>NZ_JASZYQ010000009.1 GCF_030316885.1 Variovorax jilinensis | reverse complement strand
TCGGCCAAGCTCGTGAAGGGCGCCGAGCTCAAGGTCTACCCAGGGCTGCCGCACGGCATGTGCGCGACGCACCCCGAGATCATCAACGCCGACCTGCTGGCGTTCATCAAGGGTTGAGGAGGACCTCCAAATGGCAACCATGTCCATCGCAACGCCCGACGGGAACTTCGCCGCCTACATCGCCCGCCCCCGGAACTCACCGGCGCCCGTCGTCGTGGCTTGCCAGGAGATCTTCGGCATCAACGCGGACATGCGCCAAACCTGCGACGAGCTGGCCGCCACGGGCTTCATCGCTTTGTGCCCCGACCTGTTCTGGCGGCAGGAGCCAGGCGTCGAACTCTCTCACCTGAACGATTGGCCGCGCGCTCTGGCGCTGTACAAGGCTTTCGACCTGGATGCCGGCGTGCGCGACGTCGCTAGCGCGGTCGACGCAGGACGCAGCCTGGAGGGCGCCACTGGCAAGGTCGGCGTCATGGGCTACTGCCTAGGGGGCCTGCTTACCTTTCTTGTGGCCGCACGAAGCAATGTCGACGCGGCAGTCGCCTACTACGGCGGCCGCACCGAAGAGTTCCTCGCTGAAGCCGGCGCGGTGAAGGCACCGATGCTCATGCACCTCGGTGAAGAAGACGAGTTCATCTCGAAGCCCGCCCAGCAGGCGATCGCCAGCGCATTCGCGGGCAAGCCGCAGGTCGAGGTGTACCGCTACGCCGGCTGCATGCACGCCTTCGCGCGTCATGGCGGCACGCACTATGACGCCAGTGCCGCCGACCTCGCCAACGGCCGCACTTTCGACTTCCTTCAATCGAGGCTCCACGCATGACCGATCGACGACTGACCACCGCTTTCGGCGCGCCCGTTCCCGACAACCAGAACACGCAGACTGCCGGCCCCCGCGGCCCCGCGTTGCTGCAGGATGTATGGCTGCTAGAGAAACTCGCGCATTTCGACCGTGAAGTAATTCCCGAGCGTCGCATGCATGCCAAGGGCGCCGGCGCGTACGGCACTTTCACGGTGACACGCGACATCACGCGCTTCACCAAGGCCGACATCTTCTCCGCAGTGGGGAAGAAGACCGACCTGTTCGTGCGCTTCTCCACCGTGGCCGGCGAGCGCGGTGCCGCGGATGCCGAGCGTGACATCCGCGGCTTCGCGATCAAGTTCTATACGCAGCAGGGCAACTGGGACCTGGTCGGCAACAACACGCCAGTGTTCTTCCTGCGCGATCCACTCAAGTTTCCGGACCTCAACCACGCGATCAAGCGTGACCCCTGCACCGGCCTGCGCAGCGCCGAGAACAACTGGGACTTCTGGACCTCCCTCCCGGAAGCCCTGCACCAGGTCACCATCGTGATGAGCGACCGAGGGATGCCGCGTAGCTTTCGCCACATGCATGGCTTCGGCAGCCATACCTTCAGCTTTCTCAACGCGGCCGACGAGCGCTTCTGGGTCAAGTTCACCTGGAAGACGCAGCAGGGAATCCAGAACCTCAGCGACGGCGAGGCGGCCGCCCTCGTCGGCCAGGACCGCGAAAGTTCGCACCGCGACCTCGTCTCTTGCATCGCAGCGAAAGAGTTTCCGCGTTGGAAACTCTACGTCCAGGTGATGCCCGAGACGGATGCGCTGACCTACCGCTTCAACCCGTTCGATCTGACCAAGGTGTGGCCGCATGCGGACTACCCGCTTCAGGAAGTGGGCGAGTTGGAGCTCAACCGCAGTCCGGACAACTTCTTCGCCGAGGTCGAACAGGCCGCGTTCAATCCCGCGAACGTCGTTCCGGGCATCGGCTTCTCGCCCGACAAGATGCTGCAGGGGCGGCTCTTCTCGTATGGCGATGCGCAGCGCTACCGGCTCGGCGTCAACCACTTTCAGATCCCGGTCAACGCGCCCCGCTGCCCGGTCAGCAACTACCACCGCGACGGGCAGATGCGCACCGACGGCAATCGCGGAGGACTCACGCCCTACGAACCCAACAGCCATGGTGCTTTCGCCGAGCAGCCGCAGTTTCGCGAACCGCCGCTCGGTCTCTCCGGAGCAGCAGCAGACCATTGGGACCACCGCGTGGACGAGGACTACTACAGCCAGCCCGCGGTGCTGTTTCGCCTCATGACGCCGGCGCAGCGTCAGGCGCTGTTCGACAACACCGCACGGGCGATGCATGGCTGCTCCGACGCCACCTACGCGCGCCATATCGCCAACTGCACGCGGGCGGACTCGGCATACGGCGCAGGCGTGGCCGCAGCCATCGCTGCGCACAACGAGAAAACCCGCAGCATCCAAGGAGCGTGACCATGTTCGGACTGACCTCTCTCGGCCTCATCCACACCGCCATCAGCCTGGTTGCGCTGGTCGCCGGCGTGGCGGCGCTCGTGCGCTACCAGGAGATCCCCGCCGGCAAGGCGCTGGGCCAGACCTACATCTGGTCGACCGTGCTCACCTGCCTCACCGGCTTCGGAATCTTCCAGCGCGGCGGCTTCGGTGCGCCGCATGTGCTTGGCATCCTCACCCTGTCGGTTCTGGCGATCGCCGCGGTCGCCGGTCGAACCCTGCTTTTTGGTCGAGCCTCGCGCTACGTGGAGACCATCGCCTACTCGACCACGCTGTTCTTCCACATGATCCCGGGCCTGACCGAGACTTTCACGCGCATTCCTGTCGGCACTCCCTGGTTCAGCAGCCCGGAAGACCCTGCCTTGCAGAAGGCAGTCGGCGCGTGTTTCGTTGTCCTGGTTGTCGGCTGCCTGCTCCAGGTGCGTCGTATTCGCGCCGAAAGTCGTTCATGGTCACCGCCCGGGATCGTCTCGTCGCGATGAATCGTCCACTTTGCCCTCCCACGGAGAAAACATGAAAGACATTCCCGGCTACACGCTCGGCCAAGCCGAGGTTGCGCGCTCCCCGCTGTCCGATGCGGACTTCGAGTTGCTAAAGGCCACAGTGCTCTTTGGTGAAGAAGACCTGCATGCCTTGCGCATGGCGCACGAGGTGCTAGAAGGTCAGATCGAGGACGTCCTTGACGTCTGGTACGGATTCGTCGGCGCAAGCCCGCACCTCGTGGCCTACTTCGCAGGCAAGGACGGCCAGCCGGACGCTCGTTACCTGAACGCAGTCCGGCAGCGCTTCGGTCAATGGATCCGGGACACCACCGCCGCCAACTACGACAGGGCGTGGCTCGACTATCAGTACGAGGTCGGCCTGCGGCACACGCGCGCGAAGAAGAACCTGACCGACGACGTTCAGTCCACGGCAGGCGTGATCCATCTGCGCTACCTGATCGCGTTCATCGTTCCCCTCACCGCCACCATGAAGCCCTTCCTCGCCAAACGCGACCACAGCGCCGCCGACGTCGAGAGAATGCACGCCGCCTGGTTCAAGGCCGTGACGCTGACCGCGACCTTGTGGAGCCAGCCCTACGTTCCCGGCGCAGACTTCTGATTGATTGCGTGGTGGGTCGGCACACGGCCATTCACTCGGGCCGAGTTCGGCACCGGCGCGGAGAGACGCCGATTTTCTGCGTGAAGAGCCGCGACCACGCCGATGCATTCGCGTAGCGGAGCTCGTCGGCGATGGCCTTGACCGAGATTCCGTCTCGAAGCCAGGCTTGGGGTCGGCTTGTTTCCGGTGTCAAGACTGACGGTTCGGATCCCCAGGAACGGCGCGGGATCAGTTCGATAGGTTGTTGATTTCGCAGCACATTGGCTTGGCCCGCATGACCAGACGGCGGCTGGCAGCGTGCGTGTCGTGCTTCCCGCCCTGCTTCGCCACCTTGGCCGCGAACTCGACATCACCGCGCCTGATCTGGTCTCGCTGCGCGCGCTGTACGCCCGCGGGCGCACCCTATGCGACCACCAGCAGCAAGCCTGTGAATGCCTGGGCTTCCAATGGATGACCGAGCACCAGCGCCGCGCCCTGGTGACGGTTCTGCGCGGCCCTTTGCTGTCGATGACCGGACTGGCGGGCCTGCCGCAGCGGACGCGTCGCTATTGCTAAACGCGGAAGGCGTGTTCACCGCTCTGCTCGCTTGGTTCGTCTTCACGGAACCTCGACCGGGGCATCGCCCCGGGAATGAGCAAAACCCACTCTGCGCCCATCAGCGCCGGCCGCGCCTCTCAGTTGAACGCGCGGGCGCCCCTGGAAAAGCTATATAGCGGGCGGCAGTCGTTGGGCCGGATACACCCGGCTCACAGCCGCGGAGTCAATGCACATTCGAATACGGGACGCGCCGCTGCCTGGCGAACTCCAGGCTTGCAATGCACACGCCCAGCCACGACAGCCCCGAGAGCAGACCGGCTGCCACGTCACTCGCGAAATGGACCTGGAGAAAGACGCGGCTGCAGGCGATGGTCAGCACCAGGGCTACTGCCGCCATCGCCGCGGCCGCGTGCCATCGGAGCGGCAGCAACCGGAGCGCAACATAGAGCAGCATGCCGTATGCAACCGTCGCACCCGAAGTGTGGCCGCTCGGGAAGCTGTATCCAGCGATCGGCGACAGCGCCGGATCGTGCAGCGGCCGGGAGCGCTCGAACACCTGTTTGAGCATCGGATTCAAAAGTGCATTGCCGGCCAGGGAGATGATCCAGCCGGCCGCGAGCAGGCGCTCCGCTCGCCGCCAGAGCACCATGGCCACCACCGCTCCGAGCACGGCCAGAAAGAGCGGATCACCGAGATGGGTGAGCAGGCGGAATGCACGCAACGCTGCATCGGGCGTGCTCTGTCCGATAGCCTCGGCAAGCGCCTGGTCGGCAAGACCCATCTGCGTGCCCGGACCGATTCGCTGGCCGATCACGGCGAAAAGGCTTGCCATGCCGAGAATCAGGAGGAACCCGGTCGCATAGCCGGTCAGCATTCTCGCGACGGTCGGCGGGCCGGCATCGCCTGCATGCATTCGCCGGAGATGGCGTCGATGCAGCAGCGAGCAAGCCATGCCGCTCGCGGCGACCGCCGCCAGCACGCAAATCGCAAACGCAGCCAGCGCATGCTGGCCCAGCATCTGCGCCGACGTTACCCATGGCGCTGCCTCAGGTGCCATGCTCGACGGATGATCTTTCACCCAGCGGCAGCGTGTCCGTGGTGGCCAGCACGAAGCGCGCAGTGCCGGCCTCGCATTCCCAGCGCTCGACTGTGCAGCTTCGGGGAACTGCGCCGGTCCACCGAATCAGGTTGACCGAGTTGGGCGCACCCCGGCGCAGGCGCGTCGAAACCGCGGTGCCGGCCTGCACCGCCCACGTCCATCGATGGCAGCTCGGAAAATCCTGCGCGAGCGGCCGCACGAACGGCAGATGAATGTGCCCGCCAAGCACCAGGTCCGCCTTGGCGGCGCTCCAGCGTGCCACCGCGACGTCGCGCCCGTGCAGTCGATTCGTCGCATCCTCCGGCAGCGTCACCGCGACCGGCTGGTGAACGACCACCACGCGCAATTGCTGCGGCGTGGCGAGCTCGAGCCGCCGCGCCACGCGCTCGACTTGCGATGCCGAGACTTCCCCGTCCTTGTGGCGGTACCAGCGGGTCGTGTTGACGCCGAGGACCAGGCAGTCGACCGACTCGAACAGCGGTTCGAGCGTGGGGCCGAAGGCTTCGAGATAACGCCCATAGGGGTTCAGAAGCCGCGTGCCGAGCCCGAACAACGGGATGTCGTGGTTTCCAGGAATCGAGAGCAGCGACGGCGCGCCGAGCCGGTCGACGAATGCGCGGGCCAACCGAAACTGGGCCCGGGTGGCGCGTTGCGTGATGTCGCCCGAGAGCACCACGAGATCAGGACGCTGCGTGCGGGCCAATTGCTCCAGCGCCTGCGCCACGGGCTCCCGCTCCGTGCCGAAATGAGGGTCGGAGATCTGCAACAGCACCGTCATTGCCTCGTCGCCTCCAGTTCCGGCGCCACCTCGGGGCGAATCAGCCAGAGCGGCTCGGGCGCTACCCGGAAGTCAAGCGGCATGTCGAGCCAGCCGATCTCGCCATCGGTCGCGACCTTGACGCGCCCGCGACCGCGCACCGGGCGCACCGTCATCGATTCGAACGTGAAGCTCAGCACGCTGTCGGCATCGCCGAGGCGACCCAGCGCACCGCGCGCGAGCAGCGACAGCATGGCAATGGCGCCCTGGGGCTTGAGCGCGATCGCTGCCAATTGACCCTGTTCCGGCGCGTCGGCCTCGGCCAAGCCGACCTGGTGCATCTGCAGCGCGTTGTTGGCGACAATCAGGGTCTGGGTTCGGATGTCACGCTGCTGGCCGTGCCAGGACATGTGCAGATGCCAGGGCCGCGCGCCACGCAGAATGGTCATGACACCTGAGAAGAAGGCCACCCAGCGATGCCTGCCGTATTGGGCCTTGAATGCTTCGCGGTCCTCCAGCAGCTTGGCATAGAGGCCGAGGCTCGCATTGACCAGGAACACGCGCTCGTTGACCATGCCCACCTGAACCGCCCGCGGGCTCTCGTTGAGCAGCACCTGCAACGCCTCGGCCGTGTCCGAGGGAATGCCATGCGTGCGACTGAAATAGTTGAAGGTGCCCTGCGGCAAGACGCCGAACGCGCACCCACTGCCAAGCGCCGCCTGCGCGACGGCGTTGATGGTGCCGTCGCCGCCCGCTGCCACCACAACGCCCCGGAGGACGCGGGCGCGCTCGACCGCCTCGCGTGCGCATGCGTGCAGCCGGCCGGGCGCGTCGACCTCGTAGACGTGAAAGTCGCGCTGCACCGCGGCGCAGCCTGCCGCGATGACCTCCCGCGCCCTCTCGGCCTCGCCGCTACCGGACCCGGCGTTCAGGACGACGAGCAAGGGCGCGCGGGGAGACAGCTCGGGTGGAGTCATAGAAAATCGAAATACTTCCCTTCTACCGCAACAAGCGCGACTGGCCTGTCGGACGCTGGTCCTCGTATCAGTGGGAGTGAATGTGTTCCTCGGGTAAAAATGAAGCGGCCCAGGGCAGCGACGGGTGATCCGGTGGCTGGACAAAGCCCCCGCGGGAAGCTCACTGCAACCCTTCGGAAGGATGCCGCTGTCTCGGACTGCGAAGGCCAGCCATGACCGAGCCGGGCCTTGAACGGGGGGGCAAGGATGGGCATGACAGGGCGCCTTGCAAAGGTGCCAGATGTGCGAGCGCCGACGATGCCGACCCCGCAAGGGCATGCAGTTTGTCGCAGGGCCGTGCCAGACTGCGGCGCCCTCGTCTTCCTATGCCAAGCGGGCTTTTTTCTGGGCAAGGCTGCCCGCAGGCGGCTGACATAGGCGCGCTTGGGCTCCTCGGACATGCCGATTCCATTGGACCTGGACCGGCAGCAAGGCTGCGTCTCCCACTCAACCGAAGCGGCAAGTAGTACCTCAAACCAAGATGCATCGGTACTGCCCTTTAGGGAAGTAGCCAATCCTTTGGGGTCGGTGTCACCATCGCGCGAGCCGCTGCAATCGTGCACGGATCAGGACTTTGGACTAAAGGGTAAATATGAAAGCGGAACTTCCCGTGCTCTTGAAGTGGGCAGCGATCTCCACTACCGCGGTGGCTTTGATTGCGGGCTGCGCCAGCAAGAACGATCCCGTGGCTCAGGCCGCAAAGGCCGACGCCGCCGAGGGCATCGCGGCGCCCAGCATCGCCGAGACCAAGGCCATCGCCGAGGAGGCTTTCATCTACGGGCTGCCGCTCGTCATGAACTATGCGGTGATGTATGAGTATGCCGTCGACAAGGGTGGACCGCAATTTAAGGCGCCGTTCAACCAGATCAAGAACGAGTCCCGCGTCTATACCTACCAGGACACGGCCATCATCACCCCCAACAGCGACACGCCGTACTCGTTTGTCTGGCTGGACTTGCGCGCGGAGCCGATGGTGATCTCGGTGCCGGCGGTGGAAAAGCGACGCTACTACTCGGTGCAGTTGATCGACGGCAACACCTACAACTATGGCTACATCGGCACTCGGGCCACGGGGACCGAGCCGGGTAGCTACATGGTGGTCGGCCCCGACTGGAAAGGCGCGACGCCCGCGGGCATCAAGAAGGTATTCACCTCGACAACGCCGTTCGCGCTCAGTGCCATCCGGACCCAGCTCTTCAATGCCGGCGACATGCCGAACGTGGAGAAGGTGCAGGCGGGCTACAAGGCGCAGCCGCTGTCCGCGTTCCTGAAGCAACCCGCTCCGCCGGCCGCGCCGGCGATCAGTTTCCTCCCCGCGACCACGAAAGGGATCAAGGAGAACTACTTCCAGTATCTCGATGCCGCGCTCCGGTTCGTCCCCGCGACGCCCGAAGACAGGGATGTCCGCGCCCGGCTCGCCCGCATCGGCATCGGCCCGGGCAAGACCTTCGAGTTCAAGGATCTTTCGCTGGAGCACAAGGCGGCCTTAGGTCTGGGCGCGAAGGAGGGTGAGGCGAAGGTGGACAAGTTCCTCGCCAGCGGCGTCAAGAACGTCAATGGCTGGAACATCGGCGCGTTGTTCGGCAATCAGGATTTCTTCAAGGGCGATTGGCTGATGCGTGCCGCTGCAGCCAAGGGCGGTCTCTACGGGAACGATGCCGTGGAAGCGGTGTATCCCTTTACCCGGGCCGATTCGAAAGGCGCAGTGCTGGACGGCAGCAAGCACAACTACACAATCACCTTTCCCGCCGGGCAGCTTCCGCCGGTGAACGCCTTCTGGTCGGTAACGATGTATGACGGCAAGAGCCAATTCCTGATCAAGAACCCGATCAACCGCTATCTGGTCAACTCGCCGATGCTGTCCGGCATGAAGAAAAACAAGGACGGGTCACTCACCCTCTACGTCCAGAAGGACTCGCCGGGCAGGGCTTTGGAATCCAACTGGTTGCCGGCGCCGAACGACACCATCTTCCTGGTGATGCGCCTGTACTACCCAAAGGCAACGGCGCCTTCGATCCTGCCCGCAGGCAAGGGAACGTGGAAACCACCGGGGATCGTCGCGTCGAAGTAGACGGAGCGGACTCGTTCTCGGGACCGTGGAATCGAGGAAAGCACACTGGCACCGGCGGCCAGCGTCACTGGCCGCTTCCACGCGCATTGCCGCAGTTCGAGGCGGAGGAACTAAAGCCAGCAACGGGCCCATGTGCGACCTGCACGGCTGGCAAGCGACCCACTGCAACCAGTGTGAAGCAGGGTCCTCAGGTTGCGCACGGCTATTGACGTAGGCGGCCAGAGGCGGACCTTGGTCGCTGTGGCAGGATTCGGCTCGCCCCCTCCACCATACACATGGCGTCACCGCTGCCTCATACCCCCGATGGTCGCTACTTCATCGTCCGAGGCCGCCTTTGGCGCCTGTCCAATCCGACGCTGCCCGCTGCGACGCGCGACGCGCTGGTCGCGGAACTCATGTCCGCGCGGCGTGACGTCGGGGCGCGGAAACGGGCTGGCAACGCCGATGGCCTGCGCAAAGCGCGCGCCAGGGTCGATTGCGCAAAGCGAGCGCTGGGGGAACGCGGCCCGGTGTGGTGGACTGATGGTGCGCCGGACCTCAATCGGATGCTGGTCAAGAACACGCCCTACGCCGCGTGGTTCGACGAACTCTCGGCGTCTTGACTGGGCCCTGCCCTTAGCGAAGGCGGCTTGCCTATAGCAGCGCCTTGGGCCGCGATTCGCCGCAGCGGGCCAGTAGTAAATCGTAGGCGCCGCGCCTGACAGGGGGACGCGCCACCGACGGACAGCGCCTCGGCCGTGGGTCGGCGATGCTCCATCCATGACGACATCTCAATCCATTGCTGCTTCCCTCCTTTTTGTCGGTTTCGCCATATTGGCGCCGCAGGCGCACGCCGTCGAAGAGACCGAACAGGTGAAGCCTTCGCGCAGCATGAAGGGGCCCGAGGCCCGCAACAACAATCCCGAAGGCGAGGGCTTGGCCAAGTCGGCACCGTCGCGGCTCGGCAAGGCCGATCGAGCCTTCATGACCAAGGCCGGCGGGAACGGCCTCTTCGAGATCGCGGCGGCAAGGCTGGCGAACGAGCGGGCCTCCGACCCGGCCATCAAGTCGCTCGCGGCCAGCCTCGCAAAGGACCACCGCGCTGCGCTGAATTCGCTCGAAAAGGTGGCGGTGGCCCACAACTACCCGCTCCCGGACCAGGTGCCAGAGGACAAGCGCGCGGTTCTGGCACAACTCGCAGCCGCCAAGGGGCCGGCATTCGACCGGGCCTTCCGCGACGAGATCGGCGTCAAGGCGCACGAGGCCGATATCAAGATGTTTGAGCGCGCAAAGCGCGCCACACGCACCGCAGACCTCAAGGCCTGGATCGAGCAGACGCTGCCCAGGCTTGAGGAGCATCTGAAACACGCGTTGGACATCAAGGTAGGCTGAGCTGCAAAGCCCCCCAAGCACGCCAGTCCTGTACCCACCGAGGCGAACTGGAGCCTGCAGTTCATCTTTTTCATCGAGCATCGCCATTCGATTGCGCACAGGGGGACCGAGGAACGCGATCGACGCGATACAGGTCTGAGAAGCGGTGGTGACTGGCGATGGGACTGGCGATGGTTGCGCCTCTCGGCGCTACGGAGTCCGGCTGGACCTGCAGCGAGCCTCGTCCTGGTATGCGCAGGCCGCTTTGCGGGGCGAGGCCCGCTCCGTCGAGCTCGCTCTCGCGGTCAGACGGCGCATGGCGGACAGCTCAACGCCGTCCGCCTGTCGATCGGAGTAAGGGGAGAAACGATGCTGCCCATGCGATCGGAAGCGCAATTCGGAATCAACGCAGCGCATATGCTCGGCAGACTGCCGCTGGTGGCAGGCGGCTCATGGTCCGCACAATCGCCTCGCGTCGAAGCAGCGAAGTGCGTGAAGCAACTGTCGCGAGGCCACAAGAAGGAAAGTTGTCGGGTGACCCTCAGTACCCGTCAATCGCCTTGAGCCGCTCGAGGGCGGCGGACATCGCTGTCTCAAGCACTCGCTTCTGTTCGAGGGTGGGCGAGCCCTGGCCTGCCGGCGGAAAGTGCGCTCGCTTGAAGGCTTCTGTCGCCTCATCCCATTCGCGCCAAGCTGTGTAGCGTTCATCGGGCTCCGCCATCTCCATCTCCTCGCATTGGAGCGCATATTGTGAACCAAAGAACTACATTCGCGAGCCGCCACTGTGCGACGCGCTTGAACTTCGGCATCCTGGGGGACTCCGGCACCTCCGCCGAGCCCGCCCCGCCTTAGCCTGCGCCGCCACCGCCCAGCTGTAGCCTGGATGCGCGGCAGACTCCATGGGCGCAAGGCCGCCTTCGTTTGCACGGACCAGAAAAGCGAGGTCAGGCGCCCGAACCAACGATTCTCATCCATCGCGTACTCGCGTCCGCGCTCGAGATACGGACGGTAACTTCCGACGAGCGGGTTGCGCGCCGCCGATGTCGACAAGCTCCTGGTGCAGCTGAACAAGCTGGTAGAGGCAGGCAATACCGTCTTGGTTGTCGAACATGACCTCCGGGTGATGGCTCAAAGCGACTGGATCATCGACCTGGGTCCGGGAGCCGGCAGCGCGGGCGGGCAGATCGTGGCCGAGGGACCGCCGCAGGCGATTCGCGCGGTGTCGGAGAGCCGCATAGGTCGCTACCTTCTGCCTTCAATCACTCTGACTCGACGACCGGGACGGCTATTCCTTTCAGGTGGCCGTCAGTGCAGGCTTTTTTCTTGAACGCCAGCTTCGACGCGCCGGGCAATCACCGGTGCCAATGTCACAGGTACGCTTTTCGGATTCTCCGCAACTGAGGGGTCCATGATCCATCGCTGCCGAGGACGCTGCTCTGACTACCGGAATCCGTGCGACATCTGCCGTGCTTGGAAGCACAATGCTCGCGCGTCGTCGCCCAGGCGATGGGCGTGCCGACGCTCGACGACACGGCCTCCGCGCCACGGTGACGAACGTGTATCGAAGAGACCTGATGCGCATGACGAGCACTCCGGCCCCGGCTGGCTGAAGTTGCTGGGCGTGCGCACGTTGCGTGGGCCACATGGAACTGCAGCTTGCTCGTGAACGCAGGCAAGCGCCAGGGGTCGACAGCCTCGGGGCAATGCGTGCATCAGCCCCGATGCAGACACCTTGGTCGAGCAGGGAAATGTCGCTCGGCTGTTGCGACCACATGAAGCTGCGATGACGGTACGCGGAGCGGCTGCGCGCGCGGTCTGGCCGAACGAAAGCCTCGTGCTCGCACCCGCATGCGGCGACGGCTGACGCGCCCCGCGTCGCACCCAGGCGTCAATGGTTTCCTAAACGTATTAGGAAGGAACAGCCATGACCACTCCTCGGACACTTCAGGACCTCGCCAAGGATATGGCGAGCATCGACTTTTCGATGCTCATGACGCACACGGACGGCGGTCAGATTGCGGGACGGCCGATGAGCAACAACGGCGATGTCGACTATGACGGCGACAGCTACTTTTTCGCCTGGGACGATGCGCGGACCGTGGCGGATATTGAACGCGACGCCCAGGTGACACTGGCCATGCAGGGCAAGCCTGGAATCTTCGGCAAGCCCCCCCTCATGCTGGCGATCGAAGGCCAAGCGGAGATCGTGCGCGACAGGGGCGCGTTCGCCGCCCATTGGCAGGAGGAGTTGGACCGCTGGTTCAAGCAGGGTCCCGAGACACCTGGCTTGGTGATGATCAAGGTGCACGCCACGCGCATTCACTACTGGGACGGTGAAGACGAAGGCGAGCTCACACTTTAGCCTGCGCGCGTGCTCCCAGCAGCGCCAAACGGCGACGTCCGGACGCCCGAGCCCCCCACGCGGCCGCGACGGGTCTGAGTCCGCATCTCTGCCTCACATGCGATCGTCGCCATGCGGATACGAGGGACGATTGACATGCAATGCCATCTTCCGCCAGCTACTTTCGAAGGCAACCTTGTTTCCGGCACGGTGTCCACCGTCGTGAACGTCTGCCAGCGTGAAGCCTGCTCCACGCGGTAGATGTCGCACACCACGCCGGGCGCGAGTTCGGCGGAGATCCGGCGCAAAACGTGCGTCTTGAAGCTCCTGCCCTCGATGTGAATATGCAGATGCAGTGCGAGATGGCGACGCAGGCTCCTGTTCGCCGAAGCGACGTGTACGACTTGCCTGAACCTTTGGCCTTGCACTCGGCGCCGCGCTCCGCTGCGGACTCCCCCGGTCGGGTTCAGGCCTCGGGATGGCCGCCACGGACCAGTCGCGCGGCCAATCGACGAGCGGTGCGCACGCTGGCACCCTTGCCGGTGATCGCCAGCGCCGGGGGGTTGACCAGCATCCGTTCGAAGACCGCCTGCACCTCGTCAGCTTGAATGGTGTCGATCATCGCGATGGCCTCGGACATCGGCGTCACACACGCGCTCGCGAAGAGCTCTTCGACAGCCTGTTCCATCGTCGCGTAAGTCCGTTCCGCGGCACGCACGCGCGACACCGTCAGTTGGTTCTTGGCCCGCTCGAGGTGCACCGGAGCGATGGATTTCGCCTGGGCACGCAGCACCTCGGCGGTTGCAGCGACCAGCGCGTCAAGCTTGTCCGGTGTCGTGACCGCGTGCACCACGAAGTTGGCCCAGATGTCCCCGATATCCAGCGTGGCATGGGCCGTGTAGGCAAGGCCAAGCTGCTCGCGCACCGTGTCGACCAGGGGCGCCGACATCCCGCCGCCGAAGAGGTTCGCCGCCAGTGTGGCTGCCAGGCGCCAGCGCTGCTGTGGCATCTCATCTTGCTTCTCGGGTGCCACCGGGTAGGCGATGTTCAGGAACACCTGGGACACCTGCGTGAAGCGCCGAGCCATGGGTTGACCGACGTACTTTGCAGTTGCCGTCGGCAGGGTCACGGACCGATCGGGCGACCCGGGCATGGCCTTGAAGAGTTGCCCGGCGAGCGCCAGCCAGGCGTCGACGTCGAAGTTGCCAGCCGCAACGACAACAGTCTTCTCCGCGACATAGTGGGACTGCACATGACGAACCAAGTCCTCTCGGGTGAAGCCTTGGATGTTGCCGACAGTGCCGATCACCGGCATGCCCATCGGATCGTCGCCCCAGATCGCGCGGTCGAGCAACTCGCTGGAGGCATCCTCCGGATCCTCCTCGTACTCGATGGCCTCCTGGCGGATCACTTCCAGCTCGCGCTGGAGCTCATTCTCGGGGAAGGTGCTGTTCAGGAAGATGTCGGCTGTCATGCGCAGCAATGGCTCCGCATGCCGGCCCAGGCCTGTCATGAAGTAGCCAGTGCTGTCCTTGCCGGTGAACGCGTTCACATCCGCACCCAGCCGCTCGGCATCCAGGTTGATGGCCTGAACCGAACGGGTGGTGGTTCCCTTGAACGCCATGTGCTCCAGCACGTGGCCGATGCCGTTGCTGACCGGCGTCTCGTCGCGCGAGCCGACGTGCACGAACACACCGACGCTGGCGCTCTGCACATGGGGCATGGGGACCGCAAGTAGCCGCACGCCGTTGGCAAGGGTCTGGAGCAAGGTATTGGCCCTTTGGGGCGGCAGCCGGACCATCACTCAGCGGCCTGGCTGCAGCTTGACGCCGATGCCATAGAGCGCGAGCAGGCCCATCACGTGCCCGATGGCGACGCCGGGCTCGCCGGCCTCGATGCGGCCGATGGTCTGCACATGCACGCCCAGGCGCGCCGCGGCGGCCGCCTGACCTTCACCGGCCGCGCTCCGGGCCAGTTTCGCTGCTGTTCCCAGTTCCCTGATGGCATGCAAGGCGTTTTCGCCGATGTCTGCAGAGATGCGCTTTCCTTGGGTCATGCATGCATTGTCGCTCTGGGGCGGCGCGGCCCGTCACCCACAAGCGCCCATCGCGGGCGCAACACGTGGCCGGGCTGCCCGAGTCCCTTGCCTCTGATCCAGGGGATTTTCAGGTCGGGACTTCCAGGCAAGTCGCGCTGGACAGGGGCCACACCCGATGCCTGGGCGCGTGCCAACGCACGGCACCGAGGTCGCCCCAGCGTCCTTGGCCACATTCCACTCCTTCACAGCGCGTTCCGTGCCCAGGCCACAACGGGTGACCGTCCGACATGGCGGCCGGTCACCCGGCGCGCAGACTGCTCAAAACGGGCGAACGTCAACGACCCGAACCACGATGAACAGGAGCCGACATGGCCAGTCCCGTCTTTCCCTTGATCACGCGACGCGAGGCGCTCCTTGCGGGCGCCGCGACCGCCGCGGCGGTATCGTCTGCACCGGCGGCAACGTCGGCGACCGCGCCAGCCGCTTCCGCCGCAGCGGTATCGCCTGAGATGAAGGTCTCCTTCAGCGTCAACGGCACCGGTCACACGCTGTCGCTCGATACGCGTACGACCCTGCTGGACGCACTGCGAGAGCACCTGCACCTCACCGGTACCAAGAAGGGCTGCGACCACGGGCAGTGCGGTGCCTGCACGGTGATCGTGGACGGCAGGCGGATCAACTCCTGCCTCACGCTCGCCGTCATGCACGAGGGCGCGAAGGTCACCACGATCGAGGGACTGGGTACCCCGCACCGCCTGCACCCGATGCAGGCGGCTTTCGTCAAGCATGACGGCTACCAGTGCGGCTACTGCACACCGGGCCAGATCTGCTCTGCAGTCGCGGTTCTCGACGAGATCCAACGCGGTGTTCCCAGCCATGTGACTGTCGACCTCAATTCGCGTCCCCTCCTGTCCGCCGAAGAGCTGCGCGAGCGCATGAGCGGCAACATCTGCCGCTGCGGAGCCTATTCCAACATCGTCGACGCCGTCACCGAGGTGGCAGGGAGCAGGGCATGAAGCCGTTTACCTACGAGCGGGCGCAGTCGGCAGCGCAGGCAGCGGACGCTGTCGCGCGAAATCCCAGTGCGAAGTTCATCGCCGGGGGCACCAACCTGCTGGACTTGATGAAGCTGCAGATCGAGGTGCCGACGCACCTGGTCGATGTCAATGGGCTGGGCCTGGACAAGATCGAACCATCGCCAGAGGGCGGCTTGCGCATCGGCGCGCTGGTGCGCAACACCGACCTGGCCGCGGACGAGCGCGTGAGGCGAGACTACGGGGTGCTGTCCCGAGCGCTGCTGGCGGGCGCCTCCGGCCAGTTGCGCAACAAGGCGACCACGGCCGGCAACCTGCTGCAGCGCACCCGCTGTCCGTACTTCTACGACACGGACCAGCCGTGCAACAAGCGCAAGCCCGGCAGCGGTTGCAGTGCCATGGGCGGTGTGAGCCGCCAGCTCGCGGTGGTCGGCGCGAGCACGGCCTGCATCGCGACCAATCCCAGCGACATGGCCGTGGCGATGCGCGTGCTGGACGCCCGCGTCGAAACGATCCGTCCCGATGGCCGCACGCGCGTGATTCCCATTGCCGAGTTTCACCGCCTCCCGGGCGACACCCCGCACATCGACACCATGCTGGAGCGGGACGAACTGATCACCGGCGTCACGCTGCCGCCTCCGGTCGGCGGCACGCAGATCTACCGGAAGATTCGGGACCGGGCTTCCTACGCTTTCGCACTTGTATCGGTGGCGGTGATCGTGCAGCGCGACGGCTCAGGCCGCGTGGCGCTTGGCGGTGTGGCACCGAAGCCGTGGCGGCTAGAGGCCGCAGAGGCGGCGATGCCGCAAGGCGCCAAGGCAGTGACCGCTCAGCTGCTGGCCGGCGCCCAGCCCACTCACGAGAACGCCTTCAAGCTGCCATTGGCCGAGCGCTCGCTTGCCGCCGCCTTGATTCAAGCGAGGAGCTGAGCATGAAATTCGACACGCCTGCCACCAACAATCCCATTGACCAACTCAAGGTCATCGGCAAGCCGACCGACCGGATCGATGGACCCGTCAAGACTACCGGCACCGCTCGCTACGCCTACGAACGCAACGCCGAGGCACCCAACGCCGCCTATGGCTATGTGGTGGGTTCAGGCATTGCCAAAGGACGCATCGCTTCCATGGATCTCGCTGCAGCCCGCGCCGCACCGGGCGTTCTGGCCATCGTCACCGCGCGCAATGCCGGCAAGCTCGGCAAGGGAGACTACAACACGGCGAAGCTCTTGGGCGGGCCGGAAATCGACCACTACCATCAGGCACTGGCGCTTGTTGTGGCGACGACCTTCGAGCAGGCGCGCGCTGCGGCGCAGTTGATTCGCATCGACTACACGCGTTCGCCGGGGCGTTTCGATCTGAAAGAAGAAATGGGGGCGGCGCAGCTCCCAAAGCCGAACCCCTCCTCCGGTGAACCTGAAACCAAAGTCGGCGACTTCGCGGGCGCCTTTGCCTCGGCCCCCGTCCAGCTCGATGCGACGTACACCACGCCCGACGAGTCGCACGCCATGATGGAGCCGCATGCATCGGTTGCGGTCTGGAAGGGCGACAAGCTGACCATCTGGACCTCAAACCAGATGATTGCCTGGGGCGTCGGCGATGTCGCCAAGACGCTGGGCATTCCGAAGGTCAAGGTCCGCCTGGTGTCGGCCTTCATCGGCGGCGGCTTCGGCGGCAAGCTTTTCGTGCGCGCGGATGCGGTGCTTGCGGCCTTGGGCGCGCGGGCGGCGGGGCGCCCCGTGAAGGTGGCGCTGCAGCGTCCGTTGATGATCAACAACGCGACGCACAGGCCAGCGACCATCCAGCGCGTTCGCATTGGAGCCAACAAGGACGGGAAGATCACCGCCATGGCCCACGAGGGCTGGTCCGGCGACCTGCCCGACGGTCAGCCGGAGACGGCCGTCAATCAAACCCGGCTGCTGTATGCCGGCGCGAACCGCCTGACGACCACGCGGCTCGCCGTACTGGATCTGCCCGAGGGCAATGCGATGCGCGCACCTGGCGAAGCGCCGGGAATGATGGCCCTGGAAATCGCGATGGATGAGATGGCCGAAAAGCTGGGCGTCGACCCGGTCGAGTTTCGGGTCCTCAACGACACGCAGGTCGATCCCGAGAAGCCGGAGCGGCCGTACTCGCAGCGCAAGTTGATCGAGTGCCTGCGCACCGGGGCCGAGCGCTTCGAGTGGAGCAAGCGCAATGCGCGACCAGGGCAGCAGCGCGACGGACAGTGGCTGGTGGGCACCGGCGTCGCCGCAGCGTTCCGCAACAACCTGCAGATGAAGTCGGCCGCGCGCGTTCGTCTCGACAACCGCGGCGTAGTCACCGTGGAAACCGACATGACGGACATTGGCACCGGGTCGTACACGATCATCGCGCAGACCGCTGCCGAGACGCTCGGCGTACCGCTGAAAGATGTGCGAGTCCAGCTTGGTGACTCCGCGTTTCCTGTGTCGGCCGGCTCGGGCGGCCAGTGGGGCGGCAACAACTCGACCGCGGGCGTCTACGCGGCGTGTATGAAGTTGCGCGAGGCGGTTGCGAAGGCGCTGGCCATGCCGCCGGGCGAAGCGGAGTTTTCGGACAGCATGGTGCGTGCCGGCGGGCGCGTGGTAGCGCTCGGCAAGGCAGCCGGTACAAATGGCCTGGTGGCCGAGGACGGCATCGAATACGGTGACCTCGACAAGAAGTACCAGCAATCGACCTTCGGGGCGCATTTCGTGGAGGTCGGGGTCGACACTGCAACCGGCGAAGTGCGCGTGCGGCGCATGCTCGCCGTCTGCGCCGCCGGGCGCATTCTGAACCCGAAGGCTGCCCGCAGCCAGGTGATCGGCGCCATGACGATGGGCGTCGGCGGTGCACTGATGGAGGAACTGGCAGTCGACAAGCGGCACGGCTTCTTTGTCAATCATGACCTGGCGGGCTACGAGGTGCCCGTGCACGCTGACATCCCCCATCAGGACGTGATCTTCCTGGACGAGACGGATCCGACTTCTTCTCCTATGAAAGCAAAGGGCGTGGGCGAACTCGGCATGTGCGGCGTTGCCGCGGCGGTGGCCAATGCCGTCTACAACGCGACCGGCGTTCGTGTGCGAAGCTATCCGATCACCCTGGAAAAGCTGCTCGATGGGCTCCCGCCTGTGGTGTGAGGCGAGTAGTACGCGCGACGGGGCAACGCGCTACGCCAGCGCGGCGCGGTGTAGCCATGCACAGATCCGAAAGTCGGGTGAGACCCTCCGTCCGGACCTCGCCGACAGCTATGGCCTTCGCTGCCTGTGATGGGCTGCATGGATCAGCTTGGGGAATTCCGCCGACAACTCGCCTGCCAGGAAGCCCAGTGGGCCATAGCGTCGCGCCAGCACCTCCCCTGCCCGTGAATGAATGACAACGCCCCACGCGGCTGCCACTGGAGGCGTCAGGCCCCGTGCGGCCAGCCCGCCGATCAGGCCGGCCAGCGTGTCGCCCGAGCCCGACGTCGCCAGACCCGGAGTTGCGCCCTCGTGACGCCAGGTCGTGCCATCGGCTTGCGCGATGAAAGTGCAGGCGCCCTTGAGCACGACGCAGGCATTCCACAGAGTCGCCGCCGCGACCGCCGAGGTCAACGGGTCATCGCAGACCGCCTCCTTGGTCGTGCTGGACAGCTTCGCCATCTCTCCCGCATGTGGCGTCATGATCACACGCGGATCCAGGGCGCCTTGCTCGACGACGCCCATCGCAAAGGCGTCGAGCACGACAGTACTGTGCGGGAAGTGCGACAGCAGCTTGCGAACGAAGGCGAGGCTGGCGGGTGCATCCAACATGCCGGGTCCGAGCACCACCGCGTCGACACCGCCCGCCAGAGGCGCCAGCTTGTCGGCACCCTGGGCCAGGAATGAGCCGCCGGTCGACTGCGGCAGGCCGATGACGCGCGATTCCGGAATCGTCAGCGCCAGGCCTTGCGCGACGCTCGCAGGCACCGCGACAGTCAGTTTTCCGGCGCCCGCACGCAGCGCGGCGATAGCGGCCAGCGCGACCGCACCGGGCGTTTCGACGCTGCCGCCGATCACCAGCACGTGGCCCCGTGCCTCCTTGTCCGCGTCGACGCCGTGATTCGGAAAAGGCCAGCGCGCGAGCAGGGCTGGCGTCAAGGCCTTCGCAGACGGGGCGTGCACCTTCATGTCGCCAGGGTCAGGGTTTGGCAGCTGCCGGCTGGTCCGGCTCGCGCGTCACGGGCGTAGAGGCTTCCTGCAGCGGCGCAAGGAAGTTGACCAGGTCCAGCTGAAGCACATCGGCCTCGCCGCCGCTGCGGGTCGCGCGGTAGGAGGTCACCGCACAATTGGGCACGTCACCCTGCCGATCGATGTCGAGGATCTGGTGCTCGTCCATGTGCTCGAGCAGATAGCGCATGCAGTTGACGATCACCTGGTGCGCCACCACGAGGACCCGGCGGCCGCCGTATTCGCGCGTGATCATCTCCAGCAGGCTGCGCAGCCTCAGGATCACGTCACACCAACTCTCGCCGCCCGGCGGCCGAAAGTAGAACTTCCCCACATGCAGGCGTTGCTCGTTGAGCTCCGGGTGCCTTTGCTGGATGCCGAACTTGGTCAGCCGGTCGAGAATGCCGAATTCTTTTTCGCGCAGTCGCTCGTCCACCCGCAGGCTTGCCGGGTCGGCGCCAGGGCCGCAGCGCTCGGTCACGAGCCGCGCGGTCTCGAGGGCGCGCAGGTAGGGGGAGCAGACCACCACCTCCGGCTGCTCATGCTTCGGCAGCCGTGCAAACCATTCACCGAGTGCCGTCGACTGCGCCTTGCCAAGCGTCGACAACGGAACATCGATGTCGCGCCACGCGAGGTCGATGACCGCGAGGCCGCCGGATTCGGCAGCGTCCCGCGCCACGTTCCCGGCGCTTTGTCCGTGTCGCACGATCCACAGCGTCTCGGGCCAATTGGCATGCATGGCAGGGCGGCCTTTGGTTTGAATTGAACACAAGCAATGTAGAGCGACTCCAGACGGCGCTCCGTAGGCGAACACCGCTTCGCGCAGCGTCGGAGGCGAACGGCGCAGGTACGCAGAGGTATTAGCCGCTTGCCTCCTCCGGATTCAGCGTGCGGCGAGCTGATAGCTCAGCAGCAATCCCACGCGCAGCTTGCGCTGCGGATTGGTCGATGACGGATCACCGGTCGGCTTGGCAACCGCCAGATCCAGGCTGTAGTGCCGGCTGTCGGACAGCCGCACGCCCAGTGCCACCGAGCGCAAATGCGCGGGCATCGGACTGAAGAGCTGGCTGCTCACCTCGGCGGCTTCCACCAGCAGGAAGGGCTCCACCTGCTTGAGCCATGTCCCCTCGATGCGGAGCATCCGGTTCACTTCCACGCTCGCGCCCCAGCCCGAGTCGCCCGCTGCGTCGCCCGGCGCATAGGCCCGGCCGAAGTGCGCACCCCCGAAGGACACCCGCTCGGAGGTCGCAAGCGAATCGCCGCTGTACTGCCCGCCGACGGCGAAGGCGGTGCCCCAGTCGTTGGCGTAGCGGTCGCGCTGGTTCGCGTCGATCGCGATGCGTGTGAAGTCCGGCTTCGACCCACCGACCCCCGACAGGCCGGCGATGTTGCTGGTGATCTGGTCGCGCGCACCGGCGCCGTCGATGCCTTGGGCCAGCAACACGCTCAGTCCTCGCGTGCGGTCGGGGCGCGCATCCGCGTAGACGCCCTGCGCATAGATGGCGCGCACCCGCGAGTCGTTCGTCAACTCGCCGCCGGTGGCGCGCTCGCTGTAGCGGTCGACGTTGTCCACCGCATAGAACCCACCCTTGAGCACGAGGCTGGTCCGGGCATCGAGGATAAGTGGGTAGCCCGCGGAGGCGTCCAGGCGCTTGTTGGTGTTGAAACGCTCAAGTGGCGCACCGCGGGCCAGTTGCTCGTCGGGATAACCGCGGTAGTCCGAGTAGCTCGTGCTGAGCTGCCAGCCATCACCGCCGATCAGCTGGGTGTAGCCGAGCGACAGAAGACGCTCGTCCTGGGGGTCGCGCAGCAGCGTCGAGGCGCTCAGTTGGCCGCCCGACACGAAGGGATCGTTGACTACGCCGTTGAGCACGGCGCGCGAGGTCGGCTGCCGCACGTCGGCGCCGAGCGAGAGATTGAAGGGTTGGCGACGAACCTTGAGCACCAGTTCGGTGGCGCCGTCGGTGCGTGCCGGCAAGGCTGCCGTGGCATCGAGCTCGATCCCTGGCACGCGCGCCAGCAACTGGCTGACGCGCTCGAAGGTCGCCTGCCGCAAGGGGCGTTCAGACTGCAGGCGTTGGGCGATCTCGCGCAGCTTGGGCTCGGCCGGCCCGGCATCGCCTTCGATGCGGACGCTCGCGACGTAGCCCTCGACCGCGATCACGCGCACCACGCCGTCGGCGAAGTCTTGCTCGGGGACGAATACAAAGGACAGCGGATGACCGCTGGCCTGGTAAAGGGTCGTGGCTTCCCGCGTCAGCGCCACCAAGACGCCGATGGTCACGGGTTGGTTCACGAGGGGAGAGAACAGCTTCGCCAACTGGGCGAAGGGCAGTGCATTCACTCCCTGGATATCGAAGCGCGTGGGCACGATGCTGCGCTCGAGCACGTCGGCGGCAGGCCCAGCGGGCTCCTGCAGCGCGAGGGAAGGCGTCGCCGCCGAACCCGGAGGCCGCGCAGGACGCGCGGCCGGGATCTGGTCCAGGGGGTTGCCCCCCGCGGACTGGGCCCATGCCGGCGAAGCGACCCCGGCCATCGCTGCGGCCATGCCGCAACCGAGCCATTTCAGCGACGACGCCGACATCATCTGCGCACCAGACCCAGGCCGCCGATCAGGCCGCCCGCGACGCCGCCCACAGCAGCCGTGGTGCCGCTCACCGCAGCCGTGGTGCCGCTCACCAACCCGGCGACGCTGCCGCCGGCGTTGCTGGCCACAGTGGTGACGCCCCCGACGACGGACGTGGCCGTCGTGTTGACCGCGGCCACCACCGGCACGGCGACGGCAGTGACGGCACCGGTCACCGGTGCAACGGCGCTGGGGCCGCTGGCGGTGCCGGGCGGGACACTGGTGGTCTTGACGCCCGCCACCACGCCGGCGCCGGCGCCATTGCTGATGCCTGCCGGTGTCGCCGAGAGGCCGCCGACCGCACCCACGCCCAGGCCGGCCGTCAAGCCGCCCAGCGCGCTCCCCGCAGCCGGCGTTGTGCTGCCCGTGCTGACCAGCGGGCCCACGCTGGCAACGGTCGTGCCAAGCGCGCCCGTCACCCCGGCCACCTGGCCACCCGGGACCTTGGCACCGAGTTGCGCGATGGCACCACCCACTTGCGTCGTCAAACCGGCGACGGGCTTTCCGAGCCCGGTCGCGTCGCCCAACTTCTGGGTCGTTGCCACGAGGCCGCGGTCAATCGGCACGATCGCGTCGCTCACGCCGCTCGTGACCTTGCGCACGCCGGCGCTGTCGATCACTTGGCCCAGCCCGGCGCCAAGACCGGCCACGGTGTCCCCAGTCTTGTCGACGACGCCGCCCACGAGGCCCGTCACCTGTCCCACCGGCGTGCCGGCGCCGACCGAAGCGACACCCGCCCCTACGCTCGACACGGCGCCGCCCACGTGCTGAACGGCGGGATTCACGCTGGTCAGCGTGGTGCCTAACGGGTCCGGCGTCCGGCCCAGTTGGCCGAGTCCTGTGCCAACGCCTTGGCCGAGGTCGGACACGACCGAGCCCGTTTGCGACACGGCGCCGCCCGCGCCGGCAACAAGTCCGCTCGCCGGAGAGTTGGCGCCTGCGACGCCGACCCCGTTGCCGATCGAGGTGACCAGTTGCCCCGTTTCGTCGATCACGTTCCCGGCCGACTGGACCAGGGCGTTGCTGGCGCCGAGTGCAGGCCCCACGTTGCCGGGGCCGGCTCCACCGCCTCCGCCTCCCCCTCCGCCTCCGGTGCCTGGACCGGCACCGCCCCCAGGGCCGCCGCCGACCACCGTGCCGTCGCCGCCACCCGCGCCCGCGCCCGCGCCCGCGCCCGCGCCGGAGCCGGAGCCGGAACCGGAGCCGCCGTCAGCCGTCGCGCCTGCGCCGCTGGCCAGCCCGCCAGGCGTTGCTTCGCTTGCACCGCCAAAGCCGTAGCCCACGCGACCATTCGAGGAACAGCCACCCAACATGGACAGCGCCGCCACCGCCACTGCGCTGCACGCGAGCGGGCTCCATCGTGATTTCGCCAATGCTTTCATATTGCACTCCATTTCGAAGGTTCAAACACCGATCGCGGTCCGGTCCCGGGCCGCGCAGACCCGGCACACACGTCGATCACGCGTTCGCCAGGCCCGCGTCTGTTTTACGGTTCGCATGCATGGGAATCGCCGGTGCGCAAAGCGCTTTCGCGACCCACGTGGCGCGCGCGTGTGAACCAATTCACACGGCACCTGACTGAATCAGGCAGGTAGTACGGAGGTGTTAGCGGGAGCGGGGAAATCGTCGCGATCAGAAGGCACCCGTCGACATGCACCGCTAGAAGCAGGGAAGCGGCAAGGACTTCGGTTGGGCGGCGCTGGCGCGCCCGTGTCCGTGCCGGCGCGAAAGGTGCCGCGTGCGATTCAGTCGAGCGGCGCGGCCATCAGTCGCTTGACGAGCGCGGGGATCTCCCCGGCCTTGACGCAATAGTGCGGACTGTCGTTCTCGATCACGTGGCGCGGCAGCTGCGGCTCGGCCGCCTCCTTCGGGTCCTGAACGATGCCGATGCCCCCGGCCGCCTCGATCTCTTCGAGGCCCTTCGCCCCGCCGCGGGCCTCGCCGCTCAGCACGACACCGATCAAGCGGCGGCCATAGACGGCAGCGGCCGAGATGAACAAGCGGTCAATGGACGAAAGGTTATCTTCGAAGGCCCCGACGCCAGCCAGTTGCAGGACGCCTCCCCCGCGCACCAATAGGTGCTTGCCGGGTGGCGAAAGATAGATCGTGCCGCGTTTGACGACTTCGCCGTGCTTGCCGTAGACCACCGACACCGGGGCATAGCCCTTGAGGATCTGCAGCACCATCGGGGCGGGCTGCTTGGGCGTCACCAGCGCGACGATGACCGTGGCAGGCAGCTCGGCGGGCCAGCAGGAAGCCATCTTGGCGATGGCCGTGACACCGCCAAGTGCAGCGCCCACGACGACGATGTCACGAACATTGTCCTTGGTCATCGGGTCCCCTCGAACAGCGAGGCCTGGCGGGCAACACTGTCGGCGTCTGCCTCGGGCCAGGGGCTGGCGGCGATGAGGCCGCCCTCGGAGACAGGCCGCCTCCGCGCGTACTCGGCACTGACGACGGCATAACACTCGCAAGCCCGATGCTCGAGGGCCAAGCGGTCGACCACGGTGATCCTGCCGCGGGCATAGTGCACGACGCCGTCACGCTGCAGTCTTGCCGCGCTCTCGTTGATGCCCGCGCGACGCACGCCCAAGAGATTGGCGATTTGCTCTTGCGTCATACGAAAGGCGTTGCCCTGCACCCGGTCGAGACTAAGCAGCAGCCACCTGGCGAGACGTTGGTCCAACGAGTGATGTCGATTGCAGACTGAGGTCTGGCAGATCTGTGCGATCAGCGCTGCCGTGTAGCGCAGCAGCAGGTAGAACACCTCGCCCTTGCTTTCGAATTCATCGCGTAGAGCGAGGCAGTCGAGTCGCAGGCCCTCACCCGCAATCTGCACGGCGGCACGGCCGGAACTGAGGCCGCCACCGAAGAAACCAGGGACCCCGACCATCCCTTCGTTCCCCACTACTGCAACTTCCGAGCAGGTGCCGTTCTCCAGGACGTGTAGCAGCGACACGACGGCGGTGGTCGGGAAGAAGACGTGGGTGATGGGTCTCTGCGGCGGCTGAAGCACCAAGCCCAGCGGCATGGGAACCCGCTCGAGTTTCGACAGCAGAGCGGTATGGGCGTGGGGGGACAACGCCTCAAGCAGGAGATTTTGGCCCGTCATGGATTCGTCGGGCCTGTGGGCGAGTGCGATGTGACCTGCCATCACTCAGTATCCCGCTGTAGCAGCCCAGACTGTGTGCGGTAGCACGCTTAGTAGCGCGTGCATCCTCAATTCGGCATCCCGGCCTACAGTCCATCACATCAAAAGTTCTTGGTCGACCTTTTGGATTTCAACGCCGATTTAGTGCAATTCCGCGCACTGTCCGCCCTCCATTGACCTTCGTCCTACCGGATTCGTCGTCCGATGCAATGTCCAATGGAGGCTATCAAAGTGATTGGAAAGATGAAGTTTCTCGTTCTTCCCGAACTGTGTGGACGTTGGTCCTGGGAGCTGCGAAGGGCGGATGGCAGTGTGGTCGCGTGCAGCACGATGAGCTTTGGAAGTCTGCAGCTTGCGCACGCGAGCATTCAGGAGTTTCGCGCTGGCCTGCCAGGAGCGCGCTACGTTGAGGTCCTCGATAAGCCAGATGCCGAAAGGCGCTGAACCTGCGGCGGCGCTCTCACACGCCTTCGTACAAGCCGCCCAACGGGTCGTAGGCCAACGAACGAGGAGCGCTGCTCTTGAGTTCGCGCAGGCTGTCAAACAGCGCCTGCCGGGTCGTGAAGTCGCCCGTGCCTTTGGCCATGGGCCCGCAATGCAGTGCCTGCAACACCCACTGCCAGCGCCCGGTCGATGGATTCTGGGTAATGACCAATTGCATGGCCGCGTTACCTTTCACCGAGCCCGTGCAGTATTCGGATTCTTCGTCGATTCGATTTGACGTCATGGAGCTTCGCAGGATCAATTCCAAGACACACCATAGTGAAATCGCGATTGCTACTCTGTCCGGTGGCGTTCATTGCGCACGAGTTCGCTCTCTGCTTGCAATCACTGTGCGGAACCGCACGGTCTTGGCCCTCCTCCCCTCTTGCGGACTGAGGTCGAGCCGCCACGTTGAATTTTCTTAGAGGACGAAGCGCGGGGACCAGCCCATCGTGCTCAATGAAGGTCAGGCGGTGTTGCCATCGAGGGTGTCGAGGCAAACAATCGCAGTGAGGACCTCATGCGCCTGTCGCTGGTGGCGGTAGATACCGGTATACGAATCCGGCGATGGCCATCGCCAGGCTGCTGGGCTCTGACCTACGTCCGCGGCTGCGTGATTTGGCAGAGCGCAAACTGCACCTGCCGCGCGTCTTCAGAATCCCGGAAGGCCTCGAAGCAGTCACCGTGAGGAGCGTCTCGCTCAGCGCCATCGAGCGCGGCTGGGACGAGCTCCTGCGCCTGGCAGCGTCCATTCGATCCGGGCGCGTGTCAGCCACGCTGGCCCTGCAGCGCTTCGGATCGGCTGCGCAAGGTGATCCCCTGCATCGAGCAGCCGAGCATCTGCGAAGGCTGCTGCGCACCGTCTTCCTGTGCGACTACATCGCAATCGAGGACTTCCGGCGCGAGATCCACACGCTACTGAACCGGGGCGGTGCATCAACTCCAGCGAGCGGTGTACAGGCATGAAGGGAACGCCCAGTTGGCATACGTGCAGAATGCCGCCTCTCAGGAGGCGCACATGCGCAGCAGGTGTACGCCGAGGCCATCAAACCCGATCTGACGCGACGCTTGGAAAGTGGGGCGTCGCTGCCGTTGGCGACTTCGCTCGCGGCTGCCGTGTCCCCGGCACGGTCGCATGCCGGCCAAGCGAGCAGGACGGCGTGCCAAATGGTCTAAGGCCCCCCTGCACTACCAGCTTTTCGAGGGTCCTAACCTATCCGCGAGTCGATCCGCGAACGCCCGGGACTGGTCGACATAGCTGGGCTGCAGCGTCGCCGGCGGAATCCTGATGCCGAGGTAGCGCTCCTTCGTGACGCCGGTCGACAGGTAGCTGAACAACGCCAGCATGGAGTCCACCGGACCGCCGCCCGCGGTGAAATGACTGCCGTCCAGGTAGTCGCCGCCTTGTTTCACGATGAGCTTCTTGAGAATGCGCAGGTCGTCGCGCCAATAGCGATGGGCCACGGCGACTGCGGCGCAGCGTTTGCCACCGATGAGCGTGCGGCCCGCGTCGGACTCCAGGAACGAACGGATCGGCATGCAGGGATGCAGCCACCAGGTGGGCGAGGCGATGCAGACCAGGTCATAAGGCCCGGCGCCGACCGCGTCCGGAATTCGAATCTGTCCCGTGACGCCGCGAAATTGTGGCAGCACCATCCCGAAGATGTCGCGATAGGCATGCCGCAGCGGAAACTGCGCGAACCGTGGAGCGTAGCGGGGATCCGTGAATTCGATCCGGGCGAGTTGAACCTTGCAGCCGCGCTCGCGCAGACGGCCCGCCATGGACTCAGCCACGCTCAACGTCTGCTGACTGTACGTGTAGTAGACGATCAGAACCGAGGGCGGCGACGATTCGACCATCTCAAGCTGCCTTCGGCTGGCACCGCAGGGCGGGAAGATCGAACGGCTGTCGGCGGAAGATGCGCGTCATTGCTTCGCTTTCGAGTGGATGCCGTGACTATGCGTGCAGTCACGCAGTTGTGTCCATGCCTCCTGCGGTCGAAGGCCGTTTTTGCCCTTTGAGGCAATTGGATTGCCCTTCGGCCCTATTCCTGATTGCGACGTGTTAAGTGGAAGATGCGTCGAAGCTGTCATGCCCGCTTGCTTGTCGAATTGGCGCCGACCGCATACAAGGATTCGATGACGCTCGACCCCGCGATCCTCTCGCGAATCCAGTTCAGCTTCGTGATCACCTTTCACATCATCTCCCGACCTTCACCGACGGCCTGGCGACATGGCTGGCGACCGTCGACGGCGCCCGTCTGGTCACGGGGTCATCGCGGGCTCGATCCTGATCTACGTCGTGCCGGACGCCTTCGACCTCTCGAGTCCAGCAGCAGACATTCACGGCTGCTTTTCGCCCCATCGAGCCACCTCGATGTCTGCGGGCGCCAGGCCATCTGCATAGCGTGCCCACATGGCCGCGCATGCTGCCTCGAAATGGCGGGCGAAGCGCTGGGCGTCGAAACCCCACTAGTCGCGCGCCGATCGGCGAGTTCGAGGCGCAGCGCCGCGAGACGATCCGGAAAACGCGCGAGTTCCAGTGCGCGTGCCTCGTAGGCAGCATGGCCTGGAATACCGCGCAGATGCAGGCGGTGCCGGACCGGTGGGCCAACCGACGCCAGATCGCGTGCCGCCGGAGTTGACGGGGCGCATCGCGCCGACAAGGCTGGAGGGCATCAACCTGCGGGGCGTGTTTCGCTTCCCCGTCGAGCGCTATGCGGCGCAGCTGCTGCCGTCACGGCGCCTCGTTCGGGCTGCGCTCCGACATCGTCGCCACTTACATCGCCCGCCTGGCACCGAGGAGCAGGAGCAGGAGTGGCGCCTGGGCATCCGCGCACCCAGCAGCTCTCAGAAAGCCTCGCCTTTCAACAAACCGGACTTGCCATTGAATGTCAGTTCGCGCCGGTCCTTGAAATCGAGGACCTGGGTCTTGCGGCCGGCCGCATGCTTGACAAGATAGTTCACGACGTCCAATTCGTCCGCCCACGTTGCCGCGACCAGCTTGGGTGGCTCGGAGTCGAGATCGATGGCCACGTAGCGCTCCGCATCGTGACGCCCAAAGCCGACCGGGATTTGGAATCCGGCCGAATTGCAATATTCTTCAATCTTCGCTTGGTATCGCTCGAACATGTCGCGCTCCTTGCAACCGCGGATAGTGGGTGATGGTCATTTTTGGCGTTCGGGAAGACGGTGGGCTGTAAGACCGCGACCGATGCCCCCGAAGGACCGTGGCCGAATCGGTAACGCCGCGGGAAGTGCGCAATTTCGTCAAGGCTGACATCGAGATGGCAGCGCTGTTGGTCGAGTGACGGTTGCTAGAGTCAACACGGTGGCTTGGATCTGGCGTCATGCCAAGCAACCGCATCGAAAGGCGCCCCCATCGCGGACCTGCAGTGGTTGGTCGCTGCGCCCGAAATCAACACCGACGATCAAGGTACAGCGTCGCTGCTGCGCATGTGTCGGCACAAGTGCGCGAAGCGAGCGGATCCACTGCAAAGGAAAAACGGATCGGCCTCGCCGCCGGACCATGAACGCCTGGACCACCGCCGCCACCTCCAGGGCCACCCCCGGGCCCACCAGCGCCAGCGCCGCCGCCAGGCCCACCACCGCCGGACCCACCGCCGCCTGCGCCACCACCACCAGCGCCGCCGCCGCCGCCGCCGCCCGATCCGGCACCAGCCCCACCGCCGGGCCCGCCCCCACCTCCAGACCCGCCCCCGCCACCGCCACCGCCACCGCCACCAGGCCCGCCGGCGCCTGCTCCGCTGCCCCCGCCACCGCCGCCTCCAGGACCTCCGCCAGCCCCGGTGCCACCAGCGCCAGCAGCACTGCCGCCGCCAGCGCCCCCTGCCCCTCCGGCCGATCCGCCCGCCCCAGGGCCCCCGGCACTGGCACCTGCCTGCCCGCCGCCGACAGCGCCCGACGCGCTGGTCGCGCCGCCTGCTGCGGCTGCGCTGGAGGCGCCGGTGCCTGACGCCACGGCGACCGCTGCGCTGGTTCCAGAACCGGAGCTGCCGCCCGCGTCGATGCTTGACTGGTTGGCTGAGGCCCCTGCCGGATTGCCCTTCGAGGCAATGGCCGCGCCAACGCCGCTGATCGCTGGACTCGCGTGAGTGACGGGCAGCGACTGCGCGTTGGAACTTGGCGGGCTTCCAAGGCAGAGGCGTTCTCCGAACGGGTTGTATCGATCGCAAGCAAGGCTGCCCGGTGCTGCAGTTGCGACTCGAGGCAGGCTCGTTTCCATGCGCGAGCGCGTCGTCGACGAGGGTCCTGCGGATTGGAAGTTTTCCCTGTCCGACCGGCGGGCAGGGAGCGTCACGGGCGCACGCGCGATCACCGCGACTTCGGACGCTCGCGCAGGCATCGCCGGGAATGTCCTCGACTGCAGGGGGCGGGTTCGGATCTGCGGTTGTGCTTGCACGATGGCGTCGGCACGATCTTCGGCGTCGGCTATCGCTGGAGCGTCGACGACAGGCGGTGTCGGCAAATCATTCGACCCCCGTTCGACCGTCTTGATTGGACGAAGATCATCCCGCGCAGGCGCCAGTGCGGGCTCCGCCGGAGCGCTGGTCTCCTTCGGTGGCATCGTCGCATGCATCTGCGCCTCTGCGGATTCGGGTGAGTCCGGTGTCCAGGCCGTCTGGCGCAAGGATGCGGGTGACGCAGGTGTCGTCAACTGTCGCAGCCGGGCATTCCCAAGACCCGAATGCCAGGTCACGAACGCGGCGGCCATCAGGGGCAAGCCCACAGCCAGGAGCACCAGCGAGATGTCGAGGCGAAAAGGCAGGCGAAACGTGGCGGTCGCCTCACCGAACGTGCGGGCCGTTGCCGCGGTCTTCCCGATGCCGAGCGCCGCGACCGGCGGGGCGCTCGCTCGGGTGGATGTGGGTGTCGGCCTGGGCGGCGACGTGGTCGGTGGCCTTGCTGCAGCAGCGTAACGAACGCCCGAGAACCTCCCCGTGCAGCCATGGCAATAGCGGGCGCCGTCCCGATTGGGCGTGGAGCAGGTATCGCAGTATTTGGTCATGGGGGCCTTACAGATGCTTTGAAGGGGAATGCATCTCTACGCCCGGTAGAAGGCAGTGATGAAGACCAGTGAATGAATCACCACCAGGAAGGCGGCGAAATCCAGAGCCGACGCCCTGAGGGGCGCGGCGAGCTCGTCCCATTGCGACGCTTGCACCGCGCCCAGTCCACGGGCCAGGTAGAAGCCATTGAGCTTGTGCGAGCAGCACTTGCAGAAGCGCGCCGAACCCATGTTGAGCGTGCTGCATGCCTCGCACACCTCGGGCGCGCCGGTGCCCAGGCGCAACCGGATCAGATCGATTGCGCTCCCGAAGACCCTTGTGCGCGCGGCCGCCATGTCGGTGGGCACGAATTCGGCGTTGGTCGAACGTCTCCCCGCCGCAGCCGTATCGTCGGCCGGAGCGATGACGACTCGGTGGTGCAGGCAGCATTGGCCTTCGCGCGCTCGAAGGCTCGCCGTGGCCGCTCCACCGCCGCTGCGATGCGCGCGAAGAGCCGCAGGTCCCGCTCCGAGCGTCCGTCGCCACGCCCTTCGAGCTGGCAACAAAAGTCGGCCAAGATGCGCAATTGAATCTCCTCTCGCAGCCGCGCTGCCGCGCCCCCGGCGCGGTGCGCCTATCGGGTCGAACGACTGGACGCGCCTCGTAGCCTCGAGGGTGCCTCGCAATTTGGCGGTTCTTCGTCGAACCTCGCCGACCACGGCGCCCCGAACTCCCGGATTTGCAGGCATTGAGCCCCCCAAGCACAGAATGGGAAAAAGTCACATTCAGTGCGACGGTTGTCCTATAGTGGAGACAACAGGCTTGTCAGACATAAGCTGAGGTGCCTGTCCAATTGGTAACGATCAGTTAACCTGCCATGGCCCACCGCCCGCGCCTCTTCGGCAGCCGCGGTGGTGCGGAGAGCAGATCGGATTGACGAACACAGCACACAAAAAGCCGGCACTGCGCAAGCGCGAGGGACTGGCCCAGCTCAGGAACGGCCAGCTGGCCTGGGTGCTCGCCGCATGCGCGCGCGTGCTCAGGCCCCTGGTGCGGCTCTGCCTCGCGTTCGGGGTCAAGCACGCCCAGCTCGAGACCTTGCTGCGCGACATCATGGTGGACGAGGCGCGTCGCGCCTGGGTCGAGAAAGGTGTGGAGCCGAACATCAGCCAGTTGTCGGTGACGACCGGCCTGAACCGCAAGGCGGTCACGCTCAAGGTCAGAGCGGTGGCCGAGGAACACCTGCCGCATTCGGAGATGTCGGCCGAATCGAAGACGATCACGCTCTGGCTCCAGGCCTATGCGGACAACCCCGCACTGAAGTCGTTGCCGATCGTGCCGGAGCGGGAAGAGCCATCATTCGAGGCGCTGGCCCGTTTCGCCAGCCGGGGCAACGTGCATCACCGCACGATCCTCGAGGAGCTGGTGCGTCTGAAGATGGTGAAGGAGTCCGGGGACCGCGCCGAACTCGCCACGTCCAGCTTCGTTCCCGCCAACGACCAGCAGAAGATGCTCGCGTTCCTGGGCGACAACACGCGCGACCATCTGCTGGCAGCCGTCTCCAACACGCTTGGCGCGAAGCATCCCTTCCTCGAACGATCGGTGTTTGCCGGCGGCATCACCACCGCCGACTGCGTGCGCATCCAGCAGTTCGTCCGCGAGCGCTGGAACGAGCTGCACCATGCCATCACGCATGAGATGACGAGTGCCTACGATGCCGCGGACAAGGATGCGACCGGTCGCATCCGCGTGGGCATCTACACCTACTACGAAGATGCCGCCGGTGAGGCGGAGTCGCCGGCGTCGGAAGTCAAGGCTCCAGGGAAGATCCAATGAACAAACACGTCCTCGGCACCGGCCTCATCGCGCTCACGGTCGCACTCCTCCTGTCTTGCGGAGGCGGCGGTGGCGGAGGTGCCGTGTTCGCGCCCGGCGCTACCGGCGCCGGCGGCAATGGCGCGGGCCCTGCGCCCACAGCGGCCGCGGCGACGAACGCCGCCGGCGATTCAGGAGGCGGGCTCGGCGGCATCGCGGCGGATGACGCGAGCGCCTCGACGACCACTGCCGCATCGGGCGGCGACGACGGCTCGGGTGGCGTCGGGTCCGGCGGGACGGGGGTAAGCACCGCGGATGCCACGAGCGTCGGCGCCGTGGACGGCGCGGGCAGCATCATCGTGAATGGCTTGCGCTACGACACCAGCCGCACGACGAGCAATGTCCAGGACGCTCCTGCGGGCCTGCAGCTGGGCATGACGGCCAGGGTCACGGGCCCTGTGAGCGCCGATTTCACGAGCGGCATCGCGCTTCGCGTGGACTCGGCGGCGGACCTCCGCGGTCCCTTGGTGTCGGTCGATCTGCAGCAAGGCAGCTTCGTGGTGCTGGGCACCACCGTGACGACCGATGCCGCCACGGTGTGGGCCGATGCGTTCGGCCTGGCCGCCCTTCCGCCGGGCGACACAGTTCAGGTCTGGGGCCTGCCCGGCGCGAGCGGAACCCTGCGCGCCACCCGGGTGGAGCGGCATGCCCAGGGTGCGCTGATTGTCACGGGCACAGTGCAAGGCCTCGATGTGGCCGCACAGGGCTTCGCGCTGGGAGGCCTCGTCGTCGACTTCGCGAATCTGGTGCGCGCCGGCGCTGTTGACGTTCAGACGCTCGCCAATGGAACGCTCGTCCGGGTGCGCGCGGACAACGTCTCGCAGGGGCGCCTGGTTGCCACTTCGGTCGAGCTCTGGTATCCGGTCCCGCGAACGGAAGGCACCACCGTGCAGGTCGCGGGTCTGGTGACGGAATTCGCCGGGCTGGCTTCCCTGCGCGTGCTCGGCCTGGAGGTCGATGCCTCGGCGGCACGGATCACCGGCGGGCCCGCAGACTCAATCGGGAACGGCGTCAAGGTGGAGGTGGGCGGCCGCATGACCAATGGCATCCTCAAGGCCTCCAAGCTCAAGCTGCGCCATGTGCCGGGAACCGGCGGCCCGGCGTCCTTCGACCTCATCGGAACGGTCGGCGCCTTCCGCTCTGCGGCCGACTTCCGCGTGAAGGGCCAGCCGATCGATGCCTCGGGCGCCGGTGTCACCTACCGCAACGGCACCGCGGCCAATCTCGGCAACGGCGTCAAGGTGCATGTGCACGGCAGCGCCGTCTTGAACGGCGTGCTGACGGCAGACCTCGTCGAGTTTCAGTAGCGGTCGCGGCTCGGGGCGGATTCCCGGGCCTGGCCCGATCTGCCATCGCATGAAGGCGGAAGACCTGGCGCGCACTGGCACCTAACCGGTTCGTCCCAGTCGCTCAAGTCATCAGACGCCCGGCCTGCCGTTCAACGCCTTGGCGCATCAAGCAGCCACCAGGTCCTGATCCGCTTCGATCAGCACTCGCCTTTTTTTTGTGCCCGGGAGGGCAGTGATGACGCGGTTCGCGGTGGCGATGGCGGTCTCGTTCGTGGCGCTCGCGAGCGTCCCATTCGTGCCGACTCCAATAGCGCCGACCGTCGTAGTACCGGTCACCGTGCCAGCCTGGCGTGATCACCACCTGCGGCGGCGGCGCCATGTACACCGGTGGTGGCACCACATGGACCGGTGCCGGCGTCCCGACGTTGATGTCGATCGTGACGGCGCGAGCGACACTGCTCAAGCCAACGAGTGCCAAGGCGGCGGTTGCGATGAAGGAATGCTTTTTCAAGGATGCCCTTTCGTGAGGTAGGCGAGGCGCTTCGGTATGCGCTCGTTGGCGACGCATCCGTCGGTCGAGCGACGTCGACCGTGGTGCGTGTGCCGGGAAGGCCGGCGAATCCATGGGTGAACAGAGAAAGAGTGAATGGCAGCGTCGCCTCAGCGCGAGAGCCTCAGCATCACGAAAAGGGCAATGGCACACCAAAGCCAGTCACCACCTCAGGACGGGCCCGATGTCTGGAATTTGCGACCGTCTGACAGCACTGGCGGTGCTGTCTGACAAGGCGGGCGAACCAACTAGGGGACAAATCGGGTTGGCATGTGATTTTTTCCCATTTGTTCAGATTTCGTTCAGGTTCGCAATGATCAGTCAGGTACTCGCTTCGTTCGTCGCACTCGGGGGCTTCGTCGTACCGGACGTTGCTGCGATGCTCGCCGTCCTGTGCGGCCTTGTCGGCAGCATATGGGCCGTGCGCGAGCCATCCCCTCCTGCATCGCGCGAGATGTCGCACGCATTGGAGCGTACGAGGACCGTGATCAGTGAGCTTGAAGCGCCGACTCGTGCCTGGCGCGACCGCTCCGCTTGGGAGGTCGACGCATGACCGGGCGCGCCGCGACGGCGATGGATCTCATGCTGGCAACCCTGCAGCGCGAGGCCGTGCACGACAGAATCGTTCGCGCGTTTGCTGCGCAGGCGCTGAGCAACGGGTCTGGCCCGATCGAGGACGATTTGCGCATCTTTGCAAGTCTGGTGGTCACTGAACAGCGACTGGCACGGTCGCTGGGCCGTCCGGCGAGCGTCATTGCGTGCGCCGCGCACGTCAGCGACGCGAGCTCCCAGTGACACGGGTCTGCTCGTCGCGCCCCGGTGCGAACCGGGACAATGGCAGTTTGCAATACCGCGCCGCGCGCTCTTTTGCTGACAGGCCGGCGCGTTGGCAGCAGGATGGCCTGCGCGTTCTCGTACATACCGATGACGCCGAGCAGCCGCTCGCATTCACGCTCCAGGGCGTCGACCCAGCCGTGGGCATGCTGCGCTTCGTCGTAGGCCTGCCTACGCAGGGTGGTCATGCCCCAGATGCCGGGAAGCTTTCTTCGTGATTCCGCTTGGTCGTCCAGAAGCTAAGCCAGGACGGCAGGCGGTCCTCAAGATCTCTCGCTCAACGAAGCGAATCGGTCAACGCTTCAGGCGGTCGGCGCACGCACGAAGCCGCGGCAGCACACGGCGCTCGATATGGGACACGCTCCAGGGCTCGCCGATCGAGCTGACGTTGAGTCCCATGGTCGACTCACCGCCGGCCGACGGCGATGGGATCGCTACGCCAAAAAGCCCGGCGACAAGCTCGCTGTTGGTGAAGCGCCAGCCTCGCTTGCGGACCAGCGCAAGTTCGGCGTGCAGAGCCTTGCGTTCGGTGACCGTATGCGGCGAGAGCTTGGCAATCGAGCCTGAAGGCAGGTGTTCGTCGATTCGATCCTGTGGCAACTGCGCAAGCCATGCAAGGTGACATGGACCATGGTGCGGCAGCCGCCCTCAACGATGAACGCTTGCCATGCTGCGCGTTCAGGTCGAGGGGCCCACCTTGATGCCGATGGCAGTGGTTGGCGCCCCTATGCGGCGACTACTGGTCAGTCAAGGGCTCGGCGCCGCCGTAGCGCGGTCCTCGATGCCGGTCACGCCCTCGAGCCAATACGCTACCACGCTGTTGAATGTGTCCGCCGCTTCGAAGTAAGCCGAGTGGCCGACCTTGGGCAGATCCATGAAACGCGACCCCGCCACCTGTTCGTGGACCCTGCGCACGATGGCCGGCGGAAAGAGTGCGTCTTCTTGACCGACCAGGAAAAGTATCGGTGCCGGAATCGCCGCCAACTCTGACGGCGCATGCTCCTGCTGCGTGCCGGCGAGCGTTCGCACGTTGACCCGATTGAAGCTGGCCAGGGCGGTATAGAGCATCGCCTGCCCCGGGTTGCGGGCCCTGAACGTGGCGCCCAGCACGCGCTCCTGCTGGGAAAGGTCAACGGTGCGCCGAGCGACGTCCGTCATGTCCTCGCGCAACTCGTCGGTCAAGCGGATTCCGAAAAGCGTGTCGGCCAGCACCAGGGCGTCGACCTTGCCGGGATGCGCGCATGCGTAGTCGATGGCCGTGCCTCCCCCCATCGACTGGCCGATCAGAACGCAACGCTCGACGCCCTCCGCGGCCAGCACCTGCTCCAGATCGGCCAGGAACGCATCGCGCCCCGAGCCGTCTGCATCGAACGAATTGCCGAAACCTCGGGCATCGGGAACGATCACGCGGAACCGGTCGCGCCAGGCCGAGATCTGGTTGAACCAGCTGGCGTGATTGCCGCCCACGCCATGCAGCAACACTACCGTGCATGCGGCTGACTCGGGACCATGGACTTCGTAGTACAGACGGCTTTCGCCGCGTTGGACGACTGGCATAGATGTTCCTTGAAGTACTTGGTCGTGCGCTCTATTTCCAGCTTGCGAAGGCCATGGCGCATCCTGTGCCGGCTGGACTTCGATAGCACGGGACGTAGTCGATCAGGTCCATCTTCAAGCCCTCGACCGCGCCAGCCAGCGCCGACCAGCAGCGGAACTCCGAGTTGCCGGACTGCAGCTTTTCGAGCGGCAGGTCGGCGTGGCCCTGCGGGTCTGAGCGCCCCATGAGTTGGAGGAATTCTCGGTCGAACTTCTCGTCCACCACGAAGTGACTCAGGCCGCCGGTCGCCACCACGGCCACGCGAAGGTCGTCGGGCCATTCCTGGATCGCCTCGCGAATCGCCTGACCCAGTCGATATGCGCGTAGCGGCGTGATCTGGTTCGGCGGGTAGTAGGTGTTGATGCTCACCGGAATGATCGGAAACACCTTGTCGCCCATCAACTTGTAGTAGACATAGCCGAACGAATGGCTCATTCCCTGCCCTGGCTTGTAGAACTTCGAATGCGCGACATCGAAGTCGCGCTGCATCAGGTCCGCGATGAGCCGGCGCGCATTCGTGGCGTCGACGGGAAACTCTCTCTCTTCCTGCGGATACCAGGAGTCTGCCTTGAGGTTGGGGTCGTACTTCCACTTCATCATGCCTTGAGGCTTGTAGGGAATGGTCTCGCCCCAATACACCGACAGCGCCGGCATGTTGTCTTCCTGGAACACCTCCTTGTGGTCGTCACCGATCACCAGTACGACGTCCGGCTCGGCCGCGCGCAGCCGCTCCCGCACCTCGACCACCGAGGCCTGGTTCTGCCGATGCCGCGCTGCCAACACGTCGGAGGCGATCTGGGCCTGCATGTTGGCCGGTGTCTTGGCGAGCAGTTCTTCGTAGCTGATCCTGCTGCCGTCGAGATCGTGCAACGCGTGAACCTTCACATCGTCCCAACCTGCGCGCGCGAGCCAGGCGTCGGGCTCCATGAGCAACGTCGGGCTGTGCGACGAACCGATTCCAATCACTATCCTTGCCATCCTGCACCTTTCAAAATGATCCATTCGGCGCCGAGAAATCGATGCCGCACGCAGGCTCGAATCGTCGAGCATGAGAAGGATCGTACGGCCCGGCGCACTTCGCCGACAAACGATAAGATCGACGCCGATGCATTCCAAAAACTCACGCATGGAGATGTCGTGACCTCTCGTTCAAGTCCACCGGCAGTGGCATTGCGGGCCTTCGAGGCTGCGGCCCGCAATGGCTCCTTCACCGTCGCAGCGACCGAACTCTTCCTGACCCAGGGCGCGATCAGCCGACAGATCCGGATCCTCGAGGAGTTCATCGGAAAGAAGCTGTTCGAGCGCTTCACGCGGCGAGTCGAACTCACGGCGGTTGGCAAGGAGTACTACCTCGACATTCAGCGCGCGCTGCTCGACATCGAGCGCGCGACAGCAAAGGCCATGGGTAGCACCAGTCGCGCGATCCTCACTGTCAGCGTGATGCCGACGCTCGGCGCGTCGTGGCTGATGCCCAAGCTTGCGCGTTTCGTGGAGCAGTACCCCGATATCGACATCCGCTTCCTGACGTCGATCGAGCCAGTCAACTTCCAGGCCGGCGATCTCGACGCCGCGGTGCGCGTCGGCTGCTTGCCGGGCGCCGACTACGGGCAGAGGCGCCCGCGCATCGAGCTCGAGATGGTGACCAGCTGGAAGGGCGTACACGCGGAGTACTTGCTGCCGGACATCCTGGTGCCCGTGATGTCCCGCAAGCTGCTGATGCAGGGTGCCCCGATCTCGACGGCCGCCGACCTGCTTCACTACCCGTTGATCCATACAGCGAGCCGCAAGTACGCCTGGGGCGACTGGTTGGCCGCGCACGGCGTGACGCTGCGAGAAGGCGGACGACAGCTCGACTTCGGCCATTTCTTCATGGGACTCAAGGCCGCGGCGGACAGCAAGGGGATCGCGATCGCGCCTTCAGTGGTGGTGCAAGAGAGCGTTCTGGCGCAGGGCGATCTGGTCTGCCCTCTGCCCGCCGACGTGCGCAGCGCTGGCAACTACTACCTGCTGACACGCAACGCCATGGGGCCGACCTCACCGCTGGCCCGCTTCCGCGACTGGCTCATGCATGAGGCCCGGGCCGCCGAGAGCTACGTGCAGGCAGACGACGAACTGCCGTCGCTCGCCTGAGACTTGACCCGCGACCCGCCGCGCGGATCAGGTGCCGACGGCCAGCGGCGCGGACATCTTGCGCAACAGCGCAATGGCGCTGCGCGCCGTGATCCGACCCGTCTTGGGGTTCTCGCTCGGAATGTTCGCGATCGTCATCGAGAGCGACGCGCTGTCCGAATCGACCGTGATGGTGTGGGTGTTTCGAGTGACACCGGGGTCGGCCCAGATCTCCATCGTCGTTCGATCAGGACCGATGCCCGCGAGCGACAGCCCCACCGCCACGTTGACGTTGGCCGGGAAGCCCGCGATGGCTTCGCGCGCTGAACCGGCAAAGATGCGCACCGGCTGTGTGATGCCTTCGAGCTCGATGCCGTGCTCGGCCAGGTAGGGTGCGCCCAGCAGTCCCTTGACCGGCTTGCGCGTCACCATGGTCACGGAATGCACATCCCCCTCGGAAGCCGCAATGAGCGCATCGAGCCCCAGCAGCGCACCGGTAGGCACCAGGATGCGGCCGCCCGTGCGCGCAGCAAGGTCGACGAGCTCGGGATGGTCGAGCAGCGCACCCGAGCTCAGCACGATGAGTTGCTTGCCGGCCTCGAGCACCGGGCGCGCGATGTCTTCGAAGATCGCGGCGGGCGCGCACTCGATGACCACGTCGCAATGCCTCTCGAGTTCATCGAGCGCCACCACAGGCACCTTGATGCCCTGGGTCGCCAGCCAATCCCGGGCGGACTCGACGCTGCGTGTCGACACGGCCGCGAGCACGGTGTGGGGAATGCCTCCATGCAGCGCGCAAGCGAGCGCCTTGCCGATGGTTCCGAGGCCGGCGATACCAATTCTTCGTTGCTTGTCAGACGTCATGGCCATGAATGTGTTCAGCAGTAAGTGATTGAGACGGCTGCGATCGTAGGGAGGCGATGCGACGCAGACAAACGATCTTTGATCCCTTCATGCATGACATTCGTGCACTGCAGCACCAAATGTGATCGGGATTGCTATTCGAATGAACGACCGAGGTGGTGCATGACTTCAGGTAATCCATCGCGGCCTCATAAATAGTTTGTTCGCATCCGAACCCCAGACCTACATTGGCCCCGCTGCAAGTACCGCAGCCCCTGTGTGAAGAAGGAGATCCGGAATGGAATTGGGTTTGACAGGCAAGGTGGCGCTCGTCGTCGGCGCCGCCGGCGGCCTCGGTTCGGCCATTGCATTGGCGCTTGCCAACGAAGGCGCCGCGATCGCGGCATGCGATGTCGACGAAGTCTCTCTTGCCGAGCTCGCCGAGCGGCTCGCCGCGCAACAGGCGCGCTTCATCACGGTCCGCATGGACCTGCGCGACACCGATCGGTTGCCCGCCCACGTGGCGCACATCGAAAAGGAACTGGGTGCCGTCGACGTGCTGGTCAACAACTCCGGGGGACCGCCGCCGAGCCTTGCCAATGGCGTCCCTGCTTCAGTCTGGCGAGACCACTTCGATGGCATGGTGCTCTCATTGATCTCGCTGACCGACCTCGTCGTGCCCGCGATGAAGACGCGTCACTGGGGTCGCATCATCACGAGCACGTCGTCGGGCGTCGTGGCGCCGATCCCGAATCTCGGGTTGTCGAATGCGCTTCGCCTTGCACTGGTTGGATGGTCCAAGACCATAGCCCGAGAGCTCGGTCCATCAGGCATCACGGCAAACGTGATCCTGCCCGGCCGGGTCGCTACTTCCCGCATCGACCAGCTCGACCGCGCCAAGGCGCAACGCGAGGGACGCCCGGTCGAGGACGTCGTGCGCGAGAGCACGGCCTCGATTCCCGCCGGGCGCTACGGCACGCCCGAGGAATACGGGCAGGTGGTCGCCTTTCTGGCGAGCCAACAGGCCTCTTACATCAATGGTTCGGTCATTCGCGTCGACGGCGGACTGATCCCCAGCATCTGACATTCAACTTGAGAAAGAACGCATGAACCCGCAACAGAAAGAAGACATCCGTCAACGCTACTTGCGCGTCGACACCTCCAACGTGGCCGACGTGCTCGATGAGCGTGGATTGCTCGACCAGGGGCTGGCGCCGGAATTCGCGCCGTATCCGGCGCTGGCCGGCCGACTCGCCGGCTGGGCCTACACCATTCGCGGTCAGATGACGCAGTATCCGCTGGGCGGAGACGCCGACAAGATGGCGGCGTGCCAGGGCCTCGCGCCAGGCGAAGTCAGCGTCTGGAGCGGCGACGGCGAGGGCATCTGCTACTTCGGCGAGCTGATCGCGATCGGCATGAAGGAACGCGGATGTGTCGGTGCGCTGGTCGATGGCGGCGTACGCGACGTCCGCTGGATCGCCGAGCAAGACTACCCGGTCTATGCGCGCTACCGCACGCCGGTGCAGTCGATCGGCCGATGGAAGGTCAATGGCTGCCAGGTGCCGGTCTCGCTGCGCGGGGCGACGAGCAAGTTCGTGACCGTGAATCCGGGCGACTTCATCCTGGCCGACGAAGACGGTGCCATCGTGATTCCTGCTGCCCACGTGGAGCCCGTGCTGCTGGCGGCGGAGGGCCTGACCGAGAAGGAGAGGTTGATCCGTGTCGAGCTCAAGGCCGGGCTCAGCCTGGCCCGAGCCCTCGAAAAGTTCGGCCACGTCTGAGCGCACCCGCTCCCACATCCACCCAACGAAACCCCCAAAGAGAAAGAGCACCCATGGTCAACACGCTACCCTTGCGCGCAGGTCCTGCCCCGTCGCGCCATCGCATCTCGCGTCGCACGGTTCTGGCCGCGGGACTTTCGGTCGCCGCGACCGGCGCGCCCTTCGTTGCCAGGGGTGCCGAGCGGCTGGTGGCCCGCATGGATCTTTCTCCGTGGGGCGTGCAGGCCGCCATGCAGCTGGCCAAGCAGAAAGGCTGGTTCAACGAGGCCGGCCTCGACATCGAGATCCAGGACGGCACCGGCACCATCTCGACCCTTCAGCTGCTCGGTAGCGGCCAGGTGGATGTCGGCCAGGTTCAGCTCGGGCCGATGATGGTGGCGAAGGAAACGCTCGGCAACCTGATGTCGTTCGCGGGTTTCGTGCGGACCGGTGACCTCGCCGTGATGACCGACAAGAAGCTCAATATCACGAAGCCCTCCGATCTGATCGGCAAGAAGCTGATCTGCTTCACGACCAGCCCGTGGGCCCCGTTCATCAAGCCATACTTCGCCGCCAACGGCATCTCGCCCGAGCAGGTCAACATCGTGATGGTGGCCCCCGCGGCCGTGGTCGCAACCTTCTCGGCCGGCGAAGGCGACGGCTTTCTTTCGGTCATGCCCGACAGCGAGCCGCGCGTGCGCAAGACCAGACCCGTCAACTCTCTCCTGCTCCAGGACGCCGGCATCGCCTTCCCGAGCTACGGGCTGGTGGCCACCAAGGAAACACTGGCCAAGCGGCGCGAGGAACTGCGCGCACTGGCGCAGATCCAGAAGCGAGCCTGGACCTACATCTATGCAGGCCACGCCGACGAAGCCGTGCAGGCGATCATCGCCCAGCGTCCGAACGCCAAGCTCGACGCCGAGGTGCTGAAGAACCAGATCGACATCTACAGGCCCTTCTTCGAAAGCCCGACCCAGCCGAAGCTCGAGTTTGGCCTTCAGAGCGATGCGGACTGGAGCAATGCGATCCGCTCGCTGCAGAAGATCGGGCTCGTCAAGGCCGACCGGCAGCCGTCCGACTACTACACCAACGACCTGATCAAGTGATGGACACCACCGAGACGCCCTCCTTCGTCCATGCCGACCGGTTGAACAAGGTCTACTCGCCGGGAGGTGAGCCGGTCTTTGCATTGAAGGACGTGAACCTGAGCGTCCGCGAAGGCGAGTTCATCAGCGTTCTCGGCCCGAGCGGCTGCGGCAAGAGTACGCTGCTGAAGTGCATCGCCGGGCTGGAGTCGATCTCCAGCGGCAGCTTGACAATGAACGGCCAGGCCATTCTGGCGCCGCCGACCGGCATGGGCGTCGTGTTCCAGCGCGACCTGCTGCTGGACTGGCGCACGGTGCTCGACAACGTGCTGATCTCCGCCGAGTTCCTCCGGCTCGCGCGGGCTGACTATGAAGAGCGTGCGATCGCGGTGCTCGGCCTGTTCGGTCTGAAGGATTTCATGCACCGCTATCCGTGGGAACTGTCTGGCGGCATGCGGCAGCGCGCCTCGATCTGCAGGGCGCTCCTGACCGATCCACAACTGCTGCTCATGGACGAGCCCTTCGGCGCGCTCGATGCGATGACTCGCGACGAGCTCAACTACGAATTGCAGCGGACCTGGCTCAGCACGCGCAAGACCGTGATCTTCATCACCCATTCGATCACCGAGGCGATCTACCTGGCCGACCGCGTCATCGTGATGGCACGCAACCCGGGCTGTATCGCCGAGGAGATCGTGATCGATCTCGATCGCCCGCGCGAACTGTCGATCCGGGAGACACCCGCGTTCGGGGCGTATGCGGCCCACATCCGTGACATCTTCAGCAAGCTCGGCACATTTCACAGGGGCGACAAATGATTCAGGACTACTGGCGCCGCAGCGCTCGATCGCGCGAATCTCTGCTGCTCATTGCGGGTTTGCTGATCGTGTGGGAGGCCGTCGTGCGCCTGCTGGGCGTACGTGAATTCGTCTTTCCCCCGCCCAGCCTGATTTTTGCCGACATGGCGGCGGCGCCGGCCTACTTTCTCAGGGAGTCGCTGTTCACGATGGTCGTCACGCTTTCAGGCTTTGCGCTCGCCCTGGTGCTCGGCGTGGTGTTCGCGGTATTGATCGTCTATTCGCCGATCCTCGACCGTACCCTCTATACGCTGCTGGTAGCACTGAACGCAGTGCCGAAGGTCGCATTGGCTCCGCTGTTCGTCATCTGGCTCGGCACGGAGTCGAAGCCGAAGATCGCGATCGCCATGCTGATCGCCATCTTTCCGATCCTGGTCGACACGGTGCACGGCTTGCGCGCCATCGATCCCGAGATGATCAACATGGCCAAAGCCGGCCATGCGAGCGCCGCCAAAACGCTCTGGAAGGTCAGGTTCCCGAATGCGCTGCCAAGCATCTTCGCTGGAATGAAGGTCGGCATCTCGCTGGCGCTGGTCGGCGCCATCGTCGGCGAGTTCGTCGCGGGCGACAGCGGATTGGGCCACGTAATCCTGGTCGCGCAGTCGTCCTTCGATACGCCCCGGCTCTTTGCCGCGCTCGTGCTGCTCGGTGTGCTGGGCACCCTCCTCTTCAAGATGGTGGACTGGATCGAAACGCTGGTGATCCCTTGGCATGTGTCCCACCGTGGCAAGCGCGGCGCCGCCAAGCCACTCAAGCTGCCTCGGCAAGGAGCTTCGGCCGCGGTGCCCTAGCGTCCGAATCCTCGCCGGCGGCCGGATGATCGGCCGCTGGCCTACTTTGCAGATCCGACTCGAGTAGGCAACGGTTTGCCGCCGAGCCATCGCTTCGACCGGCTGAGTTCGTCGCGCTCGACTGAACGCTTTCACGCTCGCGCACTTCGACTCCGTAGGCACCCTCCAGATGACTGCTCAGCGCAGCAGTCGCCCCGCGAGGCGCGGGAGCGCATCGATACCGCTCGCCGCCGCGCTCCCCTCGACGCCGAAAATGCGCCGCACAGCTGGCGCCACGCTGGATGCCGACACGAGGCAGAGCGAGCGCACCCCGATCAGGCGCGCGGTCTGCACCGCATGCCGGGCGTCGTCGGCCAGATAGCCGGGTTCGTGGATGTCGATGTCGTGCGGCTCGCCATCGCCCAGTACGACCGTGAAACGGCGCGTCGCCGGCTCTTCGACGAGCGTGCGCGCCGCGTGCCGCAGCGCGGCACCCAAGCGGGTCGAGAGGCCCGGCTTCAAGCCTGCGAGACGACGCCGTGCTGAATCGTCCCATGGCTGGCCGAAATCGAGCACGCGGCTGTGCTGAACGTCATGGCGCCCGTCGGAGCAGAAGGCCTGGATCGCGACGCGCCAACCCGCCGCGCTCATGGCGGCTGTCAGCGCGGCGGCGATGTGCTGCTGAAGCTCGAGCCCGCTCTGCGCATCGCCGCCGGTGTGGGGCTCGCCGCTCGATGTCGAAACGTCGATCAGCAGCATGACAGCCGTGCGAGCAGGCGCGCGCAGTCGCCGCCAGTGCACTCGGGCGTCGTCGGCCATTCCACCCTTGCTCACCCAAAGCAGGGTCTGCACGGCGGCATCGAGGTCGATCTCGTCTCCTTCGCGTTCGCGCGGACGCATCGCACGAGCCTGCAACGCGCTGGCGCGCAGTTCGCGCACGAGTCGGGCATCGACTGCCTGTCGAGGGTGTTCCGTCGTCGCAGCTTCGACCGCGAGTGTCTCCGTCACAGTGCTCCAGTCGCGTCGCTCGCGCGCAATGCGGCGATCCCACTCGGAGTAGCGCCACTGCAGCGACTCCGGCGGCAGCTCGGCGGCGCTTCGATCGCCCACGCAAGCCCCGCCACTCGCTGCCTGTGCCGCGCCTGCATCCTCCCCGTCGCTGTGCCACAGCCATCGGTTGTCGTCGCGGTAGCTGGGTCCTGGCCGGTAGAGCCGGGCGTTGAAGCCGATCCGCATCTGGCCGATGTCGTTGCCAAGCGCAGAGGCCAGCTTGCGCAACGCACGCGGTGCCACCTGCGCCAGGACTTCACCGCCTGCATCCAGGTAGAAACGGGCCCTGCCCTTGCACACCCACGGATGCGGATCGTCGTAGGCCGGATCGATCAGCGCCCTCGCGAGCCGAAGCATCAGGGTCTCGAAATCGGAACCGTCGGCGGGCGTGACCGTGTGCCATGGGCTCCACAGCCGGCGCAGGCCCGGCAGCTCCCGGCAGGCCAGGGCCTCGACCCGCGCGTCTTCCAGCAGGCCCAGCAGCGCCTGTGTGATCGGCGCCATGCCCGCGCGCACGAAGACGCTGCGCGAAAACACGAGATGCGCGGCCGCATGGGCCGCCGCAGCACGCAACCATTGACCGGCAGGGACCGTATCGAGCCCGGAAGGCGCGGCCGGCAGGTGCAGGCCGCGCCGCGAAAGGAAAGGCGTGGCGTCCGCTTCGGCGCTATCGGCCGGCGGCGCCGCCGCATGCAGCAGCGCCGGCGTCACGTTCCATAGCAGGCGCAGATAGGGGCCGAGTGGCGCCAGGTCAGAAGGAAGCATCGACAGCGGCCAGCAGCGCGTCGCGCAGCGGCGCGTCGTCGGTGAGGGGCGCGACCAGCCCCATGCGGCAGGCAGCGGCCGGGGTCAAGCCTGCGCGCACCAGTTGTGCGGTGCGCACGAGCATGCGGGTCGATGCGCCCTCCTCGAGTCCGTGGCCGACCAACCGGCGCGATCGCGCACCGAGCGCCACCAATGCCGAGGCCAGTTCGACCTCGATGCCGGCCTCGCGCATGAGGATCTCGGCTTCCGCCTCGCAGGAGGGATAGTCGAACTCGAAGCCGCAAAAACGCTGCCGTGTCGAGGCCCTGAGGCCGCGGCTGCCACCGGGGTTGTACGAGACGACCAGCGAGAAATCGGCGTGTGCGCGCACCAGTTCGCCATGACGCTCGAGCGGTAGCGCACGACGCGTGTCTGTGAGCGGATGAATCACCACCGCCGTGTCGGCACGTGCCTCGACGATCTCGTCGAGGTAGCAGATGGCGCCGTGGCGCGCCGCCAGCGTGAGCGGCCCGTCCTGCCAACGCATCCCGGCTGCATCGAGCAACCAGCGGCCGACCAGGTCGCCCGCGGTCGTGTCTTCGTTGCAGGCCACGGTGACCAGCGGCTTGCCGAGGCGCCAGGCCATGTGCTCGACGAAACGGGTCTTGCCGCAACCGCTCGGTCCCTTGAGCAGCACCGGCAGCCGCTGCGACCAGGCGGCCTCGAAGCGCTCGCACTCGTCGCCCGCGGGGTGGTAGTAGGGCTCTGCCCCTGGCCGCCAGGCCGCGAGCGCGTCGTTCATCACTTGTGCAGGTTTGCCGTGTCTTCGTTGGGAATGCCCTCGATCGGCGCCTCGGCCGTGCCGACCGTGCTGCGCGTGAAGGATTCGACCATCTCGCGGGTGCCCTGCGGGTCGGCTATCCACTTGGCATAGAAGTCGTAGGGACAGTCGGCCACGCCCTTGTCGCCCTCGCGCGAGTTGATCATGCCGGTATAGCCACGGTGCACCAGCTTGAAGAGGTGGTTCTCCGACTGGCCGTTCTTGCGGAAGTCCCGGATCAGCGACTTGCTGAGCGCCGCATACTGAATGCCCATTTCCTCCTCGCCGCATTCCCCCAGCGTGCGGCCGTCGAAGCCGATCAGCGCCGAGTGGCCGAAATACGAATAGACGCCGTCGAAGCCCGCCGCGTTGGCCACCGCCACATAGGTGTTGTTGGCGAAGGCCATCGCCTTGCTGATCAGGATCTGCTGCTCCTTGGCCGGGTACATGTAGCCCTGGCAGCGGATGATGAGTTCGGCTCCCTTCATCGCGCAGTCGCGCCAGATCTCGGGAAAATTGCCGTCGTCGCAGATGATCAGGCTGATCTTCAGGCCCTTGGGGCCATCGCTGACATAGGTGCAGTTGCCCGGGTACCAGCCCTCGATGGGCACCCACGGCATGATCTTGCGGTACTTCTGGACGATCTCGCCCTGGTCGTTCATGAGGATCAGCGTGTTGTACGGCGCCTTCTCCGGATGCTCCTCGTGCCGCTCGCCCGTCAGCGAGAACACGCCCCACACCTTGGCCTTGCGGCAGGCCTCGGCGAAGATCTCGGTCTCGGCCCCCGGTACAGAGGCAGCGTTCTCGTACATCTCGGCGCTGTCGTACATGATGCCGTGGGTGCTGTATTCGGGGAACACCACCAGATCCATGCCGGGCAAGCCGGCTTTCATGCCGACCACCATCTTGGCGATCGCCCTGCAGTTGTCGAGCACCTCGGCCCGCGTGTGCAGGCGCGGCATCTTGTAGTTCACCACCGCCACGCCGACGGTGTCCTTGCTGCTCGAGATATCGCCGTGAATCATCTGGGCCTGCCTTGTCTTCGGGTTGAACAGGTCATTGTGCGAAGCGTCCCGACACTGGCGAATACGTTGATTGACGTAGCGCATGCGAAGCGCAAAATCCCGGCCCAGGAGACAAGCGGCATGCGCATCAGGACGATGGCATCGACTGTGGGATTCGCGCTGGGAATCGCGCTTGCGATCGCGCCGGGGCGCGCGCCTGCGGCGGGACCGCCGTCCGCGCGCGCCAAGCCGGTCCCGGCCAACCTGCCACCGGGTCGCTCACCGCTCGGCAGCTACCCGGCCGAGATCCGCTACCTTTCGAACGATGCACCTTTCGTGGTCTTCGACGTCTCTCCGCGCAGCCTGGCCGGCACGCCGCGCGAGACCGACGTGGTCACGCTGAGCTTCGTTGCCACCGACGAGTTGCGTCAGGTCAATGTCTTCGCCTACGCCCGCGCCGGACCATCGGGCGCGACGCAGATGGCTGCTGGCGTGCCCTGCGGGCCGCGCGAGGCGGGATATGGGCAGTGCCAGATTCAGATACGTGCGCTGCTCGAGCGGCTCGATCCGGGCGACGGCGATCTCGGCCTGCGGATCGAGGCCGACGGCGCCGGCAGCCAGCACAGCACCGTGCTGATCACGCTGCCAATGAAAGCCGCCGTGCGCCGGCTCAGTGACTGATCATCCACGGCCGCTTGGACGGAAAGGCCTTGGCGCCGCTCGGGGCCGTCACGGTCGCGCCGCGCCGGGCGCCGCTGCAGCAGCCACAGCCCGAGGGGTGCTTGAGCCGCGCGTAGTCTCCCGAGCGCTTGGGTTCATGCGCCGCGCGCTCATTGACCGCCATCGCGCGGCGCGTGCCGTCGGCCATCAGCGCAAGCCGTGGCGCTGCCGACATGACGCGCGGCGAGGCCGCGCCGCAGTCGGGGCAGTCGACCGGTTCGTCGCGCCGGCTCACGCTGCGCAAGGCGTCGAAGCCGCCGCAACCGGCGCACTGGTAGTCGTAGGTCGGCATGCGCTGCTCCTCAGAGGTCGTGCGAGAGCGGCATGTCGACCTTGCCGTCGATGAACTTCGTCGGTCCGCTCGCATTCGGGTTGATGTCGAAGTCGAAGATGCCGGTCGGCAGCCACAGCGTGGCGCAGGCGTTTGGCACGTCCACCACGCCACTGATGTGCCCCTGCACGGGCGCGGTGCCCAGGATCGAGTAGGCCTGGGCGCCCGAGTAGCCGAACTTCTTCAGGTACTCGATGGCATTGAGACAGGCCTGGCGGTAGGCGACGTTGACGTCGAGGTAGTACTGCTTGCCGGCCTCGTCGACCGAGATGCCCTCGAAGATGATGTAATCGTTGTAGTGCGGCGTGATCGGGCTGGGCTTGAAGATCGGATTCTTGATGCCGTACTTGGCCATGCCGCCCTTGATGAGCGTCACTTTCATGTGCACCCAGCCTGCCATCTCGATGGCGCCGCAGAAGGTGATCTCCCCGTCGCCCTGGCTGAAGTGGAGGTCGCCCACCGACAGTCCCGCGCCATCGACGTAGACCGGGAAGTACACCTTCGAGCCGCGCGACAGGTCCTTGATGTCGCAGTTGCCGCCGTGTTCGCGTGGCGGGACGGTTCGCGCGCCTTCCGCCGCGGCCTTGGCCTTGGCCTCGCCCGTCAGCTTGCCCATGTGGGCCGTGCCTGGTGACGGTGGATTGGCCAGGCCGGCGGTGGGCGCGCTGTCGATCAGCTGCTGTTCGCGCGCGTTCCACAGGTCGAGCATCGGCTTGTCGGGCAGGCAGCCGATCAGGCCGGGATGGATCAGGCCCGCGAAGTTCACGCCGGGGATGTGGCGCGAGCTCGTGAACATGCCCTTGAAGTCCCAGATCGACTTCTGTGCCTCGGGGAAATGCTCGGTCAGGAAGCCGCCGCCGTTCTTCTTCGAGAAGAAGCCGTTGAAGCCCCAGAGGCTGTCCTGCTTGGCGCCGATGTCGAGCAGGTCCACAACCAGAAGGTCGCCCGGCTCGGCGCCCTTGACGCCGACCGGACCCGACAGGTAGTGCACCGTCGTCAGGTCGATGTCGCGCACGTCGTCGGCACTGTCGTTGTTCTTGATGAAGCCGCCGGTCCAGTCGAAGGTCTCGAGGATGAAGTCGTCGCCCGGGTTGACCCAGCACGCCATCGGAATGTCCGGATGCCAGCGGTTGTGGATCAACTCGTTCTCGGTGGGCGACTTCGTCAGGTCGACCTTGATCAGCGTGTCTGTCATTTGCAGTGGCTCCAGGGGTTGTGGTTGAACGAAATAGGGTCGGACGGCCGGATCACACCGACAGGTAGGCCTTGATGTGGTTGACGTCCGTCTTGTCGCGCGCGGTCTCGTGCACCAGGCGGCCGCCCTCGATCACGAACAGCCGATCGGCGACGTCGAGCGCGAAGCTCAGCACCTGCTCCGAGACAACGATCGTGAGGCCGCGCATCTTGCGGATCTCGTTGAGCGCGCGGGCGATGTCCTTGATGATCGAAGGCTGGATGCCCTCGGTGGGCTCGTCGAGCAACAGCACCTTGGGGTCGGTCACGAGCGCCCGCGCGATCGCGAGCTGCTGCTGCTGCCCGCCCGAGAGGTTGCCGCCCTTGCGCCGCTTCATCTCCCACAGCACCGGAAACAGCGCGTAGATTTCCTCCGGGATGCGGCGCGTGACGGAGTTCTCGAGCCCGGTCAGGATGTTCTCCTCGACCGTGAGCGTCGGGAAGATCATGCGGCCCTGCGGCACGTAGGCAATGCCCTTGGCCACGCGCCGGAAGCTCTCGTCGCGCGTGACGTCCTGACCCGCGACCTCGACACGGCCGCTCTTGATCGGAAGAATGCCCATCAGGCTCTTGAACAGCGTGGTCTTTCCCATGCCGTTGCGGCCCATGATGGCGACGGTCTCGTTGGCGCGCCCCTCGAACGAGATGCCATGCAGCGCCTCGCTCTGGCCGTAGGCGACGTGCAGGTCGGTGACGTTCAGCATCCGGATTCCTTGTTCAATGGCCGAGGTAGACGTCGATCACCTTGGGGTCGTTCTGCACCGTATCCATCGAGCCCTCGGCGAGGATCTTTCCCTGGTGCATGACAGTGACCTTGTGCGCGATCTGCTTGACGAAATCCATGTCGTGCTCGATCACGATCACCGAGCGGTTCACGCAAATTCGCTTGAGAAGCTCGGCCGTCAGTTCGCGCTCGCGAGCACTCATGCCTGCAATCGGTTCGTCGAGCATCAGCAGCTCGGGCTCTTGCATCAGCAGCATGCCGATCTCGAGCCATTGCTTCTGTCCGTGCGAGAGAAGACCTGCCTCGGTGTCGAGCTTGTCCGACAGCCAGATGTCTTCGGCCACGACCTGGACGCGCGCCTTCACCTCGTCGGTGCACCTGAAGGCCAGCGCACCGAAAACCGAGCGCCCCGCGGGATACGACACCTCGAGGTTCTGGAACACGCTGAGGTTCTCGTAGATCGAAGGCGTCTGGAACTTGCGCCCGATGCCCAGCCGCACACGCTTGTGCTCGGCCATCCTCGTGAGTTCTGTGTTCTTGAACTTGATGCTGCCGCTGCTGGCCTTGGTCTTGCCGCAGATCAGGTCGAGCAGCGTGGTCTTGCCGGCACCGTTGGGGCCGATGATCACGCGCAGTTCGTTGCGGTCGATGTAGAGGGTCAGATCCTCGATTGCCTTGAAGCCGTCGAAGGAAACTGTCAGGTCTTCCACCGCGAGGGCGAAGTCGGTGTTGCTCATGGGCGTTCGCTTTCGAGTCGGTCGCTGAGTTGCTGGCCAGTCGGCTGGAAGATCAGGCGCGCTGGCTGCCGACGCCGTCGGGAAGTGGCGCGTCGTAGGCCGCGGCGGGCTCCGGCAGCGGCGGCGCCTCGGGATAGGCCGCGTGCGCGGCCGCCAGGCGTTCCGCATTGGCCTTGCGGTCGGCCTGGCGCCGCAGCCACCAGGGTCTGACCTTGTCCTCCCACACGCCGGCCAGGCCCATCGGAAAAGCCATGGTCACGCCAATGAAGAGGCCGGCCATGAGGAACAGCCACAGGTCGGGGAAGCTCTCCGAGAACAGCGTCTTGCCGGCGTTCACCAGCAGCGTGCCGTAGACCGCGCCCACCAGGCTCATGCGTCCGCCGACCGCGGCATAGATCACCATTTCGATCGACGGCACGATGCCCACGAAGCTCGGCGACATGAAGCCTACCTGCAGCGAGAACAGCGCGCCGCCGATGCCCGAGAGGCCGGCTGCGAGGCAGAAGGTGAAGACCTTGAAATTCGAGACGTCGTAGCCCGAGAAGCGCACGCGGTCCTCCTTGTCGCGCATCGCGAGAAGCAGCGTGCCGAGCTTGCTGGTCTGGATCCATCGGCACAGCACGATGCTCGCGATCAGCAGCGCCACGCAGACGTAGTAGAGGATGTATTTCGCGCCGTCGGTGCGCGTGTCCCAGCCCAGCATGGTCTTCAGGTCGGTCATGCCGTTGACGCCGCCGGTGTAGCCCTGCTGGCCAATGATCAGCACCGTGACGATCAGGGCCACGGCCTGCGTGATGATCGCGAAATAGACGCCGCCGACGCGCCGCTTGAACATCGCGTAGCTGATGATCCAGGCCAGCAGCATCGGCACCGCAACCACCAGGATCAGCGTCAGCGTGAGGCTCTTGAACGGCAGCCACATGAGCGGCAGCTGCGTGATCTGGTTCCAGTCCATGAAGTCGGGAATGCCGGGCGTCGACTGGATCTTGGTGGTCTCGGGATCGGAGGCCTCGAGCTTCAGGAACATCGCCATGGCGTAGCCGCCGAGGCCGAAGAAGACGCCCTGCCCAAGGCTCAGCACGCCCCCGTAGCCCCAGACCATCACGAGGCCCACGGCGACGAAGGCATAGGTGAGGTACTTTCCGACCAGGTTGAGGCGGAAGATGTCGAGCGTGAGCGGCAATACCACGGCCAGCAGCAGCACCAGCAGCAGCAGGCTTGCGAGCTGGTAGCGATTGACGAGCGACTTGATCGTGTTCATGAGGAAGGCTTTCTGGGAATCAGCGGCGGACCTTGGAAGCGAACAGGCCCTGCGGGCGCAGCATCAGGATCAGGACGATGATGGACAGCGTCAGCACCTTGGCCATGGAACCGGTCATGAAGAACTCGGCAATCGACTGCGTCTGCGCGATGCCGAAGGCCGAGACCACGGTGCCAAGCAGACTGGCGGCGCCGCCAAAGGTAACGACCAGGAAGGCGTCGACGATGTAGAGCGAGCCCGAGGTCGGACCGGTCGAGCCGATGGTCGTGAATGCGGCACCGGCCACGCCCGCAATGCCGCAGCCGATCGCGAAAGTCAGGCGGTCGGTGCGCTGGGTGTCGATCCCGGTGGCGTTGGCCATCACGCGATTGGCGACGGTGGCGCGAACGCGCAGGCCCCAGCGGCTGCGATGCAACGCGAGCAGCACGCCGAGCGTGACCACGGCGGTCAGCGCCAGGACGAAGAGCCCATTGATCGGGATGTCGAGTCCTTCCGAAGGCGACCAGGATCCCATCAGCCATTCGGGCAGCGTCGGACTCACTTCCTTGGGACCGATGAAGGTGCGGAACATCTGCTGCATGCCGAGGCTGAGGCCGAAGGTGGCCAGCAGCGTATCGAGCGGACGCCGGTAGAGATGGCGGATCAGTACCCATTCCACGATCCAGCCCGCAGCGAAGGCCAGGAAGAACGCGAGCACGATCGCGATCAGGAAGTAGTAGGGCATGAACGAGGGCGCCAGATGCTCGGTGAGTTGCGCCGACATGTAGATCGTGTAGGCGCCGATGGTCATGAATTCGCCATGCGCCATGTTGATCACGCCCATCTGGCCGAAGATGATCGCCAGCCCGAGGCCCATCAGCAGCAGCACCGCGAACAGGCTCAGGCCCGCGAAGCCCTGCATCAGGACGATGTTCATCATTTCCGAGAAATTCACGGCAACGCTCCGAAAGCAAGCAAGGGGCTGAGCCCTTTCGGGGATACCGCGGAACCGGCTTCGCCGGGCCGCAGGTATCGCCCCTCGAGGGGAAGTCCGGCTACGCGAAGTGCGCCGGAGCCGGGGGGGCTATTGATATCCCTTGGGGAACGGATCCGGCTTGATGAGGTCCGGCGACTCCGCCACGACCTTGAAGGTGCCGTCCGGCTGCCCCTGCCCGATGCGCGCCTTGCTCCACAGGTGATGGTTCTCGTCGAGCTTCACGTAGCCTTCGGGCGCGTTCTTGAGTTCGATGCCCGGCGATGCCGCGACCACCTTGTCGATGTCGAAGCTGCCGGCCTTCTCGACCGCCGCCTTCCAGAGCCATGGGCCCAGGTAGCCGGCCTGCGTGACATCGCCGATCACCGCGTCCTTGCCGTACTTGGCCTTGAAGGCGGCGACGAACTTCTTGTTGTTCTCGTTGGGCAGGCTCTGGAAATACTTCATCGACGAATAGAAGCCAGCAAAGTTCTCTCCGCCCACGCCGGTCATCTCGTCCTCGGTCACGGCCAGCGTCAGCAGGAACTGCTTGTCGCCCGTGATGCCTGCGGCCTTGAGCTGCTTGTAGAAGGCCACGTTGGAGCCACCCACCACCGCCGCGAAGATGCAGTCGGGCTTGGCGACCTTGATCTTGTTGATCAGCGAGTTGAAGTTGGTGTGGCCCAGGGGATAGTATTCCTCGCCCTTGACCGAACCCTTCTGGAAGTTCTCGATGTGCTTGCGGGCGATCTTCATCGAGGTCCGTGGCCAGATGTAGTCGGAGCCCACCAGGAAGAAGGTCTTGGCCTTCTTCTCCTTTGCACCCCAGTCCAGGCCCCAGATGATCTGCTGCGTGGCTTCCTGGCCGGTGTAGAACACGTTCTTGCTCTGCTCCAGGCCTTCGTAGAAGGTCGGGTAGTAGAGCAGGCCGTTTTCCTTCTCGAACACCGGCAGCACCGCCTTGCGCGAAGCCGAGGTCCAGCAGCCGAAGACGGTCGCGACCTTGTCGTTGACCAGCAGCTTCTTGGCCTTCTCCGCAAAGGTCGGCCAATCGGACGCGCCATCCTCCTTGATGACCTTGATCTTGCGGCCCAGGATCCCGCCCATGGCGTTGATCTCGTCGATCGCGAGCTGCTCGGCCTGGATCGAGCCGGTTTCCGAGATCGCCATCGTGCCGGTGCTGGAATGCAGCTGTCCGACCGTGACCTCGGTGTCGGTGACGGCGAGCTTGGTCGTATTGACCTTGGCGGTCGGGAACTGCTGCGCGAAGGCCAGGCCGCTCAGGCCCATGACCGGCAAGGCAGCGGCTCCTTGCAGCAGCCGGCGGCGGCCCAGCGCGATGCGCTCGATTCGCTCGGACGTGGGGTCGATCGACGGGTCTTGTTGGTCGCTAGACATGAAGGAATCTCCAGGCAGGGTTGAAGGGGGCGGCAGGCACCACGACGACGCATGCACCACCGCTGTGCGGCGTGCGCTACGACAGGCACCATGGACTGCACTCTATGAACGGAGCGCGTACAGCCGAATACGTCAATCAACGTAGCCGCGCCTGCGCACCGCCCGGCGACACTGGCCGACCCGTCTGCGCCAGCGGTTGATGGAACAAGGAGCGCTTCTTGCAGAGTCACCGGCAAACCCCATTCCTGAAAGAACGGACCATGCCGCCCGCCCGCTCGCCCGTGACCGGCCAGAAGATCTTCCGCATCCGCCGCGACTACAACGCCTGGGTCGCCAACGAGACGCTGGAGGACTACGCGCTGCGCTATACGCCGCGCAGCTTTCGCAAGTGGAGCGAGTTCCGGGTCGGCAATGCAGCCTTCGGTGCGACGTCCTTCCTCGCGCTCGAGGCCATCGGAGGCGCGATCGCGCTGAGCTACGGCTTCGAGAATGCGCTCTGGGCGATCCTGGTGGTCGGCATCATCACCTTCCTAACCGGCCTGCCGATCTGCTACTACGCGGCGCGCTACGGCGTCGACATGGATCTGCTCACCCGCGGCGCGGGATTCGGGTATCTGGGTTCGACCCTCACTTCGCTGATCTACGCCAGCTTCACGTTCATCTTCTTCGCGCTCGAGGCGGCGATCCTCGCCCTGGCGCTGCAGATGTTCTTCGACTGGCCTCTGTGGGTCTGCTACCTGGTGTCCTCGGTAGTGATCATTCCGCTCGTCATGCGCGGCATCACGATGATTTCGGCGCTGCAGCTGTGGTCCCAGCCGATCTGGCTGCTGCTCTTCGTCTGCCCCTTCATCGCGGTGCTGATCAAGAATCCGCAGGCCTTCTCGGACTTCACCGGGTTGGTGGGCCGCATCTCCGGGAGCAACGGCTTCGATCCGCTGATGTTCGGTGCTGCGGCCACGGTGGCGTTCTCGCTCGTGGTGCAGATCGGCGAGCAGGTCGATTACCTGCGCTTCCTGCCGGAGAAGACCAAGGCGAGCCGCGTGCGCTGGTGGACCGCGGTGCTGGTCGCCGGGCCCGGATGGATCGTGCCGGGCATGCTCAAGATGCTGGGCGGTGCCTTCCTGGCCTTCCTCGCCCTGCAGCATGAGATCAAGCCCGAGCACGCGGTCGAGCCCACGCGGATGTACCTCGCGGGCTTCGCCTACGTGTTCGACAATCCGGCCTGGGTGCTGGGCGTGACGACGTTGTTCGTCGTCGTTTCTCAGATGAAGATCAACCTCACGAACGCCTATGCGGGCTCGCTGGCCTGGTCGAACTTCTTCGCCCGGCTCACGCACAGTCATCCGGGTCGCGTCGTGTGGCTCGTCTTCAACGTGCTGATCGCGATCCTCCTGATGACCCTGGGCGTCTTCGCCGCACTCGAGAAGGTGCTGGGCCTCTACAGCAACATCGCGATCGCCTGGGTCGGGGCGCTGGTGGCAGATCTCGTCATCAACAAACCCCTGGGCTGGAGCCCGCGCGCGATCGAGTTCAAGCGCGCGCACCTCTACGACATCAATCCGGTCGGCCTGGTGTCGATGCTGGTCGCCGCCACGCTCGCGATGGTGGCCTATGCCGGCGTCCTGGGGCGCTGGGCCGAATCGTTCTCGCCCTTCATTGCGCTGCTGACGGCATTGCTGGTGTCGCCACTGATTGCCTGGCGCACGCGCGGGCGCTACTACCTCGCGCGCACGGACGTGCAACGCTGGACTCCGGGCCAGCTGGTGCGCTGCTCGGTCTGCGACAACAGCTTCGAATCGGAGGACATGGCGCATTGCCCCGCCTACAGCGCGCCGATCTGCTCGTTGTGCTGCACGCTCGAGTCGCGCTGTCACGACGCATGCAAGAAGGACTCCCGCGCCTCCGAGCAGATCGCCGTGTGGCTCAAGGCGCTGTTGCCGCCGCCACTGGCACTGCGGCTCAACTTCCGCGTCGCCCACTACCTGCTGGTTGCGACCTCGCTGATCGCGATGCTGGCTACCGTGATGGGCATCGTCTACGCGCAGGAGGGTTTGCTCAATGCCACTGCAGCCGGCATCTTCCTGCAAGCGCCCTTTCTCAAGGTGTTCGCGATGCTGTCAATGGTCGCAGCCGTGGCTGCGTGGTGGATCGTGCTCGGCAGCGAAAGCCGCAAGATGGCGCAGGAGGAGTCGAACCGCCACAACCACCTGCTGACGCTCGAGATCGAGGCCCACAAGCGCACCGACGCTGCGCTGCAGAGCGCCAAGGAGGCGGCCGAGGCCGCCAACCAGGCCAAGACGCGCTACGTTGCGGGCATGACGCACGAGCTGCGCACGCCTCTCAACAGCATCCTCGGCTACTCCCAGATCCTGCTCAAGAACGACGGCACGTCAGCGCCGCCGCCACGCGCGGCATTGCAGACCATCCACAAGAGCGGCGAGCACATGCTGGGCCTGATCGACGGCCTGCTGGACCTCGCACGCATCGAGGCAGGCCGGCTGCAGCTCGAGCCGATGCCGCTCGCGCTGCCCGGCTTTCTCGACGAGGTGGTGCGCATGGTGCGGCCTCAAGCTGAGGCCAAGGGCCTGGCCTTCGTCTACAGCGAAGCCGGCCGGCTTCCGGCCTGGGTGCAGGCCGATGCCAAGCGGCTGCGGCAGATCCTGATCAATCTGCTGAGCAACGCGGTGCGCTTCACCGATGCCGGCACCGTCACGCTGCATGTGGATGCGCGCCACCAGGTGCTGCGCTTCGACGTCATAGACACTGGAATCGGCGTTGCCGCGCAGGACCATCAGCGAATCTTCCTGCCCTTCGAGCGCGGTGCGGCGGGGCGCCGCCACGGTGGCGAGCCAGGTACCGGCCTGGGCCTCACGATCACCGGGCTGCTGACCTCGCTGATGGGCGGCGAGTTGCGCATGTCGGCCACTTCGGCCAAGGGCAGCACCTTCAGCGTGCGCGTCTACCTGCGAGAGATCGCGGACCCCGGCCCTCAAGCGGAGCCGCAGCGCGCGATCTCGGGCTACTTCGGCCCGCGCCGCACGCTGCTCGTGGTCGACGACCAGCCGGTGCAGCGCCAGATGCTGGCCGGCATGCTGATGCCGCTGGGCTTCGACGTGCGGGAGGCCGCGAGCGGCACCGAATGCCTGGACAGCCTGCGCGCGCACGTGCCGTCGGCCATCCTGCTCGACCTCAGCATGGACGACATGGACGGCTGGGAAACGGCCGACCGCGTGCGCGCGGCCGGGTTCACTCTGCCGATCATCATCGTCTCGGCCAATGTGTTCGAGAACCAGGCCGCGCGGCTGCGCGCCAGCGACTGCCAGGCTTTCGTGGGCAAGCCGGTGATCGAATCGGAGCTGATCGCGACGCTCGAGCGCAACCTCGGCCTGGAATGGCTGCAGCATGCACCGGCACCGGCCGCGGCCGCTCTGGCCCCGCCCGAACTGACCAGCCTGCCTGAAGAGGCTCGGCTCGAACTGATGCGGCTTGTGCAGGTTGGTCATGTGCGCGGCCTGCAGCAGGCGCTCGATCGGCTGGCGCACGACCTCCCGGAGCTGGCTTCTACCTGCACGCACCTGCGCGCGATGGTGGCCCGCTTCGACCTCGACAGTTTCAAGCGAACCCTCGCAGAGGAGGCCGATGCGCCCCAACCCTGAGACCGAACGCCCCGTAGTTCTGGTGGTGGACGATGCGCCCAGCAGCCTGGGCATGCTGTGTGACACCTTGGAAGCCAGCGGCTACACCGTGCTGGTGGCGCCCGACGGCGAGTCCGCGCTGCAGCGGCTGGAACTGGTGGTGCCCGATGCGATCCTGCTGGACGGCATCATGCCAGGCTTGTCGGGGTTCGAGACCTGCCGTCGCATCAAGGCCGATCCGGCGCTGGCCCATATCCCGGTGTTGTTCATGACCGGGATGTCCGATTCGCAGGACGTGGTGGAAGGCTTTGCGAGCGGGGGCGTCGACTACGTGGTGAAGCCGATACGCGCCCAGGAAGTGCTCGCGCGCCTGCACACGCACACGCGCAACGCACGCATCACGCGGATGGCGCGTGACGCGGTCGACGTTGCGGGCATGGGCGTGGTGTTCGTCGATGCGCAAGGCCGATTGGCCTGGCGCTCGCCGCAGGCGGCGCTCTGGTTGCAAGCCCTCGGCGCCCCCAAGATACCTGGCCACCTGCCTGGGACTCTCGAAGCTGCACTCGAACCCGACGCCCACTTGCGGCTTTGCACCGAGGGCGGCCTTCGGTTGTCGGTGCGCAATCTGGGGACCGCGACGCTCGGCGAGACCATGCTGCTGCTTGCCGTGCAGCGCGACGAGCCCGGCCCCTCGGCCCGCCTGACGGAGGCGGCGTTGACGCCCCGCGAGACCGAAGTGCTGTCGTGGCTCGCCAAGGGCAAGACCAATCGCGACATCGGCGACATTCTCGGCACCAGCCCGCGCACCGTGAACAAACACCTCGAACACATCTTCGAGAAGTTGGGAGTCGAAACCCGTGCGGCTGCCGCGGCACTGGCGAGCGGCTTCCTGGCCTAGAGGGTGTGGTCTAGGACAAGGCAGTGGACACCGATGCAGTCCGCAAGCAGCGCCCGTATATGGAGAAGCTGAGCGATGCCTCTGACTTCGGCCCTGGGCCAGGAGCCGACCTTGGATAGCGCCGCCTGGACTGACGATTTGTCACCGCACGCTGCCGCAAAAACCACAAGCGCGATCGCGCTTGCTAGAGGCGCCACCTGGGAACGAGCAGGTCATCGAGGGCCCAATGGGGACGCCCAGGCTCGATCTTCGTGCCGCCGACCCAACGCACCGCGCTTGCGTGATCCAGCCAGTAAGCCTTGCCGGCCAGAACCTGTTTGCCGAGTGGTGTGAGTTCGAGCGGTCGGCGGGGCCAGGGATGCTGGACATCGAACTGTCGCATCAACGGGGCTGGACCGTCGATCAAGGTGCGCGCCAATGCGTAGAACATCGAATCTCCTAGAAATGGAAGCGGTTCGCGAACGCTCGTCAACTCATTGAAGACCTGCCCAAGCGTCGGACGGTCGAGCTCCTGGGTGATCCGCAGCATGAGCCGCTCAGTCAACGACAGGCCGTCGCACAGCGAGGGAAGCTCCTGCAACTGACGACGCAGGGCAGGTGCCAAGAACGGCAGCGAAGGGGTTTCGTCGAGGCTGAGTTCAGCCCAGGCTTGCGGCGAGGGGTCTCGATACGCCTTCCACGCTGTGCGTGCAAGCGCGAAGGCCGCTGCGTCCAGACGCCTTCGCTGCGGCCACAGCCAAGCGAGCACTTCGGGCGCCAGCTGGCCGATTCCTATGAAGCGCTCTACCCCCGGGACATGGCTGATCTCGATCAGTTCCACCGATTCCGGCAACGTATCCATCCGCGCCAGAAGCGCCATGAGGAAGAGCTGATCGTAGGCGTCCGCATCGCACCAAAGGACGGCACGTCGAGCCCGCCTCATCCGGGCAAGATCCTGGTACTCACCCTCCATGCGGCGCCGGGCATCTTCCATCGGCATTTCAAAGGAACTGCTCACGAATTCGCTGCGCAACCTGATGAATTCGAGGTCGGGAAGGTCCGGTACCGGGCCCATGCACAGAGGGTCCGCGAACATGTGGAACTCACCTTGGAAGCCCGCGAGCCGCAAGCTGTGAGCAATGTCGTTTCCGCAGCGCCAGTGCTGGACCCCGGGCTCATCGTCCGCCGCGAATCGGGGATGCAAGGCAGCGAACTCGACCGCATCGACATGAGCCTTCAGCCTGGGCCAGCTTGCGAATCCAAGCTCACGCGCGATGAGCCACTGCGCATCTGCCAGTCGAGGCGATCCCGAGTAAGAACTCAGTCGTTCGAGGGCGGATTCCTGCGCGGATGCGCCCCCATTTTTAAGCCTAACCAACAGCTCTTTGGCACGTTTGCGCTGTTGCTCGAGGTTGATGTGGCCGTTGGAGGCCGAGGCGCGTTGGTCGTTGGACATACGATCTCCAAAGTCGGCCTGTCCGCTGGTTGGCCGGGAGTCGCATGTGAATGCGCTGTGATCTGAAACCTGGGCGCAGCCCTTTCCGCGGACGGGAGGCGTGGAGAGACGCCACTGTGAATTCTATACATGCCGATGCGGCGCGCGAACTTCGAGGCCACTCTCGGCACGACGCAGGCCGTGAGTCTGCTTTCGGAGAAGGCGTACTGCCGCTTCGGGCCCATCCGCGCCTGTCGCGCCCTACCGATGGTCGTCTGCAATCAGTTCAGAAAGCGGACACTCGCGGATTCCGCCTGGCGCATGCTTTGCGATAACCCGCCCCTATCGTGGGCCTGCTGCAGCAGGCGGTCTCGCATGGGCTTCGCCGAAGATGCCTGACGCTCCATATCCGGGTCGGCCATCTCCCAGGCCTTGTCGAAGAGATCGTCTTCGATGGCGACGGTGGTTCTCATGGAAGATTCAGCATCGATTCCGATGCATGGCCCTACGCCTCGAGTCCGGAAATACAGGTCGAAATCGAGGCCACTTTTCGGGAAAATCGGCGATCTGGTCCGTCGCGCAGGGAGTGTGGTCGTGCGGCGGACCATCGCAAGGGCGAGCCGACGGCTCTTCCCAAGGTGCGGGCGCATTCCCGGTCCGATGTTCAACTGGAGACAGTCAGATGATCACCCTCACAGCCATGAAATGGGCGCCGCCATTTGCGGCCGGTCAAGTTCGCGACCACCGCGTGCGCTGGATCCTCAACGAGGTTGACTGGTCCTACCGGGTCCGACTCGTCGACGCGCCGACGATGAAGTCGGCGGGCTATCGGCACAGCCTGCAGCCATTCGGGCAGTTGCCCGTGCTGGAGGAGGAAGGTCGGCCACCGATGTTCGAAAGTGGCGCCATCGTGCTCGACGTGGCGATGCGAGCGGGGCGATGCATTGGCGGCGAAGGGACGCCTGAGCGTGCCGCCGCGATTCAATGGGTGATCGCCGGCCTGAATTCGATAGAACCGTTTCTCTTCAATGTCGCCGAGGTCGAATACTTCATGGACGACGACGCAGTAAAGGACGCCCGCAAGCCCGTTGTGAGGGCACTCGCGAAGGAGCGCCTTGCCGCGTTGGAAAAGGCCCGCGACGGGCGCGACTGGTGGGTCGGCAACACCTTCACGGTTGCCGACCTCATGTTCGCGTCCATCCTCAAGGTCGCCCGCGGCCTCGACCTGCTTGGTGACCTGCCCGCCCTCGCGGCCTGGCAGCAGGAGATCCTGGCACGTCCGGCCCACGTCAAGGCCGAGACGGACCAGAGGGCAGAGATCGCCCGCCACTCTCCAGCCGACATGCGCTACGACCAGGTACCAAAGCCGCCCGCTTGACCCGCGAAGGCTGGTGCACGATCGCACTGCGCTCGCGATGGGCCTGACAGCCGTTCTCACAGCACGACCTGCGGAAGGCAGGCGAGTAGAGGTGCGCGAGTGGCTCCAGACGAGGAAATCAGGCTAGTGCCAGTCTGGCGGCACCAGTGCCAATGCATCCCCGTCGTTGATCGCATAGTGTCGCACCGTCGGCTCGCGGTCGAACAACTTGTGGCGCACGGCGGAATCGATACCCGGTTGCTGAAAGTCTTCGGCGAATGCCGCCCTGATGCAGTCGATCGATTGCCACAAGGAAATCACCACGACCTCGGTGGTGCCGTCCCCGAGATTGCGGAACAGGGCGGCAGATCGCCGACAGCCCGGCGCCTGCGCGAGTTCCTTGAGCTTGGTGCTCTCCAGATAGGCACGACATTCGTCGCGCAACTTGGTGCGTATCCAGAATGTGAAAGCGCGAAGGATCTGGTCGGTCATCAAGTCGATTGCAGCTGGTGTCCCCAGCCGTTGCGATCAGTGCAGCAATCCAGAGATCAGCGCCTGAACCACGGCAGCGGTCTTGTTGGCCGCCTTCATCTTGTGAACGACGTTCTTGATGTGGAAGTTCACCGTCGGCACGGAGATCGAAAGGATTTCGCCGATCTCGCTGGCCGTCTTCCCGTCAGCACTCCATTTCAGGACCTCGATCTCGCGCGGGGTCAGCGGGACCACGGGCTGTGGCGCGTGTTTCCGCTTCATCAAGCGCGACAGCGAGATGTGCGCGGCCTGGACCAGCCATCGCATTTCGCTGTCCTTCTCGCGCAGTTCGAGCGCCGTCAATACCTCGCAGGAGCGAGATAGCGTCAGCATCCCGCCCACGCCAAACCCGTCGAGACTGGACTGGGCCCAGCCGTGCCGCAGACCTTGGTCCTTGGCCTCGGCCCAAAGCGTCTCAGCCGATGAAAAGAGGGCATCGTCCCAGAGGATCGGGGTCTGGTTGCTCTGCCCGTGGCGCACGCTGGGATCGATCGCCAAGTAGCCTGCTTCCATATAGCGGGTTTGCCAGACAAGCGGGTAGTTGTTCAGCGTAATGACCTTCGGATTGGAGATCGGGACGGCCAGGCGCAGACCATACGCGCAGTGCTCGAAACCCAGTTGCCGGGCTGCTGCCAGCAGCGCTTGAAACACCTCCTCCTCGTCGACCGCGCGGTCGAGCGCGGTCAGGAGATTTTCGTGAAACGGCTGCATGGAACGTGAGTGTGAAAAGCGGCGAACAGACTAGGTCTGAAGGGTGGCAACGGTGACGACAGCTCCCCGGGTTTCCTTACGATGCGCGCAATCCAACGTTATGACAATCTCAAAGTGCACAGTGCAGCCGTCAGGTTCCCGAAATCTTCACTGATTGTGAACTCTGCCTCGCTCGCATGGAGCCTCTTAAAAGTGGGGGTTGATCTATGCGTTGCGCACACGCAAGCTCTGAGATGGCGCGGCGCACCGCCGTTCCCATCACAAAATATCCCTATGAGTACATTTACAGCCGATGGGTTGCTACGGCTTCGCCCCCAGGATCTCGAGCGCATGACGCTCACGCATCTCATTTCCGGAATCGATGAGGCGGAACAAGGCGCAGCAGGGTCCCGATGCGGCGCCGGCACACATCTGTCTGGATACACCGAATGGGTCAGCGCGCAAGAGCCCGGCCTCACGCTGGGCTGGGACTGGCACCTGGAGACCCGCCAGGCTTCGCCGCACGTCGTCCGCCAAGGGCTTCCGCGCACCAACGTGCTCGTGGTACGTGCCGACCATGAGCCGCTTCCTTGGGACGAAAGTCTCGAGGTTCTGGCGAATTTCATCGACACCTTCGACTGGAACGTTCAGGCATTCGATGCCGTGTGCCAGCGCTATTCCACCTGACCTACCAGATTTGATAGTTTCGCGACTGCCGAGCCGACGCTGAAATGCACCCGACACACCTCGGGAAAGACACAAATGGAAATAATTGCCGGCCGGCCTGCTCATCTCGCACCCCAAGTCATGGAGGACGTGGGACGCTATCGCTACAAGGTCTTCGTGGAGACCCTGGGTTGGGACCTCGTGACGGAACAGGGGCTCGAACGGGACCAGTTCGACCACAACGACACGCTGTATCTCGCGGCGCGCAACGCCGATGCCCAGGTCGTGGGAACAGCGCGACTGTTGCCGACGACGAGCCCTTACCTCCTTGGCGAGGTCTTTCCGCAGTTGCTGGGCGGCGCCCCCCCGCCCTGCGATCCGCGGGTATGGGAGCTGTCGCGCTTCGCGGCCGTCGATTTTGACGCGCCACAGTCCAGCGCCCTGAGCCAGTTCTCATCGGAGGTGGCGGTCGCACTGCTGGAGGAATCGATCGCGGTAGCGGCCGCGCAAGGCGCCGAGCGGATCATCACGGTGTCACCGCTGGGTATTGAACGCCTGCTGCGCCGGGAAGGGTTTCGCGCACACCGCGCAGGGCCACCGATGATCGTTGGCGGGCACCCGATCTTCGCGTGCTGGATCGAAGTCGAGGCACGGCAGCGCAAGGTGATCGCGAGACCCACGCACTGATCGTGTTCAACGCACGACGCCGGCTGACTTTGTCACACGCCAAGGGCTGCGCGCTGGGTTTCGGTGTCCGGCACGTCGTCGCCTTCTTCGATCCTGCTGGAGGAAAACACCACGGTTAGCAAGCAGAGCCCAAAGACCACCGCCAACGTGGCAATACCAAATGCGCCGATCAGGCCTATCGACAGGACCGGAGACATGAGAAACAAACCTGCCCTGAGCATCGAGGCGCTCAGAGGGGGCCGCAGAGAGCAAACGAATAGGCCGAATCGTTCGTCGCGACAAATCCGCGGTTGGTCGGCAGGTTGAGCTCGGCGTAGTCCCTGGCGGCCGGCATGCGTGTGCTCCTGTTCGAAAAGAGCCGCACCTTGCCGTGGCGTGCGGTAGGCAAGGTCTTCACGTCCTTGCCAGACTTCACCGTGATCTGCTCGATGTAGGTGCCATCATGGCGAACGATGGCCTGCTGGTCGCCTTCGATCACGCACAGCGTGCCCTGTTCGCCTTCGAGGATGTCCCGGAATCGGTCCCAAACCGTCGACAGCGTCGGCTTGATGCCCTCGAGTTCGCACCGGGCGCGCTCGGCGTGCGCCGCCAGCTCGGCATGGAGCTCGTTGGAGATGCAGGACACCAGTTGTCCCGTTCCGGCCGTTTGCTTGGAGAACCAGAACTTGCACTGCAGCGCGTCACGCTCGAACAGTTCCTCGAAGCGCTCGCGCGCATAGGCGTCGCGCAGCGCCCGGTCGATGCAGGCGGGTGACCACGGCAACACGAAGTAGTGGGCATCGGCGGGGCCGACCACCCACACGATGGAGCGTCGTGCGGGGGCGGTGGCGATCCAGCGCGCCAGCGCTTCCATGGCGCCCGCCCGTCCAGCGAGCTTGAAATCGAACGTGGCCTTGCGCGCTACCCTCGATGCGCCCATGGTTCGTCGTATGTCGCAAGCAATCAGTGCGTCTTCGGCAAGGTGAACGCGGATCTCGGAGCGGCTCAGAAGGTGTGCGATGTCCATGCCTTGATTGGGCATGGAGCGCAAACAAAAGGTAACTAACAATTCTGGTAGGTCGCCGCCCGGCATGCGTCTGCAAGCGTGACATTTTTCGCGCTTCGTGCTTCGACTTCGCAGGAGACGAACTCATCGGACGCCCGCTTCAGGGCGATGCCGCGTGCCTGCCGCGACTTGTCCTTCCAGAAGGCGCCTACCGGCCCTTGCGCATCCCAGAATCCAGATTTGAAGGACCGTCGTGGTGCGTGCCAGACCTCGATGCATTCTGCGCCCAGCGGGTTGCTCAGGGTGCCACATACCTGTCTGCCGCGGTCTCGAGTGAATCGTAAGCATCGACGGCTATGGAGCAGCGGCCTGCGCAAGGAGCCCGTCGTCCTGAGCGTGCCTTCGCCGCCGACGCCGCGCCGGTACCTCGTCCAGGTGGGCGACATGTTCGATGAACTGGTGTACGACGTGGGTGGGTACAAGGGGCCGAAGACCGGTTTGTTCCTGGTGACGAGGTCGGACGACTCCGGACCGATTCCGTTCAACATGCGGCAGCTCTAGGTTCGCACACAGTTCGATTCAGCGTTGGTTCGGTAGCCGGCCGCGGGAGGCAGCAAACGGTGCTGCAAAGCCGAATTCAGGCGGGCAGCGATGATCAACGGTGGTCAGCTGCCTACCGGGAGGCGCCGCTCCATCGAGCTCGCGGCCCCGTCAAACGGCCCGCCTCGACAGCTAGGCCTCGAATCCGCATTTCACGCTTTCCGAGGCGCCAGGTACCAGCAAGGTGCGACGCTCCCAGTGCCCACGTCCGTCGTGTGCACTGGGGGTCTGACGGGGCTCTGCACCTCGACCCACGTCAGCCCCGTCCCGGTCCGCAAGCCGGTGCGCGCACTTGAGAAGCGCTCAGCGAAAGCGCTTGATGAGCTCGCGGACCACGCCGATGACCACCGCGTCGCCCAGCGGACGGATGGCATAACGCGGGTTGAGCGGCTTGAGAAACAGCTCGCCCGCGTCCTTGACCAACTGCTTGAAGGTGGTCTCGTTGGCCTTGTTGAGCACGATCACGTAGTCGCCCGGCAACGGCGCCATCTGGGGTTCGACGACGATCAGCGACCCTTCGGGGAAGGAGTCCCTGCCGGTGCCTTCCATGCTGTCGCCATGGACGCGAAGCGCATAGGTGTGGCGCTGGACCGGCGTCGTCACCGGAATGGTCTCGAGGTGATCGACGCCCTTGAAATTGTCGATGGCGGTGTAGTTGCCGGCCTCCACCTCGGAGACCAGCGGCACCACCGCGCGCGTCTGGCGCGTCGGGGCGTCGGGGCCGAAGTTGGCCGTGGCGGACAGCATGTCGGCGACCGACATCCCCAGCAGCTTGGCGACACGCGGCTGGTTGGCCCGCTTCGGCGCGGTGCCGCCTGGCTTCTCCCAAGACTGAACCGCACCCCGGCTCACGCCCAGCGCATCGGCGAACTGCTGTTCGGTCATGCCGAGCGCGAGGCGACCCTCGCGGATCAAACGGTGAAGTGTCATGAAACGGCCTTTCCGCCTTGATATTAAATTAATCCGTTATGATGAAAAAATAATCATATACCCGGTGGGCAGGAGCCGTGTCGGGTTTGAAGGCCCAGTTCAGCACGCTGGAGGACCCGAGAGCGGCACCGATCATGCCCCCGATGTCGAGCTGAACAAAAGGACCCCATGACACCTTCTTCCCCCGTGGCGACCAGCCCTGCCGATCTTCTGGTGCGCGCGATCGACGTCATCGAGCTGGCGTCGCATCACATCTTCAGCGAGCTCGAAGCCGTGAATTTCCAGTCGCCGACCGAGCTGATGGCCCTAAGCGACGACGAACAGCAGCAGGTGCGCGAGACGGAGGATCAGAACTTCAAGTCCCGCCCCGCCATCTCGGCCGTCAATTTCTGCCTGCGCTCGGCCATCTCACTGCTGGCGGTGGCGCACACCCTGACCGACCCGCCGCATGCCATGACCCCGCAGGAGCGCGAGGAGGACTGGAAGAAGCTCGGCCTGCACACCAAGCTCGCAGGCCGTGCGGCCTACCGGGCCTCGCTGATCCTGTGCGACCCGATCGCTGGCACTGTGCGCGGCGGGCCGGCCGAGCGCCCGGTGATGGCGGCCCAGCCGCCGGCGCTAGCCTTGCCGACAGGCGACGTCGCGAAGGATGCGAAGGTCCGGGTTATGGTCGTCGACGACGACAGCGTCGTCGCGCTGCTGTTGCAGCACACCCTGGGCCGACTGGGCTACCAAGTGATCGGGCCCGCTGCGACCAGCGACCAGGCGATCGATCTGGCCCGGGAAACGCAGCCCGACCTGGTGCTCATGGACATCAACCTGGGCGCCGGGGGCGACGGCATCCAGGCAGCGGCGTCGATCGCCAAGCTGCGTCGCGTGCCGGTCGTCTTCCTCACGGCCTACTCCGAAGACGCGGTGCTGGGGCGGGCGCGCGGCAGCGGTGCCTACGGCTACCTGCTGAAGCCTTTCACGGAACGGGGCCTGCACGCCACGATCCAGATGGCGCTGGAGCGCTGGCGCAGCGACACCGTGCTGTCAGACAGCGAACTGCGCCTGCGCCGAGCTCTCTACGGCGCGCGCGAGCCCTCACCCGCCCACGCGACACGCCCGCCGGTTCTGGCCGGATGAAAGCGGGGTTCGACGCCGCCCCGCCACGGCTGCAAGCCAGCGATCCCCGGCTCGGCGGCCTGCTGGGCGACGTCATCAGCGCGCTGCCCGCGAACGTGGCCGTGCTGGACCAGGATGCGGTGATCGTGTCGGTCAACCTCGCCTGGCGCGAATTTGCGCGCGGTGAGGGTGCGGCGCATGCCAAGGACGACGTCGGCGCCAACTATCTGGATGTCTGTGATCGCGCGCTGGGCGCCGATGCGCCCTACGCACGGCAGACCGCGGCCGGGCTGCGCGCGATGCTGCGCGGCGAGACACAGCATTTCGCGCTCGACTATCCCTGCCACACACCGGCACGGCGGCGCTGGTTCCGCATCACGATGACGCCGATGGCCACGCCCGGGCGCGCGGGCGTCGACGGCGTCGTGGTCATGCACAGCGACATCAGCGAAAGGATGCTGGTCGGGGAGGTGCTGGCCGAAAGCGGCAAGCGCACCGACTTCCTCTGCGAACTCGCGCTCGCGACACGCGGACTGAGCGAATCGGCCCAGATCATGGACACCACCTGCCGCATGCTCGCGGAACACCTGCAGGCGTCGCGGTGCGCCTACGCGGACGTCGACGAAGACGGCGAGCGCTTTCGGATCGTGCATGACCATGCGGTCGATTGCGCAAGCACGGTCGGCGACTATGTGCTGTCGCGCTTCGGCACGGAGATGGTGGCCGAACTGAAGGCGGGCCGGCCGCTGGTGATGCGGGACGTCGAGCGCGAGTTGCACGGCGGCCATGGCAGCGAAATCCTCGGCAAGCTCGGCATCGAGGCGATCGTCTGCTGCCCGCTCGTGAAACGCGGACAACTGCGCGCCTTGATCGCGGTGCATCAGACCCGGCCGCGCAGCTGGAGCGCGGGCGAAGTCGCCACGGTGCAGGAAGCCGTGGAACGCTCCTGGGCCGCGATCGAACGACGCAGTGCCGAGCAACGCCTCGGCGAAAGCGAGTCGCTGCTGCGCATCGCCGGCCGCACCGCACATCTGGGTGGCTGGGCGCTGAAACTCCCGAGCAACCATGTGTTGTGGTCCGAAGGCGTGCGCGAGATCCTCGAGGTGCCTTCCACCACGGTGCCGACGCTCGACGAGGCCTTCGCCTTCTATGCGCCGCAGTCGGTGGCGTTGATCCGACGGGCCCTGGAGACCTGCGTGCAAAGCGGCGAGTCGTTCGACGTCGAGCTTCAGATGCGCACGGCAAAGTCGCGCGCCATCTGGGTGCGCTGCACCGGGGAGGCCCAACGCAATGCCGCCGGGGCAATCGCGCGCGTGCACGGTGCGCTGCAGGACGTCACGGCGCAAAAGCGCGGCGACGCCGAACGCGCTCGCCTGGCCGCCATCCTCGAATCCACCACCGATCTGGTCGGCATCTGCGACGCCACGGGGCATCTGCTGTATCTCAACGGCGCCGGTCGCAAGGCGCTCGAAGTGGACGACGCGGAAATCCTCGCCGATGCCCTGGCATGGGATTTCGTGTCGCTACAGGGCAGCGGGGAGATCGTGGCCGAGGGCATCCGGACCGCGGTCCGCGACGGCACATGGAGCGGCGAGACCATCCTGCGCGCCCGCCGCGGCCGCGAGTTTCCGGTATCCCAGGTCCTGGTCGCCCACAAGGGCATCGATGGGCAGGTCGCGTCGCTATCGGCGGTCATGCGCGACATCAGCGAGCGCAGGCGCGCCGATATCGAGATCGCACGCAGTCACCAGGACCTGCAGCGCCAGCGCACGGAACTGCGCATCCTGTTCGACCTGGTGCCGGCCATGATCTGGTTCAAGGACACGCAGGACGTGGTGGTGCGCGTGAACCGCCGCGCGGCCGAGTTCACGGGCCAGACCGTCGACGACCTCGAAGGCCGGTCGGCCATCGACCTCTATCCGGAGATGGCGCACATGCGCACCGAAGACCAGGACATCATCCGTTCGGGGCGGCCCCGCCTCGGCGTACTGGAGAAGGCGCAACGCAACGGGAAGACGGTCTGGCTGCAGACAGACAAGGTGCCTTACAGCGATGCGGACAATCAGGTCATCGGCATCGTGGTCATGGTGCAGGACATCACCGAGCGCAAGCGCGACCAGGACGCGTTGCGCGAGATGAACATCGAGCTCGAGGCGCGCGTGCTGTCGCGAACCGCCGACCTCGAGCTCGCGCGGGACGAAGCCGAACAGGCCAGCCGCGCCAAGTCGTCGTTCCTCGCCGCGATGAGCCATGAGATACGAACGCCGATGAACGGCGTCATCGGCATGATCGACGTCCTGCATCGCAGCACGCTGACCGGCGACCAGCTCGAGGTGGTCGACCTGATCCGCGACTCGGGGTTCTCACTGCTCGGCATCGTCGAGAACATCCTCGACTTCTCCAAGATCGAGGCCGGTCGACTCACGCTGGAGGCCCAGCCGGTCCGCCTGGCCGACATGGTGGAGAAGATGGGCGGCATGTTCGACCACCGGGCCATGGCGGGCGGCGTGCGCTTCACGGTGCATGTCGACCCCGACATACCCGACGTCGTCATCAGCGACGAGACGCGCTTGCGGCAGGTGCTGGTCAACCTCGCCGGCAATGCGATCAAGTTCTCCAGCGGGCGCGCGAGCGCCTCGCGAGTCTCGGTGCGGGCATTGCTGGTCGCGCGGCACCCGGACGCGGTGACCATCGACTTCATCGTCGAGGACGACGGCATCGGCATGGACAAGGCCACCCTTGCACAGCTGTTCACGCCCTTCTCCCAAGCCGACGTCTCGACCACGCGGCGCTTCGGCGGCACCGGTCTCGGCTTGGCGATCTCCAGCATGCTGGTGGAACTGATGGGCGGGAAGATCTCGGTCACGAGCACCCTCGGCGAGGGTTCGCGCTTTGCGGTGCGACTTCGGCTGGCGCGGGATGTCAACGCGGCAGCGGCGGTCGACGGGTCGGAGCCGCGGGCCGCGGGCCTGCGCTGTCGCGTCGTCGGGACCGAGACGTCGCTCGGCGACGATCTCTCGATGCTGCTTCGCCACGCAGGCGCGTGCGTCGAGCGCTTTGCCACGTCCGCAGACGCCGCCGCGGCGTCGCGCGGCGCTTGCGACCTGCTGTGGCTGATGCTCCCCGCCACGCCGCCCATGAGCCTGGATGCTTGTCGCGCGCTGGCACCGACGCGCGAGGATGGGCGCGACCGCTTCATGGTGCTCGGCTGGGGCGAGCTGCGGCGTCCGCGCATCGAAGCGGACGGTCTGCTGCGTGTCGACGCCAACTCACTGCCGCGACGTACCTTCTTCAGAGCGCTGTCGCTCGCCAGTGGCAACCCCGAGGACGACCCGGTGGCCGACACGCCACCGGTGGTGGCCTCGACCCGCACCCCGGCAGCCACCGCAGCGATGCCAAGGATCCTGATCGCGGAAGACAACGAGACCAATCGCAAGGTGATCCTGCGCCAGCTGGCCCTGATCGGCTTCGCGGCGGATGTGGCGGCCGACGGACAGCAGGCGCTCGCGCTGTGGCAGCGCGGCGGCTACGACCTGGTGCTCACCGACCTGCACATGCCCGCCATGGACGGCTACGCGCTGGTCGCGGCGATCCGTCGCGAAGAGCCGACCGCTTGTCACACGCCCGTGATCGCCCTGACCGCCAACGCGCTGCGCGACGAGGAACTGCGTTGCCTCTCGGCCGGCATGGACGCCTACCTCAGCAAACCCGTGCGCCTCGTCGACCTCAAGGCGGCGATCGATGCGGGGCTCGCCCTGACGCCGCCGGAGGCGCCGGCGGACCTGCGCGTACTTTCGGCGCTGATCGGCGACGACCCGTCCGTGATGGCCGATGTGCTCGACACCTTTCGCCGTTCGGGCGTCGACGCGCGAGCAGCCCTGTGGCAGGCGCTGCAGCAGAACGCCATGCGCGAGGTGGCCGACGTGGCCCATCGACTGAAGTCGTCGGCGCGGTCGATCGGCGCCTCGCGCCTGGGCAAGCTCTGCTCGGACCTCGAACAGAGGGCCGAGGGCGGGCACGTGGCCGCCGTGCGGCACCTCGTGGAGCGGTTCGATCACGAACTGGCTGCGCTCCAGAGCTACCTCGATGCGCGTTGACGCGATGCCAAGCGAAGCGCGCATCACCGGCACCTTCGTGAGGTCCGGCCATCGACGATGACGAAGCAACGTCCGTCCTCCTGCGCCGTCTGGCCTGATCTCTCGCAGGCGCGGGCGCCCCGGAAACACCTGGCGGCGGCCAGACTCAGCTACGACCCGGTGCTGGGGAGCTCGTCCTCCACCTCCTCCGGAATCAGCGGAACGCACAACGTGTATTCCTGCAGAGACGCCTCGATATGGGCCGTGAACCAGTCGTCGTACAGCAGCACACTGCCGTTGGGGAGGGTGACGCGCCACGTCATGGCGGGGCTTCTCCGTCCTTGAACCGCTCTGTCGGGACCACCGCCGGGCGCTTGATCTTTACCCAGTCGCGCGACCGGATACCCGGCACGTACAGGCTCTCCAGGCGCTTTGCGACAAACCCTTCCGTCTCCAGGTCGATCACTTCCTCCTTGAAGATGCGCTCGGTGTCCGTGTCGAAGTGCTTCACTGCAAGGACGCCATCCGGCGCCGGGTCGAGCAGCTCGGCAAGCAGTGCCTTGCGTTGCACGAGGGGCTGCTCTGTCACATCGATTCCGTCGTAGACAAGGAGGTCGAAGGCCGCGAATCTAACCAGGTCGCAGCCCTGGTACCAGCCCTGCCGCCGCGCGCGAGTCTGGAGTCGACCGAAGTCGCTCCGGCCGAGATCGTCGAAGACGCACACCTCGCCGTCGATGATGAAGCGCTCGCTGTTGATCGCCAGCGACCCTACGGGAAGTGACGCAAGGCTTTTGGCAACTTCGGGGAACCAGCGCGTAGAGTCCGCGCCGTTGCGGGACGGGAGCCGGCACTGCCGGTCGCCAAACATCGCCGTGACGCGGTAGCCATCGAGCTTGATCTCGTAAATCCATCCAGGCAGATCAAAGCCCAGAGGACGCTCGTCGAGCAGCATCGGTGGGAAGTCGTCCAGGTCCATGTGACGGTTTTCACCGACAGGCGGCTTCGAGGCTGTCAGCGGACACCGTGAACGCAAGACGTAGGCCGCCGCCGTCCGCGCCTTCAGCCTCCGCCGACGGGTCGACGGGTCCGGCCACGGCAATGTCGTGACTCAAAGGAGAAACACCGAGATGACTGACGAGACCATCGACATCCCACCGGACGAGAGACGGGTCGACGTGACGCAGCTGCACGAGGTGCGTTCCTGGATGTTGGCCTTCGGCTGCTCCGAAGTGGAGTTGCGGCTCGCGGTAAGGGACGTGGGCGATCGGGCTGAGGACGTGCGTGTCCACCTCAACCAACGAAAGTGACCTTGCCAAGTTTTCGCGCCTTCGCCCCGACTTGGAAGCGCAGCGCGGCCGGCGGCGATGGCAAAGACCACCCGTCGTGCTGCCGGGCGTGAGCGGCTCTCGGCGTTCGCGTTCGGGCACGCCGCGCTGGACTGGCCTTGGGCGCGGGGCCATAGCGTGGGCAGGCGGTCATTCCCCGCGCACGTGACACGGCGTCCGGTGGCTGCTGGATGCTCCAGCTGCCAAAGGTCGGTTCCTCCCACGTCTGCGCCCTCCGATGTCCCACCCACTCGACTCATGGCGTTCCTTACGGTGTTCTGCCATGACCAAGACACCTTTCCCTGGCCGCGAGGGCTCATCCACTGACCAGGGCGAGCGCAAACGGTTCGCGCCCGCGTCCCCAAAGACTGTGGACCGCGGCCACTTCGTTCTCGTGCGTGGCGCGCGCGAGCACAACCTGCAGAACGTCAGCGTCGACGTACCACGGGACGCGCTGGTCGTGTTCAGCGGCGTGTCCGGCTCGGGCAAGTCGTCTCTGGCCTTTGGCACGCTCTATGCCGAGGCACAGCGCCGGTACTTCGAGTCCGTTTCGCCTTATGCGCGCCGCCTCATCGACCAGGTAGGCGTGCCCGATGTCGATTCCATCGAAGGCCTGCCACCGGCGGTTGCCCTGCGCCAGCAGGCAAGCACGCCCAGTGCGCGTTCCTCCGTCGGCAGCCTCACCACGATCTCGAGCCTGCTTCGCATGCTCTATTCGCGCGCCGGCTCGTATCCGGCGCGACAGGCCATGCTCTTCGCGGAAGACTTCTCGCCCAATACCCCTCAAGGCGCGTGTCCGACGTGTCACGGCCTGGGCCGCGTGTACGAGGTCACCGAAGAGAGCATGGTGCCCGACGACTCGCTGTCCATTCGCGATCGCGCGATCGCGTCGTGGCCTCCGGCCTGGCAGGGCCAGAACCTGCGCGACATCCTGGTAAGTCTGGGCTACGACGTCGACACCCCGTGGCGCGAGCTCTCGAAGAAGGACCGCCGATGGATTCTCTTCACCGATGAGCAGCCAACGGTGCCGGTGTATGCCGGCTTCACTCCTGCCGAGACCCGCGCCGCCCTGCGCCAGAAGCTGGAACCCAGCTACCAGGGAACCTACATGGGTGCGCGCAGGTACGTCCTTCACACCTTTGCGACAACACAGAGCGCATCGATGAAGCGACGCGCGGCCCGGTTCATGACAGGCTCCGTCTGCCCCACCTGCGAGGGAAAGCGCCTGAAGCGCGAGTCGCTTCAGGTCCGGTTTGCCGGGCATGACATCGGAACGCTTTCACGCATGCCGCTGAGCGAGCTGGCCGAGGTACTCCGTCCGGCCGCCGAAGGCAGATTGACTGCCGGTGCGTCCGCTGACCGCACATTGAGCCGCAACGCGTCTCGCAAGGCGACGGCCGTGCGCGTGGCCGCGGGCGGCGCCAGCCACAGCGCCGCACCTGACGTGCGACGCACCGGCGAGCTGTCCGAGGAGAAGCGGATCGCTGCCCAGCGCATCGCCCACGACGTCAACGAGCGCATCGCCGCACTCGTCGCGCTCGGTCTGGGCTACCTGTCGCTCGACCGCAGCACTCCTACGCTGTCGCCGGGCGAACTTCAACGCCTGCGCCTGGCCACGCAGATCCAATCCAATCTCTTCGGGGTGGTGTACGTGCTCGACGAGCCCTCCGCGGGCTTGCATCCGGCCGACAGCGAGGCGCTCCACATCGCCCTGGACCGGCTCAAGGCCGCCGGCAATTCGCTATTTGTGGTGGAGCACGACCTGGACCTGATGCGACACGCGGACTGGATCGTGGACGTGGGGCCCGACGCAGGCACGGAAGGCGGCAGGGTTCTCTACAGCGGACCTTTGGAGGGCCTGCGCAACGTGCCCGAGTCCCACACCCGACGCTACCTGTTCGACCCCGAAGTGACGCCGGCCCGCAACTCGCGTGAACCCGACGGGTGGCTGCGCCTCGCGCAGGTGTGCCGCAACAACCTGCGCGGCCTTGACGCATCGTTTCCGTTGGGCACGTTCACCTGCGTCACGGGCGTATCCGGCGCCGGCAAATCCAGCCTCGTGAGTCAGGCACTGGTCGAACTTGTCCTTTCGCACCTCGGGCACGAACTGCCGAATCCCGAACCGGACGGCGAAGTTGACGCGCAATCGCCGGCTTCGCCCCTGGCCGGGCGTATCAGCGAGGGCGCAGAAAGGATCGACCGGCTGGTGCAGGTCGACCAGCGCCCCATCGGGCGCACGCCGCGCTCGAACCTGGCAACCTATACCGGCCTTTTCGATGGCGTGCGAAAGCTGTTTGCCGGCACGCCGGCCGCACGGGCGCGTCGCTTCGATGCGGGCCGCTTCTCGTTCAACGTCGCGAAGGGTCGCTGCCCGACCTGCGAGGGCGAAGGCTTCGTGAGCGTGGAGATGCTCTTCATGCCGAGCGTCTACGCGCCCTGTCCAAGCTGTCACGGCGCGCGCTACAACGAGGCAACGCTCAAGGTCAAATGGCAGGGCCTCACGATTGCGCAGGTCCTGGAACTCACCGTCAAGGAAGCGGCTCAGCTTTTCGCGGGAGAACCCGCCATCGCACGCCCATTGAGCTTGCTCGAAGCGATCGGGCTCGGCTACTTGCGTCTGGGGCAGCCCGCCACCGAGCTCTCCGGCGGGGAGGCGCAACGCATCAAGCTGGCGACGGAGCTCCAGCGTTCGCCCAGAGGCCATACCCTGTACATCCTCGACGAGCCGACGAGCGGGTTGCACGCCGCCGATGTCGACAAGCTCCTGGTGCAGCTGAACAAGCTGGTCGAGGCAGGCAATACCGTCTTGGTTGTCGAACATGACCTCCGGGTGATGGCTCAAAGCGACTGGATCATCGACCTGGGTCCGGGAGCCGGCAGCGCGGGCGGGCAGATCGTGGCCGAGGGGCCGCCGCAGGCGATTCGCGCCGCGCCTGAGAGCCTGACAGGCCGCTACCTGAGCCTTCAATCACCCTGAGCTCTCCGCATGGGGCGCTTCAAATCGCGGACCAGAGACTCGGCGGGCAGTTCGCCCCAGCGACGCCGGAGTCGGTGAGTCGAGCAATCAAGGCAGTTCGCCCTACCAGGACCGCGGGCGCCCGAAGGAAGGAGAACGCGACAAGCAGTGAGCCTGGCCCTGTCGCAGGGCTTTCGCGGCCTACCGGGTCGTGCGGCGGCGCTGCCCGAAGAAGCGCAGCATCTCCTCACTGGCGTCCGGGCCGAGAGGGTCCGCGTACGACCCCGCTTTGCTTCCACCCGACCAGGCATGCCCGCCGTCGTGTACGACCCAGTGCTCGCCGTAGACGACCTCGTCTGCGCCGACATATTCGCGTCGCGTGTATCCGCGACCCTCATGTCCGACGTGCTGTCGGGTGGAATGCACGCCCTCAGGTCCGAACGCAGCCTCCATCACCTGACTTCCGTTGATGGGGTGCACGATGATGTCCTGATCGCCGTGAAATACGATCGTCGGCATGCCCGTAGGGGTGCTGCTTGCTCGCTTCGCGCCGCGCATGGCAGCGAGCCCCGATGAAAGATCGGCGCCCGCCAGCGCTGCCAAGCCGGAATGCACGCCGACCGCAGCGTAGACGTCCGGGAAGAGCTCACCGAGCAAGGCGGCCATTGCGCCACCCGCGGAGAGGCCCGCGATGTAGGTGCGGTCCGCGTCGATGGCGAGTTCCCTCGACACTCGCAACGCCAGCGAATTGATTCGTGCCGGGTCGCCAGTCGAGCGCGATTGATGGGCGCTGTCGAACCAGTTCCAGCATTGCTGCGCGTTGTGCCGAGGGCTCTGGGCAGGATAGAGGACCGCAAACCCGTGTCGCTCGGCAGCCGCATTCATGCCCGTTCCTGCTGCAAAATCAGCCGGGTCCTGGCCTGCACCGTGCAGCATGACCACCATGGGCGCTCCGCTTCGAGGCGCGCTCGTTGGAACGAACAGGCTGTGAGTTTCGTGATGCTCCGTCATTGGCGGCGAGCCAGGCGCGGCAGCTGCCGAGCCCGGGAAGAACGATGCGTTGAGCTCGGAGGCGAAATCGAACCAGGAGGCCATCGGAAAGGACATCGGGAGGGTTTTGTGCATTGCAGCAATTTGAGCCTCTCGCTTCGCGTCCTCGGTGATCCCATCGCGCTGCCGGATGTAGGTGCATGCGCCGGGGTCCCTTGCTTGTATTTGCTCGCCAATGAGTCGCATGGCGCTTTGCTCCCAGCAGGGCCCGATGGTGAGTCGGCCCTGCCCTACCCTGCACCATTTCATCGTCTGGCAGTAAGCAGCGATTGCGGTCCTTCCGCTCTTGAGCACGGACGACTGCCTATCGCCGCATTCCTGTCATGTCAGCTTGCGCAATCCTGACCACAGGTATCCGCGAGGCCTAGCTGGAACAGGTCGGAACGAATTACATGGCCAGCGTGGGCGCTGCGCCAAGCATGCGCGTACCCTACCAACCGGCTTGGGTCAGGCCTGCGCGGTTGGCTGAGTTACCCATAGCGCGTACGCGAAGGACGGCCGAAATCGGCCAACAGTCGATCCATGCGTGCCGCGTCTTCGATGGTCGGGCCGGCCGCAGATCGCAACATGCCTTCCCAGTGTTCGGTCACCTGGCGAGCGATTTCGAGCGGCCATCCCAAGGCCCAGGCGAGTTCGATGCCCATTTGCTGCGTCGCATCGGCCAGCCGCGCAAGGCTGGTGCCTGGGCGCCCGTCAGCACCAGTTGCCAAAGCCAGATTCGAACCCTCTTCGACGGCGATCGCGCGGCTGACGCAGCGCCTTGCCTTATCGATCTGGCCAAATCCGCCATGTAAATCGCTTCTCGGCGGTGTCTCGCCGTGCCTCTCGCTTGGCCACGATGTCTTCAGGCCCACCGAAATGTGCCTTGTACCTTGAAGCAAGGTACTGGGTTCCCCAGAAGGCGCTGGCCGCAAACGCACATGCGATGACGAAAGCCGTGCCGCGCAACCGCCACGCGAGCCCTGACTTGTCGATGAGCGACTTCATGCGTGCGCCGATTGTGAAATCGAAAAAATCCTGCTCCACGCACTGCCGCGCTCGCCATTCCAGCAGCCCCCAAACCGGGCCCGCGCCGAGCACGCAGGCGACCGCGCCATACCAGCCGCCGGGCCACTGCGTCAAAGTGGCTGCACAGGTTCCCAATGTCAGCAGCCCCACCCAGTAGACGCCCGGCTTGAACATTCGGCCTCCGAACAGCTTCCCCAGCACCTTTTCCAGTACCGTCGAGGCCTGGGCGACATAGCGGTCGTCAACGAGGTTCTTATAGTGAGAGCGCACATCCGCGACGGCCTCCTCGAAGTTCTTCGATGCGAGAACGCCTTCGGCGATCTTCATGTTGATCTCCGATTCCAAGAAGGCAGTCGCGCGCTCGAGCAGAAGCTCTCGTGCATCGACGCTCAAGGACGTGGATTGCACGCAGGACTGCAACTCGTGGAGGTCCTTGGCGAGCAGGTGTCCGACGATGTTCTTGAAATCAAAGACTTTCTGCTGCTTTCCAAACGCATGAACCGAAAATGAAGCCTTGCCCACGGCGATCTGCGCCCGAGTCACTTCCACGCTCACCGGATAGGCGCTGCTGACAGCACGTTCGTCATGGCGGCGATGGGTAGTGCGGCCACGCCGGCCATAGTCAGGCAGGCTCTTCACATCGATATGTGCTCGCGCGAGCTCCTTGGCCTCCTCGTCGCTGTGCTGCAGCGTCAGCTGATCGTGCGAGGCAATCTCACAGCTCAGTTGACCCAGGCAGTGGCGGCATCCCGTGGCCGCGCAGTGCTGGCAGTCCACTGTTCCTGTTGCACCGCAGGTGCCGCAGTTGCACACCCCTCTGCCTGCGCAACTCGAGCACTGGTTCCTTCCGTCATGCTGGCAATAGGTGCACTGCACCTTGCCGCCGCTACAAGCCATGCATTGGACCGTGCGCCAGTCGGTCCGTGTGACATACGTTTTGGCCCCGCTGTCCCAGACGTCTCGGATGTAGCTTTCGCTGTAGTTCCCTCTTCCGCTACATCGGCTGCAGTCACGCTTGCTGGTGCCATAGCAGATCGTGCAGCTGATGCGCCCTTTGCCGTGGCACGGGACACATTGAACTTCGCCTTCGCCACTGCAATTGCGACAGCGCACTTCGCCCCGGCCACTGCAGACGCCGCACTGATATTGATGGCCAAGCATGTGCTCGAAGCCGCTCAGCACGTCTCCGCGCGGCAGCAGGCGCCGATAGGTTCCATCGTCGCGACTCGCCCACGCGTCGATGCGTGCAGGCAGTTCCTCGATGCATCGCTCGTGCATTGCCCGCAATCCTTGCAGCATGGCCTGTTCCGACTGCACCACCTGCACACCGCCGGGCAGCGGCCCAGCACGGTCGTTGGTCTGCACCGTCACGCCCACCTGTTGACTCAGCATCAACGTGCCCTGCATCGCCGAGCTCGTTTGCTCGCATTCCTCACTCAGATCGGCACTGCGGAATCGCGTGTTTTCTTCCACGTGGCGGCCCACAGTCAGCGTCAGCGATCCTGGTGTTCTGCTCGAAGTGCCCGTGCCCGTGCCCGTGGCCGGGGCGCGGGCGGTCTTCGCATTTGCAACTGCTTGTCCTGCCGGCGCCGCCACGCTCCTCCCGGGCTGGGTTTCCCCTGCCTTTCCTGAAGGCTCCATCTCACTCACTGCTTCGCTTGTCATGGTGCTCATCTGCGCCTTGGCTGAACCGTGTCATTGGGGTGTTTCGTATCCATAGTCCAGACCGCGCAGAACCCGGTTGCGAACGCCTTCATTGAAGGGGTATGCGTAAGCCTGTCCGACCGCAACCACATGCATGGCGTTCAGTGCAATGGAACCGGTCAAAGCGCGCACACCGGTCGAGTTCGCACGCGCTTGCGCGCCCAGATACATGTAGATCCGGCTGCTGGTGACGTCGTTGTTCATCACGCTCAGTACGGTCCAGAAGGACACCACCGTGACGACGGGTACAAGCCATGTCCATCGATTGAGCGCCCGGACCTTGCCCGATTCGGACCCGCTGCCCAGCGCTTTAACGCCTAAAAAGAGCAGCTTGGCCAGGTGGCCGATCGCACCCAAGAGCGAGCACAGGAGCGCGATGGGGGGAACAAGAGCAGCCCGCGCCGCATCGCGACCTAGGCTCTCGTTGATGCCGCCCGTCTCGAACGAATCCAGGGGAGCCGTATACCGCTGCAGTTGCTCTGCGGCCAACGCCTGCACCAGTGGCTTGTAGAACCGCGCGACAAACTGCTCGCCGGACTCGTAGCTCGGCGCCACCACGACCCCGGCCGGCAACTCGAGCTGTCGTCGCAGATCGGCCTGAATTGCGGGATGCAGTACGAAGTCCTTGTATTCCAGCCCGCCCGGCACGCGCTGTCCACCCACCCGAATGGAGCCATCGGACCTGCGGCGTGCCTGATCCCTCACTTGCTCGTCGACCGCCTTGTAGAAGCCAAGACGATCGTAAGGCTGCCAGTCACCCGGGATCGGCAGGTCTCTACGGACCTGATTGGCGACTGCGGGCCGGTAGCGGGCCGGCACCGTCCATGGTTTCCAGCCCCGGCGGGCGAGATCGCGCTCGTAGCGCACCCACGCGTCGTGTTGCTGGCGCCTGACCTCCTCATCGAGCTGCGGACTCGTCCCGTTGGCGTAGTTGGTCCACTGCTTGCGAACCTCCTTCATGGTCGCGCTGTAGCTCTCATAGACTCCGCGCGTCCCATGGAGCTCGCGCCCGGCCTGCTGTTCCAGCAAGGTTTGTTTTGCGTTGTCGATCTTCTCGTCCAGGCGCTCGATAGAGCTCGAGAGCAGGGGAAACAAGGCGAGGAAGGCCTTGCCCTCTGGTCGTGCGAAGACCTGCGCGTCTTCGTGGCTGAGGCCATCGAGTTGCGCTCGTCCTTGCACCATGGCTCGCTGCACCAGGACCAGGTTCATGGCCTGGCGTCGAAACCGTGCGGTGCTGTTGTGAACCAGGGAGTCCACGACGAACTGCAGAGACAAGTAAACACCTCCGAGGGTCAGCAGGCACCAGAAGGTGATGCCTATGACCCCTGGGCCTTCGCTGAGGCTTCGCGACGATCGCAGGAGAAACTGCAGCACGAACAGTGCCGCTGCAATGCCCGAGAGCAGTCGGCCATACACCTCGATGTGGTGCACTTGATCGATCGACGCAGCACCGCCGACCACGTCGAGCAGGCGGGCGTTGAAGGCCAGTTCGAAGGTGAGGTAGATCGCCGTCAGGACGATCAGGCCGAGCGTGGTTGGACGAGACATGCGAAATCACTGAGCGCTAAGCGGACCGAACTAGTCGTCTAGCTTGATGCGAACCTGAGAGTCCGGTGTGTCCTTGGGAATGACAAGGTCCGGTGCCGGCGGTGCGGTGCGAGGCGCCGGGCGGCTCGGTCGAGGTGGGTCCGCGGCGACGGTCGTCGATGACCGTTTCCCGGCATCCGGCGATGCTTTGCGCGGCCGGGCATCGTCCCCAGACTTGTTGGATTGCCGCGTGGGATTGGCCTCACGGGCAGGCTCGGGAGGGCGCGGGACTTCCTCGCGGATCATCCGTCCATCCACATAGGTGAAGCGCTTGACAGTTCGCTGAAGTGGAAACTCCAGCGAGAGCGACCCCCCTTTCTCCACGATGTTCGGTTTGCCCTGGCAATCGCCGTAGGCATCCCATGTGGAGGTTTCGGGCCCCCGCACCGAGATCAACTGATACGCGTATGGGCAGTTGGAGAGGGCCTTTTCCAGCAGTACCGTTGCGCGCTCGCCGATCTGGTCGATACGCACGATGCGCACGGCGCTGCCTCGCCCCACGGGGATGGACTTCTGGATCATGTCTAGCCGTAGGACGTACTCGCCATTGAGCAGGCGCAAAGTCCCCGGGTTTCCATTGGGCAGGCGAAAGACTTCCAGGATCTGGCCATTGCGAGCCGCATCCGCTGCGATCTCCGTCTGGCTCGCCCCTTTGGATCTGGGCGGTGCGCACCCCGCGAGCAGCAGGAACAGGGCGGCCCATGACGCGCAAGCGAGGAGCACCTTGGCGAGCGCGCGCAAGCGAAGCGGCGCTCGATACGCTGGCGCGCGTGCACCACCCACACGTTCTGGCAAGAGCGTGGTCGGATGAAGCGCGGGACCAAGCGAGCTGCCAACGAGAAGGCGAGTCGCGGCTGCCTTGCGCTGCATGCCAGCGACGGACGAAGGATTCATGGTAACAACTGTACTCAACACTAAGCGGTGCTTAGTAACACTTGTTACTACGTTCGACTATCCCGCGCGCTTCACGTTTGCCAACTTCGTCACGCGCCGCGCTGAATTCACGCGCCGGCTGCATGGGCGGTCACGCTCGAATCGCGCGGGCGAGGAGCCTTCGGCTGTTGGAAAAAGCGCGCTCGGACGTGCCGCTAGAGCCCGCCAGGACCCGAGCGATGGACCACGCGGCCGATGATGGAGACGCCCTTCGCATCAGCCGCCGACAGCTCGAGCGTCGGAAACAGCTGGCTGTTGTTCGCCTCGATGCGAAGGCGCCCGCCTGGCAGCCTGAAAAGGCGGCGCACGCGCTCCTGCCCCTCGTAGAAGATGACGTAGGTTCGGCCATCAACCACCTCGGTCCGCTCAGTATTCACGACGAAGTAGTCGCCGGGATAGAGCACCGTCTCCATGCTGTCGTCGCTGGCCTGCGCCCACGCCAGGGCGGCGGGCCTGGACTCGTCGTAGCTCATCCAGCCCGTTGTAAAGGTGAGCACGTCGTGCTTCACCAGCTTGATTGACACTTTTCTTCTTCCTCTCGTCGCCCCGTCCGGGCCACGCTCGACATGAAGTCGAGGCAGCGCCACATAAGACCCCTCTGGTAGTTTTTCCGGGTGCTCCCAGCTCCTGTGCGGCTGGGTGATCGCATCGCTGGCGCCCCGTGCCCGTGTCGAGCCGCTGCCGTTGAGTCCGCCGAGTCCGGTGGGAACCGGCTCGCCCTTGCCGGAGCGCACCCATTCGTGGTTGACCTTGTCAAGCGGAAGAGCGGACAGGATCCGCTCCGTGTACTCCGAGCGGCGGCTGTCTCGACGCAGCAGCGCATTGATCGCCGCCGCGGGAACATTGGTTGCCCTGGATATCTCAGGCGCCCGCAAGCCTGCCAATTGCAGGGCGGTCTTGAGGCGGGCGCCAAGATTCATGCCTCGATCGTAGCAAAGGGAGACGGCATGGCCGCCCGCTCAGCGCCTTGCCGCTGCGTGCCGTGGCGCCAAAGAACCCGCTACTGCGCGTCGTTCACGATGCTATTCACTTGGCAGTTGTGTGACTTAGTTGCCCGGCGCCCTTCCGGGGACAACACCTTAGTAGTAACTATTGTTATCGACATCTTCAGTGTCGTAGTTACATTTGTTTCCAGGATTTCCTCGGAGAGAGGGGGATCTTGGCGGAGTGCAGGCGTGAGGAACGATCTCTCAAGCTCGCACGCCGTCAGTGGCGGGACAAGCATCCGGCTTGTTCCATTCGGCAGTCTTAGAACGATTCAATCATGACCCAATCTGCAGCAGCGACCCATGAAGTCACCCAAAGCAAGACGCTCGCGATCCTTGCCCACCTAGGTGGGCTCTTCACCAGTTGGCTCGCCCCCTTGATCATCTATCTGATCAGCAAGTCCGATCCCTCTGCGCAGTTCAGCAGCGCCAATGCCAAGGAGGCCCTGAACTTCCAGCTGACCGTGATCGGGTACTACATTCTGTGCTTCGCCCTGTCATTCATCGTGATCGGAATCTTTCTCTTCTGGATCGTCATGTTGGCCAATCTCGTGCTGTGCATCGTCGCATCCGTCAAGGCCAGCAACGGGACGCCATTCCGCTACCCGCTGACGATTCGCTTGATCAAGTAGGCCCTTAGAGCCAATCGAGGGTACTCGAAGCCAGGCAGTGTGCGCAGCGCCCTAGTGGGTTCGGGCCGTGCATCCCGGTGCCCGCCTCCGCGACGCCCGGCGAATGCGCGCACAGCCTTTCAACGGCATGGATGGTGTGCAGCGGCATGGCCTTCCCCCAGTGATTCCGATCAAGCGCATCCTGCGAGTGCGAGGCCTGAGGCGCCGTTCTCGGAGTTCGCGAGCTGCCACGTCACCTGCTCGAACCCTTGGGATGCAACACGGTGGGCCCATCGAAGCCAACCTCATCAGAAATTCAAGACAGTCGAACAACAAGCATGCAAGAAAACCGCGCAATCTCACGTCCCGGTCGTTTTTCCCCCTTGGCTTGCGCCGGAGTGCTCGCCATGCTGGCGGGCTGCGCCGTGCCGCAGGCCAAGCAACCCGCGCAAGCGCCTACACCTGCACCTCAGGCTGCCCCTCAGATGGGCCCACCGTCCGGTGGCATCCTCGTTCCGGCCAATACCGATCCGAATGCTGCCAAAGGCAAGAAGCCGCTGGACTACACCGCCGTCGTAAAGATGCTGCAAAAGGGCGCCGGCGACGAGGACAAGGAGCTCGGACGCGACATCCTCTTTCCGGCGATGACCGCGCCGGAGAAGCGTACAGGCTACATCGACATCAATCGCAGGAAGAGCATCTTTGCCCAATGCACGGCCAGCCCCAATCTGGCCAAGGGCAACATGGTCGGGAACCTCATCGGCTTTGAAGTCTTCGATGACTACCCGCCGGCATTCATTCTTCGATTCTCGAACTGCCGCCCTGCGGCATCGACCTCTCGCAAAGGGCCAGCTTCACCGGCCCGTTGAGCACCTGGTCCAGACCTCCGAAGACGGAGATCTTCTCGCTGCGCTCGGAGATGCCAAGGACCCTTTGCGCCTGCAGGATCTCGACGACACGAAGACCGTCGGACTGCAAGAGCAACTCGTGTCCGACCACGCGGCCCACTTGAACCACGTCATCGCTACGGCGCTTACCAGGCAGCACGAACGCCGCATCCTGATTCCTGGTTTCCGCAGCTTCGCCGACTGAGCGCGCGACGCGTTTGCCGTCGCCGAATCCAGGATGTTGGCCGCACCCTGGGCGATCACCCCTTGCAGGAGACGATAGCGATGACGGGTCATCGGAGCACGGACCCGGTGGCGGGGCATTTTCGGGCGGGGACCGCCCAGGTGAGCGCGGTTGCGCGGATGATGGACGCGGGGAGACAGGATTCCGACAAGGCCTGAACGGCTCGTTCGGCCGTCGAGTGCCGTACGATGAACATTGCAAAGCTCGTCAACCAGCGAGCAGATCGGAGAAAGAATGCGAAACTTCCTTTGCTCAATCGTCGGCGCGCTTGCCATCTCGATGCTCGCGGGATGCCAGCATCCGGCGCCAGGTCCCTCGATCGGCGTCGGCAATCCCTATCCCGTCAGCAACTACGTCTGCGACGGAACACGCCTGGCCGTGCGCTTGATGGGAGAGCGCGCATCGGTCTCCGTTGACGGTGCTCCCGCCATCGACCTTCCGGCGATGGGACAGTCGGGGACCCGGTTCTCCAACGGACGCCAGACGCTGCTCATCGAGCAGGGTCGCACCTCGTGGGCCGTAGGGCGCGCCATGCCGGTCCCGTGCACCGGCGGCTGACGCGCAATCACACATCAGGCGATCAAGGATTCATGGCGACCCGCTGCTGCCGCTGGTCGCGCCAGCCCTTCGACCTGAACCCGGACCGTCGACGCGACACCCACCTCTCTTCCTGTTCGTGGTTGCTGAGGCTGGTGATGACAGTCTGCGCGAGAACCCTAAGTTCGGGGAACTGGCTCTCCATCATCAGCGTGGCCTCGCCGGCAACCAGAGGTGAAAGCCTGCTCCTTGCTGGTCGAGTCCCGTGGTCAGGGTCACGCGTCCCCCACTTCGAGCGGCCGCCTGACGGACGATGGCAAGTCCGAGCCCTGTGCCAGGCGAATCGGGATCTTTGCCACGATGGAAGCGCTCGAAGATTCGCTCCCGCTCGGATTCTGGAACGCCCTGGCCATCGTCTTCCACCGAAAGACGCAACCCGCCGCCTTCGTCGCGTTGCAAGGTGACCGTCATCCGCGTGGCGCCGCGCGCGTGACGGATGGCGTTGTTCACGAGATTTTCGAGGATTGACTGGAATGCAGGCGCATCGATCTCCGCCATCAGGCCGTCTGGCGCATCGAGATTCACCTCGATGCCGAGTGCCATCGCCTGAGGCGCCGCATTGGCCAGCAGTTGCCGCGTGAGTTGAGACACGTCCATCCGCTGAAGCGGGGACTGCCGCGCCTCGTCCAGCGACGCCAGCTCGAGCAGCTGCTGCGTGAGGTGCGATGCCCGCGCGATGGCTCGTTCGAGATGTCCCTGCGCACGGGTGCGGTCTTCGCTGTTCGCGGCGCCCGAAAGCGCGTGCGCCTGCGCAGCGATCACGGCCATCGGCGTACGCATCTCGTGTGCCGCGTCGTGAACGAACGCGCGTTCGCGGGCCACCTGATCCCGCAGTTGCCGGAGCATGTCCTCCAAGGCGGCCACCAGCGGCTTGAGTTCGGCGTGGCGCGGCTCGATGCCGAGGGGCGAAAGATCGCCCGCACCGCGTCGCGCGATTCGATCGGCCAGTTGTCGCAGAGGCCGCAGGCCGAGCCTCACCGCCAGCCAGATCGGTATCAGGACGATCGGGAACGCAAGGAACAGGTAGGGAAGGACGCGTCGCGCATTGCGTTCGAGAATCCACTGCCCGGTGATCTCGGGCTCCGCAAGATGAAGCGTCCAAGGACCAGCCTCGCTGCGATAGACCCAATAGGTCTTGCCATCGATCGGCTGCGTGACCACCTGCAGCGCAGTCCCGGAAAGCACCTGCGAGCCCAGCGCCGGCGATGAGAAGAGCAGCCCGCCGCCGCGACGGTCGAGCTGCAGCAGCAGGCTCCCTTCGGGATTTCCACTCAGACGGAGCGACTTGTATTCGGTGGCCGTCGCCCTGATGAGGATGCGTGCCTTCGCATCGTCTCCGTCGAACTCCTCCATGGCCGAAGTCAGCGCGCGTCCCACGCGCTTGAGCCCCTGGTCGACCGCCAGGGCCTGCCTGAACTCGAAATAGATGTAGGCCAGCATTGCGGCCCACACCAGCACGAAGGCCATCAACAGTGCGAGAACCACGCGCTGCACGATGGTCGGACGCAGGAGCGCCTTCATGTCTCCAGCATGTAGCCCACGCCGCGAACCGTACGGATGCGGTCGCTGCCGATCTTGCGTCGCAGGTTTGACAAGTGCACCTCGATCGCGGCGAAATCGAGCGGCTCGCCGAGCGGTTCAAGCCTTTGCGCGAGCACGCCCTTTGCGACGACCGTGCCAGGCTCGCGGGCAAGTTCCACCAGAAGCCGGAACTCCCGCGGCGAAAGGTCCAGCGGTGCACCGTCGAGCAACGCCCGGTGCTTGCGCGGCTCGATCGAAAGCTCGCCGAGCGCCCATACGTCGCTGGCCTGTCGTGCGGAGCGGCGCAACACCGCCCGAATACGGGAGATCAGCTCCGCGGCGGCGAAAGGCTTGATCACGAAGTCGTCGGCGCCGCCGTCGAGTCCGGCGAGCCGGTCCTCGATGGCCGAGCGTGCAGTGATCACGATCACCGGCAGCGAGCAGTCCTCGCGGCGCCAGCGGTGCAGCAGATCCAGGCCGCTGCCGTCGGGAAGCGAGAGGTCGAGCAACACGCAATCGAACTGCGTGGCATCCGGCACGCGGGGCGCGTCGGCCACGCGGCGGCGCCATTCGCTGGACAGTCCGTCGACCTTCAGCGCAGCCTGCAGGGCGCGGCCGAGGTCCAGGTCGTCTTCGATGAGCAGGATGTGCACGGCCGCGATTGTGCATGGGCGACCTTTGGCTTTCCCAAAGGTTGGCCGCGCCAGAATGCGACCCCTGCACCTCAAAGAGCCCCCACATGAGACAAGCCATGGTTGATGGATCGCGCCTGCTGGCCGGAGTGGTCATTCTTTTGGCATTGCTTGCGCTCGGCGGCTGCGCGACGGCACCGACCGCTCCCGTGCTCACCCAGGCACAGAAGGCTGGCGACCTTCCCCCGCTGGTGCCGCTGCGGCGCTTCGTCGCGAACGTCGACTACCTCGACGGCCATTCGTTGTCGCCGGATGGATCGAAGCTGCTCTGGGTCCAGACGGTCGGCACGGACGTCGGGCTGGCGGTGCGGCCGAGCGAAGCCGCGCCCGATGCGTCATCGGTACGCACCTTTGCAACGGGGACCTTGGCTCGCCCCTTCGTCTCCGGCCCCACCTATTCGTGGCTGGCAGATGGCCGGCATGTCGCCTACATCAAGGATTTCACAGGCGACGAGAACACCCAGCTCAGCAGTGCGCCCGAGGCAAGACCCTGGGCCGTGACGCCCTGGCCCGGCGTGCGCTCGACCTTCGTCACACGCGGCGACCCGGGCAGCGCGCGCTTCTACTTCACGAGCAACGGCCGCGACCGCAGCAGCATGGATCTGTTCGAGGCCGACGCTGCAACGCGCACTGTTCGCGAGGTCGCGCGCAGCGAACCGGACAGCCGCGTTGTCGGCTGGTTCATCGGCACCGACCGGCAACTTGCCGGACGGTGGCGGCAGCTTGGCAGCGCCGACGGCTCGGACGTCGCGGTGGAGATTCGGGAGCCTGACGGCAGCTGGAGGCGATTGCGCACGGTGAAGGGCTTCGACTTCTTTGCGCTTCATCGCATCGATCCCGAGGGCGGGCGGCTCTGGGCCATGACCAACATGGGTCGCGACAAGTCCGCGCTGGTCGAGATCGAACTCGCGAGCGGCCGGGAGCGCGTGCTGGCCGAAGATCCCGAAGTCGACCTCGACTATGCCCAGTACCCACCCGTGCGGGGGGCACCCTTCGGCTATGCCAAGGAACCCGGGCTGCCGCGCTTCGTGTACCTCGATGCGGCGCTCGGCGACGAAGTGGCGAAGGCGTCGCAGACTGCGCGCGAACGCGGGTGGCTCGATGCCGAGCCTGTACTGGTCCGCCCATCGAGCATGTCGGAGAACGGCCGGCGCATGGTGCTGCGCGCCACGACGGGCGACGAGTCGGTGGAAATGCTGCTGGACCGCGAGACGGGCAGGCTCAGCCGCCTGACCCCGCCGCGCAAGCCCGATCCCGGCCTCTTCTCGCCGATGCAGCCCTTCGCGTTCAAGACATCCGACGGCATGACCGTGCATGGCTACGTCGTACGCCCGCGCGGCGTTGCCGGTCCCGCCCCGCTGGTGGTCGACATCCACGGCGGACCCTGGGCGAGAGACAACTGGCAGGCCGCAGGCTTCACGAATACGCAGATGCTGGCCAACCGCGGCTATGCGGTGCTGAAAGTCAACTACCGCGGCTCCACCGGCTATGGCCGTTCCTTCATGCTGGCGGGCGCGCACGAGTACAACGGCCGCATGCAGCGTGACATCGCCGAAGCGGTTCAGTGGGCGATCGACCAAGGCATCGCCGACCCGAAGCGCATCGCGGTGATGGGCGGCAGCTTCGGCGGCTTCTCGGTGCTGGCGCAGCTGATCCAGAAACCGCACGACTACCGCTGCGGCATCGACATCGTCGGCGTGGCCAACTGGCCGCGCGTGATCGAGAGCTGGCCGCCGTTCTGGCGCAATCGACACATGTTCGCGATGACCTACGGGGACGTAGGCAAACCGGACGAGCGTGCGGCCATGCTCGCCAACTCGCCGATCTCGAGCATCGACCGCATCACCGCGCCGCTGCTGGTGATCCACGGTAGCAACGACGTGCGGGTGCTGCGGCAGGACTCGGACGACGTGGTGGCCGAACTGCGTCGGCTCGGTCGGCCCGTCCAGTACATGACGTTTCCGGACGAGGGGCACAGCGTGCGCAAGTGGCGCAACCGCCTGGCCCTGTGGCGCGAGGTGGAGGACACGCTGGCCACGTGCCTGGGCGGGCGGAGTGCTGGCTTTGACTACTACGAACTCATGCCACGCCAGGTGCGCTAGCAGGCAGTCGGGCGCGAGACCTTCGAGACCACTTCAGATGGCCCGGCGAAGCGCGCGCACACCCGGTTGCATTCGACCAGCAGCGGTTCGCCAGGCCGTAGTCGGCCACAACCGGGCATCTCACGTTAGGCGCTGACAAGACAGAATCGCCCATCAGCTTATTCAGCGGAGCGGAAATCTTGAATCTCGGCTTCCTCACCATTGAGCAGCATGACCAGATGGTCGATCTGCTGGCGCAGTTGCACGCCCACTACCACCCTGGCTCTCGCTTGCCACGGGGAACGTTCAACGCGCATCTACAGCGCCTGTGCAGCGGCGACTCGCAGCTTCAGCTGGTCACGGCATCTCAGGACAACCGCTTGCTCGGGTTCGCAGCCGTTTACCTTGTCGCTTCGCTGGTGGAGCCGGAGCCAGCCAAGCGGCTCCAATGCGCATTGAAGGAGCTTTTCGTCGCGCCTGAAGAACGGAGCCGAGGGGTCGGGCGTGCTCTGATGAAGTGGGTTGCGCGGTACGCACTTGACCAAGGTTGCTGGCGAATTGACTGGACGGTCAAGTCTTCCAACGCTCGAGGAATCGATTTCTATGAGCGTCTTGGAGCACAGTGGGTATCTGACCGCTTGAGCTTCCGATTGGAGCGTTCCGGCGTGTCTTCGGTTGCAGCTCCCTGATGCTGCACTCGGCCAAGAGCATACGGTCAACTGGCTGCGGGTGTGTTTGCATTGGCGCCGGCTACGCCCGATGTTGCGGGCGAGCGCTTCCTTTGCCGGGTAGAGCTCGGAGAAGGTCAGGTTCGTCTGGCCTGGCCGCCTTCTCTTCGAACGTCACGGCGGTCACGGCGCCATCGTCGCTTTTCCTCAGTGGTGCATCCCAGCGCCGCACCCGGACGCAATAGCGATGCTTCCCTTTCGGGCAACCGCTTTGCCCTTCCAACCGATTGCGACAACGCCCAGGCGCGCAAGAATGCATGTGGCTCAGGTGCGTCGTGGAAGATGCGCATCAAGCCAATCCAGTAACCGCCAGTCCTAACTCCTTGCTCCGTACAACGATCTCGAGGAACGTCATGCCTTCGATCCAACGACTGTCCCTGTCGCTGACCGCCGCGATCGCCCTCGCCGGCTGCGCCTCGGGCCCGCCATTCATCGACCAGATGCAGCCCGAGGCGATCTCCATGGCCAAGCGGCGGGCGCAGTTCGAGCTCAACTGTCCGACGTCGACCGCCGAAGTCCTGTCGCGCGAGACGATCCAGCCGCTGGTCCAGACCTTCCGCTTCCAGGGCACCGTGCGGGCCGAATACACCATCGGCATCGCGGGCTGCGGCCAACGCACGACCTATGTGGTGATCTGTCCCGAAAACGGCAACAGCTGCTTTCCGGCCGGTTCGCGCGCGGGCATCCTGCAATAGGGGCACCGCGGCCTCCTCAGTGCGAGGCTGAGAACCCCCGGTACTGCGCGAACGACGCCACCGGATCGCGCTCGGGCAGCCAGCCGTTCTCGGGGGCCTCGCGGTCGGCGTGGCCCAATGCCATGCCGCACACCACCATCCGATGCGGCGGGATGTCGAGCAGTTCTGTCAGGAGCCTGGGCATCATCGCCCAGGCCATCTGTGGACAGGTGTCGAGACCGTGCACGCGCGCAGCGAGCATGAGGTTCTGCAGGAACATGCCGTAGTCGACCCAGCTGCTCTGCGCAAGCCGCCGGTCGATCGTGAAGATCAAACCCACCGGCGCATCGAAGAAGGAGAAGTTGCGCGCATGCTGCCGCTGCATTGCGGCCTTGTCGCCGCGCGCGATGCCCAGCGATGCATAGAGCGCCAGGCCGTTGCGACGGCGGCGTCCCAGGTAGGGCTCCACCCATTCGGGCGGGTAGATGTCGTACTCGCTCGCATGCAGACCCTGCTCGTGATGAAAGGCGTGCTGTGCGCGGTCGCACACGCGCTGCCTTTCCTCGCCCGCCAATGCGATCACCTGCCAGGGCTGGATATTGGTCCCGCTGGGCGCGCAGGCCGCCAGCGCAAGGATCTCGGCCAACGTGGCCTGCGGCACCGGCGTCGGCAGGAAGGCGCGCACAGAGCGCCGGCCGCGCATCGCGGCCGCTGCATCCATGTTCAGACCGAGCGCCACTGGTCGCCCCAGAACTTGGCGCGCACGTCCTTCTTGAGCAGCTTGCCGACCGCACTGCGCGGCAGCGAATCCCAGAACTCGACAGACTTCGGCGCCTTGGTGCTGCCGAGCTGCGCCTTGCAGATCGCGATCAGCTCGGCCTCCTCGAGCGTCTGGCCGGGCTTGAGCTGCACCACGGCCTTAACCGCCTCGCCCCACTTCTCGTCGGGCACGCCAACCACGATGCAGTCGAGCACCGCGGGATGACCCTGGATCGTCTTCTCGATCTCCACGGGGTAGATGTTGAAGCCGCCCGAGACGATCATGTCCTTGATCCGATCCACGATCGTGACGAAGCCGCGCTCGTCGACAACCCCGACGTCGCTGGTGTGATGCCAGCCGAAGGTCGAGACGGCGGCCGACTCCTCGGGCTTCTTGTAGTAGCCCTGCATCGACATCGACGAGCGCACCACGATCTCGCCGCGTTCGCCGGCAGGCAGCAGATTGCCCTCGGGATCCATGATGCCCACGCGCACCACGCCGACCGGCTTGCCGGCCGCGCGCACCGCGGCCTCGTCGAAGCTGCCGTCGGCGTTGAGGTAGTCGGAGGGTCGTTTGACGAGGATCGGGATCAGCGTCTCGGTCTGGCCGAAGCCCTCGTACATGATCGGGCCGAACACGCGCACCGCCTCCTTGAACTTCTCGGGTGCGATCGGTGCCGCGCCGACGATGAAGCAGCGCAGCGAGGAAAAGTCGGTCGTCTTCGCACGCGGATGCGCGAGCAGTGCATAGACCGCAGTCGGCGGCAGGAACAGGTGCGAAACCTTTTCCTTTTCGATCGCGTTGAAGATCGCGTCGGCATCGAAGCCCGGCAGGATCACCGTGGCGCAGCCGCGCGCCGCGAAGCCCAGCACGATCAGGCCAGCCGCATGCGTCAGCGGTGCGATCACGAGATGGCGCGACTCGGGCCCGACCGGGAACTCGCTCGAAAGTGCGAGACCCATCATCTCGAGCGTGCGATGCGTGTGGACCGCGCCCTTCGATGGCCCGGTGGTGCCGCCGGTGGGTTGCAGGAAGGCGACGGTGTCGGGCTGTTCGCAGTCGTTGCGGAACGGGGTCCGGCAGCCTTCCAGCCAGTCCTGCATGGCGATGCCGTGCTCGGACGCGCCGTCGATGCAGACGTAGAGCCTGGCCTTCGACAGCCTGGCCTTGAGCACCGGAACGCAGTCCGCGAACTGGCTGTGGAAGAAGACGATGTCGGCATCGAAGTACTCGAGCACCTCGGCGTTGGTCTCGATGGTGTTCTTGATGTGGACCGACAGCCAGGCCATGTCGGCCAGGTTGATGCCCAGGTGCAGCAGCGTGACGCGGTAGTCGTTGGGCGCGTAGATGGCCACATGCGTGCCCGCGCCCGCAGCCCTCTCGCGCTGCAGCGCATGGGCGATCGCATGCGCGGTGCGCTGTGCTTCGGCGAAGTCGATGCGCGTGGCGCCATCGACGAAAGCCAGGTTGCCCGGGTATTGCGCCGCGGCGCCATCGAAGTAGTCGGCAATTCTCATGGTTTGTCTCTCGTTCTCTGGTTGTGTGGGAAAAGGCCGCTCAACGGGCGCGCAGGCGGGCCGCGCCGTCGAGGCGGATGGTTTCGGCGTTCACATAGGCGTTCTCGACGATGAAGGCGCAGCAATGGGCGAACTCGCGCATGTCGCCGAGGCGTCGCGGCGCTTCCATCTGCTCCTTGAGCGAGTCGAGCACCTTGGCATCGAGGCCCGCGACCATGGCGGTCAGGAACAGGCCCGGCGCGATCGCGTTGACCCGCACGCCGATGGCGCCGAGCTCGCGCGCCGCGGGCATGTTCATGCCGATGATCGCGGCCTTCGACGCCGCATACGCGGCCTGACCGACCTGGCCTTCGTAGGCCGCGCCGGAAGAGACGTTGATCACCACGCCGCGCTCCTCGCCGACCTCGGGCTCGTTCCGCGCCATCTGCTCCGCGCACTTGGACATCACGTTGAAGACGCCGTTGATGTTGACCGCGGTCGCCTGCGCGAAGCGTGCGAGTGGTGCGGCCTTGCCCTCCTTGCCGAGCAGCTTGAAGCCGGTCGGGATGGCGGCACCGTTGATGCAGACGTGGATGGCTCCGAAACGCTGCATCACCGCATCGACCGCGGCCTGCACCGATTCCTCGCTCGCGACGTCGGTCTGCACGAACAGCGCATGCTCGGCACCGAGCTCGGCCACGGCCTGCTGGCCGGCTTCCTCGTTGAGGTCGAGGATCGCGACGCGGGCGCCTTTTTCCTTGACCATGTAGGTGGCGGTCGCCAGGCCCAGGCCCGAGGCCCCGCCCGTGATCACGATGGTCTTGTCCTTGATTCGCATGTCGGCGGCTCCGTGGGTTCAGAAGGCGTTGACGCCGGTCAGGGCGCGCGCGATGAGCAGTTGCTGGATCTGGGTGGTTCCTTCGGGGATCGGCGCCACGATGGCTTCGCGGGCCAGCTTCTCGACCAGGAATTCGCGCGTGACGCCGTTGCCCCCGTGGATCTGCACGGCCTGGCGCGCCACCGTCACGGCGGCCTCGCAGGCGAAGTACTTGGCCATCGCCGCCTCCATCTCCGCCGGCACGCCGGCCTGGATCATCTCGGCGGCGCGGTAGACGAGCAGGCGCGAGGCGTCGACCTGGGTCGCCATCTCGGCCAGCATGGCGGCGATCAGCTGGTGGCCCGCGATCACCTTGCCGTGCTGCTTGCGCTCTCCTGCATAGCGCACCGCTTCCTCCAGCGCGCGGCGTCCGATGCCGAGCCCCTGCGCCGCCACGAAGACGCGCGAGCGCTCGAACATCGACAGCGTGTTCTTGAGCGCCTCGCCCTCGTTGCCGATCATGTTCGTGGCCGGCACGCGCACGTCGTTGAGGAAGATCTGCGCCGTCGACTGGCTGTTCCAGGCGATCTTGTGGATGTCGCGCACCTCGTACGGATGCTCCTTGCGATCGAGCAGGAAGTGCGTCAGGCCGCGGCGCGGATCGTCGCCGGTGCGGCAGGTGCAGATCAGGAAGTCGGAGTAGGAGCCGTTGCTGATCCAGGTCTTCTCGCCGTTGAGCACGAAGTGGTCGCCGTCGCGGCGCGCGCGGGTCTTGATCTCGAGCACGTTGGAGCCGACGTCGGGCTCGGAGATGCCGATGCTGCAGAACAGCTCGCCGCTCACCAGGCCCGGAAGGTAGCGTTCGCGCAGGGGCTGCGGCGCCAGCTGCTGCAGCATGTAGGCGCCGAAGGAGTTGATCAGCACCGGCACCGAGAGGTCGGCCGAGGTGGTCGCGACTTCCTCGAACAGCATGATCATCGTGAGCCAGTCCAGACCCATGCCGCCGTGTGCCTCGTCGACCGTGCCGGATATCAGGCCGAAGCGCGACAGCTCGCGCATGACCGCGCCCATCTGCGCCTTCGGCACGAACTTGTCGCGGTACTCCTTGTTGAAGAGTGCATCGACCTCGGCGGCCAGGAAGCGCTTGAGCCCGTCGACGGCGGCCTGCTGCTCTTCAGTTCTGATGACGTGTCCCATGTGTGTGTCTCCGTGTGCTGGTTACTGCTTGCCGAGGATCGTGATCGCGACCACGGCCTCCTCGATGCCATAGAGGCCGCCGCCGTTCTCCTGGATCGCGATGCGCGCGCCGTCGACCTGTCGCTTGCCGGCTTCGCCGCGCAGCTGGGTGACCAGTTCGTGCAGCTGGCCCAGGCCCGTGGCACCGATCGGGTGGCCCTTGGATTCGAGGCCGCCCGAGGGGTTGATCGGGATCCGGCCGCCGACCGTGAAGTCGCCGCGCTCGGCTGCCGGGCCGCCTTCGCCGAATGGCACCAGCATCAGGGACTCGGCGTTGAGGATCTCGCCCATCGCAGTGGCGTCGTGCACCTCGGCGACGTCGATGTCGGCCGGCGAGACGCCGGCCTGCTCATAGGCCTTCCTCGCGCCCAGATGGGCCACGATCCTGTGCGGCTCGTCGATGCCGCGCGTGCTGCCGGTCTGCACCACGCTGGCGAGCACGCGCACCGCGCGATGCGCCTCGCCGCGCATGCGCCTGAGGCCCTCGGCGTTGCACAGCACCACCGCGGCGGCGCCATCGCTGATCGGCGAGCACATCGGCAGGGTCAGCGGATAGGCGATCGGCGGCGCGGCCAGCACCTGCTCGATGCTGCAGGGCTCGCGGTACTGCGACAGCGGGTTGTGCACCGAATGCTGATGGTTCTTGGCCGCCACCGCGGCGATCTGCCGCTGGGTCGTGCCGTAGGTCTGCATGTGCTGGCGGCAGAAGGCCGCGTAGACGTCCATGAAGACGCTGTAGGGCTTCTCGGACATGGTGCCGGGCGGCGGCACGATGGCCTGTCCCATCGCCATCAGCGCGGCGCGGTTCTCCTCCACCGTCGCCACGTCCCAGCCGCCGTCGAAGGCGCCGAACATCTTCGCCTTGTCGGGGATGTTCATCTTCTCGGCGCCGACCGCGAGCGCGATGTCGCAGCTGCCCGCGCGCAGCGCCATGGTCGCGAGGTTGAAGGCCGAGGAGCCCGAGGCACACGCGTTCTCGACGCTGAACACCGGAATGCCCTCGATGCCGAGCCGCCGCATTGCGATCGGGCCGGGAATCGCGGTCTGGCCCTGGAACTGGCCGTTGGTCAGCGTCGAATAGAAAGCCGAGCCGATGTCGCCGATGCCGCAACCGGCATCGGTCACGGCGAGCAGCACGGCCTCCTCGACCATGTCGTAGACCGTGCGGTCGAGCAGGCGGCCGAAGGGCGTCATGCCGACGCCGGCGACGTAGATGTCGTTCATCTGGGGTTTTCCTTGCAAGGTGATCGGGAGCGCTTCAGCGGCCCGTGAACTTCGGTGCCCGCTTCTCGGCGAAGGCCGTGAGACCCTCGTGGAAGTCGGCCGTGCGCATGTGCCGGCGCAGCATCACCTGCTCGTGCAGCAGCGCGTCGGCACCGGTCTTGTCGGCCGAGGCGCGCGCGACTTCCTTCATGCGTTGCAGCGCGATCGGGCTCTTCCTGGCGATGTGGCGCGCCAGCTCGAGCGCCGCCTCGGGCAGGGCCGCATCGGCATGCACTTCGCAGACCAGCCCGCAGGCCTTCATCTGGTCGGCCGTGAGCGACTTGCCGGTCAGGAGCAGGTACATCGCCATGTTGAGCGGCACCAGCCGCGGAAGGATGGCGGCACCGCCGGCACCCGGGTAGACGCCGAAGTTGGCATGGGCGTCGGCGATGGTGGCGCTCTCGGCCGCGACCACGATGTCGGCGCACATCGCGAGCTCGAGGCCGCCGGCCATCGTCACGCCGTTGAGCGCCGCAATGACCGGCTTCGGAAAGCTGCGCAACCGGCCGAAGACCGTCTCGGCGCGGTCGAGGAAGTCGGCCTCGCCGGGTGCGAGGCTCGCGCCCGCGAGCACTTCCTTGAGGTCTGCGCCGGCGCAGAAGGCCGGCCCGTTGCCGGTCAGCACCAGCACGCGGATCTCGTGGTCGGCCGCGATCTCGGCCAGCCGATCCTCGAGCTGCGCGAGCGTCGCGAGGTTCAGCGCGTTCATCGCGCGCGGCCGGTTCAGTGTCAGGCGCGCGACCGCGCCGAAGGCCTCGCAGATAAGGATGTCGTCATTCATTTCTTGTCTCTCTTCATGGCCTTCCGATGGCTTCGGAAGTGCATGGAGGGATGCTAGAAGCGGCATCCCCGCGCCACAGGTCATTGCAGCGGTTTCGCAGGTCCTGGGAATCAGGCGAGCGCGAAGCGCGATGCGTCGCGCTCGTAGCTGCGCGCCGCCGACAGGAACAGCGCGGCGGCCGCGAACGACACCAGCGGCGCGACTGTCAGCGCGGTCTTGAGGTCGACCAGGTCCGAAAGCAGGCCGACCAGGAACGGGCCCGGTGCGAGGCCCAGCAGGCTCGCACCGAGCACCGCGGTTGCGGTGACCGTGGCGCGCACCGCGGGATGGGTGACATCCATCACGATCGCCACCGCGCACCCGCCGTGCGCCACCGCGAACACGGCGCCCGCGAAGAGGAGGCCCAGCGCGAGGCCGCTCGGCGGCAGGCCGAAGCCGGCCATGAGCAGCAGGCCGCAGATCGCAGCGTAGGCCGCGGGCACGACCGCCCGCAACCGCGGCCGCCCGTGGCTCAGGCGATCCGAGAGGCCGCCGCCCAGCAACACGCCGAGCCCGGCAGCGAGCACCACGCCCGCCGCCATCAACGCCGCCCTGCGCGGCTCGAAGTCGTAAAAGCGGTGCAGGAAGGTCGGCATCCAGGCGATCAGGATCGAGGGTATGGCCATCTGCAGCCCGAAGGCCACGAAGCTCAGGTTGCCCGAACGTGCGACGAACACCTGCCGCACCAGTTGCGCGAGCGCCGGCCGGTTGCTGCCTCGGGCGCCGAGAGGTGGTGCGACGTAGTCGCGGACCACGAACGGATAGGCGAGCGCGAGCAGCAGGCCCGGCGCTCCCACCACGAAGAAGGCCGCGCGCCAGCCGTGCTGGCTCGCGACCGCGCCGCCGATCACCACGCCGAGCACCGAACCGAACAGCCCCGCCGACTGGAATGCGCCCTGGATCGCCGCGCGGCGGCCCACCGGGAACACATGGGCCAGCAACGCGGCTCCCGCGGCGGCGTAGGCCGCCTCGCCGACACCGACGACGGCGCGCGCCAGCAACAGCTGCGTGTAGTTGGAAGCCAGGCCGCAGGCGATGGTCGCGAGGCACCAGACGAAGGCCATCAGCGTGATGCTCCGGACCCGGCCCCACCGATCCGCGAGCAGCGACAGCGGCAGCGTGAGCACGCCCACCACGACGGAGACGACGCTGACCAGCGCACCGAGCTGCGCGTCGGACACCCCCCAGTCGGACTTGAGGAACGGGAACACGGCGCCGATCACCTGGCGCGAGAGGTAGTCCGACAGCATCAGGCCGAAGGTCAGCGCGAACACGGCCCAGGCGTAGCCGCCCGCCGCGGGCGTCGCGCCGGGCCGCGAATACGAAGCACTCATCGCGAACTGCCCCCGGGGGACGGTTCCGCCAAGGTGGCGGATGCATCGGCATCGCCGGCCGGCCCGTGCCCGAGGAAGATCTTCATGATCAGCTGCTGGATGCGCGAGCCGTAGGGCGGACGGAACAGGTGGATCGGAAACCAGCGACGCACGGTGAACACCGACTTGGCATGCGACAGCGCCCGGAAGCCCTCGGGCCCGCGCCAGCTGCCCATGCCCGAGTTGCCGCTGCCGCCGAAGGGCAGGTCGCACTGGAACACATGCCAGGCCCAGTCGTTGATCGTCATGCCGCCCGCGTGCACGTCGCGCGCAAGGCGCCTGGCCTCGTCCGCGTCGCTGCCGTAGTAGTAGAGCGCGAGCGGTCGCGGGCCGGCCGTGACAAGGGCGACCGCGTCATCGATCGAATCGCAGGCCAGCACGGGCAGGATCGGATTGAAGAGCTCCTCCTGCATGATCCGCATCCGCGGCGACACGTTCGTCACGATCTGAAGCGCGATGATGCGCGCGCCGTCGCCTGCGCCGCAGGAAGTCACGGTGGCGCCCTTGGCCACCGCGTCGGCGAGCAGTTCGCGCACGCGATCGGCATGCCGCTCGGAGGCCATGCTCGTGTACTGCGGGTCCTTCACCGGGTCGGGCACCATGCGCTGGAACTCGCGCAGCGTGGCAGCGACGAATTCGTCGATGCGCTCGGGCGGCACCAGCGCATAGTCGGGGGCGACGCAGGCCTGTCCGCTGTTGAAGAGCTTGCCATGCGCGATCGACCGCGCGACGGTCGACATCGAGGCCGATCGGCCCACGATCGCGGGCGACTTGCCGCCGAGCTCCAGCGTGACCGGCGTCAGGTTCGCGGACGCGGCACGCATGATCTCGCGTCCGACCGCGGGCGATCCGGTGAACACGATGTGGTCGAACGGCAGGGCCGCGAAGGCCCGGCCGACCTCGACGCCGCCGCCGAACACCGCCACCTGCTCCTCCGGAAAGACCTCGGCCAGCATGCGGCGCAGCACCTCGGTGCAGCGCGGCGAGAACTCCGACATCTTGATCATCACGCGGTTGCCGGCCGCGAGCGCGGCGACCAGCGGGCCGACCGACTCCACCACGGGGAAGTTCCAGGCCGCGATCACGCCGACCACGCCCTTGGGCTGATAGACCACGCGCGCGCTGTTGCCCAGGAACATCCAGTCGACGCCGCGCCGCGCGCTGCGCATCCACTGCCGCAGATGGGCGATCGCATGGTCGATCTGCAACGCGGGCCCGAGCACGTCGAGCATCTTGCATTCGGACTCCGAGCGGCGGCCGAAGTCCGCGCTCATCGCATGCGCGAGCGGGTCCTGCCAGCGCTGCAGCGCAAGCCGCAGCGCCTTCAGGTCGCGCCGGCGCTCGGCCAGCGCAGGGTAAGGCGCCGCGAGGCAGGCCTTGCGCTGCAGCGCCAGCGTGCGCTGCAGGGTGTCGATGGCGGCGTCAGCCGAGTGATCGGTCGTCATGCGACCACCTCAGAGCGTTGCGGTTGGAGACGCACGATGGACGCGGCCGCGTCGTCAGGAGCGACCCGGACGGCAGCGGCCTTGATCATGTCGGCCGCCTTCTCGGCGATCATCACCGTCGGCGCGTTGGTGTTGCCCGAGACGATGTCGGGCATCACCGACGCATCGACCACACGCAGACCGCCGACACCCTTCACGCGCAACTGCGCATCGACCACGTCGTGCGCACCGTTGCCCATTCGGCAGGTGCCAACGGGGTGATAGGCGCAGTCGGCGTTGGCGCGCACCAGCTGCTCGATCTCGGCGTCGGTCTGCGCCCAGGCCGAACTCTTTGATTCGCGGCCGCCGAAGCGTGCGAGCGCAGGCTGCCGCATGATCTGGCGCACGCGCTTGAAGCCGCGCACGAGGCAATCGACGTCGCTCTGCTCGGACAGGAAATTGGTGTCGATCACCGGCGGCGCCATCGGGTCGGCGCTCGCGATCGTGACGCTGCCGCGCGAGCGCGGTCGCAGCATGCCGGCATGCACCGAGTAGCCGTTGCCGAACAGGATCCTGCGTCCGTGGTCCATGATCTTCGCGACCACGAACACGACCTGAAGGTCGGGGACGCTCTCCTCGGGGCGCGTCCTCAGGAAGCCGTTGCCTTCTGCGAAGTTCGTCGTCAACATGCCGCGGCGGTGCCGGGCCCAGTGCACGAGGCCCTTGAGCACCGACCATGCGCTCGTGAGCGACAGGCCGATCAGGCCGCGCGAGGCACCGCCCTCGTAGGTGTGGACCAGGTCGATGTGGTCCTGCAGGTTCTGCCCGACGCCCGGGGCGTCGAGCACCAGCGGAATGCCGTGTCTGCGCAATGTGTCCGCCGGCCCGATCCCCGAGAGCATCAGAACCTGCGGCGATTGCAGCGCGCCGGCCGCGAGCAGCACCTCGCGCCGCGCAGTCACGCGCCGCGCGACGCCCTGTGCATCCAGGTAGTCGACCGCCACGGCGCGCCGGTCCTCCATCACGATGCGCGTGGTGTGCGCGCGCGTGATGACGCGCAGGTTGGGACGCGCGAGATTCGGCGTCAGGTAGCCCTTGGCGGTGCTGCAGCGTTCACCGTTCTTCTGCGTCACCTGCGTGAGGCCGACGCCTTCGAGGAAAGCGCCGTTGAAGTCCGGGTTGGGGCGATGCCCGGCCTGCACTGCGGCCTCGACGAAGGCGCGCGCATAGACGCTGGGCTCCATCACGTCGGCCACGTTGAGCGGCCCGCCCGCGCCGTGGAACTCGGAATCGCCCCAGAACTCGTTGTTCTCGGCCTTCCTGAAATACGGGAGGACGTCGGCATAGCTCCAGCCCGCGTTGCCGGCCGCGGCCCAGCGGTCGTAGTCGGTGCGGTCGCCACGGATGTACATCATCCCGTTGATCGAACTCGATCCGCCGAGCGCCTTGCCGCGCGGCTGGTAGCCAATGCGGCCGTTCATGCCCTTGTTGGGCTGCGTCTTGAAGGCCCAGTTGAAGATCGGATAGGGCATCACGACCGGCAGACCGGCAGGGCACTGGATCAGCGCGCTGTGGTCGGGTGCGCCGGCCTCGAGCAGGCAGACCTGCACCTCGGGGTCTTCGCTGAGCCGCGCCGCGAGCACGCAGCCCGCGGAGCCGCCGCCGATCACGATGTAGTCGGCCGCGCGCGGATCGATCTGCACGGCAGAGGCTGAGGAAAGGGTCGCTGAATGCGTCATGGCGTGTAGACGATGTGGACGTCGGCGATGCGGCCGTTGAAGCGGAACGGGGCGCGCTCGGCGTAGGCGAGCGAGACCGGCGAGCCGAGGTCGACGCCGATGTCCAGGGTCTCGCTGGCCGTGAAGGCCAGCGGCGCGGTGAAGGGTGCGCTGCCGCGTGCCACCTCGACGCCGTCGATCCGCATCACGAAGGTGGCGGGCGCGCCCGGCGCCGGGCCGGCCATCGCGGTCTGCAGCTCGATGCGGCGCACGCCCGGCTCGACCGGCTCGGCGCTGCAGAGGCGCGTGCGCATCACCGTGAGGCAGTTGTATTCGAAGTGCAGGTGGCCCGCGTCCATGTAGAGCGCGAGGCCGCCGGCCATGCCACCGAGTGCGTAGAGCACGCCCTCACCTTCCGCCGGCACCGAGAGTTCGACGGTCACCGTGTTACTTCGTGCGCGCAGGTTGGGTGCACAGAATTCGGGCAGCCGAGTCACGTCGGCATTGAAATGCCATTCGGTCTTCGTGGTGCCGATGCGGGCCGCGGGGTTCAGCAACGGCCCGAGGCCGGCACCGATCGGATACACGTGGTTGGCGCGTGCCTCCGAGTCGAACAAGGCCTGCAGCTCGGCCAGCTTCTCGGGATGCTGCGCGGCCAGGTCGGTGGCCTGCGAATAGTCGCTGCCGAGCCGGTACAGCGACCAGACATCCTCGTCGGGATTCCAGTTGGCATAGGCGGCCGCGGTGGCCGAGAGCCAGGGCAGGCGCGGACCGAAGACCGACGCCATCCAGCCGTCCGCATAGATGCCGCGGCTGCCGAAGATCTCGAAGTACTGCTGCGCCTTGCGGGTCGGCGCCTGCGCATCCGCGAAGCTGTAGGCCAGGCTCAGGCCGTCGAGCGGGTCCTGCGCGACGCCGTTCACGGCAGCCGGCGGCACGATGCCGATCAGCTCGTAGATCGTCGGCGCGATGTCGTTCACGTGGTGGAACTGGCCGCGCACCGCCGGGTCGGCTGCTATGCCACGGGGCCACGACACCGCCATCGGCACCCGCGTACCGCCGAAGTAGCCCGCCACCAGCTTGGTGCCCTGGAACGGGCTCTCGCCGGCCCAGGCCCAGCCCGCGTGGTACATGTTCGCGACCCGCGGGCCGCCCAGCGCGTCGAGGCCGCCGTACTGCTCGTCGAGTATCTTCATCTGCTGCGCGAACGGGATCGGCACGCCGCTGATCGAGAGGATCTCGTTGATGGTGCCGCCTGCGCCCTCGGCCGAGGCGCCGTTGTCGGACAGCACATAGAAGATCAGCGTGTTGTCCCGCAGCCCGAGCCGCTCGAGCTCGTCGACGATCTTGCCGGCCTGCACGTCGGCATGCTCGAGGAAGCCCGCATAGACCTCCATGAGGCGCGCCTGGTAGCGACGCTCCTCGATCGGCAGGCTGTCCCAGGCGGCCAGTGTGCCGGGCCGCGGCGTGAGCTGGCTGTCGGCCGGAATCCAGCCCATCGCCTTCTGCCGCTCGAAGGCTTCCTCGCGGTAGACGTCCCAGCCGCCGTCGAAGCGGCCCTTGTACTTGTCCGACCATTCGGCGAAGACCTGGTGCGGCCCATGCACCGCGCCGGGCGCCCAGTACATGAAGAAGGGCTTCTCGGGCGCCAGCGCATGCTGCTCGCGCAGCCAGCTCGTGGCCTGCGCGGCCAGGTCCTCGCTCAGGTGGTATGCCGGGTCCTTCGGCGGCTCGATCGGCGTCGTGTTGCGGTAGAGGCTCGGCTGGTACTGCGAGGTCTCGGCCGCGATGAAGCCGTAGAAATGATCGAAGCCGCAGCCCGTGGGCCAGCGGTCGAACGGGCCGGCGGCCGAGGTGTGCAGCGCCGGCGTGTTGTGCCACTTGCCGAAGGCGGCCGTGCTGTAGCCATGGTGCCCGAGGACCTCGGGGATCGTCGCCGCGCTTCTCGGGATCTCGCCCGTGTAGCCGTCGAAATCGCTCGCGAACTCGGTGATGGTGCCCGATTCGACCCGGTGGTGATTGCGCCCGGTCAGGAGCGAGGCGCGCGTGGCCGAGCAGATCGCGGTGGTGTGGAAGGCGTTGTAACGCAGGCCGGTGTCGGCGATGCGGCTCAGCGTGGGCGTGTGGATCGCGCCGCCGACCGTGTCGGCGTGGGCGAAGCCGACGTCGTCCAGCATGATCACGAGCACGTTGGGCGCATCGCTGCGCAGCGCCGTCGCGCGACTGCGCCACTGGTGGGTCGACTCGGCGAGGGTGCGGCCGGCCACGCTGGCGCTCGGCGTCCTGGCGAATGGAAGTTCGCCGTCGCGGGAATGCTGACTCATCCGTCTGTCTCCGGTTCTTGTGTTCTCTATGGGAGACCCAGTCTAGGAACGCGCCCCTCCCGGCACCGGTCTTTGCGGCCAATTCGACGGTCCCGCCGGACCGGGCAAACCAGATTGTCAAAAGCGCAGCTTGCCGCCACCATCGCGGCAATGAACTTTCCCCTGCCCCCTGCCGGCGGCCCGGCGCAGGAGCCGACCACGATCGGCGGCTATGTGCTGGCGATCTCCAAGGCGCTGCAGGCCAGCGGCGTCGACAGCACGCGCGTGCTCAAGGCCGCAGGCGTGCCGCTCAACATGACCAACGACCCCATGAGCCGGCTGCCGGTCAGCACGCTCACGCGCCTGTTCCGCGCCTGCGCCGACGTCACGGGCAGCCCCTATTTCGGGCTCACGGTGGCGCGCTTCATCCATATCTCGAACCTGCACGCGCTGGGCTACGCGCTGGCGGCCAGCGCCGACCTGCACGAGTTCTGCCAGCGGCTCGAACGCTACTTCCGGCTCGCCTCGCAAACCAGCGAGATCGAGGTGGTCGAGTCGAACGACGAACTCGCGCTGCGGGTGCGCACGCTGGTCGAGCTCTCCGGCGAAACGGAAGACGCCTTCCTCGGCTTCCTGGTGCTGGCCATGCGCCAGCTCTACAAGCCCGACTTCAATCCGATCCGGGTTTCGCTGTCGCATCCCATGCCGCGCGAGGGCGCCGGGCCCTACGAGGCGCTGTTCCGAGCCCCCGTGAGCTTCGATCAGCCCGGGCCGATGCTGGTGCTGCCGCGCGCCGACCTGCACAACCCGCTGACCGGTGCCTGCGCCGAGCTGGCCCAGCTCAACGACAACCTCTCCAACACCTACCTCGCCCGGCTCGAGAAGGACGACGTCGTGACCCGCGTGCGGCAGAAGATCATCGAGTTCCTGCCCAACGGCAGCTGCACGCGCGACCGGGTCGCCGATGCGCTCGCCATGAGCCCGACCACGCTGCAGTTCAAGCTGGCCGAGCGCGACACCAGCTTCCACGATCTGCTCGACGCCACGCGCCGGGAGCTGTCGACCGGCTATGTGCGGCAGTCCTCCCTGTCGATCACCGAGATCACCTTCCTGCTCGGCTTCAGCGACACCAGCAACTTCACACGCGCCTTCAAGCGCTGGCAGGGCGTCTCGCCCACCGCCTTCCGCGAGGGCGCGAGGCCGACGCCGGCCTGAAGTGCCGGTCGCCGAGCAGGAAGTGCGACAGCGCCGGGATGAGCACCAGCGCACCGACCATGTTCCAAAGGAACATGAAGGTCAGCAGGATGCCCATGTCGGCCTGGAACTTGATCGGCGAGAACACCCAGGTGACGACGCCCGCGGCCAGCGTCACGCCGACCAGTGCAACCACGCGACCGGTGAACATCAGCGCCTCGGCATAGGCCTCGGCCAGCGAGAGGCCGCGCCGCTGGGCCGCGAGCTGCACGCTGAGCAGGTAGAGCGCGTAGTCGACGCCGATGCCCACGCCGAGCGCGATCACGGGCAGCGTCGCGACCTTGACGCCGATGCCGAGCAGCACCATCAGCGCCTCGCACAGGATCGAGGTCAGCGCGAGCGGGATCACGGCCACGAGCACCGCGCGCCATGAGCGGAAGGTTACCAGGCACAGCAGCACCACCGCGGCGTAGACGTAGAGCAGCATCGTGCGGTTCGCCTCGCGCACCACGATGTTGGTCGCCGCCTCGATGCCGGCCGAGCCCGCGGCCGGAAGCAGCTGCAGCCGCGCGGGATCGGCAGGGTTCTGCGCGTTGAACCGCTCGACCGTCGCGAGCACCTTGTCGAGCGTGTCGGCCTTGTGATCGCTCAGGTAGGCGACCAGCGGCATCACCGAGCATTCGGTGTTGAAGAGCTCGGGATTGTTCACGCTGGCCTGCTGGGCGCCGTAGTTCAGCACGTCCTGGTTGCCGCTGATCGTGAGCCACTTGGGGTTGCCCTCGAAGGAGCCGGCCGTGATCTGCCGCACCACGTCCTGCAGGCCGAGCGTGGCACGCACCTGCGGCAGCTGCTGCAGCTCCCAGGCCAGACGGTCGACCTGCACGAGGGTCTCGTGCTTGAGGCAGCCCTCCCTGGGCGTCTTGACGATGACCGCGAAGACATCGCTCGACAGCGCGTAGTTCCCGGTGACGAATGCGTTGTCGCGGTTGTAGCGCGAGTCGGGCCGCAGCTCGGGCGCTCCGGGATCGAGGTCGCCCACCTGCAGCCCGAGGCTCAGCACGAAGCCGCCGGCCGCGAGCACCGCGGATGCGAGCACGGCGGCCAATGCCCAGCTGCGGCGGGCCGCGAAGCGCGCGAGCAACGCCCAGACCCGCCCGCCCTGGCCCCGGGCCTGCGCCTGTTCGATGCGCATGCTGCGCGCGGCCGCCTGCTCGCTCACGCCGACATACGACAGCAGCACCGGCAGCAGCAGCAGGTTGGTGAAGATCAGCACCGCGACCCCGATGCTCGCGGTCAGCGCCAGTTCGCGGATCACGGGAATCGGGATCAGCATCAGCACGCCGAAGCCCACCGCATCGGCCAGCAACGCCGTGACGCCCGCGAGGAACAGGCGCCTGAAGGTGTAGCGCGCAGCCACCAGCCGGTGCGTGCCGCGGCCGATGTCCTGCATGATGCCGTTCATCTTCTGCGCACCATGGCTCACGCCGATCGCGAAGACCAGGAAGGGCACCAGCATCGAGTAGGGGTCGAGCTCGAGGCCGACCAGCTTCACGATTCCCACCTGCCAGACCACCGCCACCAGCGAGCAGGCCAGCACCAGCGCCGTGCTGCGCAGGCAGCGCGTGTAGCCGTAGAGCAGCAGCCCCGCAATGACGGTGGCGACGCCGAAATAGCTCATGACCTGCAGCAGCCCGTCGAGCAGGTCGCCGACGATCTTCGCGAAGCCGATCACGTGGACCTTGACACCCCAGGGCTTGCCGTCGGGCGCGACGCCCTGCTCGTACCTGTCGCGGATCAGCGTCTCGATCTCGCGCGAGAGCTCGCGGTAGTCGAGCCGCTGCCCGAGGCCGCGGCCGTCCAGCAGCGGCACCACGATCGCGCTCGACCTGAAGTCGTTGGCGACGATGCTGCCGACCAGGCCCGCGCGCGCCACGTTGAGTCGCAGCCGCTCGACGCTCGCGCTCCTGCCGTCGAAGTTGTCGGGCATCACGGGCCCGCCCTGGAAGCCCTCCTCCGTGACCTCGGTCCAGCGCGTCGATGGCGTCCACAGCGACTTGACCCAGGCGCGGTCGACGCCCTTCATGAGGAACAGGTCGTCGTTGATGCGCCTGAGCGCATCGAGATAGCGCGCATCAAAGACGTCGCCGCGCTCGTTCTCGACTACCACGCGCAGCGTGTTGCCCATGCCGCGCAGCTCGCTGCGGTTCTGCAGGTAGTTCTGGATGTAGGGATGACCCACGGGGATCATCTTCTCGAAGCTCGCGTTGAGCGCGATGCGGGTGGCGAAGAATCCCAGCAGCAGCGTCGCCGCGATGCAGGCCAGGCAGACCCACAGTCGATGGTTGAAGACCAGGCGCTCGAGCCTGCTGCCCGAGTCGCGAGGAAAATCGGCAAGGTCGCGCACGACCGGCATGCGGTCGAGGCCGGATGAATGCGACATCAGCTGTCCTTTTTCGTGAGCTCGACGCTGCGAAGGCCGCGCGGCCCGCCCAGCACGAGGGTCCTGGCGTCGGCGAAGGCCACCGCCGCGAGCGGCATCGTCGGCTGCAGGCCCGAAGCACCGAAGTGCAGGCCGCCATCGGCGCTGCGCACGATGTTGCCCGCCTGGTCCACCAGCACCACGGTGCCGTCCGCCGCGACAGCGCCGCTCACGATGCTCGCGGGCAGGCCGGTGGCGACCGGGCGCCAGCTGCGGCCATCGTCGCCGCTCAGGCAGGCATGGCCGCGCATGCCGAAGGCCAGCACGCCGGCGCGCGTGGCGACGATGCCGAAGAAGCTGCCCGGGTAGGGCGAAGACAGAGCCTCGAAACGGCTCCCCTCGCGCTCGCGCCTGAGCAGCAGGCCGCCCTCGCCCGCGACATACAGCGCGCCGCCGCTCGCGCAGATCGCGTAGAGGTTCAGCAGGCCGGCGTTGTCGATGCGGTCGAACCAGGGCTCCCAGCGCCTGCCGCCGTCGCGCGTGCGCAGCGCGAGGCCGTAGGCGCCGACCACGAAGCCGTTGGCGGCATCGGTGAAGCAGAGGTCGAGGAAGGGCTTGTCCGGACCGGCCTCGGCATTGCGGCGGGCCTCGTCGAGCAGCTTGCGGTCCTGCTCGCGGGCATCGGGCGACGCAACGCGCCGCTGCATGTGGTCGAGCACCAGCGCATTGGCCTGGCGGCCGTCGAGAAGCCGCTCCCAGCGGCGGCCGCCGTCGCGCGTGCCGAGCACCGTGCCTTCGTGCCCAGTCGCGTAGCCGACAGCCTCATCGGCGAACGCCACGGCTGTGAGGTCCACGCTCGTGGGCACCGCGGCCTGCACCCAGCTGCGCGCGCCGTCGCTCGAATGCAGGATGTGACCGCGCTGCCCGACTGCAACCAGCCGGTCGCCGGCGCGCGCGATGCCGGTCACCAGGCGCTGGCCGGCCAGCGCACTGGACCTCGCGGGACGCTCGGGCGCATCTGCGGCAGGCGCGGCTGCGCTCGCAAGCGAGCCCAGGGTGGCCAGCAACAGGCCTCGACGCTGCATGGCGGGGCTCCGCTCAGCGCACGCCGGAGCCGGCCAGCGCGTCGGGGCTCCAGGCTGTGGCCGACAGCGGATCGGTGTACTTGAGGCCCACGCTGTAGGCGCCCATCAGGCCCGTGATGTTGTAGCCGTTGGTCGTGAAGTCGTGGAAGGACTGGCCCATGCTGGCCGGTGCCGGCACCTCGTACGAGGGGTTGGTGTAGACGAAGCCCGCGCGGTAGAGCTGGCCGCGCGCATCGTATTCGTCGGAGGCGACGGCGATCCAGCTGTCCTCGTCGACGTAGAAGGTGCGCCTGGCGTAGATGTGGCGCTTGTCGGCCTTCAGCGTGGCTTCCACCACCCACACGCGGTGCGCCTCCCAGCGCACGAATTCGGGGTTCAGGTGGTTCGGCGTGGTCACCGCGTACGGGTCCTTGGCATAGACCAGCTTGAAGGTGTTGTAGGGGATCAGCATCTCCTTCTTGCCCACGAGCTTGAAGTCGTAGCGGTCCATCGCGCCGTTGAAGACCCAGGCGTCGTCGTAGGTCGACGCGCCGGCCGCGCCCGGGTTGGGCGTGTCGTAGGCGATGTCGGGTGCCAGCTTCACGCGGCGCTGGCCCGGCAGGTACTGCCAGGCGCGGCGGCCGTTCTTCATCGGGTTGATGTAGTCCTGCGCGAGCAGGGCCTCGCCCGCGCGGCGTGCCGGCGCGGTGTAGGCGATCTTGGTCCGGAAGTAGATGTCGTTGTCGCCCGAGGGGGTGGTGCGCTTGGGGTCGTAGTACGGATAGTCCATGTGGATCTGCCCGGTCGTGGCCAGCACGGCCTTGCCCGACGAATCGACGTTGATCGAGTCGTACTGCGTGTAGTAGCTCTGGCCCGTGTAGCGCAGCAGATGGTTCCACATCACCTCGTGGCCGGTCTTGGGAATCGGGAACGGGATGCCCGCATAGGTGCCCTCCAGGCCCAGGCCATCGTCGGTGGTCTTCACCGCGGTCGCGTTCCTGGCCGTGTTGTCGATCACGTACTTGGGGAATGCCATCGAGCGGTGCGAGGGGTACACGTCGACGCGCATGGTCGGGTACTTCTTCAGGAGCTCCTTGGTGCCTTCGGTGAGCCTGCCCTCGTACTGCGCGAGGTTCTGCGCGGTGATCGCGTAGAGCGGCTTGTCGGCCGCGAACGGGTCGGGACGCACGCCCGAGCCCTTCTCGTAGCCGGCCGGCGGCGTGGTCAGGCCGCCCGTGTACTCGGGGATCGACTTGTCGGCGCTGCCGGCGCGCTCGGCGCCGGTGGCCGTCAGCGTGGTGCCGAGCTTCCTGGCTTCGTCGGCGCCGACCGCTGCGACAGCGGCCTGGGCGGCCAGCGCGAGCAGCGCGCCGGTCCAGAAGGGATGGGTGTTCATGGGGCTTGTCTCCGTGAATGGGGAAATGGGGCGACTCAGAAGGTCGCCTTGAAAGTGAGCAGCACATGGCCGCGGTCGGACAGGCTCGCGTAGGTACCGTTCGGAACGTTCATCGCGCCGTTGGCGAGCGTGCTGTAGTCGCCATAGAAGCCGACATAGCGCAGCGCGATGTTGTACTTGGAGCGCACGTCGGCCGCGATGCCGATGCCGTAGGAGCCGGCATTCTTGTTGCCGCCGGTCAGCACGGCCGAGTTGCCCGAGAGTCCGCCCGACCAGCTCAGCGGCATCGACAGGTCGACGCCCGCGAAGACCTGGTACCAGGTCGGCGTGAAGTTCAGCCCGAGGCCGAAGTAGTCCTTGCTGACCGCATCGACGTTGGCCGGATTGGCGCGGTAGGCGTCGCTGCCCTTGAAGGCGCCGGGGTTCTGCGACACGCTGAGCCAGCGGTTCCAGATCAGCTCGGCGTTCCAGCTCGCGCTGTCGAACAGGGCGGTCTTGGAGACGGTTCCGAGCAGGTTCAGCACGCCGTGCATCGTGTCGCCGCGCGCGCCGGGCGTGTCGCCGTCGAGCTGCGCGAATCGGGCCAGCGAGATCGCGCCCGTCGCCGGATTCGCGAGCGGCGCGGGCAGCACCTGCACGGGCACGCTTTGCAGCGGCATGTTGCGGCGGTAGCTGAGCTCGGCGCCCAGGCTCAGGCCCGCGACGTTCTTCGCGAGGCTCAGGCCGTAGATGTCGATGTCACGGCCATAGAAGGCCTGGTACTGACCCACGTAGCCGGCCTGGACCTGCGGCAGCGTGGCTGCGCCCGGGTTGATGTAGCAGTTGGTGGGTCCGATCGGCCGCAGGCCGGCACGGGCGCAGGCACCCGCAGGCACGCCGGCCGCGACCGCCGGCAGCAGCGCGAGCTGCGGCTGGATATCGGCCGTGCGGCGGCCATAGAGGCCGGCCGTGCCGTCGAGCCATTCGGGGCTCCAGCGCGCCGAGAGACCGAAGTCGCCGGTCTTGTTCGGCTCGCCGCCCGCGGCCTGCAGCAGGCGCTGGCCCGGGCCCGCGATCAGCGAATCGCCGCCGTGCAGCAGCGCGTCGTTGACTGTCAGGTAGCTGCCCGACTCGGGATAGCGCGCGCTCTCCCAGTCGAAGAAGGTCTGGGCCGAGAACGACAGGTCGGCCGCGGGCTGCACCTGCAGCGTCATCGAGTTGCGCGGCCGGTAGAGTTCCTTGGCCTCGATCCCGGGCGTCGCCAACGCCTTCCAGAGGTCCAGCGAATACTGGCCGTAGGAGATGCCATGCACCGCGCCGCCGGCGAGCAGGCTCTCGCCCCAGTAGACCGTGTGCTTGCCCAGGCGCAGACCCACGTTGGTGTCGCCGATGTCGGTGCTGCCGAAGACGAAGGCGTCGAGCAGTTCGCCCGAGACGCCCTTAGCGTAGCGCGACGTGTAGGGCGACAGAGCGCCCGCGGTCGGCACGCCGTTGACCAGCGTGTTGGCCGTGGCGTTGTTGCGGTTGTCGAGGTTGTCGTAGGCGGCGTCGCCCCATGCCGCCCCACTGATGCGGAAGCCGTATTTCTTGTCGACCACGAGGTCCATCTCGCTGAGCAGGTCGAGCCGGTTGGCGATCAGCGAGTGGTTGCTGAAGTTGCGGTCGCCGTCGTCGAAGTTCGGGTTGCCGAGGATCGACCTGTCCTGGCCCTGCACGCGCTGGCCGAGGTTGTAGCGCAGCGTGTTGTCCCAGCGCAGCACGACGTCGGGATTGCCGGTGTCGATCTCGATCGACCGGGCGGGGCCGGCCAGTGCGAGGAGCGCCAGCGCGGCGACGGAGACCGCGCAGCGGCGATGAGGCGCCGCAAGGCGCGGCGAAGCGGTATGGACCACAGGTTTGTCTCGCTAAAGGTTTTTCTTCGTGACGCCGGGATGGCCCGGCCTTCGGCTGTCGATCGGCGGCCGTGCGGGGGCCCGGTCACCGACGGCCGATTCTGTGGAGCCGTCGGCCGTGCCGCCGGTCTTTGCGGTCAATTCGCTGGTCTTGCGGGCCCGCTGGCGAGCTGCCATGTCGACGGGGTCGAGCCTGGGCGGTCGACGGGTCGGTGCTCGCTGGTGCGGCAACCCCTCCGTGAAGATTTAGTGGCCTGTCCGCACTTATCTGCCCAGGAAGCGCGCGCGTCCTACATTCGATCGTGTTCGCTCAGCGGAAGGTCAGTGGCAACCAAAGGATCCCATGAAAGCCCCAGGCCCCTCTGCACCCACCCGCCACCCCACGCCAGCGGAAAACGCGATGAAGCAATTTTCCAAGACCGATGCCGAGAGCGGGGTCGTTCCGGATCAGCCTGAGACGCGCCCCGCATCTGACAAGCGGCCCAAGCGTCCCGGAGATGCAGGCGTCGGCGAGTCCGGCAATCAAGGCAGTTCGCCCTATCAGGACCGCAATCGCCCGGAAGAGGCAGAGCGCGACGGTACGTAGGCGACGCGGTCTGGAGAAGACGCCTTCCTGCTTCTTCGGCTGACGAAAGCGCGACCGCGCTCGCCAAACTTGAAGCCGTCGCATACAGAAAAGCATCGGCACCTGCTAGAGCAACTCGTTGAAAAGATGAAAGAAGCCGTCCTTGCAGCGATGCCAGAGCCCGCGCTGGGCCCAACGCCCCGCATCGAGTTCCATGCAGTGCTTCATATCCGCCTCGAACAGCGCCTCGAGCTGCGCTGCCAACCGATCGTCCTTGATGCCCAAGGTGATTTCGTCGTTGGTCTCCAGTGATCGGTCATCGAAATTGCTGGACCCGATCGCGCACCATGCGCCGTCTACAGTCATCACCTTTTGATGCAGCAGGCAGTCCTGGTACTCGAAGATTCGGACGCCGCCCTCGAGCAGGATCTGGAAGTTGTGGTGTGCGGCGTGTTGGACCATCGGCATGTCGGAGGCTTCGGCGGACGGAACCATCACCCGCACATCCACCCCGCGTCGCGCACTCGCACACAGCGCCTCGATGGCCTCGTCGTCCGGCAAAAAATAGGGGTTCTGGATCCAGAGCTTCTCGCGCGCCATGCAGATGACGAGGTGATGCAGGACCTTCACCGACGGAGGTGAGCCTTCCGGCTTGACGCTGGCCACATGAACTTCGACGTCGCCAGCATGCTCGATTCGCGGGAAGAAGGCTTCGCCGAGGAACAGTTCGCCCGTGTCTTCGATCCAGTTCTCGGCGAAGACGGACTGCACGGCGTGCACCGCCGGGCCCTCCAGTCGCACCCCCAGGTCGCGGACATCGTCGCATCTTTGTGCGGATCTGCACATCCATCCGTCCACGATGCAATGGCCGCCGACGAACGCCACGCGGCCGTCCACGACGATGAGCTTGCGGTGATCCCTGTCATTGAACACGCCGATATTCCGGATGTGGCGGGGATGATGGAAGTGGAACTGGCAGCCGGCCTCTCGCAACCGGCGGGGCGTGACTTCCCCCATGTTCTTGCCGCCGTCCGCGTCGACCAGGACGCGGACCGCAACGCCGGCGCGGCGGCGCTCGATCAGCGCATCTGCGAGACGTGTGCCCAGTTGGCCCTCCTTCCAGAGGAAGGTCTCGAAATGGATGGACCGCGCGGCGCTGCCGATCTCCGTGAACAGGGCCTCGAAGAATGCACCGTCGACCAGCAGTTCCACCGAGTTGCCATCCTGAACGCTTCCTTGCGTCAAGCCGGCAATCGATGGCATGAGTTCGCCGATCGGTGCGTCGCAATGGATTTCGAGCTTGGGATCACGATGCCGACGAATCGACCAGATGATGATGCCGAGCAGCACCACCAGCACGAGCAGCACGAGCGCAAGAGCAGTCGGCCACGAGGCGCTTCTCACGTAATCAGCGAACACGGTCGCTTTCCGAGTCAGTCATCGAGGCGTGGGTTGGAGCCCAGGCCGTGGCTGGATGGATCAGATTCCCATGGAGGGACCGACTTTCGAAAGTGCAGGGCAATGATCACCTTCGTGTTGCGTCAGTCCATGGCGGCAGACGAGGTCGATCGACCGTACATCGACCACTTGACCGTCAGGATGTCCGCGGCGATCTTGGCGGCGTCGACGCCGGCATAGGCTTGCTCGGGATCGAACTCGAATGCCTGCCGATAGCGCTTCACTTCCCCGAAATCCGGATCGAACAACATCGGCGCCGTGAGGACGGTCGGGTCGGTGCCCGTGGGCAGCGCCAGGAATTTCTCGGGGTCGGTGACGCTTTGGTAGAGGTCGACTGTGACGCGATTCATGGCGGTGAACCTCCGAACTTGGGACCAGATGACGCGAGCCGGTGCGGCTGAAGCTCCAACGCGAATCATTTGCGATGTTGGTGCTCAACGCAATCGGCGCCGGCCTACAAGCGGCAGGAGCATCATGGCGCGCCTTCCTGGGCTCATGCCCAGCGCTCAAGTCACGCGAAGCCTATGCGTCCGAGCAGCTGGCCCTGGCGGTCGACGAGCACGGCCTCGCCCATCGCCACCGACTCGCCGGTGAACGCGGTGATGTTGACCTGATGCGTGATCCAGACCTCGAAGGCCTCTGCGGGGATACCGCGCAAGGCGTCCAGCATGGTCCGACGCCGCGCTGCGCCATCGGCGTCCCCGCCGAAGCTGGAATCGAGCGAGGCCCAGTGCGAATGGGTTCCGAAGGCGAGATCGGCCGTGTCTCGGCACCGGCACCATGCGCTCGACCGCACAGCGCTGGGACGCAAAGAGCGCGTCTTGAACCAGGCCCCTGCGGCCTGCGCCTGCGCCCGCCCTTCGGCACTCAGGTTGCGCTGGCTCTTGCAGTCGCCGAGCTGGAACCCGGGCGGATCACCGACACCCGGCGAGGTCTGCCCGTGACGCCAGAGCACCGCGCAGCGCCCTCCGCGAAGGTGCTTGGCCAACGTTTCGCTATGGGACTGCGCGCTCACTCGATCGGTCGCGCCCAAGCCCAGCAGCAGCAGGAGTTCACGCCGGGTCAGGCAAGGCAGCGCCGAAGGTCCGGAGGAGGCTTCTGAACTGGCCATGCGGGAGCATAGCCCTTCCGGCCATTCTTCAATGCCTTGTCGAGCCGCGTGCGGGGCCCCGTGAGGAAGGCCGGCATGCTGCAGGCGTCGATCGCAAGCAGCCCGCCAAGCGGGCCGGCACACCGGACTGGATGATCTACTTCGCGATGGCATCGGAGGCCGCAAACGGTGGCCTGCTGGGCCAGGGTGGCGCCCTGTCCGGGCCGCTGACCGCCTACATCTACGACTGGAACATCATCCCCATCGGCCAGGCGCTATGGCTGCAGGAGCTCGAGTCCTATGGCCCCTACCCGGCCTTGCAGTCGCCGGCGTCCTATAGCCTTGCCCAGGTGCTCACGCAGGTGAAGGACCAGATGGCGAGAACGCGCGCGAAGGGGGACTAGCACCGATCCGCCGCACCGCGGAGCGCTCGCCGCCGTCAGCCGAGCGTCGGAAGCAAAGCGTCAAGCTGCGCGAACTGCTCGGGCAGCCCCTCGGTGCTCCCGATGTTGCGGTCGAGCGCTTCCTTCGTCGGGTAGAGCTCCGAGAACGTGAGGTGCGTCTGGCCGTCCTTCTCGTCGAAGGTCACGGTGGTCACGGCGCCATCGTCGCTTTCCTCATTGGTCCAGGACAGGCGCGACGGGGGCGTCACCTCGATGTACTTGCCGAAGAAGGCCATCGTCTTCGAGTCGCCGAGGTCGAAAACGAGGCGATAGCCGCCGCCCACGCGCACGTCCTGTTCCAGGGACAACAGCGCCAGGCCGATCGACTTCGGCACCCACCACTGCTTGAACAGTTCGGGCCGCGTCCAGGCCTCGAACACCAATCGTGCGGGTGCGTCGAAGACGCGCCTGACCACGACTTCGCGGTCCGACCTGCGCTCCGCCGATGTGGGATGTTTCGCGCCCGCCGGCTCACTTCTTTCGACCATCGTCGCTCTCCTTGCGTTTCAGTTCCTCGACGACCTGGTCCAGCGCATCGAAGCGCGCCGTCCACATGCGGCGGTAGCGCTCGAGCCAGGCCCACTCTTCGTCCAGCGCGCCCTGCCCGAGCCGGCAGGTGCGCACCCGCCCGACCTTCTCGGTGGTGATCAGCCCGGCCTGCTCCAGTACGCTCACGTGCTTCTTCATGCCCGTCAGCGTCATTTGGAAGCGCTCGGCCAGCTCGGTGATCGAGGCGTCCTCGCGCCAGAGCTGTTCGATCACGCCCCGCCGGGTCGCGTCGGACAACGCTGCAAAAGAGTCGTCGAGACGGGATGAATACTGAACCATTAAGTTCAGTATATGGCGCGCGGGCGCTCAAGGCAAGTGCAGCGGGCGACGGAGAACCACGAGGCGGATTGCGCCCGCACCAGGCGCGACCCGCTAGGCGCGACCCAGACAGAACTCGAAGAACTCTTCGAGTTGCGTGGACTTGTCGAAAAAGGCATCTGCGCCAGCCTCCAGGCAGGCCGCGCGAACACTGGCGGTGGCGTAGTTCGTCAGGATGACCACGCGCTGGGTCGGCTCGCGACCCTCGCACCATTTGACGACGCCGAGCCCGGATCCCTGCGCAAGGAAGAGATCGATCACGGCGAGATCCCACTGTCCCTTGTGCAGGGCAAGCCATTGGATGGCATCGTCCTCGGATTCCGCGATTGCCATCACGCTGGCCGAGCCCATCTCCGCGAGTGCAGGAATCAGGTGATCGCGAATCTTCTGATTGTCTTCGACGAGAAAGACCGACAAGCCTGCCATGGGAGATCCGCCGTTGTTGTTTGCTGTACCACTATGCCATTGGGAATCATTCCGCCGTCAGTGGGCGCTCAGGATGGGCGGGAGTAGGAGGGAACCGTCAAGGCAGCCAGGCCCGCGCATCGGTTCGAGGTCGATTTGCTCCGGATCCCGCGGCACCCGTGGTTGCGGTGCCCTCGGGCCCGACGATGCCGCAGGGCTTTTCGCTTCCAGCGTTGCCGGGCCGCCATGCGCCGCTTGGCACGGTACGGCAGTGGTTGCGGTCGTGGGTTGGCTACCGGGCGCGGGCGTTGATGACGCCCATGAGCACGTGCGGCTGCAAGGGCTTGCCGAGGTGGGCGTCGAAGCCCGCTTCAAGTGCCTTGTCCCGGTCCTGGGGTCGCGCAAAGGCAGTCAGCGCGACGGCGAAGAGCCGCTTCAATCCCTTCGATTCACCGTGCTCGCGAGTCAGGCGGATCAGTTCGTACCCATCTCGCCCGGGCAGACCGATGTCGCTGACCAGCACGTCGGGCCACTGCTGGCTGATGAGTCGCAACGCCTCGTCGCAGTTGTCGGCCAGGCGCACCTGGGCGCCGGCATCCGCAAGCACCAGGGTGAGCATCTCGCTGGCATCTGCGTTGTCCTCGACCACCAGGACGTCGACGCCGTCCAGCACGCGATCAAGGAGCAACGCGGGCTTTGGCTCCTGGGTTTCGGTCAACACCAGCTGCGGACCATCGGCGGGCACCACGACGAGTTCCACGCGCAGCGTGGCGCCGAAGCCCGGGCCTTCGCTCTCGGCGCTGACGCTCCCTCCGTGCAACTCCGCCAGGTTCTTGACGATCGACAGCCCCAGCCCCAGGCCCCCATGGAAACGGTTGTCCGGCGAATCGCTCTGCGTAAAGCGATCGAACAGATGAGTCAGGAAGACGGCGTCGATGCCGCGACCGAAGTCCTGCACGCAAAGGTTCAGGCGGTCGCCGTTGCGCGTCAGGCTGATGCGGACCAGGCCGCCCTCCTCCGAGAACTTGACCGCGTTAGACAGCAGATTCCAGACGATCTGCTGGAAGCGCGTGGGATCCAGCCAAGCAGGCTGATCGATCTCCTCGCGATCGAACTGCACGTTCAGGCGCTTGGCGGCGATCGCAGCGCCGAGCGCCTCGATGGACGAAGCGACCAGCGCACGCGGCTCGCTCCATTCGCAGTGCAGCCGCAGCTTGCCCGAGCTGATGCGCGAGACGTCGAGGATGTCGGAGATGAGACGGGCTTGCGACTTCACGCTGCGGTCGATGGCGGTCAATCCCTTTTCAAGCAGGTCGGCCGAGCCGTTGCGCGTCTTCAGCACGTGCACCCAGCCCCCGATGGCATTGAGCGGATTGCGCAGTTCGTGCGAGAGCACGGCGATGAAATCGTCCTTGGTCCGGCTGTGGCGCTCGGCCGCCGCCCGCGCTGCCTGCTCGCGCTCGAGCACTTCGAGGCGTCGGGTCTCGAGCTCGAAGCGCTCCGACACGTCGAGTGCAATGCCGATCCGCAGGCCGGGCTCGATGTGGGTGGACATCGTCCACTCGAGCCGCACCAGGCTGCCGTCCTGCCGGCGCAGCGGGAACTCCGCTTGCCAGGTGGCGGCGCTCTCGCGCGGGTTGGCGCTTCGCTCGCGCACGAAAGCCGACCAGTCCTCGGGCGCCAGCGCCGCCATCGATTCGCCGACGATCGCGTCGCGAGAGCGACGCAGCAGGTCGACCATCGCCGGGTTGACGTCCACGAAACGACCGGCGTCATCGATCAGTGCCATGCCGGTCGGTGCCTGGGCGTAGATCGCCCGAAAACGCGACTCGCTGCTGCGCAACCGCTCTTCCGCCATGCGGGCGCGGATCAGCGCCTGCAGTGTCGCAATCAGCACGGCGGGCTCCACCGGGTGAACCAGGTACGCATCGGCCCCGGCATCCAGGCCGGTGACCTTGTCCTCATTGCGGATGAAGGCGGCCGACAGATGGATGACCGGGAGCGTGGCCGTGTCCACGTCGGCGCGAATGGTCCGGCAGACCTCGAAACCGTCGAAGTCGGGCAGGTGCACGTCCAGAACCACCGCAGAGACATGCTGGCCGGCCAGTTCGAGCGCTTCGCGACCGGTGGCGGCCTCGCGTGTCTGGAAACCGGCGGCGCGAATCACCCTTGCCGTCGAATAGCGGGTGGTCGGGTTGTCGTCGACCACCAGGACGGTGTGCAGGCCGCGATCGATGGTGGTGGTGATGACGTCGGGAACCACAGCGCTCAGACCTCCGTCGCGGCTTCAGCGCCATGCAGCTGCACCGGCAGGACCACCGAGAACGTCGAGCCCTTGCCGAGCGCGCTGACCACCTCGACCCGACCGCCCAGAAGCTGCGCGAGCTGTCGGCTCAGCGACAGTCCCAGGCCGGTGCCGCGCAGGCGCTTCTGCAGCGGTGAATCGACCTGGGCAAAGTCGTCGAAGACGGCCGCGTGATGTTCAGGCGAGATGCCGATGCCGTTGTCGGTCACGGAAAAGCGAACGAAATCGCCATCGACGCGCGTCGCGGACACGCGCACCTCCCCGCGTGGCGTGAACTTGAGGGCGTTGGAGATGAAATTGCGCAGGATCTGCGAGAGCTTGCGGTCGTCCGTGAACAGGCGCGGGAGTTCGACCGGCTCCTCGAAGATCAGCACGGTGTCGGGGTTGATGAGCACCGGCTTGAACATGCCGCGCAGCGCCGAGAACAGATCGACCATCTCGAACCAGGCCGGCGAGATCTCGACACGCCCCGCCTCGATCTTGGCGAGGTCGAGCAGATCGTCCACCAGCTCGGCGAACTCGGTCGCGCTCGATTCGATGAAGCCGACCTGCCGCTCCTGTTCCGCGGTCAGCGGGCCGTCGACGCGGTCGTTCAGCAGGCGCGTGATGCTTCGGATGGCACTGATCGGCGTGCGGAACTCGTGGCTCATGTAGGCGAGGAAGCGGCTTTTCAGCTCCGTCGCCTTTCTCAGCTGCTCGGCCTGCGCGTCGAGCTCGGCGTAGAGCGCCACGACCCCTCGATTGGTCTCCTCGAGTTCGGCGCGCAGCTCCTCGACCTCCTGCCGGCTGGCGGTCAGCGCCGCCTCGAGCGGCGCCGTGACTGCGGGATCGAGCTCAGGCGGCATGGCTCATCTCCGTTCGCCGCACCACGACCACGGTGGCATCGTCGCGATGCCGCGTATGGTCGCGCAGGAGGATGGCGGCCGCCAGGGCGGGATCCTTTCCAAGGACGGGCAGCAGCCGGTCGCCACGCCAGCGCGTGTCGATGCCGTCGGTGTGGACGATCACCAGGGCATGAGGCGGCAGCGTCATGGAGCTCTCCTCGGGTCGGCGGATCTGAAGGCCGGCGGTGCCGTGCTGCGTGACGATCGACTTGTCGAACACACCGGACAGTACTCGGCCGACCACGTTGCCAGCGCCCGAGTATGACAAGGTCGAGGCCTCGGCGTCGACACGCAACGCACACAACGCGGCGCCGCGCGTGGTCTGAAGTGCCAGGTGCGCCTTCTGAACCATGTCGCGCGGGGTTGCGGCCGGATCCCGGCCGAATGCGGCAGTGGCGGCCATCGAGGCCTTCGCGGCCTCGGGGCCATGGCCAAGTCCGTCGGCAACCAGGAGGGTGGCGCCCGCTGCGTCACAACCTGCGGCCCAAGCGTCGCCGCACACGATCTCGCCCGGAGCGGGCAGGCAGATCGCCCCGATCGCCACCGCGGTTGCGACCTTTGGCCGCACTCCGGGCGGCGTCGCGGCGCGCACGCGCGCCACGCACACGGTGCCATCGGGCACCGTCGAATGCATGTCGAACTCGTCGGCGAGTCGGCGGATCGCGCCGAGCCCGGTGCCCGGTGTGCTGCCGGACGACTGGCCGTCCCGCATCGCCATCGGCACATCCACGATGCCGGGCCCTTCGTCGATCGCGAGCAGCTCGATGTCTCGCGCGCCTTGGCGGGCGGCAATCAGCAGCCGGCCCCGGCGCGAATGCCGCAGCAGATTGGTGCCGAGTTCAGTCAACACCAGGGCAACACGGCCCGCATCGACCTCGGAGAACGACAGGCCGGCGGCCAGTTGCGCGGCATGGCGCCGCGCTTCCCCGATGCGGCTCGCGTCGTCGTCGATCGGGAAGGCCCTGTGGGTCCAGCCAGCGACTATTTCCACTTCGTGATGCTCACGCGGGTTCCCTGGCCCGGGACGGTGTGAAGGTCAAAGTCGTTCACCAGCCGCTTGCTGCCTGGCAGGCCCAGGCCCATGCCCGAGCCACTGGTCCAGCCATCGGTCAGCGCCAGCGCGAGATCGGCGATGCCCGGCCCTTGATCCTCGAAGTGCAGTTGCAGCCCACGCCGCCCGTTTCGCTCGACGAATTCCCACCGCATGGTGCCGCCACCGCCATGAATCAGCGTGTTGCGAGACAGTTCGCTCGCGGCGGTGATCATCTTGGTCTGGTCGACGAGTGACAGCTTCAGGTCTTGGCACAGTGTGCGCACCATCTGCCGACTGGCCACGATGTTCTGCTCGGAGTGCAGGGGGAGCGTGCCGGCGGGCTCAGCGGCCAAGGGAGCGCTCCTCGCGGGCGTGCTGCAGCAACTGCATGCCGCGCTCGACGTCAAGTGCGGTACGCACGCCCTCGAGCGACAGCCCCAGCTCGACCAGCGTGATGGCCACCGCGGGCTGCATGCCCACCACCACCGTGGTGGCCGACAGGATGCGCGCGATGCCCGAGATGCTGGTCAGCATGCGGCCGACGAAGGAGTCAACGATCTCGAGCGCCGAGATGTCAATCATCACGCCTGAGGCACCAGTCCGGGCGATTCGCTCGGCCAGGTCGTCCTGAAGGGTCAATGCGGTCTGGTCCTGCATGTCGACCTGGATCGTGACCAGCAGGGTTTCGCCCATGCGGAGGATGGGAATGCGGTCCATGGGGCTCCTAGTCGCCGCGCGTGATGCGCCAGCCGGTCTTGTGCAGCGCGAGCGAGAGCGCATCGGCCAGGGTGGCCTTCGTGCTGACCCCTTGCAGATCGATGCCCAGGTGCACGATGGTTTGCGCGATCTGCGGGCGGATGCCGCTGATGATGCAATCGGCGCCCATGAGACGAATGGCGGTGACGGTCTTGAGCAGATGCTGCGCGACCAGGGTGTCCACCGTGGGCACGCCGGTGATGTCGATGATCGCCAGCGCCGATCCGGTGTCGACGATGCGCTGCAGCAGGGCCTCCATGACGATCTGCGTGCGGCTGCTGTCCAGCACCCCGATCATCGGCACGGCCAGCACGCCCTCCCACAGCTTGACGACGGGCGTCGACAACTCCAGCAGTTCTTCCTGCTGACGCCGGATGATTTCTTCGCGGGCCAGCTGGAAGGTCGAGGCCGTGTGCTGGGCCAGCTTGTCGACCGCGGCGGAACCGGCCCAGAGCGCCGCGGCCATGGCCTCGGGCTGCGCAGCCAGCCGCTTCTGGATCGCGGTGAACAGCGGCTTCTTGAACCCCAGCACGAAGACGCTGGTCTCGCCGGCGGACTGGCCTTGCGCCGCCCGCGACCGCGAGAGCGAGGCCAACACTTCACGCAGTTCCGCCCATTCGGGCGCCTCGAGCCGCAACGGATCCGACCCCGCCTGCAAGCCATCACGCAGTTTGCGGAGGATCTCCGTGGCCTCGCCCTGCATCGCGCGCCGGCCCGCAGGGTCGACCGGCGGCAACGCCGCCAGCCATGCCTCGACGACACTGTCTTCCTCGTCCCGCAGCGCGCCGAGCAGCGCGTCGAATTCGTTGTTCATTCTGATCCTCAAGCATGTTTCTGGCTGCCGACGCCCCGAGCCCTGGCGGCGGCGGTGAATGGTATCGGGTGGATGTCTGACTCTTGATCCTCCCGCCATAAAACGCTCGTGTGCCTACAGAGTGGCGGCGTGATGGCCTACAGCCGCGCCATCAGCCCAGGGGCGCGCGCATCGGAGTCGCACGCCTACGCGCCCCCATGGCCCGCATCGAGGCGTATTCTGGCTGGAGGCGGTCGCGAAGCTCTCCTACGCCTGGTACGCATCGCGCGCGATAACTTCCCTGGCATCGCCGCGGCTCTCGGCCTCTCGGCCATCTCTGCCCAGTCAATGGTGGCCCCGGCACCGCGCAGCCCTTGCTCAACTTTGCATCGCATTCGTGCGACCCCTCGGAACATCATGAATCCAAACGACGCCCGCTTCATCTACCGCGGGTGCAGCTTCATCTGCAGCGTGGAACAGGTTGCGCCGGATCTGTTCCAACCTCACGTCAAGTACGAGCACGGGTTGCCGAACTTGCAGCAAATGGCCCTGCCCGACGATGCCGAGCCGTATGGCAGTGCGGCTGAAGCGCATCGCCATGCGCAGCAGCAGGCCGTTCGTTGGGTCCACGATCGAACGGGTGACGGTCAGGGTCAGTTCTGATGTCCCGCTGCCGAAACTCGGGTGCAGCCCGCGAGCGAAGCGCATGGCTCTGAATCTCTGGATCGCCGGGTCGGTCATCTTGATTGCCGCCGTGGCGATCTACATGCGCGGGCGCTGGCAGTCCGATGTCGATCTGGCGATGCGTTTGCAGATCTCCAAGTCGGGCGAGACCATTCGTCAGGACCTCGCCGCCAAGTAGGTCGGTGAACGACCGCGCCTTCTACAAGGGCAACTAAGCACTGCTTGCCGCCGCGACGATTAGCATGACGGAGAAAACCAACTCGTCGCTTGTCCGGCGACGGGACTGACGCGATCGGAAGTCCTGTACGTCGCGCTGCAAATCCGTGGAGCCATCGCCTGCTACTCCCCGGACAGCTGGCTCGAGCACAAGGAGCGATCGTCAAACCTCTGTCTGGCCATCGACGAGTTGTTCGGACACGGGGCCACGCGATCTGGCTTGCCTGCAGCGTCGATGCCGCAAGTCCTCGCGCCCGGCGCAGGCGCGAGGTTTCGCGGAGCCGGCCGCAGACCTGGAAGGATTTCGGAATGCTCGAGGATGAAGACGTGGCGGCATCCCGCCCCAAGGACGGCTCAGCGAACGATGCCGAGGGAGACGGATTTCCATGAGCGATTCGAGCCCTCCCCCTCCTGCTCGCGGACACGAACGGTCGGCTCGGCACGCTGCCGAGCGGGTCGGCTGGGATCGCTGGCTGCCAGGCGTTCGCATGCTTCGCAGTTATCAGCGGGCCTGGTTGCGGCATGACATCGTGGCCGGCCTGGTGCTGACCACGATGCTGGTGCCCGTCGGCATCGCGTACGCGGTGGCCTCCGGCGTGCCGGGCATCTACGGGCTTTACGCCACCATCGTCCCGCTGCTCGCCTACGCGCTGTTCGGGCCGAGCCGGATTCTGGTGCTGGGGCCCGACTCCTCGCTCGCCGCCGTCATCCTGGCCGTCGTCCTGCCACTGTCGGGCGGAGACCCGCTTCGCGCGGTCGCACTGGCGAGCATGATGGCGATGGTCTCGGGGCTGGTGTGCATCCTGGCCGGCGTCGCGCGGTTGGGGTTCGTGACCGAACTTCTGTCCAAGCCCATCCGCTACGGCTACATGAACGGCATTGCACTGACGGTCATGATCAGTCAGCTGCCCAAGCTCTTCGGGTTCTCCAGCGAGAACGACGGGCCGCTGAGGGGCCTCTGGTCGATCGCGACCGCGTTGGCCGGCGGAAAGACCAACTGGACCGCATTCATGGTCGGCGCAGGTGCGCTGGTGACCATCCTGTTGCTCAAGGGCCAGAAGCGGCTTCCCGGCGTCCTGATCGCCGTGGTCGGGGCCACCCTTGCGGTCGGATGGCTGGATCTCGCGGCACGCGCGGACGTATCGGTTCTCGGCGCCCTGCCTCAAGGTCTTCCCTCGTTCGCCATCCCGCGCATCACCATGGCCGACTTGCCGCCCGTGCTGGTGGGTGGCTGCGCCGTGGCGCTGGTGTCCTTTGCCGACACCAGCGTGCTCTCGCGCGTGTACGCAGCGCGCACGCGCACCTACGTCGACCCGAACCAGGAGATGGTGGGCCTGGGTGCGGCCAACCTCGCCGCCGGTCTCTTCCAGGGCTTCCCGATCAGCAGCAGCTCGTCGCGCACGCCCGTCGCCGAGGCCGCGGGTGCCAGGACCCAGGTGACCGGCGTCGTGGGTGCAATGACGGTTGCCATGTTGCTGGTCGTGGCGCCGGATCTGCTGAGGAACCTGCCGGGCAGCGCGCTCGCAGCGGTGGTGATCGCATCGGCCATCGGCCTCATCGAGATCACCGACCTTCGACGCATCTATCGCATCCAGCGCTGGGAGTTCTGGCTTTCGATGGCCTGCACCGCCGGGGTCGCCATCTTCGGTGCGATCCAGGGCATCGGATTGGCGATAGTGATTGCCATCCTCGAATTCCTGTGGGCGGCCTGGCGCCCGTACTCAGCCGTTCTCGGATGCACCGAGGGGCTGCGGGGCTACCACGACATCACCCGGTACCCGCAGGCACGCCAGTTTCCCGGTCTGGTCATGTTCAGATGGGACGCCCCCTTGTTCTTCGCCAATTCCGAGCTGTTCCATGAGCGGGTGCTCGATGCAGTGGCGGCATCTCCGACCCCGGTCCGCAGGCTGGTCGTCGCGGCCGAACCCATCACGAATGTCGACGTGACTGCCGCCGACATGCTGGCGGAACTGGGCGACACCCTGCGCGCATCGGGCATCGAGTTCGTCTTCGCCGAACTCAAGGACCCCGTCAAGGACAAGTTGCGGCGATTCGGACTGGTCGCGCGGCTCGGCGAGAAAACGTTCTTTCCCACGATCGAGGTTGCGGTCAGCGGCTATCTCGCCGCGCATCAGCCGGAAGACGGGGAGTCGGGAATCGAGTCCTGAGTCTTCGTCCGAAAAGAGTCCTCGGGTCGCGGACGCTGCAGACCGGGGCCTGCTCTGGCAACCTGGATTGCGTCGGGATCGGCCACTGCCTTGGCGGTCGCTGCCCTTCGCTCGGCAACGTCCGAGACTCAGTTCGGCCGGGAACGGACGGTCGCAGGCTGGGCACAATTTGCCCGAAAAGCCGCCACTCGGCGGCGCCTTCCAACGTGGGCACGCGGCAGGTTCTTAACCCGGCGGGACTTAGCCAATATCGGGATGCGCTTGGAAAGACGCTGCCAATCCCGTCTTTTCCGGCACCGGCATTCGACTTTTGCTTTGCAGCCAAAAAAGTGCCTTCTCTTTGGCGCAAGTCACTTTGCAGATGAGTCAGGCAGGAGTAAGGTCGCGGCTGCCCACGGAGGGGCTTCAGGAGGCCAAAGATGCTCTTGCACTTGCACTTGCTCTTGCCCGCTACGCCCGCGACATCGTCGCCCGCCAAGCGCTCCATCGATGGCCGCACCAAACTTGGGTGGGCGCGAAGTCCTCACCTCCGTACGCACACATCTGCTCGACGTCGATGGCTTGCGGCGGCAATCTCGGCTCTCTGCGCATCGCAGATGCTCGTCCCCACGAAGGTGTTCGGACAAGCGCTATCGGTCGACTCCGGCCCCCTGACCGTCACGACTCCAGCCCTCTACAACCAGGTGACCGTCGGGACGAAGGGTGTTGCCAGCGCGCTCACCATCACCGGCGCGCAAGGCAATCTGATTTCGACGCAGCCAACCCCCGTGATGCGGGTCGGAAGCGTTGGCACGCTCAACGTCAACGGTAGCGGTCGATTCCAGGGCTATGGCCTGCATGTTGAAGCCGGCGGGATCGTCAACATCGAGGGGCCTGGCAACATCGTGGTCTTCGATGGCACGAGTTTCATCAACACGGGCGTCCCGGGGGAACTCGTTGTCGGTCTCACGGGCGCCGGACGCATCAACATCGCGGCGCAGGATTCGCCCTTGGTGGTGCTGTCCTTGACCGACCAGGCCTTCTCCGGGACCGTCGCACTCGCGGGCAACTCGAACACGCCGGGGCTGACCCACGGGCAGATCATCAAGGTGGGCGCCGCCGACTGGCGAATCGACAACGCCACGCTCGGTCGCGTGGCGCCTGGCGATGGGAACGAGGGCGAGATCCTCGTCGGCGAGGGGACCCTCACCCAGACAGTTGCAGGTGCAGGCACACGGGTGAGCGCGCTGGCCATCGGCATACCCATCAACGTTCCCGGCGCGACCACCGCAGGTGCTGCGACCATGAACGTCACGGGCGGAAACCTGGAGGTGAACACCTCATTGAACGTGGGCACCTTCGGCGGAAACGGCACCGTGAACCAATCCGGAGGCGCGGTGCGCGTTGTCGCCGGATGCGGCGACGCTGCCCGTTGCGCCGCATTCAATATCGGGAACCAGGGCGGGACCGGTACCTACAACATCTCCGGCGGCACGCTCTCGTTCACCGGAGCCGGAGCTTTCATCATCGGCCGCAACATCGGGGCGGGGACGACCCCCAGCACCGGGATCTTGAATATCAGCGGTGGGCAAGTCTCAGTCGCCGCTGGCAACTTCATCGTCGGCAACCCGTTTGGTGGCGCGAGCGCACAGGGAAGCGGCGTCATCAACCAGACCGGCGGAACGCTCACCATCGCCAGTGACGCCACCATGTATCTCGCTGGAAGCGGAAATGGGGTCTACAACCTCAACGGCGGAACGCTGCAGGTTGGCGGCACTTCGTTGCAGCACAACTTCGAAGGCCAGGGCGGGACCTATGCGTTCAATCTCGCTGGCGGGACCGTTCAGGTGACGGGCACTGCGCTGACCACAGACCTCAACGCCATGCTCGCCGCAACCACGACCTCTGCCATCGACACGAACGGACTGGGTGCCACGTGGTCCGGCGTTCTCTCGGGCGCGGGCGCACTGCGGAAAAACGGCGCCGGAACCCTCACGCTGATGGCGCCGAGCACGTATTCAGGCAATACGCTCGTCGACGCGGGCACCTTGCGCGCGGGCGCGGCGAACACCTTCAGCGGGGCCTCTGCGCACGTGGTGGCATCCGGAGGAACCTTGGACCTGGCGGGATTTGCCCAGACACTTCCTGCGTTGAGCAACGCAGGTACCGTGACGATCGGCGCCGGTTCAGGAAACACACTGAGCGTCCTGGGTCCGTACGTCGGCAACAACGGCATCCTGGCCCTCGGTGTAGGCGCGGGAGGCATCGCAGACCGCCTTGTCTTGAACGGGCCCGCCGCCGTGGCCAGCGGCCGGACGACCGTGCAGTTGACCACCGACGCTGGGCTCGGTGCGCCAACGACCGGCAATGGCATCGAGGTCATCACCGGGCTGAACGGTGCGAACACCACCTCGCAGAGTGCAGCAGCCGCGTTTGCACTGGCCGGGGGTCACGTGGACGGCGGTGCGTACGAGTACTACCTCGTGCCTGGCACGACGGCCACCGGCATCACGAACTGGTACCTGAAGACCGGCCTGCCGACGCCGGAGCCACCGATTCCTCCGAATCCGCCGCTTCCGCCGATTCCGTCGGGCGATGTCGTCCCCCCGGTTCCCCCGGGCGTCATCCCGACGTATCGGGTCGAAGTGCCTATGCTCGCAGCGCTCCCCAGCCAGATGCGCCAGGCCAGCCTGTCGATGCTTGGAAACCTGCATCAGCGCATCGGGGATGACGACGTCAAGGGCAGTGCTGGCTCGATGGCCTCCAGCATGGAGCGCCGTGCCTGGGCCCGCATCCTCAGCACGGATTTCAATATCCGGCAGGAGGGCCCGGTCGCCCCGACCAGTGACGGCCGCATGAACGGCTTCCAGGCGGGCACCGACGTCTGGGCCAACCAGAGCTGGCGCGCGGGCGTCTATGTGGGGCAGCTCGACGGTGACATCGACGTCACCGGCTTTGCCCGTGGCGTACCCAACCTGGCTGTCGGCGACAACGACCTGCGCAGCCAGTTCCTTGGCGTCTACGGGACATACACAACGCTCGATGGTTGGTACGCGGATGCCGTTCTCCAGGGCAGCCGCCAGCGTTACACGCTTGAGCCGCAGCTTGGGGTGCATGCTTCCTCGAAGGCGACCGGTTGGCTTGCTTCGCTCGAGGGCGGAAAGGCGTTTGCTCTCACTGGAAACTGGTTCCTCGAGCCACAGCTGCAAGTCGCCTATCAGACGCTCAGCATGGATGAGTTCCGCGTCCTCACGACGAGCATCCAACAGGACGCAGAAAGCTCCTGGCTGGTTCGCGCCGGCCTGCGCGTGAAGGGGCAGTACGCAACGCCGATGGGAATCCTGCAGCCTTACGGCCGGGTGAATGTCTACTGGGCATCGAGTGGGACCGACGTCCTCCGATTTACAAACCCCTCGTCGTTCACCCAGATCTCGACCCCGACCGGCAATACATCGACGGAACTCGCTGGCGGCGGCACGATGGCCGTGTCCAATCGGGTGGACGTATACGGGGAGGTCGGGAAGCTCTGGGCGTCGGGCGGCGACGCCCGCGTCAAGAACTCCATCCAGGGGTCGCTGGGGCTGAGGGTGCGCTGGTAGGTGCCAGGCGAGTGCCGCCCCACGACGGCCGGAACCACGTGCTCGCGACCAATCGACAGCGATAGCGACGGGTCACGCGTTCGTCAATACGCGACAGGATCGCTGTACGCCGGGTCGTCGTGCAGGCCCCAGTAGCCGTCGTACAGGCGTGTGGTGACGGGGCCCGGGAATGCCGGAAGTGGCTTGCCGTCGATCTTCGCGATGGGTAGAACGCCGCCACCGCTCGACGTCAGAAACACCTCGTCGGCCTCGAGAAGGCCGGCAACAGGAAGCGGCGCAACGCGCAAGGGAATGCCGAGCCGCTCGCAGAGTTCGATGACGGTGCGGCGCGAAATGCCTTCGAGTACCCCGCGGTCGGCCGTGTGCACCACGCCATCCCTGACCGCAAAGACGTTGAAGCCCGGGCCCTCGGTGATGTGGCCTTGCGAATCCACCACGCAACTTGTGTCACGGCCGCGATCGTAGGCGTCGAACATGGACTGGACGAGGTCCATCCAGTGGTAGTTCTTGACGGTCGGATCGACCGACTCAGGCGCGATGCGTACACGCTGGCTGACGTGCAAGTCGATCCCTGCGAGCTGCTTCTCGCGCGAGGCGATCCAGACATACGGCAGCGCGTAGGCATAGAAGCGGTTCTCTGCCTGGCGCGGATCGCGCGCGCCCCTGGGCGGCACGCCGCGGGTGCAGACCATGGCCACATAGGCATCCTGGAGTCCGCCGGCGCGCACGCACCCATGAAGGATCTCGCGCAGTTCGGCGCGGCTGTACGGGATCGCCAGATGCATCTTCTGCAGGCTATGGAAGAAGCGGTCCATGTGGGCATCTAGCCGGAAGAAACTGCCGCGCCAGGTCGTCGCGACGTCGTAGGTCACGTCCGAGCGCGTGAAGCCCCAGTCGAACATGGAAATCTTGGCTTCGGACAGGGGCGCATAGGCGCCGTCGATGAAGACGCAACCGCCTTCGAACTGATTGACGGGTGGTGTGGGCGGGATGGACATGTTCTGCACTCCTTTGCGTAAATTGTACGTCGTTCAATTTAAATTGAACAGCAGACAATAATTTGTAGAATCGACCCATGTCACTCAAGCGCAGTTCGAAAAGTCCGCCGGCATTGCCGCGCGCGCGACCCGGCCGTCCGCGCAAGGCGCAGTCTCCGGGCGCAGCGGCCGAAGTGCTCGGGCGCGAGCGCATCCTCGCTGCGGCGCTTGCGCTGATCGACGAGAAAGGCCTTGCGGCGTTCAACATCCGCGCGCTGGCGACCGCGCTGGGTGTCTACCCGGCGGCGGTCTACTGGCACGTGCCGAGCCGCGGCGCGCTGGTGGGTGGCGCCATTGCGCTTGCGCTGGAGGGCCTGGCCAGGGATCTGCCCGAAGGGCCATGGCAGCTTCGGCTCGGGGCGCTCATGCGCGGCTTTCGGGATGTATTGCGTGCCCATCCCCACCTGGCGCCGGCGGTGGCGAGCGAGCTGGCAACCAACGCCAGCTTCGACGCTCCGCTGCTCGACCACGTGATCGCAGCGCTGGAGGATGCGCGCTTCGAGGGGCAGGCACTGGTCGATGCCTTCAACGTCGTCATCGCCGCCATGTGCGGCTTTGCCACGCTGGAGCTGTCCACCGCGCCGGTCGACATGGGCGCCGAATGGCAGGAAGCCTGCCGTGCGCAGATCGATGCGGTCGATCCGCTTCGCCATCCGCACCTTGGCCGGCACGTCGGCGCATTGCGCGACCGCGCATTCCAGCTGCGCTGGACGAGCGGCCACGACAAGCCGCTGGAGAGCGGCTTCGAAGCGTGGATCGACGTGGTGCTCCGAGGGCTCGAATCGCGCAGCCGGATGCTGCGTCGCTGACGAGCTCGCCGATGACGGAATGCATCCGGCCTTGAGGAATCATCACACGCCGGGCGTGACGTCACCCTGATCGTCGCCAGCCGGGACCCCTGGCCCTTCGGCGATTTGCCGGCTGCCACCCGTCTGCGGGCCGCCCCGGTTGCCAATGCCGGTAGCGGGCCTCACAATCCGCCCGCTCCGCTACGCGGGCTGGTGAGTCCGGCGAACAGGTCGTCTGGATTTTTCGGCGCGCATCAACTATCGATTGCCTGAGGACGACGCATGAATTCAAGACGCTTGACGCTGGTGGTGCCCATCCTGATGTCCGCCTTGCTGGCGGCCTGCGCCAGCGGGCCGGGCGGTGCGCCGCGGGATTCGCTCACCCGGATCGGCCAGTCGCAGACCCTCAAGCTGGGCTATCGGGAGGACGCCAGGCCGTTCTCGTTCAAGGGTGCCGACGGTGCACCGGCCGGCTATTCGGTGGAACTGTGCAAGCGCGTAGCCAGTTCGATCCAAGCCCAGCTCAAGCTGGCCAGGCTGGACGTGCAGTGGGTGCCCGTGACCGCAACGACCCGGATGCAGGCAGTCAACGACGGCACCGTCGACATCGAATGCGGCAGCACTTCGCGCACGCTGGGTCGCGAGCAGCAGGTCGACTTCAGCAATCCCATCTGGGTCGAGGGAAGCTCCTTCGTCTCGCTCGCATCGTCCTCGATCGGCCGCGCGCCGGACCTCAACGCGAAGCGGGTGGCCGTCATTCCAGGCACGACCACGGAACAGGTGCTCAAGGGGTTGTCGTCGCGCGGCATCGTGCCGGTCTTCGTGCCGGTGCAGACCAGCCCCGACGGCATCGCCGCGGTGCGTGGGGGACGGGCCGACGCCTTTGCCACCGACAGCCTGATCCTCGTCGGTGAAGTGACGCGCGCGCCGGCCGGCGCGCCCTTGCGGCTCGGCGATGACTACCTGTCGATGGAAAGCTATTCGCTGATGATGCGGCGCGATCCGGACCTGCGACTGGCAGTGAACAGAGCCTTGGCCGAGACCTACCGCAACGGCGACATCGTCAAGGTGTTCCGCCAGAGCTTCCCGCCCGGCACCAATCCGTCGGCGTTGGTCGAGGCCGTCTATCTGCTGAACGCGCTGCCGGAGTAGGCTCGAGCGCAGGTTCAGGCGCCACGCCAGAGTGAAGCTGGCCGGGTCGCTGCCGCTTTCACGAATGATGGCTGCTTCGCGCGGCGGCTTGCCTGCAAGCGCACGGGCTCACGGGGAAGCGCTCCCGACGACCGGGAGATCGAACCCGCCGCCCAACGCGAGATGGAGATTGGTGCGCTGCGCCAACTGCTCCGTCTGCACACGCAGCAGCGAGGTGCGGGCTGCGTACAGTGAAAGCTGACTCTGCTCCACCGTTCGCAGGTCGGCAGAGCCGATGCGGTATTGAGTGCGCGCGATCTCGAGCGCCTGTGCGGAGTCGCGCACTGTCGCCGCAAGAATCGCATCGCGCTCGCGCAAGCTCGACTCCGCCCCCAGCGCGCTCTCCACCTCTCCAAACGCCTTCTGGCCCGCGCGTGCGTACTCGGCAACCGCCTGCTTCTGTTCGGCCGTCCTGATCTCGACCTGGGCCTGCAGCGCACCTCCCTGGTAGATCGGCGCCACCAGGTTGGCGCCGAGGCTCCACACCGGGCTGTTGACATCCTTGAGGACGATCAGGTCACTCGACACATTGCTGCCGCCGGCCGTCAGGCTGATCCTCGGGAGTTGTGCCGCCTTGGCCTCGCCGACCCGATCGAAGGCCGCGGCGACGCGGCGCTCTGCGGCCACCACGTCGGGACGGCGCTCCAGCAACTCCGAGGGAACGCCTACCGGCGGCGGCGGCGGCATCGACGACAGGCGATCGGCGACCGCAATCTCCGCCGACGGGTAGCGCCCTACCAGCAGTTCCAACGAACGCAGCGCCTGATCGCGCGAGAACTCGATCTGCTTGACGGTGTCGCGGTAGGTCCCCACGTTGGCACGCGCCTGCATGACGTCCCGCTGGTTGCCATTCCCCACGCGCAAGCGATCGTCGGCCATCCGCAGCAGGACTTCGGCCGATTGCAGGGCGTCCTTGGCAATCTGGCGCTGCAGCCCGGCCTCGACCGCCAGGAACCATGCCTTCGACACAAGGGCGGCCAGCGACTGGCGTGCATACGCGTAGTCGGCCTGTGCCGCGACGGATTGCGCCATGGCAGCCGCGCGTCCGTAGCGCAAGCGCCCCCATACGTCGAGCTCCAGCGAGGCGTTGAGAAACACGCCTTCCAAGCCGCCGCCCCCGCCCGACTTGCCTCCGCCAAGACCGACGACGCCGACGGACGGGAGCAAGGCACCGGATGCGACCTTCACGTATCCCGCCGCCTGCTCGACGCGCGCCGCGGCCACGCGCAGGTCGGCGTTGTAGACCAGGGCGTCGTTGACCAGCGCCGTCAGCGCCGGCTCGTCGAAGGTTGCGAGCCAGCGATCGGCCACCGGTGCCGGGACGCCGCCGCTCGCCCGATAGGCCGCCGGCACGGGCGCCAGAGGCCAGACTTCCTGGCCCAGTTCGGCCGTCGTCGGTGGCGCCTTGAGTGCACAGCCGCACAACAGCGCCGACAGGGCTGCTGCAGGCATCCACGCGCTACGGGCTATGGGGAACATCAATGCAGCTTCAACACAAGGTAGTTGGTGATCGCGCCAACACGCAGGATGACCATGCGGACGATGTGAATCATCGCGACGTGATCCGTATAGATCGCACCATCCCCATCCGCTCCGGCGGCAAGGAACAGGTCGCGATGCTTGTCGTCGACGATCAGCTTGACGGGAAAGCGGCCCGGCACCTGCGGGAACGCACCTGTCTGCGGCAGCGATCCCGACTGGACCACCTGCCCCTGGCCCTGTGCCCAGACGATGGAATCCACGGTGGCTCCGATGACTTCGCCCGGGTGGGTCTTGAGCGTGAACTCCGCACGATTTCCGGGCTCGACCAGCCGCAACTCGTTCTGGCTGTACAGCGCGATGACCTGGTAGGTCTCCTCGACGAAGGTCATCGCCGGCACCAGCGGCATCGCGACGACGAAGGAGCCGGGCCGCAGCTGCACGTTGATCGCATAGCCGTTGGCCGGCGCGTACACGGCGGTCTGGTCGAGGTTCCACTGTGCGTTCCCTAGATCGGCGCGGCTGATGTCGACCTGGGCCTTGGCGGTAGCGAGCTGGGCGCGTGCGGATGCAACCGAGGCCTGCTCGCCGTTGACCTGCCCCGACAGCTTCTGCGAGACCTGCGCCTCGTTCGCCACCGCCGTAGCGACCTGCCCCTGCAGGTCGCTGAGATTCGACTCGGCCTGCTCCAGTGCGAAGCGGTCGCCGGCGCCGGTCGCCACCAGTTCACGGTTCTGGCGCACGCGCAAGCGGGCGAGTTCGAGCCGCGGCTGCAGCGCCCGGACCTGACCCGTTGACGCCTTGAGCTGTTCCTGCAGCTGCCGCGCGCCGGCCGAGGCATCGACCAACGCGGCGCCGGACTGTGCGAACTTCGCCTCGTCGGCGGCGAGCTTGGCCTTGGCGGCGTTGAGTTCGTTCTGGTACTGGGTCGGATCGATGCGGAACAGCAGTTCGCCCTTCTTGACGAGGCGATTGGGCTCGACGGGAACCTCGAGCACGCGGCCCCTGACCTGCGGAATCACCTGCACGACGTACTTGATCACGCGAACGTCCGACGTCGACGGTGCGACGACATTGAGCGTCAGGATCATCGCGGCCATCGCGACGATCGGGATGACCACGACCGTGACCTGCGTGGACGTGTTCCACGGCAGCCACTTCAGCTTGATGAAGAAGAGCCAGACGAAGAAGGCGTAGATGCCAAGCAGCAGCGCTTCCATCAGCGGACCGCCTCACGAGCCTCGACGGATGGGGCGGCTTCGGCCGGCACTGCCGCTGCAGCCAGGTCCCTGCGCAGTTGCTTGAGTGGAGCGGAAAGCGTCCCCTTGGCATCCATCGCATCGAGCTCTTCGCGCAGATGCGCGATGTCATGCGCGAGCATGTCGCCGGTGAGGGCCGCCCTGCCCTGCTCATGGAAATAGTCCTCGTGTTTCTCGGTACCGTACGCCGCCTTGTAGGCAACCGGCTTCACGAAGGCCCACAGCCAGGCGATGGGCCACAGCAGTCCGCCGAAGACCAGCGACAGCAGGCAGAGCGTCTTGATCGCATCTCGTTGCGGATGGTGCCGCTTGTGCGCGATCTTCTCGGGCATGACGTGCACCATCCAGAACAGCACGATGCCGCCGATGGGAACGGCGAAGACGACGAACCACGCAATGCCGGTGGCTGCCGAGGCCATCATCTCGGGCGGCAGGAACGACGCATTGGCGCAAGGGGCGCCCAGCAGCGCCATCAAGCCGGCCACGGCAGGCGAAAGTGAACGCGATGCCGGCGCTCGACCCGAAAAAATGCGCATGGTGGGCTCCAATGACCTCGTTATCACGAAAACAGTGCGTTTCGCCTCGCCACCCAGGACTTGGAGCAGCCTGGCGAGCGCCTCAGCAAAGGATGCTTCGGGGCGGGACTTACGGCAATACTACCTTGGTCTCATGGTCGTCCAGGGTCCTCCAATGCTGCGATGACATCGCGGGAACGACGCTCCGGCGCAACATCGCCCCTAGAACTTCTCCTCGATGAATCTGACCGGATGGGTGGATTCGCGATGCGCGATCTTGCCCCGCCTCGGCAGCTTGATCTTCTCGTGCGGGACTTCGCGATAGGGAACCTGGCTCAGGAAATGGGAAATGATGTTGAGCCGGGCACGCCGCTTGTCGTCCGACCTGGCGACATGCCAGGGCGCGAAGTCGGTGTCGGTCGACGCGAACATGTCGTCGCGTGCGCGCGAGTACTCGTTCCATCTGCCGTAGGACTTGATGTCCATCGGCGACAGCTTCCATATCTTGCGCGGGTCATGGATGCGGCCCTCGAGCCTCCGGGTCTGTTCCTCGGGGCTGACCTCCAGCCAGTACTTGAGCAGGATCACGCCCGAATCGAGGATCGCGCGCTCGACCAGCGGCACGGCGCGCAGGAACTCCCGCGTCATTTCCTCCGTGCAGAAGCCCATGACGCGCTCCACGCCGGCGCGGTTGTACCAGCTGCGATCGAAGATGACGACCTCGCCGGCGGCGGGAAGGTGCGGCAGATAGCGCTGCACGTACATCTGGCTCTTCTCCCGCTCGCTCGGCGCCGGCAACGCGATCACCCGGAACACGCGCGGGCTCACGCGCTCGGTGATCGCCTTGATGGTGCCCCCCTTGCCCGCGCCGTCGCGGCCCTCGAACACGATGCAGACCTTCAGGCCCTTGTGCACCACCCACTGCTGCAGCTTGACGAGTTCGACATGCAGGCGCTCCAGTTCCTTGTCGTACTGCTTGCGCGCGAGCCTGCTCCCGGACGACGCGCCCTTCTCGGGCTTCGACTTCGAGTCGTCGGGCACGGCGTGCGCCTCACCCTCCGCGCCATTCGTCGTTCGATGCTTCTGCTGCATGGCATGCCCCTCGCTCTGCTTTTGATTGCCATCAAGATAGCGCAAGGGGCAAGGGGCGCAAATCCTACTTTGGTGCGATTCACATGTCGCCCTTCGCGGGTTCAAGCTCGGTCCAGGCAGTTCCACGCCGGCTCGCATGACGCACCTCCCCGAGAAGATCGCCACCGCACCTGTCGACCCGTCGATGCCTCCGGCGCCGGTCGGCGGGTGGCGCGCGATGCTGCCCGCTGCCCGATGGCTGCCCGCCTACCGGGGCAGATGGCTGCCGCACGACGCGATGGCGGGAATCACGCTCGCCGCGTATGCGATTCCCGTTTCGCTCGCCTACGCGATGCTGGCCGGGCTGCCGCCGCAATGCGGCGTCTACGGCTACCTGGCAGGCGGCCTGCTCTATGCGCTCTTCGGCTCGTCGCGCCAGCTGGCAGTGGGCCCTACCTCGGCGATCTCGATCCTCATCGCACCGACGATGGCCGCCGCGATGGCCGCCGGCGATCCTGCGCGCGCCATCGACCTGGCCGCGCTCACGGCCCTCGTGATGGCGGGCCTGAGCATCCTTGCGTGGCTGCTGCGGCTGAGCTCGCTCATGAGCTTCGTGAGCGAGACGATCCTGCTCGGCTTCAAGGCCGGCGCAGCGCTCACGATCGCGATGACACAGCTGCCGAAGCTGTTCGGCGTCAAGGGCGGCGGCGAGCACTTCTTCGAACGGGTGGCACTGCTGGCGGGGCAAGTGCCCGACACCCGATGGGCGGTCCTCGCCTTCGGGCTGATGGCGCTTGCGCTCCTGATCGCCGGCGAGAAGCTGCTGCCGGGCCGGCCCGTCGCGCTGGCCGTGGTGGCGCTCTCGATCGTCCTCCTGTCCGTGACACCGCTGGCCGGCCTCGGCCTGCCGGTCCTCGGCGACATGCCGACCGGACTGCCTGCCATCCACGCACCGAACCTGCGCCTGCACGACGTGGACGACGTGCTGCCTCTGGCTTTCGCCTGCCTGCTGCTGGCCTATGTCGAGGGCGTGTCCGCGGCCCGCACCCTGGCCGAGCGGCACGGCGACACCATCGATGCGCGGCAGGAGCTGCTCGGACTCGGTGCAGCCAACCTGGCGGTGGCCTTCGCCCAGGGCTATCCGGTGGCGGGAGGCCTTTCGCAATCCTCGGTCAACGACAAGGCCGGCGCGAAGACGCCGCTGGCGCTCGTCTTTGCCTCCATCGCCATCGGCCTGTGCCTGGTGTACCTGTCGTCCCTGCTTCGAAACCTGCCCCACGTGGTGCTGGCGGCCATCGTGCTGATGGCCGTCAGGGGTCTGGTCGACGTGCCCCAGTTGCGCGCGCTCTGGCGTGCGAGCAGGTACGAGTTCGGGGTGGCCGTGATCGCCTTCGCAGGCGTGCTGGTGCTCGGCATCCTCAAGGGCGTGATGCTGGCTGCCGTGGCGTCGCTTCTGCTGCTGATCCGGCGGGTGGCGCAGCCGCACGTGGCCTTCCTGGGGCGCATTCCGGGCACGCGCGCCCTCTCGGACATCGCGCGCCATCCCGACAACGAAGCGATCGAGGGCGCGCTGGTGTTCCGCGTCGACGCGGCACTGCTCTATTTCAACGTCGAGCACGTGCAGGAGGCGGTCCTTGCCAAGGTGCATGCCTCGGCACGACCGATACGGCTGGTGGTCTGCGACCTGTCGACTTCGGCCAACATCGACCTCGCGGGTGCACGCATGCTGGCCCGGCTTCATGCACAACTGGGGACGCAGGGCATCGCGCTGCGCCTGGCCTCGGCCCATGCCCGGGCGAGAGACATCCTGCGCGGAGAAGGCCTTGATGAGCAGCTCGGCGTTCCCGCCCGGGGCGTGACGCCCCTCGATCTGCTCGACGAGTTCGCGGGTTCCGCGCCGGCCGGTGGCCCCTCCTCGGGGCCGCAAGCGGGGCGCTAGCAGGCGCCGACGCGCCGCGGGCAAGAATTCCCGGGAGGTGCTCAGTTCGTCGCGCCGCGGCCGTCGCCCTGAGCGACCCATGCAATCGAATCCAGCAGCGCCGCTGCATCCACGGGCTTGCGGAAGAACGACCTCGCGCCCATCTCCTTGGCCAGCTGGCGTGCAGTCGGATCATCGCTCGACGACAGTGCGATCACCGGCAGCACCTTGGCGACTGCCCGCAAGGCGGCGCGGGTCGCCGCCGCCCCGTCGCGTGCGCTGCGCACGTCGAGCAGCACGCAGGCCAGCCGCATGCCGCTCGCCTGTTCGATGAAATCGGCCAGCGAGGCGCAGGGACGCGCCTCGAAACCCGCTGAATCCATGAGGCGCGACAAACCCTCTCGCACCGAGGCATCGGCGTCCACCACATAGACGATCTGCGGGGCAGTTGGCTCGGGCATCTGGCGTCACCTCTCTGTTCCGCAGCTAGATGTAGCGCTCGGCATGGGCCAGCGCGTCGGTCTCGGGCGGCATCTCGGCGAACGGGCAACGCACGGCCGCGATCGCAGCGCTCACCCCCTCGCCGATCGTCAGCTCCGACAGCACGAAGGCGTTGGCCGGCCCAGGCTCGTCCTCGGCGAGCCGCACCCCCATGCGGCTCAGTCGCATTGCCGACCGACGCAGGCGGAGGTGGCTCCCGGGATCGTCGAACACGGTCTCGATGTGCTCCCTGATGCGCTCGAGCGTGGCAATGCTGGCCTTGGTCTCGATGAAGTCATGCACGGTCTGCGCAAGCTCTCGTTCAAGAGAGACGATCTGCGCGCGGTTGGCAGCCGTGTCCTCCAGCAGGCCGCTGGCGCCGTCGATCGCCAGCTTCACCAGCCGCAGGCGCGCTGCGAGCCAGGCCTTTCGCTCGCCGAGACCGGTTGCCTTCATGTCCAGGTCCACGATGCGCTTGAGTGCCAGCTGGGCCAGGCGGCGGATCAGGATGCGGCCCACTTCCAGCCGCGCTTCCTCGAACGTGGCCGAAGGCGCGAACAACCGATGGCCAGAGAAGCTCACCGTGACCAGCGGAACATCGTGGAGCACCCGGTCGCCGTCCTGCCGGTTGCCGAGCACGCTGCGCTCCTCCTTCTTCATCGCCAGCAACGCATAGGCCTCGCCGCTTTCGCGATGGGAAGCCGTCGCAAAGTACGCTCGGAGCTCCTTGGAGCGGCCGAGAAAAGCGGGCACGTCGTCCGCGGCAGCGAAGAAGGCGTTCAACCGCGGGTCGCCGCTCCAGGCGGCACGCGCGAGCACCAGGGGCTCCATCGGCTGGCGACCGGCCTCGCGCAGGTAGGCGATGGTCCTGCGCATGCTGCCCTCGAGCTTGTCCGCATACCGAGGCTGGAGGCGAAGGCGCGGATCGACCGTCTCGACCACCAGTTCGGTCATGTCGGCGACGAGCTGCTGCTCCTCGGCATCGCCCGCATTCGGTGCGTCGCGGCCGAACAGGCTCGAGGCCACGCGATCGAACAGGGCGGACAGGTCCATCGAAGCCGATCCCGCTACCAATCCATCTTGGGCACCCATGCCCGCAACACGCGCCCCTGGTAGGAACGCCCGTTGATGCGCTGCGCCAGCGATTCGGCGTGGGCACGCGACATCTCGACGTCGATCAGGGCGGTGGGCGCTCCGCTCTCGTTGGCGAGGCGGATCTTGTCCGCCTGCGCGAAGCTGCTCAGCGCTTCGCGAATGCCGTCCTCGGTGACGTCGTCGGGGAGGTTGCCTATGACGATGTGTATCTGCATGAACTCTTCCTCCAGTGCTCCGAAGCTACTCCGGAGCCGACGCGACGAGAATCCTACTTTGGTCGGATTCCCACTGAACCCTGCCCAGGCGCATGCTGCCCTGCACCCTCCGGATCGACCCGTGCGACCGATGAACGCAGCCGAATACCTCGCGCTCGAGTCGCTTCGCGACGGGCGGCCCGTGCGCATCCGGGCGCTGAAGCCGGCAGACAGGGACGCCATGCTCGCCGCCGTGGGGCGCACCGGGGATTCGTCGCTCTACCGCCGTTTCTTCTCGCCGAAGCACGGATTCACCGAGCGCGAGATCGCCTACTACATGGAGGTCGACTTCGTCGGCCACGTGGCACTGGCAGCCGAACTGGACGAAGGCGGTGCACCGGTCATCGCGGGCGGCGGACGCTACATCGTCGGCGAGCCCGGATGTGCCGAGATGGCCTTCGTGGTCGACGACCCGCACCAGGGGCTCGGAATCGGCAAGCTGCTGATGCGCCATCTGGCGCTGATTGCGAAGGCATCGGGAATAGACACGCTGAGCGCCGAGGTTCTCGCCGACAACGCGCCGATGCTGGCGGTATTCAAGACCAGCGGGCTGCCGCTGCGTCTTGCCCGCGACGGCGGCATCACGCTCGTTCACATGGATTGCCGCCACGCTGCTGACACGGCGGGTGACGATGATCCTTCTTCCAAGCCAGGAGCGCACTGATGGCAAGCAAGGAACTTCCCCCGCCCGCGGTCTCTGCCCTTTCGGGGCTTTCCGGCCTGTGGCCGCTGCAAGCCGCGCAGGCCGCTGCCGAATACGGAATCGATGCCTGGCAACGCGGCATCCTGACGCTGGACGTGCTGCGCGAACGCGGCAACCAGTACCTCGAACACAGCCGCTCCGGCAAGCCGCCGGTCCTGGTATTCGACTATGACGTCGTGCTCGACGCGCGCGAGTTTCCGAAGCCCGCGAACTATGCGCTGGCACGCATCAAGCCCGACACCACCCACGCCAGGACCGATCCGAAGAAGCGGCCCTTCGTCGTCATCGACCCGCGTGCCGGGCATGGGCCGGGCATCGGCGGCTTCAAGATGGACAGCGAGATCGGCATCGCGCTGCAGCACGGTCACCCCTGCTACTTCGTGATGTTCTTCCCGACACCGATGCCGGGCCAGACCATCGAATCGGTCTGCGCAGCGGAGATCGCCTTCATGCGCAAGGTCAACGAGCTGCATGCCGGCGCCGATGGCAAGCCCTTCGTGATCGGCAACTGCCAGGGCGGCTGGGCGCTGATCATGCTCGCGGCGCTGGCGCCCGACTCGGTCGGGCCGATTCTCCTGGCCGGATCGCCGGTGTCGTACTGGGCCGGCGTGGAGGGAAAGAACCCGATGCGCTACTCCGGCGGCCTCATGGGCGGCACCTGGCTGGCCTCGCTGGCCGGCGACCTGGGGCACGGCAAGTTCGACGGCGCCTACCTGGTCAACAACTTCGAGAGCCTCAATCCCTCGAACACCTACTGGTCCAAGCTCTACAACCTCTATTCGCAGGTCGACACCGAACGCGAGCGCTTCCTCGAATTCGAGAAATGGTGGGGCGGCCTCTTCCTCATGAACAAGGAGGAGATGGAGTGGATCACCCGGAACCTCTTCGTCGGCAACAAGCTCTCGGCCGGCGAGGTCGAGTCCTTCGATGGCCGGCACCGCGTCGACATCCGCAACATCCGGACGCCGATCGTGGTCTTCGCGTCCTGGGGCGACAACATCACGCCGCCGCAGCAGGCGCTCAACTGGATTCCCGACGCGTATGCCAGCGTGGACGAGATCCGACTGAACGAGCAGACGATCGTCTACTGCCTGCACGAGAAGATCGGCCACCTGGGCATCTTCGTCTCGGCCGGCGTGGCCAAGCGCGAGACATCCGAACTGGCGAGCGCGCTCGACCTCATCGAGACCCTGCCGCCGGGGCTCTACGAGGCGGTGATCCAGGACACCCAGCCCGACACGCCAGGCCTCGCCTACGTCGAGGGCCGCTACCTGATCCAGTTCGCGCCGCGCACCATCGAGGACATCCTGGCCTTCGACGACGGCCGCAAGGACGAACAGGCCTTCGAGGTGGTCGAACGCGTGGCCGAGATCAACCAGGGCCTCTACGACACCTTCGGGTCGCCGCTGGTCAGGGCCATGACGAGCGAGACGGGCGCCGAGGCGGCCCGGGCGATCAACCCGTCGCGCATGGAGCGCTGGGCCCTGTCCAACCTCAATCCCTGGATGTTCTGGGTGCAGGCCTTGGCGGACAACGTGCGCGCCAACCGCCGCCCCGTCACGCCGGACAACCCGTTCTCGAAGACCGAGCGTGCGGTCTCCGGCCAGATCGAGCAGTCGCTCGACCGCGTGCGGGACGGGCGCGACGAGATGTCCGAGCGCATGTTCAAGGCGATCTACGAGGCACCGTGGCTCGCCGCCGCCGTGGGTCTGGGCACCGATGCGCTCGGCCGGCGCGGTCCCAGGTCAGCCACCTGGGAGCAGAGCGAGCTCAAGCGACTCAAGCGCGTGGAGATCGAATCCCAGTTCGAGAGCGGCACGCTGACGGATGCGTGGGCACGGCTGTTGCTATATGTGCGTCGGGAAGAAAACGTGGTCGATGAGCGACCCTACAACCTGATGCGCCGCATGATCGAAGAGATCGATCCCGATCGTCGTCCCGCGCCTGCTGCGGTGAAGGCCGCGATGAAGCGACAGGCCTTCGTCCTTGCGCTCGACGAGGAGCGCGCGATCGCCGCGCTGCCCGGCCTCGTGCCCGAGATGCAGCAGCGCAGCAAGGGCTTCGAGGCGGCACGACGGGTCGCGGGTGCACGCGGCGCGCTGACGGCGCACCAGGAGGAGCGGTTCCGCCGGGTGGCCGCGCTGCTCTCGATCGACGACAAGCCGGTGCGCCCGCGCGCAGGCACCCGCGCAGCCGCGGGCAGCAGGAAGGCCGCTCGATGAGCGATGCGATCCTGGTCCTCAACGCCGGCTCCTCGAGCCTCAAGTTCTCGCTGTTCGCTGGCAGCCATGACCTGCCGATCGTCGCCAGCGGCCAGGTCTCGGGGCTCTACACCGGCGCGGCGCGCTTCGCGGCCAAGGACGAGGCTGGCCGGCAGGTCGCCGAGGTGCACTGGGATGCCGATGCAAGACCAGACCACGATGGCGCGATCGCGCGGATCGTGGAATGGCTGCGGGCGACGCACGGCCCTTCGCACCGACTGGCCGCCGTCGGCCATCGGGTGGTGCACGGAGGCATGGACCACGCGGGACCGGTGCGGGTGGACGGCGAGCTGGTGGGCCGGCTCGAGCAGCTGATACCGCTCGCGCCGCTTCACCAGCCGCACAACCTGGCGCCGATCCGTGCGCTCCTGGAACGATCGCCGGAACTGCCGCAGGTGGTCTGCTTCGACACCGCCATGCATCGCACCAACCCGGCCATCGCGCAGATGTTCGCCCTGCCGCAGGAGTTCGCCGAGGCCGGCGTCAGGCGCTACGGATTTCACGGACTTTCCTACGAATACATCGCCTCGGTCCTGCCCGAGTTCGATCCCCGTGCGGCCAGCGGCAGGACGGTGGCGCTGCACCTCGGCAACGGCGCGAGCATGTGTGCGCTGCAGGCCGGCCGGAGCATCGCGAGCACGATGGGATTCACCGCGGTCGATGGACTGCCGATGGGCACGCGTTGCGGCGCGATCGATCCGGGCGTGATCCTCTACCTGATGGATCAGCGCGGCATGGATGCGCGCGCCATCGAGAGGCTGATCTACGGCCAGTCCGGCCTGCTGGGAGTCTCCGGCGTGTCGAGCGACATGCGCGAGCTGCTGGAATCCGATCGACCCGGGGCCCGGGTGGCGATCGACCTGCTCGTCTATCGCATCGGACGCGAACTCGGCTCGCTGGCCGCGGCGCTGGGCGGCCTCGACGCCATCGTCTTCACCGCGGGCATCGGCGAACGCGCTGCGGCGATCCGCGAACGCGTCTGCCGCGACGCCGCATGGCTGGGCGTCGAGTTCGACCCGGATGCCAACGCGCGCCATGGCCCGCGCATTGCCACTCCGGGCAGCAGCGTCGCCGCCTGGGTGATTCCGACCAACGAGGAACTGATGATCGCGCGCCACACGCGCGATCTGCTGCTACGAGGATGAACCGCATGCCGACACCGCACGATCCCGTCCTCGCCGGCAAGAAGGCGCTGGTGGTGGGAATAGCGAACCAGCATTCGATCGCCTACGGCTGCGCCCACGCCTTCCACAGCCTGGGCGCCGAGCTCGCGATCACCTATCTCAACGAGAAGGCGCGCCCCCACGTCGAGCCGCTGGCCCAGGCATTCGGTGCGCCCCTGGTGCTGCCGCTCGACGTCGAGCAGCCCGGGCAGCTCGAGGCAGTGTTCGAGGCCATCGAGAAGCGATGGGGCCGGCTGGACATCCTGGTGCACTCGATTGCCTTCGCACCGAAGGAGGACCTGCAGGGCGGCCTGCTCGACTGCTCCGCGCAGGGCTTCCAGCGGGCGATGGATGTCTCGTGCCACTCGCTGATCCGGATGGCGAAGCTCGCCGCGCCGCTGATGACCGATGGCGGCACCATGATGGCCATGAGCTACCTCGGCGCGCAGAAGGTAGTGCCCAACTACAACGTGATGGGCCCCGTCAAGGCAGCACTGGAAGCGACCTGCCGCTACCTGGCCTACGAACTCGGCCCTAAGGGCATCCGCGTGCATCCGGTGTCGCCCGGGCCGCTCAAGACGCGCGCCGCCTCGGGCCTGAAGGATTTCGACCTGCTGCTGACGGAGGCGGCCAACCGGGCGCCGGTGGGCGAGCTGGTCGACATCGACGACGTCGGCTTTGCCTGCGCCTACCTCGCGACGCCCTATGCGCGAAGGCTCACGGGGCAGACCCTCTACGTGGACGGCGGCGTCAACATCATGGCCTGAGCTCAGCGCCCCATCCGCGCGTCGTAGCTTCGCGATACGCGTTCGATCAGTGCGGGGTCGCGGGCGCCGGTGGCGTCGAACTGCACGCGCACGCTGCCGTCGGCCTGCCGGCGCACGCTCGCCGAGACGGTGCCCGCGCCCAGCGTGCCCACCACCGTGCCGCTGGCCCGATCCTCCACGGTGACCACCAGCCCCTGGTCGCGCATCGCACTCGCCGCGGCATCGAAGGACCGGTCGAAGCTGGCGGGCGCGACGGCAGGATAGAGCGTGGGCGGGTAGTAGACGCAGCCGCCCAGCGCCGCGGCGGCAGCGAGCAGCACGGTCAGGGAAAGGGTCCGGATCGTCTTCATGGGGGCCTCCATCTTGCGCAAAGATCAATCGATTAGAGCTCGTCCGGCGGCAGTGCGCTATGGCCGCATCCAGGCACTGCCGAACTGCACGTAGTAGACCGGGCCGGTGGGACCGTAGGCGACGTCCAGGCCCATGTGGAGCCCGTACTTCCGGGCGATCTCGTAGCGCAGGCCGAAGCCGCCCGTCGTCACGTTCTGCGATGCACGATTGCTCCGGTCCTGGTTGCGGGTGCCGCCGGCGCCGGCAAAGCCGACGAGGCTGAACCGCTCCCAGAACTGCCAGCGCAGTTCGGCTTCCACCTGGGCCGCGAAATCGCCTTGATAGCGCATGACCGGCACGCCACGCAGGCTGATGAATGGCCGCAGATAGAACGGCACGTCGCCGAAGCTCAGCACCGAACTGCCCATGACGCCGAGGGTCAGGTCGCGTGCGAGCGGGTGGTAGTGGATGGCCGCGAGGTTGACGCGCTGAAAGGCGCTGTCGCCGCCCAGCGCCTCGCTGAACAGACCCGCGGACAGCTCCAGATAGCTGCCCCGGTTCGGCGTGAACATGTTGTCCCGCGAATCGAAACTGAGGGTCGGCAACAGACCGCCGACCCTCGAATCGCGCTGGAACGCCGGCTGCACCTGTGGCTCCTCGAGCCCGTTGAAACTGACGGAGGTCGAGGCGAGCGCGTAGCCCAGCCCGACCCACACCGGCGACTCCGCGATGCGATAGCGCCCCTGCAGCACCAGGGCAGTGGTCTTGAGGTTGTACGAGCGCGGATGATCCTGCAGCGCAGCGTCGTGGCCGATGCCGTAGAAGTCCAGGTTCACCGAGGCGCGCATGACACCGGCCAGCGTCTTCACCCGGTCGTCGAGCCAGTGGCGCATGTCGCCGGCGAAGGCTCCCTTGGTGCCGTTGTCCGTGCCGAGTGCGCCGACCACCGTGACATTGGGCCGGCCGAAGCCCGCCGCAGCGTCCTCCCTGGGCTTGTCGATGAAGGTCAGGGCGCCGACCGCTCCGAGCCCGATGGTCGGTTCCGTGATGGGAATCGCGAGCGGCACGAAGCCATAGGACTGGTCAAGGAACTCGCTGATGTCCAGCCAGCCGTCGTCGGCCGATCGGATGCGCGGCCGTGCCTCGGGAGCGGCCTGACCCTCGGCCCCGCCATCCTGCGCAAGCGCCGATGTGCCGGCGACAAATGCGAAGCACAGCAGCAGCGCAAGTGACGTGAAAGGACGAGGACGATTCAGGGCTCCTCCCTGCTGCGCTTCAGGCCAGCATCCAGACAAGGACGGTCCCACCGATCGAAAGCAGGACGTGGCCGAACGCCACGGTGCTGGAATAGCCGATGACCGCCACCGGGCTGTTCGACCGCTCCTGCACCGCGGCCAGCCCGGCCGTCATGGTCTGCGCGCCGGCCAGCGCGCCGAGCAGCAGCAAGGGATTGAGCCGGAGCACGTAGCGGCCGAACAGCAGGCCGGTGAACTGAGGCACCAAGGTCACGACGATGCCGGCCAGGAACACGGTCAGGCCGATCTCCTTGATCGCCTGCACGAACACCGGTCCGGCCTTCAGGCCGATCATCGCGACGAAGGCGGCCAGCCCGATCGACTTCATGAGGTCGGCAGACTCCTCCGACAGCGCTCCGAACGTCGGCCGTACCGAGTTGCGCCATCCCATCGCAAGGCCCACCAGCAGGGTTGCCACGCTCGAGCCCAGTGCCACATGGACACCGCCGGCCGGAAAGGAGAGCACGACGCCCAGCAAGGCACCGGCGAAGATCGCCAGGCCCAGCGCCAGGTAGCTCGTGGGGTTCCCGGGCGGCAGCAGCTCGCCGATCAGCGGGCAGGCACGGCGCACGGCGGGCTCCAGCCCATGCAGCGTGACGACATCGCCCACCATCAACCGAGTGCCGGGCATCACGGGAATCTGCTCGCTGCCACGGCGCACCGCCTTCAGGAAGACGCCCCGCACCTGCGGCGAGGCGTCGCGCAGATGCTGCAGCGGCCGTCCCGCCATGTTGCGGTCGCGCAGCACGACGTCGAAGGTGGCGGAGGGAACATCCAGCAACTCGCGATCGAAGACTTCGCGGTTGCGCTCGCCCACTGCGCGGACCAGCGAGGCGTGATGGCCGATCACGGCCACCACGTCGCCCTGCTTCAGGACCAGGTCGGGCGATGCCTCGAGGATCAGGCCGTCGCGCCGGATGCGCTCGACGAAGATCCGCTCGTCCGACACCAGCGATTCCACCTGCTCGATGGTCTTGCCGGCCACCGCGGAGCCACCGTGCAGTTCATAGGCGCGCAGCTCGAACATGTGCCAGGCCGACGCAATGCCCGGGTCGTGTCGCTCGAAGCCCATTTCCTTTTCCAGTGCGAGGGCCTCGGCCTTCAGGTCGATGCGAAGCAGTCGCGGCCCCAGGTACGAGCAGAAGAAGATGACGCCAAAGGTGCCGAAGACGTAGGTCAGCGCATCCGCCACGGGTATCTGCGCGATCAGGCGTTGCTTCTCGGTCTCGGCCAACGGCAGGGAACGAATGGCCTCGCTGGCCGTGCCGATGATCGGAGACTCGGTCAGCGCGCCCGACATGAGGCCTGCGGCATAGCCCAGTTCCAGTTTCAGCAGCACCGCGAGCGCATAGCTGGTGAGCAGACCCATCACGGGAATCCACACTGCCAACGCGACCCAGCGCCAGCCGCCGTCGCGCACGCCGCGCACGAAGCCCGGCCCGGCCGAGAAGCCGATGCCGTACATGAAGAGCAGGAACACCAGCGACTTGGCGGTATCGGACACCGGGACATGCCAGAAGTTGCCGATCAGCACGCCTGCCAGCAGCGATCCCGTGACCGGACCGAAACCGACGCCGCCGATCTTGAACTTGCCGATCCAGTAGCCCAGGCCGATCGCCAGGAAGACAGGGATTTCCGCGTAGCGCTCGAAGACGGGGGCCAGCCAGTTCATCGCTTGCCTAGAAGCTGTGCTTCAAGCCGATGTCGAAGCCGGACGAATGGCTGTCCGGCGCGGTGATGGAGCCGTTGAGCGTGTAGGAGGCGCCGCCGCGATTTCGCAGGTAGGCATAGGTGCCGTAGGCGGACGTCCGCTTGGAGAAGCTGTAGACCACGCCGGCGGCGATCTTGTCGGCGCGAGGGTCGCCTGCGGCATCGGTGCCGTAAGACGAGTACGACATCTTGAACTGGGTGAGACCGAGCGGAACGACGGCTCCGACCAGGTAGCCGGTGGCGGTCAAGGGCAGCAATTGCTTGACCTCGTCGTGGTAGTAGCCTGCACTGAGCTTCACGACCTGGAAGTCGTAGGACGCCGCGATGCTGTAGGCGTCGATGTCGCCGCTGGTGACGGTCCGTGCAAAGCGGGTGCGGCTTCCTGCCACGGCCACGGCTAAGCCGCCGGACGCCCAGCCGACCCGTCCCGCGTAGCCATCACCGTCGTCGGCGTTCACGTTGAGCAGGCCGTTCACGTTGGGCAGGCCGCTCACGTTGGTGTTCTCGCCCATGAAGTACTGAGCCTCGCCGAAGAAGCCCCCGAGGCTCGGCGGCAGGAAGTAGCCCACCATGTTCGAGGCCCGTGTGGCCGTGGGCCCGTCGATCGAGAGGACGTCGGCCAGGTTGGCGCCCACGCCGGTGGTCGAGAAGGGGTCGACGTCATCCCGATTGCGGAACAGCGAAGTGAAGTCCCGGCCCAGCCGCAGTTCACCCCACAGATCGATCAGGCTCACGGTGGAGCGCCGGCCGAAGAGCGCGTTGATCGTGCCGTCGGGCTGGTTGTTGAAATTGCTGGTGCCGGTGCCGCCGGTGTCCGCGTTGATCTGGCCTTCGAGCCAGAAGCCCGCGGCAAGCCCGCCGCCCAGATCCTCGTAGCCGCGCACACCCCAGCGGGATGTCGAACTGCGCCCGCTCGCCAGCTGGGTCAGGCTGGCGATGCTGCCGGTGCCGTAGCTCAGCGCGAGGTCGACGATGCCGAAGAACGTGACCGAATCGGCCGAGACCGGCTTGGCGACCTGAGGGCTTTGCGCGGCAGCCCCCACGGCCGCAAGAACGAGCGTGCCGGAAGCTGCGGCTTTCGCGACGATCCTCATGCCACACCTCTTCGAACCATTGCGGGGATGTTCATGGCTGCCATCGGACGTCACCGATCCGGCCGGGTTTCGCTTCGCTTGCGCTTCGGGGCCAGGGCCGAAGGCCTGAGCAGCTTCAGCCCATGGGCTGCTTCGTAGCCATGGATCTCCTTCACGTCCAGCTTTCGCATGAACTGGATGGTGTCGGCCGCGATCACCTGGCCCGGCACCATGATCGGGAAGCCCGGCGGATAGGGGATGACGAAGTTGGCGGCCACCAGCGGCGGCCCGTTCTTCAGCCGCTCGTCGATCGCGGAATCGCCCAGCTTCACATGCTCGCAATCGGCTTCGCGGTAGGCGGTGTAGAAGGCCTCGCGCATGTGGCCTTCGGTCGTGGCGCTCCTGGCGTCGTCGCGGAAGGCCTCGTGGAAATGACTGAAGTTGGGCAGATCGGGGACGTCGTCCATCAGCGCCTTGACCCGCGCGTCGAACGCAGCGCGCGCGGCCTTTCCGCCCTCCAGAAGACGCTGGTCGACCTCGCGAGAGATGTCGGCCAGCACCTTCAGCAGGTGGGCCACGTCGCTGCGCGTGTTGTTGATGTTCGTCTGCACCAGGATCGAGTTGCGCGAGGTCTTGTTGATCTGCACGTCGTAGCGCGCAGCCAGCAGGTTCTTGAACTCGGTTCCGTCATAGCCGGCGCGGCCGGTGACCAGGGTCAGACGGGTCGGGTCCAGGGCGAACTCGTCGTCGTCCCAGGCCTGCAGCACCTCGTTCCAGGGTGCGTGCGGCGCGCCGTAGTCCTCGATGCCCGAGGCGCGGAACTCGCGAGGCACCATCTCGCCGGGCGAGAGGATGTGGAAGAACCGGGAGATCAGCGAATGGCTGTTCACCTGCCGACGCAGGTCCAGCGCCAGCGTGATGGCCTCCATCACCAGTTCGTAGCCTTCCAGCTCCATCTGCCGCCGGGCGATGTCCAGCGACGCGATGATCTGCTGGTTGGGCGATGTCGAGGTGTGGGTATAGAAGGCCTCGTGGAACTGCTCGTGCACCTGACCGAAATCCTGGTCCCGCACCAGGATCATCGATCCCTGGCGCAGCGCCGACATGGACTTGTGGGTGGAGTTCGTCTGGTAGACGCGGATGCGTGCACGGTCGGGATCGGGCATGAGGCGCTTGTCCAGAAGCGACACGTCCGCCGGATCCAGATCGTCACCCACCTTGCCGCCCATGCTCTCCTTCCACTGCTCGTAGGCCTGCCGGTACTCGGGTGAGAGCAGGCTGTCCTCGAGCAGATGCGCCGCGCCGATGCCGGTACGGCGCCGGTGGAAGGGCGAGAAGCGGGCAAATGCAAACCAGGCTTCATCCCACAGGAAGATCAGGTCGGGCTTGATCGCCAGGCACTCCTCCATCACCCGGCGACAGTTGTACATGTGGCCGTCGAAGGTGCAGTTGGTCAGGTCGACCAGCCGCGCGCGCTCGAGCTTGCCTTCCGACTTGAGCGCCAGCAGCGCCTGCTTGATGCTGCGCAACGGCACCGCTCCGTACATCGAGTAGGCAACCATCGGAAAGGCTTCCAGATAGAGCGGTTGCGCACCGGCCAGCACCAGCCCGTAGTGGTGCGACTTGTGGCAGTTGCGGTCGATCAGCACGATGTCGCCGGGACGGCACAGCGCCTGCACCACGATCTTGTTGGAGGTGGAAGTCCCGTTGGTGGCGAAGAAGGCTCGATCCGCACCGAAGGCGCGTGCGGTCATGTCCTGCGCCTCCTTGATGTTCCCGGTGGGATCCAGCAGGCTGTCGAGCCCGCCCGAGGTGGCCGAGGATTCCGCGAGGAACAGGTTGGCGCCGTAGAACTGGCCCATGTCGCGGATCCAGTTGGACTTGAAGATGGATTTGCCACGCGCAAGCGGCAGGGCGTGGAAGGTGCCGACAGGCCGCGCCGCGTACTTCTTGAGGTTGTCGAAGAATGGCGTGCGATAGCGCTCGGCGACGCCGGCAAGGATGCTCAGGTGGATCTCCATGAGCTCTTCGACCTCGTAGAACACCCGCCGCACGGCAGTGGCCTGCGCACTCGTGGCAACCGCTTCGACGTTGCGCTCGGTCACCAGGTAGATGTCCAGCTCGGGGCGGATGCGCTTGATCGCCCCGGCCAGGAGCAGGCCGTTGTCATGCTGCAGGCCGTCGTCCCGGATGTGGCCGAAGCGACGGACCAGTTCGCGCACCGCCGGCATCTCATGCTTCGACCGGAACTGGAAACCGTCGTAGATCACCACGGCCTGCAGGTTGCCATTGACGATCGTGGCGACGACCGCATCCTCGAAGCTGAAGCTCTGCACCAGCTCGTAGGTAAAGCCGTCCTCGGGGCGGCGCAGCTTGCGCACCTCGCGCTGCACATTCGCATCGCGCGTGGCCTCCAGCGACACCGTGAGCACCTCGAAGTACGGGCGGCTCACGCGGTCGGCCACCAGGCCGGGCGGGATGCGTTCGCCGACATCGCCTTCGGCCTCCTCGTCGATGTTCCAGGCGGCGGCGTCGCGCCGGTAGGAGCCCGAGAAGATCGCCAGCTTGATGCGATGCACCGCCGTCACGAAGGCCGCCAGGTCGCCCTCGGCCTGAAGCTGGCGCAGCCGCCGCATGCGTTGCAGCCCCGGAAAGGCCCAGAAGCCCTCCAGCGGCTCGAGCTGGGTGAGCAGCGCCTCGATCTGTGCGGCCAGCTGCGGGTTGCCGCCGCCGCCTCGCAGCTGCGACTGTGCCACCACCTGCAACTGGCTCCAGCGGTCGCGCCGGGCCTCGGTCGCGCCGAGGAAATCGCTGAAGTCGCGGTCGCCGCCTTTGGCGATGCCGTTGGAAGTCTCCTGGTTCACCATGCGTCTCCTGTGCGTCCGCGCAATGGTCAGCTCTTCATGCTCTTGGAGCCGGCTCCTTCGGGCGTGCGCTGGAACGCCTCGACGTAGTTGCGCGCCACCGCACGCATCGCGCGGCCTATGTGCTCGTAGACATCCTCGTCGAGATTGGCGAACGAGATGCGCGCGGACCAGTCCGGGGCCTCGAAGCCGCCACCGTTGAGCATCACGATGCCGTGGTCTTCGGCCAGGCGGAACACGATGTCCAGGGGATGCACATTGGCCTTCACCCACTTCACCAGCTCTTCGCTGCCGTACTTGCGCAGCCAGAACTCGAGGTCGATCAGGCCGTAGTAGTAGTCGAACTTGGGGTTGGGCTGCACCTCGATGCCCAGGCCGTTGAGCGTCGCCATCGCGCGGCGGTGGCAGATCGCCATGCACGCCTGCTGGTAGGCCTTTTCCTGGTCCCTCAGCTCGTACAGCGAGAACAGGGACATCATCACCTGCTGCGGCAGCGACAAGCCCGCCGTGTGGTTGAGCGCCACGTCGCGGCTGTCGGCCACGATGCGGTCGATGAACCTGATCTCACGCGGGTTCGGCGTGAGCGTGCCGTAGCGCTTGTCCAGTTTTGCCAGCGTGGCGGCATCGTGGGCGGCGATGCGTTCGTCGAAGACGTTGTCCTCGTGCACGGCGATCACGCCCAGGCGCCAGCCGGTGCAGCCGAAGTACTTGCTGTACGAGTAGACGCCGATCGTGTTGCGCGGATAGGCGCCAAGCAGCGAGCGGAAGCCCGGCACGAAGGTGCCGTACACGTCGTCGGTGAGCAGCAGCAGGTCGGGGCGCTTTTCCAGGATCTGGCCGATCCTGGCGATCACCTCGTCGGAGATCGCCATGGCCGAAGGATTGCCGGGGTTGACGACGAAGAAGGCCTTGATCTTCGGGTCGAGAAGCTTGTCGAGCTCGGCGTCCGTGAACTGGAACCGGTTCTCCTGCGGCGCGTGGATGGGCACGATGTTCAGGTCGTAGTCCTCCAGGTGGGGCATCTCCAGGTACGGCGTGAAGATCGGCACGCCCAGGGCGATGGTGTCGCCCGGGTTGAGCAACCTGTTGTTCTTCAGCGTCTTGAAGGTGTAGCACATGGCGGCCGTGCCGCCTTCCACTGCGTAGAGCTTGAAGTCGCCCTTGGGCCGCGGCTCGCCCACCATCGCCCACTGCAGGTACTCGCGCACGATCAGCTCGTTGTGGTGCAGCATGCGGTCGGGCTCGGGGTAGTGATCGCCGATGATCGAGTCCACCAGTTCGCCCACGAAGGCATCGGCCTTGAAGCCGAACTTGCTCACGGCCCAGGGCACCATGCGCGAGAGGAAATCGGTACCGGGCAGATCCGGGTACTTGGCGAGCCAGGACTTGAGCCGCTCGGCGCTGCCGTCCACGCGTGGAATGCCGCCGATCCCCGGTGGCACGTCCATCACACGCTTGCTCTCCTGCACGGCGAAATGGCCAAGGGAGAAGAAGGCCTCGCGCGGCTCGGTGGCCACCCAGTTCGGATTGCCGCGCCCGGCATTGAGGTAGGCCTTGGCAGAGGCCTTTGCCGACTTGCTGGCCGCCTCGGCCAGGAAGTTCTTGATCTCGAAAGGTCCCAGCGCTTCGTAGTTGCGCAGCGTCATGATGTCCATGGCGTACTCCTCGGTTGGAAAGGTTGCGAAAGGTCCAGCCGCTGTCGGCGCGGGACGCGGGTCAACGATGGCGCTGTCAGCTTCCGCCTGCGCCGAACTTCATCATGGCGATGACGATCACCAGTCCCCAGATGGTCAGGAAGGTGTTGCCCACGGCGTAGGGCATGCCGTAGCCCAGGGCCGGAATGTTGCTCTTGGCGGCGTCCTGGACCATGCCCAGCGCCGCGGTCGTGGTGCGTGCGCCGGCGCAGCAACCGAGCAGGATGGCCGGGTCGAACTTGAAGATGAAGCGTCCGGCCAGCATGGCAATGAACAGCGGCACGGACGTGGCCACCACACCCCAAAGGAACAGGCTGACGCCCAGCTTCTGCAGGCCACTGATGAAATCCGGCCCGGCATTGATGCCCACGATGGCGATGAACACGTTGAGCCCCAGGTTGTTGAGGAGCCAGAGCGCGGGCGTGGGGATCTGGCCGAACTTGGGCTTGAGGGTGCGGTAGTAGCTCAGGAACAGGCCCGCCAGCAGGGCGCCGCCGGAGGTCGACAGGCTGATCGGCACGCCCCCGATCGTGACGCTGAGCACGCCGACGAGTCCGCCCACCAGGATGCCCGCCGACATGAAGGAGATGTCGGTCTGGTCGGTGGGTCGATCGGCATAGCCCACCTTGTCCACCACCGCGTTGACGTGGGCCACGCTGCCGCCGACGCGCAGGATGTCCCCGCGCAGGATCTCGGTTCCCGGCAGGAGCGGAATGTCGACGAGATGGCGCGTGATCTTGGCCAGGTAGACGCCCCGTGCCTCGGGCATCTCTGCCAGCTCGGCAATGGTCTTGCCGTTGATTGCCTTGCTGGTGACGAACACGTCGACGATGGTGGCCGGCATGTCCAGCAGTTCGGGATCCTCGATTTCCTCCAGGACGGTCTCGACGTTCTCCACCAGGAGCTTGCGCGCGCCCGAGATGGCCACCTGATCGCCCAGCTGCAGCACCGAATCGCCCTGCGCGACGAGGATCTGACCGCCGCGCCGGATCCGCTCGAAGAAGACACGCACGCCGGGAAAGACGTCCTGGCAGCGCTTGCCGGCCAGGCCGCTGCGCTCCGTGATGACATAGCCGCGCATGCCGAAGCGGTGGTACGACGAGAGAATGCCGGTCTGGGCAGCCTTGGTTCCGCCGCCCAGGCGGGCTTCATAGTCCTTGCAGGCCTGCACCAGGTCGATGCCGAGCATCTTGGGGCCGAGCTTGGCCAGGATCAGCGCCGAGCCCACGGTGCCGAAGATGTAGGTGACTGCGTAGCCGACCGGAATGCCGCCCAGCACGCTCTTGGCGACGTCAGCCGACAGGCCCGACTTGTTGATCTGGTCGGTCGCCACGCCGATCGAGGCCGAAATGGTCTGGGAGCCGGCATACAGGCCCACCGCATAGCCCACGTCCAATCCGGCCACCACCGCGCAGACCACCGGCACCACCAGGCAGGCCACCATCACCACGAGAGTGAAGCCGATCTGCTTGGGCCCGTCCTTGCCCAGCCCGGCGAAGAACTGAGGCCCCACGCCGTAGCCGACCGCGAACAGGAAGAGCAGGAAGAAGGCCGACTTGATCGGGCCGGGAATCGACAGCCCCAGTTGACCGATGGCAACGCCCGCAATGAGCGTCGCGGTCACCGCTCCCAGATTGAATCCGAAGAACTTCTTGGGCCCGAGCCAGAAGCCGAAGGCCAAGGCCGCGAACAGACCCAGCTCGGGGTACTGCCTCAGGGTTTGCACCAGCCAATCCATGGAGTCTCCTTCGTGGCGTTCGTACCCCGTGGACACTAAGGCGCAGGACAGTTGCGGCCAATCCTACTTTGGTTGGATCGCGCCTCGCCCCGCAAGCCTGGCGACAAGATCCTCGAAGACGCCGGGTCCCGGTCCATCCCCACGCGGCCGTGCGCGGGGAACCCTTCATCGATGGCGAGGCGGCCCCGGCAGGACGTGATCGGAGATCGAAGTGGATCATGTCCGGGGCGCCGCGCCATCCAACTTTGGTGTGATGGTCGCGAGGTTGGCGGCCTTCTATGCTGGCGACGCAGCGATGATGCTGATCCGTGAAAGGCTGCCAGATGAGCACTCGAACCCGACACTTCACCGCTGTTCTTCGACTCGCGCTGCGCAGGGCAGGTGCCCTGATCTCCGTCCTCGCGCTGCTCTGTTCCACGCTCGCCGCCGCCCAGACCGCGCCCACGTTCTCGCGCGAGCAGCTCGACCAGATGATGGCGCCGATCGCGCTGTATCCCGATTCGCTGCTGTCCCAGGTGCTGATGGCCGCGACCTATCCGGCCGACGTCGCCGAAGCCGCGAAATGGTCGAAGGCCAATCCGAACCAGAAGGGCGACGCCGCGGTGAAGGCGGTGCAGAACCAGAACTGGGACCCGAGCGTGCAGTCGCTGGTAGCCTTTCCGCAGGTGATCCAGATGATGGGCGACCAGCCCGACTGGGTGCAGAAGCTCGGCGACGCCTTCCTGGCTTCGTCGAAGGACGTGCTCGACGCGGCGCAGCGCCTGCGCACGCAGGCCCAGCGCGCAGGCAACCTCCGGTCGACACCGGAGCAGACGGTTCGGGTCGAGCAGGAGCCGCAGACGCAGCAGACCGTGATCAAGATCGAGCCGGCGAATCCGCAGACCGTCTACGTGCCGGCCTACAACCCCACCGTCGTGTACGGCACGTGGCCCTACCCTGCCTACCCGCCCTACTACTACCCGCCGGCGGTGGGCTGGTACCCGGGTTCAGCCCTGGCAACCGGCATCGCGTTCGGTGTCGGCGTCGCCGCGGTCGGTGCCCTGTGGGGCAACTGCAACTGGGGCGGCGGCAACGTCAACGTCAACGTGAACCGCTACAACAGCATCAACACCAATCGGCAGATATCGGCCAACCAGAGCAACTGGCAGCACAACGCAGCCAATCGGCGCGGCGTTCCGTACGGCGACGCTCGCACTCAGCAGCAGTTCGACCGCGGCATCGGCGGTGCCGACCAGCGCGGCGACTACCGCGGCCGCGACGCCGGCACGCGCGATGCGCAGCGCCAGCAGGCGCAGTCGTCGCTCAAGGAACGCGGCATGGACCCGGGCGCCGGGCGCGAGAACCTGCGCAGCGATCCGGCGACGCGGGATCGCGCACAGCGCGCGGCCGACGGCACCGGGCGCGAGCGCGCGGCCAACGCAGATCGGGGTGGGGATCGGGGTGGCGCCGGTGGCAACTTCGGTGCCGGGGATCGCGGCGGCGCGGGTGGCGGCCCGGGTGGTGGCGATCGCGCCGATCGTGGCGGTGGTGCGGGCAACTTCGGCGGCGGCGACCGCGCAGGCGCCGGTGGCAGCTTCGGCCAGGCCGATCGCGGATCCACGCATCAGGTGCAGAACCGAGGCGGTAGCGACAACGCGCTGCGCGGTGCCGGTGGCGGCGGGAGCACGCACCAGCAGATGGACCGTGGCGCAGCGAGCCGGCAATCGGCCGGTGGCGGCGGCCACGCGCGGGCGGCGAGTGGTGGCGGAGGTGCGCGCATGGGCGGTGGAGGCCGGGCGGGTGGCGGCGGCGGACGCGGCGGCGGTCGCCGCTGACCGGGGCCCGCATTGCCATGACTTCGCCTTCATCTTCCTCCACCGGGAACCAGACCATGCCCCATGCACTTCGCCTCCTGGCCGCGACCGCCGTTGCGGTGGCCGCGCTCGCCGCATCGCCGGCCTCTGCCCAGCACGTCTATCCGACACCGGAGGCCGCGGCACAGGCCTTCACCGATGCCCTCGCCACCGACGACATCGGCGCGCTGCGCAATGTGCTCGGGGCCGACTGGCGGCGCTTCGTGCCGGCCGGCGAGTTCGAGCGGGACGACATCTACGGCTACCTCGAGGCCTGGGCGCGCAAGCACGGCGTCGTGCGCGACGGTGACGACCGCGCAATGGTGGCGGCGGGCGATGGCGACTGGACCCTGCCCATCCCGCTGGTGAAGAGCGGCAGCGGCTGGCGCTTCGATCCGCGCTCGGGCATGGACCTGATGCGGACACGGCGCATCGGCCGCAACGAACTCGCGGCGATGCAGGCCGCCCTGGCCTACTACGACGCGCAGCGGGACTACGCGCGCGCCGATCACGACAATGACGGGGTGCCCGAGTACGCGCAGAAGATCGTGAGCTCGCCCCGCAAGCACGATGGCCTCTACTGGCCCGACGTGCCGGGCCAGCCGCAGAGTCCGCTCGGGCCGGTCTATGGCGGCTCCCAACCCGGACAGGGCTATCACGGCTATCTCTTCAAAATCCTCAAGGCACAAGGTCCGAACGCACCCGGAGGGGCCTACGACTACATGATCGGCAACCGCATGCGCAGCGGCTTCGCGCTCGTCGCATGGCCCCAGCGCTACGACGAGACGGGCGTCATGACCTTCATCGTGAATCACCAGGGCGTGGTCTATGAAAAGGACCTGGGCCCTGGCACCGATGCGGCGGCGCGAGCCATGAGGCGATTCGATCCCGATGCGGGTTGGCGCAAGGCCGCAGTGCCCGCGCCCTGAGTTTCAGGGCGCGATGCCGGAGAGCGTGAACCTGCGCAGACTCATCACGGCGCGACGCCGATCGCCACGCCGGAGACCCTGGCCACGTCCGCCCGATAGGTGCGCGCGGCCCGCAAGAATGCCATGCCCGCGAGCAGGCTGAAACAGGGCACGATCGCCAGCGCCTGCTGCAGGCCCCACAGGTCCGACATCACGCCCACCAGGAAGGGTCCGGCCGCGAGGCCGAACAGGTTCTGGAAAAGCGCCAGCACCGCAGCGCCGGTGGCGCGCATCCCCGGGTGGATGACGTCGATCACCACGCCCGCCGCCACGCCGGCGGTGCAGGTCATGAAGAAACCGCCCAGCAGCACCAGCTTGAACTGCAACGCGCCTGGCTCGATGCCGGCGAAGGCCACGAGGAAGACCAGCATCGTGGCCAGGCACAGGACTGCCAGCGCCGGCAGCTTGCCGGTCGGACGGCTCGGCGTCAGCCGGTCCGACACCCAGCCCCAGAACACCGAACCCAGCGCCCCCAGCAGAACCACCATGGCAGCCTGAATGCCTGCCGCATCCGGCGCGATGCCCTGGGAGCGGCTCAGGTAGCTCGGCAGCCACGACCACATCGCGGACACCACGATGAGTTGCATCGCGGCCCCGATGCACACCCAGCGCATGGTCGGGGTTCGCGCCATGGCGCCGAAGACATGGTGCAACGTGGCGCCGAGCGACCGCGTGGCCCGATTGTGTCGCGGCGGCGCGAGCTCCACCGTCTTGTAGTCGCGCACGAAGAGGAACAGCAGGGCCAGCACCAGGCCCGGCACGCCGACCACGCCGAAGGCGGCCCGCCACCCCCATCTGGCCGCGATCACGCCGCCCAGCAGCACGCCGAGCACGGAGCCCAGCGATGCCGCCGCGACGAAGGCCCCCAGAAGCGCTCCGCGCAGGCGCTTCGGAAACAAGGTCGAGATCAGGGCGGCGCCGACCGAACCGTAGCCGGCCTCGCCCGCACCGACCACGGCCCGCGCCGCGAGCATCTGCGCATAGCTGGTGGTGAACATGCAGGAGATGCTGGCCAGGCTCCAGACGGTCGCCATGACGAACACGCTCTTCACCCGGCTCACCCGGTCGGCCAGCAGGGCGACCGGAAGGGCGCCGAGCGCGACCACGATCGAGATGATCGAGACCAGCGCCCCGAGTTGCTTGTCGCTGAGCTGCCACTCGCTCTTGATATATGGAAAGAGCGACACGATGACCTGCCGGTCGATGTAGTCGAACAGCATCAGGCCGAAGCTCATCGCGAAGGCGAACCAGGCCTGCCGCCGACTGACGAGGTAGTCGCCCGGGTCCGCGGGCGCGAAGGAGGTCCGCAGGACGGTCGGGTTCACCGGGGGTTCACTGGGGCCAGGGCACTCCGTCGACCGGGTCGAACTGTTCGGTTCGCGCCTGCGGCCCGGCGGGCGGTCTCTCCGAAATCAGGCCAACCGATTCGCAGGCGCGCACGAGTTCGGCGACCGAGCGCACGCCCATCTTGTCCATCACCCGGCCGCGATGCTGCTTGACGGTCTGCTCGGCGATCCGGAGATCGCCCGCGATCTGCTTGTTGAGCCGGCCCCGCACCACGTGGGTCAGCACTTCCAGTTCCCGGGGCGACAGTTGTGAGAGCCGGATCTGCAGCGCCTCCTGCACGTGCGCCTGCCTGCGACCTTCCGCATGGCTCTCGAGTGCCCGGCGCACGGCAGCGAGCAGCACGACGGAGTCCGCCGGCTTCTCGAGGAAGTCGGCTGCGCCATGCTTCATCGCATCGATGCCGGCCGAGAGGTTTCCTCGGCCGGTCAGGAAGATGACCGCGGGCGTGCTGCCGCGCTCGAGCAGCCGCTCGTGAAGTTGCGGTCCGGAAATCCCCGGCATCTGGATGTCGAGCAGGATGCAGGCCACCTCGCGCCGCGGCGGGTCGCCGAGGTATTCACTCGCCGACGCGTAGGCGGCGCAAGCCCATCCTTCCGCCTCGAGCAGCCGGACCAGGCCGCTGCGCACCGCCGAATCGTCGTCGACGACGCAGATGAGCGCACCCTCGTTCGGGGTTTCCGCGCTGTCCGCCAGGTGCGACGACTCCGCCGGTGCTGCTGCTCCGGGCAGACCGTCCGAATCCGACTCGCTCACAGGCGCGGCGGGCAGTTCGACGCTGAACGTCGCTCCGCCGAGCGCGTTCGACTCGACCCAGATCCGCCCGCCGTGCGCCTCGACGATCGAACGGCAGATGGGAAGGCCGAGACCCATGCCGTCCCGCCGCGTGCTCCAGAAGGGTTCGAAGACGGATTCCATCTGCTTCGCCGGAATGCCCTTGCCCGCATCCCGCACCAGCACGGTCACGTGCGATTTGCCGGGCTTGAACACTTCCAGACGAATGAAGCGACGTTCAGGCGCACCGTCCTGCACGGCGGCAGCGGCGTTGAGCAACAGGTTGAGGACCACCTGCTCCATCTGTACCTTTTCCGCCATGACCCAGCAGCCTTCGTCCAGGCGCATCTCGATATGGATGTCGTGCGCCGCGAACTCGCTGTCGACCAGGCGCTTCGCCTCCATCAACGCACGGGCGAGATCGATGCGCTCGCGCCGGCTCTCGTCGCGCCGGATCAGGGCTCGCACGGTCCGGATGGTTTCCACCGCGCGCTTGTCCTCGCGGACGACTGCCTCGAGGATGGCCTTGATCGCGGCCGGATCGCTGCCTTCCCGCTCCAGGTACTTGAGGCCGGCCTGTGCATTGCTCAGGATAGCCGCGAGCGGCTGGTTGATCTCATGCGCAATGGCTGCCGAGAGCGCACTCACCCGCTGCACGCGATCGGCATGCCAGATCCGGCGGCGGAGCTGGCGGGCCTCCTCTTCCGATCGCGCGAGCGCCAGCGAACTGCAAAGCAGGTCGCCGACGATCCTGAGGCGGGAGATGACCTCGGGTGGCCAGTTGCGTGCCTGGTGGACCGAGCCGAACGACAAGACGCTGGTCACGCGTTCTCCGGTACGAAGCGGAATCGAGAGGTGCGAGCGCAGGCCGCGGAGCCGGCAATGATTCGCCTCTTCCACCGCCTCCGGCGGGAGGTCGTCGGGAAGCCTGGCCAGGGCGACGATGCGTCCGCTGCGCAGCTCCTTCAGGAACCATGCCAACGGGAAACGAAAGCGGCCCAGCGGCAATGGCTCGACGTCGTCCACGGCCACGGAACAGAGCACGTTGAGGTAGTCGCCGGCCACGAACTCCGAGAAGCTGCAGCGCTCGTAGCCGAGGAACGCGACCAGCCGGCGCAGCGCGTCTTCGGCCCGGGAACGAAAGTCGCTGCGGGCGATGTCGGACAGGCGATCGGTGAGGTCGGCAAGCAGACGCTCGAACGCGACGCACTCTGTCAGATCGGCATCGGCACGGGCGCGCCTCATCGGGCCCTCGGCAGCAGACGATGTGGCCGGTTGACGGCTCATCAGCTTCTCCTCGCTTGGATCGCGAATCTTGTCGTGACTGCAGCTCGGGCACCCCCCTGCGTCTGCCGGGCGCGATATTGCTTCGCCGTGTTCACATTTGTCAAGCAAGTGCACGGAGCCCATACCGAAGACATCGATTCCTCGTGGCCTTCGCAGGAAATCCTACTTTGGTCGGATTCCACGTCACCCGTCGAGGGCGCATCCTTTGAAGAATGGGGCGAGTCCTCGCGCCATACAACGACAGGAGATTGGCATGAACAAGCGAGCTTTACTGGCGGCTGGACTGATGGCGCTGATCGGTTCGGCGTGCACCACCACATCCACGACCCGCGGCGATCCGGCCGCTCAGCGAAGCAGCATCGACGCCTCCGTCGAGAGTGCGCTGAGCAAGCTCTATGCGCAGGCGCCGGGTTCGCGCGAACTGGTCGGCAAGGCCAAGGGGGTTCTGGTGTTCCCGTCCGTCGTCTCGGCCGGCTTGGGCATCGGCGGCTCCTACGGCCAGGGCGCGCTTCGGGTCGGCGGCAGGACCGACGGCTACTATAGCACCACCGCGGCATCGGTCGGCCTCTTGGCAGGGGCCGACTCGAAGGCCGTCTACGTGCTCTTCATGACCCAGGAGGCGCTCGACAAATTCCGCGCCAGCAAGGGCTGGACGGCGGGCGCCGATGCCTCGGTGACCATGCTCAAGGTGGGCGCCTCGGCGACCATCGACACCCAGACCGCACAGCAGCCCGTCGTGGGATACGTCCTGAGCAATGCAGGCCTGATGGCGAACCTCAGCCTGGATGGCACCAAGGTCAACAGGCTCGATCTCTGATTCGGACGACTCGAGAGGCGTCCGGGCGAGCAAGGACGCCTTCCTGCGCGCTTCCTATTCAGGAAGGATGTTGGCAGCCTTCGCGACCTTCCCCCAGCGGGTGATGTCGCTCGCGATGCGCTTGGACAGCGCGGCGGCATCGGCATCGCCTGGGTCCATGCCGAGCGCATGCATCTTGTCGATCATGTCCTTGTCCTTCAGGATCTCGCCGGCCGCCGTGCGCAGCTTGGCGAGCACCGGTGCGGGCGTGCCCTTGGGTGCCATCAGGGCAGTCCAGATCGGCGCGTCGTAGCCGGGGTAGCCAAGTTCCGCGATGGTGGGCACATCGGGCAAGGCGGCCGAGCGCTTGCTGGTCGTCACTGCGAGCGCCCTGAGCTTGCCGCCCTTGACCTGCTGGATCACCGCCGGGCTGTCGAGCACACCGGTCTGGATCTCGCCGCCGAGCACGCCGGCCACGACCGGCCCGGACCCGCGGTAGAGGATGTGGTTGAACTTCACGCCCGCGGTCGCAGAGATGGTCTCGGCCACCAGCACGAATGACGTCGTGGGCGTGCCGTTGTCCAGCTTGCCGTCCTTCGTCTTCTTGGAGAACTCGACGAGTTCGGCGAAGTCCTTGACCGGCATCGAGGCCGACACGGTGACGACCAGCGGGAACGAGCCCAGCAGCGCGATCGGCTCGAAGTCCTTCACCGGGTCGTAGGCCAGGTTCTTCATGAGGATCGGGTTGGTGGTCAGTCCGCCGCTCGACGACACCAGCAGCGTGTAGCCGTCGGGCGCCGACTTCGCGACGAAGTCGTTGCCGATGGCGGAGTTCGCGCCCGCCTTGTTGTCGACGATGAAGGTCTGCTTCAGCTTCTCCTGCAGCTTGACGGCGAGCAGGCGCGCGAGGATGTCGTTGGTGCCGCCTGGCGCAAAGCCGACGACGATCCTGACGGGCTTGTCCGGGTAGTCCTGGGCCAGTGCCTGGGGCGCGTGGGACACGAGGGCGGCAGTGAAGGCGGCGCTGAGTGCGCGCAGGGCGAACCTGCGCGAGCGAGCCGGTGGCGTGTGCATGGCGATGTCTCCATATCTGTCGTGGGTCAACGAATCTCCGACCCAAGTCCACACCTCGGATCGAAAGTCCATTTTATGGACAGACTTCGTGCCGCGTCAAATAATGAGCCACCAGTCCGCCATGCGGACAAGACCAGGCCGCTACTTGGAGGCTGCATCGGCGCTGCCGTAGCCCAGCATGGCCGAAAGATTCTTCGACTCTTCCAGTAGCAGCCTGGCGATGTGCTTCAGGCGCTGGCCATCGAGCCGGACCTCCGGCCCGAACACGCCCAGCGAGCCCGCCACCGCCCCATGCCGGTCGAAGAAGGGAACCGCCACCGACACCGCACCGGAGATGAGCTCGCTGTGGCTGCTGGCGTATCCGCGCTTGCGCGTCTGGTTCAGTTCGGCCTGCAGCACCTTCGTGTCGATATCCGTGCCCTGTGCAAAGGCGCGCAATTCCTGCTCGCTGGTTTCCATGTACGCGAGGATCGCGCGCCCTGTGGCACCGCGAACGATCCGCTCGGTGTAGCCCACGCCGCGCTTGAAGTTGAGCGGCTGCGGGCTGGGCAGTTCCGCCACGCACAGCCGCAGTTCTCGCTGCGGAAGGAACATCGCGACAGTCTCGTTCGTGGTCTGCCAGATGCGGCGCAGCACCGGTTCGGCCAGTGCCGCGAGGTCGAGGCTCGACGTCCACACGTGGGCCAGCCGCGCGACGGCCGGCCCGAGGCGGAAGCGCTGCGGCTCGCCGACCGAGACCAGGAAGCCGTTTTCTTCCAGCGTGTAGAGCAGCCGATAGAGCGTCGGGCGCGAGAGATCGACGCGCTTGAGGAGTTCGGCCGGGGTGAGTTCGAAATCCTGCGGCGTGAACGCCAGCAGGATCTCCAGTGCGCGACCGACGGCGCGCACGTTGTCGTTTTTTTCTGCGGTGGCCAAGAGACTCCTCCAGAGAGCGATTGAAAGGCAAGGCCGATTGTCCACCACACGGACATGTTGACCGACGACAAATTTAGTCCATAAAATGGATTCATAGTCCATTCGATGGACATCATCCGGAGACCACGATGAGCTCGACCGTGCCCGTGACGCTGCTGTTCTCAGACGGCGTCGCACACCGCCTGCATGTGCCCTGTGGCCAGAAGATCGTCGAGGCCGCGCGCGAAGCCGGCCTGAATCTCCTCACCGATTGCTCGAATGGCCAGTGCGGCACCTGCACCGCGCAGCTCCTGTCGGGCTGCGTCGAGATGGAGGACTACGACAGTTCCGTGCTGCCGGACGACGACCGCGATTCGGGCGCGGTGCTGCCTTGCGTCTGCCGAGTCACCGGCGCGTGCGCGGTCGAGTTCCCCTACGAATCGAGCGAGGCCCTGGCCGAGGAAGCCCCACCGATCGCCGGCGAGGTCGTGGCCGTGCGCCAAGTCGCCAGCGAAACCGTGCTGCTCGAAGTCGCGATTCCCGAAGGCGTCCAGTTCGAGCCCGGCCAGTACGTGCGTATCCGCCCGGAACAGAGCGATGTCTCCCGCTCGTACTCGATGGCCAATCGGCCCGGCAGCAGCCACCTGGAGTTCTTCATCCGGCTGGTGCCCGATGGCGCCTTCTCCAAATGGCTCGCGGCAGCCAAGGCGGGCGACAAGGTCGAGCTGAGCGTGCCCCACGGCACCTTCTTCCTGCGCGACGAGGAACGCCCTCGCCTCTTCGTCGCGGGCGGCACCGGCGTCGCACCCTTTCTCTCGATGCTGCGCAGCATGAGCGACAAGGCGCGCGCGCAGCCGACCACCTTCCTGATCGGCGCCCGCACCCGCGGCCACCTGTTCGCGCTCGATGAGCTCGAGACACTGCGCAAGGCCTCCACCAACGTGCAGATCCGGTTCGCCGTCGAGCAGGACGCCGCGGCCGACTGCCATGCCGGCTACGCCACCGACCTGATCGCCGAACTCGGCCTCGACCCTTCGACCCGCGTCTACCTGTGCGGACCTCCGCCCATGGTCGAAGCCGGCCGCAAGGCCGCCGAGGCGGCCGGCCTGCCACGCCACGACGTGCTCTGCGAGCGCTTCGCCTGACCTCTCAACCCCGTTCATTCGCCCAACCTTCAACCGAGACAGCCCATGATCCCGATCACTACCGAATCCCGCTACAACGCGATGATCAACCTGCGCAAGGGCGAGATCAGTCGCGAGATCTTTTCCAGCAAGGACATCTACGAAGAGGAACTCGAGAAGGTCTTCACGCGCGCCTGGCTCTTCGTCGGACACGAAAGCCAGGTGCCCAACCCGGGCGACTTCTTCACGTCGCGCATGGGCGCCGAGTCCGTGATCCTCGCGCGTGACAAGAAGAAGAAGGTCCACGTCTTCCTCAACTCCTGCCGCCACCGCGGCATGAAGGTGTGCCAGTACGACCACGGCAACACCCAGCTCTTCACCTGCCCGTACCACAGCTGGAGCTACACCACCGAAGGCAAGCTCTTCGGCGTGCCGCAGTTCAAGAACCTCTACGAAGGCTGCATGGAGAAGGACGACTGGTCGCTCATCGAGGTGCCGAAGATGGAGATCTACAAGGGCACCGTCTGGGCCAGCTGGGACAAGGATGCGCCCGACCTCATGACCTACCTAGGCGACGCGAAGATGCACCTCGACCTCGCCCTGGATTGCCGCGATGGCCGTGAAGGCGGCTCCGAGGTCCTCTTCGGCGTGCACAAGTGGATCATTCCCTGCAACTGGAAGTTCGCGGCGGAGAACTTCCTCGGCGACACGTACCACAACGTGAGCCATCGCTCGGTGGACATGATCGGCATCGGCCCCTCCGCCGAAGCCGGCGCCAAGGGACGGCGCGACAACGAACTCGAGAAGGCCAAGCACCTGTGGGTCAACTTCCCGGCCGGCCACGGTGTGCACAGCGCCATCATGCCGGAGACCTGGGAGTTCCTGGACACCTACCAGAACAACCCCATCGTGGCCGAATACTTCCGCGAGGCCCATGCCAGGCGCAAGGAGCGCCTGGGCGCCGAGCAGCACCGGCTGGTGCCCTTCGTCGGCACGATCTATCCGAACGTCTCGTTCCACGGCAACCAGCCGCGCAACCTGTGCGTGTGGCATCCGCACGGGCCCGAGTCGACCGAGGCATGGCGCTTCTTCCTGGTCGACGCCGACGCGCCGCAGGAGGTCAAGGACTTCCTGCGCACCTACTACATGCGCTACTCGGGGCCTGCCGGCATGACCGAGCAGGACGACATGGAGAACTGGAACTACGCCACCGCCGGCAGCCGCGGCGTGATCGCCAAGCGGTACCCCTACAACTACACCCAGTCGCTCGGCAAGGTGCAGACCACGGGGCCGGTTGCCGGCAACGTCAGCCTGCAGGTGAGCGAAGAGAACCCCCGCCAGTTCTACCGCCGCTGGCGCGACTACATGAACGCCGCCGATTGGGACACGCTGCTCGGCCGCAAGGACCAGGAGCCGGCGAGCTTCGCCGCATGACCATGGGCGTCGTCATCGTTTCGGGCGGCACCTTCGGGCTCGGCCAGTCGATCACCGTCGAGCTGGCTCGCCGCGGGCATCGGGTCGTGGCCTTCGGCCTCGACCGACCGCAGGTCTCCAGCACCGCGCAGGGCTTCGACGGCCTGCGCGCGGAGCTGGACGCCGCGGGCTGCACGGCCGACGTGCTCGAAGCCGACGTCTCCGATGCCGCCGACGTGCAGCGCGTCGTCGCGCACACGATTGACAGGCACGGCAGCATCGACGGCCTCGTCAACAACGCGGCGATCGGCCCGCTCGGCACCGTGCTCACCACCGACGAGCCGACCTTCGACCGCATCGTCGACGTGAACCTCAAGGGCACCTACCTGATGTCGCGCGCGGTGCTGCCGCACATGATCGCGGCCGGCGGCGGATCGATCGTCAACATCGGCTCGGGTGCCGGCTACGGCAAGCCGAACATGGCGGTCTACAGCGCGAGCAAGGGCGCCATCGCCGCGCTCAGTACCGCGATGGCCTACGACCACTTCCGCGACCACGTGCGCGTGAACGTCGCGATTCCGGGCGGAGGCGGCATCGTGTCCGGCATGAGCGTGGGCCGCATGGGCGGCGATGTCGAGGCGTTCACGCGCAAGTCGGCGCCGGGCACCGTGGCCGGCAGGCCCGCCACCGGCCGCGACCTCGCCAACGCGGTCGCATTCCTGCTGTCCGACGAGGCCGCCACGATCTCCGGCACCACCATCGACGTCGGCTGCTTTGCCCACCAGGGCGGCCCCATTCCACCCACGCACTGAGACCCACCCAGGAAACACCATGTCAGAAACCGCAGAAACAGTGGTCGAGCCCGTCACCCGCCTGCCGCGCGATGCCAGGTATTTCGAGATCCGCCGCGAGATCGAGGAGTTCCTCTACGACGAGGCGAACATGCTGGACGACCGGCAGTTCAACGAGTGGCTGGCCACGCTGGCCGACGACCTCGAGTACTTCATGCCGATGGAATTCAACGTCAAGTTCGGCGAGCACGCGCGACGCGAGCTCAGCACGCGCGACAAGCAGATGAGCTGGTTCAACGAAGGCAAGTGGACCCTGGGCAAGCGCGCCGAGCAGATCCTGACCGGCGTGCACTGGGCCGAGGAGCCGCTTTCGCGCGTGAGCCGCCTCGTGAGCAACGTGCAGCTCAGCGCGATGCGCACCAATGACGAGGGCGAGCTCGAAGTCGATGTGTCGAGCCGCTTCCTCACCTACCAGAACCGCTGCGAGTACGAGCAGTACTTCTTCGTCGGCGACCGCAAGGATCGCATGCGCAGGACCGCCGACGGCTGGAAGCTCTGCCGCCGCGAGATCCGCCTTCACCAGAACGTGCTGCTGGCGAAGAACCTCAGCATCTTCTTCTGAAGGAGGCCGACATGCTCAATCTGATGAATGTCCAGGTCGGGGACCGTATCCGCCTGAAGGATGGCTCGGTGGCCGAGGTCGTCGAGAACATCGGCGACGGCATCTGGCTGCAGCTGCGCTCGCCCGGTGCCGCTGACGAAGAACTGGTGCATTGCGAGGAGATGGTGGAACTGGTCGGCCGCTAGGCCGTCAGGCTCGGTGGATAAGTTCATCTTATGAATCGATGGTGAAAGATTGATTTTTCTTTTGCCCTCACCTTGACTCCAATCAAGGCAGTTCCACTTCCCCACTGCAACCAGGCATGACCAAGAACATCGAGACCCAAGTACTGATCGTCGGCGGCGGACCGGTCGGCCTCACGCTGGCCACCGACCTGGCCCGCCGCGGGCTGTCCGTCGTCGTGGCCGAGACGCGCCACCGCGGCGAGCCGCCGAGCGTCAAGTGCAACCACGTCTCTTCGCGCACCATGGAGATCTTCCGCCGGCTGGGCGTGGCGAAGGCCGTGCGCGAAGCCGGCCTGCCGGCCGATCACGCCAATGACGTGTCCTACCGCACGACCTTCACGGGACAGGAGCTCTCACGTATCCACATCCCGTCGCGTGCCAACCGCTACAGCGACAAGAGCGGTCCGGACGGCTGGTGGCCCACCGCCGAGCCGCCGCACCGCATCAACCAGATCTACCTGGAACCGGTGCTCTTCGCGCATGCGGAATCGACACCGGGCGTCACGATCATGAGCCGGACGCGGATCGACTCCTTCACGCAGGACGCGAACGGCGTCGACGCCACGGGCACCGACCTCGACACCGGCGAAGACGTGCGCATCCGCAGCCAGTACATGATCGGCTGCGACGGCGGCCGGTCGGCGGTGCGCAAGGCCATCGGCGCCACGCTCTCGGGCACCGACGTCGTGGGCCGCGTGCAGTCCACCTACTTCCGTGCCCCCGACCTGCTGTCGCGCACCGGAAACACGCCGGCGTGGGCCACCTTCTCGCTGAACCCGCGCCGCAGCGGCAATGTCTATGCCATCGACGGCCGCGAGACCTTCCTGCTGCACAACTACCTGCGCTCGGACGAACTGGCGTTCGACTCGGTCGACCGCGACTGGGCGATACGCACCATCCTCGGTGTCGGCGACGACTTCGAGTACGAAGTCCTTTCGAAGGAAGACTGGATCGGGCGCCGCCTCGTCGCCGACAGGTTCCGCGACCGACGTGTCTTCATCTGCGGCGACGCTTCGCACCTCTGGGTGCCGATGGCAGGCTATGGCATGAACGCCGGCATTGCCGACGCGATGAACCTGTCGTGGCAGCTGGCCGCCCGCCTCAACGGATGGGCCGAGGAAGGTGTCCTGACCGCGTACGAAGCCGAGCGCCAGCCGATCACCGAGCAGGTGTCGAAGTTCGCCATGAACCATGCGCTCGCGCTCCAGAAGGAACGTGAAGGCGTGCCGGCCGGCATCGAGGCGGCCGGACCCGAGGGCGAGGAGGCCCGCAAGACCGCCGGAAAGGCGCTCTACGACCTCAACGTCAAGCAGTACTGCTGTGCCGGCCTGAACTTCGGCTACTACTACGACGCATCGCCCCTGATCGCGTATGACGGCGAGGCACCACCGGCGTACTCGATGGACAGCTTCACGCCATCCACCGTGCCGGGTTGCCGCACGCCGCATTTCCGGCTCGCGGACGCCCGCTCGCTCTACGACGCGCTGGGGCCCGAATACACCCTGCTTCGTTTGAACCCTGCGGCCGATGCCGGCCCGCTCCAGGAGGCTGCCGCACGCAGGGGCCTGCCGCTTGCCGTGCTCGACGTGCCGGTCGGCGATGCGCCCGATGTCTATCGCCACGGGCTCGTGCTGGTGCGGCCGGATCAGCACGTCGCCTGGCGTGGCGACCGGATTCCCGACGACGCCATCGCCCTGGTCGACCGCCTGCGAGGCTGCTTCACCGACAAACCCCCGACTCACGCATGAACCCGTTCCTACCGACATTCGATTCACCGCCGCATCGCCTGAGTGGCGTGGTCTACGGCACCCTGCTCAACAGCATCGCCAGCCTGAACGCGCTCGGCGACGCGATGGACGCCGCCCCCTACAAGGGCGCGCCCCGGGCGCCCGTCCTCTACATCAAGCCCCGCAACACCCTGGCCGCCAATGGCGACGCGGTCGCGGTTCCACCTTCGACCGACGCGTTGCAGGTCGGTGCGTCGCTGGCACTCGTGGTGGGGCGCACCGCCTGTCGAGTGCGCGAGTCGGACGCGCTGTCGTACCTGGCCGGCTATGCCGTGGTGGTCGATTTCAGCGTGCCGCACCAGAGCTTCTATCGGCCGTCGGTTCGCTTCAAGGCGCTCGACGGCTCCTGCGTCGTCGGCCCGTGCGTGGTGTCGGCGGACCGCATCCCCGATCCGGACGGGCTCCCGATCACGGTCCGGGTCGACGGCGCGCAGGTCCAGTCCGCCACGACCGGTGGCATGGTCCGAACCGCAGCCCGGCTGCTTGCCGACGTGACCGAATTCATGACACTTTTTCCGGGCGACATCCTCCTGCTCGGCGTTCCGGACGGCGCACCGCTCGCCAGGCCGGGCCAATCGGTGATCGTCGAGATCGAAGGCGTCGGCCGGCTGGAAAGCACACTGGTGGAGGAGCAGGCATGAAGCGCGCAAGAGTGGCCTATTCAGGCGCCATCCACGAGGCGGTGCCGCACGGAGACGCGCTGCGCCTGGCCGATGGCCGCATCGTCGAGGAAGACGCCGTCGTCTGGCTTCCGCCCTTCGAGGTCGGCACCATCATCGCGCTCGGGCTCAACTACGCGGACCATGCCAAGGAGCTCTCCTTCGGCGCGCAGGAGGAGCCGCTTGCATTTCTCAAGGGGCCGGGCTCGGTGATCGGGCATCGCGGCCAGACCCGCCGCCCCGCCGACGTGAAGTTCATGCACTACGAATGCGAACTCGCGGTGGTGATCGGAAGGACCGCGCGCAAGGTCATGCGCAAGGATGCGATGTCGCACGTGGCCGGCTACACCGTCGCCAACGACTACGCGATCCGCGACTACCTCGAGAACTGGTACCGCCCCAACCTGCGCGTGAAGAACCGCGACGGCGGCACCGTGCTGGGCCCGTGGTTCGTCGACGCGGCCGACATCGGCGAGGTCGTGCATCTGCCGCTTCGCACGCTGGTGAACGGTCGAGTCACGCAGGAAGGCAACACGCGCGACTTCGTCTTCGACATTCCTCATCTGATCGAGTACCTGAGCGGCTTCATGACGCTCGAGGCCGGTGACGTGATCCTCACCGGCACACCGGAAGGCGTGGTCGACGTGCAACCCGGCGACGAAGTGGTCTGCGAGATCGAAGGCATCGGCCGTCTGGTCAACACCATCACCAGCGACGAAGTCTTCGGCCGCTGAAGTCTTACAAAGGAAAGAGTCAAGATGCGAATCCATCACCTGATCGACGGCAAGCCGGTCGCCGGCCGCAGCTACTTCCAGACCGTGAACCCCGCCACGCAGGAGGTTCTGGCCGAGGTGGCCTCGGGCGGCGAGGCCGAAGTCAACGCGGCCGTGGCCGCCGCCAAGGCGGCCTTCCCGAAGTGGGCCGGCCTGCCCGCGCCCGAGCGCGCCAGGCTGATCCGCAAGCTCGGCGACCTGATCGCGGCGAACGTGCCCGAGATCGCCGAGACCGAGACCAACGACTGCGGCCAGGTCATCGCGCAGACCGGCAAGCAGCTGGTGCCGCGCGCGGCCGACAACTTCTACTACTTCGCCGAGATGTGCACGCGCGTGGACGGCCACACCTACCCGACGCCCACGCACCTCAACTACACGCTGTTCCACCCGGTGGGCGTGTGCGCGCTGATCTCGCCCTGGAACGTGCCCTTCATGACCGCCACCTGGAAGGTCGCGCCGTGCCTGGCCTTCGGCAACACGGCGGTGCTGAAGATGAGCGAGCTGTCGCCGCTGTCGGCCGCGCGCCTGGGCGAACTCGCACTTGAGGCCGGCATCCCCGCCGGCGTGCTGAACCTGGTGCACGGCTACGGCAAGGACGCCGGCGAACCGCTGGTGGCGCACCCGGACGTGCGCGCGATCTCGTTCACCGGGTCCACCGCCACCGGCAACCGCATCGTCAAGAGCGCGGGTCTGAAGAAGTTCAGCATGGAGCTCGGC
>NZ_JASZYQ010000008.1 GCF_030316885.1 Variovorax jilinensis | reverse complement strand
GACAGCGATCTCGTCGAAGGGGTTCATGCTCATCTTGACGTTGGCGATGTCGACGCCCGTGCCATCGGACTTGACGCGAACCTTGACGTTGTAGTCGACGACCCGCTTGACTGCGACCAGTATCTTCATGGTTTCATTCCTTTCATTCAGCTTGCCGTTCAGTCATGCCTTCTAGGCTGACCGGGAACCGGCTCAATGTCATACTGCCCACTGCACTGGCATGGGCCTGCAGCTTGCCGCGCGCGCGGTGTTGCGGATGGGCGGCAAGCGCGGATGGCTCGACCACGTCGGACCATGGGAGATCCGCCCGGACCAGGCAAGCGCGCAGCCTGTCCGCCTCGAGGGCCGCAATCCGCTCACCCAGCCGGGCATTGATCCGGTCGGCCTGTGCACAGCGCTTGGCGAAACCGCCGGTGTCCAGGTCGTCGATCTTGAGATCGAGCGCCTTCACCAGGCGCTCCCAGAAATGATCCTCCACCGCGGCGATGGCGATGAATGCCCCGTCGGCCGTCTTGAACACCCCGTAGCCTGCACGCAGCAGCGCCTCGTCGCGCTGCGCCTGCAGGTTCGATTGCGCCTTGGCGACGAACTGCCCGATACGCGGATTCATCATGTGTACCAGGCAATCCGTGATCGAGACGTCGAGCCACTGGCCCTTGCCCGTGCGTTGCCGTTGCTGCAGCGCCGCCAAGGTGGCCGCCAGCCCGTAGAGCGAACCCGAGAGATCCGCCACGGGAATACCGTAGCTGTGCTCGGGCGCCTCACTCGCGCGCCCCGACAATGCGGTCACACCGGCAGCGGCGAGGTAGTTCAGGTCGTGTCCCGGCACGGCGGCAAGCGGGCCCGTCTGCCCGTAACCCGTGATCGACACATAGATCAGCCGCGGATTGCGGGCCCGCAACGCCTCGTAGCCGAGCCCCAACCGGGCCATCACGCCGGGCCGGTAGCCCTCGAGCAAAACGTCCGCTTCGGCCGCCAGGCCCTGCGCCTCGGCACGCTGCCCTTCGTCCTTCAAATCCAGGAACACATTGCGCTGGCCCCGATTCATGGCCGCGAAGACGCCCGGCACCAGCGTGCGAGCGCCGTCGCCCGTCGGTGGGCGCTCGACCTTGGTCACCTCTGCCCCCAGGTCCACCAGGCACTGCGACAGGAACGGCCCCGGCAACAGCTCGGAGAAGTCGACCACCCTGAGTCCGGAGAGCGGCGCATCACCCGAAGCCTTCATGGCAGCACATTGCGCGGGTCGTCGCGCAGCACGAGTTCCCAGGCTTCGCGTGCCATCGGCGCCTGCTTCTCTTCGAGGATGTGGGCCAACAGCCCCGCCGAGCGCCCCACCAATGCGAGCCCACGCGCCACCAGCGGATCGAGGCCCATGCACGCAACGATCGAGGCGATGGCCCCAACGGCGTTCAAGGGCAACTTCTTGCCCATCTCGTTCGTGAGCACATCGCTGATTGCTTCCATCAGCCGCCAGTGAAGGCCGTAGTAGCCATTGGCACGTGACAGCTCACGCAGCGCCGGCACACGCGGATCGCCATCCACATGGATCGGATGCCCCACGCCGTAGATCGGGCGACGCTCCTGCTTGTATTGCCGGACCACCGCGCGCGCGGTGTCGCGCACCACCTCGTCGCTCGCGTCGGCCTTCAGTTCTCGGGCGGCGTCGAGCAGCATCTGGGCCGCGTTCTGCATCGTGCCCAGGAACACGCTGCCTGCGCCGAGCAATCCCGTGGCCACCGCGCCCTGCAAGGCCTCGGGGGCGCCGATGTAGGTCAAGCGTGCGGCCAGCGAGCTCGGCGTGATGCCGTGGTCTGCCGTGGTCACGAGCAAGGCATTGACCATCACCTTTTCCTGCGGCGTGGGCAGCCGCGCCAGGGTGGTGTAAAAGATCATGTCGACGAAGTCGAACTTGCCGATGATCTCGGTCGAAAGATTGAGGCCACGCACCATGATCGTGTCGGTGGTGGTGTAGCCGATCTCGGTCTTTACCATGGGAGATTCTCCGTTCCTTGTTGAATGCTGAGCACGGCGTCCAGCGCCGAGACGCCCTTGCCCTGCGGACGCACGGCCAGGGGATTGATTTCGAGTTCCTCGATGCGGTCGGCGTGGCGGGCCACGAGGTCGCTGAGCTTCACCAGCACATCGACCAATGCGTCGACGTCGAAAGCGCCCTGGCCGCGGTGGCCGGCCAGCAGCTGGTAGCAACGGGTTTCCATCACCATCGCGCGCGCCGACTGCGGCGTGAGCGGCAGCAGCCGCCGGCTGACATCTTTGAACAGCTCGATGCTCACGCCGCCGAGGCCGAAGGTGCAGACGTGGCCGAAGACCGGATCGCGGTGGATGCCGACCACGGCCTCCACGAAGGGCTTCGCGAGCATCGGCTCGACCAGGATGCCATCGATCGCCGACGGCTCGTGATGTGCCGCGACGCTCGCGTGGATGCCCTCGAAGGCCGCCCGCGCCTCGGCGACGGAGGCGATGCCCAAACGCACCCCGCCGACGTCGGTCTTGTGCGTGATGGCCGCGCTGACCACCTTCATCGCCACCTGGGGCGCGTCGAGCGCCTCGAAGGCACGGCCGGCTTCGTGCACCGAAGCGACGACGATGCCGGCGGGCACCGTGACGCCGCACTGTTTCAGCACCGCCTTGGCCGCCGCTTCGGTCAGGCTCACAGTCGCCGTTGCGTCCGCCTGCGGATGGGCAGCGGAGCCCAGGGGACGCCAATCCGGCTGCAATCCCGCACGCCACCGGCCATAGCCGATGTAGCGCGTCAGCGCGCGCGCCATGCCGCGCAGCGAACGCATCGGCATCAGGCCGCCGTCGATCAGGATGCGTTGCCCGGCGCCGCTGCGGTCGCTCATCCAGACCGGCACGATCGGCGTCGCCACGGTCTGCTGGACCTTGACCATCGAGCTGGCGAGAAGTTCGGTGGTCCGGCCGTACTCGACCGGGATCGGCACCACGACGAGGTCGGTGTGCGGGTCTTCGGCAGTGGCCTTGAGCGTCACGTCGGTGAGCGCCGAATCGACCAGCACCTCGGCCGTGACATCGACCGGGTTGTCGAAGGCGGCGTAGGAAGGCAGTGCGTTGCCCAAGGCCGCCAGGGTCTGCGGCGCGAAGCGCGACAGTTCGAGCCGGGCGACGCCGACATGGTCGGCCGCCAACGCCAGCGTGCCCCCCGAGAAGCTGTAGAGCGCGATCTTTTCGCGCCCCGTGGGCTTGCCGCGCGCCAGCATCGAGGCGGCATCGATCATCTCGTCGATGTCGTCCACCTCGACGATGCCCAGTTCGCGAAAAGCCGCGGCGTTGATCTCGGCCGACCCTGCGATCGCAGCGGTGTGCGACTGCGCCGCCTTCACGCCGTAGTCCGACTTGCCCACCTTCAGCGCCACGATCGGCTTGCCGCGGCGGGCCGCATGCAAGGCGGCCGCCATGAAGCGCGGACCGTCGCGCACCCCTTCGAGCACCGTCACGATCACTTCGATGTCGGGCGCGTCGGCCATGTAGTGGATGTAGTCGCTGACCTCCAGGTCGACCTCGTTGCCGCCCGAGCACCACAGGCCGGTGCCCACACCGCGGTCCATCGCCTGCATGAAGGAGCGCCCCAGCCCCCCGCCCTGCGTCGCCACGCCGATGGGTCCCGGCAGGCGGTCGATGCGCCAGGCGGGCGAGAAGCTCATGCCCAACCCGCCGTTGATGTTGTTGAGCCCCGGGCAATTGGGCCCATAGATGCGCATGCCGGTGCGCGCGACGATGGCGCGCATCTCGGCTTCCACAGCACGGCCGTCGGCGCCGGTCTCGCCGAAGCCCGAGGTGAAGACGATCGCGAAGCGCGTGCCGGCGTCGCCGCACTCGCGCAGCGATTCGAGCACCCGGTCCGCGCGCACGGCGAGGATTGCCACGTCGGGCGCCGAGGCCAAGTCGCGCACCGAAGGCAGGCAGGCGCGGCCGGCGATTTCCTTGCGGCCCGGATTGACCAGGTCCAGCCGGCCTTGAAAGCGCGAATGGGTCGTCATGTTCTCGAGCGTCCGGAACCCGATGCTGTCGGCCTTGTCGGAGGCGCCCACCAGCACGATCGACTGCGGACGGACCAACCGGGTCAGGTCGGGGAAGACGATCAGCGCGCTCATGGCGCGGTGGCCGGCTCGCGGCGCTTGAGCAGGCAGGTGGCGCCGAGCTCGCAAGCCACCTCGCCGCGCTGGTTGATCGCCTTGCGCACGAAGCGCACGATGCCGCGCCCCGGATTGCTGGTCGCGCGCTGCTCGACCACCTCGATGTCGACACGGATGGTGTCGTTGATGAAGGTGGCTTTCGGGAACTTGACCGTGTTCTCGAGCACGCCGAAGAGCGCCCCTTCCATCAGCTGGTTCGGGATCGAGCGCGAGGTCAGGCCGGCCATGAAGGACGCGACCAGCATGCCGTGCGCGATGCGCTGGCCGTGCACCGAGGCCTTGGCATATTCGGCATCGACGTGCAGTCGGTTCATGTCGCCGGTGAGCGCGGCGAAGGCGGCCACGTCGGCCTCGGTGATGGTGCGCGACGAGGTGCTGTAGCGGGTTCCGACCGGGAGGTCCTCCCAGTAGATCGACAGGCCTGCGGCCGTATCGACGACCGAGGAGGTTTCAAGGGTGGTGGTCATGGTGTATGTCTCGTGGTTCAGGTCAGGGCCGAGATGCCGAGGATCTCGCGGCCGATGATGAGGGTCTGGATTTCCGTCGTGCCTTCGGGGATGAGGCCGCCGCGGGTGTCGCGGAAGATGCGCTCGATCGGGCACTCGGTGGCGTAGCCCATGCCGCCGTGCACCTGCAGCGCGAGGTTGGCGACCTCGTGCGCCGCCTCGGTGGCATAGAGCTTGGCGATCGAGCAGTCCAGGCGCGATGGCTGGCCGCTCTGCATCGCACGGGCGGCGCGGTAGCCCAGGGCGCGGGCGGCCTGGGTCTTCATCGTCATGTCGACGATGTGTTTTTGCACCAGCTGGAAGGAGCCGATCGGCCGGCCGAACTGCTTGCGGTCCAGCGCATAGCGAACCGACAGGTCGAGCGCCGACTGGGCAGCCCCGACCGCACCCATCGCCACGTTGAGGCGCCCGAAGTTCAGGCCGATCAGGATCTGCCGCAGCCCCTGGCCTTCGGTGCCGATCAGGTTGGCGGCCGGGATCTCGGCGTCCTCGAAATGGAAGGCGGCGGTGCCGGTGCTGCGAACGAACATGGTCTCGACCGGGCGCACCTCGAAGGGCGTGGCCGCCTTCTCGACCAGGAACAGCGAGAGCTCGCCATTGCAGCTCTCGCTGAAGGTGCGCGCCACCACGATGCCGAAGTCGGCGAAGAGACCGCCGGTGATCCACAGCTTGTTGCCGTTGAGCACGTAGCGGTCGCCGCGCTTGTCGGCGCGGGTCTTGATCTCGGCCACGTTCGAACCCACGTCGGGTTCGGAGATCGAGACGAAGGTGCGCCGCTCGTTCCTGAGCAGCGGGCGCATGAATCGCTCCTTCTGCGCCTCGGTGCCGTAGGCGCCGATGATGCCGGCCACGATGTTGAGCGTGTTCACCATCACGCGCAGCGAGAGCCAGCAGTAGCCGGTCTCTTCCATCATCACGGCCCAGGTCGGGAAGTCGATTCCCAGCCCGCCATCCGCCTCGGGCAATGTGCCGCCCAGGTAGCCGAAGTCCATCAGGCCGGTCAGCACCTCGTAGGGAAACTGCTTGTCGGCCTCCGCCTTGGCGATCAGCGGGCCGACCTTGTCCTTGAGATAGCGACGGATGTTGTCGCGCAGCAGGATCTGGTCGGCGTCGAGGCCGTCGATGTCCACGGATTCAGCCATAGCGGCCTCCGGTGACGAACAGCGTGGTGCCCGTGATGTAGCGCGCATGCTCGGAGGCCATGAAGGCCACCGCGCCGCCGATGTCCTCGGGCTGGCCCGGGAAGGTGACCTGGTTCTTGGCCATCACGTTGGCCTTGATGGTCTCGTAGTTGGGCAGGCTCTTGATGTACTCGGTCTCGATGTAGCCCGGCGCGATCGCGTTGACCGTGATGCCGTTCCTCGCCTGCTCGAAGGACAGCGCCCGCGTGAAGCCGACCAGCCCGGCTTTGGCGCTGGAATAGTTGGCCTGGCCTGGATTGCCGAACAGCGCGCGCGAGGTGATGTTGACGATGCGGCCCCACTTGCGCTCCTGCATGTGCGGGATGGCTGCGCGGCAGCAGTGGAAAGCGCCCTTGAGCGTGACGTCGAGCACCAGGTCCCAGTCGCTCTCGTCCATCTTGAGCAGCGTGCGGTCCTTCACGAGGCCGGCGTTGTTCACCAGCACGTCGATGCGGCCGAAGGCCTCGCGTCCGGCCTCCACCATGGCGCGCACCTGCGCCTCGTTGCGCACGTCGCAAGCCGTGGCGATGGCGCGGCCGCCCCCGGCCACGATGCCCTGCGCGGTCTGCTGCGCGGCGTCGGCGTCCAGGTCGGTGATGACCACCGCCATGCCTTCCCGCGCCAGCATGCGCGCCGTTTCCGCGCCGATGCCGCGCGCCGATCCGGTCACGATCGCGACGCGGTCTTTCAATCCGAGGTCCATATCAGTCTCTCCTGTTTCAAGTGGTGGTTTCGTGATCGGCCAGCAGTGCGCTGCTCGATTCGCGCAGCGCCCGCAGGTAGATGTCGTGGTTGCGATCCATGCGCTCGGTCGGCCCGGCCAGCGACAGCGCGACCGGCTGCTCGTTGAGCCAGCCCGATACCGCCAGCGCGCGCACCCCTTCGATGCCCTCGCCGCGCGTTTCGTACCAGCCCGCGTCGCGGCTCTTCTCGAGCTGCTGCGCAAGGGTGTCGATCCGGACCACGGTGTCGGAAGTCACGGCGCGCAGCCGCAGCTGCTCGAGTTCCGCGGTGAGCGCCGGCGCCGGCAAGGCCCCGAGCAGGGCCTTGCCGAGTGCCGACGCATTGAGCGCCACCCGCTCGCCCACATCGAGGATGTAGCGCAGCGGCAACCGACTCGGCTGGGCGGCGGCGATCTTGGCGGCGTGCCGGTCCAACACGCCGAAGAAGGCGCTTTCGTTGGTGCGCTCGGCCAGCTGGTCGACCGCCTCGCGCGCCAGGGTGAGGAAGGCGTCGTTCTCGGTCACCTGCCGCGCCACCTGGTGCAGGCGGGCGCTGGGGTAGAAGCGCCGCGACCGCGGCGTGCGGTTGAGGTAGCCCAGCGTGTGCAAGGTGTGCAGCAGGTCCGAGCAGCTGCTCTCCGCCAGTGACAGGTGCCGCGCCATCTCGGAATTGCTGAGCTCCCGTCGCTCGCGGGCAAAGACCTCGAAGACGGCCAGCGTCCGGCTGACGGCAGGGATCACGGAAGGCATGGGCGGGGTCCAAAAAAAGATTCGTCTAATCCGAGGATGCGTATTACTATACGCCACGTCGGATTGATGTCGAGTTCCTTTTTTTCGATCCCGCATGCGTTTTCATCCCGCCAACCCTCGGAGACACCCCATGAAACTGCCCTTGTCCAAGCCGAAGGCGCGCCGCGCCCGGCGCCTCGTCCTCGCCCTGTTCGCCGGCCTCGCCGTGCTCGCGCAGATGCCCGCCGCGGTCGCGCAAACGGCCTATCCGTCCAAGACCGTCACCCTGGTGGTGCCCGGGCCGGCCGGTGGCATCACCGACCAGTTGGGACGCCTGATTGCGACCAAGGTGGGCGAGCGCCTGGGCCGCACGGTGATCGTGGACAACCGGGCCGGCGCCGGCGGCAACCTCGCCGCCGAAGCGGTGGCCCGGGCGGAACCGGACGGCTACACGCTGTTGATGGGCACCCAGGGCACGCAGGCCACCAACCAGTTCCTCTACAAGAACCTGCATATCGACCCGGAGCGCGATTTCGTGCCCGTGCATGCGCTGATCTCGATCCCGAACATCCTGGTCGTCAACGCCAGTCGCCCATACCGCACGGTCAAGGAGCTCACCGACTACGCGCGCGCCAATCCCGGCAAGCTGACGGTCGCCTCGGCCGGCAACGGCACCGGCACCCACCTGTCCGCCGAGCTGTTCCAGGCCGTCGCCGGCGTGAAATTCGTCCATGTGCCCTATCGCGGCAGCGCGCCGGCCATCAACGACCTGCTGGGCGGGACGGTCGACCTCAGCTTCGACTACCCGATCACCACGCTGGGCCACGTCGAGGCCGGCAAGCTGCGCGCGCTCGCGGTCACGGGTCCCAACCGGCTCGCCGCGCTGCCGCAGGTGCCGACGATTGCCGAAGCGGGCTATCCGGCCGCCGAGTCGACGTCGTGGATCGGCCTGTTCTTCCCGGCCCGGACGCCCGCGGCGGCGGTCGATCGCTGGAAGACGGAACTGGATGCCGTTCTGCGCGATCCGGCCGTGGTCGAGAGTCTCGCGCGCATGGGCGGCGCGCCGCTGATGCTGTCGGGCGCGAAGTTCGGCAGCTTCGTGCAGGGCGAGCGCAGCAAGTGGAAGGACATCATCCAGCGCTCCGGCGCCACGGTGGACTGACATGAAGGGGACGACAGACGCACCGGGCGCACTGGCCGGCCTGCGCGTGATCGACCTCACGCAGATGCTGGCAGGGCCGGTCTGCACCCAGGTGTTGGCCGATCACGGCGCGGAGGTGATCAAGATCGAATCGCTCGCCGGGGACGGCATCCGCACCTCCGGGCCCTTCCGCCCCGACGATCAGCTGCGCGCCTTCGGCGGCTACTTCCAGAGCGTGAACCGCAACAAGTCGTCGATCGCGATCGATCTCAAGCAGGCCGAGGGCCGCGCACTGCTGGAGCGCCTGGTGCGCGACGCCGACGTGGTCGTCGAGAACTTCCGCACGGGCGTGATGGAGCGGCTGGGCCTGGGCTTCGAGCAGTTGCGCGAGTCCAATCCACGGCTGGTCTATGCCGCCATCCGCGGCTTCGGCGATCCGCGCAGCGGTGAGAGCCCCTACGCCCACTGGCCCGCGTACGACGTCGTCGCGCAAGCCATGGGCGGCATCATGAGCATCACCGGCACGGCCGAGGGCGGCCCGACCAAGATCGGTCCCGGCATCGGCGACATCGTGCCGGGCCTGATGCTCGGCATCGGCATCCTGGCCGCGGTGCACCATGCGCAGCGCACCGGCCGCGGGCAGTTCGTCGACGTGGCGATGGCCGACAGCGTGCTCGCGTTGTGCGAGCGCATCGTCTACCAGCAGTCGTACGAAGGCCGCACGCCCGGCCCGGAAGGCAACCGCCACCCGCTGCTGTGTCCCTTCGGCTTGTTCGAGGCCACCGACGGCTGGGTCGCTGTTGCCTGCCCCGACGAGAAGCTGTGGGGCCAGCTGGCCCGGATCATCGGCCGGCCCGAGATGGTCGACGATCCGCGCTACGCGACCAACCCTGCGCGCGTGGACCATGCGGCAGATGTCATCGCCGCCGTCGAGGCGTTCACCCGCCGCCACAGCAAGGCCGAGTTGGCGAGGCAGCTGGGGGGCGTCACGCCGTTCGGCCCGGTCTACACGGCGCGCGACATCTTCGACGACCCCCATTTCGCCAAGCGCGAGATGCTGGTCGAGGTCGAGCACCCGGGCTGCAGCACGCCGGTGCGTATTGCCGGCGTGCCGATCAAGCTCAGCGAGACACCGGGCGGCATCCACCGCCGCGCACCCCTGTTGGGAGAGCACACCGATGCGGTGCTGCACGGCCTCGGTCTCGGGCCGGAAGAGGTCGCGCAACTGCGCGCGCAACGTGTCGTCGCTTGAGCACGGCACTTCACATCACAGGAACCGACATGCAGACATTGACCGAGGAGCGCAAGCTCATCCAGGAGGCCGCGCGCGAATTCACCCTGAAGCGCGTGCTGCCGCTGGCCAACAAGCTCGACCCCGAAAAAGGCGCCATCCCGCGCGAGCTGATCGACGAGATGGCCGAGCTCGGCTATTTCTCGATCCTGATTCCCGAGGAATACGGCGGCCTGGGGTTGGGCGCCTTCGAATACTGCCTGGTGGCCGAGCAACTGGCGCGCGGCTGGATGAGCGTCGCCAGCCTGATCGCGCGCGGCAACGGACTGATCGGCGCCCTGAAGTCGCTGAGCCCCGAGCGCAAGCAGTCGTGCCTCCCGCGCATGGCGCGCGGCGAGTACCTCGGCGCCTTCGCCTTGTCGGAACCCAATGCCGGCTCCGACGTCGCCAACATCACCTGCCGCGCGGTGCGCGACGGCGACCACTGGGAGATCACCGGCAGCAAGTACTGGTGCACCTTCGCCGATCAGGCCGACTTCATCCTGGTGTTCGCGCGCACCGATACGAAGATCGATCCGAAGGCCCGCCACCGCGGCATCTCCGCCTTCATGGTGGACAAGCCGCGCGGAGAATTGCCGCATGGCTGCCAGGGCAGCGTGATCCCGAAGATCGGCTACCACGGCTGGACCACCTGGGAGCTGGCCTTCGACAAGTGCCGCGTGCCCGCCGGCAGCATGGTGGGCGAAGAAGGACGCGGCTTCTACCTGGCCACCGCCGGCTTGGAGACGGCGCGTGCGCACACGGCCGCGCGCTCGATCGGCCTTGCGCAAGGCGCGCTGGAAGACTCTCTCACCTATGCCAGGGACCGCAATCAGTTCGGCAAGGCCATCGGCGATTTCCAGGCGATCCGCTTCAAGCTGGCCGACATGGCCACGCAGATCGAAGCCGCGCGCAGCCTGATGCATGCCGTGTGCCTGAAGATCGACGAGGGCGAGCGCTGCAGCACAGAGGCGGCCATGGTCAAACTCTTCGCCAGCGAGATGAGCGAGCAGGTGACGAGCGAGGGGCTGCAGATCCACGGCGGCGCCGGCTACACGACCCACTTCGCGGCCGAGCGCTACTGGCGCGACGCGCGCCTGACCAAGATCTTCGAAGGCACTTCGGAGATCCAGAAACGCATCATCTCCGACGCGCTGCTGGGCAAGGCATCGGCATGAGCAAGCAACGCAGCGGCAACTTCTTCGAGGACTTTCACCTCGGCCAGCGCTTCGCGCATGCGACGCCGCGCACCCTCGGCCTGGCGGACCAGAGCCTGTACATCGCGCTGACCGGCAGCCGCGCTTGCCTGCACAGCGCGGACACCACCGCACAGGCCCTCGGCTTCGCACGGCGCCCAATCGAAGACCTTCTGGTCTTCAACACCGCCTTCGGCAAGACCGTGCCGGACATCTCGCTCAACGCGGTGGCCAACCTCGGCTATGCCGAACTGCGCTTCCTGGAGCCCGTGTTCGACGGCGACACCCTCGGCGTCGAGAGCGAGGTGATCGGGCTCAAGGAGAACGCCAACCGACGCAGCGGGGTGGTCTACGTACGCTCCAGCGCGCGCAACCAGCACGGCCGCGAAGTGTTGGGCTGGGTGCGCTGGGTGATGGTCCACAAGCGGGATGCGGCCGCGGCCTGTGGCGAGCCGGTGCTGCCATCGTTGGCCGCCCATGTCGCGCCGGACGCCCTCGCCCTGCAGGTCTTCGGCGAACAGGTGGCGAGCGCACCGCGCGTCACGGGCTGCAGCGATCAATACGAAGACTACGCCGTCGGCGAGCGCATCGACCACCCGGCGGCCATGACCCTCAACGACAGCGACCACAGCCTGGCCACGCGGCTCTACCAGAACACCGCCAAGGCCCACTTCGATGCCGCCACGATGGCGCGGAGCCCGATGCAGCGCCGCCTGGTGTACGGCGGCCACGTCATGTCGATCTGCAAGGCGCTGGCCTACGACGGCTTCGAGAACCTGCTGTCGATCCTGGCCATCCACGGCGGCCGCCACGTGGCGCCGACCTTCGCGGGCGACACCCTGCGCTGCGCGACCCAAGTCGTCGAGTGCCTCGACTTCGAAGGCGCGCCGGTGGGTGCCCTGCGCCTGCGCATGGTGGGTGCCAAGAACGTCGAGGCCACCGAGCAGATCCGCTTCACCGCGCCCAGCGAGCCGCCCGATCCGCACACGGTGCTCGATCTCGACCTCACCGTTGCCCTTCCCAAAAAACGCATCCATCGACAACACCCATGACCCACCCCGTTCACCCCGACCAGGCCCTCTTTTCCGGCGAGAAGGCGTTTCCGGTGCTCGCCGCGTGCGAGCATTTCGCCGGCAGCGAGAAGCTGATCCTCAAAGCACTGGCGCTCCAGGACGAACTCGGGCCCGTCTTCGACATCACCTGCGATTGCGAGGACGGTGCCCGCGCCGGCGAGGAACAGGCCCACGCGCAGATGGTCGCCACCCGCATCAACGCACCCGACAACCGCCATAAAAAGCTGGGCGTTCGCATCCACGACCCTTCGCATCCGGCCTGGCGCCAGGATGTCGAGATCGTGGTCGGCACGGCGGCCGAACACCTGGCCTACGTCACCATTCCCAAGGCAACCTCGGCGGCCCAGGTGGCCGAGGTGATCGATGCCGTGCAGCGCGTGGCGCGCGGCGCGGGCCGGACCGCACCGGTCCCGATCCATGCGTTGATCGAAACGCATGGCGCGCTGCGCGAGGTGCAGGCCATCGCCGCCTTGCCCCACCTCGAGGTGCTGGACTTCGGCCTCATGGATTTCGTGAGCGGCCATCACGGCGCCATCCCGGCCTCGGCGATGCGCAGCCCGGGCCAGTTCGAGCACCGGCTGCTCGCGCGGGCCAAGGCCGAGGTCACGGCCGCAGCACTTGCCGCCGGCGTCGTGCCCGCGCACAACGTCTGCCTGAACCTCAAGGACGCGCAGGTGATCGGCAGCGATGCGCGGCGAGCGCGCGACGAGTTCGGTTTCCAACGCATGTGGAGCATCTACCCCGCGCAGATCGTGCCGATCATCGAAGCGATGCGACCCGACTTCCAGGAGGTGGCCGATGGCACGAAGATCCTGCTCGCCGCCCAGGCGAACGACTGGGGCCCGATCCAGTACGAGGGCGAACTGCACGACCGCGCCACCTACCGCTATTTCTGGAGCGTCCTGAAGAAGGCGGACGCCACCGGAATGAGGTTGCCGGCCGCCGCGCGCCAGGCCTTCTTCGGCGCACGGTAGGACGCCCTCCGGCCGAGGCGTTGCCGAATCTTGCGAAACTACGCGTTTTCGTTCGGAGAATCTGATGCCTTCCCTGGTCGCCGGCGCGACGCGCACCCTTGCCGTCATCGAGATCTTTGCGCGCGAGAAGCGCGCACTGTCCAACTCGGACGTGGCACGCATGCTGTCCGTGGCGGACAGCAGCAGCCTCGACCTGTTGCACACGATGCACACGGCCGGCTATCTCATGCGGACCTCGCGCACCCTGCGCTACTACCCCACCGCCCGTCTGTGGGAGGCAGCCCAGCAAATCAACGAGAACGACCCGCTTTCTACCGTCGCCCGCGAGGCGGTGGAGCAGCTGGTGGAAAAGACCGGCGAGAGCGCCTTCTTCGGCGTCCTCGACAACGACGCCGCCAAGGTGGTGGCAGCGCAGTCGAGCCGCCAGCCCCTGCGCTACGTCGTCGAGGTGGGCGACCGGGTGAACCTGCGGGCCTCCGCGCTCGGCAAGGCGCTGCTGGGCCTGCAGTCGGACGAGGAGCTGGGCGCCATGCTCGGCAAGATGAGCTTCAAGCCGATCACGCGGCGCACCATCACGGACCCCAAGCGCTTTCGCAGCGCGGTGGTCAAGAGCCGCGAGCAGGGTTGGGCCGAGGCGCTGGGCGAAGGCACCGACGGCGTCGACGGCCTGGCGGTGGCCGGCTGGATCGGCGAGCTGCCCGTCGGCCTTTCGCTTGCCGGACCGAGCGAGCGCATGCAGCACCGTCGCGCCGACTACCTCGAGGCGCTGAAGAGCGTCGCGGCGGCGCTGCTGATCGGATAGTTGCGCCGGCGGCCAGCCTCAGGCCGTGCCTTTACCTTCGACCGCGCGGTCCCAGTCGTAGGCCGGCGACTCCTTGCGCAGGAAACGCTGCACGGCATCGGCATGGAAGGGCAGCGACATCGCCACCGCCTGTTGGTGGGCTTCGATCTCGGCCATAGTGCGGTAGTCGCAGTCGAAGCTGCGGTTCAGCGAATTCTTGATCATGCCCAGCGCGTCGCGCGGGCCGCGCGCGAGCCGCGCTGCCAGGTGGCGCGCTTCGTCGAGCAAGCATGCCGGCTCGTGCACGGCATGGACGATGCCGAGCGACCGGGCCTCCTCGGCACCGAAGCGCCGCGCGGTCATCATGAGCTCCTTGGCCTTTGCCAGGCCGACCAGCCGCGGCAGGGTATGAAAGGCGCCGAAGTCAGGCACCATGCCCATCCTTGCAAAGACCATGCAGAAGCTGGCACGGGTGGATGCCAGCACGAAGTCGGCCATGAGCGCGATCGAGGCCCCGGCGCCGAAGGCCGGGCCATCCACCGCGGCGATCACCGGCACGTCGAGCGAGCGCAGCCGGTCCAGCCAGCGATGATGATCGGCGGCGATGCGGCTGCGCGCCTGTGCGGCCGCCCCTGCCTCGGACTGCGAGGCGTGCATGGCGGCCATGCCTTTCACGTCACCGCCGGCACAAAAGCTGCCGTCGGAGCCGGTGACGATCAGGGCGCGGATGCCGCGGTCGTTCTCGACCCGCTCGAGCATGTCGCGGTAGTCCTCGCGCATCGCCATGCTCAGCGCGTTGCGCGCTTCCGGCCGCCGGTGCGTGAACTCGGCCACGCCGCCGGGGCCGATGCGAAGCGTCGCCTCGCGCAGCGCGAGGAGGTCCGATGTGGTCATCGTTCAGCGCTCCCGGGAAGCGCCTGGGCCGCGTCGCGGTACCACGCGATGCCATGGACGTCCTCGTGCACCACTGCCTCCCCGCGATCGACGAGGTAGTGAAGATAGGCTACCGCCTCGCCGGTCGCGAGCTGCTGGACGAACACGCTGGCGAACTCCTTGCGGCCGAACAAGGTCTCGAAGCAATCGACCGCGCGGCGATCCGCTTGCTCAAGAGCGTCGCGCAGTCGGTCTAAGGCCCGATGCCGCTTGCGCTCGAGCTGCGCGAGCCGCCCGTGCAGCCCGCGGAACGGATCGTGGTGGGCGGGAAGCACCAGCACGTCGTCGGGCACCACCCGCCGTAGCATCGCGAGGGAGGCAAGCCAGTCCTGCATGGGATTCGCGCCGGGCTCGGAGGGCCAGACCGACACGTTGGAAGAGATGCTCGGCAGCACCTGGTCGCCCGATAGCAACAGGCCGCGTGCCGGACAGTACAGGCAGGCGTGTTCGGTCGAATGGCCGCTGCCGACCAGCACCTGCCAATCGTCGTCACCGATGCGAACGCACTCGCCGTCGCGGATGCGCCGATAGCGCGTGGGCAGGGGCGCCATGTGCCGTCCCATCGGTTGCAACGCGCCCAACGCCGCGGCATCCCAGCCGGCGCGCGCGTAGAAGGACAGCTCGGACGCCGACATCAAGCCCCCGCTGCGGGCCTGCAGCAAGGATGCCTGGAGGTACTCGCTGCGCGTCATCCACAGCTCGCCATCGAACTCCGCGCACAACCAGCCGGCCATGCCGACATGGTCCGCGTGCAGATGGGTGCCGATCACGCGCCGGACCGGTCGGCCTTCGAGCGGCCCCGCCGGCGACAACAGTCGACGCCATACCTCGAGCGCTGGCTCGTTGGACATGCCGCAGTCGACCACGGTCCAGCCGTCGCCGTCGCGCAGTGCCCAGGCATTGACGGTCTGGCCGCTGGGCAGCGGCAGGCGCTGCCAGAGGATTCCCGGCGCGATCTCGAGCGCCACGCCGAGTGCAGGCGCAACCCCGCAAGGAAAGTGCAGCGGCGCGTCAGGCGCCGCCGCGCGTTCCTCCATGCAAGTGGCGCTCATGTCGAGCCCCGGTCGGCCCAGAAGGGCTCGCGCAGCTTTGTCTTGAGAATCTTGCCGGCGCTCGACAGCGGCAGCGCGTCGCGGAACGCGACGCTCTTCGGGCACTTGTAGCCGGCGATCAGCTCGCGGCAGTGGGCGCGCACCGCGGCCTCGTCCAGTTCGGCACCCGGCCGGCACACCACGATGGCATGCACCGCCTCCCCCCACTTCTCGTGCGGGATGCCGATCACGGCGCACATCGCGACATCCGGGTGCTGGGCGATGGCGTTCTCCACCTCGGCGGAATAGACGTTCTCGCCGCCGCTGACGATCATGTCCTTGATGCGGTCGACGACGTAGAGCCGGCCGTCGGCGTCCATGTAGCCGCCGTCGCCCGTGTGCAGCCAGCCGTTGCGCAAGGCCCTCGCGGTCTCTTCGGGCTTGTTCCAGTAGCCCAGCATCATGTTGGGCCCGCGCGCGGTGATCTCGCCCACCATGTCACGCGGCACTTCCTGCCCTTCCGGATCGACGATCCGCACTAGCACGGCCAGGGCCGGACGGCCCACAGAGCGCGACACGCCGCTCCTTCGCGCAGCCTCGCTGTGGTCCGCCGGGCCGCTGGACGAGATGACGGGACAGGCCTCCGTCAACCCATAGGCATGCGAAAGCTCCACCTGCGGCAGCTTGTGAACCGCCTGCTCGACCATCACGCTGGCACTCGGCGAGGCGCCATAGCCCAGCCGCCTGAAGCTCGCAAGGTCGAACTTGTCGAAGTCGGGGTGCTCCAACACCGCCTGGATCATGGTCGGCACCATCACCGTGTCCGTGATCCTCTCGCGCTCGATCGCCTCGAGCACCGCGCGCGGATCGAAGGCCCGCAATACCGCCTGGCATTCGCCCGCGATGGATTGCATGACCACCCGCCCCACCCCGGCAATGTGAAACAGCGGCACCACGTGCAAGGTGGTGCTGCCCTGCAGGATCGGCGTCTCGGCCAGCCGCTGGACCGCCGCCGACCACAGGTTCAGGTGCGATTGCATGACCCCCTTGGGATGCCCTGTGGTGCCGCCCGTGTACATGATGCAGGCGAGGTCGTTGCCGCCGCGGCCGGCATCGGCGGCAGTGGCGTGCCCCGCGATCAGGTGTTCGTAGTCCAGCATTCCGTCCGGGGCCGGGCCCTCGCCGGCGTGGATCAAGAGCGGGGCATGGCGGGCCCCGGCAGCGATCCTCGGTGCCAGCGGTGCGAAGGCGTCGTCGACGATCAGGATGCGGGTGTCGCAGTCGTCGAGCGAGTAGACGATCTCGGGCACGCTCCAACGCGTGTTGACCGGATTGAGCACACCGCCGGCCCACCACACGCCCATGATGCATTCGAGGAAGCGGTCGGAATTGAGGGCCAGCACGCCGACGCGATCGCCCGCCTGCAGGCCTGCCGAGCGCAGCGCGCCGGCGAGCCGGCCGACGCGTTCGCCGTGTTCCTGGAAGCTGCGGCGACGCTTGCCGAAGATGGTCGCCGTCTTGCCGGGCGTCTGCTGCATGGACCGCTGGAGGCTGAGCGTGAGATACATGGTCGGGTCGATTTCCTGCTCTGTCTTCAAGCGCCCACGCGGGCCAGGCGCGCGGCCTGCGCATCGACGTCGCCGCAGAGATGATCCAGCACATGGACCCGGCGCAGGCAATGTCCGACGGCGTATTCCTCGGTCATGCCGATGCCGCCATGCGACTGGATGGCGGCCTGGCAAAGCAGGCGCGCGTGCCGGCCGATCACCAGCTTGGCTCTGGCCAATTCGATGCCGGACGCGGGTGAGCCGGTGTCGTCCGCCGCCACAGCGGCCGCCATCGCCATGCTGCGCGCGATCTCCAGACTGACCTTCATCTCGGCGATGCGATGGCGCAGCGCCTGGTACTCGCCGATCAGGCGGCCGAATTGCTTGCGCGTGGTCACGTAGCCGGTGCTGAGTTCGAAGGCCTTGTCCATGGCCCCGATCATGCCGGCGCAGGCGGCGGCTGTCCCGGCGTCGAGCGTCGCCTGGATGGCGGCATGCTGGTGCGCGAGATCGGCCGGGTCGCCCAAGGCCGAGGCCGCAACACCGCGCAGCGTGAGTTCGGCTGCCGGCGTGTCATCGACCAAGCGGAACCGGCGCAGCCCCACGCCTGCGGCAGCGGGGTCGACGAGGAACAGCGCCACGCCCTGCGTCGCATTCACGTCTCCCGCCACGCGGGCGCTCACCACCAGCCAGCCCGCCGCATCGGCATGCAGCACCAGGGGCTTGCGACCATCGAGCCGCCAGCCATCACCGTCGCGAACGGCGCAGGTCGGCGCGCCCTCTTCCTCCTCGTCCGCCCAGGCCAGGCGCAGTTCGCCGGCGGCAAGCGGGGGCAGCAGCGCATCCTTCTGCGCCTCGCTGCCCGCCAGGTGTACGGCCGTACCGCCGAGGACGCAGGAGGCCAGCACGGGCTCCAGCGTCAAGGCACGCCCGAGCGCTTCGAGCAGCGGCAGTCGATCGACCGCCGTGCCGCCCAATCCGCCGTGGGCCTCTGGAATGCCGAGCGCGAGCACGCCCAGTTCTGCCAGCTGGCGCCAGACCTGCGGGCTCCATCCTTCGGCCGAGGCCGCGATGGTCCGGCGCTGCTCGAAGCCGTAGTGATCGCCCAGCAGCCGCGACAGGCTCTCGGACAGCAGCAGCTGTTCTTGCGTGATCTCGAAATTCATGTGCGTCAGCCCAGGATGGCCTTGGCCAGGATGTCCTTCTGCACCTCGCTCGATCCGCCGTAGATCGAGGTGGCGCGATGGAAGAAATAGCGCGACACCGTCGCCGCATCGGCATGGAGGGCGTCCGCGCCGTCGCTGGCCCGCCGCTCCAGCCCCGCGAGGCCGGAGACGCGCGCGAGCAGGGCGGTGATCTCCTGGATCAGCTCCGAGCCCTTGAGCTTGAGCACCGAGGCGAAGCCCGGCAGCGTGCGCCCGATGTCCGGATCGAGCAGGAAGCGCCAGGCCGTGAGTTCCAGCGCACGCACCTCCGCGCCCAGCGCCGCCAGTTCGCCGCCGAACTTCGCGTCGTCGACGAGGCGCGTGCCACCGCACCTCGGCCGGCTGGCCAGCTCGCGCGCATAGTCCAGCCGCTCCCAGCACTGGCCCACGCTGGCCACCGACACCCGCTCGCTGACCAGCAGGTACTTGGCACAGTCCCAGCCCCGGCCCTCCTCGCCCACCAGGTTCTCGACCGGCACCCTCACGTCGTCGAGGAACACCTCGTTGAGATGGTGCTGGCCGTCGATGGACACGATCGGGCGCACCGTGATGCCCGGGCTCTTCATGTCGATCAGCAGGAAGGAAATCCCGTCCTGCTTGCGCGCCGCCTGCTCGGTGCGTACCAGCGCGAACATCCAGTCGGCCTGGTGCGCATGGGTGGTCCAGATCTTCTGGCCGTTGACCCGGTAGTGCTCGCCCTCGCGCTCGGCCCGCGTGCGCAGCGAGGCCAGGTCGGAGCCGGAGCCGGGCTCCGAGAAGCCCTGACAGAACCAGAGATCCAGGTTGGCGAGCTTGGGCAGGAAGAAGCGCTTCTGCGCCTCGGTGCCATAGCGCAGCAGGACGGTGCCCAGCATGTTGACGTTGAAGCCGATCGGCTGCGGCGCCGACGCGCGGTAGAGCTCGTCCACCAGGATCAACCGGCGCGCCACGTCCAGCCCGGCCCCGCCGTACTCCGTCGGCCAGTGCGGGGCGGCCCATCCGCGGGTGTTGAGCAAGCGCTGCCAGGTCACCGAATCGCGCTTGCGCGGTGCATGGCCGCGACGCAGGCGCTGGCGGATTTCGTCGGGCAGGTGGTCTCGGATAAAAACGCGCACCTCGTCGCGAAAAGCGGCCTGGGTGGGGTCGAGTTCGAGCTTCATGGCAGTCGGATGTCGGCCTTGCCGTGGTTGATGACCAGGGTGTCGCGTTCGAGCGCGCGGGCACGGAAGGAGCCGTCGTCCCACAGCTCGACCCGCACCGTGTCGCCCGGCAGCACGGGTGCGCTGAAGCGCAGGCTGAGCGCGGCCAGGCGTGCGGCGTCGTAGTCGCAGAGCGTGCGCAGCAACGCGTGGCCGCACAGCCCCAGCGTGCACAGGCCATGCAGGATCGGTCGCGCATAGCCGGCCTTCGCGGCTGCCGCCGGGTCGGCATGCAGCGGGTTCAAGTCGCCATTGAGTCGGTAGTAGAGCGCCTGCTCGGGCCGTGTCGGAAGGTCGAGCGTGTGGTCGGGCGCACGGTCGGGCGGCCGATGCGCCGGAGCGACCGGCCGCGTGGGCCCGCCGAAGCCGCCGTCGCCGCGCAGGAACAGCGTGCTGTGCAGCACGGCGCAGCGCTCTCCGGTGGCGGCATTGCGCAGCTCTTTCTCGGTGTAGAGCAGCGCACCCCTGTCCGCGCCCTTGTCGACGACGTCGAGCACACGCAGCCGGGCGACGATCTCGCCCTCGGTCGGGAGCGGAGCCTCGAAGCGCATCGACTGCTCGCCATGCACCGCGCGGACGTAGTCGATGCCGAGCGCCGGATCCGCCATCCATGGCCCTTGCGGCGCCAGCACCACCGCCATGAAGGGCAGGATCGGCATGTCCGCGCGCGCGGGATCCACGAAGGACAGCTGACGGGCGTCAAGCGGGTCCTGGCCCAGCCCCACGGACAGCGCATACAGGGCCGCATCGCGGCGAGAAAGCTTCTGCCGCGCCTCCGGGATGGGATGGTCGAGCAGTTTCGGAAGGTCGATCATTGCGTCGAGGCTCCTACATCGGGTCCCAGGCGAAGACATCGCGCGACAGCTCCAGCGGCGCCATCGACGGCCTGAAGGCCGGGATCGCGCGCTCGATGCAGCCCTGCACCGTCCAGCCGGCCGAGTCGTGCATGGTGCGGATCGGGCGCGGCTGCGAGAACAGGAAGATCTCGTTGTTGCGCACGCCGAAGATCTGGCCCGTCACTTCGCTGGCCGGGTCGCTGAGCAGCGCCAGGGTGAAGGGCGCGATCTTGTCGGCCTCCATGGTCATCAGCATCTTCATGCGGGCGGCCTGTTGGGGCGTTTCCGTCGGGATGCTGCCGACCATGCGGGTGAAGGCGAACGGTGCGATGCAATTGGAACGCACGCCGAACTTCTGCATGTCCACCGCGATCGACTTGGACAGGCCCACGATGCCCATCTTGGCGGCGGCATAGTTCGCCTGGCCCAGGTTGCCGACCAGGCCCGAAGTGGAGGTCATGTGGACGTAGGCGCCGCCCTGCTGCGCCTTGAAGTGCGGTGCCGCCGCGCGCGCCACGTTCCAGCTGCCCTTGAGGTGGACGCGGATGACGGCGTCGAACTCGTCCTCGCTCATCTTGTGGAACAGCGCATCGCGCAGGTTGCCGGCATTGTTCACCACGCCGTCGACCCGGCCGTACAGGTCCAGCGCCTGCTGCACGATCCGGTTGGCGCCGCTCCAGTCGGCGACGCTGTCGGTGTTGGCGCTGGCCACGCCGCCTTCCGCCCGGATCAGCTCGACGGTCTCCTGCGCCGGGCCGGCACTGGACTCGGTGCCGTCGATCCTCACGCCAAGGTCGTTCACGACCACCCTCGCGCCCTGGCGCGCCGCCTCGCGCGCGATGCCGCGCCCCACGCCGGCGCCCGCGCCGGTGACGATGATGACCTTGTCTTCAAGCTGCTTCATGTCGCTTTCCTTTCGTCGTTGGTTGCCGGTGCCGGTGGCTCAATGCAGGCCCAGCAGGCTCACCGCGGCCACGCCCTGGTAGGGAACGCCGCCCAGGTTGTGCGTCAGTCCCAGGCTCGGGTTGCGCAGCTGGCGCTCGCCCGCGCGTCCCTGCAGCTGGTTGTAGATCTCGTAGGCCATGCGCAGGCCGGAGGCGCCGATCGGATGACCGAAGCACTTGAGGCCGCCATCCACCTGGCACGGAACGCCGCCCCCCTCGCGGTCGTAGAAGCCGTCGAGGACGTCGTGCACCGCTGCGCCGGGCTCCGAGATGAACAGGTCCTCCATCGTCACCAGCTCGGTGATCGAGAAGCAGTCGTGCACCTCCATCAGCGAGACCTGCTTGCGCGGGTTGCTCACGCCGGCCTCGGCGTAGGCCCGGCTCGCGGCACTGCGCGTGTTGCGCACGTGGCTGCCGTCCCAGGTGTTGGTGCTCGATTCGATGCCCGAGCTCGCGCTCAGCTGGATGGCCTTGATGGTCACCATGTCCTTGCGTCCCAGCGCCCGCGCGATCTCGGGCGTGGTCACGATGGCGCAGGCCGCGCCGTCGCTGACGCCGCAGCAGTCGAACAGGCCCAGCGGGTCGGCGATCATCGGCGCGCCGAGGATCTGCTCCATGGTCACGGGCTTGCGCAGATGCGCCTTGGGGCTGAGCGCGCCGTTCTGATGGCTCTTCCACGACACCCGCGCGATGGCTCGCTTCAGTTCGTCGCGCGAGATGCCATGGCGCGCGCGGTAGCCATCGGCCAGCTGCGCGAAGCCCGCCGGCGCCGAGCCGAGCGGCAACCAGAGGTCGTTGAAGGTGCCCTTGTAGGTGGGCGGCAGGCCGCCGTAGCCGGTGTCCTTGAGTTTCTCGGCGCCGATGGCCAGGGCGATGTCGACCGCGCCCGACGCCACCGCATAGGCGGCGCCGCGCAGCGCCTCGGTGCCGGTGGCGCACATGTTCTCCACCCGGCTCACCGGGATGCCATCCAGCCGCAGCGCCAGAGACGCCGGGATGGCCGAGTTGCCGATGTTGATCTGGTCGAGGCAGGAGCCGAACCAGGCGGCTTCGATCTGCTTGCGCTCGATGCCGGCGTCCGAGAGCGCCTCGTTGAAGGCCTCCGCCATCAGTTCGGGCGTTCCCGCATCGAAGCGTTCGCCGAAGCGCGAGCAGCCCATGCCGATGATCGCGACCTTGTCCTTGATACCTGTTGCCATGTCTCGGTCGCTCCTCAAGCCGCCACGGGCGTGGCCTTCCAGAAATAGCGCGCGTAGCCGCGCGCGGCGTCGACGTCCTTGATGCGGTAGGTCATGCGCAGCGGCATGCCCACGTCGAGCCCGGCCGTACCGACATCGACGATCTCCATCAGCATGCGGGCGCCGTTGTCGAACTGCACGAAGCCCACATGCAGCGGCGGCGCCGGGTGATAGGAAAGCCAGTCCGCGGTGCAGGTCAGCAGCTTCGCGGGCACGTCGCTGAGGGGTACGGGCTCGCTCTCGGCGGCGGGCGCGCCGCAGCCCTCGCCGACGCAATAAGCCAGGCGCGGGAACTGCACGGTGTTGCAGCGCCGGCACCGGCAGCCGACCATGGCGCCGAGCTGCCCGGCGCTTCGGTATTGCTCGCTCAGCGCGGTCTTGACCGGCTTCTCCGAGCGCATGCCCCATTCCAGTTCGATGCCCTTGTCGTAGGACAGCATGCGCAGGTAGTCGCCCTGCACCTGGGCGTCGGCCAAGGCCGAGCGCAGGCCGCGGCCCGGCCGGTACTCTTCGACGGCCCGCGTGGCGCGCATCACCATCACGTCGCAGCCCTGCCCGAAGCCGACCACCACGATGACCTCGCCAGGCCGGCAACGCTCGAGCGCGTCGACGAGCATCAGGCAAGGGTGCGCCGCGCCGGCATAGCCGCAGGGCTCGTCGAGCGCCGTGCCGAGCGTCTCGACGGCGAAGCCGCAGCGCTTGGCCACCATCGCGCCGCTGCCCTTCAACGGCGAGGCGAACACGAAGTGGTTCACCTCGGTGGCATCGAGCCGCGCCGACTCGAGCGCGGCGGCGACCGCCTGCGGCACGATCTTGGCGTAGCCCTCGTCGCGGATCCAACGCTCTTCCCAGTAGTAGTCGTGCTTGGCTTCGCTCGCGCGGAAGTGGTCCAAGAACATGTTCCAGACGCTGTGGGCGCCGATCAGCTCGGCGATCACGGCCTCGTGTCCCAACGTGAAGGCAGCGGCGCCGGCGCCGTAACTCAGCTCCTGGGCGCTCGCGGGCTTGGCACTTGGATGGTCGCTGGCGATGAAGACCGCTTGGCCATCGGCCGCGCGAAGTTGCGCCAGCAGGCCGCTCACGCCGGCCCGCTGCGACTGGCCCAGGTCGATGGTCCGGATGTCCGCCGGCAGGTCGAGTGCGGCGGCAACGATGCTCGTGCCCTGCAGGTCCGCGAATGCGGGCCGCGTGGTGGCCATCGCCAGGGACTGGATCGCAGCGCGCGCCACAGCGGGCAGGGCGCTGCGCGCCGCCTCCACCGCCATCGTGATGCTGTCCTCGTCCCAGCTGCAGAAGGCACGGTGGCCCTTTGCGGGCGCGGCCTGGGGCGCCATCCAGCGATGGGCGGCGGCGATCGCCTCCCGCTGCATCCGAAGGCGTGGCACGTAGGTGCCGTAGCCGGTGATTCCGTAGGTCATGGGTTCGTTTGCGATGGTTGTCATGGGCGGGGACCCGTCTCGTGCTGTGCCTGCAACTGCCGCCACAGCACCTTGCCGGTACCGGACTTGGGCAGCGCGTCGACGAATTCGACGAGGCGCGGCACCTTGTAGGCGGCCAGGCGACCGCGCAGGAATTCGATCATGGATTGCGACGACGCACCCTCGGCGGCGGCACGCCGAAGGACCACCAGCGCCTTGACCGACTCGCCGCGCCGTGCATCGGACACCCCGATCACGCAAGCCTCCTGCACCGCGGGATGGCCGAACAGGCAGGCCTCGATCTCGGCCGGCCAGACCTTGAGGCCCGACGCATTGATCATTCGCTTGAGCCGATCGGTGATGTAGAAGTAGCCGTCCTCGTCGAAGTGGCCGATGTCGCCGCTGCGCACGAAGGCCTTGCCGTCGATCTCGATGAAGGCCTCCCGTGTCGCCGCGGGCTGCTGCCAGTAACCATCGAACTGGGTCGCGCAATGCATCACGATCTCGCCCGCCTCGTTCGGCCCGAGCTCGGCGCCCGTGACGGGGTCGATGACCCGGGCGTCCACGTTGATCTGCGGGATGCCGCCGCATTGCAGGCGCGGCGCCTGCGGCGGATTCATGTGCGAGCTGCCGCAGGTCTCGGTCATGCCGTAGCACTCGATGAACGGGACTCCGAAGCGCCGCCGCACCTCGCGCGCGACGGCCGCCGGCATGGCGGTGGCACCGCCATACAAGCGTTGCAGCGAGGACACGTCGTGCTGCGCCAGTTCGGGACGGTCCATCAGTTCGACCAGCATCGGCGTGACCGCAGCCCAGCGGTCGATGCGGCAGCGTTCGATCAGCGCCGGGATGGCGCCGGCATCCCACCGCGCCAGCAACACGATGGTGCGCCCCTCGCAGACCGCCTGGTTCATGGCGCACATGCCCGCGACGTGGTTCATCGGCAGCACGATCAGGTCGCTGCATTCGGGCGCGCCCGCAAACCACAGCGATCGCTGCGCCACCCCGAGCGAGAAGGCACCGTGCCGCAGCATCGCGCCCTTGGGCTTGCCGGTGGTGCCCGAGGTGTAGGCGATCGCGGCCAGATCGTCCGGCCCGCTGTCCATCGGGCGCGGCTCGATGCCGGCCGCCAGCGCGCCGGCGAAGTCGTGCAGTTGGGGCCGGCTGACACGGTCGCACGGCCGCCGCGGTTCGCGCACGAATTCGGGTGGCGCCACGAGCGGCACCTGCGCGTCGGTGCCCGCCATGTCGGCGCAGGCACCGACGACGCAGCCGGCGATGAGGCCACCGGTCAGCGCAGCGTCGATGCGCGGCAGCATGTCCTGCGTCAGGATCATCACGTGGGCGCCGGCATCGGCGGCGAAGTAGGCGACCTCTTCCGGCGTGCTCATGGGGCTGAGCGACACCACCACGGCGTCGCAACGCTGGATGGCGTGGTAGCCGATGATGAACTGCGGACAGTTCTGCATCAGCAGCATGACCCGGTCGCCGCGTGCCACGCCCAGGTGCTGCTGCAGGTAGCCCGCGAGGTTCAGCACCGCCTGATGAAGCTCCCTGAAGCTGGTCGCCCGGCCGTAGTAGTCGATCGCGGTCTTGTCCGGCGACCGGCGCGCGACCGCCTCCAGGCGGTCGTACAACGTGCCGCCCGGCGCCTCCAGCGTGTGCGGCACGCCGTCCGGCCAGTGCTTGTGATGGCGCTTCGAGGTCATTGGCCCAGCACTCCGAATTCCTCGATGAGCCGGCTCCAGTAGGCGAAGTCGTCCTGGACGATGCGGCGGGCATCGGCGGGCGTGCCGCCCTTGGCGCCGAGGCCGAAGCCCATGAACTGCTGCACCACCTCGTGCTGCTTGACGGCCCGGTCGACCTCGAGCGCGATCTTGTTCACCACCTCGTCGGGGGTGCCGGCCGGCGCGAACAACATGCCCCAGCTTTCGCGGTCGAAGCCGACGAAGCCCTGCTCCTTGAAGGTGGGCACCTCGGGCATCAGCGGCGAGCGCTCGGCACTCGCCACGGCCAGGCCGCGCGCCTTGCCGGAATCCAGCGCCTTCCTGGCGCCGGTCCCGCTCAGGAAGCCCAGCTTGATATGGCCGCCGAGCAGGGCCGTCAGAATGGTCGCATCGCCGGTGTACGGAACATGGGTCATTTCGATGCCCGCGACGTTCTCCAGCCGCCGACCCATGTAGTGGCCGGTGGTGCCTGCACCGTGCGATCCGTAGCTCAGATCACCCGCGCGACCCGTCGCCGACGTCAGCACCTGCTTGAGGTCGCCCTGCGAACTCTGGTTGCTGGCCATGAGGAAGACGGCCGACGAGAAGACCAGCGAGACGGGCTTGAAATCCTTCAGCGTGCGATAGCGCACTGTCGGCCGCGTCATCTCGGTGGCAAGCATGATCGGCGAATGGACCAGCAACGTGTAGCCGTCGGGAAGGCTCCGGGCCACCAATTCGGTACCGATGGCACCGTTGGCGCCCGGGCGGTTCTCGACGATCACCGGCTGGCCCCACGCGGCGCCCAGGCGCTCGGCCACCGAGCGCGCGACGGCATCGGTGGGTCCGCCCGCCGGATAGGGCAGCACGAGGCGAACAGGCTTGTCGGGGTAGGCCGAGGCCAGGCCGGTCACGACGACCAGCACCAGTGCAGCACACGCTTTCGCGATGCGTTTCATTCTTGTCTCCATGCGAGTTCTTCGATCCGCGCCTGCGGAATGACGATCCTTCGGCGATGCATGAATGATCGCCAGGCATGCGCGCCGGCGCACTACCCCGCTGGAGTAGGTTCGTGCTTGGAGCCGGGTAGGTCGAGCCGCCGGGCCTACGGTGCGTGTCCAGCCGACTCGCGGCTGGCGTTCAGATCGCGCAGGCGGGCCACCGCCTCGTCCCGCGCCGCAACGCCCAGCTTGCCGTAGATGTTCTTGAGGTGGAACTTGACCGTATCGAGGCTGACGTCGAGCACCCGCGCGATCTTCTTGTTGGGCATGGCTTGCGCTAGCAAGGACAGGACTTCGTATTCCCTGTCGCTGAGCGCTGCGGCCGGTACCGGTGCGGAGGAGCGTCGCTGCGCGGTCGCCGGAGACGGCGCATGGGTTCGATCGGCCGCGGCCAGCAGCCGGTTGACATGGAAGGCCAGCACCGGTTCAAGATCTGCGCCATTCAGCAGCGCGCGCAACATCCGCGGCAGTTCGGGGGAGACATCGAGCAGGCCACGCACCAGGCCTAGGCTATGGCCGATGCGCAAGCCTTCGATGAGCTTCTCGCGCGCGGCCGCCGGCTCTCCCATGCCGAAGCTCGCCAGCGCCCCTTGGACCTGCAACTCGGCCGCGCCTCTGTTCAGCGGCTGGTTGGCTGCGTCAGTGCGTGCTTTCAGCTGCTTGGCCGCGCTTGCGAAGTCGCATCCATTCAGTGCCATGTCGCAGCGCGCACGAGCCAGGCTGTCGGCGATCCGCGCAGCGATCGAACCCCCGTCTTCCTGCCGATGAAGTAGCGCTTCCAGGCGCTGCACGATGCCCACCGCTTCGCCAGGCTCGCCTCGAACCAGGTGAAAGCGCAGCCGGAACTCCAGCGCCTGCGCGAGGATGCGGTCGAAGCGATAGCGCGCCGCGTAGTCCTCAAGCCGGTCGATGACGGCGAACGCCTCCTCATCGCGACCGGAGAGCCGATGGCAACCCGCCAACGTGACAAGGGATCGAAACACGACACCGGGCAAGGTCAGTCGCTCGGTGGCTGCGACCCGCGACTCGAGCAGCTCTTTCGCGGCTTCGACCTCGTCGATCTCGTAGAGGACGTCGGCGAGCACCGCCGCCGAGGTGCAGGCCACGCCGCCGAAAGCCGCACCGCGCAGCTCGGCCGCGCGCAAAACCTCTCGTGCAAGCTGCTCGGCCTCGCTGAGCTTGCCCTGGCGGCGCAGGCTGGACGCCAGCATGCAGCGACCCAGCAGCGCACTTAGCTGTGCGCCGTTGCGGTGCCGCGCATCGTCGAAGGCATGACTCGCCTGTTCGTAGGCGCCCTCGTGGTTGTAGGTCCAGGCGAGCAGGTTGGCGCGGCTGGTCCAGGCCAGGTCCTTGGCATCCACCGGGATGTCGTTCAAGGCCGCAAGAAGACCGACCACCACGTCGGTCCGGTCCTGCTGCGCCGCCAGCCCGCAGCGCAACAGCAGGAGGTCGTAGCGCTGGCGCACATCGAGCGTCTGCTGCCGGGCTTCCATCTGCCGCAAACTGGCATCGCAGGCTATGAAGTCGCGCGCGTACATGGCCAGGTAGGCCTGCGCCAGGTGAAGATCGAAGTGCTGCAGGATCGCCTCGCCGGGCAGCTGGCGCAGCAGCTGTGCGAGCTGCGACAGCTCGCCGCTCGACAGCAGGTCGTGCGCGCTGGCCTCGACGAGCGAAACCGCCTGTGCCATGTCACCCGCTTGCACCGCGTGATGCACTGCATCTTCCAGCTCGCCGCGAGCGATGAACCAACGGCAGGCAGCGACGTGAAGCGCGCGGCACTGCACGAGCGGCCATTGCTCGATGCGCGCCAGCAGCGTCTCCCGCAGCAGGGGGTGAAGGCGATACCACGGCTCGCGCTCGGCGCCGCCGGTCTGGGTGATGAAGAAGTTGTCCTCTTCCAACCTCGTGAGCCTGGCGCGCACGCGCGGCAGCGGCTGCGAAGGCACAAGCAGCGAGGCGCAAAGCGGCACGCAGAAGCGGCTGCAGACCGAAACACGGGTCAGCATGTCCAGGTCATCCGGTGCGATGTGCACCAGCACTTCGCGCTCGAAGTAGCTGGCGAAGGCATGCGCATCGCGCACGCGAACCGGCGCATATCCGGCATCGCTCCGGCCTTCCTTGGTCCGCAGGTCGAGCGCGAAGAGCTGCAGGCCCGCCACCCAGCCATCGGTGAGCTCGTGCAGGGCCCGGGCATCGCCGGCGTCAATGCGGCCCAATTGCCCGCGAAGATAGCGCTCCGACTCGTCGGCGCTGAAGCGCAGGTCGCGCATGTCCAGCTCGGTGACAAGACCGCGAGAGCGCAGGCGCTCGAACGAGAGCGGCAACGCCGTGCGCGAACTCAGGGCCACGTGCAAACGCGCGGGTGCATAGTCCAGCAGCCACTGGATGGCCCGAAAGATCCGCGGCTCCCGCAGGTGCTGCAGGTCGTCGAGCATTAGCACCAGTTCGCGCTGGCGCAAGGCGATGCCCTGGACCAGCGCGATGATCCAGCGCTCGATCTCGGCGTCGGATTCGACGCCCTCGGTCAGCAGTCCGGCCTCCTCCAGGAGGGAGGCGTCGACGCTGGCGATGCTGGTCAACAAGTCGCGCAGGAAGCGCTGAAGTTGATCGTGGGCCGGCACCAGCGACAGCGAGGCGACGTCGAAATCCAGGGACAGCAGCTCCTGCCGCCACGCCACCAAGGTGCTGGTCTTGCCGCTGCCCGCCTGGCCCAGCACGACCACGCAGCGCTGGCGCCGCGCCTCGACCAGGCGCGCCATCAGCGCCTCGCGCTTTATCAATTTGCGTAAGGCAAGCGGCCGTGTCGACTTGGCAATCTGTGCCATGACTCCTGTCTCCTGACGAAAACCTCGGTCGGCTCGTCGGCTGTCGAAATCAGGCGATGTTAGCAACGACCCATTCGGATGTGATCGAGCGCGCGCGCAACGCCACGGACACGACCAGCGTCAATCACCGCTGGTGCGCCGAAGGCTCAGTTGCCCTGCCTGACGGCACGCGGCTGCCAAGCAAGCCACCGCTCTCGAAGACGGCCGACAAAGACGGAGCCTCGGCAACCGATGAAAGCGAGAACGTGTTATGTAGCTGCGGTTGAGCATCCCGGGCGTATGCTCCGTCGATTCCGCTGGAGAATGTTTGAGAAAACGGGAGAAAACATGTCACTCGCGCCAGTGCTGAGCGATCAAGAGATCAGCGACGCTTATATCTATCTGTTGAGCCGACTTCTCGTGTTGCAGCAACAGCAGAAGGACTTCAAGGACGGCTTCCAATGGAACCGGCCGGTGCACCGTGAACCAGGGCAAGTAGCCTGGGCCAACCCCAACCTTGATGTCGCGTACTCGGAAGCATGGATCGCCATCGACGAGAAGAGCTACCTTCTGCTGAGTGTTCCTGAGATTGCAGGCCGCTACTACACGGTCCACTTCTTGAATGGCTGGGGCGAGACGGTGGCCAACATTAACGAACGGGCATTTCTCGAGCGGCCCAGCGGCGATTTCGCTGTGTGCCTCGCGGGGGCAGACGTGAAACTTCCATCGCTGGCCCGACGGGTGGATGTGCCGAGCAAATATCTTCGCGTACTGCTTCGGGTGGAACTGGGCTCCGATTGGGACGCGGCCGTCGCTCTACAGCACAAGTTCAAATTCGAAATCATCGGCCGTCCCGAACTGCCGGAACGCATTCCGCAGACCGTGATGTTCGAGCCAGACGCATTGCCGGGTGTCGAAGCCTTCGAGTCGGCCGAACTCGCGCTAGACAGTGAGGCCGACATCAACCCTGGCATGGAGAAGCTGCAGGCCGACACGCGCGCCATCGCACGAGCGGTGAGGGACACGGCGGAGGGCAAGCGCATCGACGCCGTGGTCCGCGAAAAGGCTATACCCGCGTTCAGGGCCGGGCTGCGCGTCGTGGGCCACGGAATCCGAAAGGACGGCTGGGCGCTGCCGGCGACTTCCGGCGCTTACGGGCAAGACTGGCTGACGCGCACGTATGCCAACTACGGCGGCATCTGGGCGAACACGCCGCAGGAGGTCATCTACTACAAGGGCGCCGCGGACAGCAACGACGAGCCGCTCGACTCCGGCCACGTCTACACCTTGACCTTTCCGAGCGAGAAGTTGCCGATGCAATACGCCACCTACTTCTGGTCGGTGATCGCGGTGGACTCGGTCAACCGGCGGGTGCTGGTCAATCCGCTGAAGCGCTATCTGCTGAACAATCAATCGAGGCTGCAGCTCTCGGGCGATGGCTCGCTCACGCTCTACTTCGCGGACGACAAGCCGATCGATGCGCCAGAGCCGAACTGGCTGCCAACGCCCAAGGGCCAGCAATACAACCTAACCTTGCGCTTCTACCGACCGCGAGGCGAGGTCGCGGCGCGGAACTATTTTCCGCCCCCGCTGCTGAAGCGATAACGCATCGGGCGGCGGCGTAGGCCCGTCTCCCTGCACCGGCTTTTACCGAGGTGGGTCCTTGTCACCCAACGGGTGCAGGTCTCCAATGGCCCTGAACGCCATTTCGCGACGTTGCGAACCAGCTGTTCAAAGCAGTAGTCGACCTGGTCGTTGCCAGCACCGAACCGCGAAGGGCAAGTTTCTAAGTAGACCGGCCGGTCGCGCACAAAAGCGCGAATGTCAGGTAACCGCGTCCTCCGACGCTCGCCGGCGGAAATCGACGGACTGCCACCAGTCTGAAGCGGATATGCAGGCCGCGCTGGCACTGGCGGAGCGTTGGGTGGGCGTTCGACCATTAGAGCAAAACCGACGATTGCGTTTCCGGCCTATGCAAGCCAGCTCTTCCGACACCGCAATGATTGAACTCGGCAGACGGCTCGTGAATCATTCTCGACACGACTTTCTGGTCGCTGGCAGGCCTGTCGGCTTTGGCCATTTCTTCTTTTCCCAGGTGGCCACACGACCATGCCGACGCCCAGTGAACAGGTTGCGTAGAGGTTGGACTCGGCTGCGTTTGCCATCGTCCGCTGGGCTTTCAGGCTGGCCCGGCGGCTGCGACTGAATCAACCGCTAGATAGTGTCGAACAAGTGGCCGCTCCGGGCCAATGTGATAGCGCGCGGTCTCGCCTTGGAGGTCGGCATCCGCGCGTGACACGCGCTCATGCTGGCGCAGATGTTCGACCCAAGATTCAACCAGGAACCACTCGATAAGGCGCTCGGGGTCGCTTGCGTCTTCGCCAATACCCCATGCATAGGCACCATCGCGACGCCGCTCCACCGACAGACGCTGCACGGCCTGCCAAAAAGCCGTCCGGTCCTGCTTGCGCACATGGTATTCGACTTGAACCATGACCGGCCCGCGATCGTTGGCCACCGGCGCCGCCAGGAACGGCTCAGGCCAATGGTGCGATGGCTGCAAGTCGGCGTCGCCTGCCGGCAGCTTGATGCGATGGAAGACGGCGGCCGCGATCACCAGCCCCGCCGCTGCGATCAACAGCGCCAACGGCACGCCAGTTTGCTGCGCGACCAGCCCCCAGCCCAGGCTGCCCGCCGCCAATGCCCCGTTGAAGACGGTGAGGTAGACGGCAAGCCCGCGGCCCCGTACCCAATTGGGCATGATCGATTGCGCCACGGCATTGAGCGTGGTGAGCGCCACGATCCAACCAAAGCCGAGCACCAACAGCAACAATCCGGCCAGCCACTTCGGCGGTGTCAGGAACAAGGCCGCCATCACGCCCGCGGTGATCAGCGAGGCCAGCAGCACCAGCCCGTCGGCATCGAGCCGTGCGCGAATGCGTGGCATCGCTACGGCCCCTGCGATGGCACCCGCGCCCACGGCACCGAGCAGTACGCCGTAGAAGCCGGCCGAGCCACCCAGCATTTGGCGTGTGACCAGCGGCAATAGCGCCCAGATCGAACTTGCGAAAAGAAAGAACACCGCGGCGCGCAGCAGCACCACGTGCAGCTCACGGCTTGCGCGCGTGAAGCGAATACCCGCACGGAACGCGCCCAGAAAGTCCTCCTGTAAGGCGGCGTCGGCCGTCGGGGGACGACGCCACCAGAGCAGTGCCGCGATCACGAAAACATAGCTCAGCAGGTCGACGCCATACGTCAGCGCCGCGCCGAAGCTGGCCAGCAGCAAGCCGCCGGCGGCCGGGCCGATCGAGCGCGCGATATTCACGCCGAGCGAATTGAGCGCCACCGCGTTCTTGAGTTCGGCGCGCGGCACCAGTTCCGGCACGATCGATTGCCAGGTCGGTCCCATCAACGCCGCTCCGATGCCGCCCATGAAGGTCAGCAGCACCAGCGCTGCGACGCTGAGCGTGCCGGACTTCGCGAGTACCAGCAGCGCGAGGCTCACGAGTGCCAGGAAGGCCTGAGTGCCGATCAGGAAGCGGCGCCGATCGAGGATGTCCGAGAGCACGCCCGCTGGGATCGCGAGCAGAAAGACCGGAAGCGTGGCCGCAGCCTGCACCAGCGCCACGGCGGCCGGGCTGGCCGATAGCTCGGTGACCATCCACGCGCTGGCTACGTCGCGCATGAAAGTGCCGATGTTGCCCAAAACAGTGGCCGCCCAAAGCACGGCGAACACGCGCTCGCGCAGCGGTGCGAAACTGCCGCGCGGCGTGGATCCGGCAGTCGCGGCGGCCGGTTCAGACGGCGCATCGGTCATGGGCGTGCCGCATTCTCTGGCCCATCTCGAAGGTCATGCCACGCGACGAACACAAAGCCGCCGACCAGACCCCAGTGCTCAAAGAAGGTGTTGGCCATCATGAAGCGTTCGGGCGGTGCAAACTCCCAGAACCGATTGGCGACGAAGGTCGCGAGCACTGTGAAGCCGGCCAACACGAGCGCGCCGAGCCAGCGGTAAAACCCGGTAAGAACCATGAGCGAGGCCCCCAGCTCGACCACGATCGTCGCGATGCCGATCGGCGCGGCTGGCGCGATACCGAAATGGTGGAGCTCGGCCAGCGCTCCGGCGAAGTCCGTGGCCTTGTTGAAATCGCCCTGCAAATAGGCGCCGCACAGGGCCAGCAACGCGAACCAGCGCACTACTTCGGTCTTGAAAGCGTTGCGCAGTGCTTTCATCGTTAGACCGCCCAACAGGCGCAGCCGAGTGCGCCCCAGAAGCTCTTGAGGTCCGTCACCGGCACTTGCCGGGTCCAAGCGGTGGCATGGCGGTGACCGTGCAGGCTACAGGCATTGGCGCAAGCGCATGACGTCACGGCGGCGGCAGCGCGCGCAGCCTGTAGCGGCGCGCCCTCGCGCTCGTTCCAGCGGTCGTACCCGCCGAACATTCGCACGGGCGACCAGTCGGGCATGGCTGGCGGCGGCGCGCCGTCATCTTCCGAAGCGAAGGGTCCTGCACCGAAGACCACTTTGCCACCTACGATCGTGAGCAGAGCGCTGGTGTCGGCGATGTCGGATTCGGGGCAAGCGAAGAAATCGCGGTCGGGCACCACGAGGTCTGCAAGCTGGTCGACTTCGATTCGGCCCTTCTTGCCAACATCGTTGGAAAACCAGGTGACGTTCTCGGTCCACATGCGCAATGCGGTTTCGCGGTCCAGGCAGTTGCGCTGCGGCGTGATCTGCAGCCCACCCACCGTGCGACCGGTAGTGAGCCACGCAAGGGACACCCAAGGGTTAAACGATGCGACGCGCGTCGCGTCCGTGCCGGCCGACACTTTTGCGCCTTTCTCCAGCATCCGCTTGACCGGCGGAGTTGCCTCCGCCGCGCGCGCCCCGTAGCGCTCGACAAAGCTTTCGCCCTGATAGGCCATGCGGTGCTGCACCGCGACGCCCCCACCGAGCGCGGCGATGCGGTCGATCGACGCTTCGGAGATCGTCTCGGCGTGGTCGAAGAACCAGTTCAGCCCGGCCAGCGGGATCTCCCTGTCGACCTTCTCGAACACGTCGAGTGCCCGGCTGATGGTTTCGTCATAGGTCGCATGCATGCGCCACGGCCACCGGTTTTGCGCGAGGACGCGCACCACCTCCTCGAGATCGGCCTCCATGTTCGGCGGCATGTCGGGGCGCGGCTGGCGGAAGTCTTCGAAGTCGGCCGCAGAGAACACCAGCATTTCGCCGGCACCGTTATGGCGAAAGTAGTCGTCGCCCTGCTTGTAGGTCGACTGGGCCGTCCAGTTGAGGAAGTCCTGCTTTTCCTCTTTCGGCTTCTGGGTGAATAGGTTGTAAGCGAGGCGGACCGTGAGCTGACCTGCTTCGGAGAGCTGGCGGATGACCTCGTAGTCCTCGGGATAGTTCTGGAAGCCGCCGCCCGCGTCGATCGCACCGGTCACGCCGAGACGGTTTAGTTCGCGCATGAAGTGGCGCGTCGAATTGAGCTGGTACTCGAAGGGCAGCTTCGGCCCTTTGGCAAGCGTCGCGTAGAGGATCGCAGCGTTGGGCTTGGCCAGCAGCAGCCCGGTCGGGTTGCCGGCCGAATCGCGCGCGATCTCGCCGCCCGGCGGCGCCGGAGTATCCCGGCTGTAGCCGACCGCGCGCAGCGCAGCGCCGTTGAGCAGCGCCCGGTCGTAGAGGTGCAGGATGAAGACCGGCGTGTCGGGTGCGACCGCATTGAGCTCGTCGAGCGTCGGCAGCCGCCGCTCGGCGAACTGGTGCTCGGTGAAGCCGCCGACGACGCGCAGCCATTGCGGCGCGGGCGTTACGGCAACCTGGCGGCGCAGCATGTCCATCGCATCGGCCAGGCTGCGCACGCCATCCCAGCGCAGTTCCAGATTGAAGTTGAGGCCCCCGCGAATGATGTGCAGGTGGTTGTCGATCAGCCCTGGCAGCACGCTGCGGCCCTGCAGGTCGATGCGGCGCGTGCGCGGTCCGGCAAGTCGGGTCGTTTCTTCGTTACTGCCGACGCAGGTGAAGCGACCGTCGCGGATGGCGACGGCTTCGGCGGCGGGGTTGGCGCGGGCGAGCGTCGTAAATCGACCGTTGTGCAGGATCAGGTCCGGCGCCTCTCTATCACCCATGACGACGATCTCCCAGCAACGGGGACCTTGCCTGCGCTTGCGCGTCGCACTGCGGCAATTCGCCGAACACGTGCGGCTTGACCTGATGATGAAACCACGAAGCGTGTGCCGGATCCTTGTTGAACACCTGCTTCACCAATGGCGGGATCTGCTCGCCCAGCAGGATGCCCAGCAGTCCCACCAACGCGATCACCGGTGGAGCCGGCGAGCGCACGTTGAAAAGCGCGTACATCACGCCGACCAGCAAGCCGATCGCGACAGAGACCAGATAGGGCTTCATGGCCGCACGCCTCAGCCTTCGTGGGCGCCGAACATGGTTTTGGCGTAGATGATGCCGAGCCCGTAGGCGCCGGCGAACTTGCGCGCGATGCCGGTCGTGAGCTCGTAAGTCTCGCCGCGGGCCCAGTCGCGCTGCATCTCGAGCAGATACTGCAGGGACGTCATCGGCCGCGCGCCGGCCTGCACCATGCGATCCATGGCACGGTTGTGGGCCTCGGACGAGACGTCGCCACAGGCATCGGCCAGCACGTAGACCTCATAGCCTTGCGCCAGCGCCGACAACGCCGGGCCGACGATGCACACGCTGGTCCACAGACCGCACAGCACCAGCCGGCCCTTGCCGATTTCGTTGACGCGCCGGACCACGCTTGCGTCTTCCCATGTGTTCATCGAGGTTCGGTCGAGCACGGTCTGTTTCGGGAAGGCTGCAATGATCTCGTCGAACATCGGACCAGAGAAGCTCTTCTCGGCCACGGTTGTCAGGATGGTCGAGGCGGCGAAGCCTGCCGCCGCATGGGCCACCAACGCAGCGTTGGTGCGCAATGAGACCGCATCGATCGAGTGGGTCGCAAATGCCATCTGCGACTGGAAGTCGATCATGATGAGCGTGTGGTCATCGGGCGTGAGCAGGAGGGGGCCGGGGACGGGCTTGGCAACGATGGACATTTGTCAATTCCTCTAAGTTGAGTACACGACCGGGACGCTATCGCTCGCCAGGGCTACCGGTCTTGTCCAAAAAGACGGCGTTTTGCCGCTTTTGTCGATGGCGTGAAACCGTTCGCACTCGCGTTTTTGTGCACCGCCGTGGTTGTTTTGAGGGCAGAATCGCCGGCGCACCGCGACTAACAGGCATCGAAAGGCTTGGCGATGGACGGAACCAATTGCGCTCCGCGAAGGCTGACTTCCTATTTGGGGGTGGCAGACACACCCACCCTCTTTGCTGGCACGCTCGACAAGGCTTCACTGTTCGTCAACCGCGAGCGTGTCGGCTCACCGGGCCACGGGTTGACGCCGCTCTACGACCTAGAAGATGCCTTTGCCGTCTACCTTCATCTGTGTGATTTCAATCGCCTCGAACTGTGGCGCGACGGTCGCCGCATGCGCACAGCACCATATGTGACCGGTGCGGTCATCCTCTACAACCTTGACCAGCAGTGGCGCGCAAACATGATCGACCCGTTCGACTGTCTGCATTTCCATGTGACTCGTACTGCTTTCGACGAAGTGGTCGACGAGTTCGGTGGACCGCGCATCGGAATGCTTCACTGCGCTCCGGAAGAATGCGCGGTCGACCACGTCCTGTTGGGTTTGGGGCAGGCGTTGCTGCCGGCGCTCGCCCGACCTAGCGAGGCCAATTCGCTGTTTGTGGAGCATGTCGGCATCTCGCTCTACATCCACCTGGCCACCCAGTACGGCGGTCTCCAGTTGCCACACCGTCGACGCGCTGGGGCACTTGCCCCGTGGCAGGAGAAACGCGCGAAGGACTATCTCCAGCATCACCTCGCCGAGGATGTGTCGCTTGCCCACCTTGCGACGGAATGCGGCCTTTCACGCAGTCATTTCACGCGCGCGTTTCGCCTTTCCACAGGCCTGCCGCCCCATCGCTGGCTCCTGGACCAGCGAATCCGAATGGCCAAGCACCTACTGGTCCATGGAGAAATCTCGCTCATTGAGGCCGCCGCTGCCTGCGGCTTCGCGGATCAGAGCCACTTCACGCGAAGCTTCACTCGAGCGACCGGCATCAGCCCCGGCGCCTGGCGGCGAGCGCGCATGCACTGAATTTGGACGCGTCCTGCCCGCCATTGTTTAGCTTGGCATAGTCGTCTGCACTGGTTACGCGCTCTAAAAGTTGCACTCACCTGAGGGGTAGCCGGCTAACTAGTAAGCGTCCACTTTGCAGCGGTTGCAGTCCTTCCCATCGACTAACACGAATGACAGCAACTCGTCGCCCTCCTGATAATCGTGGCGCCATGCCCGGCCATCTTTGTTTAGACGCCAAGCAAAGGCTTAAGAGCGCCAGGAGCTAGCCGCCACCTCCCGATAGAACGCATCAATCGCCTCGACCATTTGCGAGAGGCCGGGTTGTTCCAGCGGATAGTGACCGGCTTGCTCAAGCATGACGCTCTTCACCGGCACTATTTTCAGCCGTCGCAGAAACGGTTCGCTCAGGTACAAGGGTGTCCAACGATCCTCCGCTGGCTGGGTCAGCAGAACGGGACATACATCAAAGGCCTCGGGCTCGCTGACGGGGCGGTAGGCCAAATAAGAACTGAGGAACGCCAAGGTCATCGCATTGCCAGCAGAACGCTTGTCCGACAGCCACACCTTCAGCGCGGCTGGATTGTTGACCAAGGTGTGCATCTTGCTGGCCAGCTTCATGGGCATGCGCATCGCCGCCAGCGGCGTCCTGGCGCCAAGGTGAAGCATCGGACCACCAACCCGGCTCATGAATAGGCTTAGCGAAGTCTCGTCGCGAACCCTCCGGCTACTGGTGTCCAGGAACGTCATTCCAACGATGCCCTTGACCTTTTTGTTCAGTGCCGCGACGTGATAGGTCAGCATGCCGCCGGCACTCAATCCGTACAGGACGATGGGACGATCGTCCCGTGCAAGTTCGGCATCGATCAGGTCGCTTCCCGCCTGCACCCAATCGTCATAGCGAACGATGGCCATTTCAGCGACTTCGGTCATGCCGTACTCGGGCATGTCAATGGCAATGGTCTCGTAGCCACGTCGGGCCAGTGGAGCGCCCAGGATCATGGAGATCTGCCGGCCGTTTGTGCCCACGCCGTGGAACAGGATCACCTTGACCTCGGCCCGAGGATTTCTGTAGCTATCGAGGTGAATCTTGTGGCCGCGCCAGTTCCACCATTCCTCTGTCGGCTCGTGTCCCTCCCGGAAGTGAAAATCGACGGGGAGAAACGCTTGCATCTCGCGCCACACCGGCTCGTTTGAGTAGGTCATTGCCATCGTTGACTCCTGGACTGATGGAGAAGAACGGACGGATTCACCGAAGGTGCCCCTGGCGACTCAGGCCAGTAGCTATAGAAGACAGGGGCGATTGGGGTATTGGGCACCCGTATAGAGGCCCACGAGAACGCCGACAGCCGATTCAAGGACACCCAAACCAGCAACTCGCTGGTCTTGGTACCGAAGCGCCTCGCGTACTTTCCCGATCCGGTCCCTTGCGCCTGGTCAACTGTGGCTACGCGCTGTGCGCGCCACACTCAGGCTTGGTGCCCCATGAAGCGGCCTATGGCAGCGTCAAGCTGGCATCCTTCGCGGTTCTCAGCACGTCGGCAAAATGGTGATTGACGTCGCGGTGACCCGCTTCATCGTCGCGTACGGCCAGCACCACGTCCCGCAAACTGGCGCTCGGTGCTAGGTGCCAATAGTCAATGGCTATCTGGGGGGCAGAGACGTTGTCTACGCGCCCCGCATCAATTTCGGCCAGATAGAGGCTATAGCTGATCACTGCCTGCTCCTCAAAATATCCCACCAACCGGTGCGCAGTCCGTGAAGATAGGAGGTAAAGCCCAAGGAAGAAGACGAAAAACAGCGCCTGGGCCACGAGCACCATTGCTCGCTCGAACCAGCTGGGCTTGGCGATTTCCAGGAATGTCATCAGATGCATCCGCTCGTTCTCCGCTTCGTCCAGCAAAGTGCGGATCCAGCCGTGATCTTCCTCCAAGCGGCGCAGGCAGCGCAGGTGGACGAGCATCCCGCCCACCATGCCCGGAACTGCCGCCACCGTCTCCAGCACGATGGCCCTGTTGCCATATCGCTTGGCAAACAGGGTGTCCGCAATGAATCGCAGCCCGAGAGTGATTGCCAACGCCACCTTGTCCGAAGCACCCTCGGCTTCGTGATGCAAGGTGAGGTCGTGGGGCGCATCATCGTTGGCCATGGCACTCGATCGTCAGTTGCGGTTGACCTTCGTCCGCTCGGCGTCCTGCAGGCCCCCGCCTACTTGACGCCATAGTTCTCGCCGTAGGAGGGGATCTGCCCGGCCTTGTTCACCTTCGCGACTGATTCGCGGCTGGCCTTTCGGCCTGCGGTGCGTTCCGCGCGAGACACTTTCGCCGTCGGGGCCGGCTTCGGATCTCCCTCCCCGGGCTCGAACTCGCGCGCTGCCTGCGCACCTTCGACCTTTCGTTCCTGGCGGGCGGCCTGCCTGCCCGACGCTGAAACCCTCGCCTTCGGCTCAGGCTTGGGGTCGCCCTCGCCGGACTTGAATGATCGGGTGGCTTCGGCCCCCTGGGCTCGGCGTTCTGCACGAACTGCCGACTTGTCCGTCGAGCTGGACTGAGCATACACGGGCGCTGCCCACAACTGTGCGGCTATGACGCCGAACGCGAGGATGAGTGTCTTCTGGCGCGAGGTGATCATGGAGATGCTCCTTGGTTAGGTAGCTCGATATTGCGAAAGAGCCTCGACGAGGTCGAGTTAATTGCCGTCAAACTTGATTGTTCATGCGGCTAGCGCTACCCCGTTTAACCCGCGTTCATGCGCAGCACGAGCGGTCGCGACCAACAGGTCCGGTCGGCGGACACCACCTGGCGAGACCATTCGGCACCAGGGGCTGCCGGGCTGGAGCGATCGTCTTGTCGCATGGACTCCGTTTCGCAAATAGCGCTGGGCACCGCGGTGGCGGTCGCCACGATGGGCCGACGCACTGCCGTGTGGAAGTCCGGCGCTTTGGGGTGCGGTGGCCGGCACGCTGCCCGATCTGGATGTGCTGATCGACCACAGCAACCCGATCGCCAACACGGTGCAGCACCGCGCCGAAAGTCATGGACCATGCTGGCTGACGCTCGGTGGGTGGCTTGCACGCCAACGCGACCGGCCTCGCCATCAGCACGGCCTATTTGGCATGGGGTGTCGTCGCCCAACACCAAGTCGAACCGGTGGCCCATGCCCCATTTGCCGGCCAGGGCATTCCGACGGAGCGCGTGCTTGTCACGCCCACGGCTTTCAACTCCTTGTTGTGGCGCGTCATCGTGGTGGGGGGCGAGCGATACCGAGGGATCTCAGCCACGCATCAACTTCGAGCGTTTCGACCACGGTACCGGCGTGGCGACGGACGCGGCAGGGTTGCCAGAAGTGCGACGCATCGCAAAGTTCAGCAAGGCTTCTGCGGGCCGCAGGACAATGGAAACGCCGTGACCGCACCGACCTGCGAATGGGCGAGGAGCCGAACTGCACCTTTGGGCTCACGTTGGCCGAACGGCAAGGCTCCCTGGTGTTGATGGTGCCACCACGCCAGCTGCCCATGTGAACGGACGTGGGTCGTGCCTCGTCCTGGCTCTGGCGCCGTGCGCAGGGCGAAACCTTGCAGTCCCCGTGCTGGGCAACCGATCCCAGAGCCGCAACGAGAATTCACCACGCTTAACCCCGAAGCTCCGTATGACCCACTAGAGTTCCTGGACGCGGTCGATCGCGCAAGGAGATGGGCATGAGTAATTCGTCATCTTTGACGCGCCGGCGTGCCCTCGTCGTCGGAGCTGCGTCGGCCGTCGGCAGTCTGGCACCGGCGCAAGGCCGGGTGCTTCAACGCGTGACGCTGGGACAGGTGTCGCTCAGCTTCTACGCCGTCACGGGGGCGGTCGTCCAGGCGGTGCTGGAGCGCCTCGGACATCCCGTTCAGCTGCGAACAGGTCCTCACGACGAGATGTTTCCGTTGCTGAGCCAGGGCAGCATCGACCTCATGGCCGCAGCTTGGCTGCCCGAGGGGCATGCGACCTACTGGGCCCAGTATGGCGCCGAGGCGATCGAGGTGGCCCGGCTTTACGAAGGTGCCCACTTCTTCTGGGCAGTGCCGAGTTATGTCCCGGAGAACGAGGTCCGGAGCATCGGCGACCTGGCGAGGCCCGATGTGGCACGGCGCATGACGCGGCAGATCCAGGGCATCGGTACCGGGGCGACCATCACGGCAGTCTCCCAGACTGCCGTGCGCGCCTATGGGCTCGATGCCCTCGGCTACGCGGTACGCCCAGGAACACAGGCAGAGTGGATCGACTACTACGAAGCCGCGGTTCGCGAACGCCGCTGGTTCGTTTTCCCGACATGGGCGCCGCAGTACCTGAACCGTGGGGGCCAGCTACGGGCGCTTCGTGATACCCAGAACGTGCTGGGCGGATCCAATCGTGCGGCATTGGTCGCTCCGACGGCGCGCTGGCAGAGTCTTCCCGCATCGACTCGGGTGGCACTGTCGAAGGTCAGTCTCGGGCTCGATGCGGTGAACGAGATGGACTGGCTGGTCAACGTCGAGAAGATCGCGCCGCGCGAGGCTGCCAGCGTGTGGATCCGTGCAAATGAACCCCGCTTCACAGCGTGGGTTCAGGGTTGACGCTGTTCGCCGCAGCGTGAAATGAATTTCCTGGCTGGCGCGCCCGTCGGTGCCTAGAGCGCGCCGTGAGGCTCGAATCCCCCTCCATTTACCGTATTTAACTCGGGCCCTGCCCAGGCTCGCCATACACTTGAGCGGCCGCATCCCACCGACGGGGGTTTGCTTGACTGCCTTGATTTCCGAGGTTGATAGTTCATTCGCATTCGGACCGTTCCTTCTGATTCCCGAGCAGCAGTTGCTCCTGGAAGATGAAAAACCCGTCCGCATCAGCCGGCGTGCCTTCTATCTGCTGACGGCACTCGTCCAAAACCACGGCCAGGTCGTCAGCAAGCGAGAGCTATTGTCGCGTGCCTGGCCCGGAAGGGTCGTGGAAGAAGGCAATCTTAAGGTCAACATTGCCGCCATCAGGCGTCTTCTCGGTGAAGGCCCCAGCCCGCCTCGCTATATCGCGACCGTGGTCGGAAGAGGCTACCGCTTCATCGAGACCGTGCGGTATGCATCTCATCTCGACCCGAAGGCTCTCCATCCCACACCGCCAAGGCGCGCGGGCAACCTGCCTCCCTCGACCAAGCGCATCTTCGGTAGGGAGCATGCGATCCGCTCGATCCTGCAGGATCTGGAAAACACCCGTTTGGTCTCAATCGTAGGACCTGGCGGCGTGGGTAAGACGACCGTCGCCCTCGCGGTTGCCGACAGCGCTGCGGGTTCCCTCAAGGGAGGCGCCTGGCTCGTCGACCTCTCCCTGCTGGACCAGCAGTCGAAGGTGCCCCAAGCGATAGCCGACGTCATGCGATCGAGCACCCGAAAGGCAGACGACAAGGCCGTAGAGCCCAGCGAACTGCTGCGCGACCGCGAGATGCTGCTGGTCCTCGACAACTGCGAGCACCTGATCGGTGCGGTCGCCACATGCGCTGATCAGTTGCTGGCGAGCACCCGGAACGTGAAGCTCGTCACCACCAGCCGCGAACCCCTGTGCATTCGGGGCGAACGCGTGCGGCGGTTGACCGGTCTGGGCCTGCCGCCGACGATGGCGGGCATCAAGGCACGAGAGGCCCTGGATTTCCCGTCCGTGCAACTGTTCGCAGACCGGGCTGCCGAAAAGTTCAAGGCGTTCAGGCTGGATGACGTGAACGCGCCGAAGGTCGCCGCGATATGCCACAGGCTAGACGGCCATGCGCTGGCGATCGAACGTGTCGCCCAGCGGGTCGGTGCATTGAGCATTGAAAGGATGCTGGACCATCTCGACAGGCGCTTTCACATGTTCGACGGCTATCACGAAGGGCCCGAGCGGCACCGGACGCTGACAGCGAACGTCAACGCAAGCTATACCTTGCTGTCCCCCAGCGAGCAGGCCGTCATGCGCCGCTTGTCGATCTTCGCCGGCGGCTTCAGCCTGGAATCGGCTTGCGCGATCGGCGGCGCTCAGGACATTGATCGCGAGACGGTGGTCGAAAGCATTGCCAGCCTGGTGGCCAAATCCCTCCTTTTGGCCGAGTTGCGCAACGGCGAGATGCGCTACAGCCAGGCCCATGTCACGCGAGCCTTTGCAATAGAGAAACTGAACGAGCACGGAGAACTGGAAAACGTGCGGCGCCACGCGGATCACTTGACTGAGCTGTTCGGGAACGCGGATGGTCGCGCGGGGTGACGCGTGCGTCGCGGGAAGCGCGCCAGCCACGTCAGCGAAGCTGTCGGAACTTCCGTCCGCTGCCACGAGAGGCCGCAACAACAACCTCCCGGCGATGGCGACGCGTGTGGTCGGACGAAGAGAGGTCATCGACCTCCTTCATCAAGAGGTGCTCCGGTCCCGGCTCGTCTCCATCGTCGGCGCGGGAGGCGTCGGCAAGACGACGGTGGCGATCTCGGTGGCGGAACGGGCGATCGGCGCGTTCTTGGATGGTGTCTGGTTGGTAGACTTCGCGCCCTTGCGCGACCCGTCCCTGGTGCCGAATGCCATCGCCAACGCGACGGGCCTGGTCGTGCACTCGGCGAGCATCCTCTCCGCCCTCTGCAGGTTCGTGCGGGAGCGCCGGATGCTGCTTGTTCTCGACAACTGCGAGCACATGGTCTCTGCCATCGCCACATGCGTGGGACAGCTCCTGCGTGAAGCTCCGGGCGTCCATGCCTTGACCACGAGCCGCGCTGCGCTTCGCATGGACGGCGAGCAGGTGCACCGGCTGGAGGGCCTGGCCTCGCCTGCCGACTCCACCGATCTGACGGCGAAGCACGCGCTGGCCTATCCCGCCATCGATCTCTTCGTCGATCGCGCCACCGACCGGCTGGAGAGCTTTGTTCTCGACGATGCGGACGCGCCCGCCGTTGCCGACATCTGCAGGAGTCTCGACGGCATCGCCCTTGCGATCGAACTTGCCGCCATGCGAGTCGACGTCTTCGGCGTGAAGGGCCTGCAGAAACAACTGGATGACCGGTTTCGTCTGCTCGCGGGGCGGCGGGCTGGTCTCGAGCGACACCGAACGCTGGCAGCGACGCTCGACTGGAGCTACGGCCTGCTTCCCGAAAGCGAAGCCCGCCTGTTGCGAGACGTCTCCGTCTTTACTGGCGCATTCCGACTCTCGGGCGCCTCGGCCGTGGCAGTCAGCACGCCCAGCGAGACAGCAAGCAAGCTGGCAGAGCTTGGCGCGAATTCCCTGCTGTCGGTCGAAACCGATGCGCTGGGTGCAAGCTATCGCCTCCTGGAAAGCACGCGTGCCTATTGCCTGGAAAAGCTCGTTGCTGCCGGCGAAGACTCGCAGATCCGCCTACGCCACGCGGAGTATGTCTGCACGGCCCTGGAGCGGGCAGCCAGTGAATGGGGACAGCAGCCGTCCCGTGTTTGGGGGGCCGCATACGGCGCCTATCTCGACGACTTCCGGTCCGCGCTCGCCTGGACGATTTCAAACTCCGCACATCGCCGCCTGCAGATCCGCCTGACGGCCGCCGGGACGCTGCTTTGGAACCACTTTTCGCTGACAGACGAAAGTCGCACGCATCTCGCACGGGCGATCGCAGAGCTCGGCGAGGCTGGCTCCGAGGGCACGGCGGTTGAAATGAACCTTCAGTTTGCACTGGCGGGCGCCATCCTCTATACGTGCGGGATCGTCTCAGAGGCGCGATTGGCCATGCGCCGTGCTCTTCAAATTTCGGAGCAACTCGACGACGTTGATTTCCGCCTGCGCTGCCTGCGACTGATCGGAGCCTATGAGCTGTTTAACGGGGAGCACGATGCAGGAATCCGTACGCTCGAGACTTTCCAGTCCATCGCCGCAGTCGAAGATCCTTCGGCGTCAGCAGAAGGCGAGACGCATTTGTGTCTTGGAGAAATGTTCGTCGGCCGGCTCCAGAGCGCGCGCAAACGCATGGAGCGTCTCCATGCGCAGCATTCGCAGGATTTCAACGACGCCCGCTTCGCGCGCTTTCAGTACAGCAACAGCGTCAACATACTGGTCGTGCTGAGTCACGTGCAAGCTATGACAGGGCTTCCCGAGACCGCGGCGCGGACAGCGGAAAAGATACTCGAGTACGGACGCCAGGCGTCGCATGAACTCTCGTTGAGTATCGCTCTCGTCTACAACACCCTTTTGTATTTCTGGCTCGGCCGCGAAGAAGATTGCAGCCGCCACGCCGAAATGCTTGACGAGCATGTCGAACGGCACGGAATCATGACTTGGCGGCCCATCGTCACCTTTTGTCGCGGCGCCATTGCTGCCATCGGGCAGCCCGGGCACGCTGACGGGATCGACAGGCTCCGGCGATCGGTCGTCGAGTTTCGGGCGATCGGCCACATGGCGAGGCTGCCTTTCTACATGGCCGTACTGGGGCATGCACTGGCAAAGCAATCCCGCTTCCAAGAGGCCGAGGCAACGATCCACGAGGCACTGGAGCTTGCGGCGCTCCAGAACGAGAAATGGTGCTTGCCCGAAATTCTGCGCATTCAGGCTTTCGTGGCCCATGACCAAGCTCGACATGAAGAGGCCGAGTTGCTGTTGCTGCAGTCGATCTCAGTATCGAAAGAAATCGGAACGCTGACCTGGCACTTGCGCGCCTCGAATGATCTGGCGGCACTGTGGCAGGCCCAGTCACGCACAAAGGAGGCGAGAACCATGCTGAAGTCCGTCTACGATGCCTTCAGTGAGGGCTTCCAAACCCGCGATATGGTCGTCGCCGCCAGGCTGCTGGTCGATCTGCAGTAGCGCACCCGACGCAGACGGAGACGGTCGTGGCAGACGACACAGACCCGCAAGCTTCGCGAAGCTTCGCCTTCGGGCCATTCACGCTCGTGCCCGAGCGCCAGCTGCTGTTGCGCGGCAACGGCACAGTCCGGATCGGTGGGCGCGCCCTCGACATCCTCACGGCGCTGGTGGAACACCCCGGCGAGCTTGTGAGCAAGCGCGAATTGATGGCGCGCGTCTGGCCCGACGTAGTGGTCGACGAGGGCAGCCTCAAGGTCAACATGGCGGCCCTGCGACGGGTTCTTGGGGACGGGGTGGGTACGTCGCAATTCATCGCGACGGTGGTCGGACGGGGCTATCGATTCGTCGCCTCGGTTTTGGCAAGCGGATCGGACGGCCCGATACCGCTCGCTTCGGGAGCAGCTAGACCCAACCACAACTTGCCGACCGGAACAACGCGCATCTTCGGCAGGTCGGCCGCCATCGACGCCATTCGGCGCGAGCTCGACGACTCGCGCCTCGTCTCCATCATCGGCGCTGGCGGCATCGGGAAAACGACGGTTGCACTTGCAGTCGCCGAGGGAGCACTCGGGTCGCTCAAAGACGGTGTCTGGCTGGTCGACCTGGCACTTCTGACGGAGCCGGCCCTTGTGGCCAATGCCATCGCGACGACGCTCGGTCTGGCCGGGTATTCGGCCAGCATGCTCGCCACCTTGTGCGAGTTTCTGCGTGACCGTGAGATGCTGCTCGCGATCGACAACTGCGAGCACGTCATCGAGGCCGCCTCCGCCTGCGCCAATCAGATCCTGGCACACGCACCCGGGGTGAAGATTCTCGTCACGAGCCGCGAGCCACTGCTGGTGAAGGGGGAGTGCGTTCGCAGGCTGTCGGGGCTAGGCACGCCGCCTGAATCGGCGCACCTGAGCGCCGAAGAAGCCCTTACCTTCCCCGCCGTTCAACTCTTCGTCGATCGCGCGACCGAGAGGCTCGAATCGTTCAAGCTGTGCGACTCGGATGCTCCGCTTGTCGCAGAGATCTGCCGCCGACTCGATGGTTTGGCGCTTGCGATCGAGTTCGCCGCGACGCGCGTCGATGTGTTCGGTGTCGGTGGTCTGTTGAAGCAACTCGACGAGCGATTCCACAACCTTGTCGGGCGACGAGCTGGCCCGGATCGACAACGCACGCTGACGGCGACCCTCGACTGGAGCTACGGCCTTCTCTCGGAAGGAGAAGCCGCGCTGCTGCGTGCCATGTCGGTATTCGCCGGCGTGTTCGACATTGCGGGCGCATCGGCGGTGGCCAATGCGTCTCCCAACGACGCTGCACTGAGACTGGCGCAACTCGCCGCGAAATCCCTTCTTGCGATGGATCTCGACGCCGACGGTATTGCCTATCGCCTGCTGGAAACGACGCGAACCCATTGCCTCGAACGCTTGCGAGTCAACGCAGAAGAGCAGGCGGTGCGCCACCGGCATGCCGAGTATGTGTGCGCCGTGCTTGATCGGGCCTCGAGCGAATGGGCGCAACGTCCTGCGCAAGAGTGGGGGTCCACCTACGCACGCGTCCTCGACGATCTACGCGGAGCCCTCGCATGGGCTGTGCGCGATGAGGCGAATCGCTCGCTGCTCATTCGACTGACTGTCGCAGGAACCCTGCTTTGGAATCACTTCTCGCTCACCGCCGAATGCCGCGTCCATGTCTCGCGAGCAGTCGAGGAGCTCGAACCCGCGGGACTTGCTGGAACAGCGCTCGAGATGAAGCTCAAGCTGTGGCTCGGCGGCTCGACGATGCTCACGCATGGTCTTAAACCCCAAGCGCTTATCGCCGTTCGGCGGGCACTGGAGATTGCCGTTCAGCTCGACGACACCGACTATCGGCTGCGCTGCCTGTCGATGATCGGGATCTACGAACTCTTCATTGGCGAGCACGACACCGGGCTGCGTACGCTGGAGAACTTTGCGTCGGTTGCCGCGGCGCACGATCCATCCTCCCTGCCGGAGAGCGAAGTGCACTCGGCCATCGCCGAACTTCTACTCGGTCGTCTCCAAGAGGCCCGGCAACGGCTCGAGCCCCTCCATCAGCGCGATCTGCGCTATTTCAACGGATCGTATGGCGTGCGGTACATGTTCGACACGATCGTGCTGCTGGAGAGTGCGCTGTCGCATGTTCAATGGTTGTCGGGTTTCCCCGACACTGCCGCGCGCACAGTGGCCGCCGCGGTCGGGCGTGCAAGCCCAACCCATCATCTTTCGCTGAACAATGCCCTCTCGTATTCGTGCCCGGTTCTGTATTGGAGCGGGTACTACGAGGAATGCGGCCGATGCGTGGCTAGGCTCGACGAACACGTCGCCAAGCATGGCTTGGTGACCCGGCGCCCGATCGCCAGCTTCTATCGCGCTGCACTGGCATGCAGGCAAGGCGACCGATCGCCGGGTACCGTTGATGCCCTCCAAGGCGCCATTGAGGAGTTCCGCAATATCAACTGCCTGGCGCGGATGCCCTACTACTTGAGCGTTCTGGCGGACGCGCTCGTTCAGGGTGGGCGCTTTGGCGAAGCTGAAACAACGATCCGAACCGCGCTCGATATTGCATATGGACAGAACGAGGCCTGGTGCCTTCCCGAACTCCTCCGAATACAGGCCTCCGTTCGATTGGCCCAGTCCCAGGCCGATGAAGCAGAAGTCCTGCTTGGCAAGTCCATGGCAATTGCTCACGAGATCACTGCATTGTCATGGCGCTTGCGCGCAGCCAACGCGCTCGCAAAGCTCTGGTGCGCTCGATCAAGAGGGAGTGACGCGCACACGATGCTGTTGCCCATATTCAACCGTTTCACCGAGGGGTTCGCAACCCGCGACCTCGTGATCGCAGCCGACATCCTCGCGGGTCTTTCCCAGGAGCGACGAGTTCAATGAAGATCGAGACAAACAGCCGAAGCGGTGTTCTCATCCTGGCATTGCTCCTGGCGGTCAACGTAGTCAACTACATCGACCGCCAATTGCCATACATCCTGGTCGACGCCATTCGCAGTGAGCTGGGGTTATCGGACGCGCAGTTCGGGGTGATGGCGGGCACGTCTTACTCACTCGCCTTTTCCGTTTGCGCGCTCTTCCTCGCGCGCATTTCGGACCGCTTCAGTGCCCGCGCAGTTCTGTCCGCTTCGCTACTGGTCTGGAGCCTTATGACCACGCTGGGAGGATTTGCGCAGAGTTTTCAGCACCTCGTCATGGCCAGGATTGGTGTCGGTGCCGGCGAGTCAGGCGCGATGCCCGCCGCTCATGCCCTTATCGCGCGCATCTATCCCGCGCGAAACCACGCCTTTGTCTACGCGGTCTTCTCGCTCGCAGTGCCCATCGGCAGCACCCTCGGCCTGATGCTTGGCGGTTGGATCAACGACGCCATGGGATGGAGGCATGCGTTCTTCGTGATCGGGTTGCCTGGCGTGCTGCTGGCGGTGCTGGTATGGCGGGTCCTGCCCGAACTGCAGGTCAATGTGCCGGCGAACCCATCGGCACCGAGCTTCGCCCAAGTCGTGAAGCACATGTTTGGCATCCGGTCCTATGCGCACACGACGGCCGCGTGTGTGGCGTTCGGTGTCGCCTACTTTGCGATGACCGTATTCGGGCCGGCTTTTCTGATGCGAGTGCATGGCCAGTCGGCGGGCCAGGCAGGACTGGCTTTGGGAATCGCCAGCGGTCTGGGCGGCGCTGCCGGCATTCTCGGCGGTGGAATTCTTGCCGACAGGCTGGGCAGAAAAGACCCCCGCTGGCGCCAGTTCGTCCCCTCGATCGGTGTGGCGCTGTGTGCCCCCGCTGCGATCTGGGCATGGCTGGCGCCAGATCTGCAGACCGCGCTTGTCATGCTGGGCCTGGTCCATCTGCTCGGGATGTTGTGCCTGGCGCCCACCTGGGCGAACGTCCAGCTACTTGCACCCGACGACATGCGCGCCACCGCGGCCGCGCTTGTGCAGTTCTGCATCTTGCTGGTCGGTGCCTCCCTGGGCCCGTTCGCGGTCGGATGGCTCAGCGACCAGCTGACGCCGCAATTTGGCGCCGCAGGCTTGCGCTACGCGCTATGCGGAGTAGCCGTTTTCCTTGTCTGGGCTGCACTGCACTATTTCCTCGCCGGTCAGGCCATGGGGCGCGATCTGACGCGCAGCCGTGGCAGTCTGGCTCGCGCCTCCGCTTAACCGCAATTAACTCGTCAACGGCCAGTCTGCGGACCACACTTCCATGCACGCCGAAAGCATCACGCAACGGCGAACGCAGAAGGGGTCATTATGGACACGGCAGTCAGCGACATTGCGTCCGCCCACAGCACCGGCATACCCTATGTAACGGGAAACTTCGCACCACTGATGAACGAGGTGACCGCCTTCGATCTGGAGGTGGTCGGCCGCATCCCCGAAAGCTTAAACGGGCGCTTCCTGCGGATGGGACCCAACCCTGTCGACGAGCGCGACGTAGCCTGGCTCAAAAGCTACCACTGGTTCATGGGCGCGGGCATGGCGCACGGTGTGCGGCTGCGAGATGGCAAGGCCGAATGGATGCGCAGCCGCTTCGTCGTAGATGCACACACGGCGAAGGTTCGGCGTGTCGAACCCATCCCAGGGCCAGGCGCGGGCCAGCGCGACACCCCCGTCAACACGAACCTGATTCTTGTCGGCGGCAAGCTCTGCGCCGTGGCAGAGGCCGGCGGGCTTCCGGTCGAACTCGACTACGAATTGGAGAGTGTGCGGCGCACCGATTTCGGCGGCACGCTCGAAGCCGGCTTCACCGGCCACACGAAACGCGACCCGGTCACTGGCGAGCAACACGCACTGACCTACGAGCCATTCCAGCCGGTGCGCTACGTATCGATCGGGCCAGACGGACGCGCGACCACCAAGGCACGTATCGACCTGCCGCACATCCCAATGATCCACGACATGGCGTTCACGCAGGCGTTCATCGTCGTCCCGGATTTTCCGGTGACCTTCCAGCCCGAGCGCTCGCACACCGGATTCCCCTGGCTTTGGGATGATCGCCGTCCTTCTCGCATCGGCCTTCTGCCGCGCGATGGCGATGTCTCACGTCTTCAATGGTTCGAGGTGCCGCGCTGCTTCGCCTTTCACTTTGCCAACGCCTATGACGACGGCGACCTCACCATCATCGATCTGCCCAAGCACCCGAGCATGTTTCGCACGGATCAGAACGGCCCCGACGAAGGCGCGCCGGTTCTGGTGCGCTGGACGCTCGACCGCACGACCGGGCGCCTGAGCGAGACCGTGTTGGACGACCGGGGAAACGACTTCCCGCGCATCAACGGACGCCGTGGCGGACTGCACTACCGCTACATCTACACGGCGCACTGGGGTGAGCGCGTGGCCTTCGGGCCCGCCATAAAGCATGACCTGCAGCGAGGGACGAACGAAGTTCATGACTACGGCCGCGGTTGCATGACGACAGAGCCCGTCTTCGTGCGCAAGCCAGGGGCGCTCTCAGAAGACGAGGGCTGGATCATGTCCTCCGTCTACGACCCCGACCGCCACCGCAGTGACATCGTCATCCTCGATGCGCAGGACTTCAGCGGCGAGCCTGTTGCGAGGATCCGTCTGCCGGTGCGCATTCCCTTCACTTTCCATGGCGGCTGGGCGCCTGATTCAGGCACCACGCCACCCTCCGTCTGACCGGGAACTCCGGTCACAAGCCGTCCCGCAACGCAACGCCAACGCAAGGACTCATCATGAGACTCCAAGGAAAAGTAGTGCTGGTCACCGGTGCCGCCAGTGGCATCGGGCAAGCCGTGTCGGAGCTGTTCGCCAAGGAAGGCGCGACGGTCTTCGCCTCCGACATTGCGTCGGCCGAAACACCCTACTCCAGCGGCATCCACGCCATGACACTCGACGTCACCAGCGAGGATGCCTGGCAGAACGCAGTCGACGCTGTCGTTCAGAAGAGCGGACGCCTGGACGTTCTCATCAACAACGCCGGAATCATTGCCTACGAGCCCGTCCATGAATTGGACCTCAATGCGTGGAACCGGATGATCGCGGTCGACCAAACCGGCGTGTTTCTCGGCATGCGCGAAGCGGTGCGCGTCATGCGAAGGCAGAAATCAGGGTCCATCGTCAACATCTCGTCGATTTGGGGCAACGCCGCGGTCGCGGGCGCACATTCGTACCACGCAGCCAAGGGAGCGGTTCGCAACATGTCGAAGAACGCGGCGATGACCTATGTCGCCGAGGGGATTCGCGTGAACTCGGTGCATCCGGGTTTCATCCACACGCCGTTGACCGACGCACAAGCGGGCGACCTCAATGATGCCGTCATCGCTTCGACCCCGATGAAGCGCGGCGGCACGCCGCTCGAGGTCGCCAACGGCTGCCTCTTCCTGGCCTCCGACGAGGCGAGCTACATCACCGGCATCGAGTTGGTGATCGACGGCGGCTATCTCGCGCAATAGCCCCGCACTGACATCCACACCACCATACTGAAGCGGGGCCATCATGAACGACGGCACTGAGGGGAAAGTTGTGCTCATCACTGGGGGCGGCACCGGGCTCGGCGCGGAGACCGCGCGCCTGCTTGCTTCGAAGGGAGCAAAGGTCGCAGTGGCGGCGCGGCGCAAGGAAAAGCTCGATAGGGTCGTTGCCGAGATCGGTGCTGCAGGCGGCCAGGCACGTGCGTGCCCATTGGACGTTACCGACAAGAGCCAGATGCAGGCAGTCGTTAACGCTGTGATTGCCGAGTTCGGTCGGCTAGACGTGCTTGTCAACAACGCCGGCCTCATGCCCATCCGCCCCATGTCAGAGGTGAACACAGACGAATGGGACGCCATGATCGATGTGAATCTCAAGGGCACGCTCTATGGAATCGCAGCGGCGCTGCCGGCCTTCCTCGCCCAGGAAAGCGGCCACATCATCACCATGAGTTCCGTCGCAGGCCTCAAGGTGTCGGCTCCGGGCGGCGTCGTCTATTCGGGCACCAAGTTCGCTGTGCGCGCAGTTTCAGAGGGGTTGCGGCTCGAAGTCGGACCCAAGATCCGCGTAACCACCATCGCGCCCGGCTACGTCGAAAGCGACCTCAAGTACGGCACAACAAGCGGCGCACGATCGATTGTGATGGACATCTACAAGGCCGCCATCCCGGCCAGCTCAGTAGCGCGCGCCATCGCCTATGCAATCGAGCAGCCAGCCGATGTCGACATCAACGAGATCGTCCTGCGCCCGACCTCGCAGGAATACTGACCGGGCGCCTGTCGGTGCCTTTTTCGCAACCCCCGTACCAGGAGTGCATACGTGACATACCCACACCACCCCAGTGAGATGAAGTTGAACCGCCGAGAGCTCGTTCAAGTTGCCGAAGCCGCGGTTCTAGGTGGACTCGTGTTCGCAGCTTCACCGGCGGCTGCGCAAGCGGATCGACCACCGAGCTCTGCGGTGCGAAACGGCGGACCGCTTGGTGCGAGACTGCAAGGCGTACAGCACTTCGGCCTGACCGTGCAGAACATGGACCGCGCCTATGCGTTCTATACGGAAGTGCTCGGCGGTACCGAAGTCATGCGCGACGGCGACTTTCAGGGCGAGCGTATTCACAACACCCTGCTCACAGACCAGGAAATCGAAGCGCGCGTGCGCAGGGTCAACCCGCGGACATTGGGGGTTCCGGACCTCAAAGGCGGCGCACAACGGCTGGATGTGCGCTTCATCCAATTCGACAACGTCGTGATCGAACTTTTGCAGTACCGCGACGCAGAGCAGCCTACCGGCAGCGGCGCAGCCTTTGCAGAGCCGCTCGACAAGATGAGTCCGGCATTCCCGCGCATGATGCACATCTGCTTCTATCTTCGCGATGACGTCGATTTCAACAAGTTCATCACCGATCTCGAAGCGGAATCGGCTCGACGCGGGATGACGCAAGTGCGCGCCAATCGCGTGGCCACGGTCACGACGGAAGAACAGCGACGGGCAGCCCCGACGGTCGCCAACAGCAACAGCATCACGGAAGGAAAGTCCAATGGGTGGACGCTGATCTATTGCAAAGGTCCCGAGGGTGAGCAACTCGAGTTCGTTCAGGCGCTGGGGCCAGTCAAACGCGTGTTTGACAACGCGCGCGCCGCTCACCTGAAAGTCGCGAGCCGGTGATACGGCCAAGTACCTTTCCAATTCAACGCAAGGAGAACGACATGCCCCGTGGAACAGTGAGGCGCACAGCGCTCGCAGCGCTTGCAGCAGCAACATGGATCGCGAGCACAACACCGGCGGTGGCGCAGTCCGCTGGTGGCCTACGCTACGACGGAGTTCCCGCTGGAGCCATTGCCATCGTCGCGGAGGTCCGCGCCAAGCCCGGCAAAGAAGACGAGATGCGCAAGGCCACATTGCCGCTGGTCGCGCAGGTTCGGCAAGAACGGAACAACCTTCTCTATTTTCTTCACGAAGACCGGCAGGCGCCGGGGCAATTTGTCTTTTACGAGATCTTTTCCAGTCAGGCGGACTTCGAGGCGCACAACGCCACACCGCATGTTCAGGCTTGGTTCGCCAGGCTGCCCGAACTCGCTGATGGCGGCGTGAAAGTGGTGCGCATGGAGATTCTCGGCAACAGGCCAGCACCATGAGTGTCGTTGGTGCCCACGGGCATCAGCACCAACGCTTCACCGCCACCGCTCGCCCTTCGCGCATTCCCCGTCGTGCAGGGACCTTGCCAGTCATCAGTCACCTCCTTCACCGCTGCGCGCCACCATCTCATCACGGCGAGACGTACCTATTGGTCTTTGGAAAGCCCCTGCGATCGCCCTTGCGGAATTCTTCCGCTGCCGAAGCTGAAGCGGTCCTAGAGCTTGGATGATTCGATTGACCGCACCAGTCTAGAACTCGCTTTCAAGCTTGGATCCCAACATGGTTTGTGCCAAGAGGCAGACGATCGACCACTCTTCCCGCGCTCTCCGTGGAGGCGTGAAGAAGTCCGGAATCGAAATCCTCCACGCAGCAGATGCGGCACCCCACGGAGCGCATGGGATCAGGACGAGGCGATGAATCCACATGACCTGCTTGGTAACTGGTTTCTGGTCTCGTTCGGCTTATGCGGCACCGACGGCAGCCACTTCAAGTCACCTGGGCGAGGACGTATCTGCCAAGGCCGGATCTTCGAACGCTATCTCGCCATCCACCAAGGTCAGCAGGCTTCTCGTAGCGGGCAATGCGGGTAGAGACACGTTCAGAATGTCCTGTGAAAGTAGCGTCAAGTCGGCCGCCATGCTCACTCCGATGAGTCCCTTGCTGCCCTCCTGCTTCTCAGCGTAGGCCGCACCGGCCGTATAGGCGAGCAAGGCTTGCTCGCGCGACAGCGCCTCGCGCGGAGATGCGGCATAGGTTGTGGCAAGCATGATGTTGAGGAAGGGGTTGGCTTCCTCGGCACCTGCATCCGATCCCAGCGCGAGCGGCACGCCGGCTGCCAGCAGGCTCTTCAGCATCGAGTGTGGCTCTGAAGGACGCCGAGGCGCGCCGGCGGGAGGGAAGTGTGTCGGGTTCTGAATAACGACGACGCCGAGCCGAGCCGCCTGCGCAAGCGTGTCGTCGCGGATGCCGTCGCCGTGCTCGATTCGAACCCTCTTTTCCCGCCACGCGTCCGCGGAGGCCAGCGATTCCATCATGGCGAAAACACGATCGGTTTCGGCATCGCCGACGACATGCAGCGCCACCTGCCCGGGGCGACGCAACGCAGTCTGCAGGATCTCGCCCAACTGCGCATCGCTGTGATTCGAGCGACCACGCCAGTCCGGACGCCCGGCATACGGTTCGCGCCGCAGCGCATTCTGCTCGATCGGCGTACCGTCGAGCATCCATTTCGGGCCATCGATGCGCACCCGTGGCGGCAGGGTCTTCGGCGCTGCGTCCATCGCAGACCACGCGCCGGCAATGCTGGGTACGGCACCGGTCGCCCATGAATAGACCGTCCACTTCTGCGGCGTCTTCGCCTTCGCCAGCGTGTCCAGAGTGACCTCGAGCGTCTTGCCGCTGTTCATCAGGTGGATGCTGGTCACCCCCCAGCGCGCATAACGCTGAGCCGCGGCCTGGAACGACGGCGCGAGCTTTGCGGGGTCATTCGGCGTTGCGCGGATCTCGGGAACGGGTGACGCGCCCTCGTCCGCGCGGCCGTTGAGCCGTCCGGCGGCGTCACGCCCCCATTGGCCGCCGATCGGATCTGTGACGTCCTCGGTGATTCCGATTCGCTGCAGAGCGGCGCTGTTGACGATTGCCGTGTGGCCCCAGAAGCCGCGCAGCAGCACCGGCCGGTCGGGGGCGACACCGTCAAGCGCCACCCGCCAGTTGCGCTGGTCGCGGGCAACGAGCGGGCCGATCCAGGCGCTGATCCAATTGCCGGGCGTCCTTGCCGCGGCGGCAACGGCGGCGAGTGCCTGTTCGGGTGTCGGTCCGGGAAAGGGCAACCCTGGCATGGGCAGCGGCACTGAGGGCAGCGTGCTGCCGAGGTGGACATGGGTTTCGATCAGGCCCGGGGTGACGAGTCTGCCGCCTGCGTCGATGACGCGTGTGGCCGGACCTGCCAGCGCGCGAATCTGGGCATTGCCGCCGACGGCACTGAACAACCCGTCCTCGACCGCCACGGCTTCGGCCCGGGGCTGCGCCGGGTCGGCGGTGAAGACGTTGGCGTTCACGATGATCAACGAGGGTGCGGCAATGGCGGCTTCGCCAGAAAGGGCCAGGGCAAGAATGGCGTGACGCGTGAAGGGCATGGCGAGTCCCGGAGGTTGACGATTTCGCACGATCCATCCGCGGCCGAGGAAAGTCCCGATCGCAGGACGAAAACAGACGAAATCAGACTAAATCGAGTGGTGCCGCGCGCAGAATGGTTCACGCGCATTCCTGCGCAGAGGCTTCGCTGTGGATCGAGCCGAACATGATTTCATCGTCACACCGACGCGTCTGCAGGTCGCAGGCTTCGTCGTCGACCTCGCACAGCAAGCCCTCCTGGACGCTGCCGGCAAGCCGGTGGAACTGCGGCCGCAGGCGTTTCAGGTCTTGCGTCTCCTCGCGCAAAGCGCAGGCCGGCTGGTCACCAAAGATGAGCTGATGGCCGCTGTCTGGCCGGGGGTCGTCGTTACAGACGACTCGCTCGTCCAGGCGGTCGGCGACGTGCGTCGCGCCCTCGGCGACACAGGCCACCGCCTGGTGAAGACCGTGCCGCGCCGCGGCTACCTGCTGGTGGCGGCCACCATGGCGAATGAAACCCATAACCGGAGCGCCGAGGTCACAGGTGGTACATCGAGTCTCGCTCGCCGTTGGCTGGTCCTCGGCAGCGTAACAATCGTGCTGCTAGGCGCGGCGGCCTTCTGGCAGGCGCGCGTTCGAACAGAAGCGTCCAGGGCAGTAGACGATCCCGGTGGACTCCCTTCAATCGCGGTGCTCGCATTCAAGGGCCCGCCCGGTGACGCCGACGGCGCGGTTCTCGCCCGCAACGTAGCGGCGGACTTGGTGTCCGAGTTGGCGCGCAGCCCCAACCTGCGCGTCGTCTCGAGCCAGTCGAGCTTCCAGTTCGCCGACGGCATGACGCCGTTGGCGGAGGTAGGGAAGCGGCTGCGCAGCCGCCACATCGTGGACGGCACGGTGCGCCGCGAAGGCGAGCAGTTGCGGATGGGTGTCGAATTGCTTGACAGCCAGGATGGTCGGGTCGTCTGGTCGGGTTCCGACATGGTCGATCGAGCCGCGCTCGGCGCCGCCCAACTGGCGCTGGTAGGCCGAATCGCCGGCACGCTGCAGGCCAAGGTGGCCGGGACCGAGCAGCAGCGTGCGCTTGCGCAGCCGCCGAAGACGCTCGACGCCTATGTGTTGGTGGCGCATGGAAGGGCCATGCTGTTGCGGTACAACGCGCAGGGCATCCGCGAATCGCGGCGCCTTCTTACCGAGGCCGTCGCGATCGACCCGGACTTCGCACCGGCATGGGCCTTCCTCGGCATTGCCAACACAGTCGACATCGGTCTGCATCTGACCGGCGAGTGGGACGAGCGTCGCATCGACGAAGTGCTGCACCAGATCAGACGTGCGATCGAACTGCAGCCGGGCCTTCCGACCGCCTATGTCGCCTTGTCGCAGGCGCTGAGTCGGGCAGGAGACCTTGATGGCGCACTTGCGGCCGCGCAGCAGGCATGCCGACTCAGTCCGAACGATGCTGAGTGCTTTTACGTCGTTGGCGCGGCACATCTTCAACTCGGCCAAGTCGAGCCCGCTCTCGGCAACCTAGAGCAGGCAATGAACCGAAATCCGCTACCCCCTGCGTACCTCCCAGCTTTTTATGCCACCGCGCTATGGGCGAATGGACGCTTCGAAGAAGCAATTCGCGTAGCCGATGACTGCCTGACGCGGGCGCCGGACTTCTGGCGTTGTCGCCAGGATCGGATTGCCGCCCTGGTCGAACTCGATCGCCTGCCCGAAGCCCGGAAGGAGGCGGCAGTGTTGCAGTCGAAGGTTCCTCGCATAGGGAGCGGATGGTTCGGCTCGACATTTGGCGATCGCGCCGCGGCCCTGCGTGAGCGGCGCGTGACTGCTGCGCGGGTGGCCGGCATCCCTGACATGCCCAAAGTCGAGCAATAGGAATTCGATCAGCCGAAGCATCGTCGAATGCGGGCTAGAACCAGTTGACCGTGCCGTGACTGCGAAACTGTGCGGGGCCAGCGACCTTCGCTCACCGCTTTCCCCCAGCCTGTATTCTCAACGTGTCGGTCATGCGGCCGGTGAGCAGCGGAAGCGGACTGACGAGCCGATGAAGAAGTCGTCTGGCCTCGATCCAAACCCAACTCAGAAACGCTTTTTCGGAGTTCAGCATTCAAGTGCGGGCCAGTTAGACCTTGGGGTAACCGATCGCGGCAGCAGACCGCGAGGCAGAACCGGCGAAGTCTCGGACGGCGCGCCAGCTGGATGCATTTCAATGCCGGCTGGAACCGTCAGGCCGTCGGGACTGAACGCAGAAATTTCAGCAATTCTTCCGACCACCATTTCGCGAAGCGCACCGTGCCATGGCCACAGGTGTTGGCGCTCGCCGGCACGACAAAAAGACTCGTATCCTGCAGGCGGCCGATGGCCCGCTCCAGGGCTCCGGTTTCTTGCGGATTGCGCTCGTCGTCAGCCGACACGACCGCCAGGACATGTGCCCGGAGTCGATCGAGGCCGGGCGACGGGTCGTAGTCGTGCGCGGCCTCGTACTGGTAGAGCAGGTCGTTCGCATCCGTGTCGAAGGCTCGCGCCCGCAAGGCGGCCAACCACCGGTCGGCGGCCTCACGGTCGGGCGCGGCTTTGTCGATGGCCAGGGTGCCGCCATTCGTTGCCACATTGAATGCCTCCCATGCGGCACGGGCGCCGGGCGGCTGGGCGGTGTACTGACCCGCCTGCCATTGCGGATCGTTCCGAATGGCGTCGGCCATCACACGCCGCAACAGCCAATTGCGGCCCGACATCGGCGCCGGCTGTGAAGAGAGTGGAACCAGCGCATCCATGACGGCCGGATGACGCACACCCCAGAGCCACGCATGCATGCCGCCCATGGATGTGCCCAGCACCAGCCGCAGCCTGTGCAGGCCAAGGCCTTCGGTCACCAGCCGGTGCTGTGCATCCACCATGTCCTCGTAGCCATAGCGCGGAAATCCGGTGCGCAGCCCGTCCGAGGGTTTGCTGCTGCGGCCGTGACCGATGGCGTCCGGCAGCACGATGAAATGCGTGGCTGCATCCAGCGCCTGGCCGGGTCCGAACAACTCGCCACCAAATTCCGGCGACAGCATGCCGCGGCCCGTGCCGCCCGTGCCGTGCAGCACAAGCACAGGGGCGCCCTTGGGATTGCCGAGCACGGTGTACCCGAGCCGGAGTTCCGGCAGCGTCTCGCCGCTGTGGAACCGAACGTTCCGCGCGATGAACTCACGTTCCTCCGGCGTGCGCCATGCGATCTCTGCGAGGGATGCTGAGGTCTTCACGGCGAAGACGGCGCGGCCAGCAGCCCCTCAGCGTCCAGGTCGAAGTTCAGCTCGAGTTTCAGGCCCAGCGGATCCTTCACGAAAACCTGATGCAGGTGCGTGCCCTTCAGTGGCGACTCCTCGAAGGGGATGCCCTCGGCTTGAAGCGACGCGCGGGTCGAGACCAGCCCGTGCGCGACCAGTGCAATGTGGTCGAGCCCGCCGCCGCCGCCGCGCGCCGGGGTTTCCTTCAGCAATGCATTGAGGTGCACCAGAGCGTGCCCGCCGGCGTAGAGCCAGTACCCGGGGTTCCGCAGGTCCGGCCGATAGCCCTCAGTCAAGCCGAGCGTGCGGGTGTAGAACGCCAAGAGCACCGGCAGGTCAGCAGGCGCGCAGCCGACCGTGAAGTGATGAAGCGTCGAGACGTTGGCGATCATGCGGCGCTTCCCGGCGAGGCGCGGCACAGCACTGTGTCCATCGCGGCGCCGAGAAGCCCGGCCGCGTCGTCTGCACTGCCTCGCGAACGCCAGGCCACGTGGCCGTCCGGCCGCACCAGCGCTGCGCCGTCGGCTTCCAAGCCATAGGTCTGCAGCCAGTCAGCTCCGTCTTGTTGGCGCTCGTCGCCGATGACCACGCATTCGATGCGCGGCGACGGCAGCCCTGTCGCCGCATCGCGCCATGCGACACCGCCGGGCGCCGTAAGGAGCACGAACCCTCGCCCCAGGTAGTCGAGCGTGGACTGGGTGCATCCGTCCGGTGCGAGCGCAACGTGCGGCGCACGGCAACCCGGCGTGGCACTGGGCGCGTACTGCAGCACCGGGTCGTCGACATGGTGCCCGATCCCGTCCGGCGCCACGGCCCCGGCGGCGTAGTTGGCGCCGAAGATCAGGCCGACCTCGTTGAGGAATTCCTTGCGGGGCAAGACGGCTTTCTCCTGGCGCGCCGTGCGCCCCATCGACAGTGCGTTCAGGAGGCTTGTCTGGGTCACCGCCTGCCCCACCGGTCGCCGCTCGGTGTCATAGCTGTCCAGCAAACCGTCGCCGGCCTCGCCGTGGAGGACGGCCGCCAGTTTCCATGCCAGATTCTGGGCATCCTGTACGCCGGTGTTCAGACCAAAGCCGCCGGTCGGTGGCATCTCGTGCGCCGCATCGCCGGCCAACAGCACAGGTCCTGAGCGGTAGCGCTGGGCGACCAGCGCTGACGCCTTCCAGGCGCCGACGCCGAGCACCTCGACCGCGATGTCACCGGCGCCCACGGCCCGGCGGATGATCTCAACGCAGAAGTCGGGCGTGAACTGTTCGGGCGTGTAGCCGTAGTGCGCCAGCGAGGTGACCAGAAAGCCCCAGCGGTCGCTGCCGTTGATGGTCATGAACGTGCCGCGCAGTTCCGGCTGCTCGATGAGGTACAGGCCGGCCGGCCGCTCGGTCACCCAGGGCGTGAGGTCGACCCGGCAATGGATGTTGACGCTGTCGTATACGTCGCGTTCGCCGTCGCGCTCGATGCCCAATTGGCGCCGGATGCGGCTCTGCGAGCCATCGGCCGCGATCATGTAACGCGCCCGGATGTCCTGTTCGCGGCCTCCGCTGTCGCGGATGCGCGCGCGCACACCGTCGCCTTCCACCTGCCACTCGACCAGCTCGGTGCCGAAGCGGACCCGTCCCGGGCCATCGGTATCGGCCCGGTGGCGCAGCACCGGTTCCAGCACGTCCTGCGAGCAGCCGCAGTTGCCCGTGACCGAGAACGCCTGGCTCGCAGCGCCGCGTGTGGGGACCAGCCGGTTAATCTCGCGTCCAGCAAGGCTCTCCACCCACATCACCATGCCATTGAAGCGCGCCGGCATCGCGACGGCGCGGATCGCGTCTTCAAGGCCGATCTGGCGGTACATCTCCATTGTGCGCGCATTGAGCGCACGGGCCTTGGGCAGCGTCGCCGTGCCTTCATGGCGCTCGATCAGCAGCGAGTCGATGCCGAAGTGCGACAGGTAGACGGAAGCGGTGAGGCCCACGGGGCCGCCGCCAACGATGAGGACAGGAATCTCCAGCATTTGTCAGATCTCCAAGGCGCCACACGGCGCGCACAGGTTGAGGCGCTAGGCCAGGAAGTCGATCAGGTGGTGGGCCATCAAGTCGGGCGCCTGAGTCACGGCCAGATGACCCACATCGGGCAGCACGATGCTCTGGCTGCCGGAAATGCCTTGCGCGAGGGAAAGGGTCAGTGCCATGGGCACAACCCGGTCCAGCGCACCGGCGATCAGCAACGTGGGCTTCGCAATGCGGCCGATGTCCAGGTCGGGGATGTCGCCTGTGGCCGCGGCCCGGCGTTCGGACCGTACCGATCGGGCTGGGGCCGACGCGAAGTGACGCCGGGCAGCCGGATTTGCCTGCAAGTAGGCCGACGGGTAGAAGTATTGGGCCATCTGTTCTGCGGACTCCGGCAGCGCGCTGCGCAGTCGTGCCAGGGCCTGCGCCACTTCCGCATTGGCCTGTGCGATCGACACCTGGAGCGGCCAGGTGCTGCCCAGCACCAGACGCCGGATCACATCTGGGTGCCGCACCGCCAGGGCCTGCGCGACGCGTCCACCGAAGGAGGTGCCGAACACATGGGCGGTCGCATGTCCCAAGGCATCAAGCAGCGCCTTGGCATCGTCGGCGAGCATCGACAGGGTGGCAGGTTGTTCGGGGTTGACGGTGTCACCGCAGTCGCGCTGGTCGTAGGTGATGACCGTGAAGTGCTCGACCAGCGCGGGTCGGATGAGCGCGAACTGCCGCCTGGTGCCTTCAGCGCCATGCAGCATCAGCAGCGGCGGCCCGGTGCCGTCCACTTCATAAGCCGTGCGCGTTCCGTTGAGCTCGAGGGTGTCCAGCAAAGCCATGTCCCTTCAGCTCATCTCGATGCCCAGCGGGGGCAGCAGCTTGCGGTAGCGCTCGATCTCCGCGGTGACATACGCCTTGAAAGCGTCCGGCCGCTGGCTGTCGGGCTCGCCCCCGCTTTCCTGTGAGAACTTCACGAAGGCGGGCGCCTTCACTGCGTTGGCCAGCGTCTCATACAGCGACTCCAGCAACGGCGCGGGCAGTTTGGCGGGCGCCCAGACGCCGGACCAGGCCGGGATGTCCTGCACACTCAGGCGCGATTCGGCAAAGGTGGGAACCTCCGGCAGCAACGGCGAGCGCACGGTGCCGGAAATGCCCAGCGCACGCAGCTGGCCCGCCTTGATCTGCTGGAAAGCTACCGAAGGCGAAAGGAAGGCGCAGTCGACCGTTCCCGAGATCAGGTCCGTGGTCGGCGTTCCCTTAAAAGGGACGTGGACCAGGTCCACGCCCACGCCTTTGCAGAACAGCACGCCGATAACGTGCGTGGTGTTGCCCACGCCCGAAGAACCGAAGTTCAGGAACCCCGGCTTGTCCTTGGCAGCCGCAATGAACTCGCCGATGGTCTTGTATGGCGACTTGTCGCTGACCAGCAAGGCAAAGCCCGACGAACGAGAGAGACGCGTCACCGGCGTGAAATCGGCAATGGAGTCGAAGGGCAGCTTTTTCATGAGGACCGCGTTGGTTGTAAAACCCCCGGTGGTGTAGAGGACCGTGTTGCCGTCCGGCCGTGCGCGCGCCACCTCGAGGGCGCCCAGGGAACCGCCGGCGCCGGCCTTGTTGTCCACGATCACGGGCCGCCCGGTGCCTTTGGTGATGGTGTCCGCCAGGATGCGCGCGGTGATGTCCGTGCCGCTGCCGGCAGAAAAGGGCACAACGATGCGCAGCGGCTGCGACGCATCGGCCTGGGCCCAGCGGGGCACGAGTGCGGTGACGGCCAATGCGCCGATGAAGGACCTGCGGTCGTGAAGCATGCGTGTCTCCTGTTCTTGTGATGCCCTGCAACCGGGCGGTTCAGGACAGGCGCAAGGTTAGGGACAATGGGCAAGCGCGTCCAAGCACATCTTCTGATCGGGTCGATAACGCGCCGGCATCGGCGCCTGGCATCAGGCGAGGGTCGCGTTGGGCCAGCGGCCCTCGCGTACATGCGCCTGCACAGCTTCCCGCAGCACCTGCATCACGCCCTCGGTGGCCCGCGAGGCAGGGCGGTCCGATGCGCGCGCGATCACGCGGTGCAGGAACAGGCCGTCGATGGGGATCGCGCGCAGGCGGCCGGCGTCCAGGTCTTCCTGCACGGCAGCGGCGAAGTGGGCCGTCACGCCGACGCCGTCCATGACCAACCGGCGTGCCACTTCCGCCGTCTCGACCTCGACCACCTGGTTTAGCTCGATCTTGGCGCGCGCCGCGGCCACTTCCAACTCGAGCCTCACGCCCGACTTGATCCGGCCTGTCATCACCAGCGGCACGCCGTCGAGGTCGCGCACCCGGACCTTGCCCAGCATTGAAAAGCGCGCGTCGTCATGCCTGGCGACCAGGCAGACCTGCTCTTTCATCAAAGAAATACTCTGCAGGTTCGTTCGTTCTACAGGCTCGATCAGCAGCGCGACGTCCACTTCGCCGCTGGTCAGCATCTGCTGCAGCGACGGTGCAAAGCCTTCGATGATGCGCAAGCGCACCTCGGGAAAGCGCTCGAGCACGGCTTTGGTGAGTAGCACGGACAGCTGCTGGGCAAGCCCGGGTGACAGCCCAACAGCCACGGGTCCGCGTGGTTCGCGCTGGCGTGCCAGGAGGTCGGTCTTCATCTGCTCCGCATAGCGCAGTAGGAACACCGCGCGCTCGAGCAACATGCGCGCCTCTTCGGTCGGGGCGGCACCCCTGGCATGGCGCTCGAAGAGCCGCACGCCCAGTTCCTCCTCAAGCAACTGGATCTGCCGGCTCAGCGCCGGCTGTGTCACATGCAGGACGCCCGCCGCCTTGCCGTAGTGCTGCTGGGTGGCGAGCGCAACGAAGTAGCGGAGTTGGCGCAGGTCCATGGGGTCATGGTAGCCTGATAACCTCTGTCAAATGGCGTGCGCCGCTCGCGGTCGTCGACCACAGGCATTTGGGTGAGGCGGGCTTTCTGTCCGCTATGCAGCGATAGCAGACCATCAGATCGATGGATGCGAATGACCGCAGACTCCGCTCTCCGGTCATACGGAACGCGATACTCCCCTATCGGCCGCCAACGCCTAATAGGTTTTGCTCGGAGGAGATGCTCAAAAAATGCAGGCTAGTATTCCCCCATTTTCTGGCGCTTAGAAGAGGAACCCAAGCCCTCAAGTCAACGAACGTCCGGGAGATCGATTTCCAATCACGATCTCAACCGCACGTTCAAAGTGAATCATCTCTACCGCGCTAGCTTCGGCCTTAGCAAGTTGCCATGCTCGCTCGACAGACACCAGAATTTCCTCGCCATTTAGCTCGTGCTCTGAGAGCGCAGCGAAGTCTGTGCCGTACAGAAGTGGCATTCCTAGTGGAATCGAACGTCTCCAGATGTGTTCCCGAGTTAGGGTGTCCGGTAAGTCGAATGCGATCAAGTCAGTGTGAGCGCCAAGCCATTCATGGGGAAGCATGTTCGATGCACTCGCCGTGATGATCCAGTTGCCCGTCAGTTGGATGGACAGCGCCGTAGCATCGCTTTCGACAAAGCGGTCTGCGTCCTCGAACACAAGTATGCAGTCCTGTGCTGTGCCTGCCGCCTCGAGTACGGATTGAAGAGTCTGCCGCGGTGCGTTTGCGGCAACTACCGCGCTAAGGTCTACTCGGAGAGCCCTCAACTGCAAGCGCGTTGCGATGCAGCGTGCGGCCAGTACCTTCCCCACACCTCCTGGACCATGAAAGATCGCGTTGAGCTGAGTCTTGCTGTAGTAGGTCGCCAAAACCATTTCTTCAAGACGCCGCATGACCGACGCGGTGACGACCAAATCATCAATGCTTGCCCCCATCAAGCCTTGTGTGTACCGCGAGAGCACCGTATTGCTGTCGGGGGGCGAGATGGCCTCTTCGAGGTCTTTAGGTTGTCCTTCAGTAGCAGAGAGTTCTGTAAGGGTCTCCTCAAGGAAGCGCACGAGTGCCCGATGCGCGATCTCTTTTCGATGGGCGGGCTTCACAATGGACGAGTGGTCCGAATGAGGGATCTTCAGCGGGTCGCCAAAATAGCGGCTGGCCGAAAATGGCTGAACTATTGGCGGTGGCCGGGAACCCAGCAACCGGCGGAGGATGGATTTCCCCTCTTGGACAAACAGTTTGTCCTCATGCAGCTCACGGCCAGCAATGAAGAGTCGACGACTTTCTTTGAGTGTTTGAAACTCCGAATCCAGGTCGTTCAGCCATTGGTTGTCCTCGCCAAAGGTCAATGAAAGGGCTTGGGAGTGGCCTGCCGCCCGGGCGACCCCTTCAATCCAGTTCGCGTAGGCAGATCCGAGCGAAGGAGAGGCTACAAGGAATAGGCCAATCTTGGCTCCCATCTCGATCAGTTCAGCCTGCCGGCGCACGACCAGCTTGCGGACAACAATCCCACCCATGCTGTGACAGACGAAGAGAAGCACACCACCCTTCCAGATTGGACCCGAATCCGTCTGCTCCGTCTTCAGCCGCTCCGTAAGATCGTCAACGACGTTGCTGACCGAATAGTGTCCGCTCGCAAAACCAGTCTGATAGGTGTAGACGTAGATACCCAGATGAGCGAGCGAAGGCTCCTGCTCCAGCAATTTCGGCCAATAAGACCCGTTTTGGTTCTTCCAGGAGCGCTCGCCATTGGCAAGAATGCCGTGGACGAAGATGACAACCCCAGCGTTAGGTTGAGGGAGGCGCACCCAAACACCGTTCATCAGGACCTCCTGTCTCACGACGTGACCTCAGCCCCCTGTGACCCGAGCCTGCGATTGTGTCGAAAGTATGGAGCGATCGCAATCTCCACGATTGGGCCGTGTTGAGAACTCGCAGTTGCAGCATTTGCAGTCGTTCAGCCTGGTATCGAGTTGACCCTTCTCCGGTGCACTGCAGACGATCAACCGCTACGCCTACAGCGAGGTTGCATTCCTTCCATAGAGGATGGGAAGTGTGCGGTTCCCGTCATCCTGGCAATGAACCTGCAACACATCATTGGTGCAGCTGCGAAGCGATCGTGACCATCCAGCATTGCCTCTGCGTAGTCCGAACGATTCGGGGATGTTGACCGTCAATCTGGACTACTTGAGGCCGGTATCGAGGTTGTGCTGAGCAGACCAACGGACGACGGCCGGCCCACCACCATTTCAGTCGGCCACGCAGCGTTTGCTGTCGTGGACAACCGCGCCGCGGACATACGTTGCCGGCCGGTTTCCTGTCATTCGGTTGGGCCGTCCCCCAATATAGCTTGGCCGTTTGGAGGGCCGCTGTCATCGGGATCTCCACTGCTAGTACCGACCCATCAGTGACCTGGAGCGCCGTCTTGAACTAGAAACGGCCGCTTGGTCCCGTCGGCGTCGCGTGCTTAAGGGCGGTGCGCTGCCGCACAGAGCATGGGAGCGAAAGGAACAACCACTGATCGGACGCAGGAATCCTCAGTTGCGACGAAGGTCGCGTTTCACAGCTGATATCAGCCGCTCGAACTTCTCGGGCTGGGTGGACTGTATCGTCTTGAGAACACCTTCCCAATGCTCTGGCGAAATCAAGCCCAAGTCTGCCTCCACCGGCCCAGGAACATGGATGTCGCTCAGGTCGAGCTCCTCGCGAAAAATGTTTCTGGCAATCGCCGCTCCAGCCAGTCCAATGGCCTTGGCCTCATCTTCGAAGAACTTCTGCGGCACGAAGCTCACCAAGGCATCCATCGGTACCTCCGCCGCAGTCTCCATCACGTTGTCGTGGCTGGACAAGAATTGCTCTTCCACCACGACGCAGACAGACAGACTGCGCGCTTCTGGTCCAACTCTCAAAGAAACGGCAAGCTCGTCTTCTACCCAGTCGAGGATGTACGTGACATCCACTTCCTGCCTCTTGCGTTCCCGCGCGCTGCGATCGCGGCCCCCCGCACGCGGCTGGCCCAGGAACCAGCCCTGGCCTGTCAAGTCACCTACCGATTGCCTCAAGGCGATTGCGTCCATGTTGGCACTACCACCTGACAACGAGTTTGACATGATTTGGACGCCAGTCTGGCTGTCGACGAACTGAGTGGTTGCGTGAAACTGCGATAGCTCTACTGGCTTCGCCGCTACCGAACCAAACGAGCTCTTGACGGGGATGTACCAGTCATAGGTGTCCGCTTCTAGGCTTACCGTGGTTTCCGGAATGTGAATTGATTCTTTCGCCGAGCTAGGCGTCCATTCCGAAATAATGGCCTTGCTGTCCAACTCGGATCCGCGTTGGATGTAGAGTTTCTGGAATCCCGGATGAGCGGCGTCGGGTTCGTAGCCGGTGGCGAAGTGATCGGAGTAACTTTTGAGTTCCGGCAGCGTTCTCAGTACAACGCGGTACCGCATCAGTGGGGCACCTCGACGGAGGGATTGGGTCTTGAACCGAACGCTAGCCCAGCATTCCCGGGTGCGCTCCAAGGCTTTGGCCTGCACATGGCTCAGGCCCAAGATCCAACGGCTCTCCACTGTCTTTTTCTTGTCAACGGCGTCTGTGTACGTCAACAGCGGCGGTCGCGACGCTGCAACAGTCTCACTGCGGTCGGGCTCGGTGGCCTGATGCCGGCAGAGGGTACTCAGGTGCATCAGCTGCACGTAACCGGATAACACCAGCAAATCCGCGTAGTCCTTGGCCGCCTGTTCGTTCGCGGCGTCCGCGCATTGCTGCGGATTCAAGATGCGGTATCGGTTGTAGTGAAGGCCGCCTTGCTCCAGTGGGATCGTCTCAAGTACAGCAGGTGGCGACCAGCCATAGTCCATGCACCCGGCACGCGTCGGCCGTTCTTGGGCAGGCGCTGCACGCTCCTTTCTGATGAAGTCGTCGTTGTGCGTGAGTGGGTCCAGCGCGCCGACCACGAAGGTGGCATCCGGGTTGGCTAAGTACAGTCCGAAGTCAGCTGCGGTGTGCTGCGTTCGCAGCAGCACCGATTCCCGCATCTGTGCAGCGAGTGCCTCGACGCCGTCCGCAAATCGCCGAAGCGTCGGCGCATGCGCACTGGTGCTGCGATATTCCGGCACTAAGGTGCGTAAGCACGTGAGATAACCAGTCGTCGCATTGATGACAAAGGGCACCATCGCGCGGTGGTCGAATTGCAAGCCTCTGTCGATGTTCCGAGTCGAGAGCGTCCCGCCTGCCGTCTGCGAGAACAGCCGTCCCTGCATGGCTTCCCAGGTCTTCAGCCGCGTTTCATCACGCTGCACCATCCAACTTCCAGCAGCGTCGAACATCGCCAGTATCTGGCTCATCGCATTGTTCAACTTCACGACAGTATCGTGTTGCTGCACAAAGTAGTCGGCAAGCACCAAGTTGTCCTGGGTGTCGGAGAAGGCGGAGACGTCGTCGATCAAGCTGTTTAGCGGAGCCCGCATGTCGCCGAGGTGCATCAGATAGAGTTGTTGCGAGTTGCCAACCATCAATTTGCTAAGCTCGTTGAAGCGCTCATTGACTAAAGTCGTCAAGGGGTCAGGCCCTTTGCTAAAGACTTTGAGCATCTCGAGCACCTGAATCGCCACGCCCACTGCGGCAAACACAGGCGCAATTGCACCGGCGACAGCGCTTATGCCCTTGATGATGTCCAGCACCAAGCCTACTGCGTTGGGGTTTGTCGAGCCCCACACGTGCATATCCAGCAGGAACGTTTGGTTCTTCTGCACCCCATCCATGGCGTCTTTCACGGACTTCAACGCGTCCTTGATTTTGGCCGCGTCATCAGCATAGGTCTTCCACGCGGCACCATAAACGGGTACCCCCTTCGGCGGGGCGGCGCCTGGCAAGATCTTGCCCGAGGCGTCAACGTACACGCCGGTCACTACTTCGAATACGAACGGTGAATCGGACATTGCAGACCTCCCTGTTGGGGCGACCATTGAAGCGTCATACCGAATTGATGTCTACCGCTTGACGGGCTCTCCGACGGCGATTCTCATGCTTTTTGTGGAGATCGGGGGCCTTCATCTGCAGACGGAGGCCGAATGCGAGGAGTTCGGGCCCGAGTGCTTCTGCAACGGTTGATTCGAGCCGAAGTCCGCAGCAATCCAGTCGACACGATGTCAGGAAACGGGAAACGGACCGTGCCAGGCGAAGGCTTCATCACGCCAGTAGAAGTCGAAGCCCATTTGGTCTCGATGACGAGCGACGACTTCCAGGTTTCCATGATCGGATCGCGAGAAGCTGCTCTGGATCATGGAGACCTCGTCGTAAATCGGGCCCGACACCTTCACCGGACCGCCCCATCCCCACGAAATTTTCTGCCGCTCATACCCCGGGATGCCGCTGATCCTCCAGAAATGAAAAAACCCACCTCGCGCGGCGGGGACGATCAGCTCAAGGTTGCCGTAGTGGCCATGTCTGAAGAGGGCGGGCTCCTCGAGGTTGTAATCGCCCTGGATCAGCGACGGGCGTCCGCGGAACTGCCCATGCAGTTCGAAGAACATTTCCACCCCGATTGCTGCATGGTCCAGCCAATTGCGAAAGGACGGGATGCCGTTCTCCACGTGAATGTGGCCGCCAACGCCCTCCACTACAAGATGCACATTGCCGTCGTTCGACACGGCAGCGACTATGTGATCACCTCCGACTCCGGCTTCCGAATACTCCGCATGGGGACTCGCAGCGCCGATCGCAGTCAAGGCGAGAGACATTCCGACGAATACCGTCGGCGCGGTGCCGTCCCAGGGTATCCACATGATTGTGGGTTGGTTTCGTCGCTCCCAGTACTGAAGGCCTCGATCCAGATTGCCGGCGACTACGTAAAAGCTAGATCCGGCGACTGTTTGCCGGGTGTAGGCCAAGCTCGGCGCCGTGGTCGCACGGTCGAAAACCCGAAAAGGCCCGTTCCATCGGAACGCACCGCCATTTTCGCGCCAGTAGTGGTGCACTTCACCCGAGGAGGTCGTAGCCAGCACCTCGAGATTGCCGAGATCGCGATCCGGATGCTCCTTAAAGTCCGACTCGATCACCGACGCTCCCAAGTAGTGGTAGCCAGCGCCGAATCGAAAGGGACCGAGCCACGGGAAGCCTGGCGTGTCATTGGCCCTTCCAAAGTGGGCGAGGCCGCTGTCGCTCCATGGAATCACCACTTCAAAGTTACCCGCATTGCCCTCGCGACTCTGGATCAGAAAGCCGCCGCTAGGTGACATGCGTTTCTCGGCCATGTAACGCTCTCTCTTTCTACCAAGTCGGTGCCGCTGCGGGTCGCTATGCGTGATTGGTCGCGATGCGGACAGCGATTGTGTGGCACGCCGGCCAATTGTTCAATGGATCGCGATCGGCTGGAACCTTCCGAGAGCGGCATCCCGATCCCGGAGAAGCCCCGCCTTTTGAAGGGCCGTCAATCGCTCGCTTCGGAGAGTCGACATTTGCCGCAAAACTCGCGGAAGACAGCTCTGAGGTGACTGCCGTCGTTCCGACGAAGAATGCGACCGGCGTCACCCAGTCTGAAGCAGGTGGTCGTCTTCCGCTGATGCACCTAGCCTGCAGCTCAGAACCGATGAGTTCGATCAAAGCGAACGTCTTGGCCCTGCAGCTTCGGTGAACGAGCGGGACCCTAGCGTGACTTCAGCGCCCATCGCCTAGGAGCTCCAGGACCCACCACTTTCTCAGCATTTGACCCGGTCGTGAACTCGATGCCGTCGGATCGAGAGAGACCCTACGCTCCAGCGCCTGGTTGAGCCGGCGCGTCAGCATTGCCGCCTTTCGCGAACCGATCCTGGACGTTGTACTTCTTCACGTTCTCGTAGAACTTCTCGTAGGGCATCAGGCCGTTCAGTGCTCCCTCGTCGAAGCAAAACTCCTTGAGCTTGGTGGCATCCTTGTCTCGCCAGAACGACTCGCACACATGCTTCACGGCCTTGAAGGCCGCAAAGATGCTGAGCGGCCAGTAGACGGACATGTTCGCACCCGCTTCGGTCTCTTCGGCCAACGAGTCCTGGAAGTCGACGCTGGTCGTGATGAGCGGCCCTTTGATCCTGGCGCGGAATTCCTTGAGCGCCTTGATGGATCCCTTGAAGACGATAAATCCCGCATCGGCACCGGCGGCAAGGTAGGCGTTGATCCGCTCGACCGCGTCGTCCATGTCGTCGTTGAGGTAGAGGGCGTCCGTGCGCGCGACGATCATGAAGTTCTTGTCGACGCGAGCGTCACAGCATGCGCGCACCCGTTCGCACATCTCCTCGCGGTCGAGGAGCACGGCCTTGTGCGTCGTGTGCTTGCCGAACACGGTGTCTTCGATATGAATCGCCGAGGCTCCGGCCGCTTCGAATTCGTGCACGGTGCGCCAGATGTTCGCCGCGTGATACCAACCCGTGTCGGCGTCGCAGACGATCGGGATATTGGTTTCCTTGGCGATTTCGCGTGCCAGCCCGAGCAGGTCGTGCAGCTGAACCAGACCGACGTCCGGCAGTCCGAAGGCGCTCGCTCCGGTGACCAGGCTGCCCGTGTAGAGGACGGGGAACCCCGTCTGCTCGATGAGACGTGCGCTCAGCAGGTCGTAGGCACCCATCAATGGCGTGCATTCCGTTTCGGCAAGCAGCTCTCGCAGCCGGATGCGCTTTTCATACATGTCCATGGGAAATCTCCAAAAGGGGTTGAGATGTCGGAGCGCTGCGCGCTAACGCATGAAAAGTCCGCCATTGACGTCGAGCGTGGTGCCGGTCAGGTACTTCCCGTCCTCGCATGCCAGATAAACCGCAGCCTGCGCGATGTCCTCGACGTCGCCATATCGACCCAAGGGCACGCTGGCCCTGACGGAGGGGTCGTACTGCAGGACATCGGTCATGGCCGTCTCGATCGTTCCCGGCGCGATCGCGTTGACCGTCACGTTGAACGCGCCGAGTTGCTTGGCGACCGCCTTGGTGAGGCACAACACCCCAGCCTTCGACACTGAGTAGGTGATCTCGGCACTCACGCCGCCGATCTCGCCGGCGACCGAAGCCATGTAGATGATGCGACCGGACCGCTGCGCCTTCAGATGCGGAATCGCAGCCTGCGTCGCATAGACGCAGCCCATAAGGTTGATGTCGATCACCTGCCGCCACTGCTCGGGCGTGATCTCCTCGATCGGCCGCGCCTTGCGCACGATGCCCGCGTTGCACACGACGATGTCGATCGTTCCGAAGGCCCGCAGGGTGGCGTCGATCAGTGCCTGGTTGTCCGCTTGGGAAGCGACGTCTGCCTTGAACGCGATAGCCCGTACGCCGTGGCGTTGCGCGATGTCGCTAGCCGCCGCCGCGGCCGCCGGCTCATCGAGGTCCGCCAGCACCACGCTGGCACCCTCGCGCGCAAAGGCATCCGCGATCGCCAGTCCGATGCCACGCGAGGCGCCGGTCACCACAGCGGTCTTTCCAGTCAATCTCATCATCACTCCTTGATGCCTTGGTCGCTTCGTGCCCGCCGTGCGCGAAGCCGGGAAAGCAGATGGCGCGAAGCGCTCATGGGGCGCGCCGAATCTCAGTTAACAAAGCCAGGGCACGGTCGGCGCGCACATCGCCCTCCGAAGCCATCTGCCGCGCGACTCGATCGATCTCGTCGCCCGTCGCTCCAGCGCCCAGCGCGATGTTGCGCGCGTGTAGCGCCATATGGCCGCGCTGGATGCCTTCTGTCGCCAGGGCCCGCAAGGCGCCCAGATTCTGAGCCAGGCCGACTGCCACGGCGATCTCGCCGAGTTCCTGTGCCGAGCCCACCTTGAGCAGATCGAGAGCTACCTTCGCCAGTGGGTGGGTGCGCGTCGCACCGCCCACCAGTCCCAGAGGCATCGGCATTTCGATGGTGCCTACCAGGTTGCCGTCGATGTCCTTTTCCCAATGGGTCAGCGAGGTGTATCGGCCGCTGCGGCAGGCATAGGCATGGGCGCCCGCTTCGACTGCGCGCCAGTCGTTGCCGGTGGCCACGACGACCGGATCGATGCCGTTCATGATTCCCTTGTTGTGGGTCGCAGCCCGGTAGGGATCGATGGCTGCGAACGCGTAGGCGTCGAGGATGCCTTCGATGACCTGTTCGCCGGGCCGGTCCGGGGTCGTCAGTATCTGAGGCGACAGTTGGACCCTCGCCCTCGCCAGGCGCAGGTCCGCCAGGTTCGACAGGATGCGCAACCGCACGCTGCCCCCAGTGATCTTCTCGACCAGCGGAGACACCGCCTCCGCCATGGTGTTGACGGTGTTCGCCCCCATGGCGTCGCGCACATCGACGATCAGATGGACGATCAGAAGCGCGCCGCGCGGCGCATCGGGCAAGACGTGAATCTCTATGTCGCGGCATCCGCCGCCCAGGCCGATCAACACCTTGTCGCGCTGGTTGGCCAGCGCGATGATCTCCTCACGACGATTCAGCAGGGACAGACGGGCGCCATAAGGGTCGCGAAGGCCGACCACCTGGACCTGGGCCCGCATCAGAGGGCCGGTGCTCGAGGTCTGAAAGCCTCCGCTGTCGCGGGCCAGGCGAGCCATGAATGAAGCCGCCGCGACGACCGAGGGCTCCTCGACCACCATCGGGACCAGCACGTCCCGACCGTTGACCCGGAAATTCCCGGCGACGGCGAACGGAAGCTCGAAGGTGCCGATGACGTTCTCGATCATGCCGTCGGCGACAGGCAGCGCAAGCGCTCCAGGCACCGCGAGAAGTTCACCCGCCGCAGCGCTCAGTGCGCCGGTCTGGACCAAAAAGTCTACGCGTTGCTCCGGTGACAGCGCACGGAAATTCGGAAGCCGGGAATCGGTGGTCATGGTGTGTCCTCGTGGGTTCGACGGGTGAAGCGGCGCAGCCAGGATTCCAGCTCGCCCATGATGCCGCGCCGGAACGCCAGGACGCACACCACGAAGATCAGGCCCGTGACGATGGTCACGGAGTCGCCGAGCGTCCGGAGCCACTCGATGCCGAGCAGTGACGACAGCGCATTGCCGAGCTCACCCAACTTGTTCTCCAGCGCAACGATGACGGTCGCGCCGACCAGAGGGCCCGACAGCATGCCCAGGCCGCCGACCAGCGTCATGAGGATCACCGAACCCGAGGACGACCAGTGCACATCGGTAAGCGTTGCAAACCCCAGGACGAGGGTCTTCAACGAGCCGGCCAGACCCGCCAGGGCCGCCGACAGCACGAACGCGAGAAGCTTGAAGCGCGACACGTCGTATCCCAGCGAGATCGCACGCGGTTCGTTCTCCTTGATTCCTCTCAGGACCTGCCCGAAGGGCGACTGCACAACGCGCCAGATCAGCAGGAAGGCAGCCACCACCACGACAAGGGTCACGTAGTACATCGTGAGGTCGTTGCCGAGATCGACCACACCGAAGAGCTTGCCGCGCGGTACACCCTGGAGGCCGTCCTCACCTCCCGTGAACGGCACCTGCAGGGCAAAGAAATAGATCATCTGCGCAAGTGCCAGCGTGATCATCGCGAAGTAGATGCCCTGGCGGCGGATCGCCAGCAGTCCGAAGACCCAGCCAAGCACCGCGCCGATGCCGGCGCCTGCGACCAGGCCCACCTCCGGCGTCAGTCCCCACACCTTGACTACATGGCCGGTGACATATGCGGCGCCGCCGAAAAAGGCTGCGTGCCCGAAGGACAGGAGCCCTGTGTAGCCCAAAAGCAGGTTGAAGGACGATGCGAAGAGCGCGAAGCACATGAGCTTCATCATGAACACCGGATAGGCACCGAGAAATGGCGCTGCCAGCAAAACACCCAGCAGCAGCACATAGGCGAAGTTGGAAACCGTCTTCATCACTTTTCCTTCCCGAACAGACCCGAGGGCCGAACGGCCAGCACGAGAACCATCATCACGAAGACGACCGTCGCGGACGCCTCGGGATACACCACCTTGGTCACTCCCTCGATCAGGCCGAGCCCGAGTCCCGTCAGGATCGAGCCCATGATGGATCCCATGCCGCCGATCACCACCACGGCGAAGACCGTGATGATCAGGTTCTGCCCCATCAGTGGCGAAACCTGCATGACAGGGGCCGCCAACACGCCCGCAAATGCCGCGAGCGCAACGCCGAACGCATATGTCAAGGTCACCATCAGCGGCACGTTGACGCCGAAGGCTTCCACCATCTTGGGGTTCTCGGTGCCCGCACGGAGGTAGGACCCGAGCTTGGTCCTCTCGATGACGTACCAGGTGGCGAAGCACACGGCCAGCGAAGCGACCACGACCCACGCACGGTAGTTGGGCAGCACCATGAAGCCGACGTCGGTCGCGCCGGCGAGCAGGTCAGGCGTGTCATACGAAAGGCCGGAGACGCCGTAGATCGAACGAAAGACACCTTCCAGCAGCAGGGTCAGGCCGAGTGTGAGCAAAAGACCGTACAGGTGGTCGAGCTTGTAGACCCATCGCAGGAGCAGCCGCTCGACCAGTATCCCGAACCCGCCGATCACCAGCGGCGCCGCTAGCAGCATCGGCCAATAGCCGACACCAAGGTAGTTCGAGGCCATCCAGGTGAGTACGGCCCCGAGCATGAAGAACGCACCATGCGCAAAGTTGATGACGTTGAGCAGGCCGAAGATGACGGCCAGCCCGAGACTCAGGATGGCGTAGAAGGAGCCGTTGACCAGGCCCAGCAGAAGCTGGCTCATCAAGGCTGGCAGTGAAATGTCAAGGAGGGACATGAGAGATCGCGGCGAATGGTTGGGCGTCAGACGCCAAGCAGCTCGTTGAGCACCGGCATCTTCGATTCGAGCTCGGCGGCGCCGAACTTCTCGACGATGCGTCCGTGCTCCATCACGTAGAAGCGGTCGGCCAGGGGGGCTGCGAAGCGGAAGTTCTGCTCCACCATCACCACCGTGTAGCCCTTGCTGCGCAGCATGTGGATCATTCGCGCCAGCGCCTGCACGATCACCGGCGCCAGCCCCTCGGAGATCTCGTCCAGCAGCAGCAGCCTGGCGCCCGTGCGCAGGATGCGCGCCACCGCCAGCATCTGCTGCTCGCCGCCCGACAGCCGCGTGCCCTGGCTGTGGCGCCGCTCGGCCAGGTTCGGGAACATCTCGTAGATCTCTTCCACCGACATGCCCTGCCCCGCGCCCTTCAGCACCGGCGGCAGCATCAGGTTCTCCTCGCACGAGAGGCTCGCGAAGATGCCGCGCTCCTCCGGGCAGTAGCCGATGCCGTGGTGCGCGATGCGGTGCGTCGCCATGCCGATGGTCTCGGTGCCGTTGACCTTGATGCTGCCCTTGCGGGCGCCCGTGAGGCCCAGCACCGCGCGCATCGTCGTGGTGCGCCCCGCGCCGTTGCGCCCGAGAAGCGTCACCACCTCGCCGGGCTGCACCACCATGTCGACGCCGTGCAGCACGTGCGATTCGCCGTACCAGGCTTGCAGGTCCTTGATTTCGAGTGCGGGAGTCGCCATCAGTGGGCTCCCTGCAAGGCGCCGTCGGTGGTGCCCATGTAGGCCTCCATCACCTGCGGGTTGCGCGACACCTCGGCATACGGGCCCTCGGCCAGCACGGCGCCGCGCTGCAGCACCGTGATCGTGTCGGCGATGGTCGAGACCACGCTCATGTTGTGCTCCACCATGAGGATGGTGCGGCCGGCCGAGACACGCTTGATGAGCTCGGCCACGCGATGCACGTCTTCGTGGCCCATGCCCTGCGTGGGCTCGTCGAGCAGCATCAGCTCGGGCTCCATCGCCAGCGTGGTGGCGATCTCGAGCGCGCGCTTGCGGCCGTAGGGCAGGTTCACGGTCAGCTCGTCGGCCAGGTCTTCCAGGCCGACCTCGGCCAGCAGCACGCGGGCGCGGGCATCGAGCGGCTTGAGCGACTTCTCGCTCTTCCAGAAATGAAAGCTGGTGCCGAGCGCACGCTGCAGGCCCAGGCGCACGTTCTCCAGCAGCGTGAGGTGCGGGAACACGGCCGAGATCTGGAACGAGCGGATGATGCCGCGGCGCGCGATCTGCGCCGGGCGCTCGCCCGTGATGTCCTCGCCGTTGAAGAGGATGGTGCCCGCGGTCGGCTCGAGGAACTTGGTGAGCAGGTTGAAGCAGGTGGTCTTGCCCGCTCCGTTCGGCCCGATCAGCGCGTGGATCGAGCCGCGAACGACTGACAGATCGACCTTGCTGACCGCGGTGAAACCCTTGAATTCCTTGGTGAGCTGGCGTGTTTCGAGAATGATGTCGGGGCTCATTTTCATGATCGAAGTTGAATCAGGCGGAGGCCGTGCCGGCGCAATGCAGATGGCGGGTATGGCCCACCGGCAGTGCGAGCGCGGAATGCACGTTCGCAACAAGCTCGATCGCTTGTCGCAAAGGATCGGGAAAGGACCTTGCCTTTCGGTTGCCAAGGTCCGCATGCACGGACAACTGTTCGAGCGTGGCGACCGTGAGGTCGCGGTCCTCGTCGACCAGTTCCATGAGCACGAGAAGGCGCAGGCGGTCCACCTCCAGTACCCGCAGACGCACATGCACCCGGGCGCCGAGCGTCAGTTCGCGCAGGAACCGTATGTGGGCGTCCACCACGAAGATGCCGGCGCCGTGCTGCTTCGTGTAGCTCGCGCCAAGGCCCAGCTTTTCCATCAGCGCGTAACCTTCGTCGATGAAGAGCTGGAAGTAGCGCCCCGCGTTCATGTGGCCATAGCTGTCGATCCATCCGGCTTCGACCGGAAGTGGTCGAGAGCGCCAGGCCGACAAGGCGCTCGGAGCGTGGTCGATCACGCGGCCGCCTGCTGAAGCCAGGCCGGCGAGTGATGCATGCCCTGCGTGCTCCAGCCGCCGTCCACGACCAGGGTCTGGCCGGTCACGTAGCTGGCATCGTCGCTCGCGAGGTATTTCACTGCATTCGCAATCTCGAGCGGCTCCGCCAGGCGACCCAAGGGCACCCGTTCCAGCATCCAGTCCTCGCGCAAGGAGCCGTTCGCGACTGCGTCTTCGATGATGGCGGTGCGCGTAAAGCCTGGAGCGACGGCGTTGACCCGAATGCGGTGCGGCGCGGTTTCGACCGCGAGGCAGCGGGCCAAGCCCACGATGCCTGCCTTCGCTGCGGTGTAGGGCCCACGACCCGGCAGGCCCACGAATGCTGCCGTCGATGCGATGCCGATGATCGCGCCCCCCCTGCCCTGCGCGATCATGCGCGGGATCGCGTGGGTGGCACACAGGAACATGCCATTCAGGTGAGTCCCCAACACCTTAGACCAATCCTCGAAACTCATCTGGCCGCACAGGCCCGAGCGCTGGATGCCCGCGTTGTGCACCACGGTGTCGATGCCCGTGCCTGCGGCATCGATGGCCCGAAACGCCTGCGCCACGCTGACTGGGTCGGACACATCCGCCTCGAGGTAGGCCACACCATCGCGTGGATGCTCGGGGGCGCTTCGGTCCAGGGAGAAGACCTTGGAGCCGGCGCCCTGAAGGCCTTGGACGATTGCATCGCCGATGCCTCGCGCGCCGCCAGTGACGAGCGCAACCTTGGCTTGAGCATTCATGGTAGACCTTCTTCAACGTGATGTGGGTCGACAGTCCCCGACGACAGGAGGACGTGGGACACCGCAAGGCGACGCGAGTGCGTGCCTTCTATTGCGCGGCGGGACAGCCGTGCGGCCATCCCGTGCTAGGCCGCTCGGATTACTTCTTGACCAGCGGGCAGGTCGAATCGGACAGCGACGCGAACGCCTTGTCGCCAGGGACGACGGCTATCTGCTTGAGGTAATCCCAGGGCTTCTTGGATTCGGCCGGCTTCTTGACTTCGTACAGGTAGAAGTCGTGGATCATCTGGCCGTCGGCGCGAATGAACCCCTTTGCGTACATGTCGTCGATCTTCATCTTCTTGAGTTCCGGCATCACCTTGTCGGCGTTGTCGCTGCCGGCCGCCTGCACCGCCTTCAGATAGGTCAGGGTTGCGGAGTAGTCCGCGGCCTGCAGGCTGTTGGGCATGCGCTTCATCTTCTCGAAGTAGCGGGCGGCGAACTTTCGGGATTCATCGCTCTGGTCCCAATACCAGCCTTCGGTCAAGAGCAGTCCTTGAGCGTTGTTCAAGGTCAGGCTGTCGATGTTGCCGACGAACATGAGCAGGCCGGCCAGTTTCATGTTCTTGGTCAACCCGAATTCCTTCGCCCCCTTGATGGCATTCAAGGTATCGCTGCCCGATGAGGCGAGGCCGAGGACTTGCGCCTTGGAACCCTGCGCCTGGATGAGGAAGGACGAGAAGTCCGAGGCGCTGATCGGGTGCCGCACCTTGCCGAGCACAGTGCCGCCCGAGGCGGCGACGACCTTGGAGGCTTCGTTCTCGAGCGAATGGCCGAAGGTGTAGTCGGTGGTCAGGAAATACCAGGACTTTCCGCCTTGCGCCACAACCGCTGAGCCCAGCGTTCGGGCGACAGCGGTCGTGTTGTACGCGTATTGCACCGTGTAGGGCGTGCATTCTTCGTTGGTGAACTGGGTCGCGCCCGCCGACACCACCATGAAAACGAACTTTTTCTCGGGGACCATCTTGTTGATGGACAGCATCGCCGCGGAATTCGCACCGCCGACCACCATGTCGACGCCCTGCGTGTCAGCCCATTCGCGCGCCTTGGCGGAAGCGATGTCCGCCTTATTCTGGTGGTCGGCCGAAACGATCTCGATCGGCTTGCCCCCCACCGTACCGCCGAAGTCGGCGACCGCCATGCGAATGGCTTCGAGACCGCCTGCGCCATCGTTGTCGGCAAACGGACCCGTCAGGTCGCTGATGAACCCGATGCGCACCTTGTCGTTGGAAATCTGGGCCTGGGCCAGCGACGCCGTCGCCAGCGCGGTGGCGCACAGGGTGAGTTGAAGCAGTGTTTTCATGAGGTCTCCTGGTCTTTGAGCGGTCGCCGAATCATCGCGAGCCCACCCGACAATGTCAAGCTAAATATGAATTGGCAGTCATTTATTATGAACTTAAGTGGCGCAAGCTGTTGAGTTATAAGTGTTTTTTCGACGCTCCGTTGGAGAACTTTAGATGGCTGTACATTCATTTATGCAGGGAATGATGCGCGGTCGATCGGCTGTCTGCTCCCTTGAGCTCGCTTCCGGCAGGCGTTCCAACGGGCCCGCAAGCCGCTCCGCAACCCAACGGATGCCGTACGGCTCAGCGGCGTTTGGCGGGACGCGCGCCGAGTTACGCTTGGCGCTTTGCACGGGGGTCGGGCACCGCCCTGCCCGGTCACGCTCCACTCATAAAAGAGCTCTGCGTTTCGACATGGACCACGATCTGATCTACAACGACTGGCTTTCTCATCACGCGCGCTATCGGGGGGCGCGCCTGGCGCTGGTCGACGATGCCAAGGCGGTTTCCCTCAGCTACGGTGAACTGGATCGCCGCGTGAACGCATTGGCCGGTGCGCTGCAGGCACACCATCGCATCCAATTCGGCGACCGCGTCGCGCTGGTGTCGAAGAGTTGCTCGGAGGCATTCGAACTGCAGTTCGCCTGCGCGCGTATCGGCGCGATCTTCGTCCCCATCAACTGGCGGCTCAGTGCCGACGAGTTGCAGTGGATCCTGGCGGATTGCGACCCGGGCGTGACCTTCCATGACGCCGATTTCAGCCACCTGATACCGCCCGATTGCCCCAGCGTCGCCATCGATGCCCAAGCATCGAAGGAGTCTGCCTACGAACGCCTGACGCAAGGCGAACGACCTGCAGTTCCATGCCGCGTGGAAGCTGAGACCATCTGGATGATCGTCTACACCTCCGGCACCACGGGGCGACCCAAGGGCGCGATGCTCTCATACCGCATGATCCACGCCAACGTGATGTGCTGGCTGAGCCCCGCGCGGATCGGCGATCGATCTGTATTCCTTTGCTCGATGCCGACCTTCCATACCGGCGGTCTGCACTGCTATTCCAGCGCCGTGCTGTACGCCGGTGGCACTGTCGTCGTGCAGCGCGACTACGAGCCAGCGCGAGCACTCGCGCTGATGGCCGATGACAGCTTGCGGGTCACGCACTTCTTCGGCACCCCTACGCACTACGCACGGCTCACACAAAGCCCGGCCTATGCCCCAGGTGTCCTCAAGTACCTTGAAGTGGCCGGCCTAGGCGGCGCCCCGAGTCCCAACGCGCTGATCGAACAATTGCTGGACGACGGTATTCCGTTGCAACCCGCCTATGGCATGTCGGAAATCGGTCCAGCCATCTTCGTGACCGAGCTCGATGCGGCGCGCAGCAAAATCGGAAGCAGCGGCCATCCGACCCTCCATGTGGAGATGAAGGTCGTTGATGCGAACGGAGCGTCATGCGCCGAAGGCACCGCCGGCGAACTGTGGGTCCGAGGCCCGCTGACCATGTCCGGCTACTGGCGCAACGAGGACGCGACGCGCAGCGCCTTCGAAGACGGTTGGTTCAAGACCGGCGACGGCGTCCTGGTCGACGAAGATGGCTATGTTCACGTGGTCGATCGGCTCAAGGCCATGTTCATTTCGGGCGGCGAGAACGTCTATCCCGCCGAGATCGAGCGCGTGCTCGGCGACCATCCTGCAGTGCTGCTTTCCGCCGTGATCGGCGTGGCCGATGCACGTTGGGGCGAGGTCGGCGCCGCATTCGTGGTGTTGAAGAACGGAGCTACGGCCACGGCGGCCGAACTGCTCGAATTTTGCGGGAGCCGCCTCGCCCGCTTCAAGGTGCCCAAGACGCTCACGCTGATGCCGGACTTGCCGCGCAACGCCTCGGGCAAGATCCTCAAGCGTGCGCTCGCGCGTCCTCTCTCGCACTAGTCCGAAACTTATGACGAACTCTCTCATCCGGGTCAAGCGCAGCCGCAGCGACAAGCAGGAGCAGACACGACGCGCGCTGATGGAAGCGGCGATCGAGGTGGTCGGCGAGGAAGGCTATGCGCTCGCCACGGTCGCAAAAATGACCAAACGAGCCAACATCGCCAACGGCACGTTCTACAACTACTTCGAGAGCCAGCAGGACATCTTCGACCAGCTTCTGCCTTTCCTCGGCGAGCGGTTGATCGCCCACGTGAGCGCAAAGATGGACGTGTCGCTCACCGGCACCGCGCGCGAGCGTGCGCGATTCATGGCGTACTTCGACTTCTGCCGCCGCAACCCAGGCTTCCTGCGCATCCTCAATGAAGCTGAGGTCTTCGCACCCGCGGCATACCACCGCCACGTCGTCATGCTGTACGAGGGTTACCTCAAGTCCCTTCAGCGCAGCCAGGACCGGGCTGAGATCCGCGACTACACCCGCGAAGAACTCGGTCCCATGGTGTTCATGCTCATGGGCATCCGGAGCTACATGACGATGCTGTTCAAGTACAAGTACATCGACCGTTCTTCCATGTCCGTCGAGGCCTTAGCTGACATTTACGAGAAGCTGGTGGCCAAGGGTTTGTTTGCGCCCGATGCCTCGGTCGCGCCGTCATGACCATCGAGCGGCAATTTCGGTCCGGCGTATGACGATATGAGGGGCGAACCCACTAGATCTGGCGCAACGGCACCCTGCCACCGCCCGTACGACGGCTATGCAGCGATTGCTGTCTGACGCGAGCAGCATCGAAGTTCAGCTGTGGCAAGGTTTACGGTCATTCGGCTGGGTCTAGCATCTCTGCATCGACGACCGATTCCGGCGCTACTGCAGTCATAGCCGCCCGATGCTCCCTGAGTACTAGGTCCGCTCCACATCGAAGCCGAGTCAAACTACCCCTTGTCGACCGTCAGATGGCGTTCCGGGCTCCGGTCAGCCCTTCTTTGCCAAGTGCAGGCTGAATCAAGCTTTCGAGGTCACGGCCTAGCAGAATTCGGAAGAATGTCGTTCGCTATCAATCAACTTTCGCTCCGGACACCAGGATCAGCCTCTGAATCAACGGTCCGCTCGATTCGAAGTTCTTGCGGAACTCGGCGGAACTGTTGCCCATCGGGCCCAGGCCGAAGGCCTGAAAGCGGGCCTTCATGGGTGCGCCCTGAACGATCTCGCGCGCTTCCTTTTCCAGGCGTGCCAGCACGGCATCGGGCGTCTTGGCGGGCGCCATGAGCATCACGCCACCCACCAGCTTGAACTCGGCATCCCGAAACCCCTGCTCCTCCATGGTGGGCACTTGCGGCAACTCGGCCAGACGGCCGTCACCGATGACGGCCAGCGCCCGCAGGCTGCCGCTTGCAATGTGCGGTGCCATGGTGCCCAGGGTGCCGATGCCCGCCGGAATCTGGCCTGCGACCATGTCCTGGATCATGGGCGCCTCACCCTTGTAGCCCACATGCACCATGTCGAGCTTGCGTGATTCGCTCAGGTGGGCACTGAGCAGGTGGCTGGCCGAGCCCACGCCGTACGAACCGTAGTTGGTCTTGCCTTTGTTCTTCTCCGCCCAGGCGATGAACTCGTTCATGTTGCGGGCGGGCACGTCCTTGTTGACCGCGAACACCAGGTTGGCCGAGCAGATCTCGGTGATGAAGGCGAAGTCGCGACGCACTTCGTACGCGACCTTGGAGAACATGTAGGGGGCGTAGTAGATCGGTGCGGCGTGCGTGAACAGCAGCGTGTAGCCATCCGGAGTGGCGCGCGCGACGGCAGCGGCGCCCAGCATGCCGCCACCGCCGGGCTTGTTGTCCACGATCACCGCGGTCTTCAGGCGCTTGCCCAGTTCCTCGGCGAATACACGCGCCAGCACGTCGGTGGCACCGGCCGGCGGCGCCGGCAGCACCAGGGTGATGGTCTTGGCGGGGTAGCTTTCCTGTGCGAGAGCCGGAGCACTATTCAGGGCCGTCAGGGCGACCAGGGCAGCTACAAGGAAGTTCTTCAGTTTCATGATGTCTCCGATGCTTTTCTTCGATCCGTGAGGGCTGCGTCGAGCCCGTCAGTGGGCGCAAGCAAGGTGTTCGGGAACGGGCTCGCTGTACAGCTCCCGCACCAGATGTGCGCGCCGCGTTCGAGTGGCAGCCTGGTTCACATAGCCCTTGTCGGCGATCTCGTTGGCGTCCATCGAGGGCGGCTCGTCCATGAGCAGGACGCGTTCGACTGCAAGGCTTGAATGACCGTCGTTCCCGCCCAGGCGCTCTCGCAGGGCCGCCAGGAGCAAAGGATGCTTGACCAGCGCAGCGGCATCGAGGTTGGCCAGCTCGGGGGCCAGCTGCTGGCAGGCCGCCACGTTGGGCCAGGCGAGTGCCGCCACGTAGTCACGGTCATGGCCGCAGATCACGGCGTCGCTGATCAGCGGTGCGCAGCGCTCCACCAGCGCCAGCCGCACGGCGCCGGTTCTCACCCATGTGCCGCTCACGAGCTTGAAGTCCTCGCCGACACGGCCGTCGAAATGCAGCCCCTGAGTTGGATCGCTCGCGTCGACCAGCCGCACCGCATCGCCCAGGCGAAAGAAGCGCTCTTCGTCGAAGGCGGCGGCGGTCAGATCCGGCCGGCCGATGTAGCCGGCGAAGTTGTGCGGGCCGCGCACCCGGATCTCGTAGCGGGCACCGTCTTCGAGCGGCACCAGCTTGATCTCGGTGCCGGGCGCCGGCATGCCGATGTTCGCCAGGTCTTCGCTGGCCCACATGCGGTAGGTGCCCACGCCCGCGGTTTCAGTGGACGCCAGGCCGGTGGCGAACATGATGCGTTCGCCCACGGTGCGCTCGGCCACGCGCTGGATGCGCTCGTTGACACCGGACGGCAGACTGGCGCCGCCATAGCCGAAATTGAGCACGCGGGAAAACACGCTGCGCGCCAGCTGCGGATCGCGCTCCAGCTCGGCCGCGAGCATCGTCCAGGCCGCGGGCACGCTGGTCAGCAGCGTGGGCGATACCTCGCGAAGATTGCGCACGGTGCGATCGAACATGCCGGGCAGCGGCTTGCCATCGTCGATGTAGTGCGTGGCGCCCAGCAGCAGTGAGCGCCCAAGGTTCAGCACCCCGCCCAGGGCGTGGTGCCAGGGCAGCCAGTCGAGGAACACGGTTTGCGTCTCCTGCAGCATGCCGAACATGTCCAGCAGGTTGGCCGCAGTGCCTTGCAGGTTGCCGTAGCTGATCGGCACACCCTTGGGCACCCCTGTGGAGCCGGATGTGAAGAGCACGCGGGCGACGTCCGCGGCCTCGATGTCGCGATGCGCCTGCAGCACGGCGTCGCGGCGCTTGGGCGAAAGCGGCGCTTGAACCAGCGACTGCCAAGTGGTCTGGCCATCGATCGCGTTGTTGACCGCGATGACCGGCAGGCCCGCGAGGGCCGGCGACCCCAGCGCGCGCGAGAACGGCTGCACGTCTTGCACGAAGACGGCCGCGGGCGGCACCAGCTCGCACACGCCCGCAAGCCGCACGAGATCGCGGCTGAGCAGCGAGTAGGCGGGCGATACCGCTGCGAATGGCACGCCCACGAACTCGGCGGCCAGCATCAGTTGCAGATGCTCGAGCGAGTTGGCTGAAAGCACCATGAGCGGGCGGCCGGGGCCCAGCCCCATCTGGAGAATTGCGCTGCCGATGCGCTGTACCTGCTCCCACAGCTCTGCCCAGGTCAGGCAGCGCCATTGGCCATGGGCATCGCGCTCGCAGAAGGCATTGGTCTCGGGTCGCCGGGCCGCCCACTGCGGAACGTAGCCGGCAAAGCCGATGTGCTGGGGCTCCGGCGGCGTGGCCACGTTGCGCAGGATCAACGTGCCATCCGCGCGCCGCTCGCACACGGCCTTGCGCCGCGGAAAGGGCGTTGGCCGGTAGCCGTGGGCGCCACTGGCGGGCGTGGGTATCGTCGGGTGCATCGCAGGTGTCTCCATATCGCCTCTCATGTTGACGCGAATGATGGAATCAGGCGACCCGCGGTGCGCCACCCACGCCGGGGGGTGGTGTTTCCCCAGTGCGTCGATGCTCCGGCCAGATCACCTGGATCGCCTGCCCTTGCGCGCGATAGGTGTGGCAGGTGTCGTACACCATGGGGCGCGGCATCGGATCGGATCCTTGCAACTCGGCCGCCATGTCGCGCGTTTCCCGGCGCAGCGCCATCACGGTTTGCACGGCCGTGGTGGCCAGCGGACCGATGAGCTCGGTGAGATGGGTGCAGCCCTTGCGGCCACCCACGCGTTCCTTCATGAGCTGGGTGAAACCCGGCCCGATGCGCAGTCCGACCAACTGGTCGTACGGCTTGCTGCTCTCGCTGCACCAGGGCGTCGGTACGGTGTCCGAGTGCGCCTGCATGTGGACGATCTGCATGTCCGCATCGATGGTCATCGTCAGGCGCAGGCCATGCAGCAACCCGCCGGCATCGACCTGCTTGAAATACAGGTCGGTTCCATCGGCCGAGATGTCGCGCAGCCGGGCCTCGAAGTCGAACAGCCCGTCCTCGCGCACCCAGCCCTGGCACACCACTTCGCGCGTATGCAGCAGGCGTCGCGCCCCGCCGGTGCCCGCGGTGTCGCTCATTCGGCGCTTCCCTACTGCGGCGAGCCAGCCACGGCCACCACCTGGCCCGTGATGTAGTTGGACTCGGGCAGGCAGAACAGATAGACCGCGCCTGCCGCTTCCTCCGGCGTGCCGCCGCGGCCCAGGGGATTGCGCTGCGCATGGCTCTTGAGAAGTTCGGGATTCAGGCCGACCCGGATCTCCTTGCCCTCGATGTTCACCGTGGCGCCGGCCTTGGCATCGGCGTTCGTCATTCGGGTGTGGATGAGGCCGAATGCCACCGCATTCACGTTGACGTTGAAGCGGCCCCATTCGCGGCTGAGCGCGCGCGTCATGCCGATCACGCCGGCCTTGGCCGACGAGTAGTTCATCTGGCCGGCATTGCCGTTGAGCGCCGAGGTGGAGGACACGTTCACCACCTTGCGGTTGACCACGACGCCTTTCTCGGCATCGGCGGCGGCCTGCGCCTTGATGACGGGATAGGCGGCACGCAGGATGCGGAACGGCGCCGTCATGTGGCAATCGACGATGGCATACCACTGCTCGTCGCTCATGCGCTGGATCACGTCGTCCCAGGTGAATCCGGCATTGTTCACGATGATGTCGATGCCCTTGTAGGCATCCATCGCGGTCTTGATGTAGCGCTCGGCGAAGTCCGGCGCACTCACGTTGCCAGCGCAGGCGACGGCCTGGCCACCGGCCTTCCTGATGAGCTCTGCCGTTTCGTTGGCCGGGTCGGCATCCAGGTCGTTGAGGACGATGCGCGCACCCTTGCTGGCGAGCTTCATCGCGATGGCCTGGCCGATGCCACGACCCGAACCGGTGACCAGTGCCACCTTGCCGTCAAGAGTTCCCATTGTCTATCTCCAGAAATGTTGTGGGGGTTGGAATGAAAAGCGGCGCGTAGGGCTCATAGCGCGACGATGGCGTCGCCCACGATCTTCACGTCGCCGTATTGATTGGCGGTCTGGATCTCGACCTTGGCACGCTGCTCACCGTCGACCTCCAGGAGTGCCACCACCTTGCCAGTGCAGGTGATGACGTGGCCCAGATGCGTGATGCCGGTGAAGCGCACGCCGAAGCTGCGGATGCGGCGCTGGTCCACCCACTGCGTGAGCAGTCGGCCCAGGTAGGCCATCGACAACATGCCGTGCGCGAAAACGTCGGTCATGCCGGCGGCGCGCGCGTAGTCGGTGTCGATGTGAATGCGGTTGTGGTCGCCGGAGCCGCCGGCGAACAGCGCCAGCGTCGTGCGGCTGATGGCGGGCAGCGACAGCGGCGGCAGCGTATCGCCCACCTTGAGCAGATCGAGCCTGGTAGTGGCAGTCATGGATGTCGTCTCCTGGCAGGTGGTTCAGTTGCGGTGCACGAGCACGCTGCGCAGATCGGCCACGTGCTCGCCACGCTGATCGGTCACGCGGGTCTCGCGCACCACGAAGGACAGCGCCCCGCCCTTCTTGTCGTAGATGTCGGCAATGCGGGTTTCGAACTGCAGGCTGTCGCCGGCGTAGGCCGTGCGGTGGTATTGGAACGACTCCTCCCCGTGCAGGATGCGGCTGGGATCGATGCCCAGTTCCTCACGCCATGCGTTCGACGGAATCTGGAATTCGAGCGAGAACAGGAAGGTGGGCGGCAGCGGCACGCCCGTGTAGCCAGCGTCGCGCGCTGCGGATTCGTCGAGGTAGATGGGATTGGTCTCGCCGACGGACTTGGCGAAGAAGCGCAGCTGGCCGATCTCGGCCGTTGCCTTGTAGACCGGCAGCTTCATGCCGATGTGCTTGTTGTCGATCATTTCAATCGGCCTTCTGGTAGATGGTCACCACGCCCGCGCCGCCCAGGCCCAGGTTGTGCTGCAGCGCCACGCGCGCGCCGGACACCTGGCGGTCCGATGCACTGCCGCGCAACTGGTGCGTGAGTTCGTAGCACTGGGCAAGGCCGGTGGCGCCCAGCGGGTGACCCTTCGACAGCAGGCCGCCCGACGGGTTGACCACCCACTTGCCGCCATAGGTGTTGTCGCCGTCTTCCACCAGCTTCGGGCCTTCGCCTTCGGCCGCGAGGCCCAGGCCCTCGTAGGTGATCAGTTCGTTCTGCGCGAAGCAGTCGTGCAGCTCGATCACGTCCACGTCATCCGGACCGATGCCGGCCTGCGCGTAGGCCTGCTCGGCGGCCAGACGCGTCATGTCGAAACCCACGACGCGGATCATGTCGCGCGCTTCGTAGGTGCTGGGCGTGTCGGTGGTCATCGACTGCCCGGCGATGAAGACGTCCGTTCGAAGGCCGCGCTTCCTGGCGAAATCTTCCGAGACGACGAGGGCCGCCGCGCCACCGCAGGTGGGTGGACAGGCCATCAGTCGGGTGATGACGCCGTCCCACAGCATGGGCGCATTCATCACGTCCTCGGTGCTCACCACGTTGCGGAACACGGCCAGCGGATTGCGCGCGGCATGGCGACTGGCCTTGGCACGGATGGCAGCGAAGGTCTCCAGCCTGGTGCCGTACTTGTCCATGTGCGCTCGACCGGCGCCGGCGAACTGGCGGATGGCCGACGGAATTTCGGGCATCCCGACCAGCTCGTCCACCACCTCCAGCGCGCGCTCCAGAGCGGGCTTGCGGTCGTCCCAGCGGGACTTCAACGCGCCCGGGTTCATCTGCTCGAAGCCCACGGCCAGCGCGCAGTCCACGGCGCCGCTCTGCACGGCCTGACGCGCCAGGTACAGTGCGGTCGAGCCGGTGGCGCAGTTGTTGTTCACGTTGATGACCGGTATGCCGGACATGCCCACGCGATAGAGGGCCTTCTGGCCGCAGGTGGAGTCGCCGTACACGTAGCCGGCATAGGCCTGCTGCACGTCGGTGTAGTCCAGGCCGGCATCCTGGAGCGCCTGTCGCACCGCCAGTTCGCCCATCACGTCGTAGGGCTCGCTGGTTCCGGGTTTCCTGAACGGGATCATGCCGACGCCGGCAACGATGACTTTGCGGGTCATTGGGTTTTCCTTGGTGTGTTGAAGGGGAGGCTCGTCGAGGCGCCAGTGCCTCAGAGCTTTCGGGAAATCAGGTCGCGCATCACTTCGCTGGTGCCGCCATAGATGCGCGTGACGCGCGTGTCGACGAAGTCGCGCGCGATCGGGTACTCGAGCATGTAGCCGTAGCCGCCGTGCAACTGCACCATCTCGTCGATGGCCTTGCCCAGCGTCTCGGTGGAGAAGAGCTTGGCGATCGCCGCTTCTTCGAGCGTCAGGCGTCGGCGCATGTGCTCGGCCAGGTAGTGGTCGATCAGGGTGCGGACGGCCACCGCCTGCGCCTTGATGTCGGCCAGCTTGAACTTGGTGTTCTGGAAGTCCCACACGGTCTGGCCGAACACGCGACGGTCCTTCACGTAGTCGATGGTGGTTTCCAGCGCGCGCTCCAGGCGCGCGGCAGCCGCCACCGCGATCGAGAAGCGCTCCTGCGGCAACTCGCCCATCAGATAGGCGAAGCCTTTGCCCTCCTCACCCAGCCGGTTGCCCACCGGCACGCGCACGTTGTCGAAGAACAGCTCGGCCGTGTCCTGCGCGAACTGGCCGACCTTCTGCAGCTTGCGCCCGCGCCGAAAGCCCGCGCGAGTCGCCTCCACCGCGATCAGGCTGATGCCCTTGGCGCCCGCTGCCGGATCGGTCTTGCAGACCACGATGATGAGGTCGGCAATGAGGCCGTTGCTGATGAAGGTCTTGCTGCCGTTGATGACGTAGTGGTCGCCGTCGCGATGCGCCGTGGTGCGCACTGCCTTCAGGTCGCTGCCGGTGCCCGGCTCGGTCATGGCGATGGCGAGGATCAGTTCGCCCGAGGCCGCACCGGGCAGCCACTTCTTCTTCTGCTCCTCGTTGCCCGCGCGATGGATGTAGGGCGCGATGATGTCCGAATGCATGCCGAAAGCCGGGCCGCTCACGCCCGAACGCGCGGTCTCTTCCGCGAACACGGCCGCGTGTCCGAAATCACCACCACCGCCGCCGTATTCCTCGGGCAGCGAGGCACACAGCAGGCCCTCTCGACCGGCCTTCAGCCATGTCTCGCGGTCGACCTGGCCGGCCGCGTCCCAGGCTGCCTGCCGCGGCAGGCACTCCTTCTCGAGGAAACGGCGGACCGTTTCACGGTACATCTCGTGGTCTTCGCGGAAGACGCTGCGCGTCACTTTCATTGCCCGTCTCCTTTTCTTTGGGAACGGCCTGACGATAGGCAGCGCCTCCCGACTCGCCACCACCTGCAACGGGTGGCGGCCGATGTCACCGGCGAGACAGATTTCCCCCGAAAGGCGCTGCTGGCTTTCCCGCCCCCTGAGGCGGGTGGCGCAGCGCGACGCCATGCCTGCTCCACTGGCACCCGTGATCCAGCGTAGAGACGACCCATGCAAATGACCCAAGGGCTTCAGCGATCGCTGCAGCAGACACCCCAACTCACCGCCACCGTGTTTGGCGGCCGGCGCCGCAGCTTCAGGGAATTCGCCGAGCGCGTGGCGCGCCTGGCCGGGGCGCTGCAGCACCTGGATGTAAGGCCTGGCGACCGCGTAGGCATCCTGGCGCTCAACTCCGACCGCTACCTGGAAGTCCTGATGGCCACCTGGTGGGCCGGTGCGGTGCTGAACCCGGTGAACATCCGCTGGAGCGTGCCCGAGATCGTCTACTCACTCGACGACTGCGACACCCGCTTGCTGTTCGTCGACGACCGCTTTGCGCCGCTGGCCGATGCCATCCGCGCCAGCGCACGTCATGCGCCACGGCTGATCCATCTCGGCGAGGAAGAGGCGCCGCAAGGCATGCTTTGCCACGAGCACCTGATCGCGCATTCGGCGCCCATCCCCGATGCCCGGCGCGCCGACGCCGATCTGGCCTGCATCATGTACACGGGCGGCACCACGGGCTTTCCGAAGGGCGTCATTCAGACGCATCGCAACCTGTGGTGCGGCAGCCTGCAGCGCATTGCAGCGATCCCGCCGCTGCGTGACAGCGTGCTGCTGCACTCGGCGCCACTCTTCCACATCGGTGCGCTCAGCCGCGCCATGATGCAGTTCGTGAGCGGCGGCACCCATGTGATCGTCCCGGGCTTCGAAGCTTCGGAGCTGCTTCGGACCATCGAGCGCGAGCGCATCAACGAGCTGGCCCTGGTGCCCACCATGATCCAGGCGCTGATCGCGCACCCCGATTTCGGGCGCACCGACCTGTCGAGCGTGAAGCGCCTGAGCTATGGCGCCTCTCCGATTCCTCCCACGGTGCTCGAGGACATGATGAGAGCCTTGCCCGGCGTGGAGTTCTTCCACCAGTACGGACTGACCGAGGCCTGCCCGATCGTCAGCGTGAACCCGCCCGAGAACCACGGCGAGCAAGGTCGAGCCCTCGGACTGTCGGGCTCCGCGGGCCGCGCCGTTCCGGGCGTCGAGGTGAAGATCGTCGACGGTGGGGGCCGGGAACTGCCACCGGGGAGCGTCGGCGAGATCGTCGTGCGAGGCCCCAACATCACGCTGGGCTACTGGAATAAGCCCGCCGAGACCGCCGCCGCGCTGCGCGACGGCTGGCTCCACACCGGCGACGGCGCCTGGATGGACGAGGCCGGCCATCTCTTCGTGGTCGACCGCATCAAGGACATGATCGTCACGGGCGGCGAGAACGTCTATTCGGCCGAGGTGGAAGGCGTGATCGGGCGCCACCCGGCCGTGGCCATGTGCGCCGTGATCGGCATTCCGCACCCCACCTGGGTAGAAGCCGTGCATGCGGTGGTCGTGCTGCGCCCCGGTGCCAGTCTTTCCGAAGACGACCTGCGTGCGCATTGCCGCGAGTCGATCGCCGGCTACAAGTGCCCCAAGAGCGTGGAGTTCCGCGGCGAGCTCCCGCTGTCGGGTGCCGGCAAGGTGCTCAAGCGCGAGTTGCGCGATGCCCACTGGCCGGCACGCGCGCCAACGGCGCACTGAAACGCGCCTTCTTTTCATTCCCCACCCGATCCACTGTCATGAACATCTCGGACTCCCTGCTGCCCCTGGCCGACACAGAGGAAAACCTCGACAACGCCCGGCGTGGTTTCATCGCCACGATCCCCGATGCCCACATCACCGACGCCAGGGGCCGTGTCAACTGGAGCCTGCGCGACTTCTCCTTCCTCGACGAATCGGCGGGGCCCGACACCGTCCAGGCCAACCTGTGGCAGCACGCACGACTGAACAACCTGCACGGCCTGTTCAAGGTGACCGACCGCATCTACCAGGTGCGCGGCTTCGACGTCTCGAACATCACCATCGTGGAAGGCGACACCGGCGTCGTCATCGTCGACCCGCTCACCGTGGCGGAAACTGCAGAGGCGGCGCTCAAGCTGTACCGCGAGCACCGCGGCAACCGCCCCGTCACCGGCCTCATCTACACCCACAGCCATGCCGACCACTTCGGCGGCGCGCGTGGCGTGCTCGACGAAGCGGATGCGATCGCGCGGCGCGTGCCGATCGTGGCGCCTTCGGGCTTCATGTGGCACACGGTGTCGGAGAACGTGCTGGCCGGCAATGCGATGGGCCGTCGCGCCATGTTCCAGTTCGGCGTTTCGCTGCCGCGCAATGCCTGCGGCACGGTGGACTGCGGCATGGGCAAGGCCGTGCCGATGGGCACCACCACGCTGATCCCTCCCACGCGCAGCATCGAGCAGGAGAGCGAGACCCATGTGATCGACGGCGTGGAGATCGTCTTCCACCTCGCGCTGGAAAGCGAGGCACCGTCGGAAATGTTCCTGCACTTCCCCGGCCTGCGCGCGCTGAACATGGCCGAGATCGGCACCCAGGCACTGCACAACCTGTGCCCCTTGCGCGGCGCCCAGGTGCGCGATGCACGCCTGTGGTCGCGCTACATCGACCAGGCGCTCGACCGCTATGCGCCGACGGCCGACGTGGTGTTCGCGCAGCACAACTGGCCCACCTGGGGCAATGAAGAGATCCGCTGCTACCTGCGCGACCAGCGTGACATGTACAAGCACCTGCACGACCAGACCGTGCGCCTGATGAACCGCGGCCTGACGGGCATCGAGGTGGCCGAGGCGATGAGGCTGCCCAACTCGCTGGCCGGCCGCTGGGCCAACCATGGCTTCTACGGCACCATTTCGCACAACGTGCGATCCATCGTGCAGCACTATCTGGGCTGGTACGACGGGAACCCCGCGCACCTGCACCTGCTGCCCCCTGAGGAATCCGGCTCGCGCTATGTCCGGTACATGGGCGGCGCCGACGCGCTGCTGGCGCAGGCGCGCGATGACTTCGCACGCGGCGAGCATCGCTGGGTGGCCGAGGTCACGAACCACCTGGTGTTCGCCGAACCCGGCAACCTGGCCGCTCGCGCGCTGTGCGCCGACGCGCTGGAGCAGATGGGCTTCGCCGCCGAATCGGCCACCTGGCGCAACGCCTTCCTGCTGGGCGCGCAGGAGCTGCGCAAGGGCGTGCCGCAAGTGCGCCGGCGCAACGTGAGTCGCGACCTCATCGGTGCGCTGCCGATCGAGCTCCTGATGGACTCGTTCGCAGTGCGCCTGGATGCCCAACGTGCTGAGGGCCTGCGCATGGACATCGAGTGGCACGACCAGGGCAGCGGCGAAACCTGGGCAATGCACCTGGACAACGCCACCCTCACCTACCTGCCCGGTGCGGCGCGCCAGAAGCCCGACGCTCGGGTGACGCTGTCGCGCAGTGCCATGGCGCAGTGGCAGACACACCCGGCCGGCCTGCCCGAGGGCTTCGGCCAACTGGCCGCCGAGCGGGTGATCGAAGTCGAAGGCAATGCAGACCGCGTGATGGAGCTGCTGTGCCTGCTGGAGGAGTTCGAGCCGATGTTCAACGTGGTGGAGCCCTGAGGGCCTCTTCGTCAGGCTCGACGCCGCTCAGCGCGGCAGCTCGCCCGGAGCCGCGCCGGCGCGGTCCCAGCCCAGGTCGCGCACCCGGGCCACTGCCTCGTCCCGACCGGTGACGCGCAGCTTGCCGTAGATGCGACTCAGGTACCACTTCACCGTCTCGGGCGACAGGCCGAGTGCGCGGGCGATCTTCTTGTTGGACATGGCTTGCGCGAGCAGGCGCAGCACCTCGATCTCGCGGGCGCTGAAATCCTCGACCGGCATCGCGACACCACTCGCGCGCGCTGCGTGGGCGGGTGCCGCGCTGGTGGTTTGAAGCCGCCCGACATAGAACGCGAGCACCGGATCGAGCTTCTCGGTCGCTGCCAGCTCCCGCACCAGCCTGCGCGCGGAAGGATCGGCATCCAGCAGGCTGCGCTGCAGGCCCAGTCGATGACCGCGACCCAGCGCATCGACCAGCTTGCGCCGCGCCGTCTCGGGGCGGCCGCGGCGCGCCTCGATCACCGCGTCCTGCATCATCAATTGCGCGGCCGTGCGGCCATGGCCGCGGGCCTCGCAGCGTGCGAGCAGGCTGGCCACGCGCTGCGACGCGCCTTCCAGGTCGCCATGCATCAGGTCGAGCCGCACGTGCGCGCGCTCCACGAGCTCGGGAATGTCGGCCAAGGCGCTGGCCTGTGCATGCGCATGCGCGGCGCCCAGCGCATCCAGGCGCGTCAGCACGTCGACGGCTGCGGTCATCTCACCCTGCAGCTGATGCAGGTGGATCTGGTCGGCCAGGCTGTGGGCCAGCAGCCGGTCGAGCCCATGCCTGATCGCGTAGTCCTCGAGCCGCTCGAGGCAGGCGAAGGCCTCCATGCGATGGCCTTCCTGCAACTGCGCCGCGGCCAGCACCCGGAACGCGCGCAGCACCGCGTCGGGAATCGAGATTCGCTCCAGCACATCCGCCTTGCCGCTCAGGAGTTCGCGCGCCTGCTTCGTGTCGTCGAGCTCATACAGCACGTCGGCCAGCAGCGCGGTGGCCAGGTAGTAGGTGTCGGCGCAGGCGCGGCCACATCGTTCGGCGTCGGCGACGACGGCGCGGTAGGTGCGCTCCGCCTGGGTCATCTGCCCTTCCATGGCCCACGACAGGCCCACGAGGCAACGGCCCTGCAGCAAGCCCGAAGGCGTGCTCAGCAGGGGCGCGCCCTGCACCAGCAAAGGCGGCGAGTCCTGCTGGATGCGACGAGCCTTCTCGTATTCGCCCTGGTGCATGTACAGCCATGACAGGATGTTGTTGCGCCCGCCGATGGTCAGGGAATCGGTCTCGGCGGGCATGTCCAGCAGGCGCGGCAAGAGCTTGAGAGCGCCTTCGGTGTCGTCGCGCTGCACCGCCACGGCGGCGCGCAGCAGGGCCACCTGGTAGAGGCGCGGGTCTCCCGCAGGCAGGTCGTGCTCCAGCGAATCCAGCGCTTCGTCACAGGCGCGCAGCTCGCGCTGGTAGAGCTGGGCCCGCGCGCTCCACAGTCGCAGCCGGAAGCTGCGCTGCACCTCCGCAGTCGGCAGCATGCGAAGCAGGCTGATCAGGTCGCGACGCTCGCTGCGCACGAACATCGCCTCGGCGCATTGCTCGACCAGCTCGGCTGCCTGCCGGTCCTGGCCCGCCTCGATGCCATGGCGCACAGCCTCGGCCAGGTCGCCGTGTGCGCGAAACCATTCGAAGGCCCGCGCGTGCACGCTGCGCCGAAGGCCTTCGTCCCATCGGGCGAAGCGGTCGATCAGGGTTTCGCGCAGCAGCGGATGCAGTCGATACCAGGCATGCGGCGGCGGACCCTGAACAGGCACCAGGAACACGTTGTCGCTTTCCAGGCGCGCAAGCAGGACGCTGGCCTCGCCCACCGTCTCGGGCCGGCCGGAGAGCGCCGCGCACAGCGAGGGGCAGACACGGCTGCACGGGGCCAGGCTCACCAGCACGTCGAGCGTCTCGGTTGGCAGTCGCGCCAGCACCTCCTGCTCGAAATAGTGCGTGAAGGCGCGCGCATCGCGCAGCGGCACCTGAGTGAAGCTCTCGGCCTTCGGCGCTTGCGTGCCCTGCCGCCTCTTCCTCCAGTCCACGGCGAACAGTTGAAGTCCGGCGACCCAGCCGTCGGTGAGTTCATGCAGGAGCCGGACCGTGCGCGAATCCAGCTCGCCCACATGGAGCTTCAGGAACTGCTCGGTCTCGGCCGGCGTGAAACGCAGGTCGCCCTGGTCCAATGCGAGCACTTGGCCCTGCACGCGCAGGCGCTCCTGCGACAGGGGAATGGAACCGCGCGACGACAGGGCGATGTGCAGGCGCGGCGGCGCGTAGTCCAGCAGCCATTGCAGCGTCTCGAGCACCGCGGGGTGCTTCAGGTGTTGCAGGTCGTCCAGCACCAGCACCATCTCGCGACCCTGCGACTCGATCGCGCCGACCAGCGTGATGGCCATGCGCTCCATGCCGTCCGGATGGACGATGCCCGCGTCCTCGAGGATGAGCGCCTCACTCACCAGCGCGGGGCTGACGGCGGCCAGGGCTGCGATCAGGCTTTCGAAAAAGCGCGAAGGCTCGTTGTCCTCCGGCGTGAGCGCGACCCATGCCACCTCGAAGCCCAGCGGCACCAGGGCCTGGCGCCAGGCCGCCAGCAGCGTGGTCTTTCCGCTGCCGGCCGGCCCGGTCACCACCAGGCAGCGCCGCCGCCGCTCGTCCACCAGGCGCGCCAGCAGACGCTCGCGCGCCACCAGGCGAGGCGGCACCCGGCCCGTCGGAAGCGAGGGGACGACAGGGCTGCCCTGAGGCGAGGATTCGATGCGGTTTGGACTGGCGGACATGACGTACTCGGGAGCGGCACCGGCACACCGGCCTGCGCCTCGGGGAGGTCGATTGTGCAGCAGCCTCCGAGGACGCATACCCCGGGGCTACCCGTTGCGGGTGGCGATCTCGCGGGCCTGTCGGGTTCAAATTTCCACCTGACAGCGGCCTGCCCACGCCACCTCGGCAGCGCAGGCCCGGACCCGTCAGCATAGAACCAAGGAGACTTCAGAATGGGCGTGCTTTCCGGCATTCGTGTCGTGGAATTCGAAGCCATCGGCCCCGGGCCGTTCGGTGCCATGCTGCTGGCCGACATGGGTGCGGACGTGATTCGCATCGATCGGCCGGTGGCGCCCGGCGACCTGGGCCCCAAGATGGACGGCCCGCGCATCAACGTCGTGGGCCGCGGCCGCCGCTCGGTGACGCTGGACCTGAAGCAGCCCGAAGCACGCGAGGCCGCGCTGGCACTCATCGAGCGAGCCGACGTGCTGATCGAGGGCTTTCGCCCCGGCACCATGGAACGCCTGGGCCTGGGCCCGGCAACGGCCCTGGCACGCAACCCCAGGCTGGTCTACGGCCGCATGACGGGCTGGGGCCAGACCGGCCCCATGGCAGAGCGCGCCGGGCATGACCTCAACTACATTGCACTTTCGGGCGTGCTCTCGGGCATCGGCGCCGCGCCGGATGCCAAGCCCACCGTCCCGCTGAACGTGGTGGGCGACTACGGGGGCGGCGGGATGCTGCTGGCCATCGGCGTGCTGGCCGCGCTGGTCAACGTGAAGTCCGGCGGCAGCGGCCAGGTGGTGGATGCCGCGATGACAGAAGGCGCCGCGCAACTCGGCGCCGTCTTCTGGGGTTTGCTGGCATCGGGCAACTGGCGCGAGCAACGTGCCAGCAACATGCTCGATGGCGGCGCACCGTGGTACGACAGCTATCGCACCTCCGATGGCCAGTACATGTCGGTGGGCCCCGTGGAAGGTCGCTTCTACGCCGAGCTGCTGGCCAGGCTGGGGTTGACCGACGCTGGCCTGCCTTCGCAGCACGACCGCAAGGGCTGGCCGCAGATTCGTGCGGCCCTCGAGACCGCCTTTGCCCGCCGCACGCGCGACGAATGGACCCAGGTCTTCGAAGGCAGCGATGCCTGCGTGGCACCGGTGCTCAGCTTCTCGGAAGCACCCAACCATCCACACAACCGTGCGCGCGGCAGCTTCGTCGAGGTGGATGGCGTGATGCAACCCGCCCCGGCCCCGCGCTTCTCCGACACGCCGTCGACCTTGCCGCGCCGCGAGCCGGCGCGCGGCGAGCACGGCGCCGCCGCCCTGCGGGACTGGGGCTTCGACGCCGAGACCATCGACCGGCTGCGCCAGCAAGGGCTGGGCTTCCAGGCCATGGCCTGATTCATCCGTAAATCCAACCTATCGAGAAAACCGGGAAATGAAACTACTGGTCGCAGTCAAGCGGGTCGTCGACTACAACGTCAAGGTTCGCGTCAAGTCCGATGGCACTGGCGTAGCCATCGCCGACGTCAAGATGAGCATGAACCCCTTCGACGAGATCGCTGTCGAAGAAGCGGTCCGCCTGAAGGAAAAGGGCGTGGCCACCGAGATCATCGCGGTCTCGTGCGGCGACGCGAAGTGCCAGGAAACCCTGCGCACCGCGATGGCCATCGGCGCCGACCGCGGCATCCTGGTCGAGACCACCGAAGAGCTGCAGCCGCTGGCCGTGGCCAAGCTGCTCAAGGCGCTGGTCGACAAGGAACAGCCCTCGCTGATCATCCTCGGCAAGCAGGCGATCGACGACGACGCCAACCAGACGGGCCAGATGCTGGCCGCGCTCGCCGACCTGCCGCAAGCCACCTTCGCCTCGAAGGTCGAAGTGGCGGGCGACAAGGTCAGCGTCACGCGTGAAGTGGACGGCGGCCTCGAGACCATCTCGCTGAGCGTGCCGGCCGTCATCACGACCGACCTGCGCCTGAACGAGCCGCGCTACGTCACGCTGCCCAACATCATGAAGGCCAAGAAGAAGCAGCTCGACGTCGTGAAGCCCGAGGACCTGGGCGTGGACGTCAAGCCGCGCCTGAAGACGCTCAAGGTGTCGGAACCGCCGAAGCGCGGTGCGGGCATCAAGGTGGCCGACGTGGCCGCCTTGGTCGACAAGCTCAAGAACGAAGCCAAAGTGATCTGAGGAACGACGAAATGACCGTACTTGTTATTGCCGAACACGACCACGCCACCCTCAAGCCGGCGACCCTCAACACCGTGACCGCGGCCATCGCCTGCGCGAGCGGCGACGTCCACGTGCTGGTGGCCGGTGCCAACGCGGCCGAAGCCGCCAAGGCCGCCGCGCAGGTCGCAGGCGTGGCCAAGGTGATCGTCGCCGACAGCCCGTCTCTCGCCGAGAACCTGGCCGAGAACGTCGCCGCCCAGGTGATCGCGATCGCGAAGAACTACAGCCACATCCTGTTCCCGTCGACCGCCAACGGCAAGAACGTGGCGCCGCGCGTGGCCGCGCTGCTCGACGTGGCGCAGATCAGCGACGTCACCAAGGTCGACAGCCCCGACACCTTCGAGCGTCCGATCTACGCGGGCAACGCGATCGCCATCATGCAGAGCAGCGATCCGATCAAGGTGATCACGGTGCGCACCACGGGCTTCGACGCTGCGGCCGCCACCGGCGGCAGCGCCGCGACCGAGACGGTCGACGGCGTCGCCGACAGCGGCAAGTCGAGCTTCGTGGGCCGCGAGGTCACCAAGAGCGACCGCCCCGAACTGACCGCCGCCAAGATCATCGTCTCGGGTGGCCGCGCCCTGGGCAGCGCCGAGAAGTTCACCGAGGTCATGACGCCGCTGGCCGACAAGCTGAACGCAGGCCTGGGTGCCAGCCGCGCCGCGGTGGACGCGGGCTACGCGCCGAACGACTGGCAGGTCGGCCAGACCGGCAAGATCGTGGCGCCGCAGCTGTACATCGCGGCCGGCATCTCGGGTGCGATCCAGCATCTGGCCGGCATGAAGGATTCGAAGGTCATCGTCGCGATCAACAAGGACGAAGAAGCGCCGATCTTCTCGGTGGCCGACTACGGGCTGGTCGCCGACCTGTTCGTGGCGGTGCCCGAGCTGGCGGGCGCAGTCTGATCATCCAGGACAGCTCCCGACCATGAACGCCCCGTCTCCCTTCGTGTTTCCCGCCGTGCCGGACGGTGTCGTGGAGCGTCCGACCAATCCGCTCAAGCTCGCACCCGCGCACGCCCGCTTCGGGCTGCCACGCCAGATCCACGTTCCCGAGACCAGCATCTTCCAAAACCTGGAAGCCTCGGCGCGCCGGTTCCCGGGCAAGACCGCCATCCAGTTCTTCGGCAGTGCCACGACCTACGGTGCGCTTTTGCGCGACGTCGAGCACATGGCCGGTTGGCTGCAGGCCCAGGGCGTGCAACGCGGGGACCGCGTCGCCGTGTTCAGCCAGAACTGCCCGCAGTTCATCGCCGCCTACTTCGCGATCCTGCGCGCCGATGCGGTGATGGTGCCCGTCAATGCCATGCTGTTGCAGGACGAGTTGCGCCACATCCTGGCCGACAGCGGCGCACGCGTGGCCTTCGTTGCACAGGAACTGATGCCCTGCGCCGCGCCGCTGCTGGAGCAGGGCCTGCTGCGCCACGTGATCGTGCATGCCTATGGCGATGCGCTTGGCGGCGACGAAGCGGGAATGAACATCCCCGACTCGGTTCGCACGCCTTCGAGCTCGCAAGCGCTGCCGGAAGGCGCGGTGCGCTGGCAGACCGCGCTGCAGGCGCAGCGCACGCCGGCCCGTCACCTTGCGAGCCCCGACGACCTGTGCATGCTGCCCTACACCTCCGGCACCACCGGCGCGCCCAAGGCCTGCATGCACACGCACCGCACGGCCATGACCTCGTTCGTGGGATCCACCATCTGGCGGCGCTGCAACAGCGAGACCACCTTCCTTGCCGTGGCACCGCTCTTCCATCTGCTGGGCCTGCAGAACAACGTGAATGCCGCGATCTACATGGGCGGTACCGTGGTGCTGATGCCTCGCTGGGAGCGCGAAACCGCCGCCTTCCTGATCGAACGGCATCGCGTCACCTTCTGGGCCGCGTTGCCGGCGATGCTGGTCGACTTCTTCGCGCAGCCGGGCATCGAACAGCGCGATCTCTCCAGCCTGGCCATGGTGACCGGTGGCGGCGCCGCCACGCCCGACAGCATCAACCGACTGTTGAAGCAGCGCTACGGCCTGGACTACATCGAAGGCTATGGCCTCACCGAGACCGCCACGTTCCTTTGCGCCAACCCCGTTCATGCGCCCAAGCGTGTCTGCCTGGGCGTTCCCACCTTCGGGGTGGACCTGCGCATCGTCGATCCCGAAACGCTGCAACCCGTGGCCGAGGGTGAGGTGGGCGAGATCGTTGCGCACGGCGCGCAGGTGATGCGCGGCTACTGGAACAACCCCGAGGCCAATGCGCAGGGCTTCATCGTGATCGACGGCAAGCGCTTCTTTCGCACCGGCGATCTCGGCTGCTTCGATGCCGACGGCTACGTGTTCATGCGGGACCGGCTCAAGCGCATGATCAACGCGGCGGGCTACAAGGTGTGGCCCGCCGAAGTGGAGGCCACGCTCAACGGCCATCCCGACATACACGAAGCCTGCGTGATCGCCGCCCACGACGCGAAGCGCGGCGAAACGGTCAAGGCCATCGTCGCGCTCAAGCCCGGCCGCGCGGCCGACCGCGAGTCGTTGCTGGCCTGGTGCCGCGCCAATATGGCCACCTACAAAGCACCGCGCATCGTCGAGATCGTCGACGCACTTCCCAAGTCGGCCACCGGCAAGATCGCCTGGCGCGAGTTGCAGGAAGCCGAACTCGCCCGTGATCGCAGCGCCAGCGCACTGCCCGCCTGAGCCGGTGGCGACCCTCACCCCCATCCAGGAGACCATCCGCATGCTTTCACGACGACGCGCCCTCATCCTCGCACCAGGGCTCATGGCCATGGCCCACACGCTGCCCGCGTTCGCGGCAGAGGCGAGCTTCCCGTCGCAACCCCTCAAGCTCGTGGTGGTCTACCAGCCCGGCGGCGCCAACGACATCATCGCCCGCGTGCTGGGCGACCGCATGGCCATCACGCTCGGCCAGCCGGTGGTGGTGCTCAACAAGCCCGGTGCATCGGGAGCCATCGGAGCGCAGTTCGTTGCCACCGGAGCTGCCGATGGGCACACGGTGCTGATGGGCGGCATGCCCTTGGTGGTGGCGCGTGCCATGTACCAGGTGCCGCCGGTCGATTTCGAGAAGAGCCTGGCACCGGTGGGCAAGGCAGTGAATCTGAGCCTGGTGCTGGTCGCGCGCAGGAATTTCGCGGGCAAGGACTTCGCCGACGTGGTGGCACAGGAGCGCAAGAAGCCGGGCAGCGTGTCGATGGCGGTGACGGCCTCGACCTACGAGTTCTATCACGCGCGCATCAACAAGCTGGCGCGCACCGACATCCTCAAGGTGCCCTATGCCGGCGTGCCCGCGGCCATGCAGGACCTCAACGGCGATCGTGTGGATCTGCTGATCGACACGCTGGCGGCGCAGAAGCCGTTCATCGACAGTGGCGCGAGCCGTCCGCTGGCCGTGTTCGGCGATCACCGCCTGCCAGACCTTCCGCAGGTTCCCACGCTCACCGAACTCGGCCTGACCGGCTTCAACGACCAGCCGTATGTGGGCATGCTGGTGCCCAGGGCCACGCCGCCAGCGGCGATTCAACGACTCAACGCGGCCCTGAACGGAGCGCTGGCCCGCGACGAGGTGAAGACGCGCATGCGCCAGCTGGGCCTGGAAGTGGCACCCACCACGCCGCAGGCCTTCCTGGACGAGATGCGCGCCGACTCGGCACGCTTCGAGGAAGTGGGCCGCGCCGCGGGCATCGAGAAGCAGCAGCCATGACGACCAAGCGTCACGACATGCACCCCGCGGCCGATGTCCAGGCCCAAGGCGCCACCATCGCTCAGATGTATCGCGCCGCCTTGCGCGTGCATCCGAGCCGCGAAGCCCTGGTGGCCGGCGACCGGCGCCTGAGCTACCAGGAACTCGCATCCGCTTGCTGGCGCTGCATGCACGCGTTCGCGGCGCTGGGCTTGAAGCGCCAGGACGCGGTGGCGGTCCTTGCCACCAATTCGACCGAATCGGTCATCGCCATCGTCGCGGCGCAGCTCATGGGCTTCATCTACGTGCCGCTGCACCCGCTCGGGTCGGAAGAAGACCAGGCCTTCGTGCTGGCCGACGCCGGCGTGAAGGCGCTGGTGCTCGATGTGCCGCGTCATGCGGAGCGCGGCCGTGCCCTGGCTTCGCGCGGCATCGTGGGCCACGTCCTCACCCTGGGCCCGGCCGACTTCGGGATGGACCTGATGGCGGCCAGCGCCAGGCAGCACGACGACGAACCCGAAGACCAGGTCCGACCCGGCGAAATCCTGAAGATCGCCTACAGCGGGGGCACCACCGGAAAGTCCAAGGGCATCGTGCACCACCACCGGACAGTGGTCACCTCTGCACTGCAACAGCTCGCCGGCTGGGAATGGCCCGAGCAGGTGCGCTTCCTGGCGGCCACGCCGGTGTCGCACGCGGCAGGGGCGATGATCTTCACCACCCTGCTGCGCGGCGGCACGGTGCACCTGCTGGACCGATTCACGCCAGATGCTTTCCTGGCGACGGTGGCGCGCGAGCGCATCACGAGCACCTTCCTGGTCCCGACGCAGATCTACGGCCTGCTCGACTCACCCGCGCTGGGCCTGCATGACGCCTCCAGCCTCGAGGTGGTGATCTACGGCGCCGCGCCGATGGCGCCCGCGCGTTTGGTACAGGCGCTCGAGCGGATGGGCCCCGTCTTCGCGCAGGTCTACGGCCAGGCCGAAGCCCCCATGACCATCAGCTACCTGCGCCGCGACGAGCACGACCCGCAGCGCCCCGAGCTTCTTGGGAGCTGCGGTCGCGTGCTGCCCGGCAACTCGGTAAAGCTGCTGGATGCCGACGGCAACGAAGTGCCCGCGGGAGAGATCGGCGAACTGTGCGTGCGCGGCCCGCTCGTGATGTCGGGCTACCTGAACCGCCCCGAGGAAACGGCACGCGCATTCGATGGCGACTGGCTGCACACCGGCGACATGGCGCGGTGCGACGCGCAGGGCTTTCTGTATCTGGTGGATCGCGCCAAGGACATGATCATCTCGGGTGGCTTCAACGTGTACTCCAGCGAAGTGGAAGGCTGCCTCGCGCAACATCCGGGCGTGGCCCTGTCCGCCGTGATCGGCGTGCCCCACGCCAAGTGGGGCGAAGCGGTGATGGCAGTGGTAGTGCCCAAGCCAGGCACCACGCTGTCAGCCGAGGAACTGATCGCATTCGTGTCGCAGCGCAAAGGCGTGGTGCAGGCGCCCAAGTTCGTCGAAATCGTGGATTCGCTGCCGCTCACTCCCTTGGACAAGGTCGACAAGAAGGCGCTTCGCGCGCGCCATTGGCAAGACCGGCAGCGGCAGGTGGCCTGAGACCTGGGGCCCCTTTTCTCTTGGGCCTCAGGCCTGGTTTCGATCCCAGTCGAACATGGACGGCTTGCCATCGAGAAACCCAGCCACTGCCGCAAGGTGGTAGGGCGTCGTCGACGCGATGCCTTGCGCCTGTGCCTCCATCTCGGCCAATGCGCGAAACGGTGTTTCGAAGCTCTGGTTCATCAAGCGTTTGGTCAGACCGGCAGATTCGCGCGGTCCGGCCACGAAGCGGCGCGCGAAGCGCATCGCCTCTGCCAGCAGCGCTTCGGGCTCGTGAACTGCATGGACGAAGCCGAGCCGCTGGCCTTCGTGCGCATCCACACGGCGCGCGGTCAGTGCGAGTTCCTTGGCCATCGGCAGCCCGACCGCACGGGGCAAGAGGTAGAAGGCGCCCAGGTCGGGCACGAGGCCGATCTTGGCGAAGGACATGCAGAACACCGCTCGACTCGAGGCCAGGATGAAATCCGCAACCAGCGCAATCGAGAACCCCGCGCCCATTGCGGCACCATCGACGGCCGCGACAACCGGCACCTCCAGCGAATGGAGCCGCTCCATCCAGGCGTGCATGCCCAGCAGGCGTCGGCGCATGCCATCGGGCGCACGATCCTGCGGGTTGGCGCTGGTGTGACGCTCGCGCATCGACTTGAGGTCTCCGCCGGCACAAAAGCTCCCCCCTTCGCCAGTGATGACGAGTGCGCGGATGTTCGGATCGGACTCGACGCGATCGAGCATCTGCGGATAGTCCAGCCGCAGCGCCGCCGACAACGCATTGCGCGCTGCCGGACGTTGATGCGAAAACTGCGCGATGCCGTCCTCGATCAGCAGTTGCGATTCACGAAGTGCAATGCGTTCGACAGTCATGAAATGCGCTTCGCTTCTTCTTCGACTAGCCGCGGAACTGCGGCGGCCGTTTCTCGATGAACGCCGCCACCGCTTCGTGGTGATCCGTGTTCTGGTGCGCCAGCACCTGGAACGCGGCCGACATCTCCAGCAGGGTGTCGAGCCGCGTGTGCAGCGATTCGCGCAGCAGGCGCTTGGCCAGGCGCACCGCATGGGGCGGGTTGTCGGCGATGCTCTGGGCGATGGCGCGCGCGGCATCCATGAGCTCTGCCTGAGGCAACACGCGCGAGACCAGGTTCCATTCCTGCGCCTGACGCGCGTCGATCGTCTGGCCGGTCAGCGTCAGTTCGGTCGCGCGCGACAGGCCGATGATGCGCGGCAGCAGCCACGCGCCGCCATCGCCCGGGATGATGCCGAGCTTGACGAAGCTCTCAGCAAACCTGGCCTCCTGTGCCGCGATCCGGATGTCGCACATGCAGGCCAGGTCCAGGCCCGCGCCGATGGCCGCGCCGTTGACGGCCGCGATCACCGGCACCTCGAGGTTGAACAGCGCCAGCGGCAGCTTCTGGATGCCCAGGCGGTACTCGCGGCGCAGATCCATCGGCGCCATCTCGGCGTAGCGGCCCATGTCGCGGACGTTGCCTCCCGAGGAAAACGCGCTGCCCGACCCGGTGAGGATGACCGCACGCACCGAGTGATCCGCGTGGATGCGGTCGATGGCGGCCAGGAATTCGGGCACCGCGTTGTTGCCGGTGAGCGCGTTGCGACGCTCAGGGTCGCTCATGGTCAGCGTGACGATGCCACCCTGCTGCTCGTACTTCAGGAATTCATTCATGCTTGGATCTCCTCCATGGCAAAGCGCAGCACCGTGCCTTGGGGCTGCGACAGCAGCGTCTCGCCCACGATGCGGTTCCAGTAGGGCTCCGAGCCATCGGCCATGCGCCATTCATGCAGGCGCCGGCTGTAGAGCTGGAGGTCGAATTCCGCGGTCACCCCGATGGCGCCATGCAGCGCATGGGCCGCCGCCGCCACGATCGGAACCGACATGCCGGTGCGCGACTTGGCGGTGGCCGCCGCCAATCTCGTGGGCACGCGCGCGCCGGCCGGAAAGGCCAGCTCTGCGGCAACGCCGGCGCAGGCCACGTGCTCGGCCATGACCGCCAACTGGTGCTGCACCGACTGGAACTTGCCGATCGGCTTGCCGAACTGCACGCGGTCGTTGCAGTAGGCAAGCGTCATGCCGAACAGCCGTTCCATGGCACCGGCGATGGCAGCCGCATGCAGCGCCGCGCTGAAGAAGCCGACCTCGGCGCCGTGGTCGCCCAGCGGCTGGCCGATGACCTCTTTCGACCAGCGCAGAGTGGCACTCAGGCTGCCGTGCACGCCCGAGGCCCGGCGTTCGGCCAGTCGCGCATCCAGCAGCACGAGCTGGCCGTCGACGTCCGCGAGCGCGAACTCGGCCATCTCGCCGAACGCCAGGTTGGCGGCGACGAAGTCACCGTCCGCCGTGCGGCGGCCGTGGCCGGCCAGCGTGATCATCCCTTCGGGCAGCGCGGCGCCGCGCAGCAGTGCGCGCGCCGCGATCGACTGCGCCGCCGGCACCGGCAGCGCATGGCGGCCGAAGGCCACGAAGATCGGGAAGATGCCCGCCAGGTCGAGCCCGGCGCCGCCCGCTTCTTCATTGGCCATCAGTTCCAGGAATCCCGACTCGGCCAGTGCGCCCCACAGGGCGCTCGGAGACCCGCCGCCCTCGATCCGGCGGATGGCCGCCGGCGTGCATTGGTCGGCCAGTATGTTTTCAATCGCTTCGGTGAACATGGGGTTCCTCTCTTGCTCTCAGCGCAGCCCCAGGCCGCGCGCGATCATGCCGCGAAGGATCTCGCGGGTGCCGCCACGCAACGAGAAGGTGGGCGAGATCTGGCTCAGGTAGGCCACGGTGCGGTGCAGTTCCGGATCGACCGGTCGCTTGGGGTCGGCAGCGATGGCGGCCTCGAGCATGGCCGGAATCGTCTGCTCGAACTCGGTGCCGATGTCCTTGACCAGTGCCGCTTCCACCACCGGGCTTTCGCCGCGCGCGAGCTTGGCCGTGACGGCCACCGACAGGTTGCGCAGCGTGGCCAGCTGCGTGGTGAAGCTGCCCACCAGCGCCGCCTCGCCGGGCGACCAGCCGCTGCTGCGCAGTGCGGCGATCCAGGTATCGAGCAGCACCACACTCGAATAGAGGCGCTCGGGGCCGCTGCGCTCGAAGGCCAACTCGGCGTTGACCTGCTTCCAGCCACTGCCCTCCTCGCCGATCAGCGCGTCGTCGGCCAGGAAGACGTCGTCGAAGCTCACCTCGGAGAAATGCGCATCGCCCGCCAGGTCGAGGATGGGACGCACCTCGATGCCCGGAAGCTCGAGGTCGACGATGAGCTGCGACAGGCCGTTCTGGCGGTCCTCTGGGGCGCCCGAGGTCCGCACCAGCGCAATCATGTAGTGCGAGCGGTGCGCGTTGGTGGTCCAGATCTTGCGGCCCGACAGGCGCCAGCCGCCCTCGCAACGCGTGGCGCGGGTGCGCACGCTGGCCAGGTCCGAGCCGGCGTTGGGCTCGCTCATCCCGATGCAGAAGAACGCTTCTCCGCGGCAGATGCGCGGCAGGTAGAAATCCTTTTGCGCATCGCTGCCGAACTTGGCAATCAGCGGGCCGCTCTGCCGGTCGGCAATCCAATGGGCCGCGACCGGTGCGCCGGCCGCAAGCATTTCCTCGACCAGCACGAAGCGTCGGTAGGCATCCAGGCCCGCGCCACCCCACTGCGCAGGCAAGGTGATGCCGACCCAGCCGCGCACGGCCAGGCGGCGGCTGAAGTCGGCGTCGAAGCCCATCCAGGTTCTCGCGCGTTGCGAGGGTGCGGCAGCGGGCAGGTTGACGGCGAGAAATTCGCGAACTTCGGCGCGGAACGCCTCTGCTTCCGGCGGAAGCTGCGCCAGGCGGAAGGCTTCGAGCAAATGGCTCATGGCATCACTCCCGTCATTGCGCAGGGATCTCACCGGTGGTCAGCGCATTGGGCGCGGCCTGCTTCACGAGGTCTGGAATCAGCGCGCCCAGCTCCTGCGCGCTCCAACGGCCTTCCTTTTCGATGCGGGGGCCGGCGTGCCAACCTTCGGCCACCGTGATGCGGCCACCGCGCGCGCCGAAGACGCGGCCGGTGATGCTGGCGGACTCGGCGCTGCCCAGCCACGCCACCAGCGGCGCGACGTTGTCCGGTGCCAGCGGATCGAAGCCCTTGGCCAGCGACTCGGCACGCATGGTGGCCCATTCGCCGGTGGCGAAGATGTCGTCGGTCAGGCGGCTGGCCGCTGTCGGATAGATGGCGTTGACGGTGACGCCATAGCGGTCCAGCTCGCGCGCGGCAATGACCGACATCGCGGCGATGCCCGCCTTGGCCGCGCCATAGTTGGACTGGCCCGCATTGCAGTACAGGCCCGACGACGAACTGGTATTGATGATGCGGGCATCTCGCTGCCGACCCGCCTTCGATTCGGCGCGCCAGTAGGCGGCCGCGTGGCGCGCGGGCGCGAAGGTGCCGCGCATGTGCACGCGAATCACCGCATCCCAGTCTTCCTCTTCCATGTTGACCAGGGTGCGGTCGCGCAGGATTCCGGCGTTGTTGACCAGCACGTCGAGGCCGCCGAAGGCCTCGATGGCGGTGTCAATCAGGCGCTTGGCGCCATTCCAGTCGGCGACGTCGTCGGCGTTGGCCACGGCCTGGCCGCCCAGGGCCTCGATCTCTTTCACCACCTCGATCGCAGGGCCGCTGGTGCCACTGCCGACGCCGTCGCCGCGACCGCCAAGATCATTGACCACCACCTTGGCACCCTGGCGGGCGAACTCGAGCGCATATTCGCGTCCCAGGCCGCGACCGGCGCCGGTGATGACGACCACGCGGTCCTTGCAGATCGGATTCATGCTTGTTCCTCGTTCAGTGGGCCGCATGCTTAGCGGCCCGAGATGTCGACCTGCCTGGCCAGCTGCTGATAGCGCGCGCGCTCGGATGCGATGAGCGCATCGAATTCCTTGCTGCCGACGGTGAAGGCCTCGGCACCGGCGTTCTGCGTGACGTAGGTGCGGAATTCGGGCTGCGCCATCGCCTTGAGCAGCGCGGCCTCCAGCGCCTTGGTCACGGGCTCGGGCGTCTTGGCGGCAACGCCGAAGCCGATCCATACGTAGAGGTCGTAGTTGGGCAGGCCGCTTTCGCGCAGGGTGGGCACCGTTGCCAGTTGAGGATGGCGCTCCTTGCCCGTCACCGCCAGCGCGCGCACCTTGCCGGAGGCGATGAGCGGCATCGCGCCGCCGATGTCGAGCAGCGCCAGGTCGACCTGTCCGCCCATCAGGTCGGTCTGGACCTGGCCGGGGGTCTTGTAGGGGATGTAGTTGAACTCCACGCCAGCTGCCTGCTGCAGCATCAACGCCCCGATGCGGTAGTGGTGGCTGTAGCTGGCCATGCTGACCGTCCTGGGCTTGCTGCGTGCGGCGGCAGTCACCTCGGCATAGGACTTGTAGGGCGAGTTGGCGCCAGTCACCAGCACTGCGGCACTGCGCAAGGCGGTGGCCAGCGGCCGAAGGTCGCGCTGCGCATCGTACGGCAGGCTGTCGTTGATGAGCGGGTTGATCACCATCGACGACGGGGAAAGCATGAGAACGCTGTAGCCATCCGCCGGCGAGGCCAGCAGGCTCTGCACGGCCAGGATCGCGTCCCCGCCCGGCTTGTTCTCCACGAAGGTCGGCTGGCCCAGTTCGGTCGAGGCCAGCTTGGCCGCGAGTCGCGTGATGGTGTCCGAGCCGCTGCCAGGGCCCAGCGGAACGATGAAGCGCACCGGATGGGCCGGGTAGGCATGTTGCGCCAAGGCCGGGGCGTGAAGGGCGGCTGCCGCTGCCAGCAGGCCGAATGCCGCGCCAATGACGCGAAGGGCTCGAAGCTTTCTCATTATTTGTCTCCTGGGGTTTTCGGTTGGTTCGTCCAAAACATTCGTTCGACGGTGCCGCGCTCAGTCGACGCCGACCGGCCGCGCAAGCCTGGCCAGCGCGGCCGCCTGCGCGTCGACGTCGCCGAACAGGTGGTCCAGCACATGCACGCGGCGCAGGCAGTGGCCCACGGCGTATTCCTCGGTCATGCCGATGCCGCCGTGCGACTGGATGGCCGCTTCGCAGAGGGCGCGCGCATGGCGGCCGACGACGAGCTTGGCGCGCGCCAGTTCAACCGCGGCGCCCGGCGCGTCCTGATCGTCGGCGGCGCCGGCCGCTGCGATCGCCATGCTGCGCGCCATCTCGAGGGCCACGGCCATGTCGGCGCTGCGATGGCGCACGGCCTGGTAGTCGCCGATGGCACGGCCGAACTGTTGGCGCGTGTTGACGTAGGAGGTGGTGAGAGCGAAGGCGCTTTCCATCGCGCCCACCATGTCGGCGCAGGCGGCAGCGGTGCCGGCCGCCTGCACGGCGCGAATGGCAGCCGCCGCGCAGCCACTGTCGGTGGCGTCGCCCAGCGCCTCGGCTTCGGCATCATCGAGCGCGAGTTCGCCGGCCGGCGTGTCATCCACGAGCCGGAAGCTGCGCAAGCGCACGCCGGCTGCATCGGGCCGGACGAGGAACAGGGCCAGTCCCTGCTCGGCGTCCGGCTCGCCTTCGATGCGCGCGCTCACCACCCACCGCGTCGCCGCGGCAGCACCCAGCACGAGCGACTTGATGCCCGTCAGGCGCCAGCTCGCGCCGTCGCGCCTGGCGCGGGCCTGGACCCACAGCGGGGCATGACGCGTCGCGGCCTCGTCGTGGGCCCATGCGAGTCGCGCGCGACCTTCGGCCACTGCAGGAAGCAGCGCTGCCTGTTGGGCCGAGCTTCCAGCCGCCTGCACCGCCGTAGCGCCAAGTACGCAAGTGGCAAGGTAGGGCTCCAGCAAGTGCACCGCCCCGAAGGCCTGCAGCACCGGCAGCCGCTCAATCGCGCCGCCACCCAGGCCGCCATGCCTTTCGGCGATGCCCAGCGCCGTCACGCCGAGCTGGGCCAGTTGGCCCCACAGCGGCTCGCTCCAGCCGGCGTCGGTTGCGGCGATGGCCTGGCGCTTCTCGAAGCTGCAATGCGCACGCAGCACGCGGTCCAGGCTCTGCGCGAGTTGCTGCTGGTCGTCTGAAAGTTCGAAGTCCATGGCTAGCCCAACAGCGTCTTGGCAAGAATGTCGCGCTGCACCTCGCTGGAGCCCCCGTAGATCGAGGTGGCGCGATAGAAGAAATAGCGCGCGGCGCTGGCCGCGAGCGGATGCCGTGCATCGGCTCCTTCCGCATCGCGGCGTTCCAGGCCGGCCGGACCGGCCAGCCGAGCGACCAGCGAGCTGAGCGACTGCAGCAGCTCCGAGCCCTTGAGCTTGAGCACCGAGGCGAAGCCCGGGTTGCGCCGAGCGACTTCAGTGTCGAGCAGGAAGCGCCAGTTGGTGAGTTCCAGCGCCCGGATCTCGGCGCCCAGCACCGCCAGCTCGGCGCCCAGCTTGGCGTCGTACGCCAGGGTGCCCGCGCCCTGCTGCAGCGAAGCCGCCAGCGCATGCGCATGCGCCAGCCGTTCCCAGCACAGGCCGATGCTCGCGATGCCGGTGCGTTCGCTGGCCAACAGGTACTTGGCGCAGTCCCACCCTCGGCCCTCCTCGCCCACCCGATTGGCAACCGGCACGCTCACGCCATCGAAGAACACCTCGTTGAGGTGGTGCTGGCCGTCGATGGAGACGATCGGGCGAACCGTCACGCCCGGGCTCTTCATGTCGATCAGCAGGAAGGAGATGCCGTCCTGCTTGCGCGCCGCCTGTTCGGTGCGCACCAGCGCAAAGATCCAGTCCGCCTCGTGCGCCATGGTGGTCCAGGTCTTCTGGCCGTCGACCACATAGTGGTCGCCGTCGCGCACCGCACGGGTTCGCAGGGACGCCAGGTCGGAGCCCGCCCCGGGCTCGGAAAATCCCTGGCAGAACCACAGGTCCAGGCCCGCGAGGCGCGGCAGGAAGAATTCCTTTTGCGCCGGCGTTCCGTAGCGCAGCAGCACGGTGCCCAGCATGGTCACGTTGAAGGCGAGCGGCACCGGTGCGCCGCCGCGCTGCAGTTCTTCCAGCAGGATCAACCGCTCGGCGATGCCCAGACCCGCGCCACCGAATTCCTTGGGCCAGTGCGGCGCGGCCCAGCCGCGCTCGTGCAGGATGCGCTGCCAGGTCACGGTGTCCTGCTTGCGCGGTGAATGACCCTGGTGAAGGCGCTCGCGGATCTCCTTCGGCAGCCGCTCGCGGATGAATGCGCGCACCTCCTCGCGAAAGGCTGCCTGCCCGGGCGTCGGACGCAGATTCATGGCCGGGCCGCCTCAGTTCCTGCCGTACAACGTGACCACGCAGGCACCGCCCAGGCCGACGTTGTGGGCCAATGCCAGCCGCGCGCCGGGCACCTGGCGCTGCTCGGCGCTGCCGCGCAGCTGGTGCGTGAGCTCGTAGCACTGCGCCAGGCCCGTCGCCCCGAGCGGGTGGCCCTTGGAGAGCAGGCCGCCCGATGGGTTGACGACCACTTGGCCGCCGTAGGTGTTGTCGCCATCGGCCACGAACTTCTCCGCGCCGCCTTCGGGGCAGAAGCCCAGCGCCTCGTAGCTGATGACCTCGTTCTGCGCGAAGCAGTCGTGCAACTCGCACACGTCGATGTCCTGGGGACCCACGCCGGCCTTCTCGTAGACCATGCCGGCGGCCTGGGTCGTCATGTGGGTGCCGACCCAGCTCAGCATCGACGGCGGCTCGAAGGATTGCTTCGGGTCCGTGGTCATGGCCTGGGCCTTGATCTGCACGTCGGTGCGCAGGCCGTGCTTCCTGGCAAAGCGCTCCGACACCAAAATCGCCGCGGCCCCGCCGCACGTGGGCGGGCAAGCCATGAGGCGGGTCATCACCCCGGGAAAGAGCACGGTGTCGTTCATCACGTCCTCGGTGGAGACGACCTTGCGAAACAGCGCCAGCGGGTTGTTGGCGGCATGGCGGCTGGCCTTGGCGCGCACGGCGGCGAAGGTCTCCATGCGGGTTCCGTAGCGCTCCATGTGCTCGCGGCCGGCACCGACGAAGGTGCGCACGGCCTGCGGCATGTCGCCCATGTCGGCCGTCAGGCCGCGCAGCACCGGCATGAAGCGCTCGCGCGTCACGGGGCGGTCGCTCCAGTGCGACTTGAGCGCGCCGGCCTGCATCTGCTCGAATCCCACCGCCAGCACGCAATCGGCCGAGCCGGACTCGATGGCCTTGCGCGCGAGGAACAATGCGGTGGAGCCGGTCGAGCAGTTGTTGTTGACGTTGACCACCGGGATGCCGGTCATGCCGACTTCGTACAGCGCGGTCTGGCCGCAGGTGGAGTCGCCGTAGACGTAGCCGGCGTAGGCCTCCTGCACCGCGTCGTAGGCGATGCCTGCGTCTTCGAGCGCGCGGCGCACCGCCTCGGCGCCCATTTGCGTGTAGCTCAGGCTCGCGCCGGGCTTGGCGAAGGGAATCATGCCGACACCGGCCACCAGCACCTTTTCAGTCATCGCTGTTCTTTCTTCAATGGGGGATGGATTCAGGGCGCGCTCAGAGCCTGCGCGAGATGAGGTCGCGCTGGACCTCGCTGGTGCCGCCGAACACGCGTGCGATGCGGTAGTCGCAGAAGGCGCGGGCAATGGGGTACTCCAGCATGTAGCCGTAGCCGCCGTGCAGCTGCACCATCTCGTCGATGCACTTCCACAGGGTCTCGGTGGCGAACAGCTTGGCGATGGCCGCTTCCTGCACGGTGATGCGGCGCCGCGTGTGCTCGGCGATGTAGTGGTCCACCAGCGTGCGCGCGGCCACGGCCTGCGTCTTGATGTCGGCCAGCTTGAACTTGGTGTTCTGGAAGTCCCACACGGTCTGCCCGAACACCTTGCGTTCCTTCACGTACGCGATGGTCTGCTCCAGCAGGCGTTCGAGCTTGGCGGTGCAGTACACGGCGATGATCAGCCGCTCCTGGGCCAGCTCCTGCATCAGGTAGGCGAAGCCCTTGTTCTCTTCTCCGAGCAGGTTGTCCAGCGGCACGCGCACGTTGTCGAAGAACATCTCGGTGGTGTCGGCGGCCGGCTGGCCCACCTTTTCGAGCTTGCGCCCGCGACGAAAGCCCGGACGCCCGGTCTCCACCATGATCAGGCTCACGCCCTTGGCCCCGGCCGACGGATCGGTCTTGCAGGCCACCAGCACCATGTCGCAGTTGAGGCCGTTGCTGATGAAGGTCTTGCTGCCGTTGATGACCCACTCGTTGCCGTCGCGAACGGCCGTGGTGCGTACCGACTTCAGGTCGCTGCCCGTGCCCGGCTCGGTCATTGCGATGGCCATGATGGTCTCGCCGCGGCAGATCCCGGGCAGCCAGCGCTTCTTCTGCTCGTCGGAGCCGAAGCGCACGATGTAGGGCGCGGTGATGTCCGAATGCACCGAGAGGCTGAAGCCCGACACGCCCGAGCGGTGCAGCTCTTCGGCCAGCACGGCCGAGTGGCCGAAGTCGCCACCACCGCCGCCGTATTCCTCGGGCACGGTCACGCACAGCAGGCCCTCGCGCCCGGCCTTCAGCCAGGTTTCGCGATCGGTGCGGCCGTCCGCGTCCCACTGCGCCTGGCGCGGCAGGCATTCGCGCTCGAAGAAGCGCCGCGCGGTCTCGCGCAGCATTTCGTGGTCCTCGCGAAACACGTTGCGTTGAATGTCCAAGGCGGTCTCCTGATGGTTGGAGCAGCGGGCGGCGTCTTGCGGGCACCCCTGCCGGTCGATGCATGGATTCTTGGAGCCGACGCCCAGGCGATCACCACCCGGTGTGGGTGGCCCCGCCTGCCGATGCTCGCGCCCCGGGTGCGCCCTACCCCCCGGCTCGGGTGGATGCCTGCAACCGGCCTTGCGATCCACTGGCGCCTTTGCTCTGGACGTCTCTCGCATGACCCTCGCCTATCGCATGCTTTCCAATGGCCGACTGCTGGACTTGCCGGCCACCCTGCCCGTGCTGGACCCGGCCACCGAAAAGGAGATCGCCCGGGTGCCCGACTGCACGGCCGAGCTTCTCGACGCCACCGTGCAGGCGGCGCGCTCGGCCTTCCCGGGTTGGCGCGACACGCCGTACGCGCAGCGCGCCGAACGCCTCCTGGCGCTGGCTGCCCGAATCAAGGCGCACGCCGACGAACTGGCTTTGCTGATCACGCAGGAGCAAGGTCGGCCGCTGCCGATGGCCAAGGCCGAGGTGTCGACCACCGTGCACTGGCTCCGCGGCACCGCACAACTGGTCCTCCCGATGACCGAGCGCATCGACGCGCAGGGCGTTCGATGGACCACCCGGCGGGTGCCGCTGGGCGTAGTGGCGGCGATAGCGCCGTGGAACTTCCCGTTGACGCTGGCGGCGATGAAGCTGGGCCCGGCCTTGCTGGCGGGCAACACGCTGATCCTCAAGCCCTCGCCCTTCACGCCGCTGGCCACCTTGCGGCTCGGCGAACTGGCCGCCGACCTTTTTCCGCCCGGCGTGCTCAACGTGCTCACAGGCGGCGATGCGCTGGGGCCCATGATTACCGCGCATCCAGGCATTGCCAAGGTGGGCTTCACGGGCTCCACCGCAACCGGCCGGCGCGTCATGGCATCGGCCGCGCCCACGCTCAAGCACCTCACGCTGGAGCTGGGTGGAAACGATGCTGCTGTCGTGCTGCCCGATGCCGACCCTGTGAAGACCGCTCGCCGGCTGTTCATGGGTGCCTTCCTCAACTCGGGCCAGGTCTGCATCGCGGCCAAGCGCATCTACGTGCACGAATCCATCTACGACCGGTTTGCCACCGCTTTCGCCGAAGCAGCCCGGGCAACCCGGATGGGTCCGGGGACGGAGGAAGGCGTGACGATCGGCCCGATCCAGAACCGTCAGCAATACGAGCGGGTGAAGTCGCTCATCGAGGACTGCCGTGCCAGCGGCCACCGCTTCCTGGCCGGCGGCGACATACCCGCGGGTCCGGGCTACTTCATCCCGCCCACGGTGCTGGACAATCCGCCCGAGGATTCGCGCATCGTGCAGGAAGAGCCATTCGGGCCCGTGGTTCCGCTGCTGCGCTACGCAAGCGTGGATGAAGCCGTACAGCGGGCCAATGCCACCGAATATGGCCTGGGGGCCTTGGTGTGGAGCAACGATGTCGAGGCTGCGCGCGCCGTGGCCGCGCGCCTGGAAGCCGGCACCGTGTGGATCAATGCATTGCACCTGCTGGACCCGCAGGTCCCGTTCGCCGGCCGCAAGCAATCAGGCCTGGGCGTCGAAAACGGCGTCGAGGGGCTCCTGGCGTACACCGCGGTTCAGACCCTCGTCGGCTGATCGTGCCCGTATTCATCAATCCGAAGAGGCAAGCAACCATGGACATGAAATCGAAGGCCGTCGTCTACCGCGCCGATGGCGGCGCCGTGAAGGTGGAAGACATCGTGGTGCATGCGCCCGGGCCGCACGAGGTGATGATCAAGGTCGGCGCATGCGGCGTCTGCCACAGCGACTTGTCGGTGACGAACGGCACGCTGCCGCTGCCCGCGCCCGTGATCCTGGGCCACGAGGGTGCCGGCGTGGTCTGCCAGGTGGGCGAAGGCGTGACCGAACTGAAAGTGGGCGATACCGTCATCAGCTGCTTCGTCAACAGTTGTGGCGCCTGCCGCTATTGCGCCAGCGGCAAGCCCAACCTCTGCGATACAGGCAACACCACGCCCTACACGCTTCCCGGTGGCAAGCCGCGCACCTTCGACGAGAACGGCAAGCCCCTCAACGCCATGGGCGGCTGCGGCGTCATGGCCGAATACGCCACGCTGCACAAGAACAACGTGATCCAGGTTGCGGCCGGCGTGCCGCTCGACCGCTGCGCACTCATCGGCTGCGGCGTGATGACCGGCTGGGGCGCGGCCTGCAACACCGCCAAGGTCGAGCCCGGGTCGATCTGCGTGGTGTTCGGGGCCGGCGGCGTCGGCCTGTCGGTCATCCAAGGCTGCCAAAACGCGGGTGCCACCATGATCGTGGCGGTCGACATGCTCGCCTCCAAGCTCGAGCTGGCCCGGACCTTCGGCGCCACGCATGTGCTGGACGCCTCCGAGAGCGAGAACGTGGTGAAGGCGCTGCGCAAGCTGACCGGCGGCGGCGCAGACTATGCGTTCGAATGCGTGGGCCATGGCGAGATCGTGGCTCAGGCTTACGGTTGCCTGCGCAAGGGCGGTACCGCGGTGGTGGTGGGCCTGGCCGGCCCCGCTGACATCACGACGCTGAAGACCGCCAGCTTCGCGCTGGAAGAGAAGACGCTCAAAGGCAGCTACTACGGCTCGACCCGCCCGCGGCACGACTTTCCTCGCCTGCTCGGGCTCTATCAGGCCGGCAAGCTCAAGCTCGACGAACTCATCACGCGGCGCTATCGCATCGACGAGGCACCCCAGGCCTTCGACGACCTTGCCAACGGGCGCAATGCGCGTGGCGTGATCGTGTTCGAGTGAGTCAAAGCGTTTTCCATGGGCGGCTCTGGCAGCCTGCCGCAGCCGTGACTCGGAGCCGCACTATCAGTTGAACACCGAGAAGCCGAGGGGCTCGGTGGACCCGAAGCGGCTGTTGGCAGGTTCTGAAAGCAGCCGTGCACACGAGCCTTAGGCGGCTCGATCGTCGTCGAACGAAAGCAAGGTCAGGTTCCGGCGAAGAGCTTACGGCTAACCAGAGAAGCGCCAAGGACGGCTTCCGGAGGGTGCCGTCGTTCCGCCGCGAATGGCGACTGGCTGCAACCAGTTTCAGGCCGACGACAACCATGCAACCGCCGCTTCGTAGCAGGAGCGGAAGCCGGTCCTATGCTCGCGTGCTACCGTGGTCGGCCAGTAGTAGACATTCAAGTTAGGCTCAGACCCTTTGGCCTGAGGCGCGCACCGCTTGTTTGAACTCCGACCAGAATGGCAGTCCGAACCCCATGTAGCGCTGGGTCATCAGTACGGCGCCAAGGCGTTCGCGCGGAGAGTAGAACCAGTGCGTGCCAGCAAGGCCGCCCCACTGCAGGTCGCCAGGCCGGCTGTTCGGCTCGCCCTCGAAGGAATCGACCGTGACCGACGAGACGAAACTGTGGCCGCGGCCTTTGATCATCGGGGAACCGGGGAACTGGATCCACATGCCGTCGGGGAGTTGGTTCTGCTCAACAAGACGCATGGACTCTGGTTGCAGCAATGGTGCTCCGCCGCGCAGCAGAATCTGCAGCAGCCGGGTGTAGTCGTCCAATGACGTCACCAGCCCGCCACCCGGGTTCAGCCTTGCCTGCGGCACGAGGTAAGCGCCTGGATGCATCAATCGATCGGCGCGCGCCAGGCCTGGCTTCAGCGGAGTCGCAAGGTCGCCGACATAGAGCGCCGCAAGGCGCGTCGCGTGCTGCGTCGGAACGGTGAATCCGGTGTCCGTCATGCCTGCAGGCCGGAACACATGGCGCTCGAAGTAGCGGTCCAGTGCCGATCCCGAGAGAACCTCGACCAGTCGCCCGACCACGTCGGTTGCGACGGAGTAATTCCAGCGGGTTCCTGGCTGGAACAACAAAGGGAGGTGCGCGAGTCGCGCGATCTGCTCTTCCAGGGAAACCGTCGGGTCGGCCATCCCGGCTTGAGCGTAGGCTTTCGCGATCGGCGCCGTTGGGTCGAGAAAGCCGTAAGTGAAGCCGGCTGTGTGCGTGAGAAGGTGCCGGATGCGAACAGGTTCACGGGCCGGCTCCGTGTCGTCCAGTGACACAGCGCCGGGTTTCAGCACCCGGAGTTCTTGCAGCGCCGGTAAGTAGTCGCCCACCGGATCGTCAAAGTCGAAGAGGCCCTGTTCGTGCAACTGCAATGCCGCGATGCTGGTCACGAGCTTGGTGTTCGAGAACGCGCGGAACAGGTGGTCCGAGCGAAGCAAGACGCCGGCTTCGCGGTCCGCATGGCCCACCCAATGGCGTGCTATGACCTTGCCTTCGAGAATTACTGCATACGATGCGCCCACCAGCGCCTGCGCATCAACGGCCTGCTGCAACACTGAATCCAGGACTTTGCAGTTCAAGAGGGTGTCTCCTTTTTTTTGGGGCATCAGTCCAACTTCCTTGAAGTTGCCTGACGGTCCTGATATGCGGCTGCCGTCATCGTATCGAACTGTCCTTGATGTCTGCCTCAGGACGAGCTCAGATCTCGCAACCCGAAGCTGGTGCACACCCCCTCAGCGTCAGGCAGGATTCGCATTCTGACCTAGGCGAAGGCTCGCGACGCTTTGGTCAACTCCTCCCGCCGAGCACCCGCCCGTTCCGCGCCTTGCGGCGGATTTGCCAAGCCGCAGGTTGGCCACCTGCATGCCGACCGCCGCCCTTGAAGTCGAAGGCGGCTTGAGAGAAGATGCCGAGGCGAAGCTGTCGAAAGGAGGCAGAAGCGTGGAATCCACACCGGCGCACGAAGCGGCTCGCCGAGCAACACTCATCGCGGACTCAATACGAGCCGGGACGCTCGTTGTACATGGAGCAGACCATGCGTGGGCAAAGGAGCTCGTCTCAGCTCCGCGAGGTCCGACGGGTCTGGTGCTGGTTTGGGCCCTGACTGCGCCTACTGCCAGAGCCGCCGCGGCCGCCTACGAGTATGTTGACACTCAACAAGCGAGCACCCCATCAGCCTCCGAGCCTCCAGCGAACGAGTCGTTTGACGCGCTTGCCGCGCAGACGGAACTCTTTCACCTTTTCGGTCGGCTGTTTTCCGCATTGACTGGCACCGCTCCTGAGTACACGACATTCGAGCAAATCGACCGACGAATGAGGGAGCTCAGCATTTCGGACCACGTGACCCTCGCTCGAGCTGTAAACAAGGCAGTTGACGAGCTCCTAGCCTTTTACAAGGGGAACGACCTTAACTTGGTGCGCGCCGCCACTTCGTTTGGAGGAATGAAGTCGGTGGTGGGGGGGCAGAGGCAGTTCAGCGCAGCGAGCCTTTCGGGTGTTCGCACTGCGGGTCTTTATGTGGATACGCAGCTAATTGCTGACCCGGTACATTCGATATTGACGGAAAGTCGCGACTTGATTGCACCTCATGTGCAGCTTGCCCACACCCTATACCATCTCCTTGCGCTAGAACCTTTGGTCAATGCCGGGCTGAAGACTCCCGTCGTTTTCGTCTTTCCTAGTTTTGAGAAGTCCTTCGAGCGCCACGATGTCGTCACGAAAGTTTGGCTCGCAGAACTCGGCCTGAAGGTTCTGGCGCCCGCTTGCGCTGGGACCATGGGATCCATCGACGATGTCGCGAGCTATGTCAGGGGGCACGAGGAGGCCTTCTTGCAGGCTGCCATGCAGAAGCGTCTATTCGTGCCTCTAGGAGGTGACCCTTCGGCAACGTACAGATGGCAGGACGCGATTAGCCTCCACCTGGCCAATTTGAAAGGCCATGAACACCCCGACCGTTGGACGGAAATGACCCGGATGCCGCCGGCAGCGTTGGTCCTGATGGACACCATCTCTCGGATTCGTCCGGTGTTTCACCTATTGGCGAACGCGCAAGGTCGCCAAGCGCAACCACTTTTGGTGTCACCCGTCCAATGGCACTACTTTGATATGTGCTCGAAAGCTCTCGCTCGCGACTTGGTCAACGAACAGGTGTTGCCGAAGCACGCCTTGTCGACCCTTCGTGCCTTGCAGGATGACAGCCTGGGCTGGCTGAGCAATATCCCGGTGGCTGGATTAGTTGAGCTTCGAACCAACATGGAACACACCATGTTCCGTGAAGAGCTCAAGAAGTTCACGGCCCAATTGGCCGCAGCTGACCTTATGAGCCTCGACGCAGTAGTCCGCGAACTAAATCATGGGCTCAAAACCATGGTTGACCGGCAGAAGAAGGCCATCCGGGACCTCCAGGACAAGTACGCGCCAAAGACCTGGGGCGCCGGTGTCGGCATGCTGGGGGGAGCAGCCGCTGGCGCCGCACTATTGTTCATGCCAACTCTCGCCGCAGCGCTTGGTCAATCGGCTTCCGTAGTGCCCCTTGTGGCCGCAGTGGGGGCAGGGGGTCTGGCGCTGGCCAAGGAAAAGACCGAGGAGCGTGTTGAGCAACGCAGAGCAAATCGGACTATGTTGGGCATGCTTGCAACGGCCTACGGAACTCGAATCCGCTGAGGCTCTGCGCCAGCCTCGCATGGGGTTCATGAAAGCGTCTTCGACCGGCAGTAGACCGTGGTGGCTATCCACGTCAACATCCTGGCCCCATCCTCGAATGACCAGTCCTGGCCGGGATCGCCATTTTTGAGGTGTCGCCAGGAAGCTGCCGTTCGGGTGCATCGCCAGGGGCCTTGCCAGGGGGCCGTACCATCCAACGGCTTTGAGATCCGCGATCGACCGGTACGTCCGATCGACCGCGGGGCGGATCAGATTTCAGTTTGCTCGGAGATCTCCAACGCATCATCCACTTCGATGCCGAGGTACCTCACCGTCGACTCGAGCTTGGCATGGCCGAGCAGCAACTGCACAGCGCGCAGGTTTTTGGTGCGTCGATAGATCAAGGTCGCCTTCGTTCGCCGCATCGATTGCGTACCGTACTCAGCTGGATCAAGACCCAGCTCCTCAACCCACCCCTCGAGAATACGAGCGTACTGGCGTGTGCCGAGATGTGGAGAAGCGTGGACACGGCTTGGGAACAGAAAATCTTCTGACTTCCGCTCCGATTGCTTGATCCACTTCTGCACAGCATCGCGCGTTACTGGCGTGATCTCGAACTGCACAGGACGCTGGGTCTTGTGCTGCATCACCACGGCGCGTGTCGCCACTTGGTCCCCGTGACAGATGTCCCGCACTTTGAGGCCGACTAGGTCGCAGCCGCGTAGCTTGCTGTCGATCCCGAGGTTGAAGAGCGCAAGCTCGCGCACCCGGTGCTCCATCTGAAGGCGAACCCGAAGCGCCCAGATGTCCTTAACCTTGAACGGCGCTTTTTGCCCGACGATCTTTCCCTTGTTTCCATGGCTCGCGATGAACGGCGCTGTGAGTAGCTTCCATGATGGACTCCCATCAAGTTGAGGGAGACAACCATGCGCCGACCAGCAATCAACCACCCTGACCGCGGTCAAAGCAGACGAAGCGGCTCCGACCGCCCCGAGGGCTGCTCTCGGACAACGACGCCACCGGGCGGTCCCGGCCAAAAGCGGTCACTCGTGCACAGCTCGTAATTCGCGCGCCGAGGCCCCCGGAGCCTCATCGGTTTGGCCGACCATTCGATCGCGTTTGTCACAGCTCCGGTGTTTTCCCCAGCGCGCGGCACGGCACTTGTGAGCAACGCCAGCGCCTGATTCGGGGCGGTATTGCGGGCCCAGCTGACTTTAGACGCTAGAGAACAGAACTGCCGTCAGGAATGCCTGGGGGAGTAGGCCACATGCGTTCAGAGCGAGCCATGGAGCTGCTCGACCACCTCGTTTACCTCACCGTGCTGATCAACGCGTACGCGGTGTGCATACTGTTGATGCTGCTGGTCACGACTCGTGCGCTGGCTCAGTGGTGCACGAGATGGCAGCGCCGGCGTCCATCTGGGGTTGAGGGGCCGGGCAGACGGGCGGGCGCCAGGTTGCCGAGCCAGTGCCCCAAGGCCTATCATTCGCCCCGGGCCACGCGACGAGCGCTGGAGAATTGCCCGCCTTGCTGCGCCGATCGGCTCGTGGTCTGCCCAGTCCTCTTTCCAAGGGGGTGCTTCATGTCGCATGCCTATCGAGGCGTGGCCTTCGCACTGGTAGCCCTCTGCGCGCATGCGATGCCTGCCCTGACCATGGCGCAAGGCGCCACGCCTGCATCCGCTCACCTCCCGCGCATCGGATTCGCCTCCGGCTACGGACGACCAGGCGCCATGGCCGGCGTAGAGCAGGAGCTCAACCGCCTCGGATGGGTCGATGGCAAGTCCGCCCGCTTCGAAGGGCGGTACTCCGCCAATGGCTCCGCGGATGCCTTGCCGACGATGGTTCAGGAGCTCGTCGACGCCAAGGTCGATGTGATGGTCGTGTTGGGAAACACCGCCGCGGTTGCCGCCAAGGCGGCAACCAAGTCGATACCCATCGTGGTCTACGCGTCGCATGACGGCGTGAAAGTCGGATTGTTCGAAAGCCTCGCTCGCCCCGGCGCAAATCTCACGGGATCCGAGAGCTTGGCCCCGCTGCTGGACGCCAAACGTCTTGAGACCTTCAAGGAGTTCGTCCCTACGCTCACTCGCGTAGCGGTGCTCTACAACCCCACCAACCCCGGCGCCGACCTGCATCTCCAATCGCTCAAGGATGCGGCGCGCAAGCACGCTGACGACAGTGGTGGTGAGGACGTCCAAGGACTTCGCGCCGGCGTTCGCGACGTTGGACGCGGCCGCGCTCGACGGCATCATCTTCTACACGGACGAGACCACGTTCACGATGCCGACCTCCGCCTACCAACTGCAACGGCGGCTGCCCGTCATCTGCGAGTTCGAGTTCCAAGTTGCACGAGGCTGCCTCTTTTCCTACGGGCCGCGACTGTCCGAGATTGCGACCGCCACAGCCGTGCAGGTTGACAAGATCTTACGCGGCGCCAAAGTGGCCGAACTACCAGTTCATCAGATGACTCGTTTCGAGTTGGTGGTGAACAAGAAGACAGCCGCAGCGCTCGGGATCCCCATTCTCAGTTCGATCCTTCTTCGCGCAGACAAGGCGATCGACTAGAGCCTAGACGCGCTCCGTCTTCCAAAGATCATCCGCATCAGCATCGGCGCAGGCCGCTGGCACGTGTCGTTCTGCAACGAGTATGGCGCCATCGCCCCCGAGGTGGAGGACACGCTGGCCTACCTGCTGTTGATTTCCATCTAGAAGTGACCCCCTGGGGATGCGGACGAAAACTTGGACTGGTTCTACGCCGCAAGTCCGAGGCTCTGCCGGTATTCGATTGGGCTGAACGAACCAAGAGAGATCTTGATCCGCCTTTCGTTGTACCAGCGGATGTAGGAATTAACTGCCTCAACGAACTGCTCGATGGTCGTTGCCTGCCAATCCCGGGATAAAACAGTTCCGTTTTCAGCCTACCGAAGAAGCTTTCGCAGGCTGCGTTGTCGGGTGAGTTGACGCCCGCCAAGGTCCGCTTCGTTCCAGTCTGGCTGACAGCACCGGGCCCTGACCACCATCTCGCGACGTTGAGAAGCGGCCGTTCAAAAAGCTGAGTGGCTCTGGTCCTTGGCAGCACCTAACAGCGAAGGGCAAGTTTCCGAGTAGACCGGCCGGTCGCACACAAAAGTGCGACCGTCAGGTATGCGCGACCTCCGACGCTCGCCGGCGGCAATCGACTGGCTGCAACCAGTCTATTTGAGACATTGTTCGACTGCCTCGACGTCGAGCGCAAGAAGCCAGCACGCGACCAATTCCGCTCAGCAGGCCCCTGCCGGAGAGCGAGAAGGTTGCAACACGCCCTTCGACAGTAAAGATCATGCACTCATGGCCTCTCGCCCCCTCAAACTACCACGCATGCGATTTGCGCATCGTGGGCGCGATGCAACTCCACGCCGTGCGGATTGTCTCGGTCGCCGCCATCGACGGCGTTCACAGAAATTAATTCAATCCCGCGCGCCGATGCGCGCGTGTCGAGCTTGTGCATCGATGTAGCAGATTCAGCGCCAATTCGAAATCGCCGCTTCGCGGCAGCCGTCGCGCGAGACAAGCCTACCTGCGAACTAAGAATATCGTAGCGGCGCGCAACGAGACTTAGCTCTCCGCTATCAACCAACTTCCCGGCAGCGTGGACGCGTGTTGTCTCGAGCAACCGAAAGACAAAAATGTTGGTTGAAACCATAGTGGAGACTAGAGATTTATCGACCAGGCTTGCAAGGGTGCTGGCCACGGTCGAAGGGGAAGTAGCGTCATCGCACACCACTGACTGTGCGTCCTCCAATGTGAAATGGCCCACGAAGACTGAAAGTCTTGCAAAGATTCGCCTTTCCATTGCTGACATGAGGTTGTAACTCCAGTCCACCATGGCGTGCAATGTCTGGTGTCGTGGAGGCGCGCTTCTTCTGCCACGCAACAGAAGCTTGAACCGGTCGTCCAGAAGCTTCGCGGCTCCGTGTACACCGTAAGTTCCGACGCAACCACCTGCCAGTTCAAGCGCTAGGGGGATGCCGTCAAGTCTCTCGCACAGCAAGGCGACGACTAGCGCATCTTGATCGAGCAGGCCAGAATGAAAGCCCCCTGCTTCGGCTCTGTCCATGAACAACTGCGCGGCGGGTGATTCAAGAACGAGCGAGGCCGTGAGTTCCCGATCGAGTGTTGGCGTTTCCAGCGGCGGCAGCAGGTAAACATGCTCGCCCTCGACCCGAAGCGGCTCTCGGCTTGTAGCAAGGATGTGTAGTCCCGGAAGAGCCGCATGCAGTTGCTCGACCAGCAAGGCAACGGAATCGATCTGGCGCTCGCAGTTATCCAGGACAAGAAGAGCCCTGTTACCTTCCAGGCGCGCGCGAAGACTCAATATCGGATCCTGCAAACCTGCAGTCATGCCGGTGGCAGAGCAAACTGCATCTACGACAAGTGAAGGGTCCTCGATCACGCTAAGGTCCACGAAATGCACGCCGCCATCGAAACGATTGAGCACTTCGTAGGTCACGGACACCGCGACCGTCGTCTTGCCTACACCCCCAACGCCTACAAGGCTTACAAATCGGCGCGACCGAAGTAGGCTCGACAGTACCTCCACCACCTCATCGCGGCCTACCATCCGGGAGAGCCGTTTGGGCAGGCCATTCGGCGTACGCGGCGACACGACGGGTGCCGAAGTGAACGAATCAACTTTGCTGCTCAGGCGACTGACCGGCACAACAAAGCAGTAGCCACGTCCAGCCACGTTCGTTATGTAGCGGTCGCCACTTCTGCCCTCACCCAGTGTCTTCCGCAAGCTTCCGATGTGAACCCTCAGATTAGCCTCCTCTACGACAAGGTCAGGCCAAGCGCGCCGCATGAGATCTCGCCGCGAAACCACTTCGCCCACGCGTTCCACGAGTGCAATGAGCAGGTCCATCGCCCGGCCGCCCAGAGCGACCGATTCTTCGCCACGCTGCAAGTGCCTAGTCGATGCACTGAGACGATAGGGGCCAAATACAGCAATCTCGTGGTCATCGTCCATGGGAGTCCTTTCTAGTCGCGAGATTCTCGAGAGCCACCGATGGGAACCGATACCTGCGGCGGTGAGGCGTGCGCCCGCAACTTGACCGGGCCGCTGGCAGACAGTGCGAGGGCAACTGAAGCGATAGCGAGCCCAGTGCCGAGTAGTATTGGGTTCTTGCTCATTGGATGCGCTCTCGTCAATGGCTTGGCATGCTCAAGGATCGCAACTGCCTGCATCACCACCATTGCATCCTGAGCCGGATGCATTGCACCTGTAACTTGCCGAGACTTGCTGGTCGCCCCAAAAGCCCGCAATATTCCTCCTCGCGTCCGTCGATACCGGCAAGCGTGCTCGCCCGGCCTCCCGGCCCGCCTCGTTCCGGCCGCAGGCGATGCATCCCAACGGCTCGTCGCCCGTCAGTTCGCACGAGTTGCACTCTCGTGACGCCCAGTTCCACTCCAGGCCAACCGTGAACTATTGCGTCCCGCGCGGTGCCAGCCTGCAGAATGACAGCCGATGGGGCCAGCGAGCGAACTTTGGCGAACCCAGTTGGCTCGTCGAGACCCCTGGAGGCAGAGACGCAACGCAGAAGTGGAGTTCGGTGCGTTCTATCACTCTACAATTCGAGGGGCAATGACCCAAATGGTCTTGATTGCGAAGGAGCTTGGCTGTTGGTCGCACGCGTTCGTACAAGGGCAAAGGCGAAAGCAGAATCCTCTGGCGGGACGGATGCCGACTTTGGTGAATTGATACACGGCCTGCCGGCGCTCGTCTGGACCGCCGGTCCCGATGGCCGTATCGACTTCCTAAACCAGCATTGGGTGGAATACACGGGCCTATCCGCCGACGCCGGGATCGGCACCGGGTGGGAAGCGACGATCCATCCCGACGACCGGCCCAGCCTGCTCGGACGACTGAGCGCCTCGATCGGAGCCGGGACGGCTTGCGACGCGCAGGCCCGGGTCCGCAGATTCGACGGCGCGTTCCGGTGGTTCCAATTTCGCGCGTCACCCCGGGTCAGCCGGTCGGGGAAGATCGTGAAATGGTTCGGAATCACCACCGACATCGACGATTTGAAGCGTTCTGGGGATGCGGCGGCTCAGAGTGAGCAGGATCTGGTCGACAGGATTCCGGCCTCGATCACGGTCGCCAGCGCGACTGGCGAGCACATCTACACGAGCAGTTGGGGCGTGACACGGCCGATTGCCCCACCGAGCGTCCTGCGCGGTCTCGGCTTCATGTCGCAGCTCCATTCCGACGAGCAGGATTGGGTCAATGCCGAATGGCTTCGGTGCGTGCGGACGGGCGAGACGATGGAACTGGAACACCGACTGCAGCGCGCCGACGGGACGTACCGGTGGCTCCATGTGCGGGTCGCGCCGTACCGGGACGACAGCGGCGCGATCGTGCGCTGGTACGGTCTGATCAGCGACATCGACGATCAGCGCAAGGCAGAGGAGGCGCTGCGTCGCAGCGAGCAGGGATTTCGCCTGCTGGTGGAAATGATCCCGGCGCTGGTCGCGCGCTGGACGCCCGACGGACAGCTTGACTACGTCAACCGGCGCCTTCTCGACTACTTCAGTGCGCCGTCTCTTGAGGCCGGGCTCAGCGCGAGCACCGACAGCTTCCGCCGACAGCGTCTTCGAATCGCCTCCGTACATCCGGAAGACTGGGACTCATGGCTTAGGAAACGCATCCGTTCGCTGGAAACCGGCGAGCCTCTGGAGAGCACGCACCGCGTGCGCCGCGCCGACGGTACTTACCGATGGTTCCACGAACGTGTGGAACCGATGCGGGACGAATCCGGAAAAATCTCCGGCTGGTATGCGGTAGGCATCGACATTCACGACGGCCGGGTGCTGGAAGACGCGTTGCGGGCAGCCAGGCACCGGCTGGACGTCGCTACCCAGATGGCGGCTATCGCCGAGTTGTCGGCCTCTATCGCGCACGAAGTCAACCAGCCGCTGACCAGCGTCATCACCAATGCCACCATGGGGCTGGAGATGCTCGATGCGGTTCCTCCGAACGTCAAGGGCGCGCGCGAGACCGCAAGGCGCACGGTGCGTGACGGGACTAGGGCGGCCGATGTGCTGCTTCGCTTACGTGCGCTGTTCATGAAGGAGAAGGACACCGGCACAGAACTTGTGGACCTGAACGACGCGGCGCGAGACGTGGTCGCGCTGTCGCGCGGCGAGCTCCAGCGCACTGGTGCGATCGTGCAGACCCTGTTCTCGTACGACTTGAGCCTTGTCAGAGGCGACAGGGTGCAGTTCCAGCAGGTGATCCTGAACCTTGTGCGCAACGCCGCGCAGGCCATGGAAGGCGTCCATGACCGGCCTCGCCGGCTGACGATTACGACGGAGCGGCAAGATGACAATTTCGTCTACCTGAGCGTCCAGGATGCGGGGACCGGTATTGCTCCGCAGTCCATTGAAAAGATCTTCGAGGCCTTCTACACGACCAAGAACTCAGGCATGGGCATCGGCCTGTCGGTGAGCCGCTCCATCATCGAAAAACATGGGGGCCGGCTATGGGCTGAAGCCAACCAAGGGCCGGGCTCAACGTTCCTGATCGCGTTGCCGGCGGGACCGAAGGCGTCGGACGCCGGCTAGAGGGCCGTAGCCGGGGAGCTTGGCAAACTAGTCCCGCGCGACCCTTGGTCCCGCAGCCGCGCACTCTCCAGAGCGCCGCCCAGCAGGGCGCCCACGATCTCCAGCGTGCGCAGGGCCGACGCGTCGATCGCATATTCGCGCTCGTCGTCTTCGGCTATCACCAAACCCAGGACACGCTGCACGCCAACGATGGGCGCCGACGCAATCGTTCGACTGCGCACGGTGCCGGGCATGCACGTGAGGCCGAGCGCTTCGTGCTCTGCCCAGTTGCTGGCTACGAACGACTTTTGGTCTACCAGCACCATGGGCGCGCACGGCCCCATGTCGGACACCGGGTAAGCCATTCCCGGATTCCCGTACTCCCCGCCGAAGTTCCAGTAGGCCAGGCGAATCTGGTCCTGATCCTGGTCCTGATTCCACCACCAGATGTGCAGCAAGGGCACGCCCAGCCCTTCCCACAAGCTGTCGCCGGCGACGCGGGTGATGCCTTCGATGTCCGGCTCTGTCGCCATCGCCCGCTGGATCTTGCTCACCAGGGCAAGTTCTGCGCTCCGGCGCCGCACCATCTCCTGTAGGCGGTCGTTTTCGTCCCGCAGCCGCGCGGTCTGCACCGCGACGCCCATCGCACCGGCGACCACGCGAAGGAGCCGCACGTCGGTGTCGCCGAAAGCATCTGCCCGCTCGAAGTTGTCGATGCTGATCAGTCCGATCACCCGCTCGCCGGCCAGCACCGGCGTGCGCAAGTACGATCGCGGCAGCCTCGTGCCGGGCACGGCGCCTTGCTTGCCCGGATCGACCCGGTTGACTAGGACAGGTGCGCGCTCGCGCAACATGCGCGCGTTGGCTTCTGTCGGCTGCGCGGTGAAAGGCGCGATGGCGGGCATCCGGACCCCGCTCTCGCACACGTAGACCGGCCGGACCTGCATGGTCTCCTCGTCGAACCAGGCGACAGCAACTCCGTCCGCATCGAACACCTCGGCCAGCTTCGCCCCGACCAACTCGACGATCGCGCCCAGGCCGAGATTCGCGTCCAGCCCTTGCTGTATGCCTGTGATGAGGTCGAGCTCTGCGTCGCGCTGCCCGGATCCCTGGCGATACTCCCTTGCGTCCCCAGCCAGGCGGCCTTTGTGGAGTGCAACGCCAAGACTGGCGGCGATGGCCTGCACGAGCCGCAGATCGTGCGGCCGAAAAGCCCCCGCGGGCATGCTGGCGACCGCGATGAACCCGATCGCTTCCATGCCGGACAAAACCGGCGCGCACAGTATGGACCGGGGCTGCGGCCCCTCGCCCGTCGGGCGCGCCCCGGCGGGGGTGCCAAAACGCGCCGCCTTGCCGGTGCGCAGCACTTGCGCGCCCAGGCCCATCGGAGCCCAAGGGGCCGGACTGGACCGTTGCCCATGCTCGACCAGATAAGGGGCGCTCAGCAGCTGCCGGTCCGGCTCCAGCAACGCGATGCCGACCAAGTCAGCCGACAGCAGCTCGCGCAGCCTGTCACCGGCGAGATCCACAAGCGCCTGAAACGCCCGCTCCTCGGCGAGCTCGAGCTGAAGGCGCTTGACTAGCGCCAAGTCGAACGCTCGGCGGACGGAGGGCGACGATGCCATTGAATCTCCATGTCAGACGTGACTTTCAATGCGAATTGAAACACGAATGCAACGTCCGCTGCCGAAAGTACCGGCGCGAAGGAGCGGCGGGCGCGGTAACCACTTCACGGACCGAGTTCAGTGACGGGCCAGCAACGCAGCGTCCATGAACAGCGTGTGCGAAGTGATCGTCGAGTAACCCATGCGCTCGTAGATAGGGCGGCCCGCTTCAGTTGCGTGCAGGACGCTGGGGCGTGGCCCCACCGCGGCCGCGGCGTTTTCAAGTGCCTGACGCATCGCTGCCTCGGCGTAGCCCTGGCGCCGATATGCCGGGAGTGTCGCGACCAGCGCGACGTAGCGGCAACCGTCCACGACCAGCACCGCCGAGCTGCTCGCCGGCGTCCCGTCCACCGTCCCCAGCACTGGGAACTGGTCGTTCCAGAACGTCTGCCGGCCGAGCATCGCGTTGGCCGGACCGAGATTCAAGTCGTACGCCGCCGAATTGATGTCCACTATCGACGCACACGCGGTATCGTCCGCGGGCACTGTGAGGCGCAGACCGGGAGGCGCGGCGGCGAGCGGGGCCACCTCCGTGGCAACCATGCCGGTAAGCGGAAACGCCGGCCCCAGTCCGAACTCGCCGAGAATCGCGGCGGCATCGACGCCTGACTCGAGCGCCTCGCCCGTGACCAGGAAGGACCACGGGTCGGTCGTGTTCTCGGTCCAGGCCCGCGCTTCCTCTGCAAACGATCGCAATGCCGCTGCCGAGATCGACGGCTGAGTTAGCACCACGAGGTTGAAGAAGGCGACCGGCAGGCCGCTGAAAATGTAAGTGACGCCGGCGGTGTCGCTGACCCGTCGCCCCGGCGCGTCGCGGCACATCAGCCGCCAAGCTCCGCAGATCTGGCGAATGCTGAGGTCAGCTTCGGCTTCTCGGGACTTTGTCACGGACTTCCCCTCGTCCCGGCATTTTAAGTCACATCTGTGACCCGGGCTGTCTTCGCCTGCCTGGACTTCAAAGTCAAACTTGGAAGCTTGAGCAGCCCCCCGGAGCACCGTGAACTTTTTGCCTTGCGAATCTCCAGCGGCATTGCCGCATGTCTTGGCAGTCGACGACGACCCGTCGATTCGCGAAGCCGTTGGCGACTATCTACGCGGGCATGACCTACGCGTCACGACCGTCGCCGACGGCGGGGAAATGCGGATGATTCTTGCCCGCGAGGTCGTAGACCTCGTGCTGCTGGACGTGAAGCTGCAAACGGAGGACGGGTTGGCCCTCGCGCGCCAATTGCGCGACGAGTCGGCGATCCCCATCGTCATGCTCACGGCGCGCGACGACGTAGCTGATCGGGTCATGGGCCTAGAGATGGGCGCAGACGACTACCTGACCAAGCCCTTCAGCCCGCGCGAGCTACTGGCGCGGATTCGCGCAGTGCTGCGCCGCCGCCAGCCGGAGCTCCCGCGGGGCCGGCCCGAAGGAATCCGCGCCTATCGCTTCGACGGTTGGGAACTCAACCTCAACACGCGGCGACTGAAGAACCGAGCCGGCGAAACCGTACCTCTGAGCAACGGGGAATTCAGCCTTTTGGTCGTGCTGCTCGGGGCGCCGCAACGGACGCTCGGGCGGGACCAGTTGCTGGACCTGTCCCGGCTGCATGGCGACGACGTCTTTAACCGGTCGGTCAACACGCAGATCATGCGGCTGCGCCGCAAGCTAGAAGACGATAGGCAGGAACACAAGTACATCCTCACCGAACGCGGCGCCGGGTACGCATTCGGCGTGCCGGTCGAGACCGTGCATTGACAGCCAGCTCGGCCGCCTGCCAGGTTTCAACCGTGACCCCGGCGAATCGGCCCAAAGCCATCCGGGGACCCATCGCGGAAAGATGCGGCATCAACTGGACCGCGCAGCCAATGCCGCTCTACCCGATCATCATCCGGGGCGGGACTCGGTCTATTGTGCGCGGCCCAACATGCTGTGCTGACGCACGTCGGCGCGCGCTCGTGCGATGAATAACGCCCCCTTCTCGGCGCCGGCCGACCGCGCGGATGAGGCCGCGACGGTCTCACTGCGCGCGTACATCACTGGGCTGATCTGGCTCTGCATGGGACCGCTCATCCTGCTCGCCGCCTACTTGGCCATCGATCGCGTGCGCGATCTTCGGGCGGAGCGCGACGCCGAGGCAACCAAGCTATCCCAGACGATCATGGGGCTGGTTGACAGCGAGCTCAATGCACGGATCATCGCGCTGCAGTTCCTGGGGACATCGCCTCTGGTCGATGACCCCACGCGCTGGGGGGAACTCTATGCCGACGCACAACGCTTCCGCCAGATCTTCGATTGTCACGTGATCTTCGGCGACCGGCGCATGGCGATGCTCTGGAATACCCGCGTGCCGTTCGGTACGGCCTTACCTCCGCTGCCTCGGCCGAAAGGGCGCAAGTCGGCGCCGCTGGCACTCGAAACCGGTCGACCGGCTGTAGGCGACATGTTCCAGGGTCCGGTGATCAATCAGCCCCTGGTCGCCATCACCGTCCCGGTGCTTCGCCCGGCGGGAACGAACTTTCTTCTGATCACGACTTTCGAATCGGCACGCTTTCGCAGGGAACTCGACAAGGTGGCTCTGCCACCCGGTTGGACGGTCGCCCTGCGCGATGGGCAGGGGGACTTAATCGCACGCTCGTCGGGGCATCGAGAGGCCATGGCCAACGGCGATAGCGACAGCGAGCAATTCGTTGCGCATTCGGCACTATCGCAATGGTCTGTCGCGATCGAGATTCCCACCGGCGATGACCGAGACTCCTTGCTGGGCGCGGCCGCCGTGCTCCTGGTCGCCATTGCCGGCGCGACGCTTGCCGGTTTCCTCGGCGGCAAGCGCGCCAGCCGCCGCATCGGTCCGCTCATCACCTCGATCGGCCAGACATTGCATCTGGAAGCCTCGTCCCGCGACATGGCCGAGTTCGCGCAAGTCCGGCGTCTGCTGGACGAAGCGGCAAAGCAACGTGGTGCGACGGAGGCCACGTTGCGGACCAGCGAGGCCCGCTTTCGACGGCTGTTCGACGAAGCGCCCATGCCTATGGCGCTGGTCGGCGAGGACGGTACCGTGGCGAGCCTTAACGCGCGGTTCATCGAAGTCCTCGGCTACACGAAAGCGGACGTGCCGACGATGGAGGCCTGGTGGCCGCTGGCCTATCCGGATGGTGAAAGACAGGCTGCGCTGCAAGGCGAATGGCACGCCGCCACCATCGCTGGCAACCTGGGCACCGCCGTCCCGTTTGAACGGCGGGTCATGTGCAAGGACGGAACCCCGCGCGACCTTGTGATCTCACGCATCCGGATCGACGAGGAGATGCTCTTCTCCTTCTTCGACGTCACCGAACGCAACCGCGCGCAGGCACGCCTGCATGCGCAGCTGGAGCGGCTGAGCCTCCTCGACCAGATCACGTCGGCGGTAGGGCAACGCCAGGAGATGCAGAGCATTTACCAGGTCGTGCTAGCGAGCGTCGAGGCCCGGCTGCCGATGGATTTTTGTTGCGTGTGCGAGCATGACCCCGCCGCTTCCTTATTGCGGGTCGCGTGCATCGGCCCGGACAGCGAGGGCCTGGCTGCCGAACTGGGATTGTCCGGTCACTCGACCATCGACATCGACGCCAATGGGCTGTCGCACTGCCTTCAAGGCGAGCTGGTCCACGAGCCCGACATCTCGGACAGCCCGTTTGCGTTTCCAGCGCGCTTGGCGGCCGTCGGGCTCCGCTCGCTGGTGTTGGCGCCGCTGCGCTCGGAAAGCCGCGTGTTCGGCCTACTGGTTACCGCTCGCCGACACGCCCATTCCGTGAGCAGCGGCGAATGCGAGTTTCTGCGTCAGCTCAGCGCCCATGTCGGGCTCGCCGTCCAGCAGGCCCGGCTCTATGGCGCGCTCCAGCTCGCCTACGACGAGCTGCGCCAAACCCAGCAGGCCGTCATGCAGCAGGAGCGCCTGCGCGCGCTCGGCGAGATGGCGAGCGGCATTGCACACGACATCAACAACGCGATCTCGCCTGTGCTGCTGTACGTCGAGACCCTGATCGAGGATGAAGCAGGCCTCAGCGCGAAGGGGCGCGGTCATCTGAGGACCATCGCCCGCTCGATCGACGACGTGGCAGCGTCTGTGGCGCGCCTGCGCGAGTTCTACCAGCAGCGCGAGCCGCAACTTAGTCTCTCGCGGCTGCGGCTGAACCTGCTGGCGGACCAAGTGGCTGAGATGACCCGTGCGCGCTGGAGTGACATGCCGCAGCGCAATGGCATCGTGATCCGCCTGGACCGAGCCTTCGAGGAAGGATTGCCCGACATCCGTGGCATCGAGAGCGAGGTTCGGGAAGCGCTCACCAACCTGGTCTTCAATGCAGTGGATGCCATGCCGGAAGGCGGAGTGTTGACCCTGCGCACCTGCAGCGAGCTCACTGCAGCTTCAGCGAAGAGCCCGTCGGCGACCCTGGTCCATCTAGAGGTGGTCGACACAGGCCTCGGCATGGACGAAGACACCTTGCGCCGCTGCCGCGAACCATTCTTCACCACCAAGGGACAGCGCGGCACCGGGCTCGGCCTCGCCATGGTCTACGGCTTCGCCCAACGACACGGTGCTGACCTACAGATCGCCAGCGCGCCCGGGCGCGGTACGACCGTGCGCATGAGCTTCCCTGTGCAAGCAGAGTCGTCCGCGGCGCTCAGCGCCCCCGGGGTGGCGGCGCCTGGACGAGCCCCCCGACTGCGCATCCTGATCGTCGACGACGATCCAATCGTCCTCACCTCTCTGCACGACGTGCTCGTGGGCGATGGTCACCATGTCATTTCCCGCGGGGGCGGCCGGGAAGGCATCGACGCCTTTCGGCAGACACACGGGACCCCGGATGCGTTCGACTTAGTGATCACCGACCTGGGCATGCCGCACACCGATGGTCGCCAAGTCGCGGGGGCCATCAAGCAGCTGAGCCCCTCCACACCGGTGATCATGCTGACAGGCTGGGGCCAGCGGCTGATCGCCGACAGCGAAATCCCGCCCAGCGTGGATCGGGTCCTGAGCAAGCCGCCGCGGCTGCCCGAGCTACGCCTCGTGCTGGCCCAACTGGCGTCGGCCCGCCGGGTCGATGCTTGAGGGCAGTTCAGGAACGCGGGAGCACTCTGCGAGCCGAGACCCTTCAGACGGGTAACGACCTTGCCTGAGCAGCGGGTCGAGAAGCCTGGTCACCGGGTCACAGTTGTAACCCGGCGATGGCGGCGCGCAACACGAACGGCTCCCGGGCGACGCATAGTGCGAGCTCACCAAGCCACAGGGGAAGCATCATGGCCATGACCTCAGTGTTCAACGACCTGTCGCGTCCGATTCATCCGCCCCACATCCTGGTGGTCGACGACGACCCCAACATCCGCGTTGCGCTGCAGGACTATCTGGCTCGCAACGGCATGCGCGTCACGACGCTGGCCAGCGGACACGCTCTGCTCGAAACCGTCGATCGAGAGGCAGCCGACCTGGTGCTCCTTGACGTGCGCATGCCTGGCGAGAACGGGATGATGCTTGTGCAGGCACTGCGGTCCCGCGCGAACGTGCCGGTGATGTTCGTCACCGGCATCGGCGAGGAAGCCGACCGAGTGATGGGCCTTGAACTGGGGGCGGACGACTACGTCACCAAGCCCTTCAACCCTAGCGAACTGCTGGCGCGCATCCACTCCGTGCTGCGCCGCTACCGCAAGCCGCTGGACCGCACGGGGCGCGCCGACGAGCGACGCGCCTACCGCTTCTCGGGTTGGGAGCTCAATATGCGCACCCGCAAGCTCTCTAGTCCCGACGGCCGAAAGGTCGAGCTGGCCAACCTCGAATTCAGCCTGCTGGCAGCGCTTTGCAGTGCGGCGCAGCGCGTCCTCTCTCGCTCCCAACTGATCAGCCTGTCCCGGCTGCACGACGTCGAGATCTACGACCGCGCCGTGGATGTCCAGATTCTGCGCCTGCGGCGCAAGATCGAATCGGATGCGACACGACCCCAATTGATCGTGACCGAGCGCGGGGCCGGGTACATCTTCGTGCCGGTGGTCGAAACGCTCTACTAGCACCGCGCGGCGGCGCAAGCCCTGCGCGGCGCTGAGGGCAGCGCGGCCACTGCCGACTGCCGCGCCCCCGGGCCATGTTGAACAGCGCGCTGGCCAGGGAGGCAGAGAACAATCATGTCGCGACTCCCGGCAATAGCAGTATGGCCAAACCCCAACCAGGAGATCTCATGGCCGCTCCACCGAACTGGCCCCGGTGCTGACACGATCACCGCTGCTGACAAAGCCGAACGTCTGCTCCTCGTGCTGGTAGTCGCGCCCGACGATCGAAAGCTTCTTCCACAAGAGGCTACGCCTGGTAGTCGAAACTTCGCACACGCCGGGACTAGTCAGGCGCAACCAATCGGGCAGGTGCACCGACACGGATGCGAACCCTTCCGCCTGAGCATCGCGCCGATACGTCAGCGGCTCAGCACACGATTTCAACCGGCATGCAAAAGACATAGCCTGCACCCCGCTCGGTGCGGATGTAGGCCGGCTGGCGCGAATCTCTCGTCAGCTTGCACCGCAGACGGTGGATCTGCGTGTTCACCGAACGGTTGTAGACGTCGTCTCCATGGAGGCGGGAAAGGTCGAGCAGCTGATCCCGCGACAGCACGCGGTTCGAAGCGCCGAGAAAGACGACCAGCAGGCTAAATTCACCATTGCTCAAGGGTACGATCTCCCCCTCGCGCGTGCACAATTTACGGGTATTGAGGTTTAACTCCCATCCGTCGAACCGGTACGCGCGTACTCCTTCCGGTCGGCCCTGTCGGACTTGCGGCTGCCGGCGTCGGAGTACCGCGCGTATACGGGCGAGCAATTCCCGCGGACTGAAGGGCTTGGTCACGTAGTCGTCGGCGCCAAACTCCAGGCCCATCACCCGGTCCGCCTCCTCTGTCTGGCCGGTGAGCATGATGATGGAAATCGCGGAGCTCTCACGCAGGCTGCGCGCTATGGCCATTCCCTCCTCGGCCTGCAACCTGACATCCAAGATAACGAGGTCGACAACTTCGCGGTTCAGCACGGCTCGCATCGAAAGCCCGTCGGGCACGACGGTGACGCGAAGATCGTTGCGAGCCAGGTAGTCCCCTATCGCCTCCCGGATTGCCGGATCGTCATCAACCGCAAGGACATGGGACAGCACCTGCGTGGACGGGCGGGTGGAGGCAATCATGCTTGACGTGAACTGGAGAAAAAGGAGCTTTCTTGCTGTGCCGAAAAGCCATGGGCGCTGGCGGCATGGAGGCCCTGCTCGGCGGACGGTTCAAGTGACCTATTCCAACCCGTAACGGCTCACTGGCCCATCCGTGGAATCACCATGGCCTATGCGCACCAGGGGGCAGCAGCCGCGGCTATTAGCGCGGACAGCCGAAAAGGCTCAGAGGGGCAAATCTGCCGCTCAAGGGGAGGCAATGCGATCTGCGCTCGCGTTCTGTTTCAGATGGCATGGGGCTTGTTTCACGCGTATCGCGCACGTTCGCGGCGCAATCACCAGGCAACGCGAGCCCGCGACAGTAGAGCCACCGAGACAGGCCAATAGCGATTCAAAGCGAAGGGCCAAGTCAAGGGAAACACTAACGAGGCAGTCGGATGCATCTGTCGGCCTGGCCTCTTTCACTTCCAGATGCGCAAAGGAAAAATCATGATCAAGCTCAACACTCGCATGGCCCTCGTGGCCGCCTCCCTTGTCCTCGCAGCCGCAACCGCTTCGGCGCAGGGCTTGTCCCGTGCCCAGGTTCAGGAACAGCTCAAGGCGGCCCAAGCCAGTGGACAGATCGCCGCGTTCGACGGCGAGGACAGCGGTTCCGCCTACTTGGCCGCGCACCTGCACTCCAGCGAGCCACGCAGTGAAGTGAAGGCCGAGGTTGCTCAGGCTCGCGCAGACGGCACGCTCAACATTCTGGATGGTACCGACAGCGGCTCGTTCTACCTCGCGAGCCATCGCACTTCGACCGTGCCCCGCTCAGAGGTCAAGTCTGAACTCGCAGCTGCCGAGAAAAGCGGCCAACTCGATGCACTTTACAACGAGGACAGCGGCTCGTTCGAGCTCACCGCGATGCGGGCACAGCAGCGCGCCGTGCGCCCTGCGGTCGCCAGCGCCCGCTGATCTCGCGTCGTGTCGGCTATCGACAATTCCAAGGCAGATGCCGACACGACCGCTCCCTCTATAGTCTCGTCGCGCGATCACCGTCGTATCTAGAACTGCCCGGCAAGCCCCGCATCCAGACGCGATACGGTGGAGGCGGCGAATCGCAGTTCATTCCACCTCACGGCTCAGTTGCTCCAGCAGGAAAACGAATGATTCGTAAGCTTGACCGGTCGCATGACGCATGCCCATCTCGCACGTGCGGTTCGCCGACAGATAGGCGTCCGCCGGATGCCTGTCCAGCACGGCCTTGACCTCCCGGGTTGCCGAGACCACCAGTTCGGGATGCAGCAAACCGCGGTCGCCGGCAGTCCCACAACAGGTGGTTCCAATCGGCACCTCGACATCGTCGGCCAGGGCCGCGGCAATCTCTTTCAATTGATTCGCAAGTCCCAGGTGCGTGATCGAGCAGGTCGGATGCACGACAACGCGCGACAGCTTGCCAGGGATGGAGAGCGCAGGAAGGAGTTCATGGCACCACGCAATCGAATCACGAATATCCAAGCGACGATGACGTTCCTGCCGCTCCGGATCGAGATGCCTACCTACATCGTCCAACAGACCCAAAGTGCACGAGGCGGCATCCACGATGATCGGAAGGTGGGCGCCATCGCTCCAACGCCAGAGCGCATCTGCGATCGCGGTGGCCATGAATGCATGGCCCGTGCGATAGCCTTTCGAGTGCCAAGGCGTCGAACAACACAGGCCGGCAACGTCCGGGGGAATCCAAAGTGAGCGTCCGGCTCGTGCCGACAGGGCCACCAAGACCTCGGGCAGCGACGGCGCTGGCGCGCGCCCAGGATCACGGCCGAACATGCGGTTGATGCAAGCGGGAAAGTAGACCGCGGTGGCGCCGTCGCGACGAGTTGCCGGAAGTCGTCTTGCCACGTGCGGCATCGGACCGGGCACTGCAGGTATCACGTCGCTGCTGACGATGGTTCGAACGCCGGCCATGATCCCTGTGAGTGCGTTGACACCGAGAACCTTCGCGGCGATCTCGCTCGCACGCAATCCCACACGTGACAGGCTCTCTACCTTGGACCAGTTCCTCGCAAGGAACAGCGCCACCGCTTCGGCAGCCTCGCTGTTCTCCGCCACGCGAAAAGACTTAATGAGTTCACCCGTGTTGATCCCGATCGGGCATTGGGTCGCACAGGTACCGTCGCCAGCGCAGGTCTCGATCCCATCGTACTGATACTCGACCTGCAGTTGGGCGAGCATCGGGGAGCCCGGGGCCTGACGTGCCATCTCCCGACGGACCACGATCCGCTGCCGCGGCGTCATGGAGACGTTCCTGCTTGGGCAAACCGGTTCGCAGAAGCCACACTCGATGCAATGCATCGAGCCGGTGACGTTCTCGATCGTCGGGACCGACTTGAGCGCTTGGAGATGCAAAAGAGGGTTGCGAGTCAGGATGACGTCGGGCGCCAGGATGCCATGGGGATCTGCGAGCGCCTTCAACCGCCACATGATGTCCGTTGCCTTTGGCCCCCACTCGCGCTCCAAGAACGGCGCCATGTTCATCCCTGTCCCGTGTTCTGCCTTGAGAGACCCGTCGTATTTATCCACGACAAGATCGACCAAGTCGGACATAAAGGCGGCGTATCTGTCGCGATCCTCCGGGTTGGTGAAGTCGGACATGAGATTGAAGTGGAGGTTGCCGTGGGCGGCATGCCCCGCTACGCCGCCCATGTATCCATGCCTGCTGAGCAGGGCCTGAATATCCCGGGCACCTTCCGCCATTCTCTCCGGCGGGAAGCAGACATCCTCGATGACCATGCTGGCACCCGCCGGTCGCACCTTTCCCACGAGGCCGAGAAGGCCTTCCCGGACATGCCAGGCCAGTTCGACCGCTTCGGCGACGCTCGTGAACTCGACCGGGTGCACTGGCTTCGCATTTGCCACCAGATCCCTGACCTCCTGCTCGAGCAGGTCGAGCGCCGATCGATTCGGCGCACCGTACTCGACCAACAGAGCAGCCGCATTCGGATCCAAAGTCCTCCAGTAGGCCGGTGTGCCCTCGAACGCTTGCGCCGCGGCCACCAAGGCCGGCGCGACCATCAGTTCGACCGCGGTAGCGCCGAGGGCCACAAGATCAGGCACCAGGCTGACGCACTCGTCAATCGATGCGAACGCAATCCATGCCACGCCAGTGACCTCGGGCATGGGAACAGTCTCGATGACGGCCTCGGCGACGAACGCGAGCGTCCCTTGGGAGCCGACCAGCAGTCGGCGAAAGATTTGAAGCGGCGTGTCACCATCGAGGAATGCGCAAAGCCGATAGCCGTGAGTATTTCGGATTGAGTACTTGCGCCGGATCCGGTTGACGAGCGCCGAATCCGCGCGGATCTCGCGCTGGAGATCCAGCAGGCCGCTCGCCAGGTCCGGCGCTGCGGCCGCGAATGCAGCCTCCGCATCCGCCGCCGATGAGTCAATGATGGCGCCCGAGGTCAACACGAAGGTAAGCGCCGCGACCGTGCTGTAAGCATCGCGCTGCACAGTGCAACGCATGCCCCCTGAGTTGTTGGCAATGACGCCGCCGACGGTGCAAGCGCCCTCACTCGCGGGGTCCGGGCCCAGCCTTCGCCCATAGCGCGCTAGCATGCCATTGCAATGTCCGAGGATCGTGCCTGTCCGCGCCCGGAGCCGCAGGCCGCCAGCCTCCACCTCGGCGCCGTACCAATGCCGACGTACATCGATCAGCACGTCGTCCGATTGCGATTGACCGTTGAGACTGGTCCCCGCCGCGCGGAACGTGGCATGATGGCCATGCTCCCGGCAATAAGCAAAGATGCGCGCGATCTCTTCGCAACTTCGAGGCATCACGACCACCTGAGGCATGAGCCTGTAGGCGCTCGCGTCCGAGGCATACCGAACCAGATCGATCGCCCGGTGAAGGACACGATCCTCGCCCAACAGCTTGGTAAGTTCGGTCCTCATGGCTTCCGGCGTTCCGCCGATCGATCGATCGGGCAAGGCATCCTTCTGTGATGCCCCCTCAGGCCGTCCGATGCGTGCGGGATCCGAGGCCAGAAGCTTCTTGAACATGGTCAGTTTCCATCGAAGTAAACCAGTGGTCCTTCCCCACACACGCGCGCGCTGGCAACACCACGTTCGTATGCATTCCGCACGGAGCTATCGGCCGCGTAGGCATTCGAGCGAATGCCTGTCCCGACGGGTCGGACCCCGCAGTTGAAAGTGCGGCCGCCAAACGCCCGGGCCTCGAACCACCGCACCGTGTGCGCATGCGGGGTGCCGCGTCTTTCGCATGACGAGGCGGGACAAGTTTTCAGTCGCCTCGAAGGAGCCCCTCTGATGCCGGCCCGTCGGCGCCAGGTTCTCCAAGGAACCTCCGACTTCGCTCATGGCGTCAGTCGATTCAGCATCGCGCGCTCCAGACCATGCCGCGCATAAGGCGGGTAACGCACGCGCGGATCGACGCGGGTGCTGTGATGGAAGACGCCGCGGGCGTTCGTGAAAGCCTCGAAGCCCCACTTTCCGTGGTACTTGCCCATTCCCGAATTGCCGACGCCCCCGAATGGAAGCTCGGGAAAGAGCGGGTGAATCGCACAGTCGTTGATTTCCACGTCGCCCGAGCGCGTCGCCGATAGGATCGCGTCGATCACCTGGCTATCCTCGGCAAAGACATAGAGGCTCAGCGGACTGGGGCGCGAATTGACCCATCTGATGACGGAGGAGACTGAATCGATCGCTAGCACCGGCAGGATAGGGCCGAAGATCTCCTCCTTCATGATGAGCGAATCTTCGGACACATCCACCAGCACCGTGGGTGCGATGTAGCGTTCATCCACGTCGGTCTGGCCGCCCACGACCGCCTTGCCGCTGTCGATCAGTGCGGCCAGCCGATCGAAGTTGCGCCTGTCGACCACCCGCCCGTAGTCGGGACTTTGCTGCGGGTCGTCGCCGTAGAACGCACGAATCGCGTCGTCCAGGTGCTGCACGAACTCATCCTTCACATCGGGCCACACGAGCACGTGGTCGGGCGCGGTGCAGATCTGGCCGGCGTTCAGGAATCGTCCGTAGGCAATGCGTCGCGCTGCTACTTCGAGATCGGCCGATGAATGGACGATGGTGGGGTTCTTGCCGCCGAGTTCGAGCACGCAGGGGGTCAAGTTTTGGGCGGCCGCCTGGTGGACGATCTTGCCGACTCTGGGGCTGCCGGTGAAGAAGATCATGTCCCATTGCTGCGCCAGCAATGCCGTGGTTTCCGGCACGCCACCTTCGACCACCGCAACGGCACGGGGATCGAAATACTTCGGCACCAACCGCGCAGCAGCAGCGGCGCAGTTCGTCGCGACTTCCGAAGGCTTGAGCACCGCCGTGTTGCCCGCCGCCAACGCCGCGACAAGTGGGCCAAAGAGCAGCATGAAGGGCTCGTTCCAGGCGCCAATGATGAGCGAGACGCCCAGAGGATCCCGGTTAACCCGGACGTCACCCGGCTCGAAGACCATGGGTGTCGGCTCGGCTGTCGGTTTTACCCATGCATCTATGTGCCTGAGGGCGTAGGCCGCCTCCCTCGCGCAGTAGCCGACGTCCATGAGATCGGCATCAATCACGTTGCGACGCAGATCCTTCCAGAGTGCATCGCATAGGTCGTCATGGTGATCGGTGAACATTGCCTGAATCGCTTCAAGCTGGCGTTTGCGCCATCCGATTGGGCGCGTGTGGCCATCCACGAAGAACGCGCGTTGCGCTGCGACCAGGGGCGCGTAGTCGGGGAAATTCATGGTGATCTACTCCAGAAGATGTGAGGCGACGGCTGTGCAGGTTCTAAGGTGCACGCTGCCAGTTCCCACCCCACGCGAATTCAAGCCGGTTCGCCACCCCAGTTCCATCACTTCAGGGCAACTGCAGCGCCCAGTGGGATCGGGTCGGACTTGCCGCGCGCGGCGGGTGCACGAATGAATCTCACTCGTTCAGTCCACCGGTTGCCGGGCGTAGGCATGCTCTGCCGCAGCGATGGCGGCCGCCACCCGCTGACGATGGGACTCAAACTCCGCATCGAGCGAGGTGGCCGACTGTTCTTCCAGCTTGTCTCCATAGCTCACCGTCTCGGCAAGCTCACGCCCCACCCTGTATTCCGTCGCGTCGAGGCTGCGTTGCGCGTAGCGAGCGGACGCGGCGAGCGCGGCGCCCGCTGCGGCCACCTGCTTTTCTCCCCATGCCTGCGTTGCTGCCGCGTAGTAGTGCCCCGCGAGCGAAGCATCGATCCACGCCACCTTGCGTTCCAGATGCCTCCGACGGACCTCCTGGCCCGCAGAAAGCTTGTCTGCGATCGTCCTCAGGCTGAGTGCGTCCTGCCGGAGTCGGACGCTCGTGGCGGCGCCCGATTGCGAGGCCTCGCGCTCCAGCGCGTCGGCAACCTGGCGCAGTTCGATGGCCGCCTCCTTGAAGTGGCGCATGGACATGCTCGCCTGCGCCTGATCCAGTTGCATGCCGGGCCACGAGATTGGAACAGCAGGCGTTGCCACCTGGGCGATGGTTGTCGCAACGCCAGCCTTCGCCACCACACCGCTGGCCGTTTGCGCATGCGCACGCTGCGACTGGTGGGCTAGAGCCGCTATGAGCAGTGCGACCGCGCCAATGCGAAGAACCCTGCGGGACCTCGAGGTCGCCTTCGACAGCGATGTCGCAGGCATGGGCGCGTTCACCAACGAAGGCGCTCTGGTGTTCTGACCTCCAATCAATGAATGACCTCTGTCCACGCGGTGCCTTCGAATGGTTTTTCTTAATGATCCGGAGCAGCCCTGGTGACTGCGATGCCCCAGCATGGGCGGGCGCAGTTTCACAACCGTTTCGTTTTCCTATTCTTCCGTCACGCCTGACATGCGTGGGCATGGCGACGCCCCGGCTTCACCCTGGAAGTTGCATCTTGCCGAAGTGAGTGCAGCGCTCGCCACATCCATGACGGGCGGCCGTCATGGAGGCTTCATCTGGAGCCGCACGGCGTGCGCGCGCTCACGAGCCTGGGGGCCGAAATGCCGCGCGTCAATCGGCAAGCTGCAAGCCAGCGTCGGAGGATTCGCCTGCGCGCGGCTCGCATCTCCTGACAAAGTTGTCATCGACCAAGGCACGCCGCTACACGAATGATGTGAAGGGTCCCTCCTAAGTATTCGTTGTTACGCCTCGGTGGGCAGTCGCTCTGTCTGGCACGAAGTCTGCGGCACATGAACCGCAGGCCGCCAAGCACTCCGAACCCATCAGTGCAGCGCAGCCGACAACTACAAGGAAAGCGATTCGTGGACCCAAAGAAACTCCCAGCCGGAACGATGCCCCGGCGCACAGCAATCCTCCTGAGCGGACTGGCTGTCGCCGTGACCCTGAGCGCCTGCGGCGGCTCCGGTTCCGGGTCCGCCTCGCCGACCATCGGCACGCCGCTGCCAGCCGCGGTCGATGCATCTGCCGCAGCACCTCGGGAAGATCGTGCGCCGGGGGAGCCGGAGAACATCGGCGGCGACATTGATGTACCCAATCCGGTACCGCCTTCGCCACCTCTGCCCGCGACGCAGCCCATCACGGTGGATGCGAGCCTCGGCGTCACGAGCTTCCATCCTCTCTTTGCAGCTGGATCGCCAGTCACTGAAAAAATCCAGTATCGCGAGCCAGACGGAACGCTCGTCACACGGATGGGGATGCGCCCCACCGAACGGCATGCGCGAGAAAGAGGCGAGGACTGGACCGTCCCGGATGCAGGACCCGGACGCTATCTGACCTTCCCGTCGGTGTACTTCCAGAACCGCACCTACGGCATCGAGATCCGGGATCACGTTCCGGCAGGCAAGGCCCTCATCGAGATGGTCCTGGTAGTCAATGATGGAACCTTCGACGGCACCACCTTCAGCCTGTTTCGCAACAGCAACGACGAAGGCGTGCGCGACTACGGCTGGTCCCTCAACACCGGCTTCAACAATCCGAAGCTCGGCGGCAAGTCGATCTGCATGGCGGGCAGCCGCGACTGCGTGATCAGCTTCGATTCCTACTGGGACGTGCCAAAAGGCCAGCCGCATCGCGCCCTCAAGCTCGGCGACGTGATCGAGCTGTCGCCGGCCCAGCGTCTGGAGCGCTACGGCGACGGGATGCACGCAGGCGAGCCGGTCGCCGACAGCCTCCGAGGCAGGGCGGTCATCGACGGCGCGGGCAGCCGCTACTACTCGTTCGAGCAACTCTACGTCGTCGGCCAGGGCCTGGTGCCATGGTACGGCGTGCCGCCGCGCCTGAATTCCGCGCCCCTGCCCGATTCGACCCTGCTGGGTGGCGCGACGAGTCTGTCCTACAACTACTCCGAAGAGCCGATGCGTGTTTTCCAACAGATGGCAAACAACATCGGCATCGTCAACGCCAAGCGCTTCGTGCAAGGCCGAAGGCTCTTTCACACGTCTTTCCTCAGCGGCAAGCACTCCGAGCATCCAGATGACAATCCGGTGTTCGCTGCGCACGTGAATCAGCTCGGTCCCCGCTACAACCAGGAGCGCTGCATCGCGTGCCACACAGCCAACGGCCGCAGCGTGATTCCAGGCATCGGCGCGCGGCTGGACTCGATGGCCGTGCTCACCGCGGCCGAGGCCTCGACAGGCGTCCGTCCCTTGCCCGATGCCACCTACGGCTTGAATGTGCAGCAGCGCAGCCGTGACGCCGGCGCTCCAGACCACTCGGTGACCGTGCAGTCCTATGCGACCACGCTCTACACGCTGCCAGACGGCGAAAGGGTCACTTTGCAGAAGCCAACCTATGCGTTCAAAGGCCCAGCGCCCGCACAATTCTCGGTGCGCCAAGCAGCCCAGATAGTCGGCATGGGACTGATTGAGGCGCTGGACGAAGCAACCATCCTGGCGCTGGCTGATCCCACCGACCGTGACGGCGACGGCGTAAAGGGCGTGCCCAATTGGATCGCCGATCCGGAGAGCGGCAAGGTCCACCTCGGGCGCTTCGGCTGGAAGGCCGCGAAGGGCACGCTACGTCACCAGATTGGAGACGCACTGCTGAAGGACATGGGTGTCACCAGCCCGGTCTATCGGTCCCGTGGCTGCCTGCAGTTTGACCCGGACTGCCGCGCCGCGAGCACCAGCCCGGCGATCTCCGACACCGAGCTGCAACGCCTTTCCGACTACCTTGCGCTCTTGGCCGTGCCAGCCCAACGCAGCTTGCGAAGCGGGTTTCCGGCCGATACACGCATCTCGCCCGAGCACAACATCGATCCTGGCCAGATCGTTCGGGGCGGCGCGCTGTTCGCCCAGGCGCACTGCGTGGCGTGCCACACCGCGCAATTGAAGACTGGGACGACCCATCCCTTTGCCGAGCTGCGGGACCAGACGATACGGCCCTACAGCAACCTGCTGCTGCACGACATGGGGCCGGGCCTTGCCGACACCTTGGCCGAAGGCAAGGCCACCGCCAGCATGTGGCGAACGGCTCCACTGTGGGGCCTGGGTTCGCTCCCATATGTGCAAGGCAGCGACGGCGCACGCTACCTCCACGATGGTCGCGCACGCACGCTGATGGAAGCCATCGTGTGGCATGCCGGCGAGGCCTCCGCGAGCCGTGCCCGTTTCGAAGCGATGTCGAGGGACGAAAGAGCAGACGTAATCGCATTCCTGAGTTCGCTGTGATGCACCTCGGCATAAAGGGGGAGCAAAGCCTGAGCCGTGGAAGCATTTGCTGCGTACCACCCGCGAGCCCCCCCTTCTTGCTCAGTGCCGCCCTTCACCTAGCACAGGCCGGGGCGGCGCATTGAAGTCGGACCAAGCGCTGAATGCCCCGAACCAGGACAGCGGCAAATCGGGCATCGATCGCCGAAGGTGCCATCAGCAGCGCGACTCGGTGCTCCAGGCCAGTGCCGGCACATGCAGCCCCATGTCATCGGTGACCCTGGACCCTCATGTCCGTAACCCGGACGAAACCACACCTGCGCAGACTAAGGCCCATGGCCGACTGCGCAACGGCGGGCCGAGCGATGCCCGTTACGCGACTCGCCGATGTCGACCTGTACGAGGAGAATGGTCATGCACCGCGTGCATCTCACGAACCTGAATGCCGCCGAAAGTTTCGGCACCTGTCGAGCATCCACTGGCTCGCGCGAACTGACAAGGCGTCCGGACGACCACGTTCAATTCCAACGGCTCACCTCCCGCAAGGTCATGCCGGCCTTCATACGAAGCGTGCCCCTGCTCGGCCTGCTGGTTGGGGGACTCTGGCTCTCGGCGCCGGACAGGGCCGAGGCCCGCGCGATGCACCTGCCTGCGAAGTTGGCCGTCCGATGGCATCCAGAGGGGGGCGGCCCCCAGACGGTGACCGAGGTGGTACAGCTGCTTGAACTTGCACGGGGCACCTCGGCCACTTTCGAAGTCTCACTTCTTTCGGTCGATTTGCCCGGGGGTCCCGATCCAGGGCTTCAGATGTTTAAGGTCGAGCGGTCGACTTCATCGGGGTGGCGTTCGACCTACGAGATCCGCGCCACCGAAGGCCATCAGAAGCGCGCTGCGTTCCAGCAATGGCGCTGCCCGCTGACTCCTGCGCGGCGCATCGATGTGAAACTTGACCTCGGCTGGGTTTCCGAAGGTGCGCCTGTCGTGGGTTACTTCCGAGGCTGCGACAGCAACAGCAGCGCCGCTCAGCCGTCCACCGCGCCACGTGCAACCACGAGCGCCGGATGCATGCGCACGGTCCAGCGGTGGACCTCGGGGCACGTCAAGGTGGAGCATTGGCGCATCCAACCCGGGATGGACGTCCTGGAAGTCTCGCTTGAAGCAAGCAGCAAGCCCGTCGCGGTTTCCGATTTCCGTGACCATGTCGTGCGGCCACTGCTTGACCAAGGAATTCAGCCGCTCGACCACAGCACCCTGGAACTGGCGAGTCGGTGCTGATGAGCGTCCGCCCATGCGGCCGGATGGCGTACACGGTTTCCCTGCTTGCGTGTCGCCTGCCTGACTGGCTGGCTACTTGCCGACCACACGGCGCGTCTCGCCGGTGTCACGCACCCAGCCGCCGCCGAGCGACCGGTACAGGTCCGCGAGGCTTTCCAGGCGGCGCTCCCGCACCATGACCAGAGTCAGGCTGGCGTTGTAGAAGTCCGTCTGGGCCGATAGCACATTGAGGTAGCCGTCCAGTCCACTCTCATATCGGACTTGCGCGATATGAACGCGCCGGGCCTGGGCGTCCGCAAGGCGCTGCGCTGCGATCAGTTGTTCATTGAATGCGGTCCGGGCCGCGAGCCCGTCGGCCACCTCCCGGAACGCGATCTGTATGACCTTCTCGTAGCGGGCCACCGCGACCGCCTCTCGAGATTTGGCTGCATCCAGGTTGGCGCGGTTCGCCCCGGCGTCGAAGATGGGCGCCACCATGGCGGGGACGAACGACCACGCCCCCGATCCCGCGCCGAAGAGCCCACCCAGCGCCGAGCTCGCCGACCCAAATGAGCCGGTCAGGGCGATGCGTGGAAAGAAGGCAGCGCGAGCCGCTCCGATGTCGGCGTTGTACGACCGGAGTTGCGCTTCAGCCTCGAGGATGTCGGGGCGCTGAGCCAGCAGATCCGAAGGCAGTCCAGCCGGCAGGTCGTCGCGCAACGCCTGCGCGGCGAGCGGTACGGGGTCCGGCAACGTCGACGGCAATGGCTGTCCAAGCAGCAGAACGAGCGCATTCCGTGCGGCGGCCAGCAGGCGCACCTGCTCGGCCTCGTTGCCGCGAGCCTGCTCCACGATCGTCTGCGCCTGACTCAGGTCGAGATCGGACGCTGTACCGACCTCGAACCTGCGCTGCACGAGTTCGAGAGCGCCCGACGATGCCTCGAACGTGTTGCGCGTGACGTCAAGTTGTTCGTCCAGCGACAGGACGGCGAAATACTGCTTCGCCACCTGGGAGACCAGAAGGATCTCGGCGGCCTGGCGTGCATGGGCGCTCGCCAGGTATTGCTCGAATGCCGCATCGCTGAGGCTTTGCAGCCGCCCGAAAAGATCAACCTCCCATGCCACGGACACGGACGCGGTGACCGATTGGGCGACGACCGGCTTGCCACTCTGCACCAGGCTGACGGGGGTACGCGATCGGGCGCCTTGCGCATCCACGGTGACCTGCGGGAACTGCTCGGATCGCTGGATGTGGAATTCCGCTTGTACCGTCGCCACGTTCAGTACGGCGATGCGTAGGTCTCGATTGTTGCGCAGGGCCATTTGGACCAGCTGCTGCAGGCGTTCGTCGGTGAAGAAATCCCGCCATCCTGTATCGGCCGCGGAGGGGCGAGCTGGCGTTGCCACCTGGCTTGGCTCTCCGATCACGGCGGGATAGCGGGCCGCCACGGGCGCCGGTGGCCGCTGGTAGAGCGGCTGCAACGAACAGCCCCCCAATAGGAGCGCCACCGCACTGATGAGGCCGACATGCTGCAGATTTCGCATCTCATGTTCCTTCGGGCAGCACGGGAACGCGCGGCGCGGGCGGCGCCGCATCGACGCGCAGTACCGGCTTGGCCGTTCTGCCGGCCACCTGCACGTAGAACATCGGGATCATGAAGACGGCGAGAAAGGTGGCCGTCACCATGCCGCCGAGCACGCAGACACCGATCGCGTTCTGGCTCGCTGAGCCAGCACCCCTGGCAATAGCCAGTGGCAGCACGCCTAGCCCGAACGCCAGCGACGTCATGAGGATCGGACGCAGTCGCATGTGCGCGGCCTCGACGGCGGCCTCCAACGGGCTCCGGCCCTTGGCCTGCAACTCCCGCGCAAACTCGACGATCAGGATGGCATTCTTTGCCGACAACCCGATCGTTGTGAGCAATCCCACCTGGAAGTAGACGTCATTGGACAGGCCGGTCATCGTGGTGGCGCACAGGGCGCCCAGGACGCCCAACGGGATGACCAGAAGCACGGAGACAGGAATCGACCAGCTTTCGTACAAGGCCGCCAGGCAAAGGAACACCACGGCGATCGACAGTGCGTAGAAGAACGGCGCCTGGGAGCCGGACTGCTGCTCCTGAAGCGAGATGCCTGTCCACTCGTAGCCGATGCCGGCCGGCATCTGCTTCATCAAGCGCTCCATGGCGGCAATGGCCTGCCCGGTGCTTCGACCCGGAGCGGCCTGACCCTGGATCTCGATAGCGGGAACCCCGTTGTAGCGCTGCAGTTGCGGCGGGCCATAGGTCCACGTCCCGGTTGCGAAGGCCGAGAACGGCGCCATTCGCCCTTCTACATTGCGAACGTAGAGTGCGTCGAGATCCTGTGGGTTCATCCGGTACGGTGCGTCGGCTTGCACGTACACCTTCTTGATCCGGCCATCGGTGTCGAGAAAGTTGTTGACGTACTTCGAGCCCCAGGCGATCGAGAAGGCTTGATCCGCATCGGCGACGGCGACGCCCAAGGCGCTCGCCTTCTCGCGATCCACGTCGACCTTGAACGTGGGGTTGTCGGGCAGTCCGTTGCGCCGGACCAGCGCGAGATCCGGGTCGTGCCTTGCGAGTTCGAGCAGCCTTTCCAAGGCCCTTGTCAGCTGCTCATGGCCGAGTCCCGCACGATCCTCGAGCTCGAAATCGAATCCCGACGCTGTACCGAGTCCCTGAATCGCAGGAGGCGTGATGGGGATGATGATGGCGTCCTTGTTCGATGCGAAATGCTTGGCCAGGCGTGCGCTCAGCGCGCCGGCGCTGAGCTCGGCCTTGGCCCTCAAACGCCAGTCTCTGAGCTGAACGTACACCAGTCCCTGGCTCTGGCCGCGGCCTGCGAAGTTGAAGCCATTGACCTGGAAGCTGCTTTCCACGGCCTCGGCTTCATGCTCTGAAAGGTAGGCCCCGACGGCATCGAGGATCAGGCCCGTGCGCTCCATCGTGGCGCCGGGCGGCGTCTGCACCTGCACATAGAAGAAGCCCTGATCCTCCGTCGGCAGGAACGAAGCAGGCAAGTGGATGAACAGCCCCGCCACGGCTGCGATGACGCCGATGTAAATGGCGAACCAGCATCCGGCGTGCAGGATCACATGGCGAACTCCTTGGACGTAGCGCGCGCGCGTGCGTTCGAAGGCGCGATTGAAAGATCCGAAGAGGCCTCTCTCCCCTGTATCTGAGCCGGCGGCCGGCTTGAGAATCAGGGCGCAGAGCGCGGGCGTCAGCGTCAGGGCCACGAACACGGACAGCAGCATGGCGGAGACGATAGTCAGCGAGAACTGCCGGTAGATGGCGCCTACCGTCCCACCCGAGAAAGCCACCGGCACGAAGACCGCACTCAGCACCATGGCCACGCCAATCAGCGCGCCCGACATCTGCGCCATGGCCTTGCGCGTGGCATCCCCCGCGGGCAGGCCCTCCTCGTGCATGACGCGCTGGACGTTCTCGACCACCACAATGGCATCGTCGACCAGCAAGCCGATCGCCAGAACGAGACCGAACATCGACAGGGTGTTGATGGTGAATCCGAGCGCCGACATTGCACCGAAGGTTCCCAGCAAAACGACTGGCACCGCCAAGGTCGGTATCAAGGTTGCGCGAAGGTTCTGCAGGAAGACGAACATGACCAAGAAGACCAGCGCGATGCCCTCGAGCAGGGTCTTCACGACTTCCCGGATCGACGCCTTGATGAAGGGTGTTGCGTCATTCGGGTAGACCACCTTCAGGCCCGGCGGAAAGTACGCCGACAACTCCGTGACCCGAGCACGCACGGCCGAGGCGATGGCGAGTGCGTTCGCGCCGGTGGCCAGCTGGATGGCAATGCCCGAGGCCGGCTTACCGTCGTATTTGGTATCCACACTGAAGTTCTCGGCCCCGAGCTCGATGCGTCCTACATCCCGCAGGAGCACCCGAGAGCCGTCGGGGAGGACCTTGAGCAGGATCGCGCCAAAGTCCGAAGGCGTGCGCAGCAGCGTGGCGGCCGTGATGGTGGCCGTCAGCTCCTGGCTCGGCACGGACGGTGCGCCCCCGAGTTGGCCGCCGGACACCTGCACGTTCTGACTGGTGATCGCCGCCGTCACATCCACGGGTGTGAGCGCATAGCTGTAGAGCTTTGCGGTGTCGAGCCACACCCGCATGGCGTATTGGGTCCCGTAGACGTCGAAGTTCCCGACGCCATTGATGCGGCTGACGGGATCCTGGACATGCGAGACCACGTAGTTTGCGATGTCGAACTTGTTCATGCCGCCGTCGGTCGACACAAAGCCAATCACGAGCAAGTTGGCGCTGCTGGACTTGGTGACGCGAATGCCGGCCTGCTGGACCTGCGCGGGCAGCAACGGCGTCGCGAGTTGCAGCTTGTTCTGCACCTGAACCTGCGCCACATCGGGGTTTGTTCCTGGCGCAAAGGTGAGCGTCGTCGTGGACTGACCCGTGTCATCGCTGACCGACGACAAGTACAGCAGGTGATCCAGCCCGCTCATCTGCTGCTCGATCACCTGAACGACCGTGTCCTGCACAGTCGTCGCGGAGGCCCCGGGATACATCGTTGCGACCTGCACGGTCGGTGGCGTGATCTGCGGATACTGCTCGACCGGCAGCGTGAGGATCGAAAGCGTCCCCGCCAGCATGATCAGGATCGCGACGACGATCGCAAAGATCGGTCGTTGAATGAAGAACCTGGTCATTCAATCCACCGTCTACCTGGATTGGCTCGTTGCGTCCGGTACGGTCGCCGGTGCCGCCACGCCCTCCACGACGCGTACTTGAGTGCCGGGCGTCACCTTCTGCAGGCCGGCCACGATGACCCTGTCGCCATCGACCAGGCCGCCGTCGACCACCCAATGGTTCCTGATGGTGCGGGTCGCCTGCACCGTGCGCTGCGCGACCGTGTCCTGCGGCCCGACGACCATCACGGTGGCGTGACCGGTCACGTCATGGGTCACACCAATCTCCGGCACCAGCGCGGCATTCACCTCGACACCGTGGTCGATGCTCGCGCGAACGAACATGCCCGGCAGCAGCGTGTGGTCCGGGTTTGGGAAGACTGCCCGGATCGTCACTGAGCCCGTGCCGGCATCGACGCTGACATCGGTGAACTCAAGCCGGCCCGGCACCGGATAGATGGATCCATCTTCGAGCGTGAGCTGGACCTTGGCGGCGTCGGCTCCGCTGAGCGTCAGCTTGCCCATGGCGATGTCACGACGCGCGCGTAGGCCGGCGACGCTGGAGCGGTTCAGGTCGACGTAGATCGGGTCGAGTTGCTGCACGGTGGCCATCAGCGTCGCCGCACTCGCCTGCACATACGCGCCCTCGGTGACCTGCGAGATCCCGATCCGGCCGCCGATCGGCGATGTCACCTCGGTGTAGGCCAGATTGATCCTGGCCGTCTCGACGGCTGCCTCACCCGCCGCGACGGCCGCCAGTGCCTGGCCCTGCGCGGCGACTGAGTTGTCGAGGTCCTGCCTGCTGACGGCATTCACCCCGATGAGCTGCCTGTCGCGGTCCGCCAATGCCGAGGCCGCCACGGCATTCGCGCGTGCGTTCTGCACCAATGCTTGCGCGCTGCGCAAGGCCGCGCGGAATGGTGCAGGGTCGATCCGGTAGAGCAGCTGGTTTGCCTTGACGTCGGTGCCCTCTTGGAATGCCCGCTGCAAAACGATTCCATCCACCCTGGCGCGGACCTGCGCCACGCGGTAGGCGGTGGTGCGGCCGGGCAGCTCGTCGTGAAGCGCGACAGGCATGCTGCGCACCGTGAACACTTCGACCTCAGGCCGCGGCGCCGCCGCGGGAGGCGACTTCGATTCGCTGCAGCCCGCGAGCAGCATGACGCCGCAGGCGCAGGCCACGCAGAGCCGGCGGACGACGTCGTTGAAGGCAGGAGAAGACATGACGCGGATCCATCAACTATTCGGCGCTGCAGACTGGCTCGGCTGGAGCCAATGGATTCCGCGGGAGACGCGACTTGGCGGGACCGCCATTCTCCGCGCCAGTTCTTGAGCGCCCTGCAGCCGGACGACCGCTGGGGCATGGAGTCGGGCGGCAACAGTACATGTCCTGTAGGTGGCTCGCATGCTGGTTCCTTATCAAGGAAGGTGGTGTGGCTGATCTTGCGCATGCATCGTCTCGCGCCGGTTTCACAAACGCACGGCCGGATTTCAGCCGTAGCGTTGCGCCAGCCTAGACGCCCGAGCGTTATTGCCTTGTGGCGTCAAGGCACAGGGCCCTACGGTCGCGCGGACTCGGCTCGTTGCTCAGCAAGCGATCCGATGGGCGCGCACAGGGGTAAGAAGGAAAGCAACCGCCTCGGGAGCCGAAACCGCTACAACGATTTTCAAGACTTTCCGGTGGAACGGTTGCGAGCGCAGTCAGGGCGATCGATATTCAGGGGCATGTCGCGGAGGCCGCGTGATCGCCAAGACCCGCATCTACTTCGATCCACTCAACTTCCCCTCGTCATGAACTCCCGCCTGCCACATATCCTGGTCGCCAATGAAGACCCCGCTGTCCAGGGCCTGCTGACCGAGTACCTGAGCGACAACGAGCTTCGCGTGAGCACCGCTACCACTGTAGAGCAGATGTTCATGGTGCTTAAGGAAGCGGCCGTCGACCTCGTCATGCTGGACCTGCGCATCGATGGACACGATGGCCTGCAGCTCGCCAGCGAGTTGCGCAGCTCGAGCGACATTCCCGTCATCTTCCTCACAGGCAAGTGCGATGAAGCCGATCGTGTCATGGGACTGGAGATCGCGGCCGACGACTACATCACCGAGCCGTTCAGCCGTCGAGAGCTGTTGGCTCGCATTCGTTCGGTGCTCCGACGCTATCGGCTGAGCGGCAACTGCGCGCATCTGAAGGAATCCACGCGACGCGCCTATCGCTTTGCCGGCTGGGAACTCAACCTGATGACGCGGCGACTTCGGGCTCCTGAAGGGCAGCGGGTCGCGCTCAGCAACGGGGAATTCAATCTCCTGCTCGCGATGTGCGAGGCGCCGGAACGCGTGCTGACGCGGGACCAGTTGCTGGACCTCTCGCGTCTGCACGGGGCAGAAGTCTATGTGCGTTCGGTCGACGTTCAGGTCATGCGGCTGCGCCGCAAGATCGAAGCCGACCCTTCGGAGCCCCGCTTCATCCTGACGGAGCGCGGCGCAGGCTACTTGTTCAACGCGAAGGTGAGCGCTCTTTCCTGATGCTGCCCGGTGCCGGTCCGGGAGCAGGTGTCGTCACCGGTAGGCTTGGTGGTACAGACCGCCGGCCACGGCACCGGCGCCAGGCCACATTCCCATGCTGCACGCGCAGCCCACCTCATCGTCCAGGCGAACCCTGCCAGCCTCCCCCCAGGGCCAGGAAGAGCGCCACCTGGTCAGCGGCAAGCCGCGTGTCCGCCGCCGCGACCGCCTGCGCCGTTTCGGTGCTGGTGCGCGCGGCTTCGAGGACAGCCGTGATGCCCTGACGCCCCGCAACAAACAGACGCTCCACGTCGGCAGCGGCGCGCTGCGCCTTTCGTTCGGCAGCATTCAACGCCACTCGAGCATCGATGTCCTTGGCATAGACGACCAAGGCACTCTCGGTCTCGCGCAGCGCAGTCAGCATGACGGCATCGAACCTCGCTGCGGCTGCGCGTTCGTCGGCCTCCTGCGCGGAGATTCGAGCCTTCGCACTCCTTCGATTGGGGAATTGCCACGTGATCAACGGCCCGATCGAGAACTTGTTCGTGCCCGCCTCGAATGCGTCCTTCATCAACCCTGCGGACCCGATCGAGGCGCCTATCGCGACCTTCGGATACAGGTCGGCGACGGCAGCGCCGGTGCGATAGTGGGCCGCCCGAAGGACATTCTCTGCCTGGCGTACGTCGGGGCGCCGTCGAAGAAGCGCACTGCCGTCGCCGACCGGAAACGCCTCGGCAAGCCGAGGCTCCTGCTGACAGCCTTCCACTTCAGGCGGCAGGCCAGTGGGGGCGCGGCCTACCAGCGTTGCCAGCCGATAGAGCGCCACCTGCTTGCGCGCGGCGAGCGGCGGCAGGCTGGCGCGGATCTGGTCCTCGTGTGCAGACAGGCGGGTCGTGTCCAGGTCGATGGCACGCCCGCCGCCCACCAGACGCTGCGCGAGTGCGACACGTCGCGCCTGAAGCTCCACAAGGCGTGAGGCCACAGCCTGCTCGCGCGCCATCGCGCACGCCTCGAGATAGGCGCGTGTGGTCTCCGCAATCACCGTGACACGGACCGCGTCGTAGGCGGCCTGACTGGCCGTGACGTCCGCATCCGCCGCCTCGATGGTCCGGGCAACCTGGCCGTACAGGTCGATCTGATAGGACACGGCCGCATTGAAGCCATACAGCCATACGCTGGGCAGCGGCTCGGTGCCCTTGAGTTCTTCCTCGGCGGATAGCCGTTCGAAACCCAGTCCCAGATCCAGTGCGGTGACCGGCTCGGCCGCAACTTGCGACAGCGACAGCGCCGCGCGGGACCTGGCAAGATTGGCGGCAGCGACCTTGAGGTCGGTGTTCGCCGCGATGGCCGCTTGAACCAACATATCGAGCACCGGATCCTGGTACAGGCGCCACCAGTCACCGGGCACCGCCGCCGCTGAAAAGACGGATTCGTCCGCACCGCGAAACGCGCCGACGGACGCTCCCAGCTCAATCGCAGAAGGCGGTGAAGGCCGCTCCGCTAGGCCCGAGCAGGCGGCGAGGGCCGCCGCTGCCGCTGCACATCCGAGGTTGGCAAGTGCGCGCATCAGTGGCCTCCCGCGGTCAGTGAACAGGGCCTGGACGGCGCAGGACCTGCGGACGGGCGGACGTCAACGGTCGCGGTCTGTCCCATGATCAGGCGGACATCCTCAGAAATCGGGTCCAGCCGCACGCGCACCGGGATGCGTTGCGCAAGGCGAACCCAGTTGAACGTCGGATTCACGTTGGCCAGCAGGCTGAGGCTGGCGACGCGGTCTCGGTCGTCAATGCCCGCTGCCACGCTGTCTACCCGACCGGCAAAGATGCGGCTGTCGCCCATGAGTCGCACCGCCACCGGATCGCAGACGTTGATGCGAGGAATCTTGGTTTCCTCGAAGTATCCGACAACGTGCAGGGAGTCCCTGTCGACGAGTGCCAGTACAGGGTGCCCGGCTGCCGCGTAGGTGCCGGGATAGAGATTCAGGTTGGTGACCAGGCCGCGGACCGAAGCCCTGACCTCCGTGCGGGCAAGGTTCAGGCGTGCGGTGTCGATCGCCACCTGCCCCTGCGCCAGGAGGGCGACGAGCTGCTCGACCTTCGCCCGCCCCTGTTCCTTCAGTTCGACGGCGACGAGGTCGCCAAGCTCGGCGTTGCGCCGATCCTCCCGGCGGGCCTGTGCCAGCTGGACGCGCACACTGTCATGCGCGGCCCTGGCGTGTGCCAATGCCTGGATGTAGCGCGGCTGGTCCAGGACGAACAGAATATCGCCGACTTCTACGGACGCATTGTCCCGGACCCGTACCTCGGTGACCAGCCCGGACACATCCGGCGCGATCTGTACCACGTTGGCGCGCACCCGTCCGTCGCGTGTCCAGGGCTCGACCCGGTATTCCACCCAGAGCCAGCGTCCCACGTAGACCGCCAGCGCTACCACGGCGAGAGTCAACGCCACCCTGCCAAGCGACGCGAGATCGATCTTGATCGTACGCATGATCTACGACAACAGCACGCCGAGCGCGGCGGAAGAGGATGAGACCGCGAAGCCCACGGCACCCCAGAGCACCACGAAGAGCGCGATGTCGAAGAGCCCGGTATGCCAGACGTGGCGGTAGACGCCCGCGGACATCAGCGCCCGCCTCAGCAGCATCTGGAGCAGGAGCGCCAAGGCTCCCGTGACGAGCGCACCGTTCACGAATACGCCGAACAGGTTGATGTCTTCGATCATGCATTTGCCTCCTGCGGACGAAAGGCGGGCGCCGAGGGAAAGAGATTCCGACGAAGGCCCACGCTGGCCACGATGGCCTGATCGTGCGAGCTGCTGCGGGGCACCCCCAGCATCGATCGGATCGATTCGTCGATGCGTCTGAGCAAGCGTGGGGGAAGGGTCGATTCATGGCCTCGCCCCAGGGCGTCGAAGTACGCCCCGAGTTCCGCCAGCAGGCATTCGAGGGGACTGCGCTCGGACCCCATCACCTCGCCCGCAGCCGCGCGCAGCGCGATGACATGAATGCCGATGCGCAAGTCGCCGAGCACATCCGCACCAAGCGCCCTGCCCTCCTGCATCGCACGCGCGAGCCGGGGCTGCACCAGTCCTTCCCGGTCCAGCATGACACTGACCCATGCATTGCGCTGCAAAGGCCGAATGCCAACCGCCAACCCTGCGATGTCCCGCCAGCCGGCACGCAGGATTCGCCTAACGGCAAGCTCCGGCGGAACCACGCGAATCAGGCGCGTCACGCACAGGGCGAACAAGGCGCCGATGACGACCGCCACCCCGACATTCACCACGGTCACCAGGTCCCCGCGTGCGCTAGGCTGAAGCGAGATCAGCGCCTGCGATGCAAGCCCGAAGCCCAGACCTGGCATCGCGAGCCTTGGCGTGGCCAGCAGCAAGCCCGTCAGCATCAGGATGGGGAACAGCGCGAACGCCAGCATGGCGAATCCGTCCAGGAGAGGAAATACGGCTAACTGATAGGCGGCGGCTACGGGCACCGCCACCAGGGTCAGCCCGGCCAGCATGCGCTGGGCTGGCGCGGGATCGTCAGCGACGGCCAGAACCATGGAAGCCGCTGCAGTAATCCCGACAGCTATCGCCCCCTGCGACCACCCGATCGTCATCGCAAACACGCCCGTCGCTGTCACGGCAACTCCGGCCGCGATGCCGGTATAAGCCGCCATGCCGCGGTCCAGGTGCAGCTTGCGCGGAAGATCGCAGCCCTGCGGAATGAGCACGAACGTTGGCGCCTTCGGGGATTCCAGAGAGTCGGACAACGCCAGGCTGCGCTGCCAAGCGGTCACCAGGCCTTCCAGTTGGGCAAGGAGATCCGCGGTGATGATCTCGGTCCACGACGCATCGGTACCCAGCGGCGGCGCCGCCGACCGGCAAGCGTCCAACAGTCGCGCGGCGTGCGCGGGATCAGGCTCTCCATCTGACAGGACCCACGCATGCACCTCCTCCACCACCCTCAAAGCCCGACCGGACGGCAAGCCCTGGCCGCGCAGGTCCGACACGAGCTCTTCCACCGCAGCCAACAACGGGAGGATCTCCACCAGGTGGGTTTCCAGCGCCCGCATGTGTGCCGCGCTGTCGCCTGCCGTCGCGTTCTCAAAGCGAAGGTTGTCGCTGAGCGCATGGATTTCGCCCAGATCCACTGCCATGCGCCGCCTGCGTGCACTCGCGTCCGGAAGGGGGACTCCAGACCCCAGCGAGTTGGCGATCAGCTTGCGCATCTCTTCAAGCGCGGCGCGCAACCTGTTGCGCAACATGCCACCGGCGTGACGCGGAAACAGCAGTGTCTGCACCATCGCGGCACACAGAACGCCAATGGCCACTTCCTCGGTCCGCGCCAGCGCAATGTCGAATATGCGCGACGGATCGGCAACGACAGGCAGTCCGACAAGCGCCGTGGTGTATCCCGCTAGCATGAAGGCGTAGCTGCGAGGCGACCGGTCGAGCAGCGACAGGTACGTGCAAATGGCGACCCACCCTCCGATCGAGAACACCATCAGAAACGGCGTGTCGACCAGGTTCGGGATGATCAGGATGGCGATCACGAGAGCCGAAGCGGTGCCGAGCAGCCGGTAGAACGCACGGCCCCACACCGCTCCGACTACGGCACTCAGGGGTTGGCTGGTGACATACACGGTCAAGGCCGCCCAGTAGGGATTCGGCAGGTCGAAGTAGAAGGCCACGGCCAGTGCCAGCATCGCCGCGATGTAGCAGTTCAACGCATACATGACATTGCGTGCAGCGAAGAACCTCATGCGCGCCTCCGTCGCGGACAGACCTGGTTGCTCAGTCGCAGCCCTCGCCCTTCGGGGTGAAGATGAATGGGGTGTCCGACCTCCCGCTCCCCCGGCCTGCGCACTACCGCGGCGGCCGTGCTCCCTGCCGCCTCCAGCGCATGGCAACCCGGGCCCCAGTTTGCAACGCGGCCGTCCGGCCGGCATGACCGCAGCACGGTCGCGTCTGCTTCGTCGAGAGCGGCATCCTGGATCATGGCGCCGATGATCAGCCTCCTCGATTCAAGGCGCCAGTCAAGCCGCGTCAATCGCTGTAAAGCGAGGTGCGCCGCAGCCGACGATTCCCAAGGGTCGGCCGTCGACGACGATCGCAGTCAACATGACCACCGGAAGATGAAGCACAGGATCGCCGGCCCAGACCAGACCCAGGGGGCCCGCCACCGCGCGCAGGCCGAACGCGACGATGAGCATGGCGCTGCGCGCGACACCCTCGCGCTGGACGCGGTCCACCCCATCCAGCCAAAGCGCCGTGACGTCCAAGACCATCTTCGTCAGGTTGCCGTTCATGGCTGTCGTGGATCCAGGTCTGGGCGCGGGAGGTTGAGGCTGGCACTCTGCAGGCCCATGGCTGCTGCACCCAGCACGGCTGCACAAACGGCCCATGCCGGGTCCACGTCCCCTTGCGGCTCTGCGAGCCAGACCACCGCGGCAAATCCCGCGATCAGGGCGGCCTCCAGGATCAGCAACGGACGCAGCACCTCACGCGCCCGTGCCCTGCGACGATGGGCAACGACCTGGGCACCCGCGATGGCAACGACGAAGGCGCCGGAAGCGAGCAGCTTCAGCGCGTATCCATCGGACGCGCGCGCTAGGAGGTCACCGATCAAAGGGAATTTGCCGGTGATATGTGCCGGAAAAATCCGAGGGAGACGAAGGCGACGCTGTCGACGAACCCTGCGACGAAGCCCAACGCCATTGCGACAAGCCCCCTTGCGCGTTCGTTGCGACCCCGATCTGCTTCGAGGCTTCGCATGTCAGGCCCGCGTCCACGCGCCCCGGCCGCCCTCGCTTTGCAACGGTTTAGAACGCTTTCCGGGGTACCACAGGACGCTGGAGGCGACCTTGCTTTTCCCTCCACGACGGTTGGGTCGTCCCGCTGCTCCTGTTGCGCCAGCCGTCGGGCATTCAGCCGCCTTGCCACCTCCGAAAGGGATCGCTTGGCCGTCACGAACAAGGCTGCCCCCGGCGGTCAGGCAAAGCCGAGCCAGGCGCGGGCGCCCTCGAGCGTCCTGAATTCCTCCAGCGACCGGGCCGCCAAGCCGGGGTATGCGGCCGTCACCATGGCGCTCAGCGCCGAGCCGGGGCCGAGTTCCAGGAACCTCGTTGCCCCGCCTTCCACGCAACCTTGCAGGCAATCCGACCATTGCACCGTCTGGCACAGCTGATCGGCCAACTTGTCGAGCCCCGTCTCTGCATCGCTGACGGGCGTGCCATCGACACCACTCAACAGGCGGTTGCCGTTGGGCACCGGGCGTGCGAGCGGGTACGTCTGGAGGATCCGGCGAAAGTCGGTACGCGCGCGGGCCAGTCGTGGCGTGTGGGAGGCCACTTCCACCGGGATGTCGACGACCCGTGCGGCGTTCATCCTCCGTGCATCATCGGCGGCGGCACGCAACGCCTTGCGGCTGCCGCCGAGCACGAAGGTATTCGCCGGGTTGACGATCGCGATCGCCACACCGTGCCGTTCGCAGAGCGCGTTCACCAATGACGCAGGAAGGCCGCGCACGGAAAGGAGCCCGTCGTCTGGCGCCGATGCGGCATCCATGGTCTCGGCCCGCAGGCGCACAAGATCGAGGACGACGCCCGCGTCCAGACAACCCGCGACACCCCAGGCCGCCATCTCGCCGACGCTGTAGCCCGCGATGATCACCCGGTCAGGCCACGCTTCCTGGAGCGCCGCCGCAGCAGCGAGTGCCTGCAGGACACAAAGCAGTTGACCCTCCCGGTTGCGATGCAATGCCTTTAAGCCCTCGGATCCGACGAAGGCCCGCGGATCTCGTCCATCGAACAGCCACTTTGCCTGCGTGAACAAGCCAGCTGCCTGCGGCGCATCCGCGGTCAGTGCGAACATGCCCGCATGCTGCCACCCTTGTCCCGAGCATAGGAGCGCAAGTGCCATGGTGCCGACTCACCGTGGAAAGAGCACAGCGATGGCGATCGCCATGGTTATGATGCTGAACACGGTACTGGCGATGACCATGGAGCCGGTGATGGCCGAATCGAGGCGATAGTTCACGGCGAAGAGAATGCCAAAGAAGCCGGACGGAACGGCGGACAGGAGAATCGCCACCTTCGCCATCTCCGATGGAACAGGCAAGATGAAGACTACTGCCGCGGTCGCCAGCGGGCGAATGATGTCCGCCATCCCTGTCGCAGCGACGATCTTCCAGTTCAGTCTGAAGGACTGCGCCGACAGGATCAGTCCCGTGAGGAACAGCGCGACGCCGGCGGACGCGTGTGCAATCAGCGCAAGGCTGGCCTCGACGACAGGACCTAGCTCCAGGCCGCACAGCGACATCACGATGCCCAGGATCGGCGCGAGAACGACCGGCTTTGTCAGCGCGCGACGCAAGGCCCTGAGCGTGCGCGCCGAAGGGGTCTCGCCGCTGCTGCTTTGGCCCTTGTCCAGCTCCAGCACGATCAAGGCAATAGGGCTCACCAGGATCGAACCAGCCGCCAACGCAACCGCCAGCTGAACCATTCCGGGCGGACCCATGACTGCCGAAACAATGGGAAGCCCGACACCCGCCAGGTTCGGGAACGCGATCGTCAAGGCTTCGATCGAGGCGTCCGCCCTGCTCGCCTTGGAAAGGATGCGCTGGATCGCATAGGTTGCGAAGTACATCAAGAGCATGACCCCGCCCAGAATGGCGAAGAGCGGCGCCTGCGCTGACATCTCGCTTCGGGAAGCAGAAGCGGTCGCCACGAACAACGATGCCGGCAAGGCGAAGTCCATGACAAGGGCATTGAATCCACCGACCTGGTGGTTGTCAACGACATGCAACCTCCCCGCTGCGAACCCGAGCGCCATCACAAAGAACACGGGCGCAAGCGCCAGCAGGATCGCGTTGCTCATGCTGGTAACTCCCCCTCGTGGTCATCAATGAAGAGCGTCATGGCCAGGAGATCGGCGGAACCGCCCGGACTGAGATGGCGGGCGACGAAACGCTGGTGAATCTCCCGGGCCCGATCACGCCACCCGAGAGATCGGACGCCGCCCTGATCCAGGAAGGCGCGCGCGCAGCGACGTGCAAACCGCAGCCCTACTGGCCCCCCGCGGTGAAGCAGATTGGTATCTTCGAGCGCCGCGATGAGCTCGAAGCAGACCTCGACGCGCGCCGCTTCCGCGTCCTCGGGTGCCTCCCGGAGACGTCTTCTCAAGACGGGCAGACCCAGTTGGTACACGGTGGGGAATCCCAGGGCGGCCTCGACGCGCGCGCCGCCGGCACCATAGCGGTGGCGCATCGAAGTCCCATGACTGTGAAGAAGAACCGGTCCCGAGAGAATGGCCGGGCCCCAAAGCCGGGTGACTACCGCTCCCAGGGTGCTTGAACCGTCGACGTGGCCGCTGCCCCTCGCGCCTGCGGCGGCGCACAGCAGACCGAGCCCGAAGATCGCCCCGCGGTGGGTATTGATACCCGAAGTCGCCCGGAGCATGGCGGCCTCCGCTTCCAACCCGATGACCCGCAGCCACCCCATGGCACCACCACGCGCGCCTGCATCGACCAGGGCTTCGAAATAGGGCGAGATCGCCAGCGCGCTGCGTCGGAAGGTCTCGGCGTCCATGTCGTCGTGGCTGCCCGAATCCATGTGGCTGACAAGACCCGGCTTCGGCCACGTCGCGACCTCCAGCAGCAGACAGCGCACCGCACTCGCCGCAATCGCCTCGGCCGCAAAGACCGGTGCGGGCGTCGCTGTAGCCGGAGGCACCGGCGCGAGCCTCCTGGTGGCATCGGGTCTCATGACAGTTCGCTCCCCGCCAAGAACTCGCGCGGCGCAATCAGTCTCACGCCCGCCATCGACTTCACCAGCACTTCGTCGCTGCCGCGACCGAACTCGCGCCAGTTCACGCCGGCGCCGTCTTCGCGAATCAGTTCACCATCCAGGCGCATGGGCGCCCCCGCTTCGATCTCCGAGAGCACTGCGGTCAGGCGATTCAGGTCCGTGTCCCGCGAGACCGGCATCAGAAAGTCGAGGTCGGATCTTCCGGTCAGGTACTCCAATCCTGTCAGGGCACCCCACGCCAGGCTGCCGAATACGCGCGCATGCACGCCATGGCGAGATCCGAGATCGCACAGTCGCTTCAGGGTCACCCGCCAGGGGTCGGGTGCCACGCGAGCCGCCCAGCTCAGCCTCGGTGCCGCACGCGTGGCGAGGATGTCCGCGGCTGAAATGACGAACGAGCGGCGGCGCTTCGCGGACGTTGGTGGCAGCGGCATGCCCACCGCGACGCCGTCGACGCCGAGAACCTTGCGCGTGCCGACCAGCGGCCAGCCCTGAGCGATCCAGCGATCGACTTCGGGATCGCCCAAGCCTTCGCGCGCTGCGAACTGTGCCGGCCATGCCGAACGGCGGACGTACACCAGATCGTGTCGCCTGATGCGACGATCAGGCGCTATTGACGGCGAGGCCATGAACGCGTTCCGCGATGTCTGCCGCCTTCAATCGGCCGCCGCGCTCCTTACCGAGCACATCCCTGCGATCGTCGGCGTCCGGCAGGTGCTGCAACAGTGCATCCAGTTGGTCGACGAGCGGTGCCGACTGAGTCCAGACGGCATGCACCGCACCCATCCTGACCAGGTTGTCCAAACCGGGTGCGAACACGGGCGTCGACTTCGCCTTCTCTTGCAGGACCTCTAGCGGCAGTTTGGTGACCTTCGCCATCGAAGGGAGATCCATGACGACCGGGTCGGCGCCCGGCAAGCCGACCAGCACGCGCGTTGCCATCGCGGTGGCAAGAAAGGCCCCTGCCGCGGTGTGTCCGTACAGGATGCCGATCGTCGGCCGGCCGTGAAGGTCGGCATGAATCAGAACCTTGGCCAGGTGCGCGAGAAACTCGTTCAATCCGAGGAGTTCGTCCCTCTTGCTCATCCGTTGGCTATCGCTGTCGACGATGACCAGGATCGGGCCACTTCCGTCTTCCATGCCCTTCAAAACCACGTCCGACAGGCGGACGGCCTCCTCTACGCCCACCGGGGTTCGATCTGCGATGCCGACGACGAGCGCGCGAACGCCTGACCTGAGGGGACCTGTGCCTGACACGATGCCCTTGGCATCCGACACTTCATGGCCATCCGGAAAGAGGGATGCAAGAATTTCAGCAAGCGTCATGGCGGATCCTCCCGGCTTCACCCGCCAGCGCGATGAACTGCTCGCCTTGCATCGAAGGGATCGCCGCTGGGTCATCGATGCCCTGCGCCCTCCACAGGTCGATGGCGTCCGGGGCGTCTCCAAATTGGTCCAATCGATCTTGAAGCCGGGTCTGCTCCGCACGCAGCGTGGCGAGCCCAAACGCATGGACGGACGCCAGGAGATCGATCGCCGCGGCGCGGAAATCGCGCACGGTGTCGTCGCAGAAAGCGTCGGCTCCGCCGATCAAGCGACGGTGCTTGCCGCCCATGGTGCGCCAAACCATCGCACGGTCCCGGGAGTCAAACTCCTCAACGCCGCGGTTCGTCTCGATGACCTCCGGCCCGGAGACCGAGATGCGTCCTTGTTCGGAGATAGCCAATGCCGAACAGCAGCCAGCGATCAATCCTCCTCCGCCGTAGCATCCAGCACGCCCCCCGATCAGCCCCACCACCTTCACGCCGGCCACGCGCGCCTCCATCACCGCTCGCATGATCTCCGCGATGGCGAGTTCTCCTGCGTTGGCTTCCTGCAGCCGCACGCCGCCGGTGTCGAAAAGGATCAGCAAGGGAATCGACCGCAAGTCACGGGCCGCCCGGATCAGGCCGGTCAACTTTGCGCCGTGGATTTCGCCGAACGCTCCGCCCATGAACCGGCCCTCTTGCGCAGCGACAAAGACAGGCGAGCCGGCGAGACATCCGCGGCCGATCACGATGCCGTCATCGAACTGCTCTGGCAGGTCGAAGATCTTCAGATGGGGGCTCACCTCTCTCACCTCGGGCCCCAGGAACTCGACGAAACTGCCCGCGTCTAGCAGCAGGCGCACTCGCGCCCGCGCCGAGACCTCATACCAGCTCGTGCTCTCGCGGCGCGACGCATCGATTCGAACTGGGTTGTCATTCATGGTTCACTCCTCTCGATCAATCGGGCGGCCTGCGCCAGACGCAGCAGCACCGTGTCCGGTCGTGCGCCACCATCGTTGATGGAGAAGCGCAACCCGCCGGTGGCGTACCGGTCCACAAAATCGGCCACCACCGCAGCCCAGACTTCCCCGAAGCCTTTCGCGGCCGTCTGGATCTGGAGCTCGCATTCCAGATCAGGCAGCAGGCGCTCCACCATCACCTCAAGGTTGCCGGAGGCAACGACGCCGACAATGGCCATGCGATTGGAGCCAGGGGCGCGCTCGCGAGCCTCGTGACGGAAGCTCAGGTTCTCCATTTCGTATCTCCCTTCACCAGTTGCGGAACTTCGAGGGTGGTGCGTACAGGCCGCCCGACCACCTAACAAGGTCCTTGATGGAGCGCGCAGCAAGCATGCTGCGATCGGCATCCATCGGATCGATTCCCAGGTCTTCGGGGCGCCGGATGACGCCCCGCTCCCGCAAGCGTTGAACCGCCTTCGAATCCCGGGCGCGGCCGACGTCGGTGTATCCCGCGATACCCCGGATGGCCTGTTCGCGCTCATCGGGGCTTCGGCACAGCAACAGGTTGGCAATGCCTTCCTCCGTGATGATGTGCGTGACGTCATCGCCGTAGATCATCACCGGTGCAAGCTCCAGTCGCAGCCTCTCCGCCAGCGCCAAGGCATCGAGCCTCTCGACGAACAGGGGCACGTTCTTCTCGCCGAACGTTTCCCCGATCTGGACCACCAGCTTGCGGCCCCGACGCAGCGGCGCGGGGCCGTCCGGATCGGCTTCCCGGCCTGCCTGGATCCAGGGATCGCTCGGATGTCGCCTTCCGCGTGCGTCGGCGCCCATGTTGGGCGCCCCGCCGAAGCCGGCGATGCGGGACGTCGTGACAGTCGAAGAGTTTCCTTGCAGATCGATCTGCAATGTGGACCCGATGAACATGTCACAGGCGTAGTGGCCCGCGACCTGGCTGAAGGCCCGATTGGATCGCAATGAGCCATCCTGCCCGGTGAAATAGACATCAGGCCGGGCACGGATGTAGTCTTCCATCCCGACCTCGGACCCGAACGAGTGGATCTGCCTGACCCAGCCGGACTCGATGGCCGGGATCAAGGCAGGATGGGGATTCAACGCAAAGTGCGAGGCGATCTTTCCCTTCAGTCCGAGCTTCTCGCCATAGGTCGGCAGCAGGAGTTCGATAGCCGCCGTGCTGAACCCGATCCCATGATTTAGGCGCTGGACGCCGTAGGGCGCGTACACGCCCTTGAGCGCCAGCATGGCAGTCAGTATTTGCGTCTCCGTGATGTCGGCGGGGTCCCGCGTGAACAGTGGCTCGACAAAGAACGGCTTGTCCGATCTCACGACGTAGTGGACCCGATCGGCAGGAATATCCACACGCGGCACCGTTTCCACGACCTCGTTGACCTGCGCAATGACGACGCCATCTTTGAAGGCCGTCGCTTCCACGATTGTGGGGGTGTCCTCGGTGTTCGGACCGGTGTACAGATTACCTTCGCGGTCTGCGCTCACTGCCACGATCAGAGCGACGTTCGGCGTGAGATCGATGAAGTACCGCGCAAACAGTTCCAGGTAGGTGTGAACCGCACCGAGCTGGATCTTGCCGCCGAACAGCATGGTCGCGATGCGTGCCGCCTGAGGACCCGAATACGCGTAGTCGAGTCTCTTGGCAATGCCGCGCTCGAACACATCGAGGTGCTCCGGGAGCACCACGCCCGACTGCACCATGTGCAGGTCGTTCACCTTACCGACATCGACTGCCAGCAGCGCCGCGCTGAGCAAATCCGCCTGCTTCTGATTGTCACCTTCTAAGCACACCCGATCGCCGGGCCGAAGGACGGCTTCCAACAGCCGCGTGGCGTCGCGCGCGGCGACCATCTTCCCATTGGCAAGGCTTGCCCCTGCTTCCAATCGGGCGTTGCGCGCCTCCCGCCCCTGCTGCCAATTTGTCATCGCCGCTTCTCCGTTTGATCGCTTCAGACGGCTGGCTACTGACGTGGCACTTTCCGCGCGGCCTCGGCGATGATCTGGGCGACCTCCTTCGGGTGCGACTCGTACACCGAGTGGCTGGCGCCCTTGATCTCGGTGGTCTGGCTCTTCGCCCGGCTGTAGTACCAGCGCTCGAGATCGGGATTGATGATCTGGTCGTTCCCGGCAACGATGCCCCAGCTCGGCTTCGTCTTCCAGGCAGCGGCAGTGAGCGGGGTACTGAACACGCTGGCAGCGGCCAGCACCTGAGAGCGCGCAGCGAACTCGGCACGCTCACGAGGCAGGTCCGGGGCGAAGAGCTTCGGGAACATCGACGGATTCAGGTAGGTGTAGCCGTCGGGCGTCTTCATGATTGCGCCTTCGGTCTTCGCAAGCACGCTGGGCGTCTTCCTTCCAAGCGCTCCTTCGTCCTCACCTACATCCGGCGCATGCGCGGCCACATAGACGAGCCCGACCACCTTCGGATGCACACCCGCCTCGGTAATGATCGAGCCCCCATAGCTGTGCCCGACCAGGAGTGTCGGCCCGTCCTGCAGATCCAGGACGCGCTTGGCGGCAGCAACGTCGTCCTGGAACGACGTCTCCGGCTCCTGCACCATCGTGACATTGAAGCCATCCTTGATGAGGTATTCCGCCACCGGCTTCCAGCCGGACGCATCGACCCACGCACCGTGGACCAGGACAACGTTCTTGACAGCCTGTGCGGACGCTGGCACGGCCGTGAGGAAGAGACTTGCGGCCGCCGCGATCGTCAGGAAGGACTTGAAGAAGTTCATTTGCATTGCTCCGTGCTGGCTGGTGTTGCCGGGTTGTTCAACCAATCACCGGAAGGCGATCGGCCTCGTTCATGGCATGCAGGTCATCGAACTTTCACTTTGCAGCGCCGACTGCTCGGCGCTCTTCGACGTCGCGGGGGCAGTCCCTTGGAGAATCCGAACTGCAAGCGCTGCGCGGCTTGATCGAAGGAATCGGACTCCCCGGAGACGGCGATCGACCTGAATTCCACGGGGGCCAGTTTTCTCTCATCCTTCCTGCCTGGCGAGTTCAGCGGTGCAAATCGTTGTAAACCGACTCAATCACGCTCGCACATCGCACACCGCGCGTCGCAGTCCGGCGGCGACAACTCGATGTGCATGCGAGACATCCGTCTCGCGCGCCTGAGGGCTCTTGCGAAAGCGCTGCACCCGACCGAGATCGGCATGACAAGCGCAGCGATCGACGGCAGGCCTGCTCCCCAGCCCCATCGTTGCAGCCGTAATGAGTGATCAAACGCTTTGGAAGCAAGCGGCCTCGACAGTTGTGCGGTCGGGGACTCGAGGCCCCTTCACGAGACTGTCGCCGTCATGCGTCGTCTGCGGGCGGTCGTTCCGGCGGAGGTCATCCATCGTATGAACCTGTGCACCTCCACCGTCCACCGATACGGCGAAGCTGCCCGTCCGAGGCGCCAACCTTCCGCGTGCCTCGGCGTTGCGACCAGCCCCTGGCCCTGTGGCACACCGACAGGGCGTGCGGCCCCTCGTTGCCGCGCATTCCCATGGCATGGGCTGCGCTTCGTCGATGGCCAGTCTTCTGGCCTCATCCCGACGCCAATGGCGTGCGGGCCGGGGCCCTCCCGCAGCGAGGTGTGTTCCGCCCACGACGCGTAACGCGAGCAAGCCGATCTACATCAGGCGGGCACCTCCGACGTGGGCCTGCCCTGGCCGCTCGCTCAGCTCGAGGCCGATCCGTCCATGGCGCGATTCGCTTCGACCCCAGAAGAGGCGGGCTGAAAATTGCATGTGCAACCTGAGGACGCGCTTCCGACATCGACTGGTGAGACTGCGCACTCAACATCGACATCGATGCGCCAGATGGCCATCGCAATCGAACCACTCGTGAACACCTAACCGATATGAGGTTCCCAATGATCAAGTCTTCCAGCGTCGCGCTGCTCGCTCTCGCGTCTGTTCTCGCCCATGCGCAGCCCAGCGGCGATGCATCCTCCAACCGGTCGCCGATTCTCAACAGCAAGCCTCAACTGCGCGCAGAGCAGGAGAAGGATGCGCGCCCTTCTGGCAAGGTGAAAGCGATCGGTGGCGACGAACTCAAGTCGCCAGAGGACGACAGCATCGGCAGCGACAAGAGCGCGGCGGCCGGCCAGCAGCGCGTGACGACACGGGAGGCGCGCCATCCCGATCGTCGCCCTCCTGCGCAAGCTGGAACGCCGGACCTGCCCGGCGCCAAATGAGGGGGTGGACAGCCCTGGTAACCTGCCTGCCGAGATGCGGCTTCCCGCATTCGGCCGCGGGGCTCAGACCCCGTCGTCCGAATCGTCGGCATCCACCAGCGCATCTCCCGGTGCATCCGGGCGAAGAATGAATGCCGAGTCCCGTAAATCCATCCGGACCGAAGAAGACCAATCCGACCTCGCCGTCGCGGCAAGCCTTGCCACGGTTGCGGCATCGGTGGTCTCGATCGCCAGTTCGCGGCGGTGATCAAAGCTTCCAGGCGAGAAGTTGATCGATCCGACCAGTGCGGACCGGTGATCGGCGACCATCATCTTGGCATGAAGCCTCATATGTCTTGCCGCATGGACCTTGGCCCCCACATCCCGAAGGATGCGAAGCCCCCCGAGACTCTCGGCGAGCTTTGCAGGCTTGAGCCGATGCAGCGGGTTGGCCAGGACGTGAACTTTGACCCCGCGCAGGGCTGCGCGCGCGAGTCGTTCGATAATGACGGAGTCTTGGTAGCGTTCATTCTGGACCCAGAGAGAGCGGCGCGCTGCGTCAATGAACGCCGACACACGCGCCCGGCCGTTGTCGGGACACCAGATCAGCGAGGAACCCGCGCGAGGCGCGAAAAGTCTCCGCTCCCAGTCCGCGTCAAAGCCCGCGATCATCTCCCCAAGCTCGAGCGCGTCCTCTGTCACCACCGCATAGTCGCGTGCCGGATGGATGCCTGATTCACGCCAGTTCATCGACTGCACAAATCCAATCCGGTCATCCAGGACGAGCGACTTCTCATGCGTGAGCTCGAACCGCGGATGCCCCGCGCGCACCTCGACGCCCGCCGCGCTCAGCATATGCGCGGCGGATGCGTTCTGGCTGGAACCATCACGGCGCTGATTGTTGAGCATGACGCGGACATGCAGGCCTCGCGCCTTTGCCCTGACCAACGCAGCGAGTAGCTCCTTGTTCTCGAAGACGAACATCCGCACGTTGATCGACCGGTGGGCCGTCTCGATCGACTCGAGCACTGGTCTTAGCGTGTCGTCTGGGAGGACGATGAGCCAGTGCTTTGCGTGCAGATGGCTGGCTGCAGGCTGGACCGGCATTCCCGCGGGTCTTGCGTTCATTAATTCTCCTTTTGAGCGCTTCGTCGGACTCGGGGGTCGACCGATTGGCGTTGCACCGGGTGCTGCGAGTCCGGGTTTCGACATTCCACATTGCCGAGTCTCCGTCTCCGGCGGATGTCAGCACGATCGATGCAGATTGCAGCTGAAACCGGTGGTGCGGCACGCAGCGGCCACGCCTTCGGATGGGCGAACCTTTTATGCGGCCACGGCGTCAGCGGGATTTCAAGTGCAACGGGGAACGCGCTTGCTGAAACGTCGATGAAATCAGGCACACAGAGACTCGGGCCTCCACTTCGGAACTTCGAGCTGCCCTAGGCATTTGACTGACCGACATCCATGCAAACCACCACTGGAGAACCGCATGCTCTTAGGCTATTCACTTCCGCGAACCCCTCTTGGACTCGCCGCGATCACACCCTCGCCCCCTTGGCACTACTCCAGCGACATCGTGGGCGTCGAGTACTGGACGGACCCCTCCATGACCGCATCGCTGCTGCCGCCGGGTCTGACGCCAGATCCTGAGATGAATGGTCACGCCGCGCTGCTCTTTCTCGACTGGCAGTTCACTGCGCAGAACGACGAGTTTCTCGATCCATCGCGTTTCCAATACCGGGAAGCCTTCGTGCTCATCGACGCCATGTGGCGGGATACGCGGGTCTCGTTCTGCCCCTTCATCTACGTGGACAACGATGCTGCGCTGGCACGCGGCTGGGCGCAAGGGTTTCCCAAGCGACTCGGCAGCATCTTCCAGACCCGCAGCTTTGCTGCCCCGAGTCTGGCGGCCGCTCCTGTTGCGCGCGGGAGCCGCTTCGCCGGCAGCCTGTCCACCCACGGCGTGCGCCTGGCGGAGGCGACCGTCACGCTGCAGCAGCCCGAGCCCGACATCGGGAAGATCTTCAACCGGCCGACGGTCAACCTGCGTTACTTCCCTCGTCTCGAAGCCAAAGAGCAGCACCGTCCGGCGGTCAACGAGCTCGTGCTCTCACTGACCGACGACCTGAAGATCGTCGACCTCTGGACAGGAGACGGCGAGGTCCGGCTGCCGCCCGTCGCTGGCGAAGAGCTCCACATGCTTGCGCCTGTGCGAATGGGTCAGGGCTTCCGCTGCTCGATGTCCTACTCCGTGACCGACCTGAAGACGCTCGAGCGCTTCGATGCGCCGAGCGCCTTCTGACCGCCCTTCCAACCCTTCGGAGAGCAGCTCATGTTCAAGACGGCAGCCGGCTACATGGCCAAGGCCTTGCAACACGCGGGCGTCCAGCGCGTTTACGGCGTCGTGGGCGATTCGCTCAACGGCTTCACCGACGCGCTGCGGCGCCTGCAATCAATCGAATGGGTCCATGTGCGCCATGAAGAGTGCGCCGCTTTTGCCGCCGGCGCTGAAGCCCACCTCACCGGGGAACTGGCTGTGTGCGCGGGCAGTTGCGGACCCGGCAACCTGCACCTGATCAACGGGCTGTTCGACTGCCAGCGCAGCGGTGTCCCGGTGCTCGCCATCGCCGCGCACATCCCGAGCACGGAGATCGGCATTGATTTCTTCCAGGCCACCCATCCCGAGAGCCTCTTTAAGGACTGCAGCCACTACGTGGAACTGGTCTCCCGGGCCGACCAACTTCCCCAGGTGCTGCATCGCGCGATGCGTGTCGCGGTGGCCCGACGCGGAGTCGCCGTGATTGTGATTCCTGGCGACGTCGCCTTGCAGCGGCTAGAGGCCAAGGTTCCTCGTTGGCTCCTACCGGCGCGGCCCGTACTGCAACCCGCCGAGAGCGAAATCCTGACGCTCGCCACCATGCTCAACGAGGGCGAACGCGTGACCCTGATGTGCGGCGCGGGTTGCGCAGGCGCGCATGCCGAGATCGTGGCGCTCGCGGAGCGGCTGAAGGCGCCCATCGTCCATGCCCTCCGAGGCAAGGAGTTCGTCGAGTACGACAACCCCTACGACGTCGGAATGACGGGGCTAGTCGGATTCTCGTCCGGCTACGAAGCCATGAAGCAATGCGACACGCTGCTTCTGCTGGGCACGGATTTTCCTTACAGGCCGTTCTATCCCGAGAAAGCGCGGATCGCGCAGATCGACGTGCGTGCGGAGGCACTCGGCAACCGCTGCCCACTCGACCTGGGATTGCTGGGGAATGTCAAGGAATCGATTGCCGCGCTGCTTCCCGCGCTGGTCGAGAAGAACGATCGAACGCATCTGGACATTGCGCTGGCCCTCTACCGTCGTGCGCGCGAGGGCTTCGACGCACTGGCTGAAAGCAGTCCTGCCAGCGAGCTCATCCATCCACAGTACGTTACTCGTCTGGTCAGCGAATTGGCCGAAGAGGATGCCATCCTCACATGTGATGTGGGCACGCCGATTATCTGGGCAGCGCGCTACCTCCAGATGAACGGCAAGCGCCGACTCGTGGGCTCATTCAATCACGGGTCGATGGCCAACGCATTGCTGCAGGCCATCGGCGCCCAATCGGCGTTCCCGGACAGGCAGGTGATCTCGCTTTCGGGCGATGGCGGCTTCACCATGATGATGGGCGAGTTCGTAACGCTCATCCAGGAGGGGCTGGACGTCAAGGTCATCGTTCTGAACAACGGAACGCTTGGCTTTGTGGAGATGGAGATGAAGGCCAACGGCTTCCTCGACGCGGGCTGCGATCTCGAGAACCCGAACTTCGCCGCGATGGCGGCGGCGATGGGGGTCAAGGGCATCCGGGTCGAATGCCCCCAGCAGCTGAAAGCGGCCTTGTCCGAGGCGTTCGCGCACAAGGGCCCGGTGCTCGTGGATGTCGTCAGTGCCCGGCAGGAGCTCGCGATGCCCCCGAAGACAACCCTGGACGAAGCCCAGCACTTTGGAATGTTTCTGATGAAGGCCGTTCTGGACGGACGCGGATCCGAACTCATTGATCTGGCCAAGACCAACGTTGTGCGCTGAATCCTGCAAGGAGAATTCCGTGCCCCTCTACACCATCGCCACCCAAGCAGGATCGCTGCCGAGCAGCGCAAAGGAAGCGCTCGCTGCCCGCATCACCGAGCTCCATGTCACCATGGCGAAGCTGCCTGCCAGCTGGGTCCACATCCTGTTCGAGGACTACCCGACTGGAAATGGCTTCAGCGCAGGCAAACCCGCCGCCATGGTGGCATTGACCCTGACCATCCGCACGGGCCGCTCGACCGAGTACAAGCGGGCCCTGCTCGCTGCGCTCTGGGGCCTGCTTCAAACCGCCACCGGCGCGGCCGACGACCAGATCGTCATCGGCATCCAGGAGGTTGCGCCCAGCCAGGCCATGGAGATGGGGTCGGTGATGCCTGACGTGTCTTGAGACAGTGCGGCACTCCACCTTCGCCACTGTCCGATGGGTTGGGCGTTGCGGCTCGGAGGCGGCGCTGCCCACACGTTTCGGGTCGCCACAACCAAACCGCCCAGGGCGCGGGCTTCACGCGCCGGCCGGACTTCATCGCTTCACATGTCTCACGCGCGACGCATTCCACGTAAGCGCGCACGCATTTTCATGGACTCGGTGGTCCCGAGGCCGATTGCGCGGCCCGCACCCGCACCGGCACCGACTTGTAGGAGGGTGTTCCGCTTTGTGGGTCGCGATGCGACATGGCCACGAGCACGTTGGCCTCGGGGTAGTAGGCTCCCGCCGAGCCCCTCGGGATGTCGTACGCCACCGCCGTCAGGTTCCTGAGCACCGCCCCCGGCACCGCTGCCTCGCCGTCGAAGGGCACTGCCTCCAGGTCGACGCGATCACCGGCGGCGAGGCCCTGCGCAGCCAAGTCATCGGCATGCAGGAAGACCACGTCCCGGCGACCGAAGACGCCGCGGTAACGGTCGTCGAAGCCGTAGATCGTCGTGTTGTACTGGTCGTGGCTGCGCAGCGTGGTCAGCGTGAGCACCTCGGGGTCTGCGGCCCGCGGGTCCTCGGCGATGCCGGGCATGACGATGAACTGCGCCTTGCCCGAGGGCGTGCGCCAGATG
>NZ_JASZYQ010000007.1 GCF_030316885.1 Variovorax jilinensis | reverse complement strand
GGTGGTCAATCGCTCGCAGGCCTGGTACGCGCGCGGGTCGAGAGCGTGAGTTTGTGGCTGGAAGACTGACCGCTTTCGGTGGTGGACCGGACGTTCGTCGCACCGAACCCACGGACTGGAGAGGGCCCTGACTACCACTCCGGCTACATGAAAAGCGGCCGCTTGATCTGGCTTCGAAACCGGGTTGGCGATGCAGGTGAGGCGATGTCCGCAATGCCTTGGGACCGGCCGTAGATTCTGAGATGTTCGCGGCACCTGAACGACCGCACTCTGGATCACAGAGGGAGTTGGTCCGGCGGCGGAGAGGACGGCAATCGCTGCAAAGCAGATCTAGTTTTCAACTGGTGTTAGACAAAGGGGGAGGGCGTAGGCCTACCGCCGTTTTGGCGGATTCGGTGTCGAGCCAGAACGCGCCACAGCAGCTGCTGGTTGAAAACAATCTCGCGAGTTTTGCCACGCGAGCGCCGAGAGCATCGCCTCACATCGGAACTTGACCTCGCTTCTTTTGCGGCGCTCAGCGAATGGTGGTCCTCCCGGCGAACCGAGTTTGACTTCACTGGCGTTGGCCCGGCACCTCTCGCACGCTCTGACCTTCGTACGTAGGGATGTATTGCCGCGGTATGGGGCCTTTGATGCGCCCACCTTGCTGGGTCTGCTCCCACGCATGCGCAAGCACGCCAACCGACCTTGAAAGGCAGAACAGGCCCCGGGCCAGAGGCGCCGGGAAACCAAGCTCGGCATAGATGACTGCTGTAGCTCCATCGATGTTCATCGGTATGGGTTTGCCCTTGCGCGCACTCAGCTTCGCCTCGACGGCTCTGCCGATGTGCGCGAATCGACCACCGACCTCGCCACGAGCGGCTGCCTCGTCGACAAGGTCCAACAGCGGCGCGCTTCGCGGGTCTATCGGGTGGAAGCGATGGCCGAACCCGGAGATCACTTTGCCGTGTGTCTCAACAAAGGCCTGAAGCCCTGCGTCGACGGCGTCGTTCTCGGACGAGCCGGTGTCGATTCGCGCAGCGATGTCTTCATAGAGTTCGACGGCCTGCTCGCCAGCGCCGCCATGGACATCGCCGAGCACGTTCACTGCGGACGCCATGGCGCTGTTCAACCCCACGCCACAGGTCGCAGCCATGCGCGCGATTGCGATGCTCGGTGCCTGAGGGCCGTGATCCACCGCGGACATCAGCGCGGCCTCCAGCAGTTGGCCCTGGGTGCGGGTGGGCAACTCGCCTCGGGTCATCAACCAGATCATCTGGGCCAGGCTGACCTTTTGCCTGATCAGGTCTTCAATGGGGTAGCCGCGGTAGCGGATGACCCCGGGCGACATGTCGATGATGCTCGTGCGCCACCAGTCCTCCGTGGCCTTCCGAGCGTCCGACGACGAGGTATCGGTCATATCGCTTGCTCCGTTTTCAGTGCTTCGATTTCCAAAGCCGAGTAGCCAAGGCTTGCCAGGATCTCGTCGGAGTGCTGGCCCAGCGTCGGTGGAGGCGAATCGACTCGGGGCGCCTCCCCGTTGACCTTGAAGCCGGTGCGAAGGAGGCGGATGTCGCGGCCTACGCCCGGCGCGTCCCGGAACGTGCCCACCATGCCGCGTTCCGCAACCTGGGGGTGCTCCAGCGCCTGCGGCACGCTGTAGACCGGACCTGCCGGCACGCCGGCCTGATTGAAGAGCGTCCACCACTCGTGAGTGGATCGAGTGGCCATGGCCTCCTCGAGGACGGCCTTCAACTCGAAACGATGCTGCAGCCGGCTCTGGCGTTCGCTGAATCGACCATCGTGAATGAGTTCCGGCCGGCCGACCACGTGGCAGACGGCCTCGAACTGCTCCTGCTTGTTCGCTGCGATGTTCAGCAGGCCATCGCCTGTTCGAAACGTTCCTGACGGACTCGCCGTCACGTTCTCATTGCCCATCGGCTTGGGCTCGCGCCCGGCGACCAGGTGATTCGAGACCGCCCAACCCATCGTGGACATCACGGCCTCCAGCATCGAGACGTCGATGAAGGTGCCTCCTTCGCGGCTTCTGTCAGCCAGCGCCGCTGCCACGGCAAATGCAGCGGTGATGCCTCCAATCGTGTCTGCCATGGGATAGCCGACGCGATACGGTGCATTCTCCGGGGCACCCGTGATGCTCATGACACCGGACATGCCCTGGATGATCTGGTCGTACGCCGGAAGGTCCCGAAGCGGCCCCTCTTGCCCGAAGCCCGAGATGGCGCAGTAGATGAGCTTCGGGTTTTCCTTCAGCAGCTCTTCGTAGCCCAGCCCGAGGCGCTTCATCACCCCCGGCCTGAAGTTCTCGACCAGCACGTCGGCGGTGCGCACGAGCTTGCGAAACACATCCTTACCCGACGGATGCTTGAAGTCGATGGTGATGGAACGCTTGCCCGGGTTCTGCGCCAGGAACGAGACGCCCATGAAGCGCTTGTTCAGTTCGGCGTCGGCGCCCAGCTGGCGTGCCAGGTCTCCCCCGTTGCGGGTCTCGACCTTGACGACGTCGGCGCCCATGTGGGCGAGCTGGTGGCAGGCGAAGGGGCCGGCGAGCACGTTGGTAAGGTCCAGCACGCGGATGCCTCGAAGGGCGTTGGTCATGTCGGCTCCTTCAGTCGGCCTTGATGCCGGCCTGCTTGATGACAGTTGTCCAGCGCTGGATTTCGCTGGTCACCAGTTGCGTGGCCTGTGTCGGCGTGTTGGCGACGACGGTCATCCCCATCTCGGCGAACTTCTTCCGGGCCTCGGGTTGCGCGAGTGCGGCGTTGAACGCTTGGTTCAGCTTGTCGACGGTCGCCTGGGGCGTGCCTGCAGGCGCACCGATGCCGATCCAGTAGTCGATGTCCATCTTGGGAATGCCGGCTTCCTTGGCGCTCGGCACATCGGGCAGCATGGCGTTGCGCTCGGCGCCCGTCACCATCAGGGCGCGCAGCTTGCCGCTCTTGATGTGCGGCAGCGCGGTGGGGACGGACGTGATCAGCGCCTGCACCTGGTTGCCCATCAAGTCCGTCAATACGGCGCCGGCACCCTTGTAGGGAACGTGCACGATGTCCACACCCGTGGTGCTCTTGAACAGTTCGCCTGCCAGGTGCGTGTTCGTGCCGTTGCCGCCCGAGCCATAGTTGAGCTTGCCGGGCTGGGACTTGGCCAAAGCAATGAACTCTTGAACGTTCTTCGCCGGCACCGCGGGGTTCACGACCAGCACGTGGGGAACCTTGACCGCCGTCGTGATTTGCGTGAAGGCCTTTTGCGGGTCGAACGGGAGCGTGGGAATCAGGCCGGCAGCGATGGCGTACGACAGCTCGACGGTCAGCAGGGTGGTGCCGTCTGGTGCCGAGCGTGCGGCTGCACCCCAGCCGACGACACCACCGCCACCGGTGCGGTTGTCCACCACGATCGGAGCACCGACGCCGGGCGCAGCGAACTGGGCCAGAGCACGCGTCGCCAGGTCGGCGCTTCCGCCGGCCGCGTACGGAACGATGATGGTGATGGGCTTCTGGGCAAGTGCCGGTGCGCTGAACAGGGCGGCGGCGCCGGCAAGAACCAAGATGCGGGGGACTGAGCTGAACTTCATGAGGGTCTCCTGAGTGGGTGAAGAGAAATTCAGTCGAGCTTTGCGCCCGACTCTTTGACCGCGGCGCCCCAGCGGGTGCTTTCCGTTTTCATGAACGCACCCAGTTCCGCAGGCGTGCCGCCACGCGCCACGCTGCCCTCGTCTTTCAGGCGGGCGACGATCTCGGGTCGCGCGAGCGCGGTGTTCATGACCCGGTTCATCTTGGCGATGGCCTCGGACGGTGTGCCTGCCGGCGCGACCAGCGCCTTCCAGTCTTCCGCGACGAAGCCGGGGTAGCCGGACTCGGCAACGGTCGGGACGTTCGGCAGCACGTCGATGCGCTTGAGCGACGTGACAGCGACGGCGCGCAGCTTGCCGGCCTGAACCATCGAGATGATGCTGGGCGGTGTCGCGAAGTAGATGTCGGTCTGTCCGCCAAGCAAGTCGTTCGTCGCAGGGCCGGCGCCCTTGTACGGCACGTGCATGACCTTGATGCCCGCGCGTCTGGCGAACATCTCGCCGCCGACATGGCCGACGGTGCCGGTGCCCGCGGAGGCCATCGACAACTGCTTGGCCTGACCCTGCGACTTGAGATCTGCAACGGACTTGATCGGCGAATCTGCGCGCACCACCAGAACGAGCGGTTGCGAGGCCAGGAGCACAACCGGCTCGAAGTCCTTCAGCGCATCGAAGGGCATCTTGGTGTAGAGCGTCGGGTTGATGGCCAGATTGGCCGTCTGCCCGGTGCCGAACGTGTAGCCATCCTTCTTAGCCTTGGCGACGGCGTCCATGCCGATGTTGCCGCCGGCCCCAGGCTTGTTGTCGACGATGAAGATCCACTTGTCTTTCAAGGTCACCTCGTTTGCGACCAGGCGCGTCAGCACGTCTGTGCCTCCGGCGGGAGGGAACGGCACGACGACCTTGATGGGCTGTGACGGGTAGACGGCCTGGGCGCTGCTTGCCGTGCCGAAAAGTGCGAGTGCAGCGAACATGGCAAGACGGCAGGCGTGTTGGTGGGCTTTTAAGTGGGTCTCCTTAGGGATGTGGATAGCGGTAAAGGGCCGGGGCGTCAGGCAAGTCGATAGACGCGACTTGCCGTCCCCTCGAACAGCGCTCGCCGCTCATCGGCACCCGCGCTGGAGGTCAGTCGTTTGAAGGCGTTCCAGCACGTGGCATAGCTGTAGGAACCCTTGTCGACGGGGAAATTGCTTTCGAACATGCAGCGGTGTGCACCGAACAGCTCGATGCAGGGCTCCATCCACGGTCGCCATGCGTCGACCAGTTGGTGGGAGGTGGGCGGCATCGCACCCTTGTCGAACGCGAAGCCGTTGATGCGCATGCCAAGGCCGCCGAGCTTCACGTACACGTTCGGCAGTTCCGAGAGCTGGCGCATGCCGCGCAGCCACGTCTCGAACACCTGCGAGGGGACACCGTCGTAGGCTCCGATTCGAACGATGCCGCCGCAGTGGTCGATGACCACAGGTGTTTCGGGGACGGCCTTGGCGAGATCGAACAGCTCGGGCAGTTGGTGAAAGAACAGCCAGGCGTCGTAGGAAAGGCCGAGCGCGGCCAACTGCGCGACGCCCTGGCGGTAGCCCTTGTCCATGAGCAGGCCTCTGGGCGCGGCGGAGAGCGGGTTGACGAGGGACGCATCCGCGTCCCAGGTGCTCAGGTGGCGCACGCCCTTGAAGCGGCCCTGGCCCGCATGGACATGTGCCTCGAGGACTTCGCGCACTTCGGCGCCCAGGCGAAGGTCGGCGTGACCGACGATGGCCTTAGCCACTTCGGGGACGCCAGCGGCGTGCTGTCGTGCAACCTCGGCAACGAACTCGGTTTCCCCAACCGGCTTGAGAGCGGCAGGCCCATTCGCTCGATAGCGGGTCTGAGCCTGCACGTAGACCGATGCAACGACGTGGTGGCCCGTGCGCGCGTCGTCCAGGAAGTCCTCAGCCAGGTAGGTCCAGGCGGGCCGCTCGTAGAAATGATGATGAGCGTCGACGATGCGCAGACCTGGGTCGAGGACTTCTTCCTCGTTCAATCCGAGCCAATCGGCGCGAACGGCGAGGTAGTTGGTACTGCTCATTTTGGTCTCCCGGGTGCAGTCAAGGTTCTATCTGATAGAATGGCGGTCTGTGGAATAGAACTATAAAGGGCTACCCAGCCAGCCGAATCAAGGTAAACCCTTGGATTGGAGTTGCGTGAACGGCAGGTGAGGGCCGTGTCACACTGCGGCCCGCGGCTCCGAATGAACCGCGTCCACGATTGCCTTGTGAATCCGATGACCGAACCAAAGTCCGCCGCCCAGAACGCCGACAACGCCGAATCCAGCGGCGTCGCGGTGTTGGACAGGGCCTTTTCGCTGCTCGCCGCCTTCGGCGCGACAGACGCCGCGCTGACGCTTACCGAGCTGTCGAAACGGACGGGCCTGTACAAGAGCACGGTGCTGCGCCTGCTCGCAGCGCTGGAACACGGTGGCTTTATTCGCAAGCTCGCTGATGGGCAATACGCCATCGGTCCGCAGCCGCTACGCCTGGCTTCGATCTATCAGCGCTCGTTCCGGGTGGGGCATGTCATTGAGCCCATCCTGAAGCAGTTGAGCATCGCGACCGGCGAGACCGCGTCGTTCTACGTCAGGCACGAAGACAAGCGGATCGCGCTGTTCCGAGTCGAGCCCTCCAGAGCGGTTCGTGCGTCGGTGCAGATAGGGCAGGAATACGCGGTCGCGCAAGGTGCATCGGGCAAGGTCCTGCTTGCCTTCGCGCTTCCTGCAGCACCCGAATACCGGGCCGTTCGCGAGCAATTCTGGGCAGTGTCGTATGGAGAGCGAGACCCCGAGACCGCATCGGCTGCGGCACCGGTGTTCGGCGTCACCGGAGAACTCCAAGGGGCGTTGGCTGTTTCGGGGCCGCGGGCGCGGCTCGCCCTTCCCGAAGCCATGTACGAGGCATGTCGGCATGTGCTGGAGGCCGCTGCCGAGGCTACGACGGCCCTCGGCGGAACCGCGACTCACCATGCTCAGAGCCTTGAACGATTGACTGCTGAAAGCTTCGACGCACATCAGGCAGTCTTGGTCGGCTGACGAGCGCCCCGCCGTCAGAAAAGGCAGCACCTGGACGATCTGTCAGAAACGGTCCCCGCGCGGCGCATCCTACGACTAGGCGGCGATGGGGTCGCGAGTGCGCGATAACGCCCGCTTATCGACTCTAATTCCAAAGGCAAACCCAGGTGGCGATATTGGCTACGCTGTGCTTCCGCGGTCCCCGCCACTTCGCATTGATGCGGGTGCTGGCCCATGCCGTCGACGAGCGTACGAGCTAGAGCGCCTACACCTGCCGGTCGCGGGGAGGCATACACGGCCAGGATGAGCCTGCAGCAACAGCAGCACCGCAGACGAGCCCATCACGGCTCGTTCGGACTACGTCGGCAGCCTATCTTTGCGACCACCTGAGCACATCTGGACTCCCTTGCTACCCGGCCGCCAGCGCTCACCCAATTCTCAGCCAGGAAACGCGGCTGCTCCGAAGAGCGGAGATGCGCAACATGCCCTGATCCGATCGGACGCGTTGCGACGAAGTCGCTTGATCGACATCGTTCAGATCGCGTGGTGCGAGCGTACGGAGTTCACCGCATGAAGAGCCCACCATTCAGGTCGAGCGTCGCTCCCACGAAGAATCCGCCTTGGTCGGAGGCAAGCAGCGCCACAGCGGCCGCCATTTCGGAGGCTTCGGCAAAGCGGCCGATGGGAACGAGCTTCTCGATGCGAGCCACTTGCTCTTCCGACAGGCGGCCCTTGGCGGTGGCGATCGGGCCAGGGGAGATGGCGTTGACCGTGACGCCGGTGCCCGCGAGCTGCTGTGCGAAGTACTTCGACAGCATGATGGCGCCAGCCTTGGCGCCCGCATAGTGGGCCGATGCAACCGTTCCGCCGTTCTGGCCCGCCAGGGAGGTCACGTTCACGATCCGTCCGTAGCCATTCGCACGCATGTGCTCGGAGAACACCTGGCAACTCAGGAACACGCTTCGCATGTTGATGGCGACGATGTCGTCGAATTCTTCGGGCGTGATGTCATGCACCGGCGTTCGTTTCGCATACCCCGCGTTGTTCACCACGATGTCGGTTTGTCCCCAGGCCTTGGTGATCCGGTCGCGCGCGTCCTCGAAGGCCTCCTTGCGGCGCACGTCCAGTGCGAGCGGGATCGCCGTGACGCCCGAATCGTCGAGCGCGTGTGCCACACGCCGTGCCGCCTCGGCATCGACGTCGCTCACGGCCACCCTGGCGTGGGAGGCATGGAACAGGCGCGCGATTTCCTCGCCGACGCCTCTGCCTGCCCCGGTCACGAGTACGGTTCGACCACCGAAGTCGAAGCTCACGGTGGATTGGGTCTTGCTGGTTTGCATGCTGGCCTCAGAGCTTTATGTTGTTGCGTGTGATGACAGGCTTCCACTGCGAGATCTCGCGCTGGATGATCGACGCCAGCTCGTCGGGCGAACTGCTCCGGGGTTCTGCCATCTTGTCCTCGATCAGCTTGCGCACCTCGGACCGTGCGACGGCGGCCACGATGACCTCGTTGAGGCGTCGCACGATCGGGTCGGGCGTGCCTTTGGGCGCCAGGACGCCGAACCAGGCGCTGCTCTCGAAACCCGGAACCACCTCGCTGATCGCTGGGACATCGGCCATCCAGGGCAGTCGCTGCGGCGTGGCGACCGCGAGATACCGGGCCTTCCCGGAAGCCACCAGCGCAGTTCCGTCGAGGGGATTGAACCAGCCCGCTTCCAGTTCACCGCCGAGGATCGCCGCGCTCAGCGCAGAGCCTCCGCCATAGGGGATGTGCTGCATGCGCAGCCCCGCAGCCTCGTTGAAGTACTCGCCGGTGAGATGGGCCATGGACCCGATCCCGACCGAACCGTAGTTCACGTTGCTGCCCGGCTTCTTGGCGTAGACGAGGAACTCCTTCAGGTCGCGCACCGGCAGCTTGTTGGAGACAATGAGCGCAAGCGGCACTACGGCTACCAGCGAAACGGGCCTGAAGTCGGCTTGCACATCGTAGGGCAGCTTGCGCAGCAGCGAAGTGACTGCGCTGGGGCCGGAGTTCCCGAACACGAGCGTGTAGCCGTCCGGTGCTGCGCGCGATACGGCCTCGGTGCCGATCGATCCGCCGGCTCCAACCTTGTTGTCGACGACGACCGGTTGCCCGAGCATGTCGGACATCGGCTGCTGGATCGCGCGGGCCAGCTGGTCGGTACTGCCTCCGGCCGTGAACGGGACGATCAGCTTGATCGGGCGTGAAGGCCACGCCTCGGCTGCTTGGGCTCCGGCCAATGTCGAGCCCACGGCAGTCGCGGACATGATGCGCAGCATGCTGCGACGGGATAGATTTCGCATTTGTCTCTTTCTCGGCGGCGGATCGCCAGCCTATAGATCCAGGGTGAGGGAGGCGGTGCGAGCGCCGGAACAGCAGGCCATGACCGCGTTGTTGGCGTCCTTTTCTGCCTGAGTCAGGAACTGGTCACGGTGGTCGGGTACACCATCGAGGACCGGCACGCGGCAACTGCCGCAAACGCCTTCGAAGCATGCGAAGCCGACGTCGACGCCGGCACCCAGCAGTGCATCCAGCATCGTGTCACCGGCCGCGACTTCGATGACCTTTCCGCTGCGCTGCAGCTGCAGTCGATAGCCGCCTTCGCATGCGACCTTCGCATCCGATGCGAAATACTCGAAATGCATCCGATCGCCCAGTGGCCCGCCGTGCTCCCGAAACGCAGAGAGCATGCCTGTCGGACCGCAGCAGTACACGTGCGCCCTGGGAGGTGCCGACCGGATCAGCCCTTGAAGGTCGAGTCGTGGCGTCGACGGCTCGTCGTCGATGGTCACCTGCACGTTCTCGAGCCCTTCCAGCCGCTCGAGGAAGGCCGCACGATTGCGACTGCGCACCGCATAGCGCAGCTCCCAGGAGCGCCCGAGGCTCTTCAGGCGTTCCATCATCGACAGCATTGGCGTGATGCCGATGCCGCCCGCGATAAGGATCGAATGACTCGCATCCTCGTCGAGCGAAAAGAGATTGCGCGGCTCCGACACTTCGATGACCTGACCGGGCCGCCAGTGCTCGTGGATGTGCTGCGATCCTCCTCTGCTCTCCGGATCGAGCTGGACACCGATCTCGTACACGTCCTGCTCGGCGGGATCGTTCAACAGCGAGTAACTGCGCTTCAGGCCGGGCTGGAGGCTGACTTCGATGTGCGAACCTGCGGTGAATGCCGGCAAATTCTCGCCACGCAGGGGTTCGAGCCGGAAGCCCAGGATGTGATCGGCCTCCCAGCGTGCAGAACGGATTCTCAGCTGCATGACATCGTCCTCACGCAGCCGCTTTCCAGCGGACGGCCTTCTCCAACTGCTCTTGGTAGGCCTTGTCGAGCGGGACCGTCGGGTCATGCAGGAACGAGCCGGCCCGCGCGCCCATGAAGACGTCCGGCTGATTGGATCCTGGCGGAAGGATGCCCTTGTCGCGCCAAGCGCGCGCCGCCATGAGGACGATGCGGCGGGTGCGCGCGATCATCTGATCGGTGGGGGCCAGGTGTTCGTGGTCGTGGTCGGTGATCGGCCCCATGCTTTCGGTGACGGCCTGGTCCTGGATCGTGATGTTGGCAATCCCGGTGTATTGGGTACCGTTGCGCTGCGAATCTCGATCGATGCCCCAGTCGTTGTGCGCGCGGTCCTCGCATCGCCACCGACCGTACCAGTCGCTGGTATTGGGCTCGTAGACGAACTTCTCGTACAGAGGCTCGCCGTTCTTGCGCGTGGAAATGTAGGCCGGATTGCCTTCGTCGACACCGCCGGAAATGTCGAACAGCATGCTGTGCTCGTCGTCGATCGGAACCCAGGCGCGGGCGATGGCTCGTGTGGCGAAGCGGGCGTTCGGGGTCTGCGTCCAGAAGGGGAACATGAAGTGGGCGACCCGCCATGACATGTTTCCATCTTCGTTGGGACGATAGCCGCCGTACATCGCGCCCCAATCGGTACTCCGAACCTCGTACTCCGGCGTGCGATTCACCACGGTCGGGCGCATGGGATGGTCTTCGGGAAGATCGTCGGGCGACAGCATGCCGACGTGAAGGAAGCCGACATGGGAAGTGTCGATGTCGCCCTCGAGCGCCTGGAGCCAGTTGCATTCGCGCTGCAGGCACCAGATGTCGGCATCGGGGATCAGGTTGGCTTCCATGTTGGGCAGGGGAGGAGGGGAGGCCTGCTCCTTGCCCATGTACACCCAGATGAGGCCGTTTCGTTCCGCGGTCCGATAGGCCTTGGCGTGAACCTTGTCCTTGAAGTCCTGGCGGGCCGGCACATTGGGCATGTCGACGCAGTGACCATCGACATCGAACTTCCAGCCGTGGTAGACGCATCGAATGCCGCTCTCTTCGTTCCGTCCGAGGAACAGCGACGCGCAGCGGTGCGGGCAGCGATGGTCGAGAATGCCGACGCGTCCCTGGGAGTCCCTGAAGGCGATCAATTTCTCTCCCAGCAGCATCAGGCGCAGGGGCTCCCTGTCGGCCTCGACCTCGGAAGACTTGGCGGCAGGCATCCAGTACTGCCGCATGAATTCACCCATGACCGTGCCCGGTCCCACTCGTGTCAGATCGACACTGTCTTCGTGTTTCATATCGTCTCCATGAACGTTGCGGCCGCGGCCGCGTGATGAGAAGCAAGATCGCTACTGACCTTGCAAGAATCTGGCTGGCTGAACCTGTGCGCGCGACGCTTCGGAGGAAGCGGGCGGCACCGAGGCCGCCCGATGACCGTCTCGCCGCGAAGGCCGGAGGCCTCGGCTAGGCAGCCTCGGCGGCTTCTTCCTTCTTCATGCCGTCGAGCAGCATGCGGGCCCGGTTCACTGCGCCGTCGCTGGCAATGCCGACGAAGCGCATGTCGGGCATGTCGTTGATGCGACGCTGTTGCGCCTCCAAGGCGCGTTCGTCCTCGCAGATGGTTTCGTAGAACTGGTCGAACAGGTTTTCGGGCACGCCGGATTCGCGTGGTGCATTGGTGCAGATGGTCCAGATGTAGTGGGTCGTGGTGTCGGTCTCCGGCGTGACGCCATGGACGTTCAGAAGGACAAAGCCGTTGTCGCGTCGCCCTTCGTAGGCACCGGTTCCCACGTCGCACGCTCCGGCGTTGACCCGCAGCACGTTGCCGTTGGCCGGCTGATACTCGACCATCTGCCAGCGGTCGACGTTGCCCTTGAATCCGCCGGCGGCGATGTAGGTCTTGGGCGGCACCGAGTCGGGCATCTTTCGCAGCAGCGTCACCTTGCTTCCATCGAACTCGACGGACACGTTGGCGCTGAAGTGCGTCTGCGGATTGCCGCCGATGGTGTTGGCGTGGATGTATGCGACGTGCGTGAGGTCGAGGATGTTGTCGACCAGCAATTGCCAGTTCGACTTCACGTGCATGTAGTAGGGGCGCCAACTCCAGGTCGGATCGCCGTGCTCGGCGTTGCTTATGATCAGGCTGGTGTCCGCCTTTTCGGGCTCGCCCATCCAGATCCATATGAACTCGTCGCGCTCGCAGACGGGATAGGCGCGTACGGCCGCGGCGGCAGGGATGCGTTCCTGCCCTGGAATGCGGGCGCAGCCTCCGGTGGTGTTGAATTCCAGGCCGTGATAGGGACAGCGGATGATCTCGCCGTCCACATGACCCTCACTGAGAGGCATCGCGCGGTGGCTGCAACGGTCTGTCAGGGCACTCAGCACGCCCGCCGCGGTCCGGAACAGGACGACGGGTTCGTTGAGAAAGCGTCGGGCGAGACATTTGCCGGGTTGCACGTCCGCCGAGAAGCCGGCCACGTACCACATGTTGCGAAGGAACATCTTGTCTCCAATCCTTGTTATTCAGGCCCGCGCCGTGTGTAGTGGGGGGGTCGGCGTCGGTGCGTTTGGATGTTAGGCATGCAACGCCTGGGACGTGATTCAAATGAGCCACCTACCATTCAATAACCGGAAGTCTCGACTCGATTGATCTATAGTGGCCGATGCCCAGCCAGTCCGCAAACATGGATCAGCCAAAGAGCTCACGGTCCGTCGGTCGCGATGCGATGACGACGGCCTTCCACCTGAACCTGCGTCATCTGCGCGGGTTGATCGCCGTGCACGAGCACGGCAGCATCAGTGCCGCCGCGATCGCCCTGAGCATCAGCCAGCCGGCGCTGACCCAGGGCATCCTGAAGCTCGAGGGCCAGCTCGGCGAGGTGTTGTTCGAGCGCCGCTCGGACGGGATCGATCCGACGCCGGCGGGCCGCTTGGTGCTTGAAAGGGCAACCGCGAGCATGCAGCACCTGACGGCGGGCAGCAGGCTCATCGCCGGGACCACCTTCGAGCCCGATCGGCGTTTGACGATGACCCAGCTGCGCGCTTTCCTCGGCCTCTTCAAGGCGGGAAGCTTCACGGCGACCGCGACGGATCTCGGCCTGTCGCAGGCCGCGGTGCATCGGGCCGTGCGTGAATTGGAAGAAGCGCTCGGCAAGAGGCTCGTGGAGCGAAGGGGTCGCGGAGTGCACATGTCCTTCGGCGGCCGGCGCTTCGCGCGCAGCTGCTGGCTGGCGGTAAAGGAGTTGCAGGCGGCGCTGTCGGAGCTCGGACTGGATCCGCACAGTCCGACCATATCGATCGGCACGACGCCACTGGCGAGGGCGTTCCTCGTTCCCGAGGCCATGTCGATGATGGTTGCGGAGCGCTTTCCCGCGAGCTTTCGCGTGCTCGAGGGCAACTGGGGTGAACTTGTGGAGTCGCTGCGCGATGGCGTGATCGATCTCATCGTGGGCGAGCTGCCCGTCGAGGGCATTTCGGATCTCAGGTCGATGCCACTCTACACGGAGGCGCCGATCATCGTGGCAGGGCATCAGCATGCGCTGGTGGGCCGGGACAATCCCGGCAACGCGACATTGGGGGAATACCCCTGGATCATCGCTCCCGAGACATCGCCATTGCGCGCGGAATGGGAGCGCCTGTTCCCGATCGACCGGCCACAGGTGCCGGTGGAATGCGGCTCGATCATGATCATCGGCCGCCTGTTGACCAGCAGCGACATGTTGACGCTCGCGATGCCGGATCAGGTCGCACTCCAGATCCGAAGCGGTCTGCTCGCGCGCATCGGCGAGCCCCTGGCCGGAAGCATGCCGACCATCGGCACAACCATGCGGCAGAGCTGGCGTCCGACCAGCGGCCAGAGTCGCTTTCTCGAGCTGCTGCGCGAGGCCTCTGCCGGGCTCGGCGCTACGGCAAGCCGCAAGCCCCTGATCGAAGCGCCCTGGATCTGACGCGACCCTCCGGTCGCTGAGGGCGTGGGTTGCGGCATCGGACTTCCGGTTTTTGAATAGCCATTCGACCTTTTGAATTCAATGGTTGATCCAATCAACGTACATTGCCTCCCAGACATTCATGAGAAGCGGTCCTGAAGAGAGACCGCTCTGGAGACAAACACGATGAGATCGATCCGACGCCGTTGCCCCTCGCCGCCCCTGCAGCCGCTGGCTCTGCGGCGTAGTCGACCCAGTCGGCGCAGCCATCGCGAATTCCGTCTCTTCTGACCCGCCTGGCCATTCGTGCCCGAGCGGCTTTTCCTCCTTCAGCCATAAATCCATGCAGCCAAGCAGCACGCGGCCGTTTCCGGCCTTTCTTGAGGGAGGCCCGAAGCTCCTGTACATCGATGGCAAGCACGTCCCTGCACTGTCGGGCAAGACGTTTCAGACCATCAATCCAGCCACCGGCAAGGTGCTGGCCGAGGTCTCGCAGGGCGCAGCCGAAGACATCGACGTCGCCGTGAAAGCTGCGCGGCGCGCTTTCGAAGGCCCCTGGAGCAAGTGGCGTCCCGCCGACCGCCAGCAGGTGATGTCGCGGCTCGCGGACCTGGTCGATCGTCACCACGACGAACTGGCCATGCTCGATACGCTCGATCTGGGGGCGCCGATCTCGCGCACGATCCTCGGGCGCAAGCGCGCGGGCGCATTGCTGCGCTACTACGGCGGCCTGGCTACCTCCACGCACGGCGAGACGATCAACAGCTCTTTCATGCCTCACGATTCTCTGACCTACACGCTCAAGGAGCCGGTGGGCGTGGTGGGTGCGATCAACCCCTGGAACGGTCCGATCGGCATGGCGATCTGGAAGCTGTGCCCGGTGCTGGCTTCGGGGTGCACCGTGGTTCTCAAGCCAGCAGAGCAGACGCCGCTCTCGGCCCTGCGGCTGGCCGAGCTGTGCATCGAGGCAGGCATCCCCGATGGCGTCGTGAACGTCGTGGTGGGGCTGGGCGATGCCGGTGCGGCCCTCGCGGAGCACCCTGGCGTCGACAAGATCGCCTTCACGGGATCGACGGAAGTGGGCCGCAAGATCGTGCGTGCTTCCGCCGGCAACCTGAAGCGACTGTCGATGGAGCTCGGCGGCAAGTCGGCCAACATCGTGTTTGCCGACGCGAACATGGACATTGCCGTTGCCGGCGCCGCCATGGCGGTCTACATGAACTCCGGCCAGATCTGCAGCGCGGGCACGCGCATGTTCGTGCAACGGCCCATCTACGACGAATTCGTGGAGCGGGTCGCCGCTTTTGCGAAGGGCATTCGCGTCGGCGATCCCCTGGATGAGAGCACGCAGATGGGTCCCCTCGTGTCCTCGGAGCAGCTCGATCGCGTGTGCGGCTATCTGCAGGTCGGCAAGGAGCAGGGCGCACGTGCGCTGGCAGGTGGCGCCCGGCTCACGGAGGGGGCGCTGGCCGACGGCTACTTCGTGCCTCCGACCCTGTTCGTCGACGTTGCCGACGACATGCGCATCGCAAGGGAGGAGATCTTCGGCCCCGTTGCCGCCGCACTTGCATTCGACGACATCGATGAAGTGATCGCACGCGGCAACGACAGCGAGTACGGCCTGGGCGGTGGGGTCTGGACCCGTGATCTCAACAACGCGCACCTCGTCGCGAAGGGCCTGCGGACCGGGACGGTGTGGGTCAACTGCTATCAGGTGCTCGATCCGGCCGTTCCTTTCGGTGGCTACAAGATGAGCGGATTCGGCCGCGAGTCGGGCAACGAACACATTCAAGAGTACTTCGAGACCAAGGCAGTCATGGTCAAGCTGGATCAGTAGGCGAGCAGGCAAACACAAACCCACCAACTTTCGACGGAGACAAGATGAACCCAATCAAGAAATCCTTGACCTGCGCCCGCGCAGCGTTCGCCACCACGCTCGCCTTCGGCGCGATCTCGGCGACAGCCGCCGAGGATCTGAAGATCGGTACCGTGCTGTCCTTTTCCCAGGTCATGGGTGTCTACGGAAACGCGATCCTCGACGGGATGAACCTGGCTATCGAGGAGGCCGGTGGCTCGGTCGCGGGCCGCAAGATCGTGCTCGTCAAGGAGGACGACAAGAACGATCCCAAGGTCGCGCTGCAACTGGTGCGCCGCTATGTGAAGGACGAGAAGGTCGATTTCCTCGTGGGGCCGGTGGCCTCGCACGTTGCCGCAGCCATTCGCGACGAGGTGCATCGCTCCAAGACCTTCCTGTTGATCGCCAACGCCGGCAACGACGAGCTCACACGAGAACTCTGCAGCCCCTACGTGATCCGCACTTCGTTCTCGAACTGGCAATGGAACTACCCGATGGGCGAATACGCATCGAGCAAGCTCGGCAAGCGCGCAGCCATCGTGGCTTCGAACTATGTCGCTGGCAAGCAGATGGGCGGTGCCTTCGCAGACGGCTTCAAGAAGGGCGGCGGCACGATCGTCGACGAGCAGTGGCCCGCCATGGGAACCGCGGACTTCGCAAGCGTCATGACCAAGCTGCGCGGGCTGGGTGACGGCGTGGACGTCGTGTGGAACTTCATCCCCGGAAGCGGAACGGTCAATTTCATCAACCAGTACGCCCAGGCGAAGCTGAAGCCGCAGCAGGTCGGTCCGCAGAGCAACGCCGACGAGTTCTTCTTCGATGCCCTGAAGGACAACGCGATCGGCGTCATCGGCTCCGGCCAGTATGTCCAGAGCATGGACACCCCGCGCAACCAGGCCTTCGTTGCTGCCTACAAGAAGAAGTACAACCGGCCACCGGCCGCGGTGGACGTGGCGGGCTACGACTCGATGCGCCTGATCATCGATGCGGTCCGTCGCCTCAAGGGCAACGTCTCGGACAAGGCCGCAGTGCGGCAGGCCATGATCGACGCGGAGATCGACAGCCCGCGCGGCTACTTCAAGATCGATGCCAAGGACGGCAACGTGATCCAGAACATCTACATCACGAAGGTCATCAAGCGTCCCAACGGCAGCTTCGGCCATGAGGTGCTGCAGACCATGGACAAGGTCAGGGATCCAGACACCTCCTGCAAGCTGGCCTGGGACTGAGCGGTAGGCACGGATGACTACCGGAAGTCTCATTGAATACCTGGTCAATGGATTGCAGGCGGGACTTCTCCTGTTTGTCATTTCGGCCGGCCTGACACTCAGCTTCGGCCTGATGCGCGTCGTCAACCTGGCCCACGGATCCTTCTACATGCTCGGCGCCTTCGCGGGCCTGACCGCGGCGAAGCTCTCGGGCTCGTTCATTCTCGGGGCGATCGTTGCCGCCGTCGCCGCTGCCGTGGCGGGATGGCTGATCGAGCGCGCCCTGTTCCGCAGGCTCTATCCGCGCGGCCCGTTCGCGCAGATGCTGGTCTCGTTCGGGCTCATTTTCGTCTTCGACGAACTTGTCCGGATCGTCTGGGGCGGCGAGATTCGCAGCCTGCCTCGACCGGACCTGCTCAGCGATTCCTACGAGTGGCTCGGGGCCAGCATCGAGGGCTACCGACTCTTCCTCATCGCGTTCGGCGTGGTCGTCTGTGCAGGCCTCTTCGCCGGCCTCGTGCGCACGCCGATCGGCACCGCGGTTCGGGCTGCCGTGGACGATCGCGAGGCCTCGGAATTGCTGGGCATGAAGGTGACGGCGCTGTTTAGTCTGGTGTTCCTGATCGGTGCCGGGCTGGCGGGGGTCGCCGGCTATGTGGCGATTCCGATCGTCAACGCGTTTCCGGGCATGGGTGACGACGTGCTGGTGTCCTGCCTCGTGGTCGTCGTGATCGGTGGCCTCGGATCGGTCCTTGGGTCATTGCTGGCCAGCATCCTGATCGGCTACGCCTTGACCGTTGGGCAGGTGCTGGTTGCAGGCTATGCGCCCGCGGTGATGTACGGGGTTCTTACGCTCGTGCTGTTGTTGCGGCCGCATGGCCTGCTAGGAAAAGCGGAGGGCGCATGAGCACGATTGCAAAGAGCGAGCTCATCCGCCTTCTGACCCTGGCCTTCACTGCTGCAGCGCTGCTGTCGGTACCCTATTTCTCGGTGGGATCGGGCACCGAGTTCACCGCCGACATCCTGATCTTCGCGATCATGGCGGTCGGGCTGTACGTCCAGATCGGACTTCTGGGGCTGGTCAATTTCGGCTTCAGTGCGTTCTTCGGCCTCGGTGGCTACGTGGCGGCACTGGTGCTGATGCGTTTCACGCCCTCGTTGTTGACGTCGCTGGTTCTCACCGTGTTGGCTACGGCGACCGTGGCCGCGGTGTTCGGGTGGATTGCCCTGAAGACGCGCGAGATCGCCTTCACGATGATCACCCTGACATTCGCACAGCTTCTCTACGTGCTGGCCACTGCGAACGATGGCTGGACCGGCGGGGTCAACGGCCTGAGCGGAGTTCCGAGACCGAAGCTTCCGAAGGGCGTCGCGGAATCGCTTGGGCTTGGCCTTGGCAGCGATGCCGGCTTCTACTACCTCGTGCTCGCGTTGTTCGTCCTGGTGCTGTGGTTCGTTCACACCTTGTCGCGCTCCCGAATGGGGGCGGTGTTTGCAGGCATTCGGGAGAACGAGGAGCGGATGGTCGTCCTGGGCTATGCAACGCAGCGATACAAGCTCGCCGGTTTCGTCATTTCCGGTGCCATCGGTGGCATTGCCGGCTACCTGAACGCCACGCTGTTCGGATTCATCGGCCCGGGTTCGCTGTTCTGGACCGTGTCGGGCGAGGCCATCCTCATGGTGATCCTGGGTGGAACCAGTTCGCTCCTGGGTCCGGTTGTGGGTGCGGCCCTGTACGTGGGCCTGTCCCACTATGCGGTCTCGTACACCGACCACTGGCGGCTCTTCGTGGGGCTGGCTTTCATCGGGCTCGTGATGTTCGCACCCGCAGGCATCGTCCCCATTGTCCGGGATCGACTGCGGCGACTCGTGGGCCCGCGGGCCAATGCGGCGAGGCGGGTGGTCGGCAAGGAGCAGTCACCATGAACTACGCGATCGAGTTGAATGGCGTGGTCAAGCGATTCGGCGACTTTGGCGCAGTCAATGGCGTGGACCTCGTGATTCCCGTCGGACAGCGATGTGCGCTGCTGGGCCCCAATGGCGCGGGCAAGACTACGCTATTGAATCTGATCAGCGGCAGGTTGTCGCTGTCCGGAGGAAAGATCGTGATTGCCGGCCATGACGTGAGTCGCTCCAGCGCTAGGCAGCGCGCCCAACTGGGGGTTGGGCGCAGCTTCCAGAAGACCAACATCTTTCCGCAGCTCAGTCTGCTCGAGAACGTGCGACTCGGGGTGCAGAACCGCGCGGGCTGGAGCAACTGGAATCCGTTGAAGGCTGCGGCATCGAATCGAGCCTGCAACGAGAGTGCAGAGCGCTGGCTTCGCAGGGTCAACATCCGACGCCCGAAGGACGCACAGGCCAGCGAGCTGTCCTATGGAGAACAGCGGCAGCTCGAGCTGGCGATCACGCTGGCGACGCAGCCGCAGATCGTGCTGCTCGACGAGCCGACCGCGGGGATGAGTCATGCTGAAACCGCCGTGATCCTCGATCTGATGGCTGAACTGCTCGAAGGGCTGACGGTGGTCATCGTGGAACATGACCTGAGCGTGGTCGATCGCATCGCCCATCGGGTCGTGGTGCTCGAACGCGGCAGCATCATCTGCGACGGAACGCCAGCCGAGGTGAAGGCCGATACGCGTGTGCAAAGCGCCTACCTGAAGGGAGCACACCGTGCTTGAAGTGCGAGATCTCAGCGCCGGGTACGCCCAGTTCAGCGTGCTGGACAACCTCAGCTTCACCGTTGCCGACGGTGAGTTCCTCGGCATCCTGGGGCGCAATGGCGTGGGCAAGACGACGCTGCTGAAGGCGCTCTGTGGGCCCGTGAGGCCGTTTGCCGGCAAGGTCGTTTTCGGCGGCGTCGATGTGGCGCATTGGAACACTTCCGCCATCGCGCGAGCGGGCCTGGCCCTGGTGTTGGACCGCAAGGGAATCTTTCGCAGCCTTTCGGTGATCGAGAACCTGCGGCTGGCCGCGAGGCTGCACAAGGACAAGGTCCAGCGCTGGTCGGTGGACGACGTGCTGGACATGTTCCCGCGCTTGGCCGAGCGTTCGAAGGCGCCGGGCGGCGGTCTGTCCGGCGGCGAGCAGCAGATGCTGGCCATCGCGCGTGCGTTGGTCTGCCAGCCGCGCATGCTGCTGCTCGACGAACCCACAGAGGGATTGGCGCCGAAGATCGTGGACGAGGTCGTCGATCTGTTGCAGCGCTTGCGAAAGAGCGGGCTGACGGCAATCGTGGTGGACCAACGGCTCGAGACGATCTTCGACACCTGCGATGACGCAATCGTGATGAGCCGGGGCGAGCCGACCTTGCGCAGCAGTTGCCGGGAACTCAAGGAGCGGCCTGAGCTACTCGAACAGTATTTAGGGGTTTGACCTGACGGGTTGGCCCGTCTGGCACGGCGGGAAGTGATTGAGAGAACGGTATGAAAAGATGGATTGGAAAGACCGAATGACTGGCTTCGACTACATCATCGTGGGCGCCGGCTCGGCCGGCTGCGTCATCGCGAATCGCCTCTCGGCCGATCCGTCCGTTCGAGTCGCCTTGATCGAAGCGGGGCCTTCGGATCTGGGCTTTCCGACCAATCTCAAGGCGACGCTTCCAATCGGGAACATCTTTCTGCTGCCTCACGCCAGATACAACTGGCAGTACGAATTTACCGGGGGAGCAGGGGTCGGTGGTCGAGCGATTCCCTGCCCGCGCGGCAAGATGCTGGGTGGCTGCAGTTCGGTGAACGGATCGGTCTACATCCGGGGACACCGCAGTGACTACGATGGCTGGCTGGCCGAAGGCAATCCGGGCTGGGGCTTCGAGGACGTGCTGCCGTACTTCAAGCGCCACGAGCGCCGGCTGTTCGGCGACCAGGCCCTGCATGGCAGCGAGGGCGAACTGGATGTGCAGCAGCCCCGGGCGGTGAATCCGCTCACCAAGGCCTTCGTGGCTGCCGCAGTGGCAGGCGGACACCATGCGACCGATGATTTCAACGGCCAGGAACAGGACGGCTTCGGCGTCTGGGATGTCAACCAGCGAACCGGGACACGGCTGTCGAGTTCTCGTGCGTTTCTGCATCCCGTGATGTCGCGCCCCAACCTGACGGTCCTCACAGATTGCTTCGTGGAGCGCGTCGACGTTTCCAGAGCCGAAGCCACCGGCGTGACGGTGATCAAGGGTGGCCAGCGTGAATCCTTGACTGCCTCGCAGGAAGTCATTCTCGCAGGGGGCGCGATCAACTCTCCGCACCTCCTGATGGTCTCAGGCATCGGTGCAGCGCATGAGCTCGAGAAGAGCGGCGTCCGCGTGCTGCACGATCTGCCAGGTGTGGGGCGCAACCTGCAGGACCATCCCTCCGTTCCGATCGCGATGATGGATCGCACTTCGCGCGCGTACGCCCTGTCTTGGCGTTCGCTGCCTCGTGCAGCCATGAGTCCGCTCGAGTACCTTGTCGGGCGTCGCGGCATGCTGGCGTCCAATGCGGCCGAAGGCGGGGGGTTCTTTCGCACACGCCCTGAACTCGACCGTCCGGATGTTCAGGTTACGCTGCTGGCAGGCTTGAAGGGCACCGCCCGCGCAATTCCGCGCGAGCACGGCATCATGCTGCTCGTCTCGCTGTTGCGGCCGACGAGCCGCGGCTGGCTGTCGTTGTCCTCGTCCAATCCCGTAGACAAGCCGGTGCTCCATCCAGCTTTCCTGGAAGCCAGGGAAGAGATCAAGACGTTGATCGCGGGCGTCAGGGAGACGCGCCGAATCCTGTCTCTCGCGCCGATCAGCGAGCATCTCGGCCTCGAGCGCACGCCGGGCAAGGACAACCAGTCGGACGAGGAACTCGAACGTGCCATCAGGGCCACGCTTTCGACGGTCTATCACCCGGTGGGTACCTGCAAGATGGGGCCGGCTTCCGATGCCGCGGCCGTGGTGGATGCCAAGCTGCGTGTGCACGGCGTCGGTCGGCTGCGCGTCGCGGATGCGTCCATCATGCCCAACATCATCGGCGGCAATACCAGCGCGCCGACCATGATGATCGGCGAACGCGTCGCCGCCTTCATCCTGAATCAGGCGCAGCAGGAACGTGGCCTTGCCGTGCCTCGGCCCGAAGTCGTCCTGGCTTAGAAGCACGCAGAACGCGTCGGAGGATCGTCGATTGACCCCATTCACGATTCAGGTCGAAGACGCGGTGATCGACTCCCTTCGTCGACGCCTGGCGGGCGCTCGTTGGGCCACTGCGCCGGCCGACGACGCCGGCTGGGTCTATGGCACGGATGCCGCATGGTTGCATGGCCTTGTCGATCACTGGATCACGGCGTACGACTGGCGGGCGGCCGAGCAGCAGCTCAATCGCTGGCCGCAGTTCAAGGCTTCGTTGAACGGCTTGGACATCCACTTCCAGTACATCAAGGGATCCTCGGCCCGGCCGCGCCCCTTGTTGCTCACGCATGGCTGGCCGGGCTCGATCCTGGAGTTTCAGGCGTGCATCGAGCGCCTGGCCTTTCCCGAACGTCGCGGCGGTGATGCGCGCGAGGGTTTCGATCTCGTCATTCCGTCTTTGCCCGGATACGGCTTCTCTGCGGCGCCGCCACGCCCGATCGGGCCGCGAGCGGTTGCCGCGCTGTGGCGCCAGTTGATGGTGGAGGTGCTTGGCTACAAGGAGTTCGCGGCTCAGGGAGGCGATTGGGGAGCGGCCGTCACCAGTTGGCTGGGCATCGACCATGCGGACGTGACGCGCGCCATCCATCTCAACATGCTGCCGAGCTGGGTCTTCACGCCTTCGGACTCGGCCACGGTTAGCGAATTGGCGTATCACGCACGGGTCGCAACGGTACGGTCGGCTGAATTGGGCTACTTCGCGATTCAAAGCACCAAGCCGCAGACCGTCGCACTTGCGCTGACGGACAGCCCGCTGGGTTTCGCCGCCTGGGTCTGCGAGAAATTCAGATCGTGGGGCGACACGCGGGGCGACATCGAGAGTCGCTTCTCGCGAGACACCTTGATCACGAACCTGATGATCTATCTGGTCAATGATGCCGTGGGGCCGGCGCTCTGGATGTACCGGGGACGCGCAGAGGAAAGCCCGCCCGGATCACGTGTGCCGAGGGTCGAGGTGCCCACAGGGGTGGCATGCTTCCCTTCGGAATTCATTCCGTACCCGCCCAGGATCGTCGCGGAGCGCGCCTATGCGGTGGCGCGATGGACCGAGATGGGCGCAGGCGGTCACTTCGCGGCCATGGAGGAGCCGGTGGCGTTCAGCGACGAGGTCCGCGCGTTCTTTTCGCAGGTTGGCTACTAGCCTGGAGGTCGGGTTCCCATTCCGGCTCCGGTTTCGGTTTCGGTTCCGGCTCCGGGTCTGCGGTGGCGGTCGATCCACCTCTGCGGCGCAGCGGCGGCCCATCGGCGGGAAGCCCGAGCGCCTCGCGCTCTTCACGGCTGAAGTCGACCGTGGCGTTCTCGACGTTGGGCAGGTTCATGTAGACGCGTCGCAGCAGCGATCGAAACGTCTCGGCTTCCTCGTCCGTCAGCACGGAGATCGCTGCCGCTTCGCGAACCAGCGCCAGGCGAATGATGCGGTCGTGCAGGCGCCGCCCCTTGCTCGTGAACACCGCGTGGCGCACCCGACCATCGTTCTCGTCGGGTTCCAGCCGGACCAGGCCCTGCGCCTGCATCGACTTGAGCGTGCGCGAGATCGCTCCCTTGTCCGCATCCAGCAGTTGAACAATGCGCTGCGCAGTGACCCTGCCTTCGATGGCCAGCATGACCATGACCCGCCAGGTCTCGATGCCGATGGCGTAGAGAGACAGATAGGCACTCGATGCGCCGCCCGAGAGGTTGCTGGCGATGAGAGTGAGAAGACCCGGCACGTACCGGTTGAGGTCGAGCACGGGTCCCTCCCGGGTGGGGCGCAGCGACGAGCGGGGATGGGGGTTGGATGCTTTTCGGGAGCTCACGAAAGGCTGGGGATGGATGCCATCCCTCAAGCCTAACGCCTTTTCCGCCCCGCCTCGGGGAGCCGCCTACCGCTGCCGCTCAGGAAGTGTCAGCTGGAGCCCATCCAGGACGTGGGTGATCTGCAACTGGCACCCCAGCCGACTCTGAGGTTGTCGGGGTGCGGCGGTGCAGTCGAGCATGTCGTTCTCGTTCTGGCTCATGGCGGGAAGCCGATCCAGCCACTCGGGATGCACCAGCACGTGGCACGTTCCGCACATCGCGGCGCCGCCGCATTCGCCGATGATTCCTTCGGTCGCGGCATCGACCGCCGTGCGCATGAAGGTGTTGCCGGCGACGGCATCGAGCTGGATCTCCCGGCCACCGGGCAGCGTGACGTTGACGATGGGCATGTTCGTTGACTGCGTCAGGCAGGGAAGATTTCCAGCGGGAGCTTTCGCATGGCTCGCAGCGAGTTGTTCAGGTGGCGCTCGTGGGGTGCGGTCAGTTCGATGCGCTTTACCCTGCGGGCCAGTGTCCTCAGGACGATCTCGCCTTCCATCCGCGCAATGATCTGGCCCACGCAGCCATGGATGCCGGCGCCGAACACGAGATGGCCCACGGGGTTGCGATCGACATTGAAGCGATCCGGTTCGGACCACTTGCGCGGATCCCGGTTCGCAGCGCCCAGGAGCGTCAGCACCTTGCGATCGCCGTCGATCTCAACGCCGTCAATCTCGACCGGACGCGACGTCGTACGGAAAATGGTCTGCACGATGGACTCGTACCGCAGGCCCTCTTCGAAGGTCTGCCGCGCGAGTGCCGGATTGGCATGCAGCTTGGCGTACTCGCCCGGGTGGCGCGCGAGCGTCAACAGAACATTGGCGATGCCGTTGATGGTGGTGTCGACGCCTGCAGAAAGGAACGATCGAACAAGCATCGGAGCCTGCTCGTGCGTGATCTCGCCTGTATCGGCCGCCTGGTAAATCAGATGGCCAAGTCCGCCCGGACGCAGGGCCTTCCGCTCGCAATGGTCCATGACCCAGGACGATACCGGTTTGAAACGCTCCATCGAACGCTCGAACAGGTCGTTGCGAGGCCCCAGCGCATTGAACACCATATCTCCGTAGAGGAGCAGGTTGTCGCGGCCTTCGGACTCGAGACCCACCGCGTCCGGAAACACCTTGAGGGGAAAGTGTTCCGCAAGCTCCTTGACGCCCTCGATTCGTCCTTTCTCCAGCAAGCGATCGAACATTGCTTCGGCTTCCGCCTCGAAGAGGTCGCGCAGCTGCTGGATGGTCTTGGGAGACATGACGCGCGAAATGACCGTCCGCACGACCGTGTGATCTGGCGGGTCCGCTTCGAGCAGCAGGCTCTTGGGACGGAAGGGCGCTTCGTGCTTGAAATTCGCCAGGCCGACGCCAGCCGAGGAAATGAAGCTTTCCCAGTTCGTCAGGACAGACTGGACCTGCGCGTGTCGCGCGACGACGTGCAAGTCGTATTTGGGTATGAAGACGACAGGTCCGGCCTCGCGCAGGATATCGTGCATCTCGTACGGTTCGTCGATCATCGCGTCGCTGAATGGGTCGACGTCGATCCGGGGAATCTGCGTTGCTATCGCTTCCATGTCTTACATCCTTTCGTGGGCAAGAATCGAATGTAGAGACATTTAGTTGAACGTTCAACATTTTTCGCGTGCTCGATTTCCCTAGGTTCGCGCGGACCTATCTTTTCGGTCTCTTGGACAGTCCGATAGTGCATGGCGATGGATTTGCGAAAAGAAGCGTTCGGGTAGAATGATTGAGCCAATGAACTCTGGTTCTCTCCCCATGGATTTTTCTGCCATCGCACCGACCCGGGCCGTCGACGAAATCTCCGCTCAAGTGAGGGAAATGATCGCGGGCGGGCGACTCAAGCCCGGTGACCGTCTGCCATCCGAGCGCGACCTTTCGGCGCGACTTGGCGTGAGTCGCAACACGCTTCGTGAAGCCTTGCGTGCGCTCGAACATGCAGGCATCGTCGAGATGCGGAAGGGCGCCACCGGCGGCGCCTTCGTGCGTTTCGGAAGCTCCGGCGTGATCGTCAGTGGAATGCGCGACCTCTATCACCTGGGCGCCATTACGCCCGAGCAACTCACCGAGGCGAGGGTATGGCTGTCCGAAGTCGTCGTGCGCGTGGCGTGCGAACGAGCGACGGACGAGGACTTCGCGGCGCTCGAGGGCAACATCAACGCCGTGGCGAAGGCCTCCGAGTTCGATGAGCGCGCCCGGCACAACCGCCAGTTCCATGTCCTCCTGGCCCAAGCCACACGCAATCCGATTCTCGTGATCACGATGGAAGGCATCGTCGAAGTCTTCGCCCATTTCATCGCCCAGATCGGGCCGAGCGACAACTCGTTCATCCTGCCTTCGCGCCGCCGCTTCTTGAAGCATCTGCGCGCTCGTGACGCCACCGCAGCCGTCGCCGAGATGACCAAGGCGCTGACCAGGTTGCAGACGAAGTACATGGACCAGTGGGATGCCCGATTGGCGGCCTCACACGGTGCCGATTAGCGCTGACGCTTCGCAACGATGCCTCGCACCAGTCGGTAGGCGAACACCATCGCCGGCCCCAGCGTAGCGCCGGGCCCGGGATAGGTACCCCGCCAGATCGATGCCATGTCGTTCCCGCACGCGTAGAGCCCGGGGACGACGAGCCCCGAAGCGGTGAGCACCTCACCATCCGCTGTCGTCGAAATGCCCGAACTGCTCGCTGACTCGCCAGGCCAGATCTCGAGACCGACATAGGGACCTTCGATCAAGGGCGCCAGGCAAGGATTGGGCACCTGGTCCGGATCGCCGTTGAAGCGACTCACCGCCGTACTGCCCTTGCCGAACACGACGTCACCACCCTGGACGGCGGCTTCGTTCATCTGCCTGACGCTTGACTCGAGCCCTTCGGCTTCGATGCCCAATTTGCGGGCCAGGGCTTCAAATGTGTCGGCGACAGCGACATAGCCGCGCTCCACCCAGGTGCCCAGGTCCGTTTTGCCCGGATGGATGGCGCCCAGGCCGTACTGTTTCACGAAGGCGACGTTGCAGATGAGATAGGCGGGCGCCGGGCCTTGCACCTTTTCGCTTGCCAGCCGCATGGCTTCGACGAAGTGGTGATACGACGCGCCTTCGTTGACGAAGCGCCGGCCGGCGCGATCGACCGCGAGCAGGCCGGGCTTGGCGCGGTCCAGGAACAGGTGAGGGTAGAGCGATTGGCGCCCGGCCCGCTCGGGCACCAGCGACACGGGTTGCCACAGGAAATCGGGCGTACTGCGCTCGAGCGCTGCGCCCACGGCGAGCGCGGCCGTGATTCCTTCGCCCCGATTGCCCTCGAAGGACAGGGAGCGCGATTGCAGGACATCGGTGCCGAACGCTCGCCGCAATTCGCTGGAGTGTCCCACGCCGCCCGTGCACAGCACAACGCCGGCCGTCGAGCCGATGACCCGGCTCTCGCCGGACTCTCCCCTCCGGATCCGGGCACCTGAGACGCGTCCGGCCTCGTGGACAAGGCTCTCGCAACGCATGCCATACAACACGGTCACCCCCGCTTGCTGCAGGCTCATGAGCAGGCGCGCCACCAGCGCGTTGCCCATCACCAGGCGTGTGCCGCGGCGGTAGCCCCTGAGGCGGTCGAGGGCGTAGCGGCTGAGCAGGCGCGCAGTGTGAAGAAGCTTGCCCGTGGAGCGAAAGCGCCCGAGCAATGCGCTGATGTCCGCCTTGCCGACCATCATGCCGCCAAGAACCATGAAATGCGGCATTGGCGGCCGCACGCGAAAGAATGCGTTGCCTAGCCGTCGGCCATCGAATTCCACCGGAGAGATCGCTCTGCCGGCCATGGCAGCACCGGGCAGTTCGAGATAGTCAGGATGAGTGCCCGCGGATCGAAACTCCACGCTCGAGTTCGCTTCGAGATAGTCGATAGCCTCCGCTGCGCAAGACAGGTAGGCCGTCCGCAAGCCTTGCGGATCGTCCGGACCGATCAACGCATCGAGGTAGGTCCGCGCCTCGTCGAGACTGTCGCCATGACCGGCGCGCGTGCCGTGACTGCTGCCCGGGATCCAGAGTGTGCCGGCCGATGTGGAGGTGGTGCCGCCCACCTGCTCGGTGGCCTCGAGCAGTGTCACCTTCAAGCCATGCAGCGCGGCAACCAGCGCTGCGGTCATGCCTGCTGCGCCGGCGCCGACCACGACGAGGTCGTTATGACACTCGTCAGGACGATCCGCCTTCAACACCGCCATGTCGGCGTCATGCGGATCCAACCGTTGGTGCAGCAACTCGCCGCCCGAACGCTCCCGAGCGTGCCATGTCTGCCACCTTGTCAGGACTCCAGCCCAGAACCTCGCGCAGCACCGCCTCGGTGTCCTGCCCGATGCTCGGCGCAGGTGTCGGATCGACCATCGGTGTGCGCGCGTAGCGGATCGGCGAGGCGATGTTCGGAATCTGGCCCAGCGTGGGATGGGGGATGTGCGTCACCACGCGACGCGCCTCGGCTTCGGCCGAGCGCATCGCTTCTCCCACGGTGCGAACCTCGCCGCACGGGATCTGCGCCTCGCGCATCCGGGCTTGCCAGTGCGGCCAAGGGTGCTGTCGAAAAGCCTCGCCGAGTTCCTGAAACAGGAAGTCGCGCCGGGCGATGCGGCCGTTGCGGTTCATCAGCGTCTCGTCGCCCGCCAGGTCGGGCCGTTCGAGGACCTGTCCGACCAGCCTCTGGAAGATCTTGTCGTTGCCGCAGTTGATGTAGAAGGGCTTGTCGGAGGCCTCGAAGACACCCGAGGGGCAGGTGTCGGGGCTCGTGTTGCCATTGCGCTCAGGCTCCTTGCCGGAGACAAGATGCTGCATGGTGGCCCACCCCGTCATCAGCAGGCCGGTGTCGAACAGGGCCACCTCGACGAACTGGCCTTCGCCTTGCCGCTCGCGTGCGAAGAGGGCGCCCAGGATCGCGTTGGAAACCATCATCGCGGTGCTGATGTCCATGACGGCTGACGAGGCGCGAACACCCATGCGGTCCGGGTATCCGTTCATGGAGACGAAGCCGCTCTCCGCCTGGACCACGGGGTCGAAGCCGAGGCGGTCGGAGAACGGACCTTCGCGGCCGTAGGCCGAGACGGAGCAGTAGATCAGCTTGGGATTGAGCTCTCGGCAGGCCTCGTAGTCGAGGCCGAACCGCGCCATGACGCCGGTCGAGAAGTTCTCGACGACCACGTCGGCGCCTGCAATCAGGCTCCGTACGACCTCGATTCCCGCGGGAGCCTTGAGGTCGATGGCAACGCTGCGCTTGTTGCGATTGCTCCAGAGGAATGGGCCGCCCTGGGCTTCCAGCCCCGGGACTGCGGGCGGGTAGTAGCGGAGCTCGTCGCCGCGCTCGGGCGGCTCGATCTTCACCACATCGGCGCCCATGTCGGCGAGGAACATCGTCGCCAGCGGCCCGGCGATGAAGTGGGTGAAGTCGACCACGCGGATGCCCTGCAGGGCCGTCGGCGCCTGCGCGGGTCGAGCGACGTGGGCCGGGAATTCCGCCGCGCGTTGGGCGAGTGTGGGCTGAATGGAGGTGGTCATGAATGCTGGATGTGGTTCACGGCGCGTAGCCGAAGTCCTTGCCGGGCTCGGCTCGCATGAATTCGCTGCCTGCAGCCATCCAGTCCGCTCCTTCGGGCACCGTGATGGAGATCGCGCGGACGAGGAACTTCGATGCGTCCTGGACCGATGGCGGACGCACGCCTTCGGCGCGCAGGCGCTTGACCGCCTCCAGCAGCACGCGACGGGTTCTCGCAACGCCGCTGTCGCTCAGGCCCAGGTTTTCCTTGCTGCGGTCGTAGATGGGCGAGACGCCGGATTGGCAGGCCGCGTCCTGCAGCCACAGTCCGGGCATTCCGGCGTTGTAGGTCTTGGCCAGCTCCGGCGCATAGCCGTAGGCGTTGTCGCGGTTGTACCTGCTCCAGTACGTGTGGTACGGATGGGTCACGGGGCGCGGTTCGGCGAACGATGCCTCGGATGCGTGACCGGTTTCCCGGTCCTTGTAGCCGCTCTTGAAAAGCTTGCGTGTCTTCTCGTAGAAGGGCTGCGCGGGATGGTACGAGAACATGATGCACAGCGTGTGCTCGTCGTCGATCGGCACCCAGGCATGGCCGCTCAGCTCGGGATACTGCGAGAAGGGAGGCACGAGGGTCCAGAACGGCATCAGGAACTGGTTGACGCGGATGTAGTTGTGGTCTTCGCCCAGCTTTCGCCGCGACGCGACATGCAGGCCGCCATCGTGCTGCACGACTTCGAACTTCGGCGTCAGATCCGCTGCCTGTTTCCATTGGTCGATGCTGCCGCCCGCGTCGACGCGCCCGTGCAGGATGGCCGCGTGTGCCGAATCGATCTCGCCCTCGAGCGCCTGAAGCCAGTTGCAGTCCTGGATGCGCATGGACACATGCACGTTCTCCTGAGGGACCATGTTCCATTCCATGCTGGGCAGTTCCGGCGGGTTCTCGTCGGGGCCCATGTAGGTCCAGAGCATGCCGTTGCGTTCGCGAACGGGGTAGGCCTTCACCCGGACCCGATTGAGCATCGGTGTGTTTGCCGGCTCGGCGGGCATGTCCTGACAGCGGCCATCGACCGAGAACTTCCAGCCGTGATAGACGCAGCGCAGGCCGCCTTCTTCGTTGCGCGCGAACACGAGCGGGGCACCACGGTGAGGGCAGGCCTGGTCGACCAGGCCTACGCGCCCCTCGCTGTCGCGAAACGCCACCAGGTCTTCGCCCAGCAGGCGGACCCGGTACGGCTGACCATCCACCGGAACGTCGTCCGAAAGCAGGAAAGGAAGCCAGTACATGCGCATCAGATCGCCCATGGCCGTCTGCGGGCCGACGCGCACCAGCAGTTCGTTGTCTTCGGTTTTCAGCATCGCGTTATCCTTATTAATGGTTCAACCATTGATAGAATTTAGCAGATTCGTGATACGCTGTCTACATGAACCCGATCAAATTCCCCGTGGTCGTTCGAGACCGAAGAATGGAGACAGCAGAAGTGGTCTGCCTGGAACTGGCCTCGGCCGGCGGTGAACCTTTGCCCGACTTCATGCCCGGGGCCCATGTCGATGTCCAGATGCCCGAAGGACAGCTCAGGAGCTACTCGCTCGTGAGGCGCGCAGTGGACCGTTGCGCCTATCTCATCGCCGTCAAGCGCGAAGCGCAGGGACGCGGAGGCTCTGCGTGTCTGCACGACAAGGCCGTCGTGGGGGCCGCCCTGGAAATCAGTGTTCCGAAGGGTGACTTCACGCTGGTGGAGCAGTCGGAACTGAGTTGCTTCTTGGCCGGCGGGATCGGCATCACGCCGCTGTTGCCGATGATCGAGCGGCTCGCCGAACTGGGACATCCTTGGCAGCTTCACTACGCAGCCCCGGCGCCTTCACGCATGGCATTCCACGATCGATTGATGGAACTGGCGGGAGGCGGCGGGCAGGTCTTCTTCCACTTCTCCGACGGATCGACGCCGCGCATGGACGTGAGTCAGGTGGTTCGCGCATTGGAAGGATCACCGGCTGCGCACCTGTATTGCTGTGGTCCTGCTCGCATGGTCGACGACTTCCTGGATGCGGCAAAGAATCGTTCGTCCGAGACAGTGCACTACGAACGCTTCGCCGCCGCCCAGCCGCTGGCCACCGAGGGCGGCTACACGGTGGAACTGGCCAGCACCGGCCAGCGTCACACCGTGCCGAGTGGCAAGACGATCCTCGACGTGCTGCTGGCGGCAGGCATGGACATGCCGTATTCCTGCGGCCAGGGCGTCTGCGGTTCGTGCTACACGAAGGTCATCTCGGGCGACGTGGACCACCGGGATTGTTTCCTCACGCAGGACGAGCAGGCCTCTAACAGCGCCATGCTGATCTGCTGCTCCGGCGCCCGATCGGGCAACCTGGTCCTGGACCTTTGAAGCGAGGCGATACATGAACCAACCGATCGTGCTCGGCCATGCAGAAATGGACGACGTGCATGCCGAATTCGAAGAACTCCTGTCTACTGCCGGTGTCTGCAGCGACCAGGAACTCCTTTGCACCTTGGATGCATTGATCGTTCATCTCGAAAGCCATTTCGCGATGGAAGACAACTGGATGTCGGGCGGAGACTTTCCGCCTCGCGATTGCCATGCGGCCGAACATGCTGCAGTCCTGCGCTCGGCGAGCGAGGTGCGCCCGCTGGTCGCCGCGGGGAATTTCGTGATTGGTCGGTCGTTCATCCGGGCCTTGGGCGAATGGTTTCCAGCCCATGCGACGCACCTGGACTCGGCGCTGGCCACGTGGATCTGCAAGCAGCGGCTGGGCGCCAAGCCGCTGGTCTTTCATCGAGGGGTCGCCACGCATTGACTCATTGTTAGTATGGTTCTACCATTGATGACTCATTAAAACCGCTCCATCCGGAGACAACATGCCCCACTCTCGTCGCGCCGCCCTGACCACGGGCCTCCTTTTTTCGCTTGCCGCTGTCGCACCGCTCGTCTCGGCCCAGGACAAGTTTCCTTCGAAGCCGATCCGCATCGTGGTGCCCTACGCCGCGGGCGGAAGCACGGACCAGTTGGCACGGGCGATCCAGCAGCCCATGTCGGACTTCCTCAAGCAGCCGGTCATCGTCGAGAACAAGGTCGGCGCGGGTGGCTCCATCGGCACGGACTTCGTCGCCAAGGCACCCGCCGACGGCTACACGCTGGTTTTCGGAAACTCGGGCCCGAATGCGATTTTGCCGCTGCTGAAGAAGACGCCGTACGACGCCTTGAAGGATCTGCGTCCGATCTCCACCGTCGCCATCACGCCAATGATCCTGGCCATCGCCGCCGACAGCCCCGCGAAGAATCTGAAGGAGTTTCTCGCTGCGGCGAAGAAGTCCGGGAACGCATGGAACTTCGGCTCGGTGGGCAACGGCTCGCTGTCGCACCTGACGGGCGAATACTTCAATGGCCTGGCCAGCCTCCAGATGCTTCACGTGCCCTACAACGGAGGCGCGCCCATGATGACGGCCTTTGGCGGCGGCCAACTGCAGGCGGCCTTCGTGACCGGCCTCGACGGCCAGGCGATGGTGCAGGCCGGCAAGGTGCGGTACATCGCGGTGGGCACTCCGCAGCGCACTGCGACGGTGGCAGGCCTGCCGGCCATCGCCGAGGAGGTGCCCGGCTTCCGCAGCGTCGCCTGGTTCGGCGTGCTGGCACCCAGCGGCGTGCCGGACGCAGTGGCCGCGAAGCTGCACGAAGCGGTCGTGCATGCCGTCGCCCAGCCGGAGGTCAAGAAGATGTTCGCTGATCGAAACATCGAAGCCCGCAGCAGCACGCCCGAAGAGATGGGCCGCATGATCCGCGACGAGATGGCGCAGTGGGGGCCGGTGGCCCAGCGCGCGAACATCCGCTTGGATTGATGAACTCGAACGCCTTCGTGGCGCGGGGCCCGCTCGCAGGCCTGCGGGTGGTCGAGTTCGCCGGCCTCGGGCCGGCGCCCTTTGCATGCATGCTGCTTGCCGACATGGGCGCCGACGTCGTGCTGGTCGATCGGCCCGGTGCGCGCACGTCAGACCCCTTGCAGATCGTCAACCGTGGTCGCACGGTGGTGGCCGCCGATCTCAAGGCCCCCGCAGACAAGGAGCAGGTACTTGCCCTGCTCGACGCGGCCGATGTGCTCGTCGAGGGCTTCCGGCCGGGTGTCATGGAGCGCCTGGGACTGGGGCCCGAGGTCGTGATGGCCAGAAATCCGAGGCTGGTCTACGGTCGCATGACCGGGTGGGGCCAGGAAGGGCCACTGGCGAAGACCGCCGGCCACGACATCAACTACATCGCCCTGACCGGGGCGCTCGCAGCGATCGGTCCTAAGGATCGGCCCACCCCGCCCCTCAACCTCGTGGGCGACTACGCGGGCGGCAGCCTGTACCTGGCGCTCGGTGTGCTGGCGGCCGTGCATGAGACCAGTCGTTCGGGCAAGGGACAGGTCGTGGACTCGGCCATCACCGACGGTGTGATTCAGCTGATGACGCACTTCATCGCCCAGCAGCAGCGCGGGCGCTTCACCGAAGAGCGTGAAGGCAACATGCTGGACGGCGGTGCGCCCTGGTACGGCGTCTATGCCACTGCAGACGCACAGCACGTCGGCGTCGGTGCCATCGAACCCCAGTTCTTCTCGCTCTTCACCGACCGCCTCGGCCTCGACGAAAGCTGGAACGCAGCGCAGCACGACGAATCACGCTGGCCCGAACTGCGAGCAGCGATCGCGTCGGCGTTCAAGTCTCGCCCCCGTTCCGAATGGGAAGCAGTCTTTGCAGACAGCGACGCCTGTGTTTCTCCGGTACTCACGCTCAGCGAAGCGATGGTGCATCCGCACAATCTGGCGCGCGGCAACTTCGTGGAGATCGAGGGCGTGGTGCATCCCGCGCCTGCACCTCGCTTCTCGCGCACGCCGACCAGCGCGGTGGCCGCGCCGTCGGTGGCGGCTTCCACCGCCGAAGCCGCACTGCAGCGCTGGAAAGCGAAGGAACCAACCCTCAGGGAACAAGGACAGCGATGAGCGAGCGAACATTGCGAGGCAAGGTCGCGGTCGTCGGCATCGGCGAGACCGAGTACTTCAAGCACGGCCAGTCGCCTGAACCCGAGTTCAAGCTGGCACTGCGCGCGATTCTTGCGGCCTGCGGCGATGCGGGCATCAGTGCCCACGAGATCGACGGCTTCGCGTCGTACAGCGACGACCGAAGCGACGCCGTCAGGCTCGCGACGGCCCTCGGCCTGCCGCGCCTGCGTTCGTCGACCATGCAATGGGGCGGTGGTGGCGGTGGATGCTGCGGCGCAGTCGCCAACGGTGCGGCCGCGATCGCCACCGGCCAGGCCGATTGCGTGGTGGTCTTCCGTTCCCTGGCCCAAGGGCAGTTCGGACGCTTCGGGCAGAACTCGGCCTCGGGCACGATCTCGGGCGAGCGCTCCTATCTCGTGCCGTATGGCGTGATCGCACCGCCGCAGCGATTTGCCATGCGGGTCATGCGCTACATGCACGAGCACGGCGTCCGGCAGGAGGCGCTGCGGGCGATCGCGATGGCTTCCTATCACCACGCGCAGAACAACCCCCGAGCGGTGATGCACGGCAAGCCCCTGAGCGAAGAGCGCTATGACGCATCGCGCTGGATCGTCGAGCCCTTCCATCTGTTCGACTGCTGCATGGAAAACGACGGCGCCGCTGCGCTGATACTCATGGATGCCGAGCGGGCCAGGGACCTTCGACAGAAGCCCGTGTACGTGCTGGGTGCCGCATCGGGCGCGAGCGAGCGCTTCGGCAGCCAGGCGCACAACTCGCCGGACTATGCGTCGGCCAACTTCACCACCGTGGCTCGCGATCTCTACCGCATGGCGCGGGTCTCGCCCGCCGATGTGGGGGTGGTGCAGAGCTACGAGAACTTCACGGGCGGGGTGATCATGGCGCTGGCCGAGCATGGCTTCTTCGAGCCCGGGCAGGCCAACGATTTCCTGACGCTCGACAACCTGACGGCGCCCGCGGGCCGACTGCCTCTCAACACGAGCGGCGGCAACCTTGCGGAGTGCTACATGCACGGTTTCGAACTGGTGCTCGAAGCCGTGCGCCAGGTGCGCGGCACCTCCACCAACCAGGCGCCCCGGAACGACGTGGGGCTGGTCATCGGTGGGCCGATGGTGGCGCCCTCGAGCAACCTGATGCTCGGCTCTGCCGCGGCACTTTGAAGGGGCATCGATGACGACCAAGTTCTACCTACCAGAGGGGTTGCCGGCCCCTGTTGCCGAATCCGACGGCGTGGCGGAGCCGTTCTGGAGCGGTTTGCGGCAGGAGCGTCTGCGCGTACAGCGATGCGCCCGTTGCAGTACCTGGCAGTTCGGCCCGGAATGCCTCTGTCACCATTGCCATGCCTTCGATCCGGCGTGGGTGGAGATCCCCGCGGAGGGTGTGATCTACAGCTGGGAACGCGCCTGGCATCCGGTGCATCCGGCGCTCCAGAGCTGCGGCCCGTACTTGGCCGTTCTGGTTGAATTGCCGCATGCGGGCCGCGTGCGCCTGGTCGGCAATCTGTTGGGCGATCCCGTGCAGGAGGTCCGGATCGGCGCCGCGGTGACGGGCCAGTATGAGCATCACCCCAACGCAGCAGTGCCCTATTCGCTGCTGCAATGGCGGTACGCATGACGCACGAGAGGTATGCGGAAGACGGGGAGGCGAGCCGCGTGCTCGGCCAACTCCTGGACGCCCGGCACAGCTGTCGTGCATTCCTTGCGGATCCGGTGCCGCTTGCCGTGCAGCGGCAGATCCTCGAGCATGCATTGCGCACTGCCTCGTGGTGCAATGCGCAGCCGTGGAAGCTGCACATCACGCAGGGCGCGGCCACAGAGAGGTTTCGCGCGCTCATGCTCTCCGCCCCCGAGCCCGGCGAGGCGGGTCCCGACTTCGAATGGCCGAAGGCCTACGAAGGCGCACACCGACAACGTCGCTTCGACTGCGCGATGCAGCTCTACGACAGCGTGGGAATCGCGCGGGGCGACCGGGAGGCTTCGGCGCGCCAGGCACGCGAGAACTTCCGCCTTTTCGGCGCCCCTCACGTCGCGATCATCACCAGCGACGCGGCATTGAGCGTCTACGGCGCCGTGGACTGCGGGGCCTTCGTCGCCAACTTCCTGCTGGCCGCCACCAGCGTCGGCATCGCGACGGTTCCGCAGGCGTCGCTTGCCGGGCGGCCGAAGCGCGTGCGGGAGTTTTTCGGATTGGGCGATGACCGCCTGGTCGTCTGCGGGATCTCGTTCGGCTATGCCGACCCCGCGCATCCGGTCAACCGGTTCCGCACCACTCGGGCAGATCTGGATGACGTGGTGTCCTTCGTGTCGGGCTAGCCGTTGGCTGGGACCTCGTACCGACTCGACAGTTCGTCGAACAGATCCTTGTTGACCATGGCCTGCCTCTCGGCGAATCCGGCGACGAGTGTGGGGTCTTCGAGCAGGATTCCTTCTGCCTTCAGGCAACCCAGCGCATTCATCATCCCGCGCAAGGCGCCTTGCAGCGCCGCGTTCGCGTACAAGACCATTCCGAAGCCCAGTTCGGCAAATTGAGCCGCCGACAGGGCAGGGGTCTTGCCTCCGACTACGACGTTGGCAACCTGCGGGCAGGGGAGGCCGGCAATCTGCCTCAACTCGCCGACACTCAGGGGTGCTTCCACGAAGGTCAGGTCGGCGCCTGCCGATGCGTAGCGTCGGGCGCGGTCGAGAGCTTCTGGAAGGCCCTGGGCAGCACGTGCATCAGTGCGTGCGATGACGAGAAAATCGTGCTCTTGGCGTGCATCCACGGCTGCCTTGATCTTGGCGATCATTTCGGAGGCATCAATGATAGTCGTGCCCGAGAAGTGTCCGCACTTCTTCGGCATGACCTGATCCTCTAGTTGAATCGCGTTGGCCCCTGCGCGTTCCAGCGTTCGCACCGTGTGGCGCACGTTGAGGGCGTTGCCGAAGCCCGTATCCGCGTCGACGATCAGCGGAATCGAAACGACATCGCGCACTGCCGCCGTGTGATTCGCGACATCCGACAGGTTCATGAACCCGAGGTCCGGTACGCCATAGAAATTGTTCGTGAGGCCGGCGCCACTCAGGTATACCGCCTCGAAGCCCATGGACTCGATGACCCGGGCAGCAAGTGCGTTCCCGCAACCGGGAACCAGCATGCCGCGCCGGCTTTCGAGCAGCGTCCGCAAGGCCGTTCCGGGTCGGGGCTTCCCGTAGTGAGGATCTGGATTCATGGCTTCCGGGCCTGGGAGTCCGCAGCTGCCCTGGAAAAGTGCGAATGCAGCCGGGTGAGGTGGGTGGTCATGAGGGCTTGTGCGCGATCGGGGTCGCCCTCGCGAAGGCACCGCACGATCTGCCTGTGCGTGCGAACGGTAGATGTACGCGGAGGTGCATTGCTGCGTGCCAGAAGCGTCAATACCATGTCCGTGAGCGACTCCACGAGTATGACCATGACGTCGTTGTGCGTGGCGCGTCCCAGCAGGCGGTAGAACTGCAGAAGCTGTACGCGGCGCTCGTCGAGATGCCCTTGTCGTGTGAGAAGCGCCGTGCGGTCGAGGCTCTGATCGAGCAGATCGAAGTCTTCCTTGGTGCCACGTTCGCAGGCCAGGCGCACCACCGCGCTCTGGACGATCGTGCGACTCTCGGTGAGGGATGCGATGGAGATGCCGCCAACGCTCAACAAGTCATTGAGCGATCGGCTCACCTGGGTCGAATCCGCCTGGCGTACGAACGTTCCCCCCTTTACTCCGCGACGCTGTTCGACGACGCCGCCCCGTTCCAGATTGCGCAGTGCCTCGCGTACGGCTGCGCGCGAGGCACCGTACGATTCCGCGAGGTCGCGTTCCGATGGAAGCTTGTCGCCGGGCTGCAGGTCACCGCGTGAAAGCTTGTCGCGCAACTGGTCGCAGATCGCCTCGAACACGCGCGGCGCGCGCGTCGGTGTTGCGACATTTGCGGTGCCGCTCACTCGGCCACCACCCCGGCGGCCTTGACCATCACCGCCGTGGATTCGACCTCACGAGCGATGGCCTCGCGCAGCTGCTTGCCGTCGCCCGCCACAACGGCCAAGCCTTTGGACACGACCTGTTGCTGCGCAAATTCCGGATCTGCCAATGCGGCCTGCACGGCCGCTCGGATCTCGTTGAGAACCTCAGCCGGCGTGCCCGCTGGCGCGAAGAGGCCGTACCAGATTGAGATCTTGGCGTACGGCAGCCCCTGCTGAGATGTCGTGCTCACCCTGGGATACTGCGCGATGACGCTGTCGCCGGCCACCGCCAGCGGCTTGACCTTCCCCGAGGCCACGAAAGGCGCGACCACCGCAGCGCTACCCGTGCCGAGTTGCACGTCGCCTGCGGCAAGGGCAGTCAGATTCGGCGTGATGCCGTTGTACGGGATGTGCGTCAGATCGACCTTCTCGCGTTCGTTCACGAGCGAGAACAGCAGGTGCGGCTGACTGCCATTTCCGAACGAGCCGTAGTTGACGGTCCCCGGCTTGGCGCGAGCGATCTCCACAGCTTCCCTCAGGGTATTGGCCGGAAAGCCGACGTGGGCCACGACCAATTGATCGGCCTGGACCATCAGGGTGATCGGGTCGAAGCTCTTGTCCGGGTCGTAGGGCAGCTTCTTGTAGAGGTATCGGTTCCCGACCATGGTTTGATTGACCGTCGCCAGCAGTGTGTAGCCGTCGGCAGGCGATTGCGCTACGTACTGGGTGCCGATTAAGGATCCCGCGCCCGGCTTGTTCTCCACCACGATGGGCTGGCCCCAGCGCGCTGTGAGCCTGGGGCCCAACGCACGCGTGAGCACGTCGATGCCGCCGCCGGGTGCGAATGGAACGATGATTCGAACCGGCTTGGCGGGAAACGAAGTCGCCGAACCCTGGGCCGCCGCCTGGAGGCAGATGCCTGCTCCCAGCGCGAGGACGACGGTGCAGGAAAGGATTTTCATTGTGTGGTCTCCATAAGCTCAGATATGAACCAGGCCGTCGAACAGACGTCGGGTGGTGCGATAGAAGGAACCGTAGTCGGCTCGCCAGCCGTCCTCGCCGTGCCGGACGTCGGCTGCCACCGTCAGCACGCCCGAAGGCATGGCGATGCGCAGCGCGGAGGTCACCCGGCCCGGCGCTGCCAGCGTCGACGGGACGCTGCCGTCGATCTGCATCGCGACGGCGGTACACAGCGCTCCCGTCAGTGGCAAGGCGCGATGGGGCTGGCCGTTGGAGATCATGCGGATCACCAGGTCGGCCTCGCCGGCGGCGATCCGATGTCCGCCCAGCGCCAGCGTCTCCTGCGGCGCGCTCACGACAGCGATGAGAGGAATCATGCGGACGTCGGCTGCTGCCGCAACCGTGGGAGCGATGCCCATGGCCACGGAGCTTCGCAACCGGATGTCCTGCAAGGTCTTCAACGTCTCGGGGCGCATCGCCAATTCATCGGGACTTTCGGCGCCGGACAAACCAATGTCCGTGGCCTTGACGAAAACGCATGCATTCGCCGCATCGACGAGGGAAACCAGAATCCGCCTGCGGCCGGGCAGCTCGAGACTATGGGTCGATGCGCCCGTTGGCAGCAGTCTGCCGGTTGACGCGCCTCCGGGGTCCAGGAAGTCCAATCGAACGGGGGCACCGGTACCCGACACGCCAGGAATGGAAAGTTGCCCCTCTCGCACGCTGCGACCTCCGTGGACTGCGAAGGTCGCTAGGATCACCTTGCGCGTGTTCGTGTTGTGGATGCGCACGACGGCATCGCCTTGTGTGCTGGCCTGCACCAATCCCTCGTCCACTGCGAAGGGGCCGATGGCGGATGACATATTGCCGCAGTTGCCGCTGTAGTCGACCTTGGCGTCATGCACCTGAACCTGTGCAAAGGTGTAGTCGACATCCGCATCGGGGCGACTTGGCGGACCCACTACGCACACCTTCGACAGTGATGAAACACCGCCGCCCATGCCGTCGAGTTGGCGGCCGTGGGGATCCGGGCTGCCCATGGCCGCCAGAAAGATCGCGTCCCACTTCGCCTGCTCGACCGGAAGGTCGCGTCGGTGGAAGACCAGCGCCTTGCTGCTTCCGCCGCGGATGAAGGCCGCTGGATAGGCGCTTCTCATCTCTCGGACCGATTCAGAACGGACGCGGCGAGCGTGCGTCGCATTCCTGCACAGACAGGCTCATGGTCCCGACCGATTCGATCTCGATGCGCAGTTCGTCGCCGGGGCCGAAGGGGCCGACCCCTTCGGGCGTGCCCGAAGCGATGATGTCCCCGGGCTGTATCGGCAGCACCGACGACACCAGTTCGATGAGCTCGGCGACACCGACGATCATTTCTCCGGTGTTCGCATCCTGCTTCAGCTGTCCGTTCACCCAGAGTCGATTGCGAAGCCTTCCCGGGTCGGGCACTTCGTCTGCGGTCACGATGTACGGTCCGATCGGGGTGAAGGTCTCGAAGGACTTGCGCATCGAGCGCTCTTCCTCGTGGCTGTCCTTCTCTATGCGCATCGTGGCGTCGATCAGGCACGAATACCCGAACACGTACGACATCGCCTCCTCGCGGGGAATGTTGCGTCCGGCGCGACCGATGATCACGGCGAGTTCCGATTCGTGGTCGAAGCGACGAACCGAATCGCGGGGCACGCGGATCGGACTGCCCGGGCCCGAGATGGAGCCTGGTGCCATCAGGAAGAAGCCTTGCTCCCGCGCCGTGCGTCCACCCTTGGTCACCGCTCGCGAGCCGAGCTCGCCGATGTGCTTGCGATAGTTCGCGGGTGCTGCGAACACGTGGGGGGGAGCCGGATTGGGCGCAAGCAGAGCGACCGATGCCAAGGGCAGGCATTGTGTGCGTGCATCCGCAAGCCGAGGCCCCATCTGAGCCCAATGGGCGATCAACCAGTTCATCCGTTGCTGCGGAAGCTGGTCCAGTGCCGCGGGCAGCAGGAAGGTGACGTCCCATATCTGGTCACCTTGGACGACACCGACGCGATGGTCATTGAATGTTGCAATCTTCACGATGCAGCCTCTGCGCGTTCTTCTTCGAAGTAGTAGCCCAGCACGCTCATCGCCGGGAAGTCGTTGACCTGAAAGAGCGTGGCCTCCCCGGTGCTGGAGCGGTTCAGGTGTTCGTGCCAGGCCCAGGGCTGAATCGTGAGGAAGTCGCCGGTGCTCCATTCGTAGGTCCGACCTTCGACGATGGTCGCTCCTTCGCCGCGCACGACGTAGTAGAGCTTGCTTCCGGTGTGGCGGCGCGCGCGCCCTCGCATGCCCGGCCTGAGCGTCTGCAGCCGCATGCCCATGGTCCGCATGGCAGGCCCGCCGGTCAGGGGGTTTCGGTACTCGAGGACGACGTCGTCGAATGGGTCGGGCGGCAGGCCCGCGGCCGCCTGAAGCGCCGCTTGCGCGACCTCGTGCGGATAGACCAGGAGCGGATTGTCGGCCGTGCGCGGCGCCTGGCCCGGAGGGCTCATGAGTCCGCTGCCCCACTTGCGCCAGGAGGCGTCGGGCACCGCAGACACCTCCTGCTGGATCTTCTCGCCAGGCTCGAAAAACGTGGCATGCATCGATCGCATGAGCGAGATGTCGAGCACGTCGAGCCAGATCATGGGGGTCTCGCCGTGGTACTCGTGGTCATGCCAGGTCATTCCCGGTGTGAGCACGAGATCGCCCTCGTTCATCGTGTAGCGCTCGCCGTTCACCGTGGTGGTGGCGCCACTTCCCTTCAGGATGAATCGGAAGGCATTGGCCGTGTGCCGATGCGCGCCGGCAATCTCTCCCGGCAGGATGACCTGGATCGATCCCCAGAAGGTCGTCGTGGTGCCGAAGGGAAGTCCGGGATTCTGCAGGCGCAGGGTCCGGCGCTGACCGCCGGCGTCCAGTGTCAATTGCTCGCCGAGGCGTTCGAGCAGCGGCTCGAGATCCTTCCAGCGCCACAGCGTGGTCTGGCTGGCCGAGTTCGGCGACCTGGTGAACAGCGGCGGATCGTCGGGTTGCGCGATCCTGCAATCGAATCGGGCCAGATCCTCCCGCAACGCCAGGCGCGCTGCCTGGTCCTCCATGGGTGCTGTCTGCGCCATCTCAGGCCTCCGTTGTCGTCGACGACGCATCGTGCTGCATGCGCATGTCATCTGTGGCGAATGCGGCGCCGCGAATCCGATCGACCAAGGCGGCGCAATCTGCGGGCAGCCGGTCTGCGCGCCAGGCTACCTGGCCATCCGGACGCACCAGCACCAGTCGACGGCCGTACAGGGCCGCGGCCGCGGGGTCGTCGATGGTCTCGATCGACAGCGGCACGCCGACCGCGGCTGCGGCGCTCGGCAGCGGGTGCACATCCGGCGCGTCACTGCCGAAGCGCATCAGGACGAACGCCTTTCCGAACAGGTCGAGTGTCGAGCGACCATCGGCCAGCCACGCATGCGGCGCGCGGGAGCCCGGTCGCGCACTCGGCGTGTAGGAGGAAACCTCCTGGACCGGCGCCGGAGTGCCGTCCGGAACGATGACCGGCGAGCCCTCGTAGACATAGCCGAGGTGAATCCCGATCGAGTACCACTCGCGCCGCATCATGTCCGTGTAGCGCTGGCCGTACTCGCGGCGCGCCGCCTCGATGTCGGGCGAATCCCGGTCGAAGACGGCCGGATCGGGCTTGAGGATGCGAGGGGACAGCATTCGGCGCAGGTTCTCCCCCGCTTCCCCGACGTTGCGCACTGCCACCGGATGCTGCTCGGTCTCGTAGCTTTCGAGCAGTCGGGGACCGCCCCAGCCCTGCACCATGGCGGCAAGCTTCCACGACAGGTTGACGACGTCGAGCAGTCCGGTGTTCATTCCGAAGCCGCCGGTCGGCGAGGTGAGGTGCGCCGCGTCGCCTGCGATGAAGACCCGTCCGCGACCATATTCCCTGGCCACCAGCTGCCGCCGTACCCACGGCAGCATCGACAGGATCTCGAAATCGAAGGGCTTGCCCATGGCGCGCACGATCGCGGCGCGCGCTTCGTCCTCGCTGAGCGCGCGCTTCTGGTCGTCTCCGACCAACGAGAAGCGCCATTGGTCGCGTCCGTTGATCGCCACGAGCGTGGCCCAGGTGCCTTCGGGGCCGATGAAGATGAAGCGATAGCCCGGCTGCTTCGTATGGAGCTCTTCCAGGCCCTCGCAGCGGAAGACCACGTTGGTCGTGTAGGTGAGGACCGGCTCGCCTTCCATCTCGATGCCGAGTGCGTGGCGCACCGCACTGGCGCCGCCATCGCAGCCGACCAGGTAGTCGCAGATCACGGTCTCGGTCTGTCCGGTCATGGTGTCGCGCAGTCTTGCCTCCACGCAGTCGCCCTTGTCGTCGAATCCGAGCAGTTCGGTGTCGAAGCTCAAGTGGACCTCGGGAAAACCCGAGGCGAAGCGCTTGAGGACCGGATCGAAGAAGTTCTGCGGGCAGCGTTCCCGCTTCTGCGGGCTGTGCACTGGCGGCTTCTCGCGGCTTGGCGAGGCGAAGGGCTCACGTCCGAACTCGTAGCCGTTGAGGTCGGTCACCCAGGCGCAGTCCTGCGGGTAGTCGCGGTTGTAGCCTGCGGCCTCGACCCACGGAACGATCCCCCAACGGCGACAGAACTCCATGGAGCGAATGCCCACCATGTCCATCTTGGGCTGGCTGATCGATCCATCGCTGCGTTCGGCGAGGCGGCAATCGATGCCGCGCCAACCAAGATCGCCGGCCAGCGCCAAGCCGACCGGGCCGCCGCCAGCAATCAGAACGGAAGTCCTGGATCCCATTCGAAGTCTCCTGATCGTTATAAATGGTAGGACCAGGATGGTATGACCATTTGGTCCGATGCCAAAGTCGAACCCGGCAATATCCGGGTCATTTCCGCTACGCGGAATTTCCGCCGCGTGCCGCTGCCTTTCACCTGGCCCTTGCCTAGCATCGCTTCGGCTCACAGAAGAAGGAAAGGCCGGAATGCCGGAGACAGACTTGCCAGTGGACATCCGATTCCCCCACGCCGGGAGGGTTGCAGTCGTGACCGGTGCGGCGGGCGGCATCGGCCTGGGGATCGCGCGGGTGCTCGCCGAGCGCGGCGCCAGGGTCATCGCGGTCGACCGAGCGCCGCAGCTGCATGAGGCCGTCCGATCGATGTCGTCGGAAGGCCTGGAAGTGGAAGGCGCCGAGATCGACATCACGAACGAACAGGCCGTGCGTGCGCTGATCGCGAGCACGCAGAGGCGCCATGACCGCCTCGATATCCTGGTCAACAACGCTGCGATTCATCCCAAGAACGCAGGTGAAAGAAACAGCGTCGCCGAGATATCGACCGCGCAGTGGCAGGAAGTGATGTCGGTGAACCTGACCGCGGTGTTCGTGCTGTGTCGCGAGGCGCTGCCGGCGATGCAGGCGCGTCGCTGGGGCCGCGTCGTCAACATCTCGTCGCGTGCAGGACGTGCGCCGGTCGCCACTGCCGGTGCCCACTACGCGGCCACCAAGGCCGGAATTATCGGTCTGTCGCGGATGCTGGCCAGCGAGTTCGCGGGCCAGGGCATCACGGTCAATTGCGTGGCGCCAGGACGCATCTCGTCGCCGCTCACGCAGCAGGGCAGCGCGCAACGCCAGGCCGGACTCAACGCCACCATCCCGGTCGGCCGCATTGGTGCGCCAGAAGAGATCGGCCACACGGTGTCGTTCCTGGCGGGCGAAGGCGCGGCCTACCTGACCGGTGCGCTGATCGATGTCAACGGCGGAACCTTCATGCCATGAGTGACGGGCGACGTGACGAAGCGGGCCCGGTGCCGCATCTCTTCTCCCCTCTGTGCGTGCGGGGAGTGACGCTGCGCAACCGCGTGGTCGTATCGCCGATGGCGACCTACCGTGCGCAAGACGGCGTCGCCAACGACTGGCACCTTGCGCATTTCGGAAAGTTCGCCCTGGGTGGCGCCGGACTGGTGTTTACCGAGGCCATCAAGGTCGACAGTCGCGGGCTGGGCACAGTCGGCGACATGGGTCTCTGGGATGACGCGCAGGTGCCTGCGCTGGCGCGGATCGCGCGCTTCGTACGTTCGCAGGGTGCGGTGGCCGGCGTGCAACTCAATCACGCGGGGCGCAAGGCTGGAACCTCGCGCCCATGGGAGGGCTTCGGCCCGCTGGACCGCAGCCGCCCGGTGGAAGGACGCGAACATTGGCCCGTGCTGGGCCCGAGCGCGATCCCCTTCATGGAAGGCTGGCCCGTTCCCGAGGCCATGAGCGAGGCGCAGGTTCGCGAGGCGATCGCCGCCTTCGGCCAGGCAGCCCGGCGCGCGGACGAGGCCGGATTTCAGGTGATCGAGTTGCACGGGGCGCACGGCTATCTGCTGCACCAGTTCTTGTCGCCGGCATCGAACCAGCGCACCGATCGCTGGGGCGGAAGCGCCGAGAAGCGGATGCGCTTCGTGCTGGAGGTCGTCGACGAAGTGCGTCGCCACTGGCCGGCCGACAAGGCGCTCTTCTATCGCATCGCGTCGCAGGACGACGCAGGCTGGACCCTCGACGATTCCGTGTCTCTCGCGCGTCGCTTGGCGGCCGTGGGCGTCGATGCGATCGACTGCTCCGCCGGCGGAATCAGCGGCAGGACGGCGACGGCCGGAGGCGCGGAAAGACCCGCGGGCTTCCAGGTTCCGTTTGCCGAGTACATCCGGCGAGAAGCCGACATGCCGACGCTCGCGGTCGGCTTGATCCTCGATGCGGTGCAGGCGCAGGAGGTGATCGCAGAGGGCCGTGCGGACATGGTGGCGATCGGACGCGAGATGCTCTACGACCCCTTCTGGGCGGCGCATGCAGCGCGCACGCTCGGCGTCGAATCCACCTTCGAGCACCTGCCACTGGAATACAGCTGGTGGCTTGCCCGTCGCAAGGTCTCGCCTGCATCCGAACGAATCGTGAACGAGAACCCATGATCCAGACCTCCTCCCTTCATTCGACCGACGCGCCGCTCAAGGGCGTTCGCGTCGCCGACTTCAGCACCATGATGGCCGGCCCCTACTGTTCGCGATGGATGGCGGACATGGGCGCGGAGGTATGGAAGATCGAACCGCCCGAAGGCGACTTCATGCGTTCGCGGGTGCCGTTGCGCGAGGGCCGGAGCGCCTACTTCGCGCATCTCAATGCGGGAAAGAAAAGCGTGGTTCTCGATCTCAAAAAGGCCGAGGATGCCGAGGTCGCGCGCGACCTGATGGCTCAGTCGGACGTGCTGCTCGAGAACTATCGCCCCGGTGTCATGCAACGCTTCGGGTTGGACTACGCTTCGGTGCGCGACGCCAACCCGGCGCTCGTCTACTGCTCGATCTCGGGCTACGGACAAAGCGGAGAGGGCTCGGAGCGCGCCGCCTACGCGCCGATCGTGCATGCGGCCAGCGGGCTCGACCTGGCGATACTCGAGTTGCAGGATGTCCAGACCCAGCCCGCCAATTGCGGTATCCAGATCGCCGATGTGCTGGCCGCCACCTTCGCCGGCTTCGCGATCCAGACGGCGCTGCTTCACCGGTTGCGCACGGGTGCCGGCCAGCACATCGACCTGGCGCTGATGGATGCCCTGATGAGCCTGATGCCATTCGAGATGCAGTGCCTGCAGTTCCCGGGGGAACACTCTCGCAACCTCTACAAGCCGCTGCCGACGCAGGACGGCTTCGTCGTCGTCGCACCGTTGAGTCAGGCCAATTTCGTGGCGATGTCCAGGGCGATGGATCGTCCGGAGTGGCTGGTGGACCCGCGCTTTCGCGAGCCCGTGGCCCGGGCGGAGCACTGGCAGTCCCTGCTCGACGCGATGGCGGCCTGGACCTGCGAACGCCTGGCCGCCGACTGCCAGGCGCAACTCGAGGCGGCCGGGGTGCCGGCGTCCCGCTACGTGCCGCTGGCAGAGATGCTGCGCGATCCGCAGATGACGCGGCGCGGCGGCATTCGCCAGGTCGAGGACGGCTCCGGTTCACTGCTCGCTTCCGGCCTGCCGTTCACGCTGTCGGCCAGCCATCTTCCCGAATCCCCACGCGCGCCCGACCTGGGCGAGCACACGCATGCGCTGCGCGCGATGCTCGCGCACGCCGCGACCATCTGAACCAACGAAAAGGAGACTCCCATGGATCTGGACCTGCCCGCAGAAGCGGAAGCCTTTCGCCGCGCCACACGCGAGGTCGTCGACGACCTGCTGCAGTACGAGCCCGAATACCATCGCACCGACACGGTACCGGAAGTGGTGCAGGAGACGCTGCGCAAGATGGGCTATTACGGGATGACGATCCCCGAGGCCTATGGCGGCCTCGAGACCGACAAGCTGGCCGCCGCGGCGGTGCACGTCGAGCTGTCGCGCCTGCCGCCCCAGTTCTGGCCGTTGATCCGCTCGGCGGTCGGCCCCGTGACGCATGCGCTGGTCAACCATGGCACGCAAGCGCAGAAGCGGGCGAACCTGCCCCATATGGCGAACGGCACGCGAAAGATCTCCTTTGCCGTCACCGAGCCGGACTGCGGTTCCGATGTCCTCGCGATGCGCACCACGGCGGTGAAGAAGGGCAGCGTCTACATGCTCAACGGCACGAAGACGTTCATCTCGAATGCCAACAAGGCCGACGTCATCCTGGTGTTCGCCTACACGGATCGCAGCAAGGGCCGCGAAGGCATCACTGCGCTGCTGGTCGATGCGCGCACGCCGGGCCTGACGCTAAGTCCGGCAATGCCCACCACGGGCTGGATGGAAGACGGCCTGTTCGAACTCAACTTCAACAACTGCGAGATCCCCGCGGATGCCCTGGTCGGTGAGGAGGGGCGCGGATTCTTCTATGCGCTCGAGGGTCTCAACGAGGCCAGGCTCAACGTCGGCTGCCAGGCGGTCGGCTGTGGCGACATCGCGCTGGACACGACGCTCGAGTACGCCAAGCAGCGCAAGACCTTCGGCGCCGCGCTCGCGAGCCACCAGGCCGTGCAGCACATGCTGGCCGACATGGCGATGGACCAGCATGGCGCGCGCCAGGTGTTGTTTGAAGCCGTGTGGCGCCTTTCGCGCGGCGAGGATGTACGCCTTCGCTCGTCGATGGTGAAGGTGATGTGCACCGAAGCCGCGGGCCGCACGGCCGATCGCGCCGTGCAGTTGCACGGCGGCTCGGGCTACTGCCGCGGAACCGTGGTGGAGCGCGTCTACCGGGATGTGCGCGTGTTGCGCATCTTCGAGGGCGCGTCCGAGATTCACCGCAACATGATCGCCAAGCACCTGCTTCGCTGAACAGACCTGCTGCCGCCAAGACTCAACAGAAGATCAAAGGAAGACTTTATGAAATCGAATCTGAATCGCCGCATGGCCGTCCGGGCACTGGCCGCCTTGTCTGTCGGAGGACTGCTCGCGCCTGCGCTGGCGCAGGGCTTCCCGAGCAAGCCGATCCGGCTGATCGTTCCCTTCGTCCCCGGAGGGCCCACGGACGGCTTCGCGCGCGTGTTCGGCCAGGACCTCGGCGCCGCGCTCGGGCAGCCCGTGGTGGTCGAGAACAAGCCCGGCGCAGGCGGCAACATCGGCACCGACGCGGTCGCCAAGGCGGCGCCGGATGGCTACACCGTCGGCATCGGGGTGAACGGCCCGCTGGCCGCGAACCTGCAACTCATGGGCAAGCTGCCGTACGACCCGGTCAAGGACTTCACGGCAGTCAGCCTGCTTTTCCAGGCGCCGAATGCCCTGGTCGTTCGAGCCGACTTTCCGGCCAAGAACCTGGCCGAGATGCTCAAGCTCATCCGCGCCAAGCCCGGCGAGATGGCCTATGGCACCGGCGGCCCGGGCAGCAGTTCCAATTTCTCGGGAGAGCTGCTCAACACCATCGCCGGCGTCAAGACCAACGCCGTGCCCTACAAGGGTGACGGGCCCGCGCTGGTCGACGTGCTGGGCGGCCAGATCCCGATGGCGTTCCTGAGCCTGGGTACCACCGCTGAGCAGATCAAGGCCGGCAAGCTGCGCGCATTGGCAGTGACGTCGGCCCAGCGCGTGCCGCTGTTTCCCGATGTCCCGACCATGCAAGAGGCCGGGCTGCCGGGCTACGAGATCACGGCCTGGTATGGACTGATCGCGCCGGCAGGCCTGCCCGCAGCCGTCACCGAGCGGCTCAACGCCGCGACCGTGAAGATCATGAACAGTCCCGAGATGAAGGCCAAGATAGCTTCGATGGGTGGATTCGTCTCGACCGGTACTTCGAAGGAGTTCCACAGCTTCATCCTGTCGGAGATTCCGAAGTGGAGCAAGCTCGCGCAGGACTCCGGCATCAAGCTCAATTGACCGCGCTGCGCGTCCTCAGCCCATGAAGGCGCCACCGTTGACATCCAGCGTGGCGCCGGTGGTGAAGCCGGACTCTTCGCCGGCCAGGAAGCGGACCGCTGCGCCGATCTCCCGCGGCGTGCCGACGCGTCCCACCGGTGTCTGCGCCGCGTAGCCGGCGTTGGCCGCCGGCCCGCCTTCACCTGCGAGCGGCGTGTCGATGCGACCGGGTGCGATGCAGTTGGCCGTGATCCCCATCGGTCCGACCTCTCCCGCCAGGATGCGCGTGAATCCGATGAGCCCGGCCTTGGACGCGGCATAGTGCGCACCCGCCTGCGGTGAATAGGTCCGGCCTGCCCTGGAAACGATGTTGACGATCCGTCCCCACGCATGGCGTGCCATCAGCGGCACCGCGGCCTGGCACAGCACGAAGGGCGCGGTCAGGTTCACCTCGAGCACTGCCTGCCACTGCGCGACATCGAGCTCGTCGAGGCGATGCTTGCGGCCATCCTGCTTGGGATGGATGGCGGCATTGTTCACCAGCACGTCGAGACGGCCGAAGCTCGCCCCGATCCCGTGGATCAATACCTGCGCCGCGGCGAGGTCGGACAGGTCGACGCATTCGGCCTGCGCCGATCCACCCTGGCGCTGCACTTCCGCCAGGACGTGATCCAGGGCGAGGGCATTTCTGTCCACGCAGACCACGTGCAGCCCCGACTCGGCGAGCGCGAGTGCGCAGGCCGCGCCGATGCCGGCACCTGCGCCGGTGACCACGGACACGCGCCGGGGTCCAGCTGCCGTCATACGACACCTCGCTCGGTCAGCCGGGCGAGCTCGGATGCCGATATGCCGATCTCCGCGAACACGGATTCGTTGTCGGCACCGAGCCGTGGACCGGCGCTGCGCACTTGTCCCGGTGTGCGGGAGAAGCGCGGCACCACGTCATGCATCGCCATGGAGCCTATCTCCTCGTCGTCGACGCGAACGATCGACCGGCGCGCCAGGAAATGCGGATCCGCGGCCACATCGGCGATCGAATACACGGGGGCGTACGCCACGTCGAAGGCATCGAAGAGCTTCGCCACCTCGGCGTAGCTGCGGTCGCCGACCCACCGCTCCACGATGGCATCGATCGCGTCGCGGTGCGCCACGCGCTGGCTCGAAGTGGCGAACCGCGGGTCCAGCACCAGTGCGGACATTTCCATCGCTTGCAGCAGTCGTTCGAAGCTCACTTCCGAGGTCGTCGTCATGCTCACCCATCGACCGTCTGAACAGCCATACATGTTGTTCGGCGCCGAGTTGGGGCTGATGTTGCCGGTGCGCTCGCGCACGACGCCGAGCTCTGCGTGTTCGGCCGCGAGGAATTCGACCATGCGGAACATGGCCTCCGTGCACGACAGATCGATCTCCTGGCCCTGCAGCGCGGGATTGCCCTTCAGTTCGAAGAGCGCGGCCAGGATACCGAGCGCACCGAACAGGCCTCCGACCGCATCGCCGACCGGAAAGCCCAGGTGCATGGGCGGTCCGTCGGGGCTGCCGCAAAGGTACGTGAAGCCCGACATCGCCTCGAACATGCGACCGAAGCCCGGCCGCGAGCGGTAGGGACCGGTTTGGCCGAAGCCGGTGGTCCGGAGGATGGTGATGCGCGGGTGGGCGGCACGCAGCACGTCCGCTCCGAGGCCCCACTTGTCGAGCGTGCCGGGCCGGAAGTTTTCCACCAGGACATCGTGGCGCGGCAGCAGTCGAAGAAACAGCGCACGGCCCTCTGCCTGGCGAACATCCAGCGTGATGCCCCGCTTGTTGCGATTCAGGGTCTTCCACCACAGCGAATGACCGTCCTTCAGCGGGGTCGAAGCACGCATGGCGTCGCCGGCACCGCTCGACGCAGGCAGCTCGACCTTGATCACTTCGGCGCCGAAGTCGGCGAGCAGCGTACTGGCCCAGGGTCCGGCGAGGAACGCCGAGAGGTCGAGGACCCGAAGTCCTGCAAGAGGTCCCTTCATTCCTTCTCGATCCCGGCAGTGCGCATCAGGGCGCCCCAGCGTACGATGTCCTCGCGAATCGTCTTGTCCAGCTCGGCGGGCGTGGACAGCGATGGTGTGACGGAAGCGGCGTTGTAGCGGGCGGCAACCTCGGGCGTATCGATGACCTTTCGCACGGCCTCGTAGAGCCGCTGCACGACGTCATCGGGCGTGCCGGCTGGCACGACGAGGCCATTCCATGACACGAGCGAGGCACCCGGATAGCGCTCCGCAAGACCGGGTACCTCGGGCAGGAACGGGCTGCGCATGGTGTCCGTGGTGGCGAGCGCGCGGACCTTGCCGGACTTCACGTAGGGCGTGCCGCTGGCAGCATCGACCACGCCCAGCTGCACGGTGCCGCCCAGCAGGTCCGTCATGAGCTGCGGCGAGCCCTTGTATGGAATGGTGTTGAACTTGACGCCGGACACGGAACCGATCAGCGCGATGGCGAGCTGCGCGGTCGATGAGCCATAGGCGATGTCCAGCGGCTTGTCCTGTGCCTTGGCGTAGGCCACGAGCTCTTCGACGCTCTTCGCGGGGAAATCCGGTCGCGTGACGTACATCATCGACACGCGCCCCAGACTGGCGACCGATCGAAAGTCCTTCACGGGGTCGTAGCTGAGCTTCTTGTAGAGGTTGGCGTTGGTGACGAACACCGAGCTGGCCGCCAGCAGCACCGTATACCCGTCGGGCTTGGCACGCATGACGGCCTCGGCGCCGATGATGCCGTTGGCGCCGGCCTTGTTGTCGATGATCACCGTCTGGTTGAGTTGTTCCTGCAATCCGGGCAGGAGGGGGCGGATCACGTTGTCGCTGAACGAGCCGGCCTGCTGCGGCACGACGACCGTGATCGGCCTGGTCGGGAAGGTCTGGGCCTGGGCAGCCCATGCGATGGTCAGGAGTGCGAGCGCGACCGTCACATGTTGTCTCATTGGGCGTTGTGGTTGGCGTTGCGGGACTCCAAGCTACGCCGCGGCGGCGAGCCCGTCGATGCAACCATCGCGCTCTTCCGCAGGACGGAAGGCGCAGCGCCCGATCGGAGGGTTTACCCTCGGCCCAGCAGGGCGTCGAAGCCGTCTTCGGGCTCGTATCGCTCGTTGCGAAGCACGAGACGCGTCGGGCCCGTCAGCGCAGGCGTCGACACCGAATGCGCAATGTCGCCTGGAAACGCGATGATGCGTTGCGTTTCGGTACCCACATGCTCGGGCTGGATCAGCGGCGGGCGGCAGCTGCGCGCCGAATCCAGTGCAGCGCGTGCCGACACTTGGTGCGAAAGGGCCGCAAGACTCATGATCTGCGGTGGCGCGAGTTGAATCGCACCGTCTCTGAACATCCCGATGGCATCGCGAGGCCGGAGCCAGATGCTCTCCACCGCTTCGTAGTCGTCGTGGCACGCGACCGCGCCGTGCGGCAGCAGCGCGACAAAGAACCAGGTGTCGAAGCGCTTGCTCGAGGTGGACAGCGCGGGAGTGATCCATCTCGAGTGAGGATGCATGACCGAGACATCCTCGATGCACACATTGCATTCCTCCTGAAGTTCGCGCAAGGCAGCCGTGTAGAGGATCGCGGCCCGCGCGGGCGTCAGCGCGGCGCTTGCGAACCCGGCAAGCAGCGAGACGCCGTCGCCGAATCGCGTTGCCGCGGCCATTGCATCAGTCTCATCGACCTTGCCACCCGGAAACACATGAACACCACCGTGCACGTCGGAGCGCAGGTGCCGCTTGAGCAACAGCACCTCGAGCCCCGCATCGCCATCGCGCAGCAGCATGACGGTGGCAGTCAAACGTGGCGCCGCATCAGCAAGGGAGTTCAGCCGGGATGTCATCGTCTCGTCCGCCGGTCAGATGACCGCCTCGCGCCTCAAGGCATCGAGCGTGTCGGCCGGCATGCCGAGCAGATCTGCGAACACCTCGTGGTTGTGCTCGCCCAGCGCACCGCCAGTCCAGGCTACACCAGGCTGGCTGCCATTGGCGTCGAACCTCGCGGCAATGGGTGGATGCAGCAAGGGACCCGCATGCGGGTCGTCCACCTTCAGCACGGTGCCACGCGCAGCGTAGTGCGGATCGGCCGCGCAATCGGCCATCGAGAAGATCTTGCTGGCCGGCACGGAGGCAGCGTTCAGGATTCGCTCGACCTCGCCAGCATCGTGTCGTGCGGACCACTCGCTGATGATGGTGGACAGCGCGGCACGATGCTCGACGCGGCCGGCGTTCTCGATGAAGCGTGGATCACTGATCAACTCCGGCTTGCCGATGGCGGCGGCCAGGCGATAGAAGACGGCGTTTCCGCTGGCCGTCACGTAGACCCACCCGCCGTCGCGGCCCATGAAGGAGCCCGAAGGACTGAACACGACGGTGTTCGCGCTCGGCTCGCGGATGGCGCCCAGCGCACCATACTCGGTCACCGCCGCATCCATCATCGCAAAGAGGCTTTCGAACATCGCGATGTCGATGCAGCGCCCTCGGCCCGTGCCCCCGACATCTCGTTCGTAGATGGCCGCCAGCAGCATGCCGAAGGCGTTCAAGCCAGTCACGCTGTCGCCCAGGCTGATGTTGGGACGAACAGGGGCCGTGCCTCCGACGCCGCCGGTGACATAGGTCATGCCGCTCACTGCCTCGGCGATTGGTGCGAAGCAGACCCGATCGCTGTACGGGCCGTCCTGGCCGAATCCCGATATCCGAACCAGGATCGCCCGCGGATTGATCTGCTGCAGGACGTCCCAGCCGAGATTCCACTTTTCAAGCTGACCCGCACGGAAATTCTCAACCACCACATCGACGCGTTCGGCCAGCTGCAGGGCGATCTCCTGGCCAGCCCTTTGTCGCAGGTCCAGCGTGATCAGCTTCTTGTTCCGGTTCAGCGAGGACCACCACAGCGCGCGCCCGTTGATCTGCTTTCCGTTGGCTCTCATGGGATCGCCGGAGCCGGGCGCCTCGACCTTGATGATCTCGGCGCCGAGATCGCCAAGCAGCCGCGTGCAGAAAGGTGCAGAGACGTAGTGGCCCAACTCGAGAACGCGCAGGCCCTTGAGCGGGCCGGTTGCTTCGGTCATGAAAATCCTCTTGAGTGAATATCGCGCGCCAGTCCTGGCCGGGCGCGCGACACCGCGCGCACCTCGTGCCGGCAGGACCTTGTCATGCGCTCACGTTATCCGCGAGGGGGCGTGCTCAATCCGATGCTCGGAAGTCTTCCGCATGGCGGAAGCGCCAGGGGCTTCCGGCTTTCTGCCGCTCGCATTCACCGCGCGGAACGCCTCGCTGATGCGCGACGCCGCTGCAGCCAGCGCGAGTCCGGCGCTTCGCAGGCTCGAGTCTTCCTCGAGGGTCTCGGAGCGCAGGCCGAGGCTGAGCGCCAGCTTGCGTCCCGCCAGCCCCTTGATCGGCATCGCGACGCCCGACCACCCCTTGATGGCCAGGTTTTCGGAGCGGCACATGCCGAAGCGCTGATAGTCACTCAGCGCTGTCTGGGCCGCCGTGCGCAACTCGTCGGCACGCTGCGGGCTGATGAGACACAGCTGATTCAGCACCGATTGCTGCAGGGCGGCATCCATCGTCACGAAGAGCGCGCGGCCGACAGAGCTGTCCAGCACATGGCGGTGCGTGCCGATGTCGGGGAACTGGCCGGCTTCGGCGCCTCGCGAGGCTTCGATATACACCGCCTGCAGACCCTCGCAGATTGCGAGGCAGACCGAGCCGCCGGTCACGTCGGCGAGATGCTTGATGTGGATGCGTGCCAGCTCGCGCTCGGGCAGTGCCGCGAGGACCGGATAGCCGATGGATAGCACGTTCGCGCTCAGTGCGTATTTGCGGCGCAGCGGGATGCTGCGCAGGTAGCCGAGCTGCGTGAGCGTGTAGGTGAGACGGGCGACGGTGGCTGGCGGCAGGCCGGCTCGTTCGGCGATCTCGCCGTTGCCCAGTTCGGCGTCGCTGGCCTGAAAGCAGGTGAGGATACTGAGGCCGCGCGCGAGCGAGGTCACGAAATCCGGGTCTTTGTCCATCTGGTTGCCTCCGGCGTTTTCCGCTCTGCGGAACGCTGGCGAAGATTATGGGTGACAACCTGTCTCGAACCTAGACTCGCCGAACTATGACGACATCCATTGGAACGGCCTCGGGCCCGCTTGCGGGACTCCGCGTGATCGAGTTCGCTGGCATCGGCCCGGCGCCGTTCGCGTGCATGCAGTTGTCCGACATGGGCGCCGACGTGGTCACCATCGACCGGCCGGACAGGAAGCCAGCGGACCCAACCCAGATCGTCGGGCGCGGCAGGACCGTGGTCACGGCCGACCTCAAGGACCCGGCGGCGCGGGGGGAAACCCTGGCCCTGCTCGACAAGGCCGACGTGCTCGTGGAGGGCTTTCGGCCCGGCGTCATGGAGCGTCTAGGCCTGGGACCGCTCGACGTCGGCGCGAGCAACCCGCGACTGATCTATGCGCGAATGACCGGTTGGGGCCAGGAAGGCCCGCTTGCCAGATCTGCGGGCCACGACATCAACTACATCGCAGTCACCGGTGCTCTGCATGCCATCGGGACGGCCGACAGCGGTCCGGTTCCCCCCATGAATCTCGTAGGCGACTACGGGGGGGGAAGTCTCTACCTGCTGGTGGGAATTCTGGCTGCGCTGCACGAGTCGCGTCGCTCCGGCCGGGGGCAGGTCGTGGATGCCGCCATCACGGACGGAGTCATCAACATGATGGCTGCCACCGCCGGCCGCTCCCTGCGCGGAGCTTTCGACGAGGTCCGAGGAGCCAACCTGCTCGACGGGGGCACGCCGTGGTATGGCGCCTACGAGACGCTGGACGGCGAGCACGTGTCGATCGGCGCTATCGAGCCTCAGTTCTTCGCGGAATTCTGTCGCCGCGCAGAGCTGCCTCCCGCCCTGCATGATGCGCAGAACGACAGGTCGCGCTGGCCGGAGATGCGCGATGCGCTCGCGCGCTTGTTCAAGTCGCGTACGCAGGCCGAATGGGTGCGCGTGTTGAGCGGAACGGATGCCTGCTTTGCCGAAGTATTGCCGTTGAGCCGGGCCTCGACGCATCCGCACAATGTCGCGCGCCGCTCTTTCGTCACGGTCGCCGGCGTGAACCAGCCTGCGCCCGCGCCGCGCTTCTCGCGCACGCCCTCGATGATCCAGGGGCCTGCGCCGCTCGAAGTCGTGCCGATGGGGGATGTCTCGAAGCGTTGGCGCTAGCTAGCCCCGCGCGTCCGCCGAGGCGGGCAGCTTGATCGCGCGTCTGGCTGCCGGCTTGGTGTAGAGGTCCTTGGTGGTCTGCAAGTGGGTGGTGATGGCCTCGACCGCACCCGACTGGTCCCTGTCTCGCAGGCATTCGATGATCCGGTGGCGCACCGGCATGATGTCCTTCGGCTCGAGAAGTCCCGCGGAGCGCACGAACTGGATCAGGCTCTGGCCCACGGAATCCATCAGCAGGGTCAGGACCTGGTTCTTGGACGCGACGCCAAGCAACACGTAGAAGTCGATGTTGATCTTCATCCGGCTTGCGATGTCGCCACGCGCTATGGCGGCCTCGGCATTGGCCACATTCCTCTCGAGCGTCACGAGGTCGGCGTCGGTGCGGCGCTGGCAGGCCAGCCGCACGACGGATTGGCTCAAGACCAGCCTTGCCTCGGCCAGTTCATCCGAGCTGATGCCTCCGAGATGATAGAGATCTCGCATCGCCGTGCGGATCGTCTGGCTGCCGCCGAGGCTGATGAAGGCGCCGCCGGACGCACCCTTGCGCACGGTCACGAGGCCGAGCTGAACCAGCGATGCCATGGCCTTGCGGACCGTGTTCCGGCTCAGTTCGAGCTGCTCGGCAAACTCGCGCTCCGTGGGCAATCGATCTCCTTCCTTCAGCAGCCCCTTGGCGATCTTGACGCGCACCTGCTCCACGAGATTCTGGGACGGGTTGGCGTCGTCCACGATCTTTCCGAATTTCAATGCGCGAGGCATGAGGTTCCTTGTCCCGAATGAAGCAAAGTAGGCATTTTCCCGCATCTCGGTCGATGCGAGCGCCTTTGATGGACATCGGACAGTGCATCTCCTAAAATGGATCACCCAAATACAGACACTGCATTCTCTTCCGACCACGGCCCGTCGCATACCCCTTGCAACCCTTATGACTGACACTGCCCCCAAACCGCTCTCAGGGCTTCGCGTTCTCGACTTTTCGAACATGCTTGCGGGGCCGTACTGCGGGCGCTGGCTTGCGGACCTCGGCGCCGATGTCATCAAGATCGAGTCGCCGGAAGGCGACCCCATGCGCAACCGGCCACCGTTGCGCAACGAGCACAGCGCCTACTTCGGTCACGTGAACTGCGGCAAACGCAGCATCGTGCTCGATCTCAAGAAGCCGGAGGCCGCGGACATCGTGCGTTCGCTCGCTGCCAAGAGCGATGTGCTCCTGGAGGGCTTCCGACCGGGCGTGATGGCGAGATTCGGTCTCGACCATGAGTCGCTGAAGGAGCAATGCCCTTCATTGATCTACTGTTCGATATCCGGCTACGGTCAGGACGGACCGCTGGCCGAAAGCCCGGCGTACGCCGCCATCGTGCATGCCACCAGCGGCTTCGACGAGGCCTGGCGGGCCTCTCAGCCCAACCAGTCGCAGCCCCCGACATGCGGGGTGCAGATTGCCGACGTGCTGGCGGGGAGCTTCGCCACCATGGCGATCCAGACGGCGCTCCTCGCGCGCCAGGGCTCCGGCCGTGGACAACACGTCGACCTTTCGCTGATGGAAGGCATGCTTACGCTCATGCCGCTCGAAATCGTGCAGGCCCAGTTTCCCGAGGATGCCCGCCGTGCACAGTACCGGCCGATCAAGGCGGCAGACGGCTACATCATCGTCACGCCCATCACGCCCAAGAACTTCGTCGACCTGTGCGTGGGAATTGGAAGGCCGGAGCTCAGGAGCGATCCGCGCTTCGCAGACCCTCTCGACCGCGTCGTCAACTGGGACATCCTCATTGGCGAAGTCGAGGCCTGGTCGAGCCTGCTGTCGAGTGTCGAATGCCTGGCCAGACTCGACAAGGCCGGCGTTCCCGCCTCGCGGCACGCCACGGTCGCAGATGCGCTCGGCAATCGACAACTGGCGCAGCGCGAGTTCTTCGGCACGGCGCGTGATGGAGCGGGGGACTATGCCATCGCGAGCCTTCCGTTCCGCCTCAATGGCGAGCCCGCGCGGCCGGTGATCGTGCCGAAGGTTCCGCGGCTGGGCGAGCACACGCGGGAAGTGCTCGAAAGGCTGCTTGGCAAGGATTCGTCCGACGTCGAGCGCCTGGTCGCGGAGGGTGTCGCGGGGACCTTTGATCCCGTGGCCGTCGTCGCCTGACGGCGGGCCACCCAGGACGAGGGTTTTCACGCTACCAGGGGATGCAGCTCGTCTTCATTATAGGGTGACCCAATAGGCTTCATTTCATCTCTTCAACTTATAGCATTCAAAATGGACTTCAACCTTTCTCCCGATACGATCGCCATGCAGCAATCGACGCGTGAGGTCGTCGACGATCTCCTGTTGCACGAGCCCAGATTCCAGGAAACGAACGAGGTGCCGCCGATCGTCGACGAGACCCTGATGAAGATGGGCTACTACGGCCTCACGATTCCGGAGGAGTACGGCGGCACCAATGTCGACAAGATCACGAGCGTGACCGTTCAACTGGAACTTGCGCGCATGCCGCCGCAGTTCTGGCCATTGATCCGTTCGGCCGTCGGACCGACGCCGCATGCGCTCATCCGGCATGGCACGCCGGCGCAGAAGGACAAGTGGCTGCCGGGGATTGCTGCCGGCACGAAGCGCGTCTGCTTTGCCCTCACGGAGCCGGGTGGCGGTTCCGACGTGAACGCCATGAAGACCACGGCCGTCCGCAAGGGTGACAAGTGGATCCTGAACGGGACCAAGACCTTCATCTCCAATGCGAACAAGGCGGACATCATCGTCGTGTTCGCCAAGACCGACAAGTCGAAGGGACGCGACGGCGTCTCCGCATTCATCATCGAGCCATCGACCAAGGGCTTTGCCATCAGTGCCCCGATGAAGACCATGGGGTGGATGGTCGACGGCCTGTTCGAACTGTCATTCGACGACTGCGAAATTCCTGCGGAGAACCTGCTCGGCGAAGAGGGCCGTGGCTTCTACTATGCGCTCGAGGGGCTCAGTGAAGCACGCGTGAACGTAGGGTGTCAGGCGCTCGGCGGCGGCGATATCGCCCTGGAGCATGCGCTGCGCTACGCCAAGGAGCGCTTCACCTTCGGCGTTCCGCTCGCGAGCCACCAGGTGATTCAACATATGCTGGCCGACATGACCATGGAGCAGCACATCGCGCGTCTGCTTCTGCTCGAAGCTGCCTTTGGCGTACAGCACGACCAGGATGTGCGTCTCAAATCCGCCTACGTGAAGGTGTTCTGCACCGAGACCGCGAACAGGACTGCGGACAAGGCGTTGCAGGTCTTCGGTGGCGCGGGCTACATCAAGGGCATGGTCGTCGAGCGGGTGTTCCGCGATCTTCGTGTGCTGCGCATCTATGAAGGCGCTTCGGAGATTCAGCGCAACATGATCGCCAAGCACATTCTGAAATGACGGCGGGGCGCGTCCCTATCGACGATCCGGCGCGACTGCCGGAGCACGGTGGCTTCTATCCCGCAGGCGACCCGGCGCTGCACCTGCGTTCCATGGCCTATCCGCGTGCGCTGGACCTGCGGTGGAATGGCCAGGCGAATGGCCGAATCTCCATCCTCCTTCCCTTCGGCGAGAGCGTGCTGGATGTGCGTCGCAGGGCTGTCGATCCCCTGGCCATCCTGGGCGCTCTGGATCATGCCTGCAGCGCCGGCGTGTATGCAGGGTTGATGCAGGCGCAACTCATTGCCACCGTGGACCTTCGCGTCGAGTTCGCAGACCAGCCCACCGACGGCAATGACGTTATGTGCGAGGCGTGGACCGTCTGGTCCGACGCGGGCTGGGCGCTGACGCGTGCCGAGGCGCGATGCGCCTCCACAGGTGCCGCACTAGCCTTTGCAAGTTCGGCCTATGCCAAGGGCTCGCATCCCGGTGCGGCAAAGACGGGAGCTGCGCTCTCTATTGCGCCCCCGCCTCAAACCCACGCCCTTCTGGAGGCGGGCGGCTTCGCCGCGTTGCTGGGCCTGCAGCATTCCGACCTCGGTACGACGATGCCCTTTCGCGAGGCCCTGGTCGGAGCGCAGTCGCTGCCTTCGCTTCATGGCGGCAGCACGGCGGCGGCGTTGGGTGCGACCTCGCTTCATACATCGCGGCGGCTCGCACTCGATGCCGCCAGACCACGTCGCTTGCTGAGCGTCGCGGTCCAGTTCCTTCGCGCAGCGGGCGCCAGCGCGACCAGCGTCGCCGCAGACATTGTAAAGAGCGGTGCGCGCATCGACGTGCTGACGGCAATCGCGCACCAAGGCGATTTGGCGCGCCCGGTGGCGCGCGCCGAATGCGTCGTCGCGATAGGAGACTGAACCTTCGCTTGCGCCGAAATCGCGCACATGACTAACAGCCCGACGCCGAGGAGGTCGGGTGCCGCTGCGCCGAAGCTCTTCTCGCCGTCCGGAAATCGACATACCCGGAGCGCACGACAGACCCGCGCACCTAGATGCCTGGCACGCCCCCAGACAAAGGGCTACTTCGGAGATCGCTTGCCTCGGCCGAGGGGACGCCTTTCCGCTCTCCAAGAGATATACATCGACCAGGCGGATCGCGGCTGTCGTTGAAGCATAGCTCTCGCAGAACTGCGTGATCTCGCATCTCGACCGGTCTTAGTGGGGATGAAGATAGTGCCTGTTTCTCAGCAACGGCGGAGCGCTCGCGCAGAGGTTGCTATCTCGAAGTAAGCCTGATCTGAGACCACTGCGCTCGATCAATTCATAGCACGAATGGCTACGGTGCTTCTTGTCTTGAAAGTTCCTGTGCGCCCCCGTTTCCACCACCACGATTCGAGTGTAAGACGTGCAAAAGGCACGCATCGCCGTTGTTGCCGAGCGAGCCGGAAAGTCGCCTTGCGCCTTACCACTGTCGGCGGCGGCAGCCGTCATCCAGTGGAGATGCTCTGGGCAGAGCAGCCGAATTGGCGCGCGAGCTGCGTCGGCATGCGGCCGGCATGGGCCAGCTCGATCATCTGACGACGAGATTCCTCCATACACAGTGGACTCGATGCCGGCGTTTCGGACCCTGCCCTCCCGTAAGGATCGGAGGTCCCCGAGTAGCCTTAATTTCACTCTTGCTGGCGAAATGAGCCAACATGGGAGTTCGCTAGTAGTAAGGCGGTACAGCCTACGCGCCAAAAAGGGAGAACTCAGTTCCTTCTCGGCCATTGGTTTGCTCTGGATGGATCCTCAAAGTGTCAGATCACCTTGACCAGTTCAGGTACCGCCACGAACAGGTCGGCCACCAGGCCGTAGTCGGCCACCGAGAAGATCGGCGCCTCTTCGTCCTTGTTGATCGCGACGATGACCTTCGAATCCTTCATGCCGGCCAGATGCTGGATCGCACCCGAGATGCCGGCCGCGATGTAGAGCTGCGGCGCCACGATCTTGCCGGTCTGGCCCACCTGCCAGTCGTTCGGTGCGTAGCCCGCGTCCACTGCGGCGCGGCTGGCACCGAGGCCCGCGTTGAGCTTGTCGGCCAGCGGCGTCATGACTTCGGTGAACTTCTCGGCGCTGCCCAGGGCCCGGCCACCCGAGACGATGATCTTGGCGGCGGTGAGCTCAGGGCGGTCGCTCTTGGTGACCTCGCGGCCCACGAAGCTCGACTTGCCGCTGTCGGCGACGCCGTCGACCGTCTCGGTCGCGGCGCTGCCGCCGGTGGCAGCCGCGGCGTCGAAGCCGGTGGTGCGCACCGTGATCACCTTGATCGCATCGCTGCTCTGCACGATGGCGATGGCGTTGCCCGCGTAGATCGGACGCTCGAAGGTGTCGGGGCTGTCGACCTTGGTGACGTCGCTGATCTGCGCCACGTCGAGCAAGGCCGCCACGCGCGGCGCCACGTTCTTGCCGTTGGCGGTCGAGGGGAACAGGATGTGGCTGTAGTTCTTCGCGATGGCGAGCACCTGCGCGGCCACGTTCTCGGCCAGGTTCTCGGCCAGGCTCGGGCTGTCGGCGACGATCACCTTGGCCACGCCTGCGACCTGCGCGGCAGCCTTGGCGGCCTCGGCGGCGTTGGCACCGGCCACCAGCACGTGGACGTCGCCGCTCGCGCAGGCGATGCCCGCGGTCACGGTGTTGAGGGTCGCCGGCTTGAGGGTGGCGTGGTCGTGTTCTGCGATGACGAGGACGGTCATGTTGGTATTCCTTCTTCGGAGTCTCAGATGACCTTGGCTTCGTTCTTCAGCTTGTCGACGAGGGCGGCCACATCGGCCACCTTGATGCCGGCTCCGCGCTTCGGCGGCTCCGACACCTTCAACGTCTTCAGGCGCGGCTTTACGTCCACGCCCAGGTCCTCGGGCTTCACGACGTTGAGCTGCTTCTTCTTGGCCTTCATGATGTTGGGCAGCGTGACGTAGCGCGGCTCGTTCAGCCGCAGGTCGGTCGTGATGACGGCCGGCACGCTCAGCGAGATGGTCTCGAGGCCGCCGTCCACTTCACGCGTGACGCTGACCTTGTCGCCCGCCACTTCCACCTTCGAGGCGAAGGTGGCTTGCGGCAGGTCGGCGAGCGCGGCCAGCATCTGGCCCGTCTGGTTGGCGTCGTCGTCGATCGCCTGCTTGCCGAGGATGATCAGCGAGGGCTGCTCCTTGTCGACCAGCGCCTTGAGCAGCTTGGCCACGGCCAGCGGCTGCAGCTCTTCGGTGGACTCGACCAGGATGCCGCGATCGGCGCCGATGGCCATCGCGGTGCGCAGGGTTTCCTGGCACTTCGCGTCGCCGCACGAGACCGCGATGATCTCGGTGGCCACGCCCTTTTCCTTTAGACGAACCGCTTCTTCGACAGCGATCTCGTCGAAGGGGTTCATGCTCATCTTGACGTTGGCGAAATCGACGCCCGTGCCATCGGACTTGACGCGAACCTTGACGTTGTAGTCGACGACCCGCTTGACGGGAACAAGAATCTTCATTGGTTGGCTCCGGATCTTTTGGTAGACAGTAACGATTGAGACTGTACACTACCGTACGACATGAAGGCAATGAGGCAATCAACCTGCAGGCTTCGGCGGCCATGATGCCGTCCCACGGCAGGCCTACGCAGGCCGAAGGCCGCCGGCTCGCAGCTCTTCTGCTTCTTGTCACGGCGCTCTGGGGGTTGAATATGACGGCGATGAAGACCATTGCCTCTTACTATGACCCGGCGGTAATGGCGACGGAACGGGCCGGCATCGCTGCAGTTTTCATGGGACTTATGCTTTGGAGGCAGCATGGGACGCGACCGCGTACGCGAATGACGCGCAATCAGTTGGCAACAGTGATTGCCTGCGCGGTGCTGATGGTCTACTTGAACCAGATACTACTTTCTGCAGGCCTTTTCCGCACGACGGCCACCAACGCGTCGGTCGCGATTGCATTGAGCCCGTTGGTATCGTCGTTGATGGCCGCTCTCGTGTTGCGTGATCGCCTTGGGTATCTGCGAATCGCAGGCGTGGCGCTCGGCTTCGGCGGCGTCCTGATCGTCGTTCTTCAATCTCCTGGTGCTAGGGTGGCGGAGGCGGGTCTCGGCGACGCGATGGTGGTTGCATCGGTCGTCACTTTCGCGGTGGGCGGCGTTCTCGTCCAGCGCCTCGCGAGAGAGACAGACGCGCTACACGCGAGTGCGATGATCTACGCGTGCGGCACTCTGATGCTCGCCATGCATACGGCCTTCGTCGGCGCGGCAACCAATGTCAAGGCCTGGGTGCCTGGATTCTGGCCACTGATGCTGGTGCTGTTCTCTTCCTTGATCGCTACGACTTTTGGCAATTTGGCATGGAACCATGCCATCGCGAGGCTTGGCGTGGCGCGGGTGTCACTGTGGTTCTACTGGGTGCCTGTGTTTGGGGTGGGCTTCGCGGCACTCTTGCTCGGCGAGACTTTGACCGCCTGGCACGGTGTGGGTCTGGTGGCGGTCATCGCCGGAACGGCCCTTGGGACGTACAGCCGCGCTTGAAATGCCGAGACATCAGGGTAATCCCAATAGATCCTCATGCAGATCGTGCGCTACTGTACGACTGTTGAAGCAACCCTCAATTCGCTTTCCGGAAAGAGAGACCGCATGACTTTCGAAACCTCACTTCTTCAGTCCCGTGCCCAGGCCATGCGCGCGCAGGGATGGTGGAAGGACATGACCATCAACGATTGTCTGGCCAAAGTGCTGGCGGTTACGCCAGACAAGACAGCGCTTGTCGGGCACGTCCAGGGCGGAGGGATGGCGCGCCGCATCACCTATCGCGAGTTGGATGCCTTGGCGGCGCAGGCCGCGTCGAATCTACGCGCGCTCGGCGTGGGGCGGGGCGACGTCGTTTCGATGCAGTTGCCCAATGTCTGGCAGTTTGTCGTGACGATGCTAGCGGTTGCGCGTATCGGTGCAGTCGCGAACCCTCTGATGCCCATTCTCCGTGAGCGAGAGCTCGTCTACATGCTGGAGTTCTGCGAGGCGAAGGTTCTGATCGTCCCAGCCAACTATCGTGGGCATGACCATGCTGCCATGGCACGCGGCATGCTCCCGAAACTGCCACATCTAACGCGTCTTGTTGTCGTGGGCGAGGACGGCCCCGATGGATTCGAGGAGGTCTTGCTGTCGGGATCAGATCGGGAGGCACCCAGTCTCGCCGATGCGTTGCTCGAGCCGGACGATGTGGCGCTGCTGATGTTCAGCTCCGGCACCACCGGTGCACCTAAAGGTGTTATGCACACCTCCAACACGCTGCTATCAACCCTGTTCACCTCAATCGAGGATCTGCGACTCACTCCGGACGATGTCGTCCTCGCAGCATCTCCCGTCGGTCATCTGATGGGCTATGCGTATCTCACCACCATGCCGCTCATTCTTGGCGCCACGGTCGTGCTGATGGATGTCTGGGAGGTTCGCGCTGCACTCGAACTTATGCGTAGCGAGAATGTGAGTTACAGCTCGGCTGCGACACCATTCCTTTCAGATCTGGTTGGCGCGGTGGAGGCAGGCGATCCAGGTGCGCCTGATTTCCGGTTGTTCGGTTGTGCTGGCGCTCCCATTCCCCCAGTGCTGATCGAGCGTGCGGCCAAGGCAATGAAGCTAACCGTCTGTTCCATCTGGGGCATGACCGAGGTCGTCGCAGGAACTCTGACGCAGATTGAGCGCGCGAGTGACCTATCGGCCACTGCGGATGGCCGCGCGGTCCGTGGAGTCGAAGTTAAGGTGGTTGATGAAGACCGCAAGTCGGCTCCCGTCGGCACTACGGGGCGTCTATTGTTTCGCGGAAGCTCGCTGTTCGCTGGGTATCTGAAGCGCCCAGACCTCAACTCCGTCGATGCAGAGGGCTGGTTCGACACTGGAGATCTCGCTTACGTGGTGAATGACGAGGGCTACATCCGGATTAACGGGCGAAGCAAGGACATCATCATCCGCGGTGGAGAAAACATCCCTGTTTTCGAGATTGAGGCGCTCCTGCATCGCCATCCCGCTGTCGCGGTGGCCGCAATCGTCGGCTACCCGGATGATCGGCTCGGCGAGCGTGCGTGTGCGTTCGTCGTGACCAAGCCCGGCCAGACGCTCGACATGGACGAGCTGACCCGATACATGCAAACTTCGCAGACCGCCAAGCAGTATTGGCCCGAGAAGCTGGTCATCTGTGACGATCTTCCGAAGACCGCTAGCGGAAAGGTCCAAAAATTCAAGCTACGCGATCGCGCCAGCGAACTCACCTCCAGGCCGTCCTGAGCGGTCAGCCCGACATTCGACGTTCAGCTCGCTGGGCGGTCGGGCTGGGCTAGCCACTCGCGGAGCCGCCGGCGCAGGAGTTTGCCCGTGGGCGAACGGGGCAGGCTCTCGACGACTCGGAAATCTGAAGGTCTTTTGATACGGCCGAGGTGCGACTCGCAGTGCGAACGCACTGAGGCGATCAATGTGTCCGGACCGCTGGTGGCGGTGCCTCGTGCAGGCACTACAAAAGCTACAGGCCGTTCACCGAAGCGCTCGTCCGGGACCCCGACCACTGCGCAATCCCAAACGCCCTTGACGCTCAGGATCGCCGCCTCGATCTCCTGCGGGTACACGTTGACGCCACCAGAAATGATCATGTCATCCTGGCGATCAGTGAGGTAGAGATACCCGTCCTCGTTGACGTGGCCGACGTCACCGAAAGTCTGCCACCCGTGCGGCAGGGTGCGGGCGGCGGTCTTCTCGGGTGCTTTGTAGTACGCGAAGGACGCGACGCCGGAAAAGTACACCAACCCCGTGACGCCGGCTGGCAACAGATGGCCGGCCTCATCCGTCACGTGCAGGATGCCTTTGTGGGCCCGCCCCACCGACCCGGGATGGGTGAGTGCTTCGGTCGAATCGATTAGGGTCAGCCCGACGCCTTCGCTGCCAGAGTAGTACTCTCGCACGATCGGGCCCCACCACTCGATCATGGATTTCTTGACCGGGGCGGGGCAGGGCGCCGCTCCATGGATCGCGGATCGGTGCGCCGGCGCGGCAAACGCAGCGCGGCGCTCGACGGGAAGGTCGAGCAATCGCTGGAACATCGCTGGCACCCATTGGCTGTGCGTGATCGCGTGCTGCTCCAGCAGCCTCAGCGCTTCATCCGCATCGAACCGCTCCATCACGTACACCGTGCCTCCGCCCGCGGTGACGGCAAGTGCGAATCGCAGCGGGGCCGCATGGTACAGCGGTGCGGTCGATAAATAGCGAACGTTGGCGTCGTCGAGTCCGAATAGCGAGAGCAGATCCTTCGCGAACGGCGGTGTCCCGCGATAGTCGGCTGGGAGCAACGGACGGAACACGCCTTTGGGCGCCCCTGTCGTGCCAGAGGTGTACACCATCAGCGCGCCCGGGGTTTCATCGGCACGGGACTTTGGTGAGGCCTGCGACAGGAGCGTCTCCATCGCAACGAACCCTGGAATCGGGCCGCGTAGCGAGAGCCACGAAATCTCCGTTCTCGACAGGGCTGGGAGTTCCACTGCCACGTCTGCCAAGATGGCGTCGGCGACCACGACTTTCGCATCGCAATCCTCTACCAGGTAGTGCAGTTCGCGCACCGTGAGGCCAGTCGGCATCGGCGTCAAGTAGACGCCCGAACGCCACGCAGCCCATCCCAGGGCCACGGCCTCCGCCCGGTTGCCGATCAGCGAGGCAACGTGATCGCCGCGCACCGCACCCAGGCTGCGCAGCACCGCCGCCATCCGGTTGCTTGTCGCCTCAAGCGCCGCGTAGCTCCATGTCTCGTCGCCGCAGACGATCGCGGCGCGGTCTGGCGTTCCGTGCGCATTGCGTCGCAGGTCACGCACCGCACCCCCCCGTTTCGGCCATGGGAGTCAACCCGCGCTGCGCTGCGCCTTTTCCTGTTCGGCGCGGCCGCGTACGAGGGTCTTCGCTTCGGACCAGTCCTCGGGAGTCAGTTTGCCCAGCGCCGCAAACGTGCTCGGAGCAGCGAGGTGATGGCCGCCGTCGATGGCGATGTTCTGTCCGGTAAGATATTCGCAACCGTCGGCCTGCAAAAAGGTGAGCAAGTTGCACAGCTCGGGCATGCGACCGAAGCGCTGCATGGGCACTTCGTCCGCCGACGCAGCGCCCACATTGGCCTTGGGAATGGGTGCCAGCTTCTCCCACGCGCTTTCCGTCGGAAATGGGCCGGGAGCGACTGCATTGACCCGTATGTTTTTCGCGCCCCATTCGACGGCGAGGGACATGGTCATCGCATGCACGGCGGTCTTGGCCATCACCGACGGCAGCACATAGGCGGAGCCTGTCCAGACCCACGTGACAAGCATGCTCACGACGGAGCCTGGCAGGCCCTGCGCAATCCAGCGCCTTCCGCAGGCCAAGGTCGCAAAGAGGGCACCATCCATCACGGTGGAGCGCACTGCGGCAAAGCCGCGGGGGCTGATGTCGATGGATGGCGAAATGAAGTTGGCGGCTGCATTGTTCACCAGGCCTGTCAACGCGCCGCCAGCCCAGATGCGATCGACCATCGCCTCGATCTGATCGGCATCGCGCACATCGCAGATGTGATACTCGGCGCTTCCGCCATGATGCGCCGTCTCGTTCAACTCGGCCACCGCCGCCTGCAAGACTGCTTCGCGGCGACCGCAGATATGCACCGCGGCACCGTGGGCGGCGAAGTGCCGCGCCAACTCCTTGCCGAGGCCGGTGCCCCCGCCGGTGATAAGAATCCGCTTGCCCGCCAGTACGTCGGGCCGGAAGGTGGAAAGTGTCACTGAGAGTCTCCTATACGGGGTTGATGCCTGCGACGCCGTTGACCGCGGCGTCCTTGCCCGGGCGGAATTCGGCGAAGAGCTGGCGACCAATGATGTGCTTCATCACCTCGATTGATCCGCCAGCAATTTTGACGATGCGTGCATCGGCATAGGCGCGCGCTATTGGATATTCCCACATGTAGCCCCAGCCGCCAAAAAGTTGCAGACATTCATCGACGACCTTGCAGTGCATGTTGCTGAGCCACATCTTGGCCATTGCGGCGTCGACCGCGTTGAGTTCGCCGTTCATGAAGTTCTCGATGCACTTGTCGGTGAACTGCCGCCCGACGACTGCCTCCGTCTTCAGCTCTGCTAGCTTGAACTGGGTGTTCTGGAAGTCCCCGATTGTCTTGCCGAAAGCCTTTCGGTTGCCGGTGTACTCGATTGTCCAGTCGATAACCGTTTCGGCCACCGTGGCAGAACGGATGGCTTGCGCGAGCCGCTCCTGCGCGAGCTTGGTCATCATCAGTTCGAAGCCGCGCCCCTCTTCGCCGAGCATAGAACTGGCCGGTACGCGGACTTCGTCGAAGAAAAGTTCGGAGGTGTCCTGCGCCTTCATGCCGAGCTTGTGCAGGTTCTTTCCGCGGCGGAAGCCGGGCAGACTGGTGTCGACGAGGAACAGGGTAACGCCCTTGGCACCAGCAGTCGAATCTGTCTTTGTCGCCAGTACGATCACATCGCAAAGCTGCCCGTTCGAGATGAAGACCTTTTGGCCAGAGATGACAAAGTCATCACCATCGCGCACCGCCTTGGTCCGAATCGCCTTGAGATCCGATCCAGCATGGGGCTCGGTCATGCCGAGCGAGCCGATGGCCTCGCCGGCCACCATCAGTGGAAGCCACTTCTTCTTCTGCGCCTCACTGCCGAAGCTGGCGATGTAAGTCGCGACCAGATCGCAGTGGATCATGAAGCCCGGCCCGGTGAAGCCCGAGCGCGCCATTTCCTCGAACACCACCACATCGAACAGGTAGTCCGCGCCGGCCCCGCCGTACTGCTCTGGCACGGTGCAGCACAACATGCCCGCCGCGCCGGCCTTCAGCCAAAGTTCTCGTGGCACGACGCCAGACTCTTCCCATGCGGCATGACAAGGTGCGATCTCGTTCTCGATGAATCGACGCACCATGCTGCGGAATCCATCATGGTCTTCGTTAAACAGTTTTCGTTTGAACACGTTTGGCTCCCTTGTGATTAGTAGGACTTGGGAAGGTCCAGTACCTTCTCGGCGATGAACGACAGAATCAGTTGCTCAGTCACGGGAGCGATGCGCGTCACCGTGACTTCGCGCAACAGGCGTTCGACGTGGTATTCCTTCGCGTACCCGAAGCCACCGTGGGTCAGCACGGCCTGCATGCACGAATCAAAACCCGCACGTGCACCGAGAAATTTGGCGGCGTTGGCTTCTGCACCACAGGGCTGGTGCTGGTCGTAGAGCCACGCGCCCTTCATCACCATGGCCCACGCGGCCTCCAGCGCCATCCATCGCTCGGCCAGGGGATGCTGGATACCCTGGTTCTGTCCGATGGGACGATCGAAGACAACCCGCTCGCGGGCGTATTTGGAGGCTCTGCGCAAGGCGTCCTGACCGATCGCCACGGCTTCGGCCGCTACGAGCAGGCGCTCCGGATTGAGGCTGTGCAGGATGTACGAGAAGCCCTTTCCTTCCTCGCCGACGCGGTCCTCATCAGGAATGAACAGGCCGTCGATGAAGATCGAGTTCGAGTCGACCGCCTTGCGCCCCATCTTGGGGATGCGATGCACCTCGATCTTGCTGCGGTCCAGGTCGGTGTAGAAGATCGTGATGCCGTCGGTAGGCCTCTTGCAATCTTCAAGCTTGGTGGTGCGCGTCAGCAGCATGATCTTGTTGGCCACCTGCGCGGTCGAGGTCCAGACCTTCTGACCGTGTACCAAATAGCCGCCTGGCACCTTCTGCGCGAAGGTCTTGATCGCTGTCGTGTTGAGCCCGGCGTCGGGTTCGGTGAAGCCGAAGCAGCATTGGTCTTTGCCTTCGACCAACCGGGGCAGCCACCGCTGGCGCTGTTCAGCGGTGCCGAACACCACGATCGGATGCGGGCCGAAGAGATTGATATGCACCGTCGATGCTGCAGCCATTCCGCCGCCGTGGCTCGCGACTTCGTGCAGCATGATCACCGCTTCTGTCACACCGAGCCCGGCACCGCCGTATTCTGGAGGCATTGTGATGCCGAGCCAACCAGCATCGGCCATGGCCCGATGAAAGGCGCGCGGGAACTCGCCGTCGTCGTCTCGCGCGAGCCAGTACTCATCGTCGAACGATCGTACGACCGTACTCACGCCGTCGCGAATCGCGCGATGATCTTCTGTGATTGAGAAATCCATAGGGGTCTCCGTAATACTGGTGTTGGCGGCCGTCTAGGAAGCCATCTTCAATGTCTCGAGCGCTTGCGTCAGATGCGGCTTGTCGAGCATCACGCCGTCAATGCTCAGCGTGCCTGCCTCAGGCGCCGCCTCGAAGGCGTCAACAATTCGGCGTGCGTGCGCGATCTCCGTCTCCGTCGGCGAATAGGCTTCGTTTATGATGCCGACCTGGTCTGGGTGGATCGCAATGCGGCCGCGAAAGCCTCTTCGACGCGAAGCGCGACAGGCTGCGGCAAGGCCGGCGGGGTCGCGGAAGTCTGCATAGAGCGTATCAATTGCTGGCACCCGGGAGGATGCGGCGGCGCAGAGACACAGTGAGTTGGCCCATGCATAGAGCGGCGAAAGGGTGCCATCGTCGTCGCGATTGGAAACTGCGCCGATGGCTGCCGAGAGATCCTCAGCGCCCCATGTGATGCCCGCGAGGCGCTCGCTCAGCCGAGCCGCGAAACTCTGCATCGTCAGCATGGCCTGCGGGGTCTCGGTGGCGACCGGAACGATCCGTACGGTACCGGGTTCGATGCCGGCGCGTGCCTCGAGGGCGTCAAGGCAGTGCCCCAATCGGTCGATGTCGGCAGCAGTGTGTGTCTTCGGCAGCATGATGCCTGCCAGCCCGGGAACGACGATTGAAGCAAGATCGCCCATCGCCAGCAGGGTGTCGAGCGGATTGATGCGAACGAAGAGGCTGGCACTGACCTCCGATGCCCGTGAAGCAATGAAGTCCGCGGCAGTAGTGCGAGCACCTATCTTTCGCGAATCGGCGACCGAGTCTTCGAGGTCGAGGATCAATGCATCGGCCACGCTGCCGATCGACTTCGTCAGCTTGCGTTCGCTGTCCGCGGGCACGAAGAGCATCGAGCGGAGCTTGATCGTCTTCATTCTGGCTTGCGAAGCATGAGGGCTTGGCGCGTGCACACGCACACTTCCTCGTCGCGCTGATTCAGCCCCTGATGGAGAAAGGTCACGATTCCGGCGTTCGGGCGAGACTTGCTTTCGCGTACCGACTTGACCGTCGTGCGGGAGCGGATCGTGTCACCCGCAAACACCGGACTCGGAAAGCGTGTGTCGGTCATGCCGAGATTGGCGACTGTGGTGCCGAGCGTGGTCTCCTGTACCGAGAGACCGATGACGAGGCCGAGGGTGAATATGCTGTTGACCAATGGACGGCCGAACTCCGTGTTCTTGCAGTACTCTGAGTCGATGTGGATAGCCGCTGGATTGCAGGTGGCGTTGCTGAACCACATGTTGTCGGCCTCGATGACGGTCCGACGGATCTCATGATCGAAGGACTGCCCCACTTCGAATTCCTCAAACCATCGGCCTGCCATCGGGGTTACCTCTTAAATAGAAAGTTGCTTCAGCGTATGGATGTGCATGGTACGCATGTGTACTATACCAACTCTCTCCGATTTGCAACTCAGGTGGAACCTTGATGGAGACGCTGCGATGAACTCTTTGATTAACCGGCAAGTGCGGCTGCGAAGCCGTCCGTCGGGCATCCCGCAGGCCGAGCACTTCGAGATCGTCGAGGGGTCGGTCGGGACACCAGGCCCGGGCCAAGTGTTAGTTCGCAATCTGTGGTTGTCGGTCGAGCCTGCAATGCGCGGCTGGGTCAATGCTGTCGGCAACTACGCGGAGCCGGTCGCGGTGGGAGCCGTGATGCGCTCATTCGCCTGCGGGCGGGTCGTGGCATCGAACGACCCGGCGTGGCCGGTCGGTGTTGCCGTCACAGGCCTGTTTGGCTGGCAGGATTTCGCTCTGGTCGAGGGCGCCGCCATTCAGCGCCGCATCGAGGACGACGGGCTTCCGATGTCAAGTGCGCTGGGCGTGATGGGCATCAACGGTGTCACTGCGCACTACGGCCTGTTGCAACTTGGGCAGCCGCGCGCCGGCGAGACGGTCGTGGTTTCCACGGCGGCTGGCGCGGTCGGCTCCTGCGTTGGACAGATCGCGCGGCTGCAGGGGTGCCGCACGGTGGGTATCGCGGGCGGGCGGGTCAAACGCGCGCTGTGCGCAGAGCGTTTCGGCTTCGACGTCGCCGTCGACTACAAGGCCGTTGATTTTGAGGAGCACTTGGCGCGGGCGTGTAGCGGGGGCGTTGACGTCTACTACGACAACACCGCGGGGGCGATCAGCGACGCGGTGATGGCTCATCTCAATGTCGGTGCACGCATCGTGATCTGCGGAACAGCTTCGGTTGCGAACTGGGACCCGCCCCCGCGGGGTCCCCGAGTCGAGCGTCACCTGCTTACCAAGCGTGCGCGCATGCAGGGCTTCGTGATCTTCGACCATCCGGAGTATGCCAGCGTGGCTCGCGTCGATCTCGCGAAGTGGTTACGCGACGGCAGCCTTCGCTACATCGAGGAAGTATTGGATGGAATCGAAAAGGCGCCGGATGCAATCGCCGGCCTGTACCGTGGTGAGAACCTCGGTAAGCGCTTGATCCGCCTGGTACCTGATTGAACCAGCGATGACACTAGGTCGCCTTATCGGTCAAAGTCTGAACTAGCTCGCGCAGCTTGAATTTCTGCACCTTGCCGCTGGGTGTACGCGGGAGGTCATCCCGGAGCTCGATCCGCTCTGGCCAGTACTGCGGCGTTAACTTGCAAGCCCTCAGATAGCGCTGCATCTCATCGAGGTTGAACGTCGCTGCGTCACGCAGCGTGATGAAGGCGCACACCCGCTCGCCGAGCCGCGCATCGGGCCAGCCGACGATGGCGACCGCGGAGACGGCCGGGTGTCGTGCCAGCAGGGCCTCGACCTCCACGACCGGCACGCTTTCGCCGCCGCGCTTGATGATGTCCTTCGAACGGCCGTTGATGCGGATGTCGCCTCCATCGTTGACCACGTAGGCCAAGTCGCCGGTGTCAAACCAGCCTTCGGAATCGGTGTCGTTCCATTCCGGATGCTTCAGGTAACCCGCGAACACACCGCTGCCGCGCACTTGGAGCCGTCCGGTCTGCCCCACCGGCAGCTGCGAACTTGCATCATCGACGATCCTCGCCTCCATGCCGGGCGGCGGACGCCCATCGGCCAGCGCTGAATGTGCTCGGCCGCGGCCGATCTCGGTGATCAGGCCGGCCTGCACTTCGGTCATGCCCCAGAGCGAGCAGACTGTCATGTTGAGCTCGGTGTCGGCCCGTTCGATCAGAACAGGCGGAATCGGTGCGCCGGCGCAGCAGAATACGCGCAGGCTTGAGGGCCGAGCGGCTCCCTTGGCCACTGCATTGCAGAGGTCCGCCAAGTACGGCGTGGGGCCAGCCGTGAAGGTGACTCTTTCTTCAACCATGAGGCGAACGGCCTGATCCACATCCCAACTGTCCATGATGACGGTGGTTCCCTTGAACATAAACGGGAAGACACCGAGCAGTGCGAAGCCGAGCAGGTGGCCCATCGGTGCGGCGCACAGAGCGACGTCGCCCGGGGTCATCTCGAGGGAGCGCATCGCCGTGCTCAAGGTCGAGAGCATCGTGTTCGACGTGTGCATGACGCCCTTGGGCTCGCCGGTCGTACCGGAGGTGAACATCACGAGGGCAACCTCATCGGGGTGCAAGGGTCGGGAGGAGGGCCGTGCCGCCTCGTTACAGCAAGACTGCAAACTGTCGTTCAGTAAGATCCGATCGAACCCATCCTCGCCGTCTTCCCCCACCACGATCAGATGGCGCAGCCTGGGCAGGCGCGGTCGAAGCGCTCGCACCATGCCCGCATGATCCCGGCCCTTGAAGGTAGCCGGCACGATGAACACTGACGACTCGCAGAGGTTGAGCATGAACTCAAGCTCACGTTCGCGGAAGATCGGCATCAACGGATTGATCGCGACGCCGGTCCTGGCGCAGGCGAGCGCGATGGCGAGATACTGCCAGCAGTTCTGCAGCTGGACAGAGACAACTTCGCCGCGGCGGATCCCCATACGGGTGAGCGATGCCGCGATCCTTTCGGCTAGCGCATCGAGTTCGCGATAGGTAAGCCGGTGCGTCGGCGCCGAGCGCGAGGCATGGTCCGCGATCGCCGTCTTGTCCGGGAAGGCTGCGAGTGCGGCACTGAAGTAGTCGTGGATGGTCTGGTCGTTCCACTGCCCGTCATCACGCATAGCCTTGGCGCGCTGCCGCGCCAACACGGGATCGAATTCCATAGTGGTTGACTGTTGGTTGGAGGGCTCGCCCGATGATGAAGCGACGTCGTACGCTAACGTACAACCAAAGAGCCCCCACTGGGGAAAGTACTCATGCATCTGCATATCGTGTGCAGCATGATCGTACACATGCATACGACATCTGGTACGCCCTACGGCAGGGCTCATCGGCTCGCACCGCTGTCTGTCACCCAATCGGATCGCGACCGCCCAGGGCCTGCATTGATCGAGCGGATGCGCTCAACTTTTCCGGCCGAGCGCGAGATGGACAAGATGCTGACACGCAAGATGACGCATCGAGCGGATCCGGCCTATGCGGGCGCGAGCCTTGAGCGCATGACCGAACACCTGACGGCGTTCCTCAGCAATGCGGTCGAAGGCCCTTTCCGCATCGCCGATCAACGCTGGTTTGCCGGTGGCGCATCGAAGATCCAGATGGGCTACACCCTGCATTGGAACGCGCCCGGACGAGGTGCCTCTGCGGACCGGATGGTTGTGCGCATGGAGCCCAGCGAATCGGTCAATTCGACAAGCCGAGCCCGAGAGTTCCAACTTCTGAAGGCCTTTGAGGGCGTGGTGCCTGTACCTCATGCATTCTGGGTCGACGCGGAGGCGGAGTGGTTTCCGGAGCCGGCTCTGCTCTATTCGTTCTGTGAGGGGGTCACCAAGCCGCGTGCGACGGCTTCGGGACGACTGGCTGGCATCGGTACCAATTTTGGTCCCGAACTGCGTCAGCGCCTAGCCCCGCAATTCGTGCGCATGCTGGCGACGATTCACACGTTCGACGTGGGCGAAGCCGACATGTCGGCATTCGACGTGCCCCCGATCGGAACGACGGAAAGCGCACTCAGGCAGCTGAATCGTGCGCGCCGCATTTGGGAGGAGGACCGTGGGGACGACTTCCCGCTGGCCGAGGTCGCGGCCAACTGGTTGGAGCGAAATCTGCCGACCCTCGATGCGGTGGGCATCGTGCATGGCGACTACCGTTCAGGGAACTTCCTTTTCGACGAGAACAGCCTCGAAATCACCGCCGTGCTGGACTGGGAGCGCGGCTATCTTGGCGATCGCCACCGCGACCTCGCGTGGACCGCGAACCATGCTTTCGGCCACATGGCAGAGGACGGAAAGACCTTCCTTGCCAGCGGGTTGGTGCCACTTGACGAGTTCTTCGAGAGCTACGAGAAGCTGTCGGGACTGAGCGTCGATCCGGCGAGGCTTCGCTACTACACGATTTTCAACAGCTACCAGCTCGTCGTGTCGGCTCTTGCGTCTGCCTACCGGGTTGTGCATCTAGGAAAGACGCACCAGGACATCTTGCTCGCTTCGGCTGAGCCCGTGGGCTATCTCGCGGCTGAACAGCTGCGCAAGACACTTGAGGAGTTGCTCTGATGTCAGATCACACCGTCATCGGGCTGCGCGCCGCGATCAAGGCCTTGAAGGATGTCGTCACACCAGCGGTCGATACGTCGAACCCGCTGGCGGTGGAACAACTGCGCATGGTCTGCGGGTTTCTGTCAATGGTGTGCGACCGGCTTCCATACCGGTCCGAGCGCATTCGCTTCGAACTGCGAAGCGCCGTCGAGCTAGCTCAGGCTCTCATGCCGTGCACCAGAGCGTGCGATCGTGATGCTGTTTCCGCACTCGAGCGCTCCCTTGCTTGCGGCGTCGGATTTATAAAGGAGCCCGACGCGACCGAGACCGACATACAGGCCGCGACCGCCCGGCTGACGGCCGCCACGAGTGCGCTCGTGCGATCGTCCGCCGACATCGACGAAGCCACCCGCCGGCGGATCGACCGCGCCGTCGCCGTGAACGCGAAGGCGTGGCTCGACGTCCAGCGCGCGTGGTTCCTGCCTCTTGGCTTCGATACTGAGTCCAACCGGCTCCCTTCCATCGCTGCTGCACTCGCACTTTCCACTCCTACCGAGAAGGCCCCTGCATGATCACCGCCGAACAAATCGACTATCAGAATCCCCCAGACGCCGACCACAACTGGGTTGAGACCTATCTCATTCCGATCGTCATTCCCGAAGAGCACATCTACGCGCTGGTCTACGTGTGCGCACGGCCCGCGATGGGCGTGATGTCGAACCAGATCATGGTTTGCGGGGCGCTGTCAGACAACCGATCCGATCTGCTGCACTACAACGACAACCAGCACTTGCCGGCCCCGAAGAAGTTCTCGGAGCTGACCTCGCCAATCGGCTTGAGCATCCGCGCGACGTCGGCGCCTAGGAACTTCCGCATCGACTACGAAGGCTTCGATGGTACCGAAATCCATGTCGACTGGGAGGGCTTGATGGATCCCTTTGACATCCATGACCCCGCGCACAGCCCCCAGGCGGGTCGGGTCGAAGACATGCATGCCGACATCGACACGCGCAAGAAGCACCTGGCCGGCCATTTCGACCTGACCGGACGTGCGACGGGAACCCTCACCGTTCGCGGCAAGACCTTCAAAGTCGACAGCATCGAACGGATGGACCATAGCTGGGGGCCGCGGGACCCGATGGTGATCAAGAACATGTACATCGTGTCGGCAACTTTCGGCGAAGACCTGGCGTTCCACATGATCTGTCCCTGGAATCCAGACCTCAAGGGCGCCGAGCAGTTCAAGCTCACACATGGCTACGTGCTGCAAGACGGCAAGGTCTACGGTCTGACCAGCGAAGTTACTATGACGAGCAATCACCACGGCCTGATGTGCACCGGGCTTCAGATGACCGTGAAGGACACCCGCGGGGAGGTCTTTCACCTACGGGCCACCGCAGACATAGGCGCGCCTTGGAGTCCATATCCGAGCGCGATCACGTTCAATTCGATGATGCGCTGGTCGCTTGGCGAGCGCGAAGGCTACGGCGTGGTGCTGCCGAACTACAACCTGCCATATCTCAACCAGAGGCGAGGCCGCTTCTATACCGATCCGTCGCCAACCGTCTGGGTCTAGCCTGGAGGGACTCTCCAATACCTGACCTGGAAGGATCCCGTGGCGTCGAGTGCGCAACGGGATCCTTTTCTTCCCTTACTTGGTGGCCTTGGCCAGATCGGATCGAAGGATGGCGATCAATGCGGCCGGATCAGCGACTCCTTTCTTTCGGGCCTTCTCGATGGCGCCTTGCTCGATCGGCAACACCCGCTGCTTCATTGCGGTAACCAATGCAGGACTAAGGGTCTCGACAGTACCGCCGGCTTTGCGGGTGGCTTCAAGTGACTCTTTCTCGGCAATGTCATACGCCGTGCCGACGGCTTGTGCGAGTTTCTCGCCGGACACCTTCATGATGGCCTGCTGATCTGCCTCGCCGATCGTCTTCCACTTAGCCGGGTTCACGCCGAGGACGATCACCGTGGCGCCCAGACCGCCGGGAACGATGCCGACGCGTGGCAAGAGGTTGGTCAGCTTGAAGCTCAGCGCATCCGGAATCGTAAAGACGGCGCCGTCAAGCAGTCCCCCGGAGACCATCTCGTAGATCTCGGTCGCCGGCTTGAGTACTGGAATACCGCCCAACAGCGTGATGGTTTGCGAGGCGATCGGGCTCGGGCTGCGCAGCTTCAAGCCTTGGAAATCCTCGATTGTCTTGACCGGACGCTTTGCAGTCGACACGTGCTGTGCGGGACCCGGAAAGAGGCTCAACACCGTCACTCCCTTGTACTCATCGAACTTTGCCAGGTTTTGGGCATAGAACTTGTACGTCACGGGTGAACGGACCGCGGCGCTGTCGGCCAGGAAGGGCAGTTCCATCAACTCGGTGAGTTCGAAGCGGCCGGCTGAATAGGAAGGGACGAACAGCGCGACATCGGCGAGGCCATCGACAATGGCGTCGAACTGTCCCGCCACGGTCCCGATGACCTTGGGAGACACCTCGACCTTCACTCGCCCCTGCGTCGCCTTGGCAACCTCTTCCGCCCAGGGCTCCATGACCTGTGCGCGAAGAGGATGGCCCAGCGGCAGCCAGTTCGAGTAGCGAAGAGTGGTCTGGGCCTGCGCTGCCGAAGCGATGAGTGTGAGGGCTGCCACTAGCGGGGCGGCCATTCGTTTCCAGTACTTGTTCATAGCGGTCTCCATAAGGTTGATGGACTCGGACGAGCTGATCGTTGCTTCAAGGCGGCACGCCACCGTTTATGCCGTGCTGTAGCAGATAGTATGCATGTGTACTAGAGCGGTCACTCGGTGTTTTCGCTATGAGAGCCGGTCGGAATCTGGACGAACACTGTCCATGGGTGAACTCTGGGTAAACCCGAACACTATCGTATCGTGTGCATGTGTACGATCACTGAAAGGTCGAGCCGCCTGGCCGATCAGAACTGCCGGATCCGTCGGTGGTGATCGTATTCAAAGGAGATAAACATGGTCAATTTCGCAAGACGAACAATCACCGCAGGCATCGGTGCCGCTGCCGTCCTAGGCCCGCTCGCGGTTCGCGCACAGGGCACCAAGCCGGACATCGTGATCGCCGGCGCACAACCTCTGACAGGCCTATTTTCCTTCGCAGGTGTTGCTTCGGACCTCGGATTGGCCGAGTACTGCAATTGGCGAAACGCCAACGGTGGCGTTCTGGGCCACAAGCTGAAATACGTCTCTGAAGACACGTCCTACAAGGTGGATGTGGGTGTTCCAGTGGTCAAGAAGATGATGGCTGAATACAAGCCATCCTTTTTCTTTGTCGACGGGACGGGATTGGGCAAGGCCACAGCACGCGATCTGATCGAAGCCGGAACTGTCATGGTCACCAGCACTTCCTGTGCTCAGGCTCTGGTCGATCCGGTGAGCATGCCTCACTACTTCAGCACGGGGCCCACATATCCGTTGATGCAGGAAATTCTTATGGAGTACATCGCCAGCACGGCGAAAGGCTCGGCGAAGAAGCCCACTGTCGCCTACGTATACAGCGAGCTAGAGTTCGGGCGGGAGGGAATTCCTGCGGGGAAGGCGCGCGCTGAGAAGCTTGGTCTCCCGATCGTGGCGGAAATCGTCACCAAACCGGCCGGCGTGGACGTCTCTGGCGAAGTCGCCAAGCTTCGGCGCGCCAAGCCCGACTTTGTGATCTTTCAGGGCTATGTGCTCGCGCCGATCCCAGAGTTCATTCGTCAGATGCGCGAGGCTGGGCTGACATCTCAGGTTGTTGGAACAACCTATAGCATGGACATCCCTACTTACCAGGCGATTGGTGCCCTGGGAGAGAAGTGGACCGGCCTCTTTCCGTATCGCTATGCCTACGACAAGGAGGCGACGATGGCAAGGACCATGCGCGAGCAGATCACCAAGGCTAAGCCGGACCTGAAAGACATCTCGATCTTCACCATTCAAGCTTGGCTGTCCGGAATGATCTTCGCGGAGATCGCCGAGCGATGCATCAAGGCCGGTAAGCCTTTGAACCTCGCGAACATGAAGGTCGCGCTGGAGTCGATCAAGAACTGGGACAGCGGTGGGCTAATCGGCCTGCCGGTCGACCTCAGCCTCCACCGGATCGCTACCGGTCGCATGTACTCCTACAACGCAGGCACCAAGCAGATGGATCCGATCAGCGACTGGATTCAGGTCTGAGGAAGCCAGATGGATTTCACTCTTTCATCAGAGCAGAACGAACTCGTTGAAGCTGCGCGTGTCTTCGCTAGAGACCACATCGCTCCAAACTATCGGCTGCGCGACCAACAGGGGAAGCTGCATCGACCGACACTGGAGAAGATGGGCGACTTGGGCCTGTTCGGCATCGAGTTGCCGGAAGATGTTGGCGGGCTTGGACAGAATTGCCTCACAGCCGGGCTTGTGGTGGAGGCCTTGTGCGGCGACGACCTGAACATCGGCTACATCACCATCACGGCCTCGCTACTGGGCCAGATTCTTAACGCCTTCGGCGAAAGAGAAGTCGTCAAGCCCTGGATCGAGGGGATGCTGCGGGGCAAGCTGATCCCTGCGATCGCCTTGACCGAGCCAGGCGGTGGTTCCGATGCCGCCAACCTCAAGCTGAAGGCACGTCGCGAAGGCGATTCGTACGTGATCGACGGGGAGAAAACATCGATAAGTATGGCTTCGCAGGCCGATTTCGCGGTCGTATTCGCGCGGACGGGAACGACGGAATCGCGCGCCAAGGGCATCAGTTCATTCCTCATTCCTCTCGACACGAAAGGAATCACTCGAACCGAATTCGACGATCACGGGACTCGCAGCGTTGGCCGCGGTTCGCTCTTTTTCGATGGCGTACGGATTCCTGCAGAGTATCGATTGGGCGAAGAAAACAACGCCTTCTCGCAGGTCATGGCCGGCTTCGACTACAGCCGCGCCTTGCTCGGAATTCTTTGCCTGGGAGTAGCGCGGCTCTCGCTCGATGCCGCATGGCGATACACACGCGAGCGCTTCACCTTCGGCAAGGCATTGAGCGAATACCAGGGCGTGACCTTTCCGCTGGCCGAGGCCGAGACGCACTGGACCGGTGCACGCTTGCTCTGTCTGCAGACGCTCTGGATGAAAGATCAGGGCATCCCACACACCGCCGAGGCGGCCATGTGCAAGTGGTGGGGACCGAAGCTCGCCTACGACATTGTCAACACCTGCCTGCTGACCCATGGTCACGGCGGCTACTCGAAGGAAATGCCGTTCGAACAGCGCCTGCGAGACCTGCTCGGCCTGCAGATTGGCGATGGTACTGCGCAGATCATGAAGATGGTCATTGCACGCCAGAAGTGCCGCGACTGAATCACCGGAACCACCATGACATACGAATCGTTCAAGCTCAATATCCAGGACGGAATTGCTCACGTCACCTTCAATCAGCCCGAGCGCGGCAACCCCATGGACCTGCGCTTCAACACTGAGCTGAGCCGCATTGCAACCGAATGCGATGAGGACCCTTCGGTGCGCTGTGTACTTATCGACGCCGCCGGCAAGTACTTTGGCGTGGGCGCCGACCTCAAGACCATGAACCGCGACCGTGCAGCGCTGCAGATTTTCATCAAGAACGCGACTGTAGGGTTGCATTCCGCGCTGTCGCGACTCGCGCGAATGAATGCCCCTGTTGTCGTATCGGTTCATTCGCTGGCCGTCGGTGGCTTCGTTGCGATGTGTGCGGCGGCGGACTTTTGCATTGCGGCCCGCTCCGCGAACTTCTATGCCGCCTACACCGGCATCGGCTTGCTGCCTGACGGCGGCGGGACAACGTTCATTCCAAGGCGCGTCGGCATCCGTCGCGCCGCCGAATTCTTCATGCGCAACCAGACTTGGAGTGCCGAGCAGGCGTTGGAGGCCGGCCTGATCAGTCATGTGGTCGATGATGCCGCGCTTCACGACGAGGCCTGGGCGCTGGCCCGTGAGTTGGCCGCGGGACCTACCGTGGCATTCGGCGAGATCAAGAACTTGTTGCTGTCGACATGGTCACAGCCGATTGAGTCGCAGATGGAGCAGGAGGCGCGTGCCATGACTCGTGTCACGCGCACCGAGGATGGCTGGAACGGCATTTGCGATGTCGCCGCCCGCCGCAAGCCGAACTTTGTGGGTCGCTGAACGATCGCCATGGGGGAAACCAGCATGAGGATGGCGACGCCAGTCCAGGACCCGACAACGCTGTGGGCGTCCTTCGCGCGCAGAGCCGCGCTCGCTGCGGATCGGCCGGCGCTCACCTTCGAAGGAAGAACCTGGACATACGCGGCAATGGCATTGGCCGCCGAGCGTTTCGCCGCCATGCTGTACGAGCTGGGCGTTCGCAAGGGCGATCGCGTCGGGTTCCTCGGGTTCAATCGCCCCGAATGCCTGTTCGGGCTGCTGGCGGCAGGCTCATTGGGCGCAATCTTCGTCCCGTTCAACTTTCGACTGACAGCAGCGGAGCTTGGGAAACTGATCGTCGACGCGGACGTTCACACTTTGATCGTCGGAACCGAACATCTCCAGCTCATCGAGCCGATGCGTGCCGAGCTGCCATGCCGCGAGTACATCCACGCTGGCGGTCCTGCCCCGGACTGGCTGTCACTTGACGGGTTCCTGGCGCGGCCTTCCGAACCGCCGCCGCGTGCCGAGGTGCAGGCGAATGACATCGCTGCCTTGGTCTACACCTCCGGCACGACGGGTGTCCCAAAGGGCGCGATGCTGACTCACGGCAACCTCTGGGCCAACAATCTCAACTGGATTCTCTGCTATGGCATCACTGCGGAAGACAAGCTGCTCACGACCGCGCCTATGTTCCACGTTGGTGGCCTGTTCGTGCTCCTGTCGCCACTGCTGATCATGGGTGGTGAGGTCGTTTTGCATCGCGGCTTCGAGGCTGGCGCTGTAATAGCCGCCATTGAGGAGCATCGGATCACGATGACGTTCTCAGTCCCGACGATGATGTTGATGCTCAGCCAGAACGCCGATTTTGATGCTGCTGACCTGTCCAGCCTGCGCCTGCTGATTGTGGGTGGGGCACCAAGCCCGGAATCGCTGCTACGCCTCTACGCGAGCCGTCACATCGCTGTCAGCCATACCTACGGCATGAGCGAAGTCGTCTCGCTGTGCACCTTTCTCGAGACTGCGTCGGCGATGGACCGACTGAACTCCGCCGGCCGTGCAGTGCCCCTCTCCGAGGTAAAGCTGATTGCGGCCGACGGGAAGACGATTCATCAAGCCGGGATCAAGGGCGAGATCTGTGTCCGCGGCGCGACAGTCATGGCTGGCTACTGGCGTCGTCCTGAGGCCACTGCGGCTGCCCTTGGGAGCGACGGCTGGTTCCGCACGGGCGACGTGGGGAGCTTGGATGACGATGGCTATCTCTATGTCAACGACCGCCTCAAGGACATGATCATCAGTGGCGGTGAGAACATCTATCCGGCCGAGATCGAGAGTGCGCTGCAGGAGCACCCGGAGATCCTTCAGGCCGCGGTAATTGGCAGGCCTGATCCTCAATGGGGCGAGCGCGTCTGCGCTGTGTTGGTACTGAAGCCAGGCGCCGCGGTCACCATCGAAACGCTGCAGGCGTTCTGCGGACCGAGGCTCGCTCGTTACAAGATTCCGAAGGAGTTGAAGGTCGCCGCTGAACTGCCGCTGAGCGGCGCCGGCAAGGTGCTCAAGCAGGTTTTGAGAGAAAGCCTCGCCTGAAGTCATGGGCCACACCTGCACACAGGCCGGAGAAGCCTTGTCGTTGAGATCGCCGCGCGGACGGTCACCAGAGGATCTCCTTCTTGCCGCCGATCGGTTTATCGCCGGCGGGATGCAGGCCGCCACCGTGGGAACAGCTCATAGGTGCCATCTGCGCCAGATGAGCAAGGAGATCAATTCATGTCAGCAGGGAGAAAAGTGAACACATTCGACATTCGCGATACGCCGACGTCGGAGTTTGTCGAGGCGCTGCGCAGGCGCTACCCGATCGAACCCGAGATCGATCGGCTCCTGACGCGAAAGATGGAACGCCGCAGCGGGCCGTCCTATTCGATGGTGAGTCTGGAAGTGTTGTCCGGCTCACTGATCGCATTGCTGAAGGACACGCTCCAGGACGACTTTGAAGTGTCTGATCAATGCTGGCTAGCCGGTGGCGCCTCCAAGCTGCAGATGCGATTCACGCTTCGCTGGAACGATCCGACCCTAGGACGGACGATTTCCGATCTGGTCGTGCGCATGGAGCCGTCGGAGTCGATCAATGCATCGAGCCGCCTGCGCGAGTTCGAGTTGCTGCGCGCTCTAGAGGGCCTCGTGCCGGTGCCGAAGATGTATTGGGTTGACCCCGACGGCAAGTGGTTCCCAGAGCCGGCACTGATCTACGCGTTTGCGAATGGCGTTGCGAAGCCGACGTCTATTGTGAGCGGCAGCGTGACCGGTATCGGCACAAACTTCGGTCCACGGCTTCGGCAGATGCTGGGGCCGCAGTTCGTGGACTACCTCGCGAAGATCCACACCTTTGACCACGAAGGTGCGCATCTCGAGTCCTTCAGTCGACCCGAGATCGGGACCACGGAGAGCGCTCAACTGCAGATCAACCGCACGTTAAGGGTCTGGGAGGAGGATCGCGGCGAGGAGTTCGCGCTGATGGACGTCGCGGCCAGCTGGCTCGCGCGCAATGTGCCCACGCTGGACCGGGCCAGCGTGGTGCATGGCGACTACCGCGCCGGCAACTTCCTTTTCGACGAAGCCAGTGGCGCATTCACGGCAGTCCTCGACTGGGAACGTGCCTATATCGGAGACCGCCACCGTGACCTCGCATGGTCGACCGCCCGTGTGATCGGCCACATGGCCGAAGACGGAAAGACCTACCTGATCTGCGGACTAATGCCCCTCGAGGAGTTCTACGACCGCTACCAGGAGGCATCGGGCCTGGAGATCGATCCGGTCAAGCTGCACTTCTACGAAGTCCTCAATCGCTACCAGCAGGTGACCACAGTGCTCGGAACAGCCTATCGGGTGGTGCGCCTGGGCAAGTCGCACCAGAACATCGTCGTGGCACGGCTGCAGACTGCAGCCTACCTTCTGGCCGAGGAACTGCGCAGTGCGCTCGAGGAGGTGCTCTGATGGCCAATCATGCCGACAATGATTTCCGCGCGGCCGCTAAGGCTCTGATGGATGTCGTCGCCCCTGCGATCGACCCCCAGAACCCGCTCGCGCGGCAGCAGTTGAAGCTTGTGGTGGACTGGCTCGATTTCTACCGCAGCCGTCTGCCCTACAGCATGGATCGCGAGCGGCTCGAACTCGCGGTTCAGCTCGAGATTGCGCGCGAGGTTGTGAGGGCGGTGCCCGTCGATATGGGAACTTCACTGCAAACGGCGGTCGCCGAAGCCACAGTGGTCCACGAAAGACTGGGCCCGCGGCCGCCAGAGGTGCGGGCGGTGACCGCGCGGCTCGAAGACGAGATCAGCGTTGTGGTCCGAGGGTCCCGCGAGTTCGCCGAAGAGGCTCGGCACGACATCGAAAGGGTGGTGGTCTTGAAAACACGCCATCTGCTCGACGCGCAGCGCTCTTGGTTCCTACCTCAGAGCATTGAACCTGAACCTGACGCGATCCTGCCGCTCGATGTGGCGCTGCGAATCCGAACGACCGACTGACCCGATTGACAAGGAATTGACAAATGATTACCGCACAAGATCTCGAATACCACACGCCGGCCGACGCCGGCTACACCTGGGCCGAGACCTACTTCTTCCCGATCGCGCTGCCCGAAGAGCATCTGCTTGTCACGGTCTACGTTGTTGTGCGTCCCGGCATCGGTGTGATGGTGAACGACGTCACGGTGTACGGTGCGCTGTCCGATACACGATCAGACCTTCTGTATTTTGACGTGCAGCCACATCTGCCGGCGCCCAAGCGCTGGTCCGAGATCGACTCGCCCACTGGCCTCAGGATCAAGGCCGTCAAGCCGCCGCGTGACTATCGCATCGACTATGTGGGCTACAACGACACCGAGATCCACGTCGACTGGATCGGCATGATGGATCCGTTCGACATCCACGACCCTGCCCACAGTCCGAAGGCCGCGAAGACCGTGGAGAAGCAGCATGCGGGATCGGGCCTGGGGGCGGCTTGGGGCGGCCACTTCGACATGACAGGGCGTGTCACCGGCACGGTAAAGATCCGTGGAAAGGAGTTCAAGGTCGATTGTGTCGAGCGCATGGACCACAGTTGGGGCCACCGCAATCCAGTCACAATGAACGCGCAGAACTCGATCTCCGCGGCGTTTGACGACGACCTTGCCTTCCACATCATCACGTTGCTGGACATGGATGCGCCCAACGGCAAGGACCACACGCTCGCCCACGGATACGTCCTCGACAAGGGAGAGGTCTACGGCGTCACCGATTTGGAGCTGACCAACACTCGGCTGGGCGTCGCCGTCGTTGGCATGGACATGAAGGTCACCGATGTGCGCGGCAAGGTATTCCACATGCACGCGGTGGCCGATGTGGGTGCGCCCTGGAATGCCTACGCGGCGACCGTGACTTTCACGGCTCAGATGAAGTGGCTTCTCGACGGGCGCCAAGGCTATGGCTGCGTCATGGAGACGATGGGCATTCCAGGCATGTCCGTGCGCCGCGGACGCTGGTTTACGGATCCTCAGCCGGCGATCGCCGCGGGCTGATCTCTTACCAATCATCGCGAGGAGTTCATAAATGCAGGCTACGCAGATCCTAAAGCAAGCTGTGATGGAGCAGCCCGACCGCCCCGGAACAATCTATCGTGACAGACGCCGCACGTGGCGCGAGATCGGCGACCGCGTCCCGCGTATGGCTGCCGCACTGCGCCAGCTTGGTGTAGAGCCTGGCCAGTGCGTCGCCGCGTTGGCAATGAATTCGGACCGCTATCTCGAGCTTTTCTTTGCGATTCCCTGGTGCGGCGCGGCGTTTGCCCCGCTGAATGTTCGCTGGTCAGTCCCCGAGAACAGTTTCGCTCTGCGCGATTCCGGCGCCCTCGTCATGTTCGTCGACGATGCCTTTCTCGAACAAGCAAAGGAATTGCAGATCGGATCCGATCTGCAACTGATCTACATCGGGGAGGAAGCAACGCCAGACGGGATGTTGAGCTACGAGCAACTGATCGCCGACCATCAGCCGATTCAAGACGCAGATCGCAAGAACGACGATCTCTACATTGTGCTGTACACGTCGGGTACGACGCTTCAATCCAAGGGCGTCGCTCTGTCACACCGCAATGTGGTTTATGTGTCTGTGTGCTTCCTCGCCACGCTGCCCTATCGCGACGACCTGACGCACATGCATGTCGGCGGCATGTTCCACCTGTCGGGCGCCGGTCCTTCCTGGTACATCACGCTGGCCGCAGGCACGCACGTGATCCTTCCGAAGTTCGATCCAGAACCGGTGATGTCCGCGATCTCGCAGCACAAGGTGACCAATGTGGTGTTGGTGCCGACGATGATCAACATGCTGATGAATCAGCCGAACCTGAAGGACTACGACCTGAGCAGCGTGAGGACCTGTGTCTACGGCGGCTCACCGATGCCAGAGAGCATCATGAAGGCCGCAATGCGCGAGTTGCCAACCTGGGGCTTCCACCAGATCTACGGCATGACCGAAACCGCTGGGTACGCGACCGCGTTCAAATGGCGCGATCACCTGGAAGCCGTCGCCGACCATCCCGAGCGCATGAAATCTGCGGGACGTGCCGTGACGGGAATGCAGGTGCGTATTGCCCGTCCGGACGGCACGGAGGCCAAGCCGCGTGAGAACGGGGAGATCCAGATTCGCGGCGACAACGTGATGACTCGCTACTTCAACAATCCCGCGGCGTCGAAGGATGTGTTGAAGGAAGGCTGGATGCACAGCGGCGATGCCGGCTATGTTGACGAGGACGGGTTTCTCTACGTGGCCGACCGCATCAAGGACATGATCGTCACAGGGGGAGAGAACGTCTACTCCGTCGACGTCGAGCGTGCCCTCTACCAGCATCCCGCCGTGCGTGAGACTGCTGTTATCGGCATCCCGAGCGAGAAGTGGGGCGAAGCGGTGCATGCGGTGGTGGTTCTCAAGGACGGGCATGTGGCCACCGGGGATGAACTCATCGTCCACTGCAAGTCATTGATCGGCGGCTACAAGTGTCCGCGTAGCGTCGAGTTCCGTACCGAGCCGCTGCCGACCACGCCAGTCGGGAAGATCCGAAAGAACGTGCTTCGCGATGCCTACTGGACGGGTCTAAGCCGCAAGATCTGATCGCACCAATGATTTGCAGGGAAGAAGTTCAAGAGGGGACATTATGGTCAATCGGCGCACTTTCCTGATCGCACCTGCAGCGCTCTTCCCAGGCGCGCTCACGGCGACAGTTTCGATCGCCCAGCCGGCCAACAAGGCGACGAAGATGTTCGTCGGCTTCGCGCCAGGCGGTGTACTGACGCATTGGCGCGCGTTCTGGCCGAGGCGATCCGACCTGCCGTTCCGGGTGGCATCTTTGTCGAGAGCAAGCTCGGCGCTTCGGGCAGACTGGCTGTGCAGGCACCTCGAGCCTCCGATCCCGACGGCAGCGCGCTGCTGTTCACGCCTGACTTAGCGCTGACGGACTATCCGCACAGCTTCAAGAAGCTGGGGTACGACCCCATCAAGGATCTGACGCCTGTGACGGTCTACGTCCGATCCGGCTATGCCTTCTGCGCGGGTCCGGCAGTGCCCGCGTCAGTCAAGAACATGCGCGAGTATGTCGAGTGGGTCAAGGCCAACCCTCAATCGGCCTTGTATGGATCGTCGGGCGCTGGAACGACGCTGCATTTCGCCGGCATCATGCTCGAGAAGGCCACCGGCCTGATTTTGACGCACGTGCCCTACAAGGGCGGGGCACTGTCGACGGATGTGATGGGCGGGCAGATCCCTGTGAGCATCAACGCGGTTGGCGAGGCCTTGCCACACTACCACGCCGGCAAGCTCAGAGTGCTGGGCACCTTTGGCGCCGTGCGCAGCCCCTTCATGCCCGAGGTCCCCACCATGGTGGAGTCCGGCTACAAGGACGTGGTGTCCGAAGCCTGGCTCGCCGTGTTGATGCCCCCCCAAATCGCCACCGGCGCTAGTGACCCATGTCGCGGATGTCCTGAACAAGGCGACCTCGTCGCCCGAATTGCGCGAGCGCTTTGCCAAGTTCGGGATGGAACCTGCGACGAGTTCACCGAGTGCTCTAGTCGACCTGATTGTCGCCGATACCCGGCGCTGGGAGCCAATCATCAAGTCCAGCGGATTCACCGCTAACGAATGAATGGCTCGCTAGGGGCGCGCCGGCATGCCCGGCAGGCGCAGCGCCTGGTCGCCCGCTGCTTCAGGCAGCAGAGGTCCGCGCTTGAACACGCCGCTCGCGCGCATGACTACCTGTCCGTCCGCCTGGATCAGGCCCTGAGAGAAGACGAGATTGCGCGTGACCCTGAGAATTTCGGCCTGCCCCTGGACCCAACTTCCCAGGGGTGCCCCGGCCAGAAAGTCCGCTTGCAGGCTGATCGTGGGGAGGAACTGACGCGGGATGTCCGTCTGGTACTGCGCCGCAGTCGAGATCAGGATGTCCGCGAAAGTGCAAAGCATGCCACCGTGGCAGTTCTGGCCAGGGTTGACGTGTCCAAGCCCAACTCGGAAGCCCAACTCCAAGCGTTCACCGGACCAGCGCGCGAACAGCGGCCCGTTCAAGCTGGCGAAGGTACCGCCCAATTCAACGGCCTCGAACCCAGGAGGAGGTGGGAGGAGAGACGAATCCTTGCTCATGCTCGTCAAGCTGCCCTTCGAATGGAGCTCCAGGCTTCCTGCAGGGCCGTGCGGTGCTCGGGTGCGGCGATGCCGATCAGGGCCTCAGCCCGTGCATCCAACGACAAGCCGCGGAGTTCGGCTACGCCGTGTTCTGTGACCACGGCATCTGCTTGGTAGCGAGGCACCGTGCATAAGCTCTGATCTCCCAGTACTGGAACGATGCGCGAGACGGTGCCCTTGCGTGCGGTGGCACCGAGGCAGATCAGAAGCCGTCCTCCGGGCGAGGCAAGCGCACCCTGCGCGAAAGCGGGCAGCCCGCCCGATCCGGCCTGGATCATCCCGCCCACGCGTTCGCCGTTGATCTGACCGAAGAGGTCGACCTCGGCGGCCGCATTGATCGCCATGAAGCGCGGAATTGTCGCCAAGATGGCCGGATCGTGTGTCTTCGTCACGTCGGCCAAGCGAAGCGGGTCAAGGCGAGCGACGAAGTCGTGAAAGGACGCGTTGCCCAGTACCACGCCGGTCTTAATCGGTGCGTCGGGATCCATGGCGCCGGCTTCCCAAAGTGTCTGCAAGGCGCTCGACACCAGCCCGCCATGAAAGCGCAGCCCGCGATGGCCGCTCAATGCGCCTGCCAGCGCCAACGGAACGGAGCCGATGCCGAACTGGAGCGTGTCGCCGTTACGGACGAGCTCGGCGACGTGTCTACCAATCTGGGTCTCCACGCCGCCGGAGGGCGACTCGATGAACTCATTGAGAGGCGCATCTGCTTCGACGGCGGCATCCAGTTCCGAGATGTGAACGCGAAACGAACCCTGCGTGCGTGGCATGCGCGGATTGAGATGTGCCACTCGCCTCCGGGCATGGGACCAAACCAGGGGCATGAAATCGCTCGAGAGGCCTGGGCTGCACCAGCCGTCGACGTCGGGGAGGGTGAGGTGGGCAACCGCCAAGTCCATCGAGGCGGCCTGTCGGAGATGACGCGCAATGCCGAGGTAGTCCAGAGATAGCAAGTCCGCGCGGCCATTGTCGAGGCCGGCGCGTACCGAACGCGTCATGAAGAAGGCGGCCTGGCGTGCTTCGGGATGGAGGGCGAGATAGTCGGCGCGATCAATGCCTGGGAACTGTACGCCAGTAAAGACAACTCCGCGGGCGCGGTCCGGATCGGCACGCAGTTCGTCGAGGAGCAGCGACGACTCGGTGCTCAAAGTCGGCACGAAGACACGCATGCCGGGCTGCAGTGTTTCAATCAGACGGCTCATCGCGGCGAACCTTGCGCCACGCGAGCCGTGCCGGACATCAGTTCGTCGCCGGTCGCCGTGCGTGCGACGAGCTCATATCGGCCCATGGCTCCGTCGGAGCCCGTCAGCGTTGCGCTCAACACCACGATGTCGCCAAGTCGAGCGACACCGGTAAAACGCGTCTGGAGGTGTCGAAGGCCGATCGGACCGAAGGCTTTCGTGAAAAGCCGTGCCGTGAACGCCATGGTCAGCATGCCGTGCACGATAGGCCGGTCGAAGCCGGCGGCACGTGCCACATCCGTGTCGAGGTGAAGAGGGTTGTGATCCCCTGACGCTGCCGCGAACAGAGCGAGATCAACCGCGGTGACAGGACCGCAGCGAAGTTCGAGTCGCTCTGGAAAGGTCGCCACGCTCATGTCCCCTCCAGCGCATTGCGCACCAGGATCGTCTGACGGCTGTTTGCCACGGCTTGCCCCGCGCGAAAATAGTGTGTATCAACGACGATGAAGGTAAATGCGCCATTCTTCTTGTCGAAAATGTCCGCCACCTTGCGGCTGACCTCGATCTGGTCGCCAACGTACACCGGTGCCAGATGATCGAAGCTCTGCTCGGCATGGAGGACGCCGCGCAGCGGCACCCGAAGGAGCGACATCAGCTGCGCACTGCTGAAGTGGTCTCCCTCGACCGCCTTCAGGAAAGTCGGCGGCACAGGGCATGCAGGGTGGCCTGCCGCACGAGCGGCATTCGGATCGCGGTAGACCGGATCGTCCTCGCCGATGGCCTGGCAGAAGAGCTTCACCCTCCAGCCGTCGATGACCGCCATGGTGGCCTCTGTTTCAAAGCCAATGCGTGTCCGGTCGATCATGCGAACGCGCGATGCAGCGCGGGCTGAAGCCGGTTCCATGCGTCACGCGATGCCGCATCGAAAAGGGGCACGACATTGGCGCGCTCATCCCAGAGCCAATGCAGGGGACCGCCACTCCAGGCGGGTGTCACGCCTGCCAAGCAAGTTGCGACATCCAGGAATGCCAAGTCGCCGGCGCCTGAGGTGGTCGCGTATTGGACGGCTGTTCGTGCCTGGTCTTCGAGCGATGCGCCTTTCAGCTTCTGCAGTACGCTGGTGGGACCCGGTGTGCGCCACGGCAAGGCGCCGAGCCGCGGTGCTAAGGCCGCGAGTGCCATCGCAGCCGCATCGTTGGCTCCGATGATCTCCATCACCCGGCCATATGGCCCCGCGGGCGACAGAAGGCACATTGTCGGGGCGGTGCCGGCTTCCGTGTCGAGAACTGCGAGGGCCACGCGATGGCGCTCTCCTTGCAGGTCAACGATTTCGATCGTGTCTTTCGGAAGCGATCCGTTCGCCGCCTGTGTCACCTTGCCTCTAGCGAGTGCGTCGGCCCAAGACGTGCATGCGGGGCCGAGCGCGCCGATCTCGACGCGCTCAATGCCGCTACCTTTCGGCGCAGCCAATTCACGCTCGGCGCGTAGTCGCTCGAGAAACAGGGTGCGCACCATGTGGCCTGCGACCGGATTGAACATCAGTCGCAAGAACTGTGTCATCTCCACGTCCGTTGCCTCCGCAAGCGACAGCCGCGCGCCCTTGAGAACGCTGTCGACGATGGCGCTATACGCGGGATAGAGATCGAAATCGGCAGCGCTCACGCCGTACCGGAGTGCGATGGCGCGCGCGCTTTCCGGGCTGTAGGGCGGCACGTCGGCCTGCGTGAGACGAGCGAACTTCGCTTTCACGTCAAACGGTTCTCCGTGCAATGCGCGTGCGACGGATCGGGCTTCGTCCAACAGTACCGCCGGCGGCAACGCGCGCGCAAAGATGCCAAGCCGCACGGCGTCAGCCGGAGGAATCGAACGTCCGCTCAGCAACATATCGAGCGCCGCATCAAACCCGGCCAGCCGCGGCAAACGTTGCGTTCCCCCCGCGCCCGGGAGCAGTCCCCATCGCACTTCAGGCACGCCGATTTGGGTACGGGATTCGTCCGTCACCAGACGCACGCGGCAAGCGAGCGCAAGCTCGAGACCGCCGCCGAGCGCGATGCCGTTTACGGCTGCCACCCACGGTTTGTCGGACTGCTCGAGCCGGACGAACTGACGTCCGAGGCGGCCGCACATCGAGAATAACTCGTCGTGCGTGCCGGTCTTCGCGCTGTCGGTGTAGCCACGCACCATCACGAGATCGGCACCCGCCAGAAAAGTAGACTTGCCCGAGGTCAGCACCACGCTGCGGATGGCCGCGTCGCTGTCAACGCGGTCCATCAGCGCATCGAGCGCGTCCATCAGTTCCGCCGAGAACACGTTCATCGTGCGACCCGGCATGTCGATGGTAGCGACAAGCACGCCATCGGACTCAAGGGTCGTGTGGATCAGCGTCTCCAAGTTGTCTGCTCCAGCCAGCGCCGCTCAGCTTGCGTATTTCTTGAAGTCAGCCTTGCGGCGCTCATTGAAGGCACGCACGCCTTCCTTCGACTCCTCGGTCTGGTAGTAGTGCTTGACAGTCTGGATACCAAGGAAGCCGATACCGCGAATGTTCTCGCTGTCGGCGTTGAACGAGCGCTTTGCGATCGCGAGCGCCGTCGGGCTCATTTCGTTAATTTCCTTGCACCATTGAGCGACTTCGGCGTCAAGCTGGTCGTGTGGCACCACCTTGTTCACTAGGCCCATCCTTTCTGCCTCGGCGGCGCTGTACTTGCGGCACAGGAACCAGATCTCGCGTGCCTTTTTCTCGCCCACGATGCGCGCGAGATACGCGGTGCCCCAGCCGGGATCGACAGAGCCGACTTTCGGGCCAACCTGGCCGAAGGTCGCCTTTTCACTGGCGATGGTGAGATCGCACAGGGTGGCGAATACATTGCCGCCGCCAATCGCGAATCCTTGCACCTTGGCGATTGAAACCTTGCGGAGGTCGCGCAGGGCCGTTTGCATCTCCTCTATCGGCATGCCGACCGTACCGCGCGGACCGTAGAGCCCGTCCTCGCTCAGATGGACCTTCTGGTCGCCTCCGGTGCAGAAGGCCTTGTCGCCGGCGCCCGAAAGCACCATCACATTCGCGCTCTTTTCCTCATCGGCGCGGCGCAGCCCGTCGATCAGCTCTTCCAGCGTCTGGTTGCGGAAGGCGTTGTAGACGTCGGGGCGGTTGATCGTGATGTTCACGACGCCGTCGCGCACTTCGTAAAGAATGTCCTTGTATTCCTTGCTCATCTTTCTGCTCCTGTTATCCATGCATGCTGAGGCCGCCCGAGACGCTGATCGTCTGGCCGGTGATGAAGGCGGCGTCGTCGCTTGCCAGGAAGGCCACGATTCCCGGGTAGTCGTCGGGCACGCCGATGCGGCCGAGCGGCACGCCGCGCACCATCGCGTCCCGGATCTTCTGTCCCTGCTCGCCGGTGCCGACGAAGGCGTCCATGGCAGGTGTGTCGGTTGGGCCAGGGCACACCGTGTTGATCGTCACGTTGCTGCGTGCGACCTCGCGGGCCAGCGCCTTTGAGAAGGCAATGGTCGCACCCTTGCATCCCGAATAGACGACCTCGCCAGACGAGCCCACGCGGCCGGCGTCTGAAGCAATGTTGACCACGCGGCCGTTCTTGCGCTCGGCCATCCCCTTGGCGACCGCATGCGTCATATGCAGCGGTCCGAACCAGTTGATCGCAGTGACTTTCTTCCAGAAGGCCTCTTCAGTCTTCAGAAAAGGCATGGGCGTGTCCCAACCCGCGTTGTTCACAAGGATGTCCGTGCCGGCCCCGACCTCGCTTTCGAAGCTCGCGACCGCGGAGGCTACCGCAGCGTAGTCGGTGATGTCGCAGGCCACTGCGAACGCCTTGCCGTCCGCCGCCTCGATTGCCTTAACGGTCTCGGCGGCGCCCGTCGGATTGATGTCGAACACGCCTACGATTGCGCCCTCGGCACCCAGTCGCAGCGCGATGGCGCGGCCGATGCCGCTCCCGGCGCCAGTCACGATGGCATTCTTGCCTTTCAGTCCTCGCATGAGAAGTCTCCAGTTGAAAATTGGGAAGGAAATTCGGTGAGGCGGCGTGCTCAGGCGCCCGCGCGGCCGATGATTGCGACCGCACTGACGTTCTGGTGCGGATGGCCGCCGAGGTTTTGCGTCAGGCCCCGGTCGACGTTTTTGAGTTGGCGCTCGCCTGCCCGGCCGTGTAGTTGCTGGTAGACCTCGTAGACCATGCGCAGGCCCGAAGCACCGATTGGATGCCCAAAGCACTTCAGACCGCCGTCGGGAACAATAGGCAACGCTCCGTCGAGATCAAAGACACCGTCGAGCACATCGTGAATCACCCGGCCGGGAGCGCTGAAGCCGAGATCCTCCATCAGCACTGCCTCGGTGATCGAGAAGCAGTCGTGCACCTCGGCCATCTGGATCTGGCTGCGCGGTTCGTTGATACCGGCTGCGCGGTAGGCGCGCTCGGCGGCCGTCTTAGCGGTCGCAATGTTCGCTCCATCCCAATTGTTGAAGCTCGCTTCCTCGCCATTGCTGACTGAGATCTCTAGCGCCTTCACCGTCACGATTTCGGCATTCGCCTTGAGGGCAAGGGCGATTTCGGGCGTCGTTAGGATCGCACAGGCCGCGCCATCGCTCACACCGCTGCAGTCGTAGAGCCCGAGAGGCGCCGCGATTGTCATCGCCTTGAGAACGTCTTCTTCGGTGATCTTGTTGCGGAGATGCGCTTTCGGATTCAGCGAGGCATTGGAATGGCTCTTGATCGAGATATGAGCCATAGCCCGACGCAGGTCGGCCATCGCGATGCCATGCTTGGCGCCATAGGCCGAAGCCAGCTGGGCGAAGGCGCCCGGGGCGGTCGAGTTCGGCAGCCACAGATCATTGGCAACGCCACGAGTACGTGCCGGCAGTCCGCCGTAGCCGGTGTCCTTGAGCTTCTCAACACCAAGCGCCAGGACGATGTCGTAGGCGCCGGCGGCGATGGCATACGCTGCACCGCGCAGTGCCTCGGTGCCGGTAGCGCATGCATTCTCGACCCGAGTAGCTGCAATGCGCGGAAGTCGAAGCGCCTGCGCCAGTGGCCCAGCGGTCTTTCCGACGTTGTTTTCCTCGAGGCAGACGCCAAACCAGGCTGCCTCAATCTGACCAGCTTCGATGCCAGCATCGGCTATCGCCTCGTTGAAAGCTTCGAGCATGAGGTCCTCCGGACCACAGTCCCAGCGTTCGCCGAAGCGAGTGCAACCCATGCCTAGGATGGCGACCTTGTCGCGAATACCGCTGGCCATTTACTTGCTCCCCATAGAGGACGGCGCGCTGGAGATGGCGGCCCGGGTGGGCGTTGCCTTCCAGAAATAGCGCCGGAATCCTCGGTTGCGATCGAACTCCTTCACGCGGTAGACCATGCGCAGTGGCACGCCGACCGCGAGTTCGCCGACATCGGTGTCCGTGAATTCCATCAGCACGCGACCACCGCCCTCGAAGTCAATGTGGCCGAACTGAAACGGTGGATCGGGCGTGTATCCCAAGAAATCGGTCGTGTGAGACATCACGCGTGCAGGCACTTCGGCGAGGCTGGTCGGCTGCTGCGTGTCCTGCGCATGGCATGCTGGGTTGACGCACAGACGTGAACGCGGGAACTGAACGGTGTCGCAGCGCGTACAGCGACCCCCCTCGAAGCGTTCGGTGCGCGCGTGATCGCGCCAAGCCGCGGTGAGAGCCGTCTTGTTGTCCATCTCTGCGCGCATGCCCCAAGCCAGATCGAGCTGGCCGGTGAACGACAAGTATTTCAGATAGCTGGTCTCGGACTTTCCCGCATCGGGTATGGCGCCCGGGCAGGGCGCCGCCGTGCGCTTGAGAAGCAGAACGTCGCAGCCGCTGCCGAAGGCCGCAACAAGGATTAGTGCGCCGGGCTCGGCCGCGCGGACCGCCATATCGAGCATAGCCAGTGGTTGCGCGCAGCCGAGATCGCCTACTGTGTCGGAAGCGGTGGCAACGAGCGCTGTCGCCGCGATGCCTACCCGTTTGGCGACCGCCTCGTTGATGCGTGAGATCGGCGCTGGTAGCGCGAAGTACTTGACGTCCGATGGGCCAACGCCTGCGTCGGCCAGACAGTGCCCGATGGTGTCGGTGGCGAGCTTCATGTACCCTTCGTCGCGAATCCAACGCTCTTCCCAACCATAGACATACGGCTCGCCCGACTGCCGGAAGTGATCGATCAGATCGGCATGCAGGGTGCGCGCCGCGACGAAGGTGGCGATCGCCCGGCCCGGGCCGACCGAGGCCACGGCCGCGCCATCGCCGAAGATCAGCTCCTGCGGGCTCGCCGGCTTCGCCGTCCGGCGCTCGGCGGCGACGACGATGCGTGTTGTCTCCGTCACAGGATGACGCATTGCCGATGCCAGTTCGGTCAATGCCGAGCGAGCGCTCGAGGCGACGTCCCGTGTGACAGTAGCCGAGTCGAGGCCAACCGCGGCAGCGACGATCCCGGCATTCAGCCGATCTGCGAAGGGAAGGGTGGTGGAGGCGAGGGTCAGTTCCGCCGCGCCGGACGCCGGCGCCGCAATGAGGAGAGCGCGGGCGGCATCGACCGCCATGGTCACCACGTCCTCGTCCCAGTTCGCCATGGCGCGCTGGCCTTTGGCCAGTGACTTGAGGCTGGGCGCCATCCACCGATGCTGGGCGGCCACTTCGGCGCGTTCCAGCCGCAGGCGGGGCACGTAGCGAGTGGTGGCCAGCAGGCCGAACTGAGCGTCGGATTCGTTCATGGATTTTCGCGTGGTCACCAGCGACGGCTGTACATCATCATGTGGTGCATGGTACGCTAGTGCACGATATTTTTGCAAGCCGCAAAGTTGAGGTTGAGCAGGGGTTTACCCTCGACGGCGGAATCCAAGGAGACCTGAATTGAGCAGACTTCTCGAAGGTAAAGTGGCGCTGATCACAGGCGGCGGCCGGGGCCTCGGGCGAAGCATCGCGCTGGCTATGGCAGCTGCGGGAGCCAAAGTCGTCGTTAACGACCTGGGGGCTTCATTGGACGGTATACCGGACAACGAGCAACCTGCGAACGAGGTCGTCTCGTCGATCAAGGCGATTGGGGGCGACGCCATTGCTGATGGCGGCTCGGTATCGGATTGGGGTGCGGCGAACGGGATGGTCGAGGCGGCAGTCAACGCGTTCGGCCGCATCGACATCGTGGTCAACAACGCCGGGATCCTGCGCGATGTGATGTTCCACCGCATGAGCGAGCCAGAGTTCGACCAGGTATTGGCCGTGCATTTGAAGGGGAGCTTCAACGTCAGCCGAGCCGCGGCGTCGCATTTCAAGCAGCAGGGCAGCGGCGTGTATGTGCACATGACCTCGACTTCCGGCCTTGTCGGAAATTTCGGTCAGGCCAACTACAGCGCGGCCAAGCTCGGCATTGTCGGCCTGTCCAAGTCGATTGCACTCGACATGCAAAAGTTCGGCGTGCGTTCGAATGCCGTCGCTCCCTTTGCATGGACACGTATGATTGATTCGATCCCGAGCGAGACACCGGAGCAGAAGAAGCGGGTCGAAGGGCTCAAGAAACTGGTGCCTGAACGCGTCGCTCCTTTCGTGGTCGGTTTGTGCGCCGATGAGGCGCAGGACGTGACCGGGCAGATATTCGGCGTGCGCAACAACGAGATCTATCTGTTCAGCCAACCGCGTCCGATTCGCAGCGCGCACTGCGGAGAGGGGTGGACGCCCGAAGGTGTGATCGAGACAGCCTTGCCGATGCTGCGCGCCAGCTTCTTCCCGCTCGAACGTTCGGGCGACGTATTCACCTGGGATCCCGTTTGACAATCAAGGAAACTCGCATGTCCACACAACGCAAAGTCATCATCACCTGCGCCGTGACCGGCGCGATCCACACGCCTTCGATGTCGCCATACCTGCCGGTCACGGCGCAGGAGATAGCGGATGCAGCGGTGGGTGCGGTAGAGGCAGGCGCGGCGATCATTCATTTGCATGCGCGCGATCCCGTCACGGGCAAACCCGACCAGCGGCCCGAAGCCTTCGTCCCCTTCCTGAAGGACATCAAGGCGCGCTCCGACGCGGTCATCAACCTCACGACCGGCGGCTCGCCATACATGACAGTGCAGGAGCGCATGCAGCCGGCCAAGGTGCTTAAGCCCGAGGTCGCATCCATGAACATGGGCACGATGAACTTCGGCCTATTCCCGATGCTCCAGCGCTTCAAGGAGTTCAAGTTCGAGTGGGAGCGACCCTACCTCGAAGGCAGCAAGGACCTGATCTTCCGCAACACGTACGGCGACCTGGAGACTGTCCTGACTGAATTGTCGGTCAACGACACCCGCTACGAATTCGAATGCTACGACACTTCGCATCTCTACAACCTTGCACACTTCGTCGATCGCGGTCTGGTCAAGGCGCCATTCTTCGTACAGACGGTGTTCGGCATCCTCGGCGGCATCGGTAGCCATCCGGAGGACGTGATGCACATGAAGCGCACAGCAGATCGCCTCTTTGGCGCCGACTACCGTTGGTCGGTGCTTGGGGCCGGACGCAGCCAGATGCCGATCGCAGCGATGTCAGCGTCCATGGGTGGTAACGTGCGTGTCGGCCTCGAAGACAGCCTCTGGATCGGTGCCGGAAAGCTCGCCGAATCGAATGCGCAACAAGTGCGTAAAGCACGTGAGATCATTGAGGGGCTGGGGCTGGCGGTCGCGACTCCTGCGGAGGCGCGCGAGATTCTTGCGCTCAAGGGCAAAGATGCCGTCGCCTTCTAGCGAAGGCTCAGGGTTTGGGGCGGCTAGACTCACGCTGGTGCCAAGATCTGCAACCTCGGATTGCAGCCGGCTGTCGCGTTCCGGACCATGTGTTTCGAAGTCAGTCGCTAGAATGTACGCATCATTACAGTAATGGATCGCCAAAGGGCGATTCTCAGAACTTATGGCGACCGATGCGACGTCGATTGATTGGGAGCTTCGGCTCGGTTTCCTCATTCACGATGTGTCGCGCCTGCGCCGCAGCGCTTTCGACCGATGTTTGAAGCCTCTGAACGTCACCCGCTCGCAATGGTGGGTGCTTGCCTATCTTTCCCGCGAAGATGGCATGACGCAATCGCAACTGGCTGAAGAACTCGACCTCGGCAAGGTGGCGGTGGGCGGCCTGATCGACAGGTTGGAGAAGGGCGGTCTTGTGCGGCGGGACGCCGATCCAAGCGATCGCCGTGTCAATCGCGTCTTCCTCGAACCGAAGAGCAAGCAACTCATCGCGAAGATGCGCAAGGTCAGCCACCGGATGAACGAGCAGATCCTTTCCGGTCTCGTCGACGAAAAACTCGAAGCGGCGGCCACCACGCTGGACGCCATGAAGCGCAACCTGCTCGACTATCTGCAGCAGAACGAGGTCTGATCCTTCGATAGCAACCGCGGCACGGGAAAACACTAAGGTGCACCAGGATATTGTGCGGTAGTGTACGGTATGGGCTGATCCCTTCGGTCCGGAACGTGTCGCTACCATGCTGTCTTCTGATACCGCTCCCTGCAATGGACTCGGGCTTTCCGTCGAAGCCGTCGACCTTCGGTTCGGGGGCATTCATGCATTACGCGGCGTGTCGTTCGCCGCGACGCCTGGTCAGATCACGGCGGTGATCGGTCCGAACGGGGCCGGCAAGACCAGCGTCTTCAACACGATCTCGGGCTTCTATAGGCCGGCCGCTGGGCGGATTCTGCTTGGCGGCGACGACATCACTGCGACGCCCGTGCACGCACGGGCTGCTCGAGGGCTCGCGCGAACTTTTCAGAACATCGCGTTGTTTCGTGGGTTGACTGTCCTGGAGAACATCAAGCTCGGCGGACATCACACGATGAAAGCCAGCATCTTCTCCGCGCTCGGATATGGTCGCGCAGCGCGTTCGGAAGAACTCGAACTGCGCGGTGAAGTTGAGCGCAAGGTCATCAATTTCCTGGAGATCGACCACATCCGCCATCTCTCCGTCGATGCGTTGCCCTACGGCCTGCAGAAGCGCGTGGAACTGGCGCGCGCCCTTGCAATGCGTCCACGGGTTCTGTTGCTCGACGAGCCCGTCGCCGGGATGAATCGAGAGGAAACCGAAGACATGGCGCGCTTCATCCTCGACGTGCAGGAGGAGTGGGGTGTGACCGTGCTTCTCGTCGAGCACGACATGGGCATGGTCATGGACATATCCAGCCATGTCGTGGTGCTCAACTTCGGCCAGGTCATCGCCTGCGGTACGCCGGCGGAGGTTCGTTCCCATCCCAAAGTCATCGAAGCCTATCTGGGCGCGGAAAGCGAGGCAGTTGCATGAGCGAGTTTCTGGAATACAGCCTTCTGGGCCTGCTGTCTGGAGGCGTGATGGCACTGATCGCGCTGAGCTTCGTGCTGATCTACAAGGGCACAGGGGTCGTGAACTTCGCGGTGGGCGAGGTCATGATGCTCGGCGCCTACATTTACTACGCAGGCGCCGTCACTTTCGGTCTGGCGCCTTGGATCGCCTTTGTGCTGTCCCTGGTCGTCATTGGATTGCTGGTCGTCGGGCTTGAGCGTGCGGTGCTTCGCCCCCTGTCGGGCCAGCCCGCGGTCGCCGTGCTGATGGCAACCATCGGGATGGCCAGTATCGTGCATGGGGGCGTCGAGGCGTTCTGGGGGGGGGACACGCTCTCTCCCCCGACTCTGCTTCCCCGCACACCGCTGCTGCTCGGCGAAGTCCTTATTCCGGGCACGGTCCTCGGCAACTTCGCGGTCGCGGCCATTCTGATCGGTGGGTTTCTGGCCTTCTTCCGTTACTCGAAGACAGGCATCGCCCTGCGTGCCACGGCAAGTGACCCGGTGACCGCCGCCACGCTGGGCATCAACATCAACTATTCGCAGCGACTGACCTGGGTCTTGTCAGGGCTTGTTGGGACAGTGGCCGGGGTCTTGATCGCCAGCTCTGCCGGCCTCTCGCCGCTGCTCGCGGCAGCGGCGCTCAGCGTGTTCGCCGCCATCATTCTTGGCGGGCTCGACAGCATTCTGGGGGCCATCGTCGCCAGTCTGCTGATCGGCTGGGTCGAGGCCGTGTCCGCTGGATACCTGGGCGGCAAGTCGCGCGACATCGTGCCCTACGTCGTCGTTCTGGCCATCCTAGTCGTCAAGCCGTACGGGATGTTCGGCACCCGAACCATCGAGAGGCTGTGAAGTGAGAACTGGCGTCTTTCACGAGAACTTTGCGTCCGAAGAGCGGCTGTGGGATTCGTCCACCGCGCGCAACTGGATGATCGCATTCGCACTGTCGGTCTTTACGCTCCCATTTTGGGGCAGCGATTACATGCTCGCTATGGCCTGCATCGTCGGCATCCACGTGATTGCCTCGCTGGGCCTCAACTTAACGACAGGCAATGCCGGATTGATTTCCCTGAGCCATGGGGCCTTCCTCGGGGTAGGCTGCTATACCGTCGCCTGGTTGGGCCGTCACGGCATCCCATTCTATTTCGCGCTGCCCTTGGCCGGCTTCGTGACGGCGTTCCTCGGCATCATCGTTGGCCTGCCGAGCCTCCGCGTGAAGGGGCTCTATCTAGCCATCGCGACGCTCGCCGCGCACTTCATCCTTACCTTCATCTTCCGGGAGTGGGACTCAGTGACTGGGGGCGTGTCAGGTACGTCCATACCACGCGCTAGCCTCTTCGGTATCGAGTTGGTCGGGGATCGCCGCAACTTCTACCTGATCTTCATTTGCGCATTCGCGATGGCAGTCGCTGCACGCAATCTGGCCCGCACCCATATCGGCCGGGCCTTCGTTGCAGTTCGCGATCGTGACATCTCGGCGGAAATCTTGGGCGTCAACCTGTTGCGTACCAAGCTGACGGCCTTCGCGGTCGGCGCCTTCTACGCCGGCGTTGCTGGCGGTCTGCTAGGTTACTTTTACGGAAACATCACACCAGACTATTTCGTGCTGACCTTGGCAGTCTTCTACCTTGCGGCCGTCATTGTGGGTGGCTTGGGAACCGTGCTTGGAAGCGTACTAGGTGCCGTGTTCATGACTTTCGTTCCGGAGGCACTGCGGATCAGCGCGCAGCTTAGCTCCCAGTGGTTTCCCAACATTGCCGGATTGCTTCTGCCGATGGGCCAAGTGGTGTTTGGTCTTCTCATCATCGTGTTCCTGATCTTCGAGCCGCACGGCCTGGCGGCGATCTGGGCACGCGTGCGTCGCACGTTTCATCTCTGGCCGTTTCGCACCTGACCCGGGCCGATGCTTTCACTCGATCAGTTCCACAACAGGAGACAACCATGACCGACTTCAATCGCCGCAAACTTGTGCAGGCCATCGGCGCGGCAGCAACCATCGGCCCTTTTGCGGTCGGATCGCCCCGCGCGCAGGCCCACAAAGGCGACATCGTCATCGGTGCGGCGCAACCTATTACGGGCGTGTTCGCCTTCGCGGGCGCCGCAATGAACAACGGTCTGGGCGACTTTGTCGAGTGGAAGAATGCCAATGGTGGCGTCGCGGGGCACAAACTGCGTTATGTCGCCGAGGACAGCGGCTTCAAGGTCGACCAAGCGGCTGCCATCTTCAAGAAGATCATGGCCAGCGAGAAGCCTTCCTTCTTCTATTGCGACGGCACGCCGTGTGTCAAGGCGGTTGCGCAGGATGCGATTGCTTCGGGGCACGTGATGACGACGTCGACTTCGCTGGCCGCATCGGTCGCTGACCCAGTCAGGATGCCCCAGCACTTTGTGCCCAGTCCGACATACCCGCGTCTGCACGAAATTCTCATGGAACACATTGCGCGGACTTCGCAAGGTGCAGCAACCAAGCCGAAGATTGCCTATGTGTATGCCGATACCGAATTTGGAAGGGATGGGATTCCCGGCGGCAAAGCCCGGGCGGAGAAACTTGGACTACCGATCGTGGCGGAGATCGTAACCAAACAGTCAGGCGTCGACGTCACAACGGAAGTCGCACAACTGCGTCGTGCAAGGCCGGACATTGTCATCTTCCAGGGTTACATCCTTGCCCCCATGCCTGAGTTTGTCCGGCAGATGCGTGAGGCTGGTTTGAACCCACAGATCATGGGGACGGCCTGGGGGCTCGACAAGCCCGCCTACGACGCGCTTGCGGCGCTCGGCGTTCGTCTGACTGGCGTGAGCGCCTATCGCTACGGCCATGAGGATGCCCCGATGATCAACGCGATGCGCAACCATGCGGCCAAGGCGAGACCAGAAATGAAGCATATCTCCCCCTTTTACATCTCGAGTTGGCTTTGTGGCATGGCATTCGCCGAGATCGCCGAACGGTGCATCAAGGCCAACAAGCCTCTGACTCTGCCCAACATGAAGGCGGCGCTCGAGTCCATGAAGGACTGGGACACCGGTGGCGTCACGGGGCTGCTTGTCGACCTCAGCAGCCATCAGATTCCGAGCGGTCGCATGTACAGCTACGACCCTGATAAAAAGCTGATGGAGCCTGCAGGTTCATGGATCAAGGTGTAAGCGCCCGGCCCGGGAAAGATCCAGCATGACTGCAGCGCTGACCATCGAGAACATCGAAGTCATATACAACCACAGCGTCCAGGCGCTGCGGGGCCTCTCGATCGACGTGCCAGACGGGAAGATCGTGGCATTGCTCGGCTCGAATGGTGCCGGAAAGACCACGACCCTAAAGGCCTCTTCGGGTGTCTTGCCGTATGAGAAGGGCCGGCTCGCATCGGGCCGCATCCGCTTTTTCGGCGACGACATTGCCGGTCGCAGCGCCTATCAACTAGCGCGGCTTGGCATGGCACACGTTCGCGAGGGACGGCATATTTTTGGCGACCTCACAGTCGAGGAAAACCTTGTCGCCGCGACGAATGCGCTTATCGGGCGCCAGCGCGGCGAGGTCGATCCCGAACTGGTGTATGGCTATTTCCCGCGGCTGCGCGAGCGGCGAAAGCAGGTGGCGGGCTATCTGTCAGGCGGCGAACAGCAGATGCTGGCCATCGGACGAGCGATCGTCGGCAAACCGCGGCTGATTTTGTTGGACGAGCCTTCACTCGGCCTGGCGCCGCTGGTCGTGCGTGACATCTTCGAGATCATCGCACGCATCAACCGGGAGCAGGGCGTGGCCATGCTACTAGTGGAGCAGAACGCCCATGTCGCGCTTCGCGTGGCGCATGCTGGCTACATCATGGAAAGCGGGCGCATCGTGATCAGCGGCTCCACCGACAAGCTGCTGAATGACCCCGACGTGCAGCGCTTCTACCTCGGCAGTGGTGATTCTGGCGAGGGGCACGTGAGCTTCCGCGACATCAAGCACTACAAGCGGCGCAAGCGCTGGCTGTCCTGATTCCCTGAAATGTTCGCAAAGCCATGACCCGTTCACTTGATGCCTTGAGAGACCTTCCGCTGCCTCAGCAGCTCCAGTACTGGGCGAAGGAACGTCCACGTGACGTTGCATTGCGCCAGAAGGAGTTTGGTGTCTGGCAGCCGATCACGTGGACGGAGTATGCCGACGAATCACGCTGGTTCGGCCTTGGTCTGCTGCAATTGGGCCTCGCCCCAGGTCAGGCTCTTGCGGTTCTGAGCGAGAACCGCAAGGAATGGGTCTTCGCTCAGATGGGAGCGGCAATGGTGCGCTGCGTGACGGCTGGCGTGTATCCGACGTCGCCGGCACCCGAGCTCGAATACTTGCTGACCCTGTCGGATGCGCCTGTCATTGTGTGCGAAGACCAGGAGCAGCTCGACAAGGTGTTGACGATCCGAGATCGCTTGCCGCATCTGCGTTCGATTGTGATGATGGACTCGCGCGGACTGCGGCGCTACGACACGACAGGCATGCACGACTTCGCCGAGGTAGTCGCGCTGGGACGCCGCTTTGAGAGTGAGAATGCAACGGCTGCGGCCGACGCGACTGTTGGTCCGGCGCTCGATGACATCGGGCTGATCGTCTTCACATCCGGTTCCACGGGAAGGCCGAAGGCCGCCATGATGAGTTGGCGCGGCCTCGGCACTGCGGCTCGAGGGCTCAATAGCGTCTTGGGTTGCACTGAACGCGATTCTCTGGTTTCCTATCTGCCGCTGTGCCACATGGGCGAGCAGATGTTCTCTCTGCACATTCCAATCGCGTTCGGGGCCGTAGTCAATTTCGCAGAGAGCCTTCGCACCGTGCAGGAAGATCTGCGCGAACTGTCGCCTCGCATCTTTTTTGGCGTACCGCGCATCTGGGAGAAGTTTCACTCTTCGATCCAGAACAAGGTACGTGAGGCGGGGGGAATCCGGTTGTGGCTCTATCGTCGAGCGATGCTTTCGCTGGACGATACTGCTGCGATCCCGCGCTCTCAATGGAGCGTCGTGCAGCGTGCTCGCTGGGCCATCTGGTATTTACTGGTGTTGCGGGCGTTGCTCAATTTTCTCGGCTTGCGGCGCTGCCGGGTGGCAGTGTCCGCTGCGGCGCCGATTGCCCCCGAGGTGCTTCGCTTTTTTCGCGTGCTTGGCGTGCCGATTCGCGAGGCGTACGGGATGACCGAAGCCTCGGGCGCGACGACCATGCAGCCCGGCGAGGGATCGCCCGTGGGTACGGTGGGCGTTCCCTATCCAGGTGTCGAAGTCGCTCTGGCGGAGGATGGCGAGATTTTGATTCGAGGGGAGGTCGTCTTCCGCGGCTATCTTAAGAACGACGAGGCCACACGCGAGGCGATCGATGCTGAAGGCTGGCTCCACACCGGCGATGTCGGGCGATGGGACGACGGTCCGACCGGGCGTGAACTGCGGATCGTGGACCGAAAAAAGGACATCATGATCACCGCCGGAGGCAAGAACATCACACCATCGGAGATCGAGAACGCTATGCGTTTCTCGCCCTATATCAAGGAAGCGATCGTGATCGCCGATCGCCGTCATTTCGTGTCGGCACTGATTCAGATCGACTTCGAGACCGTAAGCAAGTGGTCCGAAGAGCAGGGCGTGATCTACACCACGTTCCGCAGCCTGGTCGAGAACCAGAAGGTGCGTGACCTAATTCAACGCGAGGTGGACCAGGCCAACTCCAAGATGCCGCAGGTCCAGCAGATTCGTAAGTTTCACCTGTTGACCAAGGAACTCGACCATGATGACGGTGAAGTCACGGCGACGATGAAGGTGCGGCGCAAGGCCGTATTCGAGAAGTACGCGCAGGTCATCGAGGAGATCTATGTCTGAGCCCGTCGACGTGAACCCCGGAGTGCGCCTTGAGCGGCCGGAGCCGACCATTGCGCTGTTGCGCCTGGATCGGGCCGAGAAAATGAACGCGCTAGGCGATGACACTGTGGCCGCGATCGGCCGTCTGCTCGATGCTGTCTCGTCCGATCCCGCCGTGCGCGTGCTGGTTATCACGGGGGAAGGCAAAGGCTTCTGTGCGGGATTCGACCTGGGGCTCGCCACTGAGGCGCCTGGAACCGCCGAACTTGGTGAGACGGCGGCCTGGATGCTGCGCCAGGAATCGTTCGCATCTCTGGTGACGCGCTTACGTGCGATGCGTCAGCCCGTGATCGCAGCGGTCAATGGATCGGCGAGTGGCGCTGGCCTGGGGCTGGCGCTGGCTGCGGAGATCCGCATCGCCGGTCGCTCCGCGCGCTTCAACGCCGCCTTTGTGCGAGTCGGCATGTCGAGCTGCGACATCGGCGTGAGCTGGTTGCTGCCGCGCTGCGTTGGCCTGTCGCGTGCCTTCGAGATCATGCTCACGGGACGCATGGTGGACGGCGTTGAAGCCGAGCGTATCGGGCTGGTTTCCGAAGTCGTTGACGACGCCCTTTTGATGCCGAGGGCCATGGCGATTGCTCGCGCGATTGCCGCCAACAGCTCCTTTGGGGTGTGGATGACCAAGCGTGGAACCTGGGCCAATGTCGAGGCCGGCAGCCTGCAGGCCGCGATTGAACTTGAGAATCGGACTCAGATTCTGACTCGCACCACGGGTGAACTAGACCGCGCGGCCGATGGTCTGTTGGCGCGGCGTAAACAACGGGGCGAAGGCAAGACATGAACGACACCTTGGGAGCGGCGCTGAGGAGCACCACCTATCTCGATGCGGACCATCCGGCGGTGCGCGCCTTCGCGCTGATGGTCACGGCAAAGTCCGGCTGTGACCGAGCGCGCGCGGTGGACCTCTACTATGCGGTGCGCGACGGGTTCCGCTATGACCCCTACAAGATTGACCTCTCGGTCGACGGGCTGAAGGCGAGCCGGGTGCTGTCGGACGGATTTGGCTGGTGCGTGCCCAAAGCGATTCTATTGGCCGCCGCATGTCGGGCGGTGGGCGTGCCGGCTCGCGTAGGCCTGGCGGACGTCCGCAACCATTTGTCGACCGCGCGGCTTCGCGAGACCATGGGTAGCGACATGTTCTATCGACATGGCTACACCGCGATCTATGTCGACGGCCGCTGGGTCAAGGCGACGCCGGCTTTCAATGTGGAGCTGTGCCAGAAGATGGGGTTGCACACCCTTGAGTTCGACGGGCACGAAGACTCGATCTACCACCCCTATGACCTCGAAGGCCGGCGCCATATGGAGTACGTGACCTTCCACGGCGAGTTCGACGATTTCCCACGTGAGGACCTGCTCGAGACCTTCGCCAGGCACTATCCGAACCTGCCGCGGCTGGACAACGCAAATTGGGACGAAGACGTCGACGCAGAATCGGCAGGAGGAGGTTGAAATGGCTGGTCCGTTGGACGGGATCCGGGTACTCGAGATCGGAGCTATCGGTCCTGCGCCGTTCGCCGGTGCTCTGCTGGCAGATCTAGGTGCCGACGTCGTGCGCATCGATCGGCCGCCGGTGTCCAACTCGCCCGGCGAACTGCCTCCGCGTTTCGACTTCTACAACCGCAACAAGCGTTCCGTGGTGTTGGACCTCAAGGACCCCGCGGGGGTCGACTTGGCGCTACAAATGGCTGGGCGCGCCGACATCATGCTTGAAGGTTTTCGACCCGGCGTCATGGAGCGCCTCGGCCTTGGACCCGAGATCTGCCTTGAGGCCAACACGCGCCTAGTCTATGGTCGTATGACTGGGTGGGGGCAGGACGGACCGCTTGCGCAGGAGGCTGGCCATGACATCAATTATCTCGCGCTGACTGGCGCCCTGCACTGCATCGGGGCACCGGGGCAGGGCCCTGTTCCGCCGTTGAACCTAGTGGCGGATCTCGGTGGAGGCGCAATGTATCTGGTCGTCGGCGTGCTCGCGGCGCTGCACGAGGCGCGTGTGTCCGGGCAGGGTCAGGTCGTTGACGCCGCGATGGTCGATGGCGTTACCCACCTGATGTCGGCGTTTCAGGCCTTTCGGCAGTCCGGGAGCTGGACTGCGAACCGAGGAGAAAATCTCGTAGACGGAGGAGCGCCTTACTATGGTACGTACAAGACGCGGGACGGCAAGTACGTCTCCGTCGGCGCCATCGAGCCACATTTCTATGCGGCATTGTTGGACGTACTGGGCATGGCGGATCAAGATCTTCCATCGCAGAACGACCGCGCAGCTTGGCCGGAGATGCGGAGGCGTCTGGGCAAAGTCTTCGCGACGAGAAGTCGCGACGAATGGGTCAGCGCAATGGCGGGGCGCGAGGCGTGCTTCGCACCGGTACTGGACATCGACGAAGCACCCCAGCATCCACACATGCGTGCAAGAGCTGTGCATCAGCGTTTCGACGATGCAATTCATCCAAGTCCAGCGCCTCGTTTCAGCCGGACGCCGGCGTCGTTGCGACGTCCGGCACCTCGACCTGGCGAACAGACCTTTGAGGTGCTCAACGACTGGGACGTCAAACGCAGCAAAAAGGTCGGGAAAACCAGATAGTACGGCAGCGTACGATGCGATAGTGTATGGACTCGAGAATGCCTCACAGGAGTTCATATGTCCCCGATGCCACTTCCCTACTACGAACGTTTATTGCGTGACCCACTCCGCAGGTCTTCTTGGAGTGCGCAGCGGTGATCCGTCGTATAGAGCGTGGCATGGCCATCGCCGCCGCAGCGGCCCTTAGTCTTCTGGTAGTCGTTGTCCTGATCGATGTAATCGGACGCAACGCTTTCAATCGTCCACTGGCGAGCGGCACCGAACTGACGGAGATGTTGATGGGTGCCTTGGCCTTCCTCTCCTTTCCACTGCTGACCTATCGGCAGCGTGACATCACTGTCGATCTCTTCGACATGCTGGCGGGACGGCACCTGAACAAGCTCCAGGTCGCGGTGTCCGGGATTGTGGCCGCTACCGTGTTTGGATTACTCGCGTGGCAGGCCACAGTACAGGGATTGCGAGCCGCTGCCAACGGAGAGTCGACACCGCAGCTACACGTTTCCTTGGCGTACATCTGGTGGGGAATGGGCGTCCTGTCCGTCGTCACGGCATTGAGCGGCCTAGTGGTCGCTATTGCAGTGTTCACACGCCACCCCGTGCTGCCCGTCCCTTTGTCGGAACTTGAGAAGTGATGACACATCCGAAACGCCGAGATAGGAAACCAGCATGACCGCAGCGATCGTCGGGTTTGCAGTATCGTTCGTCCTTATTTTCCTGCGCATCCCGATTGGTCCGTCGCTCGCGCTTGTGGGCTTTGGCGGACTGGTACTAGTGAGCGGCTGGGTTCCCGCGTTGGCAACGATGGCCATGTCGGCGCAGAGTTCGACCATGTCTTACTCGTTGTCAGTGCTGCCGTTGTTCATCTTGATGGGCAACCTGGTCGCGGGCGCTGGCATATCTGGAAGCCTCTTCCGGGCCGCTCAGATGTTCATGGGGAGGCAACGCGGCGGCTTGGCGATGGCGACGGTTCTCGCCTGCGGGGGCTTCGCCGCGATCTGCGGTTCAAGCGTCGCGACAGCCGCCACCATGTCGCGTGTAGCGATTCCAGCCATGCGAAAGTTCGGTTACGCAGATCGACTTTCGGCTGCGACGTTGGCCGCAGGCGGTACGCTCGGAATTCTGATCCCTCCGAGCGTGATCATGGTGATCTACGGCGTCAACACGCAGACTCATATCGGCAAGCTGTTCGCTGCAGGTTTGATCCCTGGCGCGCTTGGAATTCTTGGATACCTGGCCGCTGTGAAATGGGTGGTCTGGCGAGACCCCAGCGCTGCGCCCATGGCCGACGTTTCGGACTGGAGCGAACGCCTGGCGACGCTGCGTGCGTTGTGGCCGGTGATTGCACTTTTCTCGCTGGTAATGGGAGGAATCTACGGCGGTTGGTTCACGGCCACGGAGGCTGCGGGTATCGGCGCTGGAGGCGCCTTCATGTTTGCGCTCACGCATCGATCGCTTGGGCTCAAGCAGATTCTCGACATCTTGGTGGACACAGCCCTGGTTTCAGCGGCGATGCTGTCGATTGTGTTCGGTGCAGCGATGTTCGTCGAATTCATCAACCTGACGGGCATTCACAAGGTGCTGGAGTCGATGGTAAAGGCTAGCGGCGTAAGCCCGTTCGGGGTCATCCTGATCATGATCGGAATCTTCGTCGTCGCGGGTGCGCTGATGGAGGAGCTGTCGATGATCCTCATCTTGGTGCCCATATTTTTTCCGATCGTAATGAGCTTGGGCTACGACCCCGTGTGGTTTGGGATCATCGTCGTGGTGGCGTGCGAAATCGGACTGATTGCACCGCCAATCGGCATGAATTTGTTCGTCATCCGTTCGGTGGTCCCCGACATCTCGATGAAAACCATTCTCGATGGTATGGTCCCGTTCATCACGATCGACTTGATCAGGATCATCCTGCTGGCCGCATTGCCAATCCTTTCTCTGTGGTTGCCGAATCTTCTCTTCTAAAGAGATCCCCCAATGATTTTGACCGACGATCAGATTGCCTTGCAAGAGACCGCCCGTCGTTTCGCACGTGGGCGATTGCTTCCTGACTACCAGAAGCGAGAGAAGACGGGTGTGCTCGATCGTGACCTCATCAGAGAGATGGGTCAACTCGGTCTGCTCGGGGTCGACCTGCCTGAGGATATGGGCGGACTCGGTGTAGACGCTGTGACAACCGGCCTCATCGCCGAGGAGCTCGCGTATGGCGATTTCAATGTCAGCGCTGTGCCCGTCGGAATCTCGTTGAACGCCGCAATACTGCTTCGTCACGCACAGCCTGAAGTCGCGAGGGAATGGGTGCCGCGTATGATTCGCGGCGAAGCCATCGTTGCCATTTGCCTCACTGAGCCGCGGGGCGGCTCTGACGCGAGCAACCTGCAGTTGAAGGCGCGCCGCCAAGGCGGCGATTACGTCATCAACGGCGAAAAGACTTCCATCACCTTCGCTGACCGTGCAGACGCCTACCTGATCTTCGCGCGTACCGGTGGCCCCGACGAAGGTGCAAAAGGCGTCACGGCCTTCTTCATCCCGGGTGAGACTGCGGGCATCTCACGCACGCACTTTGACGATGTCGGTAGCGCCATCATAGGCCGCGGCTCGGTGTTCTTCGACGACGTCCGGGTTCCGGCGAGCCATCGCCTCGGCGAAGAAGGCAAGGGCTTCACGCAGGTGATGCAGGGCTTTGACTACAGCCGCGCGTTGATCGCCCTGCAATGTTGCGGCGCCGCGCAGGCATCGCTCGACGAAGCCTGGGCCTACGCAGCTGAGCGCGAAGCCTTTGGGCGACCGATCGGTCAGTTTCAGGGCGTGAGCTTTCCGCTCGCCGAGGGTGAGTCGCACATCGCTGCGGTGAGGCAGCTGGCCTATCACGCGCTTGCGTTACGCGACGCTGGCCAGCCGCACACGTCCGAAGCTGCGATGGTGAAGTGGATGGGGCCGCGGACCGCATTCGACGTCATTCACCAATGCCTTCTGACCTTTGGGCATTACGGATGGTCGAAGGACCTGCCACATCAGCAGCGTCTGCGCGACGTGATGGGGCTCGAAATCGGCGATGGGACAGCCGGCGTCATGAAGCTCATCATCGCGCGCCAGCGTATCGGCCGCGCCGCGGTGCAGTACTGAGTCAGGAGAAGCCATGGGCTATCAATCCGTTTTCCGTTCTGACCTGTTCGCAGGCCAAACCATCATCGTGACCGGGGGCGGCAGTGGCATTGGGCGTTGCACCGCGCACGAACTCGCATCACTTGGTGCGCACGTGTCGCTGGTGGGACGCTCGATCGAGAAGGTCGAAGCGGTCAAGGCCGAGATCATTGAGGACGGCGGAAGTGCCAGTGCGCTGGCATGTGACATCCGCGATGAGGTGGCCGTCGGCGCAACGATCGATTCGGTGCTGCAGAACCGCGGCCGGCTCGACGGATTGGTGAACAACGCCGGCGGCCAGTATCGCGCGCCAATGAAGACGATCTCGACCAAGGGCTTCGAGGCGGTGGTTCGCAACAACCTGACCGGCGGCTTTATCTTCATGCGTGAGGCCTACAACCGGTACATGGAGGCCCATGGGGGAGCGATCGTGAACATGATCGCCGACATTTGGAACGGCTGGCCTGACATCGCACACTCCGGTGCAGCTCGCGGCGGAATGCTGACCTTGAGCGAAACAGCTGCCTGTGAGTGGGCCGGTTCGGGCGTGCGGGTCAACACTGTGGCGCCCGGAGGCATCGCATCGAGTGGCTTTGACACGTACACACCCGACGCAAAGGCGAAGATTCTCGAATTCACCGATGTCGTGCCGCTGCGTCGCTTCGGCACCGAGGCGGAGGTGTCGGGTGCCATCGTCTATCTGCTGTCCCCTGCGGCCGCGTACATCACAGGCTCATGTATCCGGATCGACGGCGGAACGCCCAATCTGCGGAACAATTGGAAGCTCGAGCCGAGCAGCCGGAACCGGCCCTTCTCGGGTTTTCATCGCGCAGTGATGCCGGAGCTGCTTCGATGAAGCTGATACTGGTACGCCACGGCTGGCCTGACGAGGGTCATGAGGAACTGGCGCACGATCCGCCATTGTGTGTCGATGGGCTCCGTCAGGCCCGTGCCGTGGCCGAGCAACTCGCGCGCGAGCACATCACGCACATCGTCAGCAGCCCACAATTGCGGGCCCGCCAGACCGCAGAGGCGACATCTGAAAGGCTGGGTTTGCCGATTCGCACCCTGGACGGTTGGGCAGAGGCTGATCAACATCTGCCGCGCTATCGCTCTGTCGACACGCTGCGCTCCCAGGGCGACAGCGAATGGCAGCGCTTTCTAGCCGACCCATTGCGGTATCTGGGCGTTGATGCCGATGTGTTCCGCGCGGGGGTGCTTGACGCGTTTTCGACGACCGTCGAATACGGCGGTGCCGACGGCCACACGGCCGTCTTTACCCATGGACTGCCGATCAGCCTGGTGCTCTCCCATGCGCTGGGGCTTGACCGGTTGGTCCGCTTTGGGCCGGGCTATGCATCGATCTCGCGTCTGGTAGTGCGAGATGCGGGCTCGATCGGCGTCGTCAGCATCAACGAAACCGGCCACCATGCATGGCCACGGGTATCGAACGCATGAACACCATCGATGACGAAGCCAGCTTGCAGAGCAGGATCGAAGCCTATCTCACGCAGCAGGTCGGCGCTGCCGTCCGGGTCGGCGCGATCCGGCGCTTTCCGGTCGGGTTCTCCTGGCTGACCTATGCCGTTCAGGTCGATGGCTTACCCGGAAAGGAGGGCATGCAGGAACTGATCCTGCGGCTCGGCCCTGACTACGGCCTGTTCGCCCCCTACAGCTCGGCTCCCCAGGTGCTGTCGATGCGCTCGCTCGCAGGTAGTGCGGTGCCGGTGCCCAAGGCATATTGGAGCAGCGACGACGCAAACATCCTCGGCGCCCCCTTCCTTTTCTGCGAGAAGGTATCGGGCGATGCCGTGGTGCCGTGGGTGTCGGCGACGGAACCTGCACTCGAGGAGAACTACCGGCGGCAACTCGCAGAGGATTTCATCGACGCGCTTGCTGTACTGCACTGCGTGCCCTGGCAGGAGCGACCGATCGCCGCGATGGCGCACGGCATCGATGTGCAGAATGCTGCCCGACTCAATGTTGAATACTGGGAAGGACAGATCGCACGCTGGGCGATGCGCCCCTATCCGATGGCGCAATGGGGCATCCGTTGGCTCAAGGCGCATTGCCCCGTCGCGCCGCGCGTTGCGATCGTGCACGGCGACTATCGGACTGGAAACTTCTTGGAGCAGGGCGGGCGGATCACATCGATCCTGGATTGGGAGCTTGTGCACCTTGGCGATCCGCATGAGGACCTCGGCTGGGCCAGCCTCCCCATGTACATGGGTGGCAGCAAGCTAATCAGTCGCCTGGCCGAGCCCGAATGGTTCTACTCGCGCTACAGCGAGAAGGTGGGCTTCGAGGTATCGATGGCATCGGTGCGGTACTACCAAGCACTGTCGTTGTTGAAGCTCGCCGCCACGCACATGGCAGCGGCGCGCTGTTTCGAAGAAGGCCGCTTCAACGACATGCGGATGCCGGCCATGGGAAGCCAGATCGCGACCTGCTTGCGCCAGATGGAAAAGACAATCGAGGCCTCCAAATGAACAATTCTTTTGATCGCTTGATCGATGGAATGTGCGCCACGCTTCGCACAGAAGTGCTAGCGCGGATCGATGACGAGTTCGCACGAGGCCAGGTGTTCGGTGTCATCAACCTGCTCAATATGTTCAAGGTCCGCGCCGATTGGTCTGCAGAGTTCCTGCTGCAGCAGATCGCCGTACAGCGCAAAGCGCTGGAAGAGGCTACCCAGGTGGCGGGCGACACCGATGCGGCGGACTCGTTGCCCGAGCAGTCGTTCGACGCGCTGCCTACGATCACGCCCATCGAGGCGCTGCTGTCGTTGCGTGACAGTCAGAACTTGCGGATAGTTGCTCTTCTGGATTGGCTCGACGCCGAACGAGCCCGTCTCGAGCCCGGTGCGGCTTCACGGATCGATGCCTTGTTGCGAGATGCGATGCGCGAGGAACTGGCCATCGAACTCAGGAATTCCCCTCGACCGCTCTTCGCCGAGATGTCCAGCGGCCAGGAAGGCTGACCGAGCTTTTCAGATTGGCGGATGCTCCTGCACTGATTTGTACATCTCGAAGCCCTTGCCGACCCCGTACTCGATGATGCCGTAGCCCACATCGTCGCCGTCGCGCACCTCGACAACCTGGTCAGCGAGGGTACGGACGAGCTTGCGTGTGCCCGGATCCGCAAGGTCCCAGACTTCATGCTCGAAGTAGAGCTTGCCGCGGTCGTCGCCATGGAACCAGCCGTTGAGGCCGCCATACAGGCCGCCCTTCAAGAAGTACTTGGTCGGCAGAACGCGTATCGATATAGGGCGCTCGCTGCCATCTGCGAATCTGAGTTTAAAAGTCGCCGATTCCATCGATTGCCCGTGAGGGTCATCGTGCCACTGGGCCTCGTGGATCACGTCTACCAGTTGATTCCGTGACGAAACCTTGCTTCCGACGGTGAATACTTCTTCGCCCGAGAGGTAGATCTTGTCCCCGGGGCCGCGTTCCTTGAAGAAGATGTGCAGTCCACGATCCTTGAACTGGGCCGTTGTCCAGCAGTAGAAGAACGGCGGATAGAAAGTCAGTGGAGGGCTGCTTTCGTCCGTTCTCATCTCGGATCGAACGCCCCATGAGTGGTCGCGCTGGCCGAGCCAGCCATCGACCTCGACGCGCCGCCCATCAAATTCAAGCCAACCTGTGTAGCGGCCAAGTTGCTGCGCGCGAGCCATGTTCTCAGTGACTCTTCCGTCACGTCGGCGCATGTGAGCCTTCTCCTCATGGGGATTGACGGTGGCATGAAACTCAATGTTGAAGCGCAGACCCGAGCTGTTTTCTCCCAGGGCGATGCGATGGTGGCGCAAGCCTTCGAGCACAGTGATTGACAACGGCCCGACGTGGGTGGTCAGCGGGTCGGGTCGAAGTCGACGTGACGCCCGGAAGTTCCATTGCCGACCGGGCACCGCTACGCCCGCGAAGGCGTCCATCACGTTGCGGTTCGGGTGATAACCCAAGCCGACGTCGAAAATGATCTCGCCGCCTGGGACGGGATGCCCGGTGTACCAGAGCCGCTCCATCCAGGCGGGGTCGCTGTTATCGATCTGATCGAAAGTGGTCGGCAACTGGTGGCCGATGAGGTCGTCCTGAGGTGTCAGCATGGGCGGCGTGGCCTTCGGGGAATTACGAATGCCAATAGTAATTCACAAGCGTACAGTACGCTATAGCACTTACCATGACCCAACCGGAGGCATACATCCATGAGTTCGACTTCTTCGATCCGCGTCGAGATGCAGGACGGTCTCGCCGTCGTCAGTCTGGCCCAGCCCGAACGCGGCAATCCCTTCGACGGTGACTTTACGCAGGACTTCAAGCAGGTATTCTGCGACCTTTGGGACATACGGGGGCTGCGAGCCGTTCTCCTGCGTGCTGACGGGGCGAATTTCAGCGTCGGAGGTGACCTCAAGAAGTTCTATCCGATCCGCGACAGCCTGGGGCCGCTGGTGCGTCGCTGGACGGCCGACCTCCATATGGGACTGCAGCGGGCGTGGCAGCTTCCAGTACCGATCGTCGCTGCAGTGCAAGGCTTCGCAATGGGGGGCGGAGCGGCGCTGATGGCTGGATGCGATGTGGTCGTGGCGGGTGAGTCAACCCGGATCGGATCGGCTTTCGCGCAGCTCGGGTTCAGTTGCGATTCGGGCTCGAGCGCCACTTTCACCGCGCGGATGGGGCCATCGCGCGCCCGGCGCTTCGTGTTGCTGGCGGAAGTTCTAAAGAGCGACGAAGCCCTGCAGACCGGATTGATCGATCGCGTTGTGCCCGACGGGTCCCTTCAGGATGAAGCCATGACCATGGCGAAGGCGTTTGCAAGTGGGCCGACGGTCGCGTACGCAGAGACCAAACGCCTGTTCCTGCGTGCTGGTGCCGCCCACATCGAATCTCAGTTGGAGGACGAGGCCTTGACCCTCGCCCGAGTGGCGTCAACGACAGATGCGCAGGAGGGCATTGCGGCCCTGACCGAACGCAGAAAGCCAGTGTTTCGAGGCGCTTGAGACGTGGCCTACAAGCACATCCTCGTCGAGCGTTCCGACGAAGGTTTTGCCACCCTGATCCTGAACCGTCCCGATAGGCTCAACACGTTGTCGATTGGCCTACGCCAAGAAATGGCGCAGGCGGTCGATGCGCTTGAAGCCGATGCGGCAGTGCGCGTGCTGATTCTCACCGGCGCGGGCCGTGCATTCACCGCGGGCCTGGATCTCGACGAATGGGCCGCGCCAGAAGTCGTGGCAGCTGGCGCCTACGAACACGATGCGGTCGCAGCGCTTCTTCGATTTTCCGGTCCGTTGATCGGCGCGATCAACGGTATTGCCGTTACGGGGGGGCTGGAGATTGCGCTCGCTTGCGATCTGCTGATTGCGTCCACGGAGGCCCGATTTGCCGATACGCATGTGCAAGTCGGCCTGCTCCCCGGTTGGGGAGGATCAGTACGCTTGGCGGAGCGCGTTGGTTTGAATCGCGCCAAAGAACTCGCGCTGACCGGACGCTTTCTTGGCGCAGAGGAGGCTGCGGCATGGGGAATGGTCAACCACGTCGTGGTGCCCGATCGCTTGAGATTCGAAGCCGAGGCGATTGCCCGCCAGATGCTGATGGGGGTGCCCGATGCCCTGGTTGCCTACAAACGCCTGCTCGATAACGGAGCAAGACTGAGCTTCGCCGAGGCGCTACGAATGGAGCGGGCTGCATCGCTCGCCATGAACACCCCGGTTGGGCGTTCCGAGATCGACGCGCGGCTCGCACGGCTGCGGGAGCGAAAGGTTTGAGCGCCGATGGTCTGTCGGTCTGGGCCGGTGTGGAATTGGCCGAGTTGCTCGCGCTCGACACGCAGGCTCCTATGCATTTCCGCAATCGCTTGGGTGATCCAAATTCACACGGCCGCGCGTTTGGCGGCCAAGTGCTGGCGCAGTCGCTGATGGCCGCGAGCCTGTCCGTGCCGGACGGTCGGCCCGCAACCGCGATGCAATTCATGTTTCTGCAAGGTACGCAGTACGACCAGCCGATCGATTTTCATGTGACGGCGCTGCAGGATGGAAAACGCTTCTCCTCGCGCCATGTGCGCGGCGTGCAGGCTGGTGAGCGCACGGTGTTCGATGTGCAGGTCAGTTTCGCTGTTCCGATCGACGGTCCCGACCACATGGGGCCCATTGAGCCTCTTGCGCGCGCGGAAGATCCTACATCCATGCCGGGGCTGGGCGACCTCCCGACCGATCTGGCGCGGCACGTGCAGAGCGTGCTCGGATACCTGCACGATGTGCGGCCCGTGCTGGACCTTCGCCTGCCTCCGAGTTCTGCGCGTATGCGGCTCGAGCTGCCGGCGCCCAGATTTCGCTTCTGGGCGCGTGTTGGCCATCGATTGGCTGATGATCGACATTTGCATGCTGCTGCTTTCGCATACCTGTCCGACTGGTGGTTCAACTACGGAGCTGTCGGTGGTCACTTGGATCCGCTAGCAGCTCACGCAGAAAAGCTCTATGTTGCAAGCCTCAATCACGCGCTGTGGCTGCATCGGCCGTTTCGCGCGGACGAATGGCTTCATTTCGACACCTGGAGCCCAAGTGCTTCCGATGGCCGCGGTCTTGCCATAGGCCGCGCGCACGATCGTTCGGGGCGGTTGGTCGCTAGCGTCACGCAGGAATGCCTGATGGCATCTGCCGCGCAATCTGGTAATAGTTCCTTCTGCGCATCTGCGCGAGCTTCCGGGCCCTCATGATGACGTTTTCCAAGCATCGGATACATAGCGCTGGCTTGCGCGTCCGCTGTAGGATTTGCTCAAGTCCAACCATCCGCGATCAAGCTCACCGTTCCCAATGCTGTGTGACATCTCCCCCTTTTTTCGGTCGCTTCTAAAGTGGGAGTTTGGGCGGGTTGATACTCATTGACATTCAGGAACTCATCCCGCAGGCGACCGTTGAATGACTGGATCAACCCATTGTCCTTTGGCTTTCCCGGTATCGTGTAGTTCAGCTTCACGTCTCGCCGCCACGCCCATTCATTGGGCGCCTTAGCCCAGAAGGTCATGAGGTTAGCGATGCCATTGCCGCGCTTCGCCACTGTGCGTTTTCGCTTTTGACACTTCGAAGGTTTCTTTCTACCGCCGGGAGGCGTCTGTTGGCTTCCCACACCTCATGCGCGATCAGTCGAGTGAAGCTGGTCGTCGATCAGCGGCCAGCGCTTGGCGCGCGTCTGCAGGGCGTGGGTCTTAGGGGTGGGGCGATTGGATCGTCGACGTGCGCACAGACTGGATGTCGTCCCGCGGTCAGCCAGAAGACTTCTTTCCTCGCGGTGGCCGGCCGGACGATTTCTTCCCGGTATCGACTTCATCACGCGCCTCTCGTGCCTCAAGCTGCCGCAGCGCGGCGGTTGTCGCTGCGTGGCTATCGCGCAGCTGTGCCATCTCGCGCTCGACTTGCGCCTGCTGGTGCATCAGCTGCGAAGCAAGGTCGCCCGCTCGTTGCTCGGCTGCGCCGGCGCGCTCTCGAAGCGTGGCCAACTCGATCTGGGTCGCCTGCTCTTGACGCGACCAGGACGCGGCGGCATCGGTGCGCGCGGCTTTCTCCGCCTGGAGTGCCTGTCGTGCTGCCTCCAGCGCGGCGCGCGAGGTGTCCTGTTCGGCAAAACGCGCACTCTGCTCCTTCTTCAGGTCGGCCATGGCCTGGCGCGCGGCCACCCGTTCGCGATCGATGTCGGCAAGGAGCCGGCGTGTGCGGGCGTCGTGACGTTGCTCCGCTTCCTTCGCGTCGCGTTGCGCAGCGCCGAGCGCCATCTCTGACTTCTCGCGCAGGGCTTCCTTGCTGGTTAAAGCCTCTTCTTGTGCTTTGCGCAGGCGCCGCACTTCCGCTGCTGTTTCGCTCAAGATCCGTGCGGACTCCTGCTGCTGCGCATGCCACCCCACCTCTTTCTCGGCAAGGCGCTGCTCGGCGACGGCCAGCGCCTTGTCGAGGTGGGTGCGGGACTGTTCGAACGTGGCTTCGCGTTGCTGCAATTGCGCATGCTGCTGGGCGAGGGCGTCACGCTGGAGTTCGATCTCGCGCCGGTCCGCCTCGCCCTTCTGGACCTGAACCTGCTCGGCTTCGCGTCGGGCGACGTCCCATAACTGCTCGGCGGCCTGGAGCACGGCAAGCGGAGGGCCGTCGAGCTGGGGGCGCGCCTGCGGCGCGGCCAGACCCGCCAGACGCTGCGGGAGCCGCTCGAACCAGACATCGAGCATGGGGCTCACGGTGTTGGGCGAGCCACTGCCCAGGTGTTGGCGCACGCGCTCGATCGTGGGCTTCTGGCCCTTGGCCACGATCTCGTCGGCTGCGGTGAGCACGTCTTCGAGTTGAACGCCTCGCGTGCTGGGCCGACGCGCGAAGCGGTGCGTCGAACTTCGCGTCGCCGCTGAAGACGGTGAAGAAACGGAAACCGGGATGTTGTCAGTCGTGGTCATGTGGGGCTCACTCCTTTCAAGCTCGGGGAATCTAAACGGCCAACATTTCTGCCCGGCGCGGGCCGAGATCTGCGGATGGACGTTCACGTCGCAGATGTTGGAACTTCATGTCACCCGGGTCTGGCGAACTTCTCGGATCCATCGCTAGTCCATGCTTATTACTTGCGATAATAATAGATTATCGGAAACTATGTAGAATATACGTTAGACATCATACATGCGATGTGTGATAAATGACGCTAAGGCGATCTGACGTGGACTTCGTCTGTGGCTGTCCGCTGAGCTAATGCCGATGGAGGTCATCTATGAAATCTGCTGAGAAAGCGTCGTCGTCCCAGGTGCCCAAGGTGACCAAGGCCTTGGTGCCCCTGAAAAACGACCACGCGCTGCTCGACCCCAGCCAGCTGTCGGATATGGCAGAGGAAGCCGCGCACGACCTGATGGCCGAGGGCGAGTCGGACAACACCCGTCTCGCGTACCGCGCCGCCATGCGCTACTGGGCCGCCTGGTTCGGCGCGCGCTACGGGCGGCAGATGGCGCTGCCGGTTGCCGTCCCCGTGGTCGTCCAGTTCATCGTCGACCACGCCCAGCGCTCGACCAAGGCCGGCCTCGAGCACCAGCTGCCGCCCGAGATCGACCAGGCGCTGGTGGAAGCCGGGTTCAAGGGAAAGCTGGGGGCGCCGGCGCTCAACACCCTAGTGCACCGGGTCTCGGTGCTCTCGATGGCCCACCACGTCTCCAAGCAGCCCAACCCGTGCGTCGACCCGGCGGTGAAGGCCCTGCTGAGCAAAACGCGAAAGGCCTATGCGAAGCGCAACGCCCTGCCCCACAAGCAGCGTGCGCTGACCAAAGAGCCGCTGGAGGCGGTGCTGGAGACCTGCGACGACTCGCTGAAAGGAAAACGCGACCGCGCCCTCCTTCTCTTCGCCTGGGCCTCGGGCGGGCGCCGGCGCTCAGAGGTGTCAGAAGCCGTGTTCGAGAACCTGCACCGCGGGGATGAAGGCGCCTACCTATACACGCTGGCGAGTTCGAAGACGAACCACAACGGGAAGATCCGGGCGGAGGACGTGAAGCCGGTGGTCGGGTCAGCCGCTGTGGCCTTGGAGGCCTGGCTCAAGGCGAGCGGCATCGCGTCGGGGCCCCTCTTCCGGCGCATCCTCAAGAACGGCAAGCTCGGCACCGACGGGCTCTCGGGGACGGCGGTGCGGGACATCGTGAAGGGGCGGTGTGCGCTCGCCGGTGTGGGGGAGGATTTCTCGGCGCATTCACTGCGCTCGGGGTTCGTGACCGAGGCTGGGCGGCAGAACATGCCGCTGCAGGAGACGATGGCTATGACGGGACACCGGAGCACGGACACGGTGGCAGGGTACTTCAGGGCGGGGGCGGCACAGGCGAGCGCGGTGGCTCGAATGATGGACTTAGGGAAGCAGGATTCCGAAAAGGCCTAAACGGGTGCTTCGGCCGTTCAGTCGAGCACGTCCTCATCCTGCTCGATCAGCGCAAGCCGGCATCGAGCGCCGCGACCACAACCTCCGCTCTACGTCCTCCTAAGACGACTATCCGGTGTGCGATAGCACCTCGCCAAGCACCAGCAGTAGGTTGGCGGCCAGACGTTCAGCGAAGAAGAGTTGACTCGATCTGTGAAGCGCGCAAGGGCGATGAGGTGCTCAGTTGAGCTCACACAAGCCCTGCAATCCGCCTCAAGGAAGCCTTCAGTGCGGTCAAGCTTTCTGGTTTGTTTTCTAGAAGCCAGGTGACTAGAGCCGGTACATCTCTTGTCTTTCTAAACTCTTGCGTGGCCTCAGAAATCGACGAGAACAACTCGCTAAGGACTGCTGCCCCATCAATATCTTCAAGCACTTCTGGATCTTGATTTGGGACGAGTTCTGCCAATGTCGACTCTATCTGTGAAACTGTGAAGAAAGCCCCTATTTCGTTGAGAGCTGCATGGATTGCATTGGGCTCTAGGAGATAGTTTTCCAGCATGCGGCGATCAAGGAATCGAAGCTTCCCACCGGATCTATTCTCAATTTCTTGACGTTGCTTCGGCTTCCTCTTCTCGGCGTCCAGCAGTATGCAAACCATTGGGGGAACAAGGCCCGACGAGCCGGAAAGACGCGCGTAGATCGAAGCGACTTCTTCGGGCGCCATGGACCTCTTTCGCTTGGACTCGAACGTGCCGGTGTGTTCGACGCGAAGCACTGCAGTTCCTGCCGCGATCTCGGGGCATGCAAATCGAAGGAGCTCTGGCATTACCAGTTCTTCCGACTGACCCTCTACCCACAAAACACTATCCTTGGCGTGCAGATCAGTCACACGTAAGCCAAGCCTAGAAAGTTCGCCTTGAAGCGAATGGAGATCAGCTTGTCTCGTCTGCGTTGCGACAGTAGCATACTCCTTGAGCTCAAGAAAACTAATTGTCTTTGTGTTGACTGCTGTCAGCACATCTGCGGAGTGTGCGGTGAGCAAGTATTGATGCTGCCTACCCTCGGTCTCCAAGATTGCGAGCAGTTCACGCAAAGCACGAGGATGCAGGAAGGCATTGGGCTCATCAATTGCTATGACCTGAGGGTCGCGAGCCGTCAAGACCACGTAGAGTATCGCGATGATGTTTCCTATGCCGGACCCCATTCTCGCCAAAGGAGTCGCGAGATCGCTGCGTTGAGATTCAGGAGGAGTTGGCAGACACTGCAGAGAGAAGGTGTTGCCTGTTGGGGTTGACTGCACCCATGCAATGCTCGGAAGAATTCTCGCCACCCATTCACAAAGCATTCGGTGCCCATGCGCATCGCTGGTCTGCAGTTGGTTTATGAAGTAAGGAAGTTGAATCGCTTCTCGATCAAGGATCGGAGAGTTCGTCATCGAACATTCAGAACCAGGCCTTCTCATTGCCCCGAACTTGTAGATTCTCTTCTTAAATTGTTGATAGAAACTGTCAACTTCTCCGCCTATTTGACGCGAACTTAAGTCAGACACTAAAAATTCGCCCACTGGTCCCGGGCCGATAGCTGCGCATGCAATTGAAGGATTCTGCCATTCACTAACTAAGCCTTCAAAAGGGGTTCCTGAAGAGATCAAAAGCGAACGGCCCTCGGCCGTCGAACTAAATCTAACTGCTAGGGGTGCGTTTGTCCCCATCAGCGATTGCAAGTACTCCACCCCGATAGCGGTCCCGTTGTAGGGTTGGCTTACTGGCAGTCGAAACGACTGCGGGGCGAATAACCTTCCAAGCTCCTGCGTGGTTGTACTGAAAGCGACTTCCATCTTCGAGTTTCCGCGTACTGCGTCTCCATACGCAGGAAGCGTTTTTGGCGATCGATGTGGTTCTGACGCGTAAACGAGATCTAAGACTTCTAGAACAGACGATTTCCCGGAGTTGTTGCCGCCAACAATCAAATTGAAGCCCGACTCAAAGTCGAGGATCTGCTTGTCATTAAAACTCTTATAATTGTCGAGTGCGATTTGGCTAATCTGCATTGGGTGAGTCTACGAAAAGTTCGCTAGCTTACTCGGCATCGAGAGACCCTAGGGGTTTGGATCTAGGCGTGCCAGATGGTGGTCGCGCGGTCATTCAACGATGGCGTTCAGCAGATATACCTAGTTCCAGGAGCAAGTTGGGTGATCAACGTGGTGATCGCCGCCAAGCGAGCAGGTCGTCGAGGTGCGATGGCCGCTCAGCCGGAGCTTGCTAGTTGCCAACTCGAACTCGATCACCCCATCTATTGACTATCATTCATCGGATCTCGAATGCACTCTTGGACAACGGCACTTGCGTGGGCTTGGATCATAGGCCTCTGCCTCTGGGCGGTCGGAACTCGTCGTAACCGTACGTTCTTGGCGGCTTGGCCCTACGTCACGATAGCTACTGGTGTCGTGACCGCGTTCCTCGCGTGGCACTGGTGGGGGCACGAAGGCGCGAGTATGGTGGTGGCTCGCTTCGCCGGGCCTACGGCCAGTGCAGACCTTATGGCCGCAGGTCAGTCAGGTGACTTGTTCGGAGGCTTCAACGCCCTGTTCGCATCGCTCGCCTTCGTGGCGGCCAGCGGCGCACTTATTTTTCAAGCGTCCGCAATGAGGGCGGCGCAGCGGCAACTCGCCTTGCAGGCATTCGAGCCTCTCTTTCTGCATCTTATGGAAATTCATGAACGCATCGCGCAGACAGTGCGGATCGAGATGGATTTTCTCGACTACGAGAACGGGCAGTTCTATCAGCGGGTCGTGGCTCTTGAAAAAGCTGCGGCGACCATTGCGTTTGAGCTGCCCACGTACAACTGGTTCGTTGGCCTTCGGCTTCAAACCATCGTCAGCAACGAGCATCGCGCAAAAAGGCTTGGAGAATTCTACGAGGGTATCTACACAGATTCATCCAACGAACACGCCCTGGGACCGTACTTCCGCTCGCTATATCACATCTTCAAGTTCATCAAGAACGCCGACCTCCCCTACGCGCAGAAAGTCTCTTACTCAAACATCGCCCGGTCAACCTTGGGCAAGGGCCATCTACTGCTGCTAGCCCTGAACTGCTTGTCAAAATACGGAGGGGGTTTCAAGCCGCTAGTTGAGGAGTTCGGGTTGCTCAAGCACATTGCCGAGCACGAGCCGCAGGGTGCAGAGTCGGAGTTGGAATGGCTAATCGTGACGTGGTGCTATAGCCCAACTGCACGGTTGTCTGCTACCGAGCGTGAGCAGTACTGGCAAGCTCACCCGGACGAGCGAGCACCCCCGAAGGTCCTGTAGATGTCCAGGATTGGGTGACCGCATTTCTGGTGCAAATTGATATGGCTGTGCGCCGGCCCATCTCTGAGCGCCTGAACGACGTTGTTGACAAGCTACGAAAGGAAGGCGTGGCCATGGATCGCTGCATCGGGCCAGCTCACATCGGCCCCTACGCGGATGTGCTGGTACATCCCCGCCTCGGTCGGGTGCGCATCAAAGCGCAACGACTGTGAGGCATTTGCCGACCCACGGCGTTGACTTCGGAATTCAGACCCTGGCGTACGAATCCGCACGGAAGGCAAAAAAGAGCGGGCGTTAGGCGCTTTTGTAAGGGGTTGTCGCGATTGAATTTCGAATCAGTGCATCAATCTGCATCGAAGATGGGCGTTGATTCCGCCCTTCCAGCGCTGGCGTTTCTCTCGTGATGACCGACGCCTAAGGTGTCGAGGTTGAAGTTGCGGGTAGGGTAGTTGCGTTGCGCTGTGACGAACTCTGCCGAAATTCCAAAGCTTCAGGGATGTCTTCGAATTCCAGCAACTCTCCTGCGAGCGCGCTCAGGTGGAGCTTCGCCTCCAGCGGCGTTGCACGAAAGAACTCGCGACGTCGGTTGACGGCGTTCACACGTCGCTCGCCGAGACGTGCATGCATCTGACCTTCGATGCCTACAGCGTCTTTGGAGAAAAAAAGTGCGTGCACATCAAAGTTGAAGGGCACCGAGGCGTCACTCAATTCGCGAATGCGATCCCGTGGATCGAGCCGGCGCGTCATGCCAACCTTGACCATCGATTCGCCAAAGGAGCCGATGTTGGAGATCACATAGACATAGCCCGCGCGAATGTTGGCCGCTCGATAGTCAACATCCGATAGCGCCCGATCGACGTCAGCGAGCTGATCGCGCATGCGCCCCACCGCTTCTAAGTCGCCCTTGGCCTCAAGCGCGGCAAGCGCATTTGTGTAGTGCGTGCGCTCCTTCTCAAGGCGCTCGCGTTCGCGCTCCAGCTCTTGTTGAGCCTTTCGCTCTTCCTTGAGCCGCTCGCGCTCGGCGCGGTCCGCTTCCTTCTCTTCGGCTTGTCTCTGCAGAAAGTCGGCGGTCAAGGACAGCTCATCAATGCGGGTGCGTAGATACTGCGCTGAAATCTGGATGTCCATGCTGCGCCCCAGGCGTTCGATGGTGGAGGCAACCTTACGCAGCCGCTCGATAGCAGCATCAAGCTTATATGGCTTGAGTAAACGTACAAGGTTGTCCGCCTCGGCGTTGAAGGCGCGCAGCATAAGCTTGGAGAAATCGCGCACCATCGCCTTGCCTTCGGTGATGGATCCGTTCACCGTCCAGTTGGTGGTTGCCTGGATGGCGCCGCCATCTTTTTTGGCCATTTCTTTGATGGTTGCCTGCACGACGTCGAGTGCAAGGCGAAACGACACAGCATCGGTCAGTGGATGGCGATACTTGTAGATTCCGACCTCTTGAAGCATCGCAGCGTCTTCCGTGACGACGATGGCTTGCCGCAGTTCCTCTTGCCTCCGCAACAAAAGAGCAAGCGCCTCTTTGGACGCTTCGCGCTCGCGGGCGAGTGCTTGTCGCTGGTGAGCCATCTCGTGCTCAAGTTTCTTGGCCCGCTCTTCCATCTCGAGAACCGAGAAAGCGCCTAGTCGCTGAAGTTGATTGGTAGCTTCGCGCAGCTCATCGCGCAACTCTTGGATCTTGATGGACTGCTCGGCTGCGAGGCGCCTAGCTCCAAAAAAGGGGATCTTGACGGCTTCGTACTTCGCCTGGTTTTTGTTGTTCATACGATCTGAGAAATTCGGATGTAGGAAAGGAAGTTCGACGGACACTCTCGTTTCGTCGCTCTGGTCTTCAGCTCTCGCACTCATGCGCCCAGCTGAATCTCGACAAGCGGCGTCTCCCATTGATTGGATTTCAAGGAAGGCCAGTATGTTTCGGGCGTCTGAGACCGCGTACGCACCATCACCGCTATCACCTGCGCGGCTCCTCCTTGCAATGGACGTTCTTCGACGCTCGCGGCGAGCCTTCCGACAAGTTGGCCATTCATCGAGTGAAGGGCACGACCCCTCATTTCTACGCGATCGCCAGGACGTAGGGCAGCGATCGAACGATGGATCGGGTCCTCCGGCGGGTTGCGCCCTGCAAATCCAATGTCCATGCCGGCGGGCCCGAGCAGCACGTACCGACGCTCAAGCTCCGCGCGATGCTGAGGTCGAACTGCCGGCAAGCGGTCCTGCACCCCACTGACCGTCCCGAGATCCACAAGGTACGGATTGCGCCCGCCTTCAGCCCGCATCAAAGACAACGTCTGCCGCGCACGTGTCATCGCGACATAGAGAAGCCGCCTCTCGTCCTCATGGTCCCAACGCCAGTCGGCACAGTCCATCACGATGACGTGGCCGAACTCCAGGCCCTTCGCAGCGTGCGCCGTCATCAACTTGATGGCACTCTCCCGGCCATCGCGTGAATTCTCTCCGGCAGCCTCGTACAGAAGTTCCAACACCTCCGCCGCAGGGACGACGTCCGCCTGCAGTGTCGAAGCAGTCTCCTCGACGATCTCCTGCAGGTCCTGCAGCGCTACGTTCCGGGGTTGCGCGCCTCGTTGTCGACTCAACAGCCTGCGCAACGCGCCCAAGCGAACCATGCGCACCTGGCGGCGGCGTAGAGCTTGCGCCAAGGCCCAGCCCTCGCGCGTTCGCATCAGCGAAATCTGCCCCTTGGCTGCCTCAGGCCCGGTGATCTCGCAAGGAAGCCCCTCGACTTCACAGATCGCCCGCATCTTCTCCAGCGGGGCATGCGTGCGACAGAGCACCGCGATCTCTGACAGCTTCACGGCTGGATCGATGCGCCGGATGCGCTGTATCTCCGCATAGACGATCTGAGCTTGGAGGTTCGGACTGGTCGGGCTGGTCAGGAGCCGCACCGCGCCATGGCCTTCTTCGTCCAGAGCGGCCCACCGCCCCCCGTGCGGATCGTCCTTGCGCCGGGCGTCGATCCGGATCGGATGATCGACCTTCATCCGATCAGCGCCACGCTGGATCACATGATTGGCCGCAGCGATGATGTTCTGGGTGGAGCGGAAGTTCTCGACCAGGTACGTGAGCTCTCCTTCGTAGTCGGCCCGAAAGCGCCGGATGAACTCGACGTTCGCGCCCTTGAAGGAGTAGATGTTCTGGTCGTCATCCCCTACCGCCATGATGCTCAGCTTGCTGTCCGCATCGACGCGCCGGCGGCCGGCCAAGGCGCTCACCAGAGCGTACTGCTGCTCGTCGATGTCCTGATATTCGTCGACGAAGATGTATTCATACCCCTGCAGCAGCCGGTCACGGAGCTCATCCGCATCGGTCAGCGCCGAGCTCCTGCCTTCGAGCAGATCGATCGCGTCCTGGAGCATCTTCTTGAAGTCGACCACGCTGGCCGAGCGCTCGGCCCCCGCGAGGCTGGTGCCGGTCAAGCGTAGCGCCATGGCGTGGTAGGTCATGACCAACACGCCCCTTCCGTCGTCTCCGGCCAGCGCTTGGAGGCGTCGGCGCAGCTGGACCGCAGCGCTCCGGTTGTAGGCGAGCGCGATGATGCGGCCAGGACTGACGCGAAGTACCCGCAACAGGTAGGCGATGCGGTGCACGATCAGACGTGTCTTGCCTGAGCCCGGCCCCGCCAGGACCAGGTGATTGCCCGTTTTCGATTGGGTGACGAGCGCTTCCTGCACAGGGTGCTGCAGGTCGTCGACGATGCGACGATAGGACTCGTCGGTGGTCTTGCGCTCCAACAGATCCGTGCGTCCGCGGAAGAACTCCTTGATGAACTGCTTGTGCGGCAGCGTGAAGTACGCCTTGACCAAGTCCTGGGCCTTCGCCGGGTCTTCCGCGCCGAGCTTGGCGTACTCGTGCATGACATGGGTCTGGAGGGTTCGTTCCTTGTAGAACTCTTCCAGCGGCGCGAAGGCGGCCACGGTGAACCGCCTGGAGGTCTCGCCCTGCATCTGGATGGTCATCGCGGAGCGGAACACCGAGCGGCCCTTGTCCAGCTCGAGCACCCGAGTCTGGTGCAGGTACAGGAGGGCATTCTCGAGAGCCACCTCGGGTTCCCGCAACTGGGTCTTGAGGACCAGATCGTCGTTCAGCGCATCGATCAGCGCCTGGGCCTTGCACTCCACCATGCAGGCGCCTTTGACACCCTCCGGCACCTCCGCGAGCAGGCGATCGAGGGTGACTTGCGCCACCGCGCGTCGCAGCTCGCAGATCCTGCGGATCTGGGCCCATGAGCGACGCAAGGTCACGCGCAGGGTGTCGTCCCCCAGGGCCTGCAGCTGGATCATGCTGCGCTTGTCGTTGCCGGAGCCGAATCCGTCGGCCATTGAGCGCAGGCAGGCCCGCACCTGCGATGGGTCTACCTGCACCGTTTCGCCGTCCGCCTTGAGCCGCGTACGCAGTTCGGTGCAGACCGCTCGCAGGTTGAGGCGCTGGTGCGACTCGTCCTGATCGGCGTCGGGTGCCTGCTCCGACATCAAGTCCAGGAGCTCCTTTTCCATGGCGCACAGGAATTCCAGGCGAATGGAAGAAGCACCTCGCACGCGGCACATCAAGCGCACCGTCAACCCGAGGTCGTTGACGAGGATTCCGAGCTTGGCCAGCTGGTGGATGATCCGAAAGCACTCCTCCGGTTGGATGCCGGCATCGAGCATGAGCTCGTCGGTGCTCAGGCCCTCCGGCGTGTCGGAGCGAAACAGCGCGATCGCGACGGCCAGGAACTTCTGCTGCTTGCTGGCCGGCAGGTTCGCTTTGTCGATCCGGTCCTTGGCTTCCTGCAGGGATGCCACCCGCAGGCTCGCGGGAAACACCTTGGTCGCGTTCTCGTTGCGCTTGAGAAAGTCGTTTCGCTCAAGCCAGGCGATCGCGGTGGTCACCTTGGTGGAGGCGTCTGGCGCATCGACGTCGATGGCGGTGCCGCTGCTTTGCGCAAGGAGCTCCTTGGCCGACACGACGATCTCGTCCTTGCCCAGCTTCTTCGCCTGGTCGCGCAGGGCGCGCAGCAGGCCACTGAAATCCCGCTGCGAGAGCTGTGAGCGGGAGGAAAGCTTGAACTGGGTCTCCACATCCTGCTCGTCGAAGAGCAGTACGCACCGAGCCTCCTCGCCGTCGCGCCCTGCCCTGCCCGCCTCCTGCAGGTAGTTCTCCAGGGAGCCGGGAATGTCCGCGTGAATGACCAGGCGCACGTTGGGCTTGTCCACTCCCATGCCAAAGGCATTGGTGGCGGCGATCACCTGCAGCTCGCCGTCAAGGAATTGCCGCTGGGCCTCCTTGCGCAGGTCGGCGCTCAGTCCTCCGTGGTAGCAGCCGCAGGAGATGCCCTGCTGCGCAACGATCTGTGCGAGAGTCTCGGCGTTCTTGCGGGTGGCACAGAACACCACGGCCGCGTCCTCCCTGCGCAGGCCGTCGCGCAGGAGCTCGACGATGCGCTGCGGCTTCTCTCCACCCGAGGTGGGCACGACCGCATAGGACAGGTTGGTTCGCTCATGGCCACCCAGGAAGGTCTTCAGCTCGATCTGGAGGCTGTCTTGGAAGTGGCTGCAGAGGTCCTCGATGACATCGGGCTTGGCGGTGGCGGTGAAGCACGCCACCGGTGCCTGGCCCGGGAACTGCTCCCGGATGAAGCGGGAGACGTAAAGATAGTCCGTCCGGAAGTCGTGGCCCCACTTAGACAGGCAATGAGCCTCGTCGAACACCCAGGCCGCGATCTCGCGCATCCGGAGCGCCTCCACGAAGGTTCGGCTTCGGAACTGCTCGGGCGAGACCAGCACGATGCCGACGTCGCCCAGGCGGATGCGATCCAGGACATCCCGTCGCTCCAAGGGGGTGAGCATGCCGTTGACCGTGGCGGCACACTGGATGTCGGCCTTCATGAGGTTGTCCACTTGGTCGCGCATCAGCGACTGAAGCGGGGAGATCACCACGGTCAATCGACCCGAGCGGCGGTAGTGGACGAGCGCGGGAAGCTGGTAGCAGATGGATTTCCCCCCGCCGGTCGGCAGCACGGCCAGCAGGCTTTCGCGCGCCAGACCAGCGCTGACGATCGCGCGCTGCAGGGAGCTGCCATCGGGCGCCGCCGGCACCGGCCGAAAGCTCGGCTTGCCGAACAGCATCGACAGCAGCGACTCGGGGTGGTGGTTCAGCCGGCAGTAGTCGCAGTCGGGGTGTCCGCAGTCGATCTCGCGCAGGTCGGCGATCAGCTGTCGGACAGCGGGCAGTTCATGGAAGACCCAGTGCGGGAGGATGGAGTTGCCGCCGGAGACGCGGATCCAGCCGAGGGCGAAGGCGAGCGACCAAGGATCGTGGCTGTCGACTGCCCCTGCGACGTCCAGCGCCAGACTGCGCAAGCGGGTGGCACAACAGCGCCCGGCGAAGCGGTTCGCAACGCTGCGCGCTGCCGCTTCGCTGGACGGTGCTGTCTCCTCGCGGATTTGGGACAGCAGCGTGGCCATGCCCTCGTCGTCGCGGAACAAGCAATGCAGAAGTGCCAGCCACCAACTCTCTTGCTCATTCGTTTCGAGCAACGCTTCGACGGACTCCTCGAGCACGTTCAGCGCCACCCGCGCGTCCTTGGTCGGGTTGTTGCGTTCGTCGCTGAGGAGCTTGTAGCCCTTGACGAGCCGGTGGTAGGGTTTGCTGGGGAAGGCAAGAGCCGACAGTTCCAGGGTGTCCAGCACCGGCCAGCTCAAGCACTCGAGTTGAGGGAGTTGATCTCTCAACAAGGGAACATCGTGCCGGCGGATGTTGTGGCCCAACAGTGCTCTGCCCTCGCGGGCGAAGGTGTTGAGCGAAGCCGCCACCGAGGGTGCCTTGGCGGGCGAGCAGTTGCTGCTGAAGCCGGCCGTGTCATCTGAACGAACGGCACCGATCGCGAAGATCCGGTCATCCTTCTCAGGATGGGCCTCGACATCGACGGAAACGAAGCGGCCATCGGCGGCAATGCGCCGAGCACGTGCGCGCAAGGAATCGACGACGGGCGTTTCCATCGAGGGCGAGGCAGGTAGCCAATAGTGAGGAAGTGATCACTTGTAACCGAAAGATACGCCTCCACACAAGTGACCCATTCCCGCTGCTGCGAGGGCGCGTGAACAAATGGACGGATTCACTCTCGCAAAAATGCCAATGTAGTCGGCCAGCTGGCTCTTGTCGGCTCCGCAAAGGTGGGTGGCGACATTCGCAAGGCGCCCGCATTCCGAAGGCATACTCGACCACTCAGGGGGTATCAACGAGCTGCTAGGCGGATAACTAGTCAGCCGCTCAACTATGCGCCAATCCTGACAATGACCGATTCGCTCCGAGGCCTTGCCGAGCAGCTGGAACAGTTCGCTGCCGATCGCGACTGGCAGCAGTTCCACTCGCCAAAGAACCTCAGCGCTGCGCTGGCCGTCGAAGCGGCCGAGCTGCTCGAACACTTCCAGTGGCTTACCGAAGACCAGAGCCGGGCGCTCTCGCCCGCCAAGCGCGACGCGGTCGGCGCAGAGGTGGCCGACGTCCTGTTGTATCTGGTCCAGCTCGCCAGCGCCTTGGGCATCGACCCGATCGCCGCCGCCCAGGCCAAGCTCCAGCTCAACGACTTGAAGTACCCCGTCGATCAAGCGCGCGGTAGCAGCAAGAAGTACAACGAACTTTGAGCGCGAACCCCGGTGATCATCTACCAAGCCAACAAGCGCGATTTCCTTCACCACGCATTGCGCGACGACATCGAAGAGGTGGTGTCTCGACAGTTTCGAAGTGCCACGGGCTATGGCGTTGGCCCCTCCGAAATTCAGGCTTGGAAGTACTCTTTGCTGGAGATGGCCAAGGTGCTGCAGGACGAGGAAATCCCATTGGATGCAGGTGTGGCGATCGAGTACCAGTTGCCCCAGAGCCGCAAGCGCATCGACTTCGTCATTGCCGGCGAGGATGCTGCCGCCCGCTCGAAGGTCGTCATCATCGAGCTCAAGCAATGGTCGGAATCGCGCCGCAGTGACAAGGACGCGGTGATCTGGGCACGGCGCGGTGGCCGCACGTCGGAACGCGAGGGGCCGCACCCGTCCTACCAGGCCTGGTCGTACGCCACCTTCTTGCAGGACTTCAATGCCGCAGTACAGGATGGCGGCATGGCACTGCAGCCCTGTGCCTACCTGCACAACCATCCGCGCGACGGCGAGATCGACCACGCCCACTACCAGCCGCACATGGATCGTGCGCCGCTCTTCCTCATGCGCGAGCGCAGCAAGCTGCAGGCCTTTATCCGGGAACATGTGCGCTTCGGCGACCGCAAGGGTACGCTGTATGCGATCGAGAACGGGCGCATCCGACCATCCAAGATGCTGATCGACAGTGTCGCGGGTCTGTTGCAAGGCAAGCCCGAGTTCGTACTGATCGATGACCAGAAGGTGGTACACGAAACTATCCTGCAAGCGGAGGCCCGCGCCGCTCAGCGCAAGCAAGTGGTCATCGTCCAGGGTGGACCCGGGACCGGCAAGTCGGTCGTGGCGATCAACTTGCTCGCCGCGCTCATCGCGCGCGAGCGCAACGTGCGCTACGTTTCCAAGAACGCTGCGCCGCGCGCGGTGTACGAGGCCAAGTTGACAGGGACTTTCTCGAAGTCGCGCATCAGCAACTTGTTCAGCGGCTCCGGTGCCTTCGTCAACGATGAGGCCGACAGCCACGACACGTTGATTGTGGACGAGGCGCACCGTCTGAACGAGAAAAGCGGCCTCTACCGCAACCTCGGCGACAACCAGGTGAAGGAGTTGATCCGTTCCGCGCGCTGCACCGTGTTCTTTGTGGACGACGACCAGCGCGTCACGCTGTTTGACATCGGCCACACGGAAGAGCTTCGTCGGCATGCGCGGGCGCTCGGCGCCGAAGTGACCGAACTCGAACTGTCCTCGCAGTTCCGGTGCAATGGCTCGGACGGCTACCTTGCCTGGCTGGACCATACCCTTGGCGTGAGGCAGACCGCCAACTCGAGCTTGAACACCGCGGACTACGATTTTCGGGTCTTCGATGACCCCGCGGCGATGCATGCGCTCATCGCGCTCAAGAACGAGACGAACAATCGCTCGAGGGTGGTGGCGGGCTATTGCTGGAAGTGGCCCAGCAAGCGGGACCCGCAAGCTTGGGACATCACCCTGCCCGACTTTGGCTACCAGCGCCGTTGGAATTTGGACAAGGACGGCAGCCTCTGGATCGTTGCGCCGGACTCCATGGAGGAAGTAGGCTGCATCCACACCTGCCAAGGCTTGGAGCTGGACTACGTCGGCGTGATCATTGGCCCGGACTTGAGTTTTCGCGATGGAAGCGTGGTCCCCGACGCCTCGAAGCGGGCTTCTTCCGATCAGTCGGTCAAGGGGCTGAAAAAGCTGCTGGCGGAAGACCCGGTCAAAGCCCGTGCCCTTGCGGACGCGATCGTGAGGAATACGTATCGCACGCTCATGACGCGCGGGATGAAGGGGTGCTATGTGTACTGCACGGATCCAGATTTGGCGGCACATTTCCGCACGCATCTCAGGCGGTCGAAGCCGCAGGCAGAAGTCGAAGGCCTATGAGCGACCTCTCCAGCGATGACTCTGAGATCCGGGCAGCCGCCTTTGCGCATGTCCGGCGTTTGGCGGCGTTGAACGACCACCTGAGCTCTGACCATCTGCGGGCCGGCTTTATGTTCAAGGGGGAGCGCCTCCCGTTGATCAATCCGCAAAGGGGGATTTTCAAGCCACGACAGATGCGCTACCTGCTCTCGATCCGGACGGTCTATCCCAAGTCAGGGGCCAAGGTCTGGTACGACGACCAGCGCGAGGTGCACAAGCAGATCTACGAAGGCCAGGAGTCGGTCTCCTATGCCTTCATGGGTCAAAACCCAGATGCAGCGGACAACGTGTGGCTGCGCGAGGCGCTCGAATCCCAGATCCCTTTCATCTATTTCCTGGGCACGTCGCCGGGACGCTATCAGGCCATCATCCCGGCCTTCATTTCAGGATGGAATCGGCAAGCGCTCAAGGCGAACGTGGCATTTGGCATGCCGGGGCAAACGGAGATTCCTACAGACGTTGTCGAACGACGTTACGCCCTGAGACAGGTTCAGCAGCGATTGCACCAAGCGTCGTTCCGCGACGCGGTGATCGCGGCCTACCGAGGACGGTGCGCGTTGTCCGGCTTACCGGAGGCGCTGCTGCTCGATGCTGCACATATCATCTCCGACGGCCATGAAGATCTGGGGCAGCCCGTTGTACCTAACGGTATCCCGCTGTCGAAGATCCATCACGCGGCCTTTGACGCGCATCTCATCGGCATCGATCCGTCGTTCAAAGTGCACGTCTCAGAGCGCCTGCGAGCTCAGAACGATGGCCCCCTGTTGGAGGCTTTGAAACGGCTCCACCTGGGGCAGCTTCATCTGCCACAGCGAACGCGGGATCGACCTGACAGAGATCGACTGGCAATGCGCTTCGAATCCTTCCTCGCTTCGACCTGAGGATCCGATCGCCGCGCTCGCAGGCAGCATAACGCTGGCGTTGAGTACCGCTTGAAACTGCTCGTGGCATCTCACCAAGTGCGGCTTTGCGGTGGCAACGCCGCCAAAAGGCCGTGCACTGCAACTGCATGCCAGACTCGTCGCAGTGCGCTTGCACGGGGGGTCGCCACATCAGCTTCGCCTACGTACGGCGACCGTCCCACGAAGGGCCTCGGACCTCGGGTTGCTCGGGGTGCGCTCTGGCCGGGAGACGATGGCAACACGAACGCAAATCGTCCTCTGAGGTACGACGTGCACTCATGAAAAACGCCTGCTTGGAGATGAGCTTGTTGACTGGGCTTCTGAGCGCGTCGAACCAGCCTTCATACTCGGTCGCAGAGTGCCTGAATGAGAGTCGGCCCTGCTACAATTAACAACATCTGGTTACGCCCTCTAAAAATCAAACTCTACGGAGCGGAGACACCGGCGGCGGCAAGCGGAGGACGTCAGCCAGGCGCTATGGACGTCAGCCAGCAGTTCCTGGCTGCGCGTGGGTGCCTTGCGCTGTTCGCTACGCATCCGACGGCTGTACGGCATGCGGTCCTCCGACGCAGAATGAATCAGTCGAATTCCAAGCCTAGGTATTTCCTACTCGCGGGAAGCGCGTCGGCGTCCGCGGAAGCAACGTCCGTCGATCGAGCACACGAGTTCGTACGCGAAGTCACTAAGAAGGTGCTGGAGGCTGGAGATGGATTCGTTGTCTACACCGCCTCTGAGCCGGTCAATGCGGCAATGCAACCGCTGATCTTTGACTGGACGATCCTGCGTGAGATCGATGCTTGCCATCCTGCTCAGGCGACATCGCCCCGCGTCGTCATCGTCCTGGCTGAGCGGCATCGCCAAGCAAGCATGAACCCCGAACAGCGCGCACTAATCGCGCGGCTTTCGCTGCGTGGACTTGCCAAGGTCGATGTCATCCCCGATGAGGTTGTCACAGGGGGGAACGTCGGGGATGCGCAAGCCTCTCACGCGTCGGCGATGCTAGCGCTCGGTGGGGGCAAGGGGGTCTCCGATCGGGCCTACAAGATGATGAAGCTGGGCCTGCCGGTCTATCCGATGGATTTGAAGATCGGGGCCAACAGCGAGGACGGTGAAGGCGCGCTGGTTGTGCACAGGAAGTTCATGTCGGCGCCCTTGTCCTACCTGAGCCACACTGGCGCAGAGGCCGTCTCCAAGACGCCCGCACTGTCCCTTGAAGAGCCCGCCGTGCCGATCCCGGAAATCGCGGCGCATGTCGTCGCGATCCTGGAGAACGAGCTTGCAGCCGAGGCGCATGCAGCGCCTACGGACGTATTGGTGCTGACGGCATTGCCTATTGAACTCAACGCAGCCCGTATGGCCTTTGGGATCGATGAAGAGGCCCCAGCTGCGAAGACCGATATCGGGCAGAACCACTGGCGCGCGCAAATCCAGACCAACAGGGGCACGCTTGCTACCTGCACGATCGCCACGTTCGGCACCGCTGGCAATGTTGATGCCGCGGCCATCACCGCCGCGCTTTTGATGGAGTTCAAACCAAAACTCGTGATCATGATAGGCATCGCCGCCGGCATGCGCGACAAGACCGCGCTTGGCGACGTTGTCATCGCGGACCGAGTGGTCGCGTATGAAGGGGCGGCGCTGTTAGAAGGCGGCAGGACCGAATCGCGGCCCGAGATCTATCGCCCGGATTTTTCCGTGCAGCAGGACATCGCGAACTACCTCGCCTCGGCGAGGTCCGCCACCGCACGCATTGATAGCGCGCGTGCGGCCCAAGGACTGGTGTTCCCGGAAGCCTCTGGAGCTGGAGCAGTTTCTAAGCGCTCGATGCCGCAGGCGGCAACCATCGGCAGTGGCGAGAAGCTCTTGCGGGATCCCGAGAAGTTCCGGCAGCTGCGCGATCTACACGGCAAGGTGGAGGTGGCTGAGATGGAGGCCGCGGGCATCTTCACGGCGTGCACGCAGCACAGCGTCCCCTCGCTCATTATTCGCGGCATCAGCGACTTCGGGGACACGAAGAAGGACAACACGTTTCACGATCTGGCGTCTAGGGCCGCAGCCATTGTCGCTGCTGATCTGGTCGTCTTTGGCATGGGCTCTTAGGAGTCGTCACAACTTTTCAACCCAGTCACGCGCGCCGTAGAGCCCCACTAGGAGGACCGATTTGCCTTTGACGAATACACAACTGCTATGGTACGACAGCAATGTGCTGCGTCTGCAGCAGAAGAAGCGTACTGAGTACCACGAGCAGGTTGATCGCCTGATCAAGGAGCTGCGAAAGCAGGTCGAGAACCGCGAGGAGCTGAAGGTCACCAAGGTGGTCAAGGCGGGCTCGTTCGCGAAGTACACCATTCTGCGCAAGACCAACGACGACGCGGTCGACGTTGATGTGGTGTTTTACATCACCGGCAAGAATGCGGACCATGAGACGTTCAAGCAGCTGAGCGACACCATCTACGAGTTGCTGATAAAGATCTATCCGAACAAGAAGGTTGAGGACTTTGAGATCCAACGACGCGCTGCGACCGTCACCTTCGTCGGGTCAGGCTTGGCCGTCGACATCGTCCCTCTCATCCAGGATCTCGCGCGCCCGGATTACGGCTGGCAGTTTGACATCCAGGATGGTTCCAAGAGCGAAACCTGCGCGCCCTGCTCGATCAAGTTTGTCGCCGATCGGAAGAACAACGATACGCACTTCAGAACGTTGGTCCGGATGGGCAAGCGGTGGAAGAACCATCACAAGCCGGCCGGCCTGAAGTCGTTTCACATCGAACTGATCATGGCGCATCTGCTGGAGAAGAACGGCCCTGGCGGCAGCATCGAGAAACGCTTCAGGGACTTTCTGCTCTACATCGCGCAGTCCGGCTTGAAGGATCGCATCGACTTCATCGAGAACCGCAGCAGCTCAGCCGTGCAGTTCACCGACCCTGTCGTCATCGTGGACCCAGTGAACAATCGCAACAACGCGGCGTCAAGGATTACGGAGAACGAACGTGTAGAGATCAAGCAGGCTGCCACCCAGTCGTGGGAAGACGCAGTGTTTGCATCAGAGGAGGACGATGTGGAACTTTGGAAAGAAGTATTTGGCCCACGCTTCAAGGTGGAGGATGACGAATGAGCGGCACCAGCAGCAGTACCAAGACCTTCACCTTCACGCATGAGGATGTTGCCAAGGTTGTTCGGCGTTTCACATCGGACTTGAGGATGATCGCGGAGAGCTCAAAGAGCATGACCGAGGCTGAGGCGGCCAAGTACGGCCATGACGTTGAGTACCTCGCACAGAGGGGATACCTCAAGATGGTCGATGTCACGCTTCTGAGCGCCGGTGCGGAAGTTAAGGCTGTCCAGTACGTGGTCCAAGTCGGGAGCAACGATCTCACCCCGTCCAAGCCTGGCGGTGTCCTTTGGCCGGAGGTGAGCCGGCCTTTCTTGCGGATCATCCTCAGCTACACCAACGACTACACAGCTGCAGTCAAGGAGAAGACTCTGCCCAACCTCAAGATCGGTTGGGTTCCAACGGATGCAAGCACCGCACACGCATCCCTCAAGGAATCCGGTGGACGCGACTACAGTAGCAACGCATTCGGTGTGACACGAAAGGATTTCACGTGAGCATCTCTGTATTCGAGAGCAAGACCCCTCTTCCCGACCCAGGTATCACCGCACGCACGAATGGGTTGCTTGGCTTCGAGAGCCTGTATCTCCGAGTGAGCAAGCAACTGCAGTTGCTCATCAATCTGGATCAGGTGGAGACCTGGAGCAAAAAGCATCACGGCAAGCGCCTTGCGCTGGTGGAGGCGCTTCGCGACCAATACCCGTTCGCAATTTTCTATGGTGACGTCGGCACCGGAAAGTCGGCCATGGCCGAAGCAATCGGCAATCGCATCGCCAAGGACGCGAAGGTCGAAGACTCGGTGCTCTTCAAGCTGAGTAATCGTGTGCGCGGTACCGGCAACGTCGGCGAAATGGGAACGTTGATATCTGAGGCTTTCGCAGAGATCAAAAAGTCCATTGGCAAGGATCGCCGCGCGATCTTGATTATCGACGAGGGTGATTCCCTGGCGGCATCGCGGACGCAAGAGCATAGCCACCACGAAGACAAGGTGGCGGTGAACACGCTCATCCAGGCCATCGATGAGCTGCGGGCCAACAAGGGCCGCATCTTCACGATCCTGTGCACGAATCGGATGTCTGTTCTTGATCCCGCCATCCAGCGCCGAGCTGCGGTAGTCGAGCATTTTCGCCGGCCCGATGCCGGGCAGCGCAAGGACCTCTTCGGTATGGATCTCGCGGACTTGGGCCTGACGCCATCGCAGATCGCATCGCTGGTGTCCTCGACGGGCGCAGTGGCCGGGAAACCCTCCTGGACCTACTCCGACATTCGGACGCGCCTTTACCCGGCGGCCGTTGCGCTCGCCTTCCCTGAAACTGGCCTTACGTTCACCCACTTCGAGCAGGCGCTGCAGGTGACCTCACCGTCGCCGGCTCTTGCCGATTGACCGCGTTCAGCAGCCAATATTAGAACGGGAGAGCCCATGACCGCTAAGCAGGAAATCTTCATCTCCGTCGACGTCGAGACTGCTGGCCCCATCCCTGGCGAATACAGCATGCTCACGTTGGGCGCCTGTTGTGTGGACCAGCCGAGCAGGACGTTCTCCTGCTCGATCAAGCCGATCAGCAACAAGTTCGTACCGGAAGCTTTGGAGGTTACCGGCCTTTCGCTGGAGTCGCTCGCCAAGGATGGGCTACCCCCTGATGTTGCGATGCAGGACTTCGCCACGTGGGTTGGTTCGCAGTGCACGCAGTGGGAGCTCCCGGTCTTCGTGGGCCTCAACGCCCCGTTTGATTGGTCGTTCGTCAACTACTACTTCCATCGCTTCCTAGGCACAAACCCGTTCGGCTTCACAGCGGTTGACATCAAAGCTGTGTATATGGGCGCCACAGGGAGCACTTGGCAGGACACGAGATCCAGCGCCATGGCTCGCAGGCTGAATCCCACCCTGCAGGGTGATCACGACGCCCTCCATGACGCGCTCTACCAAGCAGAGCTGTTTCGCCTCGCTCGCGGTCTAATCAACCCTTGAGTGATCTGCCTTGAGCAAAATTAAGACACGCTGAGCGCTAGTCTTTCGGTGATTCGGGCCCGAGATCGATTCAAGGTGATATGACAAGGCCGGAAGACCACACATCCGATGCCGACCCCGCCAATGCCGCGACAGTTTGTCGCCGCCCCGCGCCACCCCGCGGCGCCCTTTTTCACCTCATGCCAAGCGGGCTTTGCCGGGGCAAGAGCGGTTTAAAAAAGCCCTCCTTCCCCCTGGCGGGCTTGACGCCTTCCCCTGCCCTCCTCACTCCGCGCTTTTTCCGAGCAGCCTTTGGCGGGGGCGCGCCGCGAATGAAATGAACATAATTTCCCAGTGACTCGCAATAATCGACGAACGTCTGCAGGCGCCGACGTGCAATGTCCGCTTTCAGACCCGATCGAGAACTAGCTTTGCCGGCGAAAAGTGGACCTTCGCGCGTGCGTTCCAACCCATTCGAATCGCTTGAACTTCTCCCTGCTAGTCACCAGCACGCCCAGCTATTTGGGGGTCCGCTCATGGAGAAGTATTCGTTCGTCCGGTTTCATGCGTGGGTGTCCGCTTAACCGGTCCACGTCGCACCTGCAGACGCCCTCGACAAGATCCGTGCGAACAAGAAGGTCCTGTTGTCGATTGACCTAGAGGTATCGCCTGCGGTCATGAGCAATTCCGAGGACGTCGTGCTGCCGCTACTGCTTCTCGATCCCGGCCGCACTAATCATGTCGGCCCAGCTTTTCTGCTCGCTTTGCAGCGATTGGCCGAAGGCCCGGCTGTCATTGCCCACGATGTCCATGCCGTTGTCCGAGAAGACGCGCCGAACGCCGGCGTCTTCGTTGAGTGCCTTGACCATCTCTTGCTGCAGTCGCGCAACGATGGCGGGAGGCGTGCCCTTCGGCGCGAAGGCCCCCACCCACACGATGGCGTCCACGCCGGGTACGCCCGCTTCGGCGAGCGTGGGTACCTGGGGGAGCAGGGCCGATCGCTTGCTGCCAGTCACAGCGAGCGCGCGGGCCCGACCCGCATCCACCAGTGGCTTGGTGGACCCGACGCTGTCGAACTGCAGATCGATCTCGCCGGCGATGAGCGCGGTGGCCAGCGCCGCGGTTCCCTTGTAGGGAACATGTGTCATGTCGATGCCGCTCTTGAGCTTGAACTGTTCGCCGGCGAGATGCGTGACGCTTCCCGTCCCGATGCTGCCGAAGTTGAGCTTGCCCGGCGACTTCTTGGCTAGCGCCACCAACTCCTTGACATCTTTCGCGGAGACGGCGGGGTTCACCTTCAATGCCAGCGGATAGCTCCCCAACATGGTGATCGGCTCGAAATCCGACACCGGGTCGAATGGCTTCTTCGCCTGCAGCAGGGGCGCGATCACATGGCTGCTGTTGCTGGCGATCAGCACGGTGTAGCCGTCGGCGCGAGCGCGCATCACGTACGCCTCACCAATCAGTCCCGTGGCGCCCGCACGGTTGTCAACGACGAAAGGCTGGTCCATGGCCACGGCAAGCCTTTGCGCAATGACCCTCGCCACCAGATCGGTGGCGCCGCCAGCCGGAAAAGGCGAGACCAGCGTCACGGCGCGCTCTGGATAGGCCGGCTGCGCCGCCGCGGCTGCACCAGTGATCGCCAACGTGGCGGCGACGAAAGCGCGGACAAATGGGGGCAAGGACATGGAAGGACTCCTGGGTGAAGCGTGCAGTTTCTGTAGCACGGACCCGAGCGACAAGCGGGCATTTGCAAGGGCAGCTTTTGCAGAATACAAAACCTTGCAAGAATGGGCCCACCGTCTCGGCGCCTTCCTCTGCAAATTCGACGGAACTTCATCCTGGGCCTGACCGATGCACTACGACCTCACAGACCTGCGGATATTCCTCGCCACGGCCGAGGAAGGTAGCCTTTCGCGTGGTGCGGCACGCTGCCACCTCGCCCCCTCGTCGGCCAGCCTGCGTCTCAAAGGGCTCGAAGAAGCGCTGCATGTCACCCTTTTCGTGCGTCAGGCGCGCGGCGTCGCGCTCACCGCGGCAGGCACCGTCATGCTGGAGCATGTTCGCCAATGCCTGGCGCGGCTCGAGCAAATGCATTCGGACCTCTCGCCCTATGCCCTCGGGCTGGGAACGCACCTGACCTTCTTTGCCAACAACAACGCCGTCAACTCGCACCTTCCGGCCGATCTGGCGCGCTTCTTCGCGGCGCATCCGTCCGTTCGCATCACCCTAGAGGAACGGCTCGGGCCCGACATCATTGCAGCGGTCGCACAAGGACGCGCCGACATCGGCGTGGTGGCCATCGAGTCCGATCACCCCGACCTCGAGTTCCTGCCCTACCGCGAGGACCGCTTCGTGATCGTCGCGCCATTGGGCGGTCGCCTCAGTCGTCGCAAGTCAGTGCGTTTTGCCGAGTGTTTCCAAGAAACGTGGATCTGCCTGCAGAACGGATCCGCGCTGCACACCTACCTGATGAATCAGGCCGCCGCACTCGGTGGACGCCTGGATGTTCGCGTGCAGGTCGCGGGCTATGCCGCCGTGGCGCGTCTGGTGGCCTCCGGCGCTGGCATCGGCATCGTTCCGGAGTCGGCACTCGATGCCTCGGAGCGCGAACGCCTGGCCGTGATCGCCCTGGCGGAACCTTGGGCCGAGCGTCACCACCGCGTGTGTGTGCGACGCGGCGCCGTGTCTGCGAATCGGCAGCTGGGTCACTTGATCGCGACGCTCTGCAGGCCGCAGGCCCCCGCCATCTAGCGGCAGTTCCCGTCGCCCGGCCTGGGCGCGGTGCTTTCGTCATCTACAAAGGCTGTGTTTGGCAAAGCTCGCTTTGCCGCGACGGGGTCGTTGCGCAGAATCCGACCTTCCAAGGCACCGGCGAACCCGAGCATCTGCAGTTCGGACGAAGTTGCCGACGCAAATGCCCATGTCCAAAGGATGCGAATGGCCGAGAGAATCCCCACGTCCCCGTCGGGCGACCCGCTCGACACCCTCTTGTCGGCCTCGATCGATCTGTTCGGCCTGCAGGTGGAAGAAGCTTGGCGCAGCGAGGCGTGCTTCTTCCTGAACATCGTTGCGCAGGCGGCCCGGCTCGTGCTGGCGATCGACCTGGGTGACGACGCTGAACCCGCTGCGGTGTTCCGCCCATGACGGCGCCTGTCCAGTTGGAAGCCGGACATTTGGCGTTTGCTTCCGCCCAGGCCATCGCCCGCTCAGTCTCTTCCGGAGAAATCACCGCACGATCGGTCATCGAACAGACACTGCACCGCATCGATGCCGTCAATCCGGCGGTGAATGCTTTCACCGACGTCACTGCCGAGCGGGCATTGGCGGCAGCGGACACGTTGGATCGCCAGCGTGCCGGTGGCGCGAAGTTGGGGTCCTTGGCGGGCGTGCCTTTCGCCGCAAAAAACCTGTTCGACATCCAGGGTATTCCCACGCGCGCGGGCTCAAGGATAAATCGGGACTGCCCGCCGGCGCAGCATGACGCTTTTCTCGTCGCGCGGTTGCAAGCGCAAGGCGCGATCCTCGTGGGCGGACTGAACATGGGCGAGTACGCATCGGACTTCACCGGCGAGAACTGCCATGACGGTGCGTCGAGGAATCCCCATGCGCTCGACCACATGTCCGGTGGGTCGTCCGGCGGATCGGCTGCGGCCGTGGCCGCCGGCCTGGTTCCCATCGCCCTCGGCTCGGACACCAACGGATCCATTCGCGTGCCGTCCTCGCTGTGCGGAATATTCGGCTTGAAGCCCACCTACGGTCGTCTGTCGCGCTCGGGCAGCTTCCCTTTCGTCTCGTCATTCGATCACCTGGGCCCTTTCGGGCGTTCAGTGGCAGATCTCGCCTGCATCTATGACGTGATGCAGGGTCACGATCGCGATGACCCGGTCCAGAATCCGCGGGGGCCCGATCTCACCCTCGCCGAAATAGGCAAAGGCAGCGGCGTTCTGCGAATTGCCATCGCCGGTGGATTCTTCCGACGCGGCGGCCAAGCGGAGGCATTCGAATCCGTCGACCGGCTCGCCGCGACGCTTGGCGTGAGCCAGGTGGTCGACCTGCCGCAGGTGGAGATCGCGCGGGCGTCGGCGATCGTCATCACCTCGGCCGAAGGCGCAGCGCTGCATGCCCGACGCCTCAAGGAGCGCCCTGCAGACTTCGATCCCGCAGTTCGCAACCGCCTCATCGGCGGACTGGCAACGCCCGCGGCCTGGGTGACTGCCGCCCAACGCTTTCGCCGGCACTTTCGCGACCAGGTCCTTGAACTGTTCAAGTCCGTGGACGTGCTGCTCGCACCGGCCACGCCCTGCCGCGCGCCCTTGATCGGTCAAAAGACCATGGTCCTCGATGGCGAGACCCTGCTCATCCGGCCAAACCTGGGCCTCTACACCCAGCCGATCTCTTTCATCGGCTTGCCCGTGGTGACGGTTCCGGTATGGGACGACGACGCCCTACTTCCCATCGGCGTCCAGGTCGTTGCACCTCCGTGGCGAGAAGACCTCGCGCTACGGGTGGCGCGAGCGCTGGAGCGACAAGGCATCGTCGGCTGTCGCAAGCCTGCCTTTTGACGAGGACTGAAGATGATCATCAACGATCCCGGCGTTGTCGCCGAAGTCCAGGCGGTGTTCCATCGCTACGAGACCGCCCTGCTCGCGAACGACCTGCAAGGGCTCGACGCCTTCTTCTGGACCGACTCCAAGGTCGTTCGCTATGGCGTGGCCGAGAACCTGCACGGCATCCATGAAATTCGTGCCTACCGCAGCAAGAGGTCACCTGTGGGCCTGAGCCGCTCCCTGAGCCACACGATCATCACCACGTTCGGGCACGCCAGCGCCACCGCCAGCACCCTCTTCGAACGCGAAGCCCATGCCGGATTCATTGGACGCCAGCAGCAGACCTGGGTCCGATTCGAAACGGGCTGGAAGATCGTCGCGGCCCATGTGAGCCTGATACCCCAACCGGCCGCGAGCTGAGCGCAGGAACCGCATGCCGTACGAACCTGGCTTGATCGATTCAATCCGCCAAGGCGCTGCTACTGCGGCAGACGACCGCTTGCCGGTCACGGTACTGAGCGGCTTCCTCGGCGCGGGCAAGACAACCCTTCTCAACCATCTGCTCGCCTCGCCTCACGGCATGCGTATCGCGGTCATCGTGAACGACATGAGCGAGATCAATGTGGACGCGCACCGTGTTCAGGATGCGGGCGTACTCACCCGGGCCGACTATTCGCTGGTCGAGATGACGAACGGGTGCATCTGTTGCTCGCTGCGCGAGGACCTGCTGCAAGAGGTGGCGCATCTGGCTGCTGACGGACGCTTCGACTACCTGCTGGTCGAATCCACGGGGATCGGCGAACCGCTGCCCATCGCCGAGACATTCACCTTCATGGATGAGGCGGGCCACGTCCTGTCGGATGTCGCCCGCCTGGACACCATGGCGACCGTGGTCGACGGGGTGGATTTCGTGGCGCGTCTGACGTCCGGGCACGCGGGCGAGACCGATCTGCACGCGCTGCTCGTGAACCAGGTCGAATTCGCCGACGTCATCGTCATCAGCAAGGCCGACCTGATCTCCGCGGAGCAGGTGCACGAACTGCAGGCCGTCCTGCGTGGTCTGAACAGCCAGGCACGGATTCTGGTCGCCAGCGAAGGGGCCGTGGCGCCGGCCGATCTGATGAACACGCACCGTTTCGACATCCAGCAGGCGGCCTCGGCGGCAGGCTGGCTTGCCAGGATGCGCGGCGAGCCTCACACCGAGCAGGATGCATATGGCGTCTCCTCGTTCGTGTACAGCTCCCGCATCCCCTTTCATCCAGCAAGGTTTGCCTCGTTCCTCGAGACCTATGGCAGTGACCCCCGCCTGCTGCGCGCCAAGGGCTATCTGTGGCTTGCACACCGGGTGACCGAGATCGGCGTTCTCTCGAAGGCCGGCGGCTCACCCATGTGCTGCGAGTGGTCTGGACGCTGGTGGCAGTTCGTTGATGAGCCTGCGTGGCCCAGCGACCCAGACCAGCGTGCATTCATTCGAAGCCGATGGTCGGAGGACGTCGGCGACTGCCGCCAGGAGCTGGTGTTCATCGGCCAGGGCATCGACAGGCAGGCGATCACCACTGCGCTCGGCGCCTGCCGGCTCGAAGACGACGAGATCGCTCAGGGCGCAGACACCTGGGCTGGGTACGACACGACTGAACCACTGAAAGGAGAACTCCGTGTACTTCAATAACGAAAAGGAAAGAACGCTGGCGTTGCGCGATGCATTGCTCGCCAAGGGGCTGCATGCCCAGGCAGAGGTAGATGCCACGGAGCAGGGATTCGAATCATGGACTCCCGACAACGGTGCGGCCGTGGTTGCGAGGGCGTGGTGCGATCCCGACTTTCGGGAGCGCCTCCTGAGCAATACGCTGGCGGCAGCGAACGAGGTCGTTCAGCCGGTCCCGTTCGGCGACTGGGATGCGGTCGCACTGGAGAACACGCACAAGGTCCACAACGTGCTGGTCTGCACTCTGTGCTCGTGCACGATCAAATCCCTCATCGGCCAGCCGCCCGTCTGGTACAAGAGCCTGGCCTATCGCGCTCGCTTGGTGCGCGAGCCCCGGGCCGTCCTGCGGGAGTTTGGCCTCGAACTAGATCGGGATGTCGAGATCAAGGTCTGGGACATCACGGCCGAAACTGGCTACATGGTGATCCCGCAGCGTCCCTCGGGCACAGAGGCTTGGAGTGAACGTGAACTGGCATCGATCGTTACCAAGAAGTGCTTGATCGGTGTGGCGCAGCCAGATGTTCATTCGGTGGTCCGCGATGAGCGGCGCGCCACGTCGCTATCGGAGGTCCAGCATGCCTGATGTCCACGACCTAGGCGGAGCCTCTGGCTTCGGAGCCATTCCCGGTATTGAAGGGGACTTCGAATACGACGAACGGTGGGAATGGACCTTGATGGCGGTGCTGCGGCTGGGGGTCAAAAAGGGCTGGTATCGCACCGACGCCTACCGCCATGCCGTTGAACGGCTACCGAACGAGTTCTATCTCCACAACGCCTACTTCGACAGGATGCTGAGCGGGGTCACCCGCGCGCACATCGAGGCAGGCATCGTCACCGAGGACGAGATCAAGGCGCACCTGGAAGACCACGTCACGATCCCCGCGGTCAAGGCGATGGGGCCGGGGCATTCAGGTCCGGCGCCGACCCAGACCGTCCGCCTCCAGCCGGGCGACAGCGTGCGTGTTCGTTCGCCATTGCCGGATGGCCATGTGCGCGCTCCGGCGTATGTCCGAGGACACATCGGCACGATCCTGCATTGCGGACGTCACGCTCTCGCATTTCCAGGCGAGGCGGGACATCGGATGGATGCCACCTCGGAGTTCACCTACCGTGTGGAATTCGATCGCCGATCGCTTTGGAGCGATGCGCTGGACGACGGGGCCGTGGTCGTCGATCTATCGGAAAGCTATCTCGAGTTGGCCGAGTTGCAGACGCAAAGAAGGGTCTAAGCCGTCGTTCACGTATGTGCTAGTTGACCACGATCTTCTTCGCCTGCGTGCCTTGAGCGCCTGCGAAGCCTTCTGAATTCGCATGAGGTGCGCAAGCGCAAGCAGGACGCGCAACTCGGCCCGTTGAACAGGAACCAAGAATGGCGACAGAGGAAGACCGGGATTCGTCACATGCGTCGGCCTCTCCCCTGGGCGTCCGCCAGTGGACAACTGCCGACGTGCCGCCGCCAGAAAGGCTCGACTACTGGCTCCATGCAATTTGCCAAGGCCTGGACGAGCACGAGGTGACCAGCGCGGCGGGCACGGATTTCCACGCGACGCTCGAGTCGGCCGGTTGCGGCCAGATCATGGTGAACACAGTTGAAAGTACGCCCCAAGATGTCCACCGGACGAAAGCGGCGATTTCGCGAAGCGACGAAAGCCGCTTCTACCTTCGCTGCACGCTCGATGCCCCATGGGCAGCTGCGCAGAACAATGGCGTTTCACGACTGATGCCTGGCGACTGCATGCTGTTCGACTCCAAGCAGCCCTACGAGATGCACTTCGAAAGCGCAGCGAACCTCATCACGCTGCGGCTGCCCGTTGATTGGATCGAGTCCTGGCTGACGGATCCGCAGGCGCAATGTGGCTTGCGAATCGACGCGGCAGGCGGATGGGGTCAGCCGTTGAGCAGCTTCGTTCAGCAATTGACGCCTCAGGTGGCCACAAGGCCGCCTTTGCCGACCAAGCTCCTGACCGACCAACTCGGCTCCTTGCTGGCACTAGGAACCAACGACTTCGCCGGCCATGCAAATGAGAGCTCACGAACCATGGATGCGTTCATCCGCAAGGCAACGGAGCGCCTGCACCAACGCTATGCCGAGCACGGGTTAACGGCTCAGGCGATCGCCAAGGATCTCTTCATCTCGGAACGCACCTTGCATCGCTACTTCGCACGCAGTGGCGCCACGTTCCTGCAGCACCTGATCAGGCATCGCATGACGGTTGCCGAACGCATGCTGCGAGATCCCCGGTTCGACCGCATCACGGTGTCGGAAGTAGGGCGGCGAATCGGGCTCGCGGACACCTCGCATTTCATTCGGCAGTGCCGCGCAACGCTAGGCATGACACCAGCAGCACTGAGAAGCGCGCGATAGGGACGTTGACATCCTCAACGACCGCAGCCGCTTGCCGGTATCCCTGGGAGAGCAAAGCGCTGCGAGGAGCGTGAGGGCCACGGTGCCGGACGGCCCCCCTCTTTACGCTGCCTTAGGGGTGAAGATGCCCAGGGTGAGGGAGCGGTACGCCTGTTCCGAGCTTGATCGGCGAGCGTTCAGTATCGGCTGAATGTCGTCAGTCGGGGAATATCGAAGCTGATTGCTGCCGTCGGTCGCAGCCGTGAAGATGGCGGCCGCAACTTTTTCGACTGCGTCAGGATCGGCGCTGCTTCCCATTCCCTCATACAACGTCCCGATACTCCGCAGAAACGGCGCGTAGTCTTCGATAGGCTGCTGTCTGCCGCTCTCTGCGCCTGTGCGCTGCATGAAGTTGGTTCTCGTTGCGCCTCCAGGTTCGACGATCTTGACCTTGATCCCGATCGAGTCGAGTTCATAAGACAGTCCCTCGGACCACCCTTCCAGTGCAAACTTCGATGCGCTGTAGATGGAGGCCATCGGAAAGCCGATCGCGCCCGCGCCCGAGCTGACGTTGACGATCATCCCTGACCCCTTGGAGCGGAAGTGAGGAAGGATCGCGCGCACGACATCCATTGCACCGAATACGTTGACGTCGAACTGCGCGTGGATTGCCTCGCGACTAACACCCTCGAAGATCCCAAACAGCCCATAGCCGGCGTTGTTGACCACGACGTCTATGCCGCCGAAGCGCTGGATGCCCTCCTCGATAGCTGACGCGATGGTCTGGCGATCTTGAACGTCCAGGCGTGTGGCGAGCAGGTTCGGCCAAGATCCGAGTTCTGGACCCGCCGCGCTAGGATCGCGCATGGTGGCGACCACGTTCCATCCAACCTTCGCAAAACGGAGCGCTACGGCTTCGCCGAAGCCCGACGAAGCACCCGTGATCAACACCGTCTTCATGTTGGATTCATTCGCTTGCATTGGTGTGCGCGCCGCAGGTTGGATGGCCACATCCGTCATTCCATGACGAGTTGAGGATCAAGCCGCAGAAGTTGAGCCGCTTGTATGTCGGGTCCTTCAGCGCCAGCACGTCGGCCTTGACGTTGCCGAAGGTGGTGTCCGGCTTGAGCATCGTTCCCTTGAAGAACGCGTCGATAATTCCTTCCTTGAATCCGACACCGCGGGGATGTGCAGCTACGATCTGGGCGCGCTGCTCTGCCGTGAACTCATCGTAGGCTATGCCCAGTACGTCCATTTCGACACCGGCAGTCACCAGAGCCACTATGGGCTTCTTGTGCTTGGGGATACCGGGGGTCGTGTGCAAAGCGATGGCATCCCACACTTGGTCAATGTGCGCTTCAGCAATCTGATGCCGCTTCAGGAAATCAGACGCCGCGTTGGCACCATCGACTTCAAAACGCTCGGTCGCAGTGCTGTACGCCGGCATCAGGCCCATGTCGTGAAACATGGCACCGATGTAGAGCATCTCCGCGTCGAAGGTCATCCGGTGTCGTTCGCCAGCCAATGCAGCGAAGAAGAACACGCGCTTGGAATGGTGAAACAACAATTCGGTCTCGGTGTCGCGGACCAGCTCGGTCGCTTCGCGTGCTAGTAGACTGTCGGGGACGCGGATCCCCGCGATCAAGGTGGACATGGTGGCTCCTAGGTGATGTCGAGCGGAGCGCTGCGGCATCACCATGGACGCCGACAGCCTGATCTCCGACATCGAGTCTAGAAGTCCCTTCGCCCGACGGATGGTCAGATCACGCCAACATTAGTGGTGGATACCGCCATCGCGGCAGCAGGTCGTCGACCTCGAGTCGTGTCCAGATACTTGGCGACGGACGAACGAGCACCTGCAGGCAACGCGACTCAAGGAGCCCGCTGCCACCCGCCGCGTGTCACCCCGCAAGGCCCACTGCCCGCATCAACAGTTTGAGCACCCATGCCAGCGCCCCGGTGGCGGCCACTCCGGCCATCCAGAAGGCAGCGAGCCAGGCCAACCGGCGGCCCCACACGCGAACCATCGGCATGCGATCGCCCTGCATCAGTGGAAGTCCTCGCCGACTCGAACCTTGCCGCGGAACACCCAATACGAGAAGGCGGTGTACATCAGGATCACAGGGATGATCGACAGTGCGCCGACGAGGGCGAAGCCGAGGCTCTGAGGCGGCCCGGCCGCCTCCCAGATCGAGACGTCCGGCGGAATGATGGAAGGCCACAGGCTGATGCCGAGACCGCTGTAGCCGAGGAAAACCAGCGCCAGTGTGAGGACGAACGGCGAGGCTTGACGGTCGCTTTCAAGATCCCGTAGCAGACGATGGCTGGCCAGCAACACGAGCATCGGCACCGGCGCGAACAGCAGCAGGTTGGGCAAGCTGAACCAGCGCGCCGCTATGGCCTCGTGGGCGAGAGGTGTCCAGATGCTGATCACCCCGATCACGGCCAGCAGCACCCAGGCCAATCGGCGGGCGAGCGCACGCATGCGCTCGTGCAGTTCGCCGTCGGTCTTCATGATCAGCCAGGTGGCGCCTAGAAGCGCATACACCGCGATGAGGCCGACGCCGGTGAACAGCGAAAAAGGCGTCAGCCAGTCGAACGCCGCGCCGGCGTAGTTGCCGTCGGCGATCCGGATGCCGTCGATGTAGGCGCCGAGCGTCACGCCCTGGAAGAACGTGGCGGTCACCGATCCGCCCACGAAGGCCTTGTCCCAGAGCCGGCGCTTGCCTGGTGCCGCCTTGAAGCGGAACTCGAAGGCGACGCCGCGAAAGATCAGGCCGACCAGCATCAGGATCAGGGGCAGGTAGAAGGCGCTCAGGATCACGGCGTAGGCCAAGGGGAACGCGGCCATCAGGCCGGCGCCGCCAAGTACCAGCCAGGTCTCGTTGCCGTCCCACACCGGCGCAACCGTGTTCATCATCACGTCGCGATCGTCCTTGGCGTCGAAGAACGGATACAGGATTCCGATGCCGAGGTCGAACCCGTCCATCACGACGTACATCATGATGCCGAACAGGATGATCACGGCCCACAGCAATGGCAGGTCAATGCCCATGGCGCACCTCGCGGGACAGGTCGATCGAGGCGGTGGCGCCAGCAGCCGAAAGCGGGCGCATCGGCTGGCGCGGCTGCCCCGGCCCTCCATCAAGCGGATGCTCACCCTCGTCGACGGCCGGACCGTCTGCAATCAGGCGCAAGCCGTAGAGGGTGCCCGCTCCGAAAACGAAGAGATAGGCCACGACGAAGATCGCCATGGTGACTGCCATCTGCCCCGCGGTGTGACGCGGCGAGACGGCGTCCGCGGTGCGCATCAGGCCATAGATGATCCAGGGCTGACGCCCGATCTCGGTGGTGTACCAGCCCGCCAGGATCGCCACCAGCCCCGAGGGGCCCATCACCGCAGCGAAGCGCAGGAAGGCGGTGGAATCGAGGAGGCGCTGCCGCCAGCGCAGCCATGCCGCCCACAGCCCCAGCACGATCATCAGAACGCCGAGACCGACCATCACGCGAAAAGTCCAGAACACCACCGTCGCGTTGGGCCGGTCCGCCGCCGGAAAGTTCTTCAGCGCCGGGATGTCTCCATCCCACGAGTGCGTGAGCAGCAAGCTGCCGGCGCGCGGGATCTCGACGGCGAATCGCGTGACTTCCGCAGCCATGTCCGGCCAGCCGAAGAGGATGAGCGGCACGCCCTCACCGGGCCTGTTCTCCCAGTGGCCTTCGATGGCCGCGATCTTGGCCGGCTGATGCTTGAGCGTGTTGAGCCCGTGCTGGTCGCCTATCAGTGCCTGCACCGGCGCGGCGATGAGGATCATCCAGAGCGCCATCGAGAACATGACGCGGACGGGCTCGGTGTTGCGGCCGCGCAGCAGGTGCCAGGCCGCGCTGGCGCTCACCATCAGTGCAGTGGCCAGGAACGCCGATACCACCATGTGGGCGAGGCGATAAGGAAACGACGGATTCCAGATGACGCGCAGCCAGTCGACCGGCACGACGCGGCCATCGATGATCTCGTGGCCCTGTGGCGTCTGCATCCAGCTGTTGGATGCAAGTATCCATGTGGCCGAGATCAGCGTCCCGACCGCGACGGCTACCGTCGACATGAAGTGCAGGCCCGGCCCGACGCGCTTCATGCCGAACAGCATCACCCCCAGGAAGCCCGCCTCGAGAAAGAAGGCCGTCAGCACCTCGTAGGCCAGCAAGGGGCCGGTCACTCCGCCGGCGAAGCGCGAGAAGTTACTCCAGTTGGTTCCGAACTGATAGGCCATCACCAGCCCAGACACCACACCCATCCCGAACGCCACTGCGAACACCTTGGACCAGAAATGATAGAGGTCCATGTACACGGGGCGACGGGTCTTGAGCCACAGTCCTTCGAGCACGGCGAGATAACTCGCCAAACCGATCGTGAGTGCCGGGAAGACGATGTGGAAGGAGATCGTGAACCCGAACTGGATGCGTGCGAGAAGGAGGGCGTCCATCAGCACGCTCCGCCTGGAAGGAACTGCCAGGCCGCAGGGGCCTGCATCGATGGCGACGTCATGCAGCGACTATCGCGCTTCGGGGACGCCGCGAACAGATTCAGATCGCGGAGAGTTTTGCGTATCAGTTCGCCGGCATCGGCTTCGTATCTGTTGGCTGGGTCGCCTAGAACAGGGTGCATCTGTGCGAAAGCGAGCATGCAAAGTTCTGCAGCAGGCTACCTGCTCCTATTGGCCCGAAATGCGTGAAGCGCTTCGAGGCCAGTGCGCCGCAATCGTCCCGCCTCCTGGCGAAAGAGGGTTTCGTCATCCCAACGCAATGAATCGGTCGAGCCTTGCGGCGTTCAGCGTGGCCCCTTGATCCAAGTCCAGCATCGCGACCGGCATGGATCCACAGAGTGATGCATGCGGCGTCGCAAACCAATGCGTCATCTCCCAACCATCCATGAAGCGGGAGAGTTCACCAAAGACTAGATGCGCTCCCCTAGTCATTTCCATCGTCTCGTGATCAAACTGGAACATCGGGAGCCAGAGATTCGCATGCCAGTGAAAGCTGATCAGCTGATCTGCAGCGACTCGCCGCGCCAGGTTCGATATCCCGTCGTGCTGACGTCGCGCGAATCGGGCGCCGATCTCCTCTCCCGTGGCGAGGCCACCGGATTCTCGAAACGCTGGAAGCATCGAGACAAATGCGCTGTCTCTCGCATCCAGCGAGACATGTCTTTTGAACCGGGGTGCCGGCTGAAAGAGCCTCGACGTCTGGCCGAAAGGCAACGCTGAGCTCTCTTGGGTGTGGGGCTTCAGCATCGCGCCCTACACACGTCAGTCGAACCATTGCTGACTTCACAGGAACGCTGCAGCTCGCCGCCTTGGCGGTGGCGCATCGACGGTCTCGAGAAGGAGGTGCGAGCGCAGTACAGCGAGCAGCCCGAGCTACGAGGTGCGAATGGCCCGGGATGAACGATGCAGTTCGCTGATTCTTGAAATGACATTGAGGCTCCAGAAACGCTTACTTAGAAGACCGGGTTGCTACACCGACTTGTCCACCAGCGTCGCGTGCCAACCCGTTGGCATCGAGAACGCTCTGCAGCATCATTTCCCGCCGTAGTTGTCACCGTAGGTAGGAAGCTGACCCGCCTTGTTCAACCGTGCGACCTGATCACGGTTCGTCCTCTGGGCCGTCGTGCGTTCTGCGCGCGAAAGCTTGACGCTTGCTACAGGCTTTGGGTCACCCTCGCCGGGCTTGAAGCTTCGAGCGGCCTCGATGCCACCGGGTCTGCGCGCGGCACTGGCTGCAACGCGATCGGCCTTGTCGACTCTCGCGCGGGCGGCGGGTTTGGGGTTGCCCTCTCCAGGAGCGAATGTGCGGGCCGCTTCGATGCCCTGCGCCAATCGCTGCGCCTTGGCTGTGGCCACGTCCACAGGTACAGGTTGCGCGAATGCGGCAGAGGCAAGGATCAGCGGGGCCAGGAGGGAAAAGGGGCGATTGAATGGCTTCATGTGAACTCTGTAAGTGATGCTGAATGTGAAACTGACGATGCAAGAAAGTCACTTGATCGAGCAGGAGATGCGAGCAAGGGCTTTGATGGAATCAAGTGACCGTCAATCGAATGTAGGCACCACGGACGTGCGCGAGTGGCCGCGTTGTGCCAACCTGAAAGGTGAATCCGGCCAGCGACGCTGGGACTGCGAGAGGCAGAAAACCTGGAGGTCGCGAGTGACTAGGCTGAGCGCGACTGTCGAATGGTCGCGGGTGTCACGCCCAGGCCGGTACGGCACTGACGGATGAAGTGGGACGTGTCAGCAAGCCCGACGCGGCGTCCGATCTCCGAAACGCTGATACGGTCGAAGCGCGGGTCGCGCAGCATGGCTTCGGCAACGCCCATGCGTTTCTTCATGAGGTGCTGCTGAAACGTGGCCCCGCTCCGCGCGAAATACCGGTGTAAGGTACGCTCAGAGACGTGCAGCTCTTGGGCAATCGCCTGAGCCGTCAGGCCAAACTCTCCGTGTCGCCGCTGAACGCATTCGACGGCCTTTCGGATGAATGCACTGACCCCCCGGTCCTGCAGCCCCTGATCTGGTACGAGGTCGTGGGTGCCGAGCGACAGCAGTGAGCCGAGTTGGTCGGTCATCAGGGCGGATGGAAGGGGTGGCGCCGCCGCCATCTCGGGTGTGAGCTGTCGAACGAAGTTGCTGAGTGGCTGACCCCAGCCGTTCGTCGCATCGATCCGAAGTCCGCACTGTCCCTCAGGATCGGCGAGCCAGGCCTCGACCCAGTCCACCGGAAGCTTCAGCGTGATGACATCCGCCGAGCCGGCGAAGTGCAGCTCGTAGGGCTGCTTGGAGTCGAAGAGCATGCAGTCGCCTGGCAGCAGCCGTGACACGCCATGCTTCTGCCCTGCAGCCCAGGGGGCATCGAGCTTGCACAGGAGATAAAAGCAACTGTCGGCGCTCCGCGAGATGGCTGTTCGGGTCCGGAAGACGTCCTGCGCGCTGCCCACGACCTGGTTGACGAGAACCTGGCCACAATGCGCCGATTCAAGCGACGCACCGAAGGCGGTCACCATGGAGCTGCTGGCTTCCAGTTCCTCGAAGCCTTCGCAGATCGCGCCGACCCAGTAGTCCAGCCGCTGCGACTGGGGAACGTCGTCGGTGGACCACTTGCGCACCCCCGATTCAGAAATCGTCGGGCCCAGCGTCCGTTCCGCTTCTCGATCAGTCATCTGGAGCAATCGAACCGACTAGCGGTAGAGCTTCGCCGCCGTCTCGGCCACGCGCCTGCCCTGGTACCTCGCGCCTTCCAGATCGACGGTCGTCGGCTGGCGCGAGCCATCGCCACCCGCAATCGTGGTAGCGCCATACGGGGACCCGCCATGGGCCAGTTCGAGCCCCATCTGGCCCGCGAAACCGTAGTCGAGCCCGACGATGACCATGCCGAAGTGCAGCATGTTCGTAATGATCGAGAAGATCGTCATCTCCTGGCCGCCGTGCTGGGTCGCGGTCGAGGTGAATGCGGCGCCGACCTTTCCATGCAGCGCGCCGCGTGCCCACAACCCTCCGGCTTGATCGAGGAACGCCGCCATTTGCGAGGTCATCCGACCGAATCGCGTCCCGGTCCCGATGATGATCGCGTCATAGTGTTCGAGGTCCGACACCTGTGCGATCGGCGCAGTTTGGTTCAGCTTGTAGTGCGCCGCCTTGGCGACCTCGTCCGACACGATTTCGGGAACGCGCTTGATGTCGACGCTCGCCCCTGCCGCGCGCGCTCCCTCGGCAACGGCATTTGCCATCGTCTCGATGTGACCGTAGGCCGAGTAGTAAAGGATCAGAACTCTTGTCATGGGAACTCCGTGTGAAGAATGCAATGGAAGGCGACGCTCATTCCGAGATCTTGACGAAGCCGTCCTGGACCAGCTGCGTCGTCCTTGCCATGGCATCGGTGTTGACCCGGATCCCGGGCAGAAGGTCGTCGTTGATCCATCGATGCGCCTTGGCGGTCGCGCCGCAAAGCTCCATCGACACGCCACGCTGCTGCAGATCCCGGATCAGTTCCTTGTAGGGATTGCCTGTCGCGATGTTCCGATCGATGTCGTAGGCGTCGTCGTTCAGCGTCACGTGGCCGGCATTCGTGTGGAAGACAGCGATGACTTGCGCCTGCGCGTCCCAGTCGTCAATGTCGTTCTTGAGGAGTCGGAGATGGAACATCGATGCCGGGAGATCGCCCTCGAAGGCCAGGGCGCCTACGCTGAAGACGTTCTTCACCGTGGCCAGCTTGACGGGGATATCGATATGAAGAGATCTTTCTGGATGAGTCATGGCAATGCTGCCTTCTTTGGTGTTGGATTTGATGTGTCGACCCGCGTCATTGGCGGACGGCTCGGCAGCCGGTTCAGACGCCCGTGTAGACCAGCAGAATGAAGAAGGCAGGATCGATGACGTAGTCCCCGTACTTCGCATCGAACTTCGCGGTCGGCTTCTGCGCCACGATCTCGGCCAGCGACTTGCCTTGCTTCTTCAAGGTCGAGATGTTCCTGCGGATGGCCACGAGCATGTCCCGATACTCACGCAGCTGCGTGCGATCGCCCACCGGTCCGTGGCCGGGGATGATGATGGTGTTCTCGGTTCCCTGCTTGAGGCCCACGTTCGCCAGTCGGATCATCCCGTCGATGCTGCCGCCGGCGCCGTAGTCGATGAAGGGGTAGTGGCCGTTCCAGAAAATGTCGCCGAGCTGCAGCACATCGGCCTTCTTGAAGTAGACAATGGTGTCGCCATCGCTGTGCCCACTGCCGTGATTGGTCAGCACGACGGTTTCGTCGGCGAACTTGATCGTCTTCTGCTTCGTATATGTGACCGTCGGCATCGCACCTGGTGCCACCGGCGGAAATGTGTAGCCCCATTCGATCACGCGGGTGCGATCCATCAGGCGCTTGAGCACGTTTTCGTGCGCGATGATCGTCGCACCCTCGCCGTGAACCCATTCATTGCCGTCGGTGTGATCCCAGTGCCAATGCGTGTTGATGAGGAACTTCGGAGGAAGCGGGCTGATGCCATCCAATGCCGCCTTCAGGCGCGGCTTCGACACGGCGATGCCGGCATCCACCAAAAGCTTGCCCTCGGGCTCTGAGAGGACGCCGATGTTCCCGCCGGAGCCCATCAGGACACTGACGTTGCCTCGCAGCGCCTGGACGGTGATCTTTGCCGTGGCCGCGTCTTCGTTGATGGCCAGGACAGGGCTCGTGACTTCCGCGCTCACGAGAAATGGGATCGACATCGCGACGCCTACGGCGCATGCCGCCAGGGTTCGAAGCGTGACCGAGAGGTAGTTTGCTGTAATAGTCATTGGGATTTCTCTGGGGTTTGAATCGCGAACGGGCGATGGCCATGCGCCATCCGCCCTGCGACGCCTTGGCATGTCGGGCCAAGGCATCGCGTGCCGGGCTACGTCCGGATGAAGGCCAGGATGTCTTCGTTGATGATGTCGGCGTGCGTCGTCGCCATGCCATGCGGAAGGCCCGGATAGGTCTTGAGCGTGCCGTTCTTGAGCAACTTCGCAGCGACACGCGACGTGGTGGCGAGCGGGGCGACCTGGTCATCTTCGCCGTGCATCACCAGCACGGGCTGCGTGATCTTCTTGAGGTCGGCCGTGAAGTCGGTCTCCGAGAACGCGGTGATGCACTCGTACTGCGCCTTGATGTCGCCGACCATCGCCTGGCGGAACCAGTTGTCTGAGACGGCCGTCGACACCTTCGCGCCGGGGCGGTTGTAACCGTAGAACGATCCCGTGGAGAGATCGCGGTAGAACTGGGCACGGTTGGCCAGAACCGCGGCACGGATGCCGTTGACCACCTCGAGCGGCACGCCGTCGGGGTTGGAGGCCGACTTCTGAAAGGTCGGCGGGATGGCGCCGATAGTCACGGCCTTGGCGACCCGGCCGCCGCCGCCATAGCGCGCCACGTAGCGGATGACCTCGCCGCCGCCGGTCGAGTGGCCTATGTGGATAGCGTTGCGAAGGCCCAGGTGCTCGGTGACGGCGGCAACATCGGCTGCATAGGTGTCCATGTCGTTGCCCGTGGCGCTCGGGCTGGAGCGGCCATGGCCGCGGCGATCGTGGGCGACCACGCGATAGCCCTTCGACGAGAAGAACATCATCTGGGTGTCCCAGTCGTCCCCGCTGAGCGGCCAACCGTGGTGGAACACGATCGGCTGACCGGTGCCCCATTCCTTGTAGAAGATCTGGGTACCGTCCTTGGTGCTGATGGTGTTCTGTGTCATGGCGTGAATGGGTTTGGTGGGGGTTGGAGTGGCGGCTTCGGAGGATCCGATGGTCGCGAGGGTGCCCGCGAGCACGGCAGCGCCGCTTGCGAGCAGGTCGCGGCGTTGAGGATTCAGGGGCAGTGAGGGTTGAGACATGGCTTCCTTGGGTTGAGGTTGGGAGTGAAGATGCGTGCCCCGCGTGACAAGGGAGTCATGCGTTGGGTGTCGATCGACTGTAGGTACTGGGGATGCGCGCGAGTGGCCGCGTCGTGCCAACCTTGAAGGTGGATTCCGCCAACACCGCATCGGTTTGCGCACTCAGAAGTTGCGCCCGCGAGTTGCGCAGAGGCCTTGCGTCCGCGCAAGTCATGCCATACCACCAGCAGGAAGCCGCCGACCAGCCCCCAATGCTCGAAGAAGGCATTGGCCACCATGAAGCGCTCGGGCATGGCCATTTCCCAGAAGCGGTTCGCCACAAAAGTGGCCATCAGTGTGAAGCCCGCGAGACCGAGTGCACCGAGCCAGCGGTAGAAGCCGGTGAGGATCATCAGGGCCGCGCCGAACTCGAACACGATCACCGCCGCGGCCATGGGCCCGGCCGGCGCAAGGCCGAAGTGCTTCATCTCGGCGATGGCCGACTGAAAGTCGATCGCCTTGTTGAAGGCGCCCTGGAGGTAGGCGGCGCACAGGAAAAGCAGTGCAAGCCAGTGCACGGCGCGGGTGGTGAAGAGACGGCGAACGCTGCCCATCATCACACCGCCCAGCAGGCGCAACCGAGCGCGCCCCAGAAGCTTTTCAGGTCGGCAATGGGGAGCTTGCTGCTCCAGGCCGTGGCGTGCTGATGACCGTGGACATTGCAGTCGTTGGCGCAGGCGCAGTCGGCCGCCATGCGGCGCATCGTGGCCTGCAAGGGCCTGCCTTCCTTGTCGCCCCAAGCCCCGTAGCCACCAAAGCTTCGAACCGGCGACCAGTCCGGCATGGCCGGCGGTGGCGTGCCTTCGTCCAGGGCCTTGAAGGGCCCGGCGCCATAGACCACCTTGCCGCCCACCATCGTGAGCAGCGCCGTGGTGTCGGCGATGTCGGACTCGGGGCAGGCGAAGAAGTCCCGATCGAGCACCACCAGGTCGGCGAGTTGGCCGGCCTCGATTCGGCCCTTCTTGGCGACCTCGTTTGAAAACCAGGTCACGTTCTCGGTCCACATGCGCAGGGCGGCTTCGCGGCCCAGGCAGTTGCGCTGCGGCGTCAACTGCAGCCCGCCCACGGTCTTTCCGGTGACCAGCCAGGAGAGGGACACCCACGGGTTGTACGAGGCCACGCGCGTGGCGTCGGTGCCGGCCGAGACCTTCACGCCCTTCTCCAGCATGCGCTTGACCGGCGGCGTGGCCTCTGCGGCCGCGGCACCATAGCGCTCTACGAAGAACTCGCCTTGGTAGGCCATCCGGTGCTGCACCGCGATGCCACCGCCCAGCGCCGCAATGCGGTCGATCGACTTCTCGGAGATGGTCTCGCAGTGGTCGAAGAACCAGTTCAGGCCCGACAGCGGCGTGTCGCGGTCGACCTTCTCGAAGACGTCGAGCGCGCGCTCGATGGTCTCGTCGTAGGTGGCGTGCAGACGCCAGGGCCATTTGTTCTGAACGAGCACGCGCACCACTTCCTCCAGCTCGCCCTCCATCTCGGGAGCCATGTCGGGCCGGGGCTGCCGGAAGTCCTCGAAATCGGCGGCGGAGAAGACCAGCATCTCGCCCGCACCGTTGTGGCGGAAGTAGTCGTCGCCCTGCTTGTACTTCGAGGTGGCGGTCCAGTTCAGGAAATCCTGCTTCTCCTGCTTGGGCTTTTGCGTGAACAGGTTGTAGGCAAGGCGGATGGTGAGCTGGCCGGCGTCGGCCAGCTGCTGGATGACCTGGTAGTCCTCGGGGAAGTTCTGGAAGCCGCCGCCCGCGTCGATGGCACCTGTGACGCCGAGGCGGTTGAGCTCACGCATGAAGTGCCGGGTGGAATTGATCTGGTACTCGAAGGGCAGCTTGGGCCCCTTGGCCAGCGTGGCGTAGAGGATGCTTGCATTGGGCTTGGCCAGCAGCAGGCCGGTAGGGTTGCCGGCGGCATCGCGCATGATCTCGCCGCCCGGCGGCGCAGGTGTTTCCTTGGTGTAGCCCACGGCGCGCAGGGCCGCGCCATTGAGCAGGGCCCGGTCGTACAGGTGCAGCAGGAACACCGGCGTGTCGGGCGCGACGGCATTCAGCTCGTCGATGGTGGGCAGGCGTCTCTCTGTGAACTGGTGCTCGGTGAAACCGCCGACCACGCGCACCCACTGCGGCGCCGGCGTGATCGCGACCTGCCACTTGAGCATGCCCATGGCGTCGGCCAGGCTGCGCACGCCATCCCAGCGAAGCTCCAGGTTGAAGTTGAGGCCGCCGCGGATGATGTGCAGGTGGTTGTCGATGAGGCCGGGCAGCACCGGGCGGCCCTTCAGGTCGAGCACGCGGGTGGCTGGGCCGGCCAGCGGCAGCACGTCTGCGTCGCTGCCGACACGGCTGAATCGGCCATCCGCTACGGCGACCGCTGTGGCCACAGGGTTCGCGCGGTCCAGCGTCGTGACGCGGCCGTTGTGCAGGATCAGCGAGGGTGCTTCAAACACGTCTCTCCTCCCCCTTGTCGGACGCGTCGGTGACCGGCAGCGCCGCTTCCATGGCGCACTCGGGCAGGCGCCCGAACATGTGCGGTTTGACCTGCTGGTGCAGCCAGGAGCTCGATGCCGGACCGCGGTCGAACAGGCGTTTGGCGAGCGGCGGCAGCTGCTCGCCGGCGAGAATGCCCAGCAGCCCGACCAAGGCGATGATCGGCGGTGCCGGCGAGCGCACGCTGAAGAGCGCATAGACGACGCCGACCAACACGCCGAGCGCCAACGAAACGAGGTACGGCTTCATCCGGGGCTGCTCGCTTCAGCCTTCGTGGGCAGCGAACATCGACCTGGCGTAGATGATGCCGAGTCCGTAGGCGCCGCCGAACCGCTTGGCGATTCCGGTGGTGACGCCGTAACTGTCGGTGCGCGCCCAGTCGCGCTGCAACTCGAGCAGGTACTGCAGCGAGGTCAAGGGCTGAGCGCCCGCCTGAACCATCCGCTCCATCGCGCGGGTGTGGGCTTCGGCTGATACATCGCCGCAGGCATCGGCAATCACATAGACCTGGAAGCCCTGTGCAATGGCCGACAGGGCCGGGCCGACGATGCATACGCTGGTCCATAGGCCCGACAACACGATGCGCGGCTTGCCGATGTCGTTGATTTGCTGGATGACGGCCGCGTCCTCCCAGCTGTTCATGGAGGTGCGATCGAGCATGCCGTGGTCGGGAAAGGCGCACTTGATCTCGTCAAACATCGGTCCGGAGAAGCTCTTCTCGGCCACTGTCGTGAGGATGGTCGACACGCCGAAGCCGGCCGCAGCGTTGGCGACCAGCGCCGCGTTGTTGCGCAGCGTGATGGCGTCGATCGAGTGCGTGGAAAAGGCCATCTGCGGCTGCAGGTCGATCATCAGCAGGGTGTGATCCCTCGGGCTGAGCAGCTTGGCGCTCGGGACAGGCGAGGCGGTGACGGGCATGAGAATTCCTTTGAAGTGAAATTAAAAAAGCAAGAACCTGGCGGGAGGAGAACGGTGCGACACGCGGGCCGTTCAAAAGATGAGCGATGCAGCCTTCAATCGCATGACGTCCAGGGCCTGGGCGACGCCGCCGCCGTAGTCCACGTCCGCCTTCGCACAGTTGGCGACGTGGCGCTGCTGCACCGCTTCGCTGACGCCGCTGAGCGCGCGCGCCGTGTTGTCGAACAAGACCTGCTGTTGAGCCTGCGTCATCCCCCGGAACAGGACCCCGGGTTGTTCGTAGTGATCTTCATCCAACCGGTGGTCCCAGTGACCCGCCCCGCCTTCCAACGCCAGCATCGGCTCGCGAAAGTCGGGCTCCTCTTCCCATTCGCCGAGCGAATTGGGCGCATAGGCGACGGTGCCGCCATGGTTGCCGTCAACGCGCATCGCACCATCGCGATGGAAGCTATTGACCGGGCACCGCGGCGCGTTGACCGGGATCTGGTGATGATTCACCCCCAGGCGGTAGTGCGCCGCATTGGTGTATGCGAAGAGCCGTGCCTGCAACATCCGGTCGGGCGAGAAGCCGATGCCGGGAACGATGGTCGAGGGCGAGAAGGCCGCCTGCTCGACTTCCGCGAACACGTTCTCGGGGTTGCGATTCAGCTCGAAGACGCCGACCTCGATCAGCGGAAACTCCGCATGGGACCAGATCTTGGTCAGGTCGAACGGATTGACCGGGTGCCGGCGGGCATTGGCCTCCGACATCAGCTGCACGAACATCGTCCAGCGCGGAAACTCCTTGCGCTCGATGCTCTCGAAGAGGTCGCGGTGATGACTTTCACGGTCCCTGCCGACCAAGAGTTCAGCCTCGGCATCCGTCAGGTTCCGGATGCCTTGCTGGGTCTTCATGGTGAACTTCACCCAAGTGCGCTCGTTGTCGGCGTTGACGAGGCTGTAGGTATGGCTCCCGAAGCCGTGCATGTGGCGAAAGCTCGCGGGAATGCCGCGCTCGCTCATCACGATCGTCACCTGATGCAATGCCTCCGGAAGCAGGGACCAGAAATCCCAGTTGCTCTGCGCGCTGCGCAGGCCGGTGCGCGGGTCGCGCTTGATCGCGTGGTTGAGGTCCGGAAAGCGCAGTGGGTCGCGAAAGAAAAAGACCGGCGTGTTGTTTCCGACCAGATCCCAGTTGCCTTCATCGGTATAGAACTTTAGGGCGAAGCCGCGCAGGTCCCGCTCCGCATCCGCTGCGCCCCGCTCGCCGGCCACGGTGGAGAAGCGCGCAAACATCGGCGTACTCTTGCCGACGTGCGCGAAGATGCTTGCCTTGGTGAAAGGGGTGATGTCACCGGTGACAGTGAAGGTCCCATGCGCACCGGCACCCTTGGCATGCATTCGACGCTCGGGTATTACCTCGCGGTTGAAGCTCTGAAGTTTTTCGAGCAGCCAGACATCCTGCAGCAGAACGGGTCCTCTCGGCCCGGCGGTCTGCGTGTTGAAGTTATCCTGGACGGGTGCGCCCTGCGCGGTGGTGAGTTGCTTCATCGGAAGCGCCGAGCCGGAGCGGTGTTGCGTGGAGACATACATTCCTTTGGTTGTTGCCCCCTACTCTAGGAATCTGATATCCGCTCGAACTGTCGCTTTGCGCCAAGCTTGCAGGCCGATACTGCCAACGCCAACCATGCTTGCATTCGTCGAAGACGGGCGGCGATGCAAGATGCCGCGCGTTCTTGTCCACCAGCCCTCAACCGGCTCGTCGGATTGCTGCGAGAGTCTGACCCAGGCTGGTCCGACACTGCCGAATGAAATGGGAGGTATCTGCGAGCCCGACGCGACGCGCAACTTCGGAGACCGTGATGCGGTCGAAGCGCGAATCCCGCAACACGCGCTCGGCCACTGCCATGCGATGCCTGATCAAGTCCTGCAGGGATGTGGCCCCACTGCGTGCGAAGCAACGATGCAGTGTTCGCTCCGAGATGTAGAGGTCCTTTGCGATCGCCTGCGCCGTCAATCTCTGTTAGGCGTAACGCTGGTGCAGACATTCCGTGGCCTTGCGGATGAATGCATCCATGGTCCGGACGCTCTCGTATTCATGGCCCGCAAAGTCGTTGGTTCTAAGTGCCAGCAGGGAGCCGAGCTGGTCGGTCATGAGCTTGGCCGGCGACGGAGGTTGTGTGGCCACCTGCGGCCAACGCGTGGCGTCCAGAGTCACCGCGGCCCCCAACTCGACTATTAATATACTAACGGACAACCACTCACACTAAAGAACAACTGCCAAGCAAGCTAAGCGTCAGCATCTTCCGCGCTTCCGCGCTTCCGTTAGTATATTCTTATGCCTACAACCATCCCGCTGTTCGAGGAGCATCCAGCGCCCGCGGGTCTACGCGATGCCTTCGAAGCTTGGCTCACCGACCAGCGCGCGATCGGCTCGCTTCGCCAAACCGGGTCCATCGACGTGTATCGCGAAATGTGGCGCGGCTTCATGGGCTGGTGCCTGGCCCAATCGCCAGCAGTCACGCTGGATTCGCTCAACGTGCAAGACCTACAGGCCTTTCAGGCAGCCCGCTTCGGCATGAAGAGCCCGGACCTTTCGCTCTCGCCCCGGCACGCCCTTCGCCTGTTGCGCCTGATCGAACGGGTGCGGCATCACCGCGCAGCGCAGTCCGACGCACCGTTAAACACAGCAGTCTCGGATTGGCTCGCCGAGAACCCGCATGTCCGCTATTCCGAGGCTGCCAGCGGCGATCCGTTGCCAGAGTTTCTTTCCGTGTCGGAGGCCAAGCACCTGATCGCGTTTCTCTCAAACGCGCGCCCTCGCCCGGGCGCAGCCGCTCGCCGCCATGCGCACGTGGCGTTCACCTGGCAGGAGCTTCGCAATCGCGTTGCGGTGGCCCTGCACCTGGGCGGCGGCCTCACGCCTGCAGAGGTGCGCGCGCTGACCTTGGATTCCCCAATCTCGAGAGGCGGTCGCGTGCGCGACCTGCCTTGGAAAATTTCGATTGCTTCCAACGGAGATCAATCGGCGCGCGAGACGCCGATCGCGCCGTGGGCGAGCGAGCTCTTGAAGCATTGGATTCAGGTTCGCTTGGAGCGGGAGATTCCAGGCGAGATGCTCTTGCCGTCGACGGCGACCGGCAAGCCTTGGAGCAAGCAATCGCACTACTCGGCCACACGGAATTTGCTGGCAGAAGCTGGTCTCGACAGCAATGAAGGCGGAACCTTCAAGCTACGGCATACGTTCGCAATGCGGCAATTGCGGCGCGGCACGTCTCCTGAGGAAGTGGCGCGATGGATGGGGGTTGAAGTCGCGGTGATGGATCGATACACGCTCGTCCTAAGCGGCCCGATGGACGCTGCTTGAACTCCAACTTTTGCGTCTCCAGTGCTCTGGAAGCTATTTGAGACGCCAGTGCAATGTGTCAGACTTCAGGCCGTTTTCATCTTCGATTCATTATTTTTTCACCTGAGATGGCAGAATCGCGCCCATAGGGTCGTCGAACTCTTTCAATCTCAACTGAATCAAGGCAAGCAATGGCACAAACATACAAGCAGATCCAAAAGCAGATCGAGCAGCTCCAACGTCAGGCGGAGACCTTACGAACCAGCGAAATCAAGGGCGTCGTCGAGCGCATCAAAGTCGCAATCGCGCACTATGGCTTGACGGCAGCGCATCTGGGGCTTGCAGCCGCATCGCCCAAATCCGCTGGCAAGCGCTCGGCGAAGGCATCGACACAGTTCAGCGATGGCGCCGGCAACAGCTGGTCGGGCCGTGGTCCACGACCCCGTTGGTTGCGCGAAGCGCTGGCCGCAGGTCGCTCGATCGAAGAGTTCCGCTCGGGCGCCACTCCCAAGTCGAGTCTTGCCTTGTCCATGGAAATGGCTCAGGAGTCCGCATCCACTAAGAAGTCGGTCAAGAAAAAGACCAAGCGCGCGCCTTCAAAGGTCAACTACACCGACGGCGCTGGCAATTCGTGGACCGGCCGAGGACCGAAGCCCGGATGGTTGAAGGCAGCGCTGGACAGTGGCAAGACGCTGCAGGATTTCGTGAAGCAGGCCTGACGCCACGCCCAGGGCGCCCCCGACTCGGGGGCTTATTGCTGAGATTTGCCGCGTCGAAGGCGGTCTCCGGTCGTAGCCCCACGCACGTGAGGTGCGGCCACAGCCCCTGTCGGGTTAGAGGCCACAGGGCACGGGTGATCGCGGTGAACCGAACGAGCCATTCAGACCGATCCGCGCGAGGTGCCCTCCATGAGGGGCGCACGACCCGCGAAACTCTTGAGTGATCGGATCAACGCCGATAGGGCTTGCCGCGGCGATCCATCGCAGCTTTTCCGAGCCAACCATACGTGTCGATTCCTACTGCCGCAGGCAGGGCCGCGGTCCACATACCGTCGTCTCGCATCTCAGGAGGTAGAAGGTGGCGGTCCAGAGGTGCGGAATGCCGCCATCTTCTACCCTCCCCATCGATCCACGCCGTCAGCGCCGCTGCATTCAAAGGGCGCCCGGAAACGAGGCACCGAGCGACATCCCCGACAGCCTGGTGATACCCGCGTCGATAGGCGGCCTCAGTGTTGCGATCGGCGGGGCCGAGGTCGACGTCCGCCTGATCGGTCTCCAACAACGGTTCAAGTGACATTCAGACCTGACGGCAAAGGCTGCGATATTCATTGGTCGTCACCGAGTCGGCAAGAGGCAGAAGAAGAGATCTGGTCGCGAACTGTCTCGCGCTTGTCGCGGAAAAGGTCAACCCGGCAGTGCATGAGCTCTGACTAGAAGTCCCGATCGAACGCGCTTCCTCGTGGACCATCGGCCTTGACCGCACGCATTGCCAGGTCCAACGGACCTTCCGCACGAGGAGGTCTCCGGCTAGGCAGACTCCGGCCGAATCTTCGCCAGCAAACACGAGCAGAACCTGGGACCACCAGAGCCGTTTCTTCAATCACTTGGGATAGGTGGAACGAGAACCGCGGTAGTCCCCGCGCAGCATCTCCTCCACGGCTTTCTCCGATGCTCTGAAGACCAAGCGCACATCGCGCAACCGGCTGACCACGCCAGCTATCAGCTTTCCGCCGCCCTCGCGGTCGCAATCTTTTTCTGTGGAAGAGCGAAGGCCGAGGTTCGTCCTTCAGATCGCGCACTCCCCTGTTCGGTCGTCATGGGAGTCCGAACTTGAACGAATTGACGAATCCGAGGCCAATCGTTGCGGCCGGTTTGCATCATGAGCACCTTTTCAGCGACGTGGCCAAGAAGGTTCCTACATCCAATTTTTGACCAGAACGATAACCTCATGCAATTCCGAATCAGCGCGTTGAACGAGTCGTCTGCATGACACGTTTGAGCCGGTCTCGGATTCAAACATCGGAGGATTCTTGCGTTCGGCAGTCAGTATTTCGAGTATCCATGAACCGGTGCGCGGTCGCATCCGATCGCGGCGCCAGAAAGGTGCACACGCTTTCCTGGCCTCATTGATCAGAGTTGGTTCAGTTGTAGCCACACTGATTGTGAGCAGCCCAAGTTGGGCTCAGGATCTGGAGAGTCTCGCAGAGGACGCCGTCACTCAACTTGCGGCGTCGCACTCGGTCCAGACGAGATTTGCTCTGGAGCGACCCGCCAACGATCGCTTCGGAAGGTCGTTGGTGGCTCGATTGAGAAGCGCTGGCTATGCGGTTCAAGACAAGCAAGGCGGTGGCTCTCTCGCCCTCGACTATCTCGTCGATCAACCCACGAACGACCTCTACCGTGTCACCGTGAGCGTCGATGGGAAGGTCCTCACTCATCTCGCAAAGCAGCGCAGCACGGGGACCGGCGAGCACCCCGGCGGAGCAAGGAGGATCACTGCCGGCGCTGGAACGCTGGGTCGTGCTCAAGCTGAAGAGACCACGCGCGGCCACGCCTTCGAGGTGTCGCCTTCGGACGCTCGCCTCATTTCGGTATTAGTGCGCTGGGCGCAGCAGGCCGGACTGACTCCCGTTTTGAACGGTCGACGCGTCACGGCGGAGACGCTCGCACATGAGTCATACACCGATCTTCCCCTGACCCGCGAGGCGCGCGCCTCGGCCGGCAGCTCGGTCGACCAGGCGACTTCGTCGATCCTGCGGACCTACGCAACCTACCGCACGGGCATCGAGGTCAGCGCCGTCCGGCGTGCACCGCACTTCCTGGCGATTACCACCAAGCAGCGGTCGCCTGACGCGCCCGTGGTCATGGCGGCCGCGGCCATACCTCCCACGTCGCTGCAACCTACCGCCGCGCCGCAGATACCCTCACTGCAGCCGGCAACTCGAAAGCCAGAACACACCGCTGCGCCACGCCCTGCACCAGCAACCCCGTCATCGCAGTTGCCTCCGGCCAATCGATTCGTGGCGGCGGCACCGCCGCCGCAGGCAGGCCGTGCGGAGCAGGAAGCTCGGGGACCATCAGTGGCCGTTCAGCCCGCGTGGGACACCTCAGCGAGGAGGGCGGCGGGCGCCTTGGAAGGCGTGTGGACCGTCGGCCAAAGCCAGTCGCTGCGCGCCGTTGTCGAGAGCTGGGCATCCACGGCGGGTTTCCGCGTCAGGTGGGACAGCCGGCACGACTACCCCGTGACCGACGCGGTCAGGGCGGGCGTTTATCCCGGCACGTTCAAGGCCGCACTCGCGCGCTTGGCAAGCGCCTTTGGCGAATTTGAAGTTCCGCTAAGTATGAGGTTTGACAACACCAATCAGGGGAGACCAGTCCTTCAAGTATTCGACATGTAGCACTCTCACAGCTATCAAAAAATAGACAACAAAAGCCTGTCACACAACTATTTCAAATCAAGGCAATGACTCTCTCTTTCCAGAAAACCATCCTCGCCGCTACGACGGCATTGGTCTGCCAACTTGCAAGCGCAGACCTGCCCACGACCTACGGGCCGGGCGCGAGCGGCAATCTCAACAGTACCGCCGTAGGCGCCGGGGCAAGCGCTTCCGGCTCGAACTCGATGGCACTTGGCCACCACGCCACCGCGACGGGCGGTGGCTCGGTCGCAGTCGGCACATGTGCGAACACCGACTGCCCAACCCTCGGACGCTACACCCAACTTCCGAGCGGAGAAAACAGCACCGCGCTGGGCTCACAGACCAGGACGTCCGGCGCAGGATCGAGCGCCATCGGCTTCGGTGCGGCTTCGTCACACACGAACTCCGTAGCGCTTGGCAGTTTCTCGCAGACCACCCGCGACAACAGCGTCGAGGTTGGCGGTCGGCAGATGACTGGGCTTGCCGCCGGGACCGAAGGTAGCGATGCCGTCAACCTCGACCAACTCAATAGTGCCTCAGCCGACACGCTGAACCGAGCCAATCAGTATGCCGACGCGTTGAACTCCGACGCGCTGAATCAGGCAGCGCAGTACACCGACACCAAGCTGGGCGACACCTACACGTACATCGACAACAAGGCGGCAGAGAGCAACGCCTATACCGACGAGAAGACGAAGTACTTCAAGGCCAACTCGACCGGTGCCGACGCGGTCGCGACCGGCACCGATTCGCTTGCCATGGGGCCAGGCGCCGTCGTGAGCGGAAGCAATGCGATCGCGGGTGGCGTGAACTCGGAAGCCATGGGCAACGACAGCGTGGTGTTCGGCGCGAGCGCCAAGGGGCAGGCCCATGGGGCGACTGCGCTTGGCGCCGGCGCCGTCGCAAGCAACGTGGGCGACGTCGCGCTCGGCCAAGGCTCCACCACCAGTGCCGCGGTGGCGACGCGCAGTGCCATGATCAATGGCACCGAATACACCTTCGCCGGCACCGCGCCCGTCAGCACGGTCAGCGTCGGTAGCGAGGGCGCCGAACGCACCATGACGAACGTTGCGGCCGGCCGGCTCGACGCCACCAGCACGGACGCGATCAACGGTAGCCAGCTAAACGCCACGAACCAGGCTGTCACAGCACTAGGCGCGAGCGTCGGCAACCTGGGCTCGGCCACCGCTGGCAATTTCGGTGGTGGCAGCACCTACGACCCGAGCACCGGCGCGATCACAGCCCCGGCCTACACCGTCAACAACGTCGTTTACAACAACGTGGGCAGCGCTCTGGACGCGATCGGCTCCACGATCACTGGCAGCAACACCAGCGGCGCCCCTGGTGCATCCGCCACCGGCAAAGACTCGGTAGCGATCGGCAGCGGCAGCACGGCGGACCGCGACAACACCGTGAGCTTCGGCAGGCCCGGCGCCGAACGGCAGCTCGCCAACGTCGCGCCAGGCACCGAGGGCACCGACGCCACGAACCTGAACCAGGTACGCAGCATGGTGGGCGGAGGCGTCCAGCAGTCCCAGGCGTACACCGACCGCCAGATCGAGCAACTCGACCAGAAGAGCCAGAAGCAGATGTCGGGAATCGGCGCGATGGCGATGGCTGCTGCAGCCCTCGTACCCAACGCACGCGCTGAGGGCAACACGAGCATCAGCATCGGTGCGGGCTCCTACAACGGTGAAGGCGCTATCGCCGCGGGCGTGAACTACTACGCCAGCAACCAGATCCTGCTCAACGCCAAGGTCGGTGTCACCTCGTCTGGACCGGCCAAGGTCGGCTTCGGCGTCGGCGCGACCTTCTCGTTCTGAGCAAGAGACGGAAGAACGGAATGGTGAAGCTCGCCATGAAGCGCGTCCGCCTCTGCGCTCTCTTCTACAGCGCTGCGGCCATGGTGGCCCACGCTCAGACCGCCCCAGACTTCGTCGAGCCCCTGACGAAGGCATCGGTGGCCAAGGCCTACTGGAGCGGCAAGGCCCAGTGCTGGGCCGACCTCGCGAAGGCGGAAGCCTCGCAGGGCGATACAAGAAATACCCCGGCGATCGCAGGCGGCAATGCCGCTCGCATCCGCACGGCCCTTAGCGAGGGCGAGGAGCCGACAGCCAGCCTGGAGCGCCCGCTCTTCGGTCAGGAGATCCTGCCGGCCGCGTCCGGTCGCTACGGTCGCCCACAGTGGCGTGCCGACCTCGTGAACGTCGAGTCAGTTCTTGCCCGCTACCGTGAGCGAAACTGCCGCACGCCGAAAGTGGGTTGCCTGGAAGTGGCCCGCCAGTCGGTCTACGAGAATCTGGAGGAGACCCAGGGCGCCCGCTGGAACCATGGCCGTCCCGAGCTGGACCACGCCGTGGCACTCGCGAAGGAAGCCGGCGGTGAATTCGAGGCGGCCTGCACCGCGCAGGATTCTCTCGAGGCCATCCATGTGCCGCAGGCGCCGGGCCTGAATGGCATCGATGTGCCTCAGGCCCCGGCGCTCGAGGTGGTCGAAGTGCCGGCGGACATGCTGTTTCGCTTCGATCAGGCCCGGGCCGAAGGCATGCTCGCGGGCGGCCGCGCGGAGATCGACGCCGTCGCCGGCAGGATTAAGGCGCATGGCGCCACCGCTGGGGCCATCGCGGTCATCGGCCACACAGACCGCCTGGGGCTTCCCGAGCGCAATCAGGCGCTGTCAAAGGAACGCGCAGAGACCGTCGCCAAGCTGCTGCAGCGCGCGGGCGTGACCTTGCCGATCGAGCCCTCTGGCGCGGGAGCCTCGGCTCCGTTGACCGGCGACCGCTGCGAGGCGGTCACGGCGCAGCAGGCCCTGATCGACTGCCTGCAGCCTGATCGGCGCGTGGTCGTTCGGATCCTGCCGCCCGGGCCCTTTACCTCCAGCCGATAGCGCTTGGAGCACCCTGCAGAACTTCTTGGAGACGGGCCGTCGCGTCCTTCTCTCTCGAAGCTCGTCCATTCATTCCTAGAAGACGACTCGGCTCTCCGACGCGCCTTCGAACTCTCAATCAACTTGGGCCACCCCATGAACCACACCGTCGCACCGCGCTCATCGTCGGACGAAGCCACCATCTTTGCCAGAAACCTCAGCCGAGCGGCTTGCATTCTGCTGCCTATCCTGACCCTCTTGCCCGAACTCGCCCACGCCCAAACCAGCGGGGGCGCCATGTTCGGTGGTCTCACCGAAATCCTCAAGTCCATCGTGAATCTGGTGATCTTCGAGTGGGGCTACTACATCGGCATCATCACGCTCGCGGTGCAAGGCTACCGCTGGAAGACCGGTCGCATCGACCTCATGACGCTCGGTGGCTGGGGCTTCGGCATCGCGCTGGTCTTCTTCGCACCCAGCATCGTGGGCGAACTGCGCTCCAAGGCGGGCGGCCAAGTATGAAGCCGCAACTCGACGCATTGGTATCGGCGGGCGAGGTGGGCGCTCCAGCGCCCGCATTGCCGGAGGTCGGTCGGTCCTATCGCGGCCCGATCACCTTCGCCAACGCGACCACGGTCATCCAACGCATGGGCGAAGGCGAGCACGCCAGGGATGTTCGCCACGAGCGCGCAGAACTGCACGGACGCGCCTGCGCACAGCTGGTGAAGGGTGCCAACGTCGAGATCCGCTACCCGAGCCAGCGCCTGGGCTTCGTGAACGAGTGGGACACCCGGGAGCGACAGGCCAGCGTTGCCAAGGGCATCGAGCCTCGAGGCCTGGGCGATTGAGCTGCCTTAGACCGTGACCCACGACACTGATCTCTACGACGAAGGCGAGACCCTGGTCGCCGCCATGACCCGCCCGACCATGATCGGTGGGTTCACGCTCGCCAGCCTTGCGATGAGCCTGTACCTGCCCGGAATGGCCGCCATGGTGACGCGCTCGATCTGGGCCGTGGCCCTGGTTCCCGTCCTGCTGCTGGCCTGTTACCTGGTCTGCCTGAAGGACGTCTATCTCTTCAACATCCTTTCTGCATCGACGCGGCTGAAGCCGTGCGCGAACAAGTCGCTGTGGGGGTGCCGTCGCTATGCGCCTCGCTGACATCCTGAAGCGCAAGTTCGACATGGCGCTGTCCATGCCCACGCCCGAGGGCGCGGCCGTGGACGCCAAGGAGATGGCGCTCAGCGACATGATCCCCTACACCGTCCACTACGACGACGAGACCGTCGTCACAAAGGACGACGGGCTGGTGCAGGTTATCAAGCTGGAGGGCCTCTACTTCGAGTCCCTGAGCGCTGCCCAGATCAAGCAGGCCGAGCGGATTCGCAACACGGTGCTGCGCTCCATCGCCAACAGCGACCGCGGCATCTATGTCCATCTTGTTCGCCGCAAGGTCAACCGCTACCCGGCAGGCGACGGCGGCACCTGGTTCTCACGCACCTTCAACGCAGCCTGGCGCGCGCGCTACGAGAAGCGATCCTTTTTCGTGAACGAGATCTACATTTCAATCGTGCGCAACCGCTTCCGCCAGGGTGCCCCCGGCCTCCTCGATCGCATGTTCTCCGCGGTCTCCGGCATCAAGCTTACCCAGGAAGACCTCGACTCCTTCGAGCAGCAGTCCAAGGACATCAACGAGGCGGCCAACCTGGTCGTCCAGACGCTCAGTTCCTACGGTGCGCGCAAGCTGCGCATCCAGCGCCGTCCAGTGTTCGAGACCCAGACGATCGCGGCCATGGATGCGCGGCGTGCCGTCGATCAGTTCCAGCTCAGTTGGCACGAGTTCGAGTCCCATTTCGGCAAGCAGGATCGGTACGCACGAGCGGAAGTCCTAGACCACCTCGGTGAAGACTTTTCCGAGATCGCCGGCTTCCTGCACTACCTGGTGAATCTGGAAGACGAGCGCGTCCCGATCACCGCGCTGCCGCTAGACCGGTCGCTCGCCGTCTCTGCCATCGACTTCAGAGTCGTGGGGCACACCATGGCCATCGAAAACTTGAGCGGCACGCGCGCCGCCGCCATCCTGAGCATGGCGGAGTGGCCCACGCGCACACCCTCGCGAATGCTGGACGAGTTCCTGAAGCAACCGGTGGAATTCATCATCACGCAATCATTCTTCTTCACTGACCGCATCAGCGCCGAGCACGACATGCGCCAAGAGCGCCGACGCATCAGCGTGAACGACACCGAAGGCGTCGCCGAAGAAGACATGGACGAGATCACCCAGGGCCTGCAGGACCTTGCCCGCGGGCGTTCGGTGAACGGTCTGCATCACCTCACGATGCTGGTCCACGTGGCGGCCGAGACCGCCTCCGACGCTCTCGACAACCGCCGGCTCACGTTGGCCCACCTCGACCACGCCGTGGGCCTGCTCAAGAAGTCCTTCGTCAGCCTGGGCGTCAAGCCCGTGCGCGAGTGGTTCGCCATGGAGACCTTTTACTGGGCGCAGCTGCCCGGGCAGGCTCAGCACTTCATGGGCCGCCGGGGAAAGATCAAGTCCGGCAACTTCGCCGGCTTTGCTTCCTTTCACAACTTCGCGAGCGGCCGCATGGAGGGGAACCTCTGGGGCCCGGCCATCATGGCTTTCGAGACGCAGAGCGGCACGCCCTACTTCTTCAACTTCCACCGCGAGATGGACGGCATGGTGGCGGGCCACATCGCCATCGAGGGCGAAACCGGCTCGGGCAAGACGGCCGTGCTCGCCGCTCTCATCGCCATGGCCGACAAGGCGCGCCCGCGCATCTTCTGGTTCGACAACCTCCAGGGCTCGGCCGTCTTCATGCGCGCCATGGGCGGCCAGCTCACCACGCTGTCGGCCCAGACGCCCACGGGTTGGAACCCGTTCCAACTCCGTGACTCCCCCGAGAACCGCGCCTACCTCGTCGAACTCCTGTCCCTCATGCGCACCTGCTACGGCGGAACGGTGTCGGAGGACGATATCGAGCGCTTCCAGGCTGCCGTCCAGGAGAGCTACCTGCTGCCGCTCGCCGATCGGCGCCTGCGCAACATCGCCTGGTGCTTTGGTCAGGGTGAGCTCGCCCGCGCCATGCGTGTCTGGCACGGCGCGGGCGGCCAGAACGGTGCCAACGCCGGCGCCTTCGACAACGAGCATGACACGATCGATCTCACGCAGTGCCGTCACTACTGTTTCGAGATGCGGCAGCTCATCAAAGGCGGGAATGCACAGCCGGAACTGGCGGTGATCCTGAGCTACCCGTTCCACCGCATCGATCAGGCGATGAACGGCGAGCCTTTCATCGTGGTACTGGACGAAGGGCAGAACCTGGTGCGCCACGAGTTCTGGCGCAAGAAGATCGACAGCTACATCATGCAGATTCGGCGCAAGAACGGCCTGCTGGCCTTCCTGACCCCGGATGCGAAGTTCCTGTACTGCGAGACCGACGCGATCCAGAAGCAGACAGTCACGAGGATCCATTTTCCGAACAGTGCGGCCAACCGTCATGACTTGGTTGAGGTGCTGGGCGAGACGCAAGCCAACTTCGAATGGCTGCGCGACACGCCGACCGAACACCGCAAGTTCTTGATCCGCCGTGGCAGCGAGTCGATCAAGGCGGTTTTCGATCTATCGGACATGCCCGAGTTCATCCCCGTCCTTTCCTCCAACGACAAGGGCGTGGCCCTCATGGAGGAAGTCATCCGTGAGCTGGGCACCGAAGAGCCGGAGGCCTGGGTCCCGGCCTTCATGGCGCGCGCCATGGAAAAGAACACCCACAACCTGAACCGAAAGTGAGCCTGTTCATGAGATTCCCTCGCAGAGTCATTCGCACCACATTAGTCTTGAGCGCCATCGCCATCCTGGCCCACGGCCAGGTGATGGCCCAGCTCGCGGTGGTGGCACCCGTGTCCGACATGCTGGCCACGCTCAATCAGGGCGAGAGCATCGCCAAGTGGGCCGAGCAGCTCGCCGAGATGAAGCGGCAGTACGACCAGATGAAGCAGCAGTACGAAGCCGTCACCGGCAGCTACGGTCGCGGGCAGCTGGGCCTCAACGATTCCATCAACGCCGCGTCTGTCGTCCCCGGCTCCTGGCAGGAAGTGGTCGCACAACAGGCCCAGGGCGCCTACGGCACCAAGCAGGGCCAATACGAGCAGGTCCTGAAGACTATGCCCAGGGAGCTGTTCCAGGACCCGAAGGGTCAAGGGGCGGCGACCTATCAGTTGAGCAGCGACTCGGTACGCGCGGCGATGTCCAGTGGCGATGCGCTCTACGGCCAGGTCCAGACACACCTGAACAACCTCACGCGTCTGGGCCAACAGATCGACAGCACCGCCAACCTCAAGGACGCGCAGGACCTGCAGAACCGCATCGCCGTGGAGAACGGCATGTTGCAGACCGCGATGGCCAAGCTCACCGCGATGAACGTGAACCTGCAGGCCAACATGCTAAACGAGCAAAACCAGGCGACCTCCTCGGTCGAGAGCTACCACCGCCGCTCCTCGAACTGAGCGATTCCAGCTGATGTCTTGAAACTGATTCACACAGACTAGTCCCATGAAAACCCTCTTCATCATCTGCGCGGTCCTGACCGGGCCCTTGTGGATCCCGTTCTGGCTCTTGGCCAAGAGCTGGAAGTTCTTTGCGCTGCTGTTCCTCTTCGGTTGGCTCGCCGGATGCTCAAGCACGTCGAACCGCTTCGATCGCTCTCCGTGCGCCTGCGAGTTCCACCAGTTGGAAAACACGACCACAAAGGAGACCGACCATGTTTAGGTCCTGGATGCTAATTCCCGCCTTGGCGGTGGGGCTCGCTATCGGCGGTGGAACAACCTATATGGTCGTCGGAGTCGAGAAGCCCGCGAACCCATTGCTCAGCGCCACGCTGTACGACTTCAACACGTTCGTCTCAGAGTATTTCTTGCCATGTCAGCAGATTCTGTTCGGGGGTAACGATCCGAAGGGCCAGTACGACCTCTGTGCTAGGCATGCGATCACCCAGGTACGCGACATGACAGGCGTGTACCTAAGTGCCGAAGACCTGCGCGATGCCAGAGTCAAGGCACGTTGGATCGCCGTCACCGGGGAAAAATAGCGGTGGCCGACATCACGATCCAGGGAATGATCGGCGCCTCCGATGGCGTCGCACAGACCTTTCTGAGCACCACCTACCCGGCGCTCGCCTCCGCCGTCGCGACCCCCGTTCACCTCGCCGCAGTACTCTACTGGGCTCTCTTCGGCTACAAAATCTATGCAGGCCACTCACCCCTGCAGTGGAAGGATTTCCTGGCCAGGGCCTTCATGACGATGGCCGTCTTTGGCACGCTCAACTGGGGCGGATTCGCGCAGGACATTTACCGCATTTTCTTCTCTTTCGCGGACTCGGCGGCCTCCACCATCATGGCTGGCCAGCCGACCGGGCAGATGCTCGATGCGCTCTGGGTCAATGCAGATACCGTATCGGGGACCTTGCGCAACGCGAAGTTGACCGAAATCACCTTGATCTTTGACGGCTTGGTGCTGTTCGTCGTGAACTGCCTGCTGTTCGTCATCGCGCTGGCCTACATGACGCTTGCCAAGTGGGGCATGGCCATCACGATGGTGTTGCTCCCTCTGTTTGCAGGCTTCGCGCTCTTTGAGCAAACCCGGCACTTCGCGACCAACTGGATCAACGTGATGTTGAATTGTTGCTTCGTCTACATCCTCGTTGTCGCGATCGTTCGCTTCGGCTTCATCGCTTTTGGCGATGCGATAGAGGAAGCAGGCAAGGCCGCCGCCTCGAGCATCTCCCTGCCCTCGATGCCTCAGGCCCCTGGGCTCACCGAGGCGGCCAGCTACTTCGGATCAAACAGCCTGCGCACGCGTCAAACCAGTCAACTGGTCTTGATCGAGGGCGTGTTGATACTGTTCATGCTCTGCGTGCGCGGCTGGGCTTCGGCTCTGGCCGGCGGTGCCTCGGGCTCGACCGGCACGCTCATCATGATCGCGCGCACCGCCATGAGCGCCGGGACAGGCGGAGCGGCTAGGGCGGCGAGAGCTTCCAGTGCAGCCAGGGGCGGCGTGAAGAAATGACCTTCGGCTCGAAAACGTTCAAGACCGACCCCACCACCCAGGCCATCCAGCTAGGCGGCAGCAACAGGCTCAAGCAGGAGCGCAACCGCGCCTACTTGGCAATCGGCTTGCTGATGCTGTGCGTGGCGAGCCTCGCCTTCGCGCTCACCGTGTTTGCCAAGCGCCACACCTTCATCCCGATCATCACGGTACAGGGCCCGGACGGGAACACGGTCAAGCAGACCGTGGTCACCCCGGAGACCATCGCGGGCGAGGAGAGCTTCGTGCAAAGCCAGGTCTATGCCTTTGTCATGGCCTGCAACACGTTCGACCCGGCCTGGCGGCAGCGCAACGCGGACATGTGCCGGCTGCATTCAACCCCGCAGGTCGCAAGCCAATACGACGCGGAGACCTCAGCAGAGAACGCGGCCAATCCGTACTACCAAGTCGCCACGGGTGGGCGCAAGTACCCCCGCATCACCGGCATCACCTCCGTGGGCGACAAGGCCTACCAGGTGGCTTTCCAGCTCATCACCGAGAAGGCCGGCACCGAGAGCAAGACCGAGTACTTCACCGCGCTCGTTCGCTACACCTTCACCTACAAGCCGCTGGCCTTGGGCGACCGCTGGGAGAACCCCTTGGGCTTCGCCGCCACCGCGTACCGCAAGGACCAGGAATTCAGTCGTCAGTGAGCGCCTCATGAAGAACTACCAAATCTGCCTTGTCACCGCGGCTCTGCTCACGGTCAGCATGGCCCCGGCGCAGGCCGCCAAATCACCCAACGCGCTCGTGACCGACGCCCGCGTCAAGCAGGTGGCGTTCGATCCGAACCAGGTCTACGAGATCGTGGGCACCTATGGCTACCAGACCGCCATCGAGTTCGGGGACGACGAGGCGGTCAAGGTCGTGACGCTGGGCGACTCCATCGCCTGGCAGACCGTGCCGTACCAGAACCGACTTTTCATCAAGCCGGTGGAGGCCAACGCATCCACGAACCTCACCGTCATCACCGACAAGCGGACCTACTACTTCAAGCTCACGAGCGCGAAGGGATCGGTAGGGCAGACGTTCCTCGTGCGCTTCGTATATCCGTCAAGGACGATGCAGTTCGCGCCGAACGGGGGTGGTGCGGAAGGTGGTGGCGGCAGCCGTGGCGCCGAAGCGCCCGGCACGATCCGTTTCGGCGGCGGCAACACCGGCCGCAAAAACGTGAACTACAGCACCTCGGGCGACAGAGCCGCGATCCCGCTCACCCGCGCCTTCGACGATGGTCAATTCACCTACTTCCAGTTCGATCCCGATGGCGAGATCCCCGCGATCTACACCGTGGGGCCGGACGGCACCGAGTCGATCGTGAACACGCGCCGGGAAGGCGCCTACCTGGTTGCTGAGCGGATCGCGCGCCAGTTCACGCTTCGAAATGGAAACTGGCATCTGTGCGTTCGCAACGACGGCATGCGCACCTCGGGAGGCGAATGACATGACGCAGCCTGAGCTAGCGCCACGTTCCCTGCGCGATGCGGAGATCGACGCCGCAACCGGAGAGATCCGCGCCTCGCTGGTGGCCGACGATCGCAAGAGGAAGGCAGGCGGCATCGCCTTCGCGGCCGTGGCGCTGGCGGCAATCGGCGCAGTCTGGTTCATCAAGCAAGGCGACGGCACCGATGCCCGTGCGAACACCGAGCACACAGTGGCCGAGCGCAAGCCCGTGCCGAAGCTCAATGCGCCGGAGGCCGCCACGGTGCAGCCCGTGGGCGCTGCCAAAGAGACCCCTGCCCCCACGCCCGCCACCGTGGCGCAGGAAGACGACGCCTTGCGCGCCCAGCGCGAGCAAATGGAGCTGCAGCGCCGCGAGCAGGAGCGCCGCATGCTCGAGGCCCGCATGAAGTCGTCGATCATCCCCCCGAACACAGGAGCGCAGCCCTCGCACACGGTCGAGGCCCGCGAGCAGCTTGACGGCGAGAAGCAGCACATGGTGGCCGACGCGCGGGCCCCGCAGGATGCCAACTCCCGCTTCGCCCGAGCCGTATCCGGCAACGGCGTCGCCGTAAGCCGAGCGAACCGGCTGGTCGACCTGGAGTACAAGGTGCTCCAGGGCAAGCTGATCGAAGCCGTCCTCGAGCCGCGGGCGATCTCGGATCTTCCCGGCATGATCTGCGCCAACGTGCAGCGCGACGTCTATGGCGCCCAGGGCCGCGTGAAGCTCATCCCGTGGGGCTCGCGCGTGTGCGGCACCTACAACGCGGAGCTGCGCAAAGGCCAAGACCGGCTTTTCGTGGTCTGGAACACGCTGCGCCGGCCTGACGGCGTGCAGGTAGCAATCGACAGCAGCGGCGCCGACCAGCTCGGCACGGCGGGCATGGGCGGCCGGGTCGATACGCACTTCGCGGAGATCTTCGGAATCTCGGCCATGTTGTCGATCATCGGCGCCGGTGCCTCCACCATGGGGGTGGGGTCGATGGACCAACAGAACTCGGCCTCCTACTACCGCCAGTCGGTAACGCAGGCCGCCGCGCAGACCTCTCAGCAGGTCCTCCAGCCCTACGCCAACATGCCGCCCACCATCACGGTGCCAGCGGGATCTCGCGTGCGCATCTACGTGAACAAGGACCTGGACTTCACGGCCGTGGAGAAGACCGCATCGCTCGAGGCGGCCGAGGCACGCGGCGACGGCGTGCTGTTCATCCAGTAGGGCGAAAAGGAACCGCAAGAACCATGTCGATCGCATCTTTTCGGGCCAAGCTCGCGCCCCTCACCCGGTACCTTGACGATCCGAACGTCACCGAGGTGCAGGTCAACAAGCCCTTCGAGGCATGGCTGCGCAAGAAGGACTCCTACTATTCGGAGCGCGTAGATGTGCCGGGCCTGACTTTCGCCTCCCTGCTCTCGCTCGCCGAGGTCACCGCCTCGTTCAAGAGCCTGGAGGCGGACCGCTCGAGCCCGATCCTGTCCGCGGAACTTCCTGTGGACCTGAGCGACGGCGTGGCTGACTTCGAGCGAGGCAGCTACCGCACCGAAATGATCCTGCCGCCCGTGGCACCTGAGGGAACTGTCGCCCTCACCATCCGCAAGCAGGCGCTCGTGAAGATGACCCTCCCCCTCTACGAAGCGCAGGGCGCCTTCCGGTTCGTGAACCAGCCTGTCGACGACGAGGATCTGTCGGATGAGGACTTAGCCAAGCTCGTCAACGCAGGTCGCTGGCAGGAATTCCTGCAGGGGGCCGTGCGTGCGCACAAGACCATCGCCATCTCTGCAGGCACCTACTGCGGCAAGACGACCTGCCTGAACGCGATGCTGCAGCTAGTTCCGCTGCACGAGCGCCTCGCGCTGATCGAGGACTCGAGAGAGGTCGAGCCGCCTCACCTCAATTGCGTGCGCTTGTCCTATGCACGCGACCAAGCGGCGGACCAGACTGCCGTGACGCCTACCTCCTTGCTGCGCTCATGCATGCGCCTCACACCGGACCGCATCATCATGGGTGAGATCCGCGGACCCGAAGCGGTCGAGTTCCTGAACATGCTCAACACGGGCCACAAGGGCTCGCTCACCACGATCCACGCGGACTCTCCCGGCGAGATGTTCGATCGCTTCGGCGAGCTCATGGACGGCCACACCTCGCTCACGCGCGACCAAGTGATCGAACGCGTGAAGCGTCGCGTCGACGTCGTCGTGCAGTGGAAATACACGGAGCGCCACGGACGGTACATCTCGGAGATTCTGTATGCGGGCGCGTGAGCTGCTTTTGGTGGTCACCGCGCTCGGACAGGGTGTGCAAGGCGTCCTTGCTGCCCCCGCACCTTCGACGGCCGAGCCGCTCACGTTCGAAAAGCTTGCGGCCGAGTGCGCGCCCGACATCCATCCGACCACACTCAAGGGCGTCGTCACCACGGAATCGTCCTGGAACCCCTATGCGATCGGCGTCGTGGGTGGGCGCCTGGATCGGCAGCCGCGCAGCCACGCCGAGGCGGTCGCAGCCGCGCGCGAGCTCGAGCGCAAGGGCTTCAACTTCTCGATGGGGCTCGGGCAGGTGAATCGGCACAACCTGGCCAAGTACGGCGAGACCTACGAAACAATCTTCGAGCCGTGCCGAAACCTGAAGGCGGGTGGCGCGATACTTAAGGACTGCTACCACCGCGCGAAGGCCAAGCTGGGCGACGAGCAGGAGGCCCTGCGAGCCGCCTTCAGCTGTTATTACTCCGGAAACTTCACGCGCGGCTTCAAGCCCGACAGCCCGGGCCAGCCCAGCTACGTGCAGAAGGTGATCGCCAACGCGGTTGACGTCGCGCCAACGAGCCCGATCGTGCCCGCGGTGAAGCTGCAGGCTGTAGACGGTGCCGTGTCCGTGCGGTCGACCGCGCCGCTGCAACCCAAGGCCACGGCCGCCTCATCGGCGTCGGCACCTATGCCCGCGCAATGGGTGGTTTTCGCGGAAGCACCGGGCGCACCTGCTACGGCTCAGCTAGTCACGCCTCGCGCTACTTCCACTGCTTCCACTACTCCCTCAACTTCCGCACTTCCCGCTACGACCGCGACGCCACCCCGCGCAGGCGTGGCGGTAACGCGGGACGCCGCCCCCTTTGTCCAGTTCGTGAACTGATCGTGATAACGAAATTCTCTTTGCGTCGCCATCTTGCCATCGCCACCTTCGCTGGCTTCTGGTCATGCGTTGCACCATCGACCAACGCCCGGGGCCTTCCCCCCGCGGGACCAGCTGCGCAGGCCCGAAGCAACCCGCCGATCGAGGTAGCCTTTTCGCCTGAAGCGGGTGCCGAGGCCTTGGTGATCAAGGTCATTCGCTCGGCCCACTCGTCTGTGCGCCTTGCGGCCTATTCCTTCACATCGCCGACGGTCGTCCGTGCGCTCGTCGATGCGAAACAGCGCGGCGTCGATGTGGCGGTCCTGGTGGACCATAAAAGCAACGTCCAGGAAACCCGCTCCAGCGCCTCACGCGCTGCGCTCAACCTGCTCGTCAACGCCGGCATCCCGACGCGGACCGTGAGCGCCTATGCGATCCATCACGACAAATTCATCGTTGCCGACGGCCTGCATGTGGAGACCGGCAGCTTCAACTTCACGGCATCAGCCGCGAAGCGCAACAGCGAGAACGTGCTTGTGGCCTGGAACAACCCGGCATTGGCCAAGCAGTACCTCGCTCATTGGCAAAGCCGATGGGCGCTGGCTATCGAGTACCGATCAAGCTACTAGCCCTCGACAGACGCCATGCCTGACACCCATCGCCATCCCGCGCGGATCATCTGCGGTCTGTTTCATCGCTCTTTGTCGTGATCCTGAATCACCGGGGACACCCCCTGCCTGTCGCCTCCCCTTTCCTCCCGTTCGGTGTCGTCCATGGCAGCGTCACGGGCACGACGCGGGCGGATTTCGCGTTGCGCATGGCGGCCAGGCGCAAATGCCTTGTTTTGCAAAGTCGACGTCATCGCCATCCTCCCCTCGCACACCTCTCGGCACAGCGTGGTGCCGTCACGCTGGAGGCACGCTGATGCAGAAGCACGAGGTCGAGAACGCGACCCTCCTCTTCGGCCTCAGCCTTCCTATCGCGGGTTGGCTGGCCGGCACCTATTTGGCTGATGTACCGCTCGCGCCCTTCCCGCAAGCCCTGAGCGCCGCGCTGAAGATCACCTCACATCACCCTTTGATCATGGGCGGGGTCTTGACCGGCTTGGCCGCGGCCGCTGGCCTCGCCTGGATAGTCCATGAGTACGGCGACGATAAGTTTCGCGGCACGCCCTACCTCCGCTGGCTGCGGGGTTCGCGCATCGCCAACTGGCACACCGTCAAGGGCAAGGTCGAGGCCGCCAATCGGATGGAGAACCGTCGCCTGCGCAAGAAGCATGCGAGCGGTGATGGTCCCTGGAAGAACGTCGCGCCAATCATGATCGGGGCGATGCCGATGCCCCTGCATCTGGAGAATCGAAACACCATGATCTGCGCCTCCGTCGGCTCGGGCAAGTCGGTCGCTATCGAGCGCATGATCGCCTCGGCCATCATGCGGCGCGACAAGATGGCCGTCGTCGACCCAAACGGCACCTTCTATTCGAAGTTCGGCTTCGCGGGCGACGTGATCCTCAATCCGTTCGACGAACGATCCGCGGGCTGGAGCATCTTTAACGAGGTCCAGGGCGGGCACGACTACATGCGCCTGGCCAAGAGCGTGATACCACCGCAGATCGATCCCAGCGACGAGCAATGGTGCGCCTACACCCGCGACGTGCTGGCCGACACCATGCGCAAGCTCGACAAGGCCGGCCAGCGCGACAACAACACACTCGTAGACATGCTGGTAAACGCCGACACGGAGGTACTTCGGGAGTTCCTATCGGACACCGATTCGCGAGGGTACTTCCGCGATAACGCCGAAAAAGCCATCGCGTCGGTCCAGTTCATGATGAACAAGTATGTCCGGCCCCTCCGTTTTATGGGCAAGGGCGCCTTCTCGATTCATCAGTGGGTGATGGACCCGGAAGCCGGGAACCTCTTCATCACCTGGCGCGAAGACATGCGGGCCTCTCAACGCCCGCTGGTAGCAGCCTGGATCGACACGATCTGCGCCACCGTGCTGAGCAACGAACCGATGAAGGAGACGCGACTGTGGCTCTTCCTGGATGAGCTCGATTCGCTCGGGCGGCTGGAATCCTTCGTGCCCGCGGCGACCAAGGGGCGGAAGCACGGCCTTCGCATCGTGGGCTCGATCCAGGACTGGGCTCAGCTCGACGAGACCTACGGCAAGGACGCCGCCAAGATCTTGCTGGCATGCTTTCGGAACTACCTCATTTTCGGTGCTGCGAACGCCTACAACGCCCACCGAGCGAGCGAGATTCTGGGCCAGCAACACGTGGAGCGCGTCCAGGTGACCACCAGCTCAGGCGGCAGCGGGGGGGCGAAGCCGAAACGTGGTGGGAAGCCCACCCGAACCTGTCGTCATGGATGCGGAGATCTCCAATCTTGAGGACCTACACGGCTATGTGATGTTTGCGGAGGCGTTCCCGATCGCGAAGATTCATGTGCCCTACTTCTCATGGCCGCATCGCAACGAGGCACTGGTCACAAAGGACCCCTCGGGCCTGAACCATACCCGCGGCTCCGCCTGACATGCTGGGCATCACCCTGATCAAAGGGAGCAATCAGTACGCTGCGGCGCACTACTTTGCATCGGGCGACGACTACTACGCCAAGGAGCACGCCGGCGAATGGCAAGGCGAAGGCGCCCGGATCCTCGGCCTGACCGGTCCTGTGGAACAGAAGCAGCTCTCGCGCCTCTTCAATGGGCAGCTTCCGAATGGCGAGCGCATCCAGCTGACGTTCGACCGGACCACTAACGAGAAGCGCATGGCCTTGGACCTCACCTTCTCCGCGCCGAAGTCGGTGTCCATGCAGGCATTGATCGCCGGCGACAAGGCTGTGACCGAGGCGCACGATCGGGCGGTCACCAAGGCGATGCGCGAGGTGGAGCGCCTGGCGGTGGCCCGCAGGAAGGTCAAGGGCAAGAGCTATCACGAACGCACCAGCAAGCTGGTGATCGGCAAGTTTCGCCACGAGCTGAGCCGCGCGAAAGACCCGCAACTGCATACCCACGCGGTCATCCTCAACATGACGCAGCGCTCGGATGGTGCCTGGCGATCTTTGTCCAACGAAGACATCTTCAAGGTCAAGCGAGAGATCGATGCGGTCTACCAGACGCAGCTCGCGCACGAACTGACCCAGCTCGGCTATGCGATCCGTGTCGTGGACGACAAGGGAAACTTCGAGCTCGACCACATCACGCGCGAGCAGATCGAAGCGTTTTCGGCTCGCGCGCGGGCGATCGAGGAAGCGCTGGACCAGAAGGGCATGACCCGTGGCTCGGCCAGTACGCTGGAAAAGCAGGTCATTGCGATGATCACCCGTCCACGGAAGGACGAATCGGATCGGGTAGTCGTTAAGCGGTATTGGATCGAGAAGAGCAGCGAACTCGGCATCGACTTCGGGCCCAGATCACGGCTTGACGCGTACACGGTCGATGCAGTACGGGCCGAACGACGCGGTGGCCCCAAGCGTGACCTTGCGACTTCGAGCTCCGAGCGCGCTCCAGATAGTCTGGCGGAGACCACCCCCGCCCTGCCAGGCAGCGTCACTCCGGCACAGGCAGTCGTCCAGTACGCGATAAAGCACCTCACGGAACGTGAGGCGGTTGCGTCGGAGAGCGATTTGATGGGGACAGCGCTTCGGCGAGCGGTCGGACTGGCGGGTCCGGACGATGTTCGTGCCGAGATTGCCCGCTTGGTGAAATCAGGCGCGTTGATCGAATCGACCCCCATCTATCGGACCACAGAGCCGGGCAGGACGACAGCCTTGTCGCAGGCGGGCTGGAGGACATTCGTGCACGAGCACAAGGGATGGTCCCCCGCACAGGCGCGTGAACACGTCAGCCTCGCGATCAAGCGTGGCTCTCTGGTTCCCGTGGAAAGGCGCTACACGACCCTCGAAGCGCTCAAGGAGGAAAAGATCATCCTTGCCATCGAACGAGCGGGCCGCCGTCAGGTGATTGCCTTCGTGCAGCCTCCAGCGGTAGGTCCTTCGATCGATGCCTACGAACGCGAGGCAAGTCAGCAATCGGGCAAGGCCATCAAGCTGACGGTGGGCCAGCGCGCCGCAGTAGAGGCCATCGTCGCCACGAACAACCGCTTCGTCGGAATCCAGGGCGATGCTGGCACCGGCAAGACCACTTCCGTCAAGGCGGCCGTCGAGCTCATTCGGCAGGCCTCAGAGCTGAATGCAGGTGACGGAACCGGTACGAGCACAGCCGCATATCGAACCATCGCGCTGGCGCCCTATGGGCCGCAGGTGAAGGCGCTCAAGCTCGATGGTCTGGACGCGCGTACCGTCGCCAGCTTCTTGAAGATGAAGGACAAACCTATCGACGGCAACACGCTCGTTGTCCTGGACGAGGCGGGGGTGATCGGATCCCGGCAGCTTGCTCACCTTATGCGGATCGTCGAGAAAGCGGGTGCGCGCATGGTCTTGATTGGCGACACGAAGCAAACCGAGGCCATCGAACGCGGCAAACCCTTCGCGCAGCTCCAGGAGGCAGGCATGCTGACCACACGCATCAGCGAGATCCTGCGTCAACTGAATCCAACGCTGAAGACTGCGGTCGAACTCACGGCTGACGGTCAGGCGTCGAAGTCGCTTCGGCACATCAAGGACGTCTTGGAATTGGAGGAGCCTGCCGTCAGACACGAAGCCATCGCAAGCGATTTCTGCGCACTGACATTCGAGCAGCGAGCCAAGACGCTGGTCGTCACGGGAACGAACCAGGCGCGCCGCCAAGTCACAGCGATGGTGCGCGAGAAGCTCGAGCTCGCCGGCAAGGGTCGCAAAGTGGAGATCCTGACCCGCGTCGACACCACGAAAGCTCAGCGGCGCTTCGCCCCCAGCTACTCGCGCGGCATGGCGATCCAGCCCGATTCAGATTACCCAAGGGTGGGGCTCGCTCGCGGAGAAATCTACCGTGTTGATGACGTACTTCAGGGCAATGAGTTGGTCCTGAGGCGCAGCGACGGCACCACCACAACCATCAACCCGCGCAAGGTGACGAAGCTCAGCGTATACGAACTGGAGCACGCTGAGATATCGGTCGGGGACACGCTGCGGGTTACCCGCAACGATCCGGCGCGTGACCTGACGAGCAGCGACCGGCTGCGCGTTGCCGACGTGATCGGTCCGCTGATTCGACTCGAATCCGTCGAGCAGAAGGACGGTCGGCCGCTGCGGACGCTCGACATCGTTGCCGACAAGCCGTTACACCTGGACCATGCCTACTGCGCGACGGTGCACAGCGCACAGGGGCTCACGAGCGACCGGGCGCTGATGTCGATCGACACGAAGAGCCGCACCACGTCGATGAATCTCTACTATGTTGCCATCAGCCGCGCTAGGCATGAGGCACGCGTGTATACAAACTCGGTGAAGGAACTTCCGGAAGCGATTTCGAAGGTTTATCAGAAGACGACGGCGCTCGGGATCCAGCGCGAGCGCGACATCAAACCGATCGGCCCGGCGCTAAAGCCATCGATCTCTGGCGGGCACGAGTTGCCGCTTCGGCAGCGCGAGGGGGCGACCGGTGGAATTGAGTTCAGTCCGGGTTGATCGAGTTCCCACGTAGCGCGCTGAGTGGTATGGGCTCCACAGGAAGACCTTCAGGGTCCGTTCGGCCCTGACGCGTTCCGGAATCGCGCCGAAGGGCATGGCCGTTTCAGGGTTCTCACAGCTTCAACTCAACGCGATCGCGAGACAATTGAACGAGAGGCCGCGCAAGACGCTCCGCTTCCAGACACCCGCTGAGATTCAGCGAATGTGTTGCATCGACCGGTTGAATCCACAAGCGCTGACTTTCGCTCGGCTACGTCCGAAGTCTCAGTTCGGCCATTGGCGGAAGTACGCGAAGGTCGGCTTTGGGCCGCTTTACTTCCCGCCGACACCAAGGCCACGGGCGACCGCGAAAGACTTCATAGCCTGGGAAGCGGCCGGAAT
>NZ_JASZYQ010000006.1 GCF_030316885.1 Variovorax jilinensis | reverse complement strand
GGGCCGGCTGCCGCCGCCTTCCGACGAGGTGCGCTCCGAGCCCGCGATCGTCGCCGGCATCGCCAAGGCGACGCTCGCGGGCCGCCACGGCGTCGACTGGGACGGCCTGGTGGGCGACTACGGCCGCATCCGCGACGACATCGAGCGCGTGCTGCCCAGCTTCGAGAACTACAACCAGCGCATCGCGCAGCCCGGTGGCTTCCGGCTGCCGATCGGGCCGACCGAGCGCATCTGGCGCACGCCCTCGGGCAAGGCGCAGTTCATCGTCATGCCCGGCATCGCCGAGGACCCGCGGGCCGCAGACCCCGAGGTGCTCACGCTGACCACGCTGCGCAGCCATGACCAGTACAACACCACCATCTACGGCTTCGACGATCGCTACCGCGGCATCTTCGGCGGACGCGACGTGGTCTTCCTCAATGCCGAGGACCTGGCCGAGCGTGGCATCGCGCCCGGCGAGCGCGTCGATCTCGAGGCCGTGCCCTTCGACGGCGAGGCACCCGGGCCGGCCGCCGTGCTCAGGCGGCTGACCGCCGTGGCCTACGACATCCCCAGGGGCTCGGCAGGCGCCTACTACCCCGAGGCCAACCTGCTCGTGCGGCTGGGGCACCGCGATCCTCGCAGCGGCACGCCCTCGTACAAGTCGGTCCCGGTGCGGCTGAAGCGATCGGCCTCTGCGGCCTGAGAAACCGTCGGAAGCTCTCGACCGCAGAAGGCCGGATTGTTTCCCGGCGACGAACACTGCTGTTCCCTTTGTGCCGTTTCGACACCGCCGATCGGCCTCACACTCGAGGCCAGAGGCTTGAAAATGAACACGACATGGAACTTCATACTGGCCGGCGCAGTGACGCTGGTCTCTGCGGCGGGCATCGTCGGCGGTGAGGCCGCCCAGGGCGAATTGCGCCTGGTCGAGGCCGCGACCGCCATCAGCGCGAGCAGCGGGGCGCTGGCCCGGCCGGTTGGTGCCGACGTGACGGCGGTGAGTTCGGCGCGATAGCGCAACGCCTTCACGCACTTCTTCGTTCGCCGACCTTCTCCTCAGTACAGCGAAGCCAGTCCCTTGCGAATCGCTTGCGGCACGTTCGGCTCTGCGGCAATCCGTGCGAGGAAGTTCCGGTCATCGGCCACGGTCAGCGGATCGAGTTCCACCGCCGCAAGGATGCTCGACAGCCGGGGCGCCCCCAGGCTTGCCGGCTGCATCGACGGGCCGGTGAAATCCCGCGGTCCGTCGAAGGGCAGGCGAGGGCGCTGGTCCATGCCGGTGTTCGCGATCTCGTCGAGCGCCAGTGTCCACACCAGCGGCTGCGGCGCATCGATGGCAGGCCGCGCGGCGCGTGCCGCCGGCATGGCCGGGGGCTCTTCGATGGCGCGCGCCAGGTCCGGCAGCTGCCTGAAGGCATTCTTCAGCGCGGTCCTTGCCGCCGAGAGCGAGAGCTTCGCCACGTCGGGGTCGCCGGTGGCCTGCTCGAGGAAGAGGGTGCGCGTCTTGCCGCCGACCTTGAACGATTCGCCGCTGGCACCCAGCGCCTTCATGGTGGCCGGCAGTCCGTAGCGCGCGATGCCGTTGATCATCACGAGGTTGATCGATGTCTCGCGCGCCTTGACGAGCGCTTCGTAAGGGTCGCCTGCGGTTCCGCCGACGACCAGCAGGTCGGCGCGCTTGCCGGCTTCCAGCGAACCCAGTGCGCCTTCCCACTTGAGGATGGCCGCCGCATCGCGCGTGGCCATGGCGACCAGGTCGCGCGCGCTGAAGGCCCCGTCCAGGAGGTGCTTCGAATAGAGCCAGGCGACCTTGAGTTCGCCGAGCAGGTTCTTGCTGCCCGAGGGCGACCAGTCGCTGCCGATGCCGATGCGCACATTGGCGGCCCGAGCCGCGTCCACCCGCGCGGTCGCGCCGTACAGCAGCAGGTTGCTGAGCGGCGACCAGATCATCGAGCCGCCGTTGTCGCCCAGCACGCGGAAATCATCAGCCGTCAGGCCCGCGGAGTGGATGGCCGCGAGCCGGTCGTTGATGGCCCACTCGCCGGGCGCCACCTCGAGCGCGAGGAAGTGCTTGCGCGCCTGCGAGGTCGTGGCGCCGGTGGGGGTCACGCCTTCGCTCAGGTGCAGCAGGAAGCAGCTGTCCTCCTTGTTCAGGCGCGCGAGGAAGGCGCGTGCGTCCCTGGCGTCCACGTCGGCGATGCGCGCCTGCGCTTCCGACAGCGCGGGGTCGTCCGTGTTCTCGACGTTGCGCAGGATGCCGCGGTAGTAGCGCTGCACGCCGGCGTTGCTGTTGAGCATGATGCCCTGGCTGGTGGTGACGCCGCCCAGCAGGCACTTGCATTCGACGTAGCGCACGAGCGGTGCGAGCAGTGCAGCCTGGCCTTGCGCGTCGCGGTGCTGGCCGATGACGGTCATCGGTCCGCTGATGAGCTTGCGGTAGTCGGGATGCTGGGGCCACTGGCCGCGATGCTCGTAGAGCTTCGGCACCGGGCTCCACAGCGGCAGGGCGTTGTAGCTCAGGTGGTTGTGCAGCTCGATCAGGCCCGGATAGAGGGTGCCGCGCGTGGCCACGACAGCGACGCCCTCGAAGCCGTCCGGTGCCTTGTCCCGCTTGCGGCGGACTGCGGCGATGCAACCGTCGGCCATGTAGACCACGCCATCCTCGATGACGTCGAAGGCGTCGTTCATCGTCACGACGCGGCCCGAGATCGCGAGCCGGGGGCTCGAGAGCGGATCGATCGGCACCGGCCCCCTGGCGACGGCGCGAGATGCCCTGGGCGCGGCGCCTCGCTTGGTGCCCGCGACGGTGCTGCCCGCGAGCGGATACCAGCTGCGCTTGCGGGCCGTCATGCCACCACCCCCTTGCTCACCGTGAGCGTGATGTTGCGGCGCTTGGCGGTTTCGTCCGCGCCCTTGCGCGCAGCCCAGCCGTCGTTGTCGCGCATCCATGCCGGCAGGCCGGCCGGGTAGTCGATCGCGGGGATCGGCAGCCGGTCGCCCTCGGCCCATGCATCGCCGTAGAGCGCGAGCGGCACCGGGGCGTCGGGATGCGTCAGCCCGGGGTGCAAGGCCTGCAAGGCGGCGTTCCAGTTGCGCAGCATGCGGGCCGTCGCCAGCGCGAGCCTGGTGCGGTCGCCGCCGGCCGAACTCTCGGGCTGCGTCGGATGCGTCACGGCGGCGTAGGCCGGCTTCGTTGCCTGCCCCTGGGGCGTGGCCTTCCATGCGGCCCAGGCACCGTCGGCCGCCTGCCCCAGCGCGATGACGGCCTCGACCTGCTGGCCGACCAGCAGCGCCTGCAGCCAGCGGTTGCGGTAGTCGACCAGCGCGGGATGCCGTCGCGTCGCGGCCTTGACGCTGCCGTACACGCTGTAGAGGTAGGTATTGACGAACACGTAGCTGGTCGTGATGCCGAGCCTGGCGAGCAGCCCCTGCACCCTGCGTCCGGCCTCGCCGACGAGGATGCGGCGCACGATGGTCTCGTGCTGTGCCGGGTCCTGCCCCAGCACCAGCACGCGCGCCGAGCCATCGAGCCGACCGCGGTGGAAGATCGGTCCCCACTCGACCCTGAACTCCTGGCTCGGGTAGACATCGGCGCCGGGGTAGTCCGAACAGAGCGTCAGGAAGGGCTCGGCGACATACCCGGGATCGAACGGTTGCGGCATCGGCATCCCTCCTGTCGACCGCGCGTGGATGCAGTCGGTCGCGACGAGCGTAGCGGTCGCATCGGAGAGCGGCAATCTGCCTTTCGGTCGAGGCGGCCGCTGGCCGGGTAGAAGCCGACGGTTGGGAGACGTATCGCCGTCCGGCCGGGTAGCGCCGACGACGCGACACCTCCGCGTCAGGGCAGCCGGCCGAAGCCCGGCAACCTCAGCGCCATGTCGTCGACGTCGACGCCGAAACCCAGGCCCAGCAGATTCAGTTCCAGGCCTTCGTCGCGCGCAACGGTCACGCCCGCCAGGCCCAGCAACGACAGCTGCCAGCCGGTGCCGCTCGGTGCGTGGTCGATGAAGGTGGTCGATCCGAGATAGTCCTTGCCGATGGCGGTAGGCGGCAGGTCGAGGCGCAGTTCGGGCACCTGTCGGGCCACCCAGGCGACGAAGGTGTTGCTGTTGGGGCCGGGCCACAGGCGGTAGGACGCTCGCCAGGGGTAGGCCTGTACTGCGGCTTCGATCTGATCGATCAGTGCTTCCGCATGGGCTCCCCGGTGGTCCGCGAGCAGCTGCGGATGAGCGCCGAACCATTGCATGTCCGGTGCTTCCGTTTCACTGCTGACCAGCGCATCGCCGCCGTTGCGGGCTCGCCAGCCGACGATGTGGTAGGTCGTGTAGCGCTCTGCGCCAGCGCGCTTGACCGCGATCCAGGGATGGATGCCGAAGGCGCCGCGCCATCGCACGATGCGGGCGCCGTAGACCTGCACCACCGCACCGTGTTCGACCGCCGGGTTGGGCGCCTGCCCGGTGCTTGCGCGGCTCGTCATGTGCCACGGGGTGTCGAGGTCCAGGTTGCCGAAGGCCAGCACACCGACCGGGCCGAGCATCAGCAACGCGAGAAGGCCCAGCAATCTCAGTGGCCAGCGCGACCATCGCGGCCAGCGCCTGCGGACCGAGGGCGAAGAAGCGTCGTTGGACATCGCGCCAGTATGCCGCGGGCATGGACACGCATGGCGGCGAGCACCCGCACGCGTCTCGGGCCTGTTGATATCATCGCTATTCCTGAAATGAATAGCGAAATGGAACCGAAAATGAGAATGTCGATGCGCCTGCGCAGTGCGGCCCTGGTAGCGGCACTCGTTCTTTCGAGCACTGCAGCGAGCGCGCAGGAGCTCGTCGTCTCGGCGGCGGCCAGCCTCACGAATGCATTCCAGGCCGCCGGAAAGGCTTTCGAGCAGGCCAGGCCCGGCGCGAAGATCACCTTCAACTTCGCCGCTTCCGGCCCGTTGCTGGCGCAGATTCAGCAGGGCGCGCCGGTCGATGTCTTCGCCTCGGCCGACCAGGACACCATGAATCGCGCGGCCGCCGCCAACCTGATCGCGGTGCCGACGCGTGTCGATTTCGCCGCCAACACGCTGGTGCTGATCGTTCCGTCGACTTCCACCCAGAAGCCCACCCAGCTCGCCGACCTCACCGGCAGTGGCTTTCAGCGCATCTCGACCGGCACGCCCGCCACCGTGCCGGTCGGTCGCTACACGATGGAAGCGATCGAGAAGGTCGGGCTGACGGCCGCGCTGCAGCCGCGCTGGATCTACGGCGAGAGCGTTCGCCAGGTGCTCAACTACGTCGCGCGCGGCGAGGTCGATGCGGGATTCGTCTACCGCACCGATGCGCTGATCGAGGCCGACAAGACACGCATCGCGATGACCGTGCCGACTACCACGCCCGTGACCTATCCGATCGCGCAGATCGCCAGCAGCAAGAACCCGGCGCTGGCCACCGAGTTCATCGCCTTCGTGCGCAGCGCGCCGGGCCAGCAGATCCTTGAGCGCTACGGCTTCTCCAAGCCCTGACGGCCCGATCGAGAATCCGTGAACGCCGCCCTGTTCGTTCCGCTCTGGCTCACGCTCAAGGTCGCGCTCTTCGCCACCTTGTTCGCCGGCGCCGCCGGCATCATGCTGGGCTGGCTGGTGGCCCGGCGCGACTTCCCGGGCCGGAGCATCGTCGACTCGATGCTTCTGCTGCCCATGGTGCTGCCGCCGACCGTCATCGGCTACTACCTGATCGTGCTGGTGGGCCGCAACGGCGTCATCGGCCAGTACCTCGACCGTTGGTTCGGCATCAACCTGATCTTCACCTGGCAGGGCGCGGTCATCGCGGCCGCGATCGTCTCGCTGCCGCTGGTCTACAAGGGCGCGAGGGCCGCCTTCGAAGAGGTCGACGGCCGCTTCGCCCATGCGGCGAGGACGCTGGGCGCCGGCGAACTCGAGCTGTTCCTGCGCGTCTCGCTGCCGCTGGCCATCCGCGGAATCGCGGCCGGCGTGATGCTGGCCTTCGCGCGGGCAATGGGCGAGTTCGGTGCCACGTTGATGATCGCCGGCAATCTGCCGGGAAAGACGCAGACGCTGTCGATCGCGGTGTACGAGGCGGTGCAGGCCGGCAACGACACGCAGGCGCTGTGGCTCACGCTCGTGATCTCTGCGGTTTGCATCGTGGTGCTGGTGGGCTCGGGCCGCCTGCTGCAGGCGAGGCACTGAACGGCATGCAGATGGCTCTGCTCGATGTGCGGCTTCAGCTCACGCTCGATTCGCCCGATCGCAGCTTCGTGCTGGCTGCCTCGTTCGCTTCGGCGTCCCGCCGAATCGCGCTGGTGGGGCCTTCGGGCTCCGGCAAGTCGACCGTGCTGCAGGCCATTGCGGGCCTGATGCCGGGCGCGCGGGGGCATGTGCGTGTCGGTGCCGAGGCGTTGCTCGACACCGCGCGGGGCATCGACCTGCCTGCGCGTGCGCGCAGGGTGGGCGTGGTGTTCCAGGACTACGCGTTGTTCCCGCACATGACGGTGGCGGAGAACCTGCAGTTCGGCGTACAGCGCCTCGGCCGACGCATGGAGGACGCGCAACGCGAGCGCATCGATGGATTGATCCGCCAGTTCGAACTCGAGGCGCTGCGCAGTGCGCTGCCGCGCAATCTCTCGGGCGGGCAGCGCCAGCGCGTGGCGCTCGCGCGCGCACTCGCGATCCAACCGAGACTGCTGCTGCTCGACGAACCGTTGTCCGCGCTGGACGCGCCACTTCGCAAGCGACTTCGGCGCGAACTGGCCGAGATGCTCGAGCGCGTGCAGGTGCCCGTGCTGCTCGTGACCCACGATCCCCAGGATGTCGAGGCGCTGGCGCAGGAGGTCATCTGCATCGAGGACGGCCGCATCGTCGAGCGCGAGGCGGCGAGCGGGGACTGGTGAGCTGCAACGCGTTGGGCGGTTCGCGTCCATGTCCCTGAATCGCGAAGGCCCATGTGCGCCTTGCTAGACTGCCGCCACTCATGCGTCGCCTGCTTTTGATCCTGCTGATGGTCGTACTCCCGGTCCAATGGGCCTGGGCGTCGGCGGCGAGCGTCTGCGCGCACGAGACACAGGGCGCGCATTTCGGGCACCACGACCATGCGCACCAGAAGGCCGCAGCCGATGCGGCGGATCCGGCCGATCGGGCCGACGTCGAGGCGGGCAACGGTTCGCTCGCCGAGCATCCCGACTGCGGTGCCTGTCATGGCATGACGACCGTGGCGGCGCGTGCTTCGAGCAGCGTGCCGGCGCTTTGGATCGGCTCCGCGGCTCTCTCGCCGTACGCATCGGCAGTGCCCGATCGCTTCGTCGACACGCTTCTCAGGCCGCCGTCGCCCTTCGTCAGCTGACAGGCTGACGAGGCGGTTCTTCCTTCGGCGCGCATTCCGCGCGCCCCCCTCGTCGGGTTCATGAATCGGCGGGCCCGTGCGCCTGCCATCGCGACGAGACCATCTAATGAAATCAAGACGCTGGGACATTCCCGGTGCGCTGCTGCTTGCACTGGCCGTGACCCTGCCCGCGCCAGCGCAGACCCGAGCGGCGGGCAACACCGCCATCAGGCAGGGCTTCGAGGCTGCGTGGGCACGCCAGCCCGAATACCGCGGCGCGGCACTGCGGCGAGATGCGGCCGCGGCGGCCGAGCGCGCGGCGCAACGCTGGACGCCTGAACCCGCCGCGCTCGAGCTCACCGCCAAGGGCGACCGCATGACGAACAACACCGGCGCGCGCGAGTACGAGGCCCGCGTGGGCGTGCCGATCTGGCTGCCGGACGAGCGTGCCCGCTCGCTCGCGGTGGCCGGTGCCGACGCCGGCGCGGTCGAGGCCCGTCTGGCAGCCGCGCAATGGCGGCTGGCGGCTGAAGTGCGCGAAGCCTACTGGGCGCAGCAGCGCGCGCGCCTGGACCGCTCGCTCGCCGAACAGCGGCTGACTCATGCGCGGCAGCTGGCGGCGGACGTTGCGCGCCGCGTGAAGGCGGGCGACCTGGCCCGCGCGGACAGCCACCTGGCCGAGGCCGCAGAGGCCGCCGCCGACAGTGCGCTGGCCGAGTCCGGTGCGGCGCTGGCACAGGCCGATCAGCGCTGGACCGCCTTGACCGGAACGGCGCCGCCGCCCCGCGAAGACCTCGATGCGGAACCGGCGCCTGCTGCAGCGATGCCGGTTGATGCCTCGCATCCCGCCCTGCGCGACCTGGCGGCACGCGCCGATGTCGCGAAGCGCCAGCTCGAACTGGCCGGCGCGCAGACCCGCGCCAATCCCGAGCTGATCGTGGGCGCGACGCGCGAGCGCGCCGATTTCAACGAGCGCTATGCCGACGTGCTGAGCGTGGCGGTGCGCATCCCGCTCGGACGGCAGAGCCGCAGCGACGCTCGCATTGCCACCGCCGGGGCCGAGCAGGTGGAAGCCGAGACCCAGTTGCTGATCGAGCAGGCGCGCGCGGACACCGAGGTGCGGGCCGTGCAGCAGCGCGTTCAGGCGCTCGCTGCCGTCGTCGCCGCGGCCGATCGTCGCAGCCGGCTGGCCACCGAGTCGCGCGGCTTCTTCGAGAAGAGCTTTCGCCTCGGCGAGACCGACCTCCCCACCCGTCTTCGCGTGGAACAGGAAGCGAACGATGCCGAACGGCAGGCAACGCGCAGCCGGATCGAGCACGCGGCCGCGGTCTCGCAATGGCGCCAGTCGCTCGGGCTGTTGCCCGAGTGAGCAGACAGACAAGGAACCAATCATGAACAAATCGAACACGACGCTGGCGGCCCTGGGCCTGCTGGCGCTCCTGACTGCCCTGGTCGCGCGGCCCGCGATCGCCGACGACGGGCACGGCCATGACAGCGCACCCGTCGCAGCAGGCGGATCGGCGTTGCCGCGCTTCTCGGCCGTCTCCGAAGCCTTCGAGCTCGTGGGCGTCGTGAGCGGCACGCATCTGACGGTCTACCTCGATCGCTTTGACGACAACGCGCCCGTCAAGGACGCGAACGTGGAGCTCGAGCTCGGCGGCGCCAAGGTGGCGCTGGCGCGCAGCGCGGAAGGCGAATTCGAGGGCAAGCTCGCGCACGCGCTGCAGCCGGGCGTCGTCGCGGTCACTGCGACTGTGGTCGCAGGCAGCGAGTCGGACATCCTGGCGGGCGACTTCGTCGTGCCGGCGGCCGCAACAGCGGCGAGCGCAGAGGGCCGCGGCTGGCGTTCCTACGCCGCATGGACAGCGGCTGCAGCCGTCGCGCTCGCGGCGCTGGCATGGATCGGCCGGCGCGCTGCGGGCACTCGTCGCGCAGGAGGCACGGCATGATCGCAAAGCTTCTGCTGGCCGCTCTCATCGGTCTCGGCCTGCCGGCATGGGCTGGCGAGGGCCATGACCACGGCGATTCGGGCGCGGTGCCGAACTCGAACGGCCCCAGCCGCCAACCCGACGGCAGCGTCTTTCTTCCGAAGGCGGCGCAACGCCAGCTCGCCGTGCGGACGGCCGTGGCGAAGAGCGAGGAACTGGCGCGCACGGTCGAGCTTGCGGGCAGGGTCGTGATGGACCCGAACGCGGGCGGCAAGGTGCAGCCGACCACTGCGGGTCGCGTGGAGCCCGGGCCGAACGGCCTGCCGAACGTCGGCCAGCCGGTCCGCAAGGGCGAGATCCTGGCCTACGTGCGGCCGTCGACCGCGGCACTCGAACGCTCGGTGCAGTCTGCCCAGCTCGCCGAACTGCGCAGCGCCGGGGCGCTGGCCGAGCGGCGCGTGGCCCGGCTCAAGGCGCTCTCGGACACGGTCCCGCAAAAGGAGATCGAAGCCGCCGAAGCCGAACTCGCGAGCCTCGGTGCGCGCGCCGGCGCCGTGAACCTCGGGCTCACCGAGCGCGAGGCACTGGTGGCACCGGTTGCCGGTGTCATCGCCTCGGCCCACGTGGTGGCGGGCCAGGTGGTCGATGCGCGGGAACTGGTCTACGAGGTGGTCGACCCGCAACGGCTCGGCATCGAGGCCCTGAGCTTCGATGCGGCGCTCGGCGCCGACGTGGGCGGCGCGACGCTCGCGGTCGGCGAAGAGCGCGTGGCGCTTCGCTTCCTCGGCGCCGGCCGCACGCTGCGCGAGCAGGCGCTGACGCTCCATTTCGCGGCCAAGGGCGGCGCGCTGTCGAAGCTGGCCGTGGGGCAACCGGTCAAGGTGCATGTGCAGACGCGGTCGAAGCTGCAGGGCATCGCGGTGCCGGCGGCATCGCTCATGAAGAACCCTTCCAACCAGACCATCGTGTGGGCCAAGACGGCGGCCGAGGCCTTCGAGCCGCGCATCGTGACCGTCGAGCCGCTCGACGGCGTGTCGGTGGCGGTGACCTCCGGCCTCCGGCAGGGCGATCGCTTCGTGACGCAGGGCGCCACCCTCGTCAATCAGGTCCGCTGAGGGGAGCCGCGAATGTTCAAGTGGCTCCTGGACAGCAGCCTGTCCAATCGATTGCTGGTGCTCATCGCGAGCGTGGTGCTGATGGCCTACGGTGCATGGACCCTGTCTCGCACGCCGGTCGACGTCTTTCCCGACCTCGACAAGCCGACGGTCACGCTGATCACCGAAGCCGGCGGCATGGCGGCCGAGGAGGTCGAGCAGCTCATCACCTTCCCGCTCGAGACGACGATGAACGGGTTGCCCGGCGTGGAGACCGTGCGTTCGGTCTCGTCGGCGGGCCTTTCGTTCCTCTATGTGACCTTCGGCTGGGAGACCGACATCTTCCGCGCCCGCCAGATGGTGTCGGAACGGCTTTCATCGATGGAGGAAGGCCTGGCCGAGGGCGTGGTGCCGCGGATGGGGCCGATCAGCTCGATCATGGGCGAGATCATGCAGATCGCGATCCCGGTCGATACCGGGAAGATCTCGCCGATGGCGGTGCGCGAATACGCCGACTGGATCCTGCGACCGCGCCTGATGGCGATTCCCGGCGTGGCGCAGGTGATCCCCATCGGCGGGGAGGTGCGGCAGTTCCAGGTGCAGCCCGACACCACGCGGATGTCCGAGCTCGGCATCACGCACGACCAACTCGCGGCCGCGCTCAAGGGCTATTCGGCCAACACGTCGGGCGGCTTCCTCGAGCTCAACGGACGCGAATACCTGATTCGCCACCTGGGGCGGACCTCGAGGCTCGAGGATCTCGAGAATCTCGCGCTCGCCACCCGCAACGGTCAGCCCATCCTCCTTCGGCAGGTCGCGAAGGTGAGCTTCGCCGCCGCACTCAAGCGCGGCGATGCGGGCTTCGAAGGCAAGCCCGCCGTCATCCTCGGTATCCAGAAGCAGCCGACCGCCGACACCATTTCGCTCACGCGTTCCATCGAGGCTGCGATGGAGGGCATGAGGAAGTCGCTGCCGGCCGGCATGGATGCGCCTCGCGTGACCTTCCGCCAGGCCAGCTTCATCGAGGCCTCGGTCGACAACCTGCGCTGGAAGCTGGTGGGCGCCTCGGTGTTCGTGGCGCTGGTGCTGTTCCTGTTCCTGGGCACGTTGCGGCCCACGGTGATCGCGCTCACGGCGATCCCGGTGTCGATCCTGATGTCGGCGCTGGTGTTTCGCTACTTCGGCCTGTCGATCAACACCATGACGCTGGGCGGCCTTGCGGTCGCGGTCGGCGGCCTGGTCGACGACGCGGTGGTAGGCATCGAGAACTCGATCCGCCGCCTGCGCGAGGACCGCGCCCGCGATCCCGGGCATCGGCTCGATCCGCTCGAAGTGATCGCGCGCGCGACCATGGAGGTGCGTTCGTCCATCCTCTACGCGACGCTGATCATCGTGCTGGTGTTCGTGCCGCTCTTCGCGCTGCCGGGCATGGAGGGCAAGCTGTTCGTGCCGCTGGGCATCGCCTTCATCGTCTCGACGCTCGCGAGCCTCGTGGTGTCGGTGACCGTCACGCCGGTGCTCTCGTACTACCTGCTGCCCGGCATGAAATCGCTGGACCATGGCGACACCCGGTTGCTGGCCTGGCTCAAGGCGCGCTATGCGAACGGGCTGCAGGCGGTGCTCGAGCACCCGAGGCGCGCGGTTGCGGCCGGTGGCGCGGCGGTGCTGGTCGCGCTGGTCGCGGTGCCCTTCTTCCCGACCACCTTCCTGCCGCCCTTCAACGAGGGCACGCTCCTGATCGGGCTGCGGCTCAACCCGGGTGTCACGCTCGCCGAATCCGCAGCGCTGGCGCGGCAGGCGGAGCTGCTGGTCAAGCAGGTGCCCGAAGTGACGCACGTCGGCCGCCGCAGCGGACGTGCCGAGCTCGACGAGCATGCCGAGGGCGTGCACGTGAGCGAGCTCGACGTCGGCCTGAAGCCGACCGCCGAACTGGGGCGCTCGATGGCGCAGATCTCGGCCGACATCCGGGGTCGCCTCGTCAACCTGCCGGCGGCGGTTTCGATCGGCCAGCCGATCTCGCACCGCATCGACCACATGCTCTCGGGCGTGCGGTCGCAGATCGCCATCAAGCTCTTCGGCGAGGACCTCGACACGCTGCGCGGACAGGCCGACCTGTTGCGCGGCCGGCTGGCGGCCATTCCTGGCATCGCCGACCTCGAGATCGAGAAGCAGGTGCTGGCGCCGCAGATCAAGGTGCGCATCGACTACGCGGCCGCGGCGCAATATGGCGTGCCGGCGCCGCAGGTACTGAGCGCGCTGCAGGGCCTGGTCGAGGGCGAGAAGATCACGCAGATCGTCGAAGGCGGCCGGCGTTTCGCGCTGGTCGTGAAGCTGCCCGAATCGGCGCGCTCGGCCGATGGCCTGCAGCACATCCTGATCGAGACGCCCTCCGGCCGCGTGCCGCTCTCGAAGCTGGCCACGATCGAGGAAAGCGACGGTCCTAACCAGATCAGCCGCGACGACGGCAAGCGCCGCATCGTGCTTTCGGCGAATGCCGAGGGGAGGGCGCTGTCCGACATCGTGGCCGACATGCGCGCCGTGGTTGCCGATACGCCGCTGCCCGAGGGCTACTTCATCACGCTCGGTGGCCAGTTCCAGGCGCAGGAAGAAGCCTCGCGGCTGGTCGGCCTGCTGTCGCTGGTGTCGCTCGCGCTGATGTTCGTCGTGCTCTACAGCCGCTACCGGTCGGCAACGCTCTCGTGGCTCATCATGGCCAACATCCCGCTCGCGCTCGTGGGCGCGGTGGCCGGGCTGTGGCTGTCGGGCCAGCCGCTCTCTGTGGCGGCTCTGGTCGGCTTCATCACGCTGGCGGGCATCTCGGTGCGAAACGGCATTCTGAAGGTCAGCCACTACATCAACCTCATGCGCTTCGAGGGCGAACTCTTCGGACGGCAGATGATCGTGCGCGGCTCGCTCGAACGGCTGGCGCCGGTGCTCATGACGGCGCTCGTGACAGCCTTTGCGCTCGCGCCGCTGCTGTTCGAAGCCGAACAGCCCGGCACCGAGGTGCTGCACCCGGTGGCGGTCGTGATCTTCTCGGGGCTCATCAGCTCGACCCTGCTCGATACCTTTCTCACGCCCGCGCTGTTCTGGCTTTTCGGCCGCCGCGCCGCCGATCGGCTGGCGCAGGCCGAGGGGCAGGAAGCGCTCTAGTTTCTTCCTTCACAAACCCAGCATCAAAGGATTCTCAGCATGAAGAAGCAAGCACTGATCGCCGTCCTGACATTGGCCATCGGCGGCACGGCTCTGGCGGCCGGCAACCACGACCACGACGACCATGCGCCGAGGCATGGCGGTGTGGTGGCCGCGGGCAAGGAGGCCGACTACGAACTGGTTGCCAAGGCCGATACCTTGCAGCTCTACCTGAGCGACCACGGCAAGCCGATGGACACGTCGAAAGCAGCGGCCAGGCTCACGCTGCTCGCGGGCAGCGACAAGACCGAGGTCGAGTTGAAGCCGGCCGGCGACCGGCTCGAGGCCAGGGGCAGCTTTAAGGTGACTGCCGGCACCAAGGTGGTGGCGGTGGTGAGCAACGCCGGCAAGACGCTGGGCACGGCGCGCTTCACGCTCAAGTAGAGATCGGCCGCGCTCAGCCCTTGAGCGTGTTCTTGTGGATGCGGCCGTCCTTCATGACGATCAGCAGGCTGCTGTCGGGGCTGGCCAGCAGCGCGATGTTGTCGAGCGGATTGCCGTCCACCAGAAGCAGGTCGGCATAGGCACCTTCCTCGATCACGCCGAGCTTGCCCGGATAGGGATTGCGCGGGCCCGCGAGGCCCAGCAGCTCGGCATTGCCCGAGGTGGCCATGGCGAGGATCTCGGCGTTGGAATACCAGCGCGCGAGATGCGTCAGCATCGTGCCCTGGCGCACTGCCAGCGCGGGCGAGAACAGCATGTCGGAACCCCAGGCGGTCTTGATGCCGTGCTTGCGCGCCAGCCGGTAGGTGTTGTCGGTGCCGGCGAACACCTGCAAGGCCGCGACCCGGTTCGGCCCGCTCATCGGTCCCGTGTCCTCTTCGGACAGGAAAGGCTGCGTGCTGAGCCAGACGCCCTTGTCGGCGAACATCTTCGCGGTGGTCTCGTCCATCAGGTGTGCGTGTTCGACGCAGCGCGCGCCGGCCGCGATCGCGCGCTGCACGGTGGCGGGCGAATAGGCGTGCACCGTGACATAGGTGTTCCAGTCGCGCGCGACATCGACACCGGCGCGCAGCTCGGCCTCGGACAGCGTCGTCAGGTCGAGCGGGCTGCGCGGCGACGAGACGCCGCCACCGCCCACCAGCTTGATCTGCGATGCGCCCTGCGTGAGCTGCTCGCGCACCCGCAGCCGGATCTCGTCGGGCCCGTCGACGATGGCTGCGGCACCGGTGCGCTCGACGGCGCTCGGCGTGCCCGGGCTGCGCGGCAGATCGGTCAGCGGGCGCATGTCGCCGTGGCCGCCGCTGCCCGTGATCATGGCGCCCGAGGGATAGATGCGCGGCCCCGGGATCATTCCTTCGTCGATCGCCTGCTTGAAGGCGAATGCCGGCCCGCCGAGATCGCGCACGGTGGTGAAGCCGCGCAGCAGCGTGCGCTGCGCCTCGCCGGCGGCCGCGAGGTGGATGTAGCCGAGGTTGCCCTGCAGCAGCACCGGCAACGGCAGGCCCGCGAACAGCGAATGCCAGTGGGCGTCGATCAGCCCCGGCATGACGACCCGGCCACCGCAATCGATGGTCTGCGCGCCTTCGGGCGCCTGCGGTGCGCCGCTGCCGAGCGAGCGGATCCGGTTGCCCTCGACCACCAGGTGCAGCCCGTCGCGCAGCGTGGCGCGGCGGCCGTCGTAAAGGCGGAAGTTGGTGAGCAGGATCGGCTGCGCGGGCGCTGCGCCCGCGGGTTGTGCGCGGGCCGGGAACGCGAGCCCGAGCGCGGCGAGCGAGGCGGCGACACCGGCCACGAAGCCGCGCCTCGAGAGCTCGGTGCCGAGGCGCTGGCCGAGGCGCGCGATCTCGGGACGGTGGCAGAGGCAGATGGCGCGCCTCACTTCTTCAGGGCCATTGGCCATCGTTTCGCAGGCGTACATGAAAGACTCCGGGAGTAGGGCGCGCAGGGCGTGCAGCGCAGGCAGATAGTGTGCCGTCGCGGGCCCGCCCTGCCAATTCAACCTGTCAGATGCCGCCCCGTCGTTCTCGTTCGAAGCCAAGCTGCCGAAGCGCGTGCGTACTGACGCGATTCCAGCAACAATCGCCCGGACACCGACCTCGAGTCGGGATTCACCCGGAGACCTTCGATGCGGATGAACGACTTTCTGCTTTGCGCGGCCCTCATCGGAATGACGACTTCTGCCGTGGGCCAAGAGCGTGAGGCGGCCGCTGCGCACGGCGCCATCGACGCGCCGATCGGCGTTGCATCCCCGGAGGCAGGCCAACGACCGGACAAGCGAGATGTCCTGGGGCCCGGCTGGACGACCCTCGACAGGACGCTGGCAGCTGAATCCCCGGCGCTCAAGATGTCGATTCCGGCGTCGAATCCACACCAGCAAGCCTGGTGCGTCGAACAGAGCCAGGTACGCCCGGAGGACTCCGGCCTGATCCGCATGAGCGAGAGATTGGGTTCTGGCTGCTATGACCGAAGCGTTGCGGTGTCGGGCCGTGATCTGCTGATCTATTCGGCGTTCCAGTTGGCCGTTCGCCATGCGACGTCGTTCTTTGCAGAGTGACGGGGCAGGCGAGCGCACAACATCGCCTGGGGACGATGATCGCAAGTGACTCCCGCGCACATCAGGCGAGATTCGACCAACACCCGACGTGAGAGACCTCGGTCCAGTTCTATCAGAGCCGATATTGGTATCGATTCAAGGTTCCGCAGCATTGAAGGAGCGGTCCGTCGTATGCATGAGGGCAATCCGTCTGTGGCAGAAGCTGCCAAATGTTCAGGCGCCTGACGCGCTTTTCCCGCGTTTGGCGACCGGTCGGTTGACGCTGCGCGAGATTGTCATGTCGGATGCGCCCGCTTTGCTCGCAACTCATGGCGACCGCGAGGCTATGCGCTGGCTCGGTTCGGATTCCATCACCAGCCTGAAGCAAGCAGAGGCAATGGTGACGATTTTTGCGGGCTGGCGGAAGCCAGCGGTGTCGGGCGTCACATGGGCGATCGTGCGCAATCGCGACCACAGGTTCGTTGGCACTTGCGGCTTGTTCGTTGGAACAGGCGCTGGTTCGCAGACTTGCCCGCTGTGATGCTCGACCACCCAGTCTGGTGACTTCACGGGCGTTGCTCCGCGCAATCTAACGGTTTTCGGGGATAGGCAGCACGCGAGCTATTGCTAACATCTCGTAACAGTACTGCGAGGTGTCAGCTTGATTCAAATAGCCAACTTGCGCCGCTTCATTGCAGGCTTCGAAATGTGCCTGGTTGCAGCGATCCTTTCAGCATGTGGCGGTGGCGGTGGCGGTGGCGGTGGCGGTGGTGCCAGCGGCATCCCCCTGTTTCCCAGTGCACCTCAAGCTGCCACGCCGGCGCCTGAGGCGCCGCTGGCTCCCGTGCCGCCACCAGATGCGCCTGGACCGGCCGCGCCGACTCCCAGCTTCACCATCGGCGGCAGCGTCTCAGGCCTGACCGGCACGCTGGTGCTGCGCAACAACGGCAAGGACGACCTCACGCTCAGTGCCGACGGTGCCTTTCGCTTCGTCGATCCGGTGACGGCCGGCAACCCCTATGCGGTGACCATCGCTCAGCAACCGTTGGGCCTGATATGCGCTGTGAGCGCGGGCCAGGGAACGGCCGCGATCACGGTCGGGGACGTGCGTGTGGTTTGTTCGGCGGTGACGTACCCGGTCGGGGGCACGCTCACGGGCCTTTCTGGCGGCACGCTGGGGCTGAGAAACAACGCAGGCGATGCGTTGACCCTCACGGCCAATGGCAGCTTCGCGTTCGCGCAATCGCTTCCACTGGGTGCTGCCTACAACGTGACCGTGCACACGCAGCCGGACGGGCAGACTTGCGTACTGACCGGAACCAGCGGCAGCATCAGTGCGGCCGTTACCTCGATCATGGCGCATTGCAGCGCGGACCCCGCGTCGCTTCCGCCGCTGATTCCTTCCGCGCCCGCCGTGGGCTATGCCCCCAGGGCGTTCCTCTTCAACTGGCCGACCAGCGACCACGCCACCTACTATCGTCTCGGCGAAGATCCCAGCGCAAGCGGCAGCTTCACCCTGGTCGCCGACAACCTCGCCAGCACGACCTATGCGCTGCAGGACATCGCGCTGACCCGGTCGCAAGCGGCCTGGCGCTACGCCCTGCAGGCCTGCAATGCGAATGGATGCAGCGGATGGTCACTGCCGGCCACGCCGGATGCCAATCGCGCGATCGGCTACTTCAAGCCAGGAACCGTCGACAACCTTTTCGGTGCGACCACAGGCCTATCCCCGGACGGCAGGATGTTGGCTGTCGGCACTCAGGGCAGCTTGCAGCTCTACGCGCTCAGCGCAGGCCAATGGCAATGGGCGCAAACGATCAGTATGGAAGCCGCCAGCTATCCGCGCGCCGCCTTCTCAAATGACGGCACGATGTTGGTAGGCATGTTCGGCTACGACGGTGCCTTGGGCGACCAGGGACAAGTACAGGTCTTCACGAAGGCGCCAGGTGGATGGACTCAAACCGACGTGTGGGATCCGCCATCCCCGCGCAGGGGCGGAAATTTCGGCGACTATCTCGGGATCTCCAGCGACGGCACGGTCGCGGTGGTTGGAGAGTACGGCATCCTCGGCAGCCATGCCGGCAGATTCCACGTGTACCGCAAGACCAGCGGCACGTGGTCGCGAGAGGCGACCATCACGCCTGACAACCCCCGGAGCGGCGAGCTCTTCGGCGTTTACGCCAAGATCTCCGCCGATGGGGCGACGATCGTCGTGGGCGCGCAGTACGAGGGCAGCGCGTCGACCACGGACGAAACCGACGCCAGCGCGCGAGATGCAGGCGCGGCATTCGTCTACGCCTACGACGCGGGCACTGCCACCTGGACAAAGCGCGCCTACCTCAAGGCTCCCTCGCCCGTCGGAGGTGAGTTGTTCGGGTCAGCCACTGCCATCTCGGCAGACGGCAGCACTGTCGTCATCGGCGCGCGCAACCATGACGTGGGGAGCATCACACGCGCAGGCGCAGCCTATGTGTACCGCCGCACTGCAGGCACCTATGCGCTCGTTCAAACCATCCACGCGCCCCAGATCGTGGCAAACATGTATTTCGGCGGCTTTGGCCTAGCACTCAACACAGTCGGCGACGTTCTGGCGATCGGAGCCCCCGGTGACTCGAGCGCTGGCACAGGCATCGACGCCGTGACGACGCAGGGCCCCGCCTTTAATTCCGGAGCGGCGCACCTGTACCGACTCACAGACGGTCAGTTCGTGCATGCGCGCTATCTGAAGGCCAGCAATACCGAGGCGAACGACTTGTTCGGGAGGGATCTTGCAATGTCAGCAGATGGCGGGACCATCGCCATCGGCGCCACCGCGGAAGCCAGTTCGGCTTCAGGCATCGGGGGCGACCAAGCCGACAACAGTGCTACCAACCGCGGAGCTGTCTATCTGTACTAGCGACTGCTGGCCGGACGGCTCGCGTCGCTGACAGGCGTCTTCCGGCCAAAAGCGGACGGTCGAAAGCGGCGTCTGGAACAATTGCGTACTCGCGAGATCACGAACAAGAATCGCTAGCATGCGGTCGTTCGGCATGATCTGCGGCCGGAAATGAGGAGCTTTGATGCTGCGTCGATCCGCGTTCTCGAGGACAACCATTCGGCCCGTGACGTCATCATGGCTCACCGTCGCCATCCTGCTCTCCGCTTTGCGCGTTTCCGAGGCTACGGAGTTTTCCGCTCTTGAGATTGGTCGGCCCGTGCAAGATGGGGCCGTGAATCTGGGAACCTACACTGTTCGCCTTCCTCCGGGCCAGTGGACGACGGGAGGCTTGACGACGACTACTCGAACTGAGACTGGCGGCTCGAAGCCGCTGGTTTTCAAGTTTCAAAAAGCTGTCTTTGTCCGACTTGAGGACAGGCGACTTACGGGTTTGATTCACCTTAGTTCGCTCGCCGAACGCAGCCCGGGGAGGCAGCAGTGGTGGGATGATCCTTGCAATGCGCCTCCTTTAAAGGATGCAGTGTTCAAGGAAGACCTGAGCACGCGAATGTTCATGCCATCGTGCGTGGCCGTCACTCGTCCGGTTCGCACTGCAAGCTGGGGAAACGCGTCACCAGAGTACCGAGACGCAAAAGAGTGGTTGTCCCATCATGACATTGACCTACCCGAGCAACTTTTCCGAGGATCGGTCATTAAGTACGACATAGGCAACTATCTGCACATGTGGGCATATGTTCCCGCGGCGGCGCCAAGAGCGGACCAATCAGAAAGCGCTCAGCAGTTCCAGGCTTGGATGCGGTCAAACGCGTCGGTCATTGCGGAGGGTATATCCGCTGGAAAAGCCATTGAGCTGACCCCACTGAACCCTTGATTGCCACGCGAACCGTCGCTTGAACTTGCTGGCTAGCGCATCGAAGACGGACGACGCCCATCGGCCAGAACGTTCAACCCCCGACCGCCAATGGATGCGCTTCTCGAAATTCCGTTGGTACTGACCGGCAAGGTGCTCGTGCACTTGCTTTCACTGGGGAGGTGGCGCGGAGAGGGCTTGGCGAGCACCGAGGCTCAAACCTACTCAGCTGCAGGTGCACTCTCGTTCGTCCGCGAAGGTCGCCGTGTGATTACGGTCGCCGGCCTCACGCTGATCGGTGTAGCGTTCTATGGGCTGTTGCTGACAGGCGTTTTCTGGGCGCTGGCTGCATAGGTCGGAACGCAGCCTTTTGCGGACGTTCGACGCGTCCTCGCAACGAAGGCCTTGTAAGCGCGTGCGCACTGACCGAGCTGCGGTCAACAATCGGGTGAAGAGACCTCGTTCATCGGCAGCGCCATCGCCCAGGCGCGCGAATGAACTACGGGTTTTCATGTGCCGACCATGCCCATCGCCCTAGCGCCTCTCCTCTTCGCGTTTGTAGGTCCTCCGATCGGCTACGTGTTCCTCGTGGCCGGAAGGCACTTCGACCCGGCACAACTTCTTGTCTTGCCGCTGTCCTATGTTTTCGCGCCAGTTGCTGCCATTGCGGGTTTGGTCTACGTTGGGCTCGGCTTGGCATATCTGAGAGCATCAGGGAGATCGTCCAAGCTTGGCTTCCTCGTCAGTTGCGTCATCGGCGGCATCGCCGGGTACGTAGCTGTGGAGATCATCTTCGCGGTCTGGAGGGGAATGACGACGGAGCCGGGGTCAAGTCTGAGCGATCTGAGAAGAGTGGGGACGATAGCCGGGTTCATCTGTGGGGCGTCGATGGCCATGTTGCCGGACTTCGAGAGTGATGCGGCCGACTCGACGTTGACGCTCAAGAAGTTGAGAGCGGCTTCGCTCGAAGCAGATGGCACCATGAAAATGGCGCACGGCAGATGCCCGAGTTGCGGTTCGGTAGTAGCAATGTCGTCCGAAGCATGTCCAGCTTGCGGCGCAACGTTTGGCGATCAGGCCGCATGGAAGGTCGCAGCGCTCTCGGCGCATGAAGTCGATGAGTGCCATCGCATCTTGCAAGCTCCGGCACAGCCGACATACGCCGACGGTTCGAGCGTGAGGGAGGGCGACTGGGTCAAGATCGAGCGCGGCAAGGTCCTTGGCCGGGTGAGCGAAGTGGTTTGCTCTGAGAAAGATTCAGAGCAAAAGAACCTCCAAGGACTCGGGGTCGTCGTGGATGCGCCGCCCAAGGGATTCATCTTTTTGTCGGAGGAGATCCTGCGCGAAGACCCGCTGCGCTTCGTGCGACGTGGGCCAACCGAACATGGGCCGACCGAGGAGGTTCGACGCTACATCGCATTGGGCTTCGGTATTGGGCTGTTCATGGTCCTGCCCGCAATCATTTCATTGATCAGTGCGCTCTATCAGGCCATGACGGTGGGCGAGGTCTTGGTGATCAGCTTCGGGCGTACGTCGACATCCCGCGAAATGGTGCCTTGGCGGCACGGCTGGGCGAGGTTCGCCGGGCCCGTCGTCTTGGTCATATCGCTGAGTGCATGGGACGGGTCTCGAGGACTCACGACCAGATGGTGGCTGGCAGGAACGGGTGTGGTCCTCGGCTTGTCGCTACTGGCTTTTTCTCAGTGGTTTGCTACCGCCAAGGGCGCTCTCATGCTGGCGTGCGCTTACGGCGTTGTTGCGATGACGTTCTTCGTCGATCGGAGATTCGGACGGATCCCAGCTTTGGGAATCATCGTTGCAGTGGTTGCCTGGGGTGTTTGGGCGGTCGTGGCTTGAACGAAGAGACGTCTGCGATGGTCGACTTTCGGGCAAGCTCGATGAAGTGCGACCACGACCACTAAGTTAGGGCAGGATGCGGCCACAAGCGGACCTTCGGCACCGACTTACAACATCGTCAACAGGAGCGTGGGCGTACGGCGCGAAATGGTCAAACTCACCGACATGCGAGACACACTTGATCCAGCGGACTACCCGCCCATCAGACCGTTCTCATGGCTTGGCAGCCTGAGCCCCTTGGTCCTGCTGCCAGCAGCCGTACCTGTGGCTGCGCTTTTTTTCGCCCCCAAGAACGTCTTGGATCAGTCAACATTTCTGCATGCTTTCACGAACTGGTTCAAGGGTTCGATTCCACACGTGTCGGCTCATGCCGACGCCACGCCGATTCCACAGGTTGCCTTGCTAGTCAATTGTCTGGTCCTTGCGGCGGCAGCGTTCATCGCAGCCGTCTTCGTATGCCAATCGGCGTTCAACTATCGATACCTCTATCGCAGACACGTGGCAACAGGGCCACATCCACTTCGCATGTATTGGCTGATCGGTGTGGTCGGACCTCCATTCATGATCGCGATGCTGGCCGTATTTGTGATGATTCCTGGTGACGTCTCATGGGCGTCTGGCTGTACTCAAGAGCGGACTTTGTGCTACGGCTTCATCTCTTTTGTGGTGCCGTTCTCGGCCGGGGTTGTACTGGGTGGATTCCCGCTGATCGTCCGGCTCTTTCTCGACGCGTGGCTGTTTTCTCGACCCGTCACGTTTCGTGAGCCCTCCGCGCCGCCCAGTAGGTTATGACGCACGGAGCTGGTCAATCAAAAGTGAATGGTGTGCTTCCGTTCGTGCCCCCTTGTGATTGCTTTGCCAGGAAGCGCGTACGCTTGCGGTGGGGCGGGAAGCGGCCAAGACCGGTCCATCGTCGCTGCCTCACAAAACGACCGTTGGGAGCGCGTGCGCGCTCACAAAAGTGAGCGCACCATGCGGTCAGCCGCGGATATTCGACTTGCTGGGGCAGGTCCATAGGAGATTGAGTGAGCTGGTTTACTAGGTTGCTGGTTGCTGCGGTTGTCCTGTTGTTCACCGTAGCAGCTGTCGGTATGTCGCAGCGTGGCGCGTACAAATCCGCGTTGATGTCGCTGGGCTTCGCGCTTTTCTTTGCTGGCATTGGGGTGGTTGCCTTGATCGAAGCCAAACACCTGCCCCGGAAGCAGGCACCCGGCGCGCCCCGACTAAACCCTTGGTCGTCGTTCGGCCTGCTCTGGCGGGCTCCAGGTTGGGGCGGAAAGTTCGCTGTCATCTTCTGCGGCGGCATCATTCTTGCCGGTGTGCTCTTCAAGGCCATCTCGTTTTTCCACTAGAGAGGCAAACCGGCCAAGAGGGGGCGTTTGCTTCAAGCTCATGAATACGTCACCGAGAGCAGGCGCTCTCGACCTTCGGGCCACGACTGGGCGTCAAACCGGGATAGTCGATGAACCTCACAAATCTAAGCGCCAAGACTGGTGCCCAGCTCATCTTTTTCGCGGCTTGCGCTGTGTTGTTCGTGCTTTTGTATGTTGGAGCATGGGCGTTGAAATGGATGCTTCCGCAACAGCATCCGCTAAGAGAGAAACTGACGAGCAAAGTCGTGCTTCGCGGCGCACAAGTTGGTGCGCTGGCCTTGATCGCGGCATATATTGCCGTCGCGCTGTACCAGTCTTCTTAGCATCGACTTGACCAACTCCTCCAATAAGAGGTGCTCCGCTCGAAGACTTCGTCTACGCTTCATGCCGACTTCACGGTCGATCGTCACGATCCTCTGGTGCGTCGCCCCTTCCTTCGGCGTCGACCGGAAAGGCCAAACAATGAAAATGCGATCGATCGTCCTAAGCTGCGGTGCCGTGTTCTTGGTGGTTGTCGGCGCGAACGAGTACCTTTCTGGCCGAGCGCGAGCTGAGTACATTCAGAACCGCTTTGCGGTTGGAGACGCTGCGCAAGGTGCGATAGCCAAGTTGACCTCTGATGGCTTCCAACACATCGATTACTCGCCTCGGAGGATCTTTGCCTCCAGGCGAGAAAGCGAATACTTCCTCGGATACAGCGAGCTACGCGTCATCCTTCGTCTCAACGGCGAGACGGTCTCTGAGGTTTGGGTCAAGCATTTCGATCATGGTCTGTAGCTCGAGTGCACTCGCCCCGATTCGTCGCTTGGCCACATCCGGCCAGAACCTGCTCGCTGGCCTCCGGCGACTTCGTTGCTCACCAGCGCTCCACACCCCCTGGGAGTCATCATGAAGCTCTTCGAAGTCTTCGACAGCTACAAAGCGCTGCCACGCGTCTCGGTCTACTACTGCATTGGGCGTTGCCCGGACGGATCGACCGTGATGGTTTTCAAGCACGAGGAGTTGACGGCGGAGGGCGATTCATTGGTACACCGCTCGAAGGTCAGCGAGTGGAACGGCCTGAGCACCCACGCGACATCTCGCTGTTGGGTGGACGAACTGAACGCTGGAGTAAAAGTTGCCCGGCTGGGCATTCGCCACGGCGCTGGCAAGTTTTCGGCGCGGCCGAACATGGTCGGCCGGGTGACTCGCTGGGACGGCGAGTGCTTCGAGGTGGTCTTCCGCCCCGAAGTCGGGCATGGCGCGACGTATGCACAGGCCTAAAGCCGACCGGGTTCAGCTACCTCAACGTCCGCCTCAGGCATAAGCGACCGTCTGCTTGGGCCCCATTCGCGACATTCAACCCAAGGAATCGCGCCACCCGAAAACAGTCCATGCCCCATGCGCTCCCGCTCAGGTCAGCCCCGGTCATGCGGCCCCATCGTGACGACCCCGCTGACCCGGACCGAGACGCGCTGCGCCGCACCGCGGGCATTCAGTCGGCGTATTCCCCCGCGTCCTTGATCACCTTCGCCCACCGAAGCTTCTCGGCCTCGACGAACCTGCGATGGCCGGCGGGTTCGAGCCGTTCGTCGCTGACCACTGTGAGCCCCAGCGCCTCTTCGCGCTTGATCAGCTCGGGGTCCTTCAAGGCCGTGCGCAACGCGGCGTTGAGTTTCGCCAGCACTGCAGGGGGCGTGCCGCGCGGCGCGTAGAGGCCGTGCCATACCTGCACGTTGAAGTCCTTCAGGCCGGACTCCGAGAGCGTCGGCGTATCCTTCAGCGAGGCGAGCGGCAACCGCTGCAGGCTCGTGATGCCGTAGACCTTGACCTTCTTTCCCTCGATCTGCGGCACGGCGTTCACGGCCTGTTCGCACATCACGTCGACCTGGCCTCCGATGAGGTCGGTCATGGCGGGTGCGGTGCCCTTGTACGGGACCGGCGTCATCGGGGTCTTGAGCGCACTCTGGAACATCAGGCCGCAGAGGTGCGAGGCCGAGCCCAGCCCTGCGTTGGCGAGATTCACCTTGCTCCCACTGGCGGCAATCCACTGGCGCAGTTCCGCGAAGCTGTTCGCGGCGAGGTCCGGCTTGCCGATCAGCACCGAGGGTGCCTCGTTGATGAGGCCCAGGGTCTCGAAATCCTCCGGCACCTTGTAGGGCAGCTTGCGATAGAGCGCGGGGGCGGTCGCCATGCCGATATGGCTCACGAGCAGCGTGTAGCCGTCGGGTGCGGCCCTTGCCACCTTGGCGGCACCGATGGTGCCCCCGGCGCCGATCGTGTTGTCGATGACCACGGTCTGGCCCAGCGGCTTGCGCAGCGCCTCGGCCAGGTCGCGCGCGATCTTGTCGGTCGGCCCGCCGGCCGCGAAGGGCACGACCAGCGTGACCGGCTTGTCGGGAAAGTCCGCCCAGGTGAGCGTGGCGAACCCGGCCACGGCCAGGCCGGCGACGATGCGCCGAATGTCGATCTTCATGTCATGTCTCCGTTGGGGTCGGTCGGCTTCAGGCTGAAAGCGCCTGCATCTCGCGGTACAGGTCGGCCTTGCCCTCGAAGCCGATGCCCGGCAGGTCGGGCAGCGTCACGAAGCTGTTCTCGACCTTCACGCCGTCGGGGAAACCGCCGAAGGGCTGGAACAGGTCCGGGTAGGACTCGTTGCCGCCGAGGCCGAGGCCGGCCGCGATGTTGAGCGACATCTGGTGGCCGCCGTGCGGGATGCAGCGGCTGGCGGACCATCCGTGCTCCTTGAGCATGTCGAGGGTGCGCAGGTACTCCACCAGGCCGTAGCTCAGGGCGCAGTCGAACTGCAGCCAGTCGCGATCCGGGCGCATGCCGCCGTAGCGGATCAGGTTGCGCGCGTCCTGCATCGAGAACAGGTCCTCGCCGGTGGCCATCGGGTTCTTGTAGAAGTTGCGCAGCGCGGCCTGCAACTCGAAATCGAGCGGGTCGCCTGGCTCCTCGTACCAGAAGAGGTCGTACTGCGACAGGGCCTTGGCATAGGCAATCGCGGTCTCGAGATCGAAGCGGCCATTGGCATCGACGCAGAGCTTCTGTCCGTCCTGCAGCACTTCCATGATCGAGTCGATGCGGCGCAGGTCCTCGTCCAGCGAGGCGCCGCCGATCTTCTTCTTCACCACGGTGTAGCCGCGGTCGATGTAGCTGCGCATCTCGTCCTTGAGCTTGCCGTGGTCCTGGCCGGGGTAGTAGTAGCCGCCGGCGGCATAGACGAAGATCCTGCGGTTCGGCTTGCCGTCGCCGTAGCGGTCGGCCAGCAGCTGGAACAGGGGCTTGCCTTCGATCTTCGCCACCGCGTCCCACACTGCCATGTCGATGGTGCCGATTGCCACCGAGCGCTCGCCGTGGCCGCCGGGCTTCTCGTTGGTGAACATCGCGTTCCAGATCTTGTGCGGGTCGAGGTTGTCGCCCGTGGGGTCGACCAGCGAAGCCGGGTCGGCCTCCAGGATGCGGGGGATGAATCGCTCGCGCATCAGCTTGCCCTGGCCGTAGCGGCCGTTGGAGTTGAAGCCGTAGCCCACCACCGGCTTGCCGTCGCGGATCACGTCGGTGACGACCGCGACGAGGCTCAGCGTCATCTTGCTGAAGTCGATGTAGGCGTTGCGGATGGGAGAGCTGATGGGAATGGTCTTTTCCCGGATTTCGACGATCTTCACGGTGTGGCTCCTGTGCGCGGTGCGCGCGTTTGTGGGGTGCGGCTATGCTCCCGCGTTCGCGCCTCGCCGACCAATGCTCTTTTTCTAGACTTCCATGCTTTGAAAGCACCGGCCATGAACCTGATCTGGCTCGACGACTTCCTGGTGCTGGCCGAGACCGGGAACTTCTCGCGCGCGGCCGACGAGAGGCACCTGACCCAACCCGCGTTCAGCCGCCGCATCCGCTCGCTCGAGGAGTGGCTGGGCACCGATCTCTTCGATCGCAGCGTGCAGCCGGCCCGGCTCACCGAGGCCGGCGAATGGCTGCGCGGTGCCGCGCAGGAACTGCTGGCGCAGGTCGCGCGCCTGCCCGGCGAGGCGCGCACCGTGGCCGAGGCGCATTCGAGCACGCTGCGCCTGGCCTCGACCCATGCGCTTTCGTTCACTTTCCTTCCGCGCTGGCTGCGCGGCCTCGAAGCCCGTGCCGACGTGGGGCGCATCCAGCTCGATTCGGACGTGCTTGCGCGCTGCGAGTCGCTGCTTCAGCAGGGCAAGGTCCACCTCGTGCTCAGCCATTCGCACGCCGAGGCGCGCGGCGCGCTCGATGCCGCGGGCTATGCGTCGACGCAGGTGGGCAGCGACGAACTGATCCCGGTGGCTGCCACCGATGCGAAGGGCAGGGCGCGGCATCGTCTTACTGACGCCGGTGCGAAGCCGGTGCCGCTGATGGACTACAGCGAGGCGTCGGGCCTGGGCCGCATCCTGCGCGCCGTGAGGGGCGAGGCGCTCGCTGCGTTGCCCACGCAGGTGGTGTTCACCGCGCACCTGGCTTCGGTGTTGCGGACCATGGTGCTCGATGGCCGCGGACTGGCCTGGCTGCCCCGAACCCTGATCGCGGAAGACCTGTTGTCCGGAACGCTGGTCGAGGCGGCGGCGCCCGAGTGGCGCATTCCGCTCGAGATCCGGCTGTACCGCGACGACATCACGCTCGGCCGCGCGGCGGAGTCGTTCTGGCGCGAGGCTTGCGAGGGCGCAGTGCGTTGAACCGCCGGAGCACCCGGGCGGCCACCCTCAGCGATCGCAGCGAAAGAACACGCCCGACTCCGCTGGCGCCTTGCCGGTCACCTGCACCCTGCCGCCGTTCTGCCGGCAGTACTCCGCGGCCTCGGCCGAGGTCCCGGCGCGCATCGAGCCGTCGCGCATGCGGAGCACTTCGTGGGAAGGCGCACCGCAGGCCGACAGCAGCCCGAGGACGACGAGAGCGAGGGGGAGGGCGATGCGGTTCATGTGCAGCACTGTAGCGCGGCTCGCTACAGCGTCTCCGACGGATCGAAGTCGAGTTCCACCTTGGCCCCGTTCGGGTCGTGACAGAACAGCTGCCAGGTGCCCGCGCCGGCCTGCTGGCGCAGGTCGTACTGGATGCCGCTCTGGTCGAAGCGAGCCTTGACCGCGCGCAGGTCCTTGGCCGAGAACGCCATGTGGTCGATGACGCCGGTGCGCTGCGCCGGCACCGGCCGGCCGAAGTAGAGATGCAGCACGGCCTGCGGGCCGCTGCCGTACAGCCATGCGCCCGGAAAGCCGAGGTCCGGCCGGTGGCCGACGCGCAGGCCCAGCAGGCCGGTATAGAAGGCCAGGGTCTTCTGCTCGTCTTCCGCGGTGACGGTGAAGTGGTTCATGCCGACGATCATGGGGGCCTCCGGTTCGAATCCGATGATGAATGAATGAGCGGATGCGGGCTCAGGGCACCAGCACCAGTGCGCCGATCGTGGCGCGTGCCTCGAGCTTCGCATGGGCCCGGGCCGCGGAGTCGAGCGCGAAACGCTCGATCGGCGGCAGGCGGATCGCGCCATCGGCGAGCGCGCGCCAGACGCGTGCGGCTCGCTCGGCGAGCTGTGCCTGCGTCGCGACATAGTCGAACACCACGGGGCGCGAGAAGCTCAGCGACTTGCCCACCAGCGCATCGGGCGGCAGCGCCGCGAGCGGGCCGCTGGCCTGGCCCAGGCTGATCCAGTGGCCGCGGCGGGCGAGCGCCGCGATGTTCTCTTCGCGCGCCGCATCGCCGAGGCCGTCGATCACGACATCGGCGCCGCCGGCTGCCCGCTGCACTGCATCGGCGAAACGGTAGTCGCGCGTCACGATGACGTGCTCGCAACCGTGTTCGCGTGCGATGCGCGCCTTCTCCTCGCTCGACACGGTGCCGACCACCACCGCGCCGAGGCGACTCGCCCAGGCGCAGACCAGCAATCCGACGCCGCCGGCCGCCGCATGCACGAGCAGTCGCGTGCCGCGCCCGATGCGGCCGAGATCGTGCAGCAGGTAGTCGGCGGTGATGCCCTTGAGCAGCAGCGCGGCTGCAACGTCGTCCTCGATCTCCACCGGCAGCCGGACGACCTGATCCGCCGGCACGCAGCGCACGCTGCAGTAGGCGCCCGGCACGGGGCCGAGGTAGGCCACGCGGTCGCCGGGCAGGAAGCCCGAGACGCCCGGGCCGACATCGAGCACACCGCCCGCCGCTTCCATGCCGAGCACACCCGGTGCGGCGCTCGACACCGGGAGCATCGACGGAATCCAGCCGCGCCGCAGGTAGACGTCGATGAAGTTGATGCCGATCGCCCGTTGCGCGATGCGCAGTTCGCCCGGGCCCGGCGCAGGCACCTCGAAGGCCTGCGGGTAGAGCTGGTCGGCGTCGCCATAGCGCGCGAGTGCGATCCTTCGACCGGGCACCGGCAGCGCGCCTGGCATCGCGTCCTGCGGGCTGGGCCGTCCCGGCGCCTGCCGGTCGGCGCCGCCGCGCAGGTAGCGGCGCAGGTCCTCGAATCCGGTCTCGTAGACGCCCTGCGCCACGGTGTCGCGCAATTCCTGCTCCATGCCCGGAGGGGTTGCAAAGGACGATGCCCAGTGCCAGAAGGTACGGTTGCCGTCGGTCACGCGCGACAGCGTCACGGTCGCCACGTAGCGCTGCAGCGGCAAAGTGGCCTCGACGATGCAGTAGGTGCTCTTGTGCTCGGTATCTGAAAGCGTGAGCAGCTGCTCGCGGATCCGGTTGCCGTCCTTGAGCGTGAAGCTGCGCACGCAGCCGACCTGGTCGCTGCGCTCGCCGCCCTCGATGTGGCTGGCTGCGATCGCACTGTGCCACTGGTCATGGCTGTTGAAGTCGCGCAGCACCGCCCAGACGCGTTCGATCGGCGCATCGATGATCGCGGAGCGCATCACCTTCTGCAGCATGGCGGTCAGCGCAGCGAGCGGCGCTTGAGGGCGTCGAAGCCGGCCTGGAAGACGCCGTTGCCGATGGACTCGGTCAGCTCTCGCTCCCGGCCCGGAGCGCAGTCGAACTCGGCGCTCCATTCTGCGAAGCAGCGGGCGCCGTCGGTCACCGGCGTGAGCTTGAGGGTGGCCGTGTAGTTGGCCACGCCCATCGGGCTCTCGAGGATCTCGTAGGTGCAGCTGTAGTCGTAGTCCGAGAGCGCTAGCAGCCGCTCGCGGATCATCCCGCCGTCCTTGAGATGGAAGTGGCGGATGCAGCCGACCCGGTCGGCCGGCTGGCCGTTCTCGATCCGGCTGTCGGCGATCGCCGGATGCCACTGCGGCAGGCCGTTGAAGTCGCGCACGCGCGCCCAGACGCTGTCGGCGCCGGCATCGATCACGCTCGACACATACACGTTCACCATGCGCTATTCCTTGGGTGCGGAGGGCAGTGCCGCATGGGCGCCGCTGGCGTCGCCGACCAGTCGCTGTATGTCGCCGCCCTCGATGCCGATCTCGCGCAGCAGCTGGTCGACCAGCGGCGCCTGGGCGCGAAAGCGCAGCGCCGAGTTGACCAGCCCGTCGGCGAAGTTGCCGCCGCCGTCGCCGTTGCGGCCGCCGTCGCCGGACGAGCCGCCGAGGCCGTCCACATGCAGGATCTTGATGCCCTCGATGCGTTCCAGGGGGCGCACCGATTCGCGGATGATGCCCTCGGCCTTCTCGACCAGCTTCATGCGCAGCGCCGACATGCGGGCCTCGGGCGTCAGCATGTTGTGCGATTCGTTCATCATGCGCGCTGCCTCCGCCTCGATCTCGGCACGCACGCGGATCGCCATCGAACGGATCTTGTCCGCATCGGCATCCGCCTCGGCCTGCGCTCGCACCGCGGCGCCGCGCGCGGCACTGGCATCGCTCTCGGCCTGGGCTGCGGAGGTCAGGCGCAGCGCGTCGCGCTCGGCGACCTGGGCCGCGGCGATCAGGTCGATGGCCTTCTTGCGCTCGGCCATCTCGACCTCGCGCGCGGTGAACACCTTTTCCTCGGCCGACACCGCGAGCGCACGTGCGACCTCGGCCTCGGCCTGGGCCTCGCTCTGGGCCTTGCTCTCGCGTGCCACAGAGATCGCGCGCTGCTGCTCGGCGAGCTCGAGCGACATGCGGCGTTCGATCTCGGCGCCCTGGATCGCACGTTCCTTGCCGATGCGTTCGGATTCCAGCGTCTGCTCCGAGCGGATTCGGGCCTGGTCGATGCTCTGCTTGGCGGCGATCTGGGCCGACTCGGCATCCTGCTCGCGCTTCGCGCGCTCGGTCGAGACCTCCGAGCGCTGGCGCGCACGCGCCATCTCGATCTCGCGCTGCTGCGCCAGCCGCGCGTGTTCGCCCTCGCGGTCGATGTCCAGGGAGAGCTTCTCGGCCTCGAGGTTCTTGTTGCGGATGGCGATCAGCGTGTCCTGCTCGACGTCGTTGCGCTGCTTCTTGCGGTGCTCGATCTGCTCGGTGAGGCGGGTCAGGCCTTCGGCGTCGAAGGCGTTGCTCGGGTTGAAGAACTCCATGCCGGTCTGATCGAGTTGCGTGAGCGATGCGGCTTCGAGCTCGAGGCCGTTCTTGGTCAGGTCCTCGGCCACCGCGTCGCGCACCCGCTTCACGTAGGCGCCGCGGCGTTCGTGCAGCTCTTCCATGGTCATCTCGGCGGCTCCTGTGCGCAGTGCGTCGACGAACTTGCCCTCCAGGAGCTCCCGCACCTGGTCGGGTTCGAGCGTGCGCAGGCCCAGCGTCTGGGCCGCCGCGGCCACGGCCTCCTCGCTGGTCGCGACGCGCACGTAGAACTCGGCGATCACGTCCACGCGCATACGGTCCTTGGTGATCAGGGCCTTGTCGCGGCCGCGGCTGACCTCGAGCCGCAGCGTGTTCATGTTGACCGGGATCACGTCGTGCACGATCGGCAGCACGAAGGCGCCGCCGCCGAGCACCACCTTCTGGCCGCCGAGGCCGGTGCGCACGAAGGCCCGCTCCTTCGAGCTGCGCAGGTAGAGCCAGTGCAGCAGCCATACGGCGAGGGCGACGACGATCGCGATGACGATCAGCGCAAGGATGAAGCTTCCGAATTGGGCGCCTGACATGGGTCGGTCTCCTCAGTTATCGCGGGGGTCGGGTGATCTGCATGAAGCGTCGAGTGGTCTCGGTGAGCGCGGCCTCGGTGGGCAACCGCTCCATCGAGCTCGCGCCATAGAAGCCGTGGCAGGCCGGGCAGCGCGCGAGCACGTACTCGGCGTCTTCGGGCGTCGCGATCGGACCGCCGTGGCACAGCACGATCGCCTGCGGGTTCACGGCGTGCGCGGCGGCCGCCCAGGCATTGATGCGCGGCACGCAGTCCGCCAGCGTGAGCGCGGTCGAGGCGCCGATGGCGCCACCGGTGGTGAGCCCCAGGTGGCACACCACGATGTCGGCGCCGGCGCCGGCCATGGCGCGTGCATCGGCTTCGCAGAACACGTAGGGCGTGGTGAGCAGGTCGAGCGCGCGGGCGCGGGCGATCAGATCGACCTCGAGCGCGTAGCTCATGCCGGTCTCTTCGAGGTTGGCGCGGAACACGCCATCGATCAGGCCGACGGTCGGGAAGTTCTGCACGCCCGAGAAGCCCAGCGTCGCGAGGCGTCCGAGGAATTCGTCGGCGATCATGAACGGATCGGTGCCGTTGACGCCGGCCAGCACCGGCGTGTTCTTCACCACCGGCAGCACCTCGTGTGCCATCTCGCAGACGATCTCGTTGGCATTGCCGTAGGCCATGAGGCCCGCGAGCGATCCCCGGCCGGCCATGCGGTAGCGGCCCGAGTTGTAGATCACGATCAGGTCGATGCCGCCGGCCTCTTCGCACTTGGCCGATAGGCCGGTGCCGGCGCCGCCGCCGATGATGGGACGACCGGCGTCGATCTTGGCGCGCAGGCGGGTCAGCAGGCTGCTGCGGGAAATGCGGGGCATGGTGCGGGTCCTCCTGTCGTTCTTCGTGTATCGCTCAGGCGCGCCGCGCATCGACCGGCAGGCTGCGCGCGACTTCGCGCCAGGCTGCCACCAGCGCATCGGCAAAGGCCTCGTCGTTGATGTGCAGGGGCAGCCGCAGCAGCTTGCGGTCGGGCCCGCCGCGAAAGCCCTGTTCGATGGCCGTGAACAGCTGCCGGTCCGCCTCGGGGTCGTGGAAGGGCTGGCCGGGGCGGTCGATCGCCGAGACGCCGCCCTCTGGAATCAGGAAGCGCACCGGCCCGCGCATGGCATTGAGCTTGGCGGCGATGAATTCGCCGATCGCGCGGCACTCGTCGGCCGAGGTGCGCATCAGCGTCACGGTCGGGTTGTGGCGATACAGGCGCCGGCCCCGGAAACGCTCGGGCACCGTGTCCCAGGCGCCGAAATTCGCCATGTCCAGCGCGCCGCAGGAGCCGACATAGGGCAGGGCGTGGCGGGCGAAGACGTCGAGCCGCGCAGGGCCGGCCGACAGCGTGCCACCCGCGATCTCGTCGGCGATCTCGGTGGTCGAGACATCGATCGCGCCGGCGATCAGTCCCGACTCGGCGAGCTTCTCCATCGACTGGCCACCGACGCCGGTGGCGTGGAAGACCAGGCAGTCCCAGTCGTCCTCCAGGCGCTTGGCGACCGCCTGCACGCAGGGCGTCGTGACGCCGAACATCGTGAGGCCGATGGCCGGGCGCGTCACGCTCGACACCACCGGCGGGTGCGCGATCATGCCGGCCAAGGCATGGGCCGCGTTCGCCAGCACCAGCTCGCTGATGCGGTGGATGCCCTGCACGTCGGTGACCGAATACATCATGCAGATGTCGCTCGGTCCCACGTAGGGCCGCGTGTCGCCGCTGGCCATGGTCGAGACCATCACCTTGGGGCAGCCGATCGGCAGCGCGCGCATGCCCTGCGTGGCCATCGAGGTGCCGCCCGATCCGCCGGCCGAGATGATGCCGCCGAGGTCGCGCCGGCCCGCGAGGAAGGCCTCGAAGGCCAAGGCCATCGCGGACGTGGCACTGCCGCGGTCGTTGCTGAAGACGGCGCTCTCGCCGCCCGGATGGTGGCGTGCCACCTCGCGCGGATGCACGCTGGCGGACGACGGCTTGCCCGAGGTCGAGAGGTCCACCGTGACCACGCGCAGGCCGAGCTTCTCGAGGCACTGGCGCAGGAAGGACAGCTCACGCCCCTTGGTGTCGAAGGTGCCCGCCACGTAGGCCGAACGCTCGCTGCTCGCGGCCACGGGGAACTCGAAGATTCGAGGTCCCGGGCTCGCGGTCACGATGCTCGAAGCAGGGGCGGCCTCGGGTTCGGCGGCCGGTGCGAGCCGCGCGATGTCCGCCACCGGTGCCGCGGTGCCGCCGGCGTTCCAGCGCGTGAAGCCGCGTACCGTGCTCGGTGCCAGGTCGTCGAGTGAGGGCGCGCCCTCGCCATGGGCACGCCGCACGGTGAAGACGCGCGGGCCGTCGGCTTCGTCGAAGTGGGGTGCCTCCGGTGCCGCGGGTTCTTCGTCCTCGGCAACGCCCGAACGCACACCGAGCAGCCGCTCCTGCAGTTCGCGGTCGGCCGCCAGCTGCGCGGCCGGCATCTGCTGCGCGATGCGGCCGTTGACCATCAGGCCGATGCGGTCGGCGACCGAGATCGCGACGCCGAGGTTCTGCTCGATCAGCAGCACCGCGATGCGGCCTTCGGCGGCGAGCTCGCGCAGGGCCTGCGCCACCTGTTCGACGATCACGGGCGCCAGGCCCTCGGTGGGCTCGTCCATCACGAGCAGCCGGGGGTTCAGCAGCAGCGCGCGGCCGATCGCGAGCATCTGCTGCTCGCCGCCCGAGAGCTGCGCGCCGCCGTGGTCGCGCCGCTCCGCAAGGCGCGGGAACATCGTGTAGACGCGGTCGACCTCGCGCCGGCGGCTGGCCACCAGCCGCAGCGTCTCGTCGACCGACAGCGAAGGCCAGACCCGGCGCCCCTGCGGCACGTAGGCGATGCCGCGCTTCGTGATCTCGTTGGGCGCGAGGCCGAGGATTTCCTCGCCGGCGAGCCGGATGCTGCCGCGCGCCGGCACCAGGCCGGTGATCGCGTTGCACAGCGTGGTCTTGCCCATGCCGTTGCGCCCGACGATGCCCAGCACGCCGCGTTCGAGCGTGAGCGCCACGCCCTGCAGCGCATGGGCGCGCCCGTAGTACACGTCGAGCGCATCGATGACCAGGGTCGGACCGGCATTCGCGGCCGGCGCTTCGCGATCGGGGCGAAACCAGGCCATCAGTGCCGGCTCCCCATGTAGATCGCCTGCACCTGGGCGTCGTTCTCGATCTCGCCGGGCGTGCCGGTGCGCAGCACTCGGCCGTTGTGCATCACCGTGACGCGATCGACCACGCGCAGCGCGATGTCGAGATCGTGCTCGATCAGCACGAAGCTCATGTGGGCCGGCAGCGAACCGAGCAGCGCCACCAGTTCGCGCCGCTCGGCCGGCGACAGGCCCGCGGCCGGCTCGTCGAACAGGATCAGGCGCGGCGCGCCGGCCAGCGCCATGCCGATCTCGAGCTGGCGCTGCTGGCCGTGCGCCAGGTTGGCGACGCGCTCGTCGGCGATGTGGGTGAGCCGCGTGCGCTCGAGCAGGTCCTGCGTGGCGCGGGTCGACGCATGGCCCGGTCCCGCGCGGCGCAGGCTGAAGCGGCCGTTGCCGACGCCGCGCACTGCGAGAAAGAGGTTGTCGCGCACCGTGAGGTCGCGAAACAGCAGCGAGGACTGGTACGTGCGCCGCAGGCCCTTGCGGATGCGCTCGTGCGGCGGCAGCTCGGTGATGTCCTCGCCGAAGAAGAAGATCCTCCCGGCGGTGGGAGGAAAGTCGCCGGTGATGGCATTGAACAGGGTGGTCTTGCCGGCGCCGTTGGAGCCGAGGATGGCGTACTTCTGCCCGGCCGCCACCGACAGCGACACATCGTCCACCGCGCGCAGGGCGCCGAAGGCGCGCGTCACGTTGCGCAGCACCAGCGCGTCGTTCGAGGCGAGCGTCGGACGCGTCGCCGTGGCCGTCCCTGGCGGGGCGGCCACGGCAGGTCGGAGCTGGACGATGGAGGCCACCGGTTCGGCGTCGGTTCAGGGGCAGGCCGGCACGTCGCGCGAGCCGATCTTGAACTCGTCGGGCTTCATGCCGAGCAGCTGGTCGACGTTGTCGATCTTGCTGTGCACCTTGTTGAACAGGTTGCCCTGCGGGTCCTTCACCACCTCGGTCACGAAGGTGGTGCCGATGGCCTGGCGGTTGCCGTCCAGCTTGACGTCGCCGGTCGGGGTCTTCAGCGTCATCTTCGAGAGCGCCTCGCGGTACTTGGCCTGGTTGTTGGACAGGTCCCCGTTCACGGCCGCCAGGCCGTCGAGCGCGGCCTTCATGTTCACGTAGTAGACGTAAGCGAACAGGCTCGGGCTCGGGAAGCCACCGGCCGACACCGGGTAGGTCTTCTTGTAGTCGGCGACGAAGGCCTTCCAGTCGGCGCCTTCGTAGGCATCGGCCAGCGGGCCCGCGGAGAGCGTGCCGACCAGCGAGTCGCGGCGCTTGCCCTTGTAGTTCAGCACGTCCTGGCTCACGGTGATCGAGCCGCCGAGCATGGGCTTGTCGCCGCCGGAGTTCTCGTACTGCGTGAGGAAGTTGACCGCGTCGGCACCGCCCAGCACGACGAGCAGCGCATCCACATCCTTCGGAATCGTGGCGATGACCGAGGAGTAGTCCTTGCCGCCGAGCGGCACCCAGGCCTTGACCGGCACCTTGCCGCCGAGCTTGCAGTACTCGGCCATGAAGCCCTGCACCTGCGAGTAGGGGAAGGCGTAGTCCTCGGCGATCACCATGGTGCGCTTGTAGCCCTTGGCCAGCGCCGCCTTGCCAAGGCCCATCATCCACTGGCCACCGTCGGTGTTGAAGCGGAAGAAGTTGGGGCTCGGGCTGGTCAGGGTGGTGCCCTGCGCGCCCGAGCCGCCGTTGATGAAGGTCACCTGCGGCTGGGTCTTGGAGTAGTCCTTGACCGCGATGCCCTCGCCGCCGGACAGCGGGCCGACCATGATGTCGACCTTGTCCTGCTCGACCAGCTTGCGCGTGGCATTCACCGCCACGTCGGGCTTGGCGTCGGACGAGGCCTTGATGATCTCGATCTTGCGGCCGGCGACCGTGCCGCCGCGCTCCTTCACGGCCAGCTCGGCGCCGCGCATGCCGTCGGCGCCGCCGGCCGCGAACGGCCCTTCGAGCGTCGCCAGCAGGCCGATCTTCACGGGTTGGCCCTGTGCCCAGGCCTGGCCGAGCAACGCGGTTGCAGCTGCCGCACCGAGGATGGAGCGGGTCCAGATTCGCTTCGTCGTCATTTTCACGGTTGTCTCCTGTGGTTGGAAGTCGTTGGCTTTCCCGGGCCGAAGCGAAGCCGGAGCTTCGCCCACAGACCGAGCAGGCCGTCAGGGGAAAACAGGACGATGGCGAGGAATACGCCGCCGATCACGAGGTTGAAGCGTTCGCGGTCGATCAGGTCGATCGCGAAGGTCTGGAGCAGCACGAAGATCAGCGCGCCGAGGAAGGCGCCCAACGGGTGCTTGACGCCGCCCAGCACGGCGATGACCAGGATGTTGATGAGCCAGCCGGTGCCGACCGACCCGGGCGTCATCAGCGCGTTGTACCAGGCGAGCAGGATGCCGCCGACCGCTGCGAGCAGGCCCGACAGCGCATAGGCCGCGACGCGGTGCGTGACCACCGAGTAGCCGAGCGCGCCCATGCGACGCGGGTTGTCGCGAATGCCCTGCAGCGCGATGCCGAAGGGCGTGCGCACCACATGGCTGACCAGCGCGTAGGCGGCCAGCGCCGCGGCCAGGGAGAGCGCGTAGAACGGCACGGGCTCGCGCCAGTCGATGCCGAACACGTTCGGCGGCTTCAGTTCGCGCAGCCCCTGGAAGCCGTTGAACACGCTGTAGTTCTGCAGCACCAGGTAGTAGAAGGCGACGCCGATCGCCAGCGTGATCATGATGGTGTAGATGCCTTCGGTGCGCACCGAGAGCCAGCCGATCAGCGCCGACGAGAGAATCGCGATGACGATCGCGATCGGTACCGCCAGCCACCAGGGCCAGCCCAGGCTGATCTCTGCGCTGCTGCTGTGGCCGAACACTGCCATCGCATAGCCCGCGATGCCCGCCACCGTCATCTGGGCCAGCGACACCATGCCGCCGTAGCCGGCAAGGAAGCTGAGCGACAGCGCGATCATCCCGAGCACCAGCGCCTGCGCGCCGACCTGGAAGGTGAGGAAGGGCGTGGCGACGAACGGGAACACCACCAGCGCGATCACGACCAGCACATGGCGCAGCGCGGGCCGGGGCCAGTCAAAGGCCGGTGCCGACACGGTGTCGGCGTGCTGCGCATCGGCGACCCCTTCGGCCTGCCGCGGCAATGGCAGCACGGGTCGCCCGCGAGCCACGGCCGAGGTCGCGGAGGAATTCATGGCCTTGCGCCACTGGGAAGCACTCATGGGCTCAGGCCGCCTTTCCCATGATGCCGCGCGGACGGAAGGCCAGCACGCCGATCAGGATCACGAAGGTCAGCACCACGCTGTAGGTCGGTGCGTAGGCCAGGCCGTAGGTCTCGGCCAGCCCCAGGATGGCGGCGCCGATCGCGGCACCGACCACGCTGCCCATGCCGCCGACGATGACGACGATCAGCGAGGCCAGCAGCAGCCGGATGTCCTCGCCGGGCACCATCGAGAGTTCGACCGCACCGATGACGCCACCCAGGCCTGCGAGCCCGGCGCCGAGCGCGAAGGTGATCGCGAACACCAGGTTCACGTTGACGCCCGAGGCCGCAAGCATGCCGCGGTCGTCGACGCCGGCGCGGATCATCATGCCCACGCGGGTGCGGTTGAGCAGCAGCCACAGAAGCACGCCGATCGCCACGCCCATGAACAGCAGGCTCAGCCGGTAGGCGGAATAGGCGTTGATCAGCGGTATGTTGCGGATCGGGCCTTGCAGAAACTCGGGTGCCTCCATCTGGTGGACCTGCCCGGTGAAGATCCACAGCAGGACGTCGGCGATGACGATGGACAGGCCGATGGTCACCATCGTCTGGCGCAGTTCCTGGCCCTGCATGTGGCGCAGGATCAGCCACTGGATCGCCAGTCCCGCGACGGCCGACGACAGGAAGCCCGCGGCCAGCGCAACCGGCCACCAGCCGGTCTGCGCAGCGACCACGTAGCCGATGTATCCCCCCAGCAGGTAGAGCGAGCCGTGGGCGAGGTTCACGTTGCGCATGAGGCCGAACACGAGCGTGAAGCCGCTCGCCACGATGAAGTACAGCGAAGCCAGCGTGAGCCCGTTGAGCAGCGTGACGAGGAAGAGGCGCGGGTTGCCGACCAGCGCCCAGACCGAGAACAGCAGGATCGGCCCGCCGACGAGCAGCCAGAGCGCAATCAGCCTGCGATTCCGTCGCGCCATCACGCGGCGCGCTCCCAGGCCCGCTGCGACGCGATCTCGGGTGCCTTGGCGAACTCGCCGTCCTTCATCACGGCAAGAATGCGCTTCGGGTCGCGCAGGATCGCGAGGTTGGCGAGCGGGTCGCCGTCGACCAGCAGCATGTCGGCCAGGTAGCCGTCCTTGATGACGCCGAGCTCGTCGGGCTGCATCATGATCTGGCCGCCGTACAGCGTGGTGGAGCGGATCGCCTCCATCGGCGTGAAGCCCAGGTACTTGACGAAGAATTCGAGGTCACGCGAATTCTGGCAATGCGGCGTGAAGGCGAAGCCGTAGTCGCCGCCCGGCAGCACGCGGATGCCGCGCTTGTGCATCTTGGCGAGCGAGACCACCGCGGCCTCCCACTCGATCTCGTAGCCCATCTTGACCGCCATCGCGTGGGTGATGCCGAAGGGCTCGGCCTCGTAGAGCATGGCGTAGAGGATCGCGATGCCGGGCGCGACGAAGACCCGGTCCTTTGCGGCCTCGAGCATGTCGAGCGCCTCGTCGTCGACGAAGCTCGCGTGGTAGATCAGGTCGATGCCGTGGCGCAGCGCCTGCTTGACGCTCTCGGACGAGCGCGCATGCGCGACGCCGCGCTTGCCGCGGATCAGCACCTCGCGCATCGCGGCCGCGACTTCCTCGTCCATCATCCAGGTGGTCTCGGAGGGCGAGTCGGGCGTGAAGTTGTCGCCCGAGAGGTTGAGCTTGATGGAATCGACGCCGTACTTGAGGAACAGGCGCACGGCCTTGCGCATCTCTTCGGGGCCCGAGATGTTGACGCCGAAGCTGAACTCGGGGAAAGGCAGGTGCGGCAGCGTCTCGTCGCCGAGGCCGCCGACCACCGTGATCTCCTGGCTCGCCGCGAGATAGCGCGGTCCCGGGATCTGGCCCGAGTTGATCGCATTGCGGATCACCACGTCGAGCCGCGGCTTGGCGCAGGCGGCGCCGACGCACGAGGTGAAGCCGGCCTCGAGGTAGCGCTTCGCCACCTTGGCGCACCACAGCACGTGCTCTTCCAGCGGCATGCTCTGGATCGCGGCCAGCGTGGCGGCGTCGTTCCACGAGAAGTGCGTGTGGGCCTCGCACATGCCCGGCATCAGCGTCGCGCCCGCGCCATCGATCACGGTGGCACCGCCCGGCGCGATCGGCGCCGTGCTGCGGCCGACCTGGCGGATGCGGTTGCCCCGCACCAGCACGCTGCCGCTGTACGGGTTCTGTCCCGTGCCGTCGAGGATGCGGACGTTGGTGAAGACGACATCAGCCATGGTGTGCTCCCCGAGTCAGGCCACAGCGGCAGGCCAGCGCGTAGTCCGCGCGGAACGCACCGGTGGCGCGCGATGGAACTCGCCGTCCTTCATGACGGCCAGGATGCGGGCCTTGTCCTGCAGCACCGTGATGTCGGCCAGCGGGTCGCCGTCGATCAGCAGGATGTCGGCCAGGTAGCCTTCGCGGATGTAGCCGAGCACCTTGCCCATGCGCATCATCGGACCGCCCCAGGCGGTGGCCGAGAGCAGGGCCTCCATGTTGCTCATGCCGACGTACTTGACGAAGTACTCGAGGTCCTTCGCGTTCGTGCCGTGCGGCGTCCAGGCAAAGCCGTAGTCGCCGCCCGGCAGGATGCGGATGCCGCGCCGGCGCATCGCGCGCATGCTCTCGACCGCGGCCTCGAGCTCGCGGTGGTAGCCCATCTTCGTCGTGACCTCCCTCGTGAGGCCCCATTCGCTCGCGTTGAAGCAGGTGTTGATCAGCCAGGCCAGGCCCGGCGCGATGAAGTGCTCGGTCTTGTGCGCCTCGAGCATGTCGAGCGCCTCGGTGTCGGTGAAGCTCGCGTGGTAGATCACCTCGATGCCCTGCTTCACGCACTGCTTGATCGACCAGGTCGAGCGAGCATGCGCGGCCACGCGCTTGCCCCAGGCCTTGGCCTCCTGCACGCAGACCGTGATCTCCTCTTCGGTGAACTGGCTCATCTCGCTCGACATGCCGGTGATCGATTCGCCCGAGAGATTGATCTTCACGGAGTCGACGCCGTACTTGGCGAACATGCGCACGCAGCGGCGCATCTCCTCGGCGCCGCTGACCACCGCGCCGAACGCGAATTCGGGCTGCGGCAGGTGCGGTTTCGTGGTGTCGCCCAGGCCGCCCGGCACCGTGATCTCCTGGCTTGCCGCCAGGTAGCGCGGGCCGACGATGGTGCCGTCCTCGATCGCGTTGCGGATGACGACGTCGAGCCGTGGCTTGGCGCAGGCGGCACCGACGCAGCTGGTCCAGCCCATGTCGAGGTAGCGCTTCGCCACCTCGGCACACCACAGGATGTGTTCCTCCGGCGGCATGCGCTGGATGGCGTCGAGGCTGGGCTGGTCGTTCCACGAGAAATGCGTGTGGGCCTCGACCATGCCGGGCATCAGGAAGGCCCCGGCGCCGTCGATCACCTGCGCGCCCGAGAGCGGCGCGCTGCGGCCGCCGTAGCCGGTGCGCTCGACCCGCGCGATGCGGTTGCCCTGCACCAGCACATCGCCCGTGAACGGCGCTTCGCCGCCGCCGTCGAAGATGCGCACGTTGGTGAACAGCACGTTGGCCATGTCAGTTCCTTGCGTGGGCGGCCAGGAAGTCGCGCAGCGCGCGCTGGCACTCCTCGGGCCGTTCGATCGGTGTCCAGTGGCCGCATCGCGGCAGCACCACGACCTGCTTGCCGGCCGCGCGGTGCAGCCGGTCGGCCATCGCGCGCACGGCCTGCGGCGGTGCGACGCCGTCCTCGTCGCCGGTCACGAGCAGCACCGGTGCCTCGATCTGCTCGACCGCGGCCGGCTGCGCACCGGCCAGCGCCTCGCAGCTGCGCGCATAGGCCTCGCCGTCCTGGCGCATGAGGCTCTCGCGCACATAGGCCACGGCCACCGGCTGACGCTCGCGCGTGTCGCCCGAGATCGCAGCCTGCAGCAGGGCCTGCGTGATCTCCTGCATGCCGGCAGTACCTTCGCGGGCCTTGGCGGCTCGCGCGGTCATCGCCACGCGTGCCGCATCGGGCGGCGCGATCAGCGGCCCGAATAGCGACAGGCTCGCGACCCGCTTCGGATGCGCGGCCGCAAGGTGCTGGCAGACGATGGTGCCCATCGAATGGCCGAGCCAGTGGGCCCGAGCGAGCTGGAGCCGGTCGCAGATGTCGACCAGCGTCCTGACATAGCGCTCGATGGTGAGCGGCCCTTCGGCACGCTGCGAGCGGCCGCTGCCCGGCAGGTCGATGCGCACCACGCGGTGCCTGGCGAGTGCGGGCATCAGGGGTGTCCAGGTGTTCGAGCTGCCGCCGAGCCCGTGCACGCAGACGACCACCGGGCCCTCGCCCTCGTCCTCCACCGCGATGCGGTCGATGATCTGGAATGCCATGGCGGCTACTCGAAGCGGTTCTCGATGGCGCCGATGCCATCGATCTCGATGCGCACCACGTCGCCCGCGCGCAGCCATTGCGGGGGATCGAGGCCCATGCCCACGCCCGCCGGCGTGCCGGTGGCGATGACGTCGCCCGGATGCAGCGTGATGCCGCGCGAGCAGGTCTCGATCAGGGTCGGGATGTCGTGGATCATGTCGCGGGTCTGGCCGTCCTGGCGCAGCACGCCGTTGACCCAGCCGCGCACGCGCGTCGCACGGCCGTCGAGCGCGTCGGCACCCACGATCCAGGGGCCCATCGGGCAGAAGGTGTCGAAGCTCTTTCCGAGGTCCCACTGCTGGTGGCGCATCTGCACGTCGCGCGCAGTGACGTCGTTGACGATCGTGTAGCCGAAGACGTGTTCCATCGCGCGGCCGGCCGGGATGTCGCGGCCGCCGCGGCCGATGACCACGGCGAGCTCGGATTCGTAGTCGATCTGGATCGACGCCGCGGGCGAGGGCAGGCGCACCGGATCGTGCGGACCGATCACGCATTCGCCGAGCTTGCCGAAGACGATCGGCCAGGGGTCGGTCTCGGGCATCGCGGCACGGAACACCGAGCCGGCCAGTTCGGCCGCATGGGCCTTGTAGTTGCGTCCGACGCAGAACAGGCTGCGCAGCGGTCGCGGCAGCGGCGCCCGCAGCGTGACCACTTCGAGCGGCAGCCGCGTGCCGGAGGGCGGCGGCATCGGCTCGCCGCGTGCCAGCGCCTGGATGATGGGCAGCACCCCGAGCGAAGGCTCGCGCACGTTCAGCGGCGCGGCTTCGCGACCGTCCGGCGAGATCGTGCCGACGTGGTCGCGTCCACCCCAACTCCAGCTGGCCAAGCGCATTGACTTTGTCTCCATGTCGCCCCGGGGTCCGGCCGGCGAACCGGCGGCCTCGAAGTCTCGGAAGTCATGTTTGAGACTTGTGTCTCAAATCGGGATGGCCGCATCATACGGTCCGTCGACTGTTGTTCACAATAGAGCGCGGACCCTTCCCGGCCCCGTAGAAACCCGATGGCGCGACTGAAACACAAACTGAGCGAACCCCCCCTGCCACCGGAGCGCGGCGTGCGCGCGGCCACCTTCAGGCTGCTGCTCGAAGCCGCCATGACCATCATCAAGGAGAGCGGGCACATCCCGTCGGTGGCAGAGGCGGCGGCGCGCTCGAAGGTGTCGCGCGCCACTGCCTATCGCTACTTTCCGAGCCGCAGCGCACTGGTCACGGCCGTGATCGACAGCTCGCTCGGGCCGGTGCGCAAGCTGGCATCCGCCAACCCCAACGGGCGCGACCGGGTGCACGAGCTGTTCCTGCAGACCTTTCCGCGCTTCAAGGAGTTCGAGGCACAGCTTCGCGCCGCCGCCCAGCTCTCTCTCGAGCAGTGGGGGCTCGAGCGCGCGGGCCTGCTCGAGGAGGAGCCGTACCGGCGCGGCCACCGCGTGCGCATCCTCGAGCACGCGATCGAGCCGCTCGCGCCGCTGATGCCGCCCGCCGTGCGCGACCGGCTGCACCACGCGCTGTCGGTGGTCTACGGCATCGAGCCCTACGTGATCCTCAAGGACATCTGGGGCCTGGGCGACCGCGAGGTGGAGCGCACCGCGTTGTGGATGGCCGATGCGCTGATCGACGCCGCGCTGCGCGATGCGCAGCGCGCGCCTGCGCCGCGGCCGCCACGGCCCTCGGCGGCCTGGCACGACGCGCAGTACAACAACCGCGCGCGCATCCCGGAACATCCGGCGATCCTCGCGCACTGGGCCGAGTCCTCGCTCCACGCGCTGGCACGGCCCGGCTGGCGGCTGGACCTGGCCTATGGCGACCACCCGAGCGAACGGCTCGACCTGCTGCCGGCCGCCCGCACGAACGGCGCCGCTGCACCGGTGCTGGTCTACATCCACGGCGGCTACTGGCGGGCGCTCGGCAAGCGCGACCAGGCCTTCGTCGCGCCGCCCTTCGCCGATGCCGGCGCGCTGGTGGTGCAACTCGACTACGCCCTGTGCCCGGCCGTGACGATCGAGCACATCGTGCTGCAGCTGGTGCGTGCACTGGCATGGGTCCATCGGCACGCGGCCGAGCACGGCGGCGATCCCAACCGCATCGTGGTGGCCGGGCACTCGGCCGGCGGCCATCTCGCGACCGCGCTGCTCGCCTGCGACTGGGCGGCCGTGGCGCCGGACCTGCCCGCGCAGGTCGTGAAGGCCGCGCTGTCGATCTCGGGTGTCTACGACCTCGAGCCGCTGCGCCATGCGCCCTTCCTCGCCGCCGACATCGGGCTCGACGAGGCATCCGCGTTGCGCCTGAGCCCCTCGGCCTGGCCGGCGCCCGCGCAGGGCGCGCTGGTGACCGTGGTCGGCGGCGACGAGAGCGAGGAATTCCTGCGCCAGGCGGCGCTGATCGGGAGCGCCTGGGGTCCTGCCGTGGTGGTCGGCGCCGAGACCGTGGCCGGTCGCAACCACATGGACGTGCTGCACGAGCTCGCGGACCCGCGTTCGGCGACCCATCGCCGCGGCCTCGAGCTGCTGGGGCTTTCCGCCCCTGCGCAGGCCTGACTGCGGGTATCCGAGGAGGTCGCGCGCCAGGGAGCGCGACCTATCATCGCGAGCTTCAAGCCCGGGTCGATGCAATCCGGCGTTCCCAGGAGACACAAGCGATGCGGTCCACCATGATGCCGGTGCAGCTCAGCACCAACCAGATCCTCGATCGCGCGGGCGCCTACTTTGGCGAGCAGACCGTGCTGGGCCGTCTGCCCGACAAGTCGACCTACCGGCGCAGCTACCGCGAGATTCATCGGCGGGCGCGGCAGCTGGCGCAGGCGCTGCGAGACAAGGCGGGCATCGGCCGCGGCGAGGCGGTCGCGACCATGAGCTGGAACCATGCCTGGCACCTCGAATGCTATTTCGGCATTCCGGCTGCGGGCGCCGTGCTCCACACGCTCAACCTGCGGCTCTCGCCCGAGGACATCGCCTACATCATGGACGACGCCGAGGACCGCGTGCTGATCGTCGACGACGTGCTGCTGCCGGTGTGGGAACGCGTCTCGCCGCTGCTGAAGAAGGGCCAGCCGCGCGTGATCGTGGTGCCCTTCGGCGGCGGTGCGCTGCCGGCCGGCAGCGAAAACTACGAGGCGTTCATCGCCGGCGATGCCTCCGGCTACGTGTACCCCGAGCAGGACGAGAACGAGGCCGTGGGCATGTGCTACACCTCCGGCACCACGGGCCGGCCCAAGGGCGTCGTCTACTCGCACCGCTCGATGGTGCTGCATGCGATCACGGGCTGCATCCCCGATCTCTTTGCGCTGTCGGCGCGCGACCAGGTGATGATGGTCACGCCGATGTTCCATGCCAACGCCTGGGCCGTGCCCTTCTCGGCCATGATGGTCGGCGCCGGCCAGATCCTGCCTGGCCCGCACCTCGGCGGCGAGGACCTGCTCGACCTCATGGAGGAGGGCGGGACCACCATGGCGCTCGGCGTGCCGACCATCTGGATGATGGTCTGGCAGTCGCTCTCGAACCCCACGCGCGAGCGCAAGCTCGTGAAGGGCATGCGCATGCTGGTGGGTGGCGCCGCCGTGCCGACTTCGATGATCGCCAACTTCGCCTCGCACGACATGCACATCGTGCAGGGCTGGGGCATGACCGAGACCTCGCCGCTCGGCAGCGTGCCGGTGCTCAAGCCGGCGCACCAGGCCTTGCCGGACACCGACCGGCATGCGCTGCGCGCGATGCAGGGCATCGCCACGCCCTTCGTCGAGATGCGCATCGTCGACGAGGCCGAGGGCCTGCAGCCCTGGGACGGCAAGTCATCCGGCGAGGTGCAGGTACGCGGACCCTGGGTCACGGGCGCCTACCACGCGACGCCGAACGACCCGGCCAAGTTCACGGCCGACGGCTGGCTGCGCACCGGCGACATCGGCACCATCGATCCGGAGGGCTACATGCGCCTCGTGGACCGCAGCAAGGACATGATCAAGTCGGGCGGCGAATGGATCAGCTCGGTCGAGCTCGAGAACCTCGTGATGGGCCATCCAGCGGTGGCCGAGGCGGCGGTGGTCGCGATCGGGCATCCGAAGTGGGGCGAGCGCCCGTTGGTGGTGGCCGTGAAGCGCCCGGGCGGCGAAGTCGACGGCGCTGCGCTGCGCGCCTTCCTGGCGCCGAAGCTCGCGCGCTTCCAGCTGCCCGACGACTACGAGTTCGTCGAGGCGATCCCGAAGACCGCCACCGGCAAGTTCCTGAAGACCCGCATGCGCGAGATGTACCGCGAACGGGTTTCGCAATCGGCCTGAGTGCGTTCATCGCGCATCGGCCTTCAGGCCGATGAAGTCCAGCAGCGGTGGCAGCACCGGCCCGCCCAGCCATTCGAAGGGCCCGGCGACGGCGCCGATCAATGTCACGTGGCTCAGGTCGTCGAAGCCGCGCCATGTCACCTCGACGCCCTCGGCGCGCAGCCGCTGCGCCATGGCGCCCGAGTTCCGCGCGGGGTCTACGAGCCGGTCGTGCGTCGCCACCATCAGCAGTGCGCGCGGCGATGCGGCCGAGGCATGCGCGAGCGGCTGCGAGTCGGCCGGTGTCGCGGGCCAGTCGAAGGCGACGCGGGTCTTCGGGTCGCCGATCGGCAGGAAGTCGTACGGGCCGGCCAGGCCGATCCAGCCCGCGAGCTGCTTCGGGCTGGCGTCGTTGGCGGCCAGCCAGCGCGGATCGAGCGCGACCATGGCGGCCAGATAGGCGCCCGCGCTGTGACCCATCACGTAGACGCGGCCCGGATCGGCGCCGAGTGCCGCCGCATGGCCGATCGCCCAGGCCACGGCACGCGCACTGTCGGCCACGAAGGACGGGTAGGTCGCCTCGGGCGACAGCCGGTAGTCCGCGATGGCGACGACCGCGCCGCGCGCGGCCAGCGCTTCGCCGACGAAGCGGTAGTCGGCGCGTTCGCCGCTGCTCCAGTTGCCGCCGTAGAAGAACACGACCAGCGGTGGTCTGGCGCCGGCCGGCAGCCGTGAGGCCAGCGGCCGGTAGATGTCGAGCCGCTGGCGCGGCAACGGCCCGTAGGCGATATCGGCTTCGATCTGGTGGGTGCCGCTCGGCACCAGGCCGTTGACGATCCTGAAGGGAGAACAGGCCGAGAGCAGCGCCAGCAGGGCGACGCCGAGCACGACGGCAGGGTAACGAGGCTTCATGCGCTGCATACGCAGCCCATGGCCGCCTGGATCGCAGGACAGCGCCGACTCAGCGACAGGTGCGCCAGCCGCCGACCTCCAGGTGGAAATGATCGGCGTGCGCCGCGTTGTAGTCGGGGCTCAGCACGCCGTCGAAGAAGCGGCAGGCGCCGTCGCGCGCGGCACGCAGGAAGCGGCCCGTGTCGGGCCGGCCGGGCACGGCGGTGCGCTGCCAGTCCTGCCGCACGGAGATCCGCATGCTGCCCGGTCCGCTGAAGCCGGAGATGTCGATCGCATCGCCGGTCGCATGGCGGCTGCGTCGCTGCGATGTGTTGGCGCCGTGGTCGTCGGTGCGAACGGACCGGCAGGCGTAGCTGCCCAGGTGCTCGATGCCGACCAGCGCGCCGCCGAGCTCGGCTTCGGCGGCGGGGATCAGGGCATGCCGTTCCCACATCGCGAACGAGAGCGCGGTGCGGCAGCTCAGCAGGACGGGCGTCTTGAACGCGAGTCGCTGGCCGCGCGAGAGGCGCACGGCATCGGTCCAGCCGCAGCCCTCGTCGAGCGGCCGATCGGCAACGGGCTCGAAGCGCACGCCGCTGGCCGCGAGCGCGGCGAAGCACTGCGGCGCATCGTCGCGCGCGCGGCGCAGCTTGTAGGGCGTGAGCAGGTTCGGCGCCGCAAGCGGATCGAGGTCGCTCCAGGGGTTGAACGCATCGGGCAGCCGGAGCCAGCCGGCCTGCCATGACCAGCCCACGGCGCCGATCGCCGTTGCCAGCAGGAGGCCGGGGAGAAATCGCATCCGCCCTACGATGCAACGAGGTCGGCGGCGCGCGTGTAGGAGCGCGGCGCGACGCGCGCCGCAGCGGGCGCGCGGCGCCGGTCAGGTCACCGAATGCGGCGCGCCCACGTCGTGCGTCGCCTGCGCGGGCGCGGTCGCGCGGGCAGGCTGCCGGGCCAGCGAGGCCTGGCGCGCAGCGTCGACCCAGCGCAGGAAGTAGTTGAACATCTGCGGGAACTCGCCGCGCGGGATGCCGCGTTCGTTGAGCGCGTCGCGCGCCTCCATGACCACCTGCACGTACTGGTCGAGCAGCGCACGTGCTTCCGCCTCGGGCATGACGTAGGGCAGGCCGCTGCGAATGCGGTCCTCGTGCGCCCGACGTGACGTCTTGAGCGCTTCGTTGTCATACGGACTGACAAAAAGTGTCATCTTTCTCCTCCGCGAGTTGTTTTGAGGCGGTTTTGAAAGGGGACAGCACTTAGCGTGCCGGATCGTGCGGCGGTATTCGTCGACCTTGCAGCCGATGCCGGGACCGTGCGGTTTGTCACGCGCGCCGTGGCAGGCTGTCGTTTTCGTTCGTGTTGACACAGTCCGGATGTCGAACTCAAGATCAAAAATGAAAGCGATTCTCGGAATCCGGTGCGGTCGGCCGCGCCGCGCCGCCGGGTGGGCCGGCATGTTCCGGGCCACGCTCGGCTGCCTGCTGATCCTGCTCGCCACGCCCGCCCTGGCTCAGTCGTCGACAGGCGATGCACCCGCTGCCGCCGCACGGCCGGTCGTGGCTCCCATCGTCGCGGCCGACATCACCACACGCGCCGACAGCGACCAGCAGTTCGTGCAGGCGGTAGTGCGCCGCACCGCCACCGCCGACGACATCGCGGCCTTCGAGAAGGTGCTCGAGCGCCAGGAGACCGCCGTCGCGCAGTTGACGGCGCTGACCGCCGACAGCGACCTCAAGCTGCTGCCGGTGCGCCGGCTCGAGAGCCTGCAGCGCCACTGGGTGCTCTACGAGCGTCAGGTGGCCGACCTGCGCGCCCGCCTGGCCCGCGCCACCCATGCCCACTCGGAAGACGCCGCCTCGCTGGCCGAGCGGCGCGCGGCCTGGCAGGCGGTGCGCGCCGCCACGCCGGAGCTGGCGCCGGCGCTGGTGCAGCGCATCGACGAACTGATCGCCCTGATCGACGAGGCCGAGGCGCGCATCACCGAGCCGCTGTCGTGGACGCTCGAGCTGGGGCGCCGGGCCACCGCCCTCGAACGGGAAGCCGAAGCCGGGGAGGCGATCGTGCGGACCCAGGTCGAGGAGCAGGACCGCCGCCTGCTCTCGATGGACGCGCCGCCGCTCTGGCAGGGTTCGAGCGCCGGCGCGGCGGCGCAGGCCGCCAACGTGAGCGTGCGCAAGAGCCTGGCGATCGAGACCGCCTTCGCCCGCGACCACGACGCTGCCAACGCCCCGGTGCTGCGCGTGATGGCGGCCGTCGGACTGCTGCTGCTGCCCTTCCTGTTCTGGCTCAAGTACCGGGCCGGCAAGCTGATCGCCCAGGGCCAGGCCACGGCCGAATCGGTGCGGGCGCTGACCCGGCCCTGGGCCGCCTGGCTGGTGCTGCTCGCGCTCGGCGCGGTGGTGTTCGACTTCCAGGGGCCGGCGATCCGGCAGCAGGCCGTGATGCTGCTGGCCTGGCTGCCGGTGCTGCGGCTGCTGCCCGTGCGGCTGCTGAATGCGGTCGGGCCCTGGGCCTACCTGAGCGCGGTGTTCTATTTCCTCAACGTGCTGGCCTCGCTGCTGGTCGGCAACGAATTGGTCTACCGCAGCATGCTGCTGGTCATGGACCTGTCGATGGCCGGCACCCTGCTGTGGCTGATCGCGCGCTCGCGGCGGCTCTCGGTTCCGGTCGCCGGCGCTGCCCCGTCGACCGCCGCCGAGGTGCCGCGATCGAGTGCGATGAACTTCCTGCTCGGCACCGCCGCCGCAGTGCTCGGTGCGGCCGCGGTCTCGAACGTGCTCGGCAACGTGTCGCTGGCGACGACGCTCACGGGCGGCGTGCTCGACAGCAGCTACCTTGCGCTGGCGCTGTACGCGGGTGCCACGGTGCTGGTCGCGCTGGCCCGGGTCCTGTTCACGCGCGCCGGCGGCGTCACGCAGTTCGGCACCCGCAATGCCGGCGCGCTGATCGATGCCGGCGCGCGCCTCGGCCGCATGCTGATGGCGGTCGCCTGCCTGGTGGTCACGCTGCAGGCCTTCCGGCTCTACCGTCCGCTGTCGGACCTGCTGCGCGCAGTGCTCGCGCACTCGTTCTCCTTCGGCGTGGTGTCGATCAGCCTCGGCAACATCGCGGCCTTCGTGGCCGCGACCGTGCTGGCCTTCTGGCTCGCACGCACCCTGCGCACGCTGCTGGCCGAGGACATCCTGCCTTCGCTGGCGGTCACGCGCGGCGTCGGCAACAGCATCTCGACGCTGAGCTACTACACGATCCTGACGATCGGCCTGCTCACGGCGCTCGCGGTGCTCGGCTTTCCGATCGGGCAGCTGGCGATCGTCTTCGGTGCGCTCGGCGTCGGCATCGGCTTCGGCCTGCAGGACGTGGTGAAGAATTTCGTGGCGGGCCTCATCATGATGTTCGAGCGCCCGATCCAGCCCGGCGACGTGGTCGAGGTCGCGGGCATGACCGGCTCGGTGCGGCGCATCGGCATGCGCGCCACCATCGTGACCACCTTCGAGGGTGCCGACGTGGTCGTTCCCAACGGCATGCTGCTGGCCGACAAGCTGATCAACTGGACGCTGCGCGGCACGCGCCGCCGCGTCGACATCGATGTCAGCACCGGACCCGAGGTGCCGCCGCGCCGGACCATCGAGTTGCTGGTCGGCATCGCCCGCAATGTCGAAGGCGTGGCCTCGGTGCCCGAGCCGGCGGCCCTCATGACCGACATGGGCGCCGGCCTGCTGACCTTCAGCCTGCGCGCCTGGACCACCGACGGCATGAGCTGGATGGTGGTTCGCAGCAACCTCGCGGTGGCGGTGCGCGAGGGCCTGGCCGAAGCCGGCATCGAGCTGCCGCGGCCGCAGAGCGACCTGCATTTGCGCAGCGTGGTCGAAGGGTCGGCACCGCGCCCCGCCGAGGCGTCGTAGCCGTGTCCCGCGGAGGCGTTATGGTCGCAGCTCAACCAAAGCTCGAAATCATGGTCAAAGCAGCAATCTCCCGCTGGGCCCTCGCATTCGGCCTCGTCTTGCTGGCCGGTTGCGCGGCCCGCCCCGTCAACCCGCCCCTCAAGCAGGCCGACCCCTCCAAGGGCTACCGCTTCGAGACACGCCAGGCCGCCCTGAACAAGGACAAGGACACGCTCGTGATCCTGGCCTTCTCCGGTGGCGGCACGCGCGCGGCGGCCTTCTCGTACGGTGTGCTCGAATACATGCGTCGCACCGAGATCGTCGGTCCGAAGGGTGGCCGGGCCCGGCTGATCGACCAGGTCGACGTGATCACGGGCATCTCGGGCGGCAGCTTCACGGCGCTCGCCTACGGCCTCTACGGCGACAAGCTCTTCGACGACTACGAGCAGCGCTTTCTCAAGCGCGACGTGCAGGGCGAGATCGTCTCGCGCTCGCTCAATCCCGGCAACTGGGCCCGGCTGTCGTCCACCGCGTGGGGCCGCTCGGAGCTCGCGTCCGAGCTCTACGACGAGGTGCTTTTCCATGGCGCGACCTTCGGTGACCTGAACCGCGGAAAGGGACCGCTGATCCTAGCCTCGGCCACCGACATCTCGAGCGGCGCCCGCCTGGTGTTCCAGCAGGGCATGTTCGACGTGCTGTGCTCCGACCTCGACGCCGTGCCGCTGTCGCGCGCGGCCGCGGCTTCTTCGGCAGTGCCGGTGGTGCTCTCTCCGGTCACGCTCAACAACTACGGCGGCAGCTGCAACCTCGTCCAGCCCGCCTGGGTCGATCGTTTCATGGATACCGAGAATCCGCCGCGGCCTGCTGCGCGGGCCATCCGCTCGCTCCGGTCGCTCGGCGACTTCAGCGACGGCGCCAGGCGGCCCTACCTCCACCTGGTGGACGGCGGCGTGTCGGACAACGTGGGCATGCGCGGCGTGCTCGATGCGCTCGAGGTGCTCGAGGCCATGCAGGAAGCCGGCATGCCGACGCCACTCGACAGCGCCAGGCGCGTCGTCGTCGTCATCGTCAACTCGCTGTCGGTGCCGCCGACGAAGTGGGACGAATCCGAATCGCCGCCCGGCAGCGTGGAGATCCTGCTGAAGTCGAGCGGCGTGCCGATCGACCGCAATTCCTTCGAAGCCGTCGAGCTGCTGCGCGACATGGCGTCGCGCTGGCGGACCATGCGGCAGATCAGGCAGTCCGCGGGCGCCGCCAGTGATCCTGCGCTCGCGGCGATGTCGCGCGGGCCGGAAGCCGAGATCTACGCCATCGACGTGTCGTTCTCGGCGCTCAAGGACAAGGCGGAGATCGACTACCTGAACCGGCAGCCGACCAGCTTCGTGCTGCCCGACGAGGCGGTCGATCGACTGCGCGCTGCCGCCGGAACGATCCTCGCGGATTCGCCGGAGTTCAAGCGCCTGCTGAGGGACGTGGGCGGGACGGTGGGCGCGCAACCGGCCGCTCCCGCCGCGCCGACCGCGGCCGCTGGCCGCTAGTCGACGCCAGGACCGGCAAGCACCGCGACGCTATTGCTCCGGCAAGCCGGCTGCGCGCAGCCCTTCTGACATGCGGGTACGCGTGGCCAGGAAGCTGCCGGAGCCGGGGTTGTTGAGCAGGTAGCGGCTGATCGTGCTGTGCGGCATGAGCCGGCGGTGCTCCGCCATGTGCCGGGCCGCGTCGTCGGGGCGGCCATGCAACGCATCGATCGATGCCAGCATCGAGAACGCGAGTCCGTAGTTCTGTCGCTCCACCAGGGCGCGGCGCGCCATCGCATAGGCGCGCTCGTCGTCGCCCATGGCAAAGGCAGCCTGCGCCGCCACGTAGTGGGCGGCCGCCAGGATGCGGGAGTCGCGCTGGCCGATGCGCAGAGCCTGGTCGATGCTCGGCTGCATCTCCGACGCCCTGCCGACCAGCATCAGCGCGGCCGCATAGCGCAGGTGCGCATTCGGATTCGAGGGCGCACGCTGCACGGCCCGCTCGAACATCGGCAGTGCGAGGTCGGGCTGGCCACGGAACAGCTGCACGTTGCCCCAGTTGATGAGCGACACCGAGTTGTTGGGACTGATCGCGAGCGCCCTTGCGGCGACCCGCTCCGACTCGGCCACGTCGGTGGGCGTGGGCTCGCCGGAATTGCCGAAACGCTCGGCCATCAGTGCGGCGCCGAGGCCGGTCAGCGCGATGACCGACTGAGGATCGACGCGCAGTGCCTGCTCGAAACGCGCCTTGCCTCGGCGGACGTCTTCGGGCGTCTGGCGGCCATCGACGTCGTACCAGCCCGACAGCACCAGATCGACGGTGTCGAACCGGTGGCCGGGGCGGGCGACGCGGGCGCGGTGCATCTCCCTCATGCGGGCCCGCACGCTGCCGACGACGCGCAGCGCAATATCGAAATTGATCCTGGGGTCGTCGGCGTCGAGGCTTTCGAAATGCTCCGACCAGACCACCGTGCCGTCGGAAACCGAAGTCAACTGGGCGTCGACCGCGACACCGTTGCCGTGCGCCGAGATGCGCCCGTTGAGGTGATAGCGCGCATCCGGGCTGCTCGGGGAGCGCAGGATCCGGGCGCCCTGGCGTTCGGAGAACTGGGCCGCGATCTCGTCGACCAGCCCGTCTCGCACGAGGGCGGGGACGGGACGATCGCCCACGGCCTTGAAAGGCATCAGCACGGTCACGTTGCGGCGGGCGATCTCCTCGTCGAGGCCGAGGGTTGCGGGTGCGCGGGTCAGATACCAGGCGGCGCCGACGATGACACTGCAGACCAGTGCCAGGGTCGCGGCAAGAAAATACCTGCCCCGACGGGAGCGGGCTGCCGTCGGTTGCGCGGCGGCCGCGGCCGTGTCGGCCTGCCTCGTCTGTCCCGCCACGGTGACGCGCGAATCGTGCCGGGCAGCGGTGACCGGTCGAACCTCGGCCTCGAAGGTGTAGCCCCGCCGCGGCGCGGTGGTGATGAGCTTCGGCCCCTGGTCGCCGAGCCGGCTGCGCAGCTCGCCCACGCACTGGACCAGCGAGTCGTCGGTCACGACCACGCCGCTCCACAGGCTGCTCATGAGTTCCGCCTTGGAGATCAGACGCTGGGGATTGGCAAGGAAGTAGCGCAGCAGGGCGCCGGGTTTGGGGCTGAGCGGAATCGGGACGCCGGCCCTGCGCAACTGGTCGCGTTCGAAGTCGAACTCGAAATCGGCGAATCGCACGACGGCCGTGATCCCGATCGAGCCGCGAGCCGATGCGGGGTGTGGTCCAGACTGTTCATCGATCGCCGATTGCTCGTCGTTCACGCAGCCACCTCGTTCCCGGGCCGGCGTCGTTGCGGCCGCCGATGGATTCTCTGCCTGTTTCACCCGTCCGGATAGCGCCTGCCCGCCACTTGCTCGCCGAATCATCGTCACTTGATCGGCTTGCGCTCGTGGAGTTTGGTGCCATCACGCCTAACGTGGACTTTCCCGTCCACATCTTCCCCGAGGAGAAACCCATGAACCAGCCGAAGTCGAAGCGCGCTCTGCCGGGCCTGCTGATCGCCGCATCCGCGTTTGTTTCAGGATGCGGCGGCGGCGGTGGGGGCAACGGATTCTCCGGCGCCGGATTCGCCCCCGTCGCGACGACCCCGGCGCCGGTCAAGATCCAGGTGACCGGACCCAATCCCGTGAGCCAGTGGAACGAAGTCGCGATCGACACCATCAACCAGCCCGCCGCGACCACCGGAACGGCCGCCGAACAGCGACCTTCGGACGCGGTGGATCTGGCGGCCGTTCACCTTGCGATCTACAACGCGCTTGCCGCGATCACCGGCAAGTACCAGCTCTACGGCATCACGGTACCGGTTGAAGTCGGCGCAGACGCCTCGCAGCCGGCCGCCGTCGCGGCGGCCGCTCGTGGCGTCCTGAACGGCCTGTTCCCGAATCGATCGGGCCAATACCAGGACGCCTACGTGCGCGCGCTGGCGTCGATCGAGGAGGGTTCGGCCAAGAGCCAGGGCGTCGAAGTGGGCAACGTGATGGCGCGGGCAATCCTGACGCTGCGCGCCGACGATGGTCGCTCCGTGGTGTTGGCGCCGTATGTGCCGGGCACCGCGCCGGGGCGTTTTCGCGGTGTGAACCCGGTGAACCGCTTCGGGCCGTACATCAAGCCGTACGCGTTGGAGAGCGCATCGCAATTCCGCACGCCCCCGCCGCCGGCACTGGACAGCGAACCGTATGCGGCCGACTTCAACGAGACCCGCCTGCTCGGAGGCGCCGTCGGCAGCACGCGCACGTCGGAACAACTCGAGATCGCGCGCTTCCACACCGAGCCGCCGAACCGCTTCTGGCCCCGCAACCTGCGACGTTTCGCCATGACGGATGGCGCTCTCGTGGATCAGGCGCGGCTCATGGCCATGCTGTTCGCGATCGAGGCCGACGCCGGCATCGCCTGCTTCGAGTCGAAGTACCACTACGAAACCTGGCGGCCGCAGAGCGCCATTCCGCTGGCCGACACCGACGGCAACCCTGCCACCGTTCCCGACACCGCCTGGAAGCCGATCGTGCCGACGCCCAACCATCCGGAATATCCTGCCGCTCACGCATGCGTGTCGGCTGCCGTCGCCGAGACGCTCAAGACCTACTACCGCACCGAGCAGGTCGAGTTCTCGTTCGACAGCACGGTGACGGGAACCACGCATGCGTTCGCCTCGACGAAAGCCCTGGTGGACGAGGTGCGAGGCGCCCGCATCTACGGTGGCATGCACTTTCGCAATTCGCTGGTGCGCGGCGAGGAACTGGGCATCAACGTCGCGCAATGGACGCTCGCGCGCAATTTCCAGGCGAGGTGAGCCGGGCAGTGGAATTGTTGGCGCGGCCGCCTGTCGCAGCCTATTGCCTGCGCGCTACTTCGCGTTGCGGTTCGGCCGCATCGAACTCAGCCGGTCGTAGCCGCTGAGCTCGAGGAAACCTTCGCCGGTGGTGCTGCCGGTGGCCTTCACCGACCCTTCCCAGTAGATGTTGGCACTGGTCGCGCTCGAGTCGAACTCCGAATCGGCGAAGTGCGGCTTGACCTCGAGCGTGCCCGTGGGCAACTGCACGGTCCATTCGACCGGATACTCGATGCGCGTCCTCGGGCTGGTCCATGCGCGCGTGGGGCGGAGCGTGACGTCGCCGGGCTTGAGGGGCACCGAGCCGTCGGCGTTGGAAAGCGTGCCGGCCGTCATCACCTTTCGGCCGTCGTCGGAATCGAACAGCTCGTAGACCATCAGGTCCGAACCATCGGCCAGGTGCAGCGCGAACCAGTTCCAGCCCAGCCTGAGGACGTCGAAGTCGCCCCACTGGTGGTCGAACCAGACCTCGCCCGAGACCGGCACGCGATCGCCCGCGATCGTGATCTGGCCCACGGTGGGCATGCGCGGGCGCGAATAGTAGTAGCTGATGCCGCTGGCGCCGAAGTCGAGCAGGCCGGGCGTGGCCGAATCCGCGGCGCGGTGGGCGACCGCCTTCCTGTCGCTGTCCTTGAGGTCGAGCATCAAAGCGAAGCCGGGGCCGTCGACGCGCAGCAGGTGAAGCGGGCCCGCGATGGCGAAGCGCCAGCTGTCCTGCTGCATGTCCAGGCCTTCGGCTGCAGGCCTTGCGGGTGCACCCGCAGTGCGTGTCTGGTGCTCGAAGCGCTTGCCGGTCTGCAGGTCGGTCAGGGCCGCGTGCAGCACCGTGTGCTTGATCAGCCCGTTGGCGACGAAGACCGCGACGTGAAAGGCATAGCGCTCGCCGCCCTTGGCCGAGAGGATGCCGTTGTAGTACCACCATTCCATCCCCGACTGGTGCGCCGCATCGTCGGCCGGCAGCTTGAGCGGCGGCAGCGCCGCAGTGCGTTCGGTGGACTTCGGCGCACTCGCGGCGGCCATAGAGGTCGACGACGGATTGGGGTCCGGGCCGACCGTCGACACGTAGAACCCGATGACACCGACCACCGCGAGCACCAGCAGGACCGGCGCCACCAGGGCGCGCCAGCCCTTCTTTCGGCGGCGTCTCGACGAGGAAGACGAGGACGAGGAGGAGGAGGAGGAGGACGAGCGCCGACGGCGCCTGCGGCGGACGTTGCCGGAAGCATCGGCCGCTCCATCGCCCGCTCCATCGCCCGATCCATTGCCGTCTCGGGGCCGCTCGCCGCGAGCCGCCTCGTTGTCGCTCGTCGCCTGGACGGGTTGCTCGTCGCTGCTGTTCATGAGGGAAGGGTGCGGGGCGCCATGGGTCTGCCAGCCTACCATCGGCCTCGCGAATTCAACCTAGTGGAACACTGGCCTCCTTCAGCACGCGCAGCACGAAACTGGACTTGCTGTGACGGATTCCCGGGATCTTGTAGAGCTTCTCGCGCAGCAGGCGTTCGTAGTCGCGCGTGTCGCGCACCGCGATCCGGATGTAGTAGTCGTAGTCGCCCGAGACCAGGTAGGCCTCCTGGATCTCGGGGATGGTCGCGAGCACGCGTCCGAACTCGTAGAGCGTCTCGTCGGTGTGGCTCTCGAGCGTGAGCTGGACGATCACGAAGTCGTGGTAGCCGAGCTTGGCCGGATCGAGCTCGACCGTGTAGCGCCGGATGACGCCCTGCGCCTCGAGCTTCTTGATGCGGGTCCAGCAGCTGGTGGGCGACAGGCCGACGCGGGCGCCGATCTCCTGCAGGGTGCTGCGCGCGTCTTCACGCAGCACGCGCAGGATGGCCAGGTCCACGCTGTCCGATGGATCTTCGGCTGCATCGTCTTTTGGGCGATTGGTTTTCATAATAGAAGGCCATATTGACGTAAATGTGATGCACATTCTGCCGCAGTCCCGGAAGAATGACGTCATGAACACGCTTCTCGCCGAAACCCATTCGTCCCCTATGCCTGCGCCCGCTGCCGCGCCTGCCCCGCCTGTCCGCGTGCGCAACGGCGCCGAGGCGCTGCTCGACACCCTGATCGAATGCGGCGTCGACACGCTGTTCGGCTATCCGGGCGGCGCCGCCTTGCCGCTCTACGACGCGCTCCACGGCGAACCGCGACTGCGCCACATCCTCGTGCGCCACGAACAGGCGGCGGTGCACGCGGCCGAGGGCTATGCACGCACGACCGGGCGTGTCGGCGTGGTGCTGGTCACTTCGGGCCCCGGCGTCGGCAACACGATGACCGGCCTGCTCGATGCCATCAGCGATTCGATCCCGGTGCTGTGCATCAGCGGCCAGGTCGCGAGCAGCGTGATCGGCACCAACGCCTTCCAGGAGTGCGATGCGCTCGGCATGTCGCGGCCGGTCACCAAGTGGAACGCGCAGGCGCGGGCGGCCGGCGACCTCCCGGCACTGGTGCGGCGCGCGCTCGACATCGCGGCGACCGGCCGTCCCGGGCCGGTGCTGCTCGACGTGCCGAAGGACGTGCAGCTGGCGCCTTCGGGCCTTCTTGCGCCTTCGGGTCACGGAGCGCCCTCGGCCCCTCGGGCATCGGCGACCGACACGCCGAAAGGGACCGCCAGCCGTGCGCCGCGCCTGCCGCCGCGCGGCGCCTTGCAGCGCGCCGCCGACCTGCTGTCGACCGCACGGCGACCGATCTTCTATGGCGGTGGCGGCCTGATCAACGCCGGTCCGGCAGCCTGCGAGGCCTTCGCGCGGCTGGTGCACAAGCTCGACGCGCCATGCACGCTCACGCTGATGGGGCTGGGCGCCTTCCCGGCCTCCGATCCGCGCTTCGTCGGCATGCTCGGCATGCATGGCGCGCTCGAGGCCAACCTCGCGATGCACGAGGCCGACCTCGTCGTCTGCATCGGCGCGCGCTTCGACGACCGCGTGACCGGCAAGCTCGACGAGTTCTGCCCGCAGGCACGCAAGATCCACGTCGACATCGATCCCGGCAGCATCGACAAGATCGTGAAGGTCGATGCGCCGCTGGTCGGCGACTGCGGCGCGGTGCTCGATGCGCTGCTCGACATGCCGCAGCTCGACGACCTGCCGCCCGGGCGGCTCGAGGCCTGGTGGCAGCGCATCGAGCGCTGGCGCGGCGAGCGCTGCTTCGACTTCGACCCTCGCACGGACACGATCCTGCCGCAGCAACTGATGTCCTCGCTGCAGCGGCAGCTCGATGGGCGCGATGCGATCGTCTCGACCGATGTCGGCCAGCACCAGATGTGGGCCGCGCAGTACCTGCGTTTCGAGCGGCCCGGCCGCTGGCTCACTTCGGGTGGCGCCGGCACCATGGGCTACGGCCTGCCGGCGGCGATCGGCGCGCAGGTCGCGCACCCGGATGCGCTGGTGGTCTGCGTGAGCGGCGATGCCTCGGTGCTCATGAACATCCAGGAGCTCTCGACCGCGGTGCAGCACCGCACGCCCGTGAAGCTGGTGCTGTCGAACAACGGCTACATGGGCATGGTGCGCCAGTGGCAGGAACTCAACCACGGCAACCGCCTGAGCCACAGCTGGAACGAGGCACTGCCCGACTTCGTCGCGCTGGCCCGCGCCTTCGGCTGGGGCGCGCGGCGCGTGTCGCACCCCGACGAGCTCGAAGCGGCGCTGGCCGAGTGTCTCGCCTGCGAGGGGCCGTTCTTCCTCGACGTGCAGGTGGCAGCGCAGGAGAACTGCTTTCCGATGATGCCGTCGGGGCAGGGGCATCACCGGGTGATGCTGGCAAAGGATCGGTGGTATCGGGAGGATGCTGCCGCCCCCTGAGCGGCGTCGCGAGGGTCGGCGGGCCAGGCCGCGATGGCCGGGCGAAGCACGCATAATCGTGCCTCGCGGGCCGCCGTGACGCGATGCAGGCGGCGGCCCTGCACATCAACCTCGATGCGGGAGATCCGGTGAGCGACAAGACGGCGGCGCATCCATGGACGGCTCGGCAGATCGTTCTCATCGCCTGCGCAACCTGCGCGACCTACCTCGGCGCCTCCATGGGAAGCGCCTTCAGCCTGGTGATGCCCCGGATCGCTTCCGACCTCCAGGCCAGCGGCTCGCAGGTCCAGTGGATCATCTCCGGCTTCCTGCTGGCACGCATCGGATGCCTTCGGCCCGCGGGGATGCTGTGCGACCGGCTCGGTGCCCGAGCGATCTTTCTGGTCGGCATGGCGGGCTACGCTGCCTCTTCGCTGGCCTGCGCATGGGCCGACGATGCCGCGCTGCTCATTGCGCTTCGCATCGCGCAGGGCGCCTTCGCCGCCTTGCTGTCGCCCTCGGCCCTGCTCCTGCTGCGGCTCGGCGTGCCACCGGCGAAGCAACCCTTCGTGATGAGCATCTGGTCCGCCGCCGGCGTGGCGGGCTTCGGCCTGTCGCCCGTGCTCGGCGGCGCGATGGTGAATGCCTGGGGCTGGCATTCGCTGCTCGTCTTCACTGCCGCCGCCACGGCCCTGACCGGCGTGGTCGCGTTCGCGCAGGGCCCCGATGCGACCGCAGCCGCCAACGCCTCCCGGCAGCCGTCGAAGCTGCCGGTGCTGCACGAACTGATCGTCTCGATCGTGCTGGTCGCGCTGGCATTCTTCGTCGGTCAGAAGGACGCGGTCGCGGTGCTGCTCGTCGTCGGCGCCGCGGCTGCGATGCTGGCGGCGCTGGTCATGTTCACGCGCGGCGGCCGCCAGCTCGGTGCCGAAGACTTGCAGCTGGCGCTCAGGATCCTCGCGCCCTTCTGTGCCGGCATGTTCGGTTTCGCCGCGATCGCGGCCGCCATGCTGTGGGCCGCCTATTTCATCCAGACCGACCTGCATCACAGCGCGCTGGTGTTCGGCCTCGCCTGCCTGCCGATGGCCGTGGTCGGGATCGCCGCGAGCTTCGGCACCGGATCGCTGGTCGCAGCGAACAGGTCGAACCTGGCCTTCCTGCTGGCCGCCGCGGCGGTGCTGGGGCTGGCGCTTTCGGCCTTCGGGGCCGAGGCCGGCCAGTCGACCGGGCTTGCGGCCCTGGTGCTGGCCTGTGCGGGCGCCTGCTACGGGTTCTCCAATGCGTCGGCCACGGCTGGCATCATCGCTTCGTTTCCCGCCGGCCAGTCTGGCGATGCTTCGGCGCTGGGCACGCTGTCCAAGCAGTACGGCCAATTGATCGGCATCACCGTGGTGGCCTCGACGCGGGACCTGACCGGCAAGACCGCGGGCGTCGGCCACGGCCTCTTCTATTTCCTCGCGGCCTGCGCGCTGGTGCTGGTGCTGTGCGCAGGCATCGGCGCGATGCGCGGAAGACGCGAGCCCACACCACTGCCCGCAGCCCGTTGACAGGAACTTTCGTCGATGCCCCTGGCGGGGGTCGGCCGCACACCATGCAAGACACGAACTCCCCCACCGATCGTCTCTACCGACCCGACGCCCTGGTCGGCTACGCCACCACCTTGCTCGAGGGCGCCGGCCTCGCGGCGCCGATGGCCGCCACGGTGGCCCGCACGCTGGTCGACGGCGACCTGCTCGGCCACGACACGCACGGCCTCGCGCTGCTCGCGGGCTACCTGAAGGAAATCGAATCGGGTGGCATGGCGCGCGAGGGTGCGCCGGCGGTGCTGTCGGACCGGCCCGCGGCCATCCTCTGGGACGGCCGCCGCCTGCCGGGCCCCTGGCTCATGGAACAGGCGATGGACACGCTGCTGCCACGGGCGCGCGCGCTCGGCACGGCGTCGCTCGTGATCCGACGCAGCCATCACATCGCCTGCCTTGCGGTCTACATGCTGCGCGCGCTGCAGGAGGACATGCTGATGGTGCTGGCCTGTTCCGACCCCAACACCGCCAGCGTCGCCCCCTTCGGCGGCACGCAGGCGGTGTTCACGCCCAACCCGATCGCGCTCGGCTTCCCGCTCGGCGACGGCGGCGTCATGGTCGACATCTCGGCCTCGATCACCACCAACGGCATGAGCAACCGCAAGCGCGCCGCGGGCGAGACCTTCGCCGAGCAATGGCTGATCGATGCCGCGGGCCGGCCCAGCAACGATCCCCAGGTGCTGTTCGACAAGCCGCCGGGCACGCTGCTTCCGGTCGGCGGCCTGAGCCACGGCCACAAGGGCTACGGCATGGCGCTGCTGGTGGAGACGCTGACCGCCGGGCTCGCGGGCCACGGCCGCGCCGATCCACCCGAGGGCTGGGGCGCGACGGTGCACGTCACGCTGCACGACCTGCATGCCTTCGGCGGCAAGGAGGCCTTCCTGCGCCAGATGGACCATGTGGCGGCGCAGTGCCGCGGCAATGTTCCCGTCGATGCAGACAGGCCCGTGCGGCTGCCCGGCGAGGCCGGTCTCCGGCGGCGGGAGAAGGGCCTGGCGCAGGGCGTGCGGCTGCATCCCTCGATCGCGGGTTCGCTCGCGGCGGCCGAGCAGCGCTACGGCGCGCGCCTGGCCGACGCGCTGTGCGCCGCATGACGCTGCAGCTTCACACCACGTCGACCGGCGTCGCCACCACGCGCCGGTAGCGCGCCATCACCTCGGGCTCGACGCCGAGCCAGGCGGCGACCACCTCGGGTTCGAAGCCGCGGCGCAGCTGGCGCAGCGCGAAGGTGTGGCGCAGCCGGAACGATCCGCCTTCGCTGCTGTCCAGTCCCGCGTCCTCGAGCACCTGGCGGGCCGACTTGTATTGCGATTCCTTGCCCCAGGGCTTGCCGCTTCGCGTCGACGGGAAGAGGAAGACGCCCGCGATCCGGGACTCGGCACGCACCTGCAACCAGTGCTGCAGCAACTCGCCGGCCCATGGCGCGATCGGCGTCTGGCGCGGCGCGGAGCCCCCGTCGCCCGGTACTGCCAGCTTCCAGGGCAGGTCGCGGATGCGTCCGCCGCGCACGATCGGCGATTCGAGGGTCAGCGCGCGCACGTCGCCGGGCGTCAGGCCGCCGCCCAGCTGCAGGGCCACGGCCGTGCGATTGCGCAGCTCCTGCCAGGCGAAGGCCTCGTGGGCATGGCGTCGGGCCGCCGAAAGGCCCGGTCGCGGGCGTGCATTCGACAGGAAGGCGATCAGGTGCCGGGCCTCGGCCACGGACAGGAACTCAGGCAGCGGATCGGCCTTGGCCGCCTCGGCATAGCGCACCTCGGGATGCGCGGCCAGCCAGTCGGCGGCGGCCGCGTTGGCGGGCACACCGCGCTCTGCGGCGTGATGGCGCAGCACCCGATCGATCAGCCGCATGAGCCGCAACGCGTGACGCGGCGATAGCGACAGGTCCGCGCTCTTGCGTCCGAAGCGGGCGGCATGGAAGGCCTGCAGGTCGCGCAGGTCGAGCGAATCGAGCGTCACCGCGGGCGACTGGCCCAGGCACCATGCCGTGAAGGCGCCCCACATCTCGCGGTACACCTCGATCGAGCCGGGCTGGCGCAGCGATCCCGTCGCCTGCTTGTCGGCGAGCCAGTGCGCGAAGGCCGTGCGATGCGTCTCGATCGGGGCTTCGGCGAACAGCGGCAGGGAGCTCATGGCGCAGCGTGATCCTCAGCCTGGCAGCCGCCCGCCCACCAGCACCGGCTCGGCGCGGTAGGTCGCCGGGAAGATCTTCCTGAGGTTGTCGATCTTCGGCATGTCGTTGAAGGCGATATAGGGCTGCGAAGGATTTCTCGTGAGGTAGTCCTGGTGGTAGGCCTCGGCCGGGAAGAAGCGCTTCTGCATCTCGATGGTGGTCGCGATCGGCTTTCGGAAGCTTCGGGCCTTGTCGAGCTGGGCGATGTAGGCCTTGGCGATGCGCGCCTGTTCTGCGCTCTGGGCGAACACGGTCGAGCGGTACTGCGTGCCGTGGTCGGGACCCTGGCGGTTCAGCTCGGTCGGATCGTGGGCGACCGAGAAGTAGATCTGGAGGATGCGTCCGTAGCTGATCTGCCGGGGATCGAAGCTGATGCGGACTGCCTCGGCATGGGCGGTGCTGCCCCCGCTGACCGCGTCGTAGTTGGCGACCTTCTCGTCGCCGCCCGCGTAGCCCGACACCGCGTTCGTCACGCCCTTCACGCGCTGGAAGACGCCCTGCACACCCCAGAAGCAGCCGCCCGCCAGCACGGCCGTCTCGGTGGTGGCGCCCGCCACCGCCGGATCGTCGAGCGGGGCAGGGATCACGACCGCGCTCTCGGCCGCGAACGAGGGCGCTGCCTGCCAGGCGCCGACCGCGAGCAGCAGGGCGAGTGCCGCCACGCCCGCGAGGCGCATCCGCGAACCGGCACCCCCCGTGCCGCCAACGGTGGAAATGGAAGTCTTTTCGTGCGTCATCGATTGCTCCTTGGAAGCCCGGCGGTTCGGCGACGGTGGGCCGTCGGCCATCGAGTCTCGCAGACCCGCCTCATTCATGTTCGTGGCCCGGGCTTTCGGAGTTACATGACGCAGGCAGTGCCTCAGGCCGGTGGCGCGCCGTCGGCGTCGCCATCGGCTCGCAGCGCGCCGCCCAGGCCCATGCCGGCACCTGCACCGACGCCTGCACCCATGCCGCCGCCCGTCCCCATGCCGCCTGCGCCCTTGCCCCCGCCGCCGCTCGCGCCGCCTTCCTTGCCGCCGCCGCCCGCTGCGCGCGCGCCACGTGCCGAACTGCCGCTGCCACTGCCGCGCACCGGCCCCTGGCGAGGCATTGCGAGGTCGGCCGGGATTTCCTCGAGGTCGAGCACCTCGCGGATGAAGGCGCGCAGCGAGACAACGAGTTCCGCGGTCTCGACCGTGCGGCCGGCCACCATGTCGTTGGCTGCGCGCGCCGCGAGACGCACCTGCTCCTGCGTGCCGAGCAGGATCACGTCCGAGAGCGCCGCCTCGACTGCGTCTCGGATGCGGCGCCTGCGATCCGAGCCCGGCGAGTCATCGACCGGCCCCGGGCCCTCGTCGGCCAGGGCAGCGGCGCGCAGCTCGCGCAGGTGCCGCGGATCGACGGCAAGGTCTCCCGTGAACGAGCCGCCCAGCGTCTTGTAAGCCGCGATCAAGGTCTTGAGGCGCTCGTTGATCTGGCGGTTCTGGCGTTCACGCCGCTGCTGCACGCCCTGCATCACCAGCAGACGAATGCCGACCGCGACCAGGGACACGAGCACCAGGCCCAGCAGCGTCGACACGACGCCCGACCAGGAACTGAAATCGAGTGAGTTGCGCATGGAGGCTCATTCTTCCATGCAGCAGCGCGGCCGGCCGCGCCGTGACTTCAGGCCGCCGGCGCCAGCCGACGACTGCGCAGCCATCGCCGCAGCAGCGGGAACAGCCAGATCAGCAGCGAAAGCACGGCCAGCGTGCCCGCGATCGGGCGCGTGAAGAACGCCAGCAGGTTGCCGTCGGACTTGATCATCGAGGTGATGAAGTTCTCCTCGAGCATGCCGCCCAGCACCACGCCGAGGATGGCGGGTGCGATCGGGAAGCCGTTCTCCTCGAGCAGGTAGGCCACGATGCCCGCCACCAGCATCACGCCGACGTCGAACAGCGAGTTGTTGATCGCGAAGGCGCCGACGATGCAGAAGATCAGGATCAGCGGCATCAGCACGTTGCGCGGCACCCGCAGGATGCGCTTGGACACCTTGATGCACAGGATGCCGAGCGGAATCATGATCAGGTTGGCGAGGATGAACAGCAGGAACACCGCGTAGATGTTCTGCGGATTGGTGGTGAACAGGGTGGGCCCGGGATTCAGGTTCTTCATGTAGAGCACGCCGATCACGATCGCCGTGATCGAGTCGCCCGGAATGCCGAACACCAGCGCGGGAATCCAGGCGCCGGCCAGCGCGCTGTTGTTGGCGGACCCCGACTCTACTATGCCCTCCACGTGGCCGGTGCCGAACTTCTCGGGCTCCTTCGAGAACTTCTTGCTCATCGCGTACGACATCCATGCCGCGATGTCGGCGCCGGCGCCCGGCAGCGCGCCGACCGCCGTGCCCAGCACGCTGCCGCGCAGGATCTGGACCGGGTATTTCTTGGCGAGCGCCCACTGTCCGGAGAGCACGCTGCCGACCTTCGAGACCATCAGTTCGGCCGGCGGCGAGGTGTCGACCGCGAAGCGGATCACCTCCGAGATCGCGAACATGCCGATCATCATCGGGATCATGCCGATGCCGCCGGTCATCTCTGTGTTGCCGAAGGTGAAGCGCGGGAAGCCCGCCGGGTTGCCGAGGCCCACGCAGGCCACCAGCAGGCCCAGCATCAGGGTCACGACCCCCTTGAGGGGCCGGTCGGAAGTGATGAAGACTGCGCAGGTCAGGCCCAGCAGCACGAGCCAGAAATATTCGAAGGAACTGAAGTTGAGCGCGAAGTCGGCCAGCGCAGGCGAGGCGACGATCAGCACGGCGGTACCGAACAGGCCGCCGACTGCCGAGAACACGAGCCCGGCGCCGAGCGCGACCTCGGCCTGGCCCTTGCGCGTCATCGCGAAGGCCTCGTCAGTGTAGGCCGCCGAGGCCGGGGTGCCCGGAATGCGCAGGAGGCAGCCGGGAATGTCGCCCGAGAAGATCGCCATCGCGGTGGCCGTGACCATCGCGGCGATGGCCGGGATCGGCGGCATGAAGAAGGTGACGGGCACCAGCAGCGCCACCGCCATGGTGGCCGACAGCCCCGGCACCGCGCCGACGAACAGGCCGTAGAGCGAAGCCGCGATCATCACCAGCAAGGTGTACGGATCGAACACCATCGAGAAAGCCTGGCCCAGTGCTGTCGACATGCGAGAAAGGCTCCTGGTCGTGCGATGGCCTGGCGACTACCAGGCGTACGGGGTGAGGACACCCCAGGGCAGCGGGACCCGCAGCAGCTTGTAGAAGGCCGCGTGGATCAGCAGCGTCGCGATGACCGCGATCAGCAGCGAGCGGCCCGCAGGCACGCGCAGCGACCACATCAGCGCCGTCAGCAGCAGCGTGGAGGTCAGCACGAAGCCGAGCCTGTCGGCCGCGAGGATGTAGAACACGACGCTGCCGATCACCACGCACAACGCCAGCACGTGGCGCGGCGAGCGCGCCCAGTCACCGACCTTCACCCAGCCCGTTGCACCGCGCGCCCGCCAGCCCTTCACGAGCAGGATCGCGCCGCAGATGCACAGCGCGGTCGCGATGATCCCGGGGAACAAGGCAGGGCCGACCTGCTGGCCCGGGATCTGCGGATAGCTGCGCACCACCCAGAGCACCGCGATGCCGAGCGCCAGCAGCAGGGCACCGAAGATGGCGTCGCTGAGCTTCACGATGCCGCGGCCACCCGGTGCTGCGTGCGGCTCATTTCGCGATGCCCACGGCCTTCATCGTGGCGCCGAGCTCGGCGTCCGACCTGGCCATGTACTTGCCGAACTCCTCGGGACTGGCATACACCACGCCGAAACCGCGCGAGGCCATGAACTCGTTGTATTCCTTGCTCGCGGCCACCTTCTGCACCGCGGCGGCGAGGCGGTCGCGCGCCTCGTTCGGGATGCCCTTGGGTGCGACGATGCCGCGCCATGCGGCCATCGACCAGTCGCTGCCGGTGGCCGCCTTGAGGGTCGGGATGTTGGGGTAGAGCGTCGACGGCTTGTCGCTCATGACCGCCAGGCTCTTGACCTTGCCGGCGTCGATCAGCGAGCGGGCCTCGGGCAGAGAGACCGGCGCGATGTCGACGCCGCCGGCCACCATGTCCTGCAGGCCTGGCGCGGCCCCGTTGCTCGGCACCCACGGGACCGCCGCGGGATCGATCTTCTGGTCGCGCAGCAGGCCGGCGATCGCCAGGTGCCAGATGCCCCCCTGGCCGGTGCCCGATGCCTTCATCTTCCCGGGATTGGCCTTGATCGCGGCCAGCAGTTCGTTGACGTTCTTGTACGGTGCATCGGCGCGCACCTGGACGCCGGCCGGGTCGGCGTTGACCAGCCCGATCGGCGTGTACGAGGCGCCGGTCAGCTCCGTCAGACCCTGCCAATGCATCATGCCGATCTCGACCGTGGCAAGGCCGATGGTGTAGCCGTCGGGTGCCGCGGAGGCGATCGCGGCATGGCCGACCACGCCGCTGCCGCCGGTGCGGTTCACGACCGTGAAGGGCTGACCCAGTTCCTTCTCGAGCAGGCTGGCGACGATGCGCGCCGTGGCGTCGGTGCCGCCGCCAGCGCCCCACGGCACGATCAGGGTCACGGGCCGGGACGGGTAGGCCTGGGCCAGGGCCGGCGCGGAGAAGGCAAGAGCGGCGAGTCCGGTGGCTGCCGCTGCGAGCCCCGTGACGAAGGAACGACGCGAGCGAATCTGCATGGTTGTCTCTTTCACTGTGGATGCCTGTGAGGGCGCCTCGTGGCATCGCGGTTCTCCCACGATTCCGCAGTGATCACACTAGGGCGTGCACCGCTTGCGCCGGCGGCCCCGCTGTGCTCGACAAGTCAGGTGGAAGTCAGCCGGGCACGCAGCTGGCGCAACGCGTGAGCGTCATGCCGACCTCGATGGTCTTGGCGCGCTTGGCCTTCTCGGGCGAGACCGACTCGAGCGCGAAGCCCTGCACCAGGTTGTCCTGGCCCGAGCGCAGGATCGCCGACGGCCCCGCCAGCGTGGCGATGACGGCGCCGTTCTCGTCCTTGAGCGCGATGCGCAGATGGCCGTCGTAGACCACTTCCTCGACCGGTGCCGGTGCCGGAGTTGGAGCCGATGCCGATGCCGATGCCGGCGTGGTGGCGACCACCTCAAGCAGGCGGTCGATCGATCCGGCCTGGTACCTGGCGGGCACCTGCGCGGGATCGAGCTTCGGCACCACCACATGCACGAGATAGCCGAGCTGGACCTGCGGGTTGTCGCCCTCGGCCGAAACGAAATGGACCTTGCCGCTCAGCGAGGGCGCAGGCAGCGGGATGTCCGAGCCCGCGGCCCTGGCATGCCCGGCATCGACGCCGGCCAGCTCTTCCTTCGTGAGTTCGCGCCAGGGCGTCGTCACGCTGCGCGAATAGAGCCACTGATAGACCAGCACGGCGCCTGCGCCGAGACAGAAGGTCAGCATGCAGGAAGCCAGCAGGATGGTCCAGCGCGAGCTCATGGACGCCGCGGAATTGGGCATGGCGGTCGGAGGTGATGGGCGGAGAGGGCCACTATATAGAGGGCACGCGTGCCCGTGAACGCCTTTTTTGCGCCGGTCGGCAACCCATGCCGGACGCGCGATGCACGCCGGTGGTGCTGCACGGCAGCGTGAATTCGCGGTGCGGTCAATTGCGCGAGTTATGCTCGGCCGATCCGGGATGAAAGGTGCCGGGTCAATGCGCAACCTTCACCAGGATTCAGGATAGCCGTGGGAAACGTCATCATCGTCATCGTCCTGTTGGCCGCGGTCCTGGCGAGCGGCGCACTGAGCCGACTGATTCCCTGGGCCGTGCCGCTGCCCCTGCTGCAGATCGGCCTGGGCTTCGTCATCGCGGGGTTCCTGGACGACGGCATCGTCCTCGATCCCGATCTCTTCTTCCTGCTCTTCCTGCCCCCGCTGCTCTACCTCGACGGCTGGCGCATCCCCAAGGACGCGCTGAAGCGCGACGGGCTCGCGATCGTCCAGCTCGCGGTCGGGCTCGTCGTGGTGACGGTCGTCGGCATGGGCTTCATCATCCACTGGATGATCCCCGCGATGCCGCTCGCGGTGGCCTTCGCCCTCGCTGCGATCGTGTCGCCCACCGACGCGGTCGCGGTCGAGGGCATCACGCGGCACCTGCGCGTCCCGCGCCGCATCGTCTCGATCCTGCAGGGCGAGGCTCTGTTCAACGACGCGAGCGGGCTGGTCGCCTTCCGCTTCGCGGTGGCCGCCGCAGTGACCGGCGCGTTCTCGATTTCCTCCGCGAGCCTTTCCTTCCTGTGGGTCGCGGCGGCCGGCCTGGCCATCGGCTTCGTGCTCACGCACGGCCTGGTGCTCGCGCGCCGGCGCTTCACGGCGCGCTATGGTGAGGAGCGCGGGTCCGAGATCCTCTTCAGCCTGCTGGTGCCCTTCGCGGCCTATCTGCTGGCCGAGGCCGTCAATGCATCGGGCATCCTGGCGGCCGTGGCGGCCGGGGTCACGATGAGTCGGGCCGAACTGGCCGGAAAGACCAGCGCTGCGACCCGGACCGAACGTCGCGCCGTGTGGAACATGATCCAGTTCACGCTCAACGGCGTGATGTTCGTGCTGCTCGGCGAACAGTTCCCCGGCATCTTCGAGGGCGCCATGCGCGTATCGAGGGAAATCGGCCAGAACGAGCCGTGGCTCCTTCCCTGCTATGCCCTGGTCATCTGCCTCCTGCTCGGCGTCTTCCGCTTCGTGTGCATCTGGCTTTCGATCGCGGTGTCGAGGCTGGTTCGACGGACCCAGGCACCCGACGCTTCGAGGGCCTCGCTTCGCGCCGTGCTGATCCTGTCGGTCGGCGGCGTTCGCGGGGCCGTGACGCTCGCGGGCGTGCTGACCCTGCCGCTGACCATCGCCGGTGGCGCAGCGTTTCCGGCCCGCGACCTGGCGATCTTCCTGGCCGCGGGGGTGATCGTCTTCTCGCTGCTGATCGCCACCGTGTGTCTGCCGCCGCTGCTCGAAGGCTTCGATGTCCCCGACAGCATCCATCACGATCGGCAGCACGGCATCGCGATGCATGCCGCCAGGGAAGCAGCGTCGCAGCAGCTCGAGAGCATCAGCGATCTGTTCGCCTCGCCCGAGGAAGGCATCGATCGCGATGCCCTCTCGACCGAGTCCAAGCGCATCCTGCTGGAGATCCGCGACACCCTGGGCGGGCCGGTCAAGGTCGACAACGACCTGCCGGACGGCGTGCCTCGCCGCCATTCGATGGAAATGCGACAGGCGGCGCTGGCAGCCTCCCGCACGGCCATCTACGGCCTGGCGCGGGACGGCCAGATCTCCGATGCATTGGCGCGCGACCTCGTGAGGCGGATCGACCTTGAAGACCTTCGCCTGTCCTGATCCCTGCGTGTCCGGCCGATGACACGCGCCTCGCTCGTGCTCGCAGTCTGTCTGGCGGCCCTTGCGGGCTACATCGACGCCATCGGCTTTCTCTACCTGGGCGGCTACTTCGTCTCGTTCATGAGCGGCAACACGACGCGTCTGGCGGTGGCGCTCCAGGCCGGCGATGCCATCGGCATCCTGCTGGGCATCATCGCCTGCTTCGTCGCGGGCGCGGGGTGCGGCACCCTCGTCGGCCACTTCGCGGGGGCCCGACGCCGCGCCGCGGTGCTCGTCTCGGTGGCGGCGACCCTGGCGCTCGCGGCAGCGCTCGTCGACGGCCATGGCGCCGTGCCGTCCATCCTTCTCATGGCATTCGCGATGGGCATGGAGAACACCGTGTTCCAGCGCGACGGTACGGTGGTCGTCGGCCTGACCTACATGACGGGGACGCTGGTCAAGATGGGACAGAAGCTCGCCCTTGCGATGCTCGGCCAAGAGCGGCTGTCGTGGTTTTCGCCGCTCGTGCTGTGGATCGGCCTTCTGTCCGGCGGGGTGCTGGGCGCGTCGACCTACGGACTGGTCGGCCTGCGCAGCCTCTGGCTGGGCGTCCTTGCGGCGCTGATACTGGCGGCCTGCTCGCTGAAGATTTCCGGCAACGAAGTCGGATCGCACGCCTGACATGAACACTTCTCCGACCTCCACCGCCTCGACCCCCGCCGCTCCTTCGCCTGCGCCTGCGCCGGCGCGCAAGCCGGTGCCGTGGGGCCTCTATGTCGGAGTCATCGCCATGGTTGCGGTGCTGGCGCTGCCCGTGCCTGCCGACCTGCCGGTGGCCGGCCATCGCATGCTGGCGATACTGGTCTTCGCGATCATCGTCTGGATCAGCGAGGCGGTGAGCTACGAGGCCAGCGCCATCATGATCACCTCGCTGATGGCGGCGCTGATCGGACTCGCGCCGCTGGCGGACGACCCCTCCGCGCGCTACGGCACGGCGCGGGCCCTGGCGATGGCGCTGGCGGGCTTCTCGAGCACCGCGCTGGCGCTGGTCGGTGCCGCACTGTGCATCGCCGCCGCCATGACCATCACCGGGCTGGACCGGCGCATCGCGCTCGTCACGCTGTCGAGGATCGGCACCAGCACGCGGCGGATCCTGATCGGCAGCATCGTGGTCACGGTGGTCCTTTCGCTGGTGGTGCCGAGCGCCACTGCGCGCAGCGCCTGCGTCGTGCCGATCATGATGGGTGTGATCATGGCGTTCGGCGTCGAGCGCCGCTCGAACATCGCGGCCGGCATCATGATCACGGTGGCCATGGCGACCAGCATCTGGAACGTCGGCATCCAGACCGCCGCGGCCCAGAACCTGCTGACGCTCGGCTTCATGGACAAGCTGCTCGGCGAGCGCATCAGCTGGCTGCAATGGCTCGTCGCCGGAGCCCCCTGGGCGATCGTGATGTCGGTCGTGCTCTATTTCCTGGTGCGCTGGGTGCTGCCGCCCGAGACCGAGTCGATCACCGGCGGCAAGGAGGCCGTGCAGCGCGAATTGGCGGCACTGGGCCCCATGACCGGACCGCAGAAGCGGCTGGCCGCGACCTCGCTCGGCCTGCTGGCGTTCTGGGCCACCGAGGGCAAGCTGCACGACATCGACACCGCCACGATCACCTACGTGGGCCTGGTGGTGCTGATGCTGCCGCGCCTAGGCGTGATGGACTGGAAGACGCTGCAGGGCCGCATTCCGTGGGGCACGCTGATCGTCTTCGGGGTCGGCATCAGCCTCGGGACGGCGCTGCTCTCGACGCAGGCGGGCCAGTGGCTCGGCCGCTTCGTGATCACGCATTCGGGCCTCGCGACCCAGGGACCGCTGATGGTGTTCGCGATCCTGTCGGCCTTCCTGATCCTGATCCACCTCGGCTTCGCCAGCGCGACGGCGCTCACTGCCGCGCTGCTGCCGATCCTGATCTCGGTGATCATGACGCTGCCGGGCGACATCAACAAGGTCGGCATGACGATGCTGCTGGGCTTCACGGTGAGCTTCGGCTTCATCCTGCCGATCAATGCACCGCAGAACATGGTGTGCCTGGGCACCGAGACCTTCGACGGCCGGCAGTTCGCGCGTGTCGGTGTTCCGGTCACGATCGTGGGCTATGCGCTGATGCAGCTGTTCGCGGTCACCTATTGGCGCTGGCTGGGCTGGACCTGAATCCGCCCGCATGCAGATGACACCGGAAGCGACTTCCCTGCGCGTCGCGCACCCTGGCACAGGCATTGCAGTCGTGGAGCATGCGCCCATCGCGGAAGACGCTCCTGAATCAACACCCCTGAGGAAAATGAACGGCACATGATCGAGAACTTCGTCGAGCTCTTCAAGCTGGTCGGCATCGGACTGGCACTGATGCTTCCACTGGCCAATCCGCTGACCGCCATGTCGCTCTATCTGGCGCTCGGCAAGCACCTTTCGCCGACCGAGCGCGCCACGCAGATCCGGCTGGCCGCCTGGTACACGGTGGCGATCATGCTCGTGGCCTTCTATGCCGGCTCCTGGATCATGCATGCCTTCGGCATCTCGCTGCCGGGGCTGCGCATCTCGGGCGGGCTGATCGTGGGCTTCCTGGGCTTCACGATGCTGTTCCCGTCCGACGCCGGTCCCGACGGTGAGACCGACAAGCAGGTCGAGCTGCAGGGCAACGCCAGAGCGGAGAACATCGCGTTCGTCCCGCTGGCACTGCCGGGCACCGCCGGGCCCGGGACCATCGCGATCATCATCACGCTGGCCTCGAAGATGCACGAAGGCAACGCCACCAACGGCGGCTATCCGGCCTGGATCATCGTCGCCGTACCCGTGATCGTGGCCGGCCTGCTCGGCGGGCTGCTGTACGTCTGCCTTCGCTCGGCATCGCGCCTGGTCAGCCTGATCGGCAAGAACGGGGTCGAGGCGATCTCGCGCGTGATGGGCTTCCTGCTGGTCTGCATGGGCGTGCAGTTCGTGATCGACGGCACGTATGCCGTCATCGCCCTGCACCGGGCCGCGGGCTGAGCCGCGCGGCCCTGCCGCCTCAGGCCGGCGCCAGGCCCAGGAAGGTGAAGGGCTTGGCCGCCTTGAGTTCCTTCGACGCCTCGCCGGCGAACACGTTCCGCTGGTTTTCGCCGAGCGCCAGCGTCATCACCTGGCCGGTCTCGGCCGAGAAGTCCACTTTGTCGAGGTCGATCCAGAAGGCATTCGGCGTCAGCACGGACTCGAAGAAGTACCGGCGGCGCTTGTGGTCGCAGACCGTGCGCCAGCGCGTCGACGAGATGTTCGGCTCGTCCGGGGTCGTGATGCCGTAGGGCACCGATGCGTTGCGGATCACGCTGAACACGGCAGCCACGGCGATGTCGGGATCGTCGAACTTCGGCAATGCGTCGACATAGAAAGAGGCGCGCGCGAATCGATCCGAGGCGCGGTTGGTGCCCGGCAGCATCACGGTGCCGCCGATCTGCTGCCAGTAGGTGTTGAGCGCCAGCTGCTGCTCGAAGATCGGCGAGTTGGTCATGACCTGGTAGTCGCGGCCATGGTGGATGACCTGCTTGCCGTCCACGTACTCGACGATCGCGCTGTCGCCGCTCGAATCGGAGATGGCGAGGTGGAGCGTCGCGAGCCGTCCCTGGCCGGGCACCTTGTCGGTCACGATGGTGAACGGGTCGTTCTCCAGTGCGGTGACGGCTTCCTGCACGTTCGCGAACATGTCCAGCACGTACTGCGCCCAGGCCGCGATCGTGAGACCGGGCTTGGCCGTCGATGAGAACGCCGGGTAGGCGGACTCGACCAGCCACAGGACGTTGGCGCACAAGCCCGCTTCGTTCACGCCGTCCGTCGTGGCCACGCCGTAGGCCGAGGTGGTGACGCTGCCGAAGCGCGACACCCACTCCAGCGAATTGGGGCCCGCCTCGCCATTGCGCGCCATGCCGCGCGGAAAGGTCCAGATGTCCGAATGGATGTCGTAGCGCCAATCCATCGATCGCGCGGTGATGATTCCGTCATCCTTGCCGAGATAGACCACCCTGGTGCACATAGAAACGAGCCTTTCGATAAAAAATCTTCCGGCGAGACGCGCGACGACCCAGCCGCCGCGCGCTGCCGACTCACTGTCCCGAGATACCCAGAAACCTGAACGGCTTCGCGGCCTTGAACTTGCCGGAGGTCTCGCCCGCGAAGACGTTGCGCTGGTCCGCGCCCAGGGACAAGGTCTTGACCTTGCCGGTCTCGGCCGAGAAGTCGAGCTTCTTGAGGTCGACCCAGAAGGTGTTGGGCGTCAGGGCCGATTCGAAGAAATAGATCTTCCGGCGATGGTCGGTGACCGTGCGCCAGCGTGTCGAAGAGATGTTGGGCTCGTTCGGCGTCGAGATGCCGTAGGGCACCGATGCGTTCCGGATCACGCTGAACGCCGCAGCCACGGCGATGTCCGGGTCCTCGAACTTCGGCAGGGCGCCGGCATAGAACGAGGCCCGCGCGAAGCGGTCGGAAGCCCTGTTGGTGCCGGGCAGCATGACGGTGCCGCCGATCTGCTGCCAGTAGGCGACGAGCGCCAGTTGCTGGTCGAAGGTCGGCGAGTTGGTCACCACGGGGTACTGGCGGCCGTGGTGGATCACCTGCTTGCCGTCGATGTATTCGACCACCGCGCTGTCGCCCGAGGCGTCCGAGAGCACCAGATGAAGCGTCGCGTTGCGTTCCTGGCCCGGGACCTTGTCCGTGACCAGCGTGTAGGGCTCGGTCTTGAGCGCGGCGACGGCCTCATTCACGGTCGCGAAGTTGTCCAGCACGTACTGTCCCCAGGCGGCAATCGTCAGTCCCGGCTTGGACGTGGCATCGAAGGCGGGATATTTCGATTCGACGAGCCAGAGCAGGTTGGCGACCAGGCCTGCCTCGTTGACGCCATCGGTGGTGGCCACGCCGTAGGCGGAGGTGATGACGCTGCCGTACTTCGACTTCCATGCGATCGAATTGGCACCGGCCTCGCCGCTGCGCGCCATGCCGCGGGGAAAGATCCAGAGATCGGACTGGATGTCCTGCTGCCAGTCCATCGAGCGAGCGGTGATGACCTGATCGTCCTTGCCGTGGTACACGACCCGGGTGCAGGCATCGGCCAGCGTCGCGGCGGCCAGCCCGACGGCAATCACGGGCATGGCGATCAGCCATCGGCTGCGACCGGACGCTTTTCTCATGACCCCATTTCCTTCACTCCATGTCGAGCCGTGCATCCGCTGGATGGTGCCACAGATGAAAGACGAGTCGACTCGCTCAGGACACCGGCAGGTGCAGGTGCGTCGAGTTCTTGACCTCTTCCATCACCGCGTAGGTCCGGGTCTCGCGCACGCCCGGCAATTGCCACAGCACGGTGCCTGCGAACTGCCGGTAGTCGTTCATGTCGGCGCTGCGCGTCTTGAGCAGGTAGTCGAAGCCGCCAGCCACCATGTGGCACTCCATGATGGCCGGCTGGACCTGCACCGCGGCCTTGAATTCGTCGAAGACATTGGGCGTGGTGCGATCGAGCAGCACCTCCACGAAGACCAGCATGCCGGCCCCGAGCTTGAGCGGGTTGAGGCGCGCCTCGTAGCCGACGATGTAGTGGTCGCGCGTGAGCCGCTGCACGCGCGCCAGCACGGCCGTCGGCGACAGGCCCACGGCATCGGCCAGCTTCAGGTTGGTGATGCGGCCGTCGCGTTGCAGGGCGGCGAGGATGCGCAGATCGAGGCGATCGAGCTCGCCATCTGGCTCGAATGTCGATAGTGATTTGTTCTGCATTGGTGCCACGTTTCGAATAAAAACTCAGGCCATCGTCGGGAATGATCGGATTATTCACCTGAAGGCCCGCCATGAGCTCCGAATATTCCGCCACTGCCGCAAGCAGCCCGTCGATCCCGTTTGCGGATGGACTGGGCGGCATGCCAAGCGACCTGCGCGCATCGATCACCGCAGCCTGGCGCCGTCCAGAGCCGGAGGCCGTGCCGCCTCTGCTGCAAGGCGCGCGCCTGCCCCCCGGCATGGCTGCGGCGGCCCAGGCACTCGCACACCGGCTCGCCACCCGGCTTCGCGAGCGCAAGGGTGCCGGTGGCCGTGCCGGCCTGGTGCAGGGACTGCTGCAGGAGTACGCGTTGTCGTCGCAGGAGGGCGTCGCGCTGATGTGCCTCGCCGAGGCGCTGCTGCGCATTCCCGACACCGCCACGCGCGATGCCCTCATCCGCGACAAGATCGCCGATGGGCACTGGCAGGCGCATGCGGGCCACAGCCCTTCGGTGTTCGTCAACGCCGCCACCTGGGGGCTGCTGCTGACGGGCAAGCTGGTCGCGACGCATAGCGAGGCCGGGCTGACGAGCACCCTGACCCGCCTGATCGGAAAGGGCGGCGAGCCCCTGATCCGCAAGGGCGTCGACATGGCGATGCGGATGATGGGCGAGCAGTTCGTGACCGGCGAGACGATCGAGCAGGCGCTCGCGCATGCGCGTGCGCTGGAGGGCGAGGGCTTTCGCTATTCCTACGACATGCTGGGCGAGGCGGCACTGACCGCGCACGATGCGCGGCGCTATCGCGCGTCGTACGAACAGGCCATCCACGCGATCGGCCGCGCATCGGCCGGCCGCGGCGTCTACGAAGGCCCCGGAATCTCGATCAAGCTGTCGGCCCTGCACCCGCGCTACAGCCGGGCCCAGCATGCGCGCGTGATGGACGAGCTGTACCCGGTGCTGCGCGACCTCACGCTGCTCGCCCGACGCCACGACATCGGCCTCAACATCGATGCGGAAGAGGCCGATCGGCTGGAGCTCTCGCTTGACCTGCTCGAGCGCCTGTGCTTCGAGCCGGCACTGGCCGGGTGGAACGGCATCGGCTTCGTCATCCAGGCCTACCAGAAGCGCTGCCCCTTCGTGATCGATCACGTGGTCGACCTGGGCCGTCGCAGCGGGCACCGCCTGATGGTCCGGCTCGTGAAGGGCGCCTACTGGGACAGCGAGATCAAGCGGGCCCAGGTCGACGGGCTCGAGGGCTATCCGGTCTTCACGCGCAAGGCCTACACCGACGTCTCGTACCTGGCGTGTGCCCGCCAGCTGCTGGCGGCGCCCGATGCGGTCTATCCCCAGTTCGCAACCCACAACGCCCACACGCTCGCCGCCATCCACGAGATGGCGGGCCCCGCCCAGTACCAGCCCGGCCAGTACGAGTTCCAGTGCCTGCACGGCATGGGCGAGCCGCTGTACGAGCAGGTGGTCGGCGACATCCGCAAGGGCGGGCTGGGCCGGCCCTGCCGCATCTACGCACCGGTCGGGACGCACGAGACCCTGCTCGCCTACCTGGTGCGCCGCCTGCTCGAGAACGGCGCCAACACCTCCTTCGTCAACCGCATCGCCGATCCGGGCATCGCGATCGATGCGCTGGTGGAAGACCCGGTCGCCACCGTCGAGCGCATGGGCGCGAGCGAGGGCGCGATCGGGCTGCCGCATCCCGCGGTACCGCTGCCCGGCGCGTTGTACGGCACGGCGCGCCGCAATTCGAGCGGACTGGACCTGTCGAACGACGACCGCCTGCGTGCGCTCGAGACGCAGCTGCGCGCCAGTGCCGCCGAGGCGTGGGTGGCCTGTCCGATGCTGGCAGAGGGGGCCGACGAAGGCATCGACGCGCCGACCGAGCCGGTGCGCAATCCCGCCGACCTCGGCGATGTGGTCGGCCAGGTGCGGCAGGCGACGCTCGCCGAAGTCGACGCGGCCATCGCGGCCGCGCAGCGCTTCGCGCCGACCTGGGCCGCCGAAACGCCCGCCGCCCGCGCCGACCGGCTCGAGCGTGCCGCCGACCTGCTGCAGGGTGCAATGCCGCGCCTGCTCGGCCTGTTGTCCCGCGAAGCCGGCAAGACGCATGCGAACGGCATCGCGGAGGTGCGCGAGGCGGTCGACTTCCTGCGCTTCTATGCAGCGCAGGCTCGAACCGATTTCACCGTCGAGTCCCATCGGCCGCTGGGGCCGGTGGTCTGCATCAGCCCGTGGAACTTCCCGCTGGCGATCTTCGTGGGGCAGCTCGCGGCCGCGCTGGCGGCCGGCAACCCGGTGCTCGCCAAGCCTGCGGAACAGACGCCGCTGATCGCGGCCGAGGCGGTGCGTCTGCTGTGGCAGGCCGGCGTGCCGCGCGCTGCGCTTCAACTGCTGCCGGGCCGGGGCGAGACGACAGGCGCAGCGCTGGTCGGCGATGCGCGCGTGCAGGGCGTGATGTTCACGGGCTCGACCGAGGTCGCGCGCATCCTGCAAGGGACGCTGGCCGCGCGCCTCGGCAGCGGCGGCCGACCGGTGCCGCTGATTGCGGAGACCGGCGGGCAGAACGCGATGATCGTGGACTCGTCCGCACTGGTCGAGCAGGTCGTGGCCGACGTGATGGCATCGGCCTTCGACAGCGCGGGGCAGCGCTGCTCGGCCTTGCGGCTGCTCTGCGTGCAGGAAGAGGTGGCCGACCGGCTGCTCGAGATGCTCAAGGGTGCCATGGCGGAAAGCCGCATCGGCAATCCCGCCACGCTGGCCGTGGACGTGGGGCCCGTGATCGATGCCGAGGCGCGCGACGGCATCGAGCGTCACATCGCCGACATGCAGCGCCTGGGCCGCCAGGTGTACCGGCAGGCGCGCGAAGTCGACCGTGCGACGGCCTCGGGCACCTTCGTCGTGCCCGCCCTCATCGAACTGCAGGGGATCTCGGACCTGAAGCGCGAGGTATTCGGTCCGGTGCTGCATGTGGTGCGATTCCGGCGTCGCGATCTCGGTGCACTCATCGGCCAGATCAACGGCACCGGCTACGGCCTGACCCTGGGCGTGCACACCCGCATCGACGAGACCATCGCGCAGGTGATCGACGAAGCCCGGGCCGGCAATGTCTATGTCAATCGCAACATCGTGGGCGCCGTGGTCGGGGTCCAGCCCTTCGGCGGCGAAGGGCTGTCGGGCACCGGCCCCAAGGCGGGTGGGCCGCTCTACATGTACCGCCTGCTGGCATCGCGTCCCGACGACGTCATGGCGCGCGCGCATTCGGCGGCCGATCCCGGCGACACCGATCCGGGCGCAAATCGCGCCATCGCGCTGCCCGAGCCGCTGATCGCACTGCAGGCCTGGGCTCGGCGCAGCGGCCGCGACACGCTTGCCCGGCACTGCGCAAATCTCGCAAGCCTGTCGCGCAGCGGGCAGGCCCGCACGCTGGCCGGGCCGACCGGCGAGCGCAACGTCTACGCCCTGCGGCCTCGCGAAGCCGTGCTCTGCCTGGCCGAAAGCGAGGCCGATCGGCTGCTCCAGCTCGCGGCAGTGCTGGCGGTCGGGAGCACCGCCGTCTGGGTGGCCGATACCAAGGGCGCGGAACTGATCGCCTCCTTGCCACCGGAAGTCGGGCAGCGCATCGCCAGCGCCCGTGACTGGCGCGCGGCCACCGTCGTCTTCGATGCCGTGCTCTTTCACGGCGATGCGCCGGCGTTGATCGAGGTCGACCTGGCGCTGGCAAGACGCGCCGGCCCGATCGTCGGCGTGCGGGCCATGGTGCCGGGCGAGACGGGCATTCCGCTGGAGAGCCTGGTGATCGAACGCGCATCGAGCGTGAACACGGCCGCGGCCGGCGGCAACGCGAGCCTGATGACGATCGGCTGAGCCCCGCGTCTCCACGACCGGCGCGCGCCTGTGCCACAGTGGCGGCTGCGCCCGGATTCCCCGGGTCACGTGGAGCGGACATGGATCTTCAATTGGCGGGCAAGCACGTGCTCGTGACCGGTGGCAGCCGTGGCATCGGCCTGGCCTGCGCGCGCGAATTCCTGCGCGAAGGCGCCCGGGTGAGCCTGGTGGGTCGAACGGCTGCGAACGTCGACGCAGCGATCGCGCAGCTCGGCGGCGAAGGCCATGCGGCACTCGGTCACACGGCGGATCTCGGCGATGCGACGGCGGCGCAGGCGATGGTGGACGCGGTGCAGGCCGCCGCGGGACCGATCGACGTGCTGGTCAACTCGGCCGGCGCAGCGCGGCGCACGCCCTTCGGCGAACTGCAGCCGCAGGCCTGGCAGGACGCGATGCAGGCCAAGTTCTTCACCTACATCAACGTCATGGACCCGGTGATCAAGCGCATGGGCGAGCGGGGTACGGGCGCGATCGTCAACGTCATCGGCATGGGCGGCAAGGTCGCAACCACGACCCACCTGGCCGGAGGCGCCGCCAATGCGGCCCTGATGCTGGCCACCGCGGGCCTGGCTGCCGCCTACGGTCCGCGCGGCGTGCGCGTGAACGCGGTCAATCCCGCACTGACGCTGACCGACCGCATGGCCGAGGGCCTGGCGGCGGAGGCTCGCCTGCGCGGCATCGGCGCGGACGAGGTGCTGCGCGATGCGCAGTCGCGCATGCCGCTGGGGCGGCTGGCCACGCCGGAGGACATCGCGCGGGCCGTGGTCTTCCTGGGCTCGCCGGGCGCGGCCTACATCTCGGGCGCCGTCGTTTCGATGGATGGCGCCGCGCTGCCGATGGTGGTCTGAGTCCGAGCCGGGCGTGCCGGCGGAGCAGGCGGCACAATGCCGGCGGAGAACGGAGCGTCCGTTCTCCTTGGAGGGCCCATGGCGTCTTTGCTGAACGAGATCCACTGGAGCGAACCGGTGCTGCCGGCCGCGCGGGACGCGGCGTGGGAGGCCGAGCTCAAGCGCCGCGGCGCGCAGGTGCTCGAGACCGACCGTCGCATCGCAGCGAGCGGCTGGCTGCGCGAGGCCGCCTACGAAGCCACGAACTACGTGCCGGCCGCACTGTCCGAGCGGCTGCACCGCATCGGCAGCATGGTGACGGCGCAGGAGAATTCGTGCCGCTACTGCTACGGCGCGAACCGTGCGTTCATGAAGGTGCTCGGCTATTCCGAATCCTTCATCCAGGAGGTCGAGCGCGATGTGCAGACCGCCGAGCTGGATGCCAAGGAGCGGGCCTACGTCGCCTTCTGCCGCAACCTCGCGCGGTCGCGTCCACGCCCGGCGGCGGCCGAGCGTTCGGCGCTGCTCGCGCTCGGCTACACGCCTGCCGAGATCGGCGAGATCGCCTTTGCAATCTCGTTCGGATGCTTCTTCAACCGGGTCAGCACGCTGCTGGCCTGTCCGCCCGAAGAGAAGTTCGAGCGCATGGCCAATGGCCGCTTTCGCTGGCTGCTGGCGCTCGCGATGCCCGTGATGAAGAGGCTGGCGCCCAGGCGCCCCGCGGAAGCGCCGCTCGGCGCCGCCACGCTGGCCGCCGGGCCCTTCGGTGTCGTGGTGGTGCCGCTCGCCGGCTTGCGGGCGGCCACGGTCATGAAGGCGGCGCTCGACGGCGCCTTCGACTCGGCGGTGCTGAGCCGCAGCGCCAAGGCGCTGATGTTCGCGGTGGTCGCGCGCACGCTGGGCTGTCCGCACAGCGAGCCTGCGGCATGGCAGCTCCTGCAAGGCGAGGGGCTGAGTCCGGAGGAGATCGAGAGCGCCATCGCGACCCTGCACTGCCCGCGCCTGCCGCAGCGCGAAGCGGGCCTGCTGGCCTGGGCGCGCGACACGGTCTACTACGAACCTTCGACGATCCAGCAGAAGACCCGCGTGCTCGGCGCCGAGCTCGGCGACCACCGGGCGCTGCTCGAGGCCATCGGCGTCGCGTCGCTGGCCAACGCCACGGTGCGCCTGGCGATGCTGCTCGAATGACGGCGACGCGCTGGGTCGCCGCCGCGATCGGAGCTCTCGTCGTCCTGCTCCTCGTGGCCCTGGTGCTGCGCGGTCGGCGCGAGAACGACAAGCTCGAACGCCTGCTGATGGTTGCCGACGACAGGCTCGAGCACCTGCAGGGCCAGTTCGAGCGCTTCGTGCCTTCCGACGTCGTCGAGCGGCTCACCGGCGCCGGCGACCCCTTCGCGCCGGAGCGGCGCCAGGTCACGATGCTGTTCGCCGACCTGCGCGGTTTCACGGCCCTGTGCGACCGCCTCGATCCCGCCGTCACGGTGAAGCTGCTCAACGATTACTTCCGGCACATGACTGCGGCGATCGCGCGGCACCACGGCCACGTCACCGAGTTCGTGGGCGATGGCCTGCTGGCGCTGTTCGGCGCCCTGGAGTCCAACCCCTGGCAGGGTCGCGATGCCGTGCTGGCCGCGCTCGAGATGCGCTCCGAACTGGCGCGCTACAACGCCGAGTTGCGCGACAGGGGCCTGCCCGAGTTGCGCTTCGGTATCGGCATCCATGGCGGCGAGGTGGTGGCCGGCGTGATAGGCACTCCCGGCCTGTCGAAGTTCAGCGTGACGGGCGATCCGATCAACGTCGCCTCGCGGGTCGAGGGCTTGACCAGCAAGTTCGAGGTCGACCTGCTGATCACCGAGGACATCCGCCGCACGCTCGACGACCGGTTCCGGCTACGGGCCATGCCGCCGACGATGGTGAAGGGCAAGGCAGAGGCGATCCAGACCTACTACGTGGAAGGCGGGATCGCGTAGCGCGAGGGTATCGGGCGGAGCCGCTCCGGCTGCCTACACCACGTGGCGTGCATCGCCGACGTCTGGCGGAGCGCGGGGGGCGCATGCTGCCGCATGATTTTCCAACCGGGACGGGACTAGCCCATGGCGTCGGCAATGCGACGTCGAATCAAGACGATCGCGTGGACCTTCGTGCTCACGCTGGCAGCGACGCTGCTGGCGTTGAACCTCACGAGCGGCGAGAAGAAGCTCGACGAGCAGATCAAGCGCGAATACACGCTCCACGACCCGCAGTACCAGCGTGCGCTCGGCGTCATGCTCGGGCCGCCGATCACCGAGGGCAACCGCTTCAAGGCGCTCTACAACGGCGACCAGATCTTCCCGCCGATGCTCGACGCCATCCGGGGCGCGCAGCAGAGCATCACCTTCGAGACCTACATCTACTGGTCGGGCGACATCGGACAGGCCTTTGCCGATGCGCTCGCCGAAAGGGCGCGAGCGGGCGTCAAGGTGCATGTGCTGCTCGACTGGCTGGGCAGCGCCAAGGTGGACGAGGGCTTCATCCGCGAGATGGAGCGCGCCGGCGTCGAGATCCGCAAGTTCCACAAGCCCGACTGGTACGACATCGCGCGCATGAACAACCGCACGCACCGCAAGCTGCTGGTCGTCGACGGCCGGATCGGTTTCACGGGCGGTGTCGGCATCGCGCCGGCGTGGACCGGCGACGCGCAGGACGCTGAGCACTGGCGCGATTCGCACTTCCAGGTGGAAGGCCCGGTGGTCGCGCAGATGCAGGCGGTCTTCATGGACAACTGGGTGAAGGTCGCGGGCGACGTGCTGCACGGGGCGCGCTACTTCCCGGCGCTGGCCCCGGTCGGCGACGGCCGGGCCCAGATGTTCAGCAGCTCGCCGTCGGGCGGCAGCGAGAGCATGCACCTCATGTACCTGCTGTCGATCGCGGCCGCGACGCGGACCATCGACCTGTCGAGCGCCTACTTCGTCCCCGACGACCTGACCGTCGGCGCGCTGGTGGCGGCGCTGCAACGGGGTGTGCGCGTGCGCATCATCACCCCCGGCCCGATCATCGATTCCAAGACCGTGCGCAGCGCCTCGCGTGCCGCCTGGGGGCCGTTGCTCGAGGCGGGTGCGCAGATCAGCGAATACCAGCCCACGATGTTCCACTGCAAGGTGTTCACGGTGGACGGACTGCTGGTGTCAGTGGGGTCGACCAATTTCGACAACCGGTCGTTCCGGCTCAACGACGAGGCCAATCTCAACATCTACGACGAGGCATTCGCCAAGGCACAGACGGTGCAGTTCGAACGTGACCTGCAACAGTCGCGGCGTCTCACGCTGGAAGCATGGAAGGAGCGACCCTTGCGCGAAAAGGTCATCGAACGGGTGGCGGCCCTGCTGTCGGACCAGCTCTAGGCATGGACGGATCGCCCGAGGGTTGGATCGCGCGCATGGCAAATGGCATGGCGCGTCAGTTGCTGCATCCGCCGGGTTCGATGCCGGTGGACTTCACATCGCCGGCTGGTGAACCGGCACTGTCGTCGCCCGACTCGATCGCGTGGCAGGTCTTCAAGAACCCGGTGGCCATGTTCGTCGGCGGGGTGGCGGCCGTGATCCTCGAACTGGCGGAGCCGCGCGTGCGCACCGGCGTCTGGGAGCACTCCAGCTTTCGCACGCAGCCGATGCAGCGGCTTCAGCGCACGGGGCTGGCTGCCATGGTCACCGTCTACGGCGCGCAGAGCGTCGCCGAGAAGATGATCGCGTCGGTCGTGCGCCGTCACGATCGCGTCACCGGACTCACCCCCACGGGCGAGGCCTACGGTGCCAACGACGTCGAGTTGCTGAACTGGGTGCAGGCGACGGCAGCGTTCGGCTTCGGACAGGCCTATCACGCCTATGTGCGGCCGCTCGCGACCGGCGAATTCGACCGGCTCTACCGCGAGGGCGCACCGGCGGCGCGGCTCTATGGCGCCATGGGCGCACCGACTTCCGAGGCCGAGATGCGGCGTCTGTTCGACGACATGCGCGGCCGGCTGGAGGCGTCGGACATCGTCTTCGAGTTCCTGGACATCATGCGCTACGCGCCGGTGCTTCCCGCGGCGTTGCGACCCGCTCAACGACTGCTGATTCGCGCCGCCGTGGAGATCACCCCTGCCTGGGTGCGCGAGCGGCTGGGCCTTTCGCGCGCCGATGGCCTGGGCCATGCCGGAAAGGCAGTCGTGCGCTGGGCCGGACGAATGGGAGAGCGCATCGTCCTTCGTGACAGTCCGGCGGTGCAGTCGTGCCTGCGACTTTCACTGCCGCACGACTACCTGTACCGGCGTAGCGAATCGACTTCCAGGCCATGAGGGCACGCGTGGCGCAGCCGCTTCCGATGGGAGAATGCGCGACATCCACTCCAGACGAACCCGGAACACACGCATGACTCATCTTCGCAAACCCTGTGCGCTGGTCGCAGTTGTCGCAGCAACCTTGGGCGCCACGCTCGCAGTGAAGGATGCATCGGCCCAGGTGCTGATCGATCAGGTGGTGGAGGACAGCTGGCGATTCACCGCCGGCCTGGGCGTCTTCAGTCGTCCCAAGTATCCAGGCAGCGGCGATACCGACGTGGTGGCGCTGCCACTCGTCAGCGCCAATTTCGGGCGCTACTTCATCGGCGGCACTCCGGGCGCCGGGCTTCCGTTCGGCGTGGGCGCCACGCTCTTCCAGAACGAGAACTGGCGTGCCGGCGTGGCGCTGGGTGGAGAACTCAGCAAGCCGCGGTCCGCGTCCGATGCGCGGATCCTTGCGGGCTGGGGCGACATTCCGGCCACGGCGCTCGGCAGTGCGTTCGCTGCCTATTCGATCGACTGGCTGACTCTCCGTGGCTTCGTCGTGACCGACATCGGCGGCAAGGACCAGGGCACCCGGGTCGCGTTCGACATCGAAGGCAAGTACAGGTTCGACGAGAAGCTCACGTTCACCGCCGGGCCCGGCGTGACCTGGGCCGATGGCAAGTACAGCCAGACCTTCTTCGGGGTCAACGGCGTCCAGAGCTTCGTCTCCGGATTGGCGCCTTACGCCGCGGGCAGCGGCGTCAATACCGTCCGCTTCTCCATCGGTGCCCAGTACCGGTTGAATGCGCAATGGGGATTGGGTGCAAGCGTCACGGCGGCCTGGCTGCAGGGCGACGCAAAGGACAGCCCGATCACCGAGAAGAAGTCGCAGAACACCTACGGGCTCTTCGCGTCGTACAGCTTCTGATTTCGCCGCAAGGCTGAGGCGGCTTGCGTCGACGCCGGTGGACGCACAGACCCCGGCGCGTGCACCTGCGTGGCGAACCGGCCGCTTTCGAGGCGCCGGGGATGTGCCAGGCTGATCCGAGGCGACGCCACTTTTTGAAAGCGTAAGCGACTTCTCGGCACCGGAAGCGCCGGCATCCTACGTCTGCGGTTTTTTCCGCCTTCCATGATCGAGGCTCCCCACGCAACACCATGGAGCCCACGATGCCCACCACCAAACGTACCGCGCCCGATGCATGCAGCCTGCTGGATGCGGATCACCGAAAGGTGAAAAAGATGTTCGGCGACTACGAGACATTGACGAAGTCGAAGTCCGCCAGTGCCCCGCAGAGGAAGCGCGATCTCGCCAACGAGATCTGCATGGAGCTCACGGTGCATGCGCAGATCGAGGAAGAGATCTTTTATCCGGCGCTGCGCGAAACGATCAAGGCTACCGATCTGCTCGACGAGGCCGAGGTCGAGCATGGCACGGTGAAGGATCTGATCGCTCAGCTGGAAGGCGCCAGCGAGGTCGATGACATGTTCGATGCCAAGGTCAAGGTGCTGGGCGAGTACATCGACCACCACGTCAAGGAGGAGCGCAACGAGATCTTCGTCAAGGCTCGTGCGGCGCGCGGGCTCGACCTGATGGGCATGCGCGAGCAGCTGGCGGCGCGCAAGGCCGAACTCATGGAAGAGCTGACAGGTGCGGTCGCCTGAGGAGACGGTGAAACCCTCGGGCGCTCCAGGGCGCCCAGGGCGCACGCCCACCATCGAGGCGCTGACCGAGCGCAACATCGAGTCCATCCTGTGTCTCGAAGACAAGGAGCGTGCCGCAAAGCCCGCGCTGTACAAGATGGTGTCGACAGTGGCGGCCTTCTGCGGCACGGTGACGTTCCTTTGGGCCAATCTCGCGGTGTTCGCGGTGTGGATTGCAGTGAACGAATCTCTGGTCAAGTTCGACCCCTATCCGTTCACATTCCTGTTGTTCCTGGTCTCGTTGGAGGCCATTTTTCTGTCCATCCTCATTCTCATCAGCCAGAACATGGCTGCCGAGGAAAGCGAGCGGCGACACCACCTCGACCTTCAGATCAATCTGCTGAACGAGCGCGAGATGACGGCGATGCTGCGGCTGATGACCCACGTCGCGACCAGACTCGGTGTTGAAGCGGAGGCGCAGCGCGAGGTCCGCAGCCTGACCGAGGACACGGACCCCGGCTCGGTCCTGCACCAGATCGTGCGCGCGGAGTCGGCGCACGATCGTTGAAGCGAGCCTGGAGGCGACATCGAATGTTCATCGTCACGCTGTCCTATCTCCGGCCACTCGAGGAGCTCGATGCACTCATGCCGGAGCACGTTGCCTGGTTGAAGAAGCACTACAAGAGCGGCCTTTTCATAGCCTCCGGACGGCAGGTGCCGCGAAAGGGTGGCGTCATCCTGGCTCGCTCCGGCGATCGGAAGGCACTCGAGACCTTGCTGAAGCAGGACCCCTTCATCGAGAGCGATTGCGCAAGCGCCGAGATCGTCGAGTTCACGCCGAGCATGACAGCGCACGGCGCCGAAGTATTGAAGGCACTCTAGCAAAGGCGAGAACTGCCTACGCCTTTGGCGAAAAGCCGATCGCCCTCATCGCAGCCGCCAACGGCTGCCGTGCCGCCCAGTACCCATCCCACGGATCTGCCGTCTGAAATGAAAGATGCTCGCGCGCCGTGGCAATCGTCCATTGCGCCCCGCTCTTGAGCTTCGCGAGGTCGTCCCAACTCACTGGCATCGAGACGCCCAGGCCGGGGCGCGAGCGCGCCGAGAAGGCGGCTGCCGTCGTCGCGCCATGCCCATTGCGCAGATAGTCGACGAACAGCTTGCCCACCCGGTTCGAAGGCCCGCTCTTCGAGACGAAGCGTGCCGGGATCGTGCGCGCGAGGTGCTGCACCACGGCCTGAGAGAAACCCTTCACCGTCTCGTAGTCGAAGCGCTGCGCAAGCGGCACGACGACGTGCAGGCCCTTGCCTCCGCTGGTCTTCAGCCAGGCCTCGAGGCCCAGCTCCGACAGCAGCGTTCGGACCAGCATGGCCGCCTCCTGGACGTGCTGCCAGGACGTGCCTTCGCCAGGGTCGAGATCGAAGATCATGCGGTCCGGCTTGTCGATGCTCCGGGCGGTGGAATTCCAGGTGTGGAACTCGATGACGTTCATCTGCGCCGCGGAGGCGAGCGCCTGCGGGGTCCCTACCTCGAGCAACGCCCCGTGGCCGGGCCACAGCTTCGCGTCGAGTTCCTTGATGCCCGGTATGCTGATCTTCTCGTCGTGCTTCTGGAAGAAAAGCTCACCGGTGACGCCGGTCGGGCCCCTCACGAGCGAACAGGGCCTGCCCTTCAGGTGCGGCAGGATCCATTCGGCGACTGATTCGTAGTACCGCACCAGGTCGAGCTTCGTTGCGCCTGTGCTCGGATCGATCACGCGATCCGCGTTGCTGACCTTGATGGCACCGATGGCGGCCTTGCCAGCCGTCCTGACCGGGCCTGCACCCTCGGCGAGAGTCTTGGCGGTCTCGCGCACGATGGTGCGGGCCGGCTTGTCGCTTCGCAAAGCCACATAGCTCGCATGCCGGATCTGGCCGTCGGGCGTCCATTCGGCGAAGGCGACCTCGGCGACCAGACGCGGCTCGACCCAGCGCTCGCTGCCCACTGCGCGCTTGGACCATCGGCCCGGCTTGGCGGCGCCCGCGGCGAATGGCGGCTTGGTGACTTCGAGCTTGGCGAGCTTGCGCTTCAACTGTTTAGCCTCTTCGGCGTCCCACCCAGTGCCGACGCTGCCGACCGACAGCAGCTTGCCATCGGCATCGTGCACGCCGAGCAGCAGGCTGCCCACTTCCGCAGTGCTGCCCGTTCGATCGGTGTAGCCCGCGACCACGAACTCCTGCCGCTGCTGGCACTTGAGCTTGAGCCAGGTCTCGGTGCGCCGCGAGGCATAGGGCGCGTCGGCGCGCTTGGCGATCACGCCCTCGAGGTTCATGCGGCAGGCCGAACTCAGCACCGAGGCAGCATCGGCCTCGAAGGCTGCGCTGAAGCGCACATGGTCGGTGGCCTTCTCGTCGAGCAATGCCTGCAGCAGCTGGCGGCGTGATGCAAGAGGCGCGTCGCGCAGGTCGTAGCCTTCGAAGTAGGGAAGGTCGAACACGAAGTACACGATCTGCGCGTTGCCGGCGCCGCGGTCGAAGGCCTTCTGCAATGCATTGAAGCTCGGCAGGCCGTGCTCGTCCAGCACGACGATCTCGCCGTCGAGCCAGGCTGACTCGAGGCCCATGCCTTCGAGTTCTCTCACCAGGCCGGGCATCCTGGCCGACCAGTCGTGGCCGCCCCGCGTGACCAGCGACGCCTTGCCGCCATCGATGCGGGTCATGATGCGGTAGCCATCGAACTTGATCTCGTAGACCCATTGGCCGGCCGAGGGCACGCCCGTGGCAAGCGTGGCCAGCTGGGGGCTGATCTTCGCGGGCAGCGGTGCCTTCACGGCGCCTGCGACGCCGTCGTCGGCATTGCCGGGCGAGCCGTCTTTCCTGTCTGCGGCCTTGCGCGTGGGTGGCTTGGATTTCCGCGCGGGCTCCGCGCGCAGCGGCTTGGCGATCACGCTGTCGGGCAGGGCGGTCACGACGTCGTAGTCGACCTTCGGTCGAGCGAAGGCATCACGCTTCTTGAAAAGAATCCACGGCTCCTGCTTCTCGCCGCCCTTGGCGATTTTCACGAGCTCCCACAGGCCCGCGAGCTTCTGACCCTGCAGGTTGAAGAGCAGCTTGCCCTTCTGCAGACCCTCGCGCGGATCGCCGACCGGTTCCCACGTGCCGTTGTCCCAGACGATGACCGTGCCTGCGCCGTACTGCTTGGACGGGATGGTGCCCTCGAAGGAGCCATAGGACAGGGGGTGATCTTCGACGCGGATCGCCATGCGCTTGTCGGCGGGGTCGAAGCTCGGTCCCTTCGGCACGGCCCAGGAGAGCAGCACGCCGTCCAGCTCGAGGCGGAAGTCGTAGTGCAGGCGACTGGCTGCGTGCTTCTGGACGACGAACAACGGCGCCTGGCCCTTGGCCCGACTGCGCTCTCCTCGCGGTTCCGAGGTGACCGCGAAGTCGCGCTTGGACCAGTACCTGTCCAGCGGGTCGGGGCGGGTTCCTTGGGCCATGCGGCAATTTACGGGTCGTGACGAACCCTGTCGAGTCGGCAGCGGCCCGTCATGTCCGCGTGTCAGCCTGTCCGGACCTGGCCTGGCAGTGCCCGAGCAGCAGCGCGTCTCAGCGGCTTCCTGGGTCCAAGGCGGGAAATGATCGGCACCGCCTGTTCGCCGTCCGCCGGCTCATTGCCGAGGGAAGCCATGCCGCGGGAGAACGCCTGGCAGGCGCGGTCGAACTCGGCGATCGCCTGCAGATACTCCCGCCGCGCTGCCCTCGAGCTCATGACACGACGCTAAGACTTCTTGAGGTACACGCGCACGGCTTCGGCGCTGTTGCCGACGGCCTTGACCGCCTCCTTGAGCTGCTCGGCGGTGCAGCCGAGCGATCGGGTCCAGCTCTGGACCTCGTGCGGCTCGTTCAGCGCGATCAGCTTCCGGTCGAGGCCTGTCTTCTTGGGATCGTCTGCCATTTTCTTGACTCCTGTGTCGTTGAAAAGAAGGATCGGCGGTGCAGAGCCATCAGCTCTTGCCTCCACCCGGTAGCGTGCCGCACTCGACGATTCCGAATTCCACTCGCCGGTCGAGTGCGTCCACCACGTCGTCCGTGCCGGTGCCCACCAGGTTCTGCCGCGAGCCCAGTCCACTGGCCTTCGTACGGTCCGCCAGGCCCGGGGACTCTGCCACCAGCCGTTGGCGGATGTATTGCGCGCGTCGGAGCGACAGCGAGTCGTTGATTTCCTCGGTGCCCGTCCGGCTCGAATGACCGACGACCTCCATGCAGACGCGCGCGCCCGTGCCTTGTCGCGCAATCTGGCGCAGCCACAGGCGGTAGGCATTGGTCACCTTCGGATCGGACCAGAACTCCGTGCTGCCTGGGTTGAACAGGAACTTCACGCCGAGCTGCCTGTTCGCGATGCCGAATGCGACGACGCGGCCAAAGGCTTCCTCGGCCTCTGCGGTCTGGCCGAGCTTGAAGGTCGTCAGGTAGATGCCGTTGAGCACGCGGATCTGGTCACCGCCAGGTGCGGCGGCCGCGCGTCGGTAGAGGACGAGAGCCTCGCGATAGCGCCCGGCGTTATACAGCAGGGTGGCATCGTTCACCACGGTTGCCGTCGAGATGCGCGCCAGGTAACCGGCGTCGGCCCGCGTGCCGCGCGCGCCGCTGCTGGTGCGCACCAGGCCCTCTACGGCCTCGTCCCTCAGCAGCACGGGGCTGTCCCGGTAGTAGGCCAGTGGGGTCATGTCCACCTCGTCCTTGCGCGCCAACGCCGACGTCTGGGCTGCGATCCTGCCGTCCTTCAAGTCGACCAGCGCAAGGTTGATGCGGACGCCAGCCTCCTCTCGGGCCAATGTCCCGGCAAGCAGGAAGTCTGCACGCGAGAGATTGGCTGCCTGGAAGGGCTGGACTTGCATGCCATCCCCCGTCGCTGCGATGCGAGCGGCGACGGTCCGGTCCATGCGCTGAGTGCCGGCCGATTGCTGGCCGCTGGAAGCATCGATTGACGGATCGGCAACGATCACACGCGCGGAACCCGCTTGCACAAGGCCTCTGGCCTGACCGAGCAGGGCATCCGTGGCTCGGACGACTGCCTGATCGAAAGGCTCGACCTCGGCGCTTCGTTGAGGCGTCGCGCACCCGGTCAGTGCGATGGCAAGCAGTGCGCCGAAGAGACAGTAGAGGTGGTGGAATGGACGGGCAGGCGCACGGCGAGCTACTTGCATCGGGTCTTCTGGAATTCGGCTTCCTCGGGATTGAGGGCCTCAAGAGAAGACTTCAAAACGAGGTCGCTGCATCTAGGCGGCCTGCTCGATGCGATGTAGGACGGGGTGGCGGCACCCCCCTCGGAAAGTGTGCGGTTTTTCTCGGAAACTAGCTCGGCCGACTGCTCCGTGGCAGCCGCGACCGGCCTTGGCGACGGTGGCGGCTTGCGTGGCGCGACCTTGGCGCTGTACGCCGTAGCAGGTGCTGCAGGGGGCGTGGACGCGACCACGGGAGGCGGCGCCACGACCTCGACCCGTGCGGGAGTTTCGACCGCCGTGCTTGCCGGCGTTGCAGGCGGGAGGGCCGGGGCGGTCTGCATGGCTGCAGCCGGATTCTGCGGAACATCCTGTTCGCGACCGTTCATCCACGCGGCCAGCGCGAGCGCTGCCAGCAAGCCGATCGCCGCCACCGCCGAGCGGCGCGCCTTTCGGCCGCCATGCGGTGCTGTGACATGCACGGCGCTGGCCCGCGGCGTCGCTTGCGCAATGGGGCTCAGCATGGCCCGGAATGCGGACACATCCTGCGGACGGGACTCCGGCCGCACCGCCAACGCGCTGTCGATGGCATGGAGAAAGGCGCCGCTGTACTGAGCGGCGTGCGTCTGCGAGAGTGGCTGCACCGAGTCCTTGACGATTCGAACCACCGAGGCGATCGGCGGCCTCCCTGCGATCGCGAAATAGAGCACGCTCGCGAGAGCGTACAAATCGGTCCACGGGCCTTGCAGCATGGTGCCGCCGTACTGTTCGATCGGTGCGAAGCCGGGCTTGAGCATGGTGGTCAGCACCTGCGTCCGATCGTTGATCACATGCCGGGCGGCGCCGAAGTCGAGCAGCAGCGGGCCGCCCGCGGTGAGCAGGATGTTATCGGGAGAGATGTCGCGGTGATAGCAGTTCTCGCCATGCATCACGTCGAGCGCATCGAGCAGCGGATGCAGCCATTCGAGCAGCAAGGCCTCGGGCGGGGGCGAGCCCAGGTGCGCGAGTGCCGTCTTGAGTGTCGGCCCCTCGTAGTAGGGCATTGCCATGTAGGCCGTGCCGTTCGCCGTCCAGTAGCGCAGCACCTTGACCAGCGCCGGATGATCGAAGCGAGCCAGAAGACGGGCTTCGTTGACGAAGCTCTTGAGGCCGGCTGCGAAGGTCTCGCGGTGCTCGTCCGAAAGCATCGACACGTCGAGCGAGACGCTGCCTCGGACAGCCAGCGACGCCGGCATGTATTCCTTGATGGCGACCTGCCGCTCGAGGGCAGGGTCCCAGGCCAGGTACACGATGCCGAAGCCGCCTTCGCCGATCTGGCGCAGGATGCGGAAGCCTTCGATCTCGGTGCCCTCGGGCAGGGCACGCGGGCCGCCGCCGCGGGAGAACGGGGCTTGCGCCTCGCGCTCTTCGGCGGATTGATGAACCCGCTCGTAGCGGATGGTGGCCTGCGTGGCCAACGCTTCGTCAGCCGGCGTTTCGGCACCGGGCAGCGCGGTGACGCATTGCATGCAGAACCTGGCGGCTGGGCGATTCGCCGTGCCACAGGCAGGACAAATTGCCGCCATCGACTGCTTGCTCCTTGAAATTCATTTGGGGCCGAGGACCCGACCGGATGAGTCTGGCACGCCTGGAACTCCATGCCCGCGCGCCGGCAGAGCTTAGTCGGGCGCGACGTGAAGGAATGCGCGCAATGCGGGACGGTCCGGTGCGGCCGGCGCTGCGGCAGCTTTCGCAACCGCAACAATGGCGGACATGCACGACCCACGATACTCAACGACGCTCGAACGTCCTCTTGCTTCGCCCGAGACCCGGCGGGGACTCGAGCGCGCGCTCAACGAACTGGACCGAATCCTCGGTTGCGTCTCGGACCGCGCCGAAGTGCCCTACTACGGTCCGACGCTCCTGGCCTCGATGAGCGAGAAGGACCAGTCGATGGCGCTGCATGCGGAACAGGCGCGCTACGACCAGAATCCCGAAGACTCGGCCGTCCACTTCTGCATCACCTCCGCCATTGCGCTGCTGGAGGTGAGCCAGGCGCTGCTCAATCAGGCGAGCGACCCGACCCCGCAGGAGCAGCAGCGGCAATGGGCCACGCTGGTCGCCTATACCAAGACGGCGGGCCGCTCGGCCTACCGCGCCGCGTCCATCCTCACGGACCATACGCCCTTGGTCTGAACTCCGGGTGCGCGCGTCATGCTGTAGGCGTCGTCTGGCCGTCGCTCACGTTGTCTCCTGAGGGCGGGCCCCAGCGCAGGCGCCGATAGTCCGCCATGATCATTGAAATGCTCAAGCGCGTGCAAGGCTGGTTTCTGGGCGAGCGTCCATCACCGTCGGATGCACCCAGGCGGCGCGCGACTGCCGATTTGTACAAGCCGGATGCCGGCGTCCCGTCGAATGGCGGCCGTGGGGAGGCGGGCACCGCAGGTCCGTCACGATCGCTCGAGGAACTCAGGGCGGATCTGGCGCGCCTGCGAGCCTCTTCCAAGGAACGTCACGCCCCCGTGCCCGTCGAGCGCTCGCTCAGCTTCGACGAGTCGGTCTTCGCCGATTTCCAAGCGCCGGCGACGCCGCACCGGGGTGTCTCCGACGACTACCCCAAGACGGTATTGGCGGTGCGGCCGAAACCCGCCCCGGGTCGGTTCGAGCCCCCGCGCGATGGTGACGCGCAGTCAACGGGCATCCGGTCGCCGCAGCCGGACAGGGCCGCCGCCCGCCGTCGCGTCGACGACTGAACTCCCACGCGTCACTTTCAGCAAGCCGTCGCGCGCAAGGGACGCCGCCACTCTTCTGACTCGCGGCATCAAGGCCCTCCAGGCCTGCTCGTCAGTTGCAAGAGCACGTGCGACGTCCGAGGGGCAGATCGACGCTGCAAGGTCGCGCGCGTCGAGCAGGGCCCAGATGGCCTTGACGATGGTGGCATCTGTCATTCCTTCATTTTGATCGTTGCAAGGGGCGCGCGAATCTACCTCCCTGCAGCGGGGCCATGTCCCACACGCAACAGGCAGAAGGGCACCGCACGATGGGTTCATGACCGATCCACGCAATGTCGCGCACGACAAAAAAGTGCACCAGGAGAAAAAGCATCGCGGCGAGGAAATCGCACCGGGTGCGGAACATGCACCGCAACCAGGGCAGAAGCCCGCCATCAAGCAGGCTGACGCCGGCAAGATCGAGCCGGACGAAAAGACGACCGCTGATTCCTGATGTTCGATTGCCCGAGTGCGCGGGGCTGCGAAGCGAGGGGCGGTCGTACTACCGGGCGATGCGCAGCCGGGCGCTCTTCGCGAGCGCGGCTTGGAGCGCTGCCTTGGCGCTCTATCTCCGGCGCTTCAGGGTCTGGTTCGGCACGGCGCGCGCAGACGGCAAGGACGGTTGAAGGCGCCGTCAGAGCTGGACTTCGGCGCTTCCGATGCCGGGAAACTCGGCACGCACCCGATCGCCTGCGGCCGCCATGGCCAGACCGCACCAGGTTCCAGTGGTCAGCACCGTGCCGGCGCGAACTGTGCGGCCGTCTCGCGTGGCGTGGCGCAACCATGCAGGCAGCAACCAGGCCGGATCGCCCATGGAATGCGTTCCCTGGAACGTCAGTGCCGGCCCTGAACCGATGGTGAGGCGACAGGTCTGGGTCGACCAGTCGGGTGGCGAGAAGGCTTGCCAGGCGCCCAGCACGAGCGCGCCGTGAGACAGCAGGTCGGCCATCTTCGCCAAGTCCGGCGCCGCCAAGGCCTCGCTCCAACGCGAATCCACCAGCTCGATCGAAACGCACATCGCGTCGACCAGCCTCGATGCCGATCGCGGATCGAGAGCCGCCGCCCTTGCGGCATCGATGTCGCTTCCCATGCGCAGTGCAATCTCGGCCTCGATGCCGCGCAGGTGGAAGTGCCAGCCCCGCGCGTCGGCCGGGCTGGCCCAGACGCCGGTCGGCGGAAGCGGGGCGTGCGCGGCCTGCGCCTCGCGCGATGGGCCGCCGGATTTCCAGTGACCCGCGGCGCTGCCGGTGCGCTCGTTGTCGTCGAACCAGTGCAGGGCGCGGGCGACGCTCTCCTGCACCGCGTACGCATCGGCCGCGTCGGCCAGGTCCGGCGCCGGCACGGGACGGCGGGTCTCGCGTGCCTTCAGGAGCGCGTGCGTGGCTCGATCGATGGGGGTCATGCGGGGTCCTTCCTTCTTCAGCTGCAATCATGCCGGTCTCAGGGCCTTGCGCGCCGCCGTGAGCAGCCGACGGGTCAGCCCCTCGAGCAGCGTCGATGCCGCGCGTGCCTGTTGCCAATAGAGGGGCACGTCGAGCGGCGTGCGCGGCACCAGCTCGACCAGCGAGCCGTCCGCGAGGCAGGGCGCGACCAGGGCCTCCGGATGCAGGCCCCAGCCCATGCCGGCCACGGTCGCCGTGACGAAGGCCTGCGATGACGGCAGCGTGTGGCGCGGCATTTCCACATGACGATGGCAGTGGCGGCGTGCCCATTGCGTCTGTAATTCGTCCTTGGCGTTGAAGACCAGGCTGGGCGCTCGCGCCAGGCTGGCGGCGCCAATGCCGCGAGAGAAATGGCGGGCCATGAATGCCGGGCTTGCGGTCGCCAGGTAGCGCATCGCGCCCAGAGGCCGGACATTGCAGCCGGCGGCCGCGCGTGCGGTACCGGTTACTGCTGCGAGCACTGCACCGCTGCGCAGCCAGTCGGCAGTGTGCTCCTGGTCGTCCACCGCGATCTCCATGAGCACCGGTGCCTCGGCCGCGAAGGCGGCCATCGCGGGTGCGAACCATGTGGCCAGGCTATCGGCATTGACGGCCACCGGCAGCGGCACGCGCGCGACGCCCTCGGGCGCGAGTGCGGGCAGCGCCCCTTCGAGATCCTGCTCGAGCAGGCGGACGCGATCGACGTGCTGACAGAGTCGGCGGCCGGTGTCGGTGGGCCGGCAGGGTTGCTCGCGCACGACGAGTGCGCAGCCGACCTGCTCCTCGAGTCCGCGCACCCGCTGCGAGACGGCCGACGGCGTGACGTGCAGTGCGCGGGCGGCGCGTTCGAAGCTTCCGGTGCGCACCACCGCGGCCAGTGCGGCGAGCGAGGCGTAGTCGAGCATGGATTCAGTTTTACTTAATTGAGCTTAAGAAAGAGAGTTTGTCTTCATCACGCCCGGGTGGCAAGCTGATGCCATGTCCCACCTTCACGACCACGCCACGCAAGCCTTGTCCGTCTTCGTCCAGGGCTTCGCGCTCAGCCTGGGCCTGATCGTGGCCATCGGCGCCCAGAATGCCTTCGTGCTGCGCCAGGGGCTGCGAAGAGAGCATGTGGGCACCATCGTCGCGTTCTGCGCCCTGGCCGATGCGGCATTGATCGCGGCCGGCGTGCTGGGCATGGCGCAGGTGCTGGGCGAGCGGCCGGCGCTGGCTCGCCTGCTGGCGCTGGCAGGCGCCGCCTTCCTGGCGGTCTATGGGGTGCAGGCGCTGCGCCGCGCGCGCGGCGCACAGCGGCTCCAGGCGGCGGCGAAGGGGCCGGCGTCGCGCGGCCGCGCTGCGGCCCTGGCGCAGGCCGCGGCCTTCACGCTGCTCAATCCGCACGTCTACCTCGACACCGTGGTGCTGGTGGGCAGCATCGGCGCCCGCCACCCTGCGGCGTTGCGCGGCTGGTTCATCGCCGGCGCCAGCGTGACCAGCCTTGCCTGGTTCGTTCTGCTGGGTTACGGCGCGCGCTGGGCGGCGCCGTGGTTCGCCCGTCCGCGGGCCTGGCAGATGCTGGACGCGCTGATCGGCCTGACCATGATCGGCCTGGCCTTGCTGCTGGTTCACAGCGTCACGTCGGACGCCTGACGCAAGCCTGGTACGGCCGCAGCGGGGCCTGCAACCCCGGCCTCTGCGCTTACCATTGCCTTCGCATTCGAGCCAGACCGGTTCGTCTGGTTTGCAATCCGAGGGTGCCGTGGACCAAGCTTCCCAATCTTTCCCGATGCTGAGCACCGAACAGGGCTATCGCCTGCTGGTCGATGCGGTCGCCGACTACGCGATCTATATGCTCGATCCGCAGGGCCGCGTGGCGAGCTGGAACTCGGGGGCCGAGCGGCTCAAGGGCTACACGGCGGCCGAGATCATCGGCCGGCATTTCTCCAGCTTCTATCTGTCCGACGACGTTCGCACCGGCCTGCCGTCCCGGGCGTTGGCGACCGCCGAGCGCGAGGGCCGGTTCGAGGCCGAGGGATGGCGCCAGCGCAAGGACGGCACCCGCTTCTGGGCCCAGGTGGTGGTGCGGCCGATCCGCTCGCCGGACGGCACCCTGATCGGCTACGCCAAGGTGACGCGCGATCTCTCGGAGCGTCATGCGGCCCGGGAGGCGCTCGAGCGCAGCAACGAGCAGTTCAAGCTGCTGGTCCAGGCCGTGACCGACTATGCGATCTACATGCTCGACCCGGAAGGCGTCGTGACCAACTGGAACGTCGGCGCCGAGCGCACCAAGGGCTATGCGCCCCACGAGGTGATCGGCACCAATTTCTCCCGCTTCTACCGTGCCGAGGACCAGGCGCTCGGAGCCCCGGCCCGGGCGCTCGCCACGGCTGCAGCCGAGGGGCGCTTCGAAGGCGAAGGCTGGCGCGTGCGCAAGGACGGCACCGAGTTCTGGGCCAACGTCGTCATCGATCCGATCCGCGGCACCGAGGGCCAGCTGATCGGCTTCGCCAAGGTCACGCGCGACATCACCGAGAAGCGCAATGCGCAGCTGGCGCTCGAGCAGGCGCGCGAGGCACTGTTCCAGTCGCAGAAGCTCGATGCCATCGGCCAGCTCACGGGCGGTGTGGCGCATGATTTCAACAACCTGTTGATGGTGGTCCTCACGAGCCTCGAGCTGCTGCGGCGGCACCTGCCCACCGACGACCAGAAGCTGGCCCGGCTGGTGGAGAACGCCGCCTCTGCAGCCAAGCGTGGCGTCTCGCTGACGCAGCGCATGCTGGCCTTCGCGCGGCGCCAGGACCTGCGGCCGACCGCGGTCGACATCCAGCCCCTGGTCGCCGGCATGAAGGACATGCTCGAGCGCACTCTCGGGCCGACCATCCGCATCCGCGAGCACTACGCGGCCGACCTGCGCCCGGCGCTGGTCGATCCGCATCAGCTCGAGCTCGCGATCCTCAACCTGGCCGTCAATGCGCGCGACGCCATGCCCGAAGGCGGCGAGCTGTCGCTCGAGGCCAGTGAAACGCAAGGCAACGGGGCCTCGGAAGCGAAGATCGGTCCGTTCATTCGCCTGACGCTCACGGACAGTGGCGCGGGAATGAGCGCCGCAACGCTTTCGCGCGCCATGGAACCGTTCTTCACCACCAAGGGCGTGGGCAAGGGCACGGGCCTTGGGCTGGCGATGGTGCATGGGCTGGCGGTGCAGTCGGGCGGGCGCTTCCTGCTCGAGAGCTCCGAAGGCGTCGGCACCTCGGCCTCCCTGTGGCTGCCGATCGCGGGACGCCAGTGGGCTGCAGCGTCCGTGCCATCCGCGCCGCTGCGGCCGGTGTCGAAGACCGCGCGGCTCGAGATCCTCGCGGTGGACGACGACCCGCTGGTGTTGACGGGAACAGTCTCGATGCTGGAAGACCTGGGCCATACGGTACACGCGGCATCATCGGCCGCCGAGGCGCTGCGCGTGCTCGGAGAGCAGCCGCAGATCACGGTCGTGCTCTCGGATCAGGTCATGCCGGCCATGAGCGGGCTGCAACTCTTCGAGCGCCTGCGCAGGGAGTGGCCCGGCCTGCGGCTGATCCTGGCCTCGGGCTACGCCGAGATCCCGGTCGACCTCGACCCTGAACTGGCCAAGCTGGCCAAGCCCTTCGACATGGAGCAACTCGCACGCGCGATCGCAAAGGTCGCCTGAGCCGTTGTCTTAGGGCCGCGCGAAGCGATCGCGGCCTTGTTTTTGCTTGTCCGCTGGCATGCCGGGCAGAAAGCTGAACCCCATCGAACATATCGCGGTGCTGGACCAGGTCGGGAAAAAGCACGTGGTCGTCAAATATGCCGGGCCTGCGGAGGCGGCGGTCCGCAAGGACGACCCGGCCGAGGTCGAATTCAGGCTCGCCAACGGACAGCGCGTCGACCCGGTGGGCGACCAGGGCTTTCGAAGCACCGACGGCAGGCTCGAACTGCACAAGTTGTTGCAGTGAGCCGGCATACGCGGCCCGCAGGGATGACGATGCGGCTTTCGGCGCGGCTCAGGCGCGCAGCGCGAGGTTGAGCTGGTCGACGACCTCCGCCCAGTCGGCATCTTCCTTGAGTTCCTCGCGCAGAAACTGGCCCTGCGCCGAGGTCCAGAAGGGGGCATCGGCGAGCCGTACCTCCTCGGGCAGCGGACGATGCCGGGCGATGAAGGCCTGGACGTCCGCTTCGGTGTTCGGCAGGCCGAGCTGCGCGAAGAGGTCGTGCATGGTGTGGTTGCTGAGATCCATGGTGCGAGTCCGGTAAAGAGCGGTGACGCGACCTTAGCGCACCTGCGCCGCGCCGTGAGTCAGGCAAGGGCGCGCCTTGCGCCTGGCCGAATCAGCCCTTTCTCTTCTTGCGCAGCAGCTCGACCATGCCGGGGCGCGGTTGCGGCGGCGGTGGCGAGCCGTCACGGCCCTCGCGGTAGGCCGTACGCTGCGACTGCAGCGCGGCAGCCAGGGCAGCGACGCTTGCGCTGTCGTAGCGCCAGATGCCCGTCACGGCGAAGTGCCCGGCCGGGCCTCGCTGCGGCTTGGGCGCCACGTGGATGTCCTGAGCGCCGATGCTCTGCAGGATGTCGGACCGTGCCCGTGCCAGCAGGGCTTCCTGGCCATCGAAGTCGGTGATGTTGCGGCTCAGTTCGATGCCGACCATCTGCAGCGAGGGAAAGCGTTCGGCCAGGAAGCTGACCACCTCGGCCAGCACCAGCTTCGGCAGTGCACCGGCCCGGAAGCTCGCGAAATCGACGGTGACGAAGTTCTTGATCAGGACCTCGGTGCGGTCCGGATTCGGCGTGACCGATTGCACCTGCCCGATCAGCACCGCGCCATCGAAGACCTCGATGGCTTCCCCGAGCACATAGTCCCGGCCCTGCGGGCCCGTGAGTCGAAGTCCGTCGCTGCTCATGGGGTACCCACCTCGCAGCACCCGGAGAACGCGATGCGACCCGCCCGGGCAGTGCCGGAAGTGGCTTCGGAAGGCAGCAAGGTGGTCATGCCCGGAGCTTATCGACGTTGAGCACGGCGGTGGCTTCGATGCAGCGCATGCACCACCTTCGCGCGTGAAGCAAGTCGCATTCCTTGCGGTCACGCGATGGCGTGAGACCTCGGAGGCCCCGGATTGGCGTCAGTTGCTACTTCAGGAAGTCCTGCAGCGTCTTGCCGCTGTCCAGCGCGGCCTTGAGCCAGCCGGGCTTCGGACCGCGGCCGGTCCAGGAATGGCCGGCGTCGTCGCGGTACGTCACCTTGGATGGCGCGCGCTTGCTCTTGCCGGCAGCCTTTCCGACCTTGCCTGCCTTGGTGCTGCGCGACGCGGTCGCGCTGGCGGCGACGCCAGATCCGTCAACGCGGAACTCCTCGAGCGACCGACCCGATGCCAGCGCTTCCTTGAGCCAGCCCGGACGCGGTCCGCGGCCGGACCATGCATTGCCGTGGCTGTCCGCGAAGGCGGGACTCGACTTGGCCTTGCCTGCGGTCGTGGACCGTCGGGCTTTGCCGGAGGATGCGGGCGTTTCGAGTCCGAGATGCGCGGCGGTCAATCCGTAGTGAGCGATAGCCACCTTGATCCGCTCGACGACGCCCGTCACTTCCTTGCTGCGCAGCGATTCGGCCTGTCGCTGCAATTGCTCGATCTGCTTCTGAAGCTGTTTGTAAGTCAGTGCCATTGATGTCGTATGGGGTTTGAAAGGCCTACAGCTTACTCCTCGGCGAGCAATTGCCCGAGCAATCTGAAGCTGGAACAGGCGAGTCACGACGACTCGGACTTTGTTTTCGTCTCCGTCCAATGACAAATCAGTGAGCTCGTTGTGCAAAACCTCACGAAATGCTGGTCTTCGAGCGTCCTTACCCGGACAAACACGTACGAGGGGCACGGGCGGGCTGCGGACGATGCGCCCCGCACACCAACCCCCAGGAGACAAGAAATGAAGAAGTTCGCCTACGCCGTGACGCTTGCTGCCGTGCTGGCGTCGACAGGGCTCGTTCCTGCTTCGGCCCACGCACAGGCTGCTCCAGGCGCTCCTGGAGCCATCCGCATCGGCGTGATAGGCCCGCTGACCGGACCGTCGTCCGACTTCGGACTGCCGATGCTCAACGGCATCAAGCTTGCCATCGACGAGATCAACTCCTTCGGTGGCTATCTGGGCAGACCATTGGAACTGGTGATCAAGGATGACCAGGCCAATCCGGAATTGGGACTCAAACTGTCTCAGGAATTGGTGAAGGAGAAGGTCATTGCAACCATCGGCTTCTGCAACACGGGTGTGGCAATGAAGTCTCTGGACGTATTTCAGAACAGTCGGACGCCGCTTCTGGTGCCGTGCACGACAGGGACCCCCGTGACGACGAAGTTTCCGCCGGCAGAGAGTTACATCTTTCGCAATGCACCGCGCGACGGCATTCAGGCGCCGTTCATGGTGGACGAGATCGTGGCGCGCGGACTCAACAAGGTTGCGGTCTTTGCGGACAACACCGGCTACGGCGAGGGCGGACTGCAGGACGTCAAGAAGGCACTTGCGAAGAAGAAGCTCGAACCGGTCTATGTGGGGCGCTTCGATCTCGGCGTCAATGACGTGACCGAGCAACTCAAGGAGGCGCGCAAGGCGGGCGCCAACGTGCTCTTCATCTACACCGTGGCGCCACAGAATGCGGTGATTGCGAATGGCCGGCAGTCACTGGGCTGGAAGGTTCCGCAGGTTGGCGCATGGGCGCTGTCGTTTCCGCTGTTCATCGACGGTGCGAAGGAAGCGGCGGAAGGTTCGCTCATGGCTTTGAGCTTCGTGGCCGAGCCGACCAACGAGCGCCGTGCCACCTTTCTGGCCCGCTACGCGCGCAAGTTCGACGCCAAGCGCATCCCGGTGCCGATGGCGGCTGCACAAGCCTATGACGCGACCTATCTGCTGGCCCATGCGGTGCTGAGCCTGCCCGGCGACCGCCTCGACGGCCCAAGCATCAAATCGGCGCTTGAGAACCCCAAGCGTGCGTACTACGGCGTCGTGACCACCTACGACCGCCCCTTCAGCAGCGAAGACAAGGAAGCGCTCAGCGCCAACATGCTCGTGGTGGGTCTGGTGAAGAACGGGCAGGTCACCTTCGCCCATCCCGAGGATGCTGCGCGCAACAGCTTCGTGCAGCGCAAGCAGGCGGGGCTTGCGCAGTAGGTAAGAAGGAACCGGAAATGGGGCCGCTCGCATGGGGAAGGGTCCCAACGCATTCCCACATCGCGCCAGTGATTGCACTGACTGTCCCCGGCTCACCGCTTCAAACTTATACGCTAACGGCCGACGGGGTGTGTGCTTCGTGATCTTGGAGGTTGTTTGCTGTGCTTGGATGATTCGCAATTATTAGCGTGTAAGCCGTTAGCGTATTTGAATCGTCGGGTCGAGCGCCGTCCGCTGTGCTCCAATCACTCGCCCGAGAAACGAGGAACCGCCATGCGAAGAGTTGTCAGTGCCGTTCTGGCGCTAGGGTTGATCAGCGGTTGCAGCACGCGGCCTGCGTCGCCCCAAACCGGCAAGGGCGAGGGCGCCGCCTACATGCCGGTGGTGGACATGGTGGGCGTCGAACCTGCCGCCTTCGCCTCGGATCTGGACGCCTGCCGCAATGCCGCGGAGAAGATTCGCGTCATGCGCACGCTGCCAACGGATACGGACACTCTCGATGCCCTCGCGATCGGCGTCGCGATCGTGTTCCCGCTCGGTGTGGTTGCCGCGGCGGCGCTCGGCGGCATCGCCGCCGTCGTGACCGACAGTCCGAACGGCGTCCCGGCCGATCCCAAGATGAAGCAGCTGGCCCTGGTGAATTGCATGGCGATGCGAGGCTACAAGAACCTGGATCCGAACGTCACGGCGACCTATGTCGTCCTGCCCAAGACCGATCTGCAGACGCCACGCAAGACAGGCCAGGACACCTACGTGGCCGAGAGCTTTGCCAAGGCGAACCAATGCAGTGCTGCGCCGAGGGCCGTGCTCGAAGACAAGGGGCCAGGGTTTGAGCGCTACAGCGTAGCCTGCGCCGACGGGCGCTCCATGAAGCTGCGCTGCGAATTCGGCAACTGCACGCTGCAGGTCGCCGCCGCGGCGGCCGACTGAGGATTGCGGTGGTCTGCGCCAAATGCGACGTCAACGTGATTTACGCACGGCCCGACGTGATTGCCCGGCATGGGCTGCACCTAAACTCGGCGCCATGAGCAGCACCAACCCCACTCATGCCCAGCGCTGCACGCAGCCGGTGGTCGAACTGCGCCAGGAAGCCGGTGCCTTTACCTATGGCATCCGCGCTCCGCGTGCCAGGGGAGTGGTGCCACCCGTCTCGTTCATCGAGGGCGGCTTCTCGAGCCTGTCGGCTTGCCTGCTGCATGTGGCTCGCGGACTCGCAGGCAACTTCCCGCGCATCTATGTCCGATTCGAAGACGCTTGCGTAGGAGAGCAGGACATCGTCGACCTGCAGGCAAGGCCCGAGCACGTGGCGGGCTTGCTGGAGGCCAGGTTGCGCGCCGCCAGGGCGGCACCACAGGCGAGCCATCAAGCGCCCGCTGTGGAATCGCTGCCGGTTTGATCTCGTGCGCGGACCGGCACGTCCGCCGCATTCGGGATCGCGGGGGCTACAGCCTGAAATCGACCGTGCGCGGCGCGCTGCCGACCTCGACGGTCTGCGTCTGAGGCGCCTTGCCGCCAGGTGCCGTGGCCTCGATCGTGTAGCGGCCGGCGGGAATGTCGATCAGGCAGATCGGGCCTGCGGAAGAGGGCACGGACAGCACGGCCGCGCCTGAGCTGTTCTTGATCGTGAACGCGACCGAGGCATAGAACTCGCCTTGCGGATTCGCAAAAACCAGAGACAGCGGATGGTTGCGCTGCGCGCCGCGGAAGGCTTCAGTCTGGCCCGAGCCGATGCCGCCACAAACCCACTTCGCATTGCCTTGCGCCTGCAGTGCCGGCACGCCGGTCGGTTGAGCCTGGACCACGCCGTGCGAGGCAAGTGCGGAGAGACAGACGATGGTGCTCGTGGTCAGGATGGAAAGGGAACGACGCATGGAAAAGGTCCTTGGTGTTGAGGGTGCGAAATATCTTCCGTGCCGCTTGCAGCGATGTCAATCAGCGGTCTTCGTCGGCCGCGAGTGTTCACGATTCAGCGCGGTTCAGAACAGGAAGGTCGCGCGCAGCGATCCGACCCAGACGGAATCGCGCGTCGGATGGAGCGCGGGATTGCTGATGTACTGGACCGAAGGCGTCAGCAGCAGTCCGCCGAACACCGTCCAGGTCCAATAGGCCTCGACCATCACCTCGTCGCGCGCGCCGGCCGGATTGGTGGGTGGATTGGCCGCGACGCTGGTGCCGACGGCCACTGCGATCTGATCGGTCGAGGCGCGCTTCAACGGATTGTTCATCGCGACGCCGACTGCATAGGATCGCTTGATCGACGTCACGTAGCCGCTGGCGCCATTGGCCCGCCCGAAGACACCCCAGGTGTCGTCGAGGTTCTGAACTGCATTGATCGACCATGCCCTCGTCGATTCCTGCGAAGGAAGACTCGGCGTGTCGAAGTACGAGAGCGAGTATTGGGATGACCCAAGTCCCGCGAACTGCGGGGTCCATTGAACGTAGCCGAACCAGGCGCAGCAGTCGTCGCCGATGTTCGTCGCGGTGATCTTCTTGCCTTCGAGGTTGTTGGTGCCCTGGAATCCCGCGGCCAGCTGCACGGTCTTGGTGGCGTTGTACTGGACGTAGGCGCCGAGTCCCGTGGTCAGGTAAGTGGCACTTCCGTTCTGGGCGAAGACGTAGTTGTTGAAGTTCTGCTGCTGACTGCCGAGATAGGCGTTGCCGTCGAAGTTGTACAGCGGGAACTGGCCCGCCGTGACCAGCCACTTGTTGTCGGGGCTGGCCTGCGTGTAGGTCAGCTGCGCAAAATTCTGGGTGTTTGCTCCGAAGTCATTGATCGGGGTGATCAGGCCGAGCTTCGACTGGATGTCGGCGGCATTCTGGTTCGTCGGGTACTTCACCAGGTTGTAGGCCATCTGGACCGAGCCCGTACCCCAGCGGCTGCTCTTGAAAGCCGTCCAATCGACGGAAGGAGAGACGTAGGCCTGCATCGCCGGGCTGCCACCATCGGGTGAACCCCACTGCTGCAGAAGACTCAGATCGAGCGAGTAACTGAGGTTTGCATCCTTCTGAACGCGGCCTTTCCATTCGACATAGTCGCGGTAGGCGCCCGAGATTTCCTGGTAGGGCGACTCGCGTTTTTGCGCACTCCGCAGCCGGTCGTGCATGCGGCCGATCTTGCCGACCTGTGCGACGTCGGAGCCTCCGAACAAGGGATCTTCGGGCGCGGCAGTCTGCGAAAGCGCGGGCGCCAGGAACAGCACGAGCGTGCTCGCGGTCAGTAGTCGGGGTGCGGGACTCATTGCGGTCTCTCCGAGGCAATTGAACCGGGTCGGGACCGTCTGTCGACGATAGGAATCTCCGGGTGCGGTCAAGAATTGTTGGGTGCGAGAAATGCCATCCGAAGCGGACCCGATCTCGTCCGGCGGGTCTTGCGCGGCGTTGCGTTTTCCAAGGCCTGAATACAGGACGCAGGAATTCGGCTCGTCGTCGATGGTGCCGACGACGGGCGATCGAAATCCGCCAGATGACGATGAATGCACGTCCGGCTGAACACTGCGCCACGGCTGAGGCCCAAGAACATGCATCACGCGCGCAGCGCAACGCAAACCGGTGGCACAGGCGGACTCCGAACGTGCTGGAAGAGGCACGCCGGATATCTGCCACTTCGGCGAACGGCGCCGCCTAGCGCCGTGTCGACGAGACTCAGCCCTTCTTGGCCAGTTGCGTCAGAACCGCTGCCGTGTAGACGATCTTCATCTGGTCGCCCACCTTGACGCCGCTCAGCTGTGCCGGGTCCTTCAGGTAGACCTGATGAAGCTGGCCGTACGGACCGAGAACCGTCACGCTGCCTTGCGCTTCGTTGATGCCCCAGATGTTGGTCACGACCGTGGTGCGCGTCAGCGCGTTGGCGCCTTGCGTCACGGACTGCTGCAGGTTCATGCGAATGCCGTCACCCTTCTGGAAGTCCAGGGCCACGGCACGGATGTAGGTCGCGTCGACCGTGTCGCCGACCTTCACGCCGGAGAGGTTGACACCCTTGCCGACCTGCACGGCGAAGGCATTGCCTTCGGCGCCCTTGAGGGTGACTACGCGATTCTTCGCATCGATCGCCGCGATCGTCGCCGAGACCGTCACTGCCTTCACGTTGCCGGCAGCGTCGATCACCACGGGCGTCTGGGCGGAGGCAGGCTGGACCAGCGCCGAGCCGGCGAAGACCATGGTGGCGCACACAGCACTGAGAGCGAACGAGGTGAATTTCAAGATAAGCACTCCAGAATTGATTAGAAACAAGGTCGTCCGGGAACGACATTGGCCGGGCCATGCAATGCATCTCCAAGCCCCCGAATCCTAGATGGAACGGTGCATTGGATTCCTGACAATTTTCATTTTGTTACACATTGCGGCGGATTGTTTGTACCCCATCAAACTAAGAGTGTTCAATGCTTTCGCGAGCAGTGATGGCCGACAACTGACTGCATGAACTCATAAAGTTGTAATAATTAATATATACAATCGTCGCGATGCGATCGATCGAATAAAACAAAAAGATGTGTTGAAAGGTTGCGTAGGATTTTCTGCGAACGGACCAGCGAGGCTTTTCTCGTGACGGTGCAGAAATACGCCGTCAAATCATGTAACTAAGGGGTAATTTATGGCAGCTAGGCAGTCTGGAACTCAACGTCCTTCGGCCCTGGATTCGCGCTTTGGCGCCGAATCAATGGGCCATGTGGCAGAAGCCCATGTCTTTCCGAAAAACGAGATGCGGCAGGACATTGCCTACCAGATCATTACGGATGAGCTCTACCTCGACGGCAATGCGCGCCAGAATCTGGCCACCTTCTGCCAGACCTGGGATGACGACAACGTCCACAAGCTGATGGATCTGTCGATCAACAAGAACTGGATCGACAAGGAAGAGTATCCCCAGTCCGCCGCCATCGATCTGCGCTGCGTGAACATGATGGCCGACCTCTGGAATGCGCCTCGGCCGGCCAATGGGCAGGCTACCGGTACCAACACCATCGGCTCCTCGGAAGCCTGCATGCTGGGCGGGATGGCGATGAAATGGCGCTGGCGCAAGCGCATGGAAGCGGCCGGCAAGCCCACCAACAAGCCGAACTTCGTCTGCGGACCGGTGCAGGTCTGCTGGCACAAGTTCGCGCGCTACTGGGACGTCGAGATCCGCGAGATCGAGATGGAGCCGGGCAAGTACTTCATGGACCCCGAGCGCATGGCGGCGGCCTGCGACGAGAACACGATCGGGGTGGTCCCCACCTTCGGCGTCACCTACACCGGCAACTACGAATTTCCCCAGGCGCTGCACGACGCACTCGACAAGCTGCACAAGGAAAAGGGCTGGGACATCGACATCCACGTCGATGCGGCCAGCGGCGGCTTCCTCGCGCCGTTCGTGGCGCCCGAGATCGTCTGGGATTTCCGGCTTCCCCGCGTGAAGTCGATCAGCACCTCGGGCCACAAGTTCGGGCTCGCGCCGCTGGGTTGCGGCTGGGTGATCTGGCGCGATGCCGAGGCGCTGCCCGACGAACTGGTGTTCAAGGTCGACTACCTCGGTGGGCAGGTGGGCACCTTCGCGATCAATTTCTCGCGCCCGGCCGGTCAGGTGATTGCGCAGTACTACGAGTTCCTGCGACTGGGCCGCGAGGGCTACACCAAGGTCCAGACCGCGCTCTATCAGGTGGCTTCCTTCATTGCAGGCGAAGTCGGCAAGCTCGGGCCCTTCGACTTCATCTGCAGCGGCGATCCCAAGCAGGGCATTCCCGCCGTCTGCTTCAAGATCAAGGACGGTGCCAACGTCGGCTACACGCTGTATGACCTGTCGGAGCGCCTGCGGCTGCGCGGCTGGCAGGTGCCTGCATTCGCGATGAGCGGGAAGGCGTCCGATACCGTCGTGATGCGGATCATGTGCCGACGCGGCTTCGAGATCGACTTCGCCGCCCTGTTCATCGACGACCTCAAGACCGCGCTGGACTACCTGGCGAAGCATCCCTCGGTGCATGGCGTGGCCAAGGAAGAAGGCTTCAATCACACCTGAGTCGCGTCGAGTCGAAGGCGAAGCGCCGCGCTCCCTTCGATCTCCCTGCGCCGCCGGTTCCGGGCCGTCGATGGTCCGGTGACTGGCACAGTCCGGGCGCCGCGATTCGTACGCCCGGTCCCGCATCCGTCTGCCGGCGGCGGTCGCCGCTTCCCAACCAAAAGCAAGAACTTCGAGGAAATGATCCATGTCTGACTCCACCGCCCCAAAGGCCACCGGCCTGACACCGGCCAAGAAACTAGGGATCGGCACCATCGCGATCATGAACATCGTGGCGGTCGTCAGCCTTCGCGGCCTGCCCGCGGAAGCCGAGTACGGCCTGAGCTCGATCTTCTACTACCTGTTCGCAGCGGTCTTCTTCCTGATCCCCGTCTCTCTGGTCGCCGCCGAACTGGCGACCGGCTGGTCCGAGAAGGGCGGCGTGTTCCGCTGGGTCGGCGAGGCCTTCGGCCCGCGGCTGGCCTTCCTGGCGATGTGCATGCTGTGGGTGGAAGTCACCGTCTGGTTTCCGACCGCACTCACCTTCGGTGCCGTCTCGCTGGCCTTCATCGGCCCCGACCAGCGCTGGGACGAAGCACTGTCCGCCAACAAGTACTTCATTCTCCTGATCGTGCTCGGCATCTACTGGCTGGCCACCTTCATCGCGTTTCGCGGCGTCGACACCTTCGCCAAGGTGTCGAAGTGGGGCGGGATCATCGGCACCATCATCCCGGCGATCATCCTCATCGTGCTCGGCTTTGCCTATCTGTTCTCGGGCAACACGCCGCAGATCAAGCTCGAGTGGAGCGAGGTGCTGCCGGACTTCACCAACTTCAACAACGTCGTGCTGGCCGCCAGCATCTTCCTGTTCTATGCGGGCATGGAGATGAACGCGATCCACGTGCAGGAAGTCGACAACCCGAAGCGCAACTATCCGATCGCGATCATGCTGTCGGCCATCGGCACCGTGCTGATCTTCGTGCTCGGCACGCTGGCCATCGCGTTCGTGATTCCGCAGGCGGACATCAACCTGACGCAGAGCCTGCTGGTCGCCTATGACGACATGTTCAAGTGGGCCGGCGTCCAGTGGCTGGGCCCGGTGGTCGCAGTGGCACTCGCGATCGGCGTGCTCGCGGGCGTCGTCACCTGGGTGGCCGGTCCGTCCTCCGGCTTGCTGGTCGTCGCCAAGGCGGGCTACCTGCCGCGCTGGTGGCAGCACACCAACGCCAAGGGCATGGCGACGCACATCCTGCTCGTGCAGGCCGGCCTCGTCACGCTGCTGTCGGTACTTTTCGTGGTGCTGCCGTCGGTGCAGTCGGTCTATCAGATCCTGAGCCAGCTGACCGTGATCCTGTATCTCGTGATGTACCTGCTGATGTTCGCCGCCGCCATCTACCTGCGGCACAGCCAGCCGAACCGCGAGCGGCCCTACCGGATTCCCGGCGGCAACCTGGGCATGTGGATCATCGGCGGTGCGGGCTTCCTCGGCTCGCTGCTGGCGTTCTTCTTCAGCTTCATTCCGCCGAGCCAGATCTCGGTCGGCAGCCCGTCGACCTATGTCGGGATCCTGGTCGGCCTGACGGTGTTCTTCTGCATCCTTCCTTTCGTGATCTACATGATGCGCAAGCCCGGCTGGCGCGACGAGAAGAACGACTTCGCACCGTTCACCTGGCAGGCCGCGACCACCGCCTCGACGAAGCCGGCGCCGACCGCAGCCGCCGGCGCGGCACGCAAGTCCTAGGAGCACCGACATGGCCATCGACATCAAGGCGCTCAAGGAGGCGGTGCAATCCGCCTACGCGCAGCACCATGCCGCGCCGGGCGGCGAGAACGCAAGCTACATCCCCTATCTCGCGAACGTTCCCTCCACCCTCTCCGGCGTGGCCGCCGTGACGGTCGATGGCGACATCGTGGCGGCAGGCGATTCGGACTTCCAGTTCGCGATCGAATCGATCTCGAAGGTTTGCACCCTGGCGCTCGCGCTCGAGGACGTCGGACCGGACGCGGTGCAGGACAAGATCGGCGCCGATCCGACCGGGCTGCCATTTAATTCCGTCATGGCGCTCGAACTGCACGAGGGCAAGCCGCTGTCGCCGCTGGTCAATGCCGGCGCCATGGCGACGGTCAGCCTCGTCAAGGCGTCGTCCGTGGAGGACCGCTGGTCGCGCATCCTCGGGATGCAGTCGCAGCTGGCCGGCGCCCAGCTGGCCCTGTCCGACGACGTCAACCATTCGGAGCAGACGACCAACTTCCACAATCGCGCGATTGCGTGGCTGCTGTCTTCGGCGGGCTCGATGTATTGCGACCCCATGGAAGCCTGCGATGTCTACACCCGCCAATGCTCCACGCTGCTGACCACGGTGCAGCTGGCGACCATGGGCGCGACGCTGGCCGGCAAGGGCAGGAATCCGCTCTCGAAGCTTCAGGTCATGAAGCCCGCGCACACGCGCTACGTGCTGGCCGAGATGACGATGGAAGGCATGTACGGCCGCTCGGGTGACTGGGCCTATACCGTCGGCCTGCCTGCTAAGAGCGGCGTGGGTGGCGGCATCCTGACGATCGTTCCCGGCCTGATGGGCATTGCGGCCTTCTCGCCGCCGCTGGACCCGACCGGCAACAGCGTGCGGGGCCAGTTGATGGCGGCCGCGGTGGCGCAGACGATGGGCTACAACCTCTACGCGGCCTGAGAGTCTCAGCGCGTCAGCGCATCAGCCTCTGGAGCAGCTTCTCGAGCGGGTCGTCCGGAAGCTGGGCGCCGCTGGCGATCCGCGAGCAGGGGTCGCCGGTGGCCTCGAGCTTGCGCCACAGCTCGCCCGCCAGCAACGAGACCCCCGCGGTGGCCCAGGCGGCCGTGCCGGCCAGCAGGATGCCGCTCGGGTCGAGTTCCACCGTCGGGTTGCTGAGCGTCCCCGTGACCTTGGCGACACCGCTGGTCAGGCCCAGGAGGCTCAGGCTGAAGAAGCTGCGACGCACCGCTCTATAGCCGAAGAGGATCTGGCCGGTCGTGAGGTTGGCCGCGCCGCTGCCCAGGATGTCCATGCTCTGCAGTCGCAGCACGATGCCGTCGCTCGAGGTGGCAACGCCTTTGGCGATGGTGAAGTGCGCCGCTGCGCACTGGAGCTGGTTGAAGTCGCTGCTGCGCCGCCCGGGCACGAGCGTGAGCAGCAGGTTGCCCGCGATTCGCTCGAAGCCGTAGCCGGTGTGGATCGGCAGCGTGCCTGCCCCCGCGGTGAGCAGGAAAGCGCCGTCGGACGTGGCGAGCATGCGCCGCAGCGTGGCGCCGGTGCCCGCAACCTGCGCGCGCATCGAGATCTTCGGTGCCGCGGCAGACGTGGGTGCGGTGCCACCCGTGTACAGCGAGCGCGAATCGACTTCCTTGAGCTGCAGGCGTACCGCCAGGCCAGGCACGCGGCGGATGTCGAATCGCAGTTCACCATTCATGTCGCCTTCGGCCGCGTGAGCCTGCATCTGCACCAGCCCCTTGTCGAGCGTGCCGTTGAGCTGCAGGTTCATGAGGTCGTACTTGTGCAGGAGAAAGCGCTGCGCCCGCAGACGCAACTGCACGTCGCTCGCGAGCAGCTCGGCGACGGGAATAGGGCGATCGAGCAGGGGTTTTTCTTCCTTCACGGCCTCGGGCGCCCATTGCGTGGCGTCGATGAGCCTGGAGGTGAGATTCGCCGTGAACCGGGGCCGATCGCGCCAGTGGATCAGCAGTTGCCCGGCCGCGTCCGACCTGCCGACCTGCGCCGCGAGACCGGCGACTGACAGCTCGCCGTCGCCCAGCGTGACACGACCGGTCGCCTGGACCTTCAGCGGCGGCAGTCGCGCCGCCGTGAACAGCGCCGCCGTTCGCGCGAGATCGGCGATGTCGACACGTGCAGACAGCGGCGTGGCCATGGGCGCCGCGAGGTTGCGCACGGTGCCTTCGAGCGTCGCGCTGGCGCCCGGTGCGGTCACTCGCAGGTTCAGCGGCACGTCGCGCATGCCGACGAGGCGCTGCAGGGGACCGCTGCTCGCGTCGACCTGCAGCAGCTGGCCATTCAGGGTCGATCGCATGCTGGCTTCGATCCTGGGCCACGCGCTCGCGGGCTCGGCCAGCTCGACCAGCGGTCCGCCGGTCATCGTGAGGTCCATCGCCGCACCCGAGGTCTTGCCCGCGGCACTGACGCGTACCGGCCCACCGGGCTCGACATCGATGCTCGCCCGATCCACCGCCAGCGTGAAGCGGTCGCGCGGCACGGCGAGCGTGAACGGCGACGTGCGCACGCTGAGGCTGGCCTGGTTCAGCAGCTCGCGCCCGTTCGTGCCGTGCGAACCCAGCACTGCACGGGTCTCCAGAAGGGTTCCGGTCATCGTGGCCGGCTGCTTGGCCCCGCGCGCCAGTGTGGCGAGGTCGATGCGCGCGGCCTGGGCATCGACATCGACGCGCCAGGCGTTGCCGGTGGCGTCGATAGCGACGCGTCCCTGCAGGGGAACGGCAGCGACCGTGCCGGACGCCACGTCGATGGCGAGCTTGCCGCCCTGCAGGCGAGCCGTCGCAGCGACCTTCTCGATCGTCACCGGCGCACCGGCGACCCGTCCCAGGTCGATGCGCAGATCGGCGTCGAGTGCCCGCAACGGCGCCAGCGGCAAGGGCCGATCGAGTGCGCCGGGACTGCCTCGCGGTGCGGGACCGCTGCCGAGCTTGCCGAGGTCGAGCAGCGCAACGCTCGCCTTGCCCTCCACCTGCGCGCGGCCATCGCGCCAGCGCAGCGTGCCGTCGCCCGTGAGGCGTGTGCCGGACAGCGTGGCGGCGATCTGCTGCAGTTGCAGCGCGTCGTTGCGCCATTGCAGGCGGGCCGCCAGATCACGGGCCGGGAACGGCAACCCGGCGATCGAGGCGATGCGCAACGTCAGGTCGGTCTCGACGGCGTCGAGCCAGGCGGGCGCGCCGCTGCGTGGAGAAGCGGCGCCGGCAGTTGCGACGTTCGCGGTCTCGAGCGAGCGGATCGCGGGATGGGCCAGGTTGAGCTGACCGAGCGCCAGCGCCCCGGCGAGCCGGGCTTGCGGCGCATGCCTGTAGTCGAGATGGCCGGTCACCGGGACACCGAGCACCTGGCCCTTGATCGCCTTGGCCTCGTAGGTCTGGTTCGCGCGTGTCACCTGCGTTGCGAGATCGATCGGCAGGGCATGCGCGCTGCGCACGCCGGCGAGCGTGCGCAGCGCCGCCATCACGTCACCCTCGGCGTGCAGGGCGAGGTCGAACGCCGAATCGTCGACGCCGCCGATGCGGCCTTCGGCGCTCAGTGCGAAATCCGCCAGCGCAGCGCGCAGCTTGAGCGGCGCGGCCGGGGCCGGCTGTGGCCATGCGGCGCCGCTCGCCTCGAGCGAGACGGCCGTCTCTCCGATCCTGCCCGCAGCGCTCAGCTGCGTGTCCGTGCCGCTGCCGAACGCGACCCGACCGCTGTCGATCTCGAGCAGCGGCGGGTGGGTTGGCAGCCCGTCGAGCGAAAGCTTCAGGCCGTCGGCCTCGAACTTTCCCGGCGAGAAACGCGACTGCCCCGAGAGCCGGTAGGGCCCCCAGCCCGGCAGCGGCCTGCCCACGATGCCGGCCCACGAATCGAGTCGCTTGCCCGCGGCCTCGACGCCGATCTCGATGCCTTCCAGGCTGTAGATGGAGGGCCAGCGGACATCGAACGCGAGCGATGCATCCTGCTGATCGAGTCCGATCGCGACGCGCCATGGATTGCGCGCGATGGCCGATTGCAGCGAGGCCTGTGACTTCGCGGTCAGGCGAACCGCATGGCCCTCGTAGCTTCCCTGAGCCCGCAGATCGAAGGGCAGGCCCTCGACGATGGCAGCCTGGGCGGAGTCGATGCGCGCCTGAACGGCCGAGCCATCGGCCCGCTTCCATGCGATGCGGGCGTCGGCCAGCGTCACGTCGTCGAAGTCGGGCAGATCCAAGGGTTTGCTGCCGCTGTCCGGCGTGCCGAAGACCCAGTTGCCTTCGCCCTGCGGATTGCGCTCGAGCAGCAGGTCGATGCCGTTCAGCCGCACGCTGCGGACCGTCACGCGGCCTTTCAGCAAGGCCTCCAGATCGACGCGGGCCTCGCCAGTGCTCACGCTGAGGAAGTCGGGCCGCGAAGCCCAGGCCGGATTGGCAATGCGCAGGTCGCGCACCGCGAGGGTGGGGCGCATCGCCACGTCGAAGGACATGGCACCGATGGACACCTGCCGACCCAGCGCGTTCGAGAGTTCCTGCTCCAGCTTGCGCCTGTAGACGTCCGCGTCGAGTGTCTCGAGGAAGATGACGACGCCGATGATGGCCAGGACCAGCAGACCGATGCTCGCCCACAGCAGCTTGACCGCGAGGCGTCGCCGAGGCGGCACGACCTCGCTCATGGCTGGATGAAGAAGTGGCGAGCCGGCGTGTCAGTCCCGACGCCGGGCGTCGGGTGGGGTTCCTGCACTGGCAGTGCGATCGACTCGAGGGTGATCAAGTGGTCGTAGCAAGTGGGTTGACGCATCGCGGCGGCCGGGCTGGCAGCAGCCCGGAAGGTCGCAAATTCTAGCTTCATCGAAAGAGGCGCTTCAAGCCGGGCAGCGCGCGTGAAGAGCGTCGGCCCCCGTGGGCGCGAGGCCTTGAAACGGCAGTTCCGCGTAAGAAGCTTCGGTTACAGTCAACGGCAGAATCAACCTCCAGAGAAAGCGGGATGAGCGTCATTTCCAGGTCCTCGAGCGGGCCTTCGCGGTGCAAGGACATGGGCAGACTTCTGCCGCCGCTGCTGCTCTTCGGACTCGGCGGCTGCGCGCGCGAGAGCGCCCCTTCTCTTCCCCTGATGGGTTCCTACTTTCCCGCCTGGCTGGTCTGCGGACTGCTGGGCGTGGTCGCATCCATCCTGACGCGCATCGTGTTCATCCGGCTGGGCATCGACGAGGTGCTGCCGTTGCGACTGCTGGTCTACGTCTGCCTTGCGCTCGCCGTGGCATTCGCCGTGTCGCTCGTCTTCTTCGCGCGCTGATCGTGAGCACCCCTTTCAGCGGCGCAAAACGTGGGCTGGCTCTGGTCGTCGGCGTGGTCATCATCGGGGCCGCGGTCGTGCTGGGCTGGAAGGCGCTGCATCGTTCGGCGCTCAATCCGCTGTCGGAGGACGCGGTGCTCGGAGCGCCCGTGGTGCACGTGGCGGCCTCGGTGCCGGGCCGGATCATCTCGATCGACGTGGCGGAGAACGCCCTGGTGCGGCGTGGCGACCTGCTGTTCAGCATCGACCCTGCGGTCTATCGCCTGCGTGTCGAGCAGGCCAAGGCACAGCTCGCGCTGGCGGAAGCCGCCCAGAAGACGCAGGGCCAGACCTCGTCGGCCGAAGCCTCCAATGCCGCCATCACCAACCAGCAGATCGATCGGGCGAGGTCCAATCTGAAGCTGGCCACCCAGACGCTGGCGCGCCTGCAGCCGCTGCTGCCCAAGGGCTACGTCACCGAGCAGCAGGTGGACGACGCCGCCACGGCCAAGCGCAACGCCCAGATCAGCCTCGACCAGGCGGTCAAGCAGTCGCAGGCCGCCGAGTCGCTGGTCATCGGCCCGGGCGCCGCCAACGCGCAGGTCGCCATCGCGCGTGCCACGCTGGCGATTGCCGAGCAGGAACTGGCGCACACGCAGGTTCGCGCGCCGCATGACGGCAGGGTGGGCGGGCTCAGGGTGGCGGCCGGGGAATTCGTGATTCCGGGCCAGTCCGTCTTCACGCTCATCGATACCGCGCGCTGGCACGCATCGGCCTTCTTCCGCGAGACCGAGCTCGGCGACATCGAGGTGGGCCGCTGCGCGCTCGTCTATGTGATGTCCGATCGCCGGCAAGCCCTCAAGGGCAAGGTGGAGGGCATCGGCTGGGGCGTGACATCGACCGACGCACTGGAGATCCCGCGCAACCTGCCCTACGTGCAGAAATCCCTCAACTGGGTGCGCATCGCCCAGCGCTTCCCGGTGCGCATCCATCTGATCGATCCGCCCGAGAACCTGATGCGCATCGGCGCTTCCGCAGTCGTCGTCGTTCAGCATGATTCAGACTGCTGAGCATCCCTTCCGCGATCTGATCCTGCAGGCGAAGGCCGACCTGGCGCCTTTCGATGGGCGCTTCGCCATGGCCTGGCGCGGCGCAGCGGTGTGTGCGCTGATGGCGCTGGCAGCCATGATGTTCCAGATCTGGGAATCGGCCATCAGCTGCTACCTGCTGCTCTTTCTCATGAAGCCCGATGCCATCGGCAACATCGTGGTGGCGATCGCCGTGATGGTGCTCGTGCTGGTGATCGTCGGGCCGCTGGTGCTGCTGGTCAACCTGACGATCGACGTGCCGCCGCTGCGCATCCTCGTGATGATGCTGAGCTCCTTCGTCTTCCTCTACCTGGGCTCGGCCACGAAGCTCGGCGAGGGCGGCGGCATCGTGGCCCTGATCATCGCCTTCATCATGACCCTGCTCAGCGATGTGCCGGTGTCCGAAGTGGCGACGCGCGGCCTGCTGTACGCCTGCCTGATGGCCGTGGTGCCGATGCTGGTGCTGCTGGGCTTCAACCTCTTCCTCGGTCGCGCGCCGCAGAAGCTGCTGCGCGCGCAACTGGCGCGACGGCTGAATGCAGCCGCCGATGCGCTGCGACAGGCCGATGGCGCGAGCCGTGACGCGGTCGGACAGTTGCTGCTCGAAGGCCAGGCCGATGCGCAGCAGCGGGCGACGATGGTGCGCCTCTTTCGCTACGTGTCGGGCGCGGAAGGCGACTGGCTGAACGCCGCGGTGACCGGCACCTACCGGCTGCTGCTGGCGGTGGCGGCACTGCCCGCTACGGCGCGTGCCGAGGTACGGCTCGAACTGGCAGCGCACTGCGACGAAGCGGCGCGGGCGATTGCAGCCGGCCGGCGTGCAGCCGTGCCGCACTTCGCGCTCGACGACGAGGCGGACGCCGCCGTGGCCGAGGCCCGCGCCGCCTTGATCGCGCTGGCCACGCCGGGCGACCAGCGCGACGTCGGCGCCCCCAAGGCTTCGTTCCTGGCCGACGAAGGGTTCCTGAGCCCGATCCATCAGCGCTTCGCGCTCAAGACGACGGCCGCGGCGCTGATCTGCTACCTGGTCTACACCGCGCTGGACTGGCAGGGCATCCATACGGCGCTGATCACCTGCTACGTGGCGGCGCTGGGCACCACCGGCGAGACCGTCCACAAGCTGGTGCTGCGCATCGGCGGCTGCCTGGTGGGCGCGGCGATGGGCATCTTCGCCATCCTCTTCGTCATTCCGCAACTCGACGGCATCGGCGGCTTCGTGGTCATGATCTTCGTGGCGATCCTGCCGGCCGCCTGGATCTCGAGCGGCAGTCCGCGCATCTCGTATGCGGGCGTGCAGGTCGGGCTGGCGTTCCTGCTCACCGTGCTGCAGGGGTTCGGGCCGAGCACCGACATGGACGCCGCGACCGACCGGATCCTGGGCATCCTGCTCGGCAACCTGGTCGTCTACCTGATCTTCACGCGGGTATGGCCGGTGGGCGCTGCCGGTGCGGTGCGTGCAAGCATCGGCCGCGCGTTGTCCAGTCTGGCCAGGCTCGCCGCATTGCCGCCAGCCGATCGCATCGCGGCGGTGCGCGAAGCCAACAGCGCTGCCGAGGCAAGCGCCGCTGCGCTGGAGGAGTTGCGCCTGGTGCAGTTCGAGCCTGCGGCGCTGCGACCGCCGCCGGCCGAGCGCGCCCGCCTGCAGGAAACCCTGGCGGAGATCCGGGCGCTCACTCCCTGGCTCTTCCTGCACGGCAACGCGTCCGCAGCGGAGTCCGCGCGCTTGCAGGGAATCGCCGAGCGCATGAAGACGGCGCCGTCCGCGCCGGCATCGCAGGACGCGGCGTCCGAGCGGCAGCATCCATCGGCCGAACGAACCATCGACCAGCGTCTCGATCGGCTCGAACGGCTCGTCGGCGCATGACGGGATCGATGACGCACCGTCGACGCGCCGGCAGCCGGGTGCTGTCCGCTGCCGTCTGCATCGCTGCGCTGCTGCTGGCCGGCTGCGCACCGAACACGCTCAGCCTCGCTCCGCCATCGCCGGTGCTGCCCTGGGTGCCCGCGGACGCCGTCGGCGCTGGCGACAACACGGGCTTCTCGGTACCCCGCAACCCTGCGGCGGCGCAGCTCGCCACGCCGCCCGTGCTCGACGGCGAGCGCGTCTATCAATTGCCCGATCTGATCGACATCGCGCAGCAGAACAACCCGGAAACCCGCATCGCCTGGCAGCAGGCGCGCCAGGCGGCGCTGGCGGTCGGCATGGTGGAGGCCACGTACCTGCCGATGATCTCGGCGAGCGTGATCGCGGGCTACCAGAACACGCGGACACCGCTGCCGCTGCGCGTCGAACAGGCGCTCAACACCACCGGCAGTGCCGTGGTGCCGGCCATCGCGCTGCAATGGCTGCTGTTCGACTTCGGCCAGCGCGACGCACTGGCCGAGGCAGCGGGCCACGCGTCCTTTGCCGCCAACGTCAACTTCAACGGGATGCACCAGAAGCTGATCTTCGACGTCACCCGTACCTACCTGCAGTACGGCGTCGCGCGCAGCCGCACCGGGCTGGCCGACGAGATGCTGCGCAACAGCCGCGCGATCCAGGAGGCTGCCGAGCAGCGCCGCAAGAACGGCATCGGCACGACCATCGAGGTCGCACAGGCGCGGCAGCAGGTGGCACGGTCGGAACTGCGGCGGGTCACCGCGCAGGGCGTCGAACGCGACGCCTACCAGGCGCTGCTCGGCGCCATGGGCGTTTCGCCGCTGACGGCCATCAGGGTCGGCTCGGCCGAGAACCGGCCGCTGCCGGGCACGGTCGATGCCCCGACCGAGGCCGTGATCCGTGTCGCGCTGTCCCAGCGGCCGGATGTGCTGGCGAGCTACGCAGGCGTGAAGGCCGCCACCGCGGGCATCACGGCCGCGAACGCGGGATTCATGCCGAAGGTGTTCCTTGCCGGCGCGGTCGCGTCGGGCAACGGGCGTTTCCAGCTCGATGGCCTGCCCGCGATCGGGCCGCAGACCTCGGGCTCGACCGTGCTGATCGGCGTCACCGTGCCGCTGTACGACGGCGGCCTTCGCGCGACGCGGGTGAAGGAAGCCGAGTCCCGCGCGGCGGCGGCTACCGAGGTCTTCAAGAAGACGCAGGACCTGGCGGTCCGCGAGATCGTCGTAGCGTCAGACACCCTGAGCTCCGCACTCGAGTCCAACCGCGCGGCGCTGAACCTCGTCGACACCGCGCGCATCACCTTCGATGCCGCGACCGAAGCCTATCGCCACGGCGTGGGCACGATCACGATCGCGAACGAGGCTGCGAACGGCCTGCTGGAGTCCCGCCAGCTGAGCGTCGATGCGCATGCAGCCGCCCTGACCGCTGCCGCCAGCCTCGCCTTCGTGATGGGCGACCTGACGCGCCCCGCGGACGGAGCCGCCTACGGCTGCAGCACGCCGTTCGAGCGACCCTGCCGCTAGCCCGGGCTACTGGGTCACGGCATCGGCCGGCGGCGGCGAGCCCGCCGGCGGCACGATGACCGCGCGGCCGTCCTGCGAGGTGTATTCGGTGCTGGAGTCGGTTCCGGCCCTCGAGGCACCGTCGGGCACGATCACGGTGGATCGGTTCTCCGTCTGGGAACCGCCCGAACTGCCCTGGCGCGCCCGCTCGAGTGCAAGGCCTGCATCGCGCACGCAGGCGTCGCGCTCCGGACGCGGCATGGTGCCGTCGTTGCAGCGGGCAATGAGCTGGTCGTAGCGCTGCTGGTAAGTCTGCGCGCCGGCCATCGTGGCGCAGCCGGCCAGCAGGACCGCCGCGCACACACGAATGGACTGGGCCGGAAGCTGGCCGCTGGCGGATCTCTGGTTCTTCATGCTAGTACTCCTCGGAGGTGAATTCTTGTTGTCGGGAATCGCCAGTCGAAGCTTCGCTGCCCAATCCAGCCGGGCCCCCATCATATTCAGATTGCGCTGCAGCGGAACAGGCAGGGCAGGGCGAAGAGCAGGCTACACCCGCTGTCTCGGTCGCGGAGCCCAAATGGCTCAAGCGGCCCGCTTGAGCCCCTCGAAGGCCATGTATTCCTCCACGAGCCGGAACTGGCGCTGCGATACCGTCTTCGCCGAGGCGGCCCGGACATGTCCGAATCCCCGGATGTCGTTGGGCAGCGCGGCGATCTGGACGGCGATCGCCAGGTTACCGACGTTCAGCTGCTCCAGAAGCCCCTCGATCGTCGTGCGGTAGCTGGCGATGTGGGCCCGCTCCGCACGCCTTTCCGCCGTGTATCCGAACACGTCGAAGACCGTTCCGCGAACACGGCGCAGCCTTGCAAGGATGTGAAAGGCGCCGAGCATCCAGGCACCATAGGCTCGCTTGCGCGGGTGCCCGTCCGCACCCGGTCGTGCCCAGAGGGGTGGAGCGAGGTGAAAGGACAACTTGTAGTCGCCTGCCAACTGGCCGCGCAACCGCTCCATGAAGCCATTGTCGACGAACAGGCGCGCCACCTCGTATTCGTCCTTGTAGGCCATGAGCTTTCCCAGGCTGCGCGCTACCGCTTCGGAAAGCCGCGTGGAGCTTCCGGCGGTGGCGCGTCGCTCTGCCTCGGCGACGCGCTCGACGAACTCGGTGTATTGCCGCGCGTAGGCGGCATCCTGGTAGGCGGTGAGCAGCAACTTGCGCGACTCGACGAGTTCGCTCAGGCTGCGCGTGCGAACCCTCGGGACGAACTGGATCGGCTGCGCGGGCGATGTGATCCTTTCCACGCGCGCGGGGTCCGCCGCCGCGGCGCGGCCCCATGCGAAGGCCGTGCGGTTGTCCGCGACGGACACCCGGTTGAGATCGATTGCGCGCTCGATGGCCACTGCAGACACCGGGATCAGCCCTTGCTGCCACGCGTACCCCAGCATGAACATGTTGGTTGCGATCGAATCGCCGAGGATCGCCGTGACGACCCGGGTGGCATCGACATAGGCGCAGGCCTTGGACGATCCGACTGCACGCTCGATCTCTGCCTCCAGGGCCCCCTGTGGAACTGCCCAGTCCGCTTTGCGCGCGAAATCCGCTGTCGGCGTGATCGCGGCGTTCGCTACCACGCGGGTGCGGCGCACGGCCATCCGCGACAGCGCTTCCCTTCCTGCTGTCACGATCAGGTCGCAACCGATGACTGCGTCGGCGGACGCGGCGCCGATGCGCGGCGAGTAGAGCGCCTGGCCGGGAGCGCCGAAGCGGATGAAGCTCATCACCGCGCCGTTCTTCTGCGCCAGACCCGTCATGTCGAGCACGGTGACCGACTTGCCTTCGAGATGGGCGGCTATTCCGAGCAGATGCCCGATGGTGATGACACCCGTGCCGCCGATGCCGGTCACGAGAAGCGAGTAGGTTTCTTCGAGGCCGGGAAGTTCGGGTTCGGGCAGCACGGACGGCGGCGACGGAAGGCTCGCAGCTCGCGCGCTGCCGGCGACGTCGGCCTTCGCGCTCTCGGCCGTCGCGCGGGTCCGCAGGGCCCCGCCCTCGACCGTGACGAAGCTGGGGCAGAAGCCATCGACGCACGATCGGTCGCTGTTGCAGGAAGACTGGTCGATCGTGCGCTTGCGGCCGAGCTCCGTCTCGACGGGCTGGACCGACACGCAGTTCGATTTCACCGTGCAGTCGCCGCAGTTCTCGCACACCTGCTCATTGATGAACACCCGTTTCGGAATCACGGCCTCCGTGCTGCGCTTGCGGCGCCTGCGCTTCTCGGCGGCGCAGGTCTGGTCGTAGATGAGGACAGAGACGTCGGCGTATTCGCGCAGGTCGCGCTGCACCGCGTCGAGCTCGCTTCGATGGTGCACCTGCATACCCGGATCGAAATAGCCGACGGGATACTTGCCCGGGTCGTCGGTGACCACCACGATTCTCTTGACGCCTTCCGCGGCGACCTGGCGCGCGATGGCGGCGGGGGTCAACTGACCGTCGTGCTCCTGTCCGCCGGTCATCGCGACGGCATCGTTGAACAGGATCTTGTAGGTGATGGGCGTCCGGGTGGCCACTGCATGGCGGATCGCGAGCGAACCCGAGTGGAAGTAGGTGCCGTCGCCGAGATTCTGGAACACATGCGGTGTCTCGGTGTAGGGGGCCTGGCCGATCCAGGTGCCGCCCTCGCCGCCCATGTGCGTGAAGGTAGCCGTCGAGCGGTCCATCCATGTTGCCATGTACGAGCACCCGATGCCCGCCACGGCCCGCGAGCCCTCCGGAACCTTGGTGGAACTGTTGTGCGGACATCCCGAACAGAAGTATGGCGTGCGCTCCGCCGGCGGGATGCGATCGGCGTCGTCCTGTTCCTTTGTTGCCAGCAGCGACATGCGCTGATCGCAGCGCGCCTGCACCGCCTGCAACGCCCGCATCGCCAGCGGATCGTCGCCGGCGGCAGGCCCCGATGCCCGCAGCCGCGCAGCGATGGTCCGCAGGCACAGCGCCGGGGAGAGCTCGCCCCATTCGGGCAGCAGCAGCACGCCGTCGGCGTCGACCTTGCCGGTCACTCGGGGCCGGGCTGGAAGCGCGTAGAGCGCGTCACGCAGTTGCGATTCGATCAGCGAGCGCTTCTCCTCGATGACCAGCACCTCGTTGCAGCCGGCGCAGAACTCGCGGGCGCCTTCGGGCTCCAGCGGCCACGGCATTGCGACCTTGTAGACCCTGATGCCGATGCGGCGCGCAACCGCGTCGTCGATGCCCATATCGGCGAGCGCCTGCATCACGTCGAGCCAGGCCTTGCCCGTACTGACAATCCCGAGCCGCGCCGGCTCGCCGTTTGGAACGCCAAGCACTTGACGATCCAGCCGGTTCGCCCGCGCCCACGCCAGCACCGCGGGCATCTTGTGCTTCGCAAGCCGTTCCTCGAGCTTGATGAAGGGTTCCTCCGGCCAGCGCAGGTTCAACCCGCCCGGCGGCATAGGCACATGCTCCGGATCCACGAACGCGAGCCGCGTCGACGAGACGTCCACGATGCCGGCGGTCTCGATGGTGTCGGTCACCGCCTTGATCGCAACCCAGGTCCCGGTAAAGCGAGACATCGCGATGCCTGTGAGCCCGAGGTCGATGTAGTCCTGCGTCGTCGCCGGAGCCAGAACGGGCATCGACACTGCCTGGAAGAGGAAGTCCGTCTGCGCCGCCACGGTCGACGACTTGGCGCCATGGTCGTCGCCGGCCAGAGCGATCACCCCGCCGTACCTGGCTGTGCCTGCCTGGTTCGCGTGGCGCAGGACGTCGCCGGCGCGATCGACGCCGGGACCCTTGCCATACCAGATGCCGAACACACCGTCGTAGCGCGCCCCGGGAAACGCGTTGGCCTGCTGCGTGCCCCAGACGGCCGTGGCCGCCAGATCCTCGTTGAGGCCCGGCACGAAGGTCACGTGGTGCTTCTCGAGATGCGTGCGTGCCTTGCCGAGCGCGAGATCGTAGGCGCCCAGCGGCGAGCCGCGGTAGCCCGAGACATAGCCGGCGGTGTTGAGTCCGGCAGCGGCATCGCGTCGGCGCTGCAACATCGGCAGCAGCACCAGGGCCTGCGTTCCGGTCAGGTAAACCAGCCCGTCTTCGTTCTCGTACTTGTCGTCGAGCGTGGCGGGGCGTAGTTCCATCGGAGCGTTCATGGCTTGAATCCTTGCGCGAATCGGATGCGGCCTATCGGGGCCGGGATGAGGTTGGTACGCGGTCGGGGTGCAGCACGCTCAGCAGTGCTAGCCGCAAGGCGCGCACCTGACTGCGACCGATGTCCGCGCGCCTGCCGCTTCGGTGCCACTGCAAGACATTCCCGCTGAAACTGGAAACATAAAGTCGCGTCAGATCGTCCGGCGACACCCGCTGCGAGAACTGACCCGCTGCTTGGCCTTCCAGCACGATGCCTCGCAACACCCTCCCCAGGCGATCGAAGATCGCTTCCACCTTTGCGCCGACGGCTTCGCCGATATTCGAGAAATCGCCCGCCACGGTGACGAGAAACAGAAAGCTGTCTGCACGCTCGAAGGCTCGCTCACCTTGAGAGTGAATGAACTGCACGAGTCGATCGGCTGCCATGACGCGGTCACCGGGGTCGACGACTTCGCCGGTGACGACATCGCCTTCCACCATTTCGAGCACGGCCATCAGCAGATCTTCCTTGCTGTTGAAGTAGTGGTAGACGGCGCCCTTGGTGAGACCGGAAGAATCGGCGATGTGCTCGATCGTCGTGTTTCGGTAGCCCTTCTTGACCATGACGGATAGAGCGGTGCGAAGAATGGTCTCCACGCTGCGCTCGCGCGACAACTGCTTCTTGTTCATCTTGCCCGACGCCAACTCATGGCCGGCCGAATCCTGACTAGTTCTCATACAAGCTCTTCACCTCGATGCCAATTGCCTTTCTGTCCCAGACGGCTGCGTCGACGCCACGTGCTCTCAGTTCGGCCTTGCGAACCTTGTTCGTCGGCGTCCTGGGCAGCGCCTCGAGACGCTCTATGTATCTCGGAAGCATGTAGTGCGGCAGGCAACCAGCGAGATGCGCCAGCAGGTCTTGTTCCCGGAGGGCCATTTTCGGCTGCACGACGATGGTCAACTTGATGTCGTCGTCGTCGTGGAACTGAGATGGGACGCCCACGGCCGCAGCTTCGGCGACCGGCGGATAGGACAACGCAGCCGATTCGATCTCGTACGAGGAGATGTTCTCGGCACGGCGCCGTATCCGGTCCTTCAGCCGATCGATGAAAAAATGGTTGCCGTCGGCATCCCGGCGGGCTGAGTCGCCGCTGTGGAACCAGAGGTTGCGCCACGTCGCGACCGTCTCCTCGTGCATGCCCATGTAGCCCTGCATCAACACCCAAGGTAGGCGCGGGCGCACGACGAGTTCGCCCACTTCGCCGGGAGCGACGTCTTCATCTGTCACCGGATCGACGATCGCCACGTCGAACAGTTCGTCGTCGTTCCGGCCGCAGCTGCCTGGTCGCAGCGGCCGGTCGACGTCGCACCAGATCGGGACGCCGACCTCGGTCATGCCCCAGACCTCGATGCCTCGAACGTCGAATCGGCGCTCGAAGTCCGTGGCAATGCGCGTGGGAAAAGGCGCAACGATCATTCGCCGCAGAGGATTGTCCTGATCGTCCGGGCGTGCCGGCTGGGCATGGATCATTTCGACCATCGGGCCATGGGCCAGTCCGGCAGTGATACCGTGAGTGCGCAGCTTGACAAGCCAGTGCTCGGCATCGAAGGCACGGTCCAGCACGGCCTGTCCCCCAGCGATGAAGGTCGCCAGTATCCCCATGAACTTGCCCGCCATGTGGAACATCGGATGGAAGCAGTGGAACACGTCGTCTTCGGTGAGCTTGAGTCCCCGCACCGACATGGCCGCCAGCAGGCACACCTGCGCATGGGGCATCAAGACGCCTTTCGCCGGGCCCGTGGTGCCGGATGTGTAGATGATCGATGCGATGTTCGAAGGGGCCACGTCGCCGCTCTCGGATCGGATCTCCTCCTCGATCGCCGTGGCGCGCTCGGGGCGAAGCAGGTCGCTCAGCAGGGTGCTCCGGAAGCGATGCGACGGAACCTCGGCGGAGCCCTCTTCGAATATGCATGCGTGCTCGAGATGGTCGAGCTGATCGCCGACCTGCACGACGTACTTCAGGAGCTCTGCCGCGACCACGATATGGCGCGCCTGGGCATTGTTGAGTGCATGCACCAGCGGTGCGCCCCGGTTGGCGGTGTTGATGCAGACCTCGATGGCCCCAAGCACATTGACCGCGATCCAGCAGGCGACGATGTCGGCGCTATTGGGTCCGAACAGCACCACCGTGTCGCCCCGCCGCACGCCCGCCCCGCGCAGCCCCGCAGCGATCGCGCAGGCCTTCAGGTGGAGCGCGCGATAGTTGAGCGGCGGGGCACCTTCGGTGCGCAGCGCAATCGCGTCGGGCCGGGCGAGCGCCTGCGCGGCGATCACCGCCGGAACCGTCGTCAACCCTTTGGCAACGAGCACTTCCCACAAATTCGGCGCTGCCTTGGTCGTCATTTGAGCGTGATGAACTTGCCGTCGCGGATTTCGACAGTGGTCAGGAAATCCGCCGACCAGCCGTCATGGTTGTCCGCAGAGTAGCAGGCCTTGCCGGCGGTATAGGACTCCAGCCCGCAGAGGACCTCGAGCTGGTCTCGCAACGCCTTGCCGGTGATCTCGCCGCGCACCTTCTTGGCCGCCTCGACGATCGCCAGGATGGCGTTGGCACCGATGAGTTCGCCGAAGCCCTGAGGGGATTTGCCTGCGGCTTTCAACAGCGTGCCCAGCGGCACCAGCTGGGGAATCGGATCGTCCCAGTTCGCCAGCACCACCAGCTTGACGCCGTTGCCCGCCGCTCCGCTGGCGTCGATGAAGGCACGTTGCCCCAGCCCGACCGGCGCCCACAACTGCGCCTTCATGTCGATCTGCTTGGCGGCCCGCACGAAGGCGGCACCGAGCGCGGGCGCCGAGGCCTGAACCAGCACCGCATCGGGGTTCGCATTGCGGATGCGGGCCGCCTGCGGACTCAGGTCGGTCGAATTGAGCGGCGCCGCCGCGACCCCCGCGATCTCCAGGCCGTATCGCTTGGCGACTTCCTGCATGTAGTCGGCCGTGTTCTTGCCGTAGGCATCCTCCTGGTAGAAGATGCCGATCCTCTTTGCCCCCGCTTCGGCTGCACGCTTGACCAGGACGTCTGTATTGGTCAGGTCGCCTGTCAGGCTCCGAAACACCCAGGGATAGAACTTGTTGTCCTTCGAGGTCACGGACAAGGTGCCGTTCGGCGCCAGGATTGGAACCTCGTTGCGCATCGCTACCGGCGCGGCCGCCAGCGTCCCGCTGCCGGTGGTCGATCCGATGATCGCGACCACCTTGTCCTTCTGGATCAGCTGCGTCGCGCCGCGCGCCGCTTCGGTCGGATTGGTGCCGTCGTCGTAGATGCTGAGCACGATCTGCCTGCCACCCACACCTCCCTCGGCATTGATCTTGGCCGCAACGGCCTGTACCGCGTCGCGTTCGGGGATGCCGAAGGGCGCGGCAGGGCCGCTGAGGCTCAGCAGCAATCCGATGTTGAGCGGCGGCGCCGACTGGGCGTGCGCGGGTCCCGCGAGGAACAGGCCGCTGAACATGATGGAGGCGAACGAGGCCGAGGCCTTGAGCAGGAAGTGACGTCTCACGATGTGTCTCCTATCGGATGGTTGGTGGGGTCTCAGGTAGCGTCGGAAGTCGACGGGCTTGCAGGCTCCACGGCGGCACCGAGCCACCGGCGCCGGATCTCTTCGCGGTCCGCATCGAGCAGCGGCGGCCCCCTGCGAATGGTGAGCGGGGTATCCGACAGCCGCAGCGGGTTGGCCACGACCTCGGCTTCAGACTGACCCGCCACGGGAACGGTGACGACCATTCCGTTGTGGCGCACCTGGGGGTGATCCAGGGCTTCGGCAAGCGTCAGCATCGGCGCGCACAGCACGTCCGCTGCGCAGAACCGACGATAGGCCTCGTCCCGGGCCAAGGCTGCCACGCTGGGCCGCAGCAGCGCATAGATTTCGTCGCGATGTTCGATCTGCTGCGCAACGGTCGCGAGGTCCGGGCGCAGGCTTTCGTCGGGAAGATCCATCGCCCGGCACATCAGCGACAACGGATTCTCGCGAAAGAATCCCAGCACGGTCAGCCAGCCGTCCCGTGTGGGAAAGACGAAGTTCAGGCCGCGCTCGAGCCACCTGGTTTCGTATCCGTACATCAACTGCGATGCGGCTTCGAGACTCTGGATGGCAATGGCGGTGTCGAGCAGGGAGATGCTCACGCGCTGGCCGCGTCCGGTCTTCTCGCGCGCCAGCAACGCCGCGAGGACACCCTGCGCGAGGATCATGCCGGATGCGAAGTCGATCGACGGCGCGTTGGCGAAGCGCGGAATGCCGTCGGACCCGCTCGCGGCCATCGCCATGCCCGTGATCGACTGCATCACCATGTCCTGTCCGCCCTGCATGGCGAGCGGGCCGGAAGCGCCGTAGCCGGTCGCGGCCGCGTAGACCAGGCGCGGGTTCGCCGCGGCCAGTGCCTCGTACCCGAAGCCGAGCCGCTCCATCGCGCCCGGGCGATAGTTGTGGACGAACACGTCGGCCTGAGCAAGCAGCTTCGACAGCTCCGCCTTGCCCTGCTCGCTCTTGAGGTCCATCGTGATCGAGAACTTGTTGCGATTCACGGCCGCAAAGTAGGAGCTGATCCGTCCCGTCTCGAGCGCAACCGGGTCCATGCGGCGCAGGATCTCGCCCGAATCCACGCGCTCGACCTTGATCACGTCGGCGCCCAGGTCGCCGAGCACCTGAGTCGCAACCGGTGCCTGGAAGACCTCGCTCATCTCGACCACGAGGCAATCGCTGAGAACGCCCATTTCAGTTCCTTTCAGTCCTGGTAGACGTGCTTGGCGATGATCATTCGCTGGATCTGGTTCGTGCCTTCGTAGATCTGGGTGATCTTGGCGTCACGCATCATTCGCTCGACCGGGTAATCCTTCAGATAGCCATATCCGCCATGCAGTTGCACTGCCTGCGTGGTGACTTCCATCGCGGTGTCGCTGCACAGCAGCTTGGCCATCGAAGCGAAGACGCGGGCCTTCTCGGGGTCGCTCTCGATCATCTGCACCGCCTGGTACAACACGGCACGCGATGCTTCGACCTTGACCGCCATGTCCGCGACCATCGCACGCGTGAGCTGATAGCGCGAGACAGGCTGCCCGAAGGGCGAACGCGTCTTGGTATACGCAACGGCCTCGTCCAGTGCCCCCTGTGCGATGCCCAGCGCCTGCGCGGCGATCAGGGGCCGCGAGATGGACAGCGACACCATCATCCGCGCGTAACCGCCGATTGCATCGCCCACGACACGATCCTCCGGAATGCGGCAGTCCTCGAATATCACGTCGGCGGTCGGGCTGCCTCGCAGACCCATCTTGTCTTCCTGCTTGCCGAACCGGATGCCGGGATCGTCCTTGTGAACCATGAAGATGCCCATGGATTTCTCGTCGGTCTTGGCGAGTACCAAGTACCACTCCGCCCAGCCGGCGTTCGTGATGAACCGCTTGGTTCCGTCGATGACCCACTGTCCGCGCTCGAGTCGCGCGCGCGTCTTGATGCCGGCCACGTTCGACCCACCGTGCGGCTCGGTCAGGCACCATCCCGCAATCTTTTCTCCGGAGGCCACTGAAGGAAGAATCTGCGCCTTCAGCGATTCGGAGCCGAATCGTGCGAGTGGGTCGAGCGCCGCCCAGCCGGTCATGAGAGTCAGCCCCGACGAGGCGCAGCCGCGCGAGACTTCCTCGACTGCAATTGTCTGCGTCATCAGGTCGCCATCCTGGCCTCCGAGCGCCTCGGGAAAGGGCAGCCCCATCAGGCCCGCTTCACGAAAGGCCGCCACCGCCTCGAGCGGAGGACGGGCTTCGCGGTCGATGGTTGCGGCGTGCGGAACGACGCGTTCGCGCGTGATCCGGACCACCATGCTGCGGAACTCGTCGTAGGCGGACGTCACGTCCAGGTCTCTCTTCATGATTGCTCCTTGCTAGCTCAGTTGGGGCGGCCACTGCAGACCGGTGGACTCGGCGGGGCTGGCCTCGGATCGCACCCGGGCGATGAGTTCCGCTTCGAGCCCGAATTCGGCAAGCACTTCCTGCGTCCGGTCGGACATGTCGACCTGGCTGACCGCGGCGGCGACGCGTTCGAACTTCGGCACCACGGGAACGCTCCGTGGCGCATCCGCCGCGAGGCGCGACCTGACCTGCGGCTCGTCCCAGACCTCGTGCGGCTCCAGCACCGGCGTCACGCAGGCATCGGTGCGCATGAAGAGCACTGCCCAATGGTCCCTGTCGGCTGCCATGAATCGAGCACCTAGGGCGGCCTCGATCGCGGGCCAGTTGCCGGTGTTCATGTGGTCGGGCGGCTCGCCAAGTTCAAGGATGGCCCAGAGGCTGACGAAGAAGGCGCGCTCGAGCGCACCGACAGCGACGAAGCGTCCGTCCTGGCAGGCGTAGGTGCGATAGAAGGGCGCACTGCCGGTGATCAGGCCCTCGCCCCGCGCGGGCATCACGGCACTCTTCCACAGCGGATAGTGCATCGCCATCATCGAGACGCAGCCATCGATCATCGCGGCGTCGATCTTCTGGCCCTGGCCCGTGCGTTGACGCTCGACGATCGCCGCCACGATGCCGAAGGCGGCCAGCAACCCGCCGCCGCCGAAATCCGCCAGCAGGTTGAGCGGTGGATACGGGCGGTCGCCGGCCGGACCCGCCGCGCCCATCGCGCCGGACAGTCCCAGGTAGTTGATGTCATGGCCCGCGGCCGATCCGCGCGGACCGTCTTGTCCGTATCCCGTGAGCGAGCAATACACAAGGCGCGGATTGCGGCGCCGAAGCTCGTCCGGATCGGCGCCGATGCGGCTGGCCACGCCGGGCCGGAAACCCTCGATAACGACGTCCGCCTGGTCGCACAGGCGAGCCAGCGCCTCTCGCCCCGCATCGCTCTTGAGGTCGAGCGAGACGAAGCGCTTGCCGCGCGACAGCTCCGGCACTGCCACCCCCGCGCGGCCGCCGGCGACGACGATCACCTCGGCTCCCAGGTCGGCCAGCAGCATGGTGCAGTACGGTCCTGGCGCCAGTCGGGTGAGGTCGATGACACGAATGCCGGACAGCGGCCCTTCTTTCTGTTCAGTGGTCACGATACGGTTCCTGTGGTCTCTCTGCCCATGTAGGCGGCCATGAGCCGCTCTTGATCCTTCAGGTCGGTGCCCGCCCCGCGCAGCGAAACGTGGCCGCCCGCGAGCACCACGAACGAGTCGGCGCAGCGCGCCGCGAACGGCAGGTTCTGCTCGGCGAGCACGATCGCGAGTCCCTGCGCCTTCAGCGCCGCGAAGGCGCGATGAAGGATCGGCAGCACCGAGGGCGCGAGCCCTTGCGTCGGCTCGTCGAGCAGCAGTACCCTGGGCCGCCGGCCGAGCGCCAGCGCGATCGCGAGCATCTGCTGCTCGCCGCCGCTCAACATGCCGCATTGCGCATCGGCGCGTTCGCGCAGGATCGGAAACATCTCGTGCACCTGTTCGTGCAGGCCTCGCGCCGCGCCGACCTCCAGTGCCCTGTACGCGAGTTCGAGGTTCTCCTGCACCGACAGCGCCGGAAACAGGTTGCCGCGCACCTCGGGCACCAGCGCGACACCCGAGCGGGCCCGGATGTGGGGCGCCACGCCGGACAGTTCGCTCCCGTCGACCTTCACCGAACCCTTGGAGTTCACGACCCCGGCCACCGCGCCCAGGAGACTGGACTTGCCGGCACCGTTCGCGCCGAGCAACGCCATCAACTGACCCGGCGCCAGTGAGAAATCGATGCCGTGCAGAACCTCCACGCGCTGGTAGAAAGCCGTTAGTCGCCTCACCTCGATTGCGGGCGCCAGCGTGCGCGAGGCGCCCGCGCCGTCGAAAGCTGCGCTCATGCCGCTGCTCCTTCGAGTTCTTCGGTCACGCCGAGGTACGCGCGCCGGAAGAACGGATCCGCGCTGACCACGTCGGGCGTGCCTTCGAGCAACATGCGGCCGCGTTCCAGCACGATCAGGTGCTCGGCCAACTGGCACACCAACTCGAAGTTGTGCTCCACCAGCAGCACGCCGACGCCCGAGGCGGCCACGCGCCGGACCTCGTTGGAGAGCATCGTCTGTTCGGCAGTGGTCAGCCCCGCCGCGGGTTCATCGAGCAGCAGGTACTGCGGCTGGGCCGCCGCCGCGCGAGCGACGTCGACCAGCCGGATCTGCCCGATCGGAAGGTCGGACATAGGCGTGCGGGCATAGGCGGCCAGGCCGAAGCTCTCGAGCAGCGCGTCGCAGCGGTCGTGCATCTCCGCGGCCTCGCGCCGGGCTGCGGACGTCTGCAGGCAGACGGCGAGCAGGCCGGTCCGGCGCAACGGGAAGTAGCCACACAGCACGGTTTCGCGCACCGTCATGTCCGGATCGAAGCGTGGCGTCTGGAAGGTCCGCGAGATGCCCCTTCGAACTCGCTTGTTCATCGGGAGATCGAGCAGGGACCGACCGTCGATTCGCACCTCGCCCTGCGCCATCGGCACCAGGCCCGTGATGGCGTTGAACAGCGTGCTCTTGCCCGAGCCGTTAGGACCGACGACCGACACGATCCGTCCGGGCGCGAGCGCGACGGACACGTCATCCACCGCGACCACGCCGCCGAATCGCACCACCACATTGCAGGCCTCGAGCTTCATGGCCGGTCCCCCGCGGCTGCCGCATGCTGTGGCAGGTTGATCTCTTGCCGCTCGGACGTGGCGGCGACGGGAGTGCTGCGGTGACGAGCACGACGCCAGCCGCGCGAGAGCAGCCCCGTGAGTCCTTCGGGCGCGATCAGCAGGCAGATGATCATCGCGCTGCCGTAGAAGATCCCCAGCACTTCCTGTCCCGGAATGAACTTGTGGACCAGCGTGAGCAATGCGGCCCCAAGCAGCGGCCCTGTCACGCTGCGCACCCCGCCCACCACCGCCATCAGAATGGCCGACAGCGACAGTGCCGGGCCGAGCGACTCCGGGCCGAGGTAGGTCAGGTGATGCGCATACAGCCAGCCCGCGGCACCCGCGAGCGCGCCGCCGATCGCCATCGAGACGCTCCGCAGGTGCGGCACGTCGATGCCGTCGGCGGACGCCCGCAGCGCGTCGCTTCGTATGGTGCGCAGCGCAGCGCCGATGTGGGACTGCCGGATGATGGTGTAGCCCGCCACCGCGACGATCACGACGCCCCATGCAAGCGCGTAGTAGGCGATGGGGCTTTCCACTCCGGGCGCCGTGGGAATGCCCGAGAGGCCGATGTAGCCCCCAGTCAGGTCGCCGCCTTCACGCACTGCAATATCGAAGGCATAGCCGAACATGAGTGTCGCGATGGCCAGCGCCAGCGGAGACAGGCGCGTCACCACTCTTGCGAACGGGTAGGCGAAGGCGGCGGGCGCAAGGATCGCGAGCGGCGCGGTGAGCCATGGCGACCAGCCGAAGTTGGCGCTGAGGATCGCGGTCACGTAGGCGCCGACGGCGGCCAGCGATGCCTGCGCGACGCTCAGCAGACCGGTCATGCCGTAGGTCACGCCGACCGACAGCGCGATCAGCCCGTAGATCGCGATGACGATCGCCGTGTCGACGAGTGTCGGGCTGCCGGCGATCATCGGTGCGATTGCACCGACCAGGAGTGCCAGACCGAGCGCGGGCGCGAGCGTAGTGCGTGCGTTCATGGCGATCAGGCCCGCAGACCGTGAACCTTGGCACGACTCGCGCCGGCCGTGCACAGCACGACAAAGATGAAGATGTAGGGGAGCAGCGTCCCCACCGACTGCGGTGCGTAGCCGACGCTCAAGGCCTCGACGACTCCGATCGCGACGCCCCCGAAGAAGCCGCGCAGCGGATTGCCCAGGCCCAGAAGGATCGCGGCGCCGAGAGACTTGAGCGTCAGCGGCAGGCCTGACGCGAAGTCCAGCCCCGAGGTGTAGAGGATCAGAATGCCTGCGATGCCGGCGAGCACGCCGGACATCACATAGGCCGAGAACTGCACGCTCGTCACCGGAAGGCCGGCAAGGGTGGCCCCTCGCGGATTGACCGCGGTCGCGCGCATGATCCGGCCCCAGGGCGTGCGGTAGAGCAGCACGAAGACGCCGCAGAGGATGAGCAGTCCGGTGACTGCATTGACTGCCGCTTGGGGACTCACGCGTATCCCCATCACATTCCAGAATGTGCCGAACTGCTGGCGGACCATCGGGTCCTTCCCGAAGGCCGTCAGCACGACGGACTCGAGGATGATGGCGAAGCCGAAGCTCGCCAGCACGGATGCCAGCGCATCGCCCCCTCTTCGGGAGTTGAGGATGGTGGAAATGATGCCCACCAGTGACGCAGCAAAGATTGCGATCAGCACGGCCGCGACCAAGCCATATGGCGCGGGAAGGGCCATGGCAACCGCGCCGGCCAATACCGCATAGCTGCCGACGGCCAGGTCCACCGTGCCCGTGGCGACGAACAGCAGGCTGATCGGGTAGGCGAGTAGCCCATAGGTGACGCCGATCAGCACCCCGCGCACGAGATACTCCATGAGTTCAGGCATTGAAGTTCACCTCTGCGTGTGACTGGATGGTCGGTGCGCTCAGAGCACGTTGAGTTGCTGCTTCAGGGCATGCGCCGCGAGCAGGAAGAAGCCCTGGCCGAAGAGGGTGGTCCCGAACGGTACGCCGGGGCCGCCGGGCGGAACGGCGACCCCGGGCACTGCGCCGGATTCGTCCACCGAGGCGGCGACCACACGCACGGCACGAAGTGCCTTGTCGGTGAACGTCGAGTCGACGAGATCTCGCTGGACTGCGTTCTGCGCGGCCAGCGCAAACATCACTGTGCTCGATGCCTCGAGCTTCGTGCCGACGTCGTCGAGCACGTGGTGGAAGTAGCCGCTGCGGTCCTGGTACTCGGCCATCTTCTTGAGCGCCCGCACACCCACCTCGCGCACCTGTGCCGCGCCCTTGTGATCGGGCGCAAGAGCCAGCATGTCCATCGACACGCAGACCAGCCAGCCATTGCCGCGCGCCCAGAAGGTCGACTGCGGGTAGTGGTTTGGCGTTTCACACCACGCGTGCCGGGTCAGCCCCTGATGGGGATCCACGAGGTGTCGAACGTGGACGTCGTACTGCTTGAATGCCTCGTCGACATACGATGTCTCGCCGCTGATCTGCCCGTAGAGAATCAGGAACGGGCACATCATGTAGAGGAAGTCGACCCACAACTCCGGGCCTTCCTTGCGTGCCCAGATGCCGCCTTCCGACGTACGGCTGGTCCGCACGAGTGCTTCCGCCTGTAGACGGGCGGCCTCGAGGTAGGAGGCATCTCCGGTGCGCTGATGCATCAGCAAAAGCGGGTAGCCCAGGCTGCACGGGAGACTGGAGGTCGGCGTGAACGTCCGCACATGACCCGCCGGCAGGTCCAGGGGGTCAGCGTAGTTCAGGTCGCCGTTCGACGTCTGCGTCTCGACCGCACGATCGATCCAATTCCGAATCTCTGCGACCTCCTCGGCGTCGTCCCAAGCCAGGACGGAAGTGATCGCCATCGCCTTCTCCCAGTAGTCCCGTTCGTACGGGTGGGTGAGCACATATTTCATCGCACGGCGTTTTGCCGCGGCCACGTCGATGGTTCGCATGAAGTTGCCTCCGTTGGTGGATACATACCGGTTGGTCGGTATGTATCTTGACGGGCTGAGCTGCACGAAATGAGAGGGGAAACCCTCTATGCGACGAGCGCGTTGGACTGCGGTCGACAGTCCGCGTGCCGACCCTCAGCCCGTGCCGTCGCGCGCAATGCCGAAGAAGTCCACGGCCCCCATCTGGCCGCCCTTGAGCGCGATCTCGAGACCCTCGCGATCGGACGAGCCGGCCCAGCACCGACACAGCGGCACGCCCGGTGCCAGTGCCGAGACGACAGTCAGGGCGTCGACGCCGAGCGCGCTCGCGACTTCGCCCGACGAGTCGCCGCCGGCCACCACCACGCGCGTCAACGCCGTCCGGTCGAGCAAGCGCCGCATGACAGCGCCGAGCGCGGCCCCGATTCCCCGGGCAGCATCGGCGTGGCTCAGGCCCGCCGCGCTGGCGATCGCTGCAAATCCACGAACGCAGGGATCGTCCGGGCCTTCGGCCGTGAAGACGATGGCGCTGGTGCCGCGCGATAAGGCATCGATCGCGATGCCGGCGACGCGTTCGAGCTCTGCATCGCACCGGGCTGGGTCCAGCACCCGTGCGATGTCCAGGCGCTCGGTACAGAAGCCCCGCGCGCGGGCCCAGGCGATCTGCGCAGCGGTCACGGGCGAACAGCTGCCGCTGACGGCCGCGATTGCCGGTACGGGCGCACAGGCACGCATCGGGTCGGGTTCGGGCAGCCAGCCCTGCCGCCTCCAGTGGGCGGCCAGCGCGTACTGCAGCCCCGACGACGACGCGCTGAAGAGGCCGGTGCCGCGCTGCTCCCACACCAGGCGGCCGGCGGCCTCCAGCGTCTCGTCGTCGAGCACGTCGATGAACACCACGGGGACGTCGGGCCCGGACAGCGCTTCGACGCGCTGGGCGGCATCCGGCAGCCGCAGCTGAACCAGGTCGACGAGTTCGAGCCGGCGCTCGGTCTGTGTCGACAGGTGCCGACGCAGGTCGGCTTCCGTCATCGGCGTGACCGGGTGACGCGACATCGTCGGATGCCGGTCCAGCCGATGGGCACTGCCGTCGACCGAGGCGAAGAGATTGCCGAAGGCCTGGTAGCGCCTGAGCCGTGGCACGCCGACGATCGACGGCGACCAGCGGCCGCTGCGGTGCCGCACGCCGATGTCGATCGCCCGGCCGATGGAGCCCGTGGTGGCGGATGAGTCGAAGGTCGAACAGACCTTGTAGTGCAGGATCGGCGGGTCCAGCGCCGCCAGTGCCTCGAAAGAGGGCGGCAGTTCGCGCGCCATCCATTCGGGGCTGCGGCCGCGCGACGAACCCGCGATGCCGATGCAGCGCACACCGGCGAACCGCGCGAGCATGTCCGGCGTGGGAGTGCGCAGGAACAGCACGGTCTGCAGGCCGGCCGCCGTCATCGCTTCCAGGGCATCGGTGGAGCCCGTGAAGTCGTCGCCGTAGTAGGCGAGCAGCAATCCCGGCGGCAGCCCGGCTTCGCTCATCGCCAGAAGCCCAGCGCGGCGGCCAGCGCCGGCACCTGCGCCGCGCGCTGCGCGAGCGGAACGCCTTCGACCGCGGCCTGCCAGGCCGCACGCAGCGCCTCGACGCCCGCCGCGACACCCTGCGGATGGCCGAAGATGCCGCCGCCGGCCGTGTGGATCAGGTCGGTGCATCCCAGCGCGGCAAAGGTGCCGGCCGCCTGCAGGCCGGTCTGGCCCGAGCTGAACACCGGCATGGCGGACATCGGAGCGGCGGCCATCGCCGGCGCGAGCACCGAGCGCGCCGCGGCGATCACGCTGTCGTCGGGCTCGCTGAACTTGTTGCCGAGGCCGTTGACGTGCATGTGATCGGCGCCGAGCAGGCGCCAGATCTTCTGCCACGGCGCGTAGTCCCAGCCGAGCTGCGGGCAACGCGTGAGGTAGCCCCAGCCGGCACGATGCGCATGGATCGGCAACTGGGCGTGCCGCCGCAGTTCCTGCATGCCGACGATGCCGATGGAATTCAGATTGGCCATGACGCAGGTGCCGCCTTCGGACAGCACGAGGTCGTGGCGGCGCCGCATCTGGTCGAGGCTGCCCGTGAGGTTGAAGGCCACCATCGCCTTCTTGCCGCTGCGGTCCGCGGCGGTGCGCACCACCTTCATCACCGCGCGCACGCGATCGTCGAACGGGCAGTGCGGACCGTCGGCCTGCAGCTCGTCGTCCTTGATGAAGTCGATGCCGCCTTCCACCAGCAGGCGCACCTGCGCGGCGGTCTCCTCGGCCGACAGCCCGACGCTGGGCTTGATGATGGTGCCGATCAGCGGGCCCTGCGGCACTCCCGCCAGGCGCCGGGTGCCGGCCACGCCGAACGCCGGGCCCTGGTAGGCGGCAGCGAACGCGGCGGGCAGTTGCAGATCGACGAGGCGCAGCCCCGTGACAGCGCGCAGTTCGAACAGGTTGCCCGCAATGGTCGCCATCAGTGACGGCAGGCAGGGGCCGAGATTGGCGAGCGGCCACGACAGCTCGAGCAGGCAGCGCGTGTAGCGGCCCGAGTGAACGGGCGTCGGCAGGCTGGGCGTCGAGGCGTGGTCGAGCAGCTCGAGCCGTTCGACGCGCGCGCCGGCGCGCGCCTTGAGTTCGGGTGTCTCGGCAGCCAGCGCGACGAAGGTGCCGCTCGACTGCTCGCCCGCGATCACCTCGGCCGCGTGCGCGGGATCGCCGCCGGTCTCCAGCCAGTAGGTGGCGTGAATGCGTTCGGACACCGCGGGCCTGCCTGTCAGGTGATCCGGCGGATGCTCTCGGCGATCTCCTCGCGATCGAAGACCTTGAGCCAGTCGTCGCGCATCAGGCGGGGCTTGCCGAAGGTGATCGCCTTGTTGCAGGCGTCCGAGAAGGCACCCGGTATCTCGTTGAAGATCACCGCACCCAGGATGTTCATGTGACCCAGCAGGAAGTCGCGCGCGCACTGCTCGGGCACGCCGCGGCGCACGGTCTCGTCCATCGCATCGCGCATCACCTGCAGCAGCGTCGCGCAGACGGTCTCGGACAGCCCGGGCTCGAGGATCGCCATCTGGTCGACGGTGAGCCGGTAGGAGCGAAGGATCGGCTGGTAGATGGTCTTCGCGATGTCCTCGCCGAGGTCGAAGGCCTCGGGCGGCCCCTGCATCAGGGCGCTCGTGATCGACTGCCTGGCGGCGCCGCCTCCGAAATAGTCGCGCCGGGCCTCGGCCGTCGTCTCGTCGTTGAAGATCAGCGGGTGGCAGGGATGCGCGACGAAGTAGGTCAGGTCCGTGCGGTCCGGGAGGTGTCCGGCAAAGGGTGCCGCGGCGTCGAGCGTCATGACCATGGTGCCGGCCTTCAGCCGCGGCGCGATCTCGTGGGCGATCTTCCCGATCAGGGTATCGGGAATGGCCAGGATCACGACGTCGACGCCGTCCAATGCCGCATCGACCTCGACGCAGTCCAGGCCCAGCTCGTCCTTCAGGCGCTGGCGGCCCGCGGCGCCGGGCTCCACGTGGCTCACGCGGTAGTCCGACTTCAGGAGATTCTTCGACAGGCGAACGCCCATCTTTCCGCCGGCGCCGAACAATGCGATCTTCTCGTTCATGGGGAGTCTCCTGGTAGGTGGTGCCGCAGCTCAGCCGTGCTTGATGGCGATGGTCTTGATGGTCGTGAAGCCTCGAAGCCCCTCGAACGCCTTCTCGCGTCCGTAGCCCGAATGCTTCATGCCGCCGAACGGCAGTTCGATGCCGCCACCCGCGCCGTAGTTGTTGATGAACACCTGCCCGGCCTCGATGGCGTGGGCCATGCGCAGCTGGCGCCCGCCGTCGCGCGTCCAGACACCTGCAGTGAGCCCGAAGTCGGTGCCGTTGGCAAGCTCGGCGGCCTCGTCCTCGCCCTCGAAGGCGAAGGCCGAAAGCACCGGGCCGAAGATCTCCTTCTGCGCGATCGCATGGCCGGCCGGAACATCCGCGAACAGCGTCGGCAGCACGTAGCAGCCATCGACCGGCGCGCCCGCCACCAGCTTGCCCTGGCCCGCGATGCGGATGCCGTCGGCCTGCGCCGATTCGATCATGCCCATCACCTTGTGCTGCTGGCGGCGATTGACCAGGGGGCCGCAGTCGAGGTCGCTGAGTCCGGGGCCGATCCGCAGCGCGTCGAAGCGCGCGCCGATCTGTGCCAGCACCTCGGCGTAGATCGAGCGCTCGATCAGCACGCGGCTGCCGGCGGTGCAGGTCTGGCCGGCGCTCTGGATGATGGCGTTCACGATGACCGGCACCGCCTGTCCGAGGTCGGCGTCGGCGAACACGATCTGCGGCGACTTGCCGCCGAGTTCGAGCGTGACCGGGACGTGCCGGCGCGCGGCCGCCTCGGCCACGGTGGCGCCGGTCTCGGTCGAGCCCGTGAAGGAGATGTGCGCAATGCCCGGATGCGCCGCCAGGGCCGCCCCCGCCTCGCGGCCCAGGCCGCAGACCACGTTGAGCACGCCCGGCGGCAGGCCGCATTCGAGCGCGAGCGCGGCGACGCGCAGCGGCGTCAGGCAGGCGTCTTCCGCGGGCTTGACCACGCAGCAGTTGCCGGCCGCCAGCGATGCGCCAACCGAGCGGCCGAAGATCTGCGCCGGGTAGTTCCACGGAATGATGTGGCCGGTCACGCCGTGCGGGACGCGGATCGCCATCACGGTGCTGCCGGCCGTGTAGGGGATGGTCTCGCCATGCAGCTTGTCGGCCGCGCCGCCGTAGAACTCGAAGTAGCGGGCACAGGCGGCGATGTCGACCCTGGCCTGCGCCATCGGCTTGCCCGTGTCGCGGCATTCGAGTTCGGAGAGTTCGTCTTGGTGGGCGAGGATGCTGGCGGCCAGGCGCGACAGGATTCGGCCTCGATCGGTCGCGGTCTGGTTGCGCCACACGCGTCGGAAGGCGTCATGCGCCGCGTTCACCGCAGCGTCGATGTCGCCGTCGGCACCGCGTGGAATGGAGGTGAAGACCTGCCCGTCGGACGGGTCGATGACTTCGATCACCTCACCCGAGGCTGCAGGCCTCGATTGGCCGTCGATCAGGTTGAGGTGCTGGCGCGGGATGGACATGGCGCGGATCCTTTGAAAGAGAAGTAGGAGGAGACGGATTGGGAATGAAGAGGGCGGCGCGGACGAGCCGGTATTCAGCGCAGCCGGCGGCAGATGGCTTCGGTCATGTCGGTGCAGCTGGCGCTGCCGCCGAGGTCGCGCGGAACGGTTGCGCCTTCGGCCAGCACGGCCTCTACCGCCTGCTCGACACGATCGGCGGCCGCGAGCAGGGCGGGGTCCGCGTGCTGTTCGCCGAGCCAGCGCAGCATCAGTGCCCCCGACAGGATGGTCGCGATCGGACTCGCAAGGTTGCGGCCCGCGATGTCGGGGGCCGAACCATGCGCGCCCTGGAACAGCCCGTGGCGTTCGCCCAGTTCGGCCGACGCGGCGATGCCGAGCCCGCCGACTGTGCCGGCGCCGAGGTCGGAGATGATGTCGCCGAACATGTTCTCCGCCACGATGACGTCGTAGAAGTCGGGCTTCTTGAGCATGTGCACGGTGATCGCGTCGGCGTACGCATAGTCGATCTCGACATCGTCGTAGCCGGCCGCCACCTCGTCGCAGATCGCGCGGAAGAAGGCATAGCTGCGCAGGATGTTGGCCTTGTCGCAGACCGTGACGCGGCGCTTGCCGTCGCGCGGCGCGCCCTTGCGCCTGCGGGCCAGGTCGAAGGAGAAGCGCGCGACCCGCTCGACCCCCTTGCGCGTCATGACCAGCGTATCGGTCGAAACCTCGCCGCGCAGGTTGATGCCGCCGCCGCGGCTCGCATACAGGCCTTCGGTGTTCTCGCGCACGATGACGTAGTCGATCTGCCCGGGCTGCCAGCCCTTGAGCGGCGACTCCGCGCCGGCATACAGCCGGATCGGACGCACGTTGGCGAACAGGTCGAGCCGGAAGCGAAGCTGCAGGTGCAGGTCGTTGCCGACCTCGGTGCCGTCCGCATAGGTGACGCCGGGCAGTCCCGCGGCGCCGTGCAGCATCGCATGCATCGACTTGCAGGCCGCGAATGTGTCCTCGGGAAGCACCGCACCCGTGCGCGCGTAGTGCGCAGCGCCGCCGTCGAACGCCTCGAAGCGCAGAAGCTCGCTGCCGCAGGCTTCCTTGAGGACGGCAACCGCCGACTGGCAGACCTCGGGGCCGATGCCGTCGCCCTCGATGGTCGCGATGTCGTAGCTCTTCATGGTTCGAATCCCAGTTCAGAAAATGGCCGCGGGCGTGGTGGTCAGCGCAGCAGGTTGGCGGGTTCTTCGCCGCGCGCGAGCGCCTCGACGCCGCGGATCAGCAGCCAGCCCATGGCGTCGCGCGTCTCGTGGGTGGCGCTGCCGAGGTGCGGCGACAGGAACACGTTGTCGAGCGCCCTGTAGCCGGGGTGGATGCGGGGCTCGTTGGCGAAGACGTCGAGGCCTGCGCCGCGCAAGCGGCCGGAATGCAGGGCGTCGATCAGCGCATCGTCGATCACCAGGTCGCCGCGCGAGATGTTGACCACCACCGCGCCGACCGGCAGCAGCGCGAGGCGCCGCGCATCGAAGGTGCCACGCAGGGAAGGGGAACCCGGCGCCGCGATCATCAGGATGTCGGCGCTCGACAGCATGTCGTCGAGTGCCTCGTGATAGACGGCGCCGTCCTCCAGCGCCGGCGCGAGGCGCTGCCGGTTGTGATAGTGGATCTCGAGGCCGAAGGCGCGCGCACGGACCGCGATGGCCCGGCCGATGCGGCCCATGCCGAAGATGCCGAGCTTGCGGCCGACCAGGCCCATCCCCAGCAGCTGGGTCGGCGCCCAGCCGGCCCAGGCGCCGCTGCGCACGAGCCGGTCGGCCTCGTGGCCGCGGCGACAGGCATTGAGCAGCAGCATCAGCGCGATCTCCGCGCAGGCATCGCTCAGCACGTCGGGCGTGTGCAGCACGCTGATGCCGGCCTCCCCGGCGGCCGCCCTGTCGATGTGGTCGTAGCCGACCGACAGGGTCGCGATGATCCTCAGCGAGGGAGAGAGTGCTGCGATCACCGTGGCGTCGATGCTTTCCGTGGCCGTGACGAACAGCACCTCGCAGCCCGCCGCAAGCCCGGCGATCTGCCCGGCCGACAGGATGGAGTCGTCCTCGTTCATCGTCAGCGCGAAACGTTCGTGCAGTGCCGCTTCCACCGGCGCGGTGAAGCGGCGGCAGAGGAACGCGCGAGGCAGGGTAGGGGGCTGGGACGACATGACGGAGGAGTTTCGATCGGGCTGATGAAGTGCGTCGCAGGCGATCTACTTGGCGTTGCGGATCGCGTCGATGTTCGCCTGCCCGTACTTCTTGGCGTACTCGTCATACGCCGGCTTGAGCGCGGCCTGGAACTTCTGCTTGTCGATGTCGTAGACGACCTGCATGCCTTCCTTCTTCATCTGCTCGACGCCCTTGGCATCGGCTTCCTTCATGTATTCGCGCAACGACATCGAGGCTGCCTTGGCGGCATCCAGGAAGTTCTGCTTGTCGGCCGGCGACAGCGCGTTGAAGGCCTTGGGCGACATGATGAACACGGCCGGCGAGAAGAAGTGGCCCGTGAGCGACAGATGCTTCTGGACCTGCGACATCTTCGTGGAGGCACTGCCCGGGATCGCCTGCTCCTGGCCGTCGATGGTGCCCTGCTGCAGTGCGCCGAACACCTCGGGGAAGGACATCGGCGTCGGATTGGCACCCAGCGTCTTGAACGCGAGGATGTGCACCGGGTTCTCCATGGTGCGCACCTTCAGGCCCTTCGCGTCCTCGGGCGTGTTGACCGGTCGCTTGCTGTTGGTGAGATGGCGAAAGCTCTGGTCGGCCCACGAAAGCCCGATCAGGCCGCGCGACGGAAACTTGGCCAGCAGGTCCTGGCCGATCTTGCCGTCGAGCACGCGATGGGCATGCGCCCCGTCGGTGAACAGGAACGGAATGTCCAGGATGCCGACATCGGGCACGAAGTTCGTGATCGGCCCGGTCGAGGTCAGCACCAGGTCCAGCGTGCCCAGCTGCACGCCTTCGACCATCTCGCGTTCGCCGCCCAGTTGTCCCGACGGAAACTCCTCGAGCCGGTAGCGGCCGTCCGTGCGCTTGGCCACCTCGACCTTGAGCACCGACACCGCGTAGCCGTAGTGCGAGGTGGTCGGCAGCACGTAGCCGACCTTCAGCACGGTCTGTGCCATCGCCGCACCTGGCAGGGCCATCATCCATCCGGCCCAGATCGCACTGATCACTGTCATCTTCTTCATGGTTCGTCTCCTAGGAAGGTTTGCAGGGATCCGGAATGCCCGTCGCGCTCGAATGCGTGCGGGCGGCCCGGACAGGGAAATGGAACGGACTGCCGTCGCGGCTCAGGTGAACCCCATGGCACGCGGCAGCCAGGTCGAGAAGGCAGGAACGAACGTGAGCAGCAGCAGCACCACGCCGTGCGCGAGAAGGAAGGGCTTGAGCTCGCGCACCAGGTCCGACAGCGGAATCTTGGCCACGTTCGAGGTCACGAACAGCAGCCCGCCGACCGGTGGCGTGATCATCCCGAGCGTCAGGTTGAAGATGACGATCATGGCGAAGTGGATCGGGTCGATGCCCACCGCCGCGGTGACGGGTGCCAAGATCGGCACCAGCACCATCACGCCCGGCAGCGGCTCGATGAAGATGCCGAACAGCAGCAGGAAGATGTTGATGGCGATGAGCAGCGCAATCGGCGAGAGATTCCACTGCACCACCATCTCGGCGACGGTGTGCGGTACCCGCTCGATGGTCAGGATCCAGGCGAAGGCACCCGAGAACCCGATGATGATGAGGACCGAGGCCGTGAGCAGCGCCGAACGCACCAGGATGCCGGGCAGCGCCTTGAGCTCCAGCGTGCGATAGACGAGCTTGCCGCACAGCAGGGCATAGAACACGGCCACGACGGAGGCCTCGGTCGGCGTGAACCACCCTGCGCGCATGCCGCCCAGGATCAGCACCGGAAGCAGCAGGGCGGGAATCGCCTTCCAGGTGTTCATCAGGATCTCGGCCAGCGGAGGCAGGCTTCCCGAGGAGCGGTAGTTGCGCTTCTTCGAGATGAAGAAGTTGACCGTGCACATGGCCACGGCGATCAGCAGGCCAGGGACCAGGCCGGCGGCGAACAGTGCGGCGATCGACACGCGCTCGTCCTGCAGGCCGTAGATGATCATGATGATCGAAGGCGGAATGATCGGGCCCACGATCGCGGTCGCAGCCGTCAACGCCCCGGCATAGGCGCGGCCGTAGCCGGCGTTGTCCATCATCTTGATCAGCATCGAACCCGGGCCGGCGGCATCGGCCAGCGCCGAGCCCGAGATGCCCGAGAAGAAGGTCATCGACACCACGTTGGTGTAGCCCAGCCCGCCGCGCTTGTGCCCCACGAACTGCCCGGCAAAGCGCAGCAGGACCAGGGTGAGCGACCCGCCGCTCATCAGCTCTGCGGCGAGGATGAAGAAGGGCACCGCCATCAGCGGAAAGCTGTCGATGCCGGTGAAGGTCTCCTTGAGGATGACGATCATCGGAAAGCTGCCGACCGCCAGCACCGCGATACAGGAGGCCATGCCCAGCGAGAAGGCCACGGGAACGCCCAGCGCGAGCAGGGGAACCACGCAGGCGAGCATCACGAGACTCATGTTCATGTCGCTGTGTCCCTTCTACAGCGAAGCACTGGCCGTGGCGTCGAAGTTCTCGTCCGCCGCGAAGGTCCTGGAACGAAGCCATTCGGGCGCGATCAGCGCCAGGTGGATCAGCATCAGGATGCAGCCGATCGGCATTGCCGCGTAGATGAGGCCGATCGGGATCTCGGTCGACGCCGTGGTCTGCACCATCGTCAGCTCGACGTAGATCCAGCCGTACCAGGTCATGAGGCCCAGGAAGGCCACCATGATGACGAGCACCAGCCAGCGCACGAAGCGTGCGCCCGAGGCGGGCAGCGCATCCTGCAGGTTGTCGATGGCGATATGTCCGCCGCTGCGAAGCACCAGGCCGCCGCCCAGGAAGGTCAGCCACAGCATCATGTGACGCGCCACTTCCTCGGACCACGAGATCGAGCCGTCCGTGAGGTAGCGAAGCACGACGTTGGTGAACACGATGACCGACATCGCAGCCAGCAGGCCGATGAGCACCCAGCGATTGGCGGCGACGAAGATCGCTTCGAACTTTTTCATAGGTCGGCAGAGACGAAGTGAAGGCTTGTCATGGGCGTCGAGAGAAGAGCGTCCGCCGCCCGGTCTCTCGAAGTTGTATGACGAATATATAAGACAACTAAGCCGACGCGTCTGCGGGTTGTCCCTGCCTCCGACAGCTTCTTCAGCGCTTGGGCCTGGCCGCGACCGTGCCCAGGTGCGTCTTCGCCAGGCGCTGCGCGGCGTCGCGCCGGCTGCCGGCCCAGAAGTCGCGACCGGCCCGCTTGAGGCGGTCGGCCGTGTTGCACATGTGCCCGTAGGCCGCGGCGCGAGCGCCTGACGGGTCGCGTGCACGGATGGCCTCGCACATCGCCTGATGCTCTTCGCGCACCTGCGCGGCAAGGTCGGCACGGCGCGCCTCGTTGCTGCGCGTGACGTGGATCGCGTCCTCGAGTGCCCGCGTCAACATGCCGAGCAGTTCGGTGTAGTGGCTGTTGTGGGTCGCGCGCGAGATCGCCATGTGAAAGGCCAGGTCTTCGGCCACGCCGTCGCCGCCTCGCGCCACCGCAAGGTCGATCGCCTTGAGCGACTGTTCGATCGTCTTCATCTCGCCCGCGGTGCGCCGTTCGGCAGCGAGTGCCGCCATCTCCGCCTCGATGCTGCGCCGCAGCTCGATGATGCGAAGCACGCCTTCGGCCGGGTCGTCGATCGCGTTCTTGTCGAGCCGGAAGGCATCGGACGCCTTCGGGTCGCACACGACCGTGCCGCTGCCTTGCCGGGTCTCGACCAGTCCTGCGGCCTTCAGGCGAGAGATCGCCTCGCGAACGACGGTGCGGCTCACGCCGTACTGCGCCGTCATCGCGGTCTCGGTCGCGAGCCGGGAGCCCACCGGATAGGCGCCCGCGCGGATCTGGGTCTCCAGCAGATCGGTCACGCGATCGGCGAGGGTGCCTTCGTCGTCGCCGGTATTCGCAGTCGTGCTCGAAAGTAAGGGATTCATGGAGGTGGAATGTCGCTTCGGTCGTCGAAGCCTACCACCGGGGGTTGCCAGCATTGACAAATTCGTATGACCTATTTGTAATACGGATCACCCGGGACCCGCTCCCTCTCGATCACCTTCCCAACGTCCATCGAAAGCATTGAATGAAGCAGAACATCGGCATGGTCGGCATTGGCCTCATGGGGCACGGCATCGCACAGAACGTTGCCAAGCACGGCTACCCGCTCACCGTACTCGAGCATGCCGGCAACCAGCCGCTCGACCAGTTGAAGGCCGCCGGCGTCAAGACCGCGGTCAGTGCGAAGGCGCTGGCGGCCGCCAGCGACGTCATCATTCTCTGCGTCACCGGCACGCCGCAGGTCGAGGCCGTGCTGATGGGTGAAGGCGGCGTGCTCGAAGGCATTCGCCCGGGAACCGTGGTGATCGACTGTTCGACCGCGGTGCCCTCGTCGACCGAACGCGTGGCCAAGGCGGTGGCCGAGGCGGGCGGTCGCTTCCTCGATACACCGATGACCCGCACGCCGAAGGAGGCCGCCGAAGGCCGCCTGAACCTGCTGGTGGGCGGCGACGAGGCGCTGTTCGCCGAATGCCGCCCGATCCTGGCCTGCTTCGCCGAGAACATCACGCACGCCGGTCCGGTCGGCGCCGGCCATCGCATGAAGCTGCTGCACAACTACGTGTCGCTCGGCTTCGTCGCGCTGCTGTCGGAGGCTGCCGCCTGCGCGCAGCGCTCGGGTGTCGCGCCGGAAGTCTTCATCGACGTGCTCGCCAAGGGCGGCGGCGGTGGCGTCGCGCTGGAGCGGCTGAAGCCCTACCTCGCGTCGCGCGATCCATCTGGCCTTCGCTTCTACATGGCCAATGCCCAGAAGGACCTCGGCTACTACAACGCGATGGCGGGCGACGTCGGCGCGGCGCAGGCGATCGCCCAGGCCGTGCTCGGGACCTTCGATCGCGCGGTCGAGAAGGGTGGCGCGCAGGCGCTGGTGCCGGAACTCGTCTCGCTGCTCGCAGAATGAGCGGCAAGGCATTGCGGATCGCCGCCATCGCCGGCGACGGCATCGGCAAGGAGGTCATGCCCGAGGGCCTGCGGGTGCTCGAGCGCGTGGCGCGCCGCTTCGACATCGAACTCGCCGTGACGCCCATCGACTGGGCCAGCTGCGACTACTTCGCCCGTACCGGGCAGATGATGCCGGACGACTGGAAGGCCCGGCTGCAGGACATGGACGCCATCTACTTCGGCGCCGTCGGCTGGCCCGAGACCGTGCCGGACCACGTGTCGCTGTGGGGATCGCTGCTCAAGTTCCGGCGCGAGTTCGACCAGTACGTGAACCTGCGCCCGGTGCGCCTGTTCGAGGGCGTGCCGGGTCCGCTGGCCGGCCGCAAGCCCGGCGACATCGACTTCCTCATCGTCCGCGAGAACACCGAGGGCGAGTACACGAACCTCGGCGGCATCATGTTCGAAGGCACCGATCGGGAGATCGTCGTCCAGGAATCGGTCTTCAGCCGCTTCGGCGCCGACCGGGTCCTGCGCTATGCATTCGACCTCGCGCAGTCGCGGCCGCGACGGCAGCTCACGGTGGCCACCAAGAGCAACGGCATCGCGATCAGCATGCCGTGGTGGGACCGCCGTGCCGACGCGGTGGCGGCCGACTACCCCGAGGTGAAGGTGGACAAGCAGCACATCGACATCCTGTCGGCGCGCTTCGTGCTGCAGCCGCAGCGCTTCGACGTGGTGGTGGCGAGCAACCTGTTCGGCGACATCCTGTCGGATCTCGGGCCCGCATGCACCGGGACGATCGGCCTCGCGCCTTCGGCCAACCTCAACCCCGAGCGACGCTTTCCGTCGTTGTTCGAGCCGGTCCACGGCTCGGCGCCCGACATTTACGGCAAGGGCATCGCGAACCCGGTCGCCATGATCTGGTCGGGCGCGCTGATGCTCGACTTCCTTGGTCATCGCGATGCCCACGACGCGATCGTGCGCGCGATCGAGCAGGTGCTGGCCACCGGGCCGCGCACCGGCGACCTGGGCGGCACGGCGACCACCGTCGAGATGAGCGACGCGATCTGCGCGCTGATCTGAAGGCCGCCGCATGCACTCGCCCGTCTGGCTCGAAGTCGCCCTCAACGGCCCCTGGTCGCGCACGCGCCAGCCCCTGATGCCCGTGCTGGCCGACGAGATCTTCGACGACGCCATGCGATGCGTCGAAGCGGGTGCGTCGATCCTGCATTTCCACGCCTATGACGCGGTGAGCGGCCGACAACGCGACGACTACGACATCTATGCCCCCATCATCGAGCGGATCCGCGCCGAGGCCGACGTGATCTGCTACCCGACGCTGCCATTCGCAGGCAGCGTGGATTCGCCGACGCCGCTGACACCGGCCCAGCGCTTCGCTGCCGTCGAGAAGCTGCTGCATGCCGGCCTGATCGAATGGGCCGTGGTCGATCCCGGATCGGTCAACATCAGCCACTACGCAGACATCGCGACCGGCAAGGAAGGCTTCGTCTACGCCAACCCCGAGGCGCATGTGCGGCACGGGCTGTCGCTGGCCCGCACGCATCGCATCACGCCGTCGTTCGCCATCTACGAACCCGGCTTCATGCGCTTCGGCGCGGCCTTGTGGAACGCGTACCCCGGGGCGCCCGTGCCGATCTATCGCCTGATGTTCTCCGAGCACATCGCCTTCGGCTTCCCGCCAACCGAATGGGCGCTGGCCGCCTACCTCGAGCTGCTTGGCACCACCGCGCCGCAAGCGCCGTGGATGGTCGCCGGGCTCGGCGTCGAGGTCGATCCGCTCATCGACATGACCGTTCGACGCGGCGGCCACGTGCGCGTGGGCCTCGAGGATGCGCCGATGGGTTGCAGGCTCGGCAACAGGGAACTCACCGAGGCCGCCGCGCGGCGCATCGTTGGCGCTGGCGGCAAGCTGGCGAGCACCTCGGAGGTGCGGACGAGGTTGAAGAATGCTGCTGTAGCTGCCGCGGCGGCCGGCGCGCAGGCCTGAGCCGGCCGCCAACGCGGTGGCGACTACGGCGCGCTCGTGTTCGCCGACCCTGATCGAGTTTCCACGTTCCGCACCAGTGCCATCCGCGTGGCGTCGCGCATCAACCTCTCGGCCACGAGTTCCAGGAAATAGAAGCCGAAGCCGGGATTCTGAAAGTACATCTGCCGCACCTCGTCGTAGGTGACGAGCAGCAGCGCGCCTTCCTGTTCGCAAACGACGGTCTGCGTCCGCGTGCGGTCCCTGGTCAGCAGCCCGAGCTCGCCGATGAGGTCGCCTCGTTCCAGGGCGACGTCGGCTTCGATCGCACGGAACCGGCCGCTGAGCACGAACATGACTTCGGTCGCGGCGTCGCCCTGGCGAAACAGCGTCTCTCCGGAAACGAACTCCTTGCGGCGGGAGAAGGGCTTGAGCCATTCCATCGACAGCCGGCCCGCAGCGATGCCCTTGATCTGGCTGGTGAGCCGCAGCAGCTGCCGAAGACGCCAGACGTTGAGGGGCAGCAGCGCCAGGTGAAGGATGAGCACCGGGTAGACGTGGCCCAGCGAGCCGTAGGAAATGAAGAACACGTTGGACACGATGCCCGCGATGCGCAGGTGCAGCATCGTCTTCATCGAGAAGGTGGTCAGCGTCATCAGGCCGCCGAGATAGCCGAACGTCTCTATCCATTGCATGTGGGAGCTCCCTGCGTAGCCATTCACGGCCGAGACGTTCGTGCGCCCAATGGTCACGCTCGCGCAGCCTCGCATTCCGACACTATCGTCAGGCGCATCGATCCGCAAGATGGCCGGATTGCCGGTATCCGATCGTCGCGCCGGGGCGCGCTTTTTGCGTGATGCCGGACTGCAGCGTTCACCGCATGCCGAGGCAGGCGATCCGCGGCCCGCGTCGAAAAGATACGATCACGCCCATGTCCATTTCATCCACCCGTTTCTCGAAGAGGGGCATGCTGCTGCCCGTGATGCTCGCCTCGACGCTGGTGCTGGGCGCCTGCACGAGCTATGGCGTGATCGCCAACGCGCCGCTGACGCCGGGAGAGCAGGGCACGGAGTATTCGCTGCGTGAATTCGCCGCCAAGCAGCATCGCCAACCGAGCGACCTGACACTCGCGGTGGCCTTCTCGGGTGGAGGCACGCGTGCCGCCGCCCTGTCCTACGGCGTGCTGCAGGAACTGCGCGACACCAAGGTACTGATCGACGGCAAGGAGCAGAGCCTGCTGGAGGCGATCAACGTCATCAGCTCGGTGTCCGGAGGCAGCTTCACCTCGGCCTACTACGGGCTCTACGGCAACCGCATCTTCGAGGACTACGAGAAGCGCTTCCTCACCAGCAATGTGCAGGGCGCCCTGCTGCGCGGCCTCCTGAACCCGGCGCGCTGGTTCAGCAGCAAGGGGCGCACGGAAATGGCGGTCGCCTACTACAAGCAATTGCTGTTCGGTGACGCGACCTTCGGCGATCTGGCCAGGCGCGACGGCCCGATGATCCTGATCAACAGTTCCGACCTGGCGACCGGCGGGCGCTTCTCCTTCGTTCAGGAGTACTTCGGGCTGCTCTGCTCGGACCTGAGCAGCTTTCCGCTGGCGCGCGCCGTGACGGCGTCGAGTGCCGTGCCGGTGCTGTTCGAGCCCGTGGTGGTCGAGAACTACAGCAGCTGCCCGAGCACCATGCCGCCCTGGCTGGCGGCCGCCAAGAAGCGGGACGGCGACAACGCATACCTCAGCATGGTCGTGCGGGACGACCTGGCCTACCAGGACAAGGTGACGCACAAGTTCGCGCAATTCGTCGACGGCGGCATCACCGACAACCTGGGCCTGCTGGCGTTGCTGGATGCGGTCCAATTGGCCGGCGGCGCACGGGACTACGCGGCCGCCTTCGGGGTTCCGCAGCAGCGCCGCATCGCCATCATCTCGGTCAATGCCGCCGCCGACGCGCCCGAGGGCTTCGGCAAGAGCAACCGGGCACCGACCCTCGAAGAGACCATGAGCGCGGTCACGAACGTGCAGATCCACCGCTACAACGTGGCCACGCTGCAGCACACCCAGGAGAACCTCGACCGCTGGAGCCGCGAGCTGTCGACGCCAGGGCATCCCGTCACCTCGTACTTCATCCGCCTGAGCTTCGAGGACGTGACCGACGTCACCATGCGCCGCTTCCTGAACGAGATCCCGACCAGCTTCGTGCTCGACGAGGAGCAGGTGGCGCGCCTCATCACCACCGGCCGCGAACTGCTGCGCAACAACCCGGACTACCAGCGCCTGCTGTCGGCCCTGCGAGCCCAGGCGTCGGGCGGCGCCGTCCCGCCGAACGTCACGCGCTGAGCCGGCCGGCGCCTCCAGCCGGTCAGGACGTTCGCGCCTGTCCCATCTCGAGCGCGAGCAGCTGCGTCATTGCGGCAGTCGCTCGATGACGAACAGCAGCCGACTGGCTGCCAGGACGACGATGAAGTTCAAGCCGCGGCAAAGGACTTCGCGCAGGATGGGGGAGCGAGGGCCGGTGGGGAGTCGCATCGATGTGCTTCAAGATGTTTCAGTGTCGAGTCTCCCGGGCATGCGGCCCGCGCCACATAGTGCAAATGCATCATGTCGGTCCCGCCGCCACACGGCGGCCTGCCCTGCACTTCCACTCCAGGCCTCGACCTGCCAAGCCACGACAGATCGGCCGGCGCCGCGCTGAACAGCATAGGCCGCAAGACATGCCCGCATCGTCTTGACGATCCATCGTCCCGGCTTTAGATTGAACGAATGGATAAACCGCGCGTTCAATCTAAGCCGGGGAAGACGGGGGCCAAGGCGGCAACCGTGCGCCGGAGCGCTCCGGCCGCCAAGCCGGTGCGTTCCGATGGCCAGGCCACCCGCACGCTGATCCTCGAGGCGACCCGACGCCGCCTGTGCGAAGGCGGCTACGCCAACTTGAGCGTTCGCGACATCGCGCGTGACGCCGGCGTCAACCATGCGCTGATCGGCTACCACTTCCGGGGCAAGCAGCAACTCGTGCTCGCGGTGCTGGACGAGGCCAACGAGCGACTGCTGAAGCGGCAGTCGCGCATGTACGAGGCCGAGGCGAGCACCAGCCAGAAGTGGCAGCAGGCCTGCGCGTTCTACGAGGACGACCTGAAGTCGGGCTTCGTGCGACTGCTGATGGAACTGATGGGCGCCAGCTTCCACGACGCGGAGCTGCGCGCCGGGTTCGTGCCGCGGATGCAGGCCTGGCACGAACTGGTGGAGTCCGGCGTCAATGCGTTCATCGACGAATCGGGGCTCGACCTGCCGGTGTCGGGGCGTGCCATCGCGGCGTGGGTCGCGTGGTTCTGGTTCGGAATGGAAGCCGGCATGACGCTCGGCGTCGCCGAGGAGCACGGCCACCAGCGGGAAGCACTGGCCGCGGTGGGAACGCTGCTGCGCCTGGTCGAGACGAAGGCAGCCGGCAAGCCCACGGCCCGGGTGCGCAGGAGAAGCACATGACGCCAGCGTCCGTACCGCAAAGGCTGGCACTCGCGGCCGGGCCGCTGCCGGCACCGCGCACCTTGCCGGAGCCGCATCCGTTCGAGACGGTCGCACCGCTCAGCGAAGGCTTCGTCGAGCGTGACGGCGTCCGCTCGTGGTACGCCCGGTATGGAGACCAAGGTCCGTGGCTGGCCTTCGCGCCGGTGTTCCAGATCGGCAACTCGCACCTGCTGAAGGGCGTGGTGCCCTACCTGTCGCAGCACTTCAGGGTGGTGGTCATGGACTTGCGCGGAAGCGGAAAGTCCGACCGTCCGACGGCTCCCGAGGCCTATGCGTTCGATCACTACTACGCCGACTTCGTCGCCGTGCTCGACCGGCTCGCGGTCGACCGCGCGGCGCTGGTCGGCGTGTCGGCCACCACGATGACGGTGCTGCGCCTGGCGGCCGAGCAGCCCGAGCGTGTCTCGCACCTGGTGATCGCAGGCGGCTTCGCGCAGCGGCTGCTCGAGAACCCCGCGGCGGTCGCCGCCGCGAAGGCCCAGTTCGAGGCCATGCGCGAGGACTGGCCGGCCTACATCGACCGGTTCTTCGGCTCGCTCTGCTTCACCGAACCGCACTCGACCAAGCCCTACGAAGACGCGGTGCTGCATGGCGGCTGGGCCACCGACGGCGACACCGTGGCGATGGCGCTGGCCGGATGGATGGGCAACGACGTGCGCGAGCAGGCCCGGCGCGTGCGCTGCCCGACGCTCGTCATGCACGGCGACAACGACCAGCGCGTGCCTTTCGCCATGGGCGAGGCCATCGCCGAGCTGGTGCCGGGTGCGCGACTGCTGGCCATCGGCGGCGGCGGCCATCTCATGCAGGCGCGCGACCCGGTGGCGTTCACCCGCGCCCTGCGCGACTTCGTCGCCCCGGGACCGGCGCGCGCCACCTGGGTGCGCGGCATGGCGCGCAAGCGCCGCGCGCTGTTCGTCTCGAGCGCCATCGGTCTGGGCCACGTGCAGCGCGACCTCGCGATCGCGCGCGAGATGCGCCGGCAGCAGCCCGATCTCGAGATCGACTGGTTCACGGTCGATCCGGCCGCGACCTACCTGGTCCGCGAGGGAGAGCGCGTGCATCCGATCACGCAGCGCCTGGCCAACGAGAGCCGCCATTTCGAGGCGATGGCCGGCGAGCACGACCTGCAGGCCTTCTTCGCCCTGCGCACCATGGACGAACTGATGGCGCGCAACTTCCTGATCTTCACCGAGCTGCTCGAGGCCGAGCACTACGACATCGTCGTCGGCGACGAAGCCTGGGAGGTCGACTACCACTACCACGAGAACCCCGAGCTGAAGCGCCAGCCCTTCGTGTTCCTGACCGACTTCGTCGGCTGCCTGCCGATGGAGGAGGGCAACGAACGCGAAGCCTTCCTGTGCGCCGACCGGAACGCCGACGACATCGAGCACATCGCGCGCTACCCGTGGATTCGCGACCGCGCGATCTTCGTCGGCAACCCGGAGGACGCGCCCGACCTTCCGTTCGGCCAGGGCCTGCCCAACATCCGGGACTGGTGTCGCAGCAACTTCGCGTTCACCGGCTACGCCTTGCCCTTCGATCCCCTGGCGCTCGCCGATACCGGGCGGCTGCGCCGCCAGCACGGCTATCGCGACGACGAGAAGCTCATGATCGCGGCGGTCGGTGGCACCGCCGTCGGACTGCCGCTGCTGCAACGCATCGCCGACGCCTTCCCCGCGATGAAGCGCCAGGTGCCGGAACTTCGCCTCGTGCTGGTCGCCGGGCCTCGCGTTCCGCGCGATGCGCTGCCGGCGCATGCAGGAATGGACGTGCTGCCCTACGTCCACAAGCTGTTCGAGCATCTCGCCTGCGCCGACCTGGCGCTGGTGCAAGGCGGCCTCAGCACCTGCATGGAGTTGGTTGCCACGCGCCGGCGCTTCCTGAGCTTTCCGCTCGAACGGCACTTCGAGCAATGCATCCACGTGCGCGGAAGGCTGCGCAACTACTGCGCCGACTGCTCGGTGCGGTTCAAGGAATTGAGCGGTGACGAACTGGCCGAGCGCGCGCTGCAGGCAATGCACGCGCCGGTGGCCTATCGGCCGGTGGAAACCGACGGCGCCGCGCGCGCCGCCAAGGAAATCATCTCCGTGATGGAGAACCGGACCTGGGCGACAGGCTGAGCGCCACGATCCGTCCCCGCACTCTCGGCCGAACTCAGAGGACATCATGGCCATCAATGAGACCAGGTTGAATGAATTCATGGGCCGCTTCGTCGGCGATCTGGGCGCGGTGATGCATGCCGCCACCATCGTCGTGGGTGACCAGCTCGGGCTCTACAAGCGGCTGGCAGAAGGGTCGGCCGATGTGGAAACGCTGGCCCGCCGCACCGAGACCGACCCGCGCTACCTTCGGGAATGGCTGTCGGCACAGGCTGCCAGCGGCTATGTCGACTACGACCCCGCGACCCAGCGCTTCAGCCTCAACGAGGAACAGGCCTTCGCGCTGGCGCAGGAAGGGAGCCCGGCTTTCATCCCCGGGGCCTTCCAGATCGCGGTGGCCCAGTTCAAGGCCATTCCGAAGATCGCCAAGGCCATGCAGACCGGCCTCGGGCTGGGCTGGCACGAGCACGACACGGCGCTCTTCCACGGCACCGAGCGCTTCTTCCGCCCGGGCTACGCAGCCAACCTGGTCGCCAACTGGATCCCGCAACTCGAGGGCGTGGAGGCGAGGCTCCAGGCCGGCGCCAAGGTTGCCGACGTCGGCTGCGGGCATGGCGCCTCGACCATCATCATGGCGCAGGCCTATCCGAAATCGACCTTCATCGGCTTCGACTACCACGGCCCTTCGATCGAGTACGCGCGCCAGGCTGCCAAGAATGCCGGCGTGCACGATCGGGTGGAATTCGAAGTGGCGCGCGCGCAGGACTATCCCGGCACGGGCTACGACCTGGTGGCGGTGTTCGATTGCCTGCACGACATGGGCGACCCCGTCGGCGCGGCAGCCCACGTGCGAAAGACGCTCAAGCCCGATGGCACCTGGCTCATCGTCGAGCCCTTCGCCAACGACAAGCTCGAAGACAACCTGAACCCGGTCGGGCGCATCTTCTACTCGGCGTCGACCTTCATCTGCACGCCGGCTTCGCGTTCGCAGGAAGTCGGCGAATGCCTCGGCGCGCAGGCAGGCGAGGCGCGGCTGCGCGACGTGGTGACCCGGGGCGGCTTCACGCACTTTCGCCGCGCCACGGAGACGCCGTTCAACCTGGTGCTGGAGGCGCAGCCCTGACAGGAGCGCAAAAGGAAGAATCAGTTGGAGCGAGGAGCGAGGCGAGTCGACGCCCGATTCCTACAGCCGATCGCGTGCTTTGCGTCGGGGACCCTGTGCCGAACCGAGGACCATGAGGGTCCCGGTACTACCTGTGTGGGTCCAGACATGAAACTTCGCGGCTTGCTTTTTTCCGCATTGATCGGCGCGGTCGCCAGTGCGCGATCCATGACGCCCATGGCGAGCATCGCCACGGCACGGCTGCTGGGCCACAGCACGCCGGGCCGGCTGGTCCTGCTGGATCGCCCTCTGTTCAGGCTTGGCGCCCTGGCCATGGGTGTCGGAGAACTGTTCGGCGACAAGATGAAGACCGCGCCCGATCGCACTGTCTTCCTCGGCCTGCTCGCGCGCGTGATGAGCGCAGGTATCGCGGGCGCAGCATTGGCCCCCCGAGGCCGCGAGCAGGCCGGCGCCCTGACCGCGGTGGCAACTGCCGTACCTCTGGCCTACGCAACGCTGGCTGCCCGTGAGCGAGCCATGGCGCGGATCGGCCAGACGCGCAGCGGCGTGATCGAGGACGCGATCATCGTTGCCGCCGGCCTCACGATCGTGGCGCTGGCGGTCAAGCCGCGGAAGGGCCCCTGATCATTCGGGTTGGGCGGCCAGGGTTGCCGCCTGGCGGGAACTGCGCTCGCTGTGCAGCATGTACAGCCCGGAACCCACCAGCAGGGCGGTGCCGATCCAGGCCCAGGCGGTCGGAACCTCGCCCCATACCGCATAGCCGAGCAGCATGGCGAACAGCACGGCCGTGTAGCGGAACGGCGCCGTGAGGGACACCTCGCCCGCGCGCATGCACTGGACGAGCAGGAAATAGCCCGATGCCAGGAAGACCGCGGCGAGACCCAGCAGGCCCAGCTCGCGCAGACCGAAGGGCTGCCAGCCGCCACGCAGGGTCAGCGCGCCGGAAAGCAGGGTGACGGCCAGTGCAGTCGCCAGCGTGATGATGATCGATGGCACCGACGCAGCGATGCGCCGGGTCATCAGGTCGCGCGTGGCGTGAAAGAGCGTCCCGGCCAGGCACAGCAGCGACCAGGCGTTGAAGCCTTCGCGGCTGGGCTGCACCACGAACAGCACGCCTGCGAATCCCAGTGCGACGGCGCACCAGCGCGCCGCGCCCGCGCGTTCGCCCATGAAGATCACCGCGAACACGGTCATGAACAACGGCGCTGCGAGATTGATCGCGGTGGCGTTGGCGATCGGAAGATGGAACAGCGCCAGCAGGTACATCATGGTGGCGCAGGCATCGACCACGCCCCGCAGCGCCACCCTGGGATGCAGCAGCGCACCCGCCTGGCGCAGCGCGCCCAGCCGGTACGCTACCAGCAGGACGAGCATCGTGGCCATCACGCCGCGCAGGAAGATCAGCTGCGCCGCCGGCATCGACTGGCTCACATGCTTGACCAGGGCATCATTGGTGACGAAGCAGGCCATGCCGCCGATCATGGCGGCGACGGCCCGGCCGTTCTCTCGGGAGGACGGGGAGTGCAGGAGCATGGGAATGACGAATCGAGGGAAGCGGCGAGAGAACCGCGCTCCCCGATCCTGCCACAGCCGCACTGCGCATCCGGGCAGCGCGCGCCGTCCTCAGAGCGGCAGAAGGTCGAAGGGATGCCCGACGCGTGCACCCAGTTGCCGGAGCTCGGCCCGCAGACCCGCGGGGATCGGAATGCCATCGGCGAGGCGCTGGGCTTCGCAGCTCGCCTGCCGCTGGCCCGGATAGCGCGAGCCCGGGCCCGAGCCATCCCGGAAGGCCTGCATCCAGGCCCCGATGCTGACGTCGAAGGCGTCCTGTCCGATCGCAAGCGCCGGGTTGATGACGATGAGGAAGGCGCTCACGTCGGCTGCCGAGCCTTGCAGCGAAGCAGTCGCTTGCCCTGGCGGATCGGCGATGACGCCGTTCAGGCTGCCGGCCAGGCACTCCACCAGCATGGCCAGTCCCAGGCCCTTGTGGCCCGCCATCGGCTGCATCGCGCCCTTCAGCGCCAGCGCAGGATCGGTGGTGGGCCTGCCGTCCGGCCCGAGGGCCCAATCGCCGGGAATCGTCTGCGCGCCTTCGCGCTGCGCCTGCATCACGTGGCCGCGCGCCACCACGCTGTGCGCCATGTCGAAGACCAGCGGCGCCTGGCCCGGCACGGGAACGGCGAAGGCGATCGGGTTGTTGCCGATCACCGGTCCTCGGGAGCCGGGCATGGCCATGATCGGCGGCGTGCGCTGGCACAGGAGGGCGAAGAAGCCGCTTTCCGCAGCCGTGAGGACGAAGGTGCCGAGCGCCGCGAGGTGGCCGGCATGCACGATGCCGCAGGGCACCACGGCCGTCGATCGCGCCTGCGCCATCGCGCGGTCGATCGCCGCCGTGGCAACCAGCTGACCGAGCCCGCCGTCGCCGTCGCAGCGCAGCAGCCCATGGTGGTTCTCGAAGCGCGGAGCCGCACGCGGATTGATCTCGCCCGAAGCCAGCCTGTCGACATAGCCCGGCAGCCGCGAGACGCCGTGGGTGTCGATGCCGCGCAGGCTCGTGCGCACCATCACCTTCGCGCCGACGGTTGCCGCCGCCGCGTCCATGCCCTGCGTCGCGAGCACCGCGGCGACCCAGCGTTGCAATGCATCGGCGGTAAACGCTTCCGGTGCCGGCGCCACCTTCATGGACACGCCGAAGCGATCGCGCCGGCGTCGTCGTGCGACAGCGAACTCATGGGTTTGCCTGGAGCACTCCGCGGCGCACCTGATCGCGCTCGATCGACTGGAACAGCGCCTTGAAATTGCCTTCGCCGAAGCCGTCGCTGTAGTCGCCCTTGCGCTGGATGAACTCGAAGAACACCGGCCCCCCGAAGGCGGTCTCAGAGAAGATCTGGAGCAGCAGGCGCGGCGTGCCGCCCTCGGTGGTGCCGTCGAGCAGGATGCCGCGCGCCTGCAGCTCGCCCACCGGCTCGCCGTGGCCGGGCAGGCGCGTCTCGAGCATCTCGTAGTAGACGTCGTTGGGCGCGGTCATCAGCGGCACGCCGGCCAGTCCCAGCTGGTCGATGGTGTCGATCAGGTTGTCGCTCAACAGGGCGATGTGCTGGATGCCTTCGCCGTTGAACTTCATGAGGTATTCCTCGATCTGTCCCGAGCCCTTGGCCGACTCCTCGTTCAGCGGGATGCGGATCTTGCCGTCGGGCGCGGTCAGCGCCTTGGAGGTCAGCCCGGTGTATTCGCCCTGGATGTCGAAGTAGCGGATCTCGCGGAAGTTGAAGAGCTTCTCGTAGAAGTTGGCCCAGAAGGTCATGCGGCCGCGATAGACGTTGTGGGTGAGATGGTCGATCACCTTCAAGCCGTGGCCTGCGGGATGCCGCTCCACCCCTTCCACGAATTCGAAGTCGATGTCGTAGATCGACTTGCCGTCCTCGAAGCGGTCGATGAGGTAGAGCGGGGCGCCACCGATGCCCTTGATCGCGGGCAGGCGCAGCTCCATGGGGCCGGTGGCGATCTCGATCGGCTGGGCGCCGAGCTCGAGCGCACGCGCATAGGCCTTGTGGGAGTCCTTGACGCGGAACGCCATGCCGCAGGCCGAGGGTCCGTGTTCGGCAGCGAAGTAGGCGGCCGGGCTGTTGGGCTCGCGGTTGACGACGAAGTTGATGTCACCCTGGCGGTACAGCACCACGTCCTTGGAACGGTGCCTGGCGACCAGCGAGAAGCCGAGCTTCTCGAAGAAGGGCTCGAGGGTGTCGGGCGTGGGCGAGGCGAACTCGACGAACTCGAAGCCCATCAGGCCCATCGGGTTTTCGAACAGATCGGTCATGGCTTGCTTTCGGGTTGTGGTGCCTCATTCCGCCACGATGTTGGCCTTCTTGACAAGCCTGGCGTAGCGCTCCTGCTCCGACTTGAAGTACTGCGCGGAGGCCTCGGGCGTCATAGGCTTGATGATGTTTTCCTGCTTGGCCATCGCTTCCTTGGTTTCCGGCGTGTTGAAGGCGGCAATGATGGCTGTATTGAGGCGCTTCACTTCAGTCGGTGACATCCTGGCCGGGCCCACGAAGGCAAACCAGCCCCCGACGTCGACACTCGGGAAGCCCTGCTCGGCGATCGTCGGCAGGTCGGGCAGGGAGGGCACACGGCTCGCACCCATCACGCCGATCGCGCGCAGCTGCCCGCTCTTGAGCTGGCCCTGCACGGCGGGCAGTGCGACCACGCCCATCTCGACCTGGCCGCCGATGATGTCGGCCACCATCGGGCCGACGCCCTTGTACGGGATGTGGCGGACGTCGACGCCGGCCGCGTCCATGAACATCGCGCCGGCCAGATGGATGATGGTGCCGTTGCCCGACGAGGCGTAGTTGTAGCCGTCGGGCTTGGCCTTGAGCAGGGCCTGCAGTTCCTTGGCGTTCTTCGCCGGCACCTTGGGGTTCACGACCAGCACGAAGGGCGTTTCGCCCACCACCGAGATCGGCGTGATGTCGGCGATCGCGTCGAAGGGCATCTTCTTGAAGACGCTGGGATTGACCACGTGGTTGTTCGAGACCACGCCGAGCGTCTGGCCGTCGGGCGCTGCGCGCACGACCACGCTGGTGCCGGTGATGCCGCCCGCGCCGGGCAGGTTCTCGATCACGACCGGCTGGCCGCCGAGCGACTTGGTCAGCGAAGGCGCGGCCGCTCGCATGATGGTGTCGACGCCGGAGCCGGCACCGACCGGCAGCACCAGGCGCAATGGCTTGTCGGAGGCTTGCGCCATGCTGCTGGCCGCGCTGAGGACAAAGGCGGTCGCGATGAGCGCGTTGACCGCGCGGCGTTGCAATTCGAGTTTCATGGGTTGTCTCCGTGGGTTCTTTGAATCGGTATCAGGCGGGAACGTGACTCGGAAGGCCGGCCAGGATCTCGTCCGTGTGCTGTCCGACGGCGGGTAGTGCATGCCGCACGCCCGGCCGGCGTCCGCCCATGAGCAGCGGCAGCAGCACGACGTCCGTCATCTCGCCGTCGTCGCATTCCATCGGCACCAGGCCGCCGCTGGCCTTCAGGTGCGGGTCGTTGACCAGCTGGTCGGGCCGCATGATCGGTGCATAGGGAATGCCGGCCGCCTCCAGCTTGGGGGCCAGGTCCTCGATCCGATGGTGCTTGAGGATCTCGCCGAGCTTTGCCAGCAGCGCGGGCCGCACCGCCACGCGCAGCGCGTTGTTCGCGAGCGCCGGATCGGCCGCCAGCTCGGGCGCCTCGATCACGCGGCACAGCGTGAGGAACTGCTTGTCGCTGACCGCGCCGATGAAGAGCTGCTCGCCCTCCGCCAGCGTGAAGACGTCGTAGACGCTCCAGGCCGACACGCGCGAAGGCATCGGCGGCGGCGGCTCGCCGGTCATCGCGAACTGCTGCATGTGCTGCGAGGACAGGAAGACGCAGTTCTCGAAGAGGGCACTCTGCACCTCCTGCCCCCGGCCCGTGCGCTCGCGCTCGCGCAGCGCCGCCAGCACGCCGATGGCGCCGAACATGCCGCCCATGATGTCGTTGACCGAGGTGCCCGCGCGCAGCGGCCGGCCGACCGGACCGGTCATGTACGAGAGGCCCCCCATCATCTGTACCACCTCGTCGAGCGCGAGCCGGTTCTCGTAGGGACCGGGCAGGAAGCCCTTGTGCGTGACGTAGATCAGCTTCGGGTACTTGGCCGACAGCGTCTCGTGGTCGAGGCCGAAGCTGGCCATCAGGCCTGGCCGGAAGTTCTCGAGCACCACGTCGCACTGGCCCGCGAGTTCGGCCGCGGTGGCACGTCCTTCCTCCGTCGCGATGTCGATCACGACGCTCTTCTTGTTGCGGTTGAAGGAGCGGAAGAAGCCGATGCCCAGGCCCGGCAGCTTGCGTGTCTTGTCGCCGCCGGGCGGCTCGACCTTGATCACCTCGGCGCCGAGGTCGGCGAGGATCATGCCGCAGGTCGGGCCCATCACCATGTGGGTGAACTCGAGCACGCGGATGCCGGCGAGGGGCAGGGAAGCAGAAGGGGTGGTCATGAATCGGTTCTCTGGTTGTTCAGGCTGAAACGGCTTCGGCGCCGAGGCCGAAGGTCTTCGGCAGGCCGGCCTGCCAGAGCGACCCATGGAGGGTCTCGCCGGCCAGCCATTGCGCGACCCGGCCCCGCAGCGCGAGCAACCGCCCGATGTCGATGCCGGTGGCGATGTGCATGCTGCCGAGCATGTAGGCCAGGTCTTCGGTCGAGACGTTGCCGCTGGCGCCGGGCGCGTGCGGGCAGCCGCCGATGCCCGCCAGGCAGGCGTCGAAGCGGCTGACGCCGACTTCGAGCGCGGCATAGACGTTGGCGAGGCCGAGGCCGCGCGTGTCGTGGAAGTGGCCGCACCAGAAGCGCTCGCCGGCAATCGCGACCGCGTCTTCGAACAGGTCGCGCACCATGCCGGGATCGGCGTAGCCGACCGTGTCGGCGATGCTCACGCGGTCGGCGCCGGCGTCCAGCAGGGCCTGCATCAGGCGCAGCACCTCGCGCTTGTCGACCGCCCCCTGCAGCGTGCAGCCGAAGGCCGTGCCGACGCCGCCTTCGATCAGGGTGCGCGAGCCTGACGCGTCGCGCGCCGCGCGGATCTTCGCGACCTCGGCGACCACGTCGTCGGGTGTCTTGCGCAGGTTGGCCAGGCTGTGGGCGTGGCTGGCCGACAGCGGCACGATCATCAGGTCGGCGCTGGCGGCGATCGCGCTCTCGGCGCCGCGCAGGTTGGGCACCAGCACCGAGGTGAAGAGCCCGGGCAGCGTCCTGGCGAAGGCCACCAGTTCCGCGGTGTCGGCCAGCTGCGGCAGCAGGCGGGCCGGCACGAAGGAGCCGACCTCGATCTCGCGCTGGCCTGCCTCGTAGGCGGCGCGGATCCATTCGATCTTTTGCGCGGTGGGCAGGATCGTCGCGATGCTCTGCAAGCCGTCGCGCAGTCCTACTTCGCGGATCACGGCGCTGCGCGGCAGGCGGGCCGAAGGAACTGTCATGGGGTGTCTCCAGGCTGGGGCGCTCGGGTCGGCGCGATGGAGCCACTGTAGGCATTCCCTATTGATCTTGAAAGCGGTAAATTGGAACGATCACAGTTCCATATGGGAATGTCACCGACATCACGGCATGCACGACCTCGACCTCACCAGCCTCCGCCTGTTCGTGGCCGTCTGCGAGACCCGCAACATCGCGCGGGCCGCGGAGCAGCACCACATCGTCGCCTCGGCCATCAGCAAGCGCATCGCGCAGCTGGAGCACACGCTCGGCAACGTGCTGGTGGAGCGCAACCGCCGCGGCGTATCCATCACGGGCGCGGGCGAGATCCTGCTGGAGCATGCGCGCGGCATGCTGGCCGGCGCCGACCGGGTCGCGCGCGACATGGCCGCATTCGGCAAGGGCATCAAGGGCCAGGTACGCATACTGGCCACGGTCTCGTCCATTGCCGAGTTGCTGCCCGACGACATCGCCTCGTTCCTGCAGGTCCCCGAGCACCGCGAGATCCGAATCGACATCGAGGAAGCGCTGAGCCGCGATGTGGTCACCGGCCTGCGCGAAGGGCTCGCTCCGCTGGCGGTCTGCTGGGACGCGGCGGACCTCGAGGGGCTGCAGACGCGGCCCTATCGCAGCGACCATCTGGCCATCATCGCCAGCCCGTCGCATCCCCTCGCAGCCCGCAAGCGCTGCGCCTTCGAGGACACGTTGGACTACGACCACGTGGGGCTGCCGGCATCGACCGCCGTGCACACCATGCTGGCGCGGGCCGCGGCCATCATCGGAAAGACCATCAGCTACCGCGCGGTGGTGTCGACCTTCGATGCGTCGCTGCGCTGCGTGCGCGCGAACCTCGGCATCGCGGTGGTCCCGCGCGAGGTCGCCGAGCCCGTGGCATCGACCCATGGGCTCAAGGTCCTGCCGCTCACGGACCCCTGGGCCCGGCGAAGCTTCGCCATCTGCTTTCACGACGAGACGCGTCTGTCGCCCGCCGCCAGGGCGCTGGCCGCGCACCTGCAAGCAATGGCGCCCAGGCGGCTCAGCTGACGGTGATGACGATCTCGGCGTACTCGCTCGGCACCACCAGGCCGCGCCCGCCACCGATGTCGAGTTCGTCGATCAATGCCGTGATGTCGCGCTCCAGTGCAGCCTGCCCGGCTGCATCGAGCGCGCCGAAGGCCTTGTGGGTCGGGCCGTAGAAGTCCCGGAACACCTGCACGAAATGCGCGGCTGACCGATAGCGGAAGGCGAAGTACCGATGCTCGACCTTCAGGGTCAGCGCCCTCGGTCCGAACCACTGGACGAGCTGCGCCTCGGTGCCCCAGAGCGAGGGCGGGCGCACGCCGGCGGGCGGCGGCACATGCGCGCCGATGATCTTGAACAGCCGGCCGATGAATCCGTTGGGCGTCCAGTTGGCCATGCCGATCCGGCCACCGGGCCGCACGACCCGCAGCAGCTCCTGCGCAGCGCGGGCCTGGTCGGGCGCGAACATCACGCCGAAGACCGACAGCACGCAATCGAAGCTGGCGCCATCGAAGGGCAGGGCCTCGGCATCGGCGAGCTGGAAGCTGACGGTCAGGCCTTCGGCCTCGGCCCGCGCGCGGCCCCTGTCGAGCAGCGCCTGCACGTAGTCGGTGGAAGTGACCTCGGCGTAGCGGCGGGCCGCGGCCAGCGTTGCGTTGCCGTTGCCCGCAGCGACGTCGAGCACGCGTTCGCCGGCACGCAGGTCGACCGCCTCGGCCAGCGTTTCGCCGACGATCTGCAGCGTCGTGCCCACGACGGTGTAGTCGCCGCTGGCCCAGGTGGCTTGCTGGCGCTGCTTGATCGCGGCATAGTCAGGCGCCTCGGCTGCGGGGCTCTCGATGATGGAGGAGGTCATGACATGTTCCTTCAGGTGGGTTGATTGCCGACAGCATCGTTGCCGGTGTCCCGATGATTCCCGGCGACGGCCCGGGGCGCTTCACCGGATGTCGCCGCGCCTTGCTCCAGCGTCCGCCGATGCATCGGCCCTGCGGCCATGAACGAGCTCGATCCGCTGTCCGACGTGCTTCGCAGCGTGCGCCTGCGGGGTTCGGTGTTCTTTCACGTCAGCTGCCGTGACCAGTGGGCGGTCTGGGCGCCGAAGTCGTCCGAGGTAGCGCCGACGCTGATGCCGGGTGCCGAGCACGTGATCGAGTACCACCTGTTCGTCAAGGGCGAAGGCTGGATCGGCGTCGATGGCGAGCCGCCGCTGCGCATGCGGGAAGGCGACATCGTGATGCTGCCGCACGGTGACGGCCACATGGTCTCGAGCGCACCGGGCATGCAGTCGGCGCCCGACGACGACTGGCTGTTCGACGAGATGGAGGAAGCCAGGCCCCTGCCGGTGACCTACCGCGGCAGCACGGTGGAGCTCGGCCTTCTGCCGCCCGAAGACGCCACGACGGTCATCGTCTGCGGCTTCATCGCGTGCGACCTGCGTCCCTTCAATCCCCTGATCCATGCGCTGCCCCGCGTGCTGCACCTCCCGGCCGAGGGCGTCGGTGCCTGGGTGGCACCGATGCTCGAGCATGCGGCGTCGGAATCCAGAGCGCGTCGGGCCGGCGGCGCGGCGCTCCTCCAGCGCGTCAGCGAAATGGTCTTCGTCGACGGCGCAAGGCGCTATCTGGAATCGCTGTCGCAGGACACACAGGGCTGGTTCGCTGCGTTGCGCGACCGGCAGGTCGGACGCGCGATCTCGGCCATGCACGCCGATCCGGCGGCGCCGTGGACACTGGAAGAGCTCGGCCGGCAGGTCGGCCTGTCGCGCTCGGCCCTGCACGATCGCTTCGTCGCGCTGACCGGCATGGCACCGATGCAGTACCTGGCCAGCTGGCGCATGCAGTGCGGCGCCCGCCTGCTCAGGGAAAGCCGCTCGAGCGTGGCGGCGGTGGCGCTGGAGGTCGGCTACGAATCGGAGGCCGCGTTCTCCCGCGCATTCAAGCGGGCGACCGGTTCTCCACCGGCCGGCTGGCGACGCACGCAGCTCGAGCGTGCCGGCTCGCCGGGTTCCTGAAAGCCCGAGGCAGCCGGCGCGGGGTGCTGCTCGGCGCGCTGCAGCCCGCACGCGGCGACGAGCCCGGGCCACTGTGGCGCGGCAGCCTTGACCGACCGGATGTACCGCTCCATCACCTGCGGCGAGACCTGGCTGCGCATGCGCGTGCCGTAGTCAAGACGCGAAGCCGCCAGCCATTGCATGAGTCGCTCATGGCGCGACCAGCGCTGGCGATTTGCCAGCGTCGTCGCATGCATGGTGACCCAGCTCGTGTCGTCCTGGGGCAGCGGCACCGGCTGGCACATGTCGTTGCGCGCTTCGGCGCCCGCCTCGACCAGGCATTCGACCGCGGCGATGAAGGCAGCACTGAAAGAGGGCGCGCATTGGCGCACCAGTTGCAGATGGATGGCCTCGTCGCCCTGGAAGACGGGAATTCCAGGCCGCGACGGTATGCCGCAAGCGCTGCAGTCGATGAACAGCTCCCCCGGCAGCGCGCCGACGACGCCTTTCTCGAGAACGACACGATCGACACCGATCTCCTGCACATGCCCGAGACGCAGCACCGACCGGATGCGGCGCAGCTCGGCGAGCTCCTGGCGGGTCACCGTGGCGCAGCGGTACCGGGTCGGCGACACCGATCGATCGAGCCGCAGCAGCTGTCCCTGGGATTCCAGCTGCACAAACAGGTCCTCCAGCGATGCGGCGCGCGCCACGCACTCGAACTGCGCGGCCAGCGAGCCGAAGAAGCGGTCGAGGTGCTCGGCACCGGGCTGCACGTTGGCGCGGTCGAGGAACCAGGCGTCGCTGGGCATGATCCAGCGAATGCGCGCGGGCTCCGCGCCGTTGAGCAGCAGCCACAGGCAGGCATCCATGCCCGTCTTGCCCGCGCCTACCACCGTGTAGCGTGAATGCGCGCGCGCAATGTGGGGCAGGGCGTTCGGGGGCACGCAACGAACGCCTGCGGCGATCGCGAATCGCGGGCTGTGCGTGGCCGGCACCCGCGTGCCGGTGTGCGTGGCATGCACGATCTTGCGCCGCACCCTGATGCCGCCCTCCGTGCCGTTCAGGAGGGATCGGACCCGTTGCATGCCGGCCGGGTCCATGCCCACGTGTTCCGTCATCGAGAGCAGCTTCACCCGCCCGGAGGGCAGCAGCTTCTGGCGCAGGACGGCGTCGAAGTGGTCCAGCACCTGCTGGCCCGAGGCCATCTCGTGCAGTCCGCAGTTGGTGCCGGCGGTATCGACCGCATCGGTGCCCAGCGTCCGCGAATTGAGTCCGTAGAACGCCGAGGGCTGGTGCAGGCGCACGAACGGATAGGCGTCGTTCCAGTGGCCTCCGGGCCGATCGTGGAGATCGACCAGCGTGATGCGTGCGTCGCTGAGGTCGAAAAGCGAATCGGCAAAGCCCATGCCCATCGCGCCCGCGCCGACGACCAGGTAGTCCGTAGAGTGCTCGTCCATGGAGGCTCCTTCGAGGTCTCGGCATCTTGGGGCCGTTCGTGAAGCGCGACCATGCGCGAGCGTCCGGAGTTCTTGCTCGGGTGTCCGGCGCGCCCTGCGAATGCCCGGAAACCGCCTCGAGGCGGGACCTCTCTCGTGCAGCTAGCCCGCGACGGTCCTGCAGCCTTGCTCGTCACACTGCGCAGCCGCCGCCTGGAGCGCCTTCGAATCGTCCGAAGGACGCTCGGTCGGCGCCGTGGGGGCGTCCTCGGCCACCAGCTGGCCGATGGCGGCGCCCAAGGCGATGTCGTCGATCAGTCCGAAGTGACTCATGCGGATCCGGCCCCGTCGATCGATCAGCACGGTCGTCGGCGTTCCCTGCAGCTGATAGTCACGCATCGTGGCCGGGATGCTGCCGCGCGAAGGGGCGTCGATCGCGATCGGGAACGTCAGGCGGTACTCGTGGACGAAGGCCTCCAGAGCCGCGGGCGTCATGACGTCGTGATGCTCGAAGACCGAGTGCAGGCCGAGAACCGCGACATCCTTCGCGGCAAAGAGCTGCCGGATCTTCCTGGCCTGCGGCAGGCTGTGCGACACGCAGGCCGGGCACAGCATCTGGAAGGCTTCCAGCACGACCACCCGGCCGCGAAGCGACTCCAGGCTGATCGGGGTTGCCGTGTTGAGCCACTGCGCAACCTGCAGCGGCGGTGCTTCGGGGTGGTGTGACATGGTGAACCTCCTGAATCGAAGATGAGATGGAAGCTAGGCGGCCGTGCGCAATTCCACGGCGGGAAAGTCGACCGGCACGTCGAACGCGACATTCACGTAGTTGGTGAACAGGTTCAGCGCGACGTGGGCCAGGATCTCGACGATGTGCTCGTCGTCGAATCCCGCGGTGCGCAGCGCCAGCAGGTCTGCCTCGCCGATCTGCCCTCGTGCGTCGACCAGCTGGAGGGCGAAGCGCAGGGCGGCGGCGGTCTTCGGATCGGAGGATTCGCCGGCCTGCGCGGCCGCCATGTCCGACGCAGACACTCCGGCCTTGCGACCGAGCGCCGTGTGCGCGGCCAGGCAGTAGCGGCAGGCGTTGCGTTCGGCGACGGCCACGGCAATCTTCTCGCCGAGTTGCGCGGGCAGCACGCCGCCGCTCAGGGCCCCGAACGCGCCCCACATGCTCTTGAGGGCGGCAGGCGAATTGGCCACGGCGCGGAACATGTTCGGCGTGGCACCGAAGGCGCCGTGGATGCGGGCGAGAAGGGCCTTCGCCTCTCCGGCGGCAGCGTGGTCGGGGACGAGTTGGATGCGGTTCATTTCGGTTCCTTCAGTTGATGTCGATGCAACGAGTTTCCTCCGGCGCGTCGTATGATGGGTATCGTTCCATCCATCAGACATACCTAATCGTCCAATGCAGGCCAGTGCATCGATCGACCGGCTTTCCTCGCTGCTTGAGCGCTTCCGAGTGCGGGCGCACCTGTTCCACGCCGGCCCCCTGTGCGGCGTCACCACCTACGCCGCCGAGCCGGGGCGCGGCTTTCTGCATGTGCTGCGGCGCGGCGACATGGTCGTCACCCATTCGCCGCGCAAGGGAGTTCCCCGCCGGATCGTGGTAAACGAGCCGAGCCTCCTTTTCTACCCTCGACCGCTCGAGCACCAGTTCCACAACGCGCCTTCGGAGGGTTCCGATTTCGTCTGCGCGACCGTCGACTTCGAAGGCGGCGATGCGCATCCGCTGGCGCGCGCGCTGCCGCCGCTGATCCGGCTCCCGCTGCGCGAGGTGCCGGGGCTCGAAGCGTCGCTGTCCCTGCTGTTCGCGGAGACCACGCAGGTGCTGTGCGGGCACCGGCTGCTGGCAGACCGCTTGTTCGAGGTCGTGCTGATCCAGTTGCTGCGCTGGCTTCTCGACCATCCGCAGGAAGTCGAATTGCCGGTCGGCCTGCTGACCGGCCTGGGCGAGCCGCCGCTGGCGCGTGCGCTGGTGGCCCTGCACGAGCGGCCCGGCGATCCCTGGCCGCTCGATGAAATGGCCAGGGTCGCAGGCATGTCGCGGAGCGCCTTCGCGGCGCGCTTCAAGTCACGGGTCGGGACGACGCCTGCGAACTACCTCGCGGCATGGCGGCTGGCCATCGCGCAGGCCCGGCTCCGGGACGGGACTCCGGTCAAGGCCATCGCCGACGAACTGGGCTACGCCAACGCCTCGGCGTTGTCGCGGCTCTTCACGCAGAAAGTCGGGATGTCTCCGCGCGAATGGCGAAATCAGGAAGCGTTCATTCCACCTGCGCACCGCTTGCCTTGACCAGCGGCGTCCAGCGGTTGACCTCGCCCTTCATGAACTGGCCGAACTGCGCGGCGGTCATGGGCAGGGGATCCAGCCCCTGGTCGGCAAAGCGCTTGACGAGGTCGGGGCTCTGGATGGCCTTGGTGACGGCCGCGTTGAGTGTCGCGACGACGGCATCGGGGGTGCCGGCCGGGGCCACCACGCCGAACCAGACCCCGGCATCCAGACCGCCGACGCCGGCCTGAGACAGCGTCGGCACGGCGGGCAGGCCTGCGAACGCGCGCGGATCCGCCACGGCCAGCGCCTTGAGCTTGCCGGCGTTGATCAGCGGGCCGCTGCTCATCATCACGTCGAACATCAGGTCGACGCGACCCGTGACCAGGTCCTGCAGCGCGGGTGCCGACCCCTTGTAGGGCACGTGAACCATCTTGACGCCCGTCCTGCTCCCGAAGGTCTGGCCCAGCAGGTGGCCGATCGAACCCGGACCCTGGGATGCGTAGCTGAGCCCCTCGGGCTTCGATTTCGCCAGTGCGATCAGATCCTGCACGGTGCCGGCGGCACTGTCCTTGGCCACCACCAGGATCATCGGCGTCTGGACGAAGGCGCTGACCGGCGTGAAGTCCTTCATCGGGTCGTAGGAGAACTTGCTGAACAGCGTGTGGTTGATGGCGAACATCTCGGTCGCTCCGACGAACAGCGTGTAGCCATCCGGCTTCGCCTGGCGCACGAAGGAGCCGGCGATCTGGCCGCCGCCACCGGGCCGGTTGTCCACGACGACGGGCTGGCCGAGCGTGTCGCTCATCTTCTGCGCGATGTTGCGCGAGATCGTGTCGGTCGGCCCGCCCGGCGCGAAAGGCACGACCATCGTGATCGCCCGCGTCGGGAAATCCTGCGCCGGCGAGGCACAGGCCATGAAGATCAAAGGCGCCGAGGCAAGCGCCTTGAGGAAGGTGCTCAGTCTGGTTTGCATGTCTTGTCTCCTTTGGTTGTTGAAAATCGGACGCATCTCGTCCATTCGCCACCGGCTATTGCGGGTCAGCGCCGTCGATGAACATGAGGCCATAGCCCGCGATCAGCTCGTCGATCGCCTGGTAGTGCCGGAAACGGGCGCCTCGAATTCCTTCGCCCAGCGCGGCGCGGCCCACGAGCCAGGTCTTCGACTCGTGGGCCGAGAGGCCCGCTTCCTCCGAGATCGAATGCTCGCTGAGCGCCTCCAGCTCGGCCAGCCGGCCATGCTCGATCGCGTCCATCCATCGCCGGTCCCACGCGGCATTCAGGGGCTTCATTCCGGCATCCCCGGCCGCCAGAGCCAAGCCTGCGGCCAGCACCCGCGCAGTCTTGGCCCGGCGCATCTCGTCGCTTTGCTCGGCCCGGATGGTGATGCGCTCGCGCACCTGCGGGTCCGGATGCGCCAGCGTCGGCACGGGCGGCTCGTGCGAAAGGCCTCCGGACGCCAGCAGCAAGGTGCGGCCCGGCAGCCGATCGATGAAGCGGCCGAGCGCGAGCCCCAGCCGGCGGCAGCGGCGCACGCGCGGAATGGTCGGGGGCGCCACCGCATTGATGAACAGCGGGATAACCGGCGGCGTGTCCAGACCGCCCCACACGAACTGGAGCGGCTGCACGAAGCCGTGGTCGACACGCATGCGGCGGGACACGGCCGGATCGAAGCCCTCGTCCATGAGGAAATCCGCGATGGCGAGTGCGATCGCAGCATCGACGTTCAGCGGGCCGGCGGGCATGAGGTAGTCACCGACGGATGCGGCCTCGCTGCCGATGCAGAAGGCGGGCATCAGCTCGTTGAAGAAGCCGTTGTAGTGATCCGGGCCGATCAGCACGATGCGGTCCGGTGCCCATTGCAGCACGTGCTCCCGCACGTTTGCAATGGCGCCGAGCAGTTCGCGCTCCACCGGCTCGTCGAGGGTTGCGAGCCCCAGCAGCGGCGTGTGGGACATGCCGAGGAATGCACGTGCGCCCCTGATCGCGTTCATGTGCCCGGCTCCGGTATCGGCACGGCCGTGGAGGCCACGGGGGCACGGGCGCTTGCGTCTCCGGCACGCAGTCCGAGCGCCTCGGCCAATGCCCGCAGCGTGGCATCGAGTTCGAAAGGCATGCACACGGCGGCAACGATCCGGTCCGGCCGGAGCACCATGACCGAGCCGGGTGCGGCGTCGAACCAGCGCCTGAAGTCGCCGTCCCGGTCCGCGACGACCTGCCCCCCGGCCGGCAGGTCTCTCGTCAGGTCCTGGCAGGCCGGGCGCACGACGATCGGCACGGCCTGCAATGCATCGAGGACTCGGCGCGACGCCGCATCGATCCAGGCATCGACGTTCACGCTCCAGCTGACGAGCGCGAAGCGCAGGCCCACGACATCGTCGAAGCGCGCGGCATCGCCGCCTGGATTCATGACCCATGGCTGGCCGAACATCCGGCCAACGGGGCCATCGCGACGCAAGCCCTTGCCATGCACCACCGCGCCTTGCTCGAAGAAGGGCATCGGCTTGAAGCGCATCTGCGCGACATAGTCCCGCAACGGCGGGATTCGCGATATCCACGGCGCGGCGATGTTTCGAAGGATGCGCAAGCCCGAGTTCGCCGGCACGAAGATCTTCCCCACCAGCACGGACAGGTCGATCATGGCCGCCGCATGGGCATGGCGCTCCAGCGTGTAGCTCTCGAGCAGTCGGGTGCCGGTGCCATGCCGCGCCGCCAGGGCCAGTTTCCATGCCAGGTTGGTTGCATCCCGGATGCCGGTGTTGAAGCCCTGGCCCTGCCAGACCGGCATGAGGTGTGCGGCATCCCCCGCGAGAAACACATTGCCCTTGCCGAAGGTGGGCGCGATGCGGGCGTGGTGCGTGTACACGCGGTGCCGGATCACGTCGGGCCTGACATGCGCGGGCAGCACGCGGTGAAGGAGTCGATGGATCGCCTCGAGGCTCTCGTAGGCGCCTTCTTCCTCGTCGGAAGGGACCAGGAACTCATAGCGCCTGACACCGTGAGGCAGCGCGATCTCCACATAGGGAAAGTCGTCCCGCAGCACCAGGGTGACGTTGGGCTTGCCGATGGGATCGTTGGCGAGGTCGATGACCAGCCACCGGGTCGATTCGCTCTTGCCCTCGAACCCGAGCTGCATCATGGCGCGCACCGGGCTGCGACCGCCATCGCAACCGACGAGGAAACGCGCACGAAGCTCCTGTGGCGGACCCTCGTCCCCGCCCTGCGCGTCGGTCGGCTGCACGCTGATCCGCACCTGGCCGCCGTCGTCGACGTAGCCTCGAACCTTGCGATTGAACGACAGGCTCACGTTCGGAAATCGCGCCAGCCCCCGGGCCAGCTCGCGATCGACCAGTGGCTGAATGAATCCGCTGCGGCGGGGCCAGCCGAAGGGCTGGGCGAGGGGATTGATCGACACCAGCAGACGCCCCCGTCGATCGACGAAGCGCATCGCCTGGTTGGGCACGGTGTGCCGGCGCACGGGTTCGGCCAGCCCCACGGCCTGGAAGCTGCGAAGCGATTCGTCGTCCATGCCGACGCCACGGGGATAGTCGATCAGCTCGGGCAGCATCTCCAGCACCAGCGTACGCACACCCAGCGCGCCGAGATGGTTGGCCAGGGTGAGGCCGGTCGGGCCCGCGCCCGCGATCACCACCTCCCAGGGCATGTCGGCCGTCATCGGTGCCGGCCTCAGGGATCGAGGGCCGTGGAAAGCTCGCGGCCCAGCAGAAAATTGACGTGCAGGCGATCGAAGGTCTCGACGTCCTCCCACTGCGGCCAGTGCCCGCAGTCCTGCATCACGACGAAGCGGGCGCCGGGAATCATCTCGGAGATCCGGCGTCCCTCGGAGACGTCCGCGGTCGGATCGTGTGAGGTCCAGAGCACCAGCGCTGGCGCCTCGATGCGGGCGTAGTCTTCCGGCGTGATGAGATTCCTCGTTCGCACCTCCATGTCCTGCAGCACCATGGCATTGGCCATCGCCTGCCTGAAACCGGGCTGCGAGTAGATGGCCTGCCGGCAGGCGATCAGGTCGTCCGTCGCGTGCTCCGGGTGGGCCATGAGCCATTCGACGCGCGCCTTGATGAATTCCCAGCTCGGATCTTCCGCGGCGCGCATCGAGAGGCTCTTGATGCGCTGCATCACGGTCGGCTCGGCGCGGGAGCCGCCCGCGGTGTTGAGCACGACCCGTTCCACGCGGTCGGGGTGGCTGGCAGCCATGCGCGAGGCCACCCAGCCGCCCAGCGATTCGCCGCTGATCCGCGCCCTGTCCCAGCCCTGCGCATCCATGAAGCGCAGCACGTGATCGACGTAGTGATGGATCTCGTATGGATGATCGGGCTTGTCGGTCCAGCCGTGGCCGATCAGGTCGATCGACCAGGTGTCGAAGAAGCGCCCGTGCACGCGCAGGTTGCGGGCGTAGGCCTCCGCATGGCCGCCGACGCCATGCAGGAGGATCAGGGGAGGGTGCGAGCGTTCTCCCGCCTGCAGGTAGCGCGTGCGGATGCCCTTGGCGTCGAACCATCCTTGCGAGAACGGCGTGCGGTTGAGGTTCTGCCAGAGGCTCTGCGTCGCGGCGTGGGGCATTCTTCCTGTCTCCTTCTGCCGGGATGTTCACGCACGGACCGAGCGACGTAAACTGAGTGCACCAGGTGCACCATGGTGCTGGTAGAAACCCGTTGCGCCGCCTTGCCGGCCGGAGAAACCGACTTGTCCACCCCCTACAAGGAAGTGCGCGGACTCACCCGGGGCATCGAGCTTCTCAAGGTGCTCAACGCCGCGCCGGGCGGCATCGCGACCACCACCGACCTGGGCAAGGCCTGCGGCATGCACCGGACCACCGTCAAGCGCCTGATGGAAACGCTTCGGGCGGCCGGCCTGGTTCGCCACGGCGAGCGCGATGGCCAGTACTACCTGACCTTCGAGGTGCGGCGCCTGAGCGAGGGCTTTGCCGACGAGGCGTGGGTGTCGCAGGTGGCGACGCCGCTCATGCATGCGTCGGTCAAGGACCTGCTGTGGCCGTGCGACATAGCGACCATCGAAGGCGGATTCATGGTGGTGCGCGAGTCGACCCACCGCTGGAGCACGCTGTCGCAACACCATGCGCGCCTGGGGCAGAAGCTGCCGCTGTTCATCACGGCGGTCGGCCGCGCCTACCTTGCCGCGTGTTCCGACGAGGAACTCGAGGCGCTGCTGAAGCTGCTCGGGGAGCGCGACGACGCCATGGGTGCCATGGCACGGGATCGGCGCCGGATCAACCGCATGATCCGGGAGACCCGGCTTCGCGGCTATGCGGTCAATGAAGGCGAATGGGTGCTGGAGCCACAGTTCGCTGCCATCGCCGTGCCTGTGCTGAGCGGCGACCGGCTGCTGGCCGCGATCAACATGATCTTCCCGAAGGATGCCGTGTCTGCGCGCGACCTGAAGACTCGCTATTCGGTGCGGCTGCGCGGCCTGGCCGAGGCCATCGGCAAACGGAGTCTGGCCTGGATCGAGGACTGAAGGCCTGCAACGCAGGGCCATGCACATGTGGCCGCGATGGCTATTCCGGCTCGGCCGGCCCGAATGCCCTATGGTTTCCACTCCGGCGCTTGGCAGTCGCGACCCGGCAAGGGAGCAGCATGAAACTCGACCAGACCTTCGACCGCTGTCTTCGTGGATGGATGGGCGTCATGTTCCTGGGCTGGAGCGTTGCCGCCGTCGCGGCGGACCCGCTTCCGATGCGGCCCGAATACTGGACGCCCGAGACGACACTCGATCCACCTCGAGGCGCAGACGAGGCATCCCCGCCGGCATCGGCAGGACGCGCCAGGGCCGCGCGTTCTGCCGAGAAGCTCTTTCTGATCGAGAAGGTCGTGGTGCCGCCTCGCGTACCGGTCAATGGTGCGTTTCAGATGCAGGTCTCGCTGCGCAGTCTGGCGCGCTCGGGCCCTCCGCGCAGCTACGAATTCAGCATCCTCGCCAGCAGCGAATCCAGCGCCGGCCTCGCGATGACGATCGGCACCGTCGACGTTCCGGCGCTCGCCAGTGGTGCCATGCAGACAAGGACGGTGGAGGTGGCCGGGCCGTGGTCTGCCGGCGTCTGGAACCTGAGCCTCTGCCTGCAGACGGCGCAGACCGTCGCGCCTCGGACGTGCCAGGGGAAGACCCGCCTGATCGTCGACTGAGGGCCGGCCGGCGCTGCACGCGTCGATCGGGCAGCGCGGGCCCGGCACTGGGCGGGGAAGTGCAAGGCTGTCCGGATCCGACCGGAGGTCGCGGTGGCCGGGAGTGCGGCTTTCATCGAACAGCGCCTACACGGCGCGACGTCGGCGCTGCCTACGATCCGTGCTTCGTTGTCCACGAGGTTCTTCCATGGCCACCAGCAAGTCGAAGCCGCCCCGATCGGCGAACGCCCTCGTGCGCAAGCACCAGGACATCCAGCGCGCGCAGCGACGCGCGGATGCGAACGCAGCACCGGCACGAAAAACCACCCGCGCCGTGCAGGCAGGCGTCCGGGTTCAACCGAGCCGCCAGCCGGCCGAGCAACTTGCCAAGCCCGGACTGGAAGCAGACCTGAAGCTCAAGCCTCGCTTTGCGGCGCCCGGCTACGTGGGCAGCGGCAAGCTGGCAGGCATGGCCGCGATCGTCACGGGTGGCGACTCGGGAATCGGGCGCGCGGTGGCGGTGCTGTTTGCCCGGGAAGGTGCGGACGTGGCGATCGTGTACCTCGACGAACATGCCGACGCGAAAGCCACCCAGGCCGCGGTGGAGGCCGAGGGCCGGCGTTGCCTTCTGATCCCGGGCGACGTGCGACGTTCGGCCTTCTGCCAGCGTGCTGTCGACAAGACGGTCAAGGCCTTCGGCCACCTCGACATCCTCGTCAACAATGCCGCGTTCCAGATGCACGCGGAGGCACTGGAGGACATCGACGACGAGCGGCTCGACCTGACGCTGCAGACCAACATCGGCGGCTACATGCGGATGGCGCGCGCTGCGCTGCCGCACCTTCCGGCCGGCGGGTCGATCATCAACACGGGCTCTCGCACCGGCCTGCAGGGCAGCCGCAACCTGATCGACTATTCCGCGACCAAGGGCGCGATCCACGCGTTCACTAAAGCCCTCGCGTTGAATGTGATCGACCGCGGCATCCGCGTGAACGCGGTCGCGCCCGGTCCGGTCTGGACCCCCCTGAACCCTGCCGACAAGATGCCGGCCGATGTCCGGAAGTTCGGCAAGGAGACGGACTTCAAGCGCGTGGCCCAGCCCGAAGAGTTGTCGCCGGCCTTCGTCTTCCTGGCCGCGCCGGCATGCGCCGGCTACATCACCGGCATCGTGCTGCCGGTGACAGGAAGCGTTGCCGCCATCTGAGCCCGCAGGGTCGCGGACCGGTGCCCCTCCTACAGACGTCGGGTCGGCCTGGCGTTAACTTGATCGCAAAGGAGACCTCCATGCCCCATCCCAAGATTCCTTCCGACGACGATCCCGCGCAGTTGCCGGTCGAGCCGGAGTTCCCCACCGACCCGGAGCCCGGCAACCCGCATTCCGACGAAGGAATCCCGGGCACCGACGAGAACGCCGCGGGCTTCGTCAAGGAGAAGCGTTAGCGCCCCTGGCAGGCCCCTAGAGCACACCCGCGGCCTGGGCGGAATCCAGGACATTGCGCATCAACCCCCTGACCTGCCCGCCGACGTCGGAAGACGGCGAGGCCACGAAGGTGCTGCTCCACACCATCCGGCCCGTCCGCACGTCGATGACACGTCCGGTCGCAGAAAATCCGGTGGCGCCCCCGCCTCCCCATGCGCCGCCACCGATCGGTGCGCTCAGACCCACACCAACGCCACTGTTGCGCCCGCCGCTGAAGCCGCCGATGCCGATGGCCATGCCCGAGCCACCCCAGCCGCCGGAACTCGCCGCAGGCGCAAGCGTCAGGATGAAGATCGCGTTGGCACCGAGGCTCGTGGCGCTGGACGCCATCTGCGGATCGGTCTCTCGCGGGCTGAATGGCGTGGTTCCGGGTGCCACGATCGGACGCACGCCGCGTTCTGCGAGTGCCTGGGTCAGGTCGCTTTCGCAGGGTGGGCGCATCAGAAGATCGAAGGTGTCGCAGGCGACCAGGACCGGCGCACCGCGCAAGAGGCCGGAATTCGGGCCCAGCCCCGGATCGACCCACTCGCTCCAGCGCTGTGGTGGCGGCGAAGCACATCCGGCCAGCGCCATGGCAAGCCCGAGAACGAGCGTCCTGCAGGCGCGATGCACGCGGGAGCCGGCGGGGCAGGTGGAAGACTCTCGTTTCATGCTCACCCTCTAGGTTGGAAAGGCAGGTTCAACCGAAACGCAGGTACAACCATCCGTCGTCCGCTTTCTCGCGCGCGGCGGAAGATCCGTCGTCTTGGAGTAGGAAGACACCGCGACACCGCCGCCCCGGGCGGTGCCCCTGCTTCGCGGCAGCCGACCCACCCGCCTGACTCGGGGGCTCGGCGCCTACGTCGACAAATGCCGTGCGAGCGCGCCTTGCATGATCCGCACGAACTCCTCGACGCGATGTTAGATCCGGGTCATCGGCCCCGCCACCAGCACCGCGCACTTGGCGATCGGGCAGCGCCACCGGCAACGCCACGCCGCCGAGGTCGTTCGTGAACTCGCCGTGGCCCTCGAACCAACCGAGCTTGCGCGACGCCTCCACCTTCTGCTCGACACGCGTGCTTGCCACGCACCAGTTGCCTCGCCTGATGTATTGGTTTTGTTCATGATTCGTCGGACTTCTGTTCGTCTTCAGTTCATGACATGCTTGCATTGAGTCTATTAATTCTTCGTTTTCTGTTTCGTTTTTGCCGTCATCTTGAGATGTTCTTTCAGTTATCGGACGTTTGCTGTCCAACGGCCTTCGGCCTGCGTGATCTGGACGTCCTTCAAAGGAGAGATTTAGGTCCTTAACAGGCCCTAAACCTCAATACACAGAACGCACCCCCGGCGGGGTGGCTAAGTCGTTGATATATAACGATTTATTCGCTCGCGCGATGCTTATTGCTCACCATGCAGACACCATGAACAAGGCGGAAAGCCGCATGGATGCTAGATGTTCCATGGTGAATAGGCACCAGAGACAAGTTGAATGAACGGTGGTGAATGCCTGCCGGATTTGCTGTCGATCGAGGGCCGTCAAAGGCTTGGGACGCGGCATGCAATCGCCAATGGCGGCGATCGGCTCGAAGTCCCTTGACGTGAAGCGTGCGGTGCGGTCGATCAGCGGATTGATCACGACGAACCTCGAACCTACCAGTCCGTGTAGCCATCAGCCTTGGAGTTCTTCACGGCGTCCGCGCCGATGCTGCCGTTCGCGCCCGCTCGGTTCCCGACGACGACCGGCTGGCCCCATTGAGCAGCGACGCTATCGGCCACGATAGGGGCCACGATGCCGACGACGCCGCCGCCGACGGGATAGGGAACCAGCCAATTCACGGGGCGATCGGGAAGCTCGACGCAAGGGCGGGCATGGCCGCCCAGGCCCCGGCACTCTACGAAGCTCGCACAAACGCATCAACGAAGCATTTCGCATTTGCATATTTGGCAGATCGGCGGAGCCTGAGGTAGTTCGCAACCGACTCCCCCGATCGTCCAGCATTGCTGCGCATGAAGATCGGAAGCCTTCCTTTTTCGAGGCTGCACCAGCCCGTTCCCGACGTTGGCCCTTATTCTTCGGGGCGAAGCGAACCCACTTGTCGGGTCTGCTGCCTTTGATCGAACGGAGCCTTGTCATCTTGCCCGAGTCAGCTTGCATCGCCCAGGGTCGGATGCTCCTCCACAAACGAATCCTGCCGGGCATCCTTTGTCTGTGCATCTGGCTCGTCTCGGGTTGCGCATCGCTGCCCGACGGGCTTGCCGGTCCTCCGTCGAAAGCCCTGCGCGCATCCGCCGACACCACGCTGGGCCGACTGGCGCAAGCGGCCGCGCCCGATCCAGACCTGAGCGGATTCAGGCTCATGCCCGGCGGCGACTACGCGTTGAGCACCCGGCTGGAACTCGCACGCCGCGCCGAACGAACGCTCGACGTGCAGTACTACCACATCGAGAACGACGAGACGGGCCGCTACTTCCTCCGGACGCTGCGCGACGCGGCCCTGCGCGGAGTGCGTGTGCGGCTCCTGATGGACGATCTGTACACCTCGGGCGAGGACAAGCTGCTGCTCGGCCTGGCTGCCACGCCGAACCTGGAGATCCGCCTGTTCAATCCCTTCCCCGCGGGACGTGACAGCCTCGGCAATCGCTTCGCAGCGTCACTTTTCCACTTCGACCGGGTGCAGCGGCGCATGCACAACAAGTTGTTCATCGCCGATGGCGCGATGGCCGTGGCGGGCGGACGCAACATCGGCAACCAGTACTTCGCGCGCACGGCCGGGCCCAACTTCCTGGACCTCGACACCTTCGTGGCCGGTGCGCTTCTGCCGCGCCTCGGCAGCCTGTTCGACCAGTACTGGAACAGCGAGTACGTTCTGCCGCTGCATGCCGTCGTCAAGAGCGATGTACCGCGCGAGGAGCTGCAGGCCGCGTTCGAGGCGATGACCGGCCCGGGTTCCACGCCGCCGCCGCCGCCGCCCGCACCCAACGACCTGCTGGGCTACGGTCCGATCGTGGACGACCTGCGGGGCGGCCGGCTCGACCTGATCCAGGCCCGTGCCGAGGCGTACGCCGACTCCCCCGACCGGGTGGTCGGAAAGACCGCGTCCTATGGCGGCGTCCCCCTGCTCGACGTGGACAGCGTGCGTTACAACGTCATGGAGCAGATTCGCCGGGCGCGCAGCGACGTCAGCATCACCTCGCCCTACCTGATTCCGGGCAGGGGCGGACTGGAGGTGATGCAGGAGGTGCACGGGCGAGGCGTGAAGATGAGCGTCGTCACCAACTCGCTGGCCGCCACCGACGAACCGTTGGTTCACACCGCCTACCGCCGCTACCGGCCCGACATGCTGCGGCTCGGCATGGAACTCCATGAACTCAGCTCGGTTCGCACGCGCGACAGTGTGCGCCTGGGCCTGTTCGGTTCGTCCGTCGGACGGCTGCACGCCAAGTCGGCGGTAATCGACCGGCGAATCCTGTTCATCGGTTCGATGAACTTCGACCCGCGTTCCGATGCGCTCAACACCGAGATCGGCCTGTTCATCCAGAGCCCCGAGATGGCGCAGCAGGCGCTCAAGCTGGTCGATGTGCTCAAGCAGCAAGGCTCGTACCGGCTTCGCTTCGCCGAAGGGACGGAAGAGATCGAATGGGTCACCGGCCCTGCGGGGCGGCAGGAAGTGCTGACCGAGGAGCCCGACTCCGACTTCTGGAGCCGCACGATGCTGGAGATCCTCGCGCCGCTGACGCCGGAAAGTTTCCTGTGATCAAGGCTTGAGGTTGATGGCCTCGACCTGGACCAGAAGCCGGACCTTGTCCTCGAAACCGAAGTTCAGGCCCCAGAGGATGCCCCATTGGCTTCGCTCGACCGTGGTCTCGAAGTCACCGCCGCAGACCTGGCGCTTGATCAGCGGATTCATGTAGCAGTTGAAACGGCTGGCCTTCAGCACGACCGGCCGCGCCTGACCCATCAGTGTGAGGGTCCCGGCCACCTCGGTCACCTTGTCGCCGTTGAATGCAATGCTGTCAGACTGGAAGCGGGCGGTCGGAAAGGCCGCGACATTGAAGAAGTCCTTGCTCTGCACATGCCGGTTCAAAAGGTCGACCCCGGTATTGACGGAACTCATGTCCATGGTGATGTCGACCTTGCCGCTCGTGCCCGTGGGGTCGATCTGCACCGATCCATCGCTCGTGCTGAAACGGCCTCGGTTTGTCGTCGTGCCGTAGTGACCCATCTCGTAGTTGACGAAGGTGTGGGTCGGATCGATCGTGTAGCTCGCGCCCTTGACTGGCCCGCCGGCCGGCAGCATGGCCATCGGCGGAGCCGTGAAATCGGACCGAAGAGGTGCCTGCGCGTGAGCCGCCGCGGTGAGGACGAGGAGCAGGGCGCTGGCGCAGGCATTGGGATTCATGGGGATGTGAGTGCAGGTCGTGGGGCGAGGTTCACAGCGGTCCGAGTCCCGTCAGGGTGAACTTGAATCGGACCTCGACGTCGTTGGCGATCATCGAGGTGTCGGTCCATTCGCCTTCGCCGACCTTGAAGCCGAGGCGCTGGAGGGTGAAGCTTCCGCTTGCGACGGATTCGCCGTGCGCCTGCGTGATCGCCACCGGCACCACAACATCCTGGGTCGCACCCTTGATCGTGAGCCTGCCCACCACCTCGAACTGGCCGTTGCCGAGTCCCTTGATGGCGGTGGACCGGAAGTTCGCCGAGGGGTGCTTCGCAGTATCCAGCCATGCCGGCCTGGGCAGTTCGGCATCGCTCTGCGGTATGCCGAGCGCCGCGCTGCCCGTGTCGATCGAAAGCGAGATGCTGCCGCCTTCGGGCCTGCGCGGATCGAACGCGACCTGCGCCGAGAAGCGGCCGAACCTGCCTTCCACCGGCACGCCCATCTGCTTCGTCACGAAGCCGATGCGGCTCTTGTCGGACAGCAACTCGGTCTTCGGCGGATCCGCGAACGACAGCCCGGCGGAGACGACGAGAGCAACGCCAAGCGCAAGACGCAACGGATTCATGATGAAGGGCTTTCTGGGCGCCGGGCCGGCCACATGCGGGCCAGCAGGCCGTCATGGTCGATGAAATGATGCTTCAACGCGCCCACGGTGTGGATGACGACCAGGACCGCGAGAAGGAACGCGCTGCTTCGGTGCAAAGGAAGCAGCACGTTCTGGGCCAATTCCACGTCGACCGGCGCGAGATCGGGTAGCTGCATCAGGCCGAACCAAACGATCGGGAAGCCCGATGCCGAGCTGTAGGCCCAGCCCAGCAGCGGGACGGCGAAGAACAGCAGGTACAGCGCAGTGAGTGTGAAGCGATGGGCGTGGCGCTGCCAGAGCGACATCCGGCGTTCGATCGCAGCGGGCAGGGGCGGTGGACGGTGGGCCAGGCGCCAGAGCAGGCGCAGGGCGGAGAGGGCGAGGATGGTGATGCCCACCCACTTGTGCAAGTTGAAGAGCCGCACGCGCAGCGGCGAGAAGGGCAGATCGGCCATGTAGAGGCCGACGCTGAACGACGTCAGGATCAGGAGTGCCAAGAGCCAGTGCAGCGCCATCGCGATCGGGCTGTAGCGCGCAGTGGCCGGGTGCAGGGCGGACATGGTGGTTCGATGGAAGACGTCGAGCGAGAAACCGATGCTACCTCTGCCGGTCCACGGAACCTGCCGGGATGCTGCACATCACGAACGACACCGATGCACCTGAAGCGCGATCGGCGATGGCAACCGTCAGGCACTGCCGGGGAAATTCTAGGCAGCGGTCGATCGCGCGGCGAGTGCGGGCACCGGCCCGACATAGCGCCCGCGTGGCCGGATCACCTGCGCCACGCTCAACTGCTCGAGGCTGTGGGCCAGCAGGCCCACGCTGCGCGCCGTCGCGAACAGGCCGAACGCAGCATCGGCGGGCAGCCGGTGGTGCGCAACCAGCGCAGCCAGGGCCACGTCGATGTTGGGCTGCAGGCCGGTGAGCTGGGTCACCTTCTCGATGAAACGGGCGATGACTTGCGGCGGCTCGAACATCGCGAGCAACGCGGCCGCGCGCGGATCGCCGTCCGGATAGATGTGGTGGCCGAAGCCGGCCAAGGGCAGGCCGGTCGAGAGGTAGTGGGCCACCACCTGCTCTTCGCCGAGGCGCTCGACCTCGCTGAACAGTGCCTGCACGCGGCCCGAGGCATCGCCGTGCAGGGGTCCCGACAAGGTGGTCAGCCCGGCCAGCAGGCAGGCAGGCAGCGAGGCGCCGGTCGATGCCGCGATGCGCGCCGCGAAGGCGGAGCTGGTCAGCTCATGGTCGACCAGCAGCACCATGGCCGTGCGCAGCAGTTCCGCGACGTGGGTCGATTGCTTCCAGCCCTTGGCGAAGCGCAGATGCAGAGCCTGCTGGCCCGGCCGTGCGCCGAACGCGTTGGCGACCTGGCCGACCAGTGCCTGGCTCTCGTTGTGAAGCACCCGTGTGAGGCGGCCGCGCGTCGAATGGCCGGTGGCCGCCATGTGGGCGAGGGCCGTGAACGCCGCGATGCGTCCCGGTGGGGTCGCGTTCAACGGCGTCGATGAGGAGAAGTCGACGGGCTGTTCGGCATTCCACAGCAGGCGGGCTACCTCTTCGAGGGTGGCAGAGCGCGCCAGGCTCACGGCGTCCTGGCCGCGGTAGTAGGGGTGGCCGCGAAAGAAGGCGCACAAGGCGGTCGGAATGCTGGGCTCCGAGCCGAAGAGCGTGTTGGCGGCCAGCGTCTCGTGCTTGCGCCCCGCCTGCTTGCGCTTGGCCAGGCCGGCCACGTCTTCAGCGCGATAGAGGCTGCGGCGCGTGTCGGCCGGGTCGGGCATGACTTCGAGCTTGCCGCGACTGACGTAGGCGTACACCGTCTGGGGTTGCACGCCGAGACGCTCGCAGGCCTCGCTCATCGAAATCCAGGAAGCCATGGCGGGTTGGACGGAAAGTTTTATATATTGATTTTATACATCAATATTGACGATACGATCAAGCAATAACTAGCATGCAGGCATGAAACCCCAGGTCCTGCAGCTCAACCCGATACTGATCCCCTCGATCAATGACGCGCTGGCGTCGCTCTACACCGTGCACAGGCACTTCGAGATGAGCGAGCCCGAAGCATGGCTGCGTGCGAACGGCGCAGACATTGCCGCCGTCATCACCGGCGGACACACCGGCATTTCTCGCGCGATGCTCGAGCAGTTGCCAGGCCTCAAGGTGGTGGCGGTCAACGGAGTGGGCACGGATGCGGTCGACCTTGCCTACTGCCGCGAGCGCGGATTGCCAGTCACTGCCACGCTGGGCGCGCTCACCGAGGACGTGGCCGACCTGGCCATAGGCCTCCTGATCGCAGCCTGCCGCAACCTGTGCGCTGGGGACCGCTTCGTGCGCGACGGCCAGTGGGAGCGCTTCCCGCAACCCAGCGCGATTCCTCTGGCCCGCCGCTTCAGCGGTATGCGCGTCGGCATCGTGGGCATGGGGCGGGTAGGGCGCGCAGTCGCAACCCGCGCAGCCGCTTTCGGATGCCCGATCGGCTACACCGACCTGCGCGCCATGGACGACGTCGGTCATCGCTTCGTGCCGTCGCTGATCGAACTCGCACGCGACTCCGACGCGCTGGTGCTGTGCGCGGCGGCCGACTCGGCCGAAGGCATCGTCGATGCGGCCGTGCTCGATGCGCTGGGTCCGCGCGGCTTCCTCGTCAACGTGGCGCGGGGCCGCCTGGTCAACGAGCCCGACCTGGCCGCTGCGCTGACCGCCGGGCGCATCGCCGGTGCGGGCCTGGACGTGTTCGTCGACGAACCGCGCGTGCCCCTGGCCCTGCGCCAGTCCGACCGCGCGACACTGCAGGCCCACCGCGCCAGCGCCACATGGGAGACCCGTACGGCCATGGGCGAGATGGTGCTGGCCGGTATCGCGCAGGCGCTCACGGGGGCACGCCCGTCGATGAGCCTGACCACCTGAATGCCTCGCGCCTGACCATGAGCGTTTCCTTGGCATTCCCAGCGCCGGCACCGACCGCCTTGGCCGTGGCGGGCAGCACCATGGTCTTCCCGGTGGGTCGCGTGTTCTGCATCGGCCGCAACTACCGTTGGAGCGCAGACGAGCCAGGCAGGCCGCGCGAGATGCCGTCCTGGTTCATGAAGCCTGCCAGCGCGGTGGTGCCGGCGCAGGGCCTGTTGCCGTATCCCCCGGGCACTGTCGACTTCTGCCACGAGATCGAGATGGTCGTGGCCATCGGCCGGGGCGGACGCGACATCGCGCCGTCCCGGGTCGAAGCGCATCACGCCTGGGGCTATGCGGCGGGCCTCGACCTCACGCGGCGCGACCTGCAGCAGCAGGCCAAGCGGGCCGGCGGCCCCTGGGAGCCAGCCAAGGCCTTCGATCACTCGGCGCCTTGCACCGCGATCGTGCCGGTCGCGACAGGCGGGCACCCGAGGCAAGGCGCCGTGTGGCTGGCCGTGAACGGCATCGAGCGCCAGCGTGCGGATGTGTCGGAATTGCTGTGGCCGGTGCCTGAACTGGTGGCGATGCTGTCGCGCTCGGTGGCGCTCGCACCTGGCGACCTGGTCTTCACGGGTACGCCGGTGGGTGTGGATTCGCTCCAGCCCGGCGATGTCGTCACCGGCGGCGTGGACGGCATCGGCCGCTTCTCCATGACGGTCGGCGCCGCACCGACCGCCCCTCCGTTCGAACCATTCCTGTCAGGAGACTCCCCTTGAGCGCAACCCCTCCCCGGAAGATCGCCCTGGTCACGGGCGCAGGCAGCGGCATCGGCCGCACCGTGGCCCTGGCCCTGCTCAGTGACGGTTGGGCCGTGGTGCTGGCCGGCCGCCGTGCCGAGCCACTCCAGACGCTGGCCGCCGAAGCCGAGGCCCGCGGCCAGACAGCCCTCGCCGTGCCTACCGACGTGACACGGCCCGAAAGCGTGCAGGGTCTGTTCGACGCCATCGACAGCCGCTTCGGCCGGCTGGACCTGCTGTTCAACAATGCGGGCGTCAACGCACCGGCAGTGCCGATGGACGAACTGCCGCTGGACACATGGTTCAACGTCCTGAACACCAACGTGACCGGCGTGTTCCTCTGCGCACGTGCGGCCTTCGGGCTGATGCGCCGCCAGGTGCCGCAGGGCGGTCGCATCATCAACAACGGCTCGATCTCGGCGCAGACGCCGCGCCCCTTCACCGCGCCCTACACGGCCAGCAAGCACGCGGTCTCGGGCATCACCAAGTCACTGGCGCTCGACGGCCGGGCCTACAACATCGTGGCCAGCCAGATCGACATCGGCAACGCGCTGACCGAACTCTCCGAACGCATGACGCGCGGGGTTCTGCAGGCCAACGGCACCGTCGCGCCCGAACCCATGATGGACGCGCAGCACGTGGCCGACGCGGTGCGGCATATCGCCGCGATGCCGCTCGGCGCCAACGTGCTGAACATGACCGTGATGGCCAGTGCCATGCCCTTCGTGGGGCGCGGCTAGACAACCTGCCGCGGTGCCGAGCAGTCCGAAGAGACCGCGGCGCTGCATGACGATTCGAACCCCCAGCAAAACGGAGACAACCATGCCCTTCAAGCCCCTCTTCAAGATCCTCGCCGTCGCGGCCTCGCTGGCCGTGGTGCCTGCCCTGGCTTCGGCCCAGGCCGCCTACCCGAGCCGCGCCATCAAGATCATCGTGCCCGCCCCACCGGGCGGCGCCATCGACACGATCGCGCGCGTGGTCGGCGACAAGCTGGCGCTGTCGATGGGCCAGCCGGTGGTCATCGACAACCGGCCCGGCGCCTCCAACAACCTCGGCACCGACGTGCTCGCCAAGTCGGTGCCCGACGGCTACACGATCGGCATCGTCGGCGGCAGCCACAACACCAACAAGTTCCTGTTCAAGAACCTGGGCTGGGACCCGGAAAAGAGCTTCGAGCCCATCGTCTACACGCACGAGGTGCCTCTGGTCTTCGCCATCTATCCGCAGATTCCGGCCAAGACCTTGCCCGAGTTCGTGGCCTGGATGAAGGCCAATCCGGAACAGGCCAAGGTCGCGACATCCGGCCGCGGCAGCGCCCAGGAAATGGCGGCCGAGATGTTCCGCATGGCAAGCGGCACGCAGATGCTGCTGGTGCCCTACAAGGGATCTTCCGCCGCCCACCCGGACCTGCTTGCCGGGCGCACCGCGCTCTACATCGACACCATCAGCGCGATCCAGTCGCAGGCAAAGGCCGGCAACGTGCGCGCCATCGCGGTGTCGACCCGGAAGCGCGCGGCGTCGATGCCCGAGGTACCGACGGCGGAGGAGCAGGGCCTCAAGGGCTACGACGCCAACACCAATGGTGGCTTCCTGGCGCCCGCCGGCACGCCCAAGGCGATCGTGGCGAAGCTCAATGCCGAGATCAACGCGGCGCTCAAGTTGCCCGACGTGCGCGCCAAGCTGGAAGCCGCCGGTATCGAGATCCAGGGCGGCACGCCGCAGGCTTACGCGGAAGTCATCAAATCCGACCTGGCCAAGTGGGGCAAGGTCGTGAAGGAAGCAGGCATCCAGCCGGAGTGAGCCTGCACCGCGCTCAGGCCGCGTCGCCCACCCACACGGGCGCCTTGCGCCATTTCGAAGCTTATATGCCGCGCGCGCCGTCTCCAGAATGCAGGATGCAAAGGCGTTCCCGCGATCGGACCACTTGCACGCCTGGGCAGGAAACAGTCGAGCGGGGAAACGCCCGCCTCACTGGGTTGCCGTGATCCCGCCGTCGAGGTAGAGCACCTGGCCCGTCACAAAGGCCGCTGCCGGGGCGCAGAAGTACACAGCCGAGCCGGCAACGTCTTCGGGTTCGGCGACCCGACCGAGCGGGATGCGCGCAAGAAGCTGCTCGTGGGTTTCAGGGTTGTCCAGCCAGTGCCGGGCCATTTCGGTGCGCACCACGGTCGGCGCGATGCCGTTGACCGTGATGCCGTGCGGCGCCAGCTCCGCCGCATGCTGGCGAATCAGCATCACGAGCGCTCCCTTGGTGCTGGCATACGCCGAGTAGCCTCGCGCGCGCAAGGCGAAACGCGAGCGCACCGACAGGAGGTGGATCTGGGCGCCGCCGCGCCCGCCCGCGATCTGGTGGCGCGCGGCAGCCTGTGCCAGGAACATCGCCGACTTGAGATTGACCTGAACGACCTCGTCGAAGGCCTCTTCCGTGACGTCGAGCAAGGCCTGCTCACGCTGGATGCCGACGCAGTTCATGAGCACGTCGAGCCGGCCGAAATGCGATGCCACGGCATCGACCGACGCTCGCACGTCGTCGACCGAGTGCGCGTCCATCGAGATTCCGAGCGCGTCGTGCCCGGCGTCCTTGAGCGACGCAGCCAAGGCTTGAGCCCTCGCTCCGTCGCGACCCGAGATGGCGACCTTCGCGCCGGCCAGCGCCAGCGCCCAGGCGATCGCTTCGCCGATGCCGCCATAGCCACCGGGAATGTAAGCCACCTTGCCTTCGAGGCTGAACAGGCCCGAGAGGGCCTGGGGGAAGTCGACGCGGGGCGTAGGAGCGTCCACCTGTTCAATCCATCAGCAGGCCACCGTTGAGGTCGATGACCTCGCCGGTGATGAAGCCAGCCAGTGGCGAGGCCAGGAAGCGCACCACGTGCGCGAACTCCTCGGGTTCGCAGAAGCGACCCACGGGGATGTCCTTCAGCAATGCCTGGCGCTGCGCCTCGGTCAGCTGCTCGGTGATCATTGGCGTCTTCACGTAGGCTGGCGAGATGCCGTTGGCCGTGACGCCGAAGGATGCCAGCTCGCGCGCCAGCGAAAAGGTCAGCGAGCTGAGGGCCCCCTTGGAGACCGAATAGGCCGTGCCTGCCGTCAGACCTCCGGTCTTCGCGGCCAGCGAGCAGGTATTGATGATGCGGCCCGAGCGACGTGCCTTCATGCCGGGCACCACCTGCTGCGACAGGTAGAAGGCGCCGTCGAGATTGACCGCGAGCACGCGGCGCCACTCGGCCGCATCGGTGGCCTCGACCTTGTTGTTCGACAGGATGCCGGCGTTGTTGACCAGGATGTCGACCGGTCCGACCGCGGCAACGATGCGGGCGTAGCCCTCGCGCACGGCGTCCACATCGCTGATGTCGAAGCAGAAGGGCAGGGCATCGGTGCCCAGGCTCTCGGCGATGGCCAGCGTGCGCTCGTGGTGGGTGTCTACCAGCGCGACAGTGCAGCCGTCCTCCAGCAGCACCCGCACGGCGGCCAGGCCCATCGTTCCGGCCGCTCCGGTCACCAGCGCCACCTTGCCCTGCAGGGGCTTGATCAGGTCATCAGACATCGAGAACACTCTTCTTTCCAAACAGTCCGCGCGAGCGGAAGGTGACGACCGCAATGAAAAGCAGGTACATCGACATCAGCGACCATTCGGACGCGTAGGAGCCGGTCAGGCCGACAACCATGCCGACCATCAGCCCGGCGATCACCGCGCCCCACAGCGAGCCGACCCCGCCAAGGACGATGATCAGGAACGCCGGGACGACGGCATCGACGCCGACATGGGGCCGGATGCCCCAGATCGGCGCCATCACCACGCCCGCGATCGCGGCCAGCGCCACGCCGAGGCCGAAGACGAAGAGCCTCAGGCGCTTGAGGTTGATTCCCAACGCGCGCACCATCTCGCTGTCGTGCGCGCCGGCCTTGATGATCGCGCCGTAGGGCGTCTTCTGCAGGAATAGCCAGAGCAGGAAGATCATCAGCACCGCGAAGGCGCTCGCGAAGAAGCGGTAGCGCGAATAGATCAGGTCGCCGACAAGCAGCGCGCCCGAGATCGCCTGCGGCAGCTGCAGCTGCCTTTCCGAGGATCCCCAGACCAGCCGGATGCCTTCTTCGATGACCAGCGCCGCGCCGAAGGTCAGCAGCAGGCCGTAGAGCGGGTCGCGGCCGTATGTGCGCCGCATGCACAGCTCCAGCAGCATGCCGAACAGGCCGACGAAGATCGGTGCCAGGACCAGCGCGAAAAGGTAGCGCAGCTCGATCGGCAGCGCCATGTAGGCCGCCTGCGTCTCGGGCAGCAGGCCGAAGCTCGGCGCCACCACGAACAGGGCCATGTACATGCCGAGGGCGAACAGCGAGCCGTGCGCGAGGTTGATGGTCTCCATCACACCGACGATCAGCATGAAGCCCAGTGCGATCAAGGCGAACAGGAGTCCCAGCGTGACGCCGTTGACAAGATGCGGAACGAGTTGCGTGAACATGTCTTCAGACCTCGTAGCTTGGTGTGGCGGCCCAGGATTCGAGCTTGCAGCTCTGCGCGGCCGAAGCATCTTCTGCTTCTTCGGGACGCTGCTGCGCGAGCACGCGGTACACGTCGTCGGGCTCGCGGGGTGCCGTGTTGTAGGCGGCCATGTAGATGGTCTGCTGCAGTTGATGAGTATGCGGGTTCATCCAGGCGTCGAAATGCTGCATCCGATCGCGCGCCGTAAGCTTGAGCGTTTCCAGTTCGCGGATCAGGCGCAGGTTGTTGGTGGTGCCCGTGCGCTCGATCGCGCGGAACAGTTCGCGCGTGGCCATGTAGCCGTTGTAGTAGACGTTGCCTGGCCTGCGGATCCGGTAGTCGGGATTGAACTGCTGATAGCGCTCGACGAACTCCTGCACGCCGGGCAGCCTCAGGCCCCAGTACCAGGTGGTGCAGAAGATGCCGAACAGCGCCTCGGGGCCGGCGCCGTAGACATCTGGCCAGTCCTGCTGGTTGTTGATCCAGGCGAAGGCGCGGTCCATCCTGGCGGCGCGCACCTGCTGGCGCAGCGCCTTCACGTCGTCGCCACCCACTGCCGTGGCGACCACGCTGGGATTGAGCTGCCTGATGCGTTCAAGCTGCGCCGAGAAGTCGCGTGCGCTCTGCGGCACGAGGAGTTCCTCGACCACCTTGCCACCCGATCGCTCGACGATCTCCCGGATCCCCTTGGCCGTATTTCGTCCCCAGAGGTAGTCGCTGGTGACCAGCACCCAGTTCGGGCCGAAGCCGGTCATCGCTCCCCGCACGACTGCGGTGGAGAAATTGGTGCTGTTGCCATCCCAGACGAACTTGACGCGATGGCAATCCTTGCCCGCCTCCGTCGGCGAGCTCGAGTTGGTATTGAAGTAGATGCAGCCGTATTGCTGTGCCACTCCCGAGATGGCGTTCGCGGCGCCCGAATGGACGCCCCCGATCAGGAACGCGGCCTCCTGTTCGGTGATCATGCGGCGCGCGACGCCGGCGGCCCGGGCGGCATCGCCGCCCGTATCGGCATGCACGGTCTCGATGCGCCGGCCGAGCAGGCCGCCGCGCACGTTCGCTTCGGCGATCGCCATGCGGATGCCGCGCTGCTCGTCCTGGCCGCTGGCACCATACTGGCCGGTGTCGTCGGTCGTGAGGCCGATCACCAGGGGCTTCCTTGCCGTGGACTGTGCCCATGCACGGTGGACCTGCCACGGGCCCATGAAACCCAGCACGCCCGCGCCGATGCCGCCGACGAGCCGTCGTCGTTGCTGCTTCATCACGCGTCCGGTCAGGCTTCGTAGCTCGGCGTCGCGTCGTAGCTCTCCAGCTTGCAGGCGGCCTGCGCATCCTTGTCCATCACGCTCTTCGGGTCTGCCTGCGTGATGATCTTGAAGATGTCGTCCTTCTCGGCTGGCTGGTCGTTGTACTTCGCCATGTAGATGGTCTGCTGGCACTGGTGCGTGACGGGATCGATCCAGGCGTCGTAGTGCTGCAGCCGGTCGATCGCCTTCATCTGCCGGCCTTCGAGCTTCTTGATGACCGCGATGTTCTGCGTCGTGCCGGCTTCCTCGGTGCAGCGCAGCAGTTCGCGGGTCGCCATGTAGGTGTTGTGATAGACATTGCCGGGCACGCGGATGGCCACGCCCGGAAACTGTTTCTGGTAGGCGGCGACGAACTCCTTCACGCCCGGAAGGTCGAGGCGGTAGTACCAGGTGGTGCCGAAGACGCCGAAGATCGCGTCGGGGCCCAGACCATAGACATCGGGCCAATCCTGCTGGTTGTTGATCCACGCCATGGACTCGTTGAGCTTGAGCTGCACCACCTGCTGGCGCAGCGCCTTGATGTCGTCGCCGCCAACCGCCGTGGCGACCACGTTGGGCTTCAGCTGCTGCAGCTTCAACAGGTACGAGGAGAAATCGCGCGTGTTCTGCGGAATCAGCAACTCGTCGACGATCCTGCCGCCATTGGCCTCGACGATCGCGCGCGTCGCCTTGGAGGTCGTGTGGCCCCAGACGTAGTCGTTGGTAAGCAGGACCCAGTTCTTGCCGTTGGCCGCGATTGCGTTCTTCACGATTGCATTCGAGAAGTTGGTGCCGTTGCCATCCCAGACGAACTTGGTGCGGTGGCAATCCTTGCCGGCCTCGGTCGGCGAGCTCGAATTGGTGTTGAGGAACACGGTGCCGTATTTCTGCGCCACCTGCGAGATCGCGTTCGACACGCCCGAGTGCACCGCGCCGATCAGGAAGGCCGCCTCGTTGCGCGTGATCATGCGTTCCGCGATGCGCGAGCCAGTCGCCGGCGTGGTCTCGGTGTCCATGTGGATGGCCTCGATGCGCCGGCCCAGCACGCCGCCCTTGTCGTTGAATTCCTTGATCGCCATCATGGCGCCGAGCCGCTCCTCGCCGCCGGAGGCCGCATACATGCCCGAGGTGTCCATCGTCAGGCCGATCACGAGCGGCTTCTTCTGCGCCGCCTGGGCCCAGACGCGGTTGTGCTTCCAGGGCCCCATGAAGGGGGCAACGCCGTAGAGGCCGGCGCCTGCGAGCGCGAGGCCCGTGCCCTTGAGCAGCTTGCGGCGGGAATTCGATGGATTGTCTGAGTTGGTCATGGGTTGTCTCCTCGGTGGGTGGATTCAGCGCGGCACGATCTTTACGTCGTTGATCTTTTCCTGAGCCTCGAACAGCGAAGCAATCAGCTTGTCGCCGAAACCCAGGTTGACGGCCTGCACCAGACTCTGGTGCGTGGCCTCGCCCATGAAGCTGGAGACGGGCAGCGTCTCGGCCAGGTGCGTGTAGTAGCGAAGGTCCTTTTGCGCATTCGAGATGCCGAACTTGAAGCCGTCGACCGTGCCTTCGGTGAGCGTCTTGCTGGTCATCATCTGGAAGATGCCGCAGTTCACGCCGCCGACCGACACCACGTCGTAGAGCCGCTTCAGGTCCAGCCCCGACTTGGCCGCGACCGCGAAGGCCTCGGCGATGCAGGCGGCAAAGCTCATCGCCATCATGTTGTTGACCAGCTTCAGCACGTGGCCGTGGCCGGGCGGGCCGACATGGAAGATGTTCTCGCAGAAGGTCTTGAGCACCGGCTCGACCGTGCGGAAGTCATCGGGTTCCGCGCCCACCATGGTGTTGAGTCGGCCTTCCTCGGCCTCCCTGGGTGTGCGTGCCAGCGGCGCATCGATGAACTTCACGCCCCTGGCCGCGAAGTCGGCGCGAATGCGCGCGCTCGACGAGGGCTCGGCAGTCGAGCAATCGACCACCAGCAGGCCCTTGCGCGCGGCACCCAGCAGTCCCTCGGCGCCGTAGACGACGTCTTCCACCTGAGGAGAGCCGGTGACGCAGATGAAGACGATGTCGACGTCGGCTGCGGTGGCCGCCGGCGTGGCGGCCTCGGTGGCACCGGCGGCCAGCAGGTCCTCGAGGTTGGCGCGATTGCGGTGCGCCTTGAGCTTTACCGCGTGGCCTTTGGCGAGCAGGTTCTTCGCCATGCCGTGGCCCATCATGCCGATGCCGATGAAGCCGATTCTTGGGTGGGTCATTGGGTGTTCCTTGGAGCGTTTCAGACGAGACTGGGGACATGGTTGGCCCGGGCTTCGCGCCAGAGCCGGATAAGCCGCGCGTAGCGTGCTGCGACGTCGGCGATGACCTGCGCGTCGTCGAGCTGGTGGGCGAACCAGCCGGCGGCGGCGTCCGCGAATATCGAACGGCCGACTGCAAAGCCACGGCAGATCGAATGCGGCGCGGCCGCCTCGAAGCCGATGCGCAACAGCTTCTCGCTGGCTTCCAGGCCCAGCAGCAGCACGCCACGGCAGTGGGGATCGTTCTCGTGGATCACCGTGGCAATGCGGTCCCACGCCTCCTCGGAGCCGGTGGGTGGCAGCTTCCACCAGTCTGGGCGGATACCTGCCTCGTACATCTGCCCCATGGCCTGCGCCAGCGTCCAGTCGTCGGCCGGCATGTCGCGCGGCGGCACGACCTCGACCAGGAATTCGTGCGATGTGGCCACGCTGGCGGCCTGGAGTTCCTCCAGGCGCGCAAGTTGCGTGGCGCGCAGCTCGGCCGGATCTTCGGGGTGCCACGCGACCAGGCACTTGGCGACATGCTCGGCCGGCCAGTTCCGCATTTCCAGCATCAGCGGCTGCGCCGGCTCGAAGACCAGCGGCCGCGAGCCCGGCAGCTCGACCGGCCGCGCCACCCACCAGCCCTTGCCGGTGAGCGCCGGCAGGATGTCCTGTCCGAAGCGGGAATCGAGGATCATGCCGGCGTCCAGCGCGTCGCCGGCTTCGGTGTGCGCCACGCGGCGCGCGGCCTCGGCCACGAGGGACTTGAAGGCCTCGATGCGTCCGGGGCCGCCGCCATGGCGGGCGACGAGCTCGTCGAACTGGACGCGATGGTCGAAAGCCAGAATGCAGAGTTCCTTCCAGCGGCGTGTCCGGGTCGTGACCCGATGCAGGTGCTCCAGGCCGATGTCCTCCCGCAGCCGCCGCGTCGATGAGCCGCGCGCCATGAAGTGCTGCAGTTCCTCCCAGCTCGGCATCGCGGGCGCGCAGCCGTGGCGCGATACCACCAGCGCGCCGCAGGCGTTGGCAAAGGTGCAACAGCGCGCGAGCGGCTCGTCGACGAGCCATCCGCGCAGGAAGCCGGCCATGAAGGCATCGCCGGCGCCGAGCACGTTGTAGACATCGACCGGAAAGCCGGGCCCCTGCAGGCCGTCCTCGAGCCGCTCGGGAATGGCGCCGTCGAAGACCACGCAGCCCCCCGGCCCGCGCTTGACCACGATCGTGGCGGTGGTGAGCGCGCGGATGCGGCGGATCGCAGCGTGCGTGTCGGCGCTGCCGCCGGCGATGTGGATCTCCTCCTCGGTGCCGACCACCAGATCACAGGCAGGAAGCACGGTCTGCAGGTGCGCGCTGACCTGGTCCGAGGGCACGAATCGCTGCTCGCCCATGCCCGGGCTGGTCAGGCCCCAGAGGACGGGGCGGTAGTCGATGTCCAGCACCACGCGGGTCCCTGCGGCGCGGGCCAGCTCGGCCGCCGTCATGCAGGCACGGTAGGTCTGGGGCTGGGACAGATGGGTGCCGGACAGCAGCAGCGCAGTGGCCGACGCCATCGGTGCGGCCGCCACGTCCTGCGCGTCGATCGCCATGTCCGCGCAGTGGTCGCGGTAGAAGATCAACGGGAAGGTCTCGCGATCCTGGATGCCGAGGAAGACCAGGGCGGTCAGGCGCTTCGGATCGGTCCTGACGAGGCTGACGTCGACGCCTTCGGCCGCGAGCGTCTCGCGCACGAAGCGGCCGTTGTGTTCGTCGCCGACACGCGTCAGCATTGCGGGTTTGAGGCCCAGGCGCGCCACGCCGACTGCGGTGTTGGCGGGCGAGCCGCCGAGGTACTTGGTGAAAGTCTGCATGTCCTCGAGCCGGCCGCCGATCTGTTCGCCGTAGAGATCGACCGCGGCGCGGCCCATGCAGATGACATCGAAGGGGCGGGTCATGCTTTCTTTCCAGATGCGCTTGCACGGCGCGTTTTCCTGCGGCCGGCCTGTTCGGCCAGAAGATGCCCTGTGCTCACCACCAGCGCCTGAGCCAGGCAGAGTGGCGCAACGAGCGAGCGGAAGGGCTTGGACGAGTCGTCGGCGAGCTCGAAGCACACGCGGGATGAGGCCTTCAGGGGCGAAAGCGGACCGTCCGTGATCGCGATCACCGGGACGCCGCGCCCGGCTGCAGCGAGCGAGGCCTCGAGCACCTCGGGCGAATAGTTGCGAAAGCTCGCCACCACGAGGACGTCGCCGGGCGCCACCGCGCGCAGGCTCTCGCGCAGCATGCCGCCGGCGCCGTCGAGCAGGTGAGTGCGCAGCTCGAGCTGGCTCAGCGCATAGGCCAGATAGCCGGCCACGGGGAAGGCGCGGCGCTGCGCCAGCACGTGGATCTGGGTCGCCTCGGCGATCAGCTTCACGGCCGCCGAGAGCTCCGACTCGCGCACCATGTCCTGCAGCTGGCTGAGCTCCGCGACGGATTCGCTGGTCAACTGGTGAAGGACGCCAGCCGGTGCCCGCGCGCCGTTGCTCTGGCGGCGCATCTCGACGATGCGCTCGCGGTAGCTCGACGAGCGCTCCACCAGGTGGCCGCGAAAGACCTGTTGCATCTCGGAGAAGCCGCCATAGCCCACCGCGTTGGCGAAGCGGATCACTGCCGAGGGCTGCACCTCCGCGCTTTCGGCGACTGCCGCGACGGTGCCCAGCGCAAGATCGTCGGGGCGTTCCAGCGCCTGGCGTGCAATGCGCTGCAGCTGCTTGGACATGCCGGAGTAGGCCTGCGAGATGCGTTCCTTGAGCTCTTCGTATGTCTCGATCGAATCCATAGAGGCCATTTGCAAAAATAGAACAAAGATTCTTGAATGTTTTGATGATAGAACGTACATTCTGTTTTGTGCAAGCCCTGAACGAAGAAAAAAACCTGGAGACCGATCCTTGATGCATCTCGCTGCCGGCCGCGCCGCCTTGTTCCCCGCGCCCCTGGTCCTCACCCTGGGCCTGCTGATGTCGACCCCCCTGTGGATCGCGCAGGTGGGGCTGTATCAGTACCTCGCGCTCGAAATCATGATCTGGATGATGTTCGCGCTGGGATTCAACCTGCTGCTCGGTTTCACGGGCTTGCCTTCGTTCGGCCACGGTGCGTACTTCGGCATCGGCGCCTATGCCTTCGGTCTGCTGCAGCACAAGGTCTGGCCGAACCTGTGGTTCGACCTGGTCGGCGCGGTGCTGGTCGCGACAGTGCTGGGCGCGCTGGTGGCGCTGTTCATCTCGCACAAGCGCGGCATCTACTACGCTCTGTTGACGATCGCCTTCGGCCAGGTGTTCTGGTTCATCGCCAACAAATGGCACACGGTCACCGGCGGCGAGGACGGCTTGCTCAACATCAAGCGGCTGCCGGTTGATTTGGGCTTCGTGTCGTTCGATCTCACGAGCAACAACGCGCTGTTCTATTTCTGCCTGGCGGTGTTCGCTCTGGTGCTGGTGGGCCTCTGGCGACTGGTGCATTCGCCTCTGGGGCGAGTGCTCAGCGCGATCAAGCAGAACGAGACCCGGGCCGCCTTCGTGGGCTACAACGTCTGGCTCTACAAGTGGCTGGCCTTCACGCTGTCGGCCGGCGTCTCGGGCCTGGCCGGCGCGCTGTTCGCGATGGCGCAGCAGTCGGCGTATCCGAACGTGATGAGCCTGCACAACTCGGGCTTCGTCGTGATGATGGTGTTGATCGGCGGCGGGCTCGTGAGCTTCTGGGGGCCGGTCATCGGCGCCGCCTTCTTCATCCTCGCGCGCGACCTTCTGGGCGCCTATACCGAAACCTGGCTCCTCTGGTATGGGCTCATCTTCATGGCGATGGTGCTCTTCAAGCCCGATGGCATCGCGGGAATCTGGCAGGGCTGGATGGAAGCCAGGCGACGAAGGGCGTCGCAGACCGCCCGCCAGCCGGTTGCCGCGGTACCTGCCGCGTTGGTCCGGGGAGGCGCCGATGAAGCTGTTTGAAGCCACCGGCCTGTCCAAGCGCTTCGGCGACCAGGTCGTGCTCGAGGACATCACGCTCGCGTGCGAAGAGGGCGAACTGGTAGGCATCATGGGCCCCAACGGTGCCGGCAAGACGACCTGCTTCAACGTGCTCACCGGACGCTTCCGTCCGGACCGCGGCACGGTGCGTTTCGCCGGCGAGGACATCACCGGCATGCCGCCGCGGGAGATCGCGCGCAAGGGCATCTCGCGCTCGTTCCAGATCATGAATCTGTTCGACGACTACTCGGCGCTCGACAACGTGCTGATCGCAACGCCGCACGTGCGCCGCCAGGGCTTCAATCCGTGGCGGGATCTGGGCGCGGACAGCACGGCGCAGGACATCGCGGCCGGCGTGCTGGCAAGCGTCGGCCTCACGGGCAAGGAGCGCAGCCTCGCCAGGAGCCTGTCCTACGGCGAGAGGCGCGCGCTCGAGATCGGCGTTGCGCTGGCGGCCGAGCCGCGCATGCTGTTCCTGGACGAACCGACAGCCGGGCTCGGTGCCGAAGGCACCGCACGACTGACCGAACTGGTGGCGCAGCTGCGCCGGCGCCTGACCATCATGGTGATCGAGCACGACATGAAGTTTCTGTTCGGCCTGGCCGACCGCATCTCGGTGATCCACTGGGGGCAGGTGATCGCTCAGGGGACGCCTGACGAGTTGCGACAGAACGAATGGGTGGCGCGCTCGAACCTGGGAGCTCTGGCATGAACGCGTTCGCACTGGATACGCGGGTGCCGTCGGACGCCCCGGTCCCCATGTCGTCGGCACTGCTGACGATCGACCGCATCGACGCCTTCTATGGCGAGACCCAGGCGCTGTTCGGCGTCTCGCTGGAGGTCGGCGCGGGGGAGGTGGTTGCATTGCTGGGGCCGAACGGTGCAGGCAAGACCACCACGCTGCGCGCGATCCTCGGCCTGACGCCGCCGAGTGCCGGCACGGTCCGCTTCGATCGCCGCGAGATCACCCATGCGCCCACGCACGAGATCGCGCGCGCGGGCATCGGCTGGGTGCCGGACGACCGTCGCATCTTCCCGACGCTGACCGTGGCGCGCAATCTTGCGATCGCACGCAAGCGTTCTCGCTTTCGCGCCTGGAGCGAAAAGGAATGCTTCGAGATCTTCAGCGCGCTCGAATACCTGATGCATCGCGAATGCGAGAACCTCTCGGGCGGCGAGATGCAGATGGTCGCGATCTCGCGCGCGCTGCTCGGCTCGCCAGGACTGGTGCTCTTCGACGAGCCGAGCCAGGGGCTCGCGCCCAAGGTGGTGCAGGACGTGATGAAGACCATCACCCGCCTGAAGGCCGAGGGCGTCTCGGTGCTGGTGGTCGAGCAGAACGTCCAGAGCGCGCTGGCGGTGGCCGACCGCGTCTATGTGATGAACCTGGGCGCCATCGTGCACGAGGGTCCGGCAGAAGCGCTGCGCCGCGACGACGCACTGCGCCTTCAACTGCTGGGAGTGTGACGAAATGGGTGCTTCGCTTCTTCGCGTCGACAAGATCGGCAAGCAATACGCGCGCGGCCTGCTGCGGCCGAAGGTCACTTTCAATCTCGATGCCGACTTCGAGATCGAAGGCCCGGCTGTGGTCGGTGTGCTGGGCCCCAACGGTTCCGGCAAGACCACGCTGTTCGAACTCATGACCGGAAGCAACCTGCCGAGCACCGGCCGGGTGCTGGTCAACGGACAGGACATCCATCGCGTACGCACGCGCGAGCGCGATCGGCTCGCGATCCACTACCACCAGTCCTACCAATTGCGGTCGTTCAAGCGTACACGCCCCAACTTCATGCTCGAGCATTCGATCAGCGACTCGCCGCTGGTGCACCTGTTCGACGAGCCACAGTTCAATACGCAGGACGGCTACATCGGCTTCATGCTCGAATTCTTCAAGCACCTGAGGCGGGCAGGGCGGGTCGTCTTCCTGTGCCTGCACCCGAACGAGCCCTACCACGTCGAGATTCTGCGTCAGAGCTGCGAACGCTTCATCTTCGTGCAGAAGGGCACGGTCACGCAGTTGCCGGACTTCGAATCCCTGATGAGCGACGAGCGGGTGCGTGCCTACCTTGGCGCGATGGCAGGGCCTGAATCGGCTGCCGCAAGGGCGGGGATCCCACCATCCATGGGTGCGGCTTGAAGCACCTGCGCAGTCCAGGTGACCGCGCATGGCTGGGATGGGCGTCAGCCCTGCATCGCAGTGCCCGGGCAGGGCGGGCACAGTGATGTCTGCGTCTTGTCGTTGGTAAAACATGGCCGCGCCCGAGGCGCCGCGTCGTTCACGACGCGCAGATCACGTTGAGCTGATGGCCTCGCCGTTGGCCTCGGACGAATTCCGCCGCGTGATCAGCGTGTCGATGGAATCGTTGAGCAGCTTGATCGTGAGCGCAGTGTCGCGGCTGACCGCCGCGTCCATGATCTCGCGGTGCTCGGCGCGCGTGAATTCCGCGTCCAGGCGCCGCACGTCCAGGCGGCGATGCCGGTCGGTGGAATCGAACAGTTGCTCGTGGAAGTCGAGCAACCATGAGGCTGCCGACCGTTGAGGCCGGCCCGCGGCGAGGGCCTTCGCGGAATCAATCGCGCGCCCGTGCCGCGTTTCTCAAGTCGCGAATCTGGTCGTGATTGCGCTGGGCTCCGTCGGCCTGGCGCTGGACCGTGGCACGCACGTCCGCAGGTAGGCTCTGCTTCAATGCCTTGCGGTAGCGGGCCACGGCCGCGTCCTCGCCGCGCTCGCAGGATTCGAGGATCGACAACTCGCTGTCGGCGCCGACGCTGCCCTTGACCTGGACCCAGCCCCGATGCAGCGCGCCTGCGGCGGTACCGCCCGAAGCCGGCTCGCCACCATAGGCACTCACGAGCTGCATCAGCTCGTCGCCGGCCTGGCGACAAGCCTCCGCGCGACTGGCGAAGAGCTGCCTGGCCTGCGGGGTCTCGACCTGCTCGGCGCAAGTCCGAAAGCCGTACTCCCCATCCCGCGCGTTCTCGAGCAGGTCGTTCAGGACATCGACCACGTCGTCGTTCGACAGATCTTCATGGCTCACGATGTCGCTGCCATTGGCCTGCTTGGCGTAGTAGACCTCGTCGGCACGGTTCCATGCCGCCTGCGTGGCCGGCCTTGCATCGGCCCATGCAAGCGTGGAGACGCCGCGGCGACCTTCCCATTCGGAAGCCATCAGCGGCTCGGCGCTGTCGAAATCGGCGCCCCGCGTGCCTCGGCCCGACCAACCCATTTCGTAGGCCGGGGCGTAGTCGTCATAGCTGCGCCCGGAGGTCACATAGGTTTGGCGGCCATGGTTCTCTCGCCAGTAGGCGTCCTCGGCGGTCGGGTTCACGCCTTCGGCAGCGGCCTTGCCTCCCAACCCGCCCACCACGGCGCCGGCCACCAGGCCGATCACCGTGCCCACCGGTCCCGCAAGCGACCCCGCGGCAGCGCCTGCAAGACCGCCGCCAGCGGCACCGATGCCGGTGCCTACCGGATGGGCGCCGGGCGTGCCAGTGATCGGATCTCGATTGGACGCGTCATTGCGATCGTCTGTTGCCATCTGTCATCTCCTTGGTTCTTGCCACGATGGGCAAAGGTTGAAAGCGCTTCGTCGAAGCACTCTGGGATGAAGGTAGGCCGAGCGAAGCGACGGCGAGGTCGTCACGCGGGTATATCGCCTGTCAGCCGATACCCCGGTCACCTTTCGCGCAGCCGTCGAGGCCTACCGGCTCGACGTCTACGCCGGACCGCTGTGCTCGACCGCGTGCGTGGTCGACAGCGCCGTGGAACTGAAGTACATCCTGGGTATGGCCGAACTTCTCAAGCTCCGTAGCCAACGCTGGCTCGCCAACAACGACTTCCGCACCTTCAACCATCGCAGCCGCATCATGCAGATGGGCTACGACCGAAGGGACTGGGAGGGCAAGCCGCTGGTCGCGATCATGAACAGCTGGTCGGACTACAACCCTTGCCACATGCACTTCCGCCAGCGCGTGGACGACGTCAAGCGCGGCGTGCTGCAGGCCGGCGGCTTCCCGCTGGAGATGCCGACGATCTCGCTGAACGATTCGATCGTGAAGCCTTCCGCGCTGCTCTATCGCAACATGATGGCGATGGAAGTGGAGGAGATGATCCGCTGCTATCCGGTCGACGCCGTGGTGCTGATGGGCGGCTGCGACAAGACCACGCCGGCCATGCTGCTCGGCGCCACCAGCGCCGACGTGCCCGCGATCTTCCTGCCGGCGGGTCCGATGCTGCGCGGCAACTCGCGCGGGAAGACGCTGGGCTCGGGCTCCGATGCATTCAAGTACTGGGACGATCGGCGCGCCGGGCTCATCACCGAGCCCGAATGGGACGGCATCATCAGCGGCATCGCCCGCAGCCCCGGCACCTGCATGACCATGGGCACCGCCAGCACCATGACCGCAATCGCCGAAGCGCTGGGCATGGCCTTGCCGGGCGCCTCCAGCGTGCCGGCGGTCGAGGCCGGCCATCAGCGCATGTCGGCGCAGGTCGGCCGTCGCATCGTCGAGATGGTCCACGAGGACCTGCGTCCCTCGCGCATCCAGAGCCGCAATGCCTTCCTGAACGCGATCACGGTCGCCATGGCGATGGGCTGTTCGACCAACGCGATCATCCACGTGATCGCCATGGCGCGGCGGGCCCGGGCCGACATCAGCCTGGACGACTTCGACGCGATCAGCCGGCGAGTGCCGGTGATCGCCAACGTGCGTCCGAGCGGAACCAGCCAGTACCTGATGGAAGACTTCTACCTGGCCGGCGGTCTGCCAGCGCTGATGAAGCGCATCGAGGTGCACCTGCATCTCGACGCGCCCACCGTCACCGGCAGGAGCGTCGGCGAGAACATCGAGGGCGCGCAGGTCTACGACGACGACGTCATCCGCACGCTCGACAACCCGGTCTACACCGAAGGTGCACTGGCGCGTCTGAAGGGGAACCTGGCACCCGACGGATGCGTCATCAAGCCAAGCGCGATGAGCGCGAAATTCCTGAAGCACAGCGGCCCTGCGGTGGTGTTCGACGACTATCCGTCGCTCAAGAAGATGCTCGACGACGAAGACGCCGACATCACCGAGGACCACGTGATCGTGCTGCGCAACGCGGGACCGAAGGGCGGCCCCGGGATGCCCGAATGGGGCATGGTCCCGATCCCCGTGAAGCTGCTGAAGCAGGGCGTGCGCGACATGCTGCGCGTGAGCGATGCGCGCATGAGCGGCACCAGCTACGGTGCCTGTGCATTGCACGTCGCGCCCGAGGCGTATGTCGGCGGCAACCTGGCGTTGGTGCGCACCGGCGACATCATCAGCATCGATGTACCGATGCGCCGGCTGGACGTGCAGGTGAGCGATGAGGAGCTGGCGCGCCGGCGCGCCGAATGGACGCCACCGCCGCCACGTTTCGGCCGGGGCTACGGATGGATGTTCACCGAGCACATCCTGCAGGCCGACCAGGGCTGCGACATGGACTTCCTCCAGACGCAATTCGGCGAGTCTGCCGGGGAACCCGACATCTTCTGAATCTGAAGGTGCGGCGGGCGACCAGGGCGCTCAGTCGCATCGCCTTCGGTCCGATCGAGTACTCGACAGCGGCTGGGTCATGCATTCGTACCTCGCCAGACGACGTGGCCCGGTGCGCGCGATGTTTCTAGGGGTCGTCTGCACATGCAGGCGGCGCTCTGCGCGCTTGTCGCAACGAAAATTGCATGGCGTTTCATTGACAGGGGAGGAGGGTGTCTCGCAAAAGCTCAGCAGCCTTGCAAACTGGTTGATCGCGTCACCTTGCCACATCACGTTCACCGTTCAGGTCTCGAGCGGAATTTCCTTGCCGCCAAGTACCCGACTCGCGATCTCCTGCGGCACACCGTGGTGCATGTCGATGGCGTAGACAAAGCGCACGAGGCGCCCCGGAGTGTCATGAAGACGGCGGCCGGGGCATCACGCCGTCAGTCGTGGTGCGGTGCACGACCAGCCGTCATTCCCGTCAGCGAAAACGGGAATCGAGATCTTGGACGCCGAGCGAGTGCGATATTGGGCGTGATGCAGAAGTCCTTTCAGAAACACCGATCCAGGTCACTGACCCTTCCCCCGATCGACATCGGTTGCGCGGGTTGGAGCCTGCCGCGCGCGCACTGGGGTCGGTTCGCGCCCCGCGATTCGCACCTGGCAAGCTACGCCACGCGCTTGCAGGCGGTGGAGATCAACTCCTCCTTTTACCGGCCACACCGTCGCGAGACCTACGAGCGATGGGCCGCGTCGACGCCGCCACAGTTCCGCTTCTCGGTCAAGTGCCCGAAGGCGATCACGCACGACTTGCGACTCGAGGCCGCAATGCCGGCCTTGGAGGAGTTCCTCGCACAGGTGGCCGGTCTGGGCCCCAGGCTCGGATGCGTGCTGATCCAGTTGCCACCCACGCTTGTGTTCGATGTGGCGAAGGTTCATCGCTTCGCACGGGACCTGCGTGCCCGTCATGGAGGCGACGTCGCGCTCGAGGCGCGCCATGCGTCCTGGTTCACGCCCGGAGCGGATCGCCGCCTGGCCCGGTTTCGAATGGCACGGGTGCTGGCCGATCCGGTTCTTTTTCCGGCCGCCGCTGCGCCGGGCGGCTGGCCCGAGCTGATCTATCTGCGCCTGCATGGTTCACCTCGACGCTACTGGTCGCGCTACGAGGATCCTCTGCTGCAGCGTGTGGCGGCCCGCCTGGAGGCCGCTCGGCTCTCTGGCGCGCGGTGCTGGTGCATCTTCGACAACACCGCCGCGGGAGAGGCGGTGCCCAATGCGCTCACCTTGAAGGCATTGTCCGGCGGGTGAACATCGAAGATGCGGCGGAGGCTGGGGGCCTCCGCGTACAGGGTGCCGAAGGCGAGGGACGATTGCCTGGGCCGTAGATGCCGCTCAACACCACGAGCGCGTCGCGAGGCAAGTCGACATCCACGTCTTGTAGATTGTGTTCGCGCGTGCCTCGCACGCGCAAGAACTGTCCGCGACCGTTGGTCTTCGCCTATGTCACCTCAGAGGGCTTGGATCCGCCAATTGCGCCGATCGATGTGACTGGATGGTTGCGAGGTACCGGCTTCATGGAGCCGACGCTAGCTTTCGTCAAGGTGCAGGCAGGCGGGACGCCGGGTGGGACGAAGTGAACGCCGCGCCGCTTCTTTGGGGCAGGCCGCCGCTCATCGCGACGCGCGCAGCGCCTCGTACGGATTCAGCGCCTCGCCCTTCCACCACTGCCGCTCCGGGCCGAGCAGGAAGACCGCAAAGTGAAGGTGCGGCGCGTCGGGCGCAGCATTGCCTGTGCTGCCCACGTAGCCGATCACGTCTCCCCGTCGAAGTTGCATGCCTTCGCGCAGGCCATCGGCGTAGCGGTCCAGGTGCGCGTAGTAGTAGGCAAGCCGGCCTTCGGGATCGAATTGGTAGATGGTGAGTCCGCCGGGCCTGCTGTCGAACAGCTTGACGAGTCGGCCATCGTCCACCGCGCGCACCGGCGTGCCGCGCGGTGCCATGATGTCGAGCGCCTCGTGCCGGTGTCCGGGACGTCCGTCTTCGAAGGTGTCGCGTATCGTCTCGGGTCGGACCTCGTCAACGGGAAACCGCAACGTGCGAGCTACCAGCAATGCTTGACCACTGTCCGCTGCGTACGGTTGCGCGAAAGACCCGCCGCACCCCAGGAGCACGACCGCGAAGTGGGCCACATTTCTGAGCACGGCCTTGCTCATCGCTGGACTCGTCAGGCCTTGACTTCCACCGCGAAGCCGGCCTTTGCAAGTTGCGACAGGCGGGCTGCGTCCCAGTTCGTGAGGTGGATGCAGCCATTGGTCTCCTCGCGTCCCACGCGGTCAGGCGCAGGTGTGCCATGGATGCCCCAGTGAGGCTTGGACAACCCCAGCCAGACATTCCCGATCGGGTTGTTCGGTCCAGCGGCGATGTCCACTTTCGCGGCACCGGCCGGCGCCTTCTTGAGGATCGACGGGTCGAAGGTAAAGGTGGGGTCCTTGACCTCGTTGATGATCTTCATCCGGCCGAGCGGCAGCGGGTCGAGTGGACCGCCGATGCTGATCGGAAATCCCGCCAGCGGCTTGCCTTCGCCATCGAGCACGAACAACATGTGTTCGCTTTTGTCGATCTCGATCGACTTCGCGGCCTTGACGACACCTGCTTCGGCGGCTCCGCGAGTATTCACGACGATGATCGCGTCGCCAGCCTGGAACCGGGAGCCGCGATTGAGCTCAACCAGAGCATTCGGAGACATGTGGTTTCTTTCCGAGATTGCTTCCTTCAGGTCCTCGAAGCCCAGGGACTTCAGCTTTGCGCGGTCGGACATCTCCTTGGGTGTGCGCGCGTAGGGGCCGGCGACATCCTTCTCGGTGAGGGTGTAGCTTGCAAAAAACGGGGCGCCGTCAGCCTTCAGTGCTGCCCACGTTCCGGCATCCACCTTCCCGCTCTCGGGGAGCGCGAATGATCGCTGGTAGGCCTTGACGACCCGATGCATGTTGGCGCCAAAGCCCCCATCGATCTCCCCGGGCGAGAACCAGGCCCGGTCGAGCAGGATCTGAGCCCGCATCACGGCAGGTCCGCGCGACCCCTGGGCTATCAAGGGCGTGTCGTTGGCTGCGTTGAGCCTGTCGAGGGCGGCCAGGCCGCCGCCCTCTGCTGCGGGTGCGCGTTGCGGTGCAGCCGTTGCGAGCCACGGCATGATGCCGGCGCTGCCAGCGGCAAGGCAGGCCGCAGAGCGGAGGAATGTTCGGCGAGGCGGGTTCATTGATACATGAGGAGAGTGATGTGGCCACCTTAGGATGACCGCACGGTTCCTCCTGTAGTCACATGCAGACACATCGGATCGGCCGACTGCAACTGCGCGACCTGATGCTCACTTGAGTTCGAGGATCCAGCGCGCGAGCGTCAGGGACTCGGTTTCCGTCACCTGGGTCTGCGCCGGCATCGGGGAGGGGCCCCAGACGCCGACACTCCCTTCGCGGATCTTTTTCGCCAGCTTCGCGTCTGCGCCGCCGTCGCCGGCGTATTTGGATGCAACGCTGGTGAACGAAGGACCCAGGTGGTTCCTGTCGATCCGGTGACAGGCGAAACAGTTTTTGGCCTTGTACATCTCGTCGAGATCGGCGCGGGCGGGACCGCCAAGCGAAGCGCCGAGGACGGCCAGGATGATCACCGACTTCATGGGTAGACGTCCCGGTCCTGGAGCACGACCATGCGCAGCATCCGTCGATCAGCTCGGCGTGAGCCGGGAGATCGCGCCTTCGTCGGTCGCCACGTAGAGATTCCCGTCGGGCCCCTGAACCAGGGAGCGGAAGCGCGCGGCCGGCATTGGCAGGTTCACGGTCGTGCGCGTGGCCGACAGGCCGTCGGCCTTGATGTCGAGCACGTCCAGGCGATTGCCGACCGGCGTGCCATGGATGCCGATGCCGGCTAAGCCGATGATCATCCGACCGTCCCATCCCTTCCATTGCGGGCCGCTCAGGAAGGTGCCCGTGAAAAGCCCCTGTGACAGGCCGTCATTGGTCCAGGCCGGCTTCATGGCGTTCGGATAGGTCTTGAGATCGGTCATCGGCATGAAGACCGAGCGCACCTTCGGGTCCACGGCACCCATCTGGTTCGGGCTGTAGCCGCAGTAGTTGTCCGGGCAGGCGCCGCGTCCCCCGATGTTGGGCCGCGGATCCCAGCCGCTGTTGCCGCCGGCCACCAGTGCCGTGACCTCGTCGGTGTGCCAGGGTCCGTTCTCGGCAACGTAAGGCTGGTTTGTCGCCGGCCGGAAGGTGATGCCCTGCGGGTTGCGGTGTCCGTAGGTGTAGATGCGGGGATCGAATCCGGCCGGTGCGTTGTTTCCCGGCGCAGCCTTGCCGTCGCGGTCGATGCGCAGGACCTTGCCGCCGATGCGCGTCGGACTCTGCGGGACTTCGCCGTTGTGCGTGTCGCCCGTGGTCACGTAGAGATAGCCGTCTCCCGGGCTGAAGCGCAGCCGCCCGCCGTTGTGGGCGCCGGGGCCGCCGAAGGGATGGTCGCTGGCGCGCGGCTTGTAAGGAATGTCCGTGACGATGTCGACGCGCTCGGACACGCCGGTCGCGTTGTTGTTGACCCGCAGCCGCAACACGCGATTGGTGCCGGGCGCGGTGAGGCCGGATGTCGAGGAGACGTAAATGAATCGGTTGGTGGCGAAGTTCGGATCGACTGCGACACCCATCATTCCGGCCTGGCCTTCGCAGAACAGATCGACTGCGCTCGTGGGGTAGCCCTTCGCATCCTTCATGCCGAGCAGCTTGACCACGTTGCCGCTCGGTTGTCGCACCGAGAGCCCGTGGCATTTTTCGGTGAAGAACATCGTGCCGTCGGGCAGGAAGGCCATGTCCCAGGGACTCTCGAGCTTCGTGAGCACGGGCGCATGCGTCAGCGTGGGAGCTGCGGCTTGCGGCGAAGACGTCGATACGGCGGATGGCGTGCCACATGCAGCGAGCACGCAAGGAAGCACCCCCAAGATCAGTCGATTCATGTGTCTCTCCTGTTATTGGTCTTGCTCACCCTCGAAAAGAGGGGACGCGATGCTATGCCCGCGATCCGGTACCGGTCAAGAGCGCAGGGTGGGTGCAATTCGACCCGGTAGTGTCCTCGTGTCGCGCGGGCGCAGCGGGCCGACGCAGCGTCGGGATGCGCACCATTTGTAGTGGTACAGGCCGGAAAGCACCTGGGGGACCTTGCACCGGCGCGACTTTCGGCACCCCCGGGCCGCCCTTGGCCGTCGCGATGACCGCTTCGTCCGCGATCCGGCCCGCTCCAACTGGCTGGAAAGGCCCGCGCGGCTTGTCTTTTGCAGGCTCAGGCAGGCGTTGCGCCTGGCGCGTCATCCGAACGAATGATTCAGACGGCGCGGGGATAGGCCCGACACGCGCGAGTTGGAACTCGATGCGGCCAAGGCCCGCAGGCAGGCTCTGCTTCAAGGGCTTGCGATAGCGCTGGCTTCTGGCAAGTCAACATATCGCAAATGCATTCTCGAAATGCGAGAAATCCCACGTGGGAGCAGCGTGCGATCTGCCGCATCCTGCGCGGTGAAAGCAGCCGGTTCCAGCAGCGCCGATCCTTGAAACGATTGGAACGCGGACTCCAAAGCCTACTTCAGTATGTCGCCTACGCAGAGTTATTTAAGCTCAACGTAGTCTTCCATGCCATGGCGGGATCCCTCCCGTCCCAGCCCCGACTGCTTCACGCCGCCGAATGGCACATGCTCCGTGGCGATGACGCCGGCGTTGATACCTACCATGCCGTACTCCAGCGCTTCGCTCACCCGAAAAATGCGGCCCACGTCGCGGCTGTAGAAATAGCTGGCGAGGCCGAACTCGGTGTCGTTGGCTGCCTCGATGGCCTGTTGCTCTGTTTGGAACCGGAAGACAGGCGCAAACGGACCGAAAGTCTCTTCGCGTGCGCACAGCATGTCGGACGTGGCATCGGCGACGACAGTAGGCTCGAAGAACTGGCCCTCCAGCCTGTGCCCCCCGGCGACGATCCTTCCGCCCTTGGCGACGGCATCATCCAGATGTCGCTGAACCTTGGCAATCGCCGCATTCTCGATCAAGGGACCCTGCACGACGCCTTGTGCAAAGCCATTCCCCACCCTGAGCGCTCGGACTTGCGAGGCGAACCTTTCGATGAACGCGTCGTACACCCCGTCCTGCACATAGATGCGGTTGGCGCAAACGCAAGTCTGACCGGCATTGCGGTACTTGCTCGCGATGGCTCCTTCCACAGCGGAGTCGATGTCGGCATCGTCGAACACGATGAAGGGCGCGTTGCCACCAAGCTCCAGCGAAAGCTTTTTTACGGTCGGCGCACTCTGGGCCATGAGGAGGCGGCCGACTTCGGTCGACCCGGTGAAGGACAGATGACGCACGACGTCACTCGCGCACAGCACCTTGCCCACGGCGATGCTGTTCTCCGCGTCTGCGACGACGACGTTCAGCACCCCGGGAGGCATGCCGGCGCGCATCGCAAGTTCGGCGGCGGCCAGTGCGGTCAACGGTGTCAACTCGGCCGGCTTGATGATCACCGTGCAGCCGGCGGCCAGCGCGGGTGCCACCTTGCGCGTGATCATCGCCAGCGGGAAGTTCCAAGGCGTGATCGCGGCGCACACGCCGATGGGCTGGCGAAGCACCAGCAGCCGCCGGTTGTTGTCGAACTGAGGGAGCGTCTCACCATTGACCCGCTTGGCTTCCTCTGCAAACCACTCGACGAAGCTGGCGCCGTAGGCCACTTCGCCCTTGGCCTCGGCGAAGGGTTTGCCCTGTTCCGACGTCATGAGGCGGCTAAGGTCTTCTTGATGGGCCATCAACAGGTCAAACCATTTGCGCAGAATGACGCTGCGCTCCTTGGCCGTCTTTCTGCGCCAGGCCGGTAATGCCCTGTCGGCGGCGGCGATCGCCGCCTCGGCATTCCCCGCGCCGAGATTGGCGACATCCGCCAGCCGCTCGCCGGTGGCCGGGTCATCAACATCGAATCGAGACCTGCCGGCTACCCAGGAGCCGTCGATCAGACCGTCGGTCTTCAGGAGTGAAGGATCGTTGAGGAGCGAAAGCGGATTCGTCATGAAGATTCGTGTTCAGTAGGCGCCCTCGTAGATGCGCGTTGCATCTTCTCGAGCAAGTGGCCGGGGGTTGTTGATCAGCAGTCGTTGCTGCTGCATGGCATCGCTGGGGAGTGTCGGTAGCTAGGTGATGTCAATGCCGTGGTCGCGCAGGCGCAGCGGCACACCCCCGGCCGCCACCAAGGCGCCAAGCCAGTCCAGGAAGACGCTCGCCCTTTTCGGTGGCATCGGCTGCGTTCTGGTCGGCTGTGACGAGCCCGAGGCCCTCGGCGAGGCGTGCGGCGCTGCCTTGCTCCACGACCAGATCGGGAATCGTGGAGAACGTGAAGGCCTTCATGAGATTCGTGCCTCCTCAGCCGACCGTGATGTTCGAGGTCTGGATGAGCTGCTTGTAGAACGCAGCCTCGTCGCGCACCTGGGCTGCGAAAGGGGCGCCTGCCGTGATATCCGAAAGGCCCAGGTTCTTCAACCGCGCCTGGACTTGCGTATCGGCGGCATACGCCTTGCTCAGCAACGTGGCCAGGCGTTCCATATCGGCTTCGGCCACCGGTTGGCGCACGAAGAGGCCGATGGCGCTCGGCGGCATCTGCACGGCAGCAAAGCCGGCTTCCTGCATGGTCGGCACGTCGGGCAGGGCGTCGAGCCGAGATTTGCGCAACACGGCCAGGGCGCGGAACTTGCCACCGGCGATCTGGGGCAGTGCGCCGGCGATCGAGTCGAACAGCATGTCGACCTCTGCGCCCATGAGCGCGACCTGCGATGGCACCGCGCCTCGATAGGGCACGTTCATCAACTTGATGCCGGTGGCGTTCGACAAGAGCTCGGCCGCCATGTGCTGTGGAGAGCCGTTGCCGGCAGTCGCGAAGCTCAGCTTGCCTGGTGCTTTCCTGGCTTGCGTGACGAGGTCCTCCAATGTCTTGAAGGGCGAGTTGGGCGGCACCACGAGCACCAGCCCGGCCGAGCGCAGACCCCAGACAGGCTTGAGATCGCGCAGGACGTCGTAGCCGGCGGACTTGTAGAGCATCGGACCGCACACGAGGGCTCCGGTGGTCTGTGCCAGCAACGTGTAGCCGTCCGCGGGCGCGCGCACGGCGGCGGCCACGCCGATGGTGCCGCCTGCGCCCGTGACGCTTTCGACGACGAAGGATTGCCCAGTGGCTTTCTGCAATGCCTCGGCGGCATATCGACCGACCGCGTCGATCGGTGAACCCGCTGGATACGGATTGATGATGCGGACGCCCTTGGTCGGGTACTTCTCGTCGGGGGTCGATGCGCTGGCGAGCGTCGGCAGACCGCCCGCCAGGGCAAAGCCCAGGAGCCGGAGAAGTCTGCGACGGTCGAGGTGAAGGGCAGATGCGTTCATATTCGTTCCTACGGAATGCGGGATGGGGAACAGCGTCACCAGACGGGCTGCGCGGCGCCGAGCGGCTGCGGCGGGCAAGCCCAGAACCCTGGCGTCTCGGAAAACTGCGTAACAGGAGCGCAGTGCTCCAGCAGGCCGAAAGCGCTCTCGGTGCGACTCATCCAGTTGGCCGGCGTCGGACTGTCGAGACCGCAGACACTCTGTCCTTCGGCTTCGCTATGCGCACCTTGCTGCAGCACCCACATGGAGGACTGCGCCAGCGAAGTCGACACGTGGTAGCTGCCGCCTTCGCGTGCTCTGCGGACCAGCGCGCTCGCCACGCCGGCGGCGGCCAGGTAGGCGGACAAGTAGTCGTTCATGGTGACCGTCGGCGCCAACGCGGGATGGTCCTTCCCACCCTCCATCATGCTGAGTCCGGTCGCCGCCTGGCCGATCGGCTCGTAGCCGGCGCGCTCGCGCCACGGCCCCCCCGACCCATAGCAGCTCAGCGACACATAGACGATCCCGGGACGCAGGCGCATCAGGTCCTCGGGCGAGAATCCCCGTCGTTCCATGGCGCCGGGGCGCCAGGACTCGATGAACACATCGGCCTTCATGGCCAATTCCCGCAGTTGGCGCGCGTCTTCCACATGGTTGAGGTCGATGAACGCACTGCGTTTGCCGAAACCCAGGTCGATCACCATCTGCTGCGGGTCCGGCTGGTACGGCGCCGAGATGCGCAACACCTGTGCGCCCTGCTCGGCCAGCGTGCGGCCGGTGGCAGGACCGGCAATGACGTGGGAGGCGTCAAGCACCCGGATGCCGGACAGCGGCCGGTCGCCGTCCTGGAAAGGCTCTGGCGCGCTGTCGCCGATCCTCCGAACCTCGACGCCCGGGCGTTCTGCGAGCCACTGGCCCTGCGGATGTGCGAGCCACTCCCGCGGGCTCCTTGAGACCACGCCCACGGCCTTGGCGCGAGCCAGGGCATCTTCCAGCTCGAAGGCGTCCCAATGCGACACGGCATGGGCGATGTCGTCGTGAGTGTTAGGGCAACGCAGCACGCCCAACAAGGCCGGCACCAGATGTGGGTAGTCGAACATGCGCAGCAGGTATATCTGCCGCCCGTCTCGAGTCATGAAGAAGTTATTGGCCCGCAGCCCCTGGGCTCCGATGCCGCCGACGCTGTATCCATGGCCAGACTGGCGCAGAAGGAACACCGAGCGCAGCCCATGCAGGACCGCGCGACGTTCGTCGATCTCCACCTCCTGCTGTCGACCGGTACGCAGCGCCCAGAAGGCGGCAATGGCGGCGCCATATGCGCCCAGCGCTGCGGCCGTTGCGGCGGCGTAGCGGTTGGCGCTTGGGACCACGGCGTCGCGGCTGGTCAGCACGACGCGGGCGCTGGTTGACGGTTCCGGCAGTCCGATAAGCGTGAGAAGCAGCTGCAAGGCACGCAGTGCCGGATCGATGTTCGGGTCAGGCATGGGATCGGGCGCCACGGGAAAGCGCGTCAGGACCAGCGCGGCAAACCGGCGCCCGTGGGCACCGGCGGCAGCGCCCAACCGGCGGGCGTGCGCCCATACTGGACGATCGGACGCGGGTGCTCCAGTTCGCCGAACACTGTTGCCGTCTTCTGGAGATATTTGGATGGCACTGCGGGAAGCGCATCGATGCCGCCGGGCGCGCCGGGCCAGAGAGCGGGAGGCAGCCGGCCCAGTTCCTGCACCCACATCGAGGTCTGGGTGAGGGACGCGTCCACGCCGTAGGCGCCGCCTTCACGGCTGCGCCGAAGCAGCGCGCTCACGACGCCTGCCGCCGCCAGGTAGGCCGTGAGATAGTCATTCAGCGTGAAGGTGGAAACCAGTTGGGGCTGGTCGGCCGAGCCCTCCGCGATGGCCAGACCCGACACGGCCTGGCCCAGCGGCTCATAGCCGCCCCGCTCGCCCCATGGACCTTCAGAGCCGTAGCAGCTGAGCGAGACGTGAATCAGCCCTGGCCGCAACGCGACAAGTTCCGCCTGGGAGAAGCCCCTGCGAGCGAGTGCACCCGGCCGCCACGACTGCGTGAACACGTCGGCGCCGCGGATCAGTTCGCGAAGCCGGTCGCGATCCTCGGCGTTGTCGAGGTCGATGAACGCAGTGCGCTTGCCGAAGCCGGTATCGACATCGGTGAGGTGCCCGTCGGGTTGGTGCGCAGCAGACACGTGGATCACCTCCGCACCCTGCTCGGCCAGCAACCTCGAAGTGATGGGACCGGCAAGCACGTGAGCCATGTCCACGATTCGGATGCCGCTCAACGGGCGCGCGGCGGGGCGGAAGCCTTCCGGTGCGCTGGCTTGCAATCGCGTCACCGAAACGGCCGGCCGCTGTGCAAGCAGGGCGCCTTGGGGATGGGCCTGCCATTCGTCGCGCGTGCGCGCGATACAGCCGATCAGTTTCTGCGCGGCGAGTGCCTCTTCAAGATCATTCGCATCCCACTGAGCGACCTTCTCGGCTACAGACTCGTGCGAAGTCGTGGCACCCAGGAACCGGTGCAGTCGCAGGCAATGCTGGACATAGGCCGCGGTATAGAGCAGATAGAAGCGGCGGTCGTCCCGGGTAGCGAAAAAGTTGGGGCCTTGACCCGCCCAGTTGCGCACGAAGGGGAGGGCGTGACCGTTTTGCCGGATGTGCAGGAATGTGCACAGGCCGGGATACGAGGCCTGGCCGATGTCGATCGACAGGGACTGCGGCTTTCCACCACGCGCCTTCCAGATCTCGCGGATCCCGATCGCTTGGGCGGCCAGTGCGCCGGCACTGGCGCAACCCAGCCTGTGCCGCGTCGGAACCACCGGTTCGTGGCCATGGAAGAGCAGATCGTCGGTGGCGCAGTCGGACAGTCCGACGAAGTCCATCACCGACCGTGTCGCCCTCAGCGCATCGCTGCCAACTTCGTCTTCTCGAGTGGTCATGGTGCCTCGACGTGTCAGCTCGCCTGGATGCCGGCATCCTTGATGGCCCGCGTCAGGATCGACTGCTCGTTGGTCACGTAGTCGATCAATGCCTGGCCGGCAATGGCGCTGTTCAGCCCCATGGTCCTGAGACGCGCCACTCCTTCCGGGTCGGCCTCGAAACCGCGCTGTGTCGCCGTCGCGATCTGCGCCTTGAGAGGTGCCGGGAGCTTCTGCGGCGCGTACAGGACGAAAGCGGTGGTCGGTGGCATCCAGGCGCTTGCACCCGTCTCCAGCAGCGTGGGGACGCCGGGGAGGTCATCGAAACGCGCCGGCTTCAGGACTGCGAGGCCTCGCAATTTTCCTTCCTGGATCAGCGGGACCACCGAGGCGATCGACGCGAAGAGGCAGTCGACGTGGCCGCCCAGCATGTCCGAGATCACGGCGGACGAACTGCGGTACGGGATGTGGTTGAGCTTCACCCCCGTCTCCTTCATGAACATCTCGGTGTTGATGTGCGGTGTGGATCCGATGCCGGCGCTGCCGTAGGTAATGGTGCCCGGCTTGGCGCGCGCTGCTTCCATCAAGTCCTTGATGGTCCTGTACGGGGACTGCGCGCCCACCACGATGACGGTGCCTATCGACGTGATTCCCCACAAGGGCGTGAAATCGCGTGCCGCATCGAAGCGCGCCGCGACGTTGAGCAACTGCGTGGTCGTCAAGGCGCCGGACGCCTGGACCAGCAAGGTGTGGCCATCGAGGGGTGCGCGCAGCACGGCTTCGGTGCCCGTGATGCCGCCGCCGCCCGCGATGTTCTCAACCACGACAGGCGACCGGATGCCGGTCTGCAGGCAGGCAGCCATATAGCGGCCAACCACGTCCACCGGACTGCCCGCGCTATAGGGACAGACGACTTTGGTGAGCTTTCCCGACGAAACGTCCTGCGAGAAGGCCTGCTCTTGAAGGCTGGCTCCGAGGGGCGTCAGGGCGAAGTAGGCGAGGGCCTGGCGGCGGCTCAGCCGCGAGTCGCGTGAATCGTTCATCTTTGTCTCCGTCTGCTTTTGCGGGCAATGGCAGGCTGATTTTCGGGATCAAAGGGCGCCATGTGCAGATGCTAGTATTCAATGATTGATAACTGTTGGCTATCAGTCCTGGCAATGAAGATTCATCAGTTGAGAGACTTCGTGGCGGTGGCAAGGCTGGGGGGCATCAGGCCAGCGGCTCGCGCGCTTGCGCTTACGCAGCCCGGTATCACCAAGAATCTGCAGCAACTGGAGGCGCAGCTCGAGGTGCCGCTATTCCATCGTTCCGGCCGTGGCCTGAAGCTCACCAAGTTCGGCGAAGCACTGTTCGCGCGCACCCAGGCCGTGATGAACGACCTGGAGCGTGCCGAGGACGAGATCCGGCAGATGCGCTCGGAGCGCTATGGTCACGTCAGCTTTTCGATGGGCGGTGTGAACCTAGTGACCATGCTGCCTGGTTCGCTGGCCACCTTCCAAAGGCGCCACCCTGATGTGACCGTCAGAGTCGTGGAGCGCTCGTTCGACGACGCGGTGCGTGACCTGCGATCGGGCGTCATCGACTTCGCCGTCATGCCTGACCCGCCGCGCTCACTCGGCGACGATCTCACCACCCAAGACCTGCTGAGGGACACGCTCACCGTGATCGCGCGAAGGGGTCATCCGCTCGCCGCCGCGCGTTCGCTCGCCGAGCTGTCGCAGGCGGCATGGATCGTCACGCGCCAAGGCGCGCTTCAGTCTGCCGAGTTCGAGGCGCACTTCAAACGCGTGAAGCTTGCAGTGCCGCGCAGGACGGTGCAGTGCGAATCCATCATTGGGGTGCTCGCGTTGATCGCGAAGACAGACCTTCTGGCCATTCTTCCGCGTCGCTGGCTGCGCTCTGAAATCACTGCCACCTACACGCAGGAAATTGCCCTCATCCAACCGTTGTCGCCCAACGTCGCCTGCGTGGTGCGGCGCTCGGATCTCCCGCTCTCACCTGCTGCGGCTGCGTATGTCCACGCGCTTGAGGTCGAAGCGACCACGTTCGTTGCATGAGGCCGCCCTACCCGTATTGCCGTCAACAAGCTCGCAACCTCGACCCTCAGATCTGGCTCCTTCGCGAGCCCGCCACGTTGCCCCAGGTTCCGACGTTTGCAGCCTTCAGGAGTGGTGAGGAGTTTCCCGAGATCACAAGTTCATCGGCCGCCGCTCGAAGCGACGGGCCAAATTGCGTCATGCGCTCAAACGTCAGACGGGAGGAGGGCCCGGCGATCAGCACGACGCCCGTGGCGGGTTCGTCCTTTCGCTTGATGGGCGCCGCGATCGAGCTCATGCCGGGGGCGTAGGCGTCCTGGATAATGCTGAAGCCGCGGCTGCGGTGTTCCTCCAGCACCTTCATCAGGGCCTTGATGGTTGCCGGAGCGTTGGGCCCGAAATGTCTCGGCTCCCCTATGCCCTGTCGTGTCACGCACTCTATGGCCCGGTCTTCCGGCAGCGTCATCAACCAGGCCTGGCCAGCGGCGCTGCATGAAAGTCTCAGGTCGATGCCCATGTCCGGATCGTAGAGAAGGCCGGACCTGGCGCCTTGAGCCTTCGCGACCAGCGTCAGGCGGTCCCCATCGACGATCGCCAGGCGCACGAGCTCCGCCGTGGTTTGTGCGAGTCGGTCGATCACTGGCTGAGCGATGTCGAGCACCCCTGACTTGCTAAGAAAGCTCAGGCCCATCGAGGCCATCTTCGTGGTGAGCGCGTAGTCCCCATGTGACGGCAGTTGACGCACGTAGCCATGCTGGATGAGGGCATGAAGCGTCCTGTGGCAACCGCTGCGTGACTGGCCCAGGTCGATCGAGATTTGCGCCAACGCGGCGCCCCCGGGGTAGTCCGTCAGGTACTCGAGGACATCCAGCGACTTTTCGAGTGATCCGCTCATCGCGCGCCTTGGTTTATCGTTCAAAAGTTGAATGCTATACGAAAGTTGAACACCTTTCAGCTTTCGTGCATCATTCGACCCCGCAGACGCCGGAAGGACCCGGGCTGACATGACCTCTCAAGGAAAACTTCGAATGAATGGAAACAACTCCCTGCGTCGCGCTTTCGTGACGCTCATCGGCGCCACTGCGCTGTTCGGCGCAATGACCACCAGCGTGTCGGCTCAGGAGATCAAGGAACGAAATCTGCGCTTTGCCTTCAGCCTTGCGAAGGACCACCCCTTCGGCGTGGGCGCGCAGAAGTTCGCGGATGCGGTCGCCCAGAAGAGCGGCGGCAAGATGAAGGTGACGCTGTTCCCCAACGCGGTGCTCGGCAGCGATCCCCAGAATCTTTCCGCCATTCGCGGCGGCACGCTCGACTTCACCTCCATGGCGACCGGTCTGGTCGCTTCCATCAACAAGGAGTTCACGGTCTTCGACCTGCCGTTCCTCTTCAACAGCGCGCAGGAAGCCTATGCGGTCGCGGACGGCCCGGTCGGCACGCGCATGCTCAACGACCTCGCGGCGCAAGGCGTGATCGGCCTGGGCATCTGGGACCTGGGCTTTCGCAACATGACGAACAGCAAGCGCCCGATCACCAAGGCCGAGGACATCCAGGGCCTGAAGGTGCGTGTGATCGCCTCGCCGATCTACCTGGACCTGTTCACCACCCTGGGCGCGAACCCGGTGCCGATGACCTTCGGCGAGGTCTATGGCGCGCTCGAATCCAAGGCCATCGACGGCCAGGACAATCCGGTAAGCGTGATCGAGTCGTCGAAGTTCGCCGAGGTGCAGAAGTACCTTTCGCTCACCAAGCATGTCTACACCGGCATGCCCTTCCTGATGAGCAAGAAGACCTGGGACTCGATGTCGGAGCCCGAGCGAGCCGTGATCCGGGCCGCTGCCGAAGAGGCGAAGCAGGAGGAGCGCAAGGTTTCGCAGGCGCGCGAACTGCAGGCGATCGAGGGGCTGAAGAAGAGCATGCAGGTCAACGAGATCAGCCCCGCAGAACTTGCCCGCCTGCGCCAGAAGGTGCAGCCGGTGGTCGACAAGTTCTCGCGCGAAGTGGGCGAGACCGCGGTCAAGCAGGTCAATGCCGAACTGAGCCGCCTGCGCGGCGCGAACTGAGGCCCGACCAGCATGTCTCTCCTCGGGAAGGCAGCCCTCGCCATGTGGTGGAACATGGCTCCCGCCATGAGGGAAGACTTCGAGCACTGGCACACCCATGAGCACTTTCCGGAGCGCCTGGGCATCCCCGGGTTCCGGCGTGCCTCGCGGTGGACCAGTGCCAGCGGCGCCGAAGGCGTGTTCGTGATGTACGAGCTAGAAGACTACGAGGTCCTCTCGTCGCCTGCCTATCTCGCACGGCTCAATGCGCCGACCCCGTGGTCGACCCGCATGATGCCCCACCACAGGAACATGGTGCGCAGCCAGTCCCAGGTCCTCGAGACGCACGGCGGTGCCGTGGCCCGCCACGCGCTGACCGTGCGGCTCGCGCCTGCGGCCGGCAACGAGGCCGGACTTCGGGCAGCGCTGAAGTCGCTGATCGAGACGCTGCCCGCTCGCTCCGGCCTGATCGGTGCACATCTGCTCCGGCATCAGACGCCCCCGATCGCCCAGACGACGGAGCAGAAGATACGCGGCGCGGCCGACCAGGTGGCGGACTGGGTGTTTGTGGCGTGCGGCTACGAACTGGAAGCCTTGAAAGACCTGGCGGCCTCGGACCTCTCCGAACGCCATCTCTCGAGCATGGGCACTGCGCCGGATCAGGTCAGCGACATCTATTCGTTGTCGTACTCCGCCGTCCCGTCGGACGTACTCTGAGGGCGTTACAACAGTGACTTCCGGAGCCTCGAAGCCGCGCGCGGCACATCCGCTGTGCCTGGCGCACCTGACGCTCATCGAGCTCGCGCCACCCGAGTTGGTCGAGGTGGCGGCCGATGCCGGCTTCGACCGGGTCAGCATGCGTCTCGCCCCTGCTTCCGCCGGCGAGCATCAGCATCCCATGATCGGCGACACGCCGATGATGCGCGAGGCCCTGGCGCGCATGCGCGATCGGGGAGTCGCGGTGCACGATGTGGAACTCGTGCGGCTCACCGACCATACTTCGATAGCCGAACTGGAACCACTGCTTGCCGCTGCCGCGATGCTTGGCGCGCAGCACATGCTCGTGGCCGGTGACAGCGATGACGAGGCGGCGCTCGCCCAGCGCTTCGGCGAACTTTGCGCGCTCGGTGCGCGCTACGGGTTGACCATGGCGCTGGAGTTCATGCCCTGGCGAGGAATCAGGAGCCTTGCCTCCGCCCGACGTGTGCTCGAAGCGGCCGGTAGTGGCGGTGTCGTGGTGGACGCCATTCACCTGGCACGCTCGGGCGGCACCGCCGACGATCTCGCACGGCTGCCGCTGCACTTGTGGGCGTACTTCCAGATCTGTGATGCGCCTGCGCAACCGCCTTCTTCCGCCGACGAATTGCTGTTCCAGGCGCGCAGGGCGCGCCTTCCACCCGGGCAGGGCGGCCTCGACCTCGTGGCGATGCTCCGGGCACTCCCGCCGGCCACCGTCGTCTCCATCGAGGTGCCGCTCCACGGGCGGCCCGATCTGCTGCCTCCCGTGCCTCGCGCCCGCATGCTCCGGGACGCCACGCTCGATCTGCTGGCTCAAGCGCATGCATCCCGATAGCCAGCCCTGGGACCGGGAGGTCGACTTCCTCGTCCTGGGCGGCGGAAGTGCCGGTTGCGTGCTGGCGGACCGGCTCTCGGAATGCGGGCGCTATCAGGTGCTGCTCGTGGAAGCCGGGCCGGCCTCCCGCAATCCGTTCGTCCAGATGCCCGCAGGATTTCTCCGCCTGATCGACGACCCTCGAGCGAGCTGGCGTTACCGCGGCGAGCCGGACAATGCTCAAGGCGGCAAGGTCGTCGCGTATCCGCAGGGCAGGATGCTCGGGGGCACCGGTTCGCTGAATGGGATGCTTTACGTCCGAAGCGCCCGCGCAGAGCACTTGTCCTGGGTTTCACAAGGCTGCAGCGGGTGGTCCTTCGAAGAGGTGCTGCCGTACTACCGGGCGATCGAACGCATCGAGGGCGTCGGGGCAACCCAGCAACGACTTCCCGTCGCCGAATTCGTCGAGACACATCCGTTGAGCCGTGCCTTCCTCGAAGCGTGCGGACAGGCTGGAATGCAGGTCAGAGACAGCTTGAACGGGGTGGAGCGCGAAGGCGCGGCACCCTTTCAACAGAATCGCAGCGGACGCTTTCGCGCCGGGCCTGCGCAGACCTACCTGCGCCATGCGCGCGGCAGGCCCAATCTCGAGATCCTGACGGACGCGTTGGCCGAGAGAGTCTTGTTCGACGGAAATCGCGCAACGGGTGCCTCCGTGCTGTGCGCGCGCGGCCGCCTTCGAGTGATGGCACGCAGGGAGACGATCGTCTCCTGCGGCACCATCCGTTCCCCCCAGCTGCTCCAGCTGTCGGGGATCGGGCCTCGGGAGTTGCTAGGCTCGCTGGGCGTTGCGCTGGTCGTCGACGCTGCGAATGTCGGAAGCAACCTGCGTGACCACTACTCGGTCCGGCTGACGCGCCGTGTCCAGGGTATCGGGACGCTCAACGAGCGCACCCGTGGGCTTGCGCTGGTATCCGAACTCATGAAATACGCGCTAGCCGGAACCGGCCTGCTGACGCTGGGAGCCAGCACCTGCGCGGCATTCGCACGCAGCAGCGGAACGCGTGCGCATCCCGATCTTCAACTGAGCTTCGCCCCAGCCAGTTTCGAGCCCGGCACCTACGCGCTCGAGCGGCAACCGGGCATGACGATCTCCGTCTACCAGTCCTATCCGGAAAGTCACGGGCAGGTCCGGGCGCGCTCGCCGGATGCCTCGCAGGCACCTTCCATCACGCCTCGCTATCTGAGTGCGCCGGGCGACCAGGACGTGCTGCTTTCGGGTCTGCGGCTCGCGCGAAGCATCTTTTCGATGCCTGCGCTCCGGCGCTGGGGTGTGGCCGAGACACTTCCGGGAGCCGATGTCGCGTCCGACGCGCAGCTGCTCGCCTATGCGCGAGAGAAGGGGGTTTCTGGTTACCACCTTGTGGGCACCTGCCGAATGGGCGGCGATGACGGTTCGGTGGTCGATCCGCAGCTGAAGGTTCGCGGCACGCGTGGCCTGCGCGTGATCGACGCTTCGATCCTGCCCAGTTGCACCTCTGGCAACTCCAACGCGCCAACCCTGATGGTGGCCGAGAAGGGCGCCGACATGGTTCTGGCAGACGCCGCGGCGACGTCCCTAGGTGCCGACAAATGACTTCCAGATCTTCGCAGGGAACTGCGTATGACCTCATCGTCATCGGGGCGGGTTGCGCGGGCATGGCGGCAGCGCTCTTCGCATCGCTCGAAGGCATGAAGGTGCTTCTCCTCGAGCGCACGCAGTGGATCGGCGGCACCAGTGCGCTGGCCGCGGGGGCGCTCTGGATTCCCAACACCCACCTGGCGTCCGGCACTGGCGATACGCCCTTGGATGCGAAGCAGTACCTCGAGCACGCGACGCAGGCGCGCGGTTCGGAAGCGCTGCGTGCACGATTCCTGAGCCTGGGCGGACAGGCCGTCGGGAAGCTGGACGCGCACACTGAAGTGCAGATGCGCGCCTTTGACTTCCATCCCGACTACCTGTCCGCGCTGCCAGGCGCGACCACCTCGGGCCGTGTCCTCGAATGCCTCCCGTTCGACGGGCGGCGGCTCGGGGCCGATCTCCTGCTCGTGCGGCCGCCGATTCCGGAGTTCACGGTCCTCGGCGGCATGATGGTGGATCGCATCGACATCGGCCATCTGCTGAAGATGACGCGGTCGTGGACCTCGTTCCGGCACGCGGCAAAACTGCTGCGGCGCTATGCCGGCGATCGCCTGCGCTATCCGCGCGGCGCGCGACTGGTGATGGGCAATGCGCTCGTCGGCAGGCTCCTGCTTTCGTTGCGCCAGCGCGAGGTTCCGATCTGGACGCGAGCGAGCGACGCCACGCTGGTCGAGGCGGACGGCCGCGTCAGCGGGGTCGAAGTGACGCATGATGGTCGACGTTTGCAACTCACGGCACGCCGCGGCGTCGTGCTGGCGAGCGGCGGCTTCAGTGACCATCCGGCACTGCGTGGTCGTCTGATTCCGACCGAAGTGCGGCATTCGCCCCGCGCCGGGGGCGCGACCGGGGAACTCCAGCAGCAGGCTCTCGGGCTGGGCGCACGGCTCGGCGCCGACGACGGGAGCGCCGCGTTCTGGGCACCTGTGTCCACCAGAAGGCGACGCGACGGAACCACCGCAGTGTTCCCACATTTCGTGCTCGATCGCGCAAAGCCCGGCACCGTCGTTGTCAACTCGCAAGGCCGCCGGTTCGTCAACGAGAGTACGTCCTACCACCTGTTCGGTGAACGCATGCTCGAGTCGATCGACGGTGCGCGGCCCAACGCCACCGCGTTCCTGCTGGCGGACCACCGCGCACTCGTGACATACGGCCTAGGCATGGTCCGCCCCGGCGGCCGCGGGTTCGGGCCGTTCCTCCGCGACGGCTACCTCGTCCGCGATGCGACGCTCGAGGGCCTGGCCCGGCAACTCGATATCGACCCGGCGACCCTGGGCGCGACTGTCGACCGCATGAACCGGTTCGCGCAGTCGGGAATGGACGAGGAGTTCTCGCGCGGCACCACGGCATACGAACGAAATCTCGGCGACCCCGCCGTCCGACCCAATCCGACCCTCGGAGCGATCGACACGGCGCCGTTCTACGCGGTGCGGCTGCAGGTGGGTGACATCGGAGCCAACACGGGCCTGGTCACCGATGCCGACGCCCGTGTCCTGAGGGGCGACGAGCCCATCGGCGGCCTGTTCGCAGTGGGCAACGACATGCAATCCGTGATGGCCGGCGCCTACCCGGGGCCGGGAATCAATCTCGGACCGGCCATCGTCTTCGCCTATGCGGCGGTGCAGGCCGCAAAGGCGGGTGCCGCGTCGATCGAAAGGAAGTTGCCATGAAGGCCGTTGCCAAGCTCCGACCCGAACCCGGTGCGATGCGCCTGATCGAGGTCGAGCCCCCCGTGCGAAAGCCGGGAGAGGTCATGTTGCGTATCTCGGCCGGCGGGATCTGCGGCACCGACGTCGCAATCTGGAAATGGCATGAAGCCGTCGTCGGGCAATACGCGCCGAGCTTTCCGCTGATCGTCGGCCACGAATTCGCAGGAGTGGTCGTGGACGCGGACGCGGGTCGGCTGCCGATCGGCGCTGTCGTTGCAGTCAATCCCCAGATCGCCTGCGGCCGCTGCCGGTACTGCGGGCTGGGCCGACCCACGCTGTGTGACGACCGCCGCCTCATGGGAGGGCGCATCGACGGTGGCTGGACGGAGCACGTCAGCGTGCCGGAACGCAACGTGCATCCGTTGCCGGCAGGAATCGATCCCGTTGTCGCGCCCCTGCTCGAGCCGCTGGCAGTGGCCACCCACGCCGTGCTCGAACGCGTGCCCGTGCGAACCGGCGACGTGGTCGCGATCATCGGCGCCGGGCCGATCGGGATCCTGTGCGCCGTACTTGCCTTGGCGGCCGGAGCGTCGAAGGTCATGGTGACCGGAGTGGCCGCGGACGCCAGCCGCCTGCGCATCGCGCAATCCATCGGTGCCATTCCCGTCGATGTCGAAGCGCAAGACCCTCTGACGGCACTGCGCTGCCTGCAGGCGGACGGGGCAGACATCGTGTACGAGACAAGTGGTGTCGCTAGCACGCTGGAGCAGGCGGTCGCCATGGCCCGGCGCGGAGGCAGCGTCGGATTGATCGGCCTCTGCGGAGATGCAAGCACATGGCGGAGTACGCCCGTCGTCCTCAAGGAGCTCGCGTTGATCGGCTCGCGTGGCTACAACGAGCCGACCTGGTCGCTCATGCTGAGCGTGCTTCCCCAAGTGGCCGACCAGGTGATGCGACTCATCACGCACCGGGTGGCCTTCGAAGACTTCGAGCGCGCGCTGGAGATGGTCTCCCGACGTGAGGGGACCAAGATCATCCTTCACCCCTAGAGATCTGGCGACCTGGCGCCCGGCGCACCGAAAAGCACCCGAATCTGCGATTCCCAAAGAAGACCAAACAATGAGAACTCCCATCCCTCTCCACATCCCGAAGCTGTCTCGCGACGTGCCTCGCTCGAAGCACACACCGACCACGCCTGCAGGCGCGCATCCGATGCAAGCGATTCAACTTCCGAGTCGGTGGAACCGCCCATGAATCGATGGCTCGACAGATGCTGCAAGGGCATCGAGATGCTCATTGCCGGGGCGCTGGCGGTGATGGTGGTGCTGGTATTCGGCAACGTGGTGCTGCGCTACGGCTTCAACTCCGGCATCACGGTGTCGGAGGAGGTGTCGCGCTGGCTCTTCATCTGGGTGACCTTCCTGGGGGCCGTCGTGGCGCTCAAGGAGCACGGCCACCTGGGCGTGGACATGGTGGTGCAGAAGCTGCCGCCCGTCGGCAAGAAGGTCTGCCTGGCGCTCGGCCACGTGGTCATGATCTACATCGTGTGGCTGCTGTTCCAGGGCAGCGTGGCGCAGGCCAAGATCAACTGGGACGTGACCGCGCCGGTCACCGGCGCCTCGATGGCGGTGGTGTATGCCTCGGGCATCGTGTTCTCGGTGATGGCCTTCTTCATCCTGGCGCTCGACCTCTGGCGGCTGCTGAGCGGCCAGCTCAGCGACGCTGAACTGGTGATGGTCCAGGAGTCCGAGGAAGCCGTGGCGCTGCAGCAGATCCTGGGCACCGCCAACGACACCGATCCCGTTGCCGCCAATGCCGGCGCACGAGGAGCCAGGCCATGACGATCCTCGTCTTCGTGGGTTCCCTGCTGCTCGCCATGGCGATGGGCATTCCCATTGCCTTCTCGCTGCTGGCGAGCGGCGTGGCCCTGATGTGGCACCTCGATCTGTTCGACGCCCAGATCCTGGCGCAGAACGTGATCGGCGGCGCCGACAGCTTCCCGCTGCTGGCCGTGCCCTTCTTCATGCTGGCCGGCGAGATCATGAACGTCGGCGGGCTGTCCAAGCGCATTGTCGACTTCGCGCTCGCGCTGGTCGGCCACGTGAAGGGCGGCCTGGGCTACGTGACCATCCTGGCGGGCTGCCTGCTGTCGGCGCTGTCGGGCTCGGCGGTGGCCGATGCGGCGGCGCTCACCGCGCTCCTGCTGCCGATGATGGTCAAGGCCGGCCACGACAAGGCACGCGCGGGCGGCCTGATCGCGGCCACAGGCGTGATCGGCCCAGTGATCCCGCCCAGCATCGGGCTGGTGATCTTTGGCGTCGCGGCCAACGTGTCGATCTCCAAGCTGTTCCTGGCGGCGATCGTGCCGGGCATCCTGATCGGCGCTGCGCTGTGGCTGACCTGGGCCTGGCTGGTGCGCAAGGAGAAGATCGTGCCGCCGCCGCGCAAGTCGGGCGCTGAGATCTTCACCGCGTTCCGCAAGGCGCTGTGGGCACTGCTGCTGCCGCTGATCATCCTGGTGGGCCTGCGCATGGGCGTCTTCACGCCGACCGAGGCGGCAGTGGTGGCGGCGGTGTATGCGCTGTTCGTCTCGACCGTGATCTACCGCGAGCTCACCTGGAAGGACCTGTACGGCATCTTCGTGAGCGCGGCCAAGACCAGCGCGATCGTGATGTTCCTGATCGCCGCGGCGATGGTGAGCGCCTGGCTGATCACGGTGGCGGACCTGCCCTCGAAGGTGGTGAGCCTGCTGCAGCCCTTCATGGACAACAAGATCCTGCTGATGATGGCGATCATGGTGCTCGTGATGGTGGTCGGCACCGCGATGGACATGACGCCCACGATCCTGATCCTGACGCCGGTGCTGATGCCGATCGTGAATGCGGCGGGGATCGACCCGGTGTACTTCGGCGTGATGTTCATCATCAACAACTCGATCGGCCTGGTGACGCCGCCGGTGGGGACGGTGCTCAACGTGGTGGCGGGTGTCGGGAAAATCTCGATGGACGATGTCACCAAGGGTGTGGTCCCCTTCATGATTGCGGAGTTCGCGATCATGTTCGTCATGGTCCTGTTCCCGTGGCTGGTCATCTGGCCGGCGAAATTCTTCTCCGGCTGATGTGGCAAAGCGATTCAGACGAGCAAAGGCAGCCTGCATTCGAGGACGAAGTGGCTGACGATGCCAAGTCCATGGACGACAGATTGCATCGGAAGGCCGGCGTTGTGACCGGTGCCGACGATCACCTGCTGCGTGCGCATCGCGTCGCCAACAGGACCCTCAGGCATGAGGACATCGACTGGCTGTGCAATGGTTTCTCTGCATTCCTTGCCAGCAGCGGGCGCGTTCCACTGGAACGCTGCCTGCGATTGCCAACCAATGAACGCGCGCTCAGACGGGCGAGACGCGATGACTTGCTTTGCGCGGCCTGGCTTCAAACCGATCCCGCGTTGTCGGGCTGGCAGCGCTCCGAGGCATTGGCTATGGAGGTGCGACGGTTCGGCGCACGCAAATGGCCGAGATGGTCGGCGTTGGATGCGGCGCCAGAGGAGGCAAGCGCCATGGATCAGGCACTTTTCGAGGCATTCAGGTCTCACGAGCGCGTCCCAGGCACAGCCATGCAACTGCACAACATCGCCGCGCAATGCCGCGGCGAATGACAGATGCACGCGCGCCGCGCATGTCTCTGGCGCGCGCACAAAATTTGTTGCAGGCTCAATTTTGTAGACCCCTCCATACACTCATCCGCTGATCGCATCAAACAACGGAGACAAACGATGGAGAGACGCAATTTTCTTTCGGGGGCCGCTGTCATGGCCGCCGGACTTGCATTGGTCAAGGAGGCCGCGGGCCAGGCAGTCACGCCGGCGCCGCAGCCCCAGACACTGGTCACGCAGCTCTGGTCACGTCATCTGCAATGGGTCAGCACCCAGGCGTATGCGCAATCGAACCCCGAGAGCGCGGGAATCATGATCGGCGACGCGCTCCTGCAGTCCGGCTATGCCGCCGTCGACCTCACCGTGCGCGCGGACGGCCACGTGACGCCACAGAACGTGGCCACCGGCCTCCCGCTGATGCTCAAGGGCATTCGCAGCACGGGTGCCATCTGTGACCACATCGGCGTCAATATCGCGCCGCCCGCCGACCCGAACAACACCCAATGGATCGCGAGCCAGTTCGTGCATGAGATCCTCTCGGTCGCGGCCGCCAACGGCATCAGGAAATATCGATTCAACAATTCTGGTGCCGCCAGCTTTGCCCCCAATACCTATGGCGATGCGATGACGGCGCTGCTCGATGGTGTCCGCGTGAATCACCAGCGCCTGGCCGAGATCAACGCCCAGTACGGCGGCCTGTGCGGCGTCGCCCACACGCACAGCAACAACATCGGTACCACGGTGTACGACTATGAGTACTCGATGCGCGGCATCGACCCCAACCTGATCGCCATCAACCTCGCGATCGGCCATACCGCGTCGGCGGCGCCGCCACCGGGCACTGGGACCGCGCTGTGGCAGCTGGAGATGCGTCGCCACATGCCACGCATCAAATGCACGGCCGTCGAGGACCTGCGCGCGGCGGTCAACGCCACCACCGGTGCTGTGAGCACAAGCAGGATCGAGCCGAATCCGGCCACCGCCGGTGGCGGCCTGATCAACTGGACGACGTTCTACCAACTGCTGCTGAATGGCGGCTACAGCGGGGCGGCCGAGTCGCAGGTCGAATACACCATTCCTGACGCCATTGGCGGATCGATCAGCCTGAACAGCGCCTTCTTCATGGACAACGCTGCATTCACCTCCGGCAGGCTGACGCCCGCCATGATGATTGCCACATTGAAGAACACGTCCGATTTCATCAGGGCGCGCGCGACGGCGGCGGGTTGGGGCCAGAACGGGTCCCAGCTACTCTGATGTCTTTCGAGGCGTTCGGCTGCATCGCAGTCCGGCTCGCGGCTGTCGGTGCGCCAGGAAAGAAGTGCAATGAAGGATGAAGTATTCGGCCTGTTTCCCACCCCTGTGCTTCGCGCGCCGGGCACGCTGGACGCGCGCCTTGTCGAGGGATTGGTGCAGCACTTCAGCGCGCGGGCCACGCAGGCCAATCCGGAGTCCGGCCAGCTGTCGCACACGGCTCTGCTCGATCCCAACGACAGTCCGCTGTTGGTGGAGGCGGCAATGGCGATTACCCCCAAGGTAGTCGACATGGGTGCGCTCATCTTCGGACAGCGGCTCGATTGGGCGATCAAGGAGATGTGGGTCAATATCCTCGAACCCGGCGGCATGCAGGCGCAGCACATTCACGCCAACAGTTTCGTGTCGGGCATTGTCTATCTGACGCCGTCGCACCCGGGTTCACAAACCGTGTTCATGAAATCGTCCACAGGCACCGACTTCGTCTTCAAGAACGCGGGTTCCGACGTGGCGTCGACGCCGTTCAATGCCGAACGCTGGGTCAGCCCCGCGCCTGCGCCGGGCGATCTGCTGCTGTTTCCCAGCTATCTCATGCACGCCGTGCCGCACAACCAGGGCGAACGTCGCATGACGATGGCGTTCAACGCCATTCCGAACCGGCTCGAGTCGTGGGGCTACAGGGTGGATTTCGGCTGAGCGCCGATGAGCACGGGCGCGTCCATGGCGGCGCGCCCGTTGCTCGAGCGAGGCGGCCGCTGGAAGCGGCCCACCTCATGGGACAGTTCAGAGGACCTTGCTGTTGCTGCCGTCCTGGCCCCAACCGGCGATCGCAGCTCGCTCCCGAATGAAGGTGGAGGCATTCTTCATGGTCGCGATCATCATGGCGGGCGTGAGGTTGCCATTGGCGAAATTGGCGTTGTCTGACCAGAACGCCGTGTTCAGGCTGATGTTTGCGCCGGTGCTGCCGTTGGGGATGCTGTACTCGATCTGCGACTCGGCAGCACCGCTGTAGCCGCCCTTGAGCAGGTGCCCGTAGAAGTTGGTCCAGTTGATCACGCCACCGCCTGCGGTGCCCGGTAGTGGCTCGATCCTGCCGCTGCTCAACGCTCCGGTGGTGGCGTTGAGCGTCGCACGCAGATCCTCGACGGCCGTGCACTTGATGCGTGGCATGTGCCTACGCATCTGCAACTCCCACGCCGGATTGCCGGAACCACCAAGTGCAGCGCCTGCGGTATGGCCGATTGCCAGATTGATGGCGATCAGATTGGGATCGATGTCGCGCATCGCGTACTCGTAGTCGTACACGCTGGTGCCGATGTTGTTTCCATGCGTGTGCGCGACGCCGCACAGGTTGCCGTACTTGGCGTTCAGGGCCGCCAGGCGCTGGTGGTTCGCACGGACGCCATCGAGCAGGGTCGTCATGGTGTCGCCGAAGGTGTTGCTCGCGAACGAGGCGACCGTGAGCGTGCCGGCGGTGCCTGGGATTGCGGTGCCGTTGGCATTGTTGAAACGGTACTTTCGAATGCCGTTGTCGTTGGCGACCGACAGGATTTCTTCCACGTTCTCGGCCACGATCCAAGTGGTGTTGAGTGGATCGATCAAAGGAGTGAAATTGACGCCGATGTGGTCACAGATGGCCCCCGTGCTGCGGATCCCCTTGAGCATGTTCGGCAGATGTGTCTTCACGTTCTGCGGCAGCACATGTCCGTCGGCGCGCACCGTGAGGTCGACGGCGGCATACCCGCTTGCCAGCAGAGCCTCGCCAATCTTGACACCGATACCGAAGGGGTCTGTTCCATTCTGAGACTCCGCTTGAGTGCTGACCCATTGCAGATGACGGGACCAGAGCTGCGTGACCAGTTTCTGAGGCCCTGCGGGCGTCGGCTCGACGGGTGGATTGACGGGCGGAACTGGAGGAGCGACCTCGACCGGCGGCGTAGAGCCCGAGCCCGGAGGTGCCGCCCCCGACGGCAAGGAAGCGAAGGGCCCTGGGTTCGAGCCGCCGCCGCCACAAGCAGCCAGTCCGACGCCAGCCGCGGTGGCGACCGCCCCTGAAAGAAAATTGCGTCTCTCCATCGTTTGTCTCCGTTGTTTGATGCGATCAGCGGATGAGTGTATGGAGGGGGTCACAAAATTGAGACTGCAACAAATTTTGTGGAGTGCTCAAACGATGAAGGTCTCCTGCGTTATCGAGGAGAGTGCTAGTCAATCGCCCGAATGACGCGAATGACGCCGCTGTCGCGACAGCTCGACGTCGAAAAAGCCGGAAAACTTGGCATGAACGCGAAATGATTTCCCTGATGGAAAACATTTCCACACTTCCTATCATTCGGCGAGTTCCGTCAGCCGCGCGTCTTGCGGGCTATCGGACGCTCAACCGGCGCACGCTCACCGAAGGTAGGCCAAATGCTTCATCGAATCACCTTGACTCTGTTGACGGGAGTGCTTGCTCTTGTCCTTCAGCCCGCCGTTGCACAGATCAAGCTGGCCGGGATTACCGAAGGTCGAGGGCCGGGCGCAACGGCGGGTCAGAGCCTCAAGAGCGGCTACCTGATGGCCATCGACGAAATCAATGGGAACGGCGGCGTGCTCGGTCAGCAGCTCGAGTTGACGCAGTTCGATATCGACACCTCGCCTGCTGCAGCCGAGGAGGCCACCAAGAAGGCATTGGTTGGCAAGCCCTTTGCTGTCCTCGGCCCGCAGTTTTCCGGCATCACGGCGGCGTCGATGAAGTTCACGGCGGATCCGGCCGTGCCGCAATTCACCGGGGGTGAGGCATCGTCACTGACGCGGCGTTTCCATCCTTCATTGTTGCGCACCTCACTTTCTCAGAGCGGATCCATGCCGCGCCTGGGAGCACTGGCCACCTTCGGATTGGGTGCGCAGAACATCGGATTGATCTGGATCGACAATGACTTTGGCAAGGATGGCCGTGATGCCCTGATTGCAACCTTCAAGCGTCGAAAGACTGTCGTGGGCTTCGACGGCTCGGTCAAACCCGCGCAAACGGATTGCGCCCAGGTCGTGGCGGCGCTGATCGCTGCCAAGGTCGATGCCCTCCTGCTGTATGCCACGGAATCCGAATCGATCGAGGTCTTGAAGGAGTTGCGCAAGCAGGGCTTCGACAAGCCGATCGTGACCGATGGCTTGGTGGCGGCGCAGAAGGTCATTGACGCTGCAGGAGGAGCCACTGAAGGGGTTCTCGTTCACATGAACAACTCAGTCGACGCTCCTTCCGTGCAGATGCAGGCATTCGTGAAGCGCTACGAGGCCCGCTATGGCCGTCGACCGGATCTCAACGGCATCAAGGGCTACTTCTCGGTTCAACTGTTGAAGGCTGGCCTGACGGTGACAGGAGAGCTCGATCAGGCGAAGTTTCTTCACACGGTTCACAACACCCGCTTCGAGGCAACCCGTTTTCCGGACCTCTTGGGCTCGGTCGCCTATGACTTCTTCGGTGACCTCAACAGGGCCAGCTATTTCGCGGTGATCCGAAACGGCAGGCCGCAGATCGTGGCGACGATCAGTGCCCTCGAAGGCGGAATGGTGGAGCTTCCGAATGGGCAACTTATTACTTTGAACTCAGCCGAGTTTCGCCGCGAACTGGCGAGCGTGGTCTTGGCGCGACGTTGACGGGGGCGAACACGATTGTCAGACCGGCGCAATGAAAACAGTTCCGGAAACACGAAGCTGACTTCCCGCCCGCTGCGCCTAGATCTCCGGGCGATCGAGCAATGTGTATTGCCCATGTTCCTAGTGTGCAATCCGAGGCCACTCCGCGGCTAGCGCATACTGCCTCAACACACTGGCGAAGCGTGATTTCCGCCATCATCCGCTGCGACCGGCGCAACGCCGCAGCCCACCTTTGGCCATCGGCATGCGCGGCTTTCTTTCCAACCATCGCGATGAGCTCATTCAAAGATGCACGGAGAAGGTCGCGTTGCGGCCGTCACGAGGTGCTACCCGCGAGCAGCTTGCACACGGCATACCGATGTTTCTCGACCAGTTGACGCGCACGTTGGAAGCCGAGGAAGGTGGCGATGCAGCCGGGGGCTTGCGTATTTCCGGACCATCCGGAGGAGACGCTGCGGCGCTTTCGGAGATGGGGGTTTCTGCGACGGTCCATGGCCGCGAATTGCTCGGGCTTGGCTACACAGTCGACCAAGTCGTGCATGACTATGGCGATCTGTGCCAGGCGATCACCGACCTGGCAGTAGAGCGCGACGCCCCATTTTCGGTCGATCAGTTTCGGACGCTTAACCGCTGCTTGGACAACGCAATCGCAGACGCGGTAACCGAGTTCGCTGCCCAGCGCGATATGGAAGTAGCGCGAAAGCAAGCCCAAGAGGAGAACGAGCGGCTGGGCCTTCTCGCACACGAACTGCGCAACCATTTGCATGTCGCAAAGCTTGCGTTCTCGGCTCTCGAGTCGGGAAGGCTACCTGTCGGCGGATCGACTGGAGGCGTGCTCAAACGCAGCCTGGACTCCCTGCAAATCTTGATCGATCAGTCGTTGGCGTCGGTCCGCAACGCCGCGCACGGGCCGGTGCATCCTCGCGTATTTTCCCTTGCGATGTTTCTGGGTGACGCTGGCCGCGTGGCTGAGCTGTATGCCACCGATACAGGCTGCTTTCTCAACATTGCCGAAGTAGACGCCCGGCTCGCAATCGAAGGCAATCGCGAACTCCTCTCTGCAGCCCTCGGCAACTTGTTGCAGAACGCCTTCAAATTCACCCGAGCCGGGAGCGAAGTCTCGTTGCACGCGCATACGTCCGATTCATGGATCCTCATCGACGTGGAGGACTGTTGCGGTGGAATCCCGAACGGGGCAGCGGACACCATGTTTGAGCCGTTCAAGCAGAATTTCGACGACAAGCGCGGCCTGGGACTGGGGCTGTCGATCGCCAGACGCAGCGTCGAGGCGGACGGCGGCCGTTTGACGGTTCAAGACATACCCGGCAAGGGCTGCGTCTTCACCATTGGATTGCCCCTGCGCAGACTGGCATAACCCGCTGCAAGTCGCTCGTCGACGACGAGCATATCGGGCTTGACGCGACATGCCGAACGTCTGGGGTTGGCCGATCACGGTAGTGCACGAGCATAGGTACAAGGTCGGCTCGCGCTGCGCAGCCGTCGTCCTGATATGACGCGCAACGACGTGCACCGCTTCGTCCCTCCATGCATACATGACGACACAGGCGCTTTGCCTACAGACGACGTGCCACACCGTCTGCAAAGTCGAAGCGCAACCAGAGAGGGACGCACATGCCCGTCGTCTGCGAATCTTGCGGCAAGGACAATCGATCGAGCGCCATGTTCTGCATTGGGTGCACTGGCCGCTTGCCCGGCTTTGCGCCCACGGGGCCGTCCGCGCTCGAGGCGATGCGCTCGTTGCGCGTGCCCCGTCGGACACCCGCAGATGGCGCTGGTCAGAAAGGCGGCATGGGGGCCGCGGCCTTCTTCGGGGAAGCCATCGCGTTCTGGTTCGGCCTGGCCGTGCTTGCGGCCGTAGTCATCGCCGGCTTCACAAGCTGGTATGTGTATGTCACGCGCAAGAGCGAGCCTTCGGCGCCGCCGGCGGCACGCGTGGTCCAGGCACCGGTGCCGGAGGTCGATCTCCCCAATGCCGGCGCCTGGCTGCTGGCACCGGCCGCAACGCCATCGTCGTCCCCGTTGCCCTTGCCCTTGCCACACGCGCAGGCACGAGCGCAAGCCCCAGTCCCACCCCGCTCGGCAGCCATCGCCGAGACTCCCGCGGACGCGGTGTCCACCTTCTATCGTGCGCTCTCTCGCGGCGACGGTAAGTCGGCGGCAGCGATGGTGACGCCCGCCAAGCGCGGCGCAGGCCCCTACGAAGAGACGGGCATGACGCGCTTCTACGCATCCTTCCGCGAGCCACTTCAGCTGCTTTCGGTCAGGCCGCTCGATGCGCGCAGGGTCGAGGCACGGTATCGTTACCGCGCGACGCATTCTCGGTGCGACGGCACGGCGATCGTCGACACCGAACGCGTGGCGCAGCGCGTCGTCATCCGAAGCATCCAGGCCAACTGCTGAAGTTGCAGCGCTGGGCGAGGCGCGAAGGCTCGGGCGGCTCGCGCGTGGCAAGGTCGAAAGACCGCGATCAGGGCCGAAGTCGTAATCTGCGCCTTGACCGAGGGTCTAAAAGATTTCCTGTGTTCCCGAGCCGGGTCCACGATTCGCCACATCTGGGAAAACGGCAATATGCTCGAATCCTTGGGGGGTGGGTTCAAGAAATCGGCCTCGATCCGAGCGAGTACGGCACGCACTCGATGCGGCGCACACAGGCAACCTTGATCTACTAACGCTCCAAGAACTTGCGCGCTGTGCAACTGCTGCTTGGACATGCCAAGCTGGAGTCTTCAGGGCAATACCTGGGCATCGAGGTCGATGACGCATTGGAGATCGCCGACAGACGGAGATCTGACGCGTTCAAGGGAGATGGGTGCGCGCCGCTTGATCGCAAACCTCGGAAGTGGTGATGGAGCGGCACGCCCCTTTCGCCGAGTTGAGGCCCTGGCACGCCTTAAAGCAACTGCGGGGGAGTACTTCGAGATCGCATTCCCAGCCGAGTGCGATGGGTTGGCGAAGCGGCTAGAGCTTGATTCCTGCGTCCTTCACTGTCGGCCCCAAGACGCCCACCTGTGCCTTCACGAAATCGTTGAACATTGCAACAGTCTCTGGCTTGCCGACGATCCCCAGCTCCGTGAGCTTCTTCTGGATCTCAGGCATCACCAGCACTTCGTTGCACGCGGCGTTCAGCCGCGCCACCACATCGGCGGGCAGGTGAGGCGGCCCGGAGAGGCCGAAGAAGTTCTCGAGCACCAGCTTCGGCTGCTTCAACTCGACCATCGTCGGCACGTCCGGCATCAGGGGCGAGCGCTGGGTCCCCGTCACGGCAAGGGGAACCAGTTGCCCACTCTTGAAGAAGGGAACGTACGAGGTGATGACGTCGATGCCGACCGGGATCGTGTTGGCGATCAGATCGGTGGTCATCGGAGAGCCTCCACGATAGGGCACATGCACCATGTTCAGCCCGGTAGTTTTCTTCAGCAGCTCGCCCTCGATGTGTCCGATCGATCCGGGGCCCCCAGAGCCGAAGTCCATGCGGCCGTCCCTCTTGGCGGCCGCTTCGAATTCGGCGTAAGTCTTGATGCCCGACGGCTTGCTGGCCATGATGACCAGCGGCGCTGCACCCAGGTAGGCGATGTGGGTGAAACCCGCGACCGGGTCGTAGGGCAGCTTCTCCAGGGTGAATGGGCCAAGCGCGACCGGCGTCGTGTTCGACAGCATGAGCGTATAGCCATCGGGCGCCGCCGCCGATACCTGAGCCCCTCCGATGGTCCCGCCCGCCCCTGGCTTGTTGTCAACGACAACGGGCTGCCCGAGCTTCTTGCCGAGCTGCTCGGCCATCAGGCGAGCCAACACGTCGCTCGAACCGCCGGGTGGGAATGTGACGATGATCTTGATCGGCTTGTCGGGCCACTGCGCGTAGGCGGGAAGGGCGGCTGCCACGACGCCAGCCGTCAAGAACTGCAGCGCGCTTCGCCGGGTAGGATGAAATTGGGTCATGACGGCTCCGGATCAGAGAATAGGGCCATCTCATAGCAATTACCGCGCCTACGGCGCTTCGTGGCCTGCTGTTTGCTTCGTGACGCTTCGCCCGACAACAACCAAAGAGATCTTCGAGATGTCCTTGATATCGTCATCGTCATCCGGACTGCGCCAGCTGCGCTTCATCCTCAACACGTTCTATTCCGGGCCGCAAGCCTGGTTCTTCCTGGCCGACGATCGCGGTTACTTCCGCGACGAAGGCCTGGAGGTCGTGTTCACCGAAGGCGACACGATGGCCAACGCAGTGCCCAAGTTGATGGCAGGCATCGTTCGATGCCGGGTATGGCGACATGAATGCGCTCGTCGAATGGGCGTCCGCCGAGCCCAGGGAGGCACCGTTCGGCGTCTTCGCCATGCACAACGCCTCTCCATACACCATCGCGGTGCCCGCAGCCGGCAAGACGCTGGTCCCCACGGACCTGCACGATCTGTCGCTGGTCACGCACCCGAACGATGCCGCGTGGCGCATGTTTCCGGAGTTCTGCGCCGCGTGCGGGATCGACCCGGCAAGGGTGAAGATCGAGGTGTCAGATCTCGCGCATCGCGAGCTGGTCCCCATGATGCTGGAGGGGCGATGGGACGGGCTGTTCGGCTTCGTCAACACGATCCGTGCGCAGACGATCGAAGCTGGATTGAATCCCGAGACGGTGCTGCGCCATTTCGAATGGCAGCACCATGTGCCGTCGCTCTACGGTGGTGCGGTGATGGTGACGCCGGCGTTGCTGCGCGACCATCCATCGGTCGTCGCGGGGCTGGTGCGGGCGGTCAACCGGGGCGTGGTCGACACCGTGGCAGACATCGACGCTGCCATGGATGCCGTGGTGCGGCGCAACCCGTCCATCGATCGTGTTGCCAACCGCGAACGACTTGCCGGAACACTTGCCGTCGAGATGGCCCACCGCGAAGGCGGCATGCTGGGCATCGGCGCCGTGGACATGGCGCGAATCCGCCAAACTATCGAACTGATGGGACGCACCAAGCAGCTTGTGCATCCGCCGCGCGCAGAACGGCTCTTCGATAGCCGGTTTTTGCCGCCGCTCACACAACGCGTCCGCTCACTGGCGGCCGGAGGCTAAGACCGGGACGCCACGAACCCGAACGCTGCGCTAGCCCGCCTTGCCACCTCGGCGCGGCCCGGCCCATGCTGTGAGGATGTCGACGGCTTCGGCCGCCATTCGCTGCTCGGACGGCAACCGCCGTGCCTGCAGCGCAGCGCCGGCCTCGATCCGCAGTTCGTCGACGTCGATCGGGTGCCGCTCGGCCACGGGCAACCCCTCGAACGCAGCCCCCGATTGCTCCAAGGAAGCCGCGTAGAACAGCTTGCGGATGCCCACGATGTGCATGGCCGCGACGCACAGCGCGCAGGGTTCGCACGACGTGTACAGATCGCAGCCCGCGAGGTTCACCCGTCCCAGCTTGCGGCAGGCGTCGCGGATCGCCTCCACCTCGCCGTGCGAGGTCGGGTCGAAATGCGCCAGGGAGTGGTTGAAGCCTTCGCCCACCACCACGCCCTCCAGCACGATCACCGCGCCGAACGGTTCGGTCCCCGGCACCTCCAGTGCCTCGGCAGACAGTGCAAGAGCTCGTTGCATGAATTTTTCTTCGTACATGGTTCGATTCTCATTCAGGCGGTCTGTGCATTGGATCAAATGGAGGTCATGGCCTCAAGCTCACGCGCTTGCAACGGCAAGGTCGGCTAAGCAACGCCAAGCTGTCACCGCGGCTGGAAAGGTCTTCAGATCTCGAGGACGGGACTCGGCGTCAGCGCGTGAGTTCGTCGGGTGGCAGTGGAGGACAGCAATCGCTGCATAGCTGCCGGACCATGTGACCATGAGTACCCCGGTGGAAGCGCATAGTGCAGCCCCTGCAAAAACCTAGGGAATCATGGCCAAGCGGCACACCGCGATCTTGGCAGCCCTCAAGGTCGAGAAAGCCACCTCACCTGCTTGCAGCGGCTGAGCTGCGTGTGTTGCCGCGATCTCTGACGCCAACCTGAGGCAGCCAGGTCACGAGCACCGAGGCATGGCCACGCCTTTGTTGCAGCTTCCGCGCACGATCGCGAAACCAGTTCTCTGCAGTGCATAGGAAGACAGCAGGATCGACGGTTGCATATGAAACGTCTCAATTGCGACTCGCAATGAAATCGAAATGAAGAGCTTCGATCATTGGCCAAAAGAGGTCACAGCCTGCTATTCCACCGGCCGTCGAGCAGCTTCGCTGAGGCGGCGAATGGGCTCTCGTTCAACTATTCCGTGGAGCTCTCTATGCATCAGTTTTCAGTCCGCAGACTTCAGGCCTTGGCCAGCTTCCTCCTGATGTCGGCTACAGCCGCCCCTGCGCAAGTTGACGATCGTGCGATGACGATTGCGAATGCCCTACCAGACCCTTCGTCGCGGCCCGCTTCAGCCGTATGCGTCACAGCCGTGGAGGTCTGTCGTCGATCCAAGAGTGTCACAAGGATGATGGTTTTTGCAATCTCCGTGGCCGTCTTGGCCGTCTTGGCCGCCTGCGCGCCCATTCGCGCCAACCTGCTGGGTCAACCTGACGATCCTCAACAGGCCAGTCGCACCATCGTCATTACTTCTGCTACGAAGTACGTCAATGTGACGGGAGGTGATGTGGTAACGTTTCTCATTGGCGAAAGAGAATTTACTTGGCACATTCAAGCACCGCAGGGACTTTACACATTTCAACTGAACACCATCGCGCCGAGCGGATTGCTTGACCACCCAGTGACCGTCTACGTTGCGCCCGATCCTTTATATGAATAGGCAAGGTTCGGCGCGATGAATCGGCGGCTTGCAGATGGCACGTCCGCGATGCTCACGAGGCCCCGGCAGCATGCTGCGGATTCCGACTCGCATAGGGCGAAGCGAACGTTGAAGAGGCTCATAGGGGCACCGCCGTGGCGCGTCGATAACTCCCGTCGCGAGTTTTGCGTGCAGGCGTCAGCGCAAGCTCGAGGTTAAATGCATCTCCTTTGCTGGCGTCGACGCACTCCGATGCAAAAGTTTCCAGCTGGTCATCCTGCGCATCAGGCGCCTTCGGAAAAAAAATGCGCAGGCCAAGCGCCAGGCGATCTCAAAGTCCGCTGCGCATTCCAGGGCGAATCACAGCACGGATGACCAGGTTTGATCGCCAACAATCTGGAGTAGCACATGCGCTGCAGCGCTCTCCTACCTAAGTGGCTCAAGTGCCTCGGTGCCGTTGGCGGTGGTGATGTCGGTCGTATCCTGGGGCGGGCGGGTCAGGGAACCACCTGTCACGTCGCGCATGGCGCAGGCACTGCCGGCTGCGGCTCCCTGCCTCAGTCACTATTGAAGTTGCGCGCCAGGCTCTCGGCCAGTTCCTGCAGGCCGAGGGGCTTGCGCAGAAGCTCGACCACACCGGCCTCGCGCGCGCGTTGCTCCAAAGCGGCGCTGACGTTGCCGCTGACCAGGATGACGGGCAGGTCGGGGCGCAGCGTCTGAAGCCGCGCGGCCAGTTCACTGCCTGCCAGGTCAGGCAGCATCTCGTCGGTGAGCACCGCGTCGAACCGTTGCGGTTCGGCGATAAATGCCTCTAGCGCGCGCTCACTAGAGTCAAAGCCGACCGGCTCGTAGCCCAGTTCGGCCAGCAGTTCCTCGGCCAGTTCGACCAGTGGTCGCTCGTCATCGATCACCATCACCACTTGGCCGTTGCCACGCGGCCAGGTGGCATCCGGCGGCGAGAACGGCGCTTCGAACTCGCCCGAAACCGGTAGCCAGACCGTCACTTGCGTCCCATGTCCGGGCGCGGTCGAAATATCGATCGCACCGCCGAGATCGGTCACTATGCCGTGGACCATCGAGAGCCCTAGTCCTGTTCCTTCGCCAACCTTCTTGGTAGTGAAGAAGGGATCGAAGGCACGCTGCAGCACTTCAGCCGACATACCTGGGCCATCATCGGACACCACAAGGCGGACATAGGCTCCAGCAGCGAGTTCGCCGTGCATCCGTGGCTTCGGCTCATCCGAATGCACTCGGTCGAGCAGGACCTCGATGGTGCCTGCGTCGCCAATCGCCTGCGCCGCATTCGTGCACAGATTCATGACCACTTGGTAGAGCTGGGTGCCGTCTCCCAGCACGGCGGAACTGCCAGCGTCGAGCTTCGCTTCGAAACGTATCGCCTCTGGCAGGGTGGGCCTGAGCATCGCGATGGCCTCCTCGGTCACGGCCTGAATGTGGACAGGAACACGTTCGGCGACGCCGCTGCGGCTGAAATCCAGGATGCGGCGCACCAACACCCGTGCCCGCGCGCCGGCCTGCATCACGCGGTCGATATAGCGGCGCATGTCGCTTCCCGGCGCGGCATGCTGCTGTGCCATCTCGCCGAAGCCTAGTATGGCTCCGAGGATGTTGTTGAAGTCGTGTGCGATACCACCGGCTAGCGTGCCGAGCGATTCGAGACGCTCGGCCTTCTGCAGCCGGGCCTCCAGCGCCGCCTTGTCGGCCTCGCCGGCCTCTAGTCTTCGCAGTTGCCGCAACAGACCTGCGATGGTTAATACCACCAGCGCCGTGAGCAGTAGGGTGCGTATGGTGGCGCTGCGCATCTCGTCGTGCCAGGGCCTCAGGGCGTGGTCCTCATCGCGTGTGAGCGTCAGGGTTAGCGGCCTCTTGCCAACGCCCACCGCCGCGATCAGTTTAGTCCGGCCGTCGACCGGGCTGACCGATCGATCGATCAGCGGCGCGCCCTTAAATGCTGGCAGCTCAGGGTACCGCTGGTTCGGGTCTAGGCCAACCACTTCCGGTTGGCGTACCACCAAGGTGCCATCGTCGAGAGTCAGGATGAGGGCGCCGCCTTCGCCGAGGTCGATCGCGGTGTAGGCGGCCTGGATCTCCTGTAGCGTGACGATGGCCGTGACCACGCCCTCGAAGACGCCCTCTCGTGTGTTCAGGCGCCGCGACACCACCAGCGCCGGGAGGCGCTCGGTTCGCGTGACCACGGGTTCATTGATGTAAAGGCCGCCGGAGGCTCGTGCGCGCTGGCTCAGGAAGTAAGGACGGTCAGATACGTCGGCGAGCGGCTCCCCGGTCACCCGCGAGCGGTGTCGCTGCCTGCCCTCGGCATCAACCACGGTCAACACGCTAACCTGCGAAACCCCAACTACGCGTGACGCGAGGCCCACGGCTACCGCGTCGGCAGGCAGGTCGCGGCCGGTGGTCTCCCACCATTCGCTAGTGTCGCGCAACAGCACGTCGACGGCTTGCAGGGTCCTTGCGCCTTGCTCGGCCAGCGCCCTGGCCAAGTTGCCGAGTTCACGCTCGTTCGCAATCATGATCTGCCTATGCAGCCGCCAACCATCGTAAACGGCCGAACCGGCGAAGGCCGCAACCAGTACGACGCCGGCGGCAATGATCCGCCGCCTCAGGCGCTCACCGGATCTCATGCGATTGCAGCATGGTGGCCACGGACCCGACCAGTTCATCTCTGGTGCAGGGTTTGGCCAGAAGACGGTCTACACCGAGGGCCCGGGCGGCGTCGGATTTGCTGCCCAGGCTGCGTCCAAGGCGGGTCGAGATGCCGATCACTGAGGCCTTCGGATAGGCAGCATGCACGGCCTGCACAGTGCGTTTGCTTTCGAGGTCGCGAGAGCGCGGATGCGGGAAGTCGAGAATGACCAGATCGGCCGTTGCGCAGAGCGCGGGCTCGTACCGCGGTAGCGAGTGGACGTGGTGCCCCTCGCCGGCTAGCCATTCGGAAATCAGCACGCGCATCGCAGCATCTTCCTCGATAACCAAGATCTTCGACATAAATTCGTCCTTGTGCATTGACCTGGCCGTAAAGCCCCTGGGACCTATTGGCGCAGACGCGAGTGCCGGCGAAATGTCAGTTCGGGCGCGCTCATTTCACTTGTAATCTGCCGGTAGGCTCTCGTAGGCTCGATTGCAGTACGCTCCGATCGCCATGAACACAGCTTCACCCCACATCCTCGTCGTCGATGACGATCCGGCACTGCGCGACCTGATGTCGGTCTACCTGTCCGAGAATGAGTTTCAAGTCACCGCCGTCGCCAGCGGTGCCGAGATGAGCGCCATCCTGCAGGACAACGTGATCGACTTGGTCGTGCTCGACCTGCGACTGGGCGGCGAAGACGGCATGCAACTGGCGCGCGGCTTGCGAGACAGCAGCGAACTGCCAGTCATCATTGTTACCGGCAAGCAGGACGAGGCTGATCGGGTGATGGGACTGGAGATTGCCGCCGACGACTACGTCACCAAGCCTTTCAGCAACCGAGAGATGCTGGCTCGCATCCGCGCCGTGCTGCGCCGCTACCAGGTGCGCTCCGACGTGGGATCTCAAGGCCGCAGCACCAAACGAAGGGCCTATCGCTTCGCTGGCTGGGAGCTGAACCTGCTGGCGCGCCGGCTGACCTCCCCGGGGGGGCAGCGCGTCGAGCTCAGCAACGGCGAGTTCAACCTCTTGCTGGCTCTGTGCGAGCAACCGCAGCGCGTGTTGTCGCGCGACCAGTTGCTAGAGGCGTCGCGGCTGCATGGCGCCGAGGTGTACGACCGCTCGATCGACGTTCAAATCCTTCGGCTGCGGCGCAAGATTGAGGTCGACGCCTCGGCGCCGAAGATGATCCGTACCGAGCGCGGCGCCGGCTACGTGTTCGAGCCGCAGGTACAGGTGCTGCACTGAGCGTGGCCGCCGGCCGCGCCCTTGGCGGGTGGACGGCCGGCCGCCTGCAGGCGCAAGATCACCTCAGTCCAGCAGGCGCCTTCGGCGTAGGCGCAGTGAACCCGGGCTACGCTCCGGACCTGTCCCGCCAGCAGGGCGGAAAACTGCGCCGGTTGAACCCGCCGAGTGCTCCTGCCTTGATCTGCATCAGGCCGCGCGGCCGGTCTCAAACAGGAACCATGCGCGCCGCTCGGCCTCGTCGATCCAGTTCTCCAGCAGGCTCGCGGTGGCGACATCGCCATGGGCGTCGCACATTGCATGGGTGGCGCGCATATAGTCGACCAGACGCAGGTTGTCCTCGCGCAGCTCGGCCAGCATGTCGCCCGGCGTGACGAAGGGCGCATCGTTATCCGACAGGCGCTGGTGGCGCGAGATGTCACCGATCGAGCGCAGCGTGCTGCCGCCGAGCTTGCGTGCGCGCTCGGCGAGCGGGTCGGTGAGGGCGAAGATCTGGTCCGACTGCTCGTCGAGCATCAGGTGGTAGTCGCGAAAGTGCGGGCCAGAGATGTGCCAGTGAAAGTTCTTCGTCTTGAGGTACAGCGCGAAGCTGTCCGCAAGCAGGGCCGCGAGGCCGGCACCGATGTCCTGCCGGGCATCGGCGCCAAGGGCCGTCGGCGTACGCAGGGGCGCCTGTCGGCGGGCGACTGTGGATTCGAGTGTGGTAGTCATAAAAGCGACCTCGGTAAGCTGCATCGGGAATGGAGATGGACGGCCGGACGATGCGTTCCGGGTCCATGGATGAACTGTGAGGTGCGCGAGTTGCCGCGTCATTTCATGGCCGACGGCCATGTTGCATATGAAATGACGGGCCGCGAAGTTAGAGGCGAAGCGGGAAATGCCGCCCACCGAGTTCGAGGCCGCCCGTCACGACCAAGGACCTCGCCATAAACAGCCCCGCTCCGCAGCGCGGAGCCGAGGAACTGCCTGCGTCGCAGTTCGTCGGTTGGGGGCATCCTTCTTAGAGTTCGTTCTTTAACAAGGTTGTGAATGTGCTACGCCCTGCTGTCGCTCAACCTGCGTGGGTGACGGCAGGCTGGCAGATCTGGCTCCATGAAGCAATGCGGGTCGCGCTGGAAGCATCATGATCGGGGACTTCATCGGCCAGAAGTATTGCGACTTCAGCCACGCGGGGTCGTCCGAACGAAGATCAGTAGATGGCCAGCTTCGTATGCGCCGCGGGCTGCCATCTTTAGCCTCTCGATCGTCGTTTTCATTCGAAGCGCAAGATCTTTGCCTGTCCCTTCCGTCGGGCTCTCCATGAGGCGATGTGCCACAGTCAAAAGATTCGTCGCGGCTATTAGAGTCTTTCGTAAGGCGAGTCGCTTTTGCGTGAGCCCCCTCTCTTCGTCCTTGGGGTTGATGCAGGGAGCAATCAGATGCTCGCCATCGTCACCTCCTCTCACCAGCACATGTTCGATTAGCTGCAGTGCTTGCTCTAGGTCAAGCAGTTCCGTGGTTTTCATTGTTTGTACTCTTCTTGCGTCGCTCGTTGTATTGGGCGACTTCGTGTCGTGGTTTGGTATGGTTTGTCTCCTCTCCCCAAATTCTTCTCTCAGTACTTGAGATCACGCTGTGGTGCCGCATTGAGGGCCAGCGTATTGCGCCAATCCGACGTTTGGAAGGCGTGCTTCATGCGAATTCTGCAATTGATTCGATGTGGCCTGTACAAACGGCGAGGATCCCGCACCTTGAGGCAATGTTTGCCAGGGAGGACCGGGCTAGATCAAGCCGAGGAATGCAATGATCGCGACACCGCCGAGATTGGACGCTCTCACCGAGCGCTGCGGTCATCAGCGTCGCGCTCATGGCCAAAGCATCGCTTTGTCAACGTGTTAGCCATCGTGAAGATCGCGTTGGTTTATTGCGCCGCCAAGACCCGGGCAAAGAGCCAGCCCACAAGGAGCGCGCGCCAAGCGTCGCACTCCACACTTCGACCGGTGGCCGGAATGCATGCAGCATGGTTGATTCGCGGTCCGAGCCGCCTCAAGTGCATAGCGAATACAGGGGGTCGTCCAGGGTGCTCGGAGTGCTTGCCGCCGGCAAATGAGGTCTCGAGAATCCGACGACCCTGAATGCGTCGCTTTGAGTCGGCGATGCTGGATTGCGATCCCCAAGCCGAGGCCCGATGCACCGGTTCCGGAGCCTCTACCCCCACTGCATGCGTCGAGCACAACGACCGCTTACATCAAACAGCGTCAACCCCTTGACTGGGCGGCATTGATCGGCCAAATCTGGACTATGAGTTCTCATCGGGTGCCTTAAAGTCGTTACGCAAAGAGTGTCGAATCGCCTTGACCCGCGCCGTCCTCCGATAGGGCGGGCATCAAACGGCCAATGGGAGAGGCCGTTCGTTCCGATGTGCGCGGAAGGGCGATTTCGTTTGGTGTTGATCGATTCTGTAGCGCTGCAATTCGTATACCCGACGCAATTGGATCCTGGCGACGTACTCAATGGAAACTTAAGGGTGCACTTCCCTCGCAATTATGTAGTGAGCTATCAAAACAGATGACAAATTTGTCACCGCCCGGCACTTTTGTTCTCGGGACATCATCACCTTGAGCGCCTGCCCTCACGCCACATGAGCGGATGGCTTAAAGGATCTACATCAACTTTATTACGCGCGTGTGAAAAACGCTTGAATGTGAACGAGGCAACGCAAAGCGCCTCCAATGACGCTTCTCAGTCACAGCTGCAACATGCATGGCGCTCGCCTGAAACAGAATTGGAACGACGGCCATTGAAGATGGAGTCTTCATCGCCAGATTCGCAGGTCAAGGAGCACCTATGCCAGCCCTCCAAGCAAGAACTGACCGGACTGTCTCTTGTCTGAGCGTCGGCTCTACGCTCGAACCTTTTCTTGCGCCCGCCACCAACGGCAGTTTCGCCCGTGACGTGCAGTTCCTAGAACTCCTGGCCGCTTACCGGCGCTCAGGAGGCCTTGCGACCGGCTCCGAGATCGCTGCCAGAAGGCCCGGTGTTGGCTTGTCCCAGCTCGCGCGGATCATTGCCAAGCGCGAGTTGATCAGCCTCGACTGGGGCGGCCATCGATGGTTGCCGGTGTTTCAGTTCGAGGAGGGAGGTGGCACCGTGCGAGGGTCAGTGAGCGCCTTGGTCGAGGAACTGTCCGTGGCTCTCGACGACTGGGAGCTGGCGCAATGGTTTGTCGACGCCAACTCCTTGCTCAACGGCGCCACGCCCCTGGAACTCGTCCATGGAGACTTCGTTCGGGTCCATGATGCAGCACGTGCGCTGCGCTTCGTTTGCAAGAACTGAACACCATGGGCGGCGGTTTGGGTATCAGGAAGTATGGGCATCCCGCCGGCGGATGGGATGCCCTGGGCGCCGTTGCCAAGGCCATCCATGGCCAGATGAATACGATCTCGGGCACCCAGATCATGCTCAGGAACAACCAGCCCGACGGCTTCGACTGCCCGGGCTGCGCCTGGCCCGATCCGAAGCACACCTCGACCTTCGAGTTCTGCGAGAACGGTGCCAAGGCCGTGAGCTGGGAAGCGACACGCAAGCGCGCGACGCCCGAGGTGTTCCAGCGCCACTCGGTCAGCGAACTGCTGACATGGAACGACCACGACATCGAGGACCTCGGACGCCTCACGCATCCGATGGCCTACGACGCGGCCACCGACCGCTACCTGCCGATCGGC
>NZ_JASZYQ010000005.1 GCF_030316885.1 Variovorax jilinensis | reverse complement strand
CACGGGCCAGATCAACGCCGTGTTCCCGGTCACGCCGCAGGACGGCCGCGCCATCCCCAAGGCCCAGGCTTCCAGCGCCGAGGGCTTCCAGAGCGTGTCGCGGCTCTGAGCTTCTGCACGACCCCACGAACGAATCCCATGACATTCACATCCGAACAGATCGACCGCCTTGCACGGGAACTCGATGAGAGCGAGAAGAGCCGCGTACAGGTCGAGCATTTCTCCAGGCGATTTCCCGGCATGACCATCGAGGACGGCTACGCCATCTCCCGCGCCTGGGTCGGCATGAAGCTGGCCGAGGGCCGCAGGCGCATCGGCCACAAGATCGGCCTGACCTCGCGCGCGATGCAGATGGCCAGCCAGATCGACGAACCCGACTACGGCACGCTGCTCGACGACATGCTGTTCGAGCCGGGCGACATTCCGTTCTCGCGCTTCATCGCCCCGAGGGTCGAGGTCGAGCTGGCGTTCATCCTGAAGAGGAAGCTCGAGGGTACGCAGATCTCCACGCAGGACGTGATCGATGCGACCGAGTACGTGACGCCGGCGATCGAGATCATCGATTCGCGCATCGAGCAGTTCGACCGCCATACGAAGGCGATGCGCAAGGTGTTCGACACGATCAGCGACAACGCAGCCAATGCCGGGATCGTGCTCGGCGGCCGCAGGATGCATCCGCGCGAGCTCGACCTGCCGTGGTGCGGGGCGATCCTGCGACAGAACGGCGTCGTCGAGGAAACCGGACTCGCAGCCGGCGTGCAGGGCAACCCGGCCATCGGCGTGGCCTGGCTCGCGATGAAGCTCGCGCCCTGGGGCGAATGCCTGGAGCCGGGCGACATCGTCCTTGCAGGCTCGTTCACGCGACCGGTCGCTGCCCGCCAGGGCGATGTGTTCGATGCCGACTACGGGCCACTGGGCCGTTTCCAGTTCAGCCTTGCCTGAGGAATCCCGACGATGAACCAACTCCAAGACCCTACCCTGCTGCGATCGGCACTCTACATCGCAGGCGAGTGGTGCCAGGCCGACAGCGGCCTCACCATCAGCGTGCGCAATCCGGCCACGGGCGAGGAAGTCGGCACCGTGCCCAAGGCCGGCGCGGCCGAGACCCGCCGCGCCATCGAGGCGGCCGACCGTGCCTTCAAGCCCTGGCGTGCCACGACGGCCGAATTCCGCGGGCGCATCCTGCGCCGCTGGTTCGACCTGATGAACGAGCATCAGGACGACCTTGCGCTCATCATGACCCTGGAGCAGGGCAAGCCGCTTGCCGAGGCCAAGGGAGAGATCGCCTACGCCGCCGCCTATGTTGAGTGGTTTGCCGAGGAAGGTCGCCGCAGCTACGGCGACCTGGTTCCATCGCCCTGGGCCGACCGCGAGATCGTGGTACGGAAGGAACCGGTCGGCGTGTGCGCTGCGGTCACGCCATGGAACTTCCCGGCCGCGATGATCACCCGCAAGGTCGCGCCCGCGCTTGCCGCCGGCTGCACCATGATCGTCAAGCCTGCATCGCAGACGCCGCTGTCGGCGCTCGCCCTGGCCGAGCTGGCTTCGCGTGCCGGCGTTCCCGCAGGCGTGCTGAGCGTCGTCACAGGCAGTGCGGCAGAGATCGGCGGCGTGCTCACCGGCAGCCCGCTGGTGCGCAAGCTGAGCTTCACAGGTTCCACCGAAGTCGGTCGCACGCTCGCCGCGCAATGCGCGCCGACGCTCAAGCGACTGTCGCTCGAACTCGGTGGCAATGCGCCATTCATCGTCTTCGACGATGCCGATCTCGAAGCAGCGGTCGAGGGCGCGATCGCCTCCAAGTACCGCAACAGCGGCCAGACCTGCGTCTGTGCAAACCGCTTCCTGGTGCAGTCGGGCGTCTACGATCGCTTCGCCGACATGCTGGCCGCCGCAGTCTCGAAACTCCGGGTGGGCAACGGCGTGGATGCCGGCGTGCAGCAAGGGCCGCTCATCGATCTGCCGTCGCTCGCGAAGGTGGAGGAACTCGTGGCCGAAGCCGTCGGCTCGGGCGCGAAGGTGGCCGTCGGGGGCCGACGCCATTCGCTCGGCGGCACCTTCTACGAGCCCACGGTGCTGACGCACGTGGCGCCCGGCGCGCGAGCGGTCAACGAGGAGATCTTCGGCCCCGTGGCGCCACTCGTCCGCTTCGAGACCGAGGCGGACGCGATCGCCATCGCCAACAGCAGCGAGTTCGGCCTGGCCTCCTATTTCTTCTCCCGCGACCTGGCGCGCGTATGGCGCGTGGCGGACGCGATCGAGGCCGGCATGGTCGGCGTGAACACAGGCCTGATCAGCACTGCCGTGGCGCCGTTCGGGGGCGTCAAGCAGTCGGGCATGGGGCGCGAGGGCTCCCGCCATGGCCTCGACGAGTACATGGACACCAAGTACGTCTGCCTCGGCGGACTCCAGCAACGATAACCAAGGACCACGATGGAATCAGAAGCAAAGATGCGCAGGGACCTGGCCGCCTGCTACCGCCTGTTCGACTGGCTCGGATGGACGGAGCTGATCTTCAACCACATCACGGTCCGCGTGCCCACGCCGGCCGGCGAGAAGCCCGAATACCTCATCAACCCATTCGGGCTGCACTATGCCGAAGTCACGCCGGACAACCTCGTGCGGATCGACATCGACGGCACACCGCGCGCCGGCAGCACAGGCCAGGTGAATCGCGCGGGCTTCGTCATTCACAGCGCGGTCCACGCGGCGCGCGACGATGCGCACTGCATCATGCACGTGCACACCACGGCGGGCTGCGCGGTGGCCTCCAAGGAATCGGGCCTGCGCCACGACAACTTCTACAGCGCCATGCTGTACGACGACGTGGCCTACCACGACTACGAGGGCGTGACGACCAATCTGGACGAGCAGCCACGCCTGGTGGCCTCGCTCGGCAAGCGCAACCACCTGATCCTGCGCAATCATGGCCTGCTGGTCGTGGGGCCGGACATTCCGACAGCGTTCAACCGGCTGTGGGTGCTGCAGCGCGCCTGCGAGATTCAGCTCGCGGCGGACGCCGGCAGCGGCCCCAACCGCACGATCCCCGAATCGATCCTTCGCACCGTTCCGGAAACGCGTGTCGCCGGCAAAGGCGAAGTGCATCGCGTGATCTTCGAGACGATGCTGCGGCGCGCCGGCATCGCCCTCTGACTCGAGCCTTTCATCCCCACTTCCAATCAAACGACGGAGACAACCGTGTACCCAACCCTTGCCCGAAACTTCCTGTGCGGCCTCGGCTTCGCCATGGCCGCCCTCGGTGCCCACGCACAGGCCTTTCCTTCCAAGCCCGTGACGATCGTCGCGCCCTTCGCTGCGGGAGGGTCGGCCGACGGCATCGCGCGCATCGTTGCCCGTGAACTCGGCCAGGTGCTCGGCCAGCCCGTCGTCGTCGACAACAAGCCCGGCGCCGGTGGCGCGACGGGGCTGCTCCTGGTCGCCAAGGCGAATCCGGACGGCTACACCATCGGCATGGGCGCGACCGGCGCGATCGTGATCGGGCCCCACCTCCCCGACGCGCCGCCTCTGAACCCCGAGAAGCAGCTGCAGCCGCTGGCCAAGATCGCCGACATTCCGCTGGTGCTCGTCGCCGGCGCGAACTCGGGCTATGGCAACCTTCAATCCCTGCTGACCGCGGCAAAGACGACCGAGGTGCCGACCGGCAACTCCGGCCAGTACACGGCACACCATCTTTCGGCCGAACTGCTGGCCAGCACCACCAAGGCGATGCTGCCGGCCGTCCCCTACCGAGGCAGCGCGCCCGCAGTCAACGACGTGATCGGCGGCCAGGTGCCGGTTGCGATCGTGGACCTCACGTCGGTTGCAGGCCACCTGAAGGCGGGCACCGCGAAGGCGCTCGGCGTCACCAGTCCCAACCGCTCCAAGCTCGCGCCGGAGATTCCGAGCATCGCCGAGACGGTCCCGGGCTATTCCGCCCCGGCCTGGATGGGTATGTTCGCGCCCAAGGGACTGCCTTCGGACGTGAGCGAGAAGCTCGCCAAGGGCATACAGACCGTGCTGGAGAAGCCGGAGGTGCAGGCGCAGATCCTGAACCTCTCGGCCGAGCCGGCCTACCTCGGCCCCAAGCCGTTCGCGACCTTCATCGACGCGGAGTCGAAGCGCTGGTCGACCGTCATCGCGACCCTGCCCAAGCAAACGCAGAAGTAGGCAGAGATGCCCCAGGCCATCACCTGTGTCGAGGACCTGCGGACCCTGGCACGCCGCCGCGTGCCGCGCATGTTCTACGACTACGTGGACGGCGGTTCGTGGACCGAGAGCACCTACTTCGCCAACGAAGCGGACTTCGCCCGTATCCGGCTCCGGCAACGGGTGGCGGTGAACCTGGAAAACCGATCGCTGCAGACCACGATGCTTGGCGAGGCCGTGGCGATGCCCGTCGCGCTCGCACCTACCGGGAACACCGGCATGGTGCATGCCGACGGGGAAATACTGGCCGCCATGGCAGCCGAGGAATTCGGCGTGCCGTTCACGCTCTCGACCATGAGCATCTGCTCCATCGAGGACGTTGCAACCCACGTCGGAAAGCCCTTCTGGTTCCAGCTCTACATGATGCGCGACCGCAGCTTTATCGAGTCGCTGATCGACCGCGCCCGACTTGCGAACTGCTCGGCCCTCATGTTGACGCTGGATCTGCAGGTACCCGGGCAGCGGCACAAGGACCGAAAGAACGGACTGACCACGCCCCCGAAGCCGACCTTCGCCAACCTGCTCAATCTCGCGACCAAGCCACGCTGGTGTGCCGGCATGCTGCGAACGCCACGACGCACCTTCGGCAACATCGTCGGCCACGCGAAGGGCGTGGACGACATCTCGACGCTGTCGACCTGGGCATCGAAGCAGTTCGACCCCGCACTCTCGTGGCAGGACGTCGAGTGGGTGAAGAAGCGCTGGGGCGGCAAGCTGATCCTCAAGGGTGTGCTCGATGCCGAGGATGCACGCCACGCCGTCTCGTCGGGCGCCGATGCGCTGGTGGTGAGCAACCATGGCGGCAGGCAGCTGGACGGCGCCGCGAGCACCATCGAATCGCTGCCCGCGATCGTCGACGCCGTGGCGGGCCGCATGGATGTGTGGCTCGATGGCGGCGTACGCACCGGCCAGGATGTGCTGAAGGCATTGGCCCTCGGCGCATCGGCCACGATGATCGGCCGCCCCTTCCTCTACGGCCTCGGCGCGGGCGGGCAAGCCGGCGTGCGCAAGTGCCTGGAGCTCATCGCTTCCGAGCTCGACCTGACGATGGCACTCTGCGGCCGCACCGACGTTCGCTCGCTCGATCGCGACATCCTGCTGCCGCGAAGCTCTCCGGCGGGATACCGATAGTTCAAGGGCAACGATGGACGAACGACCAGGCGATGGCGAGAGCGATCGGCTGCCGGCCTTGCCGTAACTGTAGCGTCGCAAGGGCACTGGCATCGACCTCGCAAAGGCTCCGTCATCGAGAATGCGTCCTCCCATGGCGATTCAACCCCGACCCCTTTCGGCCCTGCCCTCCGTCCGTCAGCTGCGCGCCTTCGTGGCGGTGTTCCACAGCGGCAGCATTTCCGCGGCCGCACAGGAGCTGTCGCTGACCCAGCCGGCGGTGACCATGCTCGTGCGCGAACTGGAGACGAGGCTCGGCGTGAGCCTTTTCGACCGTCGCACGCGTGCCGTTCATCGCACCGATGCCGCGGTCCGCGCCATAGCCTATGCCGAGCGCGCACTGGCGGAGATGGAAGGGCTGTCGAGTTCCATGAGCGAGCTGGCCGGGCTGCATGCGGGCCGCGTTCGCGTGGTCGCGACCGCCGCCGTCGCACAGGCCATGCTGCCCCCGGCGATGCGCAAGTTCCTCGAACGGCATCCGGGCGTCAGCCTCGAGATCGAGGAAGTCGGGCCGGCAGACTACATCGGTGCCGTCCAGGCCAACCATGTGGACTTCGGCATCGGCACGCTCGAGGCCCCGGTGACCGGCCTGCGAGAGGAAGTCCTGATCTGCGAGTCGCTGGTGGCCGCATCACTGCCCTCCAGTACCTTCCCGGGGGGCGTCTCCATGACATGGAAGCAGCTGAGCGCCTTCCCGATCATCACGGTCCGCTCGGGCTACGGCATTCGAAGGCGCATCGAAGCCGCTGCGCGCGATGCCGGCGTGGAACTGCGGATCGCGCACGAGGTGTCTCTGCTCGCCACGGCGGTCGCGCTGGCGGCCAACGGCCTCGGCGTGGTGGTGGTCCCTCCTTCGATCGTGGCGCGCGAGACGAAGCTGGTCACTCGGCGATTGACACGGCCGACCGTCGAGCGCGTGATCGGCGCGCATTTTCAGCGTGCGCGTTCGCTGTCACCAGCGGCGGAGAAGTTCGTTGCAACATTGAAGCAGGTCGCCGGCCAGGGGCAGGCGGGCTGAGCAACGGGCCGCTCGCGACGCGGGGGCCGCCTTTGCTCAGGTGAAGGCAGCCACGAACAGCTCGCCGGCCGGAGGCAACTGATGCCCCTTCCGCATGATGACGCTGATGGGGCGCCACACCACGGGCGCCGTCAGCTTGCGCGCAACGAGCCCGTGAACCCGAACAAGCTCCGCGACGGTCGACGCCGGCACCATGGTGGACCCCAGGCCCTTCGCAGTCAGCGCGATGGCGGTGGTGTAGAGCGTCACCTCATGCACCACGGTGAGTTGAACCCCTGCGCGCAGGACTGCCTGGTCGATCTTGCGGCGCAAACCGTAGCCGGGCCGAAGCAGGACCATGGGCTCCTCGCCGAGGGCTCGCCAGGGCAAAGGCGCGCTGGACGATGCCAGCGGGCTGGACGGTGCGCACAAGAGGAAAAGCTGGTCATTCAGGATGACGCGCGAATCCAGTTCCGGATGCGATTCGTCGGCGATGCCGATTCCGAAGTCGGCTCGGCCGGACAGCAGGTTCGCCAGGAACATCTCCGGGCCCGCATCCTCGAGCACCACGCGCACCTGCGGATGGCTCTGCTGAAAGCGCTGGAGCACCGGCGGAATGAGGGCCTGTGCGATGACCGGTGTCACCGCGACCCGAATGAGGCCCCGCTGCACCTGGGCGAGCTGCCGCATGTCCTGCGTCATTCCGGCGAGCTCGGACAGGACGTGATCCGCGCGGGCGATCAGCTCGTCGGCTGCCTGCGTGCGGTGAAGCGCGCGCGCCGTGCGGTCGAACAGCCGCGCGCCGAGTCTGTCCTCGAGCTGTCGAAGGAGGACGCTCACCGCAGATTGCGTCAGCGAAAGTTCATTGGCAGCCGTCGCGATCTTGCCGGTGCGATAGATCGCCACGAAGGCGCGCAGCTGCTGGACCGACGGAACGTTTCTCATGGATGGGCCTGGGATTCGGTTCGCCATTGTCGCCCCAGGGCTCCGAGAGATCCGGCGCTACGCTGCGGCGCTGCGGCCTCCGTCCAGGGCCAGCACGGCGCCGGTCATGTGCGCCGACTCGTCGCTCGCCAGGAAGACGGCCGTGGCTGCCACTTCCTCCGGCGCGGGCAGGCCGAGCAGGTGCCTGCTCACGGCATTGCGCACGCGCTCGTCCTCCCGGATGAACCTTTCCATCCGCTCGCTCGACACGGCACCGGGCGCGATGATGTTGCTGCGGATGCCCTCGGCCGCAAACTCCACGGCCAGCGAGCGGCTCAGCGCGGTGACACCGCCCTTCGCGGCCGTGTAGGCATCGCGCCCGACGAGGCCCCGGTGTGCGCTGATCGAACCCATGTTGATGATCGAGCCGCCTCCGGCCAGACGCATCAGCGGTATCGCATGGCGGCAGCAGACGAAGGTCCCGAACAGGTCGACGCGAATAGCGCGCCAGAACTCCTCGATCTCGATGTCGACGACATTGCGGTCGTTCATGGAGGAGCCGCCTGCGTTGTTCATGAGGACGTCGAGGCGTCCGTATTCCGCATGCAGTCGTTCGAACGCCGCCGCGACGCTCGCCTCGTCCGTCACGTCCATCGGCAGTGCGAGGCAGGAGGCGCCGCTCTCCCGCAGCGAATCGGCCAGCTGCTGCACGCGAGGCCCGTCGATGTCCGCCAGCGCCACCGCGGCGCCCTCGGCGGCAAAGCGCACCGCGCTCGCACGCCCGATCCCTGCAGCGGCACCGGTGATCAAGGCAATCTTCCCGGCCAGGCGGCCGGCCTTCCCGGCTTCGGTCATCATCGCGCGCCTCAATCCAGCTTCACGTTCAGCTCGTTCACCACCGCGGTCCACCGCGCAATCTCGCGTGCGATGTGTTCGCCGAACTGTGCCGGCGGCACGGCCACTGGATCGGCACCCAGGCTCTTCATCTTCTGGATCACCTCGGGCCGGGCCATGGCCTTCAGGATCTCGCTGCTCAGGCGGTCGGCGATCGGCTGCGGCGTTGCGGCCGGCGCGAGGACGCCGAACCAGGCCGTCACCTCGAAGCCCGGGACACCCTGCTCGGCCACGGTGGGGACGTCCGGCAATGCGCTGGAGCGGTCGAGCGATGTCACGCCGATCGGGCGCACCTTGCCCGACTGGATGTGCGGCATCGCCGCAGGCATGTCGACGAACATGAGGTCGATGTTTCCGGCGATCAGGTCCATCAGGGCCGGTCCGCTGCCGCGATAGGGCACGTGAGTGAGCTTGATTCCGGCCTGCCGCATCAGCATCTGCCCCGCCATGTGCTGGGAGCTCCCGTTGCCGGCGGACCCGTAGGCGAGTCGGCCGGGATTGGCCTTCGCATGGGCGATCAACTGCTGGACATTGGCGATCGGCAGGGCCGGGTTGACGAGCACCACGTTCCGCTGGGTGGCAACCATCGCGAGCGGCTTGAAGTCCTTGATCGGATCGTAGGGAAGGCGCTCGCCATAGAGGCTCGGATTGATGCCGTGGGTCGCGATCGTCCCCATTCCGATGGTGTAGCCGTCGGCCGCGGCACGCGCGTAGTAGGCGGTCCCGATGTTGCCGCTCGCCCCGGTGCGGTTGTCGACGACGACGGACTGTCCGAGCGATTGCGTCAAGGTCTGGCCGATGGTGCGCGCCAGGGTGTCGAGCACGCCGCCGGTGGTGAACGGCACCACGAGGACGATCGGCTTGCTGGGATAGTCCTGGGCCGCGGCGGGCGCAAGGGTGGCGAGGGCAAGGCTCATGCCGCACAGGACGCGGCCTGCGATTGCTTGGATGCTCAAATCATGTCTCCACAGAATATGGAGCAGATTGAACGCCAGGCACCCCCGCGGCAGCAATCGAATTCAATTCATGAATGCCTGAATATTTTTTGGGCAACGTGCGGGACGCGACGACGCGATCCCGGGCGCATGTACGCCGCGACCTTCGCACGGCGCCAGGCCAGCGAGGAACTCCGACAGACCATTGCCGCAGCCAGGCTGGAGCTCGAGAAAGCGCAACAGGCCGGCCTGAAGCCGGACCGTGACTGCAACCCCGAGGCCGAGGCGATCAGGCAGAAGCGGGCTCGTCGCGCGCGTGCTCTCGCGCATCTGGCCACGCCTGCCCGTGCATGGCGGGCCGAGGCAGCCATCGGTCAGAATGTCGTGCGCCATCGGGCGGAGCGATCCGAGCGGCCAGCGATCGAGATCGACGGCAGGAACAGGTCCTGCCAACGCAGCCTCTCGCTGGCTCCGAGGCTGCGTGCGACCGGAACAGAAAAGGAAAGGCGCCATGCGGACTGAACGTTTTCACCTGCCGATCTGCATCGCCGTCGAGGACCCGGTCCCCGGGCTCGCCTTTGCCTTGCAGAGGGGTCAGGCCGGTGCGGCCACGCTCCAGGCGCCCCTGCGCAGTTCACCGGCTTCCCTGTCCTTCGAGTTCGAGGTCACGGTGGATGGAAGCCTTGCCGACGGACGACCGCGGCTGCTCGGTCCGTTCGTCCAGGGCCCTCCAGACGCGCGTTTCGTCTACCTGGCCGTGGGCCGGAGGACCGGCCAGGTCGAGTCGCCGTGGGACGGCCGCGTCAAGGTGCCGCTGGGCGGGCTCGGCTGGGACCTGATCGAGAAGCGCCCTCCGCGAGGCAGGCTCGTGGCGCGAATCGCCGGCCGATCGCCCAAGGGCGGGCCGGCGCTCGCGTCGGTGCCGCTCCTTCAGCCGGGCTGGACGGCGCAGTAGAGGCCGCGAATCGCAGCTCGGCCCGATGGGGGTCGGCCTCCATCAAAGCACCGGCCCGAGCGTGGCGATCAGGTTGTTCCACAGCCGCTTCGACATCGGCCAGGCCGCGACCACCTCTCGAGCCACCGGGTGCGTGCGGGCGATGTACTGGCGCTGGCGTTCCCGGATGACTGCCGTGAACGCCGGGTCGTGGACCAGGATGTTGTTCTCGTAGTTCAGGTCGAAGCTGCGCCGGTCCATGTTGGCCGAGCCGATCAGGCTGACCTCGCCGTCCAGCGTGAACGATTTGGTGTGCAGGAGGCCGCCCTCGTACTCGAGAATCCTGACACCCGCTGCCAGCAGTTCCGCGTAGTAGCTGCGGCTCGCCGCGCCCACGACCCAGGAATCGTTTCGGGCCGGCAGCACCAGCGTGATGTCGATGCCGCGGTAGGCCGTGGTGCACAGCGCGCTCAGCAGCGCGTCGTTGGGAACGAAGTAGGGGGTGGTGATGATCACGTCGCGCCGCGCCGCGAACAGCAAGGTCGTGAACATCTCCGGCATCGCCGAAAAGCGCACCGTCGGGCCGGTGCCCACCACCTGCGCGGTCACACCGCCTGGCAGGGCCTCAGGCAACGGGCGAGCCAGCAGCGCAACCAGCGCGTCCTGGTCGGCGTCGACGTAGGTCAGCCAGTCGCTGGCAAACAGGATCTGGTTCTGTCGGGCGACCGGCCCTTCGAGGCGCACGACGGCGTCGACCCAGGGTGCAAACTTTGCCTTTACGAGGAACTCGGGATCGGCGCAGTTCTGGCTGCCGCAATAGGTGATGCGGTCGTCGATCACCACGATCTTTCGGTGGTTGCGCAGGTCGATGCGGCCGTGGAAGGGCCGCAGCAGCAGATGGCCGATCGGCAGGCCGGTCGCCACCTGCGCCCCGGCCGCGCGCATCGCCGCCCAGTGCACGGAACGCACCATGGTGCGAGATCCCAGGTCGTCCACCATCACCCGGCAGGTCACGCCGCGCGCCGCGGCGCGCTTCACGGCCTCGACCACCTTGCGCCCGTTGTTGTCGGGCAGCCAGATGTAGAACAGCAGATGGACATGGTCGACGGCCGCATCCATGTCGGCCACCATGGCGTCGATGGTGGCGTTCGAGTCCGCCATCAGCTGCGTTCGATTGCCCTCGATCGGGCTGAAGCCGCTGATCGAGCGGCCCAGTTCGAACAGGTGCCGCCAGGGCGGCGGTACGGACGCCAGCCCGTTGCCGGCCTCGGCCGCGGTGGCGCCCGGCGTCTGCCCGATGCGCCCGAACACGGCATCCAGCCGCTTGGTGCGCGCGCCACCGATGTTGGCCTCGCCGACCAGCAGATAGGCGAGCATTCCGAAGAGCGGCAGCGCGCCGACCACCGCCATCCAAGCAATCCGCGACGCGGGATCGCGGTTCGGCCGCAGGAGGATGCGAACGATCACCACGATCTCGAGCAACGTGATGATCGCAATGGTTATCAGCGAATGGCGAATCGCGTCGAGCATAGGCGCATTGAAGTTCGAGCGCGGAGATCGCCCGCGGCCCGGTGGGTAGAGAAGTGAGATCGAACAGGGACAGCCTCCTCGCGCAGTCCGCAGCCGCCGACGGCACTCGATGTCGTCGACGGCCTGCATTCCTTGTCACGAGGCGAACGCGATTCTCGCTCCTGCCGGAACCCGGGCGCCTACTTCGCGCCGGGCGAGTCCGGCGTGCGGCAGGGAACCTGCCCTGCCTCCTCCGCGCCATGACCTGGCGGCCGACGCGTCCGCCCGGCGCAGTGGCAGCGCCACGCCATCAGTGCCCCGAGGCCCCCGAAGCGCCCAGCCCCGTTTCCGAGCGCACCTGCTGCGCCGGAAACGCCGTGCGCTCCTGCTGCGCCTGCCTGCTCCGGTCGGTGATCGAGAAAAGCCAGATGCCGAAGAAGGCCAGCGTCATCGAGAACAGCGCGGGCGAGGCGTAAGGGAACCAGGCCGAGCCCGCGGGATGGCCCATCGTCGCTTCCCACACCGAAGGCGAGACGATCGTCAGCGCCACCGACGAAACCAGCCCGAGCAGCCCGCCGATGACCGCGCCGCGCGTCGTGCAGTCCTTCCACAGCACCGACATGAACAGCACCGGGAAGTTCGCCGAGGCTGCGACCGCGAAGGCGAGCGACACCATGAAGGCGATGTTCTGCTTCTCGAACGCGATGCCCAGCAGCACCGCCACGATGCCCAAGGCGACCGTGGTGATGCGCGACACCTTGAGTTCGGCGCGGCTGTCGGCCTTGCCCTTCTTGATCAGGGTTGCGTAGAGGTCGTGCGACACGGCCGAGGCGCCCGACAGCGTCAGGCCCGCCACCACCGCAAGGATGGTGGCAAAGGCCACCGCGGAGATGAAGCCATAGAAGAGGTTGCCGCCGACCGCCTTGGCAACCAGCACTGCGGCCATGTTGGCAGCGCCGCCACCGCCCTTGATGGTGCCTGTCGCGACATCGGCGAAATCGGGATTGGTGAGCACCAGCGTGATCGCACCGAAGCCGATGATGAAGATCAGAAGATAGAAGTAGCCGATCCAGGTCGTGGCCCAGAACACCGACTTGCGTGCCTCCTTGGCGTCGGGCACCGTAAAGAAGCGCATGAGGATGTGCGGCAGCCCTGCAGTGCCGAACATCAGCGCGATGCCGAAGGAGATCGCCGAGATCGGGTCCTTCACGAAGCCGCCCGGCCCCATGATGCTCTGGCCGATGGCGGACGCCTCGAGCGGACTCTTGCCGCCGTTGGCCGCGATCTGCGTGCGCACCTCGACCGACTTGGCGAACAGCGCCTCGGGACTGAAGCTGAAGGCAGCAAGCACCATCAGCGCCATGAAGCTCACGCCGGCCAGGAGCAGCACCGCCTTGATGATCTGCACCCAGGTCGTGGCGGTCATGCCGCCGAACAGCACGTAGACCATCATGAGTGCGCCGACGATCACCACCGCGATCCAGTAGTCGAGTCCGAACAGCAGCTTGATCAACTGGCCGGCGCCGACCATCTGCGCGATCAGGTAGAAGGCCACCACCACCAGCGTGCCAGAGGCCGCAAAGGCGCGGATCGGGCCCGGCCGGAAGCGATAGCCGGCGACGTCGGCGAAGGTGAACCTGCCGAGGTTGCGAAGCCGTTCCGCCATCAGGAAGGTGATGATGGGCCAGCCGACCAGGAAGCCGATCGAATAGATCAGCCCGTCGTAGCCGGTCGCCATCACGGCGGCCGAGATGCCGAGAAAGGAGGCTGCCGACATGTAGTCGCCGGCGATCGCGAGCCCGTTCTGGAAGCCCGTGATGCCGCCGCCGGCCGTATAGAAGTCGGAAGCCGACTTGGTCCGCGAGGCGGCCCACTTTGTGATCCAGAGCGTCAGCAGGACGAAGCCGGAGAACATCGCGATCGCGATCCAGTTGGTCGGCTGCTTCGCGGCCTGGCCGACGTCGCCACCGGCCGCTGCGGCGAGGCTGCACGCGCCGGCCAGCAGCGCGGCGGCGCAGATGATGCGGCGGGCCTTCATCGCGTGGCCTCGCGGATGATCTCGGCCGTGAGCCAGTCGAACTCGCCGTTGGCACGCCGGATGTAGATGGCCGTGATCACGATCGTGAAGACGATCACGCCGAGACCGATCGGGATGCCGATGGTGGTCACGCCTGCGCCGATTCGCTGGGCCAGGAAGGGCTTGTCGAACGCGATCAGCGCGATGTAGCCGTAGTACACCAGCAGCGTCAATGCGGTGAGCCAGCCACCATAGCGGTTGCGCTTGCGGCGCAGTTCGAGGTACTTGGGATTCGACTGAATCTTGTCAGTCACGGGGTCGCCCATCTTCGTCTCCTTGTTTAGGTCGAAGGGATTCTCAGAGCGGTCGGCGCCTGAAAAGACGGCGCTGCAATCATTCGTCACATTGCGATGCGAGGCATGGCGCATGACCGGGGCTTGTCTCCACGCCACAACGGGTCTTCGAATCGCCGGTTTGACTTGCATAGTTTTGGCTCTGCTTTGCATAGGGGCAGCGGCCAGGTCATCTCGCGAAGCTGCAATCGACTCAGCTTCCCGAAAGGAGGTCGGCCCGGTGCCTTGAGCCCATCGCACCGGAGCCTCTGTTCAATCCTGGAGAAACCTGCAATGAAAAAATCTCTTGTCGCGCTGGCTGCACTGGCCGCCACCGGCCTCGCTTCGGCCCAATCGTCGGTCACGCTGTTCGGCGTGCTCGATGCCACCGTCAGCGGCTTCTCGAACAAGTCCGAAGGCGCGCTGGGCCAGGACGTCACGAAGAGCCAGACCGTGATGCGCAGCGGCGGCTACAACTCGAGCCGTCTGGGCTTCCGCGGCGTCGAGGACCTCGGCGGCGGCCTGTCGGCCAGCTTCTGGCTCGAAGCCGGTCTCAACAACGACGACGGCACCACCGGCGGCAACGTCGCGAACTCGGGCGCTTCGGTGAGCGGCCTCTTCAACCGCCGCTCGACCGTCAGCCTGTCCGGCGTCTTCGGTGAATTCCGTCTCGGCCGCGACTACACGCCCACCTACTGGAACGACTCGGTGTTCGATCCCTTCGGCACCAACGGCGTGGGCACCAACCTGATCTCGACCGCCAACGGCTACAACAACGCCGGCAGCGTGATCTCGCAAGGCGGCTTCACGGCGAACGGCACCTACCAGCGCGCGAGCAACTCGATCGGCTACTTCCTGCCGCCGAACCTGGGCGGCATCTACGGCCAGTTCATGTACGCGTTCAACGAGAAGACCAGCTGCGACCCGGGTTCGCTGACGCCGCCCGGCGCCACTGCGGTGGTCGCCAACCCGGCGCTGCTCGGCACCGGCCTGAACGAACGTGCAGGCCGCTACATCGGTGGCCGCATCGGCTGGGCAAACGGGCCGTTCGACGTCGCGCTCTCGTATGCGAAGAGCACGATCGCATCGAACTACTACGCCGGCACGACCAACAACCTCGACACGCTGAACATCGGCGCCTCGTACGACTTCGGCGTCGTCAAGCTGTTCGGCGAGATCTCCAAGGCCGACCTCAAGCAGGACACCTCGAGCAACATCGTGGCCGGCGTGACCAACCCGTTCAGCTTCCGCGAGCCGGGCGCAAACGGCTGGCTGCTGGGCGCCAGCATTCCGGTCGGCCCCGGCCTGATCCGGATGTCCTACTCGGCCGTCGACTACAAGAACACGGGCGCCTACATCAACCAGCTGTTCGGCTTCCGCCCCGACCCCAAGGCCGACAAGTTCGCGCTGGGCTACGTGCACAACCTGTCCAAGCGCACCGCGCTCTACGCCACCGTGGCCCGCATCAGCAACAAGGACGGCGCCGACCTGACCCTGGGCGGCCCGACCTTCTACACGACGACCACCGCCCTGACCGGCACCATGACGCCGAAGAGCTCGACCGGCTGGGACGTGGGCCTGCGCCACTCGTTCTGATCCGGTCCGGATCCGAATCGTCAGTCGACCGAAGGCCGCCCGGCACGAGGCCGGGCGGCCCTTCAAGGAATTCCCAAATGCAGAACGCCACTGGCTCCAGTGCCCTCGCGGGCAGGCACATCGACCTCAACGATCTGCGGATATTCGCCTACGTGGGTTCGCTCGCCAGCTTCTCGCTGGCGGCCGATGCGTTGCAGATCCACAAGTCGAGCGTGAGCCGGAGCATCTCGAGGCTCGAGGCTCTGCTGGGCACGCCGCTGCTGCAGCGACGACCCGCAAGGTCCTGCTGACCCAGCGCGGCTTCGACCTGCGTCAACGCTGCGTCGAGATGCTCTCGTGCGTCAACGAGACCATCGGCAACGACGACCCGATTCCCGATACGGCGCCGCAGCAGCTTGCAGCCCCGACGCGCCCGCCCGCGCCCGCCGGGGTGGCGCGCATCCGGGTGCGCCTGGGCGCGGGCCGCGGCCAGCGGCAGCCCGAGGCCGGCCGCGGCTTCAGTGCGGGCTAGTTCGAAAGGCCTGCCGCATCTTGCTAGGCGGCACGCGATACCAGTCCTTGAACTTGCGGCTGAAGTTGGTGTGGTCGTTGTAGCCGAGCTGCAAGGCGATGTCCTCGATCGACATCTGGGTGTTCCGCAGGTACCAGGCCGCGTGCGTGCGGCGCAGATCGTTCTTGATCCCCGAAAAGCTGAGCTCGGCGTCGGCGAGCCGGCGCATCAGCGTGCGTAAAGACACGCCGAGTTCCGGCGCCAGCGTGTGGATGTCGGGATTGCTGGGCAGGTGCTCGAGCAATACCTGCCGCACGCGTTCGACGAAGCCCGCCTGGCCGAGCTCCGACTCCATCCTGAGGCAGGCCTTCGACGCGAGTGCGAAGGCCTTTGCGTCGGCCGATGGCGGCGGCGCTGCGAGCAGGCTGGCCGGCAGCCCGAACCACAGGCAGGGCTGGTCGTAGACCACCGACCGCACGTAGCGCAGGCAAGGCTCGTCGACGCCTGCCGGCCGCGGGTAGGGCAGGCCGACCGCGAGTTCGTCGGCCGGACGGCCGAGCATCGCCTCGAGGATGCGGCAGTGCGCCCCGACCATCGACTGCATGACGAACACATGGGTATCGCAGATCGGCCGCACGGGCCTGATGCGCAGCGTGCTCCGGCGGCCGTCGTCGTCGAGCCGGAAATGCATGCCTCGGAAGATCAGCGATGCATGGCGGCTCAGGAACGACAGGCCCTGGCCCAGCGTGCCACTGGTGACCGCGGCCATGCCGAGCGGGCTGTGATAGGGCTGCAGCATGGCGCCCGAGAGCACGCCCAGTGCAGGCTCTCCGCTGGCGCGCACCGCGTGCATGACGAAGCGCCGGAACACCGAGAAGTCGATCAGGGCGCCGTCGTCACTGAGGTCCTGCCAGTCGAGGCCGGCGTTCGTGAGCACCTGGGAGGCCGGCACACCGCGGCCGTTGAGGCAGTCGACGATGCTTCGGACGTAGACGGGGTGGACGAACGGAATCGAGGTTTCTTGACAGGTCATTGGCATGGGTGGAGTCGGATCTCGACTCTAGATGCCGCGCATGAAACGCCTGTGGCTCCCCGGCCAGGCATCGCTCGTCTCTACCCGATGAAGACGCCTTGCGCATTCAACAGCAACTGGCTGACGTAGCTGCCGCCTCGGGCGCCGCCGTCGAAGTCCACGCGCCATCCGTCCAGCTGCATGGATCTGCGCCGCTGAAACTCGGCCAGCACCTTGGACCGCCCTGCCCCCGGTTCGATGCCAGCCAGCACTGCGCCGGCGTAGCGGCCCGCGATGTAGCCCGCCAGGCTGATCGGCGATGGCGCCTCGTCGAAGAGGCGCTCGAGCGCGTCACGGTAGGCCCGCACGAGCGGCACCTTGCTGGAGTGCGGATTCGGCACGACCTGGGTGAAGACGATCGGCACGCTCCGGCCCGGCGCAAGCTGCTTGAAGGTCGTGGTGTCCACGTCGGCCAGGCAGATCAGGTAGTGCTGCTGGCCGCGTGCGCTCAAGCCCTGGGTGAACTGCGCCAGTTCGATGCTGCCGCCCATGAAGACGAGGAAGTAGGGATCGGTGCGCTTGAGGCGAGCGGCAAACCCCGCAAGGTCCTGGCCGGCGGGCGCCGTCAGATAGCGGACCTTGACTCCCAGCCGTGACGTCAGGGCCGCGGTGCCCGCCTGCAGCGCTTCGGCGTGCGTCGGGCTCGCGTAGACGACGCCGAGCTCGCCCACGCCCATCATCGCCAGGCCCTTCAGCACCTGACGCATCTGCTCCTCCCGCGAAGCGAAGAGCGCAACCAGATGCGGATCGCGGTCGTATCGCGGGTCGGCGAGCCATGGCGCCACGTGCGCGATCTCGAGTCGGACCCGTTGGGCTTCTCGGATCGACGCCAGGGCCAGCCCTTCGCCAACGGTACCCAGCAGCGCAACCTGGCTCGAATCGGCCTTGACGTCCTGAATGGCGGCGCGCAGCGATGCGTCCGAGCCATCGACTTCGACCGTCATGATCTGAGGCAGGGCCGGATTCGATTTGCGAAGCTCCGCGAACGCCAATCGAACGCCGGTCGCGTAGTCGCGCGAGAGCTCCTGCTGGGCAGGGGACATGTCCAGCAGCTGGATCACCTTGGGCGAGATGTCACGCGAGGCCCGGGGCTGGACCGCCGAGGCCGGCGGCGGCACGACGAGCGTCGACAATGCAACGCCCGATGCGCACAGAAGGCGTCGGCGCGAGACCTCGAAATCGTTCATCGCCGGATGCTAGCAACGCTCTGTGACAGAACCGGCGATGCGCCGCGCGGCCTTCCCGGCGCGCAAGCGGCGCCTCGCCACAGCGCCCGAGTCAGTGCATGTCGCGCAGGCCGCGCACGTCGGAGCGCAGCGCACTCCGGTCCGTGCCCTGCATCGGGAGGTTGACCAGCAATTCGAGGCGCCGCCGCAGCGCATAGAGGACCTGGATCGCGGCATGTGCCGCGGCCTGAGGGTCGTCGAGGGCGGCCACATCCTCGAAGGGCCAGACAGCGGAGTCCGGCTGGCCCGGCCAGCGGGGCTCGGCCAGGGCGACCGTCTCGTCGAGCGTGATTACGAAATCAACCCGAGGAGCACCGGAGCGGGTGAACGCATCCCAGCCGCGCAAGGGCGCGACCGGCAGGGGGATGCTCGCGCTGTGAAGCGCGCCCAGCGCAGCCGGGTGAATGGCGCCGGCAATCTGCCCGGGCTGGCCGCACGAGAAAACCCGAAAGCGATGAGAGCCCACGTGATTCAGGCAGGCCTCGGCAAGGATGCTGCGCAGCGAGTTTCGACGAGAGACGAAGAGAACACCGATCTTCTGCATACGGGTCCGATCTTAGAACTTGGAAACCCGCCGTGCCAGACCTGGCCACGCGCTCCAGCGCGTTCACCGCCCTGACATGTGCGGGCGCTAGTGTTCGCCGTTCCTCAAACGGAGATCTCGCATGACCAACCTCAAGAAGTTCACCGCGGCCCTCCTCGGGCTCGGCCTCCTCTCGGCCGGGACCCTCCCCGCCACGGCCCACGAGGAACAGGCGCGACGACGCGGCGACAACGCGCCGATCGTGATCGGGCATCGTGGCGGTGCCAATGGCTACCTGCCCGAGCACACGCTGGAGGCCTATGCACTCGGCATCGCGCTGGGCGCCGACTACATCGAGCCCGATCTGGTGGCGACCAAGGACGGCGTGCTGATCGCGCGCCACGAGCCTAACCTCATCGACACCACCAACGTGGCGAGCCTGCCGAAGTTCGCCGATCGCCGGCGCACCGTGATGCTCGACGGCGTGGCCACGGAAGGCTTCTTCGCCAGCGACTTCACTCTGGCCGAGATCAAGCAGCTGCGCGCCGTCCAGTCCTTCCCCGAGCGCGACCAGTCCTTCAACGGCAGGTTCACGATCCCGACGCTGACCGAGGTGATCGATCTGGCCAAGCGCAAGTCGCGCGAGGAAGACCGCCGCATCGGCATCTATCCCGAGACCAAGCACCCGACCTACCACCAGGCGATCGGCCTGCCCCTCGAAGATCGCCTGCTGGCCGTGCTGGGTGCGGCGGGCTGGAACCACCGCAATGCGCCGGTCTTCATCCAGTCGTTCGAGACGGCCAACCTGCGCTACCTGCGCAGCAAGACCAGCGTCAGGCTGATCCAGCTGGTCGACGCCAACGACGTGCATCCGGACGGCTCGCTCGATTTCACGAAGCCCTACGACAAGCCGTACGACTGGGTGGTCTCCGGTCGCGAAGGCCAGTTCGGCGACTTGGTGACGCCACGGGGCCTGCGCGAGGTGAAGGGCTACGCGGACGGCATCGGACCGTGGAAGCCCTACCTGATCTCGAGCAAGTGCAAGAAGATGCAGGGCACGGCCTGCGCGGACGCGACCGGCGACGGCGTGGTGGACGACCGCGATCGCGTGCTGCTGCCGCCGACTGACGTCATCGCCAACGCCCACAAGCTCGGGCTCCTGGTGCACCCCTACACCTTCCGCAGCGAACAGAAGCGGCTGACCGGCGACTTCGGCGGCAATCCGGTCAACGAGTACCTGGCCTTCTATGAAGCCGGCGTCGACGGCCTGTTCAGCGATTTCGCGGACACCGCCGTGGTCGCGCGGGCGATGTTCCTGCTCAAGCACGACGCGGACTACGCGCGCTGCCTGGTCAACGCGCGCAAATGCGACCGGAGCAACGACTGATGGCTGGTGCCACGGCGTGGCGCTGGCCGTCGGCGGTGGTCCTTGCCGCCTCGGCTGCAACGCTGTCCATGACGGCCCGGGCCGAGGGCGGACTGCCCGGCGGGCTGGTCGCGGCACGTCCCGAGGTCAGGCCATTGGCAGGGGTCGTGCACGCCGATGAGGCCGAGTCGGATCGAGCACCCGACACCACAGCGGGCGGGGCCGCATACAGCCCCTTCGTGAATCTGTCGGCCCCTGCCGCGTCTGCGGTCCCTGCCGTCGCAGCCGACGCAAAGGACGCGCACCCGTCGGGCGGCGCGCTGACGACGATCGCCGTCCTGTTGGCAGGCGCGGCCGCGACAGGCTGGCTGATCCGACGGGCGTCCTAGCAGGGATCGGCCTTCGTGCCCCTGGAGACGATGCCGTCGAGCCTTCAGCGAACGGGCGCGAGTGCCGGCGGCGCGGCAGGTGCAGCCGGCGCGGGCATCGCCACGGTTGCCGGCACCAGCACCACCGATCCCGCTGCGGGCGACTGCAGTGCCATCACTCTCGCCGCCGGGGACACGGCCGACCAGAAGCCGACGACCAGCGTGCAGAGAATGATCCACGAGATGCACTTGTGGAACGCCATCGCCCTGGGCGTCTTGACGACCGCGAACGGGATTCCCGAGGCAACGGTGGCTTGCGCGGCCATCCGGCCGAGCGCCTCCTGGGCCACGTTGAGCGATTCGCGATTCGAGTAGGCAAAGACGAAATAGGCCAGCGTGGCCAGCGAGAAGAGGGTGATCAGGTAGAAGGTCGAATTCGAAGGCAGCAAGCCGTTCTGGGCCAGGATCGGCGCGCCCAGGGCGGCAAGCATCGCCATGCCGGAATACGTGCCGAAATAGGCCCACAGCTTGTCCGTGAGCTCGGACTGCTTCTGGAAGAGGCTGATGGCCCTGGCGCTCAAGTCCGTCAGCTGGACGGTGTCTTGCTCGCGCGCGCGCTCCACGGGCGGACCATCCGGAGAGATCGCCCGGCCACGGTATGGATCGGTCTCGTAGTTGCTCATCAGGAACCCCAGGTTGCTTGATCGTAGAAAGGCTTCAGGTTCGGAGGCCGATAGAGCCGGTTTCGGCGAACGCGCTCGTCCACCGAACCATCCAGCACCTCTCCGACGGCCGGGTCCGGCCGTTTCGCGGGATCGACCCATCCTCGGCGCTCGAGGCCCAGCCGGATGCGCTCGCCTGCCTTGTGCAAGGTGTCGAAGCGGCGCGGCATCGCGAAATCCTCCCGGCCGGGTTCCCAGAATTCACGCGAGCCGATCGTCCTGTAGAAACGGGGTGAAGTGAACGCGTTCTTGACGTTGCGTACCTTGGCGTAGCCGCCACTCAGGAACTCGGCCCAGGAGTCCTTCACCGGTTCGGACAGGAAGGCCGACCGATCACGGATCCGGCAGGGGTCGTAGTCGAACTGGAGTCCGAGCGCCTTCGACCTTTGCTGCATCCACTCGAGCGGGCGAATGCTGAGCCGGTCCTCGAGATAGCCGCCGCCGACATTGGCGTGGGCACCGACGAACCATCGCTGCTCCACGGTCTGGTGGGGGTATCGATTCCTCCAGAGGGCGGCATCGAAGAGCTCGCGATGCTCGTCGATCGCGAGCGCGTGATAGGCATGCCTGACGATCTCGCTGAGGTGGACCTTGTGCCATCTGTAGTCCTCGAACAGCGGAATCTGGGCGTAGGGAATCCCGAGCGCGCCCACGGTGTCGAATACTCCCAGGAGTTCAACGCAGGGCGGGCGTCCATGCTCGAACTCGAGCGAGTTGCGCTCCCGGAACTCGACCGCACCTTCCGACTCCCGTGTCACGCCCGGCTTTCGGTAGTAGGAGAAGGCCTGGTCGATGTTGATCGGTGCATCGGGCCGCAGGATGCCGCACACGCTCAGGAAGCCGACCAGACTGCGGGCGGTGTAGGAGCCGCGGCTGAAGCCGAAGACGAAGATCTGGTCGCCGTCCCGGTACTTCTCGGTGAGCCAGAGGTAGGCACGCAGCACGGTCGCGGAAAGGCCCTTGCCCAGTGCGCCGCCGGAAATGCCTTCGAAGGCACGGGTGCCTACGCCCTGGTCGTAATAGACCTCCTGCTCGGCCGTGCGACTCAGCGCGACGTTGATGCGCCACACGTTGGTGAAGCTGCTCTGGGTGTTCCAGGTCCCGTCGAGGCAGAGGACAAGGCGGCGCGGCATGTGGCTCTCCAGGGTTGCGCCGTTCCAGGCGGTCACCGGGTCCTGGGCGGCAGCCGAATCCTAAGGTAGGTCTCGCATCGCCGTCCACACATGACCGGAGGCGATGAGACCGCGCACTGTCCTTCGGGCAACGGGCTCACGCCCTTCGCGCTCTCGGCGCCCTCGGCGGCCTCGGCGGAAGAAGATCCGCCTCATCCTCGATCGGCGGGTTCTCCAGCTCGGCGACGAGCTGGTGGAGCGGGCTGGAGGCGTCTCGCTCGAGCAGCCTCTGCCGTTCCGATGCCCGCAGCTCGCGGCTCCGGCGATCGCGAAGGGCCTCGCGCCGGCGCCACGCGAGGACGATCCCGCCCAGGATGGCGCAACTTGAAAGCGCGAGAAGCCCGGCGGCGACGAAGAAGCTGCCCGCCCAGGCCGGCGGGACCATGCGCTGCTGCAGCAGCCAGACGCACAGCGCCGTGCCGAGCAGGCTGATGGCCAAGGACGGATAGAGCTGGGCCGCGCGCGCGCGCCGGATGGCGCGTCGAATCATCATGACGAGCCCCACCAGGCCTGCCACGCCGTAGAGGATGGCAAGCACAGGTCCGCCGCCGGGACTCGTGGAGAGCCCGCTGATTTCGTGAGCGGCTAGCGACCCGAAGACGAACCAGGCGAGCATCCATTCCATGCCCGGATCATGGCTCGACGCGCGCCTGCCCCGCGTCTCGAAATCCACCAGGTTGTAAGCGAAAGCACGCAGCGCGCAAGGCTCACCACTGCTCCGTCCACGCCAGCGCATCCAGGTGCGTGACCATCATGTGGGTGGCGGAAATGCCGTAGCGGCTCGAGAGAATGTCGACCGGCGCCTCGTCGCCGGTCTCGCAGGCCTTGGCGATGGCGAGGTAACGCGCATACGGGCCCTCGCCGCGCAGGATGGCATCGGCCACCGACTTCGGCACCGTCACCAGCGCGAGCGCATCGGGCAGCGCCATGCCCAGCAGCGCGTCGAGCATCGAGAGGATGCCGGTCACGAAGGCGAGATCGGCGTCTTCCGGCGACAGCGCCTCCGCCACGAGCAGTTCCATCATGCGGCCGCGGACGGTCGCCAGGGTGCCGACCGCGGGGGCGATGTTGGCGGTGGGCGTTCCCGCGATCAGCAGCGCGGTCCAGCGCAGCAGCCGCTTCATGCCGACCGTCAGCACCGCGTGCCGGAACGAGGTGATCTCGACGTGGCGCCCGAAGCCGGCGGAATTGAGGTATCGCAGCAGCTTGAAGGACAGCGTGGGTGCGCGCTTGAGCAGGTCCTCGATCTCGCCGACCTCGGCTTCGCGCGTCACCATGTTCATGAGGTCGACCAGCGACGCGTAGCCGAGCTGCACCGACCGGTCGGGCGTGGCGGGCGGCTGCGTGAACCAGAGACCTTCGTAGAGCTTGACGCCGGCGCGCGCCAGGAAGTCGAACTCCGCGGCCGTGCGAACCTGGGTGGCGAAGGTGACGGCCTTCGCATGGGCGTGTACGGCGCGTGCCACTGCGGCGGCCCGGTCCAGTTCCATGACGCCCATGTCCAGGATCAGGTAGGAGGCCAGCGGCACGAAGGCGGCGTAGGCCTTGTCGAGCAGGCGGGCGTCGAAGGCCAGCTTGTAGCCCTTGCTGCGTGTCGCCTGGAGCACCGCGAGGTCGAGCGCGGAGCCGTCCGAGCCGCCTTCGGCGAACTGGATGATCTCGAGCACCGTCGTCCCGGCATCGAGCCAGTCGAGTTCACCGCTCGCGAGTTCCTCGCAGGTGCAGCGCACGAAGGTCGGCTTCACCAGCGTCAGCAGCGCCTCGCCCTCCGCGCTGCCGCCGCGGCCGCCGTCCGGTCCGGCACGGCCGACCGGGCTCAGGGTCCTGGCGCGCGGAACCCCCTGGTAGCCGACCACGCTGCGGCTGGTATCGACGACGAAGCGCCGCGCACAGGGCGGTGGCTCGCGCCTGCGGGATTCGGCGGCAGTCGAAGGAGGGCTTTCGGGGCACGCGACAGTCATGATGGACTCCAGAGGAAAAGCGGCTGGGCTCTGCTCCTTTATCGACCGTCCGTGAAGAAAGTTGAGCCCGAAGTCACGAAAACGGGCGAAATCCACTCGCACCGCCCGGGCCGGACCGCCTCGACGGCGCTCAGCGCCCGCCGGCGAGACGGACCATCATCTGTTCCATCAGCATGGTGAGCGGCTGCTCCATCATCGGCAGCGTGAGCGTGATGCCGGCCAGGCCCGCCACCAGCGTGACCGGAAAGCCGATTGCGAAGATGTTCATCTGCGGCGCCACGCGCGAGATGACGCCGAGCGTCAGGTTGGCGAACAGCAGCAGCGCGATCATCGGCAGCGCGATCCACAGCGCGCTGGCGAACAGGTCGGCGCCGAGCTCGTGGATGCGCGCCCGCGCCAGCGCCTGCATCAGGCTGCCCCCGATCGGGAAGGCATCGAAGCTCTTCATCACGGCCATCAGGATGGTCAGGTGGCCGTTGATGGCAATGAACAGCAGCATCGCGATGTTGCTCATGAACTTGGAGACCGCGCTGGTCTGCGCATTGCTCATCGGATCGAAGAAGGACGCGAAGTTGAGGCCCATCTGGAGCCCGACCACTTCCCCCGCCAGCTCGACCGCGGTGAACACCAGGCGCACCGTGAAGCCGATCGCCATGCCGATGCCGACCTGCTGCACCAGGGCACCCAGCATGGCCGGGCTGTCGAGCGCGACCGTCGGCTGCCCCTGCAGCGAGGCCTGGGCGCACAGCGCGATCAGGAAGGCCAGCCCGATCCGCGCGCGCACCGGAATGGCGCGGGTGGAGAACAGCGGCGAGGTCGTGAACAGCCCCAGCACCCGGAGGAAGGGCCAGAGCACCGGCGTGATCCAGCCCATCAGCTGGGCCTCGGTGAAGGTGAGCACCCTAGAGCACCATCTGCGGGATCGACTCGATGGTGCGCCGGATGTAGTCGACCAGCGTGTTGAGCATCCACGGCCCGGCGATCGCAAAGACCGCCACCGCGGCCAGCAGCTTGGGCACGAAGGCCAGCGTGGCCTCGTGGATCTGCGTGATGGCCTGGAAGATGCTGACCAGCAGGCCGACCACGAGCACCGCGACCAGCACCGGCAGCGACACCGTGAGCAGCAGCACCAGGGCTTCCTGGCCGATCGTGAGGGCGGTCTGGGCGTTCACTGGACGAAGCTCGCGGCCAGCGAGCCGATCAGGAGGTTCCAGCCGTCGGCCAGAACGAACAGCATGAGCTTGAACGGCAGCGCCACCAGCACCGGGGACAGCATCATCATGCCGAGCGACATCAGGATGCTCGACACCACGATGTCGATCACCAGGAACGGGATGAAGATCATGAAGCCGATCTGGAACGCCGACTTGAGCTCGCTGGTCGCGAAGGCCGGGATCAGCACCCGCATCGGCGCGTTCTCGGCCGTGGTGGCGGCCGGCAGCTTGGCGAGGCGTGCAAACAGCGCGAAGTCGGACTGGCGCGTCTGCTTGAGCATGAACTCGCGCATCGGCGCCTCGGCCTTGGCGACCGCCGCCTCGAAGCCGAGGGTGTTCTGCGTGTAGGGCAGATAGGCCTCGTTGTAGACGCGGTCGATGGTCGGTCCCATCACGAAGAAGGTCAGGAACAGCGACAGCCCGACCACCACCTGGTTCGGCGGCGCCGACTGGGTGCCGAGCGCCTGACGCAGCAGCGACAGCACGATCACGATGCGCGTGAAGCCGGTCATCATCAGCAGGATCGCGGGCAGGAACGAGAGCGCGGTGAAGAACAGCAGCGTCTGCACCGGCACGGAGTAGCTGGTGCCGCCCGCGCCCGAGCCGATCACCAGCGGCAACTGGCCGGCTGCGGCCTGCGCCAGCGCCGAGGGCGCCCAGGCGCCAAGCGCCAGGACGGCAGCGCCCGCCGCGGCCCGCCGAAGAAGTCGGCTAGACATCGATCGCACCCTCGGCCGGAGTGGCCGGCAGCACGTGCAGGCAGTTGATGGACTGGCCGGTCACACCGAGCACCAGCCAGGTCCTGGCACCGTGCGGGCCGACCTCGACCGTGACCACGCGTTGCTGCGGCCCGACCGCGACGGTGGACAGCAGCTTCGACGCCGTGCCCGCGACCATCCCGCCGGTGATGCCACGCCGGGCCTGCAGGCGGCGCAGCGCGAACGGCATCGCGCACAGCAGCACCACGAACAGCACGACGGTGATCAGGCTCTGTGTCATCGGCGGCTCAGGCGCGGTGGATGCGCCGCAGCCGCTCGGACGGCGTCACGACGTCGGTCAGGCGGATGCCGAAGCGGTTGTTGACGACCACCACCTCGCCCTGGGCGACCAGGTAGCCGTTGACCAGCACGTCCATCGGCTCGCCCGCCAGGGCATCGAGCTCGACGATGGAACCCTGGGCGAGCTGCAGCACCTGCTTGATCGGCACCTTCTTGCGGCCGAGCTCGACCGAGAGCTGCACCGGAATGTCGAGCACGCGCTGGATGTCGTTGAGCGATGCGTTGGCTGCCTGCGGCGCCGAGGTGTCGGCGCGGGCTTCGAGCGCCTCGGCCCAGTCGGCGCCGGGCGCCTGCGAAGCGGTCTGTTGTTCAGTGGACATGGGAGCCTCCGATCCAGTGCGCGCTGTCGCTGCGCAGGCATTCGTCGATGCGCAGCGCGTAGCGCGTGTTGTGAGTGCCGTAGTGGCAGGCGAAAACAGGGGTGCCGTCGACCGCGGCGACGATCCGCGACGCCCGTTCGAGCGGAATGAAATCGCCCGGCTTCATCGCGAGCAGTTCGCCCACGCTGAGTTCGGGCCGTGCCAGTTCGGCCGTGAGCGTGATCTCGGCGGCCTGGATCTCGCGCGTGAGCTGGGTCACCCAGCGCCGGTCCTCGGCCAGGGCATCGGCCTGCTGGGCGCCGTAGAGCATGTCGCGCACCGGATCGAGCACGGCCCAGGGCATGCAGATGCGCAGCGCGCCGCGCAGTTCGCCGAAGGCGATGTTCAGCGTGGTCGCGATCACGAGCTCGGCCGGAGCCGCGATGTTGACGAAGCGCGCGTGCGATTCCGAGCGCTGGAACTCGAGTTCGAGCGGATAGATGCCCTTCCAGGCCTTGGCGTATTCAGTGCACAGCAGGGCGAGCAGCCGCTGGATCACGCGCTGCTCGGTCGGCGAGAAATCGCGCCCCTCGATCGTCGCCTGCAGGGTGCCGGCGCCGCCATAGAGCGCATCGACCAGCGCCGACACCAGCGTCGCATCGCACACCACCAGGCCGCTGCCGCGCAAGGGCCGCATGGCGACCACGTTGAACGACACGGGGGTCGGCAGCGTGGCGAGGAATTCGCTGTAGCGCTGCACCGCGATCGGCTCGATCGTGATCTCGGGGGTGCGGCGCGCGAACTGGAACAGGCCGCTGTCCATGTGGCGCTGCAGGCGCTCGTTGACGAGCTCGAGCGTGGGCATCGGCCGGCGCACCAGGCGCTCCTGCGAAGCCAGGTCGTGATCGCGCACCATGGCTTCAGCCATGCGCTCGACCGCCTCGTCGGGCATCGCGCCAGCGGTGACGCTCTCGGGGATGTCTTCCATGGGATGGTTCCGCGCCGGCCGCTACTGGACGATGAAGCTCGAGAAGAGCACGCCCTTCACCGGGCTGGCCTCGGCCTTGCGCTTCTTCCTCGGCCTGGCCGGTGCCTCGTCGTCGTCGCCCGCGGCGGCCAGCTTGCGCACCGGGGCCTCGTCCTCGTGGCCCAGCGTGCGCGAGACTTCGCGCGCGATGTCGGCAGCCAGCTTTTCCTTGCCGTCACGCTTGAACAGTTCCTCGGAGGTGCGCTGCGAGACCAGCAGCAGCACGCCGTTGCGGATGGTCGGCAGGACGGTCTTGATGCGGCCCGCAGCGCCCTCGTTCTCGAGGTCGAGCGTGATGCCGATCTGGGCAAAGCGCTCGCCGCCGGGATCGGCCAGGTTGACCACCATGTTCTCGAGCGCCAGGTAGGTCGGCGCCTCTGCATGCGCGGGTGCCGCAGCGGACTCCTCGTCGGCCGCCGCGTGACTGCGCTTGTTGAGCACGAACCAGGCGCCGCCGGCGCCGCCTCCGAGCAGCACGACAGCGGCGAGCGTGACGATCAGGAGGGACTTGCCCTTCTTCTTGGGCGCATCGGAGGCCGGGGCAGCGGCGGTGACGGCAGGGGCGGACACGGATTTTCCTTCGGTTCGGTGGCAGAGCGGGCCTCGGCGCCTCGGCCCAAGGCCTCTGCATGGCACCGATTATTCGATCCGGGACTCCGCTGCCAAGCCGAGATAAACGGCAGGAAAACCGTCCTTTATGGACGCTTGCACGGTAAGCCTAGACGTAGAGGTCGAGCGCCCGCTGCGACAGCGTTCGCGGCCGCACGGCGACGACCGGCGGCTCGTCCCGGGCCGGGCCCTGGCCCTCCGGCGCCGCCGCGAACCGCTGCGCCTGGCGCGCCGCTTCGTGCCCGGACTGGCCGCCGGCACCGACCGAAGCGCCCGACAGCATCAGGCCCTGGTTGCCCAGCATCTCCTTGAGCTGCGGCATGGCGTCGTTGAGCCACTGGCGCGCCTCCGGGTGGTCGCTGCGGAACGCGATCTGGGCCTGGTTGTCCTGCACCTGCACGCTCACCGTGACCGGTGCACCGCCCGGCAAGTCGATGCTGAGCTCGGCACCCTGGGACCGATGTGCCATCCACCAGCTGACCTGCTCGACCATGCGCTCGGCGAGACCGGCGCCACCGCCGCCTGCCGATGCCGCAGCGGCTTCGGGCGGCGCCACCAGCGGCGCGGGACCGGCATCCGCTGCGGAAATGGCGCCGTGCGGCGATGCCGGCGATTCGTCGGCGGGCGCCACGCGGCGCCAGGCGGTACCGCCCTCGGCAGCGAGCGCTCCGCTCGCGGTCGTCATGGCGGTCGAGGCAGCCTGTGCCGCGTCGGCGACCGGCGATGGCGCGCGCCCCGCGGTCGCAACCGCGGCGGCGCTGTCGGCTGCGGCTGCCGATGCGGCCGCTGCAGCCGCAGAAGCGGCCGCCTGCGGTCCGCGTGGACCCGCGGGCGTGGCCGCGTCGGTATCGGCCGCCACCATGGCCCGCGGATTCGAGGGCGCCAGGTCCTGTCGCCCCGCGACCGCCTTGACGCCGTCGTTCGCGCCCATCGCCGCGGCGCCGACCGGCGTGGCGCCGATTCCGACGGCTCGCGCATCACCCGTCACGGAACGCCGGGCCGCATCGGCCGGCGCCGACACGGTGGGCGCGGCTCGCTCCACGCCGGCGGCATCGACGGCCACCACAGTCAGCGTGCTCTGCGCCAGCAGCAGCGTCGAGGCCTCCGCGCTCTCGCCGGCACCCCGTTGCGCGCTGGCGCGGTCGCGATCGCGGCGCGCCTGCGCTTCGTCCTCGAGCGCCACGTCGGAATCGGCACCGGTCGCACCGGCGTCCGCAGTTGCAGCGGCATCCGGCTTGCCGGCCGCAGTCGCGGCGTCGCTGCGGCCATTGGCGTCGCTGCCCGCCATCGCGGGACCCGTCCCGGCTGCGGGCGGCGCCGCGTCGATCGACGCCAGCACGGCACCGAAGCTGCTGCCAGCGGCGCGATCCTCGGGACCGGCCGAGGCCGAGCCGTCGATCGGAGCCTTCGAAGCCGTCGCTGCCACCTCGTTGCCGCGTGCCAGTTCGATCGGCATCAGGCGCCTCCGATCGATCCGGCGGCCAGCCGGCGGTATTGGAGGGCGGCCTGTTCGTCGGAGCCCTTCTGTTCGCGCCGGTCGAGCGCCCGGCGCTGCTCCGCCTCGCGCCGGGCATGGACCTGCAGCAGCCCCTCGCGCCGCGTGTCGGCCACGCGCAGCCGATCGGCCAGCAATGCCACCGCACCGGCCTGCTGTGCCACCACGCCCGTCTGCAGGCCGATCGCATGGCTCAGGCGCTGCATGAACTGGTAGTGGTGGCCCATGATTTCGGGCGTGCAGCGCAACGCCTGCAGCCGCCAGCGGGCTTCGGTCTCGCCCGCGTAGCTCTGAAGCTGGTCGAGCTGCACCTGCGCCGCCAGCCAGCCCTGGCGTGCGACCGCCAGCCGCTGGGCGGCGGCATCGCGTTCACGGGTGGCAAGCGAGATGGCGGTCTGCAGCGGGGTCAGGCTCGGCATGGAAAGGCTCCCGGTCGGTGTTCGGAGAAGGCGGCGTGCGGGGCGCGCGGATGGGCCTGCGCGCTCACGGATGGCCGCCCAGCGTGCCGGCCATCGCGTCCACGCTCGCCGCCAGCGAGGCGCCTTCGTGCATGTCCTGCTGCAGGAAGGCGGTCATCGCGGGCTGCAGGCGGATCGCCTCGTCCAGGGCGGGATCGCTGCCGGCGGCGTAGGCGCCGAGCCGGACCAGGTCGCGGCTCTGCCGATAGCGGGCATAGACCGCGCGAAAGCGGCGTGCGGTTTCGGTGTGGGCGCGCGGGGCCACGTTGTGCATCACGCGCGAAGCCGACTGCTCGACATCGATGGCGGGGAAGTGCGCTTCCTCGGCCAGCGCGCGCGACAGCACGATGTGGCCGTCCAGGATGGCGCGCGCCGCATCGGCGATCGGGTCCTGCTGGTCGTCGCCTTCGGACAGCACGGTGTAGAACGCGGTGATCGAGCCCACGCCGTCCAGCCCGTTGCCGCTGCGCTCCACCAGCTGCGGCAGCTTGGCGAAGCACGAAGGCGGGTAGCCCTTGGTGGCCGGCGGCTCGCCGATCGCCAGCGCGATCTCGCGCTGCGCCATCGCGTAGCGGGTGAGCGAGTCCATCAGCAGCAGCACGTGCTGCCCGCGGTCGCGGAAGTATTCGGCCACCGCGGTGGCATAGGCCGCGCCCTGCATGCGCAGCAGGGGAGGTGCGTCGGCAGGCGCCGCCACCACCACCGAGCGCGCCCTGCCCTGCTCGCCGAGGATGTCCTCGATGAACTCCTTGACCTCGCGGCCGCGCTCGCCGATCAGCCCGACCACGATCACGTCGGCCTCGGTGTAGCGCGCCATCATGCCGAGCAGCACGCTCTTGCCCACGCCGGAGCCCGCGAACAGGCCGATGCGCTGGCCGCGCCCGACGGTCAGCAATGCATTGATCGCGCGCACGCCGGTGTCCAGCGGCTCGCGCACCGGGGCCCGGTCCATCGCATTGATCGGCTGGCGGTCGAGCGGCAGCGCATCGACCATCGTGAGCGGGCCCTGGTGGTCCAGCGGCGTGCCCTGCGGATCGACCACGCGGCCCAGCAGGCCCAGGCCGAGCGGCAGGCGGAGCATGCCGCCGCGCGCCGAGGGCGCACCCTCGACGACGCCCAGTCGCGGTATCGGCACGTACGGCGGTGCCGGCATCACGCTGGCGCCACTCGACAGGCCATGCACGTCGCCGGCCGGCATCAGGAAGGCGCGCTGGTCGGCGAAGCCGACCACCTCGGCCAGCACCGCAGGCTCGCTGCCCATGCGCACCAGGCATTGCGAACCGACGGGCACGCGCAGGCCGGTGGCCTCGAGCACCAGGCCGGCCAGCCGCGTCAGCGTGCCGCGCTGCGCCAGGCCCGGATCGTGCGCGGCGCGTGCCTGCGCCTGCGCCATGAACCGCTGCCAGGCCTGCTGCTGCTCATCGGACATCGCGATGCTCCTCGTTCCACGGCAGCGCGAGGCCGAGCCCGGCGACCGCCCGCGTCCAGCGCGTGGCCACGCTGCCGTCGACGACCGCACCGGCCGACTCGACCAGGCAATCGCCGGGGTTCACGGCCGCATCGGCCACCACCGACACCGATTGCCCCGCGAATCGCGCACGCAGGGCCTCGTCGAGCACATCGAAATCGGCCGGCGCCAGCCGCACGGTGGCGCTGCGGCCGTCGGCCAGCAGCAGCGACAACGCCTCGTGCACCACCGGCTCGAGCGCCTTCGGATCGATCGCCAGTTCGCGCCGCAACACCTGGCGCGCCAGCGCACAGGCGATCTCGAGCGTGCCGCGCGCGATCTCCTGCTGCGCCTCGGCGAGGCCTGCCTCGGCGGCGCGCAGCAAGGCGTCCAGTCGGCCCGCGATCTCGAGCCCTTCGTGGGCGCGGAAGGCGGCGAACTCGGCCTGGGCTTCGGCCAGCGCCTGGGCACGGCCGGCCGCGAAGCCTTCCGCATGGCCCGCCGCATGCGCCTCGCGTAGGGCCTGCGGATCGGAGATGCCGGCCTCGGGCTCGCCCGTGTCCGGACCGACCGAGCCGAACTGCCAGCGCGCGACATGCGAGATGTCCTCGCTCGCGATCAGGGCCTGCTGCCAGGTGCCTCGGGTTGTGCGCAGTTCCTGCATCGCGCTAGACCATGCCGCCGCCGGCGCCGCCGCCGAGCACCACCTGGCCTTCGTCGGCCAGGCGGCGCAGCGAGCGCAGGATTTCCTTCTGCTGCGCCTCGACCTCCACCAGGCGCATCGGGCCGCGCGATTCGAGATCCTCGCGCAGCGCCTCGGCCGCACGCGAGGACATGTTCGACAGGAACTTGTCGCGCAGCGCAGGCGCCGCGCCCTTGAGCGCGATGATCAGCGTCTCGGATGCGGTCTCCTTGAGCAGCAGCTGGATCGACTTGTCGTCGAGCTTCATGACGTCGTCGAAGACGAACATCAGTTCCGCGATCTCCGACGCCAGGTCCGGATCGTGGCTGCGAATGGCGTCGATCACCTGCGTGTCGACGCCGGTGCCGAGCAGGTTGATCATGCCGGCGGCCGTGCGCGCGCCGCCGCGCGAGGGCTTGAGCACCTTGGCGCCGCCCGCGAGGACCCGGAACATCACCTGGTTCAGGTCCTCGAGCGCCGCCGGCTGGATGCCCTCGAGGGTGGCCACGCGCAGCAGCACCTCGGCGCGCTGCTGCTCGGGCAGCTTCACGAGCACCGCCGAGGCATGCTCGACCTCGAGGTGAACGAGGATCGCCGCCACGATCTGCGGATGCTCCAGGCGCAACAGCTCCGCGACCGAGGGCGCATCCATCCACTTGAGGTTCTCGATGCCGGTCAGGTCGCCCTTCTGGACGATGCGGTCCATCAGGATCGAGGCCTTCTCGTCGCCAAGCGCCCGCTGCATCACCGCGCGCACGTATTCGCTGGTGTCGGCCGCGAACAGGCTCTGGCCCGCGGTCGCGCTGACGAAGCGGTCGGCCACCGCGCCCAGCCGCTCGCGCGAGACGGCACGCGTCTTCGAGATGGCTTCGCCGATCTTCTGCACCTCGCTCGGCGAGAGGTGGCGCAGCACGTCGCCGGCCTCCTGCTCACCCAGCGACATCAGCAGGATCGCGGCATCGTTCAGGCCCTGTTCGTCCATGGCTGCGACCCTCAGGCGCCGGCGGCCGCGGCGTCGTCGCCGTGCACCCAGTTCTTCACGATGCCGGCGACCGCGACCGGGTTCGCGCGGGCCATCTGGCGCGCGCCTTCCAGCCGCGCCTGCTCGGCCTCGGCGGGCTGCGGCAGCGCGGGCGCGGCGATCGGCGGGCGTTCCGGGGCCTCGGCCACCAGCGCGCTGAGCTGGCCGCCCTGCGCATTCGGCAGCTGGGGCGGCGGCTGCAGGGTCACGAGCGCCTTCATGCCGGGCCGCACCAGGCCGAACAGCACGATCACGCCGATCAGCACCAGGCCCACCGGCCAGGCAAAGGTGCGCGCCATGTCGAGCGTCTGCGGGTTCTTCCAGATCGGCAGCTCGGCCGCCTCCGTGCGGTCGCTCAGGAATTGCGCGTTCATGAGGTTGACCGAATCGCCGCGCTCCTTGTTGAAGCCGATGGTGTCGCGCACCAGCGCCGTCATCTGCTCGATCTGCTGGGCCGACAGCGGCGTCGACGGACCCGGCTTGCCCTGTGCGTCGGCGACGCTCTGGTAGTTGAGCACCACGGCCGCACTCAGGCGCCGGATCTGGCCGCTCGCGTGGCGCACGGTCTTCACGGTCTTGTCGACCTCGTAGTTGATGGTGGACTCGCGCTTGGTCGGCGGCTTGGCGGCCGCGGCCGCGGCGGCCGCAGCACCCGGCGCGGCGCCGGCTGGTGACAGCGACGGGGCGGCGCCGTTGACCGGCGCCGACGAGGGTCCGGGCGGCTGGTTCGAGGTGGCGCCCGGCACGCCCGAAGGCGCTGCGGCAGCGACGGCACCGACGCTCTCCACGGTCTGCTGGCTTCGCACCGCGCTGGCGTCCTGCGCGAGGTTCGGGCGGTGCTCCTCAGAGGTGGCCTCGGTCTGCGAGAAGTCGACGTCGGCAGTGACCTGCGCCTTGACGTTCTGGCGGCCGACGACCGGCTCGAGGATGTCGAGGATGCGGCGCATGTATTGCTGCTCGATCTGCTGGACGTACTGCAGCTGCACGGCGTCGACGCCGTTGCTGCTGCCGTCGCCGCCCGAGGACGAGAGCAGCTTGCCGTTGTCGTCGACGACGCTCACGGCCGACGGGCTCAGCTCGGGCACGCTCGAGGCGACCAGGTGGACGATGCCTGCGATCTGGTTGCGTTCCAGGGACCGCCCCGGGTGCATGGTGAGCAGCACCGATGCGGTCGGCTTCTGCTGCTCGCGGAAGAAGCCGTTCTGGTTCGGCAGCGCCAGGTGCACCCGGGCACCCTGCACCGCGCCGATGGCCTGGATCGATCGCGTGAGCTCGCCTTCGAGTCCGCGCTGGAAGGTCAGCTTCTCCTGGAACTGCGTCATGCCGAAGCGGTTGTTCTCCATCAGCTCGTAGCCGCTGACGGCCCCCTTGGGCAGGCCCTGCGATGCCAGCCGCAGGCGCAGGTCGTAGACGCGATCGGCCGGCACCATGACCGCGCCGCCACCCTCGGAGTACTTGTAGGGCACGTTCATCTGCGCGAGCTGGGCGATGATCGCGCCACCGTCCTTGTCGCCCAGGCTGGCGTACAGCACGCGCCAGTCGGGCTGACGGCCGATCAGGACCGCGCCGACGACCAGCGCGATCATCAGCACCACTCCCACGCCCAGGCGCATCCGCTGGCGGGGCGCCAGGCCCGAGAGGCGGCCGGACCAGGGCGCGGCGGCGGCGATGGGAACGGAGGATTCGGCAACAGCGGACATGGGCGGTAGATGGGTGCGGCAGCAAGCCGGACGGCTCTTTGCACCGAGCGATTATTCGAGCCAGGGGGTCCGCGCATAAGCCCGATAAGGTGCGCCTTTCCCGCTCAATTCCCCGCGCTGCCCGAAGGCGGGTCGCCCTAGCATCAGCGCCATGGACCTGCGCCTCAATTCCGTCACGACACCGATCGCCGCCCGGCCGGCGAGCCTGGCGCGCGCCGCCGCCCCGGCCGGAGGCGCTCAGGACGCCGGCTTTGCCGGCGCGCTGTCGGGTGCGCTCAAGGCCGTCAGCGCCAGCCAGGGCGAGTCGGCTTCGCTGCAGCGCGAGGTGCAGCTCGAGAACCCCAACGTGAGCCTGGAGCAGACCATGGTCGCGCTGCAGAAGGCGCAGATCGGCTTCACCGCGGCGCTCAACGTGCGCAACCGCATGGTGCAGGCCTACACCGACATCATGAACATGCAGGTGTGAGGCGGCCGTTTCGATCCGGCCCGCTGCCGGGCCCTAGTGGATGAGCTGCAGCCTGGTGTCGAACATCTCTGCGAAGGTGCTGAGCCACGGCTCGGCCAGCACCCGGATCTCGGCATCGTTGCGCAGGATGCGCTGCATGATCAGCGACTTCTCGGCGCGTTGCCCCTTCGGCAGCTCCTGCGACTTGGAGAGGAAGCGCAGGCGCTCGATCAGCACCGCGCAGGCGCCCTCGCAGCGGACCACCTCGTCCCATTCCTCGGCGCGCGCAGCTTCCAGCATCTGGCGGCTGGAGGCCTCGATCGCCTTGTAGTAGTCCATCAGTCTCTCGTGCATGCGAACCCCCTCCTCTTCCTCAAGCGGGCTGGCCCGGACGCGAGCGACCGATGCCATCCCAGGCCTGTGCGAGCGGACCGATCAGATCGGCGACCTCGACCAGCAGGTCGGCGTCGTTGCGCAGGTTGGCGAGCGTGAGGCGCTCTACGCAGTAATCGTAGAGCGAACCCAGGCGCTGCGCCAGTTCGCCGCCGCGTTCGAAATCCAGTCCGCCCTTGAGCCCTTCGTCGAGGAAGCGCACCGCCCGCATGATCTGCGCGCCCTTCAGCGGGACGTCGCCACGCTCGAGCGCGATGCGGGCCATGCCCACCGCCTGCAGCAGGCCGCCGAACAGGAGCCCGATCAGGCCGTGCGGATCTGCCACGTCGACACTGGACTGGACACCGATCGACTTGTAGGCCGAGGCTGCACGAAGACTGGGTGGGGTGTACATCGGATTTCCTTTCCGCCCGGTGGAGGCGAGCAATTGTTTCACCCTCCAGTTATCGGCAGCCGGCCGGAGAAATGAAGGCGCATCAGGAATCTTTGTTCCACTGCGCGATCTGCTGCGTGATGTAGGTGTTCAACGCGGTAAGCGAGCTCATCCGGGTGTCGAGCGCCGTGTATTGCTTTCGCATGCTGGCCTCGACCAGCGTCAGCCGGTCGCTCAGGCGGTCCTGCGACTTGCCGTTGGCCGTCTTCTGGCTCGTGAGCGAAGCGGTCTTGGCCGCCAGCATCCCGCCGCTCCCGATCGCCCCCTGCAGGAAGGCCGACATCCGCGTCGCGAAGCCCGTGGCGGCCGAGGCGCTGCCGTCCGCCGGCGCGGCGGCATTGAAGAACCGGCCGACCGCTGCCGGATCCTTGAGCGCGGTGGCGAGCCGGGTCGCATCCACCTCCAGGTTGCCGGCCCCGGCCTTCGCGATCGAGATGCCGAGGTCCGACAGCCGCTGCAGCGCCCCGCTGCCACCGGACAGCGCGCCCACCAGGCTGCGCATCGCGGTCTGCAGGCCGGTCGTGGTGGCGTCGCCTTGCAGCAGGGCCCCGGTCTTGGTCGTGCTGTCGTATCGGGTGGCCGCGTTGAGCATCTCGTTCATCGCGTTGTAGGCCTTGACGAAGGCGTTCACCGCGGCGGTCTGCGAGCCGGTGTCGGTGGCGACCGAGATCTCCACCGGGGCGGTGGTGACCTGGGACAGCGTCAGCGTCAGGCCCGGCACCGTATCGGCCAGCACGTTGCCGGCCGAGCTGATGGCCACGCCATTGAGCGTGGCCTTGGCATTGAGCCCGTACTGCACGGGATTGGCCGCCATGCCGGTGCCGGCGGCGGGGTCGTCGAAGGAAAGCGCCGCCAGGCTCCGGCCGGTCGCGGCCGAGTCGTCTGCGGCCTGCACGCGAAAGCCAGCCGCCTCGCCGGTGCCGGACGAGCGCAGCAGCAGCCGTTCGCCCGACAGGTCCTTGAGGATCGTCGCCGTGACGCCGGCGCCGGCCGAATTGATCTTGCCGGCGATGGTCGAGAGGCTGTCGCCCTCCTCCACCGTCACCGACACCGCGGCCGCACTGCCGGCCGTTAAGGCAGGCGACGCGCCGGCCCAGCTGCCGGTCTGGATCGTCAGCGTGCCGGCACCGAAGCCGCTGCCGGCCGCGACCGCGCTCGAGGCCACCGACTGCGCGCGCGCGAGCTGCGAGACCTCGAGGCTGAACGAGCTGGCGGCGGCGCTGCCGGTCACGGTGGCCGAAGCCGCCGTGGGGTTCGACGAGCTGACCGACTTGGCGTCCCAGGTGGCGGCCGCCGCCAGCTTGGTCACGGCGTCGCTCAGCGAGGCGAGCTGCGAGGTGATGGTGCCGAAGGCCGATATCTTGCTGTCCAGCGCCGTGGCCTGCGTCTGCAGCGTGGTGAGCGGACGTTGCTCGACCGCCATGAGCTTGGTGACGATGTCGTCGACATCGAGCCCGCTGCCGATGCCTGCCGCTGAAATGGTCGTCATGTCGAATGCTCCTTCGCCGAATGGCCGAAAAGCGGCGGACGGAATGGCCGTCAGCCGCTGTGGTCGTGCGCGGCGCCCTCGCCGTCGCACACAGGGATCGCCTCGCCCTTGCTCAGCGCAACAGGCTCAGCACCGTCTGCGGCAGCTGGTTGGCCTGCGCCACCATCGCCGTGCCGGCCTGCTGCAGGATCTGCGAACGCGACAGGTTGGCCGTTTCGGCCGCGAAGTCGGCGTCCTGGATCCGCGAGCGCGAAGCCGACGTGTTCTCCGAGTTGGTCTGCAGGTTGGTCACGACCGAGGTGAAGCGGTTCTGGATCGCACCGAGGTCGGCACGCGTGCTGCTGACCTGGGTCAGGGCCGCGTCCACGATCTCCAGCGCCTTCTGCGCGCCGGCCACGGTCGTGATGTCGAGGTCCTTGGCGAAGCTGGAGCCCGCGGCCGCGAAGGTGGAGGCCGTGGTCGACAGGCCGCCCGTGGCGCCGCCGACGACCGTCAGGTCCTGGTTGGCCTTGATGGTGGTCAGGGTCACGGCGCCGGTGGTGGCGTCGGCCGTGGCATAGACGCCGGTCTCGCTCATCTTCGCGTTCACCGCGGCGGCCATGGCCTTGCCGGTGACGGCACCGGTGTCACCGACAGCGATGGCCACCGTGTCGATCGCCACGCCGTTGATGGTCACGCCGCTGACGTTGCTGGCCGTCGCGGCGGGGCCGGCGGCGATGGTGCCGGTCGTGGCGGCAGCGAACTTGACGTTGCCCAGGGCGCCGGCCGTGGTGTTGGCGATCTTGTTGACGGCGATGGTCTGGCCCGCGTTGGCGCCGACCTGGAACAGCTGGCTGCTGAACGAGCCGTCGAGCAGCTTGGTGCCGTTGAAGTCGGACTGCTTGGAGACGCGGTCGATTTCCGAGACCAGCTGGTTGACTTCGGCGTTGAGGGCGGTGCGGTCCGAGGCGGAGTTGGTGGCGTTGGACGATTGCACGGCGAGTTCGCGGATGCGCTGCAGGTTGTTGGCCACTTCGCCGAGCGAGCCTTCTGCCGTCTGCGCCAGCGAGATGCCGTCGTTGGCGTTGCGCACCGCCTGGTCCATGCCCCGGATCTGCGAGGTCATGCGGTTGGCGATCGCCAGGCCGGCGGCGTCGTCCTTCGCGCTGTTGATGCGCAGGCCGGAAGACAGGCGCTGCATGGAAGTGGCCAGCGAGCTCTGGCTGGCGCCGAGGTTGCGCTGAGCGGTGAGCGAGCTGATGTTGGTATTGATGATCGAGGCCATGGAAAGCTCCTTTAACTGTTTAACGGCATCTCTGCCAATGTCATGCCAGCAAAGAGGCTGGCTGCCTGGCGGATCGCATTCGTGACCCGTTGGGTTGGTTTTCGGTTCGAGCCGGCCGCGGCTTGAGCCCTATATTTTTTCGTCTGCACCCTCAAGATGTCCTGCGCCATGCCGAAGAACATCGCGCGGGCCTCCGAATGCGTGTGGGGGAATGACCACGGGTTTGTGCGGAGTGCCAACTAATACCAACTTTTAGAAACATTTTTAAAAAATGGACGGTTACGTGGCTTAAACGCTGATTTGGAGGAAATCGAATCGTTTCGTATTCAGTGCGAGATGCGCGATGTCCGAATTCCGTATTAGTTCAGTCAAATTTGCCGCTGTTTTGACCGTCCAATTCAATGAAAACGCACAGATAAATAGCCAGATTAGTGACATTTGTTTACAGGTTAAAGTTTTCTCAAGTCGACGCAGAAACCTTCAACCCACCCGGGACTTGTCCCTCGAAAGTAAACAGATGACCAGCGAGCAGATCCTTGCCGAGATCCGTGAAGCCAACCTCACCTACCTGATGCTGGCGCAGAGCCTGATCCGGGCCGACAAGGCCCAGGCGCTGTTCCGCCTCGGCCTGCCGGAAGAATCGGCCGACCTGATCGCGGCGCTCTCGCCGGCTCAGATCATGAAGATCGCCTCGGGCAGCATGCTGCTGTGCCGCTTCCGCGCCGACGACGACATGGTCTGGAACCTCCTGACGCACCACAACCTCGGCAACCGCACGGCCAACGACGCCACGACGCGGCTGCACGCAGGCATCGTGATGGCGGGCCGCTACGCGGCCGAGACGATCGCCCCCTGAACACGCGGAGAAAGAGCCATGGCGACTTCCAAGAGCGTGCTGGGCGATTCGCGCCAGATCGGCCGCGCCGTCAGCCTCATCCACCTGGGCGCCCGCCTGCAGGTGCTCGAGAGCGAGACCGAACTCTCCTACGAGCGCCTGCTGCGGCTCTACAAGGAAGTGGCGGGCAAGTCGCCCTCCAAGGGCCAGCTGCCTTTCTCCACCGACTGGTTCCTCACCTGGCAGCCCAACATCCACGCGTCGCTGTTCCAGAACATCCATACCTACCTGGCCAAGACCAGCGAGCTGGAGCCGGTCGACGTGCTGATCAAGGCCTACCAGCTCTACAGCGAGCAGATCGAGTCCTGCGGGATCGACCCCCAGCTGTCGATCACGCGGGCATGGCGCCTGGTGCGCTTCATGGAAAACAAGATGCTCGACATGACCCCCTGCTCGCGCTGCGGCGGCCACTTCGTGACCGAGCCCTACGAGAACGCGAAGCACTTCGTCTGCGGTCTGTGCGAACCGCCGGCGCGGGCAGGCAAGGGAGCGGCGGCGGGTGGGATTCATCTGCAGTGAATTCTGCGACCGCGAGCCGCGGCCGATGACTCGAAAAGGGCGGTCCAACCGGCCCTGATCGACGGACGCCGGCGGCGGCGGCGCCTAAGACCCGAAAAGGGGCCCTGTTCGGGCCCTTTTTGCTGCACCGGCCGCATCGCATCGCGGGCCCAATCGCTGCATGCGCGGCACGTCGCCGCCAGAGCCGCCTTCCTCCGCCACCTGAACGGATCACCGCCCGCCCATGTTCGTCATCATCGGTTACCTCGTTGCACTGGGCTGCATCTTCGGCGGCTACATCATCCACGGCGGCAACATCCAGGTGGTGCTGCATGCGTTGCCGATCGAGATGATGGTCATCTGCGGCGGCGCCCTCGGCGCCTTCGTGGTCAACAACCAGCCCAAGGTGCTGAAGGCCACGATGCGCGCGGTGCCGACGGCCTTCAAGGGCTCGAAGTACACCAAGGCGCGCTACCTCGAGCTGATGGCGATGCTCTACGACATCCTGCAGAAGGCGCGCAAGGACGGCCTGATGTCGATCGAGAAGGACGTCGAGGCGCCGCAGGATTCGGCCATCTTCCAGAAGTACGCGACCGTGGGGCGCGACCACCACGTGGTCGAGTTCACCACCGACTACCTGCGGATGATGGTGTCCGGCAACCTCAACGCACACGAGATCGAGGCGCTGATGGACAGCGAGATCGATACCCACCACGAGGAAGGCCATGCACCGGTCGCGGCGATCGCACGGCTTGCCGGCGGCCTGCCGGCCTTCGGCATCGTGGCCGCCGTGCTCGGCGTGGTCAACACCATGGGCTCGGTCGGCCAGCCGCCCGCGGTGCTGGGCGGGATGATCGGCTCGGCGCTGGTCGGCACCTTCCTGGGCATCCTCATGGCCTACTGCATCGTCGAGCCCTTCGGCGGCCTGCTCGAGCAGAAGGCCGAGGACGGCACCAAGGAGCTGCAGTGCATCAAGACCACGCTGCTGGCGAGCATGCAGGGCTACAACCCCGCCACCGCCATCGAGTTCGGCCGCAAGGTGCTGTTCTCCACCGATCGGCCCAGCTTCGGCGAGCTCGAAACCTACGTGAAGAAGAAGTAGGCCGCGCGCCGAACCAGGAATTCCGACATGGCCACCAGCCCCGGCACCAAGAAGCTCCAACCGATCATTGTCAAGCGGGTGAAGAAGACCAAGCACGCCCACCATGGCGGCGCCTGGAAGATCGCCTACGCCGACTTCGTGACGGCCATGATGGCCTTCTTCCTGCTGATGTGGCTGCTGGGCTCGACCGCCAAGGGCGACCTGCAGGGCATCGCCTCCTACTTCCAGTCGCCGCTCAAGGTCGAGATGGCCGGCGGCTCGGGCGCCGGTGCCAGCTCGAGCATCGTCACCGGGGGCGGCAAGGACCTCACGCGCACGGTCGGCGAAGTGCGCCGCAGCGAAGCCAGCAAGGGCCGCGAGAGCGCGCCGCTGCAGATCGAGGACCCCAAGCGCGACCAGGCCAGGCAGGATGCCCGCCGCATGAGCGCGCTGCGCGAGAAGATGGAGGCGCTGATCGCCGGCAACCCCAAGCTGCGCGACTTCCGCTCGCAGATCCGGCTGCAGGTCACGGTCGACGGGCTCGAGATCCAGATCGTCGACGCGCAGAACCGACCGATGTTCGACACCGGCAGCGCGCTCGTGAAACCCTCGATGCGCGACATCCTGCACGAGATCGGCAGCGCACTGAACGGCATCGAGAACCGCGTCAGCCTGGCCGGCCACACCGACGCCACGCCCTACGGCAACGGCGACCGCGGCTACGGCAACTGGGAGCTCTCGGCCGACCGCGCGAATGCCTCGCGCCGAGAGCTCGTCGCAGCGGGCATGCCCGACGACAAGCTGGTCCGCGTGGTCGGCCTCGCGGCCAGCGACCTGCTCGACAAGGGCAACGCCCTGGCGCCGGTGAATCGCCGCATCAGCATCACGGTGCTGACGCACGAGGCCGAATCGAGGCTGCTCGGCACGCCGCGCATCGACGGCCCCGACGTGGTCGAGGCGATCAAGCAGCAGGTCGCACGCGGCCAGACGGGCGCGGTTGCTGCCGGCGCGCAGGCCACGGCCGCGAATTGACGGCAACAGCTGCCGCTGTTCGGTGCTTCTGAGGCCGATGCGCTCCGGACAATGAGCGCAAGACCCAACGCCTCGCCATGGAATCCAGCAGTCAGGACAAGAAACTTCCCGCCACCCAGCGCAAGCTCGACCAGGCGCGCCGGGACGGCCAGGTCGCACGCTCGAAGGACCTGCCCCACCTGGCCGTGCTCGGCACCGGCGCGGTCGCGCTGCTGCTGCTGGCACCGACCGGCTTCGAGCAGATGCGAAGCGCGCTCGCGCAGGCGCTGCACTTCAACGCCGCCAGCATCGCCCAGCCCGGCGACATGCTGCAGCGCCTGACCGTCCTGGGACTGCTGGGCCTCGTGGCCTGCGTCGCCTTCGCCGCCATCGTGGTGGCCGCCGCCATCTCCACCACGGTGGCCACGGGCGGCTGGGTCGCCAGCCTCAAGTCGATCACGCCGGACCTGGCCCGGCTCAATCCGCTCTCGGGCATCGGCAACCTGGTCTCCAAGCAGCAGCTGGTCAACGTCGGCAAGCTGGTGCTGCTGTCCGCGCTGCTCGGCATCGTCGGCTACATGTTCGCCGCGGGATCGCTGGTCACCATCGCGCAGCTGGCGATGCAGCAGTCGCCTGCAGGCCTGGCCGCGCTCGGGGACTGGCTGGTTTCGGGGATGAGCCTGGTGATGCTCGTGGTGCTGGCGGCGGCACTGATCGACGTGCCGCTGCAGAACCACTTCCATCGCGCCAAGCTGCGGATGTCGCACCAGGAGGTGCAGCAGGAGCACAAGGAAGCCGACGGCAATCCGCAGATGAAGGGCCACCAGCGCCGCAGCGCGCGCGAGATGGCGCAGCGCAGCAGCATCACGGCGGTGCCGCGCGCCGACTTCATCCTCATGAACCCGACCCACTTCGCGGTCGCGATGCGCTACGACGAGGCCACCATGAACGCGCCGCAGGTTATCTCCAAGGGTGCCGACCTGCTGGCCATGAAGATCCGCGACATCGCCACCTCGCACGCCATTCCCGTGGTGCAGTCGCCGATGCTGGCGCGCGCGCTGTATGCCCATGCCGAACTCGACCAGCCGATCCCCGCCAGCCTCTACACCGCCGTCGCGCAGGTGCTGGCCTATGTCTATCGCCTCAAGAGCGCGCTGCGCGGCGAGGTCCCGATGCCGCTGACCGTGCCCGAGCCCTTCGTGCCGCCGGAACTCGATCCGCTGAACAGGAAGACGAACGAGGCAGGCGCCGAATGAACTTCGATCAGGTGAAGCAATGGCTCGGGGCCCAGGGCGCGATGTTCCAGCGCGCCGCGGCGCCGCTGCTGGTGGTGGCGATCCTCGGCCTCATGGTGCTGCCGATTCCGCCCTGGCTGCTGGACGCCTTCTTCACCCTCAACATCGCTGTCGCGCTGATGGTGATGATGGTCGCCGCCTACATGGTGCGGCCGCTGGACTTCGCCGCGTTTCCGGCGGTGCTGCTGCTGACCACGCTGATGCGGCTGTCGCTCAACGTGGCCTCGACCCGGGTGGTGCTGCTCGAGGGCCACACGGGGCCCGGTGCCGCGGGCGCCGTGATCGAGTCCTTCGGCCACTTCCTGATCGGCGGCAACTTCGCGGTCGGCCTGATCGTGTTCGCGATCCTGGTGGTGATCAACTTCGTGGTGGTGACCAAGGGCGCCGAGCGCATCGCGGAAGTCTCGGCCCGCTTCACGCTCGACGCGATGCCCGGCAAGCAGATGGCGGTCGACGCCGACCTCAACGCCGGCACCATCGACGAGAAGGAAGCCCGCCGCCGCCGCGCCGAAGTGGCCGAAGAAGCCAACTTCTTCGGTGCCATGGACGGCGCCTCGAAGTTCGTGCGTGGCGACGCCATCGCCGGCATCCTGATCCTGGTCATCAGCATCATCGGCGGCTTCACGATCGGCGTGCTGCAGCACGGCCTGCCGGTCGGCAAGGCCGCCGACACCTATGTGCTGCTCGCGGTGGGCGACGCGCTGGTGGCGCAGATCCCGGGCCTGCTCATCTCGGTCGCCGCCGCGATGGTGATCTCGCGCGTGGGCAAGGAAGAGGACGTCGGCCGCCAGATCGTGCAGCAGCTCTTCGCCTCGCCGCGGGTGCTCGGGCTCACGGCCGCCATCCTCGGACTTCTCGGCGTCATTCCCGGCATGCCGAACCTGGTGTTCCTGGTGATGGCGGGGCTGCTCGGCTATGGCGCCTGGGCCATCGCGCGCCGGCCGAAGCCGGCCGTCGACGCACCGCCGCCGCCGCCCGCTGCCGACGCCGAAGCCAGCTGGGACGACCTGCAGCCGGTGGACCTGCTGGGCCTGGAGCTCGGCTTCCGCCTCATCGCGCTGGTCGACAAGAACCGGCAGGGCGACCTGCTGGTGCGTATCAAGGGCGTGCGCCGCAAGTTCGCACAGGAGGTCGGCTTCCTGCCGCCGCCGGTGCACGTGCGCGACAACCTCGAGCTCAAGCCCAGCGGCTACCGCGTCACCTTGCGCGGCGTGATGGTGGCCGAGGGCGAGGCCTTTCCGGGCATGTACCTCGCGATCAATCCGGGCGGCATCTCGACGCCGCTGATCGGCACGCCGACCACCGACCCGGCCTTCGGCCTGCCGGCCCACTGGATCGAGGAGCGGCAGAAGGAGTCCGCGCAATTGGCCGGCTTTACGGTCGTTGATTCGCCGACCGTGATGGCCACCCATCTTTCACACTTGATGCAGGTTCAGGCAGCCCGACTGCTGAGCCGTACCGAAACCCAACAACTGGTCGAACACGTGAGCAAGCTGGCGCCCAAGCTGATCGAGGAAGTCGTGCCCAAGCTGGTGCCGCTGTCCACCTTCCAGAAGGTGCTGCAGCTGCTGCTCGAGGAATCCGTGCATATCCGCGACATCCGGACCATCGTCGAGACGCTGGCCGAACAGGCCGGGCAGACCACCGATGCCGCCGAGCTCGCGCGGCGCGTGCGCGTCGCGCTCTCGCCCGCGATCGTCCAGCAGATCTACGGCCCGACGCGCGAGCTCGACGTGATCGCGATCGAGCCCGGCTTCGAGCGGCTGCTGGTGCAGGCGCTGGCCAACGCGCAGGCGCCGGCGCTGGACCCCGGCGTGGCCGAGCTCTTCACGCGCACTGCGGCCGAGGTCGCCCAGAAGCAGGAAGAGCAAGGCGTTCCGGCCTGCCTGCTGGTGCCCGACGCCATCCGCAGTTCCATCTCGCGCCTGGTGCGCCGCGTGGCGCCTCGCCTGCAGGTGCTGGGCCACAGCGAGATTCCCGAAACCCACACCATCCGCATCGGCCCGATCCTCCGAGGTGCATCCGCATGAACATTCAACGATTCCTGGCTCCCACCTCGCGCGAGGCACTTGCCAAGGCCCGGGCCGCCTTCGGCGATGCCACGCTCATCCTGTCGAACCGCCAGGTCGCCGAAGGCGTCGAGGTCGTGGCCGCCACCGAAGCCTCGCTCGCGCGGCTCGATGAGGAAGCGCAGTCCCGCACGACGGCTCGCGTGGCTGCCGCGCAGGCCCGCCCTGCCGCGCAGCCCGAAGTCGACGCGCCGGCCGACGTGCCCGGAATCGACGCCGGCGTGCAGGCCGACACCGAGCAGCTCGCGATGAGCACGCTGTCGTTCCAGGACTACGTGCGCGAACGCATGCTGCGGCGCCAGCACGAGGCCGCCCAGCCGGTGGCGAGCGCGGTTGCGCTCCAGGCCGAGCCGGCGTCCCCACCCGTGGTGCTCGCCACGCCTGCACCGGCGCCGGCCCCGATGCCTGCCGCTGCCGCACCGGCGCGCACGCCGCATCCGTCATCGTCTTCGCAGGACCGCTGGCAGCTGCCCGATCCCGACGAGGTGCCTACCGAGACCATGCCGCTCGAGCTGTCGCCCGCGGCGCCCGACGTGCTGTCCGAGATGCGCGCGATGAGGCGCCTGATGGACGAGCGCTTCTCCGCCCTTGCATGGCTCGGCCAGGCCCGCCAGGACCCGATCCAGTCGAACTTCATGCTGAAGCTGGTGCGGGCCGGCTATTCGCCCGGACTCGCGCGCTCGGTGCTGGAGACCATGCCGCAGGGCCTGGAGCCCGTCGAGGCGGTGCGCCGGCTGCTTGCGGACCTGGAGGGCCGGCTCGGCGGCTCGTCGCCCGTGACCTCGATCCCCGAGGAAGGCGGTGCCTTCGCGCTGATCGGCGCCACCGGCGTCGGCAAGACCACCAGCGCGGCGAAGCTGGCCGGCCTCGGCGCCCGCCTGCACGGCCCGGGTGCGGTCGGACTCATCACGCTCGACACGCAGCGCGCGGGTGCGCCCGAACAACTGCGCGCGCTGGGCCGCAGCCTTGGCGTGGTGGCACACCTGGCACCCGACCGCGCCGCGCTGCAGGACCTGCTGCAACTGCTGGCCAAGAAGAAGCTCGTGATCATCGACACCCCCGGCGTCGCGCCGCACGACCCGAAGCGCCCCGAACTGCTGGGCCTGCTCGACCTGCCCGGCATCAAGCGCGTGCTGGTGCTGAATGCCGGCGCCCACGGCGACACGCTCGAGGACGCGGCGATCGCCTTCAAGCTCGGCGAGACGCGCCAGGCGATCGTCTCGAAGGTGGACGAAGCGGCCAAGCTGGGCCCGGTACTCGACGTGCTGATGCGCCATCAGTTCGCGGTGCGCGGCGTGAGCAACGGCCAGCGCGTCGCCGAGGACTGGCGCGCAGGCGACGCGCGCTCGCTGGTTCGGGCCTCCATGCAGGCCACGCGCCGCTCGGCCTTCGACCCACGCTCGGCCGACCTGCCCTGCTATTTCACCGCGGACGAGTGCGCCGCCGCCTGAGCGATCACGCCATGCTTGCCGCCGCCCACGTTTCACAGATGTACAACCCCCAGGGCCGACTCGACCGCGACGGATTGATTCGCCAGTACCTGCCGCTGGTGCAGCGGCTGGCCCACCACATGATCGCCAAGCTGCCGGCCAACGTGCAGCTCGACGACCTGGTGCAGGTCGGCATGATCGGCCTGGCCGATGCGCTGTCGCGCTTCGAGGCCGACCAGGGCGTGCAGTTCGAGACCTTCGCAACCCAGCGCATCCGGGGTGCCATGCTCGACGAGCTGCGTGAAGGCGACTGGCTGTCGCGCGGCTCGCGCAAGAGCCAGAAGCAGATCGAACAGGCCGTGCGCCGGCTCGAGCACCGCCTGGGCCGTTCGCCGGCCGAATCGGAGATCGCGGCCGAGCTCGACATGCCGCTGGCCGAGTACCAGGCGCTGCTGGGCCGCGTGCGTGGCACCCAGCTGGTCTATCTCGAGGACATCGGCGGCGGCGACGACGACTCCGACGGCTTCCTCGATCGCCACGCCGCCGATACCGAGGCCGATCCGATGAGCCTGCTGAAGGACCAGCGGCTGCGCGGCGCGCTGGTCGCCGCCATCGAGAGCCTGCCCGAGCGCGAACGCCACATCATGGGCATGTACTACGAGCAGGACATGAACCTCAAGGAGATCGGCGCCGTGCTCGGCATCACCGAGTCACGCGTGTCGCAGCTGCACAGCCAGTCGATCGCGCGGCTGCGTTCGAAGATGCGCAGCCACTAGGACTGACGCTGTTCGTCGGGCATCGCGCGCCGGTTCGAAGCGCGTGGCGCCGGGCGCCGCACGGGCCGCGCGCATCGGAAGAATGCTTTGCCGGCCGAATGCGGTTCTGCTCACATCTGCGCAGGGCGACTTCCTACATCGGAGCGCGCGCGGCGACGCCCGGAACCAGGCAGGCGCGGCATTAAATTTCAAGCGCCCATTTCGCAGCGCCGCGGCCCGATCCATCGCCCTTCCCCTCTCCATCATGAGCCAAGCCACCGCCCCTCTGCCCCAGCACTTCGAGCCCACGGGCGTCCCGGGCCTGGACGAGGTGATGGAGGGCGGCCTGCCTGCCGGCCACCTCTATCTCGTCGAGGGAACCCCGGGCGCGGGCAAGACGACCCTGGGACTGCAGTTTCTCCTGCAGGGGCGCGCACTGGGCCAGCGAGGCCTGTACGTCACCTTGTCGGAGACGTCGGGCGAGCTTCGGCAGGGGGCACTTTCCCATGGCTGGGAACTGGAGGACATCGAGATCTTCGATCTGGTGAGCGACGAAGGCCTGAGCGCCGAAGCCGAACAGAGCATCCTGCAGCCCTCCGACTTCGAACTCGGCGAGACGATCCGCGGTGTCATGGCGCTGGTCGAACGCGTGCGCCCCGAGCGCGTGGTGTTCGACAGCCTGTCGGAACTGCGCCTGCTGTCCCAGAACCCGCTCCGGTACCGGCGGCAGATCCTGGCGCTCAAGCGCTTCTTCCTCACCCAGCGCTGCACCGTGCTCATGCTGGACGACAAGTCGACCAGCGGAGGCGACATGCACCTGCACAGCATTGCGCACGGCGTGATTCACCTGGAACAGAACACCGGAACCTACGGACCCGACAAGCGTCGGCTGAGGGTGGTCAAGCTGCGCGGCGTCAAGTTCCGGGAGGGCGAGCACGATTTCAAGCTGGATCGGGGCGGGCTGCAGGTCTTTCCGCGTCTGGTAGCCAACGAGCATGGTCGCGAGCATTCGAGCGAACCGGTGAGCTCCGGCAATGCGGAACTCGACCGTCTGCTGGGTGGCGGGTTGATGCCGGGCAGCAACTACCTGTTTGCGGGGCCGGCAGGCGTCGGCAAGACCACCACCGCGGTGTGCTGTGCGCGCGCCGACATGCAGCGCGGGGGCAAGGCTGCCTTCTTCCTGTTCGACGAGGGCATCAAGACGCTCCTGACGAGGTCTCGCGCGCTCGGGCTCGATGTGGATCAATACCTCGCCGAAGGCCGGCTGCTGCTGCACACGGTCGACCCCGCCGAGATCTCCGCGGGGCATTTTTCCCACCACGTGCGCGACGCGGTCGAACGCCAGGGCGTGACCACGGTGGTCATCGACACGCTCAACGCCTATCTGATCGCCATGCCCGGCAGCAACTTCCTCATGCTGCAGATGCACGAGCTGCTGACCTACCTGAACCTCCAGGGCATCACGACCCTCCTCGTCCTTTCGCAGCACGGGCTTTCCGGCGAGGCGCCGAACGACGTCGATCTGAGCTATCTCAGCGACTCGATGCTCCAGTTCCGTTACTTCGAAGCCCGCGGCCAGCTCCTTAAGGCGATGTCCGTGGTGAAGAGCCGCGCCAGCGCGCACGCGTCGACCATCCACCAGTTCAGGCTCGGCGCCAACGGCCTCGAGGTCGGCGAGGCGCTGACCGACTTCGAGGGGGTCATGACCGGTGTCCCGCGCTATCGCGGCCAAACCCTGCTCCTCGGCGACGTCGCGGGCTAGAAGCATGGAGAGTCGGATACTCGTGCTCGCGCCGTTCGGTCGCGATGCCAGGGTCATCAGCGAGGTGCTCGGCGCTCGACGGGTCGACGTGCACGTCTGCGACGACGCACGGATGCTCGTGCAGGAAATGGGCAAGGATTCGGCCGCGACGATCCTGACCGAGGAAACCCTGGACGAAAGCCTGGTGGATGCCTTGCGCGCGATGCTGGAGCAGCAGTCTCCCTGGTCGGATTACCCCTTCGTGGTGCTCGCGGCGCGGCATACCGTGCGGCGCACCGACCGTGCGAGGTCGGCCCTGCGGGAGCTGAGCAATCTGGTGCTGCTCGAGCGGCCGGTCAATCCCGACACGCTGGCCAGCGCGGCACAGTCGGCGCTCAGGGCGCGCCAGCGCCAGTACCTGACGCGCAAGCACCTGGCCGAACTGCAGACCTCCAAGCTCAACGTGGAGCAGGCCAACGACGCGCTCGAATCGCGCATCGCCGAACGCACGGCCGACCTCGCAAGCGCCAACGACCGCCTGATGCGGGAGATCCTCGAGCGCGAGCGCGTCGAGAACTCGCTGGTGCAGAACCAGAAGATGGAGGCCCTGGGACGCCTGACCGGCGGCATCGCCCACGACTTCAACAATCTGCTGCACGTCGTCAATCTCAACCTGCAGCTGATCGAACGGCTGAAGGTGCAGGAAGACCGTGTGCGCAACTACGCGCGCCGGGCCAAGGAGGCCGTGGACCGCGGGTCGCGCCTGACAGCGCAGCTGCTTTCCTTCGCACGCACGCAGAGCCTGGTGCCCAAGCTGCACGACGTGAACGAGCTGATCGGCAACATGGCCGAGCTGATCTCGATCTCCGTCGGCGCGCACGTGAGGCTTTCCCTGGCGTTCTGCGCCGAGCCGGCCTACGTCGTCGTCGATGCCGCGCAGATGGAAATGGCCATCCTGAACCTGTCGGTCAATGCGCGCGATGCCATGCCACAAGGCGGGACGCTGGAGATCCACACGACCATCGCGCCCTCGGACTCACCGGAAGGGAGCGATGGCCTCGCCCGCCCGCTCGGATCGGTCGATGTCGCCGTCCGCGACACCGGCACGGGGATCGCGGCCAACCTGCTGGGCAAGGTCTTCGACCCTTTCTTCACGACCAAGCAGCACAGTGGCACGGGACTGGGCCTGAGCCAGGTCTATGGTTTCACGCGCCAGTCCGGCGGCGAAGCCGTCGTCGAGAGCGAGGTCGGCGCCGGAACCACGGTGAGGCTGAGATTCCCACTCGCGCCCGCACCGGCAGGGGCCAGCGCCGAGCATGCGGTCGTCGGGCAGGCGACCGCGATGGCGGTGAAGGCCGAGATCCTGGTCGTGGAGGACGATCCCGGTGTGCGCCGGAGCATGGTCGAATGCCTGCAGGTGCTCGGCTTCCGCGTCCGTCAGGCCGCCGACGGGGCCGAGGGCCTGATCGAGCTGGAGAAGTCCAGGCCGGACCTGCTGCTGGTCGACTATCTGATGCCGCGCATGAACGGAGCCGAGCTGATCGAGCGCGCGCAGGCGATGTACGGCGACATTCCGATCCTGCTGGCCACCGGCTATGCCGACATGAATGCCGTCGAGCGCCTGATCGGCCCTCACTCGGTCCTGGCCAAGCCCTTCGATCTCGATACGCTGGGCAAGGCGGTGTCCGCGGAACTCCGGCGTCGCGACCTGCCGACGCGCCAGACGGCTAGCGGGGAATCCGGACGGTGAACACCACGTGGCCATCGACGTGGCCGTAGGCGATGCTGCCGCCGTGCGACCTGACGATGGCCTGGGCGATGTGCAGGCCCAGCCCGAGGCCGCTCTTGTTGCGTTCGTTGGGGCCCGTGCGGCGCTTGAAGGCGCTGAACAGGTCGGGCACCAGACCCGGGTCGATCGCGGGCGCGGCGTTGGCGACCCTGAGGACCACGGTGCCGCTGTCTTCTTCCAGGGTCACGCGCACGGGCTTGCCCGCCAGCCCGTGGTGCCGCGCATTGCTCACGAGATTGCCGACGAGCTGGGCCATGCGGTCCGGGTCGCCGACCATCGCTAGCGACTTCGGTGCCTGCAGCTCGATCTGGGAGCCGGGATAGGCCATCAGGGATTCGTCGATCGAATCTTCGAGCAGGCGCGCGATGTCCATCTGTACCGGCCGCATCTGGAGGCCCTGCCCGCTCTGCAGACGTGAGGCGTCCAGCACCTGACCGATCAGGCGCCCCATGCGGCTGCTCGATGTCTGGATGCGCTGCCCCAGGCGCTCGCCCACCGTGCTGCCCTCCGGCAGGCTGCGCTCGAGCAGCTTGGCCGCCATGGAGATCGATTGCAGCGGGTCGCGCAGGTCGTGGCCGAGAACGGCGATCAGTTCGGTGCGCGCCTTGTAGGTCTCTGCGTTGCGCGCGGCGCCGGCGCGGATCAGCTCGTCGCGCAACTGGTGCGCGAACTGCACCTCGGGCTCGCCCCAGGGCACGCTGGTGTCGCGCACGGTCTGCTTCCAGATGTCGAACGACCCGCGCGGTGTGAGGCGCGGGCCCAGCGGGCCGGAGACGTAGTGCTTCTCGGGCTTGCCGCCCCAGCTGATGGTCTCGATCTGCTCCTTGCGCGCCAGGACCAGCCAGCCGTTGTCGATGGCGTCGAAGCGCAGCGCCAGGAAGCCGCACCACACGCCGCACAGCGGCTGCAGGATCTCCGGGAGGCTGGCGCGCTCGTGCAGGGCCACGATATCGTCGCCCGCCTTCGCGCTGGTGAGCCAGTGCACCACCGCTGCCGCAGCCTCGTGGGGAATGTCGCCCGTGACCTGAAGGCGCGATTGCTCCGCGATGACGGTGGCCTGCGCCTCGAAGGCCACGGCCAGCGAATCGGCCTGGTCGGCCAGGGCGCTGAACGTGTCTTCGGCATGCAGCACGGCCTCGATCATCCGGCTGCGCAGCCTGGCGGCATCCGATGTGCGTACAGCCTGTTCGCGCGCGAGCAGGCTCTGCACGTTGGAGGACAGCACCTGCGCCAGCACGTCGCACGCCATGCGCACCGCGTACGACACCCGCAGCGCGGTGCGGTGATGGCAGGCCAGCATGCCCCACAGCCGACCGTTGAGGACGATCGAGATGCTCATGGACGCACCCACGCCCATGTTGCGCAGGTATTCGATATGGATCGGCGACACGCTGCGCAAGGTGCAATGGCTCATGTCGAGCGGCGGGAGGCTCGGGTCGGCCACTGCCAGGGCCACGGGATCCGCATGCACGTCCGCGATGAGGCGCAGGGTGTTGATGACGTAGAGCCGACGGGCCTGCGCAGGAATGTCGCTGGCCGGATAGCGGCGTCCGACGAAGGGTTCGAGCGACTCGTGACGCCGCTCGGCCACCACTTCGCCACTGTCGTCATGGCGAAAGCGGTAGGCCATCACGCGGTCGAATCCCGTGAGCTGGTGCACGGTTTCCACCGCCAGGCTCAGCAGCGCGTCCACGGTGCCCTGCCGCTTGAGCCGGTCCATGGCGCGATGGGCCTTGAGCGCAAAGTCGGACACGTTCTCCGCCGAGGCGGGACGCTCTTCGAACTCGGCGATCAGTTCGTAGCCCTGCCGGTGCACGATCAGATCGAAGAGCCGGCCGGCCAGCGCCACTTCCACGTTGGCTGGCCAATGATCGGCACCGGCGACGGCCGTGTCGTTCACCTCGTGAAGCGTCTGGTGCACCAGCGCGTTGGCCATGAAGTGCGCCGGCTCGAGCCGGGTACCCAGGACCGGCGCCGTGTCACCCAGCAACGCCGCCGTGTTCGCGCTCCGGCGGGTGACGGTCAACGTGGAGGCGTCGAACGCGATCAGCGTCCCGTGCGGCTGCACCAGGCCCGGAATGTGGATGGGCTCGCTGTCGCAGTTTTCTAGAGTGACGGTCTGGGTCATGAATGTCGGGGCCACGGCTGGTTGCCCGACCGCGAGGAGGTGACTTGAACGCTTTTCGCCACCGTGAGACCCTGCGCCATTCTGCCGCAACGGGCCCGCTGCGAGACACTCGCAGCAGGAATCGGTGCGCGCTCGGGAGTAGGTGGTCTCCTACGAAGCGCATACTGTGATCGATGCAACTCAGCCAGTTCATCAAGTCCAACATCGAACCGATCCTGGTCGACTGGGAGGCTTTCGCGCGAACGATGATCCCGCCGGCGGAGACCATGACGGCCACCGAACTGCGCGACCATGCGCGCGAGATCCTGCTCGGCATCGCCGACGGGATGGATTCGAAGCAATCCGAGCCCGAGCGCGAGGCCAAGTCCAAGGGACTGGCACCCCGCGCGCAGACCCCTACCTTCTCCTCGCAACATGGCGACCTGCGCCAGCGCGTCGGATTCGACCTTTCGCAGCTGGGTGCGGAATACCGGGCGCTGCGCGCCACGGTGCTCCGACTCTGGATGGCGACCGTCGACGTGGTCGACGGATCGGTGCTCGAAGAAGTGATCCGGTTCAACGAAGGCATCGATCAGGCACTCGCAGAGGCGATGGCCAGCTATTCGGAACGGGTCGCCAATTCCAGGGACACCTTCCTCGCCGTACTGGGCCACGACCTCCGCAACCCGATGAGCGCACTCGCTTCGTGTGTCCGGTTGCTCGGCTTGTCGACGGATCCGACGGCGCGCGATCGGACGCTGCGCATCGCCAGGCAGAGCATCGCCTCGATCAACGGGATGGTGACCGACCTGCTGGAATACACGCGCACCCGGCTGGGCCGCGGCATCGAGGTGAACCCCGAGGAAGGCGACCTGGCTGCGCTGTCGCGGGAAGTCTTCGACGAAGTGTCGACCGCCTACCCGTCCCGCGTGCTGCATGCCGAGATTCCCGATGCGGTGCACTTCGTCTTCGATGTGGCACGCATGCGCCAGGTTCTCACCAACCTGATGGTCAACGCCGTGCAGTATGGCGACGCCGCATTTCCCGTGCTGCTCCAGCTCACGCGAGACACGGACCGTGCCACGATGACCGTGCGAAACCAGGGGGTGCCCATCCCTCCGGACGCGATGCAGGTGATCTTCAATCCGCTGGTTCAGGTCACGGCCAGGCAGTCCCAGCCTCACGAACGGCCGGCGACCAGCCTGGGTCTGGGCCTCTACATCGCGCGCGAGATAGTGACCGGTCATGGCGGCACGATCGCCGTGAGCTCTTCACTGGAAGAAGGTACCGCCTTCAGTGTGCAGCTGCCCGGCTGACTAGGAAGACAAAGAAGCGCTCAGTCGCGCCGGCGCGCGGCCCACATCGACCTCTCAGGCCGGCCGCGCGTAGGTCGCATCCACCGGCGCCCTGAAGATCGAGGCCAGCGCGCGCTCCACCCCGACATTGCGGCGCGCGATGCTCTGGCGCTGAGTCGCCAGGCGCTGCGCCACGGCCTCGACCCGGCGGCGGAAGGCGTGGTCGAAGACCTCGGCCGACAGCGCCGCCTCGAGCGCACGGGAGAAGGCCAGCGTGACGTCGCGCAGCCGGTTGCTGGCGCGGGGCAGTTCGGCGGGATCGGCAGCCAGGAGGCCGGCATCGACGACATCGAGCGCCTGCTCGACCGTCAGCAACAGGGTTTCGGCGGTGTAGCGGGTATCGGGCATGAGGTCAGTTCCTGACGCGGGTCAGCATTTCCTGGGCGTTGGACAGCATCTTGTCGGCGATCGCGCCAGCGTCCACGGTGAAGGTTCCATTGGCGATGGCCGCCTTGACGGCAGCCACCTTGGCGCCGTCGATGCCGCTGCCGGCCGAGGCCGCGTCGAGCGAGCGAGCGGCAGCCGAGACCGTGACGGGCGTGCCGGCGTCGGCCGCCGATGTCGCGCCCGGCGTACCGGCCGCCTCACCGCCGCGCCCGCTGCGGGTGGCTGCCTGGGTCGCCGCCAGTGCGGCTTCGCTCAATGCTTGGATCTTCATGTTTCAACTCCAGCGCTCCTGCAACAGGAGCATCGTTGCTGTCATTTCGGCATCGGAAATCGGAACTTGAGGCTTTTTTTGCCGCCGCCTACATCGCCAGCCGGACGGTGCGGCCGTCCTGCACGACGCCGGTGGTCATGCGGCCACTGTCCATCCGCAGTCGGACGGGCTGCCCGACGACGCCCGGCGTCAGCGCCTGGGCGTCGGCGCTGACCTCGAAGCCGGCGCCCTGCGCAACCACCCTGACCTGCGCCCCGGCGGGGAACACCTGGGCCGGCTTGACCATGGATTGCCGCAGCGGCTGCCCGGCGGCCAGCGAGCGCGAGGCCGTCTGGCCGACCCACTGGCCCGGGTCCGCCACCACCGGCGACGGGTCGGCCGCCCAGTCGGCCTCGGCCTCGACCGCATCGGCCGCCGTCAGCACCGTGCCGGCGACCACGTTGTCGCGCAGCACCCAGGCCGGGCCCCAGGCCTTCACGGTGACCGGCAGGAACACGTTCCAGCGCACGCTGCCGTCGGTGCAGCGCAGTCCCAGGCGCGTGCGGCCCCACAGCCTGAGACCCACCGGCACGTAGGGTTCGACGTGGCCGCAGGGCGCCAGCCGCAGCCGGCTGTCGAGCGCACCGACGCTGACCTCCATGCGCAGAGGCAGGGCGGATGCCGACTGGGATCGGGCGACCGCATCGTCCAGCCATTGCTGGGTCGCGGCCACGAATCCGGGCGCCACTTCGGTGCCCTGCGAAGGCGCCTGCTGCGCGCGTGCGCCGCCGGCGAGCGACGCAATGAGCAGCGCCAGCGCCGGCCACTGCCGACGCAAGAAGGAAAAGGGAGGGGCCATGTTGCGCCTTGGCGGCAACAGCGCCGCGACTGAAATATAGGCAGCCAGCCGCCGCACAAAGCGCCGAACAGGCCGCGAATCCCCCCCTTCATCGACGCTTCCGGCACGGCGCCAGGTTCCAGAATTTCCCCACGGCCCGAAACGGCCTGCCACTCCCTTCAACCCGAGGCCCCGCATGCTGGACAACCTGACGAACTCACTGGACTTCCATGCGAAGGCGCTGGTGCTGCGCGCAGACCGCCAGCGCGTGATAGCCGGCAACATCGCCAACGCCGACACGCCGGGCTTCGCGGCCCGCGACTTCGACTTCGCGGACGCCCTGCGCAACGCCAGCGGCGGCCCGGGCGCGCAGGGCGCCCCGCTGCCGATGGCGCACAGCGCCGCAGATGGCGGCCGCACCGGCGGCCACATCCCGCTGGCCGGCGCCGCCGGCAGCGAGGCCGGTCTGGGCTACACGGTGCAGACCCAGCCCAGCGTCGACGGCAACAGCGTCGACCTGGACCGCGAGCGCGCCGCCTTCGCGGACAACGCCGTGCGCTACGAGGCCACGCTGCGCTTCATCAACGGCCAGGGCAAGACCATGCTCTCGGCCATCCAGGGGCAATGAACATGTCGATGTTCTCGATCTTCGGCATCGCCGGCAGCGCGGTCAGCGCGCAATCGCAGCGCCTCAACGTGGTGGCCAGCAACCTGGCCAATGCGGATGCGGTGGCGGGTCCCGACGGCCAGCCCTACAAGGCGCGCCAGGTGGTGTTCCAGACCGTGCCCTACGGCAGCGGCACCGACTCCGGCGTGCGCGTCGACTCGGTGACCGAGGACCAGACGCCGGGTCGCCGGGTGCACGAGCCGGCCAACCCGGCTGCCGACGCCGAGGGCTACGTGACCCATTCCAACGTCAACACGGTGGAGGAGATGGTCAACATGATCTCGGCCTCGCGCTCCTACCAGAACAACATCGAAGTGATGAACACCGCCAAGAACCTGCTGCTCAAGACGCTGCAGATCGGGCAGTGACAGCGGAAGACCCCATGACCACCACCAGCGCCACCGCCGGCATCGCCGGTTCGACCAGCACCTACAACATCAGCTCGAGCGCCACCGCGGCCGCGGCCGATGCCAGCACCTCGTCCGAGATCCAGGACCGCTTCCTCAAGTTGCTCGTCGCGCAGATGAACAACCAGGATCCGATGAACCCGATGGACAACGCGCAGATGACCACGCAGATGGCGCAGATCAACACGGTCACCGGCATCGAGTCGCTCAACGCGACGATGAAGAACATGGCCTCGCAGCAGGCCGCCTCGCAAATGCTGCAGGCCGGCAGCATGGTCGGCCGCAAGGTGCTGGCCGAGGGCAACACGCTGGCGATCGACGGCACGACCGCGGTCGGCGCAATCGAGCTTTCGGGCGCCGCCAAGGAAGTGAAGGTCCAGGTCTCGACCGCCAGCGGCCAGCTCATCGACACGGTGTCGCTGGGCACGCTCGAGGCCGGCCAGCACGGCTTCAGCCTCGACGCCTCGGGCTACCCGAGCGGCAGTTCGCTGACCTTCAAGGTGGTCGCGACGGCGGCCGACGGCAGCGCGGTCCCGACCACCTCGCTGATGCGCGACCAGGTCGTGGCCGTGGGCAGCAATGCCGACGGACTCACGCTGACCCTGCTCGGCGCCGGCACCACGCCCTACACGCAGATCCACAGCGTTCTCTGACACCGACATCGATCCCCATCTTCCAGGAGCACCTCCATGAGTTTCGAGCAAGCCCTCTCCGGCCTCAACGCGGCCAGCCGCAGCCTCGACGTGATCGGCAACAACATCGCGAACTCCGGCACCACCGGCATGAAGTCCTCGCGCGCCGAGTTCGCCGAGATCTATGCCAGCTCGGCCGGCTCGTTCGGCGGCAGCAACGTCGGCCTGGGCGTCGAGGTGGCTGCCGTGGCGCAGCAGTTCTCGCAGGGCACGCTGTCGGTCACCGGCAACGACCTCGACGTGGCCATCAACGGCTCGGGCTTCTTCCAGGTCAGGCAGACCGACGGTTCCAGCGCCTATACGCGGGCGGGCAATTTCAAGCTCGACAAGGACGGCAACATCGTCACCAACAGCGGCGCCCAGATCATGGGCTACCCGACCGACCCCAGCGGCGTGCGCACCAGCTCCAGCGTGCAGGCGATGCAGCTGCCGACCGGCACCCCGATCGCGGCGAAGCAGACCTCGAAGATGACCGCCGACATCACGCTGGACGCCAGCGCCGTGGTGGCATCGACCGCGGTGCCGCCCACGCCGCTGCAGACCTACGGCACCTCGCTCACCGCCTACGACCCGCAGGGGCTCGAGATTCCGGTGGGGCTCTACTTCACCAAGATCGCCAACAACAGCTGGGAAGTGCACACCAGCGTCAACGGCAGCGACCCTGCCGCCTCGACGCCCTTCACGATCAACTTCCTGACCGACGGACGCCTCGACCCGACGACCCCGATCCCGCCGCTGACGCTGGCCTCGCCGAACGATCCGGCGACCACCTTCCCGGTGACGCTCGACCTCGGCAAGATGACCCAGGTCAACTCGCGCTTCGCGGTCAACGATCTCTCGCAGGACGGCTACACCTCGGGCTCGCTGACCGGCATCAAGATCGAGGACAGCGGCATCATCACCGCCACCTATTCAAACGGCCAGACGCAGGCAGCGGGCCAGATCGCGCTGGTCAACTTCCGCAACGTGCAGGGCCTGGCACCCACGGGATCGGGCTACTGGCTGCAGACCGCGGCATCGGGTCAGCCGGTGCGCGGTGCTCCCGGCGAAGGCACGTTCGGGCAGGTGCGCTCGGGCGCGCTCGAGTCGTCGAACGTCGACCTCACGGCCGAGCTGGTCAACATGATGACCACCCAGCGCGCCTACCAGGCCAACGCCCAGACCATCAAGACCCAGGACCAGGTCATGTCGACGCTGGTCAACCTGCGCTGATCGCCGCCAGTCCCGACGCGCCATGGACCACCTGATCTACACCGCGATGAGCGGCGCCAATGCGGCCGCCCAGCGCCAGGCGGTGCTCGCGAACAATCTCGCGAACGCATCGACGCAGGGCTTCCGGGCCGAGCTGTCGACCTTCCGGGCGGTGCCGGTCCAGGGCGACGGCGCCACCACGCGCGTATTCGCGCTGCAGGCGACCGCGGGCTACGACAACTCGCCGGGCGCGGTGCAGCGCACCGGCCGCAGCCTCGACGTGCAGGCGCAGGGCCAGGCCTGGCTCGCGGTGCAGGGCCTCGACGGCACGGAGGCCTACAGCCGCTCGGGTGCGCTGCAGATCTCGCCCGCCGGGACCCTGGTCAACAGCTCGGGGCTCGCGGTGCTGTCCGACGGCGGCTCGCCGATCGACGTGCCGCAGGGCGCAGACATCTCCATCGGCAGCGACGGCACGGTGACCGCGAAGACCGGCGATCAGCCGCTGTCGACCGTGGGTCGCCTGAAGCTGGCCACGCCGCAGCCCGACGACCGGCTGCAGCGCAGCGAGGACGGCCTGTTCCGCACCGTCTCGCAGCAGCCGATCGAGAGCGACCCGACGGCCCGCCTGGAGACCGGCGCGCTCGAAGGCTCCAACGTCAACGCGGTCGAGACCATGGTCGGGATGATCGGCGCCGCGCGCCAGTTCGACGCCCAGATGCGCCTGCTCACCTCCACCGAGGCGTCCGACAAGTCGGCCGCGCAACTGCTTTCCGTGGGCTGAGGCCCGCCACCGTTCAGCACACCCCAAGGATCGCCATGATCAATTCGCTCTGGATCTCGAAGACCGGCATGGAAGCGCAGCAGACGCAGCTCGATGTCATCTCGAACAACCTGGCCAACGTCTCCACCACCGGCTTCAAGCGCGCCACGGCCGTCTTCGAGGACCTGATGTACCAGAACCTGCGCCAGGTCGGTGCCAACAGCACCGAGCAGTCGCAGCTGCCGACCGGCCTGCAGGTCGGCCTCGGCGTGCGCACGGTGGCGACCAGCCGCTCGTTCGCCCAGGGCAGCATGCAGCAGACCAACAACCAGCTCGACCTCGCGATCAAGGGCAACGGCTTCTTCCAGGTGACGCAGCCCGACGGCACCATCGGCTACACGCGCGACGGTTCCTTCCAGGTCGACTCGCAAGGCCGGCTCGTGACCTCCTCGGGCCTGCCGGTCGCCAACGGGATCACGGTTCCGGCCGGCGCCACCAGCGTCAGCGTGGCGACCGACGGCACGGTCTCCGCCACCGTGAGCGGCCAGACCGCGCCGCAGACCATCGGCACGCTGGCACTGGCCAACTTCGTCAATCCGGCCGGCCTCGAGCCGCGCGGCGAGAACCTTTACGCCGAGACCGCGGCCTCGGGCCAGCCCAACGGCGGCACCGCGGGCAGCAACGGCCTGGGCACGGTGATGCAGGGCTTCCTGGAGACCTCGAACGTCAACGTGGTTCAGGAGCTGGTCTCGATGATCCAGACCCAGCGCGCCTACGAGATGAACTCGAAGGCGATCCAGACCAGCGACCAGATGCTGCAAAAGCTGGCCCAGCTGTGAACACCCCCGTTGCCTGCCCACTTCGTGCAGCCGCCTCCCCGCTCGCGGGGGCGACACCGGCGGCCCGGCGAAGCCGGTTCCGCGGTGTCTCGCGGACGGGCTTCGCTGCGCTTGCCGCGGCGGGCGCCATCTCGATCCTGACCACCGGCTGCACCGCGATCGCCAACTCGCCGCAGGTCGACATGCCCGCCACCGCACCGGCCGCCGTGCCGGTGCCGGCCGCCGCGCCGCGCGCGCCGACGGGCAGCCTCTTCCGTCCCGCCGCCTACCGGCCGCTGTTCGAGGACCGGCGCGCGCACATGGTCGGCGACACGGTGACGGTGCTGATCGTGGAGAACGTCTCGGCCACCCAGAAGTCGACTTCCACCATCGACAAGAAGAGCAGCCTGAGCTCCAGCGTCTCGGCGCTGCCCTTCCTGTCGGCCAACTCGTTCAACCGCGCCAGTGCCGCCGCCACTTCGGCCAACAACTTCGCAGGTGCGGGTGGCACCGAGAGCGCCAACACCTTCTCGGGCTCGATCACCACCACCGTCGTCGACGTGCTGCCCAACGGCCACCTCGTCGTGACCGGCGAGAAGCAGATCGGCGTCAATCAGAACGTCGACGTGCTGCGCTTCTCGGGAACCATCGATCCGCGCGCGATCCAGGCCGGCAGCGTGATCAATTCGCTGCAGGTCGCCAACGTGCGCATCGAGTCGCGCGGCCGCGGTGCCCAGCAGGAGGCCCAGGTCATGCCCTGGCTCGGCCGCTTCTTCATGAGCGTGATGCCCTTCTGACCATGAACCATCCATCCATGTCCCGACGCCTGCTCGCGGCCTTCCTGCTCGCGCTGTCGGTGTGCGCGCCGGCGCAGGCGGTGCGCATCAAGGAGGTCGCCGCGGTGCAGGGCGTGCGCTCCAACCAGCTGACCGGCTACGGCCTGGTGGTCGGCCTCGACGGCACCGGCGACCAGACCACGCAGATGCCCTACACGACGCAGAGCGTCGCCAACTACCTCCAGCAGCTGGGCATCACGCTGCCGCCGGCGCAGGCCTCGCAGCTGCAGCTCAAGAACGTGGCCGCCGTGATCGTCACGGCCACGCTGCCCGCCTTCGCCCAGCCCGGCCAGACGCTCGACATCAACGTCTCGTCGATGGGCAACTCGAAGTCGCTGCGCGGCGGCACGCTGGTGGCGACCCCGCTGCGCGGTGCCGACGGCGAGATCTACGCGCTCGCGCAGGGCAACCTCGTGATCGGCGGCGCGGGTGCCTCGGCGGCCGGCAGCAAGGTCCAGATCAACCAGCTCAGTGCGGGCCGCATTCCCAACGGCGCCCAGGTCGAGCGCGCGGTGCCCACCGCACTGAACGAGGGCGACAGCGTCAACCTCGGGCTCAACGCCGCCGACTTCGAGACCGCACGCCGCGTGGCGCAGGCGATCAACACCCGGCTCGGCGGCGGCATCGCGCGCGCGCTCGACGGCCGTACCGTGCAGGTGCAGGCACCGGTCGACGCCAACGCGCGCGTGAGCTTCATCGCGCAGCTCGAGGAACTGACGCTCGAGCAGCCGGTGCCGGCGGCACGCGTGGTGCTCAATGCGCGCACGGGTTCGGTGGTGCTCAACCAGGCGGTCACGCTCGGGCCCTGCGCCATCGCGCACGGCAACCTGTCGATCACCATCAATTCGCAGCCCGTGATCAGCCAGCCCGGCCCGTTCTCGAACGGCCGCACCGTGGTCGCCGAGCAGGCCAGCATCCAGATCAACCAGCAGCCCGGCATCCTGATCCAGGTGCCTAACGCACCGCTGCTGTCGGACGTGGTCAGGGCGCTCAACGCGCTCGGCGCGACGCCGCAGGACCTGGTGACGATCCTGCAGGCGATCAAGGCCTCGGGCGCGCTGCATGCCGAGCTGGAGGTGATCTGATGGCATTGCCGACCTCGATGCCAACCATGAGCAGCCAGGGGCTGGCGGCCGACGCGCGCTCGCTCGACGTGCTCAAGCTCGCTGCGAGCGGCAGCGATCCGAAGGCCGTCAAGGAAGCGGCCAGGCAGTTCGAATCGCTCTTCATGCGCGAGCTGATCAAGAGCATGCGCGAGGCGACCGCGAAGTCGGGCCTGATGGACAGCGACGGCGAGAAGCTCGGCACCGACCTGCTCGACCAGCAGTTCGCGGTGCAGCTGTCGGGCATGCCGGGCGGCCTCTCCGAGGCCATCACGCGCCAGCTCACGCAGCAGATGACCGGCAACGCCCGCAGTGCGACGCCGACCGTCTCGCTGCCGGGCGCCTCGGTGTCGAACCCCGGCGCGACGCAGGGCGGCTTCGTCGCCCGGCACAGCGCGGCGGCCGAGCGCGTGGCGCAGGCCTCGGGCATTCCCTCGGCCTTCATGATCGGCCAGGCCGGCCACGAGACCGGCTGGGGCCGGAGCGAGATCCGCAACGCCGACGGCAGCAACAGCTTCAACCTGTTCGGCATCAAGGCCACGGCAGGCTGGACCGGCAAGGTGGCCGAGATCACGACCACCGAGTACGTCGACGGCGCGCCGAGAAAGGTGACGGCGAAGTTCAGGGCCTACGACTCCTTCGAGGAATCGTTCCGCGACTACGCCAAGCTGATCGGCGAGAGCCCGCGCTACGCGCAGGCACGCGCCCAGACTGGATCGGTCGCGGCCTATGCCAGCGAGCTGCAGCGCGCCGGCTATGCCACCGACCCCGCCTACGCGGCCAAGCTCAGCCGCGCCATCAACACCAGCCTGCAGTTGCAGAGGTCGCAGGGATGAGTTCGCTTCTCAACGTCGGCGCGCGCGCGCTGCTCGCCAACCAGATCGCGCTGCAGACCACCGGCAACAACATCGCGAATGCCAGCACGGTCGGCTATTCGCGGCAGACCGTCGTGATGTCGTCGGTGCCGGGACAGTGGACCGGCAGCGGCTACATCGGCAAGGGCGTGGAAGTCACGACCATCGAGCGGGCGCACAGCGACTTCCTCACGCGCCAGGCCACGCTGGCCCAGTCGGTGCAGGCCATGGACAGCACACGGGCCAACCAGCTCGCGTCGCTCGAGGACATCTTCACGGGCGGCGCCAGCGGCCTGGGCGCCTCGGTGACCGACATGCTGAACGCGATCTCGGACGTCGCCGGCACGCCGACCGACATCACGGCACGCAACGTGGTGCTGACCCGCGCGGACGAGATGGCCACGCGCTTCCAGGACGCGCAGAACCGGCTCGACGACCTGCAGCACGGCGTGAACGCCCAGCTCGGGGATGCGGTCAAGTCGATCAACGGCCTGGCCTCGCGCATCGCCGCGCTGAATGCCCAGATCGCCCGCGCGCAAGGCGGCGGCCAGAGCCCCAACGACCTGCTCGACCAGCGCGACCAGGCGCTGCGCGATCTGAACCAGCAGGTGCAGACCACCACGGTGGCGGCGGACGACGGCTCGCTGAGCGTGTTCGTGGGCAGCCAGGCGCTGGTGCTCGGTGGCTCGGCGTCGCAGGTGTCGCTGACCATCGGCGACGACGGCACGCAGCAGCTCGCACTGCAGCGCGGCGCGCTGAGCAGCACGATCGAGGCCGCCACCCTGGGCGGCGGGGCGGTGGCGGGCCTGCTGCGCTTCCAGAACACCGATCTGGCCGAGGCGCGCGACCTGCTCGGGCGCATGGCGCTGGCCATCACGAGCACGGTCAATGCCCAGCATCGGCTCGGTGTCGACCTCGACGGCCATACCGGCAGCAATTTCTTCGCGCCCATCCCGGTGTCCGACGCGCTGGCCGCCAGCGCCAACACCGGCAACGCGACCATCGGCGCCAGCGTGGCCGATCCGTCGAAGCTGGTCGCCTCGTCCTACCAGCTCGACTTCGGGGCCGGCGGCAGCCTGCAGGTGACGCGGCTGTCGGACGGCCGGATGACCCAGTTCGCCGGTCCGCTGCCGGTGGAGATCGATGGCCTGACCATCGACGCCTCGGCCGGAACGTCCAACCCGGGCGACCGCTTCCTGCTCAAGCCCTACGCGAGCGCGGCCGGCCAGGTCTCGGTGGCGCTGAGCTCGCCGCGCGAGCTGGCCGCGGCCAGCCCGGTCGAGGCGCGTGCGGGCAGCACCAACAACGGCAGCCTGGCGGTCGCGTCGGTCGCGGCCGCCGGCAGCAACGCCAACCTCGGCGCCACGGTCACGCTGACCTTCACCGCGGCCGGAACCTTTGACGTCAGCGGTGCGGGGACCGGCAATCCTTCGGGCCTGAGCTACACCGCAGGCCAGCCGATCACGCTCAACGGCTGGAGCCTGACCCTGAAGGGCACGCCGAAGCCCGGCGACACCATCACGGTCCAGGCCGCCACCGCGGGCTACAGCAACCTCAACGGCGGCAACGCGGGCGCGCTGCTCGCCCTGCGCGATGCGGCCGTGTTCGACGGCGCGCCGTTGTCCGACGGCTATGCATCGCTGATGGCGACGGTCGGCGTGCGCGCCCAGAGCGCGCAGTACGCGGCCGGCATCTCGCAGTCGATCGCGACCAATCTCGAGACCAGCCGGACCAGCGTCGCGGGCGTGAACCTCGACGAGGAAGCCGCCAAGCTGCTGCAGTACCAGCAGGCCTACCAGGCCTCGGCCAAGATGATCCAGATCGCGCAGAGCATCTTCGATTCGCTGCTGCAAGGCATGAACTGAACCCCGAAGGAATTCCATGTCCGGCAACGCAACCCGCCTCGGCACCGCCAACACCTACGACAACGCGGTGCGCCAGATCACCTCGCGACAGTCCCAGCTCGCGACGCTGCAGGAGCAGCTGACCGCCGGCAAGAAGGTACTGCGCCCGAGCGACGACCCGACCGGCGCGGCCCAGGCCGAGCGCGCCATCACCCGCATGGCGCGCGTCGCGACCGACCAGCGCGCGCTCGAGGTGCAGCGCAACGCCGTGGCCACGGCAGAGTCCACGCTCGGCGCTGCCATGACCGCGGTGCAGACCTTCCGCACGCTCGCGGTGCAGGCCGGCAACACGTCGCTGACTGCCGCCGACCGCGCCAATCTGGCGCAGCAGATGACGACCCTGCGCGACCAGATCCTGGCCTACGCCAACGAGAAGGACAGCAACGGCCAGCCCCTGTTCGGCGGCCTCGGCAGCACGGCGGCGCCGTTCACCGACACGGCCGGCGGCGTCACCTACGACGGCATCGCAGGCCAGCCGGCGAGCGGCACGCTGTCGGTGGCGGCCACGCTCGACGGCCACGCGACCTGGATGAACGTGCCCACCGGCAACGGCGTCTTCGCGATCACGCAGGCGACCGGCACCGCGGGCGTCTACAGCGACGCGGGCAAGGTCACCGACCCGAGCGCGGTCACCGGCAACGACTACAGCATCGTCTTCGGCGTGAACGCGGGCGTGACGACCTACTCGGTGCTCGACACTACCAGCGGCAGCACGGTGCTGAGCGCACGGCCCTACGTCTCGGGCCAGGCGATCGCCTTCGACGGCATCTCGCTGACCGCCTCGGGCACGCCGGCCGATGGCGACGCGCTGCGTGTGAAGCCGAGCACCACCACCAGCCTGTTCGGCGTGCTCGACAGCGCCATCGCCGGCATCCGCGACGCCACCGGCAGCGCCGCGGTCGGCCAGGCCGTCGCTCAGTCGCTGGCGCAGATCGACGCCGGGATCTCGCGCCTGCAAGCCTCGCGCGGCACCGCGGGCGACCTGCTGAACCGGGTGGACGACATCTCGGGCCGGCAGGACGACCGGAGCATCCAGCTCGAGGCGGACCGCTCGCGCGCCGAGGACATGGACATGGTCAAGGGCCTGTCGGACTTCCAGAACCAGCAGACGGCGTACACCGCGGCACTCGGGACCTACGCCCAGATCCAGCGGCAGTCGCTCTTCAACTACATCGGCTAGGGCGCGGGACGACATGGCGCAGTCCGTACTCGGCAACCTGACACTGGGCTTCCGGCCGCTCTGGGGCCGCAGCCGCATGCTCGCCGGCGTGCGCCTGTTCGTGCACGAGGACGGCGACGGGGTCGATGGCCAGCACCTGCTGCGCGTGCTCGCGGAGCTGCGCGCGGCCGAATCGCCCGAGCTGCTGCTGTCGCTGCATTCGCGCCACCTGCTGGCCGACATGCTGCTGCATGCGGGCGCCGCGGACCCGGTGATCGAGGTTCCGCTCGAGTGGCTCGGCGACGCCCGGGTGCGCAGCGGCGTCATCGGCGCGCGCGCCCGCGGCGCCCGGCTGGTGTCGCGTGGCGAGGCACCGGCTGCGGCCGTCGGCGACCTCGCGCGCTGCTTCGAGCGCCGCATCGTCTCGCTGTCGGCCATCGACGCCGGCACCGCCCTGCGGGCCGGCCAGCGAGCGCGCGAATCGGCTGCGGTCGGGCGGCTGCCGCCACGCGCCGAGGGCAGCCCGGTGACCCCCAATTGCATCGTCGAAGGCGTGGCCAGCCGCGCCCTGGTCGAACACGCGCTCGACCAGCAGGGCGCCTGGGCCGTGGCCGGCTGGCCCGCCGAGGACGCGCTGCACCGCTACGCCGGCCAGCCTCTGCCACCGAGCCGCCGTGCCATCGTGCAGGCCATGAACGCGCTCGACGACGAGCCTTCGCTGGACCGGATCGAGCAGCTGATCGGCGAGGAGCCGAGCCTCGCCTACCGCCTGCTCGTGCATCTCAACTCGGCCGGCCTCGGCCTGCGCAGCGGCATCTCGTCGCTGCGCCACGGCTTCATGATGCTGGGCTTCCGCTCGCTCAACGCCTGGCTGGCCGAACAGCTGCCGCAGGCCACCGACGACGCCGACCTGCGGCCAGTCAACGCGACCATGGTGCTGCGCGGCCACCTCATGGAGCACCTGATGGACGCCGGCATCGAGGACGACCTGCGGCGCGAGGTCTACCTGTGCGGACTGTTCGCGCAGCTCGACCTGGTGCAGGACGAGCCGCTGCGCGTGAGCCTCGGCCGAGTGCCGCTGTCCGAGCGCATCGCCGCGGCCGTCATGAGCGCCAGCGGGCCCTATGCACCCAGCCTCGAGGCGGCACTGGCGCTCGAGTCGGAGGACCCGCGCCCCCTGCGCGCCGTGCGCGAACGCCACGGGCTGGCCGCCGAGGACGTCAACCGCGCGTTGCTGCGCACGCTGTCCACCTGAATTCCTTGTTTTTCTCAATGTCACTACCCGGAGTCTCGATGTCTTCTCAACCTGCCCCGGCATCCGACGCCAGCGGCGTCGCCACGGCCAGCGCGAACCACGCCCTGTCCCGCCAGGCCATCGTCGACGAGCGCCGCGCCGTCTTCGGCTATGCGCTGTTCGAGCAGCCGCGCGATCGCCAGAACGATTCCGCCGCGGTCGTGGACGCCCTGTCCGACACCGGGACCAAGTCCGTGGCGGGCGAGAAGATCGTGTTCATCCATTGCGCGTTCGAGAATCTGGACGGCGCCCACCTCGACCTGCTCGATCCCGGCAAGGTGGTGCTCGAGGTCTCGACGCCGGTCCGGCCCGGATCGCCCGAAGCGATCGAGGAAGGCCGGCTCAAGCTGGCGCGCATCCACGAAAGCGGGTTCAGGCTCGCGTTCGGCCCGGCCGTGCTGGAGCCGCTCTACGTCTCGTGGCGGCCGCTCGCATCGTTCATCAAGCTCGACCTCACGGGACACTCGAAGGAGGACATCGAGCGCGCCGTCAAGTCGGCCCGCGCTGCCAGCCGTGCCGAACTGGTGGCCGAGCAGGTCGACACCGCCGAGCAGTACGAGATGATGAAGCGCCTGGGCGTCAAGCTGTTCCAGGGCCGCTGGTTCGCGCAGCCTTCGGCGATCAGCGACAAGGCGGTGCAGACCTCGCACGCCACCATCCTGCAGCTGATCAACCTGGTGCGGCGCGAGGCCGACCTCGACGACATCGAGAGCCTGATCAAGAAGGACCCCACGCTTTCGTACAAGCTGCTGCGCATGATCAATTCCTGCGGCTTCGGGCTCAGCGTCGAGGTGACCTCGTTCCGGCACGCGGTGATGATCCTCGGCCTCAACAAGCTCAATCGCTGGGCCACGCTGCTGATGACCGTGGCGCGCCCGGGCGGTGCGGCACCGGCGGCCGGCACCACCGCGGTCGTGCGCGGCCGGCTCATGGAATTGCTGGCCGCCGAGCTCATGCCTCAGGAAGACTGCGACGACGCCTTCATCGTCGGCGTGTTCTCGCTGCTCGACACGCTGGTCGGTGTGCCGCTGGACCAGGCCCTCGAGTCGGTCACGCTGCCCGAGCCGGTGGTGGCGGCCCTGCTGCGCAACGAAGGCAAGCTGGCGCCCTTCCTGGCGCTGACCAAGGCCTGCGAGTCGGGCGACGATGCGGTCTTCGCGACTGCGGCCGACCAGCTGCAACTGACCAACCACCAGGTCAACTGGGCCCACCTGCAGGCCCTCTTGTGGGCCGACGAACTGCAGCGCTGATCCGCCCGGGCGCGGCTACCATGCGGCGTCGATGTCCCGCACGTCCCCACTCACCGCCACCGCCACCGCCACCGCGTCGATCGGCTTCGAAGGTCCGTCGCACGAGGTCGCGCGCCGGCTGATCGGCGTCACCGTGCTGGTCGATGGCGTGGGCGGGCGCATCGTCGAGACCGAGGCCTACGACGCCAGCGAGCCGGCGGCCCACAGCTTCGGCGGCCTGCGGCCGCGCAACGCGTCGCTCTTCGGCCCGCCCGGCCATGCCTACGTCTACCGCTCCTATGGCATCCACTGGTGCCTGAACTTCGTCTGCCGCGAGAGCGGCCACGGCGCCGGGGTGCTGATCCGCGCGCTGGAGCCGACCCACGGGCTGGAGCGCATGGTCGAAAGGCGCGGCACAGAGAACCCCCGCCTGCTGTGCGCCGGCCCCGGCCGGCTCGGCCAGGCCCTCGGCATCGACGCCGGCTTCGACGGCATGGCGCTCGACGCGCCGCCCTTTCTCCTGCTTGCTCCCGCCGACGGCCATCCGCCGCTGGAGATCGAAGCGGGCCCGAGGATCGGCATCTCGAAGGCGGTCGACCTGCCATGGCGCTTCGGCGAGCGGGGTTCGCGCTTCTTGAGCAAGCCGTTCCGGACCGATCCGCGCTCGTAGGCGGCACTTCGGGTGATATCTGTAATGAGAATTGTTATCATTCTCTTTTCTCGATTCACTGCCGTCCTTTGCGAGTGCACCCCTCCACCCCCGAAATCCGCGCCCTGTACGTCGCGCACCAGGGCTGGCTGCGCGGCTGGCTGTCGGGCCGCCTGCGCTGCGGCTTCGCGGCGTCCGACCTGACGCACGACACCTTCGTCAACCTGATGGAGCAGCCGGAGCTGCCCACGCTGCGCCAGCCGCGGGCCTTCCTGCAGGTGGTCGCGAGCCGGCTCATGATCAACCGATTCCACCGGATGACGGTGGAGGCCGAGGTGCTGCGCGCCGTCGCGATGACGTCCGAGGGCGATCTCGCGCCCAGCGCGGAAGAACAGGCCTCGCAGCGGCAGATGCTGGGTCAGGTGCTGGCCATGCTGGCGCACGAGCTCGACGAGAAGAGCCGGACCGCCTTCGTGCTGGCGCGCGTCGACGGGCAGTCGTACCGCGAGATCGCGACCCGCCTCGGCGTCTCGGAGACACGCGTGAAGCAGTACCTCGCCAAGGTGCTGCTTCATTGCCACGGCCGCATGACGGCGGCCACGTCGCCGAGCTCCCAGAGCGCGACATGAATCCGGCGGCCGCCCTCGCGATGCCGGACGCGCCCGACATCGCGCCCGAGTCGCGCATGCGCGCCGAGGCAGCCGAATGGATCATCCGGCTCGGCGACGAAGCCGTCGACGACCGCACGCAGGCCGACTGCGCAGCCTGGTGCGCACGGCATCCGCGTCACGGCCAGCTGCTGCGGGAAATGCAGCAGCTGTGGAACGCCGTGACGTGCGACACGCCGGTGCCGCGCCCGGTCCGCATCAAGCCTCGAAGCCGGCAGGTCGCATCGGTCCTCGGCCTGCTGGTGCTGGTGCCCTGCCTGTTGCTGGTGGCCCGTGCCCTGCCCTGGCGCTACTGGCTTGCCGACGAGCGCACCGCCGTCGGCGAGGTGCGCGAGCTGCGCCTGGCCGATGGCAGCCGCCTGACCCTCAACAGCGACAGCGCGGTCGACATCGACATGGCCGGCGACAAGCGGCGCGTCCGGCTGCGGCGCGGCGAGATCCATGTCGAGGTCGCCAAGGCCTCGACACCCTTCGTGGTCATCGGCCGCGACGGCAGCGTGCGCGCGCTGGGCACCCGCTACGCGGTGCGCAAGGAGGCGCAGGACACACTGGTGACGGTCACCGAGTCGCGGGTGCTGGTGCGACCGCGCGAAGCGAGCGACAAGTCGGTCGAGCTCGTCGCGGGGAGTCAGCTGCGCTTCGACCGCCAGGGCATCACGCATGCGGCCAGCTCGGCGCCGTCCACTGCGCTCGCCTGGCAGCAGGGAAGGCTGGTATTCGACGACACGCCGCTGCCCGAGGTGCTGCGCGAGCTGGCCCGCTATCGCCCCGGACTGCTGCTCGGCGCGGACGAGCCGGCGTTGTCGGAGCTGCGCTTCACGGGGGTGCTTCCCACCGCGCGCAGCGACGAGGCCTTGGCGCTGCTGGCGGCCACGCTGCCCCTGAAGGTCTCGCGCCTGTCGCCCTGGATGGTGAGCGTCAGCGCCGCGAAAACGGCGGCACGGTAAAAAAACTTCGAGAGCCCCTACCCGAATTCGCGCGCCGATTGTCTTAGTTGGTGAGAAGGACTCACACACACTATGACAAGCACCTCGAACATCGACACAGGACGAGCGCCCGGCCGGCGCTCGATGACGCGCCGACTCACCGCCCTCACGCTTGCGCTCTGCGCCGCCACCGGCGCCAGCCTGGCCCAGACCCCGCCGCCCGCAGCAACGGCGGCCCTGGACTGGAGCCAGCCCGCACAGCCCCTGGGCAGCGCGCTGAACGCGTTGGCCCTGCGCACGGGCATGACCGTCGGCGTCGATGCCGAGGCGGTTCGCGGCAAGCAGGCGACGGCCCTCCATGGCCGCTACACGCCCGACCAGGCGCTGCAGCAACTGCTCCAGGGCAGCGGGCTGGAAGCCTCCCGCAGTTCCTCGGGCGGCTGGGTCCTGCGCCCGGCCGCGGCCGCCGTTGCGCCCGCTGCGGCTGCTGCGTCCGTGGCATCCGCAGGTGACGCCCGCCAGCTCGATGAAGTCCGTGTCGTGGCCTCGCGTTCGACCGCGACCGAAGGCACCGGCTCCTTCACCACCGACGCTCCGATGGCCACCGCCACCGGCCTGCCGCTGACGCTGCGCGAGACGCCGCAGTCCGTGAGCGTCATCACGCGCGAGCGCATGGACGACCAGGGCCTGACCGAGATCAGCGACGTGCTGCGCCAGGCCACCGGCCTGAGCTTCATCCAGAACGGCAACGCCGGCAGCGACGCCAACTCGGTCTACTCGCGCGGCTTTCTGGTCGAGAACTACCAGGTCGACGGCATTCCGCAGAGCGGCAGCTGGCTCACCCAGAGCGGCGACCTGGCCTTCTACGACCGCGTCGAGGTCATTCGCGGCGCCACCGGCCTGATGAACGGCGTCGGCACGCCGGCGGCCACGATCAACCTGGTACGCAAGCGGCCGACCGACCAGTTCCAGGCCAACGCCACGGTCAGCGCCGGCACCTGGAACAACTACCGCGGCGAGGTCGACATCGGCGGCCCGCTCAACGAAGCCGGCAACGTGCGCGGCCGCATCGTGGCCGCGGTGCAGGACAGCGACTCGTGGATCGACCGCTACAAGCAGACCAGGCGCCTCTTCTACGGCATCGTCGAGGCCGACGTCACCTCGTCGACGCGCGTGACGGCCGGGCTCTCGATCCAGAAGCTCGACAACGACGCCACGGCACGCAGCGGCCTGCCGCTCTATTTCAGCGACGGCACGCTGTCGAACTTCTCGCGCTCGCAGAGCGCCGCCGCCGACTGGGCCCATTCCTACCAGGACCAGCAGCAGTTCTTCGCCTCGGTCGACCACACGCTGGGCGCGGGCTGGAAGCTGCACGCCGGCTTCAACCAGTCGCGGCGCGGCTACGACGACGTGATCGGCTACGCCACCGCCGGCTTCGTCGACCGCTGGACCGGCACCGGCCTCGGCCTGTGGGCCAACCGCTGGGACTCCAAGCCGGTGCAGAACTCGGGCGACCTGTACGCCAGCGGTCCGTTCGAGCTCGGCGGCCGCCAGCATGAACTCGTCGTCGGCCTGAACGGCTCGCGCACCAAGGACGAGCCGCCGATCTACGACGGCTGGAGCAATCCGCAGATCCCGAACTTCTACACCTGGAACGGCGCCTATCCCTTCCAGCCCGAGAATCCGCGCACCGGCACCCAGACCACCATCACCGAGCAGAGCGGTGCCTACGCGACCGCACGCCTGAAGCCCACCGATGCGCTCGCGGTCATCCTCGGCGCGCGCGTGAGCAACTGGAGCGAGGACGTCGACGTGCGCCTGTTCGACGGCACCACCAGCGCCAGTTCGCGCAGCGAGAACGGCGTCGTCACGCCCTACTTCGGCCTGGTCTACGACCTCGGCAGCCACTGGTCGGCCTACACCAGCTTCACCGACATCTTCCAGCCCCAGACCAACCGCACCATCAGCGGCGACTACCTCGCTCCCCTCAAGGGCAAGGCCTACGAGGCCGGCGTCAAGGGCGCCTTCTACGAGGACCGGCTCAACGTCAGCGCGGCCGTCTTCGAGATCCGTCAGGACAACCTCGCGGTGGCGCTACCCAACCAGTTCGCGCCCGATGGCTCGCAGGCCTACCGCGCGGCGCAGGGCACGACCTCGCGCGGCTACGAGTTCGAGGCGGCCGGCGAAGTGATGCCGGGCTGGCAGATCGGCGCCGGCTTCTCGCGCGCCGTGGCCCGCGATTCCGAAGGAGTTCGCCTCAACACCCAGGTGCCCGACAACATGCTCAAGCTGTTCACGGCCTACCGCATCGCGAGCATCGGCCGTGGCCTGACCGTGGGCGGCGGCCTGAACTGGCAGAGCCGCACCTACAGCACGGGCCTCGGCCCGGACTATGACCAGACCTTCACGCAGTCGAGCTACTCGACGTTGGACCTGATGGTGCGCTACCCGATCAGCAGGCAGCTGTCGCTGGCGGTGGCGCTCAACAACGTCTTCGACAAGAAGTACTACACGAGCACCTCGAGCAGCTACTACGGCGCCCCGCGCAACGTGCTGGTCACGCTGCGCGCGTCGTACTGAGCCGTGCCGTTGCTGTCGCGTTTCCTCGCTGCCGTGCTGGGCGGCTACCTGCTCGCCTCGGCCGCGGCGATCTTCCTCGCCGCGACCTTTCCCGCCACCGCCGCGGCCCGCGCCGAAGGCGCGCTGGCTGGCATGCAGCTGGCATTCGTCGTGTACACGGGCGCCGTGATCTGGTCGTTCTCGCCGGTGCCGCAGTCGCGCGTCTGGGCCGGCCTGCTGGTGCCGGCCGCGCTGCTGGCCACTGCCAGCTGCCTGTGGCCGCGCCTGGGGAGCTAGCGTCATGTCGAAGCAAGGCAAACCGAGCACCGGCATGGCCGATGGCGGCTTTCGCCAGGCCATGGCGTGGCTTCACACCTGGTGCGGGCTCTGGTTCTCGTGGCTGCTGTTCGCGATCTTCCTGACCGGCACGCTGGCCGTGTTCGCCGAGCCGATCACGCACTGGATGTCGCCCGAGCATCGCGCCGAGGAAGCGGCCGAGGAAGCCGCGCATGCGGCACAGGCTGCCAAGCCGACCGCGCCCGATCCGGCAGCCGCGAGCCGCGGCCAGCGCCTCGAATGGGCCGTGGCCTACATGGCGCAGCATCATCCCAAGGCTTCGATGTGGGAGCTGTGGCCGGCCGATGCCAAGGGCGGCGGCGGGCTCACGGCGTACTGGTTCGACGAGAACCGGCAATACGCCTCGGCCAGGCTCGACCCGGCCAGCGGCCGTCCGCTGCCGGCCGAGGCGGCCGATGCACACCGCGCGACCGTCGGCGGCCATCACTTCGTGGACTTCCACTACCAGCTGCACGCGGGCAACGTGGGGCTCTGGATCGTCGGCGTGGCGGCCATGGCGATGCTGGTCGCGCTGGTCTCGGGCGTCATCACGCACAAGCGGATCTTCAAGGACTTCTTCACCTTCCGACCGGCCAAGGGCCAGCGCAGCTGGCTCGATGCGCACAACGCGGTCGCGGTGCTGACGCTGCCCTTCCAGTTCATGATCGCCTACACCGGGCTGGTCATCTCCGGCCTGACCTTCATGCCGGCCGCCGGCCTCGTGCACTTCGGCCTCGGTGCCGAGGCGCGAGAGCAGTTCATCGAGCAGATCGGGAATCCCGGCAAGCCCGCGCCGAGCGGCACCGCGATGGCGCTGCCCGCGCTCGAGCCCTTCGCGGCGCGCGGCGAGCGCCTGATGGGCCAGCCGGTGCGTGCCGTGGTGATCGACCACCCCGGCGACGCCGCGGCGCGCATCTCGGTGTACGGCTGGAACGACGAGGCCGAGGCCCTGCATCGCCTGAGCCCAAGCAGCGGCATGGCCTCCTTCGAAGCGGCGAGCGGCCGGCTGCTGGAACTGCGCCGGCCCGGCAGCGTGGCGGGCGGCACGGCACCACTCGCGCAGTCGGTGATGGGCAGCCTGCACATGGCGAGCTACGGCGGCTGGGCCGTGAAGTGGCTGTACTTCCTGGCCGGACTGGCCGGCACCGCCATGATGGCCACCGGCGCCATCCTCTTCACGGTCAAGCGGCGCGGCCGCCACACGGGCGCCTTCGGCGCTTCGAGCGCACGGGTCTACCGGCTCATCGAATCCCTCAACGTCGCCGCGATCGCCGGACTGTCGATCGCCTGCATTGGCCTGCTCTGGGCCAACCGCCTGCTGCCGGTGGCGCTTGAGTCGCGCACGGGATGGGAACTGCGCATCTTCTTCGGGCTGTGGCTGCTCGCGCTCGCGCACGCCCTGCTGCGGCCGCGCTTCGATGCCTGGCGCGAGCAGCTGTGGGCACTCGCCGCCCTGTGCCTGCTGCTGCCCGCGCTCGATGGACTGAGCACCGGCGACTGGCCCTGGACGCAGTGGATGCGCGGCGACCTGGAGAGCCTCGGCGTTGCCACCGCAGCGCTGCTGCTGGGCGTCGGCGCCGCATCGATCGCGACTCGGAGCCACCCTCCATGAGCACGCTGTCCGCTTCACTGCTGGCGTCGGCCCTGTGCTTCGCTGCCATGGCGGCGCTGGCCTTCGCGATGGATCGCCATCACGCCCAACTGACGCAGCAGCACGAGGTGCCGCGCCGCCGGCGCCTCGTGCTGCGCGGCGGCGCGATGGCGCTGCTGGCGCTGGCCCTGGCGTCCTGCATCGCGGGCTGGGGCGGCAGCGTGGGCAGCGTCGCCTTCATCGGCTTCCTGTCGCTCGGCGCCCTGCCCGTGGCGCTGCTGCTGCCCTACCGGCCGCGTCTCCTGCCGGGGCTCGCGCTCGTGCTGACGCTGGGTGCCGCGGCCTTCGCTTGCACCGGCGCGAGCTAGCGCTGCAATGCCGCGCCGCGCCCCGTCCCCCTCGACCAAGCTTCATTCAAACGACCCGATCCTCATGCGCCCTCACCCTCTCCCAGGCCTTCGCCGCGCCGCCTGCATCGCGGCAACCGCCCTGCTCCTCGCCGGCACCGCGCGGGCCGACTATCTCTGGCTGCAGCGCGAGAGCCCGACCGACGCCAGCGGACGCTTCGGCGAAGTCGGCAAGCCCGCGCAACCGGTCGCAGGACTGGCATCCGTGCGTGCGGCGGCGGCCGACGGCAAGGAACACGCCACCGCCGTCCAGGGCGACCGGATCTCGCTTCCGGGCCATGCGGCCGGCACGACCGGCGACCTGCGGCTGACCGCGCGCGCCAGCATGGCCCCGGGCCGGCTGAACTACTACCAGGCCAAGGCCGGCCGCAGCGAGACGCAGCCGGTCAACGATCTCGAACTGGTGCCGACGGAGCCCGGCGGCAACACGTTCAAGCTGATGTGGAAGGGCAAGATCGTTGCCGCCACGCAGGTCAACGTCGACACCTCCGATGGCTGGCAGCGCGTGCTCAGGCCGGGGCCGGACGGCACGCTCACGCTCGAGACGCCGTTCCCGGGCCTCTACGTGCTCGAAGTGACGGCGCGAGTCGACGGCGCCGCCACCGTCGACGGCAGGAAGTACGAGGACGTCCGCCACACCGCGACCCTGAGCTTCGAGGTGCCGCGCCGATGAGCCGACACGGTGACAAGCCCTTGCGACGACGCGGCCGCCTGCTGGCGACGGCACTGCTGCTGGCGGCTGCTGCCGCCGGCGTCTGGGCCTGGCGTTCCGAGCCGGAGTCCGCCTACCTCACGCAACGGGTCGGCCGGGCCGACATCGAGTCCACCGTGACCGCGATCGGCACCCTGCAGCCGCGGCGCTTCGTCGACGTCGGTGCCCAGGTGTCGGGGTTGATCCAGAAGCTTCCGGTGGAACCGGGCAGCACCGTGAAGAAGGGCGACCTGCTGGTCGAGATCGATCCCAGCGTGCAACGCGCGACCGTGGACGCCGGCCGGGCCGCGCTGGCCGCATTGCGTGCCCAGCTCGACGATCAGCGCGCGCAGCTCGTTCTCGCCGAGCGGCAGTTCTCGCGCCACAAGCTCCTGGCCGCGGCAGGTGCATCGCGGCTCGAGGAACTGCAGATCGCGGAGGCCGCCTTCCAATCCGCAGGGGCCAAGATCGCGAACCTGCAGGCGCAGATCGCGCAGACGCAGGCCACCCAGCGCGCCGAGGAGGCGCGCCTCGGCTTCACGCGCATCTATGCGCCGATGGACGGCACCGTGGTCTCGGTCGACGCGCGTGCGGGTCAGACACTCAACGCGACCTACCAGACACCCAACATCCTTCGCATCGCCGACCTCACGACCATGACCGTCTGGACCGAGGTCTCCGAAGCCGATGTCGGTCGGGTCAAGGCCGGGATGCCGGTCTATTTCACGACGCTGGGCAACGCCGACAGCGCCCATCCGCGGCGCTGGGACGCGCGTGTGCGCCAGGTGCTGCCCGCGCCGCCGTCGAGCGAGAGCGAGGCCGCCGCCAAGGGCAGCGCCGGCGGCGCCGCTGCTGCCAGCAAGGCGGTGGTCTACACGGTGCTGTTCGACATCGACAACGCCGACGGCGAACTGATGCCGAAGATGACCGCGCAGGTCGGCTTCGTCGCGGCGCAGGCCAGGGACGTGCTTGCCGTGCCGCTGGCGGCGCTGCAGCCCGTGGCCGATCGGCGCGGCGTGTTCGCCGCGCGCGTGCTCGGCGCGAAGGGGCAGCCGGAGCCGCGGGAGGTGCGCATCGGCGTGCGCAGCCGGCACCTGGCCGAAGTCACCGACGGCCTGCGCGAAGGCGAGGCACTGATCGTGAGCGACAACCCGCCGGTGGCGAAGCGGTGGCTTCAGTGGTGACGCCCCCTGCGCCAGCCGAGGCGCTGATCGCGCTGCGCAATCTGCGAAAGCGCTACGGCGGCCCCGGCGAGGGCGATGGCCAGCAGCCCGAGGTCGAGGTGCTGCACGGCATCGACCTGCGCATCGACGCCGGCGAGTTCGTCGCCATCGTGGGCGCCTCGGGCTCCGGCAAATCCACGTTGATGCACATCCTCGGCTGCCTGGACCGCGCGAGCGAAGGCAGCTACCACTTCGCCGGCCACGACGTCGCCGCCTTCACCGCCGACCAGCTGGCCTGGCTGCGGCGCGAGGCCTTCGGCTTCGTGTTCCAGGGCTATCACCTGATCGCCACCGAATCGGCCCGCGAGAACGTCGAGGTGCCGGCCATCTACGCCGGCGCTCCGCAAGCCGAGCGTGCCGCCCGTGCCGAAGCACTGCTGCAGCGCCTGGGGCTGGCCGGCAAGCTCGACCTGCGGCCGAACCAGCTCTCGGGTGGCCAGCAGCAGCGGGTGTCGATCGCGCGCGCGCTGATGAACGGCGGCCGCATCATCCTGGCCGACGAGCCGACCGGCGCGCTCGATTCGCAGAGCGGCACCGAAGTGATGGCGCTGCTGCACGAGCTCGCCGATGCCGGCCATACGATCATCCTGATCACGCACGACCGCGCGGTGGCGGCGCAGGCGCGTCGCGTCATCGAGCTGCGCGACGGCCGCATCGTCGACGACAGCGGCAACCACAGCGGCATCGCGCGCGAAGGCGATCGCGCCCTGCCCGCACTCGATGTCGCGCAAGCGGCCTCGGACCGCGGCGCCACCTTCGGCGGCAACCTGCGCGAATCCCTGCGCACCGCCCTGCGGGGCATGCGGCTGAACCGGTCGCGCACCGGCCTCACGCTGCTGGGCATCGTGATCGGCGTCGCCTCGGTGATCGTGATGCTGGCGGTCGGCGAAGGCGCCAAGCAGCGCGTGGTGGCGCAGATGGGCACGCTCGGCACGACCATCATGTACCTGGGCGCGCGCGGACCGGCGAGCGGGGGACCCCCCGGCCCGATCACGCCCGAGGACCTGGCGGCGATCGCCGAGCTGCCCGCCATCGGCCATGTGATGCCCGTGATCGGCGACCCGATCACCGTGCGCTACGGCCGCGCCGACCGCGAGGTCTATGTCTTCGCCGCCAGCCAGGACATGCCGACCGTGCACCACTGGAAGCTGGGCCAGGGCCGCTACTACACCGAAGCCGAGGACCGCGACCTGGCGCCGCTGGTGGTGCTGGGCCACAACACCCGCGCGCATTTCTTTCCTGACGTGGCCGACCCGCTGGGGCGCCAGCTGCTGATCGGCAACTCGCCGTTCGAGGTCATCGGCGTGATGAGCGAACGCGGCAGCGACTCGGGCGCGGAGAGCTACGACGACATGGTCTTCATCCCCTACCGGGCCGGGCGCGCGCGGGTCTACCAGGCACAGACGCAGCCCGACTACACGGTGGTCACGGCGGCCTCGGTGGCACAGGTCCGCGAGGCCGAGGCCGCGATGCGCACGCTGCTTCTCGCGCGCCATGGCCGCGAGGACTTCGCCATCAGCAACCCTGCCGCCAAGCTGCAGGCGGAGGCCGAGACGCGCAGTGCCATGACGATGATGCTCGGCCTGGTGGCCGCGGTCTCGCTGCTGGTCGGCGGCATCGGCGTGATGAACGTGATGCTCATGACGGTGCGCGAGCGCACCCGCGAGATCGGCATCCGGATGGCGACCGGTGCGCGCCAGCGCGACATCCTGCGCCAGTTCCTGACCGAGGCGATGCTCGTGACCTGGGTCGGCGGAACGGCCGGCGTGGTCGCCGGGCTGCTGGTGGGCGGCGCCCTCATCGCCTGGGGCGTGCCGGTGATCTTCTCGGTCACGGCGATGGCCGGCGCGTTCCTGTGCGCGGTCGCCACCGGGCTGGTGTTCGGCTACATGCCGGCGCGCACCGCGGCGCGGCTGGACCCGGTGGTGGCGCTTGGCGGGCAGTGAGTCGGCGGAGCGCACGTGCATGCCGTCCGGCCCGACCGCGGAGGTGCTCGCCGAGCGGCTCCGCGCGGCAGGACTGCGCCCGACCGCGGTGCGCATCGGCGTCCTGGAAGTGATGCAGGCGAGCGGTGCGTCCTTCGCCTCGGCCGCCGAGATCTGCGTCCGAATGATCGAGCGCGGCAGCGGCGCGAGCGGCGGCACCCTCTATCGCGCCATCCACGAACTGGAGGCGCACGGCTTCCTGCTGCGCATCACCGACTGCGCGCGCAGGACACGCTACCGCCTGCACATTCACGCCGACCCGCCAGGAACGCTGCAGATCGTCTGCCACGGCAGCGGGCGCACCGTCACCATCGCGGAACCGGCGCTGGCCGATCACCTGGCGTCGGCGCTGCGGCAGGTGGGGTTCGATCCCGCGGGCCACACGATGACGATCTACCTCGATCCGGATCGGCTTTCGCCGGGATAGCCGCCGGCGCAGCGGGGGCGCGCCGCGCATGCTCGGCTAAAGTCGGCGCAAGGAGTACCAAGCCCGTCATGCAATTCCGGCTCTTCACCTCATTGCGCGGCTGGCGCCCCGACTGGCTGCCGCGCGATCTGCTCGCCGGGCTGATGCTCGCGGCCATCGCGATCCCCGGACAGCTCGCGACCGCGCGGCTGGCCGGCATGCCGCCCGAGACCGGCCTCTATGCCTTCGCCGCGGCCTCGATCGCCTTCGCGGCCTTCGGCGCCAATCGCTTCATGTCGGTCGGAGCCGATTCGACGATCGCGCCGATCTTCGCGGGCGGGCTGGCCTCGGTCGCGGTCGGCAGCGGCCTGAGCTACCCGCAACTGGCAAGCCTGCTCGCGCTGGTGGTCGGCACCGTGCTGGTGGTGGTCGGGTTGCTGCGCGCCGGCTGGCTCGCAACGCTGCTTTCGGTGCCGGTCGTCACCGGGTTCCTGGCCGGCATCGCGGTGCACATCGTCGTCGGCGAACTGCCCGCGCTGCTCGGCGTCGCGGGCGAATCCGGCCATGTGCTCTTCCGGCTCGTGCATGTGCTGGCGAAGGTCCCCGATGCCAATCCCTATGCCCTGGCCGTGGGCCTGGGCGTGCTGGCGACGACCATCATCGCCTCGCGCATCAGCGCGCGCATTCCGGGGGCGCTGATCGGGCTGGTCGCGGCAGGCTGCGCGGTCGCCCTGTTCGGGTTGAAGGACCATGGCGTCAGCCTGCTCGGCGCATTGTCGGTGCCGCTGCCCCAGGTCAGCCTGCCCGGACTGCCCGACTTCGGCACCTTCGGGCGGCTGCTGCAACTGGCGCTGGTCGTGGCGATGGTCTGCATCATGCAGACCGCCGCGGTGGCCGGCACCTTCCCGTCCGATGAAGGCAGGCCCGACAACGTCAGCCGCGATTTCTCCGCGGTCGGCGCGGGCAGCCTGCTGGCCGGCCTCGTCGGTTCGTTCCCGGTCGACTCCAGCCCGCCGAGGACGGCCATCGTGCGCGAATCGGGCGGCCGCTCGCAGGTGGCATCGCTGGCGGCCGTGGCCTTGATCGTCGTGCTCGCGGCCGTGGCTTCGGGGCTGATGGCCTACGTGCCGCACGCGGCGCTGTCCGGCATCCTCGTCTACATCGCGCTGCGCATCTTCCGGATCGACCAGATGCGCCAGATCCGGCGCCGCGGCGGCTCCGAGATTCTTCTGGTGCTGGTCAGCGCCGCGCTGGTCATCGTGCTGCCCATCGAGACCGGCATGCTGCTGGCGATCGTGATGTCCTTCGTGCACAGCTTGTACGTGGTGGCGCGTCCGTCGTGTGCCGAGCTGGCGCGCGTCGCCGGCACCACCGTGTGGTGGCCGCCGGCGCCGGGCGCGGCAGTCGAGCACGTGCCCGGCGTGCTCGTGATCGCGCCCGGAGCCCCGCTCAACTTCACCAACGCCGATCACATCGGCACCTACATCCGCGCTGCCATTGCGGGCCGCAATCCCGCCGTGAAGCTGCTGGTGATCGAGGCCACCGGCATGATCGACATCGACTACACCGGCTCGCAGATCCTGCGGCGGCTGATCGCCGAACTCGGCCAGCAGGGCGTCAGCGTCGCGATGGCCCGCTTGTCGGCCGGACGCGCCCAGGCGCAGGCGCAGCGTACCGGCCTGATCGACACCCTCGGTGCCGACCACGTCTTCATGTCGGTCGAGGATGCGGTGCGCAAGCTGGGGCCGATCCAGAGCAGCAGTCCGTGACCGGAGCCGGGCAGCCTTTCGGCGGTCCGATCCTGATCGGCGTGCGCGGTCGGTCACAATGAACCGACACACAAGGACCAAGCAATGGCAACCACTCTTCCGGTCACTCTCGAGGAACTGAGCGAATGGATCACCGACAAGGCTCGAAGGACCTCCGGCTGCGCGGGCCTCAAGGTGAGCGTCCAGTCCAAGCTGCCCAAGTCCGATCACGCCGGGAAGAACTGGGCTGATTCGCTGGTGATCAGCACCGGTGACTGCGGCATCGACGAGGCGTTTGCCGCCATCGCGAATGCGCAGCGCGACGCGATCGGTCGCTTCCATATCTCGTAAGACGGCCGTCCGCTCGAACAGGCCGAGAACTGGTGAGCGGGGGAGCGCCTGGTTCTAGGCCTTGACCGGCGCCGGGCGCAATGAATCCAGCGATTTCGCAGACTCGCTGGCGATGGCCTCTATGACCCTGAGTGCTTCGTCATGGATGCGCATCTGCCCCTGCCACAGCGCAGACTTCACCATGCTGATGTCGCTGTCCCGCCCCTTGGTGTCGGCAGCGCACAGTTCGAAGGCCTCGAGTCGGCCGCGAATGTCGAGATCGTTCGGAATCTCCCTGAGACGCGCGATCGCCTGCGGAATGGTCATGGACATGAAGTGCCTTTCAGGCGATGAGGGAGCGTGGAGTGTGGGGCATTCGATCAGCGGGCGCGGCGTGAATGACCTTATTTCTCCAGATCGGTCCCGTCACGCAGCCGATGCCCTACGATGGCAGCCACCCTGGCCCCGACTGCCAGGGCGCCAGCGGTTCTTCAATGGTGTGGCGCGCTTCCTTCGATCGAACAGCAAGCCGTCCTCTGGATCGATGATCACGTCATCGCCCGAAAGCTCAACATGACCGATGAACCGACATTTCACGAATCGTCGGGCACTGTCCGTTTCTGGGTGCTCGTCGGCGAGGAACACGTCGGTGCGAGCGTCGGCAGGGAGACCCTCCACTATCGCTATCACCCGACCGGACGCGACGACACGCCCCTGTCGACCTTCGCGGACCATGTCCAGGAGATCCACGAAGCGGTGCGACGCCGGGTCGCCGGCGGCTCGGTCGAGCCCGTCATGCTGCGCGATGCGGATCTGCGTGCCCTGCCGGCTGCACCGTAGTCGATGACGCTCACGAGGAACGCCCTCCTTCCTTTCCCACGATGAGGCCGTCGAGGCCCACCTGCCGAGCGAGTCGCTGACCAGGCCGCCGGTCTGCTCGACTGGGTCCTGCTGATGGGTGCACGTCGTAGCGCGACACCATCACTGTCAAGGCAGTGTCACAGCCGTCGACCAAGATTGTGGCAAATTTGGTGTTTGTGGATATTTCTGCAAAATACCACTTCCATTCCAGACCACTGTTCGAGACCACCCGACGCCATGCTTCGAGAAGAACGCTTCCTGCGCATCCGCAACCTGCTGGCCACCTTCTCGCGCGTGAGCGTCGACAGGATCGTGCAGGACCTCGCGATCTCGCGCGAGACCGTGCGTCGCGACCTGCTCGAGCTCGAAGGCGCCGGTGAACTGCGCCGGGTGCATGGCGGCGCCGTGGCCACGGGGCCCGAGCCTGAGCCGCCGCTGGCCGTGCGGCTGGTGGCGCGCCAGAAAGAGAAGCGCGCGATTGCCAAGGCCGCGATCGGGCTGTTGCGTCCGGGTCAGACGCTGTTCCTCGACGCCGGCAGCACGACCTCGATGCTGGCCGAGGAGATCGCCATGCTCAGCGGCATGACGGTGATCACCAATTCGCTGAACATCGCGCTCAAGCTGGCCGGCGCCGACGAGGGCCGCAGTTCGCACAACGACGTGCGGCTGCTGGGCGGCGAAATCGATGCGGCCACACAGGCCACGCACGGCGACGGCACGCTGGAGGACATCCGTCGATTCCGCGCCGACGTGGCGCTGCTGTCGCCGGTCGGCCTGCACCCCAGGCACGGCGCGATGAGTTTCGAGCACCACGAAGCGGCGGTGGCGCGCGCCATGGCCGCGCAGGCGCAGCAGGTCGTCGTCCTGGCCGACCACAGCAAGATCGGCTTGCCCAGCCGGATGACGTATGCGCGCTGCCTCGACATCGACGTCGTCGTGACCGACGCCAAGGCCCGCGGCATGGCAGCGCTCGCTGCATTGCGCAAGGCCTGCGAGCGGGTGATCGTCGCCTGAGTCGATGGGCCGCTGCCCTGCCCTGAAGTGTTCCCGGTCCGCGCAGGAATCAGCCTGCGCAGGCCTGTCCCGTCGGTGGCCACTCGCCACCCTGTTCCTGGAATTGGAGTTCCCGCAATGATTCACACCCTCCGCCCCCTGGCCCTCGCCATCGTGTTCGGCTCGTTCCTGACCGCCTGCGGCAGCCCCGGTCCTTCGGCACCCGCGATCGACAACAGCGCCATCGGCAAGCCCGATTTCCGTCCGCACGTCACGACCTACGGCGTGGTCTACAAGCTTCCGAAGGAAGTGAACGACGTGCTCGACGCCCGCGTGTATCCGGTGCTGCGGCAGGACCTGGTGCGCCTCGGTCTGCAGGCCGAGGCGCAGCTCTTCAACATCCCGCACGTGACGGTCGTGCACATCCACAGCGCCGACCCCGCCACGCCGATGAAGATGCTCAAGGCGCTGCCCAAGCCGCCGGCGCCGATCCCGCTGACCCTCAAGACCTTCTACACGACCGAGGCCGCCAAGGACGCGGGCCGGCCGTGGTGGCTGGACCTCGGCATCGTCAAGACCGGCCCGGGCTTCGAGGCACTGATGGCCTACAACACCGTGACCACCGCGGCCATGGCACCGTTGCGCGACGGCCCGCTGCCCCGCGTGACCGGACCGGTCTACGCCAAGATGGGCGAGGCCGGCCGCGAACTGGTCAAGACCGTGGGCGTGAGCGGCGTCAACGTGGTGAAGGACGGCAAGGAACTGCGCTCGCACAACCCGCACAACACGCTGGTCTACAGCATGGTGCCCTTCACGCCGGCGCTGCAGGGCGCCATGAACCAGGAGGCGGCCAAGTTCAACGCGGTGCTGCCCGACGGCATCAACACCACCTTCCGCGACGTGTCGATCGTCGAGCTCGCCTTCTCCGGCAACGTGACCCGCGAGATCTACCGGATCAGCCTGGTGGATGGCACGGTCACGGACGTCGCGACGGGCAAGATCGTCAGGTAGCGGCGCCTGGTCGGCGTCACAGCTCGGCAATGAAATGCGAGATGTGCGCCGTTTCTCCTTCGCGCAGGAAGGCGCGGACGCGGTTCTCGAGTTCCTCGTCCGCCAGCGTGGACCGCGATCGCTGGTGCAGGTACTCCGCCCAGGAAGAAACGATGAAGCGCTCGAGGTAGCGGGTCGGGTCCTGCAGGTCCCGGTAGACGCGCCAGAAGTTCGCGCCATCGCGCCGACGCGATGCGCGCAGCTGACCGACCGCCAGCAGGAAGGCCCTGGACTCCCCTGCGCGGATGCGATAGCCGATCTCGACGGCCACCGGTCCGTCTCCCGGAAGGGGCTGGTCCTTGACCATGAGTTCCTCCCACAGAACGGCCGGCGTGACCTCCAGCGTGGCACCGATGCGCAACGGAAGCCAGCGTGACAGGAAGACGCCGCCCACCATGACGATGGCCGCGATGCTCAGTGCCGCGGGGAGCCCGGCGATGCCCGACACCGCGCCCCAGAAGGCCGAGCCGATGGCGAAGGACCCCAGCGCGCTCACGGTATGCAGGGCCACGGCGCGCGACCGCACCCAGGGCGGGGCACTGGTCTGCGTCGCGGTGTTGAAGGTGGCCATGACCGCCATCCATGCCGCACCGCCGACGGTCAGGGCTACGAAGACGATCGCAGGCATGCGCACGTAGGCAGCCACCAGCATGACGGCCGCGAAGACGACGCAGCCGATCGCCACCAGGCGTTCGAGCCCGAGGCGTGCGCGAAGCTTGCCGAGAACGAGCCCGATGGCGACCGCACCGCCGCCCAGACATCCCATGAGGTTGCCGAAGCCCGCGGCGCCGAGTTGCAGCTGCTGGGCCGCGATGGCGGGCAGCAGCGCCCACAGCGCCGAGCCGGCACCGCTGTACGCGACGGTCCGCAGCAGCTGCGCGAGGATCAGCGGCGAGTGCCGCGCGTAGCGCAGGCCCGCAACGGTGCCGCTCCAGAGGCGCTCGGGCGGCAGCGGCGATTTCGCATGCGGCGCCGGCGGCCAGCGCCGCACCACCTGCACCAGCGCCACCGAACTGAGCACCGCGAGCGCGAAAACGCTGCCCGCGCCCAGCCACGCGAACACGAGGCCGGCAACGGCCGGGCCGAGCGCGCGTGCGCTGTTCCATGCGATCGACATCGCCGTGATGGCCTGCGGCATGTCCTCGCGCGGGACCGCATCGGCCACGCTGGTGTTCCATGCGGGCGAGAGGATGGCCGTGCAGCATCCCGCCGCGAACGTGAAGGTCAGCAAGGCGACCGGACCGGCCCAGCCGGCCAGCGCGAAGACCGACAGCACGACCACGATGCCCACCTGGACGCCGAGCGCGATCAGGATGAGGCGCCGCCGGTCCATCGTGTCGGCGAGCACCCCGGCAGGCAGCGCCAGCAGGAACATCGGCAGGAACACCGCGGTCTGCACCAGTGCCGCCAGGAAGGAGGAGCCGGTCAGCTCCACCATCAGCCAGGAGGCGGCCATCACCTGCATCGCGTTGCCGATGAAATAGATCGCGCTGCCGAGCCATCGGGCGCGGAAGGCCGGCAATCGCAGGGGCGACCACAGGGAATTGGAGGCGGATGTCATGGAGACGGCGTGGGAGGGCGCAGGTGTGCGCGTAGGCGCGGGCGCTTCATTCTCTTCGGAAGGCGTCCGGGGCCCGGGAAGGGACCGCCTGGGCGCAAGGACTCAAGCCGGAACGCCGAGCTGGATCGGGCAATTCAGCGTCACTTCGCTGCCCGAGGCATCGGACCGGATGTCGAGCGTTCCGCCCAGTCGCGCGGCGCGCGCGCGCATGTTCTGCAGTCCCATGCCGACCGATGGAGGCAGAGAGGCACCGCCATCGCCCGCAAAGCCGTGGCCGTTGTCCCGGACCACGAGCCGCAGCTGACCATCGGCGACCTCGATGTGCACCTCGACCCGGGTGGCGCCACTGTGCTTGAGCACGTTCGCCAGCGCCTCCTGCAGCACGCGCAGGAAATCCAGGTCGCGCTTGCCGCCGAGCCTGCAGCCTTCGACCGCGATGCGCCAGCGGCATTCGATGTCGGCCGCCTCCAGCAGGCGCGTGCTGCGGTGGCGCAGCGGCACCAGAAGATCGGACAGCTCGTCGGTGTCGTCGAAGGCCGAGCTCTCGATGATCAGGCGCAGGTCGTCGTTCACCTCCCTCAGGGCCCACAAGGCGATGTCGTCCTCGCTGCCGCGATTGCCGAGCGTGTGGATGTGGCTGCTCAGCGTCATGCCGAGGCCGTCGTGCAGGTCGCGCACGAGGTTCAGGCGCTCGGTCAGGCGGGTCTGTACCAGTTCCGCGGCATGCTGCCGGCCCAGGCCCTCGGCCAGCCGCTGTCTGGCCTGCTCGACGCGCTGCTGCAGTTCGGCATTGAAATGCTCGACCAGCCGCATGCTCTTGACCATGCGCCAGGTCAGCACGAAAGAGATGCCCAGCAGCGTCGCGCTCGACGAGAGCGCCACGTAATAGCGGGTGCCGGGCATCCACTCGAGAAAGATCAGCGTGTCGTGAACGCCTGCCACGACGGGCAGCAGCAGGCAGGCCGCCAGCACCGCCACCTCGAGGCGGCGCGTCGCGAAGGCGTGGCGGATGATGAGCGCGCAACTGGCGAGATAGGCGAACAGCGCAGTCAGCACCGCTGCGTTGCGGACTGCGCCGAGCTGTGCAGTCGGCGCCAGCCACAGCGCCGCGATGCCGACACCGGTGACGATGAACACCGCGCGCCGCGACCTTGGCCGGGCGAGTTCGCAGAAGTGCAGCGTGAACATCACGAAGCAGGCGATGCTGGCGAGCAGCGCGACGTGATTGGCACGCTGGAAGGCCTCGGTGCTGGCGAAGGGCCAGGTGCCGAGCGCCACGTAGTTGAACGAATAGCCGACCCAGAGCAGCGAGAACAGACTGAACCAGCCGTATGTCAGCTCGCTGCGGCGCAACAGCCACAGCATGCCGTACATCACGCCCATGGCAAGCGCCAGGCCGATGCCCAGCAGCGGCAGCACGCGCCGGGTCAGCGTCGACTCCCGAAAGGCACTCTGGACCGCAGCGGGCGCGCCCAGCGTCACGGCACCGAGGCCGGGCTGGTAGGCAGCCAGCCCCGACACCCGGACCAGAAGTTCGTTCGGGCCGCTGCGCAGCAACGGCGGGTCGACGACCCAGTAGCGCGGCAGGTTCCACGAGCGCGCCAGCGGTTCTTCGAGCTGCGTGTCGCCGCCGATCATGCTGCCGTTGAGATAGACGGCGCCGGCCATGTTGATGTACTCGAGCATCAGCCCGAGTGGCTGCGGTCCGGTTGCCGCGCCGTCTTGTAACCAGCGCAGCCGATACCACACCACGCCGTCGAAGCCGGGCCAGCGCGTCGACCAGCTGTCGGGCAGGCTCACCGGGGTCCATCCGGCAGTGGGCGGCGCGCTCGCGTTCCAGTCGCCCTTCGCGGCTTCGATGCGCTCGAAGCCGTGCGCGGCACCGACCATCCACAGGCAGGCCAGCAGCAGCAGGCCGGCCCGCCGCATCAGGGCAGCAGCCCCTGTGCCCGCGCGCTGTAGACCGCGCCAGCGCGCGAGCGCACCGCGAGCTTGCGGTAGATGTTCTTGGCGTGGCATTCGACTGTGTTGATCGACAGGGAGAGGCTGGCGGCGATTTCTCGGTTGCTGTGGCCCTGGGCCACCAGTTGCAGCACCTCCAGCTCGCGCGCGCTGAGTTCGGCGGCCTGGGTCGAAGCGGCCGGCGCGGGGGCGATGGTAGCAAGGGCCGAATGGCCGACCGCCGGCGCGGCCATCAGCTTCAGGATGCGGCGTGCGATCACAGGATCGATCGGCGCACCGCCGCGCTGCATGCTTGCGAGCGACAGTTCGAGCTCGACGTCGCTGCCGTTCTTGAGCAGATAGCCCACGGCGCCGCCGCGGATCGCCTGCAGCACGGTGGCATCGTCGCCGAGGCTCGAAACCACCACCGCATCGACCGCGGGCACATGGGCCTGCATCCAGGGCAGCAGGTCGAGCCCGCTGCCGTCGGGCAGGCCGACGTCGAGCAGAGCCAGGTCGAAGCGGCCGGCCGCAAGGCGCTCGCGTGCCTCGGCCAGCGAGCCGGCCATGGCACAGCGCGCCTGCGGCGCCGCCTGACCGGCCACGCGCTGCAGGCGTTGCCGCACCGACGGGTCGTCGTCGACGATCAGGATGTCTTCCACCGGGGCCTCGGGTTGCTCATGGTTCGCACATTCTCCGTCGACCCGCTACTTGCCCGCCTGGCCCTGGTTGATCACCACCCCGCCCGCACCGCCATCGAGCGTCGTCGCCTGCGAACTGCTGCGCTTCTGGTTGTCGACATAGACGTCGAGCGAGCCGCTGCCCTTCTGCTGGGCGTTGGGGTTCACGGGTGGCTTGGCTGCCGCGGCGGCCGGCGTGGCCGCTGGCGTGGCCGGTGTCGCCGGGCTGCCCGCCGGTGCGGCTCCCGGCTTGGCCGCCGGGGTCGCCGCCGGAGTCGCCGGCTTGGCGGGCACGGCGCCGGCCTTGGTCTTCGGCGCCGGCGTCGCCGGCGTGGCCGCGGGTTTGGCCGGCGTAGCCGGGTTGCCGGGCGACGGTGCCGCCTTGGCTGTCGCCTTCTTGACCGGCGACAGGCTCGACCCCGAGCCTGCCGCTGCGAAGCCCACGGTCTGCGAGCTCGAGGTGCTCTTCGCGTCCTTCTGCGTGAAGCTGCCGCCGGCGTCGGCCGTGATGCCGTTGGCGGCCTTCACCTGCGTGCCCTCGAGCGCGGTGTTCTTGCCCGACGAGAGACGGATGGCGCCGGCGCCGCTCGTGATGCTGCCGCCCGTCGCGGTGTCGCTGCTGGATTTGGACGAGCCCACGGCCAGGCCGGCCTCGCCACTGCGCTCGTTCATGGTCTCGCCGCCGGTCTTCTTGCCGCCGCCCGCAGGCCGGGTGCCGCCGACGTTGTCCTTCTTGCCGCCGCTTGCTGCGGCCGAGACATCGACCGACAGCGAACTGCTGCTCTCGACCTTGCGCGCCGCGCTGAAGTCCAGATTGCCGCCGGCCGCCACGGACACGTCGCCCTTCTCGCTCGCGATCTTCGTGCCGGTGAAGCTGGCGTCGCCGCCGCTCTTGATGGTCAAGGGCCCGCTGCCGCTCTGGATGCTGCCGGCCACGTCCTCGTTGAGGCTGCTCTTCGACTGCGCGTAGCCGACCGCGGCGCTGCCGCTGGCGCCCGACTTGCCGGCCGTGATGCCGACGTCGACACCCACGTCCTGGCTGCTCGAGGACGCCGTGTTCTTGGCCGCCGCGAAATCGACCTTGCCGCCGGCATCGACGCTGGCGGCGCCGCCGGCGCTCAGGTTCGTGCCTTCGAAGCGGGTGTCGCCGGTGGTCTTCACCGTGAGGTTGCCGCCGGCTGCGATGCCGCCGACCACGGCGTTGCTCTCGCTGCTGCTGCTCTTGGCGCCGTCGTAGCTGACGCCCACGCTGACGTCCTTCTTGACCAGATCGACGCCCACCGTGGCACCGGCGCTGGTGCTGTTCGCGCTCGCGCTCGCGGTGTTCTGCGCCGCCTTGTAGTCGAGCGAACCGGCGCTCAGCGACACGTCCTTGGCCGCAGAGATCTGCGTGCCTTCCATCGTCGTCTGGCCGCTCGAGCTGCTGTTGACGCTTCCGCCCATCCGGATGGTCGAGACCACCGCGTTGCTGCTGGCCGACTTCTCGGACTCGTTGTCGTACTGGTAGCTGGCCCGGATGCCGGCACCGCCGTCGGCCCCCTTCTTCACCGGCTTGCTGGCGCCCGGCCCGACGGCGGCCGTGGCGGACACCTCGGCCGAGGCCTCGGCATAGGCGCCGACCCTGGCCGTGTGGGTGGTGCTGTTCGACGAGCTGTAGGTGGTGTCGGCCGCGGCCAGGCTCGTGATGGTCTTCGCCGACTGGTTCAGGTCGCCGCCGCCTTCGATGCGGGTGCCGACGTCGGTGATCGAGTTGCCCGCGTTGCGCGTGATGTTGCCGCCGCTCGACAGGCCCGAGGTCACGGCGGTGGTCGAGCCGTCGACCGAGCTCGATTTGGTGTTCGAGCCGTACAGCCCCACCTCGCCCGAAGCCGAGGCCTTGGCACCGGCGCCGGCCTGTGCGCCGACGCCGACATTGGCGCTGGCCTTCGCGGTGGCGCCGGCGTTGCCTGTTGCGTAGAGGCCGGCGGTCGTGGTGTCGCTGCTCTTGCGCACCTCGTGCACGTCGTCGACCGCCTTGAAGCTCATGTCGGTGGCGCTCAGGCTCATGTTGCCGCCCGAGCTCATGGTCGAGCCTTCGAGCGCCAGCGTGTCGCGCGCCTTGACGTCGAGGTTGCCCTTGGCGTTGATGGCCGAGCCCTGGTGCGTGGTGTCCAGCGTGTCGGTCGTAGTCTTGCTGCGCTGGAAGAGGTCGAGCCGGTTCTCGGTCGAGGCCGAGAGCTCGGCGCCTGCCTGTGCGTTGGCACCGGGCGTGCCCTTGCCGCCCGCGGCACCGGCGCTGGCCCCGGCCTTGGCGCCGACCTTGTTGTCGGTGCTCGCCATCAGGCCGACCTTGGTGGTCGTGGTGCTGGTGGAGGACGTGCGCTTGTCCTCGGCCGCCAGCAGGTTGACGTTCTGCGCATTCACGCTCGCATTGCCGCCGGCATTCACGGTCGATCCCTGCAGCGTCACGTCCTTCGCCGCGTCGACCACGAGGTTGCCACCGAAGTTCAGGTTCGATCCGACGTGGCGCAGGTCGGTGCTGCTGGTCTGCGTCGTGGTGGTCGAGCTGAAGGCCAGGCCGGCGGCGCCCTTGCCGCTGGCTTCGGCGCCGGCCTGCGCCGAGGCGGATGCCAGGCCACGGCCCGAGCTGGCCTCGGCCGATGCGCTGGCGCTCGCCTTGCCGCTGCCCGAGGCGCTGACCTGCATCACGCCGGTGCTCTTGCTGGTGGTGCTGCTCTCGTCGTAGTTGCGTCCGGCCAGCACGTTGACGTTGGTGGCGCTGATCCTGCCGTCGCCAGCCACGTTGACGTCCGATCCCTGCACCGTGATGTCGTTCTTCGCCGCGAGCGATGCGTTGCCGCCGACCTGCAGCGTGCTGCCCACATTGCGCACCGACAGGCTGTCGGTGGTGGTCGTGTTGGTGCCGTACAGCGAGTTGTTCATGCCGAGGCCGCTCGACTTGCTCTCGGTGTGCGTGGTGGTGCTGTTCTCGCGCGCGATGATGTTGAGGTCGCCGCCGGCCTTCAGGTCGGCGTTGCCGCCGACCTTGGCATCGGTGCCCGCGAGCGTGATGTCCTTGCCCGCATCGACCGCCAGGTTGCCGCCCACCGTGAGGCCCGACTTGACCTGCTCCACCTTGGTCGTCGTGGTGCTGGTGTAGCCGTTGCCGTTCTTGACCGCGATGTTGGCGAAGCTGCTGGTGGTGTCCTTCTTCTCGAGCGTGTCGAAGGTGACGTTGCCGCCGGCCTTGAGGCTGGCGTCGGTACCGGCGTTGATGGTCGCGCCGATGTTGGTGATGTCCTTCTTCGCGTCGAGCGACAGCGTGCCGGTGGATTCGATGCCCGCCGTCTTGCCGAGCACCGTGCTGTAGAAGTGCTCGCCACCGCCACTCAGGCTGTCGGTCTTGTTGACGATGCTGCCTTCGGTCGAGCTCAGGCTGACGTTGCCTCCCCTGATCGTGCCCGACAGGTTCGTGATGTCGCCGGTCGATGCGATCACCAGCGCCTTGCCACCGACGATCGTGCCGCCGGTGTTGGTCAGCGATGTCAGGCTCAGGTTGGCGTCCTGCGCCGAGATCACCGCGCCGCTCGCGATGTTGTTCTTGGTGCTCTGGGCGAGATACACCACCGGCGCCAGCACCGTCTTGCCGTCGATCTCGGTCTGCACCATCCAGACCATGTCCTGCTTGAGCGCAGCCTGCTGCTGCGGCGTCAGTGCCTTGCCGTAGGTGAGTCCGAGCGATTCGACCTGGCTCGCGGCGCTCTCCATCAGGCCCTGCATCTGCGTGCCGGCGTTCTGGTAGCTGGCCAGCACGGCGCTGCCGGTCTGCTTGATCACCTGCTGCTTGACCAGCCAGGCCTCGTAGCTCGCATCGCCGAGCCGCATCGACAACTGGTCGGGGTTGTAGCCGAGCAGCTTGGAGAGGTAGTCCGAGCCCATCGTGGCGCTGCCGGTCATGTAGAGCGGATTGCTCTCGACCAGGTACTTGGCACCGGGCTCCTGCGCCGTCACGAAGAGCCCGTTCGGGTTGGTCGGCAGCGCGATGTCGATGCCGCCGAACGAGGTGCCCTTGACGCCATTGGCGGCGTTGGCATCGAGGAAGGAGATGCCCGACACCGGACGCGCGCCGGTCGCGCCGCCGAAGGCGGCGCCGGTCTTTGCGGCCTCGGGGCCGCTCAGGCCCTGGGTGCCTGTGAGGGCGGGTCCGCCCTGGGCATCGCCCTTTCGGACCGCCGCCTTGCTCGTGCTGACCCCTTCGGTAACGCTGGTCAGGTCTTCGTTGCTGCCGACGTTGCGCGCGGTCGAGCCGTTGTTGACAAGGCTGAAGCCGGTGCCGCGCAGCACGGCCGTGTAGAGGCCGGCTCGAAGCACGTTGTTGGCGCTCGGAGTCTGCGGGCTGTCCTCGTAGCCGCTGGTGTAGCAGACGTCGTCCCAGGTGCCGTTGCGGTCGCAGAGCCGGTTCTCGTAGTCCTTGTCCGGACCGAGGGCGATGTACTTGGTCGTCGTCGAATAGCGCACCACATGCTTGGTGGTGGTCAGCGCCAGGTTGTCGTTGGTGAAGCTGGCGCCGTCGAGCCTGAAGCCGTGAACGCCGTCGGCGATGCCCAGGCCCGCATGAAGGTTCCTGTCCGACTGCGCGGCGTCGTACGAGAAGCCCTGCAGCGTCATCTGGTTGCCGGCGAAGAGCGTGCCTCCGGTATTCCTGCCTTCATGGAAGGCCAGCCGCATGTTGCGGCCTGCCGTGACCTGCGGCACCACGTCCGGCAGCGCCTGCGAATAGCGCTGCGTCACGGTGTAGTCGTACTGGTAGAGCGTGGCGACGTCCTTGTTGCCGCCCTCGTAGACGCCGGGCGACTTCTTGTCGTCGCGCGAATCGATCTCGTCGTGCACACTGTCGGCGCCGCGCTGGTCGATGCGCGTGAGGCCGATGATCTCGTTGCGCAGCGTGGCGGCAACGATGTCGACGTCGTTGGTGGCGTTGATGATGCGGCCGTTGACCAGCGTGTTGGCGGTCAGCGAGAGGCTGCCTTCGCTGTTGATGTCGCCGGTATTGGTCAGCGTGCCGTTGGCCCGCGCAGTGAGCTGGTTGCCCGCATACAGCAGGCCGGCGTTGTTCAGCTTGCCGGCCGAGGCGGCCGGCGTGCCGGCGCTCAGATCGAGCGCCCCGCCGTTGGCCTGCACGCGCAGGTCGTGCAGCGCAGACAACGCGCCGGTGGCGCCGACCGTGATCGACGGCGCCTTCACCTCGAGGTCGTTGGCCGAGAAGATCAGGCCGTTGTTGGTCAGGGCCCCGGTGGTCTCCACCACACCCGTGCCTGACCCGCTCAACGCGGCCAGGACGCGGCCGGTCTTCGCGCTCGAGCCTGAGCCCTGCACTGCAAGCGACAGCGTCGAGGCCTTGAGCGACAGGTCGCCCTGGGAAACCAGCGCCCCGAGGGCGCCGATCGCGACGTTGCCGGTGTTCACGCCGACGCTGTCGCCCACGGCGGTGCCGTTGAGCGCCAGCGTGGACTGCGCATCGCCGGTCACGGTCAATGCGCCGCCGCTTTGCAGCGTGCCGTCGAGGGTGGCCGTGTAGCTGTTGGCGCCGAGCGCCTTCAGCGTCAGCGCACGGGCGGCGAGGATGTCGCCGTTGCCCGCCGTGCCGTCGACGCGGCTCTGCAGGCCGTCGCTGCCGATGGCCAGCGTCATGCCGCCGAGCGACTGCAGCGTGCCGCGGTTGACGATGCCCTTGCCCGACAGCGTGCCTCCGCCAGTCCCGGTGGTCGCCATCGTGATCACGCCACCGGCCTGGTTCGTCAGCGTGCCGCCGGCGGCGATGCTCGAATTGGCGCTGCCGCCGCCCTGGATGTTGCCTGCGTTCGAAAGGCCGGCCACCGCGATCGCCAGCTTGTCGCCCAGCATCACGCCGCCCTCGGCGTTGTCGACCTGGCTGCCGGTGCCCGAGATGCCGAGGACGGCGCCATTGCCCGGCTGGCCGTTGCCGGCCTGCAGGGTGCCGGCGTTGCTCAGGCCGTTGACGTCGCCGACGTTGGCCTGCAGGTTGCCGCCGGTGCGCAGCAGTGCGAGCGCCCGGTTGTCGATGCGGCCGGCCGTGATGACGGCGTCCTGTTGCGCCTGCAGGGTGCCGCGGTTGGTCAGCGTGCCGGCGACCCTCACCTGGCTGGCGCTGCCGCCCGCCTGCGTGGACAGCAGCCACGTGCCCTGGTTGTCGATGCTCCCGGCATCGATGCTGCTGCCGCTCGCGGCCTGCACCCAGCCGCCGGACCGGTTCTGCACCGCGGCCGCCTTCAATGCCATCGCACCGTCGGCCAGCAACTGGCCGCTGTTGTCCACGGACTGCGTCGCGCCGCCCTGGCGGTCGGCGACATCGAGGTTGCCGGCCGCATGGATCTTGCCGCTGTTGGCGATCGCGCCATCGACACGCAGCGTGGTGTCGCCGCCGGACGCGGTCACGACGCCGGCGTTGTCCAGCCCCTCTGCGCCGCGCAGCGCGACGGTCGAACCTGCGAGCGTGCCGCCGGCCGCATTGCCGATCGCACCGCCGCTGTCGACGGACAACGCCTGCCCGGCCTGCAGCACCGCGCCGGACCCATTGTTGAGCGTGCCGGTCGTGGCGAGGTCGAGCTTGCCGCTCGCCGCGATCACCTGGCGGTTGTCGAGCTCGCCCGCGCTCACGGCCGCATTGCCGGCCGACTGCATCACGCCGGCGTTGAGCAGCTTGCCGCCGACATCGACCTGGTCGCTGGCGCCGGCCTGCTGCGACAGCAGCCAGGTGCCGGTGTTGGCGAGGGAGTCGGCGGCGACCTTGCTGCCCGTCGCAGCCTGAACCCAGCCACCGAGGGCGTTCGTCACCGCGCCCGCCTGCAGGTCCAGCGCGCGCGCGGCGAGCAGGTCGCCGCTGTTGTTCAGTTGCCCGGCCTTCGCCACGACGTCCTGCGCGGCACGCACGCTGCCGGCGTTGTCGAAGGCGCCCGCCACGTTCAGCTTCGCGCTGCCGGTGACGGCCAGCACCCGGCCGCCGTTGCGCAGGCTCGCTGCATCGATCGTGTTGGCGCCGCCCGCCTGCATCCAGCCGCTGTTGTCGATCGCAGCGGCACGAGTGGTCATCGACTGGCCTGCAAGCAGGTTGCCGCTGTTGTCCAGCGCCTGGCTCGCGCCGCCGGTGGCGTCGGCGATGTCGAGCGCCTCGCCGGAGTTGACGGTGCCGGTGTTCGTGATCCGTTCGCCCGCGCGCACGCTGACCGAGCCCCGATCGGCCGTGATCACGCCGGCGTTGGCGAGACCGCCCCGGGCATCGATCGCCAATTGCCCGGCGATGCTCTGCACGCCCTGACCATCGCCGACGGCCGTCGAAACCTTGCCCGCGCTCGTGAGTCGCAAGTCGCCCTGGGCGCGAACGGCGGCGCCGCCGAGCGCCATGTCGCCCGCCGTTGCCTCGACCGCGAGCGCGCCACCGGCCTGAAGGCGGGCGCCCTGCCCCGCATCGACTCGGCTGCCGACGGCCTTCAGGTCGTTGCCCGCGATCACGGCGCTGCGCACCAGCGCCAGGCCGCCCTCGCGCGCGGTCGCGGCGATGTCGCGAGCCGCCGTCAGGCTGGCGTCGGCCAGCGCGATGGCGACGGCGTCCTTGCTGCTGCTCGCGAGCAGCACGTCGCGCTGGGCCGAAATGCGGTTCTGCAATTCGATCCGGCCTGCGGCCGAAAGCACGAAGTCCTCGGCGCTTGCCGCCGCGTCACCGAGCATGCGCACGCCCACGCCCGCCTCGGTGGCGCTGAGCCTGATCCGGTTGGCGTACATGCCGCCGAGCGCGGCGCTGTCGATGGCGTAGGCCGGTGCCGTGCCCTGCGCCGCGACGCTGCCGGTGACCGCGCGCGTGCCGTAGTCCCACTGGTTGGTGCCGGTCGTGATGCCGAGGTCCTGCGCGTTGACCTTGCCCTCGATGCGCACCGAACGCGTCACCAGGTCGAGCACCTGCTGCGCGGTGGCGTTGAGGCCGTTGCCGGTCACGAGGATGTCGCCGCCGTTGACGTTGAAGCCGCCCAGGCTGCCGTCGGCCCGCATGAAGGGCAGTCCGGTGGTCAGCGTCACGCGGTCGGTGTTGATGAAGCCGCAGCTCGAGCAGGTGATGCCGTAGGGATTGGCCAGCACCACATCGGCCCGGCCGCCGAGCACTTCGGTGAAGCCGGCCAGCGTGCTGCGGTTGTTCGAGACCACCTCGTTGAGGATCACGCTGGCCGACTTCGCCGTGTTGTAGTTGGCCATGATCTGCCCGGCCAGCTGCGAGCTGTAGGCGATCTGTGCCGTCGTCGTGTTGTTGAGGATCAGGCCCGCGGCATTGACGTTGAACTGCTGGTAACGGTTGTGCGACAAGCCCGCGGCATTGGGATTGGCGATGTTGACCACGGTCGCGCCGTTCGGCGCCAGGTAGACGTTGGTCTGCGCGCCCGGAGCAGCCACGGCGGTCTGCGCGCCGGCCGACGAGGCGCCGAGCGCCCCTGCCAGCGCGGCGGCCACCAGCAGAGGCGCGGCGGGGCGGATGCTCTTGCTGCTCTTGCCGCGTCCGCGCGAGGTCTCGGCGACTGCGATCCAGGCCTGCACGGCAGTGTTCCAGACGATGCGATAGATGTGGTTCATGGCAATTCCTTCGTCTGGTTCAGAGCGAGTAAGACAGGCGGATGCTGTAGATCGTCCCTTCGCTCGGCATCCCGCCGGGCAGGTGGGCAGCACGCGATGCGAACAGGTCGGCGCTGAGTCCGCGCCACTGGAACGCGACGCCGAGCGTCACGCCCGACATCGATCCCGAAGGCACGCCGGGCGCCTGGTTGGTGACCGAACCGAAGTCGTAGCCCGCATAGACACGGCCCGCGATCGCCTGGCCACCGAGCGTCGCCGTCCAAGGCAGCGACAGGTCGTTGTGCAGGTAGTAGCCGCTGTCGCCGCTCAGGGTGTTGAGCATGAAGCCACGCACGGAGCCTGGCCCGCCGATCAGGATCTGCTGCGAGCCGTAGAGCGTGCCGCCGCTGTGCTGGCCGCTGAACTGGCTCGACAGCAGCAATGGCCGGCCCGCCACGTCGAAGCGCCGGTTGAAGCCCAGGTCGAGCGTGATCTTGTCGAACTGCGCATGCGGGAAGTCGGCGGGCAGGTCGTCCGGATCTTCCATCGCGCCCAGCACCTTGAGGCCGCGCACATAGGCCAGGCGGCCATTGGCGATGCCGCCTGCGGCCTGGGTGAATCCCGAGAGGCCGATGTCGAACGGGCTCAGCTTGCGGCTGCCGACTGCCAGGAACTCGTGGCCCAGGAAGTTGCGGCTGTCCTGCGTGGTGAGTCGCCCCGACAGCGACAGCCTCGAGGCCTGGTCGCGATAGATCACCCGGTCGGCCAGGAGGCTCTGGGTCGAGGTGGTGCCTTCGGAGGCCAGCTTCTGTCCGCTCGGCAGCTGCAGCGTGTTGACGTAGTTGCTCTCGCTGGCGTCGAAGGCGAAGGTGTAGTAGCCGAAGGGCACGGCCGCGTGCAGGGCGGTGCTGTTGGAGTTGTGCTCGCTGTCGTGGGGCACCGACTGGCGGCGCGTGATCGCGATGACCTCGTTCAGGCCCAGCAGGCTGTCGAAGCTCAACGTGGCCGATGCCGCGTCGCGGCCGGTCGACGGCGTGCCGAGGTTGTCGTAGGTGGCGAACAGGTTCACCGGAAAGCCGGCCTGGTTGCGCACCACGACCACGCTTTCGCCCGGACGGGTGCCGGGCTGGATGTCGAGCGTGGCCGAGTTGGACGACAGGCTGTTGAGCTGGTCGATGCCCTGCTCGAGGTCGCGCAGGTTCAGCAGGTCGCCGGGCCGGGCCGGAAAGGCGCCGCGGATCGAGGTCGAGTCGGGGTTGCGGCCCGATTGCTCGAGCTGGAAGCGCTCGATCGAGCCTTCGATCACCGTGATCTCGAGCACCCCGGTGCGCAGGTCCTGCGCCGGCAGGTAGGCCCGGGTCGTGATGTAGCCGCGGTCGATGTAGCTCTTGGTGAGCGTCGCGAGGATCGCCTCGAGCTCGCTCACGCCGAGGCAACGGTCGGCGTAGTCGCGAACCAGGCCCCGGCGGACCTCGTCGGGCAGCAGGGCGGCGCCGCTGATGCGGATCTCGCGGATGTCCCGGCACTTCACGCCGAGGTCGGGCACCGCGATGGGTGGCTGGACCGGAAGGATGTCGGTGCCGGTGCGTGGCGCCTGTTGCAAGGCGCGCTCCTGCTGCTGGCGCAGCAGTTCCTGCTGCTGGCGCTCGAAGACCTGGTTCTGCCGGTCGATCTCGCGAAGGTCGACCTGGGCCTGCGCTGTGGCTGCGGCCCACAGCAGGGGCAGGGCCAACAGCAGCGAAATTTGTATCCGGCAGCGGGCCCGACGGGTGGCGCGCAGGGATGGAGTCGACAGGTAGATGGACATGAAACCAAGGGGGAAGACAGGGCTCGGACGGATGCGGAATGCGACCCGTGCAGGCCCTCTGCGGGTTTTCGAGCGCGCGCAGACTTTTACAGAAAGTTGCATTTTTGCAAATCCCGGAAACCGGTGATTCGCGGGTGGCCGCCGATCCGAGCGATGGACGTCCCGCGTCCTAGAATTCGTGGCCCATGACAGACGACGTCCGACTTCCGCCGACCCGGAATCCCTGGTGCGGGGTTCGCTGACGATGGGTTCCCGCTGGCGCCGAATTGCCGTCGTTCTCGCGCTGTCGATGCTGACCGGCGCCTGCGGCCTGCTGCAGGTCGACGGCCAGATGAGGCGACTAGACGTCGCCATGTACTTCACCGGCATCGTGCAGACCGAGGGGGAAGCGCGCGCCCCGATCGTCGTGGTGCTGCACACGGTGGACGAATCGCCCAAGGCGGTCTACGTGGACGTGGTTCCGCGCGGCAAGGGCGTCTACCACCTGGCGGCGCCGCCGGGACGCTACGCGATCCTCGCCTTCGAGGACCTCAACCGCAACCTGAGGCTCGATGCCGGCGAGCGCGCGGTCGTCCGGCAGGGAACCGCGCTGGGTCTCGACGCCATCGACAACCCGCCGACGCCGGCCACCGGCCTCGACAGCATCCTGATCGCGTCGTCGACGCCGGCCACCGTCGATCCCGCCATCTTCGGGGCGCCGTATGCGGCGCTGCTCAAGCTCCGCGCGGAGGAGTTCGGCGCCCCGGCGACGATCGCCGAGGAACGCTTCTCGCCCGAACGGGTGCGCCAGGGCCTGTTCGAGCCGCTGCGCTTCCTGCGCGAGGGGCGCTCGGGCCTGTTCATGCTCGAGCCCTACAACCGCGAGCGCATCCCGGTGATCTTCGTGCACGGCATCGGCGGCTCGCCGCGCGACTGGGAGCACGTCATCGAGAAGCTCGATCGCAAGCGCTTCCAGCCCTGGGTCTTCTTCTATCCCTCGGGCGTGCCGATGAGCTACTCGGCCATGCTGCTCAGCAATGCAGTCGACGACCTCTACTACCGGTACGCCTTCGCCACCAGCATCGTGGTCGCGCACAGCATGGGCGGCCTGGTGGTGCGCGGGGCCTACAACATCAGCGAGCGCGAAGGCCGCACGCCGCCGGTCCATCACGTGGTCACCATCTCGACGCCCTGGCTCGGGCATTCCGCGGGGCGATGGGCCAACGTGGGGCCCACGCGGGTGCCGGGCTCCTGGATCGACATGGCGCCCGACTCGCCCTACCTGCACGAGCTCACCGTGGTGCCGCGGCCCGGGCAGGTCAGGCACACGCTGTTCTTCGGCTACGGCGGCCGGTCGCCGCTGGTCGGCGGCAACAACGACGGGATCGTGGCCGTGCAGAGCATGCTGGATCCGGACATCCAGTCGCGCGCGGATGCGGTGGTCGGCTTCGACGAGGACCACATGTCGATCCTGCGGTCCGACGCGATGAACGAACGGCTGGCCCGGCGGCTGCAGGAAGAGCTCCGTTAGCATCGGCGCCCACCCATTCCAGGAGCAGCACATGCCAAAAGGTTATTGGATCGCCCGCGTCGACGTCTCCGATGCGGAGCAGTACAAGAAATACGTCGTCGCCAACGCCGAGGCGTTCCGCAAGTACGGCGCGCGCTTCCTGGTTCGCGCCGGCCGCTTCGAGGCCCCCGAAGGCACCAGCCGCTCGCGCAACGTGGTCATCGAATTCCCGACCTACGAGGCGGCGCTCGAATGCTGGAAGTCGCCCGAATACCAGGCCGCGGTCAAGTTGCGGACCGCGGTGTCGACCGGCGACGTGGTCGTCATCGAAGGCTACGAAGGCCCGCAGCCCGGCTGAGCGGCAAGGGGCGCGCCGTCCGGGTCGACCGGCAGCGACTCCGCCGGCATGCACCTACACGGCAGGCGCACGAATTCGGCGACAAACGAGGACCGACCACCGTCCAGTGAAAGCCGACCATGACCACCGCCCGCGCGGCACGCCTGCTGAGCCGCCTCGGCAGCGCCTGGAACGGCGTGCGTCAGACCGCGATGGCCACGCCCGGCCTGCGCGTCCTGATCCCCGCCATCCGCAACTACATTCTGCACCAGAGCGCCAACCAAGCCGGCAGCCTCGCCTTCTCGTCGGTACTGGCGATGTTCCCGCTGCTGCTGCTGCTGTCCGCCGGCGCGGGCTACTTCGGGCAGCCCGGGGACGCGGCAGCGCTGGCCGACCGCGTCGTCGGCTATGCGCCGCAGGTGGTTCGCGATGCGATGCAGCCGGTCATCAGGCAGGTGCTTTCGCAGCGCAACCAGGCGCTGCTGGCCATCGGCCTGCTGGCGACCCTGTGGACCGCCTCGTCGGGCCTGCAGGCGGTGCGCAGCGCGCTCAACCGCTCGTACGGCATCCGGCGCGGCCTGCCGTTCTGGAAGGCGCGGCTGAAGGTCACGCTGTTCACGGTGGTGGTGGGCATCGGCACCCTGGCCGCCTTCAGTTCCGTGATCATCATGCCGTACCTGTGGCGGCTTCTCGAAGCCAACGTGGGCGCCGGCCAGGAGACGCCATGGCTGCGCAACGGCGTGCGCTACGGCTCGGCCTTCGTGGTGCTGACGCTGCTGTACGCGCTGCTCTACGGCTGGCTGCCCGACATCCGCCAACGCGTGCGCTCGGTGATCCCGGGCGCGATCGTCGGCGCGGCGCTGTGGGTGGCGGCTGCCGCCACCCTGTCGTACACGCTGCGCACGGCGGGCAAGCTGGCATTGGTGTACGGCAGCTTCGCGGGCGTGGTCGCGACGCTGGTATTCCTTTACATCAGCGCCACCACGCTGATCTTCGGGGCCGAGATCAATGCGGTGCTGCGCCGGCCCGGCAACCGGCCGACGGACGAGTCCGACACCGGCCACGGCGAGCAAATTGCCCCCCGCGCAGATTCGCCAGTTGTTCCCGGGTAAAATACCGAGCTCTATGTCGGACACCCAACTCACCCAGGACGGCCTGCGCTACGTCAAGAAGGCTTCAGGCTCCATCATCACCACGCCGCGTGCCGAATCCATGATGTCGTGCTTCAAGTGCGGCAAGTTCGTGCTGCGCACGGCCATGGTGTCGCGCCGCTTTCTTGGCAAGAACCATCTCGTTTGCGCGCCCAAGTGCGGCTAGGCGGCAAGTCCTAGACCGCGGCGCCTTCCGGCGCCGGACCGCCGCGCAATCCAGAATCCGAACACGCACGCGCATGAGCCCGAACCAGCGTCTGGCCGACTTCTCCGCGATCCTCAAGGTCAAGGGTCTGGAGGGAGGCCTCGCGTTCCTCAACGCGCAGGTGCCTCTTCGCTACACCGCGGTCTACCGTTTCGCCGGCCTGATCCTGAAGAACGTCTGCCTGCACGATGCGCTGGGCCAGCCGCAGCTGCCGTTCCTGTCGGCCGTGCCGCTGGACAAGAGCCTCGCGCATTTCGTGAAACCCGGCAGGCCCTTCAGGACCGACGATTCGTCGAAGGACCCGAGGTTTGCCGGCCATGCCTACGATGGCCTGCTGTTCTCGTACCACGGCACGGCATTGCTGGCGCCGGCGGGCCACATGTGGGGCGTGCTCTGCCACTTCGACTTCGCGCCGGTGCCCCTCCCCGACGATGCGTTCGCCTTCCTGGAAGACGTGGCGCCGGTGGTCGCCTCGTTTGCGATGGACCCGCACGCCTAGGCGGGCCCCGACGAACGCCGCGCGATATATTGCCGCCTCAGCAACAAGAGAGAACCATCACATGGCAAAAGCTTACTGGGTCAGCGCCTACCGTGCCGTCAACGACGCCGACAAACTCGCGGCCTACGCCAAGCTGGCCGGCCCGGCCATCACGGCCGGCGGCGGCCGCTTCCTGGCCCGCGGCATTCCGTCCAAGGTCTACGAGAACGGCCTTGCCGAGCGCACGGTGCTGATCGAGTTCGACAGCGTCGCGCAGGCCACGGCCACGCACGACAGCCCCGACTACCAGGCGGCGCTCGTTGCGCTCGGCGACGGCGCGGATCGCGACCTGCGGATCATCGAAGGCGCCTGAGCGCCTGAGCGCAAGTCGAGGCCAGCGCCGGGCCGCCCGGGGGCGGCCTGCTGCGCCCTCGGGGGGCACCGACCCCCACTCAGTGGGGGCGCGCGGGTCCTCATCTGGCCATCGCGCGGGCGAGCAGCCGCCGCGCCTGCGGCAACCCCGCCACATCGACCCTCCGGCCTTCCAATCGCACCGCCCCCCCGGCGGCAGCATCTGCGGCCACCACCCCGCGCGGCCAGTGCGTTCAGCGCGATGCAACGTCGACCTTGGCAAGCCCGCGCCTGAATGCCAGCCGGCGCACGGGGATGGCCGATGACGGTAACCGGCCCGGGCCTACACGCGAACTCGGCCACACGCGTAGACATGGACGATGTCCAACAGCCCCGAAGGAACTGCCATGTCCAGCAACGACCAACCGATCGCCCCCAACTCCACCAGCCCCGACAGCATCGACCTGCAGTCCGACCAGTCGATGCGCGAATGGGCGCACAGGCTCGACGTGACCGAAGCGCAGCTCAAGGAGGCCGTCAGCGCCGTAGGCGATCGCGCCACCGATGTGGAAATGCACCTGAAGGGCTCGCGCAGCACGACCAACGTCGATCGCACCGTGCAGGCCTCGGGTGCTGACCGCGCCTAGCAAGAAGAACACGACAGCGAGCCCCCCGCCTACGGCGCTCGTGCGACTGCGACGACAAGCGCCACCGCGGTGCCGGGCCATCGTTGTCTCGACTCTTCAAACACGGAGAGATCGCATCACACCACCACCGCCTCCAAGGAGGCCCACCCAAGGAGTTCAGAAATGGCTGCAGAAAATTTCACCCCAACCGACGCCGTCGGCACCGAAGCCTTGTCCCACGACGAAGTGGTCGACGTGCTCAACGACCTGCTCGAGAACACCCGCGATGGCGAATACGGCTTTCGCACCTGCGCCGAGCAGGTCGAGACGGCCAATGCAAAGCAGCTGTTCGCGAGCCGCGCCGACGGTTGCCGCCAGGCCGGCGAGGAGCTGATCCAGCTCGTTCGCGCCTACGGTGGCGAGCCCGCCTCGGGCGGCACCGCCGCCGGCGCGATGCATCGCGGCTGGGTACAGATCAAGGGCACCGTCGGCGCCGACAGCGAACTGTCGATCCTCGAATCCTGCGAACGGGGCGAGGACACGGCCGTGGCGCGCTATCGCAAGGCCCTGAAGCAGAACCTGCCGGCCGACGTGCGCGCAGTGGTGCAGCGCCAGGCCGATGGTGCGCAGCGCAACCACGACCAGATTCGCGACCTGCGCAACGCCGCCCGCAAGAGCGACTAGCCCGCCGCTAGAGGGCGGTAAAGCGCGGCGCCACCTGCGTGTCGATCGCGCCCGAGGCAGTCCTAGGAAACAGGCCGCGCGCGACGTTGTGCGGATGAAGGGCTGCCTCGTCGATGCTGAGCACCGGCGCAAAGCAGACGTCCGTGCCTTCCAGCAACAGGCTCCACTCATCACGCGTGCGGGTTCTGAAAAGCGAGGCAAACCGGGCCTTCAGCGTCGGCCACTTGTCGGTGTCGCCCTGCTCGCGCGGATCGACATCGGTCATGCCGAGCTTGTCAAGCAGCAGGGCATAGAACTGCGGCTCTAGCGCCCCGATGGTGATGTAGCCCCCATCCGCGCAGGCATAGGTGTCGTACTGCGGCGAATCGTGGAAGGGGCTCGGCCGGCCGCCGCCCAGCGCGTCGCTGGCATGCAGCCAATGCACCAGTGTGCCCAGCATCGCGACGACATCGACGATCGCGGCATCGACCACGCGGCCGATGCCGCTGCTGCGCGCGTCCAGCACGCCGCAGACGATGCCGAAGGCAAGTCCGAGTGCACCGGCAGCGTCGCCGACCACGGTGGGCGGCACGATCGGTGCCTGCCCCGGCCGGGCGGCCAGCGACAGCAAGCCGGTCAGCGCCACGTAGTTGAGATCGTGCCCCGCTGACTGGGCCAGCGGTCCCTGCTGACCCCAGCCGGTCATGCGGCCATAGACCAGCTTTGGATTGCGGGCCCTGCAGGCTTCCGGCCCGAGGCCCAGACGCTCCATCACGCCGGGCCGGCTGCCTTCGATAAGCGCGTCGGCGCCGGCGACGAGGTCGAGCGCGCGCGCGAGGTCGTCGGCCTTCTTGAGGTCCAGGCCGACCACCTTTTTTCCCGCGCGCAGCGGGTAGTCGGCGCCGCCCATCTGCTGCACGGGGCTGGGCACCGGGCGAGCAATGACGGTCACGTCGGCCCCCATCGCCGCAAGGATGCGGCCCGCGACCGGCCCGGGGCCGATGCCTTCGAATTCGACGACGCGCACGCCGCGAAGCGGGGTCTGGAGATCATGGTTCGGATTCATGTGCTGCTGCTTCAGGTTGATGGGCCATTGCGGCCCGTGGACGGCTGCCGTGCGAGGCGCCTTGCGCCGCACATGCTACGGCGCATGCAGCCGGTCGGCGATGACGGTTCACCTCGGTCCGCTGGCAAAAGGAATCGATCATGCACGCCGAGGTCCGGCGGGCGCGCCGCAGCCGGTGAGCCGGCACCCGCCCCTAGACCACCTGCCGATCGCGCCCTTCCCAGAACGGCTTGCGCAGGTCCTTCTTGAGGATCTTGCCCGTGGGGTTGCGCGGCAACGCGGCCACGACGTCGAAGGCCCTCGGGCACTTGAACGACGCCAGGCGATCGCGGCAATAGGCCAGCAGCGCTTCGGGGTCGATCTCCGTGCCGGGCGCCGCGACGACCACGGCGCGGGGCACTTCGCCCCAGCGCTCGTCAGGCACGCCGATCACGGCGACGTCGTCGATGGACGGGTGCTCGGCCAGCACGCGTTCGATCTCGGCCGGGTATATGTTCTCGCCACCGCTGATGATCATGTCCTTGATGCGGTCGGTGACGTAGATGTAGCCGTCTGAATCCATGTGCCCGCCATCACCGGAACGCAGCCAGCCGTCGGGCGTGATCGCCGCCGCGGTGGCCGCGGGGTTGCCCCAGTAGCCGCCCATCACCTGCTCGCTGCGGACCCAGATCTCCCCGGGCTCGCCGGCTGCAACCGGCTGGCCGCTGGCGGGGTCGCAGACCCGGATCTCGACGCCGGGGATCGACTTGCCCGCGGACACCAGCCGGTGCGCCACGGCGGGGTTGTCATGATCGGCCGGAGGGAGCGAGCTCACGGCACCGCTCTGCTCGGTCATGCCGTAGACCTGCCGCATCACGCCGGGAAAGAGCGCGAGCGATGCCCGCATGACCGGCAGCGGCATCGGCGAGGCACCATAGGAGAGCGACTGCAACGCCGAACAGTCGCGCCCGGCGGCACCCGGCACCTTGACGATCGCCGCCATCAGGGCCGGCACGAAAAACGTGTGCGTGATCTTCTCGGTCGCGAGCATCTCGAGCGCCGCCACCGGGTCGGGCGTGCGCATCATGAACAGGCGGGCGCCGACGCTGACGCCCACCAGCGCATAGCTGGTGCCGCCGACATGGAACAGCGGCATCGCGACCTGCATCCTCGCGCCTTCGTCGATGGGCACGTCGGCCACGGAATTGCGCGCATGCGCCAGCATTCCGCGGTGGGTGAGCATCGTGCCCTTGGGAAACCCGGTGGTGCCGGAGGTGTAGAGCTGAACGAAGCAGTCGTCGGGGGCGGCGGGATGCACCGCGGCATCGGGCGCCTGCGCCGACAGCCAGGCTTTGTATTCGTCGTCGGCACCACCGATGCGGATTACGCGTTCCACGGTGGGCAGCTGGTCCCTGAGCCCGTCGACGAGCCCGGCGAATTCCGGCCCGACGAACAGCAGCCTGGCGCGTGCGTCGTTGACGACGTAGACGATCTCCGGTGGCGCGAGCCGGAAGTTGACGACCGCGTTGGCCGTTCCCACCTGCGCGCAGGCCAGCGTGAGCTCGAGGCACGAGGGGTGATTGAGATCCAGCACCGCGATGCGATCGCCGGGCCCGAGCCCTGCCGCCCGCTGGGCGGCCGCATTGCGGCGCACCCGGCGCCCCAGCTCGGCCCATGTCCAGTCGGCGCCACCGAAGCTCAGGGCCACCGCATCGGGCCGTCGGGCTTCCCATTGGGCAAGGATCGCGGTGAAGTCGGTGGCAACGGACATGCGGGCTCCTGGTGTGGACGTGGCGGGAACGACCCGCGGCGCGCAGGCGATGGTGAGGGATTCAGGCCTTCCTGCATAGAGGTCGAGTGCGGATGCCGCGACGCCGGCCCTGCCGCGGGGCGCTCACCAGCACCCGGTCGTCGTCGCCGTCTCGCGCGCGTAGTCCCCGAAGTCCTTCGGCGGTCGACCGAGCGCTCGCTGCACGCCGTCGCCGATCGAGGCATTGCGTCCGTCCAGGACCTCGGTGAACAGGTACCGCAGCAGCGCGACGAACTCCGGCGGCAGCCCTTCCTGCCGAAGTGCCGCCACGTAGTCGTCGATCGGTGCCTGGAGGAAATCGATCCGACGTCCGCTCGCATGCCCGATCACGGCCACCGCCTCGGCGAACGTCAGCAGCCGCGGCCCGGTCACTTCGTAGATCTGCCCCGCATGTCCCTCGTCCGTCAGGGCCGCCACTGCCACGTCGGCCACGTCGTCGGCGTCCACGAAGGGCTCTCGCACCGCGCCCACGGGCAGTGCGAGCGTGCCGTTGCGGACGGGCTCCAGCAGATGGCCTTCGCTGAAGTTCTGCGCGAACCAGCTGGCGCGCACCACGGTCCACGCCACGCCGCTGCCGCGCACGATCCGCTCGCAACGCGCGGCCTCGGGCTCGCCCCGGCCCGAGAGCAGGACCAGCCGCCCGACCCCGCGCTTCACGGCGAGCGAGGTGAAGGCCTGGATCGCATCCGGCGCACCGGGCATCGCCAGATCCGGCTGGTAGGCGATGTAGGCCGCAGCCACGCCGTCCAGCGCAGCGGACCAGGTCGCTGCGTCCTCCCAGTCGAAGGCCGGCGAGGCCGCGCGCGATCCGACGCGCACGGCGCGACCTCGCGCCAGCAGCCCCTGCGCCACGCGGCGTCCGGTCTTGCCCGTGCCGCCCAGCACCAGCGTCGTAGCGTCCTTGGTCATGAGAATCTCCTGCAGAGGGTTGGAACACGCCTCGATGGTGGCTGCCGACGAGGCCACGCACACTTGCAGTCCGTCGCTGGTTCATGACCGATCGTCCACGGCGGTGGACGTGCCGGCGGCGGCGCGCAGATACTCCGGCCATGCTCGAATCGATGACACCGGCCGACCCGCTGGGCGAGGCGCTGCACTTCCTGCGCATGAGCGGTACCTTCTATTGCCGGTCCGAGTTCACTGCGCCCTGGGCGCTCGCGCTGCCACCCATGGACAACTGCCTGATGCTGCATGTCGTCACCGCGGGCGCCTGCCGGCTCGAAGTCGATGGCGCCGCACCGAGCGTGCTGCGCACCGGCGACCTGGCGCTGGTGCCGCATGGCGAGGGCCACGTCCTGAGCTGCGGCGCGGGCGCCCTGCCCGGCCAGCTGTTCGACCTGCCGCGCGAGCGGGTCGGCGACCGCTACGAGCTGCTGCGCCATGGCGGCGGCGGCGCGGCAACCTCGATGATCTGCGCAGCGGTGCGCTTCGACCACCCGGCGGCGCGTCGCCTGCTCGAAGCGCTGCCGCGCGTGATCCGCGTCGACGCCTGGGAATCGCCCGAGAAGGAATGGCTGCAGAGCACGCTGCGCCTCATCGTGGCCGAAGCACAGACGCTGCGCGCGGGCGGCGAGACCGTCATCACGCGGCTGGCCGACATCCTCGTGGTGCAGGCCATCCGGTCGTGGATGGCGAGCGACCCCGCCGCCGGGACCGGCTGGCTGGGCGCCTTGCGCGATCGGCAGATCGGCCGCGCGATCGCGCTCATCCATCGCGACCCGGGGCAGAACTGGAGCGTGGCGTCGCTCGCCCGCGAGGTCGGCATGTCGCGCTCGGCCTTTGCGGCCCGCTTCACGCAGCGTGTCGGCGAACCCGCGATGCAATACGTGGCGCGCTGGAAGATGCACGCCGCCGAGGCCTGGCTCAGGGACGAGGCCACGCCGCTGGCCGAGCTCGCCGGCCGCGTCGGCTACGAGTCCGAAGCCTCGTTCAGTCGCGCCTTCAAGCGTTTCGCCGGCGTCTCGCCGGGCGCGATCCGACGCAGCGCCGCGCCCTGATCAGGCCAGCGGCCTATGCGCCCCGGGCAAAGGCAAGCAGCGCCTTCGCGGCGTCGACCCGCAACGCCAGCGGCGCCGTCTCGTCCTTCATCACCCGTCTGAGGAAGCGCTCGGCATCGGCGTCGCCCCGCGCCGGGGCCTCCTGCCCGGCGGACGAGCCGGGCGATTCGAAGGCGGGCGGTTCGAGCGCCTCGTCGGCACCGATCGCGCCCAGCTGCCTCGACGCAGCCTCCAGGTCTGCCGATCGCATGGGCTGGAGCGCGCGCAGGAGCGTCGCCTGGCCCTCGTCGTTGGGGCGGACGTCCAGCCACGGCGTGTCCGCAAAGACCGGCACCAGGTCGGGCGCGAGGAAGGCCGACCAGCGATCCGGACCGACCTGGACCGGCGGCGCGGCCGGGGAGCCCGCGCTCCCGGCAATCAGCCGGACCTGCGCCGAGGCGACGTCGGACAGGTAGCGTGTGCGGAGTCCCTGCAGGAAGCGGTCGCCGGCGTGCGGCGGAGTCGGTGACGCAAGGGAGAACCACAGCTGCAGGCCGTCGACGCCAGAAACCGCGATAGCCGGGGCCGGCAGCCCGAGATCCGACTGGACGCCCCTCCAGACCGGGGACAGCTGCTCCCAGCCCGCAGGCTGCACCACTTCCAGCACGAGCACCCGAACGTCGCCCTGGCGCGCCGACGCACCGGCGCCCGCGGCAGCCGCGGCTTCCGAGCCATCGGTGCCGAGTCCGTAGAGTCGATCGAGTTCGCGCGGCAATGGGTTCATGTCGCGCATGTTAGGGCCTGTGCACTGCGGGCCCCGATGCGAGGCCAGGCCTCAGAAGATGGCGCTCGACGGCTTGCACTTGCCGGTGTTCTGGTGAATCAGCGCCAGGTCGGCGAAGTCGGTCTTGCCGTCGAGATTGAAGTCGAACATGCTCGACAGACCCCAGGCCCGGTGGATGCGGCTCCAGAGGCCGATGTCGGTGGCGTTCACCTCGTTGTCGATGTTGCCGTCGCCGACGCACGCGGGCTGCGACGCAAGGATCGTGTCCAGCTGCGCCGTGAGGCTGTCGTAGGCCTGCAGGACCGCCGGCGACCAGGTGGCCCTGGCCGGCAGCAGGTCCATGCCGGACTTGTCGAGCTTCGGCGTGGGCGTGGCCTGGTCCACCGCGTAGAACTCGTCGGCCGTCACCGGCCCTCCGGTGTCCGTGGCAGCGTCGTAGGTCTGGACCGTGTTGCGGACCAGCTTGTAGCTGTTGTTGCGCACGGCTATCGTGATCTCCGGCGAGATCGGGGTCAGGGCCACACCGGCCTTGTGCTCGGCCTGGTTCACTTCCCAGCAGCTGCGGTAGCCCGCGTCGCTCGGGTGGCCGGTCGCGATGACTGACGCATCGGTATAGCCAGGCCCCCACCACACGCCTGCGTTGTCTTCGCACGGCCCCTTGTCGAACACGCTCTGCGTGCAGATGGAAGCCACCGTCCTGCCGGCGATCACGGTCTTGACGATGCAGGCGCCGTTGCGCTGGCCGTTGGCCTGGACGTTGTAGCCGCCCTGCGTGAAGTTCACCGAGCGGATGCCGGGCTGGTCGGCGCGCGTCAGGTAGGGCATCAGCGGCGCGGCGTCGATGGTGCGGGGCACGGAAGCCACCACGTCCAGGCCGGCGATCTCGCCGAAGAGCCGGAACACGTCGACCATGTTGGTCATGTGCTCGACGTCCCGGTTGGGGCTGGCGACCACGTTGCCGGCGACGATCAGCGGCACCCACACGCCGGTCTGGTAGGCGGTGGACTTGGCGCGCCCGATGTCGAAGGGCTCCTTCACGGCATTCGCGAACGAGCCGTTGTCGCCGACGATCACGATCACCGTGTTGCTGGCCTTGGGGTCGTAGGCCAGCGTGCCGTCGGCGTTGCGGCGGGCCAGGCCGGTTTCCACCAGGAGGCGGCCGAACTCCGAATCCACGGCCTCCGTCATCTTGTTCGACAGCACGCGCTGGGGCTCGAACGTGTTGCAGTTCAGGTCGTCGCCGGGTGGCCCCTGCACGAGGTTGCCCGGGGCCTGCTGGTAAGGCGTGTGCGCCGCGCTGTAGCTCACGGTCGCCATCCAGGGCCGGTTGCCGGAGCGGCTCCTGATCCAGTCGATGGCGCCCTGCGTCTCGAGGGTGGTGCGGTAGCCGCGGTTGCGCGGGTCAGAGTTCGGCGGGGTCTGCACGCCATCCGCGTCGGCGATGACGAGCGGCGACACGTAGTAGGCATTGGCCCTGGTGAAGTCGAGTCCGGCCGGCGAGGGGCTCTGGCAGGTGCCTCCCGGCTTGAAGATCCCGCCCTGGGTCAGGCACTGCTTGCCGGGCGCATCGCCCTTGGCCGACGCGCCCGTGATCGTGCTGCAGGAGTTGTCCGCGTGGTAGCAGGCACCGGTATCGGCGCCGCCGGCGGCTGCACCGGGCACGAAGCCGCAGGCATACGTCCCTTGTGCGGCTACACCGCCCGCGGTGGTGTCGATCGACGCCGGGCCGCCTCGTATCCAGCCCTGGAAGTAGTCCCAGCCCAGCTGGATCGGCGTGTTGTTGCCATCTTCGTTGTTGTCGGGCCCGGCCAGGTGGAACTTGCCGAACATGGCGCTCTCGTAGTTGGCCTGTTTGAGCAGCTTGGGGGTGGTCGTCTCGCTGCTCGAGATCTGCGAGTTGGCCAGGTCGTAGGGCCCCAGCGCCGCGAAGTTGTTCGTGCGAAGGGGGAACCGGCCCGAGAACATCGCGGCACGGCCGGGCGAGCATTCGGGCATCGACCAGGTATTGCGAAATCGCACGCCCGCGCCGGCCACCGCATCCATGTTCGGCATGCCGGGCGGCGTGCTGCCGCCGTAGCCGAACGACTTCATCTGGTCGACCCCCACGTCGTCCATGACGACGAAGAGGATGTTGGGCTTCGCCGATGCATTGCCGCCGGGACCGGGGGCCAGGCCTGACACGCCGGAGCCACCGGAACCACCGCAACTCGAGATCAGCGCGAGCAGGAGGCACGAAGGCACGGCGAGTGCGCGGCTGAACGGAGTGTTGGCCATGGGGTGAGCGCTTTCTTCTGCAAGGCCAGATGGCGGTGTGGAATCGGTCGCCGAACGGCACATCGCTGCCGAGGCGCGACGATTCTCACACGCGAAAATGACCGGTCGCGTACGCAAGCGGCCGGAGCCGCCGGAGCCGCCCGGAGGACATCCCTAGCGATAGCGCCGCAGCCGGCTCACGAGCCGATCGCCGGCCAGCTGGGTGCCCGTGACCAGCACGAACAGCAGCAGCACCACGGCCGCCATGATCAGCGGTTCGTAGCGGTCGAAGCCGTAGCGGATCGCCAGGTCGCCGAGTCCGCCCGCCCCCAGCACGCCGGCCATCGCCGACAGGTTGAACAGCGCCACCAGCGTGATCGTGACCGCCGCCGCGATGCCGGGCAGCGCCTCGGCCAGCAGCACGTGCAGCACGATGTGGCGCCGCTCGCAGCCCATCGCCTGCGCGGCCTCGATCAGGCCCTTGTCGACCTCCCGCAGGCTGACCTCGGCGATGCGCGCGAAGTACGGCGTGATGCTGATCGTGAGCGGCACGATGGCCGCCGCGACGCCGACGGCGGAGCCCACGAGCCAGCGGGTGACCGGGATCATCAGCACCATCATGATGATGAAGGGCGTTGCGCGCATGCCGTCGACCATCACGGACGCGACGCGGTGAAAGCGCGGCGCGTGCAGCAGGCCGCCGGGCGCGGTCATCACGAGCAGCAGCGCCAGCGGCAGGCCGAGCGCCACCGCGACCATGCCCGAGACGCCCACCATGGCGAGCGTGTCCAGCAGGGCCGCAAGGAATTTCTCAAACAAGGGATTCGACATACCCCACGATCTCGGTTGCATTCGGCGGCAGCGCCTGGCCGCCGTTGTGACGCGGCACGGCGACGATGGCGTAGCCGCCATCGCCGGTCGGCTGCGCCGTCATGCCGCGCAGCGGTCCGGCCGACTCGCGGGCCTGCGAACGCAGAAGGCCGAGGGTCGCCGGATGCGCCGGTGCGCCGAACACGTCCCGGACAGCGCCCGACTCGACGATCCGCCCTTCCTCGATCACCCCGACACGGTCGCAGATGCGGCGCACCACCGACATCTCGTGCGTGATGAGCACCACGGTGAGCCCCAGCTTGGCATTGATGTCGGCCAGCAGGTCCAGGATGGACTGGGTGGTCTCGGGATCGAGCGCCGACGTCGCCTCGTCGCACAGCAGGATGCGCGGATCGTGCACCAGCGCACGCGCGATGCCGACACGCTGCTTCTGCCCGCCCGAAAGCTGCGCCGGATAGGCACCGGCCTTGTCGCTCAGGCCCACCAGTGCGAGCAGCGCGCCTACCTTGGCATCGACCTGCGCACGCGGCACGCCCGCCACGCGCAGCGGCAGCGCCACGTTGTCGTGCACGGTCTTCGCCGACAGCAGGTTGAAGTGCTGGAAGATCATCCCGATGCGGCGCCGCAGCCGCACCAGTTCGTCGTGCGCGAGGGCGGCCACGTCCTGACCGTCGACGACGAGGCTGCCTTCGTCGATCTTCTCGAGCCGGTTGATGGTGCGGATCAGCGTCGACTTGCCGGCGCCGCTGCGCCCGATCACGCCGAAGATCTCGCCCGGCGCGACCGCGAGATCGAGCCCGCGCAACGCGTCCTTGCGGCCGTTCTGGTCCTGGTAGTGCTTGCCGACCTGGCGGAACTCGATGATGGGCGCGCCATCGGCAGCGCTCGCCGCGGCGCGCGTGCCGGGCCGGAAGCCCGCCGTGGGCGCGTCGAGGTAGGCCATCTCAGAAGGCCGGCGTCATCACGTCCTTGAACTCGGTCTGGATCACCTGGCGCACCTCGTCCGAGCGGTAGGACTTGACCAGGGCCTCGACCCACGGCTTGTTCTGGTCGGCCTCGCGGATCACGAGGAGCTGCGTGTAGCGCTTGGTGGTGGACGGGTTCTCCACCGCGATCGCGTCCTTCAGGGTGAGCTTGGCCTGCTGGTGCGCCACGTTGGCATTGACCAGCGCGGCGTCGACGTCGGGCAGCGACTTCGGCACCGCGGGCACCGCGAGTTCCAGGAACTGCAGCGACTTCGGGTTCTCGGCGATGTCGAGCAGCGAGGGGTTGTGCGTGTTGAGGTCGATGCCGCTCTTGAGCTTGATCAGGCCATGGTCCTGCAGCGCGAGCAGCGCGCGGCCCTGGTTGGCCTCGTCCGACGGAATCGCGACCTTGGCCTTTTTCGGCAGGTCGGCCAGCGACTTGTACTTGAGCGAATAGGCGGCCAGCGGCACCGTGTAGATGTCGGTCGCACGCACGATCTTGAAGCCGCGGCGGCGCACCTCGGCATTCAGGAAGACCACGTGCTGGTAGGCATTGGCATCGAGCTCGCCGCCCACCAGCGCCTCGTTGGGCAGCACCGAGTTGCTGAAGATCACGGGCTTGAGGTCGAGCCCGTAGCGCTTGCCGGCCTTGGCCGCGGCCTCCGTGATCTGCTCGAAGGGCCCGCCGAAGGTGCCGACCTTGAGGGCGGTCTGCTGCGCCTGTGCAGGCACGGCGGCCAGAAGGGCCAGGGCGGCCGAGATCGATGCGAGAGCGAGGCGAATGGCGCCAGAGGATTTCATTGTGTTTTCCAGGTGAAGAAGAATCATGAGAAGGCGACGCGGCCCGCGCCTTCGAGGATCAGGTCGTCCTGCGGGTGATGCACCCGGCTGCAGAGCACGTCGCGGAAATAGCGCTCGAGCGGATTGCGGCGCACCAGCCCGTGGTTGCCGGTCAGTGCCAGCGCCTTGTCGACCGCGGAGATCGCCTGTCGGGTGACCGTGTACTTGACGAGCGCCGCGCGGCTGCCGCGCGCCTCCTGCGGGCTGACGCCCTGCCGCAGCAACGCCTGGTTGGCCTGCAGCAGCGCATCGATCTCGCCCACCGCGGCCCGAAAGCGCGGCAGCGTGGCGAGCGAGTCGCCGAGGTTGCTGGGTCGGCGCTGCTTGATCCATTCGACCAGCCAGTCGCGTGCCGCGCGGGCGACGCCGTCGTAGAGCCCGGCCAGCATCAGCGGCAGCCAGGCACCGAGCTCGTCGCCGGTGGCCGACCACTGCGCGAGCGGTCGCAGGTCGACCCCGTTCGCTTCCGGAATCCATGCGTCCTCGAAGTAGACGTCGTGGCTGCCGCTCGCGCGCAGGCCCAGGTGGTCCCAGGTCTGCTCGATGCGCACGCCCTCGGTGGCCATCGGCACGAGGAACTCGCCGACCCGCGGCGGAGTCTCGTCGGTGGCGGCCCACACCAGGCCCCAGGTGAGGGCCTCGGAACCGGTCGAGTAGAGCTTGCGGCCCGTGAGCCGCCACCCGCCTTCGCTGCGTCGCGCCACGGTGGCCGGCAGGCCGCCGCGCACCGGGCTGCCCTGCTCGGGCTCCACGCGCAGCGCGTTGATGAGTTCGCCGCGCTCGGCGGCACCGCGCAGCACGGTCTCGCGCAGCGCCTCCGGCCAATGGGCGCTCGCGAGAATCCAGCGGTGGTGGAAGGTCTGCATGAGCACGATCAGCGCGGTCGACGGATCGCCACGGCCCAGTTCGCCGATCACGGGCACCACGTCGCGGATGTCCTGCTCCAGGCCGCCGTAGCGGCGTGGCACCGCCAGCGCCGTGAGGCCGGCCGCATGCGCATCCGCGAGGTTCTGGCGCACCAGTTCGCCGTTGCGGTCGGCATCGCCCGCGCGGGCCTGGAATACTGCCGAGAGCCGGCGCGCCTGCGCGAGCGGACTCAGCGCAGCGAGGATGGCGCGCCCGACCACGCCCGCCTGCGGCACCTGCTCGGAGATCGCGTTCGACTCCCACACCACGCCGCGCAGCGGATGGCCGACCGCATGCAGGCCGGACCGCACCTTGCCCTCGGCATCGATGACCGCGAAGCGCTCGAGATCGGCCTGGATGCCGAAGCCGGACGAATGCGGCGCGATCCAGCCCGCCTCGAGCAGGCTCGAGATCAGCGGATCGTCGATGCGGCGCCAGTCGAACTCGAAGCCCAGGCAGTTGACCACGCGATCGGCCACCACCACCTCGTCGTCGACGCCGCCGCGGCGCCGGAAGCGCACCGCGATCCTGCCGTCGCGCTGGCGCGTGGCCGCGATGATCTTCGCGGCGTGGTGATCGAGGCGGCCCTCGGCGGCCACACGGCGGCGCCACTCGAGCGGCGATGCCGCGGAGCGATGCAATGCCGCTTCCCAGAACGGGCGCAGCCGCCGCAGGAAGCGTGCGCGCGTGCGGTCGCTCGCGGCCCGCCACAGCGCGGGCACATGCACCCGGATGGCAGGCACGATGCGCTGCCAGCTCTCGCCGGCCTCGGCGATCGCGCGGCGCTGCGCGCGGATCTGCCGCAGCAGGTCCACGAGATCGATGTCGGTGTCGACGTCGCCAGCCCGGTAGCGAAGGAAGTCCTGCCAGGGCGTCACCTGCTCGCGTGCCGAGGTCTCGAGGCCGCTGCGCGACAGCGTCAGGTAGCGGCCCTCGAAGCCGGCCTTCTCGGCCGAGATCAGCGCATCCAGCGCGCTCAGGCCGGCGCCGAGGAAGACGATGGCGCGGTCCTCCTCGACCTTCGACCAGGCCGACTCGTCCCAGATGTCGGCAACCCAGCCCGGCGCATCCACCAGCGCGGGATCGAGATCGAATGGCAGGTGCCGGGCATGCCGCCCCGCGATGCCGATCGCCAGCACGACCTGCGCGGCGTCGATGCTGCCGCCGTCCGCGAAGTCGGCGCGATAGCCCGCGCCGCCATCCGCCTCGGACAGGCGCACCACGCGGCTGCGCCTGTGCTCGAGCACCACGGTGCCCCGGGCCCGTGCGAGTGCCTGGCCGAGCGTCTCGCGCACGTAGCTGCCATAGACGTGGCGCGGTGCCAGGCTGTCCTCGAAGGCGGTGCCGGCCGGAGGCTGCCAGCCGCCGGTCCAGGCGCGCGCCTGCAGCCAGTTCGAGAAGTGCAGCGGATCGTCGTCGTAGACGCTGAACATGCCCGCCGGCCCGTTGAGCAGATGATCGGGATCGGTCGTGCCGTAGGCGATGCCGAGGCCGAGCTGTGCACGCGGCTCGGCCACGGTCAGGTGCAGCGGATGGGTCGCGTCCTTGATCAGGCGCAGGACGGTCGCGATGCCGGCGAAGCCGCCTCCGACGATCAGGATGTGCGAACGATGGGGGCTGGAGCTCATCAGGGCTTCTTCTTCGGCAGGTGGCAGAACATGGCGCCGACTCTAGGAGAGACAGGTCCGTCTTCCTACGAAGAAAAGCAGATATGCAAACTACATCGGCAGCGGCTTCGGCGCGTGCCGGCGCAGCGCTTCGTCAAGCAGCAGTTGCGCCGTTCGCGCAGCGAGCCGCACCGCCTCGGGCTCGCGCAGGACGCTGGTGGCGGCGAGCGCGCCGTCGTAGATCAGCGCGAGCTGGCGTGGCAAATCCGCAGCCGTGCCGCCGAGCGGGCCCAGCGCTTGCGCGAACAGCTCACGCACCGCGGCCTTGTGTTCGCCGACGATCCTTCTCACTGCTGCCGAATGGCCGTACTCGCCGAGCGCGAGCAGGAAGGCGCAACCCCGAAAGGCTTCCAGGCCGACCCGGCCCTCGAGCCATTCGAACAGGGCGGCCACCTGCTCCGCGGGACTGTCGGCGCGGTTCGCCTGCGCCGACCTCATGCCCTCGAGCACGCGTGCGTGGCGCTGCAGCAGGTAGGCGCAGACCAGCGCCTCCTTGTTGGGGAAGTGCCGGTACAGCGTGGCCTTGGCGATCCCCGCGACCGCGATCACGCGGTCCATGCCGACCGCACGTATGCCTTCGCGATAGAAGAGCCCGTCGACGGTGGCGAGGATGTGGCGCTGCATGGCGGCGGAAATCCTAGCCGGCCGCCTCGCTCGCCGCCCGCATAAGCAGCCTCGAAAAGCGTTCTATCGGAAACGCGCGATAGGCCGAACAATCCCGGGTTTCGATGGCCTGCCCTACCCAAGACCGCACCGTGATCGTCGAAGGCACCGCCTGCCCTGAGGCATAGTGCCGGCATGCTCGCGAGCCCGACCGCACCTGCGCCCCCGAACACCGATCCCGATTCCCGCAACGCCGCCATTGCCCTGGGCCTCACGCTGCCCGGCGACGTCGTGCTGTACCTGCTGCTGCCGATGTATGCGGCGCAGTTCGGCGTCACGCTGGCCGAGGCCGGCCTGCTGCTGGCTGCGAACCGGCTGATCCGGATCGCGGGCTATGGCTATGTGGCCCGCTTCTATGCGCGCCACGGCGACCGCCCGACCTGCACGCTGGCCGTGGTGGCGGCCGCGCTGTGCGGACTCGGCTACGCGACGCTCTCGGGCTTCTGGGCGCTGCTGCCGCTGCGCCTGCTGTGGGGCCTTTGCTTCGCGGCGCTCAACCTGTCGACGCAGGCGCTCGCGACCGCGCATCCGATCGGCGCCGCGCGGCGCAGCGGCCGTTCGCGTGCCTTCATCGCACTCGGGCCGGTGGTGGCGCTGCCGCTCGGCGCCGTGCTCGCGCTGTGGGTCGGGCCGCGCGCCATCTTCTTCGTGCTCGCGGGCGTGTCGCTGCTCGGCCTGCTGGCAACCCGCGCCCTGCCCTCGCTGCCGCATCCGCGCACACCGGCCACCGGCCGGCGCATCAAGCGGCCGACGCCGCTCGACTTCTGGTCGTTCATGGAAGGCTTCACGCTCGATGGCCTGTTCATCATCGGCCTCTCCTATCTCGGCCACGACCTGCTGCCCGGCAGCGCGGTGATCGTCGCGGGCGTGCTGATGGCCACGCGCTACCTGGCCGAGATCCTGCTCGGCCCGGCTGGCGGCCACCTGGCCGAGCGCCACGGCGCCGAGCGGATGCTGGTGCTGCTGTCGCTGCTCTCGGCGCTCGCGCTGATCGGCTTCGGCTTCGGCTGGCTGTGGAGCTGCGCAGCCCTGATCGTGGTGCTGCGCGCGCTGCAGCTGCCTCTGCTGGCACCGATCGTCGCGCGCCGCACGCCGGGCCCGCAGCGCGTGCAGGCGCTCGCGGCGCGCTCGATATGGCGCGACATCGGCGCCGGCACCGGGCCGCTGGCAGCAGGGCTGCTGCCGGTCGTCGCGCCGATGTGGATCTATGGCCCTGCGGCGCTGCTGCTGGCATTGGCTGCCTGGGCCTGCCGCGAGGCGCCGCCCGCACCGGCAGATCCCGGCGCCGCACGGCCCTGAAAGCCGGCCCGATCAGGGCGCAACGGGCGCGCGCCAGACGATCTCGCGCACGTTGATCTTGCGCGGGATGATGCCGAGCGAGACGAAGGTGTCGGCCAGCTGCTGCTGCTGCGCCACGTGGGCGTCGGTCACCGGCCCCAGCGTGAATTCGGCGCGCCCGAATGCGGTCGACCACGACTTGACGTCGATGCCGGTGGCCTCGGCTGCAAGGGCGGACAGTTCGTCGCGGTGCTGACCCGACCAGGTCGTGAGCTTGCCGAGTTCGTCGAGCACCGCGCCCAGCGCCACGGGATAGCGCGTCGCGAAGTCCCGGCTGGCCATGTAGTAGCTGGCGCTGGCCAGGCGCTTGTCGCTGGTGTTCGCGAGCACGCGCGCGCCGTAGCGCTCCTCGGCGATCGCGGCATACGGGTCCCACACCACCCAGGCATCGATGTTGCCGCCGTTGAAGGCGGCGGTCGCATCGGCCGGCGAGAGATAGGTCGGCACGATGTCCTCGAACTTGAGGCCGGCCGTGGCCAGCGCCTTGATCGTGACGTTGTGTGCACTCGATCCCTTGCCGAAGGCGACCTTCTTGCCCTTGAGGTCGGCCAGCGACTTGATGGGGGAATCCTTCGGCACCAGCACCGCATGCTGTGCCGACGGTGTGGCTGCCGCGTAGACCAGGTCGGAGCCGCCGGCCTGTGCGAAGACCGGCGGCGTGTCGCCGACCGAGCCCAGGTCGATGGCGCCGGCACCGAGGGCCTCGAGCATCGGCGGGCCGAACTGGAACTCCACCCACTTGACGCTCGGGACGCCGAGCGCCTTGAGCCGGTTCTCGATCACCTGCTGCTTGCGCGCCAGCACCAGCACGGCCGAGCCCTTCTGGAAGCCGATCCGCACCTCCTTGGGCAGGGCGGTCTGCGCTGCAGCCGGGAGGGCGAATCCGGCAGCGACGGCGGAGAGCGCGAACAGTGCGGGGGCAATGTGCCTGCGGCGCAGGCGGAAGGCGTGATCGGCGGACAAGACGGGCTCCTCTTCGACAGTATGAAATGAACTGGCGAGCACCTTAGGCGGCGCCGCCGGCCCTGTCGAATGCGTTGTTCGCGCTTGCATATGCGCTTTTCGCGCCACGAGCGCCCGCGATGCCTTCACCAGTGCGGATGCACCGGCCGGAACACCGGCCGCAGCAGGTAGCGGCGCGCGATCTGCCCGTAGCCGCTGTAGTAGAAGTTGCCGTTGGCTGCGAGCACCGATTCGCGATGGCGCCGGAAGTGGCCCGGGATCTCGTACCACGGCATCGTGGGCGACCGGTGGTGCACGTGATGCAGGTTGTTGTTCAGATAGAGCAGTCCGAACAGTGCGTTCGATTCGACGATGGCCACGCGCTCGTGCGGCGCATCGTCCCACCGGTGTTCGGTGAACGAGCGCAATGCGCCGAGCATCATGCCCGGATAGACGAAGCACAGCAGGTACTTGGCCAGCGGCATGCCGCAGAACTGCGTCACGTACCAGAGGATCGGCGCCACGCCCGCCGCGTGCACGAGCCAGATACCCACATGCGAGAAGTCGCCTCGCGCCAGCCGGCCCACTTCCGAACGCAGCAGGCTCGCCAGGCAGAGCCACGGCCCCGCGACCAGGCGGAAGGCCAGCGTCTGGTTGGCCGCGAAGAGGGCCCGGCGCAGCGGGCCGTAGGCCTCCCAGGCCTGGGCCGAGTGGTAGACGCTCTCGGTGTCCTTCTGCGGATGCGTGAGATGGAAATTGACGTGGTGGCTGCTGTGGCTGCGGTGGTAGAGCGCATAGGGCAGCCAGAGGTTGAGCGGCGGCCAGACCAGTGCCAGCCGCAGCGCCCTCGGGACGCGGCGCATCGCATGGATCGCCTCGTGCTGCAGCGACGAGTGCAGCTGCGCGACGCAGCCGCCGAGCACGAACAGCAACGCCGTCGGCACGACCGGATGCCAGCGCACCAGCGCTGCCCAGGCCAGGTAGAGCAACACCGCAAGCACGAGGGTCGGCGCCTCGCAACGCCGCCACCACCGCTGCGCGAAGGCGGCGTCGGAAGAAGTCGGGCGAGCGAGCGTGGGAGTCATCGGGCCTCTGCAGCGGTGGCGGGGAATCTTCGGCCTTCGGCCATGCATCGCTTGCGCCCATTGCGCATGAGCACATGCGCGATTCATCGTTGGTCGCGGCCCGGGTCTGATCTACAGTGCCAGGTCGCGAACCCGCTTCCATTGCCGCACCCACCGATGACACCGCAGGCACTTCACTCACTGCTGCTCGGCGAACAGGAGCTCGCGCTGCTCGACGTGCGCGAGGCACGCGCCTACGTGGGTGGCCACCTCAACCTCGCGCGCATGGCACCACTCTCTTCGCTGGAACTCGAGCTGCGCGCGCTGGTGCCCCGGCTTTCCACGACGGTGGTGCTGATCGACGACGGGAGCGAGACCGAGGGCCCGGCGGCACGGGCCGAGCGCCTGCTGGTGCGGATGGGCTATGTACAGGTGGAGTTGCTGGAAGGCGGCACGGCCGCATGGACCGCTGCGGGCTTGCCGCTGATCGACGGCTACGGCACCCTGGTCAAGGCATTCGGCGGCCAGGTGCTCGAACGCCACGCGACGCCCACGCTCGACGGCGAGGCGCTCAGGGCGCAGCAGCGGTCCGCAAGGCCGGCGACGCTCGTCGACGCCAGGCCCGCTGACGAATACGCCTACCTGTCGCTGCCCGGTGCCGGCAACCATGCGGGCACCGAACTCGCGTTGCGCGAGTGGACGGCCGATGCGTCGGCCGCACCCTGGGTCGTCAACTGCTTCAGCCGCACGCGCGGCATCGTCGGCAGTACCACGCTGCGGCTGCTGGGCCATCCCGATGCCCGCTTCCTCGAAGACGGCGTGATGCGGTGGGCCTTGTCCGGTGCACCGGTGCTTCGCAACGCCGTGCCCGCGATCGAGCTGCCTCAGGCGCCCGAAGCCGAACTGCGTCGCCGCGCCTGCACCCTGATCGATCGCCACGCCCTGCCGCTGCTGCCATCGAACGGACTGCCAGCGCTGCAGGCCGACACCAACCGTACGCTCTACCTCTTCGACCTGCGCCCCGGCGCTGCGGATGACGAGCGAAGCGGCATCCGCGCCGTGCCCGGCGGCCAGTTGCTGATGCACTTCGAGAACCTGGTCGGCACGCGCAAGGCGCGCATCGTTCTCATCGACGATGCCCACCGACTGCGAGCGGCAGTCACGGCCTTCTGGCTGATCCAGCTGGGCCAGGCCGACGTGTTCATCCTCGACGGCGACCCGCCGATCGCTCGGACGACCGGGTCGGATGGCCGCGCGGCGCATGACGCCGAGGATGCAGCGGCGCAAGGCACCGGCCTCTCGCCGCCGGACCTCGAGTCGCTGCTGCATTCCGCATCCGCTCGCACGCAGGTGGTCGACGTGGGCCCGAGCGCCGACTACGAGCAACGGCACCTGCCGCGCGCGAGCTTCCTGCTGCCCTTCACGCTCGAACCCCTGGGTGCGCTGTTGCCTGACGCCGACCGCATCGTCTTCACCTCGCCCGACGGCCGTGCGGCGCGCCGGGTGGCGCGCGATGCCCGCGAGCGATGGCCCGCGCGGCACTTCGGCTGGCTGCGCGGCGGCACCGAAGCCTGGGAAGCCGCCGGCCTGCCGACCGAAGCACACTGGGCGCCCGCGCAACTGCTGACCCCGTTCGAGGACGATTGGGGTTCGGTCATGCGGGTGCCGGCCGAGCGGCGCCAGCGCGTGTGGTCCGACTACCTGGCCTGGGAGCGCGCGCTCAGCGAGCGCGTCATGCGCGATCCGACCGTGCGCTTCCGCTTCTTCGCCTGAGAGGCCGTGCCGGCCATCCCTCGCATCAGGCGGCCACGCGCGATGCAGGACGGGCCGCGAGATTTCGCAGGCCGACCACGACCCGGATCTGGAAGGCCACGAACGCGACCAGCTGCGACAGCGTCACGATGTCGTCCGCCGACCAGTCCGCGTCCAGCAGCGCCTGCAGATGCTCCGCCTTCGCATTCCGCGGATGCAGCACGATCAGGTGCGCATGCGCGAGAGCGGCCGCCAGATGAGCGCCGAACAGGGTGCGGCGCGGCTGCTTCGCGCCACCGCCCGGGCCGGCGGCACCCGGACTGCGGGCGTCGCCGTCGGCAAGCGCGGCCGCCTCGGCGATCACGGCTTCGAGGCGCTGGGTCGACGCACCGCGCTGCGCGCCCTCGCTGCGATAGAACTCGGCGATGCCCGCCTGCCCATGAAGGCGCGCCACGAAGGCCGCGACCGCGAAGCGCTCTGCCACGGTGAAGGGCGTGTCGTCTTCCGAATCGGCCTCCGCAGGCTCGAACAATGCGAGGTAGCTGCGCTGGGCATGCCGGCGCGCCTGCGCGCGATGGCCGCGTTCGGCATCGGATGCGTCGACCGCCCGGATGCCGGTGAGTTCGTCGATCACATCGGGTTTGCTGGTGATGGTCATGCGGTGGCTTGCGGGAGTTCGGGAACGGACGACGCGGCGACGCGCAGGCGGTCGATCGGGCGGCCAGTGTGGGAGCGGCCCGCCCGCAGGGGAACAACGCAATCGTTGCGTGCTTATGCGGTTTTCTTCGTTCCGCATCGCAGCCGCGGCAGGCACAGTCGCGGCTTTCCCATTCGACTCCCGATCCCATCATGCAGTTCTCCATCCGCCGCCGCGCCGCACTCGTCGCATCCGTCTCCATCGCCTCCATGGCGCTTCTCGCCGGCGGTGCCGCACAGGCGCAGGAGAAGAAGCCGCTCAAGGTCGGCGTCTCGGTCGGCAGCGGCGAGCAGATCTGGGAGATCGTCAAGAAGGCGGCAGCGCGCGACGGCCTCAACCTCCAGGTCGTGGTCTTCAACGACTACCAGCTGCCCAATGCGGCGCTGGCGGCCGGCGACCTCGATGCCAACGCCTTCCAGCACCAGCCCTTCCTCGACAACCAGAACAAGTCGCGCGGCTTCGACATCGTGCCGGTCGGTCTCACGATCACGGCGCCGCTGGGCTTCTACTCGCGCAAGATCAAGTCGATCGACCAGCTGCCCGACGGCGCCTCGGTCGGCATCCAGAACGATCCGTCCAACGGCAACCGCGCCCTGCTGCTGCTGCAGGAAGCCAAGCTGATCACGCTCAAGCCGGAAGCGGTGAAGAACAACAATGCGACGCCGCTCGACGTCGTGTCGAACCCGAAGAAGCTCAAGCTGGTGCCGCTCGATGCCGCCCAGTTGCCGCGCTCGCTCGACGACCTCACGATCGCATCGATCAACAACGACTATGCCGAGAAGGCCGGACTCACGTTGACGAAGGACGGCGTGATCAAGGAATCGCCGCAAGGCCCCTACGCCAACATCATCGCGGTGCGACGCGCCGACAAGGACAAGCCCTGGGCGCAGCAGCTCGTGAAGGCCTACCAGTCGCCGGAGGTCAAGAGCTACATCGAGACCCAGTTCAAGGGCGCGCTCGTGCCCGCCTTCTGATTTCTTACCCGGAGACCCTCCATGAGAATCCTCGTCGTCGGTGCAGGTGCCCTGGGCGGCTACTTCGGCGGCAGGCTGCTGCAGGCCCGGCAGGACGTGAGCTTCCTGGTGCGCCAGCCTCGCGCCGTCCAGCTGGCCGCGCACGGCCTGCTGGTCGACAGCCCGGCGGGCGACATCCGCGTGGCGTCGCCGCCGACCGTGCTGGCCCACAAGCTCAGGTCCCACTACGACTTGGTCATCGTGGCCTGCAAGGCCTACGACCTCGAAGCGACGATCGCGGCCTTCGCGCCCGCGGTGGGTCCGCAGACAGCCATTCTTCCGCTGCTCAACGGGATTCGGCACCTCGACCGGCTGACCGAGCGCTTCGGCTACGCCCGGCTGCTCGGCGGCCTCGCCGTGATCTCGGCCTCGCTGGCCGACGATGGCAGGGTGAAACACCTGAACCGTGACCACACCCTCGCCTTCGGCGAACTCGACGGCACGCGCAGCGAGCGGGTCGATGCCATCGCGGCCGCGTTCGCAGCCGCCCGCTTCGACAGCCAGCCCAGCGAACGCATCCTGCAGGCCATGTGGGAGAAATGGGTCCACATCGCGACGCTGGCGAGCGCCACCAGCCTGATGCGCGCCAGCGTCGGCGACCTCGTTCAGGCCGGGGCGCAAGACGTGGCGCTCGAACTGCTCAACGAATGCAGCCGCATCGCGGCACACAACGGCTTCGCGCCCAGCCCCGAGGCGCTGGGCCGCACGCGCGCGGCCCTGACCGCACCGGGTTCGACCCTCGTCGCATCCCTGCTCGACGACATCGAGCGCGGCGCGCCGACCGAGGGCGATCACATCCTCGGCGACTTCCTGCGCCGCGGCCGCTGGTCCACGGCCGACACGGTGCTGTTGCCGCTGGCCCATGCGCAGCTTCGCAGCTACGAGGCCCGGCGTGCCCGCGAGCTGGCCGCCGAGCCGGTGCGACGGCTGGCGGCCTGAGGATCAGCTCAGCGCTGCTGCCCCCACTTGCGCACAGTCAGCCGCTCGAGCGTCGCGAAGCCCAGGCTCTCGACCGCAAGGCCGATCAGCACCACCATCACGAGGCCGGCGAAGACCCGGTCGGTGTAGAGCTCGTTGCGGTTCTGGAAGATGTACCAGCCCAGGCCACCCTTGCCCGACGAGGCGCCGAACACCAGCTCGGCGGCGATCAGCGTGCGCCACGCAAAGGCCCAGCCGATCTTGAGACCGGAAAGGATCGCGGGCAGCGCCGCCGGCACCAGGATCTGCAGCACGTAGCGCAAGCCCTTGAGGCCGTAGTTGCGGCCCGCCATGCGGAGCGTCTCGGGCACGCCCTGGAAGCCCGCGTAGGTGTTGAGCGCGAGCGGCCACAGCACCGAATGGATCAGCACGAAGACCAGGCTGCCGCGCCCGAGGCCGAACCACAGCAGCGCCAGCGGCAGCAGCGCGATCGCGGGCAGCGGGTTGAACATCGAGGTCAGGGTGCTCAACAGGTCGCGCCCGATCTGCGTCGACACTGCGAGCGTCGTCAGCGCGAACGCGAGCACCACGCCGCCGACGTAGCCCTGCAGCAGAACGACCAGCGACAGCCGCACCCTCTCGAGCAGCTCGCCGCTGGCGATCCCCTCGACCAGTGCGCGCGCCGTGGCCGTGAAGGTCGGCAGCAGCAGGTCGTTGTCCTGCCAGAGTGCAATCAACTGCCACAGCGTGGCGAGCACCACCAGGATCACGCCCTTGCGCAGCCAGTCATGGGACCAGAGCCGCGTGGCGAAGGGCAGCGGACGCTCGACCGGCAGTTCGGTGAAGGGCTCGAGCCGGCGCTCGTACTCGGGGCGCACCGGCGGTTCGATCACGAAGCTCATGCGCTCGCCCCTTCCGTCGTCGGCTGTTCGAACAGCAGCCGGTGGATGCGCTGGGCCGCTGCCTGGAATTCGGCGCCGCCCTGGCTCTCGAGCGTGAAGCCGTGGCTGTTGATCTCGGCGCGCATGCGGCCCGGATGCGGCGACAGCAGCGCGATCCGGTTGCCGACCACCAGCGCTTCCTCGATCGAGTGGGTGACGAAGAGCAGCGTGAAGCGCACCTCGTCCCACAGTTCGAGAAGTTCCTCCTGCATCTTGCGGCGGGTCAGTGCATCGAGCGCGGCGAAGGGCTCGTCCATCAGCAGCACGCGGGGCTGCATCGCGAGCGCACGCGCGATCGCCACGCGCTGCTTCATGCCGCCCGACAGCTGGTGCGGATGCACGTCGGCGAACGGTGCAAGGCCGACCTTGGCCAGGTAGTGCAGCGCACGCTCCTCCGCCTCCTTGCGGCCGAGGGTGCGTGACGCCAGCAGCGGGAACATCACGTTCTGCTTGACCGTCTTCCAGGGCGGCAGCTGGTCGAACTCCTGGAACACGACGATGCGGTCAGGTCCGGGCGCGGTCACGACGCGGCCGTCGAGCCGGATCTCGCCTTCCACCGGCGCGATGAAGCCGCCGATCGCCTTGAGCAGGGTCGACTTGCCACAGCCCGAGGGACCGAGCAGCACGAAGCGTTCGGACTCGTGGAGCTCGAAGCTCACGCGATGGGTGGCCCGCACCACGCGCTCGGGCGTGCGGTATTCGAGGCTCACGCCGTCGACCTTCAGCAGCGCCTCGTCGGCCGGGCGGGCAGCGGGCGGCGTGCGCGGCCCAGGCGCCGCGCCATGAAGCCGGCCCTGCGCGATGGCGGTGGCGGGCTCGGAGGCGCCTTGCGGCATCGCTGCGCGCAGGGCGCTCAGGCTGGGACTCGGACTGGCCATCGTCATGAGCCCGGCTGCGCGTGCGCTTCCTCGAAGAAGTAGTCCTTCCAGGAAGCGGCCCTGGTCTTCACGATGCCGAGCTTCTGCAGCTCTTCGGCATACACGAAGGTGCGGTGCGGCGACACCGTGAAGTCGTTCTCGGGGTCTTCGACGATCCTGCGCACCAGCTCGGGCGCGAGCTTCGATTTCTGCACGCGGATGAAGATGTCGGCCGCCTTGGCCTTGTCGGCCTGGACCAGTTGCGCGGCTTCGACCAGCGCAGCGTAGAAGGCCTTGTACGTCCTGGGGTTCTCGTCGTGGAACTTCTGCGTCGTGTAGAGCACGTTGAAGGTCGCAGGTCCGCCGAGGATGTCGTAGGAGCTGATCAGCTTGTGCACGTTCTTGTTGGCGGCCAGCGCCTGGTAGTAGAACGGCGCGCTCGAGAAGTGCGTGTTGATCTCGGAGCCGCCGCTGATCAGCGCGGCCGTGGCCTCGGGGTGCGGCAGGCTCACCGAGATGTTGTCGAAGCGCTTGTAGTCGTCCTTGCCGAAGACGCGCGCGGTCTCGATCTGCAGCGTGCGCGACTGGAAGCCGACGCCGGCCGCCGGTACTGCGATGCGATCCTTGTCGCTCAGGTCCTTGATGTTGCGCACGCCAGGATTGTTCGACAGCAGATAGTTGGGCAGCGAGCCAAGCGCCGCGACCGCCTTGACGTTCTGCTTTCCGCGCGTGCGGTCCCACAGCGTGAGCATGGGCGGCACGCCGGCCGACACCACGTCCACGGCGCCGGCCAGCAGCGCCTCGTTCATGCCGGTCGAGCCAGAGATGCTGGCCCAGTCGACCTCGATGGCCAGGCCCTGCTGCCTGCCATGCTTCTCGATCAACTGCTGGTCGCGCACCACGTCGAGGATCAGGTAGCCGATGCCGAACTGCTGCGCGATGCTGATCTTGCCCTCGGCGTGGGCGAGCAGCGGCGCCAGCCCGATCGCGGCAGCCGCGACCAGCGCGAGCCCGCGCCCGGAGACGAGGCGGCGCATCAGTTGCCCGCCGCGTTCTGCGCGTCGTCGAAGAAATAGTCCTTCGCCGACGCCGGCTTGTTCTTGATGGCACCCACGCGATGCATGAACTCGGCCAGCGCATAGGTGTTCTGCGGCGTGGTCTTGAATTGCACTTCAGGGTTCCTGATGATCTTGAGAAGCAGGTCGCGGTCGATCTTCGCGTTGCCGACCTTGATGTAGATGTCGGCCGCCTTCTCGGGGTTGGCCGTCACGAACTCGGCAGCCTCGTTGAGCGCACCGACGAAGGCCTTGTAGGTCTTGGGGCTCTCGTTGCGGAACTTCTCGGTCGCGTACAGCACGGTGGCCGATGCCGGCCCGCCCAGCACCTGGTAGGAATTGAGCACGATGTGCGCCTGCGGATTGCCGGCCAGCTCCTGTTCCTGGAACGGCGGGTTGCCGAAGTGGCCGGTGATCTCGGTGCCGCCCTTGATGATCGCGGCGGCGGCATCGGGATGCGGCACCGCGACGCTGATCTTGTCGAGGCGGTCGAAGTCCTTGTCGCCCCACAGCTTGGCCGAAGCGAGCTGCAGCACGCGCGACTGCACCGACACGCCCACCGCCGGCACCGCGATGCGGTCCTTGTCGGTGAAGTCGGCGATGGTCTTCACGGCCGGGTTGTTGCTCACCAGGTAGTAGGGGAAGTTGCCCAGCGAGGCCACGCCCTTTACGTTCTGCTTGCCCTTGGTGCGGTCCCAGATGGTCAGCAGCGGGCCCACGCCGGCGCCCGCGATCTCGATGTTGCCGGACAGCAGTGCATCGTTGACCGCCGAGCCGCCCGAGAGCTTGACCCATTCGACCTTGGCGTCGACGCCCTGCGCCTTCGCATGCTTCTCGATCAGCTTCTGCTCCTGCGCCACGTTGAGCAGCAGGTAGACGATGCCGAACTGCTCGGCGATGCGGATCTGTCCTTCGGCATGGGCGGCGAGGCTGCCGACCAGCAGGGTGAGGCCGGTGGCGAGTGCCGCGGCCTTGCGAGCGATTCGATTCATGGGGATGGGTTCCGGTGGATTCAATGTGGGACGTCGCCGACCACGGTCGTGCGGTAGAGCTTGCGGCGAAGATGGTCGGGCGTGCCGGCCGCCAGGTGCATGAGCGAGCGGTTGTCCCAGAACACGAGGTCGTGCGGCTGCCAGCGATGGCGATAGACGAACTCGGGCCGCACGCTGTGCGCGAACAGTTCGGCCAGCAACGCATCGCCCTCGGCCTTCGGCAGGCCGACGATGCCGGTCGTGAAATGCTCGCTTACAAACAGCGCCTTGCGGCCGGTCTCGGGGTGGGTGCGCACCACGGGCTGAACGGCGGGCGCGACCTGGTCGACCTGCTGCTGCGAGAGCTTGGGTCGCCACGGGTTCTTCGCGCGCAGTTCCTCGTACTTGGCCAGGTAGCTGTGCTCGGCCTTGAGCGGCAGGATGCGCTGCTGCAGCGCCGGATCGAGCGCCTCCCAGGCCAGGTGCTGGTCGGCGAACAGCGTATCGCCGCCCTCGGACGGCAGTTCCTGCGCGTGCAGCAGCGAACCCAGGCTCGGCTGCGTCTTGTACGAGATGTCCGAATGCCAGTACACGCCGGCATCGCCGAGGCCGATGGGCTCGCCGTTCTCCTTGATGTTGGAGACGATCAGGATCTCGGGATGGCCCGGCAGCTGGAACTGGTGCAGTACGTGGATCTCGAGCGGACCGAAGCGCCGGCTGAAGTCCACATGCGCCTCGGGCGACACCCGCTGGTCGCGGAACACGACCACGTGATGATCGAGATGCGCACGGTGGATGCGCGCGAAATCGGCATCGTTGATCGGCCTGGAAATGTCGAGGCCGACGATCTCGGCGCCCACGGGTGCGTCGAAGCGGCGAATCTCGAAGGTCTGGGCAGGTGCGTGGGGCGACAGGACGGCCGGCATGAAGGAGAAGTGGTGGCTGGTGAAGACGAGCCGGCCACTTTAGGCGCCAGCCTCATATTCACGAACTACCCTTTTCTTGCTTGCTTATGAGGGAAACATCTGAGGCTTTTGGAGGGCGGGTGGGCATCGGGGTGGTGTTGCGGTCGGTGGCTCCGCGGCGCGGCTGGGGGTGTGGGTGGCGCTCGGGATCGTTGCCCTGGGCGTCCAGACTCCGTCGCAACCGGCGCAGCCTGTCCACGGCCGGGGTGTCTGCATCCAATCGTCAAAGCACCCGGAAGTGATGCGTCCCGTCGGCCGCCAACTGATCGACCAGCCCGAACTCCCAATCGAGGTAGGCCTGCATCGCGGCAGCAGGCGCATCCGTCCCTTCGTAGGGTCGGCGGTAGCGGTCGGTCGCAGGGGTCGCGATGCGCTGCCACCCGCTCTCGGTCGGCAGCCCGGCTTCGAACCACGCGGCATTGCCTCCCGCGAGTACCGACACCTCGGCGTCTCTGCGGCCGGCCCCGAGAAGGTCGCTCAGGTCGGCAGCGGCGAAGCGCGCCAGCAGGCTGCTGCCGCAGGTCAGCACGTAGTGTCGGGCCGGCGGAATTGCGCGCAGCGCCTGCGCCAGTTGCGCGCGGATCGCGAACCAGGCGCCCGGGATGTGGCGCCGGGCGTGATTGGCGCCAGTCGTGAGGTCGATCAGAGCGATATCGTCGGGCGCGTCGCGCAGCGCCGCAGCGAGCGCTTCGGGCGTGATCTCGGCCACCGCCGGTGCCCGTGGATGCGGCTGCGCAGCCGTGCCCGAAACGCTGCGCTCGCTGTCGGCATGCGGCTCGACCACGAACACCTCCCAGCCCATCTGCGCGAGCCAGGACGCGGTCATCGGTGCGCGCACGCCATCGTCGTCCGCCAGCACGATGCGCGCGCCGCGAACCGGCACCTGGTGATCGGTTTCCTGCACCAGCTGGCCGCCGGGCGCGCCGGCAAAGCCCGGCAGGTGCCCGGTCGCGTATTCCTGCGGCGTGCGCACGTCGAAGCGGTAGACGGTGCGCTGCGGCGCCTCGAGCGACGGCAACGCATCGAGCGCGATCCATTGCACGCCGGCACGCCGCGCGACGTCCTGCGCACCGGCACGAGCGGCCGCCAGTTGCGCAGCCGAAGGCGCGGGCGCCTCCAGTGCGGCGCCATGGTCGAGCAACTGGCCCGCGAGCTTCCAGCCGATCGTTCCGTTTCGCAGGGCCGCGACCCGGTTGGGAATGCCCGCGTTCACCAGCGACTGCGTGCCGATGATGCTGCGCGTGCGGCCGGCGCAGTTCACGATCACCCGCGTGGCCGGGTCGGGCGCCAGCGCGCGCACGCGCAGCACCAGTTCCGCCCCAGGCACGCTGGTGGCGGTGGGAATGCTCATGGTCTGGTATTCGTCGAAGCGTCGCGCATCGAGCACCACGACGTCGGCACGTGCGTCGATCAGGGCCTTGACCTCTTCGGCGGACAGCGAAGGCGTGTGCCGTTCGTGCTCGACCAGTTCACCGAATGCCTTGCTGGGCACGTTGACGTCGCGGAACAGCTCGCCGCCGGCGCTGCGCCAGCCCTCGAGGCCGCCTTCGAGCAGGTGTGCGCTCGTATAGCCGAGCGCGGCCAGCCGTGCCGCGGCCAGCGGTGCGAGATCGACGCCCTCGTGGCTGCCGTAGATCACGAGCAGCGTGTCCCGGCGCGGGATGCGGCGCCAGGCCTCGAGCTCGATCCTCGACAGCGGCAGGTTGGCGGCCCACAACGGATGGGCCTGCGCGAACGGATCTTCCTCGCGCACGTCGAGCAGCGCGATCTCCTCGCGCGCAAGGAGCTTCTCGCGCACCGCGGCATGAGAGAGCGTCGGGAAGTCGGAACCGTGAGGCGTGAATGCGCGGGCGTCGGCAACGGCGAGGGTCATGGTCGGCGGAGTTCGGTGGATCGGTCCCACAGGTTGGGCAGCAGCGCGTTGGTGTAGCCGGAGATGAAGGGTCGGCGCCCTCCGCCAGGCGGGTAAGTATGGCGGCTCACAGCGCCGATGTTGGCACCATAGACATGGATGCTGACCGACACGCGATCGTCGTAGGCATTGCGCACGCGATGCACGTCGCCCACCGTCGGCGACACCGCCTCGACGTCGCCCGGATCGAGCCGCACCGGCCTGCCTTCCGGCGCCAGCAGGCCCTCGCGCTCGACGTAGGACTGGCTGTACTCGGCGCCTCGCAGCATGCCGATCAGGCCCCACACCGTGTGGTCGTGCACCGGCGTCGCCTGTCCCGGGCCCCACACGAAGCTCACGACCGAGAAGCGCTCGGTCGAGTCCGCATGCAGCAGGAACTGCTGGTAGCGCTCGGGATGGGGCGCGGCGAAGTCTGCCGGCAGCCAGTCGTCACGCGCCACCAGCCGGCGCAGCAGGGTCCCGCCTTCCGCGAGGATCCGCGCCTCGGGCGGATGGCGGTCGAGCAGCCGGCCGAACGACACCACGAACTCGCGCAGCGGTGCGATCGTGGCCGCGGGCAGCGAGGCCTTCGAGGTGGCGACCGTCATGGCCTGCCGAATGCGCCGAGCGCGCTCTTTCCGGCGGCCACCAGCACCGCGTCGTTCTGCGGCGTATGGATGCGGCTGCACAGCACGTCGCGGTAGTGCCGCTCGAGCGGGTTCTGGCGCGTGAGCCCGTGGTTGCCGGTGAGCCGCAACGCCAGCTCGACGACCCGCACCGACTGGTTCGTGACCGTGTGCTTGAGCAGGCCGCTGTCGGCAGCGGGGTCCGCATGGCCCGTGTCGACGCGCGCGGCGGCGTGATCGAGCAGCACCCGGCTGGTGCGCAGCAGAGCCTCGATCTCGCCGACCGTCTCCTGCACCCGCGGCAGGCTCGCCAGCGGCGCGCCGAGCCCGCTGGGTGCGCGCCTGTTCAGGAAGCCGAGCAGCCAGTCGCGCGCCGCATGGGCCACCGCGTCATAGAGCGTGCCGAGCAGCACCACCATCCAGGCCTGCTGCGTTGCATGCGCATCGACGTCGGTCTGACTGCCGGCATCGGCTGCCCATTCGGCCGGCGCGCGCAGGTCGACTGCTTGCGCGAGCGGGATCCCGACCTGCTCGAAGATGACTTCATGGCTGCCCGAGGCGCGCAGCCCCAGGTGGTCCCAGCTCGCGATCACCTGGATGCCCGGTGCATCGCGCGGCACGAGGAAGACGCCGACCCTGGGCTCGGGCTCGTCGGTGCGGCCCCAGACCGCCAGCCAGCGCAGCCCCTCGATGCCGGTGCTGTAGAGCTTGTGGCCGTCGAGCAGCCAGCGATCGCCCTCCCGGCGCGCGATGGTGGCGGGCAGGCCGCCGCGCGCCGGCGAGCCGAGCGCAGGCTCGACGCGCAGCGCGTTGATCAGCGCGCCGTCGCGCACCGCATCCTGCAGCACGATCTCGCGCAGGGCGCCCGGCCAGCGGCTGTGGTCGCTGCCGATCGCATGGTGCTGCAGCCAGCTCATGAGGAGGATCAGGGCGGTGGCGGGCTCGCCGTAGGCCACGGCGGCCAGCACGCGGCGGGCTTGCGCCAGCGACGCACCGCCGCCGCCGAGGGCACGCGGCACCACGAGCGCAATCAGTCCGTGCGCCTGCAGCGCCGCGAAGTTGTCGCGCGGGAAGGCGCCATCGCGGTCGTGGTCGGCGGCGGTCTCGGCGAAGCGGGCGGACAGGCGCGCCAGCAGCGCCTCGTCCTCGTGGGCGGGCGGCGGTAACCGGCGCAGCAGTGGCGAACTCATGGCTGGAGACCTTAGCCGGCCATCGCGCCGGGGCCAACGATGCAAGCCGCATATCGAAACTCGATTTGCTGCGTTGGCTTCGGCCGCCGTGCGCAGTACGGTCGCCTCCTTCCATCGCAAGGACGACACGCATGAGCGACATCGAATTCATCGGCATGATCCAGGGCCAGAAGGTCTCGGAGATCCACCCCGCACGCGGCCCGGCCATCGACCGCGACTACGTGCGAGCCTTCGCGCAGGCGCACGAGCAGGCCGGCTTCGACCGTGTCCTGGTGCCCCACCATTCCACCGGCCCCGACGCCACGCTGACCGTGGCCTACGCGGCATCGGTGACCGAGCGCATCCATTTCATGCTCGCGCACCGCCCGGGCTTCGTGGCACCGACGCTGGCGGCGCGGCAGTTCGCATCGCTCGACCAGTTCAGCGGCGGCCGGCTCGCCGTGCACTACATCTCGGGCGGCTCGGACGACGAACAGAAGCGCGACGGCGACTGGCTCGACCACGACCAGCGCTACGCCCGCACCGACGAATACCTGGACGTGCTGCGCAAGGTGTGGACCGCCGACAAGCCCTTCGACCACGAAGGCGCGCACTATCGCTTCAAGGACGCCTTCTCCGAAGTGAAGCCCGTGCAGTCGCAGGGCGGCAAGCCGCACGTGCCGGTGTATTTCGGCGGCGCTTCCGAGGCCGCGATTCCGGTGGCCGGCCGTCATGCCGACGTCTACGCGCTCTGGGGCGAGTCGCTCGACCAGGTGCGCGAGCTGACCGCACGGGTGCGCGCCGAGGCAGCCAGGCACGGGCGCAGCGTGCGCTTCTCGGTGTCGTTCCGCCCGGTCCTGGCCGACACCGAGGACAAGGCCTGGGAACGCGCCGACGCCATCCTGGCCGAGACCCGGCGCCTGCGCGTGGTGCAGGGCTTCGGCCGCGGCGGTCCGCAGCAGAGCGAAGGCGCCCGGCGTCTGCTCGCGGCGGCGGACAAGGGCACCCGCCTCGACAAGCGCCTGTGGACCGCAGTGGCCCAGGAGATCGGCGGCCGTTCGAACAGCACCGCGCTGGTCGGCACGCCCGACCAGGTGGCGGATGCCCTGCTCGACTATCACGAGCTCGGCGTCACGACCTTCCTGATCCGCGGCTTCGATCCGCTGGAAGACGCCACCGACTACGGCCGCGCGCTGATCCCGCGCACGCGCGAGCTCGTGGCGCAACGGCTCGCCGTCCGGCGCAAGGCAGCCTGACTCCATCCATCCGCTCCTCATAGAACCCGTCCACCATGAACAACCTCCCCCTTTCCCGCCGCGGCGTGCTGCGCGCCGGTGGCGCCGCGGCCGTGGTCGCATCCGGCGGCCTGATCGCGACGCGTGCCTGGTCGCAGCAGCGCAAGCTGACCTTCGCCTGGAATGCATCGGCCTTCTGCCTGTCGCCCGTGGTGGTGGCGCAGGAGCGCGGCTACTTCGAGAAGAACGGGCTGCAGGTCGAGCTGATCAACTACACCGGCTCGACCGACCAGCTGCTCGAGTCGCTCGCGACCGCCAAGGCCGACGCCGCCGTGGGCATGATCCATCGCTGGCTCAAGCCGCTGGAATCGGGCTTCGACGTCAAGATCGTCGGCAGCTCGCATGGCGGCTGCGTGCGGCTGGTCGGCGTCAAGGAGGCCGGCGTCACCGACCTGCAGAAGCTCAAGGGCAAGACCATCGGCGTGTCGGACATCGCGAGCCCGGGCAAGAACTTCTTCTCGATCCTCCTCAAGAAGAACGGCATCGATGCCGACCGCGACGTGACCTGGCGCCAGTACCCTGCCGACCTGCTCGACATCGCGGTCAACAAGGGCGAGATCCAGGCCATCGCTGACGGCGATCCCACGCTCTACCTGATCGAGAAGCGCAACCAGGGCCGCTACCTGGAACTGGCCTCGAACCTCTCGGGCGAATACAAGGACAAGGTCTGCTGCATCGTCGGCGCCCGCGGCGAACTGGTTCGCAAGGAGAAGCCGGTGGTGGCCTCGCTGGTGCGGGCCATCGTGCAGGCCTCGGACTTCGTCGCCGAGAACCCAAACGAATCGGCCAGGCTGTTCGCCAAGTACTCGCCCAAGGTCCCGGTGGAGGACCTGCAGGCGCTGCTGGGCACGCTGACCCATGCCCACCATCCGGTGGGCCGCAAGCTGCGCGACGAGGTCGAGTTCTATGCACGCGACTTCCAGTCGGTGGGCGTGCTCAAGCAGAGCACCGATCCGGTCCGGCTCGCCAACCACGTGTCGGTGGACGTGCTGGCATGACGACCGCGGAGAACCTGCTGGGCGCGCAGCGCGCCTCGGCGACGGGTCCGCGCGCGCCCGCGCGGCGGCAAGCGGCGGCGATCCCGTCGGAGGCCGCGCCGCATGCCGCACTGCACGAGCCCGCGATCACCGGCGCCTGGCGCACCGGCCTGGTGGCTGCGCTGGCGTGGCTGGCGCTCGGCCTGCTGACGCTCTATTGGCCCAACCTCGAAGTCGGCTTCAGCGACTGGAGCTTCACGCGGGAATTCGGCCTCGCGGCGCTCGCGGTGGCCGCCGGCCTCGCCGTGGTGGCACTGCTGGGCGCGCGCGCCGGACGTGTCGGCCGCAAGCTGCGACCGGCCGGCCACTGGCTGATCGCCGCGCCGCTGCTGCTGGCGCTGTGGGAGCTCCTGACCGCCAAGCTCGGAACGCTGCCGCCGCCCTTCTTCGCGCCGCCGCAGAGCCTGATCGACGTCGCCCACGAGGACTGGGCCCGGCTCGGCCTGTCGACCGCGCATTCGCTCCGGCTGCTGGCGCACGGCTTCGTGCTCGGCGCGGTGGTGGGCTTCGCGACCGGCGTGTGGATCGGCTGGTCGCGCATCGCAGGCTACTGGGTGCATCCGGTGCTGCGCTTCCTCGGCCCGGTGCCGGCCTCCGCGCTGCTGCCGCTGGCCTTCTTCTTCGCGCCATCGAGCTACGCAGCGGCCGTGTTCCTGGTTGCGCTCGCGACCTTCTTCCCGGTCGCGGTGCTGAGCTGGTCGGGCGTGGCCTCGGTCAGCAAGAGCTACTACGACGTGGCGCGCACGCTCGGCGCCGGCGAATGGTTCCTGGTGCTGCGCGTGGCCGTGCCGGCGGCGCTGCCGCAGGTCTTCGTCGGCCTCTTCATGGGCCTGGGCGCCTCGTTCTCGGTGCTGGTTACGGCCGAGATGATGGGTGTCAAGGCGGGCCTGGGCTGGTACCTGCAATGGGCCCAGGGCTGGGCTGCCTACGCGAACATGTATGCAGCGCTGCTGGTGATGGCGGTGCTGTGCTCGGGGCTCATCACGCTGCTGTTCGCGGTGCGCGACCGCGTGCTCGGCTGGCAGAAGGGAACGGTCAAATGGTAGCCGTCGCCACGGCCGCGGTGCCCTCTCCCGCCCCGGCAGAAAGTGCCGGCGCTCGCATCGACATCCGCGAGATCAGCCACTGGTTCAAGCTGCCGACAGGCGTGCTTCAGGTGCTCGACGGCATCGACCTCGAGGTACAGCCGGGCGAGTTCGTCGCGCTGCTGGGCCCGAGCGGCTGCGGCAAGTCCACGCTGCTGCGCCTCGTGGCGGGGCTGGAGCCCGCCACGGCCGGCTCGATCACGCAGGACGGTGAACCGATCACGCGGCCCGACCCGTCGCGCATCGTGGTGTTCCAGGACCCGACCCTCTTTCCATGGCGCAGCGTCTGGGACAACGTCGCGCTCGGCCTGCAGGCGCGCGGGTTGCTCAAGACGCAGCGTGCACGGGTCGACGAGGCGCTCCGTCTGGTCGGCCTGAGCGAATTCGCGAAGAGCTTTCCGCACCAGCTCTCGGGCGGCATGGCGCAGCGCGTCGCGCTGGCCCGGGCGCTGGTCAACGATCCGCGGCTGCTGGTGCTCGACGAACCGCTCGGCAAGCTCGACTCGCTCACGCGCATCGCGATGCAGAGCGAGCTCGTGCGGCTGTGGCAGCGTGCCGGCTTCTCAGCGCTGCTGGTCACGCACGACGTCGAGGAGGCGCTGTTCCTCGCCGACCGCGTGATCGTGCTGAGCGACCGGCCGGCCCGCATCACTGCCGAACTGGTGGTCGACCTGCCCCATCCACGCCATCGCGGCGACCCGAGGCTGGCCGAGCTCAGGCACGAGGCGCTGCGGCATCTGGGGCTCGACGCCACGTGGTGACCGCGTGATGCCCGCGTGATGAAGGCCGTTCCTTCAGGCCCATGATTGCGCTCGCGGATGCCGAATGGCTGAACCCGCTGATCGGGCTTCTGCAGGAGGGCCAGCTGCTGCTGCTGCGCAGCCTGGCATGGCTGGGCCTGGCCGGCAGCAGCCATGGTCAGCCGGCCTGGCCATGGGCCTCGCGGCTGTCCGGCGAGAACCTGCTGATCGACCTCGGGCAGGCGCGCCGGCTGGCCCTGTCGCTGGTCGTGGTCGCGCTCGCGTTGCTGTCGCTGATGGCCGCGCTGGCCTGGAAGCGCCGGCGCTGGCTCTTCGTCGCCGCGGTGCCGCTGCTGCTGGTGCTCGCACCCTGGCCCGACAGCGGGGTCGTGCTGGTGCCGGCCTCTCCGACGAGCTTCCATCGCTCGCCCACGGGCTTCGGGGCCGAAGCCATCGGACGCGGACGCGCGCTCTATGCACAGCACTGCGTCGGCTGCCACGGCGTCGACGGTCGCGGACAGGGCACGCTCGCGGCCGCGTTGCCCGTCTGGCCGCCGAACCTCAGCGGTCCGTTGCTGTGGCGGCGTGCCGACGGCGACATCCTGTGGCGCGTGCTCCACGGCACCCAGGACCGCCACGGCGCTTCCACCATGCCGGCCTTCGGAGGCCTGAGCGATGCCGATGCCTGGGCGCTGATCGATTTCATGAAGGCCCAGGGCGCGGGTCAGAGCCTGCGCGCGAACGGCGTCTGGAGCCAGCCGATCGGCCTGCCGCGCGCGATGGTGCGATGCGCCGGCCGCGAACCGCGCCCGCTCTCGGCCTGGCAGGGGCAGCGCCTTCGCATCGTCACGACCGGGCCCGACTCGGGCTGGCTCGAAGACCCGCGCATGGTCACGATGCAACTCCGGCCCTCTTCCGGTGAAGCGACGCAGGACGCGGCCGATTGCGTCATCGATTCGCCCGCCGCCTGGGAAGCCTTCGCGCTGATCGCCGGCACCGATTCGCTGGCCGGCACGCAACTGCTGGCCGATCGCGATGGCTGGCTGCGGGCCCGCAGCGCGCCGGGCGCTGCCGGCTGGTCCGAGGACGACCTGCTGTGCCGCACTGCCCCGGCCCCCGGCACCGTGCCGGCCGCAGGCCCGTCCGCCGACGGACTCGGTGCGCTGGTGGTCCGCATGGATGCGGAGCCGGTGCGCTTCCTCAAGGGCGGCTTCATCCACTGAACGCCCTCGCCCCCCTCATTCATCAAGGAGCACTTCATGGCACATCGTTCGCGCCGCCACTTCATCGCCCACTCGCTCGCGGGTGCCGCAGCCACCGCGCTGCCGGCCGGCCTTCTGCATTCACAGACGCGTCCCGTGCTCAAGGCCGGCGACCAGAAGGGCGGCCTGCGGGCACTGCTCGAGGCCGCGGGCGGGCTCGACAACCTCGGCTACGACATCCAGTGGTCGGAGTTCCCCGCCGCCGCGCCGCTGGCCGAGGCGCTCAATGCAGCAGCGGTCGATTCGGGACCGATCGGTGACGCGCCGCTGATCTTCGCGCTGGCCGCCGGGACCCGCGTGAAGGCGATCGGCGCCAACCGCTCGGATGCGTACGGCACGGCCATCCTGGTGCGACCGGATTCGCCGCTGAAGACCACCGCCGACCTCAAGGGCAAGAGCATCGCCACCAACCGCGGATCGATCGGCCACTACGTCACGCTCAAGGCCATCACCACGGCCGGGCTCAAGCCCGATGAGGTCAACATCCGCTTCCTGGCGCCGGCCGATGCCAAGCTGGCGCTGACACAGGGCGCGGTCGATGCCTGGGCCACCTGGGAGCCCTACACCGCGCTGGCCGAGACCAGCCAGCACGCGCGCGTCCTGGTGAACGGGCGCGACCTGCTGCCGGGCCTGAGCTACCTTGCGGCCACCGACGCCGCGATCGCGGCCAAGCGGCCCGTGCTGCAGGATTTCCTGCAACGCGTGGTGAAGGCGCAGGCCTGGTCCTACCGCAACGTCGATGCCTACTCGGCGTCGCTGGCGCGGATCATCGGCATTCCGCCCGAGGCCGCGAAGCTGCAGTTCGAGCGCCGCCAGCAGAAGTGGGTGCCGATCGACGCCCAGGTGGTCGCCGACCAGCAGCGCACAGCCGATTTCTACCGGCAGGTAGGCCTGATCCAGCAGCCGCTGGACGTGCGCCCGACCTTCGATGCCAGCTTCGTGACCGGCGCCTGAGCCGCCCGCGCGCGCTGTCGGCCGTGTGCAGGTCGGCTCGGGGTCCGGGTCGGCGTCAGGGTTCCGGCCGCGTCCACAGCCAGAGCGCAACGACCGCCATCACCAGCGGCGTGCCGAGCCTGACGGCCCAAGGCAGGTCGGCGAACTGCAGCCCGATGGCACTGATCGTCATCATCGAGATGGCGAGCACCTTGGCACGACGCGGCACCATCCCGCCCTGCCGCCATCGCTGGATGTGAACGCCGTACTTCGGGTGGCCGAGCAACCAGGTCTCCAGTTGTGGCCAGCCGCGGCCGCCCGCCCAGGCCGCGGCAATGATGAAAGGCACCGTGGGCAGCACCGGCAGCACGATCCCGATCACGCCCAGCAGGAGGAACACCGACGCCAGGACGCGCCAGAGCACTTTGGCGATGCGGGGATCGAGCCTCAAGCGACCACCATCGACGGATCTTCCGGACAACAGGGACTCGGGGACGGGTCGGAGCGGATTCGCTCCTCGATGTCGTCGAACATGGATCTCGCAATGGATGGCTTCGGGTATGCGGATTCTGACCTGCTCCCACGGCGTGACCAGATGAAGGCACAGGCGACGCAGGTTTGCGGGCTGCGCGCGTCGTTGCGCCAGACGCGCCCGGCAATAGGCCCAAGGTCCAATTCCCTCGCTGCCCTGCAGCCCTTAAGTTCCACACACCCGAGCCCGCGGGGACGACCCGTGCACGTGTCCGGGCGGAATGAATCGAGGAGCCGCCGAAATGAAAGAAGCGCCGACGCGACGCGAAGCGGTGTTCGCCATGACCCTGGGAGCGCTCGGAGCCTGGGTGCCGACCGCCCATGCGGCCGATGGCTTCCTGATCGATACCAAGGACGCCGTCGACGAGGGCATGCTGGAAGTCGAGACCGACATCAAGGCGCGACAGGCGCGCGACCTCGCGATCCAGGCCTACATCTACGCCTATCCGCTGGTCACGATGGAGCTGACCCGGCGCAACCTCACCAACGTGGTCGCGCCCGGGGACAGCAAGGCGCCGATGGGTCAGTTCCTGAAGCTGCGCGGCTATCCCGCGGTCGACAACCATGCGGTGACGGCGCCGAACGCCGACACGCTCTACACCATCCTCTGGCTCGACGTGACCAAGGAGCCGTGGATCGTGTCCACGCCCGACATGAACGGCCGCTACTTCCTGCTGCCGATGCTCGATGGCTGGACCAACGTCTTCGACGTGCCCGGCAAGCGCACCACCGGCACCGGCGCCCAGAAGTTCGCGATCACAGGCCCGGGCTGGAAGGGCACGCTGCCGCCCGGCGTCAAGCAGTACAAGTCGCCCACCGGCATCGTGTGGATGCTGGGCCGCATCTACTGCACCGGCACGCCCGAAGACTACGCGGCGGTGCATGCGCTGCAGGACCAGATGTCGGCCGTGCCGCTGTCCTCCTGGGGCAAGCCTTTCACGCCGCCGCCCGGCACGGTCAATCCGGCCTGGGCGTCGAAGGAGTCGGTACGCGACCAGGTCGAGGCGATGGATGCCGCGAGCTTCTTCGCGCTCTTCGCCGAACTGCTCAAGACCAATCCGCCGGCCGCGGCCGATGCGCCGATGGTGGCCAAGCTCGCGAAGCTCGGCATCGTGCCGGGCAAGGACTTCGATGCCTCGAAGCTCGACGCCTCGGTGCAGAAGGGCCTGTCGAAGGCGCCCAAGCCGGCGCAGGCCAGGATCATGGGCTGGATGAAGAAGGGCCTCCTGTCGGGCGATCTCTCGCTCAAGAACGGCTGGACCTTCACCACCAAGACCGGGCTCTACGGCACCAACTACATCCAGCGCGCCCTGATCACCGCGATCGGCCTTGGCGCCAACCGGCCCCAGGATGCGGTCTATCCCACCTCCACCGGGCCCGACATCCTGCAGAAGTACCACGGCTCGAAGAAGTACGTGCTGCGCTTCCCGAAGGGCCAGCTGCCGCCGGTCAACGGCTTCTGGTCGTTGACGATGTACGACACCGGCTACTTCTTCGTGCCGAACCCGATCAACCGCTACACCCTGAGCCAGCGCAACAAGCTCAAGGCCAACGCGGACGGCTCGGTCGATCTCTACATCCAGAGCGAATCGCCGGGGCCGGACAAGGAAGCCAACTGGCTGCCGGCGCCGAAGGAAGGCTTCATCCTCATGATGCGGCTCTACTGGCCCAAGACCACGCCGCCCTCGCTGCTGGACGGCACCTGGAGCATTCCGCGCGTCAAGGCGGTCTGACCCTGGCGCCGTCGGCGAAAGCGGCGCGCCCTCGAACAGGGCGCGCCGCCCGAACCGCGGGTGCGCTCACCCCGCGCGGCGCTGCGAAGACAGCCGGCGCACCACCGCCACCAGCCGGTCGATCTCGTCGAAGGTGTTGTAGAAGGCCAGCGAGGGCCGCACCGTGGTCTCCACGCCGAAGCGACGCAGGATCGGCTGCGCGCAATGGTGGCCCGTGCGCACCGCGATGCCCTCGTCGTTCAGTGCATGGCCCACTTCCTCGGTGGTGTAGCCGTCGAGCACGAAGGACATCACGCTGGCCTTGTCGCGCGCAGTGCCGATCAGCCGCACACCCGGAATCGCGCCGAGCTGCTGCATGCCGTAGACCAGCAGCTCGTGCTCGTAGCGCGCGATGTTCTCGATGCCGACCTTGTTCACGTAGTCGATCGCCGCGCCCAGGCCCACCGCATCGGCGATGTTGCCGGTGCCGGCCTCGAACTTGTTCGGGATCGGCTGGAACACGGTCTTCTCGAAGGTGACGTCGGCGATCATGTTGCCGCCGCCCTGCCACGGCGGCATGTCCTCGAGCACTTCGCGCCTGCCCCAGACCACGCCGATGCCGGTCGGGCCGAACACCTTGTGCCCCGAGAAGACGAAGAAGTCGGCGCCGATCTCCTGCACGTCGACGCGCATGTGCGACACCGACTGGGCGCCGTCGACCAGCGCCAGGGCGCCGGCACGATGAGCCAGTTCGACGATCTCCTTCACGGGGACCACGGTACCGAGCGCGTTCGAGACCTGCGTGACGGCGACGATCTTCGTGCGGTCGTTGAGCAGCTTGCGGTATTCGTCGAGCAGCACCTGGCCCGAGTCGTCGACCGGGATCACGCGCAGCTTCGCGCCCTTGGCCGATGCGAGCTGCTGCCACGGCACGATGTTGGCGTGGTGCTCGAGGTTCGAGACGATGATCTCGTCGCCCTCGCCCACGTGCTGTCCGCCCCAGCTCTTGGCGACCAGGTTGATCGCCTCGGTGGTGCCGCGCACGAAGATCACCTCGTTCACGTCGGGCGCGTTGATGAACCTGCGCACCCGCTCCCGCGCGCCCTCGTAGGCGTCGGTGGCGCGTGCCGCGAGCTCGTGTGCGGCGCGATGGATGTTGGAGTTTTCGTGTTCGTAGAAGTACGAGATGCGGTCGATCACCGACTGCGGCTTGTGCGTGGTGGCGGCGTTGTCGAACCACACCAGCGGCCGGCCGTTCACGCGCTCCTGCAGGATCGGGAAGTCGCGCCGCACCGCATGCACGTCGAAAGGCTGGCGCTGGCCGGCGGCCACCGTCGGCACGTCGCCATGCGGAGATGGCTTGGCCGGCGTGACGTAGCCGCTCGGCAGGCGCACCGCGTCGACGAAGTAGTACTGCGGCTGCGTCGACGGTTCGGGCGCCGCAACCGGGTGCGCCGGCGACTGCCCGGCCAGCAGATCCCGGACATCGCTGCCGCCGGGCTGCGCGAACGGATAGTCGGCCGGAGCATCGCGCACGGCCGGTGCGCTGTCGCTGCCGCGTCCGCCCGGCGACGGCTGGCCGTGGCCGTCGCCGAGGAAGTAGAACGGCGATGACTGCGAAGGCGTTGCCGCGAGCGCCTCCGGCACGCCGATCGCCGCACCACCGAGCCGCGGCTCGTAGGCCGGCAATGCGCCGAAGACGTTCTCGGGAACGCCATTGCCCGCCTGCGCGTGCGGCTGCAATGCCGGTACGCGATTGGCCAGCGAAGGCACCTGGGTCGGCGAGGCCGGAATCAGGTTGCTGCCCGGCAGCTGGCCCTGCGGGATCGGCGTGCCCGGCACGCTGGGCCCGAAGCCGGCCGGGCTCGCCAGCGGCGAGCCGGGCGGCGCGAGTTGCGAAGGCGCCTGCACGCCGGGCGTCGCGGCCTGCCCCGGCAGCGCCGCGAACAACTGGCTCGCCATGCGCGCCAGCAAGGCCGGATCGAAGGGAGCCTCAACCTGCGACGGCACGCCCGGCAGGCCCGGTGGAGAAAGGGAGGTGCTCACCGCGCGGCTTACTTGTAGGTGTCGGCGTAGTCGTGGTACTTGCCGATCTCGACGTCGTCGAGCACGGCCAGTGCGTCGGTGGTCAGCACCGCCACAGAGCAGTAGAGCGAGATCAGGTAGGAAGCGATCGCATGGTTGTTGATGCCCATGAAACGAACCGACAGCCCCGGGCTCTGTTCGCCCGTGAGGCCCGGCTGAAACAGACCCACCACGCCCTGGCGCTTGTCGCCCACGCGCAGCAGCAGGATCTTGCTCTTGCCGTCGGCCACCGGCACCTTGTTCGACGGGATCAGCGGAATGCCGCGCCAGGTGATGAACTGGGAGCCGAACAGGCTCACGGTCGGCGGCGGCGTGCCGCGGCGCGTGGCTTCGCGGCCGAAGGCGGCGATCGCGAGCGGATGGGTGAGGAAGAAGGCGGGCTCCTTCCAGACCTTGGTCAGCAGCTCGTCGAGGTCGTCGGGCGTCGGTGCGCCGGTCAGCGGAAAGATGCGCTGCTCGTCCGTCACCTGCGACAGCAGGCCGTAGTCCGGGTTGTTGATGAGCTCGCTCTCCTGGTTCTCCTTGATCGTCTCGATCGTGAGGCGCAGCTGCTCCTTGATCTGGTCGTGCGGGCTGCTGTAGAGGTCGGAGATGCGGGTGTGCACGTCGAGCACGGTGCTCACGGCATTGAGGTTGTATTCGCGCGGATGGTCCTCGTAGTCGACCCAGGTGCGCGGCAGCTGGTTCTCGCTTTCCTTGGCCGTGCACACGACCTGGATCGATTCCGGATTGCGTACCTTGTTCAGGCGGTAGATGCCGGCCTCGACCGGAACCCATTGCAGCAGATGCGTGAGCCAGCGTGGGCTGATGGTCTCAAGCTGGGGAACGCTCTTGGTCGCGTTGGCAAGCTGGCGGGCGGCGTTGTCGCCAAGGGCGGTGGTACCACCGACTGTTGCTGTCATGGGGGGAAGGCTCCGTGGTTCAGGAAAAGGGTTGCGAACGAGTGTCGAAAGATTCGGGTATTCCCTCAACGGGCTATAGCCGACAAGTTGATGAGCTGCGCATCGCGCCGCTCGCCGAGCTGCTGGCAGTGGGCCAGCAGCAGCGCCACATCGAGCTGCAGGGCCGTGGCGAGCTTCTCAGCCGTGACGATCGAGGCGATGACGCGACCGCGCTCGATCTCGCCCACGTAGGAGCGATCGAGGTCCGAGCGCTCGGCCAACTGGCCCTGCGACCAGCCATTCGAAACCCGCAGCTGTCGCACCGCGACGCCGAAGCGTTCGACCAGCGCGGTCACTGGGCCACCACCGAGAGCGCCTCGCCGGCCGGCGCCGCGTTCTGCAGACCGGCCTGCGTCACGCTGGCACCGGCCGGCACGTCGGCCGTGAGCCAGACGTTGCCGCCGATGACGGCACCGCGTCCGATCGTGACGCGCCCGAGGATGGTTGCGCCCGCGTAGATGACGACCTCGTCCTCCACATTCGGGTGTCGGGGCAGCCCCTTCTGGAGCAGGCCGTGGGCATCGACCGGAAAGCGCTTCGCACCCAGCGTCACCGCCTGATAGACACGAACGCGCTGGCCGATGACCGCGGTCTCGCCGATCACGACGCCGGTGCCGTGGTCGATGAAGAAGCCGCTGCCGATCTGTGCGCCCGGATGGATGTCGATGCCGGTCTGGCCATGGGCCAGTTCCGCCACGATGCGCGCCAGCAGCGGCAGTTCGAGCCGATAGAGCGCGTGCGCGATGCGGTGATGGATCATCGCGAGCACGCCCGGATAGCACAGCAGCACCTCGTCGACGCTGTGCGCGGCGGGGTCACCCTGGTAGGCCGCGACGACGTCGGTGTCGAGCAGGCGGCGGATGCCGGGCAAGGCGGCGCCGAAGGCCCGCACCGCGTCGCGCGCCTGCGACTCGATCTCGCCCGCCGGGCGCGGCGCATGCCGGCCCACGTAGTGCAGCTCCAGCCGGGCCTGCTCGAGCAATGCGTGCAGCGCGGCATCGAGCGTGTGCGCGACGTAGAAGTCCTCGCCGTCGTGGCGCAGGTCCGAAGGGCCCAGCCGCATCGGGAACAGCGCGCCCTTGATCTGCTCGATCACGACCGCCAGCGCATCGCGCGAGGGGAACTCGCGGCCCGCGGGCTCGCGCGGCCTCTTTTGCGCATCGCGCCATTCACCGCGCACGCGGCGCAGTTCGTCGACCAGGGAGCCGACGTCGAATCCACTCATTCTTTCCTCCTCGGTGTGGGGTCTCCACGGGCGCGCGCTCTGACGGCGCGCGTCCCCATCTCGCTCAGTCCTGGATCCAGGGCAGCTGATGAAAGCGCCAGCCGTCGGCGGCACCACGGTGCTGCGCGGCATCGATCTCGCCCTCGAAGCCTTCCAACACATTGAAGACATGCCTGAAGCCCGCCTTGGCGGCGGCCTCGGCGGCCAGCGCCGACCGCTTGCCGCTGCGGCACAGCAGCAGCACGACGGCTTCCTTGCCGCCTTCCTTCGCGACCTTGGCCTCGAGTTCGCGCACGAAGCGCGGGTTGCGCGTGAGCGCAGTGCCCGTGGCCCACGGCACGTGCAGGCTGTCGGGCACATGGCCCACGAACTTGCGCTCCTCGCCCGAACGCACGTCGACCAGCACCGCCTCGCCGTTCTGCACGAGCTGCCACGCCACCGCCGGCGGAACGCCGCCGGCGTAGGGAAGGCTCTGTTCCTGTGCCTGCGCGTGGACCTGCTCCAGGGCGTCTGGCAATGCGAGGGTCTCGAGTTCCGATGACATGACGAAAGGTTCCGTGGTTGAGGATTGGCGATGGAAGTCGGGGGTCCGCCTGATGGCGATAGGCCACTTTAGGACGGAGCGCCTCGACAACAAACGACCGAATAGTCAATTCCTAACAACCATTTCATCTATGCAGCGGGCCAGAACACGAGTGCCCGCAGCTCGATGCTGCGTCTGGGCGCAGCATCGGGCGCCGTGTCCGGAGGGACGAAGGCGCTGTGAGCCGTCAGCCGCGCCGTGCCGTCGGTGAGGGAGTCGTAGATCTTCAGCAACAGGGGCTCGTCGCTGCGCAGCCTGGGAAACCAGTACCAGCGGTGCTCGGGGTTGTAGCGGAACGAGTAGGTCTCGCCGACCTTGTCGGGGTAGATCAGGTCGCTCGGCACCCGATCCCCGGGCGCGATCGATCGCGCGTCGCACATCGCGAGCGGCAGCTGCTCCACCGTCGCGAGCGGCCGCCAGAGATTGATGATCGCGAAGCGGTGCCGGAGCCGCTCGACGGCCTCGTCCGCCGGCAGGTGATCGCGCACGCGCCGAGGCGCCGAGACGAAGGTCTGGTCGTTGTGCACCCGTCGCACCGGCTCGCGCAGGCTGCGATCGGTGCGCGAGCCGCGTGTGCTGTCGCGCAGCGTGTGATCGAAGACGACGACCTTCTCCGCGCCCGTGGCGTCTCGCAGCAGCTGCTCCGACTCGGGGTAGTAGATGCTGCGAATGGCGGCCTCGTCGGAGAAGTCGGCAAGTGCGCTCCGATGAGACAACGACGTGAAGCCGCTGCGGTCGAGCGAGAGCTCGCCGAGGGCCGCCAGCGCACGGCCGTCCCGGATCAGGACGCGCTCCGGCGCCACCTCGCCAGTGTTCCAGGGCACGCCGGGCGGCGGCTCGAAGGTGTAGCTCGCGGGACGCTCGACCCCCGGGGCCAGGTAGTTGAGCTCGGCCCTCACACCCGCGAGCTTTGCGGCCCCGGGCCACGCGTGGAGGGCGGGCGATGCATTCGGCGAATTCAGCACGACACTCATGACGCGGTCTCCTTCGGAAGGGCTGCTGGAGCGCTCGCTCAAAGCTTGGCGATCGATACCTCGGTCGACTTCACCAGCGCGACCACGTCCGAGCCGGCCTTCAATGCGAGTTCGTCCACCGAGCGGGTGGTGATGACCGAGGTCACGATGCCGAATGGCGTCTCGACCTCGACCTCGGACACGACGTTGCCGCGAAGAATCTCGCGCACCTTGCCGCGGAACTGGTTGCGGACGTTGATGGCCTGGATGGTGGATGTGACGGGGGAAGTCATGGGAGAGCCTCTCTGGGATTGGCGGGTGCGGAGCCGATGGCCTGCAGGTCGTCGGCGAGGTCGCGCGCCGGACGCGCGTCGAGGGTGGCCCGTCGGTCCGTACCGGCTTGCGGGGTCTCCGCATGGGCCGGTGGCGCACGGAGGAAGCCGGACGTCAGCGCCACGGCACCGACGATCGCCGCTCCAAGCAGGAAGTCGACCCCCACCTGCCATGCGGGGCGACCCGGCGCATCGGGGTCGAGGTGATCGGTGGGAAGCGGCAGCATTGCGGGTTCGTTGGAATCGGGCGGGAACCTGGCCATTCTGGGCAGCAGCGACCTGCAAGCCAACGAACGAATGCGAGATTGCTGATGCGGTTTGCGTTGCATGCCGGCAGCTCGATCGGCGCCTGCCGAAGCGCGGCTACTTCTCGGCGAAGGCGCGCTCGACCACGAAGTCGCCGGGCGTGGAGGTGTTGCCTTCCTTGAAGCCGCGCGCCTCGAGCAGGTGCTTGAGGTCGACCAGCAGGCCCGGGCTTCCGCACAGCATCACGCGGTCCTCGGCGGCATTGAGCGGCGGCAGGCCGAGGTCGTCGGTGAGCTTGTTGCTCTCGATCAGCTCTGTGATGCGGCCCATGTTGCGGAACTCCTCGCGCGTCACGGTCGGGTAGTAGAGCAACTGCTTTTCGATCATCTCGCCGAGGATTTCGTGCTTGGGCAGGTGGTCGGTCACCAGGTCGTGGTAGGCCAGCTCGTCGATCTGGCGCACGCCGTGCACCAGGATGACCTGCTCGAACTTCTCGTAGGTCTCGGGGTCGCGGATCACGCTCATGAAGGGCGCCAGGCCCGTGCCGGTGCCGAACAGGTACAGGCGCTTGCCCGGCAGCGTGTAGTCGATCAGCAGCGTGCCGGTGGGCTTGCGGCCCACGATGATGGTGTCGCCGACCTGGATGTGCTGCAGCCGCGAGGTGAGCGGGCCGTCTTCCACCTTGATGCTCAGGAACTCGAGGTGCTCCTCGTAGTTCGGGCTCACGATGCTGTAGGCGCGCAGCAGCGGCTTGTCGTTGACCCGGAGGCCGATCATCGTGAAGTGGCCGTTCGAGAACCGAAGGGCCGGGTCGCGCGTGGTGGTGAAGGTGAACAGGCGGTCGGTCCAGTGGTGGACGCTCAGGACGCGTTCTTCGCTGTATGCGCTCATAAGTGTGGATCCTTCATGCGACGGATGCCGCAGCGCTTGCGGCCGCCTCGCGTGCCTCGGCGGTCCCGGCGCCGGTGCGCCGGAAGGACGCGCCCACATGGCGTGCGGGCAGGCGATCGGCTTCGCCGAACAGCTTGCTGCGCAAGGTTCCCGGCGCGTAGGCCGTCTTGTAGACACCGCGCTGCTGCAGTTCGGGCACCACCAGGTCGACGAAATCCTCGTAGCTCTCGGGCACCACGGTGCGGCTGAGGTTGAAGCCGTCGACCCCGGTCTCGGCGATCCACGACTGCAGCTCGTCCGCCACCTGGGCCGCGCTGCCGACGATGGCCGGGTAGCGGCCACCGAGCTCGAAGAGTTCGAGCAGCTGACGGCGTGTCCAGCCGCGCTGCTCGGCGGTGCGGGCAGCCGACTGGATGGCGTTGGCCTGGCCGTAGGCGATCGGCGCGTCGAGGTCGTAGCGGGAATAGTCGACGCCGGTGCTGGCCGCGAAGTGCGCAAGGCCCGCCTCCCGGCTGGCATGGCGCTTGTAGTCCTCGTACTTCTCGCGGGCCAGGCGCTCGTTCGAGTCCGTCACCACCGCCGCGCCGACGAACACCTTGACGTCGTCGGGCCGCCGCCCTGCCGCCACCAGCTGGGCGCGCAGCGCATCGACGCTTTTCTTCGCTGCCGCCTTGTCGGGTGGCGAAATGAAGACGCACTCGGCATGGCGGCCCGCGAAGCGCTGGCCGCGCCCCGAGCTGCCGGCCTGGAACAGCACCGGCGTGCGCTGCGGCGAAGGCTCGGCCAGGTGGTAGCCGTCGACCTGGTAGTAGCGGCCATGGTGCTGCACGCGATGCACCCTGGCCGGATCGGCGTAGATGCGGGTGGCCTTGTCGCGCCGCACGGCGCCATCCTCCCAGCTGCCTTCCCAGAGCTTGTAGAGCACCTCGAGGTACTCGTCGGCGCGGTCGTAGCGTTCGTCGTGGGGCAGCTGTTCGGAAAGGCCCATCGCGCGCGCGGCGCTGTCGAGGTAGCCGGTCACGATGTTCCAGCCGACGCGCCCGCGCGTCAGGTGGTCGAGCGTGGAGAAGCGGCGCGCCAGCAGATAGGGAAGCTCGTAGCCCAGGTTGACTGTGACGCCGAAACCCAGGTGCTGCGTCACCGCTGCCATCGCCGAGACCAGCAGCATAGGATCGTTGACCGGCAGCTGGATGGACTCGCGCAGCGTCACGTCGACGTTGCCGCGGTAGACGTCGTACACGCCCACGATGTCGGCGATGAAGAGGCCGTCGAACAGCCCGCGCTCGAGCGTGCGCGCGATGCCGGTCCAGTGCTCGATGCTGAGATAGGACGTGGACTCGTCGCGGGGATGGGTCCAGAGCCCGTGATTGATGTGGCCGACGCAGTTCATGTTGAACGCGTTGAGGAGGATCTGCTTGCTTGCGCTCATGGTGAGGTGCCGCGGTTCACAGCGCGCCGTGACGCGGTGGCAGCCGGTCGTTGAGGTAGTAGTTGCCGATCGCGTGGTACTTCCAGCGCACCGGATCGTGCAGCGTGTGGGTGCGCGCATTGCGCCAGAAGCGGTCGAGCCCCTGCCCGTCGAGCGTGGCGCCGGTGCCCGAAAGCTCGAACAGGCGCGTACCCGCGTCCAGCGATGCCGTGGTGGTCAGCGCGCGCGCCTCCGCCACCGCGACGGACGCGGCCGCGACGCTGTCCTCCGTGGGCGCGCGCTGTGCCGTGGCGACGAAGCGCGCGCCGCGGCGCACCAGCGCTTCCGCCGCCCGCAGCCGCACTGCGATCTCGCCGACCTGGCGGATCAGGAGCGGATCCTCGCTGGCCTTCTGCACGCCGGCGTCGATCCAGGGCCGCGCCCGCTCGAGCACGAAGGCCAGGGTCGCCGCGAGCGCACCGCGCCCGATGCCGAGGTCGATGGCGGCATGCAGCAGCTGGGCGAAGGGGCCGATCGTGGTCGGCCGTTCGAATGACGCGAGGAACGGCACCACCCACGATGCATCGACCGACACGCCGTCGAAGCTCACGGTGCCGCTGCCGGTCAGGCGCTGGCCGAAGCCGTCCCAGTCGTCGACGATCGAGACACCCGGGGCGCGGCGCGGCACGAAGGCCAGCAGGGTCACGTCGCGCCCGCCCTGTTCGGTCGTCACCAGCGTGGGAATCCAGTGCGCGAACAGCGCGCCGGTGCAGTAGAACTTGCGCCCGTCGATACGCCAGCCGTCGGGCCCCTCGGTCGTCAGCCGCGTGCGACGCCTGAAGTCCTTGTGGCCGATCTCGGCGAGCGCATTGCCGAAGCGCTCGCCATCCAGCGCACGTCGATAGAAGAAGGCCTTCTGTGCCTCGCTGCCGCCGACCCGCAGCACCTCGAGGGCGTAGTAGTGGTTCTGGGGAATCTGGCCCAGCGAGCCGTCAGCCTCCGAGATCAGCGCGATCACCTCCGCCAGCGTCTCGTTGGAAACCCCTGCACCGCCGTGTTCGCGCGGCACCGTGATGCCCCAGAGACCGCTCGCGGTGAAGCGCTCGAGCTCGTCCCAGGGCAGGCGTCGCTCCCGATCGCGCAGCACGGCATCGCGCGCGAAGTCGGCGGCGAGCGCGCGCGCGATCTCGAGTGCCTGCGCATCGTCGCGGATGCGAAGCGGGGGGTGCGCGGGCGATGCGGCGGGTGCCGGATCGACGGCTTCGGCCGGCGAGTGGGCCCGCGCGTGCGTCTGCGTCTTCTCCGGCCGGATCGGAAGTTCGAGCGTCATGTCAGTTCCAGGAATGTCGCGGCGGCGGGACGCGGTTCAGCAGGTAGTTGCCCACCAGATGGGCCTTCCAGCGCACCGGGTCGTGCAAGGTATGCGTTCGCGCGTTGCGCCAGTGACGGCCGAGGTTGTGCGCCTCGCGCGTTGCCGAGGAGCCGCCGAGTTCGAACAGCTTCTCGGTCGCGTCGAGCGCGATCTGCGTCGTCAGGATCTTGGCTTCGGCGACCGCGATCGACGCGCGCGCGCTCGACTCGGCCGTCACCGCCTCGCTCGCGATCTGGTCGAGGGTCCGGCCGGCCTCCAGCAGTACCTCGTGCGCCGCATGCAGGTCGACCTCCAGGCGGCCGACGTCCTGGATGATGTAGGGGTCGTCCGCGGCCCGTTCGACACCGGAATCGACCCACGGCCGCGCGCGCTCGCGCACGAAGGCCAGTGCATCGGCGATCGCCTGCTGCGCGATGCCCTGGTCGATGGCGGCCTGCACGATCTGCGAATTGGGGCCGAACAGGCCCGGCCGATCGGCGAGCTGCCAGATCGGCAGCACGTCGTCGGGGTCGATCGCGACCGCCTCGAAGCGCACCGAGCCGCTGGCCGTGGTGCGCTGGCCGAAGGAGGTCCAGTCGTCGATGACGCTCAGGCCCGGCGCATCGCGCGGCACCCAGACCTGCACTGCGCGGCCTTCGTCGTCCAGCGCGCGCGTCGGCACGCGGTGGGCGAACAGCGCTCCGGTCGAGTAGAAGCGCTCGCCGGTGAGGCGCAGCCCATCGGGCGTGGCACGCAGGCGCGTCTCCCCCTGCAGGATGGTCGCCGAGCGTCGCTCGGGCCCCGCATTGCCCAGGCGCTGCCCGGCGAGGACCTCGGCATGGAAGCGCCGCTGCTGCGCCTCGGTGCCGATCTCGCGCAACACGCCAAGCAGGCCGAAATGGTTCTGCGGAATCTGACCCAGCGCCGGATCGGCCGCCGACAGGATCACGAAGACTTCGGCCAGGGTCGCGTACGAGACGTCGGCGCCGCCGTGCGCTCGCGGCACGGTGATTCCGCCCAGGCCGCTCTCGGACCAGCGGTCGAGTTCATCCCAGGGCAGGCGGCGCGTGCGGTCGCGCTCGGAGGCGCCGGGTGCGAACAGCGCTGCGAGTTCGCGCGCGGCATCGAGGGCCTGCTGGTCGTTGGCGATGCGCCGGACGCGCGCGGGGTCGAGAGGGCGCGGCCTGCGTTCGGAAGGGGTCGACGCACGGTCGGGCGAAGGATCGGACATGGGACGGGCGGGGCGTGTATGAGGAAGGGCGGGCCGGGGCAACGGCCGGCGCGTGCACGAGGGCGGGCCGCGGCGAGGCTTCGGTTCAGATCAGGGCCAGCAACGGCGCGCTGACGGCACGCTGGCTGCGCTGGCGGAGCACCGGCACCGCACGCTCCACCGCCAGCGCGATTCGCGCGCGGAGGGCCTCGCTGCCGACCTGGTAGTCGACGAAATCCTTGTCGGTCGCATAGACACCGATCGGCAGCGTGTGGGCCTGGAAGAAGCTGAACAGCGGGCGCAGCTGGTGATCGATCGCCAGCGCATGCCGGTCGCTGCCGCCGGTGGCGGCCAGCAGCACCGGCACGTCGACGAGCGCCTCGTGGTGCACGAAGTCGAACAGGTGCTTGAAGAGGCCGGTGTAGCTGCCGCGGTAGATGGGGCTGGCCACCAGCAGCAGGTCGGCGCTCTCGATGTCGCGCAGGATCGCCTCGATCTCGGCCGGGAGCTGCGGGCGCTGGACGATGTGGCCGAACCGGGGAACGATCGCGCCGAGTTCGACGAGCCGCACGTCCGCGGGAACGGCGTCGGTCAATCCTTCCAGCAGTTGTTCGACCAGCGCAAGGGTTCGGGAGGGGCGTTGCAGGCCGCCGGAGACGGCGACGATCTTGAGCTTCTGGGCCATGGTCGGAAATGTCAAAGGGAGAACTGTGCAGCCGCCCGGGCGGGTTTCGCCGACATCGGATAGAAGCATTTCGGCTATCGATATGCGGCTTGTGCGGCATGCCCCGGCCCGGCGCCGATGGACGCCGTCAGTCGTCGTCGTCCGAATGCCCCGTCAGCACCAGCATGTGGGCGATGAAGTCGTCGATCGCGGGCAAGCCCGGCGGGGCCTGCAGGGCTTCATGCAGGAGCACGCCCGCGCCTGCGCCGGGCGCAGGCGCCACCCACTCGCCCGGCTCGCACAGCACGCCGAGGTGGCCGGAATCGACGCGCAGGTAGAAAAGCTGTACGCCATCGTCGACGGCCCGCGCGGGCGACTCGCTTCCCACCGGGTACCAGCTCACGCCCACAGGGGCGAGGTGCTGCGCAATGCGCAGATCGCACACATGCGTGTCGCCCCAGCGACCCTGGCGATCGAAGACGGCAAGAACGCCCATGGTGACTCCGGTGATGGTCTGTGCGGTGTAACGAGGCTCGGCTGCGTGCGAGCCACGCGATCGTAGAAGGTCCGCCGCTGCGGCCGAAGGACCGAATCCGACTTTGCATATTCGCAAGTTCGGGTCCCGTCCAGCGCGAACAGCTGCTAAGCATTCGCGAAAGCCTTCGTTGCCTTGCGAGCCGGCCCACCCGAAGAATCGCGTCTCCGGCACCCGCCGCATCCGCGACCTCGGTCTGCTGGCAGAACGCCACGGCTTTCCGCGTGTCCACTGAAGTCGCACAGCACCCATGAGCACCACCGTCGACCAGATCACCCAGCGCCGCCGCGGCGTCGGCCTCATCGCCCACGACCCCGTCCTGTCCGCGGGCGGCTACACCCTGATCGCTCCGCAGACCGCGAACGGCCATGTCTGGCTGATCGACATCGAGGGCCGGGTCGCCCACGAATGGAAGATGCCGCTGCGCGCCGGCCGCCATGCGGTGATCCTGCCGAACGGCAACCTGGGCTACAACGGCAACCATGCCGACTCGCCCGATCGCTACGCGCCCTGGTCGATGTGGCATGGCGGCGACTTCTCCGAGGTCACGCCCGAGGGTGAGGTGGTGTGGCACTTCGAGGATCCCGCGCATCACCACGACGCGCGCTGGCTGGCCAATGGCAACCTGCTGTATGCGGCCTGCGACCCGGTACCGCCCGGCTTCGCCGATCGCGTGCCGGGCGGCACCGCGCACGGCCCCGACGAAGTCATGTACGGCGACGTGATCCGCGAGGTGAACCGGGCCGGGCAGCTGGTCTGGGAGTGGAAGGCCTGGGAGCACCTCGATCCGGCCGACTTTCCCATCCATCCGGGTTTCGGGCGCTACCACTGGCCGCTGGTCAACGGGCTCGACGTCGATGCCGAAGGCCGCGTGCTGATGAGCCTGCGCACCACCTCCGGGATCATCGGCGTCGACAAGGCTTCGGGCACGGTGAGGCTGCATATTCCGCCGAGCGTGGTGTCGCACCAGCATGCACCGGTGGCGCTGGCGAACGGCAACATACTGACCTTCGACAACGGCAACTTCCGCAGCGGCGCGCATGTGGCCTTCTCGCGCGTGCTGGAGATCGATCCGGCCACCCATGCCGTCGTGTGGTCCTATGCCGACGAGATGGTGAATGCCTTCTACTCGGCGTTCATGGGCAACGCGCAGCGCCTGCCGAACGGCAACACCCACGTCACCGAGTCGGCCACGGGCCGGCTGTTCGAGGTCACGCGGGACGGCGAAGTGGTGTGGGAATACATCATCCCGTGGTTTGCCGAGTACCCCGACGCGGCCGCGCGCAAGACCGGCCCGGGCCGGCTCAACAGCATCTTCCAGAGCCACCGGTACACGCGCGAGCAGCTGCCCTGGTTGCGGGCCTGACGCGCAACGCGGCCGCCTCTCAGGGCGGTCCGGCATGGCCCGCCGCGCACCCCCTCGGTCTCCGCAGGTGCCTCAGGCGCCCCAGCGCAGCCGCAGGCCGCCCCACACCGCCAGCAGCACCGCGGCGCCGAAGACCCAGCCCGACAGGGCGCCGGCCATGGTTCCCGAAAGCAGGTTGCCGACCGTGCAGCCAAGGCCGGTCATCGCGCCCCAGCCGAGCAGCACGCCGCCGCCCAGGCCGCGCCCGACCTGCCGCCAGGTGGGCCGCTGCGGCCGGAACTGCGCGCTAGCCAGCGCCGCAGCCCAGGCCCCGGCCACGATGCCCGCGACCAGCCACGCATTCGGCAGTTGCCACAGCTGCTCGGCCACGGCGGTCGCGCAGCCGCCGAAACTGTCCAGGCCCTCCAGCCGCACCGGCAGCCAGTCGCGCGCATCGCCCCAGGCGCGTGCGGCACTGCCCATTGCGGAGGTGACGCCCAGCGGCTTCAGCCGCAGCACGACCAGCACCGCGATCGCCCCCACCGCAACGCCACCCCAGGCATAGGGCCAGCGCCCCACGCGCAGGCTCGAGAGCGCGCCGATGAAGCTGGAGGCGCGCGGCGGCGGTGCCCCCGCATCGGCCGCATCGTGCGCAGGCAGCCGTCGCCACAGCCAGGCGGCGAGCAGGCCAAGCACCGCCATCTGCAACGCCGCCGAGCCCGCATAGCCCAGGTGCTGCGGCAGCCACACCACGGGCGCGGTCGCGATGGTGGCGCTGTAGAGCGCATTCCATGTGTTGAAGCCCAGCAGGAAGCCGGCCGCGGCGCCGACCAGCGCGAAGGGCGCCGTGGGCGATCCCTCGCCGAGCCGATACCAGTGCGCGCTGATGCACGAGCCGGAGATCACCATGCCGAGGCCGAAGGCCAGCCCCGCCAGCACCAGTGCCCAGCTCACGGGGCCGATGTGCGCATCGGGCGGCAGTCGCCCGGGCAGCGGCACCGGCAGCCAGCCCGTCATCACCACGTGCATGCCCACGGTCCCTACCGCCAGCGCGGCGACGATGGCCAGCAGGCCGCGAGCGTCGTTGCGCTCGAAGTAGTCGCGCGCGTGGCAGTAGAAGCAGAAGCGCGAACGCTGCAGCACCACGCCGAGCACCGCGCCGAGCCCGAGCGCAAAGGCCAGCGCGCGGCCGCCGGAAACATCGCCGAGGCGCTGCACCGCGATGCAGACCGCCACGGTGATCGCGAGCGACGCGGTGAGGCCGCGCCAGCCTTCGACCGGCGCGCGCGGCGCGGTTGTTACTTCGAGGCCCAGATCGTGCCGCTCGGGTTGTTGACCGGCACGCCGACCGCGTTGCCGTACTCGGTCCAGGAGCCGTCGTAGTTGCGCACGTTGTAGCCGAGGATCTTGGTCAGCGCGAACCAGGTGTGGCTGGAGCGCTCGCCGATGCGGCAATAGGTGATCACGGGCTTGCTGCCGTCGATGCCCACGCCTGCATAGAGCGCCTTGAGTTCGGCGGGCGACTTGAAGGTGCCGTCCTCGTTCACCGCGCGGCCCCAGGCCACGTTGGCGGCGGTCGGGATGTGGCCGGCACGCACCGCGAGTTCGGCCGCGCCCGGCGGCGCGAAGATCTTGCCCGTGAACTCGTCGGCCGAGCGGATGTCGACCAGCTTGGCGTCGCTGCGGCCTTCGGCCACGGCCAGTACGTCGACCAGGCGCGCCCGCAGTTGCGGATTGGGTTGCGTGACCTTGAAGTTGGTGGCGACGACGTCGGGCGTGCGGGTCTCCAGCACGCGGCCCTCGGCCTCCCATTTCTTGCGCCCGCCGTCGAGTAGCTTGACGTTGCGCACGCCGTACTGCTCGAACACCCAGGCGCCCCAGGCCGCGAACCAGTTGTTGTTGTCGCCGTAGAGCACCACGGTGCTGTCGTTGGAAACGCCCGCGGCGGACAGCAGCTTCTCGAAGTTCGCCTGGCTCACGATGTCGCGCCGCACGCGATCGTTGAGATCGTTGTGCCACGAGAAGTTGACCGCACCGGGCACGTGGCCGCGCTCGTACAGGCCGGGATTCACGCTGACCTCGATCACGCGGAGATTGGGGTTCTTGAGGTTCTTGTCCAGCCACTCGGTGGAAACCAGCGGGCCGCTGCCGTCGCCTGCGGCCTGTGCGAATGCGGAGGGTGCAAGGGCGAGGAAGGCGAGGCTGGCGAAGGCGGCAGACCGCCATTTGTGCAGGATCGACATGGTTGGCTCCAGGGTTGGGAAATGAAATGCAACGGAACTCTACGAATCGGAACAACGACGACCAACGACGCAATTCCGATATGCACATGCGAAAAAGGAGCGCTGGCCGACCCCGCTAGGCCGCCGGATGCACCGGATGGGCCGGCCGCACGAGACCCAGGTGCTCGCGCAGCGTGCGGCCCTGGTACTCGGTGCGAAACAGGCCACGCCGCTGCAGCTCGGGAATCACCAGCTGCGCGAAATCGGTCAGGCCGTGCGGCAGCGTCGGCGCGAGCACGTTGAAGCCGTCGGCCCCTCCCGTGGTGAACCAGTGCTCGAGCTGGTCGGCGATCGACTCGGCCGTGCCGACCAGGGTCCAGTGGCCGCGCGCGCCCGCCACCTTCTCGTAGAGCTGGCGGATCGTCAGGCCGTCGCGCCGGGCCATGCCCGCGAACAGTTCCTGCCGGCTCTTCCAGCCCTCGGTCACGGGCAGGTCCTGCGGGAAGGGACCATCGACGTCGTAGCGCGTCAGGTCGACATTGCCGAGGAAAGTCGACAGCAGGCCGATGCCCAGCACCGGATCGATCAGTCCCTGCAGCTGCTCGAACTTCTCCTGCGCTTCCTGCTGGCTCCGGCCGACGAAGGGCGATATGCCGGGCAGGATCTTGAGCTGATCGGGCGTGCGTCCATGGGCCGCGAGCCTTCCCTTGAGTCCGCTGTAGAACGCCCTCGCCTCCTCGGCGCTTTGCTGGGCCGTGAACACCACCTCGGCCGTGGCCGCCGCCAGGTCCTGGCCGTCACCCGACGAGCCGGCCTGCACCAGCACCGGGTAGCCCTGCGGCGCACGCGGCGTCTGCAGCGCACCGTGGAGCTTGTAGTGCTCCCCCTCGTGCGCGACGCGATGCAGCTTCGCAGGATCGAAGAAGCGGTTGGCGGCCTTGTCGTGGATGAAGGCATCGTCTTGCCAGCTGTCCCACAGGCCCTTCACGATCTTCACGTACTCATGGGCCCTGGCATAGCGGTGTGCATGCGCGAGCTGCTGGTCGAGCCCGAAGCTGCGGGCCTCGAAGTCGCTGCCCGAGGTGACGAGGTTCCAGCCGCTGCGGCCGTGGCTCACCTGGTCGAGCGACGCGTACTTGCGCGCCAGGTGATAGGGCGGCAGGTAGGTCGACGAGACCGTCGCCACGAGGCCGATGTGCGTGGTGGCCTGCGACAGCGCGGCCAGCGTGATCAGCGGATCGAGCGGATACCAGAGCGCGTTCTTCGTCACCACTTCGTCGGGCGGCCCGGGCAGGCCGACGTTGTCGGCGAAGAAGATGGCGTCGAACTTCGCCTCTTCGGCGATGCGGATCCATTGCTGCAGCGACTCGATACGGCTGGCCGCGCCCGGATCGACGTCCGGGTGGCGCCAGGCCGCGAGGTGGTGGCCGACGCCGAAGAAGAAGGCGCCCAGGTGCATTTGCTTGCGAGAAGAAGTCATGGAGTCGGGGACCGCCGCGTGCGGCCCTTCAGGTAAAGAGGACGAGCGCGCGACGACCGGGCGCTCAGCCCGCGGCCAGCGCCTGCTCGAGATCGGCCAGCAGGTCGTCGATGTGCTCGATGCCGACCGACAGGCGCACGGTGTCCTCGGTCACGCCGGCACGCGCCAGTTCGTCAGGGCCGAGTTGCCGGTGCGTGGTCGATGCCGGATGGGTGGCGAGCGAGCGCACGTCGCCGATGTTGACCAGGCGGGTGAACAGCTTCAGGCGGTCGAGGAATCTCGCGCCACCCTCGCGGCCGCTGCCGATGCCGAAGGTCAGCACGCCGCTGGCCCTGCCACCGAGGTACTTCTGCGCGAGCGCATGGTCCGGGTGATCCTCGAGCGCTGCGTAGTTGACCCACTTCACGGCTTCGCTTCGCTGGAGGAAACGCGCCACGGCGAGCGCGTTGCTGCTGATGCGGTCCATGCGCAGTGCCAGCGTCTCGATGCCCTGCAGGATCAGGAAGGCATTGAAGGGAGATATCGCCGCGCCTGTGTTGCGCAGCGGCACGACGCGTGCGCGGCCGATGTAGGCAGCCGGTCCGAGCGCCTCGGTATAGACCACGCCGTGGTAGCTCACGTCGGGTTCGTTGAGGCGCCGGAAGCGCTCCTTGTGCTGCGTCCAGGGGAACTTGCCCGAATCGACGATCGCGCCGCCGATGCTGGTGCCGTGGCCGCCGAGGTACTTGGTGAGCGAATGCACGACGATGTCCGCGCCATGCGCGATCGGCCGGCTCAGGTAGGGCGAGGGCACCGTGTTGTCGACGATCAGCGGCACGCCATGGCGGTGGGCGACCTCCGCGATGGCTGCGATGTCCGTGATGTTGCCGGCCGGATTGCCGAGCGATTCCACGAACACGGCCTTCGTCCCGGCGTCGATCAGTGGCTCGAAGCTCTTCGGATCGCGGTGGTCGGCGAAGCGCGTCGTGATGCCGAACTGCGGCAGCGTATGGGCGAACAGGTTGTAGGTGCCGCCGTAGAGCGCCGTGCTACTGACGATGTTGTCGCCGGCTTCGGCGATGGTCTGGATCGCATAGGTCACGGCCGCCTGGCCCGAGGCCAGCGCCAGCGCCGCGATGCCGCCCTCGAGCGCCGCCACGCGCTGCTCGAGCACGTCCTGCGTCGGGTTGTTGATGCGGGTGTAGATGTTGCCCGGCACCTTGAGGTCGAACAGGTCGGCGCCATGCTGCGCGCTGTCGAAGGCGTAGGCCACGGTCTGGTAGATCGGCGGCGCCACGGCGCGCGTGGTGGGCTCGGGCGAATAGCCCGCGTGCACCGAGAGGGTCTCGAATTTCCAGTTGCTTGCGTCGTTGGACATCGTTGCTCTTCGTTGGAGGGGTCAGGGCGCAGCGGCGCCCGGCTGGAACAGCACCACCTGCTGGGTATCGACCCGCCGCGGCAGCAGCTTCTCGGCGAAGAAGGCATCGGCGATGCGCTGCTGCTCGCTGAGGCCGCTCGCCACCACCGGCCGCACCTCGTAGCTGCGACGGGCGTTGGCCTGCTCCACCGTGGCAACGTCGAGGCCCCACACGGGTGCCAGCAGCTCGGCCGCTTCGCGGGGGTTGCGCTTGACCCACTTTCCGGCCTTGTCGAGGGCGGCGTAGATCACGCGCAGCACGTCGGGGCGGGCCTGCGCGAACTTGGTGGATGCGAGGTAGTAGCGCTGATAGGAAGCGATGCCCGTGCCGTCGGCGAGCACGCGCACGCCGGCCTGGCGCTGAGCCGCCGCGAAGAACGGGTCCCATGTCACCCAGGCATCGATGGCGCCCTTCTCGAAGGCGGCACGGCCGTCGGCCGGCGTCAGGTACGCCACTTCGACCTCCTTGAGCGGGACGCCGGCCTTGTCGAGCGCGGCCAGCAGCAGGTAGTGACCGCCCGAGCCCTTGGCGACGCCGATCTTCCGGCCCTTGAGGTCGCCCAGCGCGCGCAGCGGCGAATCGGCGCGCACCACGATCGCCTGGGCGGTCGGCGAAGGCGCCTCCTTGGCCACGAAGGTGAGCTGCGCGCCGGCGGCCTGCGCGAACACCGGGACGGTATCGGCCACATCGGCGCTGAAGTCGAGGTTGTCGAGGTTGAGCGCCTCGAGCAGCGGCAGCCCGCTGGTGAATTCGTGCCAGCTGACCTTGACGCCCAGCGGCGCCAGATCGCGCTCCAGCGTGCCCTGCGCCTTCAGCACAGCGATCAGCGTGGACGATTTCTGGAAACCGATGCGCACCGTCTGGCCGGCCTGCGCGCGGGCGCCCGCAGCAGCCGTGACCAGACCCGCACCGACCGAAAGGAGCGCAACGCGCCGGGAGAGTGTCTTCATCTTCGTTGTCACCAGGAATGCGCGAGCACGGGTCGGCTGTAGGCCACCGCGGCCGCCCGGAGGCGCCGCAGCATGCGGATGGGCACGTGGCCGTGCGGCGCACGGCGCGCCACTTCATGCGCCGAGGCCGGCGCGATCTGCCAGGCCAGAAGGGTCTGCGCGATCACGCGGCGGGCGTGCTCGATGGTCGTCGGCGCGGTATCGGATGTCATGGGAATCCTCGCTGCCTCGGGATCAGGGCTTGGGCAACACGATCGCTTCGTCGACCCTGATCGCCTTCGGGATCAGCTTCAGGTCGAAGAAGGTGTCGGCGATCTTCTGCTGGTCGGCGGCGACTGCCGGTGTGATCGGCTTCACGTTGAACTCATAGCGTCGCAGCGCGAGCTCGACCACGTCCACCGGCAGGCCTTGCAGCGGCGCGATGATCTCAGCCGCCTGCCGCAGGTTCTTCTTGAGCCAGATGCCCTGGGTCACCGAGTCCTCGAACAGCGCATCGATCACCTTCGGGTTCTTGGCGATGAAGTTGCGCTCGGCCAGGTAGTACTGGTAGTTGTTCACGACATCGGGAGTGCCGTCGGCCAGCACGCGGGCACCGGTTGCCTTCTCGGCGGCAGCCTGGAACGGATCCCAGATCACCCAGGCATCGACGTTCTTGCTCTCGAAGGCTGCGCGACCATCGGCCGGCGCAAGGTACACCGGCTGGATGTCGCTCAGCTTGAGGCCGTTCTTCTCGAGCTGCTTCACGAGAAGGTAGTGCACGTTGCTGCCCTTGTTGAGCGCAACCTTCTTGCCCTTGAGGTCGGCGACCGACTTGATCGGGGAATCCTTCGTCACGAGGATCGCCTCGGCACGCGGCGCTGCCGGGTCGTGGCCGATGTAGACGAAGCGGGCGCCGGCGGCCTGCGCGAAGATGGGTGGCGCTTCGCCCACGTAGCCGACGTCAACCGCGCCGACGTTCAGGCCCTCGAGCAGCTGCGGGCCGGCCGGGAACTCGACCCACTTCACGCCGAAGCCCAGCGGCGCGAGCTTCTTCTCGAGCGTGCCCTGCGCCTTCTGCAGCACGAAGAGGCTGGCGGACTTCTGATAGCCGATGCGCAGTTCGCCCTTGGTGGCTTGCGCATGCGCCGAGGTGGCCGTGAGGAAGCCGACGATCAGCGCAATGGCACTGACGACCACGGTGACCAGCACGAGATCGCGCAAGGACTTCCAGAGAGGGCGGCCCGGTCGGTCGATCTCGAAGTCGGTCGTTGGAAAGGTGGACATTGGAGTTCCTGGATATCTGAAGGTGAATACGCAGGCGATTGTCGAAACGGATCGACAAAAGAGGAACGACCGTAAATTCACTTGCATATAGCCAAATGAGCGGGCTGGAGCCGCTCGAACGGCTCGGACGAGTGCGTCATGAGCTTCGAAGAAATCGGTCTTTGGCGGCTCGGGGGGCATCGCTTACAAGGCGCAATGCCCTCCCCATGCCACCTCAAGCTGGGCGCCTTCATGCGCCCCGTCAGCATCCACACGGGCGCCTGGCGCTATCCCGGAGCCTTCGCCGACGCCAACTTCAACTTCGCCCACCTCAAGCGCTTCGCCCAGACGCTGGAACGCGCCCGCTTCGATGCCTTCTTCATGGCCGATCACCTGGCGCTGCTCAACATGCCGATCGAGGCGCTGCAGCGAAGCCACACGGTCAGCTCCTTCGAGCCCTTCACGCTGCTCTCGGCGCTGAGCCAGCACACCGAGCACCTGGGCCTGGTCGCCACCGCGTCCACCACCTTCGACGAACCGTTTCACATCGCGCGCCGCTTTGCCTCGCTCGACCACCTGAGCAACGGCCGGGCCGGCTGGAACATCGTCACCACCTCCAACCCGGACGCGGCGCTCAACTTCGGCCGCGACGACCACATGGCGCACGACGAGCGCTACGCGCGCGCCCGCGAGTTCCACGACGTGGTCACGGGCCTGTGGGACAGCTGGGCCGACGATGCCTTCATCCGCGACCCGGAAAGCGGCCTCTTCTTCGACCCGCAGCGGCTGCACAGGCTCGACCACAAGGGCACCTACCTGTCGGTGCGCGGCCCGCTGCACATCGCGCGGCCGGTGCAGGGGCGGCCGGTGATCGTGCAGGCCGGCGCCTCGGAGGCCGGGCGCCAGCTCGCCGCCGAGACGGCAGAGGTCATCTTCGCGGCCCACGGCACCTTGCAGGAGGGGCAGCGCTTCTATGCCGACGTCAAGGGCCGCCTGGCCGCACTCGGCCGCGAGCGCGACCATCTGAAGATCCTGCCGGCCGCCTTCGTGGTGGTCGGCGACACGGTGGAAGAGGCGCGCGCGATACGGGCCCGGCTCGACAGCCTCGTCCACTACGACAGCGCGATCGCGTCGCTCTCCATCGCGCTCGGCCATGACGCCTCGAAGTTCGATCCCGATGCGCCGCTGCCCGAGGTGCCGCAGACCAATGCGAGCCAGAGCAGCCGCGAGCGCGTGATCGCGCTGGCCGAGCGGGAGGGCTTCACGGTGCGCCAGCTCGCGCAGCGCCTCGGCGGCTACGGCGGTCTGGCCTTCGTCGGCACCGCGCACACCATCGCCGACCAGATGCAGGAATGGCTCGAGGCCGAGGGCTGCGACGGCTTCAACATCATGTTCCCGTGGCTGCCCGGCGGGCTCGATGCCTTCGTGGAGAAGGTCGTGCCCGAGCTGCAGCGGCGCGGCCTCTTCCGCCGCGAGTACGAGGGCCGCACCCTGCGCGAGAACCTGGGCCTGCCACGTCCCGAGAACCAGTTCTTTGCCTAGCGACAAAAAAAATGGACCCGAAGGCCCATGAACGTCGTTGTTCACGACGAGGAGACACCTCACTTCCAACGAGAGATTCGGTTCCTTGATTCCGTTGCCTACTTGTTCGGCTGCGGCGTGAGCCGCAGGTAGGGCCGCACCGCGTTGAAACCCTTGGGAAAGCGCTCGGCGATCTCGGCCGGGTCCTGCAGGCTCGGGATGATCACGACGTCGTCGCCGTACTTCCAGTTCGCGGGCGTGGCGACCTTGTGGCTGTCGGTGAGCTGCAGCGAATCGATGACGCGCAGGATCTCGTCGAAGTTGCGGCCCGTGCTCGCGGGATAGGTGATGGTGGTGCGGATCGTCTTCTTCGGATCGATGATGAAGACGCTGCGCACGGTCGCCGTGGTCGAGGCATTCGGATGGATCAGGTCGTAGAGGTCGGCCACCTTGCGATCCGCATCGGCCAGGATCGGGAAGTTGACCGTCGTCTTCTGGGTCTCGTTGATGTCGGCGATCCAATCCTTGTGCTTGTCGACCGGGTCGACGCTGACGGCGATCGGCTTCACGCCGCGCCTTGCGAATTCTCCCGACAGCGCGGCGGTCTTGCCCAGCTCGGTGGTGCACACCGGCGTGAAGTCGGCCGGATGCGAAAACAGCACGACCCAGTCGTTGCCCGCCCATTGGTAGAAATCGATCGCACCGTCGCTGGATTCCTGCGTGAAGTTCGGGGCGGTGTCGCCGAGTCGAAGGGTGGCCATTGCATCTCCAGGGAAAGAATTAAAAGAGAAGCGGCATTCTCCGAACAGCCGGCGCCTCCCGCAACGACTGCCTTGTTATTTGGTTATGCCTCGTTCGGAGCCCATCCGTCATTCGATCTTCGCGCATCGATATCCGGATTGCGAATAACGAGTCGACGACGACGAACCAAAGATCATTCGCTTATTTGGTAGCAACGATTCGTTCGTTCGCAATTCGAATCGAGGCCCGCAGAATCGGCCGCCGAGTGCCTCCGGCACAGCTTCCTCTTTCTGGCCTCCATGAATTTCCAACAGTTGCGCTCCGTGCGCGAAGCCGTTCGATGCGGCTTCAATCTCACCGAAGCGGCCCATGTGCTGCACACCTCTCAACCGGGCGTCAGCCGCCAGATCCGTGAACTCGAGGACGAACTCGGCCTGGCGCTGTTCGCGCGGTCCGGCAAGCGCCTGACCGGCCTGACGGCGCCCGGCGACCACCTGCTGCCGATCATCGAGAAGGTCCTGCTCGAGAGCCAGAACCTGCGCCAGGCAGGTCAGGAGTTCCTCGCGCAGGAAGAGGGTCTGCTGTCGATCGCCGCCACCCATTCGCAGGCCCGCTATGCGCTGCCGATCGCGGTGCAGGAATTCCGCGGCCGCTTCCCCAACGTGCAGCTGCACCTGCGGCAGGGTTCTCCCAAGCAGATCGCGCAGATGCTGCTCGACGGCGAGGCCGACGTCGGCATCGCCACCGAGGCGCTCGGCGACTATCCGCAGCTGGTCGCGCTGCCGTGCTTTCGCTGGACCCATTCGGTGATCGCGCCGCCCGGCCATCCGCTGCTCGACGGCCCGCTGACCATCGAGCGCCTCGCCGCCTGGCCGCTCGTCACCTATGACAGCGGCTTCACCGGCCGCACGCGCATCGACCAGGCTTTTGCCGAGGCCGGCCTCAAGCCCGACCTCGCGATCACCGCAATGGACGCCGACGTCATCAAGACCTACGTCGAACTCGGCATGGGAGTAGGGATCGTCGCGGGCATCGCCTTCGAGGCCGAACGCGACCTGCGGCTGCGCGCGGTCGACGCGGGCCACCTGTTCGGCATCAACCTGACCAAAGTCGCGGTGCGGCGAGGCGCCTACCTGCGCACCTTCGTCTATGCCTTCATCGAGGCCTTCGCCCCGACGCTGGACCGCGCCACGATCGACGAGGCACTGGGCCAGGGCAGCAGCGAGGACGAGAGCGCGCCGGTGCCGCGCTCCGCGCTGGCGCAGCTGCTCGCGCATGCACCGGGCGCCGATGGCGCCACCTCGCCGCGGCACTGATGCCGCCGGCGATCAACCTTCATTCCAGAGGAGAACCCACGATGAGCCACGAGAAACCATCCGCCTTCGACACCAGCATCGGCGACCTGCGCATCCGGCGCGTGGCCGGCAACATCGGCGGCGAGGTGCAGGACATCCGCCTCGGCAGCCACCTGTCGGCCGACGTCATCGAGCAGCTGAACGCCGCGCTGGTCAAGCACAAGGTGCTGTTCTTCCGCGACCAGAAGCACCTGGACGACCAGGAGCACCAGGCCTTCGGGGCGCGCTTTGGCCGCACCGTGGCCCATCCGACCGTGCCGGCACCTCAGGGCACCAAGCTGTTCGAGCTCGACGCTTCCAAGGGCGGCGGCCGTGCCGACTCCTGGCACACCGACGTGACCTTCGTCGATGCCTTTCCGAAGATATCGATCCTGCGCGGCGTCACGATCCCGGCCTACGGCGGCGACACGGTCTGGGCCAACACGGCCGTCGCTTACGAGCGCCTGCCGGCGCAGCTCAAGCAGCTTGCCGACACCCTGTGGGCAGTTCACAGCAACGACTACGACTATGGTGCCGATCGCGTGGTGGTCGAGGAAGAACGGCTGCGGCATCACCGCAAGGTCTTCGTGTCGGCCGTCTACGAGGCCGAGCATCCGGTGGTGCACGTGCATCCGGTTTCGGGCGAGCGCGCGCTGCTGCTCGGCCACTTCGTGAAGAAGCTCGTCGGCCTCACGAGCAGCGAATCGGCGCGCATCTTCGAGCTGCTGCAGAACCGCGTGACCCGGCTCGAGAACACGGTGCGATGGAACTGGCGCCAGGACGACGTCGCGATCTGGGACAACCGCGCGACCCAGCACTTCGCGATCAACGACTACGGCAGCCAGCCGCGCCTGGTACGCCGCGTGACGGTGCACGGCGAGACCGCGGTGGCGCTCGACGGCCAGCGCAGCCGCACGCGCAGCCGGCCCGAAGCCACCAACGACGCGCACATCGACGAACTCATCACCGCGACCGCCTGAGGCCGCCCGCTTCATCGCATCGTCTTCCGGACCCATCCCATGACCCATTCATCCACTCTCGATCCGCAGCGCCGCCGGCTGTTGCAAGCCACGGCCGCACTGGGTGCCGGCGCGCTGCTCCCGGGCCTGGCCGCAGCCCAGTCGGGCAGCAAGAAGTTCGCGGGCGTGACGCTCAACGTCTCGACCTTCAGCGCTGCCTATCCCAAGCTGCTGCAGCAGTGGCTGCCGGAGTTCGAGGCCGCGACCGGCGCCAAGGTGAACTTCGACGCCCCCTCGTTCCCGGTCTACAACCAACGTGCCGATCTCGAGCTCTCGACCAAGGGCTCGGCCTACGACGTGGTCAACGTGACCTTCATCTACTCGAGCCGCTGGATCAACTCGGGCTGGCTGACGCCACTCGACGACTTCATCAGGAACCCCAACCTGACCGCGGCCGACTGGGATGTGAACGACTTCCTGGCCGGCGCACGGGCGCCCGAGACCGGCCGCGACGGCAAGCTCTACGGCATTCCATGGACCGCCGAGGCGCTGCTCACGGCCTCCTCGCGCTTCGACCTGGTCGAGCAGGCGGGACTCGGCTTTCCCGACACCACGGACGACCTCGTGAAGGTGCTGCGTGCGGTCAACAAGAAGGAACGCGTGGCCGGCTTCGTGGCCGACAACCACTACGGCTGGACCTTCGTGCCCTACCTGCACGCCTTCGGCGGCGACGTGTTCCGAAAGGCACCCGACGACCTGTTCCCGACGCTGGACACGCCCGAGGCCATCGCGGCGGGCGAGTACTACGCCAACCTGCTCAAGGAGTTCGGCCCCGATGGCGCGATCACTTACCAGCCCGACCAGGTGACGCAGGCGCTCAAGCTCGGTCGCGTCAACTTCACCGATGCCGGCCAGCTGCACCTGGCGCAGCTCGGCGACCCGGCCACCAGCAAGACCATCAAGACCGTGAAGTTCGGCCTGGTGCCCAAGGGTCCTGCCGGCCGCTTCCCGGGCACCGCGGTGCACGGGCTCGGCATCCCGACCGGCTCGAAGAACAAGGAAGCCGCCTGGGCCTTCATCCAGTGGGCGCTCAGCAAGCAGACCACGGGGCGCGCGGTGGCCGCGGGCTACGGTTCGCCGGCGCGCCGCTCGGACATCGACTCGCAGGTCTTCCGCAGCAAGCAGGTCATCAACGGCAGCGATCTCGCCAAGCTCTCGCTCGATTCGATCGAACTCGCCAACAAGAGCGGCCACATGAAGTACCGCACGGTGGCGGTGTACCCGCAGGTCGACCAGCAGCTCAACAAGGCGATCGAGCTGATCGCGAGCGGGCAGCTCTCGGCCAAGCAGGCCTTCCAGCAGGCGCAGGCCAACACCATCGCGGAGCTGCGGCGCTCCGGCGAGAAGCTCTGAGGGCGCCGCGGTGACGCAGGCCATCGCCATCGGCGGTTCGAGGATCGACCGACCTGGCCGTTCGGCGAGCTGGGAGCAGGAGCGCCGGCGCGCCTTCCTGCTTGGCCTGTCGCCTTCGCTCGCCGTGCTCCTCCTGATCACACTGGTGCCGGCGGTCGCGCTGCTGGTGGCGAGCTTCACGCCGCTGCAGCTCACCGATCCTGCAGGCACCTTCCGCTTCGACGACCCGCTGGTCAACTACCGGCATCTGCTGGAGGACCAGCGCTTCCTTGCCTCGATCGTGGTGCAGATCAAGCTGTCGGTGTCCAGCGTCGCGCTGCAGCTCGGAGTCGGGCTCGGACTCGCACTGCTGCTCGACGGCAAGTCGCGCGTGCTGGAAGGCGCGCGCACCCTGTTCCTGATCCCGATGGTGCTGCCGCCCATCGTGGTCGCGCTGATCTGGAAGATCGTCTACACGCCCGACATCAGCCCGATGCACCGCGCGCTCGAGGCGCTCGGCTGGCCGGTGCGTTCGCTGATCGCCAACCCGGACACCGCACTGTGGGCGATCGCGCTGGCCGACACCTGGCAATGGTTTCCCTTCACCATGCTGATGGTGCTGGCCGCGCTGCAGATGATTCCCGACGATCCGATCGAGGCCGCCACGCTCGAAGGCGCGAATCGCTGGCAGCTGTTCCGCCACATCGTGTTTCCCTACATCCGCCCGGTGCTCGTGGTCTGCGCGCTGTTCCGGCTGATCGACAGCTTCAAGGCCTTTCCGCTGATCTACGTGCTGACCAATGGCGGCCCGGGCTCGGTGACCGAGGTGACGAACTACTACGGCTTCATCCAGGCCTTCAATTTCTCCTACTGGGGCTACGCCAGCGCGATCGCCACCGTGATGCTGGTGGGTGTCTTCGTGCTGAGCTGGCTGATCGGCAAGCTGGGAAGGAGCCGCCATGCCGAGCGCTAGCAGCACCTGGGCTCTCGACAGGATCGAGGCGGCCCACGAGGAAGGCGTGTCGACCGCTTCCGCCACGCACTTCGCGCCTGCGGCACCCGTGGCGCGACCCTCCGAAGGCGCGCGGCGCGGCCGCTCGTGGCTGTCGCGCCATGGTCGCGCGATCACGGTGGCGCTGTTGCTGCTGCTGGTCCTGTCGCCCTTCCTCTGGCTGGTGCAGCTCGCCTTCCGGCCGGCGGCCGACATCTTCGAGGACAGCCTGCTCTTCACGCCAACGCTCGAAGGCTTCGCGAGCCTGCTGCAGGGCAACTTCCTGAAGTCCTTCGGCAACAGCCTGCTGGCGAGCACGCTGTCGACCGGCTTCTCGCTGCTGATCGGCGTGCCGGCCGCCTATGCGCTCACGCGCTGGAAGTTCAAGGGCCGCGACCGCATCGCGCTGTGGATTCTCGTGACACGCATGGCGCCGCCGATCGCCTTCACGATCCCGTTCTTCCTGGCCTACCAGTACCTCGGCCTGCAGGACACCGTGATCGGCCTTGCGCTCATCTACCTGACCTTCAACCTCGCGATCGTGATCTGGCTGATGCAGACCTTCTTCGAGGCCGTGCCCGCTTCGCTCGAGGAAGCAGCCTGGATCGACGGCTGCGGCATCTGGCAGGCCTTCTGGCGCGTGTCGCTGCCGCTCACCGCGCCCGGGCTGGCTGCCACCGCGGTGCTGTGCTTCATCTTCTCGTGGAACGACTTCTTCTATGCGCTGATCCTGACGCGCACCAACGCCATCACGGCACCGGTCGCGATCGTCAACTTCCTGCAGTACGAAGGCTGGGAGTGGACCAAGATCGCCGCCAGCGGCACGCTCGTGATGCTGCCGGTGGTGGCCTTCACCGTGCTCGTACGCAAGTACCTCGTGCACGGCCTGACCGCCGGCGGCATCAAGGACTGATGGCCCCCACGCTCCCTCACTCACACATTCACATGGCTTCCATCACCATCCGCCACCTGGCGAAGAACTTCGGGCCCACGCCCGTCATCCGTGGCATCGACATCGACATCCGGGACGGCGAGTTCGTCGCGCTGGTCGGGCCCTCGGGCTGCGGCAAGTCGACGCTGCTGCGCATGATCGCGGGCCTCGAGAGCGTCGACGCCGGCGAGATCCGGCTCGGCGATGGCCTCATCAACGACGTGGCGCCGCGCGACCGCGACGTCGCGATGGTGTTCCAGAACTACGCGCTCTATCCGCACATGACGGTGGGCCGGAACCTCGGCTTCGGCCTCACGATCCAGGGACTGCCGCGCGATGAGATCGCGCGCCGGGTACGGCAGGCGGCCGACACGCTGGGCCTCGGCGAGCTGTTGGAGCGGCGCCCGGGCCAGCTCTCCGGCGGCCAGCGGCAGCGCGTGGCAATGGGCCGCGCGATCGTCCGGCAACCCCAGGCCTTCCTGTTCGACGAGCCGCTGTCGAACCTCGACGCCAAGCTGCGCGTGCAGATGCGCACCGAGATCAAGGCGCTGCACCAGCGGCTCGGCACCACCACGGTCTACGTGACGCACGACCAGGTCGAGGCCATGACGATGGCCGACCGCATCGTGGTGCTGAAGGAGGGCCGCATCGAGCAGATCGGCGCGCCGCTCGAACTCTACGACCGGCCACGCAACGCCTTCGTGGCGGGCTTCATCGGCTCGCCGGCGATGAACTTCATTCCGGGCCGGCTGCAGCTCGATGGGGCCCCGCACGTGCTGACCGACGACGGCCTGCGCCTGCCGCTGGCCTCGGCGTCGCGCGGCACGCACGGCGACCGCGTGCTGTACGGGACCCGCCCCGAACACTTCACGATCGACCCGGACCGCGGGCTGTCGGCCGACGTGATCGTGGTCGAGCCGACGGGCGCCGAGACCCAGGTCGCGTTGCGCCTGGGCGGCCAGACGGTGATGGCCGCATTCCGAGATCGCGTCGGTGCCCGGCCCGGCGACCGGCTGCCGCTGTGGCCCGTGGCCAGCGAGGCGCACCTGTTCGACGGCGCGGGGGGCGAGCGGCTCAACTGAGCCGCGGCCGAGGGCGGTGCGCCCGCCGAACTGCGTCCTACATCTGCCTTCGCGTTGCGCCGACCCACACGGCGCGTGCATCATGCAGGCTGCACGAAAGTGCATCCATCCCATGAACCGGAGGTCGCCACATGGAAACACAGGAATTGCATCGCGGACGCCTGATCGATCACGTGCAGCTGGTCGTGCGCGACCTGGCTGCGAGCCGACGCTTCTACGAGGCGGTCATCGAGGTGCTGCAGATTCCGCTGGGCGGCTCGGGCGACAGCTACTTCTGGGTCGACGAGCTGTTCGTCTCCAGCGCGGACAGCGAGGCTGCAACGGGCCAGTTGACCGGCCGGCACCACCTGGCTTTCCAGGCCAGCGACAAGGCCACGGTCGACGCCTTTCACAAGGCCGCGCTCGCGCATGGCGGCACCGACAACGGTGCACCCGGCGAGCGGCCTTACCACCCAGGCTACTACGCCGCCTTCGTGCTCGACCCCGACGGCAACAACATCGAGGCCGTGTTCCACGGCGAGGCGAAGCGCAGCGCGCCGTCGGTCAAGGTGACCTTCTGAAGGCCTGCGCTCGAAGCCGGCACAACGAGCCTCGGCCGGCTTAGCTGCGAACCAGCGGTATCAGCAGCCGCAACGAACCCAGGCGCAGGTAAAGCGAAGCCCAGGCCGCCACACCGATCACGACGCAGGCAATCTGTGGTGGAGAGCCGATCTCGCCGAGCCTGAAGTGCGTGCAGATCGCGCCACCCAGGAAACCGGTCACGAGGATCGCGCCGAGCACCGAGGTCTTCGGGATTGCATAGAGCACCGCGCATGCAAGGATCAGCACGCCGAGCGCCGTCGACAGATTCATGGGGAAGCCGGTGGCCGCCATCTCCTTGTCAAGAATGCCGGGCGCGAACAGGTTGACGGCGCCATCGGCCAGCAGCACGAGCGTCACCAGCGCCCCGAGGATCCGGCCTGCCCATTGCGTCGTGCTTGTGGGGGTGTCGCGCGTGACTGTCTGCATTGCCTGGACTCCTTGCGGTTGAGGATGACCCGCGAGTGCCGCGGGATTGCGGTGGGCGATTCTAGGGAGTCGCGTCGCGAATTGCGGCGAATTCAATCGAGTTGCGGTATTTCAATTGGCCGATGAATCGATTGCATCAGGGTATTGACGCAATCTGTAACTCTTCTGTCCTATACTCATTTTTCCCCACAACATCACTCGGAGCAACATGGTTGCGGAGCACTCACGACGTAATTTCATAAAGCTCGGAGTCTTTTCGGGAATCACCGTCACGTTGGGCCGGCTTCCGGTGGCCGAAGCCATCGAGGTTCACTCCGGCCCGGACCCCGACCCCACGTGGATGGCGGCCAATGGCCAGGCGCGCTATCGATGGGACGGCATCCGCAAGGTCACCGGCGACAAGGTCTTCGCGCGCGACTTCCGGGCCCGCGACCTTCCCGGCTGGACCCCTGTCCAGGCCCACGCCTTCTTCATCAAGGCGACCCAGGCCGATCGCACCTTCGAAGGCGTGGACCTTTCGATACTCGGCGACGACCTCAAGCCCGACCGACTGCTGTTCAACGAAGACCTCGATCGCGATGGCGTGCGGGTGCCGCAACCGGTCGACCTCGGCACGCAGTTCTATGGCGCGCATTTCCTCGTGCCCAAGGGCACGACGCCCGAACTGCTGGGCCATCCGGTGGCATTGCTCGTCTACTACGACTTCGACCGCTTCGAGGCCGCCAAGCGCCTGCTGCGCTTCAAGCCCGAGGTGGTGCGCTATGGCGCCAGGACAGGCACCAAGCCGCCGCCCAACTACGGGTCCGCGCGCTATGTGCGCATCGGCGGCGCGACGCCCGGCGGTCCGCCCGAATACTCGCCGATGCAGGACTCCGTGATCTGGGGCGGCTTCGACGGCAACACGCCGACCTGGCCGTCGGCCTCTGCCACCGGCATGTTCGTTCCGCGATCGGTCCGCAACAAGTACCGCGGCGGCGGTGCCTACCGCGATCCGCTCAAGGTCGCGCAGGAGAACTACGAACCGATGCGCCGCGGCATGAACGCGGCCGATCGGATCGCGCAGGACATCGATGCCGCGAGTCGCAATCCGGACAAGCTGGTGCTGCGTCGCGAAGGCTTCTCGCAATCCATCGACCCGTCGGCCATGGAACCCGACAACGGCAACGCCTGGTACGACCGCGCCACGCGCACGCTGCACCTGCTGGTGGCTGCACAGTCCCCGTACGAAGTCGCGCGCGTGGCCGCCATGATGGTCAAGGGCAACACCCGCTTCCCGGTGGAACGGATCGAGCTCCTTTCCGGCACCACGGTGGGCTACGGATCGAAGGATCACTCGATCTTTCCGTTCTACGCAGTCATGGCCGCCATGTACGGCGAAGGCCGCGCGGTGCGCATCGCCAACGACCGCTACGAGCAGTTCCAGCTGGGCATCAAGCGACACTCGATCGCGATGGACGTCACCCTGGTCGCCGACCGCAAGACCGGCAAGTTCGAGATCCTGAAAGGCTTCTACAACTGCAACGGCGGCGGTCGGGCCAACTTCTCCTTCTCGGTGGCGCAGGTGGCGGCCACGGCGGCGCAGTCGATCTACTACTTTCCCAAGTCCGACCTCATCGGCGTCGCGATGGCGACCCAGGCGGTGGAAGCGGGCTCGATGCGCGGCTACGGCACCATCCAGGCCATGTCGATCACCGAGCTCATGGTCGACGAGGCTGCCGCCCAGCTCGGCATCGACGCCATCGAATTGCGCCGCCGCAATGCCATGCGGCCCGGCGACGCCAATACCGAGGGCGCGATCCAGACCGGCGACCCTCGCAACATCGAGATGCTCGATCGTGCCGCCGTTCATCCGCTGTGGCGCGAACGTGCCGCGCGCAAGACGGCCTACGAACTCGCCAATCCGGGACGCAAGTACGGCGTCGGCTTCTCGCAGGTGCAGAAGGACTACGGCACCGGCGCCGACACCAGCGCATTGCTGCTCGAATTCGATGCCAGCGGGCGCCTCACGATGCGCCACTGCATCCAGGAGATCGGCACCGGCGCCACCACGGCCCAGCAGGTGATGGTGCACAAGCTGCTCGGCAAGGTGCCCGACGAAGTCGACTTCGGCGTCACCGAGTTCGCGCAACTGCCGCTGGTGACCAACTGGGAGCCCTTCACCACGACCCAGCAGCAGCAGGACGAACTGGCGAAGAATCCCTTCTGGGTGCCGTTCCTGCTGCCGGCCATGAGCGCGTCGAACAGCGTCTACTTCATCGGCTTCGGCACCCGGCAGGCCGCGAACTTCCTGCTGCAGTACAGCCTGTGGCCGGCCGCGAAGGCCATCTGGTCGAGCGGCGTGGGTGGCGGCCAGATGGCCGGCACCTCGATCCAGTTCTCCGATCTGCGCGCCACGCCTGCCGGCCTCACGGCGGGCGGCCTGTCGCCCATTCCCTTCGACGTGCTCGCGCGCAAGGCGCACGAGATGGGTTTGGTCACGGGCGTGGCCCTGCATTGCTTCAGCCGCTGGGAGTGGACCACCGCGAGCTTCGACATTCCCGGTGTCGGCGTCACCCCGCTGCCCGTGGACGCACTCGCGGTGCGCTATGGAGACGGCGCACCGGCAGCGCTCAAGCGCCGCATGGACACGGGCGGCTACGACTACCTCAAGCGCACCCAGGTCAACTTCCCGCCAGCGCAGCGCAACAACGCCGGCGTGACCACCTATACGCCGGCCGCCTGCATCGTCGAGTTGAACGTCAACACCTTCACCGGCGCGGTCGAGGTGATGCGCCACCACAGCCTGGTCGATCCCGGTCCGATGGTGGTGCCCGAACTCGTCTCCGGACAGCAGCAGGGCGGCATCGCCATCGGCGTCGGCCATGCGCTCATGGAGAACCTGCCGCTCTACGAGGACGGACCCGGCGACGGCACCTGGAACTTCAACCGCTACACGCTGCCACGCTCCAAGGATGTCGCGGTCTGGAACCAGACTGCCGAATACCTGCCCCCGCTCGCGCCCAACGCACCGCCCAAGGGAATGGGCGAAGTGGTGATCATCCCGGTCGTGGCCGCCATCGGCAACGCGATCACGCATGCCATCGGCAAGCGCTTCTACGAACTGCCAATCACCGCCGACAAGATACGCAAGGCCCTTGCATGAGCATCGAGAAACTGCCCCTGACACTCACGATCAACGGAACCAAGGTCGGCCCGGTCGACGTCCCCGTGGGCATGCCCATGATCGACTTCCTCCACGGCTACCTGAATCTCACGGGCACGCACTTCGGTTGCGGCCAGGGCATCTGCCACGCCTGCACCGTGGTGGAGCTCAATGCCGACGGCACGACCACCGAGAGCCGCACCTGCATCTTCGGCGCGCATGCGTTCCAGGGCAAGTCGATCCGCACCATCGAAGGCCACGCCGAACGCAATGCTCAGGGCAAGGTGATCCGGCTCACGCCCGTGCAGCAGTCCTTCATCGACCACTTCTCGTTCCAGTGCGGCTACTGCACCGCCGGCTTCGTGGCCGGCGCCACCGTCTTCATCGACGGGCTCAAGCGCACGCCGGTGCGGCGCGCGCAGCTCCAGTCCGCGATCGAGAACTCGCTGAACGATCACCTGTGCCGCTGCACCGGCTACGTTCGCTACTTCGAGGCCGTGCGCCAGGTGGCGCTCGACACCCCCGGCTGCGTGATCGACTGAGGGGCGTGCGATGAACCGTCACCCCCTGCGCAACACACTGCTGGTCATCGTCGTGCTGGGCGCGATCGTGGCGCTGGCCATTCTCCTCGGCGCCTTCCGTTCCTCGAGCGTCGCGCCCGGGGTCGAACAGCCGCTGTCGGCCGACGAGATGAAGCGGCTGGTACCCAAGGGACGCGAGCTCGCGCTGGCGGGCGACTGCTTCGGCTGCCACTCGACCGCGAACGGACCGATGGCCGCCGGCGGCGTGCCGATCCCCACGCCGTTCGGAACGATCTATTCGGTCAACATCACGCCCGATCCCACCTTCGGCATCGGCAAGTACACGCGCGCCGACTTCCATCGCGTGATTCGCGACGGCGTCGCGCCCGGCGGGCGGAATCTCTATCCCGCCATGCCCTTCGTGTTCACGCACATCACCGAGCCGGCCGACATCGACGCCCTGTATGCATACATGATGTCGATCCCCCCGATCGCGCAGGCCAACCGCGTCTACACCGGTGCGTTCGCCCTGCCCGTGCGGCCGTTCATGAACTTCTGGACGCTGCTCAACTTCCCCGACCGCAGCGCGCCGGTCAACCCCGAACGCTCCGCGGGCTGGGTTCGCGGCGCCTACCTCGTCGAAGGCCTCGGCCATTGCGGCGCATGCCATTCGCCGCGCAATTTCATGATGGGCGTGGACTTCGGGCGCTCGCTCCAGGGCGGCTCGGTGGGCACGTACGACGTGCCGCCGATCACGTCGGCGGCGCTGGGCGCACGCAGCTTCGACCTGCCGTCGCTCACGCACTACCTGCGTACCGGCCAGTCGCCGCAAGGCACGGCCTATTCGGGCATGTCGACCGTCACCCATTTCTCGACCAGTGCGATGGCGCCCGCGGACACCGCGGCGATCGCGACCTATCTGCTGACCGATGCGAGCGGAAAGATCGTCACGCCGGCCAAGCCGCCGACGCCATTGCCCGCGGCCGCAGCGCCCGAGGCCGGCACCGGCATGGCGGCCGGCAGGCTGGTGTATCTCGCCTCCTGCGCCGGCTGCCACGGCGCCAGCGGCGAGGGCATTCCCAACGTGGCGCCAGCGCTGAAGGGCAACTCCACGCTCGCCATGGCCGAAGCGCGCAACCTGATCGCCGTGGTGATCAACGGCATCCCCACGCAGCGCTTTCCCGAGGGCCAGCGCATGTACGCGATGCCGCCGTTCGCCCACATCCTCTCGGAGACGCAAATCGCCGATCTCTCGACCTGGCTGCGTGCCGAATGGGGCGGCCACGCGACCCCGGTGGCTGCAGCGGAGGTACGTGCCGTGGAACCCGCGGTGCGATAAGGCAGCGAGTCGCCTCGGGGCGGGTGCCCCGACGGCGAATCGACGCGTCGGCAAGAACCGCTCGGCCGAACGAAGAATGGCGCCGCATGGCGCCATTTCTCATTGCCCGGCGGGCCGCCTAGTAGTTCGACCGCGTCGCGCCGAACTTGCCTGCTGCGCGCTTGCCGGCTGCGCCCGCGGCCCGCGCTTCGTCCTGGGCATCCAGCAGCACCGCGCCCGAGACGGCCACGAGCATCATGAACCCGGTGCCCAGGAGCCAGGAGAAATACCACGGGCCGTAGTCGCCGAGGATGACGGCGATGACGATGACGATGACGGAAATCACCATCGCGAGCGCATAGCGCATGACCATCGGAAAGGTGATGCGGCTCATAGCGCGTGCTCCGACTGCTTGACTGTATGGGGCGTGACCTTGCCTCGCATGACCCAGAAGGCCCAGCTCGTGTACCAGAGGATCAGCGGCATGAAGACGACCGTGAACCCGAGCATCCAGGCCAGCGTGCGCAGGCTGGATCCGGAATTCCAGACCGTGAGGCTGTGCGAAGGATTCGAGCTCGAAGGCATCAGGAACGGGAACATGGCAGCGGCCACCGTGCCGAGGATGCCGATCCAGCCGAGCACGCCGAACCACCAGCCCCAGGTGGAACGTCCACGCGACACGGCGCCGATGCCCAGCAGCATGCCGACGTAGGTGATTGCGGGCACGATCCACAGCACCGGATACGCACGGTAGTTGCTCATCCACGCGCCGGCGGCACGCTCGATGGTCTGGTGCAGCGGCGTCTGTGCGGCCGTGGGGTCAGGGCCGCGCACGAGCACGTAGCCGTCCAGCCACTGCACCCAGATGCCGCCGATCGTGAACAGCACCAGCGCGACGATGCCCGCCACGAGCGCCAGGCGGCGCGCGCGTCCATGCACCGGATCTTCACTGCCGTTCATGAGGATGGCGCCGCCCATGTAGATCGACATCGCGACCGACAGCGCGCCGCACAGGATCGCGAACGGATTGAACAGCCAGATGAAGCTGCCCGTGTAGTAGGAGGTGAGCCGCCAGTCGAAGTGGAAGGGCACGCCCTGAAGCATGTTGCCGATGGCGGCGCCGAACACGAGCATGGGCACGAAGCCGCTGACGAACAGGCACCAGTCCCAGCCGTTGCGCCACTTCCACGAAGGGCGCTTGCTGCGGTATTCGAAGGCCAGCGGCCGCACGATCATGCTCCAGAGGAGCACCAGCATGACCACGTACAAGCCGGAGAACGCGGTGGCGTAGACCAGCGGCCAGGCCGCGAAGATGGCGCCGCCGCCCAGGATGAACCAGACCTGGTTGCCGTCCCAGTGCGGCGCGATGACGTTGATGGCCACGCGCCGCTCGTCGTCGTTGCGCCCGACGAAGCGCAGGATCGTCCCCACGCCCATGTCCATGCCGACCATCACGGCCAGGCCGATGAGCAGCACGCCCAGGAGCAGCCACCAGATGAGTTTCAGCGCGAGGTAGATTTCCATGCCCGTTCCTTCAGGGGTCTAGTACGCAGCCGCGGGAACAGCGGAATGTCCCTCGTCACCGGCATGTTCGTCAGGTCCCTTGCGGATGAAATGAACCATCAGGTAGAACTCGATGATGGCGAAGATGGTGTACAGCACCATGAAGCCCGCGAGCGAGAACGCCATGTACTCGAAGCTGTGCGTCGAGGCGGACAACCAGGTCGGCAGCACCTCGTAGACAGCCCACGGCTGGCGACCCACCTCGGCGACCAGCCAGCCCATCTCGCACGCAAGGAACGGGATCGGGATCATCCACAGCGCCACGTGCAGGAACCAGCGCTGGTTCTGGACGTTGTTGCGCAGCGTGAAGAGACCCGCCATGACGAAGTAGGCGAGCATGAGCAGGCCAAAACCCACCATGATGCGGAAGGCCCAGAACACGATCCAGACTTCGGGAATCGTGTCGCGCGCCGCCCGCTGGATCTGGGCGTCGGTGGCCTTCGTGACATCGCCGTCGGCAACGTAGCGCTGCACCAGCGTGGCATAGCCGAAGTCCGCGCGATGCTTGTCGAACAGCTTCAGGGCTTCGGCGTCGTGCGGGTCGGCACTGAGCTTCTTCATGGCCGCCAAGGCCGGTATCCCGTTGCGTATTCGGACCTCCGCCTGTTTCACCAGCACGTCGGCAGCCGGGACGGACTGATCCCACGAATGGGTGACGAGCAGCGACAGCAGGGCCGGAATCTGGATCTCGAAGAGATTGCGCTGCTGGGACTGCGACGGGATCGCAATCGCATTGAAGGCCATCGGCGCCTTCTCGGTGGTCCAGAGGGCTTCCATGGCCACCAGCTTGGTCGGCTGCGCGTGCGCACCCACGAAACCCAGCGCATCGCCGAGCGTCAACACGCCCGCGGTAGCCAGGATGCCGAACAGCGACGCAATGCGGAACGAACGGCGGGCGAACTCGATATGACGCCCGCGCAGCATGTAGTAGGCGCTGATGCCGCACACGAAGATGGCAGCCACCACGTAGCCTGCGATGCTCGTGTGCACGAACTTGGCCTGGGCATCGGTGTTGAAGAACAGTTCACCGAAGCTGGAGAGTTCCATGCGCATCGTGACCGGATTGAAGATCGCGCCCTGCGGATGCTGCATGAAGCTGTTGGCCACCAGGATCCACAGCGCCGAGAGATTGGAGCCGAGCGCCACCAGGTAGGTGACCACCAGATGCTGTGCCTTCGACAGTCGATCCCAGCCGAACACCATGAGTCCGATGAACGTCGACTCCATGAAGAAGGCCATCAGGCCTTCGATCGCGAGCGGGGCGCCGAAGGTGTCGCCGACGAAGGCCGAATAGAAGGACCAGTTGGTGCCGAACTGGAACTCCATCGTGAGTCCGGTCGCGACGCCCAGCGCGAAGTTGATGAGAAGCAGCTTCGACCAGAACTGCGTCATCTGCCGGTAGATGACTCGGCCGGTGGTGACGTAGACCGTTTCCATCGTTGCCAGCAGGACCGTCAGGCCCAGTGTCAACGGCACGAAAAGAAAGTGATAGAGCGCAGTGGCTGCGAACTGAATACGCGAGAGATCTACTACGGTGTCGTCGACCATGGCATCGTGTGTGTCGTGCTCGTCTTGGAGCGGGCAGCGCAACTCGCGCGAATGCAGTGTCGTGTCTGACAGACACAGTGTCAATACTTGTGTACTAGTCTTTTCGGCAACGTCCTATCTGCACGTGTCATTGGCACGTCACCGTGACTCGTCGCGTCGAAAGATCCGGCCTTCTTCCATGTTCACGACTTCGTCGACCCACTCATCGACCTGCGTCAGGTCGTGGGTGATGACGAGAACGCTGCGCCCTACCATGCGGTAGAACACGCCTTGGAGAACCTTGCGCGCAGTTTCGGGATCGAGTCCTTCGGTCGGCTCGTCGAGCACCACGACCGCGGCCTTGCGCAGGAGGACGCGGGCAATGGCCAGCCGTCGCGCCTGGCCCGCCGAGAGACTCAGTCCGCCCTCGCCCACCGGCGTGTCGAGACCCAGGGGCTGCGCGGCGACGAAGTCCCGCAACTGGGCGGCGTCCAGTGCGTCGGCGATTGCTGCATGGTCAGCTTCGGGTGCGGCGAGCAACAGGTTCTCGCGCAATGTGCCGGTCATCAGATGCGTGTATTGCGTCAATACCGCAATGCGATCGCGCAGGTCTTCGGCCCGATAGCTTCGAAGATCATGCCCTCCGAATCGCACTTCGCCGGTGTAGTCCGAGAAGCGGACCCACACGCGGGCAATGCTGCTCTTGCCGGCGCCACTCGATCCCGTCACTGCCATCCGCCGTCCTTCGGGCAATGCGAGATCGATGGCATCGAGCGCAAGCCGCGCCGATCCTTCATGGCGCAGGCTCACGTTGCGCATCACGATGCCGTTGTCGACGGGAGTCGGCGATGCGCCTGCGGGATCCGGCATGGCGGGTGCCGTGTCGGCCAGCGCGAAGATGCGGCGAGCGGCCGCGACGACCTCGGTCGAACGCTGCATGGCCAGCGGCAATGGAGCCACGGCCTCGAAGGCGGCGAGCGCAGCCAGCGCAAGCATCGGCACCTCCGCGGGACCGAGCGCACCGTCGCCGGTCGCTGCGATGGCGATCAGGGCAGTCAGCCACATTGCGAGGCCGGCGCACAGGCCGACGACGCCTTCCGCCGAGACGGTGAATGCGCCGGCCCGCTTCTGCTGCGCGGCCAGGTCGTCACCGATGGCGGCGATCTCCTTCGCCTTGAGCCCGTTCGCGCCGTACGCTGCCAGGTCGCCCATGCCCTGCAGCGCATCCACCAGCGCCACGCGGAGGGCAGCATGGGCCTTGACCGCGGCCGCGCCCGGTGCGGCGCTCGCACGTCGGACGATCAGCGGCACGATCACACCGGCCGTCACCATCAGGGCGAACAGCACGATCGCGGCGGCAACGCTGCGCCACGCGAAGAAGGCGACGACGACCGTGGTGCAGGCCAGCGCCGTCAGCAGAGGGACATAGAGCCGCAGGTAGGCGTGCTGCAGCGTGTCGACATCGTTCTGGATCCGCGCCGCGAGATCGGCACCGCGCTCGTTCGCCAACTGCCCCGGGCCGAGCGGCTCCAGCTTGCGGAACAGCCAGACACGCAGTTGGGCGAGCAGCCTGAAGGTGGCGTCGTGGCTGGCCACGCGCTCGGCATACCGGCCGCCCGTGCGCAGGATGGCCAGGAAGCGGATGCCGACCGCGGGCAGGAAATAGTTCATCAGCACACCGGCCAGGCCCGCGATGGCCATGGCCGCGATGAAGTGGCCCGCGATGGCCATCAGGCCCACGCTGCCGAGCACGGTGATGGTCGACAGCAGAACGCCCAGCAGCATCCAGCGCCTGTAGGGCGCAAACAGGGCCAGCACGCGAAGCAGGATCTTCAGGTCGCTGCCCATGCGGCCTCCTCGTCGGCGCGCAGCATGCGCGCGAAGCGTGTATCGGCGGCGCCGAGTTCGGATGGCGAGCCGGCCTCCACGATGCGGCCGCCTTCCATGACGGCGATGCGATCGGCCAGCTGCACGGTGCGCAGACGATGCGCGATCACCAGCACGGTGCGGCCCCGCGCGAGACGGGCGAGCGCGGCGCCGACATCGTCCTCGAGTGCGTGGTCGAGCCCCGCGGTGCCCTCGTCCATCAGCACGACCGGTGCCGGCTTCAGAAAGGCGCGGGCCAGGGCCAGCCGCTGCGCCTGGCCGCCCGAGAGCGTGTGGCCATGCTCGCCCACCGGCGTCGCATAGCCGTCCGGGAGGGACATGATGAAGTCATGAATGGCCGCCGAGGTGGCGACCGCCTCCACGGCGGACTGCGGCGCATCCGGCTGCCCGAGCCGGATGTTGTCGCGTATCGATCCCGCGAAGAGGTAGGGGCGCTGCGGCACCAGCGCGACCTGCTGCAGCCAGTGCGAAGGCGAGATCGAGGCGAGGTCGTGGCCCGCAACCACGACGCGCCCGCCGTGCGGAACACGCTGTGTGGCGAGCAGCGACAGCAGCGTGCTCTTGCCGGAACCGCTGGCGCCGACCAGCGCAGTGACGGTGCCGGGCTCGAGCGCGAGCGTGGCGCCTTGCAGCGCCGGCGTCTCGCCGTAGGCGAACGCCACGTCCTCGAACGAGATCGCGATCTTCTCGGGCAGGCTTGGCTCGCCGGTTCCGCGCCGGGGCTCGGAGGCCTCCAGCACCGCCACGACGCCCTCCGCGGCAGCGAGCGCCTCCATGCGTGCGTGGTAGTCGGCGCCGAGCCGGCGCAGAGGCGCGTAGAACTCCGGCGCCAGCAGCAGCGCGAACAGGCCGACGCCGAAGCCCATCATGCCGTCGAGCAAGCGAAAGCCGATGAGCACCGCCACCAGCGCGATGCCCACCGTGGCGAAGAACTCCAGCGCGAGCGAGGACAGGAAGGCGACCCGCAGCACGGACATGGTGGTGCGGCGGTATTCGTCTGACACGCGAGCCAGCGAATCGGCTTCGCGTCCCGCGGCATTGAACAGCTTGATGGTCGTGAGATGCCTCAGCGCGTCCAGCAGCCGGCCCGACAGCTGGGCCAGCTTGCGCCATTGGCGCTGGTTGAGACGCTCGGTCCCGTGTCCGATGAGGAACATGAAGAGGGGAATGACCGGCGCCGTGACGAGCAGCACCAGGCCCGAGATCCAGTCGCGCGGCAGCACGACGGCCGCGATCGCCAGGGGCACGACGTAGAGCACCGCGAGGTTGGGCCTGTAGCGCGCGTAGTAGGGCTGCAGCGCTTCCACGCCGTCGATCACCACCGTGGCGAGGGCGCCCGAGCTGCGCGCCTGCACGTAGTCGGTGCCCAGGGCCTGCAGCTTGCGAACCAGGGCCGCACGCACATGGCCCTTGACTGCGATCGCGCCTCCGAGGGCCATGCGATCGGCCCATTGCGTGATGCCGAAGCGCACCAGCATGATCGGCGGCACCGGCAGCAGCCAGGGAAGCGCCTCGGCGAGCGTGGCGCCACCGACCACCACGAGGGCGATGCCGTAGGCCAGGAACCAGGCCTGCGGAATGACCAGGGCACCCGCGAAGGCGCCCAGCATTCCGGCGCGGCGCAGCGTGGACCCGGCACCGCCCTCCTGGTCGCGCAGCCACTGGATGAGCCGACGCCGCAATGCCGCCGACTCGGAATCGGCCAGCGGGGCTGCCGCGCTCAAGCGCGACTCCGCCGGGTATTGCCCTGGCGGGCCGGCGAACGGGAAGCGGGGGAACTCGATGCTGAAATAGTCATGCGGACGGAGGGCGCGGACACTGGCATCGTGATTCGCGTGAGAGGACGTTGCAACGTTTCGACAATATGCCACACCGATGTCGGCCCTTCGGCGGCATGTCCCCGTTCCTGATCGGGGTGCGCCAGCCCGCCGTCGCGCCGAGCCTTCACGGCCGCGTGGCTATCATGCGGCGATGCATATCGGAAGGCATTCATGAAGACCCAGGTCGCCATCGTCGGCGGCGGTCCCGCAGGCATGCTGTTGTCGGAGATGCTGCATCGCGCGGGCGTCGCCAGCGTGGTGCTCGAGCGCAGCAGCGAGGCCCACGTGCTGTCACGCATTCGCGCCGGCGTGCTCGAGCAGGGCACGGTCGATCTGCTGCGCAGCCTGGGCCTCGGCGAGCGCATGGACCGTGAAGGCCATCCGCACGACGGCATGCAGATCGTCTGGGCCGGGCGCGAGAACTTCATGATCGACGTCCATGCGCACCTGGGAAAGCGCTTCATGGCCTATGGTCAGACACAGATCCAGGAAGACCTCATGGCCGCAGCCCGGGAGCGGGGGCAGGTCGTGCTCAACGAAGTCGATTCGGTCCGGCTGGAAGACATCGAGAGCGAACATCCGCACGTACTGTTCCGCCGCGACGGCGAGGAGTTGCGGCTCGATTGCGATTTCATCGCGGGTTGCGACGGCTTCCACGGCGTCTCGCGCAAGGCCATACCGCCCACCGTGCTGCGCGAGTTCGAGAAGGTCTACCCCTTCGGCTGGCTCGGCATCCTTTCGCGCACGCCGCCGCTGGCCGACATCGTCTATGCCAACAACCCGCGCGGCTTTGCACTGGCCTCGATGCGCAGCCCGACGCTGAGCCGCTACTACATACAAGTGCCACTGGAAACGCGCGTGGAGGACTGGCCGGACGACCGCTTCTGGGATGAACTCAAGGCGCGCTTCCCGGCGGACATGGCCGCCTCCATCGTCACCGGACCCTCGATCGAGAAGTCCATCGCGCCGCTGCGCAGCTACGTGGCCGAGCCGATGCGTCACGGCCGGCTGTTCCTGGCGGGCGACGCCGCGCACATCGTGCCGCCCACGGGGGCCAAGGGGTTGAACCTCGCGGTGTCGGACGTGTTCTATCTCTCGCGCGCGCTGGCCGACTTCTACGCCACCGGCAGCACGCGGCTGATCGACGGCTACAGCGCGATGGCGCTCAGGCGCGTCTGGAGTTCGGTGCGCACGTCCTGGTATCTCACCAACCTGCTGCACCGCTTCCCCGATATGAGCGACTTCGACCAGCGGGCGCAGGAGTACGAGCTGCACTACCTGCAGACCTCGCACCATGCCCAGGCCGCGCTGGCCGAGCAGTATGCGGGGCTGCCTTTCGAGCCGCCCGAAGCCGCGGCCGTGCCGCCGCGCTGAGCCCGCGGCGCACGGCGCCTGCGGGACTCAGATCGCCAGTTCGCGCTCGATGTCCTGCGCCTTGCGGCGTGCCATCGCGAGGTTGGACTTGTTCTTGTCAAGCACGAGGTAGATGAACAGGCCTTCCTTGCGCGCGATCGGACGAATGATGTGGTACTGGCGGCCGAGCGTGATGAGGATGTCCTCGATCGCGTCGTTGAGGCCCAGCGCGCGCATCGTCTTCATCTTCGCCCGCACCACCTCGGTGTTGCCCGCCGCCGCCACTTCGAGGTCCACGCCACTGCCGGCCTGGCCGAGCACCATCCCGCTCTCGGAGTCGACGAGGGCGGCGCACATGGCACCGTCGATCGTCAGCAGTTCGTCCATCGAAGCCTTCACATTAGCCATCTTGAGTTTCCTTTTCCATCTGCGCCAGGTTGAATGCGAAGGCTGCCGCGGCGTCAGAGACTGCAGCCCTCGCGGTTGATTCATGCCCGTTCCAGGGCGCGTGCCGTCTGTCGCGAGAAGTACAGGAGCTGCCCCATCAGGGCCTCGCCGCCGGTCACGATGCTGAGCACCAGCGTCGTGTCCGGGCGCCGTGCCTGCACCATCACGATGTGGCCGTCGCCGGCCTGGATGACGACGTTGTGGGTCTGGCCGATGCGTCCTTCCTCGCCCGCGATCGCGGCCAGCGCGGCCATCGAGCCGGCCATTGCCGCGAGCCGCGTGGCATCGGCGTCGTTGAGGATGCGGGCTGCGACCTCGAAGCCGTCCTCGGTCGAGACGAGGCAGGCCTTGACGCCCTTGATCTCCTTCATGACGAGATCGACGGCGCCCTGGGCGGCCAGCTGCAGGAGGGGATTGGGTGTCACGCGGTTCAGCCTTCGTCGGCGTTGGTTTCGAGTTGGAGCAGCAGCATGTCGAGCAGGCGGATCACCTGGCCACGGTCGCGCACGTCGACCGGCAACACCGGACACAGCACGGCGTGCGCCTCCAGCCGTTCGGCGTAGCGGGCGAGACCCGGCTCGGGATGCTGGTCCAGCCGGCCAACCGCCACCACGCAGGCCGAGTCGGCGATCAGCCGCTTGAAGCCCGCAAGGTAGACCTCGAGATCGGCGAGCGGATCGGGACGCGAGTTGTCCACGAGGACCACGACGCCCAGCGCGCCGCGCGCGAGGATGTCCCACATGAAGTCGAAGCGCTGCTGCCCCGGCGTGCCATAGAGCCGCAGCTTCTCGCCGTTGTCGAGCGTCAGTTCGCCATAGTCGAGGCCGGCCGTGGTGGTGGCCTTTGCAACGCTCGCGTCGTTGTTGCGCACGTCGGTGCTGATCGGTGCAATCTCGCTGACGGCGCCGATCGCCGTGGTCTTGCCCGCGCCGGTGGTGCCGGTGAAGATGATCTTGTGTTCGCTCATGTCGACGACGGCCTTACCAGGAGGTCGAGGCGGTGCCGGATCCGCGCCAGCAGGCCCGAGCGTGCGGGCGGCAGGCGACCGGCGGCATCTTGATTGGCCGGCGCCGCGGCGGACACCGCTCTTCCATCCTCCGCCTCGGCCAGAAGGCCGGCTTCCTTCAACTCGGCGATGAATAGCGCGCAAGTCCCGGGCGCAGCGTCCGAACGCTGCTGCAGCCAGTCCGTCGTGAAGGGTCGCTTGACCATCAGCGCCGCCAGCTTCAGTCGCTCGGGCGTGCCGAGCAGTTCGGGCGCAGGCCAACGCAGCAGCTTCATCGGCGCGGGCTGCGCTTCGGTGGCCTGATGCGGCAGCGCGGCGTTGCGTGCGCCGATGCGCTGCTCGCCCAGGATGTTGAGTTCGGCTTCGAGCCCGTCGGCGCGCAGCGGCAGCGCGAGGCAATGGGGGCGACTCCCCGGCTGCGTGCTCAGCGTGAGCACCAGCGGCTGCGCCCCGCCCTCGCCCGCCGGCATCGGCCGCGGCACGTCGTCGGCGACGACACGCAGGTCCGGACTGGCCGGCCGGTACACCCAGCGCTGCAGTGTGCGATGGTCGAGCAGGCGAACGATGGCCTTGAAAAGGGTCTCTTCACGGTCGGACAGACCCTCCAGGGTGAACCCCAGGGTCGGGCGGGAAATGACTGCGGGATGCAATGTCGACATGAGACTTTCCGCTGTGTATGAATGTAATGTAGTGTTTCCAAATGCTTCAACGCAGCAAATTTTTGGCACTAGTTCACACAGCGGAATCGCTGTTTGGCGCGGCATAAATCGGAAGTATTCACTCTCGGCAACGGTGCGAGCAGTGCCCTCTGCGACCAGCCGCGCGAGCCGGTCGGCCGCATTGCCCCCGCATGCCGACGCCTACATCGCAATGGCCCGCGCACCGACTTCCCGCGATGCGCCGTGCGCCTAACTTCGTCGAACAAATACTCCAACTCACGAGAACCACGCACCATGCTCGGCATCGTCATCCCGGCGCACAACGAAGCACTCCTGATCGGCCGGGCACTTGCTGCAGTGGCAGAGGCTGCGCGGCATCCGGGACTCGAATCCGAAGCGGTTGAACTGATCGTGGTGCTCGATGCATGCACCGATGCCACAGGCCTGATCGCTGCACGTGCGGGCGCCCGCACCGTGAGCCTGCGAGCCCGGAACGTGGGCGTGGCGCGCGCCGTCGGCGCCGAGGCGGTCCTTGCGGCAGGCGCGCGCTGGCTGGCCTTCACCGACGCCGACACCATGGTCTCGCCGAGCTGGCTGGTCGACCAGCTCGCGCAAGGGGCCGACGCGGTCTGCGGCTCGATCGGCGTCGACGACTGGTCGGACCACGGCATTCACGCCGCGGCCATCGAAGCCCATTTCCTACGGACCTATTCCGACGTGGAGAACCATCGCCACATTCACGGCGCCAACCTCGGCGTCTCGGCCGAGGCCTACCGGCGTGCAGGAGGCTTCCGCCATCTGGCCTGCAGCGAGGACGTGGCGCTGGTACGGGCGCTCGAGGCCACGGGCGCGCGCATCGCCTGGAGCGCCAAGCCGCGCGTGGTCACCAGTGCCCGCCGCGAAGCGCGCGCCAGTGGCGGTTTCGCCGATGCGCTTCTCGCTGCGATCGCGGCCGGCCTCGCCGCCGTGGCGCCGACCGCGGCCACCGCGGCTTCCGTGACCGTCCCGTGAGGCCCGCGATGCTTGCACCCGTGACCGACGACGCCTTGCTGCGCCTTTGTCGCCAGCACCTGCAGGCGCTGAGCCTCGCCCACCTGGTCGAAGCCGGAATCGACCGCCTGCCGCTGCCGGGCGCCGGCGCCACGTTGCAGCGTTGGCGGGCGTTGTCGGAGGTGGCGGCACACGACCTCTCCCTCGTGAAGCTGTTCGAAGGCCACACCGATGCGCTCGCGATCCGCAGCGAACTCGGCGCTGCCCCCGCAGAGCCTGGCTCGCTCTGGGGCACATGGTGCGCAGAGCCGCCCGATGCCCGCGTCAGCCTGGTCGACACCGGCGGCGACGCCCGCCTGCACGGCACCAAGGCCTGGTGCTCGGGCGCCGCCAGCGTGAGCCATGCGGTCGTGAGCTGCTGGAACGCGGCCGGCGAACCCTGCCTGGCGGCCGTGGCGATGGATCAGGCAGGAGTCACCGTGACCGACTCCGGCTGGCACGCGGTCGGCATGGCCGCGAGCGGCAGCGTGGACGTGCGCTTCGACGGGGCGCTCGCTTCGCCGCTCGGCCGACCCGGCGACTATGTCAACCGGCCCGGTTTCTGGCAGGGCGGTGCCGGCATCGCGGCCTGCTGGTTCGGCGGCGCGCTCGGCATCGCGCGGATCGCGCGGCAGGCCTGCCTAAAGGCGCCCGACCCGCATCGCCGTGCACACATCGGCGCCATCGATACCGCGTTGGCCGGAGCTGCCGCCCTGCTGCGCGAGAGCGCGGCGTGGATCGACGCCCATCCGCGCGCCGACGCCCGCGAAGTGGCGCTGCGCACGCGGCTGGTGGTGGAAGAAGCCGCGCAGCAGGTGATTGCCCATGCCGGCCGTGCCACCGGCGCCGGCCCCTTGTGCCGCGATCCTCGCTTCGCGCGCGCCATGGCCGACCTGCCGGTCTTCATGCGCCAGAGCCATGCCGAGCGCGACCTCGCGGCGCTCGGCGAGATCGTCCTTGCCCCGGAGTCGTCACCATGGAAGCTGTAGCAGAGCGTGCCGGCGAAGACCGCGCGATTCGCGGTGAAGGCACGTCCGAAGCCGAATGGTCCGGCTGGCCGGGCCTGCGCACGCTGTGCCCGATCGACATCGACGAACTTGTGCCCGAAGGCAGCCGCGCGGTGATCGTCGCACCGCATCCGGACGACGAGGTGCTCTCGGTCGGTGGCCTGCTCTCGCAACTCGCGCTGCGCGGCAGCGAAATCCGCGTGATCGCCGTTACCGACGGCACCGCGAGCCACCGCGGCTCACGCGACTGGCCGGTGGAGCGCTTGGTGCGCGAACGCCCGCGCGAAAGCCGCGAAGCCCTGCAGCGTCTTGGAATCGACATCGAGCCGGTGCGCCTCGGGCTGCCCGACGGCGGACTGCACGGTCTCGAAGGCCTGCTTGCCGAACGGCTGCTGCCGCTGCTTTCACGTGACGATGTGATGTTCACGACCTGGCGCCGCGACGGCCATCCCGACCACGAGGCCACGGGCCATGCCTGCGCCTTCGCGGCGGCGCGCAGCGGCGCCCGGCTGGTCGAGGTGCCGGTCTGGGCCTGGCACTGGGCCGTGCCCGGCGACGCGCGACTGCCGTGGACGCGGGCACGCAGGCTCGCGCTCGATGCCGACGGTGTCCGCCGCAAGCGCGAAGCGGTGCAGGCTTTCACGAGCCAGCTCGAGCCCGATGCCTCGACGGGCAGCGCACCGATCCTGCGCGCGAGCACGGTCGAACGGGCCGCACGGCCCTTCGAGGTGTTCTTCGCATGACCGATGCTGCGGCCGCTGACGCGAGCGCCGGTTCGGACCGGTACTTCGACGATCTCTACGGCGCCAGCGAAGACCCCTACGGGCTCTGCGATCGGTGGTACGAACGGCGCAAGCGTGCGCTGATCCTCGCCGCATTGCCGCAGCCGCGTTACCGATGCGCCTTCGAGCCCGGCTGCGGCATCGGCGCGTTCACGCTCGCGCTCGCGGGCCGCTGCGATGAACTGGAGGCCAGCGACCGATCGGCGCGCGCGGTCGAACTCGCCCGGCAGCGCACCGCACAGCTCCCCCATGTCCACGTCACGCGCCAGGACCTGCCCGCCGACTGGCCGCAAGGCAGTGGCCGCTTCGACCTGATCGTGGTCGCCGAGCTCGGCTACTTCCTCGACGACGCGGCGATGCAGGCGCTGGCCCGCTGCTGCGCCGACTCGCTCACCGATGACGGCACGCTGGTTGCCTGCGACTGGCGGCCTGATTTCGCAGAACGCAAGCTCGCCACCGATGCGGTGCATGCGCATCTCGAGGCGCTCGCGATGCCGCGGCTGCTGCGCCATGTCGAGGACGATTTCGCGCTGCAGGTGTGGTGCCGCGATGGCCGCTCGGTGGCGCAGCGCGAGGCCATTCGCTGACGCGTGCCGGTGCCTTGTGGGCGGGTTTCGTGCTGCGACGCAGCAAGCGGCACCCCCGGGAAAAGCAGGATATGTCCCACACCCCACGACCGGAAAGCGTTGATAGACTGGCCTGCAACAAGGAGCAGCGCTTGATCCTCCGAGTCCCCCGAGCCCCCGCCTCGTGCATCGCGCATGTGCTTGCCGCCGTCGTCGCGGCGGCCGCATTGAGCGCCTGCGATCCCAAGCCCTCATCGCCGCCCGCGCCGAAGGCCGGTGTCGCGGAAGGCCCGACGGCGGCGGGCGGCGGCCCGCCATCGGCCAGCTACCCGGCAGGCATCAGGCCCGCGCCTTCGGGTGACCAGGTCGCCTCGACCTCCAGCAATCCGGCCCACAAGGGCCCGTCCGAAGGCGGCGCCGCGATCGGCGGCCTCAGCGCGGGCCAGGGCGGCGGCGCCTCGGCCAGCGGCGGCACGCCGGCGCCCACGCCAGGCGACGGCGCCACCCCTGCGGCCGCAGCACCGGCATCACCCGCCAGATAGCCGCGTTCACCCAACAACAAGACAACAACAAGAAGCGTCCTGCCCATTTCCCGACCACAAGAACGAGCACGATGACCATCCCACACAAAACGATCGCACGGCCGGAGGTTCAGTCATGGACATGAACCGACGGCACTTCTTCCGCGTCAGCGGCGCCGGCCTGGTCGGCTCCAGCCTCGTCGCGCTCGGCTTCTCGCCGACCGCCGCCTTGGCCGAGACGCGCAACTTCAAGCTCTCGCGCACGGTCGAGACGCGCAACACCTGCCCCTACTGCTCGGTCGGCTGCGGGCTCATCATGTACAGCCTCGGCGACAACGCCAAGAACGTGGTGCCCGCGATCCTCCACATCGAGGGCGACCCCGACCATCCGGTGAATCGCGGCACCCTGTGCCCCAAGGGCGCCGGGCTGCTCGACTTCGTGCACAGCGACAACCGCCTCAAGTACCCCGAGGTGCGCGAGGCCGGCAGCACCGAATGGAAGCGAATCAGCTGGGACAGCGCCCTCGACCGCATCGCCAAGCTGCTCAAGGAAGACCGCGACGCCAACTTCCAGCCCACCAACGCCGACGGCCGCGTGGTCAACCGCTGGACCAGCACCGGCATGCTGTGCGCGTCGGCTTCGTCGAACGAGACCGGCTACATCACCCACAAGGCATTCCGATCGCTCGGGATGCTGGTATTCGACAACCAGGCTCGCGTCTGACACGGACCTACGGTGGCCAGTCTGGCCCCGACGTTCGGCCGCGGAGCGATGACCAACCACTGGCAGGACATCCAGAACGCGGATGTCGTGCTGATCATGGGCGGCAATGCCGCGGAGGCGCATCCCTGCGGCTTCAAGTGGGTCATCGAGGCCAAGAAGCAGAACAAGGCACGGCTGGTGGTGGTCGATCCGCGCTTCACGCGGTCGGCCGCGGTGGCCGACTACTACGCGCCCGTGCGCGCCGGGTCGGACATCGCCTTCCTGTCGGGAGTGCTCAACTACCTCCTGTCGAACGACCGGATCCAGACCGAGTACGTGCGCAACTACACCAATGCGACGTTCATCGTCGGGCCCGACTACAAGTTCGAGGACGGCCTGTTCAGCGGCTACAACGCAGACAAGCGCAACTATGACCCCAAGTCCTGGGGCTATGCGCTCGACGAGCAGGGTTTCGCCAAGGTCGACATGAGCATGCAGGACCCGCAGTGCGTGCTGCAGGTCATGAAGCGCCACTACGCGCGCTACACGCCCGAACTCGTGAGCCGCATCACGGGCACCCCGCAGGACAAGTTCCTCAAGGTCTGCGAATACATCGCGAGCACCAGCGTGCCGACGCGCACCATGACCGTGATGTACGCGCTGGGCTGGACGCAGCACAGCCAGGGTTCGCAGATGATCCGCACCGCGGCCATCATGCAACTGCTGCTCGGCAACATCGGCGTGCCGGGCGGGGGCATGAACGCGCTGCGCGGCCACAGCAACATCCAGGGCCTGACCGACCTGGGTCTGCTGTCGAACTCGCTGCCGGGCTATCTCTCGCTCGCGCGCGACGGCGAGCAGACGCTCGACGACTACTACAAGACGCGCGCGCTGAAGCCGCTGCGGCCGAACCAGATGAGCTTCTGGCAGAACTACCCGAAGTTCTTCGTCAGCCTGCAGAAGGCCTGGTGGGGCGACGCCGCCAAGCCCGAGAACGACTGGGCCTTCCATTACCTGCCCAAGATCGACAAGCTCTACGACGTGCTGCAGGCCTTCGAGCTCATGAACAAGGGTGCGCTGAACGGCTACATCTGCCAGGGCTTCAACCCGGTGGGATCATTCCCGGACAAGAAGAAGATCGTCGATGGCCTGTCGAAGCTCAAGTTCCTGGTCACCATCGATCCGCTGATGACCGAGACCAGCGAGTTCTGGCGCAACTTCGGCGCCCTCAACGACGTCAAGACGAAGGACATCCAGACCACCGTGTTCCGGCTACCCTCGACCTGCTTCGCCGAGGAGGAGGGCTCGCTCACCAACTCCAGCCGCTGGCTGCAGTGGCACTGGAAGGGCGCCCAGCCGCCGGGCGAGGCGATGCCCGACATCGACATCGTCGCCGGCCTGTTCTCGCGGCTGCGCGCGGCCTATGCGAAGGACGGCGGCGCCTACCCCGATCCGATCGTCAACCTGACCTGGCCCTACAAGATTCCGCACTCGCCCTCCGCCCAGGAGCTCGCGATGGAATACAACGGCCGCGCGCTGACCGACCTGCTCGATCCCAAGGACCCGGCCAAGGTGCTGGCCAGGGGCGGCGAGCAGCTGCCGGGCTTCGGCCTGCTGCGCGACGACGGCAGCACCGCGAGCGGATGCTGGATCTACGCGGGATCCTGGACGCAGGCCGGCAACCAGATGGCGCGGCGCGACAACGCCGATCCCTACGGCATCGGCCAGGCGCTCAACTGGAGCTGGGCCTGGCCTGCCAACCGCCGCATCCTCTACAACGGAGCGTCGGTCGACCCCAAGACCGGCCAGCCGTGGATTCCGCGGCGCACGCTGGTGCGCTGGAACGGCAAGGCCTGGAGCGGCGCCGACGTGCCCGACATCCGTCCCGATGCCAACCCGATGGATGCCGAGGCCGTGCGGCCCTTCATCATGACGGCCGAAGGCGTGGCGCGGCTGTTCGCGCCCACCGGCATGGCCGAGGGCCCGCTGCCCGAGCACTACGAGCCTTTCGAGTCGCCGCTGGTCAACAACCTCATGCATCCGAAGAGCGAAGTGGCGCGCGCCAATCCGGCTGCGCGCATCTTCAAGGGCGACCTCGAGCGCCTCGGCGTGCCCAAGGACTTCCCGTACGTGGCGACCAGCTACCGCCTTACCGAGCACTTCCACTACTGGACCAAGAACGTGCTGACCTCGGCCGTCATCCAGCCGCAGCAGTTCGTCGAGATCGGCGAGGAGCTGGCGAAGGAAAAGGGCATCGCCAACGGCGAGTGGGTGAAGGTCAGCAGCAAGCGCGGCTTCATCAAGGCCGTGGCACTGGTGAGCAAGCGCATCCCGGCGCTGCAGGTGGACGGCCGCACGGTGCATACCGTGGGCCTGCCCAACCACTGGGGCTTCGTCGGCGTCGCCAAGCCGGGCTATCTGGTGAACACGCTGACACCCTTCGTGGGCGACGCCAACACGCAGACGCCGGAATACAAGTCGTTCACCGTCAATATCGAAAAGGCCTGAAATGTCATCCCTTCAGACCCTCGACATCACTGCCCGCTCGGCCACCACCACGCCTTCGCCCGACATCCGGCACCGCCCCGCGGTGAAGGAGATCGCCAAGCTGATCGACGTCACGACCTGCATCGGCTGCAAGGCCTGCCAGGTGGCGTGCATGCAGTGGAACGACCTGCGCGACGAGGTCGGCACCAACACCGGCAGCTACAACAACCCGAACGACCTGACGCCCGACTCCTGGACCGTGATGCGCTTCGCCGAGGTCGAGCCCGAGCCGAACAAGCTCGAATGGCTGATCCGCAAGGACGGCTGCATGCACTGCGAGGACCCGGGCTGCCTCAAGGCCTGCCCGGCGCCGGGCGCGATCGTCAAGTACGCCAACGGCATCGTCGACTTCATCAGCGAGCATTGCGTGGGCTGCGGCAACTGCGTCACCGGTTGCCCCTTCGACGTGCCGCGCATCAGCAAGGCCGACAACAAGGCCTACAAGTGCTCGCTGTGCTCGGACCGCGTGGGCGTCGGCCTCGAGCCGGCCTGCGTCAAGGCCTGCCCCACCGGCGCGATCCACTTCGGCACCAAGGATGCGATGCACGAGTACGCGGCCGAACGCATCGTCGATCTCAAGGACCGCGGCTTCGCCAATGCCGGCGTCTACGATCCGCCCGGCGTCGGCGGCACCCACGTGATGTACGTGCTGCAGCATGCCGACCGGCCCGAGCTCTACAGCGGACTGCGCAGCGATCCGCAGATCAGCCCGCTGGTCTCGCTCTGGAAGGGCGCGGCCAAGCCGCTGGCGCTGTTCGCGATGGCCGCCGCGGTGGTCGGCGGCTTCTTCCACTACATGAAGGTCGGCCCAATCGCCCCCAAGGACAAGCGTGGCCTCGACGGGGACGAGACCGACGCGGTGGTGATCGAGGCGCCGCCGCCGGCCGGGACGGTTGCACCGGTGGACCCGCAGACCGGCAAGCCGACAGGGAGCCAGCCATGACGATCCGCTACCTGCGTCGCTACCGCGACGGCACGCGCATGAACCACTGGTTCGTGGCGCTGATGTTCTTCGCCGCCGCGCTCTCGGGGCTGGCCTTCTTCCACCCCAGCCTGTTCTTCCTGAGCACGCTGTTCGGCGGCGGCCAGTGGGCGCGCATCCTGCATCCGTTCATGGGTCTGCTCATGGTGCTGGGCTTTGCCTTCCTGTTCTTCACGATGTGGCGCGACAACCTCATGAACGCCGCCGACCGCGACTGGATCCGGCATGCACCGAAGATGCTTCAGGGAGACAAGGGCGCGATGCCCGCGGTGGGCAAGTACAACGCGGGCCAGAAGCTGGTGTTCTGGGCCTTCGGCATCAGCCTGCTGCTGCTGCTGGTCACCGGCTTCATGTTCTGGAGCCCGTGGTTCGTCGACTTCTTCCCGATCCTGCTGCGGCGCATCGCGGTGCTGGTGCATGCGGTCGCGGCCGTGGTGCTGATCCTCTCGGTCATCGTGCACGTCTATGCGGCGATCTGGGTCAAGGGCACGCTGCGCGCGATGACGCGCGGCACGGTCACCGAACCGTGGGCCGAGCTCAATCACCCGTTGTGGCACCGCAAGATGACGCGGCGTGAATAATCTCTCCTCGATGACCGAACCCTCCGCCACGCCCATCGTTCGCAACGTCCGCGTCCTCAGCGCCGAAGAGATCGCCATGCAGGCCGGGCGGCAGATGCCGTTCGTGAACCTGCCGCTGCGCGCCGGCCTGTTCGCCGACCGCCAGCTGCGGCTGCGCCAGCTCGCTGCCGCGCATCCGATGCGCGAATACCTGCTGTTCATCGCCGATCTCGGCTCGGCGCAGCACGAGGTCTTCCAAACCTATCCCGAAGTCGACCTGCCCGATGCTGCCGCCTGCGAGCTGGCCGGCCGCGCCCTGCAGCCGCCGATGCCGGCCTTCGGCTGGCCGCGCGATGCCGCATGGCGCGCCGAGCTGCGACGGCTGCTCGCGCTGTTCCGCGGCCGGCTCGCCGCAGGCACGGCGCGCGAGACGGTCGACCGGCTTCTCGCCTGCCCCGACGACTGGATCGAGCAGCAGGCCGATCGCCTGTCGCGCCGCATCACGCTCGGACTCGACCTCGCGACTGCGCCGCTGATCGCCGCCGGCCTGCAGCTCTACTGGGCGCAGCTCGCGATCCGCCTTGCGGAGACCCATGGCGAACGCGTCTTCGGCCACACCGAACCCGCCACGCAGTGCCCCTGCTGCGGCAGCCTGCCGACCGCCAGCCTCACGCGCATCGGCGCCGACGATTCGGGCTTTCGGTACCTGCACTGCTCGCTGTGCAGCCTGCAGTGGCACTACGTGCGCATCAAGTGCACGCATTGCGAGAGCACCAAGGGCATCCACCTGCAGGAGCTCGCACCCGAGCCCGGCGTCGCGTTGCCCGCCACCGGCGCACGGCCCGGTGCGGTCAAGGCCGAATGCTGCGACACCTGCGGCCACTACCTCAAGCTGGTGTCGATGGAGAAGGACCCGCAGGTGGAGCCCGTGGCGGACGACCTCGCGAGCGTGGCGCTCGACCTGCTCGTGTCGGAAGCCGGCTTCGAGCGCAGCGGCCACAACCTGATGCTGCTGTTCGGCGACCCCGAGGGAGCACCCGACGACGACGGCGGGGGCGGCTGATGGCCGCGCCCGAAGAGTCCGTGGTCCACGGCTCGAAGGCAAGGCCCCAGGATCTGCCCTCGATCGACAAGCTGCTGCGCCGACCCGCAGCCATCGCCCTGCTGGCCGAGCACGGCCATACGCTGGTGGTCGCCGAGGCGCGCGCGCTGCTCGAACGGTTGCGCGCCGACGCGGTCGCAGGTCGGCTCGCGGCCGACTCGCTGCAGCCCGCGGCGCTCGACGATGCGCTGGCGGCGGCGGTGCGGGCCAGGCTGGCGCCGCGCATGCGCGCGGTGTTCAACCTCACGGGCACCGTGATCCACACCAACCTCGGCCGAGCGCTGCTGGCCGACGCCGCGCTGCAGCACCTGCTGGCCGTGATGAGCGCGCCCAACAACCTCGAGTACGACCTGGCATCGGGCCGTCGCGGCGACCGCGACTCGATCGTCGAAGAGCTGCTGTGCACGCTCACGGGCGCCGAGGCCGCGACCCTGGTCAACAACAACGCGGCGGCCGTGCTTCTCACCGTGGCTGCGCTCGCGCGCGATCGCGAGGTGATCGTCTCGCGCGGCGAACTGGTCGAGATCGGCGGCGCCTTTCGGATGCCCGACGTGATGGCCAGCGCCGGCGCGCACATGGTCGAGGTCGGAACCACCAACCGCACGCATCCCGCCGACTACGAGCGCGCCTTCACGGCGAACACCGCGCTCGTGATGAAGGTGCACACCAGCAACTACGCGGTGCAGGGCTTCACGGCCGCGGTCGACGAAAAGACGCTGGCCGGGATCGCCCATGCGCGCGGCGTGCCGCTCGCGACCGACCTCGGCAGCGGCTCGCTGGTCGACCTCGCGCACCACGGCCTGCCACGCGAGCCACTGCCGCAGGAGATGCTGGCCGCGGGCTGCGACATCGTCACCTTCTCTGGCGACAAGCTGCTCGGCGGGCCGCAGGCCGGCCTGATCGTCGGCAGCAGGGAGGCCGTCGGGCGCATCCGCAAGTTTCCGATGAAACGCGCGCTGCGCATGAGCAAGCTCCCGCTGGCGGCCCTCGAGGCCACGCTGATGCTCTACCTGCGCCCCGAGCGGCTGGCGCAGGACCTGCCCACGCTGCGGCTGCTCACACGCCCGGTGGACCAGATCCAGGCACTCGCGGTGGCGCTTCGGCCTGCGCTGGCCGTGGCCGTGGCGCCTCGCTTCGCAGTCGAGACGGTCGAGCTGCTCGGCCAGATCGGCTCGGGTTCGCTGCCGGTCGAACGCCTGCCATCGGCCGGCCTGGCACTGGCGCCTGCGGGCACCGCGAGCAAGGGCATCGGCACCGCGCTCGACGCGCTCGCGAACGCGCTGCGCGCGCTGCCATTGCCCGTGATCGGCCGCATCGCCGACGACCGCCTGCTGCTCGATCTGCGCTGCCTCGAGGACGAGGCCGCCTTCGCGGCGCAGCTGCCGCGCCTTGCCGAGCTGCTTCGATGATCGTCGGCACCGCGGGCCACATCGACCACGGCAAGAGCACGCTGGTGCGCGCGCTCACGGGCGTCGACACCGACCGCCTGCCCGAGGAGAAGCGCCGCGGCATCTCGATCGAGCTTGGCTACGCCTATCTGCACGAAGCCGAGGGCATCTCGCTGGGCTTCGTCGACGTGCCGGGCCATGAGCGGCTGCTGCACACCATGCTGGCCGGCGCCACCGGCATCGACCATGCACTGCTGGTGGTGGCCGCCGACGACGGCGTCATGCCGCAGACGCGCGAGCACCTGGCCGTGGTCGCGCTGCTGGGCCTCGCGCGCGGCACGGTCGCGATCACCAAGATCGATCGCATCGACCCGACGCTGCGCGACGCGCGGCTGGCCGAGGTGCGCGCCGAGATCGCTGCGCTGTTGGCACCGACGCCGCTGGCGGCGCCGGTGTTCGCACTCTCGGCCAGCACGGGCGAAGGCCTCGAGGCATTGCGTGCCCATCTGCTCGAGGCCGCGCACGAGGTCAGGGAGCGCGACGACACAGTGGCCTTCCGGCTGGCGGTCGACCGTGCCTTCACGCTGGCCGGCGTCGGCACGGTCGTGACCGGCACCGTGATCGGCGGCAGCGTCGCCATCGGCGACGAACTGCGTATCGCGCCGGGCGAACACCGGGCGCGCGTGCGCGGCATCCATGCGCAGAACCTCGCAGCCGAGCGTGCGAGCGCAGGCCAGCGCTGCGCGCTCGCGCTGGCCGGTGTCGCCAAGGACGAGGTGCATCGCGGCGACTGGGCCTGCGACGCACGGGTGGCGTTGGCTTCCACGCGCATCGACGTCCGGATCACGCTTTGGTCCGGCGAGACGCAGGCATTGCGATCGGGCACGCCGGTGCATGTGCATCTGGGCGCGCGCGATGCGATGGCTTCGGTGGCGCTGCTCGACTGCGACGTGCTCGAGCCCGGAGACAGCGCGCTGGCCCAGCTGGTGCTGCGAGAGCCGGTCGCCGCCTGGCACGGCGACCGCGGCGTGCTGCGCGATGCCTCGGCGAGCCGGACCATGGCCGGCGTTCGCGTGCTCGACCCTTTCGCACCTACCCGATACCGGCGCACGCCGGAGCGCCTTCAGGCGCTGGCCGCGATGGCGCTCGACGATCGAGCCGCCATCGTTGCCGCGTTGCTGGACCATGCGCCGCTGGGCATCGACACACGCGCCCTGGCCCGCGCTTTCGCGCTGCCCGATGCGGCCGACCTTCGGTTGCCCGAAGGAACCGTTCGGTGTGGCGACTGCGCGATCGCGCCCGGGCATCTCGCCGCCCTGCAGCAGTTGCTGCTCGAACGGCTCGCGGAGTTCCACCGGAGCTGGCCCGACGAGGTCGGCCCCGATGCGCGCCGGCTGCGACGGCTTGCAGCACCGCGCGCGAACGACGCGCTGTGGCGCCACACGCTCGAATCGCTGGTGGCGCAGGGCACCCTGATCCGCAGTGGGACCTGGCTGCATCTGCCGGCCCATGCGGCGCGCCTCGGCGAAGCCGAGCAGCGCCTGGCCCAGAAGCTGTTGCCGCGACTGGCCGATGGCGCCTTCGAACCGCCGTGGGTGCGCGACCTCGCCAGGGACTGCGGTGCCACCGAAGGCGTGGTGCGCCAGACGCTCGCGAGCCTCGCGCGACGCGGCGAGGTCTTCCAGGTCGTGAAGGATCTGTACTATCCGCTCGCGACGGTCGAGCGATTGGCCGCGATCGCACGCGAGAGCCAGGCGCTCGCGGCCGGCCTGCAGGCAGCGAGCTTCCGTGACGCGACCGGTCTGGGCCGCAAGCGCGCCATCCAGTTGCTCGAGTTCTTCGATCGCATCGGCTACACACGCCGCATCAAGGACCAGCACCTGCTGCGACCCGACACCGCGCTTTTCGAGTCACGGGAAGCGCATGGCGCGCAGGGGCCATGACGAACGAGTTCGAGGAGGGGAATCGTCCCTGGTGGGACGGCCGGGCTTCAAACCCGGTGGGTGGCGCCACGCGTCGCCGGGAGGGTTCGACTCCCTCTCCCTTCCGCCCTATGCTGATGTCTTTTGTCGGAACGGAACATCGATGTCGCACACACTTGCCCAGCTGATGGCCGAAACCCTGAAGGCCGCGGGGGTCTCCAGGGTCTACGGCGTCGTCGGCGATTCGCTCAACGGCTTCACCGATGCACTGAGCCGCATGGACGACATCGAATGGCTGCACGTGCGCCACGAGGAGACCGCCGCCTTCGCCGCGGGCGCCGAGGCCCACCTGACCGGCAGGCTCGCGGTGTGCGCGGGCAGCTGCGGACCCGGCAACCTGCACCTGATCAACGGCCTGTTCGACTGCCAGCGAAGCCGCGTGCCGGTGCTCGCGATCGCCGCGCACATTCCGAGCGCCGAGATCGGAAGCTTCTACTTCCAGGCCACCCATCCCGAAGTGCTGTTTGCCGAATGCAGCAACTATGTCGAGCTGGTGTCGAATGCCGATCACCTGCCGCGCATTCTCGAGAAGGCATTGCGCATCGCCGTGGCCACCAGCGGCGTGGCCGTGGTGGTCATTCCGGGCGACATCGCGCTGCTGCCGACGCAGGCCCGGGCGCCCGCCTGGCTCGCACCGCAGGCGCCGATCACGCTGCCCCGCGAGAGCGAACTCGAGACCCTGGCCGCGCTGATCAACGGCGCCGATCGCATCACGCTGATGTGCGGTGCCGGCTGCGCCGGCGCCCACAACACGCTGCTGGAGCTCGCAGGCAGGCTCAAGGCGCCGATCGTCCATTCGCTGCGCGGCAAGGAACATGTCGAGTACGACAACCCCTTCGACGTCGGCATGACCGGACTGATCGGCTTCGCGTCGGGCTACCACGCCATGAAGGAGTGCGACCTGCTGCTGCTGCTCGGAACGGACTTCCCCTACCGGCAGTTCTATCCCGAGGACGCGAAGGTGGCGCAGATCGACCTTCGCGCCGAGAGCCTCGGCAACCGGCGCCGACTCGACCTGGGCCTGATCGGCGACGTCGGCGTCACGCTGCAGGCCCTGATGCCGCTGCTCGACGCCAAGACCGACGGCAGCTTCCTCGACGGCGCCCTGCGCCACTACCGGAAGGCGCGCGCGGATCTCGACCAGCTCGCCGAAGGCCAGCCTGGGGACGGGCAGATCCATCCCCAATACTGCGCGCGCCTCATCAGCGAGCTGGCGGACGACGACGCGGTCTTCACCTGCGACGTCGGCACGCAGACCGTCTGGGCGGCGCGCTACCTGCGCATGAACGGCAGGCGTCGCCTGATCGGCTCGTTCAACCACGGCTCGATGGCCAACGCGATGATGCAGGCGATCGGCGCGCAGTCGGTCGACAAGCGCCGGCAGGTGATCTCGATGTCGGGCGACGGCGGCTTCACGATGATGATGGGCGACCTGATCAGCCTCACGCAGCTGGGCCTGCCGGTGAAGGTGGTGGTGCTCAACAACGGCACGCTGGGCTTCGTCGAGATGGAAATGAAGGCCACCGGCTTCCTGGACAACGGCGTCGATCTTCAGAATCCGAATTTCGCCGCCATGGCCGAGGCCATGGGCATCCGCGGCTTCCGGGTCGAGAACCCGGCCGAACTCGAAGGCGCCCTGCGAGCCGCCTTCGCGCACGACGGCCCGGCCCTGGTCGACGTCGTGAGCGCGCGCCAGGAACTCGTGATGCCGCCCAAGGCAACCGCCGAACAGGCTGCGCACTTCAGCCTCTACATGCTCAAGGCCGTGATGGACGGGCGGGCGGGCGAGCTGATCGACCTGGCGCGCACCAACCTGCGGCTCTGACCAGCGGTTGTGGCGCCGGCGTATTCGGTGCACCTCGCCAAAGCCCAATGGCAGACAGGCAGAATGGGCCATGAAAGCACCCCCCAGACTGCAGGCGCTCATCGATGAAGGACTGATCGACAGCGTGGTTCGCCAGCTCATGAGCGGCAAGGAAGCGATGGTCTACGTCGTGCGCTGCGGGGACGAGACGCGCTGCGCCAAGATCTACAAGGAAGCCAACCAGCGCAGTTTCCGCCAGGCCGTCGACTACACCGAGAACCGCAAGGTCAAGAACACGCGCCTGCAGCGTGCGATGGCCAAGGGCACCAAATTCGGCCGGCAGGCCACCGAAGCAGCCTGGCAGAGTGCCGAGGTCGATGCGCTCTACAGGCTGGCGGCGGCGGGCGTGCGAGTGCCGGTGCCCTACAACTTCGTCGAGGGCGTGCTGCTGATGGAACTGGTCACCGACGCCCACGGCGATGCGGCACCGCGCCTCAACGACGTGGTGTTCACGCCCGAGGACGCGCGGCTGCATCACGCGACGCTGCTGGATGAAGTGGTTCGCATGCTGTGCGCGGGCGTGGTGCACGGCGACCTTTCCGAGTTCAACGTGCTGCTGGCCGCCGACGGCCCCGTGATCATCGACCTGCCGCAGGCGGTCGATGCCGCGGGCAACAACCATGCGCGGCGGATGCTGCTGCGCGACGTGGCGAATCTCGCGGACTTCTTCGGACGGGTCGCGCCCGAACTGCTGTCCACCCGCTACGGCGAGGAGATCTGGAACCTCTACGAACGCGGCGAGCTGCAGCCCGGCTCGGCGCTGACCGGACGCTTCGCGCGTCCGACCGGCCCCGTCGATCTGGGCGGCGTGCTGCGCGAGGTGGACGACGCGCGCGCCGAAGAGGCCGCCCGGCTGGTGCGCATGGCGGCCCGCTGACGCCGGCTTCCTTCATCCCTTCATCCCTTCATATTGCCCCCATGGAAACGCGTTTCACCCCATCCGGTGTCCGCATGCGTCGCCACTCCGCCCGGCCCGGCGCCCTGAACTGGCTGCTGCTGCCCGGGGGGCCCGGCATCGGCTCGGAGTCCCTGCACGAACTGGCCGATGCCCTGGACGTGCCGGGCAGCGTCTGGCTGGTCGATCTGCCCGGCGACGGATCGAACCCGGCATCCGGTTCGCCCTTCGCGAAGTGGCCTCACGTGCTGATCGAAGCGGCCCAGGCGGTCGCCGATCCGGTCTGCGTGGGTCACTCCACCGGCGGCATGTACCTGCTCGACACGCCGGCACTGCGCGAGCATGTCAGGGGCATCGCGCTGGTCGACACCGCGCCCAATTGCTCCTGGCATCCGGCCTATCTCGCCATGACCAGGGCCGACCCGCTGCCCGCCTTCGATGCGGCGGTGGCTGCCTACACCGCCGATCCGACGGTGGAGAACCTCACCGCCCTCGTGCTGGCCTCCGCACCCTGGAACTTCACGCCCGCCGGCCTGGAAAAGGGCCGCGCCATGCTGGCCCGCATGCCCTACAACCGCGAGGCCATCGAGTGGTCCGACGCCAACTTCGACCACACGTACAAGGCGCGCTGGTGGCCCGAGGTTCCGGTACTGCGCCTGTGGGGCGAGGCCGACCGCATCGTGAGCCAGGCGGCCTGGGCCACCCCCGCGTTCGACACGCCGAACGTGCTGGCCCGAAGCATCCCGGACGCGGGGCATTTCCCCTGGATCGAGAACCCGCAGGCGGTCGCACGGGCCTTCAGGGAATTCGCAGACCGCCTGGCTCCCTGAGCCCCGGTCCCTGCCCGGGGCAGGAAGCCGGGCTCGAGGGGTTACATTGCAAGCCGGGTCGAATGCGATCCCCTCGGGCCGGCAATGGCCGGTTCGTCACCTCATGGCCTCAGGGCACTTCAAGGCAACACATGAAAAAAGCTCTCATCGCATTCAAGGGCATCGCCGCCGTCGCGCTCCTCGCGCTGGCCGCGGGTTGCGCGACCGGAAACCGTGGCAATGACGAGACCGCGGTTGCCGCCGGCTTCAAGATCATCACGCCCACCACGGCCGATCAGAAGGCGCTCTTCGCCAGGCTGCCGAAGAACAAGGTGACGCCGGTCCAGTACCGGGGCGTCACCTACTTCGTGATGCCCGATTCATCGAACGGCCTGGCCTACGTGGGCAACTCGGCGCAGTACTCGGTCTACCAGGAGATGCGCCTCCAGAAGCGGATGAGCAACGAGGAACTGCAAGCCGCGCAGCTCGACCAGATGGACCAGGTGGACTGGGGCGCCTGGGGCGGCGCAGACGCGGCCTTCGTCGGCGGCTTCGCCCGCTAGCAGTCAACCGGCCCCGGCGCCCGGGGCATAGAGCACGCCCCTGGGCGCGCGGCACAGGCCCCACAGCCGCACCCCGTCGAGCAGGGCCACGCGCACGCCCATCGCGGTCGGTGCCGAGATCGTGGCCATCGCGGCGATGCCGAGCCGCGCGCACTTGCGCACCAGCTCATGGCTGCCCCGGCTCGACATCAGCACGAAGCCCGGCGCAGCCAACAGGTCGGCACGCGCGAGGCGGCCGAGCAGCTTGTCGAGTGCGTTGTGACGGCCCACGTCCTCGAGCACCGCCAGCAGCCGGCCTTCGAGGTCGGCCCAGCCGGCCGCATGGATGGAGCCCGCTTCCCGGTTCAGCGCCTGCTGCGCCGGCAGGGCGGCGAAGGCGCGCAGCACGGTGGGCAGATCGACCCGCGCGATCCAGTCGCGCGGCGCCACCGGCTGCGCCGACAGGTCGAGCGCCGCGAAGCTCTCGACGCCGCAGATGCCGCAGCCCGTGCGTCCTGCCATGCTGCGCCGCCGGCCCTTAAGACGCTCGAAGCTGCGGGTCGAGATCTCGAGCCGCACCTCGATGCCGGGCATGCCCTCCGGCAGGCCGGCGGCCCTGGCGTCGATTGCCTCGACCTCGATGCCGCGGCAGTCCTCGGCACGATCGAGGATGCCTTCGCTGAGCGCGAAGCCGAGCGCGAAATCCTCCAGGTCGCGCGGCGTCGCCATCATCACGGCATGCGAGATGCCGTTGAAGACCAGCGCCACCGGCACCTCGGCAGCGAGCGTGTCGCTGCGCACCGTTCCTGCGGGCGGTGCCCCTTCCTGCCCATGCACCTGCACCTGCAGGCGCTCGAGCGCGGAGATCGAAAGGCCGGGATCGGCGGCGTCAGGGGTATCAGGCGAGCGCATGGCCCGCACCTTAGCCCAAACCATGCGCATGCGCATGCGCATGCGCATGCGCCGAGCAGCTTCGCGCCTTGCGGCCGCTGCGCGCGCTCAGCGCCGGCAGATGCCCAGTACCACTTCCTGCTCGGCGCAGGCGCGGCGCGGCGTCGCGTCGGAGGCCTGCGCCACCGGCGGGCGGCCCGCGATGCAGCTGCGCAGGGCCTTCTCGGTGGGTGCGAAGTAGCGCCAGCCCTGACCCAGCGGCGGCAGCTCCATGCGCACCTGCTTCCACTTGGGATGGCCGCTGGCCTGCAGCTTGTCGAAGTTGGCGCACAGCGAATCGGTGAAGCGCGTCAGGTTGTAGACGGTCGACTGGAGGCCGTAGTCGTAGGTCACGAGGTAGGCCTTGACGGTCAGCGTGGGCACGTCGTTGGTCAGCCACGAGGCATAGCTGCCGGCCCGGATGGTGGCCGGGAAGTAGGTCTTCTTCGCACGCTCGGTCTCCGGCGCGGCGGGGTCGAGCTTGAGCAGCTTGATGTACTTGCGCGCCTCGGGCTTCATCTCCGAGAACAGCTTGGCGGGCTGGCCTGCGACGATGATTGCGACGTCGATGCTCTTGTCGACCGTGAGCTTCGACAGCGCTTCCTCGTTGGTCAGGTACTGCGTGTTCTCCACCGGCAGGGGTTCATCGAACATCAGCTGGTAGGCGGTGCGCGAAGTCAGGGCGGTGCCGCTGCCCAGCGGACCGACACCGATCTTCTTGCCCTTGATCTCGTGGATCGAATTGAGCGGCGAGTCGGCGCGGACCACGAAATTGATCTCCTCGTCGTAGAGCGGCATGATCAGCCGCAGCGGGCGGATGATGTTGCCCGCGTCGGCATTGCCGGCCTTGGCCTGGTCGAGGAAGGCCTGGTAGACGTCGGACTGCACCAGCGCGAGCTTGACGCCGGGCTCGAAGCGCATGCGCTGGATGTTCTCGGCCGACCCCTTCGACTCCAGCACCTCGAGATCGAAGCCGGCCGGATCGGCCACGAACTTGGCCAGGTCGCGGCCGATCTCGATGTAGGTGCCGGTCTTGGACGCGGTCACGATCTTGTATTGCGCGCGGCCCGGGGCCGGCGCCGCAGCGACCGCGCCCGCAAGGACGGCCAGGCTCAGCGAGGCCAGCAGGGATCTGATCGTGGTGGGCATGCGGGCTCCTCGTGACTGGCGTGGCCTCAGGGCGGGGGTGTGGCTTCGCGCGGCGGCTGCGCGGGCGCTGCCTTCGGGCAGAGGGACAGCGCCGACAGCGCCTCGCTGCAGGGAGGCTCCGCGGCGCCGGCGGCGGCCGCAGGCGCGGGCGCGGGCGCGGGCACAGCCGGAGGCTCCTGCATGCGGGCCGGCGGCGCTTCGGCCGGCCTGCTTGCCGGCGTTGCCTGCGGCGGCGCGGGTGCGACGACGCCGGAGGTCGCGCTGGCGGCCAGCGCCTCTTCCCTCTGGTCGAGTTCTTCGCGCAGCTTCTGCACGCCGACATCGTCCGCGTGCTCGGCGTCGAGCGCATCGAGCAGGCGTTCGGCGGCGGGCAGGTCCCCCCGCTTGAGCGCCGCGCGAACCTGGACCATGCCGGCCTTGAACTCGCGCAGCCGGCCGAACTCGTTCTGCTTGTCGAAATAGAAATGATCGACTACCAGGGCCAGCGCCACGACCCCGAACGCGACCGCGAGGCTCACCAGCAGCGCAGGGACGCGCCGGGTCCAGCGCGACGGGCCCGCGGCGTCGTTGGCCTCCTTCTGCCACTGCGGCATGCCGGCGCCCGGCAGAACCGCCGCATCCAGCAGCGCCAGGCCGCCGGCGGAGGTCGCGGGATCGTTCTTCGGCGCCTCCACCTCTTCGGCGGGCGGCAGCGTGTCGGACGCATCGAGGTTGACGTCGAGGTCCACCTCGCCCGGCTTCGGCGGCTCGGGCTCAGGCAGCCAGGGTTCCTGGTCCCAGCCGCAGACCGCGCAGTAGCGCTCCCCGCCCTTCAAGGGCGAGAAGCACTTCACGCATTGCACGTCGTATGAATCCAATGGCGCCGAGCTCGACATGATCTCCAGGCCCCCTCGCTGCTGCCATCAAACCATGACGGAACGCGTCAATGTGTTTCAAGTTGAAAACCAAGGCATTACTTTTAGGGCGGCGCGACCAGGCGGTCCGCGGCGAGGACCCGGTGTCGAGGGATTGGACGGACTCAGCGCGCCTGGATCTTCTCCATCTCGGCCCGATAGGTCTTCACCACGGCCGGGTCGTAGGTTGCGGCGAACTTGTCCGCCACCGGCTTGGTGAGCTCGCGCATCTTCGCCAGCGTGGCGGGCGGCACGTCGTTGATCAGCATGCCCTTGGTCTCGAGCTCCTTGCGCGCGATGGCTGCGGCGTCGCGGCTGAACTTGCGCTCGTAGGCACCGGCCTCGACGGCGGCTTCCTGCAGGATCTTCTGTTCATCCGGCGAGAGCTTGTCCCAGACCTTCTTGCTGATCACGACCGGGTTGGCGGTGTACACGTGGTTGGTCACGCTCAGGTACTTCTGCACCTCGTTGAACTTGCTGGTCAGCACCACGCTGAACGGATTCTCCTGGGCGTCCATGGCCTTGGATTCGAGCGCGCCGTAGAGCTCGGGGAAAGGCATCGGAACCGGGTTGGTTCCCAGTGCAGCGAAGCTCTCGATGAACATCGGGTTCGGGATCACGCGCAGCTTGAGGCCCTTCAGGTCTTCCACGTTGACGATCGGCTTCTTGCTGTTCGTGAAGTTGCGAAAGCCGGTCTCCCAGAACGCGAGGCCGACCAGGCCCTTCTCCGGCAGGCGGGCCATCAGCTGCTGGCCGAAGGGGCCCGCGAGCACGGTGTCGACGTCCGAGGCCTTGCTGAACGAGAACGGGATGTCGAGCAGCGTGAACTCCTTCACCACGCCGCCCATCACGGTCGCGGACGGAAGCGTGATGTCCTGCACGCCGCCCTGCACCGCGCTGAGCTGCTGCTGCTCGCCGCCGACGCTGCCGCCGCCGAGCTCCTGCACCTTGATCTTGCCGCCGCTCTTGGCGGCGACGATCTCGGCGAACTTCTGCGTGCCGACCGCGATCGGGTGGCCGGGCTGCACGACATGGCCGAAGCGGATGGTGCGCTCCTGAACCTGCGCGGAAGCACAGGCGCAGGCGGCAGCCAGCGCGACGAGGGTGATGACACTGCGAAGCTTCATGGGACAGTCTCCTGGGTTTCAATGAAGCGGCCGGCGAGGGCCGCGGGTTCGGGAACTCTTGGCGATGACCTTCAGGCGATGTCCGCCGGCGTGGCCGAGAAGGCGACGCCGTAGCTGCCTGCGACGTGGCCGGGCGCCACGCCGTGGGCCGCCAGCGTGGACGCGCACAGTTCGGTCTCGGCCAGCGCCTCCAAGGCGCCGAGGTCATAGCCGCAGGCGATGAAGACCCAGTCCGCGAAGCTGTCGTTCGAGCCGCGGATCTTCTGTTCGGTGGTGGCGGCGATCGGCGGCGCCGCATGCCGCAGCAGGTGGGCGCCGACCAGGCCCGGTCGCTGTGCCAGCGCTGCGATGCGGGCGCGAAAGAAGGCGCGCACCTCGTCGTCGCGGCCGGCCGCCGGCGACAGGCGCAGCGTCAGCGCATGGCCTGCCACGCCACCGCCGCCCGACTCGAGCACGCGACATTGGCTGCGCACCATGTTCCGGTGCTCCGGCATGAGCCGCGTCGACCAGGGCGTGGGCGCATTGAGGCGTTCGAGGTAGCCCGGCGAGGCGAGCACGTCGTAGTTCTCGAGCTCGTACATCACGAACATGCCTTCGCCGGGCGAGGCGCTGCGCCAGCGCGTGCCGCGGCGAAAGCCCGGGATCGCGAGCCGCTCCGGAAAGTGCTCGTGCGCGTGCCAGTCCTCGAAATCGGACCGCACCTCGGCAGAGATGTCCCACCACATGGCCAGCGCGGCCGCACCGAGCAGGGCCATCAGGCACCCGCCCGAACGGGAATGCCCGCGGCCACACCGACCCGGCGAAGCGGCTTGATGCTTGTCCTTCTCATGCTTTCGTGTCTCCTGGCTGCGGCACCGGATGCCGCGCGGTGGCGCATATTGCCAAAGAGTTGAACGTCGTTCAACTTTTTTATATCATTCAACTTTTGAATGGCCGAGCGCCCTGGAGAGTCCACTTGAGCGGTTCCCTCGAAAAGTCCCTGGCCATCCTCGAATACCTCACGGCCTACCCCGACGGCGCCAGCCTCGGCCAGATCGCCACCGAACTGAACCAGCTGCGCAGCGGCTGCCACCGCACGCTGCAGGAACTGATGCGCTTCGGCTACGTGCGCCAGATGCCCCAGCGCAGCGACTACGCGCTCACCACGCGCATGGCCTCGATGGGGCTGAGCTTCCTGAGCAAGTCGGGCGTGGTCGACATTGCCCAGCCCGTGCTCGCCCGCCTCGCGCAGGCCACCGAGGAGCTGGTGCGGCTCGCGATCGTCGACGGCGAACGCCTCACGCTGGTCGCCAAGGCGCAGGGCGCCCGCTCCGGCCTCATGTACGACCCGGACATGGGCATCGACCTGCGGCTGTCCTGCAGCGCGGCCGGGCAGGCCTGGCTCATGACGCTGCCCGAGGACGAGGCGATCGAGTACGTGAGCCGCCAGGGCCTGGGCGACGCGCGCGACTACGGGCCCAACGCGCCCGCCAGCATCAAGGCACTGCTCAAGGTGCTGGCCGAGCACCGCAAGCGGCGCTTCAGCATCATCCAGGATGCCTATGCGCTCGGCATGAGTTCCATGGCGGCGCCGGTCAAGCGGCCCGACGGCCCGGCCACCGGCGTGATCGTCATCGCCGGGCCGAGCGCACGGCTCACGAGCAAGCGCATGACGCAGTTCAGCCAGTCGCTGCTCGACGCGGCCGAGGAGCTCGCGGTGTCGGGCAACGCGTCGCCGCTGCTCAAGGCGGCCAACGTCGGCACCTGGGGCAACCTCGCGGACCGACCGGCGCGCGTCAAGCCGGGCGGCGTCCGATGAACACGGCAGGCGCGGTCCGCTGCGTACTGCCAGGACAGGACCTGCTCGGCGAGACGCCGCTGTGGTGCACGCACACGCAGTCGCTGCTGTGGCTCGACATCGACGGCGGCCGACTGCAGCGCTTTCATCCGGCCTCGGGCCGGCACGACGTCTTCGGCTTCGAAGGCCGCTACCTCGGCTCGCTGGCGCTGATGCACGAGCCGGGTCGCGTGCTGATCGGCATCGACCTGGCGTTGCACGTGTTCGATTTCGCCACCGGCGCCACCACGCTGCTGTGCCAGGTGGAAGACCCGGCCATCGACAACCGCCTCAACGACGGCCGCTGCGATGCCCGCGGCCGCTTCTGGGTCGGCACCATGGACAACCAGCTGCACCGCCCGAACGGCGGCTTCTACCGCATCGACGCCGAAGGCAGCGTGCAGCGGCAGTTCGGCGACGTCATCGTGTCCAACACCGTGGCCTTCTCGCCTGGGCACGACACGCTGTACTTCTCCGACACGCGGCGCTTCGTCACCTGGCGCTTCGACTTCGATGACGCCGCGGGCACCCTCGGCGAACGACGCGTCTTCGTCGACCACGCCGCGAGCCGCGAACGGCCCGACGGCGCCTGCGTCGATTCGCAGGGCTTCGTCTGGAACGCGATCTTCGGCGCCGGCAAGGTGGTCCGCTACACGCCCGAGGGCAAGGTGGATCGCGTGGTCGAGGTACCGGCCCGCAACGTCAGCTGCGTCTGCCTGGGCGGCCCGGAACTCAGGACGCTCTACATCACGACCGCGCGCAAATTCCTCGATCGCCGCGCGCTGCGCGAGCAGCCGCTGGCCGGATCGCTGCTCGCGCTCGATGTCGAGGTGGCGGGCATCGAAGAATGCCGCTTCGGATCGCCCGCCATTGCCTGAAGAACACGACGAAGGATCGACCATCATGAGCAACAAGACAGTGAACTGGGGCGTGCTGGGTGCCGCCGCGATCGCCACCGGCCGCACCATGCCGGCCATGCGCGAAGCGCCGAGCGCGACCCTGCTGGGCCTTGCCTCGCGCGACGCCGCCAAGGGCCGCGCGACCGCCGAGACGCTCGGCATCCCGCGCGTCTATCCGAGCTACGAGGCGCTGCTGGCCGATGCCGACATCGACGCGGTCTACGTGCCGCTGCCGAACCAGCTGCACTTCGAGTGGTCGGTGCGTGCCATGGAGGCCGGCAAGCACGTGCTGTGCGAGAAGCCCCTGTGCCTCAGCGCAGCGCAGGTGCAGCAGCTTTGCGAGGTGCGCGACCGCACGGGCCGCCACATCGAGGAAGGCTTCGGCTTTCGCAACCACCCGCAGTGGACGAAGTTCGCCGAGCTGATGGCCGCGGGCGCCATCGGCCCGGTGCGCGCGGCCCACACCACGCTGGCCAAGCAGTTCCTCGATCCGGCCGACGTGCGCAACGATCCGGATGCCGGCGGCGGCGCGGCCTACGACCTGGGCTCCTACGCCATCAGCGGCTGCAACCTGGTCTTCGGCCGCCCGCCCCTGCGCGTGGTGGCGGCGATGGAGCGCGATCCGGCCTTCGGCATCGACCGCCTCACGAGCGCGCTGCTCGACTACGGCGACGCGCATGCGACGCTGACGGTGGCCACCCAGGCCGGCACCGCGGGCTGGGGGTCGCACCAGCAGCTCTCGGTGATGGGTGCCGATGGCTGGATGCGCTTCGACTTCCCCTATGCGCACGGCCGCCCCACCCCTTCGCGCATCGAGCTCGGCGACGCCACCTCCGTCGGCTGGCTGCCGACGCAGCGCTTCGAATTCGAGCCGGTGAACCAGTACGCGCTGCAGATCGAGCGCTTCTCGCGCCTGCTGCTCGGCGAGCCGATGCCGAGCTGGCCGATCGAGGATGCGCTGGGCACGCTGCGCACCATCGAGGCGCTGTTCGCGTCAGCGCGCAGCGGCGGCTGGGAAGCCCTCTAGCCGCAACCTGTTAACACGAGGCGGCTAAGCTGTCCCTCCTCCATCCACTCCCACTTGAAGGCCGGACCATGCCCCCTCGCCTGACTGCCCAGGATTTCGACCAGGAACTGCTCATACTCTTCGACGCCTACGTGCACGGCAACCTGGACCGCCGCGGTTTCCTCGCGCAGGCCCAGAAGTTCGCGAAGGCCGGCGTCACGGCGGCCGGGCTGCTGGCGGCGTTGAGCCCCAATTTCGCGGTAGGCCAGCAGGTGGCGCCCGGCGACCCGAAGCTCAAGGCCGAACGCGTGAGCTTCCCCTCGCCCGAGGGCAGCGGCACGGTGCGCGGCTACCTCGCGCGCCCGGTGGCCGCCGGCAACCAGCGGCTGCCCGCGGTGCTGGTGGCGCACGAGAACCGCGGGCTCAATCCGCACATCGAGGACATCACGCGCCGCCTCGCGCTCGACGGCTTCATGGCCTTCGCGCCCGACGCGCTGTCGCCGCTGGGCGGCTACCCAGGCGATGAAGAAAAGGCTCGAGAGGCCTTTGCCAAGCTCGACCAGGCCAAGACGCAGCAGGATTTCCTGGCCGCCGCGGCATGGCTGCGGACGCGGCCCGATGCCACCGGCAAGCTCGGCGTCGTGGGCTTCTGCTGGGGCGGCGGCATCGCCCACCTGCTCGCCACGCGGCTGCCCGACCTGAATGCGGCCGTGCCCTTCTACGGCAACACGCCGGCGCCCGCCGAAGCCGCGAAGGTCAAGGCGCCGCTGCTGGTCCAGCGCGCCGCGGTCGACGAACGCATCAATGCCGCCTGGCCGGCCTACGAGGCAGCGCTCAAGGCGGCCGGCGTTCGTTTCACGGACTTCCAGTATCCGGACACGCAGCACGGCTTCAACAACGACACGACACCGCGCTACGACGCGGCCGCGGCGAAGCTGGCTTGGGGCCGCACGGTGGACTTCCTCCGGGAGCAGCTCGGCGGCCCGGCCTGATCGCCCACAGGCAGGCGGCCATCACCGGCCTCGCGCATGCCGCGAGCGCCGGCGCCGCCAGATCACGAGCCCGTAGACGAGGGCGTTGAAGAGCAGCACGCCGACGCCGAGCGCGAACTGCACCGGCCGCGTCAGGCCTTCGGGGTAGATCAGCGCGGTCAGGTAGTGCTCGACGAAGCCGCCGCCGTAGCCGGCCTCGCCGGCACGGCGGCGCAGCGCATTCTCCAGTGGCGTGAGCGGGCAGATCCAGCCGACCGACACCACCCATCCGGCCCAGGCCGCGGCCGGCAGATGCAGCCATGCGAGCCGGGGCCAGCGCCAGGCGGCCAGGCCGCCGAACACCGCGAACAGGATGAAGAGCCCGTGCAGCACGAGCACTGCGTCGGCGATCAGGCGATGGACGACTTCCATCCGGGCACGCGGCGCTCAGCCCATCAGCGTGCCGCGCAGCTCCGACACCGGCAGGTGCCGGGTGCGCAGCCGCAGCGCGGCTTCGCTTTCGCCCGCGCGCAGGCGCGCGATCAGGGCCTCGGGATCGAACTCGACGCCGATCGGGTTGAGCTCGAAGTCCGGTCCGTGCATGAACGCATTGGCGGCGTCGTTGCTGTCGTAGCTGTCGGCCTGGAACTCCATCTGGTTGCCGTCGGGGTCGGCGTAGTAGAGCGACACGGTGATGCCGTGATGGATGCACCAGTACGGCAGCACGTCCTTCGCCTTCAGCTCGAGGTACTTGTCGAGCAGCTCGGTGAGCGAACGGTAGCCATAGGCCACGTGGTCGACCCCCGGCGCGCCGCGCGGCACCTTCTCCTGCGACTCGCCCTTGACGATGCCGAGGTTGAGCAGCGCGATGCGGTGATGCTCCTCGTCGTAGGTCACGAAGGCGATCACGGGGCTCTGGTACTGCACCCTGGCGTCGAACACCTTCACGTACCAGTCCAGCATCTCGTCGAAGCGATAGCTCCGGTAGACGATGTGGGCGAATGTCTTCGGGCGGATCGTGGCGGTCATGCGGCCTCCTTCGAGTGAGTCTCCGGCGCCGAATGTAGCGCCTCAGCGGTCGCCGCGCTCGCGGATAGCGAACCTCGCCGCATGCGCGATGCTGGCGGCGTCGACGCCGAAGAAATCGCGCAGCGCCGCGCGCGTGTCGCTGCGGCCGAAGCCATCGGTGCCCAGCGTGAGGTAGCGCCGGCCGGCGGGCAGCCATGCGCGCACGCTCTCGGGCACCGCACGCACGTAGTCGGTGGCCGCCACGATCGGCCCCGAGCCGCCGGCCAGCTGCCGCGCGATGAAGGGTTGCACCGCCGGCTCGCCACGCAAGGCCGCGGCTTCGCAGGCGGCGCCGTCGCGCGCCAGTTCGCTCCAGCTCGTGACGCTGAAGACCTCGCAGGCGATGCCCTCGGCCGCGAGCAGCTGCGCGGCCTTGACCACCTCGGTCAGGATCGCGCCCGAACCGAGCAGCGTGACCCGCGCTTCGGCACCGCGCACCGAACCCGCACCCTGCCAGCCGTCGAAGCGATAGCAGCCGCGCAGCACGTCGGACTCGGCGCCCGCGGGCAGGTCGGGCTGGGCGTAGTTCTCGTTCATCAGAGTGACGTAGTAGAAGACGTCCTTCTGCTCGACCATCATCTCGCGGATGCCGGCGTCGACGATCACGGCCATCTCGCCCGCGAACGCAGGGTCGTAGGCCTTGCAGTTCGGGATGGTCGCCGCCACCAGGTGGCTGGTGCCGTCCTGGTGCTGCAGCCCCTCGCCACCGAGCGTGGTGCGACCCGAGGTGGCACCCAGCAGGAAGCCGCGCGGGCGCTGGTCGGCCGCGGCCCAGATCTGGTCGCCCACGCGCTGGAAGCCGAACATCGAGTAGTAGATGTAGAACGGCAGCATCGCGAGGCCATGCACGCTGTAGCTCGTGGCCGCCGCGGTCCAGCTCGCGATCGCGCCGGCCTCGCTGATGCCTTCCTCGAGGATCTGGCCGTCGGTCGCCTCGCGGTAGCTCAGGATCGAGTCGATGTCCTCGGGCGCATAGCGCTGGCCCACGCTCGAATAGATGCCGACCTGCTTGAACAGGTTGGCCATGCCGAAGGTGCGCGCCTCGTCGGCCACGATCGGCACCACGCGCGGGCCCAGCGTCGGGTCCTTGAGCAGGTTGCCGAGCATGCGCACGAAGGCCATCGTGGTGCTCATCTCCTTGCCCGCGGCAGCGACCGCGAACTGGCCGTAGGCCGCGAGCGCAGGCTTCGGCACAGGCTCGCAGGCCGTCTCGCGGCGCGGCATCGAGCCGCCGAGCGCCTCGCGATGCGCCTTCAGGTACTTCATCTCGGCGCTGTCCTCGGCCGGCTTGTAGAAGGCCAGCGAGGTCGCCTGCTCGTCGCTGAGCGGCAGCGAGAAGCGGTTGCGAAAGCCGATCAGGTCGGCGCTCTCGAACTTCTTGTGCGAATGCGTGGTCATGCGGCCCTGCCCTGCGCCCATGCCGTAGCCCTTCTTGGTGTGGGCCAGGATCACGGTGGGCTGGCCCCGATGCGCGGCCGCCGCGGCGTAGGCCGCGTGGATCTTCACGAGGTCGTGGCCGCCGCGCTTCAGGCGGTCGATCTGCTCGTCGGTCATGCCCTGCGCGAGCCGCGCGAGTTCCTCGTTCTGGCCGAAGAACGAATCGCGGTTGAAGCGCCCGTCTTTGGCCGCGAAGGTCTGCATCTGGCCATCGACCGTGTTGGCGAAGGCGCGCACCAGCGCGCCGGTGGTGTCGCGCGCGAAGAGTCCGTCCCAGTCGCTGCCCCAGACCAGCTTGATGACGTTCCATCCGGCACCGGCGAACAGCTTCTCGAGTTCGTCGATGATGCGGCCGTTGCCGCGCACCGGGCCGTCCAGGCGCTGCAGGTTGCAGTTGACCACCCACACGAGGTTGTCGAGCTTCTCGCGCGCGGCGAGCGTCAGCGCGCTCATCGATTCGGGCTCGTCCATCTCGCCGTCGCCGAACACGCCCCAGACTTTCCGGCCTTCGCAATCGAGGAGGTTGCGATGCGTGAGGTAGCGCATGAAGCGCGCGTGGTAGATCGAGCTGATCGGACCGATGCCCATCGAGCCGGTCGGAAACTGCCAGAAATCCGGCATCAGCCAGGGATGCGGATAGCTGCTGAGCCCGCGTGCGCCGCGGCCCTCGGTGAAGGCCGGCGCCGTGAGCTCCTGGCGGTAGTGGGCGAGATCGCCTTCGCTCAGGCGGCCTTCGAGGAAGGCGCGTGCGTACACGCCAGGGGCACTGTGCGGCTGGAAGAACACGAGGTCGCCGCGATGCGCAGCGTTGCGCGCATGGAAGAAGTGGTTGAACCCGGTCTCGAACAGGTCGGCCGCGCTCGCGTAGCTCGCAATGTGGCCGCCGAGTTCGCCGTAGCTCGAATTGGCGCGAACCACCATCGCCAGCGCGTTCCAGCGCATCAGCGAGGCCAGGCGCTCCTCGATCGCGAGGTCGCCGGGAAAGGCCGGCTGCGCATCGACCGCGATGGTGTTGACGTAGGGCGTGCAGAGCTCGGGCGCCCAGCCGGTGCGGCGCGTGCGGGCGTCCACGGCGAGGGCGTCGAGGATCTGCCGAGCGCGTTCGGGACCGCTGGCCTCGACCAGCGCCGCAAAGGCATCGCGCCATTCGGCGGTTTCCTGCGGATCGGGATCGGCCATGCGCACCAGTGCGGCCAGCGACGAGGAAGTGTGGGCGTTCATGACCGGAATTCTAGAATCGGGGCGCTGGCTCTTGATGCCGTTCATGGGGCACTTTCAACGATGGACGGCATAAAATGCTCTAATTTCAGGAACCAGCGGCATTTCATGAAACTGGACGGCACGGATCTCCGCATCCTCGACGAACTGCAGCGCGACGGCAGCTTGTCGAATGTCGAACTCGCCCGGCGCGTGCACCTGTCGCCCTCGCCCTGCCTCGCGCGCGTGAAGGCGCTCGAAGCCCACGGCGTCATCGACCGCTATGTCGCGATCGCCAATCCGGCGGCGCTCGGGATCGGACTCAACGTCTTCATCTCGATCAGCCTCACGACGCAGAGCAAGGCCTCGCTGGCCGACTTCGAACGGCGCATCGTCGAGCACGACGAGGTCATGGAGTGCTATCTCATGACCGGCGACAGCGACTACCTGATCCGCGTCGCCGTGGCCGACATCGCGGCGCTGGAGAAGTTCATCCTGGAACAGCTCACGCCGATCAGCGGGCTCGAGAAGATCCGCTCGAGCTTTGCCTTGAAGCAGGTGCGCTACAAGACAGCGCTGCCGCTCGCGGCGGCCGCGTCCTCCTGATCCGCGTCAAGTCGAGGTCGCAACGCCGAGCGACTGAGCACGCACCGGCGGGCCGCCGCGCCTACCTGGGCAGCACCGCCCGGCGCACCTTGGCCCCCGGCCGTGTCGCCGCCCTATGCGCCTCGACCATCGCGGCGAGGCCACCCTTGACGTAGCGCATGAGGTCTTCCTCGAGGCCGGCGCTGCCTCGGGCCGCGCCCGGAAGCACGCGGGCCACGAGCTCCCTGGGCACCAGCAGCATCACCACCACCGGCAGCACCGTGAAGATCAGCGCGCGCTGCACGGCCGGGTGATCGGGCGGCAGGCCCAGCACCTCGCCCATGAGCCCGAGCACGATCGCGGCCTTGGGCCGGATCGCCTTTTCGACCAGCGCCGGCAATTGGGCGGAGGGCGACATCACCTCGCGCAGCACCACGGGCACGCCCCACGGCACGGCGCCGCGCGCCGAGAGGCCGATCAGGCGCTGCAGCACCGCCATGAACTTCCGGCCGGCATCGCCGGGACCGCTCGCCAGCAACTCGAGTTCCTCCACCTCGACGATCTGCCGGTGGGCCTCGACCAGCACCGCCTCGTACAGCGCCTCGCGGCTGCCGAAGTGGTAGTTGACCGCGGCCAGCTGGGTGCCGGCGCGCTCGCAGATCTCCTTGCTCGTGGTCTCGGCGAAGCCGCGCTCGGCGAAGACGCGGCCCGCAGTCTCGAGCAGGTGCACGCGCGTGGCATCGCCGTCGGTGCGCTTGCCGCGCGCGAGCGGCGCCGGGGCCTTCGGGGCTGCGGCCTTTGCAGTGGCGCCTGCCGGGTCACGCCGCCTGGCGGTCGCCCCGGCAGGCGTCCTGGATGAAACGGGCGCCGCGGGGCGCGGTTCGGATTTGCGCATGGGATGAACAGCTTGAAACAGGTGGTCGGCGGAACTAGTTGAAATTGAAATTTCAATTCATTATGATCAGTCTACTTCATCTTCTCCCCTCGCACGCAAGCGCTCCGAATCATGAACAAGAAGCCCCTGCTGATCGCCGCCGTCCTCGTCGCCGCGGCTGGCGCCCTCGCCGCCTGGTCCTTCCGGCATGACGAGACGGACACCTCGCGGCTCGTGCTGTACGGCAACGTCGACCTGCGACAGGTGTCGCTGGCCTTCAACGGCAGCGACCGCATCGAGAAGCTCGCGGTGCAGGAAGGGGATCGCGTCAAGGCCGGCCAGGTGCTCGGCAGCCTCGACACGCGCACGCTGACACTGCGTGCCGCGCAATCCGAGGCCGACATCGCGGTGCGCCGCGAGGCGCTGCAGCGGCTCAAGGCCGGCAGCCGGCCCGAGGAAGTGGCGCAGGCCGGCGCCCAGGTCGCGGCCGCGCAGGCGGATGCCGAACTCGCACGCCAGCAGCTCGAGCGGCTGCAGGGCATCCGCGAAGGCAGTGCCGGCCGTGCCGTGAGCCAGCAGGACATCGACGCCGCGCAGTCGCGCCGCAAGGTGGCGCTGGCCCAGCTCGAGAACGCCCGCAAGGCACAGCAGCTGGTCGTGACCGGGCCGCGCAAGGAAGACATCGCGCAGGCCCAGGCACAGCTCGACGCCGCCACCGCCGCGCTGGCGCTGGTGCGGCACCAGATCGCCGAATCCGAGCTGCGCGCACCGATCGACGCGGTGGTGCGCGCGCGCCTCATGGAGCCCGGCGACATGGCCTCGCCGCAGCGGCCGGTCTACACGCTCGCGATCACCGATCCCAAGTGGGTGCGCGCCTATGTCAACGAGGTCGACCTGGGCCGCATCAAGCCGGGCATGGCGGCCCGGCTGCGCATCGACAGCCGGCCCGACCGGCCGTTCGCCGGCAAGGTCGGCTACATCTCGTCGGTGGCCGAATTCACGCCCAAGACGGTACAGACGCAGGACCTGCGAACCAGCCTCGTCTACGAGGTACGCGTGCTGGCCGACGATGCCGACGACGAGCTGCGCCTGGGCATGCCAGTGACGGTCGACATCGTGCTCGATGCGGCCGGGGCACCCACCGGGAAGCGGCCGTGAACACGATGGCGCTGGTGGCAACCGGCGTGCACAAGCGCTTCACGGCCAAGGGATCGAAGGACGTCACGCAGGCGCTGCGCGACATCTCGATCTCGGTGCCCGCGGGCACGCTGACCGCGCTGGTGGGTGCCGACGGGGCCGGCAAGAGCACGCTGCTGCGGCTCGCCGCCGGCCTGATGCGCGCCGATACCGGACGGCTGGAGGTGCTGGGCATCGATGTCGCCGCCGATCCGCAGGCGGTGCAGGACCGCATCAGCTACATGCCGCAGCGCTTCGGCCTCTACGAAGACCTCAGCGTGCAGGAGAACCTCGACCTCTACGCCGACCTGCACGGCGTGCCGCGCGACCGGCGCGCACCACGCTATGCGCGGCTCATGGAGATGACCGACCTGGGCCGCTTCACCGATCGCCCCGCAGGCAAGCTGTCAGGCGGCATGAAGCAGAAGCTCGGCCTGGCCTGCACGCTGGTGCGCTCGCCCGAGCTGCTGCTGCTCGACGAACCCACGGTGGGTGTCGATCCGCTCTCGCGGCGCGAGCTCTGGGAGATCGTCGCGCAGCTGGTCGACGACGAGAAGCTCTCGGTCATCGTGAGCACCGCCTACCTCGACGAGGCCGAGCGCTGCGCGCAGGTCTTCCAGCTCGACCAGGGCGGCGTGCTGGCGCAGGGTACGCCCGCCGACCTGCGCGCGAAGGCTCGCGGCTTGTGCTTCGTCGCGCGGCCCGACCCGTCCACGCCGGCCCGCACCCTGCAGGCAAGGCTGCTCGACGCGCCGGAAAGCATCATCGACGCCGTGCCGCAAGGCGGAGAAGTGCGCTTCATCCGCCGGCCCGACGCGAGCGCCGAGCGCTTGCAGGCATTGCTCGGCGACGTGCCGGTGCAATCCGCAGACGAACGTCTAGAGGATGGCTTCATGGTGATCCTTCGCGAACGGCGGCAGGCCGAGACAGCCGCAGCTGCCCGAACCGCGATCGCACCGAAGGCCAGCGGCGCGCCCACCTTGGCCGATCCCCTCGCATCGAAGCCCGCAGCCAACGACGAGGTCATGATCGAAGTGAAGGACCTGGTGCGCAGGTTCGGCGACTTCACTGCCGTTGCGAGCACCAGCTTCGAGGTGCGTCGCGGCGAGATCTTCGGCCTGCTGGGCCCCAACGGCGCCGGCAAGACCACCACCTTCCGCATGCTCTGCGGCCTGCTGCCCGCGACCAGCGGCTTCCTCGAGGTGGCGGGCGTGAACCTGCGCCATGCGCGCGCGCAGGCACGCAGCCGCATCGGCTACGTCTCTCAGAAGTTCGCGCTGTACGGCAATCTCACGGTCAACGAGAACCTCTCGTTCTTCGGCGGTGCCTACGGGCTGCGCGGGCAGCGGCTGCGCGAGCGCATGCACGCGGTGCTCTCGCAGTTCGACCTGCTGGGCCAGGAAGACGCCGCCAGCGGCCAGCTGCCGGGCGGCTTCAAGCAGCGCCTCGCGATGGCCACCGGCCTGCTGCACGAGCCCGAGATCCTGTTCCTCGACGAACCCACCAGCGGTGCCGACCCACTGGCGCGGCGCGAATTCTGGCGCCGCATCACGGCGCTCGCGGCGGCCGGCGTCACGATCATCATCACCACCCATTTCATGGAAGAGGCCGAATACTGCGATCGCATCGTGATCCAGGACGCCGGCAAGCTTCTGGCCATCGGCACGCCGCGCGAGGTGCGTGCACAGGCCCGGCGCGGCGATGCCGGCACCGAGTCCGCACGCATGAGCATGGAGGACGCCTTCATCGGCATCGTCACGCAGGCACGCGAGGCAACCCACAAGCCGCAAGAGGTGGCCGCATGAAGCGTTCGGCGGCGCGCCTGATCGCGCTCACGCGCAAGGAGACGCGCCAGCTGCTGCGCGATCCCAGCAGCATCGCGATCGGCATCCTGCTGCCGATCATCCTGATCCTGATCTTCGGCTACGGGCTCTCGCTGGACGTCAGGAACGCCCCGGTCGCGATCGTCATGGAAGACGCCTCGCCCACGGCGGCACGGGCGGTGTCCGGCCTGCAGCTCACGCCCTACATATCGCCCGTGGTGGTGGCTTCGATGCACGAGGCCGAAGCCCTGATGCGCGAGCGCACGGTCGACGGCATCGTGCGCGTGCCGGGCGACTTCTCGCGCCGCCAGGCCGCGGGCGACGCGCGCATCCAGGTCGTGGTGCACGGCGCCGATGCGGCCAAGGCCAACATCATCCTGCGCTATGTCAGCGGCGCGATCGCGCAGGAAGGCCTGCGCCGCACCGACCAGTCCGGATCGGCACGCCCGCCCGATGCCGGGCCCGCCACCGGTACGGTCACGATCGAGCAACGGCTGTGGTTCAACAGCGCCAACACCAGCACCTGGTACCTCGTGCCCGGCCTGATCGTGCTGATCATGACGCTGGTCGGCGCCTTTCTCACCGCGCTCGTGATGGCGCGCGAATGGGAGCGCGGCACCTTCGAGGCATTGTTCGTGACGCCGGTGCGGCCGGTCGAGATCCTGCTGGCGAAGATCATTCCCTACTTCTGCATCGGCATGGTCGGCCTGGCGCTCTGCCTGCTGGCGGCGCGCTTCCTGTTCGAGGTGCCGATGGTGGGCTCGCTGGCGGTGCTGGTGGTGAGCGCGATGCTCTACATGCTGGTGGCGGTGGCGGTCGGCCTCCTCATCTCGTCGGTCACCCGCAACCAGTTCCTCGCCAGCCAGGTGGCGCTGATCACGGCCTTCCTGCCTTCGCTGATGCTGTCGGGCTTCCTGTTCGACCTGCGCAACGTGCCCGTGGTGGTGCGCATCGTGGGCCAGCTGCTGCCGGCGACCTACTTCATGGAGCTGATCCGCACGCTGTTCCTCGCTGGCACCGTGTGGCCGATGGTGTTCAGGAACTGCGCGATCCTGCTGGCCTACGCCGTGGTGTTGCTCGCGCTGGCGCGGCTGGTGACGCGCAAGCGGCTCGACTGACGACCAGGGAATGCCCGCCATGGCCCACGCTTTCATCGCCTTCATGCAGCAGGTCGCGAACCTGTTCCGCAAGGAACTGCTCGCGATCCTCAAGGACCCGGCCAACCGCGTCATCCTGGTGGTGCCGGCGCTGCTGCAGAGCCTGCTGTTCGGCTACGCCGCCACCTACGATCTCAACCGCATCGACTACGCGCTGCTCGACCATAACCACAGCGGCGCCTCGGTCGCGCTGGCCGCGCAACTCGACGGCACCGGCGTGTTCCGGCGCGTGGCCACGCTCTCCACCCCGACCGACATCGCGAAGGTGATCGACTCCGGCCAGGCACTGCTCGTGATCGGCATCGGGCCGCGCTTCGAGCAACAGCTGCAGGCCGGCGAGGAGGCCGCGATCCAGCTCGTGATCGACGCGCGCAATTCCAACACCGCGGGCTCTGCGGCCGGCTACGTCAATTCGGTCGTGACCCGGTTCAACGCGGGCTGGCGCGCGACTCACGGCGGCAGCGGCCCCGCGGTGACGATCGAGCAGCGCGCCTGGTACAACCCGAACCTCGAGACGCGCTGGAACTTCATGCCCGGCATGATCGCTGCGCTCAGCATGATCCAGACCCTGCTGCTGACCGCGCTCTCGGTGGCGCGCGAACGCGAGCAGGGCACCTTCGACCAGCTGCTCGTCACTCCGCTCTCGCCGACCCAGATCATGCTCGGCAAGGTGGCGCCGCCGATCCTGATCGGGCTGGTGCAGTCGACCATCGTGCTGCTCGTGACGCGCTGGTGGTTCGGCGTGCCGATGGCGGGCTCGCTGGTCACGCTCTACACCGGCCTGCTGCTGTTCACGGTCGCGAGCGTGGGCATCGGCCTGTCGATCTCGGCGGTGTCGGCCAACATGCAGCAGGCGATGCTCTACACCTTCGTGCTGATCATGCCGATGATGCTGCTGTCGGGCCTCACCACGCCCGTGAGCAACATGCCCGAGGCGCTGCAGATCGCCACGCTGGCCAATCCGCTGCGCTTCGCGATCGACCTGATCCAGCGCGTCTACCTCGAAGGCGTCGGGCTCTCGGTGGTCTGGCACGACCTGATTCCACTGCTCGCCCTGGCCGCCATCACGCTGCCCCTGGCCTCATGGCTGTTCCGCAACCGCCTCGTCTGAACACAAGGGATATCGCGATGAACGCACCTCTCTGCATTTCCACTGCGCCCCGGTCGCCGCGCTGCAACGCGCGCCCTACGCTCCCCGCCGCCCTGCTGCTGGCCGTCGCGCTCGGCCTCGCAGGCTGCGCGGTCGGCCCCGACTACCAGCCCCGCACGGCCGAGGCGCCGGCCGACTTCGCCAGCTGGCACGGCGGCGCCGCCGAGCTCGCGCCGCCGCCCCCTTCCGCCACCGCGCAGGCCGCCACCGCCGCGATCTCATGGGCCGCCTTCCAGGATGCGACGCTGGCCGAGCTGCAGGCGCGCGCCCTCGCGGCCAACCTCGACGTGCAGACCGCGATACTGCGGCTGGCGCAGAGCCGCAGCCAGCGCAAGGCCACCGCCGCGGCACAGGCGCCACAGCTGAACCTCGACGGCAGCGCGGTGCGCCAGCGGCCCAGCGAGGACGGCACGACCGCGCGCACCATCGACGTGCTGCGCCCCGTGAACCGCAACCAACTCATCGAGGAGCTCAGCGAGCCCTTCAACCTGTTCCAGGCCGGGTTCGACGCTTCATGGGAGCTCGACCTTTGGGGCCGCGTGCGACGCTCGATCGAGGCCGCCGACGCCGATCTCGCGGGCTCCCAGGCCACGCTGGCACAGGTGCGGCTCAGCATCGAGGCCGAGATCGCGCGGCGCTACTTCGAGCTGCGCGCTGCGCAGCGCCAGATCGAGCTCGCGCGCGCCGACATCGCGGCCGCCGCCGAGACGCTGGAGCTGGTCAAGGTGCGCGCCGACGGCGGGCTCACGACCGACCTCGACGTCGCGCGCCAGGCCGCCCAGCTCGCGGACCTGCGCGCACGCCTGCCGCAGTCGCTGGCGCAGGAGGCGCAGGCCATGAACCAGATCACGCTACTGGCCGGCGAGGGCCCGGGCGCACTGAACACGATGCTGGCGGCACGGCCTGCCGGCATGGCGACTGCGCAGCTGCCCGACCTGTCGCTGGGCCTGCCTTCGGAAGTCGCGCTGCGGCGGCCCGACGTGCAGCGCGCCCAGGCGCAGCTGCATGCGGCGACCGCTTCGATCGGTGTCGCGGTCGCCGACCTGTATCCGCGCATCACGATCGGCGCCGGCTTCGGCTACGAATCCACCACCGGCAGCAAGTTCGGCGAGTGGGGCAGCCGCCAGTGGCAGATCGGACCGACCCTGCAGCTGCCGATCTTCGATGCCGGGCGCCGGCGCAGCGTCGTCACCCTGCGCCAGCTGCAGCAGCAGGAAGCCGCCGTGGCCTACCAGCAGACCGTGCTCAAGGCCTGGCAGGAGATCGATGATGCACTCTCGGCCTATGCGGCCGAGCGCCTTCGCAACCGCGAACTCGGGCTGCGCGAGAAGAACAGCCGCAATGCCTACGAGCTGGCGCGCGTGCGCTACGACAACGGGCTGACCGATTTCCTCGTGCCGCTCGATGCGCAGCGCAACCTGATCCAGGCCCAGCGCGAGCAGGCCGACAGCAATGCGCGGCTGGCGACCGACCTGGTGGCGATCACGAAGGCGCTGGCGGCGACGGGCGGTTGAGGCGAGTCGGCGCGCTCGAGGCCAGTCTCTCCAACTGCGCGAAGGACGGTGACCCGTGCACTCCCAGGCTCATTCGGGCTTCCTCAGGTCTTGCCGGCGCCGGTTTCCTTGATCAGCATCTCGGACCGGCCTGCGAGGACGAGCCAGGCAGGCAGGATCACGACGCACAGCAGCGGAAGGAGTTCGATCCCCGGAATCATGATCGCGCCCATGAAGAGACTGAGCCAGCCGTCGCGGGTGACCACGAGCGTGAAGCCGAGCACCGAGCAGGCGATCGCCAGTGCCATCGGTACCGCCGGGAAGAGCTGGTGCACGAACAGCCCGAAGGCAACGCCGACGAAGACCATCGGAAAGATGCGTCCTCCCCTGAAGCCACAGGTCGCCGAGATCAGCACGGCCACGAGCTTGATGACGACGATGACCGCAAGTGTCGAGGCACTGAGCTGCCCGGCGGAATTCGCCAGTGTCTTCATCTCGGCCAAGCCCTTGAACATCGTGATGGGCCCGCCCCATATGCCCAGCAGACCCAGCAGGAATCCACCGAGCGTCAATATCAGGACGGGATGTCCTATGGCATTGAAGAGTCGATGCATGCGAGGAAACAGCCACACGGCCGCCATGCCGATGGCGATGGCCGCCAATGCCACGAGCATTCCCAGCCCGATGTCGCCGAGCGTGGGATGCAGGTAGGGATCGATCGGCAGCGAGAAGTCCATTTCCTCGAACTGCGACATGGTCAGTGCGCCGGCTCCTGCGGCAACCAGCGGGGCAAAGAGCGAATCCCAGATCGGCGTGTCCTTGTCGCCGCCGACCATCTCCGAGAAAAGCAACGCTGCGGCCACAGGCGTGCCGAACATCGCACCGATCGTGCCCGCCGCGGCCAACATCACCCAGCCCTTCGCGGCAACGCGCGGCATCAGCCTGGCACCGATGGCCACGGTGAGGCCGACGATGATGGCGATGATCGGGTTCTCCGGCCCGAGGCTGACGCCGCCGGCCAATGCCAGGATCAGCGCCAGCGCCAGGCTCGGCAAGATGCCGATCGCCGTCGGTGCGCCGAACAGCGATACGGTTGCGGGGTCCGGTCCCGCATGCCCCGGTACGTAGCGCACCACCAAACCTACGGCAAGGCCGGTGAACGTCATGACGCCAAGGATCCACCACCACGTGTTGGCTGTCGCGCCCATCAGGGACGGCAAGGACTGCCAGAGGAAGTGCTGGAGGAGGTTCGCCGCCAGCACCACCACCAACAGGATCAGGGCTGCAGCGATGCCAACCAGAATGGCCGGCGCGCCCAGCGCCAGCATCGAACGGACCCGAGGATCGATCATGTCGCGACCTTCACTGCTGACAATTGTTGAACCGTCGCGCAGCATATCCGCGACCTGCGAGCACATGGCGATTGCAGACTGGCGCGCTCTTCGCAAGGCCCCAATTGCCCTTTGATGCAACGAGCGCGCCGAGGTGCTACTTGCCCTTTCGAGCCTCGGATTCCATGCGCTGCCGGATCGATGCCATGGTCTGCTCGAGCACGGTCGCCGGGTTGAAGCTGGGCGGGAACGAGCGCGGCGGGAATTCCTTGAAGGTCTCGGCGAACTCGAAGACTTTCTCCATCAGCCCGTAGACCTGGCCGATGTGGTTGAGCTGCCAGTCCCAGAAGGTGTTCGAGGTGATGTCGGCGCGCTCGAAAGGATCCTGAAACAGGTTGAAGATCTTCTGCAGGCGCAGCTCGGTGAAAGGCTCGGCCCAGACCCCCAGGGTGCCCTGCATGCGCTGCTCGGCGCAGACATACTTGTAGTCGCCCTGCCGGATCGCGACCAGCAGGCCGTCGTCGTCGGTGTAGAAGAACAGGTCGCGTGCGCTCTTCAATGCACCCTTGGACCCTGCCTTGCCTTTCACCTTGCGCAGGAAGTCCGACTGGTCGTAGCCGTCGAGGCAGACCTTGTAGTCCTTGCCGTTGGCCTTGTAGCCCTTCTTGAGCTTGGCGACGATGTCGGGTTCGCCCGCGAAGGCACACAGCGTCGGAATCCAGTCGTTGTGGCCCATGACCCCGTTCGTGACGGTACCGGGCGCGATCACCTTCGGATAGCGCACGACGCAGGGCACGCGGAAGGCGCCTTCCCAGTTGGTGTTCTTCTCGGAGCGGAAGTGCGTCATGGCGCCGTCGGGCCACGAGTTCATGTGCGGCCCGTTGTCGGACGAGTAGACGACGATGGTGTCGTCGGCGATGCCGAGTTCGTCGAGCGTGTCGAGCAGGGTGCCGACCGTGTCGTCATGCTCCATCATGCCGTCGAGGTATTCGCTGTCGCCGTGCTCGTAGCGGCCGCGATGGCCATCGCGCACGTGCGTGCGCAGGTGCATGCGGGTGGCGTTGAACCAGCAGAAGAAGGGCTTGCCCTCGCTGTTCTGGCGCTTCATGAAATCGATCGCAGCGGCCGAAGTCTCGTCGTCGACCGTCTCCATGCGCTTCTTGGTCAGCGGGCCGGTGTCCTCGATGGTCTGCTTGCCGATGCGGCCGAAACGCGGGTCGACGGTCGCGTCGTCCTTGTCCGAGGCCTTGCACTTGAGGACGCCGCGCGGACCGAACTTGGCACGATAGGAAGGGTCCTTCGGATAGTCGGGCAGCTCGGGCTCTTCCTCGGCGTTGAGGTGGTAGAGGTTGCCGAAGAATTCATCGAAGCCGTTCACGGTCGGAAGGCTCTCGTTGCGGTCGCCCACGTGGTTCTTGCCGAACTGGCCGGTGGCGTAGCCGAGGTTCTTGAGCAGGCCGCCGATGGAGGGATCGAGCTGGCTCATGCCCATCGGAGCGCCCGGAAAGCCGACCTTCGTCATGCCGCTGCGCAGGCCGTGCTGACCGGTGATGAAGGCCGCGCGGCCCGCCGTGCAGCTCTGTTCGCCGTAGTAGTGCAGGAAGCGGACGCCCTCGTTCGCGATGCGGTCGATATGCGGCGTCTCGTAGCCCATGATGCCGTCGCTGTAGGCGCTGATGTTCGTGACGCCGATGTCGTCTCCCCAGATGACCAGGATGTTCGGCTTCGCACCGTCCGCGCCCCCCTTGCCGTTGGTGGTCCTTGCCTTTTCCGTCTTGCTTGCCATGAGTTCTCCTTCAGATATCAGGTTCGGCCTGTGGGGCCACGTGATCGGCAACTGCGCGCGACGCGGTGTTGCCGCAAGGGATCATGACATGACGGCATGCGCTCGATGACGCAGCCCCTGTTGCTCAATGGCAAGCAGCGGCGGTCGTCGAGGTTGGTGGTCGGGAGGCACTCACGCCCTGCCGCATGAGTGATCGGTTCTATCCGCTGTCTTGGAATGAAGCGGCCTGCCTTTGATCGCGGCCGCGATCGCGCGCATCCGTGTGCGTGAGCTGAAGAGTCCCCGGGCCGCAGCATCAGCAGCATCATCAGCAACCGCTCGCACGCCCGCGATCGGCACGTGCATGTCGGCCGGGTGGCCGATCGTGAAGGCGCTCAGGGCCCGTCGGAGACCCGCCGGAGCGCCCCGCTCAGAACACCTTCTGTCCGTTGACCTGGATGTCCTTGAGCCAGTAGCGCTTGGCCACGGCATTCTTGGTGTCGCTCAGATTGAAATCCACGGCCGGGGTGGTCGCGACGCCATCGGCGTCCTTGATGCCGGCGGCATCCGGATTGCGGAAGTTGTAGATGCAGGCCTCGGGATAGCGGGTGAGCAGCTTCTCGAGAGAGCTCGGGTTCGGGCTGTCGACGCCGTAGCCGCTCGCGAGCAGGACCTCGGTGACCGGATTCAGCGGATCGGTGTTGTCGACGTACTCCTCCTTCTTGCCGCCCGAACGCGCCCAGTTGGCTTCGTCCCTGGCCGCGGTGTAGGTGACGTAGCCGTCCGCGTCGGCCACCGAAGGCTTCATGTCCGCGGTCGAGGTGATCAGGTTGAGCCATCCTGCGCCGTCGCATTGCTTGCTCACGGTGTAGGTGACGTAGGCGTCGGTTGTGGTGGTGCCCGGCGCGTCGAACTTCAGCTTGAAGCTGATGCCCTTGAAGTCCGCGAGCCTGACCTTGTGCAGGAAGCTCAGGCCATAGACGGCCTTGTCGCCCGCGCCGCCATTGTTGTGGCCCTCATAGATCGATTTGACGAGCGTCCCACGATCTGCCTGCAACTGGATCACGTCGACGTCGACACCGTTCTCCTTGTCCTTCACGACCGTCGTGCGCGCGTGGTTGTCCGAGAAATCGACCGAGCAGGCCGGCAGGGCCGTGCCGGTGCGGTCGCAGATGCCGGGAACCGGCGCGGGCTCCGGCGCCGGCGCCGGGGCGACCGCCACGGGTTCGGGTGCCGGAGCAGGGGCCGCAGGCGCTGCGGGCGCTGGCGCGGCGGCGGGTGCCGGCGCTGAGGCCACCGGGAGGAAGCCGCCGCCACCCCCGCCGCCACCGCAGGCGGCCAGCGAGAGGAGCGCGGCCGTCGCGGCGATCGTCATCAGCGTCTTGTTCTTCGAATCGGCGGCAGGAGAGGGGCAGTTCATCTGGAAAATAGTCGTTGCTGTGTATTAACCAGACGAATGTAGCCAGATGTGCACCAAAAACGTGCCGAGACGCCTCGACAAACGAACGATGTCGTGACTTATTTGGGCGTATCGAAATCGACGCGCCGACCGGCGCTGCATGCGAGGGGCGCTTGCCGCGTCCGAGCCGGGCCGCGACGCCTCAATGATCGAAGTGAAAGCCGATGGTCGAGCGATCGCCGTTGCGGCGTGAAGTCACGCGGTCCGCGAAGCGCCGAAGCAGGAAGCCCGCGAGCTTGCGCTCGCCATCCTCGGATTCGATGATTTCCTCGACGGAGGGACGGGCTTCGGGGAGCTCGAGTGCCTCGCCCGCGTAGGACACGCGGAGATCGAGGTTGAACTCGTCGAAGGCCGCCTCGACCTCCAGCGGCCCGGTGGCGACGCCGCTCGAGATGATGGTCTCGATCGACTGCACGAGATTGAACTTGGCGCGCTCGATGACGTCGGCGCGGGCACCCCAGGCGGCGCCCTGCTCCTCGAGGAACAGCTCGAGCGCATCGGGCCCGGTCACGCCGGGCGTCACCGTCATCGTCCGGCTGCGCCGGATGCCGATGCGGAACAGCAGGTTCAGCCCGAGCCCGAGCAGGGTGCCGAAGACCAGCGAATTGCCGAACGACGGCCGCATCGCGGGCGGCAGCACGACCAGCAGGCCGGGGAAGATCTCGACCGCCAGCCCGAACACGATCGCCAGGCCGATGACCAGCGTCTTGCGCGAATCGAGCAGGCGCGAGGTCATGATCACCAGGCCGTTGATCACGATGAAGGTCGACGAGAACACCAGCGCCGCACCCAGCACCGGCCGCGGGATCAGGTTGAACAGCAGCCCGAGCTTGGGCACGAAGGCGAACAGCAGCAGGATCACGGCGATCGACCAGCCGATGCGCCGGCTCGCGACCCCGGTCGCGGTCGCGAGGCCGACTGCGCTGGTCGACGAATTGATGCCGGGCGCGCCGACCACGCCGGCCATGACCGATCCCAGGCCGTCGGCCAGCACGCCCCGACCGATCGATCCCATGTCCGCGCGCACCCAGCCGGCATCGTTGGCCTTCTGCGAGGTGGTGACGTTGCCGATCACCTTGAGCACCGCCGCCAGCGAAGCCACCAGGAAGGTCGGAATCAGGCTGGCCTCGAAGGACCAGGACACGTAGCCGAGCGCCGGCAGCGCAACCAGCGGCGCGACCGCCAGCAGGTGCTGCTCGTGCGCGTCGATCCGGCCCAGCAGCCAGCCTGCGAGGCAGCCGACGGTGAGCCCGATCAGCACGCTGAACAGGCGCAGCGAGCCCTTGCCCCAGACATTGAGCGCCACCATGAGCCCGAGCGTGCCGATGCCGAGCATCAGGTCGGCCTCGGCCGGCGCATTGCCGGTGTGCAGCGGATCGAGCGCCGTGCGCAGCCCGACCACGCCGACCGAGATGCCGGCCAGCAGCACCACCAGCCCGGTGATCTCGGGCGTGAACAGCGCGCGCAGGCGTGGCAGCACGCGCGACAGCGCCATCTCGAACAGGCCCGCCAGGATCGTCATGCCGAACACGGCCGAGAGCACACCCGCATGGGCCGCGACCAGCGAGGGCACCATGTAGACCACGCTCGAGGTCGGCTGGCACAGGAAGCCCGAGCCGATCGGCCCGATCCTGACCACCTGCAGCACGGTGCCGATGGCCAGCGCGATCAGCGTCGCGCTGACCATCGCCGCCGCCAGCTCCGGGCCGAGCCCGGCGGCGTGCGCAATGACCACCGGATAGACCAGGTAGATCGACATCAGCCCCACGTGCTGGAGGCCGCTGAGGATGTTGACGCCAAGTGGCGGCGTCTCGTCGACGCCGTAGATCAGCCCTGGAGGCTTGTGCGACATCGGCGACTCGTTTTCATCATTGAGCGTGTGGTGGTGGTAGTCAGGAAGCGGCCGGCTGCGCCTCGGCCCGCGCCGCGGCTTCGGCCTCCGGGTCGGCCTCGTGCTCGCCGGCCAGCAGCAGGTACATGGCAGGCACCACGAACAGCGTGAACAGCGTGCCGATCGACATGCCCGTGAAGATCACGAGGCCCATCGCATGCCGGCCCGCGGCACCGGCCCCCGAGGCGATCACGAGCGGCACGACGCCGAACACCATCGCCGCGGTGGTCATGAGAATCGGGCGTAGCCGCAGCGCGGCCGCCTCCTCGATCGCGTCGCGCTTGCTCATGCCCTGCTTGCGGTGCTGGTTCGCGACCTCGACGATCAGGATGCCGTGCTTGCTGATGAGGCCCATCAGCGTCACGAGCCCGACCTCGGTGTAGATGTTCATGCTCGCGAAGCCGAGGAAGATGAAGGTCATGGCGCCGAACAGCGCCAGCGGCACCGACACCAGGATCACGATCGGGTCGCGGAAGCTCTCGAACTGCGCAGCCAGGGCCAGGAAGACGATGATGATCGCGAACATCATGGTGACGAGGAAGCCGCCCGACTCCTGCATGAACTGGCGCGACAGGCCCGCGTAGTCGGCCGTATAGCCGCTGGGCGCCACCTCCGAGACCGCATTGCGCAGGAAGGCCAGCGTGTCGCCCTGCGAGCCCGCCGGCACGCCGGAGATGGTCACCGAGTTGAGCTGCTGGAAGTGGGTGACCGACTCCGGCACCACCTCGTGCTTCAGCGTCGCCACCGTGCTCGCGGGAATCATGCTGCCGCTCGGCGTCCGCAGGTAGAAGTTCAGCACCTCGGAAGGATTGAGCCGGTCGACCTGCAGCACCTGCGGGATCACCTTGTACGAGCGTCCCGCGATCGAGAAGTAGTTGACGTAGCCGCCGCCGAGCGCGGCGCCGAGCGCGTTGCCCACGTCCTGCATCGTCATGCCGAGCGCGGCCACCTTGTCGCGGTCGAACTCCACCGTGACCTGCGGCTTGTCGATCTTGAGGTCGGTGTCGGCGAAGTAGAAGAGGTTCGCCGCATGCGCCTTCTCGAGCACCTGCTGCGCCACGGTGTTGAGGTTCTCGAACGGCTCGGTGGTGGTGATCACGAACTGCACCGGCAGCCCCGAGGCCCCTGGCAGCGGCGGAAACTGGAAGGCCGCGATGCGCGCGCCCGCGATCCCGCCCCAGCGTGCCTGCAATTCCTTCTGGATCTCGTTGGCGCTGCGCGTGCGCTGGTCCCAGGGCTTGAGCAGCACGCCGCCGATGCCCGCGTTGGTCGTCGGCACGCCGGTGATCTGGAACATCTGGTCGTACTCGGGCAGCGACCTGGCGATCTCGTAGGCCTGGTGCGCGTAGGTCTGCATCTGCTCGGCGGTGGCGGTGGGAGGGCCCACCACCTGGCCGAGCACGATGCCCTGGTCCTCCTCGGGCGCGAGTTCGGACTTCGACATCTTGAACATCACGACCAGCAGCCCGATGAGGATCACGCCCATCACGATCAGCACGATGTGGGTGTCGAGCAGGCTGTGCAGGGTGCGGTGGTAGCCATGGCGCACCTTCTCGAAGACGCGGTCGATCGCCATCGCGAAGCGGCCCGAGTCCTGCTCCTGCCTGAAGAAGCGCGAGCACATCATCGGCGACAGCGTGAGCGCGACCACGCCCGACACCGCGACCGCGCCGGCCAGCGTGAACGCAAACTCGGTGAACAGCGCGCCCGTGAGGCCGCCCTGGAAGCCGATCGGGACATAGACCGCGATCAGCACCACGGTCATCGCGAGAATCGGGCTGCCGAGTTCGCGCGCCGCGATGATCGACGCTTCCATCGGCGTCTTGCCTTCCTTCATGTGGCGGTCGACGTTCTCCACCACGATGATCGCGTCGTCCACCACCAGGCCGATCGCGAGCACCAGCGCCAGCAGCGTGAGCAGGTTGATCGAATAGCCGAGCGCCAGCATCACGAAGAAGGTGCCGATCAGCGACAGCGGCATCGCGATCACCGGCACCAGCACCGCGCGCAGGCTGCCGAGGAACAGGAAGATCACGACCGTGACGATCACCAGCGCCTCGACCAGGGTCTTGACGACCTCGAAGATCGAGGTGTTGATGAAGTCGGTCGAGTCGTAGACGATCTCGCCCACCACGCCGGCCGGCAGCTGGCTCTGGATCTCGGGGAAGGCCTTGCGCACGCGCTCCGCCACTTGCAGGATGTTGGCGTCCGGCGCCACCTTGATGCCGACGAACACCGAGCGCACGCCGCTGAAGGCGACGTTGAAGTCGTAGTTCTCCGAACCCAGCGTGACGGTCGCGACGTCCTGCAGCCGCACGATGGAGTCGCCGTTCTGCCTCACCGCGAGCTTCTTGAACTCGTCCACCGTGTGCAGGTCGGTGCCGCCGGTCAGCGGAATCGTGACCATCTGGCCCTTGGTCGCGCCGAGCGCGGCCAGGTAGTTGTTGGCGGCCAGCGAGGCGCTCACGTCGGCCGCGGTCACGCCGTGGGCGGCCATCTTCTCGGCGTCGAGCCAGGCGCGCAGCGCGAACTGGCGCGCGCCCAGCAGCTCGGCCGTCTGCACCCCCGGTGTCGAATCCAGCCGCGGCTTGACCACGCGGGCGAGGAAGTCGGTCACGTTGTTGGTCGGCAGCGTCTCGCTGTAGAAGCCGAGGTACATCGCGTCGGTGGTCTGGCCGGTCGCAACCGTGAGCACCGGCGTCTGCGCCTGCACCGGCAACTGGTTCTTGACCGAGTTGACCTGCGTGTTGATCTCGGTCAGCGCGCGGTTGGCCTCGTAGTTCAGGCGCAGCGTGGCGGTGATGGTCGAGACGCCGCTGGTGCTGGTCGACGACATGTAGTCGATGCCCTGCGCCTGTGCGATCGCGGCCTCCAGCGGCTGCGTGATGAAGCCGGCCACGGTCTGCGCATCGGCGCCGAAGTAGGTGGTGGTGACCGTGACCACCGCGTTCTCGGTCTTGGGGTACTGGCTGACCGGCAGCCCGAACAGCGAACGCAGGCCCAGCACCACCAGCAGCAGGCTCACCACCATGGCCAGCACCGGCCGCTTGATGAAGATGTCGGTGAATTTCATCGGGCGCCTTCAGCGTTCCTGCGGCTTCGGGTTGGGGTTGTCGGCCGGCAGCACCTTGTTGTCGATCACCACCGGCGTGCCGTTCTTGAGCTTGAGCTGTCCGCTCGTGACGACCTGGTCGCCCTCTGCCACGCCCGAGAGGATCGCCACCTGGTCGCCGCGGGTCTGGCCGGTGGTCACGAACACCTGGTGGGCGACCAGGTCGTGCTCGGTGCCCGGCGGCGGCGGCGGCGGTGCGGGCTTGGCATCCTTGGCGTCCTTGCTGCCCGGGGCCGGTGGCGGCGCGGGCGGCTTAAGCAGGAACACGGTCGAGCCGTAGGGGTTGTAGGTGATCGCGGTCTGCGGCAGCGTGAGGTAGCGCTTCTTCTCGCCGACGTCGACGTTGGCGCGCGCGAACATGCCGGGCAGCAGGCGCTTCTGGGGGTTGGCGACGGTGGCCTCGATCAGCACGTTGCGCGTGCTGGTGTCGACCTTCGGATTGATCGCGCTGATCTTGCCCGGGAACACCTCGGTGCTGTAGGCGTCGGCCACCACGTTCACCACCTGGCCCACCTGGAGGTTCGCGATCTGACCCTGCGGCAGCGAGAAGTCGATGTAGATCGGATCGAGGTTCTGCAGCGTCACGATCTTGTCGCCCGGGTTCAGGTACTGCCCCGGGTTGACGGTGGTGATGCCGAGCCGGCCCGAGAAGGGCGCGCGGATCGCCTTCTTGGCGATCGTCGCCTCCTGCTGCGCCACCAGCGCGCGCTTGCTGCGAAGGTCGGCCATGTCGGTGTCGACCACCGCCTGGCTCACCGCCTGGCCGGCCAGCTGCGCCTGGTCGCGCTTGAGCGTGGTGGCGGCGAGGTCGGCCGTAGCCTTCAGCGAGGCCAGCTGGGCGACGTCGGCATCGTCGTTGAGCTGCAGCAGCAGCTCGCCCGCCTTGACGTCCTGGCCCGACTTGAAATTGATCTTGCGCACCATGCCCGCGATCTCGGTCGTGACGTCGACGCCGCGCACCGCGACCAGCGTGCCGACGCCGTTGAGCTGGGGCTGCCATTCGAGCATCTGCGCCTTCATCGCGGTCACGGTCTGGGCGCCGGGCTTGGGCGCGCTGGCCATCAGGGCCCTCACGTGCAGATAGAAGCCGAAGGCCAGCCCGGCCACCAGCAACAACACGCACCCCAGCATGATGAGCATCCGCTTGGTCATGAAATTCCTCGCTCCACTTTCTTGTTGGTCGACCGTTCAGCGCACCGGCGCCAATCGGGGTCGTTCGATGACGGCCTCGCTGCCCGGGCGCGAGGCGTCGGCCAGCGGCCCCTCGTTCCACCAGCCGCCGCCCAGCGCCTGGAACAGTGCGGCCGTGCTCGCGTAGCGAGCCGCCTGAGCCTGCACCAGCGCGATGCGGGTCTGGGCATAGCTGCGCTGCGTGTCGAGCAGCAGCAGGAAACTCACGGCCCCGAGCCGGTACTGCTCGTTCGCGATCCGCAGCGACTCGCGCGCGGTCGACTCGGCCTCGGCCTGCGCACGCAGCGTGTCGGCATCGGACTGGATCGCGCGCAACGAATCGGCCACGTTCTGGAAGGCCGACAGCACGGTGGCGCGGTACTGGGCCTGGGCCTGGTCGTAGGCGGCCTCGGCCGCGCGCTTCTGGGCGCTGAGCTGGCCGCCGTTGAAGATCGGCTGCACCAGGCCGGCACCGAAGTTCCAGATCGCCGAATCGGCCCTGAACAGGCCGCTCGTGGTCGACGACGCACTGCCGTAGCCGGCGCCCAGCGTCACCTGCGGATACTGCGCCGCGGTCGCCACCCCGACCTGCGCGCTGGCCTCGTGCAGCAGCGCCTCGCTGGCCCGGATGTCGGGCCGCTGGCGCACCAGCGAGGACGGCAGGGTCAGCGGCAGTTCCTGCGGGAATCGCAGCGAATCGACGTTGAATTCCGGCATGCCGGCCTCGCTCGGCAGCCGGCCGGCCAGCACCGACAGCTGATGCTGCGCCTGCGCCAGCGACTTCTCGAGCGGCGGGATGGTGGCGCGCGCCTGGGCGATCTGCGTCTGCTGCGTGAGCACGGCCGAACGCGCCACCGCGCCGGCGTCGAACTGCACGTTGACCACCTTGAGTTGCCGCTCGAGCAGTTCCAGCACCTCGCGCGTCGCCTTGACCTGCGCCCGCAGCGAGGCCTCGAGGATCGCGGTCGAGACCAGGTTCGAGACCAGCGTGAGGTAGGTCGCCTCGACCTGGAAGCGCTGGTAGTCGACAGCGGCGGCATAGCTCTCGAGCGCGCGCGTGTTGCCGCCGAACAGATCGAGCTGGTAGGAGACGTCGACACCGACGTTGAACAGGTTGTAGGTGCCGAGGCGGCCCGTGGCCAGCGCCGCGCGCTCGCGCTCCGCATTCACACGCAGGCCGATATTCGGATAGCGCAGGGCGCCGGTCTGGGCCGTGTAGATTTCCTGCGACTGCCGCAGCGCGGCCTGCGCCGACGCCAGGGTCGGGTTCTGCGCCAGCGCCGAGCGGATCAGCGCGTCGAGCGCCTCGGAATGGAACACCGTCCACCACTGGGCCGGGATGTCCTGCCCGAGCACCAGGCGCTGCGATTCGCCAGCGATGATGCCGGGCGCGGAGGCGGTCTGGGCGGCCAGCGGTGTCGGCGTATAGGCAGTGCCTTCAGCGCCGGGCGGGGGCGCCGGCGACGTGAAATCGGGGCCGACGGCGCAGCCGCCCAGCAGCGCCAGGAGCGCCACGGCCGGCCGCCAGCCGGGTCCGCGGTGTCGACGCGTCGATGCGACGCGCCGGAAACCAGAACGGTTCATGTGCGCATTTCCTCCCCCTGAATTAGCGCCTGACCGGCATTAAACCAGTGCTTTCCCGCATGGCCGTGATTTTTCGACGGCTGACGGCTCGCGCGAAGATCGCTAGGCATCGCAGCGCCGCGCTGAAATAATCAGAACTTTGTTACAGGAGGAGTTGATCTCGTGATTCTCGAAACCCGTTCCCCGGGCCGCGTCGCCCTGGCCGCCCTTGCCGCCCTCACCGTCCTCGCGGCCGGTTGCGCCAACCAGTCCAAGACCCAGGCACCGCCCGTCGCCGAGGCGCCCCCGCCCGCGCCGGCCCCGGTCGCACCGCCCCCGCCGCCCAAGCCGCAGATCGCGAGCACCGGCCCGATCAGCTATGCGCAGGTGCTGCGCGCCGTGCAGCAGGCACGCGGCGACGAAGCCAAGCTGGCCCAGGCCCTGAACGGCAAGGACCTCTCGACCACCCGCGTGATCAAGCTGCGCAAGGACGCCGCCGACAGCGTGGCGGTCAAGTCGAACGACCCGGTGCGCTTCCTCTGCGAACCCGAATTCACGGGCGGCCAGATCGCCTCGCGCGTGGTGCAGGTCGAATGGTCGGCCTCGACCAAGCAGGCCATCGTGCAGCTCGATCGCTGCGGCCCGGCGCCGAAGCCGGCCCCGATGCAGGCGGCACCCGCGCCCGCGCCCGCACCGGTGGCAGCCGCGGCTGCGGCACCGGCCGCCGCGAGCGCTGCCGCAGCCGCCCCGCGCGGCGCCGCCAAGCCCGGCATGGATGCCCAGGGCAACGTGATCGACTCGACCAAGATCGAGGCCGGCAGCGGCCGCACGGTCAAGGGCATCAACGACTACGAAGGCGAGATCACGGGCAACCCGGCGCCGGGCTCGAAGTTCACGCAGCTGCAGATCGGCATGAGCCTCAAGCAGGTCACGGACATCGTGGGCCAGCCGACCGACCAGGGCGCCTATGTCACCGGCAAGGCCTTCATCCCCTTCTACTTCGGCGGCGATCGCACGCGCATCGAGCTGGCCTACAAGGGCCAGGGCCGGCTGATCTTCGCGGGTGGCAACCTGGGCAACATCTCGGGCGGCAACCTTACCTGGATCATCCACAACGCGAACGACACCGGCTACCGCTGAAGCGCGGAATCAGCGGCCCGGCAGGTCGACCTCGATCCAGGTCGGCGCATGGTCGCTGGCGCCGGGCCGGCCGCGCACCTCGCGGTCGATCCCGGCTCTGCGCAACAGCGGCGCGAGTTGCGGATTCAGCAGCAGATGGTCGATTCGCAGGCCCGCATTGCGCGGCCAGCGGTTTCGCCAGTAGTCCCAGAAGGTATAGATGCGCTCGTGCGGATGCAGCGTCCGCAGCGCATCGACCCAGCCCTGGCCGAGCAGCGCCGCGAAGGCCTCGCGGCTTTCCGGCTGCAGCAGTGCGTCGTCGCGCCAGGAGGCCGGGTTGTAGATGTCGAGGTCGGTCGGCACCACGTTGTAGTCGCCCGCCAGCACCACCGGCAGGCCGCAGTCGAACAGCCTGCGGGCATGGGCGTTGAAGCGTTCGAACCAGGCCAGCTTGTAGTCGAACTTCGGCCCCGGCTGCGGATTGCCGTTCGGCAGGTAGAGGCAGCCGATCACCACGCCGTCCACCACCGCCTCGAGGTAGCGGCTCTGCGGATCGGCCTCCAGCCCGGGCAGGCCGCGTCCGGTCTCTATCGGCTCGCGGCCGCGCGCGAGGATGGCGACCCCGTTCCAGGACTTCTGGCCATGGAACACCACGCCGTAGCCGGCGTCGCGGATGGCACCGGCCGGGAAACTCGCATCGGGGGACTTGAGTTCCTGCAGGCAGGCGACGTCGGGTCTCGCCTCCTCCAGCCATTCGAGCAGGCGCGCGAGCCGTCCATTCACGCCGTTGACGTTGAAGGTCGCGATCTTCATGCCGCATCGAGCGCGAAGCCGGCCAGCAGGTGCTCGAAGGCGGCAGCGGCGCCGTCCGCGGCCGATTCGATCGCCGGCCGCGACCGCACGGCCGCACCGAGCGCTGCCACGAAGGCCGTCCAGGCTGCGCCCGTCGTCGCGCCGGCGACCGGCGCGAAGTAGCGCAGCGGATGCGGCGCCAGCCGCGTCGACAGTCGGCGGTACATCACGGCACCGCCAAGTTGCGAGCCTTCGACCACATAGGCCAGACCCCAGGCGAAGGCCTGCGGCTCGCACGCCGGCAGCGGGAAGCGGCGGCATTCGCTCGCGTCGACGCGCAGGCCAGCGCCGGCATCCTCGAGGCCGAGATCGAGCGCGAGGGCCCGGGATCGATCGTCGATGCGCGCCGCCACCGCAGCGAGCGCCGGCACGCGCGCCTCGGCCAATGCCAGGCGCATCTGCACCATCCAGGGCCCCAGCACGCGCAGATGGGCGAGGTAGTCGTCGAGCGAGGCGTCCTCGCGCCCGACCGGCAACTGGCCGTCCAGCCGCCGATGCAGTTCGGCGGTACGGCCGCGAAGGGCCTGGAGAACGGGCGGCGCGCTCAGATCAGCTCCTTCACACGCCGCGCCAGCACGTCCATCTCGAACGGCTTCGTCATGACGTGCATGCCGGGCGCCAGGTGGCCGTGGCTCAGCACCGCGTTCTCGGCATAGCCCGTGATGAAGAGCACCTTGAGGCCGGGTCGCGCCAGCCGGGCCGCGTCGGCCACCTGGCGCCCGTTCATGCCACCCGGCAGGCCCACGTCGGTCACCAGCAGGTCGATCCGCTGGTCCGACTGCAGCAGCTTGAGCGCCTCGGCCCCATCGCCGGCCTCGAGCGTGGCGTAGCCGAGCTCCTGCATGGCCTCGACGATCAGCATGCGGATGGCGCTCTCGTCGTCGACCACCAGCACGGTGTCTCCCTGGTCGGCGCGCGGCGCCTCGGACTCGGGCGGCAGCGTCTCGGGCACTGGCTCGGCGGCCATGTTGCGCGGCAGGTAGATGCACACCATGGTGCCCTGGCCGACCTCGGAGTAGATGCGCACCTGGCCGCCAGACTGCTTCGCGAAGCCGTAGATCATCGACAGGCCGAGCCCGGTCCCCATGCCGATCGGCTTCGTCGTGAAGAAGGGATCGAAGGCCCGTGCCACCACCTCGGGCGTCATGCCGACGCCGTTGTCGCTCACGCACAGCGATACATACTGGCCCGGCGCGAGATCGCGAGCGCGCGCGGTGCGCGAATCGATCCAGCGATTGGCGGTCTCGATCGTGAGCTTGCCGCCCTCGGGCATGGCGTCGCGCGCGTTGATGCACAGGTTCAGCAGCGCGCTCTCGAGCTGGCTTGGATCGGCCAGCACCGGCCACAGTCCGACCGCCGCCACCGACTCGAGCGCGATCTGCGGCCCCATCGTGCGGCGCACCAGATCTTCCATGTCGGCCACCAGGCGGTTCGCATCGAGCGGCTTGGGAGCCAGCGTCTGCCGCCGCGAGAAGGCCAGCAGCCGGTGCGTGAGCGCCGCCGCCCGCCGGGCTGCGCCCTGGGCCACGTCGACGTAGCGGTCGATGTCGGCGTATCGGCCCTCGAGCCCGCGCCGCCGCATCAGCTCGAGGCTGCCCGAGATCGCTGCCAGCAGATTGTTGAAGTCGTGCGCCAGGCCGCCCGTGAGCTGGCCGACGGCCTCGAGTTTCTGGCTCTGGCGCAGCTGCTCGCGCGCGGCCTCGAGCTCGGCCGCACGCTCCTTCTGCTCGGTAATGTCGCGCGCGGCCGTGTAGAGCAGGCCTTCGTCGGGCACAGCGGTCCACGACAGCCAGCAGTAGCCGCCGGCCTTGGTTCGCCAGCGGTTCTCGAAGCCGAGCGTGCGCTCGCCCTGCGCAAGCCGCAGCAGTTCGGCCTCGGTGGCTGCCAGGTCGTCAGGATGGACGAAGCTGCGGAACGGCAGCGCGCGCAGCTCCTCGCGGGTCCATCCGAGCACCGGTTCCCAGGCCGGATTGACGCTCTCGAAATAGCCGCGCGCATTGGCCACGCCTAGCAGATCCTGGCTCAGCGCCCAGGTGCGGTCGCGCTCGCGCGTGCGCTCGGCCACCTGGCGCTCGAGCGAATCGGCGAATGCCCTGAGCTCGCCCTGGGCTTCGCGCCGAGCCACTGCCGTGCGCACCCGGTCGCCCACCTCGCGCACGAATTCCACCTCGCCTTCGGGCCACGCCCGCGCCTGTCCGTGGTTGAGGTACAGCAGGCCCACCAGCCCGCTCTTCTCGGTCAGCGGCATGTTGACCACCGCCCGCGCGCTGATGGCTTCGAGCGCGGCCGCGTTGTCGCGTGTACGCGGATCTTCGCGGGCATCGGCGAAGGCCACCGTCACGCCGCGCCGCAGGTCGTCGATGTAGGAACCGTAGTCGCGGAAATGCAGCAGGCCCGCAAGACTGGCGACGCCCGGCGCGCACCAGTCGCGCTCGATCGCGATTGTCTCGGCCACCGTATCGACCACGCCGTAGCCGACCCGGTCGACCTCGAGCTCGCGACCCAGCATCTCGGACGCCGCGAAAGCGATGTCGCCCGGATCGTCCATGTCGCGGATGCGGTCGCCCAGCTCGATCAGCGCCAGCCGGCGCGTCTCGGCCCGTGCGAAGCCGGCATTGGCATCGCGCAGGCGGCGCTGTGCGTCTTCGCGGCCCGCGCGGTCTCGGCTCTCCTGCAGCGCGCGTTCGAGAACCAGGGGCAGGCGCGCCAGCCGGTCCTTGCTCACGTAGTCGGTGGCGCCTCGCTTGAGAAGCTCGACCGCGTTGTCCTCGCCGATCACGCCCGAGACGAAGATGAAGGGCACGCCCGGCGCCTGGCGCAGCGCGATCTGGAGCGCATGCTCACCGGAGAAACCCGGCAGTTCGTAGTCGGAAAGGATCAACGTCGGAGGCGCGCCCGACAGGGCTTCGATGAAGGCAGCCTCGTTGTCGACCACGCGCGTCCTGGCCGCGGGTTGCGCGACGCGCAGCGCCTCGGTCAGCAGCTCGGCATCGAAGCGCGAATCCTCGAGGATCAGGAATTCCGGACGCGACGCAGCGCCCGGCGTTGGGACGTCATCAGCCATTGCGCCTCGCCGCCTTGAGCGAGCCCGGAGGCGGTTCGTTGAGCACGGCCCAGAAGACGCCCAGGTCGGCGATCGCCGAGACGAACTGCTCGAAGATCACGGGCTTCACCACATACGCATTGACGCCCAGCTCGTAGCTCTTGACGACGTCCGCCTCTTCCTGCGATGAGGTCAGCATGACCACCGGCACGCTGCGCAGCGAAGCATCGGCGCGCACCTCGCGCAGCACCTCGAGGCCGGTGAGCTTGGGCAGCTTGAGATCGAGCAGGATCACGGCCGGATTGCCGACGTCGCGCTGCGCATGCTCGCCCTCGCGCCGCAGGTATTCGAGGGCCTGCGCGCCGTCGCGCACCACGACCACGTCGTTGGCGAGCTGGCTGCGCTCGAGCGCGATCAGCGTCAGTTCGAGGTCGCGCCGGTCGTCCTCGACCAGCAGGATGGGCTTAAGCATCTTCGTCTTCTCCATGAACGGGAACCGGCTCGCCGAGAGCCGGAGCGGTTGGCAGCAGCAGGCCGAAGGTCGCACCGCGGCCCGGCTCGCCGCGTGCCCATACACGGCCGCCGTGCCTTTCGACGATGCGCTTGACGTTGGCAAGCCCGATGCCCGTGCCTTCGAACTCATCGACGTGGTGAAGCCGCTGGAAGACGCCGAACAGCTTGTCGACGTAGCTCATCTGGAAGCCGACGCCGTTGTCCTCGACCTCGATGCCTTCGCCGTCGTCCGCGTGAACCGCGCGCACCGTGATGCGCGCCGGGCTGCGGCCGCGCGAATACTTGAGCGCGTTGGCCAGCAGGTTGCGCAGCGCGACCTGCAGGAGCAGAGGATCGGCGTCGAGCGAAGGGAGATCGGGCGCGATGTGCCATTCGATCTCGCGCACGGGCTCGTGGCGCACCAGTTCACGCACCAGGGCGTCGACCAGCTGCGAGGTATCGACCCGTCGCCGCTTGATCGAGGCGCGCCCCATGCGCGAGAAGTCGAGCAGCGCATCGACCAGCAGGCCCGCGAAGGCCGAGGCCTCCTTGACGTTGTCCAGGTAGCGCCGGGCGCGTTCGCTGAGCTGGCTGCCTTCCTGCGCCAGCACCAGGTCGACGTAGCCGGAGATGTGGCGCATCGGGGCCCGCAGATCGTGCGAGACGGTGTATGAGAACGCCTCGAGCTCCTTGTTCACGCGCCCGAGCTCGGTTGCGACGGCGGCGAGCTCCTCGGCCCGGCGCAGCACGATCCCGATCAGCGCCTGGCGCAGCTCGCCGGCAGCACCGATCTCGGCCGCCGTCCAGGCATCGGAACGGCCGCCGATGTGCTCGACCCAGCTCCGGAAGCTCAGCCGCGGCAGGATGCGGCCATCGGCCCGCTCGGCCTTTCGCGGCTCGCCGGCCCATCTCACGGTCTGCACCATCTCGGGCCGGAACCACAGGATCATGTGGCGGTGCACCTGGGAGATCGAGACCGCAAGCACGCCGGCCGCCTTGTCCTCGAACGCGCGCGCCGGCGCGAAGGTCGAGGCCAGTGCATCGCTGCGATAGACCTCCAGGCCCATGCCCGAGATCCATTGCGCGAGCTCGAGGATCTGCGCCTTGGCAGGCACCTCGCCGACGCTCCACACCGCCTCGTCGAGTACCACGGCTGCCCCCGTGGCGCGCGCCAGCCGCAGGATGGGCGCCGGATCGGCCACCAGCCGCTGCAACGTGGCGTCGCTGTCGGCCAGCCGGGACACCATCTCGAGCGTGATCTGGCGCAGCTCGAGCCGCTCGGCCACGAGCTGGTTGGCGGCCTTCGACTGGATCTGCAACGCCAGGAGCTGCCCCAGATGCTCGCAGGCCAGCCGGGTTGCGCTGTCGAGCAGCCGCGGTGCGTGGTCGTGGCATGAGATCAGCCCCCACAACCGGCCGTCGACCACGATCGACACCGAGGCCGAGGCCAGCGTGCCCATGTTGCGCATGTATTCGAGATGGACCGGCGACACGCTGCGCAGCTGAGCCTGAGAAAGGTCAATGCCGCCCGCTACGCAATCCGGCGCCGCGGCCAGCAGGGGCACCGGCTCGTAGAAGGCGTCCGCGATCAGACGGAAGCGGTTGGACAGGTACAGCGCGCGCGCCTGCTGCGGGATGTCGCTGGCCGGAAAGCGATGGCCTGCATAGCTGTCGTAACCGGCATCGAGCGCCTCGCCGAGCACTTCGCCGTGGCCGGCCGCATCGAAACGGTAGGTCAGGCAGCGGCCGAAGCCGGTCAGGCGCTTCATCTCCACGGCCGCCAGTCCGGCCAGTTGCTCGATGGTCTCGGTTTCCTGCAGCCGCGGCAGGAAGACACGGGTCAGCGAATGGATGGGCGCGTCACGCGGCCCGCCGCGCGAGCCGTCCTCGAACTCGAAGATCAGGTGTTCCGACGAACGATGGGCGGAGACATCGAAGAACCTGCCGCCGACCGGGAGCATGCCCAGCAGGACGGGCGACGCACCGGGTTCCAGCACCGCGAGATCGAATTGACTCAACGCCGAGACGGCGCGATCGCGCTCTTCGCCCTCAGGCCAGTTTTCGCTGAATGCAACGAGCGACAGCGTGCCCGGCAGCAGTACCAGCAAGCGCCCGTGCGGCTGGATGGCACCGGGCGTGCGTATCGGCTCCCGGTCGCACACCGACAGGTCGGGGGGCGCGGGGGCGAGCGCTTCGCGTCGAGACATGGATTCGATGGAAGCTTCACTCATGCGCGGCAAGGGCCCTTCGGCCTGGGGATTCCTCTGACGAAAGCCCACATGATCGCAGCGGCGGCCGCATTCCCGGGTCGGCGGCTTCCTACACGCTTGTACGCCGGGCGCCCTCGTGCAGTGCGGCGAGGCGCCGCAACCCCGCCGAGTGCCTACTCAGCCCGGTCGCACGGCGAACCCGTCCGCGAAAGCCTCGCGCAGATGGGCCACGAACTGGGTCAGGGCCCGCGGCACATGCAGCGCATACGGTCGGATCGCGTGGATGCGGTCGGCGAAGGCACCCACCGGCGACCAGTCGGGCAGCACTTGGACCAGCTGGCCGGTGCGCAATGCCGCCTGGGCGCTGAAGTCGGGAAGCAGCGCGATGCCGAGCCCGGCCTGGGCGGCGTCGCGCAGCGCCTCGCTGTTGTTGACCGCCATCGGCCCTGCGATCGGCACCGTCACGCGGCCGGCCGCGCGGCTGCGCGCACCGTTGGGCTCGAACGACCAGACCTTCTCGTCCGGACCGCGCGGATAGTGCAGGCAGGCATGGTCCGCGAGGTCGGCCGGCGACGTCGGCACGCCGCTGCGGCGCAGATAGGCGCGGCTCGCGACCAGCACCGAGGCCGTGCGGCACAGGAGCCAGGCCACGTGGGTGTCGGGCGCGCTGGCCGAATGGCGGATCGCGAGATCGAAGCCTTCGGTGGCCAGCGAGTTGAGCCGGTCGGACAGCTCGAGCTCGATCCGGATCGAGGGATGCGCGCGCAGGAACTCGGCCACGCGCGGCACGACCTGCTGGCGCCCGAGTGCCACCGGCGCCGTGACCCGCAGCAGGCCGGCCGGCGTCTCCGCCTGGTCGCGGCTGTCGAGGAAGCTGTGCGCGATCTGCCTGAAGGGCTCGCGCGTCTGGTCGACCAGCCGCTGGCCGGCCTCGGTCAGGCGCATGCTGCGCGTGGTGCGGCGCACCAGCGCCACGCCCACTGCGCGCTCGAGCTGCGCGATGCGCTGGCTCATGGCCGCCTTGCTGACGCCGAGCCGGGCGGCTGCAGCGGTGTAGCTGCCCTGCTCGGCCAGCACCACGAGCCAGTGGAGATGCGACCACAGCGTTTCGACATTCTCGGATTTCATTGCTCGATTGTTTACCAAAATGAACAATGAGTTCGGCTGCCGGGACTAGGCAGCAGGCGCGCGGCTTCCTAGACTGACGCCCTGCCCCCAGCCTCCACGGAACCATCATGACCTCTGCATCGACCTCGCTCCCCGTCATCGCCCACTTCGTCGGCGGGCAGAAATCCGCAGGCAGCGCCACGCGCGCCCAGGACGTCTTCAACCCTGCCACCGGACGTGCGAGCGGCCGGGTGGCACTGGCCAACGTCTCCGACGTCGACGCCGCGGTCGCGGCCGCGCAGGCCGCCTTCCCGGCCTGGGCCGACACGCCGCCGCTGCGCCGGGCGCGCGTGATGTTCAAGTTCCTCGAACTGCTCAACCAGCACCGCGACGAACTCGCCCACCTGATCACGGCCGAGCACGGCAAGGTCTTCACCGATGCCCAGGGCGAGGTCACGCGCGGCATCGACATCGTCGAGTTCGCCTGCGGCATCCCGCAGCTGCTCAAGGGCGACTTCACCGACCAGGTGTCGACCGGCATCGACAACTGGACGCTGCGCCAGCCGCTCGGCGTGGTGGCCGGCATCACGCCGTTCAACTTCCCGGTCATGGTGCCGATGTGGATGTTCCCGGTCGCGATCGCGGCCGGCAACACCTTCGTGCTCAAGCCCAGCCCGACCGATCCGAGCCCGTCGCTGCGCATGGCCGAGCTGCTCAAGGAAGCGGGCCTGCCCGACGGCGTCTTCAACGTGGTGCAGGGCGACAAGGAGGCGGTGGACGCGCTGCTCGTGCATCCCGACGTCAAGGCCGTGAGCTTCGTCGGCTCGACCCCGATCGCCAACTACATCTACGAGACCGGCGCGCGCCACGGCAAGCGCGTGCAGGCGCTCGGCGGCGCCAAGAACCACATGGTCGTGATGCCCGACGCCGACATCGATCAGGCGGTGGACGCCCTCATCGGCGCCGGCTACGGCTCGGCCGGCGAGCGCTGCATGGCGATCTCGGTCGCGGTGCTCGTGGGCGACGTGGCCGACAAGCTGCTGCCCAAGCTGATCGAGCGGACGAAGACGCTGAAGGTGCTCAATGGCACCAACCTCGCCGCCGAGATGGGCCCGATCGTGACCCGCGCGGCGCACGAGCGCATCACGGGCTACATCGCAGAGGGCGTCAAGGAAGGCGCGAAGCTGCTGGTCGACGGCCGCGATTTCGACGCCGCCAAGACCGGCGAAGGCTGCGCCGACGGCTTCTGGATGGGCGGCACGCTGTTCGACCATGTCACGCCCGGCATGCGCATCTACAAGGAAGAGATCTTCGGCCCGGTGCTGTCCTGCGTGCGCGTGCACGATCTGAAGGAAGCGGTGGAGCTGATCAACGACCACGAGTTCGGCAACGGCGTGTCGTGCTTCACGCGCGACGGCAATGTGGCGCGCGAGTTCTCGCGCCGCATCCAGGTCGGCATGGTCGGCATCAACGTGCCGATCCCTGTGCCCATGGCCTGGCACAGCTTCGGCGGCTGGAAGAAGAGCCTCTTCGGCGACATGCACGCCTACGGCGAGGAAGGCGTGCGCTTCTACACCAAGCAGAAGTCGATCATGCAGCGCTGGCCCGAAAGCATCGGCAAGGGTGCCGAGTTCGTGATGCCGACCGCGAAGTAGAACCCCGGCCGGGCAGCGACTACGAACGCACGCCCGGCTCCACGCGGCAATTGCCGAATTCGCAGCGGAACGCGAGTTCTTCGCCGCCGGTGCAGCGCACCCGGTGAAGCTCGTAGCCGCCGCCGCGTTCGACCAGCACCGCGCGCGGCGTGGCGCTGCAGTTCATCGTGGCCGCCAGCTTCTCGACGCCGTAGGTGTCGCGCCCGGTGGGCCGCGCGCCGGGCCGCAGCAGATGCTCGGGCGTGACCTTGTAGCTGGCGCGGTAGTAGTTGCTCAGCGCATCGGACGCCTGGGGCGCGGTGGCCACGCGGACCACGCTCGCGACCTCGACCGGCCTCGCGGGCACACCGGCATAGGGACCGTCGCTGCTCTCCCGGCGGTCGTAAACGCGATCCTCGCCGGCCACCAGCGTGATCCATTCGGGGTACGCATAGGCGGCGCCAGAGACATGATCGACCGTGGCACTGAGCACGCCCCCCACGACGAGACTGACCAGTCCCATGTCCGAGCGCGAGATCACCTTGGCCGTGGCCACCAGCCTGCCCTGCGCCAGGCACTGGATCGACAGATCGTCGCCCGATCGCCGGACCAGGAGCCTGTTCGGGATTGCGGGGGCTGTCGATTCACCGGCGCCGAGCGGGCGGCATTCGACCGGACCGACCGCGCTGCCGTCCACCGAGACCGCATCCACCTTGATGGTCTGCTGCGTGCCGCGCAGAGCCAGCGCACAGCCCGATAGGGTCAGGGCAGCGAATGTGCCGAGCGCGATATGCAGCAGAGCTGAGGTCTGTTTTCGGCAAGCCATAGGATCGGTCGATATCTACCTATGAAAACTCCCCATCGGATATGCTGCCGCCGACTTTGGGCCGCAGACTCGTGAGAGCACCGTGCAGTGCGAACTTTAGACTTACCGTAGAGGTTGTATCTGAAAGTATCGCGCCGAGCGATGGATCATAGGCGCATCACGACCGGTCGTGCGAGCGTCCGCGGACTAGGACAATCCCGAAGTCCGCGCTCGAGTGACGACCGAAATGGCGCTCGCGGCCGATGTCGCGAGCGCCAGCGGCGCGGCGCAACGAGTGCGCCGCCCTCAATTGGGGATCAGTAGCGGCGGTCGCCGCCGCGCAGCGCCGACAGCACCAGCGTGGCAAGCAGTGCACCGGCCGCCGCCGAGATCAGCGAAGCCTTGACCGGTTCATCGGCGATGTACTGCTCGCAGGAGGCGCGGGCGCGCTCGAACTGGCCGCGCACGTCGTGCAGCTTGCGGCCCGCCGCATTGACCGCATCCTTGGCATAGGCGCGCCCCGTGGCCGAAGCGTCGCTCGCGATGTCCCTGGCGTCGCCGGCCAGGCCCTTGACCGTGTCCAACCCTTCGCGACCGGTGGCCTTGGCATCCTCGATGCTGGGGCGGATCGACTGCACCGCCTCGGCACCGACGCGCCTGGCTTCCGCTGCATAGCCCTGCGCGGCTTCGACCGCGTCGCGACCGGTCTGGCGAGCCTCTTCGGCCAGTTGGGCTGGCGTCTTCACGTTGTCTGATTCCATGGCTGTCGTCCCTTCTCTCGAACTGAACGGCGGCACCGCGCCGCCGAAAGCGAAGTATCTGCGCAGCACTCGCCGGTCGGATGTGGGTGCGCGCAGTGGCGGCGCGTAGGGCAACCGGCCGGCCGCACTGGCCTACGACTGCAGCAGCGCGAGCGTGTGGCGCGCGATCATCGATTCCTCGTCGGTCGGAACGACCCAGGCCGAGCAGCGGCCATCGGCGCCGGTGTCGATGCGCGGGCCGCCCGCGGCGTTGGCCGCCTCGTCGATCGTCAGGCCGAGCCATCCCAGGGCGTCGATCACGCGCCGCCGCAGCTCTGCATCGTGCTCGCCGATGCCGGCCGTGAAGACCACGCCGTCGAGGCCACCCATGGCGGCCGCGAGCGAGCCGATCTCGCGCACGATGCGATAGGCCATGAGTTCGATCGCGAGCCGCGCGCGCGGCGCCGTGCTGGCTCGCAGCGCACGCATGTCGCTCGACTCGCCCGATACGCCGAGCAGGCCCGATTCCTTGTAGAGCAGCCGCTCGATGGACTTGGCGTCCATGCCGCGTTCCTGCATCAGGTAGAGCAGCACGCCGGCATCGATCGCGCCGCAGCGCGTGCCCATCGGCAGGCCGTCGAGCGCGGAGAAGCTCATGCTGCTCGCGACGCTGCGACCCGCCTTCAGCGCGCAGGCGCTGGCGCCGTTGCCCAGGTGCAGCACGACCACGCGGCCGGCCGCCAGCTGCGGCGCCAGCGCAGGTAGCCGCGAGGCGATGTACTCGTAGGACAGGCCGTGGAAGCCGTAGCGCCGCACACCGCTCTCGAACAGCTCGAAGGGCAGCGCGAACATCTGCGCCAGCTCCGGGTTGTCGCGGTGGAAGGCGGTGTCGAAGCAGGCCACCTGCGGCACGCCGGGCAGGGCCTCGAACGCCAGCCGGATCGGCGACAGGTTGTTCGGCTGGTGCAGCGGCGCCAGCGGCGTCAGCGCCTCGAGCTGCTGCAGCACCTCGGGCGTGACCACCACCGGACGGGCGAACGCCGGGCCGCCATGCACCACGCGATGGCCGACGCCACGCAACACCATGCCCGGCACCAGTTCGCGCACGAAGCCGATCGCGTGATGCAGCGCGGCGTCGTGGCCGAGCGACGCGCCGCCGCCCCACGCGCGATGGCCGATGCGCCGGCCGGCGGCATCGGTGGCGCTGAATTCGGGCGCCGTATCGAGGCCTTCGACCAGCCCGCGCATCACCAGCTCGAGGCCTTCGGGCCCGCGCAGCGCGTACAGCGAGAACTTGAGGCTCGAGGAGCCGGCATTGGCGACCGCGACCATATCGCCGGCGGCAGCGGATGCGGTGGCGGTTCCCGGCGATGATGTGGAGGCGTTGTGCATGACTGGCGGCTCGGATCCAGGGGTCTTGAAGACGAAACGCCGAGCATGCACTATGCGGACTTCACCGCCTCCCGTCCACATCCGGAACCTGCATGGAACACTCGTCCGCTCCCGCCCATCCCCACTACGATCGCCTGATCGTCGCCGCCCGCAAGCTGCCTCCGCTGCGCGTGGCGGTGGTGCACCCGGCCAACGAGGTGTCGCTCGACGCGGCGCTCGCATCGGTTCGGCTCGGCCTCATCACGGCGGTGCTCATCGGCCCGCGTGCCCGCATCGAGGCCGCCGCGAAGTCGATCGGCGCCGATCTCTCGGCCCTCCGGATCGTCGACGCGCCACACAGCCATGCCGCCGCCGAGGCAGCGGTCGCGATGGCGCTGCGCGGCGAAGTCGATGCGCTCATGAAGGGCAGCCTGCACACCGACGAGCTGATGGCTGCCGTCGTGCGCCGCGAGGGCGGCCTTCGCACCTCGCGCCGCATCAGCCACTGCTTCGTGATGGACGTGCCGAACCATGCGCAGCCGCTGATCATCTCGGACGCTGCGATCAACATCGCGCCCACGCTCGAGGAGAAGGTCGACATCGTGCAGAACGCGATCGACCTCGCGCATGCGCTGCAGCTGCCCGCGGTGCGCGTGGCGCTGCTGTCGGCGACCGAGAGCGTCAATCCGAAGGTGCCGTCGACCCTCGACGCGGCGGCGCTCTGCAAGATGGCCGACCGCGGCCAGATCACCGGGGCGGTGCTCGACGGGCCGCTCGCCATGGACAACGCGATCGATCCCGAGGCCGCGCGCATCAAGGGCATCGTGTCGCCCGTGGCGGGCCGGGCCAACGTGCTGATCGTGCCCGACCTCGATGCCGGCAACATGCTGGCCAAGAGCCTGAGCTTCCTGGCGGGCGCCTATGCCGCAGGCATCGTGCTGGGCGCCAGGGTGCCCGTGATCCTCACCAGCCGCGCCGACTCCGAAGCCGCGCGGCTGGCCTCCTGCGCGGTGGCCTCGATGCTCGCGAAGGCGGCGCGCGAGGGGTCGATCAAGGCGGTGGGCTGAGCTCGCGCCGCTAGCGGATTCGCGTCACCGTGACACCCACGGCGCCGTGGTTGTTGAGGTAGGCGAACCAGGCATCGTTGGCAAACAGGCACAGCTCGGGCGCCACGTCGTGGCTCTGGCCCTCGTAGGTCCATTCGGCATGCATGCCGATCGGGAACAGGTGGTTGTCGTTGCGGCCGATCGCGCCCACCAGCTGGAACCAGCGCGCCTGCTTGCAGCGCAGCGCCCACAGGGCCAGCGACTGCGCGAAGCTCGGCTCCATGCGCCCGTCCGCGCTCGACGCCAGGTGCCAGTCGACCCAGCGGCCGTCGTCCGCGGCGATCGCGTAGGTCTCGCCCGGCGCCAGCAGCACGCCGGTGGGGTTGTAGTAGCTGGCACTGGCGACCGACAGCGGTCCCGAAGAATCCCCGATGGCGAGATACCTGGGCATGGCGCACCTCCATGGCGTGGCGTTCAGATCGTTGTTGTACTCCTTCCGGGCTTCATGCGGACGGGCTCGCGCCAACATGCACGACCGCCCACCATCCCCCGAGAGAGCAAGCCGCATGGCCAACGAATCCAGCCGACAGGCCGACCAGAAGAAGATGGTGCTCTGCGCTTCCTGCACGGGCATCCAGCGCAACTGGCGCCGCGCACCCGGCCATGCCGAACTCGTGCAGGCGTCGACCCGCAAGGAAGAGCGCAGCGACGGCGAGCACGGCGGCCACACGGTCAACGTCACGAGCTACCGTTGCGCCGCCTGCGGCACGCGCTGGGAATACGAGAACGACAGGACGAACCAGCGCGCCGGCTGGTCGGTGGTCGGTCAGTAGCGCTCGGCGCGCAGCGCGCCCGCGGTCGGCCTCAGACCGCCACGTCGAGGCGCCGGTCGGCTCGACGGCCCGCGTCCGCCGCGCGCGGCGTGCGCCACAGCGACACCACCTGGTCGAGCCGCGGCAGGCCCGGATCGGTCAGCGCGCTCGCGATCCGCGGCGCGAACAGGAACTGCACCGGCGCCGGTCCGACGCGTCCGGGCGGCGATGCACGCACCACCTTCAGGCCGTCGACATGCGACTCGGTCCAGAAGATTTCCTTCCAGGGCGTGCCGGGCGCAAATCCATCGGCCCAGTCGGTGTTGCCCTTGATCCACACCCCGCAGACCGTGCCGAGCCGGCCGCGCCAGGCCGGCGGACAGACGAAGACGCCGGTATCGCCAGGCTTGAGCCTCAGCAGTTGCGACGGATAGGCATAGAGGCCCATCCAGTCCATGCTCTCATTGGCGTTCAGGTCGCGCGCCTGCGCGCTGAGCAGCTTGCGCACCTCGGCGTAGCGCGCGCTGCCGGCGCCTTCGCTCGAAGCGGGCGCGCCCGCGTCGATCTGCACATCCACACCGACCTGGGCCGGTTCGCCCACGTTGGCCATGAAGTCGAGGCCGACGCGGGTCAGGGCCTCGCGCAGGCGGCCGACCGTCTTGGCGCCGATCGCCTCTTCCTGGAGCAGTTCCTGTTCGCTGATGGCAGACAGGTCGTCGATGCAGAAGATGCTGAGCTTCTTGAGCGCTTCCCGGGCGCCGATGCGCATCGAGATCTCGTCGATCGGCGTGTCGGGGCTCAGGTTGGCGGGCATGCTGAAACGCTGCGCGCCGCGCGGCCGCCAGTCGAAGGAGGCGAAGCGGAAGGCCGCGTCGGCAGCAATGCGCTTCTCCCTCAGGGCCGCGGCATGCCGCCGCCTGGCCTCATGGATCGCGCTGCGCAGGGCGCCAAAGCAGGCCAGCAACTCGGCGTCTGGCAGCTGCGCGAGGTCGTCAACGGTACGGATCGTGCATGACATAGGCTTAATTTCCGGCAACTTCGGGAGTTGAATGGAGATTCTGATCTTTTGGATCGATTTGCCTCGCTTGCAGAATCAACGGGCTCGCAGAGTATTGGGGGTCACCCGCCTTCTGTCCATGGCGCACACGGATGAATACTATTCACTTCGTGAATGCTTGCTTTCACGCGTAAGCCCAATCCGCGCCCTCCTGCTTGAAATCGAGGCTCTGGACGACCTGGTCGCGAAACCACATATGGGCGGCATGTCGATGCGTGCGGTCGTGCCACGAGATGTAGATCTCGAGCTCCGGCACCACCACCGGAAGCGGCACCTCGGCGAGGCCGAAGCGATTGCGAAAGCGGGCTGCGAGCGAATGCGGCAACAGCGCCACCATGTCGCTGCGCTCGAGCAGGTGAGGGGCCGTGAGGTAGTTGGGGGTCGTGAAGCGGCGGTTGCGGCGCAGGCCCTGCACGCCGAGCGCCTCGTCGACCGACTCGCCGAAGGAATTGATCGTGTTCGGCATGATCGCCACGTGCTCCAGGCCCGCGAACTCGGCCGGCGACAGCGTGCGGCCGACCGCGCGGTGGCCCGCGCGCGCCACGCAGACGATCCGATCGCGGAACAGCAGCCGATGGCGCAGCTCGCGCAGGCTCGCGGGCAGCATGCCGATGCAGAAATCGACCTCCCCGGCCTCCAGCACCTTGTTGAATTCGGAAGGGTGGACCGGATGCCTGACGGACATCGCGACGCCGGGGTAGTTCGAGCCCAGGTGCTGCACCAGCCGGTCCATGAACAGGCATTCGAGATAGTCGGTCGCCACCATGCGGAACACGTAGCGGCTGGTCTGCGGGTCGAAGGCGACCGCGCTGCCGAGCAGTTCGGTCATCTCGCCAAGGATGCGCTCGGCAAAATCGCGCAACTGGATCGCCTTGGCGGTCGGAATCAGCCCGCTGCCGCCTTTCACGAGGATCGGATCCGCCGTCACCGCACGGAGCTGACCGATGGCGCGGCTCATCGCCGGCTGGCTGATCGAGAGGGCTTCGGCGGCGCGCGAGACATGCGACTTCTCTACCAGCGCAACCAGACATTTCAGCAGGTAGAAATTCAGTTCTCCGCTGTCATTTCGCTTCTGCTGCATGCTGCGGATACTAAATCCATTCCTCCGCAGGGCCTTTTCCGCCGCTCCGATCCTTGTCGGAGATCAAGTTTCCTTGCGATGGGTCAGGGCCCGAACCCGCACTCGAGTCCGGCCAGCAGCCCGTGCTGCTGCGCGCCGTAGACGTCGCGGTCGAAGGCCGAGCCGCTGCCGCGCCGGCCCGAGGTGCGCGGGATCGTCACCTTGATCGCGTTCGCGCGCTCGAAAGGAATGATCGATACCGCTTCGGGCGGGACCTCGTACAGCGCGGCCACGACCCGGGCATCGAGCACGCCGGCCGCCAGCACGCGGCGGCAGGTCTCGCGGTCCGCGAACAGGATGTCGAGCGTGACCTGGAACGGCCCCGCGTTCTTGCTGCGCAGCACGCTCGCCAGATCTTGCAGAGTGGCCATCACACGCGCTCCATGTCGATTGCGAACAGCGCGCGCTGGTCGGCGACGCGCATCAGGTGGTAGACGCTGAACTCGAACACCTCGCCGGCCGCGGTGTCCGAGGGCGAGAACGGGAACGCCAGGTTGCCTGCCGTGGTCTTGCGCCCCGGAAACGGGCAGTGCAGGAACGACGAGCGCGCCAGCGACAGCGCGTGGCTCGCGAGGGCCTGGGTGCGCGCCACCACCTCGAGAAGCACACCGACCTCGTGTGCCGGACGGTGGCGCAGCGGTTCGCGCGCGCCCAGCACGGCGTCGCGGCCGTAGACCTTGAAGTCGATCTGCCAGTCGGCGTCGGCCACACCAGCGCCGAGGTTGCGCCGCACCGCATCGCGCACCGTGGCCTCGATGGTGTCGAGCTGGCCGATGATCGTCGCGTCCCGGATGCCGGCCAGCGCAAAGGCGCGGAAGCCCGCGCTGCGCGCGCCCTCGAGCTTGATCTGCAGCCCCGGCGTGGGCAGGAAGCGCGAGCCGCTGACGCGCACGGTCTGTGCGTCGACCTGCTCGAACTCCGCCTCGCACAGGTCGACCCGGCCCTCGGGCTCGTGCAGCATCAGCGGATCGCCCTGCTCGTACATCGTGTGGGCAGCCACCGATTCGGGCGTGCAGACGCGCCGCCCGGCCAGCGGCCGCACCAGGAAATGGTCGCGCCGCAGGGTGCCCAGAAGGCAGTCGTTGGTGCCCTGCGGCACCGCACACTGGGCACCACATTCCATGATCTTCGCGAGATGCAGCGCCAGCCCCGGATCGAAGCCGCGCGAGATCGGCAATGCGGCATAGATCGCCGTGTCGCAGGCGCGGCCCGCGAGCACCACGTCCGCACCCGCGGCCAGCGCCTCGGCGAAGGGCTCGCAGCCCATCTGGCCGACGATGCGAACGCTGTCGTGTACGTCGGCCTCGGTGAGCGCGGCCACGCCGGGCATGGGCTCAATGCCGCCGCCGTGCAGCGCGTCGAGCACCGCCGAGCGGTCGATCTCGGCATGGATGGTGGCCAGTTTGAAATGCAGCCCCTGCGCGTGGGCGGTCTCGAGCAGCACCTCGCGCACCGCCTGCAGGTTGGGCTCGCCGCCCGCGATGCCAGCCGAGCCGATCACCAGCGGCACGCCCGCGCCGCGGGCCGCCGCAAGCGCGAACGAGAGGTCGCGCTGCACCTGCTCGCGCCGCACCATCGAGGTTCCGCTGCCAAGGTAGTAGGGGCCGGCATCGGTGGAGCCGGCGTCGGCACCGAACATGTGGGGCCGGGCGTCGACGCCGCGCTGCAGGCTTTCGACTTCGAAGCCGTAGCCCAGACAGCCGTTGAGCGCGACGATGCGCAGTTCTTCATTCATGAATGGGCTCTCTCTTTTTTTCTTCAGGATTCGACCCGGATGCCGGTCTGGCGCACGAAGTCGGTCCAGAACGGCAGTTCGGTGCGGATCAGCTGGCCGAAGGCGGCTGCATCGAGCGGCATCGGTTCCATCACCTGGCTGGCGAGCTGGGACTGCACTTCGGGCATGGCAAGCGCCCGCGTCGCGGCATCCGACAGCCTGGCGACGACCGCCGGTGGCGTGCCGGCCGGCGCCACCAGCCCCCACCAGGCCGACAGCTTCATGAACGGAATGCCGGCCTCGGCCGCGGTCGGCGCGCCGGACAGCGCGTCGGTGCGCTCGGCCGAGGTCACGGCCAGCACCCGGAGCCGGCCGGCGCGAACCAGCGGCAGGGCGGCGACGATGGTGTCGCAGCTGAACAGCAGCTGCCCGCCCGCCACGTCGGTCAGTGCGGCGCCGCTGCCGCGATAGGGCACATGGACCGCGCTCGAGCCGGTCTGCCTGAGGAAGTACTCGGTCGCCAGGTGCCCGACGGTGCCGACGCCGGCCGAGCCGAAGGAGCCGCCTTTCGTCCCGGCCAGCCGCTGGCGCAGGTCGGCAAGGGCGCGCGGCGCCTCGGGCGTGTTGGCGGTCACGAGCACGAACGCGGTGCGCGCCAGGCCCGCGACCGGCGTGAAGTCCTTGTCGACGCGGTAGCGCAGCTTCGGATTCAGCGCCGGGTTGGTCAGCAGCGTGCTCGTGGTGCCCAGCGTGAGCGTATAGCCATCGGCCGGCGCATGGGCGCCCTGCTCCGTGCCCATCACGCCGCCGGCGCCCGAGCGGTTGTCGACGATCACCGGCTGGCCCAGCAGCGGCCCCATCGCGTTGGCGACGATGCGGGCGAGCGCGTCGCCGCCGGTGCCCGGCGCGAAGGCGACGATCAGCTTGACCGGCCGGTTGGGGAACGCCTCGCCGCCGGGCTGGGACTGCGTCTGGGCCTGCGCGGCCGGCAGCATTCCTGCGCCCACGGCAAAGACCAGGCCGGCCAGGCCACCGACGCATCGCAACAGCAATGGCTTGGACATGATTCCCCTCTTGGCGCGATCACGCGTGAAGTCTTCGTTCGTCGCCCGCACATGATGGCGCAAGCCGACCCTCACAGCGTCGACGCACTGGCCAGCGGCTGGATGAAGACCGGCACCCTGAGGCTCTCGATCCTGGACTGCTGCTGGGCGCCGAAGACATCGCGCTCGTCCGGCGAGGCCGAGATGTTGGGCCGGTCGATCGAGATCTTGATCGCGTTGCAGGTGTCGACGAAGAAGCTGCCCACCACACGCTCCGGCGCGACGCCGAGCGTGGCGGCGACATGATCCTTGTAGAAGACGTTCGAGCGCAGCGCGGCCTCGTAGTCGGCGGCGGAGTTGAAGACGATGTCGAAGGTCAGCCGGTTGATGCCCGCATCCTTGCTCCGGATCACGACCGCCATGTCGAGCAGCCGCTGCATCGAATGCGGCTCGCCGCGCGGGGGCGCATCGGCGATCAGCGACAGCGTACGGTCGTCGAGGTTCGCCGTTTCGTCGCGGATGCCGATGTCGAAGTAGCGCGGCCTGTCCTTGCCTTCCTCCACCCACTGCGCGCCCTCGGCACGGAAGTAGGTGATCGGGAACATCGTGTTTGTGATCACCTCCTCGTTCTGCAGCAGGTGGTAGAGCGACCACGCATAGGCGTCCGCCGCATCGCGGCCGATGTGCGAGCCCGGCTTGGGCGTCACGAGCCGCGTGATCGCCTCGACCTCGGCCGCATGGCGTTCGGCCAGGCGCGCCGGATCGGTGTCGATGGTGCGCAGCAGGATCGCGGGGCTCTGTTCGTCCGCATCGATGATCCGGTACTGCGCATTGGCGAGTGCCTCGGGGAACTCGGCCTCGATCAGTCCGATCACCGCGGCCTTGACCTTCTCGTAGTTGGCGAAGAACACCGGGTCGCGCGTGCCGCTCGGCACTATCGCGCCGAAGCGTCCGTCCTCGCGCTGGAAGCTCACGAGGTTGGGCGACAGCGGATAGGCGATGTTGCCCGCGGTCGCCTTGCGCCCCGGGTAGCCGTAGTGGATCAGGTAGTGGGTCAGCAGGCTCGCGAGGGTCTCGGCCGCCTCGAGCGTGGCGGCAGTCGTCTCGACGATGATGCCGAGCTCGCGTTCGCCTTCCTGCACCGGCGCGGCCTGCACGCCGTTGCGGCCGTAGACCAGCACCTCGGCCGGCACCTTGGGCAGCTCGGCGGCGTCGATGTGGATCAGCGACACCTTGCGGGCACCGAGCCGGCGCGCGCCCTCGAGCTTGATGCTCAGGGGCCAGGGCTTGCCGGCATGCACGAAGCGGCTGTTGCGGATTCCGGCGCTGCGGGCATCGCGGGCAAAGAACTCGGTCTTGTCCATCACCAGCACACCTTCGGGATAGAACTGCAGCTGCGGATGGCTCTCCTCGTAGAGCGAATGCGCGGCGATCGAATAGGGCGTGCAGCGGCGATCGGGATTGGGCGCGACGAAGACCGCGCTGCCGTCGTCGTAGACCTCGGCCACCAGGCAGTCCGAGGGCGAGCCCGGATCGCAGGCCAGCGCGCCGCATTCGAGCACGTGACCCACGTGGTAGGCGATGCCGGCATCGATGCCACGGCGGACCATGTCGGAGGCGAACAGCGCGATGTCGCAGGCACGGCCCGCGAAGATGTAGCGGGCGCCGCTCTCGAGTGCGGTGATCAGCGGATGGATGCCCATCTGACCTACGATGGTGCTCTGGCGCAGCGCCTCCTCGTCGAGCTCGGGGCCGAGGCCGGTGGGCCGCAGCGCGCCGCGGCGCAGTTCCCCGATCACGACTTCCGGCGCGAGCTCGGAATGGATCACCGCGACCTTGGCATCGCCGACCTTCAGCTCGGCGAAGACCTCCTTGGCCACGTCGAGCATCCAGTCGAGATTGCGGTTGCCGCCGGCCATGCCGCAGCTGCCGAGGATCACCGGCGCGCCGGTCTGCAGGCCGGCCTCGACCATGTGGCGGAAGTCGGCCTTGACCGCCTCGCGTTCGAAATACTCGGTGCCGGTGCCGAGAAAGTAGGGACCGGCATCCATCGAGCCGGCATCGGACACGATCGCATCGACCCGCCCCTTGATCGCCTCCTGCAGCGACTCTCTCGGAAAACCATAACCCAGGGCCCCGCACGCGGAAACCACACGATAGACAAGCTTGGACACGACCGACTCCTCAGGTTGCCCCAGGGTCAGCGACATGCTCACGCTTCAGAGGCATGGCGCGACTGTCCTCGCATCGCCCGTGCTTGAAAAATACTGTCTCGCTATCCGGCCATAGCCGCCCGATATGGCTGGACGGAGCCGCGGCCGCTTTACCCCGCCCGGCGCAACCCCTAGAGTCGGTTCTTCACGAACAGGAGGCCCGCGTGCTGCGACAACTCAACGAACATGCGGGCGAGCCCGCCAAGCACGGCCTGGCCGCGGGCGAATCGGGCCGGCCCGCGCGCGCCGACTGGACCATCGACCAGGGCTGGGAGCGCTACACGGCCGAGGACCACGGCGTGTGGCGCACCCTGTTCGAACGCCAGAGCCGGCTGCTGCCGGGGCGGGCCTGCAACGAGTTCGTCGAAGGCATGCGGCAGCTGCCGATGGGCCCCGAGCAGATCCCCGACTTCCTGCAGCTCTCGGACGCGCTGATGGCGCATACCGGCTGGCAGGTCGTGGCGGTGCCCGGGCTGGTGCCCGACGACGTCTTCTTCGAGCACCTCGCGAACCGTCGCTTTCCGGCCGGGCAGTTCATCCGAAAGCCGCACGAGCTCGACTACCTCGAGGAACCCGACGTGTTCCACGATGTCTTCGGCCATGTGCCGATGCTCATGAACCCCGCCATCGCGGACTACATCCAGGCCTACGGCCTGGGCGGCCTCAAGGCCGGACGCCTGGGCATGCTCGACAAGCTCGCGCGGGTCTACTGGTACACGGTGGAATTCGGCCTGGTGCAGCAGAAGGACGGCCTGCGCATCTACGGCGCCGGCATCGCGTCGAGCTTCACCGAGACCGTGTTCGCGCTCGACGATCCGTCGCCGAACCGCATCGGGTTCGAACTCGAACGCGTGATGCGCACCGACTACCGCATCGACGACTTCCAGGAGAGCTACTTCGTGATCGACAGCCTCGAGCAGATCCTCGAGCTCGCGCACATCGATTTCTCGCCGCTCTACGAACGCGTGGCTGCCATGGACGACTTCGCGCCGGGCGCGGTGCTGCCGGGCGACCGCGTGCTCACGCGCGGCAGCGGTGCCCACCATGCGGGCAGAAGGCGTGGTGCACCGGCACTGCCTTGAGGGCCGCGCGCCCAGTTCAGCCCTCGATCTTCTGCATGCCCGGCGGCGCCTTCTCGTCGAGGACGCGCTGCACGAAGGGTCCGAGCAACGCACGAACCGCCTCGCCCGCGGGCGTGAGCGCTGCATCCGCGCTGGACACGAGGTGCGCCGTCTGCAGGATCGGCGGCTCGATCGGCAGCGCCACCAGGCCGCTGCCGCCGGTGGCGGCCGTGAAGTCGCCCATCGGGATCACGGCCGCGCCGACGCCCGCCTGCACCGCCGAGAGCATGCCGTGCAGCATGTTGGCCTCGGCCGCCACCTGCGGCGCGATGCCCTCGGCCGCCAGGCGGGCGTCGAGCAGGCTGCGCAGCGCATTCGGATGGCTGGCCAGCACCAGCGGCTGCGCGCCCACCTGGGCCAGCGTGACCGACTTCGCCGCCCGGCCCGTTCGCGGCTTGCGCTGGATCAGGTAGAGGCGCTGCCGGAACAGTGGCTCGCGCAGCAACCCGGGCGTCGGCGATTCCTCGAACAGGATCGCGAGATCGACCGAGCGGGCCGCGATGCGTGTCTTGAGCGAAAGGCTGTCCTCGGTGACGAAGCTCAGGTTGACCATCGGCAGCGCCACGCGGCAGGCCTTCATGAAATCGCCCGCGAGGAAGGAGGCCAGGGTCGAGGACATGCCCAGGCTCACCGAGCCCGCCACCTCGCCGCCGGTGTAGCGGACGATCTCGGGCAGCTTCTCGATCTGGCGCAGGATCAGCACCGCCTCGCGGTAGAGCGCCTCGCCGGCCGGCGTCGGCCGCACGCCGCGGGCACTGCGATGCAGCAGGCTGACGCCGAGTTCTTCCTCGAGTTCGGCCACCTGCTGGCTCAGCGCAGGCTGCGCCACGAAGATCGTGGTGGCGGCGCGGGAGATGCTCCCGGCCTCGACGATCTTGACGAAGTAGCGCAGGTGCCGAAGCTGGATGGCCGCACTCCCGGCCTCAGAAGTTGGCCTGGATCGTGGGGCCGCCCTGGATCTGGCATTCGCCGGTGCCGCCGCCCGACATGCCCTGCTGCGGCCGCAGCATGTGCAAACGGCAGCGCATGATGCCGCCGGTCGGGCTGCGCAGGTTGGCGATCACCTTGCCGCTGTAGACCGTGGCGAACTGCACCGCATCGAAGCCCGGCATCATGCCCATGCCGCCCATGCCCGCGACGCCGCCATAGCCCCAGTAGGACCAGTCGTTCCAGCCCACCGGCCAGCCGCCCCACATCGGCGCCATCGCCTGGCTCTGGGTCTGCTGCGTGATCTGCAGGAAGGGGCCGGTGAAGGTTGCGGTCGGCAGCGTGGCGGTCATGGTGCCCGTGATGCCGCCGTCGGTGCTCTTCCACGAGAACAGCACGGGCTTGTCGGGCTGGCCCTTCTGGACGATCTCGCCGCCACCCATGCCGGTGGTGGTGCAGGCGCCGAGCAGCACGGCGGCGCCGGCGGCAAGGGCGAGGGTGAGGGTTTTCTTGAAATTGCGCATTGCGTGGCTTTCCATCTGTCGGTTCGGAGCCGGCCGAAGCCGGCGATTCAGAACAGGAAGTAGCGCTGCCCCATCGGCAGCGACACCGCCGGATCGCACACCAGCAGCTGCCCGTCGGCACGTACCGCGTAGGTCTGGTGGTCGATCTCCATCTTCGGCGTGTAGCCGTTGTGGATCATGTGCTGCTTCTTGACGCCGCGGATGTTCTTGGCCGCGCTCAGCGTCTTGGTCAGGCCGTAGCGCTCGCCGATGCCCGCGGCCAGCCCGGCCTGCGAGACGAAGGTGAGCGAGCTCTTTGCGAGCGCGCCGCCGTAGGCGCCGAACATCGCGCGGTAGTGCACCGGCTGCGGCGTCGGGATCGACGCGCTCGGGTCGCCCATCGCGGCCATCGCGATCGTGCCGCCCTTGATGATCGTGAAGGGCTTGACGCCGAAGAAGGCCGGCTTCCACACCACCAGGTCGGCCCACTTGCCGACCTCGATGCTGCCCACCTCGTGCGCGACGCCGTGCGCGATCGCCGGGTTGATCGTGTACTTGGCGACGTATCTCCTGGCGCGGAAGTTGTCGTTGCGCTCCACGTCCTCGGGCAGCTTGCCGCGCTGCGCCTTCATCTTGTGCGCGGTCTGCCAGGTGCGGATGATCACCTCGCCGACACGGCCCATGGCCTGGCTGTCGGAGCTGAACATGCTGATGGCGCCGAGGTCGTGCAGGATGTCCTCGGCCGCGATGGTCTCCTTGCGGATGCGGCTCTCGGCGAAGGCCAGGTCCTCGGGAATGCTGGCGTGCAGGTGGTGGCACACCATCAGCATGTCCACGTGCTCGTCCAGCGTGTTGACCGTGTAGGGCATGGTCGGGTTGGTCGAGGACGGCAGGAAGTTGGATTCGCCCACCACGCGCAGGATGTCCGGCGCATGGCCGCCACCGGCGCCCTCGGTGTGGAAGGCGCAGATCGAGCGCCCGCCCACCGCCGCGATCGTGTCTTCCACGAAGCCCGACTCGTTGAGCGTGTCGCTGTGGATCGCCACCTGGGTGTCGGTGGCGTCGGCCACGTCCAGGCAGTTGCTGATGGCCGCCGGCGTGGTGCCCCAGTCCTCGTGCAGCTTGAGACCGATCACGCCGGCCTCGATCTGCTCGGTCAGCGGCGCAGGCAGGCTGGCGTTGCCCTTGCCGAGGAAACCGAGGTTCATCGGGAAGGCGTCGCCGGCCTGCAGCATGCGCTCGATGTGCCAGGGTCCCGGCGTGCAGGTGGTGGCGAAGGTGCCGGTGGCCGGGCCGGTGCCGCCGCCAATCATGGTGGTGACGCCGGAGGACAGCGCCTCCTCGATCTGCTGCGGGCAGATGAAGTGGATGTGGGTGTCGACGCCGCCCGCGGTGACGATGGTGCCCTCGCAGCTGATGACCTCGGTTCCCGGGCCGATCACGATGTCCACGCCGGGTTGCACGTCGGGGTTGCCGGCCTTGCCGATGGCCACGATGCGACCGCCCTTCAGGCCGATGTCGGCCTTCACGATGCCCCAGTGGTCGAGGATCAGCGCGTTGGTCATGACGGTGTCGACCACGCCCTCGGCGCGCGTGCGCTGGCCCTGCGCCATGCCGTCGCGGATGGTCTTGCCGCCGCCGAACTTGACTTCCTCGCCGTAGCCGCCGGCGCGCAGCGTGTAGTCCTCCTCGACCTCGATCACGAGATCGGTGTCAGCCAGGCGAATGCGGTCGCCCACGGTGGGGCCGAACATGTCGGCGTAGGCGCGGCGGTTGATCGTTGCCATCGTTTAGAGCTTTCCTTGCACGAGACCGCGAAAGCCGTAGACCGCGCGTTCGCCTGAGAAGTCCACCAGATCGACCGTCCGCTGCTGGCCCGGCTCGAAGCGCACCGCGGTGCCCGAGGCGATGTTCAGACGCATGCCTCGAGCGGCCTCGCGGTCGAAACCCAGCGCGCCGTTGGTCTCGGCGAAGTGATAGTGCGAGCCGACCTGGATCGGCCGGTCGGCGGTGTTCCGGACCACCAGCGTCAGCGTGCGGCGGCCCGGGTTGAGGGTGTGATCACCCTCGTCGGTGAGGATTTCTCCGGGGGTCATCGCGTTCGCGCTCAGGCTGCGCCGCCCAGCAGGGCAAGGCCGAGCAATGCGACGCCGGCGCCTGCAATGCGCGGCAGCCAGCGGTGGCCGTGGCGCAGGCTCCAGCCCAGCGCGATGCCCGCTGCATGCAGCAGGACGGTGGCGGCCAGCATGCCGGCCAGGGTGGCGGCAGCACCCGCTTCGCCGGCCAGTTCCATGCCGTGCGCGGCGCCGTGGAACACCGCAAAGACGCCCACCAGCGCCGCGGCTGCGAGCGGCGGCAGCCGGCGCTGCGTGACGACCAGCAGGCCCAGCACCAGCAGCGAGGCGGCGATCATCGGCTCGACCCCCGGCAGCACGAAGCCGCCCAGGCCCAGCACGGCACCCACGCACAGCATCGAGGCGAAGCCGAGCGGCGCCCAGAGAAGGTCGGGCCACGCACGGCGCGCCGTGAGCGCGCTCCACAGGCCCACGGCCACCATCGCGGCCAGATGATCGACGCCGGTCAGCGGATGCAGGAAGCCGGCCACGAAGCCGTGGTGCATGCCGGCATCGGCGCCGGTGTGGGCGTTCGCGGCCAGCGGCAGAAGCACGGCGAGCAGCAGCAAGGGGGCACGGCGGATAAGGCGCATGGCAAGGGTCCTGGTGTCGTTGATCGGGAAAGGAAGGGTTTGACGGGGGCCGAAAGGCGAATCAGACGATCGGCTGGTGCACGGTCACCAACTTGGTGCCGTCGGGAAAAGTGGCTTCGACCTGGATGTCGGCAATCATCTCGGCCACGCCGTCCATCACATCGGCGCGCGTGAGCACCGCACGGCCATCGCTCATGAGCGAGGCCACGCTCTTGCCGTCGCGCGCGCCCTCCATCACGGCCGCCGTGATGAGGGCCACCGCCTCGGGATAGTTCAGCTTCAGCCCGCGCCCGCGCCGGCGCTCGGCCAGCAGGGCCGCCGTGAAGATCAGGAGCTTGTCTTTTTCGCGCGGTGTCAGTTCCATGGGATTGGGTCTCGGAAGAAGGGTTTGCGGCGAACTCGAGCGCAGCAAAATCCCGATCGAATGTAGGAAGGTGCTTGCAGTCCGTCAAGCGATTCGACTGGGAGTGTACGAAGCCTCATCGCTTCGGGTCGCCGGACGGCGGCTCGCGACGCAGCGCAACGATCACCGGGGTCAGCACCGCCGCCACCAGGCCGGCCGCAAAGCCGTTGTTGTAGAGCACGAGGCCGCCGTGCAGATCGCCCACGCTGTGCGCCGCCGACGAATGGATGAATCCCGCGACGATGCCCCAGTGCCAGCCGAAGCGGCCGGCGATGGGCGCCAGCGTCGTGCCGAACAGCGCGGCCAGCACCATCGAAGGCGCATCCACCGCCCAGGGCTTGAACAGCGAGCCGGCGAAGACGCCGAGCATGACCGGCAGGATGTTCCTCGCGTGCTTGCCGGCCGCGGCGAAGCCGGCCACCGACAGGATCGCACCGAGGGTCGGACCGTTCAGGTCGCCGCCGACCAGCAGGACGTAGGCGGTCGCGATCACGCCCGCCACGCCCATGTTCAGCAGCGCCGGACCCAGGCCCTCGGTGCCGATGAAGTCCGAGGGCGCCTGGCCGGCCTGTTTCATGATGCGCCCCACCCCGGCCAGCGCATGGCGGTCCAGCCGGAACGCCCAGCCGGCCAGTCCGGCGAAACCCGCGAAAAGGAAGATCGCCAACGGCAGGTTGTGGCCGGTGGTCCAGATGAAGACCGGCTCGGGCACGAAGCCGTAGGCGCGATAGAGCGCGACCACCAGCGTGCCGAGGATGCCGGCCGTGAAACCCATGTTGTAGAGGCTGTAGCCCTCGTGGGCCCTGAACAGGCGGGCCGCGACCGGCGCCAGCACGAAGCCCATGACCAGGCAGGTCAGTGCCGCGAGCGGCAGGCTCAGCGTGCGCGGCAGGTAGGTGCTGAACGCGATCTCGGAAAAGATCGGCGCCAGCGCCGTGCCGAAGAAGGCGGTGTTGATGTGCGTCGCGAAGCGCTCGCGCCTGAACCGTGCATAGAGCCACACGCCGGCGACGATGAACCACACGTTGGCGACGTTCTTGCCGAACAGGCCGAAGCCGAGCACCAGGAACAGCGCCGCCATGGCGGAACCGTTCATCGCGGCGCCCGCGCGCCAGTACACCCCGCAGCTCATGAGCGTCAGCAGGCCGGCGTTCACGAGCGCCGCGCCGATGCCGCCGACCCCCATGTAGTCGGTGATCAGCGTGTCGCGCGAGAGCAAGATATCGGCCAGTCCGTCGAGGATGCGGGCCGGCGAATCGAACAGGAAGCCGGCCGCCACGAAATAGGCCGCATAGAGCGCGACGATGCGCAGCACGCGCCGGTCGGCCGCATCGACGGCACGGGTCGGATCAGCCGCCGTCATGGCCGCCCGACATACGGCGCCGGTTGTCCTCCGCGGTGGTCGCCTCGGCCGGCGGCACCGGCACCAGGGCCTTGAAGCCGTGCTGGCCGATCAGCATCGCCCAGGTGACGATCACGAAGGTGGAGGTGAACACCGGCATGCCGATGGGCGACAGGAAGATGGCGACCGAGGCCCAGAGCCAGGTGCTCACCACGATGCCGAAGACCGCATAGAAGAAGCTGCGCACGGTGAGCACCAGGAAGAAGCCGCCGAGCGCCATGGCCGTGAGCACGGCGTTGTAGCCGTAGAGGCCATCCCGGATCGCGCCCTCGGGGGCGCCGAAGGCAACCGCCACGAGCTCGGAAACGATGGCCCCGATCAGCGCCATGCCGGCGCTGATGCGCGAGTTGATCGCGATGCCGATGAGGATCAGGTAGCCCGCGATCCAGTTGTCCTGGAAGAAGATCTGGCCGATCGAGTTGCCGATGCCCATGTACCAGGTCGGCAGCACGTAGTCGGTCACCATCGCGTACTGCTCGGGCGATACCGGCTTGGCCAGCGGCCCGGCGTCGATGCTGCTGAACTTGAGGACCGCGAACAGGAACAGCCAGCCCACCAGATTGAACGGCATCGTGAGTGCCGCCACCTTGTGCGGACCCATGAGCGCCGAGATGCTCGAGAACGCGATCGCCGCCAGCGCCGCCGCGCACGCGATGTAGACCAGCATGTGCGCCGAGGGAAAGCTGCCGCTTCGGAAGTCCTCGCTGGTGAACGCGACCAGAGCGACGCCCACCAGCGCGCTGTTGAAGCCGAACAAGCCGTTGCGGATCAGTGAACGGTCGGCCTGCAGCAGGCAGGCCGTCGCGGTGCCGACTATGACGCCGATCACCAGGATGGTCCCGTAGACCCACGAGTTGTAGAAGATGGCGCCCACGATCACGAGGCCGGACAGCGGGTTGTTCTGGAACACCACCTGCCCCACGCCGCGCAGGGCCCAGTCGATGAACCCCCACGTCGGATGGTCCTGGAATCTGGAGAGCTTCATGGAGGTTCCGGTAAGGCGCACCGGTACGGCGCGCGGGCGGCGGGAAGTGTTCGACGGGGTCGCCGGGTTGTCAATGCCTACGCACAAGTCGGGCCCCCGCGAGCGACCTATATTCGAGCCTCCGCAAGCCCGTCGGAACAAGGGACTTCAACCATGCGCCTGCTCCACTGCACCGAAGAACTCCACTCGGACGCGATCCTCGCGATCCTCAACGACGCCATCGTCAACTCCACCGCGCTGTACGACTACAAGCCGCGCACCGCCGAGCAGATGGCGGCCTGGTTCTCGACCAAGCGCGCCGGGGGCTTCCCGGTGATCGGCGCGGTCGATGCAGAGGGCAAGCTGCTGGGCTTCGCGAGCTACGGCAGCTTTCGCGCCTTTCCGGCCTACAAGTACACGGTCGAGCATTCGGTCTACGTCGATGCCGCGCACCGCGGCGCCGGCCTGGGTCGCACCCTCATGGAGGCGATCATCGACGCCGCGATCGAGCGCGACATGCACGTGATGGTCGGTGCCATCGATGCGGCCAACGCCGGCAGCATCGCGCTGCACGAGCGCCTGGGCTTCACGCACAGCGGCACCGTGCGGCAGGCGGGCTTCAAGTTCGGACGCTGGCTGGATGTTGCCTTCTACCAGCGCATCCTCGCGACGCCAGCCGCGCCCGTGGACGGCTGAGCTCCGACGCCCGGTTCGATCCGCCGCGTGGCGCTCAGGGCGCGACCAGCCGCTGCAGCAGCTCGGTGGTCGGATAGCCATCGGCAGGCAGGCCCTGCTCGAGCTGGAAGCGGCGCAATGCGCCGCGCGTGGCCGGGCCCATGGTGCCGTCGGGCTCGCCGCTGGCGAAGCCGCGCTCGTTCAGCGCCGTCTGCAACGCGCGCAGCTGGCTGCGCGTGAGCGTCGTGACTTCGCGCGGCCACGCTGCCTGCACGCCGGGCCCGCCGCCGATGCGCTGCGCCAGCAAGGCCACCGCGAGCGCGTAGCTGTCGGAATTGTTGTAGCGCAGGATGGTGCGGAAATTGGGTCCGACGAGGAAGGCGGGTCCGCGCGCCCCGGCCGGCAGCAGGATCGCGCTCTCGTCGAAGGCCGGCAGCGGGCGGCCGTCGATGGTGCGCACGCCTTCGGAGGCCCATTGCGCGCTGGTCTGGCGCAGCGCCGCATCGGCGCGCGCGTAGTCGAAGCCCGCCGGCAGCCGCACCTCGACGCCCCAGGGCTGGCCGGCCTTCCAGCCTGAACGCGCGAGGTAGTTGGCGGTCGAGGCCATGACATCGGCCATGCTGCCCCAGATGTCGCGCCGGCCGTCGCCGTCGGCGTCGACCGCATAGGTGAGAAAGTTCGACGGCATGAACTGCGTCTGACCCATGGCACCGGCCCATGAACCAACCATGCGTGCGTGATCGATGTCGCCGCTGTCGATGATGCGCAACGCCGCCAGCAGCTCGCCGCGCGCCCAGTCGCGGCGCCGCCCGTCGAAGGCCAGGGTGGCGAGCGCATCGATGGTCGGGATGCTGCCGTAGTTGCTGCCGAAATTGCTCTCGACGCCCCAGATCGCCACCAGGATCGTGGGCGGCACGCCGTAGCGCGCGGCTGCAGCCTCCGCCTGCGGTCGCACCTCGGCGAGCTTCTGCTGGCCGCGCGAGATGCGCTGCGGCGAGGCGGCACCATCGAGGTACTCCCACACCGGCCGCGTGAACTCGGGCTGCGCGCGATCGAGCTCGACCACGCGTGGCTGGAACTGCACCTGATCGAAGGCGTCGCGCAGCGTGGACTCGCCGATGCCGCGGGCGCGCATCTCGGCACGGAAATCGGCCACCCATTGCGCAAAGGCCTGCTCGCGCTGGGCCTGGCTGACTTCGGGGGCCGCGGCTGCCGGGGCGGTCGCGGGTGCTGGCGCGACGGCGGCCGGCAGAGGCGTCGGAACCGCCGCGGGCGCTGCAGGGGCCGGGGCCGGCGGTACGGGCGGCGCCGAGGCGCAGCCGGCGAGCAGGCTCAACGCCAGCGCGGCGAGGACCGCGTGCCCTCGAAAGTCCGATCGGTTCGGGATGTGCATGCACTGCATTGTCCCGCCTGCACGCAACCGATCGGCGTCAGCCGTTGGCGCGCTGTGCTGGCGGCGGCACGGCAAGGCCGCCTTCGTGGCCTCTCGGCAGCGCTCAACCGCCCTTGCCCTGCCCTTCGAGCCTTCGCCCCGCATCGAGGGCGTAGACCACCGACTTGTCCTCGGCCTGCTTGTGGCCGGCGTGCGCAGCCCCGCCGTCACCGGGCAGGTGACCGGCGCCGTAGACCTCGCGTTCGAGTCGCTTGGCGCGCTCGGCATACATGCGGGCCAGTGCACCATGATGCTCGGCCGCCGCCTGGTGCTCGATGCGTGCGAGGTGGGCTTCCTCGAGCAGCGTCATGACACGGCGCAGGTGGCCGTTGCGGTTGGGAAGGAAAAAACTGAACATCCGATCCTCCTGCGGAAAGCGAAAGCTTTCCAGGATCAGGTTGTAGCTCGGTTTGCATGCATCGCGCTCGTAGTCCGGGGCCCCTCGTGGAGGTAGGCCGTCCGGCTGATGCCGGATCTCAGCGCCACTGAAGCAGCAGCGACCACGGCTGCCGGCTCAGGTGCCGGTCGACGCAATTCGCGGCGCCGGCGACGCAGCCGTCGGGCAGATAGCTCCGATCGAGCAGCCGCGTTCCGGGCGCGAACGCCAGCCGTCTCGATGTCACGGACTGCAGCACGTTGCCGCCGACGGCATCGAAGCCCGCTTCGTCCACCGCCACCACGACATCGCAGTGCATGGGCAGCGCCCCGCCCGCGGCCCCGCGCCGCACCAGCGCCTCTCCGATGCGCTCGAAGCTGTCGAGTCCGGACACACTGCCGCGCGCCTGGCAGACCAGATCGCCGACGCGCGGTGGCGTCCGGGTCAGATCGCAGGCGCGCAGCGCGTAGGCCGTGCCGCGGCCGGCCGCCTCGTCGATGCCCGCCTGCCATGCGGCGCCCGCGTAGTCGGCGTGGGCCTCGGAAAACGCGAACTCGTGCGGGCCAAGCCGGGCTTCGCGTGCCAGCCAGCTCACGAAGGCGGCCGACCACGGCGTGTCGATCACCGCGACGCGGGCCAGCGCGGCCTCGACCGCGCGCAGGTCCTGCGTGGCGAGCCCCTGGTCAGGGCCGACGCCCAGGCCCTGCAGCGCGCCCGTCGTGGCCTGCCGCAGGGATTGCTGCAGCAGCACACGCTCGGCCGGGCGCAGGCCGCCGAAGCGCACGAGGTACGGCAGCCGATCGTCGGTCGGGTCCACGGCCCGCCAGTAGTCCAGCACGCGCTGCCACGGCGCCTGGGCGAGCGCCGACGCGCGCACATCCTCGGCTTCGGACAGGCCCGACGCGACCAGCCGCCCTTCCGCGTCCAGCGACTGGCCGCCGAAAGCCAGGTGCTCGCGCCGGGCGGCCGCGGCCAGCGCCAGCGCGCGGTCCGATGGGGGACGCGATCCTCCCGTGTCGAGACATGCAGCATCGGTGGAGGCGAACGCGGGCGCGCCCGGGCTCAGGACCAGGAACGTCGCGCCGACAGCAAGCAGGCGCCGCAGCGCATGGAAGGAAGCCATGCGGCAGGAGGATAGTCCGGCTGCGCGGCTATGCTCGCGGCTCGCCGGGTCCCGCCTTTCGATTCGCCCTCCACCCGTTCACCACGACACCTGCTGCCACCCATGCGCCGCCTCGCCACGCCCACCGACATCGAAGCCGTCTTCGCGATCTACTCGCACCCCGAGGTCGTGCCCTTCCTGACCTACGACCCGATGCCGCTCGAGGCCTTCGGCGAGGTGTATCGCGATCTGCTCGCGAGCGGGTGCTTCTACGTCTGGGAGACCGCGGGCGAGGTCGCGGGCTTCTACCGCGCCACGCGCTATCCGGGTCGCGTGAGTCACGTCGCGCTGCTCGGCACGCTCGCGGTCGACCCGCGCCGCCATGGCCAGGGCATCGGTCGCGCGATGGTGGAAGACGCGATCGCGCGGCTGCGCGCCGACGGCATCCGGCGCATCGAGCTCTATGCCGAGAGCGACAACGCGCAGGCGCTGCGCTTCTACGGCCGGATGGGTTTCACGATCGAAGGCACGCTGCGCGATTTCTACAAGCGTGCCGACCAGTCGCACTACGTCGACGAGCACGTGCTGGGGCTGCTGCTGCTCGACTGAAGCCGCGCCGCCAGCCGGCGCAGCGCCGCCTCCGCGCTCGGCTCGATGTCGGCCGAGCGCGCGAGCATCAGGTTGAGCCGCTGACCCAGGCCTTCGACCATGAGGCCGCTGGCGCGCTCGCGCGTGATGCCCGCGGCATCGCGGCTGCACGGAATGGCCGCCGCGACGCGCTCGGCATAGCTGCCATCGGGCACGCCGTACGCCACCACCGGCTTGCCGAGCGCGATCGCGAAGCCGACCTCGAACACCGTGCCGGAATCGGGTTCCTGGCCGCGGAAGTTCGAAAGATTCGCGATCACGCCGTCGGCCGCGCGGATCAGCGCGATGTTGCCTTCGTAGATGCGCGCGGCGCGCTCGTCGTCGCTGCCGCCCGCCTCGAAGTCGCCGTCCGAGGGCGGCACGCCGATCAGGCCGCAGGCGCTGCACAGCGCACGCAGCGAGTCGAAGCGCGCGGCACAGTCGGGCAGGAAGACGTCGGGGCCGGCCAGGTAGACGCGCGGCAGGGTCTGCGGATGGTCGGCGGCAAGGTCTGCGGTCATGGCAGGGCGAGGCGGGCGGCACGCCGCCGGGAAGCTCAGCGCTGCGCCTGCAGCATCGCGCCCATCTTCTGGTGGATCAGGTTGATCGCCTTGAGGGGCCGCAGCATCACCTTGAAGTCGACGATCCGGCCCTGGTCGTTCCAGCGGATCATGTCGACGCCGTTGACCTCGATGCCGTCGATGACGACCTGGAACTCGAGCACGGCATCCTGCGGGCCGACCACCTCGCGCACGTAGCGGAAGGTGTCGTTGAAGAACACCGACAGCGCGGCCCCGAGGTACTTCTGCGTGATGGCCTTGCCCACCTGCGGCGTGTGGACCACGGGCGAATGGAAGGTGGCATCGTCGGCGAGCAGTGCTTCGAGGTCCGAGGCCCGGCGCGATTTCACGAGGGCGTGCCAGGCGGCGAGGGTGTCGATCTTGGTCATGGAGGGGTCCTGTGCAAAGTGGGGTGCGGTCAGTGCGGCCTGTTCACCGAGGCATGGTGGACATAGAACACCACGGGCTGCGACTCGATCAGCACGTTGCCCGAACGGTCGACCACGGCAACGGCCAGCGTGTGCGAGACGGTGCCGGGCTGCGCCGTCGCGCTCCAGTCCGCCGCCGTGAGGTGGATCGCGCCGCGATGGAAGTCGCGCGGTACCAGCTGCCCGTCGAGCCGGACCCGGAAGCGGTCGCCGGCGCCACGGCGCAGGGCCGGCGTGGCCTGCACGCGGATGTCGATGGCCCCGGTGTTGGAATGGAAGGTGCCCTGGTTCGCGGGCGAGACGATGGCGAGCGCGCTGTACGCCGGCGCCTGGGCAGCCGGCGCGGACGAGGGCGCCGGCGGCGGCGTGGTCTGGATCACCACGGGTGGCGGCAGATCGATCTGCACCGCGCCGGGCGAAGGCTGGTCGGAGAACACCGGCCCCGCCTTGTCGCGCGACTCGTAGATCGGTGCCTGCGCCGCAGCGGGCAGGCTGGCGGCGGCGAGCGGCAGCGCAAGCGCAAGGACACGCGCGCGGGTCAGCGCCCGGCGCAGCGGGCACATGGCTTGGAAATTGCGGTTCATGCAGGCTCCAGAGAGATGCCGCATTCTGACGCAGCCCGCGACGCCGGGCCGGCACGGTCGCCTTCGCATACGATCGCCCGCAGGCGCGCTGAAACGAGCGAGGCGCCGAGAACAAGCCAACGAGGAGTGACACCATGACCGAGACGCGCCTGGATCTGGCCAAGAACACGCTGGTCGTGCTCACTATCGTGCTGCTGATCGGCTCGACCCTGTGGATCCTCAGGCCCTTCCTGGGCGCGACGATCTGGGCCGTCATGGTGGTGGTCGCGACCTGGCCGGCGCTGCTGTGGTTCGAGGCCAGGCTCTGGAGGCGCCGCAGCCTGGCAGTGCTCGTGATGGTCCTGATCCTGCTGCTGCTGTTCGTGCTGCCCCTGACCATGGCGATCTCGACCATCGCGGCCAACGCCGACGAGGTCGTGGCCTGGTTCCGCGGGCTGATCGCCAAGGGCCCGCCGCAACTGCCCGAATGGGTCGGCGGACTGCCCTTCGTCGGGCCGAAGATCACGACGGCCTGGGAGGAACTCGTGGCCTCCGGCGTCGCGGGCGTCGAGGCCAAGGTCACGCCCTACGCATCGCAGGTGACGGGCTGGCTGTTCTCGCAGGCCGGCGTGGTCGGCGCCCTGACGCTTCAGTTCCTGCTGACGGTGGTGATTGCCGGCCTGATGTACGCGCAGGGCGAGGGCGCGGCCCACGAAGTACGGCGCTTCGGCCGCCGGCTGGGCGGCCAGCGCGGCGAGGACGCCGTGGTGCTGGCCGGCAAGGCCATCCGGGGCGTGGCGCTGGGCGTGGGCGTGACCGCCATCGTGCAGGCCGTGGTCGGCGGCATCGGGCTGGCGATCGCCGGCGTGCCCTTCGCAGCCCTCCTCACGGCCGTGATGTTCATCCTGTGCATCGTCCAGCTGGGCCCGACCCTGGTTCTGGCACCGGCCACCATCTGGGTGTTCTGGCACGGGGACACGGGCTGGAGCATCTTCCTGCTGGTGTGGACCCTCATCGTCGGCACCATGGACAACTTCCTGCGACCGATGCTGATCCGCCGCGGCGCCGACCTGCCGCTGCTGCTGATCTTCGCGGGCGTGATCGGCGGCCTGCTCGGCTTCGGCCTGGTCGGCATCTTCGTCGGGCCGGTGCTGCTGGCCGTGTCGTACACCCTCATGAACGCCTGGCTCGACAGCGCCGAAGCGCCGCCGCCGGCCACCACCGCACCCCTGCCCCTCCCCCTGCCCACCACTCCCGGACCGACCCCATGAGCACCTCTGCCCACCAGGAAGCGATCGAACAACTGCTCGGCATCGTCAACGGCCTGGTCGCCGACGACGACCTGCACGACCTCGAGATCGAGTTCCTCAAGGTCTGGCTGTCCGGGCACCAGGACATCGCGCGCATGTGGCCCGGCGCCGCGATCGGCCGCGCGATCGACACCGTGCTGGCCGACGGCCACGTGAGCGAGGAAGAACGCGCCTACCTGATGGCGACGCTCAAGGAACTGGCGGCGAACGACTTCGCGCTGACCGACTCGGCCGCTGCGGCCGCCATCGCGATGCCGATCGACGACACGGCACCCGTGGCGCTGCGCGACGCCGTGGTCTGCCTGGCGGGCGATTTCCTGCACGGCACGCGTGCCGCCTGCGAGCGCCTGCTCGAGCAGGCCGGCGCATGGCCGGTGCGCAGCGTGAGCAGCAACGTGCACTACCTCGTGATCGGCAGCAAGGTCGGGTCCGACTGGCTTGCCGCGCCCTGCGGCCGCGAGATCGAGGAGGCGGTGGCCCTGCAGCAGGCCGGCCACCGCATCGCGATCGTCTCGGAACGGCGCTGGATCGAGAGCCTGGAGGCCTAGCGCACCGTCGACATGACGGTCGCGCGGCAGCGCGGCTGCTCGTGCGGCGGCAACAGCACGCAGTTGTTCAGCGCACGCTGCTGCATGTCGCTCAGGCGGGGCGGATTGCCGCGCCGCGGCGGTGGCGGCGGCGGCTGATGCCAGTTGTTGCCATGGCGCGGCGGCTGGTAGCTCCAGCGCTGGTTGTGCCCGCCCCAGCCGCGGTTCCAGCCACGCTGGTTCATGCAGCGGTCGAAATTGACGCCCGGGCGGCTGCAGGCGCGGCGGTCCTGCTCGAAGTGATTGCTGTTGTTCCACTGGGCCATGGCGGACGAGGACGCGAGGCCTGCGAAGGCCAGCACGACGGCGGGAAGCAGTTGTTTCATGCCCCGGATTCTGCGCCAAAGCTCCCTCGCTCGCGTCGGAGATGCGCGATCGAAGCGACCACCCGATCTCTGCGGTCGCTGCTTCCGATCCTGCGACGAGCCTCGGGGGCCGTCTGCCGCCCGTTGCATGTCGTCTACGCGTCCGGCTTCAGCCCGAGCGCCTGAGCGCCTCGGCCTTGTGGATCGCGCGCTTGCCGCTCTTGCTGCTTTCGACCTCGAACTGCGGCTCGGCCCTCGATGCCTTGGCGGTATGCCCCTTGATTCGCACCGTGCCCTTGACTTCGCGCACCACCTTGCCCGTGGTCATGCCCTGCGAGGTCTCCCACTCGACCTTCTCGCCCACCTTCGGTTTGGATTTCATGCCTGCTCCCTGCACGGCAGTGGCCGGTGCTTTCAGCGAGACTAGGCATTCGCCGTCTCGAGGCTGTAGGCCGCCAGCCAAGGACGGCGTCGCCCGATCGCCGGCTTCAGCGCCGCACGTTGACGATCGTGGCCTGCATCAGCGCGATCACCTTGTAGTCCTCGCCGGCACCGGGGAAGGCACGGACTTCGCCGCTGCACACCGTCAGCAGCCTGCCCGCGCTCTGGACCCGGCCGATGGCCAGGAAGCGCTCGCCCAGCGCGGGCCGCATGAGGTTGATCTTGAATTCCGCCGTGACCACCTCGAAGCCCGGCGGCGCCTTGGTCAGGCCGGCATAGCCGCAGGCGCTGTCCACGATGCTCGTGGTGGCGCCCGCGTGCAGGTAGCCGTGCTGCTGGGACAGCGTGGTCGAGAACGGCAGTGCAACATGCACTTCGCCGTCGGCCACCAGGACCAGGCGGGCGCCGATGGTGACCATCAGGCCCTGGGCATTGAAGCTGTCGGTGACGCGTTGCTGGATGTCGGTCATGCGTAGTCGCTGGAAGAAGTGGAAATTCGGAAGATCATGCGGCGCCGGCGCCGCGCGCCGGCTTCAGCACCACCAGCAGCAGCGCGCCGCCGCAGCAGGCCATCGAGGCGAGTTCGAGCGGGCCGAGCGGCTCGCCCCGGAAGGCAGCGCCGGTCGCCATCGCCACCATCGGCACCATCACGGTCGAGAGGCCCGACACCGCCGCCGGCAGGCGGTCGACGAGCGAGAACCAGGTGATGTTGCCAAGCGCCATCGGCACGATGGTGATGTAGGCGACGACCAGCAGCGTGGTCGGCGAGGGCAGGAAGGGCTCGCGCGTGCCGAGCAGCAGCGCGGCGATCGAGATCGGGACCGCGGCAATCAGCAGCTGCCAGCCGGTCGAGACGATCGGCGGCACCGTGAGACCGGCGCGCTTGAGGATCAGCGTGCCGCCGGCCCAGCCGATGCCGGCCAGCAGGCCGAGCGCGAAGCCCAGAGGCGCCGAGGCATAGGCATCGCGCGCCGCATAGGCCAGCAGCGCCACGCCGCAGCTGGCCAGCAGCACGCTGCACCACAGCCGGGCCGAGGGCTTCTCGCCCAGGAACAGCCACGAGATGAGCGTCGCCCACAGCGGCATCGTGAAGCCCAGCACGGCGGCCTGCCCGGAGGGAATGAGGACGGCGGCAAACGTGCTGCCGACGTTCCAGACCACGAGGTAGGTCAGCGCAGCCAGCACCAGGCCCCGCCGCTGCCGCCGCGGCACGTGCAGCGACAGGCCTTTGAGCCGCGCGACGAAAAGCAGCAGCGCGCCGGAGCCGACCAGGGACACGGCGCGGAAGGTCCAGACCGAGGTCTCGCGCACCGCGAGCGGAAACAGCGTCCAGTTGGTGCCCCACACCAGCGTGAGCACCACGACCATCCACAGCAGTCTCTTTTCCAAACCCGTCTCCACGATGTTGCGACGCATTGTGCAGTGCACGGTCGGTCGCGCCCGGCGCGATGCGGCGCGGGAGGCGTTCGCTCAGCCGGCAGCGCGCGTGATGCGGTACAGCGCGCGCACCACGTCCGACTCGGTGACGATGCCGACCAGCCGCTTGTCGTCGTCGATGATCGGAATGTGGTGGTGGCCGCCTTCGGCGAACAGCGGCACCAGCTCGCTCAGGTGGCGCGACGCGCTCGCGACCCGCACCTCGCGCGTCATGATCTGGCCCACGGTCTCCGGCTTGTCGGAATGCACGCGGCCTTCCGGTCGCAGCACCGCGCGCAAGCGGGCGCCGAGGCCCTCGCGCCGGTCCAGGTTGGCCAGCCGCATGAAGTCGGCCACGGTCACGATGCCCGCGATGCGGCCGACCCGGTCGACCACCGGCAGCGCCTTGATGCGATGCTGGCGCAGCAGGCTCCAGGCCCGCTCGAGCGACTCGCCGAACTGCACGCTGACCGGCGCCGTCGACATGATGTCGGCACAGCGCAGGTCGCCGAAGTTGCGCTTGTAGGCGGCCCCTTCGGCGAAGCGGAGCAGCTCTTCGAGGTCGTCGCGGCTGACGTCGAGCACCTGGTTGTAGTGGGCCAGCGCCGCGTCCAGATCGGCGCCCGTGAAGCGGCTCGGCGCGGCATTCGCGGGCGCGGGCGGCGCCTGTACCTGGCCATGCGGATAGCGGCGGCCCGTGAGTCCGTTGTAGACCACGCCGGCCGACACCAGCAGCACCGACGTGGCGAGCATCGGGAACACCGCGAAATGCCAGCTCGATGCGCCGAGCGCCGCGAGCAGCGCCGAGGCACCGCCCGGAGGGTGCAGGCAGCGCAGGCTGAACATCACGGCGATGGCCGCCGCCACCGCGGCCGCGCCGGCCCAGGCCGGATCGACGATCAGCATCGCGCAGCAGCTGCCGACCAGCGCGGAGATCGTGTTGCCGCCGATCACGCCCCAGGGCTGGGCCAGCGGGCTGGCGGGCAGCGCGAACACCAGCACCGCGCTGGCGCCCAGTGGCGCCGCCATCCAGGGTCCGGGCAGGCCTTCGACGCTGCCCCACCAGCGGCTGGCAAGCGCGGTGAACAGGATGCCGATGCCGGCCCCCATGAAGGCCCGGGCCCGTTCGCGCCCGCCCACCCGCACCCGCGCCGGCCTGAAGCTGCGCAGGAAGGCCAGCAGCGTGTCTTTCCGTGTCGTGATCATCCCCGCATCATGCCAAGGGGCACCCGTGTGGCGCACCAGGATGCGACATGTGCGCCACTTCGGCGCGTCGCGGCCGAGGTCAGGCGCGCAAAGCAGCCATTTGCCGGCTGCCAGGCGCCAGAACGGCGGATTTCGGCGGGCACGAATGTTGCTGCAACGCTCTCACTGCTCCGCGACGCCGATGTCGCGGAGCGCCTCCGCTAACGATGGCGGGATCCGAGCGAGTCGAAAGCTTCCACGCTGCCGGCTTGCCTGTTCCAACCCGAATCCGGTCCGCGCGGGGGCCCCATTGCCACAGGCTGATCCACTCGGCCGCCTGGCGGTCTTGCACCCCTTCGCTGGCCGACATGTGCAGGATCCGACATGAAGATCGCAGTCATTGGCCACGGCATGGTGGGCCACAAGTTCCTCGAGCAACTCCACGAGCTCGGCCTTTCGCAGGCCAAGGTCACCGTGCTGTGCGAAGAGCCTCGCCCGGCCTACGACCGGGTGCACCTGTCGGAGTTCTTCGCCGGCAAGAGCGCGGACGACCTGTCGCTGGTCGAGCCCGGCTTCTTCGAGCGCACCGGCTTCACGCTGCGGCTGGCTGCGAGGGCGGCCAGCATCGAGCGGCGCAACAACACCATCACGACGGCGGACGGCGAAGTCGTGCCCTACGACAAGCTGGTGCTGGCCACGGGCTCTTCGCCCTTCGTGCCGGCCGTGCCCGGGCGCGACCGGCCGCATTGCTTCGTCTACCGCACGATCGAGGACCTGGAGGCCATGAAGGCCAGCGGCGCGCGCTCGAAGACCGGCGTGGTGGTCGGCGGCGGCCTGCTCGGGCTGGAATGCGCCAAGGCGCTGCGCGACATGGGCCTCGAAACGCATGTGGTCGAGTTCTCGCCGCGGCTCATGGCAGTGCAGGTCGACGAGGGCGGCGGCCGCGCGCTGCGCAGCAGCATCGAGGACCTGGGCCTGCACGTGCACACCGGCCGGAACACGGTGGAGATCACCGATGGTGCGACCGCGCGGCACCGCATGGTGTTCGCCGACGGCACCCACCTCGAGACCGACATGATCGTGTTCTCGGCCGGCATCCGCCCGCGCGACGAACTGGCCCGTCAGTGCGTGCTGGCCGTGGGCCCGCGCGGCGGCGTGGCGATCGACAGCCACTGCCGCACCAGTGACCGCGACATCTACGCGATCGGCGAATGCGCCTCGTGGAACGAGCAGACCTTCGGCCTGGTCGCGCCGGGCTACGACATGGCACGCGTGGCCGCTCGCCACATCGCGGGCCAGGACGACGCGGCCTTCACGGGCGCCGACATGAGCACCAAGCTCAAGCTCATGGGCGTCGACGTCGCGAGCATCGGCGATGCGCACGGCAAGACGCCGAAGTCGCGCGCCTACCAGTACATCAACGAGCACAGGCAGATCTACAAGAAGATCGTGGTCAGCGAGGACGGCAAGCAGCTGCTGGGCGCGGTGCTGGTCGGCGACGCGGCCGAGTACGGCACCCTGCTGCAGATGGCGCTCAACGGCATCGCGCTGCCGGCCGACCCCGAGTTCCTGATCCTGCCCTCGAGCGACGGCAAGGCCCGGCCCGGCCTCGGCGTGGACGCCCTGCCCGACAGCGCGCAGATCTGCTCGTGCAACAACGTGACCAAGGGCGCGATCTGCGCGGCGGTCGGCGAAGGGGCCTGCACCGTCGCCGACATGAAGGCCTGCAACAAGGCCGGCGCCACCTGCGGCGGATGCGTGCCGCTCGTGACGCAGATCATGAAGATGGAGATGTCCAGGCGCGGCATGGCCGTGAACAACCACCTGTGCGAGCACTTCGCCTATTCACGCCAGGAGCTCTATCACCTGGTGCGCGTGGGCGAAATCCGCAGCTTCGACGACCTGCTCGCCAGGCACGGCAAGGGACTGGGCTGCGACATCTGCAAGCCCACCGCGGCCAGCATCCTGGCCTCGTGCTGGAACGAGTTCGTGCTCAAGAAGGACCTGGCCAGCCTGCAGGACAGCAACGACTACTTCCTCGGCAACATCCAGAAGGACGGCAGCTACTCCGTGGTGCCGCGCATGCCCGGCGGCGAGGTCACGCCCGAGGGCCTGATCGCGGTCGGCCAGGTGGCGAAGAAGTACGGCCTCTACACCAAGATCACGGGCGGCCAGCGCGTGGACCTGTTCGGTGCCCGCATCGAGCAGCTGCCGCCGATCTGGGAGGAACTGATCGCCGCCGGCTTCGAGTCCGGCCACGCCTACGGCAAGTCGCTGCGCACCGTGAAGAGCTGCGTCGGATCGACCTGGTGCCGCTTCGGCGTGGCCGACAGCGTGGGCCTCGCGGTCGAGCTCGAGAACCGCTACAAGGGCTTGCGCGCACCGCACAAGATCAAGTTCGGCGTCTCGGGCTGCACGCGCGAATGCGCCGAGGCGCAGGGCAAGGACGTCGGCATCATCGCCACCGAGCGCGGCTGGAATCTCTACGTCTGCGGCAACGGCGGCATGAAGCCGCGCCATGCCGAGCTGATCGCCTCCGACCTCGGCAAGGAAGAGTTGGTCAAGCTGATCGACCGCTTCCTGATGTTCTACGTGCGCACCGCCGACCGCCTGCAGCGCACCAGCACATGGCGCGACAACCTCGAGGGCGGCCTGGACTACCTCAAGGGCGTGCTGATCGAGGACACGCTGGGTCTGGCCGCCGAACTCGAGACCCAGATGCAGCACGTGGTCGACACCTACCAGTGCGAATGGAAGACCGCGGTCAACGATCCCGCGACGCGCCAGCGCTTCCGTTCCTTCGTCAACAGCGAGAAGCCCGACGAGCACATCGTGTTCGTGCAGGAACGCGGCCAGATCCGGCCGGCACGCGTCGAAGAGCGCGGCGAGCCCGAAACCGTCTGAACGCAAGAGGCCCCACGATGAACACCGCCACCGACACACTGCACTGGACCGCCGTCTGCTCGACGACCGAGATCCTGCCCGACACCGGCGTGTGCGCCCTGGTCGAGGGGCGCCACGTCGCGATCTTCCGCGTCGGCCGCGCGCAGGACTTCTACGCCATCGACAACGTCGACCCCAAGGCCGGCGCGAGCGTGCTCTCGCGCGGCCTGGTGGGCAGCATCGGCGAGCGCATCGTCGTCGCCTCGCCGCTCTACAAGAATCACTTCGACCTGCGCAGCGGCGAATGCATCGAGGCGCCCGAACATTCGGTGCGCGCCCATGCGGTGCGCGTCGATGAGGGTCGCGTGCTGGTGGCGCTGGCCTGAGGCACTCAGTCGCGCGTGAGCACCGGCGAGAGGATGGCGGCCGCCTGCTGCAGCAGCTCGAATTCCTCGTTCGCCAGTGTCATGCTGCGCATGTCGAAGTGCGACAGCGTGCCCCACAGTTCGCCCGACCGGTGGTCGAGCAGAGGCACGCTGTGGTACGACACGACGAAGCCGCGCAGCGCATGGCCGATCAGGCGCGGATCGGCGAGCGAGTTGTCGGTCCGGAAGGCCGCATCCCGCACCACGTACTGGCAGAAACTGCGGCTGAAGGGAACGACGGCCATGAACTCGGGCCGGATGCGGCCGGCATCGTCGTGAAGCAGCACGTTGTGCAGCAGCGGACCCGAGAAGCGATAGACGGCACTGAAGCGATGCGGCACACCCTGGTTGAGATAGGCGAGCGCGGCAGCGGCGCCGCCTGAAGCCACCGCTTCTGAAACCGCTTCGATGCTTCGAACGGGTGTCATGCACCCATCCTAGCGAGGAAGCGCCTCGGCGTCCTCGGGATTTCCCTGCTGCGGACCCATCGACGCGGCATCAATGAAACGCCAGGTAACGCGCGATACACGGCGCGTCGGATGCCGCGTGCCCGGCACGATACTTCCACTCGTGAAGCAACACGCAACGAAGCCCGAGCTGCTCGCTGGCGGCAACCCCCGCATCCCCAAGGCCGATGGCGACGCCGCCGTGCAGGCCTACATCGCAGCGATGCCCGGCTGGAAGAGCGCCATCGGGCGTCGACTCGACGAACTGATCGTGCGTACCGTGCCGGACGTGCGCAAGGCCGTGAAGTGGAACTCGCCCTTCTACGGCATCGAGGGCCAGGGATGGTTCCTCGGCTTCCATGTCTTCGCGCGCTACGTCAAGGTGAGCTTCTTCCAGGGCACGTCGCTGCAACCGCCGCCGCCAGGGGGCAAGGGCAAGGACGCGCGCTGGATCGACATCCACGAAGACGACCTCGACGAGGCGCGCTTGGCCGCATGGATCCGCCAAGCCGCCGCGCTGCCCGGTTGGGGCAAGACCTGACGGCCGCGGGCCCTGGCGCCCGATACGATTCGCCTGCCCTCGGCGCGCACGCCTCACGTCGCCGGACACCTTCTGCACGGCAGACGAAAGGAACCCCATGATCGAACGCGACCTCGACCTCCAGACCCGGGACGGCGCGATGAACACCTTCGTCGTTCACCCCGACGAAGGTGGCCCCTTCCCGGTGGTGCTGTTCTACATGGATGCCCCTGGCAAGCGCGAGGAACTGCACGACATGGCGCGCCGCATCGCGGCCGTCGGCTATTTCGTCGTGCTGCCGAACCTCTACTACCGCACCGGCCGCGACTACTGGCTGCGCGAGCGCACCGACGAGGGCTTCGCCGAGATGTACGGCCACATGGCCACGCTCGATCGCGACACCACCACCTGCGATACCGCGGCGATGCTGGCATTCGTCGACGGCGAAGCGCAGGCCGACGCATCGCGCATCGGCGCCGTGGGCTACTGCATGAGCGGGCCGTTCGTGGTCTGGGCGGCCGGCGCGGCGCCGGACCGCATCCACTGCATCGCGTCGATACACGGCGCGAACATGGTCACGGAGGCGCCCGACTCGCCGCATCGCAGCGTCGGCGCGGTCCGTTGCGAGGCCTACTTTGCCTGCGCCGAGATCGACAAGTGGGCGCCGCCCGCCGACATCGCGCAGCTGCAGGCCGCGCTGCAGGCCGCAGGGACGCCGCATCGCATCGAGTGGTATCCCGGGGTCGAGCACGGCTTCGTGTTTCCCCAGCGCGCCATCTACGACAAGCCGGCCGCCGAGCGCCATTGGGAGCGCCTGTTCAGCCTCTTCCGACGTCGGCTGCACGACGAAGTTCGCCTACCATAGGCGCATGGACGAACTGCTCGAGCACTGCGCCCACCTGCCCGAGCTGCGGCTCGCGGAGGGCGACATCGTGGTGCGCGAAGGCGACATGGGCGACGGGCTCTGGATCCTCGAATCGGGCGCGCTGCAGATCTACAAGAACGGCGTGCCGATCAACCAGCTGACCCGCCCCGGTGCCGCGGTCGGCGAGATCTCGCTGCTGCTCGACGCCCCCTACACCGCCACGGTGGTGGCCAGCGAGCCCAGCGTGGTGCGCTACGCGGCCGAGGGTCGCGCGTTTCTCATGAGCGACCCGGTCATCATCCGCATGATCGCCGTGGGCCTCGCGGAGCGGCTGGCCTTCGTCACCACCTATCTCGCCGACCTCAAGAACCAGTACGGCGACGCGCCCGGCATGGCGATGGTCTCGGAAGTGCTCGTGCAGCTTGCGCACCATCACGGCCCGGCCGCACGTCCGGGTTCGGCCCGCGACCCCAACCCCGACTACTGACGCCCCGCCCGCCGGCGGCGCCGGGCACCGTCAGAACACCGTGCGCGGCGGCGCCGCCGCGGCGGCCAGCGCCAGCGTCTCGTCGCCCATGATCGAATGCCAGGTCGCAGTGCCGGCCTCCAGGTCGATCACGATGTGGGCCGGCACCGGCCCGATCTGCTTGCCCGCATTGAAGACCCAGGTGCCGCCGATGCGGTCGGCCCAGGCGCCCTTGGGCGTGAAGGGCGGCTCGTGCACATGGCCGGCCAGCACGAACTCGGGCCGGTAACGCGCGATCCAGGCGCCGAGGTCGACGTCGCCATAGTCGCGCCGGCCCGTCCAGCAGGTGGGCGAACCGGCGGGCGGCCAGTGATAGATCCAGATCCAGCGTGCCGCGCGCCGGGGTGCCTCCTCAGCCAGTTGCCGTTCGAGCGCCGCCTTGCCTTGCGGACCGTCCCACCAGGGGCAGACCGTGACCAGCGTGTCGCCGAGCACGACCGAGTCGCCGTCGATCGCCACGCCGGGGCGTCGGCTTTTCGGCAGCCACACCGCCGCGCGTTCGCCCTGGGCATCGGCACCGGTCAGATCGTGATTGCCCGACGCGAGCACCAGCGCCTGGCTCGGCTTCATGAGCGAGAAATAGCGCAGCAGGACCACCGACTGCGCATCGAGCGGCACCGGGGAGCTCACGTCCAGGTGATCGCCCGCCAGGACCACGACATCGAAGCTCGGCGCTGCGCGGACCACCCAGTCGAGCTGCGGCAAGGCGTAGTGAAGGTCCGAAACGAGGAGGATGCGCACGAGGAGAGTAGCAGCGACGGAGCACGCATTGTCGGGGCATCCGCGCGCATTCCGCGAATACGTGTGGTACTTCACGGCATCGATGCTTCATCGTGGGGCATCTGCATGCAGATGGTGAGGGCGGGCACTACATTGGCGCGGTTCTTAAACGATAAGTACCGTTACTTATGCAATCTTTTGCTCAGTCCCTCGTCGCCAGTGCCGTACTCCTGTCCCTGGCCGCCTGCGGCGGCGGCGGCAGCGGCGGTGGATTCGCCATCCCGACCGCGGCAACGACGCCAACGACCCCGGCAGCCACCGCGCCGGCGGCCCCGACGGACCCTGCGCCGCCCGTGGCGATGGACCCGGCACCACCGGCAGCCACCAACACGGCACCGGTCGCCAACGCAGGGAGCGCACAAAAGGTCGGCTCCGGCACCGCCGTCACGCTCAGTGCCGCTGCCAGCACGGATGCCGAATCCGACGCCCTCAGCTATCTCTGGACGCTCAGCAGCAAGCCGGCCGGCAGCACCGCCGCGCTGAACGACGCCAAGGCCGTGTCGCCGCGCTTCACGCCCGATCTGCCCGGCACCTACATCGCGACGCTGGTCGCTAACGACGGCAAGGCGGACAGCGCCGCCGTCGACGTCACGATCACCGTGGAGGCGGTGGTCGCCTTCGATGCGCTGACGCCCCTGCCACCGAACATGCCGAGCCTCGGCTTCCAGGCCACCTCCACATCGAGGCTCGGCGACCGCATCGCGCTGAAGGCCGGCTCGCCGCGCACGCTCGACAGCATCGCGATCGCGATGAGCAGCTGGGCCTGCGAGTCCGGCGGATGGTCCACCAACGACTGCGTCACCACGCCGAACGCCACCTTCAGCCACCCGATCAGGCTCAAGGTGTTCGACAGCAGCGACAAGCTCGTCGCCGAGCGCGTGCAGGCGTTCGACATCCCGTACCGCCCCTCGGCCGCCTCCGGCTGCACGGGCGGCAGATGGAAGGCGCCCGACGACAAGTGCTACAACGGCTTCGCGGCGCAGATCGTGTTCGACCTGAGCAGCCTCAAGGTGACGCTGCCCGACGACCAGCTGTCGTTCGAGGTGTCGTACGACACGAACACGTACGGAGCGAGCCCGAAAGGGAGCCCCGGCCCGTACGACTCGCTCAACGTCGGTCTCTACGCACCGACCGCCGGCCCCTCGGTCGGCACCGACCGGGATCCGGGCACCGTGTACCAGAACGACGTCGCGACCGACCTCGGAGGTCCCCCGGGCTACGGGATCATGGCGAAGGTCCTGACGATCGCGCCTTGAGCGAAGCGGGCGGGCTCAGTACTGCAGGCTGAGCCCCAGCGTCCAGCCGCGCACCCCGGGGCCGAACAGATAGCCGGCGGACAAGCGCAGGCGTTGCAGGTCGCCGGGGCCCAGGGCCAGCGGCCACTCGACGCCGCCCCCGAGTTCGGCCACCGCATCGAAACCCAGCGCATCCCGGTTGGCACCGAAGAAGCCGGCGTAGTCGCCATAGGCGACCCAGCGCAGCGGCCGGTCCCATGCCCGCAGGCCACTGGACATCGTGTACTCGGCTCGCACGGAATAGATGTTGACCGCCTCGCTGAACTCCTGGACGCGGTCGGTGGCGTCGAAGCTGCCGATCCACGACCGCGCCACGTGGCCCCGCAGGCTCAGCTGGCCGTCGGTCCCGCCGCCGGTCCATGCGAGCCCCAGACTCGGGGTCGCGAGCCAGGCGTTGGTCTGCCAGTTGAAGACCAGGCCGTCGAGCGCCGGTCGCAGGAGCACGCCGCTGCCGCGGTAGCTCGCGTTGTTGTCGAGGCGCGCGACGCCCAGGTCCAGGGCAGGCTCGAGCGTGAAGCCGTTGCCGAGCCGGACCTTCGCGAGCAGCCCGCCGGTCACGCTGTAGGCCGACCATCGGCTGTCGACGCTGCCAACCGGCGCGAACGCCGGACCGAGCGGCAGTTGCTGCTTGAATTCCAGATAGCCGCCCGAGATCCGGCCATAGAGGTCGGCGTCCGGCGAGATCGCGAGCCAATGCGCCTGATAGGGAGCGCGGATCACATTGAGCGTGGGTCGCGGCGAACCCGGCTCATCGGCATCGATGCGGTAGCTGGCGGCGCTGAAATCGGGCGACACCGACAGGTTGATCATCTGCGCGTAGCCCGATCCCAGCCGTGCGCTCTCGACCTGGCCCCGCACCTGGTCGGCCAGCAGTTGCGCGCCGGCCGGGCTTCCGATCAAGATCGCGAGGCCGGCAATGAATGAACACTTGCAGCGGTTCGAGAGGGCCATCGAAGGCAGCGAGAGACAGTCCGACCCCATGAAGCCGCTCCTGTGAAGGACGCCCGAAGGCGAGGAATGCAAGCTGCGCATGATCGCATCCAAAGGCCTACCATGCGGCCCATGACGAAATCCGAAGCGAGCGCCGGCCCGCCGGCCTCGGAACTCATCTCCAGAAAGATCGCCGACCTCGGTGATTGGCGCGGACCGACCCTGGCCAGGATGCGCAAGCTCGTGCACGAGGCCGACCCTCGGGTGGTCGAGGAATGGAAGTGGTCGACGCCAGTCTGGTCGCACGACGGCATCCTGTGCACCGGCGAGTGCTACAAGAAGGCGGTCAAGCTCACCTTCGCCAAGGGCGCCTCGCTGAAGGACCCTGCCGGGCTCTTCAACGCGAGTCTCGAAGGCAAGGTGCGCCGCGCGATCGACATCCATGAAGACGAGGAAATAGACGCCGCCGCCTTCAAGGCGCTGATTCGCGAAGCCATCGCCCTCAACGGCGCAGGCGGCGGCAAGGCTGTTGCGAAGAAGCCGAAGGCCTGAGACTTGACGCCGAATCCGAAGCAGAATCCAGGCTTCACTTCGGACTCGCGGCAGGATCACCACCATGGAAGCGGAAGAACTCAACGCGAGACTGCGCGCCCTCGAGTTGCGCGCCGTCGCCCAGACCGCTGCGATCGCGGTTCTCCTGCAGGAGGCGCCCAACGCCACGGCCAAGCTTCACCTGGTTGCCGAGCATCTGGTCGACGCACCGCCGGTCCCGCTGTCCGACGCAGACCTGGTCAAGGTCGCGGCCTACATCCAGGCCATGACCGGCGGTCCGTGGATGGACTAGGGCCCGTTCACAACCCAGTCCCACACCCGGTCCGGCGCCTCGACCATCAGGTTGTGGCCATGCGGCCCGAGGTCGCGCGCCTCCGGGTCGAGGGCCCGCAGCTGCTCGTTCGTCATCATGGGGTCGTGGCCGCCGCGGCCCAGGTGGACCGGGCAGCATGCCACGGCCATCAGCTGGGCAAGGGGCGGCTTGCCGACCGCATGTCCGCGCGGGTCCATCGCGAGGCGCCAGCCGTCGCCGTCCTGCACGACGCCACGCGCGACCACGGGCGAACCTGCATCGACCAGCCCCGCGAGACCGGCAACCTTCAGGTAGCGCTCCCGGGCCTCGGCCTCGGTCGCGAACAGCCGTGCCGGCTGCGTCCCCAGGGCGTCCATGCGGCGCAGGTCGTCGTCGCTCCACGCGGCCTTGATGCCGAGGCCGAAGACCCGCTGCGGCGCGACGCCGAACCAGCCGGTCGCCAGTGCCAGCGCGATCACGCCGCCCATCGAATGGCCCAGCACCACGAGTCGGCCCGCGGGGTCGATCTCCGGCAGCGCGGCGCGCGCGACGGTGGCGGCGATCTGGCCGATGGCATAGCTATCCAGGCGATCCGATCGGCCGTGCCCCGGCAGGTCCAAGGCCAGCCAGCGGCCGTGCCAGCGATCGTCGGCCTCGGCGCACAGCGGCGACCAGACCGCCGCCGTCGCGCCCATGCCGTGCAGCAGGAGCAGCAGGTCGGGGCCTTGGCCGCCTCGTTCGATGTACATGGGTGATGCCTCCGTTGCGTTTGCCCGGGCGACGATACCGGAGCCCCTGCGCGATCACATAGTATTTCCTCCATGAAGACACTCGATGCGCCAGCGCGCGCACTGATCGACCGCTGCGCGCAGGCCTCGCTCGCGCTGCTGGAGCGCAACCTCACGCCGCACGGCATCCTGGCCGCGAGCCGCACCGAGGCCGCGGTGGCACGGCGCTACACGCGGATCTTCGGGCGCGACGCGGCGATCTGCGTGATGGCGATGTGCGGCAACGGCGTGGCCGCGCTCGAGCAGGGCGCGGTGGCCAGCCTCGACGCGCTGGCGGCGCAGCAGGCCGGCAATGGGCAGATCCCGAAGTACGTCGATCCCGAAGGCCAGGATGCCGACTTCTGGTATCTCGGCTGCATCGACGCCACGCTGTGGTGGCTGATCGCGGTCGACCACGTGCGCCGACACGGCAGCGTCGGCGCCGCGCACTGGGAGGCCGAAGTGCAGCGCGCGCTGGCCTGGCTGCTGGCGCAGGAACACCAGCACTTCCGGCTGCTGCAGCAGAACGAGGCCAGCGACTGGGCCGACATCATGCCGCGCTCGGGCTACGTGCTCTACACCAATGCGCTGTGGTTCGACGTCAAGCGCCGCTTCGCGCTCGACCATGCCGAAGACACGCAGCATCACTTCAACCATCTTTTCAATCCCTTCCAGCGCGACCTGCCCGAATACCACCGGGCCCGGCTGCTGCGCCACTACGCGCGCCGCGGCCGGCAGGATCCGGGCCTCTACCTGAGCTTCGTCAATCTCTCGTTCGTCGGCGACGAGGGCGACGTGTTCGGCAACGTGCTGGCGATCCAGAGCGGACTCGCCGGCTCGGAGATGTCGAGTCGCATCGTCGACACCATCGTGGCGGCGAGGGCCGCCGAGCCCTGGCCGGTCCGGGTGGTGCTGCATCCGCTCACGCGCGATCACGAGCTGTGGCGAACCTACATGGCGCGCCACCAGCAGAACATCGTCCACCAGTACCACAACGGCGGCATCTGGCCCTTCGTCGGCGGCTTCTGGGTGATGGCGCTCGCAAAGCTCGGGCGCGATGCGCTCGCCGCCTCGGAACTCGCACGGCTCGCCCAGGTCAACGCGCAGGACGACTGGCGCTTCACCGAGTGGTTCCACGGCCGCTCGCTGGCGCCCATGGGCATGGCCGGCCAGAGCTGGAATGCCGCCACCTTCCTGCTCGCGCAGCGGGCGCTTGCCGGGGACGCACGGGCCTGGTGAGGTCGCCGGGAGAAGGCCGGTCAGACCGGTGCCACCTTCCTTCCCTCCATCTCGGCAATTGCCAGTTCCTCGGGTGTCAGCACGAAGGCCGCGTGATCGGCCAGCAGCTCGATCGCCACGTCGATGAATGCACGCACGCGTGCCGGTTGCGCGGCCCGGCTGCCGTAGTAGACGAACACGCTCGACTTGTCGGCGATGTGGTCCACCAGCAGCGGCACGAGGCGGCCCGCACGGATGTGGCCGGCGGCCGCCACGTTGGTCATGAGCCCGATCACATGGCCCGCCAGCACGGCCTCGGTCTCCAGCACCTCGTCGTTGACCGTGAGCGCCGGCACGATGTGGTGCTCGATCAGGCTGTCGCCGCTCTTCACGTACCAGGGAAGCACGCGACCGGTGCCTGCGTTTCGGAATGCGCTGCACCGGTGTCTCGACAGGGCGCCGAGGCTGTCCGGCGCGCCATGGCGAGCGAGGTAGGCGGGCGCGGCACAGATGATCAGCTGCAAGGGGAACAGGCGTCGCGCAATCACGCCTTCGGCCGGCGAGGACCCGATGCGGAAGCCGACGTCGACCCGGTCCTCCACCCAATTGCCGATGCGGTCGTCGAGTTGCACGTCGGGTTGCACGTCCGGATAGCGGCGGCAGAATTCGTCGAGGAGCGGCCAGAGCACAGGGGCGAACACCGAATGCGGACCGACGATGCGCAGCGGTCCGGCGACGCCCTCCTTGACCTGGCGGGCCATCTCGAGCGCGCGCTGCATGCCAAGGAGCGGCGGCTGCGCGGCCTCGAGAAACTGACGGCCCTCGTCGGTCAGCGACATGCTGCGCGTGGTGCGATGAAAGAGTCGCGCGCCCAGATGCTTCTCCAGTTGCGCGAGCGCCTGACTGGCTGCCTGGGGCGTCATGCCCTGGGCGGCGGCGGCCTGCCGCAGGCTGCCGAGCTCCGCGGTCTTCACGAAGGTGGCAATGGAACGCAGTTCGTTGATGGGCATGAAGACTCCTTCGGCAGGGCGCGATTATTGCGGTGCGGCCCGCAAATGCCGGGCTGACGCCCCCTTGATTGGCAAGGTCTGCTTGCGAGTGCTGCAAGGTCGCGGGGTCTAGTGCGGACCGAGACGGCTGCCTAAAGTCGGTTCAAAGGAGCGGTCCACGCCATGAACATGCCCGATGAATTCACGATCTCCCGCCGCAGCCTGCTCCAGGCGGGTGCGGCTTCCGCGGCGGTGCCTGCGCTCGCATCCGCGCGGGCTTCCGCGGCCCCGGCACCCGCTGCAGCTGCCGGCCTCCCCGTTCCGTTGACCCTGGTGGTGAATGGCCAGACGCGACGTCTGAGCCTCGACACGCGAACGACCCTGCTCGACGCCTTGCGCGAGCACCTCCATCTCACCGGAACGAAGAAGGGCTGCGACCACGGTCAGTGCGGCGCCTGCACCGTGATGCTCGACGGACGGCGCATCAATTCCTGCCTCACGCTCGCAGTCATGCACGAGGGTGCGACCGTCACCACCATCGAGGGGCTCGGCCAACCGGGCCACCTGCATCCGATGCAGGCCGCATTCGTCAAGCACGACGGCTACCAGTGCGGCTACTGCACGCCCGGGCAGATCTGCTCCGCGGTCGGGGTGCTGCAGGAGATCCGGCAGGGCATTCCCAGCCACGTGAGCGGCGACCTCACGGCCGTGCCGCTGCTGTCGGTGGCCGAACTGCGCGAGCGCATGAGCGGCAACATCTGCCGCTGCGGGGCCTACAGCAACATCGTCGAGGCCATCGGCGAAGCCGGCGGGATGAAAGCATGAAGGCCTTCACCTACGAACGCGCCGCCTCGCCGTCGGAGGCGGTCGCCGCAGCCGCGCGCACGCCCGGCGCGCGCTTCATTGCCGGCGGCACGAACCTGCTCGACCTGATGAAGCTCGAGATCGAGACACCGAGCCACCTGATCGACGTGAACGGCCTCGGCTTCGACAGGATCGAGCCCACGCCGGAAGGCGGACTGCGCATCGGCGCGATGGTGCGCAACACCGACCTCGCCGCCGATGCGCGGGTGCGGCGCGACTATGGCGTGCTGTCCCGGGCGCTCCTGGCCGGAGCGTCGGGCCAGTTGCGCAACAAGGCGACGACTGCAGGCAACCTGCTGCAGCGCACCCGCTGCCCCTACTTCTACGACACCTACCAGGCCTGCAACAAGCGGCAACCCGGCAGCGGCTGCGCAGCGATCGGAGGCGTCACGCGCCAGCATGCCGTGGTCGGCTCCAGCGATGCATGCATCGCGACCAACCCGAGCGACATGGCGGTGGCGATGCGGGTGCTCGACGCCAGCGTCGAGACCCTGCGCGCCGACGGGACGCGCCGAACGATCGCGATCGCCGATTTCCACAGGCTCCCCGGCAACACGCCGGACATCGAGACTGCGATGACCCACAACGAGCTCATCACGGCCGTGACGCTGCCGGCACCGGCGGGCGGCAGGCACGTCTATCAGAAGGTGCGCGACCGCGCTTCCTATGCCTTCGCGCTCGTCTCGGTCGCCGCCATCGTGCAGCGCGATGGCACGGGACGCGTCGCAGTCGGCGGCGTGGCGCACAAGCCGTGGCGCATGGAGGCCGCCGACCGCGAGCTGCCGCGCGGCGCCAGGGCAGCCGCTGCTGTGCTCTTGGCCGATGCAAAGCCCACCGAGCACAACGCCTTCAAGTTGACGCTCGTCGAGCGGACGCTCGATGCGGTGCTGACCGACGCGAGGAACTGAACAATGAAATTCGACACCCCCGCCACGACGAACCCGATCGATCAGCTCAAGGTGATCGGCAAGCCGGTCGACCGCATCGACGGCCCGCTCAAGACCACCGGCACTGCACCCTACGCCTATGAGCGCCACGACGTCGCGCCCGATGCAGCCTACGGCTGCATCCTGGGCGCCGGAATCGCCAAGGGCCGCATCACGGCCATCGACCAGACGCGGGCCAAGGCAGCGCCGGGCGTGATCGCCATCGTGACCGCAGAGAACGCCGGCAAGCTCGAGAAGGGCAAGTTCAACACCGCCCGGCTGCTCGCCGGGCCCGGCGTCGAGCACTACCACCAGGCCGTCGCCATGGTCGTCGCCGAGACTTTCGAACAGGCCTGCGCCGCGGCACAGTTGCTGAAGGTGAGCTACGCCCGCGCCGAAGGCGCCTTCGACCTTGCGGCCGCGAAGGCGTCGGAACGCAAGACCGTCGACAGGGACAGCAAGGTCGGCGATTTCGCTGCCGCCTTCGCGCGGGCCGAAGTGAGCCTGGACCAGACCTACAGCACGCCCGACCAGTCGCACGCCATGATGGAACCGTTCGCCACCACGGCGGCGTGGCGCGGCGACCGGCTCACGGTATGGACGTCCAACCAGATGATCGACTGGACGGTGACCGACCTCGCCACCACGCTCGGCATCCCCAAGGAAAAGATCCACCTGATGTCGCCCTTCATCGGCGGCGGCTTCGGCGGCAAGCTGTTCCTGCGCGCCGACACGGTGCTCGCCGCCATCGGCGCCCGCATCGCTAAACGGCCGGTCAAGGTGGCGATGCAGAGACCTCTCATGGCCAACAACACCGTGCACCGGCCCGCAACCATTCAGCGCATCCGGCTCGGCGCCGGCAGGGACGGCAGGCTGACCGCCATCGGCCACGAGAGCTGGTCCGGCAACCTGGTCAACGGCAAGCCTGAAAACGCGGTGCAACAGACGCAATGGCTCTATGCCGGCGCGCACCGCTTGACGGGAACGCGCCTGGCCGTGCTCGACCTGCCGGAAGGCAACGCGATGCGCGCGCCCGGCGAAGCGCCTGGCCTGATGGCGCTGGAGATCGCCATCGACGAAATGGCGGAGCGCCTCGATCTCGACCCCATCGCGTTCCGCGTGCTGAACGACACGCAGGTCGATCCGGCCAAGCCCGAGCGTCGCTTTTCGCAACGCAACCTCATCGAATGCATGCACACCGGCGCAGAACGATTCGGGTGGACGCAACGCAGCGCCAGGCCCGCGATGCGACGCGAGGGCCGCACGTGGATCGGCATCGGCATGGCAGCGGCGTACCGCGGCAATCAGGTCACCCGGTCAGGCGCACGCGTGCGCCTCGACGGCCGGGGCGTAGTGACGGTGGAGACCGACATGACCGACATCGGCACCGGCAGCTACACGATCATCGCGCAGACCGCGGCCGAGATGATGGGCGTTGCGATGGACCGCGTCGTGGTGCATCTGGGCGATTCTTCGTTCCCCGTGTCGGCGGGTTCCGGCGGGCAGTGGGGCGCCAACTGCTCCACCGCCGGCGTCTACGCGGCCTGCATGAAGCTGCGGGAGGCGGTAGTCCAGCGCGCGGGCCTGCCGGCCGATTCCGCATTCGCCGACGGCATGGTGCGTGGGGGTGGCCGCAGCGTGGCACTGGCCGAGGTGGCCGGGGAAAGCGGCTTCTCGGTCGAGGACGCCATCGACTTCGCCGATCTGGCAAGGCAATACCAGCAATCGACCTTCGGCGCGCATTTCGTCGAGGTCGCGGTCGATGCGTACACGGCCGAGATCCGCGTCCGCCGGATGCTCGCGGTGTGCGCGTCGGGCCGCATCCTGAACCCGAAGTCGGCCCGCAGCCAGGTGATCGGCGCGATGACCATGGGCGTGGGCGGCGCGTTGATGGAGGAACTCGCCGTCGACAACCGCCTCGGCTTCTTCGTCAATCACGACCTCGCGGGCTACGAGGTGCCGGTGCATGCCGATATTCCCCATCAGGACGTGATCTTTCTCGACGAGACCGATCCCATGTCGTCGCCGATGAAGGCCAAGGGCGTCGGCGAGCTCGGCCTTTGCGGCGTCGGCGCCGCGATCGCCAACGCGGTCTACAACGCCACCGGCGTGCGCGTGCGCGACTATCCGCTGACCCTCGACAAGCTGATCGGGCGCATGCCGTCGATCGCGGCGTGAAGCCGAAGCCATGGAAGAAGCACGTCGTGCATTGATCACCGGGCTGGCGGGTCTTTCGCTCGTTCAGGTGGCGCAGGCCTCCCGTGCGACCGACGGGCGACCCGCCCGCCCGGCAGCGCCCGCACTCGTCGCGTACTTCTCGCGCTCGGGCAATACGCGCGTGGTGGCCGGGCTGATCCGGCGATCGCTCGACGCCGACCTGTTCGAGATCGTGCCTGCGGCGCCGTACCCGGACGACTACCTGAAGACCGTCGAGCAGGCGCACCGGGAGCGCGACCGCCATATCGAGCCGGAGCTGAAAGCGAAGGTGCCCGACATCGACCGCTACGTGACGGTCCTGCTCGGCATGCCCGTCTGGGGCGAGACCGCGCCGGCCGTCATCCGCAGCTTTCTTTCATCGCACGACCTGTCGGGCAAGACCGTCATCCCGTTCATCACGCATGGCGGCTACGGACTGGGCAGCAGCGAAAGCGTCATTGCGAGACATGCGCCGGGCGCCAGGCTGCAACCTGCGTTCTCGATGCAGGCCGATCAGGAGCGCGAGACGATGAACCGCGTCCATGCCTGGCTCGGAGCGGGCGCTTCGTGACGTCAGGCAACTTCCTGTCGGCCGGCGCCCTGCTCGCAGCATCCCTGCTTGGCTTCATCGCGTCGAGCCGCGCGCAGCCGGCACATCAGGTCGAGCCCAACAGTGTCGGCATGGCATTCGTTCGGGTTCCCGCCGGCACCTTCGCCATGGGGTCGACCGCACACGACGCCGATGCAGCGGCCAACGAAAAGCCATCGCACCGCGTGACGATGAGCCGACCTTTCGATCTCGGTCAGCACGAGGTCACGCAGGCGCAATGGGAGGCCGTCATGGGCAGCAAGCCCTACGTGCTTTCGCGCTCGAACCCGTACTACGACCTGCCCGGCATGGCCGCGCGCATCACCCGGCCGAACCATCCGGCGACCGTGTCATGGAACGACGCGCAGGACTTCGTCGAGCGGCTCAATCTAAAGGAAGGCGGCGTGCGCTACCGCCTGCCAACCGAAGCGGAATGGGAATTCGCCGCTCGGGCGGGCACCACGACCTCCTATTCGTTCGGCAACGATGCGGGCGAGCTCGGCCGCTACGCGTGGCATGGCGAGAGCTTTGCCACGGGGGGCACGCACCCGGTCGGCCAGAAGCTGTCCAATCCCTGGGGGCTGCATGACGTCCACGGAAACGTGTGGGAGTGGGTGCAGGACCGGTACGACCCCCGCGGCTACGCAAGCAGCCCTGTCATCGATCCTCAGGGGCCGGCCGACGGCACCGAGCGCGTCGTGCGGGGCGGCAGCTGGCACAGCACCGGTGATGGCTGGCGCTCTGCATCGCGCCGCGCCTACGCGCCCGACTACCGTGGCATCAGCATCGGACTGCGCGTGGTCCGTGAGGTCGACTGAACACGCGGGATTGGCAACCCCTCCTTGTCGGTCCTTCAAGACGACGCGGTCTAGTTGTCGCCGATGCCAAGACCTACATTGACCCCTCCGATCAGCCAACCGTGCTGATCGCAGTTCAAGGAAGCATGCATGAAATCTCTCGCCATGACCGCCATTTCACTGTCGATGGCCGCCTCGGCCATCGCGCAGGACGACAAGGGCCAGAACGGCCTGCAGATCGCGCGCAATGGTTCGCAGCAATCGACCAAGGGGCCGACCGACTTCTTCTCGGGCACGGTGCGCATCGATCCGCTGTTCCCGAAGCCGAACGGCCCGACGCGGGCCACGGGCTCGTACGTGACCTTCGAGCCCGGTGCCCGCACCGCCTGGCACACGCACCCGGTCGGGCAGACGCTGGTGGTCACGGCCGGTGCCGGCCGCGTGCAGCGCTGGGGCGACCCGGTACAGGAAATCCGGCCTGGCGACGTCGTCTGGATTCCACCGGGCCAGAAGCACTGGCACGGCGCAGCGCCCACCACCGCCATGACCCACATCGCCATCACCGAACTGTCGGACGGCAAGGCCGTCGACTGGCTCGAAAAGGTCAGTGACACGCAATACGAAAGCCCACGATGAAATCCGTCTTCGCCTCGCTTGCAACGCTTGCCGTTGCACTCACGACCGCCAGTACCGCATCGGGCCAGACGCCGGGGCTCGGCAAGGCACCGACAGTTGCGCAACAGCAGTTCGGGGAGATCTCGCCCAAGTTCGCGCAGCTCACCGACGACGTCCTGTTCGGCGATGTCTGGGAGCGGCCCGGCCTGTCCAAGCGCGACCGCAGCCTGGTCACCGTGAGCGCCCTCATCGCGATGAACCGGCCCGATCAGCTGCGGCCGCACATGGTCCGGGCGCGCGACAACGGCGTGACGCAGGAAGAGCTCATCGAATCGATCACGCACCTTGCGTTCTACGCAGGCTGGCCGAGCGCGGTGACCGCGATCGGGGTCGCGAAGGAGGTGTTCAGGAAATGAGAATGCGCAAACTCGGCAACAGCGGCATCGAGGTCTCGGCCATCGGCCTCGGCTGCATGGGCCTGAGCTTCGGCCTGGGACCGGCGACCGATCGCAAGGAGGCCATCGCCGTCATCCGTTCGGCGGCCGAAAGAGGCGTCACGCTCTACGACACCGCCGAGGGCTATGGTCCCTTCGTCAACGAGGAACTCGTGGGCGAGGCGCTGGAGCCCTTCCGTGACGACGTCCTGATCTGCACCAAGTTCGGCTTCAAGATCGACGAGAGGAACGAGACGGTTGGACTCGACAGCCGCCCCGATCACATTCGAGCCGTCGTCGAGGCCTCGCTCAAGCGCCTTCGCACCGACCGAATCGACCTCCTCTATCAGCATCGCGTCGATCCGGCCGTGCCGATGGAAGACGTTGCCGGCGCCGTGAAGGATCTGATCGCAGAGGGCAAGGTCAGGTACTTCGGCTTGTCGGAGGCGAGCGCTCAAAGCATCAGAAGGGCACACGCCGTGCAGCCCGTCGCGGCCATCCAGGATCACTACTCGCTGTGGATGCGTGAGCCCGAGACCAAGAAGTTCGCGCTCTGCGAGGAGCTCGGCATCGGGCTCGTGGCATGGGGTCCGCTGGGCCAGGGCTTCCTGACGGGCGCCATCACGAGGGACATGCGGTTCGACGATCCGAGCGACCTGCGCAAGGACTTCCCTCGCTTCACTCCCGATGCACTGGAAGCCAACTTCAAGGTGGTCGACTTCCTCGAGAGGCTCGGAGCGCGCAAGGGCATCACGCCGGCACAGATCGCACTGGCATGGCTGCTGGCACAAAAGCCATGGATCGTTCCGATTCCCGGCGGCACCAGGGCTGCGCACATCGACGACAACCTTGCCGCCGCCGATGTCGAGCTGACGTCGCAAGACCTGCGCGAGATCGACGAGGCGTTCGCCACCATGAGCATCCAGGGGGCGCCCCTGTCACCCGGCCTGGACGCAGCCATCGATCGATAGTCACCCAAGGAACACAAGATGAAAACCAGACAACTCGGCAACAGCGGGCTCGAGGTCTCCGCCCTCGGGCTGGGCTGCATGGGCCTGAGCTACGGCTACGGGCCTGCGACAGACACCGCGGATGCAGTCAAGCTGATCCGTGCCGCTGTCGAGCGGGGCATCACCTTCTTCGACACGGCGGAAGCCTATGGGCCGTTCGTCAACGAAGGCGTGGTCGGTGAGGCGCTGGAACCGATTCGCGACCAGGTCGTGATCGCCACCAAGTTCGGCTTTCGTGAAGGCGACACGGCCAAGGGTCTCGACAGCCGGCCGGAGCGCATACGGCAGGTGGCCCACGAGGCACTGAAGCGCCTCCGCACCGATCGCATCGACCTGTTCTACCAGCACCGTGTCGATCCCGAGGTGCCCATGGAGGACGTGGCCGGTGCCGTCAAGGAGCTGATCCGCGAAGGCAAGGTCCACCACTTCGGCCTGTCGGAAGCCGGTGTCGAAAGCATCCGGCGTGCCCATGCCGTGCAGCCGGTCGCTGCGCTCCAGAGCGAATACTCCCTGTGGTGGCGGGAACCGGAGGAAGAGATCCTTCCCTTGCTCGAAGAGCTCGGCATCGGCTTCGTCCCGTTCAGCCCGCTCGGCAAGGGCTTCCTGACCGGGGCGATCGACGCCCACACCGCCTTCGACGCCACCGACTTCCGAAACACCGTTCCGCGCTTCGCGCCCGAGGCCCGCGAGGCGAACCGCGCACTGGTCGACGTGCTGGCAGTCATCGCGGCCCGCAGGCAGGTCACGCCGGCCCAGCTGGCACTGGCGTGGTTGCTCGCCCGCAAGCCATGGATCGTGCCGATCCCCGGCACCACCCGACTGCACCGCATCGAAGAGAACACCGCAGCCGCCGCAGTCGAGTTGTCTGCGCAAGACCTGGCGGACATCGAGGCGGCACTTGCCGCCGTTCCGGTCCGGGGTGCGCGCTACTCGGCGGACCGCCAGAAGCTCGTAGGCAACTAAGGAATCGCCATGACCAACGTCACTGTCGTCATCGGTGCCGGATCGATCGGCCAGGCCATCGCGCGCCGCGTCAGTGCCGGCAGGCATGTGCTGCTTGCCGACCTGCGCCCAGCCAACGCCGAGGCGGCAGCCAGGGTACTCGGCGAAGCGGGGTTCGAGGTCACGACCGCCACGGTCGACGTGTCTTCGCGCGCATCGGTCGAAGCGCTGGTCGAGACGGCCGTCGGCCTGGGCGACCTGAGCGGGGTGATCCACGCCGCCGGGGTCTCGCCCAGCCAGGCATCGCCCGCGACCATCCTCTCGGTCGACCTGTACGGCACCGCGCTGGTCCTGGAGGCGTTTGGCGATGTGATTGCAGCCGGCGGCTCGGGCATCGTCATCGCCTCCATGTCTGGCCACCGCCTGCCATCGCTGACGCCCGAGCAGGACCAGGCGCTGGCGACCACGCCGACGGACGAGTTGCTGGCCCTGCCGATGCTGCAGCCGGACCGGGTGACCGACGCGCTCCACGCCTACCAGATCGCCAAGCGCGGCAATGCCCTGCGCGTGATGGCGCAGGCCGTTCGCTGGGGTCGGCGCGGCGCGCGGGTCAACACCATCAGTCCCGGGATCATCGTCACGCCGCTTGCCAGGGACGAACTGAGCGGTCCTCGCGGCGCGGGCTACCGCCGCATGCTCGAAGCCTCGGCGGCAGGGCGCGCCGGGACGCCCGACGAGGTCGGGGCCCTCGGCGCATTCCTGATGGGGCCGGAAGGCGCGTTCATCACGGGCAGCGACTTCCTGATGGATGGCGGTGTCACTGCGGCCTACTGGTATGGCGAGCCGGCGTAGGCCGCAAGCCGGTGGCTCGCGGCGCGGCTAGAACGCGCTCTTGGTGCAGCCGCCGTCGACGCGCAGCGCCGCGCCGGTGGTGCCGGACGCCAGCGGGCTGGCGACGTAGGCCACCAGCGTGGCGATCTCCTCGGGCGTCTCGAAGCGGCGGATCAGCGAGGTCGGACGGGCCTTCTCGAAGAACTGCTTCTCGTACTCCTCGAAGCTCTTGCCGTCGGCCTTGGCCAGCGCATCGACGAAGTCGCCGACGCCGCGCGACTTCGTCGGCCCCGGCAGCACGCTGTTGACCGTGATGCCGGTGCCGGCCACCGATTCGGCCAGGCCGCGCGAGACCGCGAGCTGCGCGGTCTTGGTCATGCCGTAGTGGACCATCTCGGCCGGGATCTGGATCGCGCTCTCGCTCGAGATGAAGATGATGCGGCCCCAGTCGGCCTTTCGCATCGCCGGCAGGCAGAGCCGCGCGAGGCGCACGCCGCTCAGCACGTTGACATCGAAAAAGCGGGTCCAGTCGCTGTCGGGAATGTCCTCGAAGGGCTTGGGCTCGAAGATGCCGAGGTTGTTGACCAGGATCTCGATGCCCGGGTGCTTCGCGACCAGCGCCTCGGCGGCCTCGGCCGTCGAAAGATCGCCCGCGAAGCCGAGCACCGCGCCGCCCGGGCCGGGCGTGATCTGCGCGACCGCGGCGTCGACCGAGGCCTGCGTTCGGCCGTTGACGATGACGCGTGCGCCCTCGGCGGCCAGTGCGGCGGCGATGGCATGGCCGATGCCCGCTGTGCTGCCGGAGACCAGCGCGAGCCTGCCTGTGAGTTGGAGATTCATGGGAGTGGAGGAAGTGGCGGGTTGTGGATCGAAGCGCCCGAATATTGAACGCGGCCCGGCGGCCGTCAAGGCCGTTTTGCGGCAATCCACACCGCCACGTCGGGAACCGCGTTCGGGTAGGGTCGGCGACCATGACCATCGCCCATGCCTACGCCGCCCAGTCGGCCACCACGCCGCTCGCCCCCTTCAGCTTCGAGCGCCGCACGCCCACCGCGCGCGACGTCGCGATCGACATCCTGCATTGCGGCGTCTGCCACTCCGACCTGCACACGGCGCGCAGCGAATGGGGCCCTGCCGCCTACCCCTGCGTGCCGGGCCACGAGATCGTCGGGCGCGTCAGCGCGGTCGGCAGCGAGGTGTCGAAGTTCAAGGTCGGCGACATCGTCGGCGTCGGCTGCATGGTCGACAGCTGCCAGCATTGCCAGCCCTGCGCCGACGGCCTCGAGCAGTATTGCGACAACGGCATGACAGGCACCTACGACAGCCAGGAACAGGTCTCGCGCGCCAACACGCTGGGCGGCTACTCCGATCACATCGTCGTCTTCGAGAAGTTCGTGCTGCACGTGAAGCACGACGAAAAGGACCTGGCCGCGGTTGCTCCGCTGCTGTGCGCGGGCATCACGACATACTCGCCGCTGCGCCAGTGGAAGGTCGGCCCGGGCCACAAGGTGGGCATCGTCGGCCTCGGCGGGCTCGGCCACATGGGCGTGAAGATCGCGGCCGCGCTCGGCGCCCACGTGGTGCTGTTCACCACCTCGCCCGGCAAGGCCGCGGATGCCCTGCGCCTGGGCGCCAAGGAGGTGGTGGTGTCGAAGGACCCGCAGGCGATGGAGGCCCAGCGCAACAGCTTCGACTTCATCCTCAACACGGTCGCGGTCCCGCACGATCTCGATCCCTTCCTGGCCGCGCTCAAGCTCGACGGCACCATGACGCTGGTCGGCGCGCCGGGCACGCCGCATCCTTCGCCGGGCGTCTTCGGCCTGATCCTGAAGCGCCGCCGCCTGGCCGGCTCGATGATCGGCGGCATCGCCGAGACGCAGGAGATGCTCGACTTCTGCGCCGAGCACGGCATCGTCTCCGACATCGAGCCGATCCGCATGGCGCAGATCAACGAAGCCTACGAGCGCATGCTGCGCAGCGACGTCAAGTACCGCTTCGTCGTCGACATGTCGACGGTGCGCGACTAGGGCGCCAGCGACCGCAGCAGCGCGAGCAGCGCCTCCGGATCGCCATCGGCCGCACAGGCCGCCACGTAGGCGTCGGGCCGGACCAGGTAGATGTACCCGGGGTGGTAGCCCGCCGCAGCGGCTGCCTGCACGGAGACCGCGATCGAAGTCAGCGCGTCGGGCAAGGCGACCGGCGCGGCCTCGACCGCGAGCAGCACGAAGCGGCCGCCGGCCAGCGCTTCGTGCAGCCGACCGGCACCCGCTGCGCCAGTGTCGTGCTGCAGCCCGATGTCGGGCGCGCGCTCGCCTGGTGCCGGGTGGCATGAGGCGCCATGCCGGGCCTGCGTGAGCGGGCTGTGGGGGTAGTGCAGATCGGTCTCCGAGAGCTGGTCGACCATGTGCTGGCGCAGCGCCGGGATGCGCCCCAGGCTGCCGACCGCAAGCCGGCGGATTTCCTGCAGCAGCGGATTGCGCAACAGCGCCATTCGGGTCATGGTGCCTGCATTGCGCAGGACCTGGTCGCCGATGGCGCTGCGCTCGGGCGAATAGCTGTCGAGCAGCACAGGCGCCGCCCGTCCGTGCCAGACCAGGGCCAGCTTCCAGGCCAGGTTCAGTGCATCCTGCATGCCGGTGTTCATGCCCTGCCCGCCCGCGGGACTGTGGACGTGGGCGGCATCACCGGCAAGGAAGACGCGCCCGTGGCGGTATTCCCTGACCTTGCGCTCGTTGATGCGGAAGTGGCTCAGCCAGACCGGGCTGTGCAGTCGCTGCCCGGCCGGGCCTCGGTCGTCGACCAGGCGCTGCACCTCGTCGAGCGTGGGCTCCTCTGGCGCCTCGCCCGCGGCCGCCGGTCCGCAGTCGGCGATGACACGGAAGCGCCCGCCCGCCATGGGGAACAGCGCGAGGATGCCATCGGGCGCCCAGCAGATCGAGATGCGGTCGGTCGACAGGTTGCCGTCGATCGCGACGTCCGCCAGCAGGAAATCGGAAGGCTCGGTCTCGCCCTCGAACTCGACCCCGAGTGCATGGCGCACCGTGCTGTGGGCGCCGTCGCAGGCCACCAGCCAGGCGCATTCGAATGCCTGCTCGGTGCCGTCAGGGCCACGCAGTTGCGCCCGGATGCCGCCCTCGCGCTGGGCGAACGAGAGCAGTTCCACCTGCCGCTCCACGGTCGTGCCGAGGGCCGCGAGTTGCGCAGCGAGCAGCCGCTCGGTCTCGCTCTGCGGCAGCATCAGGGCGAAGTTGTAGGCGCTGCGCACCGCGGCGAAGGGGATGCGGATCAGTTCCCGGCCATGGTCCTCGAGGATGCACGCGGCCTCGACCTTCAGGCCCGCTGCCACGAAGACGTCGGCGCAACCCTCGATGTCGAGCAGTTCGAGCGTGCGCGCCCAGATGACCAGCGCCTTGGACTTGTCGGTGGGCGCGGGGGCGCGGTCGACGATGCGTACCGCCACGCCGCGGCGTCGCAGCGCCAATGCCATGGTGAGGCCGACGGGGCCGGCGCCGACGACCAGCACGGGGTGTTGCGTCAATTCGTTCTCCTCGAAGCTGTGCCAAGGATGGTACGCGGCACGCCTCCGGTTGTTGCTGGCTCGTTCGGATGTCTCGCCAGGCGTTTCGGCGCCTGCGCGCGCCCGCAGCGTATCGGCCGCCCGGCCTACACGGGAGGCAGCGCCGCAGGCCTACAACCGGGGCATGTCTTTCTGATGGAGTCCTCCCATGGCCAGTACGCGCCCCAAGCAATCCACCACCCCCGGCCGCAGCGCCAAGCAACGCAGCGAGGTCGTGCCCGACCTGCAGCAGCCCAGCCACGAGACGCAGAAGTTCGGCGAGATCGTCAAACTGCCCAACGGACTGTCGGAGAAGGTCTGCAAGGACAGCGTCGCGCTGCTCAATCAGTGCCTGGCCGACACGATTACCCTGCGCGACATGTACAAGAAGCACCACTGGCAGGTGGTCGGTCCGACCTTCAACCAGCTGCACCTGATGTACGACCAGCACTTCGAGGCCCAGGTTCTGCTGGTCGACATCCTGGCCGAGCGCATCCAGCTGCTCGGCGGCATCTCGCTCGCAATGGCGGCCGACATCGCCGAAACGACGAAGATCAAGCGTCCCCCGCGCGGCCGCGAGCCGGCGGCGGTGCAGATCCGGCGCCTGGCCGAGGCCCACGAACAGATCATCGTGTCGGCCCGAGAAGCAGCCGAGAAGGTCGACAAGTGGGGCGATGCGGGCAGCAACGACGTCTTCGTGAGCAACGTGCTGCGGACCAACGAGCTGCAGGTCTGGTTCCTGACCGAACACCTGGTGGCGGCGTCGCCGGTCACGGCCTAGGTCCGCTCGTCAGGCAAACAACCGGCGCGCGATCAGGTCCTTCATGATTTCGGTCGTGCCGCCGTAGATGCGCTGCACCCGCGCATCGGCATACAGCCGCGCGATGGGGTATTCGGCCATGTAGCCGTAGCCACCGAACAGCTGCAGGCATTCGTCGAGCACCTTGCCCTGCTGCTCGGTGCACCAGTACTTGGCCATGTAGGCTGCCTCCTGGTCGAGCGTTCCGTCGAGCAGCCGCTGGATGCAGTCGTTGACGAAGCTGCGCACGACGTGCGCCAGCGTCGCGCATTCGGCGAGCTTGAAGCGGGTGTTCTGGAAGTCCGACACCGTCTGGCCGAAGGCCTTGCGCTCCTTCGTGTAGGCCACGGTGAGTTCCACCGCGCGCTCGATCACGGCCGCAGCCGGCACGCACAGCATCAGCCGCTCGTAGGGCAGCTGGCTCATGAGCTGTACGAAGCCCTGCCCTTCCTCGCCACCCAGCAGGTTGCCGGCTGGCACGCGCACGCCGTCGAAGAACAGCTCGGCCGTGTCGGACGCGTGCTGGCCGAGCTTCTCGAGCCGGCGCCCGACCCGAAAGCCCGGCAGCTTGTCGGTCTCCATCACGACCAGCGAGACGCCGCGGCTGCCGGCGTCGCCGGTGCGCACGGCGACCACCAGCAGGCTGGCGGTGAAGCCGTTGGTGATGAAGGTCTTGGCGCCATCGACCACGTAGTCGCCGCCATCGCGCCGCGCCCGCGTGCGCAGCGCCTTGAGGTCGGAGCCGCAGCCCGGCTCGGTCAGCGCGATGCCGGCCAGCAGTTCGCCGCTGGCCAGGCGCGGCAGCCAGCGCTGCTTCTGTTCCTCGGTGCCGTAGTCGATCAGGTAGTGGGTGACCAGGTTGTGGACCGCGGTGTTGGCCGGCATCTCGGCGCGCGCGAGCTCGTCCTGCACCACGAGCTGGTAGGCACGGTTGGCGCCGCCGCCGCCGTGGCGCTCCTCCACCTCGGGCAGCAGGAAGCCCAGCGCCCCGAACGGCCGCCAGACCTCGCGCGGCACGTAGCCCTGGCGCCGCCAGCCGTCGAGCTGCGGCGCCATCTCGGTCGTGACGTAGCGCCGCACCTGGTCGCGGAAGGCATCGACGTCCTCGTCCATCCACGCATGGCGATGCAGGCGCGGCAGCAGGGCTTCGGCGCTCACAGCCCCGTGATCCCGCCGGTGCACATCAGGGTCTGGCCGCTGATGTAGTCGCTCTCGGGGATGGTCAGCAGGTAGACCGCTCCCGCAGCCTCGTCGGGCGTGCCGCCGCGGCCCAGCGGAATGCTGCGCTCCATCATCGCGAGCAGGTCGGGGTTGACGCCGACCTTGATGTCCTTGCCGTCGATGCGCTCGGTGGCGCCGTCGGCCGCATCGCCGGTCAGGCGCGTCTTGATGAGGCCGAAGGCCACGCAGTTGACCGTCACGTTCATGCGGCCCCACTCCTTGGCCAGCGTCTGCGTCATGCCGACGATGCCGGCCTTGGCGCCCGAATAGTTGATCTGGCCGGCGTTGCCGAACAGGCCCGCGACCGACGAGATGTTGACCACCTTGCGCACGTTGCGATGGCCGACCTCGAGTTCGCTCTTCGACAGCGCCCTGATCACGGGCTGGGCCGTGCGCAGGATGCGGAAGGGCGCCGTCATGTGGACGTCGATCATCGCGTACCACTGCTCGTCGCTCATCTTCTGGGTCACGTTGTCCCAGGTGTAGCCGGCGTTGTTGACGATGATGTCGAGCCCCTTGTATTCGTTGACCGCGGCGCCGACGAAGCGCTCGGCGAAGTCGGGCGCGGTCACGCTGCCGATGCAGGCAATGGCCTGGCCGCCGGCCTCGCGGATCTCGGCCACCACCTCGTTGGCCGGGCCGGCGTCGAGGTCGTTGACCACCACGCGGGCGCCTTCGGAAGCGAACTTGAGCGCAATGGAGCGACCGATGCCGCGCCCCGAACCGCTGACCAGGGCGATCTTGCCGTCGAGCTTGGATGTCATGAAGTCTGTCCTCGATTGAATGAATGAAGTCGTGAGATGCGGCAAGGTCAGGGCAGCGCCACCAGCGCCTCGCCCGCGATCTTGATCTGGCCGTATTGGTTGCTGCTGTGCAGCTCGATGCGCACGCAGCGCTCGCCGCCGACCTCGAGCTTCTCGACCACGCGGCCGCTGCAGCGCATGGCGTTGCCCAGGTGCGTGATGCCCTGGAAGCGGGCGTCGAAGCGGCGCAGCCGGCTCTGCGGGGCCCAGCGCGTGACGACACGGCCGACCCAGGCCATGCCGAGCATGCCCTGCGCGAAGACGTCGGGCATGCCCGAGCGGCGCGCGACGTCGGTGTCGATGTGAATCGCGTTGTGGTCGCCCGAGGCGCCCGCGAACAGGGCCAGCGTGGTGCGGTCGACCGGCGCGAGCTGCAGCGCGGGCAGTTCGTCGCCGACCTGGACGGTGTCGAAGGTGGGTGTGCTCATGGGTGGGGCGCCTTTCAGTTTCTGCACACGAGAACGCTGCGCATCTCGGCCACGAGCTCGTCGCGCTGGTTGGTGGCGCGCGAGGTCTTGACCACGAACTCGAGCGCGCCGTTCTTCTTGTCGTAGATGTCGGTCACCTGGCTGCGCACCGTGACCGTGTCGCCGACGCAGGCCGGCGCGTGGTAGCTGAAGCTCTGCTCGCCGTGCAGCAGCCGGGCGATCGGGATCTTCAGTTCCTCGATGAGGCGGAAGGCAGCGCCCGAATCGAGCTCGGCCGCGAACAGGAAGGTCGGCGGCGCCGGCAGGTCCGGGTAGCCGGCGTCGCGTGCGGCGGCGGCGTCGGTGTAGACCGGGTCGGTCTCGCCGATCGCCTTGGCGAAGAACTGCAGCCGGCTGCGCTCGATCGGCAGCACCGAGGCCGGGAGCTCGTGGCCGATCCATTTCTTGTCGATCATGTCGTGATGCTCCTCAGACGCGCTCGTAGAGCGTGACGACGCAGGCGCCGCCCAGGCCCAGGTTGTGCTGCAGCGCCAGCCGCGCGCCCTCGACCTGGCGCCTGTCGGCCGTGCCGCGCAGCTGCTGGACCAGCTCGGTGCATTGCGCGAGTCCGGTGGCGCCGAGCGGATGGCCCTTCGACAGCAGGCCGCCCGAAGGATTGGTCACGACCTTGCCGCCGTAGGTGTTGTCGCCGTCGACGACGAACTTCTCGGCACCGCCGACCGGGCACAGGCCGAGCGCCTCGTAGCTGATCAGCTCGTTGTGGGCGAAGCAGTCGTGCAGCTCGACCACGTCGATGTCCTCGGGGCCGACGCCCGCGGCCGCATAGACCTGCTGCGCGGCCGCGCGCGCCATGCTGAAGCCCACCACCTCGCGCATGTCGCCGGCCTCGAAGGTCGCGGGGCCGTCGGTCGTCATCGCCTGGGCCGCGATGCGCACGCTGCGGTCGAGGCCATGGCGCTCGGCGAAGGCCTCGGAGCAGACGATGGCCGCTGCGGCGCCGCAGGTCGGCGGACACGCCATCAGCCGGGTCATCACGCCGGGCCACATCACCGGCGTGTTCATCACCTCTTCCTCGGTGACCGGCGTGCGGAACAGCGCCAGCGGGTTGTTGGCCGCGTGCCGGCTGGCCTTGGCGCGGATCTTCGCGAAGGTCGACATCGAGGTGCCGAACTCGTTCATGTGCGCGAGGCCCGCGCCTCCGAAGTAGCGCAGCGCGAGCGGGATCTCGCCGTGGCCCACGAGCGCGTCGGTCGAGGCATCGAAGCGCTCGAAGGGGCTGGGCCGGTCCTTGAAGACCGCGCCGAGCGCGCCCGGGCTCATCTGCTCGAAGCCCAGCGCGAGCACGCAGTCGGCCGCGCCGCTGGCCACCGCCTGGCGCGCGAGGAACAGCGCGGTCGAGCCGGTGGAGCAGTTGTTGTTGACGTTGACGATCGGGATGCCGGTCATGCCGACCTCGTAGAGCGCGCGCTGGCCGGCCGTGGAGTCGCCATAGACGTAGCCGACGTAGGCCTGCTGCACCTGCTCGTAGCCGATGCCGGCGTCCTCGAGCGCGGCGCGCGTGGCGGTGGCCGCCATCTCGTAGTACGGCGCATGGTTGCCGGGCTTGGCGAAGGGGATCATGCCGACCCCGGTGACGAAGACTTGATGTGTCATGTGTTCTTTCCTTCGGTTCTGTGTTTCAGGTGGTGTTGGCGGACGCGCGCCCGAAGCGCGGCGCCCGCTTGTCGATGAAGGCGCTGACGCCCTCGCGGCCGTCGTCCGAGCGGGCCGCGCGCAGCAAGGCCTCGCGCTCGAGCGCCAGGTGGGCCTTCAGGTCGCCGCCGTACGCGCCGTCGCACAGGCGCTTGATGCCGGCCAGCGAGCCGGTCGCACCCTGCGCCAGGCCTTCGGCGAGCGCAAGGGCCGCGCTCGCCAGCGCCTCGGGCGCGTACAGCTCGTCGACCAGGCCCCAGGCCAGGCATTGCTCGGCCGCGAGCGGCCGGTTGGTCATGAGGATGTTCTTGGCCCGGGCCGGACCGGCGCGCCGCACCAGCTGGAACGAGGCGCCGAGGTCGGGGCTCAGGCCGATCGCCGAATAGCCGCCGCGCAGCTTCATCGCGGTCGAGGCCAGCACGATGTCGGCGCTCAGCGCGACCGCAATGCCGGCGCCGCCGATCGGGCCCTGCAGCGCGCTCACCACCGGCAACGGCAAGGTCGCGAGCGCATGGATCGCGGGATGCATGAGGTCGAGCATCTCGCCGACCAGGCGATCGAGATCGGCGCGCCGCTCGACGAATTCCTCGATGTCGCCGCCGGCACAGAACTGCCGCCCGCGTGCCGACATCAGCACGGCGCCGATCTCGCCGCGCTCGGCCAGGCGCTGCGCCTGCGCGATCGCATCGGCGAGCAGGGGACCGGAGGCGCTGTTGAGCGCATTGGCCGCCTCGGGCCGGTTGAAGACCAGGTGCCCGACACGGTTCTCGACCCGCCAGAGGATGGGGGCTTCGTTCGACCTCATTCCTTCACCTCGTAGCGTTCCACCAGCAGGAACTTCTGCACCTTGCCGGTCGCGGTGCGCGGCAGCGGCTCGGGCTGCACCAGCACCTTCTTGGGCGTCTTGAAGCCCGCGAGGCTCTGGCGGCACCAGCGCGTGACGGCTTCGGCATCGACCGTCGCACCTTCGGCGCCCACGATCACGGCCGTCACGGCCTCGCCCCACAGCGAATCGCGCAGGCCGATCACGGCGCAGTCGGCCACGCCGGGGCAGCCGAGGATCGCGGCCTCGACCTCGCCCGCATGCACGTTCTGGCCGCCGGTCACGATCACGTCCTTCAGCCGGCCGTTGATCGACAGGTAGCCTTCCTCGTCGAGGCTGCCCAGGTCGCCCGTATGCAGCCAGCCGTCGCGGAAGGTCTCGGCGGTCTTCGCCGGGTTGTTGAAGTAGGAGCTCACGGTGCCCGGCGAACGGCCGATGACGGCGCCGGTCTCGCCGGGCGGCAGGTCGCGGCCGTCGGGGTCGACCACGCGCACCTCGGCGAACAGGATCGCGCGGCCGACCGAGCCGGGCCGGTGGGCGCGGTCCTCGGGGTTGCTGACCACCAGCGCGCCGGTCTCCTGCATGCCGTAATACTCGTAGAGCCGCGGGCAGATCCGCTCCGCCACGCCATCGCGCACCGCGGGCGGCAGCAGCGAGCCCGCGAACACGATCGCGCGCAGCGAGCCGAGGTCGGTGTCGGCCAGCGTGGGCTGCGCGAGCAGCATCGCGCCCATGGTCGGCACCAGGTTCGTGATGGTCACGCGCTCGCTCGCGATCAGCGCCAGGGTCTGGGCCGGATCGAAGTTGGTGATGACGTTGCGCACGCCGTGGATCACGGCCCCCGCCAGCCAGGCGAAGCCCACGCGACCGAACATCGGGAACAGGGTCAGCACGACGTCGGCGTGCGTCATGTCGAAGGCCTGGAAAAAGCTCGCGAGGGTGCTGTTGTTGTACTGGCTGATCGCGTAGCACTTGGGCAGGCCGGTGGTGCCCGAGGTGAGGTTGTAGTAGTAGGCGTCGTGCTCGTCGATCTCTACCGCGGGCTCGGCCGCATCGGCGCCTGCGAGCAGCGTCTCGTAGCCGAGCGCCGCCGCCGCATCGCCGTCGCCGAAGCCCACCAACGCGCGCACCGCGGGCAGCTCGGCACGCACCCGCTCGGCCACCGCCGCGAACTTGCGCTCGAACAGCAGCGCGTCGGCGCCGATGTCCTGCATCAGCGCGATCATCTCGACCGGCGCCAGGCGGTAGTTGAGCGGAATGCCCACCAGCCCCGACTTGGCGAGCGCGAAATAGATCTCGGCCACCTCGGCGCGGTTGGTGCTGAGGAAGGCCACGCGCTGGCCCTTGGCAAGGCCCAGCGACATGAGGCCATTGGCCAGGCGATTGCAGCGCGCGTTCGATTCGGCGAAGGTGTAGCGGCGGCCCGTCGGCACGCAATGGAAGGCTTCCTTCGTCGCGTGGCGCAGCGCGGCATTGGTCAGCAGCTGGCCGACCCGCATCTGGCCCAGCGCACGGTGGGGCATGGTGATCGCCGCGCTCATGCCACGTGCCGTTGCCGGCCCTCCCAGAAGGGCTTGCGCAGTTCGGTCTTGAGCACCTTGCCGGCGCCCGACAGCGGCAGCGCGGTGCGGAACTCGATGCTGCGCGGGGCCTTGTAGCCCGCGATCAGCGTCTTGCAATGCTCGATCAGCTCGGACTGCGCGATCTCGACGCCGGCCTTGCACACCACCACCGCGTGCACCGTCTCGCCCCACTCGTCGCTCGGGATGCCGATCACCGCGCAGGCGGCCACCGCGGCATGCTGGGCCAGCGCATTCTCGACCTCGACCGAGTAGACGTTCTCGCCGCCTGTGATCACCATGTCCTTGATGCGGTCGACCACGTAGATGAAGCCGTCATCGTCCATCCGGGCGCCGTCGCCGGTGTGCATCCAGCCGTCGCGCAGCGCGGCCGCGGTCTGCTCGGGCTGGTTCCAGTAGCCCTGCATCACGTTGGGACCGCGCACGATGACCTCGCCAACCGTGCCGCGCGGCACCTCGACGCCCTGCTCGTCGACGATCCGGACCTCGGTGCAGAAGGTGGCCCGGCCCGCCGAGCGCAGCTTGCCGAGCTTGCGTCCCTCGGCCGTGTGGTACGCCGGCGGCAGCACGGTGGCCACCGGCGACAGCTCGGTCATGCCGTAGGCCTGCGCGAAGGCCACGCCCGGAAAGGCCGCGAGTGCCCGTTCGAGCACCGCCTCGGACAACGGCGATGCACCGTAGAAGATGTGCGTGAGGCTGCCGAGGTCGCGCGGCTTCTGCATTGCCGGATGGTCGACCACCATCTGGATCATCGTCGGCACCAGCAGCACGTGGCTCACGCGGTCGCGCTCGATGGCGTCGAGCACGGCTTCGGGATTGAAGGCCGGCAGGATGGTGTGGGTGTTGCCCTCGAACCAGTGCGGCATCGCGACGCCCATGTCGGCCAGGTGGAACATCGGCGCCGCGTGCAGGTAGACCCCGCCCTGGCTCGCGAAGCCCTCGGCCCGGATCGCCAGCCCGCTGCTGCACAGGTTGCCGTGGCTCAGCATCACGCCCTTGGGAAAGCCAGTGGTGCCGCCGGTGTAGAAGATGCCCGCCAGGTCGTCGTCGCGGCGGCGAACGTCCTCCGCCGGGGTGGCACTGGCGATCAGCGCCTCGTAGCCGTGCATGCCCTCGGGCACAGCGCCGTCGCCGCAGTAGATCACTTCGCGCAGCGTGCGGGCCTGGTCGCGGAACTGCGCGACCAGCGGGCGGAAGGTCTCGTCGACCAGCAGCACGGTGGAGCCCGAGTCGTTCAGAGAGTAGACGATCTCGGCCGCCGACCAGCGGATGTTGCAGGGATTCAGCACGCCGCCGCCCCACGGCACGGCCATCTGGTATTCGAGGTAGCGATCGGAATTCAGCGAAAGCATCGCGACCCGGTCGCCGGTCTGCATGCCGAGCGCCTGCAGGGCGCCTGCGAGCCGCGCGACCCGACGCGCGAAGGCCTCGAAGCTCTGGCTGCGGTCACCGCAACGCGACGCGATGCGATGTGGATGCTGCTGCACCGCGCGGTGCAGGGCCTGGGTCAGGTACATGGTGCTTGTCTCCATCCGGACCGAGGGAATTCCGCGGCCTCTTCGTTGTGAGGCCCATGGTAAAAATCGCCGGCCCCCGGCGCGATGGCGCTTCGCTTCGATCCGATGGCAAAACACCTCACCACGTCCACCGCCTGCGATGCTGCGCCCTCCCGTCACGGTTCCGATCGCCTTCGTGCGCGGCATGGTGTCCGGCGTCGAGGGCCGTGGCCATGCGCGCGAGCCGCTGCTGGCCGAAGCGGGCATCGCGCCCGAGCTGCTGCACCAGGCCGGCGCCCGCGTGACGGCCGACCAGTACGTGGCGCTGTTCCGCCTGACCGTGGACCGGCTCGACGACGAATGCCTCGGATTTCTCTCGCGCCGGGTCAAGCGCGGCAGCCTCGCGCTGGTGGCGCGCTCGGCCGTCAGTGCGCAGACGCTCGAGGTGGCGATCCGACGCTGCGCCCATGCCTTCCGGCTGCTGCAGGACGACGTCGAGCTGGTGCTGGTGCGCGAGGACTCGCTGGCCGGGCTGACCCTGCGCATGATCGACGCGGACGCTGCGACGCGCCCCTTCCTCCATGAACTGCTGCTGCGTGTCTTCTGGCGCCTGCTGGCATGGTTCGCAGGCGGGCAGCTGCCGGCCGCGCGCTTCGACTTCTCGATCGACATGCCGAGCTACGCGGGCGACTACGGCAAGGTCTTTCCGGGTCCGCTGCGCTTCGGCCAGCCCCGCTCGGGCGTCTACTTCGACGCCTACCGCCTGCAGAGTCCGGTGCGCCGCAACGAAGAGGCACTGCGCGCCTTTCTGGCCGACGTGCAGGCGCAGGTGATCGTGCCGCGCCGCGGCGACGATCTCGTCAGCGCCGGCGTGCGCGACTACCTGCAGCGCACCCAGCCAGCCTGGGCCGACCTGCCGGCCACCGCCGAGGCGCTGCACATGGCCAGCTCCACGCTGCAGCGCCGGCTCGCGGTGGAGGGCACGTCGTTCCAGGCGCTCAAGGACGAACTGCGACGCGACCTCGCGATCGTCCGCCTCAACACCAGCACGGTGCCGCTGCAGGCGCTGGCCGACGAGCTCGGATTCGCCGACGGCCCGGCCTTCCAACGCGCGTTCAAGGGATGGACCGGGAGTTCGCCGGGAGCCTACAGAAGGCGCGGATTTGAGTAGGATGGCAAAGCGAGGCTCTCATGCGGCCCTTCGCCTTCGTACCTGGACGCGCGCATTGATCTCGACCGCTCACAACTGCCACTGGGTTCCCACATGAGCAGCATCGAATCGACCACCACCATCGCCCGGACGCCACGGGGCCCGATCGAGTACGCCGTCGTCGGCGAAGGCATTCCGGTGCTCGTGATCCATGGCAGTCCCGGCGGCATCGACGCCGCCGAGCTCATGGCTCGCTTCCTGCCGAAGACGCAGTTCAAGGCGATCCTCGTCTCGCGCCCCGGCTACCTGCGCACCCCGCTCGACGACCGGCTCACGATCGACCAGCAGGCCGACCTGCTGGCCGCGCTGCTCGACGAGCTCGGCATCGCCAGGGCCGCGGTCTACACCTGGTCCGGTGGCGGACCCGCAGGCTACCGGCTGGCCGTGAGGCATCCGGGCAAGGTCATGTCGCTGGTCGCCTTCGCCGCGGTCAGCCAGGCCTATCGCGACACCCACACATCGGCCGCCGAGCGCCTGATGTTCACGACATCGGCGGGCCGCTGGCTCATGCGCGTGCTTGCTGCGCATCAGCCGAAGCAGTACATCGCCGGCGCCCTCAGCAGCGAAGGAGACCTGAGCAAGGAACAGCTGGCGGCGCAGGTCGCTGCGGTGTTCGCCGACGACACGAAGCGCCAGTTCGTTCTCGACCTCGGCCCGACCGCCGAGCAAGGCAAGGACCGGCGTGGCGGCTTCGACAACGATCTCGCGCAGTTCGGCCGTATCGAGTCGCTCGAGCTCGAACAGATCGCCGCGCCCACGCTGATCGTCCAGGGCACGGTCGACACCGACCTTCCACCCGGGCAGAGCTACTTCGCCGCCGAAACGATTCCCGGCGCCGCACTGCTCAAGCTCGAGGAAGGCACCCACCTGGCGCTGTACACGAACGCCGACGCCGCGGCCGCGCAGCAGCGCGTCATCGCGTTCCTGCAAGAGCACGCGTCCTGAGGCGCTAGAGGGAGCGCATCAGGCCGCCATCGACCCGAATGTTCTGCCCCGTGATGTACGCACCGTCGTCCGAGGCAAGAAAGGCGATGGTCGCGGCGACCTCCTCGCTGGTGCCGTAGCGCTGCATCGGCACGCTCTGGCGGCGCTCTTCCTTCGCGGGCAGGCTGTCGATCCAGCCGGGCAGCACGTTGTTCATGCGCACGTTGCTGGCGGCGTACTGATCGGCGTAGAGCTTGGTGAATGCGGCGAGCCCGGCGCGGAACACGCCCGAGACCGGGAACATCGCGCTGGGCTCCACGGCCCAGGCCGACGAGATGTTGATGATCGCGCCGCCCTTCTGCCGCTCCATCACCGGCGTGACCAGCCTTGCCGCGCGAACCACGTTCATCAGGTAGATGTCCATGCCCGCGATCCACTGCGCGTCGGTCAGTTCCAGCAAGGGTGACTTGGGACCGTGGCCGGCGCCGTTCACGAGCACGTCGATGCGGCCCCAGCGCGCCATGGTCAGCTCGATCAGGTGCGCAAGGTCCTCGTTCGACTGGTTGGAACCGGTGACGCCGATGCCGCCCAGTTCCTTGCCCAGCGCCTCGCCCTTGCCCGAGGACGACAGCACGGCCACCTCGAAACCGTTCCCCGACAGCCTGCGGGCGGCTGCGGCACCCATTCCGCTTCCGCCGCCCACGACCACTGCAACTTTTTTTCCCGACATCGGTTCTTTCCTTCGCTGATGAACGCTCGAACGACCCGCGCGGGACCTGCCCGCCGGACGCGACGTTCGACATCGTAGCCACCGTCCGGCTGGCAGGCACCGCGCTTTGAGAACCGCGCGCACGCGGGTACTCTCGAACTCCTTCCATCTTCGTTTCGCCCGCTCGTCGCGACACGCGACGCCACCCCTCTCGTCGATTCATCCAAATGAAGTCCTGTTCCTCCTTCTTCGCCGGCGCCGCCACTGCAACGCTGCTCATGGGCTGCGCAGCCGCCTATGCACTCTCGCATCCGAACTTCCAGAACGCCGACGATGCGCTGCAGGTCGCGATCAACCACATCCGCGGCGCCCAGCAAGTCAACGGCCCGACCTTCGGCGGCCATGCGGCGCGCGCGATCGAGCTCATTCAGCAGGCCAGGACGGAGGTCGGCATCGCCGACGAATATCACCGCGGCGTGCGCTATTGAAGGCCCTCGAGCCGCACCGCGGCTGAAGGGAGCCCTGATCACAATCCCCACATGGACCTCCTCAGAACCTTCGCCCTGTTCATGTTCACCGCGCTGGCCGAGATCGTCGGCTGCTACCTGCCCTATCTCTGGCTCAGGCAGGGGCGTTCGGCCTGGCTGCTGCTGCCCGCGGCGGCTGCGCTGGCCCTCTTTGCCTGGCTGCTCTCGCTGCATCCGACTTCGGCGGGGCGCGTGTATGCCGCCTACGGCGGGGTCTACATCGGGGTCGCGATCCTCTGGCTCTGGGCGGTCGACAAGGTGACGCCCACGGCGACCGACTGGATCGGCGCCGGAGTCAGCCTGCTCGGCATGTTCATCATCATGGCCGGGCCGCGGCTGGCGCGCTGACGACCCGCGCATCAGGCATACTGCCTCCCCTTTCAACTCGCCAGAACCCCACTGAATGGACAAGGAAGTCGACCCCCGGGTCCTCGCCGTGATCGATGAGAAGCGACTCTCGGGCCCCCGACTCACGCCGGTCGAGATCGTCGCCAAGATGGGCGTCTTCGACGCCCGCGACAAGCCCTACGAATACGCCTGGCTGGCCACCGGCGACAACGTCATCGCCACCATCTGGGCCGAGTACGTGAGCGTCGGCGACGGCGACCGCTGGTTCTACCTCGAGTCGCTCGACACGCAGCAGCGCGCGGGCGGCGGCACGCGCTCGCCCAACCAGGTCCAGCGCGCCAAGGACCGCCTCGCGCTGCTCAAGAAGACCTTCGACGCCGGCACGGGCTTTCGCACCGTGCTGCAGACCAACCGCATCGCCATCGCCGAGCTCGAGACCAACAAGAGCGCCAAGGTATCGACGCGCGTGCGCGACGAACTCGAATGGCACGTGGCGAGCTGGGAAGCCGAGGAGCACCTGGCGATCCTGGTGCGCGGCCCGCGCGGCTGGAGCCCCAGCGCAGCCGAGGTGCAGGCCGCGCGGGCACGCGGCGGTGTTCCGGCCGAGATCGACCCGGGCCTCGCGGCCGCCAGCCAGGCCTCGCAGGACGAGCTGCATGCCGCCGCCATGGCCTACGTCGTGCGCCACTTCGGCGGCTACGGCTACAAGCCCGAGGACGTCAGTGCCCAGGGCCTGGGCTGGGACATCCAGGTCTCGAATGCCAAGGGAGCAATGCTGCTCAAGGTGGCGGTCAAGGGCACCTCGACCGCGCTGCCGGCCATCGAGCTCACGGAGGCCGAACGCGCCGGATCCGGGCGCGACCCGCTGTGGCGGCTGCTGGTGGTGGCGGACGCACCGAGCGCAGCCGCGCAGCACAAGATCTACAAGCCGACCGAGATGGCGCAGGCGCCCGGCTTCAAGGGCTAGGACAGCCTCGCACCGCTGCGGCCACTGCGGCGATGCCCGAATCGCCGAGATCCGGTGCCGCAACGCGCGTGCGCTCGGCCCAGCGCCTGAAATGCCGCGCCTGCGAACGCTCGTAGTGCGGGTCGTAGTGCAGCGTCATCAATTCCTCGAACAGCGGCGCGAGTTCGCGCGTGCGGGCCCATTGCTGCCAGCGCTCGACCGTCGCCTTGCCTTGCAGCTCCTTGAGCCGGCCGAGCTGCTCGGCCAGCGCCTCGGGGTCGTCGCCGAGGTAGGCGTAGTCGCGCAAGAGGAACGACAGCCGCGCAGCCGGATCGGCATCCACCTCGATGCATTCCGATTCGCGCATGCGCGTCACCAGCGGAATCGGCAGCGAGAGCCGGCCGATGCGCGCGCTCTCGCCCTCCACGTACAACGGACGCGACAGATCCAGCGCATCGAGGCAGGTCGCGATGCGGGTCTCGAACTGCTTCTGCGATGGCTGCGGCACGCCCGGCAGGGCGCCGAGCAGCGAGCCCTTGTGGCTCGCGCAATGCTCGAGGTCGATTACCTGCTCGCCGGCCTCCGCCAGCGCCTGCAGCACGCGCGTCTTGGCGCTTCCGGTGGCGCCGCAGATGACGCGCAGCCGCAGCTGCGGGCAGATGGCCGCGATCTGCGCCAGCACATGGTGGCGAAAGCTCTTGTAGCCGCCCGCGAGCTGCTGGGCGTCCCAGCCGACCAGCCGCAGCCAGTTGACCATCGAGCCGCTGCGCAGCCCACCGCGCCAGCAATAGACCAGCGGGCGCCACTGCGCCGGCCGGTCGGCGAACTGCTCGCGCAGGTGACGTGCGAGATTCGCCGCGACCATGGCGCCGCCGACGCGCCGGGCCTCGAAGGCGCCCTGCTGCTTGTAGATGGTGCCGACGATGCGGCGCTCGTCGTCGTCCAGCACCGGGCAGTTGATCGCGCCGGGGATGTGGTCGAGCGCGAACTCGGCCGGCGAGCGCGCATCGATCAGCGCGTCGAAGCTCGGGATGTCGGCCACGCGCATCGGCCGGTAGCGCCTGTCGTCCTCATGCATGGGCCGGCCCCAGGCCGCGGCGCAGCCGCGCGCTCGCGAAGTCGACCAGCACCACGAGCGCGAACATCGCCAGCAGCACGGTCATGGCCTGTGCCTGCTGGAAGATCGAAAGGTGGAAGTAGAGCAGCTGGCCGAGGCCGCCTCCGCCCACGAAGCCCAGGACGGTGGCCATGCGGATGTTCATCTCCCAACGATACAGCGTGTACGCCACCCATTGCGGCAGCACCAGCGGCAGGCTGCCGTAGCTGAAGGCCGCCACCGCACCGGCGCCGCTCTGGGCCAGTGCGCGTTCGGGTTCGCGCGGCGCGTTCTCGAGCGCCTCGGCGAACAGTCGCCCGAGCACGCCGGTGGTGTGCAGCGCCAGCGCCAGCGCGCCCGCGAAAGGCCCGATGCCGGCGGCCAGCACCATCAATGCGGCCCACACCAGCTCGGGCACGCTGCGCAGGAAATTCAGCACGAAGCGGCTGAGCCCGCGCGCCCAGCGGCCCGAGCGCCCCGAAGCCGGCAAGGCGAGCAGTGCCCCGCCGGCCGCCGCCAGCAGCGTGCCCAGGGCCGAGACGGCGAGCGTCTGCACGGCGCCCCAGCCGGTCTTCGCGAGGAAGGCCGGCGAGAGGTCGGGCGGAAAGAACTCGGCGATGAACCTGCCCATCAGGGACAGCGACTCGCCGCCGAGCAGCGCCCCGTAGTCGATCGCCAGGTAGACGAAGCTGGCGACCACGGCGGCGAGCACGCCCAGCACCACCGCCCAGCAGCGCAGGCAGCGCGGCGGTGCGGAAACCGCGGCCGGCATGCTCGCGCTCATGCGAGCAGCCTCCGCAGCGCATTGCTCAGCGCATCCGCGAGCAGCACCAGCAGAAGGAACACCAGAAGGATGCTGCTGGCTTCGCCGCCGTTGAGCATCTTCATCGACTGGTCCATCAGCTGGCCGAGCCCGCCGGCGCCCACGAAGCCCATCACGACCGAGGCGCGGACCGCGCACTCCCAGCGGTACACGGTGTAGGAAACGAGTTCCTGCGCGCAATTGGGCAGCAGCCCGTAGAACAGCGCCTGGAGGCGGCCAGCGCCGCCTTCGAGCAGCGCGCGCGCGGGTGCGGTGTCGGTCGACTCCAGCACCTCGGCGTAGACCTTGCCCAGCATGCCGCCGTAGGTGACCGCGAGCGCCAGCACGCCGGCCGCCGGTCCCAGGCCCAGCGCGCGCACGAAGATGAGCGCCCAGACGATCTCGGGAATGGCGCGCAGCACCATGAGCACCGAGCGCGCAAGCTGGCGCACGACGGCGCCGCGCCATCGGCCGCTGCCCGGCCCGATCCGCGAGACCGACAGCGCGCGGGTCGTCACGAAGGCCAGCGGCGCGGCGATCAGCAGCGCCAGCGCGGTGCCGGCGGTGGCCATCGCCAGCGTCTCGAGCGTTGCGCGCCAGAGCAGGGCCAGGAAGCCCGCCGAGGTGTCGGGCGGCAGGAAGCCTGCGAGGAAGCCGCCGATCACCTGCAGGCTGCCGGGGTTGAACAACGCGGCCGGTCGGAACTCCGACACCTGCAGCAGCGGCCAGGCGATGACGATGGCGGCCAGCAGGCCGACCAGGCGCCGGCGTGCGGCCGGATCGCGCAGCGAGGGCGAGGCGGCCGCGCTCATGGCGGAAACGCCGGCACCCCCGCGTCGCCGGCATACAGCGCGGCCAGCAGCGGCGCGTCGACCGCCGTCGCGGGCAGGTCGAACATCACGCGCCCATCGCGCATGCCGACGATGCGCGGGAACCAGCGCAGCGCCAGGTCGACCGCGTGCAGCGAAGCCACCAGCGTCGCGCCGGTCGAATCGCTCTGCGCGACCAGTTCCCGCAGGGTGGCGTCGGCCAGGGTCGGGTCGAGCGAGGACACCGGTTCGTCGGCCAGCAGCAGGTCGGGCCGCTGGTAGAGCACGCGCGCCACGCCCACGCGCTGCAGCTGGCCACCCGACAGCCGGTCGCAGCGATCAAACAAACGGTCCTCGAGCGACAGGCGCGCGAGCGCTGCATGCGCACCTTGCAGGTCGGCCGGACGCAGCAGCGATGCGAGCGAACGCAGCGTCGACCACTGGCCCAGGCGGCCCGCCAGCACCGCGGTGACGACCCGCAGGCGCGGCGCGATCGGCGGGCTCTGGTGCACGGTGCCGATGCGCGTGCGCAGGCGCCGCAATGCCGCCGCGCTCGATGACCAGGGTGATTCGCCGAGCAGCTGCAGCTCGCCCTCGCCGGGCCGCAGGGCGGCGCCGAGCACGCGCAGCAGCGTGGTCTTGCCGGCCCCCGAGGGCCCGATGACGGCGATGCGATGGCCTCTGCCCGCAGCCAGCGAAACGCCCTGCAGCGCACGGTGGCCGTTGGGGTGCACCAGGCCGACCGCGTCGAGCGAGAAGCTCACGCGTGCGGTCCGGCAGGCAGCGGCCGCGCGCTCACTTGACCAGGCCGGCCGAACGCGCGGCGGCCTCGATGCCGTCGTAGTTCGACGACTGCGTCGGGATGAACTTGCTGGCGCGCTGCAGGTCCATGATTTCCTTGTGCGCCGGATTGGCCGGATCGAGCTTCAGGAAGGCCTCGGTGAGCTTCTGCGTCACGGCCGGATCGAGGCCCGGGCGCACGGTCCAGTTGTAGTCGTAGTAGGTCGGCGTGGTCGCGAGCACGCGCACCTTGGCGGCATTGGGGTTCTTGGATTCGACCAGCTTTTCCCACACCGAGGCGTTGAGCACGCCGGCCTCGGCGCGGTTGGCGGCCACGAAGGCCACGGTGGCGTCGTGCGCGCCGGAGAAGGCCACGGTCTTGAAATCCTTCTCGGGATCGATGCCGGCCTGCAGCAGGAAGTAGCGCGGCATCAGGCTGCCCGAGGTGGACGAGGGCGCGCCGAAGGCGAAGGTCTTGCCCTTCAGGTCGGCCAGGGTCTTGGCGCTGCTGTCGACCGGCACGATGAACTTGCTGGTGAAGACCTTGTCCTCGGCCCGCTGCACGATCGGCACGGCGCCGCCATTGGTGCGCATGCGCGCCTGCACGAAGGTGAAGCCGCCGAGCCACGCGAGGTCGAGCTTGTTGGTGGCCAGGCCCTCGACCACGGCGGCGTAGTCGGTCACGGGCGTGAACTGCACCTCCATGCCGGTCTCCTTCTGCAGGTAGTCGCCGAGCGGCTTGAACTTGCGCTGGAGTTCGGTCGGCGCCTCGTCGGGAATGGCCGACACGCGCAGCACCTTGCCCTGGGCCATGGCGCCCACGGCAGAAACGGAAAGCGCCAGCACGAGTGCGAGGCGGGACAAGGTCTTCATCATGGCGAACTCCTGACGCGGTCTGGTAGGTGGGGAGCGGCGATTGTAGAAAGACGTGGGCCGCGCGGCCCGCTCCCTTTCATAATGGTTCACCCATCCCTGACACCCCATGACCGAAGCCCGCCTCCCCTCCCCTGTCAATCCGCTGGCGCCGCTGCGCCTCACGAGCTTCTCGCACGGCGGCGGCTGCGGCTGCAAGATCGCGCCCGGCGTGCTGTCGCAGATCCTCAGGAACAGCGCCGGCGGCCTGATCCCGCCCGAACTCATGGTCGGCATCGAGACCGCCGACGACGCCGCGGTCTACCGTCTCAACGACACGCAGGCCCTGATCGCCACCACCGACTTCTTCATGCCGATCGTGGACGACCCCTACGAGTTCGGCCGCATTGCCGCCACCAACGCGATCAGCGACGTCTACGCGATGGGCGGCAGGCCGATCATGGCGCTGGCGCTGGTCGCGATGCCGGTCGACAAGCTGCCGCTCGAGGCCATCGGCAGCATCGTGCGCGGCGGCCAGGACGTGTGCCGCGCGGCCGGCATCCCGATCGCGGGCGGCCACACCATCGATTCGGTCGAGCCGATCTACGGCCTGGTGGTGATGGGACTGGTCGACCCGTCACGGGTCAAGCGCAATGCCGCCGCTCGCGCGGGCGACGTGCTGGTGCTCGGCAAGCCGATCGGCGTCGGCGTGCTGTCGGCCGCGCTCAAGAAGGATCAGCTGCCGGACGCCGGCTACCGCCAGCTGATCGACTGCACGACGCGGCTCAACACGCCCGGCATCGCGCTCGCGGCCCTGGACGGCGTGCATGCGCTGACCGACGTCACTGGCTTCGGCCTGGCCGGCCACACGCTCGAGCTGGCGCGCGGCGCCGGCCTGGCGGCGCGCATCGAATGGTCGAAGGTGCCGCTGCTCGAAGGCGTGGCGGCGCTGGCGGCCGAGGGCTTCGTGACGGGCGCCTCGGGCCGCAACTGGGCCGGCTACGGCGCCGAGGTGGCACTGGCGCCGGGCCTTGCGCCCACCGCGCAGGCACTGCTGAGCGACCCGCAGACCTCGGGCGGCCTGCTCGTGAGCTGCGCACCCGAGGCGGTCGGGGCGGTGCTGAAGATCTTCAACGACGAAGGCTTTGCCGCGGCTGCCGTGATCGGCCGCATGGAAGCCGGTGAACCCGGATTGGGAGTCCAACCATGATTCGAACCCTGAGGGTCGCGATCGCGGCCGCCTGCGCCGGCCTGCTGACTGCCTGCGCGCCTTCCGCGTCCTTCGTGCCGACGGCCTGCAGCCAGTCGCCGGGCAGCCAGGCCTGCCAGATCGAGCGGATGATGAACGCCGGCATGTAGGCAGACGCCGGTACCACCTCAGCGCAGCGTGACGACGTCCTCGGCCTGCGCTTGCCGGGCGGTCGCCGCGCCTGCCCGGCGCGCATCGATCTGCTCGGCCAGGTAGTCGGCATCGCGGGCCACGCCCGAGAAGCGCCCGGAACCCCAGGTGTGCAGCCACGGAAGGCCGAGAAAGTACAGCCCCGGCACGCCGGTGACGCCGCGCAGGTGCACCGGCTCGCCCTTGCCGTTGAACACCGGCGCATCGACCCACGCAAAGTCCGGCAGGAAGCCGATGCACCACACCACGCTCGTGATGCCGGCCGCACGCAGGCTCAGCGTGGTGCGCTCGGCGTCCGGCTGCCACACCGGCGAGTAGCGCTCGGCGGGCGGCGCCTCGATGCCCTGGGCCTCGATGTAGTTGTCGATCGAGAGGTTGATGCGCTCGTAGACCGCGTCGGCATGGTCGAGATGTTCGCGCAGATCGGGCCGGAACTGCAGCAAGTCGCCATCGAGCCCGGTCAGCTGGCCGAACAGCTCCATGCCGTCGCGCGCGAAGGCCCGCAGGTCGATGTCGCGGCCCCCATCGCGGCCCGTGACGTAGTGGTTGGTGTTGTCGCGCACGCCCTCGCGCAGCGGATGCTGGGTGACGGGCATGTCGTAGTAGTTCATCTCGGCGAGCCAGTCGACCACGTCCTTGCCGCGGTAGAAGCGCGCGCAGCGCGGCGCATTGCCGGTGGCCAGATACACCCGGCGTCCTGCGAGGTGAAGGTCCTCGGCGATCTGCGCGCCCGACTGGCCGCAGCCGACCACCAGCACCGCGCCATCGGGCAGCTGCGCCGGGTTGCGGTACTGCGCCGAGTGGTACTGCACGATCGCGCTCGGCAGCCGCTCGGCCATGCGCGGCACCACGGGCTTGTGGTAGCCGCCCGAAGCCACCACCACCTGGTCGGCCGTGAAGCGACCGGCGCTGGTGTCGATCGCGTAACCCCGGGCTGCATCGCTTTCGTCGATGCGGGAGACCTTCCCGACGGTCACGCCCTCGAGCGCCGGCGCCTGAACCTGTTCGACGAAGCCGGCGAGCCAGGCATTGATCTGGTCCTTCACCATGAAGCCGTGCGGATCGTCGCCGAGGTAGGGCCAGCCGGGCAGCTGGCATTGCCAGTTGGGCGTGACGAGGCAGAAGGAATCCCAGCGCTGGCTGCGCCAGCTGTGCACCAGCGTTCGCTTCTCGATCACGAGGTGGTCGATGCCGCGCTGCTGGAGGCAATGGCTCAGCGACAGGCCGGCCTGGCCGCCGCCGACGATGACGACGCTGTAGTGGGTGGTCTTGGGCATGGTGTTCCTTGGGTTCATGGGGGCGTTCAATCGAAGGCGGTGACGGTGACCTCGGCGTCCGGCCGGTCCGCAAAGCGCTCGGCGATGCGCTCGATCTCGGCCAGCTGATCCAGCGCCTGCGAGCAGGCGAAGCCGAACTTGGCGCGCACGCGCTCCGATGCGATCTGCAGCGCCTCGCGCGTGCGTTGCATGAAGTCGTCGAGCGCATATCGCTGGCCCGGGACGAGGAAGTCCCGCACCACGAGCGAGGGCGAATAGCAGCGTGTCTCGCTGCGGTCGGGCCAGCGGACGTGAAAATGCATGACGGGCATGGCGCACTCTCTTTCAACAGGATTAGGAGCTGCGTCGCGTCGCGGTCGCCGAGAGCCCCTGGCGATACAGCTGCAGATGGCGACCGGCGCTCGCGGCCCAGCTGAACTGGCGACCCAGCCGCGCAGCCGAGCGCGCGATCGCGGCCGCGTCGCGCTGCGCGAGCGCGCGTTCCAGCGCGGCCGCGATCGACTGCGGCGCCTGGGGGTCGGCCCAGTGGCAATCCTCGTCGCGCAGGTATTCGGTAAAGGGCGCGATCCGCGACACCACCACCGGCACGCCGCTCGCGAGCGCTTCCAGCACCACCAGCCCGAAGCCTTCGTTCAGCGATGGCATCGCGACGACGTCGGCCCGGCGGTAGAGCCCCGGCATGTCGTCGTCGGCCAGCGGACCGGTCAGCACGATCGGTTGCCCGGGCCCGACGGCCAGCCCACTGGCCAATGCCCGCGCCTGGAATTCGCGCGCATAGTGCGCATGGTCGAGCAGGCTGGCGCCGCCCGCGATCGCCAGCTGGGCCAGCGGTCGCGACGCGCGCAGCGCCACGAATGCATCGAGCAGGCGCAGGGTGTTCTTGCGTTCCTCGATGCCACCGATCGCGAGCACCAGCGGCGCACCGGTGCGCAGGCCGAGCCGCGCGGCAAGCGCTTCATCGTGGGTGCCGGCTTGCGCAGTGAAGCGCGTGGTGTCCACGCCGTTGCCGACCTCGGTCGCCGCCACGCCGTGGTCGCGCGCGAGGTTCTCGCGCCACAGCCGGCTCACGCACAGCACCTGCGAGGCGCGCCGGAAGCCGCGCGCCTGCCAGAACATCAACTGCGGCGAATCGAAGACCTCGAGGTGGTGCACGGTCCGCACGAAACCATCGATGCGCCCCTCGTCCTGCAGGTTGGCCAGCGCATTGCCGCCGATCGGATCGTGCGTGTGCAGGACGTCGAAGCACGTCTCGTCGAGCAGCGCCGAAAGGTGGCGCGTGAAAGCCTCGATGCGGTCACCGACCATCTCCACCATGTCGTGCGGCGCGCCGCCGACCGGAATCAGCGCGGTGCCGCAGCGCACCGGCCGGAAGAAGCGCTGGCCGCGCGCAGCGGGCGCCATCACCGTGACCTGGTGACCGGCATCGTGCAACGCATGCGCGAGCTCCAGCGTATGGACCACGCCGCCGCGCGGGTTCACCGAGTGGGTGAGCAGGCCGATGCGCAAGAAGCGCTGCGCGGTGGCTTCAGACATGCTGCGCCTGCAGGCTGGCAGCCTGGATGAACGCATCGCGTCGCAGGTCCCACAGGGACTCCCGTTCTGGGCCGCGCCGCAGCACGAGGCGCTGCGAATCGTCGACCTCGCCGACCACGCTGCAGGCGATGCCGCGATCGGCGAAGCGCGCGCAGGCGGCGGCCACGGCGTCGGGCCGCAGGCTCATCACGAAGCCGAAGCTCGGGAAGGCGCCCAGCCAGCGCGGCAGCGCTTCGCCTTCGGGCCTGGGGATGGCGTCGACGTCGATCGTGGCACCGACACCCGAGCATTCGAGCAGCATCAGCGCGGTGCCGATCGCACCGGCCATGCTGATGTCCTTGGCAGCACTGCAGAGGCCGTCCTCGGCCAGCCGCGGCAGCAGTTCGAGGTCGCCGCGCAAGCGCTCGGCCGGCGCACCGGTGGATGCGTTCCAGTAGGGAAAGGGCTCCTCGTAGGCGCCGCGCAGATCGATCGCCATCACGAGCGCGTCGCCGGGCCGGGCGTCGAAGCTCGTGAGCAGGCGGCTGGCACGTCCGAGGATCGCGACCGCGAGCTGTGGCCGCTCACTGCGGTTGTTGCTGTGGCCGCCGACGATCGGCACACCGTACCTGGCCGAGGCCTCGGCCATGCCCTCGAGCATGCGGTCGGCCGGCTGCATGCCTGTGCTCCAGAGCGCGTTCACGACCGCGGTCGGCCGGCCGCCCATGGCGTAGATGTCGCTGACGTTGACCATCACGCCGCAATAGCCCGCGAACCACGGCATGCGCTCGATGAAATCCTCGACCAGGCCTTCGATTGCCAACAGCAGGTAGCCGCCGTGTCCGTCGGGAATCGCCGCGCAGTCATCGCCCACGGGCACGGCCTGCGCAAGGTCGCGTGCGCCGCCCGGCAGCGCGCGGCCGAGCGCGGCGACGACGTCGCTGATGTCGCGCTTGTGCGCGAAGCCGCGGCTCTGGCGCAGCAAGGCTGCGAGTTCGGCCAGATTCATGCCGTCCTCCTCGCACGCGAGACGAAGCCGCTCAGCGGATCGTGGCAGGGCGGGTAGAAGGCCAGGTCGGGCTGCATCTCGACGTGGGAGCGACCGTGAAGCGCGAGCCGGGCGCGCGTATGCCAGTGCAGCCTGTGGAAGAGCGGCTCGTTCTGCGCCTGCACATGCGCGAGGAAGGTATGGCAGCCCTGGGCATGGGCGCGGGTCACGGCGAGCCGGATCAGCGTCGCTCCCAGATGGCCCTGATTGCGAAAGCCTGCATGCACCGCGAGGCGCGATCCCCACCAGAGGCCCGGCTCGGCCTCATGGATGCGCACCGTGCCGACCACCTGGTCGGGCATGCCGCCGATGCACGACATCGCCACCAGCAACTGCGCGTGGTCGTCGATCGCATCGCGGTCGTCGCCCGCGAAGATGCCCTGCTCGATGCAGAACACCGCGCGCCGCAAGGCGCGAGCCTGGGTTCGTTCCCAGGGCTGCACGGCCTCGCGCACGAGGAACTCGACCGGCGCGTAGGCGGCCACCGGTTCGTCGAGGTCGTCGATGCAGCCCATGCTCAGCTTTCGTAGACCGACAGCGACGAGCAGGCGCCGCACTTGCCGCAGCCGGCCTTGATGTCGCTCGAGCGCAGGTTGGCGGCCGCCACGCGCCGGCCGAGCGGCTGCAGGATGGCCTTCATGAACTCCGGCGTCGGCGGCGCATGGTCCTCGAGCGGCGTGCCGCTGATCGGCACGAAGGGCACGACGAAGGGATAGACGCCGAGCGCCAGCAGCCGGTCGCAGGTCTCGAGGATGGCCTCGGGCGTGTCGCCGAGGCCAGCCAGCACGTAGGTGCTGACCTGGCCGCGCCCGAAGACGCCGACTGCGGCCTCGAAGGCGCTCATGTAGCGCGACACCGGGACGTTGGCCTTGCCCGGCATGATGCGCTCGCGCACCTCGGGCGTGACCACCTCCAGGTGCATCCCCAGCGTGTCGATGCCGGCCGCGTGCATGCGATGGAACCACTGGTCGTCATCGGGCGGTTCGCACTGGCCCTGGATCGGAATGTCGACCGCAGCCTTGATCGCGAACGCGCTCTCGCACAGGATGGCCGCGCCGCGATCGGTGGCGTTGGGTGTGCCGGTGGTCAGCACCATGTGCTTCACGCCGTCGAGCAGCACCGCGGCGCGCGCGACCTCGGCCAGCTGTTCGGGCGTCTTGCGCGCCACCGTGCGGCCGGCCGCAAGCGACTGGCCGATCGCGCAGAACTTGCAGGTCTTGCGCCGGCTCTCGTATCGGATGCAGGTCTGCAGCACCGTGGTCGCCAGCACGTCGCTGCCGTGCAGCGTGGCGATGTGCGAATAGGGAACGCCGTCGAAGGTCTGCAGCCTGTAGAAGCGCGGCTGCTTCGGAAAGCTCACGCTCGCGATCGGGATGGTGCCCCGCGTGATCGTGCTGCGGCCCTCGGCGTCGGGTGCGAGCGCCGTATACGGCGAGTTCCAGGCGCTCGAGGTGTGGACCGGCACCATGATCGTGTGGCCATCCACCGTGACCGCCTTGTGGTCCGAAGGCCCGGCGCCGCCGCGCCGGCTGGCGGCACCCGCCGTCGGGTCAACCAGCCGCAACCCGAAGGACTGCAGCTCGGTCATCAGCTCGCGGCTGGAAGGAAGAGTCGTCGTGGTCATGGGGGATGCTCCCGGTTGGAAGGAAGGTGGAGGCGGTGGAATCGGGCGCGGCGCCCGCGGGCATCGCGAAGGTGGTGGCCGCGGGCCGATCGTTGATCGCCAGGCTCAGCAGCTCGGGCCGCGCGTAGTGGCCGACCGAGTCCATCATTCGCTTGCGCTTGGTGATCAGCGCCATGTCGAGGTCGGCGATCACCATGCCCTCGCCCTCGGTCAGCGGTGGGGCCAGGTGCCGGCCCTCGGGCGAGACGATCGCCGTGTGGCAGCCGCCGCGCAGCGCCTTCTGCAGGCCGGCATCGGGCGTGATCGACGTGATCTGCGCATCGCTGAGCCAGCCCGTGGCGTTGATCACGAAGCAGCCCGATTCGAGCGCGTGGTGCCGGATCGCGACCTCCATCTGCTCGGCGAAGATCGGCCCCACGAGCGAACCCGGGAACTGCGCGCAGTGGATCTCCTCGTGCTGCGCCATGAGGCTGTAGCGCGCGAGCGGGTTGTAGTGCTCCCAGCAGGCCAGCGCGCCGACCCGGCCGACCTGCGTCTCGACCACCTTGAGGCCGGCCGCATCGCCCTGGCCCCACACCATGCGCTCGTGGTAGGTGGGCGTGATCTTGCGGCGCTTGAGCAGCAGCGTGCCATCGGCATCGAAGACGAGCTGCGCGTTGTAGAGGCTGCCGTGGTCGCGCTCGTTGACGCCGAGCACCACCACCACGCCGCGCGCCCGGGCCCGCTCGGCCACCGCGAGCGTCACCGGGCCGGGCACCGCCACCGCGCGCTCCATGAGCCGGATGTGGGCCGGCCCCTGCAGCACGGGCGGCTGCACGAACGAGAAGTAGGGGTAGTAGGGCACGAAGGTCTCGGGGAAGACCACGATCTGCGCGCCCCGGCCCGCGGCCTCGTCGATGGCCTCGCAGACCTTGTTCAAGGTGCCGTCGCGGCCCTCGAGGTCCGGCGCGATCTGGACCGCGGCCGCGCGCACGGTGCGTGATGGCGATGTCATGGCAGGGCGGACCTCAGAGCGTCCAGGTGTCGAGGATCACCGCGCCGGCTTTCTTGTGAAGCAGCACGATGTCGAGCACGTCGAGCGGATTGATCGGCGTGATGCCGGGGATCAGCGCACCCTCGCCATGGCCGTAGAGCGCCTGCAACGCGAAGCGGCAGGCGTAGACCTTGCCGCCTTCCTCCATGAACTTGACGATCTGCTTGTTGAAGTTCTGATGGCCCGGAAAGGCCTCGTCGCCGAGCGTGGGAAAGCCGCGCTGCACACCCAGCGTGACGCCGGGGCCGTAGAGCAGCACCGAGGTCTCGTAGCCCTTGCGCTTCAGGCGCGTGGCCTGCAGCAGGTTGACGAAGCCGATCGAGCCTTCGAAGGCGACCGTGTGGAAGGTGACGAGGGCCTTGTCGCCGGGTTCGGCCTTCACGTCTTCGAAGACTTTCTCCTCGTAGTCGACCAGGTGTTCGCCGGCGACGTTGGGGGCTTTGATGACTTTGGGCATGGGGACTACTCCGTGAGTTGAATGAATGAATGAATGGATGGGGAGGGATGGGTCTGCGCGCCCTTCTCTTTCGCATGCCGTGTGCCACGCCCGAAGGCCCGCGATGCGATCAAGCTGCAATCAGGCAGCGCCGGCGCGCCGCGCAGCGGTCGAAAATTTTTCGGAGGCGCCCTTCAAGGGCTGGCAGCGGTCGGTCGATGGCTCGAACCGCACCCGAATGAGGCAGCCGGCATGCAATCAATGCACCCGATCAACGGTGCCGGCCGCACCGCTTGCATGCACGACGGCATCGAGTCACGGGCACGCTTCGTGCGTCGTACGGGCTGGAGGCACATGCGATCAATGCATGCGATCAATTCGATGATCCACTCGCTCACTCACCATTGGCACAAGCGACTCGACGGCAGTGACAAGCCCGCCTACCTGCTGCTGGCCGACCTGATCGCCGACGACATCCGCACGGGACGGCTTGTCGCGCGCGACAAGCTGCCCACGTTGCGCGACCTGGCGGTCGAGCTGCAGCTCAACTACACGACCGTGGCACGCGGCTACGCGGAGGCGCGCAAGCGGGGCCTGATCGATTCGCGCGCCGGCAGCGGCACCTTCATCCGGGGCAGCAGCCCGAGCCTGCCGCTGCGTGGCGGCGGCGGCGCGGAGATGACGATGAACCTGCCCCCCGAGCCGCAGGACAGCGCACTGCTCGAACGCATGCAGCACAGCGCCGGCCGCGTGCTGGCCGAGTCCGATCCCTGGAACCTGCTGCGCTACCAGGATTTCGGCGGCACCGGCCGCGACAAGGAAGCCGGCATGCAGTGGCTGCGGCGCCGCGTGCCCGATTGCCGGCTCGACCAGATCCTCGTGTGCCCGGGCATCCACAGCGTACTGACCGCGCTGTTCTCGCAACTGGCGCGGCCCGGCGAGCTGATCTGCGTCGAGGCGCTCACCTACCCCGGCGTGAAGGCCATCGCGACGCAGCTGGGCATCCAGCTGCACGCGCTGCCGCTGGACGAGGAGGGGCCGATGGGCGAATCCTTCGAGCACGCCTGCCGAACGCTCAAGCCGAAGGCGCTGTACTGCAACCCTACGCTCAACAACCCGACCACCGCCACGATCTCGCGCGCGCGCCGCGAGGCGCTGGCCGACATCGCGCTGCGCTACGCCATCCCGATCATCGAGGACGATGCCTATGCGATGCTGCCGCGGCAGGTGCCGCCCGCGCTCGCCACGCTGGCGCCCGAGCTCACGACCTACATCACGGGCTTCTCCAAGACCCTCGGTGCAGGCCTGCGCAATGCCTACGTCTGCTCGCCGAGCGCGCGCCAGTCGCAGCGGCTTGCCGGTGCGTTGCGCGCCACCACCGTGATGGCATCTCCGATCACCAACGCGCTCGCCACGCTGTGGGTCGAGGACGGCACGGCCGAGGCCATGCTGCAGGCCGTGCGCAACGAATCGAACGCGCGCCAGGCCTTGGCGGCGCGCCACCTCGGCGAGCACGGCGTGCCCGCGGTGGCGGACTGCTTCCACCTGTGGTTGCCGCTGTCCTCGGCCTGGAGCACGGTGGAGTTCGCTTCCTACCTGCGCACCCAGAACGTCGGCGTGGTCGCAAGCGCCGCGTTCTCCACCGACGGCCTGCCGCCCGACGCGGTGCGCGTCTGCCTGGGAGGCCCGATGACGCGCGAGGACTGCGATCAGGCGCTGCGTCTCATCGCCGACACGCTGGCGCATCCGCGGCATCCGCATGCGACGGTGATGTAGGCGGAACCGCATTGCGGACACTAAGCGAGGCAGAATCGCGCCTTCTTCCTCAGGAGCTCGGATGGCCCATCGGACCTGGTTTCCCGTATTGATCGCACTGACCGGCTCATGCGTCGCCGCAGCGCCCGTCAATCCGAATGTCGGTACCCTGCGCAGCATCGAGGTCGGCGCCAGCTGCGAAGCGGCCATGCCCGCCATCCAGGCATTGATCAGGCAGTCCGACAAGGCGACGAGCGTGTTCGATTGCGCGTCGATCGGCGGCCGATATGCCGTCCAGTCGCTCGACCTGCCCTCCACGGGCAGCTTCGAGACGATATCGATCCACTTCCGCCCGGACAAGCGCGTCTGGAGGGTGAACTCGTTCACGCGTTTCAGCCAGACCGTCCGGCCGCCGCACACGGCCGTCATGAGCACCCTCCACGCTCGATTCGGCGGCGCGCCCGCACTCATCCGGGTGAAGTCGATGAACCCGGGCCCCATGATCTGGGGCGAGAGTGCGGCATGGAGCAGCAACCGGAATCCCGCTCAGCCCTCCAGGGAGTTTCGCTCGAGCATCTCGCCGTGCCGCGGAGCGCAGGACAGCGCGGAGCACTACGCCTGCATGCAGCCGCAGATCCAGGCCGCGGCGAAGTCGTGGGACAAGGCCGTGAGCGCCCTTGGCGGCGTGGTTGCGGTGGTGAATGTCGACTCTCTCGCGGACGGTGACGAGCCCGCGGTCTCGGTCGGCGTCAGCGTGTTCGACAGCGAGGTCGACCCGACAGCACCCGTTCAGGATGAGCGCGAGCAGCTCCTGCGCGACATCAGGGCGCTCCTGCCGCGGTACTGAAGAAGCGCCTGCGGCGGGATGCCGCAGGCGTGCGCGACATCAGGGCACGCGGCCGATCTGCCGCTGCGGCGCTTGCCCTCACGGTTTGGCGGCCGCCGGCAGCAGGCCGCCGGCATCCGCCGGATAGCCGGCCGCGGCGTATTGCCGCGCCTTGGCATCGAAGTAGTCCCGCACCCAGCCGAAGCGCTCGCCGTCCCTGGGCAGGCCGACAGTGTCGGCGATGCTTGCGAGGCTGATGGTCTGTCCTCGGGCGCCCCAGTTGCCTTCGGGCACCTCGTCGAGGATCACGAGGATGCTGGCGCCCTGGCGCTCCGACTGCGGCCCGCCCATGGTCTGGACGATCGCGTCGTTGACGCCCTGGTGAACCTCGCTCTTGTGCGCCTGGTTCATGTAGCCCTCGGGGATGCTGACCCGGGCCAGGAACTGGCCGGGTGCCGCGACGAAGGTGGCGTCGGACTTGCCGCCGATCCACCAGTCGCCGGCCGGCACCTCGGTGAAGATGACGGAGGCGAAGGCCAGGCCGCCATGAGTCCTGGCGCCGCCCTCCATGGTCAGCAGGACATCCGTGAGGCGCTGGGCCAGGGCAACCTTGCGGGTGTGGTCGAGCGCGCCCGCGGGGTGATGAAGATGAATGATGGGCATGCGTGTGCTCCTGGTGCGTGAGGTCTGTGTTCAACGGACGGATTCGACGATCAGGAGGTCCGCGTCCTGTTCGCCGGTGGCGATCGTGATGCGGCCCTGCCCCCAGATGCCGGTGCTGTCGCGCCGGCCCAGCCGGGTGCCGTTGCAGTCGACCTCGCCTTCCAGCACGAAGACATACACGCCGTGTTCGGGCGACTCGGGCAGGTAGTCGATGGTCTGCGCCTGGTTGCTCGACAGTCGCGACACCTTCAGGTCCTGCGAGATCCGCAGCGCCCCATCGGCCCTGCCCACCAGCGTGACGAGCTCGTTGCGCTGGGTGGCGGCGTTGAAATGGTGACGCGAGTACGAAGGCGGCAGCAGCAACTGGTCCGGCATGATCCAGAGGTAGATCACGTTCACGTCCTCGTTCTCGAGGTTGATCTCGCAATGCTTGCCGCCCGAGCCGGCGGAGAAGGCGTAGTAGTCGCCTTGCCTGAGCTGATCGATCTTGCCGACCGTGTTGATGTGCGTGAGCGTGCCTTCCAGCACGAAGGCGCAGATGATGAAGTTGTGGTGAGGATGGATGTTGTAGCCACACCCGGCGCCGCTGAAGATCTCCTCGCCGAAGACGCGCACGCGGCCGAATCCCGCGCGGCCCGATTGGTACGGCCCGAAGTTGAAGCTCGAGTGGCGCGTCAGCGTCGCCTCGGGATGGCCGCCGATATAGGACGAGGCCTCTCCGGTGGACAGGAAGTGGTTGTAGCCGCGCTCGCTGTTGCGAAGGACGAAGGTGTCGTTCATGGTGGTTTTCTCCTGTTGCGCTCAGAGCGCAGCGTGCGCGACCGGCTGGCCGGAGGCGCCGCCCGCGTAGGGCAACTCGACCATCTCGAAGTGATGCTTGGGCGTGCCGCAGTCGGGGCAGACCCAGTCGTCGGGGATGTCGGCCCAGCGGGTGCCGGGCGCGATGCCGTGCTCCGGCAAGCCCAGCGCCTCGTCGTAGAGGAAGCCGCAGCCCAGGCACATGAGGCGCTTCAGCGCGTCGTTCATCGTGTTCTCCAAAAAAAGTGGCCGAACCACCCGGCCTGGTCCGCACCCCAGTAGCGCGTCACACATTTACGTAGTGCGTGACGTAGTATAGTAGCGCGTCACGCATCAACGCAATCGTTTTGGTAGAATTTTTTGCGACGGGCGCATCCGCGCCGATCGAACCCATGAAAGCGCCGATGGCTGCCCTCGACCCTTCTCTGAATTTGCGCGAGCAAGTGCTCGCTCAGCTGCGATCTGAAATCGTCTCGGGACGCGCTGCGCCCGGCACGGTCTACACGGTGCCCACGCTGTCCACCGAGATGGGGGTCTCGACCACGCCGGTGCGCGAGGCCTTGCTGGAACTGAGCCGCAACGGCCTGGTTTCACCGTTGCGCAACCGCGGCTTCCGGGTGGAAGCCACCTCGCTGAGCGACCTGGAAAACCTCTTCGACCTGCGTGTTCTTCTCGAAAGCAGCGCCCTCGTGGCCGTCGCCAGGAGCCGCCTCACCGACACCGCCCCGCTGATCGCGCTCGCCGACGAGGTCCGCGATGCGGTCAGTCGCGACGACGTGCGCGGCTACATCGATGCCGACCGGCGTTTCCATGCCGCGCTCGTCGCACGCGCCAACAACCCCCTGTTGACCAAGCTGGTCATGAGCCTGCGCGACGACATGCGCCTTTACGGCATCGATTCCGACGAGGGCAAGAAGAGGCAGCAGGCCTCGGTCGGCGAGCACTACCAGATGATCGAGCTGGCGGTGGCTGGCGAATGCGACGCGATCTCCGCCCTCATCACCCGGCATATCCAGGAGTGGAAGCCGCTGTTCACCGCGGCGCTCCAAAAGACGGCCTGATCCCCGGCCGGTCGTCGCGTGGGGTGGTTGGCGTAGTCGTGGTGGTGCCGGCGGCGCGCCGGACAACCCTCGCTCGCACGATATTGTCCATTTTTGCCATAATGGCCACTCCACTCACGGAGTCCGCCATGATCACCGCCTTGCCCGCCCTGCATGACCTGCCGCGCCAGAACGCCTCGCAGGTCAAGAACAAGTGGGGCGACGTCGTGCGCCAGGTGCGCCAGAGCGGCAGCGTGGCCATCACGCACCATGCCGCAGTCGAGATGGTGCTGCTCGATGCGGCCACCTACCAGCGTCTCACCGAGGACCTGCAGGCCCTCGGCGCGCGCGAGCAGTCGGTGCTCGACGAATTGGCCGGCCGCTTCGACAGCCGCCTCGCCGTGCTGCAGAAGCCCGATGCCGCACGCCAGGTCGGCGCCCTGTTCGAGGCCCGCGGCAAGCTCGCCAAGCGGCCCAAGGCCGGCGCTTCGTTCTGATCGCGGTGGCCCGCGACAGCGCCGCGCGTCCCTTTCTCTTCGTGCTGGCCGGCGTCAACGGCGCGGGCAAGAGCTCGGTCGGAGGCGCCTTGCTGGCTGAGTACGGGCTCACTTGGTTCAACCCCGACAGCTACGCGCGCGAACTGGTGCAGCAGCTAGGAATGGCGCCGGAAGACGCCAACGGGCGCGCCTGGGAATACGGTCGGGCACAGCTCGCGGCGGCCATCGCCAATCGCAGCAACCATGCCTTCGAGACCACGCTGGGCGCCAGCACCATCCCGGAAATGCTGGCCCGCGCCAGCACCAGTCATGACGTCGTGATGATCTATTGCGGGCTCGCGACCGCCCGTCTGCATCTGCGGCGCGTGCGCGCGCGGGTCGCGAGCGGCGGCCACGACATCCCCGAAGCCAAGATCCGCGAGCGCTGGACGAGCTCCCGCCTCAACCTGATCCGGCTGCTGCCGCTGCTGGCCCGGCTGCAGGTGTTCGACAACAGCGCCGAGGCCGACCCCGGCGAGGACATTCCCGACCCGGTGCTGGTCCTCGAGATGGCAGGCGGCAAGCTGATGTTCCCCGCCGCCGACGATGCGGCCGCGCTCGACGCCACGCCCGACTGGGCGAAGCCGGTGGTGCAGGCGGCGATCGAATTGCGGGCCGACCGCCGCTAGCCCGCCACGCCGAACCAGTTGCCGTGGAAGCCGTCCGGCACGCGATGCGGCAGCGAGGCGACGCACAACGGCCCGGCCGCCACGTTGCGGGCATCGAAGACGACCAGGTCGCTGGTGTCGGTGGCGGCCCGCCATGCAACCGCGAGGATCCAGCCGTCGCCCTCGGCGGAATCGGGCGAACGCGCCACGAACACCGGCTCCGAGATCCGGTCCCGGCCCTCGAAGGTGTAGACGTCGGCCCGAGGCGCCGCGTGGTCGACATGAACCAGCCGCGACTGCATGCGCAGTTCGCCGTCATCACCCGGTGCGTGGCCCGCGAACCAGCCATGGCGGTAGGGAAGACCGGCACGGCGCTCGTCGATGCGAGGGAACTCGCCCGGGATCTCCTCGAGCACGGTCTGCGTGAACCGGCGTCCCGGGTCGGCCAGGTCGAACTGCCAGCGCACCAGCTGCGCCGGTTCACGCCCGTCGCTCGCGGGCGAACCGTCGGGCAGCGGGAACAGCGGCGGCCGGGCGAACTGCATCACGTCGACGCAGACCCGGCCGGGCTCGTCCCAGGCATTCATGACGTGGAAGACATAGGCCGCGGGCCCGCTCCACCAGACGATGTCGGCCGTGCTGCCGGCGCGCGGCATCAGGCCGACGCGGGTGCCGAAGCCGGGCTCCCAGGCGAAAGGCGGGCGGCCCGACTCGGCGCGCTCGCGGCTCGCCGTGAGCGGCATCACGGGGAAAAGCACGTGGTTCGCCGTGACGGCGAAATCGTGGACCATGCTGGCGTACGGCGCCTCGAAAAACTCCTGGCGCAGCACCTCGCCTGCAGGCGAGACGACGCCGAAGCTCATGCCGCTCGACAGCGATTCGGGCGTGCCGTAGCCGAAGAACAGCAGCTCCCCGGTACTCGGGTCGGTCTTCGGGTGCGCGGTGACGCGCCCCTGCACGCCGCCGCGGAAATCGTCGACGCCCAGCGTCTCGAGCGTGGCCAGGTCGACCGCGATGGGCAGGTGCGCCTCCTCGAGCGCGAGCATGCGACCGGCATGACGGATCACGTTGGTGTTGGCCGCGCCATCGTCGACCGGGAACGGCTCGCCGCCGGGCTGCGGGGCGCCCGGCGTCGTGACCGGGTTGTGGCCGGTGCGGCGCGCGTAGGCCAGCCGGCTGGTGAGCACCCAGCGGTTGCGGTAGCGCACCTGGCCGTCCTCGATGCGGAACGCATGCAGCATGCCGTCGCCCACGAACCAGTGCGCCTTCGGATCCGGCACCGCGGGATTGGGGCCGTTGCGGACCAGCGTGCCGGCAAGGCCCTCGGGCAGACGACCCTGCAGCGGCAACGGACCGACGTCGGTCTCGAAGTCGATCGGCGACATGCTCGGCGGCGGCGCACTGCGGCGCGGGGTGGCTTCGTTCATGGCGGGGCTCTCCTGCGAAGGAACACGGAATATTTTTCCAGTGGAAATATGCGTTCGCGGATCTGCGCTGTCAAGCTATTTTTCCAGTGTTAAGATTTCGGCTTGCCTTCTTCGTCGCCTGCTCGAGTCCGAACCCGAACCCCATGGCCACTGCCCGCTCCCCTGCCGACACCAGGCCCTACCACCATGGCGGCCTGCCGCTGGCGCTGCTCGCGGCGGCCGAGTCGGTGCTGGTGCGCGACGGCATCGCCGGCCTTGGCCTGCGCGCGATCGCGCGCGAGGCCGGCGTCTCGCACACCGCGCCCAAGCACCACTTCGGCGACACCACGGGGCTGCTCAGCGACCTCGCGGCGGTCGGCTTCCAGCGCCTGCACGACGCGATGCTGGCGGCGATGGTCGGCATCGCCGACACCCAGGAGCGCCGCCTCGCGATCGCCCGCGCCTACGTGCACTTCGCGCATGCCAACCCGGCGCTGTTCGGCCTCATGTTCCGCAACGAGATCATCGACATGCAACGCCCCTCGCTGGCCGCGGCCGCCACGGCGACGCTGCAGGTGATGGCCCCGACCATCGGCGGCCAGCAGCCGGCCGAGGGCACCGAGGCGCTTGCGCTGTCGGGCACCGAGGCAGTGCGCGTCACCGCCGCCTGGGCCTATGTGCATGGCCTCTCGACGCTGCTGATCGACCACCGGCTGCAGGGCATCCTGAAGTCGACGACCGCCTTCGCCAGCCCCGTCGACCTGGTCGACGCAGTGCTGCGCCAGGTCCGGCTCGGGCTCGACGTGCTGCCCGACCCCGCGGCGCCGCTTCCGAACGGCGGTTGATTCGGCGGCGGCGCGGATCGAGAATCCGCGCCTGTGAAACGACGACGCCTGGTGCAGATCGCCGCGGCCCCGGTGCTGCACGCACCGCTCATGGGATGGTTGACGCCCGCATCGGCGGCGGCGGCGCCCCTTCGTGCGCGCGTGCGGCCCGGCGACGCGGACTGGCCCGCCGAGGCACTCTGGCAGCAGCTCGGCGCACAGGTGGGCGACGCGCTGATCACGCCCCGGCCGCCGTTCGCAGGCTGCCAGGCCGCGCCCGCGAGCACCGACTGCGCGCAGTTCTTCAAGTCGCTCAAGAACCCCTACGTGCTCGGCGACGACCCCGCGCTCACGCAGACCCTGGGCTGGGTCGATGCCTGGACCTCCGCCACCAGCGCGCGCGCGGTGGCCGCGCGGCGCACGGCAGACGTGGTGGCCGCGGTCGATTTCGCGCGCAACCACCGGTTGCGGCTGGTCGTGAAGGGCGGCGGCCACAGCTACCAGGGCACATCGAATGCGTCCGATTCGCTGCTGGTCTGGACCCGCGCGATGAACCAGGTCGTGTTGCACGACGCCTTCGTCGCGCAGGGCTGCGCAGGCCGCGCCGCGCCGGTGCGCGCGGTTTCGGTCGGCGCCGGGGCGCTCTGGTCGCAGGTCTACGACGCGGTCACCACGCGCGGCGGCGGCTATGTGCAGGGCGGCGGCTGCATGACGGTGGGCGTCGCGGGCCTGGTGCAGAGCGGCGGCTTCGGCAGCTTCTCGAAGGCCTACGGGCTGGCTTCCGGCAGCCTGCTGGAAGCCGAGGTCGTGACCGCCGACGGCGCCGTGCGCATCGCCAACGCCTGCAGCGAGCCCGAGCTGTTCTGGGGCCTCAAGGGCGGCGGCGGCAGCAGCCTCGGCGTGGTCACGCGCCTCACGCTGCGCGTGCACGAACTGCCCGAGCGCTTCGGCGCGGTCAACATCGTCATCAAGGCCGCCTCGGCGGGCGCCTACCGCCGGCTGATCGCGCGCATGGTCGACTTCTATGCCAGCGCGCTGCACAACCCGAACTGGGGCGAGCAGATCCGCTTTCGCCCCGACGATTCGCTGCGCATCTCGATGGTGTTCCAGGGCCTGGACCGCAGCCAGGCCGTGGACACATGGCAGCCCTTCATCGACGCGGTGGAAGCGGCGCGGAGCGACTACACCATCGAGTTCTCGCCGCTGCGGATCGTCTCGACCTCGGCGCGCGAGTTCTGGGCGCCGACACTGGTCAAGCGCACCTTCGGCTTCATCAGCAGCGACGACCGGCCCGGCGCGCCGCCCGGCAACGTCTTCTGGCCCGGCGACCAGGGCCAGGCCGGCCAGGTGCTGCACGGCTACCAGTCGGCCTGGCTGCCGGCCGCACTGCTCGAGGCGCAGCGCCGGCCCGCGCTCTGCGATGCGCTGTTCGCCGCCAGCCGCCACTGGGGCGTCTCGCTGCACGTCAACAAGGGCCTCGCAGGTGCCCCGGCCGAGGCCATCACCGCCGCCCGCGACACCGCGATGAACCCTGCCGTGCTCGACGCCTTCGCGCTCGCGATCAGCGGCGCCGAAGGGCCGCCGGCCTTTCCGGGCGTGGCCGGCCGCGAACCCGATGTCGAGCGCGCGCGGCGCCAGGCCACCGCGATCGCCCGTGCCTTCGACGAGCTGCGCCGTCTGGTGCCGCAGCCGGGCTCCTACCTGTCCGAGAGCAACTACTTCGAGCCCGACTGGCAGCGCGCCTTCTGGGGCAGCAACTACCCGCGCCTGCGAGCCGCGAAGGACCGCTACGACCCCGAGGGCCTGTTCTTCGTCCACCATGGCGTGGGCAGCGAACGCTGGAGCGCCGACGGCTTCACGCCGCTTGCCTCATGATGCGCGCATGCCCGGCACCACCGTTCTTCGCCGCATCGACCAGCTGCCCGGCCCGCGCGGCTCGCCGCTGATCGGCAACCTGCTCCAGATCGACGGCCCTCGCTTCCACCTGCAGCTCGAGCAGTGGGCACGCGAGCACGGCGACTACTACCAGCTTCGGACCGGCCGGCGCCGCCTGCTGGTGGTCGGCGACCACGCGGGCGTCGCCGCGACGCTGCGCGATCGGCCCGACGGCTTCAAGCGCACCACGCGCATGGAACAGGTGGCCACCGAGATGGGCCTGAAGCCCGGCCTGTTCGGCGCCAACGGCGACGACTGGCGGCGCCAGCGCCGCATGGTGATGGCAGGCTTCGATCCCGCGCACGTGCGGCACTACTTCCCTTCGCTGCAGAAGGTCGGCCAGCGCCTCGCGGGACGCTGGGCGGCGGCGGCGCGCGAAGGCCGCGCGATCGACCTGCAGGCCGACCTGATGCGCTACACGGTCGACACCATCGCGGGCCTGGCCTTCGGCGCCGAGGTCAACACGCTCGAGTCCGACGGCGACGTGATCCAGCAGCATCTCGACAAGATCTTCCCGGCGCTCGTGAAGCGCATGCTCGCGCCGCTGCCGACCTGGCGCCTGCTGCCGAGCCGCGCCGACCGCGCGCTGAAGCAGGGCGTCGAGGCGGTCAACCTGGCGGTGGACGGCTTCATCGCCGACGCGCGCGCCCGCATGGCGGCCGACCCTTCGCTGCGCGCCGCGCCGCGCAATCTGCTCGAGGCCATGATCGCGGCCGCCGACGAGCCCGGCAGCGGCATCGACGACGCCCAGGTCTCGGGCAACGTGATGACCATGCTGCTGGCCGGCGAGGACACCACGGCCAACACCATCGCCTGGATGATCGACCTGCTGTGGCGCCATCCGGCCGCGCTGCGGCGCGCCGTCGACGAGGTGCGGCGCGTGCTCGGCGATGCCTCTCAGCCCGGCTTCGAGCAGCTCGCGCAGCTCGACTACATCGAGGCCTGCGCCCACGAGACGATGCGGCTGAAGCCCGTGGCGCCCATCCTCGCGCTGCAGGCCGAACGCGACACCACCATCGGCGACGTCGCGGTGCCGGCCGGCACCGTGGTCATCGACCTGATGCGCCGTGACAGCGTGAGCGACAGCCACCTGCCGAATGCCGCCGCCTTCGATCCCGATCGCTGGCTCGCCGACGGCCCGGCGAGCGCCATCGCGGGCAGCGCGAAGCGCACCTCGATGCCCTTCGGCGCCGGCCCGCGCATCTGCCCCGGGCGCTACCTTGCGCTGCTCGAGATGAAGATGGCGATGGCGCAGCTGCTCGGCCGCTTCGACATCGAGGGGGTCGACACGCCCGACGGCCTGCCGGCACGCGAGCACCTGTCGTTCAAGATGACGCCCGTGGGCCTGCGGCTGAGGTTGCGCCTGCGTTCCTGAGCGCGGCGATGCTGCTACGGCGCCTCGCGGCTGCCGGTCAGCGTGCGCTCGCCGTCGGCTCGATGCATGTCGAGCAGCGCGCCGCTGAAGCCCCAGGTGGTGGTCGACTTCAGGGCCGCGATGAATTCCCGCTCCTGCGCCATCACGCCTTCCTGCGGGCAGACCCGCCGCGTGCTCGAGACCGGGCCGATGCGGATGCGGTTGCCGTCGACGCTGTAGTTCGCGCGCAGCGTGTTGCAGCCGCCGAAGCCCTTGAGCACGCCATCGCCGAAGCCCAGTTGCAGGGTGGTGCCGGCGATCGGACTCACGACCGCCTGGCGGCCGTTGTTGAAGCCCGTGATGTTCGAGCGGAGCCCCGCGAGCGCGGGCGGCGGCTCGGCCTGGAAGCCCAGCACGCGTTCGCCGGCATCGGAGTCGAGCGCCAGCCGGTCGCCCGACACCTGGGCGCGGAAGGTGCCGGCCAGCGCGCGATGCACAGCGGTCTCGAGCGCCATCGCACCGGGCTCGCAGGCCATCATGGTGCCGCCGATCGCACCGATCACGAGCCGGCCGTCGCGCGCGCTGTAGGTGCCGAAATACCGGTTGCAGCCGGAGAAGCCGCTCACGCGTCCGCCCTCGAAGCGTGCCGTCACCGCGCGCGGCCCGGTGGGCAGGCGGGCGGCATCGAAGCCGCGCAGCTGCGTGAGGCGCCAGGTCGGCCCCTCGATGGCCGCCAGCGGGCCCGGCAGCGTGGGCGCGACGGCCGGCGCGGGTCGCTGGGGCTGGGCACCGGCCGCGGCGGCAGACAGGGCCACGAGCAAAGTCAGCGCGAGTCGTCGGGGGATGGTGGTCTTCATGGGCGTCTTTCCGCGGATGTCGCCAAGCCTTGCGGAAGCAAGATGGCAAGCTGCGATCTTAGTCAGCCCGTCGCGACACGGGCGCTGCCGACACAGAGCGCGGCCCTTCAGCGCCCGGCCGGCGGCTTGAGGACGGTGAAGTCGAGGAAGGCGGTGCGCTCGAAGGCCTCGTCGGCCTCCTTGTCGACCTTCGCGGGCGCGGGAAAGTCCATGAAGTCGGTCGGCGCGAAGCCGGTGTCACGGCGCGGCGGCAGCGGCACGCGTGCATGGCGCTGCTTGGCGCTTTCGCGCAGGCGCGCCAGGTCGGCGCGCACTTCCTCGAGCGAACGCATGGTCCTGGCGGGCGCCACGGGCTCGGCGGCGGGCTGCGGCGGCGGAACCGAAGCCACGGCGACAGGCTGCGGCTGGACCGGAAGCTGGACCGGAGCGGCAGGAACCGCAGGCACCGTTTGGACCTCGACCGTCGGCTGCGGCTGCGGGGGCGTCGCGCGTGCCGCCTCGGGTCTCGGCGGCGCCGGCCGCGACGTCGGCGGGCTCATCGTGCCGGGCATCGAATGCCGTGGCGGCAGCGACGAGGCCACCACGCGCGGCGCCGAGCGGGTCCGCCGCGCCTTCCTTCCGAACAGGAGCCGGAGACGACTGCGGAGCCGGTGCCAGGTGCCGAGAAGAGGTGTTGCGTTCATGCGGACGGGATGTTGGCGCGATTGTGTATGCGAAGGGATGTATGCGAATGGGCTACATCGCGCTGTATACCGCGATTTGGGCAGAAATGCACGGAAGCGTTCACTGCAGCATGCCCCACGCGTCCAATTCAAGAGACGACGCAGCGGCGAGCAGCGTGGTGGCGATGGGACCAAGGTCCAATATCGCTGCCGGCGCGCAAGGCGCAACGTCGAGCCCTCACCGAGGATCTTCAACACATGGCGAACGCCGCAGCGACCCTGGTCATCCACGTGGTCGACGACGACATGTCCGTTCGAACGGGTCTGGCGCGCCTGATGCGGTCGGCCGGCCATCCCGTGCAGGTCTTCGAGGGCGTGGAACAGTTCCTGGAGCGCAGCGGTCCGGCCATGCACAACGGCTGCGTGGTGCTCGACATCTCGATGCCGGAACTGTCAGCCCCGCCGATGCAGCATCGGCTGACACAGGCGGCCGCAGGCATTCCGGTGATCGCGCTGTCGACGCGCGACGACGACGAGACGCGTCGCCTCGCGCGTGTCTTCGGCGCCCGCTTCTTCCTGCGCAAGCCCGTGGATGACCAGGCACTGCTGGATGCGATCGAGTGGGTCGCCGGCGGCGCCCGCCCGCCCGAGTGAATGCCGCCAGCCGCCTCAGGGCCGAGTTCAGCCCGCGGCGGCCACCGACTCGCTGCGTTCGAACGCACCGGCGCCGCACAGGCGCACCAGTTCTGCCACCGAGCGCACCCCCATCTTCTCCATGACGCGGGCGCGGTGCACCTTGACGGTCTTCTCGGAGATGTCCATGTCGGCCGCGATCTGCTTGTTGAGTCGCCCGGCCAGCACACCGGCCAGGACCTCGCTCTCGCGCGGCGACAGGCGATCGAGGTGGTCCTGCAGGCTGCTGCGCAGCTGCTCGCGGGAGCGCTCCGCCTGGTGGCGCGCCAACCCGCGGCGCAGCGCATCGAGCAGCACTTCGTCGTCGACGGGTTTCTGCAGGAAGTCCACCGCACCGTTCTTCATCGACTGCGCACAGGTCGGCACGTCACCCTGGCCGGTGAGGAAGATCACGGGCAGGCTCCAGCCGCCATCCAGCATCAGTGCCTGCAGCTCAGGGCCGCTGGTGCCGGGCATCTGCACGTCCAGCAGCAGGCAGGCGATGCCCGAGATCGGCAGCCGCTCGAGGAAGGCATCGGCCGAGGGGAAGGACTCGGCCTGCCAGCCGACCGAGCGCGCCAGGCGTTCGAGGCCCGTGCGAACGGACGCGTCGTCGTCGACGACGAACACCGTGTGCTCGAAAGTGTTCGAGGCCCTGCTGCCTCCAGACGACTCGCTCATTGAGTAGTTTTCTATTAAGTCCCGCGCGACGCGCATTATTTGCCGGCCGCTCGCAGCGTGCAACCGCAAGGATCGGCGGCCGGCTAAGCTCGGCGCCCCAATGAGTGAAATCCTCGTGCTTACCCTGTGCGGCCTGTCCGGCGTCGTCGGCTATGCAGCGCTGCACAACGCCATCATCGGCCTGCAACGGCCGATCCACCGCATGCACCTGCTGTTCGCTTGCATGTGTGCGACCATCCTGGTCTACGTCGTGGCCAAGACCTGCGCCTACCGGGCCGAGACCGGAGCCGCGCTGGTCGCGATGCGACGCCTGGAGCTCCAGGCCGCCATCGTCTTCACGGCCCTGCTGCCCTGGTTCTACGGCGCCTACCTGCGCCTGCGGCCGCGGCGCGCGCAGTGGGGCGTGACCCTCGTCTGCGCCGCGCTGTTCGCGCTGAACGCCTGGCTGCCCTGGGGCCTGGCCTTCACCTCCCTGCCGGGCGCCGATCCGGTCCTGCTGCCATGGGGCGAGCGCGTGACGGACCTGCGGGTGTTCCATCCGACGCCGTGGTTCGTCGCCGGAGCCACCTTCATGGGCCTGGTCTTCCTCTGGGGCGCCAAGCTGGGGCTGCGGCAGTACCGTGCCGGCCACAACCGGCGCGGCAGCCTCACGTTGGCCGGCTGCATGCTCATGGTGGTGCTGGGCCTGGTCTACAACCACCTCGTGAACCTGCAATGGGCGCCCGGCGTGCACGTGGCCGAGTTCAGCTTCATCGGGCTGGTCGTGATGCTCGACGTGGAGCTCTCGCGCGAGCGCCGCCAGTCGCGCGAGCGCGTGCGCGGCATCCTCGACAACATGCCGGCCGCGGTCTACGTGAAGCTGCACGACGGCCGCTACCTGATGGCCAACCGGGCCTACGAGGAGCTGTTCGACCTGCCGGGCGGCTCCCCGATCGGCCGGACCGATGCCGAGCTGTTTCCGGGCACCGCGCGCGCCGAAGCCGAGCGCGCGAGCGACCTGCAGCTGCTGCGCGGCCGCGAGCCGAAACGCGGCGAGGAGCAGATCGGCAGCACCCCGGAGGGCGAGCCGCGCGTCTTCGCCTCGCTCAAGTTCCCGCTGCTCGACCGCGACGGCTCGCCCGACGCGCTGTGCGGCGTGCTGACCGACGTCACCGCCCTGCGGCGCAACGAGCGCGAGATGTATCTGCTGCGGCTCCAGGTCTGGCATGCGGACCGCGTCGCGCGCACGGCCGTGCTCGCGGCTTCGCTCGCGCACGAGCTGTCGCAGCCGCTGACCGCGATCCTCAGCAACGCGCAGGCCGGCCTGCGCTTCCTGGCCAGGGACGAGCCCGACCTCGACGACCTGCGCGAGATCCTGCAGGACGTGGTGCGCGACAACAAGCGGGCCACGGGCGTCATCAATGGCCTGCGCACCATGTTGCGGCGACAGGAGACCCAGCGCGAGCGGGTCGACATCGGCGCCTGCGTGCAGGAGGTGATCGACCTGATGCACAGCGACTTCGTCGAGCGCGGCATCCAGGTGAGCCAATCCGTCGCCGCGGACTGCTACGCGCTTGCCGACCGGGCACAGATCCAGCAGGTGGTGCTCAACCTCGCGATGAATGCCAACGAGGCGATGACCGAGCAGCCGCGCGATGGCCGCGCGCTGCACGTCACGGTGACGCGGGCCGGCGAGCGGAAACTGCAGGTCTCGGTCCGGGACTCCGGGCCCGGTATCGCCGAGGAAGACCTCGGCCGCGTGTTCGACCACTTCTACACGACGAAGGCCAGCGGACTGGGCATGGGGCTTGCAATGTGTCGATCGATCCTCGAGGCGCACGGCGGCGGCCTCGTGGTCGAGCGCAACGCGCATCGCGGCGTGACCTTCTCCTTCCTGCTGCCTGCCGAACCGACTGCCGACTCCTGATCCATGACTGCCTCCCGCAAGCGAAACGCCAACGACACCCCGCTGCTGCGGGTCTCCACCAGCGGCATTCACGGCCTCGGCGCCTTCGCCACGCGCGACCTGCCCGCCGGCGTGCTGCTGGGCCTCTACGAGGGCCGGCGCTACACCGCCGACCAGGTCGCGGCGCGGACCTGGGACAACCAGCTCACCTACCTGTTCATGCTCTCCAACGGCGAGACCATCGACGGCGGCAAGGGCGGCAATGCGACGCGGCACCTCAACCATTCGTGCGATCCGAACTGCGAGGCGGTGGAGGAATACGACGATGCCGGGCGGCTCGACCTGCGTTTCCAGACCCTCGTGCCGGTGGCCGCAGGGGAGGAGCTCTTCATCGACTACGGCCTCACGGCCGACGACGGCTCGCCGGCTTCCGACTATCCGTGCCGATGCGGTGCGGCCACCTGCCGCGGCACCATGCTCGACACCGAGCCGCGCGAGGAAGCGCAGCCTGGCCTGGTCGCGCGCTGAGCGATTGGCCGGGTCGAAGCTCCCCGCGTCAGCGCGCCGGCAATTCGATGATCTGCGCGAGCGACAAGCCCTCGGGCCGCTCGTAGCTCGCTACCACGACCGCCTGTCGCGCGGCCCGGGCCTTCGCCTCGAGCGCACGCCAGAGGCAGCGGATCGAGCCGGTATCGAGTGCCGCGGTCGGCTCGTCGAGCAGCAGCAGCGGCCGGGACGAAGCCAGCGCCGCCGCCAGCCAGACCTTGCGCTTCGATCCGGTCGACAGCATGAACATCGACTTGCCCAGGTGCGGGGCGAGCGAGAAGCCCTCGACCAGCGCCTGCCAGGCCGATTCGTCGAAGCCCTCGTCGCCGGCCTTGAGCGCCGCGGTGCAGTCGGCCACCGCCAGCGCATCGAATTCGTCGGTCGACGGGTCGACATGGAAGACGCGGCGCCGATAGGCCGCGGCGTCGGCGGCGAGCGCCACGGCGCCCACCAGCAGTTCCCCGTGCTGCGGCGCGGCGCCGCCGGCGAGCAGCCGCAGCAGGGTCGACTTGCCGCTGCCGGTGTCGCCGTGCAGCAGCGTGAGCCCGGGGCCGATCGCCGCGTTCCAGCCCGCGAACAGCGGCGGCTCGCCCGGATAGGCGAATTGCAGCGCTTTCACCTGCAGCAGTGGCGCCGCGTCGACCTCGTCCTGCGCGGCGCCGGTCATGCCTTCACGCTGCGGCGACGTACGTGCACCGCACGCGCCAGTTGCTCGAGCACCGGCACCGTCTGCGCAAAGCCGATGCAGGCGTCGGTGATGGAGACGCCGTGGCGCAGCGGCACGCCAGGCTTCAGGTCCTGCCGGCCTTCCTCGAGATGGCTTTCGATCATGAGGCCGGTGATGCGCGCATCGCCGGCCGCGATCTGCTGTGCGACCTCGCCCGCGACCACGATCTGGCGCTGGTGCTGCTTGCTGCTGTTGCCGTGCGAGACATCGATCATCACCTGCTCGCGCAGCCCGTTTCCTCGCAGCGTCTCGCAGCTGGCGTCGATGTCGGCGGCCGCATAGTTGGGCGCCTTGCCGCCGCGCAGGATCACGTGGCAGTCGTCGTTGCCGCGGGTCTCGAAGATCGCCGCCATGCCCATCTTCGTCATGCCCATGAAGGCATGCGGCGCGCGTGCCGCGAGGATGGCGTCGGCCGCCACCTTGAGGCTGCCGTCGGTGCCGTTCTTGAAGCCGACCGGGCAGCTCAGGCCCGAGGCCAGCTGCCGATGGCTCTGGCTCTCGGTGGTGCGGGCGCCGATCGCGCCCCAGGCGATCAGGTCGGCGATGAACTGCGGGCTCAGCAGATCGAGGAACTCGGTGCCGGTGGGCAGGCCCAGCGTGGTCAGTTCGAGCAGCAGCCGGCGCGCCCGCTCGAGGCCCTCGTTGATCGCGAAGCTGCCGTCCAGGTGCGGATCGTTGATGTAGCCCTTCCAGCCCACCGTGGTGCGCGGCTTCTCGAAGTAGGCGCGCATCACGATCAGCAGGTCGTCCTGCAGCGAATCGGCCACCGGCTTGAGACGCCGGGCGTACTCGATCGCCTGGTCATGGTCGTGGATCGAGCAGGGGCCGACCACCACCACGAGGCGGTCGTCGCGGCCGTGCAGCACGTCGGCGATCGCTGCACGGCTGCTCTCGACCAGCGCCAGCGTGTTGTCGCGCACCGGCACGCGCTCCTGCAGCAGGGCCGGGGTCATGAGCGGGCGCACTGCGCCGATGCGCACGTCGTCGATGCGCGTGGTGTCGAGGGTGCTGTCGCGAGAGCCGACTTCGGCGTCGTGGAAGGGGTCGTCGATGGAAGGCATGGCAATGAGTATCCGAAGCTGAAACTGGAAATCCGGCCCCGATTGTCCTCTGCGGCGGCGCGGCCTCAGGCTGCAGCGCGCAGCGGCAGCACCAAGCGCGCTGACAGCAGGCCCAGCAAGCCGCCCAGCATCGTCTCCCAGGCACGCGAGGCGAGCAGCGCCACCGAGTGCTCGCCGCTGGCCGCGAGCGTGAGCACCAGCACGAAGGCGAAGGCACCGCAGGCGATGTCGTAGCGCTCGACCAGCGTGACGGCGTAGAGCACCATCGCGCAGGCCGCGAGCGCCCAGGCCAGCGGCGCCACGTGCTCCGCGAGCGGCAGGCAGGCCAGCCCCAGCAGCACCCCGACCCAGGTGCCCGCGATGCGCTGGCGCACACGTGCGGCCGTGCCGCTGGCCGTGCCCGCGATCACGTAGACGCAGGCGGTGATGGCCCAGGCCGGCTGCTCGAGACCGAACAAGGCGTCGAGCGCGATCACCGCGAGCGCGCCCGTGGCGGCCTGCAGCCCCATCGCAAGCTCGCCGGGCAGGCCGCCGAGCGAGCACCGCGCAGCCGGCACCACGACCGGCACCGGGGGCGGCCGCGCCGGCGCGACCAGGCTGCGCGCCAGCACCGCGGCCGCCGCGGCAGCGAGGCCCGCGAGCGCCATCGCCGGCAGGTCGGCCATCGACTGGCCGGTACTGAAGGCCAGCAGCTGACCGATGTAGACCTGCGAGCCGACACCGCCGCCGAGCATGCCGAAGCGCTTGAGGCAACCGGCGCCGAAGGCACCGGTGACCAGCACCAGTTCGGGTCCCCAGCGACCGAGCGTCGCGAGCAGCGGCGCCGCCACGATGAAGCTCGCGCCGCCGATCGCCGCCGCCGCGCACAGCACCACCAGGTCGCGGGCAGCGCGCGGCCGGCTCTCGCGCCCTTCCGAGACGCTGGCCCAGAGGGCGAAATTGCCGGCCAGGAAGGCCAGCATGGCGCTGCTGTCGGGCATCGACGCGCCCCCGAGCAGCCAGCCCAGCAGCGCCGCCAGCCCGTAGGCCGTGACCAGCCGCAGCCCCTTGTAGCGGCGCGACAGGTCGGCGTCGAAACGGGCGAGCCAGTGCAGGTCCATGTCGCCATTCTCGACGCGCACCAGCCCGCGCTCGCAGCCGCCTGCGCCGAAGCACGCCGCGCTCCTACAGCCCGCGCGCGGCGGCCGCGCCATGCTGGCCGCCATGGCACCGCGTCGCCGCCATCCTGTCCTTCGCAGGCGCCGCATGCCCACCACCCAGAGGCCCCATGCCGATGTCGCCGCAGCACCTTTTCGCCCTATGCCGCAAGGCGGTGATGGCGTGGATCGACGACTTCGCGCCCAGCATGGGCGCGGCGATCTCGTACTACACCATCTTCTCGCTGGCGCCCTTGCTGGTGATCGTCATCGCCATCGCGGGGGCGCTGTTCGGACGCGACGAGGCGCAGCAGCAGATCGTCGCCCAGATCGCCGGCCTGGTCGGAGCGGAAGGCGCCAGCGCAGTCGAAGCGTTGCTGAAGAGCGCGAGCGAGCCCGAGCGCGGCCTGATCGCCGGCGCCATCAGCCTCGGCGTTCTCCTGATCGGCGCGACCACGGTCTTCGCGGAACTGCAGAGCGCTCTCGACCGCATCTGGCACGTGCCGGAGAAGCAGAAGCCGCAGGGCGTCTGGGCCGTGCTGCGCGCCCGGGTGCTGTCCTTCGGGCTGATCCTGGGCCTGGCCTTCCTGCTGATCGTGTCGCTGCTGGTGAGCGCCGGGCTGGCCGCCTTCGACACCTGGTATGGCGGCCTGCTCCCGGGCTGGGAGCTGCTCTTGCAGATTCTGAACGTGGTCGTCTCGCTGGCCATCCTCACGCTGCTCTTCGCGATGATCTACAAGCTCATGCCGACCGCGCGCATCGCCTGGCGCGACGTCTGGATCGGCGCCCTGGTGACGGCCGTGCTGTTCGAGCTCGGCAAGCTGCTGATCGGGCTCTACCTCGGCAAGAGCGGCGTGACCGAATCCTTCGCCGCAGCCGGCTCACTGGTTCTGCTGGTGGCGTGGGTCTATTACGCGGCGCAGATCTTCCTGCTCGGCGCCGAGTTCACCAAGGTCTATGCCGACGAGCACGGTTCGCTCGCGGGCGTGAAGGCCCAGCAGGCGACCGAACAGGCAGCGAAGCTCGCCGAGGCCGGCACGGCCGCCGTGGGCAAGCCGCTGGTCGCAGCGGCCGGCAAGGCCGAACTCGCGCGCACCGCCGCCACCCAGGCCGAGATCGACCGTCGCCTCGGCCGCGCCACCAGCCTGCTCGCCCGCCAGGTCATCACCCTCGGCGCCGTGGCGCTTGCCAACGAGCTCGCCCTGCGCTGGCGCAAGCGTCAGCGCCGAGCCACGCGCGCCCAGGCACGAGGCAAATAGCGCGACGCGCCGTGATCTTTTTCCTTGGCCGGTTCCGGCGCGTTCGGTCCAATGGGAACCAGCACAAGAAGATCGAACCGCTGTCCATGAAGCCTGACCTGAGCCTCGTCATCGAAGAACCCATCGCCGGCCACTTTTACTGGCTGATCGTCCGTCCCGGCGGATGGCTGCGGCTGGGGCCCTGCCAGGTGATCGAGTCGGCTCAAGGACCGTTGCCCTCCTACAAGGCAGCGCAGGAAGCCGGCCAGCAGGTGCTCGCCAATCTTCAGCCCGCGCGCGAGCGCGCCGCGCCCAGCGGCTTCGGCGGCGCCTGGGACGTGCGCACGGTCCCCGGCGCGCTCTGAGCCACCCTCCCGTCCTTCACGTCCTTCACGCGAACACGTCCGACACGTAGCGGCCGTGCGCATGTTCCATGCGATCCGCCCAGGCCTGGGCGGCGGCATCGTCGTCGCCGGTCGCCTGCTGGTAGATGTGGATGAAGGTCTCGCGCACCGCAGGCGCCATATGCCTGCCATCGCCGCACACGTAGAACTGCGCGCCCTCGCGGAACAGCACTCCGATATCGGCCCGGTCCTGCCAGACGCGGTGCTGCACGAACACCACCTCGCCCTCGGGCCGTGACGAGAAGGCCGGACGCAGTTCGACCACGCCCTCGGCCTGCCAGGCCGACAGCTGCTCGCGGTAGAGGTAGTCGACCGCGGGGTCGTCGATGCCGAAGAACAGCAGCGCGCGGCCGACCTCGCGCCCGGCCGCCTTCTGGCAGGCCCGTTCCTGCAGGAAGCCGCGGAACGGCGCCAGCCCGGTGCCCGCACAGACCATCACGATCGGCGTCTTCGGGTCGGCCGGCGGCCGGAAGCCCGCCTGCGACGGGCGCACCGCCACCGACAGCCGGTCGCCGGCGCCAAGCCGCGCCAGGTAGCTCGAGGCGACGCCCTCGAAACGGCCCTGTCCCGACAGCGCGGGCGCATCGACCACCGCGAAGGTCAGGCTGGCCTGGTCCTCGTCGGCCAGCGGCGAGGACGAGATCGAATACTGGCGCGCGCGCAGGGTCGGCAGCATGGCGAGGAACTGCGCCAGGCCGAGGGCGCAGGACGGCGTGCGCTCCAGCAGGTCGAGCACGCTGATGCGAAGCTCCAGGACCTCGGCCGCGTAGGCCTCTTCGCCAGCGAGGCGCTCGAGCGCCCGGCGCTCGGGCGGGCACGGCGTCGCAGCCGCGAGCTGGCCGACCTGGGCGCGCGTGGCGGGCTGGGCCAGCTCGACATAGCCGGCCAGCACCTCGGCCGCGGCGATCGGGTAGTCGCCCGGCAGTGCCGAAGTGCTGCCGCCCTGCTTGCGGATGACGATCTGGGCATCGCGAGCGAGGCCGAAGCGCGTCAGAGCGCGCGCCACGCTGGCCTGCGGATTGCGCGGCAGCACCGCGAGATAGTCGCCGCTCCGGTAGCGCATGCCGGCCGGCAGCGCGAGCTGCAGGTGACGCTTGGATCGCGCCCCCGGCGCGCCCATGTCCACCAGCTCGCGGTTCTCGACCACCGTGGCGGCCTCGAGTTCACCCAGCGCCAGTGCACGCTCTCGCGCCGACTGCAGCACCTCGACATCGAGGCTGGGCGGCGTGGCGCGGTCGACCACCGCACGCCCGAGCGCGGCGCCGAGGTCGTCCCAGAGGCCGTGCTGCCATTCGTCGAAGGCGCCGAAGAAGTCGCCGCCGGCATCGGTCTCGCCGCGCGGCCGCAGCCGCGTGGCGCCGGCCGCAGCCATCGCGGCGTCCACGCGCTTGGGCACGGCCTGGTAGGTACGCGCCCATTGGCGGTTGCCGCAGCCCATGACCGCGAAGCGCACGCCCTCGAGCGTGCCGGCCGGGCACTGCTCGATCCACGAAAGGAACTTCTTCGCATTGTCGGGCGCCTGCCCTTCGTAGGAGGCGGTGACCACGACCGCCGGCGTGCCAGCCGCCAGCGCGCCTGCGTGGTCGTCGAGCGCGGCCACCGTGGCGGCATAGCCCTGGCGCGGCGCATCGGCCGCGATGCGCCGCGCGAACATCTCGCACGAGCCGGTGTTGCTGCCGTAGAGCACCAGCAGCGACGGCGCATCGGCCGGCAGCGCGACCTCGCCGGCCGCCTCCTTGACCAGCCGCTGCGGCACGCCGGGGATCGCACTGCGCAATGCGAAGCCGCCGGTGCCGCGGGCACGCGCGCGGATCTTCAGGCCGTGCGGCTTGAGGGTCAGGGTCTCGGCGATCTCGAGCTGGTAGGAAGGATCGTCGAGCACGATGTCGAAGCGCTGCAGCATCATCGCGATCACGAGCTGCGCCTCCTGCATCGCGAAAGGCCGCCCGATGCAGGCCCGCGCGCCGTTGCCGAAGGGCTTCCAGGCATTGGGCGGCAGCTTCTCGGCCGTGTCGGGCTCGAAGCGTTCGGGACGGAAGTCCTCGGCGTCGTCGCCCCACACGGCCGGGTCGCGGTGCAGCGTCGGCTGCAGCACCAGCAAAGTGTCCTTCGGGGTGAGCGGATAGCGGCCCGCGAGCAGCGTGTCGGCGATCGGCTTGACGCCGAAGATCGGCGCGGTCGGCCACAGGCGCAGCGACTCCATGAGGATCTGCTCGATGTAGCGCAGGCGGGCCAGGTGCTCGACACGCGGCATCTCGTCGCCGAGCACCTCGTCGACCACCGCGCGCGCCTTGAGCATGGCCTCGGGATTCTTGAGCAGCAGGTAGCAGGCGAAGGACAGCAGCCCGCTGGTGGTCTCGTGGCCCGCGATCAGGAAGGTGACCATCTGGAAGCGGATGTTCTCGTCCGACAGCTTCTCGCCCGTGACCGGGTCGACGCCGTTGAGCATCACGTTGAGCAGGTCTTCCTTGGCCGCACCCTGCGGGTCGCTGCGGCGCTCCGCGATCAGCTGTTCGGCCACGCGCGCGAGCAACTCCTGGTCGGCCTCGTAGCGGCGCCGCGTGCCGACCATCAGGTTCGACACCATCGCGGGCCGCCGGCCGCGCTGGCCGGCCTCGTCGAGCGCATCGACCATCGCGGCGACGAAGGGATGCATCTCGTTCTGATAGAAGCTGTTGAAGCGGTAGTCGAAGGCGCACAGCGCGATCGTGTCGAGCGTGAGCCGCGTCATGTTGTCCGCCACGTCGATCACCGCCGAGCCGCCGAAGCGCTCCCACTTCACGAACATCTGGTGCGCGATGTCGACCATGCGATCGAACATCGAGCGCACGCCGAGCGGGCCGAAGGCCGGCATCAGCAGCCGGTGCGCCTTGGCCCAGTTGGGCTCGCTGTTGTAGGCCGTGAAGAGGCCGTCGCCTGCGAAGGCCCGGATCTGCTGCAGCGGCCCGTGCACGCGTTTGTTGAACCGGCTCTCGTCGCACAGCTCGTCGACGAGTTCCTGCGAGCTGACCACGTAGGCATCGCGCCCCAGCAGCGTGAGCTTGAAGATCGGCCCGTACACGCCGGCCAGCCGCATCATGCTCTGGATCGGGGCCTTCGAATCGAGCTCGCCGAGGTTGCCGAGCAGGGGCTTGAGCGGCGGTTGCGGAACCTGGGACGTGGCGGGGGCGGTGGTCTTCATGGTCTCCTCGTGGGCCGCGCGATTATCCGGAAACGGCCCGCGCGCCATGGAAGCGCCCCCGCGCGGCGCGCGTGATCGCGACCACGCACGGGTGCGTGATGCGGCGTTCGACCGAGATCGCGAAGAACTCCTCGATCAGCTCGGCGGCGCGGCCGATGACCTCGACGCCGTACTGGGCGCAGGTCTCGTCCTCGAGCACCGTGGGCGTCATGAAGACGCCGCGGCCTTCGCCGCCGAAGGCCTTGAGCAGGGCGGCGTCGTCGAATTCGCCGATGGCCCGCGGCCGCAGCCGGTGCTCGGCCAGCCAGAGGTCGAGCCGCTGCCGCGCGGCCGAACTGGCGCCCTGGATCAGCATCGGGGCGCGGTCCAGGCACTGCGGGAAATCGCCCTTCAGGCTGCTTCTCAGCGCCGGCGTGGCGAAGAAGCTCATCGCGGTGGTGCCCAGCGTGTGGTTGAAGGCCTTGACGCCCATCTGCCTGCCCATCGCCTCGTCGGCGATCACGAGATCGATTCGCTGCACCGAGAGCTGGCCCAGCAGGTCGCGGAAGTTGCCCTCGTGGCAGATCAGGCGCACCGGCTCGTCGATCGCGAGGGCGGGCTCGATCAGCCGGTAGGCGATCGACTTCGGCACCGCGTCCGCGATCCCGACCCGGAAGTCGAGGGCGCGCGCGCCCTCGCCCCGGCTGCCGAGCGCGGCCTCCAGTTCGGAGCCGAGCGCGAAGATCTGGTCGGCGTACGTGAGCGCCGTGCGGCCCTCCGGCGTGAGTTCGAGTCCGCGGCCGCGCTTCTGGAACAGCGCGCAGCCCAGGTTTTCCTCGAGCAGCTTGATCTGGCCCGAAAGCGTCTGCGGCGTGATGTGCAGCTGCTCGCTGGCCCGCACGATGCCGCCGGCCTTGGCCGCGGCCCAGAAGTAATGCAGGTGCTTGAAGTTCATGCGGACGCCATCCTACGGAAAACGCGAAATGATGATGTCGAAAATTCGACTTTTCTCGAAGGCTATCGCCACCTACAGTAGCTTCCACGCGCGCGTTTCGTGCGCTTTTCCAAGAAGGATTCCTCATGAACGACAACACCCAGGTCCTGGGCTCCCCGTACGCCGGCTCGCCGGTCGCCGCGCAGCGCAACCAGGTGCTGCGCAATACCTACTGGCTGCTCGCCCTGTCGATGGTGCCGACCGTGCTCGGCGCCTGGATCGGCATGGCCAGCGGCATCGCCACCCTGCTTTCCCCGGGCATTTCGATGGTGGTCTTCCTGGCCGGCGCCTTCGGCTTCATGTTCGCGATCGAGAAGACCAAGAACTCGGCCGCCGGCGTGCCGGTGCTGCTGGGCTTCACCTTCTTCATGGGCCTGATGCTGTCACGCATGCTCGGCGTGGTGCTGGGCATGCAGAACGGCGCCAGCCTCGTGATGACTGCCTTCGCAGGCACCGGCGCCGTGTTCCTCGGCATGGCCAGCCTGTCGTCGGTGATCAAGCGCGACCTCTCGGCCATGGGCAAGTGGCTCTTCATCGGCGCCATCCTGCTGCTGGTGGCCGGCATCGCCAACTTCTTCATCCAGTCCAGCGCGCTGACGATCACGCTCGCGGTGCTCGCGATCGGCATCTTCTCGGCCTTCATCCTGCACGACCTCAAGCGCGTGAAGGACGGCCACGAGACCAACTACATCACGGCCACGCTCGGCGTCTACCTGAGCCTGTACAACGTGTTCCAGTCGCTGCTGCTGCTGCTCGGCATCGGCGGTGGCCGCGAGGAATGAGCGCCATGGATGCAACGGAATCGCGCGCCGTCGTCACGCTGAGCCTGATGGCAGCGTTCGTCGACGGCGACAAGCACGAACGCGAACGCGAGGAGATCCGCCGCATCGCCGAGGGCTTCTCCGAAGCCTCCGGCCTGCACCTGCCGACGCTCTACCAGGACGTGCTCATGAAGCGCGCCTCGATGGGCGAGGTCGCGGCGCAGCTGCAGAGCCGCGACACGAGGCAGCTGGCCTACGAAATGGCCGTCTGCGTATGCGATGCCGACGGCGCGCAGTCCCAGTTGGAGCGCGGCTTCCTGACCGAGCTGCGCGATGCGCTCGGGCTGGATGCCGCAGCGGCCGAGCGCTTCAGCGAACAGGCGCAGGCGATGGCTTCGGCACCGCTCGCCGCGGGCGCTGCGGCGGGCCCGGCGGCAGCCGGCGGCACGACCCTGCCTGCCACGACGGCCGCGACGACGGCCACGACGGCGACGGCGACGGCGACGGCAGCGGCAGCCACAGCCGGCGCCGCAGCCGCCACGCCCGACACGGCCGAGCTCGACCAGGCCATCCTCAACGCCTCGATCCTCAACGGCGCGCTCGAGCTGCTGCCCGAGACGCTGTCGACCATGGCGATCATTCCGCTGCAGATGAAGCTGGTCTATCGCATCGGGAAGTCCTATGGCTTCGAGCTCGACAGCGGCCACGTCAAGGATTTCATCGCCACCGTGGGCGTCGGCCTGACCTCGCAATACCTCGAGCAGGCGGGCCGCAAGCTGCTGGGCGGGCTGCTCGGCAAGGTCGGCGGCGGGCTGCTGGGCGGGCTGGGCAAGCAGGCCGTCAGCTCCGGCATGAGCTTCGCGACCACCTACGCGCTCGGCCACGTCGCCAAGCGCTACTACGCGGGCGGACGCCAGCTCACGACGCAGATGCTCAAGGACGCCTACGCCGGCGTCGTGCGGGAAGGCCAGGGGCTGCAGACGCGCTACCTGCCCGCGATGCAGGAAAAGGCCCGCACGCTCGACGTGGGGCAGGTGATGTCGATGGTGCGCGGGCGCTGAGCGCGCGCCGCCCAAGTCGGCGCTGTCAGCCCTGTACAGGGCTGCCCTTGGCGCCCCAGAACTTCCACCAGGGCCGGGCCGGCGCCGGCGCCTCGGGCGGCAGCTGCTGCAGCTGGCTGGTGCGCAGGCGACGCCGGCATTCGACTTCGAGCGCATGGGCGACCCCGAAGGCTTCCCGGTCGCCGCGCCCGGCCTGCGCGCGCCAGCTCACGGCCAGGCGCACGAGCTCGTCGTCGTCGATGTGGGCGAGCTGTTCGGGGGTCGGGACGCTGGAATTCATGTCAGGTGATTATGGGGAAGTTCCAAAGCGCCCCGGGACGCGCCTGTCGGTTCGATGCAACGCCGAAATCTTTTTGCGCCGGCTGCATCCGAACGGCGCCCTGGCGGGTAGTACCTGCAGCAGCAAGCCGCTGCCAGTGTCCCAACCCTCCAAGGAGCCTTCCATGCATCGATCCATTCCACGCCGTGGCGTCACCCTCGCCTCTCTGCTCGCAGCGACCGCCCTGCTTTCCGCCTGCGGCTCGACGCCGATGACCGGTGGCGGTATGCCCTTCTCGCAGGCTGCACTGCCGCCGCCGGTCCAGGTGCCGGCCGGCCACAGGGTGGCCATGGAAACCGTCGGCGTCGGCGAGATCACCTACGAATGCCGCGACAAGGCCAGCATGTCGGGCGAGGTCGAATGGGTGTTCGTCGGCCCCAAGGCGGTGCTCAACGACCGCAGCGGCAAGGCGGTCGGCAAGTACTACGGCCCGCCCGCGACCTGGGAAGCCAACGACGGCTCCAAGCTCACGGCGACGCAGGTGGCGGTCGCGCCTTCCAGCCCGACCAGCCTGCCCTACCAGCTCGTCAAGGCCAACCCGGCGATGGGCAGCGGCGCGATGAACGGCGTCACGTACATCCAGCGCGTGGCGCTGCGCGGCGGCGTCGCGCCCACCAGCGCCTGCACACCGGCGACCAAGGGCCGGCAGGAGACCGTGCGCTACCAGGCCGACTACATCTTCTGGAAAGCGGCCTGACGGTTTCGGGGGGCGAGGCGCGGTGGACTACCATTCCCGCTCCACCGCCCGCCCCCGAGCCCCTTCTTGCCCGACTCCGACGAGCCTTTCGACCATGAAGCCGCGCTGCGCGCCTGCGCACGCGGCGAGCGCGAGGCGTTGGCGAGCATCTATCGGCACGAGAGCCGCTACCTGCTCGGCGTCGCGTTGCGCATCGTGCGCCAGCGCCAGTCGGCCGAGGACGTGCTGCACGACGCCTTCGTGAGCATCTGGCAGCGGGCGCGTTCCTTCGACGCCACGCGCGGCGCGGCACGGGGCTGGATCTACAGCGTGGTGCGCCATGCGGCGCTCAACTGGGTGCGCGACCATGCGCGCGAGCTATCGGTCGACGAGGAGTCCCATGCGGCGCTGGAAGACGACCTGGCCCTGGCCCGTCATGCGGCCACGATCGAGCCGGTGCAGCTGCAGGCCGACATGGGCCGGCTCGACCGCTGCCTCGACCAGCTCGAGGCCGAGCGGCGCGAATGCATCGTGCTCGCCTACCTGGACGGCTGCTCGCATGCCGAGATCGCGGCCCGCATGCGCAAGCCCCTGGGCACCGTCAAGTCGTGGATCCAGCGCAGCATGCGCTCGTTGCGCGAATGCATGACATGAACGCGCCTACCCCACCCATGGACGACGACGACCTCCAGGCGCTGGCGGGCGAGTACGTGCTGGGCACGCTCCCGTCCGCGTCGCGGCGCGAGGTCGAGGCGCGCATGACGAGCGAGCCGGCGCTGCGCGCCGCGGTGCAGGCCTGGGAAGAGCGCCTGCATCCGCTGGTGGCGCTTGCCGAGCCCGTGGAGCCCTCGGCCGGGCTCTGGGAGCGCATCGATGCGAGCCTGGCACCACGCACCGCAGCCGCTGTAGCGCCGTCAGCCGTTTCGGGCGCGACCCGGCCTGGCTGGTGGCACAGCCTGGCGCTCTGGCGCGGGCTGGCAGGCGCCGGGTTCGCGGCGGCCGCGCTGCTCGCGGCGGTGCTGGTCACGCGCCTGCCCGATGCGGCGGGGCCGACCTTCATGGTGGTGCTGGTGGCGCCGCAGGACAAGGCTCCCGGCTGGGTGATCCAGACCGGCGGCGCGCGCGAGCTGAGCCTGATCCCGCTCGGCCGCATCACGGTGCCAGCCGACAAGGCGCTGCAGTTCTGGACCAAGGCCGATGGCTGGCAGGGACCGCGTTCGCTGGGGCTGGTCACGCCCGGACAGACGCTGCGCGTGCCGCTCGACCGGTTGCCGCCGCTCGAGGCGAACCAGCTGTTCGAACTCACGCTCGAGCCCGCGGCGGGCTCCCCGATCGACCGGCCGACCGGTCCGATCCAGTACATCGGGCGCGCGGTGCCGGTGCTCTAGGAGCCGCCGCCGTTTCCTCCGGGAGCGCGCTCAGACGTAGCGCGGAATGGGACCGACCTGCGGCGTGGTGTCGTCGCCGAGGTCCAGCATGACCTTGTCGACGTAGCACCAGCCCCAGCCCTCGGGCGGGTCGTAGCCTTCGATGACCGGGTGCGAGGTGGCATGGAAATGCGCGGTCGCGTGGCGGTGGGGCGAATCGTCGCAGCAGCCCACGTGGCCGCAGGTCCGGCACAGCCGGAGGTGCACCCAGCGGCTGCCGGTCTTGAGGCACTCCTCGCAGCCCTTGGCGCTGGGCACTACGGCGCGGATGGATCCGGTGTGGGTGCATTGCTTGGTCATCGGCGTAGAGTCTAGGCCACCCTCTCGTCCACGGGAACCCGCATGACGCAAGCACGACCCGACTCCGCGGCCCTCGCGCCGAGCGCGATCCTGCAGCAGGCGCTCGCCTGGCAGCCACAGGATGCCCGCACCGCGGTTGCCCTGGCCACGGTGGTGAGCGTCTGGCCGATGGCGCCGATGCGGGCGGGCAGCCAGATGGCGGTGCACGCGGACGGCCGGCGCTGCGGCACGCTCTTCGATGCGTCGATCGATGCCCGCATCGCGCAGGCGGCGCTGGCCGCGATGGCGCGTGGCGAGGCCGACACCCTGCAGATCGCGATCGACGACGACACCGCATCGGCCGCCGGGCTCGCCTGCGGCGGTGCGATGGTGCTGCGACTCGAAGGCATCGCGCCGCCCGCTGCAGGAAGCGCCGACACCCTGCGCGAGGCGCTCGCCGCCATCGAGGACCGCCGCAGCGTGGTGCTGTGCACCCGGCTTGCGGACGGGCAGCGCGTGCTGCTCCCGGCCGGGAGCACCTCCGTCGCGCATGCCTGGGCCGCCGAGGCGCGCCGCCGGGCCCGCGCCGACGACACGGGCATCGCGACCGTGGCGGACGAGGAAGTCCTGTTCCAGGTCTTCAACGCACCCTTGAGGCTGTTCGTGGTGGGCGCCGTGCGGCTCGCGCAGGCGCTGCTGGATGCAGCGCGGCTGCCCGGCTTCGCCGTGACTGTCATCGATCCGCGCAGCGAGCGCATGCAGGCCATGAGCCTGCCCGATGCGACGCCGGTCGTCGATGACCCCGCGCGGGCGTTGCGCGCTGCCCGGCTCGACGAGCGCAGCGCGGTCGTGTGTCTTTCGCATGCGGCCGAGATCGACGATCCCGCGCTGATCGAGGCGCTCGGCAGCGGCGCCTTCTACATCGGCGCGCTCGGCAGCAGGCGGACCCACGCGGCGCGTCTCTCGCGGCTGGCCGAACGGGGCCTTCCGGCGGAGCGCACGGCGCGCATCCACGGCCCTGCCGGCCTGCACATCGGAGCGCTCGGGCCGGCCGAGATCGCGGCCTCGATCGTCGCGGAGATGATCGGGGCGCTGCGCCAGGGGGAGGCGCCAGCGACATCGGAAGCAACGGCGACGGCAACCGCACCGATCACCGATGCCAACCCCACGGTCGACGAGATGGAGGCGCGCGTGGCGCGCTTCCGTTCGCTGCGCCCCACCGACGACTACGTCGATGCCGGCATTCCGGGCTGCGAGCGCACCACCTACCGCGTGCTGGGCACGCCGCCGGCGGCGCCGCTCGCGGCCGAAGGCTTTCACCTCAACATCGTGTACTGCGAGCCCGGTCGCTCGGCGCCGCTGCACAACCACCTGACGCAGGAAGTCTTCGTGGCGCTGTCGGGCCAGTGGGAAGTCTTCTGGGGCCCGGCCGGCGAGCGAAGCGTGCGGCTCGAGGCCTGGGACACGATCGCGATCCCGGCCGGCGTCTTGCGCGGCTTCCGCAACGTGGGCACGCAGGCGGCGCACCTGATGGGAATGGCCAGCGGGCAGCATCCGGGCAACATCAACTGGCCGCAGCAGGTGCGTGCGGCCGCGGCACTGGCCGGCGTGAAACTGCCTTAGCGACCGGCCTGCTCGTTGCGGAACGCCGCCTCGCCGACGTCCGACACCTCGACCCATCTCCTGTCGGGCGTCGCTTCCGCCCCGTAGTTGTCGTGCCAGTTCCACCACTTGTAGGTCGGTGTCTGCGGGTAGCCCTCGGGCGAGTCTTCCCAGACCTCCTGCCGGCCCAGCGGCGTGATGTCGAGGTAGTTCCAGGTGTTGCCCATCTGTTCGTCGCCCCGGTTGTCGAGAAAGTAGGTGCGGAAGACTCGATCGGCGTCATCGCGATAGAAGACGTTCGTGCCATGCCACTCGTGCACGCCGAAATCGGCATCGAAGCCGTCGACCAGCGTGAACCACGGAATGTCCCAGCCCATGCGCGCCTGGAGCCGCGCGATGTCGGCCTGCGGCGCGCGCGAGACGAACACGAGCGTGGTGTCGCGCGCGTTGAGATGCGCGACATGCGCGACCTGGTCGGCCACCATCGAGCAGCCGCGGCAGGCGTGCTCGGGCCAGCCGAACACACCCGGCTCGAAGAAGGCGCGGTAGACGATCAACTGATGCCGGCCTTCGAAGAGATCGAGCAGGCTGGCCCTCCCGGCCGGCCCGTCGAAGGCGTAGCGCTTCTCGACCGCCATCCAGGGCATGCGCCGTCGCTCGGCGGCCAGTGCGTCGCGGGCGCGGGTCTGGGCCTTCTCCTTCACAAGCAACTGCTCGCGCGCGGCCTGCCAAGCCTGCGCCGACACGATCGGCGGGGTTCGCATGGCAGCGCCAGCGCCCTTGTCCGTGCCATCCGCGTTCGATGTGCTCGATGTGCTCATGGTGTCATCTCCTGGGCTGGTGGCCGGCAACCAACGGCTGGCCGTGGAAGCCAGTCTGGCACCGACGGACGCCCGCCGGGAGTAACAAAGGTGGCGGCATTTGCCGGCCACCCGGCGAGATTCGCGGAGCCTGCCCCTAGTTGACCTTCGTCATCTTGAACGGCCGCGTCATGAAGGTGCCTTCGAGCGTGTTGGCATCGGTGGGCTTGAGGCGCATCGTGTTGTCCTGGCATCCCGCCAGCGCGGTGGAACGCGCCACCTTGAAGACCAGTTCCTCTGCCGTGGCGCGCTGCACCTCGATCGGATAGGCGCGGCCCGCACAAGGGTCGTTGCGCTGGGCCACGTTCAGGTCCCAGGTGCCGGCGCTGCCCGCCACGGTGACCGTGCCGTCCCGATCGGTGCCGCGTTCGGTCTTGAAGGCGACCTGCCACTTGCCGTCCCAGGGATTGGCCGTCTGCGCGTGGGCCGACAGAGGCACGCAAAGGCAAAGGGCCAGGTACGCAGCAGCTTTCATGGGGCCTCCCGAAGGTGATCCCCGATTCTGGAAAGCGCACCGGGACGCCGCAATAGGCCGTTCGACCGAGCAGGGCACGCGTTGCCAAGCCGGCGGCGAAGGCTGACACTGAACATCCACGACAGCGAGGCGCTCCCATGGCAATTCCCCACGCGTCCCCCGGCCACGCTTTCGACGTGCGCCCCCTGGGACATCGGCTGGCCGACGGCAAGACCTCGGCGCTGTTCAAGTCGGTCGACCTCGAGGTCATGCGACTTGTCTTGCAGGCGGGGAAGTCGATGCCTCCGCACAAGGTGGCCGGCGAGCTCACCATCCAGTGCCTCGAAGGCAGCCTGGAGCTGGTTCTCGATGAAGGCCCGGTGCGGCTGGGGGCGGGCGAACTGCTGTTCCTCACCGCGAACGCCATGCACGGCGTCAAGGCCGTGACCAACGCCAGCGCGCTGATCACCCTGGTCCTCAAGCCCTAGGGCCCGCGGCACCAAGGGGGGTCCCGATCGGCACGGTCACCCGACAGGGAAGCCAAGGAGCAGAGGCATGACACCCGACGTGACTGCCTTCTGGGACGCATTCCTCAGGGAGGTCGGCGACGACCGCTCGGACCGGTTCTTCGAAGCCTTCCACTTCGATGACAACCCGGCCGACGCCGATGCGCTGGCGGCGCTGGTGCTGGCCGGCACCAAGCGCGCCACCGCAAGCCTCGTCTGGTCCTTCGAAGCGCGCGGCGTCGCGGCGCCCGCGCCCGGCGCCCTGAGCATCGTGACCTGGTGGGACGGCCGGCCCGCCTGCGTGATCGAGACGCTGGCGATCGAGGTGCTCGCCTTCGAGCAGGTCGGCGCGGAATTCGCGGCCGCCGAGGGCGAAGGCGATGGTTCGCTCGCGTACTGGCGTCGCGTCCACCAGAACTACTTCGGCCGCGAGTGCGCGCGCCTGGGCCGGCAGGCCACCCCGCGCATGCCGGTGCTCTGCGAGCGCTTCCGCGTGGTCTACCGCGCCGCCGCCTGAGCGGCCATCGACGCCTCGACCCGCCGGCGGATCGCCTCGCCCATGCCCGGCGTCTCAGGGTCCCAGCTGTGGCGCGGTCCGACCAGCATGCCGCCATCGACCAGCAGGTGGGTGCCCGTGACGAAGGCCGCGTCGTCGCTGGCCAGGTAGCTCACGGCGCCCGCGATGTCCTCGGCCGTGCCGGCGCGCGCCACCGGCTGGGCCTTGGCGGCCATGGCAGCGACCATTTCGTCGACGCTGGCCTTCAGCGCCTGCGGAACGTCGAACGAGGCCGAGAAGATGCCGGTCCGGATGAGGCCCGGGCAGACCGCGTTGACCCGGATCCTGTGTCGCGCGAGGTCGGCGGCGGCCGTCTTCGACAACTGCAGCACGCCGGCCTTGGCCACCGAATAGGCGGTCGGCGCCATGCCGGTGGACAGTGCCGCCACGCTCGCGGTGTTGACGATGGCGCCGCCGCCACGCGCGATCATGTGCGGCACCGCATGGCGGATGCCCATGGCGACCGAGCGCAACAGCAGGTTCATCGTGCGGTCCCAGGCCTCGGCATCGATCTCGTCGATGCGCGCCCGAGCACCACCGGCGCCGGCATTGTTGAAGAGCACGTCGATGCCGCCCGAGCGCTCGGCCGCGAAGTCCATCAGCGCGCGGATCTGGTCGACCTCGCAGACGTCGGTGCGCTGGAAGACGATGCGTCCGCCCGACTGCGCCGCCAGCGCCTCGCCGCCCACGGCATCGATGTCGGCAGCGACCACCTGCGCGCCCTCGGCCGCGAATCGCAAGGCGCTCGCCCGGCCGATGCCCGAGGCTGCGCCCGTCACGACCACCGTCTTGCCTTCGAATCTCATGCTGTCTCCTTCTCCTGCCTGGTTGGCTTCTGCGGCCAGGGATGATGCGCGCGCCGCGCGGCGCTGGCAAACCCGCGCAAACCCCGCCCGGCACGGCCACCTGGCATCAAAATCGCTTGCCCTCCCGAAAGACAACAGCAAAGGTGGCAGGCATGGCGAAGATCCCTCCGGGCGTCGGCCCGCGTTTCCCGCAGGTGGTCATGCTGGTGGGCGCCACCGGCGACCTGGCGCGGCGCAAGCTGCTGCCGGGGCTGTTCCACCTCTGCAGCGCGGGCTTCATCCCGGGTTGCCGGATCATCGGGGTCTCGCTCGACGAACTCGATGCCGAGGGCTTCCGCGCCGCGGCCCGCAGCGCGCTCGACGAGTTCGGCAGCCGCAAGGTGCGGCCGGCCGACTGGGATGCGTTTGCCGCCATGCTCGACTACGTGCCGCTGTCGGGCGGCGCGCAGGCGCTCAAGGACGCGGTCGAGCGTGCCGAAGCTTCCCTGGGTGCGGTCGAGTGCCGGCGCCTGCACTACCTCAGCGTGCCGCCGAGCGCGGCCCTGTCTGTGGTGCGCATGCTGGGTGCGGCCGACCTGGTCGAGCGCTCGCACATCGTGATGGAGAAGCCCTTCGGCACCGACCTCGCGAGCGCGGTGTTCCTCAACAGCCAGTTGCACGAGGTGTTCCGGGAAGAGCAGATCTTTCGCATCGACCACTTCCTCGGCAAGGAGCCGGCGCAGAACATCCTCGCGTTCCGCTTCGCCAACGGCCTGTTCGAGCCGATCTGGAACCGCAATTTCATCGACCACGTGCAGATCGACGTGCCCGAGACGCTGGGTCTCGGAAAGCGCGCGAGCTTCTACGAGCAGACCGGCGCGTACCGCGACATGGTGGTGACGCATCTGTTCCAGATCCTGGGCTTCATGGCGATGGAGCCGCCAACCGCGCTCGAGCCCGCACCGATCGGCGAGGAGAAGAACAAGGTCTTCCGCAGCATGCTGCCGATCGTGCCGGCCGACGTGGTCCGCGGCCAGTACAGCGGCTACCGGCAGGAGGAAGGGGTCGATCCGGACTCCGACACCGAGACCTTCGTCGCGCTGAAGTGCCACATCGACAACTGGCGCTGGGCCGGCGTGCCCTTCTTCCTGCGCACCGGCAAGCGGCTGGCCGAAGGCCAGCGCATCATCTCGATCGCCTTCCGGGAGCCGCCGAAGAGCATGTTCCCGCCGGGGTCCGGCGTCGGCGCGCAGGGGCCGGACCACCTGACCTTCGACCTTGCCGATGCGTCGAAGATGTCGCTGTCGTTCTACGGCAAGCGACCCGGCCCGGGCATGCGGCTGGACAAGCTGAGCCTCCAGTTCGCGATGCGCGACACCGGCATGGTGGGCGAGGTACTGGAAGCCTACGAGCGCCTCATCCTCGACGCGATGCGCGGTGACCGCACGCTCTTCACCACCGCCGAGGGCATCGAGCGGCTGTGGCAGGTGTCGACCCCGCTGCTCGAGGCGCCGCCACCGGTGCGGCTCTACGCGCCGGGCTCATGGGGACCGAAACCGATCCACCAGCTGATCGCGCCGCATGCCTGGCGATTGCCGTTCGAGCGCGCCTGGCGCGATCCGAACGCCGCAGGCAGCTGATCGTCTACTCCGGGACGATGGACGGCCGGCCGGAACTCACGGGCGGCAGGACCGCTGGAACCACGGGCGTCGGCACCGTTCGCCCTTTCCTGATCCAGAGGTAGAGCCCGCTGCCCAGCACGATGATGGTCGCGATGTCCAGCAGGGCCCAGAGGATCTGCATCGGCATGCCGCCGTAGTCGCCGAAGTGCAGCGGCTGCGACAGCAGCAACCCGGTGAGATACCACGGCAGGGCAGGTGCCGCGGTCAGCTCGTTGGTCTTGGCGTCGACCAGCACCGGTTGCAGCAGCCGCGAGGTCAATGGCTCGTTGCCGCGCAGGAAGACCGCGTTGTGATGCGGACTCGAGAAGGCCGTGCCCGGGAACGCGATGAACGACGGCTTCATGTGCGGCGCGTGCGCCAGGGCCACGTCAAGCGACTTCTGCACCGAGCCTCGCTCTGCGGCCGGCACCACCGGCTGGCCCTTGTAGGGCGCCATCAACACGGTCAGCTTGTCGTACTGCCAGTACTTGATCAGCAGATCGGCCCAGGTGTTGATCATGCCGGTGGCGCCGACCGTGAAGAGCCAGACCAGGGTCACGATGCCGAGCAGGTTGTGCAGGTCCAGCCACTTGACGCGCGGCCGGCGTTCGCGCCGCACGGTGCCGAACTCGAGCTTGCGCATGAAAGGCGCGTAGAGCACCACCCCCGAGACGATCGCGATCAGCAGCAAGAGGCCCATGAAGCCCAGGAACAGCTTGCCCGGCAGGCCCGCGAACAGGTCGACGTGCAGCTTGAACATCACGTACATGAAGCCCTCGTCGAACCTGGGCTGGCCGAGCACTTCGGCGGTCCGGGCATCGACGACCACCGACTTGAAGTCATCGGTGGGATCTGGCGTGGGCGTCAGCGTCACGAACCACATGGCGTCGTCGTCCTCGGCCTGGGAGACGAACTGCACGACCCGGTCGGGGTGCTTGGCGCGCGCCACCTCCAGCACGCGGTCCAGACTGGCGCGCGGCGTGTCGGCAGGCATCTTGGGCGCTTCGACCTCCGTGCCGAGCAGATGGCCGATCTCGTGATGAAAGATCAGCGGCAGGCCCGTGATGCACAGCAGCAGCATGAAGACCGTGCTGATCAGACTGGTCCATTTGTGCACCCAGGCCCAGGCCTGGATTCCACGACTCGTCACTTTGCGCCCCTCCGGCCTGAAAGATCGATCGCGCCTTGCGGTTGTTGCCACCGTGCAACAACCCAGCGCCATCAAATTACATATTGCGTATCATTCGCATTCTCATAAAGTTCTACTTTCCGGTCAATGCATGCCGTGGCAAGCCGGAAGGACGGAGCAACCCATACAGGAAAAGAAATGAACAAGAGGGTACTTAACAAGCCGTTCGGCCATCCGGAAGCACCGGGGCGCCTCCGCACGCTGACGCTGTGCATTGCCATCGCGATGCCGGCCCTGGCCCATGCACAGGCGCAGTCCGCCGGCACGCTGCCGGAGGTGAGGGTCACCGGCTCGACCGAGACCACCGAGGGCACCGGCTCCTACACCACCAACGGCCCGTCGAACACCGCCACGCCGCTGGGCCTGACGCTGCGCGAAACGCCCCAGTCCGTGACCGTGATCACGCAGCAGCGCATCGAGGACCAGAACCTCACGAACATCACCGAGGTGCTGAACAACACCACGGGCGTCTCGGTCAACCAGTACGAGACCAGCCGGGCGCAGTTCGTGTCGCGCGGCTTCGACATCAACACGATCATGATCGACGGCGTGCCGACCACCTGGCAGCAGCCGTGGAGCTCGGGCGAGATCTTCACCAGCACCGCCATGTACGACCGCATCGAAGTGGTGCGCGGCGCAACCGGCCTGACGACCGGCGCGGGCGATCCGTCGGCCGCCGTGAACCTGGTGCGCAAGCGCGCCAGCAGCAACGTGTTCACGGGCAGCGTCGAGCTGGAAGGCGGCAGCTGGAGCACCGGCCGAGCCATGATCGACCTGTCGACGCCGGTGAACGAGGCAAAGACCTTCCGCGCCCGCATCGTCGGCGAATACTCGGACGGCGACAGCTACATCCGCGGCCTGAGCAAGTCCAACGGCACGCTGTTCGCCACCTTCGAGGCCGACCTCACGCCCAACACGCTGCTGACCGCGGGCGCCGGCCGCCAACAGGTCGACTCCAAGGGCCCGATGTGGGGCGGCCTGCCGGTCTGGTATGCCGAGGGCTTCCGCACCAACTGGGACCGGTCCACCTCCACGGCCGCCGACTGGACCCGCTGGGACACCACCTACGACCAGTACTTCGCGTCGATCTCGCACCGCCTCGCCAACAACTGGAAGATCGGGGCCGCCTACAACTATGGCGAGCGCAAGGCCGATTCCCACCTGCTGTACCTCTCGGGCGCACCCACCTTCCTGACCGGCGAGGGCATGGGCGCCTTCGCCGCCTCGTACAAGGTAAAGACCACGCAGGACGACTTCGCGCTGACGGCCGCCGGCCCGATCGAGCTGGGCGGACGCACGCACGAACTGGCCTTCGGCTACAACAGCCAGACGCAGAAGTTCAACGCCGACAGCCGCGCGGCGCTGCCTTTCGCCGTCGGCATGGTGCCCAACTTCAACCTCTGGAACGGCGTCTACCCCGAGCCGATCTGGGGTCCGCTCACGCCGTACGGCAACAGCGAGACCAAGCAGGACGCGATCTACGGCGCCGCGCGCTTCAACATCACCGATCCGTTCAAGGTGATCATCGGCGCGCGCGTGACCGACTTCCGCCGCAGCGGCGAGGAGATGTACAGCAGCCCCGTCGACCAGAAGTACAACAGCGAAGTCACGCCGTACGTGGGCCTGCTGTACGACCTGACCAAGCAGCTGACCTGGTACGGCAGCTACACCGACATCTTCCAGCCGCAGATCCAGCAGGACATCAATCGCAACTACATCGATCCGATCAAGGGCGAGAGCCTCGAGACCGGTATCAAGGGGGCGTTCCTCGAGAACCAGCTCAACGCCTCGGCCGCGATCTTCCAGATCAAGCAGAAGAACCTGGCGGTCGCCACGACCCAGACCATCCCGGGCCTGGGCGGCCTGCCGCAGACCGTCTACCGGGCCTCGGACGGCGCCACCAGCGAAGGCTTCGAGCTGGAAGCGAACGGCGAGATCTCGCGCGGATGGAACATCAGCGCCGGCTACACCCAGTACCGCCTGAAGGACGCCGACGGCCGCGACGTCAACACCATCTATCCGCGCAAGCTGCTGAAGATCTTCACGACCTACCGCCTCGATGGCGCGCTCAGCGGCCTGACGATCGGCGGCGGCGTGAACTGGCAAGGCAGCACCTACACGGACGCGCTCAATCCGCTGGGCCTGGTCCAGCGCATCGACCAGGGTTCGTTCGCGCTGGTGTCGCTGATGGCGCGCTACGACTTCAACCCGCGCCTGTCGCTGCAGCTCAACGTCAACAACGTCACGGACGAGAAGTACTACGGCATGTTCGACGCCTACAGCCAGATCACGTACCTGGCGCCACGCAACGCGACGCTGACGATGCGCTACCGCTTCTGAGCGTGTCGATGGCTGGGCCGGCCGCTCGTGGCCGGGCGCCCCGTCATCGACGCAGCGCGTCGCGCACGCGCCTGAACCAATGCCGCAGGCGTGCTGCGGGACCGCCGGCTCGGCGGCCCGTCTGCAAGGCATCGACATCGTGATAGCCGCTGTAGAGCGCTTCAGTCTCCCGCCGAAGGCGACGAGCCTTGTCGACGATATCTTCTGGTGAGTTCAACGAGGTCCCGATCTCTGCTTCGAAGCCATTGATACGGGACTTGCCGCCGGCTGGATTCATGTCTTTTGACATGTCCCCGTGCGGCGGCGCCGAGCCTTGTCGTCCGGCCCTACTTGCGAACCTTGGCGATCTCCGCCATCAGTTCCTTGACGGTGGCCTCGCCGACCGTCGCCGAGTACTTGTCGATCACGGGCTTGACCTTCTCGCGCAGCTTGGCCATCTCCGCCGGCGGCAGTTCGGTCACGGTCATGCCGGCCTTCTTGAGCGATTCGAGCGCGCTGTCGGCAGCGCCGCGCGACACCTCGCGCTGGAAGACGGTGGCCTCGGCAGCGGCGTCGCCGACGATCTTCTTCTCGTCCGCGCTCATGCCGTCCCAGGTCTTCTTGCTGATGATCAGCGCCTGCGGGTTGTAGATGTGGCGGGTCTGCGTGAGGTACTTCTGCACCTCGGCGAACTTGGACGACAGGATCACGGTGTTCGGGTTCTCCTGGCCGTCGACCGCCTTCTGGTCGAGCGCTGAATAGAGCTCGGGGAAGGGCAGCGGCGTCGCGTTGGCGCCCAGCGTGTTGAAGAGGTCGATGTAGATCGGCGACTGGATCACGCGGATCTTGAGGCCCGCGATGTCGTCGGCCTTGGCGATCGGCCGCTTGCTGTTGGTGACATTGCGAAAGCCCAGGTCCCAGTAGCCCAGGCCGTGCAGGCCCTTCTCCTCGAGCTTGGCGAAGAGGTTCTTGCCGAAGGGGCCGTCGGTCACGGCATCGGCCTCCTTGCCGTTGTTGAACAGGAAGGGGAAGTCGTAGGCCGCGAACTCCTTCACCTGGGCCGTGAGGATGCCGGCGTTGAGCACCGTGATCTCGACCGTGCCGCCCTGCAGCGCCGAGACGGTCTGCAGGTCGCCGCCGAGCGCGCCGCCCGGGAACAGCTTGACCGTGATCTTGTTGCCCGATTTGGCGGCCACGAGCTCGGCGAACTTCTGCGCGCCCTGCGCCTGCGGATGGCCGGTCTGGTTCTGGAAGGCGAACTTGAGCGTGCGCTCCTTGACCTGCGCGCCGGCCGCGACCATGGCCAGCGTGGCAACGGCCGCGACGAGGGTCTGGCGGAAGAAATGCTTCATGGAATGTCTCCTTGATCTCGTTGAAATGCAAAAGGCCGGGTTGCCCCGGCCTGTGGTCGCCTCGTCAGCCGGAGAAGAACTTCGCCGGCCAGATGACCAGCCACGGGAACAGGACCATGACGAACATGATCGCGAACTCCGCAATCATGAAGGGGACCACACCCTTGGTGACATCGTCCATCGAGATTTTCCCGACACCCGCCACCACGTTGAGCACCGTCCCCACCGGCGGCGTCACCAGGCCGATCGAGTTGTTGATGATGAACATCACGCCGAAGTACACCGGGTCGATCCCCGCCGCATTCACGATCGGCATCAGCACCGGCGTCAGGATCAGGATCGTGGGCGTCATGTCCATCGCGGTGCCGACCACCATCACGAGCACCATGATCGCCATCATCAGCAGGATCTTGTTGTCCATGAAGGGCTGCAGCAGGCCCACCACCTTCGAGGGCAGGTCCGCCACCGTGATCAGCCAGGCGCTCACCATCGCCGCGGCGATCAGGAACATCACGATCGCACTGGTCTTCGCCGCGCTCACGAAGATGCCGTACAGGTCCTTCCAGGTGAGCTCGCGGTAGATCACGGTCGAGACGAACAGCGCATACACCGCCGCCACCACTGCCGCCTCGGTCGGCGTGAAGACGCCCATGCGCAGGCCCACCAGGATGATCAGCGGCAGCAGCAGTGCCCACAGCGCCTTGCGGAACGCGGTGAAGATCTCAGCGCCCGACTTGCGCGGCGGCGGCACGATCTTCTCCTTGCGCACCAGCCAGGCCCAGGTCAGCCACAGCGCAGCGCCGATCAGGATGCCCGGCACGATCGCCGCCAGGAACAGCTTGGAGATCGACACGTTGGCCGCAACGCCGAAGATCACCAGCCCGATGCTGGGCGGGATCACCGGGCCGATCACGCCCGTGGCCGCGATCAGGCCGCCCGCGCGTGCCTTGTCGTGGCCGGCCTTGACCATCATCGGCAGCAGGAGCGCGGTGAGCGCCGCCGCATCGGCCACCGCCGAGCCCGACAGCGCCGACAGCAGGCAGCCCGCCAGGATGGTCACGTAGCCCAGGCCGCCCTTCACGTGGCCGACCAGCGCGAGCGCGAAGTCGACGATGCGCTTGGACAGCCCGCCGACGTTCATGATCTCGCCGGCCAGCATGAAGAAGGGCACGGCCAGCAGCGGGAAGCTGTCGGCGCCGCCGATCACGTTCTGCGCCAGGATCTGGGCGTCGAACAGATCGAGGTGCCACATCAGGGCCACGCCGCTCGCCAGCAGCGAGAAGGCAATGGGAATGCCCATCGCCATGGCGAGCAGCAGGGAACCCACGAAGACAAGGATCGTCATGGCCTGGCTCCTCGTGCGCCGGCATTGGCGGCAACGGGATCGGTGTCGTTGGCGGTGCCCAGGATCTGCTGCAGCGCCACGGCTTCCTCGGACTCCTGGACCATCACCAGTTCAGCGTCGCTGAGCTGGCCGCTCAGCAGCCGCCAGAGGTCGAGCGCCAGGATGAAGAAGGCCATCACCGAGAACACGATGCCCGAGGCATACACCACCGCCATCGAGGCGCCGGTGACCGGCGCGGTCACGTCCCAGTTGATCTTGGCCTGCGCCACGCTGCCCTGGAACAGCAGCCACACGATGTAGATCATGACCACGTGGCCGAGCGCCAGGCAGATTTTCTTGCCGGCGGGCGGCAGCTTCTGCACCACCATGTCCACGCCCAGGTGGCCGTGCTCCTTGAGCGCCACGACGGCCCCCAGGAAGGTCACCCAGATGAAGAGCCACCGCGACACCTCCTCCGACACCGTGATGCCGGAGTTGAAGCCGTAGCGCAGCACCACGTTGCCGAATACCAGCACCACCATCACCGCCAGCGCCCCGGCAATGAGCATCTCGATGCCCTTGCAGCATCTGTCGAGCCATCGATTCATGTTGTTTGTCTCTTTGTCCGAAGGCCGGAAGATACGTCCATTTCGTGTCGCCGTGGGGCGAAATCAGGCCGCCGCGGCGGCTTCGCGCTGCAGTTCGACCAGCGCGCGCAGCGCCGCCAGGTACGACTGCGGGCCCAGGCCCTGGATCGTGCCGCGGACGGCGGGCGAGATGATCGAATGCGCGCGCCATGCCTCGCGCGCCGCAATGTTGGACATGTGGACTTCCAGCGTCGGGAAGGGCATGGCCTTGATCGCGTCGTGCAGCGGCACCCCATGCTGCGTGAGCCCGGCCGGATTCACGAGCGCGCCCTGCGCCTCGTCGATGTTCGCGTGCAGGAAGTCGATCAGCGCGCCTTCGTGGTTCGACTGCATCACGGCGAGCGTCACGCCGAGCTCGGCGGCGAGCGCCTCGAGCCTGGCGTTGATCTCGGCCAGCGTGGTCCTGCCGTAGATGTGGGGCTCGCGGCGGCCGAACAGGTTCAGGTTCGGTCCGTGCAGGACGAGGATCTTCATGTGGCTTCTCCCTGGTTCACCGTCATCACTTGCGGATGCGTGCGAGCTCGTCGTTGTAGAGCTTGACGATCGCGGGGTCGTAGCTGGCCGAGAACTTGTCGACGACCGGCTTGGCGATCTGGCGCATGCGGGCCTGTTCGGCCGGCGACACCTCGTTGAACTGCATTCCCTTGGCCTGCAGGTCGCCGACCGACTTCTGGGCCGCGGCGCGGCTCACCTGGCGCTGGTAGCCGCGGGCCTCGTTGGCGGCCTCGTTCATCCACTTCTGCTCGGTGGGGGTCAGCGAGTCCCAGAACTTCTTGCTCACCAGCACGATGTTGGCGGCATAGACGTGGTTGGTCGCGCTCAGATACTTCTGCACTTCGAAGAACTTGTTCGACAGGATCACCGAGAACGGGTTCTCCTGGCCGTCCACGGCCTTGGCTTCGAGCGCGCCGTAGAGCTCGGCGAAGGGCATCGGCACCGGGTTGGCCTTGAAGGCCTTGAAGGTCTCGAGGAACACCGGGTTCGGAATCACGCGGATCTTGAGGCCGTCGAAGTCTTCCGGCTTGGCGATCGGGCGCTTGCTGTTGGTGACGTTGCGAAAGCCCAGGTCCCAGTAGCCGAGCGCGACCAGGCCCTTCTCGGGCAGCTTGGCGATCAGCGCCTGGCCCAGCGGGCCGTCGAGCAGCGCATCGGCCTGCGCGAAGTTGGCGACCGCGAACGGGAAGTCGACCAGGCCGAATTCCTTCACGATGCCAGCCAGCGAGGTCGTGGCCGGCGCCGACATCTGCTGCACGCCACCCTGCAGCGCGGACTGCTGCTGCATCTCGTTGCCGAGCTGCGAGGCGGGGAATTCCTGCACCTTCATCTTGCCGCCGCTCTTGGCCGCCAGCAGTTCGGAGAAGCGCTTGACGCCGAAACTCACCGGGTGGTCGGCGTTGTTCAGGTGGCCGAAGCGGATGACGCGTTCCTGGTCCTGGGCGAGGGCAGGCGCTGCGAGGGCGAAGGCAAGGCCGGCGAGAGCCAGCGTGCGGGTGAGGCGGTTCAGAAGTCTCAAGACGGTCTCCATGAGGATGGACAAACAGGCGCCGGCCGGGGTGGCAGGCGGATCGGGGGCGATCATAGGTTTCAAGTGGAAAGTCTTTCCATTCGTGAAAACCCTTTACAGCTTCCTGCTCTAATGGCGCCAAGCTCTGCATCTCGCCCAGGTCGTCGCAGTTGCATACTTGGCCCTCCCCCGCCCCCCGAACCCCATGACTTCGATCATCGAACGCAGCTTCAAAGTGATAGAGCACCTGGCGGAGCATCCCGACGGCACCGCGCTGTCGGCGCTCGCCACCGAGATGCAGATGCCGCTGAGCGCCACCCACCGCATGCTCGCGGAGCTGGTGCGCAACGGCTACGTGCGCCAGGACCAGCGCCACGGCGACTACATGCTGACCATGAAGGTGGTCTCGCTCGGCCTCAGCTTCCTGAGCAACAGCGGGGTGGTCGACGTCGCGCAGCCGCTGCTCGACCGGCTGGCGGCCGAGTCCGGCGAACTGGTGCGGCTGGCCGTGGTCGACGGCGACGAGCTGACCTTCGTCGCCAAGGCCCAGGGCGCGACCCGCGGGCTGCGCTACGACCCCGACATGGGCCTGTCGGTGAACCTGTCGTGCAGTTCGGCCGGCCATGCCTGGCTGTCGACCATGACCGACGAGCAGGCGCTCGAGCTGGTCGCCAAGCAGGGCTTCGGCAAACCCGAAGACTTCGGCCCCAAGGCGCCGACCACGGTCAAGGCGCTGCTGGCCTACCTTCGTGCGGCGCGAAAGCGCGGCTTCGCGGTCATCAACGAGGTGTTCGCGCCCGCCATGGCCGCCATGGCCGCGCCGGTGCGCAGCGGCAACGGGGCGGCGATCGGCGTGGTCACCATCGCGGGGCCGTCGGTGCGCCTGACCGAGGAGCGCATGCTGGCGCTGGGCCCGGTGCTGCTGGCCGCGGCCGAGGACGTGGCGCTCGCCAGCGGCGGCTCGGCGATGTTCAAGCGGCGGGCTTGACGGCCTGCGGATCTTCATCCGCCACTTCGGCGCTCTCGGGGGCCAGCCACTCGCGCGCGTGATGGCGCAGTGCATCGATCTGCAGCCAGGCCAGGTTGACCTCGGTGCGCAGCAGGCGCAGCGAGGCGTCGTCGCCATCGGCGGACTCGGCCATCGCGTCCTCCGCGACTTCCTGCGGCGGGCCGCCGAGCTCGATGCGCACCAGCGCCTCCTGGGCCAGGCGCGTGGAGCTGACCTCGAGCTCGCCCTTGTCGAGCCCCATCGCGAGCCCGTCGAGCGCAGTGGCAGCGCTCTCGGCGGCCGCCATCACGCCGAGGGCGCGCACCGGATCGGGTAGCGCGACGCGATGCGACCCGAGCGCCGAGAGGTAGCTCAGCAGCGTGTGGGAGCGGATCAGCAGGCGCAGCGCGATGCCCGCGCGCGGGCGCACGAAGCCGGGCTCGCGGAACATGTCGGCGACCGCGGTCGACAGCGCCGCATCGGCGTTGTGGTCGTTGCGCCGCGCCAGCCGATATTCGAGATGGTCGACCGCGCCCGAGCGGTACTGCTTGACGATCTGGCGCAGGTAGCCCGCATGGCTGCGCATCGCGGTCGCCGCGATCTCGCTGAAGCGGCGCGCCTGCCAGTTCGGCAGCACCAGCAGCACCGCGAGGCCCGCGATCGCACTGCCGATCGCCGTGTCGACCAGCCGCGGCACGATCAGCGCGTCGCTGTCGGCGACCTGGTTGAAGCACATCAGGACCAGCACCGTCATCGCCGCGGTGGCGAGCAGGTAGCGGCTGGCGCGGGTGGCGAAGAACAGCACGCCGGCCGCCACCGCCAGCACAGACTGCAGCACCGGTTGCGGAAACAGCTGCAGCAGCGCCCAGCCCACGATCACGCCGAGCACCGTGCCCGCCACGCGCTGGCCCATGCGGGAGATGGTCTCGCCGTAGGTCTGCTGGCAGACGAACAGGGTGGTCAGCAGGATCCAGTAGCCCTGGGCGGGATGAATGACCAGCATCACGCCATAGCCCGCGGCCAGTGCCACCGACAGCCGCAGCGCATGGCGGAACAGCGCCGAGCGAGGCGTCAGCTGGCGCCGTACGCGTTCGGCGGCGTCGTGCCAGGAGCGCGGCGAGCGGTCGAAGAGCTTCATCTCCGTGCGGCCCGCGCGCGCCGAGGGCTGGCTGGCGCCGGCCAGCTGGGCATCGAGCCGGACCAGGTTTCGCGCCAGCGCCTCCACCGCTTCGAGCAGCTTGCGCCGCTGCGGTGCATCGGCGCGTGCCCGCGCGTGGTCGAGGGCTGCCCGCAGCTCGCCCAGCGCCTGCGCCGTCTGGCTGCCGAAGACGAAAGGCTCGCGCCGTGCGATCGAGCCCGCGAGCCGCTCGCAGGCCACGCCCTGCAGGTCGAGCACACGCTGGCAGCGATACAGGAGGTCGCTGTGGAAGAAGGCGTCGGCCATCGCGTTGTAGTCCTCGTGCGAGGAGCTCGCGCGCTCGTGCACGTCCTGCGCGATCAGGTAGAGACCGCGGTAGCGCGAGAGGCGCCCGCTCGGTGCGCGCGCGCCGATGCGCCTGAAGATGCTTTCCTTGGCCGCGTTGAGCGCACCGACCACCTCGGCATTGAGCAGCGCCAGCGACAGCCGCTTGCTCTCGATGTCGACATCGCGCAGCGGCTCGAACAGCGAGGCCTTGTAGCGCACGTAGGCACCGAGCACCGTGTAGAGCTTGACCAGCCGCGATTGCACCTCCTGGGCCGGAAAGGCCGCATACCAGAGCACCGACAGCAAGCCGTACCAGGTGGCTCCGGCCAGCAGCAGCACGGGCTCGCGCAGCGACGCGGCGCCGCGATGGGCCTGGTTGTCCATGCCGAGCGTGGTGTACATCGCGAGCACCAGCGTGGCGTAGCCGATCGACTTGTAGCGGGCCTCGACGGCGCCGAGCATCGTGAGCCAGAAGGCCGCGAGAGCAAGTCCGGCGATGAAGAACGGCGGCCGCGCGAAGGTCGCCTCCACCGAGAAGGAGACCATCGCGAACGCGATGAGCGTGACCACCAGCGCGCGCATGCGGCCGCGCCAGCTGTCGTCGGTCTCGGCCAGCGCGCTCGCGATCGCGCCGAGGAAGAGCGGAATCACGGCATCGGTGCGGCCGGCGAGCGCGCACAGCGCCATCAGGCTGCCGAGCGCCAGCAGCACCTGGATCGCCTGGGCCCGGGCCTGGAAGGCGATCGCCTGCACACGCGGGCGCAGCGTGTCGAGGAAACGGGCGGCCATGGCGGCATCTTGCACGATGCATGCCATCGGCGCGACACCCGATGCAGGAACCTGGCAGGCGTGCCGGGTTTCCAGGCCAGCGTGACCGGGAACTCGCGCACCGCGGCTCGCCGCTGAAGGCCGCGCCCCTGGACCGCCGCTTCGCGCTGCGGCATGCTTCGGTTCTCGATCGATCGCCTTCCGAGGAAACCATGGCCAACCGACGCAGCTTCGTCAGCGCCGCGACCCTGCTCGCTTCGGCACCCGCGCTCGCGCCCCGCCTGGTGCAGGGCGCGGACGCGCCGGCCCCCTCCTTCGCCGACTTCCTCTTCGTGCAGACGGCCGACAGCGTCAGCTACGACAAGACCACCGGCAAGCTGGCGCTGAGGGACGTGAGCCCTGTCACTCTGTTCTTTTCCGATCGGCCCGAACGCATCGCCGGCAACATGAGCACCTCGGCTTTTGCGCCTTTCTGGACGCAGGGGGCGCAGAGCTTCCTGGCCGACGCGCCGAGCGCCGACATCTCGATCGTCGAGGGCCAGAAGCTGCGCCAGGTGGTGGCGCTGCTGCGCAGCCCGGTGCTCACCGGCTCCACGCTGACCTACACGGCACGCATCATCAAGGGCACGATGCCGGCCAAGGGTACGGACGTGTCGCTGTTCATCGACATCGTCGGCATGCCGCTCGCTGCGCTGTGGTATGCCGCCGTGGCGCGGCGCAACTACCGGCGCGCCTCGATCATTCGCTAGCGCCGCTGCAGCAGCGCATCGAGCACGCCGAGGTCGACCGGCTTGACCACGTGGTGGTCGAAGCCGGCGTCGCGCGTCTTCTCGCGGTCGCGCTCGCCGCCCCAGCCGGTCTGGGCGATCAGCACGACCTCGCCGCCCCAGGGCAAGGCGCGGATGCGCCGGCACAGCTCGTAGCCGTCGATGCCGGGCATGCCGAGGTCGAGCAGCATCGCGTCGGGCCGAAGCACTTCGGCGCGTGCCAATCCGGCCTCGCCGCCATAGGCAACCTCGACGCTGTGGCCGAGAGCCTCCACCGCGAGCGCGAGCGTGTCGGCGCTGTCGCGGCTGTCGTCGACCACCAGCACGCGCCAGGCGGTCTCCGCCCCGGCATCGGCGTGCGGGTCCGCCACTGGCATCGCCGCCGCGGATGGCTCGACCGCCAGCGGCAACCGCACTTCGAACCGGCTGCCGCGGGCCAGGCCCTCGCTGAGCGCGGCGATCGTTCCGCCGTGCATCTCGACCAGCGCCTTGGCAAGCGCGAGGCCGATGCCCTGGCCGCCTTCGGAGCGATTCAGCGACGACTCCACCTGGCCGAACATCTCGAAGATCTGGTCGAGGTGCCGGGCATCCAGGCCGATGCCGTTGTCCGCGATGCACACCAGCGCGCCGGCGCCATGGCGCTCGACGGACAGCTCGATCGCACCGCCACGCGGGGTATACTTCGCGGCATTGATCAGGATGTTGGAGAAGACCTGGGCCAGCCGCGTGAGGTCGCCGTCGAGGATCAGGGGCTCGGGCGCAAGCCGCAGCGAGAACGTGTGGCCCGCGGCATCGATCGCAGGCCGCGCGATCTCGACCGCGCGGTCGATCGCGGTCGCCAGCGCCAGGCGCTCGAGCCGCAGCCGCAGCTGGCCCTGGCTCAGGCGCGAGGCGTCCAGCAGGTCGTCGAGCAGATGCGCCATCTGGCCGACCTGCCGCTCGATGACGTCGTGGCACCAGCTCGCCATGGCGGCGTCGGCACCGCCGGTCTTGCGCAGCACGCCCACCGCGTTGCGGATGGGTGCCAGAGGGTTGCGCAGCTCGTGCGCGAGCATCGCGATGAAGCGGTCCTTCTGGCGATCCGCGTCATGCAGCGCCTGCTCGGCCTGCTTGCGCTCGGTGATGTCCATCGTGATCCCGAAGCTGCGCACCGGCACGCCATCGGCGCCGTATTCGGCGTGTCCGCGATGGCCGAGCCAGGCCTCGGATCCGTCGGGCCGAAGGATGCGGAACTCGTGGACGAACGGCCGCCGTTGCGCGAAGGACTCGGCGCGCCCCCGCGAGAAAGCTTCGCGGTCGTCGGGATGCAACAGCGCGAGCACCTTGTCGGGCGCCGGCACGAAGCTCTGCTCGCTGACGCCAAAGAGGCGATAGGTCTGGGCCGACCACCACAGGACGCCGTCCGGAAGCTGCATGTCGTAGGCGCCCATGCGGCCGGCGCCGAGCGCGAGCTCGAGGCGCTCGTGCTCGACCTGCAAGCGCTGTTCGGCCAGCTTGCGCTCGGTGGTGTCGGCCATGATGCTGACCAGCCGGTGAGCGCGACCGTTCGCGCTGCGCGAGAGCACCATGCCGCGGCCCGAGAGCCACAGCCGGGTGCCGTCCGGCCGCCTGATCCAGTACTCGGCCGCGAAGGAGTCCTGCCTGTCCGCGAGCTCGCGAAAGCCGGCCGCCAGGTGGCGGTAGTCGGGATGAAGCGCACTCGCGTATTCATCGTCGGGACCGCCGACCTGGCCACGGCCGTCGGGCAGGTCGATGCCGAACAGCGCCATGCCCTCGGGTGTCCAGGTCCGCGTGCCGGTCTCGTAGTCGGTCTCCCAGGCGCCCATGCGGCCCGCATTCAGCGCCGAGCGGAAGCGGGACTCGCTCTCGCGCAGCGCGTTCTCCGCCATGGCGCGGTCGGTGATGTCGGCCCCTTGCACGAAGATGCCGCTCACGCTGCCGTCGGCCGCGCGGATCGGCTGGTAGACGAAGTCGACCAACCGCCTGGACACGCGTCCGCCCGGCGAAGGCGCCGCAGCAAACACGGCCCCGGTGGCCGAGTAGGCCTCGCCGCTTGCGTACACGCGATCGAGCAGCGCGACGTAGCCCTGGCCGACTGCCTCCGGCAGCGCCTCGGCGACCGTCAGGCCGAGCAGCGGTCGCTGGCCCACCACCTGCAGATAGGCCGGGTTGGCGATCTCGAAGCGATGCTCGGGGCCGTCGAGCAGCGCCATGAAGGTCGGGGCCTGCGCGAACATCGAGGCCCAGCGATCGCGTTCGGCGATGAGCTGGCGCGTGGCCTGCACCTGCCGCGTGGTCTCGGTGCACACCACCAGCACGCCGCCGACGCCGCCAGGCGCCGCGTCCTCGTCGATCGGGCTGTAGCTGTAGGTCCAGTAGACGTCTTCGCGCCGACCGTGGCGCGTGATGGGCACGAGGTGATCGACGTTCCAGGTGGCGCCGCCGCCGTTCATGACCTGCTCGATCTGCGGCGAGATCAGGTCCCAGATCTCGGCCCAGACCTCGCGCGCCGGACGGCCCAGCGAATCCGGGTGGCGCTCTGGGCCGATCGACTCGCGGTAGGCATCGTTGTAGAGGCAGATCAGCTCGGGGCCCCACCAGACGTACATCGGGTGACCGGTGTTGAGCATCAGCCGGACCACGGTCCGAAGCGATTGCGGCCAGTGCGCGGGCTCTCCGAGCGGCGAGGCAGCCCAGTCGTTCCCGCGCATCAGGGTCGCCATCTCGCCGCTGCCGGCCAGAAAGGCCGGCCCGTCGAGCGCAGGCGTGTGGGCGTCGGGCAGCTTGGGCATGGGTCGGGCGTTCAAGAACTTGCGGGAAGCGAAGGCTTCGCAACCCTTCAAAGTCTAGAGCAACGCGCGACGCGGCGGCCGGTGGGTCGACCCGAAGGTACGCGCCTACCTGCCATGCGCACCACGCCAACTCGGAGCCGCACAGGCTGCCTTTGCATGCCAGGCCGTCGCGCCGGCCTTCCTGCGTACCGCACGGCGACGGGCCATCTCGCAGCCTACGACCGCATGACCTTGTCGGGCGTCATCGGGGTGCTTCGCACCCGGCGGCCGGTGGCGTGGAAGATCGCGTTCGCGATCGCGGCGGACACGCCGACGATTCCGATCTCGCCGACGCCCTTGGCGCCCAGCCGACTGACCACGCGATCGTCTTCCTCGACGAAGATGACGTCGATGTCATGAATGTCGGCATTCACGGCGACGTGATACTCCGAGAGATCGTGGTTCATGAACCGGCCGAATCGATGGTCGGCATGCGTCTCTTCGTGCAGCGCCTGGCTGATGCCCCAGACGACGCCGCCGACGACCTGGCTGTGCGCGGTCTTCGCGCTGATGATGCGACCCGCCGCGATCGCACTGACCACGCGGGTGACGCGAACGGTGCCAAGGTCCTCGTCCACACGCACCTCGCAGAAGACCGCGGAGTGCGTGGCGCGAAGGTACTTCTTCTGGTTCAGCACATTGGGCAGCATCAGGTGCTTGGCCTCGATCCTTCCCTTGCCGGCGGCAGCCAGCAGGTCGACGAGGGCCACGCCTACATCGCTCGCGCCGCGCAGTTGCATGGCACCGCCGGCAAAGCACACCTGATCGAAACGCGCGGCGCGGAACGGCGAGGCCGGCAGTGCGCGCGCCAGCCGGAAGAGCCGTCGCTGCAGCTTCTCGCACACGCCCTGCACCGCGGAACCGACGGTCGTGACATGCGAGGAGCCCCCTTCGATCGGTGCGAACGGCAGCGCCGAATCGCCGAGCCGGAAGCTCACGCGCTCCAGGGGCAATCCCATCGCCTCGGCGGCGATCATGGCCATGACGGTGTAGGTGCCGGTGCCGATGTCGCTCGCGGCGCTGCTCACGACCAGCGTGCCGTCCGCATGCAGCACCGCACCGGCACGGGCCGTCATCTGCATGGCGTCCCAGGTGCCCGTGGCCATGCCCCAGCCGATCAGTTCGTGGCCTTCCCGCATCGAGCGCGGCGCCACGGGCCGCCGGTCCCAACCGAAACGCTCGGCCCCCTGCCGATAGCAGGCGAGCAGTTCCTTGGTCGAATACGGAAGGTCGTCCATCGGATTGCGCACCGCGTAATTCTTCTGCCGCAGCGCAAGCGGGTCCATGTCGAGCGCATGCGCCAGCTCGTCCATCGCGACCTCGAGCGCGTGCACCCCGTGCGCGGCACCCGGCGCGCGCATGTCGATCGGGCTGTAGTGATCGAGCGCGACCAGCACGTAGCCCATCCGGATGTTGTCGCAGGCATAGAGCTGCCCGGACCAGTTGACGACCACCTCGACATAGTCCTCGAAGCGCGAGGTCTCGGCGACGGCCTCGTGGACGATGGCGCGCAGCGTGCCGTCACGCTCGGCCGCGAGCTGCATGCGCTGCACGGTCTCGGGCCGATGGCCGAAGGTGAACATTTGGGGCCGCGTCAGCACCACGCGCGCCGAACGCTTGAGCATCAGCGACGCCATCACCGCGAGCGTCAGCTGGTACTGGGGCCGCAGGCCGGAGCCGAAGGCGCCACCGACGTAGGGATTGCGCACCGTGATCTTGCGCTGCGCGATGCCAAACACCTGCGACACGTACCAGCGGCTGTTGAGCGAGCTCTGCGTCTTGTCGTAGATCGTCAGGTGGCCATCGTCGCCGCGGATCACGGTCGAGGCGAACAGCTCCATCGGGTTGTGGTGCTCGACGCCGCTGTAGTAGGCGGCCTCGATCTTCACGGGCGCATCGGCGAACGCGGCCGCGGCGTTGCCCTTCTCGGCCGGCGGCGGCGAGTAGCCCGCCTTCAGGCGGCTCGGCACGTGGGCGCGGTTCATGTGCGCGAGCAGGTTCGTCTCGTGCGGCTCTGCCGCATAGCTCACCTGCACCAGCGCGGCTGCATGGCGCGCGAGCTCGAAGGTCTCGGCGACGACAAGCGCCACCGGCTGCCCGCTGCAGACGATCCTGTCGTCGTACAGCGGCCGGAACGGTGCGCCCGCGGGCGCCGTCATGTCCTTGTAGAAGATGCCGAACGATCGCATCTTCGGGCGGTTCTCGTGCGTGATGACGAGCAGCACACCCGGGATCGCCATCGCCTCGCGCACATCGATGCCGGTGATTCGGCCCTTGGCGATCGTGCTGTTGACGACGACGCCGTGGCACAGGTCTGCGGCCGGGTACTCGGCCGCATAGCGCGCTTCGCCCGTCACCTTGGCCCGCCCGTCGACCCGCGAGACTGACATCCCGGCATGGACGGCGCCGGTGCCCGCCTCAGCCATCGGTCCTTGGGATGCGGCGGAAGAACGCGTCATGGGTAGTCCTCGGGAGATGCCGAGGCCGCGACCTGCCCCGTGTTGCTGGGCGTGCCCTCGAGCGCCATGGTGAGCGCGCGAACGATGGCGCGATGCGCCAGGGTGATCTTGAAGTCGTTGCCGCCCTGCCCTTCGGCCTCGGCGAGAAGCGCGTCGGCGAGCTCGCCAAAGGCCTCCTGTGTCGGCGCCCGCCCGGCCAGCCGGGCTTCGGCCTCAGGCCTGCGCCAGGGCTTGTGCGCGACGCCGCCCAGGGCCAAGCGGACCTCGCGCACGGATCCGTCTTCGCCGAGGTCCAGCGCGGCGGCCACGGACACCAGCGCGAATGCATACGAGGCACGGTCCCGCACCTTGAGATAGCTCGAGTGCGCGACGAAGCGGTCCGCCTCGGGCAGCTCGATGTGGGTGATGAGCTCGCCTTCCGCCAGGGTCGTGTCCTGTTCCGGATGTTCCCCCGGAAGCCGGTGGAAATCTGCGAACGCGATCACACGCAGCCCGTCGCGAGAGCGCACGTGCACCCGGGCTTCGAGCGCGGCGAGCGCGATGCAGAGGTCCGACGGGTGCGTGGCGATGCAGTGCGCGCTCGCCCCGAGGATGGCATGCTGCCGCGTGAGGCCGCCGATCGCCGAGCACCCGCTGCCGGGTGCCCGCTTGTTGCACGGCGTCGCGGTGTCGTAGAAATAGACGCAGCGCGTGCGCTGCAGGAGATTGCCTCCGTTGGAGGCCATGTTGCGGATCTGCGGCGAGGCACCGGCCAGGATTGCGGCCGTGATCAACGGATAGTGCTTGCGCACCACCGGGTCGTAGGCGGTGTCGGCATTGCGCGCCAGCGCGCCCAGCATCAGCCCGCCCGACTCGCTCCGGACAATCTGCGTGAGCGGGAGTCCGTTGATGTCGGCCAGCCCGCTCGCGCCCACGACCCGTGCCTTCATCAAGTCCAGCAGGTTGGTGCCGCCGGCGATCCAGCGCACCGGCAGAGGCTTGCCGGCCTCGCGCCCGATGGCCGCCAGGGCGTCGTCGATGTCAACGCTCGCATGAAAGTCGATCGGGTTCACGCCGCATCCTTCGCAGACCCGGCGCGCAGCACGGTGCCAACCGCGCGCACGATCTGAGGATAGGCGCCGCAGCGACAGAGGTTCCCGCTCATGAGTTCGCGGATCTCGGCGTCGCTGTGTGCTTCGCCCTCGCGCACCAGGCCTACGGCCGAGCAGATCTGACCCGGCGTGCAATAGCCGCACTGGAGTGCGTCCGCCTCGACGAAGGCCCGTTGCATCTCGTGCAGCGTGCCGTCTTGCGCGAGGCCCTCGATCGTGACGACGTCGCTGCCGCTGCGCATGACGGCGAGCGTCAGGCAGGCGTTGATCCTGCGCCCGTCGACCAGGACCGTGCAGGCGCCGCACTGCCCATGGTCGCACCCCTTTTTCGTGCCCGTGAGATCGAGTCGGTCACGCAGCAGATCCAGCAGCGTGACCCATGCGGGCACATTCAGGTCGTGGGCCTCGCCATTGATGCGCAGGCTCACCGGGTACAACGGCGGGCCCGTGGGCCCGCCGGATGATTCGTGGTTCATGGCAGGTCTCCTGGCGCGCCGAACAATGCCGCAGCTTTTTTTGAGCTCAAGGCGCCGGCGGATCATTCTCGCGACCGAAGTGCCGCGTGGCCATCGCCTCGATGAAGTCGGCCACCGCCTGATCGGCATCCGCGGCGTCGGCCAGGATCAACCCCGGATCGGTCGAGCCGTCAGGCAGCGTGAGCGGAACCTGGGCCTCGTCGAGCAGAGCCTGCGAGGCACCGAAGGCCAGGATCGTCTTGCAGTGCCAATACTGGGCGCGGATGAATTCCAGCGTATGGGCATCCTCGTCCAGCGTCGCCAACGCATCCACGCCGTCCGGCAGGACCAGGGCATCGAACAGGAACCCCGGCGAGTTCTCCATCGTCGCGTCGGCCGCGAACTTCTCGCCGCCCGCGCCCACGTAGGTTCCCAGGCGTGCACCCACGAGCCGCGGCACCGCGCCGGCCGCCACCAGCGCAGACACCACCTTGCCGAGCGAGGCGCCTTCCACGCCGTGCGCCACCAGCACGGCGACCTTGCGCGTGCGGATACCGCCGTCGCCCGGCCGTGCCAGCAGCGACAGCGCAGGCGAGCTCTCGACCTCAGGGGCGGCGGGGTTTTCCAGCGCCTTGGGCATCGCATCGGGCAATTCCATGCCGAGATCCTGTGCGAGGCGTGCCGCCAGGTCGGGCGCGGCGTTGCGCAGCATCGACACCACGCGCTCGCGGATCGCGGGCACCGTGACCTTCGACAGCTCGAAGCGGAAGGCATTGCCGATGTGCGCCTGCTCCACCTGCGACTGGCTTTCGAAGAAGAGACGCGCCTGCGTGTAGTGGTCGGCAAACTTCTCGGGCTTGATGCGCACCTTGTCGGCGCTCTCCTTGGCATCCGCGCGGCGCGCGACGCTCACGAAGCCCTGCGCCGCCCCCGCCTGGAACGGACAGCCGCCCGCGAGCGAGTTGGGTTCGTACGCCACGCGGCCGCGGTGGATGGCCTGCCGGTGCATGCCGTCGCGCTGGTTGTTGTGCACCTGCGCGATCGGCGCGTTGATCGGCAGCTCGTGGAAGTTGGGGCCGCCGAGCCGGCTGATCTGCGTGTCGACATACGAATGGATGCGGCCCGCGAGCAGCGGGTCGTTCGTGAAGTCGAGGCCCGGAACGATGTGGGCCGTGCAGAACGCGACCTGCTCGGTCTCGGCGAAGAAGTTGTCCGGGTTGCGGTTGAGCACCATGCGCCCGACCAATTGCACCGGCACCAGCTCCTCGGGCACCAGCTTGGTCGCGTCCAGGATGTCGAAGCTGAACTGCTCGGCCTGCTCCTCGGTGAAGATCTGCAGGCCCAGTTCCCACTCGGGATAGTCGCCGGCCTCGATCGCTTCCCACAGGTCGCGGCGGTGGAAGTCCGGATCGGCGCCCGAGATCTTCACGGCCTCCTCCCACACCAGCGAATGGGTGCCGAGCTTGGGTTGCCAATGGAACTTCACGAACACCGATTCACCCGCGTCGTTGACGAGCCGGAAGGTGTGGACCCCGAAGCCCTGCATCATCCGGTAGCTGCGCGGGATCGCGCGGTCGGACATCTGCCACATCAGCATGTGGGTCGACTCGGGCATCAGCGAGACGAAGTCCCAGAAGGTGTCGTGCGCGCTCGCGGCCTGCGGCATCTGATGATGAGGCTCGGGCTTCACTGCATGCACGAGATCCGGGAACTTCATCGCGTCCTGGATGAAGAAGACGGGCATGTTGTTGCCGACCAGGTCCCAGTTGCCTTCGTCGGTATAGAACTTGACCGCGAAACCGCGCACGTCGCGCGCGGTGTCCTTGGAGCCGCGTTCGCCTGCCACGGTCGAAAAGCGGACGAAGACCGGCGTGATCTTCCCGGCCTCGTTGAAAGGCGCCGCCTTCGTGTGCTTCGTCAGCGGCTCATAGCACTCGAAGAAGCCATGAGCGCCCGATCCGCGCGCATGCACGATGCGCTCGGGAATGCGCTCGTGATCGAAGTGCGTGAGCTTCTCGCGCAGGATGAAGTCCTCGAGCAGCACCGGCCCGCGCGGGCCGGCCTTCAGCGAATTCTGGTTGTCCGCGATCGCGACGCCCTGGTTGGTGGTCAGCACCTGGCCGCTGGCGTCGACCCGCACGCGGTCGAGCGTGTCGATGGTGGCATTGACGCCATCCCGGGCGCTTGTGCCGGTCTTGCCCGACACGTTCGCCTCAGACAGCGTGCTGGCGCCGGGCAGCCGGGAAGGCGGGCGCACGCTGGCGCCGACCGGTGTCGATCGTGCGTTGGCCTCGCCATGCTCGAGCGGCTTGTTCGCATTGAAGGGCATGGCAGCGGCCGTGGCGCCGGTATCGATCGCCTTCTGCGTGGGCGCATCGCCCTTGCCGGCGTCAGCCGGTGGCGGCGTGGCAGGTGCGCTGTCCGTGTTGCGGGCAGCGGCGCGGGCGGCATCGATTGTTGATGCGGGTGGGGTGGGGAGCTTTTTGGTGGCCATGGTGGACTTCGTGAGGGTGGTCTTCGTGAGGAGGACCGGGAGGCTAGGCGCCGACCCTTCCGGGCCGTGTAGGAGACCGACGCGTAGATCCGTGGTGCCTCCCTCGCCCGACCAACGGTGGTTCGTGGCGATTGCGCCATGTGCGTCGACGCGTGGTCATGGAGGCGGCGCCTTCCTACACCGCTCGGCATGCGCCCGGATGACTGTCTCGTACGAGTCCGCGGCTCATCGTCCTTTTGCCGTGCCCCGCATCCACAGGAGTCAGCATGCAAGAAGATCCCAACGAAGCGCCGGTGTCTTCCGACGCGTTGCCCATCGAGGCGCAGCTGCGCGCCACCGACGAGGAGTTCGAGGCCGCACCGCCCGACGAATCGGCCGAGGAAGATCGCCTGACGAGGATCAGGGCGGCTGCCTACGCGGCCTTCCTGCGCCGCGGCGAAGCACCCGGTGACGAGGTACAGGACTGGCTCGATGCCGAGCGCGAAGTGGGCGCCGGAGGCCAGGAGCGCAGAGCCCCGGACTGACGGATGGCGCTGCGCATCGCGCGCCGAGGGCAAGAGGGCCGAGAATCGGTCTTCCTGCAGCAAGGCGATCAAGATGAACAGCGCACTGTCCCAATTCCTCGACCCCCGCAGCCATGGCTTCGTCCGCGTGGCCGTGGCGGTGCCACGCAACCGCGTGGCGGATCCCGTCTTCAACGGCGCCGAGACGATCGCGCTCTATCGCGAGGCGTCCGAGCGCGGCGCGGCGGTGGTGGCCTTTCCCGAACTCGGGCTCTCGGCCTATACCTGCGACGACCTGTTCCACCAGGCGGCCCTGCTCGAGGCCTGCGAGCAAGCGCTCGCCGGCGTCGTCGCCGCCTCCACGCAGTTGCTGGCCGTGGCGATCGTCGGCCTGCCGCTGCGGGTCGATCACCGGCTCTACAACTGCGCGGTTGCCGTGGCTGGCGGCAAGCTGCTCGGTGTCTGGCCCAAGACCTACCTGCCCAACTACGGCGAGTTCTACGAGGCGCGCCAGTTCAGCGCAGCCGACAGTGCGCTCGCCACCGAGATCGACCTGTGCGGCCAGCGGGTGCCCTTCGGCACCGACCTGCTGCTGCAATGCCGGCAGCAGCCGCTGCTGAAACTACACGTCGAGATCTGCGAGGACGTCTGGGTGCCGATTCCGCCGTCGAGCTATGCCGCCCTGGCGGGCGCGACGGTGCTGGTCAACCTGTCTGCGTCCAACATCACGATCGGCAAGTCGGAGTACCGCCATCGGCTCGTGAGCCTGCATTCGGCACGCTGCCTGTCGGCCTACCTGTATTCGTCGGCCGGCATCGGCGAGTCGACCACCGACCTCGCATGGGACGGCCAGGCGCTGATCTACGAAAGCGGCGAGATGCTCGCCGAAAGCGAGCGCTTCAGCAACCGTTCCCACACCATCATGGCCGACGTCGACCTCGAGCGGCTCTCGCGCGAGCGCATGCGGCAGAACTCCTTCGGCGTCTCGGCCGAGCGCCACAAGCAGGTGCTGGCCGGCTGGCGCACGGTCCTGTTCGACGCGCCCGAGACGCAGCCCCTGGCCGAGCCTGCATTGATGCGCAGCGTGGAGCGCTTTCCCTACGTGCCGGCGGATGCACGCCATCGCGACGAGCGCTGCATGGAGGTCTTCAACATCCAGGTCCAGTCGCTGGTGCAACGGCTCGAGGCGGCGCATATCGCCAAGCTGGTGGTCGGGGTCTCGGGCGGGCTCGACTCGACCCATGCGCTGCTGGTCTGCGCGCAGGCCATGGACCGGCTCGGACGCCCGCGCACCGACATCCTCGGCTACACCATGCCCGGCTTCGCTACCAGCGGCCGCACGCGCGACCAGGCGCTGCAGCTCATGCAGGCCATCGGCTGCACGGCACGCGAGATCGACATCCGGCCGAGCTGCCGCCAGATGCTGGCCGATCTCGGCCATCCCTTTGCCGACGGCGTGCCGCAGTACGACATCACCTTCGAGAACGTGCAGGCCGGGGAACGCACCAGCCACCTGTTCCGGCTGGCCAACTTCCACGGTGCGATCGTGGTCGGCACGGGCGACCTCAGCGAACTCGCGCTGGGCTGGTGCACCTACGGCGTCGGTGACCACATGTCGCACTACAACGTGAACGCCAGCGTGCCGAAGACGCTGATCAAGCATCTCGTGGGCTGGGTCGCCGACCACGGCGAGGTCGGCGAAGGCGGCAGCGCGGTGCTGCGGGCGATTCTCGCGACCGAGGTCAGCCCGGAGCTCGTGCCCGCGGACGACATCGAAGGCGCCGAGCAGCCCGGACAGCGGACCGAGGACTTCGTCGGACCCTACGAGCTGCAGGACTTCCACCTCTACTACACGCTGCGCTACGGCTTCAAGCCGAGCAAGGTGGCATTCCTGGCCTGGACGGCCTGGCACGATGCGAAGCTCGGGCGCTGGCCGGACGAACCGCATGCCGAACGCCATGCCTACCCGCTCGCGCAGATCCGCAAGCACCTCGGCACCTTCGTCTACCGCTTCTTCCAGACCAGCCAGTTCAAGCGCTCCTGCGTGCCGAACGCGCCCAAGGTCGGATCGGGCGGCTCGCTTTCGCCGCGAGGGGACTGGCGCGCGCCCAGCGACGGCGAAGCCGCGGTGTGGCTCGCCGACCTGGAGCGCATTCCGGAATCCGACGCCTGAGGCTTCGCGAGCTCAGGCCTCCCCGCTTTCCCAGTCGGACTCGAAGGGAAAGCGCGCCGCCCAGTGATCGAGCAGGCGGGGCTCGGCATCGACCCGCCGCACCACTTCGGCCATGCGCGGCGCCCGCCGGTAGAAACGCATCCGTCCCGGCCGCCAGCGCGACACCACGGTGACATAGAGGTCGAGCATGCCGAGGCGATCGCCGAGCAGGTAGCGGCATCCGCGCGGCAACTGCGCATCCATGTCGCGCCAGCATTGCGCGATGCGCTCGGCCGTGCGGTCGAGGACCGTGGCCTTCGCATCGGCCGTGAGGGCCAGCCGCGACGGGTCGTCACGAATCCAGTACAGCGAGTAGATCGCCGCCGAGACGAAACTCATCCAGCGCAGGTACTGGACCCGGGCAGATTCGTTGGCGAGCGGTGCCAGCCCGGCCGCCGGATAGCGGTCGCCCAGCCAGATCAGCATCGCGGCGCTCTCGGTCATGACTTCGCCGGAGGGCAGCACCAGGACCGGCACCTGCTGCATGGGATTGATCGCGACGACCTTCTGCCGCTCGACCTCACCCTGCCAGGGCGCCACGTCGATGGCCTTGACCGGCGCACCGATCAGCTTCAGCGCCGCATGGACCGGCGTGGCGCCGGAGCCCGGTGCACCATAGAGGACGAAGGGAGTCGCAACCATGATCTTCCCTCCTAGGTCTGGTGAATGTGCGCATCAAGCTACCGCGCGCGCCCGGATCTGTCTGTAGGAACAGCACCGCCGAGACAGTTTCCGCGCCTCCGGGCCTCGACTACCATCGGGCGTTCCGGCCCACCGCCCCGCAAGCGCACCTCGAGCGCTGCGTGTCACCGAAGGATCTGCATCATGCGAACAGTTCACGACGTCCTGAGCTTGCGATTCATGAAACTGGTGGCGATGGGCATGGTGGTCCTCGTGACCGGCTGCGCCTCGGTGCAGCCCGATCCCCTGCCCTCCTGGAACGAAGGCGCCACCAAGCAGTCCATCGTCGCCTTCGTGGCCAAGGTGACTACACCGGGCTCGCCCGACTTCGTCCCGGTGCCCGAGCGCATTGCCACCTTCGACAACGACGGCACGCTGTGGGCCGAGCAGCCGATGTACTCGCAGCTCTTCTTCGTGCTCGATCGCATCAAGACCCTGGCGCCTCAGCATCCCGAATGGCGCACCACGGAGCCGTTTGCATCGGTGCTCAGGGGCGACGTCAAGGGCGCCCTGGCCCAGGGCGACAAGGCGATGCTTCAGCTCGTCGCCGCCACCAGCACGGGCATGACCACCGCCGAGTTCGACGCCTTGGTGACCGACTGGCTCGCGAAGGCCCGGCACCCGAGATTTGACCAGCCCTACACGTCGATGGTCTACCAGCCTATGGTCGAGCTCCTGGCGTACCTGCGCGCCAACGGGTTCAAGATCTTCATCGTCTCGGGCGGCGGCATCGAGTTCATGCGGCCGTGGACCGAAAAGGCCTACGGCGTGCCGCCGGAGCAGGTCGTGGGCAGCAGCGGCAAGACCCGGTTCGAGATGCGCGATGGCAAGCCCGTGCTGATGGCCCTTCCCGCGCTCGACTTCATCGATGACGGCCCGGGAAAGCCGGTCGGAATCAACCTGCATATCGGACGGCGCCCGATCCTCGCCTTCGGCAATTCCGACGGTGACCTGCAGATGCTCCAGTGGACCGCGGCGGGCAACGGCGCGCGCTACATGGCCTTCGTGCACCACACCGACGCGCAGCGTGAATGGGCCTACGACCGCGACTCGAGCATCGGCAAGCTCGACCGTGGCCTGGACGAGGCCAAGGCACGCGGCTGGACCTTGGTCGACATGAAGAAGGACTGGGCCGTCGTCTTTCCGTTCGATCGCAAGAGATAGGCGCCCGGGGGGCCGGCCGCCGATCGCCAAGGCAGGCGGCCGCCTGCCATGCCTCGGTACCGGCACGGCGCTGTCAATTGCCGCAGCGCGGCACCCCTTTGACACGGCATTCCGCTGGAGCTGGCATGCCGCTGCGCCCAGGGTGACCTCCCACGCGAAATGTTCCACGACATTTTGATGCAACTTAATTACTTGTTGTACGACAACGAGTTAGCGCGATTTTCTCGATCTCTGGCGGAAATTGTTTCACGAAATGCGCATGGTTGAGAGGCCACATGAGGAGTTCGACCCAAGTGAGGCGCATAATTCAGTCACTCGGTAACTATTGTTGATCATGACGACGGAAAATTCACTCCGTATCTCGCTTCTGTCCGCTGAGGGCGATGGGTCGCCCAGGCTTGCCGCCGCAGCCTCATCAGCGGATGCCGCAGGTGCAGGTTGGCCGCCCGTCTGTACATTGGCTGAATTGGGACGGATTCTGACCATGGTCCACGGGGTCAAGGCGCCAACCGACTCGACGCTCAAGAAGTGGAGCGCAGCAGGTGAGTTCCGGGGATGCCTCGCATCAACCGAGGCCGATTCCCGGCTGCCAACGCCCTCCCCGCATGTCAGTGCTGCATTGAACCGACCAAGCCGAGGGGGGCGGCCTGGACTGCGTTTGCGCACCTCTGCGGCCATTGGTCGGGTTTACGAGCTCTGGCCGTTCCTGGCCGACTCTGACCCACAAGCCATTCTCGAGCTCGCCGTGGCAAGGACGGCGGATCAGTTCCGGTCAGCGCTGGGGCCGGGGTTTTCGGCCGCTGCAGGCCCTTCGCCGAGTTCAATCGCCACATCTCTGAAGGACGACAACGCGGATGCCGCATTGCGAAGTGTCCAGGAACAAATCGCCCTGCTGAGCCAGGAGATGGCTGCAGTGCGACGTGAGCTCGCGCAGTTTTCGGCGCTGCGCAACAACCTGATCACCCGGCTCGACGACGTCGTCGCTCGCGCCAGGGAGGCCGTCGCAGGCAATGGCGCCACAGTGGCACCAAGCCTCGATCCCTTGGCCGAGGCTCGCCGTGATCGGGATATGGGGGTGATGAAGTCGACCCTGTCGGAGATTCTGGCTGCATTGGAGCGGATCGAGGGCGGCCGCTCTGTTCGCGCTTGATGGTCAGCATTGCCTGCTTCACGGGGGGTGGTTTCAAACCACCCCCCAGCGAAACACAAAAAAGGGGGGTGGTTTGAAACCACCCCCCTTTTTGCCTGACGAACCGCTGAGATCAGATCGAATCGACAAAACCCTGCATGGCCTTGAGCAGGTTTGCCTGCTGCTGCGCCGACAGCTTGATCGACAAGCGAACAGACGGCCGACCGATGGCATCGAAGCGCACCGAACCCACCTTCTGGCCCCCAACCTTCAGCGCATGAGCTGCCTGGATCGGGAGCGGGGCCGCCTCCGGTACGACTGACGGCGGAGCGACGAGCCGCGCGAAAACACTCTTCGCCGACAAACCACCGCCCTCTGCGACCAAGGCCTTGGCGCGGGAGAGCAATCCGGCTTCGTCTTCATTCATGGCCTTACCGAGGTCGGTGGCCCAAGCCAGCTGGATCGATTGCGGTGCAGGGAACGCAGCCACGACTTCAGACGGCAAGCGCGCCAGCGAAATCGCCTTCCCCAGGTTGCTGACGTCTACACCCAACGCAGCTGCCATCTGGCGATTGGACGGATAGACGCCCTTCTCCAGCGCACGCACATAAGTCATCCCCTGCTCCCAAGGAGACGGATCGGCCCTGCCACGGTTCTCGCGATCCATCTCCTCGATCAGCGCTCGATCGTCCAGGTTCTCGACCACGGCCCAGACCGGCAATCCGATCTGCCGGCATGCCTCGTAGCGGCGATGGCCGAACACCAATTCGTAGCGCGGACCATCGCCCGGCTTGGCGATGGCGCGCACCTTGATCGGCTGAGAGTTCCGGCCCGCCTCCTGGATCTCGCGCTTGAAGTCCTCAAACTGCCTGCCCTCGAAGGCCGAAACGTGCCGATTCGCGAACTCGCTGCGAGCGATCTCGGCCGTGTCGATCAGCCGCGCAGGCAGCGCGCCATCCCAGCCCCGCAGTTCTTCGCTGACTTCGCTGAGGCGCCCTTCCAGTTCGTCCACCTGTGCGGCCCGCGCACGCAGCTCGTCGTTCTCGCGCAAAAGATCAGAACGCTGGTCGTTCGCGAAAGCCATCATTGCGCCGGGCGCCGTCTTGGGCTTTGCCAGGTCGGGATTGGGCTGGGCGCCCGGCATGATCGAGGCGAAGTCGATCTTGGAAGCCTTGTCTTTCAATGACATGTCAAACCGCCGTTTCGAGTACTTGCCGTTCCGCAACCTGACGTGCCCAGACCGCTTCGATCTGCTGCTCGATCAGTTCGCACATCCGGTCGTAAGCCACGCGTGCCCGCGAGAAAGTCTTTGAGTTCACCGAGCCGCGCGGCAGATCGTAGACCGTGCCGAACTCGGCGCTGGCCGTGGCTGCGACCGCGGTCTTGGGAATCTCGATCGGCAACACCTTGTCACCGTAGCCCTCGAGCACCCACTGGCGAACCACCGAGCTGGCCGTGTCCGAAGCCTCGACCCTCGACAACAGCACGTCGATGAACTCGAAGCTCTTGTCCTTGCCTCGGCTGCGCACGAGCTGATTGCACAGGTCGGAGAACAGGTCCCAGAACTGGGCAGAGCTCGCGAAGTCCAGGGCCGACGGCGGCAACGGCATGATCACTCCGTCCGCGGCCATCAGCGCATTGATCGTGACGTAGCTGAGGGATGGCGGCGTGTCGATCACGATCACGTCGTACTCCTCGCGGGGGATGTCCAGTCCGCGATCGAGCACCCGCCAGAACTCGAAGCCCGGGTCGCGCGCCTGCCGTGCCGGCAGGTGGAATTCGGCGCCGTAGAGCAGGGGGGCCGCGCAGATCAGGTCGATGTTTGGCCAGTAGGTGGGGCGCACTGCGTACTTGAGGTTGTCCTGGTCTCCGGTGAACAGCGACATGGCCGTGTGCTCGGTCTCGACTTCGGCATCCGGCAGCACGCCGAACAGCGTCGTGGCCGAACCTTGAGGATCGAGATCCACCAGCAAGACGCGATGGCCGCGCATCGAGAGACCCTGGGCCAGTGTCACGGCGGAGGTGGTCTTGGCAACGCCGCCCTTGAAATTCGCAACCGTGATCGTGATGCCGGCGGCGCCTTCGGGACGCAGGTGCTCTGCGCGCAGTTCCCGTGCCCAGGTCTGTGCCTCGGCCATGGTCCATTCACGGCTGTTGCCGTGGATCTCGCCCGCAGGCAGGTCGCCGCGCGTCAGTCGATAGGAAATCTTCGATTTGTCGACGCCGCAAAGATCTGCCAGTTGCACTGCCTTCAGGCTCGGCGCAGACTTGACCGCCGTCGGAGCGAGCATGGCCGAGCGGATTCGGTCCATCATGCCGGCGATCTTGTGCGCCTGCTGCTCGATGTCCTCGAGATTCTGTCGTCGAATGGTTTGCTTGATGTCCACGGAATCTGCCTCGAAAGTTGGGGTGTCCTGCGATTATGCAGGGCACCTCACAAAAAACGAAGAATCATCGAACGACGCGCGTGCAGAACCCCTGCTTCCCGGCCCCGTATCCCTATCTTCAGCCTCTCATGGGGAGTTAAGAAGGAATCTTGAATAAATTCAAGAGATTAACGGCGGGAAGAAATCGATTTTCTTCAATTAAATCAATGAGTTAGGGGTGCTTGGGCGGTCCAAGCGTCCAGACTTTAATCGCATTCGTCCAGGCTGGCATCGGTCACGTCCAGGCTTTGCTCACCTTTCGTCCCGATCCTGATCGCCGCACCACTCTGGCTTATCCACAGCGTCAAAACGGCAGTTTCGCCCCGCAAAAGAGCGAATGTCCAGGTTTTACGCGCAGATTCGCGTGCCCTCGGCCGGACTGCGTGCACGCGATCACGGCGAGAGTCCGGGTTTTAATCGCCCGGAATGGGGCTGACGTGGTAGCGGGCCAGCTCCAATGTCCAGCTTCTAATCGCAGTCGTCCTTGCCCCTCGCGATGCAATCGTCCGGAAACTCATCGCGCATGCGGCGCCCGGGTGCGAACCGGTTGTGTCCAAAGTCGCTTGGACATATGATCCTGTCCAACAATGACCCATCCGAGCACCGGAAATCCCGCTGACAAGGTCCTGAGCCACGCCGTCGACGACGTGCTGGAACTCCGGAAGCCGCACGAGATGATCGTGATGATGCCGCGCTCCGCGCGCGTGACGCTCACGGGTCGCCGCATCTACAGCGCGCTCTTGCAGGTGGCCCAGACGCGCCTCGTCGCCATGCCGGGCATGCCCGCGGCCGACTTCATGTTCGAGGCTCCGCTCGCCGCCATCCTGCGCACCACGGGCTCGAGCGGCAGCGAACGCACCGCGGCCAAGAAATACTTGATCGAGATGCGCAGCCTGGAGGTCGACTGGGAGTCGACCGCGCCGGGCGACGGCGTCAAGTGGCGCGGCTTCTCGATGCTGTCCGAAGTGGCGCTCGAGCAGCGCAGGGGCGAGAACTGGGTGAGCTGGTCCTATCCACCGACCATCATGGCGGCCCTGCGCGATCCGCAGCGCTGGGCCCGCATCGACCTCGACGTGCTGGCCAAGCTGGGCTCCTACACGGCAGTCGCCCTCTACGAGATCTGCGCCCGCTACCGCGAGAACCCCAGCGGCGTGACCAGCCGCAAACCGGTCACCTGGTGGGTCGACGCCCTGAGCAACGGCCCCGGCCCCGAGCGGCGAGAGTGGCGCAAGTTCAAGAACGAGCGCGTGAAGGATGCCGTCGCCGAGATCAACGCCGAAACCGATCTCGACATCGACCTGATCGAGCACAAGCAGGGCAGGGTGATCACCGAAGTCCAGTTTGCGGTGCGCAAGAAGCGCCAGGCCGCCGCCCTGCGGCCTATCGCCGGTGAGCCGGTCGATGCCACGCTGGTGCTGCGCGCCGAAACCCTGGGCATCCGCGAGATCAAGCTCGAGGGACTGCTCAAGGAGTTCGGTGACGACCGCGTGCGCGCGCAGATCGAGGTGCTCGAGCGCCGGGCCGCCAACACGTCGCTGCGCGGCATCGAGAATGCTTTCTCGTACCTGCGATCCCTGCTTCGCAACGAGCCTGCGGATGGCGTTTCCGCAGAAGCCGGCACTCACATCCAGGCGACACTCCAGACGCCGGCACCGCCCGCCGTTCCAGCGGCCGCACCGGCGGCGGAACCTGCGGGGGCCAACTGGCTGCGCGAGCAGATCGAGGCCATGAAGAAGGAAGTCGCCGCGCTGGAGCCCGCGCACCTCAAGCGCTGGGTCGATCAGGCGCTGCACGATCTCGCCCGCAAGGGTGCATTGAATGCCGTCATCAGCCGGCGCGCGGCCCAGGGCGACGTGCTGCACGGACTGCTCGGCTCGGCGGTCGTCTACGCCTACGCCGACGCCACCTACGGCCCCGACTGGAAGGTCGAGCGGCAGCTGTTCGATATCGTCGAATAGCCTCCAGCCCCCGGGCAGGGGAGAGAACGGGGGTCCACCCTTTCCTTATGCCTCCTGCGCATAAGCAGCCTGCTATTGCTTCGTTCCCTGCCAGCCACCAACTGGTGACAATCGCATACTTTTCCCGCGCCACATGCTTCGGTTCCTGCCCGCCAGGGGCTCCGATGAGCGCACCAGAGCTGTTTCCATGACTTCCATCCCCGCGGCCGACTCCGAGCGCCGGCCCCCGCTGATCCGACTCGATTCGGTCCAGAAATCCTTCAAGCTTCCCGACGGCACGGTCTTCGATGCCGTGCGTTCGTTGTCGCTCGACATTCATGAGGGCGACGTCTTCGGCCTGATCGGCAAGAGCGGCGCCGGCAAGTCGACGCTGCTGCGCCTGATCAATCTGCTCGAGCGTCCCGATGCCGGAAGGGTTCTGGTCGGCGGACGCGACCTGACGACCCTGTCGCGCGGCGAACTGCGCGACACGCGGCAGAACATCGGCATGATCTTCCAGCAGTTCAACCTGATCCAGAACGCGAGCGTGTTCGACAACGTCGCCTTCCCGCTCAAGATCCACGGGCGCCACACGCGCGAGCAGATCCGGGCCCGCGTGCGCGAATGCCTCGAACTGGTCGGCCTGGGCGAGAAGATCGACAGCTATCCGGCGCAGCTCTCGGGCGGCCAGAAGCAGCGCGTGGCGATCGCCCGCGCGCTGGCGCCGCGGCCGCAAGTGCTGCTGTGCGACGAACCGACCTCGGCGCTGGACAGCGAGACCACGCGATCCCTGCTCGAGACGCTGCGCGACATCAACCAGAAGCTGGGCGTGACCATCGTCATCGTCACGCACGAGCTGTCGGTGGTCGAGGTGCTGTGCCGTCAGGTCGCGATCCTCGAACAGGGCCGGCTGGTGGAACAGTTCGAGGTCGATGCTGCACCCGCGGCCGAACGCGCCACCGCGCTGGGCCGCGAGATCGATGCCCTGGTGCGCCGGCGCGAGCGCGATGCGCGCGAAGCCCGCGAGGCGCTGACCGCTTCGCCGGTCGTCTTCCTCGAATCCGCTTCCGAGGAGTCGGTCCATGCCTGAGAACATCGTCGCCATCCTGCCCGAGCTCGGCCTCGCGATCGCCCAGACCTTCATGATGCTGGCGATCGGCCTCTCGGCCGCGCTCGTCATCGGCGGCCCGCTCGGCGTGCTGCTCTTCCTGCTCGGCCCGGGCCAGTCGCTCGAGCACAAGCCCACCTTCCTGATCCTCAACTGGATCGTGAACACGGTGCGCTCCTTCCCCTTCATCATCCTGCTGGTCGCGCTGGTGCCCTTCACGCGCGTGATCGCGGGCACCTCGATCGGGCCGCTCGCTGCGGCGGTGCCACTGTCGGTGGCAGCCATCCCCTACCTCGCACGTCTGGTCGACCAGTGCCTGCGCGAAGTGCCGCGCGGCGTGATCGAGGCCGCGCATGCGATGGGCGCCTCGGAGCTGCAGATCATCTGGCGCGTGCTGATCGTCGAGGCCCGTTCGGGCCTGGTGCTGGCCTTCACGGTGCTGGCCGTGAGCTTCCTGTCGTACTCGGCGATTGCCGGCGTCGTGGGCGGCGGCGGCATCGGCGACCTGGCGATCCGCTACGGCTACTACCGCTTCCAGACCGACGTGATGGTGCTCACCGTGGCGCTGCTGGTGGTGCTGGTGCAGATCATCCAGTTCGTCGGCAACACGGCAGCGCGCCGGCTCGACAAGCGCTAGCAGCCGGGCCCGATCGGCGCCGATCGTTCCAGGCATTCAAGCATTCAACTTTTCAAACTGCAGATCGTCCAAATGAAAAACACCATTGCCCGTCGTTCCGTCCTCGCCTTGTCGGTGCTCGCCCTGTCGTTCGGCGGCCTCTCGCTCCAGGCCCAGGCCCAGCCCGCCACCAAGAAGGAACTCGTGATCGGCGGCACCGCCGGCTCCAACATCGACCAGCTCAAGGCCGGCATCGTTCCGATCCTCGAGAAGAAGGGCTACAAGGTGAAGCTGGTCGAGTTCAACGACTACGTGCAGCCGAACCAGGCGCTGGCCCAGGGTTCGCTCGATGCCAACTTCTTCCAGCACCGCGTGTACCTGCAGAAGTTCGCGGCCGACCAGAAGCTCGACATCGTCGAACTGGTGCAGGGCCCGATCGCGCCGCTCGGCGTCTACTCGACCAAGCGCAAGACGCTGGCCGAAGCCAAGGAAGGCGACCGCTTCACGCTGCCGAACGATCCGAGCAACCTTGCGCGCGCGCTGGTGCTGCTCGAGCAGAACAAGCTGATCGTTCTCAAGCCCGGCATCGACGCGCTGCGTGCGAGCGAGAAGGACATCGCCGAGAACCCGCGCAAGTTCAAGTTCATCCCGCTCGAGGCCGCCCAGCTGCCGCGCTCGCTCGGCGACACCGAGTACGCGATCATCAACGGCAACTTCGCGATCTCGTCGGGCCTGAAGCTCACCGAAGCCGTGGCCCTCGAGAAGACGCCCGACCACTATCTCAATGTGGTCGCCGTGAAGCGCGCCGACAAGGACACGCCGTGGGCCAAGGACATCGCGGATGCCTACCAGTCGAACGACTTCCGTGCCGTGGTCGACACCAAGTTCCAGGGCTACGCGAAGCCGACCTTCCTGCAGTAGCCAACGCGCCTGCAGCAGCAGCTCGATGAAACGGGTCGACCTTGGTCGGCCCGTTTTTCATTGTCGACATGGCCGCCGACGGCTCGAGCGCAATTCGATTCAGGATCGCCAGCCCTGCAACGCTTCAGGGCGCCGCCGCCACCGGCCGGGACTGGCGCCTCGACGAAGCGCGTGTCTTCGGCTTCGGCGCCGATTCGTCCTGGTGCTGGCGCCAGTCGGCCGGCGTCTTGCCGGTCCAGCGCTTGAACGAGCGGAAAAAGGAATTCGGATCCACGAAACCCAGCAGGTAGGCGATCTCGGTCAGGCTCGCGCGGCCGGCGGCCAGATAGCGCCGCGCCATCTCGAGCCTGACCTCGTCGAGCAAGGCGCTGAACTGCAGGCCTTCGCGCGCCAGGCGGCGCTGCAGCGTGCGCTCGCTCACGCACAGCGCGCCGGCCACCTGCTCGATGCTCGGCAGGTCGCCATGCAGGAGCTGACGCAGCGCGTCTCGCACGGCATGGGCGGTGTCGTGTCGCATGTGGTGGGTCACGAGGTCGCGCTCTGCGGCGTCCTCGAACAGGGCCGAGACCGCGGGGTTGGCGCTGACCAGCGGCAGCGCGAGATCGCTCCGGCGGAACACGATTGCGTCGTGGGCCTGGTCGAACAGCGCGGGGCAGCCGAACATCTCGGCATAGCGCGCGTGATAGGGCGGGGCGTCGCCCTTGAGGCTCAGGCGCAGCGGCACGATCTGCTGCTCGGTGAATAGCCGGCCGAAGTTCAGCAGCGTGCCCATCTGGATGTCCATCCGGCACCGGCTGTAGGGCCGGTCGGGGCCGTCGTAGCGAACCCGCACCGCGGCCTCGTCGGCCGTCAGTACGATGTCGAGCTCGCAGGCCGACACCAGCGCGTTGTAACGCGCGATGCGCGCCAGCGCGGCGCCGAAGTTGCCGCTGGTCATGGCCGAGAAGCCCACCACGCCGAACAGCTCGGGCCGCATGGGCTGCAGCCCCAGCGCGAGGCCGATCGACGGATCGGCGGCCTGCTCGTAGGCAACGACGAAGAAGCGGTCGGCCTGCTCCGCGCTCAGCGGCGTGCGCAGGTCGTTGAGCGACAGCCCCGCCTTGCGCGCCAGCACGGCCAGGTCGATGCCCGACTTCCGGATTCCGTCCAGCATGTTGAAAGGCAGCGCGGAGGTGGTCGTCACGGTGGCGATCCTTCGGTTGATTTCGAGCACGTCGGACCCCCTCGACCGCCTGGTGGCCGCCGTTGGCGTCTTTGGCAAGTGAAATTGGCGGGAGCGGTGAGTTTGCTGACCGTGCCGCAGCTTAATCTGCAAACCAAAGAAAACACAATTATTACTTTCTGTATGGTTTTCGCAGCTTACGCTGTCGAAGGGGGTTCTGCCGTGCGCAAAACCCACCCGATCGTCGAACTGGACTACCGCGTCCGGTTGCCCGTGTGCCTGCTCGTCCTGGCGCTGTGGGGCACGCTGCTCGGCCGTCACGAGGAGCCGGCGTGGGTCTGGGCACTCGCGATCTTCCATGGCGTGCTGTGGCCGCACCTGGCCTATCTGCACGCGAGTCGGGCCGCGAATTCCAAGCAGGCCGAACTGCGCAACCTGCTGGGCGATTCCTTCCTCTGCATGCTGATGGTGGCGCTGTGCCGCTTCAGCCTGTGGCCTGCGGCCGCGGTGTTCATCACGCTGAATGCCGCCAACCTCAGTGTCGGCGGCGGCCTGTTCGCGCTGCGCGGCCTGTTCGCGTTCGCCGCCGGAGCGCTGCTGGGCGGCGCGATCACCGGCTTCAAGGTGAACCTGGAATCGAGCCTGAGCATCTCGCTGCTGAGCATTGCCGGCGTGACGCTGTTCACCGCCATCTTCGGCGTCCATTCGTATGCCCAGACCCGGCGCGTGCTGCGGCACCGGCAGAAGCTCGAGGCGCAGAACCTGCTCATCGCCGAGCAGAACCGCCACATCGAGATCGCGCGTGCCCAGGCCGAGGAACAGCGCGCGGCGGCCGAGCAGGCGCGCGAGGCGGCCGAGTCGGCCAATCGCGCCAAGAGTGCCTTCCTGGCCAACATGAGCCACGAGCTGCGCACGCCGCTCAACGCCATCATCGGCTACAGCGAGCTGCTGGTGGAGGAGGTGGCCGAGCTCGGCCAGTCGCAGCTCGAGCCCGACCTGCACAAGATCCGCTCGGCCGGCCAGCAGCTGCTGGAGCTGATCAACAACGTGCTGGACCTTTCCAAGATCGAGGCCGGCAAGCTCGAGCTCACGATCGAGGACGTCGACCTGCAGGGCCTGATCGGCGATGTGCTGGACATTGCGCGCCCGCTGATCGTGCGCAATGCCAATCTGCTCGAGGTCAGCGTCGAGCCGGGGCTGGGCGCGGTTCGCGCCGACGCCATGAAGCTGCGCCAGGTGCTGCTGAACCTGCTGTCGAACGCCGGCAAGTTCACCAAGGACGGCCTGCTGTCGCTCGAGGTGCGTTCGGCCGCGAGGGACGACGGGCTGCGCTGGCTCGAGATCGCGGTCAGCGATTCTGGCATCGGCATGACGCCGGCCCAGATCGAGCGGCTGTTCCTGCCGTTCTCGCAGGCCGACAGCACCACCACGCGGCGCTTCGGAGGAACCGGCCTTGGCCTCGCGATCAGCCGCCGGCTGTGCGAGCTGATGGGCGGCGACATCCGCGTCTCGAGCGAGGAGGGCAAGGGCTCGCGCTTCACCGTGATGCTGCCGGTGCTGGGCATCGGCCTGGCGGCCGAAACCGTCGCGGCATGACGGGCGAAGCATGAACGCCGAGACGATGACGCCAGTCGATACCGACGACCTCGACACCGTGCCGCAAGGCACCGCCTCGGCTGCCGCACCGCGGCGCATCCACCCGATAGTGGCACTCGACTACGGCGTGCGTCGCTGGGCCAACCTGCTGGTGCTGGTGGTGCTGGTGTCGTGCTTTCTGGAGCGGCCCGCCACGCCGTGGTGGGTGTGGACCTTCCTGGTGCTGCACGGTCTGGCCTGGGCGCCGCTGGCGCGCTGGATCGCGCAGCGTGCGGTCGACAGCCGCGAGGCCGAGCATCGCAACCTGCTGATCGACGCCGCCTGCTTCGGCGCCCTGAGCGGGCTGGTGTCGTTCGCGCTCTGGCCCAGCGCGATGATGCTGGGCTGCGGCATGCTGTCGATCCTGAGCCTGGGCGGCGCGCCGCTGGCCCGGCGCGGCCTCGCGGCCTGGGGCGCGGGCGCGCTGCTGGGCGCTGCCGTCAACGGCTTCGGGGTGCAGTTCGAGACCTCGCTGCGCACCTCGCTGTTCGCGGTGGCGTGCTTCGTGCCGTATCTGCTGATGTTCGGCATCCATTCGCATGCGCAGGCGCAGCGCGCGCTGGCGGCCCGGCGCGAGGTGATCCAGCGCAACGAGCAGATCACGCTCAAGAACCGGCAGCTCGAGCTGGCGCGCATGCTGGCCGATTCGGCCAACCGCACCAAGAGCGCCTTTCTCGCCAACATGAGCCACGAGCTGCGCACGCCGCTCAACGCCATCATCGGCTACAGCGAACTGCTCGAATCCGAGTTCATGGACATCGGCGAGGCCGACCACGTGGGCGACGTGCAGAAGATCCGCAGCGCCGGCGTGACCCTGCTCGCGATGGTCGAGGGCGTGCTCAACCTCTCGAAGATGGAGGCCGGCGAGGCCCAGGTCTTCAACTCGGCCTTCCTGCCCGATGACCTGGTGGCGTCCGTGGCCGAGGAGATGCGCGAGGAGATCGAGCGCAACGGCAACAGCTTCACCGTCACCTCCGACGTGCCGCACATGCGGCTCCTGGGCGATCACGAGAAGATCCGCGAGATCCTCGCGCATCTCTTGTCCAATGCCGGGAAGTTCACCCGCGACGGGCAGGTCGCCCTGAACGTGCGCCACGAGGCCGACACCCAGATGCTCGTGATCCAGGTCGACGACAGCGGCATCGGCATCGCGGCGGCGCAGCGCGATGCACTGTTCCGGCCCTTTGCGCAGGCCGACAGCTCGACCACGCGGCGCTTCGGCGGCAGCGGCCTGGGCCTGGCGATCACGCGCCACTACTGCGAGCTCATGGGCGGCAGCATCGAGGTGAACAGCCAGGTCGGCGCCGGGGCGCATTTCACGGTGCGCGTGCCGGCGCCGGTGGCGGCACGCAGGGACCTGGCCCATGCCTAGGATCCTGATCGTCGAGGACAACGAGATGAACCTGGACATGCTGTCGCGGCGACTGTCGCGCCAAGGCTTCGAGATCTCGGCCGCGGTCGACGGCGCGCAGGCGGTGGCCTCGGCGCGCAGCCAGCCGCCGGACCTGATCCTGATGGACATGAGCCTGCCCGTGATGGACGGCTGGGAAGCCACGCGCGCGCTCAAGGCCGATGCCACCACGCGGGCGATTCCCGTGATCGCGCTCACCGCGCATGCGATGGCCGGCGACCGCGAGCGCGCGCTCGCGGCCGGCTGCAACGACTTCGACACCAAGCCGGTCGACCTGGCGCGGCTGACGGACAAGATCGCGCGGGCCCTGGGCCTGTACGGCAGCCCTCGATGAACAAAGGCGAAGCATGAACAAGCAGCTCAGCATCACCCGCACCGCCACGTTCGAGAACCTGCCCGACCTGCTCGCGGCGGCCGACCTGGCCTGCGAGAGCGCGGGCGCCAGCCCCGAGGTGCGCGACGCGGTGCGGCTCGCGGTCGAGGAGGTCAGCGTCAACGTGATCACGCACGGCTATGCGAACGAGCCGCCGGGTCCGATCACGCTCGCGCTCGACTGGGAGCACTGCCCGATGACGATCGAGATCGCCGATCGCGCGCCGGCCTTCAATCCGGATTCGGTGCCGCCTCCGGCGCTCGACGGCACGCTCGAGACGCGCCCGATCGGCGGCCTCGGCTGGCACCTGGTGCGCCAGATGGTCGACGAGGTGCGCTACCGGCCCGACCCCGAGCGCGGCAACCACCTGACGCTGGTCAAGCAGATCCACCCCTAATTCTTCCCATTCAAGGAGTTGCCATGCAGATCGACATCACACCCGGAGACGTCACGGTCGCCGCCATCAGCGGCAGCGTCGACAGCCTCACGGCCGAGCAGCTCATGGTGGCTCTGGGCCAGGCCGTGAGCGGCAACCGCGTGCGGCTGGTGGCGGACTTCTCGCAGGTGGTCTACACCAGCAGCGCCGGACTGCGCGCGCTGCTCGCGACGCTCAAGGACGCTCGGCGACAGGGTGGCGACTTCCGGCTCGCGGGCGTGCAGCCGGCCGTGCTGCGGGTGCTCGAGCTGTCGGGCTTCACGAGCATCCTCAAGCTCTACGGCGACGTCGACTCGGCGGTCGCGAGCTTCTCCACCGAACTGCAATGAGCCGCACGGCCGCTCCGAAGGCGAACGCCGAGGCGCTGCTGCGCGGAGGTGTCCGATGAGCGCCGACCCGGCGGAGGCCGTGCCGCCGCGCAAGCGCATCGCGCTCGTCATCGGATCGGGCAGCGTGAAGTGCGCCGCCGCGATCGGCATGCAGAGCGTGCTCAAGCGCGAGGGCTTCGAGCTCGACATGGTGGTCGGCTGCAGCGCCGGCGCGATGTACGCGGCCGTGATGGCGTCCGGCCATGACACCGATACCGCCGCCCGGATGACGAAGGAACTGTGGACCAAGGAGGTGGCCGCACGCCGCAACACCCGCGCGCTGCTGCAGACCCTCGCGCCGCGCTGGATGCGCTTCGACAAGGGCACCTACGGCCTGCGCGACGACCGCCTGATCATGAAGCGGCTGCAGACGGCCTTCGGCGACAGTCTCATCGAGGAGCTGCCGACGCCGCTGCACATCACCGCCACCGACCTGTCGAACGGCGAGCTGGTGGTGCTCTCCTCGGGCCGCGTGGTGGACGCGCTCCGCGCGAGCATCGCGCTGCCCTTCGCGTTCTCGCCGTGGAAGGTCGGCGACAAGCTGCTGATCGACGGCTTCCTGTCGGACCCGCTGCCGATCGGCGTCGCGATCCGCCAGGGCGCCAACGTGATCGTCGCGGCCGGCTTCGAGAGCCCTTACCAGAGCAGCATCCATTCGGCCGGCCGCTTCGCCTTCCAGCTCAGCGCCATCATGTCGAACAACCTGCTGAAGTCGAACTACGCCTTCCACAGCCTGGCGCACCACAGCGAGATCATCCCGATGATCCCGCGCTTCGAGCAGCGCGTGCGCCTGTTCGACACCGAGAAGATCCCCTACATCATCGAGGCCGGAGAGCGTGCCGCCGAGGAGCAGCTGCCCTACCTGCGCGAGCTGATGCGCCAGAGCCCCGAAGCCGTGGCCCACGCATGAGGCAAGGGCATCCTGGTTTGCCGGAGCGCAGGAAACCGAAGGTGGCCGTGGTGATCGGGTCGGGCGGCCTGAAGTGCGCTGCTGCGCTCGGCGTGCTCAAGGTGCTGCGGCGCGAGGGCATCGGCATCGACATGGCGATCGGCTGCAGCGGCGGCAGCTTCTTCGCCACCGCGATCGCACTCGGCGCCGACGACCCCGACGAAATGGCCGAGCGCTTCGCGCGTGGCTGGAGCGGCACCTTCGGGCGCATCGGCTGGCGCACCATGGCACAGGTGCTGTTCCCGCGGATGTTCGGCGCCGGCCACCGCTTCAGCCTGCTCGACGACAGCAAGGTCAACCTCGCGATCGAGGCCTTCACGCAGCAGCTCACCTTTGCCGACACCCGCATACCGCTTCATCTCGCGGCCACCGACTACGTGAGCGGCGAGAAGGTGGTGCTGTCGAGCGGCAAGCTGGCCGACGCCATCCGCGCCAGCATCGCGATCCCTCTGGTGCTGTCGCCCTGGCCGGTGGATTCGCGCCTGCTCTTCGACGGCGGCGCCTCGAACCCGATCCCGGTCGACATCGCGACGCGCGAAGGCTGCGACATCGTGATCGCGATCGGCTTCGAGGACACGGTCGACGGCGAGGTGCGCTCGGCGATGCAGCTCGCGCAGCGCGCGATCTCGATCACGGTCAACCACTTCATCCGCTCGCAGTACGCGCTCTACAGCCTCACGCACCACGCCGAGGTGATCCCGATCCTGCCGGTGTTCGAACGCCGCGTCGGGCTGCGCGATCTCGATGCGCTGCCCTATGTGATGGCGCTCGGCGAGCGCGCGGCCGAGGCCGAGGTGCCGTACCTGCGCCGCCTGCTGGCCGCCGGCGTGACCGCGATGGACGCCGTGGCCGGAGAGCGCCCATGAACGCGACCTCGGTGGTGCCGGCGCGCGCGCTGGTGGTCGACGACAACGAGATGAACCGCGACGTGCTGACGCGCCGCCTGCAGCGCAGCGGCCACGCGGTGGAGGCGGTCGACAGCGGCGAGCGCGCGCTGGCGCGCCTCAGGACCCAGGCCTTCGACCTGATCCTGCTCGACGTCATGATGCCCGGCATCGATGGCTACGAGGTGCTGGCGCGGCTCAAGGAGGACGTGGCGCTGCGCCACATCCCGGTGATCATGATCTCGGCCCTCGGAGAGACCGACAGCGTCGTCAAGTGCCTGGCACTGGGCGCCGACGACTACCTCACCAAGCCCTTCAATCCGCTGATCCTCCAGGCCCGGGTCGATGCCTGCCTGCTCAAGAAGCGCATGCACGACGGCGAGATGCGCCACATCCAGAGCATGGAGCGCGAGTTCGAGATCGGCCGCTCGATCCAGGCCGGCTTCCTGCCCGACGCGCTGCCCGCGCTTGCAGGCTGGGAGATCGCAGCGCGCTTCCGGCCGGCGCGCCAGGTGGCGGGCGACTTCTACGATCTCTTCGAGACCGAGGGCGGCGGGCTCGTCATCGTGGTCGCCGACGTCTGCGACAAGGGCGTGGGCGCGGCGCTCTACATGGCGCTGTTCCGCACCCTGATCCGCGCCACCGCGAGCCAGCCCTTTCCCGAGGGCACGGACGCCGGCGCCATCCTGCTGGCCACCGCCACGCTCACCAACGACTACATCGCGCGCGTGCACGGGCGCGCCAACATGTTCGCCACCGCCTTCCTCGGCATCCTCGACGTCGAGACGGGCATGCTGCAGTACGTCAATGCGGGCCACGATCCGCCGCTGGTGACGGACGAGCAGGGCAGTGTGAGGCGGCGGCTCGGGCTCACCGGGCCGGCGCTGGGGCTCCTGGCCGACCAGCGCTTCAGCGTCGGCAACACGCAGCTGGCCGTCGGCGACCTGCTGCTGGGCTACACCGACGGCGTGGTCGAGGCCGCGGGCGCCGAGGGCGCCTTCGGCGAGGCGCGGCTGCTCGAGGCGCTGGCGCGCACGGGCGGGCCCCCCGATGCGCTGCTGCAGCACATCGAGAACTCGCTCGACGCCTTCGGCGATGGTGCGGAGGCGACCGACGACATCACGATGGTGGCGCTGCGGCGCACCGAGCGCGCCGCAATCCCCGTCGCCTGAAGGATTCGACCTACGGCAACCGACCGGTACGGCTGGCGGGAAGTCGGCCGTGCGCTTCCTAGAATGAGGACTTCATCGCTACCGCAAGAATGGAGCCTCATTGCGCATCGCAGCTCTCGCATTGGCCGCCGCCCTCGGCGCCGCGGCCCCATCGGCCTTCAGTCAGGTCAACATCAACATCAACGTGCCTGGCGTGGTGCAGGTCGCGCCACCGCCGCCACGCTACGAGGCCGTGCCATCGCCGCGTTCCGGCCAGGTGTGGGTGCCGGGTCGCTGGGCGTGGAACGAGCGCGACTACGAATGGCACGGCGGGAGCTGGCAGCGCGCACGCGCCGACTACGACTACGCGCCGGGGCGCTGGGTGCAGTCGAAGGGCGGCTGGCGCTGGGTGGACGACCAGTGGAAGCCGCGCAAGGGCAAGCACAAGTACGACAAGCACGACAAGCATGGCGATCACGACGATCACGATGGCTATCACTGCCCGCCCGGACAGGCCAAGAAGGGGCGCTGCTAGGGCCTCTTGACGGGCCTCGGCCCGGCGCCACGCCGGCGCAGCGTTCGCGACAGTGCACTCACCACCACCAGCGCGACGATCAGCAGCGCCGGTCCGAGCGCCAGCTTGAGCTTGGCCAGCGCGGCCGGCGCCTCCGCCGCCAGCGGCGGGTCCCATGCCTGAGGCACCCAGGCGGCGGGCGCCAGGTCCTGCCACAACTGCCGCAGCGCATCGAAGGATGCGCCCGCGCTCCACCATGCAGCGACCAGCACCAGGCTGCCCATCGCAATCGGTGCGCTCCAGGGTTGCAGGAGCAGGACGACGCCGAGCGCGGCGGCCACGATCTGCCAGAAGAGCAGGGCCTTGATGAGATAGAGGCCCAGGAAGATCAGCGCCACCAGCAACCAGCCCCCGCGGATGTTGCGCAGCAGCGTGACCGCCACCACGCCCGCGAGCATCGCCCAGCCGAGGCCGAGCGCGGCCGAGGGCAGCTTGTCGGTCAGGAGTCCGGCCGCCACCAGCGCCAGGCCGATGCCGAGCACCGCGCCCTCCATCGCGGCGCCCGAGGCACTGGCGCCCGACAGCCGGTTGGCCAGCCAGTACAGGATGCGCACCGGCCACTCGGTGATCCGGAACAGCACATGGATCGCGTTGAGGCCGCTGGTCTTCGCGCCCATCGCGGCGTGCGTGGTCGCGAGCGCCTGGCTGGTGGTGCGCGTGAACAGGTCGGAGCCCGGCTGCAGCGCGAGCGTCTCGGCACCCAGCAGGTCGCTGCGCACCAGCGCGACCGCGTTCTCGGGGCTGGGCACCGCGGGCCGGCCATCGGGCGCGACGCGCGCCAGCAGCGGCACGCCGGCCAGTTCCGAAGGCGGCGCGCCACTCTGGCGCTCGGCGATCAGGCTCAGCGCGATCTCGGGCAACTCCTGGCGCAGGGCCTCGAGCTGCAGGCGGCGCGTCAGCGCGGTGGCGCAGGCCTCGAGCACTGGCGGCGGCAGCGTCGCGGGCTGGTCGAGCCATTGCAGCTCGACGCGGATGCGGGCCTCGTCGCGCTGCCAGTGGTCGGCGAGGATCTCGCGCAGTGCGGGCTCGGCGCTGTCGACCGCGAGTGCCCTCAGGTATTGCAGCACGTAGTCGGAGGAGCGCGGGAACAGCGGCCCGCCGGCGCCGGCGCGCACCTGGCGCAGGCCGAAGCGGCGTTGCAGCGCGTCCGGGTTGAGCGCGATGCGGATCGCGCGGTCGATGCCGTCGAGGCGGCCGAAGGTCCAGTCGTTGGCGCGCCAGGATCGCTTGTAGAAGGCCCCGAAATGCGCGAGCTGCATGCCGTTGAGCTTGCGCGATGGCTCGTCACGGCCGCCCCAGGCCGAGTGCAGCCGGGCACTGATCTGTACCAGTTCGGCCTGCGCATCGGGCGTGCGCTGACGGGTCGCGGCGCTGAGCTCGAACACCTCGAGCGCCAGCATGCGCCAGGCAATGCGGTCGATCTCGAGCGGCGCATCACCGGGTGCGATCTCGAAGAAGTAGCGGTGAAGCGCGGCCAGGTCGGCCACTGCTTCCTCGATGTCGGTCCGCAGCCTGAAGGCCTGGCGCTCGTGGCGCTCCAGAATCTGCTCGATCGGCTCGCGCAGCGCAGCCATCAGGCCGCACAGCTCGCGCGCGACGCGCAGGTTCCTGCCCTCATCGACCGCATCGGTCTGGGCGTTGCTGGTCCGAAGCAGTGCCTCGATCATGCGGATCGCGTCGACCTGGGGCGGTTGCTCGCCGCCGCTCGCGGTCCAGGCTGCGACCAGGGCCCGGAAGTGCTCGCGCCCGGTGTCCTCGACCTCGCGCGTGGCACGCATGCGGCGCGTGCGCAGCGTCTGCACGGTCTTGTAGAGCGCGGTCCACACCGGTTCGAGCTGCCGGTCGCCGATGCGCGATGCGGCGCCGCGCAGCGCCTGCCCGACGGCGCTCGGCCCGGCGTCGCGGCGCTCCCAGCCCGGGTTCGGCGCGGTGCCCGCGGTCACCGGTTGCGCGATCGGCGGCCCGTCCACTTCATCGCCCGGCTGTTGCGACCAGCGCTCGACCAGCCCGTGCAGGCGCTGGGTGCGGCGCAGCACCTCGATGGTCAGCTCGGCCATGAACTCCAGCGGGTACATGCCCCAATCCCAGCGCGCGGCGTCCCCGCTCACCAGCGCCTCGAAGGGCCGGTAGGCGTCGGGAATGCGGCCGGCCCAGACGTGCGGCAGGTCGGCGCTGCGCCAGGTGCAGCGCAGCCACTGGCGCGTGGCACGGCGCATTGCCACCTCGGTGTCGTCGGAGCCGGCTCCGCCGGGCGCGCCGGCCCTGGATGCGGCCAGCCCGGTCTCGGTCTCGGCGATCAGGTAGTCGATGACGCCGTCGATGCGCCGCGTGCGGTAGGCCGGCAGCATCGTGGCCGCGTTGTCCATCAGCCGCCGGGCGCCCACATGGCGCACCGCGCCGACCAGGCGGGCCCAGCGGTTCGAGGCTTCGTCGTTGTGGTCGCGCAGCCGCGCCATGTGGCCCGCGATCGACTGCGAGGCCGGGATGCTGACCAGGCTGCGCCAGGTGACCTGCGCGAGCGTGGGCTTGGGCAGCTTGCCGGTCGCCTTGTCGGGCACGCGGCGCTCGGCCTGCGCAGCCGGATCGGGCACCACGTAGGCCAGCACGCGGCGCGTGTTGCCTTGCGCCGGCAGCCGCGCGATGCCTTCGAGGGCCGCATCGAAGGGTCGGTTGTCGAGGATGCCGCCGTCCAGCAGCAAGGTCTGGGTCTCGATCTTCTGGTCCGGCGACAGGCGCGCGCGCAGCGGCCGGTCGTCACCGAACACCTCGTCGGCGGGATCGAAGTGCGCGGGCTCGAAGGCCACCGGGAACGAGGCCGTGGCGCGGGCTGCAAAGGCCAGCTGGTCGACGATGCGCGGGCGGGCGAACTCGTCCGCGGTGCCCTCCATCCGCTCGAAGCGCCAGAGCGCGCGGTGCACCGTATCCTCGATCACGGCGCCGAAGTCGTCGAGCTGGGTCTGCGACACCCCATCGAACAGCGTCGAGGTCAGGCTCAGCAGCATCGGCACCTGGGCCGGTGCGGCCGGCGTGCTCTTGCACAGCTCCGCGAAGGCGCGCCGGATCTCGGGCAGGAACCAGTCGTCGCCGCGCAGCAGCGAGCTGGGGTCGGGCTCCTCGGGATCGCGCAGCAGGCGGTCGAGCCCGGCGGTCTCGAGCCAGACGTCGCGCAGTCCGTAGAGACTCTGGTCGTGGATCTGGGCCAGCGCCAGCGCGGCACCGTTGATGCCGCCTGCGCTGGTGCCGCTGATGACGTCGATGCGCGCGGCCGTGCCGGTTAGCTCGAGCAGGCCCTTGTAGACGGGATGCGTCTCGCGCACGAGCCGGTTGAGCTCGAAGGAAACGCCGCCCATCCAGACGGCCAGGCTGACGCCGCCGTTGAGCACGAGTGCCAGACGCAGTTCCTCGGTGCGCGGCGTCGATGCGTCGGGATGGGCGCTGGGGTTTGCAGCGGGAGCAGCAGCCATGGCGGGATCCTCCTCATGGTCGCTGCAGGCGCTGCAGCGCGTCGCGGTAGATGCGGTAGACCGGCTCGATGCTGGCGAGCGCGATGCGCTCGTCGGCCGCATGGAGGTTCTCGCCGTGCAGGCCGAAGCCGCACAGGGCCGGCACGCCGAGGCCGTGCAGGTAGTTGCCGATGTTCGAGGGGCCGACCACCGCGCTCGGCAGCGTGCGACCGAGCTCGGCGCGGCCGGCCTCGCGCAGCGCGGCGAGCATCGGATCGTCGTCGGGCACGCGGTAGGGCGGCCACCCCGGCGCCCATTCGATCGCGCTGGCGGGCGCGTCGGGCCGCCGCGCGTCCAGCGCGGCCACTGCCTGCTGCACGAGCGCCCGCGCCTGCACGTCGGTGAAGCTCGGCGTCAGCCGCAGGTCGACCCGCAGTTCGCAGAGATCGGGCACCTGGGTGTATCCGCCGTCGCCGGCCTGGATGCCGGTGAGCGTGAGCTGCGGCGCCAGGCCGAACGAAGGGTCGACCGGCGGCAGCGCGGCGGCGTCCAGCGCCTGCGCCAGCGCGGTGGCGCGGGAGATTGCGTTGAGCCCCCGCTGCCGCGAGGCGCCCGAATGGGCGGCGATGCCGCGCACCGCGATGCGCGCGCGCAGGAAACCGCGCCCGCCCGTGACGATGCGGTCCATCCCCGGGTAGCCGATGATCACGCCGTCGGGCCGAGGCGGCGGGCCGCCCTCGTGTGGATGGTCGAAGAAGGCGCGCGCGCCGCCGAAGCCTCCGGAGTGCTCGTCGAGATCGAACAGCACGCCGAGCCGGCCCGCGAAGCGATCCGGCTGGCGTCCGAACTCGCGCAGCAGGTGGGCGAAGAGGGTGGCCCCGCCCTTGGAATCGGCGCTGCCGCGGCCGTACAGCCAGCCTTCGGCGATGCGCGGCTCGGTCGGAGCCGAATGCCAGGTGGCGGCATCTCCGAAGCCCGCGGTGTCGAGAGTGGCGTCGAGCACGGTCCAGCGGCCGCCGGGTCGTGCGCCTTGCACCTCGGCATACAGGCCGAGCGCTTCACCGCCGGGGCCGCGCAGGCGCCGCGCCGGGAGGCCATGGGCCGCGAGCCAGTCCGCCATGCATTGCTCCACCGGCCCGAGCGGATCGATGCCGGCGCGGCTCGGTGTGCGCACCAGCGCCTCGAGCAGCGCGACGATCGAATCGACGGGGACGTCCGCGGTATCAGGCATGCGGGGCTATTGTGCCGCCGGCGCCAGCAGTTGGCCCAGCATGCGCCGTGCATGCAGCGGCAGCGCCTCGACGTCGCGCACGCAGGCCAGCAGGTGGCGGCGGGCCCACGGCTCGTCGATCGCGATGGCGCGCAGCCGTTCGCGCGCGGCGCTGCGCTCGGCTGCGGCCCTGGGGACGATGCCGACACCGATGCCCTGCTCGACCATGCGGCAGACCGCCTCGAAGCTGCGCACCCGCACGCGGTAGGCAAGCCGCTTGCCGAGGCGCCGCGCATGGAGCGCGACATGGGCCTGCAGCGGACTGTCCTCGGGCAGGCCGACGAAGCGCAGGTCTACCAGTTCGGCGAGCGCCACGCGGCGGCGGCGTGCCAGCGCGTGGCCGCGCGGCACCACCAGCACCAGGTCGTCGCGGCGAAAGGGGAAGCTCTGCAGGCCCTCGACGTCGACCACGTCCGAAACGATGCCGATGTCGCCGAGGCCGCTGCGCAACGCGTCGACGATCTCGGCGCTGGGCTGTTCGTCGAGATCGACGGAGACCTGCGGGTTGCGCACCAGAAACTCCGCGAGCGCCTCCGGCAGGTGCTCGGTCATGGCCGAGGTGTTGCACAGCAGGCGCACGTGGCCGTGCAGGCCGCTGCCGTACTCTCCGAGCTCGCCGCGCAGGCGCTCCATCTGCTGCAGCACGAGGCGCGCGTGGTGCACCAGCGTGCGCCCGGCCTCGGTGGGTTGCACGCCGGTGCGCGAGCGCAGCAGCAGCGGCGTGCCGAGGCCCGATTCCATGCCAAGCACGCGCTGGCTGGCCGATGCCAGCGTCATGTGCGTGAGGGCCGCGCCGGCCGTGATGCTGCCGGCCTCGACGATGTTCTGGAACAGTCGCAGGTCGGTGAGGTCGAAACGCATGGCCGCAAGTTAGCACGGGACGCTCAGCCTGTGCCTGAGGGTGGCTGTGCGGATTCCGCATTTTCATCGCTGACCTTGCTCGCGACACTGGCGGGCATGACGCAATTCGATCCCTGGGTGTGGCTGCTGGTGGCCGCCGTCTTCGTGTTGGCCGGCGTGGTGAAGGGCGTGATCGGCCTCGGGCTGCCGACGCTGTCGATGGCGCTGCTCGCGGTCTGGATGCCGCCGGCCGCGGCCGCAGCGCTGCTGATCGTGCCTTCGCTGGTCACCAACGTCTGGCAGCTGCGGCCGTTCGCGGGGCTCTCGGGGCTGCTGCGGCGCCTGGGCGGCATGCAGCTGGGCATCGTGGCCGGCACGCTGGCCGGTGCCTGGTGCTTCGGCGGGCCGGCCGGATCGGGCGCGGCGCTGGGGCTCGGGCTGGCGCTGGTCGCCTATGCGGCGTGGGGGCTGCGCGGCTGGCAGCTCTCGCTCCCTGCGCGCCACGAGGCCTGGCTGGGGCCGCTGGCGGGTGCGCTCACGGGCGTGGTCACCGCGCTCACGGGCGTCTTCGTGCTGCCGGCCGTGGTCTACCTGCAGGCGCTGCGGCTGCCTCGCGATGCGCTCATCCAGGCCATGGGCCTGTCGTTCACGAGTTCGACGCTGGCGCTGGCGGTTGCGCTCGCGGGGCAGGACCACCATGCCGCCGCCTGGGCCGGCGCCTCGCTGGCGATGCTGCTGCCGGCGCTGGCCGGCATGTCGATCGGACAGTGGCTGCGCGAGCGCCTGCCGCTCGCGGTGTTCCGGCGCTGCTTCTTTGCCGGCCTGGGCCTGCTGGGCGCCTACATGGCGGTGCGCGCGGGCCTGCCCTGAGATTGCCGGGTCCGGGCCAAAACCGGGCGCCTGCAAGCACAATCGTGCCCGGGCCGATCGGGCCCGAAGGAGCGCGTATGTTCATGACCGTCCTGTGGGAGACCGCAGTTGCCAGCTTCATGGCCTCCATCGCCACGCCGGCAGGCATCGTGGCGGTGCTCTCGGCGACGGTGGCAGGGGCGCTGGTGGTGGTCAGCTCCTTCGTCAAGACCATGATCCCGCTGCGTTGCCTGGCGGTCGGGGGCAACCTGGGCTTCCTGCTCTACGGCGCGTTGCATCCCTCCCTGATCATGATGCTGCTGCACGGCGCGCTGCTGCCGATCAACATCTGGCGCACCTCGGAGATGGTCCGGCTGACGCGCCGGGTCACCGCGGCAGCGGCCCAGAACGACCTCTCGGGTGTCTGGCTGCGGCCCTACATGCGCAGCCGCAAGCACCGCGCCTCCTACGTGCTGTTCCGCAAGGGCGATGCGGCGACCCACCTGTACTTCCTGGCCTCGGGGCGGATCGAGTTCGTCGAGATCGGCGAGGTCATGGAGGCCGGCCGCCTGTTCGGCGAGATCGCCTTCTTCGCGCCCGACAAGCGCCGCACGCTGACCGCGCGCTGCCTGACCGACTGCACCGTGCTGCGCATCGACGAGACCACCTTCAAGGAGCTCTATTTCCAGAACCCCGCCTTCGGCTTCCAGGTCGTGACGCTGGTCACCTCGCGCCTGATCGCGGACCGGCAGCGGCTGGAGGCGCAGCAGACCACCACCGGCGAGCCGCGCGTGATCGCGCACGGGGCCTGATCGCGTGGCTGCTAGTTGACCCGCGTGCGGGCGATAGCCCGCACGCACGGCGACTCAGGTCGACCCTCCCACCGAAGCCTCGGCCATCTTCGACAGCGCATCGTCGATCGTGAAGGTGTTGGGCTTCTGCACCGGCGGGAATTCCTTGAAGGTGGCCGCGAACTTGTCGGCGATCGCATAGGCCCCGTACAGGATGTACGCGTGGTACAGGAACCACTCGTAGTACGAGTTCGAGGTGAAGTCCGCGCGCTCGAAGGGGTCTGTGCGAAGGTTGAAGAGCTTCGGCAGGCGCAGCCGCACGAAGGGCTCGGCCCATACGCCCATGGTGCCCACCATCCGCTGCTCCATGAACACCACCTTCCAGTTGTCGTAGCGGATGCCCAGGATGTCGCCGTCGTCGCTGATGTAGACGAAGAGCTTGCGCGGGCTCTCCTTCTCCTTGCCGGTGATGTGGCCCAGCAGGCTGATGCCGTCGATGTGGTTCTTGTAGGTGCGCCCGATGGCCTGCACGCCCTTCTTGCATTTCTCGACGACGTCGGGCTCGCCCGCCATTTCCAGGAAGGTCGGCAGCCAGTCGTGGTGCTGAACGATGCCGTTGGACACGCTGCCGGCGGGGATGCGGCCCGGCCAGCGCACTATCTTCGGAATCCGGAAGGCGCCTTCCCAGTTGGTGTTCTTCTCGCTGCGGAACGGGGTCATCGCGCCGTCGGGCCAGCTGTTCATGTGCGGGCCGTTGTCGGTCGAGTACATCACGAAGGTGTCTTCGGTGATGCCGAGCTCGTCGAGGTAGTCGAGCATCTCGCCCACGTTCTTGTCGTGGTCGATCATCGTGTCGTGGTAGGGCGACTGCCAGCGTCCGGCCTGGCCCAGGCTCTCCTTCTTGGTGTGCGTGAACATGTGCATGTGCGTGAAGTTGAGCCACACGAAGAAGGGCTTGCCGGCCTCGTGCTGCTTGCCGATGAACTTCTTGGCCTCGGCCGCGAAGTCGTCGTCGCAGGTTTCCATGCGCTTGACCGTGAGCGGCCCGGTGTCCTCGATCTTCTGCTTGCCGACGCGGCCCCAGCGCGGCTCCTCGGTCGGGTCGTCGACGTCGGTGGCATACGAATGCACCACGCCGCGCGGGCCGTTCTTCTTCTTGAAGTCGGGAAAGTCCTTGTCCGGGTAGTAGTCGTACATCTCCGGCTCTTCCTCGGCGTTCAGATGGTAGAGGTTGCCGTAGAACTCGTCGAAGCCGTGGTTGGTCGGCAGGTGCTCGTTGCGGTCGCCCAGGTGGTTCTTGCCGAACTGGCCGGTGGCGTAGCCCTGGTTCTTGAGCAGTGCCGCGATCGTGACCAGCTTGGTGTTCATGCCGATCGGCGCGGCCGGGATGCCGACCTTCGACAGGCCCGTGCGATACACGCTCTGGCCCGTGATGAAGGACGACCGGCCGGCCGTGCACGACTGCTCGCCGTAGGAGTCGGTGAACTTCATGCCTTCCTTGGCGATGCGGTCGATGTTGGGCGTCTGGTAGCCCATGAGGCCGTGCGAATAGCAGCTCAGGTTGGCGATCCCGATGTCGTCGCCCCAGATGACGAGGATGTTGGGTTGCTTGCCGGCGGCCTTGGCCTGCGTCGCCTGCTTGGATTTCGATGCCATCGAATGCTCCTGTGTGGTTCGCGGTCCGGGTCGGAAGTCGACCCGAGCCGGAAAGCATGCCTCTCGCGCCCCCGGGTGTCACCTGCACCTTGGTGCAGGCCGGCCTGCACCAAGGTGCAAGGGCGTCGGAGCTGTCGTTCTCGCGCCTGTCGCCCGGCGTCACTGCGCCCGCAGGGTGCGGCCGACGTTAGACTCCCGCCGTGACCGCAGCTCCCGAATCCGCATCCGTCCTCCTGCTCGGCTGCATCGCCGACGACTTCACGGGCGCGACCGACCTCGCCAACAACCTGGTGCGCGCGGGCATGCGCGTCGTGCAGACCATCGGCGTGCCCGACGGGCCGCTCGACGCCGCGGTCGATGCGGTGGTCGTGGCGCTGAAGTCGCGTACCAACCCTGCGGGCGAGGCCGTGGCGCAGTCGCTGGAAGCACTGGCCTGGCTGCAGGCCCAGGGCGCTCGCCAGATCTACTTCAAGTACTGCTCGACCTTCGACAGCACGCCGCAGGGCAATATCGGCCCGGTGACGGATGCGCTGCTGGATGCGCTCGGCAGCGACTTCACCATCGCGACACCGGCCTTCCCCGACAACAAGCGCACCGTTTTCAAGGGCTACCTGTTCGTCGGCGACCAGCTGCTCGACGAGAGCGGCATGCAGAACCATCCGCTCACGCCGATGACCGATCCGAACCTGGTGCGCGTGCTGCAGGCCCAGACCCGGCGCCGCGTCGGGCTGATCGACCACGCGGTCGTGGCGGCTGGCGCCGAGGCGATCCGTGGCCGCATCGCGCAGTTGCGTGGCGAAGGCGTCGGCATCGCGATCGTCGATGCGGTATCGAACGCCGACCTGCTTCGGCTGGGTCCGGCCCTGGCCGACCTGCCGCTGGTGACGGCGGGATCGGGCGTTGCGATCGGGCTGCCGGCGAACTTCGGCATCGCGCCGTCTTCCACGGCGAGTGCGCTGCCCGAGCCGGGCGGCCATCGTGCCGTGGTGTCGGGCAGCTGTTCGCAGGCCACGAACCGGCAGGTCGCCGAGTTCATCGCGGGCGGCGGCCCTGCGTTCGCGGTCGATCCGATGCAACTGGCGGGAGGCGTCGACGCGCTGGTCGCGCAGGCCCTCGAGTGGGCCGCGCCGCTGCTCGGCGCGCGGCCGCTGCTGGTCTATTCGACCGCCGATCCCGCGGCCGTGAAGGCGGTGCAGGAGCGGCTGGGCGTGGAGGCGGCGGGCGCCATGGTCGAGGAGGCGATCGCAGCGATCGCGCGCGGGCTGGTCGAGCGCGGCGTGCGGCAGCTCGTGGTGGCGGGTGGCGAGACCTCGGGCGCCTGCGTGCAGGCATTGGGCATCGCGCAACTGCAGATCGGGGCTCAGATCGATCCCGGCGTTCCGTGGTGCCATGCCGCGAGTGCGACGGCCGGCGGACAGGGTCTTCACATCGCGCTCAAGTCCGGCAATTTCGGCACCGACGATTTCTTCACCAAGGCCTTCGCGGCGCTGGCATGAACGAGCATCGCGCGCGCGACGAGATCTGCCGGGTCGGCCGGAGCCTGTTCGAGCGCGGCTACGTGCATGCCACCGCGGGCAACATCAGCGTGCGGCTCGACGACGGCTTCCTCATCACGCCGACCGACGCATGCCTGGGCCAGCTCGACCCCGCGAAGCTCGCGCGACTCGACGGCAGCCTGCGCCAGACCCACGGCGACCGCGCCAGCAAGACGATGGCGCTGCATGCCCGCATCTATGCCGCGGCGGTGCCCTTCGATCCCGCGACCCGCTGCGTGATCCACACCCACAGCACGCACTGCGTCGCACTGAGCCTCAAGGCGCCGGGACGCGAGCTGCTGCCCGCGCTGACGCCCTACTTCGTGATGAAGGTGGGCCATGTGCCCGTCATCCCCTACCACCGTCCCGGCGCGCCCGAGGCGGTGGCGCTGGTGGCCCGGGCGATCGAGCAGCACGGCGCGGCCGGGACGCCGATCCGGGCCGTGATGCTGCAGCGGCTCGGTCCCAACGTCTGGCACGACTCGCCGGGCGAGGCAATGGCCGTGCTCGAGGAGCTCGAGGAAACGGCGCGCCTGGGCCTCCTCACGCGGGCCGACCCGCCGCATCCCCTCGGCGAGGCCGAGATCAACGAACTGCGGCGGAACTTCGGCGCCCGCTGGTAACTGCAGGGTGAATTGCTGCCACCTTGCGTGAACTTTGTCGAGTTCCGGTCCGCTAACTGAGAGCGCACCGATGGCCGCGAGCGCCGGCTGCTCTTAAAGTGGCTGACGAAAGGCGGCAGCGATGCGGACTTTCCGGGGATGGGCCCCGGAGGTGCGGTCCGCACAGCGCACATGACGTTCAAGAAACTGCGGATCACCGGGCCCGGCGCTGTCCCCTACCAGCTCGGAATGCCCATGCATGTCCATGACGCCAATGTCCTGCTCGGCACGCTGGACCCGGTGCCGGTGAGCAATTCCGGCACGCAGATCCACGTCCAGCACTTCGTGCCCACGCGCGTGGTGCGCGAGGAGCGGCGCCACGTCGGCCGGCTCGTCTTCCTCGAGATCTGCGACTTCATCTCCGAGAACTTCCACCAGGTGCAGGCGATCAGCTTCGCGTTCACGCGCGAGATCAACATTCTCGGCGGCGGTGTCGAACAGGCGGCCTCCCGCCTCGACACGATGGAGCGCATCGGCGCGATCGACGTCCAGATCCATCCCAAGCCCGACGCGCTGCCCGGACATTTCATTGTCTCAGGCGTGTGGGCCTACAGCGAGGCCAGCCTGGCCGCATTGCGCATCGTGCTCGAGGAGCAGCGTGCGCTCTACCGGCAGGCGCCGATCGCGGTCGGCGTGGCCGACAAGCCCGGCGTACGCGCGGCGCTGCGGCGGCTCGTGTCGCGGCGCGGCAAATAGCGGCAAGTAGCGGCTGGTAGGGCGTCGGGCGGCCGGTCTGCGTGCGCCGGTCTCAGTCCTTGCGCATGATCCGGAAGGCCAGCATCGACCAGGCCAGCGCCCAGGCGGTGCCGAGCGCCCAGCCGCCCAGCACGTCGCTGGCCCAGTGCACGCCCAACGCGATGCGGCTCAGCCCGACCAGCAGTGCCGCGAAGGCCGCGATGCCCAGGATGTAGAGCCGTTCGCCAAGGCGGCTGCGCGTGTTGGCGGTCAGCGCGCCGAGGGTCAGGAAGACCGCGGCCGACATGCTCGCGTGGCCGCTCGGAAAGCTCAGGCCCGAGGCCGCGTAGTCGGCCAGCGCGGCATCGGGACGCAGGCGGCCGAAGGCCGGCTTCAGCACGCTGACGACGATCGCCGCGCCGCCGCTCGAGGCCAGCACCAGCAGGGCCGCCGTGCGCGAGGCGGTCATCCGCAGGTAGCCCGCGGTGGCCAGCGTGACGAGGGTCAGCACCGTGGTGCTGCCGAGGCCGCTGAGGTCGCGCATCACGTGGGCGAACACGGGATGGGCATCGCGGAAGTCCTTGGCTGCTCGCAGCAGTCCCATGTCGATCGCGTGGGTGTCGCCCTCGAGCATTTCGCTGGCCACCAGCACGAAGGCCAGCAGCAGCAGGAGCACCGCGAGGCCGCCCGCGAGCGGCTGCCACAGCGTGCGAAGGGCCTTGAGGCGGGCCGGGGCCATGGTCCGGAGACGGGAGCGCAGCGAGGAAGGCGAGGGGGAGGAGGACATGGGCGAGTGATTGTCGCGCGCCGCATCCCCACTTCGGCGTATTGACGCCCGCGCGGCCGCAGGACTACCCTTTGCGGGCCTCCACGAAGGACGTCCATTGACTGCCACCCCGAACCGGAAGCCGTGCCCGCGGCTGCTGCCGTGGCTCTCGCTGCTGCTGTGCGGCAGCCTGCCGCTGCACGGCCTGGCCGGCGAACTGCGCGGCAAGGTGGTGGTGTCGGGCAGCGTTCCCGCACAGGGCAAGGTGCCGGTCACGATCGACCAGTACCTGTGCGGCCACGAGAAGCCGGTCGACGACCTCGTGGTCTCGGCCAACCGGGAACTGCGCAACGCGGTGGTCTGGATCGAGACGCCCCCGCCGGGCGCGCCCCTGGCGCCGCGCACCGAGAAGGTCGAGCTCGACCAGAAGGGCTGCACCTTCCTGCCGCGCATCGTGATCGTGCCGGCCGGCGGAACGGTCGAGTTCCTCAACAGCGACCGCCTGCTCCACAACATCCACGCCACGCCCAAGCGCAACGTCTCGTTCAATCGCACGCAGCCGATGGGGCGGACGATCCCGGTCACCTTCGCCGAGCCCGAGATCGTGCGCATCAATTGCGACCTGCATGCATGGATGACCGCCTGGGTGGTCGTCGCAGCGCATCCCTGGTACGCCGTGACGGGCGCCGACGGACGCTTCGCCTTCGACAAGCTGCCGCCGGGTTCGTACAAGCTGCAGATCTGGCACGAGCGGCTGGGCACCGTGCCGGCGAGCGCCACCGTGAGCGACCAGCAGGCCGCACAGCTCACGGTCGAGATGAAGGCGAGGTAGCGAGGCGCGTCGCGCTCAGGGCTGCACCGTGATCTTCTTTGTGGCCTCCCAGGCCGAGGAGTGGGTCGGCTCCGCCACCGCGCGCAGCGCGCCGCCCTCGTCGAGCGCCACCGTGAAGGTCACGGTGGGTTGCGAATACACGGGATGCAGGTAGGCGCGCGCGATCTCGACCGTGTCCTTGTAGAGGGCGATGTAGCGCACGAAGTGCTCCTGCAGCGAAGGATGCAGGGAGCCCGTGCCCACGCTCACCGTGACGTTGAACCAGGCGCCGCGCCTGACGCTGTCGGGCGCCGTGATCTTCGGCGTGTGCTTGGGATCGATGCCCGTGTGGACCTGGCGGAACTCGGGCGTGAACTGCTGGGCCTGGTCTTCCTCGGCCCAGGCAGGCAGCGCGGTGCAGCACATCAGCGCGATCGCGCCGAAGCGGGCGAAGCCCTGGTGGAAGGTGTTCGACATCGCGGACCTCCTCGTGCGTGGAACCTCAGAGACCGGGCAGGAACTGCTTCACCATCGCGAGCAGCTCGCTCGGGCTGTAGGGCTTGGCCAGGTAGCTCGCGGCGCCGGCCTGCAGCGCCTTCTCGCGATCGCCGCTCAGCGCATACGAGGTGATCACGATGATCGGGATGTGCCGGGTCGCCTCGTCGGTCGTGAGGCGCCGCGTGGCATCGAGCCCCGACATCTTCGGCAGCTGCACGTCCATCAGGATCAGGTCCGGCAGCTCCTGCTGCGCCAGCGCCACGCCGGTCTCGCCGTCGCCGGCCTCGATCAGGCGGCAGGCCGAGCGGCTCAGCAGCTGGCGCACGATCTTGCGGTTGTATTCGTTGTCCTCCACGTAGAGGATCTTGCGTTCGCTCATGAGAGACCTTCCCCCGCGCGCAGCGGCACTGAAAACATGAAGCGCGAACCGCGGCCCGGTTCGCTCTCGACCCAGATGCGCCCGCCCAGGCGCTCGACGAACTTCTTCGAGATGCTGAGCCCGAGGCCGGTGCCGCCGAACTCGCGCGTGATGGTGGTGTCGACCTGGCGGAACTCGGTGAAGATGTTGTCGAGCTCCTCGGCCGCGATGCCGATGCCGGTGTCGGCGACGCAATACACCAGCTGGTCGCCTGCCAGTTCGACCGCAATGTCGACGCTGCCCTGGCGCGTGAACTTGAGTGCGTTGCCCGCGAGGTTGGTCAGGCACTGGGTGAGCCGGCCGCTGTCGCCGCGCGCGACCGGCAGGTCTTCCGGCACGTGGGCGGTGAAGGCGAGCCCCTTCTCGGCCGCGATCGAGCGCAGCGAGCTGCGCACCGTCTGCACGACGTCGCTGACCGAATAGTCCTCGAGCGCGAGCTCCATGCGGCCGGCCTCGATCTTCGAGAGGTCGAGCACGTCGTTGATCAGGCGCAGCAGGTTGCGGCCGTTCACCTGGATGTCGGTGAGCGGTTCCTCGAGCGCCTGCGGCACCTCGCCGTAGATGCCGTCGATCATCATCTCGCTGAAGCCCAGGATCGCGTTCATCGGCGTGCGCAGCTCGTGGCTCATGTTGGCCAGGAACTCGCTCTTGGCCTGGCTGGCGCGCGACAGCTGCTCGTTGAGATCGCCGAGCGCGGCGGCGGCCTGGCGCTGGCCTTCGGCGAGGCGTTGCAGTTGCATGCTCATGTGGTTCATCCGGTCGGCGAGCGTTCCGAATTCATCACGGTTGGGGACCGAGATTCTGCGCCCGAAGTTGCCCGCCGCGACATCGCCGAGGAACACGTGGGCCTCGCGCACCGGCAGGATGAACGACCACGAGATCACGAAGCCGCACAGCCAGGCCAGCAGCATCGCGCTGACAGCGAACACGCCCGTGAGGATCAGCGACCGGCGGTTGGCCGCGTTCACGCTCTCGCGCAGCCGCGTCATGCGGTCTTGCTCCGCGGCCACCAGCTGGCCCATGCGCAGCGCGATCTGCTCGTCGAGCCGTTCCTCGCGCCGCAGAAGCTCGGCCGTGGTGTCGCTGAGCTTGTTGTCGCGAATCGCGTTCGCGATGTCGGCCACCACGCCCATGGCGTCGTCCTGCTGGGCCCGGATCTGGTCGATCAGCCCCTTCTGGCCTGCGGCGGTGGCGGTGTCGAGCTTGGCCAGCGTCTCGTTGAAGCGGTTGTTCTCGCGCAGGATCCGCTCGATCGCCGCCTCGTCGCGCGACAGCAGCGCCAGCGCCGTGTAGTGCATCTGGCGCGCGAGCGCGTACTGGCTCTGCTGCGACCAGGCCACGCGCTCGTGCGCCTCGTCGAGCAGCCTGCTCTGCTCGGTGGTGCTTGCGAGCAGCAGCAGGCTCGCGAGCGCCATCGCGATGAAGAGCGCCGTGATGATCAGGAACGCGACCAGCAGCTTGGTGTGGACCGAGGCCCGCACATGCGCGACCCGGAGCACCAGCCAGGCGAAAGGTGACCGATTGAGCACGCGCGTAACAAGCTGTTCGAGTTTGATGGCCTGGACTCCATCGAGGGGCCGAGGAAGCCGCCTGCAGCCTTGTGGAGTCGACACGAAGCCGCTAAAGTTTTTGGCTTGGGAGACCCGACGGTGAGAAACCCCCCGCGCATCCTCATCGTCGACGACAACGCGACCAACGTCAAGATTCTGGAAGCGCGCCTGCGCAGCGAAGGCTACGAGGCGGTCTCCGCCGCCGACGGCGAGGAAGGCCTCGCGGCGGCGCGCGAACTCACGCCCGACCTGATCCTGCTCGACCTCATGATGCCGCGTCTCGACGGCTTCGAGGTCTGCCGGCGCCTGCGCGCCGATCCGTCCTTTCCGTTCACGCCGATCATCATCGTCACCGCCATGGCCGATCTCAAGGACGTGGTGGCCGGGCTCGAGGCCGGGGGCGACGAATACCTCACCAAGCCGGTCGATCACGCGGCGCTGGCTGCGCGCGTGCGCTCGATGCTGCGCATCAAGGGGCTGCACGACCGGGTCGAGGAACTGGTCGCGCAGACGCAGGACTGGAACGCCACGCTCGAACGGCGCGTCGCCATCCAGGTCGCGGAGCTCGAACGCATCGGCCGCCTGCGGCGCTTCTTCTCGCCGCAGCTCGCCGATGCGATCCTGAGCGGCGGCGCCGAAGACCCGCTGCAGAGCCACCGGCGCGAGATCACCGTGGTCTTCCTGGACCTGCGCGGCTTCACGGCCTTCGCCGAAGTGGCCGAGCCCGAGGAAGTGATGGGCGTGCTGCGCCAATACCATGCGGCCACGGGCGAGCTGATCCTTGCACACGAAGGCACGCTCGAGCACTTCACGGGCGACGGCATGATGATCTTCTTCAACGATCCGGTGCTGCAGCCCGATGCGGCCGAGCGCGCGGTGCGGATGTCGCTCGCGATCCGCGAGCGCATCGGCTCGCTGGCCGAATCTTGGCTGCGTCGCGGCTATGCGCTGGGCCTGGGCATCGGCATCGCGCAGGGCTTCGCGACGATCGGCGCGATCGGCTTCGAGGGCCGCTGGGACTACGGCGCGATCGGCACCGTGACCAACCTCGCGGCGCGCCTGTGCGGCGAGGCGGCGAGCAACCAGATCCTGATCTCGCGCAAGGTCCACGCACAGCTCGAACCGCTGCTCGAGGTCGAGCCGCCGCTGGCGCTCGTGCTCAAGGGCTTCCAGCGGCCGGTCGATTGCTTCGACGTGCGCGGCATCGTGCCGGCCGCCTGATCTGGCGCTAAAGTCGGTCCCCGTCGATCCGCCGCGGGCGGGTGCCCGAAACACGAGGACTTACATGGGCTTCACGGAGGACAGCGACGGCAACCGGCTGCCGCAGGCGCTGCTGGACGCCATCTCTCCGCACGGCCTGGTGCGATCCTTCCCCACCCACGCGGTGCTCATCGACGAGGGCGAGCTCGGCGATTCGCTCTACATCCTGCTGAGCGGCCGCGTGAAGGTCTACGCGAGCTCGGACGACGGCCGCGAGCTGGTGCTGAGCGAATACGGGCCTGGCGGCTACTTCGGCGAACTGTCGCTCGACGGCGAGCGGCGCTCGGCGTCGATCAAGGCGGTCGAGCCCTGCGAATGCCGCATCGTGCAGGGCTCGGAGCTGCGCCAGTTCCTCGCCGCCCATCCGGACTTCGCGCTGCACCTCACGCACAAGCTGATCCGCATGGTGCGCCGGCTCACCGAGCAGGTGCGCAGCATCGCGCTGCAGGACGTCTACGGGCGCATGGTGCGCGTGCTGACAGAGCTGTCGGAGCCGGTGGGCGACGAGCGTCTGGTGCGCGCCAGGCTCACGCAGCAGGACATTGCCGATCGCATCGGCGCCTCGCGCGAGATGGTCAACCGTGTCATGCGCGAGCTGCAGGCCGGCGGCTATGTGGGCCAGCGTGACGGACGGATGGTGATCCTGCGCAAGCTGCCCGTGGCCTGGTGAGGGCCGGGTCAGTAGCTCGGCACCGCGCCATGGGCGCCGCCCGCGCGGATGCGCCGCACCTGGAAGATGCAGCCGACGATCAGCAGCGCGAAACAGACGCCCACGGCCTTCTGCAGCGCGGGATCCTCGGGGCTGCTGAAAAGCGGTGCCCCGGCCGGAAAGCGCGTGAAGGTTTCGGTCAGGCCGGGGATCATGTGGAAGAACAGCGTGGTCGAATAGGCGATGGTCTCGACGTAGCGCGAGGCCCGGCCGAAGAGCTGCGTGCGCCCGGCCACCGCGGCGACGGCGAGCACCACCAGCGTCAGGATGCCGAGCACGTGCGGCGCACCGAAGCCGCCCCGCTGGAAGATGCCGAAGCCGGTGAGGCAAGTGAGGACCGTGGCCCAGACGTAGGTCTGGCCCAGCGTTGTCCGTCCGGCGATCTCGCGGTAGCGCAGGATCGATGCCAGTCCGGCAGCCAGCGCGACGAGACTGATGGCGGTGTGGATGACGCCGAGCGTTGTCAATCCGAACATCGGTTGCTCCTTTCGGTGGATGGATCGCGTCGCGCCGGATCAGCGCTTGATGAACGCCAGCAGGTCGGCGTTGATGATCTCGGGGTGCGTCGCGCACATGCCGTGCGGCAGCCCTGGGTAGACCTTGAGCTCGGCGCCCTTCACGAGCTTGGCCGACATCCGGCCCGAGGCGTCGATCGGCACGATCTGGTCGTCGTCGCCGTGCATCACGAGGGTGGGAACATCGATCTTCTTCAGGTCCTCGGTGAAGTCGGTTTCCGAGAAGGCCTTGATGCAGTCGTGGTGCGCCTTGATGCCGCCCATCATTCCCTGCAGCCACCAGTGCTGGCGGATGCCTTCCGAGATCTTGGCGCCCTCGCGGTTGTAG
>NZ_JASZYQ010000004.1 GCF_030316885.1 Variovorax jilinensis | reverse complement strand
GCACGCGCAGCCGGCCACGCTGCGCTCCTCGGCGCCCCACAGGCGCACCGCCGCCCACCGGCAGACACCCCGGCTGTGGTGGCGGTGTGGCGGTTTCAGGGCGCGATCAACACCCGAGGACTAAACCGAGGTGACGCCAGGGCGCGAACGCGCACCCGATGGATGAAGGCCGAGGCAGTACGTTTCTCTTCGATCAGACATGACGTCCCGGCGCGGCGTGGCTGGGGGTGTGGGGCGCGGGCGACTTCCGGGGCGGTGAGGAGCGCAGTCTGTGGGCGGGCGCGTGCGAAGACACGCGCTTCGTTGTCTGGCTTGTCGCGGCTGTCCGAGTGGCGTGCACCGAAGGGGCACGCAACGAGTTCCGCGACACCGCCCGCAGGCGAGCACCGCAACGGAGTCGGCGCTACGTGCCGACCGCCACGGCAGGAGCCCGCGACCCACACCCCCAGCCGCGCCGCGCAGCCCACAGCCACAAGCCGCGCCGCGCTACCCGAACGTCAACCACCGGCCGCGCAGCCCCCACAGCCCACCACATACGAAGCCTCTCAACGCTCGCCCGAGGCAGAGGCAGAGGCAGAGGCAGAGGCAGAGGCAGAGGCAGAAGCAGAGGCCCTCACCCGCGCCACGCTCTTCGGCAGATCCGTCCACGCCGCCTCCTGCGGTGCAAAGCGCGCGCGCATATAGCCTGCAAGCTCGGCGATCTGCGCGTCATCGAGCGCGTCGCGGAAGGCGGGCATGAAGCCGATCTCGCGCGCGGCCGGCTCACGCACGCCGTCGAGGATGGTGCGCAGCAGGTTGTCGGGCCGCGCGCTGGTGAGGTTGCTGTTGAGCGCCAGCGGCGTGTTCACGCCGAGCAGCGTCGGGCCATCGCCGTCGTGATGGCAGGCCGCGCAGGCGCTGTCGAACATGCGCTGCGCAGGACCGAGCAGCTGTCCCTGCCCGGCCGCCGCGCTCGCGACCACGCGCTGCGCCTGTCGATTGGCTTCCGCCTCGTCCAGAGCCGGCTGGAAGGAGACGAGGTAGGTCGCCATGGCGCGGATGTCGGCATCGGGCACCGCAGCCAGTTCGCGCACCACCTCGGCCATCGGGCCACCCGCGATGCCGTGCCGGCTGGCATGGCCGGTGCGCAGGTACGCGTAGAGCGCTTCGGCCGTCCAGGGCACGGCGGCGCCCGACAGCGCCGTAAGCGCGGGCGCCTCCCAGCCGTCGATCATCGCGCCGGACAGGTAGGCGCTTCCGCCCTGCTCGGCCCCCAGCGCGTTGCGCGGCGTGTGGCAGGCGCCGCAATGGCCGAGGCCGTTGACCAGGTACGCGCCTCGGTTCCATTCGGCGCTCTGCGCGGCCTCGGGCCGGTACGGCGTCGGATCGTGGAACAGCGCGTTCCAGCCCGCCATCAGCGGGCGCAGCCCGAACGGGAAGGCGAGCTCGGCCGCCGGCGTCTCGGCGCGCACCGGCGGCAGCGACATGAAGTACGCGTACAGCGCCTGCAGATCGTCGTCGCTGGTCTTTGCGAAGGCCGTGTAGGGGAAGGCCGGATAGAGGTGGTGCCCGTCGCGCGAGACACCCTCGCGCATCGCGCGCTGGAACGCGCTGAAAGACCAGCGGCCCAGGCCGGTCTCGGCGTCGGGCGTGAGGTTGGTGCTGAACAGGGTGCCGAAGGGCGTCTCGATGGCCCGGCCGCCCGCGTTCGGCGCGCCGCCGGTGGCCGTGTGGCAGACCGCGCAGTCGCCGAGCGCGGCCAGCGTGCGGCCGCGCTCCACGCTCGCTTCGCTGTAGGCAGGTTCGCTGAAAGACACCGGCGCGATCGCCGAGCGCCAGCCGAACAGTCCCGCAACGACGCCGATGCCGCCCACCAGCAGCGCCGCAGCACCGGCCCAGAGGCCCCGGCGGCGCGGCCAGGGTGCGGCTTGGGGCAGCCCTCCCCGCGCCGATCTGCCTGCATCGCCGTTCGCTCCGCCGTCGCCCTGGCCGCGGGCATCCAGGCCGCCTGCGCCACCCGCAGCCGGCGGCAACGGGTTGAGCGCGGCCCGCACGACTTCCGGCGTGAAGGGCGGCGAGCGGAAGCGCACGCCCGTGGCGTCGAAGATCGCGTTCGCGATCGCGGCGGTACCAGGCACCGAGGACGACTCGCCCGCGCCGAGCGGCAGCTCGCCCGGGCGCTGGATGTGCATCACCTCGATCACCGGCACCTCGCGGAAGCTGAGGATCGGGTAGCTGCCCCACTCGCGGCTCGCCACCACGCCCGAGGCCGGCACGCCGGGCAGCTGCGTTGCGCCGGGCGCGGCCTGCGGCGCGAAGCGCACCTCTTCCCTGAGCGCGCGACTGGTGGTCTGGATCACGTTGCCGTGCACCTGGTGCTCGACGCCGGCGGGGTTGACCATGAGGCCGGCGTCATGGCCGACCACCACGCGCCGCACGTGGACCTCGCCGGTCCGCCGGTTGACCTCGACATCGGCCACCCAGGCCGACCATGCGGCACCGAAGCCCGGCCACTTGCTGTGCACGTAGCGCGCGTAGGCAAAACCCTGGCCGAACAGCACGTCGCCGCCCGGACCCACGCGCGCCTCGGGTCGGCGCGAGGAATGGTCGCCATCGGCATCTTCCTGCGGCCCGGTGCGCATGCGCCAGCCGGCCTTCTGCGCGGTCTCGCGCACCAGCTCGGCCGCGCGCGGATCGTGCAGGAGGCGCAGGCGGAACGCGACCGGATCGACGCCCGCGGCGGTCGCGAGCTCATCCACGTAGGACTCGTGCGCGAACGAGCTCGGCAGCGCCGACACGCCGCGCAGCCACGAGGCGCGCACGATCGGCGCCATGTCGTTGACCTTCACGCGCAGGTTGGGGTACGCATAGGGAGGCCGCGCGGTGCGGTCGCCCATCTCGAAGGCCTGCGCCACGGGCTCGATGGTGCGCGTCAGCAGCAGCGCCAGCGTCGGCGCCCCGTTCGACGGATACGAGGTCTCGAAGTCGTAGGCGGCCACACCGCCCTCCGCATCGAGTCCGCCCTCGATGTGCATGAGCTGCGCGGCGCCCTTGGGCTCCCACAGGTGCTCCTGTTCGCGCGTGAGCTGTACGCGCACCGGTGCGCCGACCGCGCGCGCGAGCAGCGCCGCATCGGCCGCGACGTCGTCGGCGCCGTTGCGGCCATAGCAGCCCGCGGCCTCCATGCGCACCACGTCGATCGCGGGATCGGCCAGCCCCATGAGCTTCGCCAGGTCGGCACGCAGCACGTGCGGGTTCTGCGAACCGGCCCAGACGCGCAGCGTCACGCCCTCGTCGGGCTGCCAGTGGGCCACGGCGCACGAAGGCCCGATCGACGCATGCATCTGGTAGGGCCACAGGTAGGTGCGCGGCATCGGCAGCGCCGCCCCGGCGAGGCCACCCTCGACGTCGCCCTCGTCCACCAGCAGGCGTTGCGTCGCCGGGTTGGCGCGGATCGCAGCTTCGAGGTCGTCGAGCGCCGGCAGCCCCGGCCAGGACTTCCAGCGCACGCGCAGCTCGCGCAGCGCCTGCTCGGCATGCTCCTCGCGCTCGGCCACGATGCCGACGAAGTCGCGGATCACGACCACCGCGCGGATGCCCGGGATGTGGGCGATCGAGGCCTTGTCGACCAACTCGAGCGTGTTGCCGATGAAGTCGCCGTGGTCGGCGCCGGCATACGGCGGCCGCACGACGCGGCCGTGCAGCATGCCGGGCAGGCGCATGTCGTGCACGAAGACCGGCTCGCCCGCGAGCTTGGCCGGGATGTCGACGCGCGGCTGCGGCGTGCCGACGATGCGGTAGTCGCGCGGATCCTTGGGCTGCGCGGCGTGGTCGAGTTCCAGCAGCGCGCGTCCACCCGCGACCAGTTCGCCGATCGCGATGCCGAAGGCCGCATCCTGCGCGGCCACGACGCGGCCATCGCGGATCGACAGCAGCGTGGCCTGCACGCCGAAGCGCTCGGCGGCCCGGTCGATCAGCCAGGCTCGGGCCTGCGCCGCCGCGAAACGCAGCGGCGCGGCATGGATCTGGATCGAGGCGCTTGCAATGGTCGCGCCCTGGTTGGGCGCGCGCGCGGTGTCGCCGAGCACCATGTGCACCTGCGCGAGCGCGACGTCGAGTTCCTCGGCCACGATCTGCGCCAGCGCGGTGCGGATGCCGGTGCCGAGATCGACATGGCCGTTGAGCGCGGTGACGCTGCCGTCGTCCCATACGGCCAGCAGCACCTCGGGGCCTTCGGACGGATCGCCAGCCACCAGAGTCGGCTGGCCCCTGGCCGGCGGTGGCGCGGGCGGCGTCTCGCGCACGACCACGAGCACGCCATCGGCACGGTGGAAGTCGTTGCGCGTGCGGGGCAGTTCGGCGCGCCGCTTCACGACCGCGCGCCCTTCGCGATCAGCACTGCCGCGCGCTGCACGGCGTCCAGGATCTCGACGTGCGTGCCGCAGCGGCACAGGTTGCCCGAGAGCTCGCTGCGGATGCGTGCCTCGCTGGGCTGCGGCTCGCGCGCGAGCAGTGCCGCGGCCTGCATCACCATGCCGTTGAGGCAGTAGCCGCACTGCGCGGCCTGGGCATCCTCGAAGGCCTGCCGCACCGGATGCCAGCAGTCGCGCGTGCCCAGGCCTTCGAGCGTGGTGATCTCGCGGCCCGCGACGCCCGCGGCCGGAATCACGCAGGCCCTCGCCGCCACGCCATCGACCCATACGGTGCAGGCGCCGCACTGGCCGAGCCCGCAGCCGTACTTCGGGCCGTTGAGCCCGAGGTCGTTGCGCAAGACCTGCAGCAGCGAGGCCGCGTGCGATGCCTCGAGTTCGACGCCGCGACCGTTGACCCTCAGTGCGAGCGCGGGCATCTCCAGCGTCGGCCTAGACGATGTCGGTCGACTGGATGCGCTTCACGCCCTTGGCCGCCATCTGCTTCCATGCCGCGGCCAGCGAGCCGTTGAGGTCGATCGCGCGCGTGGCGTCCTCGATCACGTAGACCTCGAAGCCGGCCTTGCGCGCATCCATCGCGGTCCAGGCCACGCAGAAGTCGGTCGCGAGGCCGGTCACGAACACGGTCTTGACGCCGCGCGCCTTCAGGTAGCCGGCCAGTCCGGTGGCCGTCTTGTGGTCGGCTTCCTCGAAGGCCGAATAGCTGTCCATGTCCTTGTGGAAGCCCTTGCGGATGATCAGCTGAGCGGTCGGCAGCTTGAGGTCCTTGTGCAGGCCGGCATCGTCGCTGCCCTGCACGCAGTGGTCGGGCCACAGCACCTGGTCGCCGTACTTCAGTTTGGTGGTCTCGAAGGGCTTCTTGCCGCCGTGCGTGCTTGCGAACGAGGCGTGGCCCGGCGTGTGCCAGTCCTGCGTGACCACGATGTTGTCGAAATGGCTGGCCAGTTGGTTGATCACCGGCACCACCTCCGAGCCGCCTTTCACGGGCAGGGTGCCGCCCTCGACGAAGCAGTTCTGCACGTCGACCACGATCAGCGCCGCGTTGGCGGCCGGCTTGATCTTCGCGGCCGCGAACAGCGGCATCGAGAGGCCGAGGCCGCTGACGAGCCCGAGGGCGGCGGCGGACTTGAGGACGGTTCTGCGTTGCATGGTGTGACTCCTCGTGGATGGTGAACTTCTAGACGCTGAGGTAGGCGCGGCGCACCTCGTCGTTGGCCGCGAGTTCGGCCATCGACGCCTGGTAGCGGATCTGGCCCTTCTCGAGCACGTAGGCGCGGTCCGAGACCAGCTCCGCGAAGTGCATGTTCTGCTCCGAAAGCAGGATGCTCACGCCCTGCGCCTTGAGCTCGAGAATCATGTTGGCCATCTGCTCGACGATCACGGGCGCCACGCCCTCCGAAGGCTCGTCGAGCAGCACCAGGTAGGGGTTGCCCATCAGCGTGCGCGCGACGGTCAGCATCTGCTGCTCGCCGCCGCTCATGCGCCCACCCGGGCGGTTGGGCATCTCGCCGAGGTTCGGAAAGAGCTTGAACAGGCGCTCGGGCGTCCACAGCGGCGCGTCGGTGCCGTCGCTCCAGCGCCGCGCGGGCTGCCTGCCGACCTCGAGGTTCTCCATCACGCTCAGGTCGGTGAAGACGCGCCGGTCCTCGGGCACGAAGCCCAGGCCGAGCCGGGCCGCCAGATGCGGCTCGCTCTTCGAGATGTCGTGGCCCAGGAAGCGCACCGCGCCGCGCCGCTTGGCCAGCATGCCGATCAGCGCCTTGAGCGTGGTCGACTTGCCCGCGCCGTTGCGGCCCATGAGCGCGACCACCTCGCCGCGCCGAACCTCGAGGTCGACGTCGTAGAGGATCTGCGCGGCGCCGTACCAGGCGCACAGGGCCTTGGCTTCGAGCAGGGTTTCGTGTGAACTCATTTCTGCCCCCACTCCCGGCACTTCGTGTCCTCGCTGCCCCCCACGGGGGCGCGAGCTTGCTTGGGGCGGCCCGGCGCTGCGCTCATGCCGCTTCTCCCACCACCGCCGCATTCACGGCCGCCGCCTTCTCGGCGATCTTCTCGAAGGTCTTGCCGCTGCCGAAGTACACCTCCTGGACCTTGGGATGGTCGCGGATCTCCAGCGGCTTGCCCTGCGCGATCAGGCGCCCGCGGGCGAGCACAATCATTCGGTCGGCATAGGCGAAGACCACGTCCATGCTGTGCTCGGTGAAGAGCACGGCCATGCCGCGGTCGATCACCAGCTGCTTGGTCAGCGCCATCAGCGAATTGCGCTCCTTGGGCGCCATGCCCGCGGTGGGTTCGTCCATGAGCAGCAGCTTGGGCGAGTTGGCCATCGCGATCGCGAGCTCGACCCGCTTGACGTCGCCATAGGCCAGCACGCTGCAGGGCCGGTCGGCCTGCGACTTCATGCCGACCTGCTCGAGCAGCGCGAGCGCCTCGTCGCGCTTGTGGTCGGCCGCGCGGCGCCACATCGAGAACAGCTTGTGGTCATGCGAGAGCAGCGCCATCTGCACGTTCTCGGCCACGGTGAGCGAGGCGAAGGTCTCGGCGATCTGGAAGGTGCGGCCCACGCCCAGGCGCCAGATCTCGCGCGGCCGGCGACCGACCAGCTCCTGGCCGTCGAGCAGGATCGAGCCGCGGTCGGCCTTCAGCTGGCCGTTGACCATGTTGAAGGTAGTGGACTTGCCGGCGCCGTTGGGGCCAATCAGCGCCAGCAGTTCGCCGGCCGCAAGCTCGAAGCTGATGCCGTCGACTGCCTTGACGCCGCCGAAGGACTTGCCGAGTTCGTTGACCTTGAGGAGGCTCATGCCTTCACCTCCTTCATTTCCACTGCATCGTCCGCCGGCCGGCGGCGCTCGAACAGCTGCTTCGCGAAGCCCGCGATGCCCTGCGGGAACAGCAGCACCAGCAGCAGGATGATGCCGCCCAGCATCGCGCGCCAGTAGTCGGTGTTGCGCGCCACCGTGTCGTGCAGCCACGTGAAGGTGACGGCGCCCACCACCGGCCCGGCCAGCGTCTGGATGCCGCCCAGCAGCACCATCACGAGGCCGTCGACCGACTTGCCCACGCTCATCGACTCCGGCGAGATGCTGCCCTTCGAGAATGCATAGAGCGCACCGGCGAGGCCGGCCGCGGTGCCTGCGATCACGAAGGCAACCCACTGCATGCGCTTGACGTCGATGCCGATCGCGTCGGCGCGAAGTTGCGAATCGCGGCTCGCGCGCAGCGTGTAGCCGAAGGGCGAGAACAGCACGCGCCGCAGCCCCAGCACGCCGAGCGCCACCAGCGCGAGCGTGACCCAGTAGTAGGCGCGCTTGTCGGCCAGCCAGGCCGAAGGCCAGATGCCCGTGAGCCCGTTGCTGCCGCCCGTGAAGCTGTCCCACTGGTAGGTGATGGCCCAGGTGATCTGGGCGAAGGCCAGCGTCAGCATCGCGAGGTAGACGCCCGACAGCCGCACCGCGAACCAGCCGTAGACCAGTGCACCGGCGGCCGCCACCAGCGGTGCGACGAATAGCGCGAGTTCCATCGGCATGCCGCTCGCGCGCACCAGCAGCGCAGCGCCGTAGGCACCGAGCCCGAAGTAGGCCGCGTGGCCGAAGGAATGCATGCCGGCCGGGCCCATGATGAAGTGCAGGCTGGCCGCGAACAGAGCGGCGATCAGCAGGTCGATCATGAGCACCGTGGTGTAGGGCGAGCCGGCGGTGAGCAGCGGCATCGCGACCAGCACGAGCCCGAACAGCGCGGCGCCGGCGACGTAGGCGCGGCTCGGCCGCCGCAGCGGTTCCTCCTGCATGCCGACGTAGCGGCTCGGCGCCTGCGGCCGGCCGAACAGGCCCCAGGGCCGCCACACCAGCACCACGGCCATGACCAGGAAGTCGACCACCAGCGTGAGCTTGGAGAACGAGACGCTGATGCCGAAGACGTCGACCACGCCAAGCCAGATGCAGATCGCCTTGATCTCGGCGATCAGCAGCGCGGCCGCATAGGCGCCCGGGATCGACCCCATGCCGCCGACCACCACCACCACGAAGGCGGCACCGATGGTGTTGAGATCGAGCTCGAGCGTGGCCGGCTCGCGCGGCAGCTGCAGCGCGCCGCCGAGGCCAGCGAGCAGCGCGCCGAGCGCGAACACCGCGGTGAAGAGCCAGGCCTGGTTGACGCCCAACGCGCTGACCATCTCGCGGTCCTGCGTGGCGGCGCGCACCAGGGTGCCGAAGCGGGTGCGCGTCAGCAGCAGCCAGACCAGGCCGAGCACCACCGGCCCGACCACGATCAGGAACAGGTCGTAGGAAGGAAACTGGCGCCCGAGGATCATGACCGAGCCCGACAGGCCCGGCGCGCGCGGGCCGAGCAGTTCGTCGGGGCCCCAGAGCCAGAGCACTGCGTCCTTGATGATCAGCACGAGCGCGAAGGTCGCGAGCAGCTGGAACAGTTCGGGTGCCTTGTAGATGCGCCGCAGCAGCACCATCTCGATGAGCGCGCCCAGCACGCCGATGGCCAGCGCCGCGAGCAGCAGCGCCGGCCAGAAGCCGAAGCCGGTGCCGAGCTTGGCGACCAGCGTGTAGGCCAGGTAGATGCCCACCATGAAGAACGAGCCATGGGCGAAGTTCACGATGCGCGTGACGCCGAAGATCAGCGACAGCCCCGCCGCCACCAGGAACAGCGAGGACGCGCTCGCCAGCCCGTTCAGGAGCTGGACGATGAAACCGGAAAAGCTCATTCGATTACCTGTCTTCCCCACGCGCCCGGTCACGGGTCGGCATGGCCGATGAAACCGACGCGGCCCGTGCAAGGGATACCGCGGAACCGGCTTTGCCGGGCCGCTGGTATTGCCCCCTGGAGGGGGAGGCGCCGCAGGCGCGTCGGGGGTGCTTCATTCTTCAGTCAGCAGCGCGCGACTTCTTGACCTCGGCGGCCGTCGGCTGGTACTTGGCGTCGGCGCCGTCGAGGTAGACGTAGTCGACCATCACGCCCTTGCCGCCTTCGTTCTTGGTGCGGCCCACGAAGGCGCCCATGGTCGACTGGTTGTCCTCGGCGCGGTAGGTGATCTTGCCGAAGGGCGTGTCGACCGGCAGCCCCTTGAAGGCCGCGACCAGCTTGTCGGTGTCGGTGCTCTTGGCCTTCGCGATGCCGGCCGCGGCCGACTTGATCATGCTGTAGCCGACCACCGAGCCCAGGCGCGGGTAATCCTTGAACTTGGCCTGGTAGGCCTGCTCGAAGGCCTTGTGGGCCGGCGTGGTGATGCCGTACCACGGATAGCCCGTGACGATCCAGCCGTTCGGGGCCTCGTCCTTGAGCGGGTCGAGGTACTCGGGCTCGCCGGTCAGCACGCTGACCACTTCACGGTCCTTGAACAGGCCACGCGTGTTGCCCTCGCGCACGAACTTCGACAGGTCGGCACCGAACAGCACGTTGAAGATCGCGTCGGGCTTGGCATCGGCCAGCGCCTGCACCACGCTGCCGGCATCGACCTTGCCGAGCGGGGTCGCCTGCTCGGCCACGAACTCGACGTCGGGCTGCGCGGCCTTGAGCAGCGTCTTGAACGCCGCCACGGCCGACTGGCCGTACTCGTAGTTGGGATACACGACGGCCCAGCGCTTCTTCTTGAGCTTGGCGGCCTCGGGCACCAGCATCGCGGCCTGCATGTAGGTGCCGGGACGCAGGCGCACCGTGTAGGCGTTGCCGCCCTGCCAGGTGAGCTTGTCGGTCAGCGGCTCGCCGGCCAGGAAGAAGAACTTCTTCTGCTTGGCGAAGTCGGCCACCGCCATGCCGGTATTCGACAGGAAGGTGCCGGCCAGGATGTCGACCTTCTCGCGCGAGATCAGCTCCTCGGCCACGCGCACCGCATCGCCCGGGTTGGCGTTGTCGTCGCGCGTGATCAGCTCGATCTTCCTGCCGTTGACGCCGCCGGCCGCGTTGATCTCGTCGACCGCCAGCTCCATGCCCTTCTTGTAGGGCTCGAGGAAGGCGGGCTGCGCCTTGTAGCTGTTGATCTCGCCGATCTTGATCACGCCCTGCGCGTGCGCCGGTACGAGGACGGAGAAGAGCGAGGCGACGGCGGTCGCGGTGAAGGCCAGGCGCATGGGATTCATCATCGGGAACTCCTTGGAAATCATTGAAAGACAGCGACGAACGACAAGAATAAGGTTCGGCAAGCGAAGCGAGGCCCGTTCGGGAAACACCGCGGAACCGGCTTTGCCGGGCCGCTGGTGTTGCCCCCTGAAAGGGGGGAGGCGGCTACACGAAGTGAGCAAGCGACGGGGGTGGAGCTCATCTCAACCCGTCCTCGCCCTTGATCTCGGCCGCCTGCAGGCCACCGATGCGCGGCAGCGGTCGGCCGCTGTCGGTCACGGCCACCGCGACCACGATCTCGTTGGCGCGCGGCGCGTCGGACACGCGGGCCTCGATGGCGTCGAAGTGGCTGCGCACGAAGGCGGCATCCTTGTGGCCCAGCGGCACGTCGATGGCGGTTCCGAGCGTGCCGCGCTTCTTGCTCGAGGGCACCAGCGCGGCGCCCTTCTCGACCGCCACGCGCAGCGGTGCGCCGAGCTTCGGGTGCAGGATCGCCGCCGCATGCTCGAGCTCGCCGGCCTCGCCGACGATCGCGGCCTTGCCGTAGCTCTCGGCGTCGCCCGGCGCGATGCCGAGCGCGGCCACCGCCTTGGCGCCCAGCAGCCCGCCGAGTTCTTCGCCGATGGCGATCAGCTCGTCGAGCGATTCGCTGTAGCGCCCTGCATAGGGGTTCTCGATCACTGCGATGGCGACCGCGCGGCGGGTCGGCGGCTCGATGGTCTGGCCCATTTCCTTGCGGGTTTCGTCGACCTGGACGACGAGCTTGCGGATGTTGGCGGTCATGAATGTGTTCCTTGTCTCGACGATGCGATCGGGGCTCAGCGCAGGCCGTCCCACTTGGCGATGTTCTCGGCCCGAAGGCCGCCGACGCGATCATGCACGCGGTAGCCCGTGCTCATCGCGAGGATGAAGACGATCTCGTCCGCGGCGGGCGCACCCGGCACGCGCACCTCGATCGCGTCGAACTGGCCACGCACGTAGCTGGCGTTGATGTTGGTGAGCGGCACGTCGAGCGCCGCGCCGGGCGGGCCGACCTTCTTGGTCGAGGGCACGATCGAGAGCGCATTGCCGGGCTGGCCGGTCTTCTTCTCGTCGACCGTGCCGGCGGTGTAGGCCGCGCGGTCGCCCTTCCAGCCGAGCAGCTCGCGCATGGCATAGCCGCCGGGCACGTGCCACAGCGCGCCGTGCTCGAGCTCGCCCGCGGCGCCGACGATCGCGCCCTTGCCGTAGGTCGCGATCTGCTCCACCGAAATATCCATCGCGGCACGCAGCCGATGCGCCATGTCGACGCCGACCGGATCGAGCAGCGCCATCATCGGCAGGATGTCGGGCTCGTAGCGGCCCGCGAAGGGATTCGTCAGCACCGCGCCGATGGCACCACGCACCAGCGGCGTTGCGGCGCGCGGTCCGAACTCGTGGTGGATGTGCTCGACATGGGTGAAGACGCGACGGATATCGATCATGAAAAGGTGTCCTGCTTTTCGTTAAGCAAATACTGAACCAACTGCATGCGAAGCGCTGCCATCGATTCGCCGCTGCGGCGCCTCCGGAGCCCCCGAGCTTAAGCCTTGCGAAAGCGGCTGGACGATGCGCCATTGCCCCTGGCAGACCAGCGCCACCGACCACACGCGACCGTCGCGCTGCAGCGCCTCGGCACGCGCCGCACCTGCATCGAGCGCAGCGCGCACCTTGAGAGGGGCGAGGGTCGGGACGTCGACCGTGACCGGGATGTCGCCGAGATCGCTGTCGTCCTTGCATTCGCTGGCTGGCCGGCGAGCGATGCCGGCATCCTCGACGTCGACCGCATTGGCGATCACGGTCGCGGCCGCGTCCGCCTCGGCCGCGGTGGCTGCCAGCACGGTCACGCTGTCGGCGATGCCCAGCGAGAAGCTGCGGCCGCGCCAGCCGCTCGTGGCCACGCCGCGCACCGGCTGGTCGGCGCGGATCTCGAAGCGGCCGTCGGTCGTGATCGGCCCCGTATCGCGCAGGTCGAAGCGCGCCAGGTCGGCGAAGAGCCCGACCCGCACCGAGCGGCCGTGCGCGAGGTGCAGCGCGATGTCGCCGCCGTTGTTGATCCAGGCGCGCTCGATGCCGGGACGATCGAAGCAGGCGATGAGTTCCTGCGCCACTGCACCGGCCACAGCGGCCATCGGCGTGATGAAGCCGGCACCGAACGGCGCGCAGGCCCGCCACATGCGGCGCGCGACATCGCCTTGCAGCGGGCACTCGGCGCCGACGGGCCGGCGCAGGAGCGGCAGCTCGGCCACGAGCTCCGGCAGCAGGCGGCCGAAACGGCGCCATGCATGCTCGTGCGCCACCGCGACCTCGACCGCATCGCCGTGCGCCTCGGCCACGATGTCGATCGGGCCGTGGTTCAGGTGCCAGCGGCCGCCACCGAGGGCCTTGCGTTGCGCATCCATGGATCAGCCCAGCATCGGCGGCTGGCCCAGCGGCCAGGGGTTGGCCGGGTCCATGCGCAGCCACTGCCGCGCCTGCGGGGCGCCGTCGGCCTGCCAGGCGCCGCGCGCGAGTGCCTGCTCGAGCGGGAACACATGTTCCATGTGGCCGCCGAGCGCTTCGTAGTCGCTGCGCCGCATGCTGAATTCGATCGGCGCCACGATGGCCGGCGTCGGCACCGTGCCGAAGCTCATGTCGGGCATGCGCAGCACGTCGGCCATGACCGTGATGCCACCGCCCGGCCACACGTAGGCCGGTGCGCCGCCACAGGTGACGTTGACCAGCGCGCGCTTGATCGCACGCGTGAGCAGCACCGGGTTCTCGGTGACGCCCGCACGCAGCGAACCGCCGGCGCCGCCGAGAAAGAGCACGGTGCACAGCGAAGGTTCGCAGTTCTCGCCGATGCGCTCGACGATGCGTCGCACCTCGCCCGGCATCGGCTGCTCGACCGGTTGCAGCGCATCGTCGAGCACGTACCACTGGGCATGCTCGCCCGTGGTGGAGGTCATGAGCAGGCGCAGCCCGGGGCGCGCGACGCCCTCCTCCCAGCCTTCGATGATCGACAGCGGATCGTCGATGTCGGTGCCGCCCCAGCCATTGCCCGGATTGGCGACCTGGAAGTAGCGGCCCGGCGTCGACTTGCGGCCGCGCATCTGGATGCCCGATGCCGGCATGTCGAGGCAGCGTCCAGCCTGGTGCTCGGTCAGCACGCCGGTGATGTGGTCGTCGACCACCACCACCTCGTCGGCATGGCCGAACAGCTGGCGCGCGAAGATGCCGACCGCGGCCGAGCCGCAGCCCACGCGCATGCGCTGCTCTTCCACGCCGTTGACGATCGGCGCGCGGCCGGCCTGGATCACCATGCTGGCGCCGCCGTCGATCACGCATTCGACCGCCTTCTTGTTGCCGAGCAGCTGCATCAGCTCGCAGGTCATGCGGCCTTCCTTCTTGCTGCCGCCCGTGAGGTGATGCACGCCGCCGAGCGACAGCATCTGCGAGCCGTACTCTGCGGTGGTGACATGGCCCACGACCTCGCCGCGGTAGCGCACGTTGGCCTGCTCGGCACCCAGGAAGCGATCGGTGTCGATCTTCACCTTGAAGCTGCAGTAGCTGAAGATGCCTTCGGTGACCACGGTGACCATGTCCACGCCTTGGGCCTTCGACGCCACGATGAAGGGCGCGGGCTTGTAGTCGGGGTAGGTGGTGGACGAGCCCACGCCGGTGACGAAGACCTCGTCGGCATGGAGGAGATCGCCGTTCCAGTCGGCTTCGGCGAAGGGGGCCTCCGCGCCTTCCGCCGCATCGCCGCCGCTGCGAGCGAACGGCACCAGCGCCGGCGCTTCGCTCGCGAGTTCGCGCCGCAACAGCACCACCGGATCGACCCGCACCAGCACGCCCTCGCGGTTGGCGTAGCGGTCGCAGGCACCGGTGCGGCCTTCGGAGATCTGGCACAGCACCGGGCAGGCGTTGCACTCGACCTTGGCCACGCTCATGCGCTCGTTGCGCAGCGGCGAGCGGTCGGCAATCTCGGGGAGCACGGGCATGTCCATGCCGGGCAGTCCGTCGGTCTTCGTGTGTTCTGTCATCGCGGGATCTCGTGGCTACTTGGGGCTACAGACCGGGGCCGATTGCAACAACCATGCCGCCGAACCGCTTGCACCTTCGCTTGTGCAAGAACTGTCATTTGTGTAGCATTCCCTACAGTTTCATGTGGTGAACGCTACATTGATCGAAATCAATGTAGCAAACGGGCACGGCGCATGCAATGGTGTTTTCTCGTGCATCGCCGACAATTGGTGCATCCCCGATTCAGTCTCAACTTTTTTCGACCCTTATGAGTGCATTCAGCGAAGAACGCGTCCTGAGCGTCCACCACTGGACCGACCGCCTGTTCACCTTCACCACCACGCGCGACCCGGCCCTTCGGTTCTCGAACGGCCACTTCACGATGATCGGCCTCCGGGTCAACGACAAGCCGCTGCTGCGCGCCTACAGCATCGTGAGCCCGAACTACGAGGAGCACCTCGAGTTCCTGAGCATCAAGGTGGAAGACGGCCCGCTCACCTCGCGGCTGCAGCACATCCAGGTCGGCGACACCATCATCGTGGGCCGCAAGCCCACCGGCACGCTGCTGATCGACTACACGCTGCCGGGCAAGCGCCTGTACCTGTTCGGCACCGGCACGGGCCTCGCGCCCTTCATGAGCGTGATCCGCGACCCCGAGACCTACGAGAAGTTCGAGCAGGTCATCCTGGTGCACGGCGTGCGCCAGATCGACGAGCTGGCCTACCACGACCTGGTGACCGACCACCTGCCCAAGCACGAGATCCTGGGCGAGATGATCGAAAAGCAACTGCTCTACTACCCGACCGTGACGCGCGAGGAATTCCGCAACATGGGCCGCATCACAGAGCTGATCGAGAGCAACAAGCTCACCGACGACCTCGGCCTGCCGCCGCTCAATGCCGCCGAAGACCGCGTGATGCTGTGCGGCAGCCCGGGCCTGCTGGTCGACCTCAAGCACCTGCTCGAGGCGCGCGGCTTCAAGGAAGGCAACACCTCCACGCCCGGCGACTTCGTGGTCGAGCGCGCCTTCGCCGAGAAGTAGCCGCAAGGGCGCAGATGGCCGAGGCCAAGGCAGCCGCCCGCAAGGGCCTCCCCAAGCCCGCGACGCGCCGCACCGGCGTGCGCGAGGCGGCCGCGCAGGCCACGCGCGAGAGCATCCTGCGCGCGGCCACCAAGGTGTTCGCCAAGTACGGCTACGACGGCGGCAGCGTCGAGAAGATCTCGAAGGCCGCGAAGTCGTACGACCGGATGATCTACTACTACTTCGGAAGCAAGGAAGGCCTGTTCATCGCGGTGCTCGAGGGCATCTATCGCCGCATGGACGACGCCGAGGCAGCGCTCGACCTCGACGCCTCGCGGCCGGTGGAATCGCTGGCCGCGGTGATCCGCTTCGTGCTCGGCTACTACCGGCGCAACCCCGAGTTCGTCACGCTGCTCAACACCGAGAACCTGCACAAGGGGCGCCACATCGCGAAGTCGCTGCGGGCGCGCGAATACTCGTCGCGGGCCATCTCGATCATCAGCGAGATCCTCGCGAGCGGCGTCGAACAGGGCCTGTTCCGCGCCGACGTCGCGCCGCGCGACCTGTACCTGCTGATCGCGTCGACCGGCTATTTCTACACCTCGAACCGGCACACGCTGACCGCCTTCCTCGGCGAGCCGCTCGAGACGGCAGAGGCGGTCGCACACTGGGAAGACTTCGTGATCGAGACGGTGCTGCGCACGGTCGATGCGGGGACTTCCGAAGAAGAAGACACAACATCACCACCCCACAAGGTCAACAAATGGCAGAAGTCGCTACCGGTGCCAAATCGGGCAAGGTCGTCATCCGGAACATAGGCCTCCTGCTGTCGGGCGACATCGACCGTCCGATCCTCGATGCCGACACCGTCGTCGTGAACGACGGCCTGATCGTCGCGGTCGGCAAGGAAAAGGACTGCGACCTCGAGGGCGCGAAGACCGTCGTCGACTGCAGGCAGACCTGCGTGGCGCCAGGCCTGATCGACAGCCACGTGCACCCGGTGTTCGGCGACTGGACGCCGCGCCAGGGCCAGATCGGCTGGATCGACTCCACCATGAACGGCGGCGTGACCACCATGATCTCGGCCGGCGAGGTGCATCTGCCCGGCCGGCCCAAGGACATCGTGGGACTGAAGGCGCTGGCAATCACCGCGCAGCGTGCCTTCGACAACTTCCGTCCGGGCGGCGTCAAGGTGCTGGCCGGCGCACCCGTGATCGAGAAGGGCATGGTCGAGAGCGACTTCAAGGAACTGGCAGAGGCCGGCGTGGGCCTGCTCGGCGAGGTCGGCCTGGGCTCGGTCAAGGCCGGCTACGAGGCCAAGGAGATGGTGGCCTGGGCCCGCAAGTACGGCATCCAGAGCACCATCCACACGGGCGGCCCGTCGATCCCGGGCTCGGGCCTGATCGACAAGGACGTGGTGCTCGAGGCCGATGCCGACATCATCGGCCACATCAACGGCGGCCACACCTCGCTGCCCGAGGCGCACGTGTGCGAGCTGTGCGAGAAGTCCTCGCGCGCGATCGAGATCGTGCACAACGGCAACGAGCGCGTCGCCATCGCGGCCGCGCGCGCGGCACTCGATCTCAAGTGCCCGCACCGCGTGATCCTCGGCACCGACGGCCCGGCCGGCTCGGGCGTGCAGCCGCTCGGCATCCTGCGCATGGTGGCGATGCTGTCTTCCATCGCGAACATCCCGGCTGAGCTGGTGTTCTGCTTCGCCACCGGCAACACGGCCCGCATCCGCAAGCTCAACTGCGGCCTGATCGAGGTCGGCCGCGATGCCGACTTCGTCTTCATGGACCGGGCCCAGCATTCGCCCGCTCCCGGCCTGCTCGAAAGCGTGCAGCTCGGCGACATCCCGGGCGTGGGCATGGTGATGATCGACGGCATCGTGCGCTGCGGGCGCAGCCGCAACACGCCGCCAGCCACCGAGATTCCGGTGGTGGTCTCGGGCGGCCACTGAGGCCGCCGCGGCTCAGGGCTTGTCGCCGGGCCTGAACACCAGCTGGCGGGCGCTCAGGAAGTTGACCGCGAGCCCCGCCAGGCTGCCGAGCGCCACGCCCAGGGCCGGCGCCAGCTCGCCGCCGAGCCACTGCAGCGTGAGCACGTAGACCACGTAGTTGACCAGCGCACCGCCGATCATCGTCAGCAGGTAGTGGCCGTACTCGCGCGCCAGCGACTTGTCGGAACGGCGGTGGGCGAAGGTGAAGCGCCGGTTCAGGGCCCAGGTCGCGGTGGCCGCGGCGATGAAGGACACCAGGCGCGCGACATACCAGCCCAGGTACGGTGCGAGCAGGTAGAGCACGGCCAGGTCGACCCCCAGGCCGGCCACGCCGACCACCGCGAAGGAGACGAACTCGCGCCCGATCCTCATGGACGCGGGCCGCGATGCCGCACGCCGGGAATCGCGAGGTAGCACAAGCGCTTGGCCTCCTGGCGGCCGATGGTCACGGTGTGCAGCACCACGCCGCAGACGAAGGAAAGCATCGCGATCAGCATCATGCCGGTGGCCAGCACCGCGGTCGGAAGCCGCGGCACGAGGCCGGTGTCCAGGTAGGTGACGATCAGCGGCTCGGCCAGGATCAGCGACGCCAGCACCAGCAGGCCCGCGAAGCCGCCGAAGAACTGCAGCGGCCGCTCGCTCACGAACAGCTTGCAGATGGTCTTGAGGATGCGCCAGCCGTCGCGGTAGGTCGAGAGCTTGCTCAGCGAGCCCTCGGGCCGCGCGCGATAGGGCACCGGCACCTCGGCAAAGGCCATGCGCAGCTCGAGCGCGTGCACCGTGAGCTCGGTCTCGATCTCGAAGCCCTTCGATACCGCCGGAAAAGACTTGGCGTAGCGCCGCGAAAACACGCGATAGCCCGAGAGCATGTCGGTCAGGCGGCCGCCGAAGAGGTTCGCCACCGCACCGGTCAGCAGCGCGTTGCCGAAGCGATGGCCCGGACGGTAGGTCTGTGCGTCGGCGCCGTCGTCGACGCGCGATCCGACCACCATGTCGAGGTTGCCCTCGACCAGCAGCTCGATCAGGCGCCGCACCTGGCCGAGGTCGTAGGTGGCATCGCCGTCGACCATCACGTAGACGTCGGCCTCGACGTCGGCGAACATGCGCCGCGCCACGTTGCCCTTGCCGCGCAGCGCGACATGCGTCACGTGGGCGCCCGCGGCGCGCGCCACGGCCGCGGTATCGTCGGTCGAGTTGTTGTCGAAGACGTGGATCTCGGCCTCGGGCAGCGCGGCGCGAAACTCATCGATCACCTGCGTGATCGCCAGCGCCTCGTTGAAGCAGGGGATGACGGCGGCGATGCGCAGCGGGCGCACTTCGAGATCAGGGCTTGAGGTCATTCTGGGGCGCAAGGATACGGTAGGCCTTGGCGCCGGCCCTCTCGTACATCAACGCGAAATGGTCGAGGAAGCCGGGCTGCGCCTCGAGCGCGGGCGCTGCACTGGCACCGACTCCGATCGCCTCGAAGCCCAGGCCATGCAGCTTGCGCGCGAACTCGGCCGGCGGCAGCACGATGAAGTCGGTGTAGCGCCAGGGGCCGATCGCATCGCCCCAGACCGGCGACGGCCCGTAGTAGGTCGCCTCGCTGAGGGCGATCTGGTAGACCCGGCCCTTGAGCGCATGCTCGCGCAGGTGGTTCATCACCGCGTAGCCGGGCACGTTCCGGTCGAGGAAGGCGCTGCGCTCGGCCGGCGTGGTGGCGATCGCGGCCACGCTGCGACGCGTCATGTACAGGGAGCCGGCGACACCGACCGCAATCAGCAGCAGCGCCAACCCATGGCCCGCGCGGTCGAGCAGGCCGCGTGCATTCCAGCCCGGCATCCAGCGCCGCAGCTGATCCGCGATGCCACCCAGCAGTGCCTGCCAGCCCACCACCGAGACCAGCGCGATCAGCGGCACCGAGGCCGTGAGATAGCGCGGATAGCGCGAGGTCAGCGCCCAGACAAACAGCGAATAGGCGCTGAAGATGGCCGCCGCCCGCAATGCGGGAGAGCGCTTCCAGAGCCCGGCGAAGGGCACGAACAGCACGCCCCACAGGAAGGCATTGGGCCAGGCCGCATGCGCCCTGACGTCGTCGAACTGGTTCTTGTAGTCGGCCAGGTTCCAGTTCGTGAAGCCGAACACGCGCGCGCCGATCGGGTTGAAGGGATCGCCCGTGAGGACCGCGTTGCGCGCATACCAGTAGATGCAGGGCAGCAGGAAACAGACGGCCGCCACGGCCCAGACGCCGAGCCTGCGTTCGCGCCGCACCACGAACACGGCCACCAGCGGCAGCACGGTCAGCGCCTGGTACTTGGAGCCCGCGGCGACCCCGAGGAAGAAGGCCGCCAGCGCGAGCCAGCACGGCCCCTGCGCGCGATCGGATGTCTCGCGCCACCACCAGAGCACCGTGCAGGCCGCCAGCACGAAGAGACCGACGCCGATGTCGATCAGCGCGCTCTCGTAGTCGCCGATGCCGAGCCAGATCGCGGCCGCGATCGCAGCCGTGATGCGGCCCGCATGCAGCAGGCCGAGCCGGTAGACCATCCACACCGACAGCCAGCCGCCGAGTCCGCTCAGCAGGTGTGGCAGCACGTCATCGCCGACCACCAGCGCGCCCGCATGCAGGAGGTTGTAGTTGTAGGGGAACCAGGGGTAGCGCAGCCACTCGTGGATGCCGAGTCGCCCGGTCTGCGCGAGCTCGCGCGCATAGGGCAGGTGGTACATCAGCTCGTCGAAGGCCGCCGGCGGCGCCAGCGGCTCGACCAGTGCCGGCAGCGCGGTGAGCGCGAGCACGACGAGGGCGAGCTTCTCGACGAAGCTCGCGGGTGCCGGCCGCTCGCGCGCACCGACCTCGCGCCACCAGGCCGGCGCCTGCAGCGCCGCGGCCAGCAGCCCGAGCGCGACCGCGCCGAGCACGCTGGCGCGCCCGAACAGGCCGGCGATCGCGATCGCCTGGAACACGCAGATGAAGAGGGCCAGCCCGGCCGCGCCGGCCAGCGCGGTCTCGAGCCAGACGTCGCGCCGGCCCGGCGGCGCGCCGATGCGCGAAAGCAGCGCGCGGCCGAAGCCCCAGCACGCGAGCGCAAAGACGAAGACGGCCGCATAGTGCGCGGCGCCGAACATCAGCTTCTGGATAGGGCCTCCGCTGCGCCGTACGCGGCGCCGGTTTCGGCCGTCACAGGTTCGGCGCCAGCAGGCGCTCGAGCTCGGCTTCGCTCTGCTGGCGACGCGCGGCCTGGTCCTGCAGCTGGTCGTGGCCGATCTTGCCGACGTTGAAGTACGTGGATTCGGGGTGGCCGAGGTAGAAGCCGCTCACGCTCGCGGCCGGCATCATCGCGAGGCTGTCGGTCAGCGTCATGCCGATGTCGGCGCAGTTCAGCACCTCGAACATCGGGCGCTTGACGCTGTGGTCCGGGCAGGCCGGATAGCCGGGGGCGGGCCGGATGCCACGGTACTTCTCGCCGATCATCTGCTCGTTGCTCAGCGCCTCGTCGGCTGCGTAGCCCCAGAGATCGGTGCGCACGCGATGGTGCAGCGCCTCGGCGAAGGCCTCGGCCAGCCGGTCGGCGAGGGCCTTGAGCATGATGGCGGAATAGTCGTCGAGGTCGTCGATGAAGTACTTCTCCTTCTTCTCGACCCCCAGGCCCGCGGTGACCGCGAACATGCCGACGTAGTCCTTGAGCCCGCTCTCGCGCGGCGCGACGAAGTCGGCGAGGCAGCGGCTCGGCCGCATCACGCCGTCGATCATCTGCTTCTCGGTCTGCTGGCGCATGCCGTACCAGGTCATCGCGACCTCGCTGCGCGACTCGTCCGTGTAGAGCACGATGTCGTCGTCGTTCACGGTATTGGCCGGCCAGAAGCCGAGCACGCCGCTGGCCGACAGCCAGCGCCCCTCGATCAGCCGCTTGAGCATGCGCTGGCCGTCGGCATAGACGCGCACGGCCTCGGTGCCGACGACCTCGTCCTTGAGGATCGCGGGGAAGGGGCCGGCGAGGTCCCAGGTCTGGAAGAACGGTCCCCAGTCGATGTACCTGGCGAGCTCGGTGAGGTCGAAGTTCCGGAACACGCGCCGGCCGATGAACTTGGGCACCGGCGGCTGGTAGGCCGACCAGTCGATCGGGGTCTTGTTGGCGCGGGCCTTGGCCAGCGGCCAGAGAGGCACCTGCTTCTTGTTGGCGTGCTGGTGGCGCACCTTGTCGTAGTCGGCGTTGATCTCGTCGATGTAGCTCTTGGCCTGGTCGGACAGCAGCGACTGCGCCACGCTCACGCTGCGCGAGGCGTCCGGCACGTAGACCACCGGCCCTTCGTAATGCGGCGCGATCTTCACGGCCGTGTGCACGCGGCTCGTGGTGGCGCCGCCGATCAGGAGCGGAATCTTGCGGATGCGGAAGTGATCGTCCTTCTGCATCTCGCCGGCCACGTACTGCATCTCCTCGAGGCTCGGCGTGATCAGTCCCGAGAGGCCGACGATGTCGGCGCCCTCGACCTTGGCCCGCGCGAGGATCTCGTGGCAGGGCACCATCACGCCCATGTTCACGACCTCGAAGTTGTTGCACTGGAGCACGACGGTGACGATGTTCTTGCCGATGTCGTGCACGTCGCCCTTGACGGTGGCGATGATGATCTTGCCCTTGGTGCGCACGTCGCGGCCCGCGGCCTCGTCCTGGCGCTTCTCTTCCTCGATGTAGGGGATGAGGTGGGCCACGGCGGACTTCATCACGCGCGCCGACTTCACCACCTGCGGCAGGAACATCTTGCCCTGGCCGAACAGGTCGCCGACGATGTTCATGCCGTCCATCAGCGGGCCTTCGATCACGTGCAGCGGCCGGCCGCCGCGCGCCAGCACCTGCTGGTAGGCCTCTTCGGTGTCCTCGACGATGAAGTCGGTGATGCCGTGCACCATGGCATGCGCGAGGCGCTGGTTTACGTGCACCGGCTGCCCGGGCGTGCCGCGCCATTCGAGCTTCTTGCTCTCGTCCTTGGCGCCGCTCTTGGCGGTCTCGGCCACCTCCACCAGGCGTTCGCCGGCGTCGGGGCGGCGGTTCAGCACGACGTCTTCCACGCGCTCGCGCAGCTCCGGCTCGAGGTCGTCGTAGACGCCGACCATGCCGGCGTTGACGATGCCCATGTCCATGCCGGCCTGGATCGCGTGATAGAGGAACACGGTGTGGATCGCCTCGCGCACCGGGTCGTTGCCGCGGAAGCTGAAACTCACGTTCGACACGCCGCCCGACACCTTGGCGCCGGGCAGGTTCTGCTTGATCCAGCGCACCGCGTTGATGAAGTCGACCGCGTAGTTGTTGTGCTCCTCGATGCCGGTGGCGATCGCGAAGATGTTGGGGTCGAAGATGATGTCCTCGGCCGGGAAGCCGATCTCGTCGACCAGGATGCGGTAGGCCCGCTCGCAGATCTCGATCTTGCGTTCGTAGGTATCGGCCTGGCCTTTCTCGTCGAAGGCCATCACCACCGCAGCGGCGCCGTAGCGGCGCAGCAGGCGGGCCTGGTGGCGGAACTGGTCCTCGCCCTCCTTCATGCTGATCGAATTGACGATGCCCTTGCCCTGGATGCAGCGCAGGCCGGCCTCGATCACATCCCACTTCGAGCTGTCGACCATGATCGGCACGCGCGCGATGTCGGGCTCGCTGGCGATCAGGTTCAGGAAGCGCACCATCGCGGCCTTGCTGTCGAGCATGGCCTCGTCCATGTTGATGTCGATCACCTGGGCGCCGTTCTCGACCTGCTGGCGCGCCACCGCAAGCGCTTCCTCGAACTGGCCGTTGAGGATCATGCGCGCGAAGGCCTTCGAGCCCGTGACGTTGGTGCGCTCGCCGATGTTGACGAACAGCGCGCCCTCGCCGATCTGCACCGGCTCGAGGCCGGACAGCTTCATCGGGGGCGGGATCTGGGACGCGGAAGAATCGGTTGGCATGGGCTCACCTGCAGGACGAACGGGGTCAGGCGAGCGTCGTTTGCACTCCAGGGGAGCCCCAAGCCTGACGCGGCCGGCCCTTGCGGCCGGTCGGCGCTGCAACGCTCCTTGGGAGCCCGGGATTTTACGCCGGCTGGGCCGCGCCCGCGGCCGAAGCGGGCAGGCCGAACACCGCGTCGAACACCCAGTTGAAGACGAAGGTGTAGACCAGGAAGAAGACCACGAGGCCGAGGTCCATCACCAGCGCTTCCAGAAGGCTGATGTCGAGCCACCAGGCGAAGGCCGGCACCAGGAAGGCGACCAGGCCGCCCTCGAAGCCGATGGCGTGGGCGATGCGGCGGCGCAGGCTGCGCCCGCGCACGGCCTGGCGCGACTCCCAGCGCTCGAACAGGGCGTTGAAGCTGAGGTTCCAGAGCACCGCGATGACAGAGGCCAGGACCGCCAGCACGCCCGTGTGGCCCGCGCCCTGTCCCGACATCAGCGACAGGCCCGCGGTGGCGGCCACGATGGCGATGCCCTCGTAGAGGCTGATGTAGACGACGCGGCGCTTGAGCCCTTGCATGACGATCGATCCTGGTTGTTGAATGATGTATGGGACTTTATGTGTGATTGCTTGATATATAAAGTCATCTTCTTTCAGAAATATTGATAGATCGAGCCATGAGCTTTTCGAGCGACAACGTCGAGGTGTTCCTGGCCGTGATCGACCACGGCTCCTTCTCGGCCGCGGCCCGCGCACTGGGCCGGGTGCCTTCGGCGGTCAGCATGGCGATCGCCAATCTCGAGGCCGAGCTCGACCTGGCCCTGTTCGACCGCAGCGGACGCGAGCCGCAGCCGACCGCGGCGGCGCGCTCGCTCGAGCCGCAGGCCCGCCTGCTGGCCGCACAGCTCAAGCAGCTGCAGGTGCAGGCCCTGGCGCTCACCCAGGGGCTCGAAAACCGGCTCACGCTCGCCATCGCACCCGAGCTGCTCGCCGCGCCCTGGAGCGGGCCGCTCGCGGCCCTGGCGCAGGAATATCCGCTGCTCGAGGTCGAGGTGCTGGCGGCGCCGCAGGCCGACGCGCTCGACCTGCTGCACAGCGGTCGGGCGCAGCTCGCGCTGGTGTTCGAGCGGCCGAGCCTCGATGGCCGCGAGGGCTTCCAGGAAGTCGCGAACGACACCATGGTGGCGGTGATGGCGCCCGACCATCCCGTGCTGTCGGCGGCCGGCGGCCGCCTGCGCGAAGAGCACCTGGCGACCACGCGGCAGATCGTGGTCGCGGGCCGAGACCTCGCGAGCAGCGACCCGCGCTTCGTATTTGCGCGGCATGTCTGGCGCACCGACAACGCGCTCGCGGCGTTGAGCCTGATCACCGCGGGACTGGGCTGGGGCTGGCTGCCGCGCAATTTCGTGCGGCCGCACGTGGCCGCGGGCGCGCTCGTGGAGATTCCGTTCGAGAACCTGTCGAACGGGCTCGACCTGTGGGTCGACGTGGTCTGGTCGCGCGAGCGCCCGCTGGGCCTCGGTGCGCGTCGCTTCGTCGCACTGATCGGGCGCGACAAGGCGCGCGAGGCGCCCGCCGACGCCCCGGGCGCCTGAGGCCCGGCAACCGGCGCCTAGTTGCGGTGGCCGCCTCCGCCGCCGTGACCGCCGCCGCCGCCGCCACCGCCGCCATGGCCGTGACCGCCACCGCCACCGCCACCACCATTGCCGGGTCGGCCGCCGCCCCCATGGCCCCCGCCCCCGGGCGGCCGACCACCCTGGCTCGGCGGCCGCGCACCAGGCTGGGCGCCTGGGTTGTGCCCGGGCGGACGGAAATCAGGCTGCCCGCCGTGGCCCTGCGGCGGCCTGTAGCCCACGTTGGGCGGCGGCCGGTGGCCCGCGTTCGGCGGTGGCCGATAACCGGGGCTCGGCGGTGGACGGTAGCCCGGGCTCGGTGGCGGCCGGTATCCCGGCGGCCGCGGACCGAAGCCCGGCGGATGCGGCTGGTAGCCGGGCCACGGATTCGGACGCCAGCCCGGCACGGGCGGCGGTGGCGGACGCCAGCCGTGCGGCGGTGGCGGTGGCGGACGCCCGCCCCACCAGCGCGGCTGGTTGTACCAGGGCCGGTCGCGGTAGTAGTTGTTCCAGTAGCTGCCGATCGCGAAGGTCACGATCGGCACGCCGATCACGGCGCCGTAGGTCGCAAGCGGAACGCGCTGCTCCTGGTAGCCGTACTCGAGGCTGGCCGCATAGGACCAGCCGCGCAGCCCGTCGGGCAGCACCACGTCGCACCAGCCGTAGCCGTCGGTGCAGCCCATCACCTGCAGCGACTGGCCCGGCCCGAGCGTGGCAACCAGGGGATAGTTGTCGCCGGGACCGGCGCGCAGATTGACCCCGCCGCGCGTGAAGGCCTGCTGGGCCGTGGCGGCTAGCGGCAAGGCCAGTGCGAGGGTGCCGAGGCCGACCCAGCGTCGAATTCGATGGTTCATGTGTTTTTCCTTTGCGGTCCAGGGTAGGTGGCGGCCCGAGGCGATGTCAATCGGCCACCGCCGTCAACTGCACCTCCTACCAACGTTCGGCCAGGCCGTGCGGCGCACGCCGCGAACGTTTGGAGAGCTACTTCATGCCGGCTTCACAATGGCCGGGGGGTCGACCGGCGTCGAAGGCGTTCGATGCCTGTTCAGGCCGCGTCGGCATGGAAGGCCGCGCGATGCAGCCCGCGGCCGGCCAGCGGCGCGACCGCCTGTCCGATGGCCGCGATGTGCTCGGGCGTGGTGCCGCAGCAGCCACCCACGATGTTGACCAGCCCATCGGCCGCGAACTCGTGCAGCAGGCGCGAGGTCACGTCGGGCGTCTCGTCGAAGCCGGTCTCGCTCATCGGGTTGGGCAGGCCCGCGTTGGGGTAGCAGCTGATGAAGGTGTCGTCGGCCACGCGTGCGAGCTCCTGGATGTAGGGCCGCATCAGCGCAGCGCCGAGCGCACAGTTGAGGCCGATCGCGAGCGGCCGCGCATGGCGCACGCTGTGCCAGAACGCGGTCACGGTCTGGCCGCTCAGGATGCGGCCCGAGGCATCGGTCACGGTGCCGCTGATGATCAGCGGCAGCCTCTCGCCGCTGGCCTCGAAGAATTCGTCGATCGCGAACAGCGCGGCCTTGGCGTTGAGCGTGTCGAAGATGGTCTCGACCAGCAGCACGTCGCTGCCGCCCTCGACCAGGGCCTCGACCTGCTCGTAGTAGGAAGCGCGCAGTTCCTCGAAGCTCACGTTGCGCGCGCCGGGATCGTTGACGTCGGGGCTGATGCTCGCGGTCTTGGGCGTCGGGCCGAGGGCGCCCGCGACGAAGCGCGGCTTGTCCGGCGTGCTGAACTTGTCGCAGGCCGCGCGCGCGAGCTTCGCCGACTCGAGGTTCATCTCGCGCGCGAGCTCGGCCATCTTGTAGTCCTCCTGCGCGATGCGTGTCGCGCCGAAGGTGTTGGTCTCCACCAGGTCGGCACCGGCCGCCAGGTAGCCCTCGTGGATGTCACGGATGACGTCGGGCCGGGTCAGCGAGAGCAGCTCGTTGTTGCCCTTCACGTCGCGCGGGAACTCCTTGAAGCGCTCGCCGCGGTACTGCGCCTCGGTGAGCCTGAAGCGCTGGATCATCGTGCCCATCGCACCGTCGAGGATCGCGATGCGTCGCGACAGGATTTCGGGCAGCTGCTGGGCGCGGGTGTAGACGACGGGCTTCATAGGTCGTCGATTGTAGGAAGCGTGGCCTGCCCGCCGCGCCGTCGGGTCTTCAGGCGCCTGTCGACAGGCCCTGTGGCCGTGCGCCGAGGATCTCCCCCAGCGCATGCACGAAGCGCTCGTTGTCGGCCGGCAGTCCGACCGAGACGCGCAGGAAGTGCTCGTAGCCCGCTTCCTTCCAGGGCTTGGCGATGATCCCGCGCGCCAGCAGCGCCTCGTTGACCGGCCCGTTGGGCCGTCCGAGGTCGATGAATAGGAAATTGGCGGCCGACGGCGCGATGCGCAGTCCGGGCAGCGCGAGTGCATTCAGCCCGGCGATCATCGATGCGCGAAGCCGCACCGTCTCGCGCGCACCGTGGTCCATGTGCGCCTCGTCGCCCCAGGCAGCCAGCGCCGCGGTCTGCGCGGCCTGGTTGACGTTGAACGGCGTGCGCACGCGGTCGAGCAGTGCCACCAGCGCCGCGTCGGAAGCGATGCCGTAGCCCACGCGCAGCCCCGCGAGGCCCCAGCCCTTCGAGAAGGTGCGCAGCACGATCCAGGGCCGCTGCCGGTCGCGCAGCGCGGCCAGCGCATCGGGGAAGCCGGGCGCGAGCCGCGCGTATTCGTAATAGGCCTCGTCGATCACCAGCAGCGTGCCGTGCGGCGTCGCCGCGAGCAGGCGCTCGAAGGCGGCGGCATCGAACATGCAGCCTACCGGGTTCGAGGGGTTGGCGATCATTGCGATCTTCGGTCCGCGCGAGAGCGCCTCGCACCAGGCGTCGAGGTCGAACTCCAGCGCCGGCGTGAGCGCCAGCGCCTCGACCTCGGCACCCATCATCTTCGGGAAGATCTCGTGCAGGCCGAAGCCCGGCCGCTGGACCAGCACGCGGTCGCCCGGCGACAGCAAGGCCAGGCACAGCATCTGCAGGATGTCCTCGGAGCCATTGCCGACGACGATGCGACCGGGCTCGGCACCGACACGCGGAGCGATCGCCTGCCGCAGCGCAGTGCAGTTGGCATCGGGATAGGTGCTCAGATGCTCTGCAAGGTCCGCCAGCGCACGTGCCACCGCGGGGCTGGCGCCGAAGGGGTTCTCGTTGCTCGCGAGCCGGGCGATCCGATCGACGCCGTAGCGCGTGCGCACCGCATCGGAAGAAAGTCCGGCGTTGTAGACGGGCAGCGGCGACACCTCGGGGCGAGCCATTTCATGCATGTGGAGAGCTTTCACAGGTCGAATACCTTGCCGGGATTGAGAAGAAGCTGCGGGTCGAGCGCCTGCTTGATGGCGCGCATCGCGGCCAGCTCGGCCGGCGTTCGACTGGCAGAAAGATGGGCTTTCTTGTGCAGGCCGATGCCATGCTCGGCCGAGACGCTGCCGCCATGGGCGGCGACGCGCTCGTACACCAGCCGCTCGATCTGCGCCAACTCGCCGCAGATCGAGCGGCCGTCGGTGGAGATGTGGAGGTTGCTGTCGCCCACATGGCCGAAGAAGAGCGAAAGGTGGCCAGGCCAGCGTGCATCGAACAGGCTGCGGCAGGCCTCGGCGAAGCGGCCGATCTCGGCCATCGGCAGGCTGACGTCGAAGTTGATCGGCGGGTGCATGTGCACCGGCAGTTCGGCCGTGGCTTCACGGATCTTCCAGAACGCCTGCGCCTGCGCCTGCGAATGGGCAACGACCGCATCGCTCGCCTCGCCGTCGTCCAGCGCGTCGGCCAGCGCTTCCTCGAGCGCCGCGGCCAGCGCGGCCTCGTCGTCGCCCACCACCTCGACCAGCGCCGCGAAGGCATGCACCGCCGCGAAGGGCTCGCGCAGCTTCTGCCATTTCAGCGAGGTCTCGACGAAGTCGCGCCACATGAGTTCGAAGGCGGCCACGGCGCGCGGAAAGCGAGCCTGCAGCCGGCCCAGCAACGCGAGCGCGGCGTCGAAGTCGGCCAGCGCGACCAGCGCGGTCGCACGCGCGCGCGGCGCCGGATGGAGGCGCAGCACCGCGCGCGTGATCACGCCCAGCGTGCCCTCGGCGCCGATGAAGAACTGCTTGAGGTCGTAGCCGGTGTTGTTCTTGATCATGGGCCGCAGCATCGGCAGCACGCTGCCGTCGGCCAGCACCACCTCGAGGCCCAGCGTCTGCTCGCGCATCATCCCGAACTGCAGCACGCCGTTGCCGCCGGCGTTGGTCGACAGGTTGCCGCCGATCTGGCAGGAGCCGCGGGCGCCGAGGTCGACGCCGAACTGCAGGCCGTTTGCGGCTGCAGCTTCCTGCACCGCGAGCAAGGTCGCACCGGCCTGCACCGTGATGCTCGAGGCCACCGGGTCGACCGATTCGATCGCGTTCATGCGATCGAGCGACAGCGCGATCGCATCGCGGCTCGGCACGGCGGCGCCCGCGAGTCCCGTCAGGCCGCCCTGCGGCACCACGGGCACGCGGTATTCGCTGCACAGCCGCAGCACGGCAGACACCTCCTGCGTGCTGCGCGGGCGCACCAGCGCCAGCGGCGGCACCGGCTGCGCGCCGCTCCAGTCAGCGTGGTGCCGGGTGGGGACGGCGTCGCCGGTCGACACCCGCTCGGGGCCGATCGCGCCGGCCAGCGCAGCGAGGAAATCCATCCCGCTCAGCCGCGCGGACGGTCGACGAAATCGAGCACCGCCTCCAGCATGCGGCGCAGGTGCGGCTGCACGCGCGCGGCCACCGCCGGCAGGTAGTCGAAGGGCAGCGCTTCCTGCATGTAGCTGCACTGGGTCATCTCGAGCTGCACCGCGTGCACGCCCAGGGCGGGCTGGCCGTGGTGGCGCGTGATGTAGCCGCCGGTGAAGCGGCCGTTGAGCACCGAGCTGAAGCCTTCGGCCTCGCCCGCGATCCGCTTCAACGCCTGCGCCAGTGCCGGGTCGCAGCTCGCGCCCTGCGCGGTGCCTAGGTTCAGGTCGGGCAGCCTGCCTTCGAAGAAGCGCGGCAGCACCGAACGGATCGAATGTGCGTCCCACAGCGCCGCCACGCCGTGCGTGGCCTTGAGGCGCGCGAGCTCGTCCGCGAGCTGGCGGTGGTACGGCTGCCAGATGGCTTCGCGGCGCGCTGCGATCTCGGCTTCGCCGGGCAGGTCGCCGGCCGCATAGAGCGGCGTGTCGTCGAAGCTGTCGACCGGGCACAGGCCGGTCACGCTCTGGCCCGGATAGAGGCTGGCGCCGTCGGGCGGACGGTTGAGGTCGATCACGTAGCGCGAGTGCGTCGCGACCAGCACCGAGGCGCCGAGCTCGTCGGCGAAGTCGTAGAGCTGCTCGAGATGCCAGTCGGTGTCGGGCACATGGCGCGCCTCGTCCGTGAAGCGTGCCGCGAGCTGCGGCGGCACGTGCGTGCCGACATGCGGCATCGAGATCAGCAGCGGCCGCGTGCCGGCGCGGAAACGGAACGCGGGTTCGGTGGTGGTGAAAAGGGCCATGGGTTCAGTCCTGCAGGAGTTGGGAGCGCGCGGCCACGAAGGCCGCAGCGGCATCGGCATGCATGGCGTGGCGGCCGGCGGCGACACGCTGGCGACCGCCGACCCAGACGCCGTCGATGGCCGAGCTGCGGTGGCTCGCGAAGACGTGGGCCGAGAGCATGTCGGCGGCGTCGAGCCCTTGCAGCGCGACATGGGCGGCATCCAGCACCACGAAGTCGGCCTGCTGCCCGGCTTCGAGCCCGCCGACCGCACGGCCGGCCGCCTGCGCCCCACCTTGCACGGCCGCGAGCGTGAGCGCGGTCGCGACCTGGCGGTGAACGTCGTCGGCCCCGACGTTGCGCTGGCGGGTCGCGAGGCGCTGGCCGTATTCGAGCAGCATCAGCTCCTCGGCGGCATTCACGCAGGCGTGGCTGTCCGAGCCCACGCCCCACGCACCGCCATGGCTGCGCCAGGCCGTGAAATCGAAGATGCCGTCGCCGAGGTTGGCCTCGGTGGTGGGGCACAGGCCGGCCACCGCGCCGCTGCGGGCCGCGGCTTGGTATTCGGCCGCATCCATGTGCGTCGCGTGCACCAGGCACCAGCGCGCATCGACCGGCGCGTGGTCGAGCAGCCAGGCCACGGGGCGCTGTCCGCTCCAGGCCAGGCAGTCGTCCACTTCCCGGGTCTGCTCGGCGATGTGGATGTGGATCGGCGCCTTTGCATCGAGGGCCTCGAGGCCCGCGAGCGCGTCGCGCAGCGCATCGGGCGGCACCGCGCGCAGCGAATGCGGCGCGAGGCCGAGCCGCGCGCCCTGCGCGTCGCAGGCGGGCCGCAGCGTCTCGAGCAGGCGCAGCATCGACTCCGTGGAGCGGATGAAGCGCCGTTGTCCCTCGCCGGGCGGCAGGCCGCCGAAGCCGCTGGTCTGGTAGAGCACCGGCAGCAGCGTGAGGCCGATGCCGGTGCGCTGCGCGGCCCGCAGCAGCGCCAGGCTCATGCGCGCGTCATCCGCGTAGGGGCGCCCATCGGCATCGTGGTGCACGTACTGGAACTCGCACACGCTGGTGTAGCCGGCCTCGAGCATCTCGGCATAGAGCCAGGTCGCGATCGCTTCCATGTGCCCGGGCGCGAGCCGCGCGGCGAAGCGGTACATCAGCGTGCGCCAGCTCCAGAAGCTGTCCTGCTGCGCGCCGCGGTGCTCGGTGAGGCCCGCGAAGGCACGCTGGAAGGCATGCGAATGCAGGTTCGGCATGCCGGGGATGACCGGGCCTGCGGCGACTTCGATGCCCGCAGGCCGCGCGACACCGGCCTCGATCTGCGTCAGCGTGCCGGCATCGTCCCAGCCGAGCAGCACGTCGCGCGACCAGCCCTGCGGCAGCAGCGCGTCGGTGGCAAAGAGGCGGCCGCTCATCGCGTCGCTTCCAGCGCGATGCGCCCCTGGCGCACCACGGTGCGGGGCGGCCGCTGGCCGAACCAGTAGGCCAGCTCGGCCGCGTCCTGCAGCTGCCAGAGCACGAAATTGGCGGGCATGCCGGGCCCGATGGCGCCATGCGTGTCCTGCAGACCCAGCGCGCGCGCGGCATGGCGCGTGATGCCGGCCAGCGCCTCGGGCACCGTGAGGCGGAACAGGGTGCAGGCCATGTTGGCCATCAGCAGCAGGCTCAGCGCGGGCGAGGTGCCGGGGTTGTGGTCGGTCGAGACCGCCATCGGCACGCCGGCCTCGCGCAGCGCCGCGATCGGCGGCAGCTGCGTGTCGCGCAGCGTGTAGAAGGCACCGGGCAGCAGCACCGCCACGGTACCGGCCTCGCGCATCGCGGCGATGCCTTCGGCCGACAGGTGCTCGATGTGGTCGCAGGACAGCGCCCCGTAGCGCGCGGCCAGCGCCGCGCCGCCCATGTCCGAGAGCTGTTCGGCATGCAGCTTGACCGGCAGGCCCAGCGCCTGCGCGGCCTGGAACACGCGCTCGGTCTGTGCCAGCGTGAACGCGATGCGCTCGCAGAACACGTCGACCGCATCGACCAGGCCCTCGGCGGCCAGCGCGGGCAGCATTTCGCGGCAGACCCGATCGATGTAGTCGTCGCTGCGGCCCGCGTATTCGGGCGGCAGCGCATGGGCGCCGAGGAAGGTGGTGCGCACGGTCACACCATAGGCCTCGCCGAGCCGGCGCGCGACGCGCAGCTGCTTGCGCTCGTGGGCCAGCGCGAGACCGTAGCCGGACTTGATCTCGATCGCGCAGACGCCGTCGGCCAGCAATTGTTCGAGGCGAGGCGCGGATTGTGCGAACAGCGCGTCCTCGTCGGCCTCGCGCGTGGCGCGCACCGACGAGACGATGCCGCCGCCGGCCTGCGCGATCTCTTCGTAGCTGGCACCGGCCAGCCGCAGCGCGAATTCGTTGGCGCGCTGGCCGCCGTAGACCAGGTGCGTGTGGCAATCGACCAGCCCCGGCGTGACCAGCGCGCCGCCGCCGTCGAAGCGCGGCAGCGCGGCGCAGTCGGCCGGCAGCGCCGTTCGATCGCCGACCCAGCGCACGTGGCCGTCGGCAACGACGATGGCCGCTTCGCCTTCGATCGCACGATCGTCGGCCAGCGCGCCGGGCGCGAGTCGGAGGTGGTCCCAGACGCCGTCGGCGCTGGCAAGGTTGGCAGGCTTCATGGTCATGTCTCGCGAGTCTGGCGTTGTGTCGGATCGAGCCGGGCCACGGCCAGCGCGGCAGTGCCGCGGTCGTCGTCGTCGAGCGGTGTCGCGATCCAGCCGTGCATCGCGTCGTCCCACCAGACACCCTGGCCCGGCGCGCATTCGATGGCGTCGGCGGCAGCCGCATCGTCGCCCGGAAGCTGCAGCGGCTGCAGCCGCCAGCGGCCGCGCAGCGCCATCAGCAGTCCGTGCCGCGCCGGCGTCACCTCTTCGGCCGACCGCGCCACGCGCAAGGCACTCCGCAGGCGTCCGCGCCGCGCCATCAGGTTGAAGTCGATCGAGGTGCCGCCGAGCAGCTCGCAGTCGAGCGGCAGGTCGCCGGAGAACGCGAAGGGCTGGTGCGGCGTATCGAGCCGATGATCGATGCCGGCGTCGGGCGAACGCAGGCGCACGCCCGCGCCCTCGAGCAGCATGATGGTGCGGTCGACGCCCTCGAAGGCCGAGAAGGGCCCGGGCCGGTCGATGGTGGCGACGCTCGCGCGCCAGTCGAAGCTGTCCATGCCGGCGCCGGCCGGCACGCAGGCGATCTCGCGTGTGCTGCCGCCGCCGTTCTTCCATGGCATGGCGGCCAGCGCGCCCAGGTCGAATCGGCGCAGGCTCATCGCCCTACCCGATCATCGGCAGGTTCAGGCCCTGCTTCTTCGCGGTGGCGATCGCGATGTCGTAGCCCGCATCGGCGTGACGCATCACGCCGGTGGCCGGGTCGTTCCACAGCACGCGCGCGATGCGCTTGGCGGCCTCGTCGCTGCCGTCGCAGACGATCACCACGCCCGAGTGCTGCGAGTAGCCCATGCCGACGCCGCCGCCATGGTGCAGGCTGACCCAGGTGGCGCCGCCCGCGGTGTTGAGCAGCGCGTTGAGCAGCGGCCAGTCGGACACGGCATCGCTGCCGTCCTTCATCGATTCGGTCTCGCGGTTCGGGCTCGCGACCGAGCCGGTGTCGAGGTGGTCGCGGCCGATCACGACCGGGCCCTTGAGCTCGCCGTTCTTCACCATCTCGTTGAAGGCCAGCCCCGCCAGGTGGCGCTCGCCGAGGCCGAGCCAGCAGATGCGCGCCGGCAGGCCCTGGAAGGCGATGCGCTCGCGCGCCATGTCGAGCCAGCGGTGCGTATGCTTGTTGTCGGGGAACAGTTCCTTGATCTTGGCGTCGGTCTTGTAGATGTCTTCCGGATCGCCCGAGAGCGCGACCCAGCGGAACGGGCCCTTGCCCTCGCAGAACAGCGGCCGGATGTAGGCCGGCACGAAGCCCGGGAAGTCGAAGGCGTTCTTCACGCCTTCGTCGAATGCGACCTGGCGGATGTTGTTGCCGTAGTCGACCGTGGGAATGCCCATGGCCTGGAAGTCGAGCATGGCCTGCACGTGCACCACGCAGGACTTGGCGGCCGCCTGGCGCAAGGTGGGGTGCTGGGTCGGATCGGCCTTGGCCGCTTCCCATTGCGCGAGCGTCCAGCCGATCGGCAGGTAGCCGCTCGCGAGGTCGTGGGCCGAGGTCTGGTCGGTCACGAGGTCGGGCTTGATGCCGCCCGCGCGCGCGCGCTTCACCAGTTCGGGAAGCACCTCGGCCGCATTGCCCAGCAGGCCGATCGAGACCGCCTCGCCGGCCTCGGTGTGCTGCTTGATCAGCGCGATCGCGTCGTCGATGTCGCGGGCCTGCTTGTCGAGGTAGCGCGTGCGCAGGCGGAAGTCGATCGAGGCCTGCTGGCATTCGATGTTGAGCGACACCGCGCCCGCAAGCGTGGCGGCCAGCGGCTGGGCGCCGCCCATGCCGCCGAGGCCTGCGGTGAGGATCCACTTGCCCGTGAGGTCGTTGCCGTAGTGCTGGCGGCCGGCCTCGACGAAGGTCTCGAAGGTGCCCTGCACGATGCCCTGGCTGCCGATGTAGATCCAGCTGCCCGCGGTCATCTGGCCGTACATCATCAGGCCCTTGCGGTCGAGCTCGCTGAAGTGCTCCCAGGTGGCCCACTTGGGCACCAGGTTCGAATTGGCCAGCAGCACGCGCGGCGCGTTCTCGTGCGTCTTGAACACGCCGACCGGCTTGCCCGACTGGATCAGCAGCGTCTCGTCGTCCTCGAGCACCTTGAGCGTTTCGAGGATCTTGTCGAACGAGGCCCAGTCGCGCGCCGCGCGGCCGATGCCGCCGTACACGACCAGGTCCTGCGGGCGCTCGGCAACCTCGGGATCGAGGTTGTTCTGCAGCATGCGGAAGGCGGCTTCGGTGAGCCAGCTCTTGCAGTTCAGCGTGCTGCCGCGCGGCGCGCGGATCACGCGGCTCGCGTCGTGGCGCGGGTTGGTTGCAGGGGCAGTGGCGGCGAGGAATTTGTCGGGTGCGTTCATGGCAGGGCTCCTTGGAATGAGGTGTGTGGCGAGGATCAGGCGCGGCTCGGCAGGATCGCCTGCACGGCCTCGGGCCAGCGGCCCTGCCGCGCCCACAGGCGCATGGCCTCGATCGAGGGCGCGAGGAAGCGGTCCTGGTCGATGAAGTCGACGCGCTCGCGGATGGCCGCGAACTCGACTTCCAGCAGCGGCGAGCTCTTCGGGCCGCGCTTGAGCTCGATGCCCTGCGCCGCCGCCATCGCCTCGATGCCGACCACGACCGCCGTGTTGTCGACCATCTCGGCCAGGCGCCGTCCGGCGAAGGTGGCCATCGACACGTGGTCTTCCTGGTTGGCCGAGGTCGGCAGGCTGTCGACGCTGGCCGGATGGGCCAGCGACTTGTTCTCCGACGCCAGCGCCGCGGCCGTGACCTGCGCGATCATGAAGCCCGAATTGACGCCGCCGTCGCGCACCAGGAACGGCGGCAGGCCCGACAGTCCGCTGTCCAGCAGCAGCGCCATGCGGCGCTCGGAGATGGCGCCGATCTCGGCCACCGCGAGCGCGATGATGTCGGCCGCGAAGGCCACGGGCTCGGCGTGGAAGTTGCCGCCCGAGATCACGTCGCCGTTGTCGAAGACCAGCGGGTTGTCCGAGGCCGCATTGGCCTCGATGCGCAGCACCCGCGCGGCATGGGCGAGGTTGTCGAGGCAGGCGCCCATCACCTGCGGCACGCAGCGGATCGAATAGGGGTCCTGCACGCGGCCGCAGTCGACATGCGAGTCGACGATGCGGCTGCCGTCGAGCAGCGCACGCACCGCGCCGGCCACCGCGATCTGCCCGGCCTGCCCGCGCGCCGCATGGATGCGCGCGTCGAAAGGCTTGACCGAGCCCTGGATCGCCTCGAGCGACAGGGCACCCGCCACCAGCCCCGCGGCCAGCACGTCCTCGGCGCCGAACAGGCCGGCCAGCGCGAGCGCGGTCGACACCTGCGTGCCGTTGAGCAGTGCCAGGCCCTCCTTCGGCCCGAGCACGAAGGGTGCGAGGCCGATGCGGGCCAGCGCGTCGGTGCCCGTGACGACCTCGCCATCGGGCGTCGTGACCTCGCCCTCGCCGATCAGCACGCAGGCCAGGTGGGCGAGTGGCGCCAGGTCGCCCGAGGCGCCGACCGAGCCCTTGGAAGGAATGCGCGGCAGCAGGCCCGCGTTCGACAGCGCGAGCAGCGCGTCGACCAGTTCGGGCCGCACGCCCGAATGGCCGCGCGCAAGGCTCACGGCCTTGGTCGCGAGCACCAGCCGGACCACGCCGGCCGGCAACGGATCGCCGGTGCCGGCGCTGTGCGAGAGCACCAGGTTGCGCTGCAGCTCGGCCAGCCGCTCCTTGGGAATGATGGTCTGGGCCAGCTTGCCGAAGCCGGTGTTGATGCCGTAGACGACGGCACCGCCTTCGACGATCCGGCGCACCGTCTCCTGGGCCGCGACCAGGCCCGCACGGGCTGCGTCGTCCAGCGCCAGCTGCACGCCGCCCGCATGCACGCGGCGCAGCGCGGCAAGGTCGACGGCGCCGGGCGTGAGCACGAGGCGTTCGGCGGTGGGTTGGGAGGGATGTGTCATGGGAGATCCTGTCTATACAAGTAGTGCCGCGCGAAACCGTGAACCGGGTCTTCTCGCGGCCATCAGCCGAAGGTGGGGTTGCCGTCCGATCGGAACCGGCTGCCCAGCCGGTAGCGCGAGGACGGATGCAGGCAGCGCACCACGGTCACGGGCACGCCGCGGGTCCAGGTGCGGCGGGTGAGCAGCAGGCAGGGTTCGCTCACCGGCATGGCGAGGCGCTCGGCCTGCTCGGCGGTCGGCAGCACCGCGTCGACCACGTGTTCGATCTGGTCGAACGGCACGTTGCGCACCAGGTATTCGCTCGGCGGCAGCCGCGCGAAATCCTGCTCGAGAAAATCGGGCACCACGCGCGGATTGACGTAGCGGTCCTCGAACTGCACGGGCACCTCGTTCTCGAGGTGCAGGCAGACGGCGTGGAACACCGATTCGCCGGGCCGCAGGTCGAGCCAGACCGCGATCTCGGGTGCCGCCGCGACGCGCTCGGCGACCAGGAATTCGCAGCGGTAGTCGTGCCCGCGGGCGCGGATCTCGCTCGCGATGTTGGCGATCTGCAGCAGCGTCGACTGCGGCTTGTCCTCGGCGACGAAGCTGCCGACGCCGGCCATGCGCACGATGCGCCCCTGCTCGACCAGCTCGCGCAGCGCCCGGTTGACGGTCATGCGCGCGATGCCGAACTGCGCCACCAGCTCGCTCTCCGAAGGCAGGCGGTGGCCGGGCGGCCAGGAGCCGTCCTGGATCTTGTGGCTGATGAAGACCTTGACCTGCTCGTAGAGCGCGAGCGCCGGCGCGCCCGCCGCCGCGGCAGCGCTCTTGCTGCTGCTGCGGTGTGCGGCCGGGCGGCCGGGGACACTCTTGCGGGCGGTGGCGGAAGTCATTTGATGAGGGCGGTGGCGTTCAATGCTCGGCCGCGGCCATGGACTCGGCGCGGATCTCTTCGGTGAGGCGTGCCTTGATGTCCATGAATTCGGGCGAGGTCTTGATCGTGTAGTGGCGAGGATGCGGAAAGTCGACCTCGATCTCGGTCTTGATGCGGCCCGGCCGCGCGCTGAAGACCGCCACGCGGTTGGCCATGAAGATGGCCTCGTCGATGTCGTGCGTCACGAACAGCACCGTCTTGCGCGCCGACTCCCAGATGCCGAGCAGCAGCTCCTGCATCAGCACGCGGGTCTGGTTGTCGAGCGCACCGAAGGGCTCGTCGAGCAGCAGCATCTTGGGGTCGTTGGCGAGCGCGCGCGCGATCGCGGTGCGTTGCTGCATGCCGCCCGAGAGCTGCTTGGGGAAATGGTGCTCGAAGCCGCGCAGGCCGACCTTGGCGATGAAGTAGTCGCTGCGTTCCTTCTGGTCGGCTTCGCGCATGCCGCGCTCGCGCAGTCCGAACCGGATGTTCTGCTCGATGGTCAGCCAGGGGAACAGCGTGTAGCTCTGGAACACCACGCCACGGTCGGCGCCCGGGCCTTCGATGGTCTGGCCGTCGAGCAGCACGCGGCCCTCGGTCGGATGATCGAGCCCGGCCACGATGCGCAGCAGGGTCGACTTGCCGCAGCCCGAGGGGCCGAGGATGGTGACGAAGTCGTTTTCCCTGACCTCGAAGTCGATCGGCTGCAACGCCTGGGTCTTCTGGCCGCGCGCGCCCGTGAAGGTGCGCGACACGCCTTGAATCGACAATTGGTTCATCACAGCGTGCTCCATGCGAAGAGGCGGCGGTTCAGGGCCTTGAATGCGAAGTCGGAGATCAGGCCGATCACGCCGATGACGATGATCCCGAAGATGATCTGGCCAGTGTTGAGCAGCGCCTGGCTGTCGGTGATCATGTGGCCGATGCCCGAGGACGAGCCGATCAGCTCGGCGACGATGACGTAGGTCCAGGCCCAGCCGAGCACCAGGCGCAGTGCCTCTGCGATGCCCGGCGCGGCGCCCGGAATCAGCACGCGCGCGATGATGCCGCGGCTGTCGGCACCGAGCGTGTAGGCGGCCTCGACCAGGTCGCGGCGCGCGCTGCCGACGGTGATGGTCACCATCAGCGTGATCTGGAAGACGGCGCCGATGAAGATCACGAGCAGCTTCTGCGCCTCGCCGATGCCGGCCCAGAGGATCAGCAGCGGAATGAAGGCCGAGGCCGGCAGGTAGCGGCAGAACGAGACGAAGGGCTCGAAGAAGGCCTCGACGGCCTTCCAGGTGCCCATCGCGATGCCGAGCGGCACGGCAATGATCGAGGCCAGCGCGAAGCCGCCGAAGACCCGCCACACCGTCATGCCGATGTCGTGGTGGAAGTCGTACTGCGTGAACAGCATGACACCCTCGCGCACCATCGTGGCCGGGCTGGCCAGGAAGGTCGGCGACACGAAGCCGCCCAGCGTGAAAGCGCCCCACACCACCACGAAGAAGACGAAGAAGCCGGCGCCCAGCAGCCAGCGCGCCCGCGGGCTCACCGGCTCGAGCGGCGCCAGCGCCCGGCGCCGGCGGCGGGCCGGAGCGGCCGCCGCGCTGGCGGGGATCATGGGTTCGCGGGAATTCATGATGGGCGTCGCGCTCATGGTCGTGGTCTTCGCTTACTTGACGAAGCTGGTGTCGTACGTGACGGCCAGGTCGTCCGGCGCCTTGCGGATCACGCCCGACTCGAGCAGGATCACCTGCGCATCCTTCATGAAGGGCACGAGTTCGGTGGCGAAGAACTTCTGGTTGGCGGCCTTGTCGGACCAGCGCAGGAAGGCCGACGACTTCGCGAACTGCTCGCCGGTCTGCTTCACGGCCGCACCCATGATCTCGTTGGACTTGGCGGGATCGTTCTTGATCATCTCGACCGCCTCGAAGTACGAATTGGCCAGCGCCTGCGCTGCCTTCGGGTTGGCCTTGAGCCAGGTCGGCGCGCAGCCGACGGTGTCCATCACCATCGGATAGTCGAGCGTGGTCGCGAGGATCTTGCCGGCCGCGGGGTTGTTGCGCACGGTCGAGAGGTAGGGCTCGTAGGTCATCGCCGCATCGTTCTGGCCGGCCACGAAGGCCTGCGCTGCGGGCTGCGGCTCGAGCGAGACCAGCTTGACGTCCTTCATGCTCATGCCGTTCTTGTTGAGCATCCAGGCCAGGCCGAAGTACGGCGCGGTGCCGGGGGCGCTGACGCCGATCGACTTGCCCTTGAGGTCGGCGAAGCCCTTGACGTCGTTGCGCACGGCCAGGCCGTCGGCGCCGTAGGACTTGTCCATCTGGAAGATCTGCACGATCGGCACGCCGTTGGCATTCCAGGCCACGTGGGTCTCGACCGTGGTGGCGGCGCACTGGATCGCTTCCGAGGCCAGGGCCAGGTGGCGGTCCTTCTGCGGAATCATGCGCAGGTCGACCTCGAGCCCGTTCTTCTTGAAGATGCCTGCCTTGTCGGCCAGCGTGAGCGGCGCGAAGCCGGTCCAGCCGGACATGCCGAGCGTGATCTTGGTGTCTTGCGCGTGGGCGCTTGCCGCCATGCCTGCGATACAGGCGCCAGCCGCCAGCAGCGAGGCGATTTTTCCGACCGTGTTGACCATCATGGTTCTCCAGTTGCGTTTCAGTTGTTCGGCTCGCCGGCCCGCGCGAACGAGGCGCCCTTCCAGCTTGCGGCCGAGTTTTGTCCACCGTCATGCACCTGTATATACAGATTAACCCGAAATTCGGGTCAACCGACAGTTGCCCCGCCCCTTGTCAGTGCGAATGCTTGGTGCGATGCACCAATATCTGTCTAGACAGGAGGCTTCGACGGCGAATGGCTTGCTGGATTGCAAGCGGCGTGCCAATTCGGGACCGCGCTCGGACGGACGCGGACGCGGACGCGGACGCGGACGCGGCCGCGTCCGAGACCGAGACCGAGACCGAGACCGAGACCGAGACCGAGACCGAGACCGAGACCGAGACCGAGACCGAGACCGAGTCCGAGACCGAGTCCGAGTGCCCGAAGCCGGCGACGTCGAGGGTCGTCGACCAGCGGGGGTTCTGGGTGAGGCGTTGGAAGGTCGGCGCAGCCGGGGTGTCTGCCGGTGGGGCGGTTTCACGGCGCGACCCACACCCCCAGCTACGCCGAGCAACCGCCCGCCCAACTACCTCGCCACGCCACGCCGCCACGCCGTCACGCCGCAAAACGACAACCGCCAGGCGCGAGCTCTCGCCGACGTTCGAACGCCATCACCCCTCGAGCCGGCCGCTCAGCGCGTCAGCGCGTCCGACTCCTTCGCGAACCCGGCCTGCACCACCGCCGCAAAGGGCTCGGCGAGCGGCGACGCGAAGCCGGGGTCGTTCGGGTAGGCCAGCACCACCGACTGCAACGCCAGTTGCCCGCGCAGACGGCGGCAGGCGATGCGCTTGCCGTCATACGCATGGTCGCGCAGCGGCCGGGTCGTGAGCAGCGAGACGCCGAGGCCGTTGGCAACCAGCGCACGCACCATTTCGAGCGAGGCGGTCTCGTGCGCGATGCGCGGCGTCGCGCCGCAGTCGCGAAACAGCGAAAGGAAGTATTCGCGGCTGTGCGGCAGATTGATCAGCACCAGCGGCTCGCGCGCCAGATCGGCGATGCGCAGGCTGGCGGCCTGCGCCAGCCGGTGGCCCCATGGCAACAGCGCGTAGGGCCGCAGCTGCGCCACCGGCTCGAGTCGCACGCTGCGCGCGAGGCCGACGTCGTAGATCAACGCCACGTCCAGCGCACCGCGCTCGAGCATGCGAGTGAGCGTCTCGATGTCGGCCTCCACCAGCTGCACCTCGATCGCGGGATGCGCCTGGCCCATGCGCGCGAGGATGCCCGGCAGCCAGCGTGGCGCCAGGGTGCTCAGGCAACCCACGCGCAGCAGGCCCGACAGTTCGCCGCTGTGCGGTGCGGCAAGCGTGCGCGCCTGCTCCAGCAGCGCGTGCGCCTCGCGGTGGCGCCGCGCCCCCGCGCCCGTGAGTTCGAGCCCGCGCGCATGCAGCCGCACGAACAGGAGCTCGCCCCACAGCGCTTCCAGGTCGGCGATGGCCTTGGAGATCGAGGGCTGCGAGACGCTGAGCGCTTCGGCCGCACGCGCGGCGCCGCCATGGCGGGCAGCGGCGACGAAATACTCGAGCTGGCGCAGGTTCAGATGAATCATGTTTTTTGATCCAGGGCATCAAGGATGAGTATTTTCAATTGATTCAGCCCTGACCGACCATCGCGGCTTCTCACCAAGGAACCGCCATGACTCCACCCGGCCGCCCGCTCGACGGCATCCGCATCCTCGATTTCACGCGCGTGCTCGCGGGCCCGCTGTCCACTGCGCTGCTGGCCGACCTGGGCGCCGAGGTGATCAAGATCGAGCCGCCGCAGGGTGACGACTACCGCGCCATCGGTCCGATGAAGAACGGCCAGAGCGCGCTCTTCACGGTCATGAACCGCAACAAGAAGAGCCTGGTGCTGGACCTCAAGCAGCCGCAGGCCGTGGCGCTGGTGCGGCAGCTGGCCGAGCGCGCCGACGTGGTGGTCGAGAACTTCCGCCCCGGCGTCGCCGAGCGGCTCGGCATCGGCCCCGAGGCGCTCTCGCGTCTCAACCCCAAGCTGGTCTACGTGAGCGTGTCGGGCTTCGGCCAGACCGGTCCCTATGCCCACCGGCCGGCCTACGACATCATCGTCCAGGCCATGAGCGGCCTCATGGAAGCCACCGGCGAGCCGGACGGCGCACCCACGCTGGTCGGCGAGGCCGTCTCGGACGTGGTGGCCGGCCTGTTCGCCTCCTGGGCCACGCTGGCCGCATTGCTGCAGACCCAGCGCACCGGCGTCGGTCAGCATGTGGACGTGGCGATGTTCGACACCACGCTGAGCTTCCTCGCCACCTCGATGGCGCGCTTCCTGTTCACGGGCAAGCCGGCGCGGCGGGTCGGCAACCGGCATCCGCTGTCGGCGCCCTTCGGCGTCTATCGCGCGGAGGACGGCCACTTCGCGCTCGCCGTGCTCAACAAGAAGCTGTTCGATGCGCTCGCGGCAGCGATGCAGATGCCCGAGCTGGCGCTCGACCCGCGCTTCGCGAGCGACGAGAGCCGGTCGGCCCACGAACCGGCCCTGCGCGCCCTCATCGAAGGCTGGGCCGGCGCGGATCCGGTCGCCGAGGTCGTTGGGCGGCTGGACGCCGCGGGCGTGCCGGCCGCACCGATCTGGAACATCGCGCAGGCACTCGAATCGCCGCAGGCCGAGGCGCGCGAACTGCTGCGAGCGGTCGAGGACGAGCGCCTGCCCGGACTCCGGCTGCCCACACAGCCCGTGCGCTTCGGCGGCGCGGCGTCGAACCGCACCGAACGTGCGCCGGCGCTGGGCGAGCACACGGACGAACTGCTCGCAAGCCTGCTCGGCTGCGGGCTCGACAAGCTGGCCGAACTGCGCGCCGCAGGCGCCTTCGGCGACATCGCTTCCAGCCCCACCCATTCGAAGGAGCAGGCATGACCCCCCGACTCGGCGTCACCCAGGACGACCAGGCACTGGCCGATGCGGTCGCGCGCTATGCGGCCGAGGCCATCGCGCCCGAGGCACGCGCGATCGACGAAGAGGAACGATCCGCCACCTGCCACGTGCCCGGCCTCGCGGCGCTCGGCGTGATGGGCATGAACCTGCCCGAGCGCTGGGGCGGCGCCGGCGTCTCGCCGACCGCGATGCTGCTGTCGCTGGTCGAGATCTCGCGTGCCTGCGCCGCGACGTCCTCGATGATCGGCGCCCACTACCTGGGCACCGACGCCGTGCTGCTCGGTGGCGACGATGCGCAGCGCGCGCACTGGCTGCCGCGCGCTGCGAGCGGCGAGTGGCTGGCCGGCTTCGCGCTGACCGAGCCGCGCGGCGGTTCGCACCCGGCCGACCTGCGCACGCGTGCCGTGCGCGAAGGCAACCACTACGTGATCGACGGCGTGAAGCATTTCATATCGAACGCGGCCGAGGCCAGGTTCCTGGTGGTCTTCGCCAAGACCGATGCCGATGCGGGTGCCCGCGGCGTCAGCGCCTTCGTGGTCGAGCGCGATTCGCCGGGGCTCACGGTGTCCTCGCCCGAGAAGCTCATGGGCATCCGCGGCGGCCATGCCTTCGAGGTCGCCTTCGAATCGGTGCGCGTGCCGGCCGCAAACCGGCTCGGTGCCGAAGGCTCGGGCTTCAGGACCGCGATGAAGGTGCTCGACAACAGCCGCCTCGACGTCGCCGCCACCGCGCTCGGCATCGCCGAGGCGGCGCTCGCGGCCGCGCTGGCCTGGGCCCGGGAGCGCCGCATCGCTGGCGAACCGCTGGCCGAGCGCCAGGGCATCCAGTGGATGCTGGCCGACATGAAGCTGCGGCTCGAGGCCAGCTGGGGGCTCACGATGCAGGCGCTGGCCCTGCGCACGGCCGCCCAGCCCTTCACCCTGCAGTCGGCCATGGCCAAGCTGCATGCCTCCGAGATGGTGGCCTTCGTCGCCGACACCGCGCTTCAGATCCACGGCGGCTACGGCTTCACGCGCGAGATGCCGCTCGAGCGCTACGTGCGTGACGCCCGCATCCTGCGCATCTACGAAGGTTCCTCCGAGATCCAGCGCAACATCATCGCGCGCATCGTGCTGGGCTGAACGCGCGCCAGGGGGCGTTCGGAGACAATGGGCAGCGCGCGCACGGGAGGTGCGCGCGCATTCCCAGCGATTCCGCGCTGCGCTGCCCCGGCACCGGGGCACGCCGCAACCAACCATGGCGTCCCCCTTGTCATCCCAGGCTTCCGAAATCCAGCCGATCGCACCCGAGACGATCCTTCACGAAACCTTCGGCTATCCGCAGTTCCGTGGCCCGCAGCAGGCCATCGTCGAGCATGTCGTGGCCGGCGGCGACGCGCTGGTGCTGATGCCCACCGGCGGCGGCAAGTCGCTGTGCTACCAGATCCCCGCCATCGCACGCCAGCGCGCCGGCCATGGCGTCACGGTGGTGGTGTCGCCGCTGATCGCGCTCATGCACGACCAGGTCGGCGCGCTGCACGAGGCCGGCGTCGACGCCGCCTTCCTCAACTCCACGCTCGACTGGGAGCAGACGCAGGAGGTCGAGCGCCGCATGCTGCGCGGGGAGATCACGCTGCTCTACGCGGCGCCAGAGCGCGTCAACACGCCGCGCTTCCTGTCGCAGCTCGATTCGCTGCGCGAGCGCGGCAAGCTCGCGCTGTTCGCGATCGACGAGGCTCATTGCGTGAGCCAGTGGGGCCACGACTTCCGCCCGGAATACCGCGCGCTCACGGTGCTGCACGAGCGCTATGCGGGCGTGCCGCGCATCGCGCTCACGGCCACTGCCGACGCCCTCACGCGCGCCGACATCGTCGAGCGGCTTCAGCTCGAGGAGGCGCGCCAGTTCGTCTCGAGCTTCGACCGCCCCAACATCCGCTACACCATCGTCGAGAAGAAGGAGGCCACCACCCAGCTGCTGCGCTTCATCGAGCGCGAGCACGAAGGCGATGCGGGCGTGGTCTATTGCCAGTCGAGAAAGCGCGTCGAGGACGTCGCCCGCACACTGGCCGATGCAGGCATCAACGCCCTGCCCTACCACGCGGGCCTCGACGCCGCCGTGCGGCAGAAGCACCAGGACCGCTTCCTGCGCGACGAAGGCATCGTCATGGTCGCGACCATCGCCTTCGGCATGGGCATCGACAAGCCCGACGTGCGCTTCGTCGCCCACCTCGACATGCCCAAGAACATCGAGGGCTACTACCAGGAGACCGGCCGCGCTGGCCGCGACGGCGCGCCTGCCGACGCCTGGATGGCCTACGGCCTGCAGGACGTCGTCAACCAGCGCCGCATGATCGACGAGAGCCCGGCCGGCGAGGAATTCAAGCAGGTCATGCGCGGCAAGCTCGACGCCCTGCTGTCGCTGGCCGAAGCCAGCGATTGCCGGCGGGTGCGGCTGCTGGGCTATTTCGGGGAAACATACGAGCGCCCGGCCGACGCCGGCCCGCCCCAAGACGGCCGCGGCCCCCTCGGGGGGCAGCGAGGACACGACGTGCCGAGCGTGGGGGCCACGTGCGGGAATTGCGACAACTGCATCACGCCGCCGCAGGTCTGGGACGGCACCGACGCCGCGCGCAAGCTGCTGTCGACCATCTACCGCGTGCAGCAGCAGAGCGGCATCAGCTTCGGCGCCGGCCACATCATGGACATCCTGCGCGGCAAGACCACAGAGAAGATCACGCAGTTCGGCCACGCGTCGATCAGCACCTTCGGCATCGGCAGCGAATTCAGCGAGGTGCAGTTGCGGGGCGTGCTGCGCCAGCTGATCGCGATCGGCGCGGTCGCGGTCGATGCCCAGGCCTACAACACGCTGCAGCTCACCGACGGCTCGCGCGCGGTGCTCAAGGGCGAGACCCAGGTGATGCTGCGCGAATCGATCACCTCGCCCGCCGATCGCAAGCCGCGGCGCGAGAAGGCCGCGCGCGGCGCGCCCTCGCCGGCCGCCGCCGCGCTCGACGCCAACGGCCAGGCCCGCTTCGCGGCGCTCAAGGCCTGGCGCGCCGAGGTCGCCAAGGAACACAACCTGCCGGCCTACGTGATCTTCCACGACGCCACGCTGGCCTCGATCGCCGAGCGCGCGCCCGCGACGCTCGAGGACCTGCAAGGCATCAGCGGCATCGGCAGCAAGAAGCTCGAGGCCTACGGCAGCGAGGTGCTGCGCGTTTGCAGCGCTTTCTGAGCCCCGCAGCGCCGCGGTCGACTCAGGGCAGCGCGACGATCCGGTTCTCGCGCAGCGGACTGCGCACCAGATAGGGCACCCCCTCGGCTTCGGCCTTCACCAGCGCAGCCGAAGCCTTCGCGGCCGGCGCCGCGGGGCAGCTGCCGGTGTTGCGATAGGCCAGCGCCGCCGCCAGCCGGGCCTCGGCCGGATCGCCGAGCGCATGGCCGAAGTCGTCGGCCACCGCACAGGTCGGCGCGAAGCCGTCGCCGTAGTCGCCGAAGCCCTGCTGGTTCACGCCCTGGAACTGGATCGCGAAGTAGGTGGTGCCGCAGTTGTCCTGCGGAAAGAAGCCATAGGGCTTGCCGCAGGTGGTGCCGCCCACCAGGTTCACCGCCACGCCGACGCCGCGCAGGCCATTGATCACCGACTCGCTGGCCGAGCAGGTGTCCGGCCCCGCGAGCACCGTCACGCGCGAGAGACCGAGCTGCGGCAGCGGCTGGCCAGCGGGCACCGAGAAGCCGCGCGAGGTCGCGTGGAAGGGCAACGTGGTCTGGGCCGGCGTGAGGCCGAACGGGTTCCTGGCATTGAACTGCAGCCGCTCGAAGGTGGTGCCGCCGGTGGCGGCCGGCGCCGCGACCATGAAGGCTAATTCGCTCGCGATGTCGAGCAGGCCACCGCCGTTGTAGCGCATGTCGATCACCAGATCGACCACCGCGGCCGCCTTGAGCTGCTGGATGGCGGCCACCAGCGGCGCTTCGGCGTTTGCCATGTGGTCGTTGAAGAGCAGGTAGCCGACCGGCCCGCTCGCGCTGGCGATCGTCTTCACGTTCTGCACCGGCTGGCGCGTGATGCGCTGCGATGTCAGCGTCACGCTGCGCAGGCTGCCGTCGGGCGCCTGCAGCCGAAAGCCGTGCGATTCGCCCTCGCGCGCGGGCGCCAGCGCCGCGTTGAGCGCTGCGACGTCGGCACCGTTCGCGACCTCGATGCCGTCGACCTCGACCAGGCGCGTTCCGCGCTCGATGCCCGCCGCGGCCGCGGGCGATCCGGGCTCGGCGAAGGCCACGCGCACGTCACGCGGCGGTGCGGCGCTCAGGAAGGCCAGCTCGAGGCCGTAGCCGACTTCGATCCCGCTCTGCGCCGAGGCCCGGTAGGCGGCCGTGTCCTGCGTGAAATGGAAGCGGTCCCTGGGCCGCCCGGTGGCCGTCGTCGCCGGTGTCTTGAGCACCGCAAAGTAGGCTTGCGGCGTGGCGTAGTCGCGCGCGGCCAGCGTCGTCGGCACCTGGTCGAACCAGAGGTAGGTCTCGTCGACCCAGGCCCGCACCCAGGACTTCTCGGTATCGAGCGAGCCCGCGCGATCGGGGAAGGCGGCGCCGGTGTCGGGGTCGACGCCGAAGCGCGGCGCTGCGCACTGGCCCTGGACGCTCGAGGCAGCGACGATCGGCTCGCTGCTCTCGGCAGGTGGCGCCGGCGCGGCTGCGACGGGCAGCGGCAGCGCGGCGCCACCTCCGCCACCACCTCCGCCACCGCAGGCGGCCAGCAGGCAGGCGCCCGACAGGATCGCCACGCCCACGGCGCGTCGCGCGGCGTCACAGGCACGCGCAGACTTCATGGGACGCACTCCCTCGCGCAGCGATGGCACCGCGCGCCTCTTGTGATCGGCTTTTATTGGACGAATCCCATGCCGCGGGATTCGCGGACTTCGGGCTTGATGCGATGCTCCGCATCAAGCTGGTCGAGAAACTCGTCCTGCGAGAACTCGACCGCGAGGATGTCGGTCTGGCGCTTGACGGCCGCGAAGTCGCCCGGGCACAGCTGCGGCAGCCTGGCCAGGCGCGCCCGCGCCGGCTCGGTGAGCCGCGTGACGTCGCCGCCGAGCGCCTCGGTGACGAACATGCGCTCGCGCTGCTCGCCGGTGAGCGGCATGAACTTGATCTTGAAGGTGAAGCGCCTGAGCGCCGCCTGGTCCAGGCGGTCGAGCAGGTTGGTGGTGCAGACGAAGATGCCGTCGAAGCGCTCCATGCCCTGCAGCATCTCGTTGACCTCGGTGACCTCGTAGGTGCGCTGCGCGCCGCGGCGGTCCTGCAGGAAGCTGTCCGCCTCGTCGAGCAGCAGCACGGCCTTCTCGGCCTCGGCTTCCTTGAACATGGCGGCCATGTTCTGCTCGGTCTCGCCGACGTACTTGCTCATGAGGTCGCTGGCCTGCTTGACGATCAGCGGCCGGCCGATCGACTTCGCGATGTGCTCCGCCAGCGCGGTCTTGCCGGTGCCCGGTGCGCCATAGAAGCACAGCGTGCCGTGGCCGCGCGCCTTCAGCGCCTCGACGATGCGCGGGATTTCGAAGCGCGTCTCGACGTTGAGCATGTCGAGGTCGTAGGTCGTGACGCTGCGGCGTTCGCCGACGCCGTCGAGCGTGCCGAGCGCGAGGTCGGCATTCTTGAGCTGGCGCTCGATCAGGGTCTCCATCGAACTGCCTTCGGCGCTCGCGAGCCCCGCAAAACGCACCGCCGTGCGGATCTGGGCCGGCGTCAGGCCCTTGCGGCCCGCGAGCTTGGCCGTGAAGGCCTCGGTGACGCTGACGCCCTCGAGCGTGCGGCGCACCAGCTGCTCGCGCGCGCCGGGCGGCGGCGACTTCAGCTCGAGGTGGTAGGCGAAACGGCGCCGGAAGGCGGGATCGATCTGCTCGATGCGGTTCGTGACCCACAGCGTGGGCACCGGGTTCGATTCGAGGATCTGGTTGACCCAGGCCTTGCCGCTCACGCTGCCGCTGGTGGGCGAAGGGATCTGCTCGGCGCGCGCCATGAACTGCGCAGCCTCGGTGCTGATCGGCGGGAACACGTCCTCGACCTCGTCGAACAGCAGCGCGGCCTGCTCGCTGCCCTTCAGGAAGACCTGGGCGATCTGCAGCGAGCGATAGCGGTCGCGGCCCGAGAGCGAGTTGCCGTCGCGGTCGGCGTATTCCACCTCGAACAGCTCGAGGCCCGCGGCCTGCGCCACCACTTTCGCGAGCTCGGTCTTGCCGGTGCCCGGCGGGCCGTACAGCAGCACGTTGACGCCGGGCTCCTTGCGCGCCACCGCCGCGCGCAGCAGCGTGACGAGCATCTGGGCATCGTCCTGCACGAAGGAGAAATCCTGCACCGAGAGCGCGCTCTTGGCGGAGGGCCGCGTGAACACCGCCATCAGCTCGTTGCGATCGCGGTATTCGCGCATCAGCACGGGCGGCAGCTTCTCGCTGACCTTCATGAGATCGGCGAGGTCGGTGATGTTGTGCTCGGAGATCAGGTTCTCGACCAGCCCGATGCGCTCGAGCCGCGATCCGGCGCGCAGCGCCTCGCCGACCTCGCCCGCATTGACGCCCGCCACTTCGGCGATCGCCGCATAGGCCTCGGGTGCGTTGTTGACCTTGAACTCGACCAGCAGCGAGCGCAGGTCGCGCTGGTAGCGCGCCAGCGTGCCGTAGAGCAGCAGCGCGCGCTCGGCCTTGTTGAGCTGCAGCAGCCCGGCCAGCGCATCGATGTTCTTCTCGACCAGCGTCGACTGCTTGCGCAGCGCCTGGGTGAGCCAGTCGCGCGTGACGGACAGCACCGAGAGCAGGTCCTTGGGCTGGTCCTTCGCGTATTCGTCGAGGTAGAAGAAGAGCGTGCCCTCTTCGTAAGGGCCGCGCCAGACGCCGTGGCGGTCGAGCAGCGTGCGGCCGTCGAAGGCCTCGACGCCCTTCCAGACCTCGTTCCCTGCACAACGACGGCCCAGGAATTCGCGCAGGCGCTGCAGCACGGGCAGCGGCCACACCAGATGGCGGCCCGTGAGCGACAGCAGCCCATTGAGGTCCCGGCGCACGTTGAAGCGCGGCCCCTGCTTGGCGGCGAGCGTGAGCACGAAGTGCGAACACATGAGTTCGAGCACCGGTGCTTCCTTGAGTCCGGGCGACGGCAATGCGTGGCCGCGCGAGGCGGCAGCCACAACATCGACACCGGAACGCTTGACCATCGGGCGACCTCCAGCTAGGGGCAGGGTGAATCTGGAGCGACCATAACGCAGACTTTTGGCTTCGGGAAGCCTGCCGGCGCGAAATACCCTGATGTCGGGAATCCATCCACAATCGCCTGCATGGTTGGAATCGAAGACATCGAACGCGCCGCGGCCCGGCTCCACGGGCAATTGCTCGACACGCCCTGTGTCGAATCGCGCACGCTTTCCGAGATCGTCGGCGCCCAGGTCTTCCTCAAGTTCGAGAACCTGCAGTTCACTGCATCCTTCAAGGAGCGCGGCGCCTGTAACAAGCTGGTGGACCTGTCGGAGGCCGGCACGCGCGGGGTGATCGCGATGTCGGCCGGCAACCACGCCCAGGGCGTGGCCTACCACGCACAGCGGCTCGGGCTGCGCGCGATGATCGTGATGCCGCGCTTCACGCCGGGGGTGAAGATCGAGCGCACGCGCGGCTTCGGCGCCGAGGTGGTGCTGCATGGCGACAGCCTCGACGCGGCGCGCGCGCACGCGCTGGCGCTGGCCGAACGCGAAGGCCTGGCCTTCGTCCACCCCTACGACGACGAGGCGATCATCGCGGGCCAGGGCACGGTGGCGCTCGAGATGCTCGACGTCGTGCCCGATCTCGACGTGCTGCTTGTATCGGTCGGAGGCGGCGGGCTGATCGCCGGCATGGCGGTGGCCGCGAAGGCCCGCAAGCCGGACATCCGCATCGTCGGCGTGCAGACCTCGCGATTCCCGGCGATGGTGAACGCGGTCCAGGGCACCCAGCATCCGCAGGGCACGAGCACCATCGCCGAAGGCATCGCGGTCGGCACGCCGGGCCTGCTGACGCGCGAGATCATCGCGCGCGAGGTCGACGACCTGCTGCTGGTCGACGAGGGCGACATCGAGCAAGGGGTGCTGATGCTGCTCGAGATCGAGAAGACCCTGGTCGAGGGCGCCGGCGCCGCGGGCCTGGCGGCGCTGATCCGCCATCCCGAGCGCTTTCGCGGCCAGCGCGTGGGCCTGGTCCTCTCGGGCGGCAACATCGACCCGCTGCTGCTCGCCGCGATCATCGAGCGCGGCATGGTGCGCGCCGGCCGGCTCGCTCGCGTGCGGGTGAGCGCGCGCGACGTTCCGGGCTCGCTGGCCCATATCACGGCGACCGTGGCGGAAGCGGGCGCCAACGTCGACGAGGTGCATCACCAGCGCGCGTTCACCATGCTCGCAGCCCAGAACGTCGACGTCGAGCTCGTGCTGCAGACCCGGGGCCGCGACCATCTCGCGAGCGTGCTGGCGGCGCTGCGCGAGGCGGGATTCCAGGCGGTCGAGCAGCGCTGAAACCGCCGGCGGGAAGCCCTGGCAACCCCCTAGACCGCGTCCCGAGGTCCAACCGGTAAAATGCGCCCAGTCTTGCGAACCCAAGGAATCCCGATGTCCAACCCCACCCCCATCGAGCCCGGCCACGCGGCCGCGGTCGAAAAAGACGCCGTCGAGTCGATCGTTCCCCTGATGCCCATCGTGCTGCCGCTGGTTGGCGGCGTGCTGATGCTGTTGCTGGCCTCCATCGCCATCTACGTGGCCTGAACGCGGGTTTCCCGCTGCCGCGGCGCCGCCTTGTCACGCGCGCGACTCGGCAACCCCTGCAGTCCGGCCTGCCCGGACCCGCCGCCGCATCGGCGGTTTCCCCGATTCCATCGGGCTTCCTTCCAGACATCCTTCAAGGCGCCAAGCGTTTTCTCCAACGGATCTCGACAGCCGCGGCGTCGCGTCCCGTTAGAAAAGACGATTTTTGCAACTTAGGAGACTGAAGATGAACGCACCGCTGAAGGGCCTCGCCATGCAGGCGCCGGCCTATGTACGCAACGCGAAACTGATCGCGTGGGTGGCCGAAATGGCCGCCCTGTGCAAGCCCGCGCAGATCCACTGGTGCGACGGCAGCGCCGAGGAATACGACCGGCTCTGCCAGCAGATGGTCGACGCCGGCACCTTCAAGAAGCTCAATCCGGCCAAGCGTCCGAACTCCTTCCTCGCCACCTCCGACCCGAGCGACGTCGCGCGCGTCGAGGACCGCACCTACATCTGCTCCGCCACCAAGGAAGACGCCGGCCCGACCAACAACTGGATGGCGCCGGCCGAGATGCGCGCCACGCTGCAGCCGCTGTTCGACGGCTGCATGCAGGGCCGCACGATGTACGTCGTGCCGTTCAGCATGGGCCCGCTGGGCTCGCCGATCGCGCACATCGGCATCGAACTGTCCGACAGCCCCTACGTGGCGGTCAACATGAAGATCATGACACGCATGGGCCGCGCGGTGTACGACGTGCTCGGCGCCGACGGCGAGTTCGTGCCCTGCGTGCACACGGTGGGTGCACCGCTCGCCGACGGCCAGAAGGACGTCGCCTGGCCCTGCAACAAGACCAAGTACATCGTCCACTACCCCGAGACGCGGGAGATCTGGAGCTACGGCTCGGGCTACGGCGGCAACGCGCTGCTCGGCAAGAAGTGCTTCGCGCTGCGCATCGCCTCGAAGATGGGCCGCGCGGCCTCGGAGGGGCCCTCCGGTAACCCAGGCTGGCTGGCCGAGCACATGCTGATCCTCGGCGTGACCAACCCGACCGGCAAGAAATACCACGTGGCGGCCGCCTTCCCGAGCGCCTGCGGCAAGACCAACTTCGCGATGCTGATTCCGCCGGCCGGCTTCGACGGCTGGAAGGTCACGACCATCGGCGACGACATCGCCTGGATCAAGCCCGGCGCCGACGGCAAGCTGCACGCCATCAACCCCGAGGCCGGCTACTTCGGCGTCGCGCCCGGCACCAACATGCAGACCAATCCGAACTGCATGGCCAGCCTGGACCGCGACGTGATCTTCACCAACGTGGCGCTGACGGACGACGGCGACGTCTGGTGGGAAGGCATGAGCGAAGCCCCTGCCCACGCGATCGACTGGCAGGGCAAGGACTGGACCCCCGCGATCGCCAGGGAAACCGGCGCCAAGGCCGCGCACCCGAACGCCCGCTTCACGGTGGCGGCCACCAACAATCCCGCGCTCGACGAAGCCTGGGACGACCCCAAGGGCGTCGCGATCGACGCCTTCATCTTCGGCGGTCGCCGCTCGACCACCGTGCCGCTCGTGACCGAGGCCCGCAACTGGGTCGAGGGCGTCTACATGGCGGCCACGATGGGCTCCGAGACCACCGCCGCCGCAGCCGGCCAGCAGGGCGTGGTGCGGCGCGATCCGTTCGCGATGCTGCCGTTCATGGGCTACAACATGAGCGACTACTTCCAGCATTGGCTGGACCTCGGCAAGAAGCTCGAGGCCTCGGGCGCCAGGCTGCCGAAGATCTACACCACCAACTGGTTCCGCAAGGGCGAGGACGGCAAGTTCGTCTGGCCCGGCTACGGCGAGAACATGCGCGTGCTCAAGTGGATGATCGACCGCATCGAGCAGAAGGCCGATGGCTCCGAGCACGTGTTCGGCGTCAGCCCGCGCTACGAAGACCTCAACTGGACCGGCCTCGACTTCAGCGCCGAGCAGTTCAGGACCGTGACCAGCATCGACAAGGCTGCCTGGCTGGCGGAACTGAAGCTGCATGCCGAGCTGTTCCAGCAACTCGCGCACCATCTGCCGCAGGAACTGCCGGCCACCAAGGCCGCGATCGAGAAGCGGCTCGCGGCCTGATCGTTCGCGTTCGCCCACGAAAAAGCCGCCCTCGGGCGGCTTTTTCTTGCGCTGGCCGGCTCGGGTTGCCGGCGATTCGACTCAATAGTATTGGCCGAGGTTGACGCGGCGCATCGCTTCGTAGAGCGAAGGGATGCGCACGTTGGCCGAGCGCTCGGCGACGCGGTCCAGCGAACGCGAACGGCCCACCAGCGGTGCCTCGACATCGGCCTGCTGCTGGTGCGTGGCGATGATGTTCAGTTCGCTGAGGATGCGCGGGTCGTGCTGGGCGTAGGCGAGGAACTTCTCGTCGGCGCGGGCGGCTGCGCGGCGGGCGGCGCCGGCGCGGCCCGATGCGATCACGCGCACGGCCAGCGAACGCGCGGTGCCGGCGAACAGGGCCAGGCCGAAGAAGGCCACGCCCCACAGCACCCAGGCCATCAGCAGGCCGCCTTCGTCGGTGGTCGCGACGAGCTTGTCGGCGACGACGAGCATCGACGAGACGATCGCCGCGAGCAGCAGCGCGGACAGGCCGCGGGCCCCGTCGAAGCCCCGGCGTGCAGCGCGGACGCGCTCGACGACGGCCTCGGCGCGCTCGACACCGGGATGGGAGATGGGTTGGTCTACGTGAACGAAGCTGGTCATGATGTACCTCCAGGAGGGACGAATGGCAGGAGCCGATGCAGTGATATTAGGGCTTACCCTAGTGTTTTGCCACTTTATCTTGATGATGTTTATCATTCACGCAGCTTATGGACGTTAACTTTCGCACACTGGATCTGAATCTGCTGCGTGTGTTCGACGAGGTGATGGCGGAGCGCAACCTGACGCGCGCGGCGCGCAACCTCTCGATCACCCAGCCGGCGGTCAGCAACGCGCTGCGGCGACTGCGCGACGTCGTGGGCGACGAACTGGTGCATCGCTCGGGCGCCGGGGTCGAGCCGACGCCACGCGCCCTCGCGCTCTGGCCGACGGTGCGCGACGCGCTGCGGCAGCTGCAGCACACGCTGGCGCCGGGCGAATTCGACGCCGGCATCGCCGACACCACCTTCCTGCTCGCGATGGCCGACGCCACGGCCGCCGAGCTGATGCCGGGCCTGATCGGGATCGTGGAGCGCGAGGCGCGCGCCATCTCCCTGCGCGTGCTGCCGCTGACGACGCGCGATCCGCGGCGGATGCTCGAGCAGGAGGAAGTCGACGTGGCGATCGGCTATTTCCCGGCCGTCATCGCGAGCCTGGCGGCGCGCGGGCAGTCGGGCGTGGGCGTGCCTTTCGAGAGCCAGCGGCTCTACGTGGGCGAATACGTGTGCGTGATGCGCCGTGACCATCCGCTGGCCGGCTCGCCGCTGACGCTCGACGCCTTCTGCGCCGCGCGGCACCTGCTCGTGAGCTTCTCGGGCCGGCCCTACGGCTTCATCGACCAGACGCTGGGCGCCCTGGGGCGCGAGCGGCGCATCGTGGTGACGGTGAACCAGTTCTATACGGCCGGGCGGGTGGTCGCCAATTCGGACCTGCTGGCCGTGATGCCGCGCCACTTCGTGCGCGTGACCGGCATCGACGAGCAGCTCGCGCTGCGCGAGCTGCCGTTTCACCACCCGCTGGTGCACGTGGACGCGCTGTGGCACCGGCGGGCCCAGCATGCGCGCGCCCACGGCTGGCTGCGCGAGGCTCTGCTGCGTGCGGCCGATGCCGCTTTCGCAGGCATGCCGCCCGCAGAGTGGGCGAACTAGCCTTGGTCAGCGAACGACGCTGAGCCAGGCGCTGGCGGCGCTGCGCAGTTCCTGCGCGTGGTGCGCGTCGAGTCCGGCGCGGCTGTCGGCGCTCTCCATCAGATGGGAGGCCAGGCTGCCGGCTTCGGCAGCGCGATCGGACGGACGGAAGAAACCAGCCACGAGGGCGATGAGGTGAAACATGATGGTGCGTGCCCTTTGCTGGCGCGCGTTGTGAGTGACGATGAATGAAGAATAAGGGTTTTCCCCAATCTATCAAGCCCGACGTTATGCGCCAATCACATAACATGATGGCCAGACCGCATTCATGAAGCTTCAACTGCTCTCGGACCTGCACATCGAAGTGCATCCTCACCTTCGCATCCAGCCAGCGCCGGGTGCGGACCTGCTGATCCTCGCAGGGGATATCGGCTCGTACCAGCAAGGCTCCTCGCTGGCGGCGCCCGATTTCGGCCTCGCCCGCTTTTCGCCTCGCCACGGCTGGCCGACGCCCGTGATCTACGTGCCCGGCAACCACGAGTACGACAACGCCGATTTCGACGAGATTCACACCCGCCTGCGCGAGACCTGCGAGGCGCTCGACATCGCCTGGCTCGAGCGCGAGGTGCGCGTGATCGACGGCGTGCGCTTCGTCGGCACCACGCTGTGGGCCGACTTCGACGCCCTGGTCGAACCGGCCGACGGCCTCGCCGATGCGCTCAAGAAGCGCGGCAAGGCGATGCGGGCGGCCAACTTCTACCTCCACAAGGCTGCCACGATGCGCCATGGCGAGCTCTTCCTCGCGGACGCCTTGAGGGAGCACTCGCTCACCTGCCAGGCCTGGTTGCGCGAAGCGCTGGCGCTGCCGTTCGACGGCACGACCGTGGCCATCACGCATTTCGCGCCGAGCCTTGCGAGTGCCGATCCGCGCTACGGCCTGACGCCCGGCACCGCGGGCTTCTGCAATTCGCTCGACGAACTGCTGCCGCAGGCGCAGCTCTGGCTGCACGGCCACCTGCACTGCCACTTCGATTACCTGAAGGACGGCTGCCGGGTGGTCGCCAATCCGCTCGGCTACCTGGGCAAGGGCGAGCAGGACGACTTCGATCCGGCGCTGCTGATCGAGGTGCCGCGGCGTCCGCACTGAAGCCGAGGCGCCACGGCCGGGCCCCTATGATCGGCCGGCATCTCGCAACGAGGAAACCGCGTGCTCAACGGCTTGTGGCTGGGCTTCTTTCTGACCGCGGCACTGGCCGCCCTGGGCCGCTGGCTGATCGGCGGCGACACGGCCGTGTTCGCCGCCATGGTCGAGAGCCTGTTCGCGATGGCCAAGCTGTCGGTCGAGGTGATGGTGCTGCTGTTCGGCACGCTCACGCTGTGGCTGGGCTTCCTGCGCATTGCCGAGGCCGCCGGCATCGTCGACCGGCTCGCGCGCCTGCTGGGCCCGCTGTTCCGCCGCCTGATGCCCGAGGTGCCTGCGGGCCATCCGGCACTCGGCCTGATCACGCTCAACTTCGCGGCCAACGCGCTCGGCCTCGACAACGCGGCGACACCGATCGGGCTCAAGGCGATGCGCGAACTGCAGACGCTGAACCCGAGCAAGGACACGGCGAGCAACGCCCAGATCCTGTTCCTGGTGCTCAACGCTTCCTCGCTGACGCTGCTGCCGGTCACGATCTTCATGTACCGGGCGCAGCAGGGCGCGGCCGATCCGACGCTGGTGTTCCTGCCGATCCTGCTGGCGACCAGCGCCTCGACGCTGGTCGGCCTGCTGTCGGTGGCCTTCATGCAGCGGCTGCGGCTCTGGGACCCGGTGGTGCTGGCCTACCTGCTTCCGGGGGCGCTGCTGCTCGGCGGCTTCATGGCCTTGCTGGCGACACTGTCCGCCGCCGCGCTGGCGGCGTTGTCCTCGCTGCTCGGCAACCTCGTGCTGTTCGGGCTGATCGTCGGCTTCCTGCTGGTCGGCGCGCTGCGGCGCGTCAAGGTCTACGAGAGCTTCATCGAGGGCGCGAAGGAAGGCTTCGACGTGGCGAAGAACCTGCTGCCCTACCTGATCGCGATGCTGTGCGCGATCGGCGTGCTGCGGGCCTCGGGCGCGCTCGACCTGGCGCTCGAGGGCATCCGCTGGCTGGTCGGACTGACCGGCTGGGACACCCGCTTCGTCGATGCGCTGCCGACCGCGCTGGTCAAGCCGTTCTCGGGCAGCGCGGCGCGCGCGATGCTGATCGAGACGATGCAGAGCCAGGGCGTCGACAGCTTCCCGGCGCTGGTCGCGGCGATCATCCAGGGCAGCACCGAGACCACCTTCTATGTGCTCGCCGTGTACTTCGGTGCGGTCGGGCTGCAGCGCGGCCGGCATGCAGTGGGCTGTGCGCTGCTGGCGGAGCTGGCGGGCGTGGTGGCAGCGATCTTCGTCGGCTATTGGTTCTTCGGTTGAGGAAGGCCCCCACGCTCCTGCGCCCCTGCGTGGTCTGCGCAGCTTGCCGGCTTCGGCCAAAATGGGCCTCCACCCGACCCGCTCTCCCGTGACCGCTCCCGCCCAGGCGCAACCGCCTACCTTTTCCCTCGACGAGTTCCGCGCCTCGCTCGGCATGTTCGCCACCGGCGTGACCATCGTCACGGCGCGCGCGGCGGATGGCGCGCTGGTCGGCCTCACGGCCAACTCCTTCAACTCCGTGTCGCTGACGCCGCCGCTGGTGCTCTGGAGCCTGGCGCGCGGCGCGGCATCGATGGCAGCGCTCAGCACGGGATCGCACTACGCGATCAACATCCTGTCGGCGAGCCAGAAGGCGCTGGCCGAGCGCTTCGCGACCAAGGACGTCGACCGCTGGCTCGACGTCGCCTTCACCGAGGGCGTGGGCGGCGCGCCGGTGCTCGTGGGCGCCGCGGCGAGCTTCGAATGCTTCAATCGCAGCCGCTACGACGAGGGCGACCACGTGATCTTCGTCGGCGAGGTCGAACGCTGCAGCCACAGCGCAGGCGCCTCGCCGCTGCTGTTCCACGGCGGGCGCTTCTACACGGAGCATCCGCTTTGAAGGCGGCGCCGGTAGCGGCGCACGCGTCGGTCGCGGGCCCGCTGCCACGGCGCGCAGGCGGCGCACCATCGACAAGAACAACAACCTTCAGAGACAACGACGAATGATCGACCGCAAGGACCACCTCGACTCCCGCGCCACCGGAATCCTGCTCGCCTGCTGCGCCTTCTGGGGCCTGCAGCAGATTCTCATCAAGACCACGGTGACCGAGGTGCCACCGCTGTGGCAGGCATCGATCCGCATGGCGGGCGCGGTCGTGCTGCTGTGGGCCTGGTGCGCGCGGCGCGGCGTGCCGCTGTTCGAGCGCGACGGCACGCTGCCGGGTGGCCTGCTCGCGGGCGCACTTTTTGCGGGCGAGTTCACCTGCATCTACCTCGGACTGCAGCTGACCACCGCATCGCGGCTCACGGTGTTTCTCTACACCTCGCCCTTCGTCGTGGCGCTGCTGCTGCCACGGCTGGTGCCGGCCGAGCGGCTGCGCGGCGTGCAATGGGTGGGGCTGGGGATCGCCTTCGCGGGCGTGGTGCTGGCCTTCAGCGAGAGCTTCGGCCACAGCACCTCGACCCAGCTGCGCGGCGATGCGCTGGCGCTCGCGGCCGGCGTGCTGTGGGGGCTCACGACGCTCACGATCCGCGCGACCCGGCTCGCGACCGCCAGCGCCGAGAAGACGCTCTTCTATCAGATCGCGGTCACGGCCGCGGTGTCGCCGCTGCTGTCGCTGCTGCTCGGCGAGCGATGGAGCCTCGACTACTCGGGCTACGCCTGGTTCTCGATCGGGCTGCAGACCGTGATCGGCGCCTTTGCCAGCTACCTGGCCTGGATGTGGCTGCTGCGTCACTACCCGGCCACGCGCATCTCCTCGTTCACCTTCCTGACGCCGCTGTTCGCGCTGGTGTTCGGCGTCGTGCTGCTGTCGGAGCCGCTGACCCTGCAGCTGGTGCTCGCGCTCTCGGGCGTGGCGCTCGGCATCGTGCTGGTGAACCGCCGCCAGGGGACGGCGGCATGAAGTTCCAGCCGGTGCTCGACGCCATCGATGCCGAGCTGCGACCGCTGCTCGGCGCCGAGGGCCAGGTGGCCAGCTACATCCCGGCGCTGGCACGGGTGCCCTCGCAGCAGTTCGGCATCGCGCTGCGGACCTGCGAAGGAGAGGAGGCCAGCGCCGGCGACGCCGACGCGCCGTTCTCGATCCAGAGCATCTCGAAGATGTTCACGCTGACGCTGGCCATGCGCCGACTCGGCGACGAACTGTGGGAGCGCATCGGCCGCGAACCGTCGGGCAACCCGTTCAACTCGCTGGTGCAGCTCGAGAACGAGTACGGCAAGCCGCGCAATCCGTTCATCAACGCGGGCGCCATCGCGGTGGCCGACCGGCTGGTGAGCCTGGGCCATGCCAAGGCCGACCTGCTGGCGCTGATGTCCAACCTGTGCGGCGAGGCGATCGCCTATGACGAGGAGGTGGCCGCCTCCGAAGCCGTGACCGGCTTCCGGAACATCGCGCTGGCCAACTTCATGAAGAGCTTCGGCAAGATCGACAACGACGTGCGCGAAGTGCTGAGCCTCTATTTCCACCAGTGCGCGATCCGCATGAGCTGCCGGCAGCTGGCACGCGCCTCCGGCTTCCTGTGCCGCGACGGCGCGCACCCGATCGACGGCGAACCCGAGATCACGACCGAGCGCCATGCGCGGCGCATCAACGCGCTGATGCTGACCTGCGGCACCTACGACGCCGCCGGCGACGTCGCCTTCTCGATCGGCCTGCCCTGCAAGAGCGGCGTCGGCGGCGGCATCATCGCGGTCGTGCCCGACCGGCTGACGCTCTGCGTCTGGTCGCCTGCGCTCGACGCCAACGGCAACTCGCTGCTCGGCCTGAAGGCGCTCGAGCTGTTCACGGCCCGCACCGGCCTTTCCATCTTCTGAATCCCGACCATGACAGACACTGCAAGCCCGCTACAGGAACCCACGCTCTGGAGCGACGGCTTCTGGACCGCGCGCGTGATCAAGAACGAAGACGACGACGGCTGGGCCGTCGCGATGACGCGCGCCGGCGATCCGGAGCCCGCCCTGGTCGGCCCGTGGACCATGGGGCGGGACAAGAAGAACCCCAAGCCGCTCGACACCGCGGCCTTCCACACGCTCGTGAAGACCGCCAACGAGGTGTTGCGCCGTCACGAGCAGCAGCTGCAGGCGCAACTCAACAAGCACGTCAGCGTGGGCGCCGGCTCCGAACGCATACGCGTGTCGCTGCAGATCGTGCCCGACGAGGACAACCCGCATGCGATGCTGCGGGCGCACGACGAATCCGGCAGCGAGCTGGCCGAGTTGCGCGTGAAGCCGGACTTCAGGCTCAGCGCCGCGAGCGCCGAAGCCTGGATCGAGGGCGGCTACCAGAAGCCCCGCTGAAACCCCGCCGAGGCCGCGGGGCATCGGCATCATCGTTAGGCTGCGACATGCCCATGCTTCCTTCCCTCCTGCTCCTACTCCACCTGCTTGCTGCCGCCTTCTGGGTCGGCGGCATGGCAACCATGCACTTCGCGGTGCGTCCGGCCGCGGTCGCCAGCCTGGAGCCGCCGCTGCGCCTGCCCTTCATGGCGGCCGCGCTGTCGCGCTTCTTCGTCGGCGTGTCCGTTGCCATCGGCGTACTGCTCGCGAGCGGCCTGCTGCTGGTCTGGATGAGCGGCGGCTTCGCGCGCGTGCACTTGAGCGTGCATGCGATGTTCACGCTCGGGCTGGTGATGATGGCGCTGTTCCTGCACATTCGATTCGCGCCCTATCCGCGGCTGGTGCGCGCCGTGGCCGCGCGCGAATGGCCGGTGGCGGCGACGAACCTGAACACCATCCGCAAGCTGGTGGCAGTCAACCTGGTGCTGGGCGTGCTCGTCTTCGCCGTCGCGACGCTCGGCCGCGTGCTGTAACGGCACGCAGGCTCAGCGCTGGCTGAAGCGCTCGAGGATCTGCAGCACGCTCTCGGTCGCACCGTCGAGCCCGGCGCGCGGCCGGTGCGCGATGCCCAGCCGGCGCACCAGCGGCGGACGCAGCGGCAGCATGCGCATGCGCTCGTCGAGCGGGTTGTCGCTGGCCGGCAGCACGGGCAGCACCGCGGCGCCATAGCCCGCCGCCACCAGGCTGCGCATGGCGGCGTCATAGTTGAGCTCGATGCGGGGCCGCGGCGCCTCGCCCGCTGCGGCGAACCATTCGGTGGTCAGGCGGTACATGTGGGTGCTGCTGTCGTTGGCGATCAGCGGTTGCTGTGCCAGCCACCTGGGCGTCGCGCGCTGCGGCGCCTTCCACTTGCGCGGCACGAAGGCCATCATCGGCTGACTGCGCCAGCGCGTGACCACGAGGTCGCGCAGCGGCGGCTGCGGCATCGCCACCAGCCCGATGTCGATCGTGCCGATCGCAAGCCTTGCCATGGCTTCGTTCGAGCCCAGGATGCTGACCTCGACATCGATGCCCGCATGGCTCTGTTCGAGCGACTCGAGCACCTGCGGCAGCAGGTCGACCACCACGCCGGTGGAGGTGCCGAGGCGCACGCGGCCGCTGCGCCCTTCGGCCTGGCGTCGCACCGCATCGATCGCCTCGTCGGCGTCGCGCAGCAGCTGCCGCGCGCGTTCGACCAGCGCCGCACCCGCTGCGGTCGGCGTGATGCGGCGCCCGCCGCGCACCACCAGTCGGGCACCCAGGCGCGACTCGAGCTCGCTGATGTGCAGGCTGACCGTGGGCTGCGCGAGGTGCAGCGCGCGGGCGGCAGCCGAAAAGCTGCCGAGATCGGCGATGGACACCAGCGTTCGCAATTGATCGAGATTGAGTTGCCGCATCAGGAAAGCTGATCGAAGTTGACAGGATTCTCAACTTCCACAATAGCACGCGCGCTTGCAAGATGGCCTGCCATCAAGGAGCCACGTCATGTCATCGAGGACGCCCACCCCGTTCACCCGCCTGTTCGATCGCCTGTTCGCGCCGCTGCGCGAGGCGCGCCGCCGGCACGGCGACCGGCGCCTGCTGGCGGACATGAGCGAGCGCGAGCTGCGCGACCTCGGTGTCGGACGAAGCCAGATTCCAGGTCTGTTGGGGCCGCGCGCCTGAATCCCTCAGCGATGCTGCGGTGCTGCGGCGTGCGCCACGCAGCCATGGGCCGTGTGCTGCGGATGTTCGGCCAGCAGCGCGGCCGTGACGCCATTGGTCCAGCCGAAGCCGTCCTGCAGCGGATATTCGCCACCGGCGCCGCCGGCCGTGTCCTCGTGCTCGACCCGGCGCAGCGCGTACTTCTCGACCAGCTTGCCCTCGCGTTCGTAGACCGCGGCGACGGTCGCGAGCCAGCGCCGGGCGATGCTGCGCGAGAGCGCCTCGTGGCCGTAATCGGCGAGGCCGCGCACCGCCATCCACTGCAGCGCGGCCCAGCCGTTGGGCTGGTCCCATTGCTGGTCGCTTCCGCATTCGGTGGTCGAGAGACCGCCATGCGCGAGCAGGCGATGCGAGAGCGTTGCGGACAGCGCATGCGCCTGCGCGGGTGATGCAATGCCTGCGAACAGCGGCACCACGCAGGCCGCCGTGAGGCAGTCGCGCATCTCGCCGCGGCGCCAGTCGTGGTCGAAGTAGGCGCCCTGGCCGGCATTCCAGAAGAAGGCGTCGATGGCGGCGCGGCGGGCCTCGGCGCGCGACTCGAACTCGCGCGCCAGGGCAGCCTGGCCGGCGCGCGCGGCCAGCGTCCCGATGCAGCGCTCGAGCCGGTGCAGGAAGGCATTGAGGTCGACCGGCAGGATGTCGGTGGTGCAGATGCTTGCGAGCGAGGCCGCCGTGGCGGCGCGCGCATGCGGGGCGCCACGCACATGGCGTCCGGCGGGTGGATCGCGCAGCCAGCGGGTGCTGAAATCCCAGCCCGATTCGCAGGCAGCGCGGATGTCACGGTAGAGCGACTCGGGAGCGCGGTCGCAGGACGCGGCCGTGGCGACGTCCTCGAGCCAGGACTCCTCGCGCGGCGTGTCGCGCGCATCCCAGTAGCGGTTGAGCAGCGCACCACCCGCGAGCCGCACCACGCGGCGGCAGGCCTGGCCCTCGGCGAGGCCGTCGCTGCCCTGCATCCAGTGCGCGTGCTCCTTCTCCAACTGCGGCAGGAAGTCGAGTGCGTCGATCGCGCCGCGCTGCTCGGCCAGCTCCACCATCAGCGCGAACACCGGCGGCTGCGAACGGCTCAGGTAGTAGCTGCGCGTGCCGTTGGGCACCAGCCCGTAGGTGTCGATCAGGTAGGCGAAGTTCTCGACCATCCCGCGCATCAGCGGCGCGTGCGCAGGGCCCGCGAGGCCGAGCATCGTGAAGTACGAATCCCAGTAGTAGAGCTCGCGAAAGCGCCCTCCGGGCACCACGTAGGCATGCGGCAGCTGCAGCAGCGAGGATTGCGGCGGATGTTCCTGCGGCTGGCGCGTGAGCACCGGCCACAGGTCCTCGATGTGGGCCGCGATCGGCTGGCCCGGCACCGAGACGTAATCGCTGGGCGCGGGCTGCAGCAACTCGAAATTGGCATGCACGAAGGCAGAGAGGTCGAAGCCCGGTTGGCCGCAGGTCGCGCGGTAGGCAGCCAGGATGGCTTCGGGCGCGGCGCGCGGCGCGCAGTCGACGAAGGTCTTGCTGTCGGCGAATACGCGCCGCGACTGCACCTCGACGAAGAGCTCCCGGTAGCGGTCGGCCGGCGTCAGGCGGTCGGGCGCAGGTGCGGTCGCCGCGCGCGTCGAGCGCCTGGCGGCCGGTGCGGCGCCCGGTCCGTTCACACGGCGCCCGCCGCCCGCAGTGCGGCGCGTCCCGCCGCGTCGATGCCGAACTCGGCCAGCACTTCGTCGGTGTGCTGCCCGAGCGCGGGCGGCGCATGGCGCAGCACCGCCGGCGTGTCGGACAGGCGCAGCGGACTCGCCACACCCACGATGCGCTCGATGCCGTCGCCGGCGCTGCGCGGCAGCGTGACCGCCAGGCCGCGCGCCCTGACCTGCTCGTCGTCGAAGGCCTGCGCGATGTCGTTGATCGGGCCGCAGGGCACGGCCTTGTCCTCGAGCAGCGCGATCCATTCGGCCGTGCTGCGCGTGCGCGTGACCGCTTCCATCTGCGGGATCAGCACCTCGCGGTGCCTGACGCGCAGCGTGTTGGTCGCAAAGCGCGGATCGGCGGCCCAGTCGGCATGGCCCGCAGCCTCGCAGAAGCGCGCGAACTGGCCGTTGTTGCCGATCGCGAGCAGCATCGCGCCGTCGGCGGTGCGGAAGTCCTGGTAGGGCGCCAGGCTCGGGTGGCTGTTGCCCTGGCGCTTGGGCGCCACGCCGGTGTTGAGGAAGGCGCTGGCCTGGTTGGCGAGGATCGCCATGCCGACGTCGAGCAGCGCCATGTCGATGTGCTGGCCCTGCCCCGTGCGGTGCCGCACCTCGATCGCCGCCAGGATCGCGGTGCTCGCGTAGACGCCCGTGAACAGGTCGGTCAGCGCGACGCCGACGCGCAGCGGGCCGCCACCGGGCACCTCGTCGGGCCGGCCCGTGATGCTCATCATGCCGCTGGTGGCCTGGATCATGAGGTCGTAGCCGGCGCGGCCGGCGTGCGGGCCGTCGTGGCCGAAGCCGGTGACGCTGCAGTAGATGAGGCGCGGATTGACGGCGCGCAGGCTCTCGTGATCGAGGCCGTACTGCTTCAGGCCGCCGGTCTTGAAGTTCTCGACCAGGATGTCGCTGTCGGCTGCCATGCGCTGCAGCAGCGCCTGGCCCTCGGCCGTCGCCATGTCGATCGTGACCGAGCGCTTGTTGCGGTTGCAGGCCGTGAAGTAGGTGGCCTGGTCGGTGTCGTTGCCGTTGGCGTCCTTGAGGAAGGGGGGCCCCCAGGTGCGGGTGTCGTCGCCGACGCCCGGGCGCTCGATCTTGATCACGTCGGCGCCGAGGTCCGCGAGGATCTGGGTGCACCAGGGCCCCGCGAGCACGCGCGACAGGTCGAGCACCTTGAGGCCCGCGAGGGCGCCTTCCCGGGTCGGCGCCTCCATGTCAGTTCGCGAAGGCCGCGATGCCCGTCTGCGCGCGGCCCAGGATCAGTGCATGGATGTCGTGCGTGCCTTCGTAGGTGTTCACGACCTCGAGGTTGACCAGGTGACGCGCCACGCCGAATTCGTCGCTGATGCCGTTGCCGCCCATCATGTCGCGCGCCAGGCGTGCGATGTCGAGCGCCTTGCCGCAGGAGTTGCGCTTGAGCAGCGAGGTGACCTCGACCGAAGCCGTGCCCTCGTCCTTCATCCGGCCCAGCCGCAGGCAGCCCTGCAGGCCCAGCGTGATCTCGGTCTGCATGTCGGCCAGCTTCTTCTGGATCAGCTGGTTGGCCGCGAGCGGGCGGCCGAACTGCTTGCGGTCGAGCGTGTACTGGCGGGCGCGGTGCCAGCAGTCTTCGGCGGCGCCCAACGCGCCCCACGAGATGCCGTAGCGGGCGCTGTTGAGGCAGGTGAACGGACCCTTCAGGCCCTGCACTTCGGGGAAGGCGTTCTCCTCGGGGCAGAACACGTTGTCCATGACGATCTCGCCGGTGATCGAGGCGCGCAGGCCGACCTTGCCGTGGATCGCCGGGGCGCTCAGGCCCTTCGCGCCCTTCTCGAGCACGAAGCCGCGGATCGGGCCGACCGTGCCGCTTTCGCTGACTTCCTTGGCCCAGACGACGAAGACGTCGGCGATCGGGCTGTTGCTGATCCACATCTTGGCGCCGGTGAGCGCGTAGCCGCCCGGGACCTTCTTGGCGCGCGTGACCATGCTGCCGGGGTCGGAGCCGTGGTCGGGCTCCGTGAGGCCGAAGCAGCCGATCCATTCGCCGGTGGCCAGCTTGGGCAGGTATTTCTGCTTCTGCGCCTCGGTGCCGAATTCGTTGATCGGCACCATCACGAGCGAACTCTGCACGCTGGCCATCGAGCGGTAGCCCGAATCGACGCGCTCGACTTCACGGGCTATCAGGCCATAGCAGACATAGTTGAGGCCGGGGCCGCCGTACTGCTCGGGGATGGTCGGGCCCAGCAGGCCCAGCGCGCCCATCTCGCGGAAGATGGCCGGATCGGTCTCGCCGGTGCGGAAGCCTTCGATGACGCGCGGCGCCAGGCGCTCCTGGCAATAGGCGTTGGCGGCGTCGCGCACCATGCGTTCGTCGTCGGTGAGCATCTGGTCGAGCAACAGGGGGTCGTCCCAGTGGAAGGCAGCGTGGGCCATGTGCGAGTCTCCGGAAATGAAAGGTGGAAGCAGGGGGTTGGCGTGATCCTAAGCGCGCACCGGCAGACGCGCAAACGAGGATTCCACACCCAGATATGCGTAGCACGCACTTCAAAGCACAATGCGACGGCGCCATTCACTTGCATCGAACGCCCGCCAACTATGTAGCCGCCGCATACCATGCGCAGAAAAATCCCTTCCACCCAGTCGCTGGTCTGCTTCGAGGCGGCCGCCCGCCACGAGAGCTACACGCGCGCCGCGCAGGAACTCTCGCTGACGCAGAGCGCGGTCTCGCGCCAGATCACGGCGCTCGAAGGCTTCCTGGGCCTGGCCCTGTTCCGCCGCACCCGCCACGGCGTGGCGCTGACGCCGGCCGGCGCCGACTATGCGCGCCAGATCGCGCGCCAGCTCGACACCATGGAGCGCGACACGCTCGACGCCATGGCGCGGCAGGGCCTGGGCGGATCGCTGCAGCTGGCAGCTGTGCCCACCTTCGCGACCCGCTGGCTGATCCCGCGACTGCCCGGCTTCGCGGCCCTGCATCCGGACATCACGGTGCATATCGAGACCCGGACGCGGCCCTTCCTGTTCAACGAGACGCCGTTCGATGCCGCGCTCTACACCGGCACGCCGGCCCAGACCGTCAACTGGGCCGGCACCCGCGCGACCGCGCTGTTCAGCGAGGACGTGCTGCCGGTGTGCAGCCCGGCCCTGATCGCGCCGCGTCGGCAGCTCTCGCCGGCCGCGGTGGCGCGGCTGCCGCTGCTGCAGCAGAGCACGCGCCCCGACGGCTGGCGCCAATGGTTCGACGCCCAGCGCGTGGAGGCGCCGCAGGCCCACAGCGGCCCGCGCTACGAGCTGTTCTCGATGCTGGCCACGGCCGCCGCGCACGGCCTCGGCGTGGCGCTGATGCCCAAACTTCTGATCGAGGCCGAGCTCGCGAGCGGCGAGCTGGTCGTGGCCTGCGAACGGCCCTTGCGCGGCGAGCGCAGCTACTACCTCGTCACGCCCGCGGCCACGCAGGAGCGCCCGGCGCTCGCGCTGTTCCGCGAATGGCTGCTCGCGCAGGCTGCCGACTCTTCGCCGCAGGATGGTGCGGCATGATGGCCGGCTGACCGCACCTGCTCCACTGCTCCACTGCTCCACCGCGCCCAGCCATGACGCTCGACTACCTGGATTTCGACTACAGCGAAGACACCGAGGGCGTCGGCGTCTTCGATGCGATGGCGAGCACCGGGGCCGCGCAGGCCCCGGCCGTGCAGGCCGAGGTGGTGCAGGTGCTGGCCTGGGCCCACGAGCATTTCGGCGCGCCCGCGGGCCCGGTAGGCGACGGCGGCACGTGGGACTTCGACCTGCAGGGCATGCAGGAAAGCACGCTGCCCCAGGTCTTCGGCTTCGACGCCGAGACGCTGCGCCTGCACGTCGAGCCCGGCGCGCCCGGGGCCGTGCGCCACACGCTGAGCCTGTCGGTCAGCGGAACGCCCGCGTTCTGCGACGCCTTCCGCGAAGCCTTCGAACTCGGCTAATCTGGCGCCATGACCGCCACCCCCACGCGCCCGCCGCTGCCGCCCTTCACACGCGATAGCGCCATCCAGAAAGTCCGCCTGGCCGAGGACGGCTGGAATTCGCGCGACCCGGCCCGCGTCGCGCTGGCCTATACCGAGGACACGCGCTGGCGCAACCGCGCCGAATTCGTGCGGGGCCGCGCCGAGGCCGAGGCCTTCCTTGCGCGCAAGTGGGCGCGCGAACTCGACTACCGGCTGATCAAGGAACTCTGGGCCTTCGAGGGCGCGCGTATCGCCGTGCGCTTTGCCTACGAGTGGCATGACGACTCGGGCCACTGGTTTCGCAGCTACGGCAACGAGAACTGGGAGTTCGGCGCCGACGGCCTCATGCACACCCGCCATGCCAGCATCAACGACCTGCCGATCACCGAGGCCGAGCGCAAGTTCAGCTGGCCGCTCGGGCGCCGGCCCGACGACCATGCGGGCCTGAGCGAACTCGGACTCTGACGCGCCGCAGGCGCCGGCCCGGTCAGCGCGCGCCGCCGGGCCGCACCAGCAGACGGCGGCCCGCGCCCCAGCCGCTCCAGGCCATGCCTGCGGCCAGCACCACCATCAGCCCGGCCGACGCGGCGAAGCCGCCGGTCCAGGCGCGCAGCAGGCCGGCGACCAGCGGACCGGTGGCCGCGAGCACGTAGCCCCAGCCCTGTGCCATGGCCGACAGCTGCGCGGTCACGGTGGCGTCGGGCGAGCGCATCACGATCAGGCTCAGTGCCAGCGCGAACGAGCCGCCCTGGCCGGCGCCGAGCAGCACGGCCCAGAACCAGCGCCCCTCGAGCGGCGCGAACAGGAAGGCGAGCATCGCGATCAGCGTGACCGCCGCGACGCCGACCGCGAGGCCGCGCTGGTCGCGGCAGCGCGCCGCGACCGAAGGCATCACGAGGCAGGTCCCGAGTTGCGTGAGGATCGACAGCGCGAGCACGTAGCCCGCGGTGGCGCTGTCGAGGCCGCGTTCGCGCAGCATCGGCGGCAGCCAGCTCATCACGATGTAGGCGAGCGAGGACTGCAGGCCCATGAAGCAGGTCACCTGCCAGGCCAGGGCGTCGCGCCGCAGGCTGCCCACGTGCAGGCTCGCGATGGCTGCGCGCGGCCGCGCCGCCAGTGCCTGCGGCGCCCACAGGAGCAGCACCACCCCGACCGGCAGCGCCCAGACCGCCAGCGCCGCGGTCCAGGCGCCGCCGAACAGGTGCTGCTCGAGCGGCACCGTGAAGGCGGCCGAACTGGCGGCGCCGGCGCAGATCGCGAGCGTGTAGAGGCCGGTCATCATCGCGGCGCGGCTCGCGAAGTCGCGCTTGACCAGGCCCGGCAGCAGCACGTTGCCGATCGCGATGCCGGCGCCCGCGAGCGCCGAGGCGAAGAACAGCACCGGCAGGCTGCCGCTGCCGCGCAGCAGCGTGCCGACGCAGATCAGCAGCAGCGCGCCGAACAGCGTGCGCTCGGGCCCGAAGCGGCGCGCCAGTGCCGGCGCGGGCGCCGCGAACAGGCCCAGGCACAACAGCGGCAGGGTGGTGAGGACGCTCGCGCCCGAGGCCGAGAGGCCGGTGTCGCGCATCACCTCGGGCAGCAGCACCGAAAGGCTGCCGAACAGCGGCCGCAGGTTGAAGGCGATCAGGATCAGGCTGAGGCCCAGCAGCAGCCGGCGGGATGAGGTGGAGTTGACGGCAGGGGCGCCGGCACCGAGCGGCGCTCCGGGCGCCCGGACGGGAGAAGTCATTGTCTTGTTGTTGTGGATGGCGAAGCCCGGTGACTTTAGCGGGCAACGCAAGACCGCGCCGGCGAGTGAGAAGAAGCCCTGGCGCCGCTGTTCGGGCGCATCCACAATTCGTTCGAGCGCCGGCAACCGGCACTTCACACAGAAGACCGAATGACATCATGACCAAGAACACCTCCGCCCCGCCTTCCCGCCCGCTGGTCCTGCGCCACGCCGACGTGCTGGTCACCATGGACGCCGCGCGGCGCGAGATCCGCGACGGCGCGGTGGTGACCGAGGGCCCCGCGGTGGCCTGGGTCGGGCCGACTGCCGAGCTGCCCGCGATCTACGCCGACGCGCTGGCCCAGGGCCGTGCCGAGGCGATCGACATGCAGGGCCATGTCGTGATGCCCGGCCTGGTCAACACCCACCACCACATGTACCAGAGCCTGACCCGCGCCGTGCCCGAGGCGCAGGATGCCGAGCTCTTCAGTTGGCTCACCAGCCTGTACCTGCTGTGGGCCCGCCTCACGCCCGAGATGATCGGCGTCTCGACCCGGACCGCGATGGCCGAGCTGATGCTCTCGGGCTGCACCACGACCAGCGATCACCTCTACCTGTTCCCCAATGGCGCCCGGCTCGACGATTCGATCGAGGCAGCCGACGCGATGGGCATGCGCTTCCATGCCGCCCGCGGCAGCATGAGCGTGGGCCGGAGCCTCGGCGGCCTGCCGCCCGACGAGGTGGTGGAAACCGAGGCGGCGATTCTGCGCGACAGCGAGCGCCTGATCGATCGCTGGCACGACCCGTCGCGGCATGCGATGCGCCGCATCGTGCTGGCGCCCTGCTCGCCGTTCTCGGTCTCGCGCGACCTGATGCGCCTGTCGGCCGAGCTGGCGCGCGAGCGCGGCGTCTCGCTACACACCCACCTGGCAGAGAACGACAACGACATCGCCTACTCGCGCGAGAAGTTCGGCATGACGCCGGCCGAATACGCGGAGGACCTGGGCTGGGTCGGCCGCGACGTCTGGCATGCCCACTGCGTGAAGCTCGACGAGGCCGGCATCGCGCTGTTCGGCCGCACCGGAACCGGCGTGGCGCACTGCCCCTGCTCGAACATGCGGCTGGCGTCCGGCATCGCGCCGATCGGTGCCATGCGGCGCGCGGGCGTGGCGGTGGGCCTCGGCGTCGATGGCAGCGCCTCCAACGACGGCGCCCACATGCTCGGCGAGGCGCGCCAGGCCATGCTGCTGCAGCGCGTGGGCTTCGGACCGGCCGCGATGACGGCGCGCGAGGCGCTGGAGATTGCCACCCTGGGCGGCGCGCGCGTGCTCGGGCGCGACGACATCGGCGCGCTGGCGCCCGGCATGTCGGCAGACATCGTGGCCTTCGACCTGCGCGGCGTCGGCCATGCGGGCGCCGGCCATGACCCGGTGGCCGCGCTGGTGTTCTGCCAGCCCGGCAATGCCTCGCTGAACCTGATCAACGGCCGCGTGCGCATTCGCGACGGACGCTTCACCGACCTGGAGCTGGCACCGCTGCTGGAGCGCCATCGCGCGCTGGCGCGGTCGCTCTACGACGGGGCACGCCACCCGCACCATCATCCATAGCCGTATCGGGTATTGGTTGCCACGGGCCTTGCTGCGGGTATGCTTTCCAGCCCCCGCATCCGCGGACCCGGAAACAAGATGGACGAACCCGAAGACTGCAGCCTCGAACTCGCGCTGGACCTGCCGGAGGGCTGGAGCTTCAGCCTGACGTTGAAGCGCGGCGAAGACCGCTGCCACGGCGGCGTGGCCGAACTGCACGAGAACGGCACGCTGCGCTGCCGCATGATGCTGTCGAACCTCGACAGCGACCGCCGCGTCGCGCTGGAACGCGTGGCGACGCGGGTGGAGCTGTGGCTGGCCGAATGGCAGTCGCGCAACCACAGCGGCACGACCGGCTTCGCCGATCTGCGGGACGCCTGATCCGCGCTAGTCGATCACGCGCTGCCAGGCAGCGAAGGCGCCCGCCACCAGCGCCACCACGCCCAGCAGCTGGAAGCCGTCGAGCGAAGCCATGAAGGTGGCCTGCTGCTCGAGCACGCGCGCGAGCGATGCCAGCGCCATCGCATGCGCCTCGCCGAACGCATGGCCCGCGCCCTGGAAGCCGCGCGTCAGCATGTCGAGCGACTGCATGAAGGCGGCGTTGCCGGCGCTGGCCGACTCGGCCAGCCGTGTCTCGTGCAGCGCCGTGCGATGCTGCTGCAGCGCGATCGCGCTCGCGGTGGCGAAGGAGATCGCGAGCTGCCGCACCAGGTTCTTGAGCCGGTAGCCGTGGGCGAATTGCTCGGCCTGCAGCGAGCGGAAGGTCAGGTTGGCAACCGGGAGCACCACGAACAGCATCATCACGCCGCGCAGCAGCAGCGGCCCCGCAAGCTGCGCCCGGCCGGCCTGCGGCGTCATGTGGGCGAACCACAAGGCCGCGGCGGCCGCGATGCCGAAGCCCGGGACGATCAGCCATCGCTTGTGCGTCACGCGGCCCGCGTAGCGCAGGTACGCGAACATCAGCAGACCCGAGGCCAGCGAGGCCAGCCCGGTGAAGTAGCCCGTGTCGCCGACCGAGAAACCGAGACCGCCCTCCATCAGGCGGGGCAGCAGGTAGCTGAAGCAGGTCGAGAGGTAGTAGTAGACGACGTACAGGGCCAGGCCGACCTGGAAGGTGGACTGCCGCAGTGCGTCGAGTCGCACCAGCGGCGCCGGATGCCGCGCCTGCTGGATGCCGAACCAGAGCAGCCCCGCGGTGGCGGCGAGCGCCAGCCCGATCAGGGTCGGCGAGCCCGAGAAGAGTTCGAAGTGGGTGCGCGTGAGCACCACCTGCAGCGCCGCCTGCGCCAGCGCGAAGACCATGTAGGCCAGGTAGTGCGGCTCGGTGCGCTCGTGCAGCGCGACGTCGCCGATGTCGGGCACCGTCCGAAGCACTGCCAGGCCGGTCAGCACGGCCACCGGCACGGTGCAGAGAAACAGGGCCCGCCACTCGAAGTGCGTCACGAGGAAGGCGCCGACGATCGGCGCCAGCCCGCCGCCGAAGACGATCATCACCATGAAGGCACGCAGCGCCCGGGGCCGTCGCGCGGCCGGAATGCCGATCTGGATGAGGATCCGGCAGGCGCCGAGCATCGGGCCCACGAAGTAGCCCTGGAAGGCGCGCGCCGCCATCAGTTGCAGCGAATCGCCGGCGAGCGCCGCGCCGACGCCGCCGAGCGCGAAGGCGAACATGCAGATCGCGAGATAGCGCCGATAGCCCAGGCGCTCGACCCACGCATGCTGCTGAAGAATGCCGAGCACGGCGCCAAGGGCGTAGGCACTCGCGGCCCAGACCAGTTCGTCGGCGGAGGCGTTGACGCCGCCCGCGATGTAGCTCGCGAAGAACGCGAAGAGCGCGTTGTCGACATAGTCGATGCAGGTGACGAGCGCGATCACCCAGGGCAGCAGCAGCGCGGCATCGAATCCGCCACGCTCCGCCTGCGGGGCCGCGGCCTGGACGCTGCGTGTCATCTGGCGCCCTTGCGCGCGCGGTCGGCTGCCTGGGCGCGGCGGCGCTCCTCGATCACGGACTCGACCGATTCACCGGCCAGCCGGCGGTCGACGTAGTCGATGTCGCGCCGCAGCTGCGCCTGCAGCGCGGCCGCCTCCTTGAGTTCGCGCCGCACCTGGGCGATGCGCGCGTCGAGCCCGTCGAGCTGGGTGGCGAGATCCCGCCGCAGCACCTTGAGCGAAGCGTCGGACAGCCGTGGCCGGCCGCCGTCTGCGGGGGCCTCGAAGGGCTGCTGCAGCATCGCCGTGATGGCGGTCAGCGAGAAGCCGAGCGAACGCAGGCGCAGCACGCGCTCGAATTTCTCGAGGTCGGAGGCTTCGTAGAGGCGGTAGCGGCTCTGGCTGCGCACGGGCACCACGATGCCGAGCTCCTCGTAGTACTTGAGGGTGCGCGGCGTGACGCCCAGCCGCGCGGCGGCGGCGCGGACGGTGAGGGCTTCAGGGTCGGTGGCCATGAATCGATTGTACTTGAACCTGAACGTTCACGTACATGTTTGCCCGGGCCACCCCGTCCTCCGAGGCAGAAGCGGCAGCGGCTTTCGCGCGCTTATGATCGGCCGCTTCAAGAACGGTCCACCGCCCTCGCCATGAATTCCCTGGTTCCCTTCCTCGTCCAGTGGGCGATCACCGCCCTTTCGCTCTGGGTCGCGAGCTACCTCTTTCGCGGCCTGAAGTTCGAGACCACCGGCGCGCTGGTCGTCTCGGCCCTGCTGCTGGGACTGGCCAATGCGGTGGTGCGGCCGCTTCTGATCCTGCTCACGCTGCCGCTTACCCTGCTGACCTTCGGGCTGTTTCTGCTGGTCATCAATGCGCTGATGATCCTGCTGGTGTCGGCGCTGGTGCGCGGCTTCAAGGTCTCGGGCTTCTGGACCGCACTGTTTGCGAGCATCTTCATCTCGCTGCTGGGCACCTTCATCGGCGCGCTGGTCGACACCGGCGGCGCCGACGTGATCCAGATGCCTGCCACCACCGGCAAGTGGCTCTGAGCGCAGCCGCCTAGCGCGCGACCTTCACGAGCATCAGGCTGGCCGTGTTGCCCTGGCGCATGCTGAGCACCGGGTGCGAGGTGTCGGTGATGAACAGCAGCTGTCCGTCCTGCAGGATGCGCGCCGAGACCGTGTAGCGCATGCGCGGATCGATGCGTGCGGGGTCCACGGCGAGCTCGAAGGTGAACGGCACCTGCCTGCCGCCGGCCTTGAAGCGCTGCTCGGCCAGCACCACCGAAGGCGCATCGGCACGGGAGACGTCGAGCAGCTGCACCACGATCTCGGCCGAGGGGTCGAGCGCCATGCGCTCGCGGTAGGCCACGCTGCCTGTCACGCGCAGCGGCTCGACCGCCGGCGGCGATGCGGGTGCGGTCGCGGCGCAGGCGGCCAGCAGCACGGCGCCGAGGCCGGCGGCAATGCCGATCAGGATGAAGCGCCTGTTCGTCATGAAGCCACCGGATGCGTGCGTGCGTGGCGCTCGGCGAAGGCCACGTACCAGTCGAGGCTGCCCGGGTTGGCCATCGCCTCGCGATTGACCACCTTCTCGATCGGCTGCCCGAGCAGCAGCTTCTTGATCGGCAGTTCCTGCTTCTTGCCCGACAGCGTGCGCGGCACTTCGGCCACCACGAAGATGTCGTCGGGCAGGAAGCGCGGCGACAGCGAGCTGCGGATCGCCTGGTGGATGCGCCCGCGCAGTGCGTCGTCGAGCGGCTGCCCTTCGCGCAGCACCACGAACAGCGGCATGTAGCTGTCGCGGCCCAGGTACTCGAGGTCGACCACCATGGAGTCGAGCACCTCGGGCAATGCCTCGACCGCGTTGTAGATCTCGCTGGTGCCCATGCGCAGGCCCTGGCGGTTGATGGTGGCGTCGCTGCGGCCGTAGATGACGCAGCCGCCGTCGGCGCCGATGCGGATCCAGTCGCCGTGCCGCCAGACGCCAGGGTAGGTGTCGAAGTAGCTCGAGATCAGCCGTGCGTGGCCCGGGTCGTTCCAGAAGTACAGCGGCATCGAGGGAATCGGCCGCGTGCAGACCAGTTCGCCGACCTCGTCGATGACGGGTTGCCCGGCCTCGTTCCAGGCCTCGACCGCGGCACCGAGGTAGCGGCATTGCATCTGGCCCGGCACCTCGGGCAGCTCGCGGTTGCCGCCGACGAAGCCGCCGCAGAAGTCGGTGCCGCCCGAGGTGTTGTACCACCACACCGACGGCACGCCGGCCGCCTGCAGCTGCGCCGAACCCCAGCGCTGGACCTCGGCGGGCAGCGGCGAGCCGGTGCTGCCGAGGATGCGCAGGCGACTCAGGTCGCCGCAGTCGCCGAGCTCGAGGCCGGCCTTCATGCAGTTGACGAAATAGGCCGCGCCGGCGCCGAACACCGTGACCCGCTGGCGGGCGACGAAGCGCCACAGCACGCCCCAGTCGGGCTGCTCGCGGCTGCCGGCCGGATGGCCGTCGTAGAGGCAGATGGTGCAGCCGAAGATCAGCCCCGAGAGCTGCATGTTCCACATCACCCAGCCCGTGGAGCTGTACCAGTGGTAGCGCTCGCCGAAGTTGTTGGCCTCGTAGCTCGGGCCCAGGTCGTGGTGCAGGCCGCCCGCCTGCATGTTGATCAGCACGCCGCCCTGCCCGTGCACGATCGGCTTCGGCAGGCCCGTGGTGCCGCTGGAATAGAGGATCCACATCGGATGGTCGAAGGGCAGCCACTCGGGCTCGAAGGCCGCGACCTCGGCATCGTCGCGCGCGACGGCGTCACGCCATTCGAGATCGGCGTCGAGGCGCCGGGCCGCAAAGGGCGTGGCGATCAGCACCAGCCGCTCGACGCTCGGCAGCGCGTCGCACAGCTCCCGCACGACGGCGCTGCGGTCGAGCGCCTTGCCGCCGTAGTGCACGCCGTCGACCGCGATCAGCAACCGCGGCTCGATCTGGCGGAAACGGTCGACCACCGCGGCCGTGCCCATGTCGGGCGCGCAGACGCTCCAGATCGCACCGACCGCCGAGCAGCCCAGGAAGGCGACGATCGCCTCGGGCAGGTTCGGCAGGTAGGCCGCGACCCGGTCGCCGCGCCCCACGCCGAGTGCGCGCAGGCTCAGCGCGAAGGCATTCACCTGGCGCCGCAGCTCGGGCCAGGACAGCTCGCGCTGCCGGCCGAGTTCGTCGTCGCTCACGATCGCGGGCATGCCGGCGGCCGCCGCGGCATCGACGTGCCTCAGCACCTCGCGCGCGTAGTTGACCCGGGCGCCCGGAAACCAGCGCGTGCCGGGCATGCGCTCGTCCGCCAGCACGGCACTGTGGGGCGTGGGCGACTGGATGCCGGCGTAGTCCCACATGCTCTGCCAGAAGGCCGGCAGGTCGGTGGTCGACCAGCGCCACAGCGCATCGAAGGAATCGAAGGACAGGCCGCGGGTGTCGCGCAGCCAGTCCTGATAGAGGCGGATCCGGGGGGTGAAGGGGGTGGGAGTGTTCGGGGATGTCACCCTCGAAGCCTAAGCGCTGGCCCGGAGCGGCTCAATGCGGGAAAGCACAGGGAGCACGGAGCGCACACAATGGGCCGCTTGCCTCCCCGGCCACGGCATCTTTCAAAGGAGTTGCAATGAAGCTGATGCATACGAAGTTCGCAGGCCTTCGAAAGACGCCGGCCGGCGCGACCGGCGCCCACGCGGCTGGCGTCGCCGCCCTCGGTTCCATCGCGGTGGGGGCCGCCGCCGTCGGTGCCCTGGCCATCGGCGCACTGGCCATCGGCCGCCTCGTGATCGGCCGCGTGCAGGTACGACGGCTGGAGATCGACGAACTGGTGGTGCGCCGGGTTCGCGTGCTCGAGCAGCTCACGACGCCGCCGCAGGCCGACGACCGCATCGGCGAGGAACCGGCACCGGCGGCCGAAGCCGCGCCCATTGCGCAAGCGGTGCCCACCCGCAGCTAGGCGTTCCGGCCGCGCCGCTTTCTTGTCAGGCTTCGGCGATTCGTGGTGTACTTTCCTTTACATATGAATTTGCACCGACGTATTGCGGCAGCTCCGAGCGAAGCGCACGCACCACTTGCCCATGGGGTCGCGCCGTGGCTGGCCGCGCTGCTGCGTCGCGGTGTGCTGTGGGCGGCGCTGATCCTCGTGACGTGGGCCGCGGCGGGCGCAGCGAGCGCGGCCGATGCACCGGCGGCCGCGATCGCGAGCGCGGCGGCTTCTGCCGAGGCAAGCCTGCGGGTCTGGAACCGGCCGGTGTTCGTCTTCCGCACGCCGATGTTCGGGCTCACGCCGCAGCAGCGCGCCACCCGCGCGTCGGAGCGCATCGCCGCTCTCCCGGCGGCCGCGCTGACGACGCCCGTCGAGGCGGCGCCCATCACGCACGACGGCAACCAGGGCTACGCGATCATGATCCGCGGGGAGACGCTGTTCGCGATCTTCGACGACGACCTCGAGCCTGGCGACCCGGGCCTGGGTCAGGTCGCGGCCCAGACCGGCGCCCGGCTGCAGGCGGCGCTGGCGGCGCGTGCCGATCAGGGCGGTGGGCGCCGCCTCGCCGAGGGCTTCGGCTGGGTCGCACTCGCGAGCCTCTTGCTGCTCCTGGTGCTGCTGGCGCTGCAGCGGCTGGCGCTGGTGGTGGAGGCGCGCACGGCGCCGATTCGCGCCCGCGCCTTCCAGCGGCCGCACTTCGATTGGCGCCGCATCGCGGTCTCGCTGCTGGGCATCGCGATCCGCTGGTGCAAGTTCGCGCTGATGGCCTTCGCCTTCTACGTCTGGCTGGCCTATGCACTGACCCGCTTTCCCTACACACAGCCCTGGGGACAGACGCTGGACAGCTCGCTGGTGGCGGTCGCCTCGACGCTGGCGGTCGGTGCCATTCATGCGCTGCCCGACCTCGCGATGGTGGCCGCGATCTTCTTCTTCGCGCATCTCTCGGTGCGCGGGCTGCACGCGATGTTCGACGCCGCCCATGCCAGCGGCGTGAAGCTCGCGGCCCTGCAATCCGACACCATCGGCGCCACGCGCCGGCTCACGATGGTGCTGGTGTGGCTGTTCGCCGCGGTGGTCGCCTACCCCTTCATCCCTGGCTCCGACTCGGACGCCTTCAAGGGCCTCAGCGTGTTCTTCGGCGTGCTCGTGACCCTGGGTTCGTCGGGGCTGGTGTCGCAGATCATGTCGGGCTTCGTGCTGATCTACTCTCGCGCGCTGCGGCCCGGGGACTTCGTGCAGGTCGGCGACGTCGAGGGCTACGTGCTGGAACTCGGCACGCTCTCGATCAAGTTGCGCAATCGGCTCGACCAGGAGGTGACACTGCCGAATTCGCTGGTGATCGCAACCCGCATCCAGAACCACAGCGGCACCACCAAGGCCGCGGGCGGCGGCATCTCGCTGTCGACCTCGATCACGATCGGCTACGACACGCCCTGGCGCCAGGTGCACGCGATGCTCGTGATGGCCGCGCGCCGCACGCCCGATCTGCTGGCCGATCCGCTGCCGACGGTACGCCAGTTGCGGCTGCAGGATTTCTATGTCGAGTACGAGCTCAACGTCTTCATGCGCAGCGGCGCGCCCAAGTTCGATGTGCTGAGCGCGCTGCACGGCCACATCCAGGATGTCTTCAACGAATACGGCGTGCAGATCATGTCGCCGAACTTCGTGCTGCAGCCGGCGACGCCGGTGCTGGTGGCGAAGGAGGATTTCCGGGCTGCGCCTGCCGAGTGAGGCGAGTCACCGGCGCCCCGCGCGATCAGCGCGGTGGCAGCTTGAACATGCTGGTCGCCACCAGCTCGAGCACCGGCAGCCCGCGCTGGTTGAAGAGCTGCCAGCGCCAGGTGAGGATGCCGAGCGTGGGCCGCTGCTCGGAGCGTCGCACCTCCAGCACCTCGGCGCGCAGCCGCAGGCTGTCGCCCGGGCGCACCGGGTTGGGCCACTTGAGGTATTCGAGCCCAGGCGAGGCGAAGGATTCGGACCCCGCGAGCACCTGGTCGACCACCAGCCGCATCGCGATCGCGGCGGTGTGCCAGCCGCTCGCGATCAGGCCTCCGAACGGCCCTTCGGCCGCCGCTTCGGTATCGGTGTGGAACCACTGCGGATCCCACTCGCGCGCGAATGCAAGCACTTGCGCCTCGGTCACGAGCGTCGGGCCGGCCTCGATCACCTGACCGACATGGAATTCGGCGAAGCGCATCAGTAGGTTTCCAGGTGCAGGCGCCCTTCGCGCTTGAGCCCCGCACCCACGGTGTCCCAGTCGAGGCCGGCGTCCGTCGCGACATCGCGCAGCGCCAGCACCACGCCTTCCTCCATGCTCTTCAGGCCGCAGACGTAGAAGTGCGTCTGGCCGTCCTTCAGCAGCTCGGCGAGGTCGGCCGCACGCTCGCGCATCATGTCCTGGACGTAGCGCCTGGGTTGGCCCGTGGTGCGCGAGAAGGCGAAGTTGATGTCGATGAAGTCCTTGGGCAAGGTCTGCAGCGGACCGAAGTAGGGCAGCTCCTGCTGCGTGCGCGCACCGAAGAACAGCATCAGCTTGCCGCCCTCGAACTTGCCGCTCTTGCGCAGCCGGCGGCGCCATTCGGTCATGGCCCGCATCGGTGCGCTGCCGGTGCCGGTGCAGATCATCACGATGTGCGACTTCGGATGGTTGGGCATCAGGAACGAGGCGCCGAAGGGCCCGATCACCTGCACCTTGTCGCCGACCTTGAGGTCGCACACGTAGTTGCTCGCGACGCCGCGCACGGGCTTGCCCTGGTGGTCTTCCAGTACGCGCTTCACGGTCAGCGAGACGTTGTTGTAGCCGGGACGCTCGCCGTTGCGCGGGCTCGCGATCGAGTACTGGCGCGCGAAGTGCGGCTTGCCGCTGGCATCGGTGCCCGGCGGGATGATGCCGATCGACTGGCCCTCGAGCACCGGGAAGGGCATGGTGCCGAAGTCGAGCACGATGTGGTGCGTCTGGTTCTCGTAGCCTGCTTCGGTGCAATTGAAATTGCCGACCACGGTGGCCGTGGTCGGGTTCTTCGGCGGATGCAGGTTGGTGTAGGCGTGCGCCGCCGACCAGGGCGGCGTGGTGGCGCCGTACTGCGCCGAACTGAAGGCGACTTCACCGGGCTCGGCGGCCGGCTGCGGCGGCGCCGCAGGCACCTGCAGCTGCACTTCGCCTGCCGGGCCGGCGCCTTCGGCCTCGAGCTGCTCTTGCGTGAGCTCGGCCGGCAGCTCGTCCCAGGTCAGCTGCTCCTCGATCGAATAGGCGCGCACCACGGGCATGTTGCGCCAGTTGTCGATCGAGCCGGTCGGGCACGGCGAGATGCACGCCATGCAGCCGTTGCAGACATCGGCGCGCACCACGTAGTTGCGGTCGTCGTGCGTGATCGCGCCGACCGGGCAGGTGGCTTCGCAGGTGTTGCAGCGAATGCAGATCTCGGGGTCGATCAGGTGCTGCCGGATCACCGAAACGTCAACGGCCATGTCCATCGTGGGTCTCCTCTATGTCGCCGCGGGCCGGCCCTTGCCGAAGCCGCGGCGCTGTCGACGCTCAGCCGAATCTTACGTACTCGAAATCCACGGGCTGCCGGTTGATGCCCATCACCGGCGGTGCGATCCAGCCTGCGAACTTGCCCGGATCGACCACGCGGCCCATCAACGATGCCACGAAAGCGAAGTCGTCGGGCGTGGGCAGCCATTCGGCCTTCTTCGCGGCCCATTCGGCCTCGTTGACCACGCGGCCGTCGGGCGACATCTTGATGCCTGCGAGCGCGCCGATCTGGCGGTTGAAGGCCTTGTGCGGCACGGTGAGGCGGGTCGGGATGGCGGCCTTCTCGAGCACCTTGTTCCAGCGCTGCACGCCGGCCACCGAGTCCTTGATGAAGTCGTCGCGCAGCACCTCGTTGAGCGCGTTGAGCATCGGCACGTCCTTCTCGACCAGCTGACCGTTGACCACCTCGAGCACCTTGTAGGTCTGGCCCTTGAGCACGTGGTCGTCGGTGCGCTTGCCTTCCTCGTAGCGGCCCTTGAGGCCCGAGCTGTAGAAGATCGCGGCGTTGCTCGACTGGTCGGCACCGAACAGGTCGATGGTCACGCTGTAGTGGAAGTTCAGGTAGCGCTGAATGGTGCCGAGGTCGATCGCGCCGGCCGCGCGCACCTTCTGCGGATCGTCGGTCTTCAGTTCATTCATGACCTGCGCGGTGCGCTGCAGCACGCGCGAGACGCCGCTCTCGCCCACGAACATGTGGTGCGCCTCTTCGGTCAGCATGAACTTGGTGGTGCGCGCCAGCGGATCGAAGGCGCTCTCGGCCAGCGCGGACAGCTGGAACTTGCCGTCGCGGTCGGTGAAGTAGGTGAACATGAAGAAGGCCAGCCAGTCGGGCGTCTTCTCGTTGAAGGCGCCGAGGATGCGCGGGTTGTCCTGGTCGCCCGACTGGCGCTGCAGCAGCGCCTCGGCCTCTTCGCGGCCGTCGCGGCCGAAGTGCTTGTGCAGCAGGTAGACCATGGCCCACAGGTGGCGGCCCTCTTCGACGTTGATCTGGTAGAGGTTGCGCAGGTCGTACATGCTGGGCGCGGTCAGGCCCAGGTGGCGCTGCTGCTCGACCGAGGCCGGCTCGGTGTCGCCCTGCGTGACGATGATGCGGCGCAGGTTGGCGCGGTGCTCGCCCGGAACGTCCTGCCAGGCCTTTTCGCCCTTGTGGTCGCCGAAGTGGATCTCGCGGTTGGCATCGCCCGGATTCAGGAAGATGCCCCAGCGGTAGTCGCGCATCTTCACGTGGCCGAACTGTGCCCAGCCCTGCGGGTCGACGCTCACGGCCGTGCGCAGGTAGACGTCGTACGCGGTCGAACCGTCGGGGCCGACGTCGTCCCACCAGTTGACGAAGTTCGGCTGCCAGCCTTCGAGCGCGCGCTGCAGCGTGCGGTCCTCGCCGAGGTTGACGTTGTTGGGGATCTTCTCGCTGTAGTTGACCGTGCTCATCGTTGTTCCTTGGGTTCGTTGCGGACCGGGCGCTGTATCAGACGCGGTTCATGTCGAAGCCGGCCTTCTCGCCGGTGCCGTAGACCTTCAGGGCACCCTTCGGGCCGACCGCGTTCGGGCGGTTGAAGATCCAGTTCTGCCAGGCCGTGAGGCGGCCGAAGATGCGGGTGTTCATGTTCTCCTTGCTCGCGAAGCGCAGGTTGGCTTCGAGGCCGGTGAGCGCATCGGGCGACATGGCGGCGCGTTCCTCGATCGCCATGCGGATCTCGTCGTCCCAGTCGATGTCGTCGGGCGCGGCCGTGACCAGGCCGAGCTTGAGCGCCTCGTCGGCATCGAGCGCCTGACCGACAGCGCCGCGCGCGGCCTCCATCGGCGCCGTCTCCTCGTAGAAGCGGCGCTGCAGGCGGCTCTGGTCGTTCACCAGCGGGAAGAAGCCGAAGTTGAATTCGTTGAGCGCCAGCTTGGGCGCCTTGTCGACATCGTCGGGCAGCGCCAGCATGTAGGCGCGGTCGGCCGCGAAGGCGATCTCGGCCAGCGTGCCCGCGAAGCACGAACCCGATTCGATCAGCGCGAACAGGCTGCGCGAGGAGACGTCCAGGCGCGCGAGCGTGCGGCGCAGCGCGCCGATGGTTTCGTTGACCAGCCAGTGGTCCTTGTTCGCGAGCATCGTCGCATCGCTGGCCAGCACGGCCTTGGCGTCGCCCTCGGTCTTGAGCAGCCAGGTGCCGATGTCGAGCTCGTTGGTGCGCAGGTTGAGGATCGCGTCGTCGAGCTGGCGCGCCATCGCGAGCGGCCACCAGGCGGCGCCGGCCGCCCCGATGGCGGCGATGTCGGCGGGCTGCGCGCCGGTTGGGGCCTTCACCGTCAGCGTGGCGATGCGGCGGGCGCGGTCGATCTCGACCGTGACGTGCTGGTAGCGCAGGCTGTCGGCGCCGTCCTCGCGTTCGAGGCGGGTCAGGCTCACGCCCTTGGCCGAGGCTGGGCGCTGGCTGCCTTCGCCGAGCCGAGCGGCGCGCTCCTGCACCGCGGCGGCGAACTGGGCCGGCTTGGCGATCGCATCGACCAGGCGCCAGTCGACCGCGCGCTGGCCGCGCACGCCTTCGACGCTGGTGCAGAACATGTCGGCCAGGTCATGGCGCACGTGGCGCTTGTCGGTCACCCGCGTGAGGCCGCCGGTCCCGGGCAGCACGCCGAGCAATGGCACCTCGGGCAGCGAGACGGAGGAGGAGCGGTCGTCGACCAGCACGATCTCGTCGCAGGCCAGGGCCAGCTCGTAGCCGCCGCCCGCACAGGCGCCGTTCACGGCGGCCAGGAACTTGAGGCCCGAGTGCTTCGACGTGTCCTCGATGCCGTTGCGCGTCTCGTTGGTGAACTTGCAGAAGTTGACCTTCCAGGCGTGGCTGGAGACGCCGAGCATGAAGATGTTGGCGCCCGAGCAGAAGATGCGGTCCTTGGCGCTCGTGACGATCACCGACTTGACCTGCGGATGCTCGAAGCGCACGCGGTTGAGCGCGTCGTTGAGCTCGATGTCCACGCCCAGGTCGTAGCTGTTGAGCTTGAGCTTGTAGCCCGGGCGGATGCCGCCGTCCTCGGCGATGTCGAGCGACAGGCGCGCGACCGTGCCCTCGACGCTGAGGCTCCAGTGGCGGTACTGGCCGGGTTCGGTGCGGTAGTCGACGCGCGGGGCGGGGGTGCTGGGGTCGCTCATGAGGTCTCCTTGGGGTGTGGGGCCTGGCAAGGAACAATAATGCATTCGTCGATCGCCAGAACATGCATCATGCTGCATGTTTCGGGGCGAGTCAATACCGGAAGGACTTTTTTACAGCAGGGCTCCGTCCCCGGGCTTCAGTGAACCGCGATCGCCTCGCGCACCGTGTCCCGCAGCAGGTGAAAGCTCTGTTCGAGGCTGCGGCCGGTGGTGTCGACGCTGATGTCCGCCTTGGAATAGAAGGCCGCGCGCCCGCTCAGGATGCGGCGCAGGTCGTCCATCGCCTCCTTGCTGGCGGCCATCGGCCGGGTGTCGCCCTGGGCCCGCACGCGGCCCATGTGCTCCTCGGGCGACGCCTGCAGCCAGACCGTGGTGCAGTGGGCCAGCAGCTGGTTGAAGGTGGCCGGGTCGGAGACGATGCCGCCCGGCGTGGCGATCACCACCTCGCTGTAGATCTGCACGGTTTCCTCGAGCGCGCGGCGCTCGTAGCGGCGGTAGGCATTGGTGCCGTAGAGGTCGTGGATCTCGCGCACGCTGCAGCCCGCGAACTTCTCGATCTCGCGGCTCAGCTCGATGAAGGGCAGCTCGAGATCGTCGGCCAGCATCTGGCCCAGGGTCGACTTGCCGGCCCCACGCAGGCCCACCAGCGCGATGCGCCTTCCGCGCGCCGGGTCGCTGCCCGCCGTGCCGAGCAGTTCGCCGAGCGCGATGCGGGCGCGCCGCAGGTCGGCCTCGTCGCGGCCTTCGAGCAGCTCGCGGATCAGGAGCCATTCGGGGGAGATCGTCGTCACGTCGCCGACTAGTTCGGCCAGCGAGCACTGCAGGGCACCCGCCACCTGCTGCAGGACCAGGATCGAGGCGTTGCCGATGCCGTACTCGAGGTTCGCCAGGTGGCGCTCCGACACCTCGGCCGCTTGCGCCACGGCGCGGCGCGTGAGACCGCGGCGCGCACGCAGGTTGCGCACGCGCTCGCCCAGCGCCACCAGCAGCGGGTTCTTGGCTTCTTCGGCCGCAGCTGCTGGCTCGGGTTCGGGCTGCGCGGTCAGGACCACGTCGTCTGCTCGCTCGTTCATGACTCTTTCTCGGGGTTAACGCGCATACATGCACTATATTGCTTGACACTCATGGGGTCGGTGCTTATCGTTCGCGCACAGGCAAGATACTGCACGCAGGTCATTGCCGCAAGCTGTTCCCCACGCACGAAGAGATCGCCATGTCCAAGCAAGCCTTCCACCAGCATGTTGCCGAGATCGCGGCCCACATCGCCGGCCGCCCGCTCGACGAGGACCTCGACCGCTGGCTCAACACCCACCACGGTGCCGGCAGCCCCACCTTCGCCCGGCTGCGCGAGGACTGCCTCGAAGGTGTCGCAGAAGGCTGGCTCTGCGAGCGCGAGGGTGGCGGCATCCGCTACGGCCGGGTCTTCAAGGCCGAGGATGCGCTGGGCCGCTTCTCGGTCGACGTGGTCGACATGCAGGACATCGCGGGCCCGCACCATACCCATCCGGGCGGGGAGATCGATTTGATCATGCCGCTCGAAGGCGACGCCACCTTCGACGGCCGGCCCGCCGGATGGTGCGTCTATCCGCCCGGCAGCGCCCACCATCCCACTGTCGCCCAGGGCCGCGCCCTGGTGCTCTACCTGCTGCCCGAAGGCCAGATCCGGTTCAGCAAGTAGCAGCGGGCCACCCGCAGCAGCGACGACGACGACCGACCACAGACGGGCCGCAGGGTCCGAGAGGAGACACGATGAGCCTGCCCGACAGCTTCAATTTCGCCGAGCACCTGTTCGCGCTGAACCGCGGCCGCGCCGCCAAGGCCGCCTATGTCGACGACCGCGGTGCGCTCGGCTACGGCGAACTCGAGGACCGCGCGCGGCGGCTGGCGTCCGCCCTGCTCGCCGCGGGTGTCCGGCGCGAAGACCGCGTGCTGCTGCTCATGCTCGACGGCAACGACTGGCCCGTGAGCTTTCTCGGCAGCCTCTATGCCGGCGTGGTGCCGGTGGCCGTGAACACGCTGCTCACGGCAGACGACTATGCCTACATGCTGGGCCACAGCGGGGCGACTGCTGCGCTGGTGTCGGGCGCCCTGCTGCCGATGCTGCAGGAGGCGATGGCCAAGGCGCCCCACCAGGTCCGCACCCTCCTCGTCTCGCACCCTGCGGGCGCGTTGCCGGAGGGCGCGCAGGACCTCGACGACGCGATCGCCGCCCAGGCGCCGCTGGCCGCACCGGCCGCCACCGCGCCGCAGGACCATGCCTTCTGGCTCTATTCGTCGGGATCGACGGGCAAGCCCAAGGGCACGGTCCACAGCCACGCCAATCCGTGGTGGACCGCCGAGCTCTACGGCAAGCCCGTGCTCGGCCTGACCGAGGACGACGTCTGCTTCTCGGCCGCCAAGATGTACTTCGCCTACGGCCTGGGCAATGCGCTGACCTTCCCGCTCTCGGTCGGCGCGACCGTGCTGCTGATGGCCGAACGTCCCACGCCCGACGCCACCTTCAGGCGCTGGACCGGCGCCCACAGGCCGACCGTCTTCTTCGGCGCACCGACCGGCTTCGCGGGCATGCTCGCCTCGCCTGCGCTGCCCGCGCGCGAGGCGGTGGCGCTGCGCATGTGCTCGTCGGCCGGCGAGGCGCTGCCGGGCGAGATCGCGCAGCGCTTCAAGAACCACTTCGGCTGCGAGATCATCGACGGCATCGGCTCCACCGAGATGCTGCACATCTTCATCTCGAACCGGCCCGGCGACATCCGCTACGGCACCACGGGCCGCCCGGTGGACGGCTACGAGATCGAGCTGCGCGGCGAGGACGGCCGCCCGGTTCCGGCCGGCGAGGTCGGCGACCTCTACATCAAGGGACCGAGCGCCGCGCTCATGTACTGGGGCAACCCCGAGAAGAGCGCCGCCACCTTCCGCGACGGCTGGACCCAGAGCGGCGACAAGTACTCGCGCGACGCCGACGGCTACTACACCTACGCCGGCCGCAGCGACGACATGCTCAAGGTCAGCGGCATCTACGTGTCGCCGTTCGAAGTCGAGGCCACGCTGATGCTGCATCCCTCGGTGCTCGAGGCGGCCGTCATCGGCAAGCAGGATGCCGAGGGCCTGACCAAGACCAAGGCCTACGTGGTGCGCAAGGACGGCCGCACGGTGAGCGAGGAAGAGCTCAAGGCCTTCGTGAAGGAGCGCCTCGCGCCCTACAAGTACCCGCGCTTCATCGAGTTCGTCGACGAACTGCCCAAGACCGCGACCGGGAAGATCCAGCGCTTCCGGCTGCGCGAGAAAGAGCAGCAGGCGTGAGCGGCGCGGTCGAGTTCGCCGCGATCGCGTGGCGCGGGCGTGCGCTCCAGATCGAATACCAGCGCATCGCGCCCGAGCGCACCGAAGCGCCGCTCGTGGTCTTTCTCCACGAGGGCCTGGGCTCGGTCGCGATGTGGAAGGACTTCCCCGCGCAGCTGTGCGAAGCCGGCGGCTTCCGCGGCCTGGTGTTCTCGCGCCCCGGCTACGGCCGCTCGACGCCGCGCGACGACGACGAGACCTGGAGCATCGACTTCATGCACCGGCAGGCGCACGAGGTGCTGCCGGCCTTCTTCGGCGCGATCGGCCTGACCGGACGGCCCTGGCTCTTCGGCCACAGCGACGGCGGCTCGATCTCGCTGCTGTATGCGGCCCGCTTCCCGGAGCGCGTGGCCGGCCTGGTCGTACTCGCGCCGCACATCCGGGTCGAGGACGTGACGGTTGCCAACATCGAAGTGGCGCGCCGGGCCTACCTCGAGACCGACCTGCCGCAGCGGCTCGGGCGCTACCACGACGATCCCGATTCGGCCTTCTGGGGCTGGAACCGGATCTGGCTGCACCCGCCCTTCCGGCAATGGAACATCGAGGCCGAGCTGGAACCGATCCGCTGCCCGGTGCTCGCGATGCAGGGCGTCGACGACGAATACGGCACGCTGCAGCAGATCCGCGGCATCGCCGCTCGCGTGCCGCAGACCGAACTGCTCGAGATCCCCGACTGCGGGCATTCCCCGCATCGCGATCAGCCCGAAACCGCGATAGTTGCGACCGTCCGTTTCATCCAGGCGAGATCTTCACCCTGACTCCGAGCGTCACGCGCCGTCGAGCGTGTTGGGGGAAACTCTTACTTGAGTCATGAATAGTTTAGCTGTAAAGTAATTTCAATCAACCGAAGGAGACTCTCCATGCGCCACCGCATCGCTCGCAGCACCCTGACCGCCCTGGCACTCGCGTGCATCGCCACGCTGGGCCACGCCCAGCAGGGCAAGCTGAAGGTGGGCCTGATGCTGCCGTACAGCGGCACCTTCGCGGCGCTCGGCGTCGCGATCGAGAACGGCTTCAAGCTGGCTCTCGAGGAGCAAGGCGGCAAGCTCGGCGGCCGCGAGATCGAGTTCGTCAAGGTCGACGACGAATCGGATCCGGCCAAGGCCACCGACAACGTCAACAAGCTGATCAAGCGCGACAACGTCGACGTCATCATCGGCACCGTGCATTCGGGCGTGGCCATGGCCATGGCCAAGGCGGCGAAGGAAAGCGGCACCGTGCTGATCGTGCCGAACGCGGGCGCCGATGCGGTCACCGGCCCGATGTGCGCACAGAACATCTTCCGCAGCTCGTTCTCGAACTGGCAGCCGGCCTACGCGATGGGCGAGGTGGCCGGCAAGCAGGGCAAGAAGAAGGCCATGACCATCACCTGGAAGTACGCGGCCGGCGACGAGTCGGTGGCCGGCTTCAAGGAAGGCTTCGAGAAGGCCGGCGGCAAGGTCGAGAAGCAGCTCACGCTGCCGTTCCCGAACGTGGAGTTCCAGGCCCTGCTGACCGAGATCGCAGCGGCCAAGCCGGATATCGTGTATTCGTTCTTCGCGGGCGGCGGCGCGGTCAAGTTCGTCAAGGACTACGCGGCGGCCGGCCTCAACAAGACCATTCCGCTGGTCGGCCCGGGCTTCCTGACCGACGGCACGCTGGAGGCCCAGGGCGCAGCGGCGCAGGGCATGCAGACCACGCTGCACTACGCCGACGGCCTCAACACCCCGCGCGACACCGCCTTCCGCACCGCCTACGCCAAGACCTTCAAGCTGCAGCCGGACGTCTACGCGGTGCAGGGCTACGACGCCGCGCAGATGCTCGGCATCGGCCTCAGCGCGGTCAAGGGCGACATCTCGAAGAAGGCCGAGTTCGCAGGCGCGATCGAGAAGGCCAAGATCGACAGCCCGCGCGGCCCGTTCACGATCAGCAAGGCGCACAACCCGGTGCAGGACATCTACCTGCGCAAGGTCGACGGCAACGAGAACAAGGTGGTCGGCGTTGCCGTGAAGGGCCTGGCCGACCCCGCGCGCGGCTGCAAGATGTAGCTTGCCCCCAGGTTGCCCGGCACTTCGTGTCCGGGCGCCCACCCCCTGCCGGGGGCAACACCAGCGGGCTGGCAGCGCCAGTTCCGCGGTGTTTCCCGAACAGGATCCCCGCATCGACGCCCTTACGAAAACAGCCTGTGGACTTCGGTACCTTTCTCGTTCAGTGCCTGAACTCCGTTCAATACGGGCTGCTGCTGTTCCTCGTCGCCTCCGGCCTGACGCTGATCTTCGGCATCATGGGCGTGATCAATCTCGCACACGGCAGCTTCTACATGCTGGGCGCCTACATGGCGTTCTCGCTCTCGCCGCTGTTCGGCGACCACTTCATCGTGATGCTCGCGGCCGGCGTGGTGCTGGCCACGCTGTTCGGCTACCTGCTCGAATGGGCTTTCTTCAGCTATCTCTACCAGCGCGACCACCTTCAGCAGGTGCTGATGACCTACGGGCTGATCCTGGTGTTCGAGGAACTGCGCTCGATCCTCGTGGGCAACGACGTCCACGGCGTCAAGGCACCGCCCTGGCTCGAGGGCAGCTTCGCGCTCGGCGATCTCATGAGCTACCCGTGGTATCGGCTATTCGCATCGGCGGCCTGCATCGTGCTGGCCATCGGCCTGTACTTCGTGGTCAACCGCACGCGCCTGGGCATGATGATCCGCGCCGGCGCCAGCGACCGCGACATGGTGCGCGGCCTCGGCATCGACATCCGGCGCCTCTATCGCATCGTGTTCGCGGCCGGGGTGGCGCTCGCGGCGCTGGCCGGCATGATCGCGGCGCCCATGTCCTCGGTGTATCCGGGCATGGGTTCGAGCGTGCTCATCATCTGCTTCGTGGTGGTGGTGATCGGCGGCATCGGCTCGATCACGGGCGCACTGGTGGCTTCGCTGCTGGTCGGCTTCGTCGACACCTTCGGCAAGGTGTTCTTCGCCGAGCTCAGCGGCATGGGCGTCTACGTGCTGATGGCGGTCATCCTGATCTGGCGTCCCGAAGGCCTGATGGGACGCAAGACATGACACACCCCCGCAGCGCCTGCGGCGCCTCCCCCTCCAGTGGGCGAGCCGGTGGCCCGGCAAAGCCGGTTCCACGGCATCTCCCGAATCGCTGAAGCAATGAGCAAAATCAATCACTGGGCGCCACTGGCCTGCGCGATCGCGCTCGGGGTCTTCGGCCCGCTGCTGAGCCCCTATCTCTCCGACCTGATCGTGAAGGTCATGATCCTCTCGATCTTCGCGCTGAGCCTCGAGCTGCTCGTCGGCATGACCGGTCTCGTGAGCCTGGGCCACGCCGCGTTCTACGGCATCGGCGCCTACGCCACGGTGCTCGCCTCGGGCAAGGAGGGCGGCTCGATCGCGCTGCTGCTGCCGCTGGCCGTCGGTTCCGCCGCGGCCTACGCGCTGGCGGTCGGCGCCCTGAGCCTGCGCACGCGCGGCGTCTACTTCATCATGGTCACGCTGGCCTTCGCGCAGATGGCCTACTTCGTCTTCCACGACACATCGTTCGGCGGCGGCAGCGACGGCATCTACATGTACGTGCGCCCGGCCCTCGGCGCGCTCGACCTCGAGAACCGCTACACCCTGTTCTATTTCGTGCTGGCCGCGCTGGTCCTCACCTACGGCCTGCTCGCGCTGATCCGCCGCTCGCGCTTCGGCGCCGCGCTGGCCGGCATCCGCGTCAACGAGCAGCGCATGCGCGCGGCCGGCTTCGCGGTCTACGGCTACAAGCTCGCGGCCTTCACGATCGCAGGCGGACTGGCGGGCCTTGCAGGCTTCCTCGTGGCCTCGCGCGACGGCGTGGTCAACCCCGAGCTGCTGGCCTGGCACAACTCGGGCGAGGTGCTGCTGATGATCATCCTCGGCGGCCTCGGCCACCTGCGTGGCGCCGTGATCGGCGCGGTCGCCTTCACGCTGCTCAAGGAGCTGCTCTCGACCCATGCGCTGGTGGGCCCGCTGGCCGACCATTGGCAGCTCACGCTGGGGCTTTCGATCATCGCGTTCGTGGCGCTGATGCCCAAGGGCATCGTCGGCATCGCAGCCCAGCTGTCGCCCAAGGGGGGCGCATCATGAGCACATTGCTCGCCGTAGAGACACTCACGCGCCGCTTCGGCGGACTGGTGGCCGTGAATGCGGTCACGCTCGACCTCAGGCTCGGCGAGGTACACGCGGTGATCGGCACCAACGGCGCCGGCAAGTCGACGCTGATCAACATGCTGTCGGGCGAGATCAGCGCCTCGGCAGGCCGCATCTCGCTCGACGGCGAGGACATCACGCAGCGCGCGCAGTTCCGCCGCGCTCTGGCAGGCGTCGGTCGCAGCTACCAGCGCACGACGATCTTTCCGGAGTTCACGGTGCTGGAGAACTGCCGCCTCGCGGCGCAGGCCGCGACGCCACGGCCATGGGCCATCTGGCAGTCGTCGCACGGCTGCACCAGCAGCAACGCGGCGGCGCACGCGGCACTGGCGGCCGCCGGCCTCGATGCGGTGGCCGAGCGCATCGCGGGCACGCTGAGCCACGGCGCCAAGCGCCAGCTCGAAGTGGCGATGTGCCTGGCGACCCGCCCGCGCGTGCTGCTGCTCGACGAGCCGCTGGCCGGCATGGGCGCCGAGGAAACCGAGCGCATGCTGGCACTGCTTTCGAGCCTCAAGTCCTCGCACGCGATCCTTCTCGTGGAGCACGACATGGACGCCGTGTTCCGCATCGCCGACCGCATCACGGTGATGGTCAACGGCACGGTGATCGCCACCGGCGACCCCGCATCGATCCGCATCAACCCCGAAGTGCGCACCGCCTACCTCGGCGAGGACCATTGAAATGACGCCCGACGCTCACCCCTTCGTGCATCTGCTGCCCCCCGGTGGCGCGCAGGCCGCCCCTGGCGTGGCCCGGCGGGAGGCCTGAGATGCTCCAGGTCCACGACCTCAACACCTACTACGGCGACAGCCACATCCTGCGTGGCGTCGACGTCGAGATCCCGGCCGCCACCTCGGTCGGCCTGCTCGGGCGCAACGGCATGGGCAAGACCACGCTGATCCGCTCGCTGATGGGCTACGTGCGGCCGGCCTCTGGCGGAGTCAAGCTCGATGGCCTCGAGGTCACGGGCTGGGCGCCCGAGAAGATGGCGCGGCGCGGGATCGGCTACGTGCCCGAGGGCCGCGGCATCTTCCCCAACCTCTCGGTGCGGGAGAACCTGGTGATGAGTGCGCGCACCGGCAACGACGGCCGTCGCGACTGGACCTTCGACCGCGTGATGGCCACCTTCCCGCGCCTGACCGAGCGGCTCTCGCACGGCGGCCAGCAGCTGTCGGGCGGCGAGCAGCAGATGCTCTCGATCGGCCGGGCGCTGATGACCAACCCGCGCCTGCTGATCCTCGACGAGGCCACCGAAGGCCTGGCGCCGCTCATCGTGGCCGAGATCTGGCGCGTGATCGGTGACATCCGCGCCACCGGGATCGCGACCCTGATCGTGGACCGCGACTGGCGCCGCGTGCTCGGCCACACCGATCGCGCGGTGGTGATGGAGAAGGGCCGCATCGTGCGCCACGGCGCATCGGCTGCGCTGCTCGGCGAGCCGGCCGTGCTCGAGGAATTGCTAGGCGTCTAGATCGCTCGCGTCGTGGCGCTCGGCAAGCTGGGCGTCGGCGTCGCCCCAGACCCGGTTCACGCGCCTGCCGCGCTGCACCGCGGGCCGCTCGGCGATACGGTCGGTCCAGCGCTGGACGTGGGTGTAGCTCTCGACCTGAAGGAACTCTCCGGCGCCATAGACCAGCCCCTTGGCCAGCGCGCCGTACCAGGGCCACACGGCGATGTCGGCGATGGTGTAGTCGTCGCCGGCCAGGTACGGGCTTTGAGCGAGCCGCCGGTCGAGCACGTCGAGCTGGCGCTTGACCTCCATCGCGAAGCGGTCGATCGCGTATTCGATCTTGAACGGCGCATAGGCGTAGAAGTGGCCGAAGCCCCCGCCCAGGTAGGGCGCGCTGCCCATCTGCCAGAACAGCCACGACAGGCATTCGGCCCGCGCGGCCGGTGCGGTCGGCAGCAGTGCGCCGAACTTCTCGGCCAGGTAGATCAGGATCGCGCCCGATTCGAAGACGCGGATCGGCGCCAGGCCGCCGCGGTCCATGAGCGCCGGGATCTTGGAGTTCGGATTGACATCCACGAAGCCGCTTCCGAACTGGTCGCCGTCGTTGATGCGGATCAGCCAGGCGTCGTATTCGGCGCCCTGGTGCCCGAGCGCCAGAAGCTCCTCGAGCATCACCGTGACCTTGACGCCGTTCGGCGTCGCGAGCGAATAGAGCTGCAGCGGGTGGCGACCCACGGGCAGCTCCTTGTCGTGCGTGGGGCCCGCGATCGGCCGGTTGATGTTGGCGAACTGGCCGCCGCTGGCCTTGTTCCAGACCCAGACCTTGGGCGGGATGTAGTCGACTGGATCGTTCATCCGAATCACTCTATGCCATTTCGCCGCGGCCCGTGGCGGCCAGCGGGAATCGGCCCGCGGGTCGCCGATACCCCTCGCTAGAATTGTCGGCTCCCCCTCACCATAGGACGCACGAAAGTGAAGCGCTGCCTCGTCTTGCTCGCAATGTTTGGTTGCCAGGCCTGGGCGCAGTCCGACTGGTTCACGATCACCGGCAACCCGAAGGATCCGAGCGTCGACACGGTCCAGGTCGATCCGGTCGCGCTGCGGGTCGAAGGCCGGCAGAAGACCATGAACGTGCGCGTGAGCCGCGCCACCGAGCGCCGCAACTGGGACCAGCAGCCCTACCGTTCCTACGAGTCGCGCGTGGTCTTCGACTGCCAGGCACGCAAGGCCTCCTATGTGCAGGCGACCTTCTTTCCGGTGCCGCTGTGGCAGGGGCCGCCCAGCGCCGTCAACGACTACAGCGCGCGCCCGCAGCCGATGCTGTTCCGCGACGTCGAGCCGAACCCCACCCAGCGCCTGATCCGGGCCGCCTGCCGCAGCGGCGGCGCCGCCTGAGCACCGCGCCCCGTCCGCCCTCTCAGTAGTTGCTGCGCCGTGGCGCCGTGGTGCCCGGCGGGAAGTCCGCGAACAGGCGGTCGAGCGCGCCGCGCACCGAGGCGTCGATGCGCAAAGGATCGTCGGGGAGCACGCCTTCGGCGCTTCCGCGCCAGATGGCACGCCTGCTCCTGCCGTCGAACATGTCGATCACCAGCGTGCCCTTGCGGTAGGGGTTGGTCGACATCACGACGCGGTCCGGCACCGGACCGAAGCCCAGCCACGTGAGGTCGTGGCCGATGCCGCTGTAGAAGGTGTTGTAGGTCTGGCCGTCGCGCGTGGTCAGGTGGGCCGCCACGTGCACCTCGCCATCGGCGACGCGCTTCCAGCCGCGCGCCTGCAGCCGCGCGTCGATGCCCTGCACCACGCTCTGCGGCATCAGCGAGGACTCGCCCGAGGGGTCCGCGATCCAGCTGTAGCTGCGATAGGCCCCGAAGTCGGCCTTGGCGTCGAAATCGGTCTGGACGGTGACCGGGCTCGCGCAGGCGGCCAGAAGGCTCGCGAGGGCCAGGGCTAGGGTTCGTCGTCCGATCATGTGTACTCCTGTGAGGAAAGCGATCCTAACGTCCTCGAAACGGGCGGCCGCCGACCGTGAAGCGAGCGCGTTTCTGCCAGCCGATTCCGAACTTGATCGAGAAAAAGTGAACGACCGTGCGAAAACACTATCCTAGGGACTCCCTCGTTCTGAAAATCACTACTCTCACATGAAGACAAGACTGATTGCACTGGCGGCGATGGCCGCATTGGGTTCGGGCAGCGCGCTGGCACAGAAGGCCGGCGACTGGCAGGTCGGCGCCGGCTGGCTGCACTTCGCACCGCAGGATTCGAGCAAGCCCCTGACCTTCACGTCGCCGGTCGCGGCGGTCGTGCCCGGTTCGGGTGCCAGCGTCGGCAGCTCCGACACGCTGGGCCTCAACCTGACCTACTTCGTCGACAGCCACTGGGCGGTCGAAGGCGTGCTGGGCGTGCCGCCCAAGTTCAAGCTCCAGGGCGAAGGCACGCTGGCGCCGATCGGCGAACTCGGCAACGCCAGGCAGTGGAGCCCGACGATCCTCGCCAAGTACTACTTCAACGACGGCGATGCCAAGTTCCGGCCCTACGTTGGCCTCGGCGCCACCTACGTCTGGTACAGCGACGTCAATCTCACCCCGGGCCTGCAGGGCGCGCTCGCGAGCCGCATCGGCCTGCCGGCCTCGGCCCTGTCGGCCACGACGGCCAAGCTCGACAGTTCCTTCGCCGCGGTCTTCAACCTCGGCGTGGCCTACCAGTTCGACCCGCACTGGGGCATGGCCTTCTCGGTGTCGTACATCCCGCTGCGCACCACGGCCAAGCTGACCACCACCGCGCGCGGCGTACCGGTCGCCAACAGCGAAGCCAGCCTGAAGCTGAACCCCATCGTTCCGTACCTCGCGGTCACGTACAAGTTCTGACCCGCCAGGGCCTGCCGGCAGGCCCTACACCTCGAAATCCTGATTCGCATCCGGGTGCTCTTCGGCGAAGCGCCGCTCGGCTGCGGTCAGGTGCGTGGTCAGCACGTGCGAGATGACGTTGATGCCCAGGCCCGCGAACAGTGCCGGCACGAGGTAGAGCGCCACCCGCACCTCCGACACGAACACCATGTCGTCGGCCAGCGAAGGCGTGAGCGCCGCATGCGTGGCCAGGCGCTGCAGGAAATAGACGTTCACCGCCGCGATCGCGACCAGCGAGAAACCGAGCGTGAGCACGGTCCAGCGCGAGATGGCGCGCTTGAGGATCATCACGGCGTAGATGCCCACGGGCAGCACGACCGAGAGCAGCACCATGAGCCAGAAGGTCGCTTCCGTGAAGACCGAATCGCCGAAATTCATTGCCTTACTCCCATGCCGAGGCGGGCTGCCGAAGCGCGGTTCGCCGCGCGAGCGCGATTCTCGCGGCGGTTTCTCGAGCCAACCTGACTTCAGCGCGACTTCGGCGCCGCAGGCGCCTTCTTGCCGCCTCGCGCGTCGTCGCCGCCGAACAGCTGCTCGACCTGCTGGCCGATGCGCGCGCCGATGGCGGTGCCGACGCCCGGCAGCACGGCCGAGCCCACGGCGGCACCGGCCAGCGCGCCACCGGTGAGCGACAGCTCGGGCGCATCGAGCGTGCCGCCGAGCTTGAGCGGCACGCCGACCACGCCGTCGACCAGGTCGACCGCAGCCTGGCCGTCGATGCGCCGGTTGCGTACCGTGGCGTTGCCGCTGGCGCTGAGCACGCCGGAACGCGCCTTGAGATCGGTATAGCGCAGCGTGGTGCCGTCTTCGCCGGCCTGGGTGTCGAGCACGCCCGTGAGGCTGTCGAGCGCCGTGGTGCCGCCGCGGCTGATGCCGGCGCTGCTGATGGCACGGCCGAGGTCGAAGCCGGTCAGCGTGGCCGGTGCGATCGAGAAACGCGTGCGGGAATGCAGGCGCCGCAGCAGCTCGGAAGGGTCGGCACCCTCGGCATCGACTTCGGTCTGGCCATTGGCGCGCCCTTCGATCACGGTCCGGCGGCCGAAGCTGCGCACCAGCAGGCCGACGTCCACCTCCTTGGCCGTGAGTTCGGCCTTCACGCGAAGGCGGCCGTCTCCCGGCTCCTCGAGCCGCGTGCTGCCGTTCCATGTGCCGTTCGCGACATCGATCAGCGTGCGCCAGCGGTCCTCCTCGCCCTCGCGTACGAGGCGCAGGCGCGCGGGCGGCTGGACCTCGGTGCGCCAGACCTCGGCCTCGCGCGGACGCCAACGGGCATCGAATCGGATGTCGGCGTCGTAGGCCAGTGCGATGTCGCGGCGGTCGATCCACACCAGCTCGCGCACGCGCAGGCGCTCGAGCGGCACCGGCGCGAGGGTCCAGGCGGCGCCCAGAGCGGCGCTGCCGTCGTCGGGCTGCCAGCGGCCACGGAATTCGCGCACCGACGCGCGCGGCAGCACCGCGCCCTCGATCTCGACCGATTCGATCGCGATGCTGCGCTTCCAGAGCGCCGCCAGTCGCGGCCGCACCACCATGCGGCGCAGCGTGATCGGCACAGCCTGCGCGGTGGCGACATCCTCGAGCACCACCACGGGCGACGGGCGCAGCGCCCAGTGGGCCGAGCCCACGCGCAGCGCGATGCCCGAGGCCTTCTCGAAGCGGGTCGCGACCTCCCCGGCCAACTCGGCATCGCTCGGCAGCCAGGCGCGCACGGCGAGCCCGAGGACGACCAGCAGCAGCACGGCCGCCGCGGCGGCGCGGGCCATCCATCTTGCGTTTCGCGTCATGCCGGGAGCATGCGCCCGGTTCGGGTCGAGGCGCTGTCAGCCGCGAACGCTTTCTGCCCAGCGCACGCCAGTCGCTATAGTTTTGCACCCCTGAACTGGAGACGACGATGCGCATCTGGAAAAAAGAGATCTCGGTCGAGGAACTCAACGACGGCCACGGCGACACCGTGGCCACCGTGCTGGGCCTGGAGTTCCTCGAAGTGGGCGACGACTACATCCGCGCCCGCGTGCCGGTGGACCGGCGCACGCGGCAGCCCTACGGCATCCTGCACGGCGGCGTGTCCGTGGTGCTGGCCGAGACGCTGGGCTCCTGCGGCGCGCACTACTCGGCGCCCGAAGGGCAGCGAGCGGTGGGGTTGGACATCAACGCCAACCACATCCGTGCCACCACCTCGGGCTGGGTGACGGGCACCGCGCGCCCCGTGCACCGCGGCCGCACGACGCAGGTCTGGCAGATCGACATGGTCAATGACGCGGGCGAGCTGACCTGCGTGTCGCGCATCACGATGGCGGTGCTGTCATGAACCGGGGCTACCTGGCCCGCTGGCGCCTGGTCGCCAGCCACGAAGGGGCGGTCGTCGCGCCCGACGAGCGGCTCTCGTGGCCGCAGACCACCGCGATGGGCGTGCAGCACGTGATCGCGATGTTCGGCGCCACCGTTCTGGCGCCGATCCTGATGGGCTTCAATCCCAACATCGCGATCCTGATGAGCGGCATCGGCACGCTGCTGTTCTTCTTCATCACGGGCGGCCGCGTGCCCAGCTACCTGGGTTCGAGCTTCGCCTTCATCGGCGTGGTGATCGCGGCCAGCGGCTATGCGGGCAGCGGGCCCAACGGCAACCTCGGCGTCGCGCTCGGCGGCATCATCGCCTGCGGCGCGGTCTATGCGCTGATCGGCGTGCTGGTGAGCCTCACGAACGAGCGCCACACCAAGGCCGCGCCCGTGAAGGGGCTCGAGGGCCTCGAGGTCGAGGAGGTCGAGCAGGACGTGGCCGTCCACTGGATCGAGCGCCTGATGCCGCCGGTGGTCACCGGTTCGGTGGTGGCGGTGATCGGGCTCAACCTCGCGGGCGTGCCGATCAAGAACATGGCACCGACCAGCTTCGACACCTGGATGCAGCTCGTGACCTTCGTCTGCGTGGGCCTGATCGCGGTCTATGCGCGCGGCATGGTGCAGCGCCTGCTGATCCTCATGGGCCTGATCGCCGCCAGCCTGGTCTATGCGCTGCTGACCAACGGCCTCGGCATGGGCAAGCCGATCGACCTGGCGCCGCTGGCCGCGGCCGCCTGGTTCGGCCTGCCGACCTTCTCGGCGCCGGTGTTCGAGGTCAACGCCATGCTGCTGATCGCGCCCGTGGCCGTGATCCTCGTGGCCGAGAACCTGGGCCACCTCAAGGCCGTCGGCGCGATGACGGGCCGCGACCTCAACCCGTACCTGGGCCGCGCCTTCATCGGCGACGGCGTCGCGACCATGGTCAGCGGCGCGGTCGGCGGCACCGGCGTCACCACCTATGCCGAGAACATCGGCGTCATGGCCGCGACCAAGATCTACTCGACCGCGATGTTCGTCGTGGCCGCCCTGATCGCGATCCTGATGGGCTTCAGCCCCAAGTTCGGCGCGCTGGTGCAGACCATTCCGCTGCCGGTGATGGGCGGCGTGAGCATCGTGGTGTTCGGCCTGATCGCGATCGCGGGCGCCAAGATCTGGGTCGACAACAAGGTCGACTTCTCGCAGAACAGGAACCTGATCGTGGCCGGCATCACGCTGATCCTCGGCACCGGCGACTTCACGCTGCGCTTCGGCCAGTTCGCGCTCGGCGGCATCGGCACCGCGACCTTCGGGGCGGTGCTGCTGTATGCGCTGCTGAACCGCGGGCGACGCTGAGCAGGCTGGCGCACGAACGGAAAAAAGCCCCGCATGCGGGGCTTTTTCATTGGCGCGGCGTCGCGTTACTGAACCGGCATGTAGGTCGCGAAACCCTTGAGGTTGAGCACGCCGAGGGCATCGGTGGCCGACAGCTGGAACAGCGTCAGCGTGGTGCCGGCGTTGAACAGCTCGAAGTCGCCGGGCTTGGTGCAATGGTCGTCGAGATCGCTGGCCGCGGTGCAGTAGACCTTGGCCTTGCGCGCGGAGCCGGCGACGTCGGTGCGGTCCTCGTAGCTGATGCCGTTCGCCGACTTGCCGAAGATCGTGAGTGCAACGGGCGCGGGCGCACCGGCCGGCACGGTCCAGGCGTCGGTGTCGCCGTTGGCGCTGAAGTCGACCACGCTCGGCTCGTTGGGCTGGGGCGCGTCGAAGACCATGCCCTGAGGTCCCGGCACCTCGGCGATCAGCTCGGCACGCATCGCGGGCGTCAGGTCGGCCATCTTGCGCAGGCGCGCCTCGGCGATGGTCGGCACGCGCGTCGTCGTGCGGTGCGTCTGCGTCACGCTGGAGCCGTCCTCGAACTTCAGCTCGACCGTGAACACGCCCTGTTCCGGCAGCTTGCGCAGGTCGTCGTCGCTGAGCTGCGGCAGGAAGAAGGCGTTCGGCTCCGAAGCCGACGGATGGCCCCCGCGCGCCGCATTGCGGTAGCCGGCGGCGATGCGCAGCAGCGAGGTGTTGGCCGAGGTGCCGTTCGGCCGGTCCACCACCAGGTTGGCATTGCCCGAGCCGACCTTGTAGGTGTAGATGGACTTGTCCGGTGCGGTCACGAGCGCCTGGACCAGCGGGCTGGTGCCCTTGAACTGCGCGCTCGGAATGCTCACGTCGTACGAGACGTTGAGGTAGCTCGATGCCGGTGCGTACAGGAAGTCGCGGTCCTGCACGGTCGGCAGCACGCTGACGCTGTAGCTGTAGCCGTTGCCGATCAGCTTGAGCGTGCCATCGACATTGCGCGCAACGATCGACTGGTTCTGCACGCCGCCCGCGGTGTCGACGGTGCGATAGCTCAGCACCAGGTCGCCGTTCGGGCGGAAGTACGAGAGCTGGCCGCGGTCGACCTTGAGGCCGGTGGCGCCGTTGCGGAACATGCCGGCGAAGGCACCCTGGTTGCTGGCATTGCGGCCGACCTTGGCGCCGTTGTTGAGGAAGGTGCCCGGGTTGTCGCCCACGAACAGCGTCCGGCAGGCAGCGGCCAGCACGTCGTCCGCCGTGCCGATCCGCGCATTGGCATTCTTGGGGTCCACAGTGCCGCCCACGCGCTCGTTGAGCGGCAGCGCGAAGCACTGCTCCATGCGCGCGAACAGCGCGGCGATGTTCAGCGATGCGCCGCTGGGGACGAGTTCGGCGGTCGCGACCGCGGGCGGCAGCACCGGCAGCGTGGCGTCGCTGCGGAAGCTGATCGACAGCGGGGCGCCGTCGCTCGCGTCCGGCACGGCCTTGACCGTGATCTCGATGTTCGCCGCGGCGCCGTCCGGGCGCACGCTCACCGCGATCGAATCCAGCAGCCGGTCATGCCCCGAGCCGTCGGCCGAGAACGCACCCGAGATCGGATCGACCGCATCGCCGATCAGGGTCAGCAGCGGCTTCAGCGCGGCGATGAGCTCGGCCACCTGGGCCTTCACGGTGGTCTCGGTCACAGCACCGGGGTTGGTCGCGATGGCGCCCACCAGGCTGGCCGGATCGCCGTCGGGCGACAGGCGCGACACGATGACGGTGGTGAGCGGCGTCACGTTGACGTTGCCGCCGGTGGCGCTCGCGGTGGTGCTGTAGAGGGTCTGGTCGTCGCGCGTGGCGATCACCACCAGCGGGGCCTTGGTAGCGGCCGGCAGGGTGCACGCATAGGCGCCCTTGGCATCGGTCACCGTGTCGCAGACCGTGATGCCGCGCTGGTCGACCACCGTGATCTTGGCGCCCGCGAAGGCCGCGCCGGTGGCGGCGATGCCGCTCAGCGTGGCGCCGGCGGGCGTGCCCGTGTCAGAGCCCGCGCCGGTGTCGCTCGGCGTGTTGGTGGTTCCGGTCGTGCCCGTGGTTCCGGCAGCTGCGCCGGTGCCGCCGGAGGCGACCGGCAGGAAGCCGCCGCCGCTGCTGCCCCCACCGCCGCAGGCGGCAAGGGACAGCAACAGCGCCGTCGAGAGGGCGTATCGGGTGGGAGGGGTGAGGGTGCGCAACGACAAGATCGGACTCCTGGGCAACTGGGATGGAAAAATTCGAAGGCCGATAACGAACTGTTACAGGCTTGCCGAAAGTCTCGATCGCACGGCGAAAGCGGCGAATAGTGCAATTGCACTAAGGCCCGCGAATGGCCCGTCCGAGCGTGAGAGATGTCACGCCCGCCCTGCGGACCCACGCGCCGCCAAGTGCAACCTGGTGCAAGAAATGTTGTGGACGAAGCCTATTGGCGGCCCGTTTCGCGATCGCCGACCCCACTGCCCGTTAGACTTCGAGGCTTTTCGCACCCAGCTTTTTCACTCACCCCATGGCAGATGCATCGGCCGCGCGCACCAAGGCGGTTTTCGAATTCAAGAGCGCGACGCTGCCGCTGATAGCGGTCATCCTCAAGACCTCCGATCTCGAGGTCCTGGCGCAGGCGCTCGACGCCCAACTGGCGGATTCGCCCGACTTCTTCGAGCAGGAGCCGGTGGTGATCGACCTCTCGCAGTTGCCGCCCGATGACGCGGGCGACCCGGATGCCCCGCCGCTCGACTTCCCGGCGCTGCGCGACCTGCTCGCGCGCCACCAGACCCAGCCGGTCGCCGTGCGCGGGGGCAGCGATGCCCAGCACGGCGCTGCACGCGCCGCCGGGCTCTCCATCACCGCGATGCCGGTCGCGCCGGCGCCGCGCACGGCGCCGGCGCCCGCCGCCGAGCCGGAGCCGCCGCAGATCGTGCGCGAAGTGCCGGTGCCGGCCACCGGCACGCTGGTGATCGACAAGCCGCTGCGCTCGGGCCAGCAGGTCTACGCGCGCGGCGGCGACGTCATCGTGACCGCGGTGGTGAGCTTCGGCGCCGAAGTCATCGCCGACGGCAACGTGCACGTCTACGCGCCGCTGCGCGGCAAGGCCATCGCAGGCGCCCGCGGCGACACCACGGCGCGCATCTTCACCACCTGCATGGAAGCGCAGCTGGTGGCGATCGCCGGCATCTATCGCACGGCGGAGGTCGCACTCCCCGGCGACATCGCGGGCAAGGCGGCGCGAATCTCGCTGGACGGCAAGAAGATCGTCATGGAGCCGATCGAGTGAGCCGGCGGCGCACGCGCGCGCCGCGCAGCAACCCAACAACCGAAACGAACGAACGAACGAGAAGGAATGGCATGGCCAAAATTGTGGTGGTGACCTCGGGCAAGGGCGGCGTCGGCAAGACGACCACGAGCGCGAGCTTTGCATCGGGCCTCGCGCTCGCAGGCAAGAAGACGGCCGTGATCGATTTCGACATCGGCCTGCGCAACCTCGACCTGATCATGGGTTGCGAGCGCCGCGTCGTCTACGACCTGGTCAACGTGATCCAGGGCGAGGCCAACCTGCACCAGGCGCTGATCAAGGACAAGCAGTGCGAGAACCTCTTCGTGCTGGCGGCCTCGCAGACGCGCGACAAGGAAGCGCTGACGCAGGACGGCGTCGAGAAGATCCTCAAGGACCTGGCCGAGCAGGGCTTCGACTACATCGTCTGCGATTCGCCGGCCGGCATCGAGACCGGGGCGATGATGGCGATGCATTTCGCCGACGAGGCGCTGATCGTGACCAACCCCGAGGTCTCCTCGGTGCGCGACTCGGACCGCATCCTCGGCATGCTGGGCTCCAAGACCAAGCGCGCCAAGGAAGGCGGCGAGCCGATCAAGGAACACCTGCTGATCACGCGCTACAACCCGAACCGCGTGGCCGGCGGCCAGATGCTCTCGCTCGAGGACATCCAGGACATCCTGCGCATCAAGCTGATCGGCGTGATTCCCGAATCCGAGACCGTGCTGCAGGCCTCCAACCAGGGCGTGCCCGCGATCCACGACACCGACACCGATGTGGCGCAGGCCTACAGCGACGTGGTGGCACGCTTCCTCGGCGAAGACCGCCCGATGCGCTTCACCGATGCCGAGAAGCCCGGCTTCTTCAAACGAATCTTCGGAGGAAGGTAGCCATGTCCCTCTTTTCCTTTCTGCTCGGCGAAAAGAAGAAGACGGCCAGCGTCGCCAAGGAGCGGCTGCAGATCATCCTCGCGCACGAGCGCAGCAGCCTCGGCGCCAAGCGCCCCGACTACCTGCCCGAGCTCCAGCGCGAGCTGATCGCGGTGATCTCGAAGTACGTGTCGATCAAGGCCGAGGACATCAAGGTGCACCTCGAGAAGCAGGACGATCTCGAGGTGCTCGAGGTCAAGATCGAGCTGCCCGACGCGGCGGCGCTCGCGGCGCGCTGAGCGCCTGCTTCCTGCGCCCGGGCCGCACGCCGGCCCGCGGCACGCTTCGTTGTGCCAGGTCGAGGCGCGCGAGGCCCGGATGGCTCGCCTCGGGGTCTTCCGGTCGCGGCCTCGAAGCGCAGTGCCGCGTCATGGGGGTCGCCGGCCGGGCCGGCGCCGGCCCCCAACCCTTCAGGTTCCAGGCACACGCTGCTCCTCCTTCATCGGCATGTTCTCGATGCGCCGGTCGTGCTCGGCCCACTGCGATTCGAGCCCTTGCCCGACACGAGGCACCAGGGCCGAAGGCCGCAAGCCGCCCAGCAGCCACTGCATGAGCTCCTTCACCGTGCGAATCTCGCTGCCGAAGGGCAGCCGCCCGGCGCCGCGGAAGAACAACCCCTGGTCGATGCCGCCCGCCAGTGCATGACCGAGCATCTTGTCGATGCAGAACTTGCCCCAGCCCGGCGTGGCGTCGCGCAGGCCGCAGCGGGCCAGGCAGTCGAAGCGCATGGTGCACGCGGTCTCGTGGTGGGTCTTGGCCTGCAGGCGCGGTTCGAGCCGCAGGTACCTGGCGAGCCAGGGCGTGCGGACCGCGCGCGCCGGCAGCCCCGCGACACTCGTGAACTCGACGATGTCCTCGGGCCGGGCCTCGGCGAGCACCCGCTTGAAGGCCGGGTCGGCATCGCATTCGCGGGTCACGGCGAAGGCGGTGCCGAGCTGCACCGCGCTCGCGCCGAGCGACTGCAGGCGCCGGATGTCCTCGAGGCTGCCGACGCCGCCGGCCGCGATCAGCGGAATGCGGCCCTCGAGCCCCTCGCTGCGAAAGAAGGCCAGGGCCTGCGGCAGCACGACCTCGAAGTCGAAGCGCGGATCGTGCAGGTCGGCCACCCTGGCGGCGCCAAGATGGCCGCCCGCGAGGCGCGGATGCTCGACCACGATGGCATCGGGCAGGCGCCCCTTCTTCTCCCACTTGCGCACGATCAGCTGGATGCCGCGGGCGTCCGAGAGGATCGGGATTAGCGCCACCGACGGATGCTCGCGCGCGAGCTCGGGCAGGTCCAGCGGCAGGCCAGCGCCGACCACCAGGGCGTCGGCGCCGCAGGCCAGGGCGTGGCGCACCTGGGCTTCGTAGGCGCTCAAGGCCTTCATGACATTGACGGCCACGAGGCCTCGCCCGCCCGAGATCTGCTTCGCGCGCGCGATCTCGCGTCCGAGCGCCTCGAGGTTGGCGGCATCGATGCGCGCGCCGGCATCGGGCTCGGCCTCGCGGTGCGAGGTCTGCGCCCAGAGGTCCGGATGCAGGCGCCGCAGGTCGACCGACGACACCGTGCCGACCGCGCCGAGGCCCGCCACCGTGCCGGCCAGGCCGCCGGCCGAGACGCCGACGCCCATGCCCCCCTGCACCACGGGCAGCAGCGTGCGGCCGGCCAGCGTCCAGTCGCGCAGGCCCGAGGCCGCCGCCAGGGCCGCCAGCGGCGCGCCTTCGTCGCCCGCCCTCATGCCCGCGCGGCCATGCGAGGGCGCCGGGCCGCCGCGGGCCCGAGCCCGATCGGCGCCGGCACCGCATTGACGATGCGCGTGAAGAGCGCACGCCACTCGTCGGCGGGTTCATGGCCGGTGAAAGGATCGCGGTGGCGGCGGAAGGCGGTGTCGAGCTCGTCCCAATCGTCGGCCCCGAGGATGCGCTCGGCCAGCGGCAGGATCTCCTTCTCCTCGAGCGCCATGTGGGCCAGGTAGAACTCGGCATAGCGCTCCATCGCAGCTTCAAAGCGCGCGCGATGGGCTTCGCCGAGCATCTCGAACATCAGCAGTGCATGCTCCACCTCGCGGATGTTGCGCTCGCCGCGCGCGTGCTCGTGGTCGAGCCGGTCGAGCAGTTCGCGCGCCAGCGGCACCCGCGCGCGCAGCTTGGGGAACAGCAGCTCGGACTCGTGGCGATGGTGCAGCTGCTCGGGGAACTGGTCGACGTAGAACAGCATCGCGCGCAGCGCCGTGAAGTCGGGCAGGCTCTGCTGGCGCCGATGCTCGGCGAGCAGCATCAGGATCGAGCGCAGCATGGCCGACAGCGCGGCATGTTCGTCCAGGATGATGCGGGTGGTGGCGTGGGTCATGCGAGCTCCGTGTCGGAACCCGTAGCGTTTCACGTCGCGGCTCGGGGCGCCTTGCGGCAGATCAAGGAGTCAGCGGCACCAGATCCCGATCTGCCGCGCCAGGTCCGTCCCGACCGCCTGCAGTGCGACCGCCGCCAGCAGCACACCGGCCAGCCGCGTGCCCCAGGCCTGCGACAACATGCCGCCGCCCGCGCGCAGGCGGTGCCAGAGCCAGGGCGCGAGCAGCAGCGACAGCGCGCTGCCGGCGGCGAACAGCGCCATCACGGCGGCGCCGCCCAGCACGCCGTTGCCAAGCGCCGCGAGCATCAGTGCCGAATACAGAAGGCCGCAGGGCATGCCGACCCACAGCGCGCCGGCCGCCGCCGCACCGAAGGGCAGGCGCGCGACCGGCTGCAGCCGCGCCGTGGCCCAGCGCCCGAGGCGGCCGGCCCACAGCGGCTGTCGGCCGGTGGCGGCCAGCACCAGGCCCCAGGCCAGCACCACCACGTGCAGCAGCAGCCAGAGCGGACGCAAGGCTGCGACCTGTTCGCTCGCGAGCGCCAGCGCCTGCATCGTGGCGGCGGCCACCGCGCCCGCGGCCGCATAGCCGGCGACGCGCCCCGCATGGAACAGCACCTCCGCAGGCAAGGTGCGCGCCGGCAGGGCCAGCGAGGCGACGCCACCGCCGGGTGGTGCGCGCACGACGCGGATCACGCCCGCGCAGGCAGCGCCGCACATGGCGACGCAGTGCGGGCCGCCGGCCAGGCCCATCAGCAGCGCGGTGCCGGCCAGCGCGGTGGAGCTCATGTCACACGATGCGCGAGAAGCGGGTGCGGTTGCGGTCCGCCTGCAGGTAGCGGTCGAAGACCATAGCGATCGCGCGCACGAAGAACCAGCCCATCGGCGTGACCTCGAGGTGGCTGTCGCTCAGCGTCACCAGGCCCTGCGCCGAAAGCGGGGCGAGCGCCGCGAGTTCCGCCGCGAAGTGCTCGCCGAAGTCGATCAGGTGCGCGGTGCCGACGGTCTCGAAGTCGACCCGGCCCTGGCACATGATGGCCATGATGACCGCACGCCGCAGCACGTCGTCGCGCGTGAGCGCGAGCCCGCGCACCACGGGCAGGCGGCCCTGGTCGATCAGGTCGCAGTACTCCTCGAGGGTCTTGGCGTTCTGGCTGTAGGTCGCGCCGACGCGGCCGATCGCCGAGACGCCGAGCGCCACCAGGTCGCAGTCGGGCTGCGTGCTGTAGCCCTGGAAGTTGCGGTGCAGCCGGCCCTGCCGCCGGGCCACGGCGAGCGCGTCGCCGGGCAGCGCGAAGTGGTCCATGCCGATGTAGACGTAGCCCGCGGCCGTCAGCGCCGCGATCGAGCGCGACAGCATCTCGACCTTGGCGGCGGCGTCGGGCAGTGCCTCGGTCGCGATCCGGCGCTGGGCCTTGAAGCGCTCGGGCAGGTGGGCATAGGCATAGAGCGCGATGCGGTCCGGGCGCAGCGCGCAGACCTGCTCGAGCGTGCGGTCGAAGGACGCCGGGCTCTGGCGCGGCAGGCCGTAGATCAGGTCGACGTTGACCGAGTCGAAGCCGAGGCCGCGCGCGGTTGCCATGAGATCGAACACCTGCGCGGCGGGCTGGATGCGGTGCACCGCCTTCTGCACCTCGGGGTCGAAGTCCTGGACGCCGAAGCTCAGCCGGTTGAAGCCCAGCTCGGCCAGGGTCAGCAGGCGCTGGCGATCGACCGTGCGCGGGTCGATCTCGATCGAATGCTCGCCGTCCGGCGACAGGGTGAACGCCGCGCGCAGGATCGCCATCAGCCGACGCAGGCCGGCGTCGTCGAGAAAGGTCGGCGTGCCGCCGCCCAGGTGCAACTGGCGAACCGTGGCGCCACGGCCCAGCGCCGCCACCTGCAGCGCGACCTCTCGCTCGAGGTAGTCGAGGTAGTCGCTGCCCTTGCGCTTGTGGCGCGTGACGATCTTGTTGCAGGCGCAGTAGTAGCAGAGCGACTCGCAGAACGGGATGTGCACGTAGAGCGACAGTGCCCGTGCGCTGGCGCCAGCGCCACTGCGCTGCGACAGGGCCTGGGCATAGTCGTCGGCCGTGAAGGCATCGACGAAGCGGTCGGCGGTCGGGTACGAGGTATAGCGCGGGCCCGCCACATCGAAGCGCCGCAGCACGGCAGGCGATGGCGGCGCGATGGTCGGTGCGAAAACGGGAACGGAGGCAAGGCGCATCGCGGTCGGGGTGCTGGAGGCTTCGATGTGTCACTATGCCGCCGACGCGGCCCGCAAACCTTGACCTGCATCAAGCATCCGCGCTCCTTGACATCGGACAATTTGGACATGACCTCGACCGCATCAATCAAACCCGAAAACATCAAGGTCGCCTGCTCGAACTGCAACCTGCGCGAGCTGTGCATGCCGGTCGGACTGGCGCCGGGCGAGCTGCAGCGCATCGACGACATCGTCGCCACGCGACGCAAGGTGAAGCGGCGCGAGACGCTGTTCCGCAACGGCGAGGCCTTCACCTCGCTCTACGCGATCCGCACCGGCGTGTTCAAGACGCGCGTGGCGAGCGAGGACGGCCGCGACCAGGTTACGGGCTTCCAGATGGCCGGCGAGATCATCGGCCTGGACGGCATCGTCAACGACCAGCACACCTGCGACGCCGTGGCGCTGGAAGATTCCGAGGTCTGCGTGATGCCCTTCGACCGCATCGAGGAGTTGTCGCGCGAGGTGACGGCGCTGCAGCGCCACGTGCACCAGATCATGAGCCGCGAGATCGTGCGCGAGCACGGCGTGATGCTGCTGCTCGGCAGCATGCGCGCGGAGGAGCGGCTGGCCGCCTTCCTGCTGAACCTCGTGCAGCGTCTGCATGCGCGCGGCTTCTCGCGCTCCGAACTGGTGCTGCGCATGACGCGCGAGGAGATCGGCAGCTACCTCGGCCTCAAGCTCGAGACTGTGAGCCGCACGCTGTCGAAGTTCGCGGCCGACGGCATGGTCGAGGTCGAGCAGCGCAACGTGCGCATCGTCGACCCCGACGCACTGCGCCGCATCGTCAACGCCCCGGCCTGTTGACCTCGGCCGCGGGCCGGGTCAGCAGCAGCGTGAGCGCGCCCGATCCCGTGGCCAGCAGCCAGAAGGCGAAGAAGGCCATCGTGTAGACCGCCTGCCGCGAGGCACCCAGCGCCTCGCCGCGCCAGTTCAGGTCGCCCGGATCGACCAGCGCGAACACCAGCATCTCGAGCGCGCAGGCCAGCAGGAAGGCCGGCCACAGGATCCACATCCAGCGCCGCGCGCGCACGGGTGTCCCTCCGCGCGGCCGCGCTTCGGATGTCGCCTTCGGAGCGGTTCGGCGTCTCATGCCGTCAATGCCGCGGCTGTGGCACGTCCGCCTCCGGGGTGGCCGCATGGTTGCGGCCGGCCATGGCGGGGATCAGCTTCTTGTCGACCGGCGGGCGGCTGAGCTCGACGCCCTTTCGGTAGTAGTCCTCCTCCACCACCGGATCGGGTCGCGACAGCGCAAGCCACAGCGTGACGAAGCTCGCGAGCACCACCAGGCCGGGCCCGCCGATCACCATCCAGACGAGCGGGAAGCGCCACCATGGCGCGGCGGCTGGAGGCGGGTTCTGGTCCTTGTTCATGGTCTTCATCCTTCGTGGGTCTTCTTCGTTCAGCGCGGCACCAGGAACACGGCGGGCTCGGCGACCGAGGCCTCGCCGCTCTCGGCGCGAATCTCGAACTGCACCTTGTGCGAGCCCGCCGGCGCGCTGCCATAGGGCAGCTGGAGCCGGACCGCGACCCAGCGCGACTGCGCGGGTGCGACCTCGACGGTGTCCTCCGACGAGACATGCAGGCCGGCGAGCCCGCTGGCCGTGATCCGGTAGCGCTGCGGCGTCTCGGTGGCGTTCATGATCTGCAGCCGGTAGACGTTCTCGAGCTGTCCGCCCTCGGCGATGCGCGCGAGCGAGGCGCGGTCGCGCACCACGTCGACCTTGAGCGGCGTGCGCGCCACCAGGCTCGCGAGCAGGCCGATGCTCAGCGCCGCGAGCACCGCGCCGTAGACCAGCACCCGCGGCCGCAGCACGCGCCGCAGCAGCTGGCGCGGCGTCCAGCGTGCGGCCATGCCGTTCTGGGTCGCATAGCGGATCAGGCCGCGCGGCGTGGCCATCTTGTCCATCACGAGGTTGCAGGCGTCGACGCACAGGCCGCAGCCGATGCACTCGTACTGCAGGCCGTCGCGGATGTCGATGCCGGTCGGGCAGACCTGCACGCACAGCTTGCAGTCGATGCAGTCGCCGCGCGCCGGACTCGACATGGCCGATGCCATCGGCCTGGCCGCCGCACGCGCCTTCGCGCGCACGCCGCGCGGTTCGCCGCGCTGCGGGTCGTAGCTCACGATCAGCGTGTCGCGGTCGAACATCGCGCTCTGGAAGCGGGCGTAGGGGCACATGTACTTGCACACCTGCTCGCGCATGAAGCCCGCGTTGCCGTAGGTGGCGAAGCCGTAGAAGAGCACCCAGAAGATCTCCCACGCGCCCATGCGCGTCTGCAGGAATTCGAGGCCCAGCTCGCGGATCGGCGTGAAGTAGCCGACGAAGCTGAAGCCGGTCCACAGGCCGATCGCGATCCAGACCACGTGCTTGAACCACTTCTTGACCAGCTTCTCGGCCGTGAAGCCGCCGCCGTCGAGCCGGATGCGCGCGTTGCGGCTGCCTTCGATCTTCTCCTCGATCCACATGAACATCTCGGTGTAGACCGTCTGCGGGCAGGCATAGCCGCACCACAGCCGCCCCGCCACCGCGGTGAACAGGAACAGCGACAGCGCCGAGATCACGAGCAGTCCCGTGAGATAGATCAGGTCCTGCGGATACAGCACCAGCCCGAAGATGAAGAAGCGGCGTGCGCCGAGGTCGAACAGCACCGCCTGCCGCTGCCCCCATTCGAGCCAGGGCAGGCCGTAGAACACCAGCTGGGTCGCGAACACCAGCGCCCAGCGCCAGCGCGCGAAGCGGCCGTCCACGCCGCGCGCGTAGATCTTCCTGTGCGCCTCATAGAGGCCGACCTGCTCCTCGCGCGCCTCGGCTGCGGGCGCGATCGGAATCACCTTGCGCGGGGACGCGGGCTTCGGCGCCGGGGCTCGATCAGTCACGGAGGTCGCCAGTTCGCTCATGGCCCGGGGTTCACTGCGCCGCCGCCGGCGTCGCCTTGTTCGAGAGACCCCAGACGTAGGACGTGAGCACGTGGATCTGGGCCTCGGTCAGCCGGCCCTGCTGCGCGGGCATGTGGTTGACCTTCCCCTGGTTGATCATCGCGATGATCGCCTCCTGGCCGAAGCCATGGAGCCAGACCTTGTCGGTGAGGTTCGGCGCACCGAGCGCGGTGTTGCCGACGCCACCGATGCCGTGGCAGGCCGCGCAGGCGGCGAACTTGCTCTTGCCGAGGCCGGCGCGCACCGAGTCGTGCGGGCTGTCCGAGAGGCTCAGGACGTAGTTGGCGAGGTTCTTCACGTCATCGGCCGAACCGACCGCCTCGGCCATCGGCGGCATCACGCCGGTGCGACCGAGCGTGATCGATTCCCGGATCTTCTCGGGCGTGCCGCCGTGCAGCCAGTCGCCATCGGCCAGGTTCGGAAAGCCCTTGCTGCCGCGTGCATCCGAGCCGTGGCACTGGGCGCAGTTGTTGAGGAACAGCCGCTCGCCGACCGCCATCGCGGCCAGGTCGCCAGCCAGCTGCTCGACCGGCTGCGCGCTGAAGCTCGCATAGACCGGCGCCAGCGCCGCATTGGCGCGCTCGACATCCTTCGAATACTCGCCGCCCGCCGACCAGCCGAGCGTGCCGCGGTAGCTGCCCAGGCCTGGGAAGACCAGCAGGTAGCCGACCCCGAACACGATGGTCAGCACGAACAAGCCCATCCACCAGCGCGGCAGCGGATTGTTCATCTCGCGCAGGTCCTCGTCCCAGACATGGCCCGTGGTGTTGTCGCCGGTGGGCGCGCTGCGAAAGCGTGCGGTCCACCACAGCAGCAGTGCGCAGGCCGCGATGCCGCCCAGCGCGATGGCGGTCACGACATGCGACCAGAAATTGCTGGTGAAGTCGCTCATGCCGGATCCTCCTCGAAAGGGAGTCTTGCGGCCTCCTCGAAGGCCTGCTTGTTGCGGCGCGACCAGGCCCAGAGCCAGATGCCGATGAAGATGGCGAACGAGGCCAGCGTGGCGACGATGCGCAGGGTGGTGATGATGTCCATCGCGGTGGTCCTTACTTGAGTGCGAGGCCGAGCGACTGCAGGTAGGCGACCATCGCGTCCATCTCGGTCTTGCCCTTGACTTCGGCTGCCGCACCCGCGATCTGCGCGTCCGTGTAGGGCACGCCGACGGTTCGAAGCGCGGTCATGCGGGGCGCCGACTCCGCGGGGTCGAGCCTGTTCTTCTCGAGCCAGGCGTAGGCCGGCATGTTCGACTCCGGCACCAGGTCGCGCGGGTTGTTCAGGTGGATGCGATGCCACTCGTCGCTGTACTTGCCGCCGACGCGCTGCAGGTCGGGGCCGGTGCGCTTGCTGCCCCACTGGAAGGGATGGTCGTAGACGAATTCGCCGGCCACCGAGTAGTGGCCGTAGCGCAGCGTCTCGGCGCGCAGCGGCCGGATCATCTGCGAGTGGCAGTTGTAGCAGCCCTCGCGCAGATAGATGTCGCGGCCCGCGAGCTGCAGCGGGGACAGCGGCTCGACGCCGGCGATCGCCTGCGTGGTGGAACGCTGGAAGAACAGCGGCACGATCTCGACCAGGCCGCCGATGGCGATGACCAGCAGGATCAGCACGATCATCAGGAAGTTGTTGGTCTCGATCTTCTGGTGCGAGAAGCCCGAAGGGGGTTTGGCGCTCATCGTGTTCTCCTCAGGCGGGGGCCAGCGCGTGCTGCGGAATCGGCGAGGGCTTGCTGAAGCCCGAGATCACCGTCATCCAGACGTTCCAGGCCATGATCAGCATGCCGCCCAGGTACAGCACGCCGCCCAGCAGGCGCACCACGTAGTAGGGATAGGTGGCCTTCACGCTCTCGACGAAGGTGTAGGTCAGCGTGCCGTCGGCATTGAGCGCGCGCCACATCAGGCCCTGCATCACGCCCGCGATCCACATCGCGGCGATGTACAGCACGATGCCCACGGTCGACATCCAGAAGTGCAGCTCGATCGCCTTCACGCTGAACATCTCGGTGCGGCCGTACATGCGCGGAATCAGGTAGTAGAGCGAGCCCATCGAGATCAGGCCGACCCATCCGAGGGCGCCCGCGTGCACGTGTCCGATGGTCCAGTCGGTGTAGTGCGACAGCGCGTTCACCGTCTTGATCGACATCATCGGACCCTCGAAGGTCGCCATGCCGTAGAACGACAGCGAGACGATCAGGAAGCGCAGGATCGGGTCGGTGCGCAGCTTGTGCCAGGCACCCGAGAGCGTCATCACGCCGTTGATCATCCCGCCCCAGCTCGGCGCCAGCAGGATCAGCGAGAACACCATGCCGATCGACTGCGTCCAGTCGGGCAGTGCCGTGTAGTGCAGGTGGTGGGGACCGGCCCACATGTAGACGAAGATCAGCGCCCAGAAGTGGACGATCGACAGCCGGTACGAATACACCGGGCGACCGGCCTGCTTGGGCACGTAGTAGTACATCATCCCGAGGAAGCCGGCGGTCAGGAAGAAGCCGACCGCGTTATGGCCGTACCACCACTGGACCATCGCGTCCTGCACGCCCGCATAGGCCGAGTAGCTCTTCATCCACCCCGCCGGAATCTCGGCGCTGTTGACGACGTGCAGCAGCGCCACCGCGATGATGAAGGCGCCGTAGAACCAGTTGGCGACGTAGATGTGGCGCACCTTTCGGATGCCCACGGTGCCGAAGAACACGATCGCATAGGCCACCCAGACCAGCGTGATCAGGATGTCGATCGGCCATTCGAGTTCGGCGTATTCCTTGCCGGTCGTGTAGCCCAGCGGCAGGCTGACCGCCGCCGCGACGATCACCGCCTGCCAGCCCCAGAACACGAACGAGGCCAGCGCCGGTGCGAAGAGACGGACCTGGCAGGTGCGCTGCACCACGTGGAAACTGGTCGCCATCAGCGCACAGCCGCCGAAGGCGAAGATCACCGCGTTGGTGTGCAGCGGACGCAGGCGCCCGTAGCTGAGCCAGGGGATGCCGAAGTTGAGGTCGGGCCAGGCCAGCTGCGAGGCGATGATCACGCCCACCAGCATCCCGACCACGCCCCAGACCACCGACATGAGAGCGAACTGCCGCACCACCGTGTCGCTGTAGACCGGGGCGGAAGGATTCGGAGCATGCATCGCGGAGCCTCTTGTTTGGAACCGGTTCAGTGTCCGGCTCCCCCCGCGGCACAGCGTTGATGCAGATCAATCGTCGCGCAGAATGCGTTCGCCCTCGCCTTCGATGTCGTCGAATTGCCCACGGTCCACGGCCCACCACAGGCCGCCGAGGATGACCAGCACGAGCACCACCGAGAACGGAACGAGCAGGAACAGGATGTCCATCAGGCAGGCCTCGCGAGACGCGCCGCGTTGAGCACCACCAGCAGCGAGCTCGCGGCCATGCCGAGTCCCGCGAGCCACGGTGGCAGCCAGCCCATGACGGCGAGCGGCACGCAGACCGCGTTGTAGCCCGCGGCCCAGCCCAGGTTCTGGCGCACGATGCGCAGCGTGCGGCGTGCCTGGGCGATGGTGTGCGGCACCACCTCGAGCGCATCGCCCTGCACCACGAAGTCGGCACGCGACTGCGCCAGCGGCACCGCGCGGCCGAAGGCAAAGGAGGCATGGGCCTGCGCCAGCACCGGTCCGTCGTTGAGGCCGTCGCCGACCATCGCGACCACGTGCCCCTCGGCCTGCAGCTGCCGGATGCGCGCGAGCTTGTCTTCGGGCGAGCAATCGCCGCTGGCGTCGGCGATGCCGGCCTGGCGCGCCACCTCGGCCGCCGCGGCGGCGCCGTCGCCCGAGAGCAGCGAGACCTCCACGCCCTGCGCCTGCAGTGCGGCCACGGCCGCGGCCGCATCCTCGCGCAGGTCCTCGGCCAGCACGAAGCTCGCGATCCAGCCCTGCTCGTCCGCCAGGTGCACCTGGGCCGCATCGACTGCGAGTGCGGGCACGCCACAGAACGCGGCCGAGCCCAGACGCACGCGGCGCAGAGGCCCGCCAGCGCTGCGCTGGAGACTTCCCTCGAGGCCCTGCCCCGCCACCTCACCGAGCTGCATCGCGCGCCAGTCGGGTGCGGTGCGATGCTGCGCCTGCCAGGCCGCGACGAGCGCGCGCGAGGCCGGATGCAGCGACTGGGCCGCGAGTGCGGCGGCCAGCGCCACCGCATCGCCGGGCCGCAGGCCCTGGCGGCAGTAGACGCGATCGAGGCGCGGCGTGTCGCGCGTCAGCGTGCCGGTCTTGTCGAACACCACGCGATCGACCGTCGCCAGTGCCTCGAGCGCCTGCAGGTTGCGCACCAGCAGGCCGCCGCGCGCCAGCCGGCCCGCGCTCGCGAGCATCGCCGCCGGTGTGGCGAGCGACAAGGCGCAGGGACAGGTGACGATCAGCACCGCCACGGCCACCATCAGCGCCTGCCCCGAATCCGCATGCCAGCCATGCAGGGCGGCAGCGGCAGCGGCCAGCAGCACCGCGATCAGGAACGGCCGCGCCGCGCGGTCGGCGAGCCGGGCCAGGCGCGGCTTCTGCAGCGAGGCACCCTCCATCAGCGACACGATCTCGGCGTAGCGCGTGGACTTGCCGAGCGCCTCGACGCGCATCTCCACCACCGCGCCCACGTTGTGGCTGCCGGCCAGCACGCGCGATCCGCACGGGCGCGGCACCGGCCGCGACTCGCCCGTGATGAGCGCCTCGTCGGCCGCGGTATCGCCCGCAACGAGCACGCCGTCGGCGAGGAAGGCCTCGCCGGGCAGCACGCGCAACAGGTCGCCGAGCGCCACGCGGCGCAGCGCGACCCGTTCGAATCCGCCGTCGGCACGCCGGCGCAGCACGCTGTCGGGCAACCGGTTCATGAGCGCATCGAGAGCGCCTGCCGTGCGATCGCGCAGCCGCGCCTCGAGCCAGCGGCCGGTCAGCAGGAAGAACACGAACATCGTGAGCGAATCGAAGTACACCTCGTTGCCCAGCGGCCCCTGCGGATCGAAGGTGGCGGCGCTGCTGACCACGAAGGTGATCGCGATGCCGAGCGCCACCGGAAGGTCCATGCCGATGCGGCGCTGTCGCAGGTCGCGCAGAGCACTGCCGAAGAAGGGGCCGGACGAGAACAGCAGCACCGGCACCGAAAGCATCCACGAGGCCCAGCGCATCAGCTGCACGGCATCGGCCGACATCTCGCCGGGGTGCGCGATGTAGGCCGGGTAGGCATACATCATCACCTGCATCATGCAGAAGCCCGCCACCAGCCAGCGCCACAGCGCGCGACGCGCCTCGCGCTGGCGCCGCGCGCCTGCGAGCGTGTCGCCGGCAGGCACCAGCCGGTAGCCCGCGGCCTCCGAGGCCGCGAACCAGCGCGAAGGCCGTACCGCCGCCGACGACCAGACGACGCGGGCACGCCGGCTCGCGGCATTGACCTGGGCCGAGATCACGCCGGGAACCTGCATCAGCGCAGCCTCGACCGTGAAGGCGCAGGCCGCGCAATGCATGCCCTCGACCACCACCTGCGATTCCCAGCGCCCCTTGGCCGCGTCCTCGCCTTCGAGCGCATGGCCGAAGGCCGGCCACTCGGCCGGATCGTCGAGCACCGGGCCGGCGGCCACGGCATCGCCCTCGGCACGTGGCAACGGCGAAGCGAGGGAGAGCGCGACTTCCATGCGGCAAGGCTAGCCGCGGGCGGGCCGCACCGGCTTGACCCAGGTCAAGGCTGCGCCATTGGCCTAGAAGCGATAGCCCACGCCGGCGCCGAACAGCCACGGATCGACCTTGACGGTCGACAGCGTCTGGCCCAGGCGCGTGACGTCGGTGCGCATCTGCACCTTCTTGACGTCGAAGTTGAGGAACACGTTCTTCGCGATCGCGATGTCGATGCCGGCACCGAGCGCCAGGCCGTAGCTGTTCTGCTTGAGGTCGAGCGCGCCCACGGTCGGCACGAACAGGTTCACTCCGCTGATGCGCGTGTAGTTGAGGCCGGCGCCCACGTAGGGCCGGATGGTGGCCTCGGGCATGAAGTGGTACTGCAGCATCAGCGTCGGCGGCAGCTGCTTGAAGGTGCCGATGTCGACCGGCCCGCCGAGCGCGCTCTGCTCGACCGTCACGGTGTGCTTCTGGGGCACGGTCAGCACCAGTTCGGCCGCGATGTTCGGCGTGAAGAAATAGCTGATGTCGATCTCGGGGATGGTCTTGTTGCTGACCGTGATGGCATCGGCCGGCACCGCCAGCGAGGGAATCGGATCGGACTTGTTCGCGGTGTCGATGCGCACCGCGCGTGCACGCACCAGCCAGTTGCCCTGCGCCTCCTGCGCCGCCGCCGGCAACGCGCACAGGCCGCCGAGGACGGCCGTTGCAATCAGTGCGCGCTTGAAGGAATCTCGAATCATTTGCTTTCCTGCTTCTCTGGTAATTGGCCGACGCGGGATGTCGGCAACTGCAGGCAGTTTGGTGAGGCGGGAGGCGCGCGTCCTTGACGCAGGGCAAGCAAAGCGGCGCACCGTGCCCGCACCGCAACACCGCATCTGCGCATCGGGGACGACCTTGACCCAGGTCATGAGGCAGCCGTCGGCGTTGTCGACAATGAACCCAGGGCCGCGCGAGGTGCACGGCCTCTTTTCATCGAGGTCCTGTTCCATGCTGCTCCGCCGCCTTGCCGCCATCGCCACCACCGCCGTCCTCGGCATCGCCTGCGCGCCCGCATTCGCCGCCGACTGCGCCGTCGAGATCGACGGCAACGACGCCATGCAGTTCAACAGGAAGGAGATCGAAGTCAGCAGCGCCTGCAAGAGCTTCACCGTCACGCTGCGCCACAGCGGCAAGCTGCCCAAGCAGGCCATGGGCCACAACTGGGTGCTCGCCAAGACGGCCGAGGTGCCGATGGTGGCCAGCGACGGCATCGCTGCGGGCCTGGCCAACAACTATGTGAAGGCCGGCGACGCGCGCGTGGTGGCCCACACCAGGATCCTGGGCGGCGGCGAGAGCGACAGCGTGAGCTTCTCGCCCGCCAAGCTCGCGGCCGACGGCAGCTACACCTTCTTCTGCTCGTTCCCGGGGCACTCGACCTTGATGAAGGGCACGCTCAAGCTGGTCAAGTGAAGGCCGGGCTTCCATGAAACGCCCCACTGGGCGTATCGTCGCGACTCCAACCTCAACCCCGGAGATCACGCACATGGCCACCAGCAAGACGAGCACCACTGCCGCGAAGAAGCCGAGCACGCGCGGAATTCCCACGCCGGCGGACGTCCAGGAAGCCTTCGTCAAGCCGCTCAAGGGCATGGCGGAGCGGCTGCAGAACCTGCCGCTGGCCGGCGCCGCGGGCGCCATCGTCGAGAACGGGCGCAAGGACCTGCAGGCGCTCATGAAGGTCAACGAGAAGTCCTACCAGGGCCTGCAGAGCGTCGTGCAGCGCCAGACCGAGATGCTCAAGTCCTCGATCGAGGAATGGCAGGGCACGATGAAGTCGCTGCCGGGCACCGATCCGCGCGAGGGCTTCGCCAAGCTCGACGCCATGGGCAAGGCCGCCTTCAAGCAGGCGCTCGACGACATCCGTGAACTGTCGGAAGTGGCGGCGAAGTCGCAGGCCGACGCTTTCGACGTGGTGCGTCAGCGCATTCGCGAGAACGTGGACGAGGTCAGCAAGCTGCTGCAGCCACGCAAGTAAGCAAAAAGGACGTCCCCACGGCGACATGCGTGTTTGCCCTGCGCGAAAACGAGAAAAAGGTCCTAGTCCGTATCGTTAGGAAGCGTACATTGGTGCGAATCCCTCAGCGATTGGATCGAAACAGCCATGGCATCGAATTCTCAGACGCGCATTGCAGCGACGAAGGCAGCCAGCGAAGCCGCCGCCCGCGAACGTTTGCGGCAGGCCCTGCCTGCCACCGTGGATCACCTGCTGCAGCACCAGGCCGGCCGCATCGACGAGAACGACGTCGATGCCTACGTCCGTCTCAACTGGCTCGAATGGCACGGCGGCGGGCTGCGGCTCACCATCACCGGGCGCAACGTCTGTGCCCAGATGGCGCCTGCGCCGGTTTGATGTAGCCCCCCGCTCCCCACTTTGTGTGGGTCGCTGCCCCCCCGGGGGGCCGCAGGCCGCCTTGGGGCGGCCCGGCGACGGCCTGATATAGCCCCACGTTTCCCTATTTCGCGTGGGTTGCTGCCCTACTGTCCGACGATGATCTGCGCGACCAGGCCGGTGGCGACGGCGGCCAGGACGAAATCGCCACCGACTCCGACCCACTGATAGCCGCGCTGCGGCTGCTGCAGACGGTGGCCGCGCCAGTCGTCCACCACGTAGGCGCGACCGCGGTATTCGTTCGGCAACCGGCCACCGCGGCGCCATTCGGCGTGCGGGCTGGGGCCACGATAGGCGTCGGGACGGCTGTAGTCGCGGTGGTACGTCTGGCCGCGCGCAGGGCCCTGACGGTAGTCGGGCTGGCCCCGATGGTCGTAGGCCGGGCCGGCATGGCGCTGCTGCATCTGTTGCGGCACATGGCGATCCTGGCGGCCATCCCAGCGAGGATCCTGCGCGAAGGCGCTGCCCGCCATGCCCATCGCGAGCGCTGCGGCGCCAAGGGCCATGCACTTTGACTTGATCATTTCGGAACTCCTTCTGCGTTGATGAGGAGTCCAGTGTGGAAGCCGGGTGTGTCGCGCTTGCCGCCTGCATGTACGCGGCGCGTGAAGCAAGGTAAAGCCGCCCTGCGGCCGGCGCTTCAGTCCGCGCCGGCGTCCGCTGCCGCGGCGCGCGCCATGCGCTCGCTCTTCCAGTAGACGTCGTCGCCGCCGTCGACCCGGTTCAGCACGCGCGCGAGCACGAACAGCAGGTCGCTCAGGCGGTTCAGGTAGTGGCGCAGCGCGGCGTTGAGCTTGGCCTCGGCGCCCAGCGCCACCACGGCGCGTTCGGCGCGGCGCGCGATGGTGCGGCAGACATGGGCCTGCGACGCGGCACGCGTGCCCGCGGGCAGGATGAACTCGGCCAGCCGCGGCAGGGCCGCGTTGTGCTCGGCCAGTGCGTTGTCGAGCTGCAGCAGCGCGTCGGCCTTCAGCAGCGTGTAGCCCGGCATCGAGAGCTCGCCGCCGAGGTTGAAGAGCTGGTGCTGCACGTCGACCAGCAGTTCGCGCACCGGCGCGGGCATCGGTTCGCACAGCAGCAGGCCGATGTTCGAGTTGAGCTCGTCGACGTCGCCCATCGCGTGCACGCGCAGGTGATCCTTGGGCACGCGCGTGTTGTCGCCGAGTCCGGTGCTGCCGTCGTCGCCGGTGCGGGTTGCGATCTGCGTCAGGCGATTGCCCATGGTTGTCCTTCTCGTGCGGTTTGCGGGGGTGCTCCGTAGAATGTTAGACCCTCCAGGAGACCGCGCCCCATGAATGCTCCCACCTCCCCCGCCCACCTCACGCCCGAGATCGCGTTGCGCGCGGTGCCCGAGGCGCTGATCGCCGCCCTCAAGGCCCGCTTTGGCGAGCGCTGCTCGACCGCGATGGCGGTGCGCACGCAGCATGGCCGCGACGAATCCTCCTTCGATGCCCCGCCGCCTTCCGCGGTGGTCTTCGCCGAGAGCACGCAGGACGTGGCCGATGCGGTGCGGCTCGCCAGCGAGCACAGCGTGCCGGTCATTCCCTTCGGCGTCGGCTCCTCGCTCGAGGGCCACCTGCTCGCGGTCCAGGGCGGCATCAGCATCGACGTGGCACGCATGAACCGCGTGCTGTCGATCAACGCCGACGATCTCACGGTCACGGTGCAGCCCGGCGTCACGCGCAAGCAGCTCAACGAGGAGATCAAGAGCACGGGCCTGTTCTTCCCGATCGATCCGGGCGCCGACGCCTCCATCGGCGGCATGGCGGCCACGCGCGCGAGCGGCACCAACGCCGTGCGCTACGGCACGATGCGCGAGAACGTGCTCGCGCTCGAGGTCGTGACCGCGAGCGGCGAGGTCATCCGCACCGGCACGCGGGCCAAGAAGTCATCGGCCGGCTACGACCTCACGCGCCTGATCGTCGGCAGCGAAGGCACGCTGGGCGTCATCACCGAGGTCACGCTGCGCATCTATCCGCTGCCCGAAGCGGTGTCGGCCGCGATCTGCTCGTTCCCGAGCATCGAGGCCGCGGTGCGCACCACCATCGAGACCATCCAGCTCGGCGTGCCGATCGCGCGAGTCGAGCTGATCGACGTCAACACGGTCCGCATGGTCAACGCCTACGCCAAGCTCGGCCTGCGCGAGGAACCGATGCTGCTGATGGAGTTCCACGGCTCGCCCGCGGGCGTCAAGGAGCAGGCCGAGACGGTGCAGGAACTGGCCAGCGGCCACGGCGGCAAGGCCTTCGAATGGGCCAGCACGCCCGAGGAGCGCACCCGGCTCTGGACCGCACGCCACAACAGCTATTTCGCGGCCGTGCAGTCGCGTCCCGGCTGCCGCGTGATCTCGACCGACACCTGCGTGCCGATCTCGCGGCTGGCCGACTGCCTGCTCGAATCGGTGGCCGAGGCCGATGCCAGCGGCATCCCCTACTTCCTTGTCGGCCACGTGGGCGACGGCAACTTCCATTTCGGCTACCTGCTCGACCCCAACGTCCCTGAAGAGCGCGTGACCGCCGAGAAGCTCAACCACGCGCTGGTCAGCCGGGCGCTGGCACTCGAAGGCACCTGCACCGGCGAGCATGGCGTCGGCCTGCACAAGATGGACTTCCTCGTGACCGAGGCCGGTGCCGGCGCGATCGACATGATGCGCACGATCAAGCGCGCGCTCGATCCGAAGAACATCATGAACCCGGGAAAGATCTTCAGCCTGTAGCCCGCCAGCCGCGCTCGCGGCCGCAGAAGCTGCGCGGCCATGACCGACGCGGCCATCCATCGGCGCCGGCCGCGACGATCACATCTTGCGCAAGCGGTCGATCAGGCCGTTGAGCGCATCGAGCGAGCCGAAGTGGATCGCGAGCTCGCCGCTTTCCTCGAGCTTGCCGCTGCGCTTGCTGCGCTTCTTGATGCGGACCTCGACCTCGGCCGCGAGCAGGTCGGCCAGTTCTTCCTCGACGCGCAGCAGGTCGCGCGACTTCTCGGCCGCGCCCCCGCGGCGCGACGAGGGCGTGAGGCTGAACTCGGCCGCCAGCTTCTTCACCAGCGCCTCGGCCTCGCGCACCGACATCTTGCGCGCCGCGATCTGGTTGGCTGCCGTAATTTGCGTGCCCTTGTCGAGCGACAGCAAGGCGCGCGCATGGCCCATGTCGATGTCGCCGGCCATCAGCATGGCCTGGGCGGGCTCGGCCAGGTTGAGCAGGCGCAGCAGATTGCTGGCCGCACTGCGCGACCGCCCGACGGCTTGGGCGGCGGTCTCGTGAGTAAGCCCAAACTCTTGCACCAGTCGTTGCAAACCCTGAGCTTCTTCAAGCGGGTTGAGGTCTTCGCGCTGGATGTTCTCGATCAGCGACATGGCGGCCGCGGCCTCGTTCGGCACGTCGCGCACCAGCACCGGGACGGTCTCCAGACCTGCAAGGCCTGCCGCGCGAAAGCGCCGCTCGCCGGCGATGATCTCGAACTCGGCCTTCTTGTCGAGCGCCGAATCCGCATCGAGCCGGCGGACCAGGATCGGCTGCATGATGCCCTGCGCCTTGATGCTCTCGGCCAGTTCGTAGAGCGCCCCTTCGTCCATGCGCGTGCGCGGCTGGTAGACGCCGGGCACCATCTGGTCGAGCCGCAGGATCGTCGGGTTGGCGCGCGCGGTGTCGTCGGAAGCCGTGCTGTCGATGCCGTTGAAGGTCGGGCCCAGCAGGGCCTCGAGTCCGCGGCCGAGGCCCTTGGGTTTCTTGGTGGCCATGGAAGTCATTTTTGTTGAAGGAGTTCGTTCAGCAGGGCGCGGCCCTCGGGCCAGTCGCCCAGGCCGGATTCGCCGTTGAGATGACCGCGCGCGCCGCCATCGACGAAGCGCGCGCCCCAGTCGTCAGCCATCGCGCGTGAGCGCTCGGCATCGCAGTACGGATCGTTGCTGCCAGCGATCATCAGCGCGGGGAACGGCAGCTTTCGGCGCACGATGGGCGCCCAGCCGGGAATCATCTGGCGCAGGTCGTCGCGCTCGAGGTCGCCCGGCGCCACCAGCAACGCGGCACGCACCTTGGCGGTGTTGACGGAATGAGCAGCCCAGGCCGCGACCAGAATGCAGCCCAGGCTGTGGGCGACCAGCACCACGGGGCCGCGCGCCGCCAGGACTTCCTCCTCGAGGCGGGCCGACCAGTCGCCACGCAAGGGGCGCATCCAGTCGTGCTGCTCGACGCGGTGGTCGCCATGGACGGCCTCCCATCGGCTCTGCCAGTGCGCAGCGTCGCTGTTCTGCCATCCGGGCAGCAGCAGGATCTCAGGCCCGCTCACGGGGCCACCTGCTGGGGTCGCACGCCGGTATTCGCCATCGCAGCCGCCGTCTGGCTCATGGGCCGTCCGGCAGGTGCACGGCGACCGGCGGTGCGTCGATCGGGGCCGGCACCGGCGGCGCCGACGCATCGGATGCCATGGCGCTGGCCGGAGGCATCTTCTCGACCAGCTCCTGCGCGAAGGCGACGAAAGCCTGGCTGCCCTTGGCCTGCGGATCGAAGATCACACCGGGCAGGCCGTAGCTCGGCGCCTCGGCCAGTCGCACATTGCGCGGGATCACGGTGTCGAACACCTTGTCCCCGAAATGCGCCTTGAGCTGCTCGCTGACCTGCTGCTGCAGCGTGATGCGCGGATCGAACATCACGCGCAGCAGGCCGATGATCTGCAGGTTCTTGTTGAGGTTGGCGTGCACCTGCTTGATGGTGTTGACCAGGTCCGTGAGGCCTTCGAGCGCGAAGTACTCGCATTGCATCGGCACAATCACGCCATGTGCGGCGCAAAGGCCGTTGAGCGTCAGCATGCTGAGGCTGGGCGGGCAATCGATCAGGATGAAGTCGTACTCGGCACCGACCGCGGCCAGCGCGGTGCGCAGGCGCTTCTCGCGGCGATCGAGCGCAACCATCTCCACCTCGGCGCCGGCCAGTTCGCGGTTGGCGCCCAGCACGTCGTAGCCGCAGGTTTCGGATCGCACGCGGGCCTCGGCCACGGAGGCCGATTCGAGCAGCACGTCGTAGACCGTGGTCTCGAGCTGTCGCTTGTCGACGCCCGAACCCATCGTCGCATTGCCCTGCGGGTCGAGGTCGATCATGAGGACCCGCTGGCCCACCTTGGCCAGGCCGGCCGCCAGATTGACTGCCGTGGTCGTCTTGCCGACGCCGCCTTTCTGGTTCGCGATGCAGAAGATCTTGGCCATTTCAGCGCGAGATGGCGAGCTTGAAACCGAAAGCGATCAGGAACACGCCCGCGAGCTTGCCGAGCATGCCCGAGATGCGCGGATTGGCGCGCAGGCGCTCGGCCAGGAAGTAGGTCAGGAAGGTCACGATCAGGCCGTAGAGAAAGGTCAGGAATGCGATCGTGGCTGCCATCGCGGCAAAAGTCGGGAAGCCCAGGTGCCGTGTGGGATCGATGAACAGCGGAAAGAAGGCCATGTAGAAGACGATTGCCTTCGGATTAAGCAAGGTGATGGCGAAGGCCTGCTGCAGGTACTGGCGCGGGCGGATGTTCAGGATGGGCGCAGCGCCGGGCTTGGCACGGATCATCCGATAGCCGAGCCACGCCAGATAGGCCGCACCCAGCCACTGCACTGCGCTGAAGGCGGCTGGATAGGCAGCCAGCAGGGCCGCCACACCCGCCACGGCGGCCCACATGAGCACCTGGTCGCCGAGGATCAAGCCCAGGGTGGCCGCCAGCCCGCCACGCACGCCACCCTTGCCGGTCGAGGTGATCAGCGCGAGGTTGCCAGGCCCGGGAATCGCGAGAAACAGGACGATGGCCGCGACGAACGCGCCGTAATCAGCGATGCCGAACATGGAATTTGCCTTGAATGGGAGTGCGTCGAGTCTAAGCGAGGTCGACGCGAGGGACGCCGCTCACGCGGCAGGTTTTCGCATCCAGACGATGCAGCGCTCGGCGTCGAGACCCGGAACGGACAGTTGTTCCACGTGGAACACCTCAGCCTGTCGCGGCAATTGGGCGATTTCGTCATCCGGCGCCCTGCCCTTCATCGCCATCCAGACGCCGCCCGGTGCGAGCAGCTGGTGCGAGCCTGTCACGAAGTCGGCCAGCGAAGCAAAGGCGCGCGAGCTGATCAGTTCGTAGCTGCCCGAGAGCTGCTCGACCCTCGCATGCAGGCCGCGCAGGTTCTTGAGGCCCAGTTCGGAAGCCACCTGTTGCACGAAGGCCGCCTTCTTCGCCACCGCATCGAGACAGGTCACTGAGATGTCCTCGCGGAGGATCGCAATCACGACACCCGGCAGACCGGCACCGGCACCCACATCGAGCAGATTCCCTGCGCCAGGATGCTGCCGCCGAAGCGGCTCGATGACCGCGAGCGAATCGAGCAGGTGGTGCGTCATCACGCTCGCAGGGTCCCGCAGCGCCGTGAGGTTGTAGACCCTGTTCCATTTGAGAATGAGCGCGCCATAGGCCAGCAATTGCTCGCACTGTGGGCCGCTCAACTTCAGGCCCAGACGGGCAGCGCCTTCGCGCAACTGCACGGCCTCGCTCATTCGACGACAGGGACTTCGGCGACGGCAGCTTGCGCACCCGAGAAGGCCTGGTGCCCACCCTTGCGCAGATGGATCATCAGCAGGGAAATCGCCGCCGGCGTCACACCCGAGATCCGTGAAGCCATCCCGAGCGTCTCGGGCCGATGCTTCGCCAGCTTTTGCCTCACCTCGAAGCTCAGTGCCTTGACCTGGCCATAGTCGAAGCTCTCGGGCAGCCGAAGATTCTCGAAATGAGCCGCGCGCTGCACCTCGTCGTGCTGGCGATCGATGTAGCCCGAATACTTGGCCGCAATCTCGATCTGCTCGACTTCGGTCGGGCCCAGCGCTTCGGCGGCGGCGTACTTGCCGCCGTCCAGCGACATCAGCGATTCGTAATTGACGTTGGGGCGGCGCAGCAGGTCGCCGAGGTTGTATTCATGCTCGATCGCCTTGCCGAGAACACGCTCGGACTCAGCTGCGGGCAGATTCCGCGGATTCACCCAGATCGACCGCAGGCGCTCTGTTTCACGTGAAACAGCGTCGCGCTTGCGAGAGAACGCATCCCAGCGTGCATCGTCGACCAGGCCCAGCTTGCGCCCGGCTTCGGTCAGGCGCATGTCGGCATTGTCTTCACGCAGTTGCAACCGGAATTCGGCCCGGCTCGTGAACATGCGGTAGGGCTCGGTGACGCCCTTGGTGATCAGGTCGTCGACGAGCACGCCCAGATAGGCCTCGTCGCGGCGCGGCAGCCAGGCCTCTTCGCCACGGCACTGGAGCGCCGCGTTGATGCCCGCGAACAGGCCCTGGGCGGCCGCCTCTTCGTAACCCGTGGTGCCGTTGATCTGCCCGGCAAAGAACAGACCCTTGATGGCGCGCGTCTCGAAACTGCTGCGCAGCTCGCGCGGGTCGAAGTAGTCGTATTCGATCGCGTAGCCGGGCCGCAGGATGTGGGCGTTCTCGAGGCCGGCCATCGAGCGGACGAGCTGGTACTGGATGTCGAACGGCAGGCTGGTCGAAATGCCGTTGGGATAGAACTCGTTGGTGGTCAGGCCTTCGGGCTCCAGGAAGATCTGGTGACTTTCCTTGTCGGCAAAGCGGTTGATCTTGTCTTCCACGCTCGGGCAGTAGCGCGGCCCGATGCCGTCGATCTTGCCCATGAACATCGGGCTGCGGTCGAAGCCCGAGCGGATGATGTCGTGGGTGCGGGCATTGGTGTTCGTGATCCAGCACGGCACCTGCTGCGGATGCATTTCCTTGCTGCCCATGAAGCTGAACACGGTCATCGGCCCTGCCCCGCCCGGCATGCCGTCGCCCGGCTGCTCGACGCACTTCGTGAAGTCGATGCTGCGCCCGTCCAGGCGCGGCGGCGTGCCAGTCTTCAGCCGGCCCTGAGGCAACTTGAGCTCCTTCAGGCGCGCGGAAAGGCTCACCGCGGGCGGATCGCCTGCGCGACCCGCCTGGTAGTTGTCGAGCCCGACATGAATGCGGCCGTCGAGAAAGGTGCCCGCGGTGAGCACCACTGTGCGCGCCCGAAAGGAAATGCCCACCTGCGTGATCGCACCCACGACGCGATCGCCTTCGATCATCAGATCGTCGACCGCCTGCTGAAACAGCGACAGGTTGGGCTGGTTCTCGAGCCGGCGCCGGATCGCCGCCTTGTAGAGCACGCGGTCGGCCTGCGCCCGGGTGGCGCGCACCGCCGGCCCCTTGCTGGAGTTCAACACGCGAAACTGGATGCCGCCCTCATCGGTGGCGATCGCCATGGCGCCGCCCAGCGCATCGACTTCCTTCACCAGATGGCCCTTGCCGATGCCACCAATCGAGGGGTTGCAGCTCATCTGGCCCAGGGTCTCGATGTTGTGCGTCAGCAGCAGCGTGCGCGCTCCCATGCGCGCGGAGGCCAGCGCGGCTTCGGTGCCGGCATGGCCGCCGCCGACGACGATCACATCGAATTCTTCGGGGTACAGCATGGAATGGGGCGCACCACGCGTGCGCTCTCGGAAGGGGGGCAACAATTTTAATCGGGGACGGCCCATCGTACTGCCCGAGGGGCAAGCAGCCCGCTTCGATCGATTCTTCCCGGCCCCATCCCCCGTTGAATCCGATGCTATCTTTTCGATAGCATCGATCAGGGTTGCAAGGCCTCAGTCCGTGACCACGACCTCGTGCGCCGAATCCTGTCGCGAATCGCCCGGATCGTTCGTCACGGGCACGGGCTTCTCGATGCCCACGATCTGCCCGGTGGCCTTTGGCGGATCTGCCGGCTTCACGCCGCGTTCGTCTTGCATCTCGCGCACTTCGATCGTCTTCCCCGTCATACGCACCGGGCCGAAGATGGTACAGAAGGCCACGTCCTTGGCATCGCGACCGGTACCGACCCGCACCAGACGGTCCACCGGGGCCATGCGCGTCGGGTCGAACAGCACCCATTGGCCACCGATCCAGGCCTCGAAGACCGCATGGAAATCCTGAGGTGGCTCGTCGAACCACACATAGCCGACGACCAGGCGCGCCGGTATGTTCAGCGCCCGGCAGAAGGTGATTCCCAGGTGTGCGAAGTCGCGGCAGACCCCGGCCCGCTCGACGAACACTTCGCTCGCGGTGGTGGTCGAATCGCTGCTGCCGGGCTCGTAGGTGATGCTTTCGTGAATCCAGTCGACGATCGCCTGCACCCGGCCGATGCCCGGCGGCAGATCGCCGAAGAGCTGCACCGCGCAACGCGCCATCAGGTCGGATTCGCAGTAGCGGCTCGGCATCAGGTAGTGCAGGACCTCGTGCGGCACCTCGTTGACCGGCACCTCCGCCAGGTCATTCGGAGTCTCTACATGAGAGCGCTGCACGTGCGCCCGGTAGCGAATGCGCAGCGGCCCCGGCTTGGCATCGAAGCGCACGAAGCGGTTGCCACTGCTCTCGTCGCAGAAGGCCTGCATCTCCACCGGCGGCTCGATCACCAGGTCCTCGCTCACCAGCGCCTGGGCGCCGCTGCGCGCGGCCTCGATGTTGAGCAGCAGGTGCGAGGGCGCGGACACCTCGTATTCGAGGACCGCGTCCACGTGGGAAAAATGCATGGCGCTCAGTCCAGTGCTTTCTTGACGGCGCCCACGCCCAGTGCTGCCAGCACGAGGAAGATCACCGCGAGGATCAGGAACAGGCCGAACAGCACCTTGGCAATGCCGGCCGCCCCGGCCGCCACACCGCCGAAGCCCAGGGCACCGGCAATCAGCGAGACGACCGCGAACACGATGGCGTACTTCAACATGAGTGAACTCCTTGTGAGGAAGGGGCGAACGCCCCGGTTGTGGAAGTCTAAAAAGTACGCCGGCGATGCCGCATAGTCGCCTCGCGCAAGCCGCCGTAGGACAACCGCCTCGCCGCGAAACGGCTAGCATCCATGGCCGCACGCCGCGAGGCGCGCCTCGCATCCGATACAACCACTGGAGATCCTAAGAATGAAGCTCTACTACTCGCCCGGCGCCTGTTCGCTGTCGCCCCATATCGCGCTGCGCGAAGCCGGCCTGGCCTTCGAGCCCGTGCTCGCGAGCACCAAGAGCCACAAGCTGCAGGACGGCACCGACTACTACGGCATCAACCCGCTCGGCTATGTGCCGATGCTCGAGCTCGACGACGGCACCCGCCTGCGCGAAGGCCCCGCGATCGTGCAGTACATCGCCGACCTCGCCCCGACCAAGAACCTCGCACCGGCCAACGGCACGATGCAGCGCTACCGCCTGCAGGAATGGCTGACCTTCATCGGCACCGAGATCCACAAGGGCTTCTCGCCGCTGTTCAACCCGGCCATGCCCGAGGAAGCCAAGGAGATTTCCAAGGCCAAGCTCAAGTCGCGTTTCGAGTGGCTCGACGGCCAGCTGGCCGACAAGGAGTACCTGATGGGCGAGCACTTCAGCGTCGCCGACGGCTACCTCTTCACGGTCACCAACTGGGCCAAGCCCACGGGCGTCGACCTGTCGGGCTTCGCGAACGTCAATGCCTGGCATGCACGCGTCGGCGCGCGTCCCGGCGTGCAGGAAGCGCTCAAGGCCGAAGGCCTGGTGAAGTGAAGTAGGCCCCGGCCGGCGCGAAGTTGCGGGGAGCCGGGTGGCTACGCGCCGCGCTGGCGCCACGCCAGCAGCGCCCCCGCCCACAGCGTGAGGGCCGAGGCCACGAGGCCGCCGGCCAGCCCGCCCGGGCCATCGGAGATCCAGCCCGTGACCGTGGGCCCCACGATCTGGCCCAGCGCGAACACGATCGTGAAGGCGCTGATGCCGGTCGCCCACTGCGCCGCCGGCAGGTTGTGCCGCACCAGGGCCGTGGTCGACGCCACCACCGACAGGAACACCCCTCCGAACATCAGGCCCGAGACCAGCGTCACGGGCCAGGCCGGGCTCAGCACGGCCAGCAGCGTCGCCGCGCCCAGCAGCGTGTTGAGCAGCGCCTGCGGGCCGCCCCCGCGGTAGCGGTCCAGCAGGCCGGCCCAGAGCCGCGACGAAGCCACGCAGGCGACGCCGAGCAGCGCATAGAAGAGCGTGATGTCGCCGGGCTGCGCACCCTGCTCGCGCAGCAGCGCGATCACGAAGGTCATGTAGCCGATGTAGCCGGCACCAAAGAGCCCATAGCCGCCGAGCGCCCATGCGAAGCGCCGCAGCACCGACCCCGCACCGCCCGCACCATCGCCACCCGCCCGCGAATCCGGCGATGCCGCCGGGGCCGCCGGCTGGCCGCCGTCGCGTGGCATCGCCCGCACCGCGAAGGCCAGCACCGCGGTCGCCGCGAAGCTCGCCAGCGCAAGCGCCCACCAGGCCCAGGCCCAGCCGTGCGCACTGGCCGCCGCCTGCTGCAGCACGAAGGGCACCAGCAGCGCCGACAGCGTGATGCCGAAGCCGGTGCCGCCATAGTAGATGCCGAGGAGGAAGCCGGCCTGCCCCGGCTGCAGGGTGCCAAGCCGTGCCGCCAGCAGGCCGCCGGCGACGAACACCCAGGCGCTCGCGAGGCCCGCCAGCAGTCGCTGCAGCAGCAGCGCGGGCGCCGAGGTGAAGAAGCCGCTCGCCGCCATGAAGAGGCTGGCCGCCACCGCGCCGCCCACCAGCAGCCGCACGGCGCCGAGGCGCCGCATCAGCGCCGGCGTCACCAGGGCGCCGAGCAGGTAGCCCGCGGCATTGGCGGTGTTCATGCCACCGGCCAGCGCGTAGCTCCAGCCCAGGTCGGCGCGCATCGGCGGCAGCAGCAGGCCATAGGAAAAGCGCGTGATGCCGAGCGACACGGCGGCCCCGAGCGACAGCGCCAGCGCCAGCCGGAGGGCCTGGGGCGTGGTGAGCGTGACGGGGGTCGCTGGCATGGGGCCCGTGCATTCTGCTGCAATGCCTAGCAGCAACACGACAACCCCGCGACAGCAGGGTTGCAGCACGCCGATTAGGCTTGCGCGTTCTCTCCACTCCACCAGCCCGCAAGGCAGACCCCATTCATGAGCTCCCTCTTCGATCCCGTCCAGGCCGGCGACCTCGCACTCGGCAACCGCATCGTGATGGCGCCGCTCACGCGCAATCGCTCGCCCAACGCGATCCCGCGCGACATCACGGCCACCTACTACGCCCAGCGCGCGTCGGCCGGCCTGCTGATCACCGAGGCGACCGCGATCAGCCATCAGGGCCAGGGCTATGCGGACGTGCCCGGCCTCTACGGCACCGAGCAGCTCGATGCCTGGAAGCAGGTGACCGACGCGGTGCACAAGGAAGGCGGCAAGATCGTGGTCCAGCTCTGGCACGTGGGCCGCGTCTCGCACACCGAGCTGCAGCCCGACAACGGCAAGCCGGTGGCGCCCTCGGCGATCACGGCCAAGACCAAGACCGTGCTGATCAAGGACGGCGTGCCGACCTTCGTCGCCACCTCGGAGCCGCGCGCGCTCGACGCCGCCGAGATTCCCGGCATCGTCCACGCCTTCGCGGTGGCGGCCCGCAACGCGGTGGAAACCGCGGGCTTCGACGGCGTCGAGCTGCACGGTGCCAACGGCTACCTGCTCGATCAGTTCCTCAAGACCGGCAGCAACAAGCGCACCGACGACTACGGCGGCAGCATCGAGAACCGCGCCCGCCTGCTGCTCGAGGCCACGCGCGCGGTGGTCGACGCGGTCGGCGGCGGCCGCACCGGCATCCGGTTGTCGCCGGTCACGCCGGCCAACGACGCCCACGATGCCGATCCGCAGCCGCTGTTCGACTACGTGGTGCGCCAGCTGGCACCGCTGGGCCTGGCCTACATCCACGTGATCGAGGGCGCCACCGGCGGCCCGCGCGAGATCGACGACCGCCCCTTCGACTACGAGGCACTCAAGGCCGCGTATCGCGAAGCCGGCGGCAAGGGTGCCTGGATGGTCAACAACGGCTACGACAAGCCGCTGGCCGAAGAGGCGCTCAAGGAAGGCGACGACCTGATCGCATTCGGCAAGCCCTTCATCTCGAACCCGGACCTGGTGCGGCGCCTGCGCGAAGGCGCCCCGCTGAACGCCTGGGACAAGAACACCTTCTACGGCGGCGGCGCCGAGGGCTACATCGACTATCCGGCGCTGGCCTGAAACTGCAGGCTTACGCGCAGGCCGCCTGACTCCGACGCCTGGCTGAATTCCAGCCGGGCATCGAGCAGCCTGGCGTAGCGGGCCACGATCGCGAGCCCGAGGCCCGCGCCCTGCCCCAGCTTCTGGCCCGCGGGCCCCTGGGCCCAGCGCTGCAGCAGGTCGGCGCGCGCCTCGGGCGCGATGCCCGGGCCGTCGTCGGCCACGCTCAGCGTGCGGCCCGAGATCTCCACCGTGATCGTGCGCCCGCCGTAGCGCAGGGCGTTGTCGATCAGGTTGTCGAGGATGCCCTCGACCAGCGCCGCATCGGCCTGCACGGTCAGGCGTTCCTCGAGCCCCTGGGCGCCGAGGTCCACGCCCTGGGCATCGGCACGCGCCAGATGCCGCAGCACCGCCTCCTGCGCCAGCCGGTCGAGCCGCAGCGGCTGCCGCCGCAGCGCGGTCCGGCCTTCGTCCGCCAGCGCCAGCGCCAGCAGCTGGTCGACCAGGTGGCTCGCGCGTGCCTGGCTCAGCGCGATCTGCTGCAGCTGTTCGCGCCAGACCGCGGGGTTCTGCTGCGCGAGGCCGTAGTCGGCCAGCGCGCGGATGCCGGCCAGCGGCGTGCGCAGTTCGTGCGCGACGTTGCCCGCGAATTCGCGCTGCGCCGCGGCGCTCTGCGCCAGCCGATCGAACAGCGCGTTGAGCGTGTCGCCGAGCTGTTCCAGTTCGCGCGAACTGCGTGCGACCGGCACCGCCGCGAGGTCGCTGGCGGCACGCTGCTCCAGCGTCCGGCGCAGCTCGCCGAGCGGGTGCAGTTCGCGCTCGATGCCACGCCAGAGCCAGGCCGCGAGCAAGGCCAGCAGCACCAGTTGCGGCGCCAGCGAATAGATCAGCAGCTGCTCGACCAGCAGCGCGCGGGCACGCGTGGACTGCGCGATCACGATGCGGTAGTCGGTGGCCGCCTCGGGCTTGAGCACCACGGCGCGCAACGGCTGCCCGCGGTACTCGATGCGCGAGAAGCGATGCCGTGCACCGTCCACCGGCGCCGGCGCATCGAGGCCGGCATCGCCCGCGAGCAGCGAGCCGTCGGGCCGCAGCACTGCGAAGAAGACCGTCTCCGACTGGTCGAACAGCACGTTCGAGAGGTCGCGCGGCGTCAGCAGCAGCTCGATGCCGCGCTCGCCCGCACGCACGTTGGCCGAGACGAGGTAGGCATCGTCCAGCATCGCGCGATCGAAGGCCTGCTCGGTGAAGTAGCTCGCCACCACCAGCGCCAGCGCCGTGCCCACGAGCCAGGTCAGGCCCAGCGGCAGCAGCACGCGGCGCGCAACCCGCGCGGTCAGCGAGGGCGCCGCTGGCTGCGCCGGCGCCGACGACGCGGGCAGGCTCACGCCTCGGCTTCCAGCAGGTAGCCGATGCCCCGCAGCGTCCGGATCACGGCGCCGCTGCCCAGCAACTTCTTGCGCAGCCTCGATATGAAGGCCTCCAGAGCGTTGTCGCCGAGCGATTCGTCGAAGGTCGAGAGCTTGTCGGACAGCTCCCGCTTGCTGATCGTGCGGCCCGGCGGGCTCATGAGCTCCCACAGCACCTCGAACTCGCGCGCGGGCAGGTCCAGGTGCACGCCTCCGATCGCGAAGCGCCGCGCGCGCCGATCGAGCTTGAGCTGGCCCAGCAGAGAGATGTCGTCGGTGCCCTGGGCGCGGCGCACCAGCGCACGCAGCCGGGCCTCGACCTCGGCCAGGTCGAAGGGCTTGCCGAGGTAGTCGTCGGCGCCGGCATCGAGGCCCGCGATGCGCTCGTCAGTGCGGTCGCGCGCCGTCAGCACCAGCACCGGCGTGCGGTCGTTGCGCGCCCGCGCATGGCGCAGCGCCGTGAGACCGCTCGCCAGGCCGCTGGTCGCGCTCGCGCTGGCCGGAAGGTTGAGGTCGAGCAGCACGGCATCGAAGGGCTGGACGCGCCAGAGATGGTCCGCGTCCTCGACATTGGCGGCCACGTCGACGCGGTGCCCGGCATCGGCGAGGCTGCGCAGCATCACGTCGCGCAGGACGGCATCGTCTTCGACGAGGAGAATTCGCATGGCGGCAGGGAGTGGGAAAAAACCCGTCGGTTTTACCTCAGGCAGCGCCCCCACGCTGGACATTGACATGGGGGGAAGGATCAAACTGCGGATTCACTCACCCGAAGGAGCTTTCACGATGAGCCAGAAAATCCAGGTCACCGGCATGAGCTGCAACCATTGCGTCGGCGTGGTCGAGAAGGCCCTCAAGACCGTCGATCCCGGCGCGCAGGTCACGATCGATCTCGAGACCGGCCATGTCGACGTCATCAGCCAGCACCCGCGGCACGACCTCCTGGTCGCGATCGAGAACGCGGGCTACCGGGCCCAGTAGGGCGGCGGCCGCCCGGCTACCATCCGGGCCATGTCCACCCAGCCCCGGATCCTGATCGCCGAAGACGAATCCGGCATCGCCGACACCCTGCAGTACGTGCTGCGCACCGACGGCTTCGTTCCGGTGTGGTGCGCGACGGCCGAACAGGCGATCGCGCAGTTCGCGGCCGAGCCGCCCGCGCTCGCGATCCTCGACGTCGGCCTGCCCGACATGAACGGCTTCGAGCTCTTCAAGCGGCTGCAGGCGCTGCCCGGCGGCGCCCTGGTGCCGATGATCTTCCTGACCGCGCGCAGCGACGAGATCGACCGCGTGGTCGGCCTCGAGCTCGGCGCCGACGACTACATCGCCAAGCCCTTCTCGCCGCGTGAACTGGTGGCGCGCGTGCGCACCATCCTGCGCCGCAGCGCGCGCGGAGGCCATCCGGCGGGCGCAGCGGGCCCGGCAGGCGCTGCAGCCACAGCCGCACCGGCGCTGCCCGCGGCAGCACCGGCCGCCGCGCCGGCCGGTCCCTTCGCACTGGACAGCGAGCGCATGCAGATCCGCTACTACGGCCGGCTGCTCGAGCTTTCGCGCTACGAATACGGCCTGCTGCGCCTGCTGGTGCAGCGCCCCGGCCGCGTCTACACGCGCGACGACCTGCTGCGCCTGGTGTGGGACGAGGCCAGCGACAGCTTCGACCGCACCGTCGACGCGCACGTCAAGACGCTGCGCGCCAAGCTCAAGGCGATCGCGCCCGAGGTCGACGCGATCCGCACGCTGCGCGGCACCGGCTATGCGCTGAACGAGGACCTGCCGCTGGACGGCGCCTGATTTGACGAGCAGAACCCGCATCTTCATCGGCATCCTGCTGATCTACACGGCGGGCATTGCCTTCCTGCTCTACCGCGTGGTGGTCGACATCGACCCACGCTACCGCGAGTCGGCCGAGGAATCGCTGGTCGAGATGTCGCAGCTGATGGCCAGCCTGGTCGAGCAGGACGTGATCGCGGGCGCCATCAACACCGCTCGGCTGGAGCCGCTGTTCCGCTCGGTCTATGCGCGCCAGTTCTCGGCCCAGATCTACAACCTGCACAAGCGCCACGTCGAGCTGCGCATGATCGTCACCGACCGCAGCGGCCGCGTGCTGTTCGATTCGCTGGGCCGCCACCAGGGGGCCGACTTCTCGCAGTGGAGCGACATCAGCCGCTCGCTGGCCGGCACCTACGGTGCGCGCACCACGCGCGACATCGCGGGCGATCCGCTGAGTTCCGTGATGTACGTGGGCGCGCCGGTGCGCTGGGGCAACGAGATCGTCGGCGCGGTCAGCGTCGGCAAGCCGGTGCAGAGCTTCGGCCAGTTCGTCGAGGACGCGCGGGCGCGCACGCTGGCGGTCGGCATCGGCGCGGCGCTCGCACTGCTGGTCGGGGCGATCATCGTCTCGGTCTGGCTGGTGCGCCCCTTCGGCCTGATCTCCGATTACCTGGGCTGGCTGCGCGCGCAGCGCAGCCTGAGCCTCGGCCGCATGCTGCGGCGCGCGGTCGACACGCTGCGCAGCGGCCTCGGCGAGATGCGCGACGCCTTCACGGGCCGCAACTACGTGGCCGACTACGTGCAGACCTTCACGCACGAGATCAAGAGCCCGCTGTCGGCGATTCGCGGCGCGGCCGAACTGATCCAGGAACCCTCGATGCCGCAGGCCGAGCGCGAGCGCTTCCTGGCCAACATCGCGCACGAGACGCAGCGCATCCAGGAGATCGTCGACCGCATGATGGAACTCACGGCGCTCGAGACCCGGCGCGCGCTCGACCGCAGCGAGCCGGTGGCGCTGGCGCCGCTGCTGCGCGAGGTGGCGGCGGGCGCGCAGGCGGCGGCGACGCGGCGCGCGGTGCACGTGCAGGTCGCGATCCATGCCGAGGCCCGCGTCGAGGGCGACCCCTTCCTGCTGCGCCGCGCGATCAGCAACCTGCTCGACAACGCGATCGACTTCTCGCCCGACGGCGCAGAGGTGCTGCTGGCGCTCGAGGCCGGGGCGCGACGGGCGATCGTGAGCGTGCGCGACCGCGGCCCGGGGATTCCGGACTACGCCAAGGACAAGGTCTTCGAGAAGTTCTATTCGCTTGCGCGGCCGCACAACCGCAAGAAGAGCACCGGCCTGGGCCTGGCCTTCGTGAAGGAGATCGCGGCGCTGCACCGCGGCCGGGTCGAGCTGGCCAACGCGCCGCGCGGAGGCGCGCTGGCGACGCTCACGCTGCCGCTGCTCTCGCAGCGCTGAGGCCGCCGCAGCGCGCCGGCGGGGCGGCGCTCAGACGCCGGTCAACGCCCGATAGGCCTCGCGCGTCTCGGGGCTCACGGCATCGAGCACCTGGGCATGGCTGGTCTGGTGGCGCGCGAGCAGCCGGGCCGAGGCCACAGACCTCGACTTGCAATACCAGTGGCAGCTGTGCTGCATGAGGAACAGCTCGGCCGACATCATGAAGGCCTTGGCCTTCGGCGCGCGGCCGCGCTCGTTGCGCGCCACTGCCGCGATGCCGCGCGCATGGATCGCGAACAGCGCGCGCAGATCGAAGGTGGTGGCCGGCAGCAGCGTCTGCAGGTAGGGGATCGCCACCGGAAGCCGGCTCACGCGGGTTTCCTGTTCGGGCAGGCGCGCGAACTCGGTCGCGAAGTTCTGGAACTGGTCGGCGAGCTTCTGCTCGGTGGTGTCGAGCAGGCGCCAGACCTGCTCGCGGCGCTCGGCGGCGTCCTCGCCGAGGCAGCGCAGATAGCCGTCGGTGAGGTTCTCCATGAGCTTCTCGATCTGGTAGTTGCCGAGCTGGCCGCCCAGCAGTGCGATGCGGCGGCGCTGCTCGCTCGACTTGACGAGCCAGGCGCCGATCAGGATCAGCGTCAGCAGGGTGAGAGTTTCCATGGGGTGCGGCGGGGCGGGAGGCGTTGTGTCGGCCGCCAAGTGTAGAAGCCGCGCCGCCCGGCGCCGCTAGCGGAAGAAGTCGAGTATCCGGCTGCGCTCCTCCGGCGCCGCAGGCGGGCTGACCTGCGCCCCCGCCAGGTCCTCCACCGACAGCGGCGCGAGCGTCGCATCCAGCCCCAGGCTGGCGACGCCATGGCCCGGTGCGTAGTCGTCGAAGTACCACTCGCCGTCGACCTGCAGCACGCCGTCGGGCGCCTTCAGCGCGGCCACCGGCACGCCCTTGAGCGCCGACTGCATGTAGCCGGTCCAGATCGGCAGGCTCAGGCTGCCGCCGGTCTCGCCGCGCACGCCGAGCTGGCGCGGCGTGTCGTAGCCGACCCACGCGATGCCGACCCGGCTCGGCTGGAAGCCCGCGAACCAGGTGTCGAACGAATCGTTGGTGGTGCCGGTCTTGCCGTACAGGTCGTCGCGGCGCAGCGCGGTCCAGGCCCTCGAGGCCGTGCCGCCCTTGACCACGCTCTGCAGCAGCGAGTTCATCACGAAGGCATTGCGCTCGGGGATCGCGCGGCGCGATTCGTCGAGCAGCGGCGGCTCGGTCTCGAGCAGCACCTTGTCGCGTGCATCGGTGACGCGCGTGACGAGATAGGGATTGATGCGATAGCCGCCGTTGGCGAACACCGCATACGCAGTGGCCATCTGCATCGGCGTCACCGATCCCGCGCCGAGCGCCATCGGCAGGTTCGCCGGCTGCTTGTCGCGATCGAAGCCGAAGCGCGTGACCCAGTCCTGCGCATAGTCGGCGCCGATCGACTGCATCACGCGCAGCGTGACCAGGTTCTTCGACTGCTGCAGCGCGCGCCGCAGGCTCATCGGACCGTCGTGGCCGCCGTCGTAGTTTTTGGGCTCCCACAGGCTGCCGCCGGGGCCCGACGCGAAACTCATCGGTGCATCGTTGACCACGGTGGCCGGCGTGATGCCCTTCTCGAGCGCCGCCGAATAGATGAAGGGCTTGAAGCTCGAGCCGGGCTGGCGCCAGGCCTGGCTCACGTGGTTGAACTTGTTCTTGTCGAAGTCGAAGCCACCGACCAGCGACTTGATCGCGCCGCTCTTTGGGTCGAGCGAGACGAAGGCACCCTCGACCTCGGGCAGCTGCGTGATCTCCCAGCCGCCCTTGGCGGTGCGTGCCACGCGAATGACCGCGCCGCGGCCGATGCGGATCGCGCGCGGCGCCTTCTCCGCCAGCCCCGACTGCGCGGGCCGGAGTCCCTCGCCGTCGATCTGCAGCGTCTCGCCATTGGCGCGCACCGCGCGCACGGACTTGCTGCCGGCCTGCAGCACCACGACGGCCAGCAGGTCGCCGTTGTCGGGGTGGCCGGCCAGCGCGTCATCGACCGCATCGTCGAGCGCCGCGGCATCGGTGTCGTCGGCCGGCAGCTCGGCGAAAGCCTCGGGGCCGCGATACGGCTGGCGCCGCTCGTAGTCCATGATGCCGCGGCGCAACGAGCGGTAGGCCGCCTGCTGCTCCGCCGCCACCAGCGAGGTCGTGACCTTGAGGCCGCTGGTGTAGATGCTGTCGCCGTACTGCGCATGCATCATCTGGCGCACGGTCTCGGCCACGTATTCGGCATGCAGGCGCGATGGGTCGGCGGCGTCGCGCAGATGCAGTTCTTCCTTGCGCGCGGATTCGGCCTGTGCCGCGGTGATGAAGCCGGTCTCCTGCATGCGGTCGATCACGTACAGCTGGCGCGCGCGGGCACGGCGCGGATTGGCCACCGGGTTGTTGGTGCCGGGCGCCTTCGGCAGGCCGGCCAGCATCGCGGCTTCGGCCACGGTGAGGCTCTGCAGCGGCTTGCCGAAGTAGGTGTCGGCCGCGGCCGCGAAGCCGTAGGCGCGGTTGCCGAGGTAGATCTGGTTCAGGTAGATCTCGAGGATCTGGTCCTTGCTGAGCTCGCGCTCCATCTGCAGCGCGAGCAGGATCTCCCAGGCCTTGCGGCGCACCGTGCGTTCGGAGCTCAGGTAGACGTTGCGCGCCACCTGCATCGTGATGGTCGAGGCGCCCTGCTTGCGGCCGCCCTGCAGGCTGGCCACCGCGGCACGCGCGAAGCCCTTGTAGTCGAGGCCGCCATGCTCGTAGAAGCGCGCGTCCTCGACCGCCAGCACCGCGTCCTTCATGACCTGCGGGATCTGCGCGAAGGGCGTCAGCGTGCGGCGCTCCTCGCCGAATTCGCCGATCAGCGTGCCCTCGGCCGAGAAGATGCGCAGCGGCTGCTTGGGCTGGTAGTCGGACAGGGCCGAGACGTCGGGCAGCCGCGCCGAGATGGTCGCCACCGCGATCGCGCCGCCAGCCAGCACCACCACCAGTGCACCGCCCGTGAGCGCCGCGCCCCACAGCGCGAAGCGCCGCCAGGCCGGTGCCGGCGCACCGCGCGGCGCAGCCGGGCGCCGTGGCGGGCGATCGGAAGAATGGCCCGAGGGGCGGTCGTCGAAGGAATCGGTCATGGCAGGGAGGGAGCACGTGGGAGCCCCCATGGTTCCCCACGGAGCCGAAAACCGTGTGAAGTGCCGCGGCCCGGGACTTCACACGGACTTCACACAAGGCTGCATCCGCGGCGCCGGACTTCAAGCAGCCTTCCCATTGCCTTCTCGATCGCTGCCGACAGTGGGGCCCGTGCAAGTTCGCACGACAAGAGGAGAAGGACCCGCACCATGGACGCCCCCGCCACATCGCAAACCGACCGCCGCTCCGGCCGCTGGCTCTGGCTCGCCACGCTGGCGATTGCCGGCGCCAGCTTCGTCGCGCTGAGCCTGCAGCCGCTGCACGCCCAGGAAGCGCCGGCTCCGCGCAGCCGCACCGAGAGCCCGTACTTCTTCGTCAAGAGCGACGACCCCACGCTGGACCGCCTGCCGCTCAAGGGCACCGAGGTCGACGTGCGCGTCTCCGGCGTGATCGCGGACGTCACGGTGACGCAGACCTACCGCAACGAAGGCCAGCGCGCGATCGAGGCCCGCTACGTGTTCCCCGGCTCGACGCGGGCCGCGGTCGGCGCGCTCGACGTGCGGCTCGGCGATCGACTGATCACGGCACAGATTCGCGAGAAGGCGCAGGCGCGCATCGACTACGACGCCGCGAGGAAGGAAGGCCGCACCGCCGCGCTGCTCGAGCAGCATCTGTCCAACGTGTTCCAGATGAATGTCGCCAACATCCTGCCGGGCGACGAGGTCAAGGTACGGTTGCGCTACACCGAACTGCTGGTGCCGCAGGGCGGCAACTACCAGTTCGTGTTCCCGACCGTGGTCGGCCCGCGCTACAACAGCCCGCAGTCGGAGAACGCGCGGGCGCGCTGGGTGGCGCAACCCACGCTGCGCGCGGGCGTGGAGGCCGGCACCGCGTTCAGGCTCAAGGTGGCGCTCGACACGCCGATGGCGCTGCATGAAGTGCGCTCTGCGACGCATGCGATCGAGGTCTCGCGACGTGAAGCGGCCGGCGGCGATGGCGCCAACCATGCCGATGTCTCGCTCGCGCGCAGCGCCGCGCCGGCCGACAACCGCGACTTCGTGCTCGACTGGCGGCTCGCGGGCGAGCGCATCCAGTCCGGCCTGATGCTCTACCAGGGCCAGGGCAACGATGCCGAGAATTTCTTCCTCGCGATGGTCGAGCCCCCCAAGGCGGTGGCCGCGAATGCGATCGCGCCGCGCGACTACATCTTCGTGGTCGACATCTCGGGTTCGATGCACGGTTTTCCGCTCGACACGGCCAAGGCCATGCTGGAGCGGCTGATCGGCGGCCTGCGGCCCAGCGACACCTTCAACGTGCTGCTGTTCTCGGGCAGCAACCGCATGCTGTCTCCGCACTCGGTTCCCGCCACGCGCGCCAACATCACGCAGGCGCTGGCAACCATCCAGAACTACGGCGGCGGCGGCAGCACCGAGCTGATCCCGGCGCTGAAGCGCGCCTATGCCGAGCCCAAGGCCGAAGGCGTGTCGCGCACGCTGGTGGTGGTGACCGACGGCTACGTGACCGTGGAGCGCGAGGCCTTCGAACTGGTGCGCAGGAACCTCGACCGCGCCAATCTCTTCGCCTTCGGCATCGGCTCCTCGGTCAATCGCCATCTGATGGAAGGACTGGCGCGTGCGGGCATGGGCGAGCCCTTCGTCATCACCGATCCGATCCAGGCACCCGAGCAGGCGGCGCGCTTCAAACGCATGGTCGAGTCGCCGGTGCTCACGCAGGTCAAGGCGCGCTTCGAGGGCCTGGACGTCTACGACGTCGAACCGCAGGCGCTGCCCGACCTGCTCGGCGAGCGGCCCCTGATCCTGTTCGGCAAGTGGCGCGGCGAGGCCCGCGGCCGGCTCGTGATCGAAGGCCGCTCGGCCGAGGGGCCGTATCGCCAGGAACTGAGGATCGATCCGGCCGCACGCCGCGATGCCGCCGCGCTGCGCAGCCTCTGGGCACGGCACCGCATCGCGAGCCTGTCGGACCAGGAATCGCTCGAAGGCGGCGACGCGCTGCGCCAGCGCATCACGGACCTCGGCCTGCGCCATGGCCTGCTCACGCAGTACACGAGCTTCATCGCGGTCGACCAGGTGGTGCGCAACACGGCGCCGCAGAACGCCACCGGCGTCGACCAGCCGCTGCCGTTGCCGCAGGGCGTGGGCGAGAGCGCGCTGGGCCAGAGCCTCGGCGCCGAGGTGCCGAGCACGCCCGAGCCCGAGCTGATGGGCGCGGTCGCGGTGGTGCTCGGCATGCTCGCGATGCTGCGGCGCCGCGCACGCCGCCGCGACGCCCGCCGCCTGACTTCCTGAAGGGCGCATGACCATGACACTCGCGACACTCGCCCGCTCCCATCCGCGCCTCCTGGACGCCGGCATCCGGCTCGATCGCGCGCCCGCGCTCGCATGGCTGGGCCTGCAGGCCGCGGCACTGGCGCCGACCTGGACCTGGATGGCCCGGCGCATGCTGGACCGCTCGGACGATCCGCTCGGCCTTCTGGCACTGGCCGCGCTGGCCACGCTGGTGGTCCTTCGCCGGCACGACCTGCGTGCAGCGCCCCGCCTGGGCTGGCTCGCGCTGGCCGCCGCGACGACGGTGGCCGCCACGCTGCTGCGAACCGGCCTCGGCGGGCTGCCTGCGCTGCCGCCGCTGGCCGCGGGCCTGCTCGCGATGGCCGCGCTGGCCTGCGGCCTGCTCGCCTTCCTGCCGCGCGGCGTCGCCGCGACGCCGGTGGCCGGGCTCGCGGTGCTTGCACTGCCGCTGCTGTCGTCGCTGCAGTTCTATGCCGGCTATCCGCTGCGCCTGGTGACGGCCGAGGCCAGCCGCTGGCTGCTGGCGCCCGCCTTCGAAGTGACACGGGAAGGCAGCAGCCTGTGGATCGACGGCCGGCTCGTGATCGTCGATGCGCCCTGCTCCGGCGTGCAGATGGTGTGGCTCGGCTACTTCACGGCCTGCGCGGTGGCCCTCTGGTGCGGCCGCGGCGACCGTGCCTTCCTCGCGCGGGTGCCCTTCGTCGGCCTGCTCGTGATGGCCGGCAACATCGTGCGCAACAGCGTTCTGGTGGCGCTCGAGGGCGCCGGCCACGCGCCCGCCGCCTGGCTGCACGACGCCTTCGGACTCGCCCTGCTGGCCCTGGTCTGCGGCGCCATCGCCGGCGTGATGGGCAGGGGATCCTTTTCTTCAGGAGGCCGCGATGCTCACGACGCAGCTTGAACACTGCTTTGCCAACCGCTTCGTGCAGCGGATGGTGCACAAGGGCCTGTTCGCGCTCGCGATGCTGCTGTGCCTGGCCTGGTCGACCTCGGTGGCGTTGCAGCAACCGGCGGCGCCGCAGGCGGCTGCGGCCGAAGACCCCGAATGGCCCGCCACCTGGGACGGCGCCCCGCTGCGGCCGCTGGCCCTGAGCGAGGTCGAGCGCCGCTTCGCCGACCGGTTTCCGGGGGCGATCGGGCGCTTCACCGATGGCCGCCAGGTGCTCGTGCTGCGCGAGGTGCAGACCGCCACCCGCATGCTGCATCCGGCTGCCGACTGCTTCCGCGCACTGGGCTATGGCATCGCCCAGGCCCGCCTCGAGCGCGACCTGCACGAGCGACTGTGGCGCTGTTTCGTCGCCGAGCGTGCCGGCCGGCAGAAAATCCAGGTCTGCGAGCGGATCGTGGATGCCGGCGGCGACGCTTTCACCGACACTTCAGCCTGGTACTGGGCTGCGGCGAGCGGACGTTCGACCGGCCCCTGGCAGGCCGTGATGCTGGCACGGCCCATCGAATGAAGCGACGCACGCAGACACCGAGACAGGGAAGAGAGTTTTGCTGAAGAAAGCGCTGATATACCTATTGCTCGCGACCTTGGCCCTGGTCGTGACCGCGGCGGTGGCCGTGTTCCTGATCCTCAAGCTGGCGCTGGCGCCGGGCCGCGACGAATGGCCCGCCCGCATCCAGGCCGGCCCGGTGTCGCTCGAGGTCGGCGTGCCGACCGCCATCCGGCTCGCCACTTCCTCGTGGTTCGCGCCCTGGCTGGCCGGACGGACGCTGGCGACCGACCACGGACCAGTCCGGATCGACTGGAAGGCCGACAGCGAGACGCTCGCGCTGGACTGCGCGCCCTGCAGCGTCGCGGTGCCCGCCCTGGGCCGCGAGCCGATCCGGGTCGACAGCCTGCGTGCCACCGCACGGCGCGATGGCGGCTCGCTCAGCGGCACCCTCGAGGCCTCGCCGCCGGCCCAGCTCATGCCGGCCTCCACGGCCGCCGCAACGGCCGGCGACGGCATCCTGCGCGCGCGCTGGACCGGCCGGCTGTCGCAGAGCGACCTGCGGCTCGACATCCAGGTGCCCGACACGCCGATCACCCGCTGGTACGCCGTGCTGGCGCCCGGACTTCCGGAAATGCAGCGCGCGCGCATCGGCGGCACCCTGGCCGTGAACGCGCAGCTCGCACTTCCGGCCGGCAGCTTCGCGCTGCAACCGCGCATCAGTGACTTCACGGTCGAGGGGCTGGGCACCGAAGCGATGGCCAATGCCCGCACCAGCTGCGGCGCGCCGAGCCGGCTCGGCAACGACAGCTGGCTGGCGCGCGCCGTGATCGCCGCCGAGGACCAGCGCTTCTTCACCCACCCGGGCTACGACATGGTCGAGCTCGCCGCTGCGCTCGAGGTCAACCAGAAGGCCGCCAAGACCGAACGCGGCGGCAGCACGCTGACCCAGCAACTGGCCAAGATGCTGGTCACCGGCGCCGAGCAGAACACCGACCGCAAGCTGCGCGAACTGCTCTACGCCGTCGAGATGGAGCAGACGCTCGGCAAGGCGCGCATCCTGCAGCTCTACCTCGACAACGCGCCGTGGGGCGCACAGATCTGCGGCGCCGAGGCGGCCGCGCGCACCTATTTCAAGCGCGCCGCACGCAACCTCGAGCCGGCGCAGGCGGTCTGGCTCGCGGCCATGCTCAACAACCCCGCCCTTGCGGTTCGCAAGTGGCAGCAGGACGGCAACATCAACGTCGATCGCGCGAAATGGGTGGCTGAAGGCGTGCGCGGCATCACCAAGGCCCAGCGCGACACCCTGCTGCGCAACGTCGCCGCCGCCCATTTCGCACCACCTTGACGCGGCTCGCGGGGCGCACCGCTTCGGTGCAAACCCGCCCGGCCCAACAGGAGGCTCGCTGGCACATGTCTTGCGATGGCCTCCCCAATGGATGCCGTCACCACCCCGCCGCCCGCCGCTGTTGAAATCGTCGCGCTGAGCAAGCGCTACGCTGCCGGCACGCCGCCAGCGGTCGACCAGATCGACCTGCGCATCGCCAGCGGCAGCTACTGCTGCCTGCTAGGGCCCTCGGGCTGCGGCAAGAGCACCACGCTGCGCATGGTGGCGGGCCACGAATCGGCCTCGGGCGGCGACATCCTGCTCGACAACCGCAACATCACGAACCTGCCGGCGGCGGCGCGCGGCACCGCGATGATGTTCCAGAGCTTCGCGCTGTTCCCGCACCTGTCGGCGCTCGACAACGTCGGCTTCAGCCTCAAGATGAAGGGCGTCTCGAAGAGCGAGCGCCACAAGCGCGCCGGCAACCTGCTCGAGCGCGTGGCCATGGGCCACCTGGCGGAGCGCAAGCCCGGCGAGCTGTCGGGCGGGCAGCAGCAGCGCGTGGCACTGGCCCGCGCACTGATCACCGAGCCGCGCGTGCTGCTGCTCGACGAGCCGCTGTCCGCGCTCGACCCCTTCCTGCGCATCCAGATGCGCGCCGAGCTGCGCCGCTGGCAGAAGGAACTCGGCCTGACCTTCATCCACGTCACGCACTCGCAGGAGGAGGCGATGGCGCTGGCCGACACGATGGTGGTCATGAACAACGGCCTGATCGAGCAGGTCGGCTCGCCGCACGAGGTCTACAACCATCCCTCGAGCGAATTCGTCGCGCGCTTCATGGGCGGCCACAACGTCTTCGAGCTGGCCGGCGGCAAGATCGCGGTGCGCAACGACCACACGCGGATCGCGCCCGCCAGCACCGAGGGCGGCGACAGCGGCCTGCCGGCGCACGTAACCGACGTCGAATACCAGGGCACCTACGTGCTGCTCGGCCTGCGCCTGACCGGCGTGCGACCCGAGTTCAGCGGCATCTCGGTGCTGCTGTCGGAAAAGGAATTCGCCAACCGCAACTACGCGGTCGGCGAGAGCGTGCGCGTCTCGTGGGCCGAGGCCGACGTGCGCAAGCTCGGCCCGGGTGCCGTGCGCCCTGCGGCCGGCAGCAGCGGCGGCACGCCCGCGCACCGGCACGAGCCGATGGCGGCGCTGGCCGTGATGGCGGCTTGAACCGCCGCCGAGGCACGCAGGCCCGCTTCTCCTCCTCTTCCCCCTTCAACCACCACCACCACCTGCCTCCCAGGAGACCACCCATGTCCAAAAAAACCGAAACCCCATCGACCGGCGTGCAGCGCCGCGCGCTGCTGCAAGGCACCGCGGGCATCCTCGCGACCGGCATGTTCCCGGCCATCCACGCGCAGGAGAAGATCGTGCTGCGCTACCTGGGCACGGCGGTCAACCAGGACAAGGCGATCGCCGAGAAGTTCAAGGCCGACACCGGCATCGAGATCCAGTACGTGGCGGTGACCACCGACGACGTCACCAAGCGCGCCGTGACCGCGCCGAACAGCTTCGACCTGATCGACACCGAGTACTTCTCGCTCAAGAAGATCGTGCCCACGGGCAACCTGAAGGGCATCGACACCAAGCGCGTGAAGAACGCCGACAAGATCACGAGCGTCTTCACCAAGGGCGAAGTGGCGGGCAAGAAGATCGGCGACCAGGGCACGGCGCCGATCAAGGTGATCTTCCTCGAAGGCGAGAAGAGCAAGGTGTTCTCGAAGACGCCGACGCAGTTCATGTCGCTGATCCCGACCACCTACAACGCCGACACCCTGGGCATCCGCCCCGACCTCATCAAGCGGCCGATCGGCTCCTGGGCCGAGCTGCTGAACCCCGAGTTCAAGGGCAAGGCCGCGATCCTCAACATCCCCTCGATCGGCATCATGGACGCGGCGATGGTGGTGGAGGCCAAGGGCATCCACAAGTACGCCGACAAGGGCAACATGACCAAGGCCGAGATCGACCTGACGATCAAGACCCTGATCGAAGCCAAGAAGGCCGGCCAGTTCCGCGCGCTGTGGAAGGACTTCAACGAATCGGTCAACCTGATGTCCTCGGGCGAGGTCGTGATCCAGTCGATGTGGTCGCCGGCCGTGACCGCGGTGCGCAGCAAGGGCATCGCCTGCACCTTCCAGCCGCTCAAGGAAGGCTATCGCGCCTGGGCGTCGGGCTTCGGCCTGCCGGCCACGCTGTCGGGCAAGAAGCTCGACGGCGCCTACGAGTTCATCAACTGGTTCCTCGACGGCTGGGCCGGCGCCTACCTGAACCGCCAGGGCTACTACAGCGCCGTGCTGGAGACCGCCAAGGCCAAGATGGAACCCTACGAGTGGGCCTACTGGATGGAAGGCAAGCCCGCCACGCAGGACATCAAGAGCCCGCAGGGCGACGTCATCGCCAAGGCCGGTGCGGTGCGCGACGGCGGCAGCTACGAGGAACGCATGGGCGGCATCGCCTGCTGGAACGCGGTGATGGACGAGAACGAGTACATGGTGAGGAAGTGGAACGAGTTCGTCGCGGCCTGACATCGGGATGAGCGCGCCGACGACCACCAGCCACGCCAGCAGCACGCCGGTCCACGCCGTCAAGGCGTGGTGGCAGGCCGCGCCCTTCGGGCTGGTGTTCCTGCTCTTCTTCCTGATCCCGCTGGCGCTGATCGCGATGGTCAGCCTGTGGAACTTCAACGAATACGAGCTGATCCCCGCGATCTCGGCGCGCAACTACCTCAGCATCTTCGAAGGCTGCTCGCATCTCACGGACAACGGCGACTTCTGCGTCACCTTGTCGACCTACATCAGCACGCTCAAGTTTTGCCTGCTGGTGTGGGGCATCACGCTGCTGCTCGGCTTCTCGGTGGCCTATTTCCTGGCCTTCCACGTGCGTTCGCCGGGCATGCAGACATTGCTCTTCGTGCTGTGCACGGTGCCGTTCTGGACCTCCAACGTGATCCGCATGATCTCGTGGGTGCCGCTCCTGGGCCGCAACGGGCTGGTGAACCAGGGGCTGATGGGCGTCGGCCTGATCGACTCTCCGGTCGAATGGCTGCTGTTCTCGGACTTCTCGGTGGTGCTGGCCTTCGTGCACCTGTACACGATGTTCATGATCGTGCCGATCTTCAACTCGATGATGCGCATCGACCGCTCGCTGCTCGAGGCCGCCAACGATTCCGGCGCCACCGGTTGGCAGACGCTGTGGAACGTGATCGTGCCGCTGTCGCGCACCGGCATCCTGATCGGGTCGATCTTCGTCATCACGATCGTGATGGGCGACTTCGTCACCATCGGCGTGATGGGCGGCCAGCAGATCGCCTCGATCGGCAAGATCATCCAGGTCCAGACCTCGTACCTGCAGTTCCCGCTCGCGGCGGCCAACGCGATGATCCTGCTGGCCGTGGTGCTGATGATCATCTGGGGTCTCACGCGGCTGGTCGACATCCGCAAGGAGCTCTAGGGTGAGCCAAAGAATCGGTGAACAGCGCAGCGCGGGCTTCTGGCCACTGGCACTGGTCTTCGCGCTGTTCGTGGTCTTCCTCTACGGCCCGATGGTGACGATCTTCGTGCTGAGCTTCCAGGGCCCCGAAGGCGGCCTGACCTTCCCGCTGCGCGGCGTCTCGCTGCACTGGTTCCGCAAGCTCGCCGAAGGCCTGGGCACGGTCGACATCGGCGCCGCGTTCATGCGCTCTCTGATGCTGGGGGCGGTGGTGATGATCTTCACGGTGGTGCTGTCGGTGCTCGCGGGCCTGGCGTTCCGCAAGCGCCTGAAGGGCGGCGACGCGCTGTTCTTCGTCACGGTGGCCAGCCTGATCATGCCGTCGATCATCATCTCGCTGGGCATCGGGCTGCAGTTCCGCCTGCTCGACAGCGGCATCAAGGGCGCGCTGGGTGCCATCGGCGCCGATGGCACGCTCGAGAGCTACGGCACGGCGCTGGGCCTGCTGACCTCGGCGCTCGGCGCCCACCTGACATGGACGCTGCCCTTCGGGCTCCTGATCATGTTCGCGGTCTTCAACCGCTTCAACCCGGCCTACGAGGAAGCGGCGCGCGACCTCGGGGCGACGCCATGGCAGAGCTTCGTGCACGTGGTGCTGCCGCTGATCGGACCCTCGGTGGTGGGGATCGGCATGTTCGGCTTCACGCTGAGCTGGGACGAGATCGCGCGCACCTCGCAGGCCATCGGCGATGTCAACACGCTGCCGCTCGAACTCCAGGCCCTGACCTCGACCGTGACCACGCCGTCGATCTACGCGCTCGGCACGGTGACCACCGTCGTGTCGTTCGCGGTGATGGCGCTTGCGCTCGGTTCGGCCGCCCTGCTGCGCCGGCGCTCGACGCGCCGAAAGGCGTGACGAGGCGTCTCGATGACTCGGCTCCTGGTCGTCAACCCGAACACATCGGCCTCGGTCAGCGCCCTGCTGCAGCAGCACCTGCAGGCGCAGCTCGGCGGCGCGATGACGGTGCACACGGTGACGGCGCGCTTCGGCGCTCCCTACATCTCGAGTGAAGCCACCTACGCCGTGGCGCAGCATGCCGTGCTCGATGCGTGGGCCGCGGCCCACGCGCACGGCGAGCGTCCCGACGCGGTGCTGATCGGCTGCTTCGGCGACCCGGGCCTGTTCGCCCTGCGCGATGGTGCCGGCGTGCCGGTCGGCGGGCTGGCAGAAGCCGCCTTCATCGCCGCCGCGCGGCACGGCCGCTTCGCGATCGTGACCGGCGGCGAGCGCTGGCGGCCCATGCTGGAGCGGCTCGCGGTCTCGCTGGGCTACGGCGAATCGCTGGCGGGCGCGCACACGGTCGCGCCCACGGGTGCCCAGCTCGCGCAGGACCCGGCCGGCGCCCGGCTGCTGCTGGCCGAGGCCTGCCGCGAAGCCGCGCTTCGCTTCGGCGCCGATGCCGTGATCCTCGGCGGCGCCGGCCTCGCGGGCATGGCGGCCGACATCGCGCCCTCGGTGCCGGTGCCACTCGTCGACAGCGTGAGCGCGGGTGGCGAATGGGCACTGGGCTGCGCCGCGCAGGGCGCGGCCGCGCCGTCCGTCGGCTTCGGCGTGGCCTGGCAGAGCGTCTCCTGGGAGCTCGAGGCACTGGGCTGAGCACGCAAGCCCCAACCGTGCCAACATGGCCGACCGCAGCCCCCACGCAAAGGTCCAGGCCATGAACACTCCCCATGCCCATCCCAGCCACGCGGTGACGCCGGCCGCCATCGCGCAGCCGCGCGGCATCGAGCAGATCGTCGCCGGCGTCTCGACCAGCGACGGCGACGGCGTACGGCTCACGCGCGTGCTGCACCAACCACTGCAGCAGCGGCTCGATCCCTACCTCATGCTCGACGCCTTCGGCAGCGACAACCCGGGCGACTACATCGGCGGCTTTCCCAGCCATCCGCACCGCGGCTTCGAGACCGTCACCTACATGATCTCCGGGCGCATGCGGCACCGCGACAGCGCCGGCCACGAAGGGCTGCTGTCGAACGGCGGCGTGCAATGGATGACCGCAGGCCGAGGCCTGGTGCACAGCGAGCTGCCCGAACAGGAGGAAGGCCTCATGGAGGGCTTCCAGCTCTGGCTCAACCTGCCGGCCAGCGACAAGATGCGCGAGCCCTGGTACCGCGACATCCAGAGCGCGGAGATCCCCGAGTTCGTGACACCGGCCGGCGTGCAGGTGCGCGTCATCGCGGGCGCCAGCCACGGGGTCGAGGGCGCGGTGCAGCGCGCGCACACCGAGCCGCTCTACCTCGACCTCACGCTGCCGCCCGGTGCCGAGTTCGCGCAGCCGCTGGCCGACGACCGCAATGCGCTGGTCTACGTGTTCCGCGAGTCGCTCTACATCGGCAGCGCCGAGATCCCCACCAAGCGCATGGCGATCCTCGCCAACGAGCCCGGTAGCGACGGCGTGCTGCTGCGCGCGCCGGCCTCCAACCACAGCCCGGCGCGCGCGCTGCTGATCGCGGGCAAGCCGCTGCGCGAACCGATCGCGCAGTACGGACCCTTTGTCATGAACACGCGCGAGCAGGTCACGCAGGCGGTGCACGACTTCCAGAACGGCAAGCTGGGCTGAGCGCCGCCGTTCACCGTTCTTTACCGAAGCTCATCCGCGGCTCACGCCCGCGTTACATGGCGCGCCCACACTTCCCTTCACCTGCTGCCCATCGGCGGCAGGCTTCTTCGAAAGGAAGCACTGTCATGAAATCGTCCCGCAAAAGCCTTCTCTGGGCCGGTCTGCTGGCCTCGGCCACCTTCGCCTGCTCCGGCGCCTTCGCGCAGGCGCCGCTGACCGCACCGACGACGGCCCCGGCCGCCGACGCCAGGCCCGCAACACCCGCTGCAGCGGCGCCGGGCGCCGAACGCCGCCATGCCGAGCGCAAGCATGTCGATCCCGCCCAGCGCATGGAACGCATGCAGCAACGCCGCGCCCAGCACCTGGCCCAGCTCAAGGACAAGCTCAAGCTGGCACCGGCGCAGGAAAGCGCATGGAACAGCTTCACGGCCGCGCTGCAGCCGCCGCCGCGTCCTGCGGCGGGCCAGCCAAGCGTTGACCGCGCCGAGTTCGCGAAGCTCACCACGCCGCAGCGCCTGGACCGCATGCAGGCCCGCCAGGCCGAGCGCAATGCCGCGATGAACAAGCGCGCCGACGCGACGCGCAGCCTTTATGCGGCGCTGTCGCCCGAGCAGCAGAAGACCTTCGATGCCGAGGCCATGCCGCGCTTCGGCCCGGGCGGCCACGGCGGTCCCGGCCATCGCGGGGGCCCGGGCGGGCATCACCACCCGCGGCCGCCCGCTGCCAAGAGCTGACAAGCCCGAGGCCCATGCGCAAAAGCCCCCGATGCATCAGGCACCGGGGGCTTTCTTGCTTGCCGCCTACCGCCTTGCAGCGGCGGCACCATCCACAACTACTGCGGCGTGCCGGTCTTGTCGGTCGGGTTGGTTGGTACTTCAGGGCGCTCGCCCTTGTTGCCGAATTGCGGCTTGACCTTGCGTCCGGTCTGGCTCACCTCGGTCCGCGTCCTCTCGCCCATAGGCGCCGGGATCGCATTGGGCTGGTGATTCACGGTCGTGGTCGCCTCGCCCTTGGGCACGTTGTTGGTCGCGTTGCTGCGGTTGTGGATGCGCGCCTCCGACTTCACGGCATCGCGCGAGGCCGGCATGCTGCCGTCCGGCCGCTGCGTCGGATTGGCCACGCCCGCAGGCGTCTTGGTGCTGGCCTGGCCGGCGACCGCTGGGTCCGGCTGTGCCGGCACCACGGGCGCCGTCTGCGCCACGGCGATACCGCCGACACCCATCAGGCCGGCGAGGATCGCGGCGGTGGCGAATCGATGTTGTGCTTGCTTCATGCTTGGCTCCTGTCTCGTTGGAAAGTTTGAAAAGAAAGGTGGGCCCTGCGTCGAGCCCTGAATGCACCGTAGGAGCGCATCGAAGCCGCATCTGTGGGGGTCAGGCCGCCTTGCCTGTAGGAGCCGGCCCCCGTCACGCATAGTCCACGGCAGGAGGTGGCGCGTTCCTACAGCGCCGCATCGGCACGCGCCTTACAACAGCGATGTGAAGCCCGAAAACCACGCGGCAGCCGCCGCTGCCACCGCGCCGACCTCGCTCAAGGTCATGACCGTGAACACCCACAAGGGCTTCACGGCGCTCAACCGCAAGTTCATCCTGCCCGAGCTCCGCGACGCGGTTCGTACCGTGGGCGCCGACGTGGTCTTTCTGCAGGAGGTGCTCGGCACGCATTCGCGGCATTCCCGCCGGGTCGACAACTGGCCCGAGGCACCGCACTACGAATTCCTGGCCGACACCATGTGGCCGCAGTTCGCCTACGGACGCAACGCCGTGTATCCCAAGGGTCACCATGGCAATGCGGTGCTGTCCAAGTTTCCGATCGTGCACTACCGCAACCACGACATCTCGATCGTCGGACCCGAGAAGCGCGGCCTGCTGCATTGCGTTCTGCGGCTGCCCGCGCGGCCGGTGGACGTGCACGTGATCTGCGCCCATCTCGGCCTGGCCGAGGGACACCGGCTGCAGCAGCTCGAGCTGCTCTGCCACATCGTGCGCGACGAGGTGCCTGCCGATGCGGCGCTGATCGTGGCCGGCGATTTCAACGACTGGCGCGGCCGGGCGCACGACATCCTGGCCCAGGGTGCAGCCCTGCGCGAAGTCTTCGTGCAGGCCACCGGCAGCGCGGCGCGCACCTTCCCGTCGCGCTTCCCGCTGCTGCCGCTGGACCGCATCTACGTGCGCAATGCGGGTGTCCATTCGCCGGTGGTGCTGCCGCGCAAGCCCTGGTCCCACCTGTCGGACCATGCCCCGCTGGTGGCGGAGATCGCGCTGTGAGCGACGCCACCGGCAACGACGTCTCGCGCATCGGCCGGCGCTGGACCGAAGGCAACCGGGTCGAGTTGCTCGAGAACGGCGAGGAGTTCTTCCCGCGCGTGTTCGAGGCCATCGGCGAGGCGCGGCGCGAGGTGGTGGTCGAGACCTTCATCCTGTTCGAGGACAAGGTCGGCCAAGGCCTGCATGCGGCGCTCTGCGCAGCGGCCGGACGGGGCGTCAAGGTCGACCTCATGATCGACGGCTTCGGCTCGCCTGCGCTGTCGCCCGAGTTCGTGGCCGGGCTCACCAGGGCCGGCGTCAAGGTGCGCGTGTTCGATCCGGGCAAGCGCTTCTTCGGCCAGCGAATGAACGTGTTCCGTCGCATGCACCGCAAGATCGTGGTGGTCGACGGCACGCTGGCCTTCGTCGGCGGCATCAACTATTCGGCCGATCACCTGGCCGATTTCGGTCCCAAGGCCAAGCAGGACTATGCGGTCGAGCTGGCGGGACCAATCGTGTCGGAAATCCACCGCTTCGTGCTGCACGCGATCGCGGTCGGCGGCAAGGGGCCGAGCTGGTTCCGGCGCCGCCTGAAGGCCAGGGCCGAGGATGCCAACGCGCCGGCCGGCGAAGCCGCCGCGCAGTTCATCACGCGCGACAACCGCCGCCACACCAACGACATCGAGCGCCACTACCTGGCGGCGATTCGCAGCGCGCGCCAGCGCATCGTGATCGCGAACGCCTATTTCTTTCCCGGCTACCGCCTCATCAAGGAGATGCGGCGCGCCGCGCGCCGCGGCGTCGACGTGCGCCTGATCCTGCAGGGCGAGCCCGACATGCCGATCGTCAAGGTGGCGGCCAGCATGCTCTACCACCACCTGCTGCATGCGGGTGTGCGCATCTACGAATACTGCGAGCGACCGCTGCACGGCAAGGTCGCGCTCGCGGACGACCAGTGGAGCACCGTTGGTTCGAGCAACCTCGACCCGCTGAGCCTGTCGCTGAACCTCGAGGCCAACGTGATCGTGCGCGACAAGGCCTTCAACGCGCTCTTGTCGGAACGCCTCGACCACCTCATGCAGCACAGCTGCAAGCGGATCGAGGCCGAGGATCTCGCCGAATGGAGCAGCTGGCGCCTGGTGCGCAGCTTCTTCATCTTCCACATCCTGCGCTGGTATCCGTCCTGGGTCGGCTGGCTGCCGCGCCATGCGCCCAAGCTCAAGCCGCTCGAGGCGCCGCGAACGCAGGGCGGCGGCGCCACGCAAACGGACGCCGCATGATGGCCAGCCCGCCGGCGCCGGGCCAGGCGGCTGCAGCGCTGCGGCCGCCACGCTCGAACGGCGGCTGGGTCCTCGCGCGGCGCATCGGTGCCGGGCTGTTCTTCGCGCTCGTGCTGGTGCTGATCGTGCGGCAGGCGCGCAACATCGACTGGCACGAGGTGCTGGCCTCGCTGCAGGAGATTCCCCGCACGGCACTGCTGGCAGCCGCCGCGCTCGCAGCCGGCAGCCAGCTGCTCTACAGCACCTTCGACCTGCTCGGCCGCCACATGACAGGCCATCGGCTCGGCACGCGCGTGGTCATGCGCGTGACCTTCATCAGCTACGCCTTCAACCTCAACCTCGGCTCGCTGGTGGGCGGCGTGGCCTTCCGCTATCGGCTGTATTCGAAGCTCGGCCTCGACAACGTGACCATCACGCGCGTGCTGGGCTTCAGCATGCTGACCAACTGGCTCGGCTATCTGTGGCTCGCCGGTGCGCTGTTCTGCTTCTGGCCGATGGCGCTGCCGCCCGACTGGCGCATCGACAGCGGCGGCCTGCGCATCCTGGGCGCCGCGCTGCTGGCCGCGGGCATCGCCTACCTGGTGCTGTGCACGCTGGCGCGCGGGCGCACCTGGCAGTTGCGCGGCCAGGCGCTCGAGACGCCCTCGCTGCGCATGGCGCTGCTGCAGCTCGCGATGTCGGCCACCAACTGGGCCGTGATCGGTGGCGTGATCTGGTGCCTGCTGCAGCAGCAGCTGCCCTACACCGAAGTGCTCGCGGTCTTGCTGGTCGCGGCCGTGGCCGGCGTCATCACGCATGTGCCGGGCGGGCTCGGCGTGCTCGAGGCCGTCTTCCTGGCCCTGCTCGGCCATCGCCTGCCGGAGAGCACGCTGCTGGGCGCGCTGCTCGCGTACCGGGCGCTCTACTACCTGCTGCCGCTCGCCATCGCCGCCATCGCCTACGTCGCGACCGAGCTGCGCAGCCGGCAGCGCTGAGTCGGGCGCGCCAGCGCAGGCCTCTGCGTTTTGCGCCTGAGCGCCTACAGCCTGCCCCGATCGCGCCGCCTAAGTTGGCTGCATGTCGCAGCACATCGTCACCCTCGATGGAGAGACCGATTCGATCGGGTTTCGGCGCGAGGCGCGCGCGCTGCTCGCAGCGCTGGTGGCACCGGACGAAGTTTCATGGCTTGCGGACGCCCGGCACGCGAGGCAGCGCTTCTCGCGCGACCCCGCGAGTCCGGCGGGCGGACAGCGCGCGGGCACGCCGCACCCCTTGCTGCCGCGATCCTTCATGACGCTGTGCGAGACGGTGCTGCTGCACAGCGCGCCGCAACGCTTCGCCTTGCTCTATCGGCTGCTGTGGCGGCTGGTGCACGAGCCAGGCCTGCAGCGCAATCCGCTCGACGCCGACCGGCTGCAGGCCTTGCACCTGGCGCAGGCCGTGCGTCGCGACATGCAGAAGATGAAGAACCTCGCGCAATTCGACACGGTCGACGGCAGCGCTGCCGACGAGGACGCATTTCAGCTCGCATGGTTCGACCCCGAGCACCACATCGTCGAGGCCATGGCGCCCTTCTTCCTGCGCCGGCTGTCGCCGATGCACTGGGCGCTGCTCACGCCCGAACGCAGCGTGCGGTGGGATGGGCAGCTGCTCGAATTCGGCCCCGGCGTGCCCGACGGCGACGGCCTCGTGGGCTACCGCGCCGCTTTCGGTGTGGCCCTCAGAACCGATAGAGGTAGCGCACCCGAACGAAGTTCTCTCCCGGGTTCGGCTTCTTGATGCCGGCATTCGAGAAGTGCTGAAGGCGCAGCGACAGCTCGTGCTCGCCCTGGCTGCCGAAGTTGCGACCGAAGCCCAGCACCTCGGTGAACTGGAAGGTGGTGCTGAAGTCCCTGTCGGGCGTGTGATAGAGGCTGTCCATCACCGTCGCGCCGACGCCGGCCTCGGCGAACCACGGCGAATCGCCCTGGTTGAAGCGATAGCGCCAGTTGGCGATGGCGCCGATCTGCGTGTAGCTGCGCTTGTCCATGTTGTCGGGCCGCGGCGCGCGCCACTGGCTGATGAAGAAATCCCAGTAGAACGACAGCGCGCCGCCCTGGACCGACTGCCTCCGGGTCCAGGGAACCACCACGCCGAGCGTCAGCGAATCGGTGTCCGCGTTGCTGTGGGGTGCCTGTCCGAGGTCGATGTAGACGCCGGGCTCGCGGTCTTCGGGCGCGGCGGATACCACCAGTGGGAGCGTCAGACAGCCGACGCACAGCAGCGACCGGACGCATGAAAACGGCATTGACATTGTTGGTTTTGCCCGTGTTGAAAAGAGATGCAAGAAGCATCGCAAATTCCGACACCGGACCAAGTTGGCAGTTCGTCGTACCGAAAGGTAGGACGGCGCCACATTGGTATGCTGCACTGCAACAAAAAGCGCTGCGCAGGTCTATAGTGTGAGCATCGCCACATCCGTCAGCCAAAGGCTTCCTTCCCATGCCCAGCTTCTCGTCGCCGCGCTTCTTCAACCCGCTCATGCTGTGGGTCGACGTGGCCCTGACCACCAACGAGATGCTCCTGTCGGCGGGCTCCGTGATCCAGATGCGAACCGAACGCATGGCCAAGGCAGGGCTCGCGCCCAACGAGGCCGACATGGCGGAATTCCAGCTCATGAGCCACGAGAAGCTCACCGCCGTCGGCGAATCCGGCGCCGCGATGGCCAACCAGATCCACACCACCCAGTTCGCGCTCGTGAACCGCGCCGTCAAGCACTGGCTCGGCAGCGGCGTGGCGCTGTTCTCGATGGCGACCAGCGCCACGCCCGCGCAGGCCGTGAGCCATGCCGAGGCCTTCGGCAGCGCGGCCACGCGGTCAGCCGCAGCCGTGAGCCAGCTCTCGAGCGCGAGCGCACGCATCATGCAGCGCGGCCTCAAGCCGATCCACGCCAAGACCACCTCGAACGCGCGCCGCCTCTCGCTGCCCCAGGCCTGAGGGCGGCTGCGCCGGGCCCGACCGGCCTTAGTCGGCCTGCACGAGGCGCAGCAGCGTGATCTCGGACGGCGCCCCGAAGCGCTTGGGCGGCCCCCAGTAACCGGTGCCCCGGCTGGTATAGACCCACATCTCCTGCAGCTTGTGCAGCCCCGCGGTGAAGGGCTGCTGGAGCGGCACGAACAGGTTCCACGGAAAGAACTGGCCGCCGTGCGTGTGGCCCGACAGCTGCAGGTGGTAGCCGGCCTCGGCCGCCGCCGGCGCACTGCGCGGCTGGTGCGCGAGCAGCACGCGCGTGTGCACCAGCGGCGGTGCATCGGCCAGCGCGCCCTGCGGATCGCTCGCATGCGAGGCGTCGAAATGGCCGGCCGTGTAGTCGGTCACACCGGCGACCAGCAGCGCGCTGCCGTGCACCTCCTCGTCGGTTTGCGCACCTTTCACGTTGCGGGTCTGCAGGATCACGTGCTCGTTGAGCAGCACGCGCAGGCCGAGCCGGCGCAGCTCGTGGATCCAGGCATGCGCACCCGCGTAGTACTCGTGGTTGCCGGTGACCACGAAGGTGCCGTGCCGGGCCTTGAGCTGCCGCAGCGGCGCGATGTGCTCTCGCAGCTCCGGCACCGTGCCGTCGACCAGGTCGCCGGTGATCGCGACCATGTCCGCGCCGAGCGCATTGACTGCATCGACGATGCGCTGGATGTAGCCGCGCTTGATGGTCGGTCCGACATGGATGTCGCTGAGCTGCGCGATGGTGAAGCCCTCGAGCGCCGATGGCAGATCGCGGATCGGGACGTCGACGCGCACCACGCTGGCGGTGCGCCGCGCATTGAAGAGCCCCACCAGCGACGTGGTGCAGGCTGCCAGCGGCACCGCGGCGGCGGTCCAGAAGCGCCAGCGTTCGCCGTCCAGTGCAAGGCCGGTGGCCAGCTCGACAAGCCAGCCCAGCAGCAGCCCGGCATCGCGCACCAGCGTGAGCACCGCCATCGACGAGAACCAGCCCATGCTGATCAGGCCGATCCATTTCCATCCGTCTGCCAGCTGCCGTTCGCGACCCGAGCGCATGCCGACGAAGGGCAACGGCATGGTCGCGGCCGAGACCACCAGCGCCGCCAGCAGCAACGGCCAGGCCCAGGCGACGCCTGCGAGCGCAGGCAGCAGCCGCAGGCCGATGTAGACATGCAGCAGCGTGGTGAAGACGATCAGGGAGCGAAGCGGCATCGGGGCCTAGGAAGTCGGGCGGTGCCCGGACACACCATGTGCGAATGACGCCACCTGTATTCAAGGTGCGTGCCATGCGAGGGCAGCACTGAATTTTCACACGCGGGCGGCGCGGCCGCCGCGCGACTGCGACCCCGAACCGAGTAACAGTCCTCGGAACCGGCGACGGATCAGTCGCGCGTGCGCGCGACGGCCTGCTGCTCGGCGCGCGGCAGGCCGAGCGCGGCCGCAAAGTCGATGTTCGAAGGCCAGACGAAGGAAGCCTTCGACGACAGGCCGTTGAATACGGTCAGCGACTGCTCGATCGTGATCCCCGCCAGCGTGGCCTCGACCTCGTAGGCGCCCGGATCGAGCCGCGCGAGCATCACGGGCGCTGCCGTGGCGGCCTCCATCACGGTGCGGCCGGTGTAGCGCTCGCGCACCACCACCTTCACGTCGGCGGGAAACTGGCCCGGCTTGCCGCGGCTGACCGCGAATTCGAGGCTGGCGGCCCAGCGCGGGGCCACGGTCTGCATGAACGCCGCCTCGGCGCGCGTCTGCCCGCCGCACATGTATTCGATGCCCTGGGCAACGCGGATCGGGGGATTGGTCGCCGCCTGAGCCGCGCCGAGGATGCCTGTGATGAGCGCCGCGGCCGCCAGGGGCCGCCAGAACCGGAACGTCGTGGTCATTTGATGTGCTGTCCTTGCCTGCTGGGATGGCGCCTTTTCTCTGGCGCCGATTTTCCTTAGCAAGACCCGGGCTAGGCATAGCGTTTACGCGCATCGATATGCGCCGAGCATTGTTGGCATTCCGGAAATAGAGAGGTGCCGATGCACGCGTTCGCGGTCCCGCCGGCGCCGGCAGACTCGAGCGTCCTTCAAACGCCCGCCGGCCACCGTCCGGCCGACTTCAGGATTCCCCGCCGATGAATGCTCCCTGCTCCTCCTGCGCCGACGATGTCGCGGCCCTCTCGGCCATCGCCGCGACCGCGTCCGCGCCCGCGCCCGCACCTGCCATCCGCCCCGTGTCCGCCGACGTCAGCCGCTCGGCCTGGCTCGCGGTCGGCTCGATCGCCGTCGGCACCTTCGCGATGGTGACGACCGAGTTCCTGCCGATCGGCCTCCTGACCGACATCGGCGCCGGATTGCAGGTCAGCGACGGCACCGCGGGCCTGATGGTCACGATGCCGGGCGTGCTGGCGGCGCTCGCGGGCCCGGCGCTGATCGTCGCCTCGGGCCGGCTCGACCGGCGCACCGTGATGGTGACGCTGACCGCCCTGCTCGTGGTCTCGAACCTGCTGGCCGCCTTCGCGCCGAACTTCGCAACCATGCTGGCCGCGCGGCTGCTGCTGGGCCTCTGCGTGGGCGGCTTCTGGACCTTCGCGCCGAGCGCCGCCACGCAGCTCGTCGCCGACGCCTCCAAGGCGCGCGCGATGTCGATGGTGCTGGCCGGTGTCTCGGTTGCCACGGTGCTCGGCGTACCAGCCGGTGCGCTGGTGGGCACGCTGGTCGGCTGGCGCGCCGCCTTTGGCGTGACGGGCCTGCTGGCTGCGGCGGTGCTCGCGGTACAGGTCTGGCTGCTGCCGGCCATGCCGCCGGCCCGCGCGATCGTCGCGCGCGACCTGCTCAAGCCGCTGACCCGTCCCATGGCCCGCGTCGGCCTGCTCGCCGTGCTGTTCCTGGTCGCCGGCCACTTCGCCGCCTACACCTACCTGAAGCCCCTGCTGCAGCAGGTCTACGGTTTGGGCCCGGGCGCGGTCACGGCACTGCTGCTGGCCTACGGCGCGGTCGGCTTCGTCGGCACCTTCGTCGGCGGCAGCCTGCTGGCGCGCAGCGTGCGCAGCGCCGCGCTGGCGGCGGCCCTGCTGCTGGCGACCGCGCTGCTGCTGTCCACACTGGTCGGTGGCGGCTTCGTCGCCGCGACGCTCGTCATCCTGACCTGGGGCGCGGCCTTCGGCATGATCCCGGTCGCCATGACCGGCTGGATGATGGAAGCCATGCCCGATGCGCCCGAAGCCGGCCAGGCGCTGCTCGTGAGCGGCTTCCAGGTGGCGATCGCGACGGGCGCGCTGCTCGGCGGCCTGGTGGTCGACGGCTGGGGCATCTCGGCCACGATGCTGACGAGCGGCGCGCTGGTGCTCGTGGCCGCGGCGATCGTGGGCGGACTGGGGCGCGGCGCCGGCCGGAGCGCCCTGGCGCCGGCGCCGGCCGAGCGGGGCTGAAAGGCTCCGCTGCCCGCCGCCTGCCCGCTCGCTCAGACGTCGATGTTCGCCGCCCTGAGCGCGTTCTGCTCGATGAACTCGCGCCGCGGCTCGACCTCGTCGCCCATCAGCATCGTGAACACGCGGTCGGCCTCGATCGCGTCGTCGATCTGCACGCGCAGCAGGCGCCGCACGTTCGGGTCCATCGTGGTTTCCCAGAGCTGCTCGGGATTCATCTCGCCCAGGCCCTTGTAGCGCTGTCGCGAGGTGACGCGCTCGGCCTCGCCGATCAGCCACTTCATCGCGATGCGGAAGTCGGCAACCTTCTCTTCCTTGGCGCGCTCGCCTTCGCCGCGCTTGACCACGGCGCCTTCGCCCAGCAGGTCGCGGAAGGTGTTGGCCGCGGTCGCCAGGGCCGCGTAGTCGGCGCCGTGCACGAAGTCCTGCGTCAGCACGCTGCTCTTGATGTTGCCGTGGTGGCGGCGGCTGATGCGCAGCAGCGGCTTGTCGGTGCGGGCGTCGAACTCGCTCGCCACCTCGGCCGGTTCGCCGTTGTCGCCGAGCTCGCGCAGCTTGGCCTGCAGCGCGACCGCCGAGGCCTCGGCCGCCGCCGTGGTGTCGAGGTCGAGCGACACGCCGTCGGCGATCGCGCGCAGCGCGGCGGCATCCATGAAGGCGCCGAGGCGCGCGATCACGGCCTGCGCCAGCTGGTGCTTGCGCGCCAGCTCGGCCAGCGTGTCCCCGGTCAGCGTGACGGGGTTCGGGCCGCCGGTCTCGATGCTGGCTTCCTTGAGCGCCACCTTGAGCAGGAAGGCGTCGAGCGCCGGGCCGTCCTTGAGGTATTGCTCTTCCTTGCCGACCTTGACCTTGTAGAGCGGGGGCTGCGCGATGTAGATGTGGCCGCGCTCGACCAGCTCGGGCATCTGGCGGTAGAAGAAGGTCAACAGCAGCGTGCGGATGTGGGCGCCGTCGACGTCGGCGTCGGTCATGATGATGATGCGGTGGTAGCGCAGCTTGGCGACGTTGAAGTCGTCCGCGCCGCCGCCCGCGCTGGTGGCGCCGGCCCGGCCGATGCCGGTGCCCAGGGCCGTGATCATCACGAGGATCTCGTTGCTGGTCAGCAGCTTCTCGTAGCGCGCCTTCTCGACGTTGAGGATCTTGCCGCGCAGCGGCAGGATGGCCTGGAACTTCCGGTCGCGGCCCTGCTTGGCGGACCCGCCGGCGGAGTCGCCCTCGACCAGGTAGACCTCGCACAGCGCCGGGTCCTTTTCCTGGCAGTCGGCCAGCTTGCCCGGCAGGCCCATGCCGTCGAGCACGCCCTTGCGGCGCGTCATCTCGCGCGCCTTGCGTGCGGCCTCGCGCGCACGGGCCGCCTCGACGATCTTGCCGCAGATGATCTTGGCGTCGTTCGGACGCTCCTGCAGGTATTCGGTGAGCAGGCGGCCGACGATGTCTTCCACCGGTGCGCGCACCTCGCTCGACACCAGCTTGTCCTTGGTCTGGCTCGAGAACTTGGGCTCGGGCACCTTCACGCTCAGCACGCAGCACAGGCCTTCGCGCATGTCGTCGCCCGTGACCTCGACCTTGGCCTTCTTGGCGAACTCGTTCTCTTCGATGTACTTGTTGATGACCCGCGTCATCGCGGCGCGCAGGCCCGTGAGGTGGGTGCCGCCGTCACGCTGCGGGATGTTGTTCGTGAAGCACAGCACCTGCTCGTTGTAGCCGCTGTTCCACTGCATCGCCACCTCGATGCCGATGTGGGTGCCGGGAATGCCGCCGTAGGTATCGGCCGGCTTTTCGCCCGCCGCGTAGAACGAGTTCGGATGCAGGACCGTCTTGCCCTTGTTGATGAACTCCACGAAGCCGCGCACGCCGCCGGCGCCCGAGAAGTCGTCTTCCTTGCCGGTGCGCTCGTCGAGCAGGCGGATGCGCACGCCGTTGTTGAGGAAGCTCAGCTCGCGCAGGCGCTTGCTGAGGATCTCGTAGTGGAAGTCCGAGTTCTCCTTGAAGATCTCGGTGTCGGGCAGGAAGTGCACCTCGGTGCCGCGCTTGTCGGTGTCGCCGACGATCTTCATCGGCGAGACCTCGACGCCGTTGACCTGCTCCAGCAGGCGGTTCTGCACGAAGCCGCGGCTGAACTCGAGCTCGTGGATCTTGCCTTCGCGGCGCACGACCAGGCGCAGCTTGATGCTCAGCGCGTTCACGCAGCTCACGCCGACGCCATGCAGGCCGCCCGAGACCTTGTAGCTGTTCTGGTTGAACTTGCCGCCCGCGTGCAGCTCGGTCAACGCGATCTCGGCTGCCGAGCGCTTGGGCTCGTGCTTGTCGTCCATCTTGACGCCGGTCGGGATGCCGCGGCCGTTGTCGGTGACGGAGATCGAGTTGTCGCTGTGGATGGTCACGACGATGTCGTCGCAATGGCCTGCCAGGGCCTCGTCGATCGAGTTGTCGACCACCTCGAACACCAGGTGATGCAGGCCGGTGCCGTCGGAGGTGTCGCCGATGTACATGCCCGGGCGCTTGCGCACCGCCTCCAGCCCCTCGAGGATCGTGATGGAGCCTTCGCCGTACGAGGTGTCACCGGCCGCAGGCAGCTCGATCGGAATCGCGCTTTCGATCTCGGGGATGTAGACCGGTTCGGTGTGCGGCACTTCCGGCTTGTTTTCTTCGCTCATCAGACTCTTTCTCTCTGGCACCAGGACTGCGGCGCCTTCTGTTCGGGAGATACCGCGGAACCGGCTCTGCCGGGCCGCTGGTATCGCCCCCTGCAAGGGGGTGGGCGGCTACACGCAGTGAGCCAACCTGGGGGTGTGCTAAATGCGCATCGGCATCACGACGTACTTGAACGAGGCGTTCTCGGGAATCGTGATCAGCACCGAGCTGTTGGAGTCGGCCAGGTCGAGCTTGACCATGTCCTGCCCCATGTTGGAGAGCGCATCGATCAGGTAGGTGACGTTGAAGCCGATCTCGATCGCGTCGCCGCCGTAGTCGATGTCGAGCTCGTCCTGCGCCTCTTCCTGCTCGGCATTGCTCGAGGCGATGCGCAGGGTGCCGGGCTCGATGTTGAGCCGCACGCCCTTGAACTTCTCGGAAGTCAGGATCGCGGTGCGCTGCAGGCTGGCCAGGAGCGGCGCGCGGCCCAGCGTGACCGTGTTCTTGTGGGTCTTGGGGATCACGCGGTTGTAGTCGGGGAACTTGCCCTCGACCAGCTTGGTGACGAACTCCATGCCGCCGAAGCTGAACTTGGCCTGGTTGTTCGCGAACTGCATCTCGATCGCGCCCTCGGCGTCGGACAGCAGGCGCTGCATCTCGAGGACGGTCTTGCGCGGCAGGATCACTTCCTGGCGCGGCACCTCGACATCGAGCGTGGCCGAGGCGAAGGCCAGGCGATGGCCGTCGGTGGCGACCAGGCTCAGCTGCTTGCCTTCGGCGACGAACAGGATGCCGTTGAGGTAGTAGCGGATGTCGTGTACCGCCATCGCGAACGAGACCTGGCTCAGCAGGTCCTTGAGCGTCTTCTGCGGCACGCTGAACACCGGCCCGAAGTTGGCCGATTCCTGCACCAGCGGAAAGTCCTCGGCCGGCAGCGACTGCAGCGTGAAGCGGCTCTTGCCGCCCTTGAGCACCAGCTTGCTCGCGCTCGACTCGAGGCTCACGGTCTGGTCGGCCGGCATGGTGCGCAGGATGTCGATCAGCTTGCGGGCACCGATGGTGGTGGTGAAGTTGCCGTCGTCCCCGCCAAGCTCGGCATGGGTGCGGATCTGGATCTCGAGGTCGCTGGTGGTGAGCTGCAGCTGGCCGCCGGTCTTGCGGATCAGGACGTTGGCCAGGATCGGCAGGGTGTGGCGCCGCTCCACGATGCCCGCCACCGACTGCAGCGCGGCCAAAACCTTGTCCTGGGTAGCCTTCAAAACGATCATGTCTTACCTCTTCCTCGTTTCTTTAGTTCAATTCGGTCGTCGTCGATAAGGGGCCGCCCTGCACAGGGCGCCGGCCATTTTCGGTGATCGTCAGCCCTTGAGCGTCTGCTCCAGCACATGCAGCTGCTGATTCAGCTCGGTGAGCTGCTGGCGCTCGCCGGAGATCTTGCGCACCGCATGCAGCACGGTCGTGTGGTCGCGGCCGCCGAACAGCTCGCCGATCTCGGGCAGGCTCTTCTGCGTCAGCTCCTTGGCCAGGTACATCGCGATCTGGCGCGGCCGCGCGATCGAGGCCGGCCGCTTCTTCGAATACATGTCGGCGACCTTGATCTTGTAGTAGTCGGCCACCGTCTTCTGGATGTTCTCGACCGAGATCTGCCGGTTCTGGATCGACAGCAGGTCGCGCAGCGCCTCGCGCGCCAGGGCGATGGAGATCTCCTTCTGGTTGAAGCGCGAATAGGCGAGGATCTTGCGCAGCGCGCCTTCGAGCTCGCGCACGTTGGAGCGCACGTTCTTGGCAACGAAGAAGGCGACTTCCTCGGGCATCTCGGCGCTCTCGGCGCGCGCCTTGTTGATCAGGATCGCCACGCGCATCTCGAGTTCGGGCGGCTCGATCGCCACCGTGAGACCCGAATCGAAGCGCGAGACCAGCCGTTCGTGGATGTCCGCGAGGCCCTTGGGGTAGGTATCGCTGGTCATCACGATGTGCGACTTCTTGGCCAGCAGGGCCTCGAAGGCGTTGAAGAATTCTTCCTGCGTGCGGTCCTTGTTGGCGAAGAACTGGACGTCGTCGATCAGCAGCAGGTCGAGCGAGTGATAGCGCTCCTTGAACTCGTCGAAGGTCTTGCGCTGATAGGCCTTGACCACATCCGAAACGAATTGCTCGGCATGGATGTAGAGAACTTTGGAATCCGGACGGTCCGCAAGCAAGCGGTTACCCACAGCGTGCATCAGGTGGGTCTTGCCGAGGCCGACGCCGCCGTAGATGAAAAGCGGGTTGTAAAGGTGCCCCGGCATGCCGGCCACGTGCATCGCCGCGGCGCGCGCCATGCGGTTGGCCGTGCCTTCCACCAGCGTGTCGAAGGTGAGGCCCGAATTGAGCCGGTTCTTGAACGCGGCGGCCGCCAGATCCTCGCCCGGTGCGGCGATGTCGCGCGGCACGTCGGTGTCGGCCACAATGGCAATCGATGCAGGCCGTGCAACGATTTCCCGAGGAGCAAGCGCTAACTCGATAGTCACTGGCTGGCCATAGAGCTTCTCCGCCATGGAGGCGATCTTGCCGGCGTACTGGGCCCGGATCCAGTCGAGCTTGAAGCGGTTGGCCACGAAGACCGTGACCCGCGAAAGATCATCCGCGACCTGTGCGGTCAGGGGCTTGATCCAGGTGTTGAACTGCTGTTCGGACAGCTCCTGTGCGAGCTGGTCGACACAGGCCTGCCAAAGGCTGTCGCCTATGCCTTCACTCGGCATGGGTGCTCTGAAAAGTGGTTTGTCCCTCGGCCATCTTCCGTCTTGGTGTTGTGGATAGTCGCACCCGCGATGCGCCGCCGATTCTAACTTGTCAAAACCTTATCCACACCGTCGCGAGGCCAGGGAAAGCACGCGGCAGACGCGCCCCGGATTGTGCAGGCCTTGAAACTTTGCGATAATCGCGGGTTTCCCTGAAAACCTCTTTCTTGTGTTTCGGGGTATCGACAGATCCGGGCCTCAATCTGGACATCATCCGGAGGGCTTCCCGCCTTCCTGCCGGTCACCCGGTGAATCAGGAAATTAATCATGAAACGCACTTACCAAGCTTCCAAAGTCCGCCGCGCCCGTACCCACGGCTTCCTGGTCCGCATGAAGACCCGTGGCGGCCGCGCCGTGATCAACGCTCGCCGCGCCAAGGGCCGCAAGCGCCTGGCCGTCTAAGGCTCGTCGGCGCCGTTGCCAGTCGACCCGTCGCCGCCTTCAGCGTCTGACGGCGTTTCGCGGTCGGCCTCCATGCAGCGGCTCAAGACGCGCGCGCAATTCCAGGCCGTCCTCGCCGGTGCCACCGTGGCGCGCACAGCCCACTTCGCACTGCACCGCTGCGCGCTCGCCGCGCCGGGCGGGACCGAATCGCTGTTCTCCGCCGATGACGTGTGGCTGGGCGCGATGGTTCCCAAGCGCTGGGCCCGCCGTGCGGTCACCCGCAACGCGATCAAACGCCAGATCTACACCGTGAGTGCTGCCGTCGTCGAATCGCTGCCGCGCGCGGCGCACGTGGTGCGCCTGCGGGCGGCCTTCGATCGCCAGAAATTCGTCAGCGCGAGTTCCGACGCGCTGAAGGCCGCCGTGCGCGCCGAACTCCAGCAACTGCTGGAACGGGCCGCAACGGCGCGCGCATGATGAAGCGGTTGCTGATCGGCCTCGTCAAGGGCTACCGCCTGCTGCTGAGCCCCTGGCTCGGCCAGTCCTGCCGCTTCGAGCCGACCTGCTCGGTCTACGCCATCGGCGCACTCGAGCAGCACGGCGCCGCCAAGGGCAGCTATCTCACCCTGCACCGCATCGCACGCTGCCAGCCCTGGTGCGAGGGCGGCCACGATCCGGTGCCTCCCCCGAAGGCGCGGCAGTCGGCAAAGCAGCCGGCATCGCTGTTCTCCTTTCTCTCTTCCGACGACAAGAAGTCATCTTCATGAACGATATCCGCCGCACCATCCTGTGGGTGATTTTTGGTTTCTCGCTGGTGATGCTGTGGGACCAATGGCAGGTCTTCAACGGCCACAAGCCGACCTTCCTGCCTTCCGCCCACACGGCCGCTCCGGCCGAGACGCCGGGCACGCCCGCGGCCAGCAACGGCGTGCCTGCCGCGGCGGGCGCGACCGGAACCGCGGGCGCCGTGCCGGTCCAGGGCGCAGCGCCCGCCATCGGCGAGAAGGTCACTATCTCGACCGACCTCTTCAAGGCGACCATCGACGGTGAGGGCGGCACGCTGTCCGAACTGCAGCTGCTCAAGTTCCTGGACCAGACCAACAACGGCGGCCTGATCGAATGGGTGCGCCATCTGTTCGGCATGCCGGTGCCCAAGAACGAAGTGCGGCCCGTGATGCTGATGGAGAACGGTTCGCCCGCCACGCGCTACGTGGCCCAGACCGGCCTGCTCAACACGGTGGAGACCGGCGAGCGCTTCCCGAACCACCTGAGCCTGATGACCGCGCGTCCCGGCCCGCGTGAACTGGCGGAAGGCCAGGACAAGCTCGACGTCGTCTTCGAATCGCAGCCCGTCGGCGGCCTGAAGTACGTCAAGACCTACAGCTTCCAGCGCGGCGACTACTCGATCCGGGTCAACCACCAGGTCGTGAACGTCAGCGACAAGCCGCTCGACCCGCAGCTCTACCTGCAGTTCACGCGCCACGGCACGGTCGCCGCAGGCACCATGTTCGGCACCAACACCTTCACCGGCCCGGCCATCTACACCGAGCAGAAGAAGTTCCAGAAGATCGACTTCAGCGCCATCGCCAAGGGCAAGGTCGAGCTTCCCGCGCCCACCGACAACGGCTGGGTGGCAATGGTGCAGCACTACTTCGTCGCGGCCTGGCTGCTCAACGTGCCCGGCAGCGAAAAAGCAATCCAGCGCGAGTTCCGCGTCGCCGACCTCGGCAACAACCTGTTCTCGATCGCCATGGTGCTCAAGCTGCCGCAGCTCGCGCCGGGCGCCGCGCAGACGGTCGCCAGCAACCTGTTCGCCGGCCCCGAAGAAGAGAAGATGCTCGAGTCGCTCGCGCCGGGCCTCGACCTGGTGAAGGACTACGGCATCTTCGCGATCATCTCGAAGCCGCTCTACTGGCTGCTGCACAAGCTGCACGGCATCCTCGGCAACTGGGGCTGGGCGATCGTGGCGCTGGTGGTGCTGCTCAAGGCCGCCTTCTACTGGCTCAATGCCAAGGCCTACGCCAGCATGGCCAAGATGAAGGCCATCAATCCGAAGATCATGGAGATGCGCGAGCGGCTCAAGGACAAGCCGCAGGAGATGCAGCAGGAGATGATGCGCATCTACCGCGAGGAAAAGGTCAACCCGATGGGCGGCTGCTTCCCGATCCTGATCCAGATCCCGGTCTTCATCGCGCTCTACTGGGTGTTGCTGTCGTCGGTCGAGATGCGCCACGCGCCCTGGATTTTGTGGATCCATGACCTGTCGGCACCCGATCCGTGGTTCATCCTGCCGGTGGTGATGACCGCCACCTCGCTCTTCCAGACCTGGCTGAACCCGACGCCGCCGGACCCGATGCAGGCCAAGCTGATGTGGATCATGCCGCTGGCCTTCAGCGTGATGTTCATCTTCTTCCCGGCCGGCCTGGTGCTCTACTGGATCACCAACAACGTGCTGTCGATCGCGCAGCAGTGGTTCATCAACAAGCGCCTCGGCGTGCTGGGCAATCCGCCCAAGCTGCAGAAGCTGGCCAAGCCTGCGAAGTAGGTCCGCCAACCATCCCGACCCAGGGCCGCGAAAGCGGCCCTTTTTGCTGGAAGAATCCCGATCCATGCTCGCACGCACCGCAGACCCGATCGTCGCCATCGCCACCGCCTCCGGCCGGGCCTCGGTCGGCATCGTGCGGGTGTCCGGCCGCGATCTCCTCCCGCTGGTGGTCGCGCTGTGCGGCCGCCCGCTGCGCCCGCGCGAAGCCAGCTACCTGCCTTTTCGCGATGCCGACGGGTCGGCCATCGACCGCGGCCTGGCGCTGCACTTCCCGGCCCCGCATTCGTTCACGGGCGAGGACGTCTTCGAGCTGCAGGCCCATGGCGGCACCGTGGTGCTCCAGCTGCTGCTGGCGCGCCTGCTGGCGGCCGCAGCCGAGATCGACCCCGCCACGGGCAAGCCACGCCTCGCCGGCCTGCGCGTGGCCGAGCCCGGCGAGTTCAGCCAGCGCGCCTTCCTCAACGGCAAGATCGACCTGGCCCAGGCCGAGGCCATCGCCGACCTGATCGACGCCAGCACCGAGGCCGCGGCGCGCAGCGCCAGCCGCTCGCTGTCGGGCGCGTTCTCGGCCGAGATCCAGACCCTGCTCGAGGCGCTGGTGCGCCTGCGCATGCTGGTCGAGGCGACGCTGGACTTTCCCGACGAGGAGATCGACTTCCTGCAGGAAGCCGACGCCGCGGGCCAGCTGCTCGCGCTCCAGGTGCAGCTGGCCGAGGTGCAGGAGCGGGCGCGCCAGGGTGCACTGCTGCGCGAAGGCATCAAGGTCGTGATCGCCGGGCAGCCCAACGCGGGCAAGAGCTCGCTGCTCAACGCGCTCGCGGGCGCCGAGCTCGCAATCGTCAGCGCCGTGGCCGGCACCACGCGCGACGTGGTCTCGCAGACCATCCAGATCCAGGGCGTGCCGCTGCACGTGGTCGATACCGCCGGCCTGCGCGAGAGCAGCGACGAGGTCGAGCAGATCGGCATCGCGCGCGCCTGGGGCCAGATCGAGGACGCCGACGCGCTGCTCTTCCTCCACGACCTCACGCGCAGCGCCACGCCGGCCTATGCCGAGGCCGATGCGCAGATCGCCGCGCTGCTGGCGCGCCGGTTGCCGCGTTCGGTCCCGGTGATCGACGTCTGGAGCAAGCTGGACGCCGCCACCGGCGAGGCGCCGGGCCAGGGCGTGGCGCTGTCGGCCCGCACCGGCGAAGGCATCGAGCGCCTGCGCCAGCGGTTGCTCGAGGCGGCGGGCTGGCACGCGGTGCCCGAAGGCGTCTACCTGGCGCGTGCCCGCCACGTGCAGGCGCTCGCGCGGGTCGAGGACCACATCGCACAGGCCTCCGGCCACCTCGCGGCCCAGGCACGACTGCTCGACCTGCTGGCCGAGGAGTTGCGGCTGGCCCAGAACGCACTGAACGAAATCACCGGCGAATTCGGCGCCGACGACTTGCTCGGCGTGATCTTTTCCCGCTTTTGCATCGGCAAGTGATCAACAAATGTCTCATTCTGTGACATCTGTCACCGCACATTTGACGTTTCGCGGATACTTCTGACGCACAGCAGGGGCTATATCGATGTCATCCAGCATTCAGGATCTTTGCCGCGCCATCGCGCAGAACACCAGCTACGACGCCTTTGCGCCAGCGCTCACGGCGCAGCAATGGGAAACCGTGGCCGGTTATCTGCAGCCCTTCGATCTTGCCGCCGGCCAGGTCCTGATCGACCAGGGTGCCCAGGACCGCACGGTGTTCTTCATCGAGAGCGGTGCCCTCAGCGTCCACCTGATCGGCGACAAGGGGCAGATGCAGCTTGCGATCCTGAACCCGGGCTCGGTGGTCGGCGAAGGCTCCTTCTTCTCGCGCGCGCCGCGCTCCGCCAACGTGGTCGCCACCGGCGCCGCGCGCGTCTGGCGCATGACCGCCATCCGCTTTGCCGAGCTGTCGAACCGGCAGCCCACGCTCGCGCTGGAGCTCACAATGGGTCTGGGCGCCGTGATCGCCAAGCGCATGGTGAACAAGCCCAAGCGCGTCGCGGTCACCTGAAGCACTGCGATGACGCAGGCATGTGCGGACTGCCGCACGGAAAACCGCGATGGCGCCAAGTTCTGCAAAGGCTGCGGCCGTCGCCTGCAGGCGCTGCGGCCGACGCCGCCCGGCCCCCCCGCGGGCGAAGAGGAGGAATGGCCAGCGACCCAGCAGATGAGCCGGGCCGCCGAGTTGCCGGCTCCGCCTTCGATCCCGAAGCCCAAGGCGCCCTCGCAGGCCGAACGGCAGGCTGAAGAAGAAGCCCTGGCCGCTGTGCCGGCATTTCGCAGCGAGCGCGAATTCACCCGGCCGATCCAGCGTCACCAGCCCCAGCGCGCGCCGCGCAGGCGGCACGCTGACCGGCATCCGCTGCGCCGTGCGGTCGTCGGACTGCTGGCGGTCGCGGCGCTGGCGAGCGCAGCCTTCTGGTATTTCTCGGGACCGGCGCCTTCACCCGCTCCCGTGCTGGCATCCGTGAGCCCCCCGCCGCCGACGCCGCCTGCGGCATCGGCGCCCGAATCCGCAGCCGCGGTCGTTGCGACATTGCCACCATCGAGCGGAACTGCCGGCACGGCCGCCATGCTGGACCCGACCCCCTCGCCGGCTGTCGTCGAACCACCCGCCGAAGTGCTCAAGGCCGAGGCCGCACCGACGCCGCCCGCCAAGCCCAGCCCCGCACGAACCCGCAAGCCGGCGCCGCCGCCGCCACCCGCGCCGGTCGTGGTTCCGCCGCCTCCTGCTCCCGAGCCGCCTGCGCCCGCCCCTGCGCCGCCGCCGCCGCCGACGCCGCAGGCCCAATGCGCCGGCATGAACTTCATCGCCCGTGCCCAATGCATGGCAACGCAGTGCGCAAGGCCCGAGATGCGCGCCCATGCCCAGTGCGAGGCCGTGCGCCGGCAGCAGCAGATCGAAGAGGAAAAGCGCAATCCCACGCTGCTGAACTGAGCCGCGACGGGCGCGGCCCGGCACTCACGACCGCGAGTGCCGCGGGGCGCCGATCCCCGTGCAGCGGGCGGTCGCGAGGGGCCCTGTCTTCAACCCTTCTGCAGCTTGTCGACCGCCATCGCGAGCGCGGCGGGCCGGCCCGACAGCACCAGCGTGTCGCCGTCGGCCAGCAGCATGTCGTCGCCGACCGCCGAAGCCATGCCGTCGCGCCGCCGCAGGCTGACGACGCGCACGCCCAGGCCGCCCAGCGCCAGCGCGGCCAGCGGCTGGCCGATGGTGCGCGCGCCGGTCGACAGCGTGAAGCTGTTGAGCCGCTCGTTCTCGATCTCGTCGGCGTTGTCGTCGTCGGCGCCGTGGAAGTAGCCGCGCAGCAGGTTGTAGCGCTCGTCGCGCTGGTCCTGCACCACGCGGATCACGCGCCGCATCGGCACACCGACCAGCGCCAGCGCATGGCTGGCGAGCATCAGCGAGCCTTCGATGGCCTCGGGCACCACCTCGGTCGCGCCCGCGGCCTGCAGCTTCTCGAGATCGCGGTCGTCGCGCGTGCGCACGATCACCGGCACCTGCGGCGCATGGGCGCGCGCATTGGCCAGCACCTTGAGCGCGCCGCCCACGTCCTGGTAGGTCACGACCAGCGCGCTGGCCCGCGCGAGGCCCGCGGCCATCAGCGCCTGCAAGCGCGAGGCATCGCCGAACACCACCGAATCGCCGGCGGCCGCCGCCTGTCGCACACGATCGGGATCGAGGTCCAGCGCCAGGTAGGCAATGCCCTCGCGCTCCAGCATGCGCGCCAGGTTCTGGCCGCAGCGCCCGTAGCCGCAGATGATCACGTGCTGCGCCGTGTTGATGGTCTTGCGCGCGATGCTGGTCATCTGCAGCGACTGCTGCAGCCAGTCGCTCGCGACCAGCTTCCGGACGATGCGGTTGCTATACATGATGATGAAGGGCGTCGCCAGCATCGACAGCACCATCGAGGCCAGCACCGGATTGGCAAGCCAGGGCGGCAGCAGGTTCTTGTCCTGCGCCAGCGCCAGCAGCACGAAGCCGAATTCGCCGGCCTGGGCGAGGTAGAGGCCCGTGCGCAGCGAGACCCCCGCCGTGGCGCCGAGCCCGCGCGCCAGGGCTGTGACCAGCACCAGCTTGAAGGCCAGCGGCAGCAGCAGCAGCGCCGCCACCAGCGCCCATCGCTCGACCACCACGTGCCAGTCGAGCGACATGCCGATGGTGATGAAGAACAGCCCCAGCAGCACGTCGTGGAAGGGCCGGATGTCGGTCTCCACCTGGTGCTTGAACTCGGTCTCCGACACCAGCATGCCGGCCACGAAGGCGCCCAGCGCCAGGCTCAGGCCGGCCAGCTCGGTCAGCCAGGCCAGGCCCAGCGTGATGAGCAGCAGGTTCAGCATGAACAGCTCGTCGCTGCGGCGCCGCGCCACCAGCGTGAGCCACCAGCGCATCACGCGCGGGCCGCCGTAGAGGAGCACCGCGATCAGGAAGCCGGCCTTCAGCAGCGCGATGCCGAGTGCCTTGAACAGCGTCTCGGGCGGCGCGCCGAGCGCCGGGATCAGCACCAGCAGCGGCACCACGGCCAGATCCTGGAACAGCAGCACGCCCATCACGCGCTTGCCGTGCTCGCTGTCGAGCTCGAGCCGCTCGGCCATCAGCTTGACCACGATCGCCGTGCTGCTCATCGTGAGCGCCCCGGCGAACACCAGCGCGGTCTGCCAGTTGAGCTTCCAGGCCGCCGGCAGCCAGGTCGAGATCAGCAGCGCACCCGCGGTGGCGATCGAGATCGTCAGCAGCACCTGCGCCATGCCGAGACCGAAGACGTGCCGTCGCATGGCGCGCAGCTTGGGCAGGCTGAACTCGAGGCCGATCACGAACATCAGGAACACCACGCCGAACTCGCCCAGGTGGCGGATGCCTTCGGAGTTCTGCGCCAGCGCCAGCGCGTGGGGACCGATCAGCACGCCGGCCGACAGGTAGCCCAGCATCGGCGGCAGCCGCAGCGACCGGCAGATCACCACGCCGATCACCGCAGCGAGCAGATACATCAACGTGAGATCGAGCGAGGACATGCCCGATGCTAGCAACAGCCTTGCCCGCCTCGCGCGCCAATTCGAGGCGATGGCCGCCCGGGCCATGGGCGGCCGATAAAATCCCGCAATGAGCTCCCGCCCCCCCGCGACCCCTGCGACCAATCCCGACGCGCTGCTGGCACGCGCCCGCACGACCTTCGACATCGAGGCGGCAGCGGTACTGGGCCTCAAGGCGCGGCTGGGGCCCAGCTTCCCCGAGGCGGTTCACAAGATCCTCGAGGTGCGCGGCCGCGTGGTCGTGATGGGCATGGGCAAGAGCGGCCACGTGGGCCGCAAGATCGCCGCCACGCTGGCCTCCACGGGCACGCCCGCGATGTTCGTGCATCCGGCGGAGGCCAGCCACGGCGACCTCGGCATGATCAAGGCGGTCGACCTGGTGCTCGCGATCTCCAACAGCGGCGAGGTCGAGGAACTCACCACCATCCTGCCCGTGGTCAAGCGCCAGGGCGTGCCGCTGATCGCGATCACCGGCCGCCAGGATTCCACGCTGGCCCGCCATGCGGACATCGTGCTCGACAGCGGCGTCGAGAAGGAAGCCTGTCCGCTGAACCTCGCGCCGACCGCCAGCACCACGGCGCAGATGGCACTCGGTGACGCGCTCGCGGTGGCGCTGCTCGATGCGCGCGGCTTCGGCACCGAGGACTTCGCACGCTCGCATCCGGGCGGCGCGCTGGGCCGCAAGCTGCTGACCCACGTCGGCGACGTCATGCGCTCGGGTGACGAGGTCCCGCGGGTCGGTCCCGACGCCGGCCTCAGCGAGATCATGCGCGAGATGAGCGCCAAGGGCCTGGGCGCCACCGCGGTGGTCGGTGCCGACGGCCGCGCCATCGGCATCTTCACCGACGGCGACCTGCGCCGACAGGTCGAGACCGGCGCCGACCTGCGCGCCCTGACCGCGCTCGACGTGATGCACGCCAATCCGCGCACCCTGCGCGCCGAGGCCCTGGCCGCCGAAGCGGCCGACCTGATGGAGCAGCACCGCATCACGAACGTGCTGGTGGTCGATGCCGGGGGCCTGCTGGTCGGTGCGCTCAGCATCAACGACCTGATGCGCGCGAAGGTCATCTGATGGCCGCCCTCAAATTCAGGCCCGAGACCCTGCTCGCGGCCCAGGACATCCGGGTCGCCTTCTTCGACATCGACGGCGTGCTGACCGATGGCGGCATCTACTTCACCGAGCACGGCGAAACCCTCAAGCGCTTCAGCATCCTCGACGGGCTGGGCCTCAAGCTGCTCCGCAGCGCCGGCATCACGCCGGCCGTGATCACCGGCCGCGATTCCAAGCCCCTGCGCGCCCGCCTCGAGGCGCTGGGCATCGACCAGGTGCGCTACGGCACCGAAGACAAGCTGCCGGCCGCCGAAGCCATGCTGGCCGCGCTCGGCTTCGACTGGTCGCAGGCCGCGGCCATCGGCGACGACTGGCCCGACCTGCCGGTGCTCGGGCGCGTGGCCTTCGCGGCGGCGCCGGCCAACGCCCACGCCGAGGTGCGTGCCATCGCGCGCCACGTCACCACGGCGCGCGGCGGCGAGGGCGCGGCGCGCGAGTTCTGCGACCTGCTGCTGCTGGCCGGCGGCCACTACGGCCGGCTGCTCGAGCAGGCGCGGGGCGCGCGCGCATGAAGGCGGCCTGGCGCCTGCTGCGCGACGCCTTCGATCGCCTGACGATCTACCTGCCGATCATCCTGACCGCGGTGCTCGCGCTCGGCACCTACTGGCTGGTGCGCAACGCGCCCGAGATGCTCGTGCCGCAGGCCAAGGAAGAGCCGACGCACGATCCCGACTACTTCATGCGCGGCTTCTCGGTGAAGAACTTCCTGCCCAACGGCGACCTGCGCAGCGAACTGTTCGGCAAGGAAGGCCGCCACTACCCCGACACCGACACGCTCGAGGTCGACGACGTGCGCTGGCGCTCCATCTCCGACGAGGGCCTGGTCACCCACGGCTCGGCCAAGCGCGGGCTTTCCAACGGCGACGGCACCGAGATCCAGCTGTTCGGCGATGCCGTGATCGTGCGCGATGCCGCCAAGGCGCCCAACGGCACGCTGCTGCCGCGGCTCGAATTCCGCGGCGAGTTCCTGCATGCCTTCCTCGACACCGAGCGGGTCAAGTCGAACAAGCCGGTCACGCTGACGCGCGGCAGCGACACCTTCACGTCCGACTCGATGGACTATGACAGCCTGAGCGGCGTCGCCAACCTGCAGGGACGCGTGCGCGGCGTGCTGACGCCGTCGCCGCCCAAGCCACCGGCCGCCGCCAAGCCCGCGCCGGCGCCCGCCAGGCCGGCTGCCGCAGCACCCCGGCCGGCCGCGACGCCCAAGCCCTGAAACATGGCCGACGCGCAAGCCCGCCCCCTGGCCTTCATCACAGGTGCCTCGAGCGGCATCGGCCAGGCCCTGGCCGCGCGCTTCCACGCCGCCGGCTACGACCTGGCGCTGGTCGCGCGCCGGACGGCCGAGGTCGAGGCCTGGGCCACGGCGCAGGCACTGGATGCCAATCGCTGGCGGGTCTACGGTGCCGACGTGGCCGTCACCGACAGCATCGTGGCCGCCGGCGCTGCCTGCATCGCGCAGCAGGGAGTGCCCGACGTGGTGATCGCCAACGCCGGCATCAGCATCGGCATCGACACCGCGCAGCGCACCGATCTCGACGTGATGGCGCGGCTGCTGGCCGTCAACAACGTCGGCCTGGCTGCCACCTTCCATCCGTTCGTCGCCGCGATGGCGGCGCGCGGCAGCGGGCGCCTGGTCGGCATCGCGAGCGTCTCGGCGATCCGCGGGCTGCCAGGTCACGGCGCCTATTGCGCCAGCAAGGCGGGCGTCGTCGCCTATTGCGAGAGCCTGCGCGGCGAGTTGCGCGCCAGCGGCGTGAAGGTGGTGACGCTGCTGCCGGGCTACGTCGACACGCCGCTCACGCGCGGCAACCGCTACCCGATGCCCTTCCTGCTGGCACCCGAGGCGTTCGCCGAGCGTGCCTTCCGCAGCATCGAGGCGGGCAGCAGCTACCGCGTGATCCCGTGGCAGATGGGCCTGGTCGCCAAGCTGCTGCGGCTGCTGCCGAACCCGCTGTTCGACCGCCTGTTCCAGGGCCGAGGCCGCAAGCGCCGCGAAGGCGAGCAATGAAAAAAGGCTCCCGTCGGGAGCCTTTTTTTTGATGCAGAGCGCAGCGGATCAGTAGCCGCTGTTGCCGCCATTGCCACCGCCGCCGTAGCCACCGCGGCCACCGCCGCCGCCACGCGGGCCGGCACCGTAGGGGCTGCGGAAACCGCCATCGCCACCGCCGCCGCCGCTGCGACCACCGCCACCGCCGTAACCGCCGCCGCCGCCGCTGCGACCACCACCGCCGCCGCCATAGCCGCCGCCGCCACCACCGCCGTAGCCGCCACCACCACCGCCGCCGTAGCCGCCACCGCCACCACCGTAGCCACCGCTACGGGGGGGACGCGCCTCCATGGGACGCGCTTCATTGACGACGACGCTGCGGCCGCCGAGCGGCTGGCCGTTCATGCCGTTGATCGCGGCCTGGGCTTCCGCATCGCTGCCCATTTCGACGAAGCCGAAGCCCTTGGAACGGCCGGTGTCGCGCTCCATCATGACCTTTGCGCTCGTCACTGCACCGAATTGGCCGAAGGCCTGCTCGAGATCACCGTCGCGCACCGAGTAGGGCAGATTGCCGACGTACAGTTTGTTGCCCATCAAGGGACTCCTATAAACACATCAATAAAAGCGATGGAGTCCCGAGAGCAGCAACACGACGAGAATCCGCCGGGTTGCGCGAAACTGACCGATCACCGATTCGCCCGCCCCGCTGAAATTTGGAGGAAGGCTCGCGCATTATGAGTGAAATGCAAGTCTTGCAAGTAGGAATTTGCACTGAATGCGGCCGCCCCATTTCACCAAAAGTCAGCGCTCGCTTACATCCGTAGGTTGCTGGCCGGGTCGCGTTGATCGACCGCTGCCGTGCCGCATATACTTCCCGCCAGGCGCCGATTTGCTCAGCTTGCGGGCGCTTTACAAATGCAGCTAAAGACGGATGCCCGACCCGGCTCGTTTTTGGCGAGGCCGGGTTTTTTCATTCATGTCATTCGTCGTCACTTCCCAATCGATGCAGTTCGCCGGGCCATTGGCCCTGCGCAGCGGCGCATCGATCAACCACTACACGCTCGCCTACGAAACCTACGGCGAGCTCAACGCCGAGCGCAGCAATGCGGTGCTGGTCTGCCACGCCCTCAATGCATCGCACCACGTGGCCGGCGTCTACGCCGACCAGCCGAAGTCGGAAGGCTGGTGGGACAACATGATCGGTCCCGGCAAGCCCGTGGACACCGACCGCTTCTTCGTCATCGGCGTCAACAACCTCGGCTCCTGCTTCGGCTCCACCGGACCGATGCACGACAACCCTGCGACCGGGCGCGCCTACGGCGCCGATTTCCCTGTTGTGACGGTCGAGGACTGGGTCACGGCGCAGGCGGTGCTGCTCGATGCGCTGGGCATCAAGACGCTCGCGGCCGTGATGGGCGGCAGCCTGGGCGGCATGCAGGCGTTGTCGTGGACGCTGCAGTATCCCGACCGCGTGCGCCATGCCGTCGTGATCGCGAGCGCGCCGAGCCTCACGGCGCAGAACATCGCCTTCAACGAAGTGGCGCGGCGCGCGATCGTCACCGACCCCGACTTCAACGGCGGCCACTTCTACGAGCACGGCGTGATCCCGCGGCGCGGCCTGCGCATCGCGCGCATGATCGGCCACATCACGTACCAGAGCGACGACGTGATGAACGAGAAGTTCGGCCGCGCCCTGCGCAGCGCGGTCGAGGGCAGCGCCGCGAACACCGAGTTCCTCTATTCCACGCAGGAAGTCGAGTTCCAGATCGAGAGCTACCTGCGCTACAACGGCGACAAGTTCAGCGAGTACTTCGACGCCAACACCTACCTGCTGATCACGCGCGCGCTCGACTACTTCGATCCGGCGCGCGCGCACGGGGGCGACCTGCGCGCAGCCCTGGCCCAGGCCAGCGCCAAGTTCCTGCTCGTGAGCTTCAGCACCGACTGGCGCTTCTCGCCGGCGCGCAGCCGCGAGATCGTGAAGGCGCTGCTCGACAACCGCCGCAACGTGAGCTATGCCGAGATCGACGCCCCGCACGGCCACGATGCCTTCCTGCTCGACGACGTGCGCTACATGAGCGTGGTGCGCTCCTACTTCGAGCGCATCGGCATGTCGCTGGCGCAAGGCGCGCTGCAGGGAGCCGCCGCATGAGCGACATCTCGACCCAGCAGCTGATCGCCCGCCTGGTGCCCGAAGGCGCGCGCGTGCTCGACCTCGGCTGCGGCGACGGTTCGCTGCTCGACCTTCTGCAGCGCGAGCGCGGCTGCAGCGGCTACGGCGTGGAGATCGCCGACGGCAACGTGCTGCAGTGCGTGCGCCGCGGCGTCGACGTGATCCAGCTCAACCTCGACGAAGGCCTGGCGCTGTTCGACGATGCCTCGTTCGACGTCGTGCTCCAGATCGACACCCTGCAGCATTTGCGCAATGCCGAGGTGATGCTGCGCGAGACCGCGCGCGTGGGCCGCATCGGCATCGTCGCCTTCCCGAACTTCGCGCACTGGCCCAACCGCATCAGCATCGCGCGCGGCCGCATGCCCGTGACGCGCCGCCTGCCCTACCAGTGGTACGACACGCCCAACATCCGCGTCGGCACCTTCAAGGACTTCGAGGTGCTCGCGCACAAGAACCGGCTGCGCGTGCTCGACGCCTTCGGCCTGCAGGACGGCCGCGAGGTGCGCTGGCTGCCGAACGCGCGCGCGAGCACCGCCGTGTTCAAGTTCGAACGCGGCTGAACCGCCGCGCGGACGATGCCGTTCACGCTCTCGGCGCCGCGCCACAGCGAGCTGGTCATCAGGAAGAGCCGCTTCATCGGCTGCGTGCGGGCGGTCGAGGACCGCGCCGCGGCCCAGGCCGAGGTCGACGCACTGCGGCGCGCCCATCCGGGCGCCGCGCACGTGTGCTGGGCCCTGATGGCCGGGGGCCAGTCGGCCGCCAACGACGACGGCGAGCCCGGCGGCACGGCCGGCCGGCCGATGCTCGAGGTGCTGCGGCATCACGAGCTCGAAGGTGTTCTGGCCACCGTGGTGCGCTACTTCGGCGGCGTCAAGCTCGGCGCCGGCGGCCTGGCGCGCGCCTACACCGACAGCATCGCGAGCGCGCTGGCCGATGCCGAGCGCGTACCGTTGCTGCGCCAGCGCCGGCTGCACGCCGCCGTGCCCTATGCGCTTGAGGGCCTGCTGCGGCGCGAACTCGCGGCAGCCGGCGCGACGATCGCGCAGGTGCGCCACGACAGCCTCGTGCATTTCGAGTTCAGCCTGCCCGAGCCGGCCGCCGCGGCCTTCATCGCCGCACTCGACGATGCTGCGCAAGGGCGCGTCGCCTGGCTGCCGGCGTGAGCCGGCGCGGCGGCGGCGCTGCGGCCGGCGCGATGCCGATCGACAGCAGGCCGCGCGCGGCACCGGTCGGATACACCGCCCCATCTTCATCGCGCGGTCGACGCGCCATCTCCGCCGTGACGATGCCGGTCGGCACCGCGAGCACGCCCCAGCCCAGCAGCATCATCACCGAGGCGATGGCGCGGCCGATGTCGGTCTTGGGCACCAGGTCGCCGAAGCCCACCGTGGCCATCGTCGAGATCGCCCAGTAGACCGCGACCGGAATGCTCGTGAAGCCGTGCACCGGCCCTTCGACCACGTACATCAGCGTGCCCATCACCAGCACCACCAGCATCACGAAACCGACGAAGACCGTGATCTTGCGGCGGCTGGCCGCCACCGCGCTCACCAGCACGCGGTATTCGGCCGAATAGCGCGACAGCTTGAAGATGCGGAACACGCGCAAGAGCCGCAGCACGCGCACGTCGATCAGGTAGGCCAGCTCGGGCGTGAAGGTGGCGAGGAAGGTCGGCAGCACCGCCAGCAGATCGATCACGCCGTAGAAGCTCGTCGCGTAGCGCCAGGGATGGCGCACGCAGGCCAGCCGGCCCAGGTACTCGAGCGCGAACAGCACCGTGAAGACCCATTCGAGCACGCCGAAGACCGGCCCCGCACGCTGCCGGATCGGCTGCACGCTGTCGAGGATCACGACCGTGACGCTGGCCACGATGACGGCGATCAGGACCAGGTCGAACAGGCGTCCGGCGCGCGAGCCCGATTCGAAGATCACCGAGAACAGCGTGCGCCGCCAGCCGCGGTCGGGCTTGCCGAGCTGCGCATCCGAATCGTCGAGCGTCTCGTCGATCGGGCCGTGGGAAGACTGCGTCATCGAACCTGCCATGGAAAAACCTCTATGACGAATTGGAAAGTTCTCATAAACCCTTGCTTCGCGTCTTATTCAGTTACGCCTCTTGCGCAATGAAGTGCCGTGGTGCGAAATGTCGTTCTTACGATAGACCTTTTGAGGAGCTACCCATTGGCCACACAGTCCCCCTTCTTCGGCAAGCGTGATCGCGAAGCCGAAAATCTCACCTCCCGTCCCGCGCCGCTGATGGGTTCGAGCACCAATCTCTCTGGCACGCCGGTCAGCCCGTCGACCCTCACCACCCAGGCCGCCAACGCGGTCGCCAGCAGTGCACTGCCCAAGGAAGGCGGCAGCAAGCTCACCGTCGGCCCGAACATCAAGCTCAAGGGCGTCGAGATCACCGATTGCGACACGCTGGTGGTCGAAGGCCTGGTCGAGGCGACGATGGATTCGCGCGTCATGCAGATTGCCGAGCAGGGCGCCTTCAAGGGTTCGGCCGAGATCGACATCGCCGAGATCCGCGGCCTGTTCGACGGCAACCTGACCGTGCGCGAAAAGCTGGTGATCCATTCCACCGGCAAGGTCACGGGCAAGATCCGCTACGGCAAGATCGTCGTCGAGGAAGGCGGCCAGCTGTCGGGCGAGATCAGCTTCGGCACCTCGCCGTCGAGCGCGGCCAAGCCCGCGCTGCAGGCCGCCGCGGCCTGAGCCACACCCCGCGTCAGGCGCCGGCCGCTCAGGCCAGCCGCTCGATCAAGGCACCCGCAGCCGCCGGTGCCTTTTCTTTTGCGCCGTTGATGAAGAAGATGAAGACGTCGAGCGACTTGACGGCCTTGGGCGCCGGAGCGCCCTCGATACGGGGCAGCGCGGCCGGCGTCTTGCCCGCAGCCCATTCGCGCGCCTGCGCGGCCCAGGTGTCGAGCGCCTTCGGTGCGTAGCCGCTCTTGAGATTGGCGTCGCTCATCATCAGGCGTGCATAGACGAAGTCGGTGCTCGGGTCGGCGAAGGACGGAAACTTGTCGGAGTCGGTGAACACCGAAGCCACCTGGTGGTGGCGCGCGAGCGCGAGGTACTCCGGCGTCTTGAAGCTCTCGTGGCGCACGTCCATCACATGGCGCAGCGCGCGGCTGCCGACCTTCTTCGGCAGCAACTCGAGGAAGGCCGCGAAATCGTCGGGCTCGAAAGCCTTGGTCGGCATGAACTGCCAGACGATCGGCCCGAGCTTGTCGCCGAGCTCGGCGATGCCGCTGTCGACGAAACGTGCGATCGAGTCGCCCGCGCTGGCGAGCAGCTTGCGATTGGTGGCGTAGCGCGAGGCCTTGAGCGAGAACATGAAGTCCTCGGGCGTCTCGTCGTGCCACTTTCGGAAGCTGGCCGGCTTCATGGTGCTGTAGTAGGTGCCGTTGACCTCGATCGCCGTGAGCTGCCGGCTCGCATAGGCGAGCTCCTTCGCATGCGGCAGCCCGGCCGGGAAGAAGTTGTCGCGCCAGGGCTCGTAGGTCCAGCCGCCGACGCCCACGCGGATGCGATCGATGCGGCGAGCCGGGGCTGCCGTGGAAGCATCGGCCGCAGCGGCGGATGGCTTGGCTTTGCGCGTGGTCATGGCGTCCTCCGAGTCATGTGGCGGGGCCCGCCTTTTTATCCCAAGACGCACTAACATGGTCGGTCCACCCCGCGGAGATTCCCACAATGAATGCCCCCCTCCACCGCGAAATGCCCGCCGGCCTGCTCGACGCCGGCCGCGCGCTGTCCGACGTGTCCGAACGATGGGACCGCGACATCGTCGGGCAGCTCACCGACTACATCGCGATTCCCGCCAAGTCGCCAGGCTTCGACCAGCAGTGGTCGCAGAACGGCTATCTGGAGACCGTGCTGCGCAATGCCGCCGCCTGGGTCGAGGCCCAGAAGGTCGAAGGCCTGAAGCTCGAGATCGTGCGCCTCGAAGGCCGCACACCGGTGCTGTTCTTCGAGATCGCCGGCACCGGCACCGACATGCGCGAGACCGTGCTGATGTACGGCCACCTCGACAAGCAACCCGAGTTCACCGGCTGGCGCAACGACCTCGGCCCCTGGACGCCCAAGTACGAGGACGGCCTGCTCTACGGCCGCGGCGGCGCCGACGACGGCTATGCGGTCTACGCCAGCATTGCGGCCGTGCAGGCGCTCAAGGCCCAGGGCGCGGCCCATCCGCGCATCGTCGGCCTGATCGAGACCTGCGAGGAATCGGGCTCCTACGACCTGCTGCCCTACGTCGACGCGCTGCGGCCGCGCCTGGGCGAGGTCTCGCTCGTGATCTGTCTCGATTCGGGCGCCGGCAACTACGACCAGCTGTGGCTCACGACCTCGCTGCGCGGCATGGCCAACGGCACGCTGAAGGTCGAGATCCTCACCGAGGGCGTGCACTCGGGCGACGCCTCTGGCCTCGTGCCCTCCAGCTTTCGCATCATGCGGCAGGTGCTCGACCGCCTCGAGGACAGCAAGAGCGGACGCCTGCTGCCCGAAAGCTTCCATTGCGAAGTGCCGGCCGAACGGCTCGCCCAGGCGCGCGCCACCGCCGCGATCCTCGGCGACGAGGTCTACAAGCGCTTCCCGTGGGCCCACTACGACTGCGGCGGTGCCAGCACCTTCGCGCTGCCGACCACCACCGACCCGGTCGAGGCGCTGCTCAACCGGACCTGGAAGCCGACGCTGTCGGTCACCGGCGCCGAGGGCTTCCCGGCATTGAAGGACGCCGGCAACGTGCTGCGGCCCTACACCGCCTTCAAGCTCTCGCTGCGGTTGCCGCCGCTGGTGGATGCCGCCGAGGCCGTGCAGAAGCTCAAGCACCTGCTCGAGGACAACGCGCCCTACCAGGCCAAGGTGACCTTCGACAACGCCGGCGGCGCCACGGGCTGGAACGCGCCCGACACCGCACCCTGGTTCGAAAGTGCCCTGCACGCGGCATCGCGCGCCCACTTCGGCGCCGACTGCGGCTACATCGGCCAGGGCGGCACGATCCCGCTCATGAACATGCTGAGCCAGGGCTTCCCGAAGGCGCAGATGATGGTCTGCGGCGTCCTCGGCCCGAAAAGCAATGCGCACGGTCCGAACGAATTCCTGCACGTGCCCTACGCCAAGAAGCTCACGGCGGCCGTGGCCGAGGTGATCGCCGCGCTGCCGGCCGCGCGGGCCGCCGCCGCTTGAAGACGCTGCGCACGCCCGACGGCGAGGCGCTGGCTCTTCGCGAGTGGCCGCTGGCAGGCGCGACGAAGCCGCGCGCCGTCGTCGTGCTGGTGCACGGCCTCGGCGAGCATTCGGGTCGCTACCGCGAGGTGGCGGCCTGGCTCAACCGGCGGGGCTTCACGGTGCGCGGCGCCGACCATCACGGCCACGGAACCTCGAGCGGCGCGCGCGGCGGTCTGCCGCATTCGCAGCGCCTGCTCGACGACCTCGCGCTGGTCATCGACGACACGCGCCGTGCCTTCCCCGAGATCCCGCTGATCCTGCTCGGCCACAGCCTCGGCGGCCTGGTGGCGGCGAGCGCGGTGGCGCGGGGACTTCGGCCGGTGGATGCCCTGGTGCTGTCGTCGCCGGCACTCGATGCCGGGCTCAGCGGCTTCCAGAAGCTGCTGGTCGCCACCCTGTCGCGGCTGGCACCTGGCCTGCGCGTGGGCAACGGGCTCGATGCCGATTTCCTCTCGCACGACCCGGCGATTGCCAAGGCCTACCGCGCCGATCCGCTGTGCCACGACCGCATCGGCGCCCGGCTGGCGCGCTTCCTGGCCGACGAGGGCGCGCGCGTGCAGGCCACCGCACCCGGCTGGCAGGTGCCCACCCTGCTGATCTTCGCGGGCGACGACCGGCTCGTGAATCCCGCCGGCAGCCGTGCCTTCGCGGCCGCGGCGCCGGCCTCGTTGGTGCGCAGCGTGGAGTTTCCTTCGCTCTATCACGAGATCTTCAACGAGCGCGAGGCCGAGCCCGTGTTCGATGCGCTCGGGGCCTGGCTCGACGCGCGGTTTCCGCCGGCCTAGCGTTCGTCGTGCCTACCGCACGGCTTCTGAACTCCGGCGCCGGCGCCGGAGCAGCCACAACAGGGCCGCCGCGGTCAGTGCCACCGGCACCAGCGAGCCGAGGTTCAGCAGTTGCCAGCCCTGTGTCGTGACCAGCACGCCCGATGCCAGCGAGGTCACGGCGAGCGTGGCGAAGACACAGAAGTTCAGCGCCCCCTGGGCACGGTCCTTCTCCTCGGGCGCGTAGGCCTGGAGCGACAGCGTGGTGCTGCCCGTGAAAAGGAAGTTCCAGCCCACGCCGAGCAGGAACAGCGCGACCAGGAACCGGTGCAGATCGACGCCCGACAGCGCCACCGCGATGCAGCCGGCGTTGAGTGCGAGCCCGACGCCCATCACGGGCAGCGCACCGAAGCGGCGGATCAGGTGACCCGTGAAGAAGCCTGGCGCGAACATGCCGATCACGTGCCACTCGAGCACGAAGGCGATGTCCTCGAACGGCAGGCTGCAGATCTGCATCGCGATCGGCGTCGCCGCCATCAGCAGATTCATGACGCCGAAGCCCAGGGCGCCCGCGACGGCCGCCACGATGAACACCGGCTGGCGCACGATCTCGGCCAGCGGCCGGCCGCCCTGGGCTTCGCTGCGCACGGGCGGCGGCGGGAAATCGATGAAGCGCATCATCGCCATCGCCACCAGCGCGACCGCCGCCAGCGCCAGGTAGGCGCCAGCGAACGGCACGGCAAACCAGTTGCGCGTGAGCGATGCCAGGTTCGGCCCGGCCACGGCGCCGATCAGGCCGCCCGCCATCACGAGCGAGACCGCCTTCTCGCGCCAGTCGGGTGCCGCCAGCTCGGCGGCCGCGAAGCGATAGAGGCTGGCGTTGGCGTTGTAGTAGCCGGCGACCACGGTGGCCAGGCACAGCAGCCAGAAGTTCTGCCACAGCGCCGCCTGCGCGCACAGCAGTGCCGAGCCCAGCGCCACTGCCAGGCCGATCTGGAACGAGCGCCGGCGACCGAAGCGCCTTTGCGTGCGCGCGACCAGCGGGGTGGCGAGCGCGCCGCCCACCACGTAGCCCATCACGGGCAGCGTGGCCATCCAGCCATGCGGTGCCAGCGCCAGCCCCACCAGCCCGTTGATCGCGATGAAGGCAACGTTGTTGGTGAGGAACAGGCCTTGGCAGGCCGTCAGCAGCCAGAGATTTCGGTTCATGGACCCAGCGCAAAGTGGAGGCTGGTTCTAACACGGCGCCGGGCGTGAAAAAGGCGCCTCGCGGGCGCCTTTGCTTCCGGTATCGGGCGGCAGCGAGCCGCGGCGCTCAGCCCTTCTGCAGCAGCCCGCTCAGCGAGGACAGCAGGTCGTCGTTGGTGCCTGCGCCCTCGGCCGGAACCTGGCCCTTGGGGGTCAGGTGGTCGATCAGGGTCGGCAGCAGGGTCGCCAGCATCGGCAGCAGCGTGGCGCTGTTCATGCCGAGCTTCTGCGCGATGCTCGAGATCGTGTCGCTGCCCAGCACCTGGTCGAGCTGCCCGGCCGAGATCGGCGCGTTCTCGCCCTTGCCGACCCACGACTGCACCACGTCGCCCATGCCTGCCTGCTGGAATTTCGAGACTAGGCCGCCGAGCCCGCCCAGTTCGCCGTTGTTGGCGAGCAGGCCGCCGAGCGCACCGGCCAGGCCACCCAGGTCGGGAGAAGCGCCGCCCCCGGCACCGCCCAGCAGTGCGCCCAGATCACCGAGGCCGCCACCGCCTGCCTGCGGCTGCTGTTGACCACCGCCGAGCACCTGACCGAGAACCGAATCGAGCAATCCCATGTGAACCTCCTGAAGTTGTGTGGACGTGACCTGGCTCGCCCTCAACGGGTGGCCCGCGGTGCCCGCCTGGGCAGCAGGGGCTCGCTCACGCCCTGCACGCCGACCAGCCCGAGCACGGTCACGAGGGCATTCTGCGCGCCGTGCCAGGCGTCTGTCACGTCGATCCATTCGGTCAACGCGTGAAAGCCGCCGGTCTGGCCTCCGCTGCCGATCACGATCGCCGGGATGCCGAGCGACATCGGCACGTTCGCATCGGTGCTGGCGCCCGTGAGCAGCGTGTGATGGCCGAAGGCGGCGTTGGAGCGCACCGCGGCCTCGACGATCACCGAATCGGCCGGCGTGCGGCCACCGGGCCGGTCGCCGATGAGCCGGCTCGAGACGCTCAGCGTGTTCACGTTCCAGCGCCGGTTCTCGGCCGCCACCGCCTCCTCGATCGCGGCCAGCACCTTCTTCTCGGTCTCCAGCAGCGGGCCCATCTCGTCCGAGCGGATGTCGACCGCCATGCGGGCCTCGGCCGCGATGGTGTTGACCGAGGTGCCGCCGCTGGCCAGGCCGACCGTGAAGGTGGTGCGCGGCGATGCCGGTGTCTCGATGTCGGCGATGCGCGCGATGGCGCGCCCCATGCCGTGGATCGCGCTCGGCACGCGGCCGAAGGCGCCGTAGCTGTGGCCGCCCGGGCCCTTGAACGTGACCTCGTGGCGATGGCTCGCGGTGCCGAGCACGATCACGGTGCCGTCGCCGGCCGGCTCCAGCCCGACCATGCCGTCGATGTCCGGGTTCTCGCGGAAGATGGCCTTCATGCCGCGCAGGTTGCCGAGCTCTTCCTCGCCGACGCTGGCGACGAACAGCAGGTCGCCCACGGTGCGTACCTGCTGCTCGTTGAGCACCTTGAGCCAGGACAGCATCACCGACAGCGCCCGCGTGTCGTCCGAGATGCCGGGCGCATGGAGCTTGCCGTCGCGCTCCTTCACGCGCACGTCGGTGCCGGCCGGGAAGACCGTGTCGAGGTGCGCCGACACCAGCAGCCGCGGTCCGTTGCCGGTGCCGCGCCGCAGGCCGATCACGTTGCCCTCGGCGTCGATGCGGGCGTCGGGCAGGCCGAGCGCCTTCAGCCGCGCCAGGAAGGCCTCCGCGCGCTTCTGTTCCTTGAAGGGCGGCGCCTCGATCTCGGTCAGCAGCCGCAGATCCTGCACCGAGCGCTCGTGGTCGGCCTTCACCGCATCGAGCAGCTTGCGCACCGAGGGCGCGGCCATGAGCTGCGTGAAGGCCTGATCGACCGCGGGTCGCACCTGCGTCGGTGTGGAGGCCACGGCAGCGTTCTGCGCCTGGGCCGCCGCGCTGCCGGCCGCAACCGCGAGCGCGACGATCGCATGGGCCAGCGCGCGACGCCCGATGTGCCCGCGGACGCTGCGGCGCAGCCGGGCCATGGCTCAGCCGCCCGCCAGACCGACGAGGGCTGCCAGCGCCGCCGTCTCGGCGCGCAGCACGCGCGAGCCCAGTGTCAGCGGCACGAAGCCCTGCGCCATCGCGGCCTGTTCCTCGGCCGTGCCGAGTCCGCCCTCGGGGCCGCTGAGCACCCAGGCAGGGCCTGCGCCGGGTTCCGCAGCAGCCTCGGCGATGCGGCGCGTGCCGTCGGCGAGACTCAGCACGAAGCGCCGGCCATCGGTGGCCGGCCCGACCTGCCGCAGCCAGGCTTCGAGCGTCAGCACCGGATGAATCAGCGGCACCCGGTTGCGCCCGCATTGCTCGCAGGCGGCGATCGCGATCGCTTCCCAGTGCGCCCGCTTCTTCTCGGCGCGCTCGGCGTTGAGCCGCAGCACGCCGTGCGCGGTCATGAGCGGCTGGATCTCGGCCACGCCGAGCTCGGTGGCCTTCTCGACCAGCCAGTCCATGCGTTCGTTGGCCGGCATGCCAACCGCGAGCCGCACTGCGCGCGGCGCCTCGCGTTCGACCGCCGCGTGGGCGCCGACCTGCACCGCGACCTCGCTGCGGCCCATGCGCTCGACGGTCGCGGCGTATTCACCGCCCTGGCCATCGAACAGCGTGATCGCGTCGCCGGGCTGCAGGCGCAGCACCTGCACGTGGCGCGCGGCCCCCGGCGGCAGCAGCAGCGCGCTGTCGGCGGCGAGCGCTTGCGCGCAATGGAAGCGCGCCGTCACACCCGTCCGTAGGCGAAGCCCGAGAGGGCCTGCGTGCCTTCGACCTGGTCGATCACGCGCACCAGCGGCGTGAGCTCGGCGTAGCGGCCCGCGGTGGCGCGGATGTAGGCGATGAAGCGCGGCGTGTCGGCGAGGTACCTGGGCTTGCCATCGCGCAGCGTGAGCCGCGCGAAGATCCCGGCCACCTTGAGGTGCCGCTGCAGCCCCATCCACTCGACCGCGCGGTAGAAGGCGCCGAAGTCCTCGTCGACCGGCAGGCCGGCCTTGCGCGCGCGCTGCCAGTAGCGCACCGTGACGTCGAGCACGAACTCCTCGTCCCAGCTCAGGAAGGCGTCGCGCATGAGGCTCGCGATGTCGTAGGTGATGGGGCCGTGGACCGCGTCCTGGAAGTCGAGCACGCCGAGCGCCGTGCCGGCGTCGACCATGAGGTTGCGCGGCATGAAGTCGCGGTGCACGAAGACCTGCGGCGCGGCGAGGTTGCTGGCGACGATGAGGGCGAAGCTCCGATCGAGCCGCTCCTTCAGCTGGCCCTCGACCGCGATGCCGCGGTAGCGGCCGATGTACCACTCGGGAAACAGCGCCAGCTCGCGCTCCAGCAGCGCCCGGTCGTAGGGCGGGAGCACGCCGGGCCTGGAGGCCAGCTGCCAGCGGATCAGCGCGTCGATGGCTTCGTCGTAGAGCGGCCGCGCGGCCTGCGCATCGGCCGGGTCGATCACGTCGAGCATGGTCTGGCGGCCCAGGTCGTCGAGCAGCAGGAAGCCTTCGGCCTCGTCCCACTCGAGCACCTGCGGCGCGCGCACGCCGGCCTCGGCCATGAGTCGCGCCACGCGAACGAAGGGCGCGCTGTCTTCCTTGGCCGGCGGGGCATCCATCACGATGCGGGTCGCCGGGCCCTGGCTGGCGTCGACCCTGAAATAGCGCCGGAAGCTGGCGTCGGCCGAGGCCAGCCGGACGCTGTCGGGCAGCAGGTGATGCGGGCCGGAAACGCGTGCGATCCATTGCCGGAAAGCCAGCCCGCGGGCGGGGTCGCTCCAGGCCGGTGCTTCGAAAGAGGGCGCGGCGGCGGCGGTCGGGGGCGAAGAGGCTGTCATGGATAATCGATTCTACAAATCCGCCCGGTGCGGACGCTCCCGTCCGACGGCCCGAAGCGTCGTCCCTCCCCCAGCAGCCGAAATTTGCCCCGTACCGATGCCTGACCTGAACCGAGCCGCCTGGCGCCGGTGCCGCCCGCCCCTACCCCTGGCGCTGCTGTCGCTCGCGCTGCTGCATGCGCAGGGTGCGGGTGCGCAGGAGGCGGACTTCGAGACGCCCATGGTGCTCAGGCGCTCGCCGCAGCTCGCCGAGACCATTCCGGCCCCGCTGCGCGGCCAGCTGCCGAGCTTCGTCGAAGGCGACAGGATGTCCGGCCGGCCCGACCTCGAGACCGTGGTCGAAGGCAATGCCACGCTGCGCCGCGGCGACATGTCGCTGCGCGCCGACCGGCTCGAGTACTACCAGCCCGAGGATCGCGCCCGCGCCACCGGCAACGTCCGCATCAACCAGGCCGGCAACGTCTACGAGGGGCCCGAGCTCGAGCTCAAGCTCGAGACCTTCGAGGGCTTCTTCAACAAGGTGAACTACCGCTTTCTCGCCTCCGGCGGCGGCGGCAACGCCGAGCGCATCGACTTCGTCGACAGCAACGTGTCGGTGGCGCGCGTGGCGACCTACACCACCTGCCGGCCCGGGGACTATCCGGGCTGGATGCCGGCCTGGCTGCTGAGCGCCGCCACGCTGACCACCGACACCGAGGACAACGTCGGCGTCGCCACCGATGCCCGCCTGACCTTCATGGGCGTGAGCACGCCGCCCTTCCCGTCGCTGAGCTTCCCGCTCAGCAACGACCGCAAGACCGGCATGCTGCCGCCGACCATCGGCCTGGACAACGTCAACGGCCTGGACATCACGACGCCCTACTACTGGAACATCGCGCCGAACCGCGATGCGACGCTGTACCCGACGCTGATGAGCAAGCGCGGCGTCAACCTCGGCACCGAATTCCGCTACCTCGAGGAGAAGTACAGCGGCGAGATCCGGGCCGACTACATGCCGGACGACCGGCTGCGCGACCGCGACCGCTGGGGCATCTGGACCCACCACCAGCAACAGTTCGATGCGCGCTACTTCGGCCTCGATTCGCTGGTCGGCACGCTCAATATCAACCGGGTGAGCGACAACGACTACTGGCGCGACTTCACCCGCACCCCTTCGCTGACGCAGCGGCTCCTGGCCAACGACGGCTCGCTCAACTGGGCCAAGGGCGACTGGAGCGGCGTCGCTCGCGCGCTGAGCTACCAGACGCTGCAATACGCGCCGGCGCCGATCATTCCGCCCTACGACCGCATGCCGCAGATCACGGCGAACTACAACCGGTACGACTGGAACGGCTTCGACTTCTCGCTGAACAACGACTACACGCGCTTCGAGGCCAAGAACCCCTATCTGCAGGGCCAGCCCAATGGAGAACGCGTGTTCTCGCTGGCCTCGCTGAGCCGGCCGTTCCTGACACCCGGCACCTTCGTGGTCCCGAAGATCATGCTGAACGCGACCGGCTACCAGTTCGACGCGCCACTGCTGACCAACGGCGCCACCTCGGCCACGCGCACGGTCCCGACCTTCAGCCTCGACAGCGGCCTGATCTTCGAGCGCGACGCCAGCTACTTCGGCCGCGCGTTCCGGCAGACGCTCGAGCCCCGGGCCTTCTATGTCTACACGCCGTATCGCAACCAGAACTACCTGCCGGTCTACGACACGGCGCAGAACGACTTCAATTTCGCCACGGTCTACACCGAGAACGCCTTTTCGGGCAACGACCGCATCTCCGACAGCAACCTGCTGACGCTCGGCGTCACGACCCGGCTGATCGACCCGGACACCGGCGCCGAGGCGGCCCGTTTCGGCGTCGCCCAGCGGCTGCGCTTCTCCGACCAGCTGGTCACGATGCCGGGCGGCGTGCCGGTCACCGATCGGCTGAGCGACCTGCTGATGGGCGCCCAGATCAACTGGACGCCCAAGTGGAGCGTCGAGGGCACGGTCCAGTACAACCCCGACACCCAGACCTCGGCGCGCACCGCGGTCAGCGCCCGCTACAACCCGGAGCCCTACCGCACGGTGAGCGCGGCCTACCGCTACAGCGCCGACGACAACACGACGGCCGCCGACGACGGCAACCGCTCGATCGACCTCAGCTGGCAATGGCCCCTGAACGACCTCTGGGGCGACAAGGGCCAGGACCTGGGCCCCGGAAGGGGTCAAGGCGGCGGACGCTGGTACGCAGTGGGTCGTTTGAACTACAGTCTCGAATCCAGCAAGCTGACGGATGGCGTGATCGGCCTTGAATACGATGGCTGCTGCTGGATCGGGCGCGTGGTGCTGGAACGCGTCACCACCGGTCAGGTCACGGCTAATACGCGCATCATGTTCCAGCTCGAGCTGGTCGGCTTCGCCGCCATCGGTTCGAGCCCGAAGCGCACCCTGACGCAGAACATCCAGCGCTATACGCCGCTGCGGCAGCCGAGCATCGGCCCGAGCCGCTTCACCAATTACGACTGAGACCTCGTTTCGCCATGAATCACATCCGATCCCTACTCACCCTGGCCTGCCTGGCGGCCCTCGCCACGGCTTCCGGCGCGCAGGGCATCACCGACATCATGCGTGCCGGTCCGCGCATCTCGGCACCCGCCGCGGAACCGCGCGCGCCTTCCTCCAGCGCGCCGGCACCGCGCCGCTCGGCCGAATACATCGTCGCGCTGGTCAACTCCGACCCGGTCACCAACAACGAGGTGCAGGCCCGGGTGCTGCGCGTACTGCGCGAGAACCCGGACACGGAGCGCATGCCGCGCGCCGATCTCACGCGGCTGGTGCTCGAACGCGTCATCAACGAACGTGCGCAGTTGCAGGCTGCCAAGGAACTGGGCATCAAGGTCGACGATCTCGCCGTCGACCAGGCCGAGCAGACCGTCGCCCGCCAGAACCAGATCAGCCTGGTCGAACTGCGCCGCCGCGTGGCCGCGGAAGGCCTCTCGCTGGAGCAGTTCAGGCGCGACCTGCGCGATCAGCTGATCCTGACGCGCGTGCGCGATCGCGAGATCGAGGCCAAGGTCAAGATCAGCGACACCGAGGTCGACCAGTTCATCAGGGAGCAGCGCGCCGGCGCCAACGCCGCCTTCGCGCCCAACATCAACATCGCCCAGCTCGCCGTGCTGGTGCCCGAGGGCGCCAGCGACGCCGACATCGCCAAGCTCGCGCAGCGGGCGCAAGCCCTGGCGCAGCGGGCCCGCGCGGGCGAGGACTTCGCCAAGCTGGTGCGCGAGAACTCGGACTACCCGGACCGCGGCGCGGGCGGGGCCATGGGCATGCGCAGCGCCGAGCGCTATCCGGGCCTGTTCGTCGAAGCCACGCAGTCGACGCCGGTCGGCGGCATCGTCGGTCCGGTGCGCTCGAGCGCCGGCTTCCACATCCTCAAGCTGCTCGCCAAGTCGCAGCCTGGCACAACCGACGCGGTGGTGCAGCAGTTCCAGGTGCGCCACATCCTGCTGCGCAACGATCCCAAGCGCACCACTGCCGAGGCCGTCGCCCAGCTGACCGAATACAAGAAGCGCATCCAGGCCGGCAACGCCGACTTCGCGGGGCTGGCGCGCGACAACTCCCAGGACGGCAGCGCCAAGCAGGGCGGCGACCTCGGCTGGTCGCGTCCCGGCATGTTCGTGCCTGAGTTCGAGGAAGCCGTGGAGCGGCTCGGGCCCGGCGAGATCAGCGACCCGGTGGTGTCACGCTTCGGCGTCCACCTGATCCAGGTCACGGGCCGGCGCGAGGCCCCGCTGAGCCAGGCCGAACAGCGCGAAGCCGCGCGCGCCGTGCTGCGCGAGAAACGGGTCGAACAAGCCACCGATACCTGGTCCCAGGAAGTGCGCACCCGCGCCTACGTCGAATACCGCGAGGCGCCGCAGTTCTGAGCATGACGGGCGAGACGCCTTGAAGCACATCGCGCGCAAGCGTTTCGGCCAGCACTTCCTGACCGACGGCGGCATCATCGACGCCATCGTGCGCGAGATCGCGCCCAAGCCCGGCGATGCGATGGTCGAGATCGGTCCTGGCCTCGCGGCGCTCACGCAGCCGCTGGTCGAGCGACTCGGCCGGCTGACCGTGATCGAGCTCGACCGCGACCTGGCCCAGCGCCTGCGCGGCCACGGTCAGCTCGACGTGATCGAATCCGACGTGCTCAAGGTCGATTTCGCCGCCCTGGCAACCCAGGCCACCGGCCCGCTGCGCATCGTCGGCAACCTGCCCTACAACATCTCGACCCCGATCCTGTTCCATCTGCTGGGCTTTGCGCACCTCGTGGCCGACCAGCACTTCATGCTGCAGAAGGAAGTGATCGACCGCATGGTCGCCAGGCCGGCGACCTCCGACTACAGCCGGCTCAGCGTCATGCTGCAGTGGCGCTATGCCATGGACAACGTGCTGTTCGTGCCGCCCGAGAGCTTCGATCCGCCGCCGCGGGTCGACAGCGCCGTCGTGCGCATGGTGCCGTTGGCCGAGCCGCCGGTGGTCGATGCCGCGCGCCTCGGCGAGATCGTGCAGGTGGCCTTCAGCCAGCGCCGCAAGCTGCTGCGCCACACGCTCGGCAAATGGCTCGACGAGCACGCATTCGCAGGCAGCTTCGACACGCAGCGCCGCGCCGAGGAGGTGCCGGTGGCCGAATACGTAGCCCTCGCCCAATCCGTCCCGCAATAAAAAAAAGCCCGCCAAAGGCAGGGCTTCGTTCGTGAAACACCGAGGAACCGGCTTCGCCGGGCCTCAGGTGTTGCCCCCGGCAGGGGGTGGGCGGCTACGCGAAGTGAGCCAACCTGGGGGCGAGCCTATGCCGCCGCGAGCCAGTAGCCGGCGTTGAAGGGGCTGCTCATGCGCAGCGCCAGCGGCGACACATCGACCAGTTTGTCGGTCGGCATCTTTTCGGCTGCCGGATCGGCGTTCGGGACTTCGATGCCGGCGGCCGGCGTGGCGATGTCCTGCTGAGCCTCGTTCGCCCGTTCTGCTTGGCTGGTGTGTGCAGAACGGGCTACAGAAAAGAATAGAAGCACCGGAACGGTATCTTCCTGTCTCCCCAGTAGTCGGAAGCGTCGCGGAAGATGTCGAGCAGTTGCTCGCGGGCTTCCTTGTCGAACTTCGCATTCGCCGGGATCTGTTCGAGCACGATGACGAAACCGGGTTGCGGACCCGACTTGTGCAGCGGGTCGGTCATGCAGTCGTACAGCGCATCGAAGTTCTTGCCGAAGTGCTGCGGAAAGGTGAACTGCTGGGCGATCAGGTCGAGCACGTCCTGCTTGCTCTGGGCGTTGCCCAGGTTCGCGTAGAGGAAGTGCTGACCGGCTGCGTGCGCCGCCTCCTGCAGGTCATTCACGCGGAAGGCGCGAATCGACTGCACGATGTTGGGTCGTACGGCACGAAGGGATAAGGTCATCTCCGCTGGTCTTTCCATGGTTGTCGTCATCATTTCTTCGGTGCGCCGGGGGGCGCTGCTCCAATCCGTCTGCTCGCTGCGGCTCATGGCACGATGCGCCTGAAACTCGCGTAGTGATCCGCCGTATACCAGCACGCGGACGGGGTGCTTGCTTCGCCTCCGCAGACGATGCGCTTCGCGCCCCGGTCGCGCGAACCGGGCGTATCGACCGTGTACTCTCGATAGTGGCCTCGCCGTTCCGGAGGCAGCAGGCGTTCGCGGTTGCCGAACACCGAGCCGTCTTTTCCATGCCGGAATGGACCACCGTTCAAAATGGCCCCGTAGGTTCGCTGGCCCTGAATTGGAAGTTCGGCCAACGCGACCGTTTCCTGCGCCGGTTTGCCGGCACGTGCACCGAACCATTCGCGAGCCTGGACTCCAGTCGCCAGAGCCGCAAGCAGGGCGCCGGTCAGCGCTAACTTGGAAGCATGGGACGAGATCGAGGCGTAAGCCGCCATGGGGCACCAGAAGGAAAAAGCGGGGGACCGAACTGCGTGCCTCCCGAGGTTTTCTTTCGAAATTCCTGGGGTTAACCCGCAAATTCAAGCCCGCAAGTGTGCACCAGGGGCGCGCAAATAGCAAGCACCTGCTCAATCTTTGAGCAGGTGAGAGGGTCAAGCATCGCCAAAGAAGTTAGCGATTGCTTTCCTTGCCTTGCTTATCTTTCGGCGTTTGCGTCTGCGACTGTGAGAGCCGTCATATTCACGATCCGGCGCACCGTGGCGCTCGGCGTAAGGATGTGCACCGGTTTGGCCGCTCCGAGCAGCACGGGGCCGATCGCGATGTTGCCGCCCGCAGCCGTCTTGAGCAGGTTGTAGGAGATATTGGCAGCGTCGATGTTCGGGAACACCAGCAGGTTGGCATTGCCCGCCAGCGCGCTGTGCGGCATCACCTGAGCCCGCTGCTTGCCGTCGAGCGCCACGTCGCCGTGCATCTCGCCATCGACCTCCAGCCAGGGTGCCTGTTCGCGCAGCAGATCGAGGGTGCGTCGCATCTTGATCGCGCTGGGCTCGTTGCTGCTGCCAAAGTTCGAATGCGACAGCAGGGCCGCCTTGGGCTTGAGGCCGAAACGCATCATTTCCTCGGCCGCCATGGTCGTGATCTCGGTCAGTTCCTCGGGCGTCGGGTCGTAGTTGACGTGCGTGTCGACCAGGAACACCTGGCGATCCGGCAGCAACAGGCCGTTCATGCAGGCGTAGATCGGCACGTCCTGCGGCGTGCTCGGGCAGCCACCGGGGCGTCGGCCGATGACCTGGTCGATGTAGTGCAGGTGGATTGCGGTCGTGCCCCAGGTGCCGCAGATCAGGCCGTCGACGTCGCCCTTGTGCAGCAGCATCGCGCCGATCAGCGTGAGCCGCCGGCGCATCTCGATCTTGGCCGTCTGGACCGTGGTGCCCTTGCGCTCGGTCATGCGGTGATAGGTCTGCCAGAAGTCGCGGTAGCGATGGTCCTGCTCGACGTTGACGATGTCGTAGTCGAGTTCCTCCTTGAGCCGCAGGCCGAATTTCTCGATGCGCTGCGCGATGACCGACGGGCGCCCGATCAGGGTCGGCCGGGCGATGCCTTCGTCGACCACGATCTGGGCCGCGCGCAGCACGCGCTCCTCTTCGCCTTCGCTGTAGGCGACGCGCTTCTTCGGTGCCCGTTTCGCGGCATCGAAGATGGGCTTCATCATCGTGCCCGAGGTGTAGACGAAGGTCTGCAGCTTGTCGCGGTAGGCGTCGAGATCGGTGATCGGACGCAGCGCGACGCCGCTCTCGGCCGCCGCCTTGGCGACCGCGGGCGCGATCTTCATCATGAGCCGCGGATCGAAGGGCTTCGGGATCAGGTATTCGGGCCCGAAGCTGAGCTTCTCGCCCGCATAGGCCGCGGCCACGCGCTCGCTCTGCTCGGCCTGCGCGAGTTCGGCGATGGCATGCACCGCCGCCACTTCCATCTCGTCGGTGATGGTGGTGGCACCGCAGTCGAGCGCGCCGCGGAAGATGTAGGGGAAGCACAGGACGTTGTTGACCTGGTTCGGATAGTCGGTGCGGCCGGTGGCCATGACGACGTCGTCGCGCACTGCATGCGCATCCTCGGGCGCGATCTCGGGGCTCGGATTGGCGAGCGCGAAGATCACGGGCCTGGCCGCCATCTTGGCGACCATCGCCGGCTTCAGCACGCCGCCGGCCGACAGGCCCAGGAACACGTCGGCGCCTTCGATGATGTCGTTCAGCGTGCGCGCCTCGGTCGGCTGCATGTACTGGCGCTTGTCGTCGTCCATCAGCTCGGTGCGGCCTTCGTAGACCACGCCGGCAAGGTCGGTCACATAGACGTTCTCGCGCTTCAGGCCGACCTTGAGCAGCAGGTTCAGGCAGGCCAGCGCCGCAGCGCCGGCACCCGAAGTGACGAGCTTGACCGCCCCGATGTCCTTGCCGACCACCTTGAGGCCGTTGAGCATGGCCGCGGCCACCGTGATGGCGGTGCCGTGCTGATCGTCGTGGAAGACGGGGATCTTCATGCGCTTGCGCAGTTCGCGCTCGACGTAGAAGCAATCGGGGGCCTTGATGTCCTCGAGGTTGATGGCACCGAAGGTGGGTTCGAGCGCGGCGATCACCTCGACCAGCTTGACCGGATCCTTCTCGTCGATCTCGATGTCGAAGACGTCGACGCCCGCGAACTTCTTGAACAGCACGCCCTTGCCTTCCATCACCGGCTTGGAGGCCAGCGGCCCGATGTCGCCGAGGCCGAGCACCGCGGTGCCGTTGGTGATGACGCCGACCAGGTTGCCGCGCGCGGTGTACTTGAAGGCGTTGACCGGGTCCTTGACGATCTCCTCGCAGGGTGCGGCGACGCCGGGCGAATAGGCCAGGGCGAGATCGCGCTGGTTGACCATCTGCTTGGTGGCGGCGATCGAGATCTTGCCCGGCACCGGATGCTCGTGGTACTCGAGCGCCGCGCGGCGGAGTTCGGCGCGCTTGTCTTCGGGCGTGGGGATCTGCGAAGTCGAATCGGACATTGGGCCAGGCCTCCTGTAACGCTTCTTGTAAAGGGCGCCGATTGTAGACCCCGGTCGCACAGTGCCCGTGCACGCGGCCGGGGCCCGTCGGGCGGTACGGATCTCTTTTTGCGTCGAGTTGCCGACGGCTGTTCCTATCTCTTCTTTCTCCTATTCAAATTAGTAGTAGTAGTAGGCATCGGCCGTTTCTGTGGACTGTGGCCTTAAGCGCTTGTGTGACAAGGACTTGCGTCATCCCGATGGCTGTGCGCAGTCCTGCTTCGGTGCTGTCGCGCGCAGGCGAACAACTTCCGAGACGTCGCACGAGCTGTGGATAACTGCACTCTTGTGCCGGAACTGTCCCCAGGGTTGTGCTTTGACAGGGACGAAAAAACCGGTCATTGCGTCGCGGACCCTGTGGCAATATCCCGGCCACACCAACACCCGGCGAGGAGCGACCATGGCGCTGATGGATTTCATCAAGAAGCAGTTCATCGACATCATCCAGTGGACCGAGACCGATGACGGCACGTTGGCCTGGCGCTTTCCGATGGCGGACATGGAGATCCAGAACGGTGGTTCGCTCACGGTGCGCGAATCGCAGATTGCGCTGTTCGTCAACGAAGGCCAGGTCGCCGATGTGTTCGGCCCGGGCATGTACAAGCTGACGACCCAGACGCTGCCGGTGCTGACCGCGCTGCGGAACTGGGACAAGCTCTTCGAGTCGCCTTTCAAGAGCGATGTCTATTTCTTCAGCACGCGCCAGCAGATCGACCAGAAATGGGGAACGCCGCAGCCGATCACGGTGCGCGACAAGGATTTCGGCGCCGTGCGGCTGCGCGCGTTCGGCAACTACAGCTACCGCGTCGCCGACGCCAGGCTGTTCCAGACCGAGATATCGGGCACGCGCGAGATCTATACCGTGGCCGACCTCGACGGGCAGCTGCGCGGCCTGCTGCTGCAGAACATCAGCAATGCGATCGCCGCGAGCGGCGTGCCATTCCTCGACCTGGCGGCCAACCAGATCCAGTTTGCCGAGGCGCTGGCCACGCAGCTGGTGCCCGAGTTCTCGAAGATCGGGATCAAGCTCGAGAACATCACGGTGCAGAACGTGTCGCTGCCCGAGGAACTGCAGAAGATCCTCGATCAGAAGATCGGCATGGGCATGGTCGGCAACGACATGGGCAAGTTCATGCAGTACCAGACCGCGCAGGCGATTCCGAAGTTCGCCGAGGGCGGAGGCGGTGGCAGCGGCATCGCGGGCGATGCGATGGGTCTCGGCGCCGGCGTCGCGCTGGGCCAGGTGCTGGCGCAGAACCTGTCGCAGGGCCTGCAGGCGCAGCCCGCCGCGGCGCAGCAGCAGCCGACGGTCGCGGTGGTGAATCCGGCCGACGTCATGACCACGCTCGAGAAGCTCGGCGAGCTCAAGTCCAAGGGCATCCTCACGCAGGAAGAGTTCGACGCCAAGAAGGCGGAGTTGCTGAAAAAGCTCGTGTGACGGCGCTGGCCGTGCCATTCAGCGCACCGGCACGCCATGGCTGAGGCCGGCGCCCAGCGCAGCTACCGCGCGCCCTGTCCGGGCTGCGGCGCGCCGGTCGAATTCCGCTCGGCGCAGTCGGCCTACGCGGTCTGTCCCTATTGCCAGAGCACGGTGGCGCGCCAGGGCGAGACGCTGGCGCGCATCGGCAAGATGGCCGAACTGTTCGACGACTTCAGCCCGCTGCAGCTTTTTGCATCGGGCCGGATCGACGACCAGCCCTTCACCCTGGTCGGCCGGCTGCAGTACAGCTATCCCGGCGGACGCTGGACCGAATGGATCGCCGCGCTCGACGGCGAGCGCAGCGGCATCCTGAGCGAGGACAACGGCGCCTACGTCTTCGCGCTGCCGTTCGTGCCGCAACGCCCGGCACCGCCGGCCGGTGAACTGCGGGTTGGCGCCACCACGGCCTTCAACGGCATCGGCTATACGGTGGCGTCGAGCGAGCAGGTGGCGCTGGTGTCGGCGCAGGGCGAACTGCCGCGGCTGCCCGAGCTGGGCCGGCCCTTCGCGGTGGTCGAACTGCGCAACGACCAGGGCGAGGTGCTGAGCCTCGACTACGACACCAGCCCGCCCGGCGCCTGGCTCGGGCGCTCGGTACGGCTCGAGGACCTGCAGCTCACGGGCCTGCGCGACGAATCGGCCAAGGAAGAAAAGGGCCGCAGCTTCAATTGCCCGAACTGCGGCTCTCCGGTGACGGTGAACCTGGCCGACAGCCGGAGCATCACCTGCCCCGCGTGCAACAGCATCATCGATCTCACGCAGGGCATCGGTGGCGAACTGCGCCATGCCGAGCAGCACGAGCCGGTGCGGCCGCTGATCGCGCTCGGCAGCATCGGCCAGCTGCAGGGCGCCGAGTGGCAGGTGGTGGGCTTCCAGCACCGCATGGGCGTGGCGCCGGGCGACGACGAGCATTTCGGCTGGAGCGAATACCTGCTGTTCAACAAGAAGCGCGGCTTCAGCTTCCTGGTCGATGCCGAGGACGGCTGGAGCCTGGTCAAGCCCACCACGGGCGCGCCCACGATGGCCGAGAACGGCCTGCGCGCGAGCTACCTGGGCAAGACCTACCAGCAGCAGTACGCCTACGACGCCGAGACCGACTACGTGGCGGGCGAGTTCTACTGGCAGGTCGAGCGGGGACAGAAGAGCTTCAACCGCGACTTCGCCAACGGTGCGGCGCTGCTGTCGATGGAGCGCACGGCCACCGAGCTGAGCTGGTCGTCGGGCAACCGCATCGACAGCGCCACGGTCGCGGCGGCCTTCAGGCTCGATGCGCGCAAGGACATGTTCAAGCGGAGCGACGTGCTGCCCGTGAGCGCGGCCTCGAGCCTGGGTTGCGGCACCATCGTGCTGATCGTGGTGGTGATCGTCGTGCTGCTGATCATCCTGAGCACCTGCAGCAGCCGGGGCGGCACCGGCGGCTCGCGCAGCTCGGGCGGCTCCTATGGCGGCTATTCGAGTGGCGGCGGCCACAAGTGATGTTTTTTTGCGGAGGTTCTCATCATGGGAATTGAATGGTTGAAGCCCGACGTGATCCTCGGATCGCTGCTCTACGCGGTGATCGGCGTGGCCGTCTTCTGGCTGGCGTTCCTGATCATCGACAAGCTCACGCCCTATGACCTGTGGCAGGAGATCGTCGAGAAGCAGAACATGGCGCTCGGGCTGGTCGTGGCCGCGATGAGCCTGGGCATCTGCATCATCGTCGCCGCGGCCATCCATTGAAGGAGGGGGCGGCCTTGTCCGCGCTTCCCGCCGGGCGCAGCGGCGCGCAGCCGATGGCGGTCGCGCTGCTCGCGAGCGTGTTCGTGGTCGCGGCCTGCGGGCTGGTCTACGAGCTCTGTGCCGCGTCGCTCAGTTCGTACCTGCTGGGCGATTCGGTGCTGCAGTTCAGCACCGTGATCGGCACCTACCTGTTCGCGATGGGCGTCGGCTCCTGGCTGTCGCGCTATTTCGAGCGCCAGCTGCCCGCGCACTTCCTGCGCATCGAGCTGATGGTGGCGCTGATCGGCGGCGCGCTGCCGGCGCTGCTGTTCATCGCCAATGCCTACGTGCCGGGTGCGTTCCGGCTGCTGCTCTACGGGATGGTGCTGGTGGTGGGCACGCTGGTGGGACTCGAGATCCCGCTGGTGATGCGCATCCTGCGGCGCGACGTGGCGCTCAAGGATCTGGTGTCGCAGGTCCTGACCTTCGACTACCTGGGCGCGCTCGCGGTATCGATCGCATTCCCGCTGCTGCTGGTGCCGCAGCTCGGCATGATCCGCACCGGCCTGCTGTTCGGGCTGATGAATGCCGCCGTGGCCGCGTGGGCGCTGTGGATCTTCCGCCACGAGCTGCGGCGCGCAGGCGCACATGCGCTGGCCTGCGCGCTGGTCCTGCTGGTGCTGCTCGCGGCCTTCGTGGGCGCAGACCGCATCACGACGCTGGCCGAGGACCGCTTCTACCAGGACCGCGTGGTCTTCAGCGAAAGCTCGCCCTACCAGCGCATCGTGGTCACGCGCGGCCACGGCGGCCACAGGCTCTATCTCAACGGCAACCTGCAGTTCGCCGAGCGTGACGAGTACCGCTACCACGAGGCACTGGTGCACCCCGTCATGGCGGCCCACGGCGCGCCGCGCCGGGTGGCGGTGCTCGGCGGCGGCGACGGCATGGCGGTGCGCGAGATCCTCAGGTACCCCTCGGTCGAGCGTGTGACGCTGGTCGAGCTCGATCCGAACATGACGCGGCTCTTCGCCAGCCACGAGACGCTGGCAGCGCTCAATGGCCATTCGCTCTCATCCCCGAAGCTGCAGGTCGTCAATGCCGACGCCTTCACCTGGCTGCAGCAGACCGAGGAGGTCTTCGATGTCATCGTGGTCGACTTCCCGGACCCGACCAACTTCGCGATCGGCAAGCTCTACACCAGCGCCTTCTATGCGCTGCTCGAGCAGCGGCTCGCGGCCAGCGGCTACGCGGTGATCCAGACCACCTCGCCGCTGATCGCGCGAAAGAGCTTCTGGACCGTGGTGTCGACCATCGAATCCGTCGGCCTCAAGGCGACGCCCTATCACGCGCATGTGCCGAGCTTCGGCGAATGGGGCTTCATCGTCGCGAGCCGGCGGCCGTTCCGCATGCCCGATGCGCTGCCCGCGGGCCTGCGCTTCCTGACGCTCGAGGGCCTGCCGCCGCTGTTCGATTTCCCGCGCGACATGGCGCGGGTGCCGACCGAGGTGAATCGTCTTTCGAACCAGGTGCTGGTCACGACCTACGAGCAAGAGTGGGGGCGATGAGGCGGCGCGAGTTCCTTGCAGCGCCGGTGGCGGCCACCGCTGCACTGCTCGCCGGCTGCGAGGCCAGGCACGAGATCGCGGGCGGCTTCACGGGCATCGACATGGCACGTGGCCATGCCTTGCGCGATGGGGCGCCGAAGCGCGGCGATGCGTCACCGCCGGTGCAGCGGCGCACCCGGGTCGTGATCGCGGGCGGCGGTGTCGCCGGGCTGGCGGCCGCGCGGGCACTGCGGCTCTCGGGCATCGAGGACTTCGTGCTGCTCGAGCTCGAGGACGAAGCCGGCGGCAACAGCCGCGCCGGCGTGCTGCAGGGGATTGCCTGCCCGCTCGGTGCGCACTACCTGCCCCTGCCCGGAGACTCGGCCCACGAGGTGCAGGACCTGCTCGAGGAACTGGGACTGCGACGGCGGGTGGCCGGCCGCTGGCAATACGACGAGCGGCACCTGTGCCACAGCCCCCAGGAGCGCCTGTTCTTCGAGGGCAGCTGGCAGGAGGGCCTGCTGCCGGTGCAGGGGGTGGCGCCGGCCACGCTGCAGCAGTACCGTCGCTTCGCCGAGCGCGTCGAAGCCCTGCGGCGCGAGGCCCGCTTCGCGATCCCGACACTGCGCGCCGTGCCGGCGCCCACCCTGCTGGCGCTCGATGCCCAGAGCTTCGATGCCTGGCTGCAGCGCGAAGGCTTCGACGATGCGCAGCTGCGCTGGTACCTCGACTACTGCTGCCGCGACGACTACGGCGCCGGCCTCGCGCAGGTCTCGGCCTGGGCCGGCATCCACTACTTCGCGAGCCGGCACGGCTTCCATGCGCCCGGCCATGGCGAACCCGACGGCGAAGGCGTGCTGACCTGGCCCGAGGGCAACGGCTGGCTCACGCGGCGGCTCGCGCAGCCGCTGGGTGATCGGCTGCGTGGCGGGCAGGTCGTGACGCGCATCGCAGAGACCCGCGACGGCGTCGAGGTCGAGGCCTTCGACGGCGCCACGGGCGCCCGGGTGCGCTGGCAGGCCGAGCGCTGCATCGTCGCGCTGCCGGTCTTCATCGCGGCGCGCGTGGTCCAGAACCCGCCCGAGGCGTTGCGCCGCGCCGCGGCCGCGATCGGCTACGCACCCTGGCTGGTCGCCAACGTGCACCTGCGCGCGCCGCTGGCCGACCGGCCCGGTGCCGCGCCGGCCTGGGACAACGTGGTCCATGGCAGTCGGGGACTCGGCTACGTGGATGCCGGCCACCAGTCGCTCGATCCGACGCCGCGCGCGACGGTGCTGAGCTGGTACCGCCCGCTCGGCCCCAGCCAATGGGACGTCGGAGACGGCCGCCGCCGCCTGCTCGACCAGCCCTGGACCACCTGGCGCGACGAGCTGCTGGCCGAATTCGCGGCGCCGCATCCGGACCTGGCCGAGCTCGCGACCCGCATCGACATCACGCGCTACGGCCATGCGATGGCCATTCCCGCGCCGGGATGGCTCGCGCGCACGGGGACGCCCGCCGCGGTGCGCGCGGGCCGCCTGGCCTTCGCCCATGCCGACTGGTCGGGCTATTCGATCTTCGAGGAGGCCTTCACGCGCGGGCACCTCGCGGCGGCTGCGGGCTGAGGCCGAGGCGTGGTCAGGCGCGCATCAGCGCCTCGATCTCGTCGGCATCGACCGGAACGCCGCGCGAGATCAGCTCGCAGCCGTCTGCGGTGACGATCGCGTCGTCCTCGATCCGGATGCCGATGTTGTGGAACTGCTCGGGCACGCCCGGGCCTGGGCGCACGTAGATGCCGGGCTCGATCGTCAGCACCATGCCCGGATGCAGGATGCGGCTCGGCCGGTTCTGGATCAGCTCGTTCGAGAGCGGGTCGCGGCGCTCGCTGACCTCGCCGACCTGCGAAGGCTCCACATAGCTGCCGCAGTCGTGCACGTCCATGCCGAGCCAGTGGCCCGTGCGATGCATGTAGAAGGGGAAGTAGGCCCTCTTCTCGATCACGTCCTCGACGCTGCCCACCTTGTCGGCGTCGAGCAGGCCGAGGTCGAGCATGCCCTGCGAGAGCACGCGCACCGTGGCCTCGTGCGGATCGGTGAAGCGGGCGCCGGCGTGCGTCGCGGCCACCGCGGCGTCCTGGCTGGCCAGCACCAGGTCGTAGAGCGCGCGCTGCGGGCCCGTGAAGCGGCCATTGGCGGGGAAGGTGCGCGTGATGTCGCTGGCGTAGCCGTCGAGCTCGCAGCCGGCGTCGATCAGCACCAGCTCGCCGTCGCGCACCGGTGCCGCGTCGGCGCGGTAGTGCAGCACGCAGGCGTTGGCGCCGGCCGCGACGATCGAGCCGTAGGCCGGGTACTGCGAGCCGCCGAGGCGGAACTCGTGCAGCAGCTCGGCATCGAGGTGGTATTCGCGAACCTCCCGGCCCTCGCGCAGCATGCGGGCGCTCATCTGCATCGCGCGGATGTGGGCGCGGGCGCTGATCTGCGCCGCGCGCCGCATCACGTTCTGCTCGTGCGCGTCCTTGACGAGGCGCATCTCGTCGAGCGGCCCGCAGACGTCGCGCTGCTCGTCGGGACACAGCGCGCCGTAGCGCACGCGTGCGCGCACCGAGGACAGCCAGCCGTCGATGCGCGACTCCAGCCCTTTGTGCGTGGCGAAGGGGTACCAGACCACGCGCTTGTTCTCGAGCAGGCGCGGCAGGCGGGTGTCCAGCTCGTCGATCGAATAGGCGTCGTCGACGCCGAGCGCGGCCGGCGCGGCGTCGGGGCCGAGCCGGTAGCCGTCCCAGATTTCGCGCTCAAGGTCCTTGGGTGCGCAGAACAGGGTCGAGCGTCCGTCACCCGAAAGCACCAGCCAGGCATTCGGCTCGGTGAAGCCGGTCAGGTAGTGGAAGTAGCTGTCGTGCCGGTAAAGGAAGTCGCTGTCCCGGTTGCGCTGCCGCTCCGGCGCGGTCGGAATGATGGCGATGCTATCGGCGCCTATATAAGTGGAAAGAGCTACTCGACGGGAGGCTTGATGATTTGCGGTCATAACGTCACTATTCGATACCGATGTAAGTGAACCCATAGGGAAGCGGAAAACACAAGGAAAGCGTTTGCAAGAAGAGTTGTCACGTAGGACGCATCCCACGTACAAACGCACAACTTGTTATTTTGGAGGTGTTTTTTGTTGAATGTTCCTTATAAATGCCGGATTCTGCTGCTTGTTGCCGCAGCTGCCCTCACTGCGTGTGGGGGTGGAGGCGGCGGAGGCGGCGGCGGCAACCTGGCTGCCCTGGGGGCTGCTGCAGGCGCAGGCACTGGCGCGGCCGGCTCTTCCGGGAGCGCCGACGGTGCCTCCAACCAGGCGCCGGCAACCGGCGGGTCCGGCACCACCACCGCCCCGCCAGTTGCGGGCGACGTGGTCGACACCGGGGGCAGCGTCTCGGTGCCTGGCTACCAGGCCATGGCGACGCAGCTGAACAAGGCGGCGGGCATCGAGTACCGCTATGGCAAGGGGACCGCCGCGGCGGGGACGTCGACGACCTATGCCGGTCCGGCGGCCAACAAATACCCGGCCAGCTCGCGCTTCACCAACATGGTCTGGCAGGTCGGCTCGTACGACGGCAGCAGCGAGGGCGACTACTCCACCACCATGGGCCAGGTGTCCTGGCTACCCGACAACCCGACCCAGTACCTGGGCGTGTCGACGTTCGAATTGCTGGCGCAGCGCAGCAACACCTTCTCGGAGTCGCCGCAGCTCAGCTGGGTGCTCGCCCCCGGTCTGGACGATCCGGCCACGAAGGCCTCGTACCGGTCGCTGATCCCGGCCGGCGTGCAGACCAACCCGGTGGCGATGGGCCGCTGCTACGGGCGCCTGACGTGGTGCGCGCAGACGATCATGGCCTTCCAGAACGGTCTGCTCGCCACCACCGGCAGCAACACGGCCGACAACCGCACCACCGCGCAACTGGGCGCCGGCAAGGTGCCGACCGCGGTGGCCGTCACCAACGGTGGTGAGTTCGCGCTGGTCACGGTGTGGGACACGGTGAACCTCAAGGGCCAGGTCGCGCTGGTCGCTCTGGCCGGCGGCTGCAAGCATTGCCCCCCGGGTGGCTCGTACTGGGGCGAGTGGACCTCGATCGTGCCCGGCCTGCCGAACCTGGGCAACATCGCGTTCATGAAGGTCATCGGCTACGTGGACCTGCCGGACATGATCGCGCCGACCGAGATCTCGGTCACCACCGGGATGGACAACGAGCAACTCCAGCGGGTGTACCCGCCGGGCCGTTGTGCCGATCCCTTCACTTCGCACGAGCAGCTGCCGCTGACCGTCGAGGCCAACCGCCAGACCTTCATGGCCGGGGCCTGCAACTACAACACCAATGCCCACGGCGGGGTGGCGGTGGTGCTGTCGAAGTCGGAGGGGAAGGTCGCGTTCGTGAACCTGAAGCCGCTGTTCGACTACTACCAGTCGATGTACTTCGGCACCAGCGCGAACTTCCAGAAGACCCTGACGGTGGGCCAGGAGCCTGCCCAGTGGCCGCTCACCTTCGAGCAGGCGCCGGCGCAGAAGCCGACCGTGATCAAGACGATCGTGCTTGCCGACAAGAAGCGCCCGACGGCGGTGAAGGCGGCGCTGTATTCGACCCAGCGTGCCTGGGTGGCGACCGAGGACGGCACGCTGCAGATCTACAGCCTGGGCAACTACGCGTCGAATGGTTCGGCGGTGCCGGGCGACATCGCGCTCACGGGCTCGGTGCCGATCGGGAAGAACCCGACGGCGCTGGCCTACGTGAAGCACGATCCCGCCGAGCGAACGGTGACGTTGAACAACAACGTGATCGTGGTCTCGCGCGGCGACAAGAAGATCCAGTGGGTGCACTTCAACGCCGACCGCAACAGCGGCTCGATCCGGCGCGAGTTCCAGGACTCGCGGCTCAAGGATCCGGTGTGGGCCGAGGACGCGGACAACCACGGGACCGAATCGTTCGTGCTGACGGTGGCCGACTACGAGGGCAGGCAGGTGTTGAACTACCGCTATGGGCCAATCACCTTCTTGACCAATACCGGCACCAACAACGCCTGCGCATCGCCTTGCGGCATGGCCCAGTCCTTCGAGTTCGGGGGCGCCTATGCGTTGCCAGGCAAGGCCTACCAGATAACGGGCGCCAACGTGCCCTGACCTGATCGCTCCGGGCAGCGATACGAGACGGCCCGCTTCATGCGGGCCGTTCTTCGTTCAGCGCCGTCAGGCGCTGCGGGGTGCCCACGTCGGTCCAGCGGCCCTCGTAGAGCTCGGCGCCGATGCGGCCCTGCCGCATGGCGGCGCGAAGCAGGGGCGCCAGGGGCGCCTTCTGCCCCGCCGCGTTGCCTGGCGGGATCTCGCAGTCGGGAGCGGAGAACAAGGCCGCACGGTAGAGACCGATGGTCGAGAAGGTGTACTTCACGTCGCCATCGCCGACGCCGTCGGCCAGAGCCAGTGCGGCGGATGAAATGCCGAAATCGCCGTTCGGGTTGTGCGCCGGATTCGGCACCAGCCACAGGTGCGCCAGCAGGCCGCCTGCCACGAAGCGATCGACCGACTGCTGCGTGAACGCGAAGTCCGGTGCGAACACATCGCCTGCCACGACCCAGAACATGTCGCCCAAGGCGGGAAGCGCCCGCACGATGCCGCCAGCGGTTTCGAGGGCGCCGCCGAAGTCGCGCCCTTCGTGCGAGTAGCGGATTGCGGACTGGCCATGACGGGAGCCGAAGCGCGTCTCGATCTGGTCGCCCAGCCACGCAGTGTTGACCACCACCTCCGTGAAGCCGCCGGCCGCGAGCGCCTCCATCGGCCACTGCATCAGAGGCTTTCGGTGCACCTCGAGCAGTGGCTTGGGCGTGTGGTCGGTCAGCGGGCGCATGCGCTCGCCGCGGCCGGCCGCCAGGATCATGGCCTTGACGGGACGGGTCATGGGACTGCGGCCCCGATGCGCCCGCGCTGCAGTTCCTGGTGCTCGGCAGCGCCCGGCATGAACAGTGCCACGAGCGCATCCATCAGCGTTCGCGCGCGCGTCGAGTGATCGGCGCCGAAATTGCACACGTACACGTCCAGCGTGGCGCCGCGCTGCTCGGGCCAGGTGTGGACGCACAGATGCGACTCGGCCAGCAGCACGGTGGCGGTCACGCCGCCGGCGCCGCGCGGCGTGGCGGGAAAGGCATGGCACAGCCGGCCCACCACCTGCAGTCCCGCGGCCCGGGCCTGCGCGGCGCAGGCCGCAGCCAGCGCTTCGGCATCGACCAGCCAGCGGCTGTCGCAGTGGCAATCGTGGAGATCGGCGGTGAGATGGAGGCCGTGCATCGAGCGGCACTCTAGCAGCCCGGGCGCGCCCTTTCCGGGGCCGGGCCGACCCGCCCGTTAAAATGCCGGGTTCCCCCTAACCAGCCCCCAGAAAGCCACAGATGGCCAACCAAGCCTTGATGGCCAACGCGATCCGCGCGTTGGCAATGGATGCCGTTCAACAAGCCAATTCGGGGCATCCCGGCGCGCCCATGGGCATGGCCGACATGGCGGTCGCGCTGTGGGGTGACCATCTGAAGCACAACCCGGCCGATCCGCACTGGTTCGATCGCGACCGTTTCGTGCTGTCGAACGGCCATGCCTCGATGCTGCTTTACTCGGTGCTGCACCTGACGGGCTACGCGCTGCCGATCGAGGAGCTCAAGCACTTCCGCCAGCTCGGCAGCAAGACCGCGGGTCACCCCGAAGTCCATCACACGCCGGGTGTCGAGACCACCACCGGTCCGCTGGGTCAGGGCATCACGAACGCGGTCGGCTTCGCGCTGGCCGAGAAGCTGCTCGCGGCCGAATTCAACCGCAAGGGCCACGAGATCGTCGATCACCACACCTACGCCTTCCTCGGCGACGGCTGCCTGATGGAAGGCATCAGCCACGAAGCGGCTGCGCTGGCCGGCGCCTGGAAGCTCAGCAAGCTGATCGCGCTGTACGACGACAACGGCATCTCCATCGATGGACAGGTCAAGCCCTGGTTCATCGACAACACGGCCGAACGCTTCAAGTCCTACGACTGGAACGTGATCGGCCCGATCGACGGCAACGACGCCAAGGACGTGTCGAAGGCCATCGCCAAGGCGAAGAAGCAGGGCGACAAGCCGACGCTGATCATCTGCAAGACGCAGATCGGCAAGGGCAGCCCGCACCGCGCCGGCACTGCCAAGGCCCACGGCGAACCGCTCGGTGCCGACGAGATCGTGCTCACGCGCGCCGCGCTGAACTGGCCCTACGCGCCCTTCGAGATCCCGGCCGAGGTCTATGCCGACTGGGACGCCAAGGCAGCGGGCGCCAAGGCCGAAGCCGAGTGGGACACGCGCTTCGCCGCCTATGGCCAGGCCTTCCCCGCGCTGGCGGCCGAGTTCACGCGCCGCATGAAGGGCGAACTGCCCAAGGACTTCCACCAGGTCGCCTTCGACACCGTGGTCGCGGCCCACACCAAGGCCGAGACCGTGGCCTCGCGCAAGGCCTCGCAACTGGCGCTCGAAGCCTTCACCGCGGCGCTGCCCGAGATGCTCGGCGGCAGCGCCGACCTGACCGGCTCCAATCTCACCAACACCAAGAGCACGCCCGCACTGCGCTTCGATGCCAAGACCGGCGAGGTCGTCCTGAGCGCACCGGTGGCGCAGCCGCAGCAGGGCGCCGAGGACGAATCGAAGCCCGCCAGCACCACCGATGGCGCGGAGCCGCAGCACGGCAGCATCGGCCGCCACATCAACTACGGCGTGCGCGAGTTCGGCATGGCCGCGATCATGAACGGCATCTCGCTGCACGGCGGCTACATCCCCTACGGCGGCACCTTCCTCACCTTCAGCGACTACAGCCGCAACGCGATCCGCATGGCCGCGCTCATGAAGCAGCGCGTGGTGCATGTGTTCACGCACGATTCCATCGGGCTCGGCGAGGACGGCCCGACGCACCAGTCGATCGAGCACGCGGCCTCGCTGCGCCTGATCCCGAACCTCGACGTCTGGCGGCCCGGCGACACCGCCGAGACCGCGGTGGCCTGGGCCGTCGCGCTGCAGAACGCCGACCGCCCGACCGCGCTGCTGCTGTCGCGCCAGAACATCGCCTATGCACCCAAGAAGGACCTGAGCGACATCAGCAAGGGCGCCTACGTTCTGTCCGAGCCCGAGACCGTGGGCCTCAAGAACAAGAAGGTCAAGGCGGTCATCATCGCCACCGGCTCGGAAGTTCAGCTCGCGCTCAAGGCGCAGGAGCTGCTCGCCGGGAAGAAGATCGGCGTGCGCGTGGTCTCCATGCCCTCCACCACCACCTTCGACCGCCAGGACGTGGCCTACAAGAAGAGCGTGCTTCCCAAGGGCGTGCCGCGCGTCGCGGTCGAGATGGGCTGCACCGCGGGCTGGTGGAAGTACGGCGTCGCCGCGGTGGTCGGCATCGACACCTATGGCGAGTCGGCGCCCGCGCCCGCGCTGTTCAAGCATTTCGGATTCACGGCAGAGAACCTTGCTGCCACGGTCGAAGCGGCGCTCGAGCGCTGAAGTCCCGACCGCGTCGCCTTCCCAGTAGTTTTCAACCATCCAGGAGCATCAAGACATGGCTATCAAACTCGGCATCAACGGCTTCGGTCGCATCGGTCGCAACGTGCTGCGCGCGGCGGTGCAGAACTTCAAGAACGACATCGAGATCGTCGCGATCAACGACCTGCTCGAGCCCGACTACCTGGCCTACATGCTGCAGTACGACTCCGTGCACGGCCGCTTCCAGGGCGAGGTCACGGTCGAAGGCAACACGCTGATCGTCAACGGCAAGAAGATCCGCCTGACGCAGGAGCGTGACCCCTCCAAGCTCAACTGGAGCGACGTCGGCGCCGACATCGTGCTCGAATCGACCGGCCTGTTCCTGACCAAGGAGACGGCGCAGAAGCACATCGACGCCGGCGCGAAGAAGGTGCTGCTGTCGGCTCCGAGCAAGGACGACACGCCGATGTTCGTCTACGGCGTGAACGACAAGAAGTACGCGGGCGAAGCGATCATCAGCAACGCCAGCTGCACCACCAACTGCCTGGCGCCGCTGGCCAAGGTGCTCAACGACAAGTGGGGCATCAAGCGCGGCCTGATGACCACCGTGCATGCCGCCACCGCCACGCAGAAGACGGTCGACGGCCCGAGCAACAAGGACTGGCGCGGCGGCCGCGGCATCCTGGAAAACATCATTCCTTCGAGCACCGGCGCCGCCAAGGCCGTGGGCGTGGTGATCCCCGAGCTCAACAAGAAGCTCACGGGGATGAGCTTCCGGGTGCCGACCTCCGACGTGTCGGTGGTCGACCTCACGGTCGAACTGGTCAAGGAAGCGACCTACAAGGAAATCTGCGCCGAGATGAAGGCCCAGAGCGAAGGCGCGCTCAAGGGCGTGCTGGGCTACACGGAAGACAAGGTGGTGGCCACCGACTTCCGCGGTGACCCGCGCACCTCGATCTTCGACGCCGAGGCCGGCATCGCCCTCGACGGCACCTTCGTGAAGCTCGTGAGCTGGTACGACAACGAATGGGGCTACTCGAACAAGTGCCTCGAGATGGTCCGCGTGATGGCGAAGTAATCGCCGTTTTCGCAACCGTGCATCGAACGCGCCCTCGGGCGCGTTTTTTCATGGGCCCGCGCTTCGCTGCGCGGCATGATGGCGGGCATGGACCCGTTCGATTCCCCGCACCTCGGACCGCTCGTGCTGCGCTTGCTTCCGGGCGATGACCTGCGCGGCGCGCTCGAGGCCGCGGTGGCGGCCCGGGGCCTTGCCGCTTCCTTCGTGCTGGCCGGCATCGGCAGCCTGCGCCCGGCCCGGATCCGGCTGGCCGGCGCCGAGGAGGTGCGGGTCGTCGACGATGACTGCGAACTGCTCACGCTGTCGGGCAGCGTGGGCACCGACGCCTCGCACCTGCACATGAGCGTCGCCGATGCGCAGGGGCGCGTGCTGGGCGGCCACGTGGGCTACGGCAGCATCGTGCGCACGACGGCCGAGGTGGCGCTGCTGCCGTTGCCCGACGTGAGTTTCTCGCGCGAGCACGACCCGGCCACCGGCTGGGCCGAGCTCGTCGTCAGGCCGGTTCCAGCACGTGGATCAGGCGGCTCTCGGTCCAGTCCTTGACCTTGGCGCCGTAGGCCGCCATGTGCGGCGCCGCCGCATGGGCCTGCAGGTCGGCCAGCGTCTCCCACTTCTCGACCACGACGAAGGTGTCTTCGCCGAAGCTGCCGCGCGAGGCCGGCATGCCGGCCGCGTCGATGGTCGCCGTGTATTCGATGCAGCCCTTCTCGGCCAGCACCGCGGGACGGTTGGCGCGGTAGGCCTCGAGGATCTGGGCGCGCTGGCCCGGCTTAGCGGTGATGACGGCGACGACGTGGATCATGAAATGATGTCTCCTTGGGAATGGAGCACCGAATTTAAGAGCAAAGCGGCCGCCCCGCCTGTCGCTTGGGCGCCGGGGCGCCCCTACATCGCCTGCGGCACCTGGACCATCCAGCCGATGCCGAAGCGGTCGGTCAGCATGCCGAAGGCCGGCGACCAGAAGGTCTTGCCGAGCGGCATCGTGACCGAGCCGCCCGCGGCCAGCGCGTCGAACAGGCGCCGCGCGTCGGCCTCGTCGGCCGCCTGCAGCGACAGCGTGAAGCCCTTGAACACGGGCTCGCCCTTGGCAAAGCCGTCGGAAGCCATCACGAGCGATTCGCCGACCGTGAAGGCCGCGTGCATGACCTTCTCCTCCGAGCCCGGGGCGAGCATGCCCGGCGGCGGCGGCTCGGGGCTTTCCTTGTTGCGCATGAGCATGGTCACCTTCGCGCCGATGGCCTGGCGGTAGAAGTCGAGCGCCTCCTCGCAGCGGCCGTCGAAGAACAGATAGGGCTGGATCAGCATGGCATCTCCTTGTCGTGCAGTTCGTGCAATGGGTGGAATTCGGAGGACGGGCGGAAAAGAGATCAGAGCTGGGCCGGAACGGCGCTCATGTCCATGTATGCGAGCTCCCACAGGTGGCCGTCGAGGTCCTGGAAACCGTGCTGGTACATGAAGCCGTGGTCCTGCGCCTTGTTGGGCGTGCTGCCGCCGGCGGCAACGGCCTTGGCGACCTGCGCATCGACCTCGGCCCGGCTCCCGCACGACAGGCACAGCAGCACCTCGGTGGTCCGGGTGGCGTCGGCGATGGGCTTGGGCGTGAAGGTCTTGAAGAAGCTCTCGACCAGCAGCATCACGTAGATGTCGTCGCTGACGATCATGCAGGTGGCATTGCTGTTGGTGAACTGCGGATTGAACTTGTAGCCCAGGTGCGTGAAGAAGGCGACCGAGCGGTCGAGATCTTTCACCGGGAGGTTGACGTAGATCTGCGTGGCCATCGAGGGGTGCTCCTTTGGAAACAAGTTGTGTACAACGTCCACAAGACAATAGCAGAGACAATGGACGCTGTCCACATGAACTCACCGCCGTCGATGAACAGCCCGTCCCCGCCGCGCCCGCGCAGCACCTACCGACACGGCGACCTGCACCGCGCCCTGCTCGATGCCGGCGTCGAACTCGCGCGCCAGGGCGGACCGGACGCCGTGGTGCTGCGGGAGGCCACGCGTCGGGCCGGCGTGGTGCCGAACGCCGCCTACCGGCATTTCGAGAGCCGCGAGGCGCTGCTCGGCGCGGTGCGGGCCGAGGCCCTCGTCGCGGTCGCGCGGGCCATGGAGGCCGAGCTCGACACCGTCGACCCCGGGCTCGACGCCCCGGCCCTGGCGCGTGCCGGCGTGCGCGCGGTCGGCACCGGCTACCTGCGTTTCGCCCAGGCCGAGACCGGCCTGTTCCGAACGGCCTTCTCGCGCCGCGCCGAGACGGCCGGGGCCAATGCCGAAACCGGGGCAGACGGGGGTGCCGCGCTGGAGCGAATCGCGGTGGCTGGCTGCGCCGATGATGCCGATGCCGGCCCGCATCCCTTCGCGCTCCTGGGCGCCGCGCTCGACCGGCTGGTGGAAGCGGGTGTGATGCCGGCGCCCCGGCGCCCGGGCGCGGAGTACCTGGCCTGGTCGGCGGTGCATGGCATGGCGCTGCTGGTGATCGAAGGCCCGCTGCGCGGGCGCCCGCAGCCCGAGATCGACGCGCTCGGGCAGCGCCTGCTCGACATGGTCGAGCAAGGCCTGTGATTTCCCTAGTCGTTCTTGTACTTAAGTACTCAATCCGCTAAGTTCGAACGCCGTCCGGAGCCGACTCGAATGGCGATGCTGATCCTCATGACCCCCACGGGCCTCACCACGCAGCTACCGGTTTCCGAGCCCGGCATGGCGATCGGCCGCGCCGAGCGCAACCACGTGGTGCTGGCCTCGCCGCGGGTCAGCCGCTTCCACGCCCGCCTCGACACCGACGGCCCGCTCGTCATCCTGCGCGACCTCGGCAGCCGCAACGGCACCTTCGTCAACGGCAAGCGCATCGAATCGCAGGTGCTGGTCAATGGCGACAACATCGACATCGCGGGTTACTGGATGCGCTTCCTCGCCCCCGAGCAGGAGATCGTCACGGACGAAGAAATGCGCCTGCTGAGCGAGCGCGGCGGCATCGCCTGAGCCCGCCGGCCCGGTAAACGCGCTGCCTTGGCCTGCGCCGCCGCAGGTCGGTTCCGGCCTTGACATCCGCTGCCACGGCCTGATCTCATCGATCCGGAGCGCCAATCCGCTGCTGCTTTCCGCCCCTGCCCGCCTCCCGTGCTGTCCCACTTCCATCCCGCCGTCGGCCGCTGGTTCGCCGCCGCCTTTCCTCACGGCCCGACCGAGGCCCAGGCCGCGGCCTGGCCCGCAATCGCGGCCGGGCGCAGCACGCTGGTGGCGGCGCCCACGGGATCGGGCAAGACGCTGACCGCCTTCCTGGCCGCCATCGACGGCCTGGTGCGCCAGGGACTGGCGCCCGGCGGGCTGCCCGACGAGACCACGGTGGTCTACGTCTCGCCGCTCAAGGCGCTGTCGAACGACATTGGTCTCAACCTGCAGGCGCCGCTCGCGGGCATCCGGCGCGAACTGGCCGCGCTGGGCCTGCCCGACGTCGACATCCGGACCGCCGTGCGCACCGGCGACACGCCCGCGCACGAGCGCCGCCAGAGCCTTCGCGAGCCGCCCCACATCCTGGTCAGCACGCCCGAGTCGCTGTACGTGCTGCTGGGTTCGGAATCGGGCCGCAGGATGCTCGCCAACGTGCGCACCGTGATCGTCGACGAAATCCACGCCATCGTCGGCAGCAAGCGCGGCAGCCACCTCGCGCTCTCGCTCGAGCGGTTGCAGGCGCTGTGCGGGCGGCCGCTGGTGCGCATCGGCGTCTCGGCGACGCAGAAGCCGATCGACGAGATCGCGCGCTTCCTGGTCGGCGCCGGCGCGGTCACGGGCGGCGTAGCCGATTGCGCGATCGTCGACATCGGCTACGCCAGGCAGCGCGACCTCGCGCTCGAGCTGCCGCCCACGCCGCTGGCGGCCGTGATGTCCAACGCGCAGTGGGAGCAGGTCTATGCGCGCGTGGCGGCGCTGGTGCACGAGCACCGCACCACGCTGCTGTTCGTCAACACGCGCCGGATGGCCGAGCGCGCGGCCCGCCACCTGGGCGAGATCCTCGGCAAGGAGGTGGTCGCGGCGCATCACGGCAGCCTCGCCAAGGAAAGCCGGCTCGAGGCCGAGCGGCGCCTCAAGCGCGGCGAGCTCAAGGTGCTGGTGGCCACGGCTTCGCTCGAGCTGGGACTGGACATCGGCGATGTCGACCTGGTCTGCCAGTTCGGCTCGCCGCGCTCGATCGCCACCTTCCTGCAGCGCGCGGGGCGTTCGGGCCATGCGGTGGGCGGCGTGCCGAAGGCGCGTCTCTTCCCGCAGTCGCGCGACGAGCTGGTCGAATGCGCGGCGCTGCTCGACAGCGTCGGCCGCGGCGAGCTCGATGCGCTGCACGTGCTGCCGGCGCCGCTCGACGTGCTGGCGCAGCAGATCGTCGCCGAGACCGCCTGCCGCGAGTGGGACGAGGACGCCCTGTTCGCGCTGATGCGCCGCGCCTGGCCCTACGCGCAGCTCGGTCGCGAGGATTTCGCCGCTGTGGTGCGCATGCTGTCCGAGGGCTTCACCACGCGCCAGGGCCCGCGTGCAGGCTACGTGCACCGCGATGCGGTCCATCACCTGCTGCGCGAGCGCCGCGGTGCGCGCATGACGGCGCTGACCTCGGGCGGCACCATCCCCGAGACCGGCGACTACACCGTGATGCTCGAGCCGCAGGCGCACAGGATCGGCACGGTCAACGAGGACTTCGCGGTCGAGAGCCTGGCCGGCGACGTCTTCCAGCTCGGCAATGCGAGCTACCGCATCCTGCGCATCGAGCCCGGCCGCGTGCGGGTCGAAGACGCCCAGGGCGCGGCGCCCAACATCCCGTTCTGGCTCGGCGAGGCGCCCGGACGCAGCGACGAGCTGTCGTTCGCCGTGTCGCGGTTGCGCGAGGAGGTCGAGCGGGACGTGACGGCGCGCGGCGTCGATGGCGCAGTCGACGCGCTCGTGCGGCGGCTTTCCCTTTCGCCCGAGGCTGCGCGCCAGCTGGTCGAGCACCTGGCGCGGGCGCTGCGCGTGCTGGGTGCGCTGCCGACGCAGCGGCGCATCGTGCTCGAACGCTTCTTCGATGCTTCCGGCGGCATGCAGCTGGTGATCCATTCGCCCTACGGCAGCCGGCTCAACCGCGCCTGGGGACTGGCGCTGCGCAAGCGCTTCTGCCGCCAGTTCAATTTCGAGCTGCAGGCAGCGGCCACCGAGGACGCGATCGTGCTGTCGCTGTCGACCAGCCACAGCTTTCCGCTCGACGAGGTGATGCGCTATCTGCATTCGAGCAGTGCGCTCGACGTGCTGGTGCAGGCACTGCTCGACGCGCCGCTGTTCGGCGTGCGCTGGCGCTGGAACGCCACCACCGCGCTGGCGTTGCCGCGCTTCACGGGCGGCCGCAAGGTGCCGCCGCAACTGCAGCGCATGAAGTCGGAAGACCTGCTCGCGGCCGTGTTCCCGGACCAGGTCGCCTGCGCCGAGAACCTCGCCGGCGCGCGCGAGATTCCCGACCATCCGCTGGTGGCCCAGACGCTGCAGGACTGCCTCTACGAGGCGATGGATGCCGAAGGCTGGCTGCGGCTGTTGCGCCGGCTCGAGGCCGGCGAGGTCGAGTTCCTCGCGCGCGACCTGCCGGCGCCCTCGCCGCTCGCGGCCGAGGCGCTCGACGCGCGGCCCTATGCCTTCCTCGACGATGCGCCACTCGAGGAGCGCCGCACCCAGGCCGTGCAGAACCGCCGCTATGTCGATCCCGAGAGCGCGGACGACCTCGGCCGCCTCGATGCCGACGCGATCGCGAGCGTGCGCGAGGAGGCCTGGCCGCGTGTGCGCCATGCCGACGAGATGCACGAGGCGATGGCCATGCTCGGCGTCGTCACCGATGCAGAGGCCGCGGCGCATGCAGGCTGGAGCGACTGGCTGGCGCAACTGGCCTCGGCTGGCCGCGCGACGCGGCTGGTGCCCGCACCTGCCGGCACATCGTCGACGCCCAAACCGCCCGGCGCGACCAACCCCGGCCTGTGGGTCATCGCCGAACGTCTCTCGGCGCTGCGGCAACTGCACCCCGCGGCGGCATTGAAACCGCCGATCGAGCCGGTGCCCGATGCGGCGCGGCCGCCCACCGGCCCCGACGATGCGCTGCGCGACCTGCTGCGCGCGCGCCTGGGCGGGCTCGGTCCGGTGACCTCCGATGCGCTCGCCGCGCAGCTGCGGCTGCCGCGAGCGCCGATCGACGCCGCGCTGGCGGCGCTGCAGGCCGAGGGCTCGGTGCTGCAGGGCCGCTTCACGCCCGGCACCGAAGCCATCGAATGGTGCGAGCGGCACCTGCTCGCGCGCATCCATCGCTACACGCTGAAGCGGCTGCGGCGCGAGATCGAGCCCGTGGAGCCGCGCGATTTCGCACGCTTCCTGTTCGAGTGGCAGCACGTGGCACCCGAAAGCCGCGTGAGCGGGCCCGAGGCGCTGGCAGGCATCCTCGCGCAGCTCGAGGGCTACGAGGCGCCCGCCGCGCTCTGGGAGGCCGAGCTGCTGCCTGCGCGGGTGCGTGACTACGCGCCGGCCTGGCTCGACGAGCTCTGCACCGCCGGGCGCACGCTGTGGACGCGACTGCGGCCCGCGGCCGAGGGTGCCGGCCGGGCCGCCGCGACGACCTCGCTGCGCTCGACGCCGATCCTGCTGCTGCCGAGGCGCAACGCTGCGTTCTGGAGCGCGCTGGCGCCGGCACCGGTCGACGACGCCGGCCTCGGCAGCAAGGCGCGCCGGGTCGCCGCTTTCCTGGCCGACCATGGCGCTTCCTTCTTCGACGACATCGCGGGCGGCACGCATCTGCTCGGCACCGAAGTCGAGGACGCGCTGAGCGAACTGGTCATGCGCGGCCGCGCGCATTGCGATTCCTACGCGGGGCTGCGCGCGCTGCTGATCCCGCCGTCGAAGCGAGCGTCGCCCCATGGCCGTCGCCACCGCCGCAGCGCGCTGTTCGGCATCGAGGACGCGGGCCGCTGGTCGCCGGTGCGCGTGCGTGCGCCTGCGGCTGCCGATGGCGCCGAGGCGCCCGCCGCGAACGTGGCCGCCGTTGCAGCCGTTGCCGCCGCCGGCACCGAAGCCGTCGAACAGGTCGCGCGCATCCTGTTGCGCCGCTATGGCGTGGTCTGCTGGCGCCTGATGGAGCGCGAGGCGGCCTGGCTGCCGCCCTGGCGCGAGCTGGTCCGTGTGCTGCGCCGGCTCGAGGCCCGCGGAGAGATTCGTGGCGGCCGCTTCATCGCGGGCGTGGCGGGCGAGCAGTTCGCGCTGCCCGAGGCCATCGGCCTGATGCGCGAGCTGCGGCGACGTCCGCTCGACGGGTCGTTGCTGTGCCTCTCGGCCGCGGATCCGGCCAACCTGCTCGGCACGCTGCTGGTCGGCCCGAGGGTGACGCGCGTCGCGGGCGCGCGCGTGCTGTTCCGCGATGGCCTGCCGATCGCCACCTTGGCCGCGGGCGAGACCACGCTGCTGGAGCCGCTGGCGCCCGAGGCGGCGCAGGCGGCGGCACGGGCGCTGCAGGGCGGATCGTCGCTGCGCCTGCCGGCTGCGGCGGACGATCCGCTCGCGGCCTCCTCCGGCGTGCGGGCCTGACGAGGGCGCCGGCCTCAGGCCATGGCGGCTTCGTGCGCGAGGACCGGCGCTGCAGGCGCGCGCTCCGAAGCATCGGCGATCAGCCCGAACAGGTCCTTCGGGTCCGCCATCCGGGGCACCAGCTGCAGGCGCTCGCCGATGCCGAACTCGAGCGCCGCGGCCTGCAGGAAGCACAAGGTCGAATAGTCCTCGAGCGCGAAGCCGACCGAATCGAAGACCGTGACCTGTGCGGCATCGCGACGCCCCGGATGGTCGCCACGCAGCACGCGCCACAGCTCGGTCGCGGGGGAGTCGGGCGGCAGCTGCTGCAGCTCGCCCTCGATCCGGGTCTGCGGCGCGTACTCGACGAACACCGCAGCATCGCGCAGCACCTGGGCATGCAGTTCGGTCTTGCCGGGGCAGTCGCCGCCGATGGCGTTGAGGTGCATGCCTGCTTCGATCATCTCGGGCGCGAGGATGGTCGCGAGCCGCTTGTCGGCCGTCGCGGTGGTCACGATGTCGGCGCCGCGCACGGCTTCGGCCGTGCTGCCGCAGACGATCGTCTCGAGGCCTTGCGCACGCCATGGCTGCAGGTTGCGCAGCAGCCGGGCCGTGGCGCCGGTGTCGGTGTCGAACAGGCGCAGCGTTCGTATGCCGAGCATCTGGTGGAAGGCCACGGCCTGGAACTCGCTCTGCGCGCCGTTGCCGATCAGCGCCATGCTGCGGCTGTCGCGGCGCGCCAGTGCGCGCGCGGCCAATGCCGAGGTGGCGGCGGTGCGGATCGCGGTCGCCAGGGCCATCTCGGCCAGCAGCAGCGGCGCGCCGGTCGCGACATCGGCCAGCAGGCCGAAGGCCATCACGGTCGGCAGGCCGGACCGCGGATTCGACGGATGCCCGTTGACGTACTTGAATGCATACAGCGTCGGGTCGGCGATCGGCATCAGCTCGATCACGCCGTCCTTCGAATGGCTCGCGATCCGCGCGCACTTGTCGAAGGCCGGCCAGCGCATGAAGTCCTGCCCGATGCGCTGCGCGACCTCCGCGATGCACGCGGCGAGGCCCTTGCGTGCGACCAGGCACGCCACGTCCCGCGCGCCGAGGTGGAGGGTCGATGAGGCTGGGCGGTTCTGCATGGCGGCACCTGCGTGAATGGGGACGAACGATCGGAGCGACCGGCATCTAGTCTGTGCCCGCCGTGCGCCAGTCGGAAGCGCCAACACTGCGGCGAAACGCGGTGGCAACTGTCGAAACGACAGGGCAAACTGGCGATATGGACATCGACGACCTCGACCATCGGCTGATCGCCTTGCTGCGCCGCGATGCCCGCCTGCCGGTCGCGACGCTGGCGCAGAAGCTCGCGGTCTCGCGCGGCACGGTCGGCAATCGCCTGCGCAAGCTCGAGGATGCGGGCGTGATCGTCGGCTACACCGTGCAGCTGCGGCCCGACGCGCGCGCCGACGAGATCCGCGCCTGGATGGGAATCCAGGTCGAGGGCAACCAGACCCGTGGCGTGATCGCGAGCCTGCTCGGCGAGCCCGGCGTCGCCGCCCTGCACGACACCAACGGCCGCTGGGACCTGCTCGCGGAACTGCGCGCAGGCTCGATGGCCGAGCTGTCGCAGGTGCTGGAGCGGATCCGGCTGCTGAAGGGAATCCGGGGCACCGAGACCAGCATCCACCTCGCGACGTACCGGTAGGGCCGGCGCGCTGCGCGCCGCGCCAGCAGAAACCCGCCTCGCTGCCTATGATCGACGGCTGTCCAGCGCCAGGAGCCTCGCACCGCCATGAGCATTCCCACCACCCGCCTCGGCCGCACCGGCCTCACTGTCTCGAAGCTCGCGCTCGGCACCATGACCTTCGGCTTGCAGACCGACGAGGCCGTGTCCCATCGGATCCTCGACTGCGCGGCAGAGGGCGGCATCAACTTCCTCGATACGGCCGACGTCTATCCGCTCGGCGGCACGGTCGAGACAGCGGGCCGCACCGAGGAGATCATCGGCCGCTGGCTGCGCGCCAAGGGTTCGAGCCGGCGCGCCGACTTCATCATCGCGACCAAGGCCGCCAACAAGGTCGGCCCCCACAGCTGGGACCAGGGCAACTCGCGCAAGCACCTGCTCGACGCCATCGACGCCTCGCTCGAGCGGCTGCAGACCGACCACGTCGACCTCTACCAGCTGCACCACGACGATCCCCACACGCCACTCGACGAGAGCCTCGAGGCGCTCGATGTCATCGTGCGCTCGGGGCGCGCGCGCTACATCGGGGTGTCGAACTTCCTCTCGTACCGGCTGGCGCGGGCCATCGGCCGGGCCGAGCTGCGCCGGCTCACGCAGCTGGTCAGCGTGCAGCCGCGCTACAGCCTGCTGTTCCGCGAGATCGAGCGCGAGCTGCTGCCGCTCGCGGCCGAGGAAGGGCTGGGCGTGATCCCCTACAACCCGCTCGCAGGTGGCCTGCTGACCGGCAAGTACAAGGCCGAGGCCAAGCCCGGCGACAACTCACGCTTCACGCTCGGCACGGCCGGCGCCATGTACCAGGACCGCTACTGGAACGACCGCAGCTTTGCCGCCGTGGCGCAGCTGCAGGCGCTGGCCGACGAGGCCGGGGTCGCGCTGTCGACGCTCGCGGTGGCCTGGGTGATGGCGAATCCGCTCATCACGGCGCCGCTGCTCGGCGCCAGTCGCCCCGAGCAGCTCGACGCCACGCTGGCGGCGGCCGAGTACGTGCTCGATGCGGGGCTCAAGGAAAAGCTGGACGCGCTCACGGCGGAGTTCCGCAAGGGCGACGCTCCGAGGTAGGCGTCACCCCCGAGGCGCCTGCGGCGCCTCCCCCTCCAGGGGGCGATACCAGCGGCCCGGCAAAGCCGGTGCCGCGGTATCCCTGGAAGGAAGTCGGTCCGATCAGGCCGGCCGCTTGGGTGCTACGGCTTCGAATGCCTCTGTCTTGCGCCGCGCGTAGCGCTGCGCCAGCACCGCGCAGACCATCAGCTGCATCTGGTGGAACAGCATCAGCGGCAGCACGATGGCGCCGACGGCATGCGTGGCGAACAGCACCTGCGCCATCGGGATGCCGCTGGCCAGGCTCTTCTTGGAGCCGCAGAACACGATCGTGATCTCGTCCTCCTTGTCGAAGCCGAGGGCGCGCGCGCCCCAGGTCGTGAGTACCAGCGCGAGCGCCAGCAGCACGGCACAGACCACCAGCAGGCCGATCAGGGCGCTGATCGGCACCTGCTTCCACAGGCCCTGGATGACGGCCGCGCTGAAGGCCGTGTAGACCACCAGCAGGATCGAGCCGCGATCGACCAGCGTGAGCACCGAGGCGCGGCGCTTGACCCAGGCGCCGATCCATGGGCGCAGCAGGTGGCCCACGATGAAGGGCACCATGAGCTGCAGCACGATGCGGCCGATGGCATCGAACGAGGCGCCCGCTCCGCCCTGCGGCAGCACGATCAGATTGACCAGCGGCGGCGTGATGAAGACCCCCAGCATGGTCGAGGCCGAGGCACTGCACACGGCGGCCGGGATGTTGCCGCGCGCCATCGAAGTGAAGGCGATGGCCGACTGCACGGTGGCCGGCAGCACGCAGAGGAACAGCACGCCCGTATAGAGCTCCGGCGTGACCAGCGGCGACAGCACGGGCTTGAGCGCCAGCCCCAGCAGCGGGAACATCACGAAGGTGGCGCCGAACACCAGCAGATGCAGTCGCCAGTGCGTGATGCCGCCTAGCACCGCCTCGCGCGAGAGCTTGGCGCCATGCAGGAAGAACAGCAGGCCGATCGCCACCGTCGTGAGGCGCTCGAAGAATTGTCCGGTGACGCCGCTTGCCGGCCACAGGCTGGCCAGCACGACCGTGGTGACCAGTGCCAGGGTGAAGTTGTCGGGGAGGTAGCGTGAACGTGCCATGGGCGCTGATTGGACGCCTTCGGCATTCAAAAGAGAAATGGATTTATCTGATAGATATATCATTTCGACGCATGAATGTGAGCCTGCGCCAGCTGCGTGTCTTCCGTGCCATCGCCGAGGGGCGCAACTTCAGCCGCGCGGGCGACGAGGTCGGCCTCAGTCAGCCGGCCGTGAGTCGGGCGGTGATCGAGCTCGAGACCCAGCTCGGCCTCAAGCTGCTCGACCGCACCACTCGCGAGGTGGTGCTGACCGAGGCCGGCCAGTCGCTGGCGCTGCGCCTCGACCGCGTGCTCGACGAGCTCGACCAGGCCCTGGCCGAGGTCCACGGCATGGCTGGTGCGCGGCGCGGAAAGGTGCGGGTGGCGAGCAGCCCGACGCTGTCGGCCAACCTGATGCCGGCCTGCATCGCCGAATGCGCGCGCCGAGAGCCCGAGATCGAACTGGTGCTGCTCGACCGCATCCAGCAGGACGTGCTCGACAGCGTGCGTGCGGGCGAGGTCGACTTCGGCGTCGTGGTCGAGCCGCCCTCGGTCGACGACCTGCATTGCGAGGCCATCCTCGACGATCCCTTCTGCCTCGTGCTGCCGCCCGGCCACCGGCTCGACGGGCGCGCCTCGGTGCGCTGGTCGGCGCTGGACGGCGAGGCCCTGGTGCTGCTCGATCACGCCTCGGGCAGTCGGCGCCTGATCGACGAGGCGCTGGCCGCGCACGGCGCGCGCTGCGTGGTGCGCCAGCAGGTGGGCCACCCGACCACCGTTTTCCGGATGGTCGAGCAGGGCATCGGCATCAGCGTGATGCCGGCCCTCGCGATGCCGCCGGGCGGGCTGGCGCCGCTGGCGATGCGCCCGCTCGTGCCGAGGGTGCAGCGTTCGATCATGCTCGTGCATCGGCGCAACCGGGCGCCCGCGCCGCTGGCGCAGCGGGTCTGGGCGCTGATCGCGGAGATGGCTCAGTCGTAGGAGACGGTCATGATCGAAGCGCCGTCCGGGCGCACGGTCGGAGCCGCGACCGCGAGCCGGCCTCCGGTCGAGCCGAGCAGGCAGCCGCCCGCAGGTGCGCGCTCGACATCGATGCAGCGCAGGTCGACGGGAAATCCGCCCGGACCTTCGGCGTGCACCTGGGCGCTGGGGCTCTGGCCGTGGGGGTCCGAGAACATCACTTCGACGCCCCGCGCCGAGTCTTCATGGCGCACCGGCAACGTCGAAGCAGCCAGAGCGACGCCATGGGGCGAGGCCACGATGCTGCCCTTGAAACGGAGGGTGCCTCGGCTGGCTTCCGCTTCACCGACCGCGGCCACCGAAAGAACCGCGATCAGTGCGCAACCCGCCAGGCGGGCGAGGAGCGGGTGAATTCGTCGTGCATTTCTTTCCATCTCGATTTCCTCATGAAACCGTTGTCGAGGCAGGCCGAAATGGCTCGCCAAACAACGTTCGGCTTCACTTGGACACGATATCGAGAGCAGGAAATCTTTTACTGATCATCGTCAGCGCATTGCGAATTTGCTCGCCCGGCGGCCGACCGAAGGCCTCAACCCTCGATCGACGCCCGCTCGAGCGGCCGGTCCTCGCGCCCGTCCGGGTGGCGCGCGAAACGCGACGGATCGCGCCCGTGCACCGGAGCCTCGTCGGCAAAGGGCCAGCCACCGAACTGGGTGCGGCGGTAGTCGGCCATCGCCTGTGCGATCTCGGCCTGGGTGTTCATCACGAACGGGCCGTACTGGGCGACCGGTTCGCCGATCGGACGGCCCTGCAGCACCAGGAACTCGGCGGTCTCGTCGCCGTTGACGAGCTCGACCGCGGCATCGGCGCGCAGCTCGATCGCGGCGTGCCGGTCGATCGTCTGGCCGGCGACGCCGACCGAGCGGCCCTTGAAGAAGTAGAGGCTGCGCCGCGTGTCCGGCCCGCTGGCGGCCGGCAGCGTCCAGCGCGCGCCGGGCGCCATGCGGAGGGTCCAGATCGCGAGGTCGGCTTCGGGCTGCGAGGCCCAGGAATCCGGCGGTGGCGCGAGCGGGCCGCCCGCACCCGGTTCGCCGTCGATCGGCCCGATCCGACCCGCGACGCTGGCGACCTCGGTCTGGCGGCCTTCGGCATCGGTGGCCGTGAAGTGCGGCATGTCCTCGGACCAGAACATCGTGAAGTGCGGATCGGCCATCTTGCTGCGCGCGGGCAGGTTGAGCCAGATCTGGAACAGCTCGAGCGGATTCGGCGCCGCGGCGTCGAGCAGCGGGAACATTTCGGAATGCACGATGCCCTTGCCGGCGGTCAGCCACTGCACGTCGCCGCCGCCGAAGCGCGCGGTCGCGCCGAGCGAATCCGAGTGGTCGATGAGGCCCTTGCGCACCACGGTCACGGTCTCGAAGCCGCGGTGCGGGTGGCCCGGAAAGCCCGGGACGGTACGGCCGTGGTACATGCTCCAGCCGTCCTTGCGGCTGAAGTCCTGGCCCAGGTCGCGGCCCGCGAGCGGGCTGTCCGGCCCCATCTGCGCGTTGGCGCGCGGATAGGCGTCGTCGTGGTAGACGCAGAACAGGAAGGGGTCGATGGTGGCCCAGGGGAAGCCCAGGGCCTGGATCTGCACGATGGGGCTGGAAGCGTTCATGGTGGTGGCACTTTCGTTGGGGCCCGCGATCGGAGGGCCGATCCGTGACATATGAGGCCTCGGGGCATCAACGCAAGCTTTCGGCCTACACACCGCGGGCGTCACTTTGCTCAGACTCGCGGCTTCGTTCAACCAGAAACTGGATACCCGGGATGGATCGCTCATTCGACGCCGAAGTCGCCACCCTGCGCAGCGTGGCGGCCACCGCGAGCGGAACGCGCCTGCTCGCGCACGAGCGGATCGTGGGCGCGTTCCGCGAACAGCTGCAAGGCGCCGGGCCGGGGCCCAGTGAGGCGGAACTCGAGAGCTTTGCGCGCCTGGTGGTCGTCGAACGCGCGCTGATGAAGGAACTCGGTACGGCCGTCGTGATGGCGGCCCGAAGCGGCGTCAGTGATGGTGACCGTGCTCGCCATGCACATGGCGATGCGCAATCTCTTCCGCGCTAGCGGCACGCACGCCGGTCACGGTCAGGCTGAACTTCAGCGACTTCCCGGCCAGCGGATGGTTGCCGTCGAGCAGCACCTGCGGCCCCTTGATCTTGACCACCGTGAACACGTGGGCCTCGCCCTGGTCGTCGCGCCCCTCGAGCTGGCCGCCGACCTTCACGCCGGGCGGGAACTCGCTCTTCGGGATGGTGCGCAGCAATGCTTCGTCGCGCGCGCCGAAGGCGTCCTCGGGCGCCAGGTGGATGGTGGCCTGGAAGCCCTGCTCCTTGCCTTCGAGCGCTGCCTCGATCTTCGGAAAGGTGTTGTCGTAGCCGCCGTGCAGATAGACCATGGGGCTCTTGCCCTCGTCGAGGAGCTGGTTCGTGACCGCATCGGCCACCTTGAAGCGGAGCGTGACCGCGGTGTCTTTCTGGATTTTCATGGCGACGACGATCCTACACCGCGTCGCCCGGGCCTGTATATTCATCCAGCCCCATGTCCGCCCTTCCCTCGCCCACCCACGGCAGCGATCCGCTCGCGGTCTCTGTGCGCTCGCTGTGCGCCTTCGCGGCCAAGGCCGGTGACCTGGACCTGCGCTTCGTGCCGGTGCCGAGCGCGCAGGAAGGCCAGGCCGGCCACCGCGCCGTACAGGCCCGCCGCAACCTCGACTACGAGAGCGAGGTGTCGCTCTCCACGCGCTTCGGCCGCCTGACGGTGCGCGGCCGCGTCGACGGCTGGGACCCGCGTCGACGCCGCGTCGAGGAGATCAAGACCTTCCGCGGCGACTTCGCGCGCATCAAGGCCAACCATCGCGCGCTGCACTGGGCGCAGGCGCGCAGCTATGCCTGGATGCTGTGCGAGCGCGACGGGCTCGAGAGCGTCGAGGTCGCGCTGGTCTACTACGACCTCGACGAGGAAAAGGAAACGGTGCTCGCGCAGAGCTGGACGTCGGACGAACTGAAGCAGCATTTCGACACCCTCTGCAACGGCTACCTGGCCTGGGCCGAGCAGGAGGCACGCCATCGCAGTGCGGTCGACGCCGCGCTGGCGCTGCTGTCGTTCCCGCACGGCGAGTTCCGGCCCGGCCAGCGGGCGCTCGCGCAGGCGGTCTACCGTTCGGCGATGTCGGGCCGCCCGCTGCTCGCGCAGGCGCCCACGGGCATCGGCAAGACGGTGGCGACCCTGTTCCCCCTGCTCAAGGCGCGGCCCGCGCGGCCGCTGGACAAGATCTTCTTTCTCACCGCCAAGACCTCGGGCCGGGCGGTCGCGCTCGGCGCGCTGCGCGGCCTGGGGCGCGCGCAGGCGCCGCTGCGCGTGCTCGAGCTGGCCGCGCGCGAGAAGGTCTGCGAGAACCCGGGCCGGGCCTGCAACGGCGACGACTGCCCGCTAGCCCGAGGCTTCTACGACCGGTTGCCGGCCGCCCGCAGCGAGGCGGTAGCCGCGGCCTGGCTCGACCGCGAGGCGGTGCGCGGCATCGCGCTCGCGCACGGCGTCTGCCCCTACTTCCTGTCGCAGGAGCTGGTGCGCTGGAGCGATGTCGTGGTGGCCGACTACAACTACTACTTCGACGGCAGCGCCTTCCTCTGGGCCCTCGCGAAGGACGAGGAATGGCGCGTCGCGCTGCTGGTCGACGAGGCCCACAACCTGCTCGAGCGCGCGCGCGGCATGTACTCGGCCGGGCTCGATGCGGGCGCTCTCGACGCCGTGCGCGCGAAGGCGCCGGCCGCCATCCGCAAGGCGCTGGCCGTGCTCGATCGCGAATGGCGCACGCTGCAGCGCGACCAGGTCGCGGCCTATCTGCCGCTCACGCAGATTCCGGAGCGCTTCGCGCGCGCGCTGCAGGATGCGGTCGCGGTCCTGGCCGAGCATTTCGCGGCCCGGCCGGACGAGCCGCCGGGCGCGCTGCAGCAGTGCTTCTTCGATCTGCTGCAGTTCGCCCGGCTGGCCGACAGCTTCGGCCAGCATTCGGTGTTCGAGGCCACGCTCGGCGCCGACGGTGCGCGCGCGCTCGCGATCCGCAACCTGGTGCCGGCGCCGTTCCTGCAGTCGCGCTTCGCCGACGCGGCCTCGGCGGCCTGCTTCTCGGGCACGCTCGCGCCGTTCGACTTCTACCGCGACACGCTGGGCCTGCCTGACGACACGGCCACGCTCGACGTCGGCTCGCCGTTCCACAGCGACCAACTCGCGGTGCGTGTGGCGATGGACCTGTCGACGCGCTTTCGCGATCGCGACCGCTCGCTCGCCGCATTGGTCGACATCGTCGGGGCCCGGTACGCGGAGCGGCCCGGCAACTACCTGGCGTTCTTCGGCAGCTTCGACTACCTGGCCAGCGCCGCGGCCGCGTTTGCGGCGCGGCACCCCGGCGTGCCGGCGTGGTCGCAATCGCGCGGCATGCGCGAGCCCGAGCGCGAGGCCTTCCTCGCGCGCTTCGTGGCGGGCGGCCGGGGCGTGGGCTTCGCGGTGCTCGGCGGTGCCTTCGGCGAGGGCATCGACCTGCCCGGCGACCGGCTCGTGGGTGCCTTCGTTGCCAGCCTCGGACTGCCGCAGCACAACGAGCCCAACGAGGTGATGCGCGAACGCATGGAGGCGCTGTTCGGCGACGGCTATGCGTACACCTACGTCTATCCCGGGCTGCAGAAGGTGGTGCAGGCGGCCGGTCGCGTGATCCGGAGCGAAACCGATGCAGGCGTGCTCTATCTGCTCGACGACCGCTTCGCGCGCCGGGAAATCCGGGCGCTGCTGCCTGCGTGGTGGCGGGTCGAGCCGGTGTTCGCGCTCGCGCCCTCGAACCTTGCCGCCGCCTAGAAGGCGGGCCCGCGCGTGGCCGCGCTGCGGCCGATCTTGCGCAGCCGCGCCGAGAGCTGGACCTGCGTCTCGAGCTCCCGCTGCCACAGCTCGTAGCCGGCGTCGCTCGGATGCAGGCGATCGCGCGCCGAGAGCCGCGCGGGATGGCGCGCGAAGGGATCGTCTGCGCGGGCGAGGTACAGCGACACATGGCGCGCGCCGTTGGCCTGCGCCACCTCGGCGACCAGCGCCTGCAGCCGCCGGGCGCGCCAGCTCATCCACCAGTTCCAGGGCGGCAGCAGGAAGCGCAGGTTGCCGAGGTTGCCGGGTGGCATGAACACCACCAGGTCGGAGCAGACCCGTGCGCGCTGCGCCACCCGTTGCAGCGCCGCGCGCAGGCGGGCGTCGCCGGTCGGCCGCAACGCGTCGGCTGCGCCGCCAAGCACCAGCACGGCGTCGAAGCGCTCGTCGTCGTCGAAGCGTGCCGCCATGTCCTCGAAGCGGGCGCCGGGCGTGGCGCGGTTGACCACCGTGAGCGTGGGATTGGCGCGCGACAGCAGGCCCGGCAGGCTGCATCCGGGGCTGCTGGCGCCACTGCCGGCCGCGGTGCTGTCGCCCACCACCAGCAGGCGTGCGCCCTCCGGGCTGGCCTGGCGCTCGAAGGGATGGCTGCGGTGCGCCAGGCGGCCCGCATGGCGCAGCCGCAGGGCCGCATAGCCCGCGGTGGCGGCCGCGAAGGCGGCCAGGACGCTCAGGCCTGCACAGGCCGTGATGTGCTTTTGCTTCACGCTCGCTCCTCGAGATGTCTCGAGTCTGAAGGTACCGGATCGCGCGCGCCGCAGGAAGCGGCCGAACAGCCAGTGTGCGGCGCGCAGGCCACGGCCGACGCGCGCCGGCCGCCGCTTCCTACCGCTGGGGCCGGTTGGGGGCTCGACAACCGCGATTCATCTTGAAGAAGGAGTACCGCCATGCCAAGAGGTGACAAGTCTTCCTACACCGACAAGCAGAAGCGCACCGCCCGGCACATCGAGCAGGGCTACGAGCAGCGCGGCGTCGGCAAGGGCGAGGCCGAGCGGCGCGCCTGGGCGACCGTGAATGCCGAGACCGGCGGCGGCAAGAAGAGCGGATCGGGCCGTGGCAATGCCGAGAGCCACGCGCCGGCGCACAAGGGTGGCACGCAGGGCGGTGCGGCTTCGGCGTCGCGATCCGCGGCCGAGCGCTCCGCCTCGGCGAAGAAGGCGGCCGCGACGCGCAAGCGCAACGCGGAAGGACGCGGCTGATAGAGGCCCCGGCTTGCGTCAGAATGCGCTGCCCTTCTCCATTTGCAGCGCCCCATGAATCTGGCCGACTCCTTTGCGGACGTGTCCCGCTTCGTCGCGATCCGCCGCGACATCCACGCCCACCCCGAACTGGGCTTCGAGGAGCACCGCACCTCGCAGAAGGTGGCAGCCCTGCTGGAGGAATGGGGCATCGAGGTGCACCGCGGCATCGCGGGCACCGGCCTGGTGGGCGTACTGCGCCGCGGCAACGGCGCGCGCACCATCGGCCTGCGCGCCGACATGGACGCGCTGCCGCTGCACGAGGCCAACGAATTCGCCCACAAGTCCACCCACGCGGGCCGCATGCACGCCTGCGGCCATGACGGCCACACGACGATGCTGCTGGCCGCGGCCTGGCACCTGTCTCAGCCCGGCGTGGCCTTCGACGGCACGGTTCACTTCATCTTCCAGCCGGCCGAGGAGATGGGCAAGGCGGGCGCCAAGAAGATGATCCAGGACGGCCTGTTCGAGCGCTTCCCGTGCGACGCGGTGTTCGCCCTGCACAACTTCCCGGTGGGCGATGTCGGCCGCTTCGCGCTCAACGAAGGCGCGCTCATGGCGTCGAGCAACACCTACAGGATCACGCTGCGCGGCCGCGGCACGCACGCATCGATGCCGCACACCGGCATCGATCCGGTTGCTGCGGTGGTCACGCTCGCGCAGCAGCTGCAGACCCTCGTGCCGCGCACCATCGCCAGCACGGAGCGCGCGCTGCTCGCGGTCACGCAGCTGCAGGGCTCCGACGCGCCCAACGTGATCCCCGACGCGGCCAGCGTCGGTGGCACGGTGCGCACCTTCTCGATCGACGCGCTCGACAAGATCGAGGCCCGGCTGCGCACCGTGGCCGAAGGCGTGGCCGCGGCCCACGAGTGCACGGCCGAGGTGAGCTTCACGCGCGCCTCGCCACCGGTCGTCAACCACCAGGCCGAGGCCCGCTTCGCCGCCGAAGTGATGCGCGAGGTGGTGGGTGCCGACATGGTCACCGACGACTTCCCGGCCGTGATGGGGGCGGAGGACTTCGCCCACATGCTGCTGGCGCGGCCCGGCTGCTATGCCTTCCTGGGCAACGGCGACGGCGACCATCGGCTCGACGGCCACGGCCCGGGGCCGTGCATCATCCACAACACCTCCTTCGACTTCAACGACCAGATCATCCCGATCGGCGCCAGCTACTTCGTGAAGCTCGTGGAGCGCTGGCTGCCGGTGGGCGGTCGCTGAAGCCGCCGACGTCCGACTCCCCGACTCTTCCCCAAACCAGGAAAACCGCAGATGAAGCCCTCGTTCACCCGACGTTCCATGGCCGCCGCGGCCGGCCTGCTGGCGCTCGGCGCCGCGCTGCCGGCGCGGGCGCAGCAGCGCGTGATCCGCATCGTCGTGCCCTTCGGCACCGGCGCCGTGCAGGACACGGTGGCGCGCGCGTTCAACAACGAGCTCGGTGCGGCGCTCGACGCGTCGGTGATCGTCGAGAACCGGGCCGGCGCCGGCGGCACCGTCGGGGCGGCCATCGTCGCCAAGGCGCCGCCCGATGGCAACACGCTGGTGCTCGCGGCCGCCAGCCACCACATCGCGGGCTTCCTCTACGGCAAGCTGCCCTACGACCCGCTGAAGGATTTCGTCGGCGTGGCCAACATCGGCAACGCCGGCTACGTGCTGGCGGTGGCCAGCGACCTGAACGTCGCGAGCGCGGCCGACTTCATCAAGCTGGTGAAGGCCAACCCGGGCAAGTACAACTACGCCTCGGCCGGCAACGGCAGCGCCACCCACCTCGCGATGGCCTCCTTTCTCGCCAAGGCCGGCCTCGAGATGACGCACATCCCGACCAAGTCGACCGGCGAGGCGGTCAACGAGGTGCTCGCGGGCCGGGTGCAGGCGGTGATCTCGTCGAGCATCGGCGTGATGGGCTTCCAGAACGACCCGCGCATGAAGCTGCTGGCCTCCACCGGCGAAGCGCGCAGCCCCTTTTTGCCGGCGCTGCCCACCGTGGCGGAGAGCGGCCTGCCGGGCTACGCCTTCGATTCCTGGATCGGCCTGCTGGCGCCGGCGGGCACGCCGAAGGCGGAGGTCGAGCGCCTCAACGCCGCGACCCACAAGGTCATGGCCGACCCGGCGATCCAGGAGCGTTTCAAGCGCCTGGGGGTCGAGCCGCGCAGCCAGAGTCCCGAGGCCTTCCAGAAGCTGCTGCGGGCTGACTGGGACGCGATGGGCGTGGTGGTGAAGGCGTCGGGCGCGAAGGTCGATTGAGGCGTCGGGCCGCGGCACGGCCGCACCTGCCTATCCGGGCGGGAGCGGCGCGAGGCTGCGCAGGTACAGGTGGAGCGCCTTCATGTCGGTGTCGCTCAGCTGGCCCAGCGAGCCGAACGGCATCACGCGCAACGGCGTCCCGTCGGGCCGCCTGCCACTCCTGAACATCGCCGCAAAGGCCTCGGGGTCGGCATAGGGCGCCATCCCCGAGCGCTCGCCGGGCGTGAGGTTGGCCGCAGCCGGCCAGTCGGGCGGGCCGCCCGGGATCTTGCCGCCCGCGAGCCTCGGGCCGTGGCAGCCCAGGCACATGTTCGCGACATAGGCGCCGTGCGCCAGCGTCACGCCTTCGGGCACCCCCTTCTCGGGCGGCCGCGTGTGGTCGATCTTCGCGGCCGCGTCCTTGATGAGGCCGAAGCCGTAGAGCGCGCGCACCGGCAGCGGCAGCTCGATCACCGGACCGCCGCCCGGCGCCGGCGGCATGTGCCGCAGCCAGGCGACCAGGGCCGCGAGATCGTCGTCGGTGAATCGGTTGTAGTCCTCGCTCGGCATCACCATGAGCGCCCGGCCGCCGCGATCGACGCCGTGGCGGATCGCGCGTTCCCAGTCGGCCGCCGTGTAGCCCGCGACCACGTTGCCGGGCCCCGGGCTGATGTTGGGGCCGGCCAGCCGCATGCCGTTGCCTTCGGCGACGAAGACCCGGCCGCCGCCGCCCGCGCCATGGCAGTCGGCACAGCCGCGCGAGGCGAACAGGTAGCGGCCGCGTTCGATCGCGGCCGGGTCGTCGCGAAAGCCGACGCCCTGGACCGCGACATCGACCGTGCGCCGCATCTTCTGGCGCGCCAGTTGGTCACCCGCGAGCAGCGCAGCCGCGACCAGCGCGACCCCGGCCACCAGCAGCACGGCGATGCGAACCAGCCAGCGGCGGGCGGGGGATGGTGTGGCGGGCATGCGGACTCCTTCTCGGAACGCGGGGCGACGCGGATTGTGACCGCGCCGGGCGCCCGCCGGAAGGCCCGTCAGTCCGCCGCCGGTTCCTCGCCCGCCGGCGCGGGCCAGTTCAGCAGCTCGGCCAGCCGCCGCACGATCCAGCGCGCCTCGGGCGCGGACACGCCGGATTCGGCGCTGCACAGCCCGGCCTGGATGCGCCGCAGGATCTCGTCCTCGGACGGCACCTCGACGTGGTGCAGCAGCTGGGCATGCTGCACCAGGTGGTTCGCGAGGTCCTCGCAGACCTCGTAGCGCGTGCGCACCGTCGCCAGCGGCTCGGACAGCCGGCCGCGGGCATCGGTGTAGACCGCGAAGAACGAGGGCGGGATGTCGATCTGGTAGTCGTCGGACATGGTGTCGGAATCGAGGCGCCCATGAAAAACGCGCCCGCAGGCGCGTCTTCGGCAAGAGGGACGCACGACAGCGCGCCCTCGATGCGGGGAGAGCCGGTCAGCCGCCCTTCTTGGCGCGCTTGCCGGGGTTCTTCTTGCTGCGCGTCGCGGTGCCGCGCTCCAGGCTGACCTTCTGGCCGCCACCCGACTTGGGGACGTTGTAGCCGGCCATCGGAACGGGCTTGGGGGTGGCAATGCGGTCTGCCTCGGTGCGGATTTTCTTGGGCATGGAAAGCTCAGTGGATAAAAAAACGAAGGACGTGATTAGGCCACATCGTCGAGCAGCCGTACCTTGACGGTCTTGCCCTTGACGCGGCCGGTGGAAAGCCGGTGGGCGGCTTCGCGCGCAATGCGCCGCTCGACCGCCACGTAGGTGGAGAATTCGTTGACGTTGATCTTGCCGACCTGCTCCTTGGAGAAGCCGGCTTCGCCGGTCAGCGCGCCCAGCACGTCGCCGGCGCGGATCTTCTCCTTGCGCCCGCCGACGATCTGCAGCGTCGCCATCGGCGGCTGCAGCGGGCCGGCGGCGTCGGGCGTGAGTTCGGCCAGCGGATGCCATTCGGATTCGCGGCCCTGCAGCTGCTCGATCTTGCCGACGCTGCCCATCTCGTCCATCGACGCGAGATTGAGCGCCAGGCCTTCCGCGTCGCCGCGGCCGGTGCGGCCGATGCGGTGGATGTGGACCTCGGAGTCGGGCGTCACGTCGACGTTGATCACCGCCTCCAGGTCGGCGATGTCGAGGCCGCGCGCCGCGACGTCGGTCGCCACCAGCACCGAGCAGCTGCGGTTCGCGAACTGCACCAGCACCTGGTCGCGCTCGCGCTGCTCGAGCTCGCCGAACAGGGCCAGCGCGCTGAAGCCCTGGGCCTGCAGCACCTGAACCAGGTCGCGGCACTGCTGCTTGGTGTTGCAGAACGCCAGCGTGCTCTGCGGGCGGAAGTGGTTCAGCAGCAGGCTCACCGCATGCAGGCGCTCGGTGTTCGTCACCTGGTACCAGCGCTGGCGGATCTTGCCGTGATCGTGCTGGGATTGCACCGTGATCTGCTGCGGGTCCTTCATGAACTGCGCGCTCAGCCTGGCGATGCCTTCGGGGTACGTGGCCGAGAACAGCAGCGTCTGGCGCTCCTTCGGGCACAGCCGCGCGACCTTGGCGATGTCGTCGAAGAACCCCATGTCGAGCATCCGGTCGGCCTCGTCGAGCACCAGCGTGTTGAGCGCCGACAGGTCGAGGCTGCCGCGATCGAGGTGGTCCATGATGCGGCCCGGCGTGCCGACCACGATGTGCGCGCCGTGCTCGAGGCTGGCCAGCTGGCCGCGCAACGCGACGCCGCCGCAGAGCGTGACCACCTTGATGTTCTCTTCGGCCCGCGCCAGGCGGCGGATCTCGGTCGTGACCTGGTCGGCCAGCTCGCGCGTGGGGCACAGAACCATCGCCTGCACCGCGAATCGACGGGCATTGAGGTTGGCCAGCAGCGCCAGCGCGAAGGCGGCGGTCTTGCCGCTGCCGGTCTTGGCCTGGGCGATCAGGTCCCGCCCGAGCAGCGCCACCGGCAGACTGGCCGCCTGGATCGGCGTCATCTGCAGGTAGCCCAGCTGCTTCAGGTTCGCGAGCGCCTGCGGCGAAAGCGCAAGCGTGGCGAAGTCGGTGGCGGAACCGGTCACGTCGCGGGTCAGCGGCGCTGCGAGTTGTTGCCGCCGACCGGCGGCGGGCCGCGACGTTCCAGATGGCGGAACGTGATGCGGCCCTTGGTCAGGTCGTAGGGCGACAGCTCGAGCGACACCTTGTCACCCGCCAGGATGCGGATGTGGTGCTTGCGCATCTTGCCGCCGCTGTAGGCGATGAGCTGATGGCCGTTGTCGAGCGTGACGCGGTAGCGCGAGTCGGGCAGCACTTCGGTCACTGCGCCGTTCATTTCGATCAGTTCTTCCTTGGGCATGAATTACCTTTTGAATGGATTGACGTGATTGGATAGGAAATCGGTGTGCCTGATCAAGCGGCGCAAGGCGCGCGCGAGCTGCTGCGTTCGCGGATGAAGCCCAGGCCCTGGTCGACCGCGTAGCGGACGGCGGCGGCATGGCTCGCGAAACTCGGTGTGAAACGCATCACGCGGTCGTGCGTGCCGCTGCCGCGGCCGGAGCGGATCGAGACCGAAGCCGAGAAGCGGCCGTCGTCGAGATCCTTGATGAGCGGCGAGACAAGGTACTTGCCCACTGCGATGCTGTGTTGAATGATGTCCATCGAAAGCCTTCGCGCCCCGCGACGCCGCGAAACGCTTCATATGAGTTTGAGAAAAACGAGCGCGGGCCGGCCGGAACATGGCGCCCACCGGAGCGGACAGCGCGCTGTTCGCTTCAACAAAGTACGAAGGCAGTGGTGGCAAACATGGGCGCCGGGTCTGGCGCTCCAACACACTGTGGAAGCCGGCTTGACTGGTAGGGCCCGAACCTCTTGGAAGGTCATCAGGCCGGCCGGCAAAAGACGAAAGTGCTTCGTCGTTGAATCGAAACGAACCCCGGATTATATGCGATCTGGCATGACAGTTGCTATTTCGGCTTCATGACACCCCGCGCGACATCGCGGGCTTGAATGCGGGCCGCTTGCGGCGCACCATGTCGACACCATCGTTTCGAGGCGCGCGGCCATGAAAGAAGATTTCCGTTCCGCCATTCGGCCGGTGTTGCCACGCCCGGCCGCCCGCTGGCGCCTCGCGCTGGTGGCTGCGCTGGCGGCCGTGCCGGGTTTCCTGTCCCCCGCCTGGGCCGCGCCTGCCGCAACCGCTGCAACCGCTGCCGCCCCCGCCGCCACGCCCGCCCTCCTCGATGTCGCCGCGGCCGAGGCCCGGGTCCAGGCCTTGCAGCGCGCCGGTGATGCAGTGGTCGCGGTGCAGGTGACGGCCACCGAGGGCGCGACCTCGGCCGAGAACCTGGGCCGGCTGCGCATGGGCTCGGGCGTGGTCATCGGCGAGGACGGCCTGATCCTCACCATCGGCTACCTGCTGCTCGAGGCCGAGACCATCGAGGTGCTGACACCGGACGATCGCCGCCTGCCGGCGCGCCAGGTGGCCTATGACCTCGCCACCGGCTTCGGCCTGATCCGCCCGCTGGTGCCGCTGATCGGCATCGAGCCGGTGCCGCTGGCCGGCGTGGCCGCGCTGACACCGGGCGAACCGCTGCTGGCGGCCTTCGCGGGCCGCGGCGGCACCGAGGTCGGCTTCACGCGCCTGGTGGCCGTGCGGCCCTTCTCGGGCAACTGGGAATACCACATCGACGTCGCCCTGTTCACGAGCCCGCCGATCGCCAACCACAGCGGCGCGCCGCTCTTCAACCGCGACGGCGAGCTGGTCGGCATCGGCAGCCTGCTGGTGCGCGAGGCCGGCGGCCCGAACCGCGCGCTGCCGGGCAACATGTTCGTGCCGGTCGAGCTGCTGCAGCCGGTGCTGGCCGAGATGCAGGCGACCGGGCGCACCCGCGCCAGCGCGCGGCCATGGCTCGGTCTGTCCTCGTTCGAGCGGGACGGCCATGTGCAGATCGTGCGGGTCGACCGCTGGGGCCCCTCGCTCGAGGCCGGACTGCAGCCCGGGGACGTGGTGCTGGCGGTCGACGGTGTCGAGGTCGGCACGCTCGAGGCCTTCTACAAGCAGCTCTGGCGGCGGCCGCTTGCCGACGCCGAGATCGAACTCACGGTGCGGCAGGGCCCCGAGGTGCGACGCATCAAGGTCCATGCGATCGACCGCATGGGGACGCTGCGCAAGCCCGAGGGCATCTAGGGCCCGTGCGGGCCCTATCGGATGCCGAGCATCGCGCGGTTGGCGGCGCTGTCGACGCCGCCGGCCGCGAAATCGTCGAAGGCCCGCTCGGCCACGCGGATGATGTGGCTGGCGATGAATTCCGCGCCTTCGCGCGCGCCGTCCTCGGGATGCTTGATGCAGCATTCCCACTCGAGCACCGCCCAGCCGGGGAAGTCGTAGGCCGCCAGCTTCGAGAAGATGGCGCCGAAGTCGACCTGGCCGTCGCCGAGAGAGCGGAACCGGCCGGCGCGGTCGATCCAGTTCTGGAAGCCGCCGTAGACGCCCTGCTTGCCGGTCGGATTGAACTCGGCATCCTTCACGTGGAAGATCTTGATGCGCTCGTGGTAGTGGTCGATGTAGCTCAGGTAGTCGAGCTGCTGCAGCACGAAGTGGCTCGGGTCGTACAGCAGGCAGGCGCGCGGATGGTTGCCCACGCGCTCGAGGAACATCTCGTAGGTGACGCCGTCGTGCAGGTCCTCGCCCGGGTGGATCTCGTAGCAGACGTCGACGCCGGCATCGTCGAAGGCGTCGAGGATCGGCTTCCAGCGCCGGGCCAGCTCGTCGAAGGCCTCCTGGATCAGGCCTCGCGGGCGGGGCGGCCACGAGTACAGGTAAGGCCATGCCAGGGCCCCCGAGAAGGTGGCGTGCGCGGTCAGCCCCAGGTTCTGCGACGCCCTGGCCGCGTAGCGCAGCTGCTGCACCGCCCATTGCTGGCGTCTTGCGGGGTCGTTGCGCACCTCGGGCGCCGCGAAGCCGTCGAAACCCGCGTCGTAGGCCGGATGCACCGCCACCAGCTGGCCCTGCAGATGGGTCGACAGCTCGGTGATCTCCAGGCCGTGGGCCGCCAGCGTGCCCTTGACCTCGTCGCAATAGGTCCTGCTTTCGGCGGCCTTCTTCAGGTCGAAGACGCGCGCGTCCCAGCTCGGTATCTGCACGCCCTTGTAGCCCAGGCCTGCCGCCCAGCCCGCGATGGCGTCGAGCGAATCGAAGGGCGCCGCGTCGCCCGTGAACTGGGCCAGGAAGATGGCCGGACCCTTGATCGTCTTCATGTGCTGTCTCCGCGTCGTGAGGGAAGGAAGGAAGGCGATGCTATCGCGGCGTGCCGTCCGACGTGGGGGCGCTTCGCGGGCGCAGTGCGCGCGGGCCGCGAAGGCGACACAATGACTTAGCCACTCACCATCGGTGCGATGCGTCGCGCGGAGCTCCCAGCCTCATGTCACAAACCGTTTCCGGACGTCTCAAGATCGGCCTGTCGGCCTGTTTCTCGCACGCCGATCCGGCGCGCTCGCTGTTTACCAACAAGACCCTGCAGTACGTCGAGCAGTCGATCGCGCACTGGCTGATGTCGGCCGGCGCGATGGTGGTGATGGTGCCCTGCCCGACCGGCGCCACCGCGCGCGGCGACACCAAGCTGTCGCACTACGCCGAGTGGCTCGACGGCGTCGTGATGCACGGCGGTGCTGATGTCTGGCCCGGCAGCTATGGCGAGGTGCCGCTCAAGGACGCCTGGGTCGGCGACCGCATCCGCGACCTCTACGACCTGGCGCTGGTGGAAGCCTTCGAGCAGGCCGGCAAGCCGATCTTCGGCGTCTGCCGCGGGCTGCAGCTGATCAACGTGGCCTTCGGCGGCACGCTGTACCAGGACATCGAGGCCCAGCACCCGAACGCGCTGCGCCATCGCGACGCCGTCACCTACGACCAGAACTTCCACGAGGTCAGCATCACGCCGGGCTCGCGGCTGTCGAAGCTCTACCCCGGCATGGAGAGCGCGCGTGTCAACAGCATCCACCACCAGGGCGTGAAAGACCTGGCACCGGGCTTCGAGGTCGATGCGTGGAGCATCCCCGACCGCATTCCCGAGGCGATCCGGCGCAAGGCCGATCGTGGCCGCAGCTACATCGCGGCCACGCAGTGGCATCCGGAGTTCCACACCTACGGCGCCACCGACACGGTCGACGACACCGCCATCCTGCAGGACTTCCTGTGGGCCTGCGCGACCGCCAAGGTCAGCCCCAAGGGGCCGCTGCGCAGCGCGCCGGGGCGCATCCGCAACCGCGCGGCGCGGCTGTTGCGGCAGGCGTTGCTGATGCGCTGAGGCCGGGGTTCGGTTCGGGGCGGCCTCAGCCGCAGCAGCCGAAGTGGCCTTCGCGGTAGAACGGCGCCAGGTCTTCGGCCAGCGCCCGCGCGGTGGCCAGCCAGGCGGCCGGTGCGCCGTTCGCGGCCAGCGCGGCGCGCATGCGGGCCAGCAGCTCGGCGTTCGATGCGGGCTCGTCGATGCCCTGCACGCGACCGCCGTCGACCACGCAGCGCCCGCCCACGAACACCTGCGCGACGTGGGTGCCGCTGGCGCGGGCCAGCAGCAGATCCAGCGGGTCGATGTCCGGGAACAGGGCGTCGTCGTCGAGCGCGTCCCAGTCGAGCACCAGCAGGTCGGCCTGCTCGCCCACCGCGATGCGGCCGCCGCGGGCCTCGCCGCCGCGCACGGCGCGCGGCCCGTGCTGCGCTGCGAAGGCCCACAGCTGCGCGCGGCTCATCGTGGTGTCGAAGCCCCGGCCGCGATGCAGCGCATGGGCCAGCCGCATCTCGCGCAACGCGTCGTCGTCGTCGTCGAAGGCGCCGCCATCGAGCCCCATCGCGATCCGGCAGCCCTGCGCCAGCATCTCGGGCACCGGCGCGATGCCCGACTTGAGGCCGAGGTTGGAACTGGTGTTGACCGCGATCGTCACGCCGCGCTCGGCCAGCAGTGCGAGCTCGTCGGGCCGCGCCCACGCGCAGTGCGCGAGCGTGAGCCGCGGGCTCAGCAGGCCGATGGCGTCGAGGAAGCGCAGCATGCCGCCCGGATGCTCGGCGTCGGCCCACTGGCGCTGGTAGCGGGTCTCGAGGCAGTGCATGTGGATGGGCCGGCCGCTGTCGGCGGAGGCCCGTGCGATCGCCTCGAGCAGCGGCGTGCTGCACCACTGCACCGCGGTCGGCCCGTACTGGACCGTGACCTGATCCCCGAGCCCGGCATCGCGCACCGCATCGGCGACCTCGTCCACCAGCGCGAGCTGCTGCGCCGGCGCCACCGGCCTGACCGCCAGCCGCCCCGCCACAGCTTCGCGGATGCCGGGACGCAGCGCGTTCAGCACCCGCGCGTCATCGGCATAGCCGAGCCCGTGCCGATCGCGCAGCGCGATCGCGAAGCCGATGCGCACGCCGACGTCTTGCGCCGCGCGGGCCACGGCCAGCGCTTCGTCGGCATAGCCCATGCCGCCCTGCACGCGCGTGTAGTGGACCATCAGGTTGGCGACGCCGCGCCGCACCGAGCGCGCGAACGAGGTTGCCGCGCACAGGTACGGGTCCATGCCCGGCAGCACGCCCTGGAACGGCAGCCAGCCTTCGAGCGGCTGGCCGTAGGAGCCCAGCGTCGCGGTGCGGAAGGTGCGCGCGTGGTCGTGCGCATTCGAAAGTGCGGGCAGCACCAGCTGCCGCGGCCCGGGCGCCGCACCGGCCAGCGGCGCGATGGCGCCGATGCGGCCGTCGTCGTCGATCCCGATGCGCACGTCGGCGCGCGCGGCCTCGGAGCCGGGATCGGCGAGCAGCCAGGCGCAGGCCAGCTCGCGGGCGGCTGCCATCAACGGCTCTGGTTGCGCGTGTTCGTGACGCCGGCGTCGATGGTGCCGAACACCGTGACGCCACTGCCGCCGGTGCCGGCAGAGCTGCCGTTGGCACTGTTTGCGCCGCCCGAGGCGCAGCCCGCGAGGAGGCCGAGGCTGCTGGCGAAAAGAATGGCGATCAGCGTCTTCATCGGGATCTCCTTCATGCGCTCAGGTGCTTGCCGACGATGCCGGCGAGCTCGAACATCGTGACCTGGTCCTTGCCGAACACCGGCTTGAGCTTGGCGTCGGCATTGATCGCGCGCTTGTTGGTCGCGTCCTGCAGGCCGTTGGCCTTGATGTAGTCCCACAGCTTCTTGATGACCTCGGTGCGCGGCACGGGATCGGTGCCGATCACCGCGGCCAGCGCGTCGCTGGGCTTGAGGCCCGCGGCGGGCTTGCGCGGCGCCTTGGGCTTGGCCTCGGCCGTCTTCTTGGCCGCCACCTTCTTGGCTGCGGGCGTCTTCTTCGCCGCGGCCTTCTTGGCGGCCGGCGCGGCCTTCGCGAAGGTCTTGCGCGGCGGGAACTTGCTCGCGCGCGGCTCGAACTCGAACGTCACCTTGCCCTCTTCCGCGTTCCAGGCCAGGAAGGCCTTGAACGGCCGGCGCGTGCGCATCGACACGAACTTGTCGAGCAGGTCGGTCTTGCCGGTCGCCAGCAGCTTCTCGACCTGGGCGCGCTCGACCGGCTGCTGCAGGATGATCTTGCCGGTCTTGAAGGTGCAGCTCGGGGTCGGCTGCGCGTTGGTCGGCACCGATTTCTCGCAGACGTAGTTGCTGCCGTGCTCGAACACCGGCGCGCCGCAGATCGGGCACGGTCCCACCGTGTCCTGGTCGCCGAAATCGACGATCTCGCCGGTGTCGGCGTTCTTGTCGTCGCCGAAGTCGAACTCGAGCTTCCAGTTCTTCGCCTCGTCGTCGAATTTCAGCACGATCTCGGAGGTGAAGGGCCAGCCGGCCTTGGAGCGGAAGCCCTCGAGCGGGCCGATGTGCTTGTCGCGCAGCAGCGCCTCGGCCTCGGCCACCTCGAAGGTGCGGCCCGCCGGCGACTTGCCGAACGAGAAGCCGCAGGGTTCCTGGTTCGCCTTGCCGGTGCAGGTGTAGCGGCGGTAGTTCTCCTTCACGACGCCGCCGCAGTTGGGGCACGGCGTGGCGAGCGTCGCGTAGTCGCCGGGCACCGTGTCGCGGTCGTATTCCTTCGCCTTCTTGACGATGTGCTCGGTCATCTCGGCGATCTCGCGCATGAAGGCCTCGCGGCTCAGCTTGCCGTGCTCCATCTGCGCGAGCTTGTATTCCCACTCGCCCGTGAGCTCGGCCTTCGACAGTTCCTCGACGCCGAGGCCGCGCAGCAGCGTCATGAGCTGGAAGGCCTTGGCGGTCGGGATCAGCTCGCGGCCCTCGCGGATCATGTACTTCTCGGCCAGCAGGCCTTCGATCGTGGCCGCGCGCGTGGCGGGGGTGCCGAGGCCCTTCTCCTGCATGGCTTCGCGCAGCTCGTCGTCGTCGATGGTCTTGCCCGCGCCTTCCATGGCGCCGAGCAGCGTGGCTTCGGAGTAGCGCGCCGGCGGTCGGGTCTTGAGTCCCTTGAGGTCGACCGACTCGGCCTTGACCACCTCGCCGGGCCGGACCGGCACCAGGCGCTTGCCGTCCTTGTCCTCTTCCTTCTCGTCGTCCTGTGCTTCCTTGCCCCAGATCGCGAGCCAGCCGGCCTTGACCAGCACCTTGCCGTCGGTGCGGAACGGGTACTTCCGGCCGCCCTGCTCCACCGTGCTGATGCGGGTCGTGACCTGGTATTCGGCACTCGGGAAGAACACCGACATGAAGCGCCGCACGACGAAGTCATAGAGCTTCTGCTCGGCATCCGAGAGGCCGCTGGGCGCCTGCAGCGTCGGGATGATCGCGAAGTGATCGCTGACCTTGGCGTTGTCGAAGATGCGCTTGGAGGGCTTGACGTAGTTGTTGTCCACCGCCTGCTGCGCGAAGGGCGCCAGGTGCTTCATGCCGCTCGTGGCGAGCATCTGCATGGTGTCCTTGACCACCGGCAGGTAGTCCTCGGGCAGCGCGCGCGAATCGGTCCGCGGATAGGTCAGCGCCTTGTGGCGCTCGTAGAGGCTCTGCGCGAGCGCCAGCGTGGTCTTGGCGCTGAAGCCGAAGCGGCCGTTGGCCTCGCGCTGCAGCGAGGTCAGGTCGAACAGCAGCGGCGAGGCGCTGGTCGTGGGCTTGCTTTCCTCGGTGACCGTGGCGGGCTTGCCGCGTGCCGCCTCGGCGATCTCGCGCGCGGCGCGCTCGTTCCAGACGCGGTCGGCGCGCTGCTCGGGATCGGGCACGCCGTCGGGGCCGGGAGGCGGCTTCTTCCAGTCGGGATCGAACCACTTGCCGGGATACTCGCCGGCCTCGGCGGCAAAGCTGCCGTGCACTTCCCAGTAGTCGCGGCTCACGAACTTGCGGATCTTCTCCTCGCGCTCGACCACCACCGACAGCGTCGGCGTCTGCACCCGGCCCACGGTGGTCAGGAAGAAGCCGCCGTCGCGCGAGTTGAAGGCGGTCATGGCGCGCGTGCCGTTGATGCCGACCAGCCAGTCGGCCTCCGAGCGCGAGCGCGCGGCATCGGCCAGGCCCTGCATCTGGGCTTCGGTGCGCAGCGCATCGAAGCCCTCGCGGATCGCCTGCGGCGTCATCGACTGCAGCCACAGCCGCTTCACCGGCTTGCCCAGCGGCGCCTTGCCGCCCGCGTACTGCTCGATCAGGCGGAAGATCAGCTCGCCCTCGCGGCCCGCGTCGCAGGCGTTCACGAGTTGCGTCACGTCCTTGCGCTTGGCCTGCTTCACGACCGCGTTGAGCCGGGTCTTGGTCTTGTCGACCGGCTTGAGGTCGAAGCGCGGCGGAATCACGGGCAGGTTCGCGAAGCTCCACTTGCCGCGCTTGACGTCGAATTCCTCGGGCGCCTGGATCTCGACCAGGTGGCCCACGGCGCTGGTCACGACGTACTTCTCGTTCTCGAAGTGTTCGTCGTGCTTGTCGAACTTGCCTGCCACGGGCGTGAGCGCGCGCACGATGTCCTGCGCCACCGACGGTTTCTCTGCAATCACCAACGTTTTCATCTACCTGTCCTATTCATTCAGTTCACTTGCCCCGCTGCGACTTCGCTGCGCAGCCGCGGCGTGGGGCCCAGGCCGCCGCCGGGCCGCCCCAAGGCGGCCTGCACCCCCTCGGGGGGGCAGCGACCACACGCAGTGAGGGAGCGTGGGGGCTACATCCTTACAATCTGGCGCTTCGCGTGCGTACGCGCACGCGCATGCGTACATATTCAAACTAACAGACTTCGGCGATGCCTTCCAAATCCCCTTCTTCCGGCGGCCGCCGAATCCAGACGCGGCGCTCCAGCGTCCATGGCAACGGCGTCTTTGCCGTGCAGGATATTGCAGAGGGCGAAACGCTCATCGAATACAAGGGCGAGGTCATCAACTGGGAAGAGGCGCTGCGCCGCCATCCGCACGATCCCTCGCAGCCGCATCACACCTTCTACTTCCACATCGACGAAGACCGTGTGATCGACGGCAACGTCAACGGCAACGCGGCGCGCTGGATCAACCACTCGTGCGACCCGAGCTGCGAGGCCGACGAGCAGGGCGGACGCATCTTCATCAAGGCGCTGCGCAACATTGCGGCCGGCGAAGAGCTCAGCTACGACTACGGCCTGGTCATCGACGAGCCCTATACCAAGAAGCTCAAGGCCGACTTCCCGTGCTGGTGCGGCTCCGCCGACTGCCGCGGCACGCTGCTCGCGCCGCCCGACGAAAAGGAAGACAGGAAGTCGAAGAAGGCAAGGAAGAGGAAGGACAAGCAGAAGGCCAAGGACAAGGCCAAGGCCAAGGCCGGCAAGAAGGACAAGTCCGGGTCCGGAAAGAAAAAGAAGAAGGCCGACAAGGCCACAGCCGGCGGGCACTGAAGCCATGGCGGCACCCTGGTTCGAGGACGAGATCGGGCAGAGCCTGGCCGCACTGCTGCCCGGCTTTCGCATCGAGGTTGCAGCCGAGACGGACTCCACCAACACCGAACTGATGCGCCGTGCGCGCGACGGGCTGGACACCCCCGTGCTGCTCGTGGCCGAGCGCCAGACCGCCGGCCGCGGCCGGCTCGGCCGCCCCTGGCAGAGCATGCAGAAAGACGGCGAGCCGGCCTCGCTGACTTTCTCTCTCGGTCTGCCTCTGGCGCCACGCGACTGGTCCGGCCTCTCGCTCGCGGTCGGCGTCAGCGTGGCCGAGAGCCTCGATGCCGGGCGCGCCATCGGTCTCGGCCTCAAATGGCCGAACGACCTCTGGGTGCAAGACCGCAAGCTTGGCGGCATCCTGATCGAGACCGCTCTGCTGCGCCCCGACGTGGTCGAGCGCTATCTCGTGATCGGCATCGGCATCAACGTCGGCCCGCGCGAAGCGGCCGGCCTCGGCACGGCGCCGGCCTGGCTCAAGGAATGGCAGCCCGAGGCCACGCCGGGCCAGGTGCTGCACCTGATCGCGGCGCCGCTGGTGCGCGACGTGCTGCAGTTCGAAGAGCGCGGCTTCGTTCCCTTTGCGGCCCGCTTCGCCGAGCGCGACGTGCTGCGCGGGCGCGAGGTGCGCCTGAGCGACGGCACCGAGGGCCGCTGCGAAGGCGTCGGCTGGGGCGGTGAGCTGCAGGTCGCCACGGCCGACGGCAGCCGCATGATCAGCAGCGCCGAGGTCAGCGTGCGGCCCGCGAGTCCGATTCGATGAGCGCGCGCCGGGTCCTGGTCCTGCTGCTGGTCGTCAATCTCGGCTATTTCGCCTGGTCGCGCGGCGGCCTCGCGATGTTCGGGCTCGAGCCCGCGCGCCTGACCGAGACCGAGCCGCAGCGCCTCCAGCAGCAGGTGCGGCCGCAGATGCTGCGCATCCAGCAGAACCCGCAGCCCAGGCCGTAGGCCTGCCGCTTCGGCGGCCCTACCCCGCTGCACCACCGAGCGGATGCGGCGAGGCGTCGATGCGCACCGTCACCAGCGTGCCCGGCGGCTGCTGGCCCGGATGCGCGTCCTCGAGGCGAACGGTCGCGAAGTGCTGGCGAGCGATCTCGCGCACGATCGGCAGCCCCAGGCCGGAACCGTCGGCCTCGTTGCCGAGCACGCGGTAGAAGGGTTCGAAGACCAGCTCGCGCTCGTGCATCGCGATGCCCGGGCCGTTGTCCTCGACCTGCAGCACCAGCACGTGGCCGAAGCGGTCGACCAGCACCCGCGCCGTGATCACGCCGGGCCGCTCGGGCACCGAGGACGTGTAGTTGAGCGCGTTGTCGACCAGGTTGCGCACCAGTTCCTTCAGCAGGGTCGGATTGCCCTCGAACACCACGCCGGGCGCGCCCGCCTCGGCGCCCTCGTAGCCGAGGTCGATGCGCTTGTCGATCGCGCGCGGCACGGCCTCGCGCACCACCTCGATCGTGAGCCGCGCGAGGTCGCAGGGCTGGCGCCCGATGTTGGCGCCGCTGCCCTCCGCACGTGCCAGCGACAGCAGCTGGTTCACCGTGTGCGTGGCCCGCACGCTGGCGCGCCCGATCTGCTTGAGCGACTGCTTCAGCTCGTCGGCATTGGCGCCCTCTCGCTGCGCGAGGTCGGCCTGCATGCGCAGCCCTGCGAGCGGCGTCTTGAGTTGGTGCGCGGCATCGGCCAGGAAGCGCTTCTGGGTGCCGATCGAATCGTTGAGCTTGTCGAGCAGCTCGTTGACGGACAGCACCAGCGGCACCACCTCGAGCGGCACCGCCGATTCGTCGAGCGGGCTCAGGTCGCCGGGCTTGCGCTCGCGGATGCGCGCCTCCACCACCGACAGCGGCTTGATGCCGCGCACCAGCGCCAGCCAGATCAGCAGCACTGCCAGCGGCAGGATGGCGAACTGCGGCAGCAGCACGCCCTTGATGATCTCGGTCGCCAGCACCGACTGCTTCTCGCGCGTCTCGGCCACCTGCAGCAGCGCGGGTGCGGCGTCGGGCGAACTGCCCGCGACCCAGAGCGAGGCCACGCGCACCTTGTGGCCATGCATCTGGCCGTCGCGCAGGCTCACGATGCCGGGCGTGCTGGGGTCGTCGGCGAGCGGCATCGGAATCTCGGGTTCGCCGCTCAGCAGCGTGCCGTTCCCGTCCAGCAGCTGGTAGTAGACCTGGTCGACATCGTCGCTGCCGAGGATCTCGCGCGCCGGCTGTGGCAGCGCGAGCTTGGTGCGGCCGTTCTCGAGGTCGATCAGCCGCGCCAGCGTCTGGATGTTGGATTCGAGCGCGCGGTCGAAGGGCGCGTTCGCGATGCCCTGCGCCACCAGCCACGTGACGCCGATGCTGACCGGCACCAGCAGCAGCAGCGGCGTGAGCATCCAGTCGAGGATCTCGCCGAACAGGGAGCGCTGGGCGCGCTGGAAGAGCTTGACCAAGCCTGGTGCCGCAGTCGGCGCGCGCGCCTACGAAGGAATCTTCTCGAGGCAGTAGCCGAGGCCGCGCACGGTGGCGATGCGCACCGGTCCCTTCTCGATCTTCTTGCGCAGGCGATGGATGTAGACCTCGATCGCGTTGAGGCTGACCTCCTCGCCCCATTCGCACAGGCGCTCGACCAGCTGGTCCTTGCTGACCAGCCTGCCCGCGCGCTGCAGCAGCACCTCGAGCAGGCCGAGCTCGCGCGCCGACAGCTCGACCATCTTGCCGTCGATGGTCGCCACCCTGCCCGCCTGGTCGTAGACCAGCGGTCCGTGCTTGATCGCGTTGCTGGTGCCACCCATGCCGCGCCGCGTGAGGGCACGCACGCGCGCCTCCAGCTCCTGCAGCGAGAAGGGCTTGGCCATGTAGTCGTCGGCGCCGTAGTCGAGGCCCTTGACGCGTTCCTCGACGCTGTCGGCCGCGGTCAGCACCAGCACCGGCAGCTGCGAGCCGCGCGCGCGCAGGCGCTTCAGGATCTCCAGGCCGTGCAGGTTGGGCAGGCCGAGGTCGAGGATCAGCAGGTCGAATTCGCTGTTGGTCATCAGGGCCGCGTCGGCCTGGTTGCCGGTGGCCACGTGGTCGACCGCCGAGCCCGAGGTGCGCAGGCTGCGCAGCAGCGCATCGGCCAGCACCTGGTCGTCTTCCGCAATCAGTATTCGCATCTTGAGTTCACCCCCAGCCTCGCTCACTTCGTGTAGCTCGGGCGCCCCCTTCCGGGGGCAATCCCAGCGGCCCGGCGGAGTCGGATCCGCGGGGTTTCTGGACTTGTTCGTGACAAGTCGCGTCGGATTCTAGGCTGCGGCGTAGGCTTCCAGACCGATCGTTACCACGGTGGCGATCTCGGCGCCGACGCTGGCGCGGAACTCGTCCTCGGCCTGCGCCACGGCCTGGCGGAAGGCCTCGAGCCACGCCAGGCCGTCGGCCGTGAACAGCACGCGGCGCGCGCGCGCATCGAGCGGGTCGGGCCCGCGCGTGACCAGGCCCCAGGCCTCGCACTGGTCGACCAGCGTGCCCATCGCCTGCTTGGTCATGCCGGCGCGTTCGGCCAGCTCGGTCAGCCGCGAGCCCTCGCGCGCGAGGTGCCGCGTGATGTGGATGTGGGCGGCGCTGACCTGGGCGCGGGCGGCCAGGTTCGACAGCGCCAGTGGCACGTCGGCGTCGTGCGCCATGAGCGCCAGCACGCGCTCGTCGAAGCGGCGCATCGCGTGGCCCAGCAGGCGCCCGAGGTGGGTCTGGCGCCAGGCATCGGAGTGAAGTTCCATCGCGCCATATGGTAAGGCAAACTGACCAAAATGAGGCTTCCGCTTTCGATATCCGCCGCTAAACTACTGTTCAAGCATCCAGCCTGTGATTAAAAGCAGAACATGATGCGGCTTCCGCAACCCATTGATTTTCCAGGAGTTCTCGACATGGACGCACTCGTCAAAGGCACCAGCATCTCGGTCCCCAACAGCGAAAAGGCCAAGGCCCTGCAGGCCGCCCTGGCCCAGATCGAAAAGCAGTTCGGCAAGGGCACGATCATGCGGCTCGGCGAGGGCGAGGCCCTGGAAGACATCCAGGTGGTCTCCACCGGCTCGCTGGGCCTCGATATCGCGCTCGGCGTCGGCGGCCTGCCGCGCGGCCGCGTGATCGAGATCTACGGCCCCGAATCCTCGGGCAAGACCACGCTCACGCTGCAGGTCATCGCCGAGATGCAGCGCCAGGCCGGCACCTGCGCCTTCGTCGACGCCGAACACGCGCTCGACGTGCAGTACGCCCAGAAGCTCGGCGTCAACCTGTCCGACCTCCTGATCAGCCAGCCCGACACCGGCGAGCAGGCGCTCGAGATCGTCGATTCGCTGGTGCGCTCGGGCGCGGTCGACCTGATCGTGGTCGACTCGGTCGCCGCGCTCACGCCCAAGGCCGAAATCGAAGGCGAGATGGGTGATTCGCTGCCCGGCCTGCAGGCCCGCCTGATGAGCCAGGCGCTGCGCAAGCTCACGGCCACGATCAAGAAGACCAACTGCATGGTCATCTTCATCAACCAGATCCGCATGAAGATCGGCGTCATGTTCGGCTCGCCCGAAACCACCACCGGCGGCAACGCGCTGAAGTTCTACGCCTCGGTGCGCCTGGACATCCGCCGCATCGGCACCATCAAGAAGGGCGACGAGGCCATCGGCAACGAGACCAAGGTCAAGGTGGTCAAGAACAAGGTCAGCCCACCCTTCAAGACGGCCGAATTCGACATCCTGTTCGGTGAAGGCATCAGCCGCGAGGGCGAGATCATCGACATGGGCGTCAACGCCAGGATCCTCGACAAGTCCGGCGCCTGGTACGCCTACAACGGCGAGAAGATCGGCCAGGGCCGTGACAACGCACGCGAGTTCCTGCGCGAGAACCCCGAGCTGGCGCGCGAGATCGAGAACAAGGTGCGCGAATCGCTGGGCATTCCGCTGCTGGCCGAATCGGCCGAAGGCGCTGCGGTCGCCGGCGACAAGCCCGAGAAGGCCGACAAGCCCGAAAAGGCGGAGAAGGCCGACAAGGCCGACAAGAAGTAAACGGCGCCCATGGCCTTCGGTGCGCCATCGCTCAAGGGGCGGGCGCTGCGCCTCCTGAGCCAGCGCGAGCATTCCCGCGCCGAGCTCGAGCGCAAGCTCAGGAAGTACGAGGAAGAGCCCGGCACCCTGGCGCGCGCGCTCGACGAACTGGCCGCCAAGGATTTCATCAGCGAGGCGAGGGTGGTGCAGTCCGTGCTGCACCAGCGCGCCGCGCGCATGGGCGCCGCGCGCGTGCGCCAGGAACTGCTGCACAAGGGCATCGCGCCCGAGGCGGTCGCCGAGGCGGTGGCCGGACTGCAGGGCAGCGAATTCGAACGTGCCCTCGAGGTCTGGAAGCGCCGCTTCGGCGCCGCGCCGCAGGATGCGACCGAGCGCGCCCGCCAGGTGCGCTTCCTGATGGCGCGCGGATTTGCCGGCGGCGTGGTGGCCAAGGTCCTGCGCCATCAGCCCGGCGATTGAGCCTCCCACGCCGGCGCCGACCCCAGCCGGCCCGCGACTACAGGTTCAGCATCAGCTTCAGGTTCTGGACCGCGGCGCCGCTGGCGCCCTTGCCCAGGTTGTCGAGCCGTGCGATCACCACCGCGTGACGATGGTCTTCATTGGGGAAGACGCGGATCTCGAGCACGTTGGTGTCGTTCAGTGCGGTCGGCTCGAGCTTGCCGTCTTCCGTCGGCGGCAGCACCTTCACGAACTGCTCGGGCGTGTTGCTCCTGGCGTAGTGGGCCGCGAGCGCGTCGTGCAGCTGGGCGGCGGTCGGGCGGTCGGGCAGGTCGTCGAGGTGCAGCGGCAGCTGCACCAGCATGCCCTGGCGGAAGTTGCCCACCGCGGGGATGAAGACCGGGCGCCGCGTGAGCCCGGTGTATTTCATGATCTCGGGGATGTGCTTGTGCTTGAGGCCGAGTGCGTAGGTCTCGAAGGCCGGTGCGGCGCCTTTTTCGTAGTCCTCGATCATGGTCCGGCCGCCGCCCGAGTAGCCGCTGACCGAGGGCAGGGCGATCGGAAAGCCCGGCGGCAGCAGGCCGGCGTCGACCAGCGGACGCACGATCGCGATCGCGCCGGTGGCATAGCAGCCGGGGTTGGCGACGCGGTCGGCACGGGCCACGGCCTCCTTGTGGCCGGCCGCGAGTTCAGGAAAACCGAACACCCAGCCGGGCGCCGTGCGGTGCGCGGTCGAGGCGTCGATGATCTTGGGGCGCCTGCCTTCGAGCTGGTCGATCAGCGCCACCGATTCGCGCGCCGCATCGTCGTGCAGGCACAGCACCACCAGGTCGACGCCGGCCATCAGCTCGCGCTTGGCGGCCGTGTCCTTGCGCAGCTCGGGCGCGATGCTCACGAGTTCGATCTGCGGCATCGTCTGGAGCCGCTCGCGGATTTGCAAGCCGGTGGTGCCGGCCTCGCCATCGATGAAGACCTTGGGCATGTGGAAGCCTCTTGTGCCTTGGGAGTAAATACGTATTGACCACAAATGCGGGTCTAACGTTGGTGCGGCGCACCATGATACAGTTCCCTGCTGTCCGCCGCCCCCGCCCCTCCAGGCGCCGTGGCCCGTGGACAACATCCAGTTCCCCCGGATTCCTCCCGATTCCTTCTCTTCTCTAAACCTCGTTCGAGAGACACCCTCATGAAGATTCACGAGTACCAAGGCAAGGAAATCCTTGCCAAGTTCGGCGTGCCGGTGCCGCGCGGCATTCCCGCGTACACGGTCCAGGAAGCGGTCGAAGCCGCGCAAAAGCTCGGCGGCCCGGTGTGGGTGGTCAAGGCCCAGATCCACGCGGGCGGCCGCGGCAAGGGCGGCGGCGTCAAGGTCGCCAAGACCATCGACGACGTCAAGAAGCTTGCCGGCGACATCCTCGGCATGCAGCTCAAGACGCACCAGACCGGCCCCGAAGGCCAGAAGGTCCGTCGCCTCTACATCGAGGACGGCGCCGACATCCAGAAGGAATACTACGTCTCGGCCGTCACCGACCGCGCGACGCAGAAGGTCGCCTTCATCGCTTCGAGCGAAGGCGGCATGGACATCGAGGAAGTGGCCCACTCCACGCCCGAGAAGATCGTCACCGAGTTCATCGATCCGCTGACCGGCCTCGGCGACGCCCAGGCCAAGAAGATCGCCGACGCGATCGGCATCCCCGCCGACTCCACCGCCCAGGCCGTGGACGTCTTCAAGAAGCTCTACGCCTGCTACATGGAAACGGACGCCTCGCTGGTCGAGATCAATCCGCTCAACCGCGACAGCAAGGGCAACATCATGGCGCTCGACGCCAAGTTCAACTTCGACAGCAACGCGCTGTACCGCCACCCCGAGATCGTCGCGCTGCGTGACCTCGACGAGGAAGACGCGGCCGAAGTCGAGGCCAGCAAGTTCGACCTCGCCTACATCAGCCTGGACGGCAACATCGGCTGCCTGGTGAACGGCGCCGGCCTGGCCATGGCGACCATGGACACCATCAAGCTGTTCGGCGGCGAGCCGGCCAACTTCCTCGACGTGGGCGGCGGCGCCACCCCCGAGAAGGTGACCGAGGCCTTCAAGATCATGCTGAAGAACAAGAACGTCGAGGCCATCCTCGTCAACATCTTCGGCGGCATCATGAAGTGCGACACCATCGCCACCGGCGTGATCGCGGCCTGCAAGGCCGTGAACCTACAGGTGCCGCTGGTGGTGCGCATGAAGGGCACCAACGAAGTCGAGGGCAAGAAGCTGCTGGCCGACTCGGGCCTGCCGATCATCAGCGCGGACACCATGGCGGAAGCCGCCCAGAAGGTCGTTGCGGCCGTCGCCAAGTAAGGAATCAGTCATGTCGATCTACATCAACAAAGACACCAAGGTCATCACGCAAGGCATCACCGGCAAGACCGGGCAGTTCCACACCGAGAAGTGCCAGGAATACGCGAACGGCAAGAACGCCTTCGTGGCCGGCGTGAACCCGAAGAAGGCCGGCGAGTCGATCTTCAACATCCCGATCTACGGCTCGGTCAAGGAAGCCGCCGCGCAGACCGGCGCCACCGTGTCGGTCATCTACGTGCCGCCGCCCGGCGCCGCCGCCGCCATCTGGGAAGCCGTCGAGGCCGACCTCGACATGGCGATCTGCATCACCGAAGGCATCCCCGTGCGCGACATGCTCGACGTGCGCAACAAGATGCGCGCCAAGGAAGCCGCGGGCGGCAAGAAGACGCTGCTGCTGGGCCCGAACTGCCCCGGCCTCATCACGCCCGACGAGATCAAGATCGGCATCATGCCCGGCCACATCCACCGCAAGGGCCGCATCGGCGTGGTCAGCCGCTCGGGCACGCTCACGTACGAAGCCGTGGCTCAGCTCACCGAGATCGGCCTCGGCCAGTCGACCGCGGTCGGCATCGGCGGCGACCCGATCAACGGCCTGAAGCACATCGACGTCATGAAGGCCTTCAACGAAGACCCCGACACCGATGCCGTGATCATGATCGGCGAGATCGGCGGCCCCGACGAGGCCGAAGCGGCCCGCTGGTGCAAGGCCAACATGAAGAAGCCGATCGTCGGTTTCATCGCCGGCGTCACCGCGCCTCCGGGCAAGCGCATGGGCCACGCCGGCGCGCTGATCTCGGGCGGTGCCGACACGGCCGATGCCAAGCTGGCCATCATGGAAGAAAGCGGCTTCACCGTGACGCGCAACTTCTCGGAACTTGCCAAGCGCCTCAAGGCACTGCTGTAAGAAGTCGCTAAGCTTCCTCTCGCTGGACCACACAAGAAGAAAGCGCCCGCAACCTCGTTGCGGGCGCTTTTTCAATCAAATAACAGTGGAATAAGAGACATGGAATTCCTTCAGACCACGGACTTCTGGATCGGTCTGCTCAAGATCGTCTGGATCAACATCATCCTGTCGGGCGACAACGCGGTCGTCATCGCCATGGCCGCGCGCTCGCTGCCGCCGCACCAGCAGCGCACGGCGGTGCTGTTCGGCTCGGGCGCGGCGGTGGTGCTGCGCATCGTCCTCACGGTGGTGGCGGCCAAGCTGCTGGCCTTGCCTTATCTGCAAATCGTCGGCGGCCTGCTGCTGCTGTGGATCGGCACCCAGCTGCTGCAGGGCGAAGAGGAGGGCGACGGCGAGGACAAGGCCTACGGCAGCATGACGGCCGCCGTGCGGACCATCCTGCTGGCCGACCTCGTGATGAGCCTGGACAACGTCATCGCGGTCGCCGCGGCGGCGCAGGGCAGCATGGTGCTGCTGATCCTCGGCCTGGCCATCAGCATCCCGCTCGTCATCTTCGGCAGCACGCTCATGATCAAGCTCATGGAGCGCTTCCCGATCATCGTCATGCTCGGCGCGGCCCTGATCGGCTGGGTGGCCGGGGAAACGATCGTCAGCGACACCATCCTGCGCGATATGCTCGTGGCCAATCCGTGGCTGCATTACGCAGCGGCGGCGGCAGGTGCGTTGTTCGTCGTGGCGATCGGAAAATGGCTGCAGAAGCGTTCCACCAGCCATTCCGGCGCTCCCGGCTGAACCGCGACACCAACCCTGAACCTCATCCATGGCGAATCCCGGCTCCTCCGTTTCCCTCGACACCGGCGTGCTGACGTGGGATTTCGCCGCGCTGACCGATCCGGGCCGGATCCGCGCCAACAACGAGGACACGATCGCCTTCGAGCCTTCGCTCGGCCTGGTATTGCTGGCCGACGGCATGGGCGGCTACAACGGCGGCGAGGTCGCGAGCGGCATGGCGATCGCGCTGCTGCAGGCTAGTTTCGGCCGCTGGCTCGCGCACGCGGGACCGTACGCGCACCCGAAGGCGATCAAGCGCGCGCTGCAGGCCGGCACCGACGAGGCCAACGCGGCCATCCTCGAGGCCGGTGTCGCGAACGTTCAGCTGCAGGGCATGGGAACCACGCTGGTGCTGTCGGCCTTCGGCTCGCAACGGGCGATCGTGGGGCACATCGGCGACTCCCGCTGCTACCGCCTGCGCGACGAGAAGCTCGAACTGCTCACGCGCGACCATTCGCTCCTGCAGGAGCAGCTGGACGCCGGCGTCATCACGCTGGAGGAGGCGGCGCTGTCGCCGCACCGCAACCTGGTCACGCGCGCGCTGGGCATCGAACGCCAGGTCGAACTCGAGATGCACGAACACGACGTCCGGGCGGACGACCTGTTCCTTCTGTGTTCCGACGGGCTTTCCGAGATGGTGTCCGACGCGCAGATTTTCACGCTTTTGTTACAAGATATCGGCTTGCCTGATAAAGCAACACTTTTGGTTGCAACTGCGAACGACAATGGCGGCCGAGATAACATTTCGGTTGTCTTGGCGCGTGCGGGCCGGCGAAAGTCCGCCGATACGGCCGGATAAACAGGGCTGTGGAAACCAATCTGCAAGGGCCACGACGTGAAAAACAGAACGGGATCGAGGAGCAAGACATGCCGAAACTGATCGTGTCGATCGACGGCGTCGTCATCAAGGACGTCACCCTGGCCAAGGACCGCACCACGCTCGGGCGCCGGCCCTACAACGACATCGTTGTCGACAATCTCGCCATCAGCGGCGAGCACGCCGTGCTGCACATGATCGGCGGCGATGTCTACCTCGAAGACCTCAACAGCACCAACGGCACCTACGTCAACGGCCGCGCCATCAAGAAGCAGGCGCTCGAGCAGAACGACGTGATCGAGGTCGGCAAGTACAAGATCCGGTTCCTGGCGGGCAGCCTGGCCAACACCGAGACCCTCATGCCCTCGCGCGCCCCGGCGCCTCCGCCCTCGGGCCCGATCCCGCTGTCTTCCGCGCCCACGGTGCAATCGCCGCTGGGCGGCGGCACGGCCGGGGCGGCCGTCATGCGGGTGCTGGCAGGCTCGGGCGTCGGCCGCGAGTTGTCGCTGCAGAAGGTGGTCACGACCATCGGCAAGCCCGGCCTCGCGGTCGCCGCGGTCACGCGCCGGCTGCACGGCTACGTGGTGGCCCCGATCGACGGCGAGACCCTGCTCAACGGCGAGCCGCTCGGCAGCGAAGCCGTGGCGCTGCAGGACGGCGACACGCTCGAGCTCGGCGGCACGCGCATGCAGTTCGTCATCGGCTGATCGCACGGCGGCCCTGAAGCCCCTGCGGCGCCTTTCCGCGCGCTGACCCGGATGAACGCCCTGCGACGCCACGGCGCGCGCATCGCCATCACGCTGTTGCCGGTCGCCATCGCGATCGCCCACGTGCTGGGCATCTGGCAACTGCCTTTCATCGAGCGGCTCGACCGCTTCGTCTACGACGTGCGGCTGCGCGCCACCATGCCCGAGACGCTCGATCCGCGCATCGTGATCGTCGACATCGACGATGCCAGCCTCGAGCAGCTGGGCCAGTGGCCCTGGAGCCGCGACCAGCTCGCGCGCCTGACCACCGAGATCATGGAGCGCCAGCAGGCGAGGGTGCTCGGCTTCGACGTGCTGTTCGTCGAAGCCGACCGCAGTTCGGGCCTGGCCGCGCTGCGCCAATGGATCGCCGGCCCGCTGCGCGACCAGCCCGGCCTGGCCGAGAAGGTCGAGCGGCTGGCGCCCGAACTGGACCACGACGGCGCCTTCGCGCGCGCGCTCGCGGGGCGGGACGTGGCGCTCGGCTTCTTCTTCACGCGCAGCGCCGTGCCGCGGTCCATCGGCCAGCTGCCGGCGCCGGTGCTCGCGGCCGGCAGCTTTCCCGACGGCCGCACGTATGCCACCCATTGGAACGGCTTCGCCGGCAGCATTCCGGACCTGGCCCGCGCGGCGCCCCTGAGCGGTTTCCTCAACGTGGTGCTGGACCGCGATCTCGACGGCGTGGTGCGCTCGGTGCCGCTGATCGCGCGCTACCAGGGCGCGGCTGCCGAGCCGGGTTACTACGAATCGCTGGCGCTGGCGGTGCACCGCGTCGCCACCGACCTCCTGCGCGTGGTGCCGGTGTTCGCGCCGCCGGGCCCGCTTCCCGGGGCGCCGCCGCTCGAGGCCCTCATGCTGTCGAACGACAGCGGCAGCGCCCGGCTGCGGATTCCGCTCGACGAGCTGGCGAGCGTGCTGGTGCCCTATCGGGGCGCGGGCGGTCCGGCCGGCGGCTCGTTCCGGTACGTGGCGGCCGCCGACGTGCTGCGCGGGGCGCTCGCGCCCGGCGAACTCAAGGGTCGGATCGTGCTGGTCGGCGCCACCGCGCCGGGCCTGCAGGACCTGCGCGCCACCCCGGTCGGCACCAACTTTCCTGGAGTGGAAGTGCACGCCAACATCATCTCCGGGCTACTGGATTCGCGGATTCCGGGCGTGCCGGACTATGCCGTGGGCTACGAGCTCGTGATGCTCGTGGTGGCCGGGCTGGCGCTGGCCGTCTTCCTGTCGATGAGCCGCGCGCCGCGCGCGGTGGCCGTCACGCTGCTGATCTGCGCCGGGCTGATCGGCCTCAACAGCTGGCTCTACCTGAGCGCCGGCCTGGTGCTGCCGCTGGCCGGGTCGCTGGTCACGGTGGCGCTGGCCTTCGTGCTCAACATGAGCTGGGGCTATTTCGTCGAGGCACGCGCGAGCCGCGGGCTGGCGCGCCTGTTCGGCACCTACGTGCCGCCGCAGCTGGTCAAGGAAATGCTGGCCGACCCGGGCCGCTACAGCATGCGCGCCCAGAACCGCGAGCTCACGGTGATGTTCTGCGACATGCGCGGCTTTACCCGGATGGCCGAGCAGATGGCGCCGGGCGACCTGCAGGATTTCCTCAACACCTTCTTCAGCCGGCTCAGCGAGATCATCAGCGCCCACCGCGGCACGGTCGACAAGTACATGGGCGATTGCGTCATGGCCTTCTGGGGTGCGCCGGTCGAGGCCGACGACCATGCCGAGATGGCGGTGCGCGCTGCCATCGAGATGGTCGCGGCGGTCGAGGCCCTGAACCGCAGCCACGGCCAGCGCGGGCTGCCGCAGGTCAAGGTCGGCATCGGCATCAACACCGGCCTGATGAGCGTGGGCGACATGGGCTCCGCGGTGCGCCGCAGCTACACCGTGGTCGGCGACGCCGTGAACTTGGCCTCGCGGCTCGAGGGGCTGGGCGTGCACTACGGTGTGGAGATCGTCGCCAGCGCCTCGACCCGCGCCGCGGCGCGCAGCCTTGCCTGGCAGGAGCTCGACAGCGTGGGCGTGCAGGGCAAGGCCCGCACGGTGCGCATCTTCACGCCGGTCGGCCCGAAGGAGCAGACGGACCCGCGGACGCTCGACACGCTCCTGCGTTGGGAGGAGGTGCTTGTAGCCTATCGCCGACAAGACTGGTTACAAGCTCAGGCTATGCTGGCGCCCCTGATGGCTGCAGATGCGGAAAAAGTCCTTTACCGGCTGTACGCGCAGCGTTTAGCCTCGATGTCATTGACGCCTGAAGACTCCCAATGGGACGGCGCCACCCGGTTCGATTCCAAGTAGTGGCCCGCGGGCTGGAAAGTCAAAAGGTCTAGCGAAATGCAGGTGCGCGTGTTGGGGTGCTCAGGCGCCATCGCCAAGGACTGCCGCACGACCTCTTTCCTGGTCGACAGCGACCTGCTGGTCGACGCCGGCACCGGCGTCGGCGACCTCAGCCTCGACGAGATGGCCGGCATCGACGACGTGCTGCTCACTCACTCCCACCTCGACCACATCGCGGCACTGCCCCTGATGCTCGACGCCATCGCGAGCCGCCGCACCCGTCCGCTGCGCGTGCATGCGCTGTGCGCCACCATCGAGGCGCTGCGCGCCCATGTGTTCAACAACGTCATCTGGCCCGATTTCTCGAGCATCCCCAGCGTCGATTCGCCTTTCGTGCGCTTTCACAAGGTGGAGGTGGGCCAGCAGTTGCAACTGGGCACCCGCGCCCTCAAGCATGTCGAGGTGCTGCCCGCCGTGCACACCGTTCCGGCCTGCGGCTACGCCGTGCGTTCGGTGGCCGGCACCCGCCACTGGGTCTTCAGCGGCGACACCGAGCGCAACGCGCCCTTCTGGGAGCGCGTGAACCAGATCGACGTCGCCATGCTGGTGATCGAGACCGCCTTCAGCGACCGCGAGCAGGCGCTGGCGCAGCGCAGCCTGCATCTTTCACCCGCCACCCTGGCCGGAGAGCTGGCGCGGATCGCCCCGGGGCGGGACTATCCCATCTACATCACCCACACCAAGCCCGCCGAGACCGGGGAGATCATGAGCCAGATCGGCGGCGTGGTGGATGCGGCCGCGGTCGGCAGCGACGGCGCCCGGCGGCTGGACATTCGGTGGCTGCAGGCGGCGGGCGTGCTCCACATCTGACAGGGTGGGGCAGGGTGGTGACAAAAACGTCACCCCGCGTCGGGGCCGGGCAACAGTTTGTGTCACACGGTGTAACGCGAACGTGAACAAATGCACGAGGAAACGCTGGCACGGAGGCAAAACCAGGGTGGCACAGATGCTGCGGTTACATGAGCGCACCGGGGGCCTTCCTCGGGCCCCTCAACCAACCTGGAGTAAGCAAATGAACCGTCGGAACATCGCACGCAACGTGCAAAAGGGCTTCACCCTCATCGAACTGATGATCGTTGTGGCGATCATTGGTATCTTGGCCGCGATCGCGATTCCGCAGTACCAGACGTACATCGCCAAGTCGCAAGTGGCTCGCGCCATGGGCGAAACCGGCGCTCTGAAGACCGCCTACGAAGACTGCCTGAACAATGGAAAAGAAGCCGCGAATGCTTGCGATCTCGGCGCCACCAGCTCGGGCATCCTCACCTTCACCGCTCCGTTCACCTCGACGGCTGGCACCGCTCTCACCGCTCCCGTCGTGAACACGGCTGCGCTGACCACCACCGGCACGATCGCCGCACGCTTCGATGGCCAAGCGGCTGCGACTCTGAAGGGCGCCAATGCCACGATCACCTGGACCCGTAGTGCAGAAGGCAGCTGGATCTGCACGACGACCGCCGAGGCCAAGTACCGTCCCGCAGGCTGCGGCGCAGCAGCAGGCGGCGGCGGCGGCGGCAGCACCCCGGCCGGTTCCTAAGCCCTCTTGGCTCACACGAAAAGCCGCCTCCGGGCGGCTTTTCTTTTAGCTCAATGATGATCCTGCCGTGGGCGATTGGTGCGAAGCGATAAAGCTCAACATCTGAATCGCATCAGAATTAGTTCCAAACTGCAATCGCATATACAACGCCAATCGCGTCATTTGATGCACTAATGATCGACGAATTTCTATGAGCCGCGACAAGTTAATGCAGGCATCTCTGGCGTTGTTGGCCCTGTGCTTGCCAATGCTCCCGGCAATTGTGGCTGCTCATTTGCTCGGCTTTTATCGGCCTCTCTTCTGGTTGGAGTTTCTTGTTCTCTCGGCGCTTGTTGTTCGTCGAAATGCGTCTCTCTTTTGTGCCGTTCTCGCGCTGATCTGGATTGGTGACTTTCTGTTTGGGTTTGCCCAGATTAATTTGTCGCCAAACTACTCAGACGTGCTGGATCTCCTCACCTACTTGCCCTATGCAAACAAGGGTTGGTTGATCGGGGGCGCGGCGATCATTGTCGGATTGATTGCTTGGGGCGCCCTCTGTGTTTTTGTCTTCAAGCGCGTAGTCAATCGTCAGTTTTTGTTCATATGGTTGGTCCTGATTCTCGGTCTTGCCGTCTCCGTGCCGCGCCTCACGGGTTTTGAGCATGAGCGGCAAAGACTCTATCTGATTCAAGGGCAAAAGCTTGCGGGTTCATGGCTCATGGATACCGCTTTCATGCGCAACTCGCTGGGTTTTTACAATGAAGGCTATGCCCCGGATATTGGTCAGTTTCGACCCATAGCGCCGAGCGACTCGGCCGTCGCGACGCTTCTTAGTGGCAATCCACTTCCAGAGCGCCTTCTCGTCGTCGTCGTCGAATCGTGGGGCATGCCGACGCGAGACGACGAAATGCAGTTCTGGTTTGACATGTGGAAGCAGCCGGGAATCGAGTTGCTGCACCGGGGTGCCGTCAAATACCAGGGCGCCACCATGACTGCTGAATTTCGTGAGCTGTGCGGCTTTGTGCCGCTGAGCCTCAGAATCGACGATGTGCCAAACGGCGCAAACTGCCTTCCGCATAAATTGCGCGAACAGGGCTACCAGACCTCGGCATTTCATGGCGCGTCGGGCAAGATGTATCGCCGCGAAAGATGGTATCCCCAAATCGGTTTCAATAGCACCAAATTCATGTCCGATCTGAATGGGCGAGGTCGATGGTGCCAGAATGTCCCGGGAGTCTGCGACTACAGCATTGCAGACGAAGTCGTCGATTCGGCAACTGGAGAGAAGAAGGCGTTTACTTACTGGATGACATTGAATTCGCACACTCCATACAGTTTGGCAGACCTCAGTGAGCCGTCGGTCAAGGACGAAGTGTGCGGTGCTTTGAAGTTAAAGGAAGAGCGTTGCGATCACTCTGCATTGCTTTTTGATTTCATGCGATCGCTCCAGAAATCGCTTCGCCGCGAATCGGCAAATGGATTGACGGTGCTGCTGGTGGGAGACCACACGCCCAAATTCCTGAAAGGCAATGGACGCGACGAGTTCGAAGAGGATCGCGTTCCGTATTTGATTTTTCGTGTGAAGAATGAAGGCGGTGTCCCTTCACATTGAACGGCGTCAAGAAGTGGCTTTGCATGCCTTCTTGTAAAAATTTTTACCTCCCTCGTTGACGTGCATCGGATTCAAAATGATCAATCAGCGGCTCATCAAAGGTTTTACGCTCATCGAATTGATGATTGTTGTCGCAATCATCGGAATACTTGCGGCGATTGCCGTGCCTCAGTACCAGATCTATATCGGCAGGTCACAGGTCACTCGGGCCATTGCCGAGTCCGGGGCGCTCCGGCCCGCAGTCGAATCGTGCCTCCTCGAGGGCAAGACAGCCGTCGGTTCCGGCGTGGGCGAGTGCGACCCCCTGGCGACGGGCTCGCTTCTGCTGACCGGAAGCTCGCAGACAGGGGCTGTCCTTCCCGCGAATACCGGGGTTCCTCAAGTTCTCAATCCGATGACCGAGACGACGACGATCACGGCAACCTTCGGCGATCAAGCCCTGCATGACCTGAGACTCGCAGGTTCGAACACCGTCACCTGGACGCGCACATCAGACGGCTCCTGGACTTGCTCCAGCACGATCGAGGCGCGCTACGCACGCAGTGACTGCCCCGCGCCGTAACAGGCCATGAGCTGCTGGGGCGAAATCTAAAGAAGTAGCCCATGCATGGAAAACTGCTCATATTGAGAGCCGAGCACCGACGAAAGGGTTGGCGTCGCTGACGAGCGGTTACCACTTTTGGCGCACGGCGGTGACAATTTGTGACGTCCACTGGTAGGACTAAAGGGCATCGAAGTGCAAAAGAACAGATCTCAGCGCCGTCATACAAGCGGTTTCACGTTGGTCGAACTGATGGTCGCGGTGTCCATCATTGCGATCCTCGCGGCTGTCGCAATCCCGAGCTACAGCGACTACGTGCGACGAGGCCAGGTCGTCGAGGCAACGAATGCCTTGTCCGTCATGCGCGCCGACATGGAGCGGCACTTCCAGGACAACCGCACCTACAAGAAGGTCGGAACCTTCGTCCCGGCCTGTTCCACTGATCTCGCTGCTGCCAAGCGCACCTTCGGCAATTTCGTGCTGAGCTGCGATGGCGATGAGGCGCTGGGCGACACCACATACACGATCACCGCAGCCGGCAGCGGGCCAGTGGCGGGTGCTTCCTACACGATCGACCAGAGCAACGTCCGCGCGACCAAGGGCGTGCCCAACGGGTCGGGCTGGACCAGCGAATGCGCAACTTCCTGGATCATCAAGAAGGGGCAGGCGTGCTGACCCAGCCCCGTTCATCAAGGCGGCGCAGAGTCCGCGGCTTCACCATCGTTGAACTGATGGTTACCATCGCTCTCTTGAGCCTGTTGATGGCGGTCGCGGCGCCCTCGCTGTTCGCCTGGGTCCGCAACGCGAAGATCCGGACGGTCGCCGAGGGCCTGCAGAACGGTTTGCGGGTGGCACAGAACGAATCGCTGCGCCGCAGCCGGCAGGTTGTGTTCTCGCTCACCGACAGCAAGCTCGGCCCCACGGCTACCGCGGCCGACGCCAAGGCCGACGGCAACCATTGGGTGATCTTCGCGCTGCCTTCCATGGGCGCCGACGACAGCAGCGACGGCTTCGTCGAGGCCGGCGTGCTCACCGATGTCGCCTCGGGCGTGAAGATCAGCGGCCCGGGCGCCATCTGCTTCAACTCGGTCGGCAGGCTGATCGCCAACGAGGCCCAGACCCTCACGGACGTGACCGGCGGCGAGACCTGCGCCATCGACACGCCTCGCACCTACAACATCTCGCTCGACAGCGACGCCGATCGCAAGATGCGCGTCATCGTGTCTCCGGGTGGCCAGGTTCGCATGTGCGATCCGAACAAGGACATCACCAAGTTTTCGGATGGGTGCCCCCCATGAACAAGACTCAGCAATCAGGCATGCCCGCAAGCGGCCAGCGTGGCGTGGCAATGATCGAGGTGCTCATATCGGTCCTGCTCTTCTCCTTGGGCATCCTCGGGCTCATTGGTTTGCAGGCGCGCGCCGTGAGCCTGTCCGTCGATGCCGAAGACCGGAACCGCGCGGCGCTGCTCGCCAACGAAATCGTGACGCAGATGTGGCTGCACAAGACGGTGTCGTTGGACGAAGACATCACGAAACCTTGGGAGGACCGCGTCAAGGACCCCAAGACTGGCGGGCTGCCCAGTGGAAATCCGACGATCACGGTGACTGGAAAACAGGCTGACATCGAGATCAAGTGGTCGGCGCCGAACCAGGACGGCAAGGAAAGCCAACTGACCACGCGGGTGGTGCTGCCATGAAGAATCGTATGCCTCATCTCGCTTCGCAGCGCGGCCTGACGCTGGTCGAGTTGCTCGTGGCAATGGTCATTGGCCTGGTCGTCACGCTCGCAGTCACCAGCGTGGTCGTCATGGGCGAACAGCACAAGCGCACCACCACCGGCACCAATGACGCCAACCAGTCCGGCAACTACCTGGCCTATGTGTTCGACCGCGCCATTCGCAGTGCGGGCTCGGGCTTCGCCCAGGCCTGGAACCTTGGCGCCTTCGGCTGCACGCTGATCGTCGACAGAAACGGCAAACAGATTCTGCCGCGCGCGGATGCCTTTCCCGCGCCCTTCGCCTCGGTGCCTCAGACGCTCCAACTGGCCCCGTTGCTGATCGATCGCCCCGCCGAAGGCTCCGACGTCGTGATCGCGATGAGCGGCAATGCCGCATCGGGTGACATCGGCAGGCCGATCCGCTCGTCCGCTGGTGCGGACAACGTCCTGCGCATGAGCAACACGATCGGCTTGTCGGAGGGCGACATCGGGATCATCAGCCGCGAAGGCGTCGCGGATTGCCTGATCGAGCAGGTCAAGGGTGACGGCGCCGTCTTTGCCGATGCCGTGGGCAACGAAACCCTGCCGCTGGGTGGCCTCTACTACTCGACCGGCAGCGAGGCGCACTCGTTGACGGACCTGATCGACGGCGGCGGTGCCTACTTCACCACGCTGGGCCGGGCGGGCGCCAACAACGTCCAGTTCCAGATGTTCAGCGTCAACACGAGCCATGCGCTGGTGAGCTACGACCTGATGCTGACTTCGGGTGCGGTTGCGGATCCCGTGGCCGATCTCGACAAGAAGAACCAGCAGATGGTGTCCGACGGCGTGATCGAGATGCGCGCCCTGTACGGAATCGACTCCACCGGCGACGGCGTGTTCGACTCCTGGGTCGCGCCCTCGGGCGAATATGCCATCGACAAGATGATGGCGTCGCCGGCCAAGATGCGCCAGGTGATCGCGGTGCGCGTGGCAATGGTCGTTCGGAGCGGCACCTTCGAAAAGGAACCGATCTCTCCCGAAGGCATCGTGCTGTTCGGCGACCTTGCCGAAGCCCTGCACATCACGGTGCCGATCGATGACACGGGCAAGCACTTCCGCCATCGCGTCGTCGAAACCACGATCCCTCTTCGCAACATGCTGTTGCTTCCCCCATCATGAAGTCTCGTCAATTCGCCTCGCGAGGCCGCGAACGCGGCATCGTCCTGCTGTTCTGCCTGATCGTGCTGGTGATCCTGCTGGCCGGCGGTGTCGCGGTGGTGCGCTCGATGAACAGTTCGCTGTCGAGCGCCGGCAACATCGCCTTCAAGCGCGACCTGGTCAACCAGGGCGAGCAGGCGGTCGCCAAGGTGATGGCGCAGTTCGACGGCACCGGCATCCTTGCGAACGCGGCCGCATCGGCGGCGAACTCGAAGACCAACAACTACAGCGCCGTGACGCTGGAGACCAACGAACGCGGCGTTCCCCTCGCACTGCTGAGCAACAGCAAGTTCGATGCGGTGGGCACCTCGGCCAACGACATCGTCAACGACACGGCCAAGGTGACGATCCGCTACGTGATCGACCGGCTGTGCAATGCCGCGTCGACCTCGGCCACATTGGGCCAGGCGGGCTGTGTGTTTCCACCCTCCGCCAGCGAAGTACGCGGCGGCAGCAGCCAGGAGATGGGGACGCGCATTCCGCCGCCGCCTTCTTCCGTGTATCGCCTCAGCATGCGGGTCACGGGCCCGCGGGACACGCAGGTCTTCCTGCAGACCTCCTTTGCCAAACCAGACTGAACCACAAGCCGGGCTCGCCATGAACAACAACAACTTGCGCAACCTTGCACGCACCGCGCGCACCTGGGTCGCCGCCGGCGGCCTGCTGGCGCTGCAGACCGTCGCGATGGCAGCCACCAACCTGGCGGACGAGCCGGTGTTCGCCACCTCGCAGGTGCCGGGCAACCTGGCGCTCGCGCTGTCGGTGGAATGGCCCACGGCATCGCGCACGGCGCATGTGGGCGACTATTCGCGCAACAGCACGTTCCTGGGCTATTTCGATCCGAACAAGTGCTACGACTACGTCGTGAAGGACCCGGTGGCCAACAGCCGCTTCGAGCCGGTCTCGAAGACCGCCGACCACACCTGCGGTGGCAAGTGGAGCGGCAACTTCCTGAACTGGGCGGCTACGGCCACGATCGACCCGTTTCGCTGGGCAATGACCGGCGGGCGCCGCATCATCGATGGCCCCACCAAGGATGATGTCAGGACCGAAACCGTCCTTCAAAAGGGCTGGCATTCCGGACAGGGCCTTTTCCCCGATCGAACGGTGCCGAACAGCGAGATCGCAGGCGCCACGCCTTTCACCAACGCCAGCAAGCTCAACGTGTCGGTCAACGGCCGCGGCTTCGGCATGCGCCTGTCGACTTCGACAGGGTCGATGAAGGCAGAGTATTTCAACAGCTTCCCCAACCAGACCGGCACGCCGGTCGTCGTCGAAAACGACAACGCGGATCACAGTTGGGGCGAGGCGAGTCCGGCTCCCGGTGTCAATCAGAACTTCTCGTCCCGCTACACCGGCACCTACGTGGCACCGGTCACGGGCACGTACAGCTTCCGCGTCACGGGGGACGACGGTGTCCGCCTGACCGTCAACGGCGTGAGCCTGTTCGGCGAAACGGGATGGAAGGCCCAGGGTGCGACGGCCTACTACGGCACCGCTGACCTGACGGCAGGAACGAACTTCACTGTCCAGATCGATCACTACGACTCCGGCGGCGGCGCCGACATGCGGTTTGCGTGGAGAAGGCCCGGCAGCAACGACTACGTGACCTTCACGGACGACATCGGCAATTCGACCAATTACGACTACGTCATGAGCAACCTGGTCTGCGTTCCGGGTCTGCTCGAGTCCAACTGTGTGAAGTACGGGGACCACTGGAAGCCCGAAGGCCTGATCCAGGAGTATTCGCAGCGCATGCGCTTCAGCGCCTTCGGCTACCTCAACGACGACAACATGTACCGCGACGGCGGCGTCCTGCGGGCACGTCAGAAATTCGTCGGTCCGATGTCCCCGGTGCCGAACAAGCCGAGCGTCGAGAACACCCATGGCGAATGGGATCCGGTGACCGGCGTTCAGATCCAGAATCCCGACACCGCCGATGCCAGCGATGCGGATGAACCTGCAGCCTCGCGGCCGGATGCCAAGCTGACGATCTCGAACAGCGGCGTGATGAACTACCTGAACAAGTTCGGCCAGATCACGCCCGGCAACTACAAGGGCAACGACCCGGTCAGCGAGATGTACTACGCGGCACTGCGGTACTACCGCAACCTCGGCAACGTGCCCGAATGGTCGTCCATGGCGGGCACCGATCGCAATACGCGCAGGAAGTACCTGGACGGTTTCCCGGTTATCCGGAACTGGGACGATCCGATCCAGCATTCCTGCCAGCGCAACTTCGTGCTGGGCATCGGCGACATCTACACCCATGCCGACAAGAACGTTCCCGGCAATGCGAACTTCACGAAGGAACCCGCCGGGCTGCCGCAGAAGATCGTCGACGACAAGGGGGTCAACGCCGTCGACATGACCAACAAGGTCGGCGTCCTGCAGGGTATGGGCGCGGACCTCGGCACGCGCACCAACGTCTCGAGCGGCTGCTGCGACGACAACACGGCCATGATGGCGGGCCTGGCCTTCGACGCCAACACCCGGGACCTGCGTGACGACCTCAAGGGCAAGCAGACCGTGCGCACCTACTGGGTGGACGTGCTGGAACGGGCCTTTGAACCCAACAACCAGTTCTACCTTGCGGCCAAGTACGGCGGCATGCGCATTCCGGAAGACATCGACCCCTACTCGATGAAGCCCGCGGACATCCTGACCAAATGGTGGTCGACCTCCGGCGAGAAGGTCGGTAGCGGCAACACCGAGCGCGATCGCCCTGACAACTACTTCGAAGCGGGTCGTCCCGACACCATGGTGAAGGGCCTGACCGAGGCCTTCAAGAAGATCTCCAACGAGATCAAGGACTACACCACCTCGTTCTCTCTTTCCACGGTGCAGATTTCGTCGCTGGGCGCGTGGTCCTACGCGTCGCAGTACGACTCTGTGGCCTGGACCGGTGTGGTCACTGGCAACAATCTCAAGTTCAATGATGCGGGCGACCCGTTCTCCTCGCAGATCTGGAATACCGACACGACGCTGGGCAACCAGTTCAAGGTCACGCTCGACAAGGACAACAAGGTCGTTGCAAAAGGTTGGGATACGGGGCGCCGCGTCGTTACCTGGAACGGCTCTGCCGGAGCGCCTTTCCGATACGACTCGCTCACCGGTGCGCAGCAGTCGGCGCTCGATACGAGCTACACCACGGGCAACGACGCGTCCAAGTACGTCGAGTACCTGCGCGGCAGCCGGACCGACGAAAGAACCGAGGCCGACGCTTCGAAGTCCTATCGCCTGCGCGCCCAGTTGCTCGGCGACATCGTGAATTCCAAGGTGACCCCGGTCGGGCCGCCCCTCCTGGGCCTTTCGGAAGCCATCAATCCCGGCTATGCGGCATTCAAGAACACTTGGAAGGCGAGGACAACCATGGTCTTCGTCGGTGCCAACGACGGCATGCTGCACGCCTTCAAGGGCACGATGGACGACGCAGACAGCGGCACCGAACTGTTCGCCTATGTGCCCAGCTTCCTGTTCGCGAAGCCCGATGCGGCCGACAAGGACGGCCTGCTGGCCCAGCTCGGCAGCCCCGACTACAACCACCGTTTCTACGTCGATGCCACGCCCTTGTCATTCGACATCGACCTGAACTGGGCCGGCGGCACCTTCAAGACGACAAGCACTGCCGGAAGCTCCAACTGGCGCACGCTGCTGATCGGCGGCCTGGGCAAGGGTGGCAAGGGCTTCTATGCGCTCGACATCACCGACCCGAGCACCATGACTGGCGCCGAAGCCGACGTGGCCAAGAACGTGAAGTGGGAATTCACCGAAGAGACGATGGGCTACAGCTATGGCGCCCCGGTCGTGGTCAAGACGAAGAAGTACGGCTGGGTGGTGGTGTTCACCTCCGGCTACAACAGCAGCGACGGCAAGGGCCACCTGTACATCGTCAACCCCGATACCGGCGCACTGCTGCAGCGCATCGACACGCCGACGGCCGCCGACGGCATGGCGCAGGCGGCGGGCTTCATCGTCGACTTCAGCGACGGCACGGCCGACAGCATCTATGCCGGCGACCTGCAAGGCCAGTTGTGGCGCTTCGACCTGTCGCTGCCCAAGTCGAGTTCGCTCGACTATCCGGCGCCTGAACTGATCGCGACCATGGCGAAGGACGGCGTGGTGCAGCCGATCACGACCCAGCCGCTGATCGAGGTCCAGCCGCTGAGCAAGAAGCGCTTCGTGCTGTTCGGCACCGGCAAGCTGCTGCACACGGACGACCTCGCGCTGACCGACGAGCAGACCTTCTACGCGCTGATGGATGGCAACGGCGAATCGGGCGGCTTCAACAAGTCGACCACCTTGCCGGAGGGCGTGAGCTTCCCCATCACGCGTGACAACCTCACCGAGGTCGACAATCTGAAGCAGGGCGCGGGGCAGCTGCCAGCCAGTTCCATGGGCTGGTACGCCAACCTCGGCTACGACGAGGCCGGCACGACCGCCCTGCGGCTGGTTTCCAACCCCACGTCGTACAGCGGCATCGTGGCCTTTGCGAGCCTGCAGACCGAAGGCGATGCCTGTGCGCCGAGCGGCGTGAGCCAGATTTACGCGCTCGACCTGGCGACCGGCAAGACCGTGCTCATCGACGGCGAGGCCTTCCATGTCAGTGCATCGGCCGTGACCGACCTGAAGTTCCTGAGCGTGGACGGCAAGGTGAAACTGGTCGCCGGCGACGTGGCCGGCGGACTGAAGAACATCGGCGTGACGATCCCCGGCGCCCTGGGCCTGCGGATGCTCAACTGGCGTGAAGTGCCGACGGTGGATTGAGTCGGCAATCTCAAATGACCAAGGGCGCGCAGTTTGTTTGGCGCGCCCTTTGGCTTTGAGACGTCGTGCAAGGATGCGTCGCGGGCGGACGCAGGCCTTTCACACCGTTACGTAGCTCCCCGACTTCCCCCCATGCTTCTCCAGCACACGCACGTCGGTGATCCGCATCCCCCGATCCACCGCCTTGCACATGTCGTAGATCGTCAGAAGGGCCACCTGCACGGCCGTCAGGGCCTCCATCTCGACGCCGGTCGGGCCGACGGTCTCGACGGTGGCGGTGCAGGCCACCTGGGGCACCTCGCCCTCGACCAGCGCGAAGGCCACAGCCACGCGGGTCAGCGCCAGCGGATGGCACAGGGGGATCAGGTCGCTGGTCTTCTTGGCCGCCTGGATGCCCGCGATGCGTGCGATGCCGAGCACGTCGCCCTTCTTGGCGGTGCCTGATTCGATCAGGGCCAGGGTGGAGGCCAGCATCTCGATGCGGCCTGTGGCCACGGCCACGCGGTGGGTGGCGGGCTTGGCCGCGACATCGACCATGTGCGCCTGGCCCTGGGCATCGAAATGGGTGAGTGAACTCATCTGTGAACGTTCCGCGGAGTGCCGCATCATACGGGGCTGAGCCATGGACGAGGAATGCCGCGCTTGACTCCCAGAAAACCCCTCCGCCGCCTGCTGCGCGGCCTCTGCACGGGGCTGCTGATCGCCGCCCAGGTGGCGCTGCCGCTGCGCGCCCAGGCCCAGCAGCTGCCCGGCATGGGCGATGGCGGCGAGATGACCGCCAGCGCCGAACGCGCGCTCGGCGACCAGATCGCGCGCGAGCTCTACCGCGACCCCGACTACACCGACGACCCGGTGCTGGTCGAGTACGTGCAGGACATCTGGCAGCGGCTGCTCGCCGCCGCGCGCGTGCGCGGGGAGCTCACGCCCGAGCTCGACGAGCGCTTCGCCTGGACCATCCTGCTGGGCCGCGACCGCAACATCAACGCCTTCGCGCTGCCGGGCGGCTACCTGGGCCTCAACCTGGGCCTGATCGCGGTCATCGGCAGCCGCGACGAGCTCGCCACCGTGCTGGGCCACGAGCTCTCGCACGTCACTCAGCGTCACATCGCGCGGATGATGACCAAGCAGAGCCAGCAGCTGCCGCTGATGCTGGCCGGCCTGATCCTCGGCGTCATCGCCGCCTCCAAGAGCCGCAACGGCGATGCCGGCCAGGCCGTGATCATGGGCAGCCAGGCCGCTTTCATGCAGAACCAGCTGAGCTTCTCGCGCGACATGGAGCGCGAAGCCGACCGCGTCGGCTTCGGCGTCATGTCGCAGGCCGGCTATGCCCCGCAGGGCGCGGCCGCGATGTTCGAGAAGCTGCAGTACGCCTCGCGCCTCAACGACAACGGCTCCTACCCCTACCTGCGCAGCCACCCGCTCAACTCCGAGCGCATCGCCGACATGCAGTCGCGCTTCCAGCTCCAGCCCGGCACCGCGACCGGCGTGCCGCTGCTGATGGACCAGGCCATGATCTCGGCGCGCGCGCGCGTGCTCACGCGGCCCGGTGTCGACGTGCTGAGGCTCTGGGTCGATTCGGCCAACAGCACCGACATGGCGCGCACCTCGCCCGCGCAGCAGGCCGGCACGCTCTACGCGGCGGCGCTGTCGGCCAGCGAGCTGCGCGACTTCAAGGCTGCGCGCGGGCTGGCGCAGCGGCTCGTCGTGCGCACCGCGGGCGATGCGCCGGCGTCGCGGCTGGCGCGCCTGCTCTCGGCCGAGATCGAGCTGGCGGCCGGTTCCGCGCCGGCCGCCGCAGCGCTGCTCGATCCGAAGACAAGGGAAAGGCCCGAGATGATGCTGTCGGCCCAGGTCGCCGTGGCCACGCGCAACCCGGCGCCGATGATTCCGGTGCTGCGCGACTGGGTGGCGACCCATCCGCGCGATGCCAGCGCCTGGCGCATGCTGGCCAACCTCTATGGCGCGAACAACAACGCGATCAGCGCCGTGCGCGCCGATGCCGAGGCCAATGTGGCGGCGCTCGATCTCCAGGCTGCGCGCGACCGCTTCAAGGCGGCACAGGACCTGGTGCGCAGGAGCATGCAGGGCGATGCCGGCGCGCCGCCGGTCGACCACTACGAGGCCTCGATCGTCGACACGCGGGCCCGCGCGGTCGAAGCCCAGCTCAGGGAACAGCTGGCCGAGCAGAAGCAGCAGAGCCGCTGAAGGAAGAAGGCACCGGCCGGTGCAAAGGAAAAGGGCCCGCGGGCCCTTTCTTTTCGCTACGCGCGCGGCGCCGTCAGGCGGGCTTGCGGGTGAACAGCTCGCCGAGAGCGGCCCCGATCAGCATGCGCAGCACCGAATAGATCAGCGAGCCCACCAGCGCCGCGAGGAAGCTGTTGACGTGGAAGCCCGACATCAGCCCCGAGGCGGCCCAGAACAGCAGGGCGTTGATGATGAACAGGAACAGGCCGAAGGTGACGACGGTCACGGGCAGCGTGAGCACCACCAGCACGGGCCGCACGAACATGTTGAGCAGCCCGATCACGGCCGCCGCGATCAGCGCCGAGGTGTAGCTCGTGACCTGGACGCCGCTGTAGAGATAGGCCACCGCCAGCAGCGCGAGCGCGCTGAGCAGCCACTTGATGAGGAGTCGCATGCGTGGGGAAGTGCTTCGCTACTCGGACAGCTCGTTGGCCAGCACCAGCAGCGCGCCCATGCCCAGCATCGCGCCGGGCAGCGCCCAGCCCGACTGTCCGGCCGGCGCGACGTCGGGCGCCACGGGCTCGAGGTCGACGCCGATCTTCGGACGCCGCGCATCGACCACGCGGGCCGCGCCGTGCTCCAGCTTGAGCCGCTGCGTCAGCTCGGGCAGCGGTCCCTTCGCCAGCACGGTCGTCACCTGCGCACCACCCACCGACAGCAACGGCAGCAGTTGTTCCTGCACCTTGGAGAGCCACTTGGCGCGCCAGTTCTCGCGCGCGCTGTGGCTCACCCACTTGCTGATGCGATGCGTCATGCGCGGCGCGCAGGCCACCAGCACCCACTGGCCCGGGGCCGCCACGCCGGGCTCGGCCGGAGCCCGGGCCAGGAACTCGCGCGCATAGGCCGCGTCGTCCACATACAGAATGACCTTGTCCATGGTTGCTCCTTCTGGGTTGTTTGAATAGGCAGAGGCATCGAGGAAAGATCAGGCCGCGACCGTGTCGGTCGGCTTCGGGCGGCGCGACGCCACCCACTTGCCGATTGCGAGCACCAGCAGTGCACCGATGACGCCGGCGGCATAGCGCACCACGTCGGTCTGCGGCAGCTTCGGCACCCAGTTCCAGGCCGCCGTGTTGGCGATTGCCGGATCGGACACCGCCATCGTGCCGGCGATCCAGCCCAGCAGCATGCCGCCCACGGTGATGATGATCGGGAAGCGGTCCATCAGCTTGATGACCAGCTGGCTGCCCCAGACGATGATCGGGATGCTCACGAGCAGGCCGAAGATGACCAGCGGCATCTGGTGGCCTTCGCCGGCGCCTTGTGCGGCACCTGCGATCGCGATCACGTTGTCGACGCTCATCACGAGGTCGGCCACGATCACGGTCTTGACGGCAGCCCAGAGCTTGTCGCTGGCAGCGATGTTGCCGTGTGCGTCATCGTGCTCGGGCGCCAGCAGCTTGACGCCGATCCACAGCAGCAGGACGGCGCCGGCGAGCTTCAGGAACGGGATCGCGAGCAGGGTGAGCGCGAAGAAGATCAGGATCACGCGCAGGATGATGGCGCCGGCGGTGCCCCACAGGATGCCCTTGGTGCGTTGCGCGGGTGGCAGCTTGCGGCAGGCGAGCGCAATGACCACGGCATTGTCGCCACCCAGCAGGATGTCGATCATGATGATCTGGCCGACCGCGACCCAGAATTCGGGGGCTAGGAATTGTTCCATTCAGTTCTCTCTCATTTCGTTTCACTCCCGCTCGCGTGGATCGGATGAGGCGTTGGACGAGAGAACCTGGTCTCCGGGAGGCTGGCCGCAACGCTTCGATCAAACCCACGAGAGGGCTCACATCGAAGGTCTCGCATGACAGCACGCGGCTGCCCGACAGGCCGGAAGTGTTTTGCTTCGTATTGACGACCTGGCGAACCCACTCCTTCGGAGCAAGCGGGAGCTACTCCCCTTCGTGGGCGCGATTAGAGCATCGCGGCCCGGTCGTGGCAACCTGCGCGCACCGGGCGCTTAAATGAAACGCGTCTGGATGCCGCGTGGATAAAGGAGCCGATGCTTCGAAATTCATAGCGTCCAATTCCCCCAATGTCGTCGGGACATTGGCCGGACTATGATCCCCGGCTCCCTTTTTCTCGCTTTTCATGGCTGCCATTCACATCACGGACATCGAGGCCGCCATCAACTACTGGCGCGAGCGCAAGCCCTCGCCCGACGGCGTCACGCTGGCGCCCGAACTGCGCGCGCTGGCCGAGGTCTATGCGCTGATGGTCTTCCACCACGAGGACGAGGTCGACGAGGTCGGCTTTCCGGCCGAGGCCTGGGAGGCCTGGCTGACCTGGTACCGGAGCACGCCGGACACGCCCTGCATCGCGATCTGCTCCACCAGCCAGGGCGACGACGAATGCAAGGGTTGCGGACGCAGCTTCGACGAGGTGCAGCACTGGCCTGCGATGACGCCGGCCGAGAAGCGCTCGACCTGGCGCCGCATCACCATGGAAGACAGCGCCTGGCGCTTCAACAGGTATGCCGAACGTGTGCGCGAGGCGGTGCAGGCGCAGCCCGCCGAAGCGTCCCCCCCTCCGGACGCCCGGCCGCCGGACGCGGCCCCGGCCGACTGATTGCGTCCTGCGATGCGTCGCCTCGCACAAGCGCCGAATCTCGCGATCGCCACGCTGTGGACGCAGATGCTGCGCGACGACGGCATCGACGCATCGGTGCAGCGCGAGTTTCTCGGCGCCGCGGTCGGCCAGTTGCCGCCGGACCAGTGCCTGCCCGAGATCTGGGTCGAGGACGACGACCAGTTCGCGCTCGCCGAGCGCCTGCTTCACGCCCTGCGCCATCGGCCGCAGCGCCGCTGGTTCTGCAGCTGCGGCGAACTGGTCGAGGGCGGCTTCGAGCAGTGCTGGCAATGCGGCGCGATGGAGCCGCCCGCCGCCGGATGAGGCGCCGCCGCTAACGCAGCCGCACTGGCTCGATGTCGATGCTGTGCGTGCCGTCGCCCAGCATCAGCGTGCCTTCCTGGACCGTGGCCTGCAGCTGCATCGAGCGCTGCGCGAGCGTCGCCAGCGATTGCGAGGCGGCCGTGGGCACCCGGAATACCGAGAGGTTCTGCGGCCGCGTGAGCTTGTTCTGGATGCCGCGCCACCAGATCTCGGCTGCATGGTTGAAGCAGTAGACGATCACCTCGTCGGCCTTGCCGCAGGCCTTGATCACGGGCTTGTCCTCGGGCTGGCCGACTTCGATCCAGAGCTTGACCTCGCCGGTGAAGTCGCGCAGCCAGACGTCGGGCTCGTCGGGGTTCGAGAGGCCGGCGCCGAAGGCCAGCGTGCCGTCGCCGTTGCAAACGTCCTGCAGCTTGTGCGCATTGAGCGCGAGCGCGACCAGCCGGATCATCATCCGTTCGTCGGTCTCGCTCGGATGGCGCGCCAGCGTCAGCGCGTGGTCGGCGTAGTAGTTGTGATCGATGTCGGCGACCGCGAGGTTCGCCTTGAAGATCGTGGACTTGAGTGCCATCAGGCCCGCCGCGCGAGCTCGGCGGCCTTGCCGACGTAGCTCGAAGGCGTCATGGCCAGCAGCCGGTCCTTCTCTTCCTGCGGAATCTCGAGCGAGCGGATCAGTCCGTGCAGCGCCTCGGCCGTGACGGTCTTGCCGCGCGTCACTTCCTTGAGCTGCTCGTAGGCGCCCTGCACGCCGAAGCGGCGCATCACGGTCTGGATCGGCTCTGCCAGCACTTCCCAGGCACCGTCGAGGTCCTCGGACAGCGCTTCCTGGTTGAGCTCGAGCTTGCCGAGGCCGGTCGCGAGGCTCGCGTAGGCCAGCGTGGCGTAGCCGAAGGCGACGCCGATGTTGCGCAGCACGGTGCTGTCGGTGAGGTCGCGCTGCCAGCGGCTGATGGGCAGCTTCTCGCTCAGGTGGCGCAGCACCGCGTTGGCCAGGCCCAGGTTGCCCTCGGCATTCTCGAAATCGATCGGGTTGACCTTGTGCGGCATGGTCGACGAGCCGATCTCGCCGGGCTTGAGCCGCTGCTTGAAGTAGCCCAGGCTCACGTAGCCCCAGATGTCGCGCGAGAAGTCGATCAGGATGGTGTCGGCGCGCGCCACGGCGTCGAACAGCTCGGCCATGTAGTCGTGCGGCTCGATCTGGATGCTGTAGGGCTGGAAGGCCAGGCCCAGGCCCAGCGGCGCCGGTGTCTCGACCACCTTGCGGCTGAAGGCTTCCCAGTCGAAGTCGGGCCAGGCCGCCAGGTGGGCGTTGTAGTTGCCGACCGCGCCGTTCATCTTGGCGAGCAGCGCCACGCCGGCGATCTGCTCGCGCGCCTTGGCCAGCCGCACCGCGACGTTGGCCAGCTCCTTGCCGACCGTGGTCGGGCTCGCGGTCTGGCCGTGGGTGCGCGACAGCATGCTCACGTCGGCGAACTTGGCGGCCATCTCGCGCAGCGTGGCGATCAGTCCGTCGATGGCGGGCAGCATGACCTTGTCGCGCGCGGCCTGAATCTGCAGCGCATGGCTGGTGTTGTTGATGTCCTCGCTGGTACAGGCGAAATGCACGAACTCCGAGGCGGCCAGCAGTTCCGGCCGGGCCTCGAACTTGGACTTGATCCAGTATTCGACTGCCTTCACGTCGTGGTTGGTGGTCTTCTCGATCTGCTTGATCGCCACCGCGTCGGCCTCCGAGAAGTTGGAGACCAGGCCTAGCAGGTACTTGCGGGCGCCGCCCGTGAGTGGCTTGAATTCGGCGAAGCCGCAGTCCGACAGCGCGATGAACCAGGCCACCTCGACCTGCACGCGCCGGTGCATGTAACCCTGTTCGCTCATCAGCGGACGCAGCGCCGAGAGCTTGGCCGCATAGCGGCCGTCGAGGGGGGAAAGGGCGGAGACTGTGGAGAAACTCATGGCCGAATTTTAGGTTGTGGACCGAATCGGGCAATTTCGCGCAGGCGCATGGCGTCTGCCCGCAACGGCAGAATGCGCGTGTTCCCCTAGAATCAAAGCGCTACAACGAAGACCCTGATGGGGGGAATGCCCGCATGAAACTGATCGGATCGGCTACCAGTCCTTACGTGCGCAAGGTGCGCGTGGTCATGGCCGAGAAGCGGCTCGACTACCAGTTCGTGATCGAAGACGTCTGGTCTGACGACACCACGATTTCCGCCTCCAATCCGCTGGGCAAGGTGCCCTGCCTGATCATGGACGGCAGCGAAGCCATGTTCGACTCTCGCGTCATCGTCGAATACCTCGACACCCTGTCGCCGGTCGGCAAACTGATTCCGCAGCAGAGCCGGGAGCGCGCCGAGGTCAAGACCTGGGAAGCGCTGGCCGATGGCGTGATGGACGCTGGCCTGCTGCTGCGCATGGAAGCCACCTGGCGCCACCGCGCCGACAGCGAGCGCAGCCAGGCCTGGATGGACCGCCAGTTGGGCAAGGTCAGGGCCGGCATCGCCGCCATGGCCAAGGGCCTGGCTGACAAGCCCTTCTGCAGCGGCATCCACCTGAGCCTGTCCGACATCGCGGTCGGCTGCGCCCTCGGCTGGGTCGACTTCCGCTTCCCCGAGATCGACTGGCGCGCCGACCACGCCAACCTCACGAAGCTGTTCGACAAGCTGATGCTGCGTCCTAGCTTCGCAGATACCAAGCCCTGATCCTGCTCGACAGTCACCCAGCAAAAAGCCCCGCATGCGGGGCTTTTTTTGGCGTCGAAGTCCCTGGTCCGATCTCCGGCCGCCGAAGGCAGGCCCGTTCGCGGGATACCGCGGAACCGGCTTCGCCGGGCCGCTGGTATCGCCCCCGGTAGGGGTGGGAGGGCTACACGAAGTGAGCCCGACCTGGGGGCGAGTGGAAAAATGTTACGAGGCGCCCCGACGCGAAGGAGGGAGGGAGGGAGGAGGAGAAGAATCGCCTCGGGATTTCAACCTGGCGGCAGGCGCCTGGAAGACCTCGCAACATGAAAACCTTCCGGGCCTTCGTGCCCGGTGTCGGTATGAGCGCAGGCCTCGCGGCGCGGTTCCATTTGAAGAAGTAAGCGTTTGTGACGGGGGCTAGTTCGTGCGGGTAGCGGCCGGTGAGGCGCCCGGCGAGGCCGCCACCGGCGCCGCGCCGAGCTGTTTCTCGAGTTCGCGCACGAAGGCGCGATCGTCCGGCGCGGTCATGCTCGAGTACGAATCCACCACCTTGCCGTCGCGGCCGATCAGGTACTTGTAGAAATTCCATTTCGGCGCCGTGCCGGAAATCTGCGCCAATTGTCGAAACAACGGATTGGCGTCGGGTCCGCGCACCGAGGATTTGGCGAACATCGGGAATTTCACGCCGAAGGTGCTTTCGCAGAATTCCGCGATCTCCTTGTTCGAGCCCGCCTCCTGCGCGAAATCGTTCGAGGGAAAACCGAGCACCACGAGCCCGCGCGAGCGGTATTTGGTGTCGAGTGCCTCGAGGCCCTTGTACTGCGGCGTGAAGCCGCAAAAGCTCGCGGTATTGACCACCAGCACCACCTTGCCCGCGTACTGGCACAGGGCCTGCGGCTTCTCGTCCTGCAGCCGCGGAAAGCTGTGCTGGAGGATCGCCGGGCAGCCGGGGGTGGCCGCCGCGGCTGGCGGGGCGGCCGTGCCCTGCGCCGCCGCACCCATGGCCAGGAGGCCCGAGATCACCAGCGCGGGTGCGAAAAGCACTGTGAAGCGGAAGGGCATAGGCATCGCGGATTTCCCAATGAAAAGGGTGCAGGATTTGAGACTCTCGCTGCACGCAAATCCTGCATCATCGCGCGTCGTTCACGGGCCTGTAGTGCGAGCCGACTAAAATCCCGGGGCTTACGAAAGACATTGATGCTCTATCCGGAACTCTTCAGACAACTCGAATCTGTCCGCTGGGACATGGACAAGGATATTCCCTGGCAGTCTTTCGACGCAAGCAAGCTCACCGACGAGCAGGCGCAGACCATCAAGATGAATGCGATCACCGAGTGGGCGGCGCTGCCGGCCACCGAGATGTTCCTGCGCGACAACCGGCATGACAGCGACTTCTCGGCCTTCATGTCGATCTGGTTCTTCGAGGAGCAGAAGCACTCGCTGGTGCTGATGGAATACCTCAAGCGCTTCAGCCCCCAGCATGCGCCGACCGAGGCCGAACTGCACGAGGTGCGCTTCGACTTCGACCCGGCGCCGCCGCTCGAGACGCTGATGCTGCACTTCTGCGGCGAGATCCGTCTCAACCACTGGTACCGCCGTGCGGCCGAGTGGCATACCGAGCCGGTCATCAAGCACATCTACACCACGCTGAGCCAGGACGAGGCCCGCCACGGCGGCGCCTACCTGCGCTACATGAAGCGCGCCATGGAGAAGTTCGGTGACGAGGCCCGCTCGGCCTTCACCAAGGTGGGCGTGCTGATGGCCAGCGCGCGCCGCACCGCGCAGGCGCTGCATCCGACCAACCTGCACGTCAACAAGGCGCTGTTCCCGAACGACACGATCCAGAGCCGCGTGCCCGATCCCGATTGGCTCGAGCACTGGCTCGACAAGCAGATCAAGTTCGATGCCACCTGGGAGACCAAGGTCGGCGAGCGCATCCTGCACAACCTGAGCCTGCTGATGAACCGCAGCTTCAAGACCGTGCAGGAGCTCAACCGCTACCGCAAGGAACTGGCTGCCTCGCTGGGCCCGGCGCCCGCCTACCAGGGCGCCTGAGGGCCCCTCGCGTCCATTCGTGCAGGCCCTTCGCTCGCCCGGCCTCTTTGCCTGACGGCGCGTCTCAGCGCCGCTCGACGATCACGGGCGCGAGCCTGAGCCCGTTGCGGAACTGCTCGGCCGAATCGCGCGCCTGCTCGCGCGAGGCATAGGGCCCCGATTGCACGCGATGCGTGCCGCCTTCGCTGAACACATTGAGGCTGCCGGCCAGCGGCGGCATCGCGCTCGCCACCTGCTGCTGGAAGCGCTGCGCGCCTTCGGCCTGGCTGAAGGCGCCGATCTGGACCCAGAAGCCCGGCGTGGCGGATTGCATCGCGACGCCTGAGCGCGGCGCGGGTGGGGCCGCCGCGGGCGTCTGCGTCGACGAGAGGGGCTGCGCCGGGGCCGACGCCGCCGGTGACACCGGCGCCAAAGGCGCCATCGGTGGCAGCGCCGTGATCTGCATGGCGTCGAAGCGCGAACTCGCGACCACCGGCGAGGTCAGGGTGGAGGGCACCACCACCGCGCCGGCCGCGGCTTCAGGGCCCGCCGTCGCCGCCGGCACCTGTGCTGCCGCAACCACCGGCACCTCGCCACGCCGCCAGGCGCCCGTTCGGATGTCCTCGTTGGTGATGCGCTCGATCTCCACCGGCCCGACGCCGCGCAGCAGGTCGAGCTTGAGCGCAGCGGTGTAGCTGAGGTCGATGACGCGGTCGTCGTGGAAGGGGCCGCGGTCGTTCACGCGCACGATCGCCTCGCGCCCGTTGGCGGGATTGCGCACCCGCACGTAGCTCGGCAGCGGCAGCGTCTTGTGCGCGGCCGTCATCGCGTACATGTCGTAGGGCTCGCCGCTCGCGGTGGGCTGGCCATGGAACTTGGTGCCGTACCACGAGGCCAGGCCGCTTTCGCGCAGGGGCCGGTCGTCGGTGATCGGCGTGTAGGAGCGGCCCAGCACCACGTAGGGCTTGCTGGTGCCGCCGCTGCTGCGCAGCGTTTCGATGCGTGGCTCGGCATCGGGCACCTGGCTCAGGTTCGAGGGTGGATTGGCAGCGGCGCCGTCGCGACCACCGCGCGGGCCGCTGGCGCAGCCGGACAGCACCAGCAGCGCCGCGCAGACCGCGCTGCCGAGTGCCACGAGTGCCGGGCTGCCGTCGCGATGGCCGGGTTCAGCCAAACACGGCCTTCCACAGCGCGAGCATCGCCTCGCGTTCAGCGACCAGCGAGCCCATCGGCACCTGCGTCGGCTCCTCGTTGAGGCGCGCGCGATGCTGCACGCGGCGCAGTTCGCGGTACGCCGAGGCCGCGGCCTGGCCGACGCCCGCGGGCAGCAATCCGGCCGCCTCGGCCCGCAGCAGCAGCGCGATGTTGCCCACGTTGGGCACCAGTTCCGGATGGGCGCCCGAGGCCGACAGCACGAGAAACTGCACCGCGAATTCCGCATCCACCATGCCGCCCGCGCTGTGCTTGACGTCGAACAGCCCGGTCTTCACCGGGTGGGCGGCGCTGACCTTCTCGCGCATCGCGACGATCTCGGCCCTGAGCGCCTCGCGGTCGCGCGGCGCGGTGATCACGGCGCCGCGGATGCGATCGAAGCGCTCGGCCAGTGCCGGGGCGCCGAGCACGCAGCGTGCGCGCGTCATGGCCTGGTGTTCCCAGGTCCAGGCGGTGTTGCTGCCGCGGCCGAGCTGGTACTTCTCGTAGGCCTCGAAGCTGGTCGTCAGCAGGCCCGAATTGCCGTTGGGACGCAGCGCGGTGTCGATCTCGAACAGGTCGCCCTCGCGGGTCTTGACCGTCAGCCAGTTGATCAGCTTGCGCACGTAGGCGGCGTAGACCTCGCCGGCGCGCTCGTCCTCGTCGTCGTAGACGAACACGATGTCGAGGTCGCTGCCGTAGCCGAGCTCCTTGCCGCCCAGCTTGCCGTAGCCGATGACCGCGAACTGCGGCGCCTCGCGGTGCCGGTTGCGCAGATGCGGCCAGCACCAGCGCGCGGTCACGCGCAGCACGGCGTCTGCCAATGCACTGAGATCGTCGGCCACCTGCTCGACCGTGATGCGGCCGTCGACGTCGCGCGCCAGCGTGCGGAACAGCTCGGCATGGTGCGCATGGCGCAGCAGGTTCAGCAGCCGTTCCTCGTCGGCCTCGCCGGTGCGGGTCAGCGAGCGATGGCGATCCTCGAGCTCGCGTTCGAACTCGGCGGCGACGAAGCGGCCCGACAGCATCTCGTCGCTGGCCAGTTCGTCGATCACGCCCGGGTGCTGCATGAGGTAGCGCGCGGGCCACTTGGCCGAGCCGAGCAGGCGCAGCAGGCGTTCCTGGACCGCGGGCCGCTCGACCAGCAGCGCGATGTAGCTCTCGCGGCGCAGCAGCGGCTCGATCCAGTCGGCCCAGCGCAGCGCGGCATCGACGTGGCGTGCCACCTGACCCGGTCCGTCGCCGTCGGGCTCGCGCAGCCACTGGCCGGTGCGTTGCACGAGCTGGCGCAAGCGGGCACGGGTCTCGTCGCGCAGCGCCAGCACGCGCGGGTTGCCGGACCACTCCCGCATGCGCGCGGCGAACGGTGCCGGCAGCTGGTCGAGCAGGTCGGCCATGTCGATCTGTGGCACCTGTACGGACGTTCCCTTGCAGCCCGTGCAGGCCTTCTTGCCGCCGAGCAGCTTGTCGAACTCCTGGGCCACGAACTCGCGGTGAGTGTCGAGCTGGGCGAGGAAAGCGCAGCAGTCGGGGAAGCCGAGCGTGAGCGCGATCCAGCGCAGATCGTCGTCGTTGACCGGCAGCACGTGGGTCTGCTGGTCGTCCAGGTACTGGATGCGGTGCTCGACCCGGCGCAGGAATTCGTAGGCCGCGGCCAGCGCGTCGGCCGCTTCCTGCGGCATCAGGTTGGCGCGCGCCAGCCGCTGCAGCGCGTCGAGCGTGGGCCGCGTGCGCAGTTCGGGAAACTGGCCGCCGCGCACGACCTGCAGCAGCTGCACCGTGAATTCGATCTCGCGGATGCCGCCGCGCGACAGCTTGACGTCGTTGGCGCGCTCGGGCCGGCCGGCGCTGCGGCGCGCCGCCTGCTCGCGGATCTGGCGGTGCAGCGTGCGCAGCGAATCGAACACGCTGTAGTCGAGGTAGCGGCGGAACACGAAGGGCAGCACCACGCCGCGCAGCGCCTGCGCGCTGCCGTCGGCCACCACCGACGCGGGCGCCACCACGCGGCTCTTGAGCCAGGCGAAGCGTTCCCATTCGCGGCCCTGGACCTGGAAATACTCCTCGAGCGCGTCGAGCGAGACGACGCTGGGACCCGAGTTGCCGTTGGGCCGCAGCGCGAGGTCGACCCGGAACACGAATCCGTGCTCGGTGGTGTCGCCCACCAGCGCGTAGATGCGCTTCACCACGCGCGAGAAGAAGTCCTGGTTGGCGAGCCGCGAGCGCCCCTCGGCGTTGCCGGCGGTTTCGCCGTCGTGGTCGTAGAGGTAGATCAGGTCGATGTCGCTCGAGACATTGAGCTCGCGCGCGCCGAACTTGCCCATGCCGACGATCCAGAGCTGGGCCCGGCGACCATCGGCCGCCAGCGGGGCGCCGTGCGTGGCCTCGAGCTCGGCGCAGGCCTCGCGGCAGGCGACGTCGAGCGCGAATTCGGCCAGCTCGGTGACCGCGCAGGTGACGACGGCGAGCGATGCCTGGTGGTCGCAGTCGAGCGTGATCAGCCGCTCCATGACCAGCTGGCGAACGATGCGAAGCGCGTCGGCGATGTTGTCCCCACGCGCGCGCAGGGATTGGTAGGCCTCGGCCATCTGCGCCCGGCGCGGTTCGCCTTCGGCCAGCAGCGCGAGCTCGCCGGCATAGCGGCGGCGCAGCCTCTGCACGAAGCGCGAGGAGGCCGACAGCGGCGATGAATCGGAGGGCGGCGTCGGCCGGTGCGCCGGAGTACCGGCACCAGGGACGCCCGGGTGGGAGCTGGCGGTCATAATTCCTGACACAGCGCGATCCTCAATGAACGACACGACGTCTTCCCCTTCACGTCTGCTCAAGATCACCGCTGCAACGGCACGCTGGTTGTTGGGTTTGCTGATCGGTGCATGGCTGTTGCTTGCGCTGTCAGTCGTTGTCCTACACGTCTGGATTGTGCCGCGAATCGGCGACTACCGTGGCGCGCTCGAGGCGCAGGCCTCGCGAGTCATCGGGGTGCCCGTGCGCATCGGCGCCATCGAGGCGCGTTCGAGCGGCCTTTTTCCGACCATCGAGCTGCACGACGTGGTCCTGCTCGACGAGCGCGACCAGGAATCGCTGCGCCTGCAGCGCGTGGTGGCCAGCGTGTCGCCGCGCTCGATCTGGAACCTGAGCTTCGAGCAGCTCTACGTCGAGCGGCCGCAGGTCGAGGTGCGGCGCGACGCGCTCGGCCGGATCCGTGTCGCCGGCCTCGACATGTCGAACGACACCAGCGGCGGCGGCGACGGCGCCGACTGGTTCTTTGCCCAGCGCGAAGTGGTGGTCGAGGGCGGCACGGTGCGCTGGAGCGACGACTGGCGCAAGACCGAACCCCTGCTGCTGACCGACGTGCAGTTCGTGGCCCGCAACGGCGGCCGCAGCCATGCGATGCGACTGGACGCCACGCCGCCCGCGGGCTGGGGCCAGCGCCTCACGCTGATGGGCGAGTTCCGCCAGCCGCTGCTGTCGGTGCGCAGCGGCAACTGGCGCAGCTGGCGAGGCCAGATCTTCGCCAACCTGCCCTATATCGACATCCGGCGCCTGGGGCGCTACGTCGACATCGATGCCCGGATCGTCGAAGGCGCGGGCGGGCTCAGGGCCTGGGCCGATGTCGATGACGGCGTCATCACGGGCGGCGTGGCCGACCTGGCGCTGAACTCGGTCGACGCGGTGCTCGGCAAGGATCTCGAACCGCTGGTGCTGCGCGACCTGACCGGCCGCCTGAGCCTGAAGCGCAGCGACACCCTGCTCGAGTTCGCCACCACGGGCCTGCAGTTCCAGACCGCCGACCGGCTGCGCTGGCCCGGTGGCAACCTGTGGTTCCAGCATGTCCCGGCCAAGGGTCGCGCGCCGGAGCGCAGCGCGCTGCGCGCCGACCGGCTCGATCTCGCTGCGCTGGCGCTGATCGCCGACCGGCTGCCGCTCGGCGCCACCACGCGCCGTCTGATCGACGCCTACAAGCCGCGCGGCCTGGTCGAGCACATCGACGCCAGCTGGCAGGGTTCCGGCGGCGAACCGGTCAGCTACCAGCTCAAGGGCCGCGCGAGCGCATTCAGCATCGCGGCGCAGCCCGGGGAGCCAGTGCCGGTACCGGCCCAGTCGCAAACGCAGGCGCAGGCGCAGGCGCACCCAACGCACGCGTCGCACGCTTCCCAGGAGCCTGTCGGAACGCCCGGCGTCAGCGGCGCGACGATCGACTTCGACGCCAGCCAGGCAGGTGGCAGCGCCACGGTCGCGATCGCGAGCGGCGCGCTCGACCTGCCGGGCATCTTCGAGCAACCGGTGGTACCGATGGAACGTCTTTCGACCCAGGTGCAGTGGAAGCTCGACGGCCCGGCGGTGCAGGTGCAGGTCTCGAAGCTGCGCTTCGCGAACGCGGATGCCGAGGGCGAGGCCGATGCCATCTGGCACACCAGCGATCCCGCCACCTCGCCGTCCAAGGACCGCTACCCGGGCGTGCTCGACCTGCAGGGCCGGCTCACGCGGGCCGACGGCACGCGCGTCTGGCGCTACCTGCCGCTGCACATCCCCAAGGACACACGCGACTACGTGCGCGACGCGGTCACCAAGGGCACGGCCAGCATGGTCGACTTCAGGGTCCGCGGCGACCTGTGGGACATGCCGTTCACGGACCCGAAGCAGGGCGAATTCCGCATCGCCGCCAGGGTCGCCGACGTCAGCTATGCCTACGTGCCGCCGACGCCCGGCGACACCCACGCCTGGCCCGGGCTCACGGGCCTGTCGGGCGAACTGGTGTTCCAGGGCGCCGGCATGCAGGTGCGCAACGCGCGCGGCCGGATCGCGGGCACGCAGACGATCGAGGTCTCCAAGGCCGAGGCGCAGATCGCCGACATGTCGCACCACGCGCCCGTGCTCAAGCTCGATGCGCAGGCCAAGGGTCCGCTCGGCGAATTGCTGCGCGTCGGGGCGCCGCTCGCGGGCGAGCTCGGCAGCACGCTCGCCGGCATGCGCGCCAGCGGCAATGCCGACTACAAGCTGCGGCTCGAGTTGCCGCTCTCGGCCATGGACAAGACCAAGGTGCAGGCCAGCATCGCGCTGGCCGACAACGAGCTGCAGCTGGCGGCGGCGGCACCCGCGCTCACGCAGGCGCGCGGCACGCTGAGCTTCACCGAGAACGGCTTCGCGCTGGCCGGCGTGCAGGCGCGCGCCCTGGGCGGCGCGCTGCGCGTCGAGGGCAGCGGTGGCTTCAGCGACAAGCAGCCCCTCGACGTCCGCGTGCAGGGCACCGCGAGCGCCGACGGCCTGCGTGCGGCGCGCGAGGTCGACTGGCTCGCGCGGCTGGCCAGGAACGCGAGCGGGAGCACGCCCTACGCCGCCAGTTTCACGGCCCGCGACGGCGCCTCGGAGTTCCTTCTCACCAGCAGCCTGCAGGGGCTGGGCCTGCAGCTGCCCGCGCCTGCAGCCAAGGCGCCCGAGGATCTGATGCCGCTGCGGATCGAGAAGAAGGTGGTGCTGCGCGAAGCCCGCGGCGGTGCGGCGCCGGTCGTCAACGACCAGATCTCGGTCGAGCTCGGCAAGGTCGGGTCGGCCGTCTACGTGCGCGACATCTCGGGGCGCGAGGCCAGGGTGCTGCGCGGCGCGATCGGCATCGGGCTCGGGCCCGGCGAGTCGGCACCGCCGCCCGAGCGCGGCGTGCTCGCGAACCTGCGCTTCCAGCGGCTCGACATCGGCGCCTGGGAGGCGCTGTTCAATTCCACCGCCGGCAAGCCGGTCGAGGCCACGGGCCCGGCACCGGTGGCGACCGCGGCCGACAGCACCGACGATGCCATGGCCTACCTGCCGACGCTGATCGCGCTGCGGGCCCAGGCGCTGTCCTTCGGCGGCCGCACGCTCAACGACGTCGTGCTGGGCGGCACGCGCGACGGCCCGGTGTGGCGCGCGAACGTCGATGCCACCGAACTCAGCGGCTACGTCGAATACCGCCACACGCAGGCCGGCCGGCTCTATGCGCGGCTCGCCCGGCTCAAGATCGCGCGCAGCGAGACCAGCGCGGTCGAGTCCCTGCTCGACGAGCAGCCGAGCACCCTGCCCGCGCTCGACATCGTGGTGGACGACTTCGAGCTGCTGGGCCACCGCCTGGGCCGCGCCGAGATCGATGCCGTCAACCGTGGCGGCGTTGGGCGCGAATGGCGCCTCGGCAAGCTGACCTTCACCAACCCCGACGCCAGCTTCAGCGCCCAGGGCAGCTGGGCGGCCCCACCCGGCGGCCCCGCGAGCGGCGGACGCGAGAACCGGCGCACGAACATGGACTTCAAGCTCGACATCGTCGATGCCGGCAACCTGCTCAGCCGCATGGGCATGAAGGACGTGGTGCGGCGCGGGCGGGGCCGGCTCGAGGGCCAGGTCGACTGGACCGGTTCGCCGTTCTCCATCGACTATCCGAGCCTCGGCGGCCAGTTGCAGATCGACGTCGAGTCGGGTCAGTTCCTGAAGGCCGATCCCGGCATCGCCAAGCTGCTCGGCGTGCTGAGCCTGCAGGCCCTGCCGCGCCGGCTCACGCTCGACTTCCGCGACATCTTCAGCGCCGGCTTCGCCTTCGACTTCCTGCGCGGCGACGCCAGCATCGTGAAGGGCGTGGCCAGCACCAACAACCTGCAGATGAAGGGCGTCAACGCGGCGGTGCTGATGGACGGCTCGGCCGACATCGCGCGCGAGACCCAGAACATCCGCGTGGTGGTGGTGCCCGAGATCAGCGCCGGCACCGCGGCGCTGGTCGCCACCGCGATCAATCCCGCGATCGGCCTCGGCACCTTCCTGGCGCAGATGATCCTGAGCCGGCCGCTGATCGCCGCCGCGACGCAGGAGTTCCAGATCGACGGCACCTGGACCGATCCGAAGATCACCCGCGTGCCACGGCGCGCGCCGCCGGCCTCGCAGGCCGCGCCCGCCGAGACGCAGCCGGCCCCGAGATAGACAATCAGGTCCCCAGCAAGGAGACGAATGCCATGAAAGTCGCAGCCATCCAGATGGTGTCGGCGGTCGCCCGCGAGGCCAACCTGGCGCGCGCGCACGACCTGCTGGCCGAGGCGGCCGCCGCGGACGCCGAGCTGGCCGTGCTGCCCGAGTACTTCTGCATGATGGGCCGGCGCGACACCGACAAGCTGGCGCTGCGCGAGAACGCCGACGCCGGCACCGTGCAGAGCTTCCTGGCCGATGCGGCGCGCGAATTCGGCCTCTGGATCGTCGGCGGCACGCTGCCGATCGAGACCGACGACGAACTGCACGTCTTCAACAGCTCGCTGGTCTACGGCCCCGAGGGCCAGCGCGTTGCGCGCTACGACAAGATCCACCTGTTCTCGTTCGACAACGGCCGCGAGCGCTACGACGAGGCGCGCGTGATCGCGCCGGGGACGCAGCCGGTCTGCTTCGACCTGCCCTCGCGCGACGGCCATCGCTGGCGCATCGGCCTGAGCGTCTGCTACGACCTTCGCTTTCCCGAGCTGTACCTTGCGCTGGCGCGCGACGGCGCCGAATTGCTGCTGGTGCCGAGCGCCTTCACCCACCCCACGGGCGCGGCGCACTGGGAGGTGCTGCTGCGCGCCCGCGCGATCGAGAACCTGGCCTGGGTGGTGGCGCCCGCGCAGGGCGGCACGCACGAGAACGGCCGCCGCACCTGGGGCCAGTCGATGGTGGTCGATCCCTGGGGCAACGTGGTCGCGCAGCAGGCCAGCGAGGAAGGCGTGGTGGCGTTCGAGCTCGATCTGGCGCGGCTCGAGAGCGCGCGCAGCCAGCTGCCCGCGCTGGGCCACGCCGTGATCCGAGCCTGATCGGTGTCCGCTCCTGCCTTGCCCGTCGCCCGCGTGCTGCGTCCCGCCTTCGCGCGGCTGCGGCTGCTGCGCTCGGCCTGGCGGCGCTGGCAGCTGTGGCTGCTGCTCGCGATGCTGGTGCTGGCGCTGCTGGTGACGGTGGTCTGGCTGGCCGGGCGGCACGAGGTCGAGCAGACGCAGAGCGTGCTCGACCGCGACACTGCCGATGCCGTCTCCGACCTGCGCGACGGCATGCAGCGCAATGTGCAGACGCTGCGGGCCTCGCTGGCCGGTGGCGTCGATCGCGAGCAGTGGGAGAACCGCGCCGCGGCGCTGCTGCGCGACCACCGCGAGTGGCTTCGCCTCGAATGGCGCGATGCGGCGCTGAAGCCGATCGGGATGGTCGATTCGCCCTACCGCCGGCGGATCTTCGAGCCGGACGACCGCGGCCCGGGCCAGCCCGATGTCGAGCAGGCCTGCGCCAGCGCGCGCAAGCTCGGCACGCCGGCCTATTCGCCGAGCCACTACGTGCCCGTGATCCAGGGAACCGGCCTGGAGGTCATGGAGGTCTGCGTGCCGGTCGAGGGCGGCGGCTACCTGGTGGCCGCCTATTCGCTGCGCGACATCCTCGGCGAACTGCTGGCGCCGATGCTCAGCCGCGGCCAGGAGGTCGCCTTCACCGAGGCCGACGGCACGCGCCTGGTGGCGATCGGCGCGCCGCGGCGCATCGGCACGCGGGTCTTCAGCGCACAGCAGCTGATCGACCTGCCGGGCGCCACGCTGATGCTGCGGGTCGACGGCTGGCGCGCCGTGCCCGACCTGTTCCCCAACATGCTGACCGCGCTGGTCACGGCGATCTCGATCGCGCTGGTCTCGGTGCTGGTGCTGCTCGCGCGCGATACCCGCCGCCGCCAGCGCGCCGAAGGCGACCTCGCCGACGCACTGGCCTTCCGCAAGGCGATGGAGGACTCGGTCATCACCGGCCTGCGGGCGCGCGACCTGCAGGGCCGCATCACCTACGTCAACCCGGCCTTCTGCGAGATGGTCGGCTTCAGCGCCGAAGAGCTGATGGGCAGCAGCGATGTCGACGTGCCCTACTGGCCGACCGAGCTGGCGCACGAATACCAGCGCCGGCAGGCCGCACGGCTGGCCGGCGGCACGCCGCCGCGCGAAGGCTTCGAATCGGTCTTCATGCGCAAGGACGGCAGCCGCTTCCCGGTGCTGATCTTCGAGGCGCCGCTGATCAACGCTCTGGGCTCGCAGACCGGCTGGATGAGCGCCTCGATCGACATCAGCGAGCAGCGTCGCGTCGAGGAACTGTCGCGCGCCAGCCAGGAGCGGCTGCAGGCCAGCGCACGCCTGGCCACCGTCGGCGAGATGGCCTCGCTGCTGAGCCACGAGCTGACCCAGCCGCTGGCCGCGATCGCCAGCTATGCGAGCGGTTCGCTGAACCTGCTGCACGCCGAGGGCGCGACCCGCGCCCGCGAGCACGAGGAGGTCGCGATGGCGGTGCGCCGCATCGCCGAACAGGCCGACCGCGCCGGCCAGGTGATCCGCAGCGTGCACGACTTCGTTCGCCGGCGCGACCGCACGCGCGAGGCGGTCGCGCCGCAGGCGCTGGTCGAGGCGGTACTGCCGCTGGTACGGCTGCAGGCGCGCAAGCTCGGTGTTCGCATCGAGCTGGCGCTCGAAGATGCACTGCCGGCCGTGGTCTGCGATCGCACGCTGGTCGAGCAGGTGCTGCTCAATCTCGCGCGCAACGGCATGCAGGCCATGGACACGCCCGGCCCCGGCGAGCGCGTGCTGCGGCTGCGCGTGGCGCGTGCCGCGAGCGCGGGCGGTGCAGCCGGCGGCGGCCCGGATGCGCGCCGCTGGCTCGAGTTCTCGGTCGCCGACCTGGGCTGCGGCATCAGCGAGGAGGTCGCCGCGCGGCTGTTCACCCCCTTCTTCACGACCCGTGCCGACGGCATGGGTCTGGGCCTGAGCCTGTGCCGTACCGTGGTCGAGCAGCACGGCGGCGTGCTGATGTACGAGCCGCATCGTCCGCGCGGCACCGTGTTCCGATTCACCCTGCCCACGGCCTGATGCCGTCGAACATCCTCATTCCATGCAACCCCTGATCGACGCCCTGATCTTCATCGTCGACGACGATGCCAGCGTGCGTGAGGCGCTGGCCTGGCTGCTGCGCTCGCGCCGCCTCGTGAGCGAGCATTTCGCCAGCGCCGAGGCCTTCGAGGCGCGGCTGGCCGAGGAGCCGCTGCGCGACCAGCCGCACTGCCTGCTGCTCGACGTGCGCATGCCGGGCACCAGCGGCCTGGTGCTGTTCGACCGTCTGGCCGAACGCGGCCTGCTCGATGCCATGCCGGTGATCTTCCTGACCGGCCATGCCGACGTGCCGACCGCGGTCGATGCGGTCAAGCGCGGCGCCTTCGATTTCTGCGAGAAACCCTTCTCGGACAACGCGCTGGTCGATCGGATCGAGCACGCGCTCGGCGCTTCGCTGCGCGCGGTCGAGGCCCGGCAGGCGCGCGCGCTGATCAAGCGCCGCATCGACGAACTCACCGAGCGCGAGCGCGACGTCATGCGCTGCGTGGTCGAGGGGCTGCCCAACAAGCTGATCGCCGATCAGCTCGCGATCAGCGTGCGCACCGTGGAGGTCCACCGCGCGCGCGTGTTCGAGAAGATGGAAGTGAAGTCGGCGGTGGAACTCGCCAACCTGCTGCGCGGGGTCTGAAGCGCTGCCGTCGGCAGCGACCCCCACACGCAGTGGAGGAACGGGGGGCCTGTGACTAGCCTTGCGGACGCTCGCCGACGTAGATCTCGACGCGCCGGTTCTGGCCGCGGCCAGCCGCCGTGCTGTTGTCGGCGATCGGTTCGCGCGAGCCGCGGCCCTCGATGCGGATCGAGGCCGCCGGCACGCCGCGCGCCACCAGATAGTCGCGCGTGCTGGCAGCGCGCTCGATCGACAGCGGGTTGTTGATCGCGTCGGTTCCGGTGTTGTCGGTGTGGCCGATGATGCGGACGTCGGCATTCGGGTTGTTGCGCAGGCCGCTCGCGAACTGGTCGAGGATCGGCGAGAAGTTGGGCTTGATCGCCGAGCGGCCGGTGTCGAACGAGATGTCGCTCGGGATCGCGAGCTTGAGCTCGTTGTTGGCCGTCTGCGTGACGGCCACACCGGTGCCGCGGGTGGCGGCTTCCATCTGCTTCTTCTGGTTTTCCATGCGCTGCGACCACAGGTAGCCGCCAGCCGCGCCGGCCAGTGCGCCCACGGCCGCACCGGTGCCGATGGCGCTGCGGTTGCCGCCGGTGGCGGAGCCGATCGCTGCGCCCGCGAGCGCGCCGACGCCGGCGCCGATGCCGGTGGTCTTCTGGGTCTGGCTCATGTCGGCGCAACCCGAGAGGACGATGGCGGCGGCGCTGGTGGCGAGGACGAATTTCTTCATTGGGATCTCCTTCTCGAGTGCTGAACTGGAACGCTCGATTATTGCGAGCGCTGGCGAGGCCCCGCGGCGCAGCGGCGTTTCCGCGTGTAACGCCGTCAGGGCATGCAGCGCCCGAAAGTACCGTGAGACGGGGAGGTGGTGCTATCGCTTCGATAGCAGGTGGGCGCTTGGCCGACAGCCGGATGGGCCTTCGAACTACGCGCCGCGGTCGCGCTTCGGCAATTCGGCGGACGGGTCGTCCGCATCGGGTTCATCGTGCAGCTCGCCGCCCTTGCGACCCGAGAACATGGTCCACCAGACGATCAGCACGAACAGGATTCCGGCGCCCAGGGCTTCGAGCAAAATCAGACTCATGAACAAAGGACTCCGGTGGCTGGCGGGACTCGCGATCGTAGCAACGCTCGCGGGTTGCAGCTTCAGCACGCGCCAGCCCGACCTGCCGCCCCCGCCCGCGACGCCCGCTCCGGCGCCGCCGCGCGACCTCGGCCCGTTGACCGGCTCGCTCGCGCATCCAAAGAGCCGCTGGACACCGGTCGCCTGGTCCGAGCTGCCGGGCTTCAACGACGACGCCCTGCACGAGGGCTGGGTGGCGATGGTCACGAACTGCCAGCGGCCGAACGCAGCCTTCGTGCCGCTGTGCCGCGAGGTTCGCCAGCTCGCGCTGGCCGATGCCGACCAGCAGCGCGAATGGATGATGCAGCGGCTGCAGCCGTTCCGCGTCGAATCGCCCGCCGGCCCGGTCGAGGGCAAGCTCACGAGCTACTACGAGCCGGTGTTCGACGCCTCGCGCCGCCCGACCGCCACCCACACGGTGCCGCTCTACCAGACGCCCGCCGGCCTGGTCGCCAAGCGCCCCTGGTTCACGCGGCAGGAGATCGACACGCTGCCGCAGGCGCAGGCCGCGCTGCGCGGTCGCGAGATCGCCTGGCTGGCCGATCCGATCGACGTGCTGATGCTGCACATCCAGGGGTCGGGGCGGCTGCGCATCACCGAGGCCGACGGGTCGCAGCGCATGGTGCGCGTCGCCTTCGCCGCCACCAACGAGCAGCCCTACCGCAGCGTGCAGCAGTGGCTGGTGAACCAGGGCGCGACCAAGGTCAGCCTCTGGCCCGAGGACACCAAGCTGTGGGTGGCGCAGAACCCACAGCGCGTGTCGCAACTGCTGTGGAGCAATCCGCGCTACGTGTTCTTCCGCGAGGAGCCGCTCAACGAGGTCGACGCGGCCTCGGGCCCGGTGGGCGCGCAGGGCGTGCCGCTCACGGCCGGACGCTCGATCGCGGTCGACCGCGACAGCATTCCCTACGGCACCCCGGTCTGGCTGGCCTCGCCGGGCCCCACGCTTCCGCTGGCCAGGCTGGTGGTGGCGCAGGACACCGGCAGCGCGATCGTCGGCGCGGTGCGCGCCGACTATTTCGCCGGTACCGGCGCCGACGCAGGCCGCGTGGCGGCGCGCGTGAACCAGCCGCTGCGCCTCTGGGCGCTCTGGCCCAAGTAGGGCCGCTTGCCCGTCTCAGCCCGCGATCTTCACGATGTAGAGGGTCAGGCCGGTGACGATCGCGATGTGCAGAAGGAACTCCACTCGCCGACCCCGCGGTGCGATCGCGAGCGCGCCGCCTGCGATGAGCAGGGTCAGGGAACCGAACATGAGATCGAAGGAGACGTTCACCGGGGACGGGGCGTGAGCGCCGGCACACCGGCTTTCGAGGCGCGGATTATCCATGAGGCCGCGGCCGCTTCGGCGCGCCTATGATCCATCGATTCCGGAGGCATCGAATGGGCAATCCCGACACAGGTCTGATCGGCCTCGGCGCCATGGGCGCGGGCATCGCGGCCACCTTGCGCTCGCGTGGGCACGCGATGCACGTCTGCGACGCCCGACCGGGCGCGGCGGCGCGTTTCGCCGAAGGCGGCGGCGTCGCACTCGACACGCCGGCGCAGGTGGCGGCGGCCTGCGACGTCGTGGTCTCGGTGGTGGTCAACGCGGAGCAGACCGAGGCCGTGCTGTTCGGCCCGGATGGCGCGGCGGCGGCCATGAAGCCCGGCAGCGTTTTCGTGATGTGCTCGACCGTCGACCCCAATGTCTCGATCGCCTTCGAGGAGCGCCTGCTGGCCGCCGGCATCCACTACGTCGATGCGCCGATCTCGGGCGGTGCCGCCAAGGCCGCGAGCGGCCAGATGACCGTGATGAGCTCGGCCCGGCCCGAGGCCTATGCGCGCGCCGATGCGGTGCTCGATGCGATGGCCGGCAAGGTCTACCGGCTCGGCGACCGCGCCGGCGCCGGCAGCAAGGTGAAGATCATCAACCAGCTGCTGGCCGGCGTGCACATCGCGGCGGCGGCCGAGGCGATGGCGCTCGGCCTGCGCGAGGGCGTTGCGCCCGAGGCGCTGTACGAGGTCATCACGCACAGCGCCGGCAACAGCTGGATGTTCGAGAACCGGATGGCGCACGTGCTGGCCGGCGACTACACGCCGCTGTCGGCGGTCGACATCTTCGTCAAGGACCTGGGCCTGGTGCTCGACACCGCACGCGCCACGAAGTTTCCGCTGCCACTGGCCTCGACCGCGCACCAGATGTTCATGCAGGCCTCGAGCGCGGGCTTCGCGAAGGAGGACGACAGCGCGGTGATCAAGATCTTCCCGGGCATCCGCCTGCCCGGTGCCGGCCCGACCGAGTCCTGAACTCATCTCCACCCATCACCACCGACCATGCCCCGCTTCGCTGCCAACCTCTCGATGCTCTATCCAGAGCTCGATTTCCTCGACCGCTTCGAGGCCGCCGCGCGTGACGGCTTCCGCGCGGTCGAATTCCTGTTCCCCTATGCCTATGACAAGTCGGAACTGGTCGCGCGGCTGTCGGCCAACGGCCTGCAGCAGGTGCTATTCAACGCACCGCCGGGCGATTGGGAGGCCGGCGAGCGCGGCCTGGCCAGCCTGCCCGGGCGCGAGGCCGAATTCCGCAGCGGCGTGCAGCGCGCGATCGACTACGCGGTGGCGCTCGACTGCCCGCGCATCCACGTGATGGCCGGGCTGGTGCCCTCGGGCGTCGAGCGCGAGACGCTGCGCCCGACCTATGTCGCGAACCTGCACTGGGCCGCGGTCGAGGCCGCCAAGGCCGGGCGCGACCTGCTGATCGAGCCGATCAACACGCGCGACATTCCGGGCTTCTTCCTGAACCGGCAGGCCGAGGCGCACGCGATCGTCGAGGAGGTCGGCGCGCTGAACCTGCAGGTGCAGATGGATCTCTACCACTGCCAGATCGTCGAGGGCGACGTGGCGATGAAGATCCGGCAGTACCTGCCCACCGGCCGGGTCGGCCATCTGCAGATCGCGGGCGTGCCGGATCGCAACGAACCCGACATCGGCGAACTCGACTACGGCTACCTGTTCGAGGTCATCGACGAGGTGTCGGCACAGTGCGGCTGGAAGGGATGGATCGGCTGCGAATACCGGCCGCGGCGCGGCGCGGTGGCGAACGGTTCGTCCGACGGGCTGGGCTGGCTGCGCAGCCTGCCGAAGAAAAGCTGAAGGCTGGCGGCGAGGCGGCGAGGTGGCCGCTCAGGCAGCCACGGGCGCCGGAGAGGCCGGGCGCGGATCGCGCCGTTCCTCGTCCACCAGGAACACCGGCAGCAGGCCGGCGTCGGGCGTGAGGGCGATGCGCACGCGGTGCGGGCCCTGGCCGTGCTCGCGCGCACCTTCGAGCCAGGAACCCTTGCAGCTCGACGGCAGGCTGCGCCAGCGCGCCAGCGTCATGTGCTGGAAGCCGCGGCCCGGGTAGTTGTGCAGCTCGAGCGGCGTGGCATTGGCCGCGATGTCCATGAAGGTCTTCATGGCCGGGAAGTCTAGGAACGGGGTCGGCGGTCGTCCTTGAGAAAACTCTGGAAACGGGTAGGTTCCAGCCGCTCTCAGCGCTTCACGATGTAGCGCGTGACCACCGGCAGCGCCTCGCCCAGGTGGAAGGCCAGCCTCCGCTCCCGCAGCGCCATGTCGGCCGCGGTCGCACGGTGGAAGCGGCGCAGATGCTCGGTCCACGTCTCGTCGACGATCTGCTCCAGGTAGCGGCCGGGCTCCGTGATGTCGTGCAGCAGTTCCCAGCCGATCGCGCCCTGGCTCAGGCGCGCGCGCCGGGTCTGGTGCATGACGAGGTGGAAGGCCGCGGCGCGCGCGGGGTCGATCAGGTATTCCACCGTGATCACGACACGGCCGCTTTCCTCGGGAACGCTGGCCGGCGGGCCGGCGGCCCAGCCATGCTCGGCCGGGCGGGTGTCGTCGTCCTCGCCCATGCCGTCGGTCACGAAGCGCAGTGCCAGCCACATGCCGACGACGCCGGTCGCGGCCGCGATGCCGAGGCTGACGTAGATCGAGCTGAGTTCGGCGACCTGCCCCCAGAGTGCGGCGCCCAGCGCGCTGGCACCCATGATCGCCATCTGGTAGGTCGACATGCCGCGTGCACGCACCCAGTCGGGCAGGGCGAGCTGGGCCGAGACCGACAGCGAATTGGCGACCGTGATCCAGGCCATGCCGCCCAGGAACATCGCCGGCACCGCGACCCAGGCGTTGGGCGCCACTGCCATGGTCGCGGTCGCGGCGGATTGCAACAGCGCACCGCGCAGCACCAGCTGGTCGCGTTCCAGCGCCTGGCGCAGGCGCGGCAGGAACAGCACGGCCACGATCGCGCCCGAGCCCATCGCGGCCAGCAGCAGCGTGAAGGTGCCGGCGCCGCCGCCCTTGAGGTTGCGCGCGAGCAGCGGCAGCAGCGCGAGCAGCGCGGTGGAATGCAGGAAGAAGATCGAGATCCGCGTCAGCACCGCACGCATGCGCTGCGACTGCCGGACGAACTGCACGCCGACCCGCATCGCGCTGATCAGCCGTTCGCGCCCGAGCGGATTGGGCGTGTGCTCGCGCCGCCAGCGCAGCACCACGAAGCCGGAGGCCACGCACAGCACCGCGTTCAGCGCGAACACCCAGACGGTGCCCGCGCTCGCGATCAGCGTACCGGCCACGAGCGGGCCGACGATGCGCGATGCGTTCATCGCGATGCCATTGAGGCCCAGCGCGGCCGGCAGGTGGGTGCGCGGCACCAGCTCGGGCACGATGGCCGAGAACACCGGCCAGCGCAGCGCCAGGCCGATGCCGTTGGCGAAGGTGAGGGCCAGCAGCAGCGGTGCGCTCATGACGTCGAGCACCACTGCGGCGCACAGCAGCACGGCCGAGCCCGCGAGCCAGAACTGGGTCGCGACCAGCCAGCGCCGGCGGTCCAGGATGTCGGCCAGCGCGCCGCTCGGCAGGCCGAGCAGGAACACAGGCAGCGTGGAGGCCGACTGCACCAGCGCCACCCAGATCGGCGAACTGGTGAGCGAGGTCATCATCCAGGCCGCCGCGACATCGCTCATCCACATGCAGATGTTGGCAATCAGCCAGGTGCTCCACAGCATGCGGAACACCGCGATCTTCAGCGGTTCGAGCGGGCCGACGCGCGGCGGCAGCGCGGGCGGCGGGGCGGTGGAGGCTTCCTGGGGCGAGATCGGCATCGCTGCCTATTGTCTTCGGCCCGGGCGAGTCGGTGTCCCGGCAGCGCGCCGCGGCGCCAGGTGTTCGAGCGGCAATGCACGGCTGGCCTTGACCTCGCCGAGCGAGAAGCTGGTGTGCAGGTCCTTCACGTTCGGCAGGCTCATGAGGTGCTGCAGCGCGAAGCGCGAGAAGCCGTCCAGGTCCTGCGCCACGACCTGGAGCTCGAAGGTGCCGGTGCCGCTGATGTAGTGGCAGGCCACCACCTCGGGCAGGCGACGGATCGCGTCCTCGAGCTTGCGCGTGGCGTCGACGCTCACGCGCTCGGTGTCGACCCGCACGAAAGCCAGCACGCCGAGCCCGATCTTGTGGCGGTCGATCTCGGCGTGGTAGCCCTTGATGTAGCCGGCTTCCTCGAGCGCGCGCACGCGGCGCCAGCAGGGCGCGGCGGACAGGCCCACGCGCTGCGACAGCTCGGCGTTGGTGAGCCGGCCGTCCGCCTGAAGTTCTTGCAGGATTGCGAGGTCGAACTTGTCAATACTTTCCATTGATCGCCATTCTAGGCAAGAACCTTTCAAGAACACGGCGAGAACGCACATAGAACGCAAACACCTGTCGAGACAGCAGGCATACACTTTGCGTCATGATGGCCGAGGGGCTGCCGACCCGGCCTCCCCGCAAGCCACGCCCACAAGGCCAGCCCACTGGAGACACGATGAACGCCCCGCTTCCCGAGCACATCCGCCGCGCCCTCGAGACCGTTACGCTCGACGACAAGTACTCCCTCGACTACGGCCGCGCCTTCATGAGCGGTGTGCAGGCGCTGGTCAAGCTGCCGATGCTGCAGCGCCTGCGCGACCGGCAGCACGGCAAGAACACGGCGGGCTTCATCAGCGGCTACCGGGGCTCGCCGCTCGGCGGCTACGACCAGGCGCTGTGGAAGGCCAGCAAGTTCCTGAAGGAACAGAACATCGTCTTCCAGCCCGGCGTCAACGAGGAACTGGCGGCCACCGCGCTGTGGGGCACGCAGCAGCTGGGCTTCTCGCCGGCCGGCACCAACAAGTTCGACGGCGTCTTCGGCATCTGGTACGGCAAGGGCCCGGGCGTGGACCGCTGCTCCGATGTGTTCAAGCACGCCAACATGGCGGGCACCACCGAATTCGGCGGCGTGATCGCGGTGGCCGGCGACGACCACATCTCCAAGAGCTCGACCGCCGCCCACCAGAGCGACCACATCTTCAAGGCCTGCGGCACGCCGGTGTTCTTCCCGGCCAACGTGCAGGAGATCCTCGACCTCGGCATCCACGCGTTCGCGCTGAGCCGCTTCTCGGGTGTCTGGTCGGGCATGAAGACGATCCAGGAGATCGTCGAGTCGAGCGCCACCGCGATGATCGACCCCGAGCGCGTCGAGATCGTCATCCCCACCGACTTCCAGATGCCGCCCGGCGGCCTGCACATCCGCTGGCCCGACCACGCGCTCGAGCAGGAAGCGCGGCTCATGCACTACAAGTGGTATGCCGCGCTGGCGTACATCCGCGCCAACCGCCTGAACCACAACGTGATCGAGGGCCCCAGCGACCGCTTCGGCATCATGGCCAGCGGCAAGGCCTTCAACGACACGCGGCAGGCGCTGATCGACCTCGGCCTCGACGACGCGGCCTGCCGCCAGCTGGGCATCCGGCTGCACAAGGTGGCGGTCGTGTGGCCGCTCGAGGCTCAGCTCACGCGCGACTTCGCCACCGGCCTGCAGGAAATCCTGGTGGTCGAGGAAAAGCGCCAGGTCATCGAATACCAGCTCAAGGAAGAGCTCTACAACTGGCGTTCCGACGTGCGGCCCAACGTGGTCGGCAAGTTCGACGAAGGCGAGGTGCACGAGGCCGAGGGCTATTCGGGCGGCGAATGGTCGATGCCGAACCCGACCGCGAACACGCTGCTGCGCGCCAATGCCGACCTGAATCCGGCGCTGATCGCCAAGGCGATCGCCCAGCGCCTCAGGAAGACCGGCATCCTGGCCGCGGCCGGCAGCGACATGGCCGCGCGCATCGAGGCGCAGCTTGCCATCCTCGAGGCCAAGGAGCGCGCGATGGCGGCGCCGCCCGTGGTCGGCGTCTCCGACGCCGCGCGCCAACCCTGGTTCTGCTCGGGCTGTCCGCACAACACCAGTACGGTCGTGCCCGAGGGCTCGCGCGCGCTCGGCGGCATCGGCTGCCACTTCATGGCGACCTGGATGGACCGCTCGACCATCGGCTTCACGCAGATGGGCGGCGAGGGCGTGCCGTGGGTCGGCCAGCAGCCGTTCACCACCGACCAGCACATCTTTGCCAACCTCGGCGACGGCACCTACTTCCACAGCGGGCTGCTGGCGATCCGCCAGAGCATCGCCGCCGGCGTCAACATCACCTACAAGATCCTCTACAACGACGCGGTCGCGATGACCGGCGGCCAGCAGGTCGGCGAGCGGCCCGAGGGCCACTCGGTGCTGCAGATCGCCGAGAGCCTGCATGCCGAGGGCGCGGTCAAGGTGGTGGTGGTGACCGACGAGCCCGAGAAATACGAAGGCGTCAGCGTGCCCGGCGAGAACGTCGAGGTGCGACATCGCGACGAACTCGACGAGATCCAGCGGGAGTTTCGCGAGATCAAGGGCACGACCGCGATCATCTACGACCAGACCTGCGCCACCGAGAAGCGGCGCCGGCGCAAGCGGGGCACGGCGGTCGATCCGGCCAAGCGCGTGGTCATCAACGAACTGGTCTGCGAAGGCTGCGGCGACTGCAGCGTGAAGAGCAACTGCCTGTCGGTGGAGCCGCTCGAGACCGAGTTCGGCCGCAAGCGCACCATCAACCAGAGCACCTGCAACAAGGACATGAGCTGCCTCAAGGGCTTCTGCCCCAGCTTCGTGACGGTCGAAGGCGGCCAGCTCAAGAAGAAGGCGAAGAACAAGGGCTCGACCCCGGCCGAGCTCGGCGCGCTGGCCGAGCCCTCGCTGCCGGCGCTGGCCGGCGACCATGTCTGGGGCATCGTGGTCGCGGGCGTCGGCGGCACCGGCGTCATCACGATCGGCCAGCTGCTCGGCATGGCGGCCCACATCGAGGGCAAGGGCATCGTCACGCAGGACGCGGCGGGCCTGGCCCAGAAGGGCGGCGCTACGTGGAGCCACGTGCTGATCGGCGACACCCAGGACGCGATCCGCACCACGCGCGTCGGCACCGCGGCGGCCGACCTGATCCTTGCCTGCGATCCGCTGGTCGCGGTCAACGCCGAAACCATGGCCCGCATGCGCGAGGGCCGCACCCACGTGGCGCTCAACAGCCACAGCACCCCGACGGCCGCCTTCGTGCGCAACGCCAACTGGCAGAACCCGCAGGAAGCCTGCGCGGCCGAGATTGCGCGCGCGGTCGGCATCGACGGGGTCGGTGCCTTCGACGCCGACGCGGCGGCGACCACGCTCATGGGCGACACCATCTATGTCAATCCGATGATCCTCGGCTACGCCTGGCAGAAGGGCTGGGTGCCGCTCGCGCACGAGTCGCTGATGCGCGCGATCGAGCTCAACGCGGTGGCTGTCGAGAACAACAAGACCGCCTTCGAGTGGGGCCGCCAGGCCGCGGCGCGGCCGGCCGAGGTGCAAAAGCGCGTCCAGCCGGGCCAGGTGATCGAGTTCAGGAAGCGCGAGAACCTCGAGCACCTGGTGGCGCGCCGCGCCGAGTTCCTCACCGCCTACCAGAACGCCGCCTACGCGAACGACTACAAGGCCTTCGTCGCCAGGGTGCAGCAGGCCGAATCGGCGCTCGGCAAGAGCAGTCTTTCCGAAGCCGTGGCGCGCTACCTGTTCAAGCTGATGGCCTACAAGGACGAGTACGAGGTGGCCCGCCTGCACACCGATCGCAGCTTCCTCGACCGGGTCGAAGGCATGTTCGAGGGTGACTTCAAGCTCAACTACCACCTGGCACCGCCGATCATCGCCAAGCAGAACGCCAAGGGCGAGCTGCAGAAGCAGAAGTTCGGACCGGCGATGCTGACCGGCTTCCGCGTGCTCGCGAAGCTCAAGGGATTGCGCGGCACCGCACTCGACATCTTCGGGCGCACCGAGGAGCGCCGCACCGAGCGCGCGCTGATCGGCGAATACCGCGCCAGCATCGAGGAGGTGCTGGCCGGCCTGAACGCCGCCAACCACGCGACCGCACTCGAGATCGCGGGCCTGCCCGAGCAGATCCGCGGCTACGGCCACGTCAAGGAGCGCAACCTGAAGGCCGCGCGCGGGCGCTGGGCCGAGCTCATGGCGCGCTGGCGCGATCCCCAGGCGGCGCGCGCCGCGGCCTGAATCGCACCCGGCCGCCGGGCCGGGCGCCATGAGGCGCGGCCGGGCGAGGGCCCGGAAAACCCCAAGATCGCCCACGGAATAGGGCGTTTCGCCGCCGAATACAATGCCCGGTGCTGTGCGCGGGCGAGGCCCCGTGCTGCGTGGCCGCTGGGTGCGGCCGACGGAGCCGCCGGGACCTTCGAATCGACGATGGCCGGCGCTCCTCCTCTCATTTCCCTTTGCCGGAGACTTCCTTGTTTATTTCCTCTGCTTTCGCTCAAACCGCGCCCGCCGCCGGCGGTGGCGACATGATGTCCTCGCTCGGCAGCATGCTGCCGCTGGTGCTGATGTTCGTGGTGCTGTACTTCGTGATGATCCGGCCCCAGATGAAGCGCCAGAAGGAAGCCCGCGCCATGATCGAGGCGCTCGCCAAGGGCGACGAAGTCGCGACCGCGGGTGGCGTGCTCGGCAAGATCACGCAGATCGGCGAACAGTACCTGACGGTCGAGATCGCCAAGGGCGTCGAAGTCCAGATCCAGCGCAGCGCCGTGGTCCAGGTGCTGCCCAAGGGTGCGATCAAGTAAATAGCGGCGACATGCGCGGGAGCCCCAGGCGCCCGCGCCCTTGAGGTGAATCGATGAACCGTTATCCGGTTTGGAAGTACGCGATCATCGTGATCGTGCTGCTCGTGGGGCTGATCTATGCCCTCCCCAATTTCTTCGGCGAGGCGCCTGCGGTGCAGGTGTCGTCGGCCAAGTCGACCATCAAGGTCGATGCGGGCACCGAGGCCCGCGTGGCGGAGGCGCTCAAGGCGGCCGGGCTCGTGCCCGACCTGCTGACGCTCGACGCCACTTCGGTGCGGGCCCGTTTCGCCACGCCCGACGAGCAGCTCAAGGCGCGCGACGTGCTGCAGCGGGCGCTGGTGCCCGACCCGAGCGATCCGCCGTACACGGTGGCGCTCAACCTCGTCTCCCGTTCGCCGGCCTGGCTCACGGCGCTGCACGCGTACCCGATGTACCTGGGCCTCGACCTGCGCGGCGGCGTCGACTTCCTGCTGCAGGTCGACATGAAGGGCGCGATCGACAAGCGCGCCGAATCCTTCGCGAGCGACCTGCGCACCGGCCTGCGCGACAAGAACGTGCGCGGCAGTGCGGTCAGCCGCAACGGCCAGACCATCGAGATGCGCTTCCGCGACGCGGCCGGCCTGGACGCCGCCAAGCGCTTGGTGCAGGACCAGTTCGCCGACCTGAGCGTGGTCGAAAGCCAGGAAGGCAGCGAATTCAAGCTGGTCGCCTCGATCAAGCCAGAGGCCGTGCGCCGGCTGCAGGACGCAGCCCTGAAGCAGAACATCACCACCCTGCACAACCGGATCAACGAACTCGGCGTGGCCGAGCCGGTGATCCAGCAGCAGGGCCTGGACCGCATCGTGGTGCAGTTGCCCGGCGTGCAGGACACGGCCAAGGCCAAGGACATCCTGGGCCGCACCGCGACCCTCGAGATGCGCATGGTCGACGAGAGCGCCGAGGGCCGCGCGGCCGAACTCGGCACCGGTCCGGTGCCCTTCGGCTCGGAGAAATTCCTCGACCGCCAGGGCCGTCCGGTGATCGTCAAGAAGCAGGTGCTGGTCACCGGCGAGAACCTCACCGACGCCCAGCCCGGCTTCGATTCGCAGACCCAGCAACCCAAGGTCGACCTGACGATGGACGCCAAGGGCGGCCGCATCATGCGCGACGTCAGCCGCGAGAATTTCCGCAAGCGCATGGCGATGCTGATCTTCGAGAAGGGCAAGGGCGAGGTGCTGACCGCGCCGTCGATCAACGGCGAGCTCGGCAACCGCTTCCAGATCTCGGGCTCGATGAGCGTGGTCGAGGCCAACGACCTCGCGCTGCTGCTGCGCGCCGGCTCGCTGGCGGCGCCGATGGAAATCATCCAGGAACGCACCATCGGCCCCAGCCTGGGCGCCGACAACATCAAGAAGGGCTTCAACAGCGTGATGTACGGCTTCGCCGCGATCATGGTGTTCATGTGCATTTACTACGCGCTGTTCGGCCTCTTCTCGTCGATCGCGCTGGCGGTCAACCTGCTGCTGCTGGTGGCCATCCTGTCGATGCTGCAGGCCACGCTTACGCTGCCCGGCATCGCGGCCATGGCACTGGCCATCGGCGTCGCGATCGACTCCAACGTGCTGATCAACGAGCGCATCCGCGAGGAACTGCGCGCGGGCGCCTCGCCGCAGGCGGCGATCCACGCCGGCTACGAACGAGCCTGGGGCACCATCCTGGACTCCAACGTCACGACGCTGATCGCGGGCGTGGCGCTGCTGGCCTTCGGTTCGGGCCCCATCCGCGGCTTCGCGGTGGTGCACTGCATCGGCATCGTGACCTCGATGTTCTCGGCCGTGTTCTTCTCGCGCGGCCTCGTGAACTTCTGGTACGGCAGCAAGAAGAAGCTCAAGTCGGTGTCGATCGGCACCGTCTGGAAGCCCGACACCACGGCCGTGGCCGAAGCGAAATAAGGGGCACGCGCCATGGAATTCTTCCGGATCCACAAGACGATCCCGTTCATGCGCCATGCGCTGGTGCTGAACGCGGTCTCCTTCATCACCTTCGCACTGGCGGTGTTCTTCCTCTTCCACCGCGGGCTCCACCTGTCGGTGGAATTCACCGGCGGCACCGTGATGGAAGTCGCTTCGCAGCAGTCGGTCGACGTCGGCCGGGTGCGCGAGACGATCGCCAAGCTCGGCTACCAGGACGTGCAGGTGCAGAACTTCGGCACCTCGCGCGACGTCCAGATCCGCCTGCCGGTGCAGAAGGGCCAGACCTCCGCCCAGCAGAGCGAGCAGGTCATGGCCGCGCTCAAGGCGGTCGACCCCAGCGTCACCCTGCGCGGCAACGAATTCGTCGGGCCGCAGGTCGGCGAGGAACTCACGACCAACGGCCTCAAGGCGCTCGGCATGGTGGTGATCGGCATCATGATCTACCTGGCGTTCCGCTTCGAATGGAAGTTCGCGCTGGCCACGGTGCTGGCCAACCTGCACGACGTGGTGATCATCCTGGGCTTCTTCGCCTTCTTCCAGTGGGAGTTCTCGCTGGCGGTGCTGGCGGCGGTGCTCGCGGTGCTGGGCTATTCGGTCAACGAGTCGGTGGTCATCTTCGACCGCGTGCGCGAGACCTTCCGGCGCTATCGCAAGCTCAGTACCCAGGAAGTGATCGACAGCGCGATCACCTCGACCATCAGCCGGACCATCATCACCCACGGCTCGACCCAGCTGGTGGTGCTGTCGATGTTCTTCTTCGGCGGCCCGACCCTGCACAACTTCGCGCTGGCCCTGACCATCGGCATCTGCTTCGGCATCTATTCGTCGGCCTTCGTGGCGGCGTCGATCGCGATGTGGCTGGGCGTGAAGCGCGAGGACCTGGTCAAGGCGCCGGTCAAGCGCGACGGCGATCCCAACGACCCGAACGCGGGCGCGACGGTGTGAAGCGGTAGGGGTTGCCGAGTAAGCAAGATGGCCCCTTGTGCGGTTACGCTTCCCGATGCAAGCTCGCGCTTGCCCCCAACAAACAACAAGCCGTCCTGACCATCCATGACCACGCGGTCCCACGCAGCCTCCCTCCAGCTCTCCCGCGAGGCGCGTGAGCGCTTCGTCGCCGCCACCGAGCCTCTGATCGCGCCGATCGTCCAGTCGATACGCGAGCGGCTTGCGGCGCTGGCGGGCCAGACCGGCAATGCGCGCGAGATGCAGGAGCACCGCGACAACATGCTGGCCTTCCAGGCCCAGGGCGCCAACTGGGGCGCGCAGGCGCAGGCCGCCTGGCGCAAGGCCCTGGCCAGCAGCACGGCCGAAGGCCCGACCAGCTCCAATTCGCTGTCGCGGCTCGAGCTGATCGGCGACGAGGTGGTCGAGACCAGCATCCTGTCGTCCCGGCTGGCCCAGGCGATCCAGGACAAGTCCAGCTTCGAGCTCAACGACCTGCGGCTGCGCATCCAGCACCTCGACGGCACCACCGAACTGGCCTCCAAGGACATCCTCAAGCCCGAGGCGCTGGCCAAGATCCTGGTCGACCAGTGGCTGGCCACCGGCCTGAGCCGCGGACTCTGGACCAAGGTCCAGGACCAGGTGCAGCAGCAATTGGTCGACGGCGCCGTCAAGGCCTACAAGGACGTCAACGCCTTCCTGGTCGCCAAGGACGTGATGCCCGAGATCGACCTCAAGAGCTTCGTGCGCCGCACCGGCAACGCCAGCTCGGGCAGCGCCCCGCTCGGCGGCCATGGTGGCCAGGGCGGCGCAGGTGCGCAGCAGGCCCAGGCGGGCGCCCAGCACGGCGGCGGCTTCGGCGTCCCGCCCGGCAGCTTCGCACCGGCGGCGATCGGCGTCGGTCGCGGTCCAGGGCCGGGTCAGGCCGGCGGCGACACCCTGATCGCCACCGGCGGCTCGCCGTTGCTGCTGGCTCGCCAGCGCGCCCAGGGCGTGCTGCAGAACCTCAAGCGCTTCGTGACCGCGCGCATCGGCGGCGACTTCTCGCAGTCGCGCGGCGACGGCGGCGGTGCTGGCGGCGCGGGCATGGGCCCGGGCGGCGGCGGTGGCGCGTCTGGCGGAGGCGGCGTCCGCGCGGTCGCGCCGGCCTTCGCCGCGGCCATCGCCGATGCCGAGGCCGGCTACCAGGTCGCGGCCTCGCACTACGTGGTCGGCGACGAAGCCACGGCCATCCACCAGGCCTCGGCCGATCTGCGCCGGCGCACCACCGAACTCAAGAAGAAGGCGCCCACCACCGCCGACAAGGCGACGGTGGAGATCGTCGCCCTGATGTTCCAGGCCATCCTGGCCGAGGAGCGCATCCCGTTCTCGGCCCGCGTGTGGTTCGCGCGGCTGCAGATGCCGGTGCTGCGCGTCGCCATCGCCGAGCCCGAATTCTTCGGCACCCTGCAGCATCCGGCACGCATGCTGATCGACCGCATGGGCTCGTGCGTGATGGGCTTCGATGCCGCCGCCATCTCGGGCAGTGCGCTCGAGGGCGAGATCCGCCGCGTGGTGCAGGTGATCGAGCAGTATCCCGAAACCGGCCAGCGCGTCTTCAAGCTCGTGTTCGACGAATTCGTCGCCTTCCTCAACAAGTACCTGACGCAGAGCGACAGCACCCAGCGCGTGATGAGCGTGGCGCAGCAGGTCGAGCAGAAGGAGACGATGGCGATCCAGTACACCATCGAGTTGCGCAAGATGCTCAACGACATGCCGGTGCGCGAGGAGATCCGCGAGTTCCTGTTCAAGGTCTGGGCCGAGGTGCTCGCGATCGCCGCGCTGCGCTACGGCGGCCAGGACGAGCAGACCGTGACCCTCAAGCGTGCCGCCTCCGAGCTGGTCTGGGCCGCGAGCGCCAAGCCCAACCGCAACGACCGCACCCGCGTCATCCAGGACCTGCCCAAGCTGCTGCAGCGCCTCCGCCAGGGCATGACCCTGCTGGGCATCGTCGGCGAGCCGCAGGAAGCGCACATCAAGACCATCGGCGCCACCTTGTCCGATGCCTTCCTGTCGAAGACCGAGGCGATTCCGCCGGCCAAGATCGAGGCCATGGCGCAGCGTCTGGCCAATCTCGAGGACTTCGTCTCCGACGAGGGCACGACCGACCTGCCGCTCGACGCCGCCAGCATCGAGCTGCTGCTGGGCGTCGACGCCGCGTCGATCGAGGTGGTGCCCGATACCGGCACCAAGGTCGGCGAGGACATGCTGGCCTGGGCGCACGAGCTGCAGGTCGGAACCTGGTTCATGCTCGACCACAACGACCGCGTGAGCCAGGTGCAGTTCGTCTGGCGCAGCGACCGCAAGCAGCTGCACCTGTTCGCCTCGAGCGACGGCCGCAGCTTCCTGATCCAGGTCGGCCGCCTGGCCTCCTACCTGCAGGCCGGCCTGCTGGTGCCGGCCGAGGAAGAGACGCTCACGGTGCGCGCCACGCGCGAGGCGCTGGCCAAGCTCGACGCCAATCCCGAGCGGCTGCTGAACTAGCGGCGCGGGCCGCTGGCTAGTGCGCGACCCGCCCGGTCGTGTCGTCGCAGAGCTCGTCGAGCACCAGGGCGTCGGGCTCGACGCCGGTGCTCCAGTGCACCATCAGCACGATGATCTTGAGCTCGTCGAGCGCGAGCGGTTCGCCGGGCGTGGCCATGGCGCGTTCGACCACCACCTCGCGCATGGCGCCGGCCAGCACGCCCGAAGATTCGAGGAAGCTGATGAACCCGAGGCACTCGGCGCCGATGTGTTCCTGCTCGGCCGAGGAATAGACGCGCATGGCGTCGCTCGACTGCGCGATGGCGGCATCGGCCGGCGCGAGCTCGCCTACCGTGGCGCTGCTGCCGTCGCCGTGCCGCGTGAGCTGCACGCCCTGCGTGGCAAGGCTCAGGCCGTCGAGCCAGTGAAGCGCCTGGCGGATCTCGTCTGCATCGAAGCCCTGCGCGCTGAGCTTGCGCCCCAGCTGCTCGAGTTCGGGGCAGGCGTCGCCGCGCCAGTAGTTTTCGTAGACATACACGAGCACTTCGAACATGAGTTCAATATAGCCTAGGAATGGTCTTGCGCGCGCCGGCTCATGCAAGCCCGATGCGCTGGAACAGGCCGCCGGGCAGGCGCGCCACGCTGCCGTCGAGTTCGAGCTCGAGCAGCCGCGCCTGCAGCAGCGCGGCGGCGATGCCGGTGCGCGCGCACAGGGCGTCGATGCTCACCGGGTCGAAGCCGATCGCCTGCAGCAGTTGCGATTCGCTCGCCGTATCTGGCGCCGTCTCGGATGCAGAGGTCGAAGGCGGCGTGCGCACGACCTGCAGTTCCTCGAGCACGTCGTCGACCGTCTCGACCAGCTTGGCGCCCTCGCGGATCAGCGCATGGCAACCGCGCGACTGCGGAGCATGGATGGAGCCCGGGATGGCGAACACCTCGCGCCCCTGTTCCGCTGCCAGGCGCGCGGTGATCAGCGAGCCCGAACGCAGCGCGGCCTCGATCACCAGCGTGCCGTGCGAGAGTCCCGAAATGATCCGGTTGCGCTGCGGGAAGTTTTGGGCGAGCGGCGGCGTTCCGAGCGGGTATTCGCTGACGATCAGGCCGCGCTCGGCGATACGGTGCGCCAGCTCGCGATGGCGCGCGGGGTAGACACGGTCGAGGCCGGTGCCGATCACCGCCACGGTGGCGAGTGCATCGGCGGCGGCGCCCTCCAGCGCGCCTTCGTGGGCCGCGCCGTCGATGCCGAGCGCGAGGCCCGAGACGATCGGAATGCCCGCCTCGGCCAGCGCGCGTGCGAAGGCGCGCGCGTTCTGCAGGCCCTGGGCGGTCGGGTTGCGGCTGCCGACGATCGCGAGCGCCTGCGCGGTCGCCCCGAGGTCGAGGGCCGGCGATCCGAGCACGTAGAGCATCAACGGCGGATCGGCGGTCTCGAGCAGCGCTGCCGGATAGCCGGCATCTCCGAGCGTGAGGATGCGGCGGGTGCCGCCATGGCTTTCGTGGCCGGCCAGCCACTGCGAGGTCCGGGCGAGCTGGTCGGCGAAACCGGGCGGTTCGTCTTGCAGCGCCTTGGCCTGTGCAGACGTGGCGATCTGCCGCAAGGCCGGCGTCGACTGCCGGAAGATGTCGTCAGGCAGGCCGAAGGCCGAGAGCAGGCGGCGTGCCAGCGCGTCGCCGATGCCGCGTGTCAGCGAGAGGCGAAGCCAGCTCGCAAGTTCGTCTCGTTCCAAGCCCGGCAACGCGCCATCAGGGGTTGACCAGCAGGTCGCCCACGCGCGGGGTGTCGTTGATCTCGAGCACCAGCGCGTAGGAAGCCTTCTCGAAGGGGCGGAAGACCATCAGCAGGCCGATGCGTTCGTTCGGCAGCTTGAGCACCGCCTTGCCGGTGTTGTCCGGGGCGCCGGCACGGTCGACGATGGTTTCGCCGTTCTTCAGGATGGCCAGCACATGGCCCGATTCGATGCCGTCGCGCGTGCCCTTGTTGATCACCACGACCTGGTTCTGCGCCGCGAACTGCACCGCATTGCCGTACACCGAGACGATGCGGCCGTCGATGATCTGCTCGGGTGCGCGCGGCGCGTAGCTCAGCAGCTGGCGCGGCGGCTCGGGCAGCAGGCGGTCGCCGGCACGCATTTCCTCGCGCGCGGCGACGATGTCGATGGTCGCGGGGACCACGCTCGCGACTTCCTTGCCCTTGTCGAGCTCGGTCTGGATCGACTGGCTGCGCTTGAGCTGGGCCTTGCCGAGGTAGGCCGCTTCGTAGCCGAGCAGTTCGCCCGTGGCGGGGTCCTTGAGCGGTGTGGCATTGCGGAAGACACGGAAGGTCTTGATCGGGCCGGCGGCCTCGATCAGCGGCGAGTTGGCGTCGCCCAGCGCGTAGGCACGGTCGCCGCGCGCCAGAAGCACGCGGCTGTCGTTCCCGGCGACGATGTGGGGCGCGAACTTCAGCGTGTCTTCGTCGACGATGATCGGCTCGCTCAGGAAGGGCTCGATCAGGCTCGGATTGAGGGTCGGCAGGGCCATGCCGGACATCGATTCGTAACGCGTGCGCGGCGACAGCTTGATGGTGCCGTCCGAGGCACCGCCACGTCGCGTGGTCAGCCGCGCGCGGCCGCCGGTCTTGTCGAGGTACAGGACCTGGCCCGGGTAGATGCGGTGGGGATTGGCGATCTCGTCGATGTTCATGCCCCACAGCTCGGGCCAGCGCCAGGGGCTGCGCAGGAACAGCCGCGAGATGGCCCACAGCGTGTCGCCGGGTTTGACCGTGTATTCGTCGGGCGCGTTGGGCGCCAGTTCGCTGACCGGAATGCCGGCCTGCGCGGTCTGCTGTGCAACGGCGCGCTGCTGCGGCGTGATCGGGTAACTCTGAGCGAAAGCGGTCGTGGCGCCACAGCCCCAGACGGCCGCGGCCGCCAGGGTGGCCAGAAGGCTGGGTCGCGGGCTTTCGTTGATTCGGAGTTTGGTCATGTTCATGGTGTGCACACACTGCGCCACGCAGGATGTACGAATCCTCACAATTTGCTACGAATTTTGCGCTGAAGGCCTTGATTGGGCAATGAATTCAGCCGGTCCGCGGGCGCGCCGTCGCGGAAATGGCGAAAATAGCGACAACTTTTCCTCGCTTTCATGGCTAAAAGAACCATTTTGAGTTACCCCGACCCGCGCCTGCACACGGTGGCCAAGCCCGTGCAGGGTGTGGACGCGCGCATCAAGACCCTGGTGGCCGACATGCTCGAGACCATGTACGACGCCGCCGGCATCGGACTGGCTGCGACCCAGGTCGACGTCCACGAACGGCTGGTCGTGATCGATACCTCCGAGGAGCGCAACGCGCCGCTGGTCCTGATCAACCCCGAGATCGTCTGGGCCAGCGACGAGAAGGTGCTGAACGAGGAAGGCTGCCTCTCGGTGCCCGGCATCTACGACGGCGTCGAGCGCTCGACCTCGGTGCGCGTGACCGCGCTGGACGCCGACGGCAACCCGCAGACCATCGAGGCCGAGGGCCTGCTCGCGGTCTGCATCCAGCACGAGCTGGATCACCTGCTCGGCAAGGTGTTCGTCGAGTACCTGTCGCCGCTCAAGCGCAACCGCATCAAGAGCAAGCTGCTCAAGCAGCAGCGCGAGGACCAGAAGATCGACTCGCGCGAGGGCCGTCGTTGAAAGCGCGTCGCCTCTGGCCCTTCTCGTTTCTGCTGGCGCTTGCGCTCACGGGCTGCGCGCTCGACCCGACCCGGTTGCCGCTCGACAGCACGCGCGAACAGGCCGTCCAGCGACTCGGCACCCCGACCGCCACCTATCCGATGCCTGCGGGCGGCGAACGGCTGCAGTATTCGCGCGCGCCGTCCGGCTTCGCGGTCAACAATGTCGACCTCGACGCGGCAGGGCGGGTGGTCTCGATCCGCCAGGAGCTCGAGGACGGCATGTTCGACATCACGGTCAAGCCCGGCGTCTGGAAGACCGAGGATGTGCTGCGCAGCTACGGCCGGCCGTTCGAGAAATCGCGTGTCACCTCCTTCGACGGCGAGGTCTGGGCCTGGCGCTACAAGGCGATGAACAGCCCCAGGCTGTTCTATATCTACATCGCGCCCGACGGCGTGGTCGACCATTACCACACGGCCGACGACGAGCGGCTCCTGATGACCGACCAATGAGCCTTTCATGAGAGTCGCGTTCGCGGGCACGCCCGAATTTGCCCGGGTCGCGCTGGAGGCCATCGCGGCGGCCGGTTTCGAGATCGTCCTGGTGCTGACCCAGCCCGACCGCCCGGCCGGGCGCGGCATGAAGCTGCAGGCGTCTGCGGTCAAGCAGTTGGCGCTCGCTCGCGGCTGGACGCTGGCGCAGCCGCGCAGCCTGCGGCTGGACGGCAAGTTTCCTGACGAGGCCGCGGCCGCGCGCGAGGCGATCGAGGCGGCTCGGGCCGATGTCATGGTGGTGGCGGCCTACGGGCTGATCCTGCCCCAGTGGGTGCTCGATGCGCCGCGGCTGGGCTGCCTGAACATCCATGCCAGCCTGCTGCCGCGCTGGCGCGGCGCGGCGCCGATCCATCGCGCGATCGAGGCCGGCGACCCGCGCACCGGCGTCACGATCATGCAGATGGACGCCGGCCTCGACACCGGCGCCATGCTGCTCAGCGAGGCGCTGGACATCGGCGACGACAGCACGGCGCTGCTGCACGACCGGCTGGCCTCGATGGGTGGCCGGCTGATCGTCGAGGCGCTTCGGCGCGCCGAGGCCGGGAGTCTGAAGGCCGAGCCGCAGCCGGACGAGGGCGTCACGTACGCCCGCAAGGTCGAGAAGTCCGAGGCCCAGATCGACTGGTCGGAGGATGCGGCGGCAATCGTGCGCCGGGTCCGGGCCTTCGACCCGTTTCCGGGCGCCGGCAGCGTGCTCGGCGGCGAGACGCTCAAGGTCTGGGGTGCGAGGGTCGGGTCCGGGGCGGCGGCTTCGGCGCAGGCGCCGGGCACGGTGCTCGCGGTGAGCGGCTCGGGGATCGAGGTGGCGGCGAAGGACGGCAGCGTGGTGCTCACGGAACTGCAGCGCGCCGGTGGCAAGCGGCTCCCGGTGGGCGATTTCCTGCGCGGCTTCGAGGTCCGGCCGGGCCTGCGCTTCGGCTGACGCGCACCGATGTTCCTTTCGTCGTCCGTTCGCCGCCAGCCGGAATTCCGCGAGGGCATCCGCGACATGTCGGCCGTGGCCGTCGGCATTGGCGCCTGGGGCCTGATGACCGGTGTCGCCATGGTCAAGTCGGGCATGAGCGTGATCGAGGCGGTCGCCATGACGCTGCTCGTGTACGCGGGAAGCTCACAGCTCGCGGCCATTCCGCTGCTGATCGCGGGCGCGCCGGCCTGGGTGATCCTGGCCACCGGTTTCTGCGTCAATCTGCGCTTCGTGGTCTTCAGCCTGCATCTGCGGCCCTACCTCATGCACATGCCGCGCTGGCGCCGCATGCTGCACGGCTACCTGACGGCCGACATGAGCTACGCCTTCTTCACGCGCAAGTACACGCAGCCGCCGGCCACGCGGGCCGAGGAGCAGGCGCAGGAGGCCTACCTGACCGGCAACTACTTCGTCACCTGGGTCGCCTGGATGGGCCTGAGCCTGCTCGGCATCGCGCTCGCCAACCTGATTCCGCAGAGCTGGGGCCTGGGCTTCGCGGGGGTGCTGAGCCTGGTGGCGGTGGTCTGCTCGATGGCGACCACGCGGCTGCGGATGCTGGCGGTGCTGATCGCCTCGGCCACCGCGGTCGCGGCCTATGCGCTGCCGCTCAAGCTCAACATCGTGACCGCCATCGGTGCCGCGGTGCTTCTGTGCTTCTGGCTCGAGAAGCAGTTCGGCCTCGACCCGACCGCGGAGGACGACCGTTGAGCGGCATCTTCCAGGGCACCGATCTCTGGACGCTGGTCGTGATCGTCGGCCTGGCCGGAGTGACCGTGCTCACGCGCTGCTTCTTCTTCATCCTCGACCGGCCCTGGGGCCTGCCGGAGTGGGCGCACCGGGCGCTGCACTACGCGCCGGCAGCCGCCCTGGCGGCCGTGATCGCGCCCGAGATCCTCATGACGCAGGGGCAGCTGATCTCGACGCTGCACGACGCGCGCCTCTACGGCGCCGCAGCCGGTGCCGCGTTCTACTTCTGGCGCGGTGGCGTCCTGGGCACGATGCTGGCGGGCATGGCGGTGTACCTGCCGCTGCATCTGGGCCTGGGCTGGTAGCACGCGGCGGCGGGTGTTGCCCCGCGCCCGTGCGGGGCCGAAGCTGGCGAAACCTACAATGGCCGCTGCCCGCCGAGGCACCTCCTTCTTCGCTCTACACCGTCCATCCATGAACGTCCTCCGATTCACCGATCTCTGTGCGCAAGGCAAAGTCGCCGGCCAGCGCGTCTTCATCCGTGCCGACCTCAACGTGCCGCAGGACGACAGCGGGCGCATCACCGAGGACACGCGCATCCGCGCCTCGGTGCCCTGCATCCGCCAGGCGCTCGACGCGGGCGCGGCCGTGATGGTCACCTCGCACCTGGGCCGCCCCACCGAAGGCCAGTTCAAGCCCGAGGATTCGCTGGCGCCGGTCGCCGCGCGACTGGGCGAGCTGCTGGGCCGCGAGGTGCCGCTGGTGGCCGACTGGGTCGATGGCGTGCAGGTGGCACCGGGCCAGGTCGTGCTGCTCGAGAACTGCCGCCTCAACAAGGGCGAGAAGAAGAACGACGAGGCGCTGGCCCGCAAGCTGGCCGCGCTGACCGACATCTACGTCAACGACGCCTTCGGCACCGCCCACCGCGCCGAGGCGACCACCTACGGCATCGCGCAGTACGCCAGGCTGGCTTGCGCCGGCCCGCTGCTGGCGGCCGAGATCGACGCCATCACCAAGGCGCTCGCACAGCCGCAGCGCCCGCTGGTGGCGATCGTCGCGGGCTCCAAGGTGAGTACCAAGCTGACTATCCTCGAGAGCCTGGCGGCCAAGGTCGACCAGCTGATCGTGGGCGGCGGCATCGCGAACACCTTCATGCTGGCCTCGGGCCTCGGCATCGGCAAGTCGCTGGCCGAGCCGGACCTGGTCGACCAGGCCCGGGCGGTGATCGAGGCCATGCGCGCGCGCGGCGCCGCGGTGCCGATCCCGGTCGACGTGGTCACGGCCAAGACCTTTGCGGCCGATGCGCCGGCCACCGTCAAGGACGCCGATGCGGTGGCCGACGACGAGCTGATCCTCGACATCGGTCCGAAGACCGCGGCCCAGCTGGCCGCGCAGCTGCGCGAGGCCGGCACCATCGTCTGGAACGGCCCGGTCGGCGTGTTCGAGTTCGACGCCTTCTCGCACGGCACCGAGACGATTGCGCGCGCCATCGCCGACAGCCCGGCGTTCTCGATCGCGGGCGGCGGCGACACGCTGGCCGCGATCGCCAAGTACGGCATCGAGCAGCAGGTCGGCTACATCTCGACCGGCGGTGGCGCCTTCCTCGAGATCCTCGAGGGCAAGACCCTGCCGGCTTTCGAGATCCTGGCGAAGCGCGCCGCGGCTTGAGGCCGGCCGGCTCGGGCCGGTCTGCGGGCCTCTTCCGCTTGTCACACAAAGTGTATACAGTCCGGAATACAAACAGGAGACTGAAATGAGCACGCCCCGCCTGCCCCGTCATGCCACCAAGATCGTCGCCACGCTCGGCCCGGCCTCGAACACGCCCGAGCTGCTCGAGCAGATGATCCTCAACAAGGTCAGCGTGGTGCGGCTCAACTTCAGCCACGGCACGGCGCAGGACCACATTGCGCGGGCCGCCATGGTGCGCGAGGCGGCGCGCCGCAGCGGCCGGGAGGTCGCGATCATGGCCGACCTGCAGGGCCCGAAGATCCGCGTGGGCAAGTTTGCCGAGGGCAAGGTCTGGCTCGAGCCGGGCGCGAAGTTCGTGCTCGACGCCTCGCGCACCGAGCCCGGCAACGTCGATGCCGTCGGCCTCGACTACAAGGACCTGCCGCGCGACGTCAAGGCCGGCGACAGCCTGCTGCTCAACGACGGCCTGATCGTGCTCACGGTCGACGCGGTCAGGGGCGATGCGGTTTACACCACGGTGCGCCTGGGCGGCGAGCTGTCGAACAACAAGGGCATCAACAAGCAGGGCGGCGGCCTCACGGCACCGGCCCTCACCGCCAAGGACATGGAGGACATCAAGACCGCGATGAGCTTCCAGGCGGACTACGTGGCCGTGAGCTTCCCGAAGAACGCCACCGACATGGAAATGGCGCGCCAACTGTGCAACGTGGCGGCGGCCGAGTTCGGCCACAAGCCCGGCATGATCGCCAAGATCGAGCGCGCCGAAGCCATCCCCAAGCTCGAGGAGATCCTGCGCTCGAGCGACGGCATCATGGTGGCGCGCGGCGACCTGGCGGTCGAGGTCGGCAATGCCGCGGTGCCGGCGCTGCAGAAGAAGATGATCCGGATGGCGCGCGAGATGGACAAGGTGGTCATCACCGCGACCCAGATGATGGAGTCGATGATCACCAACCCGGTGCCCACGCGGGCCGAGGTCAGCGACGTCGCCAACGCGGTGCTCGACGGCACCGACGCCGTGATGCTCTCGGCCGAGACCGCCTCGGGCCGCTATCCGCTCGAGACGGTGCAGGAGATGAGCCGCATCTGCGAAGCCGCCGAGGCCGCCGAGGACCTGCAGCTCGACGCCGACTTCAGCGGCAAGAGCTACACCCGCATCGACCAGTCGATCGCCATGGGCGCGCTGTTCACGGCCCACCACCTGGGTGCCAAGGCCATCGTCGCGCTGACCGAGTCGGGCTCGACGCCGCTCTGGATGAGCCGGCATCGTGCCCACATCCCGATGTACGCGCTGACCTCGCGCCTCGCAACGCAGCGCAAGATGGCGTTGTATCGCAACGTGCGGCCGCTGCTGATGGACTCCGAGAGCGACCGCGACAACGCGCTGGCGCAGGCCGAGGCCCACCTCAAGAAGCGCGGCATCGTGCAGACCGGCGACGTCTACGCGATCACCTGCGGCGAGCCCATGGGGGCGCCGGGCGGCACCAACATGCTCAAGATCTGCAAGGTGTCCTAGCCTGCCGGCGGGACGCCCCACTGCATGGGGCATGGGCATCGGCGTCGTCCTACGGAGCCCCTCGGTAGAATCCAGGGCGTTCTTTAGTCTTCATCCCTAGATTCCCGCGAGGTATTTCCATGGCACTCGTCTCGATGCGCGAACTGCTCGACCATGCCGCCGCCAATGGCTACGGCATCCCGGCTTTCAACGTCAACAACCTCGAACAGGTGCAGGCCGTGATGGAGGCCGCCAAGGAAGTCGGCGCTCCCGTCATCCTGCAAGCCAGCGCCGGCGCCCGCAAGTACGCGGGCGAAGCCTTCATCAAGCACCTGATCCAGGCCGCCATCGAGGCCTATCCGACCGTGCCGCTCGTGATGCACCAGGACCACGGCCAGAGCCCGGACGTGTGCCGCGGCGCGATCGACCTCGGTTTCAGCTCGGTGATGATGGACGGCTCGCTCGAGGCCGACGGCAAGACCATCGCCAGCTACGACTACAACGTCGACGTCACGAAGAAGGTCGCCGAGATGGCGCACAAGGTCGGCGTCACGGTCGAGGGCGAACTGGGCTGCCTCGGTTCGCTCGAGACCATGAAGGGCGACAAGGAAGACGGCCACGGCACCGACGACACGATGACCCGCGAGCAGCTGCTGACCGACCCTGAGCAGGCTGCCGACTTTGTCAAGCGGACCCAGATCGACGCGCTGGCGATCGCCATCGGCACGAGCCATGGCGCCTACAAGTTCACGCGCGAGCCCACCGGCGACATCCTCGCGATCGACCGCATCAAGGAAATCCACCGCCGCATCCCCAATACCCACCTGGTGATGCACGGCTCGTCGAGCGTGCCGCAGGAGCTGCTGGCCATCATTCGCCAGTACGGCGGCAACATGAAGGAAACCTACGGCGTGCCCGTGAAGGAAATCCAGGAAGCCATCAAGCACGGCGTGCGCAAGATCAACATCGACACCGACATCCGCCTCGCGATGACCGGCGCGGTGCGCAAGTTCCTGGCCGAGAACCCCGAGAAGTTCGATGCCCGCGAATGGCTCAAGCCGGCCCGCGAGGCAGCCCGCCTGATCTGCAAGCAGCGCTACCTCGAGTTCGGCTGCGAAGGCCAGGGCCCGAAGATCAAGGGCGACACGCTGCAGGTCGTCGCCGCCAGGTACGCCAAGGGCGAGCTCGCGCAGGAAGTCAGGTAGCCAGGGCCCTCCGCCAGGTCGCGCGCACTGCGTGTCGCGCTCCCACCCCCTCTCCGGGGGCAACCCCTGCGGCCCGGCAAAGCCGGTTTCGCGGGGTTTCACGAACGGGCCTGGCTGCGCCGGCCGATTGGTTTGCCGCGGCGCGAGCCGCGCGCACAATCTGCGAAGTCTTCCGCACCGTCTCACCTTCATCCGCCATGACCACCGTCCATACCTCCTCCATCCAGAGCCTGCCGCTGCTCGCGCGCGGCAAGGTGCGCGACAACTACGCCGTCGGCGACGACCGCATCCTGATGGTGGCGAGCGATCGCCTGTCGGCCTTCGACGTGATCATGGGCGAGCCGATCCCGGGCAAGGGCGTGATCCTCACGCAGATGGCGCTCTGGTGGTTCGACCGCCTGGGCCACCTGTGCCCCAACCACCTGACCGGCGATGCGCCGGAGAGCGTGGTCACGCCCGACGAGGTGGCGCAGGTGGAAGGCCGCTCGATGCTGGTCAAGCGCCTCAAGCCGATCCCGGTCGAGGCCGTGGTGCGGGGCTACCTGGCCGGCAGCGGCTGGAAGGAATACCAGGAAGGCCGCGCCGTCTGCGGCGTGCCGCTGCCCGAGGGCCTGACCAACGCCAGCAAGCTGCCGCGGCCGATCTTCACGCCCGCGGCCAAGGCCGCCGCCGGTGCCCACGACGAGAACATCAGCTACGACAAGGTGGTCGAGGTGGTGGGCCCCAAGCTCGCGCAGCAGATCCGCGAGACCAGCATCGCGATCTACGAGGCGGCCGCCGCGATCGCGCTCGGCAAGGGCATGATCATCGCGGACACCAAGTTCGAGTTCGGGCTCGACGAAGCCGGCACGCTGGTGCTGATGGACGAGGTGCTGACGCCCGACAGCTCGCGCTACTGGCCGGTCGAGGGCTACGAGGCAGCGCTCGCCACGGGTGCCAATCCGCCGAGCTACGACAAGCAGTTCGTGCGCGACTGGCTCGAGGCCACGAAGATCAACGGCAAGCCCTGGGACAAGACCCCGCCGGCGCCGCGCCTGCCGGCCGAGGTGATCGAGAAGACCGCCGCCAAGTACCGCGAGGCGCTCGAGCGTCTGACGGGCTGAGCGCCCGCGGCCCCGGCCGCGGAATGTGAATACATCACAAAAGCGGCGGCAATAGGTCACGGCACGCGGCGGCCGTCCTCTTCCAGACTCTGCGCATCCCCTTAGATGAGGAGAGTCGCATGAAAACCGCAGCCGAATTCCAGTTTCGCGTGCGCGAGGATGCCGCCGCTGCCGCTGCCGCTGCCGCTGCCGCTGCCGCTGCCGCCGTCCCCGCGGTCACGGCGGTGCCGCCCGATGCGGTGCAGGCTGGCATGCTGGCGCGGGTGCTCGAGGAGATCGACCACGGCCTGATCCTGCTCGACCTCACGGGCCGCATCCTGCACGCCAACTACCCGGCCCGGCGCGAACTGGCCGCCGGCCGTGCACTGCGCAACGCCGACGGCATGCTGTGCGCAGCGGACGGTGTGGCGCAATCCAGGATCCGCCATTCGCTGGCCGAGGCCGAGCGCGACTGCCGCAGCATCGTCGAGCTCGACCCGGGCGCCGACGCGCTGTCGCTGGCCTTCGTGCCGCTCGCGGCGGTGCATGGCGGCTCGACGATCGACACCGTGCTGGTCATCTGCAGCCGCCGTGCCGGCTGCGAGATGCTCACGATGCAGATGTTCGCGCGCGCGCGCCATCTGACGCGGGCCGAGCAGAACGTGCTGGCCCGGCTGTGCGCGGGGCACGGCGCCGAGGAAATCGCCTGCCTCGAGGGCGTGCGCATGTCCACCGTGCGCACCCACATCAAGAACGTGCGGCAGAAGACCGGCAGCGCCAGCATCCGCGAGGTGGTGCACCGCGTCTCGCGCCTGCCCCAGATCGTGTCGGTGCTGCGGCTCGTGGACTAGCGCACCGTCGCGCAACGGGAATTCGGGCTCATTCGGGGCTGTCACGCAGGCGAGGGTTGTCAGGGAGCGCAAAGGCGTCAGGATGTCGGGAGAGGCTGAGAGAAGGCAGAAGTAAACGGAAGAAGACGCGAGAGGGAGCGGTCCCCCGGGCTGTGCGCAGCCCCGGGGGCCGCTTATATTCGCGCCATGCCGCCGAAGCCCGCCGCGTCCGATGAGCCATCTGCCGCGCTGCCGCCGGCGCTGCAACTGCTTGCCGAGCGAGGCGTACAGCGCCGCTACCGCACCCGGGCGATGCTGATCGAGGAGGGCGATACCGGGGGCGCCGTCTACATCGTGCTCGCCGGCCGGCTGCGCGCCTTCCTGTCCGACACGCGCGGCCGCGAGGTCACGCTGGCGCTCCATGGTCCGGGCGAATACGTGGGCGAGATGTCACTCGATGGCGGCCCGCGTTCGGCCAGCGTGCAGGCCGTGGAGCCCACGCTGTGCGCCGTCGTCACCCGCGAGACCATGCTGCAGTACGTGGCCGAGCACCCCGATTTCGCCTTCGCGCTGATCGTGCGCCTGATCCGTCGCGCGCGGCTGGCGACCGAGAGCGCCCGCAGCATGGCGCTGCTCGACGTCTATGCACGCCTGCGGCGGCTGCTCGAGTCACGTTCGGCGATGGCGGCCGAGGGCGGCGCACGGCGGCTGGCCGAGCGGCTCACGCACCAGGCCATGGCCAGCGAGATCGGCTGTTCGCGTGAGATGGTGAGCCGGCTGCTCAAGGATCTGGAGCAGGGCGGCTACATCTCGGTCGACCGGCGCCAGATCGTGATCGAGCGCGAGCTGCCGGCGCGCTGGTAGCGCACTTATCGCCCGTGGAGGGCTCTCAGCGCGTGGTGCTGAGCGTGGCCACCGTGCGGCCGCCTGCATCGAGCAGCGCGAGCCGCGTCGGGCTTTGCATGCGGTAGCTCGTGGTGGCCTGCAGGGCGGCGAAGAACTGCGCCTCCTTGGTGCCGAGCGCGGGATCGGCGCAGGCCATGCGGGTCGAGGCCAGCTGGCTCAGCTTGAGCGTGCTGCCGCTGCGCTCGAAGGTGCCCGACAGCCGGTTGCAGCCGCCCGAACCGTTCACGCGGCCGTTGCGGCGATCGAACTGGACCGTCGGGTCGCGCTGCGGGTCGCCGCTCGGGGCGACCGGCTCGCCGCCGAGCTGGTCGAGGCGCCAGACCGGACCTTCGATCGGCTCGTCGAGGTTGATGCCGCTGCCGCAGCCGGCCAGCAGGGCCGCGGCAAGCAGGGTGGCCGAGAGGAAGGGGATGGCGGCAGGGCTGGAACGCATGGCCTGTCTGTCCTTGTGCAACGAAATGAAATTCGCACCATCGTATGCGACGGCGCCCGGCCCGCCAACGCTCAGCTCAGGACCACGCTGCTGAGTCGGCGGCGGTAGCTGGCCACGGTCGGGTCGTCCGGCGGGATCTGGCCGTCGGCCACCTTGATCTTCGGCGGCTCGATGATGTCGAGAATCGCGATGTAGGTCTTGCGCGCCAGATCCTCGTTCCAGGTCTTGTCGCGCATGAGGATGTCGAGCAGCTCGTCCATCGCATCGGTCCAGCGCTGGGCGCCCATCAGCAGGCGGGCGCGGTCGAAGCGGGCCTCGAAGTCGCGCTTGTTGGCCGCGATGCGTGCTTCCGCATCGGCCAGCGACGGCGCGGCGCCCGCGGGGGGTGCCGCGAAGTCGATCGCGCCCATCCAGCGCTGCAGCGAATCGAAGCGGCGCACCAGCGCGGTCTTGGCGATGACGGGTGCGAACGCCACCTTGGCATCGTCGGTGCGGCCTTCCTGCAGCAGCAGCTTGACGTAGTCGAAGCGCGCGTCGTCGTTGGCCGGGTCGGTGGCGACCGCGTGCTGCAGCTTCTCGAGCGCGCCCTCGGTGTCGCCCTCGGCCAGCGCCGCCTGGGCCGATTCCTCCTCGGCCAGGGCCTCTGCCTCGTCGGCGCCGGGCACGTGCTTGTCGAGGAAGGTGCGGATCTCGGCCGCCGGAATGGCGCCGACGAAGCCGTCCACCGGCTGGCCGTCCTTGAACATGACGCAGAACGGGATGCTGCGCACGCCGAACATCTGGCTCAGCTGCTGCGAGATCTGCGGCACCGCGTCGGCATCGAGCTTGGCCAGCGTGAAGCGGCCGGCGTATTCGGTCTCGAGCTTTTCGAGCACCGGACCGAGCTGCTTGCAGGGCCCGCACCACTCGGCCCAGATGTCGAGCAGGACCGGTGTGGTCATGGAGCCATCGATCAGCTCCGACTGGAAATTTTCGAGGGTGATGTCGATCATCGCGGGAAGGTGAGGGTGAAACGTAAAATTCGAACCATGAAGCAAGCAATTCAGGTCGGCGTGGTGATGGGCTCGAACTCCGACTGGGAGACGATGCGCAATGCGGTCGAGATTCTCCAGCAATTCGACATCACCCACGAAGCCCGGGTGGTCTCGGCCCACCGGATGCCCGACGAACTGTTCGCCTACGCCGAGAGCGCCGCGCCGCGCGGTCTGGCCGCGATCATCGCAGGCGCCGGCGGCGCCGCCCACCTGCCCGGCATGCTGGCGGCCAAGACCACGGTGCCGGTGCTCGGCGTGCCGGTGGCGAGCCGCCACCTGCAGGGCGTGGATTCTCTCTACAGCATCGTCCAGATGCCCAAGGGGGTGCCGGTGGCGACCTTTGCCATCGGCAACGCGGGTGCCGCCAATGCGGCCCTGTTCGCGGTGGCGATGCTGGCCGTGGGCGATCCGGCGCTGCGCGCACGGCTCGACGAGTTCCGGCGCCAGCAGACCCGCGCCGCCGAAGCCATGACGCTGCCACCGGGCGAGGCGCCCGCGGTGTCGCCGTTCTCGCCGCAGGGCGGAGGCGCGCTGTGAGCGTCGTGCTGCCAGGCGCCACGCTCGGCGTCGTCGGCGGCGGCCAGCTCGGGCGCATGTTCGTGCACGCGGCCCAGTCCATGGGCTACTTCACGGCGGTGCTCGACCCCGACGCCGACAGCCCGGCCGGCCGCGTGAGCCATCACCACATCCATACCGACTACGCCGACGTCGACGGGCTGGCGCGCCTGGCCGGCCTGGCCGATGCCGTGACCACCGAGTTCGAGAACGTGCCGGCGCCCTCGCTGGAGCATCTCGCGGTGGCGCGCCCGGTGGCGCCGGCCGCGCAGGCGGTCGCCATCGCGCAGGACCGGATCCGCGAGAAGGCGCATTTCGTGGCCTGTGGCGTCGAATGCGCGCCCTATGCCGTGATCGAGAGCGAGGCCCAGCTGGCCGCAGTGCCGGCCGACCTGCTCCCGGGCATCCTCAAGACCGCACGCCTGGGCTACGACGGCAAGGGCCAGCGCCGCGTGTCCACGCGCGCCGAGCTCGAATCCGCCTGGGCCGATGCCTCCGGCGTGCCCTGCGTGCTCGAGAAGCTGCTCGGCCTCGACTTCGAATGCTCGGTGATCGTCGCGCGCGGCGCCGACGGCCAGATGGTCAACTTCCCGGCCCAGCGCAACCTGCACCGCGACGGCATCCTGGCCGTCACCGAGGTCCACCCGCGCAGCATGCCCGAGGCCACGGCGCGCCGCGCCGTCTCGGCGGCCCGCTCGGTGGCCGAGGGGCTGGGCTACGTCGGCGTGCTGTGCGTGGAATTCTTCGTGCTCGGCGACGGCCGGCTGGTCGTCAACGAGATGGCGCCCCGCCCGCACAACAGCGGCCACTGGACGCTGGACGGCAGCGACGTGTCGCAGTTCGAGCTGCAGGTGCGCACCCTGGCCGGCCTGCCGCTCAATCCGCCGCGCCAGCACAGCGTGGCGATCATGCTCAACCTGCTGGGCGACCTGTGGTTCGTCGACGGCGACACGCCCGAGCCACCGCGCTGGGCCGACGTGCTCGCGCTGCCCGGCACCCACCTGCACCTCTACGGCAAGACGGAGGCGCGGCGCGGCCGCAAGATGGGCCACCTGAACATCACGGGCGAGGACATCGACGCGGTGCGCAGCACGGCCGATTTCGCGGCCGCGCTGCTCGGGCTGCCGATCCCGCTGTCCGAGTAGCCGCCGCGTCATGATCCTCGACGGCACATCGCCCGCGGCCATCGACCAGGCGGCACGGACCCTGCGCGACGGCGGCCTGGTGGCCTTCCCGACCGAGACGGTCTACGGCCTTGGCGCCGACGCATCGAGCGACGCTGCGGTGGCCGGCATCTTCGCGGCCAAGGGCCGTCCCAGCGACCATCCGCTGATCGTCCACGTGGCCGCCGGCGCGCGAGGCACCGAGGCCCTGGCCCATTTCGCGCGGCCGTTGCCGGACTTCGCCCAGAAGCTGGTGCGGGCCTTCTGGCCCGGCCCGCTGACGCTGATCGTCGAACGCCAGCCCGGCGTGGCGGCGGCCTCGGCCGGAGGCCAGGACACCATCGGCCTGCGCTGCCCCGCGCATCCGGTGGCCCAGGCCCTGCTCGCGGCCTGTGCCGGGCTCGGCGTGCACGGTCTCTCGGGGCCGAGCGCGAACCGCTTCGGCCGCGTGAGCCCCACCACCGCGGCCCACGTGCAGGAGGAATTCGGCGACGAACTGCTCGTGCTCGACGGCGGCGCCTGCGAAGTCGGCATCGAGTCGACCATCGTCGACTGCAGCCGCGGCGCGCCGGTGCTGCTGCGCCCCGGCGCGATCACGCGCAACCAGATCGAGGCCGCGGGCGGCGAGCCGCTGCGCAGCAAGGAAGTGCTGGGCGCGCCCGACCCGCGTGCCTCGGGCACGCTCGAGGCCCACTACGCGCCGAGCGCCAAGGTTCGCCTGATGGATGCGAAGGCGTTGCAGACCGGGCTCGACGTGCTCGGCGCCAATGCCGCGAACATCGCCGTCTGGTCGCGTACCGTGCTCAGCAGCCGTTCGCAGCGCATCGTCCAGCGTCGCATGCCCGACGATGCCGCGGCCGCTGCGCAGCAGTTGTTCGCGGTGCTGCGGGATTTCGACGCCCAGGGCGTCAAGCTGATCTGGGTCGAGATGCCGCCGGCCGACGCCGCCTGGGAAGGCGTGCGCGACCGGCTCACGCGGGCCGCGGCGGCCTGACTGCGCGGTTCAGGCCGGCGGCGGGCCGCCGGCAGCGAGGTCCGTACTTCAACCGCCGGCTGCCAGGACGCCCGCAAAGAAGCCGCGCGCCGCCGCCATGCAGAAGGGCGGAACCAGCGTGCCGTGGTAGGCCTGCACCACCGCCTGCGCCTGTTGCGTCGGGTCGGTGCCGGCGGCGTTCGCGGTGTTGATCTTGGCCTGCGCGAAGCCGGCCCGGGCGGTCGAATAGGCATCGGTGGCGGCGACGTCCTCGAGATCGACCACCGTGAGCGCGCTCGCCGGCATGCCGCGGGCGCGGTAGTAGCCCGAAGTGGCACGGGTGCTCGCGAAGTTGACCGTCGGATCGTTGGCGCCGCCGCACATCAGCATCGGCCGCGTCGGCAGCCAGCTGCGCTGGTCGTTCGCGACTGCCGCCTTGCGGAAGCCCAGCAGCGGCTGGCAGCCGAGCGGCGAGGTGGTCGAGAGCGACGCGGCGCTCACGGGCAGCGCGTTGCCCGGGCAGGGATTGGCCTGGATGTCGTTGAAGGCCTGCGTGAGGTAGCTCTGGCGCACCAGGTTGTTCGGCGCGTAGAACAGTGCCAGCGACGGGCTCACAGGCCCCGGCACCGCGTTCGGCGGATAGAGCGCGAGCGGCGGCAGCTTGCCCGTCGTGTAGAGCGCGGTGGTCGGCGTCAGCGTGGTCGGCAGCAGGGTGTCGATGCCGGTGGCGTACTGGGCTTCGTAGATGTCGCCGGTGGCCGTGTAGACGTTGCCGAACTGCTTCTGCCAGCTGGTCGAGAGCATCGGCGTGAACAGCGTGGCGCCGAGCGCGGGCCAGCCGCTGAAGCTGTAGTCGGCCAGCAGGCTGATCGCACCCGGCGCCGACAGCGGCGCCGAGGCCGTCACGGTCTGCGAGGTGGCCTGCAGCTCGCGGTGCGCGGCCAGCGCGACGTAGCCGCCCTGCGAGTAGCCGGTGACGAACAGCGAGCCGGCGTCCTGGGTCTCGATCAGCGGGAAGGTCCGGCGCGCCGCGGTCAGCGCATCCACCGCGTCCTTGCCCTGCTGGGTGCCGTTGAGATACGGGTGATAGGGCAGCGGCGACTTGTCGTAGCCGGCGTAGTTGGGCGCCACCACGATGTAGCCCTGGGCCGCGAACATCGCCGCCACGATCACGCCTTCGGCCGAGGCCGGCTGGTTCGGATCGGTCCAGCGCGCGATGTTGTAGTCGCGTGCCGCATTGGTCCCGTGGGCATAGAGCACCACCGGGCGCGGTCCGTTGCAGGCCGCATCGGTGCCCGAGGGCACCATGATCGCGGCGGTGGCGGTGGTGGCTTCGTTCTGGCCCCCGACGGTGCGGTATTCGAGGTAGCGCACGTCGACGCCGCACTTCGGGTCGCCCGCCACCTGGCGCAGCGCCTTGCCCTGCGAATTGGCCTGCAGCAGGGTGGAGAACTCGCTGGCCGTGATGCGCTGGATGCGCTCGGGCGGGATCGTGACCACCGAGCCGCGCCCGGTGTCGGCCGTGACCGGCAGGTTGAAGGAAGAGCCGCCGCCTCCGCCACCGCAAGCGGAAAGCAACAGGGCCGTGCCGGCCAGCGCGAACGCCGGGAGTTTGTTCATGAAAGTTGTCTCCTGCGGTGATTTGGACCGGCGCTCATTGTGAAGAGCGGCCCGCGCACACGCAATCGGCATTGACCTACATGACGCGATGAGGTCAGTGGTCGATCGAAGCCCAGTCGACCAGGGCGTCGAAGGCCGGGCGCGCCGCGACGGCGTTGGCGTGGTTCGCGATCGCCACCACCACCCAGCGCCGGCCGCTCGCGCCGTGCACGTACCCGGCCACACCGGCGGCATCGCGCAGCGTGCCGGTCTTCAGGTGCGCCGCGCCGCCCGAGCGCAGTGCGCGCTTGCGCAGGGTGCCGTCGACGCCGCTGGCCGGCAGCGAGGCCACGAGTTCGGGCATCTGCGGCGAGCGCCAGGCCACCTGCAGCATCTTGGCGAGCGCGGCCGCGCTGATGCGCTCGTCGCGCGACAGGCCCGAGCCGTTGTCGAACACGGGCTGGCCCTCGCCGGTGCCGACGCGGTCGTTCCACCACTGGCGGACCGTGGCGCGGGAGGCTTCGAGCGTGCCGCGCTTCTTCTGCTGCAGGCCCAGCGTGAGGAACAGCTGCTGCGCCATCACGTTGTTGCTGTACTTGTTGATGTCGCGGATCACTTCCGACAGCGGCGGCGAACCGGCTTCGAAGGCGGGCCGGAGCGCGGGCGGCACCTGGCCGTCGCGCACGCGGCCCGAGAGCCGGCCGCCCATCTCGCCCCAGAGCCCCGCGATCGCGCGCGCCGCGTAGCCGCGCGGATCGGCATAGGCCACCGACCAGGTCTTCTCGCCGCAGGCCGCCGGATAGCTGCCGGTGAAGGCGAGCCGCGCCGGGTCGCCGAACTCGCCGCCCAGGGTGCTGCGCCAGTCGCCGCATTCGCCGGCCGAAAGCGGCACCGTGGCCGGCATCGCGACGCCGGCCAGCGCGGGCTCGTAGGCAACCTGCGCCACCTGGGCGGCCGGGTTCGGCACGAAGGTCATCACGACCGACTTGAAGTTGATCAGCAGCGCGTCGGGCGCTGCGTTGTAGGGCCGCTGGCCTTCGCCGTCGAAGGCATTGGGGTCGCTCTCGGCGATCTCGAAGGCGCTGCGGTCGAGCACGATGTCGCCACGGATCGACTGGATGCCCAGCCCCTGCACGCGGCGCAGCAGCAGCCACAGGCGTTCGATCACGAGCTTGGGGTCGCCCTGGCCGCGAATGTAGAGATTGCCTTCGAGCACGCCGTCGCGCACCGGGCCGTCGACGTAGACCGCCGTGTTCCAGGTGTAGGCCGGCCCGAGCAGGTCGAGTCCCGCGTAGGTGGTGACCAGCTTCATGATCGAGGCCGGGTTCACGGGCACCTGGGAGCGCCAGGCCAGGCGCGGGGGCCGCACGCCGTCGGCATCGACCACCAGCATCGTCACGGCGTCGCGCGGCACCTTGGCGCGCGCGAGTGCGGCGTCGACCTCGGGCGGCAGGCTCTGCGCCGACGTGACGGTCGGGACGGCGGCGGCTGCAGCCAGCGCGAGCGCGAACAGGGCGGACGCAATGCGCCCGCGGACGCCGCGGAACGGACACGAGGCAGGCGGCACGGGAGACAGGGCGAGGGGCATGCGCGGATTATCCGGGCCGGGGCCCGGCGCCCTGCCGGGCGGCAGCGCGTTGCGCCCGCAAGCTCGATAATCGCCCGATGCCCGCCTCCCGCTTTTCCGACCGCACCGTCGGCATCTTCGCCGCCGTGGTCACCGTGGTGGTGTGGACGGCCTTCATCGTGGTGGCGCGGGCCTCGGCCAGCCGTTCGCTGGCGCCGATGGACATCGCCTTCGCGCGCATCTGTGGCGCCAGCCTGGTGCTGATGCCCTGGGGCGCATGGCTCGTGATGCGCGCACGCGCCGAGGGCCGCGACGCGCCCGGTTCCTTCTTCGGGCTTTCGCCGCTCGGCTTCCGGCTGACCGCGAGCGCCGGCGTGTTCGGCGGCCTGGCCTACGCGCTGCTGGCCTATACCGGCTTCTTCTTCGCCCCCGCCAGCCATGCCTCGGTGCTGCTGCCCGGCAGCCTGCCGCTGTGGACCACGCTGCTCGCGGCGGTGGTCCTGCACGACCGCGTGACACCGCTGCGCGCGCTCGGCCTGGGGCTGATCGTGCTGGGCGACCTGTTCGTGGGCGGCGCCAGCCTGCTGCATGCGCTCGACGGCGGCGAGCTCTGGAAGGGCGACCTGCTGTTCATGGGCGCGGCCTTCTGCTGGGCCTGCTACAGCATCATCGTGCGCCGGCACGGCCTCGACGCGGTGCGCGCGACGATCGCCATCACCGTCTTCGCCTTCATGACCTTCGTGCCGACCTATGCCGTGCTGGCCGCCGCGGGTGCCGTCACCAGCCGGCTCGCCACCGCGCCGCCCGGCGAGATCGCCTTCCAGCTGCTGTTCCAGGGCATCGGCTCGGTGGTGGTCTCGGGCATCGCGTTCACGCGGATGGTCCAGTACTTCGGCCCGGTCCGCACGACCATGATCACGGCGCTGGTGCCGGGCCTGTCGGCACTGGCCGCCGTGATCTTCCTCGGCGAGCCGCTCTACTGGAACCTGCTGGCCGGGTTGCTGCTGGTCACGGCCGGCATCCTGTTCGGCGTCCAGCGCAGCCGTGCGATGCCGGCGGTGGCGCCAGCCGGCGTGGCGGTGGCGGGAGGGCGGCTCGATGGCTAGGCTGCTGGCCTTCGACACCAGCACCGAGGCGATGTCGATCGCGGTGCAGAACGGCGATCGCGTGGTCGAGCACAGCGGCGCAGGCGGCGCGCAGTCCTCCGCCAGCCTCATTCCGCTGATCCAGCAATTGCTGGCCGAGGCCGGCCTGGCGCTGGCCGATCTCGACGCCATCGCCTTCGGCCGCGGGCCGGGCTCCTTCACCGGGCTGCGCACCGCGTGCTCGGTGGCGCAGGGCCTGGGCTACGGCGCCGGCGTCCGGCTGCTGCCGATCGACACGCTGCATGCGGTGGCCGAGGAGGCCCGCCATCGCTTCGGCACCCAGCGCGTGATGGCCGTGCTCGATGCGCGCATGGACCAGGTCTATGCGGCCGGCTACGACTTCGGCATCGATCTCCCGACCAGCGAGGCCGAGCTGCTCGCGCCCGAAGGGCTGGTGCTGCCCGCGGGCTGGGCGCTGGCCGGCAATGCCTTCGCGGCCTACGGCGAGCGCCTGCCGCACGGTTGCGCGCGCCACGAGGTGCTGCCCACCGCCGCCGCCATGCTGCGGCTGGCGCCCGCGCTGCTGGCCGCCGGCCGCACGGTGGCGCCGGCCGAGGCCGGGCCGCTCTACGTGCGCGACAAGGTGGCGCAGACCACCGAGGAACGGGCGGCACTCAAGGCCGGGGCCCTGCTGGCGGCGGAGCCGGAGTCACCGCGATGAGCGCCGTGCTGCAGCAGCCGCGCGAGGCGCGGCTCGAGCCGATCACGATCGATCGCATTCCGGCGGTGTGCGCGGTCGAGCGGAGCGCCTTCAGCCACCCCTGGACGGCCGCCAACTTCACCGATTCGCTGGCCGCCGGCTACCACTGCCAGTGCCTGGTGGTGCCGGCCGCCGACGGCATCGACACCGCGCCTGCGCCGCACGGCGCCCGCGCGCTCTTCAGCCGGGCGCTGGCGCGCGCGCACGCCAGCGAGACGCTGATCGGCTACTTCGTGGCCATGAAGGGCGTCGACGAGGTTCATCTGCTCAACATCACCGTGGCGCCGGCCTTCCAGGGCCAGGGCTGGGCGCCGCTCATGCTCGAGGCGCTCGCCGGCTGGTCGCGCGGCCAGAATGCGCAGTGGCTGTGGCTCGAGGTGCGGGCCAGCAACCTGCGCGCGCTCGCGGTCTACGAGCGCAACGGCTTCCGGCGCGTGGGCATGCGCAAGGGCTACTACCCGGCCGAAGGCGCCACGCGCGAGGACGCGATCGTCATGAGCCTGCGGCTGCAGGAATCGGGCAGCGCCTGGGGCGGGCTCAAATGAGTCGCCGCGACAATCGCCGACATGACTGACGCACTCAACCTCGACGCGCGCCAGCGCGCCATGCTCGACGAGATGGGCATCAAGCTGTTCTGGTGGCGCCAGGCCGAGGCGCAGCCGGGTCCGGCCCTGCCTCTCGAGCCGGCTGTCGAGGCAGCCGGCGTTTCGCCGCCGCGCGCGGAAGTGCGCCCGGTGCCGGTCGTCGCCGCATCGCCCGCCGTCACGGCGCCTGCGCCAGTGCCCGCATCGGCCGAGGCGCCACCCGCCACCCCCCGGACCGCCATCCCCACGCAAGGCGCCGGCGTGCTGGCCGAATCCCCGCGCCGGATCTGCGGCGATGCCTCGGCACCGCGCGAAGGCGGCTGGCTGATCGTCGCCGACATGCCGCCCGGCCTCGACGGCCGCCACGGCGACCCGTTCGAGGGCGACGCCGGCCGGCTGCTTCACAACATGCTCGGCGCGCTCCAGCTGCATGGCGGTGCCGTGCCGGTCTACCTGATGCGCACCCACCGCGGGGTCGCCTCGGGCCAGCCGGGCAGCCCCCGGCCGGCCGAGGCCGCGCTGGCCGACGACGTGGCGGCGCTGGCGCCGCGCGTGCTGCTGGCGCTCGGACCGCTGGCGGCCCAGAGCCTGCTGCAGCTTGCCGAGCCGCTCGGCAAGCTGCGGGGCCGGGTCGTGCCGATTGCGCTCGCCGGGCTGCCGGCGCTGCCGGTCGTGGCCTCCTATCACCCGGCCTACCTGCTGCGCAATCCGGCCGACAAGGGCCGTGCCTGGGCCGATCTCTGCCTGGCCGCCGAGCAGGTGGCGCCCGTGGTGGCCGAGCGGCCGCAGGCGGCCACCTAAAATCGCATCCATGACCTTCCTGGACAAGCTGCGCGCCGCCGAGCGCCAAAACGGCTCGCTGCTGTGCGTCGGACTCGACCCCGAACCGACCAAGTTTCCCGCCTCGCTGAAGAACGACGCCGGCCGGATCTACGACTTCTGCGCCCGCATCGTGGACGCCACCGCCGACCTCGCCATCGCCTTCAAGCCGCAGATCGCCTACTTCGCGGCCCATCGTGCCGAGGCCCAGCTCGAGCAGCTCATGGAGCACCTGCGCCGCAACGCGCCCCAGGTGCCGGTGATCCTCGACGCCAAGCGCGGCGACATCGGTTCCACGGCCGAGCAGTACGCGCGCGAGGCCTTCGAGCGCTACGGCGCCGATGCGGTCACGCTGTCGCCGTTCATGGGCTTCGATTCGGTCGAGCCCTACCTCCGGCACCAGGGCAAGGGCGCCTTCCTGCTCTGCCGCACCAGCAATCCGGGTGGCGCCGACCTGCAGGGGCAGCGCCTCGCCGGCATCGAGGGCGAGCCCTTTTTGTATGAGCATGTTGCAAGGCTGGCCCAGGGCCCCTGGAACCTCAACGGGCAGCTGGGCCTCGTGGTCGGCGCCACCTACCCGGCCGAGATCGAGCGCGTGCGCGCGCTCGCGCCCACGGTGCCGCTGCTGATCCCGGGCGTCGGCGCCCAAGGCGGCGACGCGGTGGCCACGGTGCGCGCCGGGTGGCGAGCCGATGCGCCCATCGTGGTCAACTCATCGCGCGCCATCTGTTACGCCTCTTCGGGGTCGGACTTCGCCGAGGCCGCGCGGCGCGAGGCGATCCGCACGCGCGACGGCCTCGAAGCCGCCAAACCCTAGCGACATTTCGCGGCGTCTGGCGGTTTTTGCCTGTGTCAAGTGACGTAAAAAGTCACATTTCCTCACAGTTGTTGTACTAAGGTCTTCTCTTACAGTCCTCACCGACCGGCCGAACGCCGGGCACGGCATTTGCCTTGAGAAGAGCGGCGCCAACGCGTCGAGGAGTGAGGAATCCATGGTGGAAGACATCGCGACCGGCCGCGTTTCAGCGGCCGACGAGAGCGTGCGCGTGCACGACATCCCCCCGGCGCTGCCCGCGGGACCGACCGCTTCCCCGGCAGCCGTCGGGCGGTCCGAAGCGAAGCTCGCGGCGGCGCTGGCAGCCTCGGCGGCGCTTGCCGCCTGCGGCGGCGGCGGTGGTGGCTCCAACACGGCGGGCCTGGCGGCGCTGGCCGCTGCCGGCTCCGGATCGACGGCTCCGGCTGCCGGATCGCTGACCGCGTTGAACAACACGGCCACCGCGCAAGGCTACGTCTACACGCAGGCCAAGACCGACGACGAGGCGGCGCGCTTCCTGCTGCAGGCGCAGTTCTCGGCCACGGAGGCGGAGATCGCCGCGGTGCGCGCCAAGGGCTACCTGCCGTGGCTGGGCGAGCAGGTCGACATGGCGCCGACGGAGACCGGCTGGAACTGGCTCAACGCCAAGCCCTACGGAACGGCCAACAGCGACCACATGATCTGGAACCAGCTCATGAGCTCGCCCGACGGCTTCCGCAAGCGCATGGCGCTGGTCTTCACCGAGATCTTCGTGGTCTCGCGCAACGACCTCGGCTCGTCCTGGCCCGAGCACATGATGGCCCAGTACTGGGACATGATGGTCGCGGGCGTCACGACCAACTTCCGCAAGCTGCTCGAGGACGTCACGCTGAATCCCGCGATGGGCTTCTACCTCAACACGCGCGACAACCAGAAGGAGAACGCGCAGGGCCGCCAGCCGGACGAGAACTACGGCCGCGAGGTCATGCAGCTCATGACGATCGGCCTCGTCAAGCTCAACCAGGACGGCACGCCGATGCGCGGCGCCGACGGCCTGCCGCTCGACTCCTACACGCAGGACGACGTGACCAACATCGCGCGCGTCTTCACCGGCTACGGCCTCAACATCGCGTCCAGCGAGCAGGGCGGCTTCCAGGTACCGAACCAGACCTATTCGGTCGAGACCAATGCCTGGACCCAGCGCCCGATGGTCCTGACCGAGAACAAGCACTCCACGCTGGAAGCCAAGTTTCTCGGCACGACGGTGCCGGCCGGCACCAAGGGCGCACCGGCGCTGAAGATCGCGCTGGACGCCCTCTTCAACCATCCGAACGTCGGCCCGTTCATCGGCAAGCAGCTGATCCAGCGGCTCGTGACCAGCAACCCGAGCCCGGCCTACGTGGCACGCGTGTCGGCGGTGTTCGCCGACAACGGCGCCGGCGTGCGCGGCGACATGAAGAGCGTGTTCGCGGCCGTTCTGCTCGACAACGAGGCGCGCAGCCCGGCCGGCCTGACTGATCCCGAGTTCGGCCGGCTGCGCGAGCCGATGCTGCGGCTGGCGCAGTGGGCGCGCAGCTTCGGCGTCGCCTCCGCCAAGGGCACCTGGAAGGTGGATGACACCTCCGACCCCGCCGGCCGCCTGGGCCAGAGTCCGCTGCGTTCGCCGTCGGTCTTCAACTTCTTCCGTCCGGGCTACGTGCCGCCGTCGACTGCGCTGGCGGCCGAGGGCAAGTCCGCACCCGAGTTCCAGCTGGTCAACGAGACCAGCGTCGGCGGCTATCTCAACTACCTGCAGAGCGTTCTGGTCAATGGCTACGACAGCAAGGACGTGTTCCCGGCCTATGCGGTCGAGAAGTCGCTGGTGAACGATCCGGCCGCGCTGGTTCGCCGGCTCAACCTGGTCCTGTGCGCGAACCAGCTGTCCGCCCCCACGGTGTCGACGATCACCACGGCGATCTCCACGCCCGCGTTCACGACCACCACCACCGACGCGGCCAAGCTCAATCGGATCTACGCGGCGGTGCTGCTGGTGATGGCCTCCTCCGAATACCTGATCCAGAAATAGGCCCCACCATGCATCTGATCGACCCCAAGGGCCATTCGCGCCGCGCCTTCCTGCAGCGCTCCGGTTCGCTGGCGCTGGCCGGCAGCGCGATGCCGTTCGCGCTCAGCCTGTCGGCCATGAGCGAGGCCGCCGCGCAGACCGCCACCGACTACAAGGCGCTGGTCTGCGTCTTCCTGTTCGGCGGCAACGACTACGCGAACACGCTCGTCACCTACGACGACGCCAGCTACGACAAGTACAGCACCATCCGCGGCGGCGGTGCGGGCCGGACGGCGGGCGGCGTCGCGCTGGCGAAGGCGGCGCTCGATGCCACCAAGCTGGACCCGATCCTTGCCGGCGGCCGCCAGTACGCCCTGCATCCGTCGATGACGAGGATGAAGGGCCTGTTCGATGCCAAGTCGATGGCGGTGCAGATGAACGTCGGGCCGCTGGTGGTGCCGCTCACGCGCGCGCAGTACAACAACAGCAACAAGAAGGTGTTTCCGCAACCGCCCAAGCTGTTCTCGCACAACGACCAGCAGTCGACCTGGCAGTCGTCCTCGCCCGAGGGCTCGACCATCGGCTGGGGCGGCAACGTCGGCGACCTGGTGCTGAACCAGAACGGCAATTCGCTGTTCACCTGCATCTCGGTGGCAGGCAACGCGGTCTTCCTGTCGGGCGACAACACGCTGCAGTACCAGGTCAGCTCCGGCGGTGCGGTGCGCATCAACAGCATCAGCCCGGCCAGCGGAGCGAATCTCTACGGCTCGAGCACGGTCAAGGCCGCGATGCAGGCGCTCAGCCAGCAGACGCGCTCGCACCGTCTGGAGAACGAATACAACAAGGTCACGACCCGCGCGGTGAAGGCCGAGGAAACCGTGACCTCCGCCATCGGTGCGCCCTACGCGACCGGCACATTCACGGCCGGCAACGGCCTCGCGAGCCAGCTCGCCATGGTGGCGCGGCTGATTCGCGGCCGGCAGACGCTCGGCAGCAAGCGCCAGGTGTTCTTCGTGTCGATGGGCGGCTTCGACCTGCACGACAACCTGATCAACAGCCAGGTCGGGCTGATGACCCGCCTCAGCGACGCCCTGGCCGATTTCCAGGCCCAGATGGTGGCGCAGGGGCTGGCCAACAACGTCACGGCCTTCACCGCCTCCGACTTCGGCCGCACGCTGGCCTACAACGGCGACGGCAGCGACCACGGCTGGGGCAGCCACCACTTCGTGGTCGGCGGCGCGGTCAAGGGCGGGGCGCTCTACGGCACGCCGCCGGTGGTGAGCATCAACAACGACTCGAAGCTCGAAGGCTGGGAAGGCCATGTGGGCCAGGGCCGGCTGATTCCGACCACCTCGGTCGACCAGTACGCGGGCACGCTGGCCAAGTGGTTCGGCGTCTCGGACGCCGATCTCGCGGGCATCCTGCCGAACCTCAAGAACTTCGGCGGCAACACCAACGGCATCGACTGGCCCAAGGACGTCGGCTTCATGGCAGCCGCCTGAGGCCCTCCCGCCATCCAGGACCGGCTCGGGGCCTCAGGGCCTTGCGGCTGCCGCTCCAAGCCGCTCCGACACCTGGCCCGCACACGCCCTGAGCGCGCGCGCGACCTCGCCGTCCCAGGCGGTGTCGAAGATGGCGGCCGGGCCGATCGCCGTGAGCGCGAGCACGATCGCGCCCGTGGGATCGAAGACGGGCGCCGACATCGCATTCACGCCCGGCAGGATCTCGCCTTCGGAGCGGCTCAGCCCGTGTGCGCGCACCTCGTGCAACTGGGCCTCGAAGCGCTTCCAGTCGGGCAGGGGCTGCGCCGGCGGCATGCCGCGCTGCGCGGGCGCCACCGCGCCCCTGCGTTCGCGCTCGCGTTCCTCGTCGAGCATCCGCTCCACGACCCCGGCATCGAGGTAAGCGCCGAACAGCCGGCCCGAGGCCGTGTGGGTCAGCGAGAACACGGTGCCGTGGCGCATGTTCACGTGCAGCGGCGCCGGCGACTCGGCGATGCGCACGATGGTGGCGCCGCGGTCGCCCCAGACCGCGATCGCCACCGTGTGGCCGATCTCCCGGGCCAGCTCGGCGATCAGCGGCGTTGCGATGTGGACCGGGTTGGCCTGCTGCAGGCTGATCAGGCCCAGTTGCAAGGCGAGCGGTCCGAGCAGATAGTGGCCGCTGGCGCGGTCCTGCTCGATCAGGCCCAGGCGACCGAAGCTGACCATGTAGGGGTGCGCCTTGGCGGGCGACATGTCGGCCTCGCGCGCGAGGTCCTTGAGCGCCATCGGCCGGCCGTGGTGGACCAGGGCACGCAGCAGCTGCCCGCCCACCTCGATGCTCTGGATGCCGCGTTGGGCCCGGTCGGAGTCAGCCGCCACAGGAGTTCCGTAATTCGTTGATACAGAAGGCATTAGACATTAACTGATCCTGGAATTACACTGCCGTCATTCGTCCCACGCGAATCGATTAACTTTAGACAAATTACCGGAGACCGCGATGAGCCAAGTCAAGAAGTTCGCCAGCCAGGCCGACCTCGAGGAAAAGAAGGTCACCTTCAGCCAGATTTCCGAGCACGCCTGGGCCTACACGGCCGAAGGCGACCCCAACACCGGCATCGTCATCGGCGACGACGCCGTGCTGGTGGCCGACACGCAGGCCACCCCGGCCATGGCGCAGGACGTCATCCGCCGCATCCGCGAGGTGACCGACAAGCCCATCAAGTACGTGGTGCTCACGCATTACCACGCGGTGCGCGTGCTGGGCGCCAGCGCCTATGGCGCACATCAGATTCTGGCCAGCCAGGACACCTACGACCTCATCGTCGAACGCGGCGAGCAGGACAAGGCCAGCGAGATCGGCCGCTTCCCCCGGTTGTTCGCGGGCGTCGAGACCGTGCCGCCCGGCATGACCTGGCCGACCATGACCTTCACCGGCAAGATGACGCTGTGGCTCGGCAAGCTCGAAGTGCAGCTGCTGCAGCTCGGCCGTGGCCACACGAAGGGCGACACGGTCGTCTGGCTGCCCGGCGAGAAGGCCCTGCTGTCGGGCGACCTGGTCGAGTTCGGCGCCACGCCGTATGCGGGCGACGCCTATTTCAAGGACTGGCCGCAGACGCTGGACAACCTCGCCGCGCTCAAGCCCAGGGCGCTGGTGCCGGGCCGCGGCGCCGCGCTGACCACGCCCGAGGACGTCGCCAAGGGACTGACCGAGACGCGCGACTTCATCGCCGACGTTTATGCCAACGTGCAGAAGGGCGTCGCCGCAGGCAAGGACCTGAACGCGATCTACAAGGACACCTTCGCCGCGCTCAAGCCCAAGTACGGCCACTGGGTGATCTTCGACCACTGCATGCCCTTCGACGTGACGCGCTGCTACGACGAGGCGACGAAATACACCGATCCGCGCATCTGGACCGCCGAGCGCGACATCGAGATGTGGAAGGCGCTCGAGAGCTGAGGCCATGCAGGGCTCGTCCGCAACGACCGCCGCGGCGCCGGTCGACTACCAGACGCTGCGCTTCGACTACCGGCACCACCCCGACCAGGACGCGGCCGCGCCCGCGCGCCACCCGGTGGTGGTGGTCGGCGCCGGGCCCGTCGGCCTCGCGCTCGCCATCGATCTCGCGCAGCGCCGGGTGCCGGTGCTGCTGCTCGACAACGACTGCACGCTGTCGACCGGCTCGCGCGCCATCTGCTTCGCCAAGCGCACGCTCGAGGTATTCGACCGCCTGGGCTGCGCCGAACGCATGGTCGCCAAGGGCGTGTCGTGGCAGCGCGGCCGCGTCTTCTTCGGCGAGGAACAGGTCTACGGCTTCGACCTGCTGCCCGAGACCGGCCACGAACGCCCGGCCTTCATCAACCTGCAGCAGTACTACGTCGAGGGCTTCCTGGCCGAACGCGCGGCCGAGCTGCCGCTGATCGACATCCGCTGGAGCAACAAGGTGGTCGGCATCACGCAATCGGCCGACCATGCGCTGCTCGAGATCGAGACGCCCGAGGGCAACTACCGCATCGCGGCCGATCACGTGGCGGCGTGCGACGGATCGCGCTCCAACCTGCGTCAGCTGCTGGGCCAGGAGGCCAAGGGGCGCGTGTTCCGCGACCGCTTCCTGATCGCCGACGTCACGATGGACGCCGATCTGCCGACCGAGCGGCGCTTCTGGTTCGATCCGCCCTTCCATCCGGGCCAGAGCGTGCTGCTGCACAAGCAGGCCGACGGCATGTGGCGCATCGACTTCCAGCTCGGCTGGGACGCCGATCCGGTGGAGGAGCGCAAGCCCGAGCGCATCCTTCCGCGCGTGCGCGCGCTGCTCGACAGCATCGGCCACGCCGGCGTGCGCTTCGACATCGGCTGGGCCAGCGTCTACACCTTCGCCTGCCAGCGCATGGAGAGCTTTCGCCACGGGCGGGTGCTCTTCGCGGGCGATTCGGCCCACGGCGTCTCGCCCTTCGGCGCCCGTGGTGCCAACTCCGGCGTGCAGGACGCCGACAACCTGGCCTGGAAGCTGGCCGCCGTCTGGCGGGGCGAAGCGCCCGAGGCGCTGCTCGACAGCTATGCCGGCGAGCGCGAGTACGCGGCCGACGAGAACATCCGCCATTCGACCCGCGCCACCGACTTCATCACGCCCAAGAGCGAGGTGAGCCGGCTGTTCCGCGACGCGGTGCTCGAGCTCTCGAAGCACCATGCCTTCGCGCGCGCACTGGTCAACAGCGGCCGGCTGTCGGTGCCGGCCACGCTGGCCGATTCGCCCCTTAACACCCCCGACGAGGACGCCTTCGAAGGCCGCATGGTGCCGGGCGCCGCAGCCGCCGATGCGCCCCTGGCCGACGAGGGCGGCCGTGCCGGCTGGCTGCTGCGCGCCCTGTGTCCAGACGGCAACGACGCCGACGAGACCCGCTTCACGGCGCTGGTCTTCGGCGAGGGCGAGCCGGCCGCGCGGAGCCTCGGTGCGCTGCGGGAGTCCGGCCTGCCGCTGCACGTGGTCCGGGTTCCTGTCACCGGCGCCGGAGAACTGGCTGCCAGACGCTACGACGCCAGGCCCGGCACCGTCTACCTGCTGCGCCCCGACCAGCACGTGTGTGCGCGCTGGCGCGATCCCACGCCCGCCGCGCTGCGAGCCGCGCGCGACCGGGCGCTCGCAAGGAAGGCCTGAACACCATGCCGACACTGCTGATCACCACGCCGAACCTCGAGGCGCCCGACGATTTCTACGAGGCGCTGATCGAGACCCACCAGGGCCTCTCGACCGAAGAGAGCCATGCGCTCAACGCACGCCTCGTGCTGCTGCTGGCCAACCACGTCGGCTCGACCGAGGTGCTGCGCCAGGCGCTCGCCGCGGCCCGATCCAACGACAACCCAGGGACCCATCGATGACGACGACCCCCGCAACCTCCGCCGACGCGCGCCGCTACCAGAGCGGCTTCGGCAACGAATACGCGACCGAGGCCGTGCCGGGCGCGCTGCCGCAAGGCCGCAACAGCCCGCAGCGCGCGCCCTTCGACCTCTACCCCGAGCTGATCTCGGGCACCGCCTTCACGGCGCCGCGCCACGCCAACCGCCGCACCTGGATGTACCGGCGCCAGCCCTCGGTGGTGGCGGGCCGCTACCAGGCCTATGCCCAGCCGCACTGGACCACCGGCGGCGCCCGCGAGATCGCTCTGCCGCCCGAGCCGATGCGCTGGGCGCCGATCCCCTTCGAGGGCGACGCGGCCGACGCCGATTTCGTCGACGGCATGCGCACGCTGGCGGCCAACGGCGATGCCGAGGCCCAGAGCGGCATCGCGGCGCATGTCTACCTCGCGGGCCGCTCGATGCAGCGCCGCGCCTTCGTCAACGCCGACGGCGAGATGCTCGTCGTGCCGCAGCAGGGCCGACTCGTGATCACGACCGAGATGGGCGTGCTGGAAGTGAAGCCCGGCGAGATCGCGCTGCTGCCGCGCGGCATGGTGTTCAAGGTCGACCTGCCGGATTCGGAAGCCGGCGCGGGCCCCTCGCGCGGCTATGTCTGCGAGAACTACGGCGCCCAGTTCCGCCTGCCCGAGCTGGGCCCGATCGGCTCCAACGGCCTGGCCAACGCGCGCGACTTCCAGGCGCCCGTGGCGGCCTTCGAGGACGGCGGACCGCATGAATACCGGCTGATCAAGAAGTCGAGCGGGCGCCTGTGGTCGACGCCGACCTCGCATTCGCCGTTCAACGTGGTCGCCTGGCACGGCAACCTCGCGCCCGTGAAGTACGACACCGCGCACTTCATGACCATCGGCTCGATCAGCTTCGACCATCCGGATCCGTCGATCTTCACGGTGCTGACCTCGCCCAGCGACACGCCCGGCACCGCCAACTGCGACTTCGTGATCTTCCCGCCGCGCTGGCTCGTGATGGAAGACACCTTCAGGCCGCCCTGGTACCACCGCAACCTCATGAGCGAGTTCATGGGGCTGGTGTATGGCGAATACGACGCCAAGCCCGGCGGCTTCAAGCCCGGCGGCGCCAGCCTGCACAACTGCATGGTGCCGCACGGGCCCGACGAGGAAGCCTTCGAGAAGGCGAGCCACGGCGAGCTCGCGCCGAGGAAGCTCGACAACACGCTGGCCTTCATGTTCGAGAGCCGCTTCCGTTTCATCCCCACCGCCTACGCGATGCAAAGCCCGGCGCTCGACAACGACTACGCCGACTGCTGGGCCGGCCTCAAAGACCAGTTCAAGCCATGACCACCTCCATCGACGCCACCCACGACCTGAAACTGCGCAGCTGGGTCGCATCCGCCAACGAGGCCGGCTGCGACTTCCCGATCCAGAACCTGCCCTTCGGCCGCTTCAGCCATGGCAACGACGCGAGCCCGCGCATCGGCGTCGCGATCGGCGACCGCATCCTCGACCTGCGCCGCGCGGGCCTGGTCGACAGCGACGACATGAACGCGCTGATGGCTGCCACGCCCGAGAAGCGCCAGTCGCTGCGCGCGCTGATCTCGCGCGGGCTGGCCGAGGGCAGTTCGCGCCAGGGCGAATGGGAGTCGGCGCTGGTCGCGCAGTCGCAGGTCACGATGCACGTGCCCTGCCGCATCGGCGACTACACCGATTTCTATACCAGCGTGCACCACGCGACCACGGTCGGCAAGCAGTTCCGCCCCGACAATCCGCTGCTGCCTAACTACAAGTGGGTGCCGATCGGCTACCACGGCCGCGCCTCGTCGATCGGCGTCAGCGGCCAGCGCTTCAAGCGGCCGCAGGGCCAGACCAAGGCGCCGGGCTCGGACCCGGCCGGGGCGCCCGACTTCGGGCCGTCGAAGCGGCTCGACTACGAGCTCGAGCTGGGCTGGTTCGCGGCCCAGGGCAATGCGCAGGGGGAGCCGATCGGCATCGCCGACGCCGAGGCGCACCTGTTCGGCGTCACGCTCTTCAACGACTGGTCGGCACGCGACATCCAGGGCTGGGAATACCAGCCGCTCGGGCCCTTCCTGTCGAAGAACTTCGCCAGCACGGTCTCGCCCTGGCTGGTCACGACCGAGGCGCTGGCGCCGTTCCGCGCCGCCTTCGAGCGCCCGGTCGAGGACCCGCAGCCGCTGCCGTACCTGGATTCGCAAGCCAACCGCGCGCAGGGCGCCTTCGACATCGAGCTCGAGGTGCTGCTGCAGACCGCGAAGATGCGAGAGGCCGGCGAGGCCCCGGTGCGGCTGTCGCGCACCAACACCCGGCGCGCCGCCTACTGGACGCCCGCGCAGCTGATCGCCCACCACACGGTCAACGGCTGCAACCTGCAGCCCGGCGACCTGCTGGGCTCGGGCACCCTCTCGGGCCCCGAGGCCGGCGAGGCCGGCTCGCTGATGGAGCTGAGCGGCGGCGGCAAGAAACCGATCAGCCTGCCCAACGGCGAGCAGCGCACCTTCCTCGAGGACGGCGACACGCTCGTGATGCGCGGCTGGTGCGAGCGCGCGGGCTCGGTGCGCATCGGGCTCGGTGAGGTCAGCGGGACGGTGCTTCCCGCGGCCTGACAGCTGCTGCGGGGCCGGCGCGGGAGACAATGACGCGCCGGCAAGGCAGCCGACTCTGCCGGCCGATCTTCCGAAGGCCCCATGGAAACTGCCCTGCACCTGCTCGCCGAGCGTCTTTCGCAGACGCTCCAGTTCATCACGATGCTTCTGCTGGCCTTTGGCACCGCGGCGGCCTTGTGGAACCTGCTGCGCGGCCTGTTGGCGGGCCGGACGGCCGCCTCGGTCACGCTCGAGGTCTGGCAGGGGCTCTCGCGCTGGCTGCTGCTGGGCCTCGAGTTCATGCTCGCGGCCGACCTGATCGATACCGCGGTATCGCCCAATTGGGACGACATCGGCAAGCTCGGCGCGATCGCCGCCATCCGCACGCTGCTCGGCTATTTCCTGGGCCGCGACATCGAGCTGGCGCGCCGCATCACGCAGGAGTCCGAGCAGCCGCCCTCGCCCAGCAAGGACGCATGACCCGGGTCGTCGCCGCGCTGGCCCTGCTGGCGGCCTGCGCGCTCGGGCCTGGCGGTGTCCGTGCGCAGCCGCTCGGCATCGTGGGGCCGCGCGTGCAGGAGCACGCCAACGCGGTGCTGGCGCTCATGTCGTTCTCCGCCGTGCCGGACCTCACCTCGAGCAGCCTCTCGATCGACGACCCGGGCCGCGCCAATCCCGGCATCGTGATGTCGCAACTCGGCGGCGGCTTCACGGTGAGCAAGCGCGTGCCGCTCTATCTCGAGGGAGCGATCGCCTACAGCCGCTACGACCCGGTGTTCGTCGCCAGCGACGGGCGCGAGTCGCGCCAGCTGCCGGTGCGCTGGAATTCGGTGAGCGGCACCGCGGGCGTCGGCTGGGACTTCCCGATCACGCCCGAACTCGCGTTCCGGCCGATCTTCAATTTCTCGCTCGGCAAGGTGGCGAGCGACCTGCAGATCGCGCGGGCCTATTTCGCCCACGTCACCGACCGCCAGATCGACTTTCTCGATGGCGGCTCGCTCAACGCCTACGGGCTCGGCGGCGGCGTCATGCTCGACTGGGAGCACTACCGCGACGACTACGAGGTCGATCTCGAACTGCGCTATTCCGACATCGAGCTGCGGTCCTTCGGCGGCAGCAGCGCGGCGGTCGAGGGCCGCGCGTCGGCCCGCACCGCCAACGTCTGGGCCCGCTGGCGCGCGCCGACCGGGCTGCAGGCCTTCGAGCGCCCGCTGCGCTACGTGCTGGAGTTCTCGCACTCGCACTATCTGGGCAGCCAGGCCGACGTGCTGGGCTTCGACCGGCTCACGACCCTGGGCACCGGCCTGGAGGTCGACACCAGCGGGCGCGACATCTTCATCACGCGCGTGCGCGCCGTGCTGCGCTACGTCTTCGGCAACAACGTGTCGGGCGTGTCGCTCGGGCTGGCCGTGAGCTTCTGACGGCGCCTCAGTGCCCGGCCGCGGCGGCGCGCGTGGCCTCGAGGTGCGCGCGGGCCCGCTCGGCCAGCGCCATCTCGCCGGGCGTGCCGGGCGTGTAGCTGTCGACCGGCAGCGTGCGGCCGTGCGAGTCGACCGAGACGAACACCACCAGGCATTCGGTGGTCTTGTGCATCTCGCCGCCTTTCATGTCGCCGCTGCGCACCTCGACCGAGATGTTCATGCTGCTGTTGCCGGTGTAGGCCAGGCGCGCCTCGACCTCGACCAGGTCGCCGATCATGATCGGCCGGTGGAAGCGGATGCTGCCGATGAAGACCGTCACGCAGTAGCGCTTGGACCAGCTCGTGGCGCAGGCGTAGCCGGCCTCGTCGATCCATTTCATGACGGTGCCGCCGTGGACCTTGCCGCCGAAGTTGACGGTGCTGGGCTCGGCGAGGAATCGCAGGGTGATCGACGACATGAAGTGCCTGGGCGAAGAGTGGATGCGTGGGGCGCCCGTGCCGATTATGCGAGCCCGGTGCCGGTTCCGGGCCCGAACAGCTGCGCCATCGTGCGTCGCAGCCAGGCATTGCCGGCGTCGGCATGGAAGCGCTCGTGCCAGTGCTGCTTGACCGCGTAGGCCGGCAGGTCGAAGGGCGGCGCCAGCAGGCGCACCGGCTCCTGGGTGGCGAGCACCTCGCCGAGGATGCGCGGCACGATCACGATCAGCTCGGTACGGGCCACGATCCGCGCCGCGCTCAGGAAGCTCGACAGCCGCACTACCACGCGGCGCTCGATGCCGAGCCGGGCCAGCGTCTTGTCGACGATCGCGTGGCCGGTGCCGGAAGACGAGATCACGGCATGGGCCTCGGCCTCGAAGCGGCGCCGCGTGAGCCGGGCGCCGATGCGCGGATGCGCCTGGGCCGCGAGGCAGACGAAGTCCTGCTTGAACAAAGTCTGCTGGTAGAAGCCGGCATCGAGCTGCGGCATGAAGCCGACCGCGATGTCGACCTCGCCGTCCTCGAGCCGGCGGCCGCTCGCGGTCGAGATGATCTCGGTCTCGAGCTGCACGCCGGGCGCATGCCGCCGCAGGTGATCGATCAGGCCCGGCAGCAGCACCACCTCGCTGATGTCGGTCATGCAGACGCGGAAGTTCCGGCGCGCCTCGGCCGGATCGAAGCCGCCGCGGTTGCCGCGCGCCAGGTCGAGCTGGGCCAGCACCTCGCGCACGTGGCCCACCAGCCGCTCGGCCTGGGGCGTCGGCTGCATGCCCTGCGCGGTGCGCGTGAAGAGCCGGTCGTCGAAGTGCAGCCGCAGCTTGTTGAGCATGGTGCTGGCCGCGGCCTGGCCCAGGCCGAGCCGTTCGGCCGCCTTCGAGACGCTGGCGGTCTTGTAGACCTCGTCGAACACCGCGAGCCATTCGAGATCGAGCCTGGACATGGCCGCATTATCCAAAAACGCAATACCAGGTATTGAGCACCGGTCTTGAACAAATAGTGGTGCGGGCCAACAATCCGCTCCACGGCGCCCGACGCCAGGAGACAACGCCCATGACAACCGCCCAGCAGGCCGCCGGCAGCGCCGAGGCCGAACGCCGCGCCTACTACGACCGCATCCGCCCCCTGAACCTCACGCCGCTGTGGGAGTCGCTGCATGCGCTGGTGCCGCGGGAGCCGCAGACACCCTGCGTGGCGGCGCTGTGGCGCTACGACGAGATCCGGCCCCTGCTCATGGAGTCGGCCGACCTGATCACGGCCGAAGAGGCGGTGCGCCGCGTCCTGGTGCTCGAGAACCCCGCGATCCCCGGCCGCTCCTCGATCACGCAGTCGCTCTATGCGGGCCTGCAGCTCATCATGCCGGGCGAGGTCGCGCCGTCGCACCGGCACGTGCAGTCGGCGCTGCGCTTCATCGTCGATGGCAAGGGCGCCTACACCACGGTTGGCGGCGAGCGCACCACGATGTACCCGGGGGACTTCATCATCACGCCCTCGTGGGCCTGGCACGACCACGGCAACGAGGGAATCGCGGGCGCGAGCGAGCCGGTGGTGTGGCTCGACGGCCTCGACATCCCGATGCTGCGCTTCTTCGACGCCGGCTTCGCCGAGAACGACGACGCCCGCATGCAGCAGGTGGCGCGGCCCGAGGGCCACAGCCTGGCGCGCTTCGGCCACAACATGGTGCCGGTGCGCCACGACCACGTGTCGCCGACATCGCCGATCTTCAACTACCCCTATGCGCGCAGCCGCGATGCACTCGCGCAACTGCAGCGGCAGGAATCGCCCGACGCCTGGCTCGGCCACAAGCTGCGCTACGTCAACCCGCTGACCGGCGGCTCCCCGATGCCGACCATCGCGACGAACCTGCAGCTGCTGCCCGCGGGCTTCGCGGGCCGCACGCATCGCGCCACCGACGGCGCGGTCTACAGCGTGGTCGAGGGCCACGGCACGGCCGAGATCGGCGGCGAGCGCTTCGCCTTCGGTCCGCGCGACACCTTCGTCGTGCCCTCGTGGGCGCCGCTGCGGCTCGAGGCGACCGCCGAGACCGTGCTGTTCAGCTTTTCCGATCGCCCGGTGCAGCAGGCCATGGGCGTGCTGCGCGAAGCCTTTCTCGACTGAAGCGCGCACCGCTTCAGTCCGCAACCTCTCGTTGGGCCGCGAACCGCGGCAGGAGCCCACATGTCTTTCGTCTTTCCTCCCCCCGCCGCCGTCGGCCTCGCCATCGAGGGCTCGGACGACCTGTTTCCGGTGCGCCGCGTCTACTGCGTCGGCCGCAACTACGCAGCCCATGCGCGCGAGATGGGCTTCGATCCCGACCGCGAGCCGCCGTTCTTCTTCTGCAAGCCCGGCGACGACGCCTCCGTGGTGCCGGTGCCGGCCGGTCGCACGGCGGCGATTCCCTATCCAGCGCTGACCGCCAGCTACCACTACGAGGCCGAGCTGGTGGTGGCGATCGGCGAGGGCGGGCGCGACATCGCGGTCGAGGACGCGGTGCGCCACATCCACGGCTACGCGGTCGGCCTCGACATGACGCGGCGCGACCTGCAGATGAAGATGCGCGAGCAGGGCCGGCCCTGGGAGATCGGCAAGGCCTTCGACTTCTCGGCGCCGGTCGGCCCCCTGCGTCTGCGCGGGGCGAGCGGCGAGATGAAGGCGGGCGCCATCACGCTGGAGGTCGACGGCGAGCTGCGGCAGAAGAGCGACATCCGCCAGCTGATCTGGTCGGTCGGCGAGGTGATCGCGAACCTGTCGACGCTGTTCGCGCTGCAGCCCGGCGACCTGGTGTTCACGGGCACGCCCGAGGGCGTGGGCGCGGTGCAGCGAGGCCAGACCCTGACGGTGCGCATCGACGGCCTGGCGCCGATCGCGGTGCGGGTCGAGTGAGCGCAGGAGGCGTCGGCATGGAACACCAGCTCGATGGCGCGCGGCCCCGCGTGCTGCTCGTCGGCGGCGGCATCGGCGGCATGGCCGCGGCGCTCGCGCTCGCGCGGCTCGGCATCGGCATCGACCTGCTCGAGCAGAGCGCGACCCTCGGCGAGATCGGCGCCGGACTGCAGCTCGGCCCGAACGCCTTCGCGGCGCTCTATGCGCTGGGCGTCGGCGACGCTGTGCGGCGCTGCGCGGTCTTCACCGACCGGCTCGTGATGATGGACGCGGTCGATTGCCGGGAGATCGCCTCGGTGCCGGTCGGCGACGCCTTTCGCGCGCGCTTCGGCAATCCCTATGCGGTGAGCCATCGCGCCGACCTGCACGGCGCGATCCACGAGGCCGTGAAGCAGCATCCGCTGATCCGCTTCCACACGTCGGCGCAGGTCGAGTCGCTCGACATCGGCGCGCGCGGCGTCACGGCGGCCACGCGCGACGGCCGGCGCTTCGCGGCCGATGCGATCGTCGGCTGCGACGGCGTCAGGTCGGTGGTGCGGGCGAAGCTCATCGGGGACGCGCCGCGCGTCTCGGGCCACGTGGTCTACCGCGCCGTGGTGCCGGCCGCCGAGATGCCGCCGGAGCTGCGCTGGAATGCACCCGTGGTCTGGGCCGGTCCCGACTGCCACCTGGTGCACTACCCGCTGCGCCATGGGGAGCAATACAACCTGGTCGTCACCTTCCACAGCCGCGAGCGCGAGGAGTGGGGTGTGAGCGACGGCAGCAAGGAAGAGGTGCTCTCGTACTTCGAGGGTGTTCATGCGCGGCCGCGGCAGCTGCTCGACCGGCCCGATTCGTGGCGCCGCTGGAGCACCGTCGACCGCGATCCGGTCGCGAACTGGAGCGAAGGCCCGGCCACGCTGCTCGGCGACGCCGCCCATCCGATGATGCAGTACCTCGCGCAGGGCGCCTGCATGGCGCTCGAGGACGCGGTGACGCTCGGCGCCGCGGTCGAGGCCTGCGACTTCGACCTGCCGGCGGCCTTTCGCCTCTATGCCTCGGCCCGCGTGGCGCGCACCGCCCGAGTGGTGCTGTCGGTGCGCGAGATGGGGCGGCTCTATCACGCGAAGGGCGTCGAGCGCCTGGTGCGCAACAGCCTGTGGCCGGACCGCACGCCCGAGCGCTTCCATGATGCCGTCGAATGGCTCTACGGCTGGCAACCGGCGCGCTGCCTGGATGCCGCGGCCGACGCGGCGCGCTGACCCCTGCTTCCCCTGAAGATCAATTCCCCGGAGACAGCACTCTCATGACATCGCTCCTCTCGCTGCTCGCCACCGGCACCGCCGCGGCCCTGCTGTCCACTGCTGCCGCGGCCCAGGCGCCGGCCGCCGATTTCCCGAGCCGACCGGTGACCATCGTCACGCCGTTCGCGGCCGGCAGCGGGCCGGACGCGGTGCTGCGGCTGGTCTCGGACAAGCTGGGCCGGCTCTGGAACCAGCGCGTGCTGGTCGACAACAAGCCGGGCGGCGGCGGCTTCATCGCGATCGAGCAGGCACGACGCGCAGCACCGGACGGCTACACGCTGCTGCAGCTCGACAGCGAGCACATCGCGGCGCTGCCGCACCTGTACAAGTCGCGCAACTTCGTGCCGCTCGAGCATTTCGATCCGGTGGCGTCGCTGTTCCGCACGCCGTTCCTGGTGGCGGTGCCGACCGACTCGGCCTGGAAGAACATGGCCGACCTGGTCGCGGCCGCCAAGGCCCGGCCGGGCCAGGTCAGCTACGGTTCCTGGGGCGTCGGCAGCCCCGGGCACCTGGGCGGCCAGCAGCTCGAGGCGCTCACGGGCACCCACATGCAGCACGTGCCGTACCGCGAGGTCTCGCAGCTGTTCGCCAACGTCGGCTCGGGCGAAGTGGCCTGGAGCTTCGCGAGCCTGCCTTCGAGCCAGGGCATCTACAAGGCCGGCAAGCTGCGCTACATCGCGATCGCGGCGCCCAGGCGCATCCCGCAGATGCCCGACGTGCCGACCATGGCCGAGGCGGGCGGACCGGCCGGCCTCGAGGTCAATTCCTTCGTCTCGCTGCTGACGCCGAAGGGCGTGCCGGCCGCGATCCGCACGAAGATCAACGCCGACGTCGCCAAGGTCATCGCCGACCCCGAGATCCGCGCCCGCTTCGACACCTTCGCGTTCGAGCCGCTGGCCTGGTCGCCGGAGGAGATCGGCCGCAACGCCGAGGCCAAGTCGAAGACCTACGGCGAGCTGGTGCGCCGCGGCAACATCAGCCTCGAATGAAGGCCGGATACGTCTGGTGACACGTGAGGGCTATCCTTGAGCCCCGTTTTCTTCCCCGCCCCCACCCCATGCATCCCACCAAGAGAGACATCCTGATCGCCGCCGCGTGCGCCCTCGCCGCCGGCACGCTTCCCGTCACCGCGATGGCGCAGCAGCCCGCCGCATGGCCGACCAAGCCGATCCGGCTGGTGGTCGGCTTCCCGGGCGGATCGACCCCGGACATCGCGGCACGCACCATCGCCGAGCCGCTGTCCAAGGCCCTCGGCCAGCCCGTCGTGGTCGACAACAAGCCCGGCGCCTCGGGCAACATCGCGGCCGACATGGTGGCCAAGGCCAACGACGACCACACGCTGGGCATCGTGATCAACGGCAACCTGACCTCGTCGAAGATGCTGTATCCCAAGCTGCCCTACGACCCGGCCAAGGACTTCACCTACCTCTCGCTGATCGCGACCGCGCCGCTGGTGCTGGTGGCGCAGAACAACCTGCCCAGCGGTGCCGCCTTCTTCGATGCCGGCCGCAAGGGCGGCGACGCGTGGAGCTACGGCTCGGTCGGCGTCGGCTCGGTCGGCCACCTGGGCATGGAGCAGCTCAAGACCAGGGTGCCCGGCCTCAAGGCCGTGCACGTGCCCTACCAGGGCAACCCGCAGGTCGTCACGGGCCTGCTCGGCGACCAGGTCCAGATGGCGCTGATCCCGCCCGGCGTGGCGCTGCCGCAGGTGAAGGCCGGCAAGCTCAAGGCGATCGGCCTCACGAGCGGCCGCAGCACGCTGGCGCCCGAAGTGCCCTCGCTCTCGGAAGCCGGCGTGCGCGACTTCAACCTCGAGGTCTGGACCGCGCTGCTCGGCCCGTCCAACCTCTCGAAGACCGCGCAGGAGCGCATCAACCGCGAGCTCGCGGTCATCATGAAATCGCCCGAGGTGCGCCAGAAGCTGTTCGAGCAGGGCTGGCAGGCGGTCGGCACCTCGCCCGACGGCATGCGCGAGCGGGTCAAGGAAGAGGCCGCCATCATGGGCAAGATCATCTCGACCAACGGCATCAAGCTGCAATAGCCCGCCCCCCAGGTTGCCCCGCACTTCGTGTCGGAGCGCCCACCCCCTGCCGGGGGCAACACCAGCGGCCCGGCAGAGCCGGTTCCGCGGTGTTCCCCGAAGGAAATACCCTCTCCTTGGAGAATGACTTGAACTCGACTGTCCACGAACCTGCGCGCGAACTCCCGGTCTTCGGCGACTGGGACGTGGTCGTGGTCGGCGGCGGCCCCGCGGGCATCGCGGCCGCGGTGAGCGCGTCGCGCCACGGCGCGCGCACGCTGCTGGTCGAGCGCTACGGCTTCCTGGGCGGCATGGGGACGGCCGGCGGCGTGACGAACTTTGCCGGCCTCTACGGCCGCCGCGACGGCGAGATGACGCAGCTGGTACACGGCGTGGCCGACGAGCTGCTCGCGCGCATCGACGCGCTGGGCGGCCTCAACAAGCCGCAGGACGGCATGCAGGGCCGCATCCGCGTGCGCTCCTACGACACCTCCGTCTACAAGTGCGCGGCCGACCAGTTGCTGCTGGACGCCGGTGTCGAGCTGCTGTTCCATGCGTTCGCCGCCGCGGTCGTGATGGACGGCGCGCGCATCGCCGCGCTCGTGGTCGAGACCAAGTCCGGGCGGCAGGCGATCCGCGCCAACGCCTTCGTCGATGCCAGCGGCGACGCCGACGTCGCGGCCTTCGCGGGCGTGCCTTTCGCGGTCGGCGACGGCCATGGCAGCGGCCTCTTTCCCTCCACCATGTTCCGCGTCGGCCATGTCGAGGCCGCGCGCGCGCTCGCGGCAGTCGGCGAGTTCAAGGCCATCAACGTCCTCATGCAGCAGGCGCGCGAGCGCGATCCGGATGCCTATCGCTTCCCGCGCGAAGGCGCGATCCTGCGGCCGCAGATCGACCCGCGTGAATGGCGCGCCAACGTGACGCAGATCCGCAATGCCGCAGGCGATGCGATGAACGGCGTCGACGCGCGCGAACTCAGCGCGGGCGAGATCGAGGGCCGGCGCCAGATCGGCGAGTTCTTCCGCTTCCTGAAGGCCGAGGTGCCGGGCTTCGAGCAATCGGCCATCGTGGAGATCGCGCCGCAGGTGGGCATCCGCGAGACCCGCCGCATCGAGGGCCTCTACGCCCTCACGGGCGAGGACATCCTGGCGTCGGCATGTTTCGACGACAGCATCGGCATCAACGCCTGGCCGATGGAGATGCATGCGGCGGGGCGCATCGAGTGGGCCTTCCCGCGCGACCCGCGCCGCACCTTCAACCAGCTGCCCTGGCGCATGCTGGTGCCGCGCGGCGTCGACAACCTGCTGGTGGCCGGCCGTTGCGCTTCGATGACGCACGAAGGCCAGTCGGCCGCGCGCGCGAGCGGCGGCTGCTTCGTCATGGGCCAGGCGGCGGGAACGGCCGCGGCCGGGCTGGCAGACGGCGGGGGCTTCGCCGCGGTCGACGTGTCAGCACTGCAGCGCCGGCTCGCGGCCGACGGCGCCGACCTGGACCGCTGAAGCGCCGGGCGCCGCTGCGCCGCGCCGCCCGCGGGCATTGACAGGCGCGGGACAGCGCCCGCGGCGGCTCTTTGTTATCGTCACAGGCTTCTCGTTTTCCCTGATGCCCCCGATGACCGACCCCGCCACCGCCTCCCGCCTCGTCGACGAACTGGTCGAGCTGATGCGCCTCGAACCGCTCGGCGACGACCGTTTCCGCGCCCAGAGCGAGGACATCGGCACGCCGGCCGTGTTCGGCGGCCAGGTGCTGGGGCAGGCGCTCATGGCGGCCAGCCTGACGGTCGGCGCCGACCGCCCCGCGCATTCGATGCATGCCTACTTCCTGCTGCCCGGCGAGCATGCGCCGATCGACTATTCGGTCGACCGCGTGCGCGACGGCCGCAGCTTCACCACGCGCCACGTGGTCGCGCGCCAGGGCGAGCGCATCATCTTCGAGCTCTCGGCCTCGTTCCAGACCGTCGACGAGGGCATCGAGCACCAGTTTCCGATGCCCGAAGTGGCCGGGCCCGAGGGCCTCGCGAACGAGCGCGAGCAGCGCATTGCGCTCGGCGACCGGCTGCCCGAGCGCTGGCGGGTCAAGGCCACCGCGCCGCACGGCATCGAATACCGGCGCGTCGCGCCCGGCGACCTGCTCGCGCCGGTGCCCGGCGTGGCCGAGGACGCGATCTGGATGCGCGCGATCGCGCCGCTGCCCGACGACCCCAACGTGCATCGCGCGCTGCTGGCCTATGCCTCCGACCACGGCCTGCTCGGCGTCGCGATGCGGCCGCACGGCCTGAGCTTCATGAGCGGGCAGGTGCGCCCCGCGAGCCTCGACCACGCGATGTGGTTCCACCGCGATTTCCGCTTCGACGACTGGCTGCTCTACAGCGTGGACTCGCCGAGCGCGAGCGGCGCGCGCGGCCTGTGCCGCGGCAGCATCTACACGCGCGACGGACGCCTGGTGGCCTCGGCCGCCCAGGAGGGCATGCTGCGCGTGCGGCCCGAGAACATGCCGCGGCGATGAGCGCCGCCCGGCCGCCCGAAGGCGATCGCACCACAGTGCGCAGCACGGAGGATTCGCAATGAGCGTCCTGTTCTCGCCCTTCGCGCTCGGGTCCCTGACCCTGCGCAACCGCATCCTCATCGCGCCGATGTGCCAGTACGCGTGCGTCGATGGTGATGCCGGCGACTGGCACCTGATGCACCTGGGCCAGCTCGCGCTGTCGGGCGCCGGCCTCCTGATCCTCGAGGCCACCGCGGTCGAGGAAGCCGGCCGCATCACGCTCGGCGACCTCTGTCTCTGCAGCGACGCGAACGAAGCCGCACTCGGGCGCGTGCTCCAGGCGCTGCGACGCCACTCGCCCATGCCGATCGGCATCCAGCTCGGGCATGCAGGCCGCAAGGGCGCGAGCCACGTGCCCTGGCAAGGCGGCCAATGCCTGGCGCCGGCCGAGGGCGCATGGCAGACCGTGGCCCCCTCGGCGCTGCCACATGCGCCCGGCGAGCCGCCGCCCGTGGCGCTCGATGCCGAAGGCCTCGCGAGAGTCAAGGCCGCCTTCGTGCGTGCCGCGCAGCGCGCCGATGCGCTAGGCCTGGACCTGATCGAGCTGCATGCGGCGCATGGCTACCTGCTGCACCAGTTCCTGTCGCCGATCGCGAACCGCCGCGAGGACGCCTATGGCGGCACGCTCGCGAACCGAATGCGCTTTCCGCTCGAGGTCTTCGAGGCGGTGCGCGCCGCCGTGCCGCAGCGCATCCCGGTGGGCGTGCGCATCTCGGCCACCGACTGGGTCGACGACGGCTGGGACGTGGCCCAGAGCATTGCCTTCGCCCAGGCGCTCGAAGCGCTGGGATGCAGCTTCGTCCACGTGTCGTCGGGCGGCGTCTCGCCGCAGCAGCGGATTCCTGTCGGCCCCGGCTACCAGGTTCCGCTGGCCGAGCAGCTGAAGGCGGCGGTGGCGATGCCGACCATCGCGGTCGGGCTCGTGACCGAGCCCTCGCAGGCCGAGGCCATCGTCGCGCAGGCCCAGGCCGATCTGGTCGCGCTGGCGCGCGCGATGCTGTTCGAACCGCACTGGCCGTGGCGTGCCGCGGCCGAGCTCGGCGCCCAGGTCGAGGTGCCGCCGCCGTACTGGCGCTCCGAGCCGCGCGAATTCAAGGGCCTGTTCGGCGACGCCCGCATCGGGCAACGCTAGGCCTCTGCCGCTGCGCGTTACTTGAACGGGTTCGCGGTCGCGAACCACAGGCCGATCCCGGTGGCGATGATGAAGGCGCCGTCGGTGACGCCCGCGATCAGGAAGAACAGCGTCTGCAGCGTGTCCTTGAGCTCGGGCTGGCGCGCCGTGCCCTCCAGCAGGCGGGCACCGACGATGCCGATGCCGATGCACGAGCCCACCGCGGCGATGCCGATCAGCAGTGCCACTGCGAGGGGGAGGATGTCGAAGCCGTTCATGGTTGCGCTTTCGTTGGCCTTTCGATTCGGCCTGGTGGCTGCCGGCACCACTCTGGTCCCGGCTCGCCTCCAATGTCGCGCGCGCGCCGTGGCGCGTCGATGACCTCGCAGGTCATGCGCGCAGCGCCCTTCGCTGGCGCCGTGCCTAGGCTGGCAGCAGGCGCCTGAGGTAGCGCCCCGTGTGGCTGGCCTCGTTGGCCGCGATGTCCTCGGGCGTGCCGACGCCCACCACCGTGCCGCCGCCGGCGCCCCCTTCGGGGCCCATGTCGATCAGCCAGTCGGCGGTCTTGATGACGTCGAGGTTGTGCTCGATCACGACGATCGTGTTGCCGGCGTCGCGCAGCTGGTGCAGCACCTTGAGCAGCAGCTCGATGTCGGCGAAGTGCAGGCCGGTGGTCGGCTCGTCGAGGATGTAGAGCGTGCGGCCGGTGTCGCGCTTGCTCAGCTCGAGCGCGAGCTTCACGCGCTGGGCCTCGCCGCCCGACAGCGTGGTCGCCGACTGGCCGAGCTTGATGTAGCTGAGGCCGACGTCGAGCAGGGTGCGCAGCTTGCGCTCGATGGTCGGCACGGCCTTGAGGAAGTCGTGCGCGGTCTCGACCGTCATGTCGAGGATCTGGGCGATGTTGCGGCCCTTGTAGAGCACCTCGAGTGTCTCGCGGTTGTAGCGCTGGCCGTGGCAGACCTCGCAGGGCACGTAGACGTCGGGCAGGAAGTGCATCTCGACCTTGACCACGCCGTCGCCCTGGCAGGCCTCGCAGCGCCCGCCGGCCACATTGAAGCTGAAGCGGCCCGGGCCGTAGCCACGCTCGCGGGCGGTGTTGGTCTCGGCCATCAGCTCGCGGATCGGCGTGAACAGGCCGGTGTAGGTGGCCGGGTTGCTGCGCGGCGTGCGCCCGATCGGCGACTGGTCGACGTTGATCACCTTGTCGAAGTACTCGATGCCCTCGATCGCCTCGTGCGCGGCCGGCTCCTCGTGGGCGCGGTAGAGCGTGCGTGCCACCGCGCTGTAGAGCGTGTCGTTGACCAGCGTCGACTTGCCCGAGCCCGACACGCCGGTCACGCAGGTCAGCAGGCCCACGGGAAAGGCCACGCTCACGTTCTGCAGGTTGTTGCCCGTGGCACCGATGACGCGGATCTCCTGCAGGTCGGACTGCGAAGCCAGGTGCGCGGCCTCGCGTGCGGCGCGCCGCTCGGCCGCGGGGCTGGGCGGAAAGCGCGGCGGCTTCCTGCCATGGAAGGAGGAGGCGGTCGCCACCACCGGCAGCCAGGGCGTGCGGCGGGCAGGGACCTCGATCTTCTTCACGCCCGACAGGTACTGGCCGGTCAGCGAATCCGGGTTGGCCGCGACCTCCGCATAGCTGCCCTGCGCCATCACGCGGCCGCCATGAACGCCGGCGCCCGGGCCCATGTCGATCACGTGGTCGGCGGCGTGGATCATGTCCTCGTCGTGCTCGACCACGATCACGCTGTTGCCGATGTCGCGCAGGTGGCGCAGCGTGGAGATCAGGCGGTCGTTGTCGCGCTGGTGCAGGCCGATGCTGGGCTCGTCGAGCACGTACATCACGCCGGTCAGGCCCGAGCCGATCTGCGACGCCAGCCGGATGCGCTGCGCCTCGCCGCCCGACAGCGTCTCGGCGCTGCGGTCCAGGCTCAGGTAGTTGAGTCCGACGTCGTTGAGGAACTTGAGCCTGAGGCCGATCTCGCGCACCACCTTGTCGGCGATCTCGGCCTTGGCGCCGCGCAGCTGCAACTGCTGGAAATAGCCCAGGCTGTCGCGCAGCGTGGCATGGCTGATCTCGTAGATCGCCATGCGCTTCGGCTCCGGGCCCGAGTCGTCGACCAGGAACACGTTGCGCGCCTCGGGGCGCAGGCGCGTGCCTTCGCAGTCGGGGCAGGGCTGCATGTTGCGGAAGCGGGAGAGGTCCTCGCGCACCATGGTCGAGTCGGTCTCGCGGTAGCGCCGCGCCATGTTCGGGATGATCCCTTCGAACGGGTGCTTGCGGACCAGCTTCTTGCCGGCCTGCTGGCCGCTGTCCATGATGTAGCTGAACTTGATCTCTTCCAGCGCCGAGCCGTGCAGCACGGTCTGCTGCACCGAGGCCGGCAGCTCCTCGAAGGGCTTCTCGACATCGAACTTGTAGTGCCTGGCCACGCTCTCCAACATGCTGAAGTAGTAGCCATTGCGCCGGTCCCAGCCCTTGATCGCGCCGCTCGCGAGGCTCAGCGACGGAAAGGCCACCACCCGTGCCGGATCGAAGAACTCGCGGTGCCCCAGTCCGTCGCAGCTCGGGCAGGCGCCCACCGGCGAATTGAACGAGAACAGCCGCGGCTCGAGCTCGGCCAGCGAGTAGTGGCAGATCGGGCAGGCGAAGCGGGCGTTGAACAGGTGCTCGCGCGCGGGCTTGGGCGCCGGCGCCGATTCGGGCTCGGAGGCCGGCGCGTCCATCTCGAGCGCGATCGCCCGGCCGTCGGCCAGCCGCAGCGCGGCCTCGAAGCTCTCCGCCAGCCGCTGCTGCATGTCGGGGCGCGCACGCAGGCGGTCGATCACCACGTCGATGTCGTGCTTCTCGGTCTTCTTGAGCTTGGGCAGGTCGTTGTATTCGTAGGTCTGGCCGTCGACCCGGAAGCGGATGTAGCCCTGGGCCTGCATCTCTGCGAACAGCTCGACGAACTCACCCTTCTTCTCGCGCGCCACCGGCGCGAGGATCATGAGCCGCGGCTCGTCGGGCAGCGCGATCACCGCATCGACCATCTGGCTCACGGTCTGGGCCTGCAGCGGCAGGTGGTGCTCGGGGCAGAACGGCGTGCCGGCGCGCGCATAGAGCAGGCGCAGGTAGTCGTGGATCTCGGTCACGGTGCCGACGGTCGAGCGCGGGTTGTGGCTGGTGGCCTTCTGCTCGATGCTGATCGCGGGCGACAGGCCCTCGATCATGTCGACATCCGGCTTGTCCATGAGCTGCAGGAACTGCCGCGCATAGGCCGACAGGCTCTCGACGTAGCGGCGCTGACCCTCGGCATACAGCGTGTCGAAGGCCAGGCTCGACTTGCCCGAACCCGACAGGCCGGTGATCACCACCAGCTTGTTGCGCGGGATGTCGAGGTCGATGTTCTTGAGGTTGTGGGTGCGCGCGCCGCGGATGCTGATGCGCTGCTGCGCGAGCACTGCGCCGAGATAGGCGTCTTCGGGTGGGAGATTCACGGGGCGGTCGGTCTGGGGCAACCGGACATGATAAGTCCCCGGCGGTTTCCGGGCAGGGTCCGGGAATCGCCGGCTTCCGGGCCGCGCGATTCGGCCGCGGCGCGGCACGATTCCGACCGGCCGGCGGCGCGCCTGCCGGGGTCGCCATGCGGCACAATCTGCGGTTCTTTTCCTCCTCCTTCATCACTTCATCAGGGGCAGTGCACATGGCATCGGTCAACAAAGTCATCCTCGTCGGCAATCTGGGGCGCGACCCCGAAACCCGCACCTTCCCGAGCGGCGACCAGGTCTGCAACGTGACCCTTGCCACCACAGACAAGTGGAAGGACAAGCAGAGCGGCGAGATGCGCGAAGCCACCGAGTGGCACCGCCTGGTCTTCAACGGCCGCCTGGCCGAGATCGCCGCGCAGTACCTGCGCAAGGGCTCGCAGATCTACGTCGAAGGCCAGATCCGCACGCGCAAGTACAACGACAAGGACGGCGTCGAGAAGTACGCCACCGACATTCGCGTCGACCAGATGCAGATGCTCGGCAGCCGCCAGGGCCAGGGCGGCCCATCGGGCGGCAGCGACGACGACGGCGGATATTCCGGTGGTGGTGGCGGTGGTGGCGGTGGTGGCTACTCGCGACCGCCGGCCGCGGCGCCGCGCGCACCGGCTGCGGCACCGCGCCAGGCGCCGGCCAAGTCGTCGTCGGGCTTCGACGACATGGACGACGACATCCCTTTCTGAGATCCAGCAAGTCCGCCGCCAGCGCCCCATCGGGCGGCCGCGCGGCGGCCATCGCCAGCACCTGGCGTCAGGATCGCATCGGCGCCGACTCTGCCTTAGCCAGTTCCCAGAACCGACTTGCCGGGCCCGACAGTTCCCCGGTGCGGCGCACCAGCATGAACGGTACCCTGACCCCGGCCAGCGGCACGCTGACCAGCTTGCCGGCTGCGGCCAGGCGGGCCGGCAGGTGGTAGTTGGTGCCGAGGGCGCGCTCGGCGCCCTCTGAGGCCAGCGCATCGGGCGTGGTGTCGTCCGCGACCTGGACCAGCCTTGCTCCGGCCTGGCCCAGCGGTCCGAAGATGGTGTCGTACAGCTTGCGATTCAGGTTGCGATTGAAGGTGTAGAGCTGGCGGCCGCTCAGGTCGTCGGGGAGAAGCGCGCTGCGTCCCGCCAGCAGGTCGTCCGCGCGCATCCAGATGTCGACGCCGATCTGGTCGATGAGGATCGTTCGCTCGGCTTCCACATCGGGCGCCATGGCGAACGTGAGATCGAGGTCCTGCGTGCCGAGCCTCTCCAGCAGCGCGGGCGTCCACCCGACGTGGATCTCCACGCCGATCGAACTCTCGGAAGACGCGAACCGGTCGACCAGTCGGGTGCGGCGGGCGATGTCGCTGCTGTAGGGCGGGGCTCCCAGGCGCAGCGACTGCCGGTCCTCGGAGCGCAGGCGTTCGACGGTCCTTTCGACCACGTCGATGGCCCGCGTGATCATCTTCGCGTCGTCGAAGAGCTCGGCGCCGCGCACCGTCAGCTTCAGGCCCTGCGGCCGGCGCTGAAACAGCGCGAAGCCCACCTGCCGCTCCAGCCGCTGCAGGCGCGTCGACAGCCAGGGCTGCGCGACGTTCAGGCGCGTGGCCGCCTGGGTGATCGAGCCCGCCTCCGCAATGGCCACGAACTGGACCAGGAGCTTCGAGTCGAGGGTCGGTCTCACGCGATCTTCCTGTGATTCATGCTGTCCTGATCATACGATTTTCGTATGAAGTTTGGTCTTGGACGGAAGCCGCTCGTCGCCAGATGATCGATCTCCAGGCAATAACGATGCCCAGGAGACAAGACATGAGCGCGAATCCCGCAGCAGCGGATATCCATACGAAAACCGAATTCGATCGCCCGGTCGATCCGGCACCATCCGGCAATGAGGTGCCCGCCACGCTCCGGCCCCTTTCCGGCCTGCGGGTCGTCGATCTGAGCCGAGGCCCCATGGGCGCCGTCGGTCGCTACCTGGCCGGCCTTGGCGCCGACGTGGTGCTCGTCGAGCCGGAAACGACGACGACGCAGGAAGACCTTGCGCAGGTCGCGCAGCACCGGGGCAAGCGCCGGCTGCGGCTCGATGCATCCTCCCGAAGTCTCGAGGCCATGCTGCGCAAGGCGGACATCTGCATCGAGGGCGGATGCGCCGACGGCCATCCCTTTCCGGCGATCAATCGGATCGAGGTGCAGAAAGCCAATCCGGCGATCGTGTGGCTCTCGATCTCGGACTTTGGTCGAACCGGACGGTTCTCCCGCTGGCAGGCGACCGAACCGGTCATTGCCGCACTCTCCGGCGAGCTGTCGCGTTCCGGGCTCCCGGGCAGGAAGCCGCTTGCGCCGCCCGACAACCTCACGCTGTCCTGTGCGGCAGCGCAAGCCGCCTTCGTCACAGTGCTGGCCTACGTCGACCGGCTGCAATCCGGTCGCGGTCAATGGCTCGATTTCTCGATCCTGGATGGCGCCGTGCAGGCCCTCGACCCCGGCTTCGGCATCTCGGGCAGCGCGGCGGCTGGAACCCGCGCCGCCGACCTGCCGCGCGATCGCCCCGCGACCCAGAATCACTACCCGATCATTCCGTGTGCGGACGGGTCGGTGCGCATCTGCGTCCTCGCGCCCCGCCAGTGGAAGAGCATGTTCGCGTGGATGGGCAGCCCGGCGGAGTTCGCCGATCCCCGCTTCGATCTCGTCCAGGTGCGCTTCGGGTCGCCCGACCTGGTGCCGGCGATTGCACGCTTCTTTGGCGACAAGACAGCGCTCGAGCTCGAAGAGGCCGCGCAGCGCCATGGCGTGCCGCTCGCCCGTGTCCTTTCGGCCGACGCCGCCATGTCGACGCCGCAGAACCAGGCGCGCCGCCTGTTCCCCGATGACGGGCTGTTTCCCGACGGCCTGGTCGAGATCGACGGCCTGCGCATGGGGCCCGCAACGACGACCGCCGCGCCCGGCCTGCACTGGGCCGCGGATGCGGGCGCCATCGCGACTGCCACCGCCGGCCCGGCCGGATTCATGCCTCTCGCGGGCCTGCGGGTGCTGGACATGGGCGTGATCGTCGTAGGCGCCGAGACCGGGCGCCTGCTCGCCGATGCCGGGGCCGAGGTGATCAAGATCGAGAGCGCGGCCTTCCCCGACGGGAGCCGCCAGACCCACGACGGCTCGCCGATCTCGCCTTCCTTTGCCGCGGGGCACCGGAACAAGCAGAGCCTGGCGCTCGACCTGCGCCATCCGGACGGCAAGGCGGTCTTCCTGCGCCTGATCGGCGAAGCGGACGTGCTGCTGTCCAACTTCAAGCCGGGCACCCTCGATGCGCTGGGATTCGATCGGGTCACCCTGGAGCGCACCAATCCCCGGCTCGTCAGCGTCGAGAGTTCCGCCTTCGGTTCGAGCGGTCCCTGGAGCCGGCGCATGGGCTACGGACCGCTGGTTCGCGCCGCGACCGGCCTCACGTCGGCATGGTCCTATGCCGACGAGCCCGGCTCGTATTCGGATTCCAGCACGGTCTATCCCGATCATGTGGCCGCCCGCATCGGGGCCCTGTCGGCGCTCGCGTTGCTGGTGCGCCGCGACCGGACATCGCGCGGCGGCAACGCCAGCATCGCGCAGGCCGAGGTGATCTTCGACCACTTCGCCGCCGCCAATGCGGCCCGCACGATGGAGGCGAGGTCTGGGAGCACGCCGAGCCGGACCGAACGCGACGTGCCCTGGGGCATCTTCGCCTGCGCAGGCGACGACGAGTGGTGCACCGTCACCAGCCGCGGCGACGCGGATTGGCGCGGACTGGCGCCCTTGCTCGGGCTTGCCCACGAGACGGCGCTGCGCACCCGTGAAGGGCGACTTGCGCATCGCAGCCGCATCGAGCAGGCGCTGGCCGGCTGGCTTTCGGCCCGCACGCCCGCGAGCGCGATGGAGACGCTGCAGGACGCCGGCATCCCCGCGGGCGCGATGTTGCGCGTGGCCGACATGCCGGAGTTCGCGTACTTCAAGGAGCGGGACTTCTTCCGCACCGAGCGCCATCCCGCCATCCCGGCCGCCTTCCTGGTCGAAGCCCGCCCCGTGCTGGCGCAACGCCTGCCCGATCCGCCGGCCGGGCCCGCACCCCTCGTGGGCGAACACAGCGTGGAGGTCCTCCGGCGCTGGCTCGCCCTGTCGCCCGCCGAGATCGATGCGCTCGTCGATGCCGGCGTGGTTCAACAACTCGGGCATCCCGCTTCGACGCGGCGCCCATCCGGAAAGTGAAGGAACGAATGCAGATCCAGGCAGACAGCCCCTCGGCGCCCGTGCGCGTCGAGATCGGCGAACACATCATGACGATCACCCTGAATCGTCCGGAAGCACGCAACTCCATCAATCTCGCCACGGCAATCTGCGTGGGCGACGCGCTGGAAAAAGCCGAATACGACCCGGCGATTCGCGTGGTGATCATCACCGGCGCAGGCGCGCTCGCGTTCTGCAGCGGGGCCGACCTGAAGGCCCTGTCGCGCGGCGAATCGATCATGCCGGAGGACCCGGAGCGCGCCCCGTGGGGATTCGCCGGCTTCGTCCGGCACGCGATCAGCAAGCCCGTCATTGCCGCCGTCAACGGCGTCGCCGTGGGCGGAGGCACCGAGATCGTCCTGGCCAGCGATCTGGTCATCGCCTCGGACAACGCGAGCTTCGGATTGCCGGAGGTCCGGCGCGGCATCATCGCCGCGGCCGGCGGCGCCTTCCGGATCCTGAAGAGCATGCCGAAGGCCGCGGCGATGGAGATGCTTCTCACAGGCGAGCCGATCGACGCCCAGCGCGCGCTGGCGCTGGGCCTGGTCAACCGCGTGGTCCCGGCTGCACAGCTGCAGGCTGCCGCAAGAGCCCTGGCGACCCGCATTGCCGAGAACGCACCGCTGGCCGTTCAGGCGAGCAAGCGCGTGGCGCTCGGCATCCACTACGGCCTGATCGAGAGCGAGCAGGCTGCCTGGGCGCTCAACCACGAGGAGATCACCGCCCTGCTGCGCTCGGCCGATGCCAAGGAAGGGCCGCTGGCGTTCGCGGAAAGACGCGCGCCCCGGTGGGCCAGCCGCTGATCCCGGAGGCCATCGACATGACCCGCAGAAACACCCCCGTCATCATCGGCGTCGGCCAATCCAGCGACCGCATCGATGGCCCCGACTATCGCGCCTGGTCGGCGAGCGATCTGGCCGCGGCTGCGGCGAGGTCGGCGATCCAGGATGCGCAGGCAGCCGATCCGCAGGCGCTGTATTCGGCCATCGAGGCCATCGCAACCACCCGGACCTTCGAGGACTCGCTCCCCGTGGAGCCCGCCTTCGGCAAGTCGAGCAACTTTCCGAGATCGATCGCCCAGCGCCTGCTGATCGATCCGAGGTGCGCGGTGTGGGCCAAGGCCGGTGGCAACTCGCCGCAGGACCTCGTGGTCGAGTTCGCCGGGCGGATCGCCGCGGGCGAGTTCGAGGTGGTGCTCATCACGGGCGCCGAAGCCATCTCCACGGTCCGCCACGCGCGCGCCAAGGGCCTTGCGCTGGACTTTGCCGAGGACCCCGCAGGTGCGGTGGAAGACCGCGGCCCCGGCATCGAGGAGCTGCTCGATCCCCTGACCCTGCGACACGGCGTGGACAACGCACCCGTGGGCTATGCGCTCGCCGAGAACGCGAGGCGCGCCCGCCTGGGCCTGTCCGTCGAGGACTATGCGCAGGAGATGGGCCGGCTCTTTGCGCCCTTCGCACGCATCGCCCACGGGAATGCGCGGGCTGCATGGCCGGTGCCGGCCTACTCTGCGGAAGAACTGGCGGCCGTCGACGGCCACAACCGCTGGATCGCCACGCCGTATCCCCTGCATCTGGTCGCGCGCGACCAGGTCAATCTCGGCGCAGCAGTTCTGCTGGCGTCCGAGCAGGCAGCCCGGCGCCTGGGCGTTGCGCAAGAGAAATTCGTCTACCTGCATGGTGCGGCGAAGGCGTCCGAGAAGCCGCTGCTGCGGCGGGCCGACCTCGGCGCATCGGAAGCCGCACGCGCGGTGGTCCGCGCGACCCTGCAGCGTGCGGACATCGCGGTCGACGAGGTGTCCTTCTTCGACTTCTACAGCTGCTTTCCGATCGCGGTCTCGAACGTCGCCTGCGACGAGCTCGGGCTCTCGCCCGAGGACCCGCGCCGCCTGACGGTGACGGGCGGTCTGCCGTACTTCGGCGGGCCCGGGAACAACTACTCGATGCATGCCATCGCCGAGATGGTGGAGAAGCTGAGGGCGCAGCCCGGCGCCCGCGGCCTGATCGGCGCCAACGGCGGCAATCTGTCGAAGTACAGCGCGGGCGTCTATTCGACGGCGCCCAGGGCATGGTGGGACTTCGATCTCGAGTCGCTGCAGCGCCTGCTCGACGCGCGCGCCGAGCCGACGGTCCTGGCCGGTTTCGAAGGCCTGGGGACGATCGAGACCTGCTCGGTCCAGCATGTGCGCGGCGTGCCTCTTCATGCGGTCGTCGTCGGCCGGACCGGGGATGGCGCCCGCTTCATCGCGCGCAGCCGGGAAGGGGATGATGCGCTGCTGAGGGCGATGATGGATCGCGATCCCCTCGGCGCTGCCATCGTGGTCACCGCCGAGGGCGACCTCAACCGGTTCGTGCTGCAGTCCTAGCGGCCGCCGCTGTCAGTCCCTGGAGCGCACGGCCCGGGTCCCTGTCGCGCGTGGCTCGGGAGGCGCGCCGCGCCGCCTCAGGCGTCGAAGCTCACGACGCCGTTCGACAGGTCGTACATCGACCCCACGATCCTGATCTGCCCCTTCTTCTCGAGATCCGCGAGGATAGGGCTGCCGCTGCGCAGCGTGTCGATCGTGAGCTGCACGTTCGATTTGGCGACCGCGTCGACGAAGGCCGCGTTCTTGCTCGTGCGCTCGCCCGCGTAGGTCGTGGCGGCGATGGCCGGCTTGATGACGTCGAGCAGGCCCGTGAGGTTTCCGAGCTGCACGTTGTCGATCGCGCCCTTGATCGCGCCGCAGGCCGTGTGGCCCATCACGAGCACGACCTTGGCGCCGGCCGCCGCGCAGGCGAACTCGAGGCTGCCCATCAGGTCCTTGTTGGCTATGTTGCCCGCGATGCGGGCGTTGAAGGTGTCGCCGATGCCGGCATCGAGCAGGATCTCGGCCGGTGCGCGCGAATCGATGCAGCTCAGGATCACCGCGGCCGGGAACTGGCCCGACGCACTCGCGCGCTTCTGCGCCAGCAGGTCGCGCGACTGCATCTTGCCGGCACGGAAGCGCTCGTTGCCCTTCTTCATCTGCGCGATGACCTGGTCCGGCGTGAGCGCATCGCGCTGCGCCTGGGTCAGCGATGCGGCATGGGCGTCGTCGGTGCGAAGCCCGAGGCCGGCCATCACGACCGCGGCGCCCGAGCCCGCGCCTGCGCGCAGCCAGGCGCGCCGGCCCTTGCCCTTTGCGCTCGCCGAAGGGGCAAGGGCGGCCGAAGTGCCCGAAGCGTGGCAGTCGCAGTCGATCGATTTCATGGCGGATCCTTGGTTGGTGGTCGGCCATGATGCGTCCGCCGCCGGCGCAATTCAACGCCGCGAAGTGCGCTGTCCCTGTGCCTTGACAAAGCCACGAGGCGCGTCGATGCTCGGCCGCGGTCATGTGAGATGGCCGCCCGGAACCGCCCCGGCCGGCGTCCATTGAACCTGCATGAGCTCCTCCCAAGACCAGAAACTCTCCCTCGGCGCGCTGATCGCGCTGGTGGTCGGCTCCATGATCGGTTCGGGCATCTTCGCGCTGCCCTCGGCGTTCGGCCGCTCGACCGGCGGCCTCGGCGCCCTGATCGCCTGGGCCATCGCGGGCGCGGGCATGCTGATGCTGGCGCTGGTGTTCCAGACCCTCTCGCGCCGCCGGCCCGACCTCGACACCGGCATCTACGCCTATGCCAAGGCCGGCTTCGGCAACTACCTCGGCTTCGCATCCGCAGTCGGCTACTGGATCGGCTGCTGCCTCGCCGACGTCGCCTGCCTGGTGCTGATCAAGGCCACGCTGGGCCAGTTCTTCCCGGTGTTCGGCGACGGTTCCACCGCGGTGGCGATCGTCTCGGCCTCGGTCATCCTCTGGGGCGTGCACTTCCTCGTGCTGCGCGGCGTCAAGGAGGCGGCGACGCTCAACACCATCGCCACGGTGGCCAAGATCGTGCCGATCTTCGTCTTTCTCGTGGTCGCGGCCATCGGCTTCAAGGCCGACATCTTCGCGTGGAACTTCTGGGGCGGCGAGCCGCAGACCTTCGCGAGCCTGTCGAGCCAGGTCCGCAACACCATGCTTATCACGGTGTTCGTCTTCGTCGGCATCGAGGGCGCGAGCGTGTACTCGCGCCATGCACGCCGGCGCGAGGACGTCGGCACGGCAACGGTACTGGGCTTCATCGGCGTGCTGTGCCTGCTCGTGATGGTGACGATGTTCTCCTACGGCGTTCTGCTGCGCCCCGACCTGCAGGCCTTGCCGACGCCCGCGATGGCCGGCGTGTTCGCGTCGATCGTCGGGCCCTGGGGTCTGGTGTTCATCAGCGTGGGGCTGCTGATCTCGATCCTTGGCAACTACCTCTCGTGGTCGCTGCTGGCGGCCGAGGTGCTGCATTCGGCGGCGAAGAACAAGACCATGCCGACCTTCCTCGCGCGCGAGAACGAGAACCAGGTGCCGGTGGCTGCGCTGTGGCTCACCAACATCGTGATCCAGGTCTTCCTCGTCGTGACGTGGTTTGCCGAGTACGCCTTCACGCTGGCGCTCAAGATGACCAGCTCGATGACGCTGGTTCCCTACCTGCTGGTGGCGGCCTACGGGCTCAAGCTGGCCTGGACCGGCCAGACCTACGAGCGCGAGGGCCGCAGCCGCTTCGGCGACGGCGTGCGCGGCGCGATCGCCACGGTCTATGCCTTCGGCATGCTGTATGCGGGCGGCCCCAAGTACCTGCTGCTGTCGGCGGTTCTCTATGCGCCCGGCACCTTCCTCTACTTCCTTGCCCGCCGCGAGCAGAAGCAGCGCGTCTTCACCGGGCCCGAGATGGTCGTCTTCGGCCTGCTGGTGGCCGCCGCGCTGGCCGCGTTCTGGGGCCTCGTGACCGGCGACATCAGCTTCTAGCGGACGGACCCGATGCCATGAAGCGCGCGCCCATGCCGATCCCCGCATCGACCCTCCGCTGGCTGGGCGTCGTGGCCATCCTCGTGCCGATGGCGTCGCTGCCGGCATTCGCCCAGACCGCCTCCACGACCCAGGCCGTCAACATGCGCGCCGGTCCCGATCGCGCGTTTCCGGTCGTGACCTGGCTGCCGGCCCACACGCCGCTGCGGGTCTTCGGCTGCACCACGCGCTGGCGCTGGTGCGACGTCGCGGCCGGCCGCAGCCGAGGCTGGGTCGATTCGCGCTATCTCTCGAGCGCGGCGCGGCGCGCGCCGATCGTGAGGTTTTCGGTGCCGTCGTACTGGGAGCGCCACTACCGCGGGCGGCCCTGGGACGTGAACCGCAACCAGTGGTCGAACTGGGGCTCGCCCTCGTTCCGGCCACCACCGCCGCCGCCGATCCGTCCGCCCGCCACCCGGCCGCAACCGCCGCAAGCACCGCCGTCCTTCGGTCCGCCACAAGGCGGCCGCGGCCCGGCGGGATGAGCGCCCTTCGTCCTCGTCCTCACAAGGAGTCCCTGCCATGCATCGCTTCGTCTACATCGCGCTGATCGTGATCCTGGCCGGCATCGTCGTGCTGTTCAAGATCCAGAACCTCGAATCGGTGACGGTCTCGTTGTTCTCGATGCGCGTCACGCTGCCGACCTCGGTGATGGTGTTCGCGGTCTATGTGCTGGGCATGCTCACGGGCGGCTTCGTGCTCGGATTGCTGCGATCATGGGCGCACGGCGCCACGCGCCGGCCTTGAAGATTTTTTAATGGAAAGACCTGTATGAGCAATTTCTGGGACCTGATTCAACTTTTGCTGTCGACCTTCGTCCTCATCGTCTACCTGCTGATCCTGTTCCAGATCATCGGCGACCTGTTCCGCGACTCCGAGCTCGGCGGCGGTTCGAAGGTGCTGTGGATCATCGGGCTGGTCATCCTCCCGGGCGTGACCGCGATCATCTACATCGTGACCCGCGGCCGCGGCATGGCCGAGCGCCAGCGCGCGAGCCTGCAGCGTGCCAAGTCCGACACCGACAACTACATCCGCGAGGTGGCGGGCAAGTCGCCGGCCGAACACATCGCCGACGCCAAGGCACTGCTCGATGCCGGCACCATCACGCCCGAGGAGTTCGCCCGGCTGAAGGCCAAGGCACTGGCCTGAAGGAACGGGCGCCCGCGCCCGAATAGCCCTTCGGAGCTTGAAGGCGCGCGATCCGGGCCAAGATAGCGGCCATGATTCCGCTTTCGATCCTCGATCTCTCGCCCGTCACCGAGGGCAGCGACGCCGCCCAGTCCTTTCGCAATTCGCTGTCGCTCGCCCAGCTCGGAGAGCGGCTCGGCTACAAGCGCTACTGGCTGGCCGAGCACCACGGCATGCCGGGCATCGCAAGCGCCGCCACCGCGGTGCTGCTGTCCCACATCGGCGCCGGCACCTCGACGATCCGCATCGGCGCCGGTGGCGTCATGCTGCCCAACCATTCGCCGCTGGTGATCGCCGAGCAGTTCGGCACCCTCGAATCGCTCTATCCGGGCCGCATCGATCTCGGCCTCGGCCGTGCGCCCGGTTCCGACCAGCGCACCGCGCAGGCGCTGCGGCGCGACCTGCAATCCGACGCCGACCAGTTCCCGCAGGACGTGGTCGAGCTCATGGACTTCATGTCGAAGGAGCCGCGCCAGCCGGTGCGCGCGGTGCCGGGCATGGGGCTCGAGGTGCCGGTGTGGATCCTCGGCTCGAGCACCTTCGGCGCCCAGCTCGCAGCCCATCTGGGATTGCCTTACGCCTTCGCCTCGCACTTCGCGCCGCAGCAGCTGATGCAGGCGATCCAGATCTATCGCGAGACATTCAAGCCCTCGGCCCAGCTCGCCAGGCCCTACGTGATGCTGGGCTTCAACGTCTTCGCGGCCGAGACCGACGCGGAGGCCGAATTCCGCGCCACTTCCTGGCAGCAGGCCTTCGTCAACCTGCGCAGCGGCCGGCCCGGTCGTCTGCCGCCGCCGGTGGAGAACTACCGGCAGAAGATCGGCGCCGGCGAGAACGCGCTGCTCGACTCGGTGCTGTCGTGCGCGGCCGTGGGTTCGCCCGACACCGTGCGCGCGGGCATCCAGGCCTTCGCCCTGCGCACCGGCGCGGACGAACTCATGATCACCTCGCAGGTCTTCGACCATGCGGCGCGGCTGCGTTCCTACGAGATTCTCGCCAGCCTGTAGCGCGGACAATGCAGGTCCTATGAACAGGCAGCGCATCGTGGTGGGCTTGAGCGGCGGCGTCGATTCCGCGGTCACGGCGCACCTGCTCAAGCAACAGGGCCACGAAGTGGTCGGCATCTTCATGAAGAACTGGGAGGACGACGACGACAGCGAGTACTGCTTGTCGAACGTCGACTTCATCGATGCCGCGAGCGTGGCCGACGTGCTCGGCATCGAGATCGAGCACGTCAACTTCGCGGCCGACTACAAGGACCGCGTCTTCGCCGAGTTCCTGCGCGAATACGAGGCCGGTCGCACGCCGAACCCCGACGTGCTGTGCAACGCCGAGATCAAGTTCAAGGCCTTCCTCGATCATGCGATGCGCCTGGGCGCCGAGAAGATCGCGACCGGCCACTACGCGCGCGTGCGCCACGACGCGGCGAGCGGGCTGCACCAGTTGCTCAAGGGGCTCGACCCTGCCAAGGACCAGAGCTACTTCCTGCACCGGCTGAACCAGCAGCAATTGTCGAAGACGCTGTTCCCGGTCGGCGAACTGCACAAGACCGAGGTGCGCCGGATCGCCGACGAGATCGGCCTGCCGAACGCGAAGAAGAAGGATTCCACCGGCATCTGCTTCATCGGCGAGCGGCCGTTCCGCGAGTTCCTCAACCGCTACATCTCGAAGGCGCCGGGCCCGATCCGCGACGAGCGCGGACGCCAGATCGGCGAGCACCAGGGCCTGAGCTTCTACACGCTGGGCCAGCGCCAGGGCCTGGGCATCGGCGGCATCAAGGCCCGCGGCGCGCAGCGTGGCGCGGGCGACCATGCGCCATGGTTCGTGGCGCGCAAGGACGTGGCCAGCAACACGCTGTGGGTGGTGCAGGGCCACGACCATCCCTGGCTGTTGTCGCCCGTGCTCGAGGCCGACGATGCGAGCTGGGTCGCGGGCCGCGCACCCGCCGAGGGCGCCTGCGCCGCCAAGACGCGCTACCGCCAGGTCGATGCCGCGTGCCGTCTCGGGGCGGGCGCCAACGGCACCTTCCGGCTCGAGTTCGACCAGCCCCAGTGGGCCGTGACGCCGGGGCAGTCGGCCGTGCTCTACGACGGCGAGATCTGCCTGGGCGGCGGCGTCATATCGCGCGCAGCCTAAAGCTCAGGGCGCGCCGGCCACCGAAGGGTCGACGTGCAGCAGTTCGAGCGGATGGCGCCGTCCCTCGGCATGGTCCTCCACGCATTGCAGCAGCAGCGGACTGCGGTGCCGCTCGACGCTGGCGCGGATCTCCTCGATCGTCATCCAGAGCGTGCGGACGATGCCGTCGTCGAGCGTGCGCGACGCATCGAATTCGCCCAGCGTGCCCGTGAAGGCGAAGCGCAGGTAGGTGACGTCCTCGGACTGCCCCTCGAGCGGCTGCAGGGTGCGGGCCATGTAGATGCCCACGAGCGCGGTCGGCACGAAATGGTGCGCGGTCTCCTCGAGCGTTTCGCGCGCGCAGCCCGCGGCCGGCGATTCGCCGGGGTCCAGGTGGCCGGCCGGGTTGTTGAGCCGCAGGCCGTCGGGGCATTGCTCCTCGACCAGCAGGTAGCGGCCCTGCCGCTCGATCACGGCGGCCACCGTGACATTGGGTTTCCAGCGTGCTGTCATGGGTCTTCAGGGCTCCTGTGGAACGGTGCGGGGCAGCAGCAGCGTGACGACCACCGTGCTGCCGTCGGCGGCCGGTGCGGTCTCGAGGCTTCCGCCGTGGCGCAGCGCCACGCTGCGGACCAGCCGCGACTCTAGCGCCGCCGCTGCAGCGGCTGGCATTGCCTCGAACCAGACGCCCCATCGGGCGCCCTTCTCGTGCGACACGCCGCAGCGCAGGGTCGACCCGGTCGTTGAATGCAGGATGCCCGTGTCCAGCAGCTCGCCGAGCGCGCGCGTCATCAGCCCACGGTCGGCCATGCACGGCGCGTCTGCCTGTGGCGCGATGCAGCGCACGGCCACCCGCCGCTCGCGCGCCGCAGCCCAGGCCGCATCGACCACCAGCTGCAGCGTGGCGCCCAGATCCAGCGGCTCGACGTGCAGTGGCCGCGTCTCGGCCCGCGCGGTGGCGACGAAGCGCTCGCAGCGATCGAGGCCGTCGCGTGCCTCGTGCGCGATGGCGGCCTGCAGGCTGTCGTCCGGAAAGGCGGCCGGCCGCTCGCGCGCCAGCTCGAGCATGCCGAGGATCGCGGCACCCGGCTGGCGGCCGTCGTGCGCGAGGAAGCGCAGCGCCTCGTCGCGCTGCCGCTCGGCCTGCCGCAGCGCCGTGAGATCGGTCACGACCAGCCAGTGGCCGCCGGCGGCGCCGATGCCGTGCGGCAGCGGCAGGCAGCGCAGCAGCAGGCGGCGACCGCATTCATCCTCGGCTTCGCCCGCGATCGGCTCGGACGCTTCCGACAGCCGCAGCGCCTCGCCGCCGTCGCGCCAGCGCAGGCCGAGGCCGTCGAGCAGCGGCTGCACCGGTTGCCCGAGGAGCTCGTCGGGGTGATGCCCCCAAAGGCGCTGCGCAGCCGCATTGGCAGTGGCCAGGCACCCGTGCGAATCGACGCGGAGGATCGCGTCGTCCGGCAGGCGCTGCCCATCGCTGCGCGCGGGAGCATCGCGTGCCGGACCCCAGCCGGCGCTCACTCGATGCGCGTGGAAATCGCGTGCTGCGCGGCGGGCTGGTCGCCCTCGAGCGGTTCCAGCCGGTAGCCGAGGCCGTAGACCGCGGACAGCAGGAATCCGTTCGACGGCTGCAGGTCGAGCTTCACGCGCAGACGCGAGATGTGGGTGTCGAGCGAACGCGAGGGCGTGTCCGTGCCGATGCCCCAGATCGCTTCGCGCAGGTGTTCGCGCGACAGCAGCCGGCCCAGGTTCTGGAACAGGAACAGCGCCAGTTCGTACTCGCGCCGGCTCAGATCGACCAGCCGGCCGTCGATGCGCAGCGTGCGGGTCGAGGGATGGAAGCGATAGGCGCGAAAGCTCAGCGCGCTGTCCTGCCGGGCCGGGTAGGCGCGGCGCAGCAACGCATGCACGCGCGCCTGCAGCTCGCTCACGCGGATCGGTTTGGCCATGAAGTCGTCCGCACCGGCGGCGAGGCCTTCGACCAGGTCCTTTTCCTCGCGCCGGTTGGTCAGGAACAGGATCGGCAGCGAACTGTTGAGGTCCGTGCGTATGGTCTGGCAAAGACTCGGGCCCTCGATGTCGGGCAGGGCCCAGTCGAGGACCAGCAGGTCGTAGGTCTCGCGGTGAAGGTCGCGCAGCAGCGACTTTCCACGGGCGAAGCCATGGCATTCGTGGCCTATGACTTCCATGCTGTGGCGAATCAGCTCGAGCTGATGCGCCTCGTCATCGAGTGCAGCTATTCGCATTTCCTTCCCCCTGAATCTCGTTGTTGCGGGAAGCCGGCGATCTGTGCGCCGGTCATCCCCGGCCACAGTGTACATAGGGCGAAAGGGCATCCGATGCTATGAATTCGATAGCAAGAACGCCTGTCCGGGGCACCCTGGGGACCGGCCCGCAGCTGCCATCCAGGCGACGCGGTCCGGCTGTCATCTTCGGGTAAGCTCGCGCGAATTTCAAAATGCAGCCCTGAGGAGAAGTCCATGCTGATAGGCGTGCCGGTCGAAACTGTGCCAGGCGAAGCCCGAGTCGCCGTCACCCCCGAGACCGCGAAGAAACTCGTGGCCCAGGGCCACGTGGTGCGGGTGCAATCGGGCGCCGGCGTGGCGGCCAGCGTGACCGATGCGGCCTACCAGGCCGCCGGCGCCGAGATCAGCGCCGATGCCGCAGGCGCCTTCGCCGCCGACATCGTGCTCAAGGTGCGCAGCCCCGACGAGCGCGAATGCGCCCTCATGAAGCCCGGCACGGTGCTCATCGGCATGCTCAACCCCTTCGATGCCGCGGGTCTGCAGCGCCTGGCCACGGCCGGGCTCACGGCCTTCGCGCTCGAGGCCGCGCCGCGCACCACGCGCGCGCAGAGCATGGACGTCCTCTCTTCCCAGGCCAACATCGCCGGCTACAAGGCGGTGATGATCGCGGCCGACAAGTACCAGCGCTTCTTCCCGATGCTGATGACCGCGGCCGGCACCGTGAAGGCCGCGCGCGTCGTGATCCTCGGCGTCGGCGTGGCCGGCCTTCAGGCCATCGCCACTGCCAAGCGCCTGGGCGCGGTGATCGAGGCCTCCGACGTGCGCCCCTCGGTCAAGGAACAGATCGAGTCGCTGGGCGGCAAGTTCATCGAGGTGTCCTACGACACCGACGAGGAGAAGGAAGCCGCGGTCGGCGTCGGCGGCTACGCCAAGCCGATGCCGCCGAGCTGGCTGGCGCGCCAGCAGGTGGAAGTGGCCAAGCGCGTCGCGCTCGCCGACATCGTCATCAGCACGGCGCTGATCCCGGGCCGCGCGGCGCCCACGTTGATCACCGAGGACATGGTCAAGTCGATGAAGCCGGGTTCGGTGATCGTCGACATCGCGGCCGGCAAGGGCCCCGATGGCATCGGCGGCAACTGCCCGCTGTCGGAGGCCGACAGGACGGTGGTCAAGCACGGCGTGACCATCGTCGGCGAGACCAACCTGGCGGCGCTGGTGGCGGCCGATGCGTCGTCGCTCTATGCGCGCAACGTGCTGGACTTCCTCAAGCTGATCGTGGCCAAGGAAGGCACGCTCAAGATCGACCTCGAGGACGACATCGTCGCCGCCTGCCGGATGGCGCAGGACGGCCAGGTCACGCGCAAGTAGACGTCAGAAAAGCGAACAGCGAACAAGCGACATCAGCGAGGAGCAGCCATGGACCCCGTATCCCATACCGTCATCAACCTCATCATCTTCGTGCTGGCGATCTACGTCGGCTACCACGTCGTGTGGACCGTCACGCCGGCGCTGCACACGCCGCTGATGGCGGTCACCAACGCGATCTCGGCGATCGTGATCGTGGGCGCGATGCTCGCGGCCGCACTGACCGAGACCACCCTGGGCAAGACCATGGGCGTGCTGGCCGTTGCGCTGGCGGCGGTCAACGTCTTCGGTGGCTTCCTGGTCACGCGGCGCATGCTCGAGATGTTCCGGAAGAAGGACAAGAAGGCCGCGCCCGTGGGTGACAAGGGGAATGCAGCATGAGCATGAATGTCGTCACGCTGCTGTACCTGATCGCCAGCGTCTGCTTCATCCAGGCACTGAAGGGCCTGAGCCATCCCACCACCTCGATCCGCGGCAACGTGTTCGGCATGGTGGGCATGGCGATCGCCGTGCTGACTACCGCGGCGCTGATCGTCACGCTCTCGGGCGGCCGCATGGTCGGCCTGGGCTGGGTGCTGCTGGGCCTGGTGGTCGGCGGCGGCTACGGCGCCTACCGCGCCAAGACGGTCGAGATGACCGCGATGCCCGAGCTCGTGGCCTTCTTCCACAGCATGATCGGCCTGGCCGCCGTCTTCATCGGCGTCGCCGCGGTGGTCGAGCCCTGGGCCTTCGGCATCACGGCGCTGCCGGTGGCGGCCGCGGTCGGCATCCAGACGCCCGAAGGCGCGGTGGTGGTCGACGGCTTCCTGCGCTATCCGATTCCCTACGGCAACCGGCTCGAGCTGTTCCTGGGCGCGGCCATCGGTGCGATCACCTTCAGCGGCTCGGTCATCGCCTTCGGCAAGCTCTCGGGCAAGTACAAGTTCCGCCTGTTCCAGGGCGCGCCGGTGCAGTTCAAGGGCCAGCACATGCTGAACCTGATCCTCGGCCTCGTGACCATCGGCCTGGGCCTGCTGTTCGTCGCCACCGAGAGCTGGACCGCCTTCTTCGCGATGCTGGTGCTGGCCTTCGTGATGGGCGTGCTGATCATCATCCCGATCGGCGGCGCCGACATGCCGGTGGTGGTGTCGATGCTCAACAGCTACTCGGGCTGGGCGGCCGCGGGCATCGGCTTCAGCCTCAACAACGCGATGCTGATCGTGGCCGGTTCGCTGGTGGGCTCCTCGGGCGCGATCCTGAGCTACATCATGTGCAAGGCGATGAACCGCTCGTTCTTCAACGTGATCCTGGGCGGCTTCGGCGGCGAGACGGCCACGGCCGGCGGCGCGGCCAAGGAGCAGCGCCCCGTGAAGAGCGGCAGCGCCGACGACGCCGCCTTCGTGCTCTCCAACGCCGAGACGGTGGTGATCGTGCCGGGCTACGGCCTGGCGGTGGCGCGCGCCCAGCACGCGGTGAAGGAACTGGCCGCCAAGCTCACCGAGCACGGCGTGACGGTGAAGTACGCGATCCATCCGGTGGCCGGTCGCATGCCGGGCCACATGAACGTGCTGCTGGCGGAGGCCGAGGTGCCGTATGACCAGGTGTTCGAGATGGAAGACATCAACGGCGAGTTCGGCCAGGTCGACGTCGCGATCATCCTGGGCGCCAACGACGTCGTGAACCCCGCCGCGCTGCAGAAGGGCACGCCGATCTACGGCATGCCGATCCTCGAGGCCTACAAGGCCAAGACCGTGATCGTCAACAAGCGCTCGATGGCCGCGGGCTACGCGGGCCTGGACAACGAGCTGTTCTACATGGACAAGACCATGATGGTCTTCGGCGACGCCAAGAAGGTGGTCGAGGACATGGCCAAGGCGATCGAGTAGCCCTCGGCGCGCCGCTTTCGAAGACCACGGGCCGCGCAGTGTCGCGGCCCGTGACACGTGCGGCTGTCAAGTTACGATCGCGTCAGAATTTCCCACCCCAAGATTTCGCTTCGGAGACACACAGTGATTGATCGACCCTGGCTCGGCAGCTACCCGCAAGGCGTGCCCGCCGACATCGATGCCTCGCGCTACACCTCGCTGGTCGCGCTGATGGAAGAGAGCTTCACCAAGTACGCCGACCGCACGGCCTACAGCTTCATGGGCAAGGACCTGAGCTACGCCGAGGTCGACCACCAGAGCCGCGCCTTCGCCGCCTACCTGCAGGGCCTGGGCCTCGCCAAGGGCGATCGCGTCGCGATCATGATGCCGAACTGCCCGCAGTACCCGATCGCAGTGGCCGGCACGCTGCGCGCCGGCATGATCGTGGTCAACGTCAACCCGCTCTACACGCCGCGCGAGCTCGAGCACCAGCTCAAGGACTCGGCCACCACCGCGATCGTGCTGATGGAGAACTTCGGCACCACGCTGCAGCAGTGCCTGGCGGCCACGTCGGTGAAGCACATCGTGCTGGCCTCGATGGGCGACCGGCTCGGCCTGCTCAAGGGCGCGCTGGTGAACTACGTGGTGCGCAGCGTCAAGAAGATGGTGCCGGCGTTCACGCTGCCGGGCGCGGTGCGCTTCAACGACGCGCTCGAAAAAGGTGCGACGCGCACGCTGCAGGCGCCCAAGCTCGGTCCCGACGATGTCGCGGTGCTGCAATACACGGGCGGTACCACGGGCGTGTCGAAGGGTGCGGTGCTGCTCAACCGCAACGTGATCGCCAACGTGCTGCAGTCCGAGGCCTGGAACGACCCCGTGATGCAGAAGGTGCCGGCCAGCGAGCAGCCCACCAGCATCTGCGCGCTGCCGCTCTATCACATCTTCGCCTTCACGGTGAACATGATGCTGAGCATGCGCACCGGCGGCAAGCTGATCCTGATCCCGAATCCGCGCGACATCCCCGCGGTGCTCAAGGAGCTCTCGAAGCACACCTTCCACAGCTTCCCGGCGGTCAACACGCTGTTCAACGGCCTCGCCAACCATCCGGACTTCGGCACCGTGAACTGGAGCAACCTCAAGGTCTCGGTCGGCGGCGGCATGGCGGTGCAGGGCGCGGTCGCCAAGCTCTGGCTCGAGAAGACCGGCTGCCCGATCTGCGAGGGCTACGGCCTGTCGGAGACCTCGCCCTCGGTGACCTGCAACCCGACCACCAGCACGGCCTTCACCGGCACCATCGGCGTGCCCTTGCCGAGCACCGAGGTCAAGGTGATCGACGACGACGGCAACGACCTGCCGGCGGGACAGTCGGGCGAGCTCGCGGTGCGCGGGCCGCAGGTGATGGCCGGCTACTGGCAGCGGCCCGACGAGACCGCCAAGGCGATGACGCCCGACGGCTACTTCAAGACCGGCGACATCGCCATCGAGGACGAGCGCGGCTACTTCAAGATCGTGGACCGCAAGAAGGACATGATCGTGGTGTCGGGTTTCAACGTCTATCCGAACGAGATCGAGGACGTGATGGCGCAGCTGCCCGGCGTGCTCGAATGCGCGGCCGTCGGCATCGCGGACGACAAGACCGGCGAGACCGTGAAGCTCGTGATCGTCAAGAAGGACCCCGAGCTCACCGAGGCGCAGGTGAAGGCGCATGCCCGCGCCAACCTCACGGGCTACAAGCAGCCGCGCGTGATCGAGTTCCGCACCGACCTGCCCAAGACGCCGGTCGGGAAGATCCTGCGGCGCGAGCTGCGCGACCAGAAGAAGTAGGCGGCGTCACCCGCAGGTTCTAAGGGTTCGGCCCGGGACGCGTCCCGGCATCGCTCTTGCATATTGGGGATGAATGTTCCGATTCATCCTGACCCGCGCGAGCCTGCTGGTGCCGACCTTCGTCGGCATGACGCTGCTCGCCTTCTTCCTGATCCGGCTGGTGCCCGGCGACCCGATCGAGACCCTGGCCGGCGAGCGCGGCATCGATCCCGTCCGGCATGCGGCACTGCTCAAGGAGTACGGGCTCGACCAGCCGCTGTTCACGCAGTACGGCATCTACATCAGCCGCGTGCTGCATGGTGATCTCGGTAAGTCGGTGATCACGCAGGAGCCGGTGATGAACGAGTTCATGGCGCTGTTTCCGGCCACCGTCGAGCTCGCGCTGTGCGCGATCCTGTTCGCCCTGGTGTTCGGCATCCCGGCCGGCATCATCGCGGCCGTCAAGCGCAACTCGGTGTTCGACCACGGCGTGATGGCGACTTCGCTCACCGGCTACTCGATGCCGATCTTCTGGTGGGGGCTGCTGCTGATCCTGTTCTTCTCGGTCCAGCTGGGCTGGACGCCGGTGTCGGGGCGGATCTCGGTGCACTACTTCATCGAGCCGGTCACGGGCTTCCTGCTGATCGATTCGCTGCTGTCGGACGAGAAGGGCGCCTTCGGCTCGGCCGTGCTGCACCTGATCCTGCCGGCCGTGGTGCTGGGCACCAACACGCTGGCCGTGATCGCGCGCATGACGCGCTCGGCCATGCTCGAGGTGCTGGGCGAGGACTACATCCGCACCGCGCGCGCCAAGGGCCTCGCGCCGCTGCGCGTCATCGGCCTGCATGCGCTGCGCAATGCGCTGATCCCCGTGGTCACGGTGATCGGGCTGCAGGTCGGCGTGCTGTTCACGGGGGCCATCCTGACCGAGACCATCTTCTCGTGGCCCGGCGTCGGCAAGTGGCTGATCGAGGCCATCGGCCGGCGCGACTATCCGGTGCTGCAGGGCGGCATGCTGCTGCTCGGCGTGATCGTGATGACGGTCAACGTGCTGGTCGACGTGGCCTACGGTCTCATCAACCCGAGGATCCGGCGATGAGCGCCGCCGCCGACCTGGCGATCGAGAGGAACGCCGCGCCGCCCGGGCCCTGGCGCGAGTTCTGGGGCGCCTTCTCGGCCAACCGCGGAGCCGTGGCGGGCCTGGCGGTGATCGTGCTGCTGCTCGCGGTGGCGCTGTTCGCACCGTGGATCGCGCCGTATCCGCCGAACCTCACCGACAGCACGGCCTTCCTGCGGCCGCCGGCCTGGGAGCAGGGCGGATCGAGGGCGCATCTGCTCGGCACCGACGCGATCGGCCGCGACATCCTCTCGCGCCTGATCTTCGGCGCCCGGCTGTCGTTGTCGATCGGCGTCGCGGTGGTCGCGATCTCGGCCGCGGTCGGCATCGCGCTGGGCCTGGTGGCGGGCTTCTTCCGCGGCGTGTTCGAGATCGCGATCATGCGGCTCATGGACGTGATCCTGACGCTGCCGAGCCTGCTGCTCGCGATCGTGATCGTCGCCATCCTCGGGCCGGGTCTGACCAATGCGATGCTTGCGGTGGCCATCGTGGTGCTGCCGCACTACGTGCGCATCACGCGCGCCGCGGTCATCTCGGAGGTCTCGCGCGACTACGTGACGGCCGCGCGCGTCAGCGGCGCCGGCACGCTCCGGCTGATGTTCCGCGAGGTGCTGCCCAATTGCGCCGCTCCGCTGATCGTGCAGGCCTCGCTCGGCGTCTCGACCGCCATCCTCGATGCCGCGGCGCTCGGCTTCCTGGGCCTCGGCGCGCAGCCACCATCGCCCGAATGGGGAACCATGCTCGCCGACGCGCGCGAGTTCGTGCTGCGGGCCTGGTGGGTCGTCACCTTCCCGGGCCTCGCGATCCTCGCGGCGGTGCTGGCCTTCAATCTCCTCGGCGACGGGCTGCGCGATGCGCTGGACCCGAAGCTCAAGCGCTGACACGGAGCCATCGGCATGCCGCTTCTCGACATCCGCGACCTCCACGTCGAATTCCCGACCCAGGGCGGCACGCTGCATGCGGTCGATGGCGTCAGCCTTCGGCTCGAGCAGGGCGAGGTGCTGGGCATCGTGGGCGAGTCGGGCTCCGGCAAGAGCGTGACCATGATGGCGCTCATGGGCCTGATCGGCTGGCCCGGCCGCGTGCGCGCGCAGCACCTGCGCTTCGACGGCCACGACCTGCTGGGCATCGGCGACCGCGCGCGGCGCCAGCTGGTCGGCAAGGACGTCGCGATGATCTTCCAGGACCCGACCACCAGCCTGAACCCCTGCTTCACGATCGGCTGGCAGCTCATGGAGACGCTGCGGCTGCATCTGCGCCTCGACAAGCGCGAGGCGAGAAGGCGCGCCACCGAACTGCTGGAGCAGGTAGGCATCCCGGCCGCCTCGACGCGGCTCGATTCCTTCCCGCATCAGCTCTCGGGCGGCATGAACCAGCGCGCGATGATCGCGATGGCGATCGCCTGCAATCCGAAGCTGCTGATTGCAGACGAACCGACCACTGCGCTCGACGTCACGATCCAGGCCCAGATCCTCGATCTGCTGCGCAGCCTGCAGAAGGAGCGCGGCATGGGCCTGGTGCTGATCACGCACAACATGGGCGTGGTGAGCGAGATGGCGCAGCGCGTGGCCGTGATGTATGCGGGCCAGGTGATGGAAGAGCGCGGTGTGGCCGAGCTGTTCGCGGCACCGCAGCATCCCTACACCGCGGCGCTGCTCGCGGCACTGCCCGAGCGCAGCACGGGCGCCGGCCGGCTCGCGACGATCGCGGGCGTGGTGCCAGGCATGCACGACCGGCCCGCCGGCTGCCTGTTCGCGCCCCGCTGCAGCTACGCCACCGCACATTCGCGCGCCGTGCGCCCCGAGCTGCGCGAATGGATGGGCGGCCAGGTGCGCTGCCACTACGCGCTCGGCGATCCGCAGCGCGAGGCGGCACTGGCCGCGGACGGCGCGCGCGTGGTGGAGTTTTCCCGATGAGCGAGCCCGTGGTCGAGGCCCGCGACCTGCAGCGCGTCTACGCGGTGCGCCGCGGCCTGTTCCGCGCCCCGGCGCAGCTGCAGGCGGTGGGCAACATCTCGTTCACGCTCGAGCGCGGCCGCACGCTGGCCGTGGTCGGCGAATCGGGCTGCGGCAAGTCGACGCTCGCGCGCATGGTGGCGCTGATCGAGAAGCCCACTGCGGGCACGCTCACGCTGGTCGGTGCCGACGCGGTGCATCCGCCGCCCTCGCGCCGGCGCGAGCTGCGCCAGGCGGTGCAGCTGGTGTTCCAGAACCCCTACGGCTCGCTCAATCCGCGCAAGAAGATCTCGACCGTGCTCGAGGACCCGCTCGCGATCAACACGGGTCTCGGCAAGGCCGAGCGGGCCGCGAAGGCGCGCGACATGCTCGCGCGCGTCGGCCTGCGGCCCGAGTACGCGAACCGCTATCCGCACATGTTCTCGGGCGGCCAGCGCCAGCGCATCGCGATCGCGCGCGCATTGATGCTCGAGCCGCGCCTGCTGGTGGCCGACGAGCCGGTGTCGGCGCTCGACGTCTCGATCCAGGCCCAGGTGCTGAACCTGCTGGCCGACCTGCAGGCCGAGCTCGGCCTCTCGTACCTGTTCATCTCGCACGATCTCGGCGTGGTGCGCCACATCGCGCACGAGGTGCTCGTGATGTACCTCGGCCACGCAGTCGAGCAGGGGCCCAAGGCGCGCATCTTCGAGCGGCCGCTGCATCCCTACACCCAGGCCCTGCTGGCTTCGACACCGGGTCTCGCGGCCGAGCGCATCGTGCTCAAGGGCGAGCTGCCCTCGCCGCTGGCGCCGCCGTCGGGCTGCGTCTTCAACACCCGCTGCGCCCACGCCACCGACCGCTGCCGCAGCGAGAGGCCGCTGCCGCGCCTGCTCGACGAACGCCGCGTCGCCTGTCATCACGCCGAGAAGTTCCTGTCGCCCGTTGCCCCCACCACCGAAGTTTTTCCGTCCGCGCCCGCGCGGCCTCAACCCTGAAGGAGTCGACCCCATGACCACCACCTCTGCAATCTCGCGCCGCCTTCGCGCGGCCACGCTGCTGGCGCCCGCGGCGCTCGCGCTCGCCTGCGGCGCCGCCTCGGCCAAGACGCTGGTCTATTGCTCCGAAGGCAGCCCCGAGAACTTCTATGCCGCGGTCAACACCACCGGCACCTCCTTCGACGCCACCACGCAGGTCTACAACAACCTGGTCGAGTTCGAGCGCGGCACCACCAAGGTCGTGCCGGGCCTAGCCGAGAGCTGGACCATCTCGCCCGACGGGACCGAATACACCTTCAAGCTGCGCAAGGGTGTGAAGTGGCACAACACGGCCAAGAGCTTCAAGCCGACGCGCGACTTCAACGCCGACGACGTGATCTTCATGATGGAGCGGCAGTGGAAGGAGAACGATCCCTTCTTCAAGGTCACGAGCCCGAACCACTCCTACTTCAACGACATGGGCATGCCCAAGCTGCTGAAGTCCATCGACCGCATCGACGACTACACGGTCAAGTTCGTGCTCAACAAGCCCGAAGCGCCCTTCCTCGCGAACATGGCGATGCCCTACGCGGGCATCCAGTCGAAGGAGTATGCGATCGCGATGCTCAAGGCCGGCACGCCCGAGAAGATCGACCAGGACCCGATCGGCACCGGCCCGTTCTACCTCGTGCAGTATCAGAAGGACGCCATCGTGCGCTTCAAGGCCTTCCCGCAGTACTGGGGCGGCAAGGCCAAGATCGACGACCTGATCTTCGCGATCACGCCCGATGCGTCGGTGCGCTGGGCCAAGCTGCAGAAGGGCGAATGCCACGTGATGCCCTATCCGAACCCGGCCGACCTCGACGCCATCCGCAAGGACCCGAACGTGCAGGTGCTCGAGCAGCCCGGACTCAACGTCGGCTACCTGGCCTACAACACGCAGAAGAAGCCCTTCGACGACGTCCGCGTTCGGAAGGCGCTCAACATGGCGATCAACAAGAAGGCGATCATCGACGGCGTCTACCTCACGACCGGCGTCGCGGCCAAGAACCCGATCCCGCCGACCATGTGGTCCTATAACGACGCGGTCAAGGACGATCCCTACGATCCCGAGGCCGCCAAGAAGCTGCTCGCGCAGGCCGGCTACCCCGACGGCTTCACGACCGACCTGTGGGCCATGCCGGTGCAGCGGCCCTACAACCCCAATGCCAAGCGCATCGCCGAACTGATGCAGGCCGACCTGGCCAAGATCGGCGTCAAGGCCGAGATCAAGACCTTCGAATGGGGCGAGTACCGCAAGCGCATGCAGGCCGGCGAGCACCAGATGGGCATGCTGGGCTGGACCGGCGACAACGGCGACCCCGACAACTTCATGTACACGCTGCTCGGCTGCGCCTCCGCCCAGTCGGCCAGCGGCAGCAACGTGGCGAAGTTCTGCCACCAGCCTTACGAGGAGCTGGTCGTGAAGGCCAAGAACGTGCCCAAGCAGGCCGAGCGCGACGCGCTCTACAAGAAGGCCCAGGTGATCTTCAAGGAGCAGGCGCCGTGGTTCACGATCGCCCATGCGGTGCAGCTCAAGCCGGTGCGCAAGGAAGTGGTCGACTTCAAGCTCAGCCCCTTCGGCCGCCACACCTTCTACGGAGTCGACATCAAGCAATGACGATCGCGATCGTCGCCGCGATGCACGAGGAGCTCAGCGCATTGCTCGCGCAGATGCCCGACGAGCAGCGCGTGCGCGTGGCCGGCCGCGACTTCTGGGTCGGCCACCTGCGCGGGCAGGCGGTGGTGGTCGTGCTCTCGCGCATCGGCAAGGTCGCGGCGGCGCTCACGGCCACGGTGCTGCTCGAGCGCTTCCAGGTGCAGGCGATCGTCTTCACCGGCGTCGCAGGCGGACTCGCGCCGGGCGTGCAGGTGGGCGACGTGGTGGTGGCGACGCGGCTGCTGCAACATGACCTCGATGCCTCGCCCATCTTTCCGAAGTACGAGGTGCCGCTGACCGGCCATGCGCGCTTCGCTGCCGACACCGAGATCAGCGATTCGCTGGCTGCCGTGGCGGTCGGCCTGCTGGCCGATCCGGTCGCCCTGCTGGGACAGAAGGTGGTCGACGACTTCGCACTCGCGACGCCCGCGGTGCACCGCGGACTGCTGATCAGCGGCGACCGGTTCGTCTCGAACGCGGCCGAGAGCGAGACGCTGCGCCGCGCGCTGCCCGATGCGCTGGCAGTGGAAATGGAGGGCGCGGCCGTGGCGCAGGTATGCCACGACTACGGCGTGCCCTTCGCCGCGGTGCGCACCATCTCCGACCGCGCCGACGACGAGGCGCACGGCGACTTCACGCGCTTCGTCGCCGTGGTCGCGAGCCGCTACAGTCTCGCGCTGGTCGACGCCTGGCTGGCGACGCTGACGCCGCCTACTTGAGCCATCCGCGGCGGCGGAAGTACCACATCGGCACCATCGCGCTCGCGATCATCAGCACGACCGCATAGGCGTAGCCGTAGGTCCAGTCGAGCTCCGGCATGATCTTGAAGTTCATGCCGTAGACGCTCGCGATCAGCGTGGGCGGCAGCAGCGCCACGCTCGCGACCGAGAAGATCTTGATGGTCTTGTTCTGGTTGATGTTGATGAAACCGACGGTCGCATCCATCAGGAAGTTGATCTTGTCGAACAGGAAGGCCGTGTGGTTGTCGAGCGATTCGATGTCGCGCAGGATCTGCCGCGCCTCCTCGAACTGCTCGGCATTGAGCATGCGGCTGCGCATCATGAAGCTCACGGCGCGGCGCGTGTCCATCACGTTGCGGCGGATGCGGCCGTTCAGGTCTTCCTGGCGCGCGATCAGGCCGAGCACCTCAGCGGCCAGCTCGTCGCTGACGTTGCCCGACAGCACCTTCTTGCCGGCGATCTCGAGCTCGTCGTAGATGTTCTCGAGCGTGTCGGCCGAGTACTCGGCGTCGGCGTCGAACAGCTTGAGCAGCACGTCCTTGGCGTCCTCGGTCAGCCCCGGTGCGCGGCGCGCGCGCATGCGCACCAGCCGGAACACCGGCACGTCCTCGTCGTGGATCGAGAACAGCACGCCGCGGCTGCGGAGTTCCTCGTTGTGCTGGTTCAGGATGAAGGCCACCCGCACCGAGCGCGGGTCTTCGTCGTCGGCGATCAGGAAGTCGCTGCGCACATGCAGTTCGCCGTTGTCTTCCTCGTAGAAGCGCGCCGATTCCTCGATGTCCTCGTCCATCGCGTCTTCGGGAATGGACAGGCCGTAGTACTGCTTGATCCAGCGCTTCTCCTCGATCGTGGGCGATTCGAGGTCGACCCAGATCGGCTTGAACTTGGACAGCTCCTCGAGCGCCTCGATCTCTTCCTGGACGAGGCGTCCGTTGGCAAGCGTGAAGATGTTGAGCATGGCTCACTTCCTTGAAATGTCTGGCGGTGCGGGCGAGGGGTGGGGCGCTTTCAGCTTCCTCGCCGACGGGGCGTCAGAGGGGAAGTGAAAGCTGCCGAGACGGATCGATTTCCATGTGCGAGTCTCCGGTTGCAGCGAGGCGCGATTATGTCATCTGGCCCTCGCGCGCCCGGGCCACGGACTGGACGGACATCCAGTACAGTTGCGCCGATGCAGCGCGCAGCGACCCCCCATTCCTCCAGCGCCACGAGCCAGTCCGAGCGGCTGGCCGAGGCGCTCGCGCAGCTCAACGAGGATCAGCGCGCGGCGGTGCTGCATGGCGTCGACGCAGCGCTCGACGCGGCCGCGCAGGATACGCGCCCGCTGCTCGTGATCGCGGGCGCCGGCTCGGGCAAGACCAGCACGCTGGCGCACCGCGTCGCGCACCTGATTGCGGGTGGCGCCGATCCGCAGCGCATCCTGCTGCTGACCTTCTCGCGCCGCGCCGCGCAGGAAATGGAGCGCCGCGCCGGCCAGGTGCTGGTGCGCGTGCTCGGCCTGGCTTCGCAGGCAGGCCCCGCGCTGCCCTGGGCCGGCACCTTCCACGGCGTGGGCGCACGGCTCCTGCGCGAATATGCGCCACAGATCGGCCTGGCCCCCAACTTCACGATCCACGATCGCGGCGACGCCGAAGACCTGCTCGGCCTGGTGCGCCACGAACTCGGCTTCTCGTCGACCGAGCGCCGCTTCCCGCAGAAGGGCACCTGCCTCTCGATCTATTCGCGCACGGTCAACACCTGCGCGCCGCTTGCCCAGGTGCTCAAGGAAGCCTTCCCGTGGTGCGCCGAATGGGAGGCCGAGCTCAAGCGGCTGTTCGGCGCGTACGTCGAGGCCAAGCAGCAGCAGCAGGTGCTCGACTACGACGACCTGCTGCTCTACTGGGCGGAGATGGTGGCCGAGCCGGCCCTCGCGGCCCAGGTCGGCCAGCGCTTCGACCACGTGCTGGTCGACGAATACCAGGACACCAACCTGCTGCAGGCAGCCATCCTGCGCGCGCTCAAGCCCGACGGCCGCGGCCTCACGGTGGTGGGCGACGACGCCCAGTCGATCTATTCGTTCCGCGGCGCCACGGTGCGCAACATCCTCGACTTCCCGTCCCAGTTCGGTCAGCCCGCGCGCATCGTCACGCTCGAGCGCAACTACCGCTCGACCCAGCCGATCCTCGATGTCTCCAACGCGGTGATCGCGGCCGCGGCCGAGCGCCATGCCAAGACGCTCTGGACCGACAAGCCCTCGGCCGGCCGGCCGCAGCTGGTGCTGGTGCCTGACGACGCGGGCCAGGCGCGCTGGGTCTGCGACCGCATCCTCGCGCACCGCGAAGGCGGCCTCGCGCTCAAGTCGCAGGCGGTGCTGTTCCGCACCTCGAGCCACAGCGCGGCGCTCGAGCTGGAACTCGCGCGCCGCAACATCCCTTTCGTCAAGTACGGCGGCCTCAAGTTCCTCGAGGCCTCGCATGTCAAGGATCTGCTCGCCGTGCTGCGCTTCGCGCAGAATCCGCGCGGCCGCATGGCGGGCTTTCGCGTCACGCAGATGATCCCGGGGATCGGCCCGGTCACGTCGGCACGGCTGCTCGATGCCATGGCTGAGGCGGCCGATCCCGGCGCCGCACTGCAGGCCTTCGTGCCGCCTGCCGCTGCGCAGGTCGAGTGGGCTCGCTTCGCCCGCATCTATGCGGCGCTGCGTGAACCGGCGCTGGCCTGGCCGGCCGACATGGATCTTGCGCTCGAGTGGTATCTGCCGCACCTCGAGCGGCTGCACGACGACGCCGGCCTTCGTCGCGGCGACGTCGAGCAGCTCGCCCGGCTGGCGGCGGGCTACGGCTCGCGCGAACGCTTCCTGACCGAGCTCACGCTCGATCCGCCCGAGGCCACGAGCGACCGCCCCGGCCCGCCGCTGCTCGACGAGGACTACCTGATCCTCTCGACCATCCATTCGGCCAAGGGCCAGGAATGGACCTCGGTGCACGTGCTCAACGTGGTCGACGGCTGCATCCCGGCCGACGTCGCCCAGGGCGCGCACGAACTCGAGGAAGAAAGACGCCTGCTCTACGTCGCGATGACCCGCGCGCGCGACTACCTGCACCTGCTGGTGCCGCAGCGCTTCTATGTCACGCAGCAGGCGGTGCGCGGCGACCGCCACCTGTATGCGGGCCGCACGCGCTTCATCCCGGCCGTCGACGCCGAGCGCTTCGAGCGCCAGACCTGGCCGCCGGCACCCGAGCGCGCTCCGCACGTCCCGCCGCCGGCCGCGACCATCGACCTGCTGAGCCGCATGCGCGCGGCCTGGCGCTGAGCCGTCTCTATCCCTTTGGACCCGCGGGGTCGCCGGCCCCGAGATCGGCACCTGGGTTTTCGCCCAGTTGATGCGTCACGCCGCGCCCCCTGGGTGATCCGAGCTATCAATTCGATAGCGTGTGAAAAACCGCACTTGAGCGGGCGCAATGCCCTGGCAGCGAGGGATTGCAATTCGATGACAGCATGGGCATAGTGACCCGAGAACCCGCCTTCCCTGCCTCCTCCTTCCCTCCCGTTCCCCTTCTTTCTCCTTCCCTTCTTCTCCCTTCGTTCCTCGCATCCCTTCCCGTTTCCCCGGCTGCCTTCCTCCGCAAGAGGGGGCGGCTATTTCCCCAACCGTCAATTCCAGGAGGTCATTCATGAATTTGACGATCAGCGGTCATCACCTCGACGTCACCCCTGCCTTGCGCAACTACGTTACGAGCAAGCTGGACCGGATCACCCGCCATTTCGACCAGGTGGTCGATGTCAAGGTGATCCTCACGGTGGAAAAGCAGAAGGAGAAGGAACGCCGGCAACGCGCCGAGTGCAACATCCACGTCAAGGGCAGCGACATGTTCGCCGAATCGAGCCACGCTGATCTGTATGCCGCCGTCGACGATCTGGTCGACAAGCTCGACCGTCAGGTCGTGCGCCACAAGGATCGCCTCCAGGACCACCATCACACAGCGCCCAAGCGTGTGATGTAGTTCCGCCTCCGGGCAAATCCTCTTGCGGGCCGCCTCCGGGCGGCTCTTTGCTTTTTGTGGGGTCGGTGCATAATCGCCCCCGCCCCAACATGAACCGCCTCGCGTCCATCCTGCCGCCCGCTCAAGTCCTCGTGAGCGTCGATGCCACCAGCAAGAAGCGTGCTTTCGAAGAAGCCGGGCTGCTGTTCGAGAACCTGCACGGTCTCGGACGTGCCCTGATCACCGACAGCCTGTTCGCGCGCGAGCGCCTCGGTTCCACCGGCCTGGGCCATGGCGTGGCCATCCCCCACGGCCGGATCAAGGGCCTCAAGGCACCCATGGCGGCCGTCTTCCAGCTGGCCAACGCGATCGGCTTCGACGCCCCGGACGAACAGCCCGTGGTGCTGCTGATCTTCCTGCTGGTGCCGGAAGCCGCGACCCAGAAGCACCTGGAGATCCTGTCCGAGATCGCCGAACTGCTCAGCGACGCCAACCTGCGCGAGCAGATCAAATCGAGTTCGGATGCCGCCGCCCTGCATGCCCTGATCGCGGGATGGCAGTCGGCCCAGGTCGCTTGATCTCCCTCGGCGCCCGGCGGTTTCGGAGATGAAGCCGACCGTCATCAGCGCCGACGCGATGTTCGAGGAGTTCCGTGGGTCGCTCCGCTGGGAGTGGCTCGCAGGGCTCGGCGCCTCGGAGCGCCAGTTCGACCCCGACGTCATCAGCCGCGCCCAGTCGGCCGCCGACCTGGTCGGCTACCTCAACTACATCCACCCCTATCGCGTGCAGATCCTCGGCGCCCGCGAGGTCGCCTACCTGACGCGCGGCACGCCCGAGGACTGTGCCCGGCGCATCGCGCGCATCGTCACCCTCGAGCCGCCGATGCTGGTGCTGGCCGACGGCCAGGCAGCGCCCGACGAGCTGCTGTCGATCTGCGAGCGCGCACAGCTGCCGCTGTTCGCGACGCGCGAGTCGTCGGCCTTCGTCATCGATCTGCTGCGTGCCTACCTGTCGAAGCATTTCGCCGAGCGCACGTCGATGCATGGCGTCTTCATGGACATCCTGGGCCTGGGCGTGATGATCACGGGCGAATCGGGCCTGGGCAAGAGCGAGCTCGGGCTCGAGCTGATCTCGCGCGGCAACGGCCTGGTGGCCGACGATGCAGTCGACCTCTACCGCATCAACCAGAACACGCTCGAGGGCCGCTGCCCCGAGCTGCTGCAGAACCTGCTGGAAGTGCGCGGCATCGGCCTGCTCGACATCCGCGCGATCTTCGGCGAGACGGCGGTGCGGCGGAAGATGCGGCTCAAGCTCATCGTCCACCTGGTGCGGCGCGACAGCTTCGAGCGCGACTACGAGCGCATGCCCTCGGCGCCGCTCACGCAGGACGTGCTCGGCATTCCGGTGCGCAAGGTGATCATCCAGGTGGTGGCCGGCCGCAACATCGCGGTGCTGGTCGAGGCCGCGGTGCGCAACTCGATCCTGCAGCTGCGCGGCATCGACACCTATGCGGATTTCGTCGCCCGCCACCACAAGGCGATGGAGAGCTCGCGGGAGGATTGAATCTCCCCCGGGGTGCCTATCTCTTGCTGGCGCACTCGGCGCACAGGCCGTAGAGCGACATGGCGTGGTCCTGAAGAATCCAGCCCTTGTCCTTGGCGATCATCTGCTGGCGGCGTTCGATCTCGGCGTCGTAGAACTCCTCGACCTTGCCGCACGAAGTGCAGACCAGGTGGTCGTGGTGCTTGCCTTCGTTGAGTTCGTAGACCGCCTTGCCGCTCTCGAAGTGGCTGCGTTCCAGGATGCCGGCCTGCTCGAACTGGGTCAGGACCCGGTAGACCGTGGCCAGGCCGATGTCGGAGTGGTCGTTCAGCAGGACGCGGAAGACGTCTTCGGCCGTCATGTGGCGCTGGCTGCCGTTCTGGAAGATCTCGAGGATCTTCAGGCGCGGCAGGGTGGCCTTGAGGCCGGTGTTCTTGAGTTCGTCGATTTTGCCCATGGTGCTCTTCCTGCGCCAGCCTGGCGGGAGGGGCCCGCCGGGGGCCAGCCGCTACAATGATTCGATCATATCGCCCATCCTTTCCCCCATGCCTGCCTATCCACAACGCCGCTCCTGGCCGTTCGCCGGCGTTGCCATCGCCGCGAGCCTGTGCCTGGGCGCCTGCAGCAGCGTCGGTGACAGCGCGCGCGGCGCCCTGAGCACCGTCACGCCCTACAAGGTCGAGGTGGTGCAGGGCAATTTCGTGTCCAAGGAGCAGGTCGAGCAGCTCAAGCCGGGCATGACGCGCCAGCAGGCGCGCGAGATCCTCGGCACCTCGCTCCTGACCGACGTCTTCCACAAGGACCGCTGGGACTACGTCTTCACGATCCGGCGCCAGGGCGTCGAGGCCCAGCAGCGCCGCCTGACCCTGTACTTCAACGGCGAGACGCTCGAGCGCTTCGACGGCGACCCGATGCCGAGCGAGGAGGAGTTCGTCGCCCAACTCGACGGCCGCAAGCGCCGCGGCTCCGTGCCGGTGCTCGAAGCCAGCGACGCCCAGCTCATGAAGTTCGATCCGCCCAAGGCGAAGTCGGGCGATTCCGCCCCGACGCCCGCGCCGGCGCCGGCGCCCCTGCCGGCGGCCTATCCGCCGCTCGAGACAGCGCGCTGAGCGCCCACGGGTCGCGCCGCGCGGCCCGCCCGCATCCCCGTATTCCGCCATCCGAGAGGCCGACCGCGTGACCGACTCCACCGCTTCCACTTCCGCGCTGCGGCGCGTCGCGATCGCCGGCGCTTCCGGGCGCATGGGTCACATGCTGATCGAGGCCGTGCGCAGCGCGCCCGATCTGCAGCTGGCCGGCGCCCTCGACGTCCCGGGCAGCCCGGCGCTCGGCGACGACGCCACCGGCTTCCTGGGCGCCGCGAGCGGCGTGCCGATCGTGTCCGACCTGCGCACCGGCCTGGCCGATGCCCAGGTGCTGATCGACTTCACGCGGCCCGAAGGCACGCTCGCGCATCTCGCCGCCTGCCGCGAGCTCGGCGTCCAGCTGGTGATCGGCACCACCGGCTTCAGCGACGCGCAGAAGGCCGAGATCGCCGCCGCCGCGAAGGACATCGCGATCGTCATGGCGCCCAACATGAGCGTCGGCGTCAACGTCACGCTCAAGCTGCTCGAGATGGCGGCCAAGGCGCTGGCGACCGGCTACGACATCGAGATCATCGAGGCCCACCATCGTCACAAGGTCGATGCACCCTCGGGCACGGCACTCAAGATGGGCGAGGTGATCGCCGACGCGCTGGGCCGCAACCTCGATGACTGCGCGGTCTACGGCCGGGAAGGCGTGACGGGCGAGCGCGACCCCTCCACCATCGGCTTCGCCACCATTCGCGGCGGCGACATCGTGGGCGACCACACGGTGCTGTTCGCGGGCACCGGCGAGCGCATCGAGATCACGCACAAGTCGTCCAGCCGCGTGACCTACGCGCAGGGCAGCCTGCGCGCCGCGCGCTTCCTGGCCGAGCGCCGGAGCGGCCTGTTCGACATGTTCGACGTGCTCGGCCTGCGGTGAGCGTCCTCGAGCTGCTGCGCCACGGCGACGGCGTCAGCCGCTCGGTGGCGGCGTTGCTGCTCGCGATGTCGGTGGCCAGCTGGGTTGTCATCCTCTGGAAGGCCTGGCTGCTGCGCGGCGGCACGCGCGACGTGCTGCGCAGCATCGCGGCCTTCTGGCAGGCCACCTCGCTGGCCGACGCCGAGACCCGGCTGCAGCCCCTCGATCGCGCCGCGCTGGTGGCACCGGCGGTGCGCGCGCTCCGGCAGCTCGGCGAACCTGCGGCCGACGGCAGCCTGGGTGCACGGGTCGAGCGCAGCCAGCGCGCCACGCGCCTGTTGCGCGATGCGCTGCATGCGGCGTTGCGGCGCCTGCAGGCCGGGCAGATCCTGCTCGCGACCGTGGGCGCCACGGCGCCCTTCGTCGGCCTGCTCGGCACGGTCTGGGGCATCTACGGTGCGCTCGTCGGCATCGCGGCCGAGACCGGCGGTTTCACGATCGACAAGGTCGCGGGCCCGGTCGGCGAGGCGCTCATCATGACCGCCTTCGGTCTCGCGGTCGCGATCCCCGCAGTGCTGGCCTACAACGTCTTCGGCCGCGTCGTGGGCCGCATCGAGGCCGAGCTCGAGGGCTTCGCGCACGATCTCCTCGGCATGTTCGGCGAGCCTGACTCGCGCGCCGAGCCGGCGTCGCCGGTCCGCGCCGGGCCCATCGCCTAGCCGCCCCGGAGGCAGTCCCGCATGGCCTTCGGACGCACCTCGCTCGGCGGCAGCACCCCAGGGGGCGGGCGGTCGACCGGGTCCGGCGGCCAGCGCCCGCTGTCCGACATCAACGTCACGCCGCTGGTCGACGTGATGCTCGTGCTGCTCGTGATCTTCATCATCACGGCGCCGCTGATGGCCAGCTCGATCCGGCTCGACCTTCCGCGCACCGATGCCGGCCAGCCCAACGACACGCCGAGGTTCGTCACGCTGGCGGTCGATGCTGCAGGCAAGGTGTTCCTGGACGACCGGCCGGTGACCGCGGACGAACTGGCGGCAGGCCTCGCGAAGGCCGCCGCCGCAAGCCGCGACACCGAAGTCCAGCTGCGTGCCGACCAGACCGTGCCCTACGGCCGCGTGGTCGAGCTCATGGGCATCGCGCACAAGGCCGGGCTGAACCGCATCGGCTTCGTCACCGAGGCGCCGTCGCCACTCAAGCAGTAGCTCTGGATCAGTCCGGCCGGCGCAGCCAGGCCCCTTCGCGAAACACCGCGGAACCGGCTTTGCCGGGCCGCCGGTGTTGCCCCCGGTCGGGGGTGGGCGGCTACACGAAGTGAGCCAACCTGGGGGCGAGCTAAAGAACCACCGGCTTGGTCTTCCAGATCTCGTGCGCGTACTGCGCGATGGTGCGGTCCGACGAGAACTCGCCCATGGCCGCGACGTTGAGGATCGCCATGCGGGTCCAGGCGTCGGCGTCGCGGTAGAGCGCATCGACCTTGGCCTGTGCCTCGACGTAGCTCGCGTAGTCGGCCAGCAGCAGGTAGTGGTCGCCCCAGCTCACGAGGGCATCGAAGATCTGCTGGTAGCGGCCCGGCTCGGCCGGCGAGAACAGGCCGTCGCGGATGCTGTCGAGCGTGCGCTTCAACTCCGGATCGGCATCGTAGAACTGGCGCGGCTGGTAGCCGCTGGCGCGGATGTCCGCCACCTGCGGCGTGGTGTTGCCGAAGATGAAGATGTTCTCGGGCCCGACCGCCTCGCGCATCTCGACGTTGGCGCCGTCGAGCGTGCCGATGGTCAGCGCACCGTTGAGCGCGAACTTCATGTTGCCGGTGCCCGAGGCCTCGGTGCCGGCGGTGGAGATCTGTTCCGACAGGTCGGCCGCCGGCATGATGATCTCGGCCAGGCTCACGCTGTAGTTCGGCAGGAACACCACCTTGAGCAGCTTGCCGACGCGCTCGTCGGCGTTGATCACCTGCGCCACGTCGTTGATCAGGCGGATCACGAGCTTGGCCATCTGGTAGGCCGAGGCCGCCTTGCCCGCGAACACGATCACGCGCGGCACGTGGCCGGCATCGGGCGCCTCGAGGATGCGGTGGTAGCGCGTCACCACGTGCAGCACATTCAGCAGCTGGCGCTTGTATTCGTGCATGCGCTTGACCTGGACGTCGAACAGGGCGTCGGTGTCGATGTCGATGCGCATGTGCTCGTCGATCCAGTTCGCGAGGCGCAGCTTGTTCTCGCGCTTGGCATGGCGGAAGGCGCGCACGAACGCGGGCTGCTGCACCATCGGCTTGAGCACCTGCAGCTGCGTCAGATCGCGCCGCCAGCCGCGGCCGATGCGGGTGTCGAGCAGCGCGGCCAGCGGCGGATTGGCCTGGGCCAGCCAGCGGCGTGGCGTGACGCCGTTGGTCTTGTTGTTGAAGCGTTCGGGAAAGAGCTTGTTGAAGTCCGCGAAGATCGACTGCTTCATGAGCTCGGAGTGCAGCCCCGAGACGCCGTTGACCGAATGGCTCGCGAGCACCGCCACCGAGGCCATGCGCACGCGCCGCTCGCCGGTCTCGTCGATCAGCGACAGGCGCCGCAGCAGTTCGACGTCGTGCGTCGGGTCGGTCACGCTGGCCAGGAAGCGCGCATTCATGTCGAACAGGATCTGCAGGTGGCGCGGCAGGATGCGGCCGAACATCTCGACCGGCCAGGTCTCGAGCGCCTCGTGCATCAGCGTGTGGTTGGTGTAGCTGAAGACCTTCTGGGTGTGGGCCCAGGCGGTGTCCCACGGCAGGCCGTGGTCGTCGATCAGGAGGCGCATCAGCTCGGGCACCGCGAGCACGGGATGGGTGTCGTTGAGATGGATGCTGACCTGCTCGGGCAGCTCGTCGAAGCTCGTGTGGTTGCGCAGGTAGCGGCGCAGCAGATCCTGCACGCTGGCGCTCACGAAGAAGTATTCCTGGTGCAGCCGCAGCTCGCGGCCCGAGGGCGTGGAGTCGTCCGGGTAGAGCACGCGCGAGACGTTCTCCGAGTGGTTCTTGCTCTCGACCGCTTCCATGTAGTTGCCGCGGTTGAAGGCCGAGAGGTCGATCTCCGCGGTGGCCTTGGCCGACCACAGCCGCAGGGTGTTGGTGGCCTGGGTGCCGTAGCCCGGGATGATGGTGTCGTAGGCCATCGCGAGCACGTCGTGGGTATCGACCCAGTTGGCCGCGCCGTAGGGAGCGTTCTGGCCTTCGCGGCGCTGCACGTGGCCGCCGAAGCGCACGCGGAAGGTGACCTCGGGGCGCTGGAATTCCCACGGGTTGCCGCGGGTGAGCCAGTAGTCGGGCGTCTCGATCTGCTGGCCGTCGACGATGCGCTGGCGGAACATGCCGTATTCGTAGCGGATGCCGTAGCCCATGCCCGGTACGCCGAGCGTGGCCATCGAGTCGAGGAAGCAGGCCGCCAGCCGGCCCAGGCCGCCGTTGCCGAGCGCGGCGTCGGGCTCGCGCTCGGCAAGGGCCTGGATGTCGACGCCGAAATCGGCCAGCGCCTGCTTGACGGTGCCCTGCAGCTCGAGCGCCAGCAGCGCGTTGGTGAAGGTGCGCCCGATCAGGAATTCCATCGAGAGGTAGTAGACGCGCTTGAGCTTCTGCGAATAGGTCGCGCGCGTGGTGCCCATCCAGCGCTCGACCAGCTGGTCGCGCACTGCCAGGGCCGTGGCGTGCAGCCAGTCGTCGGGGCTGGCCGCGACCGGGTCCTTGCCGACCGCGTAGATCAGCTTGTTGGCGACCGCGCGCTTGAAGGCCGCGACGTCACGGTCCGGGTGGTCGTACTTGAAGTCTTCGAGGTGGGGGGTCATGGTGATGGGCTTTCGTGGGAGCGCCTCAGGCCAGGGCCTGGGCATAGACATCGAGGTAGTGCGCGGCGGCGGTCTGCCAGTCGGCGGGGCGCCGCATCGCCGCGGTGCGCACCGCGCGCCAGTCGGTGGGCCGGCGGTAGAGCGCGAAGGCACGCCGCAGCGCGCGCTCGTAGTCGGCGGCGTCGAAGCGCTCGAAGGCAAAGCCCGTGGCCAGGCCCGCGGCCATGTCCTCGAGCGTGGCGTCGACCACCGTGTCGGCCAGGCCGCCGACGCGGCGCACCAGCGGCAGGCTGCCGTACTTGAGGCCGTACATCTGGGTCAGTCCGCAGGGCTCGAACAGCGAGGGCACGAGCGTGACGTCGCCGGCGCCGAACAGTCGATGCGCGAGCGGTTCGCTGTAGCCGACCGTGACGCTGACCAATGCGGGTGCGGCGGCCGCGCGCTCGCGGAAGGCGGCCTCGAGCCAGGCGTCACCGCTGCCGAGCAGCGCGAGCTGGCCGCCCTGGGCCAGCAGCGCATCGAGGCCGCCGAGCACCAGGTGCAGGCCCTTCTGCTCGGTCAGGCGGCTCACGACCACGAACAGCGGCGCGTCGGGCAGCGGCGCGAGCCCCAGTTCTTCCTGCAGCGCGGCCTTGTCGCGGGTCTTGCCGACCATGCGGCGCGGTTCGTAGCGGTGGGGCAGGAGGGGGTCGGTGGCCGGGTTCCAGACCTGGTCGTCGACTGCGTTGAGGATGCCCGTCAGCCGCCCTGCGCGGCTGCGCAGCAGGCCGTCGAGGCCGAAGCCCTGCTCGGGCGTCTGGATTTCGCGCGCATAGGTCGGGCTCACGGTGGTCAGGCGGTCGGCGAAGCACAGGCCGCCCTTCATGAACGAGAGCTGGCCGTGGTATTCGAGGCCGTCGATCGAGAACGCGGCCGGCGGCAGACCCAGCTCGCCGAAATGGGCGCCCGCGAACAGCCCCTGGTAAGCCAGGTTGTGGACCGTGAAGACGCTGGCGGCGCGTGCGCCGCGGCCGCCGCGCGGCGCGAAGGCCATGTAGGCGGGCGCGAGCGCCGCATGCCAGTCGTGCGCATGCACCACCTGCGGCTGCCACGCCGGATCGAGCCCCTGGGCCAGCTGCGCCGCCGCCCAGCCCAGCAGCGCGAAGCGCCGGTGGTTGTCGCCGTAGGGCTGGCGATGGGCGTCCTCGTAGGGATTGCCGGGCCGGTCGTAGAGTGCGGGCGCATCGATCAGGTAGGCCGGGATGTCGGGTGCGCCCGCGGTGGCGATGCGGCCGAGCTTCAGCTGCGCGCGCTCGCCCCAGGGCGCGACGATCTCGGCCACCGGTTGCGCGTCGACGATGCCCGCCGCGATTGCCGGGAAGCCGGGGAGCAGCACCCGCGCCTCCTGGCCCGCCGCGAGCAGCGCCAGCGGCAGGGCGCCGGCGATGTCGGCCAGCCCTCCGGTCTTGAGCAGGGGAAAGATCTCGGCGCTGACCTGCAGGATCCTCATGCGAGCCGCTTGAGCATCTCGCGCGTGACCAGCACCACGCCGCCCTCGGTGCGCTCGAAGCGTGCGGCATCGGCCACCGGGTCTTCGCCGATCACCATCTCGTCGGGAATCACGCAGGCGCGGTCGATCACGACCTTGTTGAGCCGGCAGCCGCGGCCGACCTCGACGTCGGGCAGCAGCACCGCCTCGTTGACCTCGCAGAAGGAATGGATGCGCACGCCCGAGAACAGCACCGAGCTGCTGACCTTGGAGCCCGAGACGATGCAGCCGCCCGAGACGATGGTGTTGACCGTCATGCCGTGCCGGCCCTCGCGGTCGAGCACGAACTTGGCCGGCGGCAGCTGCCGCTGGTAGGTCCAGATGGGCCAGTCGGTGTCATAGATGTCGAGCTCGGGGGTGATCGAGGCCAGATCGAGGTTGGCTGCCCAGAATGCATCAATCGTGCCCACGTCGCGCCAGTAGGCCGAGGCGTCGCTGCCGCGCCGGGCCCGCGTGACGCAGGACATGCTGAAGGGATGCGCATGGGCGCGGCCCTCGGCGACTGCGCGGGGAATGATGTCGTGGCCGAAATCGTGGCTCGAATCGGGATTCAGGTTGTCTTCCTCGAGCAGCTGGTAGAGGTACTCGGAATCGAAGACGTAGATGCCCATGCTGGCCAGCGCCACGTCGGGGTTGCCGGGCATCGCGGGCGGGTCGGCCGGCTTCTCGAGGAAGGCGGTGATGCGCCGGTCGTCGTCGATCGCCATGACGCCGAAGGCGGTGGCTTCCATGCGCGGCACCTCGATGCAGCCGACCGTGCAGCCACGACCGCTCGCCACGTGGTCCGTCAGCATGATCGAGTAGTCCATCTTGTAGACATGGTCGCCGGCCAGCACCACGACGTAGTCGTGCGGCGTCGAGCGGGTCTGGATGATGTCGAGGTTCTGGTAGACCGCATCGGCCGTGCCGCGGTACCAGTGCTCGTCGCCGACGCGCTGCTGCGCGGGCAGCACGTCGACCATCTCGTTGAGCTCGGCGCGCAGGAAGCTCCAGCCGCGCTGCAGGTGGCGCATCAGCGAGTGCGACTTGTACTGCGTGACCACCGCCATGCGCCGGATGCCGGAGTTGAGGCAGTTCGACAGCGCGAAGTCGATGATGCGGAACTTGCCGCCGAAGTAGACCGCGGGCTTGGCGCGGCGGTCGGTCAGCTGCTTGAGCCGGGAACCGCGTCCGCCGGCCAGCACCAGCGCGATGGTGCGACGAACGAGCTGGTGAGCCTGCAGCGAGCTTTGCGGGATATCTGCCATCTTGAGCCTCCGATCGTTTTGTGTCCGTGATTCCAGCCTAGCACTCCACCTCATGGAAAAGCGCCGCTTTTTGCCAGCCAGAGGCTGCCGGCCGGCAGCCTCTGCGTCTCGCCGAGCGGCTCGGACGAGGGCGCCGCGCCGTCCGCGGCCTCGCTCGCGAGCCGGCAGGTCCAGCGGCCGGGCGGCAGCCGGAACTCGACTTCGCCAGCCTCGGCGTTCACGAGCAGCAGCCAGCCGGCGGCGGGCTGCTGCGCGTCGAACAAGAGCGCCAGGGCATGGCGGTCGCCGCGCTCCCAGTCGCGCGCCTGCATGTCCTGGCCTTCGGGCGTGAGCCAGCGCAGCGTGGTGCCGCCGGGTTGCGCCGGCTGCTGCGCGGGCCACCAGCGCGTGCTGCGCAGCGGCCCGGCCTCGCGGCGCAGCGCCAGCACGCGCGCGACGAAGCCGGTCAGGCCGGCGTCGCCCTGCGACCAGTCGAGCCAGGTAGTCTCGTTGTCCTGGCAGTAGGCGTTGTTGTTGCCGCGCTGGCTGTGGTCGAGCTCGTCGCCGGCCAGCAGCATCGGCGTGCCCTGGGCCAGCAGCGTGGCGGCCAGCAGCGCGCGCTGCAGGCGGTGCCGCTCGGCCAGCACGGCGGGGTCGTCGGTGTCGCCCTCGACGCCGCAGTTGCGGCTCAGGTTGTGGCCATGGCCGTCGCGGTTGCCTTCGCCGTTGGCGAGGTTGTGGCGCTGGTCGTAGCTCAGCAGGTCGCGCAAGGTGAAGCCGTCGTGCGCGGTGACGAAGTTGACGCTCGCGACCGGGCCCCGCGCGTCATGGTCGAACTCGCGGCTCGATGCCGTGAAGCGATGCGCGAACTCGCCCAGCGGCGCGCTGCGATGCAGCCAGAAGCCGCGCTGCGTGTCGCGGAAGCGGTCGTTCCATTCGAGCCAGCCGGGCGGGAATTCGCCCAGCCGGTAGCCGTCGGGCCCGATGTCCCAGGGCTCGGCGATCAGCAGCGTGCGCGCCAGCACCGGGTCCTGCGCGATGGCCGCCAGCAGCGGCGCGCGCGGGTCGAAGCTGCCGCCGCTGCGGCGCGCGAGGATCGGCGCCAGGTCGAAGCGGAAGCCGTCGACGCCGAGCTCGAGCACCCAGTGGCGCAGGCTGTCCATCACCAGCTGCACGACGCGCGGCTCGGCCAGGTTCAGGCAGTTGCCGCAGCCGGTCCAGTTCTCGTAGAGCGCGCGGTCGTCGGGCCGCAGGTGGTAGTAGAGCGCGTTGTCGATGCCGCGCAGGCTCAGCGTCGGGCCCAGTTCGTCGGTCTCGGCGCTGTGGTTGTAGACCACGTCGATCACCAGCTCCATGCCGCGCGCGTGGATCGCGTCGGTCATGGCGCGGAACTCGCCCGACGGCGTGGTGCCTGGTCGGCCGCTCCAGTAGCGCGCCTCGGGTGCGAACCAGCCGATCGAGCTGTAGCCCCAGTAGTTGTCGAGCCCGAGCGCGAACAGGCGCGCCTCGTCGGCGCGGTGCTGCACCGGCATCAGGCTCAGCGTCGTGACGCCGAGCCGCTGCAGGTGGTCGAGCACGGCCGGCTGCGCGAGGCCGGCATAGCTGCCGCGCAGCTCGGGCGGCACCTGCGGGTGCAGCCGGGTCTGGCCGCGCACGTGCAGCTCGTAGAGCACGCGCTCGCCGGCAGGGATGCGCGGACGCTCCACCTGCGAGGGCGCCAGCGGTGCCGCCACGCGCGCCTTGAGCGCGAGTGCGGCGTTGTCGCGGCGGTCGGGCTGGTCCGGACGCGACGGGTCGTGGCCGAGGAACAGGTCCTCGCCGCCATAGCGGCCGACCACCTCGCGCGCATACGGATCGAGCAGCACCTTGGCCGGGTTGAAGCGCAGCCCCTGGTGCGGCGCCCACGGGCCGTGCACGCGCCAGCCGTAGACCAGTCCGGGCCGCGCGCCCGGCAGCCGCAGGTGCCAGACGCCGTCGGTGCGCTCGGTCAGGCGCAGGCGCTGCTGCTCGTGCAGGCCCCCGGTATCGAACAGGCACAGCTCGACCGCGGTGGCGCTTGGTGCCGCCAGCGCGAAGTCGACGCCTTCGGGACCGGGCGTGGCGCCCAGCGGCCACGGAACGCCGGCCCTCACGCGAGCACCCACATCAGGGTGGCGAGCGGCGGCACCGACATCGCCATGGACTGCGCCTGGCCGTGCCAGGGTTGCGGCTCGGTGTCGCAGGGGCTGTTGCCGACGCCGCTGCCGCCGTAGTCGTGGCCGTCGGTGTTGATGATCTCGCGCCAGCGGCCGGCGGCCGGCATGCCGAGCCGGTAGCCATGGCGCGGCACCGGCGTGAAGTTGCAGACCGCGACCACGCAGCTGCCGTCGCGCGCGCGTCGCACGAAGGCGAACACCGACTGGTCGGCGTCGTTGTGGCACAGCCATTCGAAGCCCTCGGGCTCGCAGTCGAGTTCGTGCAGGGCGGGGAAGTGGCGGTAGACGTTGTTGAGGTCGCGCACCAGGTGCCGCATGCCCTGGTGCAGCGGTTCGCCGAGCAGGTGCCAGTCGAGGCTGCGGTCGGCGTTCCACTCGGCGACCTGCGCGAACTCGTTGCCCATGAACAGCAGCTTCTTGCCCGGGTAGGCCCACAGGTAGCCATAGAGGTTGCGCAGGCCCGCGAACTTCTGCCAGGCGTCGCCGGGCATGCGGCCGATCATCGAACCCTTGCCGTGCACCACCTCGTCGTGCGAGAGCGGCAGCACGAAGTTCTCGCTGAAGGCGTACATGAGGCCGAAGGTCACCTTCTGGTGGTGGTGCTTGCGGTAGACCGGGTTGATTCCGGCATAGGCCAGCGTGTCGTTCATCCAGCCCATGTTCCATTTGTAGTGGAAGCCCAGCCCACCATGCTCGGGCGGCCGCGTGACGCCGGGGAAGCTGGTCGATTCCTCGGCCAGCGTGATGGCGCCGGGCCGCTCGACACCGATCACGCGGTTCATGCGGCGCAGGAAGTCGATCGCCTCGAGGTTCTCGCGTCCGCCCTCCGCGTTCGGCACCCATTCGCCGGGCTTGCGGCTGTAGTCGCGGTAGAGCATCGAGGCCACCGCATCGACCCTGAGGCCGTCGACGCCGTAGCGCTCGAGCCAGTACAGCGCATTGCCGACCAGGTAGTTGCGCACCTCGGCCCGCGCGTAGTTGAAGATCAGCGTCTGCCAGTCGTTGTGGAAGCCCTCGCGCGGGTCGGCGTATTCGTAGAGCGCGGTGCCGTCGAAGCTCGCGAGGCCGTGGGCATCGGTCGGGAAGTGCGCGGGCACCCAGTCGAGGATCACGCCGAGCCCGGCCGCATGCGCGGCCTCGACGAAGGCGCGGAAGTCGCCCGGCGTGCCGAAGCGCGAGGTCGGCGCGTAGAGGCCGATCGGCTGGTAGCCCCAGGAGCCATCGAAGGGGTGCTCGCTGACCGGAAGCAGCTCGATGTGGGTGAAGCCCATGTCGCGCGCATAGGGCACGAGCGTGTCGGCCAGCTCCCGGTAGTCCAGCCATTCGTGGCCGTTCTTGCGCCGCCACGAGCCCAGGTGCACCTCGTAGATGCTGAGCGGCGCGCCGCGCGCGTTGGCTCCGGCGCGCCCGGCCGGCAGCGTGACCGGTGCCGGCAAGGGCTGCACCACGCAGGCGGTGTCGGGCCGGAGGCGCGCCGAGAAGCCGAAGGGATCGGCCTTGCGCAGCACCTGGCCCTGCGACGAGAGAATCTCGAATTCGTAGGCATCGCCGGCCGCCACCTGCGGCGCGAAGATCTCCCAGACGCCGCATTCGCGGCGCAGCCGCATCATGTGGCGACGGCCGTCCCACTGGTTGAAGTCGCCGACCACCGAGACCCGGCGCGCGTTGGGCGCCCAGACCGCGAAGGCCACGCCGCGCACGCCGTCGACCTCGCGCAGGTGGGCGCCCAGCTGTTCGTAGGGGCGCAGGTGGGTGCCCTCGGCGAGGAGCCACACGTCGGTTGCGCCGAGCACCGGCGGGAAGCGATAGGGGTCCTCGAGCGCCGAGCGGTGCGAGCCCCAATCGACCTCGAAGCGGTAGCCGAGCTCGGCCTCGGAGGCCGGGACCAGGGCCTCGAACAGGTCGCTGTCGCCTTGCCGCTCGAGCTGGGCCAGCGGCCAGCCCGAACCCGAGTGCAGCACCGCGACCGTATGCGCGCCCGGCAGCAGGGCGCGCACCCGGAGGCCCTCGTCCGTGCGATGCGGTCCGAGCACGGCGAAGGGGTCGCCATGCTCGGCGCGCATCAGGGCACGGACCTCGGGCTCAGGCAGCATGCAGGGGTTCTCCGAAGAAGACGCCGAAGGGTGGCAGCGACAGTGTGCGCCCTTCCGTCAGCGCGCCCGTGAATAGCGTCTTGGCCACGGGCGCCAGCGCTTCGGGCAGGGTGAAGACCGCCGGCGCATCGGCGAGGTTGAAGACCGCCTGCAGCCGGGCGCCGCCTTCGTCGCTGCGCTCGAAGCACAGCAGCGGCTCCGGCGCGTCGATGAAGCGCATGGCTCCGGTGCGCAGCAGCGGCTGCGTGCGGCGCCAGTGCAGCAGCGCGCGGCTGAAGCTGAGCATCGAGCCGGGGTCGTCGGCCTGCTGGTCGGTGGCCAGAGACAGGTGGGCCTCCGACACCGGCAGCCAGGGCAGGCCGTCGGTGAAGCCGCCGTGGGGCGCGTCGGCGCGCCAGGGCATCGGCGTGCGGCAGCCGTCGCGGCCCTTGAACTCGGGCCAGAAGGCGCGGCCGTAGGGGTCCTGCAGCAGCTCGAACGGCACTTCGGCCTCGGGCAGGCCCAGTTCCTCGCCCTGGTAGATGCTCGCGCTGCCGCGCAGCGACAGCAGCAGCGCGAGCCACAGGCGGTCGCGCCGCGTGTCGGCCGAGCCGGCCGCGTTCCAGCGGCTCGCCACGCGCGGCACGTCGTGGTTCGAGACGGCCCAGCAGCCCCAGCCGTCGGTCTTCTCGAGCGCGCGGTCGAGCACCTCGACCTGGGTGCGCAGATGGCGCGCGCTGTGCTCGCTGGTCAGCAGGCTGAAGCTGTAGGCCAGGTGCAGGCGGCGGTCGCGCTCGGTGTAGCGGGCCATGACCGGCGGCGCGTCCTCGTCGCCGACCTCGCCGAGCGCGACCGCCCCGTAGCGGTCGAGCAACCGGCGCAGTTCCTCGAGGAACAGCAGGTTCTCGGGCTGGCTCTTGTCGTGCAGGTGCTGCTGCATCGCGTAGGGGTTGTCGGCGCGCACCGTGCTCACCTCGCCGCCGTTGGCGGGCGGGTTGTCGCGCAGGCGGGCATCGTGGAACTGGTGGTTGCAGGCATCGAAGCGAAAGCCGTCGACGCCGCGCTCGCACCAGAACTTCACTTCGCCGAGCAGCGCTTCCTGCACCGCCGGGCAATGGAAGTTGAGGTCGGGCTGCTCGGCCAGGAAGCTGTGCAGGTAGTACTGGCGCCGGCGCGAATCCCACTGCCAGGCCGAGCCGCCGAACACCGACAGCCAGTTGTTGGGCGGGGTGCCGTCGGGCTTCGCGTCGGCCCATACGTACCAGTCGGCCATCGGGCCGCTGCGGCTGGCACGGCTGGCGGCAAACCAGGCGTGCTGGTCGGAGGTGTGCGACAGCACCTGGTCGATGATGATTCGGAGGCCCAGCGCGTGGGCGCGCGCGAGCAGCGCGTCGAAGTCCTCGAGGGTGCCGAAGATCGGGTCGACGGCGCGGTAGTCGGAGACGTCGTAGCCGAAGTCCTTCATCGGCGAGCGGAAGAAGGGCGAGATCCAGATCGCATCCACGCCGAGCGCCGCCACGTGGTCCAGGGTGGCCGTGATGCCCGGCAGGTCGCCGATGCCGTCGCCGTTGCTGTCCATGAAGCTGCGCGGGTAGATCTGGTAGATCACCGCGCCCCGCCACCAGTCCTTCTCCACCATGATGCCCCCGGGGTTCCAAAAACGTTCTGGCATGCGAGAAGTGTGCCTCGTCCCCATGTCGGGGTAGTGAAGTGGGCGCAACCTCGGGGCGAGCAACCAGAACCGCGATAATCCGCGTTCCCCCGGCCGCCTGGCGCCGGGACGACTGCCGAGTGCCAAGAGTGCCCATGAACCCCAGCTACAAACCCGCCGACGTCGAGTCCGCCGCCCAGGCCCACTGGACCGCGGCCGACGCCTACCGCGTGACCGAGGACGCGCGCAAGAAGAAATACTACGCGTGCTCGATGCTGCCCTACCCCAGCGGCAAGCTGCACATGGGCCATGTGCGCAACTACACGATCAACGACATGCTCACGCGCTACCTGCGCATGAGCGGCTACAACGTGCTCATGCCCATGGGCTGGGACGCCTTCGGCCTGCCGGCCGAGAACGCGGCACTCAAGAACGGCGTGCCGCCGGCCAAGTGGACCTACGAGAACATCGCCTATATGAAGGGCCAGCTCCAGGCCATGGGCCTGGCGATCGACTGGAGCCGCGAGATCGCCACCTGCGATCCGAGCTACTACAAGTGGAACCAGTGGCTGTTCCTCAAGATGCTCGAGAAGGGCATCGCCTACCGCAAGACCCAGGTCGTCAACTGGGACCCGGTCGACCAGACCGTGCTCGCCAACGAGCAGGTGATCGACGGCAAGGGCTGGCGCACCGGCGCCACGGTCGAGCGGCGCGAGATTCCCGGCTACTACCTCAAGATCAGCGACTACGCCGAAGAGCTGCTCGAGCACACCCAGCACAAGCTGCCGGGATGGCCCGAGCGCGTCAAGCTGATGCAGGAAAACTGGATCGGCAAGAGCGAGGGAGTGCGCTTCGCCTTCACGCACAAGATCAAGGACGACAAGGGCCAGCCGATCCAGGACGGCCGCATGTACGTCTTCACGACCCGTGCCGACACCATCATGGGCGTGACCTTCTGCGCTGTGGCGCCCGAGCATCCGCTGGCTGTCCATGCCGCGAAGAGCGATCCCAGGGTCGCGGCCTTCATCGCCGAGGCCAAGGGCGGCGGCACCACCGAGGCCGAGCTCGCCACGCAGGAAAAGAAGGGCGTGCCCACGGGCCTCACCGTGACCCATCCGGTCACCGACGAGCAGGTGCCGGTCTGGGTGGGCAACTACGTGCTCATGAGCTACGGCGACGGCGCCGTGATGGGCGTGCCTGCGCACGACGAGCGCGACTTCGCCTTCGCCAACAAGTACGGCATCGAGATCATCCAGGTCGTGCTGGTCGACGACGAGCCGCATTTCGACTACCACCGCTGGCAGGACTGGTACGCCGACAAGCAGCGTGGCGTGACCATCAATTCCGACAACTTCAGCGGTATGCACTACGCCGAGGCGGTCAAGGCGGTGGCGCATGCACTGGGCCAGAAGGGCCTGGGCGAGATGCAGACCACCTGGCGCCTGCGCGACTGGGGCGTGAGCCGTCAGCGCTACTGGGGCACGCCGATCCCGATCATCCACTGCGACGAACACGGCGCGGTGCCGGTGCCCGAGAAAGACCTTCCGGTGGTGCTGCCGACCGACTGCGTTCCCGATGGCTCGGGCAACCCGCTCGCCAAGCACGAGGGCTTCCATGCCGGCGTGGTCTGCCCCGTGTGCGGCAAGGCGGCGCGCCGCGAGACCGACACGATGGACACCTTCGTCGACAGCTCGTGGTATTTCATGCGCTACTGCGACCCGAAGAACGACGAGGCCATGGTGGCTGGCGGCGCCGAGTACTGGATGCCGATGGACCAGTACATCGGCGGCATCGAGCACGCGATCCTGCACCTGCTGTACGCGCGCTTCTGGACCAAGGTGATGCGCGACCTCGGCCTCGTGAAGGTCGACGAGCCCTTCGCCAAGCTGCTCACGCAGGGCATGGTGCTCAACCACATCTACTACACGCGCAGCGAGAAGGGCGGCAAGGACTACTTCCCGCCGTCCGAGGTCACGCCGTTGCTCGACGCCCAGGGCCGCATCAGCGGCGGCACCACGGCCGACGGCACCCGGGTCGAGTACGGCGGCGTCGGCAAGATGGGCAAGAGCGAGCGCAACGGCGTCGACCCGCAGGACCTGATCGAGAAGTACGGCGCCGACACCGCGCGGCTCTACACCATGTTCACGGCGCCGCCCGAGGCCACGCTCGAGTGGAACGACGCCGCGGTCGAGGGCAGCTACCGCTTCCTGCGCCGGGTCTGGAATTTCGGCGTCGCCCAGCAGGCCGCCGAGGCGCCCGCGGCCGGCGCGCCGGCCTATGGCAAGGCCGCCAAGGCACTGCGCCACGAAGTCCATACGGTGCTGCGCCAGATCGACTACGACTACCAGCGCATGCAATACAACACCGTGGTGTCGGGCGCCATGAAGCTGCTCAATGCGCTCGAAGGCTTCAAGCCGGCCGCGCCCGACGCGGGCGACCGTGCGGCGCTGCGCGAAGGCTTCGGCATCCTGCTGCGCTGCCTCTACCCGGCCACGCCGCACATCGCGCACGAGCTGTGGCATCAGCTCGGCTACGACAAGGACCAGGGCGGCCTGCTCGACGCGGCCTGGCCGGTGGTCGACGTCGCCGCGCTCGAGCAGGACGAGATCGAGCTCATGCTGCAGATCAACGGCAAGCTGCGCGGCTCGCTGCGCGTTCCGGCCGGGGCGAGCAAGCAGGAGATCGAGAAGTTCGCGCTCGACAGCGAGGCCTTCGTCCAGAACGCCGGCGGCGCGGTCGCCAAGCGCGTGATCGTGGTGCCGGGCCGGCTCGTCAATCTCGTCGTGTGAGCCGCATGGACACCCGTATCCACGCGCCGCGCCGCCGTTTCCTCGCGGCCGGTGCCGGCGCCATTGCCGCGCTCGCGCTCCCGGGCTGCGGCTTCGAGCTGCGCAAGGCACCGGATTTCGCCTTCAAGAGCATCGTCGTGACCGGCAACGGCGCGTTCTCGAACTACCTGCGCAGGCAGCTGCGCGCGGCCGGAACCGTCGAGGTGCTCGCCGCCGACCAGGCCGACAAGGCCGAGGCGGTGCTCGAGCTGCTCGGCGAGAGCCGCAACAACGTGGTGCTCTCGACCACGCCCGACGGCCAGGTGCGCGAGCTGCAACTGATCCTTACGCTTCGCTTCCGGGTGCGCGGCCAGGGCGGACGGGAGCTTCTGGCGCCGACCCAGCTGCAGCAGTCGCGCGACATCACCTACAACGAGACCGCCGCGCTGGCCAAGGAAGGCGAGGCCGAACTGCTCTACCGCGACATGCAGAGCGACATCGCGCAGCAGGTGATGCGCCGCCTGGCCGCGATCAAATGAGCTCACCCGCGGGTTGGCTCACCTGTTCGTCATGCAACTGAGTCCGGCCCAGCTCTCGTCCCACCTCGCGAAGCGGGTTGCGCCGCTCTACGTGGTGCACGGCGACGAGCCCCTGCTGGCGCAGGAAGCCGCCGATGCCATCCGCGCGGCGGCGCGCACCCAGGGCTACACCGAACGCAGTTCGTACACGGTGGCAGGCGCCCATTTCGACTGGAGCGCCGTGCTGGCGGCCGGCGGCTCGCTGAGCCTGTTCGCGGATCGGCAGCTGATCGAGATCCGCATCCCCTCGGGCAAGCCCGGCAAGGACGGCAGCACGGCGCTGCAGCAGATCGCCGAGGCGGCCCAGGGCAACGACAGCACGCTCACGCTCGTGATGCTGCCGCGACTCGACAAGGCCACCCGCAGCAGCGCCTGGTTCGCGGCGCTCGAGCAGCACGGCGTAGGCCTCCAGATCGAGACGGTCGAGCGCGCCGCGCTGCCGCAGTGGATCGCGCAGCGGCTGGCGCTCCAGGGCCAGCGCGTCAAGGCCGGCGAGGAAGGCCAGCGCACGCTGCAGTTCTTCGCCGACCGGGTCGAGGGCAACCTGCTGGCCGCGCACCAGGAGATCCAGAAGCTCGCGCTGCTGCACCCCGAGGGCGAACTGGGCTGGGAAGAGGTCGAGGGCGCGGTCAACAACGTCGCCCGCTACGACGTCTTCAAGCTCTCGGAGGCGGTGCTGGCCGGCAATCCGCAGCGTGTGATGCGCATGCTCGAAGGCCTGCAGGCCGAGGGCGAGGCCGAGGTGCTGGTGCACTACACGCTGGCCGAGGACATCCGCGCGCTCAAGCGTGTGAAGGACGCCATGGCGGCCGGCCGTCCGCTGCCGATGGCGCTGCGCGAGAACCGCATCTGGGGCGCGCGCGAGCGGGCCTTCGAGCGGGTGCTGCCGCGGCTCGACGAGCGCGCGCTGGCGCGCATGCTGCGCGCTGCCCACGTGGTCGACGGCATCGTCAAGGGCCTGAAGCAACCCGACTGGCCGGTCAATGGCTGGCAGGCGCTGCAGCGGCTGGCCTTCATGCTGTGCCGCGCCTGCGCGCCGGCCGGAGCATCCGCCCCGCGGCGTTGATTTTTCGTCGTAGATGCACGCTATTGGTGCATTTTCGGCCCCTGGCCGGCGCCGGCTTTGGCCTTCGCGGCACAATCCGGGGATGAACACCCTGAACGTATCCGAGTATGTACAGACGCTCGGACTGCAGGCCAAGCTGGCCTCAGCACTCATGGCGCGCGCGGATGCCGCCACCAAGAACAAGGCCTTGAAGGCACTGGCACGGCGCCTACGGGCCGCCGGCGAGCCGCTGGCCGAAGCCAACGCCAAGGACCTCGCCCGCGCCGAGGGCGCCGGCCTGTCGGCCCCGATGGTCGACCGCCTCAAGCTCACCCCGAAGATCATCGAGACCGTGGCCCAGGGCTGCGAGCAGCTCGCCGCCATGTCCGACGTCATCGGTGAAGTCATCGGCATGAAGCAGCAGCCCAGCGGCATCCGGGTCGGCCAGATGCGGGTGCCGATCGGCGTCTTCGGCATGATCTACGAGAGCCGCCCCAACGTGACCATCGAGGCCGCGAGCCTGGCGATCAAGAGCGGCAACGCGGCGATCCTGCGCGGCGGCTCCGAGGCCATCGAGTCAAACAAGGCGCTGGCCCTGCTGGTGGCCGAGTCGCTCGAGGAGGCCGGCCTGCCGGTCGACGCGGTGCAGCTGGTCGGCACCACCGACCGCGAGGCCGTGGGCCAGCTGATCGCGATGCCGCAGTTCGTCGACGTGATCATCCCGCGCGGCGGCAAGGGCCTGATCGAGCGCATCAGCCGCGATGCCCGGGTCCCGGTCATCAAGCACCTCGACGGCAACTGCCACGTCTACGTCGACCACACGGCCGAGCCCGACATGGCGCTGCGCATCGTCGACAACGCCAAGACACAGAAGTACAGCCCCTGCAACGCCGCCGAAGGCCTGCTGGTGGCCGACACCGTCGCCGAGGCCTTCCTGCCCGAGATCGGCGCGGTGTTCGCAGCCAAGGGCGTCGAGATGCGCTGCGACCCCGCGGCCGCGCGGATCCTGCGCGCCGATGCGGCCCACCTGCCGAACGCGCGCATCGTCGACGCGGTCGAGTCCGACTGGTCGGAGGAATACCTGGCCGCGGTGATCAGCATCAAGGTGGTCGCGGGCGTGGACGAGGCCATCGCCCACATCAACCGCTATTCGAGCCACCACACCGACGCCATCGTCACGCGCGACCACATGAACGCCCAGCGCTTCCTGCGCGAGGTCGACTCGGCCAGCGTGATGGTGAATGCCAGCACGCGCTTCGCCGACGGCTTCGAGTTCGGCCTCGGCGCCGAGATCGGCATCAGCACCGACAAGTTCCATGCGCGCGGGCCGGTCGGCATCGAGGGACTCACCTCGCTCAAGTACGTGGTGCTGGGCCAGGGCGAAGTCAGGGGCTAAGCGCGGCCGGCCCGGGGGGCCGGGCGCCTTTTTTCCGAGGGTTGTCATTGGGGAGTCCGCCCCAAAATCTACAATCCGCGCTCTAAGCTCAGGCAAAAAACCAACAAGGCCGCCCGCATGGTCCCCCATCTCGTCACTGCCCTGACCGGCCCCATCAACGAACTCGAGCAGCGGGTGCTCGATTCCACGCCCGCCATCGAGCGCTGGTTCCGGCTCGAATGGATGGAGCACACGCCGCCCTTCTACAGCTCGGTCGACATCCGCAATGCCGGCTTCAAGCTGGCACCGGTCGATACCAACCTGTATCCGGGAGGCTGGAACAACCTCACGCAGGAGATGCTGCCGCTGGCGGTGCAGGCGGCCCAGGCGGCGATCGAGAAGATCTGCCCCGAGGCGCGCAACCTGCTGGTGATTCCCGAGAACCATTCGCGCAACACCTTCTACCTGGCCAACGTGGCGCAGCTGGTGCGGATCTTCCACATGGCCGGGCTCAACGTGCGGGTCGGCTCGATCGACCCGGCGATCAAGTCGCCCAAGAAGATCGAACTGCCCAACGGCGAGACGGTCTGCCTCGAGCCCGTGGCCCGCAGCAAGCGCCGGCTCGGGCTCAAGCATTTCGACCCCTGCACCATCCTGCTCAACACCGACCTCGCGGCCGGCACGCCGGGCATCCTGGAAGATCTGCACGAGCAGTACCTGCTGCCGCCGCTGCACGCCGGCTGGTCGGTGCGACGCAAGAGCAACCATTTCCACAGTTACGAAGAGGTGTCCAAGCGCTTCGGCAAGCTGCTCGGCATCGACCCCTGGCTGATCAACCCGATGTACGCCAAGGCCGCCGACGTGAGCTTCGCGACCGGCCAGGGCATCGACGTGCTGACCAGCCATGTCGATGCGCTGCTGTCCAAGGTCCGCCGCAAGTACAAGGAATACGGCATCAACGAGAAGCCGTTCGTGGTGGTCAAGACCGACAACGGCAGCCCGGGCCTGGGCGTGATGACCGTGCGCGACGCCAAGGAGATCGAGGCGCTGGTGCGTCGTCCCCGCCTCGGCCACAAGGGCGCGGTCGGCAAGGAAAGCCCGGAGCCCTGCGACCTGATCGTGCAGGAAGGCGTGCTGACCAACGAGCGCGTGCACAACGGCGTCGCCGAGCCGGTCGTCTACATGATGGACCGCTACGTGGTGGGCGGCTTCTACCGCGTGCATGCCGAGCGCAACCCGGACGAGAACCTCAACCTGCCGGGCGCCAGCTTCGTGCCGCTGGCCTTCTCGGAAAGCGCCCACCTGCCCCAGCCGGGCGCCAAGCCGGGCGCCAGCGCCCCCAACCGCTTCTACATGTACGGCGTCATCGGCCGGCTCGCCATGGTGGCGGCCAGCTACGAGCTCGAGGCGACCGACCCCGATGCCGAAGTCTACGAATGATTTCAGCCTACATCTTGCAGCCCTTCGCGGCGGCGGCAAAATAGCCTTCCCATAACAAAGCCAACGACAGGGGGGAAAGGCGCGTGACGCGGCCCGTTCGGTCCGTCGAGGCGCCGCACGGCGTGCTGCACGCCGACGACCCTTTGCTGCAGCCCCGCACGTGTCCGCTCCCAAATCCTCCTCCGCTGCGCTGATCCTCGCGGCCATCGGCGTCGTCTACGGCGACATCGGCACGAGCGTCCTCTACGCGGTCAAGGAGGTCTTCGGCCACGGCCACGTCCCGTTCACGATCGAGAACGTCTACGGCATCCTGTCGATGTTCTTCTGGACGCTGACGGTGATCGTCTCGCTGAAGTACGTGGTGCTGGTGCTGCGCGCCGACAACGAGGGCGAGGGGGGCCTGGTCGCGATGCTGGCGCTGGCCTCGCAGGCGGTGGTCGACAAGCCGCGCTTGCGGCGGGTGCTGCTGGTGGTCGGCATCTTCGGCACTTCGCTGTTCTACGGCGACGGCGTCATCACGCCGGCGATCTCGGTGCTGTCGGCGGTCGAGGGGCTGGAGGTGGTGTCGCCGCAGTTCCGCCACTACGTGATCCCGATCACCCTGGTCGTGCTGTTCGGGCTCTTCGCGGTGCAGAAGCGCGGCACCGCGGGCATCGGCAAGTTCTTCGGGCCGATCACGCTGGCCTGGTTCCTGGCGATCTCGGTGCTGGGCGTCTCGCAGATCATGAATCATCCCGAGATCCTCAAGGCGCTGAGCCCGCACTACGCGCTGCGCTTCATGTGGGACAACCCGGGCACCAGCTTCATCATCCTGGGCGCCACCGTGCTGTGCGTCACCGGCGCCGAGGCGCTCTACGCCGATCTGGGCCATTTCGGCAAGAGCCCGATCCGCATCGCCTGGTTCTCGGTCGTGATGCCGGCGCTCACGCTCAACTACTTCGGCCAGGGCGCGCTGCTGCTCGAGAACCCGCTGGCCGTGAAGAACCCCTTCTTCATGATGGCGCCCGAATGGGCGCTGCTGCCGCTGGTGCTGCTGGCCACCGCGGCCACGGTGATCGCCTCGCAGGCGCTGATCACGGGCGCCTTCAGCGTCACGCGCCAGGTGATCCAGCTGGGCTTCCTGCCGCGCATGAACATCGAGCACACCAGCGTGCGCACCGCGGGCCAGATCTACATCCCCTTCGTGAACTGGGGGCTGTTCGTGGCGATCGTGCTGGCGGTCGTGATGTTCCGCTCGTCGAGCAACCTCGCGGCCGCCTACGGCATCGCGGTCACGACCGACATGCTGATCACCACGGTGCTGACCTTCTTCGTGATCCGCTACGCCTGGAACTACCCGCTCGCGCTGTGCATTGCGGCCACCGGCGCCTTCTTCGTCGTCGACTTCCTGTTCTTCGCCTCCAACCTGCTCAAGCTGTTCGACGGCGGCTGGTTCCCGCTCCTGATCGGCGGCTCGATCTTCATGCTGATGCTGACCTGGAAGGAAGGCCGGCGCCTGATGGGCGAGACCCAGCTGGCCGAGGCGATCGACCTGCGCGGCTTCCTCGATTCGGTGTTCGTGAGCCCGCCCGCGCGCGTCGACGGCACCGCGGTCTTCCTGACCGCCGAGCCCGGCGTGGTGCCGAATGCGCTGCTGCACAACCTGAAGCACAACAAGGTGCTGCACGACCAGAATCTGTTCGTCACGGTGCGCAACCACGAGGTGCCGTGGATCCCGATGGAAAAGCGCATCGAGATGGAGCCGCTCGGCCACCACTGCTGGCAGGTGGTGGTGCACTACGGCTTCAAGAACGAGATCGACCTGCCGCGTGCGCTCGAGCATGCGCGCCTGCGCGGCTGCCAGCTCGAGCCGATGGCGACCAGCTATTTCCTCTCGCGCGACGTCGTGATCCCGACCCTCGGCAGCGGCATGGCGCCCTGGCGCGAGAAGCTGTTCGCGCAGATGCACCACAACGCGAGCGGCGCGGCGGACTTCCTCGGGCTGCCCAACAACGCGGTGGTCGAGCTCGGCTCGAAGATCGAGATCTAGCTTGTCGACGGCCCGCTTTCTGGACTCGACCGGCGCGGCCCGGCCCTTTCGCGGAACACCGCGGAACCGGCCTTGCCGGGCCGCTGGTGTTGCCCCCGGCAGGGGGTGGCCGCCCGACACGAAGTGCGGGCAACCTGGGGGCGAGCAATAGACATGCGTTTCTTCAAGGACCTGAGCCTCTCGGCCTTCACGGCCGGCTTCGTCGCGGTGCTGGTCGGCTTCACGAGCTCGGTGGCGATCGTGTTCCAGGCCGCGCAGGCCTTCGGCGCCACGCCCGAGATGATCTCGTCGTGGATGTGGGCGTTGGGAATCGGCATGGGGCTGGCCTCGGCGCTGCCCTCGCTGTGGTGGCGCAAGCCCGTGATGATCGCCTGGAGCACACCGGGTGCGGCCGTGCTCGCGGTCGCCGGCGCGGGCTTCTCGATGAACGAGGCGGTCGGTGCCTTCATCGTCTGCGCGCTGCTCATGACGCTCGCGGGCGCCACCGGTTGGTTCGAGCGCGTGATGAACCGGATTCCGATGGCGCTGGCCTCGGCGCTGCTCGCGGGCGTGCTGGCGCGCTTCGGCCTGCAGGCCTTCGTGGCGGCCCAGACCGCGCTGCCGCTGGTGCTGCTGATGCTCGGCTGCTATCTCCTGGGCCGGCGCTTCGCGCCGCGCTATGCGGTGCCGCTGACGCTGCTGGCCGGCATCGTGTTCGTCGCCGCGCGCGGCGAGCTGGCCTGGGGCGCGGTGCACTTCGACCTGGCGCTGCCGCTGTTCACGATGCCGACCTTCAGCTGGCAGGCGGTCGTGAGCCTCGCACTGCCGCTGTTCGTCGTGACGATGGCCTCGCAGAACCTGCCGGGCGTGGCCGCCATCCGCGCCGCCGGCTACGACCTGCCGGTGTCGAAGCTCATCACGATCAGCGGCCTCTTCACGCTGGTCCTGGCGCCCTTCGGCGCCTTCGCGCTCAACCTCAGCGCGATCACCGCCGCGATCTGCATGGGCCGCGAGGCACACGAGGACCCGGCGCGACGCTACACCGCGGCCGTGAGCTGCGGTGCCATCTACGTCGTGATCGGCCTCTTCGGCGCCGCGGTGACCGGCCTGCTCACGGCCTTCCCGAAGGAGCTGGTCGCCACCATCGCGGGCCTGGCGCTGCTCGGCACCATCGGCGGCGGACTGGCCGCCGCGGTGCGCGACGAATCGCACCGCGAGGCCGCGCTGATCACCTTCCTCGTGACGCTCTCGGGCGTCACGCTGCTGGGCATCGGCTCCGCCTTCTGGGGCGTGGTGGCTGGCGCCCTCGCGCTGGCCATCCAGCAACTGGGCCGCAAGAAGGCCGAGCCCGGCAAGGACATCGCACCTGCGTGCAAGATCAAGCAGGAAGAAGCCAAGGCCGCCACCGGAAAGAACAGCAAGTGAACATCCTCTTCGTCGCCGACCCGCTCGAGCAGTTCAAGATCTACAAGGACACCACCTTCTCGATGATGCGCGAGGCGCAGCGCCGCGGCCACGAGATCTCGGCCTGCGAGCCGCGCGATCTCGGCTGGCAGACCGGCCAGCCCGTGACCGGCCAGGTGCGCGACATCCGGCTCACGGGCAATGCCGATGTCTGGTTCACCGAGACGCCGCGCCGGCTGGCGCCGCTGCACGGCTTCGACGCCGTCGTCATGCGCAAGGACCCGCCCTTCGATGCCGAATACATCTATGCCACCCACCTGCTGGGCCAGGCGGAGCGCGAGGGCGCGGCGGTCGTCAACCGGCCGGCGTCGCTGCGCGAGCACCCCGAGAAGCTCGCGGTGATGGAGTTCCAGCAGTTCACGGCGCCGACGCTCGTGACGCGCGATCCGGCGGCGGTGCGCGCCTTCCACGCCGAGCACAGGGACATCATCCTGAAGCCGCTCGACGGCATGGGCGGCATGGGCATCTTCCGCGTGCGCGAGGACGGCCTCAACCTCGGCTCGATCACCGAGACCCTCAACAAGGATGGCGCCGAGACGATCATGGTGCAGCGCTTCGTGCCCGAGATCGCGGCCGGCGACAAGCGCATCCTGATCATCGCGGGCGAGCCGGTGCCCTTCGTGCTGGCCCGCATCCCGCAGGGCAGCGAGGTGCGCGGCAACCTCGCGGCCGGCGGCAAGGGCGTGGCCCAGCCGCTGTCGCCGCGCAACCGCGAGATCGCCGAGGCCGTGGGCAGCGCGCTGGCGCCGCGCGGGCTGCTCCTGATCGGGCTCGACGTGATCGGCGACTACGTTACCGAGATCAACGTCACGAGCCCGACCTGCTTCCAGGAGATCACCGAACAGACCGGCTTCGACGTGCCGGCCATGTTCGTCGATGCGCTGGAGGCGGAAGTGGCGCGGGGGAACTGATGGGTTGGAGACAGGGGAGAAACCGCTGCGCGGTTTCCTGGTCTGTCCCGCAAGGTTTCAGAAGTCCACGCTGGCGTTGAGCACGAAGGTGCGCGGCGCGCCCATCACGAGGTAGTTCGAGCCCGGGTAGCCGCCGGTGGAAGCCCAGTAGGCCTTGTTGAAGACGTTGTCGACGCGTGCGCGCAGCGTGAGCAGGCGGCCGTTGCCGATGTCCATCAGGTAGCGGGCGCCGAGATCGAAGCGGTTCCAGTCGGGCAGCTGCTGCAGGTTGGCTGCGTCGGCGTACTGCTTGGAGGTGTAGATGAAGCGGGCGTTGACGGCCAGGCCGCGCACACCCGGGATGTCCCACTCGGCGCCGAGGTTGAACTGCTGGCGCGGCACGCCGATCACGTCGTTGCCGTCGGTCAGGCCGCCTTCGGTGCGCTTCTGCTCGGCATCGAGCAGCGTCAGGCCGCCCAGCACGCGCAGGCCGCGCACCGGTTCGCCGAACACCGCGAGCTCGAAGCCGCGGTTGCGCTGCTCGCCGTTGTCGCCATAGACGCCGTTGACCACGAAGGACTGCGGCTTGGTGATCTCGAACACGGCCGCGGTCGCGCCGATGCCGGCGTTCTCGTACTTGACGCCGATTTCCTTCTGCTTCGAGACCGCGGGCGCGAACACCTGGCCGGCATTGGCGATCGGCTGGCCCGAGGCGGTGAACGAGGGTGCGACGTCGCCCTTGAGCAGGCCTTCGATGTAGTTGCCGTAGACCGAGATGTCCTTGGTCGCCCTGAACACCACGCCGGCCACCGGCGTGGTCTTGCTCTCGTCGTAGCTGCTGGTCTCGAGGCCCGAGTCGAAGTTGTAGCTGGTCTGCTCGATGGTCTGGCGCCGCGCGCCGATCGTGAGCAGCACCGTGTCCTGCGCGAACGACATCGTGTCGGCGATCGCGAAGCTGGAGGTCTTGGTCTTCTCGGTGACCTGGGGGCGGCTCAGGATGCCACCCGTGTAGAGGTTGGCGGGTGGCGGCAGCGAAGCCACCGGCGCGTAGATGTTGGTGAGGATCGTGCTGCCCGACATGCCGTAGGCGTTGCGTTCCTGATCGTCGTAGGCATTGGCCGAGGCGACCAGGTTGTGGCCGACCGAGCCGGTCCTGAACTTGCCGCGCACGCCGATCTCGCCGGTCGAGACCTTGTCCTCGCGCTCGTTGTCGAAACGATAGGCGCTGGCGCCACCGAAGACGTTGGTCATGGTCAGGTTGGCGACCGAATTCGATTCCTTGCCTTCGCGCATGCCGCCCGCGACCCAGCCGGTCACGTTGTCGTTGAAGTCGACCTCGCCGCGCACGGTGCCGAAGGTGTCGCGTTCCTTGGAGTAGGTCCAGGGCTGGGCGAAGTTGCTCTTGGCGTCGGGCGGCGTCGGGATCGGCAGGCCGAAGCCCGGCGTCACGCTCGGACGGCCCTCGGTGATCGTGTGGTCCTGGTAGCCGACGTCGGCCGACAGCCGGACATTGCGGCTGCGCCAGTCGATGCCGACGCCGACCGCGCCGAGTTCGCGCTTCTCGTCGTCGACGCCGGTGCCGCCGTTGCGGTAGACGCCGTTGAGGCGCACGCCGGTGCTTTCGTCGGGGCCGAAGCGGCGCGCGATGTCGAACGAGCCCGAGCCTTCACCGCCGCTCTGCACGCCGAGGCCGACGCGGGTCAGCGGTTCGTTGGGCGCCCGCTTGGGCACCAGGTTGATCGCGCCGCCGATGCTGCTGCCGCCGGGCGCAGCGCCGTTCAGGAAGGCGTTGGGGCCGAGCAGCACCTCGACGCGCTCGAAGAACTCGGAGGCGATGTACTGGCGCGGCAGCATGCCGTAGAGGCCGTTGTAGGCGATGTCGTCCGAGAACATCGGGAAGCCGCGCACCACGTAGAGCTCCTGGAAGTTGCCGAAGCCGCGGGCCTGGCGGATCGAGGGCGCGTTGAGCAGCACGTCGGCGACGCTCTGGGCCTGCTGGTCCTGGATCAGCTGGTTGGTGTAGGAGGTGATCGAGAACGGCGTGTCCATCAGGCTGGTGGTGCCGAGCAGGCCGACGCGCGCGCCGTTGGCGACCTGGCCGCCCGCGAAAGGCTTGGCCAGGCCCTCGGCCGAGGCGTCGGCGCTGGCCTCGACCGTGACGGTAGCGAGCGTGCCGCCCTGCGCTGCTGCGTCGGCGGCAGGCGCGGTCTGGGCGGCAACCACGAAGGCTTGCAGGGCCAGGGCGCAGGCGAGCGCGACCGGGCGCAGGGGAAGGCGATGAGGGGTCATGGGTCGATTTCTTTTTTCTTGCAAATGAGAACCGTTATTGTCCAGTTGACCGGCCGCACGCTGGTGGTGCGGCACGCCCAATGGTTCGGTTCCGTTGTTTTTGCCTCATACGGCGCCGGCGCTGCAGGGCGCGGCGCGAGGCCCTGCGGGCCGCTTCAGGCCTGCCGGCGGCCGTCGACGAACACGGCCAGTTCGTGCGGGGTAAACGCGGTCCACTGCTCGTTGGTCGTGAGCGGCGAGGTCACCACCACGGCCACCCGGTCGTCCGGCGTCGTGTGCTGGGCGAAATCGATGCTCAGGTCCTCGTCCGACAGCTCCGCGGTCAGGAAGGGATGGCGGCGTTCCACGTACCAGAGATGGGTCGAGGCATGGGCCCACAGCGCCTGCCCGTTGGACAGCATGAAGTTGAAGGTGCCGTGGGCCGCGAGCCGCGGTGCCAGTTCGCGCAGGGTCAGCGTGAGCTCTTCGACGCTCGGCACGCCGGCATGCGACTTGGCCAGTTCCTGCATCAGCCAGCAGAAGGCGTGCTCGCTGTCGGTGCTGCCCACGGGATGGAAGTTGCCGTGCAGGCGCGGCCGGAAATCCTTCAGGTCGCCGTTGTGCGCGAACACCCAGTAGCGGCCCCACAGCTCGCGCACGAAGGGGTGGCAGTTCTGGAGGTTGACCGCGCCCTGCGTGGCCTTGCGGATGTGGGCGATGACGTTGCGGCTCTGGATCGGGTAGCGCCGGATCAGTTCGGCCACCGGCGATTCGCAGGCCGGCTGGTGGTCGACGAAATGGCGCAGGCCACGGTCCTCGAAGAAGGCGATGCCCCAGCCGTCGGCATGGTGGTCGGTGCGGCCGCCGCGCTGGGCGAAGCCCGTGAAGCTGAAGGTCACGTCGGTCGGCGTGTTGCAGTTCATTCCGAGCAGCTGGCACATGGGGCTATTAGACCCGAGCCGCGGAATCGCTCAGTCGACCTCGGGCGGCGCCTTCACGCGCAGCTGCCAGGCGGCCAGGATCGCCAGCGCGCAGAGCGCGGCCAGCAGTGCGAACACTTCGTCGAACGCGGCCAGGCGGGCTGCGCTGCTGACCGGGTTGGTCAGCGAATCTCCATGCGCTGCGAGCCGCCACTCGAGGATGATCGCGCACAGGCTCACGCCGGCGGCGCCGCCCAGCATGCGCAGGAAATTGATCGCGCTGGCGCCCTGCGGAATCAGCGGCTTGGGCAGCGGCCGCATCGAGCCCAGGTTCAGCGACGGCAGGATGAAGCCGAGCCCGATACGCCCCACGATGGCGAAGATCACCAGCAGCCACAGCGCGCTGTCGAGCCGCAGGACCATCATGAGCGCGAAGGAGACGGCCAGCAGCAGCAGGCCGATGCTCACCAGCAGGTAGGTCGGGTGCCGGTCGGCCAGGCGGCCCACGCCGGCGATGGTGATCGCGAGCACGATGCCGGCCGGCAGCAGGATGGTGCCCACGTGCGAGGCCGACAGCTGCAGGCCGACCTGCATGTAGACCGGCAGCAGGTAGGTCGAGCCGAACAGCGCGGTGCCGTAGATGAAGGCCACGATGCTGCCCATCGCGAACTGGCGGTGCTGGAACAGCGCGAGGTTCATAAGCGGCGTGCCGCCCGCGGCCGCGTAGCGCTTCTGCCAGGCCAGGAAGGCGCCGAAGCCGGCGCCCGCGGCGGCCAGCAGCAAGCCGGCCTCGAGCGGCGAGTCGCCACGTAGCGCGACCAGGCCGTTCAGCAGGCACAGCGTGCCGAAGGTGCCGAGCGCGAGGCCGCGCCAGTCAAGCCCGCCGCTGCGCGCCGCGACCGCGCCGCCCGGCGCGGTGGTCGGCACGAAGCGGTAGGCCAGCGCGATCGAGGCGAGGCAGAAGGGCACCACCATGAAGAAGATCGAGCGCCAGCCGAAGAGATCGACCAGCACGCCGCCGATGCTCGGCCCGATCGCGGGCGCCAGCACGACGCCCATGCCGAAGATGCCGCTGGCGCGGCCCTGCTCGTGCGGCTCGAAGGCGCGCAGGATGATGATGGCCGGGATCGGCTGCACCACGCCGGCCGCCAGGCCCTCGGCAACGCGCGCGATCAGCACCAGCGAGAACGCGTCGGCGAGCCCGCCCAGCAACCCGCCGGCCAGGAGCAGCACCATGGTGCCCACGTAGGTGCGGCGGTAGCCGTAGCGCGACAGCAGCCACGGCGTGGTCAGCATCGACACGGTCATCGCGACCATGAAGCCGGAGCTGACCCACTGCGCGCGCTCCTGGCCGAGCGCGAAGTGGTGGCTCATGCCGGGAATCGCGACGTTGACGATGGTGGACGACATGATCGAGGCCATCACCCCCACCATGACCGACAAGAGCAGCAGCCAGCGGTAGCGCTCGCCGTAGCGGGCCCGGAGATCTTGCGGGGGAGGTGGGGTCATCGTGGAAAGTCGGCTCGAGCCGTCCTACAAGCATATCGGCGTTTGCGCCGCTGCCTTTCGGAAGCGGCCGCACTACGATGGCGCGCTCCCGTAGATACCGCCCGTTCGGACACGCCGCATGACCACGCAAAACGACAACAACGACACCACCGCCGATGCGTCCGCGGACGCCGACACCACCCTCGCCACCGAACTCCAGGCCCCCACGCTGAGCCGCGCCTACCAGTGCCAGTGCGGGCGACCGGTGTTTCTGGGCAACAGCCAGTGCCTGGCCTGCCAGACGCCGCTCGGCTACGTGATCGACCGGCTCGGGGTCATGCCGCTGGCACCGGCTGCCTTCGAGGGCGCCGAGCCCGGCACCTTCACGGTGTTCGGCGACGGCCAGGGCCGCGCCTACCGCTGCTGCGACAACCTCATGACGCCAGCCGGCTGCAACTGGATGGTGCCGGCGCCGCGCGAGGGCGACGACCCTTCCTTCTCCACGGCCGGGCTGGTGCCCGGCCTGTGCCTGTCGTGCAGCGTCACGCGCACCATTCCCGACCTCACGCTCGAGAGCAACGGCCGCCTCTGGCGCAGCCTGGAGCTGGCCAAGCGCAGGCTCATCTCGCAGCTGCTGGCGCTGGGCCTGCCGGTGGTCACGCGGCTCGACGACCCCGAGCACGGCCTGGCCTTCGACTTCCTGAGCAACGTGCCGGGCGGCCCGCACGTCATGACCGGCCACCAGATGGGCATCATCACGCTCAATGCCGAGGAGGCCGAGGACACGGTGCGCGAGCGCATCCGGGCCGAGATGCGCGAGCCCTACCGCACCCTGCTGGGCCACTTCCGCCACGAGATCGGCCACTACTACTGGGACTTGCTGGTCTATCCCACGCCGTGGCTCGAGGGCTTTCGCCAGCTCTTCGGCGACGAGCGCGACGACTACGGTGCCGCGCTGCGCAACCACTACGACAACGGCCCGCAGCCCGACTGGGCCAACCGCTTCGTGACGAGCTACGCGAGCTCGCATCCGTGGGAGGACTGGGCCGAGACCTGGGCCCACTACCTGCACATGGCCGACACCGCCGACACCGCGATGAGCTTCGGCGTCGATGCGCAGAACGTCGAGCTCGCGAGCGACCTGTTCGAGCTTTCCGACCTGTGGCAGCCCGAGCATCCGGATGCCGGGCGCTTCCTCGATTTCCTCAACGGCTGGGTGCGGCTCACCAATGTGCTCAACGAACTGTCGCGCAGCATGGGCCAGCCCGACTACTACCCCTTCGTGCTGCCGCGCACCGCGGTCGGCAAGCTGCAGTTCATCCACCAGGTGATCACCGAGCAGCGCGAGCGCGGCGGCCTGCCGGCGATGGCGGTGAAGCCGGAGGCGGCCGAAACCGTGGCGGCGCCGGCCGACGCCGAGCCCGCGCTGCTGCAGGACGCTCAGTCCTGAAGCGCGGCCTGCGCGGCGCAACGCGCGCAGATGCAGGCCAGACGCCGCTTGGCCTCGGGCACGCGGGCCAGCAGCGCTTCGCCGAAGTCGACCTCCATGCACCAGCAGGGCGGCTGGGCCTGGCCGGTTTCGCGCTCGACTTCGATCGCGCAGCGGTTCGACTCGCCGCACAGCGGGCAGCGCGAGGCATCGGGTGCGTCGGAAGGGGCTGCCATCTTCAGGCGAGTGCGAAAGGCGGCAGCTTCTTCGGCACCGCGATGTTGGCGAGCGTGACGTAGACCGGCAGGCCGTTGCGGTAGTCGGGGTAGTCCTCGCCCTGGATCAGCGGCAGCAGGTAGCGCCGGCCCTTGTCGCTGATGCCGAAGCCGTCGTCCGAGATGAGGTCGCGCGGCATGAACTTCTCGGCGTTCGCGACCTGGTCCAGCGGCGCCATGCCGATCTGCCAGGCATAGGGCTCGTCGGCGGTGCGCTCGATGGTCGGCATCACCGCGTTGCGGCCCTCGAGGGCGAGCTCGACCGCGCGCTCGCCGAGCGCATAGGCCTGCGCCACGTCGGTGGCCGAGGCGATGTGGCGTGCCGAGCGCTGCAGGTAGTCGGCCACCGCCCAATGGAACTTGTGGCCCAGGGCTTCCTTGACCATCTGGGCCACGACGGGCGCGGCACCGCCGAGCTGTGCATGGCCGAAGGCATCCTTGCTGCCCTGCTCGGCCAGGAAGGTGCCGTCGGGATGGTGGCTGCCTTCGGACACCACCACGGTGCAGTAGCCATGCTGCTTCACGAGCGCGTCGACGCGGGCAAGGAAGCGTGCGCGATCGAACGGGATCTCGGGGAACAGGATGACCACCGGGATGCCGAGGGATTCGACCAGGCCGCCCGCCGCCGCGATCCAGCCCGCGTGGCGGCCCATGACCTCGAGCACGAACACCTTGGTGGAGGTGGCCGCCATCGAGCGCACGTCGAGCGAGGCCTCGAGCGTGGACACCGCGACGTATTTCGCCACCGAGCCGAAGCCCGGGCAGCAGTCGGTCAGCGGCAGGTCGTTGTCGATGGTCTTGGGCACGTGGATCGCCTGCAGCGCAAAGCCCATCGACTGCGAGAGCTGGCTGATCTTGAAGCAGGTGTCGGCCGAGTCGCCGCCGCCGTTGTAGAAGAAGTAGCCGATGCCGTGGGCCTTGAAGACCTCGATCAGGCGTTCGTACTCGCGCCGGTTCTTGTCGAGCGACTTGAGCTTGTAGCGACAGGAGCCGAAGGCGCCCGCCGGCGTGCTGCGCAGTGCGGCGATGGCCGTGGCCGATTCCCGGGAGGTGTCGATCAGGTCCTCGGTGAGCGCACCCAGGATGCCGTTGCGCCCCGCGTACACCGTGCCGATGCGTGCCGGGTGTCGGCGCGCGGTCTCGATGACGCCGCAGGCCGAGGCGTTGATGACCGACGTGACGCCGCCGGACTGGGCGTAGAAGGCATTGGGCGTGGGCATGGGGCATTCTCACGCAGCAGGGCCCGGCCCGCCAGTGCGGGTATCAGGCCGGCGCCGGGCCGCCCCAAGGCGGCCTGCGGCCCCCTCGGGGGGCAGCGACCCACACGCAGTGGGGGAGCGTGGGGGCTCACCGCAGGCCGGCGCCGGGCCGCCCCAAGGCGGCCTGCGGCCCCCTCCGGGGGCAGCGACCCACACGGAGTGGGGGAGCGTGGGGGCTCACCGCAGGCCGGCGCCGGGCCGCCCCAAGGCGGCCTGCGGCCCCCTCGGGGGGCAGCGACCCACACGCAGTGGGGGAGCGTGGGGGCTCACCGCCCCGGCAGGCCCATCGCGCGCGTGATCACCTCTTTCATGATCTCGTTGGTGCCGCCGTAGATGCGCTGCACGCGGGCATCGGCGTACGCGCGCGTCACGGGGTATTCCCACATGAAGCCGTAGCCGCCGTGCAGCTGCAGGCATTCGTCCATCACCTTGCACTGCAGGTCGCTGGTCCAGTACTTGGCCATGCTGGCGGTCGCGGTGTCGAGCTTCTCGGCCATCAGCAGCTCGATGCACTTGTCGACGAAGACCTGTGCCACCTGCACCTCGGTCTGCAGCTCGGCGAGCTTGTAGCGCGTGTTCTGGTAGGCAGCCACGGGCTGGCCGAAGACCTTGCGGTCCTTCACGTAGGCGACGGTCTGGTCGATGATCGATTGCGACGCCGCCACCGCGCCGATCGCGATCTGCATCCGCTCCCAGGGCAATTGCTCCATCAGGCAGACGAAGCCGCGGTTCTCCTGCGCCGCGCCGCCGAGCAGGGCCTCGGCCGGCAGCCGCACGTCGTCGAAGAACAGTTCGGAGGTGTCCTGCGCCTTGAGGCCCAGCTTCTTGAGCCGCTTGCCCTTCTCGAAGCCCGGCGTGCCGCGCTCGACCAGGAACAGGCTGGTGCCCTTGGCGCCGCCGGCCGGATCGGTCTTGGCGACCACGATCACGAGATCGGCATGCCAGCCGTTGGTGATGAAGGTCTTGCTGCCGTTCAGCAGGTAGCTGCCGTCGGCCTGGCGCAGCGCGGTCGAGCGCACCGCCTGCAGGTCGCTTCCCGCGGAAGGCTCGCTCATGGCGATGGCGCCGATCATCTCGCCGCTCGCGAGCTTCGGCAGGTAGAGCGCCTTCTGCGCCTGGGTGCCGTAGCGCAGGATGTAGGGCGCGACGATCTCGCTGTGCAGCCCGTAGCCGATGCCCGTGAAGCCGCGCGCCCAAAGCTCCTCGAACTGGATCACCGAATAGAGCAGGTCGGCGTCCGCGCCGCCGTAGGCCTCGGGCAGGCCCATGCACAGGAAGCCGTTCTCGCCGGCCTTGTTCCAGACTGCGCGGTCGACGTAGCCCTGGTCTTCCCAGGCCTCGTGGAAGGGCGCGATCTCGCGGTCCATGAAGCGGCGGAAGCTGTCGCGAAAGGCCTCGTGGTCGGGGCCGAAAAGGGTGCGTTCGATCATCTCGCGGGCTTCCGGGTCAGCGCGGCGGGAAGACCGGTGCGCGCTTCTGCAGGAAGGCCGTCACGCCCTCGGCGAAGCTCGGCCTGCCGATCAGCTCGCGCTGGCGCTCGCTCTCGTAGTGCAGCTGCTCGGGCAGCGTGTGGCGCTCCGACTGCTCGATCGCGCGGCGTGCCTCCTGCACCGCATGCGCGGGCAGGCGGGCCAGGCGCTGCGCGATCCGGACCGCCTCGCCCTGCAGCAGCGCATCGTCGACCGCGGCCCAGATCAGGCCCCACTGCACGGCGGCTTCGGCGCCGAGCTTCTCGTCGAGCAGCGCCATGCCCATCGCCCGCGCGGGCCCGATGCGGCGCGGAATGAACCAGGTGCAGCCGAGGTCCGGCACGATGCCCAGCTTGGGCAGGAAGGGCAGGTAGAAATAGGCGCTGCGCGCCGCCACCACGATGTCGCAGGCCAGCGCCAGGCCGACGCCCGCACCGGCCGCCGGGCCGTTGACCGCGCACACCACGGGCACCGGCAGCGCGCGCAGCTGCTCGATCAGCGGGTTGCTGACCGACTGCATCCATTCGGCCGTGTGGTCGCCGAGCGACTGGCCCGCTTCGGGCTCGCGCATCGCGCTCAGGTCGGCACCGACGCAGAAGGCCTTGCCGGCCCCGGTCAGCACCACGGCGCGCACGCTGCCGTCGGTGCGCACGCGGGCCAGGGCCTCGCCGAGCTCGCGCTGCAGCTCGAGCGCGACCGGGTTGAGCTTGGCGGGCAGGTTGAGCGTGATCGTCGCCACGCCGTCATCGAGCTGGTACAGGATGGCCGGCATCTCAGAGCCTCTCGACGATCGTCACGTTGGCCATGCCGCCGCCCTCGCACATGGTCTGCAGGCCGTAGCGCTTGCCGCGCTGGCCGAGCGCGTTGACGAGCGTGGTCATGAGCTTGGTGCCCGATGCGCCGAGCGGATGGCCCAGCGCGATCGCGCCGCCGTTGACGTTGAGCCGGGCCGGATCGGCGCCCAGCTTCTGCAGCCAGGCCAGCGGCACGGGCGCGAAGGCCTCGTTGACCTCGTAGAGGTCGATGTCGTCGATCTTCATGCCGGCCTTCTGCAGCGCGCGCGCAGTGGCAGGGATCGGCGCCTCGAGCATGATCACCGGGTCGTGGCCCATCACGCTCATGTGGTGGATGCGCGCCAGGGGCTTCACGCCGAGTGCCTTGAGGCCGCGTTCGTTGACCACCAGCACGCCGCTGGCGCCGTCGCAGATCTGGCTTGCCGTGGCGGCGGTGCAGCGGCCGCCTTCGGCGATCAGCTTGACGCCTGCGATGCCTTCGAGCGTGGCCTCGAAGCGGATGCCTTCGTCGACCGTGTGCAGATCGCCGCTGGCGCTGCCGTCGGCCAGCCGCACCTCGACCGGCACGATCTCGTCGCCGAACAGGCCCTCGCGGCTGGCGGCGATCGCGCGGCGATGGCTCTCGAAGGCATAGCGGTCGAGCATGTCCTTGGTGAGGCCGTAGTTGCGCGCGATCATCTCGGCGCCGGTGAACTGGCTGAACTCGACGCCGGGGTAGCGCGCCTGCATCGCGGGGCTCATGTAGGTGCCGAGTCCGGCCTTGGCCGGCAGCGCATTGGGCGTGAACATCGGAACGCGCGTCATGCTCTCGACGCCGGCCGCGATCACCGCGTCCATGCTGCCCGACATCACGGCCTGGGCCGCGAAGTGCAGCGCCTGCTGCGACGATCCGCACTGGCGGTCTATCGAGGTGCCGGGCACCGATTCGGGCAGCTTCGAGGCCAGCACCGCGTTGCGCGCCACGTTGGTGGCCTGTTCGCCGACCTGGCTCACGCAGCCGAGGATCACGTCCTCGATCGCGGCCGGGTCGATGCCGCTGCGATCCACCAATGCGTCGAGCACGCGGGCCGCGAGGTCCACCGGGTGCCAGCCTGCCAGTTTGCCGCCGCGACGGCCGCCCGCGGTGCGCGCGGTGGCGACGATGTATGCCTCTGCCATGTCTGTCCTTCTTCCGTGAGTGAGGGCCCCGGAGTTCGGACGGCAAGGCGCCGCCGGGTCACGGCGGCGGCGGATGCGTCTTCCGTGGCCTGGAGCGTCGATGGTTCAACGCCCGGGCCGCAGGGTCAAGCCGGGGACATCCCGTGGAGCAGGGGCCACAGTCGCCAAGGCGACCGCGCGGCCGGCTGCGGCTGTGCAGCGAGCGAGAGCCCGGGTGCGCTGAAGCGCACGCAGGAGGGTTCGAGCGCGGCCACCAGCGCGCGCCGGTGAATGTCGCTGCGAAAGCGCTGGCCGGGTTCGAGGACGATGTCGCGCCGATCATGGTCGAGCGTGACCCAGACGGCGCCGCTGGTGCATTCGATGTCGACCTCGTGGGCGTCGGGGAGCGTGAAGACCGCCATCTTGGGCAGGCTGAGGCTCAGGCGTTGGGGGCGGGATGTCATGGTGGGACTCCTTTGCATTCTGTGTGGGAATGAATATAGTCACCGATCGTCTCCATGTCATACGGTCATTCGGAACTCATTGCATGCATCCAGAGAATGCGAAGCGCCTGCCGCACACGGCCGACCTGCCGCCGCTCGAGCTGCTGCGCAGCTTCGAGGCCGCTGCCCGCACGCTGAGCTTCACGCGGGCCGCGGCCGAGCTGTTCCTGACCCAGTCCGCCGTGAGCCGGCAGATCCAGCAGCTCGAGGCTGCGCTCGGCGTGCTGCTGTTCGAGCGCCGACACCGCGCCCTGGCGCTGACCGAGGCCGGCCGCGTGCTGCAGCGCGCCGTGGTCGACAGCCTCGAGCGCCTGCGCGACGCCACTGCGCGCGTGCGCAGCGCGCCGCTGTCGCGCCACGTGGCGGTGACCAGCACGCCGGGCTTCGCGTCCTTCTGGCTGATCCCGCGGCTCGCTCGCTTCACGGCCGACCATCCCGAGGTCGACGTGCGCGTGTCGGCGACGCTCGAGGTGCTCGATTTCGAGCGCAGCCGCATCGACGTCGCGGTGCGCTTCGTGCCGATCGCGCGGGGCACCGGCCCGGCCCTGTTCGAGGAGAGCGTGGTGCCGCTGTGCGCCCCGCAGATCGCCGCACGGCTGCGCGAACCGGCCGACCTGCCGGGCCAGACCCTGCTCACGATCGACGAGGCGGAACACGCGAGCACGCCCATGGTCGACTGGGGACCCTGGCTCCAGGTCATGGGCCTGACCGACCTGCGCATGAAGAACACGCTGCGCTTCACCCAGTACACCGATGCGGTGGCTGCCGCGGTCGCGGGCCAGGGCGTGGTGATCGGCCGGCTGCCGCTGGTCGGCGCACTGGTGCGCAGCGGCCAGCTGGTCGCCCCCTTCGGCGAGAGCGGCGTGGCCTCGCGCCGCGGCTACTTCGTCGACAGCTCGCGCCGGGCCGCGACCAACCCCGATGCGCAGGATTTCGTGCGCTGGCTGCGCGCCGAGGCCGAGGTCGCCGAACGCCCCTGAAGCCGCCCTGGGAGCGCCGCGATGCGAGGGCATTACAGTAGGCGCCATTCCGCGGCCGTCACGGCCGCCCGCTTTCGCTGACCCACCTGCCGATGAACCCGACCCCAGAGACACTCCCCGCAGCCGAGGCGCCCGCCGAATCTGCCGCTTCCGCGCCGACCGCCGTGCCGGAGCAGACGCCCCCTGCCGCGCCTGAAACCGCGCCCGAAGACACGTCCGAAGCCACGCCCGAAGCCGCCACTGCACCGCGCGAAGGCCGACGTGGCCGCCGCCGGCCGCGTTCGGGCGGCAGGGCCGGTGCCGACGCCAGGCCCGAGGCCGGTGCCGGTGCCGACGCGGCGCCCGGCGACGGCTCGGCCCAGGCGCCCGCCGGCGGCCCCGAATCGCGCCAGGGCCAGCGCTCGCGCGGCAAGGCCGGTGCCAATGCCGTGCTCGAGAAGCTGTTCACGCTCTACCCGAAGATGTTCGGCGCCCGCTTCCGCCCGCTCAAGCTCGGCGTCTACCAGGAGTTGCTGGCGCTGCACCCGGACGACTTCAAGAAGGAAGACCTCAAGATCGCGCTCGGCCTGCATGCACGTTCGACGCGCTACCTCGATGCGGTGGCGGCGGGTGACAAGCGCCACGACCTGAACGGCGTGCCGGTCGAGGACGTCGCGCCCGAGCATGTGCATCACGCGATCCTGGAGGTGTTCCGGCGCCGCCAGGCGCGCACGCAGGAAGACCTGCGGCCGAAGCTGCGCGCCCGCCTCGTGGACGCCATCGAGGCCTCGGGACTCACGCGCGAGGACTACGTGCTGGCCGTGCGCACCAGCGACGAAATCACCAACGCGGTGCTCGACGAGGCCTTCGCCGAGGTCGGCGCGCGCACCGCCAAGCGCGAGGCGCTGCAGCGCGCCTTCGAGGCCAGCGGCCGCAGCGTGGCGGAGTTCGCCGAGATGTACGGGATGGACCCGCGGGAAGTGGCGCGAACCCTGAAGTAGCTATAGCGGCTGCGCGACAAAGGAAAAACGGCGCCCAGGGCGCCGTTTTCCGATTCAAGGGAACGAAAGGATCAGGCCGTGCCCGCCTTGACCTTCAAGCGCCAGGCGTGCAGCAGCGGCTCGGTGTAGCCGCTGGGCTGCTCGATGCCCTTGAACACCAGGTCCTGCGCCGCCTTGTACGCGGCCGAGGTCGCGAAGTTGCCGGCCATCTTCTGGTAGAGCGCATCGCCCGCGTTCTGCGCGTCGACCACCGCCGCCATGCGCTCGAAGGTGGCGTTGACCTGGTCCCTGGTCACGATGCCGTGCAGCAGCCAGTTGGCGATGTGCTGGCTCGAGATGCGCAGCGTGGCGCGGTCTTCCATCAGGCCGACGTCATGGATGTCGGGCACCTTCGAGCAGCCGACGCCCTGGTCGACCCAGCGCACCACGTAGCCCAGGATGCCCTGCACGTTGTTGTCGAGCTCCTGCTGGCGGTCGGCTTCGCTCCAGTCGGCCTTGGGCGCCACCGGCACCTGCAGCAGGCCGTTCAGGATGTTGTCGCGCTCGGCGTTGGCGTCGATCTTCTCGAGTTCCTTCTGCACGTCGGCCACGCTGACCTGGTGGTAGTGCAGCGCGTGCAGCGTCGCGGCGGTGGGCGAAGGCACCCAGGCGGTGTTGGCGCCGGCCTTGGGATGGGCGATCTTCTGCTCGAGCATCGCGTGCATCAGGTCGGGCATGGCCCACATGCCCTTGCCGATCTGGGCCTTGCCGCGCAGGCCGCACGAGAGGCCGACCAGCACGTTGTTCTTCTCGTAGGCCTGGATCCACGGCGTGGCCTTCATGTCGCCCTTGCGCAGCATCGGGCCGGCCTGCATCGCGGTGTGCATCTCGTCGCCGGTGCGGTCGAGGAAGCCGGTGTTGATGAAGGCCACGCGCGCGGCGGCCTCGGCGATGCAGGCCTTGAGGTTGATGCTGGTGCGGCGCTCCTCGTCCATGATGCCCAGCTTGACGGTGTTGGCCGGCAGGCCCAGCACATTCTCGACCGCGCCGAACAGCGCGCTCGCGAAGGCGACCTCGGCCGGGCCGTGCATCTTGGGCTTGACGATGTAGACGCTGCCGGTGCGCGAGTTGCCGCGGCGCTTCAGGTCGACGGTCGCGATGGTGGTCGTGATGACCGCGTCCATGATGCCTTCGGGAATCTCCTTGCCGTCGGCGTAGAGGATCGCGGGGTTGGTCATCAGGTGGCCGACATTGCGCACGAACATCAGCGAACGGCCGTGCAGCTTGACCGGCTGGCCGTCGGCGCCCGTGTATTCGCGGTCGGGGTTGAGGCCGCGCGTGAAGGTCTTGCCGCCCTTGGCGACTTCCTCGGTCAGCGTGCCCTGCAGGATGCCGAGCCAGTTCGAATAGGCGAGCACCTTGTCGGCCGCGTCGACCACCGCCACCGAATCCTCGAGGTCGAGGATGGTCGACAGCGCCGCTTCGAGCACCACGTCGCTGACGCCTGCGGCATCGCTCTTGCCGATCGCGGTCGAGCGGTCGATCTGGATGTCGAGGTGGATGCCGTTGTGCTTGAGCAGCACCGACTTCGGCGCCGCCGCCTCGCCGGTGTAGCCGATGAACTGCGACGGGTCCTTGAGGCCGGTGCTGCTGCTCTGCAGCGCCACGACCAGCTTGCCATGCTCGACCTTGTAGCCGGTCGCCATCTTGTGCGAGCCGTTCTCGAGCGGCACGGCCTGGTCCAGCACGTTGCGCGCGAACTCGATCACCTTGGCGCCGCGCGCCGGGTTGTAGCCCTTGCCCTTTTCCGCGCCGCCGGTCTCGGGGATCGCGTCGGTGCCGTAGAGCGCGTCGTAGAGCGAGCCCCAGCGCGCGTTGGCGGCATTGAGCGCATAGCGTGCATTGAGGATCGGCACCACGAGCTGCGGACCGGCCTGCAGTGCGAGCTCGGCATCGACGTTGGCGGTGGTGGTCTGCACGTCCTTGGGCTGCGGCAGCAGATAGCCGGTCGACTCGAGAAATGCGCGGTAGGCCGGCATGTCGGTGATCGGGCCCGGATGCGCCTTGTGCCAGGCGTCCATCTCGGCCTGCAGGCGGTCGCGCTCGGCCAGCAGCGCCACGTTCTTCGGAGCGAATTCGCTCACGATGGCGTCGAAGCCCTTCCAGAACACGTCGCTGGCCACGCCGGTGGCGGGCAGGACCTGCTGTTCGATGAACTGGTGCAGTTCGGTGGCGACCTGGAGGCCGTGGACGGAGGTGCGGGCGGTCATGGGTTCTGTTCTCCTGGAAGGAATGCGTGCAAGCGTGCTACTTTATTCCATACTTCACTGATCAGTATTTACCGGGATTGGGTTTAATCAGTGACCTGAATGATGGTAATTCGCGGAATGGGATCGAGAAAAGGCCTGCACCGCCGGCGTGCGCGACGAGGCGCCGCCTGGCATCCGCTGCAAGCTTCAGACCCGGCAGGCATGCCGGACCTCCATCTTGCAGCCGCGACGCCCAGGCGACAATTCCGAGCGCAAAACCTGGAGACAACCGATGGCATCCGAGCCCGAAGTGCTGATCAGCGAGGTCGGCCCGCGTGACGGCCTGCAGTCCGTGGCGGCCACCATGCCCACGGCGCACAAGCTGCGCTGGATCGATGCCCTGCACGCTGCGGGGGTGCGCGAGATCGAGGTCGCATCCTTCGTGCCGGCGCGGCTGCTTCCGCAGATGGCCGATGCCGCGGAGGTGGTGCGCCACGCGATCACGCTGCCGGGCCTCGTCGTGATGGCGCTGGTGCCGAACCGGCGCGGCGCCGAGGCCGCGCTCGCGGCCGGCGTCCACAAGCTGACGATGCCGGTGTCGGCCAGCGCGGCCCATTCGCTGGCCAACGTGCGCAAGACGCGCGAAGAGATGGTCGAGGAGGTGCGCGCCATCTCCGAGCTGCGCCATGCGAGCGCGCCCCACGTGAAGCTCGAGGCCGGCATCTCCACCGCCTTCGGCTGCACGCTGCAGGGCGAGGTGCCCGAGGACGAGGTGATCCGGCTCGCGGTGCAGTGCGTGGCCGCGGGCGCCGACGAGTCCGGCCTGTCGGACACCGTCGGCTACGCCAACCCGGCCCAGGTGCGGCGTCTCTTCAGGCGCCTGCGCGCCGAGCTCGGCGACAAGGCCGGCGCCGCCCACATGCACAACACGCGCGGCCTGGGCCTGGCCAACTGTCTCGCGGCCTACGAGGAGGGCGTGCGCACCTTCGACGCCTCGCTGGGCGGCCTCGGCGGTTGCCCCTACGCGCCGGGCGCCTCGGGCAACGTCGTCACCGAGGACCTGGTCTTCATGTTCGAGGCCATGGGTGTCGCCACCGGCATCGACCTCGAACGCCTCATCGCGGCGCGCGCGCCGCTCATCGCGGGCCTGCCGAGCGAACCGGTCTACGGGATGACGCCCGAGGCCGGCCTGCCCAAGGGCTTCCGCCAGGAAAAGTTCCATGTCTGAAACCAGGCCTCCGTTGCCCTACGCGGGCGTGCGCGTCGTCGAATTCACCCACATGGTGATGGGGCCGACCTGCGGCATGCTGCTGGGCGACCTCGGCGCCGAGGTCATCAAGGTCGAGCCGATCGATGGCGACAACACGCGCCGCCTGCTCGGTTCGGGCGCCGGCTTCTTCCCGACCTTCAACCGCAACAAGAAGAGCATCGCGCTCGACCTCAAGCAGCCCGCCGGCGTCGAGGCCGCATTGCGGCTCATCGCGACCGCCGACATCGTGAGCGAGAACTTCAAGCCCGGCACGATGAAGAAGCTGGGCCTCGATTACGAGACGCTGCGCCAGCGCGACCCGCGCCTGATCTACGTCAGCCACAAGGGCTTCCTGCCCGGTCCCTACGACCATCGCACCGCGCTCGACGAGGTGGTGCAGATGATGGGCGGCCTGGCCTACATGACCGGCCGCGCGGGCGATCCGCTGCGCGCGGGCACCAGCGTCAACGACATCATGGGCGGCATGTTCGGCGCCATCGGCGCCATGGCCGCGCTGCGCCAGCGCGAGCAGACCGGCGAGGGCTGCGAGGTCCAGTCGGCGCTGTTCGAGAACAACATCTTCCTCGTGGCGCAGCACATGATGCAGTTCGCCGCCACGGGCCGCGCCGCCGACCCGATGCCGAGCCGCATCTCGGCCTGGGGCGTCTACGACGTCTTCACCGTGAAGGACGGCGAGCAGATCTTCCTGGCGGCCGTCAGCGACAAGCAGTGGGCGATCTTCTGCAAGGCCTTCGGACTCGAGCAGATGCTGGCCGACCCGCGCCTGGCGACCAACAACGACCGCGTGCTCGCGCGCGACTGGATGATGCCGCTGCTGCGCTCGCATGTCGCGGGGCGCAGCGCGGCCGAGCTCAGCGAGGTGTTCGAGCGCAACGAGCTGCCGTTCGCACCGATCACCCGGCCCCAGGACCTGTTCGACGACCCGCACCTCAACGCCACCGGTGGCCTGGCGCCGGTGCGCATGAACGACGGCAGCCGCTCGAAGGTGCCGCTGATGCCCTTCACGCTCGGCGGCGAGCGCCCGGGCATACGGCTGCAGCCGCCGCTGCTGGGCGAGCACACCGTCGCACTGCTGACGGAAGCCGGCTACGACGCGGCGCAGATCGACGCGCTCAGGCGCCAGCGCGTCGTCGCCGGCGATCCGGACCAGCCTGCCTGACGGCCGATGGACCGCCTCAAGCAGCTCGAATCCTTCGTCGCGATCGCCGCCCGCGGCAGCCTGACCGCGGCGGCCAAGGCCGAGGGCGTGGCGCCCGCGATCATCGGGCGCCGCATCGATGCGCTCGAGGAGCGGCTGGGCGTCAAGCTCCTGGTGCGGACCACGCGGCGCATCGCGCTCACGCACGAGGGCAGCGCCTTCCTCGAGGACTGCCAGCGCCTGCTGGTCGAGCTTGCCAATGCCGAGGCCAGCGTGAGCGCGGGCGGGATCAAGGCCAGCGGCCACCTGCGTGTGACCGCGCCGGCCGGCTTCGGACGCCGCCACGTGGCGCCGCTGGTGCCGCGCTTCCACGAGCTGCATCCGGAGGTCACGATCTCGCTGAACCTCAGCGATCGGCTGGTCGACATGGCGGGCGAGAGCTTCGATTGCGCGGTGCGGGTGGGCGACCTGCCCGATTCCTCGCTCGTGAGCCTGCGGCTGGCCGACAACCGGCGCCGCTGCGTCGCCACGCCGGACTTCGTGCGTCGCCACGGCGCGCCGCGCCATCCGGGCGAGCTGGCGCGCTTCGCCTGCCTGAGCCTGTCGAGCGATGCCTCGCAGACGCGCGGCTGGGCCTTCGGCGTGCCGGGCGCGGATGGCGAGCGCGAGGTGATCCATCTCAAGCCCACGGGCCCGCTCGACTGCTCGGACGGCCAGGTGCTGCACGACTGGTGCCTGGCCGGCCATGGCATCGCCTGGCGCAGCACCTGGGAGGTCGAGGCCGAGATCGACGCCGGCCTCTTGGTGCCGCTGCTCGACGACTTCGCGGCGCCGCCGAACGGCATCTACGCGGTGTTCCCGCAGCGCAAGCACCTGCCGCTGCGCGTGCGCCTCTGGCTCGATTTCCTCAAGGCCCAGTACGCGCGGCCCGAGTTCTGGGGCGGCGGCACAATGGCAGCGCCCGCGCCCGACGAGAAGAAGGAATCCCCACGATGACCGCGTTCGAAGCCATCCTCGCCTACCTGCACATCCTGGCCATCCTCACGATGGTGGTCTTCATCGCCAGCGAGGCCGCGCTGTGCCGGGTCGAATGGCTCAATCCGAAGGTGGTCGAGCGGCTGGCCAAAGTCGACATGGTCTACGGCATCGCCGCGATCGCCGTGCTCGCGACCGGCGTGGCGCGCACCTGGTGGGGCGTCAAGGGCACGGCCTGGTACTGGACCAACCCCCTGCTGCACGTGAAGCTCACGCTCTTCATCGTGATCGGCGTGATATCGATCTTTCCGACCCTGACCTACATGCGCTGGCGCAAGGCCGTGCGCGCGAACGGCACGCTGCCCGCCGAAGCCGAGATCCGCAAGACCCGCAAGCTGGTCATGATCCAGGCCCACCTGATCGCGGTGATCCCGCTCGCGGCCGTGTTCATGGCCAGGGGCTACGGCAAGTAGCTCTCGGTCCAGGGATACCGCGGAACCGGCTTCGCCGGGCCGCTGGTATCGCCCCCGGTCGGGGGTGGGCGGGCTACACGAAGTGAGCCCGACCTGGGGGCGAGCTAGCCCTTTGCGTCGGCCTCGCACTTCTTCATGAAGCTGGTCTTGGCGGCACCGGCGAGCGCCTTGCCGTTCTTGTCGATCGCCTTGGCGGCGCAGGCCGGTGCGGCGGAAGCGGCAGCGTCCTTTTCGCACTTGGTCACGAAGCTGGTCTTTGCAGCTCCGCTGAGCTTCTTCTCCGCGGCCATGGCATCGCAGGTTTGAGCCTGGGCGCCGAAGGACAGGCAGGCGCCCAGAACCATCAGGGAAATCAGCTTCTTCGACATGGAGGGAGTCCTTGAAAGAGTGGTTGTGACAGTTGTTCCCCGCCTCGGGGCCGTTCATCCTAACGGCCGGCGTTAACCTTTGGATGACGTTCGTCACGGACGCGCTTTTGCCCCCGGTAAAATTCCCGGATGCTATTGGTCAAACAGGAGCTGCTCGCGGCGCTCGCGAACACGCTCGAATCCCTCTCGCCCGGCGCCGGCAGCAAAGCCGCGTTCGAGTCGCCCAAGGTGGCGGCCCATGGCGATTTCGCCAGCACCGCCGCCATGCAGCTGGCCAAGCCGCTGCAGCGCAAGCCACGCGAGCTGGCCGAGCAGCTGGCTGCCGCGCTGCAGGCCACGCCGGCCTTCGCGCGCTGGGTCGACACGGTCGAGATCGCCGGCCCCGGCTTCCTCAACATTCGGCTCAAGACCGTGGCCCGCCAGCAGGTGGTGGGCGAGGTGCTGGCCGCCGGCGCCGCCTACGGCAACCAGCCCGCGCGCGAGGACCGGGTGCTGGTCGAGTTCGTCTCGGCCAACCCGACCGGCCCGCTGCACGTGGGCCATGGCCGCCAGGCCGCGCTCGGCGACGCCATCTGCAACCTGCTCGCCACGCAGGGCGACATGGTCTGGCGCGAGTTCTATTACAACGACGCCGGCGTCCAGATCCAGACCCTGGCCACCAGCACCCAGCTGCGCGCCAAGGGCTTCAAGCCGGGCGACGACTGCTGGCCGACCGATCCCGACAATCCGGCCAGCAAGGCCTTCTACAACGGCGAGTACATCGCCGACATCGCGGCCGACTTCCTCGCGAAGAAGACGGTGAAGTCGGACGACCGCGAATACACGGCGAGCGGCGACGTCGACGACATCGATTCGATCCGCCAGTTCGCGGTCGCCTACCTGCGCCACGAGCAGGACCTCGACCTCCAGGCCTTCCAGGTCCGCTTCGACAACTACTACCTCGAGTCCAGCCTCTACACCAGCGGCCGGGTCGCGGCCACGGTGCAGAAGCTCGTCGATGCCGGCAAGACCTACGAGCAGGACGGCGCGCTGTGGCTCAGGTCGACCGACTACGGCGACGACAAGGACCGCGTCATGCGCAAGGGCGATGGCAGCTACACCTACTTCGTGCCCGACGTCGCCTATCACATCGCCAAGTGGGAGCGCGGCTTCCACAAGGTGGTGAACATCCAGGGCACCGACCACCACGGCACCATCGCACGCGTGCGCGCCGGGCTGCAGGCGGCCGGCGTCGGCATTCCCGCGGGCTACCCCGACTACGTGCTCCACACCATGGTGCGCGTGGTGCGCGGCGGCGAGGAAGTGAAGATCAGCAAGCGCGCCGGCAGCTACGTCACGCTGCGCGACCTGATCGAATGGACCAGCACCGACGCGGTGCGCTTCTTCCTGCTGAGCCGCAAGCCCGATACCGAATACACCTTCGACATCGATCTCGCGCTGGCGCAGAACAACGACAACCCGGTCTATTACGTGCAGTACGCGCATGCGCGCATCTGCTCGGTGCTGGCGGCCTGGGGCGGCGATGTCGCGAGCCTGGCCGGGGTCGACCTGGCGCCGCTGCAGAGCTCGGCTTCGCAGGCGCTGCTGCTGCAGCTCGCCAAGTACCCCGAGATGCTGACCGCCGCCGCCAGGGATTTCGCGCCGCACGACGTCACCTTCTACCTGCGCGAACTGGCCGCCAGCTACCACAGCTACTACGACGCCGAGCGCATCCTGGTCGACGAGGAGCCGGTCAAGCTGGCCCGGCTGGCACTGGTCGCCGCGACCGCGCGCGTGCTGCACAATGGCCTCGCCGTGCTGGGCGTCAGCGCGCCGCAAAAGATGTGATTCCCTCTTCCACCATGAAACAAAGACAAAGCGGCAACATCGTCATCGGGTTGATCGTCGGCCTCGTGCTCGGCCTGGGCATCGCGCTCGGCATCGCGGTCTACGTGACCAAGGTGCCGATCCCGTTCATGACGAAGACCCAGCGCGGCGGCGCCGAGCAGGACGAGGCCGAGGCGCGCAAGAACCGCGACTGGGACCCGAACGCACCGCTGGCCGGCAAGGCCGGCGCCCCGGCACGCGCACCCGCCGCCGCCACGCCCGCCACGGGCGCCGCGCCCGCGACCGCCGCCACGCCACCCACGGGCCCGGTGCCGGTGGTGGTGGCGCCTGGTTCGGCCGCCGCGCCGCGCCCGGCACGCGCGGCACCGGTGCCGGCGGAGGCCAATGCACTGCCGCCCTCGAACGATCCGATCGGCGATTTCGCCAAGTCGCGCGCCGCCGGCGGCACCACCACCGCGAGCGCCGCCCCCAGTGCCGGTGCCGATCCCTTCATGTACTTCGTCCAGGCCGGCGCCTTCCGCACCCAGGAAGACGCCGACGCCCAGCGCGCCAAGCTGTCGCTGATGGGCGTCGAGGCCCGCGTGACCGAGCGCGAGCAGGCCGGGCGCACGGTCTACCGCGTGCGGGCAGGCCCGTTCAACAAGAAGGACGACGCCGACCAGCTCAAGGAGCGGCTCGACGGTGGTGGCCTCGAATCCGCGCTGGTGCGCGTCCAGCGCTGAGCCGGCTTTCCCACTTCGCCGGGCGCGGCGGGAACTCTGCCCGGCATCGCAGGCTCTTTAAGCCTTACAGAAGGACCTTGATCAAATGAACCGTCGTGATTTCTCCCTCGCAGCCGCTTCGCTGGGCCTGCTTCCGCTGGCCACCTCCTCGCATGCGCAGGGCGCTCCGTTCCAGGCCGGCAAGCAGTACATCGTGCTCGGCAAGCCCGCGCCGTCCGATGTGCCGGCAGGCAAGGTCGAGGTGGTCGAGTTCTTCTCGTACAACTGCCCGCACTGCGCTGCCTTCGAGCCCAGGCTCGAGGCCTGGGTCAAGAAGCTGCCGCCCTACGTGGTGTTCCGCCGCATCCCGGTGCCCTTCGTGGGCAACGACACCGAAGCCAAGCAGCGCCTCTACTACACGCTCGAGGCCATGGGCAAGCTCGACGACATCCATCCGAAGGTCTTCCAGGCGATTCACCAGCAGCGCGCCAACCTCACCGGCGACGCCGCCATCCTGGCCTGGTCCGAGAAGCAGCCCGGCCTCGACGCGAAGAAGTTCGCCGAGCTGTTCAAGTCCTTCTCGGTGGTCGGCAAGGCCAAGCGCGCGGCCCAGCTCACCAACGACTACCAGGTGGCCGGCGTTCCGTCGCTCGGCGTGGCCGGACGCTGGTACGTGGATGGCGACTCCGCCGGCTCGCTCGACCGGGCGCTGCAGGTGGTCGACTTCCTGGTCGCCGAAGCCCGCAAGGGCTGATGACCGGCGGCCGTTGCGCCGCCTTCCGTCTTTCGCCGACGAAGCCCGCTTTGGCGGGCTTTTTCGTCCCGGCCGCGCGGCCTGCGCCCGTCCGGCGCATACAATCGACGAGCAAGTTTCGTGCCGCTATGAATCCGACCTCCCATCCCCTCCCCCGACGCCGTTCCGGCCGTGCGCTGTTCCTCGCCCTCGCGATCGCCGCGCTCGCGGGGCAGTCGCTGGCCGAGCAGGCCGACCGCACCAAGCCGATGAACATCGAGGCCGACGCCATGCGCTACGACGACCTCAAGCAGACCAGCGTGTTCACGGGCAACGTGGTGGTCAACAAGGGCACGATCCAGATCCGCGGCGCGCGCATCGATGTCCGCCAGGACCCCGAGGGCTACCAGTACGGCGTGGTGACGGCCGAGCCCGGCAAGCTGGCCTACTTCAAGCAGAAGCGCAATGCGGGCACCGACGAATGGATCGAGGGTGAAGGCGAGGTCATCGAGTACGACAGCCGGGCCGACAACGTGAAGTTCATCCGCCGCGCCGTGATGCGCCGGCTGATCGGCGCCACGCCCAACGACGAGAGCAGCGGACCGCTGATCGTCTACGACCAGAGCAACGACACCTTCACGGTCAACGGCGCCTCGCTGCCGCCGAACGCCGGCGTGGCAACCCAGCCGAGCGGCCGCGTCAAGGCCATCCTGACGCCCAAGCCGGCCACGGCGCCCGGAGCCCCTGCGGCCGCCAAGCCGGCGGCACCGGCTGCCGCACCGGCGCCGGGCAGCGGCCTGCGCTCGACCACCACCCTCGGCGGAGACACCAAGAAGTGATCGAAGCCGCAGGGAAGAGCTTGAACGAAGGCCAGCCGGGCAGCCGGCTCGAGGCCCGCAGCCTGCAGAAGAGCTACGGCAGCCGCAAGGTCGTCAAGGACGTGTCGCTGGCGGTGGAAAAGGGCGAGGTGGTCGGCCTGCTGGGGCCGAACGGCGCCGGCAAGACCACCTCCTTCTACATGATCGTCGGGCTGGTCCGCGCCGATGCCGGCGAGATCACGATCGACGGCGAGCCGATCGCCCACATGCCGATCCATCGCCGCGCGCGCATGGGCCTGAGCTACCTGCCGCAGGAGGCCTCGATCTTCCGCAAGCTCACGGTCGAGGAAAACGTCCGCGCGGTGCTCGAGCTACAGGCCGAGCCCGACGCCAACGGCCGCATGAGCACGCTGTCGAAGGCGCGCATCGAGGAGCGCCTGGCCGAGCTGCTGGCCGACCTGCGCGTCGATCACCTGCGCGACTCGCCGGCGCTGTCGCTGTCGGGTGGCGAGCGCCGCCGGGTCGAGATCGCGCGCGCGCTCGCGACCCAGCCCCGCTTCATCCTGCTCGACGAGCCCTTCGCGGGCATCGACCCGATCGCGGTGATCGAGATCCAGCGGATCATCAGCTTCCTCAAGGAACGCGGCATCGGCGTCCTGATCACCGACCACAACGTGCGCGAGACGCTGGGCATCTGCGACCACGCTTTCATCATCAGCGACGGGCATGTGCTGGCACAAGGCACGCCTTCGGAGATCGTCGACAACGCCGAGGTACGACGCGTGTACCTGGGCGAACATTTCCGGATGTAGGGGCCTTATCTCGATGAAGCAGGGGCTTTCGCTTCGCGTCTCCCAGCATCTGGCGCTCACGCCGCAGCTGCAGCAGTCGATCCGGCTGCTGCAGCTGTCCACGCTCGAGCTGAGCCAGGAAGTCGAGCAGATGCTCGACGACAACCCGTTCCTCGAGCGCACCGCCGACGAAGCGGCACGCGAGGAGTTCGGCCTCGACAGTGCCGACGCGCCGGTGCGCGACGACGACCGCCAGGCCGAGGGCGACGGTGATTTCACGCCCGGCCCTTCGGCCTCGGCCGCCGAGGTCGCGGTCGCCACGCCCGAGGCCGAGACCGCGCCGATCGACAGCGCCGACGGCGAGCCCGACTGGGAAGGCGACGGCACTGTCGACATGGCGCCCGACGACAGCGAATGGGGCAGCGATGCGCCGGCGCGCGCCAACAACCTCGGCGACGACGAACGCACCGACGCCACCGAGCTGGCGCGCAGCCAGGAGTCGCTGCAGAGCTTCCTGCACCGCCAGGCCCTGGGGCTGCGCCTGAGCGAGACCGACCGCGCCGCGCTGCGCTTCCTGATCGAGTCGCTCAACGACGACGGCTACCTCGAGGATTCCCTACCGGCCCTGGCGTCGGGCCTGGCCGGCGACGACAACGACCAGTTCGACGACCTGGTCCATCACTTCCAGGTGGCGCTGGGCTTGCTGCAGAGCCTGGAGCCGGTCGGCGTGGGCGCGCGCAACCTCGGCGAGTGCCTCACGATCCAGCTGCGCGCGCTGGCCCATGCCGGCGAGGACGCCGACGACACCCGGGTGCGCGAGACCGCGATCGCGATCTGCAGGCAGCCGATGGAGCTGCTGGCGCGGCGCGACTTCAAGCGCCTGGCCACGCTCACGCGCAGCAACGAGGAAGAGGTACGCGCCGCGCTGCAGCAGATCGCGCGGCTCGAGCCCAAGCCCGGACGCCGCTTCGTCGACGTCGAGCGCAACGTGGTGGTGCCCGACGTGATCGTCACGCGCGTGGGCAACGGCGGCAGCGCCAGGTTCCGCGTCATGCTGAACCCCGAGGTGATGCCGCGGCTGCGCGTGCACGACATCTACGCCGGCGCGCTCAAGCAGCACAAGGGCGAGGGCAGCCAGGCGCTGTCGCAGCGCCTGCAGGAGGCGCGCTGGTTCATCAAGAACATCCAGCAGCGCTTCGACACCATCCTGCGGGTGTCGAACGCGATCGTCGAGCGCCAGAAGAGCTTCTTCGTGCACGGCGAACTCGCGATGCGGCCGCTGGTGCTGCGCGAGATCGCCGACGAACTGGGTCTGCACGAATCCACCATCAGCCGCGTGACCACCGCCAAGTACATGGCGACGCCCTACGGGACGGTCGAGCTCAAGTATTTCTTCGGCTCGGCGCTCGGCACCGAGACCGGCGGCAATGCATCGAGCACCGCCGTGCGCGCGCTGATCAAGCAGTTCGTGAGCGCGGAAGACCTGAAGAAGCCGCTTTCGGACAGCCAGATCTCGGAGATGCTCAAGGAGCAGGGCATCGAATGCGCGCGCCGCACGGTCGCCAAGTACCGCGAGGCACTGCGCATCGCGCCCGCGAACCTGCGCAAGGCGCTCTAGGCCTTCGCGACCCCGGACAGAGCGGTCACAGGCCCTGGCAGCCCGTCGGGCGCCGTTCAGCCGATGGCCGCCGAAGCCGCCCGGCCCTGCGCCTGCAGCAGCAGCGCATGCAGCGCCGCGGGTTGCACCGGCTTGCGCAGCGCCTGCCAGCCGCGCTCGCGCGCCAGCTGCTGCGTGGCGTCGTCGATGTCGGCCGAAACGAGGGCGATCGCGAGCGCCGGTCGGCGGCGCTGCAGTTCGCCGGCCAGCGCGATGCCGTCACGCTCGCCCGGCAGGCGGATGTCGCACAGGGCGATGTCGAAGGCGGCGAGCGCGGGCAGGGCCAGCGCCTCGGCCGCGCTCGCGCAGACCTGCGGCCGCGCGCCCCACAGCCGCAGCAGCGCCGCGATGCTCTCGGCCACCACGAGGTTGTCCTCGACCACCAGCACCTCGAGCCCCGGCCGCAGGGCCTGCGGCTCCGGCGGCACCGCGTCGGCGGCATCGGCAGCCGCGGGCGCTGCCAGCGGCGCGCCCTGCGGCGCCGCCGGCAGCACGAAGGCGAACACCGAGCCGCGCCCCGGCGCCGAGCGCAGCGTGATCGCGACGCCGAGCCGCTGCGCCAGCCGGCGCACGATCGCCAGGCCCAGGCCGTGGCCGCGCTGGAGGTTGCGCTCGATGTTGCCCACCTGCTCGAAGTCGCCGAAGACGCGTTCCTGCGCCTCGGGCGCAATGCCGATGCCGGCGTCGCGCACCTCGATGCGCCAGGCGCCGGCCCGGCGCCGGCAGGCCAGCAGCACGCGCCCGCGCGGCGTGAACTTGAGCGCGTTGTCGACCAGGTTGCCGAGGATCCGGCGCAGCGCCACCACGTCGGTCCAGACCGCCGCGTCGGCCGGGCAGCGCACGCGCACGCGGCCGCTGCCGGCCTGGCGCGCGAACTCGTTCAAGAGCGGTGCCAGCGCCACCGCGACCGGCGCGATCGGATCGGCGGCGGCCTCGATGCGGCCGATCTCCAGCAGCTGGTTGGTGAGCGCCTCCAGGGCCTGCTGGGCGCGCGAGAGGGCGGCCACCGTGTTCATGACCCGGGCCGGGTCCTCGCCGGCCGCCAGTTGCTGGCGCAGCACCTCGGCCTGCAACCCCATCGCCATCACGGGCTGGCGCAGGTCGTGGTTGGCAGCCGAGAAGAAGCGCAGCCGCTCGGCCTGGGCCTGCTGCGATTCGCGCAGGCCGGCCAGCGCCTGCTCGCGCAGCACGCCCGCGTGGTGGCGCAGGCCGATGTTCTCCTCGAGCTGGCGCGAGCGTTCGGCGACCAGCTTCCAGACCATCGCGAGCAGGCCGATGCCGAGCAGCGCCAGCACCATCATGAGCGGCGAGCCGACCGTCAGGCCCATCACGATCACGGGCGCCAGCAGCAGCGTGATCGCCAGCTGCATCGCCGGCGTGTAGTAGGACACCGAGAAGGCAGAGGACAGGGTCATCGCCATGATCACCAGGCCGATCAGCAGCTGCGAGGTGGCGCTGGCCGGATTGAACAGCAGCACGCCGGCCAGGCCGTGCGCGCCCTCGTGCAGCGCGATGCGCAGGGTGTGCATGCGCAGCGCGCCCGGCAGGTTCTCGGGCGTGAGCGGATCGGGCAGGCGCTGCGGAAAGAAGCCGCGGTAGGCGGTGGTGAGCGCGATCAGCCCGATCCACAGCAGCGCGTGCGGCACCGAGTACTGCCAGGCGAACAATGCCGCGACGCCGCAGTCGAGCATGAACTGCACCGCGAGCACGGCCCCGCTGGGCTGGGCGCTGAGCCGCAGCACCTCGCAGCGGATGGCAAAGCGGTCGGCAGCAGTGGCCTCGTCGTTGGCGGGGGAGGGCGAAGGGCTCATCGGCGTGGACCCACTATAGAACAGGCACGTGGCGCCGAACCGCGTGGAGGCGACAATCGCGGGGTGAACGATCTCTCGCTTTTTCTCCCTTGTGCCGCCGGCGTCGAGGAATTCCTCGCGCAGGAAGTCCATGCGCTGACCGGCCGCGTCGGCCAGGACCTGCTGACCCTGCGCGGCGGCGTGCGCGTGCGCGCCGACTGGCGCGACGCGCTCCAGCTCAACCTGCACAGCCGGCTGGCCCAGCGCGTGCTGGTCGAGCTGGCCCATGCGCCCTACCGCAGCGAGAACGACCTCTACGCGATCGCGAGCGGCGTCGCCTGGGAGATCTGGTTCACGCCGAAGCAGACCTTCAAGATCGAGACCACGGCCCAGCACAGCCCGCTGCAGAGCCTCAACTTCGCGACCCTGCGCATCAAGGACGCGATCGCCGACCGCTTCCGCGCCAGGGCCGGTGGCGTGCGGCCCAGCATCGAGACGCAGTGGCCCGATTGCCGGGTCTTCGCCCACCTGACCACCGACAGCTGCACGCTCTACATCGACACCTCGGGCGAGCCGCTGTTCAAGCGCGGCTGGCGCCAGGACAAGGGCGATGCGCCGCTCAAGGAAACCCTGGCGGCCGCCATGCTGGCCGCCAGCGGCTGGTGGAACCCGGAAACCGGCGCCGTGTCGGCACAGCCGCTCTACGACCCCTGCTGCGGCAGCGGCACGATCGCGATCGAGGCGGCGCAGATCGCGTCCGGCGTCGCGGCCGGGTCGCTGCGGCGCTTCGGCTTCGAGAAGCTGCTGCCGTTCCAGCCGCACGTGTGGGATGCACTCAAGGCCGGCGCCGAGCCGGCGGCAGACCGGCCGGCGCCGCCGGCCATCTTCGGCTCCGACGTCTCGCACCGCATGGTCGATTTCGCCGAGCGCAATGCCGAACGCGCGGGCGTCGCGGCCCTGGTGCAGTTCCGCGGCGGCGACGCGCTGCAGCGCATGCCGCCGGCGGAGAGCGGCGTGGTGGTGCTGAATCCGCCCTACGGTGAGCGCATCGAGGTCGGCGGCGTGGCGCGCGGGCGCGAAGACGCCCAGACCGAGGACGGCGGCGAATTCTTCGCGCAGCTCGCGAGCCACTGGAAGAAGAACTACGCGGGCTGGACCGCCTGGGTGCTGACGCCCGACCTGCAGCTGCCCAAGCGCATGCGGCTGAAGGAGTCGCGCCGGGTGCCGATGTGGAACGGGCCGATCGAATGCCGGCTCTTCAGGTTCGACATGGTCGCGGGCTCGGCCAGGAAGGGTTAGCCCGCTGGGGTGGGCCCGGCGGCTGCCTGGCCTGAGCCCCCCGCCCGGCCCGGGCATCGGCTTTGGTCCAGAATGCGCGGCTCTCCCGAAGGAACCCATTGCCCATGACCGACCTGTCCGCCTTCCCCATCACCGGCAAGTGGCCGGCCGCGCATCCCGATCTGCTCCAGCTGTATTCGCTGCCGACGCCCAATGGCGTCAAGGTCTCGATCATGCTCGAGGAGACCGGCCTGCCCTACGAGCCGCACCTGGTCAGCTTCGAGACGAACGACCAGATGTCGCCCGAATTCCTGTCGCTGAACCCGAACAACAAGATTCCCGCGATCCTCGACCCCGATGGCCCGGGCGGCAAGCCGCTCGCGCTGTTCGAATCGGGCGCGATCCTGATCTACCTGGCGGACAAGACCAACCAGCTGCTGCCGCAGGACGCCGCGAGCCGCTACGAGGCCATCCAGTGGCTGATGTTCCAGATGGGCGGCATCGGCCCGATGTTCGGCCAGCTGGGCTTCTTCCATCGCTTCGCGGGCAAGGCCTACGAGGACAAGCGCCCGCGCGACCGCTACGTGGCCGAGTCGAAGCGCCTGCTCGGCGTGCTCGAGAAGCGTCTCGAGGGCCGCGCCTGGCTGATGGGCGACGTCTACACGATCGCCGACATCGCGACCTTTCCCTGGGTGCGCAACCTGATCGGCTTCTACGAGGCCGGCGAACTGGTCGGCATCGACGACTTCCCGAACGTCAAGCGTGTGCTCGCGGTCTTCGTCGCGCGGCCGGCCGTGGTCCGGGGCCTGGGCATTCCGGCACGCGGCTGAATCGGCGTGCGGGTCGTTCTCGACACCAACATCGCCCTCGACCTGCTGGTCTTCGACGATCCCGGACAGGCCGCGCTGGCTGCGGCCCTCGAAGCCGGCGAACTGCAGTGGATCGCCACCGCCGCGATGCGCGACGAACTGGTGCGCGTGCTGGGCTATCCGCTGATCGAGGCGCGCCTGGCCGCGTCCGGGCGCGAGCCGCAAGCCGTCCTCGCGGCCTTCGATGCGCGCGTGCAGCGGATCGAGGCCCTGCCGGCGCGCGCCCGATGCGTCTGCAGCGATCCGGACGACCAGATGTTCATCGACCTCGCAGTGGCGCAGGGGGCACGGCTTCTCAGCAAGGACCGCGCGGTGCTGTCGATGCGCAAGCGGCTCGCTCCCTGGGGCGTGGCCGTGGCGCGGCAGGTCTGAGTCATTTCCCGTACCAGCGCGCCAGCAGCCGTGCCACGGCGCGCACGCGCTGCGTGTCGCGCCCCCAGCGCCGGCCGCGCGGCAGATGCCGCAGCCAGCGCATGCGCCGGGCCGCCACGGCCAGGCGGTCGCGGACCTCTGCACTGGCCTGGCCGAGCACCTCGTGCCAGTGCGCGGCGGCCGCGTGCGGCGATGCGGCGTCGACCAGCATCGCGGTGGAGTGCAGGTAGCTGAGCCAGTCGCGCGCCTGGCATTCGGGCAGCGGCAGGGTCTCGCCGGGGTCGTCCTCGAAATCGATGTAGCCGATGGTGCCGTCGGGGCATTGCACGAGGTTGCGGTCGAAGGCCTGGCTCAGGTAGGCCTCGCGCGCATGCACGATCGCGATGGCATCCAGCCCCTCGCGCCAGGTCGCGAGCAGCGCCACCGGCCCGGCGGCGGCCGCCTGGTCGAGCCGTTCCTGCAGCACCACGGGCGGTCGGCCGCTCTGGCCCAGGTCGGAGATCAGCAGTCCGTCGGCCTGCTGCGCGAGCACCGCCGGCACGCGCAGTCCGACCGCGCCGAGCGCGCGCAGCCGGCGCGCCTCGATCTCGATCGCGGCCTCTCCCCCCGGATTGGGTACCGGCGACAGCACGTCGAGCCGCAGCGTGCCGGCGATCGCGGCCAGCAGGTGGTAGCGCAGCTTGCCGTGGCGCGGGCCCGCCTTCTTGAGCCAGACGCGCTCGCTGCCCAGGCGATGGCTGGCCACCGCCTTGCCCTGCTGCGGCAGCGTCGTGCGCAGGAATTCGGCGTAGTCGCCGGGCTGCGGCGGCGCTTCGGGCTCGAGCGGTGCCGGAGCCGAGGCCAGGCCCTTGCGCATCTGCACGCGCGTGGACGAGGCGCGTCGACCGGGATTCATGTCGCGAGCGGCAGATCGCGGCCGCTCTGCGCGGTGGCCTCCAGCCCGGCCGGGCAGAGCGCAAGGAAGGGGTGGCGCACCGGAAACGGTGACATCGTCGATTTGGGAATGGGGGTCTCCGTCAGCCTGCTGCATCATAGAGGGCTGCATTTTCCATTCCCATGAACAGCCCCACCGATACACCGACTCCTTCCTCGCCCGACAGCGCTCCGCTCGGCCCCGACGATTTCGACGCCCAGGACCAGGTGCTCGACGCCCTGCGCGCCGAGGACGAGGAGACCCCGCAGTGGGAGTTCTGCGAGGGTTTCATGGCGGCGCTGGTCTGCACCCGGCGCGTCATCGAGCCGGCCGAGTACTGGCCGGTACTGCTCGGCGAAGGCTTCGTGCCGGCCCGGCACATGGAATTCGTATGGCGCTGGAAGCGCCGCTGGCGCGAGATCGAGACCGGCCTCGACGCCGACGTGCAGTCGCTCGACGACGAGCGCACCTGGCAGCCCGAGGTGCTGGACACGCGCGGCGCGATCGCAGCGCTGCCCGAGGAAGAGCGGGCCGAGATGGCGGGCGAGGCGATTCCCTCCTTTGCCCAGGTGTGGGCGCTCGGCTTCATGTATGCGGTCGAGAACTGGCCCGACGAATGGACCGCCCCGCGCGACAAGGACGCGGCGCAGATGCTCGACGAGGCGCTCGACGCGATCGTCACGCTGACCGAGGACGACACCGGCAAGCCCGCGCTGTCGATGTACAGCGAGGATGGCCCGCCCAGCGTGAGCCAGGAGCGGGTCGACGATTTCGGCGCCGCGATCTGGGCGGTCTACGACCTGCGCCAGCTGTGGCGCAGCATGGGGCCGAAGGTCGAGACCGTGCGCCGCGAGGCCACGCCCGGCCGAAACGATCCCTGCCCCTGCGGCAGCGGGAAGAAGTTCAAGAAGTGCCACGGTCAGTAGCGCTCCGCCAGGCCGGCCCGCCGGGTGCGGCCTCCCGCCGTCGCGCGGTGGAGATGCCGGTTTGAATCCCGGGGTCGGAATGACGACCCGCACTGCCTGGGCCATGGTGCTCGCGCTGTGTACCGCCTTCGCCATGAGCCAGGCGTTCCGCACGGTGGGCGCGGTCATGGCGAGCCAGCTGCAGGCCGAGTTCGCGCTGTCGGCGCAGGCACTCGGCGTGTTTTCCGGCGCCTTCCATTTCGCCTTCGGCGCGATGCAGCTGTTCATGGGGATCGGCATCGACCTGCATGGCGTGCGGCGCACCGTGCTCGTCGCCTTCCCGCTGGCGATCGCGGGTGCGCTGCTGTCGGCAGCGACCGGCAACTACATGGTGCTGGTGTTGGGCCAGGTGCTCATCGGCGTCGGCTGCGCGCCGGCCTTCCTGGTCTGCACCGTGTTCATCGCGCGCCACTTCCCGGCCGCGCGCTTCGCCTCGGTCTCGGGGCTGGTGCTCGGCATCGGCGGGCTCGGCATGCTGCTGACCGGCACGCCGCTCGCATGGCTGGTGCAGGAACGTTCGTGGCGCGCCGGCTTCGTGGTGCTGGCCGCGGCCTCGGCGCTGGCCTGGCTCGTGATCTGGCGCTGGGTGCGCGAGCCCGGCCGCCCGGCCGGCCAGCCCAGGGAATCGGTGGCGGCCGCGCTGCGCCAGTTCGGCGCCCTGCTCGCGCTGCCGCACACGCTCGGCATCATGGTGCTCGGCGCGGTCACCTACGCGGCCTTCATCTCGCTGCGCGGGCTCTGGCTCGGGCCGCTGCTGATCGACCGCCACGGCTTCTCGCTGGTGCAGAGCGGCAATGTCGCGCTGATCGTGTCGCTGATCTCGCTGGTCGGACCACCGCTGTTCGGCCGCCTCGACCGCGACGGTCCGGTGCGGCGTCGCCGCATCATCGGCTGCAGCCTGCTCTACGCGGCCCTGTTCGCGGCCATCGCGGTCTTCACCGAGGCCTGGGTCGATGTCGCCGGCATGGTGCTGATCGGCCTGCTCGCGGGCTTCATCGTCTGGCAGTACGCCGACGTGCGAACGGCCTACCCGGTCGCGCTGACGGGCCGCGCGATGGCGGTGTTCACGATGGCGATGTTCCTCGGCGTGGCGCTGATGCAGTGGGTCACCGGCGTTGCGGCCTCGGTCGGCGTGGCGCACGGCGTCGAGGCCTATCGTGCGGTGCTCGCGACCATCGCCGCGCTGCTGGTCGCGGCCACGCTGGCCTTCGCCTGGTTGCCGGGGCCGGGCGCACGGCCGGTCCGGCAGGGCGCCTGAACGCCGCTCAGGCCACGCGCCAGGCCGGCACCTTGCGCTGGAAGCCCTTGAGCTCCAGCTCGCCGATCGGCTCGATGGCCCATTCGGCGTCGCCGGCCTGCTCGTGCAGTTCGGCCTGCACGCGCTGCGAGACCAGGATCTGGCCGCCTGCGGCCTCGCCGCACAGGCGTGCCGCCAGATTGGTCACGGTGCCGATGGCGCCGTAGTCGATGCGGCCGTCGAAGCCGATGCCGCCGAGCGTCGCGAAGCCCTGCGCGATGCCGATGCCCATGTGCAGGTCGTAGCCGCGTCGGCGCCACTGGCCGCTGAGCGCCGCCATCTCGCGCTGCATCGCGACCGCCATGCGCAGCGCGCGCGCCGAGGCGTCGGGCACGGGCTGGGGATCGTTGAAGAAGATCATCATGCCGTCCCCCGAGAAGCGTTCCAGCGTGCCTTCGTGCGCCAGCACCAGCCGCCCCATCGCGGCGTGGTACTGGGCCAGCACGGCCATCACCTCCTCGGGGTCGGCGGTCTCGGTGAAGGCCGTGAAGCCGCGCAGGTCGAGGAACACCACCGTGATCTCGCGCCGGTGGCTGCGCAGCGGATCGCCGGCGCCGCCGGCCAGGATCGCCTCGGCCAGCTGCGGCGAGAAGAAGCGCTTGAGCTGGCCCACGCGCTCGAGCTGCCGAACGCTGTCGGCCACGCGCTGCTCGAGCGTGGCGTTCCAGGCCTGCAGCTCGGCGCGCTGGCGCTGCACCTCGTCGTAGAGCGACTTCACGCGCAGCAGCGAGCGCACCCGTGCCATCAGCTCGGCCTGGTTGATGGGCTTGCCGAGGAAGTCGTCGGCGCCGGCATCGAGGCCGTTGACGCGCTCCTGCTCGGGGTCGAGCGCGGTCACGAGCACCACGGGCAGCACGGCGTGCAGCGGATCGGCGCGGATGGCGCGACAGACCTCGTAGCCGTTCATGCCCGGCATCATCACGTCGAGCAGCACCAGGTCCGGCGGCTCGGCGGAGATGCTGGCCAGCGCCTCGAGGCCCGAGGCGGCGGTACGCGTGCGGTAGCCGCGGGCGCCGAGCACGTCGGCCAGCAGGCGCACGTTCTTGGCGACGTCGTCGACGATCAGGATGCTTCCGGTGCTCACATGGCCTCCAGGGTCTGCAGCGGCAATACGAAGGTGAAGGTGGCGCCCTCGCCGAGCCTGCTCGCGACGGTGAGCGTGCCGCCATGCAGCTCGACGAAGCGCCGCGCCAGCGACAGGCCCAGGCCGGTGCCCTCGGCCTTGCGCAGGTGGTCGCTGCCGGCCTGGCGGAATTCCTCGAACACCAGCGCCTGGTCCTCGGGCGCGATGCCGACGCCGGTGTCGCTCACGGCGACCTCGGCCAGGCTGCGGCCGTCGTCCTCGATCCGGCGCGCGCGCAGCCTTACGCTGCCGCCCGCAGGCGTGAACTTGACCGCATTCGACAGCAGGTTCACCACCACCTGCTTGACCTTGCGGGCGTCGGCCACCCACGCCTCGAGGCCGTCGCCCACTTCGAGCGAGAGCGCCAGCGCATTGCGCTGCGCGCGCTCGCGCACCAGGGTCAGGGCGTTGTCCAGCAGCAGGCCGAGGTCGAAGCAGCTGAGGTCGAGTTCCATGCGTCCGGCCTCGATCTTCGACAGGTCGAGCACGTCGTTGATCAGCGTCAGCAGGTGATGGCCCGACGAGCTGATGTCGCGCAGGTACTCGAGCTGCTTGTCGTTGAGGGGGCCGAACATCTGCGCGCCGAGCACCTCCGAGAAGCCGATCACCGCGTTGAGCGGCGTGCGCAGCTCGTGCGACATGTTGGCCAGGAACTGTGACTTGTGGTGGTTGGCCACCGCGAGCTGGCGGCTCTGGTGCTCGATCTCCTGGAACAGGCGCGCGTTCTCGATCGCGATCACGGCCTGGTCGGCAAAGGTCTCGACCAGCCGCACCTCGGCGGCCGTGAACGCCTGCACGTGGCGGCGGATCACCGCGATGACGCCGAGCGAGGCGCCCTCGCGCACCATCGGCACCGCCAGCACGGTGCGAAAGCCGTGGCGCGCCTGCGGGGCGCGCGATTCGGGGTAGTCGGCATCGACCCGCCTGAGCACGTCCGGCACGTGCACCGTGCGCCGCTCGGTGAAGGCGCGGCCGACCACCGAGCGCGGCGCCATCGGCAGCAGCTCGTCGCGGCCGACCGCCGGGTCGCTATGGGGACCGACGTAGCCGGTCATCGCGCGCAGGTGGTCGTCCTCCGGCAGCCAGATGCGGCAGCCGTAGGCGTGGCACAGCGTGGCCGAACGCTCGGCCACCGCCTGCAGCACCGGCGACAGGTCGGAGGGCGAGCGGCTGATCACGCGCAGCACCTCGGCGGTCGCGGTCTGGTAGTCGAGCGCGGCGCTGAGCTCGGCGGTGCGCTGCTCGACCTTGCGTTCCAGTTCGCCGTAGGACTCGCGCAGCTGCGCCGACATGCGGTTGAACTGGTGCGCAAGGCCTTCCAGCTCGTCGCCAGTGGAGACCACGATCTGCTGGTTCAGCTCGCCCTGGCCGATGCGGCGTGCCCCGCGCGCCAGCGTGCGGATCGGCCGCACCATGCTGCGCGCCAGCACGGAGGCCGCCAGCGCCGAGACCGCCAGGCCCGCGAGCAGCAGCACGGCCGCGCGCAGGTAGCTGGCGTTGAGCTTGGCGTAGACCTCGCCGATCGGCTGCTCGACGAACACCTTCCAGCCCAGCGGCGCGATCGTCGCCATCGAGGCCAGCACCGTGGCACCGGCGAGATCGCGCGACACCATCGCCTGCTCGGGCGTGCCACCGTCGGTGATGGCCGCCTTCACGTGCGGCAGCGCCGCGAGGCTGGTCTTGCGCAGCACCAGGCCCATGTCGGGATCGGCCACCAGCAGGCCGTTGCCGTCGACCACGTAGGCCTTGCCCTTCTCGCCGATGTGGATGCGCGAGACCACGTCCCAGATCAGCTTGAGATTGAGCTCGGCCACCGTGACCGACCCGCGTTCGCCGCCGGCGCGGATCGCCACCGTCATGTAGGGCTCGGTGCCGCGGTTGAAGTAGACCGGGCCGAACCACGGCTCGTCGGCCACCGCGTGCCGGTACGGCGCTTCGGCCGAGCGGTCGCGCCCCGAGCCCATCACGTCCATGCCGAGGCGCGACACCTCGATCTGCTCGCGGCCGGCGGCGTCGATCTGCGCGATGTCCGTCACCTCGGGCGCCTGGCGCAGCAGGCGCCAGAACTCGGAACGCCGTGAGGCCAGGTCGGCGGCATCGATCTGCGCCAGCGAGGCGTAGGCCAGCTGCTGCGAGAGCTGCTGCATGTACTGCTCGATGCGCGATGCCGCGCCGACCGCCTTCTCGTGCTGCAGGCTGGCGAGCGCCTCCTTGTTCTCCTGATAGGCGAAGTAGAGGCTGAAGGCGCTTGAGGCCAGCAGCACCGTGGTCACCAGCGAGAGGATCAGCAGCAGGTACTTGCGGAACAGCCGGCCCTGGTGAACGTCGCGGCTGGCCTGCGACAGCAGCGCGAAGCGCTGGCCATGGGCAGCGGACAGTTCGCCCGGGAGCGAGAGCGGGGACGAATCCGGCGGCGTCATCGGGTGCCAATTGGACATCCGGCCGCGCGCGATGGGAAGGCCGCGCGCCTAGGCCCAATGGCCGATGCGCTAGAGCGCATGGGGCAGCGGCAAGGCCCCGTGGACGGCGCAGAATCTGCGCTCGATGGTCGGTCGAGAAGGAGGATGCGGATGCGATGCAGGTTCCTGGGGCTGCTGCTGGCCGGCGTGCTGGCGCTCGCGCTGGCGCCCGTGCGCGCGCAGCCGGCGAAGAAGGTGCCGCGCCTGGGCTACCTCGCGGCCGTCTCGGCCAGCGCCGACGCGCCGCGCCTCGAGGCCTTCCGCCAGGGACTGCGCGATCTGGGCTATGTCGAAGGGCAGAACATCCGGATCGACTACCGTCACGAGAGCCAGGACCTGCGCCGCCTGCCCGCGCTGGCCGAGGAACTGATGCGCCTCGACGTCGATGTGCTGGTCGCCGTGACCACCAATGCGGCGCAGGCCGCGAAGAGGAGCACGGACACCGTGCCCATCGTGTTCATGGGCGTCACGGACCCGATCACCACCGGCCTCGCGCTGAGCCTCGCGCGGCCCGGCGGCAATGCGACCGGCATCACCAACGTGGCGGCCATCCTCACCGGCAAGCGGCTCGAGCTGTTGAAGGAGACGGTGCCGGGCAACACCCGCGTGGCGGTGCTGTGGGACCCGACCGCGCCGGGCTCGGTGCCCCAGTGGGAGGCCAGCCAGGGCCCGGCCCGCACGCTCGGCCTGCAGCTGCATTCGATGGAGGTCAGCAGCCCCGAGGGCTATGCGCAGGCCTTCAGGGATGCGGTCAAGGCGCATGCGGGGGCGGTCTGGGTGACGCTCAATCCGGTCGCCAATTCGAACCAGAAGCTGATCGCCGACCTCGCGCTGCAGAACGGGCTGCCGTCGATCTGCGCACGCGGCGACTATGCCGAGAACGGCTGCCTCATGGCCTACGGGCCGGGCTACGGCAACGAAGGCAAGGACGGCGCGCGCTACGTCGACCGCATCCTCAAGGGCGCCAGGCCGGCCGACCTGCCGATCGAGCAGCCGACCAAGTTCGAGCTGCTGATCAATCTCAAGACCGCGAAGCAGCTCGGCTTCGCGGTTCCGCGGCCGGTGCTCGAGCGCGCCGACCGCGTGATCCAGTAGTGAGCCCGCGGCTCAGATCTTGAAGGCGCGCTGCACGTCGGGCCGCACCAGGTCGACGTAGTCGCGGTGCTTGCGGATGTAGCCGGCGATGAACTGGCAGACCGGGATCACCTGCTTGCCGTCGGCGCGCGCGCGGTCGAGCACGTGGCGCGCGATGGCCGAGCCCACGCCCTTGCCCTCGAAGGCCTCCAGCACCTCGGTGTGGGTGAACATGATCGCCTCGCTCAGGAGGTTGTATTCGCAGTAGCCCGCGAGCTGGCCGCCGATGGCGGCCTCGTAGCGGTGTTGCGCCGGGTTGTCGGTGATCGTGATGTCGGTCATTGGGGAGTCGGTGCAGGAGCAGCAGGGTTTCAGGGGTTGCGCGCGAGCCAGGCCGCGAGATTGGTGGCCGCGGTGGCGCGCACCTTGTTCTTCAGCATCGGCGACCAGCCCAGCAGCAGGCCCGGTGCGCCGAGCGCCTGCCGCGACCAGCGCCAGAAGTCGAAGCTGTCGCGCTGGGTTGCGATCAGGCCCTCGGGCGTGAAGGTGAAGCGCGAATCGATCGCGTTGTCGACGATGCGGCCGGTGGCACTGAAGAGGTAGTGGGCATCCCAGTGCGCCTTGCCGCGCGCGGCGTCGGCCTCGATGTCGCGGTAGCTGAGCCGCCACACCGCGGCGCCCTTGGCCCGGGTGCCGCTGCACAGCATCTTCCACATGCCGCCGATCTCGCGTGCGCCGCGCAGCGAGAAGGCCTCGTCGTCGAAGCTCGCCTCGGGTGCATAGCAGGTCGCCATGGTGTCGGCGTCGAGCTTCTGGAAGGCGTCGTAGAGACGGCGCAGGGTCTGTTCGGTTTGCATGCGGCATCCTACGCGGTGCGCGGTCAGGGCTGCTCGACCAGGGACGCCAGCGTCTGCAGCGCATAGTGCACCGTGGCCTGGCGCACGGCCGCGCGGTCGCCTTCGAAGCGGCGGCGCTCGGTGCGCACGGCACCGTCCACCGACCAGCCGAACCAGACCGTGCCGACCGGCTTCTCCGGCGAGCCTCCCGTGGGGCCGGCCACGCCGGTCACGGCCACCGCGGCGCGGGCCTGCGAGCGGGCCACGGCGCCTTCGGCCATCGCGCGCGCCACGGGTTCGCTGACCGCGCCGTGGGCAGCGATGAGCGCGGCGTCGACGCCGAGCATCTCGCTCTTGGCCTCGTTCGAATACGTGACGAAGCCGCGCTCGAACCAGGCGCTCGAGCCCGCGAGATCGGTGCAGGCTCCGGCGATCAGCCCGCCGGTGCAGCTCTCGGCCGCGGCCATCATCCAGTGCCGCTGCTGCAGCAGGTCAGCCATGCGCAGCACGAGTGCCGGGATGTCGAGGTCGGCAGGAGCCGGCGCAGCAGGATCGATCACGAAGTCCTCCTTCATCACTGGAACCAGAAGCGCCAGGCGGCGATCACGAGCAGAGTGCAGAACGCCGCCACGATGTCGTCAAACAGAATGCCGAAGCCGGCGGCGCGCCAGCGCAGCGCACCCATGTCGGTATCGCGCTGCTTGAACAGGCGATCGGCCCAGCCCACCGGGCCGGGCTTGGCGGCGTCGAAGTAGCGGAACAGCGCGAAGGCGATGATCTGCGCCAGCAGTCCGCCCGGCAGCACCAGCCACAGGATCAGCCAGAAGGCGACGATCTCGTCCCACACCACGCAGCCCGGATCGGCGATCTTCAGATGGCGCGCGGTCACGGTGCAGGCCCACCAGCCGATCGGCAGCGAGGCCAGGATGACCCAGCCGATGGTGGCGGTTGACAGGAAGCGTTCCATCACCAGATAGGCGACCCAGCCCCACAGGGTGCCGACCGTGCCGGGTGCCCGGCGCGGCAGGCCCGAGCCGAAGCCGAGCGCGATCAGGTGGGCCGGGTGCGCGAACAGGAAGCGCAGGGTCGGGCGGGGCGGGATGGCGGGCGCGGGAGCGATGTCGGTGGCTTGCATGAAGGCGCCAGTGTCGCGCATCTCGGGGGCGTGCCCCCCGGCGCCGCCGGCTCAGGCGAAGTGGTCGAAGGCCGCGAACTGCGCCGCCACCGCGGTGCCCTGCGCATCCACCAGCCGCAGCCCGGGCTCGGCCTCGATGCGGCCGATCCGCGTGACCGCCGTCGCGCTGGTGTTGGCGGCCCGTTCGACGTCGGCGCGCCGTGCGGCCGGCGCCGTGAAGGCCAGTTCGTAGTCGTCCCCGCCCGCCAGCGCGCAGGCCCGGCGCAGCTCGCGCGCCAGCGTTGGAGCGGGCAGGTCGCTTAGCGCGTCGATGCCGAGCAGCGTCGCGACCGCATCGGCGTCGATGCACGCACCGACGCCGCTCGCACGCAGCACGTGGCCGAGGTCGCCGACCAGGCCGTCGCTGAGGTCGACCGCGGCGCTCGCGATGCCGCGCAGCGCGAGACCGAGCCCGACCCTGGGCGTGGGCTGCTCCATGCGCAGGCGCGCATGCTCGAACGCGGGGGCCGGCAGCGACAGGCTGCCGCGGAAGACCTCGAGCGCGAGCCGCGCGTCGCCGAGCGTGCCGCTGACCCAGACGTCGTCGCCGGCCCGCGCGCCCGAGCGCAGCAGCGCGCTGCCCGCGGGCACCTCGCCGAACACCGTGATGCAGAGATTGAGCGGGCCGCGCGTGGTGTCGCCGCCGACCAGTTCGCATTCGTGCGCGTCGGCGAGCGCGAACAGGCCGCGCGAGAAGCCGGCCAGCCAGGCCTCGTCGATCGCGGGCAGCGAGAGGGCCAGCGTGAAGGCCAGCGGCTTTGCGCCGCAGGCCGCCAGGTCGCTGAGGTTGACCGCGAGCGTCTTGTGGCCGAGCCGTGCCGGCTCCACCGTGGAGAGGAAGTGCCGGCCCTCGACCAGCATGTCCGACGAGACCGCGAGCTGCATGCCTGGGGCCGGCGCGAGCAGCGCGCAGTCGTCGCCCACGCCGAGCGGCGAGCGCCTTGCCGGGCGCGTGAAGTGGCGCGCGATGAGGCCGAACTCGCCGCCGGCCGCCTTGTCGCTCATACCGCCGAGCTGCGAAAGCGCAGCGCCGATTGCCGCACCACCTCGGCCAGCAGCCGTTCCTTGGCCTGGCGCTCGCGCAGCCAGCGGGCGTCGTTCCGGTTGGCCTCGACGCTGGTGCGCAGCTCGCCGAGCGCCTGCGTGGCGTTCAGCGCCTCGCTGTGCCATTCGAGCTGGGTCATGGTCATGAGGATGTGGTCGCGCAGCGGCATGTGCTCGCCGCTGGCCGGATCGACGTAGAGCGCGTCGAGCCCGAAGCGGCAAGCCTGGAAGCGGTTGTAGGTGTAGACCAGGTAGTCGTCCTCGGTCGGCGTGAAGGGCTGCTCCTGCAGGAACCAGGCCGCGAGCGACTGCACGTAGCCGGCCAGTGCGGCTGCGCGTTCGACCGTGAGCGGCGTGTCGAACACGCGGATCTCGATGGTGCCGAACTCGGGCTTGGGACGGATGTCCCAGTAGAAGTCCTTCATGCTGCGCACCACGCCGGTTCGCGTCATGCGCATGAAGTAGTTCTCGAACTCGCGCCACTTGAGCGTGAAGGGCGCGCGACCCGACAGCGGGAATGCGAACACCGAGTTGAGCCGGGCCGAGTCGAACTGCGTGTCCTGCCCCTGCACGAAGGGCGACGAGGCCGACAGCGCGATGAAGTGCGGGATGTAGCGCGACATGCGGTGCAGCATCAGCAGCGCGCCGTCGGCGTCGGAGCAGCCGATGTGCACGTGCTGGCCGAAGATCGTGAACTGCTTGGACAGATAGCCGTAGAGCTCCGACAGCTCGCGAAAGCGCGGCTTGTCGTAGATGCGGCGCTCGTGCCATTGCTGGAAGGCATGCGTGCCGCCGCCGACCACGGCGATGTTGAGCTTGTCGGCGTTCTTCACGAGCGCATCGCGGATCGGCGTCAGCTGCTTGATCACGTCCTCGGCCGAATGGCAGATGTCGGTCGAGATCTCGATCATGCTCGAGGTCATCTCGGGCACCACGCTGCCCGGCAGCGGCGTCTGCGCCATCAGTCGCAGCATGTCCTCGGCATAGGGCGCGAGATCGTAGTCGTGCGTGTTGACCAGCTGCAGCTCGAGCTCGACGCCGAGCGAGAGCGCCTCGGACTTGTTGAAGCGCTCGAGCGGAATGACTCGGCTCGCGGGGGTCGACGGCGAACCGTCGGCCTGGAGATCGGGGGTGCGCAGGTTCATCGTTGGGTCTCCTCCGGCGTGCCGAAGGCTTCGGGCGCCCAGGGCCTGGAGCTCTCGCGGGCGCCATGGATGGCGATGGTGGCGATCACGGCGCCGAGCACCTCCATCAGCAGGATCGCGGGCAGGGCAATCTGGGTGATCATGGCGCCGAGCAGCGGCGAGGCGGTGACGAAGGCCGAGGTGATCAGCATCGCGATCGACGACAGCGGCGACATCGCGCAGCCGACCCAGAAGGCCTGCTTCCAGCTCGTGCCGCTGCCCGGGTTGGCGGCCGCCACGCCGACCACCTTGGCCAGCGCGCGCACCGCGATCACGGTCAGCACGACGCTGGCCACGGGCAGGCTCCAGTCGGCCTGTGCCGCGACCACCGACACCAGCACGAACATCAGCATCGTGAGCAGCGAGGCGGCGGTGCCCAGCTGGCGCGGCCAGGCCCAGGGCTTGGGGTTCAGTGCCTTCAGCAGCACGCCGCCGATCAGCGCCGCGAGCGGCGCCGCGCCGCCGAAGTGCGCAGCCAGCGCGGCGCCCGCGGCGATGATCGCGAGCAGCAGGATCGAGGTGTTCTCGCTGGTCGGGCTCATCACGCGCAGCGCCGAGCGCAGCGACAGCGCCATCATCGCGCCGACCACGAACGACAGCCCGAGCACCACGCCGACCGGGTTGAGCTTCTGCAGCAGGCTCGCGGGCGCATGCTCGATCAGGCCGGCCTGGGCATAGCCGAGCGCCAGCGCGTAGAAGGTATTGAGCGTGGCCAGCGTCAGCGCGCGCTCGGTCACCGGGCCGGAGGCGCGGGTGTCGATCACCACGCGCGTGAGCACGGCAGGCGAGGCGACGATCGCCATCAGCGCGATCGGGTTGGCCACCGGGTCGGGGATGCCCAGCCAGTGCAGGGCCCAGAACACGGCGAAATAGGTCAGCGTGGCCTCGACGATGCTCTGCACCAGCACCATCGGGTTGTGGCGGAACCAGCGCAGCGGCAGCCGGCCGCCGGCCTCGAACAGCACGATCGCCACGCCGAGTTCGAGCAGGAACAGGCTGATGCCCTGCAGCGGCCAGATCGCGCCTTCGAAGCCCGCCAGGCCCACCAGGGTGCCGACCATCGAATAGCCGACGACCTTGGGCATGCCCATGTAGCGCTGCACCAGGTGGCCGGCCGCGGCCGCGCTCGCGAGCAGCAGCGACCACAGCACAATCGGCAGCCCGGCCGAGGGGCGCACCCATTCGGACCAGAAGCCCAGCAGATCATTGGGAAGGTAGGACGTCATCGTTCGATGGGGGCATCGGCCCCGCGCGGTCAGCGGTTCAGTGCAGCACGCGCGAAGAGGGCATGTCGCCGGCGTCGGCTTCGAGCACCAGCGTGGGAATCGGAACGTCGAAGCGCTCGCCGCGCTCCGTCACGAAGAAAAAACTGCCGTGCATGGTACCGCTCGCGGCCTGCAGCCGGCAGCCGCTGGTGTAGCGGAAGGATTCGCCCGGCGCCAGCAGCGGCTGCTGGCCGATGACGCCGAGGCCGTCGACCTCCTGCGTGTGGCCCGAGGCGTCGGCGAATATCCAGTGGCGCGCGATCAGCTGTGCCGGCACCTTGCCGTGGTTGACCACGGTGACGGCGTAGGCGAAGGTGAAGAGCCGGTCTTCGGGCGAGGACTGGTCCGGCAGGTAGCGCGGCTCGACCTGGATGCTGATCGGTGGGCTGGACATCGAGGGATGGTACCCCCACACCCGTGCACCGCAGTGCCCGGGCTGCGACAATCCGAGCCCATGAGCAGCCCCTTCCGCATCGCCCCCTCCATTCTCTCGGCCGACTTCGCGCGCCTCGGCGCCGAAGTAAGCGACGTCATCGCCGCCGGCGCCGACTGGATTCATTTCGACGTCATGGACAACCACTACGTGCCGAACCTGACCTTCGGCCCGATGGTCTGCCACGCGCTGAGGCCCCATGCGAAGAAGCCGGACGGCACGCCGGTGCCGATCGACGTCCACCTCATGATCCAGCCCGTGGACGCGCTGGCAGCCGCCTTCGCCGAGGCCGGCGCCGACTACATCAGCTTCCATCCGGATGCGTCCCCGCACATGCACCGCAGCATCCAGGCGATCAAGTCGGCCGGTTGCAAGGCGGGGCTGGTGTTCAATCCCGGCCTCGGGCTCGAGGCGCTCGACTGGGTCATTGACGACATCGACCTGATCCTCATCATGAGCGTGAACCCGGGCTTCGGCGGCCAGAGCTTCATCGACTCGGCACTGCGCAAGATCGAGGAGGCGCGCAAGCGCATCGACGAGACCGGACGCGATATCCGGCTCGAAGTCGATGGCGGCATCAAGATCGACAACATCGCGCGCGTGGCGGATGCCGGCGCCGACACCTTCGTGGCGGGCAGCGCGATCTTCAATGCCAAGGACTACGCGAGCGTGGTGGCTGCGATGCGCGAGCAACTGGCCACCGCGGTCAAGGCTTGACCTTGTCGTTGTAGACGCGGTCGGTCACCGGCGCACGGTCGGTGTCGACCAGCCCGCGCTCGATGTCCTCGTGGGCCTGGCGGCCGACCCGCGTCGCGCCCCCGTCGGCGTTCTGCTGGCTGTCGGACGACTGGTCGTGCTCGTGCGGCAGGCGCGGTGCGCTCTCGCCGCCCTGCTCCACCTTCGTGTCGCCGCCTCCGGCGTCCTTGAGGCCGTCGGTGGCGGCTTCCTTCTCGTCTTTCTTCTGGGTGGCCATGGCTTGCTCCTGGTTCGTTCCCGTTTGTCGCATCGGTCCGGTCATTCCGCAGTAGGACCGGCCTTCGGCGCGTTGTAGGATGGCCCGCAGCATGACCGCCCTTCTTGCAGACACCCTCCGCGTCCATGGCTTTTCCGCGCTGCGGCAGGGCCCGCGCCTGATCGTCCTCGGTGGCGTGCACGGCAACGAGACCTGCGGCAGCGCCGGCATCGAGCGCGTGCTCGCCGAACTCGACCGCCGCGCGCTCACGCTGCTGCGCGGCCAGCTCACGCTGGTGCCGGTGGCCAATCCGCTGGCCCGGCGCCTGCTGCGCCGCGAAGGCGAGCGCAACCTCAACCGCCTGTTCCAGCCGACCCCGCCGGGCGCCGAGCCGGCCGACTACGAAGCGCGAATCACCGACCTTCTGTGCCCATTGCTCGAGCGCCACGAGGTGCTGCTCGACCTGCATTCGTTCCAGAGCCAGGGCGAAGCCTTCGCGATGATCGGCCCGCGCGACAACACCGGTGCGCTCGAGCCCTTCGCGCGCGCTTTCGAGGAAGGCCAGCTTGCGCTGCACCTGGGCACGCCGCGCGTGGTCGAGGGCTGGCTCGACATCTACGCGGCCGGTCTCGCGCAGCGCGGGCTGGCCGCCGATGCCGCCGCCATGGCCTTCGGCTGGGGCACCAACGAATACATGCGCAGCCGCGGCGGCTACGGCGTGACGCTCGAATGCGGGCAGCACGAGGACCCGGCCGCGCCCGAGGTGGCTTACCAGGCGATCCTCAGCACACTGCGGCTGCTCGGCATGCTGGCGCCCGATCCGGCCGCGCCGCCGCCGCGGCGACCCGAACTGCTGCGGCTCGTGAGCGTGACCGACCGGCTCCACGAGGGCGACAGCTTCGTGCGCGAATGGGCCACCTTCGATCCGGTGGCGCGCGGCGAACCAATCGGCATGCGCGCCGACGGCCGCCTGCTCGAGGCCGACCGCGACGGCTTCATCGTGTTCCCGAACGCCGAGGCGCTGCCGGGGACCGAATGGTTCTACTTTGCGGTGGAGAGCGAGCGCGATCTGGGGCGGGCGACGTAGTTCTTGTCATACGAGGGCGGGAATTGGACGGGGCACATGCATCCCGGCCGCGCTGCACGCCCCACACCCCCAGCCGCGCCGCGCACCCAAGGACCTGACACTCCCAGCCGCAAGCGCCGGACAGTCGCTCAGCCGCGCCGGGTCGCGATCAGCGGCCGCACATCCGGCGCGTCCAGGCTCGGCCGGTCGGGCTCCACGGCGGGCAGGGGCTCGACCTCCTTCATGCTGGCGAGGCTGCGCAGGGTCAGGGCCTGGTAGGTCTTCGTGCCCTCGAGCTTCCAGGCGATTTCCTGCTCGGTGAGCTCGCGCATCACCTTGGCGGGCATGCCCGCCGCGAGCGAGCGTGCGGGAATCTTGCGGCCCGCGGGAACGAAGGCGCAGGCCGCGACGATCGATGCTTCGCCGACCTCGGCCTCGTCCATGACGACCGCGTTCATGCCGACCAGCGCGTCGCGCCGAACGATGCAGCTGTGCAGCACCGCGCCGTGGCCGATATGGCCGTTTTCCTCGACCACCGTGTCCTGGGCCGGGAAGCCGTGGACCACGCAGGTGTCCTGCACGTTGGCGCCGCGCTCGAGCACGATGCGGCCGAAATCGCCCCGCAGCACGGCGCATGGGCCGACGTAGCAGTCGGGCCCGACGATGACGTCGCCGATCAGCACGGCCGTGGGATGCACGTAGGCGCTCGGGTCGATCACGGGCACCACCCCTTCGATGGCATAGCAGGGCACGGCTGTCTTTCCTTTTTGTCGTGGGGCGCGATGCAGGGTTAACCCCAGGGAGATTTGACTTGCATCAGGCGATGCGGCGATCTTATGATTCACCGACCGGTCGGTCAACAATACTTTTGACGCAGATCAAGACGCACCGACCCGGAAAACGCCCCTCGTTCCACGACTGGAGAAACAGCTTGTCCGATGCACTCGTCATCGCGTCGCAAGACGGCCCCGTCCTGACGCTCACGCTGAATCGGCCCGCCGCGCTCAACAGCTTCACGGGTGCCATGCACGAGCAGCTGCGTGCCGCGCTCGAGGCCGCCGCCGCAGATGCCGGGGTGCGCTGCGTGGTGCTCACCGGCGCCGGCCGCGGCTTCTGCGCCGGCCAGGACCTGGCCGATCCGATGGTCGCGCCCGCCGCTCCCGGCGAGCCGGCCAGGGACCTGTCTGTCGCCATCACCACCCACTACACGCCGCTGGTGCAGCGCCTCAAGTCGATGCCGGTGCCCGTGATCGCGGCGGTCAACGGGGTCGCGGCCGGTGCCGGCGCCAACCTCGCGCTCAATTGCGACTTCGTGATCGCGGGCCAGTCGGCCAGCTTCATCCAGGCCTTCGCCAGGATCGGCCTGGTGCCCGACACCGGCGGCACCTGGCTGCTGCCGCGCATCGTGGGCCGCGCCCGCGCGCTGGGCCTCGCGATGCTCGGCGACAAGCTGCCCGCGGCCGAGGCCGAACGCATCGGCCTGATCTGGAAATGCGTGGACGACGCGGCCCTTGCCGGCGAGGCCGCCAGCCTCGCTCTGCGCCTGGCAGCGATGCCGGTGAAGGCATTGGCAGCGACGCGCGCCGCGATCGACGATGCCCAGCAGCTCACGCTCGATGAGGCGCTCGCGATGGAAGCCGCGCTGCAGTCGCAGCTCGGCAGCGCGCACGACTACCTCGAGGGCGTGGCCGCATTCGGCGCCAAGCGCGCTCCCGTCTTCACCGATCGCTGACCCCCATGACCGACACGCCTGTCACCGACCGCACGCCCCAGCAGACCGCCGAGCTGGTGCGCGAACGCATGTACGCCAACGACCGCGCCGTGCGCGGCATGGGCATCGACGTGACCGAGGTCGCGCCGGGCCGGGCCACGGTCACCATGACCGTGCAGGGCCACATGCTCAACGGCCACGCCATCTGCCACGGCGGCTTCCTCGCGACGCTGTGCGACACCGCCTTCGCCTACGCCTGCAACTCCTACAACGAGCTGACCGTGGCTTCGAGCTTCGCCATCGAGCTGCTGGCGCCCGCACGCGAAGGCGACCTGCTGACCGCCGTCAGCGTCGAGATGTCGAAGTCCGGCCGCACCGGCGTCTACGACAGCGAGATCACCAACCAGCGCGGCGAGCGCATCGCGCTGTTCCGCGGCCGCTCCTACACCATGAAGGGCAAGCCGGCGGTCGCCGTCTGAGCCTGCGCCGCCTGCCGACACCGCCCGAGGAGACACCCCCATGCCCGTCAAGCAACCCCGCCCCGGCGACCTCGACGCCATCGAGACCGCCAGCCGCGACGAGATCGAGGCCCTGCAGCTGCAGCGCCTGCGCTGGACCCTGCAGCATGCCTACGACCACGTGCCGCACTACAGGCAGGCCTTCGATGCGAAGGGCGTGCATCCGTCGGACCTCAAGCAGCTGGGCGACCTCTCGAAGTTCCCGTTCACCACCAAGAAGGACCTGCGCGACAACTACCCCTTCGGCATGTTCGCGGTGCCGCGCGAGCAGGTGGCACGCATCCATGCCTCGTCGGGCACGACCGGAAAGCCGACCGTGGTCGGCTACACGCAGCGCGACATCGACAACTGGGCCGACCTGGTGGCGCGCTCGATCCGCGCAGCCGGTGGCCGCCGCGGCGACATCGTGCACGTGGCCTATGGCTACGGCCTCTTCACGGGCGGCCTGGGCGCGCACTACGGCGCCGAGCGCGCGGGTTGCACCGTGATCCCGATGTCGGGCGGCCAGACCGAGAAGCAGGTGCAGCTGATCCGCGACTTCAAGCCCGACCTCATCATGGTCACACCGAGCTACATGCAGGTGATCATCGAGGAGTTCGTGCGCCAGAGGCTCGATCCGCGCGAGAGCTCGATCCAGGTCGGCATCTTCGGCGCCGAGCCCTGGACCGAGGCGATGCGCCGCGAGATCGAAGGCAAGGCCGGCATCGACGCGGTCGACATCTACGGGCTCAGCGAAGTGATGGGCCCGGGCGTGGCCAGCGAATGCATCGAGAGCAAGGACGGCCCGGTGGTCTGGGAAGACCATTTCTATCCCGAGATCGTCGACCCCGAGACCGGCGAGGTTCTGCCCGACGGGTCGGAGGGCGAACTGGTCTTCACCTCGCTGTCGAAGGAGGCGCTGCCGATCATCCGCTACCGCACGCGCGACCTCACGCGCCTGCTGGCGCCCACCTCGCGCAGCTTCCGCCGCATGGGCAAGATCGTCGGCCGCTCCGACGACATGCTGATCATCCGCGGCGTCAACGTCTTCCCGACCCAGATCGAGGAGATCGTGCTGCAGCACGCCAAGCTCTCGGGCCAGTACCAGATCAACGTGGCGCGCGAAGGCCTGCTCGACACGGTCGTGGTGCAGTGCGAGCTGCAGCCGCAGGCCGCCGCGGGCACCGATGCCGCCGAGCTGCGCGAGATCACGCAGTGGCTGCAGGCGCGCATCAAGACCCTGGTCGGCATCTCGACCACGGTCAACGTGCTGACGCCCGACAGCATCGAACGCACGCTGACCGGCAAGGCCCGCCGCGTCATCGACCAGAGAAGCAAGTAACCAGGCGGCAGCGCCTGAAAGGAACCGACATGTACACGCAAGCGATGGACACGATGGGCAAGGAGCCCGGCGACGCCAAGAAGGCGGTGCGCTCGGCCGAGGAAATGCAGCTCGAGCAGCGCTTCGATGCCCGCATCGACGAGGGCGGCTTCATCGAGGCCAAGGACTGGATGCCCGAGCACTACCGCAAGACCCTGGTGCGCCAGATCAGCCAGCACGCGCATTCCGAGATCGTCGGCATGCTGCCCGAAGGCAACTGGATCACGCGCGCGCCCACGCTCAAGCGCAAGGCGATCCTGCTGGCCAAGGTGCAGGACGAGGCCGGCCACGGCCTCTACCTGTACTCGGCCGCGGAGACGCTCGGCACCTCGCGCGACCAGATGGTCGACGCGCTGCACAGCGGCCGCGCCAAGTACAGCTCGATCTTCAACTACCCCACGCTCACTTGGGCCGACATGGGCACCATCGGCTGGCTGGTCGACGGCGCCGCGATCATGAACCAGGTGCCGATCTGCCGCTGCTCCTATGCGCCCTATGCGCGCGCGATGATCCGCATCTGCCGCGAGGAGAGCTTCCATCAGCGCCAGGGCTTCGAGGCCCTGCTGGTGATGATGCAGAACGGCACCGAGGCCCAGAAGGCCATGGTTCAGGACGCGGTGAACCGCTGGTGGTGGCCGTCGATCATGATGTTCGGCCCGCCCGACGACCAGTCGCCGAACTCGGCGCAGTCGATGCGCTGGGGCATCAAACGCTTCTCCAACGACGACCTGCGCGCCAAGTTCATCGACGCCGCGGTCGAGCAGGCCAAGGTGCTCGGCGTCACGCTGCCCGATCCCGATCTCAAGTGGAACGAGGAGCGCCAGCACCACGACCACGGCACCATCGACTGGAGCGAGTTCTGGCGCGTGGTCGGTGGTGACGGCCCGTGCAACCGCGAGCGCCTGGGCGCCCGGGTCAAGGCCTGGGACGACGGCGCCTGGGTGCGTGAAGCGGCGCTTGCGCATGCCGCCAAGCGCGCCGAGCCGACCCCCCTGGCAGCCTGAACACCAAGGAAAACGAACATGACGAACCCCACACCTGCCACCGCCGCCGAATGGCCCCTCTGGGAGGTCTTCGTGCGCAGCCGCTCGGGCCTCGACCACAAGCATTGCGGCAGCCTGCACGCGGCCGATTCGAAGATGGCCATCCAGATGGCGCGCGACGTCTACACGCGGCGCCAGGAAGGCACCAGCGTCTGGGTGGTGCGCTCGGAGCAGATCGTCGCCAGCGACCCGGCCGACAAGGACATGTACTTCGATCCGATGGAAGACAAGGTCTACCGCCACCCGACGTTCTACCAGCTGCCCGGCTCCGTCGACCACATGTGACCGTCCACTGAAATGCAAGCTTCCATCGCCATCGAATCGACGCCCGCCGTGCAGTACCTGCTGCGCATCGGCGACACCTGCCTGATCCTGGGCCAGCGCATCTCCGAATGGTCGGGCCATGCGCCGATCCTCGAGGAGGACATCGCGATGTCCAACATGGCGCTCGACCTGATCGGCCAGGCGCGCGCGGTGCTCACGCATGCGGGCACGCTCGAAGGCCGCGGCCACGACGAAGATCAGCTCGCGTTCCTGCGCGACGAGAAGGACTACCGCAACCTCACGCTGGTCGAGCTGCCGCGCGGCGACTTCGCCTTCACGGTGCTGCGCAACGCGATGGTGGCGACCTTCATGAAGCTGTTGTGGGAGCGCCTGCGCAGTTCGGGCGACGCCGAGCTCGCCGGCATCGCGGGCAAGGCGGTCAAGGAGGCGCGCTACCACCAGCAGCACGCGGCCGACTGGGTGGTGCGGCTGGGCGACGGCACCGACGAATCGCGCCGCCGCGTGGAGCGCGCGCTGGCCGACCTGTGGCTCTACGTGCCCGAGATCTTCGAATCGGATGCGGTCGACGATGCCGCTGCAACCGCCGGCCTGGGCCCGCGCTGGTCCGAGCTGCAGGCCGGCTGGCAGGCCGAGATGGACACCATCCTCGGCGAGGCCGGCCTCTCGCGGCCCGCCGATGCCGCCTTCCGCAGCACCGGCAAGCGCGGCGTGCACAGCGAGCACATGGGCTACATCCTGGCCGAGATGCAGCATCTGCAACGCGCCTTCCCGGGCGGCGTCTGGTGAACATGGCGCCCTCCCCAGTCGTCGCGCACTCCGTGTCGCTTCCTCCGACCCCGCTGCCGGGGGGCGGGCCGGCCGCTTCGGGCGGCCGTGCGCGGCGGCCCCTGCGGGAAGAAGAGGGTGCCTCAAGGATCGAGAGAGCGTGGGAGGTGCTCGGCACCGTCCTCGACCCCGAGGTGCCCGCGCTCTCGGTGCGCGATCTCGGCATCGTGCGCGACGTGGTCGAGCAGGGCGAGGCGCTCGAGATCGTCTTGACGCCGACCTACTCGGGCTGCCCCGCGACCGAGGTGATCGAGCACGACGTGCTCGAGGCCATCGCGCGCGCCGGGCTCGGCCCGGCCAGCGTGCGGCTGCAGCGCGCCCCGGCCTGGACCACCGACTGGATCAGCGCCGAGGGCCGCCGCAAGCTCAAGGACTACGGCATCGCGCCACCCGGTCCGGCTGCGCCCGATGGCACGGTGCCGATCCGCTTCTTCGGCCGCCGCGTCGATGCGGTCGCCTGCCCGCGCTGCGGCAGCAGCAACACCGAGCGCCTGTCGGCCTTCGGCGCCACGGCCTGCAAGGCGATGTACCGGTGCGTCTCGTGCCGCGAGCCCTTCGAGCATTTCAAGCCGATCTGAAGAACCCCACAAGAAGAGACTCCCCATGAGCGTCACCTTCCATCCGCTTCGCGTGCGGTCCGTCGAGCCCGACACCGACGAGGCCGTCATCGTCTCCTTCGACGTGCCGGGCGAGCTGCGCGAGGCCTTCGGCTTCACGCAGGGGCAGTACCTCACGCTGCGCAAGGACATCGAGGGCCAGGACCTGCGCCGCTCGTACTCGATCTGCGCGGGCGTCGACGACGGCGAGCTGCGCGTGGGCGTGCGCAAGGTCAAGGGCGGCACCTTCTCGAACTGGATCAACGAGCAGCTGCAGCCGGGCGACACCATCAACGTGATGGCGCCGCAAGGCCGTTTCTTCGTGCCGATCGAGCCGGCCTCGAAGCGCCAGCACGTGGGCATCGTGGGCGGCAGCGGCATCACGCCGATCCTCTCGATCATGAAGACCGTGCTGGCGCGCGAGCCGCAGTCGCGCTTCACGCTGATCTACGGCAACCGCAAGCTGCAGTCGACCATGTTCAAGGAGGAGCTCGAGGACCTCAAGAACCGCTACATGTCGCGCCTGGTGCTGCACCACGTGTTCTCGGGCGAGCCGACCGATGCGCCGCTCAACATGGGTCGCATGAACCGCGACAAGCTCACCGAGTTCCTGCAGAGCGTGGTGCCTGCCGCGGGCATCGACCACGTCTACATCTGTGGACCGTTCCAGATGAACGACGAGGCCGAGGCCGCGCTGCTGGCTGCGGGCGTGCCCGAGGAGCGCATCCACATCGAGCGCTTCGGCGTCGCCGCCCCCGAGGGTGCGCCGGTGGGTGCCGTGATCCACGAGGCCAGGCCCGGCGATGCCGAAGTGGCGAAGATCGTCATCGTGCGCGACGGCCTGCAGCGCGAGATCGAGTTCCGCCGCGACCAGCCGAGCATCCTCGACTGCGCCTCGGCCGCCGGCCTCGAGGTGCCGTTCAGCTGCACGTCGGGCGTCTGCGGCACCTGCCGCGCAAAGGTGGTCGAAGGCAAGGTGCGGATGGAGCGAAACTTCGCGCTCGACAAGAACGAGGTCGCTGCCGGCTTCGTGCTGACCTGCCAGGCCCATCCGCTCACCGAGCGCGTGGTTCTCTCCTTCGACGAGCGATAGGACGCAAGAGCTGACATGGCCCGTGGACGCTCCGCCGGATACGACGACCAGCGCGACATGATCCTCGATCATGCGGCGCTGCTGTTTGCCAACCGCGGCTATTCGGCCACTTCGATGAACCAGGTGGCGGAAGCCTGCGGCTTCTCGAAGGCGCTGCTCTATCACTACTACCGCGACAAATACAGCCTGCTCGTGAGCATCGCCGAGAACCACGTCTCGCGCCTCGAGGACCTGGTGGCCGATGTCGAGTCGCTCGGCCTCGCGCCGGCGGCCCGGCTGCGCGAGCTGATCCGCCGCTTCGTGCAGGAGTACGCGGGTGCCAAGCATGCGCACCGCGTGCTGACCGAGGACGTGAAGTTCCTCGAGGACGGCGACCGCGAGCGGGTGCTCGACACCCAGCGCACCGTGGTCTCCGGCTTCGCGCGCGCGGTGGCCGAGCTGCGCCCCGAACTGCAGGAGGGCGCGCTCGCCAAGCCGCTCACCATGCTGCTGTTCGGGATGATCAACTGGATGTTTATCTGGATGCGCCCGGACGGCGAGCTTGACTACGATTCGATGGCGCCCGTGGTGGCCGACCTATTCCTGGGTGGCCTGCCGGCGGTGCAGTTGCCGCAGCGCGTGACGGCCCTCGAAGGCTGACCGCGCGAACCTTTTTCCCCAACCTCAACCCAACCTCGATCCTTTCGAAAAAACCGGAGACCGACCGAATGAAGCTTCTCAAACCCATTGCCCTCGCAGCGCTGCTGCTGGCTTCCGCGCTGGCCCAGGCCGACATCAACGTCGGCGTCACCGTGTCGGCCACCGGCCCGGCCGCCTCGCTCGGCATTCCCGAGAAGAACACCATCGCGCTGATGCCCAAGACCATCGGCGGCCAGAAGGTCAACTACATCGTGCTCGACGACGCCAGCGACACCACCGCGGCCGTCAACAACACGCGCAAGCTGATCTCCGAGAACAAGGTCGACATCATCCTGGGCTCGACCACCACGCCGAACTCGCTCGCGATGATCGACGTCGCGGCCGAGAACCAGACGCCGGTGATCTCGATGGCCGCTTCCGCGCGCATCATCGAGCCGATGGACGCCAAGAAGAAGTGGATCTTCAAGACGCCGCAGAACGACATCATGATGTCGCTCGCGATCGCCGAGCACATGGCGGCCAACGGCGTGAAGACCGTCGGCTTCGTCGGCTTCTCGGACGCGTATGGCGAAGGCTGGTTCCAGGAATTCAGCAAGGCCGCCGACCTGAAGAAGCTGCAGATCGTCGCCAACGAGCGCTATTCGCGCACCGACACCTCGGTCACGGGCCAGACGCTCAAGATGATGTCGGCCAAGCCCGATGCGGTGCTGATCGCGGGTTCGGGCACGCCCGCCGCGCTGCCGCAGAAGAGCCTCAAGGAGCGCGGCTACACCGGCAAGATCTACCAGACCCACGGCGTCGCCAACGCCGACTTCCTGCGCGTGGGTGGCAAGGACGTCGAAGGCACCTTCCTGCCGGCCGGCCCGGTGCTGGTGGCCGAGCAGCTGCCGGCCAGCAACCCCGTGAAGAAGTCCGCGCTCGCGTATGTCAGCGCCTACGAGGCGGCCAACGGCAAGGGCTCGGTCTCGACCTTCGGCGCCCACGCCTGGGACACCGGCCTGCTGATGACCGCCGCGGTGCCGGTGGCTCTCAAGAAGGCGCAACCGGGCACGCCCGAGTTCCGCGCCGCGCTGCGCGACGCGCTCGAGCAGGTCAAGGAACTGCCCGGTGCGCACGGCGTGTTCAACATGACGCCGAACGACCACCTGGGGCTGGACCAGCGCGGCCGCGTGATGGTCAAGATCGAGAACGGTGCCTGGAAATACATCCCGCAGTAAAGGCTCCCCCCCGATGTGGGCTCACTTCGCGTAGCCCACTTCCCCCTCGAGGGGGCAACACCAGCGGCCCGGCAAAGCCGGTTCCGCGGTGTTTCCCGAAGGGGCCACGCTTCGCGGGCCACGTGGCGCGCGGCGGCTGGTTGGATTGATCGACTTCTCATCTCATAACAAAGAAGCCTCCATGGACTTGCAGATCGCCCTGTTGTTGGGGCAGGACGGCCTGGTGAACGGCGCGGTCTACGGACTGATGGCGCTGGCGCTGGTGCTGGTTTTTTCCGTCACGCGGGTGATCTTCATCCCGCAGGGCGAGCTGGTTGCCTTCGGCGCGCTGTCGATGGCGGCGCTGACGACCGGGCGCGTGCCCGCAACGCTGTGGCTGCTGGTGGCGCTGGCCGCGATCACGCTGGTGGTGGAAGGCTGGCGCTGGAAGCGCGGCGCCACGGTCGACTGGAAGTCCACGCTGGTCTGGACGCTGGCCTTTCCCGCGCTCGCCGCCGGCATGGTGCTGGGGCTGCGGCCGAGCTCGCTCGCGCTGCAGGCCATCACCACCGTGGTCCTGATCACGCCGCTCGGCCCGCTGCTGTACCGGCTGGCCTACCGCCCGCTGGCCAATGCCACGGTGCTGATCCTGCTGATCGTCTCGGTGGCGCTGCACGGGGTGCTGGTCGGCCTCGGCCTGCTGTTCTTCGGCGCCGAGGGCTCGCGCACGCCGGCCTTCTCGGAAGCGCGCTTCGATATCGGCGGCGTGCCGGTCAGCGGCCAGTCGCTTGTCGTGATCGGCGTGGCCTTCGTGCTCGTCGTGCTGATGTTCCTGTTCTTCGAGCGCTCGATCGTCGGCAAGGCGCTGCGCGCCACCGCGATGAACCGTGTCGGTGCGCGCCTGATGGGCATTCCGACCGATCTTTCGGGCGACCTGAGCTTCGCGCTCGCGGCGCTGATCGGCGCGGTCTCGGGGCTGCTGATCGCGCCGCTGACCACGGTGTACTACGACACCGGCTTCCTGATCGGCCTCAAGGGCTTCGTGGCCGCCATCGTGGGTGGCCTCGGCAGCTATCCGATCGCGCTGCTCGGCGCGCTGCTCGTGGGCCAGCTCGAGGCCTTCTCATCCTTCTGGGCCAGCGCTTTCAAGGAAGTGCTGGTGTTCACCTTGATCATTCCGGTTCTGTGGTGGCGTTCGCTTCGCAGCCGTCACGTGGAGGACGAGGAATGACCCGTCGCCACCTCACCCTCCTCTGCATCGCCGCGCTCGCCCTGGCCTGGCCTTGGCTGCCCGAATTCACCGTCACGCTGTTCAGCTACATCGCGCTCTATTCGCTGGTCGCGGCCGGGCTCGTGATGCTCACGGGCGTCGGCGGCATGACCTCCTTCGGCCAGGCCGCCTTCGTCGCGGTCGGCGCCTATGCGACGGCCTGGGTCTGCACCTCGCCGGTCGCCACCGCGGCGCTCGGCGCCGTCGTGCCGCCCGCGCTGCTGCCCTGGGTCGGTCTGCTGTTCGGCCTGGTGCTGACCTTCGTCATCGCATGGAGCCTCGGCGCGATCACGCTCAAGCTCTCGGGCCACTACCTGCCGCTGTGCACCATCGCCTGGGGCCTGAGCCTGTACTTCCTGTTCGGCAACCTCGAGTTCCTCGGCGGCCAGACCGGCATCACGGGCGTGCCGGCGCTGACGATCTTCGGCGTCTCGCTGGCCTCGCCGCGCGCGCTCGGCCCGCTGATCTGGGCGGTGCTGCTGCTCGCGCTGTGGGCGCTGCACAACCTGCTCGACTCGCGCGAAGGCCGCGCCGTGCGCGCGCTCAAGTCGGGCCGCGTGATGGCGGAGTCGATGGGCGTGGACACGGCCCGCTATCGGATCAAGGTGTTCGTGCTCGCGGCGCTGCTGGCGGCGGTCTCCGGCTGGCTCTACGCGCACCTGCAGCGCTTCGTGAACCCGACGCCCTTCAACCTCAACATCGGCATCGAGTACCTGTTCATGGCGGTGGTCGGCGGCTCGGGCCATCTGTGGGGCGCGGTGCTCGGTGCCACGCTGATCACGCTGGTCAAGGAGCAGCTGCAGGACATCCTGCCCAAGCTGCTCGGTGCCAGCGGCAACTTCGAGGTCATCGTCTTCGGCCTCCTGATGCTGTTCGTGCTGCAGCGTTTCGCCGACGGCCTGTGGCCGACGCTGGCGCGCGTGAGCGGGCGCTTCCTCAAGCCCGACCCCGTGAAGCCGGCGAAGGCGGTGGCGACGCTCGACAGCCGCACCCTGCCGCCGACCGGCGAACTGCTGCTCGAGGCCGACCGGGTGACCAAGCGCTTCGGCGGCCTGGTCGCCAACAACGCGGTCGCGATGACGCTCAAGGCCGGCGAGGTGCATGCGCTGATCGGCCCCAACGGGGCCGGCAAGAGCACCTTCTTCAACATGATCTCGGGCGTCGACGATCCGACCGAAGGCCAGGTGCGGCTGCTCGGCGAGCCGATGACGGGCCGACCCTCGCGCGATTTCGCGGCGCGCGGCCTGGGCCGTACCTTCCAGCACGTGCGACTGCTCGGCACCCGCAGCGTGCTCGAGAACGTGGCGCTCGGCGCGCATCGTCGCGCCCATCGCGGCTGGCTGGCCTCGATGCTGCGCCTGGACCGCGCCGAGGAGGCCGCGCTGCTGGCCGAGGCGCGACGCCAGATCGAACGCTGTGGCCTCGGCGAGCATGCCGACGCACCGGCCGCCTCGCTGGCGCTGGGCCAGCAGCGCGTGGTCGAGATCGCGCGCGCGCTCGCGGGCCAGCCGGCCGCGCTGCTGCTGGACGAGCCGGCCGCGGGCCTGCGCCACCTCGAGAAGCAGGCGCTCGCGACGCTGCTGTCGCAACTGCGCGCCGAAGGCCTCGGCATCCTGGTGGTCGAGCACGACATGGAATTCGTCATGAACCTGGCCGACCGCATCACGGTGCTCGAGTTCGGCGCCGTCATCGCCGAGGGCACGCCGGCCCAGGTGCAATCCAATCCCCGTGTGCTGGACGCCTACCTGGGCGGCAGCGACGAACCGATCGTGGCGGCCGCATGAGCGCCGCCCGGCCGCCCGAAGGCGCTCGCACCGCAATGCGCAGCACGGAGGTATCTCTATGACTTCACCACTCTTCGAACTGAATGACTTCAGCGTCGCCTACGGCGCGGTCGAGGCCGTGCACGGTGTCGCCCTGCGGGTCGACGAAGGCGAGATCGTCACGGTCATCGGCCCCAACGGTGCCGGCAAGACCACGCTGCTGTGTGCGGCCATGGGTCTGCTGCCGTCGAGCGGCAGCCTGGTGCTGGGTGGCGAGCGCATTGCGCGCCCCAGCGTCGAGGCGATGGTGGCGCGCGGCGTTGCACTGGTGCCCGAGCGGCGCGAGCTGTTCGGCGAGATGCCGGTCGAGGACAACCTGCTGCTCGGCGGCTTCTACCGCTGGCGGACGGGCAAGCGCGACCAGAAGGAGCGCATGGAAGAGGTGTTCGCGATCTTCCCGCGCCTGAAGGAACGGCGCGCGCAGCTCGCGAACACGCTGTCGGGCGGCGAGCGGCAGATGCTCGCCATCGGCCGTGCGCTGATGGCGCGTCCGCGCCTGCTGATGCTCGACGAGCCCTCGCTGGGCCTGGCGCCGCTGATCGTGCGCGAGGTGCTGAACGTGGTGTCGCAGCTGCGCAGCCATGGCGTCTCGGTGCTGCTGGTCGAGCAGAACGCGCGCGCCGCGCTGCAGGTGGCCGACCGCGCCTACGTGCTGGAGACCGGCGCGGTCGCGCTGAGCGGCGAGGCCCAGGCCCTGCTGCACGACCGCCGGATCATCGATACCTACCTCGGCCTCGGCAACAAGAACGCTGTCGCGGCATGAACCCCACGCGCATTCGCTTCGTGTAGTCGCTGCCCCTCCAGGGGGCCGCAGGCCGCCTTGGTGCGGCCCGGCACCGGCCTCTCACCTTCCTTCATGGAGAACGTCATGACCCAGATCCTTCAAAGCTTCATCGGCGGCCGCTGGCTCGGCGCCGAAGCTGCCACGCTGTTGCGCAGCGCTGTCAACGGCCGTGCGGTGGCCAGCACCCATGCCGAGGCGATCGACTTCGGCGAGGCGCTGCACCATGCGCGCACGGTGGGCCTCTCGAACCTGCTCGCGATGGACTTCCAGCAGCGCGCGGCGCGCCTGCGTGCGCTCGCCAAGTACCTGGCCGAGCACAAGGAGGAGCTGTATGCGGTCTCGGCCCACACCGGCGCCACGCGTGCCGACAGCTGGGTCGACATCGAGGGCGGGGCCGGCACGCTGGCCGCCTATGCCGGCATCGGCGGCAACGAGCTGCCCTCGGGCAACCTGGTGCACGAAGGCCCGGCGATGCCGCTCGGCAAGAAGGGCGGCTTCGCGGGCACCCACATCCTGGTGCCGCGGCGCGGCGTCGCGGTCCACATCAACGCCTTCAACTTTCCGGTCTGGGGCCTGCTCGAGAAGTGGGCGCCGAGCTTCCTCGCGGGCATGCCCTGCATCGGCAAGCCGGCCACCTCGACCAGCTACCTGACCGAGGCGCTGGTGCGCCTCATGCACCGCTCGGGCCTGCTGCCCGAAGGCAGCCTGCAGCTCGTGATCGGCAGCACCGGCGACCTGCTCGACCGGCTCGACGGCATGGATGTCGTCACCTTTACCGGTTCGGCGGACACCGCGGCCAAGCTGCGCGTGCATCCCAACATCGTGCGCCAGTCGATCCCGTTCAACGCCGAGGCCGATTCGCTCAACTGCGCGATCCTGGCGCCCGACGTCACGCCGGACGACGAGGAGTTCGACCTCTTCGTGAAGGAAGTGGCGCGCGAGATGACCGTCAAGTCGGGCCAGAAGTGCACCGCGATCCGGCGTGCCATCGTGCCGCGCCAGCACATCGATGCGGTGGCCGAGCGGCTCAGCGCACGGCTCAGGAAGACCGTCATCGGCGACCCGTCGCGCGAGGACGTTCGCATGGGCGCGCTGGCCTCGCATGCACAGCAGGCCGACGTGGCCGACCGCGTGCGCCAGCTGATGCAGGGTGCCGAGCTGGTCTACGGCGAGCGCGACGGTTTCGCGCCGCAGGGCGAGGGCGTGGCCGATGGCGCCTTCTTCTCGCCCACGCTGCTGCTTGCGCGCGACCCGCTCACCAACGACGCGGTGCACGACATCGAGGCCTTCGGGCCGGTCAGCACGCTGATGGCCTACGACGGCCTCGACGAGGCGCTGGCGCTGGCCGCGCGCGGCCGCGGCAGCCTGGTCGGCACGCTGGTCACCAAGGACCCGGCGACCGCCGCGCACGCGATCCCGATCGCCGCCGCCCACCACGGCCGCATGCTGGTGCTCGACCGCGAGGCCGCGGCCGAATCGACCGGCCACGGCTCGCCGCTGCCTTTCCTCAAGCATGGCGGGCCGGGCCGCGCCGGTGGCGGCGAGGAGCTCGGTGGCCTGCGCGCGGTCAAGCACTACCTGCAGCGCGCCGCGCTGCAGGGCTCGCCGAGCATGATCGCCGCGGTCACGGGCGAATACATGCGCGGCGCGAAGCTCAACGAATCCGAGCTGCACCCGTTCCGCAAGCACTTCGAGGATCTGCAGATCGGCGATTCGTTGCTGACGCACCGCCGCACCGTCGGCGAGGCCGACATCGTGGCCTTCGGCGGCATCTCGGGCGACTACTTCTACATGCACTTCGACGAGATCGCCGCCAAGGAGAGCCCGTTCGGCAAGCGCATCGCGCACGGCTACTTCGTGCTGTCGGCCGCGGCCGGTCTGTTCGTCTCGCCGGCGCCCGGTCCGGTGCTGGCGAACTACGGCCTCGACACGCTGCGCTTCGTGAAGCCCGTGGGCATCGGCGACACGATCCGCGCGCGCCTGACCTGCAAGCGCAAGATCGACCGCAACAAGAAGGACGCCAACGGCGTCGGCCAGGGCGTGGTGGCCTGGGACGTCGAGGTCACGAACCAGGACGGCGAGCTGGTCGCGAGCTACGACATCCTGACGCTGGTCGCGAAGAAGGGCTGATATGGCCCCCACGCTCCCCCACTGTGTGTGGGTCGCTGCCCCCCGAGGGGGCCGCAGGCCGCCTTGGGGCGGCCCGGCGCCGGCCTGATCCGCCGCTTCGGCGCGCGTTCCTACAGGTCGGGCGGGTGTCGGGCCCTATCGTGCCTGCCTGGAGGTCACCGATGCCCGCAGCCACCCGCTCGCGCGAAGCCCTGGCGCCGTACCACGGCAAGCGCGACTTCAAGAAGACGCCCGAGCCGCGCACGGGCGGCCGGTCGGCGCCGGGTGCGCTGTCGTTCGTGGTGCAGAAGCACCATGCCAGCCATCTGCATTACGACTTCCGGCTCGAGCTCGACGGCACCCTCAGGAGCTGGGCGGTGCCCAAGGGCCCTTGCCTCGATCCCAGCGTCAAGCGCATGGCGGTGCAGGTGGAAGACCACCCGATCTCGTACGCGAACTTCGAGGGCACGATCCCGCCGAAGCAGTACGGCGCCGGCACGGTCATCGTCTGGGACCGCGGCCAGTGGGCGGCCGAGGGCGATGCGCGCGCTGCCTTGGCCGAAGGCAAGCTCAAGTTCGAACTGCGCGGCGACAAGCTCCGAGGCCACTGGACGCTCGTGCGCATGCGCGGCAAGGGAGAGCGGCAGCAGCCCTGGCTGCTGATCAAGGAGCGCGACGGCGAGGCGCGCAGGCTCGCGGACTACGACGTGGTCGAGGCCGAGCCCGACAGCGTGCTGAGCGGACGCGGCGTGGACGACGATCCGGCCGCCACCGGGGCACGCGCGAAAGCCGCGGCGAAGAAGTCGCCGGCCGGCAAGGTCGCCAAGTCCGCCATCAAGACCACCGTCAAGGCCGTCGGCAAGAAGGCTCCGCTGCCCGCCGCGCTGCCGCCACAGCTCGCAACGCTCGCCACCGCGCCGCCGGCCACGCCCGGCGACTGGCTCTACGAGCTCAAGTTCGACGGCTACCGGTTGCTGGCCCGCATCGATGGCGCGCGGGTGCAGTGCATCACGCGCAACGGCCACGACTGGACCGCGAAGCTGCCGCATCTGGCCGATGCGCTCGCGAAGCTCGGCACGAAGTCGGCCTGGCTCGACGGCGAGATCGTGGTGCAGGGCACCGACGGCGCGCCCGATTTCCAGGCACTGCAGAACGCCTTCGACAGCGGCGCCACCGGATCGATCGTCTACTGGCTGTTCGATGCACCCTTCCTCGACGGCGAGGACCTGCGCACGCTGCCGGTCGAGCAGCGCCGGGCCCGGCTCGCACAGCTGCTCACGCGCCGGCCACCGGCATCGCTGCGGCTCAGCGAGGCCTTCGAATCGGCGCCGCGCGACCTGCTGGCCTCGTCGGCGAAGCTGGGCTTCGAGGGCATCGTCGGCAAGCGGCTCGGATCGGTCTATGTCTCTCGTCGCTCGCCCGACTGGATCAAGCTCAAGAACCAGCGCCGGCAGGAGTTCGTCATCGGCGGCTACACCGCGCCCAAGGGCACGCGCTCGGCCTTCGGTTCGCTGCTGCTCGGCGTGCACGACGCACAGGGCCGGCTGCTCTACTGCGGCAACGTCGGCACCGGCTTCGACGAGAGCCGGCTGGCCGATATCAAGACGCGGCTCGATGCGAAAGCCAGCGACGAGTGCCCGTTCGAGACGCGGCCCGCGGGCGTGAAGGCGCAGTGGGTGAAGCCGGTGCTGGTGTGCGAGGTGTCCTTCGGCGAATGGACACGTGACGGCCGCATCCGCCATTCGGTGTTCCAGGGCCTTCGCAGCGACAAGCCCGCGAAGACGATCACGCGCGACGAGCCGCAGCCACCGCCTGCCGCCGAGGCTGCAGGCCCCGTCGCGGCAGTCGACTCACCACCCCGAGGAGCGAAGAAGCCCATGGACCTGCGCATCACCCATGCCGATCGCGTGATCGACGACCAGAGCGGCATCACCAAGGGCGAGCTCGTGGCCTTCTACGACCAGGTCGGCGCGCTCATGCTGCCGCACCTGAAGGGCCGGCCGGTCTCGCTGGTGCGAGCGCCCGAGGGCATCGGCGGCGAGCTGTTCTTCCAGAAGCACGCCAACAGGAACGAGCTCGAGGGCGTCAAGCTGCTCGATCCCGCGCTCGACCCCGCGCACGATCCGCTGCTGCAGATCGACGTGGTGCGCGGGCTGCTGTCGGCGGCGCAGATGAACGTGATCGAGTTCCACACCTGGAACGCGACGTCCAAGGCGATCGGCACGCCCGACCGCATGACCTTCGACCTCGATCCCGGCGAGGGCGTCGCATGGCCGCGCATGCTCGAAGCCACGATGCTGGTGCGCACCCTGCTCGATGAACTGGGCCTGCCGTCCTTCCTCAAGACCAGTGGTGGCAAGGGCCTGCACGTGCTCGTGCCCTTCAGGCGGCAATACGGCTGGGACGAGGTGAAGGGCTTCTCCCAGGCCGTGGTGCAGCACCTGGCCGCCACCATCCCCGAGCGCTTCGTCGCCAAGAGCGGGCCGCGCAACCGGGTCGGCAAGATCTTCGTCGACTACCTGCGCAACGGATTCGGCGCCACCACCGTGGCCGCCTGGTCGGCCCGTTCGCGGCCGGGGCTCGGCGTCTCGGTACCGCTGGCCTGGGACGAACTCGCCGAACTGCGCAGTGCGTCGCAATGGAACGTGCGCAACATAGGCGAGCGCGTCGACATCGGCAATGCGCCGTGGGAGGGCTTCGAGCAGAGCCGCAAGGCGCTGGGGCCGGCGATGCGCAAGCTGGGCTACGAGGCTGATTGACCGGGGGCGTCGCCTGCCTGCGTGGTCAGTTCGATTCGATGGGTGGATGTCAGGCCTGCTGCTGGAACGCCAGCAGATAGCCGTTGCAGTCGGCGACGCCGAACTCGCGCGAGCCATAGGGCATGTCCTGCAGCGGCCAGGCCAGCGGCACCAGCGCCGTGACGGCCGCATGGTAGCCGTCGACGTCCGGCACCGTGATGTAGAGGGTGCCGGAGAGGGTCGGATCGGACTTCCAGAGATCGCCGGCGGTGAAGACGATCCGGCTGCCGTGAAGCTCGACCGTCAGCGTGCCTTGCGCCGAATCGGCGACCGCGAAACCCAGCACCCTGGCGTAGAAGTCACGGGTCTGCCCGATGTCGGCGCAGCGCAGCAGCGGCGTCAGGGCCATGGCATCAAGGGCCGGCGTTGCCGAACACCACGCGGGCCGTGGCGGCCGCTTCCTTCCAGACCGCATCGCGATTGCCGGCGGAAATCGGTGTCGGAGATACCGCGATCACGAGCACGTTGACCGTGGCGCCGCTGTAGTGGGCACGCAGCAGCACCTTGCGCTGGGTCGCTGCCGGCACCGCCCGTACCTCGGACCCGTCGGCGGACTTGAGCGGCACGTCGAGCGTCGGCGATTCGAGCTGCCGCTCGATGCCCGGCAGGTCAAGCGCGAAGCGCTGGCCGACCTTGAACTCGAAGCCCATCGGCGCCCGAAGCTCGACCGAGAAGGCAGGAAGATTGCGCGGCCGCGTCTGCAGCTCGAGCTTGTCGCGTTCGCGCTCGTTCGCAGCGACGGTCTGCGCGCCGGTGTCCGAATGTCGAGTATTCATTTGATGCCCTTGCGTCCGCCGGTCAGTGCCGCAGCGCGGGACACATTTTGTCACAGGGCGTGGCCGCTACCGGCCCCTCGCAACCCTTCGTTGGGGCTGGGCATCGCACAATTCGCACATGAATACGACCTTCAAGCCGTGCTGACTTCCTTTTTCCTGAGCGGCGACGCCATGCGCAGCCGCAGCGTGGGCGCGAAGGTGCTGACGGCAACGCTGGATACGCCTTCGCCGCCGCTGCGAGTGATTGCCGACTGGGAGCGCGAGGTCTCGACGCGGTTGGCGCTGGAGCCGGGCGACGTCGAGCCCCTGTCGCTCGCGCGCTCGCGCATGCGATGGCCCGACCATCGGCGTTGCGTCCAGTCGATGGCCGACTGGACCCGCTCGCTGGGGCTGCCCGCCGGCCTGCTCGAGTCCAGCGAGGTCGCGCTCATGGCCTGTCGCGGCGCCCGCTACCACCACGACGGCGCGCAGTATGGCGCCTCTGCCTTCTGCAATCTGTTCGTGAGCGAAGCCAAGGGCCTGGTCCTGCATTTCCCTGGCACCGGTCAGCGGATGCCGCTGGTACGCGGTTGCGCCGTGCTGTTCGACACGGCGCAGCCGCATGCGGTGGTCCGGCAGGATGCGAGCGTCTTCGATCCGTCCGACTTCGCGCCGGGCAGCGATTGCACCCAGGTGTTCCTGACCTGGGAACTGCCGATCGAGCAGCCCGATGTGGCGCGGGCGCTGGGCATCGACTTCGATGTGGATGCCGAAACGGCAGCAAGGCTCGAAGAGGAGCAGGTCAGGATCGATGGTGCGCGCGAGACGGTCGACCCTGCATGCGGCCGCTGGACCGCCTCGCGTCAGAGTCCGTAGCGAACCGGCAATCCGTGCCGGGCGCCCGGTCTCAGCCCGCGTTCTTCAGCGACTGCTTGGCCTTGTCGGCCGATGCCTTCGAGCGGTTCTTGTGGTAGCCGGACTTCACGTTGTTCACGGCCTTGCCGACCGGCCCGCTCTTCTTCGCTTCGCTGTCGGCACGCTTCTCGTCGATCTTGTGCTTGGCCGAATCGGTCGCTTCGGATGCGGCCTTGCCGACCTGCGCGGTGGCGGTGCCCGCGGCGAGCAGGGCGAAGGAAGTGGCGAGTGCGATCAGGGTCTTGTTCATCGGTAGGAACTGCTTGTTTGAGATGAACCCATGTTCGCATCGCCCACGCAAGGTGGCTGTCAGTCACGGCCCCGCCTGGCCCGCGTGCCAGGCCTGACAGGCGCCGGGTGTGCACAGACGTCGGTGAGGCTCAGCCGCGCGTGAGCTCGGCGTCCTGTTGGCGCAGCACGCGGCGCAGGATCTTGCCGGCCGCGGTCTTGGGGATGGCCTCGCACAGCACGACGTCGCCGAGCGCCTTGTAGGCCACCACGCGCTCGGCCACCCAGGCCTTGAGCGCCGCCGGGTCGAGGGCGCCGCGCGCCACCACGTAGGCCACCGGCAGCTCGCCCGCGCGCTCGTCCGCGCGGCCGATCACGGCGGCGTCGGCCACCTGCGGATGCGTGAACAGCAGGGCTTCGAGCTCGGCGGGCGCGACCTGGAAGCCCTTGACCTTGATGAGCTCCTTGAGCCGGTCGGTGATGGTGAGGAAGCCGTCCTCGTCGATCGTGCCGAGGTCGCCGGTGCGCACCCAGCCATCGGCGGTGATGGTGGCGGCGGTGGCCGCTGCCTGGTTCAGATAGCCCTTGAAGGCCTGCGGTCCGCGGAACCAGAGCTCGCCGGGCTGGCCCGGCGCGGCATCGGCGCCGGTCGCGGGATCGACCATGCGGGCCTGCGTGCCGGGAAGCAGCTGGCCGCTCGACCCCGAGCGGATGTGCAGCGTGCGCGACACGGTGACGCAGCCCGAGGATTCGGTCATGCCGAAGCCCTGCAACACCTGGCAGTTCAGGCGCTCGGCCACCTTGCGCTCGACCGCCGCGCCCAGCGGTGCCGCGCCGCAGCCGATGATGCGCAGCGACGTGAGATCGAACTTGTCGACCAGCGGGTGCATGGCGAGGAACTGCATCACGGGCGGCACCACCCCCAGCCGCGTCACGCGGTGGGTCTGGATCGCGCGCAGAAAGCCCTCGGGCTCGAAGCGCGGCACCGTGACGATCTTGCAACCGGCGGCCAGCCCGCTGAGCGTGATGATGGTGAAGCCGAAGATGTGGAACATCGGCAGGAAGGCCAGTGTCACGTCGTCCTGCTTGAGGTCGTAGGCCTCCAGGTACTGGCTCACGTTGGCGACGATGGTGGCATGCGTGAGCATCACGCCCTTCGCCACGCCGGTCGTGCCCGATGAATAGGGCAGCGCCGCGAGCGCGTCGGGGTCGGTGGCCGGCGAGGGTTCGGCATCGGCGCAGGCCATCAGCGATGCGAAATCCAGCGCGTCGCCTGCCTCGCCCAGCACCACGATGGTGGCGCCGCCGGCCTGCGCCGCGGCTTCCTGCGCCGTGGCCAGCAGTGGCGCCGCCGTGAACACGAAATGCGCGTTGGCATCACGCATCTGGTGCGCGAGGTCGGCCGCGCCGTACATCGGGTTGGCGCCGCTCACCACGCCCCCGGCCGCCATCGCGCCGAGCGCGGCGATGGGCCATTCGATCGAGTTGGGTGCGAACAGCAGAAGCACGCTGCCGGGCCCGAAGCCATGGGCCGCCAGGCCGGCCGCGAAGCGCCCGATGGCGTGGTCGAGGGCGGCCGAAGTCATCTCGCGGCCGCTCGTGCCGTCGACCAGCGCGACCACGTCGGGGCGCTGGCGCAGTCGGGTGCGGATGAAGTCGGGCACCGTCATGCGCGGCAGTGGTGCGGCAAGTGCCGGGCCTTCGATGATGCGTTGCGCCTGGCTCGTCATCTGCGTCCTCCTTCGTTCTGGGGCGAGGCGTCGAGGCCGCTGCCCGTGTCGGCGCACATTACGCGCAGCGCCGGCCGGCGTCCATGGGGAGAACGCGGTGCCGATCGCGCTCCGCCTGCAGTCTCAGCGCTGCGAACAGACGCTGACCACCACCTTGCACGGCTCGGTCGGCAGGAAGCGGTCGCACTGCGCCGCCGCCTCGCGGCCGGCGGCGGCCGAGGTGGCGGCCGTGGCCGTGGCCCACTCGCCATGGTTGCCCTTGGCGACCGCGCCGCAGGAACGGTCGAAGAAGGTCCGCACCTCGCAACTGCCTGCGCGGCCGACCGCACGTTCGCACTGGGTACGGGCCGCTCGCTCCGCCGCCTCGCGCGTGGCGTGGTCGAAGGCGTAGCCGTAGCGTTGGTCCGGCGCCTGCGTGGCAATGGCTCCCCAGCTCGGCGCAGACGCAGGCGCGGCATCGGCGCCGACGCCGGCGAGGCCGATGCTCACAGCCAGCGCAAGAAGAGTCGGCCGCGGGCCCGTCCGGAACGGCAGCGGTGAGCGCGTCCAACGGGTCTCAGCCATTGCTGCGATCGAAGGCGGCAGCCGGCAGCGCGGCGATCGACTGCAGCACGCGGCGCGCGAGCGCGTCGCGCTTCGGGATGTCGGCCATGCGGTTGGGTGTGTCGATGTTGAGCGCGAAGAAGACCGGCCCGTCCGGCCACTCGACCCAGCCGACCCACCAGCCGACCTTGCCGCTCCAGCCGCTCTTGGCGCGCAGGATCCAGTCGCGGCCGGCCTCGATGACCATCACGTCCTTGAGCAGCCGCTGGTGCTCGACACTGAACGGCAGCTGGTTGCGGTAGAGCCGCTCGAGGAAGCCGATCTGCTCGGCCGCGGAGATCGCGAGCCGGCCGTCCACCCAGAAGGGGTCGGCGCCGGTCGGGTCCTCGTTGCCGTAGCCGATGCGGCGCAGGTAGTCGCGCTCGCGCGCTTCGCCGAGCTGGCGCGCGAAGCCCTGGTAGACCCAGACGGTCGAGTTGCGCATCGCCGAGCGCAGGTTCTGGTCCTGGTTCCAGGCCGCCACGCCGCGCTTGACGCCGTCCCATGGCACGACCTGGAATTCGTCGCGCAGAAGGCCCGCGTCGAGCGCGAACAGGCTGTGCGGCAGCTTGAAGGTCGATGCCGGCGAATGGCGCTGCTGCGCACGGGCCTCCCCGTGGACCCAGCGGGCCGGTGCGCGGGTGCGCTGATCGACCACGAGCACCGTGCCATCGACGCCGGCGTCGGCGAACCAGCTCGCCCAGTCGGCGCGCGATTGCAGTGGCCGGGCCGGCTGCGGATCGGCCGCATGTGCGATGGAGGAGAGGGAAGCCGGTGCAAGAAGGCCGGAAAGGATCAGGGGCGCGGAAGCCCGGAGCACGCAACGCCGAGTGGTCATACGCCGCCGATTCTAGGTGCGGCGTCTCCTCTGCGACGGCGCGTCCCGTTCGCGACCGGATGTGCCGCGCAGCCTTCCTACAGTGGGCTTCCATTCACATCCGGAGGCAGCCATGCTCGAGACGATCCAGGCCATCAACGGCAGCGCCAGCTTCAATCGCTGGGCCGGCTTCGAGGTCACGCGTGCGCAGGACGGCGAGGCCGAGCTGCGCCTGCGATGGCGCGCCGAAGACATGGGCCAGTACGCGGGCTTCCTGCATGCGGGCCTGACGGCCGGCCTGCTCGACACCGTCTGCGGCTTCGCGGCCGCGACGGTCGCGGGTCGTGTGCTGGCCTCGCACTTCTCGGTCAACTGCATGTCGCCCGCCGTGGGACGCAGCTTCGTGGCGCGCGGGCGGGTCGTGAAGGCCGGCCGCAAGCAGGTGTTCGCGAGCGCCGAGCTGTTTGCCGTGGGTGAGGGCGACGCAGCAGAAAAGCTGGTCGCGACCGGCAGCGCGATCCTGGTGCCGGTCGAGGCCGCGCCCGCCTGAGGCGCCGCGCCGGGTCGGGCCCGGCCTGGCTTAGCGCCGGGCGACCGCCTTCGCCACCCCGTTGGTGAACGGGCCCATCGCCGAGCCGTCGGAGGTCTCGTCCAGGCGCTTCGGCAGCACCATCACCTGGATGCGCGCGCCCAGCGGCGCCGCGGCGCTGGCCGGAAAGCCGTCGGCCTTCATGATGCGCACGGCGGCGGCCTGGATCTGCGCCTGGGCCTGGGCTGCACCGATCTTGTCGAAGGCGGCGTTCCAGAGCAGAAAGCGCGTCCTGGGCGACTGCTCGTTCATGTCGAACATGCTGCGCAGCAGCCTTTCCTGCGCGTCCTGGTCGATGCTCCTGCCGTCCGGCAGCATGCCGACGTGCGCCACCACGAGGGTCGGGTTCTGCAGCGCGAGGTCCATCGCCTCTTCGACCCAGCCGGGTTGCTGCGCCAGCATCCGGACCTTGTAGTTGCCGGACTGCCGGAGCGCCTCGGCCATGGTGTTGAGCAGCGCCTGGCGGTTCTCGCCGTCGACCAGCACCACGTAGGGTTCGGCGGCCGCCACCGCGCCCAGCGAGGTGGCGCCGAGCAGGATCGCAGCCATGGCGCCGGCCATGCGGCGGCGTTGCGGCGATGCCGGGGCGGTGGTTCGTGTGTCGCGGCGATGGGCCATTCGTGATCTCTCCGTTGCTTCAATCAATATATACCGGCGCGCAAGGGCGTCGGCCGTTGCAGGGAATCATGCGGACGGCGGCTGCGTCGCCAGCGTTTCATCGAACAGCAGCAGCAACTGCCGTGCGAACCGGTCCATGTTGGCCGGGCGATCGGGGCTGGCGGTCTCGATGGTGCGGCTGCGGCTCTCGACACCGACCACCGCGACGCAGACATGGCCGGGCGCATCGCCGTAGGGGCTGCCCGAGGGTCCCGCCGCGCCGCTTTCCGCCAGGCCCCAGCTGGCGCGGTGGCTGTCGCGGATGCGCCCCGCGACCAGCAGCGCGTAGGGCTCGGTCTCGGCGCGCATGCCGAGGGTGTCGGCGGCCGTCAGCCCGAGCAGCGCGCGCGCGGAGCGGCGCGTGTAGACCACCGCGCCGCCGCGAAAGTAGGCCGAGGCACCTGCGATTGCCAGCAGCGCGGCCGAGGCGAGGCCGCCGGCCGACGACTCGACCAGCGCGACGGTCTCGCCGCGCTCGCGCAGGCGGTTCGCCACGCGGGCGGCCAGCTCGGCCAGCGAAGGAAGTTCGGGCGCGGCGCTCAATCGCAGCGGTATCGGTAGGGGCCTGGGGAGCCAGCCGGCTTCTCGTCGAGGAAACGCATCGGCGCGCCGAAGTTGCGGCAGTAGGCCTCGGCCTCCTGCTCGGTCGGAGACACCAGCACGCCGTCTCCGAGCATGGTGACGCGGGGCGCGGTGCGCGCGGTGCAACCGGCCAGCGCGACGGCTGCGAGCATGAGGCAGAGGGTGGGTGGAAAACGCATGGCGGCAAATGTAGCGCCTCGCGGGCGCGTCGCCGCGGCTTTCGGCCGGCCCGAGCTCACACCTCGTCGGTCGTCACCTCGAAGCGTTCGAGCGTGTTGGCGCCGAACACCATCGTGATCGGCACGTCGGCAGCATCGCGCCCGCGCGCGATCACCACGCGCCCGATGCGCGGCGTGTTGTGGCGCGCATCGAAGGTGTGCCAGCGGTCGCCCAGGTAAACCTCGAACCAGGCGCTGAAGTCCATCGGATAGGGCACCGGCGGGATGCCGATGTCGCCCAGGTAGCCCGTGACGTAGCGCGCGGGGATGTTCATGCAGCGGCACAGCGTGATCGCGAGATGGGTGAAATCGCGGCAGACGCCCGTGCGCTCGCGATAGCCCTCGAGCGCGGTGCGCGTGGCGCGGGCGTTCTGGTAGTCGAAGCGCAGGTGCTGGTGGACGAAGTCGCAGATCGCCTGCACGCGCTGCCAGCCCGGCGGCACGCCGGCGAATCGGGACCATGCGAACTGCAGCAGTTCGCTGTCGACCTCGCAGTAGCGACTGGGCAGCAGGAACTGCAGCGTGTCGGTCGGCAGGTCGGCCGGCGCATGCTCGAAGGCACCGTGCGAAACCGGGTCGGGCCAGCCGCTGTCGAACACCACGGCCTCGTTGCGCAGCCGCACGCGGCTCACGCCGACCGGAATCTCCACCCGGGCGCAATGGTTCTGGAAGGCGTCGGTGTAGTGGTCGGTGCGCAGGGGCGGGCTGATGGTGAGCATCTCTCCCTGGCCCTGAACGTCGGCGGCCCGCGAGGGGTGCACCTGCAGCATGTAGATGAGCGCGGTCGGTGCGGTCACCCCGAGTTCGATGTCGAAACCGATTTTGATGAACATGGGGGCCTTTGGGAGAGAGAGTGCGGGTTAAGCACGTTCGGTGCCGCCTCGATCCGGACGATGCTATCGATGCCTCGCGCGCGCGGGCGCGGTGCCCGGCGCGACTGCACGTAGGCGGGCGCGGCGCGGCCGTCGGTGCGGTCCTACCCCCGGCGCCTTTGCGCACCGACAGTGGGGCACGAGTGCCCACTACGGGCGCGGCGCGTCAAGCCGCCTAAGCTCGTTCATAGGCGTTTCGCCCCCTCGCATTCCCTCTCGGCCCCTTCTTCTTTCCTGGAGCAGATCATGGAAGCCTCGTCATTGCTCGGCACCTTCGGCAGCAGCTGGATGGATGACGCCATGCTGTGGGCCATTGCCTCGGCCGCCGCGGTGCTGGCCCTCTACGCGCTGGTCAATGCGCTCGACCTCTTCCTCGAAACCGACGCCGGTTGAGGCGCCGCGGCGCCGAACGGGCCGCGTTTCGCATTTTTCCAAGGATCCCCGATGACACAGCAGAACAAGGCCGGCGCCAATCGCCGGTCGAAGGTGGGCGATCCTGCCCAGGCCAAGCAGGAGCAGCTCGCCGCCTCGACGACGGACACGGTCGCGCCGCTCACCACCAACCAGGGCCTGCAGATACCCGACAACCACAACTCGCTGAAGGCGGGCGTGCGCGGGCCGTCGCTGCTCGAGGATTTCATCCTGCGCGAGAAGATCACGCACTTCGACCACGAGCGCATCCCCGAGCGCGTGGTGCACGCGCGGGGTTCGGCCGCCCACGGCTACTTCGAGGTCTACAAGTCGATGTCGCAGTTCACCTGCGCATCGTTCCTGCAGGACCCGGCGGTGCGCACGCCCGTTTTCGTGCGCTTCTCGACCGTCGCGGGTTCGCGCGGCTCGGCCGACACGGTGCGCGACGTGCGGGGCTTCGCGGTCAAGTTCTATACGCAGCAGGGCAACTACGACCTGGTGGGCAACAACATCCCGGTGTTCTTCATCCAGGACGCGATGAAGTTCCCGGACCTGATCCACGCGGTCAAGCCCGAGCCGCACAACGAGATGCCGCAGGCCGCGAGTGCCCACGACACCTTCTGGGACTTCGCCTCGCTGATGCCCGAGACCACCCACATGCTGATGTGGGCCATGTCGGACCGTGCCATTCCGCGCAGCCTGCGGATGATGGAGGGCTTCGGCGTCCACACCTTCCGCTTCGTCAATGCGCGCGGCGAGAGCCACTTCGTGAAGTTCCACTGGAAGCCCAAGCTGGGCATCCACAGCCTGGCCTGGGACGAGGCGCAGAAGCTCGCGGGCAAGGATGCCGACTTCCACCGGCGCGACCTGTGGGACGCCATCGAGGCGGGCAACTTCCCCGAATGGGAACTCGGCGTGCAGATCGTGCCGCCCGAGAAGGAGCATGCCTTCGGCTTCGACCTGCTCGATCCGACCAAGTTGATCCCCGAGGAGATGGTGCCGGTGCAGCGCATCGGCCGCATGGTGCTGAACCGCAACCCCGACAACTTCTTCGCCGAGACCGAGCAGGTGGCCTTCCATCCGGGGCACGTGGTCCCGGGCATCGACTTCTCGAACGATCCGCTGCTGCAGGGCCGCCTGTTCAGCTACACCGACACGCAGATCTCGCGTCTGGGCGGCGCCAACTTCCACGAGCTGCCGATCAACAAGGCCGTCTGCCCCTTCCACAACTTCCAGCGCGACGGCATGCACCGCCAGTCCATCGCGCGGGGCCAGGTGGCCTACGAGCCCAATTCGCTCGGCGAGGGCAAGGAGTTCCGGGTCGACGGCGGCAGCGCCGGCTTCCAGTCATTCCCCGAGGAGATCGATCCGCCCAAGGTGCGGCGGCGCAGCCCCAGCTTCGACGATCACTTCACGCAGGCGCGCCTCTTCTTCAACAGCCAGAGCGTGCCCGAGAAGGAACACATCGTGGCCGCCTTCCGATTCGAGCTGTCGAAGGTCGAGCTGCCCGCGGTGCGCCAGCGCATGGTCGACAACCTCGCGCACGTGGACGAGAAGCTGGCGCGCCGGGTGGCCGAGGCACTCGGCATCAACGAGCCGGACGCCAAGGCCGCGGCCGGACGAGCGGGCTTTCGCGAACGTCGCGACGCGATGCCGATCGACGAATCGCGCGCGCTCAGCATGGCCGAGAGCGGCGACGGCTCGATCAAGACCCGCAAGATCGCGATCCTCATGGCCGACGGCGTCGATTCCGCCGCGCTGAAGCCGATCCGCGAGGCGCTCGAACAGGCCGGCGCGCAGTGCAAGGTGGTGGCGGCCCGGCTCGGCACGGTGGCCAGCGCCTCGAAGCGCCAGCTCGAGGTCGACGTCACTTTCGTCAACACGCCCTCGGTGGCCTTCGACGCCGTGCTGCTGCCGGCCGGCGCGGAGAGCGCCAAGGCGCTGGCGGCCAATGGCGATGCGGTGCATTTCGTGCTGGAAGCCTTCAAGCATTGCAAGGCGATCTGCGCCGTGGGCGAGGGGGTGCAGCTGTTGGCCTCGCTCGGTGTCGGCAACGATCCCAAGGCCGCGCCGGCCGGCGTGGTGGTGGCGGCGACGCCCGTCACCAATCTCGGCGATGCCAGCGCAGCGACGCAGATCGCGCACGACTTCGTTGCCGCAATCGCCCGGCATCGGCACTGGGACCGGTCCGGCATCGACGCGGTGCCGGCCTGAGTGCCTGGGCGTCGGGGCGTCCGGGCGGTCAGCCCAGTTCCTACTTGCGGCCGTCGGCCGGCTTCAGCACGTTGCCGTTGAGCGTGACCGGCTTGCCGATCGGCGGCGCGGTTGCGGTCTCGACATGTCGCAGCGACCCATCCTGCATGCGCACGCCGACCTCGTAGACCGTCACGGTCTGGGTCCGCTTCTCGACCTCGTTCCCCGCGAAGCCGCCGCCGACCGCGCCGATCACCGTGGCCGCGGTGCGTCCGCCGCCATGCCCGATCTGGTTGCCGAGAACCCCGCCGAGCACGCCGCCCGCCACCGCGCCGACACCGCTGGTCGAGGGCTTCTGGCGCTGGAAGCTGCGCACGGTCTCGACATGGCCGCACGTGCTGCAGATGCGCGCGGGCGCGGGGGCCGGCGCAGCGCCGGCTGCCACGCTGGTGCCGGTTGCGGGCACCGCGCCGTTCTGCGCCATCGCCGGCGGTGGCAACACCTCGGGCGCGCGCACCGCAGGTGCCGGCGAAGCGGAAGGAACGGGCGCCGCGACCGCCGGAGGTGCGGCATCGGCGCGGAAATCGTCGGGCGCACGCACCGGTGTCGCGGCGGCCGCGACGGCCGGTGCCGTGACCACGGCCGGCGCTGCCGCCTCGTTGCGGCCCAGCTGGCTCAGCAGCACGCCACCGAGCACGACCACCGCGACGCCCAGCCCGCCGACCGTCGCCCACAGGGCCTTGCTGGATCGCGAGGCCGCAGGGGCGGCCGGAGAAGCGGGTGCGGAATCGAATGAAGGCGAACTCATGGCAAATCTCCTGGGTCTGCGCGGTTCAGTCCTGCCAGGCCAGCAGGCGCCGCGGTGTTTCCCAGAACAGTTTCCGCCGATCCGCGGCGTCCGGGAAGAGCTGCGCCACCAGTTTCAGCTGTAGGCCGTAGTCGATGCGTTCGGTGGCGCGCAGGTAGGGCCAGTCGGAGCCCCAGACGCAGCGATCGAGCGTGAAGGCCTCCACCAGTGCGCGCACGTAGGGCCAGGCATCCTCGTGCGGATGCGACCGGCCCGAGAACTTGGCGAAGCCCGAGAGCTTGACGCAGGCATCGGTCGAGCGCCCGAGCGCGAGCAGGGCCTGGAAGCCCGGCTGCGCCAGGCCGGCCTGCGCATCGGGCTTGCCGCAATGGTCGATCAGCAGCGGCAGGCCGGCATCGGCCAGCAGCGGCATCAGTGCCGGCAGCTGGTCGCGCTCGACCTGCACCTGCAGCAGCATGCCGAGCTCGCGCAGCTTGCGCAGCAACTCGCGGGCGCCCAGGTAGTGGTCGACGCCGAGGAAGGACGGGTTGAAGGCCACCCCCACGATGCCCCGCGACTGGAGCGCCGCAAGCGCATCCAGGCCGATGCCGTGGCTGACCACGGCCACGCCCTTCATGCGGCCGCTGCTGCGGGCGATGGCATCGAGCAGGCATTCGTTGCGGTCGGTGCCGTAGCCCGAGTTGGGACCGACCACCAGCGCCTTCTGCACGCCATGGGCCGCCATCACCGCCAGGAACAGCTCGGCCGAACCGGTCTCCTGGCCTTCGGGGCGGTAGTGCGTGTCGGGCGCATAGGGAAACCGCTTCGGATCGAAGACGTGGTTGTGGCAGTCGATCTTGGGTTCGTCGAAGACATTCATGAAGGTCGCGTCGGGGTGGTCGATGCCTCGGAGTGTGCAACGGCGGGCCGTGCGGCGGGAGGGCCCGCGAGGCCCGAGAGGCTCGCGAGCCCGACCCCGGCGACCGTGGCGGCAACCGCGAGCAGGTCGAGGGCGCTGAGCCGGTCGCCGAGCCACCACCAGCCGCCGAGCGCCGCGAACACCGGCGCCAGAGCGCCGAAGGCGGCAGCCCGCGCTGCACCCAGGCGCTCGATCGCGAAGCCGATCAGCCACAGGCCGAGGAGGCCCGCGACGAGGCCCTGCCAGAGCGCCTGCCACACCAGGTCGCGCAGCGGCGCGTCGAACAGATGCACCTCGCCGCGCCAGGCCAGCCATGGCAGGAGCAGCAGTGCCGACCAGCCGTTGACCAGCGCCGCGCCCTGCCAGGCCGTGAGACCGCTGCGTCGGAAGGCCAGCGTGTAGCCCGCCCACAGTGCCGCGGCGAGCAGGAACAGCAGGTCGCCGCGCCAGGCGCCCGGCGCGGCGCCCGCGAGTGCGCTGCCGCCGAGCAGGGCGACGCCGCAGGCCAGGCAGGCCAGCCCGATGCCGCGGCCGCGTCCGGGGCGCTCGCGCCACAGCACCCAGGCCAGGCCGGCGACGAACAGCGGCGAGGCGCCTGCCATCAGCACGCCCATGTGGGCCGCAGGCGCGAAGCGGGTGCCGCTCATCGCGGCAAGGCCGAAGGGCAGGCCGGCACCCGCCACGATCGCGAGCAGCAGCCGGCGCGGCAGCCGCTGCGGCAGCAACCCGAGGCGCAGCAGCAGCGGGCACAGCGCGAGGCTGGGGATGACATAGCGCAGGATCACGAGATCGGCGGCCGCGATGGAGCCGGTGGTGGCGTGGCGCGTCATCACCTGCCAGCCGCCGCCGATCAGGGCCGAGGCGAGGCCGGCCAGCAGGCCGGCCAGAAGGCGTGGGTCGTACAAGTCGAAGGGCTCCGCATGGCGTGGGCGAGCCGCGAGTCTGGGATCAGCGCGGCGGCGGCGCTACCAGATTCGTGCGCATCCGATCCGGCCCGATACCGAAATGGCGGCGGAACACCGCGCCGAAATGGCTGTGGCTCGCATAGCCCAGATCGGCCGCCAGCGTGGCGAGATGGCGTTCGCCCTGGCGCAGCCGCTCGAGCGCCATCGTCATGCGCAGCCCGGTGCGAAAGCCGTGCAGGCTCTGGCCGGTCTGTTGCCGGAAGCGGCGCGCCAGGTGGAAGGCCGAGCAGTTCGCGGCGTGCGCAATCTCGCCCAGCGTGTCGTCGCGCTGTGGTTCGGCGGCGATGTACTCGCGCGCCCGTTCGACCGCGCGATGGGGTCGCACGGCCCGGGCCGCCTCGGGTGCGAGCAGTTCTTGCGCCAGGGCCAGCAGTCCTTCTTCGAGCGCAAGGGGCTCGACCCGCTGCTGCGCGAGCCCCTGCGACCAGTTCGCCAGCTGAAGGTGAGCCGACAGCGGCAGCGGTGCCCGGCGCGACGGACCGAGCTCGGCATCGACGATCAGCAGCATGCTGCGCTGGCCCGCCCAGGGCTGGCGCAGGCGGTAGGGCTCGCCGGGCCGCAGCCACAGGGCCGACGCCGGATCGCAGCTGAAGGCGTGGTCGCCGATGCGGCATTCGAAGCAGCGGCTGAACGGCAGCAGCAGGCGCGGTGCCTCGACCTGGTAGGCCGGGCTCCAGGAGTCATCGGCGCTCCCGAGCGCGAGCCGCTGCCATTGCAGCAGCGGGCTTCGAAAGACGACGTCGCGCAGGTAGGCCATCGAGGGCGGAGGCTACGGATGTCCGCGGCGAAGCGCAAGTCGCAAAAGGTGGAGTCGAGCCGCGCAAAACGCGTGCCGACTGCCTGCGAGGGGTGATCTCGCGGTCTTATCCGACAGGGCGGCGGCCGCACTTCTGGCAGTCTCGTCGGGTTTTGCTCTCCAACCGACCCTCCATGCCCACCAAGACCGCCGTCGACCCCCAGGAATTCCAGCGCCTGCTCAGCCGCAACCTGAAGCTCCCGCTGGCCGGCGGCATCTTCGGGGCGGTGGTGTTCGTGGCGCTGATCGTCTACCTGCTGTCGGTGATCGGCTGGGTCGAGCACACCGACCGCGTCACCGGCAGCGCCAGCGAGCTGCAGCGCCGCAGCATCGACATGGAGACCGGCATGCGCGGCTTCCTGATCACAGGCGACGACCGCTTCCTCGAGCCCTACGAAAGCGCACTGGCGCGCGTCAAGAACGACACCGGCGCGCTGCGCAGCCTGGTCTCGGACAACCGGGCACAGGTCGACCGGGTCGACCGCATCGCCTCGCTGCAGGAGGCCTGGAACGCGTTCGCGCGCGAAGCCATCGACCTGCGCCGCAGCGGCGGCGACTACGCGCAGGCGGTGCGGCTCGGGCGTGGCAAGCGCCTGACGGACGACATGCGCAACGAGTACACCGCCTTCCTCGACACCGAGCGCGGCCTGCGCTTCCAGCGCAACCAGGAGGTCAACCGCACCAGCATGACGATCGTCGCGCTGTTCGTGCTGTTCACGCTCGCCACCACTGCGCTGCTGGCCTTCTTCGGCCGCCGCCAGCTGATGCGGCTGTCCGAGGGCTACGACGCGGTGCTGGGCGAGCAGGCGGCGCATGCCGAGGTCCTGCAGCAGCAGGCCTGGCTGCGCGGCGCCCAGACCGAGCTCACGAGCGAACTGGTGGGCGAACTCAGCGCCGCGCAGATGGGCCGCAAGGTGCTGGACTTCTTTGCCCGCCATATCGACAGCACGGTCGGTGCGCTCTACCTGCGCGAGCGTCACGGCGCGCTGCGGCGGGTCGCCAGCTACGGATTCTCGGCCGAGGCCGAGGCCGCATCGCAGGTGCTGGGGGCCGACGAAGGCCTGGTCGGGCAGGCCGCGAGGCAGAACCGGCTGGTGCTGATCGAGCCCGTGACCGCAGACTACCTGCGCATCAATTCGGGCCTCGGCGACATGGCACCCACCGCCGCGGCGCTGCTGCCCGTGGCCAGCGACGGCGTGGTCAATGCGGTGATCGAGCTCGGCCTGCTGCGCGCGCCGGGCGCGCGCGTCCATCAGCTGCTCGAGCTGGTGGCGCCCAACGTGGGCAGCGCGGTGGCCGCGGTGCGCTACCGCGAGCAGTTGCAGGACGCGCTGGCCGAGACCCAGCAGCTCAACGAGGAACTGCAGGTGCAGCAGGAAGAGCTGCGCACTGCCAACGAGGAGCTCGAGGAGCAGTCGCGCGCGTTGCGCGCCTCGCAGGCCACGCTGGAGAACCAGCAGGCCGAGCTCGAGCAGACCAACAGCCAGCTGTCCGAGCGCACCGAGGCGCTCGACCAGCGCAATGCCGCGCTGCGCCGCGCCCAGCACGACCTGGAGGAGCGCGCCGACGAGTTGCAGCGCGCGAGCCGCTACAAGTCCGAGTTCCTGGCCAACATGTCGCACGAGCTGCGCACGCCGCTCAACAGCGCGCTGATCCTCTCGAAGCTGCTCGGCGACAACCCCAAGGGGAATCTCGATGCCGAGCAGGTGAAGTTCGCCGAGTCGATCTATTCGTCGGGCAACGACCTGCTGGTGCTCATCAACGACATCCTCGACATCGCGAAGGTCGAGGCCGGCAAGCTCGACGTGGTGGTCGAGGAGGTCGGCCTCGCGAAGCTGGCGGCCAACCTCGAGACCACGTTCACGCCGCTGGCGGCGCAGAAGCGGCTCGATTTCCGCCTGGAACTGGAGCCGGACGCACCCGCCACGCTGGTCACCGACCAGCAGCGGGTCGAGCAGATCCTCAAGAACCTGCTGTCGAACGCGCTCAAGTTCACCGACCGCGGCCAGGTGCGGCTCAGGGTCTCGGCCGGCGCCGACGGCGGCGCGGTCTTCGCGGTCTCGGATTCGGGCATCGGCATCGCGGCCGACCAGCAGGAGGTCATCTTCGAAGCCTTCCGCCAGGCCGACGGCACCACCAGCCGGCGCTACGGCGGCACCGGGCTGGGCCTGTCGATCTCGCGCGACCTGACGCAGCTGCTGGGCGGCACGCTCGGCGTCGACAGCGTGCCGGGCAGCGGCAGCACCTTCACGCTGACGCTGCCGGCGCGCGCCCCGCAGGCCGACGGCGCGGCGCGGCCGGCGCCGGCCGCCCATGCTGCTGCGAGCGCAGCGGCGGCGCGCACGCGGCCCCCGATGCCGGCCGCCGCGCCGCTGCCTGCGGCGCCGCCGGCACCGCTTCCGGCCGCGATCCCGGCACCGCGCTTCGACGACGACCGCTCACTGCCGCGCGACAACCAGCGTCGCGTGCTGGTGATCGAGGACGAGCCGCAGTTCGCCCACATCCTTTACGACCTGGCGCACGAGCTCGGCTACCGCTGCCTGATCGCGCACGGCGCGGCCGACGGCTTCAGCCTCGCGACGCAGTTCCTGCCCGACGCCATCCTGCTCGACATGCGCCTGCCCGACAGCACGGGCCTGGGCGTGCTGCAGCGCCTCAAGGACGATCCGCAGACGCGTCACATCCCGGTCCACGTGGTGTCGGCGCAGGACAACTCGGAGGCCGCGATGCACATGGGCGCCATCGGCTACGCGCTCAAGCCGACCTCGCGCGACCAGCTCAAGGCGGTGTTCCGCAAGTTCGAGGACAAGCTCACGCAGAAGGTCAAGGCGGTGCTGCTGGTCGAGGACGATGCGCTGCAGCGCGAGAGCGTGGTGCGGCTGATCGGCGACGACGACGTGGTCATCACCGCGGTCGAGACCGGCGAGGAGGCGCTGGCGCTGCTGCGCGAACGCGTCTTCGACTGCATGATCACCGACCTGCGACTGCCCGACATGCAGGGCAGCGAGCTGCTCAAGCGCATGGCGACCGAGGAGATCGTGTCCTTCCCGCCCGTCATCGTCTACACCGGCCGCAATCTCACGCGCGACGAGGAGACCGAGCTGCTGCGCTATTCGCGCTCGATCATCATCAAGGGCGCTCGCTCGCCCGAGCGGCTGCTCGACGAGGTGACGCTGTTCCTGCACAAGGTCGAGGCCGATCTGTCGACCGAGCGCCAGACGATGCTCAAGACTGCGCGCGGGCGCGATCGCGTGTTCGAGGGCCGGCGCATCCTGCTGGTGGACGACGACGTGCGCAACATCTTCGCGCTGACCAGTGCGCTCGAGCAGCGCGGCGCCGTGGTCGAGATCGGCCGCAACGGCCGCGAGGCGCTCGAGAAGCTCGACCAGGTGGCCGACATCGACCTGGTGCTGATGGACGTCATGATGCCGGAGATGGATGGCCTGGAGGCCACGCGCCGGCTGCGCCAGGACCCGCGCTTCGAGAAGCTGCCCGTCATCGCGGTCACGGCCAAGGCCATGAAGGACGACCAGGAGCAATGCCTGGCCGCGGGCGCCAACGACTACCTCGCGAAGCCGGTCGACCTCGACCGCCTGTTCTCGCTGCTGCGCGTGTGGATGCCGAAGATGGAGCGCCTGTGAACCGGCCGCCCGCCATGAGTCCGGCCCGCAGCGCGGCGCCTGCCGCGCCGGCCGCGCCGCCGCAGCTGCATCCGCCGAGCGACACCGAGATCGAGCTGCGCCTGCTGATGGAGGCGATCTACCTCAAGTACAGCTACGACTTCCGCGACTACACGGGCGCCTCGCAGAAGCGCCGCGTGATGTATGCACTCGGCCAGCTCGGCCTGCCCAACATCTCGGTGCTGCAGGAAAAGGTGCTGCGCGATGCCGCGCTGTTCGCCGAGCTGCTGCAGTACCTGACGATTCCGGTGAGCGAGATGTTCCGCGACCCGGCCTACTTTCTCGCGCTGCGGCGCCAGGTGGTGCCGATGCTGCGCACCTATCCGTCGCTGACGGTGTGGGTGGCCGGCTGCAGCACCGGCGAGGAAGTGTTCTCGCTCGCCATCCTGCTGCGCGAGGAAGGCCTGCTCGAGCGCACGCGCATCTATGCCACCGACATCAACCCCAGCTCGCTCGAGAAGGCGCGCCAGGGCATCTTTCCGCTCGAGGCCGTGCGCGGCTACACCGCCAACTACCAGCGCGCGGGCGGCCAGCGCGCCTTCTCGGACTACTACACGGCGGCCTACGAGGCCGCGCGCTTCGACCCCTCGCTGTGCGCCGACGTGATCTTCGCCGACCACAGCCTGGCGACCGACAGCGTGTTCGCCGAGACGCACCTGGTGTCCTGCCGCAACGTGATGATCTATTTCAACCGGCAGTTGCAGGACCGCGCACTGGGCCTGTTCCACGAGTCGCTGTGCCATCGCGGCTTCCTCGGCCTGGGTGCCAAGGAGAGCATCGACTTCTCGGCCTACGGGGGCCGCTTCGAAGTGTTGTCGCGGGCCGATCGCGTGTATCGGAAGCTCGCATGAAGGGCCCGCTGTCGCATTCCGAGCGTCGCATCGAGGCGGTGGTGGTCGGCGCGTCGGCGGGCGGCGTCGATGCGCTCTTCACGCTGCTCGAGGGCCTGCCGGCCGACTGGCGGCTGCCGGTGGCGGTCGTGATCCATCTGCCCGAGAGCCACGAGAGCCGGCTGGCCGAGGTGTTCGGGCACCGGCTGCCGTTCCCGGTGCGCGAAGCCGAGGACAAGGCGCCCGTGGCCGCCGGCACGCTGTACTTCGCGCCGCCCGGCTACCACCTGTCGATCGAGCGCGAACGCCGCTTCTCGCTGAGCTGCGAGCCCCCCGTGCTGTTCTCGCGGCCCGCGATCGACGTGCTCATGGCCTCGGCCGCCGACGTCTACGGGCCGGCGCTGGCCGGTGTGCTGCTGACGGGCGCCAACGACGATGGGGCGCAGGGGCTGCTGCGGGTTCACCAGGCCGGCGGCATCACCGTGGTGCAGGACCCCGCAGAGGCGCTGGTGCCGACAATGCCGCGTGCGGCCATCGCGGCCCATGCGCCGGATTTCGTGCTTTCCCTCCGAGACATTCGAATGCTGCTGCTGCAGCTGGACTCCGCCCATGCCCATTGAAGTCGAAAGCAAGCTGCTGATCGTCGACGACCTGCCCGAGAACCTGCTGGCCCTGGAGGCGCTGATCCGCGGCCCGCGCCGGCCGGTGTTCCAGGCCAGCTCGGCCGAACAGGCGCTCGCGCTGCTGCTCGAGCATGAATTCGCGCTCGCGATCCTGGACGTGCAGATGCCCGGCATGAACGGCTTCGAGCTGGCCGAGATGATGCGCGGCACCGAGCGCACGCGCCACATCCCGATCATCTTCGTCAGCGCCGCGGGCCGCGAGATGAACTACGCCTTCAAGGGCTACGAGAGCGGCGCGGTCGACTTCCTGCAGAAGCCGCTCGATGCGCAGATGGTCAACAGCAAGGTCAGCGTCTTCGTCGACCTGTACCGGCATCGCAAGGCGCTCGCGCACGAGATCGATGCGCTGGCCGCTTCCCACCGCCAGCAGGAGGCGCTGGTGCAGCAGCTGCAGTGCACCCAGCGCGAGCTGGAGCGCGCGGTGCGCATGCGCGACGACTTCATGTCGATGGTCTCGCACGAGCTGCGCACGCCGCTCAACACGCTCTACCTGGAGACCCAGGTGCGCAAGCTGCACCTGACGAAGGGCAACATGGCGCCGTTCGGGCCGGACCGCCTGCCCGCCATGATCGAGCGCGACCAGCGCCAGATCCAGAACATGGTGCGGCTCATCGACGACATGCTCGACGTCACGCGCATGCGCAGCGGCACGCTGTCGGTCCAGCCCCGGGACAGCGACCTCGCGCAGCTCGCGCGTGGCGTGGTCGAGAGCCTGGCGCAGCAGGCCGAGGCGGTGGGTCCGCCGATCGCGCTCGAGGCTCCGGCCAGCGTGCCGGGCCGCTGGGACGAGTTCCGCATCGAGCAGGTGCTGACCAACCTGCTGACCAATGCGCTGCGCTACGGCGCGGGAAAGCCGGTCCAGGTGACGGTGGGGCAGGACGGCGGCTTCGCCTGGGTGCGCGTGCGCGACCACGGCATCGGCATCGCAGCGGCCGATCACGGCCGCATCTTCGAGCAGTTCGAGCGCACCGAGGACAGCCGCAAGCGGGCCGCGGGCCTGGGCCTGGGGCTCTACATCGCGCGCGAGATCGTGCAGTCGCACGGCGGCGAGATCCGCGTCGAGAGCGCGCCGGGTGAAGGCGCCACCTTCGACATGCGCCTGCCGCTGCATGACCGGCCGCCGGTCTGAACGGTCGCGTTGCGGAGCACGCCGCGCGGCCTGAAACGGAGGCCGACCGGGGCCGCGTCCTACACCGGGGAGCCGGCCGCGCGTCGGATACTCTGGGTCTTTTGGCCGCGGAGATTTGCAAAGTGAACGTCCTGATCGTCGACGACAACCAGGCAGCAGCGGACCTGCTTCAGGAATTGCTGGTGCTGCAGGACCACACGGCCTGCTGCACCTACACCGGCCAGCAGGCGCTCGACATGGCGGCGCGCGAGAACTTCGATTGCGCGCTGGTCGACCTCACGCTGCCCGACTTTCCCGGCACCGAGGTGGCGCGCCAGCTGCGCGCCGGGGCGCGCGGCGAGCCACCGCTGCTGGTCGCGATCTCGGGCTTCTCGGCCGACGAGGCCACGAGCGCCGCGGGGCTGTTCGACCATCACCTGCAAAAACCGATCGACTTCGACCTGCTCGACCGCATCCTGGCGCGGCCCCTCGCGGGATGAAGGCTTCACCGGGCGCGCGCAGCTGGATGGCGGCCGGCGTGCGCCACGAACTGCTGACCCGGGCGCTTCCGGCGCTGCGCCACGACATGGCGGCGCCGGTCTCGGTGATGCGCATGAGCATCCTGCTGCTCAAGCGCCAGCTGGGCAGCGCCACGTCCGGCGACGCGCCGCCGCTCGACGCCGACGCCGCGCTCGAGCGACTGGGCCTGATCGAGGAGCAGGTCGCTTCGCTGGCCGCGGGCGTGCGCTCGCTGCGCGACTGGGAGCTCGCCACCGACGACGCCGGCATCACTCGCAGCGCGCTGGTGCTTCAGTGCACCGGGCTCATGCGGGTCGCCTTCGAGCTCAACGGCATCGGTCTCCAGATCGACGAGGCGCTGGCCCCCGAGGAAGGCGAGCCCCGCTACGCGGCGGGCGCTGCGCTGCGCTATCTGGTGCTCGGTGCGCTCGGCTACCTGCACGACAGCGTGCCCGACCTGAGCCGGATCCGGATCGAGGCCGACGGCGATGCGGCCCTGTGCCTGGTCGGCGGCCGCGGCGATGCCGAGCCGGTCGAGCCGATGGCGGGTGCCCATCGCGCGCCGCGCGCGCTGGCCATCGACGCGATCGCGTTGCAGGCCCTGGCCGACGGCCTCGGCTATGCGGTGCAGGTGGAGGGTGAATCGGTGCGCTTTGCGCTCGGCGCGGAGATCGTGCCGGCGGACTGAGCGCGGGCGCCGGATCAGGCGAAAACCGCATGCCTCCGACGCGTCGACAGCAGGGCCCGCAGCTTGGCCGGAGCGACCGGCTTGTTGAGGAGCATCACGCCGCCCTGACGCAGCCGCTGCAGCACGTCCGGCCCCGTCGCGCCGGACACCAGCACCGGCAATGCGTCGGGCTGCAGCCGGTGCGCGGCCTCGATGACCGCCATGCCGTCCTCGTCGTTGGCCAGCTGCAGGTCGCACAGCACGACGTCGAAGTGCGGGCCGTCGGCCTCGAGCCGAGCGATGGCCTCGGCGCGCGTCGAGGCGCACTCCACCTCGCAGCCCCATTGCGCGAGCAGGCCGCGGCTGGCGTCGAGGATGGCCGGGTCGTCGTCGACCACCAGGCAACGCAGGCCGGCCAGCGGTGCCGCGGCCAGCGGCTCGGGGGCGGCCGGCACCACCTCGCGCAGGCTCGCGGCCGGCAACTCGAGCGCGAAGGTGCTGCCGGCCGAAAGCGCCGAGCGCAGCGTGACGCGGGTGCCGAGCAGCGCCGCGATGCGTGCGCAGATCGCCAGCCCGAGGCCGAAGCCCTGGCGCCGGTCGCGCTCGGTGTTTCCGACCTGGTAGAACTCCTCGAAGATGCGCGCCTGATGGATCGGCGCGATGCCGGCGCCGTTGTCGCGCACCTCGATGCGCACTGCGTTGCGGCGACGCCGGGCCGCCACCAGCACCGTGCCGTCGGCCGGCGTGTGGCGTACCGCGTTGCTGACCAGGTTGCCGACCACGCGCAGCAGCAGCGCCGCGTCGCTGTGCACCGCCAGGCCATGGTCGCGCCACAGCAGCCTCACATGGGCCGCCGTCGCGGATGCCGCATGCTGGGCATCGAGCTGGTCGAACAGGCTGGCCAGCGAGACGCCGGCGATCGAGGGCGTCAGCACCTGCGCATCGAGCCGCGAGATCTCCAGCAGGTCGTCGAGCAGCACGCCCATGAATTCCGTCGCCTCCTGCAGCCGGAGCACCGCCGGCCGCTGCTGGTTCGAAGCGGTCGGCATCAGGCCGTCGATGAAGAGGCCCATCGCGTGCAGGGGCTGGCGCAGATCGTGGCTCGCGGCGGCCAGGAAGCGGGCCCGCGACAGCGCCGCCTGCTCGGCCTCGGCCATGCGCTGCAGCGCGACCGCCGTGGCTTCCCGCACCCGTTCCTCGCTCTGCTGGCGATTGCGCTGCAGGCGTTCGGCCAGCCGGTTGATGTCGTGCGCGAGATTGGCCAGCTCGTGGCGGCTGCGGCGCTCCTGCGCGTCGCTGCCGTCGCGCACCGGTTCGGCGCCGACCACGTGGCAGCGCGCATCGAAGCGGCCGGCCTCGAGCGCCGCCACGGCGCGTGAGATGCGGCGCAGCGGCTGGGCCACGGCCCGCGCCGTGTGGCGCACCCAGGCCCAGGCCACCAGCAACGCGATCAGCGCGATGCCGATGCTGGCCATCAGCGAGCGCGTGCGCTCGTGCGCATGGGCCGTGGTGTCGCGGAAAGTCTGGACCAGGCCGATCGGCGCCTCGCCCGCGGCGGTGGCGCCGGCCGGTGCGAAGGCGGTCACGCGCGAGGCCTCGCGCAGCGTCACCGGGGCCGTGAACATGCGCAGCTGGGCCAGCGGCGCGGTCTTGGGTCCGGCCGTGACGTAGACGCCCGCGCTGTTGCTGATCTCGACCCGCGTCACCTGGCCGCCGCGCAGCGCTGCATTGGCGACGTTCTGCAGCGCCGGCAGGTCGCCGGCGTAGAGGCTCAGGTCGGACATCGCCGCCACCTGGCGCGCCACGGCCTCGCCCTCGGCGTCGAAGGCGGCCTCGAGCGTGGTCAGGCGGCTGTGGGTGAACCAGCCCGTGAGGGCCAGCGCCACCGCGGCGCACGGCACCACGCCGAGCCGGAACAGGTCGCGGTGCAGGCTGCCGCCGAGGCGCAGTGCGCCCGGCTCGGCCGCCGCAGTCTCGCCGCCACCGCGCGGCGCAGCGGCGGCAGCGGCTGGCACCGCGAGGCCGTGGCTCGGGGCGCTCATCGAATGGCCGCGACCCGCGCGGTCAGCTCGCGTTCGTCGGGCAGGCGCAGGCCCAGCACGCGGGCCACGTTGGTATTGACGCGCACCGTGGACGGCGTCGCAGCCTCGACCCGCACGCCGGTCGCGCCGCCGGCCTGGGACAGCTTGACGCCCAGCGACCGCGCCTGGCGGGCCAGCTGGCCGGGGGTCGAGACCGCGGCCGCGAGCCCTCCTGAGCGCACCAGCCCGTCGTTGGTGCCGAACACCGGCAGGCCTGCCGTGGCCCCCGCGCGCAGCACCGCGAGCGCGGCGGCCTGGCTGTCACCGATCTTGTCGGGCAATACCAGCAGCGCATCGCTGTGCGAGACCAGCATGCGCAGCACCGCGGCCAGCGACTTGGCGTCCGGCGCGTACTCGACCTGCAGCTCCCAGCCCTGTCCGGCGCGCTGCAGCTCGCTCACCACCGGTTCCGATTCGGCCGTGGCGACGATGCCGAGGCGGCGCTTGGCGGGCAGCACGGCGTCGATCAGCGCGAGCTGGTCGGCCATCGCGGGCTCGCGCAGCAGCACGCCGATCTGGCGCTCGGGACGGCGCAGCGCCGCCGTGCCCTTGAGGCTTTCGTAGTCGAGCCGGCTCAGCATCGCGAGCACCAGCGGATCCTGGCCCGGACGGTCGATGGCGGAACGCGCGGCCGCCATGCCGACCGCCACCGTGATGCCGGTGCCCGGCGGCAGCGCATCGCCGGCCTCGCCGCCCGGCACGTGGATCAGGCTGAAGCGGCTGCCGGCCTCCTGCGTCTCGCGCAGCTGGCGCACGAATTCGGAGTGCGCCGCCGTGTCCTCCGCCACCAGGACCGTGAGCCCGCCGGCGGCCGATGCGGCGGCGCTGCACAGCCACAGGGCGGTGCCGGCCAGGGCCGCAAGGACACGCTGCATGGCGGGCAGCCGGGGCAGACGAAAAGGGGGCATGGACTGCATTCCGCAGTGGCAGATGGGACCAATGTACGGAGGCGGCTCTTTGGGCGCGATAAGGCAGAGGGCTTATGTCGGCGCTCGGGCCGACGCATTCGAGAGAGGGATGCCGGATTTCCGCAGCCTGTCGGTCTATGCCGGACGGGGTAACGGCTGCGTGCTGCAGGTGCAGGTGCTGCGGCGCAGCCCGATCCGGGTGGTCAGGCCACCGGCAGCGCCATCGCCAGCGGCCGCGATGCGGCCAGCTGGGCCGCGATGGCCTGGCGCAGCACGCGCGGCGACACCGGCTTGTAGAGCACCGTCACGCCGGCGCTCGCCACCTCGCGCAGGCGGTCCGGCTTGGTCTCGCCGGTCACCAGCAGGCGCGCCGTTCCGGGGCGGATGCCGCGCGGATGACGCTCGAGCGCCGCCAGCACGTCGAGCCCGTTGTCGCCGCCCTGCAGCAGCAGGTCGCTCACCACCACGTCGGGCGGGCGCTCCCAGGCATCGGCCAGCGCCAGCGCCTCGGTGCGGCTCTGTGCCGCCATCACCCGCGCCCCCCAGTTCGACAGCACCACTTGCAGCCCCTCGAGGATGGTGCGCTCGTCATCGATCACGAGCACCAGCACGTCGTTCAGATCGAGCGCCACTTCGTCGCCCGGGCCTGCCAGCGGCAGCGACGTGGCCGGCAACAGCGGCGCGGGCTGCGCGAGCCGCACCGGTACCCGCATGCAGGTCCCCTTGGACGGCTGCGAGCGCAGCTCGACACGCGTGTTCAGCAGTGCCGCGAGCCGCTGCACCGTCGCGAGGCCCAGGCCCATGCCGCGCGACTCGCGGCCGGCCAGCCGGCCCTGCGGCTCGACCTGGTAGAACTCCTCGAACACGCGCGGCTGGTGGTGCGCGGCGATGCCGATGCCGGTGTCCCAGACCTCCACGCGGACCGCCCTGCCGCGCCGGCGCGCGCCGAGCAGCACGCCGCCGTCGCTGGTGTGGCGCAGCGAATTCGACACCAGGTTGTTGAGGATGCGCGAGAGCATCACGTAGTCGCAGCGGACCCAGACCTCGGTCTTGCGCACCACCAGCCGCAGGTTCTTCTGCTCGGCCACGGCGCGGAAGTTGCGGCTGATCTCGTCGAACAGGGTATCGAGCGGGAAGTCGGTCCACTGCGGCTGCAGCACGCCGGCATCGAGCTGCGAGAGATTCAGCAGCTCCGTGAACAGTCGGTCCAGCGACTCCACGCATTCGCGGATGTGGCCGATGCGCTGCAGCCGCACCGGGTCGGTCTCGCCGTTGGCCAGGCCGTCCGAGAACAGCGTCAGCGCATGCAGCGGCTGGCGCAGGTCGTGGCTGGCCGCGGCCAGCAGGCGGGTCTTGGCCTGGCTCGCGACTTCCAGCTGCTGGTTCTTGCTGGCCAGCTCGGCGGTGGCGTGGACGATCCGGCTCTCGAGCTCGTTGCGGCTCTCGAGCAGCGCGCGCGCCGCCCGGTTGAAGCCGTTCTGCAGCCGCCGCACCTCGGCGGTACCCTCGGCCGCGACCTGCACGTCCTCCTCGCCGGCGCCGAGGCGATCGACCGCGTCACCCAGCGCCTGGATCGGCCGGCTGATCCGGCGCGCGGCCCACCAGCCCGCAAGGCCGACACCCGCGAGGCTGGCGCACAGCACGCCGATCACGTTGAGCCAGACCGCACTCTTCGCGCGCTCGACCGAGGCCAGGCTCATCTCGACCATCACCTTGCCGATCGGCTTGCCGTCGTCGCCGACGATCGGTGCCACCACCTGCAGCCCTTCGCCACGGTCGCGGTCCACGGTGTCTGCATTGGCCACGATCTCGCCGTCCTCGGACCAGATCTGCACCTGTTGCACGTGCGGCTGGAAGCTGCCCGACTGCGCGGTGCGCTGCAGCGCACGACGGTCCATGTGCTGGATCTGCGCCTGCGCCACGGTCGCCACCTGCAGCGCCACGGTCTGCGCGTTGGCGCGCATCAGCTCGGTCAGGTTGCGCAGGTGCTGTCGCGTCAGCACGCCGATCGCGCCCAGCGTGGCGATGGTCGCCGGCAGCAGGGCCAGCAGCACCAGCTGCTGCGCCAGCGTGAGGCCGGCCGGCCGCCGGAAGGCGCCGAGGAAGCGTTTCATGGTCGGCGCGCGCAGGCGCCGGGCTCGCGGCCCGGCGCAACCGAAAAACCCCGAAACGAGAAAAACGACACGGTTAATGCTTAAGTTGGTTTCTAATTGTGTTGTATAGAGTAGCCGCTTGACCAGCCCGACGCGGGTGGCGGCCCCGGCCTCGTGCTCAGAAAGATGTCGCTTCCTCTCGCTACCGCTTCCGGCGCTTTCCGTGTTGGCGCACTCCTCTTGCTGCTTCGATGCCGGACCTGCGTGGCATGGCTGGCCGGCCGGCTGTCGGGTTCCGCGATCGCGCTGCTGCTCGGCGCGGCGTCGCTCGGATCGGTGGCGCAGCCGGTGGTCGACGCCTCGGCACCGCTGCGCTTCGGCATCCTGCCGCTGGGTGGCGCCTTCGAGTCGCGCAACGACTGGGAGCCGGTGCTGGCCGACATGAGCCGTGCCATCGGGCGTCCGGTGGCGATGCTGTCGGTCACCTCGTACGAGGCGCTGGAGCAGGCGATCCAGCGCAACCAGGTCGACATGGCCTTCCTGTCCGGCAAGATGGCCCTCGATGCCGTCACGTTGCGGCGCATGAACGTGCTGGCCCAGGTCACGCGCCACGACGGCCTGCCGGGCTACCGGGCGCTGCTGCTGACGCGCCGCAGCGGCAGTCGCACCACGCTCAAGGACCTGCTGGCCGAGCCCGAGAAATGGCGCCTCGCACGCGGCGAGAGCCGCTCGGTGTCGGGCTTCATCGTGCCGCAGCTGCAGCTCTTCCTGCCCAACCACATCGCGATGGAGACGCGCTTTCGCAGCGAGCTGGTCGGCACCCACCAGGTGACCGCACTCGCCGTGGCCAACGGCGAGGCCGATGTCGCCACCAACAACACGGCGGACTTCGAGCGCTTCAGGCAGCAGTTCCCGGCCGAGGCCGACAAGCTGCAGGTGATCTGGGAGTCGGAGCTGATCCCGCATGCGCAGATCGTGATCCGGCGCGAGTACGGCCCCGACTTCCAGAAGCGCGTGCAGGCCTTCCTGGTCGACTACGCGCGCGCCAGGGGTCCGCGAGGCGACAGCGAGCGTGCCGTGCTCAAGTCGCTGCACGACCTGGCGGGCTTCGTCGCCGCCGACAACAGCTCGCTGCTGCCCGCCGCCAAGTTGTCCTATCAGCTCGCGCGGCAGAGCGCGATGACCTCGCAATGGGTCAACGAGGCCGCGCGCCAGGCGCGGCTGCAGCGCATCGAGACCACCTACGCCGAGCAGGCCGCCGCCTTGCGCCCCGGCGCGCCCTGATCGCATCGCAGCAAAGCGAAGCGGAGGGGTGCGGGGGGCCAGCTTGCATCGGGCCGGTCAATCCCGTACGCTGGAAATCGCCTTTCAGGCGCCGAGGAGACAGCCCATGCCCAGCCGATCGAGCGGCCCCCAGGCCGCGGTCCAGGATGCCCAGGCCGAGATGGAGGCGGTGCGAACGCTGGCGCTGGTCGGCCCGCCGGCCGCCGGCAAGACCTCGCTGGCCGAGGCGCTGCTGCACAAGGCCGGGGCCATCGGTGCGCGCGGCAGCATCGAGCGCGGCAGCACCGTCAGCGACTTCGATCCGCTCGAGCGCCGCATGCAGCATTCGCTCAATGCGTCGGTGATGCACTTCGTCCACGCCGGCACGCGGGTTCACCTGATCGACACACCCGGCGGCGCCGACTTCCTGGGCCAGAGCCTGCCGGCGCTCGAGGCGGTCGAGACCGCAGCGGTGGTCATCAATGCCGCCACCGGCATCGAGCCGATGGCGCTGCGCATGATGGCCTACGCGGCCGAGCGGCAGCTGGCGCGCATGGTGATCGTCCACAAGATCGATGCCCAGGGCGTCGACCTGGCCGGCCTGCTGGCGCAGATCCGCGAGGCCTTCGGCCGCGAATGCCTGCCGCTCAACCTGCCAGCGGACGGCGCCTCGCGGGTGGTCGACTGCTTCTTCAACCGCGAGGGCGACTCCGACCTGGGCCCGGTGGCGGCCGCACACCAGGCGCTGGTCGAGCAGGTGGTCGAGGTCGACGCCGGCTTCGTCGAACGCTACCTGGCCGAGGGCGACGTCGATGCCTCCGAACTGCATGCGCCGCTCGAGCAGGCGCTGCGCGAGGGCCATCTGATCCCCGTCTGCTTCGTCTCGGCGCGCAGCGGCGCCGGGCTCGACGCGCTGCTCGACGTCATCGTGCGGCTGCTGCCCGATCCGACCGAGGCCAATCCGCCTGCGTTCCTTCGCGGCGAGGGCGCGGGCGCGCAGCCGGTCCAGGCGCGGCCCGATCCCTCGCTGCACGTGCTGGCGCACGTCTTCAAGGTCGCGGTCGATCCCTTCGTCGGCAAGCTCGGCATCTTCCGCGTGCACCAGGGCACGGTGCTGCGCGACAGCCAGCTCTACGTCGGCGACGGCCGCAAGCCCTTCAAGGTCGGCCACCTGTTCATGCTGCAGGGCAAGGACCATGTCGAGGTCGCGCGTGCCCTGCCGGGCGACATCGTCGCGGTGGCCAAGGTCGACGAGATCCAGTTCGACTCCGTGCTGCACGACGCCGCCGAGGACGACCACCTGCACTTGGCGCCGCTGCCCTTTCCGGTGCCGGTCCATGGCCTGGCGGTGGAGCCGAAGCGGCACGGCGACGAGCAGCGCACCTGGGAGATCCTCGGCAAGCTGGTCGCCGAAGACCCCTGCCTGCGCGTCGAGCACGTGGTTGCGACCAACGAGACCATCGTCTACGGCCTCGGCGAGCTGCACCTGCGCGTGATGCTCGAGCGCCTGCGCGAGGTCTACCGCTTCGAAGTCGAGACCCGCCCGCCGCGCATCGCCTACCGCGAGACCGTCACGGCGCCGGCCGAAGGCCACCATCGCCACAAGAAGCAGACCGGTGGCGCGGGCCAGTTCGGCGAGGTGTTCCTGCGCATCGAGCCGCTGGCGCGCGGCGACGGCTTCGAGTTCGCCGACGAGGTGCGCGGCGGCACCATCCCGGGCCAGTTCATGCCGGCGGTCGAGAAGGGCGTGCGCGAGGTGCTGAGCTCCGGCGCGATCGCGGGCTATCCGGTGGTCGACGTGCGCGTGGTGGTGCACGACGGCAAGCACCACAGCGTCGACAGCAAGGACATCGCCTTCGCCACCGCGGGGCGCAAGGCCTTCATGGCCGCGATCCGCGCGGCCCGGCCGATCGTGCTCGAGCCGATCGTGCAGATCGAGATCGCCGCACCCGCACAGGCCATCGGCGACGTCACGGGCGACCTGTCGTCGCGCCGCGGACTGGTCACGGGCACCGCCAGCGGCGGCGCCGGCACGATGTTCGTGCGCGGCCAGGTGCCGATGTCCGAGCTTTCGAGCTACCAGTCGCGGCTCAATGCCATGACCAGCGGCCAGGGCCGCTACACGATCGAGCTGTCGCACTACGAGGCCGTCCCGCCGGCCATGCAGCAGACGCTGATGGGCCAGCACCGCGTGCGCGACGACGACTGAAGGCGGCGCGCTTCAGCGCGGCACGGTCTCCAGGAACACCACCTCCGCCACCACCTGGCCCCCGGACGGGCTCGTGGCCAGCGCTTCGCGCAGCCGCTGCAGGTAGGCCGAGGCAAGCTCGAACGGCGGTCGCTCGGCGCTCTCGCCGAAAGGCGTCGGCGACGACAGCGCGGTGACGAGCACGGTGCCGAAGGGCGGCGCGGCCAGCCAGCTCGAGGGGATGTCGCGGCCGATCTCGAGCGTCTCGCCGGCACGCAGGCGCTGCTGCTGCAGCGGCGTGTTGAGGTGCATCACGGCGCCGTCGGCGGTGTAGTAGTCGACCCGAAGATAGCCCTCGCGGCGCGGGTTCGTGACCTGGATCAACACCTGGTCGCCTTCGCGCAGCCGGCCGTCATGCGCGGTCGGCGTGGCGATCGAGAGGCCCATCGTGTCCTCGCGGTTGCGGGCCTGGTAGGGCTTCAGGAGCGCCAGCACCTCGCAGTGCGGCCAGATGCGCACCTGGAGGTCGAACACTGCGGCGGTGACGCCCGGAATGGCCAGCACGTCGCGCTGCACCTTCTCCTTTTCCTCGGCGAGCGGGACGTAGCCGCGCACGCGGGCCGCGCCATCGGGCGTCACGCTGGCCGACAGGTCGGCGCAGGCGTGGCTCTGCAGCTGCGCATCGACGCGCTCGGCCAGCGTGGACGGCGTCGCTCGCGGGCCGGCTGGCAGGAACCACCACAGCGCGCCGCCCAGGACCGCGACCAGCACCAGGACAAGGCCCAGGCGCAGGAACCAGGAGGACCGATGGCCCGCCGGATCGCGCAGGCCGGCCGGCTCGGTGCCGAGGTCGAGCGGCGCCGTGAGGCGCTCTCGCAGCCCGGCCGCGGGTGCGGCGCCGAGGGCGAGCTGACCGCCGTGCAGTGCCCTGAGCTTGGCGAGTTCGCCATCGTCGCCGCTCTCGAAGTAGTACTGGCCCTTGAAGCCGAGCTCCATGGCGCGCCAGTAGACCTCGCGAACCTCGTCGTCGTCGGGCCGCAGCGCCGACAGGTGGTGGAAGAACTCGGTCTTCGCATTGCTGGAGGCGAACAGCGCCTGCTGCAGCGGCGCGGTGCCGGCCGGGCAGCCCGGGTGGCGCGCGAGGATCTCGTCGATCCAGGCCACCATCGCGAAGCGTGCCGATTCGATCTGCACGTCAGAGCGGCCCTGTGCGCGTGCCGCATCCCGCGCTGCCTCGAGCAGTGCCAGCGCGCGCTGTCGCGAGGCGTCGCAGCCGGGCTCCGGCCGACCCGCGGCGATCGAGGCCTCGAGTCCGAGTCCGAACGAGACGAGCCCGGAAAAGCAGTCGAACAGCCGAGCCATTGCGCCCCGCGACTTTGCGTTGGAGGCGACCCGGTCCGTGATTTCGCGCCTGCAACGTCGGCGCAGGCGCGCGTCCCCGGTCGTTTGAATATGTAACCATTCTTGCACCGGTGACGCGACGCGCCATACCGCTTGGGCTCTATGCCGTTCGGGCGGCGAAATGCGCCTTGATGCGCGCCGCGTTCGCCGTTATCGTCGATGCCGCTCCGTTCATCCATGCCGCTGGGGAAAGCCATGAAAATCCTGATCGCCGACGACCACCGGCTCGTCATCGAGGCGGTCAAGGCCAAGCTGTCGGAAATCGAAGCCGGTATCGACTTCGTTCTGGCCATGAGCGTCGAGGAACTGCTGGCCAGCGCTTCCGACGATCTCGATCTGGCCGTGATCGACCTGAACATGCCTGGCGCCGAAGGCCAGGCCCACATCGACGAGATCCGACGCCGCCATCCCGCGGTGCCCGTGATCGTGCTTTCGGGCTACGAAGACCCGGCCGTCATGCGCAGCGCGCTCGAACGCGGCGTGCTGGGCTTCATCCCCAAGGCCTATTCGCCCGAGGTGATGCTGTCGGCCGTGCGCCTGGTGCTGGCCGGCGGCGTGTACGTGCCGCCGATGATGCTGTCCTCTCTGCCGCCCGGCGTGGTGGCCGGCATCCCGGCCGCGGGCACCGCGGCCTCCGATGCCGCGGCTGCCGCGCGCGGCTCGGCGGCCGCTGCCGCGCAGACGCTCGAGCATCTGCGCAAGGTGCTGACCGAGCGCCAGGTCGAGGTGCTGCAGCTGCTGTCGCAGGGCAAGCCCAACAAGCTCATCGGGCGCGCGCTCGGCATCAGCGAGGGCACGGTCAAGATCCACCTGGCGGCGATCTTCCGCGCGCTCAACGTGCGCAACCGCACCGAGGCCGTGGTGGCGGCGCAGACGCTCACCGAAGCCTGAGCGTCCTCAGGCGCCGTCGTCCGGCGCTTCCAGCGACACCTCGAGCCAGCCGCGCAGGCTGTTGAAGAACGCGATTCCGCGCGCGCGTGCGAGGTCCTCGCGCACCAGCACGGCCTCGCGAATGCGGCCCTGCGCCAGCAGCCGTGCGCGGCCGATGCCGGGCAGCAGTCCGCAGCACGCGGCGGGCGTGAGCCATTCGCCGTCGATGCAGAGCGCGAGGTTGCCGCGCGTGAACTCGGTGAGCTCGCCGCGCGCGTTCCACAGCAGGGTGTCGAATACGGCGTCGGAAGTCGGCGCGAAGGCATCGTAGTGGGCACGGCGCGTGGTCTTGTGGCGCACGAATTCCCCGTCGCTGTCCGCCAGCGGCCGCGTCGCGAGCGCGACCCGCAGCGCCCCGACCGTGGGCCCGAAGGCAAAGGCCTCGGCGCGCAGGCTGCCGTCGGGCGCAGCCAGCAGCCGCACGCGCCAGCTGCCGTCGGGATGCCGGCCGGCGACGTCGTCGAGCGCGCGGCGTGCATCCGCCTGCCGCCATGCGAAGCCGAAGTGCGCGGCCGAGGCGCCCATGCGTGCCAGGTGCGCGTCGGCATCGACGGCACGTCCGGCGTCCAGGCGCAGGGTCTCGAGCAGCTCGAAGGGCTGGCTCGCACGTTCGACGAAGCCGCGCTTGTGGCGCCATTCGCTCCATTCGCCGTCGGCGCCGGCATCGGCCGTGATGCCGCTGCCGATGCCGCAGCGCAGCCGCGAGCCGCCGGGCGCGAGTGCAACCGTCCGGATCGGCACGTTGAAGGTGGCGCCGCCGCCCGGCTGCAGCAGGCCCACGGCGCCGCAATAGATGCCGCGCGGCGCGGTCTCGAGCGCGTGGATCTCGCGCATGGCCTGCACCTTGGGCGCGCCCGTGACCGAGCCGCACGGGAACAGCGCGCGCAGGATGTCCGCGAGCCCGATGCCCGGCCGGGTGCGGCAGCGCACGTCCGAGCTCAGCTGCCAGACCGTGGGCCAGGCCTCGGCATGGAAGAGCCGCGCCACCCGCACCGAATGCAGCGCCGCCACGCGCGAGAGGTCGTTGCGCAGCAGGTCCACGATCATCACGTTCTCGGCCCGCTCCTTGGGCGAAGCCTGCAGCGCCCGCCGCTGCCGTTCGTCCTCTTCAGGGCCTGCGCCGCGTGCCGCCGTGCCCTTCATCGGGCTGGCCAGCAGTTCGCCGTTGCGCCAGTCGAAGAACAGCTCGGGCGAGACCGACAGCACGCTGTCGCTCGCTGCGTCGCGCTCGCTTTCGTCGTCGCCGTCGATCCAGGCCGCATAGGCCCGCGGCTGGGCCCGGCGCAGGGCGGCGAAGAGCGCGAGCGGATCGCCGTCGAGCAGGCCTTCGAGCGTCGTCGTGAAGTTGAGCTGGTAGAGCTCGCCGGCCGCGATGGATTCGAGGATACGGGCGATCGCGGCATCGAAGTCCGCGCGTTCGAGCCCGGGCTGCCATTCCACGCGGGCCGCAGGCAGGCCCTCGATGGCCTGCCAGGCCGCCGCGGCCTCGGCCTCGCCGAGCGGCGCATCGTGCACCGCGAAGCGAACCAGTGCACGGCCGGGTGGCAGCGCATGGGTGCGCAGCGCTGCATCGAAGGCCGGCGCCGCCTCGTAGGCGATGTGGCCGACGCACCAGGCGCCCGCGCGCGCCAGCGACTCGGCGCGCTCGATCACCGGCACCACCTCGGCCAGCGTGCGGGCGCGCAGCACTTCCCGAGGTCGGTCGAAGGCGAGCCGCAGCGGTGCGCCTTCGGGACCGGGCGCACGGAAGTCGATCAGCGCGCCGGGGCGGCGGCGTGCGGATGAATCGGCTTCGGCGGGAAGAGGAGGCGCAGGCGGCAGGGGCTTACTCCAGCGCGAGTTCGGCGCGCAGGATCCGGGCCGCAGCGACCATGTGCGTGAGCGCGGCCTCGGTCTCGGGCCAGCCGCGGGTCTTGAGGCCGCAGTCGGGGTTGATCCACAGCCGTCCGGCCGGCACCACTGCCGCGGCCTTTCGCATCAGGCGCACCATCTCGTCGGTGTCCGGCACGCGCGGCGAGTGGATGTCGTAGACGCCCGGGCCGATCTCGTTCGGATAGCTGAAGTCGCCGAAGCCGCGCAGCAGTTCCATGTCGGAGCGGCTGGTCTCGATCGTGATCACGTCGGCATCCATGGCCGCGATCTCGGGCAGGATGTCGTTGAATTCCGAGTAGCACATGTGGGTGTGGATCTGGGTCCGGTCGGCCACGCCGCCGGCGCTGATGCGAAAGGCACGCGTGGCGCCGTCGAGGTAGCTCTTCCAGCCGGCGCGCCGCAGCGGCAGGCCCTCGCGGATCGCGGGTTCGTCGATCTGGATGATACCGATGCCGGCCTGCTCGAGGTCGACCACCTCGTCGCGGATGGCCCAGGCGATCTGCTCGGTCGTGAGGCTGCGCGGCTGGTCGTCGCGCACGAAGGACCATTGCAGCATCGTGACCGGGCCGGTCAGCATTCCCTTCATGGGCAGCCGCGTCAGGCTCTGCGCGTAGGCAGTCCATTCGACCGTCATCGGCGCCGGCCGCGCGACATCGCCGTAGATCACGGGCGGCTTCACGCAGCGCGAGCCGTAGGACTGGACCCAGCCGTTGGCCGTGAACGCGAAGCCGTCGAGCTGCTCGCCGAAATACTCGACCATGTCGTTGCGCTCGGCCTCGCCGTGCACCAGCACGTCGATGCCGAGCGCCTCCTGCTTGCGCACCGCGAGCGCGATCTCGGCCTGCATCGCCTCGCGGTAGCCGGCCGCGTCGAGCGCGCCGCGCCTGAAGGCCGCGCGGGCGGCGCGGATCGCCGCGGTCTGCGGGAACGAGCCGATGGTGGTGGTGGGCAGCGGCGGCAGCGCGAAGCGCGCGCGCTGCAGCGCCTGACGTTGCGCGAAGCCGGCGCCGCGGCGGTCGTCGCCGTCGACGCGCCGCGCCAGCCGCAGCGCCACGTCGGCGCGGTGCACGCGCGGACTGGCCCGGCGCGCAGCAACGGCACGTCGCGCTGCTTCGAGCTCGGAGGCCACCGATGCCTGCTCGCCGTCGAGCGCGGCGCGCAACAGGCGCAGTTCGGCCAGCTTCTCGATCGCGAAGGCCATCCATCCGCGCAGCTCGGGGTCGAGGCCGGTCTCGCCCTCGAGGCTGAAGGGCAGGTGCAGCAGCGAGCACGAGGGTGCGATCCAGAACTCCCCGCCATGCTTGGCGGCGACGGGCGCGAGCCGGGCCAGCGCGGCGTCCGGATCGGCGCGCCAGACGTTGCGGCCGTCGATGATGCCGACCGACAGCAGCTTGTGCGCCGGCAGCCAGTCGGCCACGCCGGTCAGCTCCTCGGGAGCGCGCACCGCATCGACGTGCAGGCCGGCCACCGGAAGCTGGCAGGCCAGCCGCAGGTTCTCGGCCAGCGGCGAGAAGTAGGTCGCCAGCAGCAGCTTCGGCGCGCCGCGCGCGAGCTGCCAGTAGCTGCGCTCGAAGGCATGTCGCCAGGCTTCGGGCAGATCGAGTCCGAGGACGGGCTCGTCCACCTGCACCCATTCGACCCCCATGGCCTTGAGCCGCGCCAGCACCTGCTCGTAGACCGGCAGCAGGGCGTCGAGCAGCGCAAGCCGGTCGAAGCCCTGCTGCTTCTCCTTGCCGAGCCACAGGAAGCTCAGCGGCCCGAGCAGCACGGCCTTGACGGAATGGCCGAGTGCCTGGGCCTGCGCCACTTCCTCGAACAGGCGCACCGAAGCGAGGCCGAAGCGGGTCGCGTCCGTGAACTCGGGCACCAGGTAGTGGTAGTTGGTGTCGAACCACTTGGTCATCTCCAGCGCGAAGCCGGCGTGCGTGCCGTGGGCGCAGCCTTCATGGTCGTGGCTCGCCGCGTCGGCGACGCCGCGCGCCATCGAGAAGTAGCGCGCCAGTTCGGGCGTGTCGCCCGTGAAGCCGAAGCGCGGCGGCTCGCAGCCCAGCAGCTGGATGTGGTTGGCCACGTGGTCGTAGAAGGCGAAGTCGCCGACCGTCACGAAGTCCAGGCCGGCGTCGCGCTGGGCTCGCCAGTGGCGTTCGCGCAGCAGTGCGCCCGTGGCCTCGAGCGCGGCGGCGTCGATCTCGCCGCGCCAGTGGCGTTCGAGTGCCGTCTTGAGTTCGCGATGCGCGCCCATGCGCGGGAAGCCGAGGATGTGTGTGCGTGTGGTCATCCGGCGATGGTTCCAGGGATCGTCATATGATTCAAACGAAACCTTTTGCCGATCAACTTGAACAGGATTCATGACCATATCGATTCTCGAGATCCGCCATTTCCGCACCCTGGTGGCGCTGCGCGATACCGGCAGCCTGGTCCGTGCCGCGCAGTTGCTGAACCTCACGCAGTCGGCGCTGTCGCACCAGCTCAAGCTGCTCGAGGCGCATTTCGGTCTGGCACTGTTCGAGCGCAAGTCGGTGCCGCCGCAGTTCACCGTGGCCGGCGCGCGCCTGCTCGAGCTGGCCGACCGAACGCTGCCGCTGGTCGGCGAGGCCGAGCGCGACCTCGCGCGGCTGGCGCGCGGGCGCGCCGGGCAACTGCGCATCGTGGTCGAGTGCCACACCTGCTTCGACTGGCTGATGCCCGCAATGGATGCCTTCCGCCAGCGCTGGCCCGAGGTCGAGCTCGACATCGTCTCGGGCTTCCATCCGGACCCGATTGCGCTCGTGCTGCAGCACCGGGCCGAGGTCGCGATCGTCTCCGAGCAGGATGCGGCCGAGAGCGTCGACTACCACCCGCTGTTCCGCTTCGAGATCGTGGCGCTGCTGGCCAACGAGCATCCGCTGGCTGCCAGGTCCCACCTCACGGCGCGCCATTTCGCCGACCAGACCCTGATCACCTACCCGGTGCCCGACGAGATGCTCGACATCGTGCGGCAGGTGCTGCAGCCGGCCGGTGTCGAGCCTGCGCACCGCCGCACCACCGAACTCACGGTGGCGATGCTGCAATTGGTGGCCAGCGGGCGCGGCATCGCCACCCTGCCCCTGTGGGCGGTGCAGGGCTACCTCGAGCGCGGCTACGTGAGCGCCCGGCCGGTGGGCGCGAAAGGCCTCGCGGGCGAATTGCACATGGCCTGCAGCGCTGCGACCTCGTGCCAGGCCTGGCTTGCGGATTTTGTCCAGATCACGCGCGAGACCTGTTTCCGGAGCCTGCCCGGCATCGAACTGCTGTGAAGGTCGGCTGCGCGCTTGCACCAAAGGGCAGCGGCAGGCGGTTCGCGGAGTGCTCGAAGCGACGCGGAACCGGGTACGCTTGCCGGATCGTCATAACGTGTGGACCCGCCATGCATGATGCCAATTCGCCGATCGGCCTCTCGGGGATCTTCACGGTGCTGTTCGTGATGCTCGGCCCGCTCAAGATCATCGGCCCCTTCGTGCAGTTCACCCATGCGGCGGACCAGAAGGAACTGCGCAAGATCGCGTTTCGAACCTTTGCGATCGCGCTCTGCGCGGTGGTGCTGGGCGCCGTGATCGGGCTGCGACTGCTCAGCAGCTGGGAAATCCCGGTGCCTGCGCTGCTGCTGAGCGGGGGCCTGATCTTCTTCGTCGTCGGCATGCGCATGGTGCTCGAGCAATACCAGCCCGGCCGCGCGGCGCCGATCGAACTGCCGCCCTCGCCGATCGCGGCCGCGATGCGCATCACCTTTCCGACCGTGGTCACGCCCTACGGCATCGCGGCGCTGGTCGTGCTGCTGGCCAACAGCCACACCCTGGAGCGCACGATGACCATCTTCGCGATGCTGTTCGGCGTGATGCTGCTGAACCTGCTCGCGATGCTCTATGGACGACGCATCCTCGACGGCGCGATGGCGATCGTGCTTCAGATCCTCGGTGCCGTGCTGGGCGTGTTGCAGGTGGCGCTTGCGGTCAGCATCATCTTTCTCGCCCTGGGCAAAATGGGAGTCCTTCATGTCGGATGAAAAATCCTGGGTCGACCCGGGCGCCGAGACCGACCGCGCCTCGGTCGAACTGTCCTCGCGCCGCACCGGCATGTCCTTCCAGCGCACGCGCATGAGCGCCGAGCGCACGCTGATGTCGGTGATCCGCACCTCGCTGTCGCTGATCGGCTTCGGCTTCACGATCTTCCAGGTGTTCCAGAAGCTGCACGATGCCGACGTGCTCCGCAGCAGCATGGCGCCCCGCCGCTTCGGCGAGGCGCTGGTGGTGGTCGGGATCGCCATCCTCATCTCGGGCATCGTCTACCACTGCACCTTCATGTACGGGCTCAGGGCCGAGCGCAAGGCGCTCAAGGCTCAGGGGCTGATCCATGCCGACAGCCAGTTTCCGCCCTCGTTCACGCTCGCGGTGGCAGTGCTGCTGCTGCTGATCGGCTTCATGGCCATCGTCAGCATGGTCTTCGACGTCGGGCCCTTCTGACGCGGCTGCACCCGGCCAGCGGCCGCCTGCCCTTGCTCTCGCGCTTGCACCAGAGCTTGCACCAGAGCTCGCACCAGAGCTCGCACCAGAGCTCGCACCAGAGCTCGCACCAGAGCTCGCACCAGAGCTCGCACCGGGCGGCTCGCGATCGCCCGGTCGCCGCATTTATACATTCGAATAGAATGTAAATTTTGTTGGTGACAGCCTTGGGCTTCGCGGTGCCGCAAGCTGCCGCTCGACGTGGTCGGGCGACGCCGGTCGGGCGCGGTGGCGGTGCAACGGCGTTTCCGGACCGCCCACGATATGAAGTTCCTCGCGTTTCCCCTGGTGATCCTTTGCCTGAGCCTGGACGCCTGCAGTTCCGAGTTCGGCGATGCCGGCGACCTGGGCCAGCTCGATGTCATCACGCCGCGCTTCGCGGCCGCGATTTCCTCGCAACCGGCCGAGGCGCGCGACTGTTCTCTGGTGCTCTACGGCGACTCGATCCTCAACGGCGCCTACGTGGAGCAAGACCGCTTCAGGCGTCATGCACGCAATCCGGCTGCCGAGATCGAGGCCCGGCGGCCTGCCTGGACGGTCGACGACAGGACGCAGCCCGGCCAATCGCTGGCCAAGCTGGCGCGGACCTTTCGCAATGACGCCCGCAATGCGCGCGTGGTCGTGATAGGCAGCGGGATCGCGGAGGGCTGGGCGGGCGAGACGGTGCTGCGAAACCTGCCGTGGATGGTCTACACCGTGCGTGGCGAAGGCCGGATCCCGGTACTGACGGGCTATTCGAGGCAGTTGCCGAGCGCATTCATGTCGCCGGAAAAGCTGGCCGGCCGCGACCGGGTGGACCACGAGGTCGAAGAGCTGGCCGGCGACATGAAGGTCGAGTTCGCCGACATCGGCGCGGCGGCGCCGGTCTCGCTGGCGGACGAGGTGCATCCCACTGCCGACTACAGCCTGCGCCTCACGGACCGGCTGGTCGCGGCACTCGATCGCGTGGCGCCCGAATGCAGCCGGGCGTCGGCCAAGACCTCGGCCGCCGACGCCGCCGGATAACCGCGAAGGGACGCAAGCGCGCCCGATAATCTGCGGATTTTGATCGCCCCCACATGGCACGCCGCACCAAACAGGAAGCCGAAGAGACGCGACAGAGCCTGCTGGATGCCGCGGAGCACGTCTTCGGCACGCTCGGCGTTTCGACGGCCACGCTCGACCAGATCGCGGAGCGGGCCGGCACCACGCGCGGCGCCATCCAATGGCACTTCAAGGACAAGGTGGGACTGCTCGAGGCAATGCTCGAGCGGGTCAGTGCACCGATGCGGGAGCGGATTCGCGAACAGATCGAGGCGAATCTCTCGGAGCCGCTGATGCTGCTGGTCGCCGCCTTCTTCGAGCCGCTGCGCATCCTGGCGCGGGACGAGCGAAGCAGGAACGTGGTGGCCATCGTGACGCGGCTGGAGTTTTCCCCCGAGCTCGCGCAGATGCGCGAGCAGCGCGCGCTGTCGCTGCAGAGCACGGTCGGCACCTTCGGCGACGCGCTGCGTTCGGGCGCGCGCGTCCACGGCGTCAAGCTCGCGGTCCCGGGCGCGCTCGCCGCTCAGGGGCTCTATGCGCTTCTGCGCGGCCTCATCGACGCCTGGGTGGTGCACCCGCAGGCCTATGACCTGCGCCGAACCGGACGTGCAGCGCTGTTCGCCTACCTGCGGGGCCTCGGCTTCGAGGAGGCCACCTTGCGCGGGTGCGGTCTGCGGCCATGAAGTCGAATCCTTCCCCAACGAATACTGCAAGGGCCCAAGTGAATCGCCTGGACGATGTTCTTCCTCTTCTCGAAGCCGCCATCGTCGACCTCGACGGCACCATGGTCGACACGCTGGGCGACTTCGTCGTCGCGCTCAACCTGATGCTCGACGACCTGCGACTGCCGCGAGTGGACGCCGCAGTCGTCGGTGGCATGGTCGGCAAGGGTTCCGAGCACCTCATCGATTCGGTGCTGCGCCATGTGCACGGCGGCGCCGGCGACCCTGCGGCGCTGTACGCGCAGGCCTGGCAACGCTACCAGCATCACTACCTGGCGATCAACGGGCGCCATTCCGCGGTGTACGACGGTGTGGCCGAGGGCCTTGCCGCATTGCGGGCGCGCGGCCTGCGCCTGGCCTGCCTGACCAACAAGCCGACCGCCTTCGCGCGGCCGCTGCTGGCGGCCAAGGGACTGGATGGGTACTTCGAGTTCGTTTTCGGCGGCGATGCCTTCGAGCGCAAGAAGCCCGATCCTCTGCCGCTGTGCAAGACCTGCGAGGCGCTTCGCACGATGCCATCGCGCACGCTGATGATCGGCGACTCGAGCAACGATGCGCGCGCCGCGCGAGCGGCCGGCTGTCCCGTGCTGCTGGTCAGCTATGGCTACAACCACGGCGAGCCGGTGCGCGGGGTCGATGCCGATGCCTTCGTCGATTCGCTGGCCGAGCTGGCGGGGTTGCTCGGCCAGCCGTGAGGACGGTTCACCCCTTGCCGAGCAGCGCGTCCTTGAGCTTGTAGTCGGCCGGCGACGGCCCGATCCAGATCCGCAGCAGCGCGTTGAAGAAGGCCTGTTCCTTGATCGGGTCGCCCTGCGGCACGCCCTTCACCGTGACCAGGCTGCCGCTGCCCGGAATCCAGTCGACCGTGAAGCTGTCGCCGGCCTTGAGCTGCTTCTGGTCGGCGAACATCTGGCCCATGCGCAGCAGGCCGGGGATTAGCTGCACCATCTCGCTGCGCGGCGAGTTGTCCTCGACGCCGCGCGTGAAGAGCTTGCCGAGTTCGTTGGCATCGATGTCGCGCAGCATCGTGATCGTGATGCGCTTGGGGCCGCCGCTGGCCAGCACTTCCTCGACCGTATCGGCCTTCTTGCCGAGATAGAGGCCGGCCGTGTAGACCTTGAACACGGCCTTGTAGCGCACGCCGGCGCCGTTCAGCAGCAGCTTGCTGCCGCGCAGGTCGATCGCGTCGTCGAGCTTGACGCCGGCCACGTCGACCTGTGCGGCCGTAGCGCCGAAGGATGCGAGGGCGATGGCGGAAAGCGCGAGCAGGCGCTGCATTGCGAAGAAAGTCATCCGGGTCTCCGAGGCTGTTCTGTGGATGCGAAAGCCTGGAATGTATCTTTTTGTACGCGCCTTGTCCCTGGGCTAAACTCACGATTCCATGTTCATTCATCACGTCATTCAGACAGGTCAAGGCAGCCGGGGAGCCTGGCCTTGGCGGACGCCATCGTCCCAGCCTTTCTGATTGCACGGCGCACGCCGTGCGCCCGCGGCCAGCGGTCATCCTGACCCGGCCAAACTGAATGCCCCGCCAGCGAAACCCTCGTGTCCTCGCTGGCCGACGGAGACCCCGTGATCACCGAACTCGAATTCAAAAGCCTCAGCGCGCAGGGCTACAACCGCATCCCGCTGATGGTCGAGGCCTTTGCCGACCTCGAAACGCCTCTTTCCCTCTACCTCAAGCTGGCCTACACCAAGGACAGCGGCAAGCACAGCTTCCTGCTCGAATCGGTAGTCGGCGGCGAGCGCTTCGGCCGCTACAGTTTCATCGGCCTGCCGGCACGCACGCTGCTGCGAGCCAGCGGCTTCGGCGCCGACGCCGTCACGGAGGTTGTAACGGACGGCAAGGTCGTGGAAAAAGCCCAGGGCAATCCGCTCGATTTCGTGGCGGCGTACCAACAGCGCTTCAAGGTCGCACTGCGGCCGGGCCTGCCGCGCTTCTGCGGCGGCCTGGCCGGCTACTTCGGGTACGACACGGTGCGCCACATCGAGAAGAAGCTCGAGAAGTCCTGCCCGCCCGACACGCTGGGCTGCCCCGACATCCTGCTGCTGCAGTGCGAGGAACTCGCGGTCATCGACAACCTCTCGGGCAAGCTCTACCTGATCGTCTATGCCGACCCGGGCCAGCCCGAGGCCTACGCCAACGCCAAGCGGCGGCTGCGCGAGTTGCGCGACCAGCTCAAGTACTCGGTCAGCGCGCCGCAGGTGAAGGCCAGCCAGGCCCATCCGGCCGAGCGCAGCTTCGCCAAGGCCGACTACCTGGCCGCGGTCGAGCGCGCCAAGGAGCTGATCGCCGCCGGCGACTTCATGCAGGTGCAGGTCGGCCAGCGCATCAGCAAGCGCTACACCGAGTCGCCGCTGTCGCTCTACCGCGCGCTGCGTTCGCTCAATCCCTCGCCGTACATGTACTACTACCACCTGGGCGATTTCCACGTGGTCGGCGCCTCGCCGGAGATCCTGGTACGCCAGGAGCACACGGGCGAGGGCGAGCAGAAGATCACGATCCGTCCGCTGGCCGGCACCCGCCCGCGCGGCGCCTCGCCCGAGCTCGACCGCGCGGCCGAGGTCGAGCTGATCAACGACCCCAAGGAGCGCGCCGAGCACGTGATGCTGATCGACCTGGCGCGCAACGACATCGGCCGCATCGCCAAGACCGGCAGCGTGAAGGTGACCGAGGCCTTCGCGGTCGAGCGCTACAGCCACGTGATGCACATCGTGAGCAACGTCGAGGGCACGCTCAAGGACGGCATGACCGCGATCGACGTGCTGCGCGCCACCTTCCCGGCCGGCACGCTCACGGGCGCGCCCAAGGTGCACGCGATGGAGCTCATCGACCAGCTCGAGCCGACCAAGCGCGGCCTCTACGGCGGTGCCTGCGGCTACATCAGCTATGCCGGCGACATGGATGTCGCGATCGCGATCCGCACCGGCATCGTCAAGGACCAGATGCTGCACGTGCAGGCCGCGGCCGGCGTGGTGGCCGATTCGGTGCCCGAGCTCGAATGGAAGGAAACCGAGGCCAAGGCGCGGGCGCTGCTGCGCGCCGCCGAGCTGGTCGAGGAGGGCCTCGAATGAGCCACGAAGACGACAACCAGGGCGACTTCTCGCACGAGATCATCGGCGCCGCGGTCGAGGTGCAGCGAGTGCTCGGCACCGGGCTGCCCGAGTCGGCGTACGTGGCGGCACTCGAGATCGAACTCGCCGAGCGTGAGATCGGCTTCCAGCGCAACGTGCCGGTCGCCGCCCACTACAAGGGCCGCGCGCTCGGCGACGTCGCGACCGCCGCCTTCGTGGTCGAGCAATCGGTGGTGCTGGAGGTGAGGGCGGTCGATGCGCTGACCGACATGCACCGCATGCAGGCCCAGGCAGCGGTGCGGCTGTCGGGGCTGCGGCTCGGACTGCTCATCAATTTCAACGTGTTCCCGGTGGTCAAGGGCGTGCACCGGATCGGAGTCAAGCCATGAAGCTGCTGATGATCGACAACTACGACAGCTTCACCTACAACCTGGTGCAGTATTTCGGCGAACTCGGTGCCGAGGTCGAGGTCCATCGCAACGACGAGATCACGCTCGAGGGCCTGCACGAGCGCATCGCGGCGGGTATCGACCGCCTGGTGGTGTCGCCCGGTCCCTGCTCCCCGGCCGAAGCCGGCGTCTCGGTGCCGGCAATCCGCGAGTTCGCGGGCAAGCTGCCGATCCTCGGCGTCTGCCTCGGACACCAGGCGATCGGCGCGGCGTTCGGGGGAAAGATCATCCGCGCGCAGCAGCTCATGCACGGCAAGGTCAGCCGGATCACGACCACGCGCGAAGGCGTGTTCGCGGGCCTGCCCGAGCAGTTCGAGGTCAACCGCTACCACTCGCTCGCGATCGAGCGCGACACCCGCCCGAGCGAGCTCGCGCTGACGGCCTGGACCGACGACGGCGAGATCATGGGCGTGCGCCACACGGGCTTCGCGCAGGCGGTGCGCATCGAGGGCGTGCAGTTCCACCCCGAATCGATCCTCACCGAGCACGGCCACGCGATGCTGCGCAATTTCCTGGAGTGAAGCCATGAACGCCCGTTCCACCGAACGTCCGATCGACCTGCGCAGCGACACCGTCACCCAGCCCACCGAGGCCATGCGTGCCGCGATGCTCGCGGCACCGCTGGGCGACGATGTCTTCGCAGACGACCCGAGCGTCAACGCGCTGCAGCAGCAGATCGCCGAGCTGCTGGGCTTCGAGGCCGCGCTCTTCGTGCCCACCGGCACCCAGAGCAACCTGTGCGCCATCCTTTCGCACTGCCAGCGCGGCGACGAGTACATCGTCGGCCAGCAGGCGCACTGCTACCGCTGGGAAGGCGGCGGCGCGGCGGTGCTCGGCAGCGTGCAGCCGCAGCCGCTCGACCACCAGCCCGATGGCACGCTCGCGCTCGAGCAGATCGAGGCCGCGATCAAGCCCGACGATGCCCACTTCGCGCGCACGCGCCTGCTGGCCCTCGAGAACACGCTGGGCGGCAAGCTGCTGCCCTTTGCCTACGTCGAGCAGGCCACGCAACTGGCGCTTTCGAAGGGCCTGGCGCGCCATCTCGACGGCGCACGCCTCTTCAATGCCGCGACCGCGCAGGCCGCGGCGCTGGGCACCGAGGTGCGGGCCGAGGCACGGCGCATTGCAGCCTGCTTCGACAGCGTCTCGGTCTGCTTCAGCAAGGGCCTGGGCGCGCCCGTGGGCTCGGCGCTGTGCGGCTCGCGGGAGTTCATCGCGCGCGCCCATCGCATCCGCAAGATGGCCGGCGGCGGCATGCGCCAGTCCGGGCTGCTGGCCGCGGCGGCCTCGCATGCGCTGACGCACCACGTCGACCGGCTGGCCGACGATCACGCGCTCGCACGCCGGCTGGCCGACGGCCTCGCGGGCATCGACGGCCTGCAGGTCGAGCCGCCGCAGACCAACCTGCTGTTCGTCGACCTCACGGGCGCGGCGCGACCGCGCTCTGCCGAACTGCTGGCGCACCTGAAGGCGCACGGCGTGCTGGCCACCGGCCTCTACCGGCTGCGCTTCGCAACCCATCTCGACGTCGATGCGGAAGGCATCGACCGTGCGATCGGCGCGATCCGGGGCTTCTTCCATGCCTGACGCGCACGCCTTGCTGCTGTTCATCGCCGCGGGCCTGCTGCTGAACCTCACGCCGGGCCCGGACGTGCTCTACATCGTGAGCCATTCGCTGCGCTCGGGCGTGCGTGCCGGCATCGTCGCGGGCTTCGGCATCACGGCCGGCTGCTTCGTCCACATCGTCGCGGCCGCGCTCGGCCTGAGTGCGCTGATGGCCGCATCGAGCACCGCCTTCACGGTGCTCAAGTGGGTCGGCGCGGCCTACCTGCTGTGGGTCGGCGTGCGCATGCTGTTCGCCAGGGCCTCGGCCGCGGCGCCTGCACTCGCGGCGGCAGGCCCTGCCAGCACGAAGAGCATCTTCCTGGGCGGCTTCTGGACCAATGCGCTGAACCCCAAGGTGGCGCTGTTCTTCCTGGCCTTCGTGCCGCAGTTCATTGCGCCGGGCACCGAGAACAAGCCGCTCGCCTTCTTCCTGCTCGGTCTGCTGTTCAACTTCAACGCCATCTTCGTCAACATCGCATGGGCCTTGCTGGCGGGCTGGACCGCACGCCGTGTCGGCCTCGTGCAGCGCGGCATGCACTGGCTGCAGCGCGGTGCCGGCCTGCTGTTCGTGGGCTTCGGCCTGCGGCTCGCGCTGGCCGATGCACCTCTCGCCGCCCCATCGAACCCCTGAACCAAAGAGACAAGCACCATGCCCATCACTCCCCAGGAAGCCCTGCAGCGCACCATCGAGCACCGCGAGGTGTTCCACGACGAGATGCTGCACATCGTGCGGCTCATCATGAGCGGCGAATGCTCGCCCGTGATGATGGCCGCGCTGATCACGGGCCTGCGCGTCAAGAAGGAGACCATCGGCGAGATCACGGCCGCGGCCCAGGTCATGCGCGAGGTCTCGACCAAGGTGCCGGTGGCCGACACCACGCACCTGGTCGACATCGTCGGCACCGGCGGCGACGGCTCGCACACCTTCAACATCTCGACCTGCACCATGTTCGTGGCGGCTGCGGCCGGCGCCAAGGTCAGCAAGCACGGCGGGCGCAGCGTGAGCAGCAAGTCGGGCAGTGCCGACGTGCTCGAGTCGCTCGGCATCAACATCAACCTCAAGCCCGACCAGATCGCCCGCAGCATCGCCGAGGTCGGCATCGGATTCATGTTCGCGCCCAACCACCATCCGGCGATGAAGAACGTGGCACCGGTGCGCAAGGAACTCGGCATCAAGACCATCTTCAACATCCTGGGTCCCCTGACCAATCCCGCCGGTGCGCCGAACATCCTGATGGGCGTGTTCCACCCCGACCTGGTCGGCATCCAGGTGCGGGCATTGCAGCGCCTGGGCGCCGAGCATGCGCTGGTGGTCTACGGCCGCGACGGCATGGACGAGATCTCGCTCGGCGCCGCCACCATGGTCGGCGAACTCAAGGGCGGCGAGGTGCGCGAGTACGAGCTGCACCCGGAGGACTTCGGCTTCGCGATGTCGAGCAACCGCAGCCTGCGCGTCGAGACGCCGGAGCAGTCGCGCACGATGCTGCTCGACGTGCTCGACAACCAGCCCGGCTCGGCGCGCGACATCGTGGTGCTGAATGCCGGCGCCGCGCTCTATGCGGCCAATGTCTGCGAATCGATTGCGGCCGGCGTCGAGCGCGCGCGTGCGGCGCTCGACTCGGGCGCGGCCAAGGCCAAGCTGGCCGAACTGACTGCCTTCACGGCGGCGATCCCGGTCTGATTGCAAGAGGAACATCCACCCATGTCGAACACCCTGGACAAGATCGTCGCGGTCAAGCGCGAGGAAATCGCCGCCGCCATCCGGAAGGCTCCGCTCGAGGCCGTGCGCTTCGACGCCGAGAGCCGTGTGCTGACGCGCGATTTCACCGGCGCGCTGCGCGCCAAGATCGCGGCCGGCGCGGCCGCCGTCATCGCCGAAGTCAAGAAGGCCAGCCCGAGCAAGGGTGTGCTGCGCGCCGACTTCATTCCGGCCGACATCGCCCAGAGCTACGCCGAGGGCGATGGCGAGGTCAGTGCTGCCTGCCTCTCGGTGCTGACCGACCGCCAGTTCTTCCAGGGCGGCGTCGACTACCTCAAGCAGGCCCGCGCCTCCTGCGACCTGCCGGTGCTGCGCAAGGACTTCATCGTCGATGCCTACCAGGTCTACGAATCGCGCGCGATGGGCGCCGACGCCATCCTGCTGATCGCGGCCTGCCTCGACGACGCGCAGATGCGCGACTACGAGGCGATCGCGGCCGGCCTCGGCATGGCGGTGCTGGTCGAGGTCCACGACGGTGCCGAGCTCGAGCGGGCTCTCAGGCTGCGCACGCCGCTGGTCGGCATCAACAACCGGAACCTGAAAACCTTCGAGGTCTCGGTCCGGACCACGCTCGAGCTGCTGCCTCGCGTGCCTGCCGACCGCCTCGCCATCACCGAATCGGGCATCGCGACCCGCGAGGAGGTGGCGACGCTGCGCGCGGCCGGCGTCCACGCCTTCCTGGTGGGCGAGACCTTCATGCGGGCCGACGAGCCCGGCGAGGCCCTCGCCGCGCTGTTCCGATGAGCGACCAGCTGGCGTCGGCCGATCCCGCCGACTGGCCCGTGGCGCCGGGTTGGCAGCCGCTGGTGGATCGCTTCTTCGCCGAGCCAGCCGGCCAGCGCCTGCTCGATTTCCTGCGCGCTCGGCTGGACGCCGGCGCCGCGATCTTTCCGCCCAGGCCGCTGCGCGCGCTCGAACTGACCCCGCCCGAGCAGGTCCGGATCGTGATCCTCGGCCAGGACCCCTATCACGGCCGCGGCCAGGCCGAGGGGCTGGCATTTTCGGTGGCGCCCGGCGTGCCGCTGCCGCCCTCGCTGCGCAACATCTTCAAGGAACTGCAGCGCGACCTCGGCACGCAACCGCCGGCCTTCCCGGTTCCGGGCGGCAGCCTGGTCGGCTGGGCCACGCACGGCGTGCTGCTGCTCAACACCTGCCTGACCGTGGAAGAAGGCGCGGCTGCAAGCCATTCGGGCCGCGGGTGGGAATTGCTGACCGACGCGGTCATCCGCCACGTGGCGGATGGCGAGCAGCCGGTCCTCTTCATGCTGTGGGGCGCCCATGCGCAGGGCAAGCGCGCGCTGATCGATACGAATCGTCACAAGGTGCTGGTCGCGAACCACCCCTCGCCGCTGTCGGCGCTGCGCCCGCCGTTGCCCTTCATCGGCTGCGGCCACTTCGGGCAAGCCCGCGAGTGGAAGGAATCCCGCGTTCGCAGAGGGCCGGCCGGATGACCGCGCCCGATTTCGTGCGAGAATCGAAGGCTCTCGGGACGCAGCCTGCGCCGAGGGGTGGTCGACCGATCCGATAGGAATCCTCGCGGTACGCGCGAGGCTGTGCGTCGACGAGCCCTCGAATCCGTGCTATATTCCGAGGTTCGCCGGAGAGGTGGCCGAGTGGTTAATGGCAGCAGACTGTAAATCTGCCCTCTTACGAGTACGCTGGTTCGAATCCAGCCCTCTCCACCAGCGAAAAAGAGATCTTTGAACGGATCTGGATGAGTGGAATGCGCCGTGGGGCGTGGCCATGTAGGCGGGAGTAGTTCAATGGTAGAACCCTAGCCTTCCAAGCTAATGACGCGGGTTCGATTCCCGTCTCCCGCTCCAGCTTCCAGGTTCGTGAGTTTTTGATTCGGCCCATTTGGCTCAGTGGTAGAGCACTCCCTTGGTAAGGGAGAGGTCGCGGGTCCGATTCCCGCAATGGGCACCAGTTCTTGGGGTTGCAGCCGGATGGTTGCAACCCCATGTCAGTGTGTTGATCTAGTTATTTTTCGGAGTCGAGAAAATGGCAAAAGGAAAATTCACCCGCACGAAGCCGCACGTCAACGTCGGCACGATCGGTCACGTGGACCATGGCAAGACGACGCTGACGGCGGCGATTGCCACCGTGC
>NZ_JASZYQ010000003.1 GCF_030316885.1 Variovorax jilinensis | reverse complement strand
GGCCGGCATCTCGGGTGCGATCCAGCATCTGGCCGGCATGAAGGATTCGAAGGTCATCGTCGCGATCAACAAGGACGAAGAGGCGCCGATCTTCTCGGTGGCCGACTACGGGCTGGTCGCCGACCTGTTCGTGGCGGTGCCCGAACTGGTCAAGGCGCTCTGACCCGACCCGTCGCTTGAGTGAAAGGGCATCGTTCGCGATGCCCTTTTTCACGTCGCATCGCATCCGGCCGAAGTGCCGCAGGAGACATCCATGAGTTACATCGCCCCCATCAAGGACATGCTGTTCGACATCGAGCACCTCGCGAACATCGCGCAGGTCGCCAGCATGCCGGGCCTCGAGGACGCGGGCCTCGAGACCGCGCAAGCCGTGCTCGAGGAGTGCGCGCGCTTCAACCAGGACGTGATCGCGCCGCTCAACGTCGCGGGCGACCGCAATCCCTCGTCGTTCAAGGACGGCGTCGTCACCACCACGCCGGGCTTCAAGGAAGCCTTCGCGCAGTACGCGGCCGGCGGCTGGCAGGGGCTGCAGCATCCGGCGGAATTCGGCGGCCAGGGCCTGCCCAAGACCATCGGCGCTGCCTGCGGCGAGATGCTGAATTCGGCCAACATGAGCTTCGCGCTGTGCCCGCTGCTGTCCGATGGCGCCACCGAGGCGCTGCTGACTGCCGGCTCGGACGAACTCAAGGCCACCTACCTCGAGAAGCTCGTGAGCGGCCAGTGGACCGGCACCATGAACCTCACCGAGCCGCAGGCCGGCAGCGACCTCGCGATGGTGCGCAGCCGCGCGGAGCCGCAGGCCGACGGCACCTACAAGGTCTTCGGCACCAAGATCTTCATCACCTACGGCGAGCACGACATGGCCGAGAACATCGTCCATCTGGTGCTGGCCCGGGTCACGGGTGCGCCGGAAGGCGTGAAGGGCATCAGCCTGTTCGTGGTGCCCAAGTTCCTGGTGAACAAGGACGGCTCGCTCGGCGCGCGCAACGACGTGCACTGCGTGAGCATCGAGCACAAGCTGGGCATCAAGGCCTCGCCCACGGCCGTGCTGCAGTACGGCGACCATGGCGGTGCCATCGGGTATCTCGTGGGCCAGGAGAACCGCGGCCTCGAGTACATGTTCATCATGATGAACTCGGCCCGCTACGCGGTCGGCATGCAGGGCATCGCGGTGGCCGAGCGCGCCTACCAGCACGCGGTGGCCTATGCCCGCGACCGCGTGCAGAGCCGCCCGGTCGATGGCTCGATCAACGCGAGCGCGCCGATCATCCACCACCCGGACGTCAAGCGCATGCTCATGACGATGCGTGCCTACGTCGAAGGCTGCCGTGCGATGGCGACCGTGGCCGCAGCCGCCTACGACGCCGCGCATCACCACGCCGATGCCGATGCGCGCAAGCAGAACCAGGCCTTCTACGAATACATGGTGCCGCTGGTCAAGGGCTACAGCACCGAGATGAGCCTTGACGTCGCCTCGCTCGGCGTGCAGGTGCACGGCGGCATGGGCTTCATCGAGGAAACCGGCGCGGCGCAGTACCTGCGCGATGCCAAGATCCTGAGCATCTACGAAGGCACGACCGCGATCCAGGCCAACGACCTCGTGGGCCGCAAGACCGCGCGCGACGGCGGCCAGACAGCCCTCGCGATCGCCGCCCAGATCGAGAAGACCGAGGCCGAACTGGCCGGGCGCGACAGCGCCGATGCCAAGGCCGTGGCGAAGAAGCTCAAGGCTGCGCGCGAAGCCTTCGTCGACGTGGTGGGCTTCGTGGCCGGCCAGACCAAGGCCTCGCCGAATGCGGTGTTCGCGGGCAGCGTGCCCTACCTGATGCTGGCCGGCAACCTGGTGGCGGGCTGGCAGCTTGCGCGCTCGCTGCTGGTGGCCGAGGACCTCGCGAAGGCCGGCACCGATGTCGCCTTCATGAAGGCCAAGGTCGCGACCGCGCGCTTCTATGCCGAGCACATCCTCAACAAGGCGCCGGGCATTCGCGACAGCATCGTCGACGGCGCCGAGAGCGTGACCGCACTGGCGCTCGAGTCGTTCTGAGAAGGGCGCCCGCGGGCGCCTTTCTCATGCATCCGCTTCGTTCTTCCCCTCAAAGATTCCTTCGGAGACCTCATGTCCAAACTGCCTCCCGTGCTCGCCAATCTTCCGTTGCCCATCATCGGTTCGCCTCTGTTCATCATCAGCAACCCCAAGCTCGTGATCGCGCAGTGCAAGGCCGGCGTGGTGGGTTCGATGCCCGCGCTCAACGCGCGTCCGGCGGCCCAGCTCGAAGAGTGGCTGATCGAGATCACCGAGGAACTGGCGGCCTACAACAAGGCCAATCCCGACAAGCCTGCGGCACCGTTCGCCATCAACCAGATCGTCCACAAGAGCAACGACCGCCTCGAGCACGACATGGAGATGGTCGTGAAGTACAAGGTGCCGATCGTCATCACCTCGCTGGGCGCGCGCACCGACGTCAACGAAGCCATCCATAGCTATGGCGGCGTCGTGCTGCACGACATCATCAACAACGCCTTCGCGAAGAAGGCGATCGAGAAGGGCGCCGACGGCATCATCGCGGTGGCGGCCGGCGCCGGCGGCCATGCAGGCGTGAAGAGCCCTTTCGCGCTGATCCAGGAGATCCGACAGTGGTTCGACGGTCCGATCGCACTGTCGGGTTCGATCTCGACCGGTGACGCGGTGCTGGCCGCGCAGGCCATGGGTGCCGACTTCGCCTACATCGGCACCGCCTTCATCGCGACCGAGGAAGCGCGCGCGAGCGATGCCTACAAGCAGGCGATCGTCGAGGGCACCTCGGACGACATCGTCTACTCGAACCTGTTCACGGGCGTGCACGGCAACTACCTGGCGCCGAGCATCGTGGCCGCCGGCATGGACCCGGCCAACCTGCCCGAGGGCGACCTCAAGACCATGAACTTCGCCACCGGCGACGGCAGCAAGGCCAAGGCCTGGAAGGACATCTGGGGCTCGGGCCAGGGCATCGGCGCGATCACCGAAGTCGCGAGCGCCGCCGCCTATGTCGAGAAGCTCAAGCGCGAATACCTGGCCGCGCGCCGCCGCCTCGCGCTCTGAGCCCATGTCCGCGGGCAGCGTCGTCCCGCCGACAGCGGCGCGCATGCCGCTCGTCGACGCGCTCAAGGGGCTGGCCTGCGCGCTGATCGTCGGCCATCACCTGGCGCGATACGGCCCGCTGCAGGCGGGTGCGTCCTCGCTGGCGCCCGCGCTGTTCGCCTGGCTGGCCGACGAGGGCCGGCTCGCGGTGCAGGTGTTCCTGGTGCTCGCGGGCTTCCTGGCCGCCGCCAGCCTGGCGCCCGACGGCGTGCTGCACGGCAAGCATCCGCTCGCGCGTGTCGGCCAGCGCTACGGCCGGCTGGTCATGCCCTACCTGGTGGCGCTGAGCTGCAGCGTGCTGGTCGCTGCGCTGGTGCGGCCATGGCTCGATGGCGACATCGTGCCCGATGCCCCGGACGTCGCCCAGCTGCTGGCGCACGGCCTGCTGCTGCAGGATCTGCTGGGCTTCGACGCGCTGTCGACCGGCGTCTGGTACGTGGCGATCGACTTCCAGCTGTTCGTGCTCGCAGTCACCGCGGTCGGCCTCGCACAGCTGCTGCAGCGGCGCTGGTCGCTGGGGCTGGAACGCTCGCGCTGGCTGGCGGCAGGCCTGGTGCTGGCGCTGGTGGTGGCATCGCTCGCGGTCTTCAATCGCGATCCCTCGCTCGATGTCACGGCGATCTATTTCTTCGGCTCCTACGGGCTCGGCATGCTGGTGTTCTGGATCGGTCGTTCGACCCGGGGCAGCAGCTGGCGCTACGCGATGTTGCTGCTGGCGCTGCTGGGCGCCGCGGTGCTGGCGCTCGACTGGCGCAGCCGTATCGCCACCGCGCTGGTCACCGCGCTGGCCGTGGCCGTGGTGCAGCATCGCGGGCCCCTGCGCCATCGCGCCTGGCCGGCGCTGGCGGCGCCGCTGGTGCGGCTCGGGCGCATCTCCTACTCGCTGTTCCTGATCCATTTCCCGGTGCTGCTGCTGGTCAGTGCGGTCGTGAGCCGGCTGTTGCCCACCGCGCCCTGGATCGATCTGCTGGCATTGGTGGCGACCTTCGCGCTGTCGGTGTTGGCGGCCTCGGAGCTGCACCGCCGGGTCGAGACGCGGCCGGCCAGCTGGCGCGCGGTGCTGGGCCTGTTCGCGGGGCTGCTCGCCTGCGGCTGGCTGGTTGCAGCCTAGGCGCGCGGGGAAAGGGCAGGGCCGACGGCCCGCGCCTCAGTTCCAGGGAGTCGGCTTCGGCACCTCAGCTGCGGGTTCCACGTCCACGCTCCTGAAATCGGCCGGCGAGACGATCTCGAGGTACTCCATGTCGGGCGAGTAGTCGAACAGGTAGTGGCGGATGCCCGGCCGCTGGTGCACCACGTCGCCGGCCTCGACCAGCGTTTCCTTGTCCTCGTACATGAAGCGGGCCCAGCCCTTGACCATGATCACGATCTGGAAGTCGGCTTCGTGACGGTGCCAGCCGGTGCCCGTTTCCGGTGCCATGTTCGCCTTGACGAGGTGCGCGATCACCTTGCCGTGGGTGGCCTCGGCGATGCCGAGGTCGCGGTAGAGGAAGAAGTCGCGCAACCCGCCCGAGACGTAGTCGGTGTCGCCGAGCTTGACGTGGGAAAACTTCGTTTCGGTGCGGTCCAGCATTGTCGCTCCTTGGTAGGTGGGGATGTTGCGCTGCAACATGCATAAACCGTTCCAGAATCCGCCGCCGGATCCGGCAACCCGCCCGCCCTGCGGCAGGGCGGCGACGAAAGGGCGGCCGTGCGTTTGTTGGGATAATCGCCGCCATGAGCGGCAACACCTTCGGCACCCTTTTCGCAGTCACCAACTTCGGTGAATCCCACGGACCTGCGATCGGCTGCGTCATCGACGGCTGCCCGCCCGGCATGGCGCTCAGCGAGGCCGACATCCAGGGCGACCTCGATCGCCGCCGTCCGGGTACCAGCCGGCACGTCACGCAGCGCAACGAGCCCGACGCGGTGCGGATTCTCAGCGGCGTCTACGAAGGCAGGACCACCGGCACGCCGATCGCGCTGCTGATCGAGAACACCGACCAGCGCAGCAAGGACTACGGCCAGATCGCGCAGCAGTTCCGGCCCGGCCACGCCGACTTCACCTATTGGAAGAAATACGGAATCCGCGATCCGCGCGGTGGCGGACGGTCCTCGGCACGCCTCACGGCGCCGATGGTGGCGGCCGGCGCGGTGGCCAAGAAGTGGCTGTTCGAGCGCTACGGCACGGTCTTTCGCGGCTGCATGGCGCAGATCGGCGAGATCGAGATCCCGTTCGAGAGCTGGGAGCACGTGCCGAACAATCCCTTCTTCGCACCCGTGGCCGACGTGGCGCACCTCGAGGCCTACATGGACGCGCTGCGCAAGGCCGGCGATTCCTGCGGGGCGCGCGTGCGGGTCACGGCGTCGAAGGTGCCCGTGGGCCTCGGCGAGCCGCTGTTCGACAAGCTCGATGCCGACATCGCGTGGGCCATGATGGGCATCAATGCGGTCAAGGGCGTCGAGATCGGCGCCGGCTTCGCGAGCGTGGTCCAGCGCGGCACCACGCACGGCGACTCGATCACGCCCGAGGGCTTCGAGACCAACAATGCCGGCGGCGTGCTCGGCGGCATCAGCAGCGGGCAGGACCTGGACGTCGCGATCGCGATCAAGCCGACCAGCTCGATCATCAGCCCGCGCAGGTCGATCGACGTCGACAACCAGCCGGTCGAGGTCGTCACCAAGGGCCGCCACGATCCCTGCGTCGGCATCCGTGCCACGCCGATCGCCGAGGCGATGCTGGCGCTGGTCGTCATCGAGCACGCCTTGCGCAATCGCGCGCAGTGCGGCGATGTGAACGCCCCGAAGCTGCCTGGCGGCACCGAGCATCCGTCGCCCCAATCGTCCTTCCTCTAGTGTCGACGCCGCCCGCCGCAGGGGGGCGCAGCCACCTGCTGGCCTTCTCGGCGCTGTCGGCGAGCTACTTCGCCCACATCGGCTTCTTCAACCCGTACCTGCCCCTGTGGCTCAAGGATCTCGGGCTGCCGATCTTCGTCATCAGCCTGCTGACCTCGGTGCAGTCGGTGACCCGCGTCTTCGCGCCCTACGCGTGGGGCGCGCTGAGCGACCACACGGGCGAGCGCGTGAAGCTGCTGCGCTTCAGCGCCGCGGTGGCGCTGGTCTCTTCGCTGGGCCTGTGGTGGAACGGCGGGCCCTGGTGGCTGATGCTGGTGCTGCTCGTGATGTTCACGCACACCAGCTCGATGATGTCGCTGACCGAAGCCGCCATGGCGCATCTGGTGGCCGGCGACTGGGGCCGCTACGGCCGCATCCGGCTCTGGGGTTCGGCGGGCTTCCTGGTCACGGTGCTGTTTGCCGGCGAATGGTTCGAGCGCTTCGGCATGCGGCACTTTCCGGCCTGGGCCGGCGGCACGCTGGCGATCGTGCTGATCGCGACCCTGCGTCTGCCGGACGTGCGCGAGCCCGTGACGCATCATGCCCAGGCCAGGGAGCCGATCGGCCCGGTGCTGCGCCTGCCGGCAGTGCGCTGGTTCTTCGCCTCGCTGTTCTTCCACGTGATGGCGCATTTCTCGGTCTACGGCTTCCTGTCGCTCTATCTCGACTCGCTGGGCTACGGCAAGGGCACGATCGGCCTGCTGTGGGCGCTCTCCGTGGTAGCCGAGATCGTCTGGTTCTTTCTCCAGGGCCGGCTGCTGGAGTTCCTGACGATGCCGCGCTGGCTGCTTGCCTGCGGTCTCGCGGCGGTCCTGCGCCTGGGCATCACCGCCAGTTGCGGCCAGTGGGTCTGGGCGCTCGTGCTGGCGCAGGCGCTGCATGCGCTGTCTTTCGCGGCCCACCACACCACCTGCATCGCGATGGTCTCGCGCCATTTCACGGGCCGGCTTCGCGGCCGCGGCCAGGCGCTGTTCACGGTGATCGGCTATGGCTTCGGCGGCGTGCTGGGCGTGCTGGCCGGCGGCGCCATCGCTCAGCGCTACGGCTTCGTCGCGATGTTCGGCGTGGCGACGGTGGTGGCGATGATCGCGAGCGGCTGTGCATGGCAGGCGCAGCGGCTCGAGGCCGCGCCGACCAGCGCTAGATGATCGGCCGCAGCGCCTCGGCCGCCTCACGCAGCACCGGCAGCAGACGGTCGACCAGCTGCGTGTCGGGGTACACCTGCCGCTGCACCGTCACGCTGAGTGCGTACTGGCACTGGCCCTTGCGGTCCTTGAGCGGCAGCGCGAGGCCGCTGAGGCCGAAGTCCAGGCCCTGATCGGTGTGGGCGTAGCCGAGCCGGCGCGCTGCCAGCACGTTGTCGCGAAAGCGGTCGGGATCGGCCACCGTGAAGCCCGTGAAGGCCGCGAAGTCATGTGCTTCGAGCCAGGCTTCGAGCGCCGCATCGTCGAAGGTCGAGAGCAGCGCCGGCCCCTGCGAGACCACGTGCGCCGGCACGCGCGCGCCCGGATGGAAGCCGATCGAGACCACGCGCGGCGCATTGCTGCGCGACAGGTAGACCACCTCGTGGCCGTCGAGCGTGCCGACGTTGAGGGTCTCGCCGCACTGCATCGAGGCGCGCTGGATGAAAGGCTGCGCGATGCGCGGCACCCGCGCCACCTCCATGAAGGCCTGGCCGAGGCGCAGCACGCGCGGCAGCAGCCAGTAGTACTTGCCGTCGGTGGCGGCATAGCCGTAGTGCACCAGGCTCAGCAGGTAGCGGCGCGCCGCGGTGCGGGTCAGGGCGGCACGCTCGCCGGCCTCGGTGGCGGTCAGGCGCGGGCGGTCCTCCGAAAAGGCCTCGATCACGCGCAGTCCCTTTCCCAGACCTTCGATGAGGAGCTTGCGATCGATGGGCGGCGATTCCGGCGTGGGCAGCATGCAGGGGGAAACCCGATTTTCGTGCGTATGGTGATCGGACGCGGTCGATCATCGCTCGCAAAGGGCCGAGCGGGCGTTGTGGTGAACCCTGAGCTGTTTCACAGTCGCGTCCTCGGCACAGGTACCGGCCGCATCCACCCGAACCCCAGGAGACACACCATGAGCAACCCGACGGCGCACGAGCCCAAAGGCAAGCACCAATCCCGAAAGGCCGCTGCCAGCGGCTGGATCGGCTCGGCGCTGGAGTACTACGACTTCTTCATCTACGCCACCGCGGCGTCGTTGATCTTTCCTCAGATCTTCTTTCCCTCGACCAACCCGCGCATCGCGATCATCGCCTCGCTAGCGACCTACGGCGTGGGCTACGTGGCACGTCCGATCGGCGCCTTCGTGCTCGGCCACTGGGGCGACACCCGCGGACGCAAGAACGTGCTGCTGATGTGCATGTTCCTGATGGGTTTCTCGACCATCGCGGTCGGCCTGCTGCCGACCTACGCGCAGGTCGGCCTCTGGGCACCGGCGCTGCTGGTGCTGCTGCGCCTGGTGCAGGGCTTCGCGGTGGCCGGCGAGATTGCCGGCGCTAGCTCGATGATCCTCGAGCACGCGCCCTTCGGACGCCGCGGCTTCTTCGCGAGCTTCAGCCTGCAGGGCGTGCAGGCCGGCCAGATCCTGGCCGCTGCGGTGTTCCTGCCGCTCGCGCACTACATGCCCGAGGACGCCTTCCTCTCGTGGGGCTGGCGCATCCCGTTCCTGCTGAGCTTCATCGTGATCGTGGCCGGCTACATCATCCGCCGCGAGGTCGACGAGACGCCGGCCTTCGCCGAGGTCGACAAGCAGCAGGGCGTGCCGAAGGCGCCGATCATCCAGGCCTTCACCAACAGCTGGCGCGACATGATCCGCGTGGTCTGCGCGGCGCTCATGAACGTGATCCCGGTGGTGGCGACCGTCTTCGGTGCCGCCTACGCGGTGCAGCCGGCCTACGGCATCGGCTTCCAGAAGGACATCTACCTCTGGATTCCCGTGCTCGGCAACATCCTGGCCGTGATCGTGATTCCCTTCGTCGGCAACCTGTCGGACAAGGTCGGGCGCAAGCCGCCGATCGTGATCGGCGCGCTGGGCGCGGGCCTGCTGTCCTTCGGCTACCTGTATGCGATCAGCATCCACAACGTGCCGCTCGCGATCGGCATGTCGCTGCTGATGTGGGGCATCGTCTACCAGGGCTACAACGCCGTGTTCCCGAGCTTCTATCCCGAGCTGTTCCCGACCCGCACGCGCTGCTCGGCGATGGCGATCTCGCAGAACATCGGCACCGCCATCACCGCGCTGCTGCCGGCGCTGTTCGTGGCGGTGGCACCTCCCGGCGCCTCCAACATCCCGCTGATCATCGGCACGCTGACCTTCGGCATCACGATCATCTCGGCGCTCGCGGTGCTGAGCGCTCGGGAAACCTACCGGGTCCACATGAACGATCTCGGCGACCCGAACGCGGTGCCGGTGCCCAAGCCCGAGTACGAGCGCATGCGGGCGCAGACGCTGGCGGACGCCAGGCTCGCGCGCGCCTGATCGGGTCCGCGACCGCGCGCTTCAGAGCAGATTGCGCATGGCCTGCGCGGTCTCGCGCAGCACGGGAAGGACGCGTGCGATCGCGTCCTTGCTGCTTTCCTGGCCCATCGGCATCGTGATGTTGAGCGCGCCGACCAGCTCCCCGTGCCGGTCGCGCAGCGGCACCGCGATGCCGCGCGAATTGAGGTCCAGCTGCTGCTCCGACAGCGCCCAGCCCTGGGCGCGGATGCGGTCGAGTTCGATGCGCATGCGGTCCTTGCTCGCGATCGTGTGGGGCGTGAACACCGCGAGCTCCCGGTCTGCGAGCCAGGCCGCGCGATCGGCGTCGCTGCGCAGCGCGAGCATCAGCATGCCGGAGGCCGTGACCTGCGCGGGCACCCGGGCGCCCAGCACGTAACCGGTGCTCATGCTGCGGTTCGGGCCGTTGCGCGCGATGTACACCACCTCGTCCCCATCCATCACGCTCAGGTAGGCGATCTCGTGCGTGCCGGCCGCCACTCGCTGCAGGAAGGGCTGAACGATGCGCGGCAGCCGCGCCGATTCGAGGTACGAGCGGCCGAGCCGCAGCACGCGCGGCGTGAGCCAGAACAGCTTGCCGTCGCCGGCCACGTAGCCCATGTGCTGCAGGGTGAGCAGGTAGCGGCGCGCTGCGGTGCGTGTCATGCCGGTGCGCTGGCCGGCCTCGCTCGCGGTCAGGCGCGGATGGGCGTCGTCGAAGGCCTCGATCACGGCCACGCCGCGCTCGAGGCCGGCGATCCAGTCGCGCTTGTCGAGGCCGGGCGGAACGTCGCTGCGGGGAAGTTCGGAGGCATTGGAAGTGGTCATTGCGTGCCCTGGGAGAAACCCTGAGAGCGTTCGATTATCGATCAGAGCTGATCGATGATCGATCTGCGAGAACGCGGCCGCCGAGCCCGCAGCGCAGGCCCCGCCCTACATTAGCGCCGCTCCAGCGGATTCGCGCGATAGTCGAATCTTTTGAAGCGAGACACCACCCATGTTCCCCTCCATCGTCGGCAGCACCTCCGTCTACCTGCTTCCCGGAGACCCGGTCACGAACGTGCGCCTGCCGCGCATGTTCAATGCCGTCTTCGAGCGCACGGGCATCGACGCCGTGATGGTGCCGGTGCAGGTGGCCAGGCGTGACCTCGCGGTGTTCGTGAAGGCCGCCTTCCTCGCGAAGAACGTGCGCGGCATGGCGATCGCGCCGCCGCACAAGCCGCTTCTGGTCGACCTGCTCGACGGCTGCGGGCTGTTCGGTCGCGTGGCCGGCTCGGTCAACGTGGTGCGGCGCATCGCCAACGGCGAGCTCGAGGGCGACCTGTTCGACGGCGAGGGCCTGCTCGGCGCGCTCGACCACTACAACATCCCGTTCCGCGGCAAGCGCGTGCTGATCCTCGGCGCCGGCGTCAGCGCCGCGGCGATCGGCGTCGCGCTGGCCGAAGGCGGCACGGTCAACGGTGCCGAGCACATCGCCTTCCACGACATCGCGGCCGGCAAGGCGGCGGGCGTCGCGGCGCAGATCGACTCCTTCTTCGATGCGACTTCGGTGGCGGTCGACAGCAGCGATCCGGCCGGCTACGACCTGGTGGTCAACGCCACCTCGCTGGGCCTCAAGCCCGAGGACGCGCTGCCGGTGGACGTCGCGCGCATGGAGCCGCATGCCGCGCTGTTCGACATCCTGCTGCGCAACCAGCCGACGCCGCTGGTGCGCGCCGCGCGCGAACGCGGCCTCAATGCGCAGGCCGGCTTCGAGATGCTGGTGCAGCAGATGCCGCACTACTTCGACTTCTTCGGCCACCGCGAGGCCGCCGCCGCGCTGCGTCGCGACTCCGACTTTCTGCGCGAGCTGATCTACCCGCAGGCGATGGCCGACGAGATCCGCCGACCACTGCGCTACCACTCACCGAGCGTGGCCTGAACGGCCCGCTTCCCCTCAGGCATTCCAGGAGATCCTTCATCATGGCCATCACGATCGACGAGGCGCATGCGCGAGCGTCGCAACCCGAATCCGACGCCGGCAAGACGCCGAAGAAAGCCGCGTTCGCGAGCTGGATCGGGAGCGCGGTCGAGTACTACGACTTCTTCATCTACGGCACCGCGGCCGCATTGGTCTTCGGCAAGATCTTCTTCCCCTCGATCGACCCCAAGCTCGCCACCGTCGCCGCCTTCGCGACCTTCGGCGTGGGCTACATCACGCGCCCGATCGGCGCCTTCTTCATGGGCCATGTGGGCGACAAGTTCGGCCGCAAGAAGGTGCTGACCTTCACGCTGTTGCTGATGGGCGTCTCGACGTTCCTGATCGGCCTCCTCCCGACCTACAACCAGGTCGGCATGGCGGCGCCGATCATGCTCGTGATCCTGCGCCTGCTTCAGGGCCTGTCGGCCGCCGGCGAACAGGCGGGCGCCAACTCGATGACGCTCGAGCACGCCCCGGCGCACCGGCGCGCGTTCTTCACCAGCTTCACGCTGAGCGGCACGCAGATGGGCTTCATCCTCGCGACCCTGGTGTTCCTGCCGATCTCGGCCCTGCCGGAAGACCAGCTGCTGTCGTGGGGCTGGCGCATTCCCTTCTTCCTGAGCGCGGTCGTGGTCGCGGTCGGCTTCTGGGTGCGGCGCACGCTGCCCGAGACGCCGGCCTTCAAGGAGGAAGCCGATGCGCACGAGACCGTCAAGCTGCCGGCAGCGATCCTGTTCCGAGACCACACGCCGGCCGTGCTGCGCGTGATCTTCGGCGCCCTGGTGTCGGTGGTGAGCACCATCTTCGGCCTGTTCGTGCTGTCGTACGCGGTCAACACGGTGCACATCCCGCGCGCCACCATGCTCACGCTGCTGGTCTGCAGCAATCTGGTGGCGCTGGCCGCGATTCCCCTCTGGGCCATCCTGGCCGACCGCATCGGCCGCCGGCCGGTCTTCATCTTCGGTGCGCTGGGCTGCGCGGTGCTGATCTGGCCCACGCTTTGGGCCATCAGCCGCGGCGACCTCACGATGATCTTCATCTTCGGCCTGCTGACCTCGGGCATCGTCTACAGCGCCTCGAACGCGATCTGGCCCTCGCTCTACGGCGAGATGTTCGACACCCGCGTGCGGCTCTCGGGCATGGCCATCGGCACACAGATCGGCTTTGCGCTGGGCGGCTTCGCGCCGACCATCAGCGCCGCGATCATGGGCGACGGCCCGAACGGCTGGATGCCGGTGGCGGCCCTGGTGTCGGCCTCCTGCGTGATCGCCGCGATCTCGATCTTCACGGCGGCCGAGACCTACAAGGTGCCGATGCACGAGCTCGGCAAGAAGAAGGCGCGGGCCTGATGGACCGCGCGGTGTTCGAAGCGGGAGATTCGTCCGAGCCGTCGCTTCGGCCCGCGCCGGTGCGTGTCGAGGGTGGCCTGCTGGCGGGCCTGCGCGACGCCCGGACCGGCGTCGATGCCTACCTGGGCGTGCCGTTCGCGGCGCCGCCGGTCGATGCACTGCGCTGGCGCCTGCCCGCGCCCGTCGTGCCCTGGGACGGCGTGCGCGAGGCGACGCGCTTCGCGCCGCAGTGCACGCAGCCGGGACGCGCGGCCGATTCGGTCTATGCCGAGTATTCCGGCGTGCAGGCGATGAGGGAGGACTGCCTCTACCTGAACGTCTGGACGCCGGTGCGCGAGGGCGATCGCGCGTTGCCCGTGATGGTCTGGATCCACGGCGGCGCGTTCCAGCAGGGCTCGGCCGCCAATCCGGTCTTCGTGCGCGGCGACCTGGCCCGCAAGGGCGTGCTGCTGGTCACGATCAACTACCGGCTCGGACCCTTCGGCTTCATGGCCCACCCGGAACTGAGTGCGGAGCAGGGCGGCGCCTCGGGCAACTACGGCCTGTTCGACATGGCGGCCGCGCTCGGCTGGGTGCAGCGCAACATCGCGGCCTTCGGCGGCGATCCGGCGAAGGTGACGGTGTTCGGGCAGTCCGCGGGCGCGCATGGCGTGGTCTCGCTGATGGCCTCGCCAGAGGCCCGCGGGCTCTTCCGGCATGCGATCGCGCAGAGCTTCGGCATCAGCCCGACCGAGCCGCTCGCCACCGGCGAGTCGCAGGGCCTGCAGTTCGCGGCCGGCGATTCGATCGCCACGCTGCGCGCGCTCGACGCCGAGACGCTGCTGCAGCGCTACCTCGCGACAAGCACCCGCTTCATGCCGATCGTCGACGGCCGCTTCCTCGTGCGCACGCTGGCCGCCACCTTCGCGGCCGGCGAGCAGCAGGCCGTGCCCTTTCTCACGGGCTGGAACCGCGACGAGGGCTCGACCTTCCCGGGCGTGAAGAGCCTGCAGGCCTTCCGCGACCAGCTTGCGAGGCGCTTCGGGGCGCGCGCGGCCGAGGCCGAGGCGCTGTATCCGGCCGCCGACGACGTCGAGGCCGAGGCCGCGAGCAAGACCCTGTTCGGCGACACGCTGTTCGGTGGCGGCGTGCTCGCGGCGGCGCGCGCACAGGCGCCGCATGCACCCACCTACGTCTACCACTTTGCGCACCTGCAGCCCTTCGGGCCGGCGCAGCGCTATCGCGAGGCCGATCCGGCCAGCGCGCTCGGCGTCTTCCACAGCTCCGAGTACCCCTATGTCTTCGGCACCACGCGCGAACTGACGCGCGACTGGGGTGCCGACGACGACCGCCTCACCGCGCTGATGCAGGCCTACTGGTGCCGGTTCGCGACCACCGGCGATCCCAACGGACCGGGCCTGCCCGAGTGGCCGCGCTTCGAGGAGGGAAGCGCCAGCCTGCTCGAGCTCGTCCCCGCGCCGCACGTGGTCGACGTGCCGCGCCGCGCCCAGTTGCAGTTTCTCGCCTGAGCGTTTCGAATCACACCATCCCGAGGACCGCCATGGCCATTGCAATCGACCGCTTCGGCTTCAACACCGTCACCATGGGTGGCGAGCTCGGCCACAAGCTCGAGTGCATGAAGGCAGCCGGCTTCTCGGGCGTCGAGCTGTGGGCGCGCGACCTGATCAACCATCCGGCCGGCGTCGACAAGGCGGCGCAGCTCGTCAAGCAGAGCGGCCTCAAGGTGACCGACTTCCAGCCGCTGCGCGACTTCGAATGTGCGCCCGACGCGATGCGCCCGCACCGGCTCGAGATGGCGCGCGAGCAGCTGCGCCAGATGGAGCTGGTCGAGACCGACCTGCTGCTGTGCTGCTCGACCACCTCGCCGCTCGCGATCGACGATCCCGAGCGCGCCGCGGAGGACCTGCGCACGCTGGCCACGCTCGCGACGCCGCTCGGCATCCGGATCTGCTACGAGGCGCTTTCGTGGGGCCGACACGTGAACCGCTGGCACCAGGCCTGGGACATCGTGCGGCGCTGCGACCGCGAGAACGTCGGCCTCAATCTCGACTTCTTCCACATGTCGGTGCACGGCGACGACGGCGCCGAGATGCTCGCGCAGCTGGCCGAGGTGCCGATCGAGAAGGTCTTCCTGGTGCAGCTGGCCGACTACTTCTTCGAGTACAGCGACCGCCAGGCCGACATGATCGAGCTGGCGCGGCATCAGCGGCTGTTCCCGGGCGAAGGCCTGCACGACGTGCGCGACATGGTGCAGCTGCTCGAGGACAAGGGCTACCGGGGCCACTACACCTTCGAGGTATTCAACGACGACTACGTCAACTCCGACCCGATGGTGATCGGCCAGCGCGCGATGAAGAGCGCGCGCTGGATCAGCGAATCGCACGTGGCCGGCGCCCCGCCATCTTCCCCAAGGACAATCTCCCCATGATCTCCGGCAAGACCACCCTGATCGCCCACCTGGGCTACCCGACCGAGAGCTTCAAGGCTCCGATGATCTACAACCCCTGGTTCGACAAGCAGGGCATCGACGCGGTCGTGATGCCGATGGGCGTCAAGGCCGAGGACTACGCCGACGTGCTGGCCTCGCTGTTCAGGCTCACCAACATCCGTGGCGCGCTGGTCACGATGCCGCACAAGATCACCACGCTGTCGCTTGTCGACGAGGCGACGCCGACCGCGAAGATCGCCGGCGCCTGCAACGCGATCCTGCGCCGGCCCGACGGCACGCTGGTGGGTGACCAGTTCGACGGCGCCGGCTTCGTGCGCGGCGTGCAGCGCAAGGGCCGCGAGCTCAAGGGCGCACGCGTGCTGGTGTCGGGCAACGGCGGCGTGGGCTCGGCCATCGCGGCGTCGCTGGCTGCAGCCGGCGTGGCCGAAATGGCGCTGTTCGACAGCAGCCCGGCCTCGTCCGAGGCGCTCGCGGGCCGGCTGCGCACGCACTACCCGGCGCTGCGCGTGACCACCGGCTCCATCGATCCGGCCGGCTTCGACCTCGTGGTCAACGCCACGCCGCTCGGCATGAAGGAAGACGACCCGCTGCCCTTCGACGTCAGCCGCATCGCGCCGGCGACCTTCGTCGGCGAGGTGGTCATGAAGAGCGAATACACGCCCCTGCTGCGCGCCGCGCGCGAGAAGGGGTGCGCGGTGCAGGTCGGCACCGACATGCTGTTCGAGATGATCCCGGCCTACCTCGAGTTCTTCGGCTTCGGTACGGCGACGCCCGAGGAACTGCGCGCCGTCGCCACGCTGGCGTACTGAGGGTGGGCGGGCGCGCCGAGAGCGTCGAGAGCCCCGGCAGGGGCGGCATTCCCTTCGTCCTGCTGCTGCCGCTGCTGCTGGCCGCGCAGCCGGTCGCGACCGACAGCTACCTTCCCGCGCTGCCCGAGATCGCGCGCGAGCTCGGCTCGGCCAGCGCCAGCCTGACGGTCTTCGTGCTCGCCTTCGGCTTCGGACAGCTGCCCTGCGGGCCGTTGTCCGATCGCATCGGGCGTCGTCCGGTGCTGCTCGGCGGCCTGGCCTGCTATGCGCTCGCTGCGCTCGGCTGCGCGCTGGCGAACGGCATCCCGATGCTGGTGGCCTGCCGTGCGCTGCAGGGTTTCTCGATGGCTGCGATCCTGGTCTGCGCGCGCGCCGCGGTGCGCGATCTCTATCCTGCCCACGAAGGCCCGCACGTGATGGCGCGCGGGCTCACCGGCCTCGGCGCGATCGGGCTGCTGGCGCCGGTGCTCGGGGCCTACACGGTGCAGGGCGCGGGCTGGCGCTGGGTGCTGGCCGGCATGGCGGTCTATGCGCTGGCGCTGTTCGCGATGTGCCTGCGCGGCTTCGCCGAGACCCGGGTGCATGCCACCGATCCAGCGGCGCCCGCGGGCAGCGTGCGCGCGGTCTTCGCGAGCCGCGCCTTTCGGGCCTGGGCGTCGCTGGCCGCCACCACCTATGGCGGGATGTTCTGCTTCCTGCTGCTGTCGCCGATGGTCTACATCAGCTACCTGGGCCTGTCGCCGGCCTGGTACGGCTGGATCCCGGCCGGCGGTTCGCTGGTCTACATCTTCAGCACCACCTGGTGCCGCCGCATGCTGCGCCGCCGCGGCGTCGTGCGCACCGTGCAGCTGGGTGCCAGGCTGAGCCTCGCCGGACCGCTGGTGCAGATGCTGGGCTGCTGGCTGGCCCCGATGGCGGTCTGGCCCCTGCTGCTGGGGCATGCGATCTATTGCATGGGCCATGGCATCCACCAGCCCTGCGGCCAGGCCGGCGCGGTCGGCGATCTGCCGCATCTCGCGGGTCGCGCGGTCTCGTGGTCGGGCTTCGCGATGATGGCCACGGCCTTCACGCTGGGGCAGATCGCGGCGCGCTTCGTCGATGCGCAGTTCAGCAACGGCGCCTGGCCGATGGTGCTGCCGATGGCGGGGGCCGGCGTGGTGCTGGTGCTGATCGCCCATCTCTGGCTGCCGCGCTTGCCCGCGCCGCCGGTGGGGAATCGTGACGGCGGCGGTTGAAAGACGCGCCATCGGCCCCATCATCGGTGCCATGCCCAAGACCCTCCACATCGATTTCGTTTCCGACGTCACCTGTCCCTGGTGCGCGGTCGGCCTCGGCGCCCTCGAAGCGGCGCTGCGCAACGTTGCCCCGGACATCCAGGCCGAACTGCGCTTCCAGCCCTTCGAGCTCAATCCGCAGATGGGCCCCGAAGGCCAGGACGCCTTCGAGCACCTGAACCAGAAGTACGGCAGCACGCGCGAGCAGCAGGCGCAGGGGCGCGAAGCCATTCGCCAGCGCGGCGCCGCGGTCGGCTTCGAGTTCAGCCGCGAAGGACGCTCGCGCGTATGGAACACCTTCGACGCGCACCGCCTGCTGCACTGGGCCGAGCGCGAGGACCCCGCCAAGCAGGTAGCGCTCAAGAAGGCGCTGCTCAAGGCCTGCCACACCGATGGACAGAATCCGTCGGACCCCGACCTGCTGGTGCGACTGGCGGGCGAGGTCGGGCTCGATGCCACGCGCGCCCGGGCCATCGTCGAGAGCGACGAGTTCGCGGCCGAGACGCGGGCACGCGAGCGCCTCTACACCGATGCCGGAATCCACTCGGTGCCGGCGATCATCATCGACAACAAGCACCTGATCTCGGGCGGCCAGCCGGTCGAGGTGTTCGAGCGCGCGCTGCGACAGATCGCAGGCGCCGCGCCCGCCGAGACCGCGTCGGCCTGAGCCTCCCCGGGCCGCGCCGGTTCAGTCGCTGTCGAGCAGCTCGATCAGCCGCGCCACCGCCACCGACGGCGTGCCCTGCCACACGAGGTGGGTGCGGTTGTGCCGGATGCGCTCCGGCAGCGCATGCTGGCGCACGTCCGCGGTGGCGCGCAGCGCCTTCAGCACCGACACCGGCACGATCGCGAAGCCGGTGCCGGCCGCGACGCAGGCGATCATGGCCTGGTAGGACGAGAACTCCAGCGAGCGCGCGGCCGCATTGCCTCCCTTGCCGAGCCATTGCTCGATCAGGTGCCGGTACGAGCAGCCCTGGGCGAAGGCGATCAGGGTCGCGTTCGCCAGGTCGGCCGGCCGCGTGACCGAGGCCACGCTGCGCGCGGTGACCAGCACGAGTTCCTCCTCGAACACCGCAAGCGCCTCGAGGCCTTCGGCCGCGAAGGGCTGCGAGACGAAGGCTGCCTCGAGCTCGAAGGCACGAACCCGATCGACCAGCGCGCCCGTCGTGCCCGTGGCGAGCTCCACCACCACGCCCGGATAGAGCTTGTGGAAGCGCGACAGCAGCGGGGCGAGCCGGCTGCCCGCGGTGCTTTCGAGCGAACCGAGCCTGAAGGTGCCGAGCGGCAGGTCGCTGCGGAGTTCGCTCTCGGCCTCGTCGGCCAGCCGCAGCAGGCGATCGGCATAGGGCAGCAGCTTGTGGCCTGCTGGCGCCAGCGTGAGCGTGCGGCCCTGGCGATGGAACAGCTTCTGGCCCAGGCGTTCCTCGAGCTGCTGGATGCGCGTCGTGACGTTCGACTGCACCCGGTGCAGCCGGTCGGCGGCGCGGATCACGCCACCTTCGGCCACCACGGTGCGGAAGATCTCCAGGGAGTCGAGATCAATGGTTCTCATAAAGTGAATGAATGTTCTGAATAATTCATTTGCAGAGAAACGCGATTTTGCTTCCAATCGGCGCTCATGTCGAAGCCTTCCATCTCTTCCGGCCGTCATTCCGGACTCGCGGTCTGCGCCGCGGGGCTGCTCGCGCTCGCGGTCGCCATGGGCGTCGGGCGCTTCGCCTTCACGCCGATGCTGCCGCTCATGATCCGCGCCGGCAGCACCGACGTGGCGGCCGGCGGCTGGCTGGCGGCCGCCAACTACGCGGGCTACCTGCTCGGCGCGTTGACGGCCGCGCGGCTGCCCTGGTCGCCCCAGCGCACCGGGTTGCTGTCGCTTGCGCTGATCGTGCTGTCCACCGCCGGCATGGGCTGGGTCGATTCGCTGGCTCCCTGGCTGCTGCTGCGGGCCGTCGCCGGCGTCGCGAGCGCCTGGACCCTGGTCAGCACCAGCGTCTGGTGTCTCGCGTGGCTGGCGCGGCTCGGACAGCCGGGTGGTGCCGGCGTCGTCTATGCAGGCGTCGGCACGGGCATCGCGCTGGCCGGTCTCTACTGCTGGCGGGCCGGCACTGCGGGCGTGGCGCCGGACGCGCTGTGGCTGCAGCTGGGCCTGATGGCGGGCGCAGGCCTGCTCGTGGTGGCCTGGCTGATGCCGGGCGCTGAACCCGGCATCGCTCAGTCCAGCGCTTCGCCGGGCCGATCGGCGGGCAGTTCGCCGTGGGATCTCGTCATCTGCTACGGCATGCTGGGCTTCGGCTACATCCTGCCTGCCACCTTCCTGCCGGTGCTGGCGCGGGCGGTGGTCGACGACCCGGCCGTGTTCGGCGCCGCCTGGCCGGTGTTCGGCACGGCGGCCGCCCTGTCGACCGTGTTGGCGGGCGCAGTCCTGTCGGGTCTTTCGCGCCGCCAGGTGCTGGCCGGCAGCCACCTCCTGGTGGCGCTCGGCTGCCTGCTGCCGGTGCTGCATCTGTCGGCCGCCACCGTGCTGGCTTCCGCGCTGCTGGTCGGCGGTACCTTCATGGTCGCGACCATGGCCGGCATGCAGGAGGCGAGGGCGCTTGCGCTCGGCGACCCGGCGCGCGCGCTCGGCCACATGACGGCCGCCTTTGCGCTCGGCCAGATGGCGGGGCCGCTTCTTTCTTCGGCGCTGAGCGGCAGTGCGCAGGGCTTCGGCGGCCTCTTCACCGCGCTCTCGGCCGGCGCCTTCGCGCTGGTCGGCAGCGCCGCCTGGCTGCTGCGTCGGCCGGCCGCGCACGCGGCCTCATCCTGATCCGATTCATCGAGGAAATCCAACCATGACCATTCCCCAAGGCCACACCCGTCCCTGGTCCGAGCGCCTGCCGCTGCCGGCCGCCGACACGATGTCCGAGGCCCAGCGCGCCGCCGCGCAGGCGCTGATCGACGGTCCGCGCAAGGCGGTCTTCGGGCCTTTCGTGCCCTTGCTGCAGAGCCCGGTGCTGATGGAGCGCATCGGCAGCCTGGGCGAATACCTGCGCTTCGACAGCGCGCTCGATGCGCGGGTGCGCGAGCTCGTGACCTGCGCAGTCGCCCGCCACGTGGGCAACCAGTTCGAATGGGTGCTGCATGCCGCGGCCGCAGTGAAGGCCGGGGTCGATGCCGGCGCGATCGAGGCGCTTCGCCTGGGACGCCGCACCGCGCCGCTGGCCGACGACGAGCAGCTCGCGCTCGACTTCGCCCAGGAGCTGCTGCGCAACGACGGCGTGAGCGAGCCCACCTACGCGGCCGCCGAGGCCCGCTTCGGCAAGACGCTGGTGGTGGAGCTCTCGGCGCTGGTGGGCTATTTCACGATGGTCTGCTGGATCATGAACGTGGCCCATACGCCGGTGCAGGCCGGCCAAGGGCAGCCGGGGCTCGACGCCTTCCCGCTGTAGCGGCGTCCGGGGCCGGGGCGGCGGCCCGGTCAGCTGGCGGTCGGGAAAGGTGCGCAGAATGACGGCGCCGAGCGAATGGCTCCGTGCGCCTCCTGCCTTCGCCCTGCCATGCTCGACAAACGCTTCTTTCCGCGCCAGGCCGTCGCGGCCGGCAACCGCTGGGACTGGGCCCTGCTGCCGCTCGTGCTGGCGGCGCTGTTTGCGCTGGCCTGGGGCGGCGCGCAGATGGCGCGGCCCTACGAGTTGGGCCAGCCGCTGCCGATCAGCCTCGATCCGTCGGCGCTCCCCTACTACCTGCTGCGCACCACGCTGCGCATGTTCATCGCGCTCGGCGCCTCGCTGGTGTTCGCCTGCGTGTTCGCGGTGCTCGCGACGCGTTATCGGGCGGCCGAGAAGCTGCTGCTGCCGTTGCTCGACATCCTGCAGTCGATCCCGATCCTGGGCTTTCTCTCGATCACTGTCACGGGTTTCATCGCGCTGTTCCCGGGCAACCTGCTGGGCGTGGAGTGCGCCGCGATCTTCGCGATCTTCACCTCGCAGGCCTGGAACATGGCCTTCAGCCTCTACCAGTCGCTGCGCACCGTGCCGTCGGAACTGCGCGAGGCGGCCGCGGTGTTCCAGCTTTCGGCCTGGCATCGCTTCTGGCGCCTCGAGCTGCCGTTCGCGATGCCGGGCCTGCTCTGGAACATGATGATGTCGATGTCGGGCGGCTGGTTCTTCGTCGTCGCCTCGGAGGCGATCTCGGTGTCGAACCAGAGCATCATGCTGCCCGGAGTCGGCTCCTACATCGCGATGGCGATCCAGGCGCGCGACCTCGGTGCCATCGGCTGGGCCATCTTCGGCATGCTGATCGGCATCACGCTCTACGACCAGCTGTTCTTCCGGCCGCTGATCGCCTGGGCCGACAAGTTCCGCTTCGAGGAAGGCAGCAGCGAGGACGCACCGCGCTCCTGGCTGCTGACCTGGCTGCGCCGCACCGAGCGCATCCAGCAGGGCATGGCGGCGTCGGCACGGCTGCTCGAGCGTTCGCTGGTGCTGTTCCGCCGCGACCACGACGGCACCTCGATCAGGGCCCGTCCGCGGCCGCGGCGCCAAGCCCTCGAGCGTGCCTGGGACGCGCTGCTCGCGGCGGGCGTGCTGCTGGCCGCGGGCTGGTTGCTGCGCTTCATCCACACCGAGGTCGGCTGGGCCGAGGTGGGCCATGTGTTCGTGCTCGGCTGCTACACGATGCTGCGCGTGCTGGTGCTGATCGCGCTGGCGGCGATCGTGTGGGTGCCGGTGGGCATCTGGATCGGCATGAACCCGCGCTGGGCCGGCCGGCTGCAGGGTGTGGCGCAGTTCATGGCGGCATTTCCGGCCAACCTGATGTTCCCGGTCGCGGTGCTGTTCATCGTGCGCTGGCAGCTCGACCCGAACATCTGGCTCGCGCCGCTGATGGTGCTCGGCACGCAGTGGTATCTGCTCTTCAACGTGATCGCGGGTGCCTCGACCGTTCCGACCGAGCTGCGCTACGCGGCCGGCAACCTTGGCCTCTCGGGCTGGCTCAAGTGGCGCCGATACCTCTTGCCCGCGGTGTTCCCGAGCTTCGTCACGGGCGCCATCACGGCCAGCGGCGGCTCCTGGAATGCGAGCATCGTGGCCGAATACGTGACCTGGGGCGACACCACGCTGCAGGCCGCGGGGCTGGGCAGCTACATCGCCCACATGACCGCCATCGGCGACTTCCCGCGCATCGCGCTGGGCATCGGCGTGATGTGCGTGTTCGTCATGGGCATGAACCACTTCGTCTGGCGCCGGCTCTACGAGCTGGCCGAAAACAGGATGCACTTCTGATGTCGAACCCGCGTACCGGCCTCGTGGCCGAAACCATCATCGAACTCCAGGGCGTGGGAAAGTCCTTCCGCTCGGCCGACGGCGCCGCACGGTCGGTGCTCGAAGGCGTGGATTTCCGCCTTGCCGAAGGCGAGATCGTGGCGCTGCTGGGGCCTTCGGGCTCGGGCAAGTCGACGCTGCTGCGCATCCTCGCGGGACTGATCGGTGCCGATGCCGGCAGCGTGCGCTACCGCGGCCAGCCGCTCTACGGGCCAGCACGCGGCATCGCAATGGTGTTCCAGTCGTTCGCGCTCTTCCCCTGGCTCACGGTGCAGCAGAACGTCGAGCTGGGCCTCGAGGCGCGCGGCGTCGCGCGGCCGGAACGGGCCCGGCGCGCGGGCGCCGCGATCGAGCTGATCGGGCTCGCAGGCTTCGAAGGCGCCTTGCCGCGCGAACTGTCGGGCGGCATGCGCCAGCGCGTGGGCATCGCGCGGGCGCTGGTGGTCGAGCCCGAGGTGCTGCTGATGGACGAGGCCTTCTCGGCGCTCGACGTCCTCACGGGCGAGCGCCTGCGCGACGACATCCTGCGGCTCTGGCGCGGCGGCGCCATGCCGACCAAGGCGATGCTGATCGTTTCCCACAACATCGAGGAAGCGGTGCTGATGGCCGACCGCGTGCTGATCTTCGCAGCCGATCCGGGCCGCGTGCGTGCCGAACTGCCGATCCGGCTCGCGCGGCCGCGTGACGTCGGCAGCCTGGAGGTGAGGGCGCTGATCGACGAGGCCTATGCGCTGATGACCGCCGGCGCCGCGATGCCCGGCCGCGCGGCCGAGGAACCGGTGCGCCGCCATCTGGGCGACCGCCTGCCCGATGCCGACATCGGCCGCATGGAGGCGCTGCTCGAGATGCTGGTGCAGGACGGCCGCGCCGGACGCGCGGATCTGCCGCAGCTCGCCGAGGAGGCCGAGCTCACCGACCACGACCTGCTGCCTCTCGCGCAGGCGCTGTCGCTGCTGGGGCTGGCACAGCTTGCGGATGCCGACCTGCACCTGTCCGAACTCGGTCGCCGCTATGTCGCGGGCGCCCACACGTTGCGCCAGCAGCTGCTCGGCCAGCAACTGCTCGCGCACGTGCCGCTGGCCGCCCACATCCGCCACAGCCTGGAGCAGGCGCCTTCGGGCGAGTTGCCGCAGGAGCCTTTCGTCGAGCTGCTCAAGGAAAGCCTGGACCAGCCGACCGCCGAGCGCGTGTTGCGCACCGCGATCGAATGGGGCCGGTATGGCGAGGTTTTCGAGTTCGACCTGCGCACCGGACTCATTCATTTGCCAGTTGGCGAGGAAGTCGAGAAAACTGCGCTATAATCTGAGGCTTCGCGGGAGTAGCTCAGTTGGTAGAGCGCAACCTTGCCAAGGTTGAGGTCGAGAGTTCGAGACTCTTCTCCCGCTCCAGATTCTTCTGGGCCCAGGCCGCGGAACGAGAAAGCCACCTTCGGGTGGCTTTTTTGCGTCCGTGCCACGCCGGGAGGGCCTTCGGACGCGGTCGTGCCGACTAGATGAGCGCCCGCAATCTGCGCTGTGCGCGATCGAGGCCGGCGACCAGGCGATTCTCGATGCTCTCCGCTTCCGTGATTCGCTCGTCGAGCCATGCGGCATCGGCGCAGCCGCCCTGGGACATCTTCTGCATCATGACGACGATGAGGGCGTTCTGATCCGAGATCAAGCCGTCCCAGAGATCGACATCCGCCTGGGCGCCTTGTATTTCCACGTAGCTGGCTGTCATGGTTGTCTCCTGCGCGCGGTTTTGCGCAGCCTAGCACTGCGGTGGCCCGGCGCCAGGGTGCTAACGCGAAGGTGGGCGCGGCCGACGTCAGGCGATGCCGTGATGCCGTCGAAGGTCGCCTTCGAGCTTCTTCATCATCCTGGGGCCCCCTTGCACCAGTTGCACAGCTTCGGGACGTCGGGTCTCGGGATGGTGCCTCTGGGTCCATGCGCTCATGGCGACCAGCACCGGCAGCAGTTCGAGCCCTTTCTCGGTCAGGCTGTAGATCGCCTTCTGGGCGTGGGTGGGGTCGCCGCTCTTGGTGACGATCCCGCCTTGCACCAGCGCAGCGAGACGGTCCGCGAGCACGTTGCTCGAGATCGCTTCCTCGGACTGCAGGAACTCGCGGAAATGGCGCTTGCCCGCGAACATCAGGTCACGTATCACGAGCAGGGTCCAGCGATCGCCCACGAACTCGAGTGCGGTGCTGATGGGACATGTCGAACGGTTCTCTTGCTTCATGGGCCGGATCTTAAACCGATTGCATTTAGCAAGCACTACGCTCAGAATACCGGTGCTTAAATGCAACCAGTCGAGGAATCCCATGACCTACCGGCTTTATCACGGCAGCTGCCATTGCCAGGCGGTGCGCTACGAGGCGGAGTTCGACCTTTCCGCTGGCAGCAACCGCTGCAATTGCTCGATCTGCAGCAAGGCACGCGCCTGGTTTCTCTTCGTGCGCGGCGACAAGTTCAAGCTGCTCGCGGGCGATGACATGCTCGCCACCTACGAGTGGGTGCCGCCCGGGCGCAGCGAATCAGGCCTGTCGTATCGCTTCTGTTCGAGGTGCGGCATCCGCCTGTACGGAACGGGCGAGCTGGCGCACCTGGGCGGACGCTTCTATGCGATCCACGTCCCCACGCTGGACGACGTGGATCGGGAGGAGCTGGTGGCTGCGCCGCTTAACTTCATCGACAACGCCCATGACCGGCTGGATGGGCCACCGGCCGATACGCGGCTGATGTAGTGCGCCGGGCGCCTCCTCGCGGCCTCGGAGGCGGCGGGTGGGGCGCCGTGTTAGCTGTCGACCGGCTTGCGCAGGACCATGTTGCGCTGGACGACGCGAAAGCCGCAGCTCTCATAGAGCCGGGCGGCGTCATGCGCATTGTCGGCATCCACGCCCAGGATGGATTCGTTCATGCCGGCGTCGCGTTGCGCATGCAAGGCCCTCGCAATGAGTGCGCGCGCCAGGCCGCGCCGGCGCCATGGGGTGCCGACGCTGATGAATTCGGTCTCGCCGCGCCGACGGTTCTGTGTCCTGTTCTGCTCTTCGTTGATGAAGGGCTTCACCTGTCCGGCCACGCGGTCGCTCTCGATGTGCCAGGCCACCTGCCACAGATGCGGCTGAAAGGTCGGCAGCGTCGTCCAGCGTTCGAAGTCGCCGGGCTTGGCCGGAGCAACGCCCCAGTGGCCCTCCAAGGCTTCCATGTGGGCGTCGAAGATCGGGCGCAGATGGTCCGTCTGCACCGGCCGCACCTCGAAGCCTTCGGGCAGCGGAACGTCGGGTATGTCGTCGAGCGAAGGTCGCTGCATCTGCATGAAGTGGCGAGCGGGCAGGTAGCCGGCACGATGCAGCATGGCCTTGCGGCCGATCTCCCCCTCGGTCACGAAGACGTGGTGCACGGACACGGCGCCGTGGCCCCGTGCAAGCGCGCGCTGTCGCGCTTCCACCCAGCGCAGCAGTTCGGTGCCGACGCCGCGTCGCCGGCACACCGGGTGGACGAAGCCGACCTGTCCCTGGGAGAGCCAGCCGTTCTCGTCGATCCAGTGCGAGGTGCGCACGTAGCCAGCCAGTCGGCCATCGAGCTCGGCCATCACGATGTCGGCCAGGGGGTCGAAGTCGGTGAACCGGGCGTAGTCCTGGCGGATGTGCTCCGGCGTTCGGATCCAGCCCATCCTGTCTGCCGCGAACACCGCGTTGGCCACTTCCGCCATCGCGGGAAAGTCGGCATCGCCGGCAAAGCATCGCAGTCGAAGGCCCGGGAGCATGCGTCAGATCGGTGTGATGGGCGTTGCATCCCGACGGTCACCCGAACACGGGCCTGAAGAAGCTGCGCTCGTAGCTGACGATGCAACGCGTGTCTTCCGCGTACTTGAACGCGGCCTGGCACTCCGGGTCATCGAAGGAGGTCGCGCGGTATGTCTCGTAGGCCGCAAGACTGGCAAAGCTGAACATCGCAAGCGCGATGTTGTTCGCTCCTTCCGATGGCAGGAAGTAGCCGTGGTGCTGGCCGCCGAACTTCTCGACCAGCGGAATCCACAGCTTGCCGTAGTGTTCGAACTCCTTCAGCTTGAACGGGTCGATGACGTAGCGCAGGTAGCAGGTGACCATTTGACGACGAAGAGATTGAACGTCCAGGGGCTGCCCCCTCGGGTTCGGGTTGGATGTGCACAAATGCTAGCCGACCCGCGTCGCGGGCGAACCGGACCGGCGTCTACCTCGACGCCGCGATCCCTTGCATCAGCAGCGTCAGCGCCTTCTGCACGCCCTGCGTCGAAAGCGCCTCGCCCTTGTCGTGACCCAGGCGAACCACCACGAGATCGTGGGAGGGCACGATGATCACCACCTGGCCTCCCGCGCCCAGCATGTAGTAGGCCGAGGACGGCACTGGCCATTGGCCCATGCCGTTGAGCCAGAAGAAGCCGCCGTAGATGGGACGGTTGTCGGCCGCCCAGGCGGGCGCGACGGTGCTCACGAACTTGACGAAGCCTTCGGGCAGGAGACGCTCGCCGTTCCACACGCCATCCTGCAGATAGAGATTCCCCAGGCGCGCCCAGTCGCGCGCTGACATGAAGTCGTGGCCCTGCGTGAGGAAGTTGCCGTAGGGGTCGGTCTCGATGGTCATCGAACGCACGCCGATCTTGTCGAAGAGCGCCCGCTGCGGAAACGAGAGATAGTCCTCGCCGCGTTTCTCCGCTGCCAGCCGGATCAGGTAGTTGACCAGCACCGGATCGGTGTTGCGGTAGCGGCCGATGGTGGCCGGCGGCCACTGCTGCGGCCGCGTGGCGGCGTAGTGGAAGGCGTTGATGCGGCCGGTGTAGTAGTAGATGTGGTCGGGGTAGCTGCCGTTCGGGTCGAAATCCGGATCGTCGGGCGCCTTGATGCGCAGCCCGCTCGACATCTGCAGCAGGTCGACGATGCGGATCTGCTGGCGCTTGTCGCCTTCCGCCTGCCATTCCGGAATGGGCGCGCGCTGGTCGAGCGTGTACACGCCCTCCTTGATGAGAATGCCCATCAGCGTGGCCGTCACGCTCTTGCCCATCGACCATGACTGCAGCGGCGTGGTCGGGGTGACGCCGCTCATGTAGCGCTCGCCGATGATGCGTCCCTTGTAGCTCACCACGAAGGCCGTGGTGAAGGCCCCAGGCTGTTCGAAGGGCGCGGACATGGCCTGCTCGACCTTCAGCGGATCGAAGCCGGTGCCGCGGTCCGCCGGCAGCACGTCGCCCATCGGCCAGGCTTGCGTGCCGGCGTCGGGCAGGGTGCTCGCCACGTTCGTCGGCGCGAACGACACGTCGCTCGCACCTGGCGCCAGCGTGACGCAGCCCTGCGAGCCGTAGAAGCGCGCGGTCAGCGTCGTGCCATTCGTCATCGCGATGCGCACCTCTTTCGACGCGCGGTCGACCATGGGCTTGCCGACCCTGCTGCGCTGCGCGTAGGGGCCGGTGAAGTAGCCGGTGACCTCGGCCGCCACGTCGGGCTCCATGCCGGCGATGAAGACGTTCGAGCACAGGGTCTTGGCGAAGCCCGCCGTGTTGTGCTCGAGCGGATCGCCGGGCGGCGGGACATAGGGTGTGTCGAGTTCCACGCTGCGGGCGCGCGCGATCAGCGCCTCGCGTGCGGGAAGACCGGCAGTGGGCGCGGGCGTGGTGGCCGGCGCGGCGGTGCCCGCTGCGACGGGGGCGACGCCACCTCCGCCTCCACCCCCGCCGCCCCCGCAAGCGGCCAGCGCCGATGCCAGGATCGCCGCCGTCACTGCCGCCAGCGCGATGCGGGCCGAGCCCCTCGCGGGTGTCCCTGCGAGGGTCCTGGTCGAAGTCCGAGGCCGTGCCAGAGTGAGGCATTTCATGAGCGAATCCACGTCGGTTGGGTGGCGGCATTCTGCCGGAGCGCCGCCCGGCCCGACACGGCCGCAGATCGACCCTGTCGACGTCGGCTGCCATCCCGCGTCCTGGAGATGACGGGCGGCATGCCCGTCGTCGTCGCGCGACGTGACGCCTTGCCTACATCTCGTCGATCTGCGTGCTGCGTGCCTCGCCCTGCGCCGCGAGCGAATAGCGCTCGCGCGTCTTGACGTAGAAGCTGGCGCCGAAGCGCCCCACGGGGAAATAGTGCTGCAGCCGCACGCGCCAGGTCTCGGTGTCGATCAGCTCGTCGCGCGCATGCATCCAGCGCACCTGGCCGATGAAGATCTGCCGGCTCTCGGTCTCGAGCGTCTCCCACAGCGTGCATTCGAAGGCCACGGGCGCCTCGGCGATGCGCGGCGGCTTGATCGCGTGGCTCGGCAGGGTCGTGAAGCCGACCACGTCGAGTTCGCTTACATGCGGCGGATGGCGCTCGCCGCAGCGATGCATCTGCTCGGCGATGTCCTCGTCGGCGAGGTGGACCACGAACTCGCCGCTGCGCGCGATGTTGGCGGCCGTGTCCTTGAGCGCGTTGTCCTGCAGCCGGTTGACGCTGATCATCACGATCGGCGGTTCCTCGCCGAGCATGTTGAACATGCTGAAGGGCGCGGCGTTGACGATGCCGTCGGCGCCGAGCGTGGTGACCAGCGCGATCGGCCGCGGCACGATCAGGCTTGCCATCAGCTTGTAGCGCTGGTATTCGGTGAGAGCGTCGAACGAAACGTTCATATCTGGCCTAGTGTTGTTGCTATCATTTTTGCATGCGTCGTCGACATTCCGCAGTCTTCGAGGTCGGCCCGGCGATTGTCCCTCCGGCTGGGAAATGTCGCCTGCGACCGCGGCGCTTCTGGCCTAGCAGGTTCGATGCCGCCTGCTCGCCGTGGCGCGCGGAAACCGGGTCCGCGGCGATGCAGAATGCAGCGGCGAAGCAGCCTCCCGAGGAGCCAGAGATGTCGAATGCGTATTGGAGAGCCGTTGCACTGGCGCTGACCGTTGCGGCGGCGAGCGCGCCGGCGGCGCAAGCCGAAGAGCCGGACGCGGTCACCACGCGGGCGCGCTTCACGTCGTCGTTCGAGGAACCGGGCGGCAAGCTCTACGTCCGATTGAAGCTGCTGCCGAGGTCGAAGATCCCCTTCACCACCCAGACCTTCAGAGTGCCCGACCGTGCGCTGCTGGCCGATGTGCCCGAAGGCTCGTCGGTGAAATTCACTTCGAGACATGTCGATGGGGAGAACACGCTGACCTCGATTCGCGCCGTGGCCGACTGCAAGCGCTTTCAACCGTGCGACTGAAGCGTGAAGACCTTCGCAGCACCGGATCGCGCATCTCCCGGGCACCATGGGCTCGTCATCGTCGAGGGCATCATGGGCTCGGGAAAGTCGACGACGATGCGGCTCGTCGCGAAGGCGCTGGCAGAGGCCGGTCGTCCGGCGCTCGCCATTCACGAACGCACCGACCCGCACCCGGTCCGTGCCACCGATGAACTCCGGCACTGGTTCGAACCCTGGCTCGAGACCACCGTGCAAGGGCTGGCGGGCCGTGCGGTCTCCAGGTGGGCTTCGTTTGCCGAAGAGGTCCGAGGTGGCGCTGCAGTCCCTGTGCTGGACGGCCAGCTCTTTCATGGCGACCTGACCCATCTGTTCCTGATGGAGGCGAGCTTCGATCAGCTCGCCGCGTACTGCGAGCGTGTGGCCGGATGCATCGCGCCACTGCACCCGCTCGTGGTCTATCTCCGGCAGGAGGACGTGGAGCGCGCCGTGCGCACCATCTGCGCGGAGCGGGGGGATGCCTGGGTGAAGTACCAGGTCGACTGGAAGCTGAAGGGGCCGCTCGCGGTGCGTCGGCGCCTGTCAGGCCTCGATGGACTGATCGCGCTTTACGAGGAATACCGAACCCTCACCGATGCGCTGTTCGACCGATTGAGCCTGGACAAGATCGTCATCGAGAACTCGGAGCGGGACTGGAAGCGATACGACCGGCAGATCCTCGGTCGGCTCGGACTGGACGGTGCTCCGACAACCTGCTCGTGAAATGGGTTGCGCGGCACGCCGCCGGCAGCCAGACCGCGGGCGATGGCAACATCGGACCGATCGAATCACCCGACGCATCGCAGCAGGCTCACATGGCGTTACGGCCGGCGGCGCCCATGTGGTTTCAAATGGCGGGAGCGACCTGTGCGCACCTTGCATCCTGAAAGGAAGATCCGAACATGCCCGAACGCGACTCCGCAGAATTCAGGCCGGCACGCGAGTCATCGCTGGGAACGCTCGCGATCGTCGTCGTCCTGATCCTCGCCGCGGCCTTCGGCTGGTGGCGCTGGTCGCAGCGCCAGGCCGAGGTCGAGGCGCCGCCGGCCGCCAGTGTGGCGACCCAGCCCGCGCCGTCCGACGAGCCCGCGCCGCCGCCGGCGCCGGTCGCGACCGGGCCGCAGAATCCGGTCGACGCGCTGGCCGCACCCGAGGCGGCGCTGCCTTCGCTCGACGATGCCGATGCGCGCGTGAGCGCTGCGCTCAACGAACTGGTCGGCAAGAAGGCCGCAGGCAGCTTCCTCGAGTCCGGCGGCTTCGTGCGGCGCCTCGTCGCCACGGTCGACAACCTGACGCGGGCCCAGGCGCCGGCGCGCGTATGGCCGGTGCAGCGCACCCCGAAGTCCTTCGAGGTGCAGGGTGCCGGCGAGGTCAAGACCATCGGCGCCGACAACGCCGCGCGCTATACGCCCTTCGTGCTGTTCGCCGAATCGGTGGACGTCGCGCGCGCGGCAGCGCTCTATGCGCGGTTCTATCCGCTGTTCCAGCAGGCCTACGAGGAACTGGGCTACCCGAACCGCTACTTCAACGACCGGCTCGTGGCCGTGATCGACCACCTGCTGCAGGCACCCGAGCCGGCAGGGCCGGTGCAGGTGAAGCTCACGGAGGTCAAGGGCGAGATGGCGGCCGAGAAGCCCTGGATCAGCTATGAGTTCGTCGATCCCGCGCTCGAATCGCTGTCGGCCGGGCAGAAGATGCTGGTGCGCATGGGGCCCGTCAACGAACGCCGCCTCAAGGCTCGCCTCAAGGCATTTCGCGACCAGGTTGCCACCGGGGCCGTGGCGAAGAAGTAGTGCGCGGCCCGGTGGTGGGCTCAGCCGCCCGCAGACTGAGACTTGATCCCTTCGGCCAGCCGCTTTTCCTGCGCCCGCAGCTCGGGCGTGAGTTCGGCGCCGAAGTCCTCCATCTCGAAGACCTGGCGCAACTCGACCTCGATGCCGCCGTCGAAGGGCGCGCGGCGCAGCCAGTCGATGGCTTCCTGTTTCGACGCCACCTTCCAGAGCCAGAAGCCCGAGACCAGCTCGGTGGTGTTCGCGAACGGACCCTCGATGACCGTGCGCTGGTCGCCCGAGAAGCGCACGCGCACGCCCTTCGAGCTGGGATGCAGCCCGTCGCCGGCCTGCATCACGCCGGCCTTGACCAGCGCCTCGTTGTAGCTGCCCATGGCGGTCAGCAGCTTCTTGTCCGGCATCACACCGGCCTCGGAATCCTTGCTCGCCTTGACGATCACCATGAAGCGCATGACGGTTCTCCTCGGGTGTGGGCTGCCGCGGCTCAATCCTTGGCGTAGGCCTCGATCGGCACGCAGCTGCAGAACAGGTTGCGGTCGCCGTAGACATTGTCGACCCGACCGATCGGCGGCCAGTACTTGGCCTGCCTTAGCGTCGCGAGCGGGAAGGCGGCGAGCTCGCGCGCGTAGGGCCGCGTCCATTCGCTGCCCAGCAGGCTGGCCGCGGTGTGCGGTGCGTGGCGCAACGGGTTGTCGTCCTTGGGCCAGATGCCTTCCTCGATGCGCCGGATCTCGCCCCGGATCGCGACCATGGCGTCGATGAAGCGGTCGAGCTCGGCCAGCGGCTCGCTCTCGGTGGGCTCGACCATGAGCGTGCCGGGCACCGGAAAGCTCAGGGTCGGCGCATGGAAGCCGTAGTCGATGAGCCGCTTGGCGACGTCCTCGGCGCTGACGCCGCTGGATTCCTTGAGCGGCCGCAGATCGAGGATGCACTCGTGCGCCACGTGGCCGTTGGGGCTCGCGTAGAGCGTGGGGTAGTGGTCCTTGAGCCGCGAGCTGATGTAGTTGGCGCTCAGGATCGCGGTCTCGGTGGCGGCCTGCAGGCCGCGCGCGCCCATCATGCGGCAGTACATCCAGCTGATCGGCAGCACGGCCGCGTTGCCGAGCGGGGCAGCGGACACCGCGCCCACGGCCCCGTTGGATGCAAGACCGCCCGTGGCATGGCCGGGCAGGTAGGGCACGAGGTCTTCCACCACGCACACCGGCCCGACGCCGGGTCCGCCGCCGCCGTGCGGAATGCAGAAGGTCTTGTGCAGGTTCAGGTGGCTCACGTCGCCGCCGAACTCGCCCGGTGCCGCCACGCCGACCAGCGCGTTCATGTTGGCGCCGTCGACGTACACGCGGCCGCCGTGCGCATGGACGATCTCGCACAGCTCCTTGACGCGGGTCTCGAAGACGCCGTGAGTGCTCGGGTAGGTGATCATCACCGCGGCCAGGTCGTCGCGATGCTTCTCGCAGGCGCGGCGGAGATCGTCGATGTCGACGTTGCCCTCGGTGTCGCAGGCGGTCACCACCACCTGCATGCCTGCCATCTGCGCGCTGGCCGGGTTGGTGCCGTGGGCCGACGATGGAATCAGGCAGACGTTGCGGTGCGCATCGCCTCGCGCCTCGTGGAAGGCCTTGATGGCAAGCAGGCCCGCGTACTCGCCCTGCGATCCCGCGTTGGGCTGCAGGCTGATGCCCGCGTAGCCGGTGGCCTCGCAGAGCCAGGCGCGCAGCTGGGCGTCGAGCTGCGCGTAGCCCAGCAATTGCTCGGCCGGCGCGAAGGGATGGATGTCCGCGAATTCGGGCCAGGTGATCGGGATCATCTCGCTGGTCGCGTTGAGCTTCATCGTGCAGCTGCCGAGCGGGATCATGCTGCGGTCGAGCGCGAGGTCCTTGTCGCTGAGGCTGCGGATGTAGCGCAGCATCGCGGTCTCGCTCTTGTGGGTGTTGAACACCGGATGCGCGAGGAACGTGCTGCTGCGGCGCAGATCGTCGGGGATGCGTGTCGTCGAGCCGGCCGCGAGCTGATCGAAGTCCGGCGCGGTGCTGCCGGCGCATGCGAACAGGCCCCAGAGCATCTCGACGTCGGCGCGCGTGGTGGTCTCGTCGAGCGAGATGCCCAGGTGCTGCTGCAGCCGGTGGCGCAGGTTGACACCGGCCGCGACCGCGCGTTCGTGGACCCGCGGCGTTTCATCGCCACTGTGCACCGTGAGCGAATCGAAGGCGGTGGCGTTGGCGATCTCGTACCCCATCGTCTCGAGCCCGCGTGCCAGCACCGCGGTCAGCAGAGCGACGCGCTGCGCGATGCGGCGCAGCCCATCGGGCCCGTGGTAGACCGCGTACATGCTCGCGACCACCGCGGGCAGCACCTGCGCGGTGCAGATGTTCGAGGTCGCCTTCTCGCGCCGGATGTGCTGCTCGCGCGTCTGCAGCGCGAGCCGGTACGCCGGCTGGCCGTGCACGTCGACGCTGACGCCCACCAGCCGGCCCGGCAGCGAGCGCTTGAACTCGTCGCGGCAGGCCAGGTAGGCGGCGTGCGGGCCGCCGTTGCCCATCGGCATGCCGAAGCGCTGGGTGGTGCCGCAGACGATGTCGGCATCCCATTCGCCGGGCGGCGCGAGCAGGGTCAGCGCGAGCAGGTCGGCGGCCACGCAGAACGCGGCCTCGCTCTGGTGCGCATGGCCTGCCAGCGGACGCAGGTCGTGCACCTGCCCGGTGGTGGCCGGGTACTGGGCGAGCACGCCGAAGAAGGCGCCGCTGGCCATCAGGTGCGGCAGGGTCTCGGAGGCGGTGCTGACCTTGATCTCGATGCCGAGCGGGGCGGCGCGCGTGCGCAGCACCTCGATGGTCTGCGGATGGCAGTCGCCGGCCACGAGGAAGACGTTGCTCCTGCTCTTCACGCTGCGCCGCGCCAGCGTCATGGCTTCGGCCGCGGCGGTGGCCTCGTCGAGCATCGATGCATTGGCGATCGCCATGCCCGTGAGGTCGCAGACCATGGTCTGGAAGTTGACCAGTGCCTCCATGCGGCCCTGCGAGATCTCGGCCTGGTAGGGCGTGTAGGCGGTGTACCAGGCCGGGTTCTCGAGCACGTTGCGCAGGATCACGCCGGGCGTGTGGGTGCCGTAGTAGCCCTGGCCGATGAAGCTCCTCGCGACCTTGTTCTTCGCCGCGATGGCCTTCAGTTCGGCCAGCGCCTCGGCCTCGGTGACCGGCGCCGGCAGCCGCATCGGCCTGCTGCGCCGGATCGCCGGCGGCACGATGCCGTCGATCAGCTCGGCGCGCGTGGTCGAGCCGATCGCGGCCAGCATGCCGGGCTCGTCGTCGGCCTCGATGCCGATGTGGCGGGCGATGAATTCCTCGGCGTTCTCGAGTTCGCTGAGCGTGGGGAAGGGGGTCGGCACGGGCGTCGGCATGGGGCGGTCGGGGTCGGTTCGAGGGCAGGTCCGGGCAGGTCGGGTGCAAGTCTGAATCTGGCGCTTCAGCTCTCGGCGGCGAAGGCGTCGTAGGCGGTCTGGTCGAGCAGGGCAGCCAGCTGCGCCGCGTCGGCGAGTCGGACCTTGAAGAACCAGCCGGCGTCCATGGGCGCGCTGTTGGCCAGCGAGGGGTCGGCGCGCAGGGCCTCGTTGACCTCGACGATCTCGCCCGACACCGGCATGAAGACATCGGCAGCGGCCTTCACCGATTCGACGACGCCCGCGACCTCGCCCTGGGCAAAGCTCTTGCCGACCTCGGGCAGGTCGACGAAGACCACGTCGCCGAGCGCGTCCTGCGCGTGCACCGTGATGCCGACCGTGACCAGCGTCGCGTCGGCTTCCTGGCGCAGCCACTCGTGGTCCTTCGTGTATTTGAGAGTCATGGAATCAGCTCCTGGTTGAAGTTGGAAAGTGTGTGAGAAGGGGCTCAGCCGCGGTAGTAGCGCGCCGGCAGGAAGGGCAGGGTGCAGACTTCCATCGGCACCGGCTTGCCGCGCACCACGGCCTGCAGACGGGTGCCGGGTTCGGCGTAGGCCAGTGCGACATAGCCCATCGCGATCGGACGGTCGACGCTCGGGCCCAGCAGGCCGCTCGTGACCTGGCCGATCGGCAGACCTTCGAAGGATTCGAGCAGGCTGCCGTCGCGCACCGGCACGCGCTCGAGCGCCACCAGGCCGACCCGCTTGCGCCTGAGCGTGTCGTGGTCGAGGTGGCCCGCAGCGCCGTCGGCGGCCTTCAGCTGGGCGAGCACGCGCGCGGCGCCCGGAAAGCCGCCTTCGCGCGCGCCGCCGCTGCGGCGCACCTTCTGCATGGCCCAGCCGAGCGCGGCCTCGACCGGCGTGGTGCTCGCATCGATGTCGCTGCCATAGAGACACAGGCCGGCCTCGAGCCGCAGCGAATTGCGTGCGCCGAGTCCGATCGGCGCGACCTCGGGCTGGGCGAGCAGCAGGCGCGCCAGGGCCTCGGCGTCGGCTGCGGCGACCGAGATCTCGAAGCCGTCCTCGCCCGTGTAGCCGCTGCGCGTGGCGAAGGCCGCGATGCCGCCGATGCGGACCGCCCCGCCGGTCATGAAAACGAGGCGCTCGATGCCGGGCGCGAGCCGCGCGAGCACGTCGGCGGCTTGCGGCCCCTGCAACGCGAGCAGCGCCTGGTCGGGCAGCGGCCGCACTTCGCAGCGCGCGCCGATGCGGGCCGTGATGTGGGCAATGTCGGCCTGCTTGCAGGCGCCGTTGACGATCACGAACAGCGAATCGTCGCCCTCGTTGAAGAACATCAGGTCGTCGAGGATGCCGCCGTCGTCGGCCAGCAGCAGGCCGTAGCGCTGGCGGCCTGGCGCGAGGCCGATCACGTCGACCGGCATGAGGGATTCGAACGCGGCCGCGGCGTCGGGGCCGACCAGCCGCAGCTGGCCCATGTGGGAGATATCGAACAGGCCCGCGGCCTGTCGCGTGTGACGGTGCTCGGCCATCAGGCCGGCCGGGTACTGCACCGGCATCGAATAGCCGGCGAAGGGCACCATGCGGGCGCCGAGCTCGAGATGCAGCGCATGCAGCGGCGTCTTTTCTAGCGCGGCGGCGGAAGAGTCGGAAGGGTCGGCCATGATGAGGCGCATCTCCAAGGGGCAGTCCGAATCCATGGCCGAAGCCATGGGCCACCCCTGCTGTCCGCTTTACCTGAGAGATTCGCCCCACGATCGGGGTTTGCTCCTTCGGTGGGCGGCCGTCCCTGCGACGCTGCGCCTCTCTCCAGCAAGGAAACGCCCCGGAAAGGGGCGCTGCGTCAGTCCTTTTGCCTGAGCGTTCGGGCCCTTGATTCGGGGGACCTGCGCCTTCGGCGGCCCCGGCTGGCGGGACGCTCTCCTGACCGGATGAAGTGTACGGGAATCCGCGTCCTGCCAACCGCCAACCGCTACTTGAAGCCCCACAAATGCGGCAGCCAGACGCTGAGCGCCGGCAGGAAGGTCAGCAGCAGCAGCACGCCGCCGTGGGCCCACAGGAACGGCACCAGTTCGCGCACCAGCTGCGACATCGGCACCCGCGAGACATTGCAGGTGACAAACAGCAGGCCGCCCACGGGCGGCGTGATCATGCCGAGCGTGAGGTTGTAGATCATGATCATCGCGAAGTGGATCGGGTCGATGCCGAGCTTGACCGCCACCGGCGCGAGGATCGGCGCCAGCACCATCACGCCCGGCAGCGGCTCGATGAAGATGCCGAACAGCAGCAGGAACACGTTGACGATGATCAGGAACATCCACGGCGAGAGGTTCATGCCGACCAGCCACTCGGCCAGCGTCTGCGGCACGTTCTCAATGGTGAGGATCCAGGCGAAGGAGGCCGACAGGCCGATGATGATCAGCACCGAGGCCGAGAGCAGCGCCGAGCGCGAGAGGATGTCGGGCAGGGCCTTCCACTCGAGCGTGCGGTAGACGAACTTGCCGCACACCAGCGCATAGAAGACGGCCACCACCGAGGCCTCGGTGGGCGTGAACCAGCCCGCGCGCATGCCGCCGAGGATCACCACCGGCAGCAGGATCGCGGGGATCGCCTTCCAGGTCGTCAGCAGTACCTCGCGCCAGGGCGGCATGCCGCCGTCGCCCTTGTAGTTGCGCTTCTTCGAGACGTAGAAGTTGACCACGCACATCGCCACCGCGATCAGCAGGCCCGGCAGCAGCCCGGCCACGAACAGGCTGCCGACCGAGACGTTGTCGTCCTGCAGCGCGTAGATGATCATGATGATCGAGGGCGGAATGATCGGGCCCACGATGGCGGTCGAGGCGGTCAGTGCCGCGGCATACGAGCGGTCGTAGCCTGCCTTGTCCATCATCTTGATCAGCATCGAGCCCGGGCCGGCGGCGTCGGCCAGCGCCGAGCCCGAGATGCCCGAGAAGAAGGTCAGCGACACCACGTTGGTGTAGCCCAGCCCGCCGCGCCGATGGCCCACGAACTGGCCCGCGAAGCGCAGCAGCACCTCGGTCAGCGAGCCTCCGCTCATGAGTTCGGCGGCGAGGATGAAGAAGGGCACCGCCATCAGCGGAAAGCTGTCGATGCCGGTGAAGGTTTCCTTCAGCAGCACCATCAGCGGAAACGATTCCGCCAGCACCAGCGTGGTCACCGTGGCCAGGCCGAGCGCGAAGGCGACCGGCACGCCGATGGCGAGGAAGATGCAGACCGAGGCGATCAGGATCAGGCTGGCGCTCATAGTGCGGCACTCGCGGCAGCATCGAAATGCGCGTCGGAAGCGAACTCGCGCCGCAGCACGTAGCCGCGCACGATCAGCGCCCAGTGCACGATCAGCAGCACGCCGCCGAACATCATGGCGCTGTAGATGTAGGCGAACGGGATCTGCGTCACCGCCGTGAGCTGGAACATCGTGCGCTCCATGTAGAGCCAGCCGTACCAGACCATGAAGCCGAAGAAGGCGAACAGCAGCGCCGCGACCACCGCGCGCAGCGCGATCGCGGCCTTGGGCGGCAGTGCGTCCTGCAGGTTCTCGACCGCGATGTGGCCGCCGTAGCGCAGCACCGGCCCGGCTCCCAGGAAGGTGAGCCAGATCATCATGTGGCGGGCGACTTCCTCGGCCCACTCGAGCGAGTTGCTCGTGAGGTAGCGCATCGCCACGTTGACGAAGATGATCACCGACATCGATGCCAGCAGCAGGATCAGCACCCAGCGGTTCGCGGCCAGGAAGTAGTGTTCGAAGGTTTTCACGGCGGGTTCAGGTTCGGGACTTCGGAAAAACGGCGCCGCCCGGCGCCATCGCTGGCTGGCCGGGCGGCGCGACCGTCACGCGACGGCGGGTTACTTGACGTCGCTGATCTTCTTGATGTTGTCGGCCCCGAATTCCTTCGCATAGCCGACATAGGCAGGCTTGAGCGCCTCGCGGAAGGCGTCGCCGTCGACCTTGCGCGTGACCTTCATGCCTGCCTTCTCGAGCTGGGCGATGCCGTTGGCCTCGTCCTCGTTGACCTTCTTGCGCTGAGCGGCGCCGGCCTTCTGGGCCGCCTCGAGGAACACCTTCTTGTCGGCGTCCGAGAGCTTGTTCCAGACCTTGGGCGACAGCAGCAGCAGCGCGGGCGAATACACGTGGCCGGTCAGCGAGAGATGGTTCTGAACCTGCGCGAACTTCGACGAGAGGATCACGGGGATCGGGTTCTCCTGGCCGTCGACCGTGCCCTGCTGCAGCGCGCCGAACAGTTCAGGGAAGGCCATCGGCGTCGGCAGGATGCCGAAGGTGCGGTAGCCGTCCATGTGCACCTTGTTTTCCATGGTGCGCATCTTCAGACCCGCGGCATCGCTGGGCTTGACGATGTCGCGCTTGCTGTTGGTCATGTGGCGGAAGCCGTTCTCGGTCCAGCCGAGCGCGATGATTCCCTTGCTCGGGAACTTGGCGAGGATGTCCTGGCCGATCGGGCCGTCCATCACCTTGCGCGCATGGTCGTAGTCGCGGAAGAGGAAGGGGATGTCGACGATCTTGACCTCGGGCACGAAGTTGCCGACCGGGCCGGTCGAGGTGTTCACCAGGTCCTGGGTGCCGAGCTGCACGGCCTCGATCTGCTCGCGTTCGCCGCCGAGCGCCGAGTTCGGGAACTGCTGGCACTTGTAACGACCCTGCGTGCCCTTCTCGACCTCGTCGCAGAACACGGTCGAACCGACGCCGTAATGCGATTCCTTCGTGGTGGCGTAGCCGATCTTGAGCGTGGTGGTCTGGGCGAAGGAGGCGCTGGCGCCGAGGGCGAGCGAAAGGCAGGCGGCGAGGGTGCCGAATTTCATGAAGGTCTCCGGGGTTTTATCTGGATGGCCGCGCGACTATGCCTGAGTCGGGTGCCTTGCCCCGTCGGGACTTTCACGGACTCGCGCGCATTCCGGGCTCAGTTGCGGCGGCGGCGCATCAGCCATTCGATACCCTCGAACAGCGCCTCGCTGAGCAGCGCCAGGGCCGCCGCCGGCAGGGCACCGGCGATCAGCAGCCCGCGGTCGTTGAGCGCGAGCCCGGTCACGATCCGCTCGCCGAAGCCGCCGGCGCCGATGAAGGCCGCGATGGTCGCGGTGCCGATCGCGATCGTGGTGGCCGTGCGAACGCCGGCCAGCAGCGTCGGCAGCGCGAGCGGCAGCTGCACCAGGCGCAGGTTCTGGCCGCCGGTCATGCCGAGCGCGGTGCCGGCGTCGCGCAGGCCGGCGGGCACCTCGGCCAGGCCGGTCACGGTGTTGCGCATGATCGGCAGCAGCGCGTAGAGCGTCAGCGCGATCAGCGCCGGCAGCGTGCCGATCATGCCGAGAAGCGAGATCAGCAAAGCCAGCAGGGCCAGCGAGGGAACGGTCTGCAGCAGCCCGGTCAGCCCCAGCACCAGCGCGCGCAGCCGCAGGTGGCCGAACACCGCGATGCCGATCGGCACCGCGATCAGGATCGCGACCCCGACCGAGACCACCACCAGCAGGATGTGCTGGCGGGCGAGCCGGCCGAAGTCCGGCCCGAACAGCTTGGCCATGAAACCGCGGCCGCCCCGGTCGGCGGCTGGGGCCTTCGGGCCCGCGAGGAAGTCGCGCGCGATGACGTCGAAGCCCGTGCCCTTCAGTTCGGCGCGCGCGTTCATGGCGATCATCGACCGTTCGTCGATGCGGCCTTCGAGCGCCTGCAGGGCGGCCCAGGCCGCAGGCAGGCGCGCCGGCAGGTCGAGGCGATACAGCAGCACCGCGTCGTAGCGCGGGAAGTAGCCGCGGTCGTCCTCGAGCACGCGCAGGCCCAGGTGCTCGATCTTGGCGTCGGTGGTGTAGATGTCCATGACGTCGATCTGCTTCGCCGCGATCGCGTCGTAGGCCAGCCCGTGGTCGATGCCGATGGGCGTCGGCGTGAAGCCGTAGCGCGCCGCCAGGCCCTGCCATCCGTCGGCGCGGCCGATGAACTCGTTCGAGAGCCCGAAGCGCAGTTCGGGATGCCGCGCCAGGTCGCCGAGCGTGCGCACGCCCAGCTTTTCGGCGTCCGCCGTCCGCATCGCCAGTGCATAGCCGTCGTTGAAACCCAGCGGCACTGCCACGCCCAGGCCCAGTGGCTGCAACGCTGCGTTCATGGCCTCGCGCGTCATGGTGGGCGAGCCCTTGAGTATTTCGAGCGCGATGGTGCCCGTGTACTCGGCATAGAGGTCGATGCCGCCCGAGCGCAAGGCCTCGTAGACGATCGCGGTGTTGCCGAGGCCCTGCCGCACCTGGGGCGCCGCGGCGGTCTTCGGTGCCGCGGTCTGCGCCAGGATCTCGGCCAGGATGTACGACTCGGTGAAGCGCTTCGAGCCCACGCGCAGCGGCTGCTCCTGGGCCTGCGAGGGCAGAGCGGCGCACATCAGCATGGCCACGAGGGCCGTCAGGGCCAGGGCGAGGAGCCGCGCGCGGCGAAGCGGGTGCATCGGCGGCAGTGTATCGGCGTGCCTTCGCGTTGCACCGGGCAGTGCGCAAAGAAGCCGCGTTCTCCTACAGCCGATGGTGCGCCGTGCTGATGCGGCCGCTCCGGGCGGCCCGCCACAGTGCGTGAGTGCTCATCAACTACGTACGCCGCGGACAAGGAAAGCCTCTGCTGTTGATCCACGGGCTCGGCAGCAGCTGGCACACGTGGCAGACCATCCTTGAACCGCTGGCGGCCAATCGCGCGGTGGTCGCGATCGACCTGCCGGGGTTCGGCAAGAGCCCGCCGCTTGCCGGCGACGTCTCGCTGCGCAGCCTTGCCAACGCGGTGGCGCAGTTCCTGCGGGAGCACGACCTGCTCGGTACCGACGCGGTCGGCAGCTCGATGGGCGCGCGGCTGCTGCTCGAACTGGCGCGCCGCGGCGAGGTGGTGGGCACCGTGGTTTCTCTCGGGCCGGGCGGCTTCTGGGGCAGTTGGGAGCGCTTCGCGTTCCAGGCCTCGATCTGCATGTCGATGCGGCTGGCGCGATCGCTGCGGTTTGCGATGCCGTCGATTGCGGCCCACGAGTGGTCGCGGGCGCTGCTGCTGGCGCAGTTCTCGCCGCTCGCGCATCGGTTGCCGGCCGCGCTGGTGATGCAGGAGATGAACAGCCTTGCCGCTGCCGAATCCTTCAAGCTGATGCTGCGCGACTTCGTGCGCGGGGAGCCGCTCGAGGGCTCGGACGCGGGCAGCATCGCCAGGCCGGTCGTGATCGGCTGGGGCCGGCTCGACCGGGTCTGCTTTCCCACGCAGGCAGCGCGCGCCCAGCAGCAGTTCCCCGACGCGAGGCTGCACTGGTTCGAAGGCTGCGGCCACTATCCTCACTGGGATGCGCCCCAGGAGACGGCGCGCCTGATTCTCGAGACCACCGACGATTGACACCCACCCGATGAAGGACGAGGAAGCATGAAGCAGGAAAGCAAGCAGGACAGCACGCCCGAGGCACCGGTCGCTCCCTTGCCCGAGGTGCACGGCGCGCGCGAGCTGCCGTCCGTGACGGTCGAGGGGTACAGCCTGCAGCTGCGCGACAAGGACGGGTTCATCGGCGACCAGGCCAGCCAGACCGCGTTCCGGCAGCTCCTGGAACGCTGGCGCCAGCGACGCCGCAGGAAGGGCAAGGATCCGCTGGGCGGCGTGCATTCGCGTGAGCTGAGCAAGCGCGCGCTCGACGAGGCGCTGGTCAGCGCCAAGACCTCGGAGGCTGCCGACATGCTGCAGGGCGCGATCGAGGAGTTCTCGGAAGAACTGGCCTGGGTCATCGAGCGCTTCCTGCGCCAGCCCTCGTGGAAGGGCGTCGAGCGCATCGTGATCGGCGGCGGCTTCCCGGGCAGCGACGTCGGCGAGCGCGTCATCTTGCAGGCGGCGGCGATCCTGCAGCACATGAAGGTTTCCGTGCAGCTCGGACGCATCTGCCACGAGCCCGACGACGGCGGCCTGATCGGCTGGGTGCACCTGCTGTCGCCCGAGATGCGCAAGCACCACGACGCGATACTCGCGCTCGACATCGGCGGCACCAACGTCCGCTGCGGCATCGTCAAGCTGCGGCAGAAGCGTGCATCCGACCTGTCGATGGCCAAGGTTCTGCGGCGTGAGAAGTGGCGCCATGCCGACGACGGCCCGAGCCGCAAGGTGCTCATCGACCGGCTGGCCGAGATGCTCGAGTCGCAGATCCGATACAGCAAGAAGAAGGGCATTCGGCTCGCACCCTTCGTCGGCATCGCCTGCCCGGGCCTGATCCGCAAGGATGGTTCCATCGCGCGTGGTGCGCAGAACCTGCCGGGCGACTGGGAGAGCGAGAACTTCCACCTGCCGAGCGAGCTGTGCAAGCGCCTGCCGACGATACGCGGCGAGCAGACCGTGGCGCTGATGCACAACGACGCCGTCGTGCAGGGCCTGAGCGAGCTGCCCTTCATGCGCGACGTGAAGCACTGGGCGGTACTGACCATCGGCACCGGGCTGGGCAATGCGAGCTACACCAACACGCCCCGCCAACGGGCGGAGCGCAAGGCCTAGACCTGGAACGCGATCGTCAGCAGCAGGCCTTCGGCGATGTCCCTCGCCAGGCCCGGCTCGCGCGCCCGGTACGGGTCGCCGGCCGATGCGGTGGTCTCGATCCACTGGGCCAGCCAGTCGACCTCGGCGCGACCGTAGAAGACGACCGCAGCCTCGTGATTCAAGAGCAGGCTGCGCAGGTCGAGGTTGATCGAGCCGCACAGGGCGATGTCCTCGTCGACCACCACGGCCTTGGCATGCGCCATGAAGGGCAGCATCCTGAACTGAACGCCGGCGCGTGCCAGATCGCGCATGGTGCGTGCGCGCACAAAGTCGGCCAGCCGGTGGTTGGATTGCGCGGGGATCGCGATCGTCACTTGCACACCGCGCCGGGCCGCGAGCCGCAGCGCGTCGCGCAGCCCATCGCCGGGCACGAAGTAGGGCGTGATCGCGAGCACCCGGTGCTCCGCTCGGAAGCAGGCATCGATCAAAAGCGCCTGCGCCGTGTCCTCGGTCTGGTCGGGGCCGCTCGGCAGGAACTGGGCGCGCTCGCCGGCCGCTACCGCGCCCGCCGCGGCGGCAATGGCGCGCGAGGTGCTGCCGCGCACCGAGCTCCAGTCGTGTTCGAACTGGCGCGCGGCCGCGGTCGCGACATCGCCATGCAGGTCGAACGACAGGTCGCGCCACGCCACCGGGTGCGCATCGTTGCCGGTGAAGTACTCGCCCGCGAGGTTGCGTCCGCCCGACCACAGCCAGCGGTCGTCGGCGATCGTGAGCTTGCGGTGGTTGCGCAGGTTGCGTGGTCCGCTGCGCTGCAGGCTGAAGATCGGACGGAACACCGCCACCTCGGCGCCGGCGTCGCGCAGCGAGTCGAAATGCGAACGCGGCAGCGACAGCGCGCCGAAGCCGTCGAGCAGCACGCGCACCTTGATGCCATCGCGCGCACGCTGCGACAGCCGGGTGATCACCTCGTGGCCGAGCGCGTCGTCGCCGATGATGAAGGTCGACACGTCGAGCGAACTGCGCGCGCCTTCGATGACGTCGAACAGCGCTTCGTGCGCGGCCGCGCCGTCGGAATGCAGCCGGATGTCGCAGTCGCTGGGCGCCGCGAGGCCGAAGCTTTCGATCAGCTCGGCCGCCCAGTGCCCGGCCGGCGCGGTGCGCGGGGGCCGCGGCGTCCCGGTGGGCCTGAGCTTGCGCTGGCCGAAGACGAGGTACACCGGCAGCACGAGGTAGGGCACCAGCACCAGGCCCATGACCCAGGCGATGGCCGTCGTGGGCGCGCGCTGCTCGCGCCGCGCGCGCGTGGTCAGCACGTACACCAGCAGGGCGAAGGTGACGAACAGCAGATGCTGCGACGGCGAGGGCAGCCAGTCGAGGAAGTCGTCGATGCGGTTCATCGCCCGAGCAGGGGCTGCAGGTGGGGGGGCACCGGACGGCCGTTGGAGGCCAGGAAGATCATCATGGGGCGGACCACCTCTCGCACCGGTGCCCGCGCGCCGATGCGTTCGCGCCAGGCCAGCAGTCGCGGCGTGGCGGCCGTCATGAGCGCGCCCTTGCGCTCGGCGAAGACCTGCGCCATGTAGAAGGCGATGTCGACGAAGGAGTAGGCGTCGCCCGCCAGGTGTTCGCGATCGGCCAGCAGGGACTCGAGCTTCTCGTAGAAGCGCGCGCAGCCTTCGCAGGCGGCGACTGCGGGCGGGCTCTGCATGGCGTCCTGCAGGCCGAAGAGCCGGATGACGTGCGGGAAGAAGACCTCGTCGGATTCGAGCTCGAGCTGCCGCGCGCGCGCGCGGGCCGCGATGTCGCGTGGCCAGAGCGGTGGTTCGGGGTACCGGTCTTCGAGGTATTCGAAGATCTGCGTCGAATCGAACAGCGCGAGCCCGCCGTCGAGCAGCACCGGCACCTGGCCCTTGGGATTGACGCGCAGCACCTCGGGATGCTTGGGCTCGTAGCGGTCGTCGCGGTCGAAGGGCACCATCTCGCAGTCGAATGCGAGGCCCTTCTCGAGCGCCGCGATCTGCACCTTGGCGCCGAACATGCTGAGGGGGGCGGTGAACAGCTTCATGGGCTCGGAGCGTACTTCACTCGCGCAGTGGATCAATCCCTTCGGGAAACACCACGGAACCGGCTTTGCCGGGCCGTCGGTGTTGCCCCCGGTCGGGGGTGGGCGGCTACACGAAGTGAGCCAACCTGGGGGCGAGCCTTAATTTCCCCAGACTTCCTGTGCCGTCTCGATCACGAGGCGCAGCTTGGCGCGCTGGGCTTCGACCGCGATATTGTTGCCATGCACGGTGCTGGAGAAGCCGCACTGCGGCGACAGTGCGAGCTGGTCGAGCGAGACGTACTTCGCGGCGTCCTCGATGCGGGACTTGAGCTCGTCCTTGTCCTCCATTTCACCGAACTTGGTGGTCACCAGGCCCAGCACCACGGTCTTGCCCTTGGGCAGGAAGCGCAGCGGACGGAAGTCGCCCGAACGCGCATCGTCGTATTCGAGGAAGTAGGCGTCGAGGTCCATCTCCTTGAGCAGCGCCTCGGCCACGGGCTCGTAGTTGCCGGCCGCAGCGTGCGTGCTCTTGAAGTTGCCCCGGCACAGGTGCATCGCGAGGATCATGCCTTCGGGCTTCTGCGCCACCACCTTGTTGATGAAGGCGGCGTAGCGGTGCGGCAGCTCGTTGGGATCGTCGCCACGCTGGCGGGCGGCCTCGCGCATGCGCTCGTCGCACAGGTAGGCGAGGTTGGTGTCGTCCATCTGCACGTAGGTGCAGCCTGCCGCCGCCAGCGAGCGCAGCTCGTCGCCATAGGCCTTCGCAACGTCGTCGTAGAACTCGGGATCGAGCTCGGGATAGGCCTCGCGGCTGATGCCCGCGCGCCCGCCGCGGAAGTGCAGCATCGTGGGCGAGGGGATGGTCACCTTCGGCGTGTTGCCGGCCGCCACCTGGCTCTTGAGGTACTCGAAGTCGGCGAGCTGGATGTTCTTGGCGTGGCGGACCTTGTCGATCACGCGCATGACCGGGGGCGCGAGCTCTTCCGTGCCGTCGGGCTTGCGGATCGTGACCGGGATGTCGGTCTTGACGCCGCCGAGCTGCTCGAGGAAGTCGATGTGGAAGTAGGTGCGGCGGAACTCTCCGTCGGTGATGCTCTTGAGGCCGACGTCCTGCTGGAACCGGACGATCTCGGTGATGGCCTTGTCCTCGACCTGGCGCAGCTGCTCGGGCGTGATCTTGCCCTGGGCTTTCTGTTCGCGCGCCTCGAGCAGGTATTGGGGGCGCAGGAAACTGCCGACGTGGTCGAAACGGGCAGGCAGGGCGGCGTGCTGGGACATGGGAAAACTCCGTCGAGACTGGATGAAACGCTCGATCCTAGCCGCTGTGGACGGAAGTCGAATGGATACATTCGGATAGGGGTTTGCCCTATATATGCTTCAGAACGGTGGATTTTTAGGTGTCTATGTATACATTACGTATCCCATGAACGATTCCAAGAGCCCCTTTCCGCTCGACGCCTGGTATGCCGCGGCCTACGACGTCGAGGTCTCCCACGCCCTGCTTGCGCGCACGATCTGCAACCAGAAGCTGGTGCTCTACCGGCGCAGCGACGGCCAGGTCGCCGCGCTCGAGGACGCCTGCTGGCACCGGCTGATGCCGCTGTCGCTCGGCCGGCTCGAAGGCGACGAGGTGGTCTGCGGCTACCACGGCCTGGTCTACAACAGCCAGGGACGCTGCACCTTCATGCCGAGCCAGGAGACGCTCAACCCCTCGGCCTGCGTGCGCGCCTACCCGGTGCTCGAGAAGCACCGCTTCGTCTGGATCTGGCCCGGCGACCCGGCCAAGGCCGATCCCGCGCTGGTGCCCGACATGCACTGGAACGACGATCCCGAGTGGGCCGGCGACGGCAAGATGATCCGCGTCGCCTGCGACTACCGGCTGGTGGTCGACAACCTCATGGACCTGACGCACGAGACCTTCGTGCACGGTTCCTCGATCGGCAACCGAGAAGTGGCGGAGGCGCCTTTCGTCGCCACCCACGGAGACCGCTCGGCCACGGTCACGCGCTGGATGGAGGACATCGATCCGCCGCCGTTCTGGGCCGGCCAGATCCACCATGCACGCGGCTACAAGGGCAAGGTCGACCGCTGGCAGATCATCCGTTTCGAGGCGCCATGCACCGTCAACATCGACGTCGGCGTGGCCGAGGCCGGCAGCGGCGCGGTGCCGCGCGACGGTGCGGCGGGCGACCGCAGCAAGGGCGTGAACGGCTACGTGCTCAACACCATCACGCCCGAGACCGACAAGACCTGCCTGTACTTCTGGGCCTTCTCGCGCAACTACTGCGTCGGCGAGCAGCGCCTCACGCACCAGCTGCGCGAAGGCGTGGCGAACATCTTCCGCGAGGACGAACTGGTGCTCGAGGCCCAGCAGCGCGCGATGGACGAGCGTCCCGACTACAGCTTCTACAACCTCAACATCGATGCCGGCGCGATGTGGGCGCGACGGCTGATCGACGGCATGGTGGCGCGCGAGAAGCCGCGCCAGCCCGTGATCGCGATCCAGCCCGTTCCGGCGGTGACGGCGTGAGCACTCCGGTCGCAGCCGCCGAGCCCGCCGAGGCCGGCAGCTCGCAGGCCGTCAAGGCCCAGTTGCGGTTGCGCGAGATGATCCTGGCCGGCGAGCTGCCGGGCGGCGCGCGCATCGCCGAGGTGGCCGTGTCCGAGCTGCTCGGCGTCTCGCGCACGCCGGTGCGTAGCGCGCTGATGCGGCTCGAGCAGGAAGGCCTGCTCGAAGCCCTGCCCAACGGCGGCTTCGCGGTGCGGACCTTCTCCGAGCGCGACGTGGCCGATGCGATCGAGCTGCGCGGCACGCTCGAGGGCCTCGCAGCGCGGCTCGCGGCCGAGCGCGGTGCACCGCCCGTGGTGCTGCGCGAGGCGCGTGCCTGTCTGCGGCGCATCGACGAACTGCTGCGCGAGCCTGCGCTCGACGATGCCGCCTTCTCGCGCTACGTGGCCTTCAACGAGGCCTTCCACCGGCTGCTGTCCGAGATGTCGGGCAGCACCCTGATCGCCAAGCAGCTCGAGCGCGTCGTCAACCTGCCGTTCGCCTCGCCCTCGGGCTTCGTGGTGGTGCAGGCCAATTCGCCGGCCGCGCGCGACATGCTGCTGATCGCGCAGGACCAGCATGGCCAGGTGCTCGACGCGATCGAGAACCGCGAGGGTTCGCGCGCCGAGGCCCTGATGCGCGAGCACAGCCGCATCGCCCAGCGCAACCTGCGCGAGGCGCTGCACGGCCTGCAGAACCATCCGCTGCCGGGCGTGCAGCTGATCCGCCGCAGAGCCTGAGATCGACGAGACACCGAGACCCCGATGAAAAGCGATATCCACTGGATGCCGGCCCGCCTCGTGGCCTGCCGCGACCTGACGCCGACCGTGCGCGAGTTCGAGATCCGTCCCGAGTCGGGCGCCGCCGCGAGCCACGAGCCCGGTGCCCACCTGCAGGTGCAGCTGCTGGTCGGCGCGCCCGGCAGCGGCCGCGTGCAGACCCGTTCCTATTCGCTCGTCGGTGCGCCCGACGGCCAGTCCTGGCGCATCGCGGTCAAGCGGCTGGACGACGGCCGCGGCGGTTCGCTCGCGATGTGGCGGCTCGCGCCCGGCGACCGGCTGCTGGTGAGCGAGCCGCGCAGCCATTTCGGGCTCGATCTCACGGCCCCGGGCTACCTGCTGGTGGCCGGTGGCATCGGCATCACGCCGATGGTCCACATGGCCGAGCGGCTGGCGGCGCGTGCCGCGCGCGACGGCGTCTCGGTGCGCATGCTCTACGGCGCCCGCAACGCCGACGAACTGGCCTACCTGCCGGCGCTCGAGCAGGCCCTGGCCGCGGGCCCGGCGACCAGCCTGCAGGCCTTCACGGGCAGTGCCGCGATCGACTTCGCCGCCGAGATCGCGGCGCTGCCCGCCGCCGGCCAGCTCTACACCTGCGGTCCCGTGCCGATGCTCGAGGCGGTCAAGCGCGCCTGGGCCGACGCCGGCCGCGCGCAGGCCGACCTGCGCTTCGAGACCTTCGGCAGCAGCGGCCGGCTCGCGACCCAGGCCTTCGCGGTGCGCATTCCGCGCCATGACCTCGAGATCGAGGTGCCGGTCGGCAGCACGCTGCTCGAGGCGCTCGAAGGCGCCGGCGTGCAGACGCTGTGGGATTGCCGGCGTGGCGAATGCGGCCTGTGCGCGATGGACGTGCTCGCGGTCGACGGCGAGATCGATCACCGCGACGTGTTCCTGAGTGCGCACGAGAAGGCGGCCGGCGGGCGCATCTGCGCCTGCGTCTCGCGCGCCGTGGGAACGATCACGCTGGACTCGGCGTGGCGGCCCGACAGCCCGTGAGTCAGCCCTTGAGTCGCGCCGGCGCCTTTTCCCGCTTGCGCGATGATCGCGCGAGCGTTTTGCTGATCGCGCAGTTTTCGTCGACCCCGTCGTCGCGCTAGGGATTTGCCGACGGCCGTACGAGTTTGCATTTAGTCACAATAGCACCGGTCCGCATTCAATGAACCAGGAGATTTCCATGCGTCGTCGCCATCTCGTCCAGGCTGCCAGCCTGACCGCCATCGCCCTGGCCTTGCCGCTGGCTGCGCAGGCACAGGACAACACCTTCAAGATCGGCCTGATCCTGCCGATGACCGGCCAGCAGGCCTCCACCGGCCGCCAGATCGAGGCCGCGGCCAAGCTCTACATGGCGCAGCACGGCGACACGGTCGCGGGCAAGAAGGTCCAGCTGATCGTCAAGGACGACACCGGCCTGCCCGACGTCGCCAAGCGCATCGCGCAGGAACTGGTGGTGAACGACAAGGTGAACGTGCTCGCCGGCTTCGGCCTCACGCCGATCGCGCTGGCCGTGGCACCGATCGCCACGCAGTCGAAGACGCCGGCCATCACGATGGCTGCCGCCACGTCGAGCATCACGCAGGCTTCGCCGTACATGCTGCGCTCGAGCTTCACGCTGCCGCAGGTGTCGGTCGCCATGGGCGACTGGGCGCCCAAGAACGGCATCAAGTCGGTCGTCACGCTGGTGAGCGACTACGGTCCGGGCAACGACGCCGAGAAGTTCTTCAGCGAGCGCTTCGAGCTCAACGGCGGCAAGGTGGTCGAGAAGCTGCGCGTGCCGCTGCGCAACCCCGACTTCGCGCCTTTCCTGCAGAAGGTGCGCGATGCCAAGCCGGACGCGCTGTTCGTCTTCGTGCCCTCGGGCGCCGGCTCGGCCGTGATGAAGCAGTTCCTCGAGCGTGGCATGGACAAGGCCGGCATCAAGCTCATCGCCACCGGCGACGTGACCGATGACGACCAGCTCAACGACATGGGCGACGGCGCGCTCGGCGTGGTCACGACGCACCACTACTCGGCGGCCCATCCGTCGGCGGTCAACAAGAAGTTCGTGGCCGACTTCCAGGCTGCCAACAAGAACATGCGCCCGAACTTCATGGCGGTCGGCGGCTACGACGGCATGCGCATGATCTACGAGGGCCTCAAGACCACCAAGGGCCAGGGCGGCGGCGATGCGCTGCTGGCCGCGATGAAGGGCCAGGTCTTCGAGAGCCCGCGCGGCCCGGTGCTGATCGATGCCCAGACCCGCGACATCACGCAGGACGTGTACCTGCGCAAGGTCGAGAAGAAGGACGGCCAGCTCTACAACGTCGAGTTCGACGTCATCAAGTCCGTCAAGGACCCGGGCAAGGCGAAATAAGCGCGCCCCCAGGTTGCCCCGCACTTCGTGTCGGGGCTCCCACCCCCTACCGGGGGCTACACCAGCGGCCCGGCAAAGCCGGTTCCGCGGTGTTTCCCGAAAAGAGATTGGCTGCGCCGACGTGTCGCGATTGCGGCGAGATTGCAGGATCGAGTGCTAAGAAGCTCAAATGTTGACCATCCTTTTTGACGGCATCGCCTATGGGATGCTGCTGTTCGTGCTCGCGGTCGGGCTGGCCGTGACGCTGGGGTTGATGAACTTCATCAACCTCGCGCATGGCGCCTTCGCGATGGCCGGCGGCTACCTCACGGTATTCGCCATGCAGAAGCTGGGCATTCCCTTCCTGCTGTGCCTGCCGCTGGCCTTCGTCGTGGTGGGTGCGGCCGGTGCACTGCTCGAGCGCACGCTGTACCGGCCGATGTATGGCAAGCCGCACCTCGACCAGGTGCTGTTCTCGATCGGCCTCGCCTTCATGGCGGTGGCGGCGGTCGACTATTTCGTCGGTTCCTCGCAGCAGAACATCCACCTGCCCGACTGGCTGCGCGGGCGCACCGAGGTCGGCGAGGGTGCGCTGATGCTCGGCATGGGCCACTACCGCATCTTCATCATCGCGATCTGCACGCTGCTGACCGTGGTGCTGCAACTGATTCTCTCGAAGACCCGCTTCGGCAGCCGGCTGCGTGCAGCGGTCGACGATCCGCGCGTGGCCGCGGGCCTGGGCATCAACGTCAACATCGTGTTCCTGCTGACCTTCGCGGTCGGCTCGGGCCTGGCCGGGCTGGGCGGTGCGCTGGGCGCCGAGATCCTCGGGCTCGATCCGACCTTCCCGCTCAAGTACATGATCTATTTCCTGATCGTGGTCTCGGTGGGGGGCACCTCGTCGATCACGGGACCGCTCGCAGCCGCGCTGCTGCTCGGCATCGCCGACGTCGCGGGCAAGTACTTCATTCCCAAGATGGGCGCCTTCACGGTCTACCTGCTGATGATCCTGATCCTCATGTGGCGGCCGCAGGGCCTGTTCACGCGCAAGGGAGGCCGCTGATGGACTTCCAGCAACCTCTTCTGCGCAAGGCGCGCTGGCGCCCGGCCGAATTCGTGATGTGGGCGGTGGCCTTCGTGCTGCCGCTCCTCGTGCCCTCGCACGCGCTGATGATCAACGAGATCGCGATCGTCGGCCTGTTCGCGATGTCGCTCGACCTGATCCTCGGCTACACCGGCATCGTGTCGCTGGGCCATGCGGCCTTCTTCGGCTTTGGCGCCTATGCCGCTGCGCTGTTCGCCAAGCTCGTGATGCCCGATCCCACCGTGGGCCTGTTGTTCGCGATCGTGCTGTCGGCGATGCTCGGCGCGGTCGCCAGCGTCACGATCCTGCGCGGTACCGACCTCACGCGGCTCATGGTCACTTTGGGCACCGCGCTGCTGCTGCTCGAACTGGCCAACAAGCTCGACTGGCTGACCGGCGGCGCCGACGGCCTGCAGGGCGTCGTCATGGGTCCGGTGCTCGGCCTGTTCGAGTTCGACCTCTACGGGCGCACCGCGGCCTGGTATTCGCTTTCGGTGATGCTGCTGCTGTTCCTGCTGATGCGCCGGCTGGTGCATTCGCCGCTCGGCGCCACGCTCAAGGCGATCCGCGACAACCGGCTGCGCGCGATGGCCATCGGCATCCCGGTGGTCTCGCGGCTGGCCGTGATCTACACCGTGGGCGCGGCCGTGGCCGGCGCCGCTGGTGCGCTGCTGGCCCAGACCACCGGCTTCGCCTCGCTCGACGTGCTGGCCTTCGACCGCTCGGCCGACGTCATGCTGATGCTGGTGATCGGCGGCGTGGGCTGGCTCTACGGCGGCATCGCGGGTGCGATCGTCTTCAAGCTGCTGCAGGACGTGCTGTCGACCGTCACGCCGCAGTACTGGATGTTCTGGATCGGCCTGATCCTGGTGCTGCTGGTGCTGGTCGGTCGCGAGCGGCTGCTCAGGCCCTGGACCTGGTTCGGCGCGCGCAAGGCGGTGAAGCCATGAGCGCCGCCCGGCCGCCTGAAGGCGGAGGTTTGCCAATGAGCGCTGTCATTCCCAACGACACGGTGCTCTCGGCCACCGGGCTCGTGATGCGCTTCGGCGGCATCACGGCCACCAACAACGTCACGCTCAATCTGCGGCGGGGCGCCCGCCATGCGCTGATCGGCCCCAACGGCGCCGGCAAGACCACGCTGATCAACCTGCTCACGGGCGTGCTGACGCCGACCGAGGGCCGGATCGTGCTCGAGGGCGAGGACATCACCAGGCTGGCGCCGCACAAGCGCGTGGCGCGCGGGATGGTGCGCACCTTCCAGATCAACCAGCTGTTCGATTCGATGACGCCGCTCGAGACGCTGGCGCTGGTCGTTTCCCAGCACACCGGCATCGGCGGCCAGTGGTGGCGCCCGCTCGGAAGCTCGAAGGCCGTGGCCGAGCGCGCCGGGCAGCTGCTCGAGCACTTCCGTCTCGCCGACGTGGCGCAGCAGCAGACCCGGCACCTGGCCTACGGCAAGCGCCGTCTGCTCGAGATCGCGATCGCGCTGGCCTGCGAGCCGCGCGTGCTGCTGCTCGACGAGCCGGTGGCGGGCGTCCCGGCCGGCGAGCGCGAGGAGCTGCTCGAGACCGTGGCCGCGCTGCCGGCCGATGTCTCGGTGCTGCTGATCGAGCACGACATGGACCTGGTCTTCAGCTTCGCCGACCGCATGACGGTGCTGGTCAACGGCACGCTGCTGACCGAGGGCGACCCCGACACCATCGCCAACGACCCGAAGGTGAAGGAGGTCTATCTGGGCCACGGGGAGGCTGCCCATGTCTGAACTGCTGCGCATCGAGAACCTCAGCGCGGGCTACGGCGAAGCCGTGGTGCTGCACGACATCGCGCTCTCGCTGGGCCAGGGCCAGACGCTGGCACTGCTGGGCCGCAACGGCACCGGCAAGACCACGTTGATCAACACGCTGGCCGGCGTCACGCGCCAGCACGGCGGCAGCATCGCGCTCGGCGCCACGCCGGCGCTGCACAAGCTGCCCTCGCACCTGCGCGCCGCGGCCGGCATCGGCTGGGTGCCGCAGGAGCGCAACATCTTCAAGTCGCTCACGGTGCACGAGAACCTCACGGCCGTGGAGCGGCCCGGCAAGTGGAACGCGCAGCGCGTCTACGAGATGTTCCCGCGGCTGGCCGAGCGCAAGTCCAACCTCGGCACGCAGCTGTCGGGCGGCGAGCAGCAGATGCTGGCGGTCGGCCGCGCGCTGGTGCTGAACCCGACACTGCTGCTGCTCGACGAGCCGCTGGAGGGCCTGGCGCCGATCATCGTGGAAGAGTTGCTGCGCGCCATCCGCCGAATCACGCGCGAGGAAGGGCTGGCGGCGATCATCGTCGAGCAGCATCCGCAGGCGATCCTCGCGATCTCGGACCAGGCCGTGGTGCTCGACCACGGCACGGTGGTGCATGCCGACCAGGCCGCCACGCTGCGCGCCCAGCCCGAGGTGCTCGAGCGGCTGCTCGGCGTCGCGCGCTGATTTCCGCGCAAAAGCGGCGCGCCGCACTCGCTGGCGCGCCGCACTCGCTGGCGCGCCGACTTCGTCCTAGACTTCGGTCCTCGGCCTCAAGGGGACAACGATGGCAGCGATCCGACAGGAAATCCGCGTTTCGGCCAGCGCCGACGCCATCTGGGACGCCGTGCGCGACGTTGGCCAGATCCACCGCCGGCTCGTGCCGGGCTTCGTCACCGATTGCCGGCTCGAGGGTGATGCCCGCATCGTGACCTTCGCCAATGGCATGGTCGCGCGCGAGCTGATCGTGAGTGTCGACGACGCTGCGCGACGCACCTCGTGGTCCGCGACCGGGGGCCCGCTCACGCACCACAACGCCTCGCTGCAGGTCATCTCCGAAGGCGAGACCGAAAGCCGGCTGGTCTGGGTCGCCGACCTGCTGCCGAACGAGATGGCCGCGTCCATCGCCGCCATGATCGAGGCCGGCATGCAGGCGATGAAGCGAACGCTGGAAGGCGCGTCGGCGCCGTAATCCGCCCTTCCTTGCGCCCGGTCAAGTCGCTGCAACCTGTTTGCGGTCGAATGGGCCCTTGTTCTTCCTCACTGCCGAAAGGGATCCATCGCCATGACCCAGAAAATGAAAGCCGCCGTCTTCGTCGAGAAGGGGCGCATCGTGCTCGAGGAAAAGCCGATCCCCGATGTCGGCCCGCTCGACGCGCTGATCCGCATCACAACCACCACGATCTGCGGCACAGACGTCCACATCCTCAAGGGCGAATATCCGGTCGAGCGCGGCCTCACCATCGGCCATGAGCCGGTCGGCGTGATCGACAAGCTGGGTTCGGCGGTCGAAGGCTTCCAGGAAGGGCAGCGCGTGATCGCCGGCGCCATCACGCCGAGCGGCCACAGCTATGCCTGCCTCTGCGGCTGCGGATCGCAGGACGGCGTCGGCACCCGGCATGGCTTCAAGGCCATGGGCGGCTGGAAGTTCGGCAACACCATCGACGGCTGTCAGGCCGAATACGTGCTGGTGCGCGACGCGATGGCCAACCTGAGCCCGATCCCCGATGCATTGAGCGACGAGCAGGTGCTGATGTGTCCCGACATCATGTCGACCGGCTTCTCGGGGGCCGAGCGTGGCGGCGTGCAGATCGGCGATACGGTGGTCGTCTTCGCGCTGGGCCCGATCGGCCTCTGCGCGGTCGCCGGCGCCCGGCTGATGGGTGCCAGCACCATCATCGGCGTCGACACCGTGCCCGAGCGGCTGGCGGTGGCGCGCGCTCTCGGTGCGGACCATGTGGTCGACTTCAGGCAGGGCGACCCGGTCGAGCAGATCCTCGCCCTGACCGACGGCCGTGGCGCTGACGTCGCGATCGAGGCGCTGGGCACCCAGGGCACCTTCGAGTCGTCGCTGCGGGTGCTGCGCCCGGGCGGCACCTTGTCGAGCCTCGGCGTCTACTCGAGCGACCTGCGCATCCCGCTCGGCGCCTATGCCGCCGGCCTGGGCGACCTGAGCATCGTCAGCACCCTGTGCCCGGGCGGCAAGGAACGCATGCGGCGGCTGATGGAGGTGGTCGGCTCGGGACGTGTCGACCTCAAGCCGCTCGTGACCCACCGCTTCAGGCTCGACGACATCGAGGCGGCCTACGAGCTGTTCGCCAACCAGCGCGACGGGGTGCTGAAGGTGGCGATCACGCCCTGAACCGGGGTGCGGCAGCGCGCCGGTGCCTGGGATCAGTAGCCGACCGTGAAGCGGCCGCGCGAATGCTTCGGCGCCTCGATCTCGTCGGCCAGCGCGATCGCGTAGTCCTCCATCGAGATCCGGCTCTTGCCCGCGGCGTCGCTCAGCAGCGCATCGCTGCCGAGGCGAAAGCTGCCCGTGCGCTCGCCGGGCTCGAACAGTGCCGAGGGAGAGAGGAAGGTCCAGTCGAGCGTCTTCTCGGTGCGCAGGTCGCGCAGGAAGGCCGCGCCCGCCTGGGCCTCGGCCTTGTAGGCCTCGGGAAACTGGGGCGTGTCGACCAGCGCATGGCCGGGCGCCACCTCGAGGCTGCCGGCGCCGCCGACGACGAGCAGGCGCGGCACGCCTGCCTGAGTGGCAGCGGCCACCAGCGTGGCGGCGTCGCTGCCTCCCGCGAAGCGCGTCGCGCTGATGACCGCGTCGTGGCCGCGCAGCAGCGGCACCAGTGCCTCCACCGAAGTCGCGTCGGCCGACTGGAGCGTGAGGCCGGCGCGCTGCGGGGCGTCGCCGACGTGGCGCGAGATGCCGGTCACGGTGTGGCCGCGATTCAGCAGTTCGGCGGCAATTCGCGAACCCGCACGGCCCGTGATGCCGAGGATGGCGATGTGGCTCATGGATATCTCCTGGAGAAAGTTTGAAAGAGGGAGGCAGAGGGCAGCGGGCGCCGAGCCCACCGTCTCCTGATCGTAGGTTTCTCCAATCGATTCAAAAAGCCCTTAGCATGCAACTCTTTATTTCATCATTCGATCGAATATGGACCGCATCACGGCCGCCGAAGTCTTCGTCACCATCGCCGAGCGGGCCAGCATGACGGCCGCGGCCGATGCGCTCGAGATGTCGCGGCCGATGGTCACGCGCTATCTGGCACAGATGGAGCAGTGGGCAGGCGCGCGGCTGCTGCACCGCACGACCCGGCGCCTGAGCCTCACGGAGGCCGGCGAGCAGACGCTCGCGCGCTGCCGCCAGATGCTGGAGGTGGCGTCCGACATGGGGCGAGCCGCCGACACCGAAGCCGACCTGCCTCGCGGCCTGCTGCGCGTGGCCTGCGCGCAGTCGCTCGCGCAGGACGTGCTGGCCGCTGCCGTGACCGAATATTTGCGGCGCCATCCGCTGGCCGCCATCGACCTGCACATCGACTCGCGGCCCGTGAACCTGGTCGAGGAACGCATCGACCTCGCGATCCGCATCACCAACGGCCTCGATCCCAACCTCATCGCGCGGCCGCTCGGGCGCTGCCCGTCGGTGGTCTGCGCGTCGCCGGCCTACCTCGCGGCGCACGGCACGCCACGCAGTGCACAGGACCTGGCGCTCCACAACTGCCTGACCTACTCGTATTTCGGCAAGAGCCTGTGGAGCTTCGAGCATCAGGGTGGGGAAGTGGCGGTGCCTGTGGGCGGCAACCTGAGCGCCAACGAGTCGGGGGTGCTGCTGACCGCCGCCATCGAGGGTGCCGGCATTGCGCTGCAGCCCGCCTATTCGGCCAGCGCCCCGATTGCCCGGGGGCAATTGGTCGCCCTGTTGCCGGGCTTCGTGCCCCAGGGCCTGGGCGTCTTCGGTGTCTATGGCTCGCGGCGCCAGATGCCTGCCTCGATGCGCGTGCTGCTGGATTTCCTGGTCGAGCGATTCGCGGATCCCGCGCACTGGCCACCGGCGCCCGTGCCGGCGCGCCCGGGGAAGCCGGCGAATCCGGCGAATCCGGCGGTCAGGCGCCGTTGACCAGGCGCCCTATCTCTGGCCAGCGCGCATGCAGCCAGACCCAGGCCACGAGGCCCACGGCCAGCATGAAGATCGAGGTGAGCGCGAGCGCCAGGGTCGAATGCATCACGAGCGGCGCCACCACGCCGGCCACGATGCCGTTGGCGGTCGAGCCGATCACGGCCTGCAGCGAGGACGCCATCCCGCGTCGCTCGGGATGCAGGTCGAGCACCAGCAGCGTCACGACCGGCACCATCAGCGCCCAGCCGAAGGCGAACACCGCGAGCGGCCACAGCGCCCACGCGGCATGCGGCGTGAACAGGGCATTGGCCACCACGTTGACCAGCGAGGTCGCCAGCATGATGACGAAGCCGTCGCGGATCTGCCGCTTCGGGGCGACCTTGCCGGCCATGCGGCCGCTGGCCCAGGCGCCGGCCATGATGCCGCCGATGGTCAGCAGGAAGAACCAGAAGAACTGCGTCGGCGCCAGCGCCAGGTGGTCGCCCAGGAAGGCCGGCGCTGCCAGCACGTAGAGGAACATGCCGTTGAACGGCACGCCGCTCGCGAAGGCCAGCAGCAGGAAGCGCGGGTCGGAACACAGGTCCCAGTAGCCGCGCATCAGGTGCCGGACCTCGAAAGGCTGGCGCTGGCTGCGGTGCAGCGTCTCGGGCAGCAGCTTGTAGTTGGCGGCCCACAGCACCACGCCGACCCCCACCAGGAACCAGAAGATGCTGTGCCAGCCGAGGTGCACGAACAGGAAGCCGCCGACGATCGGCGCGATCGCCGGGGCGATGCCGAAGTAGATCGTGACCTGCGCCATCACCTTCTGCGCCTCGGCCGGCGGGAACATGTCGCGGATCACGGCGCGCGAGACCACGATGCCGGCGCCGGTCGACAGCCCCTGCAGCGCGCGGAACAGCACCAGCTGGCCGATGGTCTGCGACAGCGCGCAGCCCAGCGAGGCGATCGTGAATACCGCCAGCCCCCACAGCACCACCGGCCGGCGCCCGAAGCTGTCCGACAGCGCGCCGTGAAACAGGTTCATGAAGGCGAAGCCGAACAGGTAGGCCGACAGCGTCTGCTGCATCTCGCCGGGCGTGGCGCCGATCGACTGCGCGATGCCCGAGAAGGCCGGGATGTAGGTGTCGATGGAGAACGGCCCGAGCATGCCGAGCACCGCGAGCAGCACGGCCAGCGCCCAGCGCGGCGCGCGCCAGAGTTTGTCGGCGTCGGGGTTCATGGTGTCTCCGGTCTCCAAAAGGAAAGGCGCCACATGGGCGCCTTCCGGTCATCTCTCTTTTCGTGGAACACCGCGGAACCGGCTTTGCCGGGCCGTTGGTGTTGCCCCCGGTCGGGGGTGGGCGGCTGCACGAAGTGAGCCAACCTGGGGGCGGGCTACAGTGTATCGATGAAGCTGCGCAGCTTGTCGCTGCGGCTCGGGTGCTTGAGCTTGCGCAGCGCCTTGGCCTCGATCTGGCGGATACGCTCGCGCGTGACGTCGAACTGCTTGCCGACTTCTTCCAGCGTGTGGTCGGTCGACATCTCGATGCCGAAGCGCATGCGCAACACCTTGGCCTCGCGCGGCGTCAGGCTGTCGAGGATGTCCTTCACCACGTCGCGCAGGCCCGCCTGCATCGCGGCCTCGATCGGCGCCGTGTTGCTGCTGTCCTCGATGAAGTCGCCCAGGTGCGAATCGTCGTCGTCGCCGATCGGCGTTTCCATGGAGATCGGCTCCTTGGCGATCTTCATGATCTTGCGGATCTTGTCTTCCGGGATCTCCATCTTCGCGGCCAGGATCGACGCATCGGGCTCGAAGCCGAACTCCTGCAGATGCTGCCGGCTGATGCGGTTCATCTTGTTGATGGTCTCGATCATGTGCACCGGGATGCGGATGGTGCGCGCCTGGTCGGCGATCGAGCGCGTGATCGCCTGGCGGATCCACCAGGTCGCGTAGGTCGAGAACTTGTAGCCGCGGCGGTATTCGAACTTGTCGACCGCCTTCATGAGGCCGATGTTGCCTTCCTGGATCAGGTCCAGGAACTGCAGGCCGCGGTTGGTGTACTTCTTGGCGATCGAGATCACGAGGCGCAGGTTGGCCTCGATCATTTCCTTCTTGGCATCGCGCGAGGACGATTCGCCCTCGTTCATGCGCTTGTTGATGTCCTTCAGCTCGGCCAGCGGCACGACCACGCGCGACTGGATGTCGGTCAGGCGCTGCTGCAGTTCCTGCACCGGCGGGATGTTGCGCGCGAGCACGGCGCTCCAGGGCTTGCCGGCAGCGGCCTGCTTCTCGACCCACTTGAGGTTCAGCAGGTTGGACGAGGTGCGCGCACCGTTCTTGTCGAAGCCGCTGAAGTCGCGGATGAAGTCTTCCTGCGGGAAGCCGCACTTGTCGACGATGATGCGGCGCAGCTCGCGTTCCTTCTTGCGGACGTCGTCGACCTGCGTGCGTACCAGGTCGCACAGCTTCTCGATCGTGCGGGCCGTGAAGCGGATGGTCATCAGCTCCTCGGACAGCGCGTGCTGGGCCTTCTGGTAGGCCGGCGTGCCGTAACCTTCCTTGTCGTAGATCTTGTGGACCTTCTCGAACAGGGATGCGATGCGGTCGAAGCGCTCGAGCGCATCGCGCTTGAGTTCCTCGAGCTTCTTGGTCAGCGCCTTGGAGCCGCCCTTGCCGTCGTCGTCGTCTTCCTCGTCGAATTCGTCGAAGTCTTCCTCGGCCACGTAGTCGTCGGCCTCGTTGGGGTTCGAGAAGCCGTCGACGATGGTCGAGATGACGACCTTGCCGTCACGGATTTCCTGGCCCAGGCGCAGGATCTCGGCGATCGTGGCGGGGGAGGCCGAGATGGCCTCCATCATCGCCATCAGGCCGCCTTCGATGCGCTTGGCGATCTCGATCTCGCCTTCGCGCGTGAGCAGCTCGACCGTGCCCATCTCGCGCATGTACATGCGCACCGGGTCGGTGGTGCGGCCGAATTCGCTGTCGACCGTGGAAAGCGCCGCTTCGGCTTCTTCCTCGGCTTCCTCGACCGTGGTGGCGGTCGGCGCGGTGTTGTTCAGCAGCAGGGTCTCGGCGTCGGGCGTCTGTTCGTAGACTGCCACGCCCATGTCGTTGAGCATGGTGACCACGACTTCCATGGTCTCGGCGTCGACCAGCTTGTCGGGCAGGTGGTCGGAGATCTCGCCGTGCGTGAGGTAGCCGCGGGTCTTGCCCAGCGTGATCAGCGTCTTGAGGCGCGAACGGCGCTTGGCCAGGTCTTCCTCGGACAGCACGGTCTCGTCGAGGCCGAACTCCTTCATCAAGGCGCGTTCCTTCGCCTTGCTGATCTTCATGCGCAGGGGCTTGACCTTTTCCTCGGTCGTGGTGCTGGCCGCCGGTTCTTCGCCGACCAGTTCGTCCTCGATGTCGGACAGGTCGATGTCGCTGGTCGGCTCGTTGCCGGCCTTGGGCTTGCGGCCGCGCTTGGCGCCGGTGGCGGCAGGGGCGCCGGCAGCCTTGGGAGGACGTCCCACCTTCTTGGCGGCGGGCTTCGGGGTTTCGGCGGTCAGGGTCGATTTCGTGGGCACGGTTTTCACTTTCGTTGCGGCAGCCGCCTTCACGGCGGCGGCCCCCGTCTTGGCCGCCGGCAGTGCGGCGGTCTTCGACGTTTTCTTGGCAACGGGCTTCTTGGCGGCGGACACGGCAGGCTTCTTTGAACTGGGCATAGGACCTCGAACAACGGGATGAACCAAGCGGAATCTCACGCGCCACAAACCCGGCGCAGGCAGGAGCACAAACACTGCGGCGCCGGGGACGTGAATCCCCGGACGACCGTCAACAGGCAAGATGTCGGGCGAACATTTGGTGTGCAGTCCTTGCGGTGTATTGATCCGTATCCCCTTTGGGAAGTGCATTGCGCATCGGATCGGCCCGGAGGTGCTGCTGTCGCTCTTGCCTGTCGCCAGGCGCTGATCGTGATCCGCGCCGGGCTAAGCCCTACATTATAGCGCGTTGCGCGTTTTTCAAGCAGTTTCAGTTGCCGTCGGGGGCCGGCCTGAGGCGCTGGCGCAGTTCCAGCCGGCGCGCTTCCAGGGCCTTGTAGCGCTCCAGCGCCCTCGGATCGCTGCCGACGGCTGCGATCGCCTCGCTCTGCTGCAGCTTGAGCCGTTCGTCGAGCATGTGGTCGAGCACGCTGCGCAGCTCGCGCGCCGAATCGGCGGCCTGATCGCCCTCGGCGTCGCCGATCGGCCCGCCATCGGGGCCGGTCATGACCCGCACCGCGAGCGCTTCGAAAGGCTGTTCGCGCAGGCCCTCGCGCAGCGCCGCCCAGGGCTGGACGCCGTGCTCGTGCGACTGGCTGTCGAGCCAGGCGAACAGGGCGCCGTGCTCGCCCGGCAGCTCGCACAGGAGCGCATGCAGCTCGTGCGACAGCGCCTCCCACTCGGCGGGATTCGACAGCAGCAGGCGCGCTGCCACGTCGGCGCGGCTGGTCGGCAGCCGGCGGCCTCCAGGCGGCGGGCGCGGCGGGGGCGGTGTCCGGAACGGCTTGCCGCCGAGGCGGCGCTTCTCGTAGCCGGCGCCCGTGCCGCTGCTGCGCGACTGGGCGTCGAACCACTGGTCGCGGGTGTCCCAGTCGGCCTCGGTGAAGGGCGGCGGCTCCTGCTGCCAGGCCTCGGCCGTCGCTGCGGGCGCGGGGCGTGCCTTGGCGGGCGCCCACAGCGCCTCGAGCTCGGCCGCGCCGAGTTGCGCCAGCGCCGCGAGCTCGCCGAGCAGCTGGCGCTTGAGCGCGCCCTCGGGCAGGGCGCTCCAGAGCGGGCGGGCATTGCTCGCCATGCGGGCGCGCCCCTCGGCGCTGGACAGCTCGCAGCCCTCGCGTGCTGCCTCGATCAGGAAGCGGCTCAGCGGCGTGGCCTCGGCGACGCAACGCGCGAAGGCGTCGGCGCCGAATTCGCGAATGAAGCTGTCGGGGTCGTGCTCGGCCGGCAGGAACAGGAACTTGATGCTGCGCACGTCGGTGGCGTAGCTCAGGGCGCCGTCGAGCGCCTTGCGCGCGGCCCGCCGGCCGGCGCCGTCGCCGTCGAAGCTGAACACCACCGACTCGGTGAACCGGAACAGCTTCTGCACGTGCTCGGGCGTGCAGGCGGTGCCCAGCGTGGCGACCGCATTCGGAAACCCGAGCTGCGCGAGCGCCACCACGTCCATGTAGCCCTCGGTGACCAGTGCATAGCCGCGGTCGCGGAAGGCGGCGCGCGCTTCGTACAGGCCGTAGAGCTCGCGGCCCTTGCTGAACACCGGCGTCTCGGGCGAATTCAGGTACTTGGGCTTCTCGTTGCCGAGCACCCGGCCGCCGAAGCCGATGCATTCGCCCTTGACGTTGCGGATCGGGAACATGACCCGATCCCGGAATCGGTCGTAACGCTTGGCATCCGCGCCTTCCTCGACTTCGCCGGTGATCACGAGGCCGCTCTCGGCCAGCAGCGGGTCGTCGTAGTCGGGAAAGACGCTGGCCAGCGACCGCCAGCCGGCCGGCGCATAGCCGATGCCGAACTGCTTGGCGACCTCGCCCGAGACGCCGCGGCCCTTTAGGTACTGGATCGCTGCGGGCGACTGGCGCAGCTGCTTGCGGTAGGCCTCGCCGGCCTTTTCGAGCACCTCCGACAGCGTGGCCTGCTTCTGGCGCTGACCGGCGGCGCGGGCGCGTTCCTCGGGGGAGGCGTCGTCCTCGGGCACCTGGAGGCCATACTGGCCGGCGAGGTCGTGCACCGCCTCGACGAAGCCCATCCCTGCATGCTCCATCAGGAAGCCGATGGCGTTTCCGTGCACGCCGCAGCCGAAGCAGTGATAGAACTGCTTGGTCGGGCTGACCGAGAAGGAGGGCGATTTCTCGCCGTGGAACGGGCACAGGCCCATGAAATTGGCGCCGGCCTTCTTGAGCGGGACATAGCGTCCGACGATTTCCACCACGTCCGCGCGTGCGATCAGTTCCTGGATGAAAGAGGCGGGGATGGTCATGTAGGCTCGGAACTAAACCAAATGATACGCAAGCCGCCGCCCGGCCTTCGCCGGTCTTCCGATCCACCGACGGCCCCGAGGGGTCCGAAGCCACGAATGATCCGCCGAACCGTGTACCAGGCAGGCCCCGTGCTGCGCCATCCGCTGCGCTTCTTCTGGCAGGCGCTCAAGAGCTTCAGGGCCAACCAGGGGCTGCTGCTCGCCGGGGCTGTCGCCTACTACGCGCTGCTGTCGATCGTGCCGCTGTCGATCGTGAGCGTGATCGCGCTGTCGCGCTTCATCGACCAGCAGGCGCTGCTGGGCGCGGTCGGCCGCTACCTGGCCTGGCTGCTGCCGGGCCAGTCGGAGGCCATCGTCGGCGAGCTGTCCAATTTCCTGAACCATGCCGAGGTGCTGGGGCCGGTGCTGCTGGTGACCATGATCTTCTTCAGCTCGCTGGCCTTCACGGTGCTGGAGAGCGCGATGGCGGTGATCTTCCACCACCGCAAGGCCGAGCATTCGCGCCACTTCCTGATCTCGGTCGTGATGCCCTACATCTACATCCTGTGCCTGTGCGTCGGGCTGCTGCTCGTCACGCTGGTGTCGGGTGCGCTGCAGGTGATCGGCGAGGAGAACGTCGAGCTGCTGGGCCACAGCTGGTCGCTGTCGGGCGTCTCGGGCGTGCTGCTCTACCTGCTCGGGCTGGGCGGCGAGATCTTCATGCTGACCTCGCTCTACCTCGTGATGCCGGTCGGGCGCCTGCGGCTGCGCCATGCGCTGATCGGCGGCATCACGGCCGCCCTGCTGTGGGAAGTCACGCGACGCGTGCTGGTTCTGTACTTCGCCACGCTGTCGCAGGTCAACGTGGTCTACGGCTCGCTGACGACCGCGATCGTGGTGTTGCTGAGCCTCGAGATCGCGGCCACGCTGGTGCTGTTCGGCGCCCAGGTGATCGCGCAGTTCGAGCGGCTCGAGCGCACCGGCAGCCTGAAGCCCGACGAGGCCGCGGAGGGCGAGCTCGGCGGGCAGGCGCCGACCGTGGCCGGCGCCGATTCGACTACCGGGGGGCGAGCCGGATCGCGCCGTCGAGGCGGATCACCTCGCCGTTGAGCATGTCGTTCTCGACGATGTGCTTCGCCAGGCGAGCGTAGTCCTCGGGGGTGCCGAGGCGCGAAGGGAAGGGCACGCTGGCGGCCAGCGCGTCCTGCACCTCCTGCGGCATGCCGAACAGCATCGGCGTGCCGAAGATGCCCGGAGCGATGGTCATGTTGCGGATGCCGCTGCGTGCCAGGTCGCGGGCGATCGGCAGGGTCATGCCGACCACTCCGCCCTTCGAGGCGCTGTAGGCAGCCTGTCCGATCTGGCCGTCGTAGGCCGCGACCGAAGCGGTCGAGATCAGCACGCCGCGCTCGCCGGTCGGCTCGGGATCGTTCTTCGCCATCGCGTCGGCCGCCAGCCGGATCATGTTGAAGCTGCCGATCAGGTTGACCGTCACGGTCTTGCTGAAGACGGCCAGCGCGTGCGGGCCGTTCTTACCCACGGTCTTCTCGGCCGGCGCGATGCCGGCGCAGTTCACGAGGCCCACCAGCTTGCCGAGCTTGAGGGCCGCGGCCACCGCGGCCTGCCCGTCCGCTTCCTGGCTGACGTCGCACTTGACGAAGACGCCGCCGATCTCCTTGGCGACCGCCTCGCCCTTTTCGGCCTGCATGTCGGCGATGACCACCTTGCCGCCATTGGCCGCCAGCATGCGCGCCGTGCCTTCGCCGAGGCCCGATGCGCCGCCGGTGACGATAAATACCTTGCCGTTGATTTCCATTGAGGGTCTCCAAGAGGTGAATTGCAGCCCCCGAGATTACCCGCATGCGAATGCGCGAAAAAAAAGGCCCCGTCGTGAGACGGGGCCCCTGAATTGGATCCCGAGGGACCCAAGGAGACAATCGTGGCCCGCTCGCGGCGGGCCTGCCAGAGGGCTTAGCGCTTGCGCGTGGCGGTCTGGGCGGTGCTCTTGGCTGCGTTCACGGCGGTGGTCGACACGGCCTGGAAGTTCGCTTCGGCGACGTCCGAGGCTTGCTTGACGGCCTTCTGCACCGATTCGAAAGCGTTGTTGGCAGCGGCGACGGCGCTCTTCATCACGGCGACGGCGGTTTCCGAACCGGCCGGGGCGTTCTTGGCGGCGCTGTCGACCAGGCCGACGAAGGCTTGCTGGGCTTCAGCGGCCTTGACTTCGAAGGCCTTGGTGAATTCGGCGCTGGTGCCTTGGGCGATGTCGTACAGGTGACGGCTGTAGGCAGCGGTCTTCTCGGCCAGGGGCTGGAACAGGCTGGCTTGCAGCGACAGCAGCTCTTGCGCGTCCTTGACGCTCAGCAGGGCTTGCGTGGTGCCGGCGGCTTCGGTCAGCGCAGCCTTGGAAGCGGTCACGTTCAGTTCGACCAGCTTTTCAACGCCTTCGAAGGCCTTGGTGGTGAGACCGAACAGGGTTTCGAGGCTGGCTTTTTGCGAAGAGATGATTTGGTCGGCGGTGAGGGCCATGGTGGATGCTCCGGTTAATGATGAAAGGTGATGACGTTCAAGCTGCCCCTCGAATCATGTTGCGGTGCAGCATGGGCTCAAGTATAGGCAGCCAGCGCCGCAGGACAAGGGGTTTTTGCGGCAGCGCAGCAATTTAGAACGCGCTTTCTAAAACCCCGCGCATGCCGAGAATGGTCCCCATGCGCGCCTTCAATTCCGCCCAGTTCGTGCTTCCGCTGCCGCCGGGCCACCGTTTCCCGATGGGGCGCTATGCGCTGTTGCGCGAGGGCCTGGAGGGCAGCCTGCCCGAGGTCCGCATGCTCGAGGCGCCGCGCGCGAGCGACGGCGAACTGGCGCTGGCGCATACGCCCCAGTGGATCGCCGCGATCAGCGACGGCAGCGTGGCGCCCGAGGCCATGCGAGAAATCGGCTTCCCGTGGAGCGAGGCGATGGTCGAGCGCTCGCGGCGGTCGACCGGCGCCACGATCGCGGCCTGCCGCACTGCGCTGACGGAGGGCGTGGCCGCCAACATGGCGGGCGGCACCCACCATGCGAGCGCATCGAAGGGGGGCGGCTTCTGCGTCTTCAACGACGCTGCGGTGGCAGCGCGGCTCATGCAGGCCGAACAGGGCAGGCGCGCCAGGCTGCCGCTCCGGGTGGCGGTGATCGACCTCGACGTCCACCAGGGCAACGGCACGGCCAGCATCTTTCGCAACGACCCGAGCGTGTTCACGCTGTCGCTGCACGGCGCCAGGAACTTCCCGTTCCGCAAGGAGGCCAGCGACCTCGACGTCGAGCTGCCCGACGGATGCGGCGACGCCGACTACCTGAGCGCGCTCGAACTGGCGCTCGACGAACTCGAGCGGCGCTTCACGCCCGGCCTGCTGATCTACCTGGCCGGGGCCGACCCGTTCAAACGCGATCGCCTGGGACGCCTCAAGCTCAGCTTCGACGGCCTGGAGGCGCGCGATCGCCGCGTGTTCGATTTCGCCTGGCGGCGCCGGATTCCGCTCGCCTTCGCGATGGCGGGCGGCTATGCGAGCGACATCTCCGAAACCGTCCAGGTGCAGCTCGGCACCTTCCGCGTGGCGACCGAATACTGGCGCCGCTGGCAGAATGCCGCGCCATGAGTGCGACCCGACCCACCCCCCAGTCCCGCGGCGGCTACCGCGTCTTCCGCAGCATCCCGACGCGCTGGTCCGACAACGACATGTACGGCCACGTCAACAACGTCGTCTACTACGCGTGGTTCGACACGGCCGTCAATTCGCTGCTGATCGAGCGCGGCGCGCTGGATATCCATGCGGGAGACACGATCGGCTTCGTGGTCGAGACGCAGTGCCACTATTTCGCGCCGCTGGCCTTCCCGCAAACGATCGAGGCCGGCATCCGGGTGGCCCACGCGGGGAGCTCCAGCGTGCGCTACGAGATAGCGCTGTTCGCGCAGGGCGCCGAGACGGCCGCGGCGCAGGGCCATTTCATCCACGTCTACGTCGACCGCGAAACCCAGCGGCCGGTCAAGTTGCCGGCGGCGCTCAAGGCCGTGGTCGAAGAACTGCGCCAATGAAAAACGCCCCCGGATGGGGGCGTTCGAATCGACGCGGCTCGAATGAGCCGTCGGGCGTCGATTACATCTTCATGGCCTTCACGTCGGCCATGCCCTTGGCCTCGTCGGCCTTGGCCTGCTTCTCGCAAGCATCCTTGGCATCACCCTTCTGGTCGTCGCACTTTTCCTTCGCCACGGCATAGGTGTGCTTCACCTTCTCTTCAGCCACGTTGCGGGCATGCGAGCTGCTGGGCTTGTAGGCCTGCTCGAGCTCGGCCTTGGCGACGTTCTGCTTGCCGCTGGCGTCTTTCTCGCAGACGTCCTTGGCGTTGTCCTTCAGCGTGTCGCACTGCGCCTTGGCGACCTTGTAGTTGGCTTCGATCTTTTCCTTCGCGACCTTGTATTCATCGGAAGTCATGGCCGACGCGTGGGTAGCGACGAAGCAGGTCGAAGCGATCGCGAGCATGAGGAATTGTTTTTTCATGGAAGTTCTCCTGAGGTTGTTGAATTGGTTTTGAACGGCGATTGATTTGGTTGCGGATGAGGGGAGGGCGAGAGCGCCCTCAGACCCGTTCCATCCAGATCGCGGCGGGGGTGCGGCCGTCGCGGCTTTCCCACTCGCCGACCTGCTTTTCCGCCTCGTCGCGGCTGATGCCATGACGTTCCTGGATGCGGCCCAGCAGTTGGTCGCGCTTGCCGGCGATGACGTCGAAATCGTCGTCAGTCAGCTTGCCCCACTGTTCCTTGACCTTGCCCTTGAACTGCTTCCAGTTGCCTTCGACGGTGTCCTTGTTCATGACGTATCTCCTTCAGATGGTTTCTCGCCGTTCAGACCCATTGCTGTCCGGCGTGGAAGGACTGTCGCCCCGGCGCTGCGGATGGACGGTAGGACGCCCGGGGAAGGGCCCGTAGGCACTTGCCGACGCCGCCCGTGATAATCGAACGCACACCGAAACCGGAGACCGCGCGCCGCATCATGATCATTCACAGCCTGCTCGACACCGACCTCTACAAGTTCACGATGATGCAGGTGGTGTTGCACCACTTTCCCGGCGCGCGCGTCGAGTACCGCTTCAAGTGCCGCAACCCCGGCATCGACCTCGCGCGCTTCGCGGTGCAGATCCGCGAGGAGGTCCGCCACCTGTGCTCGCTGCAGTTTCGCGAACCCGAGCTGGCCTACCTGCGCTCGATGCGCTTCATCAAGAGCGACTTCGTCGACTTCCTCGGGTTGTTCAGGCTCAACGAGAAGTACATCGACATCGTGCCGCTGCCGTCGGGCGAACTCGAGATCGGCATCAAGGGCCCGTGGCTGCACACCATCCTGTTCGAGATCCCGGTGCTCGCGATCGTCAACGAGGTCTACTTCCGCAACACGCAGCCCCAGCCCGACCTGGCCGAAGGCCGGCGCCGGCTCGAGACCAAGATCGCGCAGCTGCAGCACGACAACCTCGCCGACCTCAAGATTGCCGACTACGGCACGCGCCGCCGCTTCTCGAAGGACTGGCACGAGGAGGTGCTGCGGACGCTGTCGGCGCGGCTCGGTGCCGTGACGGCGCCCGCGCCGCTGCGCTCGAGCGGCCGGCTGCCGCAGCTCGCCGGCACCAGCAACGTGCTGTATGCGATGAAGCTCGGGCTGATTCCGCTCGGCACCATGGCGCACGAATACCTGCAGGCCTGCCAGGCGCTGGGGCCTCGCCTGCGCGACAGCCAGATCTTCGGCTTCGAGTCGTGGGCGCGCGAGTACCGCGGCGACCTGGGCATCGCGCTGTCCGACGTCTACGGCATGAGTGCCTTCCTGCGCGACTTCGACCTCTACTTCTGCAAGCTGTTCGATGGCGCCCGCCATGACAGCGGCGACCCGTTCCAGTGGGGCGAGCGCATGCTCGCGCACTACATCGCGAACCGGGTCGACCCGCTCACCAAGACGCTGATCTTCAGCGACGGCCTCACGGTGCCGAAGACCATCGAGCTCTACCAGCAGTTCCGCGGCCGCTGCCTGCTGGCCTTCGGCATCGGCACCAACCTCACCAACGACCTGGGCTACGAGCCGCTGCAGATCGTGATCAAGATGATCCGCTGCAACGATCAGCCGGTGGCGAAGCTGTCGGACACGCCGTCCAAGAACATGTGCGAAGACGAGAAGTACCTGGCCTATCTGCGCCAGGTGTTCGAGATCGCGCAACCCGGAGCCTGAGCCGCTTGATCTCGAACCGGACACTCACTCCCATGCTGCGCCCCGCGATCGCCGCCGTGCTGGCGTTGCTGTGCCCCGCCGCGGCCTTCGCGGCCGACTTCGACGGCAGCGGCATCTCCACCGCCTGGGGCCTGCCCTTCGTGGGGCTTCTGCTGTCGATCGCGCTGATGCCGCTGGTGGTGCCACGCTTCTGGCACCACCACTACGGCAAGGTCTCGGCAGCCTGGTCGCTGCTGCTGATCGTGCCCTTCGCCGTCGTCTATGGCCCGTCCGTCGCCGGCGAGCAGATCACGCATGCGCTGCTGGCCGAATACATCCCGTTCATCGTGCTGCTGGCGGCGCTGTTCGCGGTCTCGGGCGGCATCCACATCCGCGGCAACCTGCATGGCTCGGCCGGGCTCAACACCGGCATCCTCGCGATCGGCGCGGTGCTGGCCAGCCTGATGGGCACCACGGGTGCCTCGATGCTGCTGATCCGGCCGCTGATCCGTGCCAACGACCACCGGCAGCGCAAGGTGCACGTGGTCGTGTTCTTCATCTTCATCGTCTCCAACATCGGCGGCTCGCTGACGCCGCTGGGCGATCCGCCGCTGTTCCTCGGCTTCCTGAAGGGCGTGGACTTCTTCTGGACTGCACGCAACATCCTGCCCGAGACGCTGTTCCTGGTCGGCGTGCTGCTGGCGCTGTTCTACCTGGTCGACCGCTGGCTGCTGGCGCGCGAGGACGCGCCGCGCATCGACCCCACGCCCGACACGCGCGGCATCGGCTTCGACGGCGCCGCCAACTTCTGGCTGCTCGGCGCGATCCTCTTCTTCGTGCTGTTGAGCGGCCTCTGGAAGACGCCGCTGGGCATCGACGTCAACGGCACCCGGGTCGGCCTGCCGGGCCTGGTGCGCGACCTGGCGCTGATCGCGATCACGCTCGTGTCGCTCAGGACCACGGCACCGAAGGTGCACGCCGCGAACCAGTTCGCGTGGGAGCCGATGATCGAGGTCGCGAAGCTGTTCGCGGGCATCTTCCTGACCATCGTGCCCGTGATTGCGATGCTCAAGGCCGGCAACGACGGGCCCTTCGGCCTCATCGTCGCGGGCGTCACGCGCCCCGACGGCCAGCCCGACCCGGCGATGTACTTCTGGGCCACGGGCATCCTGAGCTCGTTCCTCGACAACGCGCCGACCTACCTGGTGTTCTTCAACACCGCCGGCGGCGATCCGCAGGCGCTCATGACCACCTACGCGGCGACGCTGGCGGCGATCTCGGCCGGGGCCGTGTTCATGGGCGCCAATACCTACATCGGCAACGCACCCAACCTGATGGTCAAGGCCATCGCCGAAAGCCGCGGCGTCGCGATGCCGAGCTTCTTCGGCTACATGCTGTGGTCGGGCGCGATCCTGCTGCCGCTGTTCATCCTCACCACCTTCATCTTCTTCCGACCATGACCCAAGCCAGAGTCCTCGTCTCCCGCGCGATCTTCCCCGAGACCATCGCCCGCCTGCAGGCCCACTTCGACGTCGAGGCCAACCAGTCCGACGAGGACTGGAGCCGCGAGCAGCTGATCGCGAAGCTGCAGGGCAGGCAGGGCGTCTTCACCACCGGCAGCGAGCGCATCGACGAGACCGTGCTCGCGGCCTGTCCCGAGCTGAAGATCTGCGCCAACATGGCGGTCGGCTACAACAACTTCGACCTCGATGCGATGACCGCCCACGGCGTGCTCGGCACCAACGCGCCCGACGTGCTGACCGAGACCACGGCCGACTTCGGCTTCGCGCTGCTGATGGCCACCGCGCGGCGCATCGCCGAGAGCGAGCATTTCCTGCGCGCCGGGCAGTGGAAGAAGTGGCGCTTCGACATGTTCTCGGGTTCGGACGTCCACGGCGCGACGCTCGGCATCATCGGCATGGGCCGCATCGGCCAGGGCATCGCGAAGCGCGGCGCGCACGGCTTCGGCATGAACGTGATCTATCACAACCGCTCGCGCCTCGATGCCGCGCTCGAAGCCGACTGCAAGGCCCGCTACGTCGGCAAGGAAGAGCTGCTCAGGACCGCCGACCACGTGGTGCTCGTGGTGCCGTACTCGCCGGCCTCGCACCACACGATCGGTGCCGCCGAACTGGCGCTCATGAAGCCGAGCGCCACGCTGGTCAACATCGCGCGCGGCGGCATCGTGGACGACGCGGCGCTCGCGCTCGCACTGCGCGAAGGTCGCATCGCTGCGGCAGGCCTCGATGTCTTCGAAGGCGAGCCCAAGGTGCATCCCGACCTGCTGACCGTGCCCAACGTCGTGCTCACGCCGCACATCGCGAGCGCCACGGTGCCGACCCGGCGCGCCATGGCCGATCTCGCGGTGGACAACCTGATCGGCTTTCTGGTCGACGGCAAGCCGCTGACGCCGCTCAATCCCGCGGTGCTCGCGGCGCGCTGAGGCCGTGGTCGAGATCTGGATCCTGCTGGCCCTGGCAGGCCTGAGCGTGCTGCTCCTGCTGTGGCTGCTGCTGCGGCCGACGCCGGCACCCGACCATGCGGCGTTGGCCGCCACGCTGCTGGCCGGCAGCGAGCGCGTCGAGCGCGAACTTCGCCACGAGATCGGCGCTGCCGCGCGCGGCGGTCGGCAGGAAAGCGCGCAGGCCTTCGCCAGCTTCCAGCAGGCGCTGCTGCACCAGGGCGCGGAAGCGACGCGCACGCAGAACGCCCAGATCGACGCCTTCGCGCAGCAGCTCGCGCTGATGCAGAAGACGCTGGCCGACACGCTCAACACCCAGCTGCAGGGCCTGAGCGAAGCCAACGCGCGGCGCCTGTCCGAGCTGCGCGCGACCATGGAGACCCAGCTCGCGCAACTGCAGCAGAGCAACAGCGCCAAGCTCGACGAGATGCGCCGCACGGTCGACGAGAAGCTGCAGACCACGCTCGAGACCCGCCTCGGCGAGAGCTTCAAGCAGGTGGCCGACCGGCTGGAGCAGGTGCACAAGGGGCTGGGCGAGATGCAGTCGCTCGCGGTCGGCGTCGGCAGCCTGCAGCGCGTGCTGACCAACGTGAAGACCCGCGGCGTGTTCGGCGAGGTGCAGCTCGAGGCGCTGCTCGAACAGGTGCTGACCCCCGAGCAGTTCGCGCGCCAGGTCGAGACCAAGCCGCGCAGCGGCCAGCGGGTCGATTTCGCGGTGCGCTTCCCGGGCCGCGGCGGCGATGGCGCGCCGGTCTGGCTGCCGATCGACGCCAAGTTCCCGCGCGACGACTACGAGCGGCTGATCGATGCCCACGAGCGCGCCGACGCCGGTGCCGCCGAGCTCGCGGCCAAGGCACTCGAGGCCCGCATCCGCAGCGAGGCCAGGTCGATCGCCGAGAACTACCTCGCGGCGCCGCACACCACCGATTTCGCGATCCTGTTCCTGCCGGTCGAGAGCCTCTATGCCGAGGTGCTGCGGCGCCCGGGCCTCATGGATGCGATCCAGCGCCAGCACCGCGTGACGCTGGCCGGCCCGACCACGCTGCTCGCGATGCTCAACAGCCTGCACATGGGCTTTCGCACGCTGGCGCTCGAGCACCAGGCCTCCGAGGTCTGGAAGGTGCTCGGCGCGGTCAAGACCGAGTTCGAGCGCTACGGCGAATGGGTGTCGCGCATCAAGGAGCAGGTCGCCAAGGCTTCCGACACCCTCGACAAGGCGGACACGCGCGCCAAGCAGATGCGGCTGGCGCTGCGCCGGGTCGAGGCGCTGCCCGAGGCGCAGAGCGAAGCCCTGCTGCCGCCGGCCGACGACGACGAACTTCCCCGCTCGTGAAGGCCGGCCTGCTTCGTCTGATCCTCGCGCAGGTCTTCCTGCATGCGTCGATGACGGGCACCCGGCTGGCGGCGCCGCTGCTGGCGCTGCGCGAGGGCTACAGCGCCGCCGCCGTGGGCGTGCTGCTGGCGCTGTTCGCGCTGACCCAGGTCTTCCTCGCATTGCCGGCCGGGCGCTTTGCAGACCGCCACGGGCTGCAGGCGCCGCTGGCGATCGCGGTGACCTCGGCCACGCTGGGCGCCGCGCTCGCGGCCGCGTTTCCGATCTTTCCGGTCCTCTGCCTCGCGGCCCTGCTGACCGGCGGCGCCACCGGCATCGCGGTCATCGCACTGCAGCGCCACGTGGGTCGCGCAGCCGCCAACCCGACCGAGCTCAAGCGGGTGTTCAGCTGGCTCGCGATCGCGCCGGCCGTTGCCAACTTTCTCGGCCCCTTCGCGACCGGGTTGCTGATCGACCACGCGGGCCCGGTGCCCGGCGACCTGATGGGCTACCGGGTGGCATTCGTGCTGCTCGCGCTGCTGCCTGTCGTCGGCTGGCTGCTGGCGCGCGGCGCCGCCGAGCTGCCGCTGATCCGGCCGCCGGCGGGGACGCCGCGGCCGCGCGCCTGGGACCTGGTCGGCGAGCCGATGTTCAGACGGCTGCTGTTCGTGAACTGGCTGCAGTCGGCCTCGTGGGACGTCCACACCTTCGTGCTGCCGCTGCTGGGCCATGAGCGCGGACTCAGCGCATCGACCATCGGCACCATCCTCGGCGCCTTCGCGGTGGCGGCGGCCGGCATCCGGCTGGTGCTGCCGCTGTTCGCCTCGCGCTTCAGCGAGCGCGCGGTGATCGCGGCTGCCAACGTGGTCACGGCGGCGGTGTTCGCGGTCTACCCGCTCATGAGCTCGGCGCTCGGCATGGCCGCCTGCTCGATCGTGCTGGGCATCGCGCTCGGCGCCGTCCAGCCGATGGTGATGAGCATGCTGCACCAGATCACGCCGCAGGCGCGGCACGGCGAGGCACTGGGCCTGCGCGTCATGACGCTCAACGCCTCGAGCGTGGCGATGCCGATGCTGTTCGGTGCCGCCGGCGCGCTGATCGGCGTCGCCGGCGTGTTCTGGGTCGTGGGCGGCGTGGTGGCGCTGGGGACCCGGTCGGTATTCGGCCTCCGAGCGCCGCCAGGCACGCACTGACGCCATCGGCGGCGCAGGCTGACGGAGGCCGAACTAGAGCTTGTAGAAGCGCTTGATGTAGTCCCAGGCATCCTGGGGCGCATCCACGTATTCGATCAGCTTCACGTCGTTGGGCGAGATCACGCCTTCCTCGGCCAGGAAGTCGAAATTGATCAGCTGCTTCCAGTAGTCCGAGCCGAACAGCACGATCGGCACCGGCTTGGCCTTCTTGGTCTGGACCAGCGTGATGACCTCGAACAGCTCGTCGAGCGTTCCGAAGCCGCCCGGGAACGCCACCAGGGCCTTCGCGCGCATCATGAAATGCATCTTGCGGATCGCGAAGTAGTGGAACTTGAAGCTCAGTGCCGGCGTGACGTAGGGATTGGCTTCCTCTTCCATCGGCAACGCGATCGCGAGCCCGACCGAGAGCCCGCCGCCTTCATAGGCGCCGCGATTGGCGGCCTGCATGATGCCGGGCCCGCCGCCGGTGCAGACGAAGAGCTTGTCCTGCGGCTCGCGGTCGTTGCTGTACTGGGCCACCAGCTTGCCGAAGCTGCGTGCCTTCTCGTAGTAGTGCGAGCTGCGGCCGAGCCGGCGCCAGCGCTCGGCGGCCACCGCGTCGCCCGCGGCCTCGGCCTGCGCGATCAGCGCGCCCGATTCCTCTTCGCTGCGAAAGCGCGCGCTGCCGAACACGACCACCGTGTTCTCGATGCCGTGGGCGCGCATCTCGATGTCGGGCTTCATGAGCTCGAGCTGCATGCGCAGGCCGCGGGTCTCGCGCCGCAGCAGGAACTCCGGATCGGCAAAGGCCAGCCGCGAGGGGTCGTTGTGCAGCGGCAGCCCGGTGTCCGCGTGGGCCTGCAGGGTGGCCCAGGCATCGGCCAGGCGCTTGTCGTGGAGGTCGTGTGTGCTGTTGTGGTCCATGGTCATGCGGAAAGTGCAGTCAGCGGATTGTGCGCGTTGCAGGTTTCGGGCCCGAGAGCCGGCGGTCGAAGCGCGGGCCACGCAAAAAAGGCTCCCGCGGGAGCCTTTCTCGTCGTGCCGGGTCGCGCGCGGCGCTCAGACGCGCTTGCGGTATTCGCCCGTGCGGGTGTCGATTTCGATGCGGTCGCCCTGGGCGACGAACAGCGGCACGCCGACTTCGAAGCCGGTGGAGATCTTGGCCGGCTTCATGACCTTGCCCGAGGTGTCGCCCTTGACGGCCGGCTCGGTCCAGGTGATCTCGCGCTCGACGCTGGTCGGCAGTTCGACCGAGATCGCCTTGCCGTCGTAGAACACCACTTCGACCGGCATGCCGTCCTCGAGGTAGCTCAGGGCGTCGCCCATGTTCTCGGCCTCGACTTCGTACTGGTTGTACTCGGTGTCCATGCAGACATACATCGGGTCGGCGAAGTAGGAGTAGGTGCACTCCTTCTTGTCGAGCACGATCTGGTCGATCTTGTCGTCGGCCTTGAAGACCACTTCGGTGTTGAAGTTGGCGATCAGGCTCTTGAGCTTCATGCGCACCGTGGCGGAGTTGCGGCCGCCGCGGCTGTATTCGGTCTTGAGGACGACCATCGGGTCCTTGCCGTGCATGATCACGTTGCCGGCGCGGATTTCTTGAGCGATTTTCATAAACAGGGTCTCTGGAAGTTGGCCGCTCTTAGCATCATTGCGCACTATTGCACATGCACCGCGGCGGTTCAGCGGAGGGTGCGCGCAAGGCCAAGGCTCGGCACCGGAAATCCGCAAAGCCCCCGATTTTAGCTTTTTTGGCCGATGAAACGCCGCAGACGGGCCAAAAGTGCATCCTGCGCCTGCAGGCGGGTACGCGCAGACACGGTCGCGGCGCCCCAGGAACCGAGCGTCTCGGCATCCAGCTCGGGCAGCTCGCCCCCTGTCATGCCGTTCCATACGTGGTGGCAGCGGCGCAGCGAGCCCGGCGCCTCGATCGCCTCGAGGAAGGCCTCGAGCTTCTCGTGGTGCGCATCGTCGTCCTGCGGGTAGATCTGCCAGACCAGCGGCGCGCCGGCCCAGAGCGCCCGCACCAGCGAATCCTCGCCACGGACGAAGTTCAGGTCGCAGGCCCACAGCAGGTGATCGAACTCGGTCTGCGGCAGATGCGGCAGCCATTCGAGCGACAGCGCGCCGCGCCGCGCCGGGCCCGGGGGCAGGGCGGCGGCGGCGCGGCCGGCGGTCACGAGCAGCCGCGTCGGCACGGCCGAGCGCTCGAGCTGCCTCAGCAGCGCCTCGAGTGCGGGCGGCTCGTAGCAGAACAGCGAGACCAGTCGCTCGCCGTGCCAGTCCAAGCCCTGCAGGGCCAGCCAGGCGCCGCGGTCGAAAGCCTGGCGCCGCGAAGCCAGGTCGGGTTCGCGCAGCAGCCCGCCCGTGCGTTCGTTGAAGCCCGGATAGAAGAAGTGCTTCGTGAGCCCGTCGCCCGGGCCCCTGAAGACCGGCGAGGGCAGGCCATGCAGGCGCTCGACATACGGCTCGGCCGACAGGTACTCCAGGTTGATCCAGCGGCGCGTGGCGCCGTCCGCGCGCCGCGCCTCGGCGAAGCGGGCGATGGCGACCGGTGCCGGATCGCAGCCGAAGGCCTCTACCAGCACGTCGGGCGCGGGCTCGGCGGCGACCCGCGACGCCTGGGCGGCCTCGCCGGGGCCCCAGTCGACGACCGCGACGCCGGGACAGCCTCCGGGCGCCATCCAGGCCAGCGCGGAGGGATCGTCGACCCACAGGCGCACCGTGTCGCCTTCCGCCGCGATCGCGGTCGACAGCCGCCAGCAGACGCCGAGGTCGCCATGGTTGTCGATCACCCTGCAGAAAATGTCCCAGCGCATCGCGGGATACTCTACAGCCCCCGCACGATGCGAAGACTCCGGAGACCGCTTTCATGTCACAGCACACGGCCGAAATCGCCTGGCAGCGCGACGGCCAGGACTTCATCGGCAACCGCTACAGCCGCCGCCATTCGATCCGCTTCGACGGCGGCGCCGAATGGGCGGGTTCGTCCTCGCCGCATGTGGTGCCGCTGCCCTGGTCGGATGCCGCCGCGGTCGATCCCGAGGAAGCCTTCGTCGCGTCGCTGGCGAGCTGCCACATGCTGTGGTTCCTGTCGCTTGCGGCCGCCCGCGGCTTCTGCGTCGAGCGCTATGTCGACAAGGCCGAAGGCCACATGGGCCGCAATGCCGAAGGCCGCATGGCGATGACGCGTGTCACGCTGCACCCCGAGGTCTGGTTCCCTGCCGGCCAGGCGCCGGCAACCGAGGTTCACGAAGCCCTGCACCACGAGGCGCACGAGCGCTGCTTCATCGCCAACTCGGTTCGCACCGAAGTGCGCTGCGAGCCGGCGCTGCGCACGGCCACCACAGAATAGGCACCCATGCCAGAGACCCCCGAAGTCCATTCCGACCAACTGCTCAGCGAGGTGGCGGCATTGCCGCAGCTGCCCGGCGTCTATCGCTACTTCGATGCCCAGGGCGCGGTGCTGTACGTGGGCAAGGCGCGCAACCTCAGGAAGCGGGTCGCGAACTACTTCCAGAAGAGCCATGGCGGCACCCGCATCGGCCACATGATCTCGAAGATCGTGCGCATGGAGACCACCGTGGTGCGCTCCGAGGCCGAGGCCCTGCTGCTCGAGAACAACCTGATCAAGTCGCTCAAGCCGCGCTACAACATCCTTTTTCGCGACGACAAGAGCTATCCCTACCTCAAGATTGCCGCCCACACGTTTCCGCGCCTGGCCTACTACCGCGGCGCGGTCGACCGCAAGCACCGCTACTTCGGCCCCTATCCGAGCGCCTGGGCCGTGAAGGAATCGATCCAGCTGCTGCAGAAGGTCTTCAAGCTGCGCACCTGCGAGGACACGGTCTACGCCAACCGCGCGCGACCCTGCCTGCTCTACCAGATCAAGCGCTGCACCGCGCCCTGCGTCGGCCACATCACGCCCGAGGCCTACGGCCAGGACGTGGCGAACGCAGAGGCCTTCCTGATGGGCGACACCCAGGCGGTGCTGAGCCAGCTCGAGTCGCGCATGATGGCGCACGCCGAGCGGCTGCAGTTCGAGCAGGCGGCCGAGCTGCGCAACCAGATGTCGGCGCTGTCGCGCGTGCTGCACCAGCAGTCGATCGAGATCGCCTCCGACAAGGACGTCGACATCCTCGCGGTCAAGGTGCAGGGCGGCCGAGCCTGCGTCAACCTCGCGATGGTGCGCGGCGGCCGGCACCTGGGCGACCGCGCCTACTTCCCGGTGCACGTGGAAGATGCAGCCCAGATGCAGCATGCCGAGGCCGAAGGCGACGACGGCGCGCCGCCGCCCGCCGATGCGGTCGAGGTCCAGGTGCTCGAGGCCTTCATCGCGCAGCACTACATCGACGTGCCGGTGCCGGCCACGCTGGTGCTCAGCGAGGCCGTGGCGCGCGAGCTGATCGAGGCCGTGGCGCAGCAGGCCGGCATCCGCATCAACGCCGTCTTCAATCCGCGCGAGCAGCGCCGCCTGTGGCTCGAGATGGCCTGCAAGAACGCCGGCCTGCAGCTGGCGCGCCTGCTGGCCGAAGAAGGCTCGCAGCAGGCGCGCACGCGGGCGCTCGTCGATGCGCTCGAGCTCGCGCCGGACGACCTCGACAACTTCCGCGTCGAGTGCTTCGACATCTCGCACACCGCGGGCGAGGCGACCCAGGCTTCCTGCGTGGTGTTCGAGCACCATGCGATGCAGAACCGCGAGTACCGGCGCTACAACATCGAGGGCATCACGCCTGGCGACGACTACGCTGCCATGCGCCAGGTGCTGCACCGCCGCTACGGCAAGCTGGCCGAGGCGATGGCGGCCGAGAGCGACGCCCCGCCGGCCGGCGATGCGGGCGGCGTAGGCACCGACGCGCGGCCGGGCACCCGGTCGGCGCGCATGCCCGAACTCGTGCTGGTCGACGGCGGGAAGGGCCAGGTGTCGATGGCGCGCGAGGTCTTCAGTGAACTGGGCCTGCCGCTGTCGCTGATCGTCGGCGTCGAGAAGGGGGAGGGCCGCAAGGTGGGCCTGGAGGAGCTGGTCTTCGCCGACGGCCGCGAGAAGGTCTACCTGGGCCGCGATTCGGCCGCGCTGATGCTGGTGGCGCAGATCCGCGACGAGGCCCATCGCTTCGCGATCACCGGCATGCGCGCCAAGCGCGCCAAGGTGCGAGTCGGCGGCAGCCAGCTCGAGGACATCCCGGGCATCGGCCCCAAGCGGCGCGCGCGCCTGCTGCAGCGCTTCGGTGGCATCCGTGGCGTGGCCGCGGCGAGCATCGAGGACATCGCCTCGGTGGATGGCATCGCGTTCGACCTGGCCGAAGAGATCTACCGCGCGCTGCATTGAGCCTGTCACGGGCCCGCGGCCGCAGCCCCATATACTCGCCAGCAATGTTCTGGACCCTGCCAACGATCATGACCTGGACGCGCATCGTCGCGATCCCGCTGATCGTGGGCGTGTTCTACCTGCCGATCGCCGAGCCGATGCGCAACCTGATCGCCACGGTCATGTTCATCGTCTTCGCGGCCACCGACTGGCTCGACGGCTTCCTCGCGCGCCGCCTCAACCAGACCTCGGCCTTCGGTGCCTTCCTCGATCCGGTGGCCGACAAGTTCCTGGTCTGCGCCTCGCTGCTGGTGCTGGTGCACCTGAACCGCGCGGACGTCTTCGTGGCGCTGATCATCATCGGCCGCGAGATCGCGATCTCCGCGCTGCGCGAATGGATGGCGCAGATCGGCGCCGGCAAGAGCGTCGCGGTCCACATGATCGGCAAGGTCAAGACCGTGGTGCAGATGGTCGCGATCCCCTTCCTGCTGTACGACGGCACGCTGTTCGGCCGCATCGACACCGGGATCTGGGGCCAGTGGCTGATCTGGATATCGGCTGTACTGACCGTCTGGTCGATGGTCTATTACCTGCAAAAGGCCATTCCCGAGATCAGGGCCCGCGCGCCATGACCGGCGCAGCCCGCAATGCGGGCTGGCTGCGCGCGATGCCGGCGGTGTTCGTTCTGATCTGGAGCACCGGCTTCATCGTCGCGCGCTACGGCATGCCGTACGCGCCGCCGCTCAAGTTCCTGGCCGTGCGCTATGCGCTCTCGATGGTCTGCTTCGTCATCTGGGTCCTCTGGGCCCGCGTGGCCTGGCCGCGCGATCGCGCGCAGTGGCTGCACCTGGCCGTCATCGGCGTGCTGATGCAGGCCGGCTACCTGGGCGGCGTGTGGGCCGCGGTGCGCGCCGGCATGGGCTCCGGCCTGGTGGCGCTGCTGGTGGGCATCCAGCCGGTTCTGACCGCGGTCTGGCTGTCGATGAACGGCGGCACCATCTCGCGCCGACAGTGGGCCGGGCTGCTGCTGGGCTTCACGGGGCTGGTGCTCGTGGTGCTGCGCAAGCTCGGGCAGGGCGGCGAGGTCAGCCTGCTCACGATGTCGCTGGCGCTCACGGCGCTGTTCTCGATCACTGCGGGCACGCTCTACCAGAAGCGCTTCCTCGCGCCCTGCGACGTGCGCAGCGCGAGCGCGATCCAGCTCGGCGCGGCCTTGCTGGTCACGCTGCCGCTGGCCGCCTTCGAGTCGGACTCGATTCACTGGAACCTGTCTTCGGGCGGCGCCATGGCCTGGTCGGTGCTCGCGCTGTCGCTGGGCGGCAGTTCGCTGCTCTACATGCTGATCCAGCGCGGCACCGCCACCGCCGTCACCAGCCTGCTGTACCTGGTGCCACCCTGCACCGCGGTGATGGCCTGGCTGCTGTTCTCCGAACCGATCACGGCCGTGACGCTCGCGGGCATCGCGATCACGGCGATCGGCGTCAGCCTCGTCGTGAAGAGCTGAGGTCCTTCCAGGGCTCGGGGCGGAAGCGCTCCACCAGGAAGTCGATCAGGAGCCGCACGCGCCGCGGTGTCCTGGGGCGCCACGGCGCGATCCATTGCAGGTCGGCATCGGGCATCGCGTACTGCGGGAGCACCCGCACGAGTTCGCCGCTCGCCAGACGCGGCGCGACGTCCCACAGGCTGCGCAGCATGATGCCGCGACCGGCCAGGCACCAGTCGCGCACCAGCTCGCCCGAGTTGCTGGACAGCGGCCCGCGAACGCGCACCCGCGCGGTGCTGCCATCGCGCGCGTGGCGCAGCGGCCAGAGTGCGAACTCGCGCTCGCCGCCCTCGCTGTTCTCGCGCGTCACCAGGCAGTCGTGCGCGGCCAGCGCCGCGGGGTCCGCGGGCATGCCGCGGCGCGCGAGATAGTCCGCGCTCGCGGCCAGCACGCGCTGGTTGCGGGCGATGCGGCGGCTCACGCGCTCTGCCGCACGCTGCTGCGGCGGCGCGCCGAGCCAGACCGCGCCGTCGTAGCCCTCCGCGCCGAGGTCGGGCAGGCTCTCGGCCAGCGTGAGCTGGATCTCCAGGCCGGGATGGCGCGCATTGAAGTCGGCCAGTGCCGGACCGAGCCAGTGGCGTCCGAAGCCGAAGGTGGCCGCCAGGCGCAGCGTGCCGCGCAGTTCGCTCTGGCGCTCGCCGAGTTCGTTCTCGAGAGCCGCGAAGCCCTCGAGCAGGCTGCGCGCATGCTGGCAGACCGTCTCGCCCTCGGCCGTCACGTTCAGGCGCCGCGTGGTGCGTTCGAACAGCCGCTGGCCCAGCTGGGACTCGAGCGCACCGAGCCGCTTGGTGACCACCGAGGGCACGACCTCGAGCGCGGCCGCGGCGGCAGCGAGACTGCCGCCATCGCGGATCGCGAGCACGAGGGCGAGATCGCTGCGATCGATGTCGCTCATTCGATTGCTTCCATTCTGGAAAGTATTGATTGACCGATTGTTGCTTGATGAGGCCGCGCACGCAACGTACGATCGCCCCATGTTCGAGAAGTTCACCACCTTCGACCTCGAGCGCGACGGCGTCCGCCTGCATGGCCGCATCGGTGGCCGCGGCGCGCCGCTGCTGCTGCTGCACGGCCATCCGCAGACCCATGCCAACTGGCACCGCGTGGCGCCGCGACTGGCCGAGCAGTTCACCGTGGTGTTGCTCGACCTGCGCGGCTACGGCGATTCGGGCCGGCCGCCGGCGGACCCGGCGCATCTGCGCCACAGCAAGCGCGAGATGGCGCTCGACGCGCTGTTCGCGATGCGCGCACACGGCTTCGAGCGCTTCGGCGTGCTCGCGCACGACCGCGGCGCGCGGGTCGCGCACAGGCTCGCGGTCGACCATCCGCAGGCGGTCGAGCGGCTGCTGCTGCTCGACATCGCGCCCACGCTCGCGATGTACCAGAACACCACCGAGGTCTTCGCGCGTGCCTACTGGCACTGGTTCTTCCTGATCCAGCCGCCGCCGCTGCCCGAGGCCCTGATCGAGAGCGATCCGCGGCGCTACCTGCACAGCGTGATGGGCGGTCGCCATGCCGGCCTCGCGCCGTTCACGCCGGAGGCGATGGCCGAATACGAACGCTGCGCCGCCATCCCTGGCACGGCAGAGGCCGTCTGCGAGGACTACCGTGCCTCGGCCACCATCGACCTCGACCATGACCGCGCCGACATCGCTGCCGGCCGTCGCCTGGTGCAGCCGCTGCGCGTGCTGTGGGGCGCCGAGGGTGCGGTGGGGCGCTGCTTCGACGTGCTTGCACTCTGGCGGGCGCGCGCCGAGCGGGTCGAGGGCGCTGCGCTGCCCTGCGGCCACTACATTCCCGAGGAAGCGCCCGCAGAGCTGTTGGCCGACGCGCTTTCCTTCTTCAACGCCAACCGAGGATCCGAGACATGAGCACCCAACGCATCGCAGTCATCGCCGGCGACGGCATCGGCAAGGAGACCATGCCCGAGGGCCTGCGCGTGCTCGATGCCGCGGCGCGCCGATTCGGCATCGACCTGAAGTTCGACCACTTCGATTTCTCGAGCTGGGACTACTGCGAGAAGCACGGCAAGATGCTGCCCGACGACTGGAAGGCGCAGATCGGCGGCCACGACGCGATCTACTTCGGGGCCGTCGGCTGGCCCGACAAGATTCCCGACCACGTCTCGCTGTGGGGCTCGCTGCTGCTGTTCCGGCGCGAGTTCGATCAGTACATCAACCTTCGCCCTGCGCGGCTGATGCCCGGCATCGTCGCGCCAGTGGTCCGGCGCGACGGCACTCCGCGCGAGCCCGGCGAGATCGACATGTACATCGTGCGCGAGAACACCGAGGGCGAGTATTCGAGCATCGGCGGGCGCATGTACGAAGGCACGGCACGCGAGATCGTGATCCAGGAGACGGTGATGTCGCGCGTGGGTGTCGATCGGGTGCTGAAGTTCGCCTTCGAGCTCGCGCAGTCGCGTCCCAAGAGGCACCTGACCAGCGCCACCAAGTCGAACGGCATCTCGATCACCATGCCCTACTGGGACGAGCGCGTCGCGGCCATGGGCGGGCAGTACCCGGGCGTCACGCTCGACAAGTTCCACATCGACATCCTCACGGCGCACTTCGTGCAGCGGCCCGACTTCTTCGATGTCGTCGTGGCGAGCAATCTCTTCGGCGACATCCTCTCCGACCTCGGGCCGGCCTGCACCGGCACCATCGGCATCGCGCCGAGCGCCAACCTCAATCCCGAGCGCACCACGCCGTCGCTGTTCGAGCCGGTGCACGGCTCGGCGCCCGACATCGCGGGCAAGGGCATCGCGAACCCGATCGGTCAGATCTGGTGCGGCGCGATGATGCTCGAGTTCCTCGGCCACAAGGCCGCGCACGACGCGATCCTGGCCGCGATCGAAAAGGTGCTTGCGCCCGGAAGCGGTGCGCCGCGCACGCCGGACATCGGCGGCAGCGCTCGTACCGCCGATCTGGGCCGGGCCATCGCCGAGGTGCTTTGAAAAGCAGTTCACGAAAACGCCACTAAAATCGCGCTCCTCGCTGGCATTCACGGGGGCGCGTCGTATTGACACCCCGTAACCCAGTGGTTGTAATCCTTGTCGGCAGCGCGCTGCCGGCGCGTCAGAGCTGCCACCCAATCTTCCTGTCCACCTCCGTGGCCTCGCCACGGGGCTGGCGCCGCTTCTGACGACCCTGATCAACAATTTTTCTGCAAGGGGCCCTTGTGAACAAAACCGAACTGATTGAGCACATCGCAAAGAACGCCGACATCTCCAAAGCCGCTGCCACGCGCGCACTCGAATCCACCATCGGCGCCATTCGTACCACGCTCAAGAAGGGCGGCTCCGTGTCGCTGGTCGGTTTCGGCACCTTCGCGGTCGGCAAGCGGGCCGCCCGCACCGGCCGGAATCCGCGCACCGGCGACGCGATTAAAATCAAGGCCGCCAAGATTCCCAAGTTCCGGCCCGGCAAGGCGCTCAAAGACGCGCTGAACTGAGTCATTGATCAAGGTGGGGTGCTTAGCTCAGTTGGTAGAGCGGCGCCTTTACACGGCGTAGGTCGGGGGTTCGAGCCCCTCAGCACCCACCACCCGATGCATCGAAGGCGAACTGACGGTTCGCCTTTTTTATTGCTGTTTTGCTATTCCGTCCTAGAGAGCGTCCAAGCATGTTTGATTCCTTCCGCAAGCACCACAAGATCGTCATGTTCTTCTTGTTCTTGCTGATCATTCCTTCGTTCGTGCTGTTCGGCGTCGATCGCTACCAGGGCATGGGCCAGGGCGAGATGGTGGCCCGGGTCGCGGGGGCCGACATCACGCGGCCCGAATGGGACGCACAGCACCGAAACGAGGTCGACCGCATCCGTCAGCAGGCGCCCAACATCGATGCCGCGCTGCTCGATTCCGACGCTGCGCGCTACGCCACGCTCGAACGCATGGTGCGCGAGCGCGTCCTGGCGGCTGCAGCCGCCAAGTCGAACATGACGGTGTCCGAAGAGCGGCTGGCACGCATGTTCGCGGCCGACCCGGGCCTCGCGAGCTTCCGCACCGCCGACGGCAAGTTCGACCGCGAGACCTTCATGCGTGCCACCGGCCGCACGCCCGAACAGTACGAAGCCTCGGTGAGGGCCGACTTGGCGACCCAGCAGGTCTCGCTCGGCGTCTCCGGCACCGCCTTCGCGACGCCGGCCCAGGCCGCCGCCACGCTCGACGCCTTCTACGACCGGCGCGAGGTCCAGGTCGCCCTCTTCAAGCCGGCCGACTTCGCCGCCAAGGTGAACGTCAGCGACGCCGACCTGCAGGCCTTCTACAAGGACCACTCGGCGCAGTTCCAGCAGGCCGAGCAAGCGAACGTGCAGTACCTGGTGCTCGACCTCGAGTCCGCGAAGAAGAACATTGCGGTGAGCGAAGCCGACCTGCGCAGCTACTACGACCAGAACGCGGGCCGGTTCGGCTCCAAGGAGGAGCGGCGCGCGAGCCATATCCTGATCGCCGCACCTGCCAGCGCCCCGGCGGCGGAGCGCGAACAGGCGCGCAAGAAGGCCGATCAGCTGCTGGCCGAGCTGCGCAAGGCGCCGAACACCTTCGCCGATCTGGCGCGCAAGAATTCGCAGGACCCGGGCTCGGCCGCGCAGGGCGGCGACCTCGACATCGTCACGCGCGGCGCGATGGTCAAGCCTTTCGAGGACGTGGTGTTCACGCTCAAGAAGGGCGAGATCAGCAACGTCGTCGAGACCGAGTTCGGCTACCACATCATCCTCGTGACCGACATCAAGCCGGCCATCGTGCCGCCGTTCGACAAGGTGCGCGCGACGATCGAGAACGACGTGCGCAGCCAGCAGGCCACGCAGGAATTCGCGAAGGCGGCGGAGGCCTTCACCGACCTGGTCTACCAGCAGCCCGACAGCCTGCAGCCCACGGCCGACAAGCTCGGCCTCAAGATCCAGACGGCCGATCACGTCGGCCGCACGCCCGCGGCCGGTGCCACCGGCGCACTGGCGAGCCGCAATTTCCTCAACGCGCTGTTCGCGCCCGACACGCTCGAGCGCAAGCACAACACCGAGGCCATCGAGATCGGCGCCAACCAGCTCGCATCGGGCCGCGTCGTCCAGTTCTCGCCGGCGCGCACGCTGCCCTTCGACGAAGTCAAGGACAAGGTTCGCACGCAACTGATCGCCGAGCGCGCCGCGGCGCTCGCGCGGGCCGAGGGCGAGGCCAAGCTGGCCGCCTGGAAGACCGATGCGGCCGGCGCCTCCTTCGGCGCCCCGGTCACCGTGTCGCGCCTCGAGACGCAGTCGCAGCCCATCGGCGTGATCGACGTCGCATTGCGCGCCGACGGCAGCAAGCTGCCCGCGCTGGTCGGCGCCGACCTCGGTGCCCAGGGCTATGCCGTGGTGCGCGTGATCAAGAGCGTGCCGCGTACGCCGCCGCCCGCCGATATGGCCAAGCAGGAGAACGAGCAGTTCGCCCAGGCCATCGGTGCCGCCGAGACGATGGCCTACTACAACCTGCTCAAGGACCGCTTCAAGGCGGAAATCCTCGTGCCGAAGCCCGCCGAATCGGCGCTGGCTGCCGGACGATAGATTTTTCGCGCTACAATCGATGGCTCTACGGTGGCTGTAGCTCAGCTGGTAGAGTCCCAGATTGTGATTCTGGTCGTCGTGGGTTCGAGTCCCATCAGCCACCCCAAGACATTCGTCATCAAAACAGGCACTTCGGTGCCTGTTTTGCTTTGTGCGGCCTTGGTGCAACCTTTGTACGGCCTTTTGGAGGCCGGATTGCGTTCCTGCAACCGGGTCTGGCTCCGCCTCGGCGGCATGCAATTACCGGCTTTTCGACAGCCGGCGTGTTCTACCCGGTTTTTGGCTTGCTTGAATAGAAAACTGAATTAAAATTTCGGCTTTCCAATTCGAGGGTACCCACCGATGGCCTCAACACTTGCCGACATCAATTCCCAGATCAAGAAGCACGACGAGCAGATCGCGCAATTGCGCAAGCAAGCCGAGGATCTGAGGAATCAGGAGCGTGCCGGCGTCATCGAGGAGTTGCGCAGGAAGATTGCCGAATACGGCCTCACCGCCGCCGATCTGAAACTCGGTGGACGTGCTCCCAAGCGCAGCGCGGGCATCGTTGCTCCCAAGTCCGCGGCCAAGTACCGCAGTCCCACGGGCGAAACCTGGTCCGGTGGCCGCGGCCGCAAGCCGCGCTGGATCACCGAAGCGCTGGCTGCAGGCAAGTCGCTCGCTGATTTCGAGATCAAATAGAGCGACCTCCACCGCCCAATGAAAAAGCCCGCGCAAGCGGGCTTTTTCGTGGCCGCTGCGTGCGTCTCAGTTGACCATCACGAGCTTGCCCTTGACGCCGCGCGAACCCATGTGGGCATAGGCCGCCTTGAGTTCCGACATCGGCATCGTCTGGTCGATCACCGGCTTGATCTTGCCCTGGCCGTACCACTGCGCCAATTCGGCCATCATCTGTGCGTTGGCCTTGGGTTCGCGACGCGCGAAATCGCCCCAGAACACGCCGACCAGCGACGCGCCCTTGAGCAGCGTCAAATTCAATGGCAACGACGGAATGGGACCGGCTGCAAAGCCGACCACCAGATAACGGCCGCGCCACGCAATGGAGCGGAATGCCGGTTCTGCGAAATCACCGCCAACCGGGTCGTAAATGACATCCGGCCCCTTGCCGTCGGTGGCGGCCTTCACGGCATCGCGAAAGCCATTGGGCAGCGAATGCGTCGTGTAGTTGATCGTCGCATCGGCACCAATCGATTTGCAAAGCTCGCATTTCTCGTCGGTCGATGCCGCTGCAATCACCTTGGCGCCGGCTGCCTTTGCGATCTGGATGGCCGCCGTGCCCACGCCGCCGGCCGCGCCGAGCACCAGCACCGTTTCGCCGGCCTTCAATTGCGCGCGATCCATGAGCGCGTGCCACGACGTCGCATAGATCATGATGAATGCGGCCGCGTCGACATGGCCGAAGCCGTCGGGCAAGGGCATGCACAAGGCTGCGGGCGCCAGCGTGTGGGTGGCGAAGCCGCCGGTGCCCGACAGGCAGGCCACGTTCTGGCCCACCTTCAGGTGCGTGACGCCTTCGCCCACCGCAGCCACCACGCCCGCGTACTCGGAGCCCGGCACGAAGGGCAGCGGCGGCTTCATCTGGTACTTGTTCTGCACGATCAGCAGGTCCGGGAAATTGAGGCTCGCGGCCTTGATCTCGATCAGCACCTGCCCGGCTCCCGGCGTCGGGGTGGGCAGTTCCTTCCAGGTCAGCGCATCGACGCCGACGGGGTTCTCGCAGAGCCATGCGTGCATGCTCGTGTCTCCTGTGTATGGGGGCTGGGGGCAAACGGAAATCGGGACGATGATAGGGCGGCCGTGCAGCCGGTGCGTGTCCCTGTCGTGACCCACGCGCCGCCTACAATGCCGGCCACTGACCGATGCCAATGAAGATACTCATTTCCAACGACGACGGCTTCCAGGCGCCTGGCCTGGTGGCACTGCACGAAGCGCTCAAGGACATCGCAGAGGTCGAGGTGGTCGCGCCCGAGCACAACAACAGCGCGAAGTCGAACGCGCTCACGCTGGCGGCGCCGCTCTACGTGCACAAGGCGCACAACGGCTTCCGCTACGTGACCGGCACGCCGGCCGACTGCGTCCACATCGCGCTCAAGGGCCTGCTCGACTACCGCCCCGACCTGGTCGTCTCGGGCATCAACAACGGCGCCAACATGGGCGACGACACCATCTATTCGGGCACGGTCGGCGCCGCCATGGAGGCCTATCTGTTCGGCATTCCCGCGATCGCCTTCTCGCAGATCGAGAAGGGCTGGGCGCATGTCGATGCCGCCGCCCGCGTCGCGCGCCGCCTGGTCCAGCAGATCGAGCGCGAGAAGATGCTCGACGGCCCGACCTTCCTGCTCAACGTCAACGTGCCGAACCGTCCCTTCGAGGAACTGAAGCCGGTCAAGGTCTGCCGGCTCGGCCGCCGCCACGCGGCCGAGAAGGTGATCACCCAGGACAGTCCGCGCGGCGAGACCATGTACTGGATCGCCGGCGCGGGCAGTGCCAAGGACAGCGGCGAGGGCACCGACTTCCATGCCAGCGCCGCCGGCCACGTCGCGCTCACGCCGCTGCAGATCGATCTCACCGACCACGCCAACCTCGGCCAGTGGCGCGAGACCATGGCGCGCGTCGCGGGGAACTGACTTGGCCAGCCAGCGGCCGGGCTTTCCCGTGCGCCTCACGCCCACCGCTTCGGCCGCCACCGGCGGTCGCAAGCCTGCCGTTCCTGCGAGGCCGATCGTTCCGGCCACGCCTTCGATGGCCTCGGACGCGGTGCGCACGCGGATGGTTCAGCGACTCGCGGCGCAGGGCATCGCGGATGCCCGCGTGCTGCGCGCCATGGGCACGGTCGAGCGCCATCGCTTCGTCGACAGCGCGCTGGTCAACCAGGCCTACGAGGACACCAGCCTGCCCATCGGCCTCGGCCAGACCATCTCCAAGCCGAACGTGGTGTCGCGCATGATCGAACTGCTGCTCGGTGCGCCGGCGCTGGCCGGCAAGCCCTCCGAGCGCCTGGGCCGCGTGCTCGAGATCGGCACCGGCTGCGGCTACCAGGCTGCGGTGCTGAGCCATGTCGCGACCGAGGTCTACAGCATCGAGCGGCTGCGCGGCCTGCACGATAAGGCTCGCGTCAACCTGCGACCATTCCGCCTTGCCACCGTGCACCTGATGCTCGGCGACGGCATGCTCGGCTATGCCAAGGGTGCGCCCTATGCGGGCATCATCGCGGCGGCCGGCGGCGAAGCGGTGCCCGATGCCTGGATCGATCAGCTGGCGGTCGGCGGCCGCATCGTCGCGCCGACCCACTCGGCCAGCGGCGGACAGGCCCTCGTCGTGATCGACAGAACCACCCGCGGTCTCGAGCGCCGCATTCTTGAGGCCGTTCACTTTGTCCCCCTAAAATCGGGAATTGCTTGAAGGGAAGAACAATGAAAGTTTTTGGCAATCGGAGTTGGCCTGCCGGCGTTGCGCTGGCGGGTGTACTCGTGATTGCGGGCTGCGCCTCGCCGCGTGGTCCGGTGCCGGTCGAAGACCGCGGCACCATGACGCAGGCCCCGACCAACGCCAACGCTGCAACGGGCACGCCCGGCGGCCCTCCCATCACCGTCGATGCATCCGGCAAGCCGCTGCCCGGCATCGAGAACTACGGCAAGCCCGGCTACTACGCGGTGCGCCCCGGCGACACCATCCGCCGCATCGGCATCGAGACCGGCCAGACCTGGCAGAACATCGCGCGCTGGAACAACCTCGACAACCCGGACCTGATCGAAGTCGGCCAGGTGCTGCGCGTGATTCCGCCGAGCGGTGATTCGCCCGCCGTGGCCGCCAAGCCCGTGACGCCGGCCACCGTCGCGCCCACCACGACGACGGCTGCCGCAGCAGCAGCAGCAGCGGCGGCCGCTGCGGCTGCCGCGCCGGCCGCGTCCGCGCCGAATCCGGGCGCAACCACCAAGCCACCCGTGCCGGTCACTGCCTCTCCCACCCCACCGGCCGCAGCCTCGGGCGACGAGGACGTGGGCTGGATCTGGCCTGCACAGGGTTCGCTGATCGCCGGCTTCGACGAGGTCAAGAACAAGGGCCTCGACATCAGCGGCAAGGCCGGCGATTCGGTGCTGGCAGCGGCCGACGGCCGCGTGGTCTATGCCGGCGCAGGCCTTCGCGGCTACGGCAACCTGATCATCCTCAAGCACAACAACACCTACCTCACGGCCTATGCGCACAACCGCACGCTGCTCGTGAAGGAAGACCAATCGGTGCAGAAGGGCCAGAAGATCGCCGAGATGGGCAACAGCGACGCTGACCGCGTCAAGCTGCACTTCGAGATCCGCCGCCAGGGCAAGCCGGTCGATCCGGCCCGCTATCTGCCGGTGCGCTAGCGGTCGCCATGGCCACCGTCCGCCAGTCTCCCCGCGCAGTCGCGCGGCGAGCGGCGGGCAAGGCGGCCGCGGCGGCAGCGTCTGATTCGATCGATGGCGCGGACACGACGGCCGGCGATTCTCTTACCCTCTACCTGAGCGAGATCCGCCGCACCGAACTCTTCACCCCGGAAGAGGAATACCGTACCGCCTGTGCCGCGCGGGCCGGCGACTTCGCAGCCCGGCAGTCGATGATCGAGCACAACCTGCGCCTGGTGGTGAGCATCGCCAAGTCCTGCCTGGGTCGCGGCGTGCCGCTGGCGGACCTGATCGAGGAAGGCAATCTGGGTCTGATGCATGCGATCCAGAAGTTCGAGCCCGAGCGCGGTTTCCGCTTCTCCACCTACGCCACCTGGTGGATCCGGCAGGCCGTCGAGCGCGCGGCGATGTTGCAGGCGCGAGCCATCCGGCTGCCGGTGCATGTCGTGCGAGAGCTGCACCAGGTGCTGCGGGCGCGCCGGGCGCTCGAGGGTGATGCCGACTTCGTCGCGCGACGGCCCGATGGCGTGCGTGTCGAGGACGTGGCTGCGCTGCTGGGCCGCGAAACGAAGGAGGTTGCCGATCTGCTGGCGCTGGCCGACGCGCCGCGATCGCTCGATGCCGGCAGCGAGCGCGGCGACGACAGCTTCTCGCTGTTCGACACCGTGGCGTCGGACGACGCGGCCGGCGACCCCACGGGCGTCGCCCAGACCCATGAGGTCGAGAAGCTGCTCGACGAATGGATCCTGCTGCTGAGCGAGCGCGAGCGTGAGGTGCTCGAAGGCCGGTTCGGCCTCCACGACCGCGATCCCGAGACGCTCGAGGTGCTCAGCCTGCGCCTGGGCCTCACGCGCGAGCGCGTGCGGCAGATCCAGAACGAGGCGCTGGGCAAGATGCGCCGACAGCTCGAGCGCTCGGGCGTGCAGCGCGACGCCTTGTTGTAGTGCCCGTGGGGGGGACCTGCCGCCCTGAGACAATCCGGGGATGACGGAATCGAAAGAGAAAAACAAGCAGGCGCCCCACGCGCAGGACGAATGGCTGCAGGTCGAGTCGCTCGACCTCGACGCCCAGGGCGTGGCCCACAAGGCCGATGGCATGGTGGTCTTCATCGAAGGAGCCTTGCCCTTCGAGGAGGTGCGCTTCAACGTGCACCGCAGGAAGAACAACTGGGAGCAGGGCACCGTCACCGCGATCCAGCGTGAGTCGTCGCAGCGCGTGCGGCCGGGCTGCCCGCACTTCGGTCTGCATGCGGGCGCCTGCGGCGGCTGCAAGATGCAGCATCTCGATGCGTCGGCGCAGGTGGCGGTCAAGCAGCGGTCGCTCGAGGACAACCTCTGGCACCTGGGCAAGGTACGCCCCGACAACCTGCTGCGCCCGCTCGAGGGCCCGGCCTGGCACTACCGCTACCGCGCACGGCTGTCGGTGCGCCATGTGGTGAAGAAGGGCACGGTGCTGATCGGCTTCCACGAGCGCAAGAGCCGCTACCTGGCCGACATGAAGGTCTGCCCGGTGCTGCCGGCGGTGGTCAGCGACATGCTGCTGCCGCTGCGCGAGCTCATCGGCTCGATGGACGCGCGCGAGACCTGTCCGCAGATCGAACTGGCCTGCGGCGATGCCGAGAACGGCAACGGCCTCGGCGTGATCGCGCTGGTGCTGCGGCACCTCGAGCCCTTGTCCGGTGCCGACCTGGCCCGTCTCAAGGCCTTCGCGGCGGCCCACGAGGGCGTTCAATGGTGGCTTCAGGCCAAGGGCCCCGACACGGTCAAGCTGCTCGAGGAGGGCGGTCCGCCGCTGGCTTATGCGCTGCCCGAGTTCGGCGTCACCATGCCTTTCAAGCCGACCGATTTCACGCAGGTCAATCCGCACATCAACCGCGTGCTGGTCGGCCGCGCCCTGCGCCTGCTCGATGTTCAGGCCGACGAGCGCGTGATCGACTGGTTCTGCGGCCTCGGCAACTTCACGCTCCCGCTCGCGAGCCGGGCGCGCGAGGTGCTCGGCATCGAGGGCAGCGACACACTGGTGGCGCGCGCCACCGCCAACTACGAGCGCAACCGGCCGGCCGTGCCGGGTCGGCGCGCCCTCAGCCCGGCGGCGTTCGTTGCGCGCAATCTGTTCGAGATGACGCCCGCGATGCTGGTGGCGGACGGTGTGGCCGACAAGTGGCTGGTCGATCCGCCGCGCGAAGGCGCCTTCGCGCTGGCCAAGGCGCTGGCCGACCTGCATCAGCAGGTCGAGCCGCACGCCGGCAGCTGGACGCCGCCCAAGCGCATCGTCTACGTGAGCTGCAATCCGTCGACGCTCGCGCGCGATGCCGGCCTACTGGTGCACCAGGCCGGCTACCGCTGCAGCTTCGCAGGCGTGGTGAACATGTTCCCGCACACGGCGCATGTCGAGTCGATCGCGGTGTTCGACCGCGCATGAAAAAGGGCCCCTTGGGGCCCTTTCATCTGCAGCATGCGGCGGGGATCAGTCGCGTTCGCCGCCGAAGATGCCGAGCAGCGCGAGCAGGCTCTGGAAGACGTTGAACATGTCGAGATAGAGGGCCAGGGTGGCGCTGATGTAGTTGGTCTCGCCGCCGTCCATGATCTGCTTGAGGTCGTACAGCATGTAGGCCGAGAAGATGCCGATCGCGGCCACCGAGATCGCCATCATGCCGGCGCTCGAGCCGACGAAGATGTTGATGATGGCGCCGAACATCAGCACGATCGCGCCGACGAACAGCCACTTGCCCATGCCCGACAGATCGCGCTTGATGACGGTCGCAAGCGAAGCCATGACGAAGAACACGCCTGCGGTGCCGCCGAAGGCGGTCATGACCAGCTCGGGGCCGTTCTTGAAGCCCAGCACCATCGCGATCATGCGCGACAGCATCAGGCCCATGAAGAAGGTGAAGCCCAGCAGCACCGGCACGCCGGCGGCCGAGTTCTTGGTTTTCTCGATCGCGAACATGAAGCCGAAGGCGCCGCCCAGGAAGACGATCAGGCCCATGCCGCCCGAGAGCGAGCGCGTGATGCCGGTAGCGACGCCGAGCCAGGCGCCCAGCACGGTGGGCAGCAGGCTCAGTGCGAGCAGCCAGTAGGTGTTGCGCAGCACGCGCTGGCGGTCCGTCTGCGGCAGCGCCTGGCCTTGGCCTACGCTGGTGTCGAAGGTGTTGACGCGGTCGTTCATGCCGGGGCTCCTGGGTTGGCTGCAGACATGCAGATGGGCGCATTCTAGGTGCCCGCAAGATCGGCGCCGCGGAAAAACCCCGTCGTTCAACGTTCCTACCCGCGGGCCCGGTGGCGGACAGCCGGAACGCTATGCTTGGCGGTCGCTCAACTTACTCCTGGACAGCACCATGAAAACCAAATCCTTCCTCGAACTCGCCGACGTCAAGGCGATCGCTGCCGCTGCCGAAGCCGAGGCGCTGAAGAACAACTGGGCCGTGACCTTTGCGATCACCGACGACGGCGGCAACCTGCTGTGGCTGCAGCGCCTGGACGGCGCCGCGGCACTGTCGGCCCATATCGCCCCGGCCAAGGCCCACACGGCCGCCATGGGCCGCCGCGAGAGCAAGACCTACGAGGACATGATCAACGGCGGCCGCAATTCCTTCCTGACGGCGCCCGGCATCGAGGGCCTGCTCGAAGGCGGCGTGCCGATCGTGAAGGACGGCCAGGTCATCGGCGCCGTGGGCGTCAGTGGCGTCAAGTCGAACGAAGACGCGCAGATCGCCAAGGCAGGGATCGCGGCACTCGGACTCTGAACGCCGCGCGCCAAAGCAAAAACGCCGTCCTGAGGGACGGCGTTGTTCGTTGTTCAGCGTGAAAAAAAGCTTGGCTAGTCGGCGAACCGTTGGCTAGCAAAAAACGACCCTTCGGAGATGAATCTCCTCGAGTCGCCCCACGATGAAACTTGCGCGAGGGGCAGGCTGAACCTACTTGGTGAGGATCAGCTTGCCGAGTTTGGTGGCTTGCAGGCGGTAGAGCGAGCCGTTGTGAAGGATGCCGACAGCCTTGCTGCCCTTGAGAAGCTCGGCGCTTTCGAGCAAGGCGGCCGGGCGAACCGCCTCGGCAGCACGGCCACCACCCGAGTGGTCCAGCGAAGGATGGCTCAGAACGGTGAAGGTGTTGGGCGTGGCAGTCATCTGGAAATCCCTTTGCTGAAGCGATTGGTTAATGATAACCATTCTCAATTGAAAGTCAATCGCCGCGATTGATTTAATTTGTAGCGGGGCGCTACTTGGCGTCCGGCTCGGTGATGAAACCGATCTTGCGCACGCCGGCCTCGCGTGCGGCCGACATGGCCTGCGCGACGCGCTCGTAGCGCACGGCCTTGTCGCCGCGGATGTGCAGTTCGGGCTGCGGATCCTTGGCGGCCTCGGTGGCGAGCCGGCCGATGAGTTCGGCGTCCTCGATCTTCTGCTCGTTCCAGTAGTAGCTGCCGTCGGCCGCGACCGTGAACAGGATGTTCTGCGGCTTGGTCTGCTCCGGTTCGCTGGTGGCGCGCGGCAGATCGATGTTCACCGCATGCTTCATGACCGGCACCGTGATGATGAAGATGATCAGCAGCACCAGCATGACGTCGACCAGCGGCGTCATGTTGATCTCGTTCATGACCTCGTCGGGCTCGTCCTGTGTTCCGAATGCCATGGTGCTCAGACCTTCTTGAGCGGAACGACCGTGGCGTCGCCGCCGCTCTGCACGCGGGCGCCCGTGACGAAGTAGGCATGCAGGTCGTGCGCGAAGCTGTTGAGCTTGGTCAGCACGAACTTGTTGCCGCGTACCAGTGCGTTGTAGCCGAGCACGGCGGGAATCGCGACCGCGAGACCCAGCGCCGTCATGATCAGCGCTTCGCCGATCGGGCCGGCCACCTTGTCGATGGTCGCCTGGCCGGCCGAGCCGATGCTCATGAGCGCGTGGTAGATGCCCCAGACCGTGCCGAACAGGCCGATGAAGGGGGCGGTGGAGCCCACCGAAGCCAGCACCGCAAGGCCGGTCTGCAGGCGGGCCGTGAACTCGTCGATGCCGTTGCGCAGCGCGCGCGTGATCCAGTCGCTGACGTCGAGCGCGTCGTGCAGATGCGCCTTGGTGTTGCGATGGTGGGCGGCGGCCTCGCGGCCTTCGAGCGCCAGCACGCGGAACGGATTGCTGTCGTCCTTGCCGAGCTTGGCCAGCGCGGTGGCGAAGTCTTCGCTGTGCCAGAAATCCTGCGACTGCTTCGCGAGGCGCTTGTACTTGATGACGTCGATCGCCTTGATGAGGATCACGATCCAGGAAGCGAGCGACATGCCGATCAGCAGCACGGCGACAGCCTTGGTGACGAAGTCGCCTTGCTGCCAGACATTCATCAGGCCAAAGTGGGAATCCATACGAACTACTCCAGAAAATTAATTGAGAACCCAGTTGATCGGTACGTTGAACTCCATCGGTTCGACGACCCCATTTCGTTTGCCCGGCACGTAGCGCCAGCTCATCACGGCTGCGCGTGCCGCCTCGTCGAGCCGCTCGTAGCCGCTCGAGGTGCGAATGCTGGCCTGCTTGGGCAGGCCGTCGGTGCCGATCAGCACGCGCACGATGGTCTTGCCCTGCTCGCCCAGCCGCTTGCTCATGGCCGGATAGACCGGCTTCGGGTTCTGCAGGTAGTCGGCGTTGCTCGACGGCAATTGCACGGAAGGCGGTGCGGGTGGCGCCGGCGGTGGTGCGGGCGGCTCGGGAGGGGCGGGCGGCGCCATCGGGGCCGGCGGCGGGGGCGGCTCGACGCTGCCCGTGGGCGCGTTCGGAGCAGGCGTCGGCTTCGGCTCGCGGATCGCCTGCGGGCGCGGCGGCGGTGGCGTCTTGGTGATCTGCTTCTTGGGCTCGGGCGGCGGAGGCGGGGGCGGGGGCGGCAGTTCCTTGGGCTTGGGTGGCTCGATGAACTCGCTGAGGATCTCGACCGGGATGATCACCTCGGCAGCGCGACGCAGCAGACCGCTCTGCAGCGCCCAGAGGGCGGCGACGTGAAACAGCACCACGCTGCCGGCGATGATGGCATTGCGCGACAGGCCGAGGGCCGTGGGGGGCGGGGAAAAGCGGTCAGACACGATCAACCATTCGAATGCGGACGCCACGGGTGGCGTCCCGGTGCAGCAAAACCGCTACGCTAAATTCTTACTTGCGGAAAATCCACCAGACTGAACTGGCGACCAGAATCAGACTGCCGCCGAGCGCCGCGAAGAGTTCCATGCGTTGCTTTCCTGGATGGAATTGGCAAGCTGGATCGCCTGGACGCCGGTTTCACGATGCAGCGCGGCGACCGGATGCGAAGCGCTGCACTGTGCGACGACGTCGCGTGCGCAGCCTTCGCACTGGCCGCACTGGGTGGCCACGCCGAGTTCGAACTGCACTTCGTCGAAGGTCATCCCGGCGCGCGCATGGCGTGCGATTTCACGGTCGGACACTCGGCGGCAGACGCAGACGATCATGGCGATGCAGACGGCTTGTAGCTGGCTTGTTGAAGAAAGACCCAATTATAAATACGAATTCTTCGCATTTGCAATAACTATTGCGAGCGAAGGGCGACACGGCGTCGGGGCAGGCCTCAGATCTCCGACCACATCCGCAGCAGGTTGTGGTACTGGCCGGTCAGCGAAATCGTCTCTTCGCATTCGCCAACGCGCCCGCGCAGGCGCTGGATCACCTGGTCGAGCTCGAACAGCATGCCGCGCCGGGTGTCGTCGCGCACCATGCTCTGGAGCCAGAAGAACGAGCAGACCCGGGCCCCTTGGGTCACGGGATGCACGCGGTGCAGGCTGGTGGAGGGGTAGAGGATCAGGTCGCCGGCCGGCAGCTTGACCTCGTGCGAGCCGTAGGTGTCGACCACCTCGAGTTCGCCGCCTTCGTATTCTTCGGGATCGCACAGGAACAGGGTGCACGAAAGGTCGGTGCGCAGCTGTTCGCCGCTGCCGGGCACGGAGCGTACCGAACCGTCGACGTGCAGGCCGTAGTGCTCGCCGCCCTCGTAGCGATTGAAGAGCGGCGGCACGAAGCGCAGCGGCAGCGCCGCCGAGAAGAAAAGCGGGCTGCGCGACAGCGCGGCCAGGACGGTGCGGCCGAGTTCGCGGCCGACCGGCGAGTGTTCCGGCAACTGGCGATTGCGCTTGACGCGGGCGCCCTGGTCGCCGACGGTCTCGCGGCCGTCGATCCACTGGGTGGCCTCGAGCGTGGCGCGCATCTCGCGCACCTGTTCGGCGCTCAGCACATCGGGCACGTGCAGCATCATGAGTGAAGTCCTGCGAAATGAAAAAAGCCCCGACCATCGGGCGGGGCTCGAGTGTCGCATCGCGCGGATGCGCGCGGTTTGACCCGCGTCAGAACGCGAAGTTGGCCGTCACGCGCGCCGAGCGCGGAATGCCCGGCGTGTAGCGGTAGCCGCTCTTGTTGATCGCCGCCACGTACTGCTCGTCGAAGACGTTGTACAGGTTCAGCTGAAGGTCGACGTTCTTGTTGATGCGGTAGGAAGCCATGGCGTCGAACACCCAGTAGGCGTCGGTGTAGGCGGGCGTGCCGACCGCGCCATCGGTGCCGCGATGCAGCTTGCCGTTGTAGCGGGCACCCCCGCCGATCGTCAGGCCGAAGGGCAACTGGTAGCTGGTCCACAGCGTGAAGGCATTCTTGGGCGTGTAGGCCAGCACTTCGGTGCCGTCCGCGGTCACGGCCGGGCCGCTGCGCACCGAGGTGTCCATGGTCGTGAAGCCGGCGCTGACGCCCCAGTTCTCGGTGATCGCGCCGGCGGCGCCGAGCTCGATGCCCTGCACGCGCTTCTTGCCGGTCTGGTAGTACAGCAGCGTGGTCGGGTCCTGCACGACTTCGTTCTTCACTTCGGTGCGATAGAGCGCAGCGGTCAGCGACAGGTTCTTGTTGAGCACGTCCCACTTGGTGCCGACCTCGTAGGTGGTGGCTTCCTGCGGATCGAAGTCGGTGCGCGAGGCGCTGCTGCCGGTGCCGGCCGCGGCCAGTGCGAAGTTGGCGCCGCCCGGCGGTTGCGAGGAGGTGCCCCACGCCGCGTAGATGCTGCCGTTCTCGGCCGGCTTGTAGACCACGCCGAGCTTGCCGCTCCAGAGGTCGCCCGAGGTCGACAGGTCGGTCGGGGTGATGGCGCGCGACGGCAGGGTCAGCGCAGTGGCCGAGTAGCTGGTGTCGTAGTGGTCGTAGCGCAGGCCACCCGTGATCTGCCAGTACTCGTTGATCTTCATCGTGTCGAAGCCGTACAGGCTGACCGTGTCGGTCTTGCCGAACGAGCCCGTGCCGTTGGAGATCCGGTTGTAGCCGACCACGTTCGGGTTCGGGTTGTACAGGTTGGCGACGGGCCAAGAGCCTGCCGGCGCGAAGGTGGTGGCGACGCCAGGGAAGCCCGGGCCGTAGAAGTTGCCGAGCGTCTGCTCTTCGCGCATCAGCTCGAGGCCGACGTTCGTCGTGTGGCTGAAGCTGCCGGTGTTGAACTTGGACGACAGGCTGGTCTGGTTCAGGAAGATCGTGTTTTCCTGGTCCTTGTTGGTCGGCAGGTTGCGGGTGGTGGTCCAGGTCAGCGGGTTGGCCGGGTTCGGCGTCGCGATGAAGGCCGCGGTGACTGCCGGCACGGTGCCGCGGTAGGTGCTGGTCTGGCCGACGCGGCTTGCCGTGAGGCCGCCGAGCATGAAGGCCGTCAGCATGTAGTCCTGCTGGGTCTTGCCGTAGCGCGTGACGTTGCGCACCGTCATGTCGGGCGTGATGTCGTGCTCGACGCGCGCGGTGAACATGTCGGCCGTGACGTCGTTGAAGTCCTGCGACGTGCCGTAGAAATTCTTCGAGTCGACCGGCTGCGCGAAGTTGAGGAAGGTGCGGCGCAGGATCGGCGAGTTGATCAGCAGCGCATCGGGCGTCGAGTAGCCGGGCAGGCCGATGGTCGGCACGCCGCCATCGGGCACGTTGTCCTGCTTCACGTGCAGGTAGTCGAGGAACACGCGGGTCGGCGTGTTGAGGCCGAAGGCGATGGACGGTGCGATGCCCCAGCGCTTGTTCTTGACCTCGTCGCGGCCGGCGACGCCGCCGTCTTCGGCGACCGCATTGATGCGGAAGGCGGTGGCGGAGCCGTCGGCGCTGCCGATGACGCGGTTCCAGTCGAGGGTGCCGCGGCCGAAGTCGGCGCTGCCGTAGGTCAGCGAGCCCGAGAAGCTGTTCTCGAGCTTGGGCTTCTTGCTGATCAGGTTGATGTAGCCGGTCGGCGAGGTGCGGCCCACGTCGGTGCCCGACGGGCCCTTGACCACTTCGACCTGCTCGATGTTGAACATGTCGCGCGAGATGGAGCCGAGGTCGCGCACGCCGTCCACGAAGATGCTGCCCGAGGCGTCGAAGCCACGCATGAAGATCGAGTCGCCGGTGTTGGTGTTGCCGTTCTCACCGAGGAAGAAGGCGCCCGCGCCGGGTGTGTTGCGCAGCGCTTCGGTCAGCGTGGTGGCGCCCTGCTCGCGCATCAGCGCCTCGGGAATGACCTGGATCACCTGCGGGATGTCGACCAGCGGGGCGGTGAACTTGGGGTTTGCCGAGTTCTCGACCCGGAACTCGTTGGCCGTCGTGTCTTCGACGCGGACTTCCTTGAGGGTGCTCGCAGACGTCTGTGCGGTCGCTGGCAGGGACATTGCGATCAGCGTGGCGGCGGCGGCCGCGCTGCCGAACGGGGGCAGCGCGCGCGCGACGGCATGCTTGCGGCTCTTGATGTAGGCCATGAGGGGTTCTCCGGAAAGGGCAGGAAAGCTGAGAACTCGACTGGCGGGTCCCGTGGGGCCTCGGCGTGGCGCGGCGGCTGGGATTGGCTGGGTGAGCTGATTCACGGAAACGCGAAGTCACGAAATGATAATGAATCTCAATACGACTGTTAACCTGCTGACACCGCCGCGTACCAATTCGTAGAAATTTGGGAGATTCGCGGCCGAATTCGTTGCGCGTGCGCAACTGGCCGTCTCAATAGACGTCGCGCCGATACCGGCCTGTGCTTGTCATCTCGCGCATCAGCGTGTCGCCGGCGATCTGGCGCAGCGCCGCATCGACGCCGCTCGCCATGCCCTGGAGGCTGCCGCAGACGTACATCGCGCCGTCGCGCGCCAGCAGTTCGCGCACCTGCTCGTGCTGCTGCAGCAGGCGGTGCTGCACGTACCGGCGCTCGGCCTGGTCGCGCGAGAAGACGAGGTCGATCCGTGCCAGCACGCCGCTGCGTTGCCAGGCTTCGATCTCGTCCCGGCACAGGAAATCGTGGCGGGCGTTGCGCTCGCCGAAGACCAGCCAGTTGTCGTGCAGGCCCAGTGCCGCGCGGCTGCGCAGATGGCTGCGCAGGCCCGCCAGGCCGGTGCCGTTGCCGATCAGCAGCAGTGGGCGTTCGCGGTTGTCGCCGAGCCGGAAGCTGCGATGCGGGCGCAGCCGCAGCGCGACCGTGTCGCCCGGATCGAGACTTGCCGTGAGCAGGCCCGAGGCCGCGCCGAGCGTGCCGTCCGGGTGCTGTTCCTGGCGCACGATCAGTTCGAGCTGGCCGTCAGCCGGCACCGACGCGATCGAGTAGTCGCGCGGGCGGCCCGGGTCGCTCGTCAGCACGAGCTGGGCGATGTCGCCCGATTCCCATTCGGGCGCCGCGCCGGCGGGGGGTGGCGATGCGGGCGCGAATGCCAGCTCGTAGACCGGCCCACCTGCGCTGCCTTCGTTGAGGAGCCGGCGCGACACCAGCCGCCAGGGCAGGGCGACGGCCTCCGGCGCCGGCACCGTCGGCGCCGCGGCCGTGCCGCCTCCGCACTGCGCCTGCCAGGCCGCGAGGCTCGCGGGCTCGGCGTTGTCGACCTCGATGCGTGCATGGCTGCGCACGGCTCCGGCTGCATGCAGCCAGTCGTCGAGCTGGCGGCCGAAGCGGCAGAAGTTCGCGTACTGACGGTCGCCGAGCGCGAGCACCGCGTAGCGAAGCGAGGAAAGCTCGGCGGCCGCGCCGCCCATCACGCGTTCGGCGAACACGCTGGCGCCGTCGGGCGCATCGCCCTCGCCGTAGGTGCTGGCGATGAAAAGGGCCTGCGGCGCCGTGCGCAGCAGTTCGGCATCGACGTCGTTGAGCGACAGCACGCGTGCGGGCGTGCCGGACGCATGCAGCCAGCGGCCGGTCTGCCACGCCAGTTCCTCGGCCTGGCCGGTCTGGCTGGCGTGCAGCACCAGCGTGGCGGCGCGGCCGCTGCCGCCAGCCTCGGCGCTGCCCCCGGCGAGCGCGCGCGCCATCCGTTCGTGCTCGGCGCGTTGCCGGCGCTGGCGCCAATAGATGGCGGCACAGAGGCCCGCGTAGGCCAGCACCGTGAGGCACGCGGCCAGCGTGCGCAGCGCCGTCTCGCTCATCGGACGTCGGCGCAGAGCGTCGGCCAGCCTTCGCTCGCGTAGCACGCCGGGCCCGCGTCGGCACGGCAGACGAACAGCGCGGCAATGCCATGGCGGCGCGCGAAGGCCAGGCCCTCCTGGGGGCCCAGCACGCTCAGCACGGTGGCGAGTGCGTCGGCCTGCATGCACTCGCGGTGCAGCACCGAGACCGATGCGAGCGCACGCGGGGTCGGCTCGCCCGAACGCGGATCGAGCGTGTGCGACCAGCGCCGGCCCTGGTGTTCGTGTGCGTGCCAGCGGTCACCCGAGGTGGCGATCGCCATGTCGTCGAGCGCGATGCGCTGCGAGCAGCCGGGCAGGGCCTCGACCTGCACCTGCCAGCGCGCGCCATCGGGCCTGCGCCCTGCCGCGCGCAGTTCGCCGCCGACCTCGACCAGGAAGTCGCGAATGCCGAGCGACTGCAGCGCCTGCGCCGCCTGGTCGACCCCGAAGCCCTTGGCGATGCCCGACAGGTCGAGCACCCCGCCGCCCGGTTGCAGCAGGCTGCCCTGTGCGGGGTCGAAGGCCAGGCGCTGCCAGCCCACGCGTTGGCGTGCGAGCGTGAGCGCGGAATGCGAGGGCGGCTCGGGTGCGGCCGATCCGGCCGCATGGGCGCCGAAGCCCCACAGCGCGACCAGCGGACCGACGCTCGGATCGATGGCGCCGCCGCTGGCTTCTGCCCAATGCACGGCGCAGGCGATCACCTCGGCGAACTCCGGGGCCAGCAGGTGGCGGCTGCCTGCGTCTGCACGGTTGAAGCGGCTGATGTCGGAATCGGCCTCCCAGGTGCTCATCTGGGCGACCACGCGGTCGAGCGCGTCCTGCACCGCTGTGCGCACCGCATCGAGCGGGAGCATGGCGGGGTTGTGAAGGCGCAGCGACCAGGTCGTGCCCATGCTGCGGCCGGCCAGGTCCTGCAGGCTCGCCGGGTCGGCGCGGCGCGGCTGGGGCGAGTTGGCGTAGCCGCCCGCGCGCCGGACGGCGAACGAGGGGCGCATCGGCGCCGGATCGCTCAGAAAGGGGCCGAGGCTCAGGGCATCACTTCCAGGGTGGCGGCGTAGCTCAGGCGGCGTTCCTTGGCCTGGGGCACCGAAGTCTTCTTGTCGGTGGTGCTGGCATCGAGCCAGTACATGCCGGCGGCCGGCCAGGTCACGCTGAACTGGCCCTTGGCGTCGGTCTTGATCTTGAGCTCGTCGAGCTTGTCGCGGTAGCGGGTATCGCCCAGCGTGACCGTCACGTCGAGGTCCCTGGCGGGCTGGCCGTCGAGATTCATCGTGAAGAGGGTCTTCTCGCCCTTCACGAGGTCGGTCGGGTTGGCCGTGATCAGCTCGAGGCCCTTGCCGCTCGGGCGCAGCGCGCTGGGCTTGCCGACGGTGACGAAGGTCTCGTTGCGGCCTGCCGATTGCGTGACCTCGACCTCGGTAGCGTCGGCCGGGATCTGGCTGGCGATGTTCTCGGGCGTGCCGCGTGCGCGTTTCTGCTGGCCGGTGGCCTTGTCCTTCCAGCGCGCGAAGACGCCGTCGTTGGTCAACGCGACGCGGTAGGTGCCGGGCTGCGTGAGGTTCAGGTCGAAGCCCGCGCGCAGCTTGCCCTTGAACATGTTCTCGGGCTTGAGGGCGCTGCCGTCGGGCGCCGTCACGACCAGGCTGTCGAGGTTGAGCGGGTTGTGGTTGAAGAAGAAGAGGTCGTTCGAGACCGCGGCGTCGACCGTGATCCAGTCGGCCTTCGACAGCACCGTGGTCGAGGGCATGAGCCAGGCGTTGTGGGCCTGCACGGCAGCGGTGCCGGCGCAGAGTGCGAGGCCGAGGGCGAGGGAGCGCAGATGGAGCTTCATGATGAATTCCTCAGGAGATGGAGTGAACGTTGGAGGGCTCAGGGCTTGAGTTCGAGCGAGACTTCGCCGAGCTCGCTGTTGCCCGCGACCTGCGACTGCTCGGCCTTGGTGGGCGGCCACTGGAACGGGATGCTCACGATCTCGCGGCCGCCGACTTCGCGCGCCGCCTCGACATACAGCTTGTAGGCACCGGGAGCCAGCTTGGGCAGCGTCACCGAGCCTTCGGCGGCCGTGATCTGGTGCTTGCCTGCAGGCCGGGTCGCGCTGCTGATGCCATCCACCGGCATCTGCAGCTCCCGACCCGTGCGACGCCACCATTGGCGCAGGTCCTTGAGCCACTTCGTGCCTTCGCCCTCTGCATTGCCGCCCTTGTTCTTGACGTCGTACCAGACCGCGAGCGTGCTCGCCACCGACTGGTCGGGCCGCTCGATCCAGGCCGCGACGTAGGGGCGGTGGTATTCGGAGACGTTGAGCCGGGGAATGTCGACGTTGACCGTCAGCCCGGCTGCGAAGACCGGCGCGCCGACGAGCGCCGCGAGCGCGAGGGAATAGCGAACTTGCACGAAAAACCTCTTTCCAGGATCAGTGAATGAAGAGCAGCGCGAGCAGCACCGGGATCACCAGGCCCATGCCGACCATCGGCCAGGTGAAGGGCCGGTTGCCCGCATGCATCTTGAGGATGAACAGGCCCGTGATCGAGAACACCAGCGTGGCGCCCGCGAAGATGTCGATGAACCAGCTCCAGGCGGCTCCGCTGTTGCGGCCCTTGTGCAGGTCGTTGAAATAGGAGAGCCAGCCGCGGTCGGTGAGCTCGTACTCGGCCTCGCCGTCGCCGAGGCTGACTCGCAGCCAGGCATCGCCGCCCGGGCGCGGCAGCGAGAGGTAGATCTCGTCATCGGTCCACTCGGCCTCGCGGCCCGCGGTATCGACCGACCATTGCTTCCCGATCCACGCCTGCAGGGCTTCGGGCAGCTCGGCCTTGCCCTTGTTCGCCTTGGCGGCCGGCACCTGCTGGCGCAGCGCCTGGCGCAGCGCGTCGTCCACGTTCGCGGTGCGGCTCGTGACCTTGGGCTTGGCCTCGATGCTGGCCGCGTGATTCAGCGTGAAGCCCGTGATGCCGAACAGCAGCAGGCCGATCAGGCACAGCGCGGAGCTCACCCAGTGCCACTCGTGCAGGGTCTTGAGCCAGTAGGCGCGGCGGCGGTTGTCGGAGGTGGCAGCGGTCATCGAAGCCCGCGATTCTAGCCTCACAGATGAGAATGAATTCTATTTGCAAGCTCGTCCTCGCCGGGCCGACGGCGGTGCGCTCGGCCTTCCGTGCCGCATCCGGAAAGGAATGATTGCTACCTTTTCGATAGCAATGAAGTTTCGTAAAGGCGAAAAAAAGCGGGGCCTCGGCCCCGCTCGCAGTGTTTGCACCCTGGGCGCCTTCGTCGCCTTACTCGACTTCGGCCATCTGCGACTGCAGGTAGTTCTGCAGTCCGACCTTGCCGACCAGGTCGATCTGGGTCTCGAGGAAATCGATGTGCTCCTCGGTGTCGTCGAGGATGCCCTGGAGCAGGTCGCGCGAGACGTAGTCGCGCACGGTCTCGCAATGGGCGATGCCGGCCTTGATCGTGGCCTGCGCCCCCAGTTCGGATTTCAGGTCGCACTCGAGGATCTCGGGCACGTCCTCGCCGACCTGGAGCTTGGCCAGGTCCTGCAGGTTCGGCAGGCCGTCGAGCATGAAGATGCGGTCCATGAGCTTGTCGGCGTGCTTCATCTCGCCGATCGACTCCTCGTATTCCTTCTTCGCCAGCTTGTCGAGGCCCCAGTGCTTGAGCATGCGGTAGTGCAGGAAGTACTGGTTGATCGCGGTCAGCTCGTTCTTTAGCTGCGCCTGCAGGTGGTCGATGACTTGTGGGTCGCCCTTCATGGTTTTTCCTTGTTCTTCAAAGGGTCGATTGTGCGAGGCGCGCCCCGGGGCTGGCAACAAAGTCCATGCGCCCGCGCTCTGCATGCGGGTGAGGGTGATAGGTGTTCGCATTCATTCGCCCGCCTATGCATTTAATAGTGTGGAGCTATCAAATGGAGCATATTAGTAGTTATACTAATGGCTCGCACCCTTCTTATCAGCCACCAAGGAAATCCAAGCATGTCCCTGATCAATACCGAAATCGTCCCGTTCAAGGCCACCGCCTATCACAACGGCAAGTTCGTGCCCGTCAGCAACGAGAACTTCAAGGGCAAGTGGTCTGTGGTCGTCTTCTACCCGGCCGACTTCACCTTCGTGTGCCCGACCGAGCTCGGCGACCTGGCCGACCATTACGCTGAATTCCAGAAGCTTGGCGTCGAGATCTATGGCGTCTCGACCGACACCCATTTCACGCACAAGGCCTGGCACGACACCTCCGACACGATCGGCAAGGTCAAGTACCCGCTGATCGGTGACCCGAGCCAGCAACTGGCACGTGCCTTCCAGGTCCTGATCGAGGAAGGCGAAGACGCCGGTCTGGCCTATCGCGGTACTTTTGTGATCGATCCCGAAGGCAAGATCAAGACCATCGAAGTGCACGACAACGGCATCGGCCGCGACGCTGCCGAACTGCTGCGCCGCGTGAAGGCTGCCCAGTACGTGGCAGCCCATCCGGGCGAAGTCTGCCCCGCCAAGTGGACCGAAGGCGCGGAAACGCTCAAGCCTTCGTTCGACCTGGTCGGCAAGATCTAAGCCGCTCGTTCGCGCCACGGCCCGGGCGCGTTCGCTCCCGGGCCTTTTTGTTTCCAACGCATTTCAGGAAGTGAGTCATTCATGCTCGACGCAGGCACCCAATCGCAACTCAAGAGCTACCTCGACCGCATCACGCAGCCGGTGGAGATCGTCGCGTCGCTCGACGACAGCAAGGCGTCGGGCGACCTGCGGGCACTGCTGAAGAACGTGGCCGATGCATCGCCGCTCGTGAAGGTGACCGAGAGCCTCGACGACAACAATCGCAAGCCCTCGTTCTCGATCAACCGCCCCAGCGAGAACCACGGTCCGCGCTTCGCGGGCCTGCCGATGGGCCATGAATTCACCTCGCTGGTGCTTGCGCTGCTGCAGGTCGGCGGCTACCCGCCGAAGGTCGACGAGGCCGTGCTGCAGCAGATCCGCGACCTCGACGGCGATTTCGAGTTCGAGATCTACATCTCGCTCACCTGCCACAACTGCCCGGACGTGGTGCAGGCGCTCAACCTGATGGCGGTGCAGAACCCGCGCATCCGCGCCACGATGATCGATGGCTCGCTGTTCCAGGACGAGGTCAAGGAGCGCCAGATCATGGCGGTGCCCACCGTGTTCCTGAACGGCACCGAGTTCGGCCAGGGCCGCATGAGCCTCGAGGAAATCCTCGCCAAGATCGACACCAGCGGTGTCGAGCGCGAGGCGAAGAAGATCGCGGCCAAGGCCCCGTTCGACGTCCTGATCGTGGGCGGCGGCCCGGCCGGTGCGGCAGCGGCCGTCTACTCGGCGCGCAAGGGCATCCGGACCGGCGTGGCCTCGGAGCGCTTCGGCGGCCAGGTGCTCGACACCATGGGCATCGAGAACTTCATCTCGATCCGCGAGACCGAAGGCCCGAAGTTCGCGCTGGCGCTCGAGGAGCACGTGCGCGACTACGACGTCGACATCATGAACCTGCAGCGCGCTGCGGCGCTGGTACCCGCGGACGATGGCCTGATCGAGATCAAGCTCGAGAGCGGTGCCTCGCTCAAGAGCCGTTCGGTCGTCATCTCGACCGGCGCGCGCTGGCGCAACATCAACGTGCCTGGCGAGCATGAATACAGGAACAAGGGCGTGGCCTATTGCCCGCACTGCGACGGACCGCTGTTCAAGGGCAAGCGCGTGGCGGTGATCGGCGGCGGCAACTCGGGCGTCGAGGCGGCCATCGACCTCGCGGGCCTCGTCGGCCACGTGACGCTGATCGAGTTCGACAGCAAGCTGCGGGCCGACGAAGTGCTGCAGCGCAAGCTGCGCAGCCTGTCGAACGTCACGATCCACCTCAACGCGCAGACCACCGAGATCACGGGCGACCAGCAGAAGGTCAACGGCCTGGTCTACAAGGACCGCACGAGCGGCGAGAGCCACTCGGTGCCGCTCGAAGGCGTGTTCGTGCAGATCGGCCTGGTGCCCAACACCGACTGGCTGCGCGGCGCGGTCGAGCTGTCGAAGCACGGCGAGATCATCGTCGACGCCCGGGGCCAGACCTCGGTGCCGGGCGTGTTCGCGGCCGGCGATGCCACGACGGTGCCGTTCAAGCAGATCATCATCGCGGCCGGTGACGGTGCCAAGGCAGCCCTGAGTGCCTTCGATCACCTGATCCGGAGCTCGGCACCGGTCGAGGAAGCCGTCGCCGCCTGACGACCTGCGCTTCCCGGCAAGGCCGCGCTCCATCACAGGATGGAACGCGGCCTTTTTTGCGCCCGATCGCTACCCGGAAAGGTCCGTCAGCTTTGTAAGGATAAGAATCATTCGCATATGATTTGTGGTTCGGGTCCATCGACCCGTTCCACGGCCAGCCAGGCGAGGCGCGCAGCCCATGCGTCGCGGTCCCAGCAAGCAGCTCGACAACTGTTTTCTGGACCTCCAAGTGGCATATCTCCCCGTTCTCGCGCATCGACTCAAGACTCTTCCGTGGCTGATCGCCTGCGGCTTCGGCGCTGCCGCCATGGCGCAGGAAAGCGGCCCGGCCCGCATCACGGCGCTCGGCGAAATCGTGGTGAGCGGGTCGCGCACCGAGCAGATCAAGGACGACATCCCCGCCACGGTCGAGATCATCGATCGCGAACAGATCGAGTTCGAGCAGATCCACGACATCCGCGATGCGGTGCGCGACATCCCCAACGTGTCGGTGCGGCGCGCGCCGGCACGCTTCGGCTTGGCCACCGGCAACACCGGACGCGACGGCAATGCGGGCTTCAACATCCGCGGCCTGGACGGCAACCGCGTGCTGATCATGAACGACGGCATCCGCTCGCCGCGCAGCTACGTCTTCAGCGCCAACGCGTTCGGACGCGAATACTTCGACATGGGCCTGGTCGAGCGCATCGAGATCATCAAGGGCCCGGCCTCGGCCCTGTACGGCTCGGACGGCCTGGCCGGCCTGGTCAACTTCATCACGCGCAGCCCCAACGACATCCTGGGCGCGGACAAGACCTTCGGCGGAAGCGCGAACGTGGGCTACAGCGGCGACGACAACGGCTGGTTCGCGGGCGTCACCATGGCCGGCCGTGCCAGCGACACCGTGAGCTGGCTGGTGTCGGCCAATGGCAGCCGCACGCACGAGCTCGAGAACATGGGCACGAACTACGCGTGGAACACGGACCGCACGGCACCGAACCCCGAGAGCGGCGACAACAAGTCGCTGCTGGCCAAGGTGATCATGACGCCGACCGCCGCCCAGACGCACACGCTGACCTTCGAGCATGTCGACAGGGCGAACGCCTACAACCTGTTGTCCGGCCTGTCGAAGCCGCCGCTCAATGCGGCCTCGGTCATCGGCCTCGGCGCGCTGACCAACCTCCAGCGCGACCGCCTGACCTGGGACGGCAGGCTGCGCGTCGATTCCACGCTGGCCGACAGCGTGCTCGGCTACGTGAGCTACCAGAAGGCCAGCTCACGCGAGCAGGCCTGGGAAAACCGCTTCATCTCTGCCGACCGCTCGCGCGACGTCACCTACGACGAGAACACCTGGCAGTTCGGCTTGCAGGCCATGAAGACGATCAACATGGGTTCCTGGGCGCAGCACATCACCTACGGCATCGACTACACCGACACCGACGTCAAGAACCTGCAGACCGGCGTGGTGCCGCCGGCCGGCGAGGTGTATCCGCTCAAGCGCTTTCCCGATACGCGGGAGAAGACCGCGGCGTTCTATGTCCAGGACGAGTTCGTCCACGACCGATGGAGCATCACGCCGGGCGTGCGCTTCGACAGCTTCGACATCGACGCCGATCAGGCCGGCTTCAATGCGCGGGCGGTGTCGCTGTCCGACTCGGCCGTGTCACCCAAGCTCGGCATCCTCTATCGCGCAACGCCGCAGCTGACCTTGTACGGCAACTACGCTTCCGGCTTCAAGGCACCCAATGCGTTCCAGGTCAACAACTTCTTCGAGAACGTGACCTCGGGCTACCTGACCATTCCGAACCCCAACCTCAAGCCCGAGACCAGCCACAACTTCGAGCTCGGCACGCGCGGTCGCTACGGCATCCTGAACTTCGAGGCGGCAGCCTTCACCGGCAACTACGACGATCTGATCGAGAACGATCGCCAGGTCGGCGGCGTGTTCGGTTCGCGAACCAATCCCGCGGTGTTCCAGTCGGTCAACATCGCCAGCGCGCGCATCTACGGCTTCGAATTCAAGGGCGAGCTCGACTGGACCCGGAACGGCACCGGCTTCTCGCTGCCCTTCGCCTACGGCCAGACGCACGGCGAGAACCGCACGGCCAACGTGCCGCTCAATTCCATCGATCCGCAGAAGCTGGCGGTGGCGCTCAAGTACCAGGCGCCCACGTGGAGCGTGCGCCTCGATGCGGTCCATCATTCCGCCAAGCGCCGCAGCGACGTCGATCCGGCCGAGGTCGCGACCGGCGTGCAGTTCCTCGCACCTTCCGCCACCACGCTGGACATCAACGCCCAGTGGCGCATCCGCCGCGACCTGCGCCTGAACGTGGCGGTGGTCAACCTGACCGACAAGAAGTACTGGATGTGGAGCGACATCCGTGGCCTGGCCACCAGCTCCACGATCCGCGATGCCTACACCCAGCCCGGACGCCACTTCAACGTGTCGCTCGTGGCCGACTTCTGATTGCGAGACGAGAGGAACCCGAACCATGACCCACGAACAGATCCGCCAGCGCTTCGCCGTCCTGCGCGCCGAAGGCAAGCGACACAAGGACGCCGCAGATGCACTCGGCATCAGCGAAGGCACGGCGATCGCGGCCCACGCGGGCGAGCATGTGGGCGCGTTGCGCGCCACGCCGCTGCGCGGCCCCTGGCTCGAGCTGCTGCAGTCGCTCGAGCCGTGCGGACCGATGATGGCGCTCACGCGCAATGCGTCGACCGTGCACGAGAAGACCGGCATCTACCAGAAGCTGTCGGGCGGCGGCCACGTCGGCCTCGCGCTCGGCGAGGACATCGACCTGCGCCTTTTCTTCAATCACTGGCACGCGGGCTTCTTCGTGAGCGAGGCGGCCGCCAACGCGGGCCAGCCACCGTCGCAGAGCCTGCAGTTCTACGACCCGAGCGGCGTGGCGGTCCACAAGATCTACGTGCGCGACGCCACCGACCGCGATGCGCTGCAGTCGGTGGTCGAACGACATGCGGACGAGGCGCAACTCGTCGTCTTCGGCCCCGCCGAGGCCAGGCCCGCGCCCCGCGCCGACAGCCAGATCGACGCCGCCGGCCTCGGCGCAGCCTGGGCCGCGATGACCGACACGCACCAGTTCTTCGGCCTGCTGAAGAACTTCGCTGTCGAGCGCCAGCAGAGCTTCCGCCTGACCGAGGGCAGTTTCTCCAGGCGGGCACCCCGCCACGCGGTGCGCGAGTTGCTCCAAGAGGCCTCGTTCGCCGGCACGCCGATCATGGTGTTCGTCGGCAGCCCGGGTTGCATCCAGATCCACACCGGCCCCGTGGTGCGGGTCGAGCCGATGGAGATCCGCGGCACGCAATGGCTCAACGTGCTCGACCCGGGCTTCAACCTGCATCTGCGCGAGGACCTGATCGACCGCGTCTGGATCGTCGAGAAGCCCACCAGCGACGGCATCGTGACCTCGGTGGAGGCCTTCGACCACGACGGCGGCCTGATGGCGATGTTCTTCGGCGCGCGCAAGCCCGGCATTCCCGAGCGCGAGGATTGGCGCGAACTGGTGCGCAAGCTGCCGAACGGCGAGGTCGCGTCGTGAAGCACTCCGGCACGCCAACGGCAGGCCCCGGCCGGCGCAATGCACTGCGGCTGCTCGGCGCCTCGGCGCTCGCGGCCTGCGCCTGGCCGGCGACGGGGCAGGGCACCGCCGCGCCGCGCCTCGTGACGGTATCGGGTGCGATCACCGAGGTGGTCTACGCGCTGGGCGCCGAGTCGCAGCTGGTCGGCACCGACACCACGAGCATCTACCCGGCGGCCGCCCTGCGCACGCCCAAGGTCGGCTACATGCGCCAGCTGTCGGCCGAGGGCCTGCTCTCGCTGAAGCCGGACGCGGTGATCGCCACCACCGAGTCGGGACCGCCCGTGGTGCTCGACCAGCTGCGCAGCGCCGGCGTGAAGCTGGAGCTGGTCGAGGCCGACCACAGCTGGGGCGAGGTGCAGCGCAAGGTGGCGGCCGTGGGCCGCGCAGCCGCGCGCGAGCAGCAGGCGCGCGAGTTGATGGCAAAGCTCGACGCCGAATGGGCCGCAGTGCAGCAGCGGGTCGCGGCGCATGCCGCGACCGGCGCACGCAAGCCCCGGGTGCTGTTCGTGCTGTCGCACAGCGCGAGCCCGCAGGTGGCGGGCGAGAAGACCGCCGCCGATGCCGTGATCCGCCTTGCAGGAGGCGTCAACTGCATGAGCGGCTTCAACGGCTACCGGCCGATGACGGCCGAGGCCATGGCGAGCGCCGCGCCCGACATCATCCTCACCAGCACCCAGAGCATCGAGGCCCATGGCGGAGTCGAGAAGTTCTGGCAGCGGCCCGAACTCGCGCTGACGCCGGCATTCAAGAAGCGCGCGCTGGTCACGCAGGACGCCGTGCTGCTGCTGGGCTTCGGCCCGCGCATGCCGCAGTCGATCGGCGAGCTGCACCAGAGCTTCCTCAGCGCCGCATGAGCCGCATGAGCCGCACGGCCGCTCCGAAGGAGAATGCCGAAGCGCTGCTGCGCGAAGGTGCACCCATATTCCGCACGGCCGGTCCGAAGGCGAATGCCGAAGCGCTGCTGCGCGAAGGTGCACCCATATTCCGCACGGCCGGTCCGAAGGCGAATGCCGAAGCGCTGCTGCGCGGAGCACGCCGGTGAGCGCCGCGAGACTCTCGCCACGTGCCACGCTGGGCGCCGGGCTGGCGCTGCTGGCCCTGAGCCTGCTGCTCGGTGCCGGCTCGGGCGCCTACGCGATCAGCCCCTCGCAGCTGTGGGGCGTGCTGGGCTCGCTGTTCCAGGGGCACGCCGATGCCTCTCCCGAATACCTGGTGTTCGTCAACATCCGGCTGCCGCGTCTGGTGCTCGGCGTCGCCGCCGGCGCCGGGCTCGGCATGGCCGGCACGCTGATGCAGGGCCTGTTCCGAAACCCGCTGGCCGATCCGGCCCTGATCGGCATCAGCAGCGGCGCGGCGCTCGCGGCCGGCGTGACGATCGTGCTCGGCGCCTGGCTGTTGCCCTCGCTGCCGCGAACGCTCGGCAGTTGGTCCCTGGTCACCATGGCCTTCGGAGGCGGCTTCCTGGTCACCTTGCTGATCTACAGCCTCTCGCACAGCGAAGGCAGCACCCGCATGGCGCTGATGCTGCTGGCCGGCATCGCGATCAACGCGCTGGCCGGTGCCGGCCTCGGCCTGCTGAGCGTGATGGCCACCGACGAGCAGCTGCGCAGCCTGCAGTTCTGGCTGCTCGGCAGCCTGGGCGGCGCGCGCTGGAGTGCGGTGCTGCTGGTCGGCGTGGTGGTGGGGGTGTGCCTGCTGGTCGGCCTCACGCTGGCGGCGCCTCTCAATGCGATCGCGCTCGGCGAGGCGCAGGCCACGCTGCTCGGCGTCGACGTCGAGCGGGTCAAGCGGCGCGCCATCCTTGTGACGGCCTTCGCGGTGGGCGCGGTCACGGCGACCACCGGCATCATCGGCTTCGTGGGCCTCATCGCGCCGCACTGGGTGCGGCTGGTGGCCGGCCCCGATCACCGCATCGTGCTGCCGGGCTCGGCCCTGCTCGGAGCGGTGCTCGTGCTCGGCGCCGACACGCTCGCGCGCACAGTGATGGCGCCGACCGAGCTGCCGCTGGGCGTGCTGACCGCCTTCGTCGGCGTGCCGCTGTTCCTGCTGATGCTGCGGCATTTCCGGAGGCACGTATGACGCTGCGCTGTGCCGGCGCGGACCTTCGGCTCGGCGGCAAGACGCTGCTGGCGGGCGCCGACATCGCCTTCTCGCCGGGGCGGCTCACCGCCATCCTGGGCCCCAACGGTGCCGGCAAGTCGACGCTGCTCGCGCTGCTCGGCGGCCAGCGCAGGCCCGATGCCGGCCGCGTGCTGCTCGACGACCGGCCGCTGTCCGCCCACACGCCCGCCGACCTCGCGCTGCGGCGCGCGCTGATGCCGCAGGAAAGCGCCGTGGCCTTCGATTTCACGGTGCGCGAGATCGTCGAGCTCGGCCGCTTCCCGCACCGGCTTGCGCCGAGCGCCGGCGAGGCCGCGATCGTCGACGGCGCGATCGCGCTCACCGACGTCTCGGGCTTCGCCGGGCGCGTGCTCAACAGCCTCTCGGGCGGCGAGAAGGCGCGCGCGCAACTGGCGCGTGCCCTGGCCCAGCTGTGGGAGCCGCTGCCCGATGGCGCCGGGCGCTGGCTGCTGCTCGACGAGCCGACCGCCGCGCTCGATCTCTCGCACCAGCATGCGGCGATGCGGCTGCTGCGCGACTGGGCAGGGCAGGGCGTGGGCGTGGTCGCCGTGCTTCACGACCTGAACCTCGCACGGCGCTACGCCGACGACGTGGTGGTGCTCGACGGTGCCGCGGGCGTGCACCAGGGACCGGCCGCCGAGATCCTGGTGCCGGGGTTGATCGAGCGCGTATGGGACATGCCTTGCCAGACGGTCGCGGCCACGGACGGCACACTGCAATACCTCTTCGGCTGACCGCGCGCCAATCAGTGAGAGCGCCATGCTCGTTCTCCGGCGGCGCGCAGCGCACGCCTGTTCGCGGGCAGTCGCGGAACCGGCTTCGCCGGGCCGCTGACTGCGCCCCCGGTAGGGGGTGGGCGGCTACACGAAGTGAGCCAACCTGGGGGCGAGCCTAATAACTCAGCCGCTCGGGCCGCAGCTCCTGCAGGATCGTGGTCGCGATCTCCTCGATCGACTTGGTCGTGGTCGACAGCCAGCGGATGCCGGCGCGGCGCATCATGGCCTCGGCCTCGCTGACCTCGTGGCGGCAATTCTCGATCGCGGCATAGCGCGAGTTCGGGCGCCGTTCGTTGCGGATCTCGCTGAGCCGCTCGGGCTGGATCGTGAGGCCGAAGATCTTCTTGCGATGCGGCATCAGCGCCGGCGGCAGCTGGCGGCGATCGAAGTCCTCCGGAATGAGCGGGTAGTTTGCCGCCTTCAGGCCGTGCTGCATCGCCAGGTAGAGCGAGGTCGGCGTCTTGCCGCTGCGGCTCACACCGACCAGGATCACGTCGGCGCCCTCGAGGTCGCGGTTGCTCTGGCCGTCGTCATGCGCGAGGCTGAAGTCGATCGCCTGGATGCGGGCGTCGTATTCCTTGCTCTTGCTGACGTCGCTGAAGCGGCCGATGCGGTGGTTCGACTTCATTCCCAGCTCGATCTCGAGCGGCCGCACGAAGGTGCCGAACATGTCGAGCAGCATGCCCTTGCAGCCCGTCTCGATGACGTCGAGCACCTCCATGTTGGCCAGGGTGGTGAAGACGATCGGCCGCACGCCCTCGATCTCGGCCGTGTGGTTGATCTTGCGCACCGCCTGGTGCGCCTTGTCCACGGTGTCGGTGAAGGGCAGGCGCACGTGGCGCGGCTTCATCTCGAACTGGGCCAGGACGGCGTTGCCGAAGGTCTCGGCCGTGATGCCGGTGCCGTCGGAAACGAAGAAGACTGTGCGGGTATGCATGATTTGGCGGCCTTGTCCTGCGGCGCGCCGGGACCGGCCGCGCCTACAATTCGGCCCATTATCGGGAATGCCGGGCGCCTTGGCCCCGCTCCCCAGCCCCAAATTCTCCTGCATGCACCCGCCGTCGATGCCCAGAGCAAGAAGAACGATCGCATCGCGCCGGCCGCCCGCAGCCCCGGTTTCAACTTCTGGAGCTTCCCATGTCTGCACTCTTCGAAGCGACCGCCCTGGTCGTACCTTTCGAAAACCTGAGAATGACCGACGTCGAGGCGGTCGGCGGCAAGAACGCCAGTCTCGGCGAGATGATTTCCCAGCTGCCGCAGGGCGTGCGCGTGCCCACCGGCTTCGCGACCACGGCCCACGCCTTCCGCCAGTTCCTGGCCCATGACGGCCTGGCCGACCGGATCAGCGCCAAGCTGGCCGCCCTCGACACCGAGGACGTGCGCGCCCTGGCTTCCGTGGGCGGCGAGATCCGCGCCATGGTCGAGGCCCAGCCCTTCCCGGCCGACCTGCAGAAGGCGATCGGCGAGGCCTTCGCCGCGCTGTCGGCCGGCAATCCGCAGGCCAGCTTCGCGGTCCGCTCGTCCGCCACCGCCGAAGACCTCCCCGACGCCTCGTTCGCGGGCCAGCAGGAGACCTTCCTCAACGTGGTCGGCATCGACGACGTGCTGCACAAGATGAAGGAGGTGTTCGCCTCGCTCTACAACGACCGCGCGATCAGCTACCGCGTCCACAAGGGCTTCGCGCACGACGTCGTGGCCCTGTCGGCCGGCGTGCAGCGCATGGTCCGCAGCGACCTCGGCGCCGCCGGCGTGATGTTCACGATCGACACCGAATCGGGCTTCGACCAGGTGGTGTTCATCACCTCCAGCTACGGTCTCGGCGAGACGGTGGTGCAGGGCGCCGTGAACCCCGACGAGTTCTACGTCCACAAGCCCACCCTGCGCGCGGGCAAGCGGGCCGTGATCCGCCGCAACCTCGGCTCCAAGCTGATCCAGATGGAGTTCGCGAGCGCCGAGGAGAAGGCCGCCAGCGGCAAGCTGGTGAAGACCACCGACGTGCCGACCGAGCAGCGCAACCGCTATTCGCTGACCGACGCCGACGTCGAGCAGCTGGCCAGGTACGCGCTGGTGATCGAGGAGCACTACGGCCGCCCGATGGACATCGAATGGGGCAAGGACGGCACCGACGGCCAGCTCTACATCCTGCAGGCACGCCCCGAGACCGTGAAGAGCCAGCAGCAGGGCAAGGCCGAGCAGCGCTACAAGCTGCTGGGCCGCGGCGCCGTGCTGGCCGAGGGCCGCGCGATCGGCCAGAAGATCGGCACCGGACCGGTGCGCCTGGTCCACAACATCAGCGAGATGGACAAGGTGCAGGCCGGCGACGTCCTCGTGACCGACATGACCGACCCCAACTGGGAGCCGGTGATGAAGCGCGCTTCCGCCATCGTGACCAACCGCGGCGGGCGCACCTGCCATGCGGCGATCATCGCGCGCGAGCTCGGCATCCCGGCCGTGGTCGGCTGCGGCGACGCCACCGATCTGCTCAAGGACGGCACGCTGGTCACGGTCAGCTGCGCCGAGGGCGACACCGGCTTCATCTACGACGGCCTGCTCGAGACCGAGGTGACCGAGGTGCAGCGCGGCGAGATGCCAAGCATCGACCTCAAGATCATGATGAACGTCGGCAACCCGCAACTGGCCTTCGACTTCGCCCAGCTGCCGAACCACGGCGTCGGCCTGGCACGGCTCGAGTTCATCATCAACAACAACATCGGCGTGCATCCGAAGGCGATCCTCGACTACCCGAACGTCGATGCCGACCTCAAGAAGGCGGTCGAGTCGGTGGCTCGCGGCCATGCCTCGCCCCGCGCCTTCTACGTCGACAAGGTGGCCGAGGGCATCGCCACCATCGGTGCTGCCTTCTGGCCCAAGCCGGTGATCGTGCGGCTGTCGGACTTCAAGTCGAACGAATACCGCAAGCTGATCGGCGGCAGCCGCTACGAGCCCGAGGAAGAGAACCCGATGCTGGGCTTCCGCGGTGCGGCGCGCTACCTGAGCGGCGAGTTCGGCGAGGCCTTCGCGATGGAGTGCGAGGCGCTCAAGCGCGTTCGCGGCGACATGGGCCTGACCAACGTGCAGATCATGGTGCCTTTCGTGCGCACGCTCGGGCAGGCGAAGCGCGTGACCGAACTCCTCGGCGAACACGGCCTGAAGCGCGGCGAGAACGGGCTCAAGCTGATCATGATGTGCGAGGTGCCTAGCAACGCGGTGCTGCCGGAAGAGTTCCTCAAGTTCTTCGACGGCTTCTCGATCGGCTCCAACGACCTCACCCAGCTCACCCTTGGGCTGGACCGCGACTCGGGCCTCGAACTGCTGGCGGCCGACTTCGACGAGCGCGACCCCGCCGTCAAGGCGCTGCTCGAGAAGGTCATCAAGGCCTGCAAGGCCGAAGGCAAGTACGTCGGTATCTGCGGGCAGGGGCCCAGCGACCATCCGGACTTCGCGCTCTGGCTGGCCGAGCAGGGGATCGAATCGATCTCCCTGAACCCCGACAGCGTGATCGACACCTGGAAGCAGCTCGCGGGCCGCTGAGGCGGGCCGAAGCCACGCGGAGCGGGGGGGCGCGTTGCCTGCGGTGGCGTTTGTCACCGCAGCGCAACGACTTTCGTCACGGCGCGCCTGTAATCCCGGCGTCAGCTTGGTGTATTTGCAACCAAATGCTTCTTTGATGTCAAACTCAGGCTGCATCGGGACGCGACCGCGCCAAAAAGCCACCGGAAACTTCTTTCCGACGCTGCGCGCGCTCCCTGACCTTGTGTCGAGGAACCCCAATGATTCTTGTCAAGACTGAAGCCGGGCAACGCGTTCTCAAGGACCGCTCCATCTCGCTGACGCCCCGCCAGCGCACCGCGTTCATCCTGTTCGACGGCAAGCGCAGCCTGGCAGAGGTGCTGGCGGCCGGCATGGGCGTCACGCGCGAGGAGATCGACCAGCTGCTGTCGCACGGCTTGCTGGCGCAGGTGGGCGGCGGCGCCGCGCCGGCCGCGGCGGAGGTCGCCGTGCCCGCGACGGCCGCGCCGTCTCCAGTCGCCGCAGCGTCCGGCGGAGCGCACGCGCTGGTGGAGCCCTCGAGCGACGCGGCCGCCGCAGTATCGACGGTGGCTGCGCCCGCGGCGGGCCGCTCCCTGCAGCAGCGCTACAAGGACGCCTATCCGATCGCCACCCAGCTCACGGGCAGCCTGGGCCTGCGCGGCTTCAGGCTCAACCTCTCGGTCGAGGGCACTACCAACTACGAGCAGCTGCTCGAGCTGTTCCCCAAGATCCAGGCCGCCGTGGGCGCCGACAAGGCCGCCACACTCGAGAAGGCACTGCGCGGCGGCTGAGTGCTATAATTTACGGCTTTGCCTTGCCACACTGCGTCTGACGCCGCGGGTGGCTCAACCCCTTTCCCCGAAAAAAGCTTGAAAAGGCTTTCAAAAAATCGGGGAAGAAACCCACAAGGAGTGCCATGCGTCACTACGAAATCATTTTGCTGATCCACCCGGATCAGAGCGAGCAAGTTCCGGCCATGCTGGAGCGCTACAAGGGCCTGATCACGGCCGGCGGCGGCAAGGTCCACCGCGTTGAAGACTGGGGCCGCCGCCAGCTGGCCTACCAGATCAACAAGCTCAACAAGGCGCACTACCTGTGCGTGAACATCGAAGCCGAGCAGACCGTCATGGCCGAGCTCGAGCACGCGTTCAAGTTCAACGACGCCGTTCTGCGCCACCTCACCGTGGTCAAGAAGAAGGCCGACACCGGCCCTTCGTCGATGATGAAGACGGTCGAGCGCGAAGAGGCCCGCAAGGCCCAGCAGGCCGAATACGCCGCCAACAACAACTGATGATGTGAATGCCGTCGCGGTCAACAGCCTCGTGCTGACGGCCTGCGTCGCCGAAATCGGAGCCCTTCGCTACACGCCAGCCGGCCTGCCCGCCATCGACCTGCGACTCGAACACGAGTCGACAGTCATCGAAGCGGCCCAGGCCCGACAGGTCAAGGCGGCCCTCAAGGCCGTCGCCTTCGGCACAGTGGCCGAGAGGTTGGCAGGGCAGTCGATGGGCAGCCTCTGGGAATTCCGGGGCTTCCTGGCGACACCGGGGACGGCCAAGCATCCAGTGCTTCACATCCAAGAGTTCAACTAATTTTCTAGAGGTCCACATGGCCACGTTCAAGAAATTCAACAAGGACAAGCGTCCGAAGCGCAACACCCAGTCGCTGCTGTTCAAGCGCAAGCGCTTCTGCCGCTTCACCGTCGCCGGCGTCGAAGAGATCGACTACAAGGACATCGACACCCTGCGCGACTTCATCAGCGAAAACGGCAAGATCATTCCCGCGCGCCTGACCGGCACGCGCGCGATCTACCAGCGCCAGCTCAACACCGCGATCAAGCGCGCACGCTTCCTCGCGATGGTGCCGTACAGCGACCAACACCGCGTCTAAGGAGAAACTCACATGCAAGTCATTCTTCTGGACAAGGTCGTCAACCTCGGCGTTCTCGGCGAGATCGTCAAGGTCAAGGACGGTTACGCACGCAACTTCCTGATTCCTTCGGGCCGTGCACGTCGCGCCACCGAAGCCAACAAGGCCGAATTCGAAGCCAAGCGCGTCGAACTCGAAAAGGCTGCGGCCGCCAAGCTGGCCGAATCGCAAGCCCAGGGCGAAAAGCTCGCCGGCACCACCGTCAAGCTGACCCAGAAGGCCGGCGTCGACGGCCGCCTGTTCGGCTCGGTCACGAACGCCGACATCGCCGAAGAGCTCAACAAGCTCGGCTACAAGGTCGCGAAGTCACAAGTGCGCATGCCCAACGGTCCGATCAAGACCGTGAGCGACAGCACCGTCGGCGTAGCACTGCACACCGACGTGGTGGTCGACATCACCGTGACGGTCTACGGCGAGAGCGCCTGATCGTCCCCTGCGCTCCTTGCGCATGAAGGCCGCCCTCGGGCGGCTTTTGTTTTTTCCGGGGAACATGTTGTCCCGCACCGTTCACCGGAAGATCACCGCTTATTCACAGCCTTGTGCACACACGCCGCGCCTCGGCCGGCTTAGCATGCGGGGCTGCAAGGAAATTCATGTCCGCTGTTTTTTCGTACGCCGACAACGACCCGTCGACCGACCGCCAGATCGCACAACTGCGCATCCCCCCGCACTCGATCGAGGCCGAGTCGAGCGTGCTGGGCGGGCTGCTGCTCGACAACGGCGCCTGGGACCGGATGGGCGACGTGGTGTCCGATGGCGACTTCTATCGCCACGAGCACAAGCTGATCTACGCGGCGATCGGCACGCTGATCAACGCCAGCAAGCCGGCCGACGTCATCACGGTCTACGAGCAGTTGCAGAACCTCGGCAAGGCCGACGAGATCGGCGGCCTGGCCTACCTCAACTCGCTCGCGCAGTACGTGCCGAGCGCGAGCAACATCCGCCGCTACGCCGAGATCGTTCGCGAGCGCTCGATCCTGCGCAAGCTGGTGAGCGCGAGCGACGAGATCGCGACCAACGCCTTCAACACGCAGGGCAAGTCGGTCGACAAGATCCTCGACGAGGCCGAGCAGAAGATCTTCAACATCGGGGAAGAAGGCACCCGGATGAAGCAGGGCTTCCAGGGCATGGATGAACTGGTGGTCGAACTGCTCGACCGCGTCACCGAGATGGCCGAGAACCCGAACGACATCACGGGCGTGCGCACCGGCTTCTACGAGTTCGACAAGATGACCTCGGGCCTGCAGCCCGGCGACATGATCGTGCTGGCGGCGCGGCCCTCGATGGGCAAGACCTCGCTGGCCATCAACATCGCCGAACACGTGGCGCTCAACGAGGGCCTGCCGGTGGCGGTGTTCTCGATGGAAATGGGCGCCTCGCAGCTCGCGGTGCGTATCGTCGGCTCGATCGGCCGCATCGACCAGACCCACCTGCGCACCGGCAAGCTGACCGACGAGGAATGGCCGCGCCTCACCGAGGCGATCGAGAAGCTGCGCAACGTCTCGCTGCACATCGACGAGACGCCCGGCCTCACGACCAGCGAACTTCGTGCCAACGCCCGTCGCCTCGCGCGCCAGTACGGCAAGCTGGGCCTGATCGTGGTCGACTACCTGCAGCTCATGAGCGTGTCGAGCAGCATGAACGACGAGAACCGCGCCACGGCGGTCGGCGAGATCTCGCGCGGCCTCAAGATGCTCGCCAAGGAGCTCAAGTGCCCGGTGATCGCGCTGTCGCAGCTGAGCCGCGGCGTCGAGAGTCGCACCGACAAGCGTCCGATGATGAGCGATCTTCGGGAGTCCGGCGCGATCGAGCAGGACGCCGACATCATCATGTTCATCTACCGCGACGATTACTACGACAAGAACAGCAAGGAACCGGGTGTTGCCGAGGTGATCATCAGCAAGCACCGCAACGGTCCGACCGGCACAGTCAAGCTGGCGTTCCTGAAGCCGCTGACCAAGTTCGAGAACCTCGCGGGCGGCGAGTACCAGGGCTACTGAGTCTCGTTGCGGGCCTGCGCCTGCAGCTGCCGCAGCATGTCGGCCAGCGTCTTGCCCGCCTCGTCGCGGAAACGCTCCGGCAGCACCTCGATGGTGTCGATGCGGTCCAGCCGGAAGCCGCGGAAATCGCCGCGCAGTTCGCACCAGGCCGAGAAGGTCCACACCTTTCCCCAGTAGAAGCAGCCAAGCGGACGCACCGTGCGCCGGGTCGGTGCCCCGACGACGTCGCGGTAGGCCATCTGCAGCTTGTGGCGCGATTGCACGGCCTCGCGCAGCACCTGCAGGCGCTCGCGCGTGCCGGCGTCGATCACGTAGGCCGGCGCATAGAGCGCGAGGCTCTCGGCCGACACGCGCGCCGCTGCAGGCAGCACCGAGAGGATCTTGCCGAGCGCCGACTCGATGTCGCGCGCCATCGCGGCGTCGACCCAGCTTTGCGCGAGTCGCGCCGAGGCCACCAGCGCAGCGGCCTCGTCCTGCGTGAACATCAGCGGCGGGAGGTCGAAGCCGACCCCGATGCGGTAGCCGACGCCGGCCTCTCCCTCGACCGGCACGCCCTGGCGCTGCAGGTCGGCGACGTCGCGATAGACCGTGCGTTCCGACACCTCGAGCCGGCGCGCGAGGAAGGCGGCCGTGGTGAGCCGCCGCCCACGGATGAGCTGGACGATCTGGAACAGGCGGTCGGCGCGGCGCATGGACGGTGGAGGGTCTCCGGCAAGGTCAGTCCAGCAGCACGCCGATGTGGATCGCGACCTGCTCGGGGCCGCTGTAGGCCTCGAAGTCGGTACGGTAGCGACGCCGGATCTGGGGATGGCTCTCGAAATAGTGCCAGATCGACTGCCAGACCGCGAGCACCATCTGCGGCATCTCGCCCTGGCCGTGGAAGACCAGATAGTCGCCGCCCTCGATGCGCACGCTGGTCGGGCCGTCGGCCACCGCGACGCCGGTCGTGACGTCGAAGGCGCCCTCGGCATCGGTCTCGTAGCTCGAGTAGACGCCGAACAGGCGCATGTCGTTCACGCGGTGCGGTGTCTTCTCGTAGACGCGCTCGCCGAAGAAGCGGTCCCACAGCGTGCCGATGCGTGCGGCCTCCGGATCGCTCTCGTCGCGGTTCGTCGTGCGTGCGGTGAGCCCCGCGACCTGGAAGGGTTCGAGGCGCTGGTGTTGGGGTTGCATGTCGTTTCTCCTCTCCCGGCGTCGTTCAGGCCAGGGCGTGCAGCCCGACCTCGTTGCCCTCGGTGTCGCGCAGGACCGCGAAGTAACCCATGTCGGCGGGAAGGGCGGTCTTCGGCGTCGCCACCTGCCCGCCGGCCGCAGCCACGCGCGACAGTGCGGCGTCGATGCTCGGCGTGCAGTCGAGGTAGATGCGCACGCCGCTGCCCGCTGGCGCGGTGCGCGTTCCGCCGACGACCAGGCAGCCGCCGGTGGCCGGCTCCTGGTAGGCGAAGATCGCCATCGGCTCGCCGCCCATGTCCTCGCGCTTCATCGCGCGTCCCAGCACCTTCTCGTAGAAGGCCTGCGCCCGGCCCAGGTCGGCGACGGGGATCTCGAACCAGTTGATGGTGGTGGTCATGCGGAACTCCTCGTTGAATGAATGGAGCCGCCATGCTGCGCTCCGCCTGCTGACAACGTGGTGTCAGCAGGCTTCAGCAATGTGGCGATTGGCGGCCTCGCGCAGCGCAGGCCTGTTCGCGGAACACCGCGGAACCGGCTTCGCCGGGCCGCAGGTGCTGCCCCCGGAAGGGGGTGTCCGAGCTACACGCAGTGAGCGAGGCTGGGGGCGAGCTACAGGACTTCGCTTGCGAAGTCCGCGAGGCGGGAGCGCTCGCCGCGCGCCAGCGTGATGTGTCCGCTGTGCGGCCAGCCCTTGAACTTGTCGACCGCGAAGGTGAGGCCCGAGGAGCCTTCGGTGAGGTAGGGCGTGTCGATCTGCGCCAGGTTGCCCATGCAGATGATCTTGGTGCCCGGGCCCGCGCGCGTCACCAGCGTCTTCATCTGCTTGGGGGTCAGGTTCTGCGCCTCATCGATGATCACGTACTTGTTGAGGAAGGTGCGCCCGCGCATGAAGTTCATGCTCTTGATCTTGATGCGGCTTCGGATGAGCTCGTTGGTGGCGGCGCGGCCCCATTCGCCGGCTCCGCCACCGTCGCCCTTGGCCAGGAACTCCAGGTTGTCGTCGAGCGCGCCCATCCAGGGGCCCATCTTTTCTTCCTCGGTGCCGGGCAGGAAGCCGATGTCCTCGCCGACGCTGACCGTGGCGCGGGTCATGATGATCTCGGTGTAGCGGCGATCGTCGAGCACCTGCGTCAGGCCCGACGCCAGTGCCATCAGCGTCTTGCCGGTGCCGGCGGTGCCGGTCAGCGTGACGAAGTCGACCTCCGGGTCCATCAGCAGGTTCATCGCGAAGTTCTGCTCGCGATTGCGCGTGTTGACGCCCCAGACCGCGTTCTTGACCGAGCCGTAGTCCTTGAGCGTCTTGAGCACCGCGGTCTTGTCGCGGATTTCGGTCACGCGCGCGTACATGCTCGGTTCGCCGGGCGCCTCGAAGTAGACGAACTGATTGATGAAGAGGTTCGGCACGATCGGCCCGCTGATGCGGTAGAAGGTGCTGCTGCCGCTCTGCCAGCTCTCGACGGTCTTGCTCTGGCGGGTCCAGAAATCGGCCGGCAGCGCGAGCGAGCCGGCGTAGAGCAGGTCGCCGTCTTCCAGCGTCTTGTCGTTCTGGTAGTCGTCGGCCGCGAGGCCGAGCGCGCGCGCCTTGACGCGCATGTTGATGTCCTTCGACACCAGCACCACCTCCTGCTTCGGACGGCCCGGCGCATCCTCGGCATACAGGTCGCGCAGCGCCTGCACCACGCCGAGGATCTGGTTGTCGGCCTTGCCCTGCGGCAGGCTGGTCGGCAGGGTGTAGTCGAGCGGGGCGGTCTGGAAGAACAGCTTGCCGCCGGCCTCGCGGTGGCCGGTGGTGTCGAGCTTCAGGCCCTTTCCGATGTCGGCGTCCTTGGCGCCGGCCAGCGCATCGAGCGTGCGGCTGGTCTGGCGGCCGTTGCGCGCCACCTCGGTGGTGCCTTTCTTGTGGCCGTCGAGTTCCTCCAGCACGATCATCGGCAGGAAGATGTCGTGCTCCTCGAAGCGGAACAGGCACATCGGGTCGTGCAGCAGCACGTTGGTGTCGAGCACGAAGAGCTTGGCGGGCCCGGTGGCTTTGCGCTTGGGGCGCGGTGCGGGTGCCGGCTGCGGCGCCGGGGCAGGCGTGCGCACGCGGGTCTCGACCTGGATCGCGGGGCCTGCGTGCACCACCGGGGCCGGTGCCCTGGCGCGCGGCGGCGTCGCGACCTCGACCGGAGCGCCGGCCTCGGCCGCGTGGCGATCGAAAAGCTCGAGCGGCTGGGGCCCGTTCGAGCCGCGTTCCTCAGTCCTGCGGTCGGACGAACGGCGACCGCCGCGTCCCTGCGCGGAACGGGCGGGCGCGTCGTGGGCGTCCGGGGTGAGCAGGGCGGCGCGCTTCGTGGGGGCGGGGGGCAAGGGCATGGGTCGGTTCGCTCGCAAAAAGGAAGAGGCCAGAAAGCGAAAAAGCCGCCTGAATACCAGGGCGGCTTTGTTCGGTGGATGCGGTCGTGGAGCTCAACGGCATGAACCCATTATGCACATCGCGGATGACGCAATCGGCGAAAGTTGCGCCTCGCCAACGCGAATGCGCAAAACCGCACGCTTTATTGTTTCAGGCTGCTTTCTTGAGCGTCTTGACGGCCTTCAGGACGTCGTCGACATGGCCGGGGACCTTGAGGCCGCGCCATTCGGCCTTGAGGACGCCGTCGGGGCCGATCAGGAAGGTGCTGCGTTCGATGCCCTTGACCTTCTTGCCGTACATGATCTTGTTTTTGACCACGCCGAACATGTGGCACATCTTTTCTTCGGTGTCGGCGATCAGTTCGAAGGGCAGTTCGAGCTTGGCCTTGAATTCGTCGTGCGACTTCATGTTGTCGCGCGAGACGCCGAACACGGTGGCGCCGGCCTTCACGAAATCCTTGTAGCGATCACGGAACTGCATGGCTTCCGTTGTGCAACCCGGGGTGTTGTCCTTGGGGTAGAAGTACATGACCAGCACGTGGCCGAGATGCGAGGTGTTGGACACCTTGAGGCCGCCAGTCGCATTGGCGTCGAATTCGGGAATGGGTTTGTTGACAACGATCGCCATGAAACTTGTTTTCTCCGTTTGATTCCATGACCTGCGGGACACGCGGACGTGACGAGGCACGCAGTCATGGAGGATTGGTCGTTGCTAACTGAAGGCGGGCCGCCGGTTTCGCAACCCGCGATTTTACCCCGAAATGCTTCCTATTGCCCCTCGGCACCCTCGGCCTTCTCGATCAGCAACGCGGCCACCACGTGACGGCCCTCGCTCGCGAGGATGTTGTAGGTGCGGCAGGCGGCGGGCGTGTCCATGGTCTCGACGCCGGTACGCTTGGCCATCAGGGGTTGAAGCCAGGCGGGTTGCGGAAAGCGGATGCGCTTGCCGCTGCCGAAGATGATGAGTTCCGCCCCGAGATCGGCGAGCCGGGCGAAATGCTCGGCACCGAGCTCGCCGAACTCGTTCGCGTTCCACTCGAAACGCTCGCCGTGCGAGCCGACCACGACGCTCGCCGCAACCCGTTCGTTGTTGATGGCGACCCAGCCGGGGCCGTGCGCAGTGAGGGTCTGGACGTCGGATTTGTCGGGCTGGAGCTTCATCGGGGAGGGGTGGGAACTGTGGTCAAATTATAGGTTTTCCCCTGCGCAGACCCCCTTGGAGGGACTTTGAAACCGCTCAAGAAATCGGCCAAGCTGGCCAACGTGCTCTACGACATCCGCGGCCCCATCATGGACGCCGCGAAGCAGATGGAAGAAGAGGGCCAGAAGATCATCAAGCTCAACATCGGCAACCTCGCCGTGTTCGGCTTCGATGCGCCCGAAGAGGTGCAGCAGGACATGATCCGCAACCTGCCGGCCTCGGCCGGCTATTCGGACAGCAAGGGCATCTTCGCGGCACGCAAGGCCGTGATGCACGAGACGCAGAAGCAGGGCATCGCGGGCGTGGTGCTCGACGACATCTACCTGGGCAACGGCGCCAGCGAGCTGATCGCGATGGCCACCAACGCGCTGCTCAACGACGGCGACGAGCTGCTGCTGCCGATGCCCGACTACCCGCTGTGGACCGCCGTGGCGAGCCTCTCGGGCGGCCGGCCCGTGCACTACCTGTGCGACGAGGACAACGGCTGGATGCCGAGCCTCGACGACATCCGCGCCAAGATCACGCCGCGCACCAAGGGCATCGTGGTGATCAACCCGAACAACCCGACCGGCGCGCTCTATTCCGACGAACTGCTCAAGGGCATCGTCGACATCGCGCGCGAGCACGGGCTGGTGATCTTCGCCGACGAGGTCTACGACAAGGTCCTGTACGACGACGTCAGGCACACCGCCATCGCCAGCCTGTCGACCGACGTGCTCACGCTGACCTTCAATTCGCTGTCGAAGAGCTATCGCTCCTGCGGCTACCGCGCGGGCTGGCTCGTGGTCTCGGGCGACAAGAAGATGGCGCGCGACTACATCGAGGGCCTCAACATGCTCTCGAACATGCGCCTGTGCGCCAACGTGCCGGGGCAGTGGGCCATCCAGACCGCGCTCGGCGGCTACCAGAGCATCAACGACCTCGTGCGGCCGGGCGGGCGCCTGCGCCGCCAGCGCGACCTGGCCTACGAGCTGATCACCGCGATTCCGGGCGTGAGCTGCGTCAAGCCCAGCGCGGCGCTCTACATGTTCCCGAAGCTCGACCCCAAGGTCTATCCGATCGAGGACGACCGGCAGTTCTTCCTCGAGATGCTGAAGGAAACCAAGGTGATGCTGGTGCAGGGCACCGGCTTCAACTGGCCGACGCCGGACCATTTCCGCATCGTGTTCCTGCCGCACGAAGAAGATCTGCGCGAGGCGGTGAACCGCATCGCGGCCTTCCTCGAACGCTACCGAAACCGGGTCGGCTGAACGGCCCCCTGATCCAGAAGACGAATCGAATGAAACCCATCCAAGTTGGCCTGCTCGGCATCGGCACCGTCGGCAGCGGCACCTTCACGGTGCTGCGCCGCAACCAGGAAGAGATCAAGCGCCGCGCCGGCCGCGGCATCGAGATCACGATGGTGGCCGACCTCGACACCGATCGCGCCAGGGCCGTCGTGGGCGAGGGCGTGCAGGTGGTGGCCGATGCGCGCGCCGTCATCGTCAACCCCGAGATCGACATCGTGGTCGAGCTGATCGGCGGCTACGGCGTTGCGAAGCAACTGGTGCTCGAGGCGATCGCGGCGGGCAAGCACGTGGTCACGGCCAACAAGGCCCTGCTCGCGGTGCACGGTACCGAGATCTTCGCGGCGGCGCATGCCAGGGGCGTGATGGTGGCCTTTGAGGCCGCGGTGGCCGGCGGCATCCCGATCATCAAGGCGCTTCGCGAGGGCCTGACAGCCAATTCGATCCAGTGGATCGCCGGCATCATCAACGGCACCACCAACTTCATCCTGTCCGAGATGCGCGACAAGGGGCTGGATTTCGACACGGTGCTCAAGGAGGCGCAGCGCCTCGGCTATGCCGAAGCCGACCCGACCTTCGACATCGAAGGTGTCGATGCCGCCCACAAGGTCACGCTGATGAGCGCCATCGCCTTCGGCATCCCGGTGCAGTTCGACCGCGCCCACGTCGAGGGCATCACGAAGCTCGCGGCGCAGGACATCAAGTACGCCGAACAGCTGGGCTACCGCATCAAGCTGCTCGGCATCACGAAACGCAAGGCGCAGGGCATCGAGCTGCGCGTGCATCCGGCGCTGGTGCCGTCCAAGCGGCTGCTGGCCAATGTCGAGGGCGCGATGAACGCGGTGGTGGTCAACGGCGACGCCGTCGGTACCACGCTGTACTACGGCAAGGGCGCAGGCAGCGAGCCGACCGCGAGCGCCGTGATCGCCGACCTGGTCGACATCGCGCGCCTGCACACGGCCGATGCCGCGCATCGCGTGCCGCATCTGGCCTTCCATCCCGATTCGATGAGCGACCTGAAGGTGCTGCCGATGGCCGAGGTGGTCACGAGCTACTACCTGCGCCTGCGCGTGGCCGACGAGGCCGGCGTGCTGGCCAAGGTCACGGGCCTGCTGGCCACGGCCGGCATCAGCATCGACGCCGTGCTGCAGCGCGAGGCCGACGAGGTCGGCGGCGAGGGTTCCACGCAGACCGACCTCATCATCCTCACGCACGACACGCGCGAAGGCACGCTCGACGACGCACTGGCCCAGCTGCAGGCGCTGCCGACCGTGCTGGCGCCGATCGTGCGCATCCGCAAGGAAGAGCTGTCCTGATGCGCTACCTGTCCACGCGCGGCCACCCGGACCGCCGCCGCTTCTGCGACATCCTGCTCGAGGGCCTGGCGCCCGATGGCGGGCTGTACCTGCCCGAGGCCTATCCCCAGGTGGATGCCGCCACGCTCGCCCGCTGGCGCGGCCTGCCGTATGCCGAGCTGGCGTTCGAGATCCTGTCGCTCTACATCGACGACATTCCGCCCGCAGAACTGAAGGCGATCTGCGCGAAGACCTACACGGCCGAGGTGTTCGGCAGCGACGAGATCGTGCCGCTGCGCGAGCTCGAGGACGGCGTCTACCTCGAAGCCCTGTCGAACGGCCCCACGCTGGCCTTCAAGGACATGGCGATGCAGCTGCTGGGCAACCTGTTCGAGTACGAACTGGGCCGCCGCGGCGAGGAACTCAACATCCTCGGCGCCACCAGTGGCGACACCGGCAGCGCGGCCGAATACGCGATGCGCGGCAAGAAGGGCGTGCGCGTCTTCATGACCTCGCCGGACGGCCGCATGAGCCCGTTCCAGCAGGCCCAGATGTTCAGCCTGCAGGACGTCAACATCCACAACATCGCGATCGCGGGCGTGTTCGACGACTGCCAGGACATCGTCAAGGCGGTCTCGAACGACCTCGGGTTCAAGCGCAAGTACAAGATCGGCACGGTCAACTCGATCAACTGGGCGCGGCTGCTGGCCCAGGTCGTCTACTACTTCGCGGGCTACTTCGAAGCCACCGCCTCGAACGACAGGCAGGTCAGCTTCACCGTGCCCTCGGGCAATTTCGGCAACGTCTGCGCCGGCCACGTGGCACGCATGATGGGCCTGCCGATCCGCACGCTGGTGGTGGCGACCAACGAGAACGACGTGCTCGACGAGTTCTTCCGCACCGGCGTCTATCGCGTGCGCGCCGCGGCCGACACGCACGAGACCTCCAGCCCCTCGATGGACATCTCGAAGGCCAGCAATTTCGAGCGCTTCGTGTTCGACCTCGTGGGCCGTGACGGCGCTCGCACGCGCGCGCTGTTCCAGGACGAGCTGGGCGCGAGCGGCCGCTTCGACCTCAGCGCCGACCCGGTCTTTGCCCAGGCGGCGGCACGCTTCGGCTTCGCGAGCAGCCGCAGCACGCACGCCGACCGGCTCGAGACCATCCGCGACACCGACCGCCGCTTCGCCACGCTGATCGACACCCACACGGCGGACGGCCTCAAGGCCGCGCGCGAGCACCTCGCGCCGGGCGTGCCGATGATCGTGCTCGAGACCGCCTTGCCGATCAAGTTCGCCGAGACCATCGTCGAGGCGCTGGGCCACGAACCGGCGCGTCCCGCGCGCTTCGAGGGCATCGAGGCGCTGCCCAAGCGCGTCGTCCAGCTCCCGGCCGATGCCGAGGCAGTCAAGGCCTACATTGCGCAGCACTGCGACTGATCCCACCGAAAGCCGCGCATGAAGGTCATCGGCTTCGCCGGCTATTCGGGCGCGGGCAAGACGACATTGGTCGAGCGCCTGATCCCGGTGCTCAAGCGGCACGGACAGCGAGTCTCGGTGGTCAAGCATGCGCACCACAAGTTCGACATCGACCATCCGGGCAAGGACAGCTTCCGGCATCGCGAGGCCGGCGCCTTCGAGGTGGTGGTGGCCTCCGACAGGCGGCTGGCCCTGATGCGCGAGTTCGAGCGGCCTATGCAGCTCGGCGTGCACGAACTGCTGGCCGAGCTCGATGCAGGCGTCGACTGGGTACTGGTCGAGGGCTTCAAGCACAGCGACCTGCCGAAGATCGAGATCCTGCGCGCGAGTGCGGACGGCGAACCCGAGCGCCCGGCCCGCTACGGCGAGGATGCCTTCGTGACCTGCATCGCGACCGACCGGCCGCGCGACCTGCCACGGCCGACCGCGCTGCCGGTGTTCGACCTCGACGACGTCGAGGGCATCGGCGAATGGCTGCTGCGGCAGGGCCCGCGTTTCGACTACAAGGTGGATCCCCATGGCTAGCGCTGCGAACCGTCCCTCCCTGATGCCGCTCGACGAGGCGCTCGCGCGCCTGCTGGCGCACGCCGAGCCGACCGTTGGTACCGAGCAGGTGTCGACCTTCGAGGCCGATGGCCGCGTGCTCGCGCAGGACGTGGTGTCGGCGCTCACCGTGCCGCCGCGCGACAACAGCGCGATGGACGGTTACGCGGTGCGCAGCGCCGACTGCGCGGCGCCGGGCGCGGTGCTGCGCGTGGCGCAGCGCATCCCGGCCGGCAGCGTCGGCACCGCGCTGGATGCGGGCACCGCGGCCCGCATCTTCACGGGCGCGCAGATTCCCGAAGGCGCCGATGCGGTCGTGATGCAGGAAGACACGACCGCGCTGCCCGAGGAAGGCCGCCTCGGCAACGTGCGCCTCGCGATCGCGCCGGCGCCGGGCCAGTGGATCCGGCAGGCCGGCGAGGATGTGGCGGCCGGCGACGTGGTGCTCGCCAGGGGCGAACGCCTCACGCCGGCCAGTCTGGGGCTGGCCGCCAGCGTGGGGCTGGACCGCCTGTGGGTGTCGAAGCGCCCGCGCGTCGCGCTGCTGTCAACCGGCGACGAGCTCGTGATGCCCGGCGAGGTGGCGCCCGACGCGATGCAGCCCGGCTCGATCTACAACTCGAACCGCTTCTTCATGCGTGCGCTGCTGGAGCGCCTGGGTTGCGAGGTCGCCGATCTCGGTCTGGTGCCGGACCGCCGCGACGCGACCATCGAGGCGCTGCGCGCCGCGGCGCTCGGCAACGACCTGATCATCACCACCGGCGGGGTCTCGGTCGGCGAGGAGGACCACATCAAGGCCGCGGTGCAGCACCTGGGGCAGATCGACCTCTGGTCGCTGTCGATGAAGCCCGGCAAGCCCTTCGCCTACGGCCGCATCGGCGATGCGCACGTCGCAGGCCTGCCCGGCAATCCGGTGTCGAGCTTCATGACCTTCCTGCTGCTGGTGCGGCCCTTCCTGCTGCGCCTGCAGGGCGTGTCGCGCGTGGCGCCCGAGCCGGTCGCGATGCGCGTCGATTCCGACTGGCCCCGCGCCGATCGCCGGCGCGAGTTCCTGCGGGCGCGGCGCAATGCCGCGGGCGGCCTCGATGTCTTCGGCAACCAGAGTTCGGGCGTGCTGACCTCGATGGTCTGGGGCGACGGCGTGATCGACACGCCGGCTGGCCAGCCCTTCAAGGCCGGCGACACCGTGCAGTTCATTCCCTTCGCTTCCTTGCTCGCCTGATCGCCATGAAAGTCCAGATCCGCTATTTCGCATCGGTGCGCGAGGCGCTCGGCAAGGCCGGCGAGACCGTCGACACCACCGCACCCGACCTGGCCGCGCTGCGCGACGAGCTGATCGCGCGCGGCGGACCGCACGCGACCGTGCTGGCCCGCGGCCGTGCGGTGCGCGTGGCCTTCGACCAGGTCATGAGCGACGAAGGCACCGCGCTGCGCGAGGGCTGCGAGGTCGCCTTCTTTCCGCCGGTCACGGGCGGCTGAAGCGCGCCAGCACTTCGAGCAGCCGGGCGCGAGGCTCGGGCGCGACGCGGGTCATCGGCGAACGCAGCTCCTCCTCCAGCAAGCCCTGCAGAGCGAGCGCGGCCTTGAGCGGCCCCGGATTGGCATCCGCGAACATCGCTTCGATCAGCGGCAGCAGCGGCTGCCACGCGGCGCGCGCCTCGGGCAGCCGGCCTGCACCGAGCAGGCGCAGCACCTCGACGAATCGTCCGGTCTGAAGATGGGCGCTGGCGGCGATCGCGCCGGCCCCGCCTTCTGCAACGGTGGCGAACAGCAGGGCGTCCTCGCCGGCCAGCACCTGCAGCCGGCCGTCGGCGATCAGGCTCCGAGTCTTGGCCATGTCGCCGCCGCAGTCCTTGATCGCACGAATGTTCGGATGGGCTGCCAGCGACAGCAGCGTCTCGCGCGCGATCGCGACGCCGGTCCGGTAGGGAATGTCGTAGACCAGCAGGGGCTGGGCCGCGGCATCGGCGATGGCCCCGAACCAGTCGAGCAGGCCGGCCTGCGAAGGCCGGATGTAGCTCGGTGCCGGCACCAGCAGGCCCGCGAGGTCGTGGCCGCCCAGTTCGCGCACCCGCTCCAGCGTCTTGCCCAGGTGGTAGCCCGAGAGCCCCATGATGCGCGGCAGGCCCGGAGCTGCACGCGCCACGGTCGCCAGCACGGCGAGCTGTTCATCGGCATCGAGGGCGGCCGCCTCGCCGGTCGAGCCGCAGACGACGAAGCCCGCGATGCCCGAGGGCGACAGGTGCTCGACCAGGCGCGCGAGCGCATCGTGGTCGACCGCCCGTTCGCGGAACGGCGTCACGAGCGGGATCCAGAGGCCCGAGAAATCGGGGGCGGGGTCGGAGGATGGGTTTGAGTCGATGGGCACGCGTTGATCCTTCAGGGATGCGACCGATGAAGAAACCATCGTCGAACGCGCACAGCACCCACTTCGGCCCAGAGCCTTGCAGTTCCGTCGCTCATCCGACGACGGAACCGAAGCTCCGGTCAGACGAGCTCGGGTTTTTTGGCTTTGGCCGGCAGGCGCACCGCGGCCGCTTCTTCGCACGAAGAAAGGCGGATGGACGGGGCGCTGGCGGGCATGGCGCGAGTTTAGCGCGGTGCCACAATCCCGGCATGAACGGTGCCCGCGTTTCGATTCAAGCCGAGGATTTCGACCTGCAGCAGGAGCTCGCCAGCTTGCGCGCCGGCGACGCCCGGATCGGCGCCGTCTGCAGCTTCGTCGGCACCGTGCGCGACCGCAACGACGGCAGCGACGTGCGCACGATGGAGCTCGAGCACTACCCGGGAATGACGGAGAAGGCGATCGAGGCCATGATCGACGAGGCCATGCGGCGCTTCGACATCCTCGGTGCCCGCGTGGTCCACCGCATCGGCCTGCTGCAGCCGCAGGACCAGATCATGATGGTCGCGGTGGTCTCGGCGCACCGCGGCCAGAGCTTCCAGGCCTGCGAGTTCCTGATGGATTACCTGAAGACCCAGGCGCCGTTCTGGAAGAAGGAGCAGACGCCCGAGGGCGCGCGCTGGGTCGATGCGCGCGCCACCGACGACGAGGCGCTGGCGCGCTGGGGCATCGCTTCGGGCAACGCCTGACCCCGAGCCCCGTCCGCATGCCGGCCGTGCGTAGCGCGCCGCGTTCGTGGGCTGCCGCGGAACCGGCTCCGCCGGGCCGCTGGCAGCGCCCCCCGGCAGGGGGGTGGGCGGGCTACACGCAGTGAGCCCAACCTGGGGGGCGAGCCAATCACTGGGGCTGGAAGCCGCTGGCCTTGATGATCTGGGCCCAGGTCTGCGTGTAGCTGCGCACGCGGCCGGCGAACTGACCCTGCGGCATGTATTCGACCGACAGACCCATCGCGGTGAGGCGCTCGCGCACGTCGGGCATCTTGAGCACCTTGTCGAGCGCGACGCCGAAGCGGTCGATCACGGGCTGCGGCGTGCCGACGGGCGCGAAGATGCCGTAGTAGGGCAGGTCGTCGAGGCCGGCCAGGCCCAGCTCGCCGAAGGTCGGCACCTGGGGCAGCACGGCCTGGCGCTTGGCGCCGATCACCGCGACCACGCGGATCTTGCCGGCCTTCTGGTTCTCGATGAAGTCGGGGACCGATCCGATGCCCGCGGAGATCTGGTTGCCCAGCATGTCGGCCAGCATCGGTGCGCTGCCGCGATAGGGTGCGGCCTGGACGTCGATCTTGTACTTGGTGCCGATCAGCTTGACGAGGAACTCGGGGATCGATGCCGGTGCCGGCACGCCGATGGTGTCCTTGCCGCCGCGCTCCTTCTTCACCCAGGCCACGTACTCGACCATCGACTTGGCCGGCGTGCCGCCGGACACCGCGAGCGCGTTGGCGAAGGTGGCGAAGCCGGCGACGGGCACGAAGTCGCGGTCCGAGTCGAAGCCCGGGTTCTTCACCACCTGCGGCAGGATCGAGATCGTGTGGTCGTGCGTGAGGAAGAAGGTATGGCCGTCGGCCGGTGCTGCCTTGAGCGCCTGCGCCGCGATCTGGCCGCCCGCACCGGCGCGGTTCTCGATCACCACCGAGGTGCCCAGCTCGTCCTTGAGCTTCTCGCCAAGCGTGCGGGCGATCACGTCGGTGCCGCCGCCGGCCGGGAATCCGACCAGCAGACGGATCGGCGTGGCGGCGGACTGGGCCAGGGCCGTTCCCGCGGCGGCCAGCAGGCCGGCCGCGAAAAGGCCACGCGCGAGGCGCGAGGCGCCATTCCAGGTTGACTTGAGCATCGATGGACTCCAATGATTGCGGGTAGAAAAAAGTTCGTGCGGTCTTGAACTCGCCACGAAACGGCCCTATTTTGAACGCAGGAATCAAGCCATGCGACAAGACAAACTCACCACCAAGTTTCAGGAAGCCCTCGGCGACGCCCAGTCGCTCGCCCTGGGCAACGACAACGCCTACATCGAACCGGCCCACCTGCTGGTCGCGATGCTGCGCCAGGACGATGGCCCGCGCGCGCTGCTCGAACGCGCCGGCGCCAACGTGCCGGGGCTGCTTTCGGCGGCCGAAGCCGCCATCAAGAAGCTGCCGCAGGTCGAGGGCCACGACCAGGTTCAGGTAGGCCCCGAGCTGGGCAAGCTGCTGCAGGCGACAGAGAAGGAATCGATCAAGCGCAACGACCAGTTCATTGCGGGCGAGCTGTTCCTGCTGGCGCTCGCCGACAGCAAGGCCGACGTGGGCAACCTGGCGCGCGCCAACGGCGTCACGCGCAAGTCGCTCGAAGCCGCGATCGAAGCGGTGCGCGGCGGCCAGGGCGTGAACAGCGCCGATGCAGAGGGCCAGCGCGAGGCGCTCAAGAAATACTGCCTCGACCTGACCGAGCGTGCCCGCCTGGGCAAGCTCGACCCGGTCATCGGCCGCGACGAGGAAATCCGCCGCGCCATCCAGGTACTGCAGCGCCGCACCAAGAACAACCCGGTGCTGATCGGCGAGCCCGGCGTCGGCAAGACCGCGATCGTCGAGGGCCTGGCCCAGCGCATCGTCGCGGGCGAAGTGCCCGATTCGCTCCAGGGCAAGCGCGTGCTGTCGCTCGACATGGCCGCGCTGCTCGCGGGTGCCAAGTTCCGCGGCGAATTCGAGGAGCGCCTGAAGACCGTGCTCAACGAACTGGCGAAGGACGAGGGCCAGACCATCGTCTTCATCGACGAGTTGCACACCATGGTGGGTGCGGGCAAGGCCGAGGGCGCGATGGATGCCGGCAACATGCTGAAGCCCGCGCTGGCGCGCGGCGAACTGCACTGCGTCGGTGCCACCACGCTCGACGAATACCGCAAGTACATCGAGAAGGACGCCGCGCTGGAGCGCCGCTTCCAGAAGATCATCGTCGGCGAGCCGAGCGTGGAGGCGACCATCGCCATCCTTCGCGGCCTGCAAGAGAAGTACGAAGTGCACCACGGCGTGCAGATCACCGACCCGGCCATCGTCGCCGCCGCCGAACTGTCTGACCGCTACATCACCGACCGCTTCCTGCCCGACAAGGCCATCGACCTGATCGACGAGGCCGCGGCCAAGATCAAGATCGAGATGGACTCCAAGCCCGAGGTCATGGACCGGCTCGACCGCCGCCTGATCCAGCTGCAGATCGAGCGCGAAGCCGTGCGCCGCGAAAAGGACGAGGCCTCGCAGAAGCGCTTCGGCCTGATCGAGGAGGAGATCGTCAAGCTGCAGAAGGAGATCGCCGACTACGACGAGATCTGGCAGGCCGAGAAGGCCCAGGCCCAGGGCAGCGCGCACATCCGCGAGGAGATCGAGAAGCTCAAGATCGAGATCAAGGAGTGGGAGCGCAAGGGCGACTTCAACAAGCTCGCCGAGCTGCAGTACGGCCAGCTGCCGGCGCTCGAGAAGCGCCTGAAGGAAGCCGAGGCCAGCGAGGCCAGCAAGGGCGGCTCGAACAAGCCCACGCTGCTGCGCACCCAGGTCGGCGCCGAGGAGATCGCCGAAGTGGTGGCGCGCGCCACCGGCATCCCGGTGTCCAAGCTGATGCAGGGCGAGCGCGACAAGCTGCTGCTCATGGAAGGCAAGCTGCACGAGCGTGTGGTCGGCCAGGACGAGGCCATCGGCGCGGTCGCCAATGCGATCCGCCGCTCGCGCTCGGGCCTCTCGGACCCGAATCGTCCGACCGGCTCGTTCCTGTTCCTCGGCCCGACGGGCGTGGGCAAGACCGAGCTCTGCAAGGCGCTCGCGGGCTTCCTGTTCGACAGCGAGGATCACCTGATCCGCGTCGACATGAGCGAGTTCATGGAGAAGCACTCGGTGGCACGCCTGATCGGCGCGCCGCCCGGCTACGTGGGCTACGAGGAAGGCGGCTACCTGACCGAGGCCGTGCGCCGCAAGCCCTACAGCGTGCTGCTGCTCGACGAGGTCGAGAAGGCGCATCCGGACGTCTTCAACGTGCTGCTGCAGGTGCTCGACGACGGCCGGCTGACCGACGGCCAGGGCCGCACCGTGAACTTCAAGAACACGGTGATCGTGATGACCAGCAACATCGGCTCGCCGATCATCCAGTCGATGGTCGGCAGGCCGACCGAGGAGATCAAGGAAGCGGTCTGGGACGAGCTCAAGAACTACTTCCGGCCCGAGTTCCTGAACCGCATCGACGAGACCGTGGTGTTCCATGCGCTCGACGCGAAGAACATCGAGGCCATCGCCGCGATCCAGCTGCAGGTGCTCAAGGAGCGCCTCGCGAAGATGGACCTGGGCCTCGAGGTGTCGCCGGCGGCGCTGGCCGAGATCGCCAAGGTGGGGTTCGACCCGGTGTTCGGTGCCCGGCCGCTCAAGCGTGCGATCCAGCAGCGGATCGAGAATCCGCTGTCGAAGCTGCTGCTCGACGGCAGCTTCGGTCCCAAGGACACGATCAGCGTCGGCACCGACCCGATCCGGGCCCCGGGCCAGTTCACGTTCAGCAATGACCGGGAACCAAGCGCCGAGGCCGTATCCTAAGAACGATGCTGAACTTCTTCCTACGCCTGGTCTTCTTCATGCTGGGGCTGGTCTTTGCGGCCAGCCTGGCGGTGGCGCTGCTGCTGCTGGCTGCCGTCTGGGGCCTGCGCTACGGCTGGGCCCGCCTGACCGGCAAGCCCGTGCAACCCTGGGTCATGCGCTTCGATCCGCGCGGCGGCTTCGATCGCTTCCGCGCCGCGGGCCGTCCGGCGGCGCCCACCGCGGCCGACGTGGCCGGTGCGCGGGCCCAGGGCCAGCAGGCCGACAGCCCTGTGCGGCTGCGCGACCCTGGCGTGGTCACCGACGTGCAGGCGCGCCCGGTGTCGCGCGACGGCGGCTGAATCAGCTGCCGCCCGCGTACAGCGCCTCGATCTCGCTCGCGTAGCTCTGGTAGATGCTCGCGCGCCGCACCTTCATGGTCGCGGTGACTTCACCGTCGTCGTGGTCCAGCTCCTTGGTCAGCAGGTGGAAGCGGCGCACCTGCGACACCTGCGCGAGCTGGCCGTTGCCGCGCTCGATCTCGGCGCCGATCAGTTCGCGCACGCGCGGCTGCTCGACCAGCGAGCGGAAGTGGGTGAACGGAATGCGCTCGGCCTCGGCCCATTTGCCGACGGTCTCGTAGTCGACCTGCACCAGCGCGCCGACGAACCTGCGCCCATCGGCCACCACGATGCATTCCTTGATGAAGGGGCTTCCCTTCATCGCGTTCTCGATCTCCGACGGCGTCAGGTTCTTGCCGCCCGCCGTGATCATGATGTCCTTGAGCCGGTCGACGATGCGCAGCTGGCCGTCGTCCTCGCGCACCACGTCGCCGGTGTGCAGCCAGCCGTCGCGGATCGATGCCGCGGTGGCCTCGGGATTCCTGTAGTAGCCCTCGAACACCATCTCGCCCTGCACCAGCAGCTCGCCATCGGCGCCGACGCGATGCGAGGTGCCGAGCGTGGGCGGCCCCACGGTGCCGATGCGCACCGCCTCGCCGCGATGGCCGGTGATCATGCCGCTCGATTCGGTCAGGCCGTAGACCTCGACCAGCGGCACCCCCAGCGCGCGGAAATAGCGCACCACCTCGGGCGGGATCGGTGCCGCACCGGTGAGCGCCACGCGCACGCGGCGCAGGCCGATGAAGTTCTGCAGCGCGCGCAGCACGGTCCAGTAGGCGAGCGCGAAGCGCAGCCGTTCGCCGGCCGTCCAGCGCTCGCGCGGCTTCTCGGCCAGCGGCATGGCGGCCGCCAGTGCACGCCGGTAGAGGGCACGCTGCAGCGCACCGGCTTCCTGCATCTTGATGCTGATGGCCGCGTGCAGCTTCTCCCAGATGCGCGGCACGCCGAGGAACATGGTGGGTGCGACCTCGCGCAGGTCTTCCTGCACGGTGCGTATCGATTCGCCGAAGTTGACCTGCGAACCCAGGTAGAGCGGCACGAAGGTGCTGAGCATCTGCTCGGCGACGTGGCACAGCGGCAAGTAAGACAGGTGCGTGGTGCTGCCGTCGAGCCCGAGGCGATCGACGATGCCGGGCACCACGCCGCGGATGTTGCGCCACGAGATCATGGCGCCCTTGGGCTTTCCGGTGGAGCCCGAGGTGTAGATCATGAGTCCGATGTCGGACAGTGTCTGGGCCTGGAGCGCGGCGTCGATGACGGCTTCGCCGCCCTGCGCGGCGGCCGCGGCGCCGGCCCGCTCGACCTCCTCGAAGGTCGACACGCGTTCCCGCAGGGCCGGATCGAGGCTGCGCAGCCCCTTGGTCTCGATGACGACGATGCGCAGCAGCCGTGGCAGCCGATCCAGCGCCTCGATCACCTTGTCGGTCTGCTCCTGGTCCTCGCAGACCATCACCTCGATGTCGGCGTGGCCGACCACGTAGGCGATCTCGCTGCTCGGGCTGGTCGGGTAGACGCCGACCGTGACCGCGCCCACGAGGCCGGCGCCCATCTGCGCCAGCACCCATTCGACCCGGTTCTCCGAAAGGATGCCCAGGTGGCCGCCGGCCGGCAGTCCGAGTGCGCGCAGGCCGAGGCCGAAGTGGCTCGCGCGGCGGTGGTAGTCGGCCCATCGCAGCGGATGCCAGATGCCGAAGTCCTTCTGTCGGATCGCGATCGCGTCGGGCTGCGTGCGCGCCTGCTCGCGCAGCATCTGCGGCAGCGTGAGGGTAGGGAGGGCGCTACTCATGCCGGGGCCTTCACGAGAGCCAGCGCTTGCGGCGCTTGTAGTGCTTGAGGCCGCGGAAGCTGCGTGCCTCGCCGCTGCCGCCGACGCCGAGATAGAACTCGCGCACGTCCGGGTCGGCCGCCAGCCGCTCGGCCGTGCCGTCGATCACGATCTTGCCGTTCTCCATGATGTAGCCCGCGTGCGCCACCGCGAGCGCGACGCTGGCGTTCTGCTCGACCAGCAGCATCGAGACGCCGCGCTCGGCGTTGATGCGCGCGATGATCGTGAAGATGTCCTCTACCAGCTTGGGCGACAAACCGAGCGAAGGCTCGTCGAGCAGGATCAGCTCGGGCTCGGCCACCAGCGCGCGGCCGATCGCGAGCATCTGCTGCTCGCCGCCCGAGAGGTAGCCGGCCAGACCGCGGCGGCGTTCGTGCAGCCGCGGGAAGTAGGCATAGACCGCATCGAAGTTGCGTGGCACCGGGCCGCGGCCGGTCAGTGCGTAGGTGGCGGCCACGAGGTTCTCCTCGACCGTGAGGTCCTCGAACACGCGCCGGCCTTCCATCACATGGCTCAGTCCGCGCCGCACCAGCGCCTGCGGCGCCAGCTCGGCGGTCGGCGCACCGTTGAAGTGGATGCGCCCGGCCTGCAGCTCGCCGTCCTCGAGCGCGAGCAGCCCCGAGATGGCCTTCAGCGTGGTGGACTTGCCGGCCCCGTTGCTGCCGAGCAGCGCCACGATCTGCCCGCGCGGCACGGCCAGCGACAGGCCGCGCAGCACCTGCACCACCTTGTTGTAGACGACCTCGATGTTGTTCACCTCGAGGATCATGGCTCGCCCCCAGGTTGGCTCGCTTCGTGTAGCCGCCCACCCCCGACGGGGGGCAACCAGCGGCCCGGCAAAGCCGGCTCCGCGGTGTTCCTGGAAGGAGCCATTCGCTTGCATCGGCTAGTTTTCCAATGAGATCCAGTCCGAGGCCGCGACCATCTTCTGCGCCTTCATGTCGGCCTTGTAGACGCGGCCCACGGGGATCGAGTTGCCCTTGATGGTGATCGGCACGCCGATCAGGCCGCCGGTGTCGAAGTTCTTGATGCTGTTGAGCGCCGCCTTGAGGTTCTTGCCGTCGAGCGGCTTGCCGGCATCGAGCGTGCGCTTTGCCGCTTCGGTGAACAGCATCGCGGTGAGGAAGCCCTGCGTGTAGGCCGTGCTCTGGTATTCGGGGCGCAGCTGGCGGATCTTGTCGAGCATCGGCGCCTTGGCCGAGGTGTCGTAGTAGTAGCGATAGGGCATCACGCCCATGAAGCCGTCGCCGGCGTCGCCCATCTTCATGACGGTCGAGCTGTCCATGGTCCAGAAGGTGCCCATCCACTGGCTGGTCATGCCCATCTGCTTGCCCTGCTGCACGAACTCGGGGATCGGCGCCAGGATGTAGCCGTGGAAGATCGTGTAGTCGGGATTGGCGCGGCGCAGCTTGATCACCTCGGTCGAGACGTCGACGCTGCCGGGCGGCGTCATGAGCTTGACCGGCACCGAGAGCCCGAGCTTCTTGGCCATCGCTTCGCTGGCCTCGATCGGATCGCGGCCGAACTCGGAATCCGAATACACGAAGGCCACCTTGGCACCCGGCTTCTCCTTGGCGATGTGCTTGAGCAGGATGCCGAACATCTCGGTGTAGTCGGGCCCGACCAGGAACTGGTTCGGGTACTTGGCCGGGTCGTTGAGCTCGGTCGCGAAGGAGGCGCCCGCCATCAGGATCTGGCCGTTGCGGTCGAGCTCGGGGTTGATGGTCTTCGCGAAGCCCGTGGAATCGCCGTAGTAGAGGTTGACCTTGTTCTGGCTCGTGATCTTCTTGAAGGCCGCGACAGAGGCATCGACCTTGTAGCCGGTGTCCTCGGGCACGTAGCGCAGCTTCCGGCCCTTGATGCCGCCGGCGTCGTTGACGATCTTCACGTAGTCGGCGATGCCGGCGTTGATGCCGATCCCGGCGAAGGCGAAGACGCCGGTCATCGGGATCGAGCCGCCGATCACGATGTCCTCGCCGGCCTGGGCATGCACTGCCAGCGGCGCGGCGAGGGCGGCCGATGCGGCCAGCAGGAGCGAGCGGCGGCGTGCCGAGACGGGTTGCGCTTTTTTCATGAGGTCTCCTCGTTGCGTTGAAGGAATGCCGTGGCCTAGTTCCGGAAGGGCCACAGATGGAAAAAACGGCGAATGCGCCGCCACACTTCGGCGAGCCCATGGGGCTCGAACACCAGAAACCCGACGATCAGCAGACCGAAGACCACCGTGCGCACCGGCGACAGGAACACCGTCGCCTCGGTGCCGCCGGGCAGCAGGTCGAAGACTAGCTTCAGCAGCTCCGGCACCATGGTCATGAACACGGCGCCCAGGATGCCGCCGAGGATCGTGCCCATGCCGCCGACGATGATGGCGGCCAGGAAGAAGATCGACATCAGCAGCGGAAAGCTCTCGGGCGTGACGACCCGGAAGAAGTAGGCCCACAGCCCGCCGGCCACGCCGGCGTAGAACGACGACAGCCCGAACGACAGCAGCTTGTAGCGCAGCAGCGGAATGCCGAGCACCTCGGCCGAGATGTCGCGGTCGCGGATCGCGATGAAGGCGCGGCCGATGCGGGTACGGAACAGGTTGGCGGCACCGAGCACCATCAGCAGCATGACCGGCACGATCACCCAATAGAGCTTGAAGGAGGTGTCGAGCGCGATGCCGAACCACTGCGCGGGCGGCAGCGAGATGCCCGTGGTCCCGCCCGTGAGCTTGAGGTTGGCGAAGAGGAAGTGGGTGATGAACGAGGCCGCGATGGTGGCGATCGCGAGGTAGAGCCCCTTGACCCGCAGCGAGGGGATGCCCACCAGCAGGCCGCCGAGCATCGCGACCACGCCGCCGGCCAGCAGGTTCAGCAGGAAGGGTGTGCCCAGGCGCGTCTGCATGATCGCCACCGTGTAGGCACCGAGCCCCATGAATGCCGCCTGGCCCAGGCTCACGAGCCCGGTGTAGCCGGTCAGCACGTTGAGCCCGGTGGCGCTCGCGACGTTGATCGCCACCAGGCAGGCCAGGTAGAGCCAGTAGTCGCTGGCCATGAACGGAAACAGCACCAGCAGTGCGGCGCCGAACGCGAGCCACGTCTTCTGCGTGCGCGAGTCGAACAGCGCGGCATCCGCGACGTAGCTTTGCTTGAGGGTGCCGATGCGCATCAGTGTCCCGGCTGTCTAGAGCCGCTCGATCTCGTGGGTGCCGAACAGGCCGTAGGGGCGGATCATCAGCACGACGATCAGCACCACGAAGGTCGCGAGCATGCGGTATTCGCCGCCCAGGTAGGAGCCCGCGAGCGCCTCGACCAGGCCGATGAAGACGCCGCCGACCAGCGCGCCGAGCACGCTGTCGAGGCCGCCGACGATCACCACCACGAGCACCGAGAGCCCGAACACGCCCATCGACGACGAGATGCCGCCGATCGAGCCGACGATGATGCCGGCTACCGCCGCGATCATGGCCGAGGCCACCCAGGCGAGCGAGAACACGCGCGGCACGTTGATGCCCATCGAGTACGCGGCCGCCTGATCGGACGCCGTGGCGCGCAGCGCGACGCCGCCGCGCCAGAAGCGGAACACCAGCAGCACGAGCACGATCAGCACCAGCGCCACCAGCGAGCCATAGGCCACCTTGGGCGCCAGGAAGGCATCGCCGATCATCACCGGCGTCTTGGGCAGGAACTCGGGCAGCCGGCGCTGGTCGGCGGTCCAGATGATCTCGACCAGCCCCACCAGGATCGATGCCAGCCCCACGGTGACCATGAAGACCGAGATCGGCGGCTCGCCGAGCAGCGGCCGGATCATGGTGCGTTCGATCAGCGCACCCAGCAGGCCGGCACCCAGCACCGCGCCGAGCACCGCGAGCCAGATCGGCAGCGCGAAGGTCGCGGCGAAGGCGAAGAAGACGTAGGCGCCGATCATGAGCACCTCGCCGATCGCGATGTTGACCACCCGCGTCGCCTTGTAGACCAGCACGAAGGCCAGCGCCGCGAGCGCATAGAGGCCGCCGCTCGCGACGCCGTTGAGCGCGATCTCGAAGAGGTAGGCCCAGTCGATCATGCGGGTTGCACCAACGCGTCGCCGCGCAGCCGCGCTCGCAGCGCGGCGACGTCGCCGGCGCCCAGGTAGGCGCGGATCACCTCGGGGTCGGCCTGCACCGCGGCCGGAGCGCCCTGCGCGATCACCTGCCCGAAGTTCAGCACCACCACATGGTCGGACAGGTCCATCACGAGCCCCATGTCGTGCTCGACCATCAGCACCGTGACGCCCCACTCGTCGCGTACGTCGAGGATGAAGCGCGCCATGTCCTCGGTCTCCTCGCGGTTCATGCCGGCCACGGGCTCGTCGAGCATCAGCACGCGCGGCTCCATCGCGAGCGCGCGCGCCATCTCGACGCGCTTCTGCAGGCCGTAGGGCAGGGCGGAGACCGCCGCGTTTCGGATGTGATCGATCTCGAGGAAATCGATGATCCGCTCCTCGATGTCGCGCCGCAGCTCGGCCTCTTCGCGGCGCGCGCGGCCGAGGTAGAAGAGGGCATCGAAGACGTTCGACCTGAGGTGCGAATGGCGACCGAGCTTGATGTTGTCCAGCACCGTCATCCCGCGGAACAGCGCGATGTTCTGGAAGCTGCGCGCAAGCCCCAGGCGCGCACGCTGCGGCGCGGGCAGCGTCGTGATGTCGCGGCCCTCGAAGTGCACGCGCCCCTCGGCGGGCCGGTAGAAGCCCGAGATGGTGTTGAAGAGCGAAGTCTTGCCTGCGCCGTTGGGCCCGATCACGGCCGTGATCGAACCGCGCGCGACCTCGAAGCCGACGCCGCTGAGCGCCCGCACGCCGCCGAAGGCGAGCGTGAGCGCGTCGACCTGCAGCACGGGGCCGGGGGCGGGCGAGGCGCTGGCGGGAGCGGTCGTTGAGTCAGGCATCGATCAGGGTTTGCGCGAAAGAATCGAGGGCTACTCGTGCGTAGAATTTCTACTCGCCGGTAATGTTCGATGCAGGGCCCGTGGGCGGCATCGGGACTTTCCCGGGCGCCTCATCGATCCATGGCCACCCGCACCCCTCGCAAGACCGTCGGCACTTCGTCCTCGCCCTGGAAGCCGGCCGGCGCGCGGGCCCAGCAGCGCGAGGCCAAGCGCAATGCGGTGCTGCAGACGGCGGCCCGGCTCTTCAACGAGCGCGGCTTCCACGCCACCTCGCTCGACGACATCGCAGAGCAGCTGAACGTCAGCAAGCCCACGCTCTACTACTACGTGAAGAGCAAGGACGACATCCTGCTTCAATGCGTGCGCACGGCGCTCGGCATGATGCAGGCGGGCATTGCCGAGGTGCGCGCGGCGGGCGGTCGCGCGATCGACCAGCTGATCGCCTGCATGCGCATCTATTCGCGCATCGTCACGATGGACTTCGGCATGTGCGTGATCCGCATCGGCGAGGACCCGCTGCCGGCGCCGCGGCGCAAGGAACTGCGCCGCCTGAAGGCCGGCATCGACGGCGAGTTCCGCCGCCTGATCGCCGACGGCATCGCCGAAGGCTCGCTGGCGCCCTGCGATCCCAAGATGGCCGCCTTCGTGCTGGCCGGTGCGCTGAGCTGGATCGGCCGCTGGTACCGGCCCGATGGCGGCTCCGACCCCGAGCAGATCGCCGACCAGGCGATCGCGCTGCTGATGGCCGGCGTGCAGCAGCGGCCGCCGACCACCGCAGCGCCGGTCATCCGCAAGAGGGCACGCGCGAGGTCAGAATAGCGGATGCCTGCGCCGCGTCCACCCGTCCTCGTCGATCCGCTCGAAACCGAGTTCAGCGCGATCCGGGCCCAGGGCGCGGGCGGCCAGAACGTCAACAAGGTCTCGAGCGCGGTGCACCTGCGCTTCGACATCCCGGCCAGCTCGCTGCCACAGGACGTCAAGGACCGGCTGCTTGCGCTGCGCGACAGCCGCATCACGCAGGAAGGCGTGCTGGTGCTCAAGGCGCAGAAGCATCGCAGCCAGGACATGAACCGCGCCGATGCGCTCGCGCGGCTGCAGGAACTGGTCGATGGCGTCGCGGTGCCGCCCACCGTGCGGCGCGCCACCAAGCCGAGCTACGGCTCGAAACAGCGCCGTCTCGCCGGCAAGAGTCAGCGTTCGGAGATCAAGAGCCTGCGCGGGCCGGTGCGCGACTGAGGGGCAACGTCAGGCGGCCTCGGCCTTGGACAACGCATCTGCCGCCACGCGTTGCTGCAACGCGACCAGCGCCTCGGCATCCGTGCGGTAGCTGAAAAGCAGCGGTCCGGGCGCCAGCAGCCCGGCGCGTTCGAGCACCTGTTGCGCCGGCAGCTTGAGCCCCGCCACGTGCAGCCGCACGCCCTGCGACTCGAGCAGGCGGCGGATGCTGCCGAAGACCTCGGCGCCCGTGATGTCGATGCGGTTGATCGGGTAGGCGAAGAGGCAGACATCGGTCAGGCCGGGCCGTTCGGCCAGCGCCACCGTGACCGCGCGTTCCAGCGTGCTGGCGGACGCGAAGTCGAGCTCGGCGTCCATCCGCAGCGCATACAGGTCGGGCGCCAGCGGCGGCAGGTGCCACAGGTGACGGTCGCGCAGGCTGCCGTCGGCATGCAGGCCGACCTCGATGATGCGCGGATGCAGGTGGCGGTACATGTAGTGCGCGAGCGCGGCCAGCAGCCCGCCCAGCACGCCCCAGTAGATCGAAGGCGCGGTGGCGATCGTGAGCACGAAGGTGCCGAAGGCGATCGCGGCCTCGATGCGCGAGATCCGCCACAGCGCGATGAAGGCCGAGGGCCGCAGCAGCCCGATGGTGGCGGTGGCGACGATCGCCGCCAGCACCGCCTGCGGCACGTGGTAGAGCAGCGGCATCGCCCACAGCAGCGCCGCGGCCACCACCGCGACGCTGAAGAGCGTGGCCCATTGGGTCTTGGCGCCGGCATAGAGCGTGATCGCCGAGCGCGAGAACGAGGAACTGGTAGGGAACGATCCGCTCAGGCCCGAGGCGATCTTGCCGAGGCCCTGGCCGATCAGGTCCTGGTTCTCGTTCCAGAGCTTGCCCGCGCGCGCGTTGTCCACCTTGGCGCTCGAGGCGGTCTCGAGGAAGCTCACCAAGGTGATCAGGAAGGCCGGCAGCAGCAGCGCCCCCAGTTCGTCGAGCGAGAGGCCGCCGGGCCAGTAGAAGCCCGGCAGCCCCGCCGGCAGCTTGCCGATCACCGCGCCGCCGCCGAGCGCGTAGCCGAGCGCGGCGCTGATCGCCGCCGCGGCAGCGACCAGTGCCATGGTGGTGGGGAATTTCGGCGCGACACGCTTGCCGAGCCACAGCGTTGCCATGCCGCCGAGGCCGAAGGCGATCGCGATCAGGTCGGGCAGCGGGCCTTCCATCAGCTGGACCACCGTGCGCCCGGTATAGCCGAACAGCGCCGGCAGCTGCGACAGGGTGATCAGGACCGCGGCCCCTTGCGTGAAGCCCATCAGCACCGGCGAATTGACCATCCGCAGCAGCCATCCGAAGCGTGCCGCGCCGAGCAGCAGTTGCATGAGCCCCGACAGCAGCGTGAGCCAGACCGCGTAGGCCACCCATTCGCGGCTGCCCGGGATGGCCAGCGGCGCCAGCGAGGCACCGACCAGCAGGCTCGTGAGTGCCGTGGGGCCGACCGAGAGCCGTGCCGACGAACTGAACAGCACCGCCACCAGCGCCGGAAAGAGCGCCGCATAGATGCCCGTGACCAGTGGCATGCCGGCCAGTGCCGCGTAGGCGACGCCCTGCGGAATCACCATCAGCGCCACCGTGATGCCGGCCATGGCCTCGTTCGCGAGCATTCCGCGGTCCGGTCGCGGCCAGTCGAGGAAGGGTAGCCAGCGCGTGAGCTGGGCGCGGCTCAGGGCCATGGTCGAGGAGCGCGGAGGGGCATGTATTGCACCGGGCGATGATACGTAAGCGCCTCGGCGCGCGGCCGCGGGTGCGCTCGCCGGGTCGCCGCCTCAGGCCCTTTTCTTGTGCTGGAACGCGGTCGGCGACTGCCCAGTGGCGGCCTTGAACATCGCGCAGAAGGCGCTGTCGGTGGCATACCCGCTGGCCGATGCCACCAGGCTCACGGCCATGCCGCGCGCGAGCAGCGGCAGCGCATGCGCGAGCACCGCCTGCTGGCGCCACTGCTGCCAGCTCATGCCGAGCTGGTCGCGGAACAGCCGCGCCACGGTGCGTTCGCTGGCGCCGATCTGCTCGGCGCGCTCGGCCAGCGTGGCCCGGTTCGCCGGGTTGCGCAGCAGCGTCTCGCACAGCTGGCGCAGGCGCTTGTCGGCCGGCAGCGGCACGTCGATGCGGATCTGGGTGGCGCGCTCGAGCTCGTCCACGAGCAGTGGCGCGATCCAGCGCTCGCGCTGCGCCGCATGCGGATCGGCCGGCGGCAGGCCGTCGGGCGTGGTGTCGAGCGCCAGCATCAGTGCGCGCAGCAGCGGACTGATCTCGAGCACTTCGCAGCGCTCCCAGGTCGGACCCAGCCAGCCGTGCAGGTAGACGGTGCGCAGCTCGGCGTTCTCGATCAGCGTGATGCTGTGGGCCATGTCGGCCGGCACCCAGAGCGCGCGCGAGGGCGGCACGATGTAGCTGCCGTCGGCGGTGCTCAGGCGAATGACGCCGCGGGTCGAGAAGGTCAGCTGCGGCCAGGGATGGCGATGCAGCTCGACCAGGGTGTCGGCCTTGAGGAAGTGTTCCTTGGCGCGCAGCGGCCGAAGCGCATCGGGCGCGTAGAGGTGAGGCGTCAGGGGGCCGACGCTGATGGCGGGGGCCGGGGGGGCGGCGGGTGCAGGCATGAATTCGACAAATGTTGTCTCTGTATCGCCATTCTGCCGCGAGGGGCCCGCTTAGGATCGGTCTCCACGCCAGATTCTTGTTGCAATCCATGTCCTCCATCCCCCATGCCGACGGCGCCGCCGCGACGGTGCGCTCCGATGTCAAGCTGATCGGCCTCGTCGGCCTGGCGCACGCCGTGAGCCATTTCAGCCAGCTGCTGCTGGCGCCGTTGTTCCCCTGGCTCAAGGACGCGTTCAACGTCAGCTACACCGAGCTCGGCGCGGTGCTGACCGTGTTCTTCGTCGTCTCGTGCATCGTCCAGGCGGCCTCGGGCTTCGTGGTCGACAAGCTCGGCCCCCGGCCGGTGCTGTTCGTCGGCCTCGGCCTGCTGGGCCTCGCGGCCTTCGGCTATGCGATGGCGCAGAACTACTGGATGCTGCTGGGCGCGGCCGTGGTGGCCGGCGTGGGCAACGGCGTGTTCCACCCGGTCGACTACACGCTGTTCAACCGCAAGGTCGCGCCGACGCGGCTCGGCCACGCCTACAGCGTGCACGGCATCACGGGCAGCCTGGGCTGGGCACTGGCGCCGGCCTTCGTGGTGCCGATCGCGATGGCCTACGGCTGGCGCGTGGCCCTGGCCGCGGGCGGCGCGGTGGCCTTGCTGGTGCTGCTCGTGCTGTGGCTCAACCGCGGCGTGCTGTCGCTGGACGTCAAGGCGGTGCAGAAGGCCACCGGGAGCGGGGCCGGCACCGGCGGCGAATTCGCCTTCCTGCGCATCCCGGCAGTCTGGATGTGCTTCGGCTTCTTCTTCTTCTATGCGATGGCGCTCAGCGTGGTGCAGACCTTCGCACCCTCGGCAGCGGGACGGCTGCACGACGTGCCGCTCGCGCTGGTCGCGGTCTGTCTCACGATCTACATGGTCGCGAGCGCGGCCGGCATGGTGGTGGGCGGCTTCCTGGCGTCCGACCCGGCGCGCTGCGAGCGCATCGTGGGTGCCGGCTTCGGCATCGCGGCCGTGCTCGCCCTCGTGCTTGCGCTGGCCGACTTCGCGCCCGTGATGGTGCCCGTGCTGTTCGGCGCCATGGGCTTCGCATCGGGCATCGCGGGGCCTTCGCGCGACCTGCTGGTCAAGCGCTCGACGCCCGCCAACGCCACGGGCCGCGTCTACGGCGTGGTGTATGCGGGTCTCGACATCGGCCAGGCGATCGCCCCGCTGATCTTCGGTCGCCTAATGGACCATGGCCAATACACCAGCGTCATCATCGGCCTGGCGGTGGTGCAGGGTGTGCTGATCGCCAGCGCCTTCAACGTGCGGCGCGTTCGGCGCGAGGCGCTGGTGCCGGTTTCGGCTTCGGCGTGAAAGGGGTCGCCCGCGCCGGCCGCGCGCGTGGCGGGCCGGCGACCTACGCCTCGGGCAGGATCTCCAGCACCGTCTCGACCGGCCGGCACAGGCGCGTTCCGAGCGGCGTGACCACGATCGGCCGGTTCAGCAGGATCGGATGGGCGACGATGAAATCGAGCAGCTCATCGTCGGTCCACCGGTCCTCGCCGAGGCCGAGTTCGTCGTAGGGCGTGCCGCGCTGGCGCAGAAGCGCGCGCACCGGCACTCCCATCGAGGCCGCAAGTTCGCGCAGGCGTTGCGCGCCGGGCGGCGTCTTAAGGTATTCGACCACCTCCGGCTCGATGCCGCGCTCGCGCAGAAGCGCCAGCGTGTTGCGCGAGGTGCCGCAGCCCGGGTTGTGGAAGATCGTGACTTCGCCTTTCGACATGGCGGCTGCGCCTTCAGGCCGTGGTCAGGGCTTCGACGCGACGCAGGCCCTCGATGGTCCGCACGCAGGCTTCGGCCACCTCGGTGCCCTTCACCGCGAAATGCTGGTGGAAGTACTTGCGATGCTCCACGTGCTCGTGGAAGTGGTGCGGCGTGAGCACCGCCGACAGCACCGGCACATCGGTCTCGAGCTGCACGCGCATCAGCGCATCGACGACGGTGCCGGCGACGAAGTCGTGGCGGTAGATGCCGCCGTCGACCACCAGCGCGCAGCCCACGATCGCGGCGTAGCGGCCCGAGTTCGCGAGCCGCCGGGCATGCAGGGGGATCTCGAAGGCGCCGGGAACGTCGAAGACGTCGATGGTGTCGAGCGGAATGCCCTGGCGCTTCATCTCGGCCAGGAAGGCGTCGCGCGCCTGGTGGACGATGTCCGAATGCCATTGCGCCTGCACGAAGGCGATGCGGCGGCCGCGCGCCGCGTCCGGCGTGGCGATGGCGGAGAGGGGAAGGTCGTTGATCTGACTCATGGTCTGCCTTTGCAAGGATTGCCTGAATCAGGGCGCACGAACCCGCGGCCGACGGGCGAGCGAAGGCGCCGCATCGGCCACGAGGCCGCGCTCTCTTTCATCCGGACTGTGACCGTCGGCCCCGGGATCGCACCGGGTCTGCTGACCCTGCGGTGGCCTTTGCGGCCGCCGCAGGCGCTCGCGGGCTCGTGCGGCTTGCGCCGCCATCACCGCCGGTGGGGAGTTTCGCCCCGCCCTGAGAACGCTTCGCTCCGGCCGAGGCCGAAGCAGCCGCGATTCTAGGCAGGTCGGCGCGCGCCGGCTGTCACGCACGAGCCATGACCCCGCCCGGCCCGGGGCCGCCGCAGCAGGGGTTCAGCGCGGCGCGAGAAATTGCGTCAGGCGCTGCAGTTCGTCGTCGAGCGCGGTGCGGAAGGCGGCGCCCGCGGGCTTGCGCTCGGCAAAGCCGAATCCCGGACGCAGTCGTCCGTCGGGCGCGGTGACGTTGGCCCAGCCCACCACGCGGTCGTGCCACAGCATCGGCAGCGCGTAGTAGCCGAACTGGCGCTTCGGTGCTGGCGTGTAGGCCTCGAACTTGTACGTCCAGCCCCACAGCAGCGCGAATCGGCGGCGGTCCCAGACCACGGGATCGAAGGGCGCCAGCAGCCGCAGCGCGTCGTCGGGCGCGTGGCGGCGCGAGGCCGGGTTCTCGTCGGCCGGCCAGTACCAGGTGGTGCCGTCGATGCTGCAATTCGCAAGCTCATCGCGCGCGAGCCGCAGCGCGGCCTGGGTCTGTGCCGACAGGTGCGGTGCCCCGTAGCCGAGCAGGCGCACGAGGTAGGTGAGGCTGGCGGCCGGCAGCGGTGCGTACTTGCGCACCACCAGCTCGATCAATGCGGCGGCGCGGCGGGCGCGGGCCTCGGGGCTTTCGTCGGCCGGCGGATGCGCCACCGCCTCGTAGATGCGCGTGCCGCTGTCGCGACGCTTGACGCGCAACAGGCCGCGGTAGTGCAGGCCGTCGAGCAGTTGCGTGGTGGCGTTGCTCGAGCCGCCCCAGTAGTTCTTCACGCGGCCATGCGCGAAGTGCAGCTCGACCTCGCGCGGATGCACGGGGCCGCGTTCGCGCACGAAGGCCAGCACGTCGTTGGCCTTGCGTTGCGTCTCGGCATCCCAGACGCGCGCGGATTCGCGCGGATGCATGAGCGCCAGGTGCTCGCGCGGCAGGAAGCCGTAGTTGACCAGGCAGTCCTCCTCGACCGCGAGGCGGCTGTAGCGGCCTTCCAGGTCGCCCGCGCGGTAGTCGACCACGCGGTGGCGCAGGGTCAGGTCCTGCGCGCGCGCGGGCGCGCGGATCGGATCGGCCTGCACGAAGCCGAGCCGGCGGATCGCGCCCGGCAGCGTGGTGGGCTTGAAGAGCGTGCGCGCCACGGCGTAGCGGCGCAGGGCGTCGATGTCGATGGCGGCGGGCATGCGTGGATTGCAGCACAGCGCGGCGCCGCCTGCAGCAGCGGCCGATTCGGCGGGATCAGTCGCGCCCGGCCGCGAGGATGGCTTGCGCAAGCGCCTTCGGATTGCTGAACCACATCTCGTGGCTGCCGTCGCATTCGACCAGCCTGAAGAGGCCGAGGCGTTCGGACAGCCGCGGATGCCAGGGCAGGCTGTGCGGCATCGCCGTGTCCTGCCGGCAGTTGAGATAGGACTTGCCCACCGCCAGCGCGGCCAGCGGTTGCTCGAGCCGGATCGCCTCGGTGAAGGTGCGGTAGGGATGCGGGTTCAGGGCCTCGAAGCTGCGCTTGGCGAGCGCCAGGTCGGCATCGTTGATGAAGACCTCGCGCCAGATATCGAAGGGCAGCATCACGGCATTGCCGTTGGGCGCGGCGATGGCGTCGAACATCTGCACGTACGGCGGCGGCACCAGGTCGTTGAGGCAGTCGCCGTCCAGCGGCACGAAGGCGTTGACGTAGACCAGGCGCCGGATGTGCGCAGCCAGCCGTGCGGCCGCACCCGAGATCACCATGCCGCCGTAGCTGTGGCCGACCAGGCGCACCGACTCGAGCTTCTTCGACTCGACTAACTCGACCAGCGAGGCGATGGCGTCGGCGAGGCCGATGGCGGCGCGGTCGTCGCCGGGCCGGTTGCCGGCCAGCGTGGGGCAGTGGACCTCGTGGCCCGCCTCGCGCAGAAAGGCGGCCGTGGCTTCCATCTCTGCGCCCGTGTGCCAGGCGCCGTGAACCAGAACGTAGGTGTCGGACATGGGTGTCTCCTTGGGGTGCTCGTTGAAGTCCATGCACTCTAGGACGCTTCGTGCCGCATGGATGGCCGGATCGCGCCAGCGCCCTGGCCGGCCGCTGCCAGGCTCGCGATCAGGATCGTCGGCGCAGCCGGCCGGGCGTACTGCCGAGCCGCGTACGGCACAGCCGGATGAAATGCGAGGGGTCGCCGAGGCCCACGCGCCGGCCGATCTCGGCGATGCTCAGCCGATCGAAGCGCGGGTCGGACAGCAGGCGCTGCGCGACCTCCATCCGGGCGCCCAGCAGAAGTTGCGCAAAGCTCGATGCGCCCGCTGCGAGGCAGCGGTGCAAGGTGCGCGGCGAAACGCCGAGGCCATCCGCCACCTCGCTGGCCGTCAGGCCGGGTTCGGCGTGGCGGGCCCGCACCGCCTCGACGATGCGCGCTCGCAGGGCATCGGCAGATCGTGTTCCCCGGGAAGCGGGCGCAGCGGCGTTGCCGGCCGCGAGCGCCAGCAGCGCGCCGAGCTGATCGACCAGCAGGGCGCACGGAAGTGGCGGCGCCACGGCCATCTCGGGCGTGAGCTGGCGCGCGAACGCACCCAGTGCCGCGCCCCAGCCCGACTGGCCGTCGATGCGCCGGCCGAGCAGCGACCCGGCATCGGGCAACCAGGTCGCGAGCCAATCGGGATGCAGTTGCAGCGACACGGTATCGGCGCAGCGAGGAAAGTGGAATTCGTAGCGCTGCCGGGAATCGACCAGCACCAGGTCGCCCGGCAGCAGGCGGGCACCCGTGTCTTCCTGTGCCGCCGTCCAGGCACTGTCGGCCTTGCACAGCAGGTAGAGGTAGTGGGCGTTGGCCCGTGCGATGGCCGAGCGGGTGCGGTAGACGTGCTGGGCGCTGCCGCGCACGCGATTGACCGACACCGGTCCCCAGGCCACCGAGTCGAGGCGCGACTCGAAGGGCTGCTCGGCGGCACGCGTGGCGGACATCTCGAGGAAGCCCTCGCAGATCGCATCGACCCAGTAGTCGAGCCGCTGCCGAGGTGCTACCGCGTCGGTCGTCCAGCTGCGCATGGCGGCGGGCGAGGCGGCAGCGGACGGCACGAGGGACGGCACGAGGGACGGCATCGCCGGAGTATCTCGGAGCGCCAGCCGGACGGCAAGCCGCGGCGTGGTGTTCCCTCGGCTCGCCGCGGCCTGCTGCCTAGACGGCGCTGCGATGCCGTTCGATGCAGGTATCGAGCGTCTCTTCCCCGCTGCGCTGCCACCAGTCCAGCACCGAGAAGATCTCGACCTCGCTGAAGCCCTGGAAGCCCGCAGCCTCGACCCAGCCGCGGATCTTGCGCAGCTCGACCACGCCGTCGCCCATCATTCCGCGGTCCGACAGCAGGTCGCGCGTGGGCGTGAGCCAGTCGCAGACATGGTAGGCCAGCAGGCGCTCGCGGCCGGCGCGCTCGATCTGCTGCTCGAGCTTCGGATCCCACCACACGTGATAGACGTCGAGCGCCACGCCCAGCATGCCCGAGCGCGCCGGATCGAGCTCGTCGCACAGGTCGAGCGCCTGTTCGAGCGTGTTGATGCAGGCGCGGTCGGCAGCCTGCATCGGGTGCAGCGGCTCGATCGCGAGCGGCATGCCGACTTCGCGCGCATAGTCGAGCGAAGCCGCGATGCCGTCATGCACCTCGGCACGCGCACGGCCGAGGTCCTTGTAGGCGGCGCGGCCATCGAGCGCGCCCGGCAGGGCGCCGACCACCAGCACCAGGCAGGGCGCGTCGAGCGTCTTCGCCTCGTCGATCGCGCGCCGGTTGTCTTCCAGCGCGGCCTTGAGCCCGGCAGCGTCGGGTGCCGGAAAGAAGCCGCCACGGCAATAGCCGGAGAGCCCGATGCCGTGCGCCTTCAGTTGCCTGGCGATGCGCTCGATGCCGACGCCCGCGACCTGGTCGCGCCACGGGCTGATGGCGCGGATGCCGCGTTCGGCGCACTGGTCGATGATGCGGTCCAGCGGCACCTCGGCGCCCTGTTGCTTGCGCACCGTCGCGGTGTTGATCGACAGCCAGTCGTGGTTCTGCGAGAAGTCGCGCATGACGGGCTTCAGCCTTCGACGCCGTGCAGGGCGAGCAGGGTCTTCATGCGCGCGAGCGCGAGTTCCGGCTGCTCGAGCAGATTCGCCGCATCGGCAAGTCGGAACAGCTCCGCCAGGTGCTGCAGCGAACGCGTGCTCTGCTGGCCGCCGACCATCGTGAAATGGCTCTGGTGGCCGTTGAGCCACGCCATGAAGACCACGCCGGTCTTGTAGAAGCGCGTCGGCGCCGCAAAGATGTGGCGCGACAGCGGCACGGTCGGGCCGAGGATCGCGTGGAACCGGTCGACGTTGCCCTGAGCGAGTTCGCCCAGCGCGGCGCTCGCGGCTGGCGCGATGGCGTCGAAGATGCCCAGCAGCGCATCGCTCTGGCCGTGCGTCTTCTCGCTGCCGTGGCCGTCGCCGGCGATCAGCTCGGCATAGTTGAAATCGTCGCCCGTGTACATGCGCACGCCCGGCGGCAGGCGGCGGCGCATCGCGATCTCGCGGTCCTTGTCGAGCAGCGAGATCTTGATGCCGTCGACCTTGTCCGGATGCGCCGCGATGACGCCGAGCGCGGTGTCCATCGCGCGGCCCACATCGGCGCTGCCCCAGTAGCCCGCGAGCGCGGGATCGAACATCTCGCCCAGCCAGTGCAGCACCACGGGCTGCCTGGCCTGGCTCAGGATGCGGTCGTAGACCCGCTCGTAGTCGGACGGGCCCTTGGCGACGCGCGCCAGCGCACGGCTGGCCATCACGATCAGCTTGCCCCCGAGCGCCTCGATCGCGGCCATCTGTTCCTCGTAGCCGCGGATCACGTCGGCGACGTTCTTCACCGCATCGAGGTCGAGATGGTCGGTGCCGCAGCCCGAGGCCACGAGCGCGCCGGGCACGTCCTTCGCGGCATCGAGCGAGCGGCGGATCAGTTCGAGCGAGGTCGGCCAGTCGAGGCCCATGCCGCGCTGCGCCGTGTCCATGGCCTCGGCCACGCCGAGGCCCAGCGACCAGAGATGGCGGCGGTAGCCGATGGTGGCATCCCAGTCGACCGCGGACTGCAGCCAGGGATCGACCGCGGCCAGCGGGTCGGCCACCACGTGGGCGGCCGAGTAGGCAATGCGGTTGAACCGGGTGCCGGCCGCGGGCCGCACGGGAATGCTGCCGCGCAGCGTGTAGGGCGCGAGTGCGCCCCCGGCGACGGGAAGGATGATCGAGAGCGCCATCGTCGTCCCCTCAGATCTTCAGCTCGGGCACGTCGACCCAGCGCCGGTCCTTCCAGCTCTCGAGCGCGGTCTCGACCAGCTGCACGCCCTTGGCGCCTTCGGGCAGCGTCCACTTGTAGGGTGCGTTCTCGACCACGTGGCGGATGAAGTGTTCCCACTGGATCTTGAAGCCGTTGTCGTAGACCTGCGAATCCGGGATCTCCTGCCACTGGTCGAAGAAGTTCATGGTCTGCTTCTCGTCCGGATTCCACACCGGCCGCGGCGTCGCGACGCGCGACTGCGCACGGCAGGACGACAGGCCGGCAACGGCCGAGCCGTCGGTGCCGTCGACATGGAAGGTCACGAGGTCGTCGCGCCGAACGCGCGTGACCCAGCTCATGTTGATCTGCGCGATCACGGGCTCGCCGTTGTGGCCCTTGAGTTCGCAGGTGGCATAGGCGGCGTCGTCGGCCGTGGCCTCGTAGGGCTTGCCGTCCTCGTCCCAGCGCTTCGGAATGTGGGTGGTGCCCAGGCAGGACACCGACTGCACCTCGCCGAACAGGTTGTCGAGCACGTAGCGCCAGTGGCACATCATGTCGAGGATCATGCCGCCGCCGTCTTCCTTGCGGTAGTTCCACGAGGGGCGCTGGATCGGCTGCAGGTCGCCTTCGAACACCCAGTAGCCGAACTCGAGGCGTACCGACAGCATGCGGCCGAAGAAGCCCGCGCGGCGCAGCATGTCGAGCTTGCGCAGGCCGGGCAGGAAGAGCTTGTCCTGCACCGCGCCGTGCTTGAGGCCCGATCCTTCGGCCAGCCGAGCGATCTCGACCGCCTCGTTGAGGTTGGTGGCGATCGGCTTCTCGCAGTAGACGTGCTTGCCCGCGCGGATGGCCTTGGCCAGCAGCGTCGGACGCATCTGCGTGGTGCCGGCATCGAAGAAGATGGTGTCGTCCTTGTTCTCGAGCGCGAGGTCGACATCGGTGCCCCAGCGCGCGATGCCGTGGGCCTTGGCCAGCGCCTCGATCTTCTCGGCATTGCGGCCGATGAGGATCGGGTCGGGCATCACCTTGTCGCCGTTCGAGAGCGTGACGCCGCCCTGTGCACGGATCGCGACGATCGAGCGGATCAGGTGCTGGTTCATGCCCATGCGTCCGGTGACGCCGTGCATGATGATTCCGAGTCGTTGTTGGGCCATGAGAGTTCTCCGCTGAAAGTGTTGTCAGTTGGTGGGGGCAAGGCCGGCGGCCTTGACCAGGGTGGCGTTGCTCGCGATCTCGTCCTTGATGTAGGCGTCGAACTGAGCGGGCTTGAGGGTCCAGGCGTCGGCGCCGAGCTTCAGGAAGCGTTCCTTGACCTCGGGCGTGGCGAGTGCCTTCACCACCTCGGCGTTGAGGCGATCGACGATCTCGCGCGGGGTCTTGGCCGGCGCCATCATTCCGATCCAGAAATTGAACTCGGAGCCGGGCACACCGGCTTCGGCGGTGGTCGGCACGTCGGGCAATGCGGCCGCGCGCTTGGGCGAACCCACGGCCAGCGCCAGCAGCTGGCCTTCCTTGATCTGCCCGATCACCGGTGCGATCGGCGAGAAGTAGTAGTCCACCCGGCCCGAGAGCACCTCGGTGACCGCATCGGCCGAGCCCTTGAACGGGATGTTGACGGCGTCGATGCCGGCTGCCATCTTGAACTTCTCGGCATTGAGGTGGGTGGCGCTGCCCTGGCCCGCGGAAGCGAAGTTGACGGTGCCGGGCTTGGCCTTGGCGGTGGCGACCAGTTCCTTCAGCGTCTTGATGTTCTTGCTCGGCGAGATCACGAGCGCATTGGGCAGCGACGAGATCGGGGTCACGCCGGCGAAATCGGCCACGGTGTCGAAGGGCAGCTTGGCGAAGGTCGACGGGCTCACCGTGTGCGAGGACGAGTGGATCATGATCGTGTAGCCGTCCGGCGCCGCCGTGGCCACCGCCTGCTGGCCGATGGTGCCGCTGGCGCCCGCGCGGTTGTCGATCACCAGCGTCTGGCCCATGCTCGTGCTCATCTTGTCGGCGATGGCGCGCGCAATGATGTCGGTCGTGCTGCCGGCCGCGAAGGGCACGATCACGCGGATCGGCTTGGTCGGGTAGTTGGCTTCGGCGGCGGCGCCGAAGGCGGTACCGAGGGCGATGAAGGCCAGCAGGGCGGAGCGGCGTTGGATGGGCATGGTTGTCTCGCTTGGGGTTGTGGAAGAAGGGGAGCCGCGCCTACACCAGTGAAGGCGCATGCGCGAGCGGTTGCAGGCTCTCGAGATCGGGCTCGGCAGCGTGCGCAAATCCGGGGCGGTCCAGCGTGCCGAGTTCGATGCGGCCATCGCGGATCGCGAGCCGCGGCCGGTCCGCGCTCGTCTCGTAGAGGTCGGGGTGCGCAGCGGCGAAGGCCTGCTGCTCGGCGGCCGGCGCATCGCCGAAGCCGTCGACGTAGTGGTGGCCGTTGCGCTCGCAGTGGGCGATGCCCAGCAGCGCGGCCAGCGCGAGGTCCTGCTGCACGGCCAGGCCGGCCTGGCAGGTCAGGTCCTCCGCCGACATGAAGCAGCGGTCGGCCGCGTGAGCCGGCGCGAGGTTCCACTGGTCGCAGCGCGCGCGGTTGATCACGGCCTTGTAGAGGCCCTTGCAGCCCTTGCTCGAGACGCCCCGCCAGCCGTGGACGCGGCCTTCGACGAAGGCGCCCAGCGTGCCGTCGGCTTCGTCGAGCAGCAGCGGTGCCGGCGCCTCGGGCGCCAGAGCCGCGAGTGCCGGTGCCATGCTGGCGTCGCGCGGCAGCGGCTGCTCGAGGTAGAGCAGGGCATCGGGCCGCGCCGCCATTCGCGGCAGCGCGCGCAGGCCGGCAAACAGTTCCTGCAGGGCCGGCAGGTCGGCGTACTGCTCGTTGCCGTCGAGGCTGAAGCGGTGGCCTGGCGCAACCGCATCGAGCGCCGCCAGCACCGCATCGAGCCGCGCCAGGTCGGCCGCAGGATTGCCGCCGAGCTTGATCTTGAAGTAGCGGTGGCCGTAGCGCCGCACCACCGAGGGCAGGCTCACCGGCAGGCCCGCAGCGTCGTCGCTGCCGCCCACGAGCAGGTCGAGCATGCCGACCGTATGGCGAGCCTGCACGGAAGTGGCCGGCGCGATCTGCGCGAGCCAGTCATTCCAGTTCCAGCCGTGCAGGTCGGGCGCGAGTGCCGTGTCGCCGAGCCCGACCAGGTTGCGGCGGAACGCGAGCTGCATGGGCAGCCCGAGGCAGCGGCACAGCGCATCGAGCACCGCGCGGTCGAGCAGCGCCTGGCCGAAGCCGGTCGACAGCGCGGTGGCGCCGCGCGCCTCGCCGCGCGCCATCAACGCCGGATAGTGGCGCGCGAACAGCGCGAAGGGCGCGGCCGGTGTGTCGTCGACGTAGGCATCTGCCGCGGCTTCCAGCGCCGACTGCAGGTGCTGCACGTTGTCGGCCTGGCTCCGCTGCGGCCGCTTGTCGAACCAGCGCGGCACCATCAGTTCTGCCGCCCAGCCCTGCGCCGAGCCGTGCGCGCCGCAATCCACGGTGGCGCGCACGAAGACCTGCGGGCAGCGCGTGATCGTCACCGCGCCGAACTTGAACGGCAGCCGCAGCGTCATCGCGCGCACGCCGAAATCGACGGCGCGAACGCGCACGGGCACGGCGGTGGACGAAGCAGTGGTCAAGGGCAGGAGCTCAGTGGGCGTCGAGGTGGCCCTGCGCGAAGAAATGGGCGCGCAGGGTGCGCGCATAGGCGGCGAAACGCTCGCTGCCCATGACGTCGAGCGCCCGCGGGCGCGGCAGGTCGATGTCGTAGATGGCGGCGATCGAGCCCGGCCGCTCGCTCATCACGATCACGCGGTCCGAAAGGAAGATCGCCTCCGGGATGCTGTGCGTGATCAGCATCACGGTCTTCTTCGAGGCCAGCCAGATGCGCTGCAGCTCGAGGTTCATCTTCTCGCGCGTCATCGCGTCGAGCGCGCCGAAGGGCTCGTCCATCAGCAGCACCGCGGGGTCGTGCAGCAGTGCGCGGCAGATCGACGCGCGCTGCTGCATGCCGCCCGAGAGCTGCCACGGATACTTGTTCTCGAAGCCCTCCAGGCCCGCCATCTTCATCAGGGCGCGGGCGCGCTCGCGCGCAGCGGCCTTGGGCAGGCGGCGGATCTCGGCCTGCAGCAGGATGTTGTCCTCGACGCTGCGCCATGCCAGCAGCACCGCGCTCTGGAACACGATGCCGACATCCTTCTGCGGCCCCGTGATCGGATGGCCCTCGAGCGACAGCGTGCCGCCGCTGATCGGCAGCAGGCCGGCCACCATCTTGAGCAGCGTGCTCTTGCCGCAGCCCGAAGGGCCGATCACCGAGACGAACTCGCCGGCGCGGATCGAGAAGTCGAGCGGCTTGAGCGATTCGACCGGGCCGTCCTTGCTCCGGTAGGTCTTCGACACGCCGCGCGCTTCGATCAGGACATCATCAGTGGACATGGCGGGCAGGAGAAGTTGGAGACGTGCGCAGCAGCGAGCCTCAGTTCGTTGGCAGGAAGTCGAGCGTCACGTAGTCCTCGGCCTTGCCGCGCGTGGCCGGATCCATGCCGCCGTACTGCACCAGCAGGTCGAGCGAGTCGTTGACGTTCTTCATCGCGACGCGGAACGGGCGCTGATTGGCCGTGTCCTTGGTGTGATAGAGCGCCGTGCTCTGCTTCATGCCGACGATCAGCGTGTCGCGCACGCCGGCCTTCGGATTGGCCTTGAGCATCGCGTCGACCGCGGCCGCCGGGTCCTTCTCGGCGGCTTCGGCGGAGCGCGTCGCGGCGCGCATGAAACGCTTCACGAGGTCCGGGTTCTCGGTCAGCAGGTTCTTGTTGGTGATGATCCCGGAGCTGATCTGGTTGACACCCGAGTCGGCGAAGCGGATCGGCGTCACGGGCTTGCCGGTGGCGTCCTGAAGCTTGATGGCCTGGTCCATCACGTAGCCCAGCAGCAGGTCGGCCTGGCCGTTGGTCACGGCGTTGAGCTTGGTCTGGCCGTCGCCCGAGACGATCTTGACCTGGTCCGGCTGGATGTTGTTGACCTTGAGGAACAGCGGCCACATCTGCGACATCGAATCGCCCGGCGTGGTCGCGACCGTCTTGCCGATGATGTCCTTCGGGGTCTTGATGTTCTTCTCGCTGAAGCCCATGACGGACATCGGGCTGACCTGGAACAGCACGCCGGTGGACTTCAGCGGCGCGCCCTTGGCGGCGGCCTTGATCATGGTCGTGACGTCGATGTAGCCGAAGGTCGCCGACTTGGCGGCCACCGCCTGCGCGGTCACGGCCGATCCGCGGCCTTCCTGGATGTCGAGATCGATGCCTTCGTCGGCGAAGAAGCCGCGTTCCTTGCCGAGGAAGAAGGGCGCGTGCTCGCTGTAGAGATACCAATTGAGCATCAGCGTGACCTTGTCCTGCGGCTTGTTCTGCGCCTGGGCGGGTGCCATGGCGAGCACCAGGGCGGCGGCCGAGCCGGCAATGAGCGAGCGAATCATCTTCATGCTTGTCTCCTGTGGAATGTTGTTGCGACGGAACTCACTGGACGTGGCGCTGCGAGGCATGCCACGGAATCATCAGCCGCTCGACCAGGTCGACGACCATGAACAGGATCACGCCGATGCTCGACAGCACCACCAGCGCGGCGAACATCAGCGGCAGGTCGAAGTTGCCGTTGGCCACCTGCAGCACGTAGCCGATGCCCGAGTTGGAGCCGACGAACTCGCCCACCACCGCGCCGACCACGGCCAGCGTGACCGACACCTTGAGGCCGCTGAAGATCGCGGGCAGGGCCTGCGGCAGGCTGATCTTGAAGAAGGTCTGCAGCCGGCTCGCACCCATCGAGCGCGCCAGGTCGAGCATGTCGGGCTCGACCGACTTGAAACCCATCACGGTCGAGACCACCACCGGGAAGAAGCCCAGCAGGAAGGCCGAGATCACCTTCGGAAAGATGCCGAAGCCGAACCACACCACGAACAGCGGCGCGATCGCGACCTTCGGGATGCTCTGCGAGAACACCAGCAGCGGGTAGACGAAGGACTCGACCACGCGCGAGTAGGCGATCACCATCGCGACCGGGATGCCGAAGACGATGGTCAGGCCGAAGCCGCCCAGCGTGGCGAGCGTGGTCTTCCAGCCTTCGAACAGCAGCCGCGGCCATTCGGCGATCAGCATCTTCACCACGTCGAGCGGCGTCGGTATGAGGTAGGGCGGGATGCGAAAGAGCCGGATCACGACATCCCACAGCACCAGCAGCATCACGATGAGCAGGAAGGGCCGAAGCGCAGGCGCGAGCAGGAGGTTGCGAAGCATCGACGTGGAGATTGGGTGGAGCCTTGGAACCGCTGGCGCGCGGGGGAGGGCTGGCGCGCTTCAATTCACCAAAAAGTGAATTACCGATTCTAGGAAGCCGCCCGACCTCCAGTCAACGACCCGCTGCCTAGGAGATACCCCTATCAGCGCAGCACGTAGCCGAGCACCAGGTCGGTCATGTGCGACAGCCGCTGCGCCATGGCCTTGGGGGCGCGTAGGTTGCGCCCGAAGATCGCCGACAGCGTGTCGTTGTTCGACAGGTAGAAGTAGCACAGCGACGCGATCGAGATGTAGAGCTGCACCGGGTCGATCCCGGCACGGAACAGGTCGTCGGCGCGGCCGCGCTCGAGCACGCCGTCGAGCAGCTTCACGAGCGGCGAGTTCATCTCCTGGATTCGCTCCGAGCGCTTCAGGTGCACGGCTCGGTGCAGGTTCTCGCTGTTGAGCAGCGTGATGAACTCGGGATGCTCGAGGTAGTAGTGCCAGGTGAAGGACACCAGCCGCCGGATCGCCTCCACCGGCTCGACCTGGTCGAGATGCAACTGTTGCTCGGCGGCGCGAATGTCTGCATAGGTGCCTTCGAGCACCGCGAGGAAGAGGTCGTCCTTGCTTCCGAAATAGTAGTAGATGAGCCGCTTGTTGAGCCCTGCGCGCTCGGCGATGCTGTCCATGCGCGCGCCTGCCAGGCCGCGCTGCGAGAACTCCACGCGGGCCGAGGCGAGGATCGCGAGTTGCGAGCGGTCGGCGTCGCGAGAGCGCGGTTCCGCTGGCGCGGCGGTGGGAGCTTTCATGAGGGGTGAATTTAACCGGTTGGTGAATTAAGGCAAGCCGACCGTGGGCGCGCGGATAATTCCGCCTCCATCCGAAGCAGCAGAGAGATCGCATCCATGAGTCCATCCCAACCGGCCGGCCATCTGATTGTCGAGTGCCTGATCGCGCAGGGCGTCGAGCTGGCCTTCGGCGTGCCGGGCGAGAGCTTTCTCGCGGTGCTCGACGGCTTCCATGCTCACGGCGACCGCATCCGCTTCATCGTCAACCGCCAGGAGGGCGGTGCCGCCTTCATGGCCGAGGCCCACGGCAAGCTCACGAACCGCCCCGGCGTCTGCTTCGTGACGCGCGGGCCCGGTGCCACCAATGCATCGATCGGCATCCACAACGCGTTCCAGGATTCGACGCCGATGGTGCTTTTCGTCGGCGATGTCGGCAGCGACTTCCGCGACCGCGAGGCCTTCCAGGAGGTCGACTACGCGAGCTTCTTCGGTCCGAGCACCAAGGGCTTCGCCAAGCGCGTCGAGCGCATCGACGACGCCGACCGCATTCCCGAGTACGTGGCGCGGGCCTTCGCGACCGCCGTGAATGGCCGTCCGGGCCCGGTGGTGCTGGTGCTGCCCGAGGACATGCTGCGCAGCACGACGGCCGCTCGGCCGCTCAAGCGCGTCGAGGCCGTGGCCGCCTGGAGCGATCCGGGCTCGCTGCGCACGCTGCGCGAGCTGCTGCTGGCGTCGAGCCGGCCGCTGGTCATCGCGGGCGGCGGCGGCTGGACGCCGCAGTCCGCGCAGGCGCTGCAGCGCTTCGCCGAAAACTGGAAGCTGCCGGTGGCCAACGCCTTCCGCTTCCAGGACACCTTCGACAACCACCATCCGCTCTACGCCGGCGACGTCGGCATCGCCATCAACCCGAAGCTCGCGGCGCGCGTGCGCGAGAGCGACCTGATCCTCGCGATCGGCCCGCGGCTCGGCGAGATGACCACGGGCGGCTACACGCTGCTCGAGGCGCCGAAGGCGAAGCAGACCCTTGTCCACATCCACGCGAGCGCCGAGGAACTCAACCGCGTCTACCAGGCCGACCTGGCGATCAACGCCGGCATGGCCTCGGCCGCGCGCAGCCTCGAGGTGCTGAGCGCGCCACCCGAACTGCCCTGGGAGGACTGGACCGCGGCCGCGCATGCCGACTACCTTGCGAACCTCGAGCCGCAGCCGCTGGCCGGCCTGCCGGCCGAAGCGCCGCGCGGCGCGGTCGACATGCAGGCCGTGGTGGCGCTGCTGCAAAAGCACCTGCCGCCCGAGACCGCAATCACCAACGGCGCCGGCAACTTCGCGAGCTGGGTACACCGCTACTTCCGCTACCACGGCCTTGCCAAGGGCCACAAGACGCAGCTGGCGCCGACCAGCGGCGCGATGGGCTACGGCGTGCCGGCCGGCATCGCGGCGAGCCTCGCGACCGGCCGCATCGCCTTCACGATCGCCGGCGACGGCGACTTCCTCATGAACGGGCAGGAACTCGCGACCGCCGCGCAGCATGGCGGCAAGAGCATCGTGGTGCTGCTCAACAACGGCATGTTCGGCACCATCCGGATGCACCAGGAGCGCGAATACCCGACCAAGGTCAGCGGCACGGCGCTTCGCAATCCGGACTTCTGCGCGCTCGCGCGCGCCTACGGCTATGCGGCCGAGAAGGTGACCGAGACCGCGCAGTTCGAGGCCGCGCTGCTGCGCGCGCTGGCGGCCGAAACGGGCACGCTGATCGAGATCCCGCTCGACCCCGAGATCATCACCACGCGTGGCACCTTGAGCGCGATCACGCGGTCGGCACGCGACAGCGGCCGCTGAAGGCGAAAAAAAAGCCGGCGGCTGCCGGCTTTCTCGAGGCAGGCGCACGAGGCGCCCGCAGGCTCACTTGACGTGCTTGCCGATCAGCGAAGCCAGTTCGAACATCGAGACCTGGGCCTTGCCGAAGATTTCCTTCAGCTTGGCGTCGGCGTTGATGTTGCGCTTGTTGGCCTTGTCCTGAAGGTTGTTCTTCTTGATGTAGTCCCACAGCTTGCTCACGACGGCGGTGCGCGGCAGCGGCGTCGAGCCGACCACGGCGGCGAGTGCCGGGCTGGGGGTCAGGGCCTTCATGAACGCGGCATTCGGCGTGCGCTTCTTGGCCGGAGCGGCCTTCTTCGCGGGCGCAGCCTTCTTGGCCGGAGCGGCAGCCTTCTTGGCGGGCGCGGCCTTCTTCGCCGGAGCAGCCTTCTTTGCCGGAGCAGCCGCCTTCTTGGCCGGAGCGGCCTTCTTCGCGGGAGCTTTCTTGGCCGGAGCCTTCTTTGCAGTTGCCATGGTTGATTTCCTTTTTTGGTTGGACACTTTCACCAATGAAAAGCAGTGTCTCCATCGGCATTGCGGATGCTAAAGGAGAAGAAACGCGTTTCCAAGGGAAAAAGAGACTTTTTCATTGGAGGCTGTTGTTTTTTCAGAGGGGAAAATCATCGCGTTTTCCCTCGGGCGCAGCGCTTCGAGCCGCTCCGGCGTTCCGTTGGGGCCAGGTCGCGAGCACCACGCCGAGCAATGCGAGCGCGAAAGCGACCACCTGCAGGCTCGAAAGACTCTCGCCGAGCACCAGCACGCCGACCATCGCGGCGCTCACCGGCAGCATCACGGTGAACACGCCGGCCTGCGACGCGGCCACGCTCTTCAGGCCGGTCATCCAGAGCCATACCGTCCAGATGCTGGCCGCCATCGCATAGACGAACAGCAGGGCCCAGATGCCGATCGAGACCGCTGCGAAGTCGAAGCGCAGCGCGAACCAGATGCCGAAGGGCGTCGACAGCACGAAGCCCCAGAGGTTGATCAGCGCCGAGATGCGCTTCGGCCCGAGACGCCCGGTGAGCGACTTGCCGATCACCGCGTAGGCGGCCTCGCAGAGCACCGCGCAGAAGACCAGCAGGTTGCCGAGCCAGGCCAGCGAAGCCGTGCCGGCGCCTCCCGAAGCCGCTCCCGCGTGCGCAGCGGACTGCGCGGGTGCGAGTGCCAGCAGGCCGATGCCGAGCGCCGCGCAGCCGATCGCGATGCCGACGCGCGGCGTGATGCGCTCGCGCAGGAAGATCCGGCTGCCGATCGCGACCACCGCAGGGATCGACGCCATGATCACGCCGGCCGAGACCGCGCTCGTGAGGCTGACGCCGAACAGCATGCAGATCGAGAACAGGAAGTTGCCGAGAAAGGATTCGAGGAACACCAGTCCGCGCGTGCGGCTGCTCATCGGTGCTTCCTCGGGCGGCCGCCGCAGCCAGTGCGGCATGGCCAGCGCGGCGATGCCGAAGCGCATCCATGCCAGCAGCAGCACCGGGAAGGCAGCCACCAGCGGCTTCGAGAGGGCGACGTAGCTGCCGACCAGCGACATGCTGAGGGCAAGGCAACCGTAGGCCACGAGGCGGCCCGGTGCGTGGTTGGCGGTGTTCAATAGACTTCGGGCTTCAGAAGGACGACTCGACGATGATGCCCGAAGCCCCTGCCGATGCTGCCGAACCTGCCTCGCTCGCCGACCGCCACGTGTTCGTCTACGGCACGCTGCGCCGCGGCGGCAGCAACGACATCGCGCGCTTCGAGCCGGCTGCCCGGTTCGTCGGCGAGTCCGACGTCGCCGGCACGCTGTGGGATCTCGGCGCCTACCCGGGTGCGCGGCTGGGCGGCGACGAGGGCAGGGTTCGTGGCGAGGTCTATCGCATCGGGCCGCTGCTCGAAGCCCAGCTCGACCGGCTCGAGGAAGTGCGGCCCGACGACACGGGGGAATACGTCAAGCGCGAGGTCGACCTGCGCGTCGGCCACCAGTGGATGCGCTGCCTGGTCTACGAGATACAGGCCGATCGCATCGAAGGGCGCGAACGGATCGCGGGTGGGGACTGGATACGGCGCTGAGCCACGGTTTCACGCGCGAAAAGGCCGCTTCACATGGTGAAATCAATCCCTGCTGCGCCGCAATATTTTTTCTCAATACAAGAAAAATAATTTCGCATTGAGAAAAACGCTCTTAACTTGTTGATTTCATTGGCGCAAAAATATGTCTTCTATAAGACATAAGAGTCTCGCGGACGGCTACAGTTGATTCCACGACGCGACAGCGCCACCCCTCAATCAACCCCCCGGAGTGACCATGCCCCAGACCCTCACCGAACAATTGAGCCGCGAACAGCAGATTGCTGCCCTCGAAAAGGATTGGGCCACCAATCCGCGCTGGAAGGGCGTCAAGCGCGGCTACAGCGCCGCCGACGTGGTGCGCCTGCGCGGCTCGCTGCCGATCGAGCACACGCTGGCTCGCCGCGGTGCCGAGAAGCTGTGGGAAAAGATCAACGGCGGCGCCAAGAAGGGCTACGTCAACGCCTTCGGCGCCATCAGCGCCGGCCAGGCCATGCAGCAGGCCAAGGCGGGCCTCGAGGCCGTGTACCTGTCGGGCTGGCAGGTCGCCGCCGACGGCAACACCTCGGAAACGATGTACCCCGACCAGTCGCTCTACGCCTACGACTCGGTGCCGACCATGGTCCGTCGCATCAACAACACCTTCAAGCGCGCCGATGAGATCCAGTGGGGCCGCGGCATCAACCCGGGCGACAAGGAATTCATCGACTACTTCCTGCCGGTCGTGGCCGATGCAGAAGCCGGCTTCGGCGGCGTGCTGAACGCCTTCGAACTGATGAAGAACATGATCGCCTCGGGCGCTGCCGGCGTTCACTTCGAAGACCAGCTCGCAGCCGTCAAGAAGTGCGGCCACATGGGCGGCAAGGTGCTGGTGCCGACGCAGGAAGCCTGCGAGAAGCTGATCTCGGCACGCTTCGCGGCCGACGTCATGGGCGTCTCGACCATCGTGCTGGCCCGCACCGATGCCGAAGCGGCCAACCTGATCACGTCGGACCACGACGCCAACGACAAGCCCTTCCTCACCGGCGAACGCACCCAGGAAGGCTTCTACCGCGTCAAGAACGGCCTCGAGCAGGCGATCAGCCGCGGCGTCGCCTACGCGCCGTACGCCGACCTCGTGTGGTGCGAAACCGGCGTGCCGGACATCGGCTTCGCGCGTGAATTCGCGCAGGCCGTGCATGCCGCCTGCCCGGGCAAGCTGCTGTCGTACAACTGCTCGCCTTCCTTCAACTGGAAGAAGAACCTCGACGACAAGCAGATCGCCTCGTTCCAGGAAGACTTGTCGGCGCTCGGCTACAAGTACCAGTTCATCACGCTGGCCGGCATTCACATCAACTGGTTCAACACCTTCCAGTTCGCCCACGCCTATGCCAACGGCGAAGGCATGAAGCACTACGTGAACATGGTTCAGGAACCCGAGTTCGCGGCGCGCGAGAAGGGCTACACCTTCGTGTCGCACCAGCAGGAAGTCGGCGCCGGCTACTTCGACGACGTGACCACCGTCATCCAGGGCGGCTCGTCCAGCGTCAAGGCACTGACCGGTTCGACCGAAGAAGAACAGTTCCACTAAGCCTTCGGGTTCGGTTTCTTCGATTCATGTCCCTGCGCGTGATGACGCGCGGGGATTTTTTTCGTCCGATACAATCGAGAGCTCAGTCTCAGCACCCACAAGAGCGAGAAAGGCACCCTGGTTATGACACCGCGAACTACACCGTTCACCACGAACGGCCGCTTCCCCGAAGGAAGAGGCCGGTAGACCGCGCACGCCGGAACATTTCCGGTACACGAACCAGAGCCAAGCGCGGTCCACGACCGCGCTTTTTTGTTTTCTCGACGAGGTTTCCCATGATCCAGATCACGCTCCCCGACAACTCGCAGCGCGAGTTCCCCGGCCCTGTCTCGGTGGCCGACGTCGCCCGCTCGATCGGCCCCGGCCTGGCCAAGATGACGGTTGCCGGCAAGGTCGACGGTCGCCTGGTCGATGCCAGCGACATCATCGACCACTCTGCCAGGCTGCAGATCATCACGCCCAAGGACGACGAGGGCCTGGAAATCATCCGCCACTCCACGGCCCACCTGGTCGGCCATGCGGTGAAGCAGCTCTACCCGACGGCCAAGATGGTGATCGGACCGGTGATCGACGAGGGCTTCTACTACGACATCTCCTACGAGCGCCCCTTCACGCCCGAGGACATGGAGGCGATCGAGAAGCGCATGCGCGAGCTGATCGCGCAGGACTACGACGTGGTCAAGAAGGTGACGCCGCGCGCCGAGGTCATCGACGTCTTCACGTCGCGCGGCGAGGACTACAAGCTGCGGCTGGTCGAGGACATGCCCGACGAGCAGGCCATGGGCCTCTACTACCACCAGGAATACGTCGACATGTGCCGCGGCCCGCACGTGCCGAACACGCGTTTCCTCAAGGTCTTCAAGCTCACGAAGCTGGCCGGCGCGTACTGGCGCGGTGACGCCAAGAACGAGCAGCTGCAGCGCATCTACGGCACGGCCTGGGCCGACAAGAAGCAGCTCGAGGACTACATCCGCCGCATCGAGGAGGCCGAGAAGCGCGACCACCGCCGCCTCGGACGCGAACTCGACCTGTTCCACATCGACGAGGCCGCGCCCGGCCTGGTCTTCTGGCATCCCAAGGGCTGGGCCATCTGGCAGCAGGTCGAGCAGTACATGCGCCGCATCTACCGCGAGACGGGCTACCAGGAAGTGAAGGGCCCGCAGATCCTCGACAAGAGCCTGTGGGAGAAGACGGGCCACTGGCAGAACTACCGCGAGAACATGTTCACGACGGAATCGGAGAAGCGCGAATACGCGTTGAAGCCGATGAACTGCCCTGGGCACGTGCTGATCTTCAAGTCGGACCTGCGCAGCTACCGCGACCTGCCCCTGCGCTACGGCGAATTCGGCCAGTGCCATCGCAACGAGCCCAGCGGCGGCCTGCACGGCATCATGCGCGTGCGCGGCTTCACGCAGGACGACGGCCACATCTTCTGCACGGAAGACCAGATCCTCGAGGAGTGCGTGGCCTATACGACGCAGCTGCAGAAGGTCTATGCCGACTTCGGCTTCACGGACATCCTCTACAAGGTCGCGACGCGCCCCGAGAACCGCATCGGTTCGGACGAGCTGTGGGACAAGGCCGAGCATGCGGTCATGGAGGCGCTGCGCCGCTCCGGCGTCGACTTCGTGATCGCGCCCGGCGACGGCGCCTTCTACGGCCCGAAGATCGAGTACACGCTGCGCGATGCCATCGGCCGCCAGTGGCAGTGCGGCACGATGCAGGTCGACTTCAACATGGCCGAGCGCCTGGGTGGCGAGTACGTCACGGAGACGAGCGGCCGCGCCCACCCCGTGATGCTGCATCGCGCGATCGTCGGCAGCCTCGAGCGCTTCATCGGCATGCTGATCGAACACCATGCCGGCGCCATGCCCGCCTGGCTCGCGCCGGTGCAGGTGGCGGTGCTCAATATCAGCGAAAACCAGGCCGATTACGCGAGCGAAGTTGCCAAAACGCTGCAAAATCAAGGGCTTAGAGTTTCGCTCGATCTGCACAACGAGAAGATTACGTATAAAATACGGAAGCATTCGTTGCAGAAGCTTCCCTACATCGTCGTCGTAGGCGACAAGGAAAAGGAAGCTGGTGCCGTCGCAGTGCGCGCCCGGGGCAATGTTGACCTCGGTGCCATGTCGGTGGAAGCGTTCTCCCAAAAGGTCGCCCACGACATCCAACACAAGCTTTGAATTTGCATGGATTCAAAGGCCGGTTTGATCGAACAGGCGGCTTGTGGGCGTGGGCTTCACGGTGATCGCTACAAGATTTGTAGCATATTGTTTGAAGGATTCTGACCATCGCTACTGCATTTCGCGACCGCCGCCACCGCGAGGAACGCCAACACCGCCTGAACCGGGAAATCATGGCCCCGGAAGTCCGCCTGATCGGGCCCGACAACGAGCCACTGGGCGTCGTGAGCTTGTCCGAGGCCCTGCGCCTGGCCGGCGAACAGGACGTGGACCTCGTCGAAGTCGTTGCCGCGGCCAATCCGCCGGTCTGCCGCCTGATCGAGTACGGCAAGTTCAAGTACCACGAGCAGAAGAAGGCGGCCGAGGCGAAGTCGAAGCAGAAGGTCATCGAGGTCAAGGAAATCAAGTTCCGTCCCGGTACCGACGATGGTGACTACAACATCAAGATGCGCAACATCCGGCGCTTCCTTGAAGACGGTGACAAGTGCAAGATCACGCTGCGGTTCCGCGGTCGTGAGATCACCCACCAGGAACTCGGTCTGGCTCTGTTGCAGCGCATTCGCGACGAACTGGGCGACCTGATCCTCGTGGAGCAGTTCCCCAAGCTCGAAGGCCGGCAGATGATCATGATGATCGCGCCGGGCCGCAAGAAGCCGGGGGCGGCCAAGCCGGCTGCCGACGCGGCGGCGACGCCGGCTGCGGCGCCAGCGGCGGCCTGAGTCAGAAGAAATTTGCAGGGATTTCGCCCCTGAATGTCTCCGCAAGGAGATCGGCAGGGGCGGGATGAAGAAGTGTCTCGGGGCCAACAAGTCCGTGGAGTTTCCGCGGCGCCTCACGAGCACAAACTAAAGGAGCATTCACATGCCCAAAATGAAGACCAAGAGCAGCGCGAAGAAACGTTTCCGCGTTCGTCCCGGTGGCACCGTCAAGCGCGGTCAAGCCTTCAAGCGTCACATCCTGACCAAGAAGACCACCAAGAACAAGCGTCACCTGCGTGGTGCAACGGCAGTTCACGAGACCAACATGGTTTCGATGGCCGCCATGTTGCCCGGCAGCGGCATTTAACTTAGACGAACAAGGAGTACACACATGCCTCGCGTCAAACGTGGTGTAACGGCTCGCGCCCGCCACAAGAAGGTTCTCGCACTCGCCAAGGGTTTCCGCGGTCGCCGCGGCAATGTCTTCCGCATCGCCAAGCAGGCGGTGATGAAGGCAGGCCAATACGCCTACCGTGACCGCCGCACCAAGAAGCGCGTGTTCCGTCAACTGTGGATCGCGCGTATCAACGCCGCCTCGCGTGAACTGGGCCTGACCTACAGCCAGTTCGCCAACGGCATCCGCAAGGCGGGCATCGAGATCGACCGCAAGATGCTTGCCGATATCGCAGTGCACGACAAGGCCGCTTTTGCCGGCATCGTGGAGCAGGTCAAGGCCAAGCTGGCCGCTTGATCCTGCATCGCCGGCAGTTGCCCTCGGGCAGCGGCTCGGCGCCCACGTCAAGGGCTGGCGCCTGAAAGGGCTCCGGCCCTTTTTTCATCTTTCGGCCCGCCCGCTTTCCTTTGATCCGAAGAATTTCTCCATGAACGAGCTGGACTCCCTGGTCGATACCGCCCGCGCCGCCTTCGCCACCGCGAAGGCTCCCGCCGAACTCGAGAACGCGAAGGCGCAGTTTCTCGGCAAGTCGGGCCGCATCACCGAACTGATGAAGGGCATGGCGGCGCTCAGCGTCGACGAGAAGAAGACGCGCGGTGCGGCCATCAACGTCGTCAAGCAGGCCATCGAAGCCGCGCTCGGCGAACGCCGCCAGCAACTGGCCGACGACGAGCTCGCGGTGCAGTTGCGCGCCGAGGCGCTCGACGTCACGCTGCCAGGCCGCCGACGCGTGGCCGGCGGGCTGCACCCGGTGAGCCGCACGATGGAACGCATCGAGGCGATCTTCTCCAGCATGGGCTTCGATGTCGCGGACGGTCCCGAGATCGAGAGCGACTGGCACAGCTTCACCTCGCTCAACAACCCGCCGAACCATCCGGCGCGCTCGATGCAGGACACCTTCTACGTCGACATCGACGGCGAGGACGGCGTGCCCTACAACCTGCGCCCGCACACCAGCCCGATGCAGGTGCGCTATGCGCATCAGCACATCAAGAAATACGCGGCGCAATTCGAGGCCGCTGCGGCCGACGTCACCGGCGCGGTCAAGGCGCCCGAGATCCGCGTGATTGCGCCGGGTCGCACCTACCGCGTCGACAGCGATGCCACCCATTCGCCGATGTTCCACCAGTGCGAAGGCCTGTGGCTGGGCGAGAACGTGAGCTTCAAGGACCTGAAGGTGGTCTTCACGGATTTCTGCCGCACCTTCTTCGAGAGCGACGATCTGGTGCTGCGCTTCCGGCCGAGCTTCTTTCCGTTCACCGAGCCGAGCGCCGAGATCGACATCCAGTTCCAGAGCGGCCCGTTGGCCGGCCGCTGGCTCGAGGTGGCGGGCTCCGGCCAGGTGCATCCGAACGTGGTGCGCAACATGGGGCTGGACCCCGAGCGCTACATCGGCTTCGCCTTCGGCATGGGCCCGGACCGGCTCACGATGCTGCGCTACGGGGTGAACGACCTGCGCCTCTTCTTCGACGGCGACCTGCGCTTCCTCACGCAATTCCAATAAACGACTAGAACGAGAACGACGAGATGCAATTCCCCGAGTCCTGGTTGCGCGAATTCTGCAATCCGCCGATCAGCAGCGAACAACTGGCCGAGACGCTCACGATGGGCGGCTTCGAGGTCGAGGAACGCCGCCCCGTGGCGCCGCCGTTCAGCAAGGTGGTGGTCGGCGAGATCAAGGAAGCCGTGCAGCACCCGAACGCCGACCGCCTGCGCGTGTGCCAGGTCGATGCGGGGCAGGGCGCCCTGCTCAACATCGTCTGCGGTGCGCCGAACGCACGCGTGGGCATCAAGGTGCCGCTGGCGCTGGTCGGCGCCGAGCTGCCGCCGGGCGAGGACGGCAAGCCCTTCCTGATCAAGCTCGGCAAGCTGCGCGGCGTCGAGAGCCAGGGCATGCTGTGCTCGGCACGCGAGCTCAAGCTCAGCGAAGACCATGGCGGCCTGCTCGAACTTGCAGCCGATGCGCCGGTGGGCGCGGACGTGCGAAAGCTGCTCGATCTCGACGACGCCCTGTTGACGCTCAAGCTGACGCCGAACCTGGCGCACGGCCTGAGCGTCTACGGCATTGCGCGCGAACTTGCCGCGCTCACCGGTGCTCCGCTCGAGAGGCCGAAGATCGCGCCCGTCAAGCCTTCGTTCGACGACAAGCTGGCCGTCAAGGTCGAGGCGCCCGACCTCTGCGGGCGCTTCTCGGGCCGCATCGTGCGTGGCGTCGATACGCAGGTCGAGACGCCGGCCTGGATGGTCGACCGCCTGGCGCGCTGCGGGCAGCGCAGTGTCACCGCGCTGGTCGACATCTCGAACTATGTGATGTTCGAGTACGGCCAGCCGAGCCACATCTTCGACCTCGACAAGATCCATGGCGGACTCACGGTCCGCTGGGGCCGCGCGGGCGAGCAGCTCAAGCTGCTGAACGGCAACACCGTCACGGTCGACGAGAAGGTTGGCGTGATCGCGGACGAGCGCGAGGTCGAGTCGCTGGCCGGCATCATGGGCGGCGACGCCACCTCGGTGTCCGACGGCACGCGCAACATCTATGTCGAGGCTGCCTTCTGGTGGGCCGAGAGCATTCAGGGCCGTTCGCGGCGCTACAACTTCTCCACCGATGCGGGCCATCGCTACGAGCGCGGCGTCGATCCCAGCCGCACCGTCGAGATCATCGAGCGCATCACGCAACTCGTGATCGACATCTGCGGCGGCCAGGCTGGCGCGATGGACGACCAGACGCTGCGCCTGCCCGAGGCCCGGCCCGTCACGCTGCGCGTGGCGCGTGCGGCGCGCGTGATCGGCATGCCGCTCACGCAGGCTCAGTGTGCCGACGCGCTGCGGCGGCTTTCGCTGCCGATCGAGGAGGGCGATGGCGTGCTGGTCGTGACGCCGCCGCCGCATCGCTTCGACCTGCAGCTCGAGGAAGACCTGATCGAGGAAGTGGCACGGCTGATCGGCTACCAGAACCTGCCGACCACGCCGCCGCTGGCGCCCATCACCGCGCGCGTGCGGCCCGAGGCTCGGCTTGGCCGCTTCGCGGTGCGCCATCGGCTGGCCGACCTGGGTTACCAGGAGACGATCAACTTCAGCTTCGTCGAATCGCACTGGGAGTCCGATCTGGCCGGCAATGCCGATCCGATCAAGCTCCTGAACCCGATCGCAAGCCAGCTGAGCGTGATGCGCTCGTCGCTGCTGGGGTCGCTGCTGCAGGTCCTCAAGTTCAACCTCGACCGCAAGGCGCCGCAGGCGCGCGTGTTCGAGATCGGCCGCGTGTTCCTGCGCGATGCCTCGGTGGCCACCACCGACAGCACGGTGAAGGGCATTCACCAGCCCATGCGCGTCGCCGGCCTGGCCTGGGGCGACGACGCCGAGGGCCGCTGGGAAGGCAAGGCCGAGCGGGTCGATTTCTTCGACGTCAAGGGCGATGTCGAGGCGCTGCTTGCGCCGCGCGTGCCCACCTTCGAGGCCACCGAGCATCCGGCGCTGCATCCCGGGCGCGCGGCGCGCGTGCTGCTCGACGGCCGTGCGATCGGCGTGGTGGGCGAACTGCATCCGCGCTGGCGCCAGCAGTGGGAATTCGCGCAGGCGCCGTTCCTCTTCGAGCTCGACCTCGATGCGGTCACGGCGCAGCCGGTGCCGGTGGCGCAGCCCGTGCCCAGGCAGCAGCCGGTCGAACGCGACCTGGCGCTCGTGGTGGCCGAGTCGGTGACGCTCGCGTCGCTGACGGACGGCATCCGCGCCGCGTCGGATGCGAGCCTGCTGCGCGACGTGTCGCTGTTCGACATCTACCGGCCCGTGGCCGCGCGCGAAGGTGGCAGCGCGGGCACAGGCCTGGCGGCAGGCGAGAAGAGCATGGCCGTGCGCCTGAGTTTCAACAGCGACAGCGCGCTGACCGACGAGCAGATCGAAGCCGCGGTGCGCCGGATCATCGACCAACTCGGCGCCCGGCTCGGCGCCCGACTGCGGGTATGAACGCCATGGATTTCACGCTCGAAGCCCTCGAAACGCCTGCGCTCACCAAGGCGCATCTGGCCGACCTGCTGTTCGAGCAGATCGGTCTCAACAAGCGCGAATCGAAGGACATGGTCGAGGCCTTCTTCGACCTGATCGCCACCAGCCTGATCGAGGGCACGGACGTCAAGATCTCCGGCTTCGGCAACTTCCAGATCCGCGTGAAGGCGCCGCGACCCGGCCGCAATCCTCGCACCGGCGAGGCGATCCCGATCGGCGAGCGGCGCGTCGCGACCTTCCACGCGAGCGCCAAGCTCAAGGAACAAATCCACGGAAGCGCCGACGAATCGGCGCCGCTCGAGGTCGAATGGAATCTGGGTGCCGAATAAGCTTGGTGCTCGGAGCGCCGGTGGAGTAACCTATGAGGTTTCGCTCGCACCGTCTTGATTTCAATGGAGAAAACCCTCCCGCCGATTCCCGTCAAACGCTACTTCACGATCGGTGAGGTCGGCGAGCTCTGCGGCGTCAAGCCGCACGTGCTGCGCTACTGGGAACAGGAGTTCACGCAGCTGCGGCCGATGAAGCGGCGCGGCAACAGGCGCTACTACCAGCACCACGAGGTGCTCATGATCCGCCGCATCCGCGACCTGCTCTACGACCAGGGCTTCACCATCAGCGGTGCACGCAACAAGCTTCAGGAACTGGTGCAGTCCGAACGCGACCGCCGCAAGGCCGGCGAGGTGCCGCTCGAAGGGATGGAAGCGATCGAGATCGACCAGGAAGAGTTCGATGCCGCGGTGCAGGACGAAATGGACCCGGCCGATGAAGCCGGCGGCCGCACGGTCGATCTGTCGCAATTGCTGCACCTTCGTCGTGAACTCACCGAAATTCGTGAACTGCTCGGCTCGAGTCACTGATTTCGGGCGGCTATAATCGAGAGCTTCGGTGTGTGGCGCAGCCTGGTAGCGCACTTGCATGGGGTGCAAGGGGTCGAAGGTTCGAATCCTTTCACACCGACCAAAAACGTCAGTCAGATCAACGGGTTACGCTCACAAGGCGTAGCCCGTTTCTCTTTGGGTTTTCGAGACTCGCTGCTCAGTCCGGTTCCCGTCGATGTGATCGCCGCAGAACAGGCGAGCGCGCGCGGCACGGCTTCCGAATCCGCCCTCAGCTCTCGGGGTCATGCCCGAACTCGCGGAGCTCCTGCGGGCAGCGGCAAGCCTTGGCGATTCTTGCTGCCCACTGGATGGCGGCTTCGCGCGACGGCAGGCGCAGAACACACAAGCCGCCGTCGAACTCCTTGGTCTGGGGATAGGTTTCCTTCGTCACCGCGCCGTCGGAAGCGACCATGAGGGGTGCGGCATCCGCGTTGATGCCGCCACCGAACACATAGACGCCTGCAGCCTTCGCCTCGCGAATGACTTGGCGCGCAGCTTCACCCACGGCGGCAAGCTCCCTTTCCGGGACTTTCATTGCGCTTGCGGGAAAGGAGACAAGGTAGTTGGTCATCATCCGGTTCCTTGGTCGAAGTCCGGCGCACTGCCGGTCGCTCAGCGGATCTCGACGCTGCTGCCCTCCGACACCTCGATGCCCGTGCGAACCATTCCGCTGCGAGACCGGTAGGCAAGCTGGCCGCAGCCCCGCGCGTCCGCGTTGACGCCGAAGGAGGTCGAGCGTTCCCCCTTCACGAGTTCGAAAGGGTTGCCGTCCACGGGTCGGGTCCCGCCATGAAAGGTGTCGAAGACATGCACGATCTGCGCATGGCCGGTGAGATTCACGATCGTGACCTGGATTTGAGGCATTCGAGAAGTAGACGAGGAGTTGCGGCGAATTCTGCCCGAGGTGAAGCGTCGACGGTGGTGCGCGCCCGCTGACGCGAGTTCGTCGATGCTCACTCCCACCTCATTCAAGCCTCATCCGTGGCTCATTCTTGGCGCCTAGAGTCCGGCCCATCCCTCCGTGGCGCCGCATCGTCGCCATGGTGAAGGGGTGCAGGAGAACACACCATGCATGTTTCGTTCAAGGCGCTTGCCATCGGCCTTTCGGGCGCGGTCCTCGCGCTCGGCGCGCTGTCCGCCAATGCTCAGTCGGACGGCGCCGACTACCACCCGCTGCAGATGCAGAACTCGAACGCGAATCCGCAGGCCAGCGCAGACGCGATCGCCGCTTCACATGCGAGCGGCACCGAACCCATAGGACAGTCGACATCTGCACCCATGGTGAGTTCGCAAGGAATCTCGCGCGAAGCCGTCTATCGCGAAGCCGTTGCCACCGCACATGGCACGAGCAGCGAGGTCGTGGGACAGTCGACCGGCATGGCGGGCATCACCGGCGGCGTGGCCCATTGATCGTCCGCATCGCGCGTCGACGTCCGGTCAGGCAAACTGGGCGTCGGCCTGCAAGGTCTTCTGGAAGCTGCGCTCGATCGGAAGATCGAAGTCGGATGGACCCAGCAGCACCGGCACCTGCGGCGCCAGGGCATAGCGAGCCAACGCGCAACATTCGATGAGGCCGAAGTGGGACTCGCAGGCACCGATGAGGCTTTCGCCGTCATCGGCGCTGGCACCGAAGCACTGTCGCAAGGCGCGATCCTGGATGCGCGCCATGATGCGCGGACCGTCGAAACCATCGGGATAGATCGCAAACCGGACGGTGCCCGACTCGGGAAAATGGATGGCTTCGCAGGTCATGGTGCATTCCTTTTCGTTTGTCGCATATTGGATGCGAGCACGATGTCAGGAATGCGAAGAGAAGTTCGCTTCGTGAAGACGGCGGCGGCCTACAGCCATGCGCCGACTGCCGCAGCGCTCAGCGCAGCGTGCCGTTCAGGTAGGGCTCGGGATCGACCGCGACGCCTTGCTTGCGGATCTCGAAATGCAGCTTCACGCGGTCGGCGTCGCTGTTGCCCATCTCGGCAATCTTCTGGCCCTGGCGCACCACGTCCTTCTCCTTGACGAGGATGGTCCTGGTGTGCGCGTAGGCCGTGAGGAAGGTGTCGTTGTGCTGCACGATCACCATGTTGCCGTAGCCGCGCAGTTCGCCGCCGACATAGACCACGCGGCCATCGGCCGCCGCGACGATCGGGTCGCCGGGATTGCCGGCGATGTCCAGTCCCTTGTTCTTGTTGGCGTCGAAGCCGGCGATGGTGCGGCCCGATGCAGGTCGCACGAAGATGGCCTGCGGCTTGGGTGGCGCCGGTGGCTGCGCAACCGGCGGTGCCGGCTGGCCGGAGGGCGGCAACGGATAGAAGGGGGCGCTCGTGCCGCTTTGCGGGGCGGGTGTCGTGCAGGCTGCAAGCATGCCGAGCGCGAGCATCGAGAGGCCCGAGGCGACGGCGCGTGACTTCGGCTGGCGGATGGCGCGCGTGGCGCCGTGTCGGAGGTTCTGGAATGGCATGGCTTTTTTGGAACGTTGTCGCTGCGAAGGGTTCCCCGGTGCGGGACCGGACCGCGGTTTTAGCACGCTGGCGGCGCCACAGGTGCGACCATCCGTTGCAGCAGGGGCTGGCGCGCGAGCACCGCATCGCGCGGCCCGGCGTCGACGACCCTGCCGGATTCCATCAGCACCACCGTCTCGAAGCGCTCCAGCAGGCTCAGCCGGTGGATCGACGCGATGATGCAGGCCTCCGGGTACGCGGCCGCGATGCGTTCGAGGACGCGCGCCTCGGTTGCCGCGTCGAGCGCACTGGTCGGCTCGTCGAGCAGCAGCAGCGAACTGCCGCGGGCCGCCAGCACGCCGCGCGCGAGGCAAAGCCGCTGGCGCTGTCCGCCCGACAGGTTGAAGCCGCGCTCGGACAGCGGCGTGTCGAGGTCGCCATGGGTTGCGCGCAGCACCTCGTCGAAGGTGCTGGTGTGCATCGCGGCGATCAGGTCGGCGTCTTCCGCGGGCTGCCCGAAGCCGAGGTTCTCGCGCACGCTGGCCTCGAACACTTCGGTTTCCTGCGGGATGAGCGTGGCGAGATTGCGCAGGCGCTTCCAATGCTGCGGCTCGCCATCGATGGCGAGCGTGCCTTCGCGCGGTGCGTAGAGGCCTGCCAGCACCCGCAGCAGCGTGCTCTTGCCACCGCCGCTCGGGCCCACGAGGGCGACCCGCTGGCCGCGGACCAGCGTGAGCGCCACGTCGTGAAGGCCGCTTCGGGCGGTCTCGGCGCCCGGCACCGCGGCGCGCGGATCGTAGTGCCACGAAAGCCCTTCGATGCGCAGGCTCTGCCAGCTTGCATCGCGGTCGACCGCTTCCTGGACCAGATCGGACGCGCGCGCAGGAGCTTCCCATATGGGCGCCGCACTGCCGTAGTCGGTGTGCATGCGGGCGAAGAACTGGAAGTTCGCTGCCATCGAGGACACCACGCTGGCCGCCTGCTGCGCGTACTGGTAGATCATGAAGACGCCGCCCAGCAGCACCGCCTGCCCGGGCGTGCGCGACTGCCACACGTAGACCACCACCAGGCCCCAGGTGAGGCCCAGGCCCATGATGTCGACCGCGAACCACTTGCCCTCGTTCAGCACCACGGTGCGCTTGAGCGGCAGCGAGATCGCGGCCATGCGCTTGCCGAGCAGCTTGCGCGAGGCGGCCGAGAGCCGCAGTCCGATCACGGTGGAGGCATTGCCGATGAAGTCGAGCAGGGCCGCCACGTAGCGGCGGTCGGCGTCGTTCTCGACCCGCGCGAGCCGCATCAGCGCGCGGTCGAAGCGCAGCACCATGAGCGCGATCACGATGTAGCCGGTGATCGCGATCGCGCCGCTGGCGCGCGAAAGCAGCGTGAGCGCAACCAGCGGTCCGATGAAGTTGACGATGTTCGTGAGGTAGACGAACTGGTTCTGCGCGAAGTCCGACAGCGCCTTGCTCGCCTGGTGAACGCGATGCTGCAGTTCGCCCGAGTGATGGCTGTCGTGCCAGGCCAGCGGCGCCGCGGCGACGCGCGCATAGAGCGTGTCGGCCAGGCGCTCGCGGACCTGCAGGCCGACGTTGCGCTCGAGGATGCGTCCCGGACCGTGCACCAGCCAGGAAGCGATGTAGACGCCCGCGAGCGCCCCGATCCAGCGGCCCGAGACCGCGAAGTCGCCGGTCTGCAGCGCGTTGATCGCCTGCGCCGCGAGCCAGGGCATCAATAGCCGCAGCAACTGCGAGCCGGTCAGCAGGATCGTGGCGGCGATGAACTGCGGCCGCGCGCCTTCGGCGTAGCGCCACAGCGCGCTGTAGAGCGTGCGGATCGCGTTGCCCGGGTCGCTGCTCTTGCTGTCGCTGCTGCTCATGCGGAGGGCGCGCGCTACTTGCGGGGAATCGGCGTTGCGCGGTCGATCGGCACGGCCGTGATGCTGTTCTTCGGCGAGCCGTCCACCAGCAGGTCGGAGTAGGTCAGGTATACCAGCGTGTTGCGCTTCGGGTCGACCATGCGCACCACGCGCAGCCGCTTGAAGAGCAGCGACAGCCGTTCGCTGTAGACCTCCTCGCGCGCCGGCAGAGGCTGGGTGACGCTCACGGGGCCGACCTGGCGGCAGGCGATCGAAGCCTCGGACTTGTCCTCGGCCAGGCCGAGCGCGCCCGAGACACCACCGGTCTTGGCGCGCGAGACATAGCAGGTCACGCCCTGCACCTTGGGGTCGTCGTAGGCTTCCACCACGATCTTGTGGTCGGGGCCGATGAGCTTGAAGGCGGTGTCGACCTCGCCGACCTGCTCGGCCTGCGCAAGGACGACTGCCGTGCCGAGGCCGAGCAGCAGGGCCGCGATGCGCATGCGCCTCACGTGATATCCAGCGTGTGCACGCGGTCGAAGCTGCCGCGCCGCCGGTCTTCGAAGTAGCGGGTGAGTGCCTCGCGCACCGTGCGGAAGGCGATCTCTTCCCAAGGGATCTCGTCCTCGGTGAACAGCCGCGCCTCGATCGTCTCGTGGCCCGGATCGAAGCGCTCGCTGAGCAGCCGCGCGCGGTAGAACAGGTGCACCTGGCCGACCCGCACCACGCTCATGACGGCGAACAGGCCTTCCATCTCGTATTCGGCGCCGGCTTCCTCGTCGGTCTCGCGCGCGGCGCCCTCGGAGGTCGATTCGCCGAGCTCCATGAAGCCGGCCGGCAGGGTCCACTTGCCCCAGCGCGGCTCGATGTTGCGCTTGCACAGCAGCACGCGGTCGGCCAGGACCGGGATGGTGCCCACCACGTTGAGCGGGTTCTCGTAGTGGACGGTGTTGCAGGCCGGGCAGACCGCGCGCTCCTTGGTGTCGCCGTCGTCCGGCAGCCGGTAGACGACCGCGGTGCCGCAGTTCTTGCAATGCTTGATGGGGACGCGAAGGATCATCGTCGGGTACGCGCTTCGGGCCGCCGGCTCAGTCGATCCTGACCGTCAGGCTCGGCAGTCCGGCGATCTCGCCGACCAGCGTGTCGCCCGCCACCACGGCGGCGACGCCTTCGGGCGTGCCCGTGAAGATCAGGTCGCCGGGCTGCAGTTCCCAGGCGGCCGACAGGTGCTCGATGGTCTCGGCGATGTTCCAGATCAGCTTGGAGACGTTGCTGCGCTGGCGGTCGGTGCCGCCCACCTGCAGCGAGATCTCGGCCTGCTCGACGTCGCCGGCCTGTTCCACGGGCACGATCGGGCCGATCGGGGCGCTCTGTTCGAAGCTCTTGCCGATGTCCCAGGGACGGCCCTGTTTCTTCATGTCGTTCTGCAGGTCGCGGCGCGTCATGTCGAGCCCGACTGCATAGCCGTAGATGTGCTTGTGGGCGTCGGCGGCAGCGATGTTGCGGCCGCCGGTGCCGATCGCCGCCACCAGTTCGATCTCGTGGTGCAGGTTCTTCGTCAGCGTCGGGTAGGCCATGCGGCCGGTGCTGCCGGCTTCGACCACCACGACCGCGTCGGCGGGTTTCATGAAGAAGAAGGGCGGCTCGCGGCCGGTGAAGCCCATTTCCTTCGCGTGTTCCTCGTAGTTGCGGCCGACGCAATAGATGCGGTGCACGGGAAAGCGTGCGGTCTGGCCGACGACCGGGACGGACACGACCGGGTGGGGGGCAAAAACGAACTCGGAGGCCATGGCGAAAGGTTTCCTTTGCTGCGAAAACGGCAGTGTGCCAGAGGCACGGCAGGGTTGCCCTCGGTGGCCCTCGGCAGGCGTGGCCGCTATGCTCGCCGGATCATGAAGCTGCACAACTACTTCCGCTCGTCGGCCTCCTTCCGTGTTCGCATCGCGCTCAACCTCAAGGGCCTGGACTACGACTACATCCCGGTGCACATCGCCCGCGGGGACCACAAGACCGGCCCGTTCGCGGCGATCTCTCCCGACCAGCTGGTGCCCCTGCTCGAGGACGATGGCGAGCGCTTCACGCAGTCGCTCGCGATCATGGAATACCTCGACGAGATCCAGCCCGAGCCGCCGCTGCTGCCGCACGACCCGGTCGGTCGCGCCCACGTCCGCGCGCTGGCCGAATCGATCGCTTGCGAGATCCATCCGCTGAACAACCTGCGCGTGCTCAAGTACCTGGTGCGTGAGCTCAAGCTCGACGACGAGGCCAAGAACGCCTGGTACCGCCACTGGGTGCGCGAGGGCATGCTGTCCTTCGAGCGGCAGCTGGCCCAGCATCCGGTCGGCACCTACTGCTACGGCAACACGCCGACGCTGGCCGATTGCTGCCTGGTGCCGCAGGTCTTCAACGGCCAGCGCTTCGATTGCGATTTCAGCGGGTTGCCACGCACCATGGGCGCCTTCGAGGCCTGCATGCAGCTCGACGCCTTCCAGCGCGCCCAGCCGGCACGCTGCCCCGACGCCGAAGCGTGAACGGCGATCCCTCGCTGCTGCTGCCCGACTGGCCGGCGCCGCCCGGCGTGCATGCACTGTGCACGACGCGGGAGGGCGGCGTGTCTGCAGGCAGCTTCGCGTCGCTCAACCTGGGCGGCCACGTGGGCGACGATCCGCTGGCCGTGCAGGCCAACCGCGATCGCCTGCGCGGGCGGCTCGGCGACGCCCGGCCGGTGTTCCTCGAACAGGTGCACGGCACCGAGTGCGTGGCGCTCGACGGCGCCAGCGCCGACGGCACGCGGGCCGATGCCTGCAGCACAACCGCGCGCGGCCTGGCCTGCACCATCATGGTCGCCGATTGCCTGCCGGTGCTGTTTGCCGACGCGCACGGCAGGCGCGTGGCCGCGGCCCACGCGGGCTGGCGCGGGCTGGCGGCCGGTGTGCTCGAACGCACGGTGGCGAGCTTCGAAGGGGAAGGCGGCGCGCCCGGGCTGCTGGCCTGGCTCGGGCCCTGCATCGGCCCCGACGCCTTCGAGGTCGGCGACGAGGTGCGGGCAGTGTTCGTCGATGCGGAATCGCAGGACGCGCGCTTCTTCAGGCCTGCGGGCAACGAAGGCAAATGGCTGGCAGATCTTGCGGGCCTTGCGCGCCGGCGGCTTCAGGGCGCAGGGCTGGCCAGCATCCACGGCAACGACAGCAGCGAGCCGTGGTGCACGGTTCACAACCCGTTACGCTTTTTCTCGCATCGGCGCGACCGGGTCAGCGGACGCCTTGCCGCCTGCATCTGGCTCACCTGAACGGGCCGCTGCCGCTCGGACGGCAGCCTCGCGCTCGGCCATCTCGCGTGCCTTGAGGGACCGTCTGCGGGCCGGCGTGGCCAGCAGGTAGACCACCAGCGCCACCGGCCCGAGGCCGTACAGTAGGAAGGTAAAAACCGCGCCGAGCACGGTGCCGGTGGTGTTAGTCGCCTCGGCGATCGCCGCCATCAGTGCGACGTAGAGCCAGGCGATCACGACGAGGTGCATGGATGAAGTTTTCAGGCAGGTATGGCGGGCCGCTCTGGTGGGGCCGCATCGAATACAGCATACTCAAAACCCGCTGCGATGCGACGAGACAGCAGGAGACACCATGAAACAGACCCAGGCCGCCGGCGCCGACACCTTTGCGCCCTTCCAGCAGGCGCTCACGCAGGGTTGGGAGAAGGCTCTCGAGTCGTTCCAGTTGCTGGGCGCGCAAAGCCCGTTCAATGCCCACGGTGCCGCAAGCCAGCTTCCGCGCTTCTCGCTCTCGCCCGAAAAGCTGCAGCGTCTGCAGGAGCAATACCTCAGCGAGGCCTCCGACCTGTGGCGCGAGGGCTTTGCCCCCCGTGCCCTGGCCGACAAGCGCTTCGCGGGCGATGCCTGGGGCAGCAATCCGGTTTCGTCCTTCTCGGCCGCCATCTACCTGCTGAACGCGCGCACGCTCATGGGAATGGCCGATGCCGTCGAAGCCGACGAGAAGACCCGCTCGCGGCTGCGCTTCGCGGTCGAGCAATGGATGGCCGCCTCGGCGCCCAGCAACTACCTGGCCTTCAATGCCGAGGCGCAGAAGAAGGCCCTCGACACGCAGGGCGAGAGCATCGCCAAGGGCATCCAGAACCTGTTGCACGACGTGCAGCAGGGCCACGTCAGCATGACCGACGAGAGTGCCTTCGAGGTCGGCCGCAACGTCGGCACCACCGAAGGCGCGGTGGTGTTCGAGAACGAGCTGTTCCAGCTGCTCGAATACAAGCCGCTCACGGCCAAGGTCTACGAGCGGCCGCTGCTGCTGATACCGCCGTGCATCAACAAGTTCTACATCCTCGACCTGCAGCCCGCCAATTCGCTGATCCGCTATGCGGTGGAGCAGGGGCACCGCGTGTTCGTCGTGAGCTGGCGCAACCCCGACCAGTCGATGGCGCACTACACCTGGGACCAGTACATCGAGGACGCCGCGATCCGCGCGATCCACGTGGTGCAGGAGATCTCGGGCCAGGACAAGAAGGGCGGCAAGATCGACACCCTGGGTTTCTGCGTCGGCGGCACGATCCTGAGCACGGCACTGGCCGTGCTGGCCGCGCGCGGCGAACAGCCGGCCGCGTCGGTGACGCTGCTCACCACGCTGCTGAGCTTCACCGACACCGGCGTGCTCGACATCTTCATCGACGAGAACTTCGTGCAGTTCCGCGAGATGCAGATGGCCAAGGGCGGCCTCCTGCAGGGCGGCGAACTGGCCTCCACCTTCAGCTTCCTGCGCCCCAACGACCTGGTCTGGAACTACGTCGTGGGCAACTACCTGAAGGGCGAGACACCGCCGCCCTTCGACCTGCTCTACTGGAACAGCGACGCCACCAACCTGCCGGGTCCGATGTACACCTGGTACCTGCGCAATACCTACCACGAGAACAAGCTGGCCCAGCCCGGTGCGCTCACGGTGGCGGGCGAGAAGGTCGACCTCGGCGCGATCGATGCACCGGTCTACATCTACGGCTCGCGCGAGGACCACATCGTGCCGATCGGCGGCGCCTACGGCTCGACGCAACTGCTGAGCGGCAAGAAGCGTTTCGTGATGGGCGCCTCGGGCCATATCGCGGGCGTGATCAATCCTCCCGCCAACAAGAAGCGCAGCCACTGGATCCGCGAGGACGGCAAGCTGCCCAGCACCCAGCCCGAATGGCTGGCAGGCGCCACCGAGCATCCCGGCAGCTGGTGGACCGACTGGTCGAACTGGCTCAAGACCCATGCGGGCAAGCAGATCCCTGCCCCCAAGTCCTACGGCAAGGGCAGCGCCTACCAGGCGAGCGAGCCCGCGCCGGGCCGCTACGTCAAGGCCAAGGCCTGAGTTTCATTTCTCTTTCAAACTTTTCAATCCACGTACCGGAGAGCACACCATGGAAGACATCGTCATCGTTTCAGCCGCACGCACTGCGGTGGGCAAGTTCGGCGGCTCGCTCGCCGGCATTCCGGCGACCGAGCTCGGCGCCCTCGTCATCAAGGAAGTGCTGGCGCGCGCCAAGCTCGGCAACGACCAGATCGGCGAAGTGATCATGGGCCAGGTGCTCACGGCGGGCAGCGGCCAGAACCCGGCGCGCCAGGCGCTGCTCAAGAGCGGCCTCGCGAAGGAAACGCCGGCGCTCACCATCAATGCGGTGTGCGGCTCGGGCCTCAAGGCGGTGATGCTGGCCGCGCAGGCCGTGGCCACCGGCGACAGCGAGATCGTGATCGCGGGCGGCCAGGAAAGCATGAGCCTGGCGCCGCACGTGCTGCCGAACTCGCGCAACGGCCAGCGCATGGGCGACTGGAAGCTGGTCGACACGATGATCGTCGACGGCCTCTGGGACGTCTACAACCAGTACCACATGGGCATCACGGCCGAGAACGTGGCCAAGAAGTACGACATCAGCCGCGCCGCGCAGGACGAGCTCGCGCTGGGCAGCCAGACCAAGGCCGCCGCCGCGCAGGACGCGGGCAAGTTCAAGGACGAGATCGTCGCGGTCAACATCCCGCAGAAGAAGGGCGATCCGATCGTCTTCGACAAGGACGAGTTCATCAACCGCAAGAGCAGCGCCGAGGGCCTGGCAGGCCTGCGCCCCGCCTTCGACAAGGCCGGCGGCGTGACGGCCGGCAATGCCTCGGGACTCAACGACGGCGCCGCTGCCGTGATGGTCATGACGGCCAAGAAGGCGTCCGAGCTGGGCCTCACGCCGCTCGGCCGCATCGCGAGCTATGCGAGCACGGGACTCGATCCGGCCTTCATGGGCATGGGTCCGGTTCCGGCCTCGCAGAAGGCGCTGCAGCGCGCCGGCTGGAAGCCGCAGGACCTCGACCTGCTCGAGATCAACGAGGCCTTCGCGGCCCAGGCCTGCGCGGTGAACCGCGAGATGGGCTGGGACGTCAACAAGGTCAACGTGAACGGTGGCGCGATCGCCATCGGCCATCCGATCGGCGCGTCGGGCTGCCGCATCCTGGTCACGCTGCTGCACGAGATGCAGCGCCAGAATGCCAGGAAGGGCATCGCGTCGCTGTGCATCGGCGGCGGCATGGGCGTGGCTCTGACGATCGAACGCTGAGCGTCGACGCGAAGCGTGAAGCGAAGCCGTGCCGTGAGGTGCGGCTTTTTTTTGTTCCACCGTTCTCCGAGGGCTCCCAGATGAACGATGCCAGCCTGTTCCAGCAGATCCGCGACGAACTCTTCGTCGCCGCCGTCGGCGACGTGCTCGACACCATGGGCTACCAGCGGCAGTTCCTGCCGGCCGGCATCGCGCCGCTCGAAAAGTCGATGCGCATCCTCGGACGTGCCATGCCGGTGCTCGAGGCCGACGTCATCAACGACGGCACGCGCTCGGCCGGGCCGCTGTCGGGCAAGCCCTTCGGGCTGATGCTCGAGGCCCTCGACGACCTGAAGCCCGGCGAGATCTACATCGCGACCGGCGCCTCGCTGCGCTACGCCTTATGGGGCGGCCTGATGTCGACCCGGGCACAGCACCTGAAGGCCGCCGGCGCCATCCTCGACGGCTACGTGCGCGACGCCAACGAGATCGAGCGCCTGGGCTTCGACGTCTTCTGCCGCGGCACCTACGCGCAGGACCAGGGCGTGCGCGGCCAGGTGATCGACTGGCGCTGCACGATCGAGATCGACGGCGTGCGCATCGCGCCCGGCGACCTGCTGTTCGGCGACCGCGAGGGCGTGCTCGTGATCCCGCGCGCGGTCGAGGCCGAGGCCGTGGCCAAGGCGCTCGACAAGGTGCGCACCGAGAACAAGGTGGCCGACGCGATCCGCGGCGGCATGAGCGCCTGCGAGGCGCTGGCGACCTTCGGCGTGATGTAGCGCGGCCCCGTTCGGGCCGCACCGCCTTCAGTCTCCGAACTCCACCATCACCGGCTGGTGGTCCGACGCCTGCGTCCGCAGGTCCACCTCGACCTTGCGCACGCGCGGCGCCAGCGCATCGCTCACGAAGACGAAATCGCAGGCGATCGGATCGGGGCCGTACTTGCGGTCGAAGAGGCGGAAGGTCGGGTCGTGCGGCCGTCCCGGGTTCGCGAGCGGCCAGGCGTCCTGCAGGCGCCGCGCGGGCGTGCCGCCGCTCGGCAGTGCGGGGTCGGTGAAGGGCTGCAGGATCTCGTCGTAGGCCGGGTCGCTGGCTGCCATGTTGAAGTCCCCGCAGAGGATCGCCTGCGCGGTGTGGCGCTTCGCCTGGAAGGGCGAGGCGTTCATCGGGTCGACGGGCGGCGCCGCGGCCTGCTCGCAGGCCTCGATGTGCAAGGCGCGCAGCGCGCGGGCCTGGGCCAGGCGCTGGGCCGGCGAGTAGTACTCGAGATGGGTGGTCATGACGCGCACCGGACCGAGTTCGGGGCTCGTGAGCGTGACTGCCGTGCACATGCGCGGCATGCTGGTCACGGTGGGATCGGCCGGCCAGGGCAGCACGTGGTGGGCGACACGGGCCACCGGCAGCCGCGTGGCGATCATGTTGCCGAAGCGCATCGGCCGCCCCGCCGAATCGAACTCGTCGACCGCGGCACCGAAGAAGAGGCGAAAGCCCGGCAGCAGGGCCTGCAGTTCGGCCGGCTGGTCGCCCGGCTGGCCGGGCATGGCATCGAAGCCCGAGGCGATCTCCTGCAGGCACAGGACGTCGAAGTCGGCCATCGCGCGGGCGCCCTCGACGATGCGGCGCGCGCTGGCGATGCCGTCGAGGCCGCAGCACCACTGGGTGTTCCAGGTCACGAGTTTCACTTGATGCCGGCCCTCATGAAGCTCTGCACGAACTGGCGCTGGAACAGCAGGAACGCGATCAGCAGCGGCGCCGAGGTCATCAGCGTGGCGGCCGTGATGACCGACCAGTCGACGCCCTGGTCCACCGACGAGAACACCTGCAGCCCGACCGTGAGCGGCCGCGCCTTGACGCTGTTGGTGATGATCAGCGGCCAGAGGAAATTATTCCAGTGGAAGCTCACCGACACCAGCGCGAAGGCGGTGTAGACCGGCCGGGCGAGCGGCACATAGACCCGCCACAGGATCTGCATGGCGCTCGCGCCCTCGACGCGGGCGGCCTCGTCGAGCTCCTTCGGAATGCCCATGAAGGTCTGGCGCAGCAGGAAGATCGCGAAGGCCGAGGCGAAGTAGGGCAGGCCGATGGCCAGCAGCGTGTCGACCAGGCCGAGCCGGGCCATGGTCTTGTAGTTCTCGACCAGCAGGATGTCCGGCATGACCATGAGCTGGACCAGCACCAGCGCGAAGGCGATGCCGCGGCCGCGGAACTCGAAGCGCGCGAAGGCATACGCCGCGAGCGTGCCCAGCACCAGCTGCACCGCGAGCACCATCGTCACAAGCAGCGTGGTGTTGAGAAAGTAGCGCGCGAAGGGCGCGGCCTCCCAGGCGCGGCGGAAGTTGTCGAGCGTGAGCGGCGCCAGCAACGAGAAGCGGGTCGAATACTCGGCCGGGTGGAAGGCGGTCCATACCGCGTAGGCGAGCGGCAGGATCCACAACAGGGCCAGCACCCAGGCGGCCAGCGTGTCGAGCCATGTCGGCTCGTTGTAGGCCAGGCGACCGGCCGGCGCGCGCGTCATTTGTAGTGCACCTTGCGGTCGAGCACGAAGAACTGGAACAGCGAGATGCCGGCCAGCACCACCACGAGCACCACCGTGATCGCCGAGGCATAGGCCGTGTCCCAGAAGCTGAAGCCCACCTCGTACAGGTGGTAGAGCAGCAGGATCGAGGCGTTGTCGGGGCCGCCGCGGGTCAGCACGAACAGGTGGTCGACCATGCGGAAGGCGTTGATGAAGGCGTTGACCAGCACGAACAGCGTGGTGGGCATGAGCAGCGGCCACTGCACGCGGCGAAAGAAGTACCAGCGCGATGCACCTTCGATCGCGGCCGCCTCGCGCAGGCTTGGATTGAGCGTCTGCAGCGCGGCCAGGTAGAAGATCATGAAGAAGCCGGCTTCCTTCCAGATCGCCACCAGCGTGACCGCGCCGAGTGCGGTGGAGGGGCTGCCGAGCCAGTTGTGCGAGGGCAGGCCGAGTGCGCCGGTGATCTGCTCGAGCAGGCCGTACTGCGGCGTGTAGAAGAAGAGCCAGATGTTGGCCACCGCGATCATCGGCAGCACGGTCGGCGTGAAGTAGGCCATGCGCAGGAAGGCCCGGCCCGCGATGCGCTCGTTGACCCACAGCGCCATCACGAGCGCGAGCGCGATCGACAGCGGAATGGTCGCGCCCGCGAACCACAGGTTGTTGCGCACCGCCTTCCAGAACACCGGGTCGGCGGTCATGACCGCGTAGTTCTCGACGCCCACCCATACACCCGGGCGGCTGCCCTTGGGTGTGGAGTAGAAGCTGTCGATCAGGGTCGAGACCGCGGGCCAGTGCGTGAAGGCCACCAGCAGCACCAGCGCGGGCAGCAGCAGCAGCCAGGCGTGCAGGCTGCGCTGGCTCATGCGGTTCCAGGGCACCCGCGGAACCGGCTCGGCCGGGCCGCTGGGTGCGCTCCCTGAAAGAGGAGTGGCAGACCTGCGAGGCAGGGCACTCCGAGGGTCACTTGAAAGGTCTCAGGATGCGGTCGGCTTCGCGCTGTGCGTCCTGCATGGCCTGGGCCGGCGTCTTGGTGCCGGTCAGTGCGGCCTGCAGTCCGTCGTTGAGTGCCTTGGTCACGCGCTGGTTGTCGTGGGTCGAGAACTCGGCCACCGAGAACGGGAGCTGGTCGCGCGCGACCAGCGCCTGCGGGAAGTCGCGACCGTACTTGCGCAGCGTGTCGGTCTCGTAGGCGGCAGGAGAGACCGCGACGTAGCCGGTGTCCATGCTCCATTGCGCGGCGCGCTCGGGCTGGGTGATCCACTTGATGAACTTGAACGACGCTTCCTGCTGCGCCGGGGTGGACTTCTTGAAGATGTAGAAGTTGCCGCCGCCCGTGGGCGAGCCCTTGCGCCGGTTGGCCGGAATCATGCCGACGCCGAAATCGAACTTCGCGTTGGCCTTGATGTTGGTCAGGTTGCCGGTGGTGGTGTAGATGATCGCGGCCTTGCGCTCGAAGAAGTCCTTCGGCGTGGTGCCCCACTCGACCACGCCGGGCGGCTGGATGCCGGCCTTGCCGAGGTCGACCCAGTACTGCAGCGCCTCGATCACCTTGGGGTCGTCCAGCTTGACTGCCGTGCCGGCCTCGTTCGCGAGGATGGCGTCGTTGGGCGTGGTGATGGTCTGGAAGAGCCAGTACGGGAAGCCGCTCGACGGAATCTGCACGCCCCATTGCGTGACCTTGCCGCCGGCATCCTTCTTCGTGAGCTTGGTCGCCGCTTCCTTGAGTTCGGCCCAGTTCGCGGGTGCCTTGTCGGGGTTGAGGCCGGCCTCCTTGAAGAGCTCCTTGTTCCAGTACATGACGACGGTCGAGCGCTGGAACGGAATGCCCCAGGTCTTGCCGCCGGTCTGGCTGTTCATCATGAAGGCCTTGTAGAAGCCGGCCAGCCAGGCCTTGTCCTCGGCGGTCTTGACGAAGTCGTCGAAAGGCACGATCGCCTCCTCGTCGATCAGCGTGAACATGTCGGTCGACAGCAGCACCGAGGTGACCGGCGGCGTGCCCGACTTGTGGGCCGTCAGGGCCTTGACGATGGTTTCCTGGTAGGTGCCGGCGTAGATCGGCGTCACCTTGATGCCGGGGTTCTCCTTCATGAAGCCGGCCGCGAAGCCGTCGATGGTCTTGGCGATCGGGCCGCCCACGGCCACCGGGTAGTAGAACTGGACTTCGACCGGCGTCTGCGCCTGCGCGCCGGCACTGCCGACGACCAGGCCGCCGGCTGCGAACAGCGGCAGCGCCAGAGTCTTGATGAAGGTCTTGCGTTGCATGGTGGTTGCTTCTCCTCGTTGGTGAAAGTCAGGCCAGGCGTCGTCCGCCGGCATCGAATCCGTGAGCGTCCGCCGCGGCCCAGCGCAGGCGGACCCGGTCGCCCGGCGCCGCCACGTGCTGACCCGCCATCCGTACGAGCAGGTTCTGGCTGCCGATCGCGCAGCGCAGCACCAGGTCGGCACCCAGGTACTCGACGCTCTGGACCGTCGCGGGAATGCCGTCGGCGGCCAGCGAGATCGCCTCGGGCCGGACGCCCAGCGTGCCGCCGGCGACACCGGCCGCGACCTCGCTGCCCGCGATGCGCCCGTCTTCCAGGGCCGCGAGGTTCATCGGCGGCGTGCCGATGAAGCGGGCCGCAAAGGTGGTGGCGGGTCGTGCGTACAGGTCGCGCGGGGCGCCGGCCTGCTCGACCCGGCCCTTGTTCAGCAGCACCACCTGGTCGGCCATACTCATGGCCTCGGTCTGGTCGTGCGTGACGTAGACCACCGTGAGGCCGAGCTGCTGCTGCAACTCGCGAAGCTCGCGGCGCATGTCCTGGCGCAACTGGGCATCGAGGTTCGACAGCGGCTCGTCCATCAGGCACACCTTGGCCTGCGCCACCAGTGCGCGGCCGAGCGCCACGCGCTGCTGCTGGCCGCCCGACAGCTGGCCCGGCTTGCGATCGAGCAGCGTCTCGAGCCCGAGCAGCGACGCGGTCTCGCGCAGGCGGCGCGCGCTCTCGGCGGCGGGCGTGCGCCGTACCGAGAGCCCGAAGCCGATGTTGTCGGCCACGCTCAGGTGCGGGAAGAGGGCGTAGTTCTGGAACACCATCGCAATGCCGCGGCGCGCCGGCGGCAGGTCGGTGACGTCCTGACCGTCGATCAGCACACGGCCTGCGGAAGCGGTCTCGAGACCGGCCAGGATGCGCAGCGTGGTCGACTTGCCGCAGCCCGACGGACCGAGCAGCACGCAAAAGGAACCGGCGTCGATGCGCAGGTCCACGGCATGCAAGGCGGTGCTGTCGCCCCAAGACTTGGCGATCCCGTTCAGGGCGATGGAAGACATCGAACGAGTATATGGACGGCTTGTGACAGACGGTTGCATTGAGGGGTCAGTGTTTTCCTCAGCCGGAGCCGCCAGGAAATATCTGTACAGTGATCGACGCCTCTCCAGGCTCGCACATACCAAGGAACTTCCATGAGCAAAAAAGTCGCATACGTCACCGGGGGGATGGGTGGCATCGGAACCGCTATCTGCCAGCGCCTGGCCAAGGACGGTTTCACCGTCATTGCGGGCTGCGGCCCGACGCGGGATCACGCCAAATGGCTGGCCGAGCAGAAGGCCGAGGGCTTCGAGTTCCATGCATCGGTCGGCAATGTCGGCGACTGGCAATCGACCGTCGAGGCCTTCACCAAGGCCAAGGCCGAACACGGCAGCATCGACGTGCTGGTCAACAACGCCGGCATCACGCGCGACCGCATGTTCCTCAAGATGACGCCCGAGGACTGGAGCTCGGTGATCGAGACCAACCTCAACAGCATGTTCAACGTCACCAAGCAGGTGGTCGGCGACATGGTCGAGAAGGGCTGGGGCCGGATCATCAACATCAGTTCGGTCAACGGCGCCAAGGGGCAGGCCGGCCAGACCAACTATTCGGCCGCCAAGGCCGGCATGCACGGCTTCACGATGGCGCTGGCGCAGGAACTGGCTGCCAAGGGCGTGACCGTGAACACCGTGAGCCCGGGCTACATCGGTACCGACATGGTGAAGGCGATCCGCCAGGAAGTGCTCGACAAGATCGTCGGCACGATTCCGGTCAAGCGCCTGGGCGAGCCCAGCGAGATCGCGTCTATCATCTCGTGGCTTGCGACCGACGAGGGCGGCTATTCCACCGGGGCCGACTTTTCGGTCAACGGCGGGCTTCACATGCACTGAGGCCCCGAACGCGAAGAGCAGCATCGAGAAAACCCGCCCTGGCGGGTTTTTTCATTTGTCGGCAGCGCGCATTGCAATCAGGGTTCCACAAGACCGTCTCCCATTCCAACATTCCATATCCAGGAGATCCACATGACACCAAGCACCACCGCCGCGCCGGACGTGCCGCCCAGAAAACTGCCGCTCTACCGATCGCTCTACGTGCAGGTCATCACCGCCGTGATCATCGGCGTGCTGCTGGGCCATTTCCAGCCCTCGCTCGGCGAATCGATGAAGCCGCTCGGCGACGGGTTCATCAAGCTGATCAAGATGATGATCGCGCCGATCATCTTCTGCACCGTGGTGGTGGGCATCGCCGGCATGGAGGACATGAAGAAGGTCGGCAAGACCGGCGGCCTCGCGCTGCTGTACTTCGAGATCGTGAGCACGATCGCGCTGGTCGTCGGTCTGGTGCTCGTGAACCTGTTCAAGCCCGGCGCCGGCATGAACATCGACCCGGCGTCGCTCGACACCCGCGCGCTCGCCGCCTACACCGGTCCGGGCAAGATGGAGGGCACGGTCGACTTCCTGCTGCATGTCATACCGAACACGATCGTCGACGCCTTTGCCAAGGGCGAGATCCTGCAGGTGCTGCTGATCGCGGTGCTGTTCGGCTTTGCGCTGCACCGCTTCGGCGGCCGCGGCACGCTGATCTTCGACATCATCGAGAAGGGCTCGCACGTGCTCTTCGTGATCGTCAACTACATCATGAAGCTGGCGCCCATCGGTGCCTTCGGCGCCATGGCCTTCACGATCGGCAAGTACGGCATCGGCTCGCTGTTCTCGCTCGGCAAGCTGATGGGCACCTTCTACCTCACGTGCCTGCTGTTCATCTTCGTGGTGCTGGGGCTGATCGCGCGCTTCCACGGCTTCAGCATCTGGAAGTTCATCAAGTACATCAAGGAAGAACTGCTGATCGTGCTGGGCACCTCGTCTTCCGAATCGGTGCTGCCGCGCATGATGGAGAAGATGGAGAACCTGGGCGCCAACAAGACCACGGTCGGGCTCGTGATTCCCACGGGCTACTCGTTCAATCTCGATGGCACCTCGATCTACCTGACGATGGCGGCGGTCTTCATCGCCCAGGCCACCAACACGCCGATGACGCTGATGCAGGAGATCACGCTGCTCGGCGTGCTGCTGCTGACCTCCAAGGGTGCGGCGGGCGTCACGGGGAGCGGCTTCATCGTGCTCGCGGCCACGCTGTCGGCAGTGGGGCACGTGCCGGTGGCCGGCCTGGCGCTGATCCTCGGCATCGACCGCTTCATGTCGGAGGCCCGCGCGCTCACCAACCTGATCGGCAACGGCGTGGCCACCATCGTGGTGGCGAAGTGGACCGATGCGCTGGACACCGACCGCCTGCAGGCGGGGCTCAACAACGAGACCTGGGTCGAGGCCAACGAGCCCGAGGAACTGGTCAACGCCCGCACCAGCAAGATGGCGGGCTGAGCGAGTCCGGGCGTCGTTCTTGCAGAATGCAGGAACGATGCATCACAGCGTTTCCCTGATCAACACCATCGCCGCCGGCCTCGGGCTGGCGCTGGTGTTCGGCTTTCTGGCGACGCGGCTGCGGCTGCCGGCGCTGGTGGGGTATCTGCTCGCGGGCGTCATCATCGGCCCGTTCACGCCGGGTTTCGTGGCCGATGCCGGCATCGCGGCGCAACTGGCCGAGATCGGCGTCATGCTTCTGATGTTCGGCGTCGGCCTGCATTTCTCGCTCGACGACCTGCTCGCGGTGCGGCGCATCGCGTTGCCGGGCGCGCTGGTTCAGATGACGGTGGCGACGCTGCTCGGGGTCGGCCTCGCGAGCTGGTGGGGCTGGAATCTGGGCGGTGCGCTGGTCTTCGGGCTCGCGCTGTCGGTGGCCAGCACGGTCGTGCTGCTGCGCGCGCTCGAGAACCTCGGCATCCTCGAATCCTTCACGGGCCGGATCGCGATCGGCTGGCTGGTGGTCGAGGACCTCGCGATGGTGCTGGTGCTGGTGCTGCTGCCGCCGCTGGCCGGCGCGCTGGGCGGCCAGGCCGAAGCCGCCGAATCGAACACGCCGATCTGGCAGACCCTGGGCCTCACGCTGCTGCAGGTCGGCGGCTTCGTGGCGCTGATGCTGGTGGTCGGGCGGCGCGTGTTTCCGTGGATGCTCTGGCAGGTGGCGCGCACCAATTCGCGCGAGCTCTTCACGCTCTGCGTGGTGGCGGCGGCGGTCAGCATCGCCTTCGCCTCGGCCGCGCTGTTCGGGGTCTCGTTCGCCCTCGGCGCCTTCTTCGCCGGCGTCGTGATGCGCGAATCCGAGTTCAGCCATCGCGCGGCGCAGGAATCGCTGCCGTTGCGCGACGCCTTCGCGGTGCTGTTCTTCGTCTCGGTCGGCATGCTGTTCGATCCCTCGGTGCTGATCGAACGCCCGCTGCAGGTGCTCGCGGTCGTGCTAGTCATCGTGGTCGGCAAGTCGGTCGCTGCCTGCGCGCTGGTGCTGCTGTTCCGCTATCCGCTGGGCACGGCGCTCACGGTGAGCGCGAGCCTGGCGCAGATCGGCGAGTTCTCGTTCATCCTCGCCGCGCTCGGCGGCTCGCTGGGCCTGTTGCCGCGCGAAGGCCAGAGCCTGCTGCTGGCCGGAGCCCTGATCTCGATCGCGAGCAATCCGCTCTGGTTCAGCCTGATCGCGCCATTGCAGACATGGCTGCATGCGCATTCCTCGTTCGCGCGCGGGCTCGAATCGCGCGACGACCCGCTGGCCGAGCTGCCGATGCACACCGAGGCGCGCTTCCTGTCGCGCCAGGTCGTGCTGGTCGGCTATGGCCGTGTGGGCCGGCGCATCGCCGCGGCCCTGGTCGCGCACGACATCCCGTTCGTGGTGGCCGAACAGAATCGCGCCATCGTCGAGAAGCTCCGCGCCGACGGCATGGCCGCGGTGTGGGGCGATGCGGCCGATCCGGCGGTGCTGATCCAGGCCCACATCGCCCGCGCCCGCGTGCTCGTGATCGCGACGGCAGACGCCATCAACGTGCGGCAGATGATCGAGGCGGCCCGCACGCTGAATCCCGGCATCCAGACCGTGATCCGCAGCCACAACGAGGACGAGGCGCGCCTGCTCACCCAGCAGGACGCGGTCACGGTCTGCCTGGGGGAGCAGGAACTGGCCCAGGCGATGGCCCGCACCGTGCTCGCTCGGGCGCTCGCCGAGGCCTGAGTTTTTCCCGCGCAGCGGCCCGCCAGGGGCCGCCGGAAATGCGCGGAACGCCTAAAACTTGGCAATTCCGCCAATGGACACTTGCCAATTCAATACCGGTTGGTCACATTTGCAACGAATCGTGAAATTGTGACTAGGCGTTTCCAGAGGGCCTGAATAGCATACGTTCGTTCTATCCATAACCCGTCCTAACTCCATGTCGCAACTGCGAAATATCGCGCTGACCGTCCAAGAACTCGAAGAAGGCGAGTTCTATTGGGTATTGATGGAGGCCGCCGATTACATGATGGACGAAGCCCTGCCTTACCTGCCGATCGAATCTGCGGTCGACCCGCATTCGAGCTATGCCAATGCATTGGTGGCCGGCGTCGCGGCCATCCGGAAGATGTTCGGCAAGGACGGGCCGCGCTCGTGAACAACGCCACCCCGCCTCCTGGCAAATCGATGGGCCGGCTCGCCGCGGCGGTGCTGTCGGGCAGCCTTGTGCTGGTCCTCGTGATCTGGTTCTACCGCCCGGCCAGTTCGGCCGAGTGGGCGGCCTGGCTGCAGACGCTGGGCGTGCTGGCGGCCATCCTCTGGAGCGTGCGGCTGCAGCTCGAGAACTCCCGGCAGGGCCTGCGACAGGCGGGGCAGGTGGCTTCCATCTTCGCCACCAACATGCACTGGGTGTTTCGCGAACTCAGCGATGCCTGCATCAAGCGAAGCTGGGCCGACTATGCGGTGCACCGCCGCATCCTCGAGGAAATCCTCGCGCAGGGCCGCGAGGTCACGCTGCAGCAGCTCGACGGCCGCTCGCTCGCCATGGTGACCAGCCTGCGCACCATTGCGGTCGAGGCACTCGAACTTACCGAGGGCCACACGGAGGCCGGCAAGTGGGCTCAGCTGCAGGTGTACTTCGACCGCCGGCTGCCCAGCATCGCGGCCTGGCTGACGGCGACCGGCAATCCGCCCGAGAGCAGCGGCCCGACGGACTACGCGGGCCTGCGCACCTCGTACGGCCAGCTCGGCGGCCCCTGATCTTTCCGCGACGGCCCCGCGCCGCGCCTCTGGTCAGGCGGCCTGAAGCGCGGGTTCCGTGCCCACCAGCCGACTGCTCCATGCGGCCAGCGCAAGGGCGCCGAGCGTGATGGCGGCGCCGGCCCAGGGCAGGCCGGCCAGCGGTGCGCCGGCCGCCAGCATGCCGCTGCCGATCCAGGCACCGGCTGCATTCCCGAGATTGAAGGCGCCCTGGTTCAGCGTCGATGCCAGGTTGGGCGCAGCACTGGCCTGCTGCACGATCAGGGTCTGCAGCAGCGGCACCACCGCGAAGGACAGCGTGGCCCACAGCAGCAGCAGCACGACGGTGGGCACCTTCATGGGCAGCGCATAGTGCAGCAGCCCCAGCACCAGGGCATTCAGACCCAGCACGCCCAGCAGCGAGCGCATCAGGCGGTGGTCGCCGAGGCGACCACCCACGGTGCTGCCGATCGTGAGGCCGATGCCGAGCAGCAGCAGGATCGGCGCCACGGCCGACTCGGCAAAGCCGCTGACCTGCGTCAGCAGCGGCGCGATGAAGGTGAAGACGCAGAACAGGCTGGCCGAGGCCAGGGCGCTGGTCGCCAGCGCGAGCAGCACGCGGCGGTCGGCCAGCACGGTGAATTCGCGCAGGATGTTGCCCTTCTGCATCTCGATCCTGCGGGGCAGCAGCAGCACCAGCGCGGCCACGGCCGCCAGCGCGATCACCACGATCGCCGCGAAGGTCATGCGCCAGCCGAAATGCTCGCCGATGATCCGTCCCATCGGCACCCCCAGCACGTTGGCCAGGGTGAGGCCCGTGAACATCAGCGCGATGGCCTGCGAGCGACGCTGCGGCGCCACCAGGCCGGCCGCGACCACCGAACCGATGCCGAAGAAGGTGCCGTGCGCGAGCGCGGTGATCACACGCGCCGCCATCAGGAGGCGGTAGTCGGGCGCCAGGGCGCACAAGAGGTTGCCCAGCACGAACAGGCAGGCCAGTGCCACCAGCGTGGCCTTGCGCGGCAGCCTCGCGGTGGCGACCGCGAACACCGGCGCACCGACCACCACGCCCAGCGCGTAGCCCGTGACCAGCAGGCCGGCCTGCGACAGCGTGACGCCGAGATCCAGCGCCATCTCGGGCAGCAGGCCCATCACCACGAATTCGCTGGTGCCGATGGCAAACGCGGCGGCGGCGAGCGCCAGCAGGGCCATCGGCATGCGCGCAGCGCCGCTGGCCGGGGAACCGGTCGAGGGGATCATGGAGAGGGAATTAAGGGTTAACCCTTATTATCGCGGCGCCGGACTGGCCCGCGGCGGTGTCGGGTCATCCCCGCGTCGGAACTCGGTGGCATAGAACGCCAGCGCGACCGCGCCGAAGGCGGCGCCCAGGAGGCACAGGGCGCCCCAGCCGTGGAAGGTGTAGAGCGCCGCCGACAGGCCCGAGGCCACTGCGGCGCACAGGAAGATCGAGGTCAGGAACAGGCCGTTGAGCCGGCCGCGCAGTTCCGGCGCCAGCATGTAGAGGCTGCGCAGGCTCAGCACGTTGCACAGCTGGACCGCGCCGTCGAGCAGCACCGCGGCGACCACCAGCGCGGCCAGCGAGTGATGACGCACGCCGAGCGCTGCAATGCCGAAGGACAGCAGCGCCACGGCGATCGCGGCGCCCGTGGCCGGCTGGGTTCGGCCGCTGTCGGCGAGCCTGCCGGCCCAGGGTGCGGCGAGCGCGCCCGCGGCGCCGGCCAGCGCGAACAGCGCGATGCCGCCCTGGCCGAGGCCGAACTGCTGGGCCAGCGCCAGCGGCACCGTGGTCCAGAAGGCCTGGAATGCCGCGAACAGCATGCCCTGGTAGACGGCCCGTCGGCGCAGGATCGGCGTGCGCCAGACGATGCCCGGCAGCGAGGCCAGCGTGCGCGCATAGCCGATGGAGCCGTGCGGCACGCGTCGCGGCAGCGCCCGCCACAGCACCAGTGCCAGCACTGCCATCAGCAAGGCAGAGATCGCGAACACCGCACGCCAGCCGAGGGCCGAGGCCACCAGGCTCGAGAACGGACGCGCGAGCATGATGCCGGCCAGCAGCCCGGCCATGATGTTGCCCACCACCTTGCCGCGGGTCGCGTCGGGCACCATGTGGGAGGCCAGCGGCACCAGCACCTGGGCGGCCACCGCGCAGGTGCCGACCAGGAACGAGGCCGCGAGGAAGCTTGCCGCCGAGTTCGACAGTGCGATGCCGATGAGCCCGAGCACCGCGCCGGCCATCGCCGCGAGGATCAGGCGGCGGTTCTCGACCACGTCGGCGAGCGGCACCAGGAACAGCAGCCCGGCGCCGTAGCCGAGCTGGGTCAGGGTCATGATCGTTCCGGCCAGCCCGGCATGCATCTGCAGCGTCTCTGCGATCGGCCCGATCAGGGGCTGGGCGAAGTAGATGTTCGCGACGCAGAGGCCGCAGGCGATCGCGAACAGCAGTGTCAGGGCAGGCGACAGGCCTGCGGGCACGGCAGCGGCAGGCTGTCCGACACGGACTGGAGCTGTGGGAAGGGGCACGGGAGATCGAAGAGTGAGTTGAGGGTTAACCCTGTGCGGGCGACCTTAGCACTTCCGGTGCCGATGCGCTGCGCGTGCCGAAACCCGGCGCCGAAGCGCGGCGGCGGCGTTCAGCTGAACTCGCAGTTCAATGCAAGGTTGGCGCCCAGGCCTTGCGCACCTTCGAAGAAGCAGCGGGCCACGACCGTGGTCGACGAGGCGCTGTCGATCGCGGCGCCCCGGGTGCCCGGGCCGATGAAATGGCAGCCCACGAACAGCGGGTAGTTCGCATGGCTGCCGACGAAGGGCGCCTCGCGGTTGTTGCGGAAGGTGCACTGGGTCCAGGACACCATGTTGTCGGCCCGCCTGATGCGCAGGTCCAGGGGCCGGCCGCAGTTCTCGAACAGGCATTGCCAACTATGGAACTTGTCGATGTAGCACAGGCTGGCATTGGCGTCGCTCAGCGGCCCCGTGCCCGGCGTCTGCAGGATGCCCGCAGCGCAGTCGATGAAGGCGCAACGCGCCATGCCGCCGTTGTCCAGGCCATAGGCGTTGTCGATGTGTACCGCGCCCCGGGTCTGGCCGCGGAAGGTGAGCCCGATCCAGTTGAAGGTCGTGAGCTGCAGGCCTGGAACCGTCAGGTAAAGGCCCACGCTGCCACCCTGGAACTGCAGGTCGTAGAGATCCACCGCCGCGGTACCCGAGCCATCGATCATGAGGATCGGGAAATCGCCGGAGGCAACCAGGCTGGTCTTGCCCCAGGTGCCCGCGAGCGTGCCGCCAGGCTTGATGCGCAGGGTGCCACGCACGCCGTAGGCGCGGGGCTCCAGCACCACGGCTCCGCCGCCATCGAGCAGGCGCTGCAGATGTGCCGTGTCGTCGCCCAGTGCACCGGTGTGCCGGGGCGCCGGCACGATCGGCACCGGTCGTTGCCATTCGGCAAGCAGGGCCACGCCAGTCGGAGGAGCGACCTGGTCGGGCAGGCCGGCAGAAGCTGCATAGCGCGGGCTGCGCACGATGTTGCCGCCGGCGCGCAGCCGCGCCAGGCGTCTGCCGGCGTCCGAGTTCTGGTTGCTCAGCACCACCGTCGTGCCGGCGCTGTCGCTGTCCAGGCCGTCGGACTGATGCGGATGGCCGCCCATGCCCACGACCGTCGCGCCGGGGCTGTCGCGCAGCAGCAGGCTCGGGCCGCCGTCCTCGTGGGGTTTGTAGGTTTCCTCGTCGAAGCCGACGAGCGTGAAGCCGCGCTGATTGGCCACCGACAGCGGCAGGCGCTTCGCGCCAAGCGCGTTGAAGGCCACGATGGTGTTGCCGCTGCCCGGCCCGCTCAGCACGAAGATCGGATGATCCTTCTGCCAGCCGCCGTCATGGCTCTGCTCGTGCACCCAGGTGCAGTCCTTCACCCGGCTGTCTCGGAAATCGCAGCCGCCCTGGACGCAGGCGAAGAACATCACGCGCTCCAGCGCGGCGCCGCGGCCGATGACGTCGCCGAACCTGGCGCCCACGAAGCCGTCGCGCGTGACCGCCTGCGAGGGCGGGAACACCACGTTGCCGCTGACGCCGAGGGCGGAGAAGTCGCGCGCGCCCGGCTCGATGGTCAGCCGTTCGATGCGCGTCTTGCCCGAGAACCCGCGCAGATGCTGGCCGCTGCGCAAGGTGCAATTGCGGTACGTCCCTTCGCCCAGTCGCACCACGCGGTGGCGGTCTAGCGCGGCCTGCAGATCCTCTCCGGGGCCCAGGGCATGGGCGTTGGCGGGGAAGTAGGCCGCGGCTGGAGCCTTCGCGGCCGACGGGCCCGCACGGCCGTCCTGCGGGCCGGCCGCCGTGGCTTTCGCGGGCGCAGCCGCGGCGACAGCCGCGTTCACCAGCGCATCGACCGTCAGCGAGAGTGCGCCGACGAGATGGGCGCGCTTGAGGATATCGGGCACATGTTCTTTCGAAGCCGCGTAGCGCACGATGATAGAAGTCCCGCCGTTCACGATGCACCGTGCGGGCCTCTGGCGCTGCAGGGCCTTCGTGCCGCGGCCCCGTTGCGCGCTCCCGGGACGGGAGGAGGCATACAGCGAAAGTCGCATGGAATCCGGCCGCCGATGCGCACAGACTGAGGCTCGACGAATCACGTGAAAGGTGACGCCATGCCCAAGAACATCGTCTTCTGCGCCGACGGCACCTGGAAGGGCCTCGGTCCCCGCAACGACGGCAACGACGACGACGCACTGCACGCCGACGCCACCAACGTGCTGCGCCTGTTCGCCGCACTGGCCGGCACCGTGACGCCCGAGTCGCTGCGGCGGCAGGACGAGCAGGAAAAGGTCGAGATCGGTCCCGACGGCGAGGCGCTGCAGGTGGCCAAGTACCTGCACGGGGTCGGCGACTCGGGCAACCTGCTGCGCAAGCTCCTGGGCGGCGTCTTCGGCGAGGGCTTCATCGAGCGCATCGTGCGCGGCTACACCTTCGTGTCGCGACACCACCAGCCGGGCGACCGCATCTTTCTGGTCGGCTTCAGCCGCGGCGCCTACACGGTGCGCGCGCTCGGCGGCATGATCGCGAAGATGGGCCTGCTGCCGCACGACGCCCTGCGCGCGGCCGACGGCAGCTACGACGCCGAGGCGGCCTACGCGCTCGGTGTCCATGTCTGGGCCGCCTACCGGCGCGCGGCGGGCAAGCACAGCACGCTGCTCGGCTACCTCGAGGAATTCAAGTCGCGCAAGATCGATCCCGCGCGCCTGGTGCCCGATGTCGACATCGAGGCCATCGGCGTCTGGGACACGGTGGGCTCGCTGGGCGTGCCGATCTACAACCCGGCCGATGCCAGCAAGGTCGACGTCTTCGAGTTCGCCGACCTGGCGCTGTCGCCGAAGGTGCGCCGCGGCTTCCACGCGATCGCGATCGACGAGCAGCGCGGCGACTTCGTGCCCACGCTGTGGGACGCGCGCGACGGCGTCGAGCAGCGCTGGTTCTGCGGCGCCCACGGCGACGTCGGCGGCGGCTACCCGACGCAGGACCTGTCGGGCTATGCGCTGGACTGGATGGTCGGTCGGCTGCGCGACTGCGGCGTCGCCATCGGTGGCGGCTATCGCCCGGTGGAAGAGCCGGCCTTCGGACCGGTCCACGCGCCCCACGAGAGTCCGCCCTTCGACGTCCTGCCGCACCGGCCGCGTGCGCTGCCCGCCGACGCGCTGTTCCACCCGAGCGTGCAAACGTACCTGGACCGCGTGGCCGACTACCAGCCGAAAGGCCTGCAGGCTTTGCTGGCGCAGCGAAGGCTCGATGCGCGGGTTCTGAGGGCATAGCGCGCGAGCCTTCGAGGGCAGGGCGCCCGATGGCAAAATCCGGCGCTTGGCCACCTCCCGGATTCCCTCGTTGTCGAAAGCAGAAAAGATCCTGTCCGTCGCGCCCATGATGGACTGGACCGACCGCCACTGCCGCTACTTCCATCGCCTGCTCACGCGCCACGCCTTGCTCTACACGGAGATGGTGACCACCGGCGCGCTGATCCACGGCGACGTGCCGCGGCATCTGCGCTTCGACGAGACGGAGCATCCGGTTGCGCTCCAGCTCGGCGGCAGCGAGCCGGCGGACCTCGCGCATTGCGCCAGGCTCGGCGAGCAATGGGGCTACGACGAGATCAACATCAACTGCGGCTGCCCCAGCGAGCGCGTGCAGCGCGGGGCCTTCGGCGCCTGCCTCATGAACGAGCCGCAGCTGGTCGCCGATTGCGTGAAGGCGATGGTCGACGTGGTCGATGTCCCGGTCACGGTCAAGCACCGCATCGGCATCGACAAGATCGAGCGCTACGAGTTCGTGCGCGACTTCGTGGGCCAGGTCAGCGAGGCCGGCTGCAGCACCTTCATCGTCCATGCGCGCAACGCCTGGCTCAAGGGCCTGTCGCCCAAGCAGAACCGCGAAGTGCCGCCGCTGCGCTACGAGCTGGTGCACCGGCTCAAGCACGATTTCCCGGCGCTGCACTTCTCGATCAACGGCGGTTTCACCGACAACGCCCAGGCACATGCGCACCTGCGGCTGCTGGATGGCGTGATGGTCGGGCGCGAGGCCTATCACAACCCCTGGTGGCTGAGCGAGTGGGATGCGGCCTTCTACGGCGACGCGCCTTCCACGCTCACGCGCGAAGAGGTCGAGCGGCAGATGTGCGACTACATGGCGCGCGAATCGGCCGCGCACGGCACGCCGTGGTCCAACGTGGCGCGCCACATGCTCGGCCTGCGCAACGGCCTGCCGGGCGCACGCCGCTGGCGCCAGGTCTGGAGCGACCACAAGCTCAAGTCGCTGCCGCCGCACGAGGTGATGGCGATCGCGCACGAATCGCTGAGCCCGGCACCGGCCTGACGGGGCTCCGTCGCTCCTTCATTTTCGCGAAGTCGCTGCGCCCCGGGAGGGCGCAGGCCCTAGATCGCCGCTTCCAGCCCGTTCCTGAAATGCGCCTGCGTCTGCGCCATGGCGGCGCCTGGATCGCGTGCCTTGATGGCCGCCATGATGGCGCGGTGCTCGGCGAGCGATTCGCCGATGCGCCCGGACTTGAGCAGCGAGTTGTGACGGTTGAGCTTCATCACCTTGCGCAGGTCGGCCACCATCTGGTCGCGCCAACGGTTGTTCGCGATGGCGAGCAGGCGCATGTGGAAGCGCTCGTTGAGCACGAAGAAATGCGCGCGGTCCACATGGCCCGGCCGGGCCGCGGCCTCGAGCTCGGCATGCAGGCGTTCGAGCTCGGCCAGTTCGGCATCCGTGGCGTGCTCGGCTACCACGGCGGCGGCGTCGCTCTCGAGCAGGCTCAGTAGGTGATAGACGTCGGCCAGGTCCTTTTCCGAGACCTCGGTCACGTAGGCGCCGCGCCGTACCTTCATCGTTACCAGGCCTTCGGCGGCCAGCACCTTGAGGGCTTCCCGCAGCGGCGTGCGGCTGATGCCGCATTCCTCGGCCAGCTTGAGCTCGTCGATCCAGCTGCCGGGCTCGAGCTCGCGATTGAAGATTCGCTGGCGCAACAGCTCCGCCACCTCTTCGTAGAGGGCGCGCGGGGTCAGGGTGACGGCGGACATGGCTGGAATGTACCGCAAACCGGCGGTTTGAATTAATAATTACGGATCGGTTAGACTCCGTTGACTGTTCGGCGGCAGCGCGGACACTCGATCACTTCGACGATTCCCGACCGACGAACCAGCCCCCCCTCAGCAGCAAAGCGGCGCCATGAGCAAACTCGACTACAACTTCTCGTCTGCGACCCTCGAGGCCTGGACCAAGGCCGCCGCCAAGTCAGCGCCCGGCGGCAACCTCGACGCGCTCAACTGGGTCACGCCCGATGGCATCACGGTCAAGCCGCTGTACACGGCGGCCGACCTGCAGGGCCTCAGGTACACCGACACGCTGCCCGGCTTCGAGCCCTACCTGCGCGGGCCGCAGGCCACGATGTACGCGGTGCGGCCTTGGACAATCCGCCAGTACGCGGGCTTCTCGACCGCCGAGGAATCGAATGCCTTCTACCGCAAGGCGCTGGCCGCGGGCGGGCAGGGCGTCAGCGTGGCCTTCGACCTGGCCACGCACCGCGGCTACGACAGCGACCATCCGCGCGTGACCGGCGACGTCGGCAAGGCCGGCGTGGCGATCGATTCGGTCGAGGACATGAAGATCCTGTTCGACCAGATCCCGCTCGACAAGGTCAGCGTCTCGATGACCATGAACGGCGCGGTGCTGCCGGTGCTCGCGGGCTACGTGGTGGCGGCCGAGGAGCAGGGCGTGTCGCAGGAGCAACTGAGCGGAACCATCCAGAACGACATCCTCAAGGAGTTCATGGTTCGCAACACCTACATCTTTCCGCCGGCGCCGAGCATGCGGATCATCGGCGACATCATCGAGTACACGGCCCACAAGATGCCGAAGTTCAACTCGATCTCGATCAGCGGCTACCACATGCAGGAAGCCGGCGCCAACCAGGCGCTCGAACTGGCCTTCACGCTGGCCGACGGCAAGGAGTACGTGAAGACCGCGCTGGCCAAGGGCCTCGACGTCGACGTCTTCGCGGGGCGCCTGAGCTTCTTCTGGGCCATCGGCATGAACTTCTATCTCGAAGTGGCCAAGATGCGCGCGGCACGCCTGCTGTGGTGCCGGATCATGAAGGAGTTCGAGCCCAAGAACCCCAAGAGCCTGATGCTGCGCACCCACTGCCAGACCTCGGGATGGTCGCTGACCGAGCAGGACCCGTACAACAACGTGGTGCGCACCACCATCGAGGCGATGGCCGCGGTCTTCGGTGGCACCCAGAGCCTGCACACCAACGCGCTCGACGAAGCCATCGCGCTGCCGACCGAGTTCAGCTCGCGCATCGCGCGCAACACGCAGCTCATCATCCAGGAAGAGACCCACATCACGAGCGTGATCGATCCCTGGGCCGGCAGCTACATGATGGAGAAGCTCACGCAGGACATGGCCGATGCGGCCTGGGCCATCATCGAGGAGGTCGAGGCCATGGGCGGCATGACCAAGGCCGTCGACAGCGGCTGGGCCAAGCTCAAGATCGAGGCCGCCGCGGCCGACAAGCAGGCCCGCATCGATTCGGGCCGCGACGTCATCGTCGGCGTCAACAAGTACAAGCTCAAGACCGAAGACGCGATCGACAGCCTGTCGATCGACAACATGAAGGTGCGCGACGGCCAGGTCGCCAAGCTCGAGGCGATCCGCGCGAAGCGCGACACGGCCGCGGTGCAGGCGGCGCTCGACGCGCTCACGGCCGCGGCCGAGAGCGGCGAGGGCAATCTGCTGGCGCTGAGCATCGATGCGGTGCGCCTGCGCGCCACGGTGGGCGAGATCAGCGACGCGCTCGAGAAGGTCTACGGTCGCCATCGCGCCGACACGCAGAAGGTCACGGGCGTGTATGCCGCCGCCTACGACTCCGCCGAGGGCTGGGAGGCCCTGCAGCACGAGATCGCGGCCTTCGCGGAAGCGCAGGGTCGTCGTCCGCGCGTGATGATCTCCAAGCTCGGCCAGGACGGCCACGACCGCGGCGCCAAGGTGGTGGCGACGGCCTTTGCCGACCTCGGCTTCGACGTCGACATGGGGCCGCTGTTCCAGACGCCGGAAGAGTGCGCCCGCCAGGCGATCGAGAACGACGTGCATGCGGTCGGCGTCAGCACGCTGGCCGCCGGCCACAAGACGCTGGTGCCCGCGATCATTGCCGAGCTCAGGAAGCAGGGCGCCGACGACATCATCGTCTTCGTCGGCGGCGTGATCCCGCGCCAGGACTACGACTTCCTCTACGAGGCCGGCGTCAAGGGCATCTACGGCCCCGGCACGCCGATCCCGGCCAGCGCCAAGGACGTGCTCGAGCAGATTCGCGCGGCGGTCGCGGCCTGAAGATGCCGCTCGCGAATTCGCCGGTCTCGGTGGAAGCGCTGCTGGCCGGCGCGGGCCCGCAGCAGCGTCGTGCGATCGCCAAGACCATCACGCTGCTCGAATCGACCCGCGCAGACCATCGCGCGCAGGCCGACGAACTGCTGACCGCCTTGCTGCCGCACACCGGCCGCTCGTTCCGTCTCGGCATCTCGGGCGTGCCCGGCGTCGGCAAGTCGACCTTCATCGAGACGCTGGGCCTGTTCCTCATCGACCAGGGTCACCGCGTCGCGGTCCTGACCATCGATCCCTCGTCCACGGTCTCGGGCGGATCCATCCTCGGCGACAAGACGCGCATGGAGCGCCTCTCGGTGCACGAGCGGGCCTACATCCGCCCCAGCCCCTCCAGCGGCACGCTGGGCGGCGTGGCCGAGAAGACGCGCGAGGCAATGCTGGTCTGCGAGGCCGCGGGCTACGACGTCGTGATCGTCGAGACCGTCGGCGTCGGGCAGAGCGAGACCGCGGTATCGGGCATGACCGACATGTTCGTGCTGCTGCAGCTGCCCAACGCGGGCGACGACCTGCAGGCGATCAAGAAGGGCGTGATGGAGCTGGCCGACCTGGTGGTGATCAACAAGGCCGACATCGACCCCGACGCCGCCACCCGGGCCCAGGCCCAGATCACTTCTGCGTTGCGGCTCTTCGGGCACCACGGCAATCCGGCCCATGCACAGGCCATGCAGGCGGCCCACGCAACGCCCGGCACGCCCGAGGCCGAAGTGCGCTTCTGGCTGCCGCGCGTGATGCAGCTCAGCGCGCTGCTGGGCACCGGCGTCGATGCCTTCTGGGCCTCGGTGCTGCAGTTCAAGGCGCTGCAGGCGGGCAACGGACGCTTTCAGGCGCGGCGCGAGAAGCAGGCGCTGGCCTGGATGTGGGAGCGCGTCGACGCCGGCCTCAAGCAGGCCTTTCGCGCGCATCCGCAGGTGCGCGAGCTGCTGCCGCAGGCGCTGGCACAGGTCGCGGCCGGCACGCTGCCTGCATCGACCGCGGCGCGTCAATTGCTGGCAGCGCAGGCCGCAGCGGCGTAGCCTCACGACCGAAACTTTCAACAAGATCAACTCTTCCGACGGAACGTCATGAAAGAAATCCTCGAACAACTCGAAAAACGCCGCGCCCAGGCGCGCCTCGGCGGTGGGCAGAAGCGCATCGACGCCCAGCACAAGAAGGGCAAGCTGACCGCGCGCGAGCGCATCGCGCTGCTGCTCGACGACAACACCTTCGAGGAGTGGGACATGTTCGTCGAGCACCGCTCGAGCGACTTCGGCATGGCCGAGCAGAAGATCCCGGGCGATGGCGTGGTCACCGGCTACGGCATGATCAACGGCCGGCTGGTGTTCGTCTTCAGCCAGGACTTCACGGTCTTCGGCGGCGCGCTCAGCGAAGCCCACGCCGAGAAGATCTGCAAGGTGATGGACCAGGCGATGAAGGTCGGGGCGCCGGTGATCGGCCTCAACGATTCCGGCGGTGCGCGCATCCAGGAGGGCGTGGCCTCGCTCGGCGGCTATGCCGACGTGTTCCAGCGCAACGTGATGGCCTCGGGCGTGGTGCCGCAGATCAGCATGATCATGGGCCCGTGCGCGGGCGGCGCCGTTTATTCGCCGGCCATGACCGATTTCATCTTCATGGTCCGCGACAGCTCCTACATGTTCGTGACCGGCCCCGAGGTGGTGAAGACCGTCACGCACGAAGACGTCACGGCCGAGGAACTGGGCGGCGCGTCCACCCACACGACCAAGAGCGGCGTCGCCGACATGGCGTTCGAGAACGACGTCGAGGCGCTCATGATGTTGCGCCGGCTCTACAACTACCTGCCGCTCAACAACCGCGAGAAGCCGCCCGCGCGGCCCAGCGGCGACCCGGCCGATCGCGCCGACCTGTCGCTCGACACGCTGGTGCCCGACAACCCGAACAAGCCCTACGACATGAAGGAGCTGATCTCGAAGGTGGTCGACGACGGCGACTTCTTCGAGCTGCAGCCCGACTACGCGAAGAACATCGTGATCGGCTTCGCTCGAATGGAAGGCCAGAGCGTGGGCATCGTCGCCAACCAGCCGCTGGTGCTGGCCGGCTGCCTGGACATCAAGTCGTCGATCAAGGCGGCGCGCTTCGTGCGCTTCTGCGATGCCTTCAACATTCCCGTGGTGACCTTCGTCGACGTGCCCGGCTTCATGCCCGGCACCAGCCAGGAATACGGCGGCATCATCAAGCACGGCGCCAAGCTGCTCTACGCCTATGCCGAGTGCACCGTGCCCAAGATCACGGTGATCACGCGCAAGGCCTACGGCGGCGCCTACGACGTGATGGCCTCCAAGCACCTGCGCGGCGACGTCAACCTCGCCTGGCCGCGCGCCGAGATCGCGGTGATGGGCGCCAAGGGCGCGGTCGAGATCATCTTCCGGGAAGACAAGAACGACCCCGAGAAGCTCGCCGCGCGGGAGGCCGAATACAAGGCCCGCTTCGCCAATCCCTACGTGGCCAGCAGCCGCGGCTACATCGACGACGTGATCCTGCCGAGCGAGACGCGCAAGCGCATCTGCCGGTCGCTGGTCATGCTGCGCGACAAGAAGCTCGACAACCCGTGGCGCAAGCACGGCAACATTCCTCTGTGAGAGCGGGAAGAAGAACATGTTCAAGAAGATCCTGATTGCGAATCGCGGGGAGATCGCTTGCCGAGTGATCAAGACCGCGAAGAAGATGGGCATCCAGACGGTCGCCGTCTACTCCGATGCCGACAAGGACGCCCGCCACGTGGAGCTCGCCGACGAGGCGGTGCACATCGGCGGCTCCCCCAGCCGTGAGAGCTATCTGCAGGCCGACCGCATCATCGCGGCTTGCAAGAAGACCGACGCCGAGGCGGTGCATCCGGGCTACGGCTTCCTGTCCGAGAACGAGGCCTTCGCGCGCAAGGTCGAGGAAGAGGGCATCGTCTTCATCGGCCCCAAGCACGCCTCGATCGCAGCGATGGGCGACAAGATCGCCTCCAAGAAGCTTGCCAACGAAGCCCGGGTCAACACCATTCCGGGCTGGAACGACGCCATCGAGACGGCCGAGCGCGCGGTCGAGATCGCGCGCGAGGTCGGCTATCCGGTGATGATCAAGGCCTCGGCCGGCGGCGGCGGCAAGGGCCTGCGCGTGGCCTTCGACGACAAGGAAGCCTTCGAGGGCTTCACCTCCTGCCGCAACGAGGCGCGCAACAGCTTCGGCGACGACCGGGTCTTCATCGAGAAGTTCGTCGAGGAGCCGCGCCATATCGAGATTCAGGTGCTCGGCGACGCGCACGGCAACGTGATCTATCTCAACGAGCGCGAATGCTCGATCCAGCGACGCCACCAGAAGGTCATCGAGGAAGCGCCGTCGCCCTTCATCAGCGAGGCCACGCGCAAGGCCATGGGCGAACAGGCGGTGCAACTGGCGAAGGCCGTGAACTACCAGAGCGCCGGCACGGTCGAGTTCGTGGTCGGCAAGGACCAGGGCTTCTATTTCCTCGAGATGAACACGCGGTTGCAGGTCGAGCATCCCGTGACCGAGGCGATCACCGGGCTCGACCTGGTCGAGCTCATGATCCGCGTCGCGGCCGGCGAGAAGCTGCCGTTGACGCAAGCGGAAGTGAAGCGCGAGGGCTGGGCGATCGAGTGCCGCATCAACGCCGAGGACCCGTTCCGCAACTTCCTGCCGTCGACCGGCCGGCTGGTGCGCTTCCAGCCGCCGAAGGAAAGCATGTTCTCGGCCGACACCGCGCACCTGTACGGCGTGCGCGTGGACACAGGCGTCTATGACGGCGGCGAGATCCCGATGTTCTACGACTCGATGATCGCCAAGCTGATCGTGCACGGCCGCGACCGTGCCCATGCGATCGCGATGATGCGCGAGGCCCTCAACGCCTTCGTGATCCGCGGCATCAGCAGCAACATCCCGTTCCAGGCTGCGCTGCTGGCGCATCCGAAGTTCGTCAGCGGCGAGTTCAACACCGGCTTCATCGCCGAGCACTACGGCCGCGGCTTCCATGCCGAGGACGTGCCGCACGACGATCCGGACTTCCTGGTCGCGCTGGCCGCCTACATGCACCGCCGCTACCGCGCGCGCGCCTCGGGCATCAGCGGGCAGCTCACGGGACATGGCGTGAAGGTCGGCGAACGCTTCGTGGTGGTGGTTCTCGACGACAAGGGCGAGCACGTGCACAGGCCGGTGTCGGTCACCGACTTCCATGGCCAGAGCGGATCCAGCGCGGTCGCGGTCGGCAGCAACAACTACAAGATCGACAGCAGGTCGGCGCTGGGCAGCATCCGGGTCGACGGCACCGTCAACGGCCGCGTCTTCACGGCCCAGGTCGAGCGCGGCGCGGGCAAGAACCCGCTCGCACTGCGCGTCGCGCACGACGGCACGCAGATCGAGGCCGTGGTGCTGTCGCCGCTCGGCGCGGAGCTGCTCGAACTCATGCCCTTCAAGGCCCCACCAGATCTCAGTAAGTTCCTGATGTCGCCGATGCCGGGCCTTCTGGTCGAGGTGGCCGTGCAGCCGGGCCAGCAGGTGCAGGCCGGGGAGAAGCTCGCGGTGATCGAGGCCATGAAGATGGAGAACGTGCTGTTCGCGACGCAGGACGGCGTGGTCGCTCGCATCGCCGCCGGCAAGGGTGAGTCGCTCGCGGTCGACCAGATCATCATGGAGTTCGCATAGGTGGGCGCCAACGATCTCGGCGCGGCGCCGAGCCGACCCGTCACGCTGCATCGTCCGGCGACACCCCCCGTGTCGCGCGGCCCCTGGTCGGTCGAGGCGGTGCAGACGCTGCTCGACAAGCCCTTCAACGATCTTCTGTTCCAGGCGCAGACGGTGCATCGCGCGCACTTCCCCGACGGCGACATCGAGCTCGCTACGCTGCTGTCGGTCAAGACCGGCGGCTGCCCCGAGAACTGTGGCTACTGCCCGCAGTCGGCCGAGTTCGATACCGGCGTCAAGGCGCAGAAGCTGATGGAGGTCGACGAGGTGGTGCGCGCCGCGCAGGCCGCCAAGGACGCCGGTGCGACGCGCTTCTGCATGGGTGCCGCCTGGCGGGCACCGAAGGATCGCGACGTCGAGAAGGTCGCGGTGCTGGTCGAGGCAGTCAAGGGCCTCGGTCTTCAGACCTGCGCCACGCTCGGCATGCTCGAGCCGCAGCACGCGGTGCAACTGAAGGCGGCGGGCCTCGACTACTACAACCACAACCTCGACACCGCGCCCGAGTACTACACCGACATCGTCGACACGCGCAGCTACCAGGACCGGCTCGACACGCTGGCCCACGTGCGTGCCGCCGGCATCAGCGTGTGCTGTGGCGGCATCGTGGGCATGGGCGAGGCACCGGTGCATCGCGCGGGGCTGATCGCGCAACTGGCCAACCTCGACCCCTATCCCGAGTCGGTGCCGATCAACAGCCTGGTGCGCGTACCGGGCACGCCGCTGGCCGATTCGGAGCCGATCGATCCGCTGGACTTCGTGCGCATGATCGCGGTCGCGCGCATCACGATGCCGAAGGCGCGCGTGCGCCTGTCGGCCGGCCGCCAGCAGCTCGGCGACGCGGTGCAGGCGCTGTGCTTCCTGGCCGGCGCCAATTCGATCTTCTACGGCGACAAGCTGCTGGTCACGGGCAATCCCGACGTCGAGGCCGACGTGAGCCTGTTGCGCAGGCTGGGCCTCAGGGGTCGTTCGACTTCCGAACAAGGAGCATGTGCATGACGCGTCCATTCAAGGTGCTGGGCATCCAGCAGATCGCCATCGGCGGCCCCGACAAGACGCGGCTGCAGAAGCTGTGGGTCGACATGCTCGGCCTCGAGGTCACGGGCACCTTCAGGAGCGAGCGCGAGAACGTCGACGAGGACATCTGCGCCATCGGCAGCGGTCCCTTCAAGGTCGAGGTCGACCTGATGCAGCCGCTCGATCCGGACAGGAAGCCCGCGGTGCACACCACGCCGCTCAATCACGTCGGCCTGTGGATCGATGACCTGCCCCGCGCGGTCGAATGGCTCACGGCCCAGGGCGTGCGCTTCGCGCCGGGCGGCATCCGCAAGGGCGCGGCCGGCTTCGACATCTGCTTCCTGCATCCCAAGGCGAGCGACGAATTCCCGATCGCGGGCGAGGGCGTGCTGGTCGAGATGGTGCAGGCGCCACCCGAGGTGGTGAAGGCGTTCGCCGCCTTGGCGGGCACCTGACCGGCCGGAGGAGCGTCAGGCCCCAGGGCGGCGCCAGAAGGCGAGGGTCGCGGCCAGCAGCCACATGCCGGCCGCACAGCCGCGATTGATCGCGCGCAGGCTGCGCCGCGACAGCCAGCGCACCGCCTGCGTGCCGGCAGTGGCGTAGCCGAGCATCACCAGCGTGTCGATGCCCACGAAGATCGCGCCGAGCACCAGGTATTGCGGTCCCTGCGGCTGCGAGGTCACGACGAACTGCGGCAGGAAGGCGGCGAAGAACAGCAGCGACTTGGGATTCGACAGCGCGACTGCCAGGCTGCGCAGCAGTGCAAGCCGGCCGCGCAACGGCTGGCCTGAACCGGCCGCGAGCGCGGCGCCGATGTCGGCCGGCGGCGTGCGCCACAGCTTGATGCCGAGCCATACGAGGTACAGCACGCCGACCACGCGGATCGCATCGAACAGCCACTCCGAAGCCGCGAGCAGCGAACCCAGCCCGAGCGCCACCGTGGCGATCACCACGCTGCTGCCGATCGACGCGCCCGCAATGCCCCAGGCCGCCGCGCGCATGCCGCCCGAGATGCCGTTCGACAGCGCGAGCAGCATGGTGGGGCCGGGCGTGACGGCCAGCGCGATCGACGCCAGCACGAAGAGCAGGAGCGTCTCGAGGCTCATCATGGGCCCGCATCCCTGGCCGCTGCCGCTGCGCGGGCCCGCGCGAGCACGGCCTCGATGGTTGCGCGCTTGCGGTCCGACGCGGCAGGCGCATCCGACTGCGTTGCGGGTGCGACAGCCTCGACCGGCCCGCGGTGCGTCTTTCGTTCGGCATGCACCCGAAAGCGCGCGCGCGCATGGTCGGCCTGCACCTGTGACCAGGCCTGCCAGCCACTGCGGCCTGGCGTCACTTCCTCGAGCGAGATGCAGTCGACCGGGCAGACCGGAATGCACAGCTCGCAACCCGTGCAATGGTCATCGATCACGGTATGCATGCGCTTGTGGATGCCGACGATGGCATCGGTGGGGCACGCATCGAGGCACAGCGTGCAGCCGATGCACCAGGCTTCGTCGATCACCGCGAGCGCGCGCGGGCCCTCGGTGCCGAAGCGCGGATCGATCGCCCGTACCGGCCGGCCCGTGAGGGCGGCCAGGCGCCGGACCCCTTCGGCGCCGCCCGGCGGGCACTGGTTGATGTCGGCCTCATGCGCGGCCATGGCCCGCGCATAGCCTTCGCAGTCGGGGTAGCCGCAGCGCGTGCACTGCGTCTGGGGCAGTGCGTCCAGCAGGCTGGCGGCGGTCGCGTTCACGCGCCTCTCGTGCTCGTTCAGGCAGCCTTGCGCCGTGCGCTGCCGCGCGGCGTTGCGGCCGCCTTCGGAGCCGGTGCAGCCTTGCGGGTCGTCGCAGGCGCTGCTTTGCGTGTCGCCGCCGGGGCCGCCTTGCGCGCAGCAACGGGCGCAGCCTTCCTGCTGCGGGTCGATGCGGCCGGTCTGGCGTCTTCCTGGGCGAGCACGGCGCGTTCGGCACGCTTTTGCGGCTTGTCGTGCGCGGCGATGAAATCACGCACTTCCGGATAGACCAGTTCGCGCCAGCGGCGGCCGCTGAAGATGCCGTAGTGGCCCGCGCCCTTGACCTCGTAGTGCCGCTGTTCGCTGTCGACGATGCCGGTGCACAGCGCGTGGGCCGCGCGGGTCTGGCCCGAGCCGGAGATGTCGTCCAGTTCGCCTTCGACGGTCAGCAGGCCGATCGAGTGGATGTCCTGCGGACGCACGAGCTCGCGTTCGCCTTCGGCGTTCTTCACCGTCCAGGTGCCGTTCACCAGATCGAACTGCTGGAACACGGTGCGGATGGTGTCGAGGTAGTAGTCGGCGTCCATGTCGAGCACGGCGTTGTACTCATCGTAGAACTTGCGATGCGCCTCGGTGCTGGCGTCATCGCCCTTGATCAGGTTCTTGAAGTAGTCGTAGTGGCTGCTGGCGTGATTCTCGGGATTCATCGCGACGAACCCGGTGTGCTGCAGGAAGCCGGGGTACACACGGCGGCCGGCGCCCGGGAAGCTGTCGGGGACGCGGTAGATCACGTTGTTCTCGAACCACTCGTAGCTCTTGTTCATCGCCAGGTTGTTGACCGCGGTCGGCGACTTGCGGGCATCGATCGGTCCGCCCATCATGGTCATCGACAGCGGGAGCTGCTCGCCGCGGCTGGCCATCAGCGACACCGCCGCCAGCACCGGCACCGTGGGCTGGCAGACGCTGATCACATGGCAGTTGCCGTACTCGGCCTGCAGGTGGCGGATGAAGTCTTCGACATAGTTGACGTAATCGTCGAGCGTGAACTTGCCTTCCGATAGCGGCACCAGCCGGGCGTTGGTCCAGTCCGTGATGTAGACCTTGTGGCCCTGCAGCATGGTGCGCACGGTGTCGCGCAGCAGCGTCGCGTAGTGGCCCGAGAGCGGCGCGACGATCAGCACCACCGGTTGCGACTTGAGCGTCTGCAGGATCTCGGGCTCGTCCGTGAAGCGCTTGAAGCGGCGCAACTGGCAGAAGGGTTTCGCGATCTCGACGCTCTCGTGGATCACGACCTCGCGGCCATCGACCTTGACCGTCTTGATGCCGAACTCGGGCTTTTCGTAGTCCTTGCCGAGCCGATAGAGCAGGTCGTAGCCAGCGGCCATGCGCTGGGCCATCGGCGTCTGTCCGAGGGCTGCGCCCTGGCCGTAGAGCTTGGAGGCGGCCTGGGCGAAGTCGGCGAAGGGCTCCATCAGGGAACGCTGCGCTTCGTAGAGTTGGTAGAGCATCGGGGGCCGATAAAAGTTGTTGCAATGCAATATATCAGCGAGATTCGCGCGGCAGTAGAGGATGCGCCCCATTCGCGAGACGCCAGCGTGACATTTCGCCCCAGCGCTGGCTCAGGCTGGCACCGAGACCCTGTTGAGCACGGTGAGCCACGGCCACCGATGCTGGTAGTCCGCAGCTTTCGCTGCATAGAGCAAGGGCGCCGGGCAGCGCGCGTTGGGGACCAGCAGCCCGCCATACAGGTCATCCAGCCCGAAGGGCGCGTACAGAACAGGCGCCCCGGCGCGCGCCTGGAGCCCCACGCAGGTGCACTCGACGAGGAAGCGGTCGATGCCGTCGCGCGAGCAGGTCGAAGCTGCATAGCTGGCGCCGAACCAGCCTTCGTACCAGGTGTGGACGCGGGCCTGGTTCTTGGTCTCGATGCGCACCGGCAGGTTCGCGAAATGCCGCTGCACGCGGTCGTCGACACGCTGCTCGGCCTCGGCCGAGAGGTCGGAGGCGTCGAAGTAGAAGAGGTCGTAGTCGCGGATGCCGGCCTCGGCCGGCCGGCCGCAGCGCAGGTTCCAGACTCTGGAACATGCAGCCGGCGACCAGCCAGGCATCCGGCAGGTCCAGCGCGGGCAGGCCCGCGAGGATGGCCCGGTTGTGCATGTTGGCGAGCGCGTCCGCGACGAAGCGCTCGCGCAGCCCGCCAGCCGGGGTCAAAGGACCTTGGCGATGCTCTGGCAGACGTGGTCGATGTTCTTGCTGTTGAGCGCGGCCACGCACATGCGGCCGGTGTCGGTGCCGTAGACGCCGAATTCGTCGCGCAGGCGCACCATCTGGTCCTTGGTGAGGCCCGAGTAGCTGAACATGCCGATCTGCGAGGTGATGAAGCTCATGTCCTGCTTCACGCCGGCCGCCTTGAGGCCGTCGACCAGCTTCTGCCGCATGGCCTTGATGCGCACCCGCATCTCGGCCAGCTCTTCTTCCCAGACCGCGCGACGGGCCGGATCGTTGAGCACTGCCGCGACCACCGCGCCGCCGTGTATCGGCGGGTTGCTGTAGTTGGTGCGGATCGCGATCTTGAGCTGCGACAGCACGCGCGCCGCCTCGTCCTTGTCCTGGCACAGCACCGACAGGGCGCCGACGCGCTCGCCGTAGAGGCTGAAGCTCTTCGAGAACGAGGTCGAGACGAAGAAGGTCAGACCGGCTTCGACGAACTTGCCGATGACGGCGCCGTCTTCCTTGATGCCGTGGCCGAAGCCCTGGTAGGCCATGTCGAGGAAGGGCGTGAGCTTGCGGCTCTTGACCGTGGCGATGACCTGGTCCCACTGGGCCGCCGTGATGTCGTAGCCGGTCGGGTTGTGGCAGCAGGCGTGCAGCACGACGATGGTGCCGGCGGCGGCCGACTCGAGCGCGCCGAGCATTCCGGCGAAGTCGATGCCGCGCTTGGCGGCGTCGTAATAGGGGTAGCTTTCCACCGGGAAGCCGGCATTGGTGAACAGCGCGCGGTGGTTTTCCCAGCTCGGGTCGCTGATCAGCACCTTGGCGCCGGGGCTCAGCTTCTTGAGGAAGTCGGCGCCGACCTTGAGGCCGCCAGTGCCGCCGATGGCCTGGATGGTGGCGACGCGGCCCGACTTGACGGGTTCGCTGTCGGCGCCGAACACCAGGCCCTTGACTGCGGCGTCATAGGCCGCGATGCCGTCGATCGGCAGGTAGCCGCGCGCGCTGGGCGCCTTCATCATGTCCGCCTCGGCCGCCTGCACGCACTTCAGCAGCGGCAGCTTGCCGTTGTCGTCGTAGTAGACGCCGACGCCGAGGTTGACCTTTTTCGGGTTGCCGTCGGCGGCATATTGCTCGTTGAGACCCAGGATGGGATCGCGAGGCGCCATCTCGACGGCGGTGAACATTGACATGGAAAGTCCTTTGGATGATCGGTTCACGTGAAGCCGGGTCCTGCGTTACGCTGCCCGGTTGCTTGAATTTTACCGGCCGCGCCGTCACCTGCCCGAGTCCACGCCATGCCAGAAATCTCAGAAGTCATTCCGGAACCGCAACACGCCGACGCGGTGGGCCCGCACAAGGCGGGTGAATTCGTCACGTTTGCCGGGTCGCCGTTCGAGCTGTTCCAGCCCTATCCGCCGGCCGGCGACCAGCCCAAGGCGATCGACGGCCTGGTCGAGGGCGTGCAGGACGGCGAGGTATTCCAGACCCTGCTCGGCGTCACGGGCTCCGGCAAGACCTTCACCATGGCCAACGTGATCGCGCGGCTCGGCCGGCCCGCGATCGTCTTTGCGCCCAACAAGACCCTCGCGGCGCAGCTCTACAGCGAATTCCGCGAGTTCTTCCCGAAGAACGCGGTCGAGTATTTCGTCAGCTACTACGACTACTACCAGCCCGAAGCCTACGTGCCGCAGCGTGACCTGTTCATCGAGAAGGACAGCTCGATCAACGAGCACATCGAGCAGATGCGGCTGTCGGCCACCAAGAGCGTGCTCGAGCGGCGCGACACGGTCATCGTCGCCACGGTGAGCGCCATCTACGGCATCGGCACGCCCGAGGACTACACGCAGATGCGCTTCATCATGCGGCAGGGCGACAAGATCGGGCAGCGCGACGTGATCGGCCGGCTGATCCGCATGCAGTACACGCGCAACGAGCAGGATTTCTCTCGCGGCACCTTCCGCGTGCGCGGCGACACCATCGACGTCTTCCCGGCGGAACACAGCGAGCTGGCGATCCGCATCGAGCTGTTCGACGACGAGATCGAGACGCTGCAGCTGTTCGACCCGCTCACGGGCCGCATCCGGCAGAAGATCCCGCGCTTCACCGTCTACCCGTCGAGCCACTACGTGACGCCGCGCGACAAGGTGCTGAATGCCGTCGAGACCATCAAGCTCGAACTCGACGAGCGGCTCAAGTTCTTCGTCGGCGAAGGCAAGCTGGTGGAAGCCCAGCGCATCGAGCAGCGCACCCGCTTCGACCTCGAGATGCTGGCCGAGATCGGCCACTGCAAGGGCATCGAGAACTACACGCGCCACCTGTCGGGCGCTGCCCCGGGCCAGCCGCCGGCCACCCTGACCGACTACCTGCCGAAGGACGCGCTGATGTTCCTCGACGAGAGCCACCAGATGATCGGCCAGCTCAACGGCATGTACAGCGGCGACCGGGCCCGCAAGACCACGCTGGTCGAATACGGCTTCCGCCTGCCTTCGGCGCTCGACAACCGGCCACTCAAGTTCGAGGAGTTCGAGACGCGCATGCGCCAGTGCATCTTCGTCTCGGCCACGCCGGCGCAGTACGAGAAGGACAACGCCGGCAACGTGGTCGAGCAGTTGGTGCGCCCGACCGGGCTGATCGACCCCGAGGTCGAGATCCGACCGGCCACGCACCAGGTCGACGACGTGCTGGGCGAGATCCGCCTGCGCGTCGACAAGAACGAGCGCGTGCTGATCACCACGCTGACCAAGCGCATGGCCGAGCAGCTCACCGACTACCTGAGCGACAACGGCGTCAAGGTGCGCTACCTGCACAGCGACATCGACACCGTGGAGCGGGTCGAGATCCTGCGCGATCTGCGCCTGGGCAGCTTCGACGTGCTGGTCGGCATCAACCTGCTGCGCGAAGGCCTGGATATTCCCGAAGTGTCGCTGGTGGCGATCCTCGACGCCGACAAGGAAGGCTTCCTGCGCGCCGAGCGCTCGCTGATCCAGACCATCGGCCGCGCCGCGCGCAACCTCAACGGCAAGGCGATCCTCTACGCCGACCGCATGACCGACTCGATGAAGAAGGCGATCGACGAGACCGAACGCCGGCGCGCGCGGCAGATCGCGCACAACGAGGCCCATGGCATCACGCCGCGCAGCATCCTCAAGGAGGTGCGCGACCTGATCGACGGCGTCTACAGCGAGAAGTCCGGCAAGGAGGCCGCCAAGCGCGAGCTCGAGCGGGCCAAGGTCGAGGACATGTCCGAGAAGGACGTCGCGCGAGAGATCAAGCGGCTCGAGAAGCTCATGCTCGAGCACGCCCGCAACCTCGAATTCGAGAAGGCGGCCCGCGTGCGGGACCAGCTCGCGGAACTGCGCGAGCAGGCATTCGGCGGCTCGGGCCACGACAACATCGTCGTCTGACCCCTGGGGCGGCGTGGCCTTGGGCTGCGCAATCGGGTTTACCCCAGCAAGACCGAGGGTCTTCTGCTATACTTGAGCGAAATACTCAAGAACAAAGAACTTCGCGATGAAGGGCCGACTCCAACCTGCTGGTACACCAGTGGAACAGGGGTCGGGCAGGGCGGAGACGACGTCACCGCGGTCCCCGGACACGGTGTCATTTCAACGGTAAGCACTCAAGGAGCTTGCGATGCGTCTCACTACCAAAGGCCGATTTGCAGTGACGGCCATGATCGATCTGGCACTGCGCCAGAACACCGGTCCTGTCACGCTGGCCGCGATCAGCCAACGGCAGCAGATCTCGTTGTCCTACCTCGAGCAGCTGTTCGGCAAGTTGCGCCGCCACGAGCTGGTCGAGTCGACGCGCGGGCCCGGCGGCGGTTACTCGCTCGGTCGCAAGGCGGCCGACATCACGGTCGCCGACATCATCGTGTCGGTCGACGAACCGATCGATGCCACCCAATGCGGTGGCAAGGAAAACTGCCTGGGCGAAGCCGGCCGTTGCATGACGCACGAACTCTGGGCCTCGCTGAACCAGCGCATGGTCGAGTTCCTCGATTCCGTGACCTTGCAGAAGCTGGTCGACGACCAGATCGCCAAGGGCGTCCAGATCGAGAACAAGCCGGCGGTCAAGCGCGCCATCTCGGCCCAGCCGGTGGTCAAGCCGATCCGCGTGAATGCACCCAACTCGGTGTTCGCACTGGGCAACGTCTTCGCCAAGTCCTGATGCCCGCGGCGCCCCGAGCGGCGCCCGGTCTACTGAAACACAGAAAAAGATCAACCCCACGCCAGCCGAGCAGCAAGCCATGGACGTCACTCCCCATTTCCCGATCTACCTCGACTACGGCGCCACGACGCCGGTCGATCCGCGCGTCGTCGACGCGATGATTCCCTGGTTGCGCGAGCATTTCGGCAACCCGGCTTCGCGCAGCCACGCCTGGGGCTGGGAAGCCGAGGAAGCGGTCGAGAAGGCGCGCACCCAGGTGGCCGACCTGATCGGCGCCGATCCGCGCGAGATCGTCTGGACCTCCGGGGCCACCGAGTCGAACAATCTCGCGCTCAAGGGTGCGGCCCAGTTCTACAAGGGCAAGGGCAAGCATCTGATCACGGTCAAGACCGAGCACAAGGCCGTGCTCGACACCATGCGTGAGCTGGAACGCCAGGGCTTCGAGGTGACTTATCTCGACGTGCAGGAGAACGGCCTGCTCGATCTCGAAGCGTTCAAGGCCGCGATCCGCCCCGACACAATCCTTGCGAGCGTCATGTTCGTGAACAACGAGATCGGCGTCATCCAGGACGTGGTCGCACTCGGCAACATCTGCCGCGAGAAGGGCGTGATCTTCCATGTCGACGCGGCGCAGGCCACGGGCAAGGTCGAGATCGACGTCAAGACGCTGCCGATCGACCTCATGAGCCTGGCATCGCACAAGACCTACGGCCCCAAGGGTATCGGCGCGCTTTACGTGCGCCGCAAGCCCCGTGTGCGGCTCGAGGCCCAGATGCACGGCGGTGGCCACGAACGCGGCATGCGTTCGGGCACGCTGCCCACGCACCAGATCGTCGGCATGGGCGAAGCCTTCCGCATCGCCGGGCTCGAGATGAAGGAAGACATCGCCAAGGCCGCGGCGTTGCAGAAGCGGCTGCTCGACGGCCTCAAGGATGTCGAGCAGGTCTTCATCAACGGCGACCTCGAACAGCGTGTGCCGCACAACCTGAACATCAGCTTCAACTACGTCGAAGGCGAGTCGCTGATCATGGGCATCAAGGGTCTGGCGGTGTCCAGTGGCTCGGCCTGCACCTCGGCCAGCCTCGAGCCCAGCTACGTGCTGCGCGCGCTCGGCCGCAGCGACGAGCTGGCCCACAGCAGCCTTCGCATGACCATCGGCCGATTCACGACCGAGGAAGAGATCGACTACGCAATCTCGACCATCAAGCACAACGTCGCCAAGCTGCGCGAACTCAGCCCCCTGTGGGAGATGTTCCAGGACGGCATCGACATCAGCACGATCCAGTGGTCGGCCCACTGAAACCAATTCAAAGAGGTACCCCATGGCTTACTCATCCAAGGTCATCGACCACTACGAAAACCCGCGCAACGTCGGCTCCTTCGAAAAGGGCGACGATTCGGTAGGCACCGGCATGGTCGGCGCCCCGGCCTGCGGCGACGTCATGAAGCTGCAGATCAAGGTCAACCCGGAAACCGGCGTGATCGAAGACGCGCGCTTCAAGACCTACGGCTGCGGCTCGGCGATCGCCTCGTCGTCGCTCGTGACCGAATGGGTCAAGGGCAAGACGCTCGACGAGGCCGCTGCGCTGAAGAACGCGCAGATCGCCGAGGAACTGGCGCTGCCGCCGGTCAAGATCCACTGCTCGATCCTGGCCGAGGACGCGATCAAGGCTGCGGTCAGCGACTACAAGGCCAAGCACGGCGTGGCTGCCGCGACGGAAGCTGCGCACTGACATGGCCGTTACGCTGACCGAATCGGCCGCGCGCCACGTGACGCGCTACCTCGGCAAGCGAGGCAAGGGCGTGGGTGTGCGCCTGGGCGTCAAGACCACGGGCTGCTCGGGCCTGGCCTACAAGCTCGAGTACGTCGACGAGTTCGCGCCCGAGGACGTGATCTTCGAAGACCATGGCGTGAAGGTGCTGGTCGACCCCAAGAGCCTGGCCTACATCGACGGCACGCAGCTCGACTTCGTGCGCGAAGGCCTCAACGAGGGCTTCAAGTTCATCAATCCGAACGAGCGCGACCGTTGCGGTTGCGGCGAGAGCTTTCGCATCTGAGCCCGTTCGGCCTTTCTCCCGAGCCGCCAACATGTCACGTGCTGGCGGCTTTTTGATGCCATGAATCTCAACGACACCGACTTCGCGCTCTTTGCCGTCCCGGCCACCTTCGCCCAGGACCGCGCGACGCTCGACGCACGCTGGAAGGAACTGCAGCGGGAGGCGCATCCCGACCGCTTCGCGGCCCAGGGCGCTTCGGCGCAGCGCGTCGCGATGCAGTGGTCGGTGCGCATCAACGAGGCCTATCAGCGGCTCAAGGACCCGATCCGTCGCGCCACCTATCTGTGCGAGCTCAACGGCGCGCCGATCGACGCCGAGACCAACACCGCGATGCCGCCCGCCTTCCTGGTGCAGCAGATGGAATGGCGCGAGGCGCTGGACGATGCCGGCGATGCCGACGCCATCGAGCGCCTGCACGCCGAAGTGGCCGCTGGCCGCGCGAAGGCGCTGTCCTCGCTCGACTGGCTGATCGACGAGAAGGGCGACTTCGCCGAGGCCGCACGGCAGGTGAGAGCCCTCATGTTCATCGAGCGCTTTGCCGACGACGTCGAGGCGCGGCTGGATGCGCAGGGACAATAGAGCCATGGCATTGCTCCAGATCTCAGAACCCGGCCAGGCCCCCGATCCGCATCAGCGTCGCATCGCGGTCGGCATCGACCTCGGCACCACCCATTCGCTCGTGGCAGCGGTCCGCAACGGCGTGGCCGAATGCCTGCCGGATGCCGAGGGGCGCGTGCTGCTGCCCTCGGCCGTGCGCTACATCGACGCCGAGCGCCGCCAGATCGGCCATGAAGCGCTGGCGGCGCGCACGACCGACCCCTCCAACGTCATCACCTCGGTCAAGCGGCTGATGGGCCGTGGCCTGGCTGACATCGCGAACCGCGACGCCATGGCCTACAAGCTCGCCGGCGAAGGCGGCATGGTGAAGGTGCAGACCGCGGCCGGCGAGAAGTCGCCGATCGAGGTCAGCGCCGAGATCCTCGCGACCCTGCGCTATCGCGCCGAGGACACCTTCGACGACGACCTCTACGGTGCCGTGATCACGGTGCCGGCCTACTTCGACGAAGGCCAGCGCCAGGCCACCAAGGATGCGGCACAGCTCGCCGGCATCAACGTGCTGCGCCTCATCAGCGAGCCGACCGCTGCCGCCATCGCCTATGGGCTCGACAACGCGAGCGAAGGCGTCTACGCGGTCTACGACCTGGGCGGTGGCACCTTCGACATATCGATCCTGCGGCTCACGCAGGGCGTGTTCGAGGTCATCGCGACCGGCGGCGACTCGGCCCTGGGCGGCGACGACTACGACCATGCGCTGGCCGCGCTGGTGCTGGCGCAGCAGGGGCTCGAGGCGCAGAGCGATGCCGATCGCGCGGCGCTGCTTGGGGCGGCACGGACCGCGAAGGAAGCGCTGTCGGACGACGACACCACGACCTTTGCCGCGACCCTCGCGGGCCGCGACTTCGGCCGTCCCGTCACGCGCGACCAGTTCGAGGCCGCCACGGCGCATCTGACGTCGCGCACCATCGCCGCGGTGCGCCGGGCGCTGCGCGACGCGCGCCTGCCCACCGGCGAACTGCAGGGCATCGTGCTGGTCGGCGGTGCCACGCGCATGCCGCAGATCCGGCGCGCGGTGGCCGAATGCTTCGGCCGCGAGCCGCTGGTCAATCTCGATCCCGACCAGGTCGTCGCGCTCGGCGCCGCGATCCAGGCCAACCAGCTGGCCGGCAACGGTGGTGCCGACGACCTGCTGCTGCTCGACGTGATTCCGCTCTCGCTGGGCCTGGAGACCATGGGCGGGCTGGTCGAGCGCATCGTGCCGCGCAACCAGACCATCCCGACCGCGATGGCGCAGGACTTCACCACCTACAAGGACGGCCAGACCGCGTTGGCGCTGCACGTGGTTCAGGGCGAGCGCGACCTGGTTGCCGACTGCCGCAGCCTCGCGCGCTTCGAGCTGCGAGGCATCCCGCCGATGACTGCGGGCGCGGCGCGCATCCGCGTCACCTTCACGGTCGATGCCGACGGCCTGCTCAGCGTGAGCGCCAGGGAGCAGGGCAGCGGCGTCGAGGCCAGCGTCACGGTCAAGCCCTCCTACGGCCTGTCGGACGACCAGATCGCCGCCATGCTGCAGGACAGTTTCTCCACCGCGCAGCAGGACATGCAGGCGCGCGCGCTGGTCGAGGCCCGCGTCGACGCCGATCGCATGCTGCTGGCGACCCGAAGCGCGCTCGATGCCGACGCCGCGCTGCTGTCGGAGGACGAGCGCGCCGCGATCGAGGCGCTGATGGCGGCCCTGGGCGATGCCCGCGCGGCCGAGGATGCCGCGATCGTCGAGGCCGCCACCAAGGCGCTGGCCGACGGTACCGAAGCCTTCGCGGCCGAGCGCATGAACGCCGGCATCGCGCGTGCGCTGTCGGGCCGGCAGATCGAATCCCTCTAGAACAATGCCCACGATCAAGATCCTTCCCCATCCCGAGTACTGCCCGCAGGGCACCGAGATCTCTGCGCCGGCCGGTACCTCCATCTGCGAGGCCCTGCTCGAGAACCACATCAACATCGAGCATGCCTGCGAGATGAGCTGCGCCTGCACCACCTGCCACGTGGTGGTGCGTCGCGGCATCGAGTCGCTCAACGAGGCCGAGGAGGGCGAGGAAGACCTGCTCGACCGGGCCTGGGGCCTGGAGCCGCAATCGCGGCTCAGCTGTCAGGCGATACTGGCCCAGGCCGATCTCACGATCGAGATTCCCAAGTACACGATCAACCACGCCAAAGAAAACCACTGATGTCCAGACTGATCGTCCTCGACACCGAAACCACCGGCCTGTCGGCCGAGAACGGCGACCGCGTCATCGAGCTCGGCTGCGTGGAGCTGTACAACCGCAAGCTCACGGGCAACGACCTGCACATCTACTTCAACCCCGAGCGCGAGAGCCACGAGGACGCGCTCAAGGTGCACGGCCTGACCACCGACTTCCTGCGCGACAAGCCCAAGTTCGCGACCCTGGCGCAGGACGTCGTCGACTACCTTCGCGATGCCGAACTGATCATCCACAACGCGGCCTTCGACGTCGGCTTCCTCAACCGCGAGCTCGAGCTCGCAGGCCTGCCGCCGCTGCGCAGTTTCGTGGCTGACGTGACCGACACGCTCGCGATGGCGAAGGCGGTCTATCCGGGCAAGCGCAATTCGCTCGATGCCCTGTGCGACCGCTTCGGCATCGACCGCTCGAACCGCACCTTCCACGGCGCCAAGCTCGATGCCCAGTTGCTGGCCGACGTCTACATCAACCTCACGCGCGGCCAGGATGCGCTGCTGATCGACATCGCGTCGAACGAGCCTTCGCATGGCGAGGTCGTGGTGATTGATCTGCGCAGCTTCGATCTGCCGGTGCTGGTCGCGACGCAGCACGAACTCGACGCCCACGAGGAAGTGCTGGTTCAGCTCGACAAGTCCAGCAACGGCCGCACGCTCTTTCGCGCGATGGCCGAAAAAGCTGTGGCATAATCCGAGGCTTCGCGCCGTACGGCACGAGGGCGGTTAGCTCAGGGGTAGAGCACAGCATTCACACTGCTGGGGTCGGAGGTTCGAAGCCTCCACCGCCCACCATTCGGTTAGAGGCCTTTTGCGCCTGTCGCTCCTCCGGCGCCTCCCCCGCCACCCCTCGCCGGTCACGTTCTGTGCAGTCCCCGGCGCAATGCATTCCAGGGACCCTCCGAGCCCCATCGACGGTTCACCGCGGCGGGCGCACGGCTGCGCCAACGGCCATGCGTGCGGCAGAATCGAGCGATGCAGATCGCGCAGCTTTGCCCCTTCCTCGCAGCCGGCCTGATTGCCGGCCTCATGTTCTTCGCGCTTCGCCGGCGCCTGGCTCCCGGCTCTGCCGCCGTCGATGTCGTCGTCGCGGCGACCGTGGTCACGGGCCTCGCCTTCGGTGTCTTCCGGCACGCATAGCCCCAACCCGGTCCATTCGGTCACCCGCGCGGCACGATAAGCTTGTGCCATGGAAGAATTCGATTGCGCCGTCATCGGCGCCGGAGTGGTCGGGCTGGCAGTGGCGCGCGCGCTCGCACTGCAAGGCCGCGAGGTGATCGTGCTGGAGTCGGAGGGGGCGATCGGCACCGGCACCAGCTCGCGCAACAGCGAGGTGATCCATGCCGGCATCTACTATCCCGCGGGTTCGCTGAAGGCGCGCCTGTGCGTCGAGGGCAAGGCGCTGCTCTATGCCTATGCCGCGGAGCGCGGCGTCGCGCATCGGCGCTGCGGCAAGCTGATCGTCGCCACCAGTGCGGCGCAGCTGGCCCAGCTCGAAGCCATCGCCGCCAAGGCGCGCGCCAACGGCGTCGACGACCTGGTGCTGCTGACGCGTGATCAGGCCCTCGCCATGGAGCCGCAGCTCGAATGCCTGGCCGCCCTGCATTCGCCGAGCACCGGCATCGTCGACAGCCATGCGCTGATGCTGGCCCTTCAGGGCGACCTCGAGAATGCCGGCGGCGTGGTCGCGCTCAGGTCTGCGGTGACGGGCGCCGAGTGCGGCAGTGGGGGCATCGTCCTGCATTCCGAGGACGGCACGGCGCTGCGCTGCCGCAGCGTGGTGAATTCGGCCGGCCTCGCCGCACCGCTGCTGGCGCGCCGCTTCGACGGGCTTCCTGCGGCCTCGGTGCCGCAGGCCAGCTACGCCAAGGGCAGCTACTTCACGCTGGCCGGACGCGCGCCGTTCGAGCGCCTGATCTACCCGGTGCCCGAGGCCGCGGGCCTCGGCGTGCATCTGACGCTCGACCTCGGCGGCCAGGCCAAGTTCGGCCCCGACGTCCAGTGGGTCGATTCGGCCGACGACCTCGTCGTCGAGCCCTCGCGCGGCGACGCCTTCTACGCCGAGGTGCGCAAGTACTGGCCGGCGCTGCCCGACGGCGCGCTGCTGCCGGGTTATGCGGGCATGCGGCCGAAGGTCTCCGGACCGGGCGAGCCCGCGGCCGATTTCCTGATCGCGGGTCCGGAGACGCATGGCGTCGCGGGGCTGGTCAACCTGTTCGGCATCGAGTCGCCGGGCCTCACGAGCAGCCTTGCGATTGCTCGACGGACCGTCGAACTCCTGTCATAGAGCTGCGCAGGCATGTACCATCGAATGTCGCCGGCGCGGTGCCGGCGAGTGACTGAGGAGGATCCGATTCAATGACAGCAACCACCAACCTCGAAGCCGCAGCCAACGCCGTGGCGGAAGACATCGCAAGCGACGTTCGCGGCGTGCTCGCCAGCAAGGACCTCGACTCCGTCCCCCACATCAAGGCCCTGCGCCAGCGCATCGACAGCAAGCTCGCGATCGCGCGCGAGCTGGCGGCCGAGAAGAGCCGCATTGCCACCAAGAAGGCCAAGGAAGCGGCCAGCACGGCCAACGCCTATGCGCACGACGAGCCGTGGCAGATCGCCGGAGCGGCACTGGCCGTGGGCGTGCTGGTGGGCCTGCTGCTTGGCCGTCGCTGACGCCCAGCCCGGTGGTCGGCAGGAGGCCGGCGCATGAAGCTGTCGTCCATCTTCGGGCTCAAGACCCGCTGGCGCCGTGTGCGCATCCTCGCCGGAGAAGGCGCGCTCGCGGCCGAAGATCGCGCGCTGCTGCTCAAGCTGGCCTGGGAGGACGAGAAGCATCGCCTGCGCCGCATGCTGGCCCTCGGCACTGCCGTGGTCGGCCTCACCACGGTGGCGATCGCGCTGCTCTCGGTCGCGGTCATCGTGCATTTCTGGGACACGCCGCACCGCGTGACGGCGGCCTGGGTGCTGGCGCTGGTCTGGACCGCCCTGTGGGCCGTCGCGGTGACGATGCTCCTGGGTACCCTGCACAAGACCTCCGGGTTCGCGGCGGCTCGCCAGACCTTCGAGCGTGACCTGGCCTGGTTCCGCGCGCGCTTCGGTCCCGTCGACGAAGAGGGCGCACCGCTGCCGACCCCGGCGCAGCTCGGCACCGACGAACTGATCGCCCGCATCGATCGCCAGCGTCAACGCATCGACACGCTGCAGGCTGCGGCCAGCGGTGAGGGCGAGGCGCCGTTGCCGAAGGAAAGCATCTCCGACACCGGCCTGCGGCTCGCGCGCGAGCACCCGATCGCCACCGGCGTCGTGACTGCCGCCGTGATCGCGGTCGTCGGGCCGCGCCGCGTGACGCGCTGGGCGACCATCATCGCGCCGATCATCTGGCGCCTGCGCGGCTGACACTCGACCCACCCCGGTAACCCGGCGGCCGGGCGGCCGGGCGGCCGGGGTCGGGCTGTCGCCGGTCCGAAGCAGCCTTCGCGCGCCTCAGCCCTTGCGGTCGCGCAGCGCCTGCGCCGCCTGGCGCACCAGCGCCGGCCCGCGGTAGATCAGGCCGGTGTAGATCTGGACCAGGTTGGCACCGGCGTCGATCTTGGCCTCGGCGTCGGCCGCGCTCAGCACACCACCTACGCCGATGATCGGATAGTCGGGCCCGAGCGCGGCGCGCAGCTGGCCGATCACGCGGTTGCTGGCTTCGCGCACCGGTGCGCCCGAGAGCCCGCCGGCCTCCTCGGCGTGCGGCAATCCGGCCACGGCCTCGCGCGCCAGCGTGGTGTTGGTCGCGATGACGCCGTCCATGCGGTGGCGCAGCAGCGTGGCGGCGATCACCCCGACCTGCGCCTGGTCGAGGTCGGGCGCGATCTTGACGAACAGCGGCACCCGCTTGCCCTGGCGCGCGGCCAGCGTCTCGCGCTTGTCGGCCACGGCACCGAGCAGGGCGTCCAGCGCCTCGTCGCTCTGCAGCGAGCGCAGGTTCGCGGTGTTGGGGCTCGAGATGTTGATCGTCACGTAGTCGGCGTGGGGGTAGACGCCGTCGAGGCAGATCAGGTAGTCGTCGACCGCGCGCTCGATCGGAGTCGCTGCGTTCTTGCCGATGTTGAGGCCCAGCAGCATGGGCGGCCGGCCGGTGTCGCGTCGAAAGCGCGCGCGCTGCACGTTGGCGATGAAGGCGTCGAGCCCCTCGTTGTTGAAGCCCAGGCGATTGATGAGGGCGTCGCGCTGCGGCAACCGGAAGATTCGCGGCTTGGCATTGCCTGGCTGCGGCTTCGGCGTGACGGTGCCGACCTCGACGAAGCCGAAGCCCATGGCGCCGAAGGCGTCGATGCAGCGCGCATTCTTGTCGAGCCCGGCGGCCAGGCCGATGCGGTTCGGGAACGAGAGGCCGGCGATGGTGGAGCGGTCGGCCACGCGCGGCGCGGCATAGGCGCAGGCCAGCGGTGTGTTCTGGGTCCGCGCGAGGGCGTCGAGGGTCAGCTCGTGGGCGCGTTCGGCGTCGACGCCGAACAGGAACGTGCGGGCAAGCCCGTAGAGGGAGGAGGGCAGCGGCAGGAGCATCGGATAATTCTCGACTTCAGACTTCTAATCAGCCCAGGATTCTCCCCGATGACTTCCCCCGCTCCCGCTGCCGCCTTCACCCAGGACGAACTCAAGGCCCAGGTCGGCCGCGCTGCGCTCGACTACATCGTGGACGGCGAGATCATCGGCGTCGGCACCGGTTCGACGGTGAACAAGTTCATCGAGGCGCTGGCCGGCGTCAAGGCGCGCATCCGCGGTGCCGTATCGAGCTCGGTGGCATCCACCGAACGGCTGCGCGCGGCCGGCATCGAGGTCTTCGACAGCAATGCGGTCGACGAGCTGGCGGTCTACATCGACGGTGCCGACGAGATCGACGGCCGGGGCTACATGATCAAGGGCGGTGGCGCGGCGCTCACGCGCGAGAAGATCGTCGCGGCGCAGTCGCGGCGCTTCGTCTGCATCGCCGATGCCTCCAAGCTCGTCAACACCCTGGGCGCCTTCCCGCTGCCGGTCGAGGTGGTGCCGATGGCAGCGCGGCGCGTCATGCGCCAGTTTGCGCGGCTTGGCGGCCTGGCGCAGGTGCGCGAGAAGGACGGCCTGCCGCTGGTGACGGACAACGGCCAGCACATCGTCGACGTGACCGGCCTGCGCATCACCGATCCGCTCGACTTCGAGAACGAGGTCAACCAGTGGCCCGGCGTGGTCACGGTGGGCGTCTTCGCGCACCAGCGCGCGAATGTCTGCCTGCTCGCGACCTCGTCGGGCGTGCGGACGATGAACTTCGACTGAACCGCGCGCGGGGGGCGCTGCGATCGGCAGGGCCTAGAACTTGATGCCTGCGGGATTGCTCGGCGTCGGCCCGCTGGGAGGCGGCACGTCGGCGGCCGGCGCCGGCGCCGAAGGCGCAGCGGCCGCGGGTGAGGCCGCTGCCGCAGGCTGCAGCGCCACCAGCGGCTGGGCCGGCCCGTTGCGATAGCCGGGCGGCAGCTGCGTGCTCTTGGGATAGCCGGCGGCATCGAGGTATTGCGACCATTCGGCGTCCGAGAAGCCGCTGATCTGGTGGCTGCCGATCTTGAGCATCGGCACCGATTTCTGGCTGCTCAGGCGTTCCAGCGCCGCGACGTCGGCGTCGGTCTTGACACTGCGTTCGTCGAAGGGCACGCCGCGCGTGATCAGCAGAGAGCGGCCGGCGTTGCACGGGCCGCACTCGTCGCCGGTGTAGATCGTCACCGGATAGCGCTGCACCACCTGCCGCAGTTCGAAAGGCAGTGCGGCGCCGCCCACCCCCGTGCTGCCGCCGCCGGCATCGCGCGCCGGTGCAGCCGGTGCGTTGGCGCTCGGTGGCTGGTCCGAGAAGGTGACCTTGCCGGTCTTGTCGACGTTGCGATAGACCGGCTGCGCGAGCGCCGACCCGGCGACCAGCAGCAGGGTGAGGACCGGAAGGGCGGAGTGCAGCTTCATCGTTGGATTTCCAGAGATCGGATGCAGCGGAGTATCACTCAAGGTGCCGGCGAAAGTCGCGCCTCGGCACCTGCTCAGGCCGGCTGCGCCTCCGACATGCCCTGGTGCCTCAGCAAGGCATCGAGCTCCGGTTCGCGGCCGCGGAAGGCCTTGAAGGACTCCATCGCGCTGCGGCTGCCGCCGGCCTCGAGGATGGCCTCGCGGTACTTGCGGCCGGTCTCGACGCTCGGCTCGCCGTTGGCGCCTGCCGTTTCCTCGAAGGCTGCGTAGGCGTCGGCGCTCAGCACCTCGGCCCACTTGTAGCTGTAGTAGCCGGCCGCATAGCCGCCGGAGAAGATGTGGCTGAAGGTGTTCGGCGTGCGGCTGAAGGCCGGGGAGGGCATCACGGCGACCTCTTCGCGCACCTTGGCGAGCAGGGCCATGACCTCGTGGGGCGCTGCCGTGGCGGCGTCGTAGCCGGTGTGCAGCAGCATGTCGAACAGCGAGAACTCGATCTGGCGCAGCGTCTGCAGGCCGCTCTGGAAGTTCTTGGCCGCGGTCATCTTGTCGAACAGCGGGCGCGGCAGCGGCGCGCCGGTGTCGACATGCGAGGTCATGTGGGCCAGCACGTCCCACTCCCAGCAGAAGTTCTCCATGAACTGGCTCGGCAGCTCGACCGCGTCCCATTCGACGCCGCTGATGCCCGAGACATCGCGCTCGTCGACGCGCGTGAGCATGTGATGCAGCCCGTGGCCGAATTCGTGGAACAGCGTCGTCACATCGTCGTGCGTGAGCAGCGGCGGCTTGCCATCGACGCCGTCGGCGAAGTTGCAGACCAGTTGCGCGATCGGCGTCTGCAGCGTGCCGGTGTCGGGGCGCAGCCAGCGCGCACGCACGTCGTCCATCCAGGCGCCGCCTCGCTTGGCCGCGCGCGCCGAGGGGTCGAGGTAGAACTGGCCGACCTTCTGGCCGGCGCGCTCGATGCGGTAGAACTCGACGCTCGGATGCCACACGGGCGCGCTGTCGCGGCGGATCTGCACCTCGAACAGGGTCTCGACGATCTTGAACAGGCCGGCCATCACCTTGGGTGCCGTGAAGTACTGCTTCACCTCCTGCTCGCTGAAGGCGTAGCGTGCTTCCTTGAGCTTCTCGCCGACGTAGGTCCAGTCCCAGGGCTGCGGATCGGCCAGGCCCAGGTGCTCGGCCGCGAAGGCGCGCAGGTCGGCCAGGTCGCGCTGGCCGTAGGGCCTGGCCTTGGACGCGAGGTCGCGCAGGAACTTGATGACCTGGTCGGCCGATTCGGCCATCTTCGGCACGATCGAGAGCTCGCCGAAGTTGGGGTAGCCGAGCAGCTTGGCCTCTTCCTGGCGCAGCGCGAGGATCTCGCGGATCAGGCCCGTGTTGTCGAAGGCCGGATCGCCGAACTCGCTGGCGCGCGTGACGTAGGCGCGGTAGAGCCGCTCGCGCAGCGCGCTGCTCCTGGCGAACTGCATCACCGGCAGGTAGCAGGGCATCTTGAGCGTGAGCTTGTAGCCTTCCTTGCCCTCGGCCTCGGCGGCTGCGCGGGCGGCACCGATGACGTCTTCCGGCACGCCGTCGAGGTCATCGCGCACCGCGAACCAGGCAAACGCGTCGGTGGCGTCGAGCGCGTTCTCGCTGAACTTCTGGCTCAGTTCGGCCTGGCGCTCCTGGATCTCGGCGAAGCGGGCCTTGGCCGCGCCCTGCAGTTCGGCGCCACCGAGCACGAAGTTGCGGATCGCATTGCGGTGTGCCTGGCGCTGTTCGGGGTTGAGCACCGCGGGGTCGATTGCCTTGTACTTGGCATAGAGCCGCTCGTCGGAGCCCAGGCGGGTCCAGAAGGCCGTCACGCGCGGCATGGCCTCGTTGTAGGCGGCGCGCAGTTCGGGTGTGTCCGCCACGGCATTGAGGTGGCCGACCGCGCCCCAGGCGCGACTGAAGCGCTCGGAGGCCACGTCCAGCACCCGGGCGATTGCGGTCCAGTCGGCCGGGAATTCGGGCGCAGTGACCTGCTGCAGCGCGGTTTCGGCACCGGCCAGCAGGGCGTCGACCGCGGGCGCGACATGCTCCGGCTTGATCTGGTCGAACAGCGGGAGGTCGTTGAAGTCGAGGAGCGGATTGGTCATGGTCTGGTTCAGATGGCGGACAAGGAGCGCGAGTTCAAGTGGCGCTGGCGGCGGCCGCGCGTTCGGCGGCCTCGAGGGTGTTGACCAGCAGCATCGTGATGGTCATCGGGCCGACGCCGCCGGGCACCGGCGTGATCCAGCCCGCGACCTCTCGCACGCCGGCGAAATCGACGTCGCCGCAGAGCTTGCCCTCGTCGTTGCGGTTCATTCCGACGTCGATCACCACCGCGCCGGGCTTGACCATGTCGGCCGTGAGCACATTGCGCTTGCCGACCGCGGCCACCACCACGTCGGCCTGGCGCGTGAAGGCGCCGAGGTCGGGCGTGGCGCTGTGGCAGATCGTGACCGTGGCGTTCTTGGCCAGCAGCATCAGCGCCATCGGCTTGCCGACGATGTTGCTGCGGCCGATGACCACCGCGTGCTTGCCGCGCAGGTCGTAGCCGATCGACTCGAGCATCTTCATGCAGCCGTAGGGCGTGCAGGGCCAGAAGCCCGACGAGCCGGTCATCAGGGCGCCGGCGCTGGCGACGTGGAAGCCGTCGACGTCCTTGGCCGGCGCGATCGCCTCGATCACCTTCTGGGCGTCGATGTGAGCCGGCAGCGGCAGCTGCACCAGGATGCCGTGGATGGCGGGATCGGCGTTGAGCGCCTCGACGCGCGCCAGCAGCGCGGCCTCGCTGAGCTCGGCCGGATGCTTCTCGAGCACCGAATGCAGTCCGTTGTCGTTGCAGGCCTTGACCTTGTTGCGCACGTAGACCTGGCTGGCCGGGTTCTCGCCGACCAGCACCACGGCCAGGCCCGGCACCACGCCGCGCGCCTTCAGCGCTGCGGCGCGCGAGGCGACGTCGGCGCGCAGCCGGGCGGAGAGCGCATTGCCGTCTATCAGTTGAGCTGTCATGGGTTTTGGATCTTCAGAAATGGAAACGCCCGCTTGGCAGCAGGCGTGGATTGAATCTGGCCGGTGCGAAGCCGCAGGGCCGGCAATCAGGCCTTGGCTGCCGCCGCTGCCTGTCCGAGTGCGATCTTGAGCAGGTCGGCCACGGTGTTGGCGTTGAGCTTTTCCATGATGTTGGCGCGGTGCGCCTCCACCGTCTTGATGCTGATGCCGAGGTCGTCGGCGATCTGCTTGTTGAGGCGGCCGGCGACGATTCGCTCGAGCACCTGGGCCTCGCGGCCCGTGAGCTTGGACAGCAGCGCGTCGCGGCTGGCCGACTGCTGGTGCTGGGCGAAGGCGCCGCGCGCGTGTTCGAGCATGCGCTCGACCAGGGTCACGAGGGCTTCGTCGTTGAAGGGCTTCTGGATGAAATCCATCGCGCCCTTCTTCATCGAGTCGACCGCCATCGGCACGTCGCCGTGGCCCGTGATGACCACGATCGGCAGCGGCGAGCGGCGCTCGATCAGGCGGTCCTGCAGTTCGATGCCGGACATGCCGCCCATGCGGATGTCGACGATCAGGCAGGCCACCTCGCGCGGGTCGTAGCGCGACAGGAAGGACTCGGCCGAATCGAAGCAGCGGACGCGGTAGTCCTTGCCTTCGAGCAGCCATTGCAACGAATCGCGGACCGCTTCGTCGTCGTCGACGACGTAGACCGTGCCCTTCTTGGGAATCAAACTCATGCAGGTACTTTCGCCTCGTTGCTTGCTATGGAATCAATAGCGTCCAACACCGGTATCCAGAAGGAGAAACGGCAGCCGACGATATCGGGGCCATTGTAGATGTTCTCCGCCTGCATCCGGCCCCGGTGCGACTCGACGATGGTGCGGCACAGGTTGAGCCCGATTCCCATGCCTTCGGGCTTGGTCGAGAAGAAGGCTTCATAGAGCCGGTCCATGACTTCGGGCGCCAGGCCCATGCCGGTGTCCTGCACCGAGAACTCGACCGCCGGCTGGCCGTCGATCAGCTTGGGCAGCACGCGCAGCTCGACGCTCCGACGCGCCAGCGGGCGGTTGGCGAGGTCGATCGACTCGGCCGCGTTCTTGAGCAGGTTGACCATCACCTGCTCGATGAGGATCGGGTCGACCCGCAGCACCGGCAGCCGCGCCGCCACGTAGTGGTTGAGCCGCACGTTGCGGCGCCGCAGCTCGATGCCGGCCAGCTCGACCGCCTCGCCGACCATGGTCGAGACCTCGGCCGGCGTGCGGTTCGGCTCGCTGCGCTTCACGAAGGAGCGGATGCGCTGGATGATCTGGCCCGCGCGCTGCGCCTGCTTGGAGGTCTTCTCGAGCGCAGAGAGCAGCGCTTCGGTGTCGATGTTCTGGCCCTTGATGCGCGAGACCATGCCGTTGCAGTAGTTGGTGATCGCGGTCAGCGGCTGGTTGAGCTCGTGTGCCACGCTCGACGCCATCTCGCCCATCGTGATCAGCCGGCTGGCGGCATGGGCCCGGTCGGCCTGGGCCGCCGCCAGATCCTCGGCATCGCGCCGCGGCGTGATGTCGGTCGCGATCACCAGCTGCGCGAGCCGGCCGTCGACCCAGGTGAGATAGCGCGAGCGCACCTCGAGCCACTTGCCGAGCTCGGGCACGAAGATCTCGTTGTTGGCCGGCTGGGCCGTCGTCAGCTGGTCGATCGGCAGGCCGGCGAAGGAGTCGACGTCGTCGAGCTCCTCGTCGCGCGCCTGGGTGGCCGGCACGCCGGCCTGCGCCACCATGCCGAGATGGCCGACCGTGTCCGAGCCGAACCAGAGCCGGTAGAGCTTGTTGGCGAACAGCAGCTCCTCGCTGCCGAGCGGGGCCACCGACACCGAGGCATCGAGCGCCTCGAGCACGGTGGTGAAGCGCTCGTACGAAGCGGACAGCTGCTCGCGGATGCGCGTCGGCTCGGTGATGTCCGTCATCGAGGTCATCCAGCCGGTCTGGTGGCCGCGGGCGTCGATCAGGGGCGAGACGTACAGGCGCGCGTTGAAGACGCTGCCGTTGCGGCGCTTGACGCGCACCTGGAAGCCGCCGGGCAGGGCGCGGCCGTGCAGTTCCTCCTCGAGCCGCTCGTTCATGACCTCGCGGTCGGACTCGAGCCAGTAGGGGAAGGGCGGCGTCTGGCCGACGAGTTCGTTCTCGCTCCAGCCGGTCATGGCGCAGAAGGCCGCGTTGACGTAGGTGATGCGGCCTTCGAGGTCGAGCACCCGCATGCCGGTGAGCATGGAGTTCTCCATCGCGCGGCGGAAATTGGTCTCGGCCACCAGGGCCTGCTGCGCCTGCAGGCGCCGGCGCGTGTGGCGCCAAGTGCCGATCAGCATCCAGCTCGTGAGCACGCTGAGCGCGCCGACCAGCCAGAACAGTCCGTTGCCGACCACGCCCTGCGACGTGCGGTAGGCCTGGGCCCGCAGCACCAGCGCATTGCCGACGGGCGACACCGGCACCTCGTATTCGTTGGTTCGCGCGGTCCAGGGCTGCAGCCGGTTGGCCGGGGTGCGCGGGCTGGCGACGGTGTTGCCCGCGATCAGTCCGCCCTTGGCATCGAGCAGCGAGACCGCGTAGCGCGCCGAGACCTCGGACGGCATGCCGTAGCGCAGCAGGCCGTCGATCGAGAATTCGCCGAGCAGCATGCCCGCGAACAGGCCCTGGTCGAACAGCGGGATGTAGAGCTGGAGCATCGGCGGCGGATCGCCACCGGCCAGCGGCTGCGAGAACACCGGCTGGCGCAGCTCGCGCGCCAGCGCGTAGTTGCTCTCGATCTCGCCGGGCCGCAGCACCTCGCCGACCGCGTGCTGCTGCGCCGGATGCACGCTCGGCGCTGCATAGCTCGCCTTGAAGCGGCGGCGGTCGTCGATCCAGCTGACCGACTGCAGCTCGGGGAACTGGCTCACCAGCGATTCGGCGCGGCTGCTGAACTCGGCGCCGTCGATCTCCCGGTTGGAGGCGTCGCGCGCCAGGCGCATGAGCTGCTCCTGGCGCTCGAGCAGGCGCAGCCGCACGCGCTGCTGGGCGTATTCGACGTCGCGCTTGACCGATTCCTGGACGCGCTCCACTTCCTCGGCGCGCAGGTACCAGAAGGCCGAGACGATCGCCGCCAGGAACAGCATCACGGCCGCCAGCGGAGCCAGCATGGCGACGGCATCCTGCAGCATCGGCGTCTGGCGCCGCCACCAGCGGCGCAGCCAGGACAGCGGCGACGCGGCGTTGCGGGCAACGGCGATCGGGGAGGAAAGGGGCATCCTCGAAGTTTAGGTGAACGGGCCCGGGCGAAGGGAGGCACACGTGCCCCGTGCCGCCTCAGGGCCGGGTGCGACGCGATGACTCCCCCGCCTGCGGGATCAAACCGGTTTCATTTGAATTTCATATAGAGAAATCAACAAGCACGATTTGAAATCGGCAGAATTCTGTGAGAAACTGCCGCGCGCTGCCACTTCCGGCACTAAATTACTGCCACAACGCCTCAAAAAAGGAGACAAGCATGTCGGCAATTCCCGAGAACCAGTTCGGCGCCGCCGCGAACGACCTGGACGCGCAGGAAACGCGTGAATGGATGGACGCCCTGTCGGCGGTCATCGAGAGCGAGGGGCCGGAGCGTGCCCACTTCCTGCTCGAGCAATTGCTCGAACATGCCCGCCAGAACAGCATCGACAAGCCGTTCTCGGCCAACACGGCCTACGTCAACACCATCGAGACCAACCAGGAAGAGCGTTCTCCGGGCAATGCCGAGATCGAGGAGCGCCTGCGTTCCTACATGCGCTGGAACGCGATGGCGATGGTGGTCAAGGCCAACCGCCACCATCCGCCCGAAGGCGGCGACCTCGGCGGCCACATCGGTTCCTTCGCGTCGCTCGCCAGCATGTTCGGCGCCGGCTTCAACCACTTCTGGCACGCGGAGAGCGAGAACCACGGCGGCGACTGCCTCTACATCCAGGGCCACGTCTCGCCCGGCATCTATGCCCGCGCGTATCTCGAGGGCCGCCTGACCGAAGAGCAGCTGCTCAACTTCCGCCAGGAAGTCGACGGCAAGGGCCTGTCGAGCTACCCGCATCCGAAGCTGATGCCCGAGTTCTGGCAGTTCCCGACCGTATCGATGGGCCTGGGCCCCCTGATGGCGATCTACCAGGCGCGGTTCCTCAAGTACCTGCATGCGCGCGGCATTGCCAACACCGAGAACCGCAAGGTCTGGGTCTTCTGCGGCGACGGCGAGATGGACGAGGTCGAATCGCTGGGCGCGATCAGCCTGGCGGCGCGCGAGAACCTCGACAACCTGGTGTTCGTGATCAACTGCAACCTGCAACGCCTCGACGGCCCGGTGCGGGGCAACGGCAAGATCATCCAGGAGCTCGAAGGCGAATTCCGCGGCTCCGGCTGGAACGTCATCAAGCTGATCTGGGGCAGCAGCTGGGATCCGCTGCTCGCGCGCGACAAGGACGGTGCGCTGCGCAAGATCATGATGGAGACCAATGACGGCGATTACCAGTCGTTCAAGGCCAACGACGGCGCCTACGTGCGCAAGCACTTCTTCGGCCGCGATCCGCGCACGCTCGAGATGGTTGCCAAGATGAGCGACGACGAGATCTGGAACCTGCGCCGTGGTGGCCACGACTCGCAGAAGGTCTATGCCGCGTTCGATGCCGCTGTCAAGCACAAGGGCCAGCCCACGGTGCTGCTCGTGAAGACCGTCAAGGGCTTCGGCATGGGCAAGATCGGTGAAGGCAAGAACACGGTCCACCAGACCAAGAAGCTCGGCGACGACGACATCCGCGCCTTCCGCGACCGCTTCAACATCCCGATTCCGGACAGCCAGATCGCCGACCTCCCGTTCTACAAGCCGGCCGACGACACGCCCGAGATGAAGTATCTGCACGAGCGCCGCAAGGCCCTCGGCGGCTACCTGCCGCATCGCCGCGTCAAGGCCGACGAGAGCTTCACGGTGCCGGCGCTCGAGACCTTCAAGGCGGTGCTCGAGCCGACCGCCGAGGGACGCGAGATCTCGACCACCCAGGCCTACGTGCGCTTTCTCACGCAGCTGCTGCGCGACCAGGCACTGGGCCCGCGCGTGGTTCCGATCCTGGTCGACGAGGCGCGCACCTTCGGCATGGAAGGCCTGTTCCGCCAGATCGGCATCTACAACCCCGCGGGGCAGCAGTACACGCCGGTCGACAAGGACCAGGTCATGTACTACCGCGAGGACAAGGCCGGCCAGATCCTGCAGGAAGGCATCAACGAGGCCGGCGGCATGTCGAGCTGGATCGCGGCGGCCACCTCCTACAGCACCAACAACCGCATCATGGTGCCGTTCTACGTGTACTACTCGATGTTCGGCTTCCAGCGCATCGGCGATCTGGCCTGGGCGGCGGGCGACATGCAGGCACGCGGCTTCCTGCTCGGCGGCACCTCCGGGCGCACCACGCTGAACGGCGAAGGCCTGCAGCACGAGGACGGCCACAGCCACATCCTGGCCAACACCATTCCCAACTGCGTGAGCTACGACCCGACCTTCTCGCACGAGGTCGGCGTGATCCTGCACCACGGCCTGAAGCGGATGGTCGAGCGCCAGGACAACGTCTACTACTACATCACGCTGCTCAACGAGAACTACCCGATGCCCGGCCTGCAGCCCGGCACCGAGGAACAGATCATCAAGGGCATGTACCTGGCCAAGCAGGGCCCGGCGCTCAAGGCCAAGGCGCCCACCGTGCAGCTGCTCGGCAGCGGCACCATCCTGCGCGAGAGCTTCGAGGCCCAGGCGCTGCTCGAGAAGGACTGGGGCGTGAGCGCCTCGGTCTGGAGCTGCCCCAGCTTCAACGAGCTCACGCGCGACGGCCAGGAGGCCGACCGCTGGAACCTGCTGCACCCGACCGATACGCCGCGCGTGCCCTTCGTGTCCCAGCAGCTGGGCGCAAGCAGCGGCCCGGTGGTCGCTTCGACCGACTACATGAAGGCCTACGCCGAGCAGATCCGTCCCTTCATCCCGAAGGGCCGCAACTACAAGGTGCTCGGCACCGACGGCTTCGGCCGCAGCGATTTCCGCGCCAAGCTGCGCGAGCATTTCGAGATCAATCGCCACTACATCGTCGTGGCGGCGCTCAAGGCGCTGGCCGAGGACGGCGTGCTGCCGGCGCAGAAGGTGGCAGACGCGATCAAGAAGTACGGCATCGACGCCGAGAAGATCAACCCGCTCTACGCATAAAAGCAATCAACGGCGCCGGCAAGGCGGGAGACACGATATGGCAACAGTGGAAATCAAGGTGCCGGACATCGGCGACTTCGACGAGGTCGCGGTGATCGAGGTGCTGGTCAAGGTCGGCGACACGGTGAAGGCCGAGCAGTCGCTGATCACGGTGGAGTCGGACAAGGCCTCGATGGAGATTCCGTCGAGCCAGGCCGGCGTGGTCAAGGAGCTCAAGGTCGAGGTGGGCAGCAAGGTCAAGGAGGGCTCGGTGGTGCTGGTGCTCGAAGGCGAGGCCGCGGGCGCAACCGCCGCCCCGGCGCCGGCCCCGGCCACGGCCACGGCTTCTGCGGCCGCACCCCAGGCGGCTGCGCCCGCGCCGGCGGCTGCCGCTGCGGCGGCTCCGGCTGCTGCAGCCGGCCCGATCGAGGTCAAGGTGCCCGACATCGGCGACTTCAAGGACGTCGCGGTGATCGAGGTCCTGGTCAAGCCCGGCGACACGATCAAGGTCGAGCAGTCGCTGATCACGGTCGAGTCGGACAAGGCCTCGATGGAAATTCCGTCCTCGGCCGCGGGCGTGCTCAAGGAGCTCAAGGTCAAGGTCGGCGACACGGTCAACATCGGCGACCTGATCGCGATCGTCGAAGGCAGCGGTGGCGGCGCAGCGGCGCCGGCCCCGGCGCCTGCCCCGGCGGCCGCGGCTGCATCGGCTGCTGCGCCGGCATCGGCGAGCGCCCCGGCGCCTGCTGCTGCGGCCTCGGCACCCGCTGCGGCGGCACCGGCGCACGACCCGACGGTGGCGCCCAGCGGCAAGATGCCGCACGCCTCGCCCTCGGTGCGCAAGTTCGCGCGCGAGCTCGGCGTGCCGCTCGAGGAGGTCAAGGGCAGCGGCCTCAAGGGCCGCATCACCCAGGAAGACGTTCAGGCCTTCACCAAGGCCGTGATGAGCGGCGCCGCTAGCACCAAGGCCGCGGGCGCCACGGCGCCGGCCGGCGGCGGTGGCGGAGAGGCGCTGGGCCTGATCCCATGGCCCAAGGTCGACTTCACGAAGTTCGGCAGCGTCGAGCGCAAGGATCTGTCGCGCATCAAGAAGCTCAGTGGTGCCAACCTGCACCGCAACTGGGTGATGATTCCGCACGTCACCAACAACGACGAGGCCGACATCACCGAGCTCGAGGCCTTCCGCGTCTCCACCAACAAGGAGAACGAGAAGTCGGGCGTCAAGGTGACGATGCTGGCCTTCGTGATCAAGGCGATGGTCTCGGCGCTCAAGAAGTTCCCCGACTTCAACACCAGCCTCGACGGCGACCAGCTGGTCTACAAGAACTACTACAACATCGGCTTCGCGGCGGACACGCCCAACGGGCTGGTGGTGCCCGTGCTCAAGGACGCCGACAAGAAGGGCGTGCTGCAGATCAGCCAGGAGATGGGCGAGCTCGCCAAGAAGGCGCGCGACGGCAAGCTCGGCTCGGCCGACATGCAGGGCGGCTGCATCTCGATCAGCTCGCTGGGCGGCATCGGCGGCACGCACTTCACGCCGATCATCAACGCGCCCGAGGTCGCGATCCTCGGCCTCTCGAAGGGGCAGATGAAGCCGGTGTGGGATGGCAAGCAGTTCGTGCCGCGCCTCACGCTGCCGCTGTCGCTGTCCTACGACCACCGCGTGATCGACGGCGCCTCGGCGGCGCGATTCAACGCCTACCTGGGCCAGGTGCTCGCGGACTTCCGACGCGTGCTGCTATGAACACCCCCGGAGCACCTGCGGCGCTTGCCCCTCGAGGGGGCGGCTCGCCTGGGGCGGCCCGGCGCGAGCCCCTATGACAACTGTCGTGGCCGTCCGCAAGGGCGGCCAGGTCGTGATGTCGGCTGACTCCCTCGTGACCTTCGGCGATACGCGGCTCTCGCACCGCGCCGAGGCGAACAGGAAGCTGTTCATGGTGAACGACGCGGCGGGCCAGAGCATCTTCGCGCTGGCCGGCGCGGCGGCGCACTTCCTGGTGCTTCAGCACGCGCTCGCGGCACAGCCGGCGGAAGCGCTGCGCTTCGGCAGCAAGGACGAGATCTTCCGCACCTTCACGCTGCTGCATCCGGTGCTCAAGGATTCGTTCTTCCTGCAGCCAAAGGAAGACGAGCACGAGCCCTACGAGTCGAGCCAGTTCACGATGCTGCTGGCCAATTCGAGCGGCATCTACGGCATCTACAGCTACCGCGAGGTGTTCGAGTTCAAGCAGTTCTGGAGCATCGGCTCGGGACGCAGCTTCGCGCTCGGTGCCATGCATGCGGTGTATGACAAGGCGCGCTCGGCGCGCGAGGTGGCCGAGGCCGGCGTGGCCGCGGCCTGCGAATTCGATCGCAACTCGGCCGGTCCGGTCGAGACACTCTCACTCAAACTCAAGGTGTCCAAATGAGCGAACTACAAATCAAGGTGCCGGACATCGGCGATTTCGACGAAGTCGCGGTGATCGAGGTGCTGGTCAAGGTCGGCGACACGGTGAAGGCCGAGCAGTCGCTGATCACGGTGGAGTCGGACAAGGCCTCGATGGAAATCCCGTCGTCGCATGCGGGCGTCGTGAAGTCGCTCGCGGTCAAGGTCGGAGACAAGGTCAAGGAAGGCTCGGTCGTGCTGACGCTCGACGCCGCCGAGGGTGCCGCTGCGGCGCCTGCGCCGGCTCCGGCTGCGGCATCGCCCGCCGCTGCAGCTCCTGCGGCGGCAGCACCTTCCGCCAAGCCAGTATCCGCAGCCGCCGCACCCGTCAGCGCGCCTGCGGCGGCTTCCAGCTACACCGGCGCGGTCGACTTCGACTGCGACCTGCTGGTGCTCGGTGCCGGCCCGGGCGGCTACTCGGCCGCGTTCCGGGCTGCCGACCTGGGCCTCAAGGTGATCCTGGTCGAGCGCTACGCGACGCTCGGCGGCGTCTGCCTCAACGTCGGCTGCATCCCGTCGAAGGCGCTGCTGCACGTGGCGGCCGTGATCGACGAGGTCAAGCACTTCGCCGACCTCGGCGTCAGCTACGGGGCGCCGGCGATCGACCGCGCCAAGCTGCTGGGCCGCAAGAACAAGGTGGTCTCCAAGCTCACCGGCGGCCTGGCCGCGATGGCCAAGATGCGCAAGGTCACGACCGTGCGCGGCGTCGGCGAATTCATCGACGCCTTCCACGTGAAGGTGCAGGAAACGAGCGGCAGCGGCCAGGCGACCACCGGCAAGGCGCAGACCGTCAAGTTCCGCCACTGCGTGATCGCCGCGGGCTCGCAGGCCGTGCACCTGCCGTTCATGCCCAAGGACGATCCGCGCGTGGTCGACTCCACCGGCGCGCTCGAGCTCGGCATCGAGCCCAAGCGCATGCTGATCCTCGGCGGCGGCATCATCGGCCTCGAGATGGGCTCGGTGTATTCGACGCTGGGCGCCCGGCTCGACGTGGTCGAGATGCTCGACGGCCTGATGCAGGGCGCCGACCGCGACCTGGTCAAGGTCTGGCAGAAGCTCAACGCGCCGCGCTTCGACAACATCATGCTGAAGACGAAGACGGTCGGCGCCGAGGCCACCAAGGAAGGCATACGCGTGAGCTTCGAAGGCGAGCAGGCGCCCAAGGAGCCTCAGCTGTACGACCTGGTGCTGCAGGCGGTGGGGCGCAGCCCCAACGGCAAGAAGATCGGCGCCGAGAAGGCCGGCATCGCGGTCAGCGACCGCGGCTTCATCCCGGTCGACATCCAGATGCGCACCAACGTGCCGCACATCTTCGCGGTCGGCGACATCGTCGGCCAGCCGATGCTCGAGCACAAGGCGGTGCACGAGGCCCACGTGGCGGCCGAGGTGATCGCGGGCGAGCAGAAGGGCGACCGCGAACTCGCGAGCGCGGCCTTCAATGCGCGCGTGATCCCGAGCGTGGCGTACACCGATCCCGAAGTGGCCTGGGTCGGCCTCACCGAGGATCAGGCGAAGGCCGAGGGCGTGAAGGTAGAGAAGGGCCTGTTCCCGTGGACCGCCTCGGGTCGGGCGATCGCCAACGGCCGTGACGAGGGCTTCACCAAGCTGCTGTTCGATGCCGAGTCGCATCGCATCGTGGGCGGTGGCATCGTCGGCACCCATGCCGGCGACATGATCGGCGAGATCGCGCTGGCGATCGAAATGGGCGCGGATGCCTACGACATCGGCAAGACCATCCATCCGCATCCGACGCTCGGCGAGAGCATCGGCCTCGCGGCCGAGGCGGTGCACGGGCATTGCACCGACCTGCCGCCGGTCAAGCGCTGAGCGCCCGGGCGGCGCCCCAATGAAAAATCCCGCCGAGTGCGGGATTTTTCATGTGTCGGGCTGCCGGCGAAGCGGCCCGTGACCTCGTGGGTCAGTCGCCCGAGACCTTGACCAGATCGTCCTGGGCCGCTGCGACCCGGCGGGCGCCACTGAAGCGGCGTTGCCAGTAGCTGCCGCTCATGTCCTCGACCCGGACCTCTGCGCCGGGCTTCGGCGCATGGATGAACTTGCCTTCGCCGACGTAGATGCCGACGTGGCTGAAGGCGCGCTTCATGGTCTTGAAAAAGACCAGGTCGCCGGGCTTGAGGTCGCTGCGGTCGATCTTCTGCGTGGCGGCGGCCTGTTCCTCGGCGCGGCGCGGCAGCAGGTGGCCGACGGTCTGGTTGTACATGGCGCGCACGAAGCCGCTGCAGTCGAAGCCGGTCTCGGCCGTGTTGCCGCCGCGACGGTACGGTACGCCCAGGAAACCGATGGCGGTCACGACCAGGTCGGAGGTGCGATCGGCGACGGTCTGGCGAACCTGCTGGAACTGGCCCATCAGGCCCTTTTCAGTCATCGCCGTTGTGGAGTGGTGATCGTCTGTCCGATCGAGCTGCTGCGGAGCTGCGTGAGCGGCGAAGGCAAGCAGGAGGCTTGCCGATAGGAGAATTAGACGCATGGCGCGTAGGATATGGACGACACCTTGAGGTGTCAATTTCATGCGAATTCACGATTTTGCCTGTAAATCCTTGTCATTCCTCAGGATTTTTCTTTTCCTCACATTCCCAAATGTAAAAGTCACCGTTATGCGGCATAAGCGCTTTTGCAGATGTAAGAAAAAGGAATTGCAAAGTACGCTAAGTTGGAGCACCCGGCCTCGGCCTGCCACTTCATCCGCCAGCACATGACCGCATCGGTTTCCCGGATCCTCAAGCTCATCCTCATCGGCCTGCTCGTTCACCTGGGCATCGCGACCGCCGCGCCGCGGCCCGAGGTGGTGGCCAGCGGCCTGCAGAACCCTTGGAGCGTGGCTTTCCTGCCCGACGGCCGATTCCTCGTGACCGAGAAGGCGGGCCGCATGCGCATCGTCTCGGCCGACGGCAAGGCTGGCGCTCCACTGGCCGGCCTGCCCGAGATCGCGGCCGGCGGGCAGGGTGGCCTGCTCGACGTGCAACTCGATTCGGACTTCGCGCGCAACCGCACGCTGTACTTCTGCTATTCCGAGCCGGAATCGGGCGGCTCCGGGAACGGCACGGCCCTCGCGCGAGCCCGCCTGTCCGAGGACGGTAGCCGGCTCGAGGGCGTCGGCGTGATCTTCAGCCAGCGGCCCAAGGTCGCGAGCCGCAACCATTTCGGCTGCCGCATCGTCGAGGCGCGCGACGGCACGCTGTTTCTCACTCTGGGCGATCGCTTCAGCCGCAAGGAGGACGCCCAGAAGCTCGACAACCACCTCGGCAAGGTGGTGCGCATCGCCAAGGACGGCAAGGCGCCGCCTGACAACCCCTTCGTCGGCCGGGCCGGCGCGCTGCCCGAGATCTGGAGCTACGGCCACCGCAACGGGCAGGGCGCCACCCTGTCGCCCGACGGCCGGCTTTGGATGCATGAACACGGCCCGCAGGGCGGCGACGAGATCAATGTCCCCCAGCCAGGCCGCAACTACGGCTGGCCGGTCATCACCTACGGCGAGAACTACGGCGGCGGCCGGATCGGCGAGGGCATCACCCGCCGCGAGGGCATGGAGCAGCCGCTGCACTACTGGGTGCCGTCGATCGCCCCTTCCGGCATGGCCTTTCTGACCAGCGACCGCTACGGCCCTGCCTGGAAGGGCAATCTCTTCGTCGGCTCGCTCAAGTTCGGCTACCTCGACCGGATCGAACTGAAGGACGGCAAGGTGGTGGCCGAGCACAAGCTGCTGGAGGATGGCCGCGCCCGCATCCGCGACGTGCGACAGGGCCCGGATGGGCTCATCTACGTGCTCACGGATGAGTCGGACGGGAAGCTGATCCGGCTCCGGCCCGATTGATAGGGCCCCCGCGCTCCCTCCGGAGTGGGCTTGCCCCCGGCCGGGGCCGCGAGGCGCCTTGGGGCGGCCCGGCGCCGGGCTGAGTGCATGGCGGTTCGATTCGGTGGTACGGTTTGGGGTTGCCAAAGAACGAATCCATGCTGCTCGACGCCTCCCAATCCCAATTGCTCCTGGTCGACTACCAGGCCCGCCTGATGCCTGCGATCTTCGAAGACGAAGCGGTGGCGAAGAACGCCGTGCGACTCGCCGAGATGGCGCGCCTGGTCGACGTGCCCATCTGGGGCACCGAGCAGAACCCCTCCAAGCTGGGCGAGAACCTGCCCGCGATTCGCGCGCTGTGCCAGCGCACCCTTGCCAAGATGCACTTCAGCGGCGCGGAGGAAGGCCTGGTCGAGTGGCTGCGTGCGCCTGCCAAGGCACCGCAGGGCAACGCGCGCAGCCTGCCCAAGCACCTGCAGAAGCCGGCTGCGGCCGCCGAGGAGCGCAACACGATCGTGATCGCGGGCTGCGAAGCCCACGTCTGCCTGCTCCAGACCGCACTCGACCTGCTCGAGGACGAGTTCGAAGTCTGGGTCGTGACCGATGCCTGCAGCTCGCGCACCGAACGCAACCGCGACGCGGCCTTCGATCGGCTGGCCGGCGCCGGCGCCGAACTGGTCACCACCGAGATGGTCGGTTTCGAATGGCTCCGCAGCGCGGAGCATCCGCGCTTCCGGGACCTGCAGGCCCTGATTCGCTAGGAACTGCGGCGCGCACCGTTCAGCGCGGCGTGCCGCGGCGCGGGCGCTGCAGATAGGCCCGTCGCACGATCAGCGCGATCGTCTCGACCGGCGTGAAGACCAGCGAGGCGGCCGCGAAAACGGCGCATGCGAAGTCCGCGACGTCGAACACGGCGGGCGATCCGGGCCGCAGCAGGAAATGCGTGATCACCAGCGCGTGGAATGCGAAGAGCAGGAAGTTGGTCGCCACCGCCGCCTTCAGCAAGCGGCTCGAGAACATGGCCGAGCAGATGCCGGCCTGCACCGTGGACACCGCGAGCATCGACATCCCCATCGGGTAGCCGAGCGCGTAGGCCTGCAGGCCGAGGGCGGCCAGCAGCACCGAGACGGCAGCCAGCAGGGCCGACTTGCGGCGTACGGAATTGATGGCAATCACTGGGTGCGGGGCCTTCGCCATGCCCAAGCCGCCGGTCCCGGCTGCGGGAACGGATGCGGGATCTCGAGTTCGGTGTACATGATTTGTCGCGCCGAAGGCCTGGAAGTGCGATCAGCGCAGTCTGGGCGCCTCGGCGGGAAATGTGAATCCGCCATTCGGCGGATCGGCGAGCCGAAGGTGATAGTGCTTCCCCTTTTCGGCGGTGCCTGCCTTGCGCGCAACGCAGATCAATGGGCGGCTGCATCCGGTTCGATGTCGCGGCCTTCGGCCTGCGCGATCAGCCGTGCGGTGGCGTGGGCCGCCATCTCCATGCGCTTGACATCGCGTTCCTGCAGGTGCGGCGCCGCCGTGAAGCTGAAGCCGCACAGGATGCCGTACAGCGTGCCGTCGGCCAGGCGCACCGGCACGCCGATGTGACCGCCGATCAGCCCGTAGTACGCAGGAAGACCGTATCGTTCGCGCACGCTGGCGACGTCGTGCATGACCGAGGGCAGCCGGCCGTCGACGATGCGCTGGCAGATGGTCTCGGCGGTGGGATGGAACTCGCCGGGCTTGATCACGGCATCGTCGGTGCGCGTCGCAATGTGGCGGAACACGCGGTTGCCGTCGACGAATTCGCCCACGAAGACGACCTCGAGTTGCAACTGCTCGCGCACCACGCCCAGCAGGCTGCCGATCGAACGCTCGATCATGCCGCCGGCGCGGGGATCGACGCGAGCCGTGACGGCCGCGATGTGCGCGGCCCAGCCGTCCAGGCTGTCGAGGCCGGTGTCTCCTGCTGAATTCATGGTCATGGATTTTGCTCGTCCGACAGCCCATGGAGGGGCGCGGTATGGAGGCGGTGGGAATCCCGGATGGCAGAAAGCCGTCCGGCGCTTGATATTTTGGACGCGCTCCGGCGGCGCAGGTTCGCCGCCTATCGGGCCGGACTGCCAACAATGCCCGCCCTCACCGCTTTTTCTGCAGTCGGCGGTAGGCGCTGAAGTGGCGGATCGCCTGCTTCTGGTCGCCCAGATGATCGTAGAGGCGGGCGGCGTTGAAGTGGGCGTCCGCGAAGTCGGGGTCGATCGCGAGACAGCTTTCGTAGCCTTGCAGCGCTTCCTCCAGGCGGCCCAGGTCGTCGAGCGTGACCGCACGGTTGAAATGCAGCAAGGTCGCCAACGGCGAGTGACGCAGTCCGAGGTCGTAGAGCGCCACCGCCTCGGCGCCGCGGTTCGATTCGCTCAGCAGCGCGCCGAGGTTCAGGCAGGCGTCGGCATGGCCCGGTGAATCTGCGAGCAGCGCTCGGTAGAGGCGCTCGGCGGTGGCCGGGTCGGCTGTCTCGAGCGCCTCGGCCTGCGCGAACACGGTGTCGCTCGAGGGCGCCGGCTCGGGCGGAAGTGGCAACGACGCGGACGAAGCGGCGCTGCGCCCATGGTCAACGAAAGCCACCGAGCCCGGCAGCGCCTCGACCTCGAAATCCATCAGCAGCTGCCCCGACTCGGCCTCCCAGCGGCTGCCGCGCTCGTGCACCGCGATCGAACTGCCGACCGCGGTGATGCGCAGGCCGCTCAAGGGCAACTCGGCCGGCAGGCTGGCCCGAAGGCGCTGCAGCGCCCGCACGATGCGTCGCGTCGGAATCGCCGCCTGCTGCAGCCGATGGGCGGTGCGCAGCAGCACGACGTCGCGAAACGAGAAGCGGTATTCGTTGCGTGGCCCGCGCGCAGGCGTGACGAAGCCATGGGCGATCAGTCGCGATACCGCGCTGCGCGAAAGCCCCAGCATTTCCTGGAGGGCACGCAGCGTGTGCGGCGCCTCGGCCTCTGGCCCGCTCACTTGCGCGATCGCGCGCGTGCAGGTGTCGCGACCTCTTCGGCGGCCGGCTTGGCCGCAGCGCGCCTGATGCCTTTCTTGGCGGCCAGCGGCGTGACCTCTTCGGGAGCCGTCCCGGCGCCCTTGCGCGGTGCACGCGCAGCGCCGGCACCGCCGCGCACGAGGCTCGCACGGAGCATCTCGGTCAGGTCGATGATCTGGCCGCTGCTCTCGCTTTCGCGTTCTTCGGTCGCCACCACCTGCTTGCCGGCGATCTTGGCGTCGATCGCGGCCAGGATGCGCTGCTTTTCTTCGTCGACGTATTCGGCCGGGTCGTAGTTGTCGGCCGCGATCTGGTCGATCAGCTGAAGCGCGAGCTTGACCTCGGCGTCCGATGGCTTCACGTCCTCGATCTCGAGCTCCTTCATCGATCGGACCTCGTCGGCGTAGAGCAGCTGCTGCAGCACGAGGCCGTCGTCGGCTGCACGCACCTGGACGACGTACTGCTTTCCCTTCCAGGCCCATTTGGCGAGGGCGCAGCGGCCGCTCTTCTGCATTGCGGCGCGCAGCAGCGAATACGACTTGCCGCCTCGCTTGTCGGGTGCGAGGAAGTAGGCCTTGTCGTAGTAGAGCGGGTCGACCGCCTTCTCGGGAATGAAGCTGACGATCTCGACCGTGTGGTTGGCGCTTTCCTCGACGGCCTTGAGTTCGTCGGGCGTGAAGAGGACGTAGCGGTCCTTCTCGAACTCGTAGCCCTTGATCATCTCGGAGCGCGGCACGATGGTGCCCGGATCCTTCTCCGACACGTATTGCTGCTTGACCCGCGACCCGTCGCGCGTGAGCAGGTTGAAGCGGATCGTGCCGCTGCTCTCGGTGGCCGAATAAAGCTTGACCGGGATCGACACGAGGCCGAATCCGAGCGAGAGCGATGCGATCGAGCGAGCAGCCATTGCTACCTCCGAGGCGTAGGCGATGCGGGGTCGGGAATGAACCCGAGTCGCGCAGGATGCCACTTTCCAGTGGGTTCGAACAGGGGAGGGTGGCGTGGAAGCATCGGCGGGGCAGGCCGCGCAACGCCGGCAGTCAGGCTCTTCATGCGGCCTTGCGCACCTGCTTCGCCGGGGCCTTGCTCGAAGTCTTCGCGGCTGTCTTCGGCTTCTTCTTCGTGGCGGCGCCCTTGCTTGCGCCTGCTGCGCTTCCGCTCCTGTGCCGGCCCTTGAGGCTGCGTTGCAGCAGCTCGGTCAGGTCGATGATCTCGGCGCCTTCGTGCGACGACTCTTCCTCGGGCTCCATCACGGTCTCGGTATCGCCGGCCTTGACCTTCTTGTCGACCAGCTTCATGACCGCGTGCTTGAACTCGTCCTTGAACTCGTCCGGCTTCCAGGGCCCGGTCATGTCGGACACGAGCTGCTCGGCCATCTTCATCTCGGCGGCGCTGATCTTCGTCGCCTTGAGGCCCGCCGGGGGTAGTTCGAGGCCGTCGAGACTCCTGACCTCGTCGCCCCAGCGCATGAGGTTCAGCACCAGTGCCCGCTCCGAGGGCACCAGCACGGCCAGATGTTGCTTGGTGGCGATCACCACCTTGGCAAGACCGAGCTTGCCGGTCTTTTGCAATGTCTCACGCAGCAGCGCGTACACCTTCTGGCCCCGGTTGATCGGCTCGACGTAGTAGGGGCGTTCGAGGTACACAAAGGGGATTTCGGCGGCCTCGACAAAGCGCAGGATCTCGATCGTCTGCGTCGTACGGGGGTATACCGCCTCGATTTCGTCGGGCGAGATCACGGCGTACTTGCCTTCCGCATAGGCCACGCCCTTGACGATGTCGTCCTTGTCGACTTCCTTGCCGGTCTTCTTGTTGATCCGCTTGTAGCCGACCGGGTCCATGGTTCGCTTGTCGAGCCAGTCGAAGTCGACGCCCTGCTCGCTGGTGGCCGTATGGAGGCCGACCGGGATGTGCACCAGCCCGAAAGTGATCGCACCTTTCCAGATCGTCCTTCCGGCCATCCCGGTGCTCACTTCTTGCCGAGGTGCACGGCGATCTGCTCGGGAGAGGCGCCGACGTCGGCCACCGCCTGCCTCAAGGCCATCTCGCTCACGCCCAGGCGCTGACACCACAGGTCGACTTCGCTTGCCTGGTTGATATCGATGGTGCTGCTCCGGTCTTCGAGCACATGCAGGTCGTCGGCCATGGGGTTCTCCGTAGGTAGGACTCGAGGATCGCGTTCCGACCCACGACTCGATGGCGGAGAAATCCGGATGTTGCTGCAGGACGAGGCCTATCCCGGGCACGACGCGGGTGGGCTTGCTGTACGCTGGCACTCCCGCCAAGCCCAGCGGCTTGCCATGTCGTTTTTGATGGAGGATTCCGATGCCCGCAAATGCCCGAGTGACAGGAACGGTCGAATACCGCGCCGGTGACGGACCCCTGATCGCGATCCCGCAGGGTCCGATCGAGGTCCAGATGTCGATCGACAGCGCGGTGATCAGCTGGGGCGACGAAGGCGAGGTCCAGGTGGCCGCGATTCCCCTGGCCGATTACGAGCGCTGCCTTGAACAGGGCCTGATCACGCTCGACGCTTGACCGACCGTGGGTGGCCGGCCGAAGGTTTAGCGGGAGGTCGTGAAATCCGACCGGCCGCAACCGTGCGCAACTGCACAGGCCGGGCGAGCCGGCTCTCGCGCTGGGGGCCGTAAGCGGGCAGACTCGCAACACGGTGTAACAAGAAAGTCGATCATGGTTCTGATGTACTGGGTGTTGTTCGCGGCTGCGGTCGCTGCGCTGGTCGCTGGCTGGGTGTTCGTCGTTCCGCTCTGCCGCAGCTGGAAGCCGCTCGACCGGCGCATGGCCGAACAATCGGCGCGCTCGGCCGAGCTCGTGAGGGAATGCAGCAGCACCATGGGCTGCGGCACGGCTTTCGGACGCCTTTCCACCATTCGCTGAGCGTCGAACGCTTAAAGGCCCTTGCGCTGTCAGGGTCCGGCATCGCCGACTTGACCCTGACACGCGCCTCGCCGACCCTGAGCCGTCATTCCCCTCCCGCGACCCCTTGAGAACGCCCCAGGCGATGTCAAATGGTTGACGTGGCACAATGACGGAGTACTCAGGCCCTTCCCCAGCCACAGTCGCATCCGCCAATCGGTCCAGCCGTGTCGCGGAAGGTTTCTTAAACCAGCTAGTGCTTCCTTCAGGGAAGCGAAGGTCAGCGGAATATGAGCGATTCCTCGTCGACGGCTTCGTCCGTTTACAGCGCCTATCAAGGCAATACATACCTCTTCGGCGGCAATGCGCCCTACGTCGAGGAGATGTACGAAAACTACCTCTCCAACCCTGGCAGCGTTCCCGACAACTGGCGTTCGTATTTCGACGCGTTGCAGAACGTGCCGGCCACCGACGGCAGCAACACCAAGGACGTCCCGCACCTTCCGGTGATCAACGCCTTCGCGGAACGCGCCAAGCAGGGCACCACCAAGGTGGTGGTCGCGAGCGGCGCCGATTCCGAACTCGGCCGCAAGCGCACTGCCGTGCAGCAGCTGATTGCCGCCTATCGCAACGTCGGCGCCCGCTGGGCCGACCTCGACCCGCTCAAGCGCACCGAGCGTCCCGCCATTCCCGAACTCGAACCCTCGTTCTACGGCTTCGCCGACGCCGACCTCGAGACCGTGTTCAACACGAGCAACACCTTCTTCGGCAAGGACACGATGTCCCTGCGCGATCTGCTCAACGCGCTGCGCGAAACCTACTGCGGCACCATCGGCGCCGAGTACATGTACATGACCGACCAGGGCCAGAAGCGCTGGTGGCAGCAGAAGCTCGAGAGCGCCCGCACCAACCCGCTGCTGGGCGCCGAGCAGAAGAAGCGCGTGCTCGAGCGGCTGACCGCTGCCGAAGGCCTCGAGCGCTTCCTGCACACCAAGTACGTCGGCCAGAAGCGCTTCTCGCTGGAAGGCGGCGAGAGCTTCATCGTCTCGATGGACGAGCTGATCAACCAGGCCGGCCTCAAGGGCGTCCAGGAGATCGTGATCGGCATGGCCCACCGCGGCCGCCTCAACGTGCTGGTCAATTCGCTGGGCAAGCTGCCCGCCGACCTGTTCGCCGAGTTCGACCACACGGCGCCCGAGGAACTCCCGAGCGGCGACGTCAAGTACCACCAGGGCTTCAGCTCCGACGTCACCACGGCCGGAGGCCCGGTGCACCTGAGCCTCGCCTTCAACCCCTCGCACCTCGAGATCGTGAATCCGGTCGTCGAAGGCTCGGTGCGCGCCCGCATGGACCGTCGCGCCGACCCGCTCGGCAAGCAGGTGCTGCCGGTGATCGTGCACGGCGACGCCGCCTTCGCGGGCCAGGGCGTCGTGATGGAAACGCTGGCCCTGGCCGAGACCCGTGGCTATTCCACCGGCGGCACGGTGCACATCGTGATCAACAACCAGATCGGCTTCACCACCAGCGATCCGCGCGACAGCCGCTCGACGCTCTATTGCACCGACATCGTGAAGATGATCGAGGCGCCGGTGCTGCACGTGAACGGCGACGACCCCGAGGCCGTGGTGCTCGCCACCCAGCTCGCGCTCGAGTTCCGCATGGAATTCCAGAAGGACGTGGTGGTCGACATCATCTGCTTCCGCAAGCTCGGCCACAACGAGCAGGACACGCCCGCGCTGACGCAGCCGCTGATGTACAAGAAGATCGCCCAGCACCCGGGCACCCGCAAGCTGTACGCCGACAAGCTCGCGGCCCAGGGCCTGGGTGCCACGCTCGGCGACGACATGGTCAAGGCCCAGCGCGCCGCCTTCGACGCCGGCAAGAACACCTCGGACCCGGTGCTCACCAACTTCAAGAGCAAGTACGCGGTCGACTGGAGCCCCTTCCTCAACAAGAAGTGGACCGACGCGGGCGACACCGCCATTCCCACCGCCGAGTGGAAGCGGCTGGCCGAGCGCATAACCAAGGCGCCCGAAGGCTTCACGGTGCATCCGCTGGTCAAGAAGGTGCTGGACGACCGCGCCGCCATGGGCCGCGGCGACGTCAACGTCGACTGGGGCATGGGCGAGCACATGGCCTTCGCCTCGCTGGTCGCCAGCGGCTATCCGGTGCGCCTGTCGGGCGAGGACTGCGGCCGCGGCACCTTCACGCACCGCCACGCGGTGCTGCACGACCAGAACCGCGAGAAGTTCGACGAAGGCACCTACGTGCCGCTCCAGAACGTGGCCGACAACCAGGCACCGTTCGTCGTCATCGACTCGATCCTTTCGGAAGAGGCTGTGCTGGCCTTCGAATACGGCTACGCCTCGAACGACCCCAACACGCTGGTGATCTGGGAAGCGCAGTTCGGCGACTTCGTGAACGGTGCGCAGGTCGTGATCGACCAGTTCATCGCTTCGGGCGAAGTCAAGTGGGGCCGGGTCAACGGCATCACGCTGATGCTGCCGCACGGCTACGAGGGACAGGGCCCCGAGCACAGCTCGGCGCGGCTCGAGCGCTTCATGCAGCTCGCGGCCGACACCAACATGCAGGTGGTGCAGCCCACGACCGCCAGCCAGATATTCCACCTGCTGCGTCGGCAGATGGTGCGCAACCTGCGCAAGCCGCTGATCATCATGACGCCGAAGTCGCTGCTGCGTAACAAGGATGCGACCTCGCCGCTGGTGGAGTTCACCAAGGGCAGCTTCCAGACGGTCATTCCCGACAGCAAGGATCTCAAGGCCGACAAGGTCAAGCGCGTGATCGCCTGCTCGGGCAAGGTCTACTACGACCTGGCCAAGAAGCGCGAGGAGAGGGGCAGCGACGACGTGGCGATCATTCGCGTCGAGCAGCTCTATCCGTTCCCGCACAAGGCCTTCGGCGCCGAACTGCGCAAGTACCCGAACCTGGTCGACGTGGTGTGGTCTCAGGACGAGCCGCAGAACCAGGGCGCCTGGTTCTTCGTGCAGCACTACATCCACGAGAACATGCAGGAAGGCCAGAAGCTCGGCTACTCGGGCCGGGCCGCCTCGGCCTCGCCGGCCGTGGGCTATTCGCATCTGCACCAGGAGCAGCAGAAGGCCCTGGTCGACGGCGCCTTCGGCAAGCTCAAGGGCTTCGTGCTGACCAAGTAGCAAGAGATCCAGAGACCACAGAGGGGCCGCCGTGCCCCTCGATCACTTTTTAAAAGAACACGAAGCGAGCAGATAAAAATGTCCATCGTTGAAGTCAAAGTCCCCCAGTTGTCCGAGTCCGTGGCCGAGGCCACCATGCTGCAGTGGAAGAAGAAGGCCGGCGAAGCCGTTGCCATCGATGAAATCCTGATCGAGATCGAGACCGACAAGGTCGTGCTCGAAGTGCCCGCGCCGGCCGCCGGCGTGCTGGCCGAGATCGTCCAGGGCGACGGCGCCACTGTCACGGCCGAACAGCTGATCGCGAAGATCGATACCGAAGGCAAGGCCGGCGCCGCAGCGCCTGCCGCAGCCCCCGCAGCAGCAGCCGCGCCCGCCGCCGCGCCGGCCGCCGCAGCTGCCGCCGCCACCGGCGGCTCGAAGTCCGATGTCGCGATGCCCGCTGCCGCCAAGCTGCTGGCCGACAACAATCTCAAGACCGGCGACGTCGCCGGGACCGGCAAGGATGGCCGCGTGACCAAGGGCGACGTGCTCGGTGCCGTCGCCTCGGGCACCACCGCCAAGGTGGCGCCGCCCGTGCCGGCCCCGACCGGCGCGCCCAAGGCTGCGCTGCCTCAGGTGGCCGCACCGACCCGCGCGCCCGACCTCGGCGACCGCCCTGAAGAGCGCGTGCCGATGAGCCGCCTGCGCGCCCGCATCGCCGAGCGCCTGCTGCAGTCGCAGTCGACCAACGCCATCCTCACCACCTTCAACGAAGTCAACATGGCCCCGGTCATGGAGATGCGCAAGAAGTTCCAGGACGCGTTCACCAAGGAACACGGCGTCAAGATCGGCTTCATGAGCTTCTTCGTGAAGGCCGCGGTGCATGCGCTCAAGAAGTACCCGGTGATCAACGCCTCGGTCGACGGCAACGACATCGTCTATCACGGCTACTTCGACATCGGCATCGCGGTCGGTTCGCCGCGCGGCCTGGTGGTGCCGATCCTGCGCAACGCCGACCAGATGAGCTTCGCCGACATCGAGAAGAAGATCGCCGAGTTCGGCCAGAAGGCCAAGGACGGCAAGCTCGGCATCGAGGAGATGACCGGCGGCACCTTCTCGATCTCCAATGGCGGCACCTTCGGCTCGATGCTCTCGACCCCGATCATCAACCCGCCGCAGTCGGCCATCCTCGGCGTGCACGCGACCAAGGACCGCGCAGTGGTCGAGAACGGCCAGATCGTCGTTCGCCCGATGAACTACCTGGCCATGAGCTACGACCACCGCATCATCGACGGCCGCGAAGCCGTGCTGGGCCTGGTTGCCATGAAGGAAGCGCTGGAAGATCCGTCGCGCCTCCTGTTCGATATCTGACCCACCCCCGTTGCTTGCTCACTTCGTGTAGCCGCCTCCCCCCTCGAGGGGGCACCACCAGCGGCCCGGCAAAGCCGGTTCCGCGGTGGTCCTTGAAAGGGCCTCGCTTCGCTCGCCGCGAAGAATGACGGACGCAGGCGGCACGATCACCAAAGAAAGACTTTCATGTCCAAACAATTCGACGTCGTCGTCATCGGCGGCGGTCCTGGCGGCTACATCGCGGCGATCCGCGCCGCGCAGCTGGGCTTCAACGTGGCCTGCATCGACGAGTGGAAGAACGCCAAGGGCGGTCCCGCGCTCGGCGGCACCTGCACCAACATCGGCTGCATTCCCTCGAAGGCGCTGTTGCAATCGTCCGAGCACTACGAGCACGCCGGCCATGCCTTCGCCGACCACGGCATCAAGATCGAGGGCCTGGGCCTGGACGTCGCGAAGATGCTCGCGCGCAAGGACAACGTCGTGAAGCAGAACAACGACGGCATCGTCTACCTGTTCAAGAAGAACAAGGTCGCGTTCTTCCACGGCCGCGGCTCGTTCGTGAAGGCCTCCGACGCCGGCTACGAGATCAAGGTCTCGGGCGAGGCCGAAGAGACGATCACCGGCAAGCAGATCATCGTCGCGACCGGCTCGAATGCGCGTGCGCTGCCGGGCACACCCTTCGACGAGGAGAACATCCTCTCGAACGACGGCGCGCTGCGCATCGGCGCCGTGCCCAAGAAGCTCGCGCTGATCGGCTCCGGCGTGATCGGCCTCGAGATGGGCTCGGTCTGGCGCCGGCTCGGCGCCGAAGTGACCGTGCTCGAGGCCCTGCCGACCTTCCTCGGTGCGGTCGACGAGCAGATCGCCAAGGAAGCGCTCAAGGCCTTCACCAAGCAGAAGCTCAAGATCGAACTCGGCGTCAAGGTCGGCGAGATCAAGTCGGGCAAGAAGGGCGTCTCGATCGCCTACACCGATGCCAAGGGCGGCGCGCAGTCGCTCGAGGTCGACAAGCTGATCGTCTCGATCGGCCGCGTGCCGAACACCATCGGCCTCGGCGCCGAAGCGGTCGACCTCAAGCTCGACGAGCGCGGCGCGATCGTGGTCGACGAGGAATGCCGCACCAGCCTGCCCAACGTCTGGGCCATCGGCGACGTGGTGCGCGGCCCGATGCTCGCGCACAAGGCCGAGGAAGAAGGCGTGGCGGTGGCGGAGCGCATCGCGGGCCAGCATGGCCACGTGAACTTCAACACCATCCCGTGGGTGATCTACACCTCGCCCGAGATCGCCTGGGTGGGCCAGACCGAGCAGCAGCTCAAGGCCAGCGGCCGTGCCTACAAGGCCGGCACCTTCCCGTTCCTCGCCAATGGCCGGGCGCGCGCGCTGGGCGACACGACCGGCATGGTCAAATTCCTCGCCGACGCGGCGACCGACGAGATCCTGGGCGTCCACATGGTGGGCCCGATGGTCAGCGAGCTGATCTCCGAAGCCGTCGTGGCGATGGAGTTCAAGGCCAGCGCCGAGGACATCGCGCGCATCTGCCACGCCCATCCGTCGCTGTCCGAGGCGACCAAGGAAGCGGCCCTGGCCGTCGACAAGCGCACGCTGAACTTCTGAGTACGTGACGACCGTCAGGCAGGCGTACGACGCCGAGCTGGTAGCGCGGGGTTATCAAAGCGACCCCGCGCAGCTGCGCGCCGTCGAGGCGCTCGATCGCTGCGCCAGCGAATGGGCGGCCTACAAGGCCCAGCGTTCGAACGCCTTCAAGAAGCTGATCCATCGGCCCGAGATCCCGCGCGGGGTCTACATGTACGGCGGGGTGGGGCGCGGCAAGAGCTTCCTGATGGACTGCTTCTACAACGCCGTTCCGCTGCGCCGCAAGACACGGCTGCACTTTCACGAGTTCATGCGCGAGGTGCACCGCGAACTGGCTGACCTGCAGGGCACGGTCAATCCGCTCGACGAGCTCGGCCTGCGCATCTCCAAGCGCTACAAGCTGATCTGCTTCGACGAGTTCCATGTCGCGGACATCACCGACGCGATGATCCTGCACCGGCTGCTGCTGGCGCTGTTCGCGAACGGCGTCGGCTTCGTCACCACGTCCAACTTCAAGCCCGACGATCTCTACCCCGGCGGCCTGCACCGGGACCGCATCCTGCCCGCGATCGCGCTGCTGAACGAGCGCATGGAGGTTCTGAGCGTCGACAACGGCACCGACTACCGGCGCCGGACGCTGGAGCAGGTGCGGCTGTACCTCACGCCGAACGGTGCCGCAGCCGACAAGGAGATGCGCAAGGCATTCGAGCGCCTCGCCGAGAGCGCCGACGAGAATCCGGTGCTGCACATCGAGTCGCGCGAGATCCATGCGCGGCGCAAGGCCGGCGGCGTGGTCTGGTTCGACTTCAAGACGCTCTGCGGCGGTCCGCGCTCGCAGAACGACTACCTCGAGATCGCGACCCAGTTCCATACCGTGCTGCTGTCCGACGTGCCCTACATGCCGGTGCGGATGGCTTCCGAAGCCCGCCGTTTCACCTGGCTGGTCGATGTCTTCTACGATCGGCGCGTGAAGCTCATCATGTCGGCCGAGGTGGCGCCCGAGGCGTTGTATACCGAAGGCCCGCTGGCCCATGAGTTTCCGCGCACCGTTTCCCGCCTCAACGAGATGCAATCGGCGGAGTTCCTGGCCCTCGAACGCCGCACCGTCGACACCAGCCTCACATGAAGAACCTCGTTCCCGCCTTCCTGATCGTCCTGCTGGCCGCGATGCCGGCCTGGGCGCAGACGGCCCCGAACTCGGGCGGCAGCGATCTCGATGCCGAGCGCACCCGGCTGTCGCAGGAGCGCCAGGCGGTCGAGCAGCGCTACGACACCGAACGCGCGGCCTGCTACAAGAAGTTCGCGGTCGAAGGCTGCCTGCAGGAAAGCCGGCAGCGCCGACGCATGGCGACCGACGACATCAAGCGCCAGGAGGCCGCGATCAACGATCTGGTTCGCAAGCGGCGCGGTGCAGCGGCACTCGACCGGCTGGACGAGAAGGGCGCCAATGGGCGGCCCCAGGACACGCAGCAGAGGCGCGACGAATCCGTCAAGTCGCAGCAGGAGCGCGAACAGCGTGCGGCCGAGCATGCGGCAAGCCGTGCGCAGACGGCCGCCGAGGCCGCCGAGCGGCAGCGACAGTTCGACGACAAGCAGCGCGCGCACGCCGAGGAACAGGCCAAGGCCGCGCAGCGGCGTGCCGAGGCGCCTGCCGCGCGAGAGGCCTACGAGCGCAAGCTCGCGAACGCCGAGAAGCAGCGCCAGGAGAGCGAGAAGCGCAACGCCGCCAAGACCAAGCCGCGTTCCGCGCCGCTGCCGCCACCACCCTGAGGCAAGGCCGCGGGGGGGCAGCCTGCCCTGGGGATCTATTCGGCGGGCGGAAGCTCCTCGAGCTTCACGACCACCACCGAGATGTTGTCGCCGCCGCCGTGGGCGCGCCGGCGCGCCTCGGCCACCAGCAGCTCGACCGCTTCGCGCGGCGGCTTCTCGGCCAGCAGTTCGCCCATCTCGCTCGGGCTGAAGTAGTGCCAGAGGCCGTCGCTGCAGGCCATCAGCACGTCGCCGGTCTTCAGGCGCGGGATCAGGTGGACGTCGACCGGCGGCGGGGTCGACTTCATGCCGAGGCAACCCAGCAGGATGTTGCTCTGGGGATGGACGCTGGCTTCCTCCTCGTCGATCTCGCCGCGGTCTACCAGCACCTGCACGTACGAATGGTCCTTGGTGCGCTTGACCAGGCGGCCTTCGTGGAAGTGGTAGATGCGCGAATCGCCGGCGTGAATCCAGGCGCAGTCGCCCTCGGGATTCATCAGGAAGGCGGCCAGCGTGCTGTGCGGCTCCTGCTCGCTCGAGACGGCCGTGAGCTTGATCACGGTGTGGGCGTCCTCGAGCATCTGGCGCAGCATGCCGATCGGCTCGTCACGCCCCGGCTTGTAGCGCGCGAAGATCTGGCGGGCTGTCATCAGGACCTGGTCGGACGCCTTGCGTCCGCCGCTGCGGCCGCCCATGCCGTCGGCGATCACCGCCAGCACGCAGCCCTGCACGCGGGGGTGGGCGGCGATCAGGACCTGGTCCTGCTGGTAGGGGCGGTCACCCTTGTGGAGACCGGTTGCGGCTGCGATTCGAAAACCTCGGGTCATGTGGCGCGTGCTGCGCCGATGGCGCGGTCGTTGGTGTTGTCGTTCGAACGGGACGAAGACGTATTATCGAGTGAACGCAAGTCGCGGCCGTCATCCGGCCGCGTTGCTTTGCCCCTCGCCCCTTGGACTCCAATCTTCACTCATTTTCGCGCCAGCTGATCGAACTTCGGATCGAGCATGCCGATCTCGATGCCACGATCGACCGCCTCTCCGAGGTCGTGCCGCAGGACGAGCTGATGCTGCGGCGCCTCAAGAAGCGGCGGCTGGCGCTGCGCGACCAGATCGCGCGCCTCGTCGAACTGCTCGATCCCCAAGAGCCCGCCTGATGCCGCTCGAACAAGAGGTGCGCGAGGTCTTCGCGCAGGGTGGAGTGCTCTCGCATGCGGCCGACCACTTCCGCGAGCGCGACGGGCAGACCCAGATGGCGCTGGCCGTGGCGCGAACCATCGAGCAGGGCGGCGTGCTGGTGGTCGAGGCCGGCACGGGCGTCGGCAAGACCTTCTCCTATCTGGTGCCCGCACTGCTGAGCGGCGAGCGCGTGCTGCTGTCGACCGCCACCAAGACGCTGCAGGACCAGCTCTTCGGCCGCGACCTGCCGCGGCTCGTGACCGCACTGGGCCTTCCGGTTCGCACCGCGCTGCTCAAGGGCCGCGCGAGCTACCTGTGCCTGCACCGGCTCGACCAGGCGCGCCACGATGCGTCGCTGCCCGAGCGCGGCTCGCTGCGCACGCTGGCCAAGATCGAGCAGTGGTCCAAGGCCACGCGCACCGGCGACCTGGCCGAACTGCCGGGGCTCGACGAGCGCTCCCCGTTGATTCCGCTCGTGACCTCCACGCGCGACAACTGCCTGGGCGCACAGTGCCCCCAGTTCAAGCCCTGCCACGTGAATCTCGCGCGGCGCGAGGCGATGGCAGCCGACGTGGTGGTCATCAACCATCACCTGTTCTTTGCCGATCTCGCGGTGCGCGAGTCGGGAATGGCCGAACTGCTTCCGAGCGTGCGCGTCGTCGTGTTCGACGAAGCGCACCAGCTCAACGAGACCGGAGTGCAGTTCCTCGGGCTCCAACTCGGCACCGGACAGGCGCTCGATTTCGGGCGCGACCTGCTCGCGGCCGGCCTGCAGCAGGCACGCGGTCTGGTCGACTGGCAAGAGCTGGTCGGCGGGGTCGAACGCGCCGCGCGCGAGTTGCGCCTCGCGGTCGGCAAGCAATGGCCAGGCGCCAAGCTGCGCTGGGCCGGCGATGCGCCCGAGGGCATTCCGGCCGCGGCCTGGCAGCAGTCGCTCGAGGCCTTGCATCGGGCCTTCGAGCAGGCGGCGCAGGGCCTCGACACGGTCAGCGAGCTGTCGCCCGACTTCGTGCGCCTGCACGATCGCGCGCAGCAGCTCTCGCAGCGGGCGCAGCGCTTCGCCGATGCCTGCGCGGAGGGCTCGGTGCGCTGGGTCGACGTCGGTACCCAGCTGCGGCTGGTCGAGTCGCCGCTGGACATCGCCGAGGCAGTGCGCACCCGCGTGCTGAAGCTCGATGCGCAGGAACCCGAGGCACAGGGCCGTGCCTGGATCTTCACCTCGGCGACGCTGGGCGACGACCCCAGGCTGCGCTGGTTCACCGAACCCTGCGGCCTCGAGGGTGCCGAGGTGCTGCGCGTGCACAGTCCCTTCGATTACGCCGCCCAGGCCGCGCTCTACGTGCCGCGCGCGTTTCCGAAGCCCAACGATCCGGCCCACAGCCAGCAGGTGGCGCTGCTGGCCGCGCGCGGCGCTGCGACGCTGGGCGGCCGCACGCTGGTGCTGACCACCACGCTGCGCGCGCTGCGCACCATCGGCGACGCCATGAAGGCGCAGTTCGAACGGCTCGAGGTCGGCCTCCGGCCCGACGTGCTGGTGCAGGGCGAATTGCCCAAGCGCGTGCTGATGGACCGCTTCCGCGAGGGCGCGATCGCGGGCAGCGCCGGTTGCGTGCTGGTGGCCTCGGCCTCGTTCTGGGAAGGTTTCGACGCGCCAGGCGATGCGCTGCAGCTGGTGGTGATCGACAAGCTGCCGTTCCCGCCGCCCAACGATCCGCTGGTGGAGGCACGCTCGCAGCGGCTCGAAGCGCAGGGCCGCAGCGCCTTCGGCGACTATTCGCTGCCGGAGGCCGCGGTGTCGCTCAAGCAGGGAGCGGGGCGCCTGATCCGGCGCGAATCGGACCGAGGGGTGCTCGTCATTTGCGACACGCGCCTGGTGGCGATGGGCTACGGCAAGCGGCTGCTGGCGGCGCTGCCGCCGATGCGCCGGATCGAAGGCGAGGCCCAGCTGGAAGCCGAGATCGCCGCGCTCAACGACGCGCGGGACTGAGGCGCGCTACCAGAGCTTCCACCAGGGATCGTCCTTGGCGCGGAAGCCGCGCGTCAGGTATTCGCTCTTGGGGTAGTTGGTGGTGAGCACGCGCTGGGCGTCGTCGCGCAGGTCGTTCATGCCGAGCTTGTCGTACGACATCACCATGATGTAGAGGGCCTCTTCGATCGCCGGCACCTCGCGGTAGTCGGCCAGCGCGAGCTGAGCGCGGTTGATGGCCGCCAGGTAGGCGCCGCGCGTGTAGTAGTAGCGCGCCACGTGAACCTCGTACTGCGCGAGCGAGTTCACGATGTAGTTCATGCGCTGGCGCGCGTCGGGTGCGTAGCGCGAGGACGGGAAGCGCGTGACCAGTTCCTTGAACGATTCGAACGATTCCTTGGCTGCCTTCTGGTCGCGTTCGGAGAGGTCCTGGCGCGTCATCCACGCGAACATGCCGAGGTCGTCGTTGAAGTTGATCACGCCCTTGAGGTAGAGCGCGTAGTCGAATGCGGGGCTGGCCGGGTGCAGCTTCATGAAGCGGTCGAGCGTGGCGACGGCGGGCACCTTGTCGCCCGCCTTCCACTGGGCATAGGCCTTGTCGAGCTGGGCCTGCTGTGCGAGCGGCGTGCCGGCAGCGCGGCCTTCGAGCTTCTCGAACAGCGGCACCGCCTTGTCGAAGGCACCCGAATCGGTTTCTTCCTTGGCTTCGGAGTAGATCCGGTTGGGACTCCAGTTCGCGGTCTTGTCAACATCCGTCGACGAACACCCGGCGACCAGCCAGGCACCGGCACACAGGGCCAGCCAGGCGGGGACCACCGATAATTTGGCGCGAAACATCAGATAAGGCTTTCGTGAAACAGTTGCCCTCGATTATATCGACCGACCCCCTGGCGGACACCCCCGAGGCGGCCGAGCACGAGGAGGGTGCCGAGCTCGCGGCCGCCAGCGAAGTCCGCGACTTCCGCATCGGGACGGCCGAGCACGGCCAGCGGCTGGACCGCGCGCTGGCGGTCCTGGTGCCCGAGTTCTCGCGCAGCTACCTGCAGCAGCTCATCGACGCCGGCATGGTCGAGATCGAGGGCCGCGTGGTCACCAAGACCTCGGCCAGCGTGCATGCCGGCGCCGTCGGCCGCATCGAGCTGCGGCCGACCCCTCAGAGCCAGGCCTTCAAGCCCGAGTCGATGGCACTGCGCGTGGTGCACGAGGACGAGCACCTGCGCATCATCGACAAGCCGGTCGGCCTGGTGGTGCATCCCGCGCCAGGCCACTGGAGCGGGACGCTGCTCAACGGCCTGCTGGCGCTCGATCCGCGCGCCGCGCTGCTGCCGCGGGCCGGCATCGTGCACCGGCTCGACCGCGACACCAGCGGCCTGATGATGGTGGCGCGCAGCCGTCAGGCCATGGATGCGCTGGTGGCGCTGATCGCGGCGCGCGAGGTCAGGCGCCAGTACCTGGCCATGGCGCATCGCGGCTGGCAGGGCGCCCGGGCGCGCCACGTCGACGCGCCCATCGGACGAGACCCGCGCAACCGCCTGCGCATGGCGGTGGTCGACCTCGAGCGCCATCCGGGCAAGCCGGCGCGCACGCTGGTCGAACTGCTGGACGGCACCGACCAGGGCTGCGCCGTGCGCTGCACGCTGGAGACCGGGCGCACGCACCAGATCCGCGTGCACATGGCCTCGATCGGCCATCCGCTGGTCGGCGACGCGCTCTACGGCGGGGCGCCCGCCGCGGGCCTGGCGCGGCAGGCCCTGCACGCCTTCCGGCTGGCCTTCGTGCATCCGGTCACGCAGCAATCAATGGAGTTTCACGCGCCGCCGCCGCCCGACATGGTTCAGGGTTTGTCCGAATGGGGGCTGGATTACAATCGCGCCTGACGGCCCCGAGGGCCGCGCCGGCCACCTCTGATGCCGGTTTTGCGTTGCTTCTCGCCGCGTGCCGGCAACGCCCCTTTCATCCATCTGAACAAGCGCCCTCGAGGCGCCTTTTCCCGGATAACGCGAACCATGAATACGGCGGATGCCAAGCGCATTCTCGAAACCGCCTTGATCTGTTCGACCCAGCCGTTGCCGGTGCGCGAACTGCGCGTGCTGTTCGACGACGAACTGGGCGCCGACACGATCAAGTCGCTTTTGCTCGAACTGCAGGAAGACTGGTCGCAACGCGGCCTCGAGCTCGTGAGCGTCGGCAGCGGCTGGCGCTTTCAGAGCCGGCCCGAGCTGCGCGACCATCTCGATCGCCTGCATCCCGAAAAGCCGCCGCGCTACACGCGTGCCGCGCTCGAGACGCTGGCCATCATTGCCTACCGGCAGCCGGTCACGCGGGGCGACATGGAAGACATCCGCGGCGTCACGATCAATTCGCTCATCCTCAAGCAGCTCGAAGACCGCAACTGGGTCGAGGTGATCGGCCACCGCGAGACGGTCGGCCGGCCCGCCCTCTACGCCACCACGCGCCAGTTCCTCGACGACCTGGGCTTGGCGTCGCTCGACCAGCTGCCGCTGATCGAGAAGCCGATGCAGCAGGCGGCGCTGATCGATGCGCTCGAACAGGCGGCGGGCGGCGACGAGCCGACGGCCACTGTCAACGAAGCTTCCGGGGCTTCCGAAGCGCCCGAAGCTCTAGAAGTGCCAGAAGTGCCAGAAGTGCCAGAAGCACGCGAAGTGCCCGAAGACTCCGATTCCCCAGAACCCGTCGAGGCCGCAGCAGAAGCGGCCGCTGAATCAGACGCCGATTCCGGCATCTCCGACGATGCCGACACCACCGCCGCCCCATCCGGAACCCGACCATGAGCCCCAAAGATCCCGACGACGCAGCAACGCTGCCGGCTGAACCCGTGTCCGAAGTGCCTGCGGTCGAGGGCGCTGTCGAGGCCGCCGGCGCGAGCGATGCGGCGAGCGCCGAACCGGCGCCGAAGAAGCGGCGGCCGCGAAAGCCCAAGGCCGTAGCGGCCGAGGCCGAGGCCGAGGCCGAGGCGCCTGCGGCAAGCTTCGAGCCGGCGCCGGTTGCGGCCCGGGCCGAGCACCCTGAAGTCGCCCCCGCCAGCGCCTCGGTTGCAGCGGCGCCAGCCGCGGTCGTGGCGCCGGAGCCGAAGTCCGGGCCGGCGCCCGAGCCTGCTCCGGTCGCAGCGGCGCAATCCGCTTCCGGCGGCAGCGACGACGACCGGCAGGACGACGACGAAGACGAGGAGGAAGAGCCCGACGAGGAGGAGGACGACCTCGACCGCGCCCGTCGTGCCGCCGAGCGCGAGCAGCGCAACGCACCGCCGACAGAGCCGATCCGCTTCGCCGACGTCATCTCGGGCCAGTTCGATGCCGACGAGGAAAGCCCCGAGGTGCCGCCGCTCAAGCGCGTGCTGCTGCCCGAGGCCGATTCGCCGAAGCTGCACAAGGTTCTTGCCCAGGCCGGCCTCGGGTCTCGGCTCGAGATGGAGCAGCTGATCCTCCAGGGCCGGATCTCGGTCAACAACGAGCCCGCCCACATCGGCCAGCGCATCCAGTACGGCGACCAGGTCAAGATCAACGGCAAGCCGATCCGCTACCGCATCGCGCCACCGCCGGCGCGCGTCATCGCCTATCACAAGCCGGTGGGCGAGGTCGTGACGCACGACGACCCGCAGAACCGCCCGACCGTGTTCCGCAAGCTGCCGCGGCTGCAGCAGGGCAAGTGGCAGTCGGTCGGCCGGCTCGACCTCAACACCGAGGGCCTGCTGCTGTTCACGAGCTCGGGCGAGCTCGCGAACCAGCTCATGCATCCGCGCTTCGGCCTCGAGCGCGAGTACGCGGTGCGCGTGCTCGGCGCGCTCAACGCCGAGGAGAAGAAGCGCCTGCTCGAAGGCGTTCGCCTCGACGACGGCATGGCCCAGTTCGGGACCATCGAGGAGGGCGGTGGCGAGGGCTCCAACCATTGGTATCGCGTGACCATTTCCGAAGGCCGCAACCGCGAGGTGCGCCGGCTGTTCGAATCGGTCGGGCATGCCGTGAGCCGGCTCATCCGCATCCGCTACGGCGCCATGGTGCTGCCGCGCGGCCTCAAGCGCGGCGCCTGGATGGAGCTCGACGAGCGCGACATCCAGGCCCTGTTCCAGGCAGCCGGCAATGGCGCAGAGCGCGGGCCGCGACAGGCCCCCGGTGCGCGCGGACCGAACCAGGACGCGGGCGGTGGACGCAACAACCGCAACCGCAAGCGCCGAGGCAACCGCAACGGCGGGGGCGCCGGTGCCGCACCGCGCGACGAGCGCGAGGCGCCGATCCCGAATCCCCTGGCCCATGGGCCCGGTGCGCGCACCGACCGCGGCGGCAAGGGGCCTTCGCAGGGGCGCCGCAACAACGCCTCGGGCGGCGGCGGCGGCCGGGGCGATCGCCAGGGTCAGCAAGGCCAGCAGGGCCGCAACCGTGCGGGTGAGGACCGGCCACCGGGCGGTGCCAACCAGCCCGATCCGATGAAGACCTCGCTCGGCTACATCGGCGCCGACAGCTTCTCGCGCCAGCGCAAGGAACAACGCCAGGGACCGCGTCGCGGCGGCCCGGGCGGCGGCGGCTTCGGCGGCGGTGGCGGGCAGGGCGGTGGCGGCGGCGGTCGTCGTCGCGGACGCTGACGCCGGCACTCAATTTCGCATCGCGGGCGAGCATTCGCCCCACGACGGCGGGGGAACCCTCCCGCGCCGGTTAAAATCAGAGGCTTTGTCAAGGCTGGCAGGTCGCGCGTGCGAACGCACGCGGCGCTGTTCGCAAGCCCTGACGAAACCCATCCAGATTCAAGCTCTCAGGAAAGCACTTCAATGGCCATCGAACGCACCCTCTCCATCATCAAGCCCGACGCCGTCGCCAAGAACGTCATCGGCAAGATCGTTTCCCGCTTCGAGGCCGCCGGCCTCAAGGTCGTGGCCGCCAAGCTGGTCCACCTGTCGCGCAACGAAGCCGAGCAGTTCTACGCGGTCCACAAGGCACGCCCCTTCTTCAACGACCTGGTCGAGTTCATGATCTCGGGTCCGGTGTTCGTGCAGGCCCTCGAAGGCGAGAACGCGATCGCGAAGAACCGCGACCTGATGGGCGCCACCGACCCCAAGAAGGCCGCCGCCGGCACCATCCGCGCCGACTTCGCCGACAGCATCGACGCCAACGCCGTGCACGGCTCGGACGCTCCCGAGACCGCCGCCAACGAAGTGGCGTTCTTCTTCGCCGGCCTCAACGTCTACGCACGCTGAGGTCCAGCTCGCCTCCACGCAATGACCACGGCCAACCTGCTCGACTTCGATCTGGAGGGATTGGCCGCGTTCTGCGAACGGCTGGGCGAGAAGCGTTTTCGCGCGACGCAGCTGTTTCGCTGGATCCACCAGCGCGGCGCTGCCGATTTCGCGCTCATGACCGACCTGGCCAAGTCGCTGCGCGAGAAGCTCGCGACCACGGCCCGGGTCGAGGCGCTGCCGGTCATCACCCAGCACGAATCCGCCGACGGCACGATCAAGTGGCTGTTCGACGTCGGTGACGGCAATGCGGTCGAGGCCGTGTTCATTCCCGAGGACGACCGCGGCACGCTGTGCGTGTCGTCGCAGGCCGGCTGTGCGGTCGGCTGCCGCTTCTGCTCGACCGGCCACCAGGGCTTCAGCCGCAACCTGACAACCGGCGAGATCGTCGCCCAGCTCTGGTTCGCCGAGCACTTCCTGCGGCGCCATCTGGGCCGCAGCGAGCGCGTGATCTCCAACGTCGTGATGATGGGCATGGGCGAGCCGCTGCAGAACTATTCGGCGCTGGTGCCGGCATTGCGCACCATGCTCGACGACAACGGCTACGGGCTGTCGCGCCGCCGCGTGACCGTGTCGACCTCCGGCGTGGTCCCCATGATCGATCGCCTCGGCGGCGACTGCGCGGTCGCGCTCGCGGTGTCGCTGCATGCGCCCAACGATGCGCTGCGCGACGACCTCGTGCCGCTGAACCGCAAGTACCCGATCGCCGAGCTGCTCGAGGCCTGCAAGCGCTACCTCGTGCACGCGCCGCGCGACTTCATCACCTTCGAATACTGCATGCTGGACGGCGTCAACGACCAGCCCGAGCATGCACGACAACTGGTCGAACTGGTGCGCACGCACGACGTGTCGTGCAAGTTCAACCTGATCCCGTTCAATCCGTTTCCGGCCTCGGGCCTGCTGCGCTCACCGCAGCCCCGGGTGCTGGCCTTCGCCCGCACGCTGAGCGAGGCCGGCATCGTGACCACCGTGCGCAAGACGCGCGGCGACGACATCGACGCCGCCTGCGGCCAGCTCGCCGGCGACGTCAAGGACCGCACGCATGCGGCCGAGCGCATGGCGCAGCGGCGCGTCGTGATGCTGCAGCCAGCCCGCAACGGGGTCGCCCCATCCACAGCCGAGGAGCAATGAACCGATGAGCCAGGCCTTTCCTCATGCACACAGGCGTGTGTTGCAGGTGTTTTGCGGCGGCGCCGCCGTCTTCCTGCTTGCAGCCTGTGCCACCAGGGATGGCGCCGTGCCCAGCGCGGCCAGCAATGCCGCCCCGATCATCACGGAGTCGGACGAGTCGAACAATCGCAAGCGCGCCCGGCTGCGCGTCGAGCTTGCGATCGGCTACTTCCAATCCGGCCAGACCACGATCGCGCTCGACGAGATCAAGCAGGCGCTGGCGGCCGACCCGACCTTCGCCGACGCCTACAACCTGCGCGGCCTGATCTACATGCGGCTCGACGATCCGGGCCCGGCCGAGGACAGCTTCCGGCGCGCGATCGCGCTCAATCCGCGCGAGCCCAACGTGCTGCACAACTACGGCTGGCTGCTCTGCCAGCAGAACCGCTACGCCGACGCGCAGGTGCAGTTCAGCGCCGCGCTCGCGGTCCCGAGCTACGGCGACCGCGCCAAGACGCTGATGACGCAGGGCATCTGCCAGCTCAAGGCCGGCCAGCGTGCCGAGGCCGAGCGCAGCCTGATGCAGGCCTACGAGCTCGACGCCGCCAATCCGGTGATCGGCTACAACCTGGCGCAGATCCTCGCGCAGCGCGAGGAATGGCAACGCGCCCAGTTCTACATCCGCCGCGTCAACAACAGTCCGGCCGCCAGCGCCGAGACGCTGTGGCTCGGCATCAAGATCGAACGCCAGCTCAACAACCGCGAGGCGGTGATGCAGCTCGCGGGCCAGTTGCAACGCCGCTATCCCCAGTCGCGGGAGGCAATTGCGTACGAGCGCGGGAATTTCAATGATTGAACGGGCGAGTGAATTCGGCGCCTCGGCGGCCGTTCCGCTGGTCGCGGGCGACAGCACCCACATGACCGCCGGCAACATGCTTCGCGAGGCTCGCGAGGCGCATGGCCTGCACATCGAGATGGTCGCGGCCGCCCTCAAGGTGGCGCCGCAGAAGCTCGAGGCCCTGGAGGCCGACGACATCGACGCACTGCCCGACCGTGTGTTCGCGCGTGCCCTGGCGGCCAGCGTCTGCCGCGCGCTGCGGATCGATCCGGCGCCCGTGCTGGCCAAGCTGCCGACCATCCAGCGTCCGGGCCTGGCCGATGCCGACCAGACGATCAGCCGCAGCCTGCGGTCCTCGGCGCCGCGTTCGAGTTCGGGCACCGCGGGCTGGCGTCCTTCGCGCGCGCTGCTCGCGATGGTCGCGCTGCTGCTGGTGGGCGCCGGCATCCTGTTCTGGCTGCCGCAGTCGGTATTCGACCAGGTCGGCGCGTCGATCTCCCGTCTGACCCATAGCGACAGCATGAGCACCGAATCCACGAACGGCGCTGCGCCGGTGGCTGCCGGCACGGCGGTCGAGTCGGTGGCGCCGGGCGCCGCGCCCGTCATGCCGCCCCCGCTCGAGGCGGCAGCGCCGGCGCCCGAGCCGGCAGCGGTTGCCGCGGCACCGGCTGCGGCCGAAAGCAGCGACCTGATCGTGTTCGCGGCCCGCGACGAAGTCTGGATCACGGTCACCGACCCGGCCGGCAAGCAGCTGTTGCGCCGCACCGTCAAGGCCGGCGAGACGGTCGGCGTCACGGGCAGCCTGCCGCTTTCGGTGGTGGTCGGCCGTGCCTCGGCGGTCGATGTACGCGTGCACGGCAAGGCCTTCGACCTGGCGCCGCTCACCAAGGCCGGCGGCGTGGCACGCTTCGAAGTCAAATCCTGAAGCCACCCCCCATGACCGAACCAACGATGCCCCTGGGCTGCCTGCCGATCGAACCCGCTGCACCGAGCGCGCGCCGCTCGCGCCAGGCCAGCGTGGTCTGGGGACCGCGCACCGTCACGGTCGGCGGCGACGCACCGGTGCGCGTGCAGTCCATGACCAACACCGACACCGTCGATGCGGTCGGCACCGCGATCCAGGTGAAGGAACTCGCCATCGCGGGCTCGGAGATGGTGCGCATCACGGTCAACACGCCCGAGGCCGCGGCCCAGGTGCCCTACATCCGCGAGCAGCTCGACCGCATGGGCATCGACGTGCCGCTGATCGGCGACTTCCACTACAACGGCCACCGGCTGCTGACCGACTATCCGGCCTGCGCCGAGGCGCTCAGCAAGTACCGCATCAACCCCGGCAACGTGGGCAAGGGCGACAAGAAGGACAAGCAGTTCGGCCAGATGATCGACGCCGCGATGCGCTGGAACAAGCCGGTGCGCATCGGCGTCAACTGGGGCAGCCTCGACCAGGAGCTGCTGGCCCACCTGATGGACGTCAACAGCCAGCGGCCCGAGCCGTGGGATGCCAAGTCCGTCATGTACGAGGCGCTGGTCACGTCCGCGATCGATTCCGCGCGGCTGGCCGAATCGATGGGCATGAACGGCAACCAGATCATCCTGAGCTGCAAGGTGAGCGGCGTGCAGGACCTGATCTCGGTCTATCGCGAACTGGCGCGCCGATGCGACTACACGCTGCACCTGGGCCTGACCGAGGCCGGCATGGGCACCAAGGGCACGGTGGCCTCGGCCACGGCGCTGTCGATCCTGCTGCAGGAGGGCATCGGCGACACGATCCGCGTCTCGCTCACGCCGCAGCCCGGCGAATCGCGTACCCAGGAAGTGCTGATCGCCAACGAGATCCTGCAGGCGCTCGGCCTGCGCGTGTTCGTGCCCAGCGTCACGGCCTGCCCGGGCTGCGGCCGCACCACGAGCACCACCTTCCAGGAGCTGGCCAAGCAGATCGACGACTACCTGCGGCTGCAGATGCCGGTCTGGCGCAAGAAGTACCCGGGCGTCGAGACCATGAAGGTGGCCGTCATGGGCTGCATCGTCAACGGTCCCGGCGAGAGCAAGCATGCCGACATCGGAATCAGCCTGCCCGGCACCGGCGAGGCGCCTGCCGCACCGGTCTTCATCGACGGCCAGAAGGCGCTGACCCTGCGCGGCGACAACATCGCCGCCGAATTCCACCAGCTGGTCGAGAACTACATCGAGAAACGCTTCGGCAGCACCCCTGCCGTCGAAGCCGCCTGAACTGATCCATGGCTGAAAAACTGAATGCCGTCAAAGGCATGAACGACATACTGCCGCCCGAATCGGCGCGCTGGGAGTGGCTCGAGGCCACCGTGCGCGATCTGATGGCCCGCTTTGCGTACCGCAACGTGCGCACGCCGATCCTCGAGCACACGGCGCTGTTCGTGCGCGGCATCGGCGAAGTGACGGACATCGTCGAGAAGGAGATGTACGCCTTCGAGGACCGCTCCGACAAGCACGGCCAGGCCGAGCACCTCGCGATGCGCCCCGAGAACACGGCCGGCCTGGTGCGCGCCGTGATCGAGCACAACATGCTGTACGACGGCCCCAAGCGCCTCTGGTACACGGGCCCGATGTTCCGCCGCGAGAAGCCGCAGCGCGGGCGCTACCGCCAGTTCCACCAGATCGGCGCCGAAGCACTGGGCTTCGGCGGCCCGGACGTCGACGCCGAGCTGATCCTGCTGGCCAGCGCGCTGTGGAAGGCCATCGGCCTGACCGATGTGCGGCTCGAGCTCAACAGCCTGGGCCAGCCGGCCGAGCGTGCGCTGCATCGCGCGCAGCTCATCGCCCATTTCGAGAAGCACGCCGAACGACTCGACGAGGACGGCAAGCGACGCCTGCACAGCAATCCGCTGCGCATCCTCGACACCAAGAACCCGGCGATGAAGGACGTGGTCGAGTCGGCGCCCAGGCTCGCCGAGTTCCTCGGCGCCGAATCGCTCGCGCACTTCGAGGGGTTGAAGGCCATCCTCGAGGCCAACGACATCGCCTACACGATCAATCCGCGCCTGGTGCGCGGGCTCGACTACTACAACCTCACGGTTTTCGAGTTCGTCACCGACCGCCTGGGTGCCCAGGGCACCGTCTGTGGCGGCGGGCGCTATGACGGCCTGATCGAACAGATCGGCGGCAAGCCCGCCCCCGCAGTGGGCTGGGCGATGGGCGTGGAGCGCGTGCTCGACCTGCTGAAGGAGCAGGGCACGGCGATTCCCGCGCCGGTGCCCGATGCCTACGCCATCGTGCCCGACGCGGCCTCGATGCCGCTGGTGCTGCGCACGCTGCAGCAGCTGCGCGAGGCCGGCGTGCGCGTGCAGATGCACGCGGCCACCGCAGAAGGCCTGGCGAGCTTCAAGTCGCAGATGAAGAAGGCCGACGGCAGCGGCGCCATCCACGCGCTGATCTTCGGTGCCGACGAACTCGCACGCGGCGAAGTGACTCTCAAGGCGCTGCGCGACGGCAGCGGCGCGCAGACCACGCGCTCGCTTTCCGAGGTGGCCGCCTGGGCCGCCACCCTACAATCCTCGCCTCCCACGGAAACGCCGGGCCGCTCCCAGGTTTCCGTGCCCCCCTCCGGGGGCGGACTCGGCGAGCCGGGTCCCCGGGGCTCTACAACCAACTGACAGCGCATGGCTACTCCACTCGATCTCGAAGAACAGGAACAGCTCGACCAGCTCAAGCATTTCTGGAATACCTACGGCACGCTGATCACCTGGGTCGTGCTGCTCGCAGCCGGTGCCTTCGTGGCCTGGAACGGCTGGCAATACCTGCAGCGCAACAAGGCGGCACAGGCTTCGGCGCTCTACGACGAGGTCGAGCGCAGTGCGCAGGCCGGCGACGTGCCGCGCATCGAGCGCGCGCTGGCCGACATGAAGGACAAGTTCGCAGGCACCGCCTATGCCCAGCAGGCCGGCCTGCTGGCTGCACGCACGCTGCACGACAAGGGCAATGCCGATGCTTCTCGCGCGGCGCTGGCCTGGGTATCGGAGCACGCGATCGATCCGGGCTACCAGGCGGTCGCACGTCTGCGGCTGGCAGCCGAACTGCTCGACGCCAGGCAATACGACGAGGCGCTCAAGGCTCTCGGCGGCGAGGTGCCCAAGCAATTCGTCGCCCTGGTGGCCGATCGCAAGGGCGACATCCTGCTGGCCCAGGGCAAGCGCGACGATGCCAAGGCCGAGTACCTCAAGGCCCTGGCCGCCTTCGAGCCCGGCACCGACTACCGTCGCCTGGTCGAGATCAAGCTCAACGCGGTCGGCGTCGATCCGAAGAGCCTGGCCCCGGCGGCCGCACCTCCCGTCAAGAACACACCATGAATCTGAAGCGTTACATGACCCTGGCGCCCATGCTGCGCATCGGGGCTGCCGCCGCGATGATCGCGGCGCTCGCCGCCTGTTCCGGATCGGCGCGGCCCAAGCCCGCCGACCTGCCGCCCAACGTGGCCCTGATGGGCATCAAGCAGGCCTGGACCATCAAGATCCCGGCCGTGAGCTTCCCGCTCTCGACTGCCGTCAGCGGCGACCGGATCGCGGTCGCAGGTGGTGACGGCACCGTGGTCGTGATCGACGCGCGCGCCGGCACCGAGCTGTGGCGCGCGAGCGTCGGCACGCCCCTGGCAGCCGGCGTCGGCAGCGACGGCCAGCAGGTCGCGGTGGTCACGACCAACAGCGAACTGGTGGTTCTGGAGGCCGGCAAGGTGCTCTGGAAGCAGCGCCTCACGGCCCAGGCCTATACGCCGCCGCTGGTCGCCGGCCGCCGCGTCTTCGTCCAGGCCGCCGACCGGACCACCAGCGCGTGGGACGGCCAGAGCGGCCGCCGCCTGTGGTCGCAGCAACGCACCGCCGAAAACCTCGTTCTCAAGAAGCCCGGCGTGCTGCTCGCGGTTGGCGACACGCTGATCGCCGGCGTCGGTGGCCGGCTGGTCGGCATCAATCCGGCCAACGGCTCGTCGCGCTGGGAATCGCCGATCGCGGCACCGCGTGGCACCAACGACGTCGAGCGCCTGGTCGACCTCACCGGCACCGTGAGCCGTCAGGGCGACGTGGTCTGTGCACGCGCCTATTTCGCCAGCGTCGGCTGCGTCGACACCGCGCGCGGCGCGCTGCTGTGGACCAAGCCGGCGGTAGGCGCCGACGGCGTCGGCGGCGACGACCGCAACATCTACGGTACCGAGGACAGCGGCGCGGTCGTGGCCTGGCGCCGCAGCGACGGCGAGCGCGCCTGGCAGCAGGCCGACCTGCTCAAGCACCGCATCCTGTCCGCGCCGCTGGCCGCCGGCCGCTCGCTGATCATCGGCGACGCCGCGGGCATCGTGCACATCCTGTCGCGCGACGACGGCGCACCCCTGAACCGGGTCACACCCGACGGCTCCGCCATCATGGCGACGCCCGTGCTGGCCGGAAACACCGTCGTGGTCGTCACCCGCAATGGCGGCGTGTTCGGCTATCGACCCGAGTAATCGAGTGAAAGGACGCCTTCCATGAAGCCGGTCATCGCACTGGTCGGGCGTCCCAACGTCGGCAAGTCGACGTTGTTCAATCGCCTGACCCAGACCCGCGACGCCATCGTCGCCGACTTCGCGGGCCTCACGCGCGACCGCCACTACGGCAACGGGCGCCTGGGCAAGCACGAGTTCATCGTCATCGACACCGGTGGCTTCGAGCCCGATGCCGGCAGCGGCATCTACAAGGAAATGGCCAAGCAGACTCGGCAGGCCGTGGCCGAAGCCGACGTCGTGATCTTCGTGGTCGATGCGCGCGAAGGCCTCTCGGCGCAGGACCACGACATCGCCAACGAGCTGCGCCGGCTCGGCAAGCCCTGCGTGCTGGCGGCCAACAAGGCCGAGGGCATGCACGACGGCACCAAGCTGGTCGATTTCTACGAACTGGGCTTCGGCGACGTGCATGGCGTGTCGGCGGCGCACGGGCAGGGCATGCGCGACCTGGTCGAACTGGCGCTCGAACCGCTGAACCTGCCGGACCCGGACGACGAGACCGACGAAGACGACGTCAACAAGCCGATCAAGCTGGCGGTCGCCGGTCGGCCCAACGTCGGCAAGTCCACGCTGATCAATACCTGGCTCGGCGAGGAGCGCCTGGTGGCCTTCGACATGCCCGGCACCACGCGCGACGCCATCTCGGTGCCGTTCGAGCGCAACGGCCAGCGCTTCGAGCTGATCGACACCGCGGGCCTGCGCCGCAAGGGCCGCGTCTTCGAGGCGATCGAGAAGTTCTCGGTCGTCAAGACGCTGCAGGCGATCGAATCGGCCAACGTCGTGCTGCTGCTGCTCGACGCCACCCAGGGCGTGACCGATCAGGACGCCCACATCGCGGGCTACATCCTCGAGAGCGGCCGCGCGGTGGTGATCGCGATCAACAAGTGGGACGCGGTCGACAGCTACCAGCGCGAGCAGATCCAGCGCCAGATCGAGACCCGGCTGCCGTTCCTCAAGTTTGCTTCGCTGCATTTCATCTCGGCAGTCAAGCGCCAGGGGCTTGGTCCCGTGTGGCAGTCGATCGTGCAGGCCCACAAGTCGGCCACGCGCAAGATGACCACCCCGGTGCTCACGCGCCTGCTGCTCGAGGCGGTGCAGTTCCAGTCGCCCAAGCGCGCGGGCATGTTCCGGCCCAAGATGCGCTATGCGCACCAGGGTGGCATGAATCCGCCGGTGATCATCATTCACGGCAATTCGCTCGAGCACGTCACCGAGGCCTACAAGCGCTTCCTCGAGGGGCGTTTTCGCAAGGAGTTCGACCTCGTTGGAACGCCCCTGCGGATCCAGTTCAAGACCTCGGCCAACCCCTACGCCGACAAGGACGACTGAGGGCCTGGGCCTCGGGTTGTTGCCCGGCGACTTGGCGGCCGTTGCGTGCCGATGCGCGGCATCCCGGCGTGGAAGTTCCCGTGTTGGGTGCCGTTATTTTTGGAAGGCCTTTGAGGTCTTGCATGCTGCAGCGCAGAAACGCTGTGTTAAGGTGAACGTTCCAACAACAACTCTTGAACACGGAGAATATCGTGAGCAATAAAGGGCAGCTTCTTCAAGACCCGTTCCTGAACACCCTGCGTCGCGAGCACGTGCCGGTTTCGATCTATCTGGTCAACGGCATCAAGCTCCAGGGTCAGATCGAGTCGTTCGACCAGTACGTCGTGTTGCTTCGCAATACGGTGACCCAGATGGTCTACAAGCACGCCATCTCCACCATCGTGCCCGGGCGGGCCGTCAACTTCTCGGCTGCCGAGAACGACGACGCTGCCGCCTGATCGGCGCGGAGCGCGGCGGTCACCCGCCGCGCTTTTTCATCTTCATTCCGCTTGTCTGAACTGATACCCCGAACCGATGGCGCCGCCGTTCTCGTCGGCGTCGACTTCGGGTTGCCCCATTTCGACGGCGAGCTCGAGGAACTCGGCCTGCTCGCGCAGACCGCCGGCCTGCAGCCGGTCGCGCGCCTGGTCTGCAAGCGCCGCGCACCCGATGCCGCCCTGTTCGTCGGCAGCGGCAAGGCCGACGAGATCAAGGAACTCGCGCTCATGCACCGTGCCAGCGAGGTCATCTTCGACCAGACGCTGAGCCCGGCCCAGCAGCGCAACCTCGAGCGCCAGCTGGACGTCGCGGTCTACGACCGCACCTTCCTGATCCTCGAGATCTTCGCCCAGCGCGCGCGCTCGCACGAGGGCAAGCTGCAGGTCGAGCTGGCCCGGCTGCAATACCTCAGCACGCGGCTGGTTCGCCGCTGGTCCCATTTGGAACGCCAGACCGGCGGTGCGGGCGTGCGCGGCGGCCCGGGCGAAAAGCAGATCGAGCTCGACCGCCGCATGATCGGCGAATCGATCAAGCGCACGCGTGAGCGCCTGGTCAAGGTGCAGCGCCAGCGTGGCACCCAGCGCCGCCAGCGCGAGCGGCGCGACACCTTCAACATCTCGCTGGTCGGCTATACCAACGCCGGCAAGTCGTCGCTGTTCAATGCCCTGGTCAAGGCACGCGCCTATGCGGCCGACCAGCTGTTCGCGACGCTGGACACCACGACGCGCCAGCTCTACCTGGGCGACGCGCGCCGCCAGGTATCGATCTCCGACACGGTCGGGTTCATCCGGGACCTGCCGCACGGGCTGGTCGACGCCTTCAAGTCCACCTTGCAGGAAGCAGTCGATGCCGACCTGCTGCTGCATGTCGTGGATGCGTCAAACCCGCACCATCCCGAGCAGATGGCCGAGGTGCAGGCCGTGCTGAACGACATCGGCGCCGGCTCGGTGCCGCAATTGCTCGTCTTCAACAAGCTCGACGCCCTTGAAAGTGCCCAGCAGCCCCTGCAACTGCGCGACGAGATCGACGTCGACGGCGTCCAGGTCTGCCGCATCTTCCTGAGCGCCCGGACGGGCGAGGGGCTGCCCGCGCTGCGGGCCGAACTCGCCACGCGCTCGAACTCGGCAGGCACTGACACACCCGAGACCATGTCCTTAGGGGACGGAGCCGAATTGCACGAGGCCGCCGATTGAGATTGGGCACAATCCCACTTCACTGACCAAAGAACTAAACCGAATGAATTCAAAGCCAGTGTGGAGACGGTTTCCGGCCATGTTCAACCTGAACGACGGCCGATGGGGCCGCGGCGACGATTCATCGTCCAACGGTGACCGTCCCGCCGCCCATCGCCCCGACGGCGAGCCGCCGGCGCCTCCGCCCAACAACAACCGGCCGCGCGGCCAGGGCCCGAACCAGGGCCCGCCCGATCTCGACGAACTCTGGCGCGACTTCAACCGCAAGCTCGGCGGGCTGTTCGGCGGCCGTGGCGGCGGTGACAACAACAACCGTCCGCCCAACGGAAACGGCGGCGGCGGCGGACTTCGCCCCGACATGAAGAACGCGGGCTTCGGCCTCGGCCTGATCGCGATCGTTGCGGTACTCATCTGGCTAGGCACCGGCTTCTTCATCGTCAACGAAGGGCAGCAGGCGGTCATCACCCAGTTCGGCCGCTACAAGGCGACCGTGGGGGCCGGCTTCAACTGGCGCCTGCCGTACCCGATCCAGCGCCACGAGCTGGTCGTCACCTCGCAGATCCGCTCGGTCGACGTCGGTCGCGACACCGTGGTGCGTTCCACCGGCCTGCGCGAATCGGCCATGCTGACCGAGGACGAGAACATCGTCGAGATCAAGTTCGCGGTCCAGTACCGGCTCAACGACGCACGCGCCTTCCTGTTCGAGAGCAAGGCCCCGACCGACACCGTGGTGCAGGTGGCCGAGACCGCCGTGCGCGAGGTGGTCGGCAAGATGCGCATGGACGCCGCCCTGGCCGACGAGCGCGACCAGATCGCGCCGCGCGTGCGCACGCTGATGCAGACCATCCTCGACCGCTACAAGCTCGGCGTCGAGGTGGTGGCGATCAACCTGCAGCAGGGCGGCGTGCGTCCGCCCGAGCAGGTGCAGGCGGCCTTCGACGACGTGCTCAAGGCCGGCCAGGAACGCGAGCGCCTCAAGAACGAGGCCCAGGCCTATGCCAACGACGTGGTGCCGCGCGCCACCGGTACCGGTTCGCGCCTGAAGGAGGAATCCGAGGCCTACAAGGCGCGCATCGTGGCGCAGGCGCAGGGCGATTCGCAGCGCTTCAGCTCGGTGCTCGGCGAATACCAGAAGGCGCCGCAGGTGACGCGCGACCGCATGTACACCGATGCGATGCAGCAGATCTACAGCAGCACGAGCAAGATCCTGGTCGACTCCAAGGCGAACTCCAACCTGCTGTACCTGCCGCTCGACAAGCTGATGCAGCAGACGGGTGCCAACACGCCCGGCACGCCGTCGGATGCCGCCAGCCCCAACGTGGCGGGCACCGCGGCGCCGCAGTCGTCGGTGATCCCGGTGACGCCGTCGTCGACGGGCGATGCCCGGGCCCGAGACGGCCGCTCGCGCGACCGCGACGTGCGCTGAGGACCCTAAGAAAATGAACAGAATCGGATTCATCGTCTCGTCGGTCCTGGTGGCGCTCGCGCTGCTGAGTTCCACGCTCTTCGTCGTCGACCAGCGCCAGTTCGGCGTCGTCTACGCACTTGGCCAGATCAAGGAAGTGATCACCGAGCCCGGCCTCAACTTCAAGCTGCCGCCGCCGTTTCAGAACGTGTCGTACATCGACAAGCGGCTGCTCACGCTGTCCAGCCTCGACCCCGAGCCGATGCTGACGGCGGAGAAGCAGCGGGTCGTGATCGACTGGTACGTGCGCTGGCGCATCACCAATCCTTCGGAATACATCCGCAACGTCGGCCTCGACGAGAACGCAGGTGCGGTGCAGCTCAACCGTGTGGTGCGCAACGCGTTCCAGGAAAACATCAACAAGCGCACCGTGCGCGACCTGATCTCGACCCGCCGCGACGTGCTGATGGCCGACGTCCAGCGCGAAGTCATGGCCGTGGTCAAGGGCGAGAACAAGCCCTGGGGCGTGGATGTCGTCGATGTGCGGATCACGCGCGTCGACTACGTCGAGGCGATCACCGAATCGGTCTACCGCCGCATGGAGGCCGAGCGCAAGCGCGTGGCCAATGAACTGCGCTCCACCGGCTTTGCCGAGGGCGAGAAGATCCGCGCCGACGCCGACCGTCAGCGCGAGGTGATCGTCGCCAACGCCTACCGCGACGCACAGAAGATCAAGGGCGAGGGCGATGGCCGGGCTGCCAGCATCTATGCCGAAGCCTTCGGCCGCGATCCGCAGTTCGCGCTCTTCTACCGCAGCCTCGACGCCTACAAGCAGAGCTTCAACAAGAAGAGCGACGTGATGGTGCTCGACCCGTCGTCCGAGTTCTTCCGTGCGATGCAGGGGTCGGGCGCGACCGGCAACGCACCGCGGCGCTGAGCCCGACCGACGGTCCCGCGTGGACGGCGACACGTTCTGGAGCGCGCTGGCCCTCGTCCTGGTGATCGAGGGCCTGCTGCCTTTCCTGTCCCCGGGCGGGTGGCGGCGCGGCTTCGGCCAGCTCATGCAACTGCGCGACGGCCAGCTGCGCTTCTTCGGCCTCTGCAGCATAGTCCTGGGTCTGTTTCTGCTCTGGCTCCTGGGGTGACTTCGTCGCCCCGGGCCGGCCTGGCAGGGGCCCGACCCGGTCCCGGTAGAATTCCGGTTTAACCACGCCCCCGATCTCCATGTCCGCCTGGGTCCTCCCGGATCACATTGCCGATGTGCTGCCTTCCGAGGCGCGCCACATCGAAGAACTTCGACGCGAGTTGCTGGACACCGCCCGTGGCTATGGCTACGAGCTGGTGATGCCGCCGCTGCTCGAGCACCTCGAATCGCTCCTGTCCGGCACCGGCGAAGCGCTCGACCTGCAGACCTTCAAGCTGGTCGACCAGCTGTCCGGCCGGAGCATGGGCCTGCGCGCCGATACCACGCCTCAGGTCGCACGCATCGACGCCCACCTGCTGAACCGCGCCGGCGTCGCCCGCCTGTGCTACTGCGGCCCGGTGGTCCACACCCGGCCCGACCGCCCGCACGCCACGCGCGAGCCGCTGCAGTTCGGCGCCGAGATCTACGGCCACGAGGGCCTCGAGGCCGACACCGAGATCCTGCTGCTGGCGCTCGACTGCCTGCGCGCCGCGGGCATCACCGGACGGGCGCAGTCGCCGGTGATCGTCGACCTGGCAGACGCACGCATCGTGCGCGCGCTGTTCGCCGGGGTGCCGGTCGATGCCGCCGCGATCGCTCGCGTCCATGCGGCGCTCGCGGCCAAGGATGCGAGTGCGCTGCGCGAACTCACGGCCGGCTTCCCGGCCGCCTCGCGCGAAGGCCTGCTGGCACTGGTCGGCCTGTACGGCGACGTCTCCGTGCTCGACGAGGCGGCCCGCGTGCTGCCCCAGAGCCCGGGCATTCGCGCCGCGTTGTCCGACCTGCGCCAGCTGGCCGGCCGCCTGGATGGCGCCAGCGTGAGCTTCGACCTGGCCGACCTGCGCGGCTATGCCTACTACAGCGGCATGCGCTTCGGCATCTACACCGCGGGCGCCAGCGATTCGCTGGTGCGCGGCGGCCGCTACGACGAGGTCGGCGCCGTGTTCGGCCGCAACCGTCCCGCGGTCGGCTTCAGCCTCGACCTGCGCGAACTGGTGGGCGCGCTGCCGGCGCGGCCGCTGCGGGCCGCGATCCGCGCGCCCTGGAGCGACGCCGAGCCGCTCAACCGTGCCATCGCCGCGCTGCGCGGCGAAGGCGAGACCGTGGTCTGCGTGCTGCCGGGCCACGGCAACGAGATCGACGAATTCCATTGCGACCGCGAGCTCGTCGAGTCCGACGGCCAATGGCGCGTTCAAGCCATCTGAATCTGAGAAGCGAGACATCATGAGCGTTACCACCGGAAGAAACGTGGTCGTCGTCGGTACCCAGTGGGGCGACGAGGGCAAGGGCAAACTGGTCGACTGGCTGACCGAGAGCGCGCAGGGCGTCGTGCGGTTCCAGGGCGGCCACAATGCGGGCCACACGCTGGTCATCAACGGCGTCAAGACCGCGCTGCACCTGATCCCGAGCGGCATCATGCGGCCGGGCGTCAAGTGCTACATCGGCAATGGCGTCGTGCTGTCGGCGGCCAAGCTGTTCGAGGAGATCGAAGGCCTCGAGAAGGCCGGCGTCGAGGTCCGCTCGCGCTTGCGCATCAGCGAGGCCTGCCCGCTGATCCTGCCGTTCCACGCGGCGCTCGACATTGCGCGCGAGACCTACCGCGAGAAGGGCGGCATCGAGAAGATCGGCACCACCGGCCGCGGCATCGGCCCCGCCTACGAGGACAAGATCGCGCGCCGCGCGCTGCGCGTGCAGGACCTGAAGCATCCCGAGCGCTTCGCCACCAAGCTGCGCGTGCTGCTCGACCTGCACAACCACGTGCTGACGCAGGTGCTGAGCGCGCCGGCGATCGACTTCGACACGGTCTACGACGAGGCCATGCGCCACGCCGAGCTGCTCAAGCCGATGATGGCCGACGTCTCGCGCGAGCTCAACGATGCCCACCGTGCCGGCGCCAACCTGCTGTTCGAGGGCGCGCAGGGCACGCTGCTCGACGTCGACCACGGCACCTATCCCTACGTCACCTCGAGCAACTGCGTGGCGGGCAATGCAGCCGCGGGTTCGGGCGTGGGCCCGGGCATGCTGCACTACGTGCTCGGCATCACCAAGGCCTACTGCACGCGCGTCGGTGGCGGCCCTTTCCCCACCGAGCTCGACTGGGAGAAGCCCGGCACCGTGGGCTGGCACCTGAGCAACGTGGGCGCCGAGAAGGGCGTCACCACCGGACGCAGCCGCCGTTGCGGCTGGTTCGACGCCGCGCTGCTCAAGCGCTCGGCCCAGGTCAACGGCCTCTCCGGCCTGTGCATCACCAAGCTTGACGTGCTCGACGGCCTGGAGGAGCTCAAGCTGTGCACCGGCTACCAGCTCGACGGCGAATTCACCGACATCCTGCCGATGGGTGCCGACGAGATCGAGCGCTGCACGCCGGTCTACGAAACCCTGGAAGGCTGGAGCGACAGCACCGTGGGGGTGACGCACTACGACAAGCTGCCGATCAACGCGCGGCTCTACCTGCAGCGCATCGAGCAGGTCACGGGCGTGCCGATCCACATGGTGTCGACCAGCCCCGATCGCGACCACACGATCATGATGCGCCACCCGTATCTCGCCGACTGATTTCCCCACCACCGCTGGAGCCCAGACCCATGTTGACCGAAGACGGCAAGCACCTCTACGTGAGCTATGACGAGTATCACAACCTGATCGAGAAGCTCGCGATCAAGGTGCATCAGTCGGGCTGGCAGTTCGACACCATCCTGTGCCTGGCGCGCGGCGGCCTCAGGCCCGGCGACGTGCTGTCGCGCATCTTCGACAAGCCGCTCGCGATCATGTCGACCAGTTCCTACCGCGCCGACGCCGGCACCGTGCAGGGCCATCTCGACATCGCGCGCTACATCACCACGCCCAAGGGCGAGATCGCGGGCAAGGTCCTGCTGGTCGACGACCTGGCGGACTCGGGCCACACGCTGCATGCCGTGGTGGACCAGCTCAAGAGCAACTACAAGCCGATCACCGAACTGCGCAGCGCGGTGGTGTGGACCAAGGCGCTGTCGACCTTCACGCCCGACTACTCGGTCGAGTTCCTGCCGACCAACCCGTGGATCCACCAGCCCTTCGAGGGCTACGACTCGATGGGGGCCGAGAAGCTCATCGAGAAGTGGTCGGTCTGAAATAGAGCCCCCACGCTCCCCCCACTGCGTGTGGGTCGCTGCCGACCGAGGGGGCCGCAGGCCGCCTTGGGAGCGGCCCGGCGCCGGCCTAACCTTTTTTGAGTTCGGCGTCGTAGCGCCGCTGCATCTCCTCGGGCTCGATGTCCTCGATCGAGTGTCCGACATTCCACCGGTGACCGAAGGGGCAGCGGAAGCTGCCCGAGCGTTCGCCGTAGAACTGGTCCGCGAGCGGGATCTCGAGCGTGGCGCCGGCCTTCAGCGCGCGCTCGACCACGGCGTCGGCGTCGTCGACGTGCAGGTGGATCGTGACCGGCGTGGCGCCCAGCGTGCTGGCGCTGCGTATGCCGTATTCGGGGAACTCGTCGCACAGCATCAGCGTGCTGCCGCCCAGATCGAGCTCGGCGTGACCGATCCGGCCGCTGGGCTCGGTCAGCCTGAACTTCTCGGTGGCGCCGAACACCTCGCCGTAGAAGGCGATGGCGGCGGCAGTGTCCTTGACGCAGAGATACGGAAACATTTCGAGAACGGCCATGGGACTCTCTCCTTGGGGTAGATCGGCGCGGCAACCGGTGCGCTGCCATTGTGTGCAAGCCGACGGGGCACGTCTTGGACGAAATTGACCTTGTTCAGTCCACCCGCACGTGATTCGGCGACGCCGGGGCCGCGCGCCGCCAGGCCTGCGGTGTCAGGCCCGTGATCTCGACGAAGTCGCGGTGCAGGTGCGACTGGTCGCCGTAGCCGGCCTGCAGCGCGAGTTCGGCCCAGGGCAGGGCGCCGGCCCGGTCGGCGCCCGTTGCCAGCACCCGCTGCAGCCGCTGCACGCGCTCGAGCCGCTTGGGCGCCAGCCCTGTCGCCTCGCGAAACAGCGCGATGAAACGCCGATGGCTGTAGCCGCTGGCCGCCGCCAGCGACCCCACCGTGGCGCCGCCGCCGAGCCGCGCGAGGGCCTGCGCGATGGCCGGATGCAGGGCCTGGGGCCACGGGTCGAGGCGCTCCAGCAGCAGCGCCTGCAGCGCATCCATGCGGCCTTCGGCCGTGGCCGGCGCGTGGACGCGCTCCAGCGCTTCGCCGGCCGCCGAGGCGCCCCACAGCGCATCGAGCGGCACGTGCTGCTCGGCCAGCGCGTCGGCGGGCAGGCCGAACAGCGCCTGCGCTGCGCCCGGCAGCAGCTGCACGCCGACCGAGTGCGCAGGCTGCGAGACGTCGCGCGCGTGGAAGCGCGACCGGGCGCCGCCCACGAGGGCGTGGCCCACGGTCCAGCCGCGCGTGTCTGTCGGGCCTGCGAACAGCCGCAGCGGCGGGCCCGACAGCCGCAGCACGAGGTGCATCTCACCGGTGGGAACGACGTGCTCGCGCACGACGCCGCCGCCAACGGCACGGGCGTCGCCGGCCGCCGGCTCGCTGGCCCACAGCGCGCGGACGAAGCGCCGCAGCGAGGGGCACGGGGCGCGCATCGACAGCATGGCGCCATTGTCCGCCGCCCGCGCGCGGCAGTCGACTAGCATGGCGGCATGCGCAAGCCCATCACCGATCTCATTCACCATCCGTACAGCCCGCCCGCGCGATTCGCAGCGCCGCAGCCCGGCATCTACAAGGCGTCGACCGTGTTCTTCGCCGACGTGGCCGCGATGCGCGCGCGCGACTGGAAGACCAAGGCCGGCTACACCTACGGCCTGCACGGCACGCCGACCACCTTCACGCTCGAGGAGCGGCTCGCCACGCTCGAGGGCGGCAGCGAATGCCTGCTGGTGCCGAGCGGGCTGGCGTCGATCGCACTGGTCTCGTTCGCCTTCCTGAAGACCGGCGACGAGGTACTGATTCCCGACAACGCCTACGGCCCGAACAAGGCGCTGGCCACCGGCGAACTTGCCAATTTCGGCATCACGCACCGGCTCTACGACGCGCTCGATCCGGCCGACCTGGCGGCCAAGCTTTCGGAACGCACGAAGCTGGTGTGGGTCGAGGCGCCCGGCTCGGTGACGATGGAGTTTCCGGACCTACCGGCGCTGGTGGCGTTGTGCCGCGCGCGCGGCGTCGTTTCGGCGCTCGACAACACCTGGGGCGCCGGCCTCGCCTTCGCACCCTTCGACCTCGACGGCACGGGGCAGGGGGTCGACATCTCGGTCCAGGCGCTCACCAAGTATCCGAGCGGCGGCGGCGACGTGCTGATGGGCAGCGTGCTCACGCGCGACGAGCGGCTGCATCGCGCCCTCAAGCTGACCCACATGCGCATGGGCTTCGGTATCGGCGTCGGCGACGTCGAGACCGTGCTGCGCTCGCTGCCGAGCATCGCGTTGCGCTACGCCGCGCACGACCGCAGCGCGCGCGAGCTGGCGCGCTGGCTGCAGGGCCGGGCCGAGATCGCGCAGGTGCTGCATCCGGCGCTCGAAGGCTCGCCGGGCCATGTCAACTGGCTCAGGCTGTGCGGCAGCCGGGACCTCGCCGCCGGGCTGTTCTCGGTGGTGTTCGACGCCAGCTACGCAAGCGAGCAGGTCGATCGCTTCTGCGACAGCCTGTCGCTGTTCCGGCTTGGCTATTCGTGGGGCGGGCCGATCAGCCTGGTGGTGCCCTACGACATCGGCCTGATGCGCGATGCGTCCGTGGCTGCGTGGCCGCACAAGGGCACGCTGGTGCGCTTTTCGATCGGCCTCGAGGACGTGGACGACCTGCGCGCCGATCTCGAGCAGGCGCTCGAAGCGCTCTGAGCGCCCGCCGATATCGCGTACAGTCTCGGGATGTGCAGTCACCGTGACTGTCTCGCCCGAAGGAGAAGCAGTGGCAACACCAAACTACGGCTATGAAAAGCGCCAGAAGGAACTGGCAAAGAAGAAGAAGAAGGAAGACAAGCTGAGGGAGAAGGCCAATCGCAAGCTCAATCCCAGCAGCGACGGGCTGGAACCGGGGGATCCGGAAACCGACGTGGCGTCGCTCGAGCACGATCCACCCACTGCACCCGAGCTGCCGACCAAGAACGGCTGAGTCTGCTTCCCGTGCGAGAAAAGCCGCCGAGGCCATTGGGGCCGCGGCGGCTTTTTGCTTTCGTGGGCCGCTGGCATGCGGCCCTTCTCACTTCGGCAGCATCTTGCGCAGCGTGGGCCAGACGTTGTCGAGCATTCGCGGCTGCGCCGCGCCGGTGGGATGGATGCGGTCGGCCTGGAAAAGAGTCGCCGCATCGGGAGCGTCGGCCACGCCCTTGAGCAGGAAGGGCACCAGCGGCGCCTTGGTCGCCGCCGCCACCTTGGAGAAGATGGCCTCGAAGCGGCGCGTGTAGTCGCTGCCGTAGTTGGGCGGCACCTGGATGCCGACCAGCAGCACCTGGGCGCCCGTGGCCTGCACGGCCTTGGTCATCTGCAGCAGGTTGTCCTCGGTGCCCGCCAGCGGCAGTCCGCGCAGCGCGTCGTTGCCGCCCAGCTCGATCACCACCAGCGAGGGCTGATGCTGCTCCAGCAGCCTGGGCAGGCGGGCCCGGCCGCCGGCCGTCGTGTCGCCGCTGATGCTCGCGTTGACCAGGGTGGCGGGCACCTTCTGCTCGGCCAGCCGTTTGTCCAGCAACGGCACCCAGCCCTCGCCGCGCTTGAGGCCGTACTCGGCCGACAGCGAGTCTCCGAGCACCAGGATCACGGGTGGCTTGCCCGTGGTGGCGGCGCTGGCGGCGGGCAGCCATGTCCCTGCATTCGCGGCCAGCATGCCGCACCAGATAAAGTGACGTCGATTCACCACGCAAAACCTTTCAATGTCCTCATTCCGATCCGATGACCGAGCCGACGCCATCGTCAGCGTCGAAAACGTCTTCAAGTCCGTCACCGATTCCACCGGAACCCTGGACATTCTGCAGGACATCGATTTCTCCCTGGGCGCCAGGGAGACCGCTGCCATCGTCGGCGCCTCGGGCTCGGGCAAGAGCACGCTGCTGTCCATCGTCGCCGGGCTCGACACGCCGACGCGCGGCACCGTCCGGCTCGGCGGCCAGGACCTGTTCGCGATCGACGAGGACGAGCGCGCCGCGCTGCGGGCCCAGAAGGTCGGCTTCGTGTTCCAGAGCTTCCAGCTGCTCGCCAACCTGAGCGCGCTCGAGAACGTGATGCTGCCGCTCGAGCTCGCCGACCGCAGGGACGCGCGCAAGGCGGCCACCGAGATGCTGGGCCGCGTCGGCCTGGGCCAGCGGCTGGGCCACTATCCGCGCGTGCTCTCCGGCGGCGAGCAGCAGCGCGTGGCGCTGGCGCGGGCCTTCGTGGTGCAGCCCGCGCTGCTGCTGGCCGACGAGCCGACCGGCAGCCTGGACTTCGCCACCGGCGAGCAGGTCATGCGTCTCATGTTCGACCTCAACAGCGAGCTCGGCACCACGCTCGTGATGGTGACGCACGACCGCGGCATCGCCGACCGCTGCGAACGCAAGATCACGATCGAGGCCGGGCGCGTGGCGCGCGACGAGAACGCCGGCTGAGACCGCCTCGACCGGCGGGGCTCGATAATCGGGGGATGTCTTCTCCCAAAGTGATCTTCGGCTTCCATGCCGTGGGCGTGCGTATCAAGACCGCGCCGAAATCGGTGATCGAGGTGCTCTTCGATGCCAGCCGGCGCGACGCGCGCATGCGGCAGTTCATCGCGCGCGCGCAGGACGCCGGGGTGCGGCTGGTCGAGGCCGACGGCCTTCGCCTGTCAAAGCTCAGCGGCAGCCACGGCCACCAGGGCGTGGCTGCGCGGGTAGAGCCGGTGGCCCAGACCCATTCGCTCGACGAACTGCTCGAGGGCCTCGAAGCCGAGGGCACGATGCCGCTGCTGCTGGTGCTCGACGGCGTGACCGATCCGCACAACCTGGGGGCCTGCCTGCGTGTGGCCGACGGCGCCGGCGCGCACGCGGTGATCGCCCCCAAGGACCACGCGGCCGGCATCAACGCGACCGTGGCCAAGGTGGCCAGCGGCGCCGCCGAGACGGTGCCGTATTTCATGGTGACCAACCTCGCGCGCACGCTTGGCGAACTCAAGGAGCGCAACATCTGGTGCGTCGGCACCAGCGACGACGCCCCGGGCACGCTCTACCAGTGCGACCTCAAGCGGCCACTGGCACTGGTGCTGGGCGCCGAAGGCGAGGGCATGCGCCAACTCACGCGCAAGACCTGCGACGAGCTCATCAGCATCCCGATGGCGGGGGCGGTCGAAAGCCTCAACGTCTCGGTGGCCAGCGGTGTCTGCCTCTACGAGGCGATGCGACAGCGCCTGGGCTAGAGGCTGAAGAAGCGCATCACGACCTCGGCCGGATGCCGCACGCCGACGCCGACGAACATGCGGTCGGTGATCCAGCCCAGCGCCTTCGACGAGGTCTCGAAGCGCGGGTTGCAGCGGAAGTAGACCTGTGCCGGGTCGACCGGCTCGCCGCGCAGCAGCCTGGCCATGACCTCGGAGGGCGCCGAACGCACGGCGTGATTCTGCACGTAGATCAGGTCGCCGGCGTCGGTCTCGAGGCCGTAGCGGGCGTCGAGCTCGCTCAGCGTGTCGCTCACGATCAGCTGGAAGTCGGAGCCGCCGGGCAGCACGCGTGCGGTCCAGCCGTTGCCAGTCGCGCTGCCGCCGACGATGGGCACCACGCGGCGCGTTCCGCGCGCGCTGACGGCCAGCACCACGGGCTTTTCGACCTCCACCGACAGGTCGGCAAAGAATTCGAGCGTGGGCGGCGCAAGCGGGTCGAAGGTAGGCATCGGCCGAGACTACCGGAAAAAACGAGCGCCACGCGGCAGCAAATGGGTGTCGCACGCGCGGCGCCGAAGCGCCTGGCCGCTCAGGAAGGGTCCTTGCCGCGGGTGCGTCCGACGCCGCTGAAGATGCCGATGCCCAGCAGGATCAGGGCACCGATGCCGATGTAGAGCGAAGGCACGCCGGCGACCGAAGCGCCCCAGCCGAGACCGCCGAGGAAGATCAGGAAGCCGATCATGTAAAGGGCGAATGACATGGTCTTTTTCTCCGTGATGTCGAATCGGCCCAGTGTGGCCCTCCGGGCGCGACGCGCCAGCGGCTGCCGGCCGCCAATGCATGTCGGAGCAGGCCTACCGGCGGGGCTATGAAGTTGCGTCGCCTTCGGCGCTGGCGGCCTCGAGCGCCGCGATCGTCTCGGGCGACAGCTTCAGCGCAACGGCCGCCACCAGCTCGTCGAGCTGCTGCATCGAGGTTGCACTCGCGATCGGCGCAGTGATGGCCGGCCGCGCGATCTGCCAGGCGATCGCCACCTGGCCCGGCGTTGCGCCGTGAATCTTGGCGGCGGCATCGAGGGCGTCGAGGATTCGCAGGCCGCGCGGGTTGAGGTACTTCCTGGTCGTGCTGGCGCCGCGCGCGCTCTTCGCGACGTCGGCCTCGCTGCGGTACTTGCCGGTCAGGAAGCCGGCCGCGAGCGCGTAGAAATTGATCACGCCGACGCCGCGCTCGAGGCACAAGGCTTCGAGCTCGTCCTCGAAGACGGCGCGGTCGTAGAGGTTGTAGAGCGGCTGCAGGCTCTCGTAGCGCGGCAGGCCCAGCCGCTCGGCGACATCGAGCGCCTCGGCCAGGCGCGGTGCGCTGAAGTTCGAGGCGCCGATGGCGCGCACCTTGCCGGCCTTGATCAGCGCCGCGAAGGCCTCGGCCGTTTCGGACAGCGGCGTCTCGGCATCGTCGTCGTGCGACTGGTAGAGGTCGATGTGGTCGGTCTTCAGGCGCCGCAGCGAGGCATCGACCGCCTCCCGGATGTAGGCCGGCGACAGGCCTTTCTTGTCGTCTGCCATCGGCTTGCCAAGCTTGGTCGCGAGCACCACGCGGTTGCGCTTGCCGCTCTGGCGCAGCCACTTGCCGATGAGCGTCTCGGATTCGCCGCCGGCATGGCCCGGCACCCAGCGCGAATAGACGTCGGCGGTATCGACGAAATTGAAGCCGGCGTCGAGCCAGGCATCGAGCAGTCGGAACGACATCGCCTCGTCCACGGTCCAGCCGAAGACGTTGCCGCCGAAGGCCAGCGGCGAGACCTGCAGGCCGGAACGGCCGAGGGGTCGAAGTTGCATGGAAGTACTCCTGGTGTGAAGGATCAGACGAAACCGAAGGCGCCGAGCAGCGCGCCGCCGCCCAGCAGCCACAGCAGGTGGATGCGCGTGCGCCAGACGATCAGCGTGGCGGCGGCGGTCAGCAGCCAGAGATGCCAGGGGGCCGCCTCGCCGGCCTGGTTGCCGGCCGCCAGGATCCAGCCCGTGGCGACCAGCAGGCCGATGACGATCGGTGCCATGCCCTGCTTGAAGGCGCGCACTTCGCGCCGCGTGCGGTTGCGGTGGCCCCAGCGGGTCGCGAAGAAGGCCAGGGTGCTGCTCGGCAGCATGATGCCGACCAGCATCAGCGACAGGCCCAGCAGGCCCAGCAGCCAGGCCGTCGGCCCGGCGTCGAAGCCGCCGCCGGCGTTGAGGCCGACGTTCCAGCCCATCAACGCGACGAACAGCACGTTGGGGCCCGGGGCCGCCTGGGCGATCGCGACCGAAGACGTGAACTGGGCATCGGTCAGCCAGCCATGCTGGCTCACGAGGTAGCGGTGCATGTCGGGCACGGCCGTGATGGCGCCGCTGATCGACAGCAACGAGAGCATCAGGAACTGCGCGAACAGCGACAGCCAGTCCTGCCAGTGCATCACGATGGTCATGCGCCCATCCTTCGCCAGGTCAGGAGGCAGGCGATGCCGCCGACCACCAGCAGCACCCAGCCGAGCGGAATGCGCGCGACCACGATCGCCGCGAAGACCAGCGCCACGAACAGGAGGCAGATGCCGAAGCCCAGCGGATGGCGGCGCAACTGCGGCACCAGCTTGATGCCGGTCGCCGCGATGAGCCCGCCGGCCACCGCGCCCATGCCGCGCAGCGCGCCGGCCACCTGCGGGTTGCTCGCGAACTGCGCATGCAGCACCGCGAGCGCGAGGATGACGCAGAGCGGCACCGTCAGCATGCCGGCCACCGCGGCGAGCGCGCCGCGCAGGCCGAAATGGCGGTCGCCGATGATCAGCGCGAGATTGATCACGTTGGGGCCGGGCAGCACCTGTGCCACCGCCCAGTCCTCGAGGAACTCGTCCGCCGTGAGCCAGCGCTTCTTCTCGACCATCTCGCGCTGCACGATCGCCAGCACGCCGCCGAAGCCCTGCAGCGCGAGCCAGGTGCAGGACACGAAGAGGTCGCGCGGCGACTTCGGTCGCGGGCGGTCGGACGCGGGGTCCGAGGACGCGGGGGGACTGGCCGGATGCATGGGTGAGGCGATTATGTCCGTCCGGGCGGCGCGGCCTGGGACATCGTCCGACGCTGCCGCACGGCGCTTGCTGCGACACTGCGAACCATGAATCCACGTGCGCTGTTCGACCTCTGCAAGCAGTCCGTCGCCTCCTGGCGGGCCGACTACGCCCCGAGCATGGGCGCGGCGCTGGCCTACTACACGGTGTTCTCGGTGGCACCGCTGATCCTGATCGTGATCTCGGTGGTGGGGCTGGTGTTCGGCGAGGACGCGGCGCGCGGCGAGATCCTCGAGCAGCTCTCGGGCCTCATGGGGCCCGACGGCGCCAGGGCCGTGCAGTCGATGCTCGAGGCGCTCAACAAGCCGGCCCAGGGCATCGTCGCCACCGTGGTCGGCCTCGGTCTGCTGGTGGTGGGCGCCACCACCGTGTTCGGCGAGCTGCAGGATGCGCTCGACCGCATCTGGCGCGCCCCCGCTCGCAACGAGGGTGGCGGGCTCTTCTCGCTGCTGCGCACGCGCCTGCTGTCGTTCAGCATGATCATGGGCATCGGCTTCCTGCTGATCGTGTCGCTGGTCGTGAACGCCGCGCTCGCGGCGCTCGGCGAATGGTGGGCGCCGCTGTTCGGTGGCTGGGCCACGCTGGCCCAGTACGTCAACTCGGTGTTCGGCTTCGTGATCGTGACCGTGGGCTTCGCGATGATCTACAAGGTCATGCCGCGCGTGAGTGTGCAGTGGCGCGACGTCTGGGTCGGCGCCACCGTGACGGCGGTGCTGTTCACGATCGGCAAGTTCCTGATCGGGCTCTATATCGGCACCACCGGCGTGGCCTCGGGCTACGGCGCGGCCGGCTCGCTGGTGGTGGTGCTGGTGTGGGTCTACTACTCGGCCCAGATCTTCCTGCTGGGCGTCGAGTTCACCTGGGTATACGCCCACACCTACGGCTCGCTCAAGGGCGTGCCGCGGCCGGCGCCCGGACGCTCGCCGACGCGCGACGACGGGGCCTACCCCGCGAACCCGCCCTGATCGAGGAACTGCTGCTCTTCCGGCGTGGTGTCGCGGCCCAGTGATGCGTTGCGATGCGGGAAGCGGCCGAAGCGCGCCACGATGTCGCGGTGCAGGATCGCGAAGCGCCGGGTGTTGGCATCGAGCGCGCTGGTGAGCACCACCGAACGCTCCTGGTCCGCCAGCGATTCCGAATGCATGAACGGCAGGTAGAAGAAGGGCCTGAGCGCGGGCTCGACCGCAAGATCGAAGCCGGCTTCGATGGCGGCCTCCGCGATGCGGCGCGCCTTGCCGTCGGTGGCGAACATGTGGCCGCTGCCGCGCCAGGCGTTGCGGGGCAACTGGTCGAGCAGCACCAGCAGGGCCAGCGCGCCTTCGGCATCTGCGGCCCAGGCATCGAGCGCGCCGGTGGCGGCATGGTGGTGCAGCGTCTCGAAGCGCGACCTGAAGTCGGCGTCGAAGGCGTCGTCCTTGGCGAACCAGCGTTCGGGGCCGGCCTGGTGCCAGAAGCGGACCACGTCGGTGGCGGAGGGCAGGGGCTTGGTCATGGGCTTCGATGATGCCATTCCCCTGGTTGCAAGTCGGGGCCATGACCGACAGCGCATGCGGCAGCGGCTGCCTAAGCTGGCCCCTTACGAACAACAGCTGGAGATCAACCATGGACCGATACGGAAAGATGCTGCGCACGGGACTGGCCGTGGGCGTCGCGGCCGCCGCGCTGGCGGGCTGCGGGATGATGTCCAAGTCGAACACCGCGAGCTTCAGTGGCGCCATGAACGCCTCGAGCGAGGTGCCGCCCAACATGACGCGCGGCAGCGGCATGGCCGAAGCCACGCTCAACAAGGACACCAACGTGCTCAAGTACAAGATCACGTACGAGGGCCTGAGCGGACCGGCCACGGCGGCGCACTTCCATGGCCCCGCGTCCTCGGGTGCGAATGCGGCGGTGGTGCTGCCGTTCACCTCCACCGCGAGTCCGATCGAGGGACAGGCCATGCTCACGCACGCCCAGGCCGCCGACCTGATGTCCGGCCGCTGGTACGCGAACATCCATACCGCTGCCAATCCGGGTGGCGAGATCCGCGGCCAGATGCTGCCCAGGATGTAGCGCGCGCGTTCCGGGCGAGCGATGAGGGCGCTGGCGGATGGTGTCAAATGACGCCATGCCCGCTTCCACTTCCGCCTCCTCTTCGTCCGCCGCCGCCCGCAAATCTACGAAGCGTGGCGCCAGGAGCGCAACGACCGCAAAGCCAGGGCCGAAGATCGACATCACGCGCGCCCGCAAGGCCCTGGTGCTGCAGGGCGGCGGTGCGCTCGGAGCCTATCAGGCAGGGGTGTACGCCGGCGTCATCGAGAAGCACAAGCAGCTCGACTGGGTGGCGGGTGTCTCGATCGGCGCGGTCAACGCGGCGCTGATCGCGGGCAATCCGCCCGAACGACGCGTCGACCGGCTGCACGAGTTCTGGCAGCTGGTGTCCTCTGGCCCGACGCAGCGGCTGCCCTCGTGGTGGGGCGACCGCGCGGCGCTGAACCAGTGGAGCGCCACCGCCACCGCGCTGCTGGGCGTGCCCGGCTTCTTCGAGCCGCGCCGCAGCCCTCTCATGCTGATGGGCGGCGCGGCGCCGGTGCTGAGCTACTACGACACCGCGCCGCTCAAGGCCACGCTCGAGCGGCTGGTCGACTTCGACCGCATCAACCATTGCGACACGCGCTTCAGCGTCGGGGCGGTCAACGTGCGCACCGGCAACTCGGTCTATTTCGACAATACGATCCAGAAGATCGGGCCCGAGCACATCATGGCCAGCGGTGCGCTGCCGCCGGGCTTCGCGCCGGTGCACATCGACGGCGAGGACTACTGGGACGGCGGCATCGTCTCCAACACGCCTCTGCAGTACGTGCTCGACCAGCACCCGCGCAGCGAGCCGCTGCTGGTGCTGCAGGTCGACCTGTTCAGTGCCCGCGGCGCGATGCCGGGCACGCTGGCCGAGACGCTCGAGCGGCAGAAGGACATCACCTATTCGAGCCGCACGCGCATGAACACCGACGCGCTTGCCGCCAACCTGAATCTGCAGCAGGCGGTGGCCGACCTGATCGGCAAGCTGCCCGCGGCGCTGCGACGTGATCCCAGCGTGGCCGCGGTCTGCGCTCAGCTCACGCACGAGCCGATCGACATCGTGCACCTGATCTACCGCAACAAGCCCTACGAGCTCGAATCGAAGGACTACGAGTTCTCGCGCGCCTCGGTCGACGAGCACTGGCAGGCCGGCCTGCGCGACATCCGCAACACGCTCGAGCATCCCGAGTGGCTGCAGGCCGGCACGCCGGCCAACGGCGTCACCACCTTCGACCTGACCGAGCCCGAGGCCCGGCGCGTGCGCCATCCGATGCAGCTGCCGCGCATTCCGTCGACCGCCTGACGGGCCGGATCAGGTTGCCTCAAGGCGCGGCACGCAGATTGCACGCATTCCCCATTCACATCACGCAAAGGAGTACACCATGCAGCTCAAGGACAAGGTCGCTTTCATCACCGGCTCGGCCAGCGGTATCGGCAAGGAAATCGCCATCCTCTTCGCCCAGGAAGGCGCGAAGATCGTGATCGCCGACCTCAACAAGCAGGCGGCGGACGCCACCGCAGCCGAGCTCAAGGCCACGGGTGCGCAGGCGATCGGCGTCGGCGTCGACGTCACGAGCGAGGAACAGGTGGATGCCGCAGTCGAGGAAGCCGCCAAGGCCTTCGGCGGCATCGACATCCTGGTCAGCAACGCCGGCATCCAGATCGTGCATCCGGTGGAGGAGTTCAGCTTCGCCGACTGGAAGAAGATGCTCGCGATCCACCTCGACGGCGCCTTCCTCACCACCAAGGCCTGCCTCAAGCACATGTACGCCCAGGGCCGCGGCGGCAGCGTGATCTACATGGGTTCGGTGCACTCCAAGGAGGCCTCGCTGCTCAAGGCGCCCTACGTCACGGCCAAGCACGGACTGATCGGTCTGTGCAAGACGGTTGCCAAGGAAGGCGCCAAGCACAACGTGCGCGCCAACGTGATCTGCCCGGGCTTCGTGCGCACGCCGCTGGTCGAGAAGCAGATCCCCGAGCAGGCAAAGACGCTCGGCATCACCGAGGAGCAGGTGATCAAGAACGTGATGCTCAAGGAAACCGTGGACGGCGAATTCACGACCACCGATGACGTCGCTCGCGTGGCGCTGCTGTTCGCGGGCTTCCCGACCAATGCGCTGACCGGCCAGTCGATGGTGGTGAGCCACGGCTGGTTCATGCAATAGGGCGCCGCCCGTCCCCGGTCAGAGCTTCAGTTCCCAGGTCTCGCCGACCAGCTGCTGGCCGAAGCCCTCGTAGGGCTCCGACTTGACCAGCCTGAAACCGCGGGCCGCGTAGATGCCGCGCGCGGCAGTGAGGCAGCTGTTGGTCCAGAGCACCATCTTGCGATAGCCCCTGGCGCGCGCAAAGGCCAGGCATTCGTCGGTCAGGCGGCTGCCCAGGCCCAGGCCGCGCGCGCCGGGCGCGAGGATCAGCATGCGCAGCTGGGCCGTGGTGGCGGACTTGCGCACCACGAACACCGCGCCCACGCGCTCTCCGTTCAGTTCGGCGATCCAGCAGCGCTCCCAGTCAGGCTGGAACTTGCGCAGGAACTGCCCCGCGATGTCGGCCACCAGGGCCTCGAAGTCGCTGTTCCAGCCGTATTCACGCGCATAGATCTCGCCGTGCTGCTGCACCACCCAGCCGATGTCGCCGGGCGCCGGGTCGCGCAGCACGGCCGCCTGCGTCCGAGGCCCGGCCTGCGCGGCGGGCGATTCGGGATCGAGCAGCGCACGGACGGTGCCCATCGCCTCGACCAGCTGGCGGCGCTGCGGCGCGGCGAGCGGCGCGAGCAGCGCGGCCGCCTCGTCGCGCGACTTCTGCTGCAGCGGGGCGAAGGCCGCATGGCCGGCGTCGGTCAGGCGCAGCAGACTCTGGCGGGCGTCGCGGTCGTCGGTTTCGCGCACCAGCCAGCCCTTTGCCTCGAAGCGGCGCAGGATGCGGCTCAGGTAGCCGGCATCCAGCTGCAGGTCGCGCCCGATCTCGCTCGCGATGGCGCGTTGGCGATGGGCCAGTTCATAGAGCACCCGCACGTCGGTCAGCGACATGTCGCTGTCGAGGTAGGGATCGAGCGCGCCGATGCGCCGCGTGTAGAAGCGATTGAAGCCGCGAATGGCCTTCACGGCGGCGACATCGGGGAGGGTCGAGAGCGCTGACATGATTGACATTGTCAAATAAATGCTTGCCCGAGGCAAGCAATTGACGAGGCCTCCGAAGCCCTTGCTTCGCCGCTGCCATGCCCTGCAGGGGCGACAAATCCTGTGGAAAACCCTAAAATACAGGGTTGCCCTACACGGGCCTCCCTGCCCGCGGGCCTGCACTTCTGCAGGTGCATGCGGGACCCAACGCCCGCCCACCAGCCCCTGATGAACGCCCCCGTCGACGTCTCCTTTTTCGCGCGCGCCGCCAAGCCGCTGACCAGCTACCGCAAGTACTGGGCGGCACGCTTCGGCACGGCGAAGTTCCTGCCGACCAGCCGTGCCGAGATGGACGCGCTCGGCTGGGACAGCTGCGACGTGATCGTGGTCACGGGCGATGCCTATGTCGACCATCCGAGCTTCGGCATGTCGGTGATCGGCCGCATGCTGGAGGCCCAGGGATTTCGTGTCGGCATCATCGCGCAGCCCGACTGGCAGAGTGCCGATCCCTTCAAGGCGCTGGGCCGCCCGAACCTGTTCTTCGGCGTCACGGCCGGCAACATGGATTCGATGATCAACCGCTACACGGCCGATCGCAAGGTACGCAGCGACGATGCCTACACGCCCGGCGACGTCGGCGGCCACCGCCCCGACCGCGCGGCCATCGTCTATTCGCAGCGCTGCCGCGAGGCCTGGAGCGACGTGCCGATCGTGCTCGGCGGCATCGAAGGCTCGCTGCGCCGCATCGCCCACTACGACTACTGGCAGGACAAGGTCCGCCGATCGATCGTGGTCGACGCCAAGTGCGACCTGCTCCTGTACGGCAACGCCGAGCGCGCCATCGTCGAGATCGCGCACCGCCTGGCCGCGCGCGAGCCGGTCGCTCAGATCACCGACGTGCGCGGCACCGCGTTCGTGCGGCGCACCGGCGACGAGTCCGCCCAAGGCTGGTTCGAGATCGATTCGACCAGCGTCGACGAGCCGGGCCGGGTCGAGGCTCACGTCAATCCCTACCTCGTGGTGTCCGAGCAGGCCAAGGCCAATGGCGCCACCTGCGCCAAGGAAGACGAGGCCGAGGCCGTGGCCCGCGCCGCCGAATCCGCGGGCGGGGCGGTCAACCCGGCGATCAAGCCCCTGCGCTTCGTGCCCAATCCGGCGCTGCAGCCGCGCGAGCGCATCAAGGTGCCGCCGCGCGACCGTTCGGTGATCCGGCTGCCTTCGTACGAGCAGGTGCGCGCCGACCCGGTGCTCTATGCCCACGCCAACCGCGTGCTGCACCTCGAGACCAACCCCGGCAATGCGCGTGCGCTGGTGCAGGCGCATGGCGAAGGCGCGACCGCGCGCGATGTCTGGATCAATCCGCCGCCGATCCCGCTGACCACGGCCGAGATGGACCACGTGTTCGACCTGCCGTATGCGCGCAGCCCGCATCCCAGCTACGCCGATGCGCAGGGCAGCCACGACGGCGCCACCAAGATCCCGGCCTGGGAGATGATCCGCTTCAGCGTGAACATCATGCGCGGCTGCTTCGGCGGCTGCACCTTCTGCTCGATCACCGAGCACGAGGGCCGCATCATCCAGAGCCGCTCCGAGGAATCGATCATCAAGGAGGTCGAGGCGATCCGCGACAGCGTCAAGGGCTTCACGGGCACCATCTCCGATCTCGGCGGACCGACCGCCAACATGTACCGCATCGGCTGCAAGACGCCGGAGATCGAGGCCGCCTGCCGCAAGCCCAGCTGCGTCTACCCGGGCATCTGCCAGAACCTCAACACCAGCCACGATCCGCTGATCAAGATCTACCGCCGGGCGCGCGCGCTCAAGGGCATCAAGAAGATCCTGATCGGCTCCGGCCTGCGCTACGACCTCGCGGTGCAGTCGCCCGAATACGTGAAGGAGCTGGTGCAGCACCATGTCGGCGGCTACCTCAAGATCGCGCCCGAGCACACCGAGCAGGGCCCGCTCACGAAGATGATGAAGCCCGGCATCGGCAGCTACGACAAGTTCAAGCAGATGTTCGAGAAGTTCTCGGCCGAGGCCGGCAAGAAGCAGTACCTGATCCCGTACTTCATTGCCGCGCATCCGGGCACCAGCGACGAGGACATGATGAACCTCGCGATCTGGCTCAAGAAGAACGGCTTCCGGGCCGACCAGGTCCAGACCTTCTACCCGTCGCCGATGGCCACCGCGACCACGATGTACCACACCAACCGCAACCCGCTGCGCAAGATCACGCGCGAGAGCGAGACGGTCGACATCGTGCGCGGCGACAAGCGCCGCCGTCTGCACAAGGCCTTCCTGCGCTACCACGATGCGAACAACTGGCCGCTGTTGCGCGAAGCCCTGAAGTCCATGGGCCGGGCCGACCTGATCGGCAACGGCAAGCACCACCTGATCCCCACCTGGCAGCCGCTGACCGACGGCAGCTACCAGAGCGCGCGGCGCAAGAACTCCACCACGGTGGCGCCCAAGGCCGCCGCATCGGCCGCACCCGTGAAAGGCCGCATCCTGACGCAGCACACCGGGCTGCCGCCGCGCGACACCGGGGCCGGGCGACCGAAGTCCGCCGGCGGCAAGCCGGTGATCCGCAAGGGCCGCTGAGCCCGGGCCGTCCGTGCCCGGCGGCCAGCAAAGGGCCGGTCGCGGTATCGTGCGGCATGCACACCCCGTCGCAGGCCCGTATCGCCCGCTTTCGCTGCTGGCTCTGCCTGGCGCTCTGCAGTGTCGTGCTGCAGGCCCAAGCCGGGCTCGAGGCCGGGTCCGCCCAGGCGCTGCACGCGCTGCACGGCAAGCTCGCAGGCGGCCTCGCCCACAGCGCCCTGCAGCGGCCGATCGTGCTCGACTCGGCAGAGACCGACGGCGGCCTGCAGGGCGACGTCTATGCCGTGGTCGATCACTCGATCGACGACGTGCGGCGCGCCCTTGCGAGCCCCTCGCAGTGGTGCGACATGCTGCTGCTGCACGTCAACAACCGGCGCTGCCGGCTGGCCCGCGGTGCCGAGGGCGACGTGCTCACGCTCAGTGTGGTGCCGCGCTACGACAAGCCGATCGAGCAGGCCTTCGAACTCTCCTTCGTGCATCGGGTGGCGCAGGCCTCGCCGGACTATCTGCTGGTCGACCTGAAGGCCGCATCGGGGCCGATGGGCACCGGCAACTACCGCGTGATGGTCGAGGGCGTGCCGCTCGACGCGAACCGGACCTTCCTGCATTTCGCCTATTCCTACGACCACAACATGATGGCCAGGCTCGCCACCATGGCCTATCTCGCGACCTTCGGCAGCGACAAGGTGGGCTTCACCAAGGTCGGCAAGCAGGCCGGCGGCGAGCCCGAGTACATCCGTGGCCTGCGGGGCCTGGTGGAGCGCAACGCGATGCGCTACTTCCTCGCGCTCGACGCCTACCTCGACGGCCTTGCGGTGCCGCCCGCCGAGCGGCAGGACAAGCGGCTGCAGGGCTGGTTCGAATCGATCGAGCGCTATCCGCGGCAGCTGCACGAGATCGATCTCGCGACCTACCTGGCGGTCAAGCGCGAAGACCGCCAGCGCGACGCGGCACCGGCGCGCTGAGCCCGCCGCGCGCCGTCCTCCGCCTCAGCGCAGCACCAGCACCGGCGTGTGCGAGTGCGTCAGCACATGCAGCGTCTCGCTGCCCATGAGCAGGCGCTTGATGCCGCGACGGCCGTGCGAGGCCATCACGATCAGGTCGCAGTGGTGGATCCGCGCAGCGTCGATGATGGCTTCCGACACGCCTTCGGAGCGGATCACGATGCCGGTGGTGCGCTTGACCCCCCGTGCATCGGCCCTGTCCTTGACGCTGTCGACCACGCGCTGCGACTCGGCGTCGGCGTGATCGCGCAGGCGCGCCGCGTCGAGCTGGTTGATCAGCAGCGAGCCTTCGAAATAGCCCGCGCTCTGGTGGTGCGAGACCTTGACGGCGAACAGTTCCGCCTGGGTCAGCAGGGCCAGGTCGATGGCGCCGGCCACGGCCAGTTCCGACAGCTCCGAGCCGTCGGTGGCGACGAGGATGCGTTCGTACATGCGGAACTCCCGGGCTGACGGAGGTCTGCCCACCGCTTCAGATTAGTCGGCGTGCGGGCGCTCTTCAAGCGGTGTGCGCCTTCCCGATCCTGGCAGCGGGGCGGGGCAGGGCGGCCCGGTTTCACGAGCTTGTCACACGAGTTGGACCTAATGCGCCGTAATTTCGCGCGCGGTGCGCGAGTCGCGAACAACAGGACGACGATGAACGAGAAAAGATCGAGGGTGAGCTGGGTCATGGCGGTGGGCGCAAGCCTGGTCGTGGCCGCATGCGGGGGCGGGGGAAGCGGGGGTAGCTTCACGCTGCCCGCCGCAAGCGGTGGCAGCGGTGTCGGCGCAGGCGCAGGCGCGGGCGCGGGCGCTGGCGGCACGTCGGGAGCCGGTGACACGGTGGCTGCCAAGAGCGTCTCGGGCGTCTTCCTGGATGCGGCGGTCGAGGGCCTGGACTACGTGGCCGGCAGCTCGCCCAAGGCAGTGACCAACGCCAAGGGCGAGTTCGCCTGCAAGGAAGGCGAGACCGTGGCCTTCAGCCTCGGTGCGCTGGCACTCGGCAGCGCCGCCTGCGGCAGCACGCTGACCCCCTTGTCCCTGGCGAACCTGCAGGCCACGCCCGAGAGCCTCAAGGCCGACGCGGTGGTCAACCGGTTGGTCGCATTGCAGGGTTTCGACGAGGACGGCGACCCGTCCAACGGCATCCGCATCGGCGATGCGCTGAAGGCCGCACTGAAGGCCAATGCGCTCGACTTCGGCGCCGCGGGCGCCAGCTTCGACGCCGCCTTCAATGCGCTGATGGCGAGCCTGCCCGGCCCCTACGCGACGCGGGTCTCGGATGCCGCGCGGCGGTCCCTCGCACGCGAGCATTTCGAGAACACGCTGACTTCGCAGACAGGCATCGCGCTGGTCGAGTCGGCCGTTCAGACCCATGCCCTGGGCAGCATCGCGCTGAGCGTCTCGCGCCACCAGATGCAGGCCGACACGAAGTTCAACGTGCCTTACGAAGGCAGCAACGCGAAGATCCGCGCGCAGTTCCCGAACGGCTTCCTGCCGGCCTACGGTTCCGGCCTGGCCTTCAAGGGCACGGCGGCCGATGGCGCACTGGAGTTCTACGCCATCACCGACCGCGGACCGAACGGCGACGGCCCGACAGCGCCGACGCCCGGCGGCACCGGCACGAGCATCAGCAAGGTGTTCCCGGCGCCGTCCTTCGCGCCGAGCTTCGGTCTGGTCACGATCGGCAGGAACGGTGCCGTGCTGCAGTCGAGCACGCCGCTGCGCCTCGACGCGAGCCGCAAGCTCACGGGCCTGCCGCCGCAGTCGGGCGTGGGCGCCACCGGCGAGACCCCGCTCGACGACACCTACGTCTACGACGCTGCCAAGGCCGGCTTCGATGCCAACGGCCTCGACCCCGAGTCGCTGGTGCTCGACCGCGCGCGCAACGTGCTCTGGAGCAGCGACGAATACGGTCCCTTCATCGTGCGCATCGACATCGCGACCGGCGTGGTGCAAAAGCGCTACAGCCCCGGCAGCGGCGCTGCCGACCTGCCGTTGGTGCTGGCACAGCGGCGGCCCAACCGCGGCATGGAAGGCCTGACGCTGGACGTGGCGAGCGGCCGGCTGCACGGCTTCCTGCAGAGCCCGATCGATCCGCGCGACAGCGCCGGCAAGTCGATCAAGGCCAAGCCGCCCGGTGGCAGCAACACCGACGTGCGCCATCTCGCGAAGTTCACGCGCTGGCTCGAGTTCGATCCGACGACCGAGCGCTCGAAGCTCTACGCCTATCCGATCGACGGCAGCCAGTACGACAAGGACCGCACCGGCAATGCCAAGCTCGGCGACGTCGTGAGCCTCGGCAACGGCCGCTTCATCGTGATCGAGCAGGGCGCGCGCAAGAGCGACGGCCGCGTCTTCAACAAGCTGGTGCTGGTCGAGATTCCCGCCAACGCGACCGACATCGCCGCGCTGGACCACAACCTCGAGATCAGCAGCATCACGCAGGCCGCGTCAGCCGGCGCAGACTGGTCGAGCGTGGTCACGCTCAGGAAGACCGACCTGCTCGACCTCAACGCGATCGGCTGGATGGCCGAGAAGGCGGAAGGCCTGACGCTGGTCGAGGACCACACGCTGGCGCTGGTGAACGACAACGACTTCGGCCTGGCCACCACGCTGCTCGACGCCAACGGCCAGCGCGTCGCCGGCAGCGTCGAGGACTGCACGGTCGATGCCGCTGGCGCGATCGTGAGCGGCTGCCCGGCCGGCGTGGCCGGCGCCCAGCTGGTGCGCGGCAGCGACCTCGAGCGGCCGACGCGGCTCTGGCTGCTGCGCTTCGAGCGCAAGCTGACCGGGCTGCAGGTTCCGGCATCCTGAGGCCGCCGAGGCCGCGCGCGCATCGAATTTAAGGTTCGGTGAGGGATTGCTTAAGCAATTCTTAGCGGCGCGCGCGGCCCCGGGTTCCTAGACTTTCCTACGGCAGACAGGCGCACGGTGCGCCCGTCGCCGAAGCCGAAAGAAGGACCCCATGAACATCGACCCGCGCGAACTGCGCCATGTCGCGGAGGCCGCATCGCCCCGCGTCGATCTGTATGCCGGCATTCACAAGGCGCTGCGCGCGCTGATGGCCGACACGCTCCTGGCCGTCGGCCGCATGGACAGCGACGATGCGCTCGAACTGGCCCGGGTCACGCAGCGCGTGCTCGAACTGCTGGACTTCTGCCGCTCGCACCTGAGGCACGAGAACGACTTCCTGCATCCCGCGATCGAGGACCGCGCGGCAGGCGCCAGCGGCCGCATCGCGCACGAGCACGACGAGCACCTGCGGGACATCCTCGCGCTGGCCGACCGGACGACCGCGCTGCTGCAATGCGAGGCCAGGGAGCGCGCGGCCGGCGCGCTGGCGCTGTATCGGGCGCTGTCGCTCTTCATCGCCCACAACTTCGAGCACATGCATGTCGAGGAGACGGCGCACAACGCGGTGCTGTGGGCCCGCTACACCGATGCCGAGCTCAACGAGATCCATGGCGCGCTGGTCGCCTCGATTCCGCCCGAGGAGATGATGTTCGTGCTGCGCTGGATGGTGCCCGTCATGAATCCGGCGGAACGCGCCGGGATGCTGGCCGACATGCGCGCGCACGCACCGGCAGCGGCCTTCGCTGCCGCTCTCGATGTCGTGCGGCCGCACCTGAGCGAACGCGAACGCGACAAGCTCGACATCGCGCTGGGGCTGGCGCAGGCGCAGGCCTGACCGGGTCCGGACCTCAGGCGATCTCGGTCAGCGCCACCGGCCGGTCCACGCGCAACAGGAAGCGCCCGCGGCCGGTCTTCTCGATCCGGATGTGCGGGCTGTTCTCCTGCAGCCTGCGCTGCAGCAGCACCAGGCGCGCCTCGAGGTTGTCCGACAGGTCGGGCAGCCGCAGGCCGGGGTCCAGCCGGAGTTCGCGGTTGCTGAACTCGCTGCGGCCCTGTTGCGTGTGCTCGCGCAGGAGCTTGCCAAGGATGGCGCCGGCCACGCCCTTGATGAGGTAGCCGTCGCCGATGAAGATGCTGTGGTTGGCCAGGTAGTGGCGCACCGCGATCGGCGCGCCCGAGGGCGGCGCCGTGCGGTTCGACGGCTCCGCCGCGATCCCTCCCTCGTCGCCGGTGCGCAGCAGTTCGAGCGCCGCCCCCAGATGCCCGGCGATCGCCACCAGCGCATCCTCGTCCTCGAAGCCGAAGCGCATGTCGAGCGGGCTCTCGACGAACAGCGCACCCACCAGCCGCCCGCTGGCGAGGATCGGCACCGCGAGCTGGCTGTGCGGCTCGCGCAGGCCCGGAAACGGGATCTCGGTCTCGAGCACCAGGTCCGGCTCGTCGTCGCGCATGCTGCTGCGCACCGCGTGGCTGTAGCTGGCCGCATTCGTCATGTGGCTGATGCGCACCGGCGTGCGCTCTCGCGCGGCGACGCCGATCACTCCGTGGCCGATCGGGATCTCAGAGCCCACGCCCGAGGCGGCGTAGCCGCAGCTGGCCACGGTGTAGAGGCGGCCGGTCGCGCCGTCGTGCATCAGCACCATCGCATGCCGGATGTCGAGCGGGTCGTTGAGCACCGCGAGCGTGGCCTGCAGCAGTTCGTCGGTGGCCGTGCAGGCAGCCAGCCGCTCCGCGCAGCAGCGCACGCCGGCCAGCAGTCCATGACGCGGCGGCGGCGCAGGCAGGCGCCGGCCTTCGAGGGTCTCGATGGCCTCGACCGCATAGATGTCGGCGCCCAGCAGGCGGAACACGCCCGACATTCCCGAATGCGAGGCGATGCCGGCCAGCTGCGCCTTCATGGCCTCGAAGCGCGGGCCTTCGTCCTCGGTGCGCAGGTAGCGCAGGTCGAGCCGGTGAAAGGCCGCACTCACGGGGTCCATCACGAGCACCGTGCCGTGCGGGTTGGCCAGGATGTTCTGCCGCGTCTTGTTGAAGAACTGGAAAGACAGTGCGACGTGCCGCTCGTCGACGTACCAGACCTGCGAGATGTAGGCGACGTTGGGCGTGCCGTCCTGCGAGCAGGTGGCCATCATGGCGGGGATCGCACCCTCGAAGCAGGCGCGGATCGCATGCAGCGAGGGGACTTCACGCGTTGCGCTCACGGCAGTTCCTCTCGAGCCGCAGGCAATGGGCTGCCTGCCTTCGGGCCCGGCGTCTGGTCGAAGGCCTCGGAGGGGCGGAATCGGACCGCCACGACGTCCTCCAGATCGAAGGCCAGCATCGCCTGCACGAAGCGCGCATCGAAGCCCACGTGGCCGACCTCCTGCTCCATCGAGTGCAGGTAGCGCGCAAGCAGCGGGGCGTCGTCTTCGGTCGCGCCCCGCAGCTCGGCCCGGTGCGCCTTGAGCTGCACCGTGCGGTGGCTCAGGGGTTCGCTGAACACGACCGCGATCTGCCCGGTAGCCGCGATGTCCAGCAGCAGCTGGCGCGACTGGCTGCGAGAGACATACACCGTGACCTCGCTGCCGTCGGCCGCGATGGCGGCGCCCACCGCACGCATCAGGCTGGGCCGGTGCGCGGCGTCGCGCGAGGCGACGATCGCCGAGACGCCCTTGTCGATCATCCGGATGTGATCGGCGGTCAGCAGCGGTCGCGTGGAGGCGGCAGGCATGGTGCGGCGCAGTGGGTCGTTGGAGACCGGCATTCTGGATCGAAGTCCACGTCCGCGTGAATTTTCCTTTCGGCCGAAGCTCAGCCGGGCACGGTCGGGCCCGGCCCGCTCACGCAAATTGCCGCAGGTCGGGCGCCGCCGGCGTGCTCACGCGCAGGTGGCGCGTGGCACTTGCGGTCCGCATCACGGCCGAAAGCAGCGAGCGGAGCCAGGTATGGCCCGCGGCATGCTGGTTGCGTCCGTGCCAGAGCTGGTAGAAGCGCATGGGCGGAAAGTCGATCGGCGCGGGCACGACGGCCAGCGGCAGCATGGCGGCGAAGTGCAGTGCGAAGTGGCGGCTGGTGGTGAAGATCAGGTCGGTGCCGGGCAGCAGGTGCGGTGCCATCGCGAAGTAGGGCACGGTCACCGTCGGCGTGCGCGTGAGCCGCTGGGCCGCGAGATGGGTCTCGACCACTCCGCGCTGCAGCCCGCTGTAGAGCAGCGGCACCACATGCGCGCCCTGCAGGTAGTCCGAGGCCTTCATGCCGCTGGCGCCCGGGTGGTCGCGGTCGACCAGGCAGACGATCTCGTCCTCGAGCAGCAGCGTGGTGCGCAGGTGCTCGGGCGGCTGCGGCCAGTTGCCGATCACGACGTCGAGCTCGCCATCGGCCAGCGCGGCGTCGTAGTCGTAGTCCGAGCCGAGCGGTTGCAGCAGCATGCGCGCACCGGGCGCGGTGCTGCGCAGGTACTGCACCACGGCCGCCATCAGCGGGGGAGCCAGGTAGTCGGGCGCTCCGATGCGGAAGGTCTGGCGCGTGGTGGCGGGATCGAAGACGTCGCCGGGCGCGAGCAGGGCATCGATCTCGCCGAGCACAACGCGCACCGAGGCCTCGAGCTGCAGCGCTCGCTCGGTGGGCACCAGGCGCTGCTTGTCCTTGATCAGGAGCGGGTCGTCGAAGATCTCGCGCAGCCGCTTGAGCGCATTTCCGATCGCTGGCTGCGACTGGTTCAGCCGGGTGGCGGCGCGGGAGACGCTGCGCTCGGCCATCAGCATGCCGAAGACGCGCAGCAGGTAGGTGTCGAAGGGGTCGTCCGAGCGTGACATGGGCTGTCTCCCGCACAGCTTTGGTGCCCCGGGGCACCAGCGCCATTCGCCGGCGGGCTTCGGGGCGCGCGTTCGCTGTGCCGCTGGTTGCTGCCTAGCGATTGGCGTGCCATGCCGCCGCTTCCGGCGGCGGGCCCATGGAGCGCCGCCGTGCGTGCACTCGCCGGAACCGGCCGGCGCGCTCTACGATGCGGCTTGCGCATCCCACCCGTTTTCCAAGACAAGGAGACCTTCATGTTCCAGACTGAACTCATGGCCGGCCAGCGCATCCTCGTGACCGGCGGCGGCACCGGCCTCGGCCGCTCGATGGCCGAGCGCTTCCTGGCCCTCGGCGCCGACGTCGCGATCTGCGGCCGCCGCCAGGCTGTCTGCGAGGAAACGGCCGCCACGTGGCGGGCGCAGTTCCCGCAGCGCCGCATCGATGCCTTCGGCGTCGACATCCGCAATGCGCAGGCGGTGGACGAGATGGTCGAGAGCCTGTTCGCGAGCGGCGGGCTCACCGGCCTGGTCAACAACGCGGCCGGCAACTTCGTCTCGCCGACCGAGGCGTTGTCGCCGCGGGCGTTCGACGCTGTTGCCAACATCGTCTTCCATGGCAGCTTCTACGTCACGCAGGCGATCGGCAAGCGCTGGGTCGCGCAGGCCAAGGCCGGTCAGTGGAAGGCCGGCGAACCGTACCGCAACGTCATGAGCATCATCGTGACCTGGGTCGACAACGGCAGCCCCTACGTGGTGCCGTCGGCCATGAGCAAGGCCGGCATCGAGGTGATGACCAAGTCGCTGGCGGTCGAATGGGCGCGCTACGGCATCCGGCTCAATGCGGTCGGGCCCGGCGAGATTCCGACCGAGGGCATGAGCAAGCGGCTGAACCCGGGCGAGGAGCCCGGCGCGCGCAGCAAGGCCATGAACCCGATGGCCCGCACCGGCGAGATGAGCGAACTGCAGAACCTGGCTGCCTTCCTGATGTCGCCCGGCCAGTGCGACTGGCTCACCGGGCAGAGCATCATGATGGACGGCGGCGGTGCGCTCGCCACCGGCGGCAACTTCTACGAGCTGCGCCAGTGGAGCGACGCCGACTGGCTGGCCGCGCGCGAGCGCATCGAGGCCCAGAACCAGAAGGACAAGGCTCAGCGCTGAGCCGGAACGGCGGCCGGCCTGCGAACGCGGTTCCAGGCGCGCGCCACCAGGCCCTGGTTCACCAGCAGGCCCAGCAGCACGGCCAGCGTGCCCAGCCACTGCCCCGTGTTCGGCCTTTCGCCGAAGGCCGCCGCCGCCGCGGCCAGGCCGACCACCGGCACCAGCAGCGAGAACGGAACCACGCGACCGGCCGCGTGGCGCTGCAGCAGGCGGGTCCACAGCGAATAGGCGAGCACGGTCGCGAGCCAGCCCAGGAACAGCACCGCGAATACGCCGCGCAGGTCGAGACCGGCGATCTGGTGCAGCACCTGCTGCGGCCCGTCCATGGCAAGCGCGAGCCCGAGGAAGGGCAGCACCGGCACCAGGCTGCTCCAGACGATGAAGGGCACCGGCTCGTAGGCCGGCACGATCCGCACTGCGAATCGAACCACCACGTTGGACACCGCCCACATCAGGCCCGCGCCCAGCGTCAGGATGAAGCCGATCAGCGTCATCTCGCCGGGGCCGTTGCCGTGCGCGGTGGCGATCACCAGCAGACCAGCGAGCGCGATGACGAGCCCGGCCCACTGGCTGGGCCGCGCGCGTTCGCCGAGCAGCGGGCCGGCCAGCAGCAGCGTGAAGAAGGCCTGGGTCTGCATCACGACCGAGGCCATGCCCGCGGTCATGCCCAGGTGCAGGCCGAGGAACAGCAGGCCGAACTGTCCCAGGCCCTGCGCCAGGCCGTAGGCGACGAGGAAGCGCCAGGGCAACTCGGGCCGGCGCACGAACAGCAGCAGCGGCACCGAGGCGGCGGCGAAGCGCAGGGCGCCCAGCAGCATCGGGCTCAGCCCCTGCAGCCCGGACTTCATGACGACGAAGTTCGTGCCCCAGATCACGACCACGCACAGGGCGCGCGCGAAGTCGCCGCGGCTCAGCGCCAGGGGGGTGCGGCTCGCGTCAGTGGAGGACATCGCCGCGCGCCGCCTTGTAGGCCATGAAGGCCTCGAGGCTGGTCTTCTTCGGCACGTAGCCGAACTCGGACTTGAGCCGCTGGTTGCCGAGCACCGGACGGTAGCGCAGGAAATCGAGCTGCTCCGGGCCGTAGCGGCTCACGCCCAGGCGCGAGCCCACCGCGAGCGCCAGCCGCAGCAGCGGGGCCGGCAGCGTCAGCAGCGGCTTGCGCAGCAGTGCGGCGATCTGCGGCAGCGTGAGCGCGCCGTCGCCCGCGACGTTGAAGCAGCCGGCGCGCCCGGAGGTGATCGCGTGCACGATGCAGCCGGTCACGTCCTCGTCCCAGATGAAGACGAAGGGGCTGTCGCTGCCGCGGATCGCGAGGATGCGCGGCTTGTCGAACAGCGCCGTGATCTGGTTGCGCACCGTGCGGCCCAGGATGGTGCCGATGCGCAGCACCGTCTGCCGCAGCTCCGGATGCTCGACGCGGTATTCGGCCAGCATCTCCTCCACCAGCCGCTTGTGGTCCGCATAGGCAAAGCTCTGGTTGCCTCGCAGTGCGTCGTTCTCGTCGATCCACGCCGGGTTGTCGGCGTGGTAGCCGTAGGCGGCACCGCTGGAGGACACCACGATGTGGCGCACGCCGTGGGCCACGCAGGCCTCGAGCACGTTGCGCGTGCCGAGCACGTCGACCGAATACTCGAACTCGCGCGTGCTGCCGGCGCCCGGCGTGACGATCGAGGCCAGGTGCACCACGGCGTCGATCGCGTGCCGGCCCACGAGCGCTGCGAGCGCCGGATCGCGCACGTCCTGCACTTCGTAGGTGACGCCGGCGATGCGGCGCGCAGCCGGCACCTCGCGCACGTCGAGCGCGATCACGCCGTCGATGCCGGGCAGGGCGGCGAGCGCGGCCACTACCGTGCGGCCGAGGAAGCCGTCGGCGCCGGTGATCAGCACCCGGCGGCCCGCGGCGGGGGAGAAACTGTCCATGGATTCAGGCCGAGCGCGCGGCCGCCTTCGAAGGGGTCAGCGGGCGACGCGCCCACCAGGCGGCGAGCCCGAGGCCCGCGATGATGTCCCAGAAGCCCCACACGCCGGCCACCACGGCCATGCCGCCAAGGCCGCCGAAGAAGCTGAAGATCAGCACCAGGCCGAGGCCCGCGTTGCGCACGCCGACCTCGAAGCTGACGGCGCGGCGGTCGTACTCGGCCAGTCCCGTGGCCGTCGCGCAGGCATAGCCGGTGGCGAAGGCGAGCGTGTCGTGGATCACCACCGCCAGCAGAACGAGGCCCACGTAGTCGAGGAAGTAGCGCCAGTTGCCGGCCACTGCCGCGAGGATGAAGCCGATCAGGCAGACGAAGCTCAGCACGCGCGCCGGCTTCTTGATGCGCTCGGTGAGCGCCGGCAGCCAGTGCGAGCAGGCCAGGCCGATCACGAAGGGTGCGCCGATGATGGCCACGATGTGCAGCACCATCTCGACCGGATCGATCGCGATGGTCTTGAGCAGCGACGCCGTGTCCGGATGGAGGCCGCCCCAGAACGCGAAGTTGAGCGGCATGACGACGATGGCGATCAGGTTGGAGATCGCGGTCATCGACACCGAGAGCGCCACGTTGCCGCCCGCCCGGTGCGTGAGGATGTTCGACACGTTGCCCGGCGGGCAGCAGGCCACGAGGATCATGCCGAGCGCGATGCTGGGTGCCGGGTTCAGCAGCCGCGTGAGCGCGAAGGTGACCGCCGGCAGCACGATGAACTGCGCCGCGATGCCCGCCGCCATGGCCACGGGCATGCGCGCGACCCGCTTGAAGTCGGCCACGCGCGTGTCGAGCGCGATACCGAACATCAGGAACGCGAGCACCGCGTTGAGCGCGATCAGCGAAGCCGGATTGAAGTTGAGGCGGATCTCGTCGACGGGCAGCATGGTCTGGGTTCCTCAGGCGAGCGCCTGGGCAGCTTCGCGCACCGCGCGGCGGTAGCTGTCCTTGTTGACGTAGTAGGCCATGCGCTCGAGTTTCAGGTAGCTGTAGCCGCCCGACAGGTCGGGCGGTGGGCCGGCCTTGGCCTGCTTGAGCGCGGCGGCCTGCGGGCGCCCTTCGGCCTGGGCCTTGAAGTAGCGGGCGACCAGCTCGGCCTGCTCGTAGCGGCCCTGCCAGCCGATGCCGCTGGCCTCGATCATGCCGAGCACCGCGAGGTTGTCGAAGCCGGGCGCGAAGATGTTGAGGTAGAGGCGCGGCGCCATGCCCTGCCAGTTGAGCCAGGTGCGGTCGATGAAGGGGTAGTACAGCTTGTAGCCGGTGGCGCAGAGGATCAGGTCGTAGTCGCGCGCGCTGCCGTCCTTGAAGTGCACCGTGTGGCCGTCGAGTCGCGCGATGTCGGCGCGCACGCCGATGTCGCCGTGGCCGATGTGGTGCAGCACCAGAGAGTTGACCACCGGGTGCGACTCGTACATGCGGTAGTCCGGCTTCGGGAAACCGAAGCGCACCGGATCGCCCGTGAACCACTGCAGCACCTTGGCGTCGAGCCGCTGCTTGATCCAGGCCGGCAGGGGCCGCTTGCCGCCCAGCGTGTCGGCGGGCTTGCCGAAGACGTACTTGGGCACGAAGTAGTAGCCGCGGCGCACCGAGATGTCGACGCTCTTCGCGTAGTGCACCGCATCGACCGCGATGTCGCAGCCGCTGTTGCCGGCGCCGACCACGAGCACGCGCTTGTCCTGGAACAGCCTGGCGTGCTTGTAGGCCGAGGTGTGCAGCAGCTCGCCCGCGAAGTTGCCCTCGAAGCGCGGCATGCTGGGTTCCGACAGCGTGCCGTTGGCGATGATCACACCCTTGTATTCGGCCGTCTCGATGCGGCCCTTGCCGGCATCCACGCTCACGCGCCACAGCGTGCCGGCGCCCTCGGTCACGGGCTCGACGCGGATCACGCGGGTGCCGAAGCGAAAGTGCCGGCGCAGGTCGAAGCGGTCGGCGAAGTCGCTGAAGTAGCGCCGGAGTTCGGTGTGGCTCGGATAGTCCGCCACCTCGTCGGCCATCGGGAACTCGGCGAACTCGGTGGTGCGCTTGGAAGAGATCAGGTGCGCCGACTGGTAGACCGTGCTGCGCGGGTTGTCGATGTTCCACAGGCCGCCGACGTCGTCGTGGGCTTCGAAGCCCTGGAACGGGACACCGAGTTTCTGCAGGTTGCGCGCACCGGCGAGCCCTGAGGGGCCGGCGCCGATCAGGGCGATTTGCTGGTGCGAGGGCACGGGGGCTGACACGGGTTGGCTCACGAAGGAAGACTCCGACAAAAAGGGTGTGGCGCGCTCAGCGCGCCGCGGTTTCGCCCGGGCCGGCGCGCGGGGCCGATGGCGGTGCGGCGTCGCCGTTCAAGCCAGGGATCGGCGTGGCGCCGGATTCGCCGGCCCGCGGCTTGCGCGGCTGGCGCAGCAGCAGCGCGTCGTGCCAGGCAGCGGGCAGCAGCCCAAGCGCGTTCGACAGCCAGCCCAGGCGGCGCGGCAACACCAGTTGCTCGCGGCCGCGGGCCAGGGCTTGCAGGATCGCGTCGGCGGCGGTTTCGGGTGCCATCAGCCCGGGCATCGCGAAGCGGTTGCCGGCCGTGAGCGCGGTGCGCAGGTAGCCCGGGCTCACGGTGCACACCCGCAGGCCGCTCGGACGCAGTTCGGCGCGCAGGCTTTCGAGGTAGCGGATCAGCCCGGCCTTGCTCGCGCAGTAGGCGCCGTTGCCGGGCAGGCCGCGCCGTCCCGCCAGGCTGGCGATGCCGGCCAGCGTGCCGCGGCCGCGCTCGCGCATCGGCGCCATGAATGGCTGGAAGGTGGTGGCGACACCGAGCAGATTGATCTCGAGGATGCGGCGAAACACCGCAAGGTCGGCAGCTTGCGCGGTGTCAAAGCCACCGGCCACGCCGGCATTGGCGATCACGGCGTCGGGCGTGCCGAAGCGCGCCATCCAGTCGGCTGCCATGGCCTGCATGGCGGCCGCGTCACTGACGTCGGGCGTGTAGACGGCGCAGCGCCCGGGTACCTGGGCGGCCAGCGATTCGAGCACCGACCTGTCGAGCCCGACCAGCGCCACCCGGGCGCCGCGGGCCAGGCCGGCGGCGGCCATGGCGCGGCCGAGACCGCCGCAGGCGCCGGTGATGACCAGGTTGTCGAGAGGAATGTTCATCGGAATGTCGGTGACAAGGCTGCGGAGCTTAGTCATAATTCCGCATCGTCTCGAAAATTTTGCTTGTTTAGTCTCGGAATTCGAGATTTTAATGAACGCCGTCGACTCCATCCTGTCCGAAGATTCCGAGCTTGCCGCCACACCGGGCCTGCGCCTGATGCAGTTGCTCGAGCTGGTCTGCACCGCCTCCGAGCCGCTGACGCTGGTCGAGATCGTGCGCATGAGCGGCCAGCCCAAGCCCTCGGTGCATCGCATGCTGCAGCAGCTCGAGGCGGGCGGCCTGCTGGCGCGCGGTGGCGACGGCCGCCGTTACGCGATCACGCCGCGCCTCATGCGCTTCGCCGAGACCGTGCTGCGCAGCAGCTCGGCCACCGGCGTCCGGCACGCGGTGCTGCGCCAGCTGGTCGCCGACGTCGGCGAGACCTGCAACCTGACGGCGTTGTCGGGCGCCGAGGTGATCTACCTCGACCGCGTCGAGACCGCCTTCCCGCTGCGGCTGGAACTCGGCCCGGGCTCGCGCGTGCCGCTGCACTGCTCGGCCAGCGGCAAGCTGTTCCTCGCCCACCTGCCGGCGCCGCAGCGCGCGCGGCTGCTCGACGGGCTGGGCTACGAGCGCTTCACGGCCCACACGCTGGGCTCGCGCGAGGCGCTCGAGGCCGAACTCGAGCGCATCCGTCACGAAGGCCATGCGGTCGACGCCGAGGAATTCATCGAGGGGCTGGTCTGCGTCGCGGTGCCCGTGCGCGACGACGCGCACGGCCCGGTGCGCTGTGCGGTCGCGCTGCAGGCGCCCGAGGTGCGGATGTCGCTGCCGCAGGCACTGCAGCAGCTCGACAAGCTGCGCGTCGCGGCGCAGGGGATTGCGCGGGCGATGCGCTGATCTCCAGGAACGGTGCGAACGAGATCGCACGTCGGGCCGGAGGGCGACAATCCAGGCTTTGGCCTTCTGCTCCGACCGTGACCCCACCGACCGCCCGCGACCCCCGCATTCCTGCCGCCGAACCCGCATCCGGCAGACAGCCGCAGAGCGCGGGCCGCGCGCGCCGGCTGCGGACCGAGGCCGACAAGCTCGAAGCCTTCTGCCTGGTGGTGCGCGCGGCCTCGGCCGCCGCCGACCATGCCGCCTTCGCGGAAGTCGGCCGGGCCGCCGCCGAGGCGCTGCGCGCCAGGTTCGGTGGCGGGACGATCACGTCGTGCTTCGCCTGGCTCGCGGGCCGCGCTGGGCGCGAAGCTCTCGAGAGCGTGCGAGCCGGGGAGGTGGCACTCGGTGGATCGCTCTCGCTCGAAGATGTCGCGGGCATCGTCGAACTCGCTCGCGAGGCCGAAGCCTTGCGCGAGAAGCGCTAGCTGCCCTCGGGTCTCTTCACGCACTCGACCTGCCGGGACATCCCGGTCATCTGGTTGCCGCCCGTGATCTTCTTGACCTGGCCTGCGGGGCAGCTGCCGTCATCGACATGAACGATCTCTCCGCGGCGCACGCTGCCCTTGGCAGGCGCTTCCTTGAGGATCTGCACCGCAGCGCCCGGCGCGCTGGCGGTTTCGGCGGCCAGGCAGGTGCCTGCGCAGGCGACGAGTGCGAGCAAGGCCGCCATGGCACGGGGAAGGGCTGCGTGAGGCCTGCCCGGCCCGGGCTTGGGCTGGTCGATGTTCATGATGAGTTTCCTTGCAAGGATTCACGTGCCACGGCGCTCGGCCAACTTCCGTGCTGCCACACCCGTCGATGGCCATCAGCGTCCTCGATGGTCTTTCCATTCTCTCCCGGCAGGGGTTCCAGGACGACCCGGGACCGCAGACCCGACTTTCGTTGTAGGCCTCCTTCGCTTCGAGAACGGGAGCTCCTCCGATCCCGAACCGCCCGCGGGCTTCGAAAAATGCGGTCTTCCATTGAACAAAGGAGCCATCCGATGCCCGCCTCCAACCCCGCACTCAAGAAGACGCTGGTCGACCTGGAGACCAGGTTCTGGCAGTCCATGGTCGACGACGACACCGATGCCGCGCTGTCGATGCTCAACGAACCCGCGGTCATGGTCAGCAGCCACGGCGCGATGCAGTTCGACCATGAGGGCTACCGCAAGATGGCCGAGCAAGGGACGATGCGCGTGACCGCCTTCGAACTCGACGATTTCGATCTCGCAGCGCCGAACGACGCCACCGCCATCCTGACCTACACGGTAAAGCAGAGCGTGGCCGAGCGCGGCAGGCCCGGTGCCGCCACCACGACCGACATGCTCGACTCGTCGACATGGCTGCGGACCGCGGACGGTTGGCGCTGCGTGATGCACACCGAGACGCCGCTGGCCGCGAAGGACGCACGCGCCGCGAATTGACGGCCTGCGGGCGAGCACAATGCCCGCATGCCGACACCCACCGCCTCGCTGCCGCCACAGGTTCGCCGATTCGCGCTCGCGGCACTGCTTGCCGCGGGCGCGCTGCTTTCGGGATGCGCGAACCCGCCTGTGCGCGTCGCCGCTGCGCCTGCGCCGGATCAACTGCCCGTTGCCAGTGCTCGGGCCGAGGCTTCTCCGCCGCTCGTGCCCTTCGCGTCCGAGGAGGGCCTGGCGCGCCTGGCCCGTTCGGGCGCCAAGGCCGATTTCGCGGCCCTCGCGAACCAGTTCGAGGCCCAGTACAACGGCGCCTTCTGCGGACCGACCTCGGCCGCGATCGTGCTCAACACCGTGAACGCGCGGGCGGCCGATCTGCCGCGCGACCGCACGCGCCTGCGCAAGGACGACGTGCAGTTCATGCCCGCAGGCGCCGATCCGATCGTGCCGCGTTTCACGCAGGACAGCGTGATCGACAGGAGCCCCAAGTCGCGCGCCCAGGTGCTCGGCGAGCCGGTCGTGATCGGCGGCAGGCAGGTCCGTGATTTCGGCTATCAGCTGCGGCAGTTCGACGCGATGCTGCGGGCCAACGGGCTGGCGACCCGGATGGTGGTGGTCGACGACGCCCGCAGCGAGGAGGCCATCCGTGCCGATCTCTCGGCCAACCTTGCGCGGGGTGGCGACTACGTGATCGTGAACTACCGGCGCGAGGCGGTGGGCCAGAAGGGTGGCGGCCACATCTCGCCGCTCGGCGCCTACGACGCAGCGTCAGACTCGTTCCTGGTGCTCGACGTCAATCCGGCCGTGGCTGGCTGGGTGTGGATGCCGACCGCCACGCTCATCAAGGGCATGCGCAGCTTCGACACGGTCGAGAACCGGGGCTACGTGACGGTCGGGGCCCCGTAGCCGGGCGGGCTACGACTGGCCGCGCCGCGCGGCCTCGATGGCGGCGATGTCGATCTTGCGCATGGTCATCATGGCGTCGAACACCCGCTTGGCCGCCGCCCGATCGGCACCGCTGAAGGCGTCGGTGAGCACGCGCGGCGTGATCTGCCACGACAGTCCCCAGCGGTCCTTGCACCAGCCGCATTCGCTCTCCTGGCCGCCGTTGCCGACCACCGCGTTCCACAGACGGTCGGTCTCTTCCTGGGTGTCGGTGGCGATCTGGAACGAGAACGCCTCGCTGTGCCTGAAGGCCGGGCCGCCATTGAGGCCGATGCAGGGAATGCCGGCGACCGTGAACTCGACGGTCAGCACGTCGCCTTCCTGGCCCGAAGGGAAGTCGCCCGGCGCGCGGTGGACGGCGCCGACCGCGCTGTCGGGGAAGGTGTCGGCATAGAACTTCGCGGCTTGCTCCGCGGTGCCGTCGAACCACAGACAGATCGTGTTCTTGCTGCTCATCTCGTGTCTCCTGAAATGGGGAGCGGCCGGTTTCGAGAGCCGGATCAGCCCGGAATCTCGGGCTCGACCAGTTGAGCCAGCGAGACCAGCGACTCCTGCCAGCCGAGATAGCACATCTCTGTCGGAATCATGGCCGGGATGCCTTCCTGCACGATGCTGACATCGGTGCCGCAGGACACCGCGGTCAGCGTGACGGTGGTCTTCATCGTGCCGGGCAGGTTCGGGTCGTCGAAGCTGGCGTCGTAGGCGATGCGCTGGCCCGGCACCAGCTCGTGGTACTTGCCGCCGAAGGAGTGGCTGTTGCCGCTGCCGAAGTTGGTGAACGACATGCGCCAGGCACCGCCGACCACCGGCTCCATGCTGTGCACCCGGCCGAGGAAGCCGAACGGCGGCAGCCAGCGTTCGAAGGCGCCGGGCTCGATGAAGGCGCGGTAGATGCGGTCGGGCGGCGCGCGCAGCACGCGGTGCAGGCGGATGGTGTTCGTGGACGTGGTGGCCATGCGGGGTTCTCCGTGGTTAGCGACCCAGGCTGACCAGGCTCCACAGGATGACGGCGAGCTGGGCGATGTTGATCAGGATGGCAGTGATGTGGGTCCGGCGGAAGCCTGCAATTGCATCCAGTGGCCGCGACTCGATCTGCGCGCCGAGCGCTTCCATCTTCGGGATGATCATGCGGCGCAGCCCGACCGCGACTGCCGCCAGTGCCGCAGCGCCGGTCGCGAGCCCGAACCGCCCCGCGAAGGCATAGGCGAGCGCGGTGGCGCCGGCGGCGACGAAGGCCGCGCGGTAGTAGAGATTGAAGAAGCCGCGCACGAAGCGCGCGTCGAGCGGCGTGTCGTGCGCGAGCACCAGCAGCGGGATCGAGCCCATGATGAAGTAGGCCGTCGTGACCAGCAGGGCCACCGTGAAGGCCAGGGCGATGAACATGGCAACCGACATGGGTGTGTCTCCTTCGGGCGGGGGAGATTGTGTCTCAAGCCGCCTCGCCTGGCAGCACCGGCGTCACCGTCGCCTCGCTGTGCGGGATCTCGGCTTCGATCCGCTCGCCCACCCGGCGGGCGAAGGCGGCCACCTCGCCGAAGGCGCGATCGGCCGGGAAACCCAGCCCGATGTCGATCACGACCTGCGAGCCCGACTGGCGGCTGCGGCACCACTCGATGCTGTCGTAATCCGCGAAATGCTCGGCCAGCACACGGTTGATGCGATGCTGGAGCGGCTCGTCGAGCGTGCGGTCGAGCAGGTCGGGCAGGGCAGTGCGAAGCAGGTCGTAGGCCGCGCGCAGCGTGACCAGCACCACGATCGCGACCCCGGCCCGGTCGGCCCACAGCGAGACCACCGGATTGCTGCCGAGCATCGCCACCGCGACCGAGGCGACGACGATCGAAGAGCCCACGGTCTTGGTGATCTTGGTACGCAGCTGGGTGCGCACGATCACCGACGGGTTCTGGCGCAGCGCGCGCATCAGGGGCGGGATCGGCGCGACGTTGGCGACGAGGTTGAAAAGCACCATCCCGACCGCCACCGCGTTGAGCAGGCCGATGCCCTCGCCGGCGCCCGGCACCTTGCCGATCGCCTTCCAGGCGATGAAGCCTGCGCTGACCAGCAGCAGCAGGGCCACCAGCAGCGACAGGATCTGCTCGTGCTTGCCGAGGCCGAAGTCGTAGCCCGCGGTCTGGCGGCGGTGGATGCGGCGCAGCGTGAGCCAGGACGCGAAGGCCACGCTGATCATGAGCACGCCGCGCAGGCACTCGCCCACCATGGTGATCGAATCGACCTGGATCGCCACCCAGAGGTAGGGCGGGATCAGCAGGCAGTCGTAGGCGAAGGCGGCAAACACCGCGCGCTCGCTCTGACGCTGCGACGGCGAGAGCTCGTCGGCCGGGGCGCCGGATGAAGCAATCGATCGAAGGCGCGGCCTGGGCATGAAGCGCGCGCCTCGTCAGCCGGCGATGTCCGCGCCGCGTTCCGCCAGCAGCGCGCGCAGCAGCGAGCGATGGCAGCGCGCCTCGTCCTCGCAGTAGCAGCCGACCGACAACGCGGCCTCGTGCGAGAGCGCGGCCAGCAGGTCGAGGCTGCGGCTCGCATCGGCCTTGGCCATCTCGCTTCGGTACCTGCGCGCAAAGGCAGTCCACTGCGCGGGTACGCCCGAGACGATCGCCGCCTGGGCCTGTTTCATGGCCTCGACGGAAGGTGCGAGGTTCGGGTACCAGACGTCGTACCAGTTCCGCGTCGCGAACTCGGCCTTGGGCACGCCGCGCGGCGGGCGGCGCACGGTGCCGATGCGCAGGCCTTCGCCGGCTGCGCGGTCGCTGCCGAGGCGGACGATGCGGATGGGCATGAGGTGTTCTTCCTTCGGGTTCAGGTGCCGACGATACCGCCGTCGCGGCGCCGCACGACCACGGTGGCCGAACGCGGCCGTGCGCTGCCGGGCGCCGTGCCGTCGGGCCAGGCGCTGTTGGGCGTGCCGCTCGCGCCTTCGCGCGTCTCGCCCGGATGCTGGATGTTGACGAACAGGCTGCGGCGGTCCGGCGTCAGGACACAGCCGGTGACTTCACAGCCGGCCGGCCCGACCAGGAAGCGCTTGATGCGGCCCGTGGCCGGGTCGGCGCACAGCATCTGGTTGTTGCCGAGCGCGGCCAGCGGTGCGCGGGCGATCGCGCGGCCGCTCATGTCGGTCTGGATCCAGAGCAGGCCGCCGCTGTCGAAGACCAGGCCGTCCGGGTTGCCGAAGGCGTCGGCCTGCGCGTCGGGATAGCGCACGCCGGCGCCTTCGATGGCCGGATCGCCGGCCAGCGCAAAGTGGTCCCACGAGAAGCCCAGGCTGCCGGCATCGCGGCCGTCCTCGCGCCAGCGCAGGATGCCGCCGAAGACGTTGCCGGCGCGCGGGTTGGCGGCGTCGGCCGCCGGCATGCCCGCCGCGCCGCGCAGCGGATTGGCCGAGAGCGCGACATAGGCCTCGCCGCTGCCCGGATGGATCGCGATCCATTCCGGCCGGTCCATCCGCGTGCCGCCCGCGATGTCGCCGGCCAGCCGCGCATGGATCAGCACCTCGGCCGGATCGGCAAAGCCGCTCGCACCGTCGATGCCGCCGTGGCGGTGGCGCAGTTCGAGCCAGCGGCCGCGGCCGTCGGCGTCATAGCGCGCCACGTAGAGCGATCCGGTGTCGAGCAGGTCGCGATTGGCCGCACGCGCGGCCGCATCGCTGCCGGGGCGCACCTTGTCGCGGCTCACGAACTTGTAGATGTATTCGAAGCTCGAGTCGTCGCCCATGTAGACCGCGAGCCGGCCGTCGCGGGTCAGCGCGCAGGTGGCGCTCTCCTGGTGCTTGCGGCCGAGCGCGGTGCGCTTGACGGGCGTGGAGGCGGGGTCGAAGGGATCGATCTCGACCACCCAGCCGAAGCGGTTCGATTCGTTGGGATGCCTGCCGAGGTCGAAGCGCTCGTCGGCCTGCCAGTAGTCGGACCAGCTGCCCGTCCCGAGGCCGTAGCGGCGCTCGGCCGGGCCGATGCCCGCGAGGGTTTGCTTGTCCCCGCCGAAGTAGGCCTGGAAGTTCTCTTCGCAGGTGAGGTAGGTGCCCCAGGGCGTGACGCCCATCGCGCAGTTGGAGAAGGTGCCCGACACGCGCCTGCCGCCCGGGTCGGCCGCCGTGCGCATGCGCGCGTGGCCCGCGGCCGGGCCGGCGATGCGCATCGGCGTGCGGCCGTGGATGCGTCGCGCGAAAGGCGAGGGCAGCACCTGGCGCCAGCCCGCGGGGCCGAGCTCGACCTCGACCACCGACACGCCCATCGCATGCAGCGACTTGCGCACCTTGTCGGCGGTCCAGGGCTTCGCGCCGTCGGCATGCAGCAGGCGCTCGTCGGTGTACTCGTGGTTCAGCACGAGCAGGCCGCGGTCGCTGCGGCCGTCGAGCGCGAAGAAGTGCATGCCGTCGTGGTGCATGCCGGCCTGCAGCGCCTGGTCGTCGGCGCTGTTCGACGCGTCGGGCGCGAAGGCCGGCATGGCGCCCGCGATGCCGGTCGGCGCGCCCCAGGGATAGAGCACCTGCGCCTGATAGCCGGGCGGCAGCGTGACCGCATCGCGCAGCGTCGCCGGCACGCTCTCGAAACCCAGCCGGCCGTCGTCGGCCGCTCCGGCGCTGCCCTCGCGCGCGAGCGCAACCAGCGCAGCGGCGGCGCTCGATTGAAGGAACTGGCGGCGGTCGATCGGCATGGGGGCGGGTGATGTTGACTGGGCGACAGCGCGATCATCGCCGAGCCTCGATACTCCGGGCCAGCCATCCCACAGGAGACATCACCATGACCGATCGCATCGAAACCATCCGCCATGCCGACGGCGTGGTCGAACTGCAGCTCTCGCGCGCCGACAAGATGAACGCGCTCGATCCCGCCATGTTCGATGCCCTGCTCGAAACCGGCGCGCGACTGTGCGGCGACGCGGAAGTGCGCGCGGTCGTGATCGCGGGCCGAGGCAAGGCCTTCTGCGCCGGCCTCGACATGGCGTCCATGCAGCGCCTGCAGCAGGGCGGCAGCGGCGTCATCGGCCAGGGCGCGGTGCCGCAGGACCTGCTGGCGCGCACCCACGGCATCGCCAATGCCGCCCAGCAGGTCGCGATGGTGTGGCGCCAGGTGCCGGTGCCCGTGATCGCCGCGGTGCACGGCGTGGCCTTCGGTGGCGGCCTGCAGGTCGCGCTCGGCGCCGATGTGCGGCTCGTGGCGCCGGACACGAAGATGTCGGTGATGGAGATCAAGTGGGGCCTGGTGCCGGACATGGGCGGCATCGTGCTGATGCGCGAACTGGCGCGCGACGACGTGGTGCGCGAGCTGACCTTCAGCGGCCGCGTCTTCTCGGGCGAGGAAGCGCTGGCGCTGGGCTTCGCGACCCGGCTCTCGGCCGACCCGCTGACCGAGGCGCTCGCCATGGCGCACGAGATCGCGCAGAAGAGCCCGGACGCGATCCGCGCCGGCAAGCGGCTGCTCAACGCCGCGATGGGGCAGGGCGCCGCCGAGCTGCTGATGGCCGAGTCGATCGAGCAGAAGGCCCTGATCGGCAGCGCCAATCAGGCCGAGGCGGTGCGCGCCAACCTCGAGCGCCGCGCGCCGCGCTTCGCCGCCGCACCGCCGGCGCCGCGCTGAGGCCGGCATCGCAGGTGCCCCGGGCGCGGCCGCCGGCTTTCAGGCGCCGTGAAAGCGCAGCCACTCCGCGGGCGGCGCACGGTCGCTCTCGAACTGCGAAAGCGGATGCGCCGGATCGCGCAGGCCGATCGACATGCCGCAGAACAGCATGCGTTCCTCGGGCAGGCCGAGCGCAGCGCCGACCGTCTTCGGATAGATCGCCCAGCATTCCTGCGCGCAGCTGTCGAGGCCTTCTCCCCGCAGCAGCAGCATCACGGTCTGCAGGTACATGCCGAGGTCCGACCACTGCGGCGGGCCCATGGTGCGGTCGACCGAGCAGAACAGCCCGACCGGAGCCCCGAAGAAATCGAAGTTGCGCGCGAACCATCGCCGGCGCTCGGCCTTGTCCTCGCGCGGGACGCCGAGCCGCGCATACATCGCCTCGCCGACCTGGAAGCGGCGATCTCGCCAGGGTGCGCGCAGCGCGGGGGGATAGATGTCGTAGTCGCTCGCCTCGGGCTCGCCGCTCGCGATCCGTGCCTGCACCCGGGCCTTGAGCGCCTGCAGCGCATCGCCGGTCACCACGTCGATGTGCCAGGGCTGCAGGTTGCCGCCGGACGGCGCGCGCGCCGCCTCTGTCAGGACGCGGCGGATCGTGTCGCCATCGACCGGGGTCGGAAGAAAGGCGCGGACGGAGTGACGGCTGGCGACGGCATCCTGGATGTGCATGGGAGGTGGCTCGAAGTGTGTCGCGAGTGTAGGTGGGCGAGCCGGCATACTCGCGCGGTGGCCATGAACCTACTCCATCGTCTGGCAGCCTGCGAGCTGCCCATCTCCGTCGCCGGCGGCGCCGAGGTCGACGCCGTGCGCGTGCTGCGCATGGCGGGCCACATCAAGGCCGACATCCCGCGGCCTCTGCGCACGCTGAACGGCTACACGCAGCCGGCGGCGACCGTGCACGAGATCACGAGCCTGGGCCGCACGATGATCAAGCGCTTCCCGCCGCCGCGCTAGCCGCGCCTGCGGGCGCGGGAGCCGGCGTGTTCGCGGCCCGCCGGGCTCGATGCGCGCTCGACCTACGGCGGATTGCGCCGCCGCTCGACGGCCATGCAGGTTCTGTTGGCCTAGCCTGGGAGGCTTCGAAAAGGAGTGCTTCCACCATGAAGAACAGCCGACTGTTCATCGCCATCGCCGCCGCCAGTTGTGTGCTGGCATTCACCGCCTGCACCGACCGCGGCGGCAGCCAGGCCGATGCAGACCGCCGCCAGATCGACGCCGCAGTCGACAAGACGGGCGCGGCCGCAGCCGCTGCGGCCGAGAAAGCCGCGGAACTGGCCGAGACCGCGCGCGACAAGACACGCGCCTTCATCGCCTCGCCGGAAACGAAGCAGGACGCGGCCGCGATCAAGGATGCGATCAAGGGCGCGGGTGCCGCCGCGATGGGCAGCGTCGACGATGCCGCCATCACGCTGTCGGTCCACAAGGCCCTGGCCCGGGACAGCGATCTCAGCGCCCAACGGATCGATGTCGACACCAAGGCCGGCGTGGTCCGTCTCACTGGCTCGGCGCCCAGCGAGGCGGCCAGGACGCGCGCCAGCGACCTCGCGGGCAGCGTGCAGGGCGTGACCACCGTCGACAACGCGCTCCAGGTGCGCACGATGTGATGCCGACGGGCGGCCCGGCGCGCGTCAGTCCCAGGCCGGCGCCAGCCCCTCGGGGTCGACGAGCCGGCCGTTGCGTTCGAGCGCCGCGATGCGTGCCATTTCCGAATCGTCTAGACGGAGCTCCTGGGCCAGCAGATTACTCGCCAGATTGGCACGCTGCGTCGACGAAGGGATCACCGCGTGACCCAGCTGCATGGCCCACGCCAGCGTGACCTGTGCAGGCGTGGCCGCGCGCTCCGCGGCGATGCGTTCGATGGCCGGGTCCTTGAGCACCGCCCGGTAGGCCAGCGTCATGTAGGAAGTGATCGGTATGCCCTGGCTGGCCGCAAACGCCGCCACCTTCCGGTTCTGCAGGTAGGGGTGGAGTTCGACCTGGTTGGTTGCGATCGCGTCGGCACCTACCGCGGCGATCGCTTCGCGCATCAGGGCGATGTTGAAGTTCGACACGCCGATCTGCTTCGCGAGCCCCTGCCGGCGGGCATCGGCGAGCGCATCCATGAACTCGGCGACCGGCACCGTGCCGCCCGGCGAGGGCCAGTGGATCAGCACCAGGTCGGCATGGTCTGTGCGCAGCTTCACCAGGCTGTCCTTGAGGCTGGCCACCAGCTTGTCCTCGGCGTAGTTGTCGGTCCAGATCTTGGTCGTGAGGAAGATCGATTCGCGCGCCACGCCGCTCTGCGCGATGGCCTGGCCGACTTCGGCCTCGTTGCCGTAGATCTGCGCGGTGTCGATCGCGCGGTAGCCGAGCGAGAGGCCGGTGGCGACCGAATCGATCGCCGTCTGGCCCTTCAGGCGGAAGGTGCCGAGGCCGAAGGGCGGGATGTTGAGGTGTGCGGTCATGACGAGGTCCTGGGGTTGTTGAAGTCGATCGAAGAAGAAGCGGGCGAGGCGTCGCGGGCACGGTCGAGCCGGCCGCTCCAGACCGTGAGTGCGAAGGCCACCATCACGACCAGCGCGCCGATCCAGCCCGTGTGCACCAGTCCCAGGTGCGTCACCACGAAGCCGCCGGCCCAGGCCGCGCCCGCGATGCCGAGGTTGAAGGCCGCGATGTTGAGGCCCGAGGCGACGTCGACCGCCTGCGGCGTGTAGCGCTCGGCCTGCTGGACGACATAGACCTGCAGGCCCGGCACGTTGCCGAAGGCCACCGCACCCCACAGCAGCACGGTCGCGAGCGCCAGCCACTTCGAAGGCGCCGTGAAGCTCAGCAGCAGCAGCACCGCGGCCAGCAGCGCGAAGATGATCCGGAGCGCGGGAATCGGGCCCCGGCGGTCGGCCAGCCTGCCGCCCCAGATGTTGCCGGCCGCAACCGAGAGCCCGTACACCAGCATCACGCCGCCGACCGCGCCGGCGCTGAAGCCCGACACCTCGGTCAGCAGCGGGGCGAGGAAGGTGAACGGGATGAAGGTGCCGCCGTAGCCGATGGCCGTGGTGGCGTACACCATGAGCAGCCGCGGCTGGCCGAGCACCTTGAACTGCTGCGCCAGCGAGGCCGGCGGCGTGTGGCGGATGTCCCCGGGCACGAAGGCGGCGCTGCCGGCAAAGGCGATCACGCCGAGCGCCGCCACCGCGAGGAAGGTCTCGCGCCAGCCGAAGTGCTGGCCGATGAAGGTTCCCAGCGGCACGCCGGTCACCAGCGCCACCGTCAGACCCGTGAACATGATCGCGATCGCGCTCGCCGCCTTCTCCCGGGGCACGAGGCCGGTGGCGATGGTCGAGCCGATCGAGAAGAAGACGCCATGCGCGAGGCCGGTCAGGATGCGCGCGGCGATCAGCGTCTCGTAGCCCGGTGCCTTCCAGGCCAGCAGGTTGCCGAGCGTGAACAGCGCCATCAGGCCCAGCAGCAGCGCCTTGCGAGGGACTCGGCCCGTGAGCGCGGTCAGCACCGGCGCGCCGATGGCGACACCGAGTGCATAGAGGCTGACCAGCAGGCCGGCCGAGGGCAGACCGATCCGCAGGTCGGCCGCGATGGTGGGAAGCAGGCCGACGATCACGAACTCGGTCGTGCCGATGGCGAAGGCGCTGAGGGTCAGAGCCAGCAGGGCGATGGGCATGGAAACGCACTCCTTGGAAATCAGGGTGCGAGTGTGGGCCTTCGACCTTTGCAGAAAAAGACCATGATGAGCACAATATACTTGCTTGAAAATCAACAATGGACGGACCATGAAGACCACGGTCGACGAGTTGCAGACGCTGGTCGCGGTGGTCGACGGCGGCTCGATCACGGCTGCCGCCGAGCGCCTGGGCCAGACCGTCTCGGGCGTCAGCCGCGCGCTCGGCCGGCTCGAGCGCAAGCTCGACACCACCCTGCTGCGCCGCACCACGCGTCGGCTCGAGCTGACCGAGGAGGGCCATGCCTTCCTGGCCCGGGCACGCGCGATCCTGGCCTCGATCGACGAGGCCGAGGAACTGATGGCCGCGCGCCGGCAGCAGCCCGCCGGACGGCTGCGCGTGAATGCCGCCTCGCCCTTCATGCTGCATGCGGTGGTGCCGCTGGTCCCGGCCTTCAGGCGCGCCTTCCCGGGCATCGAGCTCGAGCTCGACACCGACGAACTCAACATCGACCTGCTCGAGCGCCGCACCGACATCGCGATCCGCATCGGCGCGCTGCGCGATTCGACGCTGCACGCGCGGCCGATCGCCACCAGCCGGCTGCGCCTGTACGCGAGCCCGGCCTACATCGCCGCGCATGGCCGGCCCCGCCATGCGGCCGGCCTTGCCGGCCACACCCTCCTGGGCTTCACCCAGCCCGAGGCGCTCAACCGCTGGCCGCTGCGCGGTCCGCACGGCGACGAATGGCCGATCACGCCCGCCATCGCGGTCTCGAACGGCGAGACGCTGCGCCAGCTCGTGCTGCATGGGGCCGGCATCGCCTGCCTGTCGGACTTCATGACCGCGGACGACCGCATGCGCGGCGACCTGGTCCAGCTGCTGGCGCGCGAGACGGTCGAGGTGCGTCAGCCGATCAACGCGGTCTATTACCGCAACACGCAGGTCTCGGCCCGCATCAGCTGCTTTCTCGATTTCGTCACCAGCCGCTTGGGCGGGCCGGACGGCTCATGGAAAACCCTGTCTGATAAAGACTCAATGGTCTGAAATTCGGACAGTCTTGTGTGTCGAATTCAGGCGAAGTGCTTGAATTCACAGATGATTTTCAAGGTGCGGGGTCCCGTTGGTGGGTGGCACGAAGTGTGCAAGTTTCAGGCATCCCCACCACCAGCACGCCAGAACCATGGAGACGCACGATTCGGCCTTCGCCGTCCTTCCCGCACCGCCCCAGATCCTGGACGCCGACATTGCCGTCCTGCAGCTGTGCGACCGCACCACCAACCTGCTGCGCATGAACCAGCTCAACACCGTGCGCGACCTCGTTCGGCTGCCCGCGCGAAAGCTGTTCGCGCTTTCACGGCTGGGGAGCAACTCGCTGCGCGAGATCGTCGAGAGCGTCGACCGCAAGGGCCTGCGCCTGGCCGACTGAAGCGGCTCAGCGGCCCTGGCTCAGGCGTGCGAGACCCTGGGCCGTAAGGTGGGTCCGGCCCTCTCGGTCGGCGATCACCAGCCCGTTCGAGCGCAGCCGCCACGAGACCTGCAAGGCCTCGGCCGGTGCATGGCGCCTCAGGTGCGCCTCGCGCAGCGCCAGAAGCTGCCGCCACTGTTCCTCGTTGAGCTGGATCTTCTTCGTCACGCCGCCGACCTCCGCAGATTCGCAGGAGTGTCGGTTCCCGGCGGGCCGGGCGCCTCCCCCCTTTTGCGGATGCTGGTAAAAACTCCGCCAGCCCATGACCGAATCCACCTCCGCTCCTCCGCCCGCCGCGCCGCGCCCGATCCGTTTCGCCGCCTCGCTGATCGTGCTGCGCAACGGCCCTGCCGGACTCGAGGTGCTGATGTTGCGCCGCGCCGAGAAGGAGGCCGACCAGAACAGCGGCGCCAGCGTCTTCCCGGGTGGGGGCGTCGATCCGCACGACCGCCTGCTGCACGGGCATTGCGGCAGCGTCACCGACCTCGCGGCCAGCCGCACGCTCGAACTGCCTTCCGGGGGGCTGGACTTCTACATCGCCGCGATCCGCGAATGCTTCGAGGAGGCCGGCCTGCTGTTCGCGCGCACGGACGACGGGCGGGCCGTGGCGCTCGACACGCTGGCCGAAGCCGAGGTCGCCGCGCTGCGCGCGCGCGCCGAAGCCGGCGGCGCCGAGGCCTGGCTGCAGCTGTGTGCCGAGCGTGGCTGGCAGTTCGACGCCGAGCGGCTGGCCTACTTCGCCCACTGGCTCACGCCGCCCGGCATGCCGCGGCGCTTCGACACCCGCTTCTTCGTCGCCCTGGCGCCGCCGAGTCAGACCGCTCGCCCCGACGGCCGCGAGACGGTCGAGCACCAGTGGCTGCGTCCCGCCGATGCGGTCGCGCCCGAGCGCGGCCTGCGCCTCATGAACGTCACGCGCCGCGTACTGCTGCAGCTTGCCGCCTTCGACAGCGCGGAGGACTGCCTCGCGCATGCGCGGGCCCTGAGCCGCATTCCGCTCGTGATGCCGAGGCTCGCTTCGGGCCCGGCCGGGCGACTGCCCGTCAACCCTGACGAGCCGGCCTACGCCGAGATCGGGCGGATCGATCCCGAGGGCGCGGGCCATGGCCGGTACGAGCTCGGGCATGGCCTGGCGATGGCGATGTCGCCGCGCATCGTGCGCCTGACCGCGCGCCATGCGGGCGTGCTGCGCAACAGCTATTTCGTCGGCCACGCGGCCGGCGGCTGGGCGCTGATCGATCCCGCGGTCGAGGACGAGGGCGATCTCGAATGGCTGCGCGCCTCGGCGCCCGGGCCGGTGCGCTGGATCGTGTCGACCCGCCTGCAGATGCAACGGCCGCTTGCGCTGCAACGCGCCCAGGCCCTGTGGCCCGAGGCCGAGGCGCCATGGGCCGAGCGCAGCGCGCTCGCCGGCGTGGGCCTGCAATGGGTCGAGGCCGGCGATCCGCAGTCGCGCTGGCTGCTGCTCGAGGAGGAGCGGACGCTGTTCACCGGCGACTTCGAGCCACCCGCGGGCTTCGGCGATTCGCGCATCGACTGGTTCGCGCCCGCCCAAGGCTTCCTGCGGCGTCGCTGAGGGCGCCGCAGGCAAAGGCAGCTCAGGCAGCTCAGGCGGCTGCGACCACGATCGGAAAGCGCGCCTTCCACCCGTCCGGGCCGCGCTCGAAAGGCACCGTCACCGCGGCCCTGGCGTCGTCGGGCAGATTGCGCCAGAGGAAGTCGCGTTCGTTGTTCGGATCGCCGGCCACGTAGAGCTGCGTGGTCAGCAGTTCCCTGTCGCCGAGCTTCACCTTGACGTGGATATGCGGCGTGCGTCCCGTGTAGGGCACCGGGCGGATGGTGCGAAAGCGATAGCCGCCCTCGGAATCGACCGCCACGCGGCCGAACCCTTGAAAGGCGGCGTCGGCGCGGCCGCGATCGCCGGGGTGGTGATAGTGGCCTGCGGCATCGCACTGCCAGATCTCGACGACGGCGCCGCGCAGGGCCCGGCCGTCGAGATCGGTAACGGTGCCGCCGACCCAGCTCGGCTCGCCCGCGGCATAGGCCAGCTTGCCGTTGCGCAGCAGGTCGTCGTCCATGTCCTTTGGCAGTGTCACGGGGTAGAACGGTCCTTCGGTCTGCGAAGGCGTGGCGCGCCGCGTGACCGGCGCCTGAGCGCGGGCGCCGAGCCACAGCGCGGGCGCCGCGATGAGTGCAGCAGCGACAGCGCGCCGCGGCAGGCCGTGAACGAGGGTGGAAGGGCGGTGGTGGGTGGTCATGCGCGCTCCGGAAATTGCTCTCGCATCTTCGTCGCGGCGCGCTCAAACCGAAAGCGGATAACGAAAGGCCCTCCGACAGGTTTCCCTTGATCGGAGGGCCTTCGCGGCCTCGGAGTAACTTTCGAGGTCTTGCCGTGACCGTGAATTCAATGTGCCCTGGCGTGCAGCGCCGGCGATTCGGCGGCGGGCGCGAGACGAGGAAGGTGCATTCCTACCCGCAGCAGCGCGGGTGCGGCGGCAGCAAGACGAAATGGCGAAATGGCGAAATGGCGAGATGGAAATGGCGTCGCGGACAGGAATCGAACCCGTAACCCCCAGCTTAGAAGGCTGGTGCTCTATCCGGTTGAGCTACCGCGACTTGTTCGGAGCGGAAAGCACGCCGCAGCAGGCTGGTCCGCCGCGCATTATAGGAAGCCGGGCCTGCGCGAGGCCGACGCACCGCGATGTGGGCGGCGGCCGACACCCGCTGGCGCCATTGCCCGAGCTTGCTGTTGCGGCTTCCGGTCCATGGTCTGGCCTTTGAGGAGCCACCCATGAACGACGCCCGACGCAGCCCCGCCGACTCCAGCAGCAACGACGAGCCGGAACTCGGCGCCGAGGAATCGGTGCCGCTGGACGGCAAGGATCCGGTCGGCGAAAAGATGATCGAGGACCTGGGCCGCGAACGCAGCAAGGACAAGGACAAGGACAAGAACGAGCACGGCGACGCCGATCCCGGACCCTTGCCCGAGCAACTCCCGGTCAGTTGACGCCCTGCGGCTTGGTGCGCCGCGCCTGTCTCCACTGCCAGGGCGGCATGGGGTCGGCGTCGCGCCAGAGCCCCGCACGCTTCGCACGTGCCTCCTGCTCCGCGAATTCGTACTGACCGCGTTCCTGGGGCGTCTGTTCGCCCGCGTAGGCGCGGTACCACCAGGCCATCCCGATCGTCAGCATTGCAAGGCCGGCGTCGAGCGTTCGCGGGCCGTCGGGTGCCGAATTCGGCGCCACCATCACCCTGCAGACGCTGCGGCCGTAGGGGTCGGTCTTCGGACAGTCGAGATCCACCTCCTTGCCGAAGATCAGCTGCGACAGCGCCTGCCGCGCGCGGGTGCCGAAGGCCTGCTGGCGCTCGGGCGCGTCGATGGCATTGAAGCGCACGCGGATCTGTTCCTGCCTGATGCCGTTGTCGCAAAGCGCGGTGAACGTGTCGCCGTCGGAAATACCGACGACACGGCAGGTGCGCGGTGCCGCATAGGCGAGCAGGGGGAGGGCGAGCAGGCAGGCGGCGAGAAGGCGGCGCATGAATCGAGGAACGCAAGTGGCGCCGCCGGGGGGGGGCCGGGAGCCCATGACGACAATGCCCGCAGCGACCGGAATCGCTGCGGGCATGACGTTTGTTGTTGGTCGGGGCGAAAGGATTCGAACCTTCGACCCTCTGGTCCCAAACCAGATGCGCTACCAGGCTGCGCTACACCCCGACGAGCCTTCGATTCTAACCCGAGCGGAGAGGGCTTCGCGGGTCGGATGCTCAACGCCGCTGATATTGGGTCTTTCCGAACAGCGTCTCCCGGTCCTTGTCGCCGGTGAGCGGCTGCCGCAGATCGGCCAGCACCTTGACGCCGCGCTGCACTGCGGGCCGTGCGGCGATGCGATCGAACCAGGCCTTCAGGTGCGGATATTCGGTCAGCACGATGCCCTGGTTTTCCCAGCTGCGCAGCCACGGGAAGATCGCGATGTCGGCGATCGAGTAGCTCTCGCCGGCGATGAAGGCGTGGCTCGCCAGCCGGCGGTCGATCACGCCGTACAGGCGCCTGGCCTCGTTGCTGTAGCGGTCGATCGCATAGCCGATCTTCTCTGGCGCATAGAGGCGGAAGTGATGCGCCTGGCCGAGCATCGGTCCGACGCCACCCATCTGGAACATCAGCCACTGCAGCACCTCGAAGCGAGCCCTGTCGCCCTCGGGCAGGAAGCGGCCGGTCTTGCCTGCGAGGTACACCAGGATGGCGCCCGATTCGAAGAGCGAGATCGGCTGGCCGTCGGGTCCGTCGGGGTCGGTGATCGCCGGGATCTTGTTGTTGGGGCTGATCTCGAGAAAGGCCGGTTCGAACTGGTCGCCACGGCCGATGTTCACCGGGTGCGCGACGTAGGGCAGGCCGCACTCCTCCAGCATGATGTGGACCTTGTGACCATTGGGCGTGGCCCAGGAATAGACGTCGATGGGGGCTTGGGGCATGTCCTGGCAATCGATGGATGGCGCCGGCGCGCGGCGGAGCCGCAAAGCATAGCCCTTCAGATCGTCGCAGGCGCCGTGGCGTCGGCCTGCGGCTGCGCGGCCAGATGCTGGTGGATCAGCGCCACCACCGCGGCCCCTTCACCGATCGCGCCGCCCACGCGCTTGACCGAGCCCGAACGGACGTCGCCGATCGCGAACACGCCCGGCACGCTCGATTCGAGGGCCGCCGCCGTGCGGGCCGGAAAGCCTCCGCGCGCCGCCTGGCCCGTCACCACGAAGCCGTGCTTGTCGAGCACCACGCCACAGCCCGCGAGCCAGTCGGTCTCGGGCACCGCGCCGATGAACAGGAAGATGTTGCGGGCCGGGCAGTCCTCGTGCTCGCCGCTCAGGCGATTGCGCCAGGTGGCACCGTTCAGGCCGCCGCCGGCCGGATCGCCGTGCAGTGCGAGCAATTCGGTGTGCGGGTGCAGCTCGATGTTGTCGCTGGCCTCGATCCGGTCGATCAGGTAGCGCGACATCGTGGCGGCGAGCGAGGGCCCGCGCACCAGCACGTTGACCTTGGCCGCATGCTGCGACAGGAACACCGCGGCCTGCCCGGCCGAGTTGCCGCCGCCCACCAGCGCCACCTCCTGCTTCTCGCAGAGGCGGGCCTCGAGCGCCGAGGCCCAGAACCAGATGCCGCGACCCTCGAATTCCGCGAGGCGCGGCACTTCGGGGCGCCGGTAGCGTGCGCCGCTCGCGATCACCAGGGTGCGCGCGGTGATCCGCCGGCCGTCGGTCAGCAGCACCGTGACCCGGCCGTGGGTCTCGGCCGCGCTGCAGTCCAGCGATTCGACCTGCGCCGGGATCAGCATCTCGACACCGAACTTCTGTGCCTGCACGTAGGCCCGTCCGGCCAGCGCGCCACCCGAGATGCCGGTCGGAAAGCCCAGGTAGTTCTCGATCCGCGCACTGGCGCCGGCCTGGCCGCCGAAGGAGCGGCAGTCGATCACGATCACGCGCAGCCCTTCCGAGGCCGCATAGACCGCGGTCGCGAGTCCGGCCGGCCCGGCGCCCACCACCACGACGTCGAACAGGTCGTCGTGGGCGATGGTGTCCACCATGCCCAGGCAGCGCGCGAGCGCATGCTCGGTCGGGTTCGGCATCACGGAGCCGTCGGGGCAGACCACCAGCAGTTCGGACTCGCCGTACTGCTCGAGCAGCGCGGCGGCGTCGGCGTCCCGGGTGGCATCGACCACGTGGCATGGGTAGCCGTTGCGGCCGAGGAAGTTCTGCACCCGCAACACGCCGGCCGACTGCGGCGGGCCGATCAGCACCGGCCCGCTGGCGCCCGATTCGATCAAGGCGACGCGGCGCAGGATCATCGCCCGCACCAGCCGCTCGCCGAGGTCGGCCTCGGCAATGATCAGGGCGCGCAGCTGGTCCGGCGGCACCAGCAGGGTCTGGACATCGGTCTCGGCATGGCCGTCGACCAGGGCCGGCCGGCCCGAGAGCTGGGCGATCTCGGCCAGGAACTGGCCCGGCCCCTGGTGGTCGATCGGCACCACGTGGCCGAGGCCGTCGCGCTGGGTGATCGAGACCGTCCCCTCGAGCACCACGAACATGCCGGGTCCGGGATCGCCGGCGCGAAACAGGCAGTCGCCGCGCGCGTGCTGCCGCACGCTGCCGAAGCGCCGGATGCGCGCGATGTCGGCAGCGCTCAGGATGGGGAACATCTGGTGGCGGCGGGTCTCGACCTCGATCGTCGTGGGTTCGTCGGGCATGCAATCTCCAGTCAGGGAATCTGCGGCATTAAACGCCCAAGCGGGCCGGCGCGCGTGCCGTCATCCAAATGCCTTCGTATCGACATGCTGGTTTCATGCCCGCTGCCGAGACTGCCCGGCAGAAAGGGACGCCATGAAAGAACTGCCGATTCCGACCCTCGCATTCGCCCGGCTGGGCCTGCGCGGAGGCGCTGCAATAGCGGTTCCTGCGCGCCCGGAGCCGGCCGCGCCGGCGACCGGCTCGGGCATCCGCGTGAGCTGGGCCCGTCACCTCGACGAGGTGCGCGCCGCCCAGCGCCTGCGCCACGAGGTGTTCGCGGGCGAGATGGGCGCACGGCTCTCGACGCCGCTGGCCGGCCACGACATCGACCTGTTCGACGACTTCTGCGAGCACCTGCTGGTGCGGGAGGAATCCACCGACCAGGTCATCGGCACCTACCGCGTGCTCACGCCGGCCCAGGCCCGGCGCGTCGGCAGCACCTACAGCGACATCGAGTTCGACCTCACGCGGCTGCGCGACCTGCGCGCGCGCATGGTCGAGCTCGGCCGCAGCTGCGTGCGCGCCGACCATCGGCAGGGCGGCGTGATCCTCGCGTTGTGGGGCGCACTGGCGGGGTTCATGGATCGCAACCGGCTCGACACCATGATCGGCTGCGCGAGCATCCCGATGTGGCATGCCGGCGTGGTGAGCGGCGACGCGGCGGCGAGCATCTGGCGCCAGGTCTCGGCCAGCCACATGGCGCCGATCCAGTTCCAGGTCCAGCCGCGGTTGCCGCTGCCGGTCCAGCGGCTCGACGGCGGGCTTGCGGTCGAGCCGCCGGCACTGATCAAGGGCTATCTGCGGCTCGGCGCCAAGGTGCTCGGGCCGCCGGCCTGGGACCCGGACTTCAACACCGCCGACCTGCCGATGCTGATGCGAATCGACGACCTGCCGGCGCGCTACCGGCGGCATTTCGAGGCGCGCTGAGTCGCCCGGCCGTCACGCGTTCGTCATCGATCTGACATATTCGGCCCCGACACTGTCATGTTCCGACCTTCGAGCATTGATGCGGAGGTTGTTACAGAATCCCACTTCATGTCGCCCGCCCATCCGGACAAAACAACAGCGCCCGCCGAACCTGCCCCCAGCCTGACCCTGCTCGACCGGGATCATGCGATCCTGGCCTTCAACGAGCGGGTGCTCGACTGGGCCTACCGGCCCGAGGTGCCGCTGATCGAGCGGCTGCGCTACCTGTGCATCGTGTCGTCGAACCTCGACGAGTTCTTCGAGGTGCGCGCCGCGCCGCACCTGGCCGCCAGCGTGGCCGGCGAGCACAAGGGCAACTACACGGTCGATTCCTTCGAGCGGCTGGCGGCGGCCTCGCATTCGCTGGTGGCGCGCCAGTACGCGCTCTACAACGATGGCCTGATCCCGGCGTTCGCGAGCCAGGGCATCGAGATCATCTCGCACGGCGAGCGCAATCCGGCGCAGCGCAAGTGGGTGCACGAGTATTTCGAGCGCGAGGTGCGGCCGCTGCTGATCCCGGTCGGTCTCGATCCGGCGCATCCGTTCCCGCAGGTCGCGAACAAGTCGCTGAACTTCATCGTCCGCCTCGGCGGCAAGGACGCCTTCGGGCGCGAGAACCCGATCGCGATCGTCAAGGTTCCGCGCGTGCTGCCACGCGTGATCCGCATGCCGGCCAAGGTGTCCGGCGGCAAGACCCTGTTCATCGCGCTTTCGAGCGTGGTGCGGGCGCATCTCTCGAGCATGTTTCCCGGTCGGGAAGTGGGCGAGTTCTCGCAATTCCGCGTCACCCGCCACTCCGATCTCGCGGTCGACGAGGAAGACGTTCGCAACCTGCGCACCGCGCTGCGGCAGGGCCTGCAGCACCGGCACTTCGGCCAGGCGGTGCGGCTCGAGGTCTCGGCCAGCTGCGCGGAGTCGCTCGCCAGCTTCCTGCTGGCGCAGTTCGAGCTGCCGGCGCAGGCGCTCTACCGCGTCCACGGGCCGGTCAATCTCGCGCGCCTCACGCAGCTGATCGACCTGCTCGACGAACCCCAGCTGAAGTTCCCGCCCTATCAGGCCTCCTATCCGATCACGCTGTCGCCGGGCCAGTCCTTCTTCGACCGGCTGCAGCGCAGCGACGTGCTGATCCATCAGCCCTTCGAGAGTTTCGGCGGCGTGCTGGCCTTCTTGCGCGAGGCGGTCACCGATCCGCAGGTGCTCGCGATCAAGCAGACCATCTACCGCACGGGCACCGACTCCGAGCTCATGGACCTGCTGCGCGAGGCCGTGCGCCGCGGCAAGGAAGTGACGGTGGTGGTAGAGCTCAAGGCGCGCTTCGACGAGGAGGCCAACATCAACTGGGCCGAGATGCTCGAGTCGATCGGCGCCCAGGTGGTCTATGGCGTGGTGGGCCTCAAGACCCACGCCAAGATGCTGCTCGTCACGCGCCGCGAGGGCAAGAAGCTGGTGCGCTACGGCCACCTGTCGACCGGCAATTACAACCCGCGCACCGCGGCGCTCTACACCGACATCAGCCACCTGACGGCCGATCCGCTGCTGACGGCCGACATGGAAGCGGTGTTCTTCCATCTGGCGAGCCAGAGCCGGCTGCCGAAGTTGAACCGCATGTGGCTGGCGCCCTTCGACCTGCACCGCAACCTGATCGCGCGCATCGACGCGCTCGGTGCCGCGGCGGCGATGGGCGACGCCACGCGCATCGTTGCCAAGATGAACGCGCTGACCGACGAGGCGCTGATCGCGGCACTCGTGCGGGCCGGCCAGAAGGGCGTGAAGATCGACCTGATCGTGCGCGGTGCCTGCACGCTGCCGGCGCGCGTGCCCGGACTGACCGACAACATCCGGGTGCGCTCGGTGATCGGACGCTTCCTCGAGCATTCGCGGGTCTTCTATTTCCGCGAGGGTGCCGACGAATCGCTGTACCTCTCGAGCGCCGACTGGATGAACCGGAACATGCTGCGCCGCATCGAGCTCGCCTGGCCGGTGACCGACCCGGTGCTGCGCCAGCGCCTGATCGACGAATGCCTCGTGGCCTACCTGCACGACGGTCGCGATGCCTGGGACCTGGGCGCCGACGGCGTCTATCACCGCGTCCACAAGGACACGCATCCGGGCGAGGAGGGCGCCTCGCGCGCCATCGAGGCCCACGGCGCGCAGACCGCCCTCATGAACCGCTACGCCTCGCGCGGCCGCAGCCGCGCGGCATCCAGGGATTGAACTCGACCATGGACCTCATTTTCTGGCGCCACGCCGAAGCCGACGACTGGACGGAGGGCTGTGACGACATGCAGCGCGCGCTGACCTCGCGCGGCGAGAAGCAGGCCAAGCGCATGGCGGCCTGGCTCGACCGCCAGCTGCCCGAGGGCACGCGCATCGTCAGCAGCCCGGCGCGCCGCTGCGAGCAGACGGTGCTGGCGCTCGGGCGCAAGTACAAGCTGCGGACCGAACTGGCGCCCGACACCACGGCCGACGCGCTGCTGGCCGCGGCCGGCTGGCCCAACGGAAAGTCTGTGGTGCTGCTGGTCGGGCACCAGCCGTCGCTGGGGCAGGCCATTTCGCTGCTGCTCGGCCTGCAGCAGGACAGCTGCCCGGTACGCAAGGGCGCGGTCTGGTGGATTCGCACGCGCGAGCGCGACGGCGACGTGCAGACCGTGGTGGTGACGGTGCAGGCGGCGGAGCTTCTCTAGCGCCGCTGGCCGCGCCGGTCTGCCTCAGGCACCAGCCAGCTCGAGCCGCCACGCGGTCTTCTGCCAGGCCAGGACTTCCTCGCGCAGCAGATAGGCCGATTGCGGATAGAGGCCGGCCCAGTCCGGACGGCAGGCGATGCCGAACACCCGCTTGTCGGCCCGCTCGAGGCGGATGCCCCCGAGATCGGGCTCGCGGCGCGCGTGGCACAGGATCACGGCCAGCCGCAGCGCGATCAGCTGGGCGGTGAAGATCTCGTCCTCGAGCGATATCGCCACCTTGCGCAGCTTGCCGCGATGGCCCAGCACCAGCTGGCTCAGGCCGTGCATCTCGTTGACCGCAAAGCCCGGCGCGTCGGCGTTGTCGAGGATGTAGGCGCTGTGCTTGTGGTATTCGCTGTGCGAGATCTGGGCGCCGATCTCGTGCAGCTGCGCGGCCCAGCCCAGCTTGCGCAGTGCGCGGCCGGCGCGGCTCGTGGTGCTGCCGCCGCGGGCGGCCGGATCGAGCTGCAGATAGAGCGCCGAAGCGGTCTCGGCGACGCGCTTGACCTGGGCGGCATCGACCGGGAAGCGGTTCGCGAGGCGCGCCACCGTGGTGGTGCGCAGGTCGGCGACCACGTCGTCGCGTTCCAGCAGCTCGTAGAGCACGCCGTGGCGCAGCGCGCCCTGCGCCACCTTCATCTCGTCGATCTCGAGCAGGTCGAAGACCGCGCGCAGCACGCTCACGCCGCCGCCGATCACGGCGCGGCGGTCCTCGCGCATGCCTTCGATGCGCAGCCGGTCGGCGCTGCCGGCGCGCAGCAGGCGATCGACCAGCCAGTCGAGGCCCTCGCGCGTGATCAGGCCGGGTTCGTTGCCGGCCGCGGCCAGCACGTCGCCGACCGCGCCGATGGTGCCCGAGGCGCCGTAGGCCACGTCCCAGCGGTCGGGCACGTAGGTGGCCAGGGCATCGTCGAGCACCGCCTTGGCGGCGATCTCGGCCGCCTGGAAGGCCTGCGGCGTGAACTGCCCCTCGGGGAAATGCTTCATCGACCAGGCCACGCTGCCGACCCGGTAGGACTCCATGACCTCGGCCTCGAGCGCATGGCCGATGACCAGCTCGGTCGAGCGGCCGCCGATGTCGACCACCAGCCGCCGCTCGCGGTTCGAGGCGTCGGTGTGCGGCAGCAGATGTGCCACGCCCTGGTAGATCAGGCGCGCTTCCTCGCGGCCGGTGATGACGTCGATGCCGAAACCCAGGATCGTGCGTGCGCGCAGCAGGAATTCGTCGCGGTTGCGGGCCTCGCGCAGGGTCTGGGTGGCCACGGCTCGCACCTGCGAGCGCTTGAAGCCGGCCAGGCGCTCGCCGAATCGCGCGAGCGCGTCCCAGCCGCGCTGCATGGCTTCGGGCGTGAGGTTGCGGTCGGCGTCGAGCCCGTTGCCCTGGCGCACGGTTTCCTTGAGGTATTCGGTGCGCTGGATCTGGCCGTGGTCGACCTGGCCGATTTCGAGCCGGTAGCTGTTCGATCCGAGATCGACCACCGCGAGGCGGGTTCCGTTTTGCATGGAGAGTGGAGTGGGGGACGTGCCCGATCGTAGCGCCGAGGGTGGCTTCGACCCGGATCCAGGGCTTTGGAGACGGGTCGTCGAGGCTAGGCGGGCCTCGTGACGGTTGTGTGACAGATGGGCGCCCGCAAGCGCGGTAGATCGTCATTTTCCCTCGACAGCGCCATGTCACGACGCTGTCACACAAGCTTTCTAGAGTCGCGGCCAAGCCCCGGACGGGGACCTCTTGCAGCTCAAAGGAAGAAACATGAAAACCACCTTCAAATTCGCAGCCGCCGGCCTCGTCGCCGCCGCTTTCGCGCTTCCCGCGCTGGCCCAGGAATCCGCCACCGGCGCGGGCGCCAGCTTCCCCGCACCGCTCTACTCGAAGTGGGCGGCCGACTTCAACAAGGTCACCGGCACCAAGATCAACTACCAGTCGGTCGGTTCGGGCGCCGGCCTCAAGCAGATCGACGCCAAGACGGTCGACTTCGGCGCCTCCGACATGCCGCTCACCGACGACGAGCTCAAGGCCAAGGGCCTGATGCAGTTCCCCACCGTCATCGGCGGCGTGATCCCGGTGGTCAACATCCAGGGCATCAAGCCCGGCGAGCTCAAGCTCAACGGCCAGGTGCTCGGCGACATCTACCTGGGCAAGATCACCAAGTGGAACGATCCCGCCGTCAAGGCGCTGAACCCGACGCTGGCCCTGCCGGACGCCACCATCGCGCCGGTGCGCCGTGCCGACGGCTCGGGCACCACCTTCCTGTTCACGAACTACCTGAGCAAGGCCAACCCGGACTGGAAGGCCAAGGTCGGCGACGGCACCGCGGTCAACTGGCCCACGGGCGCCGGCGGCAAGGGCAACGAGGGCGTCGCCGCCTTCGTGAACCGCCTGCCGAACTCGATCGGCTACGTCGAGTACGCGTATGTCAAGCAGAACAAGATGACGCACGCCCAGATGCAGAACCAGGCCGGCAACTTCGTGCAGCCCGATGACGACGCCTTCAAGGCTGCCGCCGCAGGCGCCGACTGGTCCAAGACCTTCTACCAGGTGCTGACCGACCAGCCCGGCAAGGATTCGTGGCCGATCACGGGTGCGACCTTCATCCTGATGCACAAGGCGCAGGACAAGCCCACGCAGGCCGCGACCACGCTCAAGTTCTTCGACTGGGCCTACAAGAATGGCGACAAGACCGCCGGCGAACTCGACTACGTGCCGATGCCCGACAAGGTCAAGGGCGTGATCGCCACCGCCTGGGGTGAGATCAAGGATGCGTCGGGCAAGCCCGTCGCGATCAAGTAAATCCACCCCCCGGCGCGCGCATGAGCACACCGCTTGACCGCGCGCCGGATCCGGAGCGACACGTGTCATCCACTTTCCCCGCCGGTGCCTCCCCGCTCGACCGTTCGGCCGAGCGCGCCCGCACCCAGGTCACCCCGCCGCCGGCCAAGCGTCCGCGCAGCGGCCCCGCCACCGACCGCATCTTCGGCTGGGCCGCCAAGGGCGCCGCGCTGCTGACGCTCGCGATGCTGATCGGCATCCTGCTGTCGCTGCTGTTCGGCGCCTGGCCCGCCATCGCCAAGTTCGGCCTCGGCTTTCTCACCAGCAGCACCTGGGACCCCGTCAAGGACGAGTACGGCGGCCTGGTGATGATCTACGGCACGCTGGCCACCTCGGTGATCGCGCTGCTGATCGCGGTGCCGGTGAGCTTCGGCATCGCGCTGTTCCTGACCGAGATGTCGCCGGCCTGGCTCAAGCGGCCGCTCGGCACCGCCATCGAACTGCTGGCGGCCGTGCCCTCGATCGTCTACGGCATGTGGGGCCTGCTGGTGTTCGGACCGATCCTGTCGACCTACGTGCAGCAACCGCTGCAGAAGCTGTTCGAAGGCGTGCCCTACCTGGGCGCGCTGGTGGCCGGCCCGCCGGTGGGCATCGGCATCCTGTCGGCCGGCATCATCCTCGCGATCATGATCATCCCGTTCATCGCCTCGGTGATGCGCGACGTGTTCGAGGTCACGCCGCCGCTGCTCAAGGAGTCGGCCTACGGCCTGGGCTCCACCACCTGGGAGGTGGTCTCGAAGGTGGTGCTGCCCTATACCAAGGCCGGCGTCATCGGCGGCATCATGCTCGGCCTCGGCCGTGCGCTCGGCGAGACCATGGCGGTCACCTTCGTGATCGGCAACACCAACCAGCTCAACTCGCTGTCGCTGTTCGAGCCCGCCAACAGCATCACATCGGTGCTGGCCAACGAGTTCGCCGAAGCCGGCGCCGGTCTGCACCAGGCCTCGCTGATGTACCTCGGGCTGGTGCTGTTCTTCATCACCTTCGTCGTGCTGTCGCTGTCCAAGCTGCTGCTGGCGCGCATGCGAAAGAGCGAGGGCACCAAGTCATGAGCACCGCAGAACGCCTCCTGAACGCCAAGACCCTGGACGAGACGCGCGCCGCGCGCTTCGCCGGTCGCAAGCGCGTCAACTTCATCGCCCTCACGCTGTCGCTGGCCGCCATGGCCTTCGGCGTGTTCTGGCTCGTGTGGATCCTCTGGGAAACGCTGCGCCTGGGCATCGGCGGACTGGCCCTCAGCACGCTGACCGAGATGACCCCGCCGCCCAACGAGGCCGGCGGCATCGCCAACGCCATCTTCGGCTCGCTGGTGATGGTGGCGATGGCCACCTTCGTCGGCACGCCGATCGGCATCATGGCCGGCATCTACCTGGCCGAGTACAACCCCAAGGGCTGGCTCTCGAACATCGTGCGCTTCGTCAACGACATCCTGCTGTCGGCGCCGTCGATCGTCATCGGCCTGTTCGTGTATGCGGTGGTGGTGGCCTACTTCAAGTCCTTCTCGGGTCTGGCCGGTGCCCTGGCGCTGGCGCTGATCGTGATCCCGGTCGTGATCCGCACCACCGAGAACATGCTGCAGCTGGTGCCGCCGGGCCTGCGCGAAGCGGCCTATGCACTGGGCACGCCCAAGTGGAAGGTCATCATGAGCATCACCTTGCGTGCCGCACGTGCCGGCGTCGTGACCGGCGTCCTGCTGGCCGTGGCGCGCATCGCGGGCGAGACCGCACCGCTGCTGTTCACTGCGCTCAACAACCAGTTCTGGACCTCCGACGTCACGCAGCCGATGGCCAGCCTGCCGGTGACCATCTTCAAGTTCGCGATGAGCCCCTACGAGAACTGGCAACAGCTGGCCTGGGCCGGCGTGTTCCTGATCACCGTCGCGGTGCTGGCGCTCAACATCCTCGCGCGAGTCGTCACGCGCAACAAGCTCTAAGAAAACCATGCCTACCACCCTCGCACAGCCCTCGCGTTCGAAGATCTCGGTCAAGGACCTGAACTTCTACTACGGCAAGTTCCACGCCCTCAAGGGCATCAACCTCGAGATCCCCGAGAACAAGGTGACGGCCTTCATCGGCCCGTCGGGCTGCGGCAAGTCGACCTTGCTGCGCACCTTCAACCGCATGTTCGAGCTCTATCCCGAGCAGCGCGCCGAGGGCACGATCGCGCTCGACGGCGAGAACCTGCTCACTTCCAAGCAGGACGTCGCGCTGATCCGCGCCAAGGTCGGCATGGTGTTCCAGAAGCCGACGCCGTTCCCGATGTCGATCTACGACAACATCGCCTTCGGCGTGAAGCTGTTCGAGACGCTCAGCGCCTCGGAGATGGACGACCGGGTCGAGTGGGCGCTGAAGAAGGCAGCCCTTTGGACCGAGGTGCGCGACAAGCTGCAGCAGAGCGGCTCGGGCCTCTCGGGCGGCCAGCAGCAGCGCCTGTGCATCGCGCGCGGCATTGCGATCAAGCCCGAGGTGCTGCTGCTCGACGAGCCCTGCTCGGCGCTCGATCCGATCTCGACCGCCAAGATCGAGGAGCTGATCGCCGAGCTCAAGAGCGAGTACACCGTGGTCATCGTGACCCACAACATGCAGCAGGCGGCGCGCTGCAGCGACTACACCGCCTACATGTACCTGGGTGACCTGATCGAGTTCGGCGCGACGGAAGACCTGTTCTTCAAGCCCAAGCGCAAAGAGACCGAAGACTACATCACCGGCCGCTTCGGCTGAGGGGAAAGCAATGACCGAGAAACACCTTTCCAGCCAGTTCGACAGCGAGCTCAACACCGTCTCCTCGCGCGTGATGGAGCTCGGCGGCATGGTCGAGGCGCAGATCCACCAGGCGGTGTATGCGCTGCAGGAGTTCGACGCCGAGGCGGCCGACCGCGTCACCGAGACCGAGAACCGCGTCAATGCGATGGAGATCGAGATCGACCGCGAGCTTTCGTCGATCATCGCCCGGCGCCAGCCGACCGCGCGCGACCTGCGTCTCCTGATCGCGATCTCCAAGACCACCGCCAACCTCGAGCGCGTGGGCGACGAGGCCCACAAGATCGCGCGCATGGTGAAGTCGATCATCGAGAGCGGCTCGGCGCGCGCGCTGCCTTCGAGCGACCTGCGCATCGCGGCCGACATGGCGTCCGGACTGCTGCGAAAGGCGCTCGACGCCTTCGCGCGCCTGGACACGGCGGCGGCGCTGTCGATCCTCAAGGACGACGACCTGATCGACAAGGAATTCGACGGCTTCGTGCGCAAGCTGGTCACCTACATGATGGAAGACCCGCGCAAGATCTCGGCCAGCCTCGACCTGCTGTTCCTGGCCAAGGCGATCGAGCGGATCGGCGACCATGCCAAGAACATCGCCGAGTTCATCATCTATATCGTCAAGGGTGCCGATGTGCGGCACACTTCGATGGAGCAGATCGAATCTGCCCTGCAGTGACGGGCACACACTGAATCCATGAAGAAACCAAGGATCCTGATCGTCGAAGACGAATCCTCGATCGCCGAGCTGATCGCGGTCAACCTGCGCCACAACGGATTCGATCCGATCTGGTCGGAGGACGGCGCATCGGCCCAGCGCGAGATCGACGCCATGCTGCCCGATCTCGTGCTGCTCGACTGGATGCTGCCGGGCCAGAGCGGCCTGCAGCTGGCACGCCAGTGGCGCAAGGACCCGCGCACCAAGGCCATCCCGATCCTGATGCTGACCGCGCGCGGCGACGAGCCCGACAAGGTTGCGGGCCTCGATGCCGGCGCCGACGACTACATCACCAAGCCCTTCTCCACGCAGGAGATGCTCGCCCGCATCCGCGCCGTGCTGCGCCGCCGCGCGCCCGAGGCGCCCAGCGAACGCGTCGAGATCGGCGAGCTGGTGCTCGACACCGCCACCCACCGCGTGACCTGGCAAGGCTCGCCGCTCAAGGTCGGACCGACGGAATTCAAGCTGCTGGGCTTCCTGATGCAGCATGCCGAACGGGTCCACAGCCGCGCGCAGCTGCTCGACAAGGTCTGGGGCGACCACGTCTACATCGAGGAACGCACGGTCGACGTCCACGTCAAGCGCCTGCGCGAGTCGCTCGGCGCAGCGGCCCCGATGGTCGAGACCGTGCGCGGCGCCGGCTACCGGCTCACGGCCCAGGCCACGGTCTGAGGCGCCTCGCCGCCTCCTGCCCGACCGGCCCTATCGGTCGTGTCCGGGCGGGATAATCGATCCGGCATGCCCTTTCGAATCTCCACCTTCCTGGCCGCTTCGGCGCTCGGTGCGGCCGCCGCGGCAGTGCTCGCGGCGTGGCATCACGCGTGGCTCGGCGCCTGGCTCGGCGCGCTGTTGTGGCTGCTGCTCGACGCCTGGCGCGCGCAGCGGCTGCTCGACGTGCTGCGCCACGACGCGGCCGGCCTGCCTTCGCGCGGGCCGGGCGTCTGGGGCGAGCTGTCCGAGCGCATCCGCAAGCTTCTGCGCGAACGCGACCTGAAGATCCGCCAGGCGGAGGATCGGCTGCAGGAGTTCCTGGCCGCCATCCAGGCTTCGCCGAACGGCGTCGTGCTGCTCGACGAGCAGGGGCGCATCGAATGGTGCAACCAGACGGCCGCCAGCCAGTTCGGCATCGATGCCGAGCGCGACCTGCTGCAGCACATGGCCAACCTGGTGCGCGACCCGGCCTTCGTGGCCTACCTGGCCTCGTGGAACTACAGCCGCGATGTCCTGATCGATGCGCCGGCCAAGGCCCAGCAGCACCGCGGGCAGGCCGCCCGGCTGTCGGTGCAGGTGCATCCCTATGCGGGCAACCGCCGCATGCTGCTGACGCGCGACATCACCTCGCTCGAGCAGGCCGAGGCCATGCGGCGTGATTTCGTCGCCAACGTCTCGCACGAGATCCGCACGCCGCTGACCGTGCTGGCCGGCTTCGTCGAGACGCTGCAGAACCTGCCGCTGGAGGCGGACGAGCGCGCCCGCTACCTGGGCCTCATGGCGCAGCAGTCGCACCGCATGGAAACGCTGGTCAACGACCTGCTCACCCTGTCGCGGCTCGAAGGCAGCGCCGCGCCGCCCGATCGGCGCTGGACGCCCATGCGGGCGCTGCTGGCGCAGTGCGAGGACGAGGGACGTGGCCTGTCGCAACGGCTCACGTCCCAGGGGCACCGCCTGTCCTTCGCGATCGATGCGGCCAGCGAGATCGCCGGCGCGCCGACCGAGTTGCAGAGTGCGATGTCGAACCTCGTCAGCAACGCGATCCGCTACACGCCGGGTGGCGGCGAAGTCGCTGTCAGCTGGCGCCTGCTGCCCGATGGTCGGGGCGAATACGCGGTGCGCGACAGCGGGCCCGGCATCGCGGCCGAGCATCTGCCACGGCTCACCGAGCGCTTCTATCGGGTCGACCGCAGCCGTTCGCGCGAGACCGGCGGCACCGGACTGGGCCTCGCGATCGTCAAGCACGTCGCCCAGCGCCACGGGGCGGAGCTCCGCATCGAGAGCACGCCCGGCCTGGGCTCGCGCTTCGCGCTGGTGTTCCCGGCGGCGCGCCTGCGGCCGGCCTCGACGCTCAGCGCCGCCGCCTGAGCGTGTACGTCAGCAGCGCCATGAACAGCGCCGCCGTGATCGCCAGCGCCAGCGCGCTCATGAGCCAGAAGGCCAGCGGCGACTCCATGGCCGGCCACGGCCCGACACCCCGGTAGGCCAGCAGGTAGCTGCCGCCCAGGCCCACGCCCCACAGCAGCGTGCAATACAGGATCAGCGGCAGCACCGTGACGCGGTAGCAGCGCAGCACGAAGACGCAGAGCGTCTGCAGCGCATCGGCGAAGTGATAGGCCGCGGTGGCCAGCAGCAGCGTCGCCCCGAGCGCCACCACGGCCGGATTGGTCGAGTAGATCCCCGCGAGCTGCCCGCGCAGCAGCGCCATCGCCCCGGCGAACAGCAGCGCGAGCGCAATCGTCAGCTCGAAGCCCTTGCGGCAGGCCCGCCTTGCCTGCGCCTCGTCGCCGGCACCGAGCCAGTAGCTCACGCGCGCGCTGGTCGCGATCGCGAGCGACAGCGGCACCATGTAGGCTACTGCCGTGAGGTTGGAGGCGATCTGGTGCGCCGCCGCCGCCGCCGTGCCCAGGCGCGCGATGAACAGCGCCATCAGCGTGAAAGAGGTCACCTCGACCAGCACCGACAGCCCGGCCGGCAACCCCAGGCGCGCGAACTGCCGCAGCTGCGCCCAGTCGGGCGCCTCGATGCGCTGCCAGAAGCGATAGCCACGGTAGAACGCGTCGCTGCGCAGCAGCCAGATGGCAGCCGCCAGCATCGTGTAGTTGACCACCAGCGTGGCCCAGGCGCAGCCGGCCAGCCCCATCGCAGGCAGGCCGGCGCCGCCGAAGGTGAACCAGATCGAGAGCGGCAGCTTCACGCCCAGCGACCCCAGCTGCAGCCAGGTCACGAGCTGCGGCTTGCCCAGGCTCTGGTTCAGCGTGCTGAAGACGCGGAACAGCAGCGCCGGCGCGAGCGCGAAGGCCAGCACGCGCAGGTAGGACTCGACGGCACCGCGCATGCCGGCGGGCACCTCGGTCCAGCGCAGCAAGGGCGCCGGGAACAGCAGCACCGCCATGCCGAGCGCGATCGCGGCGCCGCACAGGTACATCGACTGCCGCACCGAGTGGCCGACCTCGCCGGTGCGACCGCCGCCGTGCAGTTCGGCCCACACCGGGAGCAGCGCCTGCATCACGCCCATCAGCGAGACGAAGACACTGATGAAGATCGCCGAGCCGACCGACAGCGCAGCCAGTGCGTCCTCGGCGTAGCGGCCGGCCACGATCGTGTCGGTGACGCCGAAGGCCATCACCGCGAGCTGGCCGACCAGCACCGTGCCGGCGTGCCGAGCGATCACGCCGCGTTCGCTGGCCACTGCCGGCTCGCCTGGGGACCGGCTAGCCACCGTTCGGGCGGATCCGCTGGAACAGGAGCAGGTCGTCGCTCGGGCTCGTCGGGCGGCGCAGCGTGCCGATCAGCCGCCAGCCGTCGAGGTTCGCGACGTTGTGCAGCCGTGCGATCGCCTCGGGGCTTACGAGCATCCACGGGCACGAGGCACCGCCGGCGAGCGGCTGCAGGTTGAAGTTGCCGTGGTGGCGCAGCGCCGCGATGTGCGGCCGGCTCAGCGCCAGCTCGGAGATGCATTCGGGCTGGCCCACCTTGTCGGCGATGGCGCGTACCTGCGGGATGTAGCTGCGCGCGTAGTCGAGCAGCGGCATCCAGAGCGTCATGAGCAGCATCCAGCAGAGCGCGGCGCCGCCGGCCGGCAGCACCAGGGTCTTCCAGAGCGCCGCGCGATGGCGGCCGGTGCGCCACCGCACGAGCCAGGCCCAGGCCAGCGTGGCGATCAGCGCGAAGACGAAGGCGATGGCGGAGAAGTGCGGCTCGAAGCCCGGCGCCAGCTTGGCCACGTTGGCCGCCGGCTTGGCAGGCACACCGGTCAGCATGGCGATCCACATGACCCAGATGATGATCGCCAGGCCGGTGAAGAACAGCAACGTGAACCAGTCGATCAATGCCGACACGCTGCGCCGCAAGGTCGGCAGCGCGAAGGCGGCCAGCGTGGCGAAGGCCGGCAGCCCGAGCAGCAGCGATCGATCGGAGAAATCGGTGGTCCAGGTCGCGAGCAGCGGCATCAGGCCGAACCACAGCGGCAGTGCGACGTGCCGCGCCAGCAGCTGCCGGCGCCAGCGCCACAGCGTCCAGCAGGCCAGAGGCCAGGTCGGCCAGGTGAACCACAGCAGCAGCTTGGCCTGGCTGCGCAATTCGGAGATCAGGCGCTGGTTGGGGTCGGCACCGGGCCATTCGATCTTCCACTCGAAGAGGCCGAGCGCGACCGCGAGCCCGGCCGCCAGCAGCGTCGCGCCGAGCACCGCACCGATTGCGCCGGCGCTGTAGGTGGGCTCGGCCTCGGAGTCCGCGTCGCCGCGGCTGCGCCGGTATTCCGAGGCCAGCACCAGGACGCAGCCCAGGCCGAGCCCGAGCGCGACCGAGGGCGCGCCGGACAGCGCCATGCCGAGGCTGCCGATCACGAGCGCGACGAAGGCGCTGATGCGGTGGTAGGGCAGGGCCGCGACGCCGTAGAAGAGCTGCGCCGCGAAGAACAGCTGGGCCAGCGCGGGCGTGGTCTCGTGGCCGAGCTGGGCCAGGCCGAGCGAGGCGATGAGCGCAAGCACTGCACCGTCGGCGATCGCGCGCGCATAGTCGGTCGGCCGGGCCTCGCCGCCGAAGGCGAAGGCCACGGGCTGCGCGCGCGGGGTTCGCGCCAGGTAGTAGGCGGCGTACCAGGTGGCGGTGAAGGTTCCCCACAGCAGCAGCGCGAAGGCGATGCGAACCGCGAGGTCGGGGTTGATCCAGGACGGCGCGATCTTGATCGCCCAGGCGCCGATCCAGTAGGGCAGCAGGGCGGGCGTCTCGGGCCGCCAGCCGAGCAGCATCGGGTCGAACCAGCGTGCGATGCCGCCGCCGCCCTTGGCGAGTTCGGCCATGAAGCCGAAGGCCGCGATGTCGGCCGACTTCCAGGGCCCGCGGCCAAGCAGGCCGGGCATCAGGTAGGCCGCGCACAGCAGCAGCAACGCGACCCGCGGCAGGCGGCGCACGGCGCTCTGGGCAACGATCGCGGGCGTCGGCTGGTTCAAGGGTCGGATTCGATGCGGGGGGTCGGGAAGATGAAAAAAGGGCAGCGCGGTAAACCGGGCTGCCCTCGACGCGGAAGCGCCCGCCAGTTACTTGGAGGCGGCGCCGGTGGTCTTGCCGAAGCGGTTGCGGAACTTCTCGACGCGGCCACCCATGTTGTCGACCGACTTTTGCGTGCCGGTGTAGAAGGGGTGCGACTCGCTCGAGGTGTCGAGCTTGAAGAGGGGCAGCTCGCGGCCGTCGTCGGTCTTGCCCATTTCCTTGGTGTTCGCGCACGAACGGGTCACGAACTTGAAGCCGTTGGACAGGTCGACGAACAGGACTTCGCGGTAGTTGGGGTGAATGCCTTCTTTGGCCATGATCAAATTCCTTTGTGGTCGGTGCGAGAGCCACTAGTCGGGACCGGACGTCCACGTGAGCACTTTTCGCTAAGCCCGCAATTATCGCATACTGGGCCATCGAAGCGCCAGAGGGCCGTCCACCATGCCATCTTCCATCCTGCGCGCCGGCCTGGTCGGCTACGGCTTTGCCGGCCAGACCTTCCATGCGCCGGTGCTGTCGACCGTGCCCGGCCTCGAACTCGCCGCCGTCGCGAGCTCGCAACCGGCCAAGGTCCATGCCGACTGGCCGGGCGTCGACGTGGTGCCCGATGTCGACCGATTGTTGCGCAGAAGCGACATCGATCTCGTCGTCGTTGCCACGCCCAATGCCCAGCATCATCCGATCGCCAGGCTCGCGCTCGAGGCCGGCAAGCACGTGGTGGTCGACAAGCCGTTCACGCTCGATGCCGCCCAGGCGCGCGAGTTGGCGGCACTTGCCGCGGGCCGGGGCAGAGTGCTGTCGGTCTATCAGAACCGGCGCTTCGACGCCGACTTCCTCACCCTGCGCGACCTGCTGGCGCGCGGCGAACTCGGCCGCCCGGTGTTCCTCGAGTCGCATTTCGACCGCTTCCGGCCGCAGGTGCGCGAGCGCTGGCGCGAGCAGCCAGTGCCTGGGGCAGGGCTCTGGGTGGACCTGGGCGCGCATCTCGTCGACCAGGCCGTGCAGCTGTTCGGCCGGCCCGACACGCTGCAGCTCGACACCGCGGCCCTGCGCGACCAGGCAGTGGTCGAGGACTACTTCCACGCCGTGCTTCGCTACGAGAGCGGCCCCCACGCACCGCTGCGCGTGCTGCTGCACGCCACCACGCTGGCTGCCTTCGGCGCGCCGCGCTACATCGTGCACGGCACGCGCGGCAGCTACGTCAAGCGCGGCGTCGATCCGCAGGAGGACGCATTGCGCGCCGGACAGCGGCCGTCGGCCGCGGGTTGGGGCATCGATCCGCTCGACGGCGAACTCACGCTGGTCGGCAGCGACGGGGTACCGCACGCCAGCGCCTTGCCGACGCGGCCCGGCAACTACGTCGACTACTACGCCGCGGTGCGCGATGCGATCCTGGGGAAGGGCCCGAATCCGGTGACACCGGAGCAGGCGGTCGAGCTGATGGAACTGCTCGACCTGGGGCGCCAGAGCGCGGCGGAAGGCCGGGCCCTCGGCGCGAACTGACCTGGTGCTCGAGACGGGAGGCAGCTTCCGTCGCGAGCGCTCCGAGGTCGGGGCGAGCAGCGCAGCCGTACGTCGGTACGGCGAGCAGCGCAGGCCCGAGATCGGACCGCGCAGCAGGAAGATGCGCCCGTCTCAGCCGCCGCGACGCATCATGTCGAAGAACTCGACATTGGTCTTGGTCGCCTTCATGTTCTTGAGCATCAGCTCCATCGACTCGATCTCGTCCATGTTGTACATGAGCTGGCGCAGGATGCGGGTCTTCTGCAGGATCTCGGGTGCCAGCAGCAGTTCCTCGCGACGCGTGCCGCTGCGGTTGAGCTGGATCGAGGGGAACACGCGCTTTTCGTAGAGGCGGCGGTCGAGGTGGATCTCGGAGTTGCCGGTGCCCTTGAACTCTTCGAAGATCACTTCGTCCATGCGGCTGCCGGTGTCGATCAGCGCGGTGCCGATGATGGTCAGCGAGCCGCCTTCCTCGACATTGCGCGCCGCGCCCAGGAAGCGCTTGGGGCGCTGGAGCGCGTTGGAATCGACGCCGCCGGTCAGCACCTTGCCCGAGGAGGGCACGACGTTGTTGTAGGCGCGGGCCAGTCGGGTGATCGAGTCGAGCAGGATCACCACGTCCTTCTTGAGCTCCACCAGGCGCTTGGCGCGCTCGATCACCATCTCCGCCACGTGCACGTGGCGCGCTGCGGGCTCGTCGAAGGTCGAGGCAATGACCTCGCCCTTCACGGTGCGCTGCATCTCGGTCACTTCCTCGGGGCGCTCGTCGACGAGCAGCACCATCATGTGCACCTCGGGGTAGTTGGCGCTGATGGCGTGGGCGATGTGCTGCATCATCACCGTCTTGCCGCTCTTGGGCGGTGCCACGAGCAGGGCGCGCTGGCCTTTGCCGATGGGCGCGATGATGTCGATGATCCGGCCCGTGATGTTCTCTTCGCCCTTGACGCCGTCGCGCTCGAGCTTCATCTGCTCCTTGGGGAACAGCGGGGTCAGGTTCTCGAACATGACCTTGTGCTTGTTGTTCTCGGGCAGTCCGTCGTTGACCTTGTCGAGCTTGGTCAGCGCGAAGTAGCGCTCGCCGTCCTTGGGCGTACGCACCTCGCCCTCGATCATGTCGCCGGTGTGCAGGTTGAAGCGGCGCACCTGGCTCGGCGAGATGTAGATGTCGTCGGTGCTGGCCGTGAAGCTGGTGTCGGGGCTGCGCAGGAAGCCGAAGCCGTCCGGCAGGATCTCGAGCACGCCGTCGGCGAAGACCTGTTCGCCGGCCTTCGCGCGCTTCTTGATGATCGCGAACATCAGCTCCTGCTTGCGCATGCGGCCGACGTTTTCGATCTCGAGCGCTTCGGCCTGCTTGAGGACTTCGGACACGTGAAGTGCCTTGAGTTCGTTTAAGTGCATGGAATGACCCCTTGCGGGGAAATCGGTCTGGAACCTGGAGGGGGAGGTTTGAGGAGAGGCGAGAGATGCCTCACAAACCGGTGAACTCGAACCGGGAACCTGAAAGGGCCGGTGATCTGCGGGAGATTATGACAGGAAAATCAGCGGCTGCCGGCGCGTTGCGCGCGGGCAGCCGGGAAAGCTCAGGCGAGTTGCTGATCGATGAAGGCGGTGAGCTGGGCCTTGCTCATGGCGCCGACCTTGGTGGCGGCGAGCTGGCCGTCCTTGAACAGCATCAGCGTGGGGATGCCGCGGATGCCGAACTTGGCCGGGATGTCGCGGTTCTCGTCGACGTTCATCTTGGCGATCTGGAGCTTGCCTTCGTAGGTGGTCGAGACTTCGTCCAGGATCGGCGCGATCATCTTGCAGGGGCCGCACCATTCGGCCCAGTAGTCGACCAGCACGGGTTTGCCGGACTTGAGCACGTCGGCCTCGAAGGAGGAATCGGAGATGTGTTTGATGAGGTCGCTGGCCATGGGGTTTTTCCTTCTGCGCGGATGAGTTTCGGTGCAGCCAAAGTGCGGGTCATTGTGACAGAAACCAAGTAGCGGGGTCGTCGATGGCAAGGCTATGGCATCGATAGCCAAAGGCCGTGCCGCCGGAGCGGTGACACTCGGCGCATGAATCAAGAAATGAAAGTCGCGGTGGTCGGCGGCGGCCCTGCGGGACTGATGGCTGCCGAGACGCTCGCGCTCGCGGGCGTCCAGGTCCATGTCTACGATGCCATGCCCTCGGTGGGCCGCAAGTTCCTGCTGGCGGGGCGCGGCGGATTGAACCTCACGCATTCGGAACCCTTCGACATCTTCAAGGGCCGCTTCGGCGAGCGCAGCGGAGTGCTCGAGCCGCTCCTGCGCGGCTTCGGGCCCGATGCGCTCCGGGCCTGGGCCCATGGGCTCGGCATCGAGACCTTCGTCGGCACTTCGGGCCGGGTCTTTCCGAAGGACATGAAGGCGGCGCCGCTGCTGCGCGCCTGGCTGCATCGGCTGCGGCAGGCCGGCGTGCGTTTTCACATGCGCCATCGCTGGCTCGGCTGGCCCGATGCATCGATGCCGGCCACCACGCTGCACTTCGCGACGCCGGACGGCGAGGTCGACATCGCCCACGATGCCGTGCTGCTGGCGCTCGGCGGCGCGAGCTGGTCGCGGCTCGGCTCCGATGGCGCCTGGACGCCCTGGCTGGCGGAGCGCGGCGTCGAGATCGCGCCGCTGCTGCCGGCCAACTGCGGTTTCGACCTGTCGTGGACGCCGCACTTTCGCGAGCGCTTCGCGGGCGTGCCGTTCAAGTCGGTGGCGATCTCGGTGCATGACTCGCAGGGCCGCAGCTTCGCGCGCAAGGGCGAGTTCGTGGCCACGGCCACCGGCATCGAGGGCAGCCTCGTGTATGCCGCTTCGGCGCTGCTGCGCGACGAGATCGCGGCCCACGGCAGCGCCACTTTGCGGCTCGACCTCCTGCCCGACCGCAGCGTCGACCAGGTGCGTGCCGCAGTGCTGCATCCGCGCGGCGCGCGTTCGCTTGCCAGCCACCTCAAGAGTCGCCTGGGCCTCGAGGGCATCAAGGCCGGCGTGCTGCACGAGGTGCTCACGCGCGAGGAGATGCACGACCCCGACAAGCTGGCGGCCACCATCAAGGCCGTGCCGCTGCGCCTGCTGGCCACGCGTCCGATCGACGAGGCGATCAGCACGGCCGGCGGCGTGCGCTTCGATGCGCTCGACGAATCGCTGATGGCCACTGCCTTGCCCGGCGTCCATTTCGCGGGGGAGATGCTCGATTGGGAGGCGCCTACGGGGGGCTACCTGCTGACCGCATCGATGGCCTGTGGCGTTGCTGCAGCACGCGGCGTTCTTTCCGCACGCTAGGTCTTTCGCCTTAAGGCTGGCCTCAGCAAGGCCGGCGAAGCTCGGGGCATGCGCTGTGCAACGAGCCTCTTTTCCATCGCCACCACGTCCGATACGGACGCGGTGGCGTCGACGCTGTCCGGAATCCCGGCCAGCTTCGATGGCGAGCAGGCCGCGCTGATCCGCGAACTTCGCTGCCTGCAGCGAAAGGTGCCCGCCGGCGCTGCGCTGTTGCTCGACGCATGGACGCCCCACCGCTTCTCGCCGCCGCAGGCGGAGTGCGTCGCTCAGCTGCTCGCGCTCGATCCGCATGACTTCCAGGCCACGCTGGCCGACGCGATGCATCCCCTCGCCGCAGGCGGCAGTGCAGCAGCCCGTCCGGACGATCCATCGGCGTGGCCTGCCGCACGCGGCGTCGATCGCCACTTTCACTCCAAGACCCTCGCATGAACTCGAACCTTCCGAATGCCGCCGCTGCAAAGCTGGCCGGCGAAGCCGCCGCGCGCGCCGCATCCCTGGACCCCGAAACCGTCGCCGCCTGCCAGCGCGCCGCGCGTGCCCTCAGCGCGCACCTGGCCGCCTCGGGCGAGCAGCCCCTGAGCCATGCACAGCTCAACCTGATCCGGGCCCTGCATCTGGCCGCGGTGTCGGCGCCGCAACCCGCAGGCGATGCCAAGCGCGTGCTGGGCATGGTCGCGACCTTCTTCACGCCGCTGCAGCTCGACTTCGCCATCGAACTGATGGCCGAGGCGCTCGAGGGCCAGGACGACGAGGCCTGGGCGATCGCGGACGAACTCGAACGCATCGCGATCGAAGCCCGTTCCAAAGCCGACCGGGGCTGAGCGCGCAGGCCTGGGGACCGGTCATGTTCGACAAGCTCCTGGCCTGGGCCGCCCCCTGGAAGCAGCCCAGCATGCCGCGCACGCCGCTGGCGCCGATCTGCATCGATTCGCAATGGGAAACGGGTTTTGCCTCACGGCCGCGCATCCGCGTACTTCCCTACCGAGGGAAGGTCTGGCTGCCCGTGTCGGACGTGCATGACGCGTTGCAGCCTTCGGCCGACGAACTGGCGCGCGGCAGGCGGCAGGGCATTGCCATCGACACGAGTCCGCCGCTCACGAGGACCTTGCCCGTGGCGCGCATCGCGGACGGCGCCGTGGCCGGACCGCACGAGAACCTGAACTGCGTCCGCCTTTCACACGTGGTCGTGCTCGGCGCCTCGTGGGGCTGCGAGGCGAGGGCGCGCTACCTGCGTCATTACCTGTCGCTGGCGCTCGCGGATGGCGTGGGGGATGATGGGCAGCGTGGCGCCCATTGATAGGGCGCCACGTGCGTTCTTCGTTGTGAGGTTGACGAGCCTTACCCCCGGCACTGACTACGCAGTTAGGGCTGCTTGGTTCCCCACCTGACCCGGTTGGCCACTTCACCATGCGGGGAGGCCCGTCAGTGGAGGATTGTAGGCGAGAGCGGGCGACCCTTCGCGTCACCAGACCATCAACGAGGTTTCGAGCGCTGCGTCGGCGTAGTAGAGGCGCACCCCGACCTGGTAGCGACGCCCCTTCTGCAGACGCATGCTGACCTTGGCGTTGAGGTCGGTGCCGCTGTCGTCGGCGCCCGCGATCTGCACGTTGCCGGCGGGCGTGACCTCGAACAGAACCAGCACCGTGTCCGAGGTCCCGAAGGTGCCGATGTTGTAGGTGCGCGTGCGGGTCGGCTTGAACTCGAAGCTGCGCGTCTCGCCGGCCTTGAGCTTCAGCAGTTGCGACAGTCCGACCTTGAGCGTGGCCATGGCCGGCGCCTTGGCACCCGGATACGCCTCCACCACCCAGGACTTGTCGGCATTCGACAGCCCGCCCTTGGGCGCCAGCCCGGCCTTGTATTTTTCGGGTGCGGTGATGAGGCCGGCGTCGAACTGGTATTCCATGACCGAATCCGGATCCCAGGTCGTGCCCTTGATCTCCGAAACCGGGATCTTGCGCAGGATGTTCCACTCGATCTGTGAATCCTCCCAGTTGTTGGGCGGACCCCTGAAGTAGCTCAGCACGGCCTCGCGGTTCCAGGTGATGCCGGCATTCGGGTTCTGGTGCTCGTGCTCGAGGCCCAGGGTATGGCCGATCTCGTGCAGCGCGGTGTCGTGGCCGTAGGCCGTGGTCAGCGCCCAGCCGAAATTCATGGTGCGCTCGTGCGACGAGCGGGTGAGCAGCACGTCGCGCCCCACGTACGACCACGAGCCGTCCTGCGGATCGAAGCCGATGCGCACCATGGCGTCCTCGGGCACATCCACGCGCCGGAACGTGATGCCGATGCCGAGCTTGGCCCAGGCCTCGAACGAACTGTCCACCACGCCGATGTCCGCGCTGCTGCCATGCCATGCGGCCGGCACCGAATCGCCGCGCTTGAAGCAGTAGTAGGTGAGTTGCGTGCCGATCACCCATTTCTTGCCCGAGGCGATGATGGCACGCGCGCGGCCGGCGGCGACGCCGACCTCGAAGTGGCGTGGCTGCTGGATCGGCTGCGAGCAATAGCGCCGCGGACTTGCGGCCTCGGCGCTGCGGGATTTGCGGGCCGCGGCCGAAGCGGCCGTCTTGCGGGGAGCGGTGGACATGTCGATCTCCTCGGGAAGCCTTTTTTTCCATGCTAGGCGCGCAGGGCGCGAAAGCCATCTGCAAGATGGCCTAGTGCGGTGCCGGGGCGCTTCGCGGCTCGACCTAAAATGCGCCGATGGCCTATCTCGTGCTCGCTCGCAAACACCGCCCCAAGACCTTCAGCGAGATGGTGGGCCAGGAGCACGTCGTCCAGGCGCTGACCAATGCGCTCACCTCGCAGCGGCTGCACCACGCCTACCTGTTCACGGGCACGCGCGGCGTCGGCAAGACCACGGTCTCGCGCATCCTCGCCAAGTCGCTCAATTGCCAGGGTGCCGACGGTCAGGGCGGCATCACCGCCACGCCTTGCGGCATATGCCAGGCGTGCAAGGACATCGACAGCGGTCGCTTCGTCGACTACACAGAACTCGACGCGGCCTCGAACCGCGGCGTCGACGAGGTCCAGGCGCTGCTCGAGCAGGCGGTCTACAAGCCTGTGCAGGGCCGCTTCAAGGTCTTCATGATCGACGAAGTTCACATGCTTACCGGCCATGCCTTCAACGCCATGCTCAAGACGCTGGAGGAGCCGCCCGAATATCTCAAGTTCGTGCTGGCCACCACCGATCCGCAGAAGGTGCCGGTCACCGTGCTGTCGCGCTGCCTGCAGTTCAACCTGCGGCCGATGGCGCCCGAGACCGTGCTCGAGCATCTCGTGCAGGTGCTGCAGACCGAGGCCGTTCCGGCTGAGCCCCGCGCGCTGAGCCTGATCGCGCGCGCCGCCCGCGGCTCGATGCGCGATGCACTCTCGCTGACCGATCAGGCGATCGCCTTCGGCAACGGCGAACTGCTCGAGACCGGTGTGCGCCAGATGCTCGGTAGCGTCGATCGCGGCCATGTGTTCCGCCTGATCGAGGCGCTTGCGCAGGGCGACGGCAAGACCGTCGTCGAGACCTCCGAAGGCTTGCGCCGCGACGGACTTTCGGCCGCCTCCACGCTCGAGGAGATGAGCACCGTGCTGCAGGCCATGGCCGTGCTGCAGGCCGTGCCCGCCCGCGCCGAGGCGCGCGATGCCGCCGATCCCGACGCGGCCGAGACCGTGCGCCTCGCCGCGCTGCTGCCGGCCGACGAGACGCAGCTGCTCTACAGCCTGTGCCTGCATGGCCGCGGCGAACTGGGCCTGGCGCCCGACGAGTACGCGGCGCTCACGATGGTGCTGCTGCGACTGCTGGCCTTCAAGCCGGCCGGCGCGGCCATCGCGGAAAAAAAAACTCTGATTGAAACCCCGGCCGCGGCGCCGCGCGCGATCGCATCGCCCGCCGCGACGACGACCGAGGCGCCGACGCCCCGGCCGATGTCGACCGAGACCGCGACCGAGATCGCGACCGCGGCCGGCGCGCCGGGCGCCCCCGAGCCGGAGCGCCAGCCCGTCGCCGCCAGGCCACCGGGCCAGCGCCTGTCGGTGGTCGACACGCCTTCGATGCGCGACGCTGCTGCCGCCCCGCGTCCCGCGGCGGGCGACGTGCCCGCATCGGCATCCGCGCCCCTGATGGCGATGCCCGTGCGCATGCAGCCGCCCCCGGGCGCGCGCGAAGGCGAGGCGCGTGCGCCCGCGGCCCCGATCCCGCCCAGCGAGGAGGGCGACTTCTGGCATGCCACCGTGACGCAGATGGTGGTGGCCGAGGCGATCAACGCGCTGGCGCGCGAGCTGGCGCTGCAGTCGCAGCTGGTGGCGCGCGATGTCGACCAGTGGCTGTTGCGCGTCGAGCGCGAGTCGCTCAACCAGACCAGCAGCCGCGAGAAGCTGCAGGGTGCGCTCGCCGCGATGGGCCATGGCATCCGGATCGCGATCGAGATCGGCCCGGTGGTCGACAGCCCGGCGCGCCGCAACCGGCAGGCCGCAGAAGAACGCCAGCGCGTGGCCGAGGAAGCGATCCGCAGCGACCCCGACGTGCAGGCGATGATGCGCGACTGGGACGCGAAGATCGTGCCGGGGACCCTGCGCCCCGCGTGAGACCTTGCGCGGCCTCCAACTGTCCAGACACACCCTCAACTCTTTTTCAAACCAACGATTCGACAGGACTCACTATGTTCAACAAAGGACAACTGGCCGGCCTCATGAAGCAGGCGCAAGCCATGCAGGACAACCTCAAGAAGGCGCAGGAAGAACTGGCCACCATCGAGGTCGAGGGCGAATCGGGCGCCGGCCTGGTCAAGGTCGTGATGACCTGCAAGCACGACGTCAAGCGCATCACGATCGATCCCAGCCTGCTGGCCGACGACAAGGACATGCTCGAGGACCTGGTGGCTGCAGCCTTCAACGCCGCCGTGCGCAAGGCCGAGGAGACCAGCGAGCAGAAGATGGGCAAGCTGACGGCCGGCATGCCCGGCCTGCCGCCCGGCATGAAGCTGCCTTTCTGAGCCTGCGCCAGCACCCGATGGCAGATTCGAGCTCGCTCGACGCGCTGGTCGAGGCGCTGCGCCGGCTGCCCGGCGTCGGTGCCAAGTCGGCCTCGCGCATGGCATTCCACCTGCTGCAGCACGACCGCGAAGGCACCCAGATGCTTGCGCGGGCGCTGCAGCAGGCAGCCAGCAACGTGCGTCATTGCGAACGCTGCAACACCTTCACCGAAGGCGCGATCTGCAGCGTGTGCCTCGATGCGAGGCGCGATGCGACCAAGCTCTGCGTGGTCGAGACGCCGGCGGACCAGGCCGCGCTCGAACGCACGGGCGTCTTTCGCGGTTACTACTTCGTGCTGATGGGCAAGCTGAGTCCGCTCGACGGCATCGGACCCAATGACATCGGCCTGGCCAAGCTCTTCGAGCGCGCGCTCGACGGCACGGTGGCCGAGGTGATCCTGGCCACCAACTTCACGGCCGAGGGCGAGGCGACGGCCCACGTGATCGGCGATGCGCTCAAGCAGCGCGGCCTGTCGGTGACGCGGCTCGCGCGCGGCGTGCCGGCCGGCAGCGAGCTCGAATACGTCGACCTCGGCACCATCGCGCATGCACTGGTCGATCGCCGCTGAGCTCCCGAATGAAACCACCTCGTAGACTTGCAGCATGAGCATTCCTCCACTGACCTGGGCCTACTGGTGCGTGCTGGTCGCGGCACTGTTGCCCTATGCGAGCTCCTACATCGCCAAGGCCGGGGCCTTCGGACCTTCGGACAACGCGGCGCCGCGGCAATGGAGCGCGCACCTCGGGGGCTGGCGCGCGCGCGCCAACAGCGCCCAGGCCAACGGCTTCGAGGGGCTGCCCTTCTTCATCGGCGCGGTGATCATCGCGCACCAGCTCGGCGCTGCGCAGCAACGGATCGACCAGCTCGCTATCGCCTACGTGCTGCTTCGCATCGTCTACATCGGCATGTACGTGGCGGGCCGCAGCTCGCTGCGCAGCGCAGTCTGGGCACTCGGCTTCATCGTCAACATCGCGATCCTGTTCGCGGGCCGCTAGGCGCTTCGCGTTACGTGGAAACCCGCACGGGATGTCCCCGATGCAGGGGCAGGGGGCCGCCCCTAAGCTCGATTCGAATCCATCGAATCCAAGCGTCCCAGGCCACCCATGCTCAATCGCAGAACCTTCTCCGTCGCCGCGGCACTGGGCGCCGCCGCCATCGGGGCTCCGCTGGTCCATAGCCAGCCGAAGCTCGAGAAAACCAAGGTATCGATCGCGGTCGGTGGCAAGGCCGCCTTCTACTACCTGCCGCTCACCATCTCCGAGCAGCTCGGCTACTTCAAGTCCGAGGGGCTCGACGTCGAGATCTCCGACTTCGCCGGCGGTGCCCGTGCGCTGCAGGCCGTGGTCGGCGGTTCGGCCGACGTCTGCTCGGGTGCCTTCGAGCACACGATCAACCTGCAGGCCAAGAACCAGTTCTTCCAGTCCTTCGTGCTGCAGGGCCGCGCGCCGCAGATCGCGATCGGCGTGTCGACCAAGAACATGCCCAACTACGCGGGCATCGCCGACCTCAAGGGCAAGAAGATCGGCGTCTCGGCACCCGGCTCGTCGACCAACATGGTGGCCAACCTGGTGCTCTCGCGTGGCGGCGTCAAGGCCAGCGACGTGAGCTTCATCGGCGTCGGCGTCGCGGCCGGCGCGCTGACCGCGCTGCGCTCGGGCCAGATCGACGCGATCAGCAACACCGATCCGGTGATGACCATGCTCGAGCAGAAGGGCGACGTGAAGATCATCAGCGACACGCGCACGCTCAAGGGCACGCAGCAGGTCTTCGGCGGCCTGATGCCGGCAGCCTGCCTGTACGCCTCGGCCGACTTCGTGCAGAAGAATCCCAACACCTGCCAGGCGCTCGCCAACGCGATCGTGCACGGCCTCAAGTGGCTGCAGACCGCGGGTCCGAGCGACATCATCAAGACCGTGCCCGAGACCTACCTGCTCGGCGATCGCGCGCTGTACCTGGCCTCGTTCGACAAGGTGCGCGAATCGATCGCGATCGACGGCCTGGTGCCTGCCGAGGGCCCGAAGACCGCACTCGACGCGATCGTGAGCTTCGATCCCACGGTGAAGGCCGACAAGATCGATCTCGCGAAGCTCTACACCAACGATTTTGCGCGGCGTGCCAAGGACAGGTTCAAAGCCTGACCGCGGCATCCCTGCAACCCGGCTCCGGCCGGGTTTTTTCTTCCGATGACATGGCCGACCACGCCCTCGAACTGATCGACATCCGCTGCACCTTCCGCTCGAAGGACGACCAGAGCCAGCGCTACACCGCGGTGGACCACACCACGCTGCATGTCGCTGCGGGCGAATTCGTCTCGGTGGTCGGCCCCACGGGCTGCGGCAAGTCGACACTGCTCAACATCGGCGCGGGGCTGCTCGCGCCTTCGTCGGGCACGGTGCGGGTGTTCGGCCAGCCGCTTGCGGGCATCAATGCGCGCGCCGGCTACATGTTCCAGAGCGAGGCGCTGATGCCCTGGCGCAGCGCGCTAGACAACGTGATGGTGGGCCTGCAGTACCGCGGCGTGCCCGATGCAGAGGCGAGCGCGCAGGCCGAGGCCTGGCTCGCGCGGGTCGGCCTCGCGGGCTTCGGCGACCGCTATCCGCACCAGCTTTCGGGCGGCATGCGCAAGCGCACGGCGCTGGCCCAGGTGCTGGCGCTCGACCCCGACATCATCCTGATGGACGAGCCCTTCAGCGCGCTCGACATCCAGACGCGGCAGCTGATGGAGAACGAGGTGCTCGCGCTGTGGGCGGCCAAGCGCAAGGCGGTGCTGTTCATCACGCACGACCTCGACGAAGCCATCGCGATGAGCGATCGCGTGGTGGTGCTCTCGGCCGGCCCGGCCACGCATCCGATCGGCGAGTTCGCGATCGACCTGCCGCGCCCGCGCGACGTGGCCGAGGTGCGCACCCATCCGCGCTTCGTGGAACTGCACACGCAGATCTGGAACGTGCTGCGCGACGAAGTGCTCAAGGGCTACGCCCAGCAGCTCCGGAAGGCGGCCTGAGCCATGGCACTGCGTCCCAACCAGGGCAATGCGCGCGTCTGGCAGATCGCCGTGCTGGTGCTGGTGCTGCTCGCCTGGCAGCTGGCATCGCGCAACCAGCAGTTCGCCTTCTTCGTGGGCGAACCCATCCAGGTCGCCGGCCGGCTCTGGAGCTGGTTCATGCCGTTCGCGATCCCGCCCAATCCGCTGTTTCCCGACGGGCTGGCGGGCAATGCCAACATCTACCTGCATCTGGGGACCACGCTGCTCGAGACCCTGCTGGCCTTCGTGATCGGCACCGTGCTGGGCCTGGCCTGCGGGCTCTGGCTCGCGCTGGCGCCGACCGCGAGCCTGATCCTCGATCCCTTCATCAAGGCCGCCAATTCGATGCCGCGCGTGATCCTGGCGCCGATCTTCGCGCTCTGGTTCGGACTCGGCATCTGGAGCAAGGTGGCGCTGGCGGTCACGCTGGTGTTCTTCATCGTGTTCTTCAACGTCTACCAGGGCGTGCGCGAGGTGAGCCCCGTGGTGCTCGCCAATGCGCGCATGCTGGGCGCCAACCAGCGCCAGCTGCTGCGCACCGTGTACCTCCCGAGCGCCACCAGCTGGGTGTTCTCGAGCTTGCACACCTCGGTCGGTCTGGCCTTCGTGGGCGCGGTGGTGGGCGAGTACCTGGGCTCGGCGCGCGGCGTGGGCTACCTGATCCTGCAGGCCGAGGGCACCTTCGACGTCAACACGGTGTTCGCCGGCATCGTGCTGCTCACGGCCTGCGCGCTGGTGCTGGACGCCATCGTCGGCGTGGTCGAGAAGCGGCTCATGAAGTGGCAGCCGCGCAGCGGCGAGACCGAGAAGCTCTAGGCTGCGCGTCAGGCCCGACTCGGGACGCAGTCAGCGCGATTGCTTCGACGGCGTGCCGCCGCGCTTCTCGCGCGCCACCGGCTTGCTGGCGGCCGGCGTCTTGCTGACCTTGGCGGGTGCGGCCTTGCTGCTGTTGGAAGCGCCGCCGCGCGCGGCCTTGCCCGTGGCCTTCGGCGCGACGGGGGCCGTGCTGCGCGGGCCGCCCGCGCCGGAGCCGACGGTCGCCGTGCGCGCTGCGCGCACCGGCAGGTAGACCACCACCTCAAAGCCGCGCTGGAAGGCGTGGGTCGTCTTGACGTCGTTCCATTCGGCGACGCTCGCCGGGCTCAGCCGGTAGCGGCGCGCGATGCTCGCGACGCTGTCGCTGCGGCCGGCCTTGACCACCGTGCGGCGCGTGACGATCTCGGGCTGGAAGCTCAGCTGGCCGGTGTCGGCCACTGCAGCAGCCACGTCTTCCTGCACGCGTGCCGAGCGCGGCACGATCAGGGTGGAGCCGGACTTGATCAGCATGCGCGGCGGCACGTTGTTGATCGCGCGCAGGTCGGCCTCGCTCATGCCCGAGCGCTGCGCGGCGTCGGCCACGGTCATGGTGGAAGTGACGGTCCAGGCGGTCCAGCTCGCGTACTGGCCCTGGGTGTAGGCCTCGAAGTTGCGCTGGAACACCGCCGCGTTGTCCCACGGCAGAAGAATCTCGGGCGTGCCCGCGGCCAGCAGCACCGGCTTGTGGGCCGAAGGATTGAGGGCGCGGAAGTCCTCGATCTGGACGTCGGCCAGCTTGGCCGCCAGTGCCACGTCGAGGTCGCGCTTGAGCACCACGGTCTGGAAGTAGGGATGGTTGGCGATCAGCGGCAGGTCGACGTTGAAGCGCGCCGGATTGGCCACGATGTTCTTGACCGCCTGCAGCTTGGGCACGTAGAGCCGGGTCTCGGCCGGCATGTTGATGTCGCTGTAGGTGGTGGGCAGCCCCAGGCGCTGGTTCCGCGCGATCGCCTTGCCGACGTTGCCCTCGCCCCAGTTGTAGGCGGCCAGCGCGAGCTGCCAGTCGCCGAACATGCCGTAGAGCCGCTGCAGGTAGTCGAGCGCGGCGCGCGTCGAGGCGATCACGTCGCGGCGGTCGTCGCGGAAGATGTTCTGCTTGAGGTCGTAGTCGGTGCCGGTGGCCGGCATGAACTGCCACATGCCGGCGGCGCGCGCGCTCGACACGGCCTGCGGATTGAATGCGCTCTCGATGTAGGGCAGCAGCGCGATCTCGGTCGGCATGTCGCGCCGCTCGAGTTCCTCGACGATATGGAAGATGTAGCGGTTCGAGCGCTCGGTCATGCGCTGGATGTAGTCGGGCCGGCTCGCATACCACTGCTCGCGGTCGCGCACCAGGTCGCTGTCGAGGTCGGGCATCTTGAAGCCGCGGCGGATGCGGTCCCACATGTCGGTGGGCGGTGCCAGCGTGACGACGGGGCGCGACTTGGTGTCGCCCGAGGTGATCGGCTTCAGCGTGCCGGCCGGATAGACCGGCGTCGCGCTCTGCGTCGCAGCGCCCGGAGCGGCGTCGGGCGTGGTGCCGGTGCCGGTCGCGCAACCTGCGAGGAACAGGGTGGCGGCAAGGCAGGCGGTGAGGAGAAATTTCATCGAAACTCGTTTTTCCATTGGCGCAGCGCGGCGAAGACCTCGACCGGCGGTGCCTGTTCGGGCAGGCCGGCGTGGGCCCTGACGGCCCGGCTGACGGAGGCTTCGCGGCTGCGAAGAAAAGGGTTGATACGGCGTTCCGTGCCCAGTTGGGAAGGCAGCGTCGGCTCGCCGTGCGCACGCAAGGCTTCGCAGTGCGCCGTGTACTGAGTGAGGGCGGCGTTGGTCGGTTCCACGCTTTGCGCGAATCGCAGGTTAGCAAGTGTGTATTCGTGGCCGCAGCAGACGCGGGTGTCGTCGGGCAGCGCCGAGAGCGCCTCGAGCGAGTCCAGCATCTGGGCCGGCGTGCCCTCGAACAGGCGCCCGCAGCCACCCGAGAACAGGGTGTCGCCGCAGAACAGCAGCGGCGCGGTGCCGGCGCCTGCGCCATGGGGCGCACCGGTCGGCAGGAAGAAGGCGATGTGGCCGGCCGTGTGGCCAGGAATGTCGATGACCTCGAAGCGAAGGCCCAGCACCTCGGCATGGTCGCCCTGCGCGAGCGGTGTGAAGGGCTCGGGGATGCGCTCGCGCGCCGGGCCGTACACGGTCGCTCCCGTGGCTGCGTGCAGCGCGGCCACGCCGCCGGTGTGATCGGGGTGATGGTGCGTGACTAGAATCGCGGCCAGTTGCAGATTGCCACGTCCGAGTGCGTGGAACACCGGCTGGGCATCCCCCGGGTCGACCACGATCGCGTCGTGCCCGACCTGCAACATCCAGATGTAGTTGTCGGCATAGGCGGGCAGCGGAACGAGGGTCATGAGCGGACAAATTATAGGTTTGCACGATTGGTTCGAGACCGCCCCCGGCCGCTACCTGCTGGCCTGGGAGCAGGCCCAGTTCGACCAGGCCGTGGCCGACATCTTCGGTTATCACGCGCTGCAGCTGGGCCTGACCGAGGTCGAGGGCCTTCGCACCAACCGCATGCCCCACCGCTGGCTGGCGCTGTCCGACCCCGCCCAGGCGCCCCGAAGCACGCTCGTGACCGACTTTTCGGCGCTGCCGTTCCCGGCCAACAGCCTGGACCTGGTGGTGCTCCCGCATGCGCTCGAGCTCAGCCCGGATCCGCACGCGACGCTGCGCGAGGTCGAGCGCGTGCTGGTGCCCGAGGGCCGGATCGTGATCTGCGGCCTGAACCCGGCCAGCCTGTGGGGCATGCGGCAGCGCCGCGCGCATCTCTATCGCCGGCTCGGCTTCGGCGAACTGTTCCTGCCCGAGACGGGCGATTTCATCGGTTACCGGCGCATGCGCGACTGGCTGCGGCTCCTGAGCTTCGAGGTCGAATCGGGCCGCTTCGGCATCTACCGGCCTGCCGTGCACAGCGAGGCCTGGCTGGAGCGCTGCCGCTGGCTCGACCGCGCGGGCGAGCGCTGGTGGCCGATCTTCGGCGCGGTCTATTTCCTGGTGGCGGTGAAGCGGGTGCGCGGGCTGCGCCTCCTGAGCGCCGACTGGCGCCGGGCGGCTTCGCGCGCGAGCGCGCCGGTGCCGATCGCGGGCAAGGTGCACCGCGCGGGCGACAATCGGGTGGATCGAGAAGGAAACGGTTTTTGAACGAAGTACAGATCTACACCGACGGCGCCTGCAAGGGCAATCCCGGACCCGGCGGCTGGGGCGCATGGTTGAAATCCGGCGAGACCGAGAAGGAGCTCTTCGGCGGCGAGCTCAACACCACCAACAACCGCATGGAGCTGCAGGCCGTCATCGAGGGCCTGGGCGCCCTGAAGCGGCCGTGCAAGGTCGTGCTCTACCTCGACAGCCAGTACGTGCGGATGGGCATCACCGAATGGATCCGTGGCTGGAAGGCCAAGGGCTGGCGTACCTCGACCAAGCAGCCCGTGAAGAACGTCGAGCTCTGGCAGCAGCTCGACAAGCTGGTGGCCGAGGGTGGCCACCAGATCGAGTGGCGCTGGGTCAAGGGCCACTCGGGCGACCCGGGCAACGAGCGCGCGGATGCGCTCGCCAACAAGGGCGTCGACCGCGCGCTGGGGCGCATCTAGCCTGGCGCTTGCGCTGCCGGCCCCGCTACGGCTCGACGTGCCCCGGCTCGTCGAGCTGCTCGCCGCGCTGGGCGCGGAACAGCAGGTCGCCCGTGATGCGCAGGCGCCGGCTCATCTCGCGCGCGATGTTCATCTGGATCAGCGCGAACTGCTCGACGTCGTGCTCGTAGAGCCGCAGCAGGTTGTCGGGAAGCAGCTCGATCGCGCGGCAGTCGGTGTCGGCCCGCACCGAGGCACTGCGCGGAAACAGGTCCAGCAGGGCCATCTCGCCGAAGCAGTCGCCGGCGCCCAGGTGGCGCAGCGCGAGCGCGTGCGATTTCCAGCTCTTGAGGATCGTGACCCGGCCGCTCTCGAGCACGAACATGGCGCGCGGCGGATCGCCCTCGCGGAAGAAGTAGTCGCCGCCCGCCACCTCGACCACGGGTGCCGGTTCCAGCAGGAAGGCCAGCGTCTGGGCGTCGATGGCGCCGAAGATCGGCATCTGCTGCATCAATTCGATCCGCATCGATGTCATGCGCTACTCCCTGGGCCTGGGGCGGCAAGCGACCTTACACCACGCCGTCGAACACCATCACGTCGACCGTTTCGCCCGCGGCCACGCTGCCCTGGTCGTGGTGCAGCACCACCAGGCCGTTGGCCTCCACCATCGAACTGAGGACGCCCGAGCCCTGGTTGGGTTCGATGCGCACCTCGGGCAGCGCACCCGCCACCGCGCGCACGCGGCCGCGCTGGTATTCGGTGCGCCCGGGCTTCTTGCGGATCGGCAGGATGCTGGTCGCGCGCAGCAGCGGCGGCGGGGCCGAGCAGACCGCATTGCAGCCCATCATGCGCAGCAGGGCCGGGCGCACGAAGGCCAGGAAGCTCACCATCACGGCCACCGGATTGCCGGGCAGGCCGAACAGCACGGCCGGCGGCCGGCCATCGCCGGGGCGCCCGACCAGGCCGACCGCCAGCGGCCGGCCGGGCCGCATCGCGACGCGCCAGAACGCCATCTCGCCCAGCCGCTGCATGACGGCGCGCGTGTGGTCGGCCTCGCCCGCGCTCACGCCGCCGCTGGTGAGGATGGCGTCGGCTTCGCGCGCGGCGCGCGCCAGCGCGGATTCGAGCGCAGCGGGATCGTCCCGCACCAGGCCGAGGTCGATCACCTCGCAACCCAGCCGGGTGAGCAGCCCGAACACGGTGTAGCGGTTGCTGTCGTAGACCGCGCCTTCGCGCGGCAGCTCGCCCAGGCTCAGGATCTCGTCGCCGGTCGAGAAATAGGCGACGCGCAATCGGCGCAGCACCGGCAGCATGGGCAGCCCGAGGCTCGCGACCATGCCGAGCGCCGCGGGCGACACGAGCTGGCCGCGGCGCAGGGCAGGCTGGCCCTGCATGAGGTCCTCGCCGGCGAAGCGGCGGTTGTCGCCGCGCCGCAGCACGCGCGCCGGAAAGCGCAACTGGTCGCCGTCGCATTCGCACAGTTCCTGCGGCACCACGGTGTCGAGGCCGGCCGGCATCATCGCGCCGGTCATGATGCGCACGGCGTCGCCCGGGTCCGCGCTGCCATGCCAGGGAGCGCCGGCCCTTGCGGTGCCGACCACGCGCAAGACGAGCATGGCATCGTCGGCGGCCTCGAGCAGCGTGCCGTCGAAGGCATAGCCGTCCATGGCCGAGTTGTCGTGCGGCGGCACGCTGACCGGCGAGACGATGTCCTCGGCCAGCACGCGGCCCAGCGCGTCGCGCAGCGCGACGCGTTCGACCGCATCGACCACGGCAGGCTCCACCAGCCGGTCCAGGAAGGCCCGGACGGCGTCGATGCTCAGGTCTTCCGGGTCGTAGCCGCCGGCCAGCGTGGCGGCGATCTGCGCGATGCGGGTCATGTCGACGATCGCTTCAACAAGGGGCCCGCGATTCGAGGGCGTGCAACTCGGCCAGCGTGTTGGCGTTGAGGAACGCGTCCGCGGCATCGCCGGGATGGTCGAAGGCGACGCGCACGTTGCGGTGCTGCGCAGTCCAGGCGCCGACCTTGCGACCGCCGGCCTGCATGAATCGAACGAGGCCCTCGCGCAGGCTTGCGATGCGAAGCAGGCAGAACACGGGTTGCGCGCGCAGGACGGACGCGACGCCGTCATCGGCCGGCTCGGAGGCACTCGCCATGGCGATCTCGGCGTCGCCGGAAGCGAGCGCGGCCGCCAGCCGGCTCGCGAGATCGGTCGGGAACAGCGGCGTGTCGCAGGGCACGGTCAGCAGGTAAGGCGTGCCGCAGCGCTCGAGTCCGGTCAGGAAGCCGGCCAGCGGGCCCGGATGGTCGGCCAGCCCGTCGGGCCAGACCGGCACGCCGAAGGCCTCGTAGGCTGCGAGATGGCGGTTCGCGTTCACTGCCACCGGGCCGACCTGGGGCGCCAGCCGCCGCAGCGCATGAAGCGCGAGCGGCGTGCCGTTAAAGGTCTGCAGGCCCTTGTCGATGCCGCCCATGCGTGTGCCGCGACCGCCGGCCAGCACGAGACCGGTGATCTCGCTGCGGTCGATGCGCGGCGAGGAGGTCATCCGCCGATGTAGCTCATCTCGACCCGGCGCGCGGCGCCGGCATCGGCTGCCTCGGGCGCGCGCAGGGCGCGCAGCTCGGAATAGCGGTCGCCGCGGGCCTGCCAGATGTGGCCGACCGCGGAGGCGATCGCGGCATCGTCGGCGTCGCCGCGCAGCAGCGGGCGCAGATCCTGGCCCTGGCTGGCGAACAGGCACAGGTAGAGCTTGCCCTCGGTCGACAGCCGGGCCCGGCTGCAGTCCTGGCAGAAGGCCTGGGTGACGCTGCTGATGACGCCGATCTCGCCACCGCCGTCGGCATAGGCCCAGCGCTGCGCGGTCTCGCCGGCGCTGGCAGCCTCGAGCGGCACCAACGGGAACTCGGCCTCGATGCGCTGCACCACCTCGGCCGAGGGCAGGACCTCGTCCATGCGCCACCCGTTGGTGGCGCCGACGTCCATGTACTCGATGAAGCGCAGCACCACGCCGGTGCCTCGGAAATGGCGTGCCATCGGCAGGATTTCCTGGTCGTTGGTGCCGCGCTTGACCACCATGTTGACCTTGATCGGGCCCAGCCCCGCAGCGCGCGCAGCCTCGATGCCAGCCAGCACCTGCGCCACCGGGAAGTCGACATCGTTCATGCGGCGGAACACGGTGTCGTCGAGGCCGTCGAGGCTCACGGTGACGCGGTTGAGGCCGGCCGACCTCAGAGCCGCGGCCTTGCGCGCGAGCAGAGATCCGTTGGTGGTCAGCGTGAGGTCGAGCGGCTGGCCGTCGGGCGTGCGCAGCGCGGCCAGCTGCTCGATCAGCACCTCGATGTTCTTGCGCAGCAGCGGTTCGCCGCCCGTGAGCCGGATCTTGCGCACGCCGTGGCTAGCGAAGATGCGCGCCAGGCGCGTGATTTCCTCGAAGCTCAGCAGCGCGGCGTGCGGCAGGTAGCGATAGTCCTTGTCGAAGACTTCCTTGGGCATGCAGTAGCTGCAGCGGAAGTTGCAGCGGTCGGTGACGCTGATGCGCAGGTCGGTCAGCGGCCGGGCCAGGCGATCGAGCAGCAGGCCGGTGGGCGCGATCGGATACGCCTCCACCGTGCGGCTCGGGCGGCCGATATCCGACAGGTGGACGATGTGCTGGCTCATGGGGGAGGCCAATTTAACTCATCCACGCGGGTTGCTTCGCCCGTCAGCCGTGTCTGACCGCCACGGTCTTGAGCGTGGTGAAGCCGTGCAGCGCCTCGAAGCCCTTCTCGCGCCCGTAGCCCGACGACTTGACGCCGCCGAAGGGCAGCTCGACGCCGCCGCCGGCGCCGTAGTTGTTGATGAACACCTGGCCGCTCCGCAGGCGCCTGGCCATGCGGAACTGGCGCGCACCGTCGTTCGTCCAGACGCCCGCGACCAGTCCGAACCGGGTCGCGTTGGCGAGCGCGACCGCTTCGTCCTCGTCGCGGAAGGACATCGCGGCCAGCACCGGGCCGAATACCTCTTCCTGGGCTAGACGATGGTCGACCGGCACGTCGCGCAGCAGCGTCGGCGCCTGGTAGAAGCCGGACTCGGGCGCCTCGTCGACCACCACGCCCTGCGCCACCATCGGGATGCCTGCCACCTGGGCGTCCGACAGGAAATCCCAGACGCGCTGCTGCTGGGTCTGGCGGATCAGCGGGCCGACATCGAGGTCCATCGCGGCCGGCCCGACCCGCAGGGCCTCGAAGGCATGGCCCAGGCGCTGCAGCAGCGGCTCGTAGATGTCCTGCTGCACCAGCAGCCGCGATCCGGCCGAGCAGGTCTGGCCGGCGTTCTGCACGATGGCATTGATCAGCACCGGAATGGCAGCGCCCAGGTCTGCATCGGCGAACACGATCTGCGGGCTCTTGCCGCCGAGTTCGAGCGTGACCGGGCAGTGGCGTTCGGCCGCCACCTGCTGGATCAGGGTCCCCACCGAGGGGCTGCCCGTGAAGCTGATGTGGTCGATGCCCGGATGGCGTGCCAGCGCGTCCCCGACCTCGTGCCCATAGCCGGTCACGATGTTGATCGCCCCGGGCGGAAAGCCGACCTCGGCCGCCAGCTTGGCAACCCGGATCAGCGACAGGCAGGCGTCCTCGGCCGGCTTCACGACGCAGACGTTGCCCGCGGCCAGCGCTCCGCCCACGCTGCGGCCGAAGATCTGCATCGGGTAGTTCCACGGAATGATGTGGCCCGTGACGCCGTGCGGCTCGCGCCAGGTGAAGACGCTGTAGCCGTCCTGGTAGGGAATCGTGTCGCCGTGCAGCTTGTCGCAGGCGCCGGCATAGAACTCGAAGTAGCGCACCAGCGCGAGCGCGTCGGCACGGGCCTGCTTGCTTGGCTTGCCGCAGTCGCGCTGCTCGATCAGTGCGAGTTCGTCGACGTTCTCGGCGATCTTCTGCGACAGCCGATAGAGCAGCCGGCCGCGCTCCGCCGCACTGACCTTCTGCCAGCCGATCTCGAAGCAGTGGCGTGCGGCCTGCACCGCGGCGTCGATGTCGCTCGCGTTGCTGCGCTGCAGTTCGTCGAAGGTCTGGCCGTCGGAAGGGTCGATCACGGGCAGCGTGCGACCGGAGGAAGAGACGACGTTCTCGTTGCCGATGTAGTTGAGTTGCATGGTCTGGATGCTAATGGTCCGCCCTCAGCGGGGTGGCGCCGGCCTGGGCAGCGCACGCACCGCGCCCAGCATGCGCTGGACGTGCTTGTCGGGGTTGAGGTTCTGGTAGTAGTAGGCGATGCGGCCGTCGGGTGCGATCACGTACGACAGCCGGTTGGCGAAATCGGGCCGCGTCTGCATCAGCGCATCGAAGCCCTCGATCACGGTCTTGGAGGCGTCCGAGGCCACCGGGAAGCGGCTCTGGCAGGACTTGACCGAGAACCTGGCGAGCGTGTCGATGTCGTCCGCCGAGACCCCGATCACGCTGGCGCCCAGTGCGGCGAATTCGTCGATCGCCTCGGCGAAGGCATGGGCCTCGATCGAGCAGTCGGCGGAATCGGCCGCGGGGAAGAAATAGACCACCACGGGGCCCTTGGCCAGCGCGTCGGCCAGCGAATAGCGGAAGGTCTTGCCGCCGAGCGCCGCCGTGGCGGTGAAACGCGGCGCGGGTTCGCCGACGTCGAGGGCGGCGAAGGCCGGGCCGGCAAGGGGGAGGGCCAGGCCACCGGCGACGAAGGCGGCCCGCACGGCGGCTGAGAGCATGATGTTGTAACCCCAGGTCAAGGCGTTCCGAATTCTAGGACTGCATGGGCCGCGCGTGCCGCGCCCCCAGGCATCGAACGGAGAACACCCTCGTGAAGATTCCCATCGCCCGATCGCTGCGACTGTGGCTCGCCGCGGCCGGCATTGCGCTGCTCGGAGCCTGCGGCTCGCTGCCGGTGGCGCAGCAACGCCCCGAGGCCCGTGCGGCGACACCCGATCCCGGCACGCCGCTCGCCGGGATCGTCGCCGCCTCGACCCCGCCCGGCGAGCATTCGGGCTTTCGGCTGATGCCGCTCGGCGTCTATTCGCTCGATGCCCGCATCCAGCTGGCCCGGCGGGCCCGGCAATCGCTGGTGGTGCAGTACTACCAGCTGGAGAACGACGCGACCGGGCGGCTGCTGATGCGCGCGGTGCGTGAAGCCGCCGCGCGCGGCGTCAAGGTTCGGGTGCTGGTCGACGACCTCTATACCGCCAACAGCCAGCAGCCGCTGCTGGCGCTCGCCCAGACGCCGAACGTCGAGGTGCGGCTGTTCAATCCCTTCTGCTGCGGGCGCGGCGGCTTCGTCTCGCGCTTCGCGGCGTCGCCGCAGGACATCGCGCGGCTCAACCATCGCATGCACAACAAGCTGTTCATCGCCGACGGCGTGGTCGCGGTGGTGGGCGGTCGCAACATCTCGGACGAGTATTTCGTGCTCAGCGAGGCACAGAACTTCATCGACATGGATGCGCTCGTGGTGGGCCGCGTCGTGGCCGAGCTCGAGACCATCTTCGATGCCTACTGGAACGCCGAGCAGGTGTGGCCGATCGCCGAGATCGTGCGCGGCCCCGGCGCCCGGTTGCCAGGCGACGGCGACTTCGATGCCTGGATCGGCATGAGCTCGCCGCCGCCCCGGCTGGCGCTGCCGCCCTCGGACGTGCTCGGTTACGGCCCTATCGGCGAGGAGCTCGATGGCGGTCGCATGGGGCTGCTGTGGGGGGAGGCCCACGCCATCGCCGACCCGCCGACCAAGCCCGCCACCATGAGCGCCGACGAGGCGCTGGCCACCAGCGTGACGATGAAGGTCTGGGGCCTGCTGCTCGACGCCCGGACCGAGGTCGACCTGACTTCTCCCTACCTGGTGCCCGGCGAGAAAGGCATGGCCGCCTTCGAGGACCTTCGGCGGCGCCAGGTCAAGCTCACGCTGCTGACGAATTCGCTGGCCGCCAATGACGAGCCGCTGGTCCACACCGGCTATGCGCGCTACCGCACGCGCCTGCTGGCCAGCGGCGCCGATCTCTACGAACTGAGTCCGGAGCGCACCACGGCCAACAAGCGCTTCGACATGTTCGGCAAGTCGCTGGGCCGCCTGCATGCCAAGACGGCCGCCATCGACCGCCAGCGCATCTTCATCGGCTCGATGAACCTCGATCCGCGCTCGGCGACCCAGAACACCGAGATGGGCGTGGTGGCCGACAGCCCGCAGCTGGCGCGCGAGATGCTGCGCGTGATCAACATCAGCAAGTTGCAGAATTCCTACCGGCTGCGGCTGGACAAGGCCACCGGCTCGATCGAATGGCTCACCAACGATGGGGAAAAGGAGATGATCCTGACCTCCGAGCCCGAATCGGGGTTCTTCAAGCGCTTCTACAACTCCCTCATCGCGCCGATCGTGCCGGAGGCGCTCTTGTAGCCTGTTGTAGGCTATGGGGATGGTCCTAACCTCTCCTTGCAAAAGCGCCGCACCGCCCCACATGCTGTGCATGAACGCTACCCACACCCCAGCCCACAAGGCCGATCTGGCCGTCACGCACGTCCTGGCCCAGCTCCTGGAGCGGCTGGAGCACAGCGCCGTGCCGGTCGGCCCGGAGCAGTACCGCTCGGTTGTCCTGCACCTGGTCGAGCAGTTCCGCGACGTCGAATACGACGCCGAACTCGGCCGCCTGCTCGACGCCTATCCGGCGGCATCGCAGCTCTACGAGAACCTCAACTACCAGCATGCGGGGCTGTCGCGCTCCGCCCTGGACACCGCCGTGGCCGCCGAGCTGGCCGCGCGCAAGGCGATCGAGGCCGCCATGGGTCACGCCAAGCCGGACGCAGCGCATGAGTAAGGGCGAGGTCAAGACCGCCGTCGTCGCCGACGGCCTGCGCTACAAGGCCAAGACGCCGGGTTCCCCGTTCAGGGCCTCGGCCTCGTTCAGCGGCGCCACCATGTCCTGCTTCATGTGCGGCAAGCACCGCGTGCGCTCCCAGATGCGCACCCGGCAGCTGCTCGGCAAGTCGCAGACGGTGTGCGCACCCAACTGCAAGGCGCTCGACGAGCTGGTGGAAGCGGGCGGATCGGCCTGAGGTCGGCCTCTATCAGGAATCGAAGTCGAATTGATTTCATCAATTTAATACTTCGTGCCACCTACCTTTTTTTCGCCGTTCCAACTACAGTCCAGAAACAATTGGTGTTGGTGCAATTAAATCAATACCAAAGTTCTAATTAACGTAGTTCAAATCAGCCCGATGAAGAGACCGAATACCGAGATGTCGGAGCGGTGTCGCGGGCATTCGAAAGGGTGGCTCCAGTGAGTCAGGTGCGTCACGTCATCATGCAGGTGGTCAAGCGCTCGGGCGGCGCGACCCACCATGTCGAGTTCTGCATCGACGACAACTTCGCCGAGCGCCTGCGCCAGTTGCGCTCGCTCGTGCCGCCGCTCAACGCGCTCAACAAGCAGCGCGACCTGGTCATCGACAAGGTGCGCGTGCGCCTGCCGACCGCCATCTGGCGCTGCGGCGGCGACGTCGACAGCTCGGTCGAGGGTTCCTGCATCGTGATTGCCGCCGAAGGCTTCTTCAACTGCGGCGCCAAGGATCGCAAGACCAAGGAAAAGCTGGTCACCTACACCTTCCCGATCGCGCGCCTGATCGAACTCCACATGGAGCGGCCCGCCGGCGAGACCTTCTATATCCGCGACGGGATCTTCACCAACGACGAACCGGCCGAATCGGCGGCCGGCCGCTGGGTGGCCTCGCTGCACGAACTCGAGGTGATGCGCGTGCCCGAGGCGCCCTCCGATTTCGACACCCTGCAGGGCGTGCCGTTGCGCACGGAGCAGGGCGCATTGACAGCGGCGCGCGGAATCAACCTGAACTGATTCCGCCGCATCTGCGCGCTGCCCGGCTTCCCGGGCGGGCCGCGGACCCGGGCGCGATCAGTCGGACACCGGCCTCATCTGCGCCGGATCGTAGAAGAACTCTTCCTGCGCGATGCGCTCGCCTTCCCAGCGCTGCCAGGCCAGCTCCTCCATGTGCATCCGGCGCCCGTCGGTGAAGCGGAAATCGAAGATCCAGCGGATCACGACATGGTCGCCGTTCGCCAGCACGGGCCGCACGCAGGTCGAAGCGGCCGAGGCGGTCCGCCCCAGCACGGCGCGCTCGTGCGCCACCAGCAAAGCGCGGCCGCGCCGCGGCTCGGCCTGGTTCTCGCGCATGGTGGCGTCCTCGGTGTAGAAATCCTCGATCGCCTGGTCGTGCCGCCCGCTCTCGACCGCGGCGATGAAGGCTTCGAGCGTCGCGGCCGAGGGCATGGCAGCCGCTACTGCAGCTTGACCTCGACCCGGCGTGCCTCGGCCGCCGGTCCCGAAGCCTCGGCCTGCGCCGGCTTCGCGAGTTCGACCTTGTCGTCGGGCACGCCCGCGGCCTTGAGCGCAGCGCCCACTGCGAGTGCGCGCTGCTTGGCCAGTTCGGCGTTCTTTTCCGGATCGCCGGTCGTGTCGTGGTAGCCGCTCACGAGCACACGGCCGCCGCTTTGCACGGACTTCACGATGTCGGCCAGCGCCTGGCTCGAGCCGGCCGGCACCTCGGCGCTGCTGCTCGCGAAGTAGAACTTCACGACGCCGCCTTCGGTCCTGATCGAGCCGGCCTCGACCGCGACCACGGGTGCGGCCGCCGGCGCCGCTGCAACTGCCGGTGCAACTGCCGCTGCCGCTGGCGCGCTGACCGCTGGCGGCGCCGCCGCAGGGGGTGCTGCCATCGTTGCCGCATCGCCACCGTGGAACTTGACCACCAGCGGCACGATCAGCAGCGCCACGATGTTGATGATCTTGATCAGCGGATTGACCGCCGGGCCGGCCGTGTCCTTGTAGGGATCGCCGACCGTGTCGCCCGTGACCGCCGCCTTGTGGGCCTCGGAGCCCTTGCCGCCGTGGTGGCCGTCCTCGATGTACTTCTTGGCGTTGTCCCAGGCGCCGCCGCCGGTGCACATAGAGATCGCGACGAACAGGCCCGTGACGATCGTGCCCATCAGCAGCCCGCCGAGCGCCTTCGGCCCGAGCAGCAGGCCGACCAGGATCGGCACCACCACCGGCAGCAGCGACGGGATCATCATTTCCTTGATCGCCGCACCGGTCAGCATGCTCACGGCGCGGCCGTATTCGGGCTTGGCCGTGCCTTCCATGATGCCGGGGATCTCGCGGAACTGGCGCCGCACTTCCTCGACCACCGAGCCGGCGGCGCGGCCCACGGCCTCCATCGCCATGGCACCGAACAGATAGGGGATCAGCCCGCCGATGAACAGGCCCACGATCACCATCGGATCGCTGAGGTTGAAGTCGATGTTGAGGCCGTAGCCTTCGAGCTTGTGCGTGTAGTCGGCGAACAGCACCAGCGCTGCGAGGCCGGCCGAGCCGATCGCATAGCCCTTGGTGACGGCCTTGGTGGTGTTGCCGACCGCATCGAGCGGGTCGGTGATGTCGCGCACGCTGGCCGGCAGTTCCGACATCTCGGCGATGCCGCCGGCGTTGTCGGTGATCGGGCCGTAGGCGTCGAGCGCGACCACGATGCCGGCCATGCTGAGCATGGCGGTGGCGGCCACCGCGATGCCGTAGAGGCCGGCCATCATGTAGGAGGCCAGGATCGCGATGCAGACGAAGATCACGGGCCAGGCGGTGGAGCGCATCGACACGCCGAGGCCCGCGATGATGTTCGTGCCATGGCCCGTGGTGGACGCCTGCGCGATGTGCTGCACCGGCTTGTACTGGGTGCCGGTGTAGTACTCCGTGATCCAGACCAGTGCCGCCGTGAGTGCCAGGCCGACGAAGCAGGCGCCGAACAGCTTGATCTGGCTGCCCGTGGGCGCGATCGCGTTGTCGGGAATGAGCCAGCTGGTGACGAACCAGAACGCGATCAGCGACAGGATGCCCGCCACCGCGAGACCCTTGTAGAGCGCCGGCATCACGTTGACCATGCCCGGCGACGCCTTGACGAAGAAGCAGCCGATGATCGACGCGATGATCGACACGCCGCCCAGCGCGAGCGGATACAGCACCGCGTTGACCGGCGCCGCGGTGACCATCAGGGCGCCGAGCACCATGGTCGCGATCAGCGTCACGGCATAGGTCTCGAACAGGTCGGCCGCCATGCCGGCGCAGTCGCCGACGTTGTCGCCCACGTTGTCCGCGATCACGGCCGGATTGCGCGGATCGTCCTCGGGAATGCCGGCCTCGACCTTGCCCACGAGGTCGGCGCCGACGTCCGCGCCCTTGGTGAAGATGCCGCCGCCCAGGCGGGCGAAGATCGAGATCAGCGAGGAGCCGAAGGCGAAGCCGATCAGCGGATTCAGCATCGCCGACAGACCCTTGCCGGCCGCCGCCGCGCCGCTCCCGACCAGGTACCAGTAGAAGGCCGACACGCCGAGCAGGCCGAGGCCGACCACCAGCATGCCGGTGATGGCACCGCCGCGGAAGGCGACATCCAGGGCCGGCCCGATGCCTTGCGTGGCGGCCTGCGCGGTGCGCACGTTGGCCCGCACGGAAACGTTCATGCCGATGAAGCCGCAGGCCCCCGACAGCACCGCGCCGATCACGAAGCCGACCGCGGTCGTGAAGTCGAGGAAGATGGCGATCAGGATCGCGAGCACCAGGCCGACGACGGCGATCGTGCGGTACTGCTTCGCGAGATAGGCCGCTGCGCCAGTCTGGATCGCGGCCGCGATCTCCTGCATTCGGGCGTTGCCCGGGTCTTTCGCGAGGATCCAGCTGCGCGCCCAGAAACCATAGCCGACGGCCACGAGGCCGCAGACGATGGCGAGGACGAGAGGGGTGTTGCCAGTCATGCCTTTGCTTCTCCAGTTCGTTCGTTGTAACTAATGGAGACGAAAGCCCGACCCTGTGCGCAACGCGTACGGGAAAGTGCTTCCGCCGCGTTGCTTCCTCGAAGCTCCGAGCCGCGAAGTGCTCGAAACCGATTGGCCAACGTGGGCAATTTACAGGCAAAAGCGACTTCGTGTGCGACCGTGCCGTGACATGGAAAGTAAACTTCGGGTTTGTCCGCATCCCGGTAACCACTTTCAACTACACCCAGACAAACCATGTCCCTCGGCAAAGTTTCCCCCGGCAAAGACGCTCCAGAAGCCTTCAACGTCGTCATCGAGATCCCGATGAACGCCGACCCGATCAAGTACGAGGTCGACAAGGAATCGGGCGCGATCTTCGTCGACCGCTTCATGACCACCGCGATGCATTACCCAACCAACTACGGCTACGTGCCGCAGACGCTGTCGGGCGACGGCGACCCGGTCGACGTGCTCGTGATCACGCCCTGGGCGCTGGTGCCCGGCGTGGTCGTGCCGTGCCGCCCGATCGGCATCCTCATGATGGAAGACGAGGCCGGTGTCGACGGCAAGGTGCTGGCCGTGCCGACGGACAAGGTGCTGCCGATCTACAGCCACTGGAAGAAGGTCGAGGACGTGAACCCGATGCGCCTGAAGGCCATCACGCACTTCTTCGAGCACTACAAGGACCTCGAGGCCGGCAAGTGGGTCAAGGTGCTGGGCTGGGAAGGCATCGACGCCGCCAAGAAGGAGATCATGGACGGCATCGCTAACTTCAAGAAGTAGGCGCCGCCGGCTCGATCGACACGCCTCGCGGCTGCTGCCGCGGGGCGTTCTGCTTTCATGGCGCGTCCGACGCGGCTTTCGGATCCGCTGCGCTGCTGTGGCGAAAGGGGCTGCGCTCACCCAGGTGGTCCATGTAGTTCCCGATGCCTTCGCCTTCGCGCTCCAGGAAGCGTTCGACCGCATCGGCAAACGCCGGATGCGCGAGCCAGTGGGCGCTCGTGGTGCGCACCGGCATCAGCGCGCGTGCCATCTTGTGCTCGCCCTGCGCGCCGCCCTCGAAGCGCCCGACGCCATGCGCGATGCACCACTCGAGCGGCTGGTAGTAGCAGGCCTCGAAGTGCAGGCAGTCGACGCGCTCGAGCGCGCCCCAGTAGCGGCCGTAGGCCACCGACGGCTGCGCATCGCCGGCGTCGCCGCCCGCGCCGGCCGACAGCGCGATGAGGCTGCTGGCGATCGGCCGGCCCTCGCGCTCGGCGACGAACAGCAGCCAGGCCTCGGGCATGGTGGCTGCCATGCGATGGAAAAAGTCCCGCTGCAGGTAGGGCGCGTTGCCGTGCTCGCGGTAGGTGCGTGCATAGCAGCGATAGAAGAAGTCCCAGTCGGCGGCTTCGATGTCGCTGCCGCGCGCCCAGCGGAAGGTCACGCCGGCATCGCGGACCTTGCGCCGCTCCTGGCGGATCTTCTTGCGCTTGTCGTGGGAGAGGCTCGCGAGGAAGCCTTCGAAATCTGCCCAACCCGAAGCGGCGCCGCGCGACTCGGGTGGGGATCGCGTCGCCTCGGTGGGCAGCGGGCCAGCGTCGGTGCCCGGGGCCGGAGCCGTGTTCGTCCAGTGGAACTGCACCGTATGGCGCACCATCAGGCCGGCATCCGTACAGGCGGCGATGTCCTCGTCGGCACCGAACAGCAGGTGCAGCGAAGAGAGCTGCTGCTCCTTGCACCAGGCGATCGCGGCCCGCACCATGAGAGCGCGGCTCTCTGCGTCGCGGGCCAGCACCCGCGCGCCGGGCACCGGCGTGAACGGCACCGCGGCCACGGCCTTCGGGTAGTACGCGAGGCCGTGCTGCTCGTAGGCATTGGCCCAGGCCCAGTCGAACACGTATTCGCCGTAGGAGTGGTCCTTGAGGTAGAGCGGACAGGCCGCGATCAGCGTCCTGCCGCGCCACAGCGTGAGGAACTGCGGCGTCCAGCCGCTCGCGGGCGATGCGCTGCCGCTGGCGTCGAGCGCGTCGAGGTAGGCGTGGCGCATGAAAGGCGAGGGCGCCGGCTGCAGCGCGAGCAGCCGGTCCCAGGCGCCGGCGTCGATCTCGGCGGGCGAACTGTGGATGCGCAGGGTCGGGGCGGTCAAGGTCGTGGAGTCGGCGATGACCGGGGTCCGAAGGACTCGGCGATGTAGATGCCGCCCAGCACCAGCGCGAGTGCTAGCGCGTGGTAGGCGGAGAGCGGCTCGCCGAGGATCAGCACCGCGAGCAGCGGCCCGAAGACCGGCACCAGGTTCAGGAATACGCCGGCCCGGGCCGGCCCGATCAGGGTCACGGCGTGGATGAAGGTGATCTGCGAGATGAAGCTCGGCAGCAGGCCGACGAACACGACCAGCGCCAGGCCTTTGGCGGTCGGCACGACGAAATGCCCGAGCGCGATTTCCGCCGCGACCAGTGGCAGCGAGACGATGCAGGCCACGGCAGCCGTGGCAGCGAAGAAGACCATGGCCGGCACTGCCGGACGCCGCCGCAGCCCCAGTGCATAGCCGGCGTAGAGAAGGCAGGCGACGACGATCCAGACGTCGCCCATGTTGAACTCCAGACCGGCGAGCCGCGAGACCTGTCCCTGCGACGCAACCACCGCGATGCCGCCGAGCGTGATCAGCACGCCCAGGATCTGCAGCGCCGACACGCGGGTCGAGAAGAGCAGCACGCTGCCGATCAGCACCAGCACCGGAATGGTGCCCTGGATGATCGCGATGTTGATCGCGGTCGTATGGTGCGCGGCTGCATAGAAGAGCGCATTGAAGCCCGTGAAGCCGAGTGCGCCCATGAGCGCGATCGAGCGCCAGGAGGGCAGCAGCGAGCGCCAGTGCTGGGCGATCTGCTGCCGGGCTGCGAAGTACAGCGCCGCGCAGCAGACGATCCAGCGCGCGAAGGTCAGCGTCATCGGCGAGATCTCGCCGACCGCGAGCCGCGCAGCGACCGCATTGGCGCCCCAGATCAGTGTCGTGAACACCAGCAGCAGGTAGGCCTGTGCCCGGGGCCCGGGAAAGACGGAGTCGAAAAGACCGGTGAGAGAAGAACCTTGGCGCATCGCTTGCCGAGGGTAACAGTCCGCGCGACAGCGCGTGGCGTGGGGCTTGCAAGCCACTCGTGTGCAAGGCCGATGACATAATCAATGCAACCGTCGGGAGAAAGACCTCATGAAGCAAATCACAGCCATCCTCAAACCCTTCAAGCTCGACGACGTGCGCGAGGCGCTGGCCGAGGTCGGCGTCACCGGCCTCACGGTGACGGAGGTCAAGGGCTTCGGCCGGCAGAAGGGTCACACCGAGCTCTACCGGGGTGCCGAATACGTCGTCGACTTCCTGCCCAAGATGCGCGTCGAGGTCGTGGTCAACGAGGCCGACGTCGAGCGCTGCGTCGATGCCATCGTGAGTGCCGCGCGCACCGGCAAGATCGGCGACGGCAAGATCTTCGTTACCAACGTGGAGCGCGTGGTGCGCATCCGCACCGGTGAGGAAGACGAAGCGGCTGTGTAGGTTCGCCCCCAGGTTGGCTCACTTCGTGTAGCCGCCCACCCCCTTCCGGGGGCGACACCTGCGGCCTGGCGGAGCCAGTTCCGCGGTGTCTCGCGAACATGGCCTGGCTGCGCCGGCCCTTTTCCCTATAGGACCTCGCCTAGCTTGTCTCCACCGGGGTGCTGCCGGGCCTCTTCTTCCAGGGCCTCGAGCAGCGGGATTGCATCGGTGCCGGTGCGTACCAGGCCCATCTGCCAATCACTCATGAAGCCTTCGGCGACGCTGTGGGCGAGGAATGCCAGCATGCCGTCGTAGTAGCCGCCGGCGTTGAGGATGCCGACCGGCTTGTCGTGATAGCCGAGCTGGCGCCAGGTCCAGATCTCGAACAGCTCCTCGAAGGTGCCGATGCCGCCCGGCAGGGCGAGGAAGGCGTCGGCACGCTCGCCCATCATGGCCTTGCGCTCGTGCATGGTGTCGACCACGTGCAGTTCGTCGCTCAGCCGGTTGGCCAGTTCGCGGTCGACCAGCGCCTTGGGAATGATGCCGACGACGCGGCCGCCGGCTTCACGCGTGGCCTCGGCCACCGTGCCCATCAGGCCGGTGCGGCCGCCGCCGTAGACCAGTTGGCCGCCGCGTTCGCCGATCCAGCGGCCGACCGTGCGGGCCAGCGCCGTGTGTTCGGGGCGCTCGCCCGGGCGCGAGCCGCAATAGACGCAAATCGAGAAATCGGGAGTTGTCATGTGTCGATCATGCCGCGAAGCGCTGCCACAGCGCTGTCAGCCAGATCCCGCTGCACAGCAGGATCGACAGCAGCACCGCGGCACTGCCGATGTCCTTGGCGGCCTTCGACAGCGCATGCCATTCGGGGCCGATGCGGTCGATCGCGGCCTCGACTGCGCTGTTGAGCAGTTCGACGACCAGCACCAGGACGACGGTCGCGATCAGCAGCGCCACCTCGACCCAGGCGCGGCCGACCCAGAACGCGGCCGGGATCATCACGATGGCGCACAGCACTTCCTGGCGGAAGGCGGCCTCGCGCCAGGCGGCGCGAAAGCCGTTGAGCGAGATCAGCGTCGCATGCCAGATGCGCACGATTCCGCGCCTCAAGGCCTGCGGATTGGCGGAATCGGCTTCGCGCACGGATCGGTCGCCGGTCACCGACGGCTCATCGGCGGCGAGGCGATCAGCCGCGTCCCGGCCAGGGCGTCGTGCCAGAACTGGCGTTCGGGATGAAAGCGCGCGAGCAGTGCCCAGACCGCGACCCAGCCGAGAACCAGCACCACGGCCTCGCCGCCGCCGAGGCGGAAGGGCGCGATCAGCGCCAGCGGCGGCAGGAACCAGAGCCAGCTCAAGAGGTAGCGCAGCAGGGCGCGGCCCTGGCCGACCGGCCGGCCGGCGCGATCGACCACGCGGATGCCCCAGGTCTTCATGGCCAGGGTCTGGCCGCGAGTCCAGAAGTAGACGAAGTAGACGCCGAAGACCACGAACAGGAAGGCCTGCAGCAGGTGGCGGCGCGAATCCATGGCGTCGCGCATCTGGCCCAGCGTGCTGAACAGCCAGCCGGCCACGAACACGACGGCGAACAGCAGCATGCCTTCGTACAGCCAGCAGGCCATGCGGCGCCAGAGGCCGGGCGTGCGCGGATCGGTGACGGCGGTGGTGGTGGATGCGGAGTCGTCGCTGGCGACGGCCGGTGGCGCCGCGGCGCGACGGGAGATGCGGGATGCCATTCGAAGCGTCAGGGGGCCGAAGCAGGCACCGGGGCGGCCGCGTCGTTGTGGCGCAGCGTGGACGAGGCTGTCGGGGCCTCACCCGCGGGCGTGCTCGGTGCCGGCGGGGGCACCTGGGCCTCGGCGGAGACCGGTGCCGACGCGGCAGGCGCTTGCGGTCGTGCGGCCACGACCGGCGGTGCGAGCAGGATGCGCGGCGTGTGTTGCGCGTCGGGGCCGGCGGTCGGGACCGGCGCCAGCTTCTGTGCCGGCACCGGGCGGATCGTGGCGGCCGCTCCGGGCGCGGCGACCGGGCCGGCACGCGCTGCGAGCTTGCCCTTCTCCTCGTCGCTGAGTGCCTGGTAGGCCTCCCACTTGGCCTTGCGCTCGTCGGCAGGCAGTTGCTTGGCGGCACCGAAGTTGAGGCGGGCCTGGTCGCGCTCGCGGTTGCTGAGGCGGGCCCAGGCCTTCATGCGGCTGTGCAGGACTTCCTGGTCCGAGGTCGACATTCCGTCGTAGTCGCGCACGATCACGAGCCACTTGCGCTTGTGCGGTTCGGTCAGGTCGTCCCAGGTCGAAGCCAGCGGCTCGAGGGCCTTCTGCTGCGGGGCTCCGAGGTCGCGCCAGGCCGGCTTGGCGATGGTGGTGGGCTTCGCCGCGACGTTGGCTGCGGCCTTGGGGGAAGCGCTCTGTTGCTGCGCCTGGGCCCCCGTGGCGGCCAGCAGCGCACCGGCCGTGGCCATCGCCAGCAGTCCGGCGAGCGCCATGAGCCCGCAGGGCGCGGGTTTCGACGCCGGCGGCCGGGATGGCGCGATGAAGGGGAGTTGGCTCGGCATGCGCAGGAGTATCAGCGTCCGGCGGAATCGTTGGTCTTCAAATACTGGGCGAAGCCGGGGTCTGTGTAGGCGGCCGGCGGCAGGTCGTCCGTCAGCAGCGCCGAATCGACTTCGGCGAGCTCGTTGGTGCGGCGGTCGTCCTGGATCGCGCTGATCGCCATCAATCCCGCCACCAGGGCCACCAGCGGCACGACGGCGCCGATGCGGGTCCACCACCAGCCCCCACCGCCGAGTGCAGCGGCGCCGCCGCTGGGCACGACCGCCGGGGCCGTGCGCAACTGGGGCACGGTCTTGCGCTGGGCGATCGCCTGCATGCGGGCGGCGCGCAGCCGTTCGCCGAACTCGTGCGGCAACTCGAGGCTGCCGGCCGTCAGGCGAGCGGCAACCCGGCGTCCGAACCGCTCCTCGAAAGCAGCGGCTGCGCCATCCGGGGCAGGTGTGGTCGTGTTCATAGCGAAATTCCCTTGGCTTTGAGCGCCTTGCTCAAGGCATGCACGGCGCGCGAACAGTGGGTCTTGACGCTCCCTTCGGAGCAACCCATGGCGGCGGCAGTCTCGGCGACGTCCATTTCTTCCCAGTAACGCATCAGGAAGGCCTCGCGTTGACGCCCGGGAAGGGCTGCGATCTCTTCCTCGATCTCGCGGAACACCTGGGCCCGGCGGGTCGTGTCCTCGGCGCTCTCGCTCTGGCGAGTGTCGGCGGGCACGTTGACGTGCTCGAGCAGGTCGAAATCGCCATCGTCGTCGATGGATTCGAAGTCGCTCAGGTTGGAGAACAGCGCGCGGCGGGTCTTTTGGCGCCGGAACCAGTCGAGCGTGCAGTTCGACAGGATGCGCTGGAACAGCATCGGCAGCTCGTTGGCCGGCTTGTCGCCGTAGTGCTCGGCGAGCTTCATCATGCTGTCTTGCACGATGTCGAGCGCCGCTTCCTCGTCCCGAACGTGGTAGACGGAGCGCTTGAAGGCCCGTCGTTCGACGCTTTTCAGGAAATCGGAAAGTTCTTTTTCAGTTGCCAAGCGAGTCCGGCGGAGTCCGGCGCAGGTGCTGCGCCACGTGGGGAAAGTGTCTCTGCGACATTCGATTTTTATCGCCGCGAATTATGCCTCCGAGCCGTGCGGGACTCGGTTGGGGCAGGAACGGGTCCGGGAGATGTCATAATCCGCCTTGCAAGTCAAAAGGCAAACGGGTCAAGGTCCGGCGGTATCACTCATCCGCCCATGGCTTTGGCCTCAAGTCCCGACGCGGCTTCAAAAGAGCTGGCGAAGGGGCACCCAAGGTTTTTCGTTCCCGAAAAAACACAAAGGTTCATCATGGAAATCTCCAAGGCGGAAATCGCTTCCGCAGCCGCTGCATCCTCCGGGATGGGCAACCAAACCCAAGAACTCATGGGCGCCGAAGTGCTGGTCAAGGCACTGCAGGCCGAAGGCGTCAACTATGTCTGGGGCTACCCGGGCGGCGCGGTTCTCTACATCTACGACGCGTTCTACAAGCAGGACACCATCCAGCACGTGCTGGTCCGGCACGAGCAGGCAGCGGTGCACGCGGCCGACGGCTATGCGCGCGCGACCGGCGAAGTCGGCGTGGCGCTGGTCACCTCCGGTCCCGGGCTGACCAACGCGGTCACCGGCATCGCGACGGCCTACATGGATTCGATCCCGATGGTGATCATCTCGGGCCAGGTGCCGACCGCCGCCATCGGCCTCGACGCCTTCCAGGAATGCGACACGGTCGGCATCACGCGGCCCATCGTCAAGCACAACTTCCTCGTCAAGGATCCCAAGGATCTGGCGATGACGATGAAGAAGGCCTTCCACATCGCACGCACCGGCCGTCCGGGCCCGGTGGTGGTCGACGTGCCAAAGGACGTCTCCTTCAAGAAGACGCCCTACAGCGGTTACCCCGACAAGGTCGAGATGCGCTCGTACAACCCGGTGCGCAAGGGCCATGGCGGGCAGATCCGCAAGGCGCTTCAGCTGCTGCTGGCCGCCAAGCGGCCCTACATCTATACCGGCGGCGGCGTGCTGCTCGGCAATGCCACCAACGAGCTGCGCACGCTGGTCGACATGCTGGGCTATCCGGTCACCAACACGCTGATGGGCCTGGGCGCCTACCCGGCCAGCGACCGCAAGTTCCTCGGCATGCTGGGCATGCACGGCACCATCGAAGCCAACAACGCGATGCAGAACTGCGACGTGCTGCTGGCCGTCGGCGCCCGTTTCGACGACCGCGTGATCGGCAACCCGAAGCATTTCGCACAGAACGAACGCAAGATCATCCACGTCGACATCGATCCGTCGAGCATTTCCAAGCGCGTGAAGGTCGACATCCCGATCGTGGGCGACGTCAAGGACGTGCTGACCGAGCTGATCTCGATGATCCGCGAAAGCACGACCCGGCCCGACGCCGGCGCGCTCGCGAACTGGTGGGAAACCATCGAGGCCTGGCGCAGCAAGGACTGCCTGAAGTACGACCGCGGCAACAAGGACGTCATCAAGCCGCAGTACGTGGTCGAGACGCTCTGGAACATGACCAAGGACGCGGATACCTACGTCACGTCCGACGTCGGGCAGCACCAGATGTGGGCCGCGCAGTACTACCGCTTCGACGAGCCGCGGCGCTGGATCAACTCCGGCGGCCTGGGCACCATGGGCGTGGGCATTCCCTACGCCATGGGGATCAAGCTCGCGAAGCCCGAGTCCGAGGTGTTCTGCATCACGGGCGAAGGCTCGGTGCAGATGAACATCCAGGAACTGTCGACCTGTCTGCAATACAACACCCCGATCAAGATCTGCTCGCTCAACAACCGCTACCTCGGCATGGTGCGGCAGTGGCAGGAGATCGAGTATTCGGGCCGCTACAGCCACAGCTACATGGACGCGCTGCCGAACTTCGTGAAGCTGGCCGAGGCCTACGGGCACGTCGGCCTGCTGATCGAACGCCCGCAGGACGTCGAACCGGCGCTGCGCGAGGCGCGCAAGCTCAAGGACCGCACCGTGTTCATGGACTTCCGCACCGACCCGACCGAGAACGTGTTCCCGATGGTCAAGGCCGGCATGGGCATCACCGAGATGCTGCTCGGCTCCGAGGATCTCTAGGCCTTACGAACGACGCCGGTCCATTGCCTGGGCCGGCCCCTCATCCACCTACTTCTGGCGAATCTATTGTCCGTCGAGCCCGCGCATTACCGTGCACGGGGGAGGGCGGCGAAAAGAGGAGTCCATACGACATGAAACACATCATCGCGGTGCTGCTCGAGAACGAGCCCGGAGCACTTTCGCGCGTGGTCGGCCTGTTCTCGGCCCGCGGCTACAACATCGAATCGCTGACCGTCGCGCCGACCGAGGATCCGAGCCTCTCGCGCATGACCATCGTCACCGCCGGCTCGGACGACGTGATCGAGCAGATCACCAAGCACCTGAACCGGCTGATCGAGGTCGTCAAGGTGGTCGACCTGACCGAAGGCGCCTACACCGAGCGCGAGCTCATGATGGTGAAGGTGCGCGCGGTCGGCAAGGAGCGCGAAGAGATGATGCGCATGGCCGAGATCTTCCGCGGCCGCATCATCGACGTGACCGACAAGAGCTACACCATCGAGCTCACCGGCGATCACGGCAAGAACGACGCCTTTCTCGAAGCCATCGACCGCGCGGCGATCCTCGAGACGGTCCGTACCGGCGCCAGCGGCATCGGCCGCGGCGAGCGCATCCTGCGCGTCTGAACCCAACCCATCCACACACACCACCACCGGATCAACGAAGGAGCACTCTCATGAAGGTTTATTACGACAAGGACGCCGACCTCAGCCTCATCAAGGGCAAGACCGTCGCGATCATCGGCTACGGCAGCCAGGGCCATGCGCACGCGCAGAACCTCAACGACAGCGGCGTGAAGGTCGTGGTCGGCCTGCGCAAGGGCGGCGCCTCCTGGGACAAGGTCGGCAAGGCCGGCCTCAAGGTCGCCGAAGTGGCCGACGCGGTGAAGTCCGCCGATGTCGTCATGATCCTGCTGCCCGACGAGCAGATCGCCAGCGTCTACAAGAACGACGTCGCGCCGAACATCAAGGAAGGCGCCTCGCTGGTCTTCGCCCACGGCTTCAACGTGCACTACGGCTTCGTGCAGCCGCGCGCCGACCTCGACGTCTGGATGGTCGCGCCCAAGGCCCCGGGCCACACCGTGCGCAGCACCTACACGCAGGGCGGCGGCGTGCCCCACCTCGTGGCCGTTCACCAGGACAAGTCCGGCAAGGCGCGCGACCTGGCCCTGAGCTACGCCACCGCCAATGGCGGCGGCAAGGCCGGCATCATCGAGACCAACTTCCGCGAAGAGACCGAGACCGACCTGTTCGGCGAGCAGGCCGTCCTGTGCGGCGGCACCGTCGAGCTGATCAAGGCCGGCTTCGAGACGCTGGTGGAAGCCGGCTACGCGCCCGAGATGGCGTACTTCGAATGCCTGCACGAGCTCAAGCTGATCGTCGACCTGATCTACGAAGGCGGCATCGCCAACATGAACTACTCGATCTCGAACAACGCCGAATACGGCGAGTACGTCACGGGCCCGCGCATCGTGACCGAAGAGACCAAGAAGGTCATGAAGCAGGTCCTGAAGGACATCCAGACCGGCGAATACGCGAAGAGCTTCGTGCTCGAGGCCGCTGCCGGCCAGCCGGCGCTGATCAGCCGCCGCCGCATCAATGCCGAGCATCAGATCGAGGTCGTCGGCGAGCAGCTGCGCGCGATGATGCCCTGGATCAAGAAGAACAAGCTGGTCGACCAGACCCGCAACTGATCGGGCTCGTCCCGTCGCGAAGGGCCACCCTGCGGTGGCCCTTTTTCATGGCGGCGCCAGCTGGCGCCTGAACTACACTGCCACCGATGTCCGCAACCCTCCGTCCTGCCTCGAATCCGCCCGCCTTTCAGACCGGAGGCCGAGCCCATGCATGACGACACGCTCCCCGACGAAGTCCCCACGCGCAAGCGGCGCAAGGGCATCTACATCCTGCCCAACCTGTTCACGCTGGCGGCGCTGTTCGGCGGCTTCTACTCGGTCGTGATGGCCATGAACGCGCGCTTCGATCTCGCCGCGCTCGGCGTCTTCGCGGCGATGATCCTCGACAGCCTCGATGGTCGCGTGGCGCGCATGACCAACACCCAGAGCGCCTTCGGCGAGCAGATGGATTCCCTTTCGGACATGGTGTCCTTCGGCGCCGCGCCGGCGCTGATCGCCTACGAATGGTCGCTCAAGGGCCTGGGCCGCTGGGGCTGGATCGCGGCCTTCGTCTACTGTGCCTGCGCGGCGCTGCGGCTGGCACGCTTCAACGTCAACACCGGCGTGGTCGACAAGCGCTGGTTCCAGGGCCTGCCGTCGCCCGCGGCGGCTGCGCTGGTGGCGGGCTTCATCTGGCTCATGACCGAATGGGGCAAGCGCGGCGGCGAGGTGCTGTACCTGTCGTGGACCCAGATCACCTGGATCACCTTCGCCTTCACGCTCTACGCCGGCCTTTCGATGGTGACCAACGCGCCGTTCTACAGCTTCAAGGACGTGCAGATGAAGAAGAGCGTGCCCTTTGCCGTGATCGTGCTGATCGCGCTCGGCATCGCGGTCATCAACATCCATCCGCCGACCGTGCTCTTCGGCTGCTTCGTGGCCTACGGCCTGAGCGGCTTCGTGGTCTATGCCTGGCGCAAGGCCAAGGGGCAGCAGGTGAGCGTGATCAGTATTTCCACCGACGAGCCCGACGAACGCGGACTGCACAACTGAGCCCGGCCTGTGCTAAAGTCGCTCCTTCCATGAACAAGATTTCGCTGGCCCTACTACTGATCCCCTTCGGGCGGAGACGGTAGAGCGCGCGCGCAAATCCCTCACCTCGGCCCGTTCGCACCAGCAACGGGCCGTTTTGTTTGGGGTTGCTGGTGGATTCCCAACCACAGCGAGAAATCCAAGATGTTGAAGCAACCCGACCGCAAGTACCGCGCCTTCGCCCCGATTGCCTTGAAGGACCGCACCTGGCCCGATGCCGTGCTGACCCGGGCGCCGATCTGGCTGTCGACCGACCTGCGCGACGGCAACCAGGCGCTGGTGGAGCCGATGGACATCGCGCGCAAGATGAAGATGTTCGAGGCGCTGGTGGCGATCGGCTTCAAGGAGATCGAGGTCGGCTTCCCCTCGGCCTCGCAGGTCGAGTTCGACTTCGTGCGCAAGCTGATCGAGGAAGACCGCATCCCGGACGACGTCACGATCCAGGTGCTCACGCAGGCGCGCGACCACCTTATCGAGCGCACCTTCGAGGCCCTGCAGGGCGCGCCGCGGGCGATCGTGCATCTCTACAACGCGGTGGCGCCCATCATGCGCCGCGTGGTGCTCGGCATGGACGAGGACCAGATCGTCGAGCTCGCGACCACCCATGCGCGCATGTTCAACACGATCGCCGCGAAGCAGCCGGGCACGCAGTGGACCTTTCAGTATTCGCCCGAGATGTTCTCGGGCACTGACCTGGCCTTCTCCAAGCGCGTGGTCGATGCGGTGACCGAGGTCTGGGCGCCGACGCCCGAGCGCAAGTGCATCGTCAACCTGCCGTCGACCGTCGAGCATTCGACGCCGAATGTCTTCGCCGACATGATCGAGTGGATGCATCGCAACCTCGCGCGCCGCGATTCGATCGTGCTGTCGGTGCATCCCCACAACGACCGCGGCACCGGGACGGCGGCCGGCGAGTTCGCGGTGATGGCCGGTGCCGACCGACTCGAAGGCTGCCTGTTCGGCAACGGCGAGCGCACTGGCAACCTCGACCTCGTGAACGTCGCGCTCAACCTCTACACGCAGGGCGTCTCGCCCGGGCTCGACTTCTCCAACATCGACGAGATCCGCGCCATCGTCGAGCACTGCAATCAGCTGCCGGTGCATCCGCGTCATCCCTACGTGGGCGACCTGGTCTACACCTCGTTCTCCGGCTCGCACCAGGATGCGATCAAGAAGGCCTTCGGCGCCCGCAAGGACGGCGACATCTGGGACATGCCCTACCTGCCGATCGATCCGAAGGACGTCGGCCGAAGCTACGAGGCGGTGATCCGCGTCAACAGCCAGTCCGGCAAGGGCGGCATCGCCTACCTGCTCGAGAGCGAGTACGGCCTCGAGCTGCCGCGCCGCCTGCAGATGGAGTTCAGCCAGACCGTGCAGCGCGTGATGGACGTCGCCGGCAAGGAACTCACGGCGGCCGATCTCTACGCGCTGTTCGAGCGCGAATACGGCATCCGCGACGGCAACGGCCCGCAGCACCAGGTGCTCGAAGAGCAGGGCGAGGGCGCCACGGCAACCGTTCAACTGCGAGCCGAGCTGCCCTGGGACGGCAAGATGCGCCCGATCGAGGGCCGCGGCAACGGGCCGATCGATGCCTTCATCCATGCGCTGGCCGGTGCGACGGGTCACGCGGTGCGCGTGATCGACTACCACCAGCATGCGATCGGCGCCGGCGCCGACGCGCGCGCGGTGGCCTACCTCGAGCTGCGCGTCGACGAGGCGGTGACGCTGTTCGGCGTCGGCATCGACGCGAACATCATCTCGGCCTCGCTGAAGGCGATCGTCTCGGGCCTGATCCGGTCCCGGGGGCAGGGCGCGCGCAGCGCACAATCGGTGGCCGAGCCCGCATAAGCAACGGACGCAACGCACAGGCGCCCACGCCCGGGCGGCCAACGGACCCGCACCGTCGGCCGCCCGGGCGCATTCGAAGGAGACCACGATGACCGACAAGCTGATCATTTTCGACACCACCCTGCGCGACGGCGAACAGTCGCCCGGTGCGTCCATGACCAAGGACGAGAAGCTGCGCATCGCGCGCCAGCTGGAGCGGCTGCGGGTCGACGTGATCGAGGCCGGCTTCCCGGCCAGCTCGAACGGCGACTTCGACGCCGTCAGCGCGATTGCCAGCGCGATCAGGGAGTCGACCGTCTGCGGGCTGTCGCGCGCCAACGACCGCGACATCTCGCGTGCCGCCGAGGCGCTCAAGGGCGCGGCCAACGGCCGCATCCACACCTTCATCGCGACATCGCCGCTGCACATGGAGAAGAAGCTGCGCATGACGCCCGACCAGGTGTTCGAGCAGGCGAAGCTGGCGGTGCGCTTCGCGCGCAACCTCGTGGCCGACGTCGAGTTCAGCCCCGAGGACGGCTACCGCAGCGACCCCGATTACCTGTGCCGCGTGCTCGAGGCCGTGATCGCCGAGGGCGCGACCACCATCAACGTGCCCGACACGGTCGGCTACGCGATTCCCGAGCTCTACGGCAATTTCATCAAGTCACTGCGCGAGCGCATCCCGAACAGCGACCGCGCGATCTGGTCGGTGCACTGCCACAACGACCTCGGGATGGCGGTGGCCAATTCGCTGGCCGGCGTCAAGATCGGCGGCGCACGGCAGGTGGAATGCACCATCAATGGCCTCGGCGAGCGGGCCGGCAACTGCTCGCTTGAAGAGATCGTGATGGCGGTCAAGACCCGCAAGGACTACTTCGGCCTCGAGATGGGCATCGACACGCGGCACATCGTGGCGGCCAGCCGCATGGTCAGCCAGACCACCGGCTTCGTGGTGCAGCCCAACAAGGCCGTGGTGGGCGCCAACGCCTTCGCCCATGCCTCGGGCATCCACCAGGACGGCGTGCTCAAGGCACGCGACACCTACGAGATCATGCGGGCCGAGGACGTGGGCTGGACCGCCAACAAGATCGTGCTGGGCAAGCTCAGCGGCCGCAACGCCTTCAAGCAGCGGCTGCAGGACCTGGGCGTGACCATGGAGAGCGAGGCGGACATCAACGCGGCCTTTTCTCGCTTCAAGGAGCTGGCCGACCGGAAAAGCGAGATTTTCGACGAAGACATCCTCGCGCTGGTCAGCGCGGAGGAGCTCTCGCACGTTGCAGAGCAGTTTGGCTTCGTCTCCTTGTCGCAACACAGTGAAACCGGCGAGCGGCCCCAGGCCCGGATCGTGTTCACGGTGCAGGGCAGGGAAGTGACCGGCGAGTCCGAAGGGAACGGTCCGGTCGATGCCTCGCTGAAAGCCATCGAGGCCCACGTCCGGAGCGGGGCCGAGATGGTGCTCTATTCGGTCAATGCGATCAGCGGATCGACGGAGAGCCAGGGCGAGGTGACGGTGCGCTTGCAGAATGCCGGCCGCGTGGTCAACGGTGTGGGGGCCGATCCCGACATCGTGGTGGCGTCGGCAAAAGCATACTTAAGTGCTCTCAACAAGTTACAGAGCCAAGCTGAGAGAGTGGCTGCACAAGGTTAGGTTTCAGGGCGCTGCTTGCTTTTGATCGAAGAAAAGAGCGCAAGTAACTGATATTGCGTGTCTTTTTCGATTTCGTTTACACTGCGGTCACCTTTTATCGCCGCTGGAGAGTTTTTGATGCCTGAAGCCCGTTTCTACCGAGTTTCCAGCCAGCGGTTTCTTCCCGCCTTTCGCCTCGCCGCCGTCGTGCTCTGCGCCACGGCGTTTTTCTTGCCCGGCGCCCATGCGGCGGCCGAAAAGAAGGCCTCCGGCGCCAAGAAGACCGCGGTGAGCGCGGACGCCAAGGGCAAGGGCAGCAAGACGGCGGCAGCGCCGGCTTCGAAGCGCGGCACCTCGGCAGGCGACAAGACGTCCAGGGCCGGCAAGGCCGACAAGGCCGACAAGAGCGTGAGCGGCGGCCGCAACGTGGTGGCCACCATCCGCCAGAAGAACGGCAAGACCGTGGTCGCGGTGCAGCGTCGCTCGATCGTGCGGGTGGCCGAGGCGCCGGCGCGCCAGTCCTTCGGCCAGATGGCCGGCCTGCACAGCACCGAGGATGCGCTCGACCTCAAGTCGAGCGTGGCGCTCGTGATCGACCAGGACACGCAGGAAGTGCTGTTCAGCAAGAACGACCACGCGGTGCTGCCGATCGCATCGCTGACCAAGCTCATGACCGGCCTGCTGATCAGCGAGGCGCGGCTGCCGGCCGACGAGATGATCATGATCACGCAGGACGACGTCGACACCGAGAAGTTCAGCCGCTCGCGCCTGACCGTGGGCAGCACGCTCCCGCGCGGCGAACTGCTGCACCTGGCGCTGATGTCCAGCGAGAACCGCGCCGCCCACGCACTGGGCCGCACCTATCCCGGCGGCCTCGCCACCTTCGTGAGCGTGATGAACGCCAAGGCCAAGATGCTCGGCATGAAGGACACCCGCTACGTCGAACCCACCGGCCTGTCGAGCCGCAACCAGTCGAGCGCGCAGGACCTGGCGCTGCTGGTCAACGCCGCTTACGCCGACGCGACGGTGCGCCAGCTTTCCACTTCGCCGGAATACCAGGTCGAGGTCGGCAACCGGACGCTGCAGTTCAACACCACCAACCGACTCGTCAAGAGCCCCGACTGGGACATCGGCGTGCAGAAGACCGGCTACATCTCCGAGGCCGGCCAGTGCCTCGTGATGCAGACCAAGATCGCGGGCCGCAAGCTGATCATGGTGTTCCTGGATTCGGCCGGCAAGTTCAGCCGCATCGGCGATGCCGAGCGCGTCCGCCGCTGGGTCGAAGCCAATCACATGGCTCATCCCAACGGACTGCAGCAGGCTGCCTACGTGCACGCCGCGAGCTAGGAGGCTGCACATCGCACCCGGAACGCCGCCTTCAGGGCGGCGTTTTTCGTTGTGCCTTCAGGGCGGCGTTTTTCGTTGGATCAGGCCGCCGCCGCCTGCTCAGCCTTGTAGCCCAGCGCGCCGGAAATCTCGTTCGCGGTCGCCTGCAGCTTGGGCAGCCAGCCTTCGTCGAGCCTGTCGGCCGGCGCCGAGATCGACAGCCCGGCCACCAGCTTGCCCTGGTCGTCGTAGATGCCGGCGGCCATGCAGCGCACGCCCAGTTCCAGTTCCTCGTTGTCGCGCGCGATGCCGTACTGGCGCGCCTTCGACAGCTCCCGTTCGAGTGCCGGCAACTGGGTGATGCTGTTGCGCGTGTGGCCGGCCAGCCCAGTACGGGTGGCGTAGCTGCGGATGCGCTGCGGCTCGTCGACCGCGAGGAACAGCTTGCCGGTGGAGGTGAGATGCAGCGGCGCCCGGCCGCCGATGGCGCGCACCACCTGCATGCCCGAGCGCTCGCTGTAGGCGCGCTCCACGTAGACGATCTCGTCGCCCTGGCGCATGCTGAGGTTCACCGGCTGCTGGGTCAGCTTGTGCAGCTCGCGCATGGGCGTGAGCGCCGCATCGCGCACGTTGAGCCGGCCCTTGACCAGGTTGCCGAGCTCGAGCAGGCGCATGCCCAGCCGGTAGCTGCCGGCCTCGGGTCGGTCGACGAAGCGGCCGACGGCCAGGTCGTTGAGGATGCGGTGGGTGGTCGACGGGTGCAGGCCCGTCTTTTCGCTGATCTCCTTGAGCGAGATCGCTTCTTCACGCGAAGCCAGCACGTCGATGAGGGCGAACATCCGCTCGATGACCTGGATCACGGGCGTGGCTGGAACGTCGGATTGTGGTTTTCTCATGTGCAACGCGGTGGGAGACCGGTTGCCATTTTACTTGGTGAAATGACCGGACGGTTGCCAGCGGCCATCGATCAGCACTTCGTGGGGTGCGTAGCGGGCCTTGTAGTTCATCTTGGTGCTGCCCTCGATCCAGTAGCCGAGGTAGACGTGAGGCAGTTCGAGCTTGCGTGCCTGCTCGATCTGCCACAGCACGCTGTAGTTGCCGTAGCCCGCCCCGGGCTCGGGCTCGTAGAAGGTGTAGACCGCCGACAGGCCGTCGTTGAGCACGTCGAGGATCGACACCATCTTGAGCGCACCGGCACTGCCGTCCGGCAGCGTCTCGCGGAACTCGACCAGGCGCGAATTGACCCGGCTCTGGAGCAGGAACTGGGTGTACTGGTCGATGCTGTCGTGGTCCATGCCGCCGCCCGAATGGCGGCCGTTCTGGTAGCGCAGGTAGAGCTGGTAGTGCTCGGGCACGAAGCACAGCTTGAGCACGCGCGCCTGCAGGTCGCTGTGACGGGCCATCGCGCGGCGCTGGCTGCGTCCGGGCTTGAACGCGTTGGCCAGCACGCGCAGCGGCACGCAGGCGTTGCAGCCGTCGCAGTAGGGGCGGTAGGTGAACATGCCGCTGCGCCGGAAGCCGCTCAGGACCAGGTCCGAGTAGGCGTCGTTGTGGATCAGGTGGCTGGGCGTCGCGACCTGCGAGCGGGCCTGCCGGTCCGGCAGGTAGCTGCACGGATAGGGTGCCGTCGCGTAGAACTGCAGCGTGTGGAGCGGGAGGTCCTTGAGGTGCGTCACGTCGGAAGGGAGGTTCGCGCGGGCAGGAGTTCGTTCCAGTATACGGGCTCGAAGCGCCACGCAGGCCCCGGCTCCGTGCGTGCCTGCGCGACCTGCGCCAGGAAGCGCGCGCGCGGCATTTCGCGCGCGCCGAGGCTGGCGAGGTGGCCGGTCTTCTGCTGGCAGTCGATCTGGACGATGCCGTAGCTGCGGCAGAAGGCGACCAGCGCCGCCAGCGCGATCTTCGACGCATCGGTGCGGCGGGTGAACATCGATTCGCCGAACACGGCGCGGCCGATGGCGACGCAGTAGAGGCCGCCCGCCAGTTCGCCGTCGATCCAGGTCTCGACGCTATGGGCATGGCCGGCGCGATGCAGCGCGCCGTAGGCGGCCACCATCTCGGGCAGGATCCAGGTGCCCGCCTGGCCGACCCTGGGCGCACCCGAGCAGGCCGCGATCACGCTCTCGAAGGCATGGTCGAAGCGGATCTCGCAGCCTTCGGTCTGGCGGAAATTCACGAGCGCGCGGCGCAGCGATCGATGCAGGGTGAAGCGCGACGTCTCGAGCACCATGCGCGGATCGGGGCTCCACCAGAGGATCGGCTGGCCCTCGCTGAACCACGGAAAGATGCCGTTGCCGTAGGCCTGCAGCAGGCTGCTCACGTCGAGTCCGCCGCCCGCAGCCAGCAGGCCGGGCACGGGGTCGGATTCGCCCCAGGCGAGCGCGGCGTCGGGCAGCGGATCGCCGGGGTCGAGCCATGGAAGTTGCATGGCTGGAGGTATACACGGCTTCGGGTTCGGCCCGGCGCGATCTGCCGAATGGCCCGGAAATCCCTATAGTCGTCGGTGCGCTCTCGGCGCCCACGATCAAGACTCCAAAGGACCACGGTGACAACTGAGACGAATCCCATGCGCTTCGGCAGCGGACAGGCCGTTCGACGGCTCGAGGACGAGAAGCTGCTCGAAGGCGGCGGCCGCTACACCGACGACTTCTCGCTTCCGGGCCAGGCCTGGCTGTGCTTCGTGCGCTCGCCGTACCCGCACGCGCGTGTGGGGTCGATCGACACCTCGGCGGCAGCGGCCATGCCCGGGGTGCTCGGCATCTACACCGGTGCTGACCTGAACGCCGCGAACGTCAAGCCCATGCCGGGCGCCGCGGGCTTCAAGCGCGCCGACGGCAGCGACTGCGCGACCCCGCCGCGCCATGTGCTGGCGCTCGACACCGTCCGCTTCGTGGGCGAACCGGTGGCGATGGTGATCGCCGGATCGATGGCCCAGGCGCGCGATGCGGCCGAGGCCGTGCTGATCGACTACGAGTCGCTGCCGATGGTGGTCGACCTGCCGGGCGCCATCGCCGATGACGCACCGCAGGTCTGGGCGCCGGCCACGGGCAACATTGCCGCCGAGATGCGCCACGGCAATGCCGAAGCCACGGCCGCGGCCTTCGCCAAGGCCGCCCACGTGGTGGCACTCGACTTCGTCAATCAGCGCGTGGTGGCGCTCACGATCGAGCCGCGCACCGTGCTGGCCGACTTCGACACGGCGTCCGAACGCATCACGATCCGCATGAGCACCCAGATGCCTTCGGGCGTGCGCGATTCGGTCTGTGCCGCCATCGGGCTCGCGAAGGAAAAAGTGCGCGTCGTGGTCGGCGACGTCGGCGGCGGCTTCGGCATGAAGACCGGCGCCTATCCGGAGGACATCGCGGTCGCCTACGCCGCCCGCGCGCTGCAACGACCGGTCAAGTGGGTGGCCGATCGCAGCGAGGAGTTCCTCTCGAGCTCGCACGGTCGCGACATCGAGGCCCGGGCCGAGCTCGCGCTCGACGACCAGGGCAAGATCCTCGGCCTGCGCATCAGGACCCATGCGAACGTCGGCGCCTACGCCACGGGCACCGGCGTCGCGATCCAGTTGCTGATCGGCCCCTGGGTGCAGACCAGCGTCTACGACATCCAGACCATCGATTTCCATTTCAAGGCCGTGCTGAGCCACACGGCGCCCACCGGCGCCTACCGTGGCGCCGGGCGCCCCGAAGCCATCTACACGATCGAGCGGCTGATGGACGAGGCTGCGCGCCAGACCGGCATCGACCGCATCGAGCTGCGCCGGCGCAACTTCATCAGTCCGGCGCAGATGCCCTACAAGAACCCGATGCAGCAGGTCTACGACACCGGCGCCTTCGAGTCGGTGATGGACCAGGCGCTGGCGCTGGCCGACTGGCATGGCTTCGACGCACGCGCGGCCGAGTCGAAGAAGGCCGGACGCCTTCGCGGCCTCGGCATCGCGACCTTCCTCGAGTGGACGGGCGGCAACGTGTTCGAGGAGCGGGTGACGGTCGCGGTGCGGCCCGACGGCATCATCGAGGTCTTCTCGGCCGTCAACGCGATGGGGCAGGGCATCGCGACCACGCTGGCGCAACTGGTGGTGGATGCCTTCGGCGTGCCGATCGAGCAGGTGCAGATCGTGCTGGGCGATACCGACCGCGGCGACGGCTTCGGCAGCGCCGGCTCGCGATCGCTGTTCACGGGCGGCTCGGCGGTGCGCGTGGGTGCCGAACGCACCATCGACAAGGGCCGCGAACTGGCGGCCGCCGAACTCGAGGTGGCGGCCGAGGACATCCAATATGCGGCCGGCGTCTTCAAGGTGGCGGGCACCGACCTGAAGCTCGATCTGTTCACGCTGGCCGGCAAGCAACCCGAAGGCCAGATCTTCGTCGACTCCACCAGCACCGTGTCCGGCCCCACCTGGCCCAACGGCTGCCATATCGCGGAGGTCGAGGTCGATCCGCCGACCGGCGAGATCAGCGTGCTGACCTATGCGTCGGTCAACGACGTCGGCCGGGTCGTGAATCCGCTGATCGTGCGCGGGCAGCTCGAGGGCGGTGCCGTGCAGGGCATCGGCCAGGCGCTGTGCGAGCGCGTGGTCTACGACACCGAGACCGGCCAGCCGCTGACCGGCAGCCTGATGGACTACGCGGCGCCGCGCGCCGACATCCTGGCCACCATGTTCCGCATGGAGATGGACGAATCGACGCCGTGCAAGAACAACCCGCTGGGCGTCAAGGGCGTGGGCGAGCTCGGCACCATCGGCGCCACGCCGGCCGTGGTCAATGCGGTGGCCGATGCGCTGGCGCGCAACGGCATGGCGGCCCGGACGCCGCACCTGGACATGCCGCTGACGGCGGACCGGATGTGGAAGCTGATGGCGGCTGACTAGTCAGAGGGGGACGGAGCAAGAGGCGCTGCGCACCTTCTGGGCTGTCCCGCAATCTTGATCAGTTGGGGACAGAGCAAAAACCGCTGCGCGATTCTTGGTCTGTCCCGCAAAGTCTCAGAAATCTTCCAGCGGCAATCCGACGTAGTTCTCCGCCAGCGAGGTCGAGGCTGCGCGCGAGTGCACCAGATAGTCGAGCTCGGCTTCCTGGATCTTCTGGCCGAAGTCGCCGGTGTCCGGGAAGCGGTGCATCAGCGAGGTGAACCACCAGGAGAAGCGCTCGGCCTTCCAGACCCGGCGAAGGCAGAGGTCGGAGTAGCGGTCGAGCGCCGAGGCCGACTTGTCGGCATAGAAGATCTCCAGCGCGCGCGACAGGTAGCCCACGTCGGCGGTCGCCAGGTTGAGGCCCTTGGCGCCGGTCGGCGGCACGATGTGGGCGGCGTCGCCGGCCAGGAACAGGCTGCCGAAGCGCATCGGCTCGGCCACGAAGCTGCGCAGCGGCGCGATGCTCTTCTCGAGTGAAGGCCCGGTCACGAGCCGCTCGCGCGCCTCGGGGTCGAGCCGCAGGCGCAGCTCGTTCCAGAACGCGTCGTCGCTCCAGTTCTCGACCTTCTCGTCGGTCGGAACCTGCACGTAGTAGCGGCTGCGCGTCTCGCTGCGCATGCTGCACAGCGCGAAGCCGCGCTGGGTGTTTGCGTAGATCAGCTCGTGCGACACCGGTGGCACGTCGGCCAGCACGCCGAGCCAGCCGAAGGGGTAGACCTTCTCGTAGGTGCGCAGCGCGTCGGCCGGCACGCTGGCGCGGCTGACGCCGTGGTAGCCGTCGCAGCCCGCGACGAAGTCGCATTCGATCTCGTGGCTGGCGCCGTCCTTCTGGTAGCGCACGCGCGGCCTGGCGGAGTCGAAGTCGTGCAGGCTGACCGACCCGGCCTCGTAGATGGTGACGAGGCCGGCGGCCTGGCGCGCTTCCATCAGGTCGCGCGTGACCTCGGTCTGGCCGTAGACCGTGACCTGCTTGCCGTCGGTCAGGCCGTGCAGGTCGATGCGGTGGCGCGCACCCTTGAACAGCAACTCGATGCCCTCGTGCGGCAGCCCTTCGGCGCGGGCCCGCGCGTCGACGCCGGCGCGCGCCAGCAGGTCCATCGTGATCTGTTCCAGCACACCGGCGCGGATGCGCCCGAGCACGTAGTCGCCGCTCTGGCGCTCGACGATCACGTTGTCGATGCCGGCCTTGTGCAACAGCTGGCCGAGCAGGAGGCCCGCCGGGCCGGCTCCGATGATGGCTACCTGGGTTCGCATGTTCTCGTCTCTCGTTGTGTGGAGTGCGCAGCTTAGGGCGATGGGGCTGCCTGGTGGGGGTCGGCCGGCGCGCGTTGTGCGATCATGGGAGCTTCTGCGCGATGATCGCGCAGCAGTTCGCAGCCGCAACCCGCATTCAATGACCATCGCCAAGCCGGACTTCATCGAAGGCATCGCCAAGGGCATGGCCGTGCTCGAGAGCTTCGACACCGAGCGCCAGCGCCTCAATGCCACGCTGGCGGCCGAGCGCGCCGGACTGACGCGCGCGGCCGCCCGGCGCCACCTGCTGACGCTGGCCCACCTGGGCTATCTCGAGACCGACGGCAGCTATTTCTGGATGGCGCCCAAGGTGCTGCGCTTCTCGGGCAGCTACCTGGCGTCGTCGCGCCTGCCGCGGGCATTGCAGCCGACGCTGAACCGGCTCGCGGCCCAGACCCAGGAGTCGTTCTCGGCCGTGGTGCTGGACGGCGAGGAAGTGGTCATCGTCGCGCGCAGCGGCAGCTACGGCGCGCCCACGCGCGTGCTGGCCTACGGGCTGCACCTGGGCGCTCGCCTGCCTGCGCACGCCACCTCCACCGGCCGCGTGCTGCTCGGGGCGCTGACGCCGGCCGAGCTCACGCAGTGGCTCAAGGCGGGCCGGTTGTCGCGCCTGACGCCCCAGACCGTGACCCAGGCGCGGGCGCTGCGCCAGCGCATCGCGCAGGCGCGCAAGGACGATTTCTGCTTTGCCAGCGAGGAGCACGAGATCGGCGTGCAGGCGCTCGCGGTGCCGCTGCGCAACATGCAGGGGCGCACCGTGGCCGCCCTCAACGTGGTGCTCTCGGGGGGCCGCCACCAGGAAGAAGCGCTGCGCCGCGACCTGCTGCCCCTGCTGTTCGAAGCCGCCCGCGAACTGCGTTCGCTGCTGTGAGCGGCGCCCGATTCGCCGCTACCATCGTCACCGCCCCTTCCCGGACGACTCCAACATGCGACTTCTGCTGCTCGAAGACGACCTCATGATCGGCGAAGCCGTGCTCGACCTGCTGCGCGCCGAGCAGTACGCGGTGGACTGGGTCAAGGACGGCGAGGCGGCGGACACCGCGCTGCGCACGCAGCAGTACGACCTGGTGCTGCTCGACCTCGGCGTTCCCAAGCGCGACGGCCTCGACGTGCTGCGTTCGCTGCGCGCCCGCAAGCAGCGCATGCCGGTGCTCATCGCCACCGCCCGCGATTCGGTGCAGCAGCGCATCGAGGGCCTCGACGCGGGCGCCGACGACTACGTGCTCAAGCCCTACGACCTCGACGAACTCCTGGCCCGCATCAGGGCCCTGCTGCGGCGCGCGGCCGGCCGGGCGGAGCCGGTCTACGAGCACCTGGGCGTGAGCATCAATCCCGCCACGCGCGAAGTCACGGTCGGCGGCCAGCCGGTCATGCTGTCGGCGCGCGAATGGGCGGTGCTCGAGCCGCTGCTGGCCCGGCCGGGCATGGTGCTGTCGCGCGCCCAGATCGAGGAAAAGCTCTACAGCTGGAAGGACGAGATCAGCAGCAACGCGGTCGAGGTCTATGTCCATGGCCTGCGCAAGAAGCTCGGGGCCGACCTGATCCGCAACGTGCGCGGCGTGGGCTACATGGTTCCCAAGGAATGAAGTCGCTCCGGGCGCGGCTGCTGTGGTTCCTGCTCGCGGCCATCGTGCTGGCCGCCGGCACCCAGGCCTTCGTGGCCTACCGCGCGGTGCTCGACGAGGCCGACGACATCTTCGACCACCACATGCAGCAGATGGCGATGTCGCTGCGCGCCGGCCTGCCACCGAGTTCGGCGGTCGGTGGGCTCGGCGGCGGCGAGGACAACTTCGAGTTCATCGTGCAGGTCTGGACCCTCGACGGCGTCCGGATCTTCGAGTCGGCAGCGCAGGCGGCGCTGCCGCAACGCGCGGTGCTCGGCTTCTCGACCGTGCAGGCGCGCGGCACCACCTACCGCGTGTTCTCGATGGCCACCGGCGCACTCGTGATCCAGGTGGCGCAGGACATGCGCGCGCGCCAGCGCATGGCCGGCACGCTGGCCTTGCGCACGGTGGGTCCGATCGTGCTCGCGGCGCCGTTGCTGATGCTGGTGGTGTGGCTCGTCGTGAGCCTGTCGCTGGCGCCGGTGGCGCGGGTGCGGCGGCAGGTGGCGGCGCGCCAGGCCGACGACCTGTCGCCGCTCAGCGAGGCCGATCTGCCCGAGGAGGTGCGCCCGCTGGTGCGCGAGCTCAACCTGCTGTTCGCGCGCGTGCGGCACGCCTTCGAGGCGCAGAAGCACTTCGTCGCCGATGCCGCCCACGAGCTGCGCTCGCCGCTGGCCGCGCTCAAGCTGCAGGTGCAGGGCCTGCAGAGAGCAGGCGACGATGCCGCGCGCGAGCTGGCCGCGACCCGGCTGGCCGCCGGCATCGACCGCGCGACCCGGCTGGTCGAGCAGATGCTCGCGCTGGCGCGGCACGAGGCGAGCGCCGCGTCCGGTGCGCTGCCCGGGCCGGTGCGGCTCAGCGAGGTGGCACGGCTCGCGATCTCGGACACGGTCGCCGCCGCACAGGCGCGCGGCATCGACATCGGCATCGCGCACGACGACGACACGCTCCTGGTGCGGGGCCAGGCCGAGGCCTTGCGGATGCTGCTGCGCAACCTGCTCGAGAACGCGATCAAGTTCACGCCGGTCGGCGGCCGGGTCGATGTCGGCATCATGGCCGGGGCCGGCGTGGCCGAGCTCAGCGTCGACGACAGCGGGCCGGGCCTGCCCGAGAGCGAGCGCGGGCGCGTGCTCGACCGCTTCTACCGCTCCGCCGACGCCAAGGCCCCCGGCAGCGGCCTGGGCCTGTCGATCGTCAAGTCGATCGCCGACCTGCACGGGGCGGCGCTCTCGCTCGACCGCTCGACCCTCGGCGGCCTGCGGGTGGTGGTGCGCTTCCCGACCTGAAGCCCGTCGGGCGCTTTAAGCCGCGCTTAAGGCGCGGGACCGACATTCCTTTCGTGCTCTTCTCTTACCCTCGAAAGGATTCCTGATGAAAACCGGTTTGACCTCGCCTCGCGCCCTCGTGCTTTCGCTGGCTGCCGCCGGCGTGATCGGTGCCGTCGGCACCGGGGCCTATACCAGCGCCCGCGCCGTTGCCGCGCCGGCGGAGTCCGCCGCTGCCGTCTCCGGCGCCGCGACCCCCCTCGTCACCATGCCCGACTTCTCGACCATCACGGCGCGTGATGGCCAGGCCGTGGTCAACATCAGCGTCACCGGCAGCACCAAGACCGCCGGCGCCCAGGGCGGCCCGCAGATGGATCCGGACGATCCGATGAACGAATTCTTCCGTCGCTTCGGCGGCGGCCAGGGCCCGCGCGGCCAGCAGCCGCAGCAGCAGCGTGAAATGCCCGTGCGCGGCCAGGGCTCGGGCTTCATCCTGAGCGCCGACGGCATCATCCTGACCAACGCCCACGTCGTGAAGGACGCCAAGGAAGTGACGGTCAAGCTGACCGACCGCCGCGAATTCAGCGCCAAGGTGCTGGGCTCCGACGCCAAGACCGACGTCGCCGTGCTCAAGATCGAGGCCAAGAACCTGCCGGTCCTCGCCGTCGGCAGCACCAAGCAGCTGAAGGCCGGCGAATGGGTGCTGGCGATCGGCTCGCCGTTCGGCTTCGAGAACACCGTGACCGCCGGCGTCGTGAGCGCCAAGGGCCGTTCGCTGCCGGACGACGGCTATGTGCCCTTCATCCAGACCGACGTGGCGATCAACCCGGGCAACTCGGGCGGCCCGCTGCTCAACACGCGCGGCGAAGTCGTGGGCATCAACTCCCAGATCTACAGCCGCAGCGGCGGCTATCAGGGCGTGTCGTTCGCGATCCCGATCGAGGTCGCGATGAACATCAAGGACCAGATCGTCGCCACCGGCCGTGCCACGCATGCGCGCCTGGGCGTCGCGGTGCAGGAAGTGAACCAGGCCTTCGCCGATTCCTTCAAGCTCGACAAGCCCGAAGGCGCGCTGGTGTCGAACGTCGAGAAGGGCGGCCCGGCAGACCAGGCCGGCCTGCGCTCGGGCGACGTGATCCGCAAGGTCGATGGCGAAGCCGTGGTGGCCTCGGGCGACCTGCCGGCCATGATCGGCCAGCGCAAGCCGGGCAGCAAGGTGACGCTCGAGATCTGGCGCCAGGGTTCGCGCGAGGAAGTCTCGGCCAAGCTCGCAGATGCCGAGGAAAAGAGCAAGACCGTGGCCAAGAACGAGGAGAGCGGCGCCAACCAGGGCAAGCTGGGCCTCGCGCTGCGTCCGCTGCAGCCGCAGGAACAGCGTGAAGCGGCGGTCGATGGCGGCCTGCTGATCGCCGACGTCGGCGGCCCGGCCGCCATCGCGGGCGTACAGACCGGCGACGTGCTGCTGGCCATCAACGGCACGCCGGCCAAGAGCGTCGAACAGGTGCGCGAGGCGGTGGCCAAGGCCGACAAGACCGTGGCCCTGCTGATCCAGCGCGACGGCAACAAGATCTTCGTGCCGGTCCGACTGGGCTGATCGAAGACGCCCGCAGGGCGGCCGGCCGAGACTTAGTGCCGCTCCCGCAAACCGCAGCGCCAAGGCACCGTGCAAAAGTGCCTTGGCGTTTTGCTGCCTGCCACCAACAATCACGGCCATCTTGCTTGCAAAGGTTTTTCGGTGGCACTTCGTGATGTTTCGCTGACTGTTCTCGAACTGGAGCCCGGTGAATTCCACTGGGTCCTGATGGAGGCAACTGCCGTCGAATCCGAGATGTGCCTGGGATTTCGCCCGATCGACTGCTCGACCCGGGGCCTTTCCGACTACGCCGAGGCCCTCATCCAGGGTGCGGCGGCGTTGCGGGTGCTACAGGGCGTCGCGCCGTTCGGCCGGCCCTTGGCGCCCGTCGGCATCGGAGAGAGCGGCCCGGCCGACTATTGGACCGGCGCCGCTTCCTCGTCCCCCAACGAACCCGACTCCTGCATGTTCACCACCGACCTGCCGGCCTTCTAGCGGCGTCGCCAATGCAGTCGCGGCTGCGACACAATATCGGATGATGCGCACGCTCCCCAGAGCGGCATAGAGCGGATGGATGAGACTGCGGCCCGGAACGTGCTCATGGATCCGGACGAGGTTGCGCTCCCTGAAGCTGGAGGAAGAAGAATGACAAGACTGATCGTGCTGCAAAAGAGCGGCTCGGCCAAGCAGATCAACATCACGGCAACGCCTTTCGTGGTCGGCCGGGCCGACAGCTGCGACCTGGTGCTCGACAATCCGCTGGTGAGCCGCTCCCATGCGGTGTTCGAGGCGGCCGGCGACGGCATGTCCATCCGTGATCTCGAGAGCCACAACGGCACCTTCGTGAACGGCCAGCGGATCGAGGCCACGGTGCTCTACAACGGCGACGAGATCCGCATCGGCAACTACCAGATCCGCTTCCTGGCGCGCGGCAGTCCGATCGCAGCCGCCGAGGCGCTGCGACTCGTGACGGTCCCGGGCAAGCTCGCCGACATCGACCTGCAGCGCCTGGGCGGCAAGTCCTGAGGCCGGCCCGCAGTCGCGGGCGGCATTCCGCCAAGGAACTAAGTCACATTTCAGTCGGCTTGCAACACCCGCCATTCGGCCGATTCCCTTGCGCGCGTCATGAGCGCAAAGTGTGGACTCGTTTGAATTCGGGAGCGCATCATGGACTCAGAGGTCGTGACCCTTGGCGTACTGGCAATCGTGGTGGCCGGAGGGTGGCTGATCGATGTGCTCAGCCATCGCTCGCCTTCTCCTCTGCAGCGCCAGATGGTCAACCAGATCAAGAAGTCGGCAGACACCATCCGCGGCGCCTCGCTGCGCTGAAAGTGTCGCGCGCCGGCTCCGCCGGCGATTCGGCGCCGCTTTTGAGGGAACAATAGCGGCATGCCAACCCGCACCCTCGTCGGACATCTCAAGATCTGCGACGGACTGATCCTCTGGGCCGACGAAGATGCCCACACCTTGCTGGAATACCCGTCGGGCGCCCTGACGGACATGCCGTTCGAAGACATCCTTCCCGTCTCCGTGATCCGGTCGCTCAAGCTGCCTGCGCGCGGCGCGGTCGACGGCCGCCGGGTCGGGCTCAAGGGCCGGAACGGCCGCGACGTGCAGGCCGACCTGCGCGGCGAGCGCATGGAAGATCGCTGCGCGCTGTGGTCCTTCACGCCGACGGCGGTTCGTGCGCGCGGCGAGCGGCTCGATCTGCTGTCACGCCACGACGCGCTCACCCGGCTGCCCAACCGCGTGCCTTCGACACAGGAGCTGGCACCGGCCACCCCGCTCGCGAGGGCCGGCGGGCCGCTGCTGGCCGTTTGCTATCTGGACCTCGACCGCTTTCGCGACATCAACGACAAGTTCGGTCCGCTCGAAGGCGATGCGGTGCTGCGCGAAGTGGCGCGCCGGCTCAAGGCCGGGGTGCCCGGCAATGCAAGCGTCTCGCGTGTCGGGGGCGACGAATTCGCGCTGCTTCTGGCGGTCGACGACAAGGCACAGGCCGAGGAATTGCTCGCGCAGGTGCTTGCGCGGCTCGCTCATCCCTTCAGGCTGCAGGACGGCTCGGCGCAGCTGCGCACCAGCGTGGGCGTGGCGCTGATGCCGCGCGGCGAGCAGCCGACCGAGGTCATGCTGCAGCATGCGCGCCATGCGGTCTTCTTCGCCAAGCGCGCGGGCGGCAGCCAGGTGCATTTCTTCGACGCCGGGCAGGCGCGCGAGGACGAGGAGGGCGTCGCGATCCGCCAGCAGATCGTGGCCGGCCTCGCCAGGCACGAGTTCCTGCTCGCCTTCCAGCCCAAGGTCGACATGCGCTGCGGCCGCGTGATCGGCTTCGAGGCGCTGGTGCGCTGGCATCATCCGACGCGCGGGTTGCTGCAGCCGGGCGCCTTCGTGGCGCAGATCGACGACTACGAAGTGGTCGAGCAGCTCGGCGACTGGGCCATCGGCGAGGCGCTGCGCCAGGCGGCCGAATGGCAGGCCGCCGGCGTGCGGACTTCGGTCAGCGTGAACATCAGCCCGCGCCACCTGTTGCGGCCCGGCTTCATCGAGCGGCTGGGCGTTCAGCTCGCGCGCCATCCGCAGCTGCAGCCCGGCGTGCTCGAGCTCGAGATCCTCGAGACGACGGCGATCAAGGACTTCGCCGCGGTGTCGGCGTTCATCGGCGCCTGCTCGGCGCTCGGCGTGCCGGTCGTGATGGACGACTTCGGCACCGGCTATTCCTCGCTCACCTACCTGCGCCGCCTGCCGGTGTCGGCGCTCAAGCTCGACCAGTCCTTCGTGCGCGGCATGCTCGACGACCCCGAGGACGAGGCCATCATCCGCGGCATTCTCGTGATGGCGCGCGGCTTCGGTCGCCAGACCATCGCCGAAGGCGTGGAGTCGATCGCCCACGGCAGCGCGCTGCTGGCGCTGGGATGCACGCTCGGCCAGGGCTACGGCATCGCCAAGCCGCTCGCCGCGGCCGAGGTGCCGGCCTGGATCGCGGGTTTCGAGCAGGCGCCCCCCTGGGGCCGCGCCGCCGATTGCTGAGCCTCGCCGGCCGAGGTTCTCGCCGGCGACGCGCCCCTACAGCAGGGGCGTGTAGGGCGAGCTGACCGGCTTGAGCGTCGAGCCGCTGCCCGGCGAGGCATAGCGGCCGCTGTTGCCGAGCATGTAGCGCAGATAGGCGCTGACCGAGATCTGGCGGTAGTTCTGGGCGTTGTTGAAAGCCATCGCGCCGCCCAGGAAGAGCTGCGGCGCCACCTGGTACTCGACCACCCCGGCCAGGTTGTAGGCCACGCCCGTATGGCTGCTGCCGATGTAGTAGCCCGTGAACGGCGCGCGGTTCAGGCCCAGTCCGGTGGCCTGCGCGACCGCGCTCGCGGCCTGCGCCTGGCGCGCCGGATCGGTCGGGAACCAGGGCGAGGCGTCCTGCGTGAACGACTGGATGCCGAGCGATGCATTGAGCCGCCAAGACAGTCGGTCGTCGCGACCGGTCCAGTCGACCGGGAAGGCCACGCTCACGTACGACTCGGGGCTGAAGTAGCCGCCCTGGCCGTAGGTGAAGTAGCTGAGGTTCTTGTCGTAGCCCAGCAGGTCGACGTTCATGCCCACCGTGAGCGACGAGCCCGGCTTCTTGAGCAGGTGCACGTACATGCCGCCGCCGAGTTCGTAGCGGCTGTTGTCGGCGACGTTGCGGCCCGTGATGGAGTGCGCCAGGCCGTAGCCGTAGATGCCGTAGGTGCCGTCGTCGCGCGTGACGTCGAGCCTGCCGCCGGTGGCCACCACGCCGCCCCAGCGGTCGCCGTTGCGAGGGTCCTCCGTGCCCGCGAACGACAGCAGGCTGTCGGTGACCGCGCGGCGCGACAGCTCGCCCTTCATCGTGACCGTGTCGGACAGTGCGCCCCCGTAGCTCACGCCGCCGACCACGTTGGTCTCCTGGAAACCCAGCGGCGTGGTGCCGATGCTGGCGTTGAGGTTCTTGCCCTCGTAGCCGACGCTGAGGCCGACGCCGCTGGCATTCTGGCCGTCGGTGCCCGTGACCCGGCCCGCGAGCTGGTCGATCGCGGCCTGCGGCCCGCCGCCGAAGCGGCTCGTGGTGCCGTAGTCCTGCGCCATCGCGCCGTTGTCGAGCACCGTGGGCGTGATGCCCACCACCACCTTGCCGCTGCCGGCCGGGAAGCGCGCCTCGATCGGCACCTGGAGGTCCTGCAGCCGGCTCAGGCCCGATTCGCCGTCGCGGTTGCGGTAGACGCTGCCGATGTCGATCGTGGTGCTGCGTTCGGCTTGCAGGTCCTGCAATTCGGCCAGCAGCGGGTTCGCGGGCGCGGTGCCGATCGGTGCCGTGTTCCAGGTGGTTTCGCTGGCCAGGCTGCTGCCTGGCGCGGGCGCCGGCAGGTAGAGCGGCTGCCCGGCATTCTGTCCGGGGTAGGCCGGCTGCGGGTAGGCACTCTGCGGGTAGGTCGGCGGATAGGCTTGCGCGTATTGCGCTGCGACGGGTGCCAGCGGCTGCGAGGTCGCCGGCGCGTTCGGGCCGGCCTCGGCCTGGCTGCCCTTGCTTCCGGTGCGGCGGGTCTGCGTGGCGCTGGTGCTCGTGCTGCTGCGGGTCGCGGTGCGCGCGGCCGTCTGGCCGGCCGGCAGCGCGGCCGTGTTGCCGCCCGAGCCCCACGGCAGGTTGGCCTGCGGCATCGCGGCGGCGCCGGCGTAGGCGGGGGCGCCGGGGTAAGCCGGGTAGGCCGGCTGTGCGGGGTAGCCTGGTGCGGCGGCATAGGCCGGTGCAGCCGGGACGGCAGGAAGCGGCGGCAGGGCCGCGACCGGCGCCGCGGCACCGCCGCGCATGCCCGCGAAAGGCGAAGCCGCCGCAGCGGCCGTGGCCGGATAGGCTCCCGCCGGCAGCCCCACCGGCTGCAGCGTGGCGCCGAAGGGCGCACCCGCGGCGGCCGCGCCGCCGGTCATGCCGGCGAAGGGATTGGACGGCGCCACGGGCACCGCGCCGGGCCGCGCGGTCACCGCGCCGCCGGCCGCCCGGCTGTCGGCTGCGACCGCGGCGCGCAGGTACTGCTCGGCGCGGGCGTTGTCGCCGGCATTGCGGTAGACGCGGCCCGCGGCCGCCAGCACGCGCGACTGGTCGGGCGCCTGCTTGAGCGCGGCCTGCACGTAGCTTTCGGCGTCGCCGTGGGCGCGCAACGCGCTGGCGCTCGAGGCGGCCGCGAGCAGCGTGTCGAGGTCGGTCGGGCTGCGTTGCAGGATGCGCTGGTAGAGCGCCAGCGCCTGCTTCTCGTCGCGCGCGGCGGCATAGAGGCGCGCCAGCGCGGCCAGCACCTGCGGATCGTCGGGGCGTGCGGCCAGCACGGGCGCCATCGCGTTGTAGGCGGCCTCGAGGTTGCCGGCCTCGCGCAGCGCGTCGGTCTGGCGCAGGGCGAGGGCAATGTTGAGGCGCTCGAAGTCGGCCCGCTGGGCGGTCGTCATGTTGGCCTGCTGCAGCTGCCGCAGCACGGCCGTGAGCTCGACGTCCTGCTGGGTCTTGAGCAGCACGGTCGCGTACAGCAGGCGGTCGCCGACGCCTGGATTCGCGCTGCGCGCGAGCAGCTGCCGGCTCATCGCGAGCGCGCGCGGGGCGTCGCCGATGTCCGCATAGGCGCTGGCCAGCTGGCCCCACAGCTCGGGCGGCATGTCGTTGCCGAGCGCGGCCTCGGTCTGGGCCAGCACGCCGCGCGCTGCCGCGACCTGGCCCTGGCGTGCGAGCGCCTGGGCCTGCTGCGCCTGTCCCGCAGCCCACAGCCGGCGCTGCAGCTGCGTCATGTCGCGGGTGCGCGAGGCGGCCGGGATGCGGTCGAGGTATTGCAGTCCGGCGGCCGGGTCGCCGGCCTCCGAAGCAAGCAGGGCGCTCGCGAACAGGGCGTCGGGCATGTCGGGCTGCGACATCAGCAGCCCGTCCATGACGCCGCGCGCCTGGGCCGTCATGCCCTGGCGGCGGTAGAGGTTGGCGAGATCGAGCCGCACCCACGGGCTGTCGGGCGCGGCCAGCATGGCGTCCTCGAGCGTGCGCTGGGCGCCTGCCACGTCGCCGGCGTCGGTCTGTGCGCGGGCCTTGGCGCGCGCGGCCTCGACCCGCACGTCCTGCAGGTTGCCGAGCTGGCGCAGCTGATCGGGCGAGAGCTTCTGGGTCAGCGTCGCGGCCTCGTCGTTGCGTCCCTGGCGCGTGTAGACCGAGATCATTCCGCGCAGCGCCTGCGGGTCGCTGGGCTTGGCTTCGAGCGCCTGCCGGAATCCCTGTTCGGCGGCCGCGAGGTTGCCGTTGGCCAGCTGCAGCTCGGCAAGGGCGATCTGGCCCACGGGTTCGCGCGGGTCGGCCTTGACTGCGCGCTCCAGCAGAGCCTGGGCGCTGCGTGCGTCGCCCTTGTCGCGCGCGACGTTGGCCTGGCGCACGAGGTTCCAGTAGGTGGCGCTCTGCAGCGCCGAGGCCCACTTGCGTCCGCCCGCGCCCCTGGAGGCCTGCTCGAGCAGCTGCTGCGCCTCGGCGAAGCGCTCCTGCCGCAGGCGGATCAGGCCCAGTCCGCCCAGCGCTTCGGGATCGCCGGGCTCGGCGCGCAGCGCCTGCTGGAAGCGCTGCTCGGCCGTGGCCGCGTCGCCGCGGTCCAGGGCCTTGTAGCCCTCGCCGAGCGGCTGGGCCGCGGGCGATGCGGTGGCTGCCGCGGTGCGCGCGGCGCGCAGGCTGTCGAGCCGGGCCTGCACCGCCGGGTCGGGATGGGTCGAGAGGTAATCGTCGTAGAGCGCCGAATCGGCTTCGCGGGCGTCCAGCCAGATCAGCGCCTGGCGCCAGCTCGCGGTGGCGGCCGCGCCGACGCCCGGCTGCTTCGACAGCTCGGCCAGGCTGCGGATGCCTTCGCGGCGGGTCGGTTCCCGGTAGGTCTGCAGCTGCGCCAGCGCGAGCCTGTAGGCGGCGTTGTCGGGCTTGTCCTTGACCAGCTGTTCGAGCCCCTTGCGGCCTTCTTCCCAGCCCTGCGGCGTGCCGCTCAGCAGCTGGTAGTACTCGACCGCCAGTGGCTCGGGCGGCGTGCGGTTGGCGCCGAACACGGCGCGATAGAGCGCGATGGCCTCGGCCGTGCGGCCGGCCTTGGAGGCGGCGCGGGCGCGCTGCAGGTCGGTCTGCGGCGTGCCGCCCTGGGTCTGCACGGCCGTGCTGGCGCGCGGGTCGGAGGGATGGGCAGCGCGCAGCTTCGCGAGCCAGTCGCGCGCCGGTTCGGCCTTGCCGCGCGCGAGCTCGACCTGCGACATGCCGTACAGGGCGTCGGCCGACTGCGGGTCGACGCGCAGCAGCTTCTGCCAGCTTTCCTCGGCCAGGTCGGTGCGGCCCATGCTCTGCCAGTAGTTGCCCTGTTCGATCAGCGCCGCCTTGGCGTCCTGGGCGTGGGCAGGTGCGCCGGCATGCAGCGCGCCGATCAGGCCCAGGCAGGCCAGCAGGCGGCCCGGGGTCGAACTCAGGCGAGTTGGGTGGCGGGGCATAGCAGTCTCCAATGTGTTTGCAGCTGGCCGTTGCGCGTGAAGGCGTAGCGGCCATCGAGCCAGCCTTGTCCGAAGAGAAGGAGCATGCGCTCGTAGTAGGGAAGCGGTTGGGGCGCGGGCTGGGCCGGCGTCCCGACGCGGGCGCGTACGCGCGCGAGCTCGATGTCGAGCAGCTTCGGCAGGGCCTGGGCCTTCAGGTAGGGCAGCAGCGCCCCCGAGAAGCCGACCGGCCCGGTGCCGCGCGCGACCCCGGTCTGCGTGTCGACGTACTCGGGCATCGGCTGCTTCTGCTCGAGCAGGCGGCGCGGACCGTAGAGCGCCTTGAGCAACGGTGCGCGCGCCGGATCGGACGCGTGCATCATGCCGGCCCACAGGTAGACGCGGATCGCATCGTAGCTGCCGACCGCACCCTTCTCAGGATCGGTGGCGAAGGCGCCGTCGGCGGTGGACCAGGCACACCAGTCGGGCGCGAAGCCCTGCGGCGTCACGGCGGCCACCATGCGCACGGTGTTGGCTGCGACCTCGCCCCAGGGGCCTGCCGGGTCCAGGTCCTCGAAGCGGCGCAGCAACTGCAGGGGCAGGTAGCTCGGGTTGAGCCGCCACAGCGGTCCCTTGGCGATCGAGGCCGGCCAGGGCAGCAGCATGCGGCCGAGGCCCGGCAGCGTGACGACCTCGTCGCGCGCGGCCATCGCCAGCACCGCACGGCCGAGGCTGCGGTAGCGCGGCTCGTTCCAGAGCCGGCCGGCCTCGAGCAGCGAATAGGCGATCCAGAGGTCGGAGTCCGAGGCCGGGTTGTCGTCGAGCACGCCCCAGCTGCCGTCGGGCTTGCGCCCCCATTGCCAGGCCGGCAGGCGCTGCGCCAGGTTGCCGGCCGCGAGGTTCTTCTCGGTCCAGTCGAGCACGCGCGCGAAGGCCGCGCGGTCGTTGTGGACCAGCGCGAAGAACAGGCCGTAGGACTGGCCCTCCGAGGTCGAATGCTGGGTCTTGGTATCGAGATCGACGATGCGGCCGTCGGCCTGCAGGTGGCGCGCCGCGAAGGAGGTCCAGTCGGTGGTCGGCAGGCAGGCCGTGCTGGCCTGCTGTGCCACGGCCGGCAGGGCCGCTGCGAGCGGCGCGAGCGCCAGGCCGGCAAGCAGCCGGCGTCGGCCCAGCGGTGGCACGGGCACGGCAGCGGCGCCGACGGGCAGGTGCGAGTGCATGGACTCGGTCATGACGGGTCTGAGCGCAGGCGGCGACGCGCGCGCAGCTGCAGGCTCACGTAAGCCGCGGCGGCGCCCAGCAGCGCCAGGGCGATCACTGCCGCGGCCAGCAGCAGCGGGCTGCGCGAGAGGTTCCACTGCAGCCACATCACGGGCGGCAGCTTGCCCACGTAGTAGGTGTCGCCGGTCAGCAGGCTGCTGACCTGGTTGCCGCGCACGAACGATGTGCTGCCCTGGATGTTGCGCACCAGGCTCGGGCTCATGAGCGCATTGAGCAGCGCCGGCTGCGAGGCCGAGCCGGCCACGACCGCGACAACGCTGCGCTCCTTGGCGAGCGGCGATTCGAAGCCCGCGAGCACCGCGTCGCTGCCGTCCTCGGCCACCGTCATCTGCGTGGTGGCGGGCAGGTCCTGGCGCTGCCGGGTGCCGGTGATCAGGTTCAGCGTGTCGTCGATCCAGCTGCCCAGGCGGAACTCCTTGGCGTCGGCCTTGCGCTTGAGCGGCATGCGGTCGGACCACTGCGTGAACAGCGGCTGGTTCTGCAGGTTGCCGATCACGAGCAGATCCTTGGCCGCGAACTGCGACACGTTGGCGGCGCGGCCGACCGTCAGGCGAAGCGCCGGATAGCCGGTGGCATTGCCCTGGTGCCCGAGCAGCGCGAGATAGGTCTGGATGTCGCCCGTGTCGGGCTGGTCGGGCAGCACCACCGCGGTCTCGGACAGGTCGGCCAGCCGCGAGAACGGGAAGCCGCTGTTGGCATAGGCTGCCAGCTCGGGCATCGCGATGTAGTGCGGCAGCCGGGAGACGTCGATGGTCGACGCCGGATCGACGTTGCCGCGCACGTTGTCGAGCAGCGGCTTGCAGTCGCCGCCGGCCGGCTGGAAGTAGTAGTGCATGCGCAGCTGGCTGCGCGAGCCCAGCAGCAGCGGTGACAGCAGCAGGTCCGAGTCCTGGCTCACGGTGCCGTCGGGCAGCAGCTTGAGCATCAGCGGGCTCCACCAGCGGTCGGTGGCGGCGTTGGCTGCACGCAGCGGCAGCGAGGCGACGAAGGAGTTGTCGAGGCTCAGGTTCAGCGTCGACTGGTCGGGGCGCACACGCGGCGTGTAGTTGTAGCGCAGGTCGAGCGGAAAACCGCGGCTGCGCCAGGTGAACAGGTCGGGTGCGAGCTGCAGGTTGACCCGGATCACGTCGGGCGTGTAGCCCACGACGGTGAAGTCGGATGCCGGTGCCAGTTCGCCGAGCTTCACGGGCCGGTCGTCGGCGAGCCAGTGCGGCGCGTCGTAGGGGCGTCGCGGCGGCGGCTCCTGGAAGTTCGACAGCGTCGCCGTGCCGCCTGCCATGGCGCGGCTGTTGACGGCCAGCGCCGCGGCCGCGGTTCGCATCTCTGCCGGCGTGCGGCCCATCACGAGCAGCAGCTTGAAGGCCGCATTGCGCGGATGGTCGACCACCGCCAGCGTCGGGCCCTGGATGTCGGGCAGCGCGAGCCCGTCGATCGCGGTCTCGGGCGTCGCGAACACCACTGCATGGGCCGCGGGCGGAAGCGCGCCGGTGGTGACCGGGAACACCGCGCCGCGGTAGCCCGCCAGCAGGCCGAACCACGAGGACACGATGCCCGCGGCCTCGAGGGTCGGCGAACCCGCGCCGCTGCCGAGCACGAAGGGAATGCTCGCGCGCCGCACGTCGCGGCGATCGAAGAAGGGCTGCGGCAGCATGCCGAGGTCGGCCGCCACGTTGAGCATCTGGACATCGAGCCGCAGCGTGCTCGAAGCGTCGACCGTGGCCCACAGGCTGCTGTGGGCCGGGTCCTCGCACTCGCGCGTGTAGTGGCCGACCAGCTCGATGTTGATGCGGTTGAAGTCGGTGATCAGGCGGCGGTCGATCGGAATGTCGGCGGTCTGGGGCTTGCCGCCTTCGCCGCGCACCACCGGCAGCGTGGTCACGAGCACGTCGTTGACGCTGACCTTGAGGTGCGACAGCTCGGGGATCAGTGCCGGCGAATAGGCGTAGTTGAGCCTGAACGAGGCGCTGGTGACCAGTTCGTCCGCGCGCACGCTGAACGGGATTCCGATGGTGCCGCGGGTGCCGCGCAGGTTGATCGCGAAGTCGATGCCGAGCTGGGCGAGCGTCATCTGGACCGTGGTGGAATCGCCCGCGGTTGCCGGTTGTGCGGCGGCCGGCTGGGCCGGTGCCCGCGCGGTCGGCGCTGGGGTGGTCCGGCCCTGGGCCAGGGCAGGGCCTGCGGCCAGGGCCAGCAGCGCGAGCGCGACGGCGCCCGCTCGTTTGCGATGGAGGGCCGATGTCACGTGGGTTCCTTTGCAGGGACGGCGCGCGCGGCGGCCGATGCCGGGCGCACCTTGCGCGCCGCGGCGCGTGCGTAGTGGGCGAACATGTCGCGAAAGCCGACCATGCTGATGCGGGCGATGTGGCCGATGACCCGATGGGCCGGCACGCGCGGATGGTTGCCCCAGCGCGCGGCCCAGATGTCGGCGCGTGCGGTGGTGCACTGGACCAGCGCGCGCTCCTGCGCGAAGTCCAGCGGATCGAACTGCAGCCCCATGCGCTTGCCGCGGTTGAAGCGCACCGTGGCCGGGAATCGATGCTCGACGTCGCCGCGGTAGAGCGCCACCTCGAGCGGCGCCGCCTGGGCCAGCGCGACCTCCGCCGGCAGCTGGATGCCGAGGCCGCCGCTCGAGAAGTCGAAGGTGTTGCAGCGCATCGAATGACCGTCGGCGAAGTAGAGCGTGGCCGGCACGTCGAGCGTCACGCGGTGGGCGCCGCGCACCTGGCGCGATTCGTTGGCCGCGGCCACGCAGGCGCCGAGGATCACGAGGTTGTAGAAGGTCCAGGCCAGGTTGAGCCAGACCGTGAGGATGTTCTCCGAGTCGACCCAGGTCAGGCGCCAGATGCCTGCCGCCACCCCGATGAAGTTGAGCGCCAGCAGGAACAGGCTCGCCTTGGCGATCTGGGTGTCGAAGTAGCGCTCCTGGATCAGGCCGCCCTTGGCCGTCACGTTGAAGCTGCCGAGCTTCGGATTGATCAGCGCCACCAGCGTGGGACGGAAGATGTACCAGGCGAGCACGGCCTCGTAGACCTCGTTCCAGAACAGATAGCGAAAGCGTCCCTGGATCCGGCTGTTGGTGAGGTTGGCGTGGAAGATGTGCGGCAGTGCGAAGGCGAAGATCATCGGTGCCGAGGCATGGATCACGCTGGCGCCGAACACCAGGTAGGCCAGCGGCGCCGTGAGATAGATGATGCGCGGCAGCCCGTACAGGAAGTGCAGCATCGCGTTGACGTAGCACAGCCGCTGGGCCCACGTCAGCCCGCGCCCCAGCAGCGGGTTGTCGGTGCGGAAGATCTGGATCATGCCGCGGGCCCAGCGGATGCGCTGTCCGACGTGGCTCGACAGGCTCTCGGTCGCCAGGCCGGCGGCCTGCGGCAGGGCCAGGTAGGCCGTGTTGTAGCCGGCCCGGTGCATCTTGAGCGCGGTGTGGGCGTCCTCGGTCACGGTCTCGACCGCGATGCCGCCGACTTCCTCGCAGATGGTGCGCCGAAGCACGGCGCAGGAGCCGCAGAAGAAGGTCGCGTTCCAGAGGTCGTTGCCGTCCTGGATCAGGCCATAGAAGAGCTCGCCCTCGTTGGGCACGGTGCCGAAGGTGCCGAGGTTCTTCTCGAACGGGTCGGCCGAGAAGAAGTAGTGCGGCGTCTGCACCATGCCGAGCTTCGGATCGCGGCCGAACCAGCCCATCGCGATCTGCAGGAAGGAGCGCGTGGGCGTGTGGTCGCAGTCGAAGATGGCGACGAACTCGCCGTCGGTGTTCTTGAGCGCGGCGTTGATGTTGCCGGCCTTGGCATGGCGGTTGTTGTCGCGCGTGACGTGGTGCACGCCGACGCCTTCGCAGAAGGCGCGGAACTCCTCGCGCCGGCCGTCGTCGAGCACGAAGATCCTGATCTTGTCGGGCGGCCAGTCGATCGACTGCGCAGCGAGCACCGTGGGCCGCACGACCGACAGCGGCTCGTTGTAGGTCGGGATGAAGATGTCGACCGTGGGCCAGTCGCGCGGGTCGGCCGGCAGCGGCACCGGCTTGCGCTCCAGCGGCCAGGCGGTCTGGATGTAGCCCAGCAGCAGCACCACGAAGGCGTAGATCTCGGCCGCCAGCAGGCCGCTGCCCAGCACCAGGTCGAGCAGGTTGTCCATGTACATGGTCTCGGTCACGCGCCAGTACATGTAGCGCGACGAGACCACCACCGACAGGAAGATCATCGCCAGGGTCGGAATGCGGCCCGGGAAGCGATTCAGCACCAGCGCCGCGATGAAGAGCACGACCGATAGCGTGAGCTGCTGGTGCAGCGTCATCGGCGTGATGATCACCACCGGCAGCACGGCCAGCACGATGGCCCACGACACGAAGCGGAACAGCCGGCGGCTGGGGGGGGCGGCGGCGGCGGACTCTTCGGGCGGCGCGGAGGCAGGAGAGGTCATGGTCGGCGGGTCTCCGCGAAGGGCATGGGGGGGTGCAGGCGGCGCAGCAACTGGCGTGCGCACTGCTCGAAGTCCTCGGCGGCCTGGCTGTGCGGGGCATAGCGCCGCACGTCGACCGCGCTGGCCAGTGCCTCGCTCACGGCCTGATCCTGGTGCACCACGCCCAGCAGGCGGTCGCCGAGCGCCTCGCGCAGCGTCTGCAGCACGTCGCGATTGAGCCGCCTGCCGGCATCGGCCTGGTTCACCACGTAGACGCTGGCCATGAAGTCGGCGCGCGGCAGGCAGTACTTGTCGACCATCCGGTCGATCAGCGGCAGGGTCGCGAAGGAGCCCGCGTCGGGCAGCAGGGTGGTGATGGCGAGCTGCGCCACGCGCAGCGCCTGCTGCAGGTAGACCGACGGCCCGGGCGGCGTGTCGAGCACCACGAGGGTATCGGGCGGCAGCTGGAAGCGCGCCAGCGTGCGGGCGAGCCAGTCGGGCTCGTCGGCCAGATGGCGTTCGAGCGCGATCTGCGCCTCGTCGTCGATGAAGCCGAAGGGCAGCAGCACCACGCCGCCACGCGCCGGCTGCATGGCCTGGGTCCAGGAAGCGGCGCCCGCCAGCACGCCGGCCAGGCCGATCTCGCAGGCGTCGCGGTCGAGGGCGAGATGGAAGCGCAGTGCGTTCTGCGGATCGAGGTCCACGGCCAGGACCCGGTGTCCTGCTTGCGCCAGCGTCGTGCAGAGGTTGGCGGCCACCGTCGTCTTGCCGACACCGCCCTTGGCCCCGATGACCGCGATCACGGGCATCGTCAGGTCGGCTTCCGCCATCGGGACATGAGGCCGTGGCCGCCGTCGACCGCCGGTCGTGGCTGGCCGGCCAGCCGTGCGAAGAGCAGGTCGAGTTCGCGCGGTTCTCCCGCGCGTGCCCCGACGACTGGCGGCGACGCGGCCCAGGCGGCGGGCAGGGCAGTAGGCAGGGCGTGCGGGGCAGCCGTGACCGCAGCAGCGAGGGGCGCGGTCACCGGTGCCGCTCTCGATGCGTGAGTGGGTGAGGCCGAGGACGGCTGGACGGGTGAAGGTATGGCGGCGGCCGGCACCGGGGTCGGCTGCGGCGCCGCTGCCCGAGGCGATGTCGGCGGCTGCGGTTGCGCCGGTGCTGCGGCTGCGCGCGAGCCCGGGATCAGCGGCCAGGCGGCCGGCGGCGCGGCTGGGTCGAGTACGGGTTCGAATTCACGATAACCGCTGGCATCGCCGCCGAACTTGCGGAACAGGCCGGTCACGTCTTCGGCTTCGCGGTCTTCTTCGCTCATCCGTTGCTCCTTTCGAGCCGTAGCACCAGCTGGGGCAGGCCGCGCGCGTCCGCGCCCTCGGCGCGCACGTGCAGCTCGGCCGGCGTGCCCTGGGCCGCAAACCAGGCCTGATAGGCGCCTTCGAAGAAGCCGCCGGCCCAGTCCCCGCTTTCGGGGCCGAAGGCCATGGCGAGCGGGCTGCACGAATGAACGATGCGCAGGTGGTCGCCCTCTTCCTGCAGCGTGGCGAAGCCCCAGTCGATGGCTTCCCAGCGGATATTGAAGCCGGCGGTCAGCTGCTCCATCGTGTCGCAGCGCTCGATCGGCAGCGCCGTTGCGACGCGCTCGCCGATCCGTCGGAACAGCTGGCGGACGTCCTCAGGAGGCAGGCCGGCACTCAATTCCGCGGCCAGCGCGCGGTTGAATTCCATCCATTGAGCAGAGCACGTGCTGCGTTGGTAGTAGCTGAGGAAATTATCTTGATCTGTCATGAGCACCCGCTTCGGCGATTGTCACGGCGTGACCCCTGATTGACAACAAAGGCGGCAACGTTTGTCGTGCGGATGCAATACGGAAGTTCAAGCGGCGACGATGCGATTGCGGCCCTCGCACTTCGCCTGATAAAGCCGGGCGTCGGCAGCGGCGATCAGCAGGTCCGGCGAGGCCCTGGACGTTGCCACCCGTGTCGCGACGCCGATGCTGACCGTCACCTGTCGCGCCTCGGGCGCCGGGTGAGGCAGCGTGGTGGCCTCGACGCTCAGGCGAATCTGCTCGGCGACCTCGGCGGCCCGGGCCGCCTCGAGGCCGGGCAGCACGACCGCGAACTCCTCGCCGCCGAAGCGGGCTGCCAGGCAGGTCGGATCGGCGTGGGCATCGCGGATCGCCTCGGCCACGCACCGGAGGGCATCGTCGCCGGCCAGATGGCCGAAGTTGTCGTTGTAGCTCTTGAAATAGTCGACGTCGATCATTAGGAGCGACAGCGGCGTGCCCTCCGTCCTGGACCTGTCCCATTCCCGTGCCATGCAGTCGTTGAAGGAGCGCCGGTTCGGCAGGCCCGTGAGGCCGTCGGAATTGGTCAGGCGCTGCAGTTCGAGGTTGCTCGCGAGCAGCTGCTGCTCGCTCAGGCGCAGCGCGCGATAGGCGTTGTCGCGCTCGACCAGCGTGGTGTAGGCCCGCGAGTGGTAGCGGATGCGCGCGATCAGCTCGATCGGCTCCGGCAGCTTGACGAGATAGTCGTTGGCGCCCATGGCGAAGGCCGACTTCTTCATCTCGGGCTCGTCGTTGGAGGACAGCACGATGATGGGGATGTCGCGCGTATCGGGGTGCTCGCGGTAGGCCGTGACGAGTTCGAGCCCGTTGGCGCCCGGCATGACCAGGTCCTGGAGGATCACGGTCGGACGCACTGCGCAGGCCTGCGCCACCGCCGCGTCGGCTTCGGAGCAGACGTGCATTGCGATGGCCGGGTCGACCGCGAGCATCTTGCGCACCATCATCGCGATCACGGGCTGGTCGTCGACCAGCAGCACCGTGACCGCGTCCTGGGCCTCAGCGTCCGGGGCGGAGGGCATCGCTTTCCCGGGCATACTCATCGGACGATGATCGCCAAGGCGAAAAGTGCATCGGGAAGCGCGGCGGTGATCGGGTGACGTGCCATGGTGACGGAGTACGAGCCGCTGCCATTATCACGGCTCGCAAACCGCCCGGACAAAGGCCCACTGGATGGCAGCATTCGACAACACGACACCGCCGGCAGCCGATGACGGCCAGCAGGAACTGGGCGCCCGCCTCGAAGCCTCGCAGCAGCGCCACCTCGAACTGCTGCGCCGGGTGATATCGCTCACTGCAGAGCGCGACAAGCTCGAGGCCCGCGCACGGCAGCAGGCTGCCGAACTCGAGGCATCGCACCGGGTGCTGGTGGCGGCCAAGCGTCACCTGATGGTGGCCGAGGCAGCGCGCATGGCGCAGTGGGAATGGGATCTTTCCGGCCACAAGGTCCAGCTCGGCGGACGCTGGGAAAAGATGATCGGCGAGGTCGCGCAGGACCGCCACTGGGACCTCGACACGCTGATGTCGCGCGTGCATCCGGACGACCTGCCCGTGGTGCAGCAGGCCTTCAAGGATGCGGTGAGCGGCAAGGCCGACCGCTACATCGCCGAGCATCGGGTGTCGACCGCGGGCGGCTGGATCTGGATCGAGAGCATCGGCATGGTCACGGAGCGCGACGCCGAGGGCAAGCCGCTGCGTCTGACCGGCTTCAATGCCGACATCACGGCGCGGCGCACCATGCATGCCGAGATCGAGCAGGCGCGGGCGCAGGCCGAGGCCAGCAACCGCGCCAAGAGCGAATTCCTCGCCAACATGAGCCACGAGGTGCGCACGCCCCTCAATGCCGTGATGGGCCTCACGCGGCTCTTGCACCAGTCGTCGCTCGACGAGGAGCAGCGTCAGCACCTGGAGCTGATCGACAGTTCGGCCACCTCGTTGCTGGCCCTGCTCAACGACGTGCTCGACCTGTCCAAGATCGAGGCCGGCAAGCTGGTGTTCGAGCAGGTGCGCTTCGATGTCGGCCGCTGGGTCCGCGAGGCGGTCGCCCTGCACCGGCCGTTGGCCGAGAAGAAGGGCCTCAAGGTCGAGCTCGAGATCGGCCAGGACGTGCCCTGGAAGCTCGCTGGCGATCCGGGACGGCTGCGCCAGGTGATCTCGAACCTGGTCTCGAATGCGGTCAAGTTCACCGACTTCGGCCGCATCTCGGTCACGGTGCGTCTGGCGCCCAACCAGGCCGAGCTCCGGCGCGACGAGTTGCGCCTGCTGTTCACGGTGCGCGACACCGGCATCGGCATTCCGCAGGAAAAGCAGGAGCACATCTTCGAGGCCTTCACGCAGGCCGACGCCTCGATCACCCGGCGCTATGGCGGCACGGGCCTCGGGCTCGCTATCTGCGCCCGGCTGGTCGCGATGATGGGCGGGTCGCTGAACCTGCTGAGCCGGCCCGGCGAAGGAAGCACCTTCCGCTTCACCGCGGTCTTCGAGCAGGCGGCCGACGAGATGAGCGTGCTGACCGAGCCCGCGCCGCTCGAGGTCAGCTCGCTGCAGGGCCTGCACGTGCTGCTGGCCGAGGACCACGAGGTCAACGAACTGCTCATGCGCAAGCTGCTGATGCAGATGGGCTGCACCTTCCAGGTGGCGCGCAACGGCGCCCAGGCGCTGCAGGCATGGAAGGATCGGCCCTTCGACCTCGTGCTCATGGACGTCCAGATGCCGGTGATGAGCGGGCTCGACGCGGTGGCCGAGATCCGCCGGCTCGAGGACGCCGAGCCGCGCCGCGGCCACACGCCGGTGGTCGCGCTGACCGCGCATGCGATGGCGGGAGACCGCGAACGCTGCCTTGCGGCCGGCATGGACGCCTATGTGTCGAAGCCGGTGTCGCCGGGCCTGCTGACCCAGGCGATCCAGGTGGCCCGGGCGCGCTGCCGGCCGGCGCAGGACGAGGGCGACGAGGCGTTCGGCGAGATGGACTTCAGCACCATCGGCCGCCGATCCGAACAGCCTGCGTTCGGGGTTCCGGCTGTCCAGGCCGCGCCGGTGCGGCCTGCGGCAGTGGAAGTCCTGGCGCCCCAAGCGGCCGTCGAGGCCCAAGCAGATGCCGAGGTAGACGCCGAAGCCGACCTGCCGCCGCCGGTCGACATGCGGCAGCTGGTGCGCACGCTGGGCGGCGACCTCGCGGCGGTGAGCGAGATCGCGGTCGCGATGCGCAGCGACATGGCGCAGCGGCGCCAGGCCATCGGGGCGGCGCTGGCCGTGGGCGACGCGACCGGCGGGCAGGAGCAGGTGCATGCGCTCAAGGGCGCGCTCGGCAGCATCGGTGCCCATCGGGCCGCCGCCCTTGCCAGGCATCTCGAGACCCTGTGGCGCGACGGGGCGACCGAGGGGATGGAAAGCGCCGTTGCGCAGCTGGAGCGCGAGGTCGGGCGCGTCGACCGCGCCCTGCAGCAGGCCATCGACGGCTGACTGACACGCCGGGCAGGGAAACGAGGCCGATTGCGCCCGCATCGGCTTCCGCCTACACGCGGTCGGACACTCGTGAGGCGTGCGCGCAGGACGCCGACCTGTCATGCTGCATCGCAACACAACGCGGAAGATCATGAAGCTGCTCACCTGTTCCAATTGCGGCCATCGCGTCTTCTTCGAGAATTTGAGCTGCGGCAACTGCGCCGCCACGCTCGGCTATTCGCCCGAAGAGCAATGCATGCTGGCCTTCGAGGCCGCCACCGACCAGGGGCCCGAGGTCGCCTGGCATCGCCTGGGCCCGGCAGGGCCCGACCAGCGGCCCTGCGTGAACCGGTCGCAGCAGGTCTGCAACTGGATGCTGGCCGCCGACAGCACGCACCATCACTGCCTGTCCTGCCGCACCACGCACACCATTCCCGAGCTGACGAAGCCCGAGAACCACCAGTACTGGGCCGCGCTCGAGCAGGCCAAACGCCGGCTGTTCTACACGCTGCACGAGCTGGTGCTGCCGACGCCGAACAAGCTCGAGGACCCCGACAACGGCGTGTCCTTCGAATTCCTCGAACAGGTCGAGCCGCAGCAGCACGTGCTGACCGGCCACGACGAAGGCGTGATCACGCTCAACATCGTTGAGGCCGACGATGCGCAGCGCGAGCGCATCCGCCTGTCGATGCACGAGCCCTACCGCACGCTGCTCGGGCACTTCCGCCACGAGATCGGCCACTACTACTGGGACCGGCTGGTGCGCGGCACGCCGTGGATCGACGAGTACCGGCAGCTCTTCGGCGATGAGCGCGCCGACTATGCCGAGGCGCTCAAGATCCACTACGCCTCGCCGCCGAACGACTGGCCGCAGCGCTTCATCAGCGTCTACGCGAGCTCGCATCCCTGGGAAGACTGGGCCGAGACCTGGGCCCACTATCTGCACATGGTCGATGGCCTCGAGACCGCCGCTTCCTGGGGCATGCGCCTGGACCAGGTGCTGCCCGGCGGGCCGGCACTGGCGGCGCGCAGCGTCGACACCTCGGCCGAGACGATCAGGAACACGGTCATCGACCAGTGGCTGCCGGTGTCGCAGTTCATCAACGCCATGGACCGCAGCCTCGGCGCGCACGACAGCTACCCGTTCGTGATCGTCCCGCCCGTGATCGAGAAGCTGGACTTCATCCACCGCGTGGTCCGCGCCGCCAGTTCGGGCGCGATGGCGATGAACTTCCTGCCGCGCGGCGCGGGTGCAGGCGCACCGGCGTCTGCCGCATCGGCGCCCGCCGGCGTCACCTCCTGAAGGTCGAGGCAGGCAGGCGGATGTCGGTGAGCTTCCAGTCGGCGAAGCCGCTGCGCTCGAAGACCAGCCCGAGGCGGTCGGCGTCCGGCTCGTTGGGTCGGGCGGGGTCGACCGCATAGGCCGTCATGCGGCTTGCGCCCTGACGATCGATGACCCAGCGCGACTTCGCTGCGTCGGGCGCCGGCTCGGGCGTTGCGGGTGGTGCGGATGGTGCGGACTGCGGGCCGGCGGCAGCGTCGGGTGGCGTCGCCGGCGGCGTGGAGGGCACTGGAACGGCGGCGTCGCCGCGCCGCGACCTGGCATTGCCGAGGCTGCCGCTCTGCATCGCGGCCATCACCGTCTCGGGCCGCACCATGGCGTCGACCAGCTGATTGATGAGGCCCAGGCCGATCATGCTGCCGAGCGCCGAGAGCGCATCTCCATCCTTGGGCGTTCCGAGCTTCTGCGCCAGCCGCGCCGCGAACTGGCCCTTGAAGCTCTCGCGCAGCTTCGTGTAGTCGACATGCGCGTTGAAGCGCTCGGCATCGCCCTGTTGCGCGGCGCTCTGGAGTTCCCGCACCGCGAGCAACGGTGACCAGTACCAGTACGCACCGAGCGCGAGCAGCAGGGCGGCCAGCACGGTGGCCGCGGCGATTCTTCGTGTCTTCGTCATGCGCGCATTCTGCCCATGGCGCGGTGCGAACGAACCGAAGGCGTCAGTACTTGATGGTCACGCCGGCCTTGACGCCCTTGTTCTCCTTGCCGTCGGAGAACACGCCCGCCGAGTAGGAGAGGTCGCCCGCGGTGCTGCCGCCCAGCGAGTAGGTCGGGCGTGTGCCGCTGGTGTCGACGCCGATGTAGCGGCCGCTGCCGTCCGGCTTCTGCACGCCGACGGTGGCGCCGTTGGTATCGGCCGACTTCTCGGTCGGCGCGACCTTGGGCGCCACGTAGAGGCTGCCGCCGTCGTCGGTCTTCAGGGGAAGCTTGGGCTCTTCTTCCGCGAACGCCGGTGCGGCGGCCGCCAGGCCGATCACGAGGCTGATGAGGATCCTGTGCATCGCTGCACCCTAACACGCAGCGCGACACGTGCAAGTAGTCCCGCGGCGGTGCGGCGCGCGGGGCTTCGTCCGACAGCGAAGTCGAAGGGCGAGGCGGTGTCAGACCGCCTCGGGGCGCGCCTGGCTCGGGTGCGGCTCATCGCCCAGGGCCTGCTGCGCGCGCCAGAGCCTGATCTGCAGCGCCGAGCGCACGGCGCGGTATTCGGGGGCATGGAAAACGTTGCGCAGCTCGTCGGGGTCGGCCTCGAGGTCGTAGAGCTCCCACTCGCCGGGGTACGTGAAGCCCCCGGTGCCCGGGATGCCCATGCCGTCGTTGTAGAAGTAGATGAGCTTGTAGCGCGTGTCGCGCCAGCCGTAGTGGGCCGGCGCCTTGTGGAAGACGTCGTCGTGCTCCCAGTAGCGGTAGTACATGCCCTCGGCCGGCGGCGAAGTCGGCTTGCCCACCAGGTCGCCCGCGAAGCTGCGGCCCTGCATGCGCGGATGGCTCTCGACGCCCGCGAACTCGAGCAGCGTCTGCGCGTAGTCGACGTTGGTCACGATGCCGTCGTGCACCTGGCCGGCCGCCACCTTGCGCGGATAGGACATCAGCAGCGGCATGCGCAGCGACTGCTCGTACATGAAGCGCTTGTCGAACCAGCCGTGGTCGCCGAGGAAGAAGCCTTGGTCCGAGGCATACAGCAGCACCGTGTCGTCGAAGTCGCCGCGCGCGCGCAGCCAGTCGATGACGCGGCCCACGTTGTCGTCGACCGCGGCCACGCATCTCAGGTAGTCCTCCATGTAGCGCTGGTACTTCCAGAGCGCCTCGTCCTCGTAGCTCAGGCCCTCGGGCGGGTTCTGCTTGAGGTCCTCGGCGCTCAGGTGCTCGGCGATGCGCATCGCGGCGCGGCGGGCCGACGAGCTGCGGGTGGCGTAGTCGTCGTCCCAGGTGCGCGGCAGCGGGATCGGGTCCTTGTAGAGCTCGGCATGGCGCGGATGCGGCTGCCACGGGCGGTGCGGCGCCTTGTGCCAGATCAGGATGGCCCAGGGATCATCGCCCTCGAGGCCTTCGACCCAGGCCAGCGACAGATCGGTGATCAGGTCGGTGGCATAGCCCTCGACCGTGCGCAGGCCGTCTGCGCTCAGGAAGCGCGGGTCGTGGTACTCCCCTTGCTCGATGAGCACGTCCCAGTAGTCGAAGCCTTGCGGATCGTGCCCCGGGCCGTCGCCCATGTGCCACTTGCCGACCATCGCGGTGCGGTAGCCGGCGGCCTTGAGCTGCGAGATGAAGGTGGTCTGGCTGGCGTCGATCGGCGTCACCAGCGTCGACACGCCGTTGACATGGCTGTAGGTGCCGGTCAGCAGGCTGGCCCGGCTCGGCGTGCAGAGCGAGTTGGTCGCGAAGCAGTTGTCGAAGCGCACGCCATGCGCGGCCAGTTCGTCGATGCGCGGCGTGCTGTTCACCGCCGAGCCGTAGGCCCCGATGGCATGGGAGGCGTGGTCGTCGGTCAGGATGAAGACGATGTTGGGGCGACGTTGCGCAGGCATGGCCGGTTTCTCAGGTGGACTCGGTAGCGGAATGGGGAAGGGCGTCGAGGCCCGAGAGATCGATGCGCTCCCAGGTGCGCGACTGCATCGAGCGGTAGGCGGCATCGATCACGGCGTTGTCGATCAGGCCATCATCGAGCGTCTGGCGCGGGGTCGTGCCGGCCGCGAAGCATTCGATGAAATGCGCCAGCTCGCCGTGATAGCCGTAGACCCAGGGTTCCTGGGCCACCGGCGTGATCCAGCCCGTGGCCGCGCCGGCCTTCTCGACCACATAACCTGCGTCGCGGCCCGCAAAGGCATGGACGCCCGTGGAGCCGGTCTCGTCGGTGCCGATCCAGCCGTGGCTGCCGTGGATCTCGTTGCGCACGTCGAGCCCGGCCATGTGGGTCCAGCCGGCCTCGATCTGCGCGATGCGGCCGTCGGCGAAGCGCACGATCGCGACCGCGTTGTCCTCGGAAGTGACGTCCTCGCGGTGCAGGCGGTCGCCCCAGGCCATGACCTCGAGCGGCGGATTGTCGGGCCCCAGGAACCAGCGTCCGATGGCCACGCAGTGGCAGCCCAGCCCGCGCAGCGGACCGCCGCCCATGCGCTCGGCCACGCGCGCATGCGCATGCGGATGGCCATGCGCCTCGCGCGCGCGCACCGACAGGACGCGGCCGATGGCGCCGCTGTCGGCCAGCTGCTTGGCCTTGACCAGGCCCGGCGCGAAGACCTCGGTCTCGGCATAGCCGTGCCAGACGCCGGCTTCGCGCACGAACTGCAGGATCGCGGTGGCCTCGGCCGCGTTGCGGCCCAGCGGCTTGGTGCACACGAGGGCCTTGCGCGCGGCCGCGATCTGGCGCACCACGTCCAGGTGCAGGTCGTGCGGCAGCGCCACCAGCACCAGGTCGACGTCGGCCCGGTCCACCGCCTCGGCCACCGACGTCGCCACCTCGGGCACGCCGTAGCGTTCGGCCAGGGCGCGGCCCTTCTCGGCCGAACGCGCCATCAGCACCACCACCTCGTGGCCGCGCACGTACTGCAGCGCGCGCAGGTAGAAGTCGGCCACGAAGCCGGCGCCGAGGATCGCGATGCGCACCGGCGGACGCTTCGGCGCCAGGCTCACTTGCGGCTCTCCATGGCCTTGTTGAAGAGATCGGTGTTGATGAAGGCGTCGGGCGCCGCCGGCGTCTTGATGCGGCCGAGCTTGACGAACAGCTCCTGCATCGTCACGAAGCGCTGGCGCGTCGCGCCGCTCTTGTTGTCGGCCAGGATCTGGCTCGACGGGAACCATTCGAGAGCGTCGACCTGACCCTGCAGCTGCGCTGCCGGAGCGCCCGATGCGGCCGAAGCCCAGGCCACCACTTCCTTCGGATTCTTGAGCCGGTAGTCGTTCACCTGCTGCCAGACCTCGAGGAAGCGCTGCACCGCCTCGGGCTTGCTGGCCAGCGCCTGCTTGGAAGCCACCCAGGCGCCAATGAACTCGGTCTTGGGAAAGTCCTTGTTGTTGGCGATCACCACCGTGTTCGGCAGGCGCTCGCGGATCTGGTTCGCCAAGGGCGAGAAGATCGCGGCCACGTCGATCTGGCCCGCGACGAAGGCCGACACCACGTTGGGCGGATCGAGCGGGATGCGCTGGATGTCCTTCATGGTCATGCCCGCCGCCTCGAGCGCGAGCGTGAGGATCATCTCGCCCGAGCCGCCGTCAGGCACGCCGACCTTCTTGCCGCGCATGTCCTGCACGCTCCTGATGCCGCTGTCGGGGCGCGCCAGCAGGAAGTCGCCGAAGGTCTTCTCGTTGGGCGTGATGAGCACCGCCTGGCCCGAGGCCGGCATCCAGATCGCGCCGCCGCCCACGTAGCCGATGTCGAGCGAGCCCGCGGCCATGGCCTGGATCTGGGTCGGTCCGTTGGTGAAGGGGATCAGCTTGACGTCGATGCCGCTCTTGGCCCAGAGGTCGAGCTTGTTGGCGGCCGCGATCACGCCGACGCCATTGATGCTGGTGTCGATGTAGCCCACGGTGAGGCTCACGCGCGGCCGTGCCGCCGCCTGAGCGTGCGCCCGGCTCGTCGGCGCGAGCCAGGCCGCGCTGCCGGCCAGTGTGGCCGCACCGGCCATGGCGCAGCGCGCCAGCACGGCCCGGCGGTCCGGGCGTTGGATGGTCTCGTTCTTCATGGCGGTTGTCTCCTCAGGGTGTGTGAACGGGGTGGCTCTTGTGGTGCACGCCGCGCCAGACGCGGGCGCGGATCTCGGCGAACTCGGGCGACAGCCGCAGCTCGTCGTTGCGCGGATAGGGCAGGGGCACGTCGATGATTTCGCTGATGCGGCCCGGGCGCGGGCTCATCACGACCACGCGGCTGGCGAGGTACACCGCCTCGTCGACGTCGTGGGTGATGAAGACCACCGTCTTGCGCTCCTGCTCCCAGGTCGCGAGCAGGTCGTCCTGCATCTGCACGCGCGTGAGCGCGTCGAGCGCGCCGAAGGGCTCGTCCATCAGCAGCAGCGAAGGGTTGACCGCGTAGGCGCGTGCGATCGCGCAGCGCTGCTTCATGCCGCCCGACAGCTCCTTGGGCAGCGCGTGGCCGAAGTCCTGCAGCCCGACGAGCCGGAGGTAGTGGCGTGCGCGCTCGTGTCGCTCGGCCTTGCCGAGGCCCTGCAGGCGCAGCCCGAACTCGACGTTCTGCTGTGCGGTGAGCCAGGGGAACAGCGCGTACTGCTGGAAGATCACGCCGCGGTCCGGGCCCGGGCCGGTGACGGCGCGGCCGTCGACCAGCACCTCGCCCGAACTTGGCATCAGGAGGCCGCCGATGAGATTCAGCATGGTCGACTTGCCGCAGCCCGAGGGCCCGACCAGCGTGATGAACTCGCCGCGCGCGATGTCGAGGCTCACGCGATCGAGGCTGACCGTGCGGCCGCGCTCCGTGACGTAGACCTTGGAGGCGTTGCGCACCGAGATGGCGGCGCTCGCCGGAGTGGCAACGGCGTTCATCCGCGCACCTCCTGCCAGGAGGTCAGTCGTCGCTCGGCCCACAGCAGCAAGCGGTCCATCACGAAGCCGAGCAGGCCGATCATGATGATGCCGACCACGATCCGGTCGGTCTGCAGGAACTGGGTGGCGACCTGCATCATGCGGCCCAGGCCGGTCGGCGCTGCGATGAGTTCCGAGGCCACCAGCGTCGCCCACGCCGAGCCGAGCGCCACGCGCATGCCGACGAAGATGAAGGGCGTGGAGGCCGGCACCACGACACGGCGGAAGATCGTGAAGTCGTCGGCGCCGAGCACGCGCGCGGCGTTGACCAGCGTGTTGTCGACATTGCGCACGCCCTGGTAGGTGGCGAGCACGCACGCCAGGAACGAGGCCAGGAAGATCACGAACACCTTGGCGTCCTCGCCGATGCCGAGGATCACGATCACCAGCGGGATCAGCGCCAGTGGCGGCACGGTGCGCATGAACTGCACCCAGGGTTCGACCAGCCCGCGCGCCAGCCGGTACCAGCCCATCAGGAAGCCGGCCGGAATGGCGAGCGCGACGCCGAGCACGAAGCCGGTCAGCACGCGGCCCAGGCTCGCGGCGGCGTTGGCGAACAGGCTGCCGTCGAGCGCCAGTTCCCAGGCTGCGATCGCGACCTGCACCGGGCTCGGCACCAGCGCGTTGCCCGAGCGCGCGGCCGCCAGCCACCACAGCCCGAGGCCCAGCGCGAGCGTCGTCAGATAGAGCCACAGCATCGATGCCGGACGCCGTGGCCCGTCGGTGGTCGCGTGAGAGTCCGCGGCCGTGTCCAACTCGACCATCGCGGCGGCGGGATCCAGGGTCGATGGCGTCATGGACTGCTCCATGCGCAGGTCGACAGGGCAGGAGTGAGAGGCATCGGGGTCTCCGTTCAGGCGTAGAAGAAGCGATCGAGCGCCACCGCGGCCGCACCCGCAAGGCCGACGTCCGCGCCGAGGCGGGAACGCTCCATGCGGATCGACATGCGGATCGCGGGAAAGGCGCCGCGCCAGGACGCCTGCACGATCTGTTCGAGGAGCTCGTCGGGAATGTCCGCGAGCGCACCGCCCAGCAGCACGAGTTCGGGATTGAGCAGGGTCGTGAGGGCGCTGAGGCCCATCGCCAGCGGGTTCACGATAGCGTCCAGCGCGCGCGCTGCGTCGCGGCGCGTGCGCGCGGCAGTCCAGAGGGCTGTGAGGGCGTTGGGCTGGGGATCGATGTCCAGCCGTTCGAGCGTGGCCCGCAGCGCCGCTTCCGAGAGCACCGTCTCGACGCAGCCGCGGCCGCCGCAGACGCAGGCCGCGCCGTCGCGGATCACCGGCAGGTGGCCGAGCTCGATGGCGCCGTGCACGCCGCCCGAGAACGGCTGTCCCTCCACCACCAGGCCGGCGCCGAGGCCGGTGCGCAGGTAGACGAAGGCCACGCTCGCGATGCCCTTGCCCTGGCCGAAGCGCACCTCGGCCAGCGCCATCGATCGCACGTTGTGCTCCACGGTGACCGGCAGCCCGGTGAGCTTCTCCAGCATCTCGGCCACCGCGATGTCCTGCCAGTGCAGGTTGATCGAGATCAGCAGCCGACGGCCCGCGGCATCGACCGGCCCCGGAACCGCGACACCGATGCCGAGCAGGGCGCCGCGGTCGATCGCGGCGCTGGCGCAGAGGCGGTCGAGCGCGCGGGCAATCAGCTGCAGCACCTTGTCGGCGGGCTTGTCGACCGCGTAGCTGAACTGGTCGCTCGCGCGGCATCGGCCCATGGCATCGAACAGGCCGAGCTGCACGATCCCGATGCCGAGCTGGATCGCGCCCACGCAGCAGGACTCCGACAGGATGTGCAGCGTGTTCGCCGGCCGGCCGGCGCCGTTGGCCGCGGCCGCCTGGCCTTCGGCGACGACCTGGTCGGCCTCGAGTTCGTTCACCACCCGCGTGATGGTGGTCGCCGACAAGGCCAGCCGCCGCGCGATCTCGGCCCGGGGCATCGGGCCCTGGTCGCGGAGCATGGCCAGCACCTGGCCGCGGGTGGTTCGAGGGTCGGTCACGCGTCTGGATTAATTTATTTCTCTAGGTGAGAAATTAATCGAGACGGGCTTCGATGCCCATAGGTAGACACCCGAAGAGCGCAGGCGCCCGAAGGCTCCCGCTGTGGCACGATTCGAGCCCCTGCATCCCATTGACACAAGGCGCGCATGGCAAAGAGCCAGGAAGAGAAACAGTTCATCCAACTCGCCGGGGAGTTCGGCGTTGCGTCGGAACTCTTCCGAAGACGGATTCAGGCTTCGATCACCTACGGCAACAGCAAGAGCACCGACGTCGTCGTCATTTCAGGCTCTGGCAGTCGCGCGGCGCGTGTGGAGGTCAAGTCGGCCGTGATCGACGAATGGATCGTCGGCGCGCAGGCGCTCAACGCAGCGCCTCATGTCGTCTGGGTATTCGTGCATCTGCCGGAACCGACCAAGGCCTTCTCCCGCGCGGAGCTTGCGGAGGTGGGCAAGGCTGCACCCAAGTATCACGTGGTGGCGTCGGCCCAGGTGAAGAGGCTCTACGAAGAGAAAGTCAGGGCGCGCGACGCCGGCATTGCCGCCAGGATCGAGGCTGCCGAGATGGCGGGAATCATTGATGCCCAAGGTGCATCGGAGGACTCGGAGGAGCCCGCTGCGGGATCGACGACGAAACCGAAGGGGCTGGCACCCATCGTGTTCCATCGCCACGACGTCGACGGCGGCTTCAACGAATGGGAACTCGTACGCGCCGCGTTGTAAGTGCCAAGGCCCGGGCACGCCTTGGCGGCAGGCCGTCGGACCATCAGGCGCGCAGGTCGACCCTTCGCCACGCCTCGAAGACATCCAGCTGAGTGGCCGCGGTCGTGTGCGTGGGAACGAGATCGGGGTCGTGTTCTTGGTGCTCGCTCATGTGCTCTTCGTTGTCCGGCAGTGCGGGTGCCTCGCCGATGAAAGGGGCGCTCATTCTGGACCCATCGTCGGCGGGGCATCGCGGCGCGACAGAAAGGCGCGGATCGCACCCTCGTGTGATCTGCGAGAATCGCGGCTGTGCTTCGACACGGTGCTGCCGCGTCGAGGCCATCGAAGAAAAACTTCGAAAACTTTGTCCTCGGAAACGCGTTGGTCAGGAAGCCCCAAAAAACCACGCTATAATCTGAGGCTTGTTCCTCGATAGCTCAGTTGGTAGAGCGCCGGACTGTTAATCCGTAGGTCCCTGGTTCGAGCCCAGGTCGAGGAGCCACTATAAGCCTTACAGGCACTAAAGAGCTTGCTACTAATTTGGTAGCAGGCTCTTTTTCTTTGCCCGCTCGTGTCCACTTTGGTGTCCACGTTTTGACGTTTCCACCCGCTGCCCTCGGCTGACGCTACTTTACTGGTCGATGCTTTCAGGGCGTCACGGTCACCGTCGCAGCGAGGTGAGCATGCTCAGGACAGCCCTACGATCAACGCCTGAATGCAGGCCTCGGCCTCCTCGCGCGTGTAGAACTCGTTGATGACCTCGCCCTCGTGTTCGTCATTCTCGGCGTCAGGCTCGGTGGTATCGAGAAACACTACGTAGGTCTTCAGGGGACCGTCGTTGTATTCCTCGATGTGGTAGTGGCGCGGGGCGCCAATTTCTTTCTCCATGGCGCGCAGGATACCCGCGCCGGGCATACCACCAATGGTCGCAATCGCTCAGGTTTCTCCTGACCCCGCCAACTGGATGCTGACCTTCGGCTGCTCCGAGGCCGAGCTGCAGCTCGCGGTTCGCGACGTAGGCGACCGCGTCGAGGACGTGCGTGCGCGGCTCAGTCAGAGAAAGTGATTATGCGCGCCGACCACCCTGGGCGCTGGTCGCGGCCTAGTTGGTGCTCGTCGCTAGGCGTTGCTGGCGGCGGCTGCGGCTGCGCCCTCATCGTCGATCAACGGCGTGGTCAGCGGCACCGCCGACCAAAGACGATCGCGAATAAGCCTTTCTAGCTCCCGGTAGATGGCCTCGCCGTCGGTTGCCAAAACCTCGTGCTTGGTGAAATTTCGCTGCCCCTCGTCATGCATCTCCAAATGGATATTGAACTCGGCAAGCGCTGCGTTCACCATGACCTCTAGGGCGTCGAAAAGCTGGCGAATGTTGGGCAGCATGAAGATCGCTTTGCGATCGATGAATACGACCAGTGCTTGCCGTGCCGCCCTGCCTTTTCGAAGGCCGATCCAATCCATAGCCTTGCGGTTGTAAGTCGTCCGGTCCGCTGCAACGTCGATCGCAGTGATTTCTTGCTTTTGCCACTGCGCAAGTTCTGACGATTCGATAAAGGCCGCTGCCTGCCCGGCGCTCATGCTCTCAAAATGATGGACGCCACGGGTCCGCCCTGTAAGGCCGCGCACGCGCCAGTAGGCCTCATGAAGCACGGCCCACCCTTCACTAAGGGCGTCGAATTCTTGCGCGTTCAACTTGCGCGCCCGGTCTAACTCGCGATCTATCGAACTTTGAAGGTGACGCAGCGCGCGCTCGTGACGCTGTTCAAGCCGCTTAAGTTTTTCATCGAACTTGCCGTCTAGCCATTTGCTCGAAAGGTGCTTGAACACCTGCCAAATGGCAGTGAGCGCCAGGATGATCACGGCCACCCAACCGCCAAGCTTTGCGAGTACATCTGCGAACACTTCACCCTCCGACACTAGATTGCCCTGAAGCCGACGACGGCACGTGTGTGGCAGGTCCCTCGGCCTGCAGCAGCGCGACTCGCACGAACCCATCGGGCGGCGCCGTCATCTGCACCATGAACGCAGTCTGGTTGCCAAACAGCATGATGAAGTGCTCTTGCAGCAGGCCTCGGATCAGCGTCGTCCATTGCGGTGGCGTGAACATTAGATCGATCACAGCGCCGCTCTCGTACTTGAAAGGCTGAAAGGCATGGATCAGGTCCGAGCACTTGTCGTAGAGCACTTCGAGGTCTGCGCGGCTTGCCTTCGGGTCGTCGTTCATGGGCGCGTGGTGTGCACCCTCGGCGGTGGTCGTGATCTTGGTGCTGATCGGAAAGAAGGCCGGGTGAATGGTCTCTAGCTTCTTCAGAATCTTGCCGATCTTCCAATGCGATGCGAAGTCGGGATAGACCTCGCGGTACTTGTCCTGATGCGCGACCATGCTGCTGAAGACGATCAGTTCGACGACCTTGCGAAGGTGCACCGCAATCTGTTCCCACGTGAACAGCCACTCGGGGGGCTGGTCGACGTTGTCCATTTGCAGCGTGCGCGCGTGGAGCGTGTCGACCGCGTCGAGCCGCAGGTTGATTTCGGTCATAGCGCTGGCGTAGCGACTCAGCGCCGCCTGCGTCGGCACGGTCGAAGGTGGCATTCTTTTATTCATCCAACATCGGAATCAGGCCGACTCAACCGACGGAGATGCCTTTGCCCACCATGCATTTGTTGAAAGCATAGAGGGCCGGCATCTCGCCTTGATAGCGAACATTGTTTTGCACGCGGCCTGTGATCGCGTTGTAGTAGGCATCGAAGCCCTTGGTCATCGCGCCGTCCGAATATTGGGGCGGTGGTACTGCACGACCGACCTGCACGCAGGCTTCGATAGCAGCCTTCAAGATGGCAACCTCTTGCGGCCCCAACGGTTCAGGTGGTGACGGCGTGGCTGGTGCCTTCGTCGCTTTCGCTTGCGCGGCCTGCGCGGCTTCTACGGCGGCAATGCGGTCGTACATGCCGATGACCTGACTTCGAAGTGCATCGGCTTCCTTGCGCGAGTCCGCAAGCGATTTCTTGAGCGAGTCGATTTCTTCCTTGTTGCTCGCCGACTGCGCCGTGAGTTCGTCGACTGCCTTCAGCTTTTCGCAACCGGTCAGCAGCACCGCCAAACCTAGCGCGACAGGTGTCGCCAATTTGATGCTCAGAGGGCCATTCATACTTTTGCTCCTAGCTAAGGTCTACTCGTCCGGGTCGAAGGTGTCTTCGTCGTAGACCTTCAGAATCGTGTAGACCTTGGGCACGCCCTGAATCGTCTGCACGCTCACGTCGACGATGTACGCGAGCAGGTGCCACGGCTTTTCGAATCGCTTGTCGCCTTCGAGCATGGCCTTGCGGTCCGCGTTGTTCTCGAAGATGACCTTGACGGGCGACTTGCTGATGCTTTCGATCACTGCCTTGTTTCCCGTCGGGGAGTCCTCGTCGAAGCGGGTCTGATACCAGACCATTGCGCGCTTCCGGTGCACGTTGTCCGACGGCTCGTCCAAGGCTGCGAGTTCGCGCTTGATCGAGTTCTGCGCGGCGTTCGCTTCGGCTGATGACACGATGTATTGGGTGATCACGACACCGCCCTCGACATGACCGAACGTCATCTGCGAGCCTGCATCCTTCGCGACCGGCTCCAAGATGTTGTTCCACTGCTTGAGGTCTTGCTTGCTCAAGTCCTTGGGCTTGTCCTTCAGCTTCCCGCTCAGCCACAGAAGGACATCCTTAGCGTAGTTGATCCACTCGCTGACCGACCCACCGGCCCACAGCAACGGCACCACCGGCATAGCCTGCGCGACGAGGTCGAAGATGATCGAGCCGGACCGAACATCCTTCACAAAGAGCTCAGCGCCCACGCCGTGCTGATCTGTCGTCTCGTTCTCGATGAACCGTTCGAACTGCTGCCCGACGCCGAGCAGTGCAAGCGTGAGGTCGGTCAAGATGACCGGACGCTTATTGTTGATCGTGACCTCTAGCTTGTTGCTGAAGTCCATTTCGAGGATCGGTTCTTCTGCCATGTGACAGAGCGTAACCGCGAACCTCCAGCCTGCTAACGGGGGGAACCACCCGCCAGGACGGCGGCGCTGCGCCGACGCAACGCTTCGGGCGGGGTAGTGCACCCTCGCGCGCCGATCGCGTCCCAGGCGGCCGATCCGGGACCGCCGGCTGTCAGCTCAAGACTCCGCCAGCCAGCCGCGCGACAGCGTCCATCGGCCTGTCCACGAAGGCCCCCGGCCCCTTCAGCAATTCCAGCGCGAGCGGGTTCGTTGCCGTGGCGCTCAGCAGTACCAGGAGGATGCGCGGACGCAGCTCGTTTGGTTGCTGTAACGGCTCGCCTGCGCAAAGCATCGGACTAATCTCGGATTTCGCATTCAGCCCAGCAGGACGCGGTCGGCGGCCGCCAGGGATGCTGCTGCACGCCCGAGGACGCCAGCGATGCGGCCGGTCGGCTTGCGGCCCATCCGCGATTCGAGCGCGACGATGCGCGCGTCGCGCTGCTTCAGGGCCGTCGCAATCACTTCGACATCGGCAGCGGTCAGCGTCAGCCAGTCCGGGGCTTCGCGCTGGCGGAGCGCCTCGCCGATGGCGTCACCGATGACGTTGATAGCTGACATCGTCAACCCGGTGCGCTGGCGGGCGGCCGGCCCGGGGGCGCCATGCGCGGCGATGTGACGCGCGATGTCGGGACGACTCATCGAGATGCGCTCGACACGGCCGGTGCGCCGGTCCCGGACCTCGAAGGCGCCGTCGCGCACCGCGATGTCGGGGCCGCCCGGCTTAGAGGCCGGGTTTCCGGCCTTTTGACTCGACGAGGGCGAAAGGTCGCGGGTGAGGTAGGCGAGCGCGGTCACCACGCGACCCCGGTGATGGTCTGCACCGCGCCGGGCCGAAGCACGGCCCAGTCGGTTTGCCAAACGCCCTTCAGCGCGGTCACATTGGTTTGAAACAAGCTGCGCACCGGGGCGGCGGTGATGGCGCCGGCACCCGACGATCCCGTCGCCAGGGGCAGCACCGTCGCGCCGGTTTTCTCATCGGCATTCGGCGCGCCGTCATCCTCGTGCAGCGTGGCCTCGGTCGACGACTCGAAGGTCGGCACATCAGCAGCAAAGCCGATGGCGTTCCCGTCGAGCAGAAAGACCACGTCGGGCGGTACCGTGAGCGACGAGATGACCGGCAGGCCGAGGAAGGTGGCGCGAAGGCGAAGCTCGTCGGACAGCGTCAGCAGCGACGCGGCGAGGTCGGCGTGCATGACCCAGCTGACGCGCGAGGCGATGCCGCCGAGCCCGCGCGCGTGCAGCTGCGTGAGGCGGCCTCGCATGTCGCTCACGATGTCTTCGAGCGTCGCGCCCGATGACGCGGCAGTGTCGGCAGGGTCGATGCCGTTTTGAATCCCTGCCGGGCGGATAGCGTCGCGAGGCACCGCATCGAAAAATGCGGTATCAAGCGCGCCGGCCGTGTCGCTGACCATGCCCGTGCGAATCAAGCGCTGCAGAACAGCGTCAGAGGCCGCGAGGATCGCTTCAGCGCTGCAGGTGGCAATGACCCCCATCGAGCGGCCTTCGAGCGCCTGCAGGGCCAGCGTGGCGCCTGCGACGCGGATCGGTGCGGCTTCGGCGCGAAATGCTGCGGCGAGCGTGCGCGTTGTCCGATACGGCACCTTGACGATGCCGCCGTCGAGGTCGAAACGTGCGAGCGGCAGTCGAGCGACGACGCCGCCTTCGTCGCCGAGCAGGTCGACCCAATCGAGCACGGTCTGCGGCGCCAGCTCGGCCGCCCAGGCTGGGGCCGTGGTCGTCGCGGGACCCTGCACAGCACGCGCCACGAAGCCGACGACGGTTTTCAAGGCCTCGCCCTGCTCGTGGTCGCCGAGCGCGGACAGTGCCGAGGCAACCCCGCGATTGCGAGCGCCGCAGCGCGTGATGATGGCGACCGCTTCGAGCAGCGCGGCGCGGGTGGCGTGGGCTTCGCGAACCTGGGCCGGACCGGGGCGCAGGTCGGTCAGGACGGCGCTCATTGCGGCCCCCGACGGCAAAGGGCCATGACTTTGAGCATCGAGCCTTCGGCCGCTAGGCCGGTAGACGCTTTGGTCGCGAGCCGCGCCGCTTCCTGCTTGGCGAGCGTCTCCCGCAGTTGCCGACCCAGCTCGGTAAGGGGCGCGTTGGGGTCACGGGGTTCGGCGAGCCTTGCCCTCAGCAGTTCGCCGAGGGTGGGGGAGGTGTCGCAGCGCGGAGTGTCGGCGGTCGATGTCATCGGCAGTCCCTCAAGCTAGAGAAACGTGCCGGGTTTAAATCGAACGAATCGAACACCGTCGCACAGATGAGCACAGCATAAACAGTGCGCGAAAAATTGCAAGATTCCTGTTAAATCTCCAAGACTGCAGCCCAGCCGAATGACCAATCCGATAGTCCTTAGTAATAACTTTCTGTTTCTTCGACGGCTATCTCAATTCCACTTCCCAGATTTGGCACTTGGACAATCATGTCCGTGATGACAAATTTGTTTTCTTGGACCTCAAAGAACATCTCAATTTCTACCGACACATCGAGGGACGAACTCTCTTCCCGACGGGACTTTCCGGCGGCGTACATCCGGTCCTCTTCTCTATCATAGTATCCGTTGATGAAATCTGGCCCTTCAACAACGACTTCATAGTGGACAGCAACGTCGAATGAGACGAGGCACGTTTCATCATCCATAGAAATAATGTCGGGGTCGAAGTTGTCGACACCGATTACCGTATGCGAGTGGACCTCGGCGTCATCCCAAGTTGAAACGTTGTAGAACTCCGCCCGCTCTACTTCATCTGCAATTTCTTTTCGAATTTGCTCATCGTGGATTGCCAGATAGCTTTTGATCGCCGTAGCACGCTCTTCATCGTGACTGTTATACAAGTCCAACAGACTAGCCAAATCCTCGATAAGCAAGAATCTCTTGTTTTCCGCGCAGAACGCCATAAGGTCAGAGTCTTCGGAAACAACGTAGCATTCCTCATCGTTTTTGAGATTGGCCTCGATCGCCAGCATGCTGAAAGCATCGGGAAACTCGTCTTTTTTCTTGCCTTCCTGAAAAGGAGCCTCGTGCTGGAAATATCTGCGGAACACCTCGTTAGCATCTACCTTTGAGAGGTCGAGAACTGTCGCATTACTGTCATCGATAAATTCCTGAAAAACATCTTGCGCATGTGACTGAACACTAGCTTGATCGTACGCGGCAAAGAATCCGGCAATTACAGGATTAGTGGAGGTTTCCAGCATTTTTGCCTTGCGCCTGAAATCCATGACACGACCCAGGCCTTCCTTGATCGCATCGTGAATTTTATTTTTCACTTCTTGAACGGAGATCGTCGTCATCAAGTGATTGAATTCGTCATCACCCGCAGCATCTGCAAATGCGCGTATCGCCTTTGAGCGAAAATCTAGGCCTGCCTTCACGAACGACTGAGTATCTATGAAGACATTTCGGGTCTGTAAAGCCAATTTCGCCTCTTTTGATTTATATAGTTTCGTTGCGACACTTGCGCTGAGAGAGTAGCACAACGGCGTTTCTCGCCGACTCGCGGGAAAGGCGATGGTCGGACGGCGTTAGCGTCGATCAGGCGTCCATCAGGGGGCAACGGTGGGGAGGGCTAGGAGCTTTATATAGCCGGCGAATAGCTGGGGCCAGCCAATAAGATCGCGATAGAAAAAGTATGCCCGTCAGCACTGCTCGGTCGGCAGGCACTCGACTCTTTTCAGATATAGCCCCCCGAACCTGGCACTCGCCCCCTCGAGCGGCGACGCGGCTCGGCCAACCCGAACATGGTCAAGGCTGGCGCGTCCCGTGGCCGTCGTCGTGCGTTGGAATCCCGCACGCCCCGAAGACCCGGGCATCGGTGACGCCGGCCTCGTCGAGAGCCTTGCCCATGGCCTCGACGATCTGCTGACGCCAGTGCCACACGGCTTTCGTGTTTGGCAGGTAGGGGGCGCCCGCCATCAGGTAGGCACCGCCGAGGCCATGAATGCGCCAGTACGGCGGCAGAGGTCCACCGGTCGAGGCCTCGAAGTGACGAGCTCCTAGGTCAGGTGAGTCGGCCTTCGCGCGTTCAACGGCGCGCACGAGCCGGGTATGGGGCAGGCCCAGGCGCAGGGCCAGGGAAAGGGTCGTGGTCATGTAAGGCGTCATGGTGTCCTCTCCTTCGCATTGCTTTGATTGCGCGGCATCCTGTCGCGGCCACCGTCGAAAAACCAGCGCACGGCATCACGACACTCCTGAACGGTGTAGGAGTGGTCACCGTTGCTCATCGCATCGTTAATTGCGTCGTACTTGGCATCCTCTTCGGGCGTGTACTCACGGACCGGCTTTGGTCCCGATGTCTGAGGGCGCGCGAGCCCGGCCGAGAATGCTGCTGCACGGAAATCTTTCGTGAGCCACTCGGCCTTCAGGCCCTGCGACCCGCGCGTGACCCATTCGCACAAGAACGCATCGAGCGACATGCCGGCTTTCTCGGCTTCGGCCCGAGCGCCTTTCACGACCGTTGCGGTGATCGGCGCCCGCTTGCTCTTGCGCAGCGCCTGCCAGTCGTCCCACGTCTGCCGGTCGACGTCCTCGGGCATGGGTACCGCCTTGCTGACGGTCTTCGGCTTCCGATCCCGATCGCGATCCCCTTCGAAGTCGAGGCGGGAAGGAAGCGCGCGCCCCGCTGCCGTCGACGCACTCATGAGGTCTCGCGCGGGCACTTGCGCGGGCGCGTGCGCGCTCGCGTGCGCTCCCCCTTGGCTGTTCTTATCGGCTGTTCTGGCAGATTGGGTGCACTCCACTGCACTTTGATTGACGCTGTATTGCACTTTGACTGTCGGAAACTGCACCTTGCCGTCGCGCTCTTTGGCCTCGGAAAGTGCAGTGGGCTGCACTTTCGAAAGTGCAGTGGGCTGCACTTTGTTCGTGTCATCGAGGTGCTCAGACTCAGCGGCATCCGGGTCAGCCGGCAAGCCCTCAGACACCGTCGGCTGCTGCTCGATGACATCGAAGTTGATGCGGTAGCGGTTGGTGCCAGCCAAGCCGCGTTTGCTCTCGATGTCGATCTCGCCCGAGGCCTTCAGCTTGCCGAGCGAATACTTCGCCTGCCTCAAGCCGATGCGGGCCTCACGGGCCAGGGTCGCGACTGCGGGGTAAGAGTAGCCGTGCACGTCACTGTGACTGAAGAGCGCGTAAAGCAAGAGCAGCTCGCTGCCCCTATGGGCCGAGCGGTCGCGGATGATGCGCAGTCGACGAAACGGCCTGCTATCGCTCATGAGCGATCGCTCCCGACCCGGTCAACCCAGGCACTCAGCTCGGCCAGCGAGCCAAGCGCCTTCGTGAGGTTCCAGCGCGACGCGATCCAGCACGGTTGACCGCGATCCGTGGTGCTGCGATGCACGGCAATGCCGCGCAGCGCGGCGCGCGCACACAGGGCCGATTCCCACTTCAGGTCGACAGCGGCGTCGTCGTGGTTCGTATGCATACGGTCTTCCCTTCGAGGTTGACCAGCGCGCAGGCGATGGGGGCTTTCGGTCTCACCGCGACGTGATGTAAGGTGTCGGCACCTTCCCGGGTGCGACCGATCAGTCGCGAGAGACCCCGCCCAGCCTGCAGCGCTGGCGCGGGGTTTTTTAGTTGGGCTGGTTGACGCTGGGCGCCGAACCGCGGCGGGCCTTGCGCGGGACGTGGCGGCTGATACCGCCGATAGGTTCCGGCAGCTGGCCCACATCGCCCGAGTGCGACGCATTGGCCTTCAGTCCAGCGCTCTTGCGAAAGTTGCTTGCCAGCCCGTGCGCATCTTGCTCAGCGGCTGCAACCTCAAGCGCCTCTTGGCACTCGCGGATCGCGCGACCCGTGGCCCTGCGCGAGCGGCCGACCATGAAGGTGCGAAGGCGGCCGGACTTAATGAGGCCGTAGATGCTCGGTTTGCTCAGCGCGAAAACGCTCATGAGCGCGGAAATATCGAAGACCCGAAGGTCGTCGTCGCCGAGCCGCTGCGGCTCGCGTGTGGTCTTGAGGGTGGCTGCCATGAGGGCTCCCGACTAGAAACGGTCAACAAGTTGCCCTCACGCCCTGGGGAGTGCGAAGGGGTCTTGTCGATGCGGCTACTTGTCGAACTCTCGGGATACTTGCAAAAGCAGTGGTCGGGGCTCTTACGTCATGGCACGGACGTTCAAGATAGTAAGCTCGAGGAAAAGCCGTGTAAATGATTTTTTGCTTGGCGCCCAAGCTACGCGCGGCGAGCCGGCAGCGACACGACCTTGCCGGCAGACGCATTGAGCAGCTTGTCCAGCACCGCCAGAGCTGCGCGCTTCTCGCGCTCGAATTCATAGGCGTTGTAGTTGCGTTGCTGAACGCCCTGCCGGCCATGGCTCAGTAGGTGTCCCCGATGTTCCTCGCTGACGCCTGCACGCGCGAGAGCGGTCTCCACGGCGCTGCGAACGCGCTTCAGGGTAAAGCCCGCGAGCCCCGCCTCGGCCGCAATCGCTTGGGCTGCGCGGCGCGCGAAATTGTGATCGGGGACGCTCTTGCCGTCCGACGATAGCGCGAATTCGCCGGCCGTATTGCGGCAGGCGGCCAGCGCCGCCAGCGCGTTTTTTGTCAGTGGAACGAGATGCTTGCGCGCAGGCTGACCCGGTCGGCCCTTGCCATCGAACAATGCAATGTGATCGCCATCGATGTCAGCATTTCTCAGTCGCGCCAGTTGCTGCACGCGCTGACCACCAGTCGCGACGTGCAGCCGCAGCAGGGCCGCGATGCGGGTGTCGGTCGCCTTCAGTGCGCGCCAATAGGCTTGCAGCTCGCGCAGGGCAAGGGGATTCTTGTCCGCCTTGTTAGCGCCTGCCGGGGGCTTGGTGCTTGCGACCGGGTTCGTGCTGATGTCGAACGCGGTAAAGGCACTGGATGTCGTCGCGGTCATCGGAGCGTCGATGGCGCGGCGGTAGGCTGCGCCGACGTAGCTGCGCAGCTTTGCAGCCGTCCGCAATTTGTCGTTTTCCACGAGGGTGCGCTGTAGAGCGACGATGTCAGCCGGGCTCACATCGCGCGCCGGCTTGCCCGCAATTTCAGGGTGCGCCGCGTCAACGTGCATCTTGAAGATGCCTTCGGCATCCGCCCATGAAGTGCGTTCCAGTTTCTTTTGATCGGTGACGTAGGCCGCCAAAAGCTTCGAGAGCGTGTGATCTGAAGCGGCGGCCTGCTTCGCCTTCTGTTGCTGTCGCCGCTCGCGCGCTGCTCGCTCGATTGCCGGGCGTCCGCCTTGATCGCGCGTCTGATGGTGCTGCGCGGCCATCTGCTCAGCTCGGCGCTGAGCAGCCAGGACGCTAAAGCCGCTGTCTGCAGTCGGCTCGACCGACCGCACAGGCGCGGCCGGATCGTAGACCCCGACCAAGGGCCGGCCCTCGACACGCTCGCCATCGACATCGATCGTGTAACGCCACTTAAAGACGACTTGCCCGCTGGCCTCGCGGCGCGCGATCAGCGCGCCGACGGGAAGGATTTTCATCAGCTTGGCAGTTTTGCCGGGTTGCAGGTTTTGGATGGCTCTGATGTGGTCAGTGGGGGTCGTAGCGGTCGCCATGTTCGGTAGTCCGTAGGGTCGAGGGGGCCTTTCGTGTCCACTTCCGTGTCCACTTTCGGCCGTGTCCACAGTTTACTCCTACGGACTAATATTTACAGTTTCTCCAATGAAAATGGCCTATTCTTGGTCACGTTTCCACACCTTCAGAAAGTCATTGCACGGCCTGTTAATCCGTAGGTCCCTGGTTCGAGCCCAGGTCGAGGAGCCAGAACAAGAAGCCCGTTGACGACAGCAAGTTGCTGCGGGCAGAAGAAGCCAAGATCGTTCCCCGCGAACCGTCTTGGCTTTTTTTATTGGCGGTGTCCTTGCACAGCGCACAAGGCGCTGTCGACAGAGCCACGCCGGAGCGCGTCAGCGCCCGCAGATCGCCATCAACCGCGCCGCCGCCGCCTCGGGATCCGGATCGGAGACGATCGCGCGCACTACTGCGATCGATCCGACGCCGGTCGCTGCCACCTCGGGCATGCGCTGCTCGTCGATGCCGCCGATGCCGACCTGCGGATAGCCGTGCATCAGCTTCGCGTAGGCCGCGAGGCGCGCCACGCCTTGCGGCGCGGTCGCCATGCGCTTGAGCGTGGTCGGGTAGACCGCACCCATCGCGATGTAGCTCGGGCTCGCGCGGTCGGCGCGCAGCATCTCGGCGTAGCCGTGCGTGCTGACGCCGAGCCGCATGCCCGAGGCGCGGATCGCCTGCAGCTGCGCCGGCGACAGCGCATCCAGGTCTTCCTGGCCGAGGTGCAGGCCGTACGCGCCGGCGTCGATCGCCTGCTGCCAGTGGTCGTTGATGAAGAGCAGTGAATCGGTGCCGCGCACGGCCTCGACCGCCGCCACCACCTCGCGCTCGATCGCCTGCGCATCGTCGGACTTGAAGCGCAGCTGCACGGTGGGCACGCCCGCACCTGCCATGCGGCCCACCCATTGCGCATCGGGCAGCACGGCGTAGAGGCCGAGCGCGGTCGGGCAGCGCGGGAAGGCATCCTCGCGCGCGGTGGGCGGGAAGGGGCGCAAGCCGAAATCGACCGGGTTCGCGGGCCAGGCGCGGGCATCGAAACCGCCCGTGCGTTCGGTTTGCGCGCACCATGCGCGCGCCAGGCACTCGGCGTCGATGTCGATGAAGCCCAGCGCGGCGCAGCCCTGCTTCACGCCGCGGTGAAGCGGATCGTCATTGCCGTCGAACGAGACGCGGGCATCGGACACCTGCCCGAATCGCGAGGCATGCACTTCGACGATGGCCGTGGCGATGGCGCCGGAATCGAGGGTGGCGGTGTTCATGGATGCAGGGCCCTCATTGCGAAGCCGCGTGGTGCCAGAACGGCGTGCCGAGCACCGGCGTGCTGGGCTGTGCGGATTGCTGCGCTGCCATGGCGCCGGCGCGATGCGCGGCGCGTCCCGCCTGCACGGCATCGGCGAAGGCACCGGCCATCGCGACCGGGTCTTCCGCGAGAGCGACCGCGGTGTTGAGCAGCACGCCGTCGTAGCCCCACTCCATCACCTGACAGGCATGCGAGGGCAGGCCGAGGCCGGCGTCGACCAGCAGCGGCACCTTGAGCCGTTCTCGCAGCACCTGCAGCGCGTAGGGGTTGACCGGCCCGCGACCGGTGCCGATTGGCGCCGCCCACGGCATCACGGCCTGGCAGCCGACGTCGACCAACCGCTGGCACAGCACCAGGTCCTCGGTGCAGTAGGGCAGCACCTGGAAGCCGTCGCGGATCAGCTGCGATGCGGCATCCACCAGGTTCAGCGTGTCGGGCTGCAGCGTGTAGTCGTCGCCGATCAGCTCGAGCTTGATCCAGGGCGTGTCGAAGAGCTCGCGCGCCATCTGCGCGGTGGCGATGACCTCCTGAACGCTGTGGCAGCCCGCGGTGTTGGGCAGCACCGGCACGTCGAGCCGGCGCAGCAGCTCCCAGAAGCCGTTGTCGGGGCCTGCGCCCCCGGGGCTCGCGGTCTGGCGCCGCAGCGAGGCCGTGAGCATCGCCGGTCGCGCGCGCTGCACCGCGGCCTCGAGCAGGTCGGGCGAGGGATAGCGCGCGGTGCCCAGCAGCAGCCGGCTCTGGAAGCTCTGGCCGTAGAGAACCATCGGATCGGTCGTGGATGCGGTTGCGTTCATGGTCGGTGTTCCATTTCCTTTGTCTCCGTCCGTCGTCAGCCGCCGGTGACGGGGCGGATCACTTCGATGCGGTCGTCGGTCTGCAGCCGGCGATCGGCGTAGCCCGAGCGCGGCACGAACTCGCGGTTGATCGCGACCGCGAACGGCGGCCTGGCTTCGATCAGCGCCAGCGCCTCGGCGAGCGTGGTGTCGGCCGGCAGTGTGCGCGGGATGTCGTTGATGAGCACGTTCATGCCGTCGCCTCCCGTTGCGATGCGAGCCCGAGGCGCTCGGCCAGCGCGCTTTTCTTGCCGGCGAGCAGTTCCATCGCGACATCGAGCAGTGCCGGCGCGATCATGAAGCCGTGGCGGTAGAGCCCGTTGATCTGCCACACGTGCGGGCGCAGCTCGCGCACGGCGGGCAGGTTGTCGGGCAGCGTGGGGCGGCACTGGGTCGCGATCTCGACGATGCGGGCCTCGGCGAAGCCGCTGTGCACCGCGTAGGCGGCGCTCAGCAGCTCGAGCGTGGAGCGCACGCTGGCGGGCGACATGTCGTCGGATTCGATCTCGGTGGCGCCGATGACGAACAGGTGATCGGGCTTGGGCGCGATGTAGATCGGGTAGCGCGGATGCACGAGCCGCGTGGGACGGGTCAGCGCCACCTCGGGCGCATGCACGCGAATCACCTCGCCGCGCACGCCGCGCAGTGCTGGCCACTGGGGCCTCGCGCCGAGGCCTCGGCAGTCGATGACGCGATCGGGTTGGCCCGCGGTGCCGGGCGCGAAGTCGTCGATGCTGCGCGGCGAATGCCAGTGCAGCCGCATCAGCGCGGCCGGCAGGGACTGCAGCGTGGCGAGCAGCGAGCCCAGCAGCCCGCGGTTGTCGAGCTGGCCTTCGCCGGGCAGCAGCAGGCCGCGCGCAAAGCGCTGGCCCAGGGCCGGTTCGATGGCCTCGATGCCGGCGCCGTCGAGCGGGCGCATCGCCGGCAGCTCGGGCACGGCGTCGCCGGTGCGCGCCAGCACGCGCTCGAGCCGCGCGGCCTCGGCCGCATCCTGACGGTGCCACAGCACCAGCGTGCCTTCGCGCTGGAAGAACACGGGCTCGGCGAGCTCGGCGATCAGGGCCGGCCAGCGGTCGAGCGCGTGATGCCCCATGCGCACCACCGAGGCCGGCGCGACGGCCGACTCGGCCAGCGGTGCCAGCATCGCGGCCGCGACGCGGGCGGCCGCGCCTTCGGCGTCGGGCCCGGCGGCGTCGTAGAGGTCGACCGAGCAGCCTGAACGCGCCAGCGCGAGAGCGATCAGCCGGCCCATGAGTCCGGCGCCGAGCACCGCCGCGGAGCGGAACGGAAGATCGGTGCGCAGGGCGTTCATCGCGGCTTCAGGCACGGGCGCGCCGCGGGCGTCGTGCGCGTGGTCGATAATTTTCGTCATGACCCAAGCATTGTCCCGCTACGCACGCGTGCTCTCCATCGCCGGCTCCGACAGCGGCGGCGGCGCCGGCATCCAGGCCGATCTCAAGACCTTCGCGGCTCTCGGCTGCTACGGCATGACGGCGATCACGGCACTCACGGCGCAGAACACGCTGGGCGTGTCGGGCATCCACGGCGTGCCGCCGGCCTTCCTGAAGGCGCAGATCCAGGCCGTGGTGGAGGACATCGGCGTCGACGCGGTCAAGCTCGGCATGCTGCATGCGCCCGAGGTGGTCGAGGTGGTGGCCTGGGCCATCGACCACTACCGGCTGCCCAACGTGGTGCTGGATCCCGTGATGGTCGCGACCAGCGGCGATCGGCTGATCGCGGCCGACACCGTGAGCGTGCTGGTGCGCGAGCTGTTTCCGCGCGCGGTGGTCGTGACCCCGAACCTCGACGAGGCGGCCCTGCTGGTCGGGCACGCGATCGACGGCGTCGATGCGCTCGACGGCGCCGCCAGCGAACTGCTGGCGCTGGGCGCCCGCGCGGTGCTGCTCAAGGGCGGCCATCTGCCGGGCGACGACGTGGTCGACCTGCTGGCCGAAGCCGGCGGCGAGCGCCTGCGGCTGTCGTCCGCGCGCATCGCGAGCCGCAACCTGCACGGCACGGGTTGCACGCTGTCTTCGGCCATCGCCGCCCACCTGGCGCTGGGCCTCGCGCTGCCGCAGGCGGTGGAGCGGGCGCGCGGCTACGTGGTGGCCGCCATGGAGGCCGGTGCGCAGGTGCAGGTGGGCCGCGGGCACGGTCCGCTCAACCACGGCTTTGCGCCAGTGCCGAGTGTCCGCCTGCCGCTCGCGGCCGCGTGACCATGGCGAGCACGAAGGTGATCGCGAGCGTGGGCAGCGCCGAGCCCCACTGAGGCGCCCAGGCCGCGCAACCGTGATAGATCGCGATGCCGGCAATCCAGATGCCGGCGGCGGCGAAGTCGATGCGACGGCTGCCGACCGGCACCGGCGCGCTGCCCGTGCCCAAGCGGCCGAGGATCACGCCGTACAGCGGTACGAAGACCGAGCTCAGCAGCAGCAGGAAGGGCTCGAGCGAATGCATAGGCAGCACCAGCGCGAAGGCGATGCAGACGGTGCACAGCAGCAGGCCCCAGCGCCGCACGCTCCAGCGGGGCTGCAGGCTGTGGGCCGAGACCGAGCCCGAATAGACGTCGCCGTAAGCGTTGTCGAGTTCGTCGATCAGAATCAGGCCCAGCGCCACCAGCCCGCCCTGCGCCAGCAGCAGCGCGGCGACCAGGTTGGTGCCCGGTTCGGCCACGCTCACCACCATCACGCCCAGCGCATAGCACCAGATATTGGCCAGCACGTAGCCGATCCAGGTGCCGGTGAAGGCACCGCCCGGGCCGCCCGCGCTGCGCTTGCCGTGGCGTGCGTAGTCGGCCACCAGCGGCAGCCAGGACACGGGCATCGCGATCACCAGGTCGAGCGCGCCGAACATGCCCATGCTGCCGTCACCGGGCCGGCTCCAGAAGGCCTCCAGGCCCTTGGCATGCAGCCGGGTCGCGAACTGCCAGGTGAGCCAGGCCAGCGACAGCACCACCAGCGGCAGCCCGAAGCGGGTCACGAAGCGCCGCACCAGCTTGACCATCGAGCCGGCCAGCAGCGCCAGCAGCACCGCGCCCCACAGCAGCGTCGTCACCAGCGTGCCGAGCGGGCCGCCGAGCTGCCAGCCGAAGGCCTGGCCACCGATGGCCTGCGTGCCCTCGCGCATGATCACGATCTCGAAGGTGGTCCAGCCGATCAGCTGAACGATGTTGAGCAGCACGGGCAGGCGCGCGAAGGCGCTGCCGTAGGTGGCGTTCATGAGGCCGGCGCTGGCCAGGCCGCTTTCGCAGCCGACGCGCGCGGTCCAGGCCAGCAGGCCGGCGCCGATGGCCGACCCCAGCACGATCGCCATCAGGGCGTCGCGCGTGCCCACGGCGGGCACCAGGTAGGCACCGATCTGCATCACGAGCAGTCCGACGCCGAGGCTGAACCACAGCGCCATGTGGTCGCGCATCTGGAACACGCGTGCCGATTCGCGCAGCGGCGTCAGGGCTTCGTTGGCGCCGGTCGGCGCCGAAATGTCTTCGTTGGTGATTGCCATCCAATTGCTCCACGCAAATGTTTGGCAGGTGGGCGAGGCCGGCGAAAGAAGTGCCGCGCGAGAGAACGAGGCGATCACCGGACCGGCTTCCCTGCGCGAGGATTAACTCAGCCCCGCGCGGCATGGCCTTGCGGAACTCCGGCCTTCGCCCTTCGCGACGCATGCTTGCGCGCGCAAAGGCCGTCGGCCGAACAGGTTCAAAGGGTGTTTTCTCAGCGGGCCCGGCAGAACCGGGCTCGCACCCCTAGCGAGCGAGCATTGTAGGCGCGAGGGCGGCCGGGGCAAGCCCGGCGCGCGCGCGCCGACGGCTCAGCTGACGCCAGGCGAGCGCCAGCAGCTGGAACGCGATGCGGCGATGGCGAGGGCCAGCAGCAGGCCCGCCGCCACGTCGAGCGGGAAATGCATGCCCATGTGGATGCGGGCCCAGCCCATGGCGAGCGCCAGCGTGAACACGGCGACACCTGTGCGGCGCAGGGCAGGGCGCAGACAGAGCACCAGCGCCACCGTGAACATCACGCTGGCGTGCGCGCTGGGCAGCGATCCGCGGGCGCCGTGGCCGCCGTAGTTCGGGCTCAGCCCGGCCATGAAGGGCCGAGGCATCGCGATGGCGTCGGCCAGTGCATGGGCCATGAGCGAGGCGACCCCGGCTGCACACAGGACGGCCACCGCGTAGCCGCGTTGCGCGGGCTGGCGCCATGCGGCGAGGCCCAGCAGGCCCGCGCACAGCCATGAGGCTGCGGCGACGATGAGGCCGGCGCTCCAGAGCCACGGCGAGCTCGGTGCGTGGCCCGCCGAAAGCCACTGGAAGAGCGCGATGTTGACCTGCTGCATGGCAACAGATCGTAGGAAGCGCGCATGTCGGCAGCATGAACTCCCGGTTCACGCTGGGTTCAGGATCGGATCAGTGTGCAACGCCGAGCAGGGCGTGCAGCCGCGTGCTGGTGGTCGTGTATTGAAGGGGGATCGACTTGTCCGGGAACACCAGCGCCGCTGCACCCCAGGCGGCCAGGGTGGCTTCGTGGAAGCCGCAGACGATGAGCTTCTTCTTGCCCGGGTAGGTGTTGATGTCGCCGACCGCAAAGACGCCGCGCTCGCGGGTCTCGAACTTCTCGGTGTCGACCGGGACCTGCTTGCGCTCGAGCGCCAGGCCCCAGTCGGCGATCGGCCCGAGCCGCGGCGAGATGCCCAGGCAGCCGACCAGCGCATCGAAGGGCAGGCCGAGTGTCGCCGCGTCGGGCGTCGCGATCTGCAGCGTGCTGTCGTCGAAGGCCGTGGGCTGTCCGATCGCGAGCTGCAGCGCGCCGGCCGCGACCTGCGCGCGCATCTCGGCGACCGTGGCCTCCTCGGCCTGGAAGACGTCGCGCCGGTGCAGCAGCGTGACCCGGCCCGCGAGCGGGAGCAGCGCCAGTGCGGTGGCCAGTGCGGCATCGTCGCCGCCCTGCACGATCACCTGCTGGCCTGCGAAGCGCTCGAGCGCCTCCGGGTGATAGAAGAGCCGGCTGCCTTCGAGGCGTTCGATGCCGTCGAGCGCGATGCGCCGCGGGACGAAGGCGCCGACACCGGCCGCGATGAACACCGTGCGGGCCAGGAAGGCGCTGTCGAGCGTGGTGGTGAGCAGGAACCGGCCGTCTTCCTGGCGCGCCAGCGTCGCAACCTGCTGCTCGAGATGGAAGCCGGGCCTGAACGGCGCAACCTGCTGCAGCAGCGCTTCGGCGAGGCCGCGGCCGGTGGTGACGGGTGTGCCGGGAATGTCGTAGATCGGCTTGTCGCCGTAGAGCGCCACGCATTGGCCGCCGGCGCGCGGCAGCGAATCGACGATCTGGCAGGAAATCTCGAGCAGGCCGAGCTGGAAGGCCTGGAACAGGCCGACGGGCCCCGCGCCGATGATCAGCGCATCGGTCTCGATCGGGGCTGCCGGCGTGCTCAGCGCACCAACTCCCCGATCTTGTCGGTCTTGTCCTTCCACTCCTCGGCGTCGGGCAGGGCGGGCTTGCGCTTGGTGATGCTCTTCCAGCCGTCGGCCAGCGCCAGCTCGGCGTTGATCTTGATGAAGGCGAGCTGGTTGGCCGGCAGGTCTTCCTCGGCGTAGATCGCATTGACCGGGCACTCGGGAATGCAGACCGCGCAGTCGATGCATTCGTCCGGGTCGATCACCAGCATGTTCGGCCCCTCGCGGAAACAATCGACCGGACACACGTCGACGCAATCGGTGTATTTGCAGCGGATGCAGGATTCGGAGACGACGTGGGTCATTTTCTGGAACGAGGGAAAAGATCGGGAAAACCCCGAATTTTAAAGCTTTGCGGCCGCAGGCCGCACGAGCACGGCAGCAGCGGTCCGGTGGGAGGCCGTATCGACCAGGATCAGCGAGCCCAGCGCGCGCGACTGCGCGAAGGGCAGCACGGCCAGCGGCTGCTGCAGGGCCAGCATCACGTCGCCGATGGCATTGGCCTCGAGTTGGTCGGTCGGCTCGGCCTCGAGCGTCGTGATGTTGACCCGGTCGACGATGCGCGCCACCTTGGCCTTGACCCAGCGATGGCCCTGCAGCGCCCAGTACACGCGGCCGGCCACCAGCGGCTCGTCGTCGAGCCAGGCGACCGTGGCCGTGATCTCGCGCACCGGCTCGAAGGCGTCGGGCGCCAGCAGCCAGTCGCCGCGCGAGACGTCGAGTTCGCGGTCGAGCACGATGCCCGCGCTGTGGCCCGCATGCACCGCCTTGGGGGCGCGCGTGTGGCTCAGCACCTGGGCCACGGTGGCGTGCTGGTTGCCCGGCAGCACCGAGATGCGCTGGCCCGGCTCGACGTGGCCGCTCGCCACCCGGCCCCAGAAGACGCGCCGGCCGCGCGAGGTGTCGGCCGAGGCCGAGAACTTCTCGACCCACTGCACCGGGAAGGCGAAGGGCACGGCCTCGTCCTGCGCCGTGACCGGCAGCCCTTCGAGCAGCTCGAGCAGGCTGGGGCCCGAATAGCCGGCCCAGGCCGGATGCCGCGAGGCCACGTTCCAGCCCTTGAGCGCCGAGATCGGCACCGTGGCCGCGACCTGCACGCCGGCGGCTTCGGCAAAGTCGGCCAGCGCGCCCGAGATGCGTTCGAAGGCCAGCTCGGCGTCGTCCATGGCGTCGAGCTTGTTGACCGCGAAGACGATCGACTGCACGCGCAGCAGGTGGCACAGCAGCGTGTGGCGGCGGGTCTGCGGCAGCAGCGCACGCTGCACCACCTCGCCATCGCCGACCTCGCCGGCCCAGGCCAGCTTGGTGGCGTCGACCAGCACCACGGCCGCGTCGGCGCTCGAGGCAGCCGTGACCATGTTGCGCGTGTACTGTTCGTGGCCCGGCGCATCGCCGATCACGAACTTGCGGCTGGCGGTCGAGAAATAGCGGTAGGCGACGTCGATCGTGATGCCCTGCTCGCGTTCGGCCGAGAGGCCGTCGGTGAGCAGCGCCAGGTCGGTCTCGCCGCCGCGCTGCACGCCGGCCAGCTGGTCCTGCAGCACGGTCTTGCTGTCGACCAGCAGGCGCCCGATCAGCGTGCTCTTGCCGTCGTCGACGCTGCCGCAGGTGATGAAGCGCAGCGCGGCGCCGGTTTCGGCCTGCTGGCCGGATGCTGCCGGGGAAGTCGTGGTCGTCATCAGAAATAACCGTCTTTCTTTCTCTTTTCCATGGACGCCTCGGAGGTCTTGTCGTCCATGCGCGTGGCGCCGCGCTCGCTGACGTCGGCGGCCAGCGTCTCGATCACGACGTCGCCCGCATCGGCCGCGAGGCTTTCCACCGGGCAGGTGCAGGTGATGTCGCCGACGGTGCGAAAGCGCACGTCGCGCAGTTCGACCTGTTCGCCGTCGCGCGGCGGCGTGAGTTCGGTCACCGGCACCAGCAGGCCGCGGCGCTCGATCACCTCGCGCTTGTGCGTGTAGTAGATCGAGGGCAGCGCGATGTTCTCGCGCTCGATGTACTGCCAGACGTCGAGCTCGGTCCAGTTCGAGATCGGGAACACGCGAAAGTGCTCGCCCGGTGCGAGGCGCGTGTTGAACAGCGTCCACAGCTCGGGGCGCTGGTCCTTGGGCTGCCATTGGCCGAAGCTGTCACGGTGCGAGAAGATGCGCTCCTTGGCGCGCGCCTTCTCCTCGTCGCGGCGGGCGCCGCCGATCAGCGCGTCGAAGCGGAATTCCTCGATCGCCTCGAGCAGCGTGACCGACTGGTGCACGTTGCGCGATTCGCCCGGGTGCGCCAGGCGCACCGTGCCGCGCTTCATCGAATCCTCGACGTTGCGCACGATCAGCTCGGCACCGAGCTCGGCGGCGCGGGCATCGCGAAAGGCCGTCACCTCGGGAAAGTTGTGGCCGGTGTCGATCATCAGCAGCGGATACGGAATGCGCCCGATGCCGAACGCCTTCTCGGCGCACTTGAGCAGCACCAGCGAATCCTTGCCGCCCGAGAACAGCAGCGTCGGCCGCTCGAACGAGGCCGCGACCTCGCGCAGGATGAAGATGGTCTCTTCCTCGAGCGCATCGAGCTGGGTATTGGACAGGCGCGCGAGCGACTGTGCGGTATGCAGAAGCTCGGGTTCGGTGCGGGCGTTCATGGAATGGGGCGCTCAGGAAATGTTCGGAATGCGGCGGAAGACGTGGTCAGTGCGAGAGATGCAGGCCGCATTCGCGGTTGTCCTCGCCCTTGGTCGGATCGACGTAGTCGAAGTTGTTCGGCAGGCCGTGGGCCTGGCAGTAGTCGTGCAGGTCCTTCGAGGACCAGTGCAGCAGCGGCGCGACCTTGATCAGGCCGTCGGGGTTGACGCTGACCGGGTCCATCTGCGCGCGCACCGCGGTGTCGGTGGCGCGCAGCGCGGTGAACCAGACCTGCGGCGCCGTCTTGCGCAGGGCACGCGCGAAGGGCTCGAGCTTGACCTCCTCGGTGAAGGCAGCGTGGCGCGGATCGTCGAGCGCCGGTGTCGGGCCCTCGACCGCTTCGCGATGGGCGCGCGAGCGCCGCGGCACGAAGATGCGCAGGTCCAGCTTCAGCAGCTTCGTCACCTCGTCGGCGAAGCGGTAGGTGGCCTCGGTGTTGTAGCCGTTGTCCATCCAGACCACCGGCACCTGGGGATTCGCGCGCGTGACCATGTGAAGGATCACCGCCTCGAAGGGCCTGAAGTTGGTGGTGACGATCGCCGGCCGGCCCAGGCCGACGGCCCAGTCCACGAGGCCCTCGGCGTTGCGGCCGAGCGTGGCGTTGACGTGTGCGAGATCGATGCTCATGGGGCGGTGTTCCGGTGGGGCGGCTCGTCGGCGATTCGCTCAGGCGCGCTTGAAGATCGGCGTGGCCTGCACCGCATCGCCCTGGTAGAACGCGGCGAAGCGGTCGAACTGGCGCTGCGCCGCGGAAGCGTCCACGCCTTCCTTCAGCACCGCGCTCGAGAAACCCGTGCGCTGCATCTGCACCAGCTGGTCGATCAGCACGTCGCCGGTGGCGCGGATGTCGCCCTTGAAGCCGAGCCGGCGGCGCAGCAGGAAGGCCTGGCTGTAGGCGCGGCCATCGGTGAATTTCGGGAAGTCGAGGTCGATGCGCTCGATGTCGTCGAGGCAGACCTCGATCGCCAGCGGATCGGCATCGTTGGGCAGCTGCAGCACGGTCGGCTCGCCGTTGTCGATGTGGTCCTCGGCCGCGACCAGCGTCAGGGTCTTGTTCATGCCGACACCTCGACCTTGAAGCGGGCGCCGTTGGCGGCGGCCTTGAAGGGTTCGGGGCCGACCCGCCGCAGGGCGTCGATGAAGGTCTCGCCGGCCTGGCGCGTGTCGCGGTAGGTGGTGAGCACGGCCTCGATCACGTCGGGCACCTCGGCCGCCGAGAACGACGGACCGACCGCCTTGCCGGCCTGCGGCGCACCGCTGAGCAGCGAGCCGTCGGAGCCGCCGAGCGTGACCTGGTACCACTCCTTGCCGTCCTTGTCGACGCCCAGGATGCCGATGTGGCCGCTGTGGTGGTGGCCGCAGGAGTTGATGCAGCCGCTGATGTGGAGGTCGATCTCGCCGAGGTCGTCGAGCTCGTCGAGGTCCTGGTAGCGCTCGGTGATGGCTTCGGCGATCGGGATCGAGCGCGCATTGGCCAGCGCGCAGAAGTCGCCGCCGGGGCAGGCGATCATGTCGGTCAGCAGGTGCACGTTGGCGCTCGCGAAGCCGGCCTCGCGCGCGTTGAGCCACAGCGCATGCAGGTCCTCGGCGTGCACCCAGGGCAGCAGCAGGTTCTGGTCGTGCGTGACGCGCACCTCGCCGGCGCTGAATCGGTCGGCCAGCGAGGCAGCGATGTCGAGCTGGTCGGCCGAGGCGTCGCCGGGCGCCTGCAGGCGGCGCTTGAACGACAGCGTGACCGCGCGCAGCGCGGGATTCTGGTGCGCCGCCACGTTGCGCGCCAGCCAGCGCGCGAACATCACGTCGTCGGTGGCCTGGGCGCGCAGATCGGCATCGGTTTCCTCGGCGCTGCGGAACACGCGCGTGGCGAGCGTCGGCGGCACGAAGGAGGCGCTCACGCGGTCGAGCTCGGCCTGCGTGATGGTGTGCGGCGCGCCGTCGTGCTCGATGACCTGCTTGTATTCGGCCTCGACGTCGTCGATATAGCGCTGGCCCTCGGCCTTGACCAGGATCTTGATGCGGGCCTTGTAGATGTTGTCGCGCCGGCCGTAGCGGTTGTAGACCCGGATCACCGCCTCGAGGTAATTCATGATCTGGTTCCAGGGCAGGAACTCGCGCAGCACGGTGCCGATGATCGGCGTGCGGCCCATGCCGCCGCCCACCTGGACCCTGAAGCCCAGTTCGCCGGCCTCGTTCCTGATGAGGTGCAGGCCGACGTCGTGCCAGCCGGTGGCGGCACGGTCCTCGGTGGCGCCCGTAATCGCGATCTTGAACTTGCGCGGCAGGAAGGCGAATTCGGGGTGCAGCGTGCTCCACTGCCGCATGATTTCCGCGAAGGGCCGCGGGTCGGCGATCTCGTCGTCGGCGATGCCGGCGCGTTCGTCGCTCGTGATGTTGCGGATGCAGTTGCCGCTGGTCTGGATGCCGTGCATGTCGACCGAGGCCAGCAGGTCCATGACGTCGGCCGACTTCGCCAGCGGAATCCAGTTGTACTGGACGTTCTGGCGCGTCGTGAAGTGGGCGTAGTGGGTCGGCAGCTTCTGGGTGCCCAGCTTGCCCTGGGTGGCCAGGGCCGTCTTGTAGACCTCGGCCTCGGGCTCGTCGTACTCGCGTGCGATCTTCGCGAGCACGCGCAGCTGGCGGCTCGACAGTTCGCCGTAGGGCACGGCCACGCGCAGCATCGGCGCGTAACGCTGGACATACCAGCCGTTCTGCAGCCGCAGCGGGCGGAATTCGTCCTCGGCGAGCTTGCCGCTCTGCCAGCGCTCGAGCTGGTCGCGGAACTGGGCCGCGCGCAGGTGCACGAACTGGCGATCGAAATCTGTGTATTGGTACATCGTGTGTCAGTTGCAGAAAGGCGCGTCCACCCATCGAAACGAGGGTGGAATGTAGAAGCGAGCCTTATGGAAACAAACTATTTTTTGATTCGCGCCTTATGCGGATAAGCTTATTCGCCAGTCCCCATGCGGGTTTGCGGGCGTTCGACAGGCATTTCCGGATAAGGGAGAAATCGGCGCAAGGCGCTCGATTCTAGGAAAGGGCGCCGGGCGCCGCACGGTGCCCGCAGGTCAGAACGAGCCGAACGCGGTGCCGAGCACGATCACCGCGACCAGCGCGATCAGCGCGCCCACGATGCCGACCATCACGATGTCGAAGTAGCTCTCGCGGTGCTTGGTGCCGCAGACCGCGAGCAGGGTCACGACCGCGCCGTTGTGCGGCAGGCTGTCGAGCGTGCCGGCGCCGATCACCGCCACGCGGTGCATCAGGGCCGGGTCGAGGCCGGTGGTGGCCGCCAGTTCCATGAAGGTGCCGCCCAGCGCATCGAGCGCGATCGTGAGGCCGCCCGAGGCCGAGCCCGTGAGCGCGGCCAGGATGTTGGTCGACAGCGCCAGCGACACCAGCGGGCCACCCTCGATGCCGAGCACCCATTCGCGCACCAGCTCGAAGGCCGGCAGGGCGGCCACGACGGCGCCGAAGCCGACCAGGCTCGCCACCCCGACCACCGGCAGCACCGACGCATTGGCGCCGGCATCGACCGTGGCCCGCAGCGAAGGCAGCCGCTTCCAGTTCAGCGCCACCAGCACCAGCATCGCGGCGGCCAGCGCCACCAGCACGGCCCAGACGCCGCCCACGCTGGCCAGCGTGATGCCGCCGAAGCGCGGCTCGGCCAGGTATTCGGTGTCCATGCGGGGCAGCACGACCAGCGCCATCAGCAGGTTCACCAGCACCACCACCACCAGCGGCGCCAGCGCCACGACGATGCCGGGCGTGCCGCCGCCATGCTCGCCGTGCTCGATCTCGGCCGGGTCGAAGGTGCTCGCGGTGGTCGCGCGCTCGCGCACCACCGGGTCTTCGGCGGCCTCGACGTAGGCGTTGGCGCTCGCCACGCCGTAGCTTTCGCCGGCGGCACGTGCACGGGCCTCGGCGCGTTGCAGCCACCACATGCCGAAGCCCAGCATGATGGCCGAGGCGATCAGCCCCAGGCCGGGCGCCGCGAAGGCGGTGGTGCCGAAGAAGGGCATCGGGATCGCATTCTGGATGGCGGGCGTTCCCGGCAGCGCGGACATCGTGAAGGTCGAGGTGCCGAGCGCGATCGCGGCCGGCATCAGGCGCGCCGGGATGTTGGCGGCGCGAAACAGCGCCTGCGCCATCGGTGCGAGCACGAAGAAGGCGACGAACAGGCTCACGCCGCCGTAGGTGACGAGCGCGCCAGCCAGCACCACCGCGAGCATCGCGCGCTTGGCGCCCAGCTTCTCGGTCATGAAGGCCGCGATGGTCTGCACCGAGCCGCTGTCGTCCATCAGCTTGCCGAATACCGCACCGAGCAGGAACAGCGGGAAGAAGCTGGCCAGGAAGCCGGCGGCCGAGCCCATGAAGGTCTGGGTCCAGTGGGCCAGCAGCGGCTCGCCCGCGAACAGCGCCGCGATCAGCGCTGCGATCGGCGCCAGCACCAGCACGCTCCAGCCACGGTACGAGAGCCAGATGAGAAGGCCGAGGCCGAGGAAGATGCCGGCGAGTCCCATGCTCAGACCCCTTCGAGCAGGGCGTCGAGGTCGAGCGTCGATCGCTTGCCGATGTCGCCCTTGTGGGCATCGATGAAGGCCTGGGCCGAGCGACGGCCCTCGTCGCGCAGCTTGCACAGGAAGGGCCACTCGGAAATCATCTTCGACGAGGCGGCGAGATCCAGCATGGCGTCGGTGGCGATGCGATGGATGCGCATGCGGGCCCAGGCGGCGCCTTCGCCGTGGCCCGGGTCGGCCACCTTGCGCAGCAGGGCGATCATGCGCAGCTCCTTGAGCAGCGGCGAATTGAAGGACAGCTCGTTGAGCCGGTTGGCGATCTCGCTGGCCGTGCGCGGAAGGCCGGGACGCTCGATCGGATTGATCTGGACCAGGAAGGTGTCGCTCGACTGGCATTCGCGGATCAGCGGCGTCATCGTGGGATTGCCCGCATAGCCGCCGTCCCAGTAGGGATCGCCGTCGATCTCGACCGCATGGAACATGGTGGGCAGGCAGGCCGAGGCGAGCAGCACGTCGGGCGTCATCTCGGCATTGCGGAACACGCGGCCACGGCCGGTGCGCACGTTGGTGGCCGTGACGAAGAGCTTGATCGGCGAGTCCGCGAGGCGCTCGAAATCGATCAGGTCCGACAGGATGCCGCGCAGCGGATTCATGCCGCGCGGATTGAGGTCGTAGGGCGACCACAGGCGCGTCATGAGGTCGGCCGCCATGTAGGCCGGCGAGTTCTCGAGGCTCCAGGTGCCGGTCATCATGTCGACCCAGGCCCGCTTGAAGGGGCTGTACCTGGCGGCCTCGGAGACGCCGCGCCAGAAGTCGTCGAGCGACTTGCGCGCGCCCTCGGCGCCGCCGGCCGCGTAGCCCGACACCAGCGCTGCCGCGTTCATCGCGCCGGCCGAGGTGCCCGAGATGCCGTCGATGCGCACCGAGGGTTCCTCGAGCACGCGATCGAGGACGCCCCATGTGAAGGCGCCGTGCGAGCCGCCTCCCTGAAGCGCGAGGTCAATGGGAACGACTTTCAAGGCTGACTCCTGGATTCCGGGACTTAGGGTTTCATCCTATATCGAACAGGTGACGCGTCTGAAGCGGTAAGAACAAGCGCATCTGTCAGCTTCACGCAAGCTGCGTGCCACAGGCCTAGCCCGAGACGCGCCGCACGGCCACGCTGGCCTCCAGCCCCTCGTAGGCGCCCGCCTCGCCGAACCAGCTGCCCGAGATCGGCGCGGCCAGCGCGGGGTCGCGCGCGACGCCGACCCGGATCAGCTGGGTGCTCGACATCAGGTTGTTGGTGGGATCGAAGGCCACCCAGCCGGCTCCGGGCAGGTAGGCGTGCAGCCAGGCGTGGGTGCTGCCCGAACCCGTGACCGGCTGGCCGGGCTCGGCTGCAGCGGCTGCAGCGCCGTCGCCGCCCTCGGCCTCGCCGGTGTCGAGCGCGGCATCGTAGAGGTAGCCCGAGACGAAGCGCGTGGCGATGCCGAGCCGGCGCGCCGCCTCCATCATGAGCAGCGCGTAGTCGCGGCAGCTGCCGCTGCCCAGCGTGAGCGTCTGCAGCGGCGTCTGCGTGCCTTCCTCGTCGCGCGCGGCATAGCGCAGGCTCTGGCCGATGTGCGCATTCATGCGCGTGAGCACCTCGCGCGTGCTGTTGGGCTGGTCGGTGTGCAGGAACTGGTGGGCCCAGCGGATCAGCGTGCCGTCGGGGTCGTCGTGATGGGGCCGCAGGTAGTGCTCGAGGTCCAGCCTCTCCTCCAGCGAATAGGCGAAGGGCAGCACCTCGGCCGAGGGGTCCAGCGCCAGTTCGTCGGGCGGCGTCGGCACGTGCTCGATCGTGAACGAGCAGACGATGCGCAGCTCGGTCGCCTCGCCCATCGGCTGCACCAGCGCGACCGAGTTGGAGTGCGGGTCCTGGATCATCCGCACGTGGGCTTCGGGACTCACCTGCAGGTCGGTTGCCAGCACGCGCAGGTCGTGGCTGTCGCGCGGACGGAACATCACGCGGTGCAGCCCGAAGCTGACCGGCGTCTTGTAGCGGTAGACGGTGGTGTGGGTGATGTCGTAGACGATGGGCATGCCCGATTGTGGCCGGGCACGGGCTCGCCTCGATGGAGGATGCGCGCGCCGGCTCCGCATCGTGAAATGGGAGCGTTCCGCACGCGATGCAGGGAGGACAGCCATGGACAAGGAGGCCAGATCCATCACCGGCGGCCTGCCCGCCAACGGCCTGATCGCAGTACTGCTGCTGGCCACGGGCGCCTTCTTCGTGCGCGACATCCCGCTCGAGGCGAACCGGCCACCGGCGGGCGACCAGCGCATCGAGCAGCATTTCTCGCTGCAGGACATCGATGCACGGCTGTGGCAGGACCCCTTCGGCGCCATCGCCAAGGGCCGCGCCGAGGCGGCGAAGAAGAAGCCCGCCGCCGAGCTCGCCACCGCCGACCTGGAGCGCACGGCCGAGAACCTGGCGGGTGCGATCCGGCAGCGCAAGGGCAGCGTCGAGATCCTTGCCGTGATGCTCGGCAGCGGCCCCTATGCCGAGAACGTCGAGAGCCGCCGGCGCACGCGCTACGCGGTGCTGGCGGGGCTCAACGCGAGCGGCTATGCACCGCTCGACAACGAGCACCTGGGCTACTTCCTGCCGCGCCCCGGCCCCGGCCCGGCCGAGCGCCAGCAGGAGGTCGTGCCCTACGAGTGGTTCGAGCCCGCGGCCGACATGCGCGCGCGCGCGGGCGACAGGCCGCGCCCGAAGGTGCTCGTGCTGTGGCTGCAGAGCGAGGCCTTCGCCGAGCGCCCGCTGCAGCGCATGAAGGCGCTGACCGCACCCTTCGAGCCGGCTCGGGTGCGCTGGCGCGTGCTCGGCCCCTGGGGCTCGGACGGTCTCAAGGCGATGATCGAGGAGGTCTCCGAGCCCGAGCACCAGCGCGCCGCGGCGGCCGCGATGCGGGTCAGCTACTACTCGCAATATGCGACCGTCCCCGACCGGACCCTGCTCGACCATCGCGCCGACGGCGTCGGCGTCACCGTGTCCTCCTACCTGGCCGACAAGGGCGTTTCCCTGGTGCGCACCATCGGCGACGACGCCGGGCTGGTCGACGCCATGGCGCGCGAGCTGGTGAAGCGCGGGCTCGTGGCCCACCCGCTCGAGCCCGATGCGAATGGCGAGAGCGCGGGCGGCTACGTGGCCGTCTGCCGCCCCCGCACCGCGCGCGAGGGCACGGCGCCGAGCCACATCGCGGTGGTGGCCGAGTGGGACACGCTCTACAGCCGCAGCCTGCGGCGCGCCTTCATGCCGACGAAGGAGCGCAACGGCTTCTGCGTGGAGCGCTTCAACTACGTGCGCGGCCTCGACGGCCAGCTGCCCGCGAGCGGCGGTGGCGATGCCGCAGCCGGGCAGGGCGACGGCACCAAGGCGCCGTCCGACAAGGACGCCGCCACGCGCCGCAAGGACGGCACCTTCGTCGAGCGCGCCGAGGGCCAGAGCCAGTTCGACTACCTGCGCCGGCTGGCGGTGCAGATGCACGTGCAGGATGCGCGCGTGCGCAAGACCAGCTCCGACGGCCTGGGCCTGCGCGCCATCGGCGTGCTCGGCAACGACGTGCACGACAAGCTGCTGGTGCTGCAGGCCCTGCAGCCGGAATTTCCGAACGCGATCTTCTTCACCACCGATCTCGATGCCCGCTTCCTGCATCCGCGCGAGCAGGCCTGGACCCGCAACCTGCTGGTGGCCTCGAACTTCGGGCTCGGCCTCGTGTCGCGCCTGCAGGGCGGCGCGCCGCCGTTCCGCGACAGCTACCAGACCTCGGCATTTTTTGCCACCCGGCTCGCGATGGACGATGCGCAGCGGGCGGGCGCCAGCGCGCCGGGCGGCGCCGCCGACGACCTGGTGCAGGGCGGCATCTCGCAGGCCGAGGTCCGCAAATGGTTCGAGCGCCCGCGCATCTTCGAGATCGGCCGCACCGCGGCCTTCGACTTCAGCGAGCCCGACGACCGGCCCTGCGTCGAGCGCGACTGGGTCGCCTGCGAACGCATCCATCCGGGCGGCTCGCCGCGCTATCCCGAACCGCGCCGGCCGTTGCTCGTGCTGCTGATGAGCCTCGCGGTGGCCGCGCTGTGGGCGCCGGCACTGCTCTTCAATCGCGCCGGGCGCGCGGGCCTGGCGCGCTTTCTCACCGGTTCGCCCCAGCCGTCCGTGCGCCTGCTGCGCTGGGGCGCGCTGGCGGTGGCGCTGCTGCTGCTGCAGGTGGCGCTGCCGTACGGCATGGCAACGCAATGGAAGGACTTCGCCGACTGGCTCACGCGCGACGGCAAGCCGCTGGTCGCCTTCGAGGGCATCAGCCTGTGGCCGACCGAGGGCATCCGGCTGTTCACGCTGCTGCTGTGCCTGTATCTGCTGTCGCGCTGCTGGACCATGCTGGACCGCAACCTCGACGACATCAGCCGCCGCTTCCGGCTCGGCCGCACGCGGCGCGAACTGGTCGCGGAGCAGCGCGCGGTCGACCGCGCGCTCCCGTGGTGGGAGCGTCTCGCCTGCATGTTCTCGCTCGCCTTCGTGCCGCGCACCGGCCGTGCCACCCAGGGAGGCCACGGCATGCCGGCCGCCGCGCTCGATTTCTGGAAGCGTCACATCGTGCAGAACCGGATCTCGGCGCGCATGGTGCGCAGCAGTGCCTACGTGCTCGTGATGTTCGGCTTCAGCTACCTGCTGCTGCAGGCGCTCGGCGAGGATCTCTTCGTGCCGCATCGCGGCGAGCTGTCGCGTCGGCTTCACACGCTGCTGCTGGTGCCCGCGGTGATCGCGATGTACTACCTCGAGTTCTTCGTGGTCGACGCCACCACCCTGTGCGTGGGCTTCGTCGCCGGCTTGCGCCAGCAGCCTGCCAACTGGCCGCCTTCGACCATGCAGGCCTTCCAGTCGCAGCTCGGCGTGCCGAAGGCATTTCTCGACAGCTGGATCGACCTGCAGTTCGTCGCCATGCGCACGCGCTGCGTGACGCGACTGATCTACTACCCCTTCATCGTGCTGTCGCTGCTGCTGCTGTCGCGCAGTGCCGCCTTCGACGACTGGTTCATGCCGACCAGCACCATCGTGCTGGCGGCGGCGGGCGCTGCGATCGCGGTCGGCTGCGCGCTCGCGCTGCGGCTCGCGGCCGAGGCCTCGCGCCGCAATGCGCTCGAGCTGATCCGCGATGCGCTGATGCGCGCCAGCGCGGCGCCGCCGCAGCGCGATCCGCTGGCCGCGGCCGACGATCCCACGGCCGAGCAGCTCAGGCTGCTGCATGGGCGGGTGGAGGCCTTGAACGAAGGCGCGTTCGCGCCTTTCTGGCAGCAACCGCTGCTCAAGGCCATCCTGCTGCCCTTCGCGACCCTGGGCGGATCGACGCTGCTCGACTACATGGCGCTGGCCAACCTCTGAGCGACGACACGCTCGGTGGCGAGGGCCTGCGCCAGCCTGGCAGGCAGCGGCAGCGGCTCGCCGTGCCAGCGGGCCGCCAGCAGTTCGGCGCACAGGGCCGCGAAGCTCAGGCCGCGCGAGCCCAGCGCGGTGCACAGCCAGATGCCTTCGGGGTCGTCGGGGGCCAGCGGTCCGACCAGCGGGCGCCGGTCGGCCGAGGCGCAGCGCACGCCGGTCCAGGGCGTCGTATGCCCGGCCTCGAACTGGGCGCTGACCTGTGCCGCCGCGAGCGGCAGCAGGCGAGCCAGGCGCTCGCGATTGAAGTCGGTATCGGCGGCGCGGGGTTGCATGTCGATGCTGTCGCGGTCGAAGGTCGCACCCGCGAACCACATCGGCCCTTGCGGGCCCGGCACGCCCGCGATCAGGTGGCCGTCGCCGTTCACGGGTGCCTCCGGCAACTGCATGGCGGCGTCGATCTCGCCGCCGTCGACCTGTCCGCGAACCGGCTGCAGCGGCATGCCGGACGCCAGGGCACCGCTCTCGAAGCCGGCCGCGACCACGACCCGGTCGGCCTCGGCCAACGGTCGGCCGGCGGCATCGCGCACGGTCCAGCACGAGGCCGTGCCGGCCTCGCCGCGCTCGATCCGAGCCACCCGCGCACCGAGGCGCACGGTGATCCCGGGCTGCGCGAGCCACGATTCGATCAGCCGCGCCGGCACCACCCAGCCGGCTCGCGCATGCCAGAGTGCGCGCGCATCCGGTGGCAGTCCGGCGGCGTGCAGCCGGGCCGCATCGGCATGCCAGCTTTCGTTGGCGCCATCCGCGCACCAGTGGGCCGGCAGCCGGTCGTCGCCCTCGGCGCGGCGCTCGAGCACGCCGCTGGCGCGCCAGTCGCGGCCCTCCACGAGCTGCTGTTCGAGCTGCTGCCAGGTCGCGCGAACGCCGGCCCGCGTGAGCCGCGAGAGCAGGGCGTCGTCGGGCGAGACGTGCGGCGCCAGCAGCCCGGCCGGCAGGCTGGAGGCACCGGCCGCGGGCCGGTCGGCGCCATCCAGCACTTCCACCTGCCAGCCTCGGCGCGCCAGGCTGGACGCCACCGCGGCACCCGCCAGGCCGGCGCCGATCACGACGCAGCGCCCGGGCGACACCTTCTGCGGCTCGGGCGCGCGCCGGCGCGGTTCCCAGGCCGGTGCGAACTCTCCCTGCAGGCAGTCGCGCTTGGGTGGCAAGCCCCGCGCCTTGACGAGCGCAAAGCCGTTCTGCGCCAGCGCGTCGCAGACGGCGCGCGCGATGGTCCAGGTCGCCAGGCGCGTGCCGCGGCGCGCGAAGCGCGACAGGGCCTTGAGCGTGTCCGGCGACCACATGGCGGGGTTGCGCTGCGGGCTGAAGCCGTCGAGGAACAGGCTGTCGGCCTCGAAGCGCTGTGCGCGCAGCATGGCCTGCACATCGCCGATGCACAGCGTGAGCAGCACCCGGCCCTCATCGAACGCGAGCCGATGGAAGCCCGGCAGGAGCCCATGCCATTGCGCGGCCAGGACCTCGGCCAGCGGCCGCAGCTCGGGGTAGGCGAGGGCGGCCCGAAGCAGGTCCTCGCGCGACACCGGGTGCGCCTCGATCGACACGAAGTGCAGCAGCCGCGCGCGCTGCGGGTCATCGCGCCAGGCGCGCCAGACAGTCAGGAAATTGAGGCCGAAACCGAAGCCGGTTTCGAGAATCCGCCATTGCGGTGCGCAAGCCCAGGCTGCCGGCAGGCCGCAGCCGCCGAGGAACACATGGCGGGCCTGGGCGGCGGCGCCGCTTTCGGTGTGGTAGATGTCGTCGAAGCGCGCGCTGCGCGGAATGCCGTCGGCGCGCCATTCGACGGGCTCAGCCATGGGCCGCGCGGAAATCTGCGATGTGGTCGTTCAGGCCGCGGGCGGCGGCACGTAGCCCTGCACCGCGTCGGCGCCGTCGCCGAAGAAGTGCTTTTCCATCTGCCGCGCGAGGTACTGGCGAGCCCGCGCATCGGCAAGGTTGAGCCGGTTCTCGTTGACCAGCATCGTCTGCTGCTTGAGCCACGCGGCCCAGGCTTCCTTGCTCACGCTTTCCCACAGTCGCTTGCCGAGTTCGCCCGGATAGGGGGGGAAGTCGAGCCCTTCGGCTTCCTTGCCGAGCTTGATGCACTGGACCATGCGTGCCATAGATGCCTGCCTTATGTGGGTTGTCTTAGTTGATTTGGTTATTTGGAACTGAGAACTCGGTCGTTCGCGATTCCATATGCCGTATTCAGAATACGTGGCTTCAGCTTCATGCCTTTTACGAGCACAAGACCATGCGCCTCCGCCGCGACTTTATCAAGCTTTCCCTCGCTGCCGCCTTCACGGCCGGCATCGCCCTGACGGCTGTGCCGTCGTTTGCGCAGGGCGTGACCCTGCTCAATGTTTCCTACGACCCGACGCGCGAGCTCTACGTGGACTACAACAAGGCCTTCGCCGCCTACTGGAAGGGCAAGACCGGCCAGGACGTGACGATCAAGCAGTCGCACGGCGGCTCGGGCAAGCAGGCGCGCTCGATCATCGACGGCCTCGACGCCGATGTCGCGACGCTGGCACTGGCGGGCGACGTCGACGCGCTGGTCACCAACGGCGGCCTGCTCAAGGCGGATTGGCAGAAGCGCCTGCCGCACAACTCGGCGCCCTACACCTCGACCATCGTCTTCCTCGTGAAGAAGGGCAATCCCAAGGGCATCAAGGACTGGGACGACCTCACCAAGGCCGGCGTGCAGGTGATCACGCCCAACCCCAAGACCTCGGGCGGCGCGCGCTGGAACTACCTCGCGGCCTGGGAATTCGCCAAGCGCAAGTACGGCAGCGACGACAAGGCGAAGGAATTCGTCGGCAACCTCTACAAGAACGTGCCGGTGCTCGACACGGGCGCCCGCGGCTCGACCATCACCTTCGTGCAGCGCGGCGTCGGCGACGTCCTGCTGGCCTGGGAAAACGAGGCCTACCTCGCGCAGAAGGAGTTCGGTGCCGACAAGTTCGACATCGTGGCGCCGTCGATCAGCATCCTGGCCGAGCCCTCGGTGGCGGTGGTCGACAAGGTGGTCGACAAGAAGGGCACGCGCGCCGTGGCCGAGGAATACCTCAAGTACCTGTACTCGGACGAGGGCCAGGACGTGGCGGGCCGCAACTACTACCGTCCGACCTCGGACAAGGCCAAGGCCAAGTACGCGAACCAGTTCCCCAAGCTCACGCTGTTCACGATCGACGACGCGTTCGGCGGCTGGGGCAAGGCCGACAAGGTGCACTTCGCCGACGGCGGCACCTTCGACCAGATCTACCTGGCCAAGCAGAAGTAAAGCGCGAGCCGGCTCCCGATGTCCGTTCTCCTGATTGCCGGCAGTCCCTCGGCGCCCTCGCGTTCGGCGGTGCTGCTCGATGCGGTCGCCGCCCGCCTGGCCCTGCGCGAAGTGCCGGTCGAGCGGCTCGCGATCCGCGAGCTGGCGGCCCATGCGCTGCTGCTCGGCGAGGCTTCGCATCCGTCGGTGCAGCACGCGGTCGAGCAGCTGCGGCGTGCCGACGTGATCGTGATCGCGACGCCGGTCTACAAGGCGGCCTACAGCGGCGTGCTCAAGGTCTTTCTCGACCTGCTGCCGCAGTCGGCGCTCAAGGGCAAGACCGTGCTGCCGCTGGCCACCGGCGGCAGTCCGCACCACATGCTGGCGCTCGACTACGCGCTGCGGCCGGTGCTGCAGTCGCTGGCGGCGCGTCATATCCTGCCCGGCGTCTACGCCACCGACGGCCAGGTCACGCTGCAGCCCGAGGGCGCCTACCAGCTGCAGGCCGATCTGGCCCAGCGGCTCGACGATGCGGTCGAGACGCTGGCCAGCGAAGGGCTCCGGCTGCCGCCGACCTGGGGCTTCGAACCGGTCGATTTCGCCCAGGTGCGATGTAGCGTCTGACGCCTCCGCCGGCGGCGCCCGGTCGCCGCTTCCGATTTTTCATCCCGGTCCCGAAACGAAATCGCCGCCGAGCGGCGCGGGGCAACCCTTGCCTGAAAGAAACCCAATGCGACCCGTTCTCACCGTTCATGCATCCGGCCGTCGACGGCTGATCCAGGGCGCCGCCGCGGCCCTGGCGCTACCATCGCTCTCGGCGCTGGCCCAGCCCCAGGCACCGGCGCGCACGCTGCGCATCGGCAACCAGAAGGGCACGCTGAGCCTGCTCAAGGGCCGCGGCACGCTCGAGAAGCGGCTGGCCCCCCTGGGCGTCACGGTCAAGTGGACCGAGTTCACCGCCGGACCGGTGCAGCTCGAGGCGCTCAACGTCGGCTCGATCGACTTCGGCGACGTCGGCGAGGCGCCGCCGATCTTCGCGCAGGCCGCCGGTGCGCCGCTGGCCTACGTGGCGGCCACCGTTCCGCGGCCGCAGTCCGAGGCGGTGCTGGTGCCGAAGACCTCCGCGATCCAGTCGGTCAAGGACCTGAAGGGCAAGAAGGTCGCGCTCAACAAGGGCAGCAACGTCCATTACTTCCTGGTCAAGCTGCTCGAGAAAAACGGCCTCTCGTACAGCGACGTCAACGTCGTTTTCCTGCCGCCCTCCGATGCGCGCGCCGCCTTCGAAAAGGGCTCGATCGACGCCTGGGTGATCTGGGACCCGTTCCTCGCCGCAGCGCAGAAGACGCTCGACGCCCGCGTGCTCGCGGATGCCACCGGCGTGGTGGGCAACCGCGCCTTCTACTTCTCGTCGCTCGACTATGCGGCGAAGAACGCCGACGTCATCAAGATCCTCATCGAGGAAATCGACCGCGTCGATCAGTGGGGCCAGGCCAACCGCGGCGCCTTCGCGGCCGAGCTGGCTGCGCTGTGGGGCCTGCCGCAACCGGTGGTCGAGCTGTCGGTGTCGCGCAGCCAGTTCGGCACCGGGCCGATCACCAAGGCGATCCTCGGCGAGCAGCAGCAGATCGCCGACACCTTCCTCTCGCTCGGGCTGATCCCCAGGAAGATCAACCTGCTCGAGGCAGCCGTCTGAAGTTTCCCATGCAAGTCTTCTGGTTCCTCCCCACCCACGGCGACAGCCGCTACCTCGGCACCACCGAGGGCGCGCGCAAGGTCGACCTCGAATACCTGCAGCAGATCGCCGGTGCCGCCGACTCGCTCGGCTACGAAGGCGTGCTGATCCCGACCGGGCGCTCCTGCGAAGACCCGTGGGTCATCGCCTCGAGCCTGATCGGTGCCACCCGGCGGCTCAAGTTCCTGGTCGCGGTACGCCCCGGGCTGCACCAGCCGAGCCTGGCCGCGCGCATGGCCGCGACCTTCGATCGCCTGTCAGGCGGCCGCCTGCTGGTGAACCTGGTCACGGGCGGCGACCAGGCCGAGCTCGAGGGCGACGGCGTCTACCTCGACCATGCGGCACGCTACGAGCAGTCGGCCGAGTTCATCCGCATCTGGCGCGAGATCATCGCGCGCAGCCACGACGGCCAGGCCCTGGACTACGAAGGCAGGCACCTGAGCGTGAAGGGCGCCAAGCTGCTGTTTCCGCCGGTGCAGCAGCCGTACCCGCCGGTCTGGTTCGGCGGCTCGTCGGCCGCGGCGCACGACCTCGCGGCCGAACAGGTCGATGCCTACCTGACCTGGGGCGAGCCGCCGGCCGAGGTGGCGAAGAAGATCGCCGACGTCCGCGAGCGCGCGGCCAGCCACGGCCGCAGCGTGAAGTTCGGCATCCGCCTGCACGTGATCGTGCGCGAGACCGAGGACGAGGCCTGGCGTGCGGCCGAATCGCTCATCAGCCGGGTCGACGACGAGACCGTGGCGCGGGCGCAGGCCGCCTTCGCGCGCATGGATTCCGAAGGCCAGCGCCGCATGGCCGCGCTGCATGCAGGCGGCACCCGCCGCACGCGCGAGGCGCTCGAGATCAGCCCCAACCTGTGGGCCGGCGTCGGGCTGGTGCGCGGCGGTGCCGGCACCGCACTGGTCGGCGATCCGAAGACCGTGGCGGCGCGCATCGAGGAGTACGCCGCGCTCGGCATCGACAACTTCATCCTATCGGGCTATCCGCACCTCGAGGAGTCCTACCGCTTCGCCGAACTGGTGTTCCCGCTGCTGCCGCGGAAGCACCGCCCGGGGCTGCCGGGGCAGGTGCTGAGCGGCCCGTTCGGCGAAGTGGTCGCCAATCTCGACGCGCCCTCGCGGCTGCAGTCGCAAAGCTGAGGCCACGCCATGACCGAACAAGTACAGGCCCTTCCGCTGCAGGCACCTTCGCTCGGCGGCGCCAAGGCCTTCGTGCTCGGCGTCGGCCGCCGCCTCGTGCCATGGCTGGTGCCGGTGGCGCTGATCGCCTTCTGGCAGATCGCCTCGTCGCTGGGCTGGCTCTCCACCCGCGTGCTGCCGGCACCGATCGAGGTCGTGAAGGCGGCGTGGAAACTCACCGCTTCGGGCGAACTCTGGACCCACGTGAAGATCAGCGCCGGCCGGGCGCTCGCGGGTCTGGCCATCGGCGGCGGCCTGGGGCTGCTGCTCGGCCTCCTGACCGGCTCCGTCAAGTTCTTCGAGACCCTGCTCGACTCGACGCTGCAGATGGTGCGCAACATCCCTGCACTGGCGCTGATCCCGCTCGTGATCCTGTGGTTCGGCATCGACGAGTCGGCCAAGCTGTTCCTGATCTCGGTGTCGGTGTTCTTCCCGATCTACCTCAACACCTTCCACGGCATCCGCAACGTCGATCCGCAGCTGATCGAGATGGGGCGCACCTATGGCCTCACCCGCTGGCAGCTCTACAAGGAAGTGATCCTGCCGGGCGCGGTGTCCTCGATCCTCGTGGGCCTGCGCTTCTCGCTCGGCCTGATGTGGGTGATCCTGATCGTGGCCGAGACCATCTCGGCGCAGTCGGGCATCGGCTACCTGACGATGAACGCACGCGAATTCCTGCAGACCGACATCGTGCTTGTCGGCATCCTGCTGTACGCGCTGCTCGGCAAGCTGGCCGACCTGCTGGCGCGCGGCCTCGAGCGCTGGTGGCTGCGCTGGCATCCCGCCTATGGAGGAGCTTCCAAATGAGTGCCGTGCTTCAACCCGCACCGCGTCCCGAATCGCCAGCGGGCGTCCATCTCGAGATCCAGGGCTTGTCGAAGAGCTACGGCGATCGCGAGGTGCTGCGCAACACGCAGCTCGACATCGAGCCCGGGCAGTTCATCGCCATCGTCGGCCGCAGCGGCTGCGGCAAGAGCACCCTGCTGCGGCTGGTGGCGGGCCTCGAGCCGGCGACCGCCGGCACGCTCAGCACCGACGGCCGGCAGGTCGACGGCCTGCACGACGACACGCGGATCATGTTCCAGGAGGCGCGCCTGCTGCCCTGGCGGCGCGTGCTCGACAACGTCGCGCTGGGCCTGTCCGAGGCGGGCAGGGCGCGCGGCGCCGAAGTGCTGGCCCAGGTGGGCCTGGCGGAACGCGCGGGCGAATGGCCGGCGCGACTCTCGGGCGGACAGCGCCAGCGGGTTGCACTGGCACGCGCCCTGGTGCACCAGCCGCGTCTGCTGCTGCTCGACGAGCCGCTCGGCGCCCTGGATGCGCTGACGCGCATCGAGATGCACCGCCTGATCGAGAGCCTCTGGCAGCAGCACCGCTTCACCGCGCTGCTGGTCACGCATGACGTGCAGGAAGCGGTGGCGTTGGCCGACCGCGTGATCCTGATCGAGGACGGCCGCATCGCGCTCGACGAGCACATCACGCTCGCGCGGCCGCGCTCCCAGGGCGATGCGGCGTTCGCGGCCATCGAGAAACGCATCCTTGACCGCGTGCTGCAGAAGCCCGGCCAGCCCGACTCCGACATCGAGCCTGCCAACGACACCCACTGGACCGACGGCCCGGCACATCTGCTGCGCTGGGCGCTCTGATCCACCCCCTTTTCATCCCACCCATCAGGAGTCTTCCATGTCCATTCAAGCCATCAACGTGCGCAACCAGTTCAAGGGCAAGGTGCGCGAAATCATCCGTGGCGACGTCGTGTCCGAGGTCGATGTCGAGACCGCATGGGGCATCGTGACCTCGGTCATCACGACCCGCTCGGTCGACGAACTGCAACTGAAGCCGGGGTCGGACGTGGTCGCGCTCGTGAAGTCGACCGAGGTCTCGATCGCCAAGCTCTGAGGAAGAGACCCCTCCGCCGTGGGGACTTGCGCGATGATGCATCGTCCAAGTCCCCACGAACGGAGAAGTGTCCATGCCGTTATTCGATGTCGGCCAGGTGGTTGCGGCGCTGCACGAGGCGCGCGATGAATGGCGCGATTCGCAGCAGCGCTCGCGCGAGCCCGGCAGCCGCGAGTTTCCTTCGCGCGAGGCGCTCGCGGGCGTCGTCGAATCGCTCAAGGGCGTGCTGTTTCCGATGCGGCTCGGGCCGCCGGAACTGCGCCATGACAGCGAGGATTTCTATGTCGGCTACACGCTCGACGCGGCGCTGCAGTCGCTGCTGACACAGGCCCGGCTCGAGCTGCGCTACATGGCGCGCCACCAGCCGCGCCCCCCCGAAGAGATCGACACCCAGGCGGCCGAGGCGGTGCAGTCTTTCGCGGCCGCGCTGCCCGGCATCCGACGGCTGCTCGACGGCGACGTGCTGGCCGCCTTCCAAGGCGACCCGGCGGCGCGCAGCGTCGACGAGGTGCTGCTGTGCTATCCGGGCATCCTGGCGATGATCCATCACCGGCTGGCGCACCAGCTCTACGGGCTCGGCCTGCCGCTGCTGGCGCGCATCACGGCCGAGCTCGCGCACGGCCAGACCGGCATCGACATCCATCCGGGCGCGAAGATCGATGCCGGCTTCTTCATCGACCATGGCACCGGCGTCGTGATTGGCGAGACCGCCGTGATCGGCAAGCGGGTGCGCATCTACCAGGCCGTGACGCTCGGCGCCAAGCGCTTCCCGACCGACGCCGAAGGCAACCTGCAGAAGGGCCTGCCGCGCCATCCGGTGGTCGAGGACGACGTCGTGATCTACGCCGGCGCCACCATCCTCGGCCGCGTCACGCTCGGTCGCGGCGCCGTCATCGGCGGCAACGTCTGGATCACCGACGACGTGCCGGCCGGCGCCAGCGTGTCGCAGGCCAGCGTGCAGAACGCGCCCCCGCGGCACCGGGCCTGAGCTATCGTCGAGCGTTCCTCCCCAACCCCCCGTCTGCAAGGAGTCTTCATGAGCCAGAAAAAGATCGCCGTCGTCATCGGCAGCCTGCGCAAGGATTCGCTGAACCGCAAGCTCGCGCTTGCGATCGCGCACCTGGCGCCCGCGGATTTCACCTTCGAGCATGTGCGCATCGACGATCTGCCGCTCTACAACCAGGATGAGGACGGCAACCAGTCGGCGTCGGTGCGGCGCCTGAAGAGCGAGATCGCGGCCGCCGACGGCGTGCTGTTCGTGACGGCCGAGTACAACCGCTCGATTCCCGGCGTGCTCAAGAACGCGATCGACAACGCCTCGCGTCCCTACGGCCAGAGCGCCTGGGCCGGCAAGCCGGCTGGCGTGGTCGGCGTCTCGGTGGGCCCGATCGGCACCGCGGCCGCGCAGCAGCACCTGCGGCCGATCCTGGCCTACCTCGACATGCCGACCCTCAACCAGCCCGAGGTCTACATCCAGAACAAGGAAGGCATGTTCGACGACAAGGGCCACATCGCCGAGACCAGCAAGCAGTTCCTCCAGGGCTGGGTCGACAAGTACGTGGCCTGGATCAATCTTCACGTCGGCAAGTAGCCTGCGCGACGACGAAAAAGGGGCGGCCCGCTCGATGTGGGCCGCCCCTTTTCATTGTCCGGACGCACGAGGCGTCCGGTCCCGAACATCAGGCCGCGAGCGCCGCCTGGTCCTGGTTCGCGGCCTTGCCGGTCGCCGTGCCGATGTCGGCACGCGCTGCCGCCAGCGCCGAGGCCTTGGCGGCATCGCCCATCGCCAGGCCCTCGGCGCGCACGATGCGCACGTCGGTGATGCCGAAGAAGCCGAACACCACCTTGAGGTAGCTCTCCTGGTGCTCCATCGCCTGGCCGCCATCGCTGGTCGAGTAGGCGCCGCCGCGGGTCGAGGCCACGATCACGGTCTTGCCGCCGGCCAGGCCCACGGGACCCTTCTCGGTGTACTTGAAGGTGCGGCCGGCCTGCGCCAGGCGGTCGATCCAGGCCTTGAGCTGGGTCGGCACCGTGAAGTTGTAGAGCGGGGCGCCGACGACGATCACGTCGGCGGCCAGGAACTGGCTCACGAGCCGCTCGGAGACTTCGTTCTCGAAGCGCTGGGCGGCGGTCGGCTCGGCCTGGGCGCCGACCTTGATCCCGAGCGCATCGGCGCTGAAATGGTTGGGCGTGTCCACCGCCAGGTCGAGGTATTCGACCGTGGTGTCGGGATGGGTCTTGCGCCAGTCGGCCACCACTTCCGCGGTGAGTTGGCGGGAAACGGAGTTGCCTCCGAGGACACTGGAATCGACGTGCAGCAGCTTCATGGTGAATGCCTTTCTTGAGGGGCCGGCACGGAAATCGGTCGGCGTGGGGAGAATTCTATTTTTGAAGCGATTAATTGATAAGTCTGTAAAAATGCCTTAGTTCGTTCCAAGAATAGGACAATCAGCCGATGCAAGACCTCAACGACATGGTGTTCTTCGCCGAAGTGGCCGAACGCGGCGGGTTCGCGGCCGCCAGCCGGGCGCTCGGCATTCCGAAGTCCCGGCTCTCGCGCCGGGTGGCCGATCTGGAGGCCCGCCTCGGCGTCCAGCTGATGCAGCGCAGCACGCGCCGGCTCTCGCTCACGCCCGCGGGCGAGATCTACCTCAAGCACTGCGCCGCCATGCGCGATGCCGCCCAGGCGGCCTCCGAGGCCGTGGCGCAGGTGCAGACCGAGCCGACCGGCACGGTCCGGCTCAGCTGTCCGGTGACGCTGGCCCACAGCAGCGTCGGCCCGTTGCTGCCCGAGTTCCTGCGCCGCTATCCGCAGGTGCGGGTCGAGATGCGGGTGCTGAACCGCCCCGTCGATCCGGTCGAGGAGGGCGTGGACCTCGCCCTGCGCGTGCGCCCCGTGATCGAGGACAGCGCCACGCTGGTGGCCAAGAACTTCGGCGTCAGCCGGGGCATCCTCGTGGCGACGCCCGAGTTGCTGAGTCGCCAGGGACCGGTGCTGACGCCGGCCGACCTCGGCCGCCTCGATTCGGTCGCGATGTCGACCGGCGAGGGAAAGGCCAGCTGGCGGCTCGAAGGGCCGACCGGCAAGATCGTGGTCCACACCCACACGCCGCGCTACGTGGCGGACGACCTGCTCACGCTCCAGTTCGCGGTGGTGCAGGGCACCGGCGCGTCGGTGCTGCCCGACTACATGTGCCGGCGCGAGATCAATGCCGGCAAGCTGGTCGAGGTGTTGCCGGGCTGGGGGCCGGGCCCCGGCATCTGCCATGCCGTGTTCCCGGCGCGCCGGGCGCTGGTGCCTGCGGTACGCCGCCTGATCGATTTCCTGGTCGAGAACCTCGACGGTGCAGAGCCCCATGCCCTGGCTGGTTGACCGGCTTATGCCCAAAACCCCATAACCAAACAAATAGATATTCGTTTGTGTTCCTAGCCTTGCTCCGCAGAATGGCGACCCCACCGCAACAAACAAGGACTGCGTGAGCACACCGACCATCGTGATCGTGCCGGGCTGGCGCGATTCCGGCCCCGGCCATTGGCAGAGCCTCTGGGCCGAGCGCATGCAGGGCGCGGTGCGCGTGGTGCAGGACGACTGGATCACGCCGAGCCGTGCCGCCTGGGTCGCCGCGCTCGAGGCAACCGTGCTGCAAAGCCCCGGGCCGGTCGTGATTGCCGCCCACAGCCTCGGCTGCATCGCAACCACGCATCTGTCGGCCGCGGCCGCCTCGCGCATCGCAGGCGCGCTGCTGGTGGCGCCCGCCGATCCCGAACGCCGCGCCGCGCTGACCGATTTCGCGCCGGTGCCGTTCGCTCGGCTGCCGTACCGCAGCATCGTCGTCGCCAGCAGCAACGACCCTTTCTGCCCGGTGCGACTGGCCGGCGCCTATGCCCGTGCCTGGGGCAGCGAATTCGTCCGCATGCAGAATGCCGGCCACATCAACATCGAATCCGGACACGGCGACTGGCCCTTGGGCCTGGCGCTGCTCCAATCACTGACCGACGAGCCGACCCCCTTGATGGGCGGCCGCAAGAATTTCGAAACCTCGGCAACTCTATGACTTCCAGAATCAAGACCCTCATCGGCGCCGTCGTGCTCGCGGCCAGTGGCGCAGCCTCGGCCCAGACGCTGCTCAATGCGTCCTACGACGTGGCGCGCGAGTTCTACAAGGACTACAACGCCGCCTTCGCGGCCCACTACAAGAAGACCACCGGCAAGGACGTCAAGATCGACCAGTCGCACGGCGGTTCGAGCGCCCAGGCCCGCGCCGTTGCCGACGGCCTCGATGCCGACGTCGTCACGATGAACACCTCGACCGACATCGATTTCCTGGCCAACGCCGGCGTCGTCGCCAAGGACTGGCCGAAGAAATTCCCCTACAACGCATCGCCGACGACCTCGACGATGCTGTTCCTGACGCGCAACGGCAATCCGAAGGGCATCAAGGACTGGGACGACCTCATCAAGCCCGGCGTGCAGGTCGTGGTCGTCAATCCGAAGACCGGCGGCAACGGCCGCTATGCCTACCTCGCGGCCTGGGGCTACGTGAAGAAGAAGGGCGGCACCGACGCCCAGGCGGCCGAGTTCGTGGCCAAGCTGTTCAAGAACGTGCCGATCCTGGCGCGCGGCGGCCGCGACGCCACCACTGCCTTCCTGCAACGCAACATCGGCGACGTGCTGATCACCTTCGAGTCCGAAGTGGTCTCGATCGACCGCGAGTTCGGCACCGGCAAGGTCGATGCCGTGTATCCCTCGATCAGCGTCCTGGCCGAGAACCCGGTCGCTGTGGTCGAACGCACGGTCAACAAGAAGGGCACCGGCGAGCTGGCCAAGGCCTACCTCGACTTCCTCTATTCCGACGAAGCGCAGGAAATCGCCGCCAAGCATGCGCTGCGCCCGCGCTCCGAAGCCGTGCTCAAGAAGAATGCCGCGACCTTCAAGCCGCTGCAGCTGTTCACGGTGCAGGAACTGTTCGGCAGCCTCGGCGAAGCCCAGAAGGTGCACTTCAACGACGGCGGCCAGTTCGACAAGCTCTACACGCCCGGCGCGAAGTAAATGAGCGGTGTTGCCACCTCGGCGCTGCCCTCCGGGGCGGCGCCGATTGCGCGCGTGGGAGCCAAGGGCGTCTCGCGGCGCGTGCTGCCGGGCTTTCAGCTGACATTCGGCTACTCGGTGCTCTACCTGAGCCTGATCGTGCTGATCCCGTTGTCGGCGCTGGTCTTCAAGACCTTCACGATGAACTGGGATCAGTTCTGGGTCGCGGTCAGCGCCCCGCGCGTGATGGCCTCCTACCGGCTCACCTTCGGTGCGTCGTTCCTGGCCGCGCTGGTCAACCTGGTGTTCGGCCTGCTGGTGGCCTGGGTGCTGGTGCGCTACAAGTTTCCGGGCAAGCGGATCATCGACGCGCTGGTCGACCTGCCGTTCGCGCTGCCCACCGCGGTGGCCGGCATCTCGCTGACCGCGCTGCTCGCCGGCAACGGATGGGTGGGCCAGTTTCTGGAGCCGCTCGGCATCAAGCTGGCCTTCACGCCTGCGGGCATCGTGATCGCGCTGATCTTCGTCGGCCTGCCCTTCGTGGTGCGCACGGTGCAGCCGGTGCTCGAGGACACCGAACGCGAACTCGAGGAAGCCGCCACCAGCCTCGGTGCATCGCGGCTGCAGACCTTCACCAAGGTGATCCTGCCGTCGATCATGCCGGCGCTGCTCACGGGCTTCGCGATGGCGTTTGCGCGTGCGATCGGTGAATACGGCTCCGTGATCTTCATCGCCGGCAACATGCCGATGGTCTCGGAGATCACGCCGCTGATCATCATCGGCAAGCTCGAGCAGTACGACTACGCAGGCGCCACCGCGGTCGCGCTCGTGATGCTGGTGATCTCGTTCGCGCTGCTGCTGGTCATCAACGGCCTGCAGGGCTGGCAACGCCGCCGATCGGGAGGCATCTGATGAGCGGATCTTCTTCCTCCGCCGTGCGCCGCGTGCAGTCCGGCACGACCGAGTCGGCCTGGGTGCGCCGCACGCTGATCGGCATCGCGCTGGCCTTCATGTTCCTGTTCCTGGTGCTGCCGCTGGCCGCGGTCGCGGCCGAGGCGCTGCGCAAGGGCGTCGGGGCCTACCTCGACGCATTGCGCGAGCCCGACGCCTGGAGCGCGATCCGCCTGACCCTGCTGGTGGCCGCCATCGCAGTGCCGGTCAACCTGGTCTTCGGCGTCGCCGCGGCCTGGGCCATCGCCAAGTTCGAGTTCCGCGGCAAGGCGGTCCTGACGACGCTGGTCGACCTCCCGTTCGCGGTGTCGCCCGTGGTCGCCGGCCTGATCTACGTGCTGGTCTTCGGCGCCCAGGGCTGGTTCGGCCCGTGGCTGCAGGCGCACGACATCAAGGTCATCTTCGCGGTGCCCGGCATCGTGCTGGCGACCGTGTTCGTGACGTTCCCGTTCATCGCGCGGGAACTGATCCCGCTGATGCAGGCCCAGGGCACCGACGAGGAGCAGGCCGCGATCGTGCTCGGTGCCACCGGCTGGCAGACCTTCCGGCGCGTGACGCTGCCCAACATCAAGTGGGGCCTCCTGTACGGCGTGATCCTGTGCAATGCGCGGGCCATGGGCGAGTTCGGCGCAGTGTCGGTGGTCTCCGGCCATATCCGGGGACAGACCAACACCATGCCGCTGCACGTCGAGGTGCTCTACAACGAGTACCAGTCGGTGGCCGCCTTCGCGGTGGCCTCGCTGCTGGCGATCCTGGCGCTGGTCACGCTGGTGATCAAGTCGGTGATCGAGTGGCGCCACGAGCGCGAGATGAAGGCCCTGGCCGAACTGCCGCCCGAGCGTCCGACGCCCGCGGCCGCCTGAAAGAGAAGACATCATGAGCATCGAAATTCGCAACGTCAGCAAACAGTTCGGCGACTTCCACGCGCTGCGCGACGTCAACCTGGACGTCGCCTCGGGCGAGCTGGTGGCGCTGCTGGGGCCCTCGGGCTGCGGCAAGACAACGCTGCTGCGCATCATCGCGGGCCTCGAGACCACGGGCGCCGGCAGCATCCTGTTCTCGGGCGAGGACACCACGGACGTCCACGTGCGAGACCGCCAGGTCGGCTTCGTGTTCCAGCACTACGCGCTGTTCCGCCACATGACGGTGTTCGAGAACGTGGCCTTCGGACTGCGCGTCAAGCCGCGCGGCCAGCGGCCGTCCGAAGCGCAGATCAAGACCAAGGTGCACGACCTGCTCAAGCTGGTGCAGCTCGACTGGCTGTCCGATCGCTACCCTTCGCAGCTCTCGGGCGGCCAGCGCCAGCGCATCGCGCTGGCCCGGGCGCTCGCGGTCGAGCCCAAGGTGCTGCTGCTCGACGAGCCCTTCGGCGCGCTCGACGCCAAGGTGCGCAAGGAACTGCGCCGCTGGCTGCGTCGCCTGCACGACGAGCTGCACGTCACCAGCATCTTCGTCACCCACGACCAGGAAGAGGCGCTCGAGGTGGCCGACCGCGTGGTGCTGATGAACAGCGGCCGCATCGAGCAGGTGGGCTCGCCCCAGGACGTCTGGGACCATCCGGCCAGCCCGTTCGTCTACGGCTTCCTGGGCGACGTCAACCTGTTCCACGGCCGCTCGCTCGAAGGCGAGGTGCAGGTCGAGGGCATCCGCATCGACACGCCCGAGCAGCCGGGGCTGCGCGACGGCAAGGCGCTGGCCTACGTGCGGCCGCACGACCTCAGCGTCGAGCGCTACGCACCGGGCGCCACCGGCATCGTCGCCATCCTGAGCCGCGCGATCGTGGTCGGACCCATCGCGCGCCTGGAACTCGAACCGGTCGAGTCGAATCCCGATAATCCGGGCTCCGGAACCATCATCGAGGCGCAACTCCCTGCGCAACAGTTCCGGGACCTGGGTCTCAGCGAGGGCGACACCGTCGTCGCCACGCCGCGCAAGGCCCGGGTGTTCGTAGAGGAATGGGTTTCGCCTTGAATGTGATCGACTGGTTTTTCGGCGCGCCGCGGCGCGCACTGGCTCTCGTCTGCCTGGCCTGCGTGGCGATGCTGGCCTTCGGCATGTATCTGCAGCACGTGGTGGGGCTCGAGCCGTGCCCGATGTGCGTCGTGCAGCGCTACGCGCTGATCCTGGTGGCCGTCTTCGCGGCGATCGGCGCCGCCAGCGGTGGCAGGGTGTTTCGCTTCGTCGCCATGTTGCTCGCGCTGGTTGCGGCGATCGGCGGCGCCTACACCGCGGCCAGCCAGAGCTGGCTCCAGTGGTATCCGCCCGAGGTGGTCACGTGCGGGCGCGACATCTACGGGATGATCGAGACCTTCCCGCTGCAGCGCGCGCTGCCGATGATCTTCCGCGGCGCCGGCGACTGCTCGCAGGTCGACTGGACCTTCCTGGGCCTGTCGATCGCCAACTGGTCCTTCATTGCCTTCACCGTGTTCTCGGTGCTGCTGCTGGTGCTGCTGTCGCGCGCCTTCCGCCGGCCGCCGATCCGACCGGCGGCCAAGACCACGGCCTGAGCCGCCCGGCACAGCGCCCGGCGGCGCCCGGCCTCCGCCCTACAGCGGCAAGGTGTCGAAGGCGGCGTAAGCGGTCGCCAGCCAGGTCTTCACGCGCTGACGCTCGAGCAGGCCCAGCGCATGCGGCCCTTCGCGGTCGTTGACCGCCTTCCAGAAGCTGGTGTTGCCGCCGTCGATCTTGCGCATGCTGGCATCGTGCAGCCGGGGCAGGGCGATCACGCGGGCGCCATGGGCGGCGGCCTTGCTGAGCGACTGCGAGCCGAGCAGCAGGCCGAAGTCGTTGCCGCGCCCGTAGTTCTGGACCACGATGTAGTTGGGCCGGTCGCCGAAGGTGTCGATCAGCGTGCCGAGAAGGTCGCTCGAATCCTTGCCGTCGTCGAGCACGTGCCAGAAGTTGACCGCCACGCCCAGTTCGGCGAAGACGTCGAACAGGTCCGATTCCTTGATCCAGCGCGACAGCGGCGCCAGTGTCTGGGCCGCGAGGTCGACGATCACGCTCTGCTGCGGATTGCTCTCGAAGCCGTTGACCACGGTGTCGAGGCCCTCGAAGCTGTCGACCACCACCGGCGAGGCGAAGCCCTCGTAGAAGCGCGTGAAGGAGCTGTGCGAGCGATCGGTGTCGTAGCCCACGAACGGGCGGCTGTGATCGATGAAGTACTGAGCCAGCACGCGAGCGGTGACCGATTTGCCGACCCCGCCCTTTTCGCCGCCGATGAAGTTGATGGAGCTCATGTGGTTCCTGGAACAGTGGGATGGAAAAGGGGTGAAAAAGCCGTCGCTCATTCTAGGCGGCGGTCTTGCGCCTGCATCGCAATAAACGGGCCCGGCCGCGTGCCGGCTGCGCCGTCGCTCAATCCTGGAACGGTGGCGCACGCCGCACGCGGCGCAGCAGCAGCAACGGCAGCCGCAGCACGAACTCGACCATCAGCCGCGCGTGCATCCAGGTCAGGAGCACGTTGTCGCGCCCGTAGCGGAAATGCGAGACCCCGCCTTCCTCGGCCGTGAGGTACTTGACCGGGGCGTCGATGTTGACCGGCTTCACGCCGCGCCAGGCCAGCCGCACCACGGCCTCGGTGTCGAAGTCGAAGCGGCGCATCCACGGCTGGCGCTGCATGACTGCGATCAGCTCCGGGACCGGGTACACGCGAAAGCCGTAGAGCGAATCGCCGATGCCCGCGAACAGCGTCTCGAGCTGGGTCCAGCCGTTCGACACGCGCCGGCCGCGCACCCGCAGCAGCGGGGCGCTGGCGTCGAACACGGGGCGGCCGAGCACCATGGTCTCGGGCCGCGCACGCGAAGCCTGCATGAAGGCCGGGATCAGGTCGGCCGGATGCTGGCCGTCGGAATCCATCGTCAGCGCATGCGTGAAGCCGGCCTGCCGCGCCTCGCGCAGGCCGTGCAGCACCGCAGCGCCCTTGCCCTGGTTGCTCGGCAGCAGCCAGACGCGCAGTCCGGGATCGGCGGCGGCCATCTGCTGCAGGCGCTCGCCCGTGCCGTCGGTGCTGCCGTCGACCACCACCCACACCGGGTTCCACTGCGCGCGCGCCGCCTCGACCGTCGAGAACAGGCGTTCGCCTGTGTTGTAGCTGGGGATCAGGACAAGGTGGGTGCGCGAGACGTCTGGCATGCGGGCTGCGCGCCGGGCGCGCGCTGTTCCATGGATTGGCGGTAGTAGAGCTCGATCTGCTGCAGCAGCGCATTGCTGTCCTGCGACGGTGCGAAGCGTTGGCCCAGGCTGAGCCGGAACACGATCGGCAGCGGCGGCACGCGCCACAGCGGCCAGCCCTTGGACAGATAGGGCGACTCGGTGTCGATGAAGACGGTCTGGATCGGTGCCTGCGCGAGCTTGGCGATCAGCGTGACGCCGGGCCTGAAGGCATTGAGCGGCGGCGTCACGGTGCGCGTGCCCTCGGGGAAGATCACGAGCTGGCCGCCGTTCTTCAGGTCGTCGACCGCCAGCCGCACCATGGTGCGGGCGGAATCGTTGCGGATGTAGCGGGCAAGGCGTGCGCCTCCGCCCAGGAAGATGTTGCGCATCAGCTCGGCCTTCATGATGCAGGCGCTGCGCGGCAGGCGCGCCACCAGCAGCAGGGCGTCGAGCATCGTGGGATGGTTGGCCATCAGGATCAGTCCGCGCTCTTCGCGCAGGGCGTCCAGGCAGTCGGCATCGATGCGCATCATGCCGCTCAGCGAGGCTGCGGCCCAGAAGGAGCGATAGCAGAACGCGATGGCGCTCCGGCCCAGCCGACGCCCGATGGCCTCGGGCAAGACGGGGTAGAGCACCATGGCGACAATGTTCCAGGGCAGGGTGATGGCACCGAGCAGGAGCAGCAGCGCGTAGAGCACCAGCGCGACCGGGATCGTGAGCGCCAGGCGCAGCAGTCGGTTCATGGAAGGCCGGGCCCTTCAGGCGCGCAGAGCGCCGCGAGCGACCGAATGGGCCTCGATCTCCACCAGCAGGTCCTGGCGGCAGATGTCGGCTTCGAGGTAGACCGCATGCATCACGGTGTGGGCGGCTGAGCCCAGCGCCTCTTGCAGCGCCTGCCGCACGAGCGCGGCATCGGACGCGTGGCGCACGTACACCACGCAATCGAGCGCGGCGAGGTCGAAGCGGGCGCTGGTGTGCGCCTCGGCCGCCGCGATCACGGCGGCGAGGTTGCGCAGCGTCTCCTGCACCTGCGGCAGGAGCCTGCCTGCGTGCACGGTCTCGTGGCCCACGATGCTGGCGGTGCCCGAGATGAAGAGGGCGACGTCGCCGCCGCCGATGTCGGCCAGCGCGGCGCGAGAGAAGCTCGGTGCGCGCGGCCCGTAGTCCGTCGGATAGCGGTAGGCGGAAACCTGCCGCGGGTTCTCGATTGCGACCGGGGCCGTGCGGCCGGCCAGGAAGCGGATGCCCAGCGCACCTCGATGAATGCCCAGTGCACATGCCGCCGGTGCGCCCTCGAAGGCGGCCTGGCCGGCGTCGACGAAGGCCCGGTGCCGTCCGACATTGAATTGCCGGTAGCGCTCCATGCCGCCGCCGTCGCCGTTGATCTGCGGCAGATAGTTCCAGAGCCGCAGCAGATGGGTGCAGCCGGTTTCAGCGAGCGCAGCGAAGAGGTCGCGATACGCGCGCTCGGCCAGCGCGGCGACACCGGTTTGCTCGATGCGCTCGTCGAGGTCGATCGCGCCGAACATCCAGTGGCCGTCACAGCGCCAGCGCACCGCGCCGGTGGTGCCGGATGCAACGTGCTCGCTCGCGCGCCAGGCGTCGGCCATCGCCCCGCCGGCGCACAGCACGCTGGCGTTCACGGTCGGCAATCCGCCCGGGCTGTCTGGCGGGCCATAGGCGATGGCACCGAGCACGTCGCAGGGCGACGCATCACCGGGTGCGAGCGCCAGGGCGTCGGCCAGCTGGAGGCGCTGCACGCGCAGGGGCGGTGCGCCCAGGTGAAGTCGGGCGGTCACCGGACCTCGACCACGTTTTCGCCGGCCAGGGGACCGAGGTCGCGGATGTTGCGGCGACGGCGCTGCCAGGCGTTCCAGCTGCGGCGCGGATGGGAGGCGCAGATTGCGAAGTAGATGGTCTTCAGCACCCGCAGCGGCCGCCAGATCGGGGTCTTGCCGTAGATGTCGCCGGCCAGCAGCGACATCAGCGCCTCCTTCACGCGCATGGGATTCTGCGGATACATGAAGAACTCGCGCATGGTCGGGTTGGTGACGCGGAAGATGAACCACGAGAACTCGCGCGGCCCCTTGCGCATGTCGGCCTCGAAGCGCTTGCGCGCTGCGGCGGCCCGCGCCGGCTGGTCGAGCGCGGTGGCGACCACTTCGGCGCCGACGAAGGCGCTGTGCATCGCGAGATACACGCCCGAGGAGAACACCGGGTCGATGAAGGCATACGCATCGCCGAGCATCAGGTAGCGCTCGCCGCTGCAGTGGGTGCTGGTGTAGGAGTAGTTGCCGGTGGCGTGGACCGCATCGTCGACCAGCGTGGCGTCCTTCAGGCGCTGCGCCAACGGCTCGCACATCGCGATCGTGTCGGCGAAGAACTCCTTGAGCGGCTTGCTGCGCGACTTGAGGTAGTAGGGCCAGCAGACTGCGCCGATGCTGGTCTGGCCGTCGGCCAGCGGGATGTACCAGAACCAGCCGTGGGCGAACCAGAAGATCGTGATGTTGCCCTCGAGCTTGCCCTCGGCGCGCTCGGCGTTCGTGAAGTGGCCGAACAGCGCCGAGCTGTTGTGCCTGGGGTTCTTCTGCTTGGCCTTGAGCTTGTTCGAGAGGAAGGTGTCGCGGCCCGATGCGTCGAGCACGAAGCGCGCGCGCCAGTGGCGCTCGGCGCCATCGTCCATCACGGCCTTGACGTCGGCGCCGTCGGCATCGAATGCGACCTCGCGCACGCGGCAGCCCTCGATGGCCTCGGCGCCCTGGGCCGCGGCATGGCGAAACAGGATCTCGTCCATCTCCGAGCGGCGGACCTGCCAGGCGTAGGGCATGGACTTGTCCATGGCCTCGGCGAATTCGAGCCGGGTCACGTGGTCATGGTCGGGCGACACGAATTCGACGCCCCACTTGGGCATGCCGATGCGCTCGAGCTCCTCGCGCAGGCCCAGCTGGTCGAACAGCGCCACGTTGGCGGGCAACAGCGATTCGCCGATATGAAAGCGCGGATGGTGCGCCTTCTCGAGCATCACGACCCGTCGCCCCTGGCGCGCGAGCAGCGCTGCGGCCGTGGCGCCGGCCGGACCGCCGCCGATCACGAGCACGTCGCAGTCCGGTGAGGCGGCCGCGCCGGTGGAGTGAGTTGTTTTCGTTGGGGTCATGCGGCGGAATTGGGAATCTGCATTCTGGAAGCCGGCGAATTATCCCAAAAAGCCTCTGGCGCTCCTGTCGGACGGGCCCGGCAGTTGCAGGCGCCGGACAGTAAACTCGCTGCCTGGTTTGAAAACACAAGATTGCGAGAGATTGAGCCATGGCCGGACACAGCAAATGGGCGAACATTCAGCACCGGAAAGGGCGGCAGGACGAGAAGCGCGGCAAGCTCTGGACCCGTGCAATACGTGAGATCACGGTGGCCGCGCGCAATGGCGGCGGCGACCTCGGCGCCAATCCGCGGCTTCGGCTGGCGGTGGAGAAGGCGAAGGCGGTCAATCTGCCGATCGACACCATCAAGCGCAACATCGACAAGGCCACGGGCAACCTCGAAGGCGTCAATTACGAGGAGATCCGCTACGAGGGCTACGGCATCGGCGGCGCCGCGATCATCGTCGACACCATGACCGACAACCGCGTGCGCACGGTCGCCGAGGTTCGCCATGCCTTCTCCAAGTACGGCGGCAACATGGGCACCGAAGGCTCGGTCGCCTTCCAGTTCAAGCACTGCGGCCAGCTGGTGTTCGCGCCCGGCACCGACGAGGACAAGGTGATGGAAGTCGCGCTCGAGGCCGGTGCCGAGGACGTCGTCACCGACGACGACGGCGCCGTCGAGGTGCTGACGGCGGTTGCCGACTTCGAAGCCGTCAAGAACGCGCTCGAGGCCGCCGGGCTCAAGCCCGAGATCGCCGAGGTCACGATGCGGGCCGAGAACACGATCGAGCTGGCCGGCGAGGATGCGGCCCGCATGCAGAAGCTGCTCGACGTCATCGAGGACCTCGACGACGTGCAGGATGTCTATCACAACGCCGCGCTGTCCGAATGACGGCAGCGCGAACGAAAGCCCGCGAATGAAGGTACTGGTGATTGGAGGCGGCGGCCGCGAGCACGCCCTGGCGTGGCGCCTGGCGCAGTCCGACCGCGTGAGCCGCGTGTTCGTCGCGCCCGGCAACGGCGGCACGCGTTCGGACGCCCGCTACGAATGCGTCGACCTGTCGGCACCGGCCGAGCTGCGCGCATGGGCCCAGAAGGAGAAGATCGGCCTCACCGTGGTCGGCCCCGAGGCGCCGCTGGCGGCCGGCGTGGTCGACGAGTTCCGGGCCCACGGCCTGCGCATCTTCGGGCCGACGCAGGCTGCGGCGCAGCTCGAGAGCTCCAAGGCCTTCTCGAAGGCCTTCATGAAGCGCCACAACATCCCGACCGCCGAGTACGAGGCCTTCACCGATGCGGTGGCCGCACATGCCTATGTCGATGCCAAGGGCGCGCCGATCGTGGTCAAGGCCGACGGCCTGGCGGCCGGCAAGGGCGTGGTCGTCGCGACCACGCTGGCCGAGGCGCACGAGGCGATCGACTTCATGCTGCTCGACAACAAGTTCGGCGTCTCGCACAACGAGGGCGGCGCGCGCGTCGTGATCGAGGAATTCCTGCAAGGCGAGGAAGCCAGCTTCATCGTGCTGTGCGACGGCAAGAACGTGACGGCGCTGGCCACCAGCCAGGACCACAAGCGGCTGCAGGACGGCGACGAAGGCCCGAACACCGGCGGCATGGGCGCCTATTCGCCGGCGCCCGTGGTCACGGCCGAGGTCCATGCGCGCGCCATGCGCGAGATCATCCTGCCGACCATCCGCGGCATGGAGAAGGACGGCATTCCCTACACCGGCTTCCTCTATGCCGGCCTCATGATCGACGCCAAGGGCCATCCCAAGACGCTCGAGTTCAACTGCCGCATGGGCGATCCCGAAACGCAGCCGATCATGCTGCGCCTCAAGTCCGACCTGTTCGAGGTCTTCTGGCACGCGACCGACGGCACGCTCGACCAGGTGGAGCTCGAATGGGATCGCCGCGTGGCGCTGGGCGTCGTGATGGCGGCGCACGGCTACCCGCTCTCGCCGCGCAAGGGCGACCGCATCACGGGCATTCCGCCCGAGGCGCCCGATGCCGTGGTATTCCATGCCGGCACCACGCTCGAGGGCAGCGAGCTCACGACCAGCGGCGGCCGCGTGCTGTGCGTCACGGTGCTGGCCGACAGCGTCAAGCTGGCCCAGCAGCGCGCATACGCGGTGGCCGCGCGCATCCAGTTCGACGGCGCCCAGTACCGCAAGGACATCGGCCACCGCGCAGTCCACGCGCGCGGCAGCGCCAGCTGATGTCGGCGGCAGCGATGTCCGGCAGCGGCGACCCGACCCGGCCGGAGGACGTCGTTGCTTATCTGCGCGGCCTGCAGCAGCGCATCGTCGACGCAGTCGAAACCGCCGACGGCGGCCGCTGCGTGCGCGACCCCTGGCAAAAGGCGCCCGGCGAAGCGCTGCAGGGCAGCGGCCTCACCTGCATCCTCGAAAACGGTGCGCTGTTCGAGCGCGCGGGCTGCGGCTTCTCGCAGGTTCGCGGACCGCGCCTGCCGCCGTCGGCGACGCAGCACCGTCCCGAGCTCGCCGGGGCGCCCTTCGAGGCCATGGGCGTGTCGCTGGTCTTCCATCCGCGCAATCCCTACGTGCCGATCGTCCACATGAACGTGCGCATGCTGGCGGCGCTGCCCGAAGGTCGCGAACCGGTCTGCTGGTTCGGCGGCGGCATGGACCTCACGCCCTGCTACGGATTCGAAGAGGACGCGCTGCACTTCCACCGCAGCTGCCGCGATGCGCTGGCGCCTTTCGGGGACGACAAGTACCCGCGCTTCAAGACCTGGTGCGACGACTACTTCACGCTGAAGCACCGCAACGAGCAGCGCGGCGTCGGCGGCATCTTCTTCGACGATTTCTCCGAGCTCGGCTTCGAGCGCAGCTTCGAGATGCTGCGTGCGGTCGGCGACGCCTTCCTGCCGGCCTACCTGCCGATCGTCGAGCGCCGCCGCGAGATGGCCTACGGCGAGCGCGAGCGGGCCTTCCAGCTCTACCGCCGCGGGCGCTATGTCGAGTTCAACCTGGTCTGGGACCGGGGCACGCACTTCGGCCTGCAGTCGGGCGGCCGCACCGAATCGATCCTGCTGTCGATGCCGCCGCTGGCGAGCTGGGCCTACCGCCGCCAGCCCGAGCCCGGCAGCCCCGAGGCGGCGCTCTACAGCGACTTCATCGTGCGGCGCGAATGGCTCTAGCCGATCCCGCGGTGCCGCGTCTCGGCGTCTTCGGCGGTGCCTTCGACCCGCCGCATCTCGCGCACGTCGCGCTGGTGCAGGCGGCGCTGGCCCAGTTGCAGCTGAGCGAGCTGCGCATCTTCCCGACCGGCCAGGCCTGGCACAAGGCGCGCCGCCTGAGTGCGGCCGAGGACCGACTCGCGATGGCGCACCTGGCCTTCGACGGCATCGCGGGCGCGCGCGTCGACGAGCGCGAAACCCTGCGCCCCGGACCGACCTACACGCTCGACACCTTGCGCGAGCTCAAGCGCGAGCAGCCCCTCGCGCAGCCGGTGCTGATCGTCGGCGCCGACCAGGCGCTGGCGCTGCCGAGCTGGCACGGCTTCGAGGAGATTCTGGCCATTGCTATAATTTCGGTAGCAAATCGCGCACAAGCCACGGGCTCCAGCGGTCCCTTCGACCCCGGCGTCCTGCCGAATCTCCCGTCCGGCGCGCGATTCGAACCCCTCGAGCTTCCCTCCATGGACGTCAGCGCGACCGACATACGGGCGCGTGCGGCCCGCGGGGAAGCCCTCGGTGGTCTGGTTCCGCCGGCGGTTGCACGCTATATTGACAAACACCTCCTTTACCGATCCGCCTGATGACCACTGAAGCTGCCGCCAAAAAAGACACCCAGAAACTCCAGCGGGCCATCATCGACGGCCTCGAGGACGTCAAGGCGCAGGACATCCAGGTATTCGACACGGAGCATCTCTCGCCGCTGTTCGAGCGCGTGATCGTCGCCTCCGGCACCTCGAATCGCCAGACCAAGGCGCTGGCCGCCAGCGTGCGCGACGCCGTGCGCGACGCCGGCTTCAACAAGCCGCGCGTGGAAGGCGAGGCCAACGGCGAGTGGATCATCGTCGACTGCGGTGCGGCCGTGGCCCACATCATGCAGCCGGCCATCCGGCGCTATTACCACCTCGAGGAGATCTGGGGCGAGAAGCCGGTGCGCACCAAGCTCGGTGCCGCCAAGCCGGCCACCGCGAAGGAAACCGAGGAAAAGGCGCCGGCTGCCAAGAAGGCGCCGACCTCGCTGCGCCGCTCGAGCGCCGCCAAGACCGCGATCCGCTCGGCCGAACTGGCCGCCAAGGCCGAGAAGCAGAAGCCCGCCGCCAAAAAGACCGCGGCCCGCAAGACGCCGGCAAGCAAGACGCCCGTGAAGACCGTGGTCGTCAACAAGGCACCTGCCAAGAAGGCGGCCGCCAAGAAGGCCGCGCCGGCAGCCAAGAAGACCGCACGCAAGACCGCCGCGCCGAGGTCATGAAGCTGCTGGTGGTCGCGGTCGGGCAACGCATGCCCGACTGGGCGCAGACCGCCTGGGACGACTACGCCAAGCGCTTCCCGCCCGAACTCAAGCTCGAACTGCGCGCGGTCAAGACCGAGCCGCGCGGCTCAAAGACCCTCGAGACGCTCTACGCCGCCGAGCGCGAGCGCATCGAAGGCGCGATCGCCAAGGGCATGCGCATCGTCGCGCTCGACGAACGCGGCACGGCGCTCACCACCAAGGCACTGGCCGCGCGCCTTTCGGCCTGGCAGGGGGAGGGCGACGACGTTGCGCTGGTGATCGGCGGACCCGACGGGCTCGACCCTGCCTTCAAGGCCGCGGCGCACGAACGCATCCGGCTGTCCGACCTCACGCTGCCGCATGCGATGGCGCGCGTGCTGCTGGTCGAGCAGCTCTACCGTGCCTGGTCGGTCAATGCCGGCCATCCGTATCACCGCGAATGAGCGTGCCCGGCTTCATCTACCTGGCCTCGCAGAGCCCGCGCCGCTCCCAGCTGCTGGCGCAGATCGGCGTCGCGCACGAACTGCTCCTGGCCGATGCCGACGAGGATGCGGAGTCGCTCGAAGCCGTGCTGCGCGGCGAATCGCCGACCGCCTACGTGCAGCGCGTGACGGCGCTCAAGCTCGATGCCGCCGTGGCCCGCCACGCGCACCGCGGCCTGCCGCCCGCGCCCATCCTGTGTGCCGACACCACGGTGGCGATCGGCCGGACGATTCTCGGCAAACCCGAAGACGCGGCCGATGCGGCGCGCATGCTCGGGCAACTGTCGAATCGCACGCACCGCGTGATGACCGCGGTCGCCCTGCAGCACGGCAGCCGGCGTCAGGCCGCGCTCAACGTCTCGCACGTGCGCTTCGCGGCGCTCACGCCGTCGCGCATCTCGGCCTACGTCGAGAGCGGCGAGCCGCTGGGCAAGGCCGGCGCCTATGCGATCCAGGGCCGCGCAGCGGCCTTCATCGCGCACATCGGCGGCTCGCATTCGGGCATCATGGGCCTGCCGATGTTCGAGACCGCAGAGATGCTGCGCCGGGCCGGCCTGGACACATAAAAAAATGCAAGACATCCTGATCAACTGGTCCCCGCAGGAGACCCGCGTCGCGCTGGTCGAACATGGCGCCGTGCAGGAGCTTCATGTCGAGCGCACGCTCGAGCGCGGCCTGGTCGGCAACATCTATCTGGGCCGCGTGTCGCGCGTGCTGCCGGGCATGCAGTCGGCCTTCATCGACATCGGCCTCGACCGCACGGCCTTCCTGCACGTGGCCGACATCGTGGCGCCGTTCACGCCCGGCTCGCGGCCCAGCAGCCCGACCCCCGAGCGCGACCATCGTGGCGGTGCCATGGTGCCGATCGAGAAGCAGGTGTTCGAAGGCCAGTCGCTGCTCGTGCAGGTGATCAAGGACCCGATCGGCACCAAGGGCGCGCGGCTGTCGACCCAGATCAGCATCGCGGGACGCCTGCTGGTCTTCCTGCCGCAGGACAACCACATCGGCGTCTCGCAGAAGATTCCTTCCGACCTGCGCGATGCGCTGCGCAGCCGCATGCAGGCGCTGATCGATGCCGCGGCCGCGGCCGACAGCGGCGGCGTCGTGCCAGCCAACACGGGCGGCTTCATCCTGCGCACCAACGGCGAGGATTCGAGCGACGCCGAACTCGCCGAGGACATCGCGTACCTGCGCAAGACCTGGACCCGGATCCGCGAGCTGTCGACGCGCAAGCCGCCGATGTCGCTGCTGCACCAGGACCTGAGCCTGCTGCAGCGCGTGCTGCGCGACATGACGGTCGAGGACACGCAGACCATCCGCATCGATTCGCGCGAGCAGTTCGAATCGCTGCTCAAGTTCGGCCTGGAGTTCATGCCGCAGGCGGCCGGCAAGCTGCAGCTCTACAAGGGCGAGCGGCCCATCTTCGACCTCTATTCGATCGACGAGGAGATTGCCAAGGCGCTCGGCCGCCGGGTCGACCTCAAGTCCGGCGGCTACCTCGTGGTCGACCAGACCGAGGCGCTGACCACGGTCGACGTCAACACGGGCGGCTTCGTGGGTGCGCGCAATTTCGACGACACCATCTTCAAGACCAACCTGGAGGCCGCGCAGGCCATCGCACGGCAGCTGCGCCTGCGCAACCTGGGCGGCATCGTGATCGTCGACTTCATCGACATGGCGCGCGACGACCATCGCGAGCAGGTGCTGGGCGAGTTCCGCAAGCAGCTCGCACGCGACCGCGTGAAGACCACCGCGGGCGGCTTCTCGCAACTGGGCCTGGTCGAGATGACGCGCAAGCGCACGCGCGAATCGCTGGCCCACATGCTGTGCGAGCCCTGCCTGGCCTGCAACGGCCAGGGCATCGTGAAGACCGCGCGCAGCGTGGCCTACGACGTGCTGCGCGAGATCCTGCGCGAGGCGCGGCAGTTCACGCCGCGCGAGTTCCGCATCGTGTCGTCGCCGCAGGTGATCGAGCTCTTCCTCGACGAGGAGAGCCAGCACCTCGCGGGCCTGAGCGACTTCATCGGCAAGCCGATCTCGCTGCAGGCCGAGCCCGCCATGGGGCAGGGCCAGTACGACATCGTCTTGCTTTAGCTCGCCCCCCAGGTTGGCTCACTTCGTGTAGCCGCCCGGGGGGCAACCCCGGCGGCCCGGCAAAGCCGGTTCCGCGGGGTTCCGCGAAAAAGACCGCGCTCGGTCAGAGCGTCGCAGGCTGCCCCGCCGGTGCCGTGCGGATCGCGTTGGTCTGCAGCCTTGCATAGAGCCCGTCGAGCGCCATCAGCTGTTCGTGCGTACCGTGCTCGGCGATGCGGCCGTGCTCCATCACGACGATGCGGTCGGCGTGCTGGATCGTCGACAGGCGGTGCGCCACGATCAGCGTGGTGCGGCCCTGCATCAGGCGCTGCAGCGCCTCCTGCACCTGGCGCTCGGATTCGGTGTCGAGCGCCGAGGTGGCCTCGTCGAGCAACAGGATCGGCGCGTTCTTGTAGAGCGCACGCGCAATGGCGAGCCGCTGGCGCTGGCCGCCCGAGAGCTGGGTCGCGTTGTGGCCCAGCACCGTGTCGATGCCCTCGGGCAGGCCTTCGACGTGAACCGCGAGATTGGCTGCCGCCACGCATTCGAGCACGCGCTGGCGGTCGATCTCGGCGCCGAGCGCGACGTTCGCCGCCAGGCTGTCGTTGAGCATCACCACGTCCTGGCTGACCATCGCGAACTGCGCACGCAGGCTTGCGAGCTGCCATTCGCCGACCTCGTGGCCGTCGAGCAGCACCTGGCCCGCGCTCGGCAGCACGAAGCGCGGCAGCAGGTTGACGAGCGTGGTCTTGCCCGAGCCCGAAGGACCGACGAACGCGATCACCTCGCCGGGCTCGATCTCGAGGCTGACGCCATCGAGCGCGCGCGCCTCGTCTTCGCCGCGGTAGTTGACCCGCACGTCGCGCAGCTCGATGTGGCCGGCGGCGCGGTCGAGCTCGAAGCGGCCCTGCGATTCCGAGGGCACGTCGTCGATCAGCGCCAGGCCGCGCTCGAGAGCCGCGAGCCCGCGCGTGATCGGATTGGCCATGTCTGCCAGGCGCCTGATCGGCGCGATCAACATCAGCATCGCCGTGACGTACGAGATGAAGCCGCCGACCGTCAGGCCCTTCTCGCCGGCCTGCCAGAGCGCGATCATCACCACGATCGACAGCGCGAAGGCCGCGAACAGTTGCGTGAGCGGTGTCATCGCGGCCTGGGCGATGGTCGACTTCACGGCCAGGCGGTTGAGGCTGTGGCTCAGCCGCTCGAAGCGTTCGCTCTGGGCGGCTTCGGCATGGTGCAGGCGCACCACCTTGTGGGCCAGCACGTTCTCCTCGACCACGTAGGCCAGCTCGTCGGTGGCATGCTGTCCCAGGCGCGTGAGGTGATAGAGCCGCTTGGACAGCACCTTCATGATCCAGGCCACGCCGGGCACCATCACGCCGACGATCAGCGTGAGCTTCCAGTTCAGGTAGATCAGGTAGAAGAGCAGCGCCACCGTCACGAAGCCGTCGCGCGACAGGCTCAGCAGCGCCTGCACGAGCAGGATGCCGCCGGTCTGCACCTCGTACACCACCGTGTTCGACAGCGCGCTGGCCGATTGGCGCGAGAACAGCGCCAGCTCGGCCTCGAGCAGGCGCTGGAAGAGCCTGCGCCGCAGCCGCTGCATGCCCTCGTTGGCGATGCGCGCCAGCGCGTACTGCGAGATGAACTGCGCCAGCCCGCGCACCAGGAACAGCAGGATGATCGCGACCGGCACGATCCACAACGCCAGCTGTCCGCGCGTGAAGCCGCGATCGAACAGCGGCTTGAGCATGGCAGCGAGCAGGGGCTCGGTGAGCGCGGCGACCGCGGCAGTCGCAATGCCCAGCGCCCACCAGCGGCGCGAGCCGCCGAACCAGGTCATCAGGCGCGCGAGTCTTTGGGTGAGGGGGAGGCGCGCCGCTTCGGCGGCAGGGGAAGGCTGCATGGCGGCGCATTCTACGGGCGCCGTTCATGTAGGACCGCGCCGGGTCATACACGTTTTGTGACGTCGTGACCATTGCGATGTGTACCATGTCGGGTGTTCTGTCCGAGTCAAGAAACTAATTCCTCGGAAACCCATCCGAACTGCATGAAAAAGCCGTTGCAAGACCTTTCCCCAACCCCTTCTTCATCGTTCTTCGCCCGCCGCGCCCTCGTCGCGGCCCTCGCTGCCTCTCCCATGCTTCCGGCCCTGGCCCAGTTCCGGGTCGAGGTGTCGGGCGTCGGCGTGACGCAGTTGCCGATAGCGATCGCTCCGTTCAAGGGCGAGGACGCATCGCCGCAGAAGATTTCCGCCATCGTGCTGGCCGACCTCGAGCGCAGCGGCCAGTTCCGCGGTGTCGATGCCGCGGGCCAGTCGCTCGACGAGGCATCGCGTCCGGACCTCAGCCTGTGGCGCGGGCGCGGTGCCGATTCGCTCGCGGTCGGCAGCGTGTCGCGGCTGGCCGATGGCCGCTGGGACGTCCGCTTCCGACTCTGGGACGTCGTGCGCGGGGCCGACCTGGGCGGCCAGAGCTACACCGTGCCGACGGCCGACCTGCGGCTTGCCGCCCACCGCATAGCCGACTTCATCTACGAGAAGCTCACGGGCGAGCGCGGCATCTTCTCGACCCGCATCGCCTACGTCACCAAGGCCGGCAACCGCTACACGCTTTGGGTGGCCGACGCCGACGGCGAGAACGCGCAGGCCGCGCTGGCCAGCCCCGAGCCGATCATCTCGCCCTCGTGGTCGTCCAACGGCCAGCAACTCGCCTACGTGTCGTTCGAGTCGCGCAAGCCGGTGGTCTACGTGCACAACGTGGCGAGCGGCCAGCGCCGCCTGGTCGCCAACTTCCGCGGCTCCAACAGCGCGCCGGCGTGGTCGCCCGACGGCAACACGCTCGCGGTCACGCTCAGCCGCGACGGCGGCTCGCAGCTCTACACCATCCCGTCGGGCGGTGGCGAGCCGCGCCGACTGACGCAGAGCAACAGCATCGACACCGAGCCGGTCTATTCGGCCGACGGCAGCACGATCTACTTCGTGAGCGATCGCGGCGGTGCACCCCAGATCTACAAGATGGGCGCCAATGGCGGCAGCCCGACCCGCGTGACCTTCAGCGGCACCTACAACATCTCTCCGTCGGTCAGCGCCGACGGCCGGTGGTTGGCCTACATCTCTCGCGTCGGCGGCGGGTTCAAATTGCATGTGATGGAGCTGGCAACCGGCAACGTGCAGGCCATCACCGACACCACGGCCGACGAGAACCCCAGTTTTGCGGCCAACAGCAAGCTGATCGTCTATGCGACCAAGCTGCAAGGCCGCGAGGCGCTCATGACGACCACGCTCGACGGCAAGATCAAGGCGCGGCTGGCGGGGCAGGCAGGAGACATCCGGGAACCGGACTGGGGTCCGTTTCAAAAGCAATGATTAACTTGAGGAGCTCGAAATGTTGAAACGTACGATCTATTCGTTGGCCATCGTGGCCCTTATCGCCGGTTGCTCGTCGGGCACGAAGCTCAACGACACGCCGGTCGTCGACCGTGGCGCCGGCCAGGGCTCCGGCGGCGCCGCCAGCGGCGTGGCACCGGTCACCATCGATCCGAACGCGCAGAACGCGCAGGGTCCGGTCGGCGTTGCCCGCATCATCTATTTCGACTTCGACAGCTACACGGTCAAGCCCGAGTTCCAGGCGCTGATCGATGGCCATGCGCGCTTCCTGAAGGCGAACCCGAACCGTCGCGTGTCGATCGAAGGCCACACCGACGAGCGCGGCGGCCGCGAATACAACCTGGCACTGGGCCAGAAGCGTTCCGAAGCCGTGCGCCGTGCGTTGGTGCTGGTCGGCGTGAGCGACGGCCAGATCGAAGCCGTGAGCTTCGGCAAGGAAAAGCCGGCCTCGCAAGGTGCCGGTGAGGACGCGTGGGCCCAGAACCGCCGCGCCGAGATCACCTACCGCTGATGATGCGCAGCGTTTCATTGCGAGGCGCTGCCGCGGCGGTTGCGCTGCTGTGTGCGTCCATGGGCGCGCAGGCAGCGCTGTTCGAGGACGACGAGGCCCGGCGCGCCATTCTCGACCTGCGTCAGCGCGTCGAGACCATGCGCCAGCAGGCCGAGCAGCGCCAGAACGACGAAAGCGCGCAGCTGCGCCGCAGCGTGCTCGACCTGCAGAACCAGATCGAGCAGATGCGCGGCGAACTGGCACGTATGACCGGCCAGAACGAGCAGCTCACCAAGACCGTCACCGACCTGCAGCAAAAGCAGACCGACGTCGACAACCGGCTCAAGAGCAACGAGCCGTCGAAGGTCGCGGTCGATGGCCGCGAGTTCAATGCCGATCCCAAGGAAAAGGCCGACTTCGACGCCGCGCTGGGCATCTTCCGTGCCGGCCAGTTCGCTCAGGCGCAGACCGCCTTCGCCGACTTCGTGAAGCGCTATCCGCAAAGCGGCTACAACGCCTCGGCGCTGTTCTGGCTCGGCAACGCGCAGTACGCGACCCGCAACTACAACGAGGCCATCGCGAACTTCCGCTCCATGCTCTCGCTGGCGCCGGATCACGCGAAGGCCCCCGAAGCCGTGCTGTCGATCGCCAACTGCCAGATCGAGCTCAAGGACACCAAGGCGGCCCGGCGCACGCTCGAGGACCTGACCAAGGCCTATCCTCAATCCGAGGCCGCGCAGGCCGGACGCGAGCGCCTTTCGCGCCTGCGCTAGTCGTCGCCTGTATCGTTTGGACACCGCCGCGCGTCCGCTCATCGCCGCTGCCGGCGTCACCGCCGGTGAGGGCGACGCCGATCTGGCGCGCCGCTTCGGCGGCCTGGAACGCCTCTACGGCGTTCCGGGCGCGGCCGCCATCCGTCATGCGCACGTGCTGGTCGTCGGCATCGGCGGTGTCGGCTCGTGGGCGGTCGAGGCCTTGGCCCGCAGTGGCGTGGGCCGCCTGACGCTGATCGATCTCGACCACGTCGCCGAGTCCAACATCAACCGCCAGATTCATGCCCTCGAGTCCACCGTGGGACAGGCCAAGGTCGAAGCGATGCGCGACCGCATTGCACAGATCAATCCTTCTTGCCGCGTGCTCGCCATCGACGATTTCGTCGAGCCCGAGAACTGGCAGCAACTGCTTGCGACCGCGCAACAGGGCCAGGGCGATGTGAGCGCGGTGATCGATGCCTGCGACCAGGTCAAGGCCAAGCTCGCCATGGCGGCCTGGGCCCGCAGCACGGGCAGCGGCTTCGTCACCGTGGGCGCGGCGGGAGGCAAGCGCCTCGCGCACCAGGTCGAGATCGAGGACCTGTCGCAGGTCACGCACGACCCGCTGCTCGCGCAACTCCGACAGCGGCTCCGCAAGGACCACGGCGCGCCCCGCGAAGGCCGCAAGATCGGCGTCGCCTGCGTCTTCAGCCGCGAAAGCGTGGCGCCGCCCGATCCCTCGTGCGCGATCGAAGGCGACGGCTCGCTCAACTGCCACGGCTACGGCTCGGTGGTGAGCGTGACGGCGACCTTCGGCCAATGTGCCGCGGGCTGGGTTCTCGACCGGATAGCCCGCAAGGGCGCGCTATAATTTCAGGCTTTGCCGGATTCGACGCCGGCAGGAAAAAGGCGATAGACGCGATCTTCGCGGGACGTTAGCTCAGTTGGTAGAGCAGCGGACTTTTAATCCGTTGGTCACAAGTTCGAATCTTGTACGTCCTACCAGCATCCGAGAAATCCCCATTTGCCTCGAGCATCTGGGGATTTTTTTTCGCCCGCGCGGCGTGCGATGCGCCGTGTGACGGGACGTCGCCTGCACCAAAGGCCAATGGCGCCCCGGCCGGGCGACAGGTATGGTGGGCCCCTCAGGCACCCCATGTCGACCCATGATCTGATCCTCCTCGCCGTGCAGGCGAGCATTCTGATAACGGTCTTCGGCTCAGGCCTCGAAGCCACGGTCGACGATGTGCTCTTCGTCGGCCGTCGGCCTTCGCTCTTCCTGCAATGCTTGATCGCGATGTTCGTCGTCATGCCGCTGCTGGCTCTTCTGCTGGACAAGGTCTTCGATCTGCTGCGCGAGATCGACATCGTGTCGATGGCGCTGGCGTGGTCGCCGGTGCCGCCGCTGCTGAGGTGACGAAATGGTGATCGTCGCGGTCGTACTGCCGCTGCTCGCGCTGTCCACCGCCTTGCGCCACGCCGGCATCGCGCTGGCGCTGGCCGCGGCCAATTTTCCGCAGGAGCACGGCGTCACGGCGGCCATCCTGCTCTGCCTGCTGCTGAACATCGCGGTCTCGATGCCCTGGGTGATGTGGCAGCGAGGCCGAATCTCAACTGCCATCACCAGGAGATCCGCTTGATGTACAAGACCTTCGTTCCCGCCGTCCTGGCGCTGTCCTTGGTGGCCTGCGGCACCACGGCGCCGAATCCGCCACCCGCTGGCGGACCGGCGCCGGTTGCGGCCGCACCCAGGCCCACACCGGCAGTTGCCCCTCCTGCGGCGCCCGCCAACGCGGTCAATGCCGCATCGATCCAGGCGCTCAAGGCCATGGGGGCCTACCTGCAGTCGCTCAAGCGATTTCGTGTCACGACCGAACTGACCGGCGAGGTGGTGCTGGCCGACGGCCAGAAGCTGCAACACACGGCCACGGCCGACATCGACGTCCTGCGCCCGAACAAGCTGCGGGCGCGAATGTTCAGCGCACGCTCCGAGCGCGTCATCTTCTTCGACGGGCAGCGCGTGACCATGTTCATGCCGCAGCAGAAGTACTACTCCACCGTCGATTTCGCCGGCAACGTCGACAGCCTCGTCACTCGCCTCGAATCGCGCTATGGCGTGGAGATTCCGCTGAGCGACCTGTTCCTCTGGGGCACCGACGCCGCACCGCTCGACCGGATCGACTCGGCCATGAACGCAGGCCAGGACTTCATCGGCAACGACCTGTGCGACCACTATGCCTTCCGGCAGGGCAACTACGACTGGCAGATCTGGATCAAGGCGGGCAGCCAGCCGCTGCCGCGCAAGCTCGTGATCGTCAACCGCGCCGACGAGGCGCGGCCGCAGTCGATGTCCCTGATCGACTGGAACCTGAAGCCCGGCTTCAGGGAAGACGCCTTCCGCTTCGCGCCGCCCGCGGGCACGAAGCAGGTCGAACTGCGTGCGCTGGACGCGAAATGAGGAGCAGCCAAATGAAGCATTCAACATCCGCACGGACTTTCCTGGTTTCGCTTTCGGTCGTTGCCATGGCGGCGCTGGCCTTGCCGCCCGAGGCGTTGGCGCGCCCGGGTGGCGGCGGCGGCATGGGGGGCGGACACGGTGGAGGCGCACGCGCCGGTGGCGGCGGAATGCATGCCGGTGGCGGTGGGGGCGGTGCCCGACCGCAGGCCAACAACGTGAACCGCGACGCCCGCGCCAACAACGTGCGCAACACCAGCGTCAACAACGTGAACGTGAACGCGAACCGGAACGTCAACGTGAACAACGTGAACCGGAACACGGTCGTCGTGAACAACAACAACCGCGGCTGGGACAACGACCACTACCACCCGGTCGCGACCGCGGCCGCGGTGACGGCAGGCGTCGCCGTGACCGCAGCCGTGGTGGGATCGATCGTGAACAGCGTGCCGCCGAGTTGCGTGCCCGTGAACTACGGCGGTCTGATCTACCAGCAGTGCGGCAGCGTCTGGTACCAGCCACAGGGCGCGGGTTACGTGGTAATCAACCCGCCGTATTGAGTTCAACCGGGGTGTGTTGGCGCAAGGCGCTTAGACCTTCTGCGCCACCCGGCCGCTTCGCCAGGGCGATGGAAGCCGGCCGCGACTGGGCAAGAAAAAACCCGCTGTCGCAAGAGAGCGGGTCTGTGGGCGGGGTGGTGAGAACTCAGGCGGCGTGAGGCGTTCCGTCGGTCGGATCGAGCAGGGAGTCGGGTGCATGGCTGACGGCCGACACCAGGCCGATGGCGCTGGCACGGACAAGCTCCTGCTTCAGCGCTGCCTCGAGCAGTTGCCGCGCAGTGTCGGGCCGCTCGTGGTCGTACTCTTCATCGAGTTCGCAATGCAGGTAGTAGTCGACCCGGGCCATGAGCCGTTCCACCGACGCTGCAAGATCCATCTCGTTCATGTTCCGCTCCTCCGAGTTCAGTCGTGCGGAAACGACTCTGGTTTCAACGCGTTGTCTCCTGCGCCCCAACCGATTCCCATCCAATCCGGTTTGTGGGGCCTGTCCCTGACGCGAGTCTGGCCATTATGACCCTCGTGCGCAATTCGCTTGTCACCTGTGTCGTGGTAGGCCAACAGGCCGTCGGGCGCGCCGGCCCGATCGGCACTGGCCGGATCTACCTGAGCCGCAACCGATGCCAGGCCGATTTGACCGACCTGAAGCGTGGTGGCTGGCCCGAATCGTCGGATGCAGCCACCGCGCCCCGCGATGCAGTGGCGTCGGGCGGTGGAAGCTGGTGACTGATCGACCGTGCCACGCGAACGCAGTCCTTGATGTGCAGTTCGCCGAGTGAGCGTAACGCTGCGTAACTCAGGCCGGCCGAGATCACGGTGCCCGCGAAAGGCACGAACTTTGCCGCCTGGCCGGCCGTCAGCTTGACGCCTGCATGGCTCGCGAGCTTGAGGAGCAGGTCGCGCGTGACGAGCCGCCCGACCAGCAGCGCACCGACGGTCGCGGCCGCCTTGCGGATGCGTTCGCGTTCGTGGGGCGCGAGCCGCTCCACTTGCGTCGCCGAGAGGCCGAACTCGGCGCTGATCTGCGGCACCACGCGTGCGAGCAGCGCGGCATCGGCGGCCCAGTCGATGCCCGGGATGGGCACCGCCCCGACCGCGGCCGCCATCAGCGCCTTGCGGCCGAGCAGGCGGCGGCTGCGCCGGACCGCCGCGATCAGTTGCGGGTCCCCCTGGGCGAGTTCGATGGCAGAGCTCATGGGGCGGCAGCCTCGGCGGGGCTTCAGGCCGAGAGCGTCTCGAGCTGATCCGAGAGCGCAAGCCAGCGCTCCTCGAGTTGCCCGATCTCGTCGGCCAGCATCTTGAGGCGTCTGCCGGCTTCGGCGATTTCCGTCGCCGGCAAGGGCTGGGCCAGACGCTCCTCGAGCGCCGATTTCTCGCTGCCGGCTGCGCCCAGGCGCTGGTCGATCTGCGCCAGCTCGCGCTTGAGAGGCTTGGCCTGGTCGTTGCGCTGCTGGCGCTCCTGTGCGTCCTGCTGGCGCTGGTTGCGGGACGGCACTTCGGCCGGAATGTTCGCCACTTCGGCCGAAGCTGCCGATGCCACCACCGCGGCCGCGTCGCGGGTCGCGATCTTCGCTTCCTCGCGCAGGCGCTTGGCCTCGTCGAGCAGGTAGCGCTGGTAGTCGTCGAGGTCGCCGTCGAAATCGCCGACCACGCCGCGTCCGACCAGCCAGAACTCGTCGCACACCGAGCGCAGCAGCGCGCGGTCGTGGCTCACGAGCATCAGCGTGCCTTCGAACTCGTTGAGGGCCACCGCGAGGGCCTCGCGCGTCGCGAGGTCGAGGTGGTTGGTGGGCTCGTCGAGCAGCAGCAGGTTGGGGCGCTGCCAGACCATCATGGCCAGCACCAGCCGGGCCTTCTCGCCACCGCTCATGGTGCCGACGGCCTGCTTGACCATGTCGCCGCTGAAATTGAAGCTGCCGAGGAAGCCGCGCAGCGCCTGTTCGCCCGTGGCCTCCCGGGCATTGCTGCCGAGCTCGCGGGCCATGCGCACCATGTGCTCGAGCGGCGTGTCCTGCGGGCGCAGCACGTCGAGTTCCTGCTGGGCGAAGTAGCCGATGTTGAGGCCCTTGCCTTCGGTCACGGTGCCAGCGAGTGCGCCCATCTCGCGCGCGATGGTCTTCACGAGCGTCGACTTGCCCTGGCCGTTGGCGCCCAGGATGCCGATGCGCTGCCCGGCCAGCACCGAGCGGTTGACGCCGCGCAGGATGGTCTTTGGCGGCTCGTCCTCGGCGCGGTAGCCGAAGCTCGCATCGCTGATCGACAGCATCGGGTTCGGGATGTTGCCGGGCTCCTTGAACTCGAAGGTGAAGTCGGCCTCGGCCAGCAGCGGCGCGACGCGCTCCATGCGTTCGAGCGCCTTGACCCGGCTCTGCGCCTGCTTGGCCTTGCTCGCCTTGGCCTTGAAACGGTCGATGAACTTCTGCAGGTGGGCGATCTTCTCCTGCTGCTTGCCGAACGCGATCTGCTGCTGCTCCATCTGCAGCGCGCGCATGTCCTCGAACTTGCTGTAGTTGCCGCCATAGCGCGTGAGCTGGGCATTGGCGATGTGCAGCGTGACGCCGGTCACGGCATCGAGGAATTCGCGGTCGTGGCTGATGACGATCATCGTGCCGGCGTACTTCTGCAGCCAAGCCTCGAGCCACACCAGGGCGTCTAGATCCAGGTGGTTGGTGGGTTCGTCGAGCAGCAGCAGGTCGCTCGGGCACATCAGTGCGCGCGCCAGCTGCAGCCGCATGCGCCAGCCGCCCGAGAAGCTGTTGACCGGCTCGTCGAGCTCATGCGACTTGAAGCCCAGACCCAGGATCAGCGCCTGGGCGCGCGGCACCGCGTCGTGCTCGCCGGCGTCTGCGAGGTCGGTGTAGGCATGCGCGAGTTCCATGCCGATGTCGGGATCGTCGGGATTGGCCTCGTACGCGGCCTCGATGGCGGCCAGTGCGGCGCGCAGTTCGCCGAGTCGGGTGTCTCCGCCGACCACGAAGTCGGTCGCCGATTCGTCGGTCTCGGGCATGTTCTGCGCCACCTGGGCCATGCGCCAGTGCTTCGGCACCGAGAAATCGCCGCCGTCTTCGTGCAGGGTGCCGTTGAGCAGCGCGAACAGGGTCGACTTGCCGGCCCCGTTGCGACCCACGAGGCCGACCTTCTCGCCGGGGTTGAGGGTGACGGTGGCGCCGTCGAGCAGCACTTTGGCGCTGCGGCGAAGAATGACGTTCTTGAGAGTGATCATGGAAAAGGAGGCGTAGGGGCGATTATCCCGCGCGGCCCGTTCGGCCCGGTGACAGTGGGGAATGCGCCATCGCGGGATGGAGGGAATCCGCAGCGCGTCTGCTGCGGGGGCGCCGGGGCGCGGCGGGTGAATGAACGGGTGCTAGGGCGTCCCGGAAGCGCAAGGGGCGCCCTGCGCGGCCAGTGCTGCCAGCGCAGCCTTCGTCACCAGCAGCACCTGGTCCTCGCCCGCGGAGGTCTCGAGCCAGACTACCTCGAGCCGCGGAAAGGCGGCCTCGAAGAAGTCGCGCTCGTTGCCGATCTCGAGCACCAGCACGGCCTGGTCGTTCATGCGTGCGGGCGCGTCGGCAAACAGACGGCGCACGAAGTCCATGCCGTCGCTGCCGCCTGCCAGGGCCAGTTCGGGTTCGGCCCGGTACTCGGCCGGCAGCGTGGCCATGCTCGCGCTGTTGACGTAGGGCGGGTTGCACAGCACCAGGTCGTAGCGGTCCGGCACCTGGGCGAGGCCATCGGATTCGATCAGCGTGACGCGCGCATCGAGGCCATGCCGCGTGACGTTGATGGCGGCAACCTCGAGCGCCTCGGCCGAGAGGTCGGCGGCATCCACCGCGACTTCGGGGTAGGTGAGGGCGGCGAGCACTGCGAGGCTGCCGTTGCCGGTGCACAGGTCGAGCACGCGCCGGGTGTGCTCGCCGAGCCAGTAGTCGATGCTGCCGTCGGCGATCAGTTCGGCGATGAAGCTGCGCGGCACGATCGCGCGCTCGTCGACGTAGAAGGGCACGCCCTGCAGCCAGGCTTCCTTGGTGAGGTAGGCGGCGGGCTTGCGCGTGGCGATGCGCTCCTCGATCAGTGCCCCGACCTGTGCGGCGTCGGCCGGCGACACGCTCTTGTCCGCCGCTGCATCGATGTCGTCGATCGGCAGACGAAGGCGCCACAGCACCAGCCAGGCGGCCTCGTCGAAGGCGTTGGCGGTGCCGTGCCCGAAGGCCACGCCGGCTTCGGCGAGCCGCGCTGCGCCGTGCTCGATCAGTTCGATGACCGTGCTCATCGGACGACCTTCGTCTTCGGCTGTGGTGCGAGCCACTTCGGGCGGCCGGGCGCGTTCATGGATGAAGCAGCGCTTCGAGCCGCTCGAGCGTGCCGCGATAGATGGCGGTGAGCGGCTCGATGTCGGCCACTGCGATGTGTTCGTCGATCTTGTGGATGCTGGCGTTGACCGGGCCCAGCTCGACCACCTGGCTGCAGATCTTGGCGATGAAGCGCGCGTCGCTGGTGCCGCCGCTGGTCGACAGCTCGGTGTCGATGCCGGTCTCGGCGCGGATCGACTGTTGGACGGCTTCGACCAGCTGGCCGGGCACCGTGAGGAAGGGCAGGCCGCCGACGGTCCAGCGCAGTTCGTGCTCGAGGCCGTGGCGCTCGAGCACCGCCTGCACGCGCTGCTGCAGCGACTCGGGCGTCGACTCGGTCGAGAAGCGGAAATTGAAGTCGACCACCGCGCTGCCCGGGATGACGTTGCTCGCGCCGGTGCCCGCGTGGATGTTGCTGACCTGCCAGCTGGTGGGCTGGAAATGCAGGTTGCCGGCGTCCCAGCCACCTGCCGCGTTGATGGCCACCAGCTCGGCCAGTGCCGGTGCCAGCGCATGCACGGGGTTTCTCGCCAGGTGCGGATAGGCGATGTGGCCCTGGACCCCGTGCACCGTGAGCCTGCCGCTCATGGTGCCGCGACGGCCGTTCTTGATCATGTCGCCGCAGCGCTCGACCGAGGTCGGCTCGCCGACGATGCAGTAGTCGATGGCTTCACCGCGCGCCGCGAGCTTGTTGCAGACCACCACCGTGCCGTCGATGCCCGGGCCTTCCTCGTCGCTGGTGAGCAGCAGTGCGAGCGTGAGGCGCGGCGCGGGCGTGCCGGCGAGGAAATCCTCGATCGCGACCACGAAGGCGGCCAGCGAGGTCTTCATGTCGCAGGCGCCGCGGCCGTAGAGGCGGCCGTCGCGATGGGTGGGCGTGAACGGATCGCTGGTCCATTCGCCGAGCGGGCCGGTCGGCACCACGTCGGTGTGGCCCGCGAACGCCATGGTGCGGGTCGGCCCGCCGGCAGCACCTGCGCGCACCGCCCACAGGTTGGTGACGCGGAAGTCGGCCGGGCCGCTTTCGATGGTCTCGAGCCGGAAGCCGAGCCGCGCCAGGCGCTCGCCGAGGATCTGCTGGCAGCCGCCGTCGTCCGGTGTGACCGAGGGGCGGGAGATCAGTTGTTCGGCGAGCTGGAGCGTTCGGGACATCGAGAGTTCGGTGGATCAGTGGCCGTTGGGACGCACGTCGAGCGTGATGTCCGTGAAGGTGGGTTCCTCGACCTGGTCGAGCAGCGAGCGCTCGTCGGCCTTGGCCGAGGGCGCCTTGCGGTTTTGCAGCCGCCACATCAGGTTGGTCGGCGAATCGGCCTGCGAGAGGCCTTCCTCGCGCGTGACCAGCTCTTCGGTGATGAGGCGCGCGATGTCTTCCTCGAAGGTCTGCGAGCCTTCGGCCATCGACTGTTCCATGGCTTCCTTGACAGCCGAGAAATCGCCCTTGCCGATGAGCTCGGCCACCAGCGCGGTGTTGAGCAGCACCTCGAGCGCCGGCACGCGGGCCCCGTTGGGCGTGCGCAGCAGGCGCTGGGCGACGATGGCGCGCAGCGCGCCGCCGAGGTCGCCGAGCAGCGTGGCGCGCACCTCGACCGGGTAGAAGCTCAGGATGCGGTTGAGCGCGCGGTAGCTGTTGTTGGCATGCAGCGTGGCCACGCACAGGTGGCCCGATTGCGCATAGGCGATCGCCGCGGTCATGGTCTCGCGGTCGCGGATCTCGCCGATCTGGATCACGTCGGGCGCCTGGCGCAGCGCGTTCTTGAGCGCGATCTGCAGCGACTGCGTGTCGCTGCCGACGTCGCGCTGGTTCACCATCGACTTCTTGTTGGTGAAGGTGAACTCGATCGGCTCCTCGACCGTGAGGATGTGGCCGGAAGCGTGCTCGTTGCGGTAGTCGAGCATCGAGGCCAGCGTGGTGCTCTTGCCGGCGCCGGTCGAGCCGACCATGAGGATCAGGCCGCGCTTCTCCATCACGAGCGTCTTGAGGATCTCGGGGAGGTTCAGTTCCTCGAAGCTCGGGATGACGGAGGCGATGTGCCGCACCACCACCGCGTAGGTGCCGCGCTGGCGCATGGCGCTGATGCGGAAGTTGCCCGAGCCCTCGAGCGCGATCGCCATGTTGAGTTCGCCGGTGCGTTCGAGCTCGGCGATGCGGGCCTCGTGGACCACCTCGCTGAGCAGGCTCAGCGGCGCATCGGGCGGGAGGATCTGCGCATTGATCGGCATGCAGTTGCCATTGATGCGGATCAGCGCCGGGGAGTGGGCCGACAGATAGATGTCCGATGCCTTGCGCTCGGCCATCAGTCGAAGAATTCGCTCCATCGTGTTCATCGGCACTTCTCCTCGCGTTGGGTTTTCTTTAACTCGGAACTCTCGGGGACCTGGCCGACCGCCCCCTCAGGCGGCCGTTGCCGTCGGCTTCGTCTTCAGTCGCGCAGCAAGTCGTTCAGCGACGTCGAGGCGCGCGTCTTGGCATCGACCTTCTTCATGATGATGGCGGCATAGGTGCTGTACTTGCCGCCCGGCTTGGGCAGGTTGCCGGCGACCACCACCGAGCCCGCGGGTACCCGGCCGTAGATGACGGTGTCGGTGGCGCGGTCGTAGATGGGCGTGCTCTGGCCGATGAACACACCCATCGACAGCACGGAGTTTTCTTCCACGACCACGCCTTCGACCACTTCGGAGCGTGCGCCGATGAAGCAGTTGTCCTCGATGATGGTCGGACCGGCCTGCAGCGGCTCGAGCACGCCGCCGATGCCGACGCCGCCCGAGAGGTGGACGTTGGCACCGATCTGGGCGCAGGAGCCGACCGTGGCCCAGGTATCGACCATCGTGCCTTCGCCGACGTAGGCGCCGATGTTGACGTAGGAGGGCATCAGGATCGCGCCCTTGGCGATGTAGCTGCCGCGGCGCGCCACGGCCGGCGGCACGATGCGCACGCCGGCTTCCTTGAGCTCGGCCGCCGAGAGGTGCGAGAACTTGGTCGGCACCTTGTCGTAGAAGCCCAGCGCGCCGGCCTGCATCTGCTCGTTGTCCTTGAGCCGGAACGACAGCAGCACGGCCTTCTTGATCCACTGGTGGACGGTCCACTGGCCGACGGCCTCGCGCGTGGCGACGCGTAGCTTGCCGTTGTTCAGTTCGGCGATCACGTGCTCGACGGCGTCGCGGACTTCGGCGGGCGCACTGGCGGCCGAGATGTTGGCGCGGTCTTCCCACGCGGCGTCGATGGTCTGCTGGAGTTGTTGGGTCATTGGAGTAGCTCAGTCCTGGATGAATTTCACGATGCGTCGCGCGGCCTCGGTGCATTCGGCGGTGTCGGCCACCAATGCCATGCGGATGCGCCCGCGGCCCGGGTTGCGGCCGGACACCTCGCGGGCGAGATAGCTGCCGGGCAGCACCGTCACATTGTATTGAGCGTAGAGCGCGCGGGCGAAGGCGGCGTCGTCGCCGTTCCAGGCGGCGGGCACGCCGGCCCACAGGTAGAACGCCGCGTCGGGCAGCCGGACGTCGAGCGCGGGCTCGAGCAGCGGCGTCACGGCCGCGAACTTGGCGCGGTACATGGCGCGGTTCTCGACCACATGGGCCTCGTCGCCCCAGGCCGCGATGCTGGCGGCGGCCACCGTGCCGCTCATCGCGCTGCCGTGATAGGTGCGGTACAGCAGGAAGGACTTGATGATGGCCGCGTCACCCGCCACGAAGCCGCTGCGAAGGCCCGGCACGTTGCTGCGCTTGGACAGGGAGGTCAGCGCGATCAGGCGGCGGAAGTCGCTGCGGCCCAGCCTGGCCGCGGCCTCGAGCCCGCCCAGGGGTGGCTCGTCGCGGAAGTAGATCTCGCTGTAGCACTCGTCGGCGGCGATCACGAAGCCGTGGCGGTCGGACAGCGCAAAGAGCTTTTCCCATTCGCCAAGCGGCATCACGGCGCCGGTGGGGTTGCCCGGCGAACAGACGAAAACGAGCTGGGTGCGGGCCCAGACCTCGTCGGGCACGCTGTCCCAGTCGACCGCGAAGTTGCGCTCGGGCACGCTCGGCACGTAGATGGGCTCTGCGCCTGCCAGAAGGGCCGCGCCCTCGTAGATCTGATAGAAGGGATTGGGCGACAGCACCACGGGCTGCGGGCTGCGGCTGGCGTCGATCACGGTCTGGGCCAGCGCGAACAGCGCCTCGCGCGAGCCGTTCACCGGCAGCACCTGGGTCGCGGCATCGAGCGCGAGGCCGTAGCGCCGCTGCAGCCAGCCCGTGAAGGACTGGCGCAGCGCCAGGTCGCCCGCGGTGGCCGGATAGGCGGCGAGGGCGCCGAAGCTGGCGGCCAGTGCACTCTTGATGAATTCGGGTGTGGCGTGCTTGGGCTCGCCGATGCCGAGGCTGATCGGCGTGTAGTCGGGGTTCGGCGTGACGCCCGCGAACAGTTGTCGCAGCCGCTCGAAGGGGTAGGGCTGCAGTTTGGCGAGCAGGGGATTCATGGGCCTGGATTATCGCGGCAGCCGGCGCGGCGACTGTCGCGGCGCAGCGGCCAGCAACTGCTCGTAGGCGGCCGGATCGGCCTCCTGCAGCTTCGCCAGCGCATTGCTCGCTGCGGCGGCGAGTTCGGCCCGGCTCCGCTTCTTGACCGCCTCGATCTCGGCATGCGCCTTTTCGAGCCTGGCGAGCGAGCGCGCCGCCTGCTTCGGCTCCACCGAGCCCGGGCTGGCGCTGGCCAGCAGCACCTCGGTAATCCAGCCGAGCTGGCTGCCGTAGCTCGCGACCTCGAAGGCCTTCTTCTCGATCTCGCCATTGCCGGCCTCGGCCGGGATGCCGGCGAAGAACCAGCGCGTGTCGGGCTCGATCTGCTGCGCCACGCTGCCGCTGAAGGGCAGGTGCAGGGTGGGGGACCAGAACCAGAGCCAGGGGAACATCGCGCTACTCCTTCGGTGGAAACGGTGAATGGGCTACAGCTTCTTGACCAGCACCTGGCTCTTGCGGTCCCAGTTGTACTTGCGCTTGCGCGCCTCGGGCAGCCAGTCGGGGTTGACCTGCTGGAAGCCGCGCTTGAGGAACCAGTGCATGGTGCGGGTGGTGAGCACGAAGATGCTCTCGAGGCCCGAGGCCTTGGCGCGCTGCTCGATGCGCTTGAGGATGCGTTCGCCGTCGCCCTGGGCCTGCGATTGCGGCGAGATCGTGAGCGCGGCCATCTCGGCCGTCTTGGCTTCCGGGTACGGATACAGCGCGGCGCAGCCGAAGATCACGCCGTCGTGCTCGATCACGGTGTACTGGCCGACATCGCGCTCGATCTCGGTCCGGCTGCGCTTGACCAGCGTGCCGTCGCGCTCGAAGGGCTCGATCAGCTGCAGGATGCCGCCGATGTCGTCGGCCGTGGCCTCGCGCAACGATTCGAGCTTCTCGTCGATCACCATGGTGCCGATGCCGTCGTGCACGTAGACCTCGAGCAGCAGCGAGCCGTCGACCGAGAACGGCAGGATGTGGTTGCGCTCTACGCCGTGCTCGCAGGCCTTCACGCAGTGCTGCAGGTAGAAGGCGGTGTCGGTGGGGCGCTGCGGCGGCGGCAGCGCGAGCAGCAGCTTGCGGGCGGCATCCAGCGGCAGTTCGGTGTCGATCGGGTTGTCCTCGTCGATCGGCAGGGCCGGGTCCTGGGCGATGCCGGGCACCTCGGTCAGGAAGATCAGCTTGTCGGCCTGGATCGAGATCGCGACGCTGGTCGCGACTTCCTCCATGGTGAGGTTGAAGGCCTCGCCGGTGGGCGAGAAGCCGAACGGGGACAGCAGCACCATGGCGCCGAAATCGAGCGCGCGCCGGATGCCCGCGGTGTCGACCTTGCGCACCAGCCCCGAATGCTGGAAGTCGACGCCGTCGACCACCCCGACAGGCCGCGCCGTGATGAAGTTGCCCGAGATGACGCGGATCGTGGAGCCGGCCATCGGCGTGTTGGGCAGGCCCTGGCTGAACGCGGCCTCGATCTCGTAGCGCAGCTGGCCGGCGGCTTCCTGGGCGCAGTCGAGGGCCACCTCGTCGGTGATGCGGATGCCGTGCGAATAGCGCGCCTCGTGGCCCTTGGCACGCAGCTGCTCGTTGACCTGGGGCCGGAAGCCGTGCACCAGCACCACCTTGACACCCATGCTCTGGATCAGCGCCAGGTCCTGCGCGATGTTCGCGAGCTTGCCGGCCGCGATTGCCTCGCCGGCCAGTGCCACGACGAAGGTCTTCCCCCGGTGCATGTGGATGTAGGGCGCCACCGAGCGAAACCAGGGGACGAAGGTGAAGTTGAAGACAGTGGACATTGGCAGGGTCGGGGTGGCAGCAGGGCCGGGCGCAAGATAATCGGTGATTTTCCCCGAACTGCACGCCTTGTCTTCGTCCCCTCTTCGAATCGAGTTCCCCGAATCCCTGCCGGTGTCGGCCCGGCGCGACGAAATCATGGCGGCCATCGAGGCCCACCAGGTCGTGATCGTCTGCGGCGAGACCGGTTCGGGCAAGACCACGCAGCTGCCCAAGATCGTGCTCGCGCTGGGACGCGGCAAGTGCAACGCGCCGCCGGGCAAGGGCCGGCTGATCGGCCACACGCAGCCGCGGCGCATCGCCGCCACCTCGGTCGCCAAGCGCATCGCCGAGGAGCTCAAGACGCCGCTCGGCGAGGTGGTCGGCTACAAGGTGCGCTTCCAGGACCGGCTCTCGCGCGATGCCTCGGTCAAGCTCATGACCGACGGCATCCTGCTGGCCGAGACCCAGACCGATCCGCTGCTGAAGGCCTACGACACGATCATCATCGACGAGGCCCACGAACGTTCACTCAACATCGACTTCCTGCTCGGCTACCTGCGCGAGATACTGCCGCGCCGGCCGGACCTGAAGGTGATCGTGACCTCGGCCACGATCGATGCGGACCGCTTCGCGCAGCATTTCGCGTCGGCTCGCCCGCCGCAGGGCCGCCCCAAGGCGGGCGAAGCCCCCTCGGGGGGCAGCGACGATGCTTCGCCGCAGGGCCGCCCCAAGGCGGGCGAAGCCCCCTCGGGGGGCAGCGACGACGCGGAGCGCGGAGCGTGGGGGCCAATGATCCCTGCGCCCATCATCATGGTCTCGGGGCGCACCTACCCGGTGGAGCAGCGCTACCGTCCTTTCGAGGAGTCGCGCGACCACGACCTGAACGACGCGATCGCCGATGGCGTCGACGAGCTCTGGCGCGACCCGCACAACGCGGGCGACATCCTGGTCTTCCTGCCCGGCGAGCGCGAGATCCGCGAGGCCGCCGACCACCTGCGGCGCCACCTGAGCCATCAGCCGCTGATGCGCAGCGCCGAGGTGCTGCCGCTGTTCGCGCGGCTGTCGCAGGCCGAGCAGGAGCGCATCTTCGACAGCCACAGCGGCCGGCGCATCGTGCTGGCCACCAACGTGGCCGAGACCTCGCTCACGGTGCCGGGCATCCGCTACGTGATCGATGCCGGCACCGCGCGCGTCAAGCGCTATTCCTTCCGCAGCAAGGTCGAGCAGCTGCTGGTCGAGCCGATCAGCCAGGCGGCCGCCAACCAGCGGGCGGGCCGCTGCGGACGCGTGGCCAACGGCATCTGCATCCGGCTCTACGACGAGAAGGATTTCGAGAGCCGGCCGCGCTTCACCGACCCCGAGATCCTGCGCTCCTCGCTGGCCGGCGTGATCCTGCGGATGAAGTCGCTGCACCTGGGCGACGTCGAGCGCTTTCCGTTCCTCGAGGCGCCGCAGCGGCGCGCCATCGCCGACGGCTACCAGCTGCTCAACGAGCTCGGCGCGGTCGACGACGCCAACGAGCTGACGCCGATGGGCGGCGAGCTCGCTCGCCTGCCGCTCGACCCGCGCGTGGCCCGCATGATCATCGAGGCGCGCACGCGGGGCGCGCTGGAAGAGGTGCTCGTGATCGCGAGCGCGCTGTCGGTCCAGGACGTCCGCGACCGGCCGATGGAAGCGCAGCAGCAGGCCGACCAGGCGCATTCGAAGTTCGACGACGAGAAGAGCGAGTTCAGCGGCTACCTGCGGCTGTGGAAGTGGATTGCGGATGCGCGCGGCGGCCACGGTGACACCCACAAGCTCAGCAACCGGCAGTACGAGCAGCTGCTGCGCGCCAACTTCATCAACATCCGCCGCGTGCGCGAATGGCGCGACATCCATTCGCAGCTGCTCACGGTGGTGACCGAGCACAAGTGGCGCATCAATGCGCAGCCCGCGGGCTACGAGCCGCTGCACCTGTCGATGCTCTCGGGCCTGCTCGGCAACGTCGGCTGGAAGCTCGAGGACGACGAGGCCTACCTGGGCGCGCGCGGGATCAAGTTCTACCGCCACCCGGGCGCCCACTTGAAGAAGAAGCCGGGCCGCTGGATCGTGGCCGCCGAGCTGGTCGAGACCACGCGGCTCTTCGGCCGCGGCATCGCCAACATCGAGCCGCAGTGGCTCGAGCAGGTGGCGGGCCATCTGCTGAAGAAGCAGTTGCTCGATCCGCACTGGGAGAAGAAGGGCGCGCAGGTGGCGGCGTTCGAACGGGCCACGCTCTACGGGCTCGTGGTCTACAGCGGGCGCCGCGTGGATTTCGGCAAGGTCGATCCGGTGGCGGCGCGCGAGATCTTCATCCGCGAGGCGCTGGTCGGCGGCCAGTGGGAAAGCAGGCTGCCTTTCCTCGCGGCCAATCGCAAGCTGGTGCGCGAGGTCGAGGGCCTCGAGCACAAGTCGCGCCGTCAGGACGTGCTGGTCGACGAGGAGCTGATCTACGCCTTCTACGACGCCCAGCTGCCGCCCGATATCTCGAATGGCGCCGGCTTCGAGAGCTGGTACCGCACGCGCTCGAAGGAGGAGCCACGGCTGCTGTTCCTCACGCGCGAAGAGCTGATGCGACACCAGGCCGCGGGCATCACGACGCAGTCGTTCCCGCCGACGCTGCGACTGGGCGGCGTCGACTGCGCGGCGACCTATCTGCACGAGCCCGGCGACGCCAGGGACGGCCTGACGGTCAGCGTGCCGCTCTTCGTGCTGAACCAAGTGAGCGACGAACGCTGCGAATGGCTGGTCACGGGCATGCTCAAGGACAAGATCCAGGCGCTTCTCAAGAGCCTGCCGCAGAAGCCGCGTGCGCGTCTCGTGCCGCTGCCAGAATCGGCGGCCCGGCTGGCCGAGTCGCTCGGCGCGCCCGAAGTCTTCGGCCACGGCTCGCTGACCGATGCGCTGTTGAAGCGCGTGCGCGACCAGACCAGCCTCGATGTCAAGCGCGCCGACTTCAAGCTCGACATGCTGCCGCCGCACCTGTTCATGAACCTGCGGGTGGTCGACGAGCACGGGCGGCAGCTTGGCATGGGCCGGAGCCTGGGTGCGCTCAAGGCCGAGCTCGGCACGCAGGCACGCGGGGCCTTCCAGGCGCTCGCGGGGCTCAATGTGCGGGCCGCGCCCGCGGCTGCGCCGGACGCGCCGTCGAAGGCGGGCAGCGCTCGCATCGAATCGGCGGCCGCTGCGACCGCCGAGCCCCCTGCACCTAGCCTGCTCGCCGGCCAGCGCTACACAGCCTGGAGTTTCGGCGAGCTGCCGGAACTCATGGAGGTGCGCCGCGGTGCGCAGTCGCTGATCGGCTTCCCGGCCCTGGTCGACGGCGGCGAGGCGGTCACGATCGAGGTCTTCGACGAGCCCGCGGTGGCGGCCGCGAAGCACCGTGCGGGACTGCGCCGCCTGTTCGCGCTGCAGCTCAAGGATGCCCTCAAGTACCTCGAGAAGAACATCCCCGACCTGCAGAAGATGGCCGTGAGCTACATGGCGCTCGGCACCGCGGAGGAACTGCGGGCGCAGGTGATCGAGGTGGCGATCGACCGCGCCTTCCTGCAGGAGCCGTTGCCGACCGACGAGTTCGCCTTCAAGCGGCGGCTCGAGGAGGGTCGTGGCCGTCTCACGCTGATCGCGAACGAGATCGCGCGGCTGGCAGGCCTCATCCTGGTGGAATACGGCCTGGCGGCCCGCAAGATCAAGGACACCAAGATCCAGCCCGAGGCCACGGCCGATGCCGCGCAGCAGTTGCAGCGGCTGGTCGGCAAGCGCTTCGTCGCCGACACGCCGTGGCCGCGGCTGCAGCATTTCGCGCGCTACCTCAAGGCCATCACGCTCAGGCTCGACAAGCTGCGGGCCGACCCGGCACGGGACGCCCAGCGGCTCGCCGAGCTGCGGCCGCAGGAGCAGCGCTACTGGCGCCTGCTGGCCGAACGCAAGGGCGCCGCCGACGAGCGCATGAGCGAATTCCGCTGGCTGCTCGAGGAACTGCGCGTGAGCTTCTTTGCCCAGGAGCTGCGAACGCCGCAGCCGGTCAGCATCAAGCGCCTCGACAAGCTCTGGGCCCAGCTCGGCCACTGAGCGCCGGACGCAAAAAGGCCCGCCGAAGCGGGCCTTCATGTTCGAACGGGCGGCGGACTATATGCGTCCCATGAGCAGCAGCACGATCACCACCACCAGCACCAGGCCGAGACCGCCGCTGGGCCCATAGCCCCAGCTGCGGCTGTAGCCCCAGCTCGGCAGTGCGCCCACCAGCAGCAGGATCAGGACGATCAGCAGAATCAACGAGAGGGACATGGACTTCTCCTAGGGCTTTGCTTGTTTGGAAGCCCTCATGTTCTGCTTCGGAGCGCGTGCGGATCGCGGGAAGGCGCGCCCTCCGGCAGTCAGGGCCCGCCTACCTTTGCTGTCAGAGCCGGGCCAGTCGATCGATCGCGGTCTGCAGCGTCTCGTCCTTCTTGGCGAAGCAGAAGCGAACCACGCGCTGGTCGAAGCCGTCGCCGTAGAAGGCCGACAGCGGAATCGCCGCGACGCCGATCTCGCGCGTGAGCCACTGGCAGAAATCGGCTTCGCCGAGCTCGCTCAGGGCACTGATGTCCACGCACTGGAAGTAGGTTCCGGCGCTCGGCAGCAGCCGGAACCGCGTCTTCGCGAGGCCGGCTGCGAACAGGTCCCGCTTGCGCTGGTAGAAGGCCGGCAGCTCCATGTAGGGCGCCGGGTCGGCCATGTAGCGCGCCAGCGCGTGCTGCATCGGCGTGTTGACCGTGAAGACGTTGAACTGGTGCACCTTGCGGAACTCGGCGCTCAAGGGCGCGGGCGCCGCCACGTAGCCGACCTTCCAGCCGGTCACGTGGTAGGTCTTGCCGAAGCTGCTGACGATGAAGCTGCGCGCCGCCAGCCCCGGGAAGCGCGCCGCGCTCTCGTGGCGCCCGCCCGCGTAGACCATGTGCTCGTAGACCTCGTCGCTGATCACCAGCACCTCGGTGGGCGCGAGCAATTCCTCGAGGCGGCGCATCTCGGCCTCGGTCCAGACCGTGGCGCTCGGGTTGTGCGGCGTGTTGACGATGATCGCGCGCGTGCGCGGCGTGAGGGCGGCGGCGATCCTGTCGAAGTCGGGCCGGAAGGTGCCGGGCGTGAGCGGCACGCGCACCACGCTGCCGCCGGCCAGTTCGATGTTCGGCACGTAGCTGTCGTAGCAGGGCTCGAGCACGATCACCTCGTCGCCCGGGCGCACCACCGCGAGGATCGCCGTGATGATGGCCTGGGTGGCGCCGGCGGTGATCGTGACCTCGGTGGCCGGGTCGTAACGGCGGCCGTAGAGGGTCTCGATCTTGGCCGCCACTGCCTCGCGCAGTGCCGGCACGCCGGGCATCGGCGGGTACTGGTTGTGCCCCGCCGCCATCGCGTCGCCCACGGCCTGCAGCAGCTTCGGGTCGCACAGGAAATCGGGGAAGCCCTGGCCCAGGTTGACCGCGTTCTTCTCGGCCGCGAGCGCCGACATCACGGTGAAGATGGTGGTGCCGACGGCCGGCAGCTTGGTCTGGATCTCGGGGGTGCGGGCGATGGCACTCACAGTTCGTAGTCCTGTTGGTGACCGCTCAAGGCCTTGGCGATCAGGTTGCGATCGAGCCGGTCGGAGAGCAGCTCGGCGAATTTGAAGACGAAGTTGCGCAGGTAGGCGCTGCGCTTGAAGGCCACGCGCGCGATGTTGACGCCGAAGATGTGGCCCATCGGCCGCACCACGAGGTCCGCGTTGGTGTCGTCGCGCACCGCCATCTCGGCGACGATGCCGACGCCGAGGCCCAGCCGCACGTAGGTCTTGATGACGTCCGAGTCGATCGCCTCCAGCGCGATGCGCGGCGTCAGCTTCTTCTGCGCGAAGGCGTGGTCGATGCGCGTGCGCCCGGTGAATGACGGGTGGTAGGTGATGATCGGCTCGAGGGCCAGGTCGTCGAGCGAGATGCGTTCCTTGTCGGCCAGCGGATGGCCCTGCGGCAGCACCAGAACGTGCTGCCATTCGTAGCAGGGCATGGTCACCAGTTCGGGGTAGTCGGACAGCGATTCGGTGGCGATGCCGATCTCGGCGATCTCGTCGATCACCATCCGCGCGACCTGGTCGGGCGAGCCCTGGTGCAGGCTGACGTTGACCTTCGGGTAGGCCTCGCGCAGCTTGGCCACCGGCACCGGCAGCACGTAGCGTGCCTGGGTGTGGGTGGTGGCGATCGACAGCGTGCCGCTGTCCTGGGCGCTGAACTGCTCGCCGATGCGCTTGAGGTTGCCGACCTCGCGCATGATCAGCTCGATGCTGGCCAGCACGTGCTGGCCCGGTTCGGTGACGCGCTTGAGGCGCTTGCCGTGGCGCGCGAAGATCTCGACCCCCAGTTCCTCCTCGAGTTCGATGATCGCCTTGGAGACGCCGGGCTGCGAGGTGTGGAGCGCCTTGGCCGCCTCGGTGAGGTTCAGGTTGCGACGGACGGCTTCCTGAACGAACTTGAACTGGTGAAGATTCATAACGTATTCCGTATCATTTTCGGATTCATTATGCCTTCTCGGTCTATCAAAAGCAGCAAAAGTTCAGGATTCGAGCGCCTTTCGGGCCAGCAGGGCGACCACTTCGGAGTCTTCGCCGACCGCCGTGCGCAGCGTGAATTCGACGGCCGGGTGCCTGGCCCGGAGTTCGTCGAGAAGTTGCGGCAGGTCCTCGCGCACATGCCGGCCCATGCCGAGGAACAGCGGCACGACGCGCACGCGGCGCGCCCCCGCGGCGATCAGCGCGCCGGCCGCGGTCGGCAGGTCGGGCGCGACCAGCTCGAGGTAGGCGCAGGCCACGAGCGCCGTCGGGTCGAGCGTCGCCACCTGGCGCGCCACCGCCTCGACCGGCGCCCGCCAGCGCTCGTCGCGCGAGCCGTGCGCGAACAGGACGATGCCGAGTGCGCCGGGCATCGTCGCTAGCGCCGGATGACCAGCCAGCTGAAGGCCCCCAGCGACATCAACGAATAGATGAAGCCGGGCGCCGCCGCCGTGACCCATGGCCGCCAGTTGCCCAGGTTGCCGAGGTAGCCGAAGACGTTGTTCAGCAGGAAGAAGCTGATGCCGATCATCACGCCGCCGAAGACGTAGGTCGTGATCCCCGACTGCCGGAAATGCAGGTAGGCGAAGGGCAGGGCCAGCACGATCATCACCAGGCAGGACAGCGGATAGAACACCTTGCGCCAGAACTCGATCTCGTAGCGTTGCGCGGTCTGCCCGTTGGCTTCCAGGTGGCGGATGTAGTCGAACAGGTCGAGCGTGCGCATGCGGTCGGGGCGCAGCAGCGCCACCGAGACCATTTCGCTGCTCAGCGAGGTCGGCCATTCGAGGATCGGCACGGTGGTGGTCACGATCCGCGCGCTGTCGGCGCCGCGGGTGTCGAACTGCTGGCGTTCGGCGCCGGCAAGCGTCCAGTGGCCATGGCCGACCATCGCCAGGGGCGCCGAGACCTGCGAGACCAGGAAGCCGCGGCTGTCGAATTCGAGGATGCGCGGGTCCTTGAGCGTGCCGTTGCGCGCCATCGAGACCACGTTGACCGCGAACGAGGAGTCGCCCTGGCGTTCCTTGAGCCAGGCACCGGTATTGCCGATCAGCGACAGGGAAGGCTGGTAGCGCGCCTTGAGCAGCTGCGCGGTGCGGTCCGAGGCCGGCGCGATGTAGTCGCCGATCGCGAAGGTCAGCATCACGAAGGCCAGCCCCAGCAGCAGCAGCGTGCGCAGCGCCCGCCAGGGCCCGAGGCCGCTGGTCCGCAGGATCGTGTATTCGGAACTCTGTGCCAGCCGGGCCATCACGAAGATGGTGCCGATGAGCACGGCGATCGGCAGCAGCTCGTACAGGTGGCTCGGGATCAGCAGGGCCACGTAGAGCAGTGCCTGCGGCGCGCCGTAGCCCAGCGATTCGGGCTTGCCGATGGATTGCAGCTCGTCGACGAAGTCGAAGAAGAAGAACAGGCTCAGGAAGCCCAGGGCGACGAAGGTGACGGCCTTCAGCACCTCGACGTAGATCAGGCGGCGGATGGTTTTCAAGAGACGAGTGCCTTGTCGGTCGGGCGATGCGCGCCGCGCCTCGGCAGGGCCCAGTTGAACTGCCGCTTGCCGAGCCACAGCAGGCCCAGCAGCAGCATGCCGCCGTGCAGCAGCGCCATGAAGCCGAGCATGCTGAAGCGGCCCGAGGCGATCCAGTTCTGGCCCAGGTTGAGCAGATTGAAGTAGACGACGAAGGCGAACAGCGCGAAGAGGAGGTTGCCACTGCGGCTGACGCGCGGGTTGACGCTCGACAGCGTGAGCGCGAGCAGCACGAAGTTGGCCCCGGCCAGCAGCAGGCCGATGCGCCAGGCCAGCTCGGCGCGGTTGACCGCGTTGGGGTCGCGAAGCAGCGTCAGCGTGCTGCGTGCGCGCACCGGCGTGGCGTCGAGCGAATCGACTGCGCGGCCGCCGACCCGCGCGCCGTAGGTCTCGAACTCGCTGATCTTGATGCCGGTGGGCTGCAGCGGCTGCTCGATGCGCTGGCCGTTGCCGAGCATCAGGTAGCGGATGCCGTTGATGTCTTCCATGCGGCCGCTCTTGGCCGAGGTCACGATGCGCAGGTTGCGCTCGACCGAGGAGATGAACACGTTGTTGGCGGTGGCGCTGTCGGGCGCATCCTTGTCGATGAAGAACACGCGCAGCCGGCCGGCCGATTCGCGGAATTCACCGGGCGATACGCGCTCGATGTCGCTGCGCTGCTCGTACCGCTGGCGCATGTTCAGGGTCTGAGAATTGGCCCAGGGCCAGCCGACCAGCGAGAAGACCGCGATCAGCAGCAGGATCGGCCAGGCGAAGCGGAACAGGGGCCGCGCGAAGTTGGCCAGGCCGCGCCCGCTCGAGAACCAGATCACCATCTCGCTGTCGCGGTACATGCGCGACAGCGTGCCGACGATCGCGATGAACAGGCAGAGGCTCAGGATGGTCGGCATGTAGCCGAGCACGGTATAGGTCATCACGAGGAAGACCTCGGAGGGGTTCACGCTGCCCTTGGACGCCAGGCCGAGCGTGCGGATCAGCATCATCGTCATCACGATGGTGACCAGCACCACGAGCGTGGCACCGAAGCTGCGCGACAGCTCCTTGCGTAGAGAGGAATGGAATAACATCGTCGAGGGAAAAAAAGGATTATGGACTTTCAACTCAAGACCCTCTCCACCGCCCAGGCCGCCACCGAGAAAGCAGATGCCCTCATCGTGCTCGTGGCTGCCGGAACCTCTCTCACTCCCGGCGATGTCCTTGGCAGCCTGATCGCGCAGGCGCGAAAGGCCGGCGACCTCGCCGACAAGGCCGGCAAGACGCTCGCGCTGTACCGGCCGTCAGGCGTCGCCGCGCCGCGCGTGCTGCTGGTCTCCATCGGAGACGGCCTGCCGGCGTCGGTGCGCAGCGCCGTCATCGCGGCGGTCAACGCGGCCAAGGCCGCGAACCCGAAGCGGGCCGCCGTCGTCTTTGCCCAGCCGGTCGACGCCGCGGGCCTGGCCGCGGCGGTGCTCGCCACGGCCGATGCCAGCTATGTGTACACCACCACCAAGTCCAAGGCCGAGCCGCGTACGCTGCGCCAGGTCGTGATGGGCGTGGCCGACGCCGAGGCGCTGCGCGCTCCCTTCGACCGGGCCTGCGCCACCGTGGCCGGCATCGAGCTTGCCAAGGAATGGGGCAACCGGCCCGGCAACCATTCCACGCCGACGCTGCTGGCCGAAGCGGCCCAGGGCCTGGCCAAGCTGCCGAACATCAAATGCGAGGTCCTCGGCCCCAAGGAAGTGGCCAAGCTCGGCATGGGCTCGTTCGCCGCGGTGTCGCAGGGTTCGTCCGAGCCGCTGCGCTTCATCGTGCTGCGCTACCAGGGTGCTCCCAAGTCCCAGGCGCCCGTGGTGCTGGTCGGCAAGGGCATCACCTTCGACACTGGCGGCGTCTCGCTCAAGCCCGCGGCCGAGATGGACGAGATGAAGTTCGACATGTGCGGTGCCGCCAGCGTGCTGGGCGTCTTCCGCGCGCTCGGCGACATCCAGCCCGCGATCAACGTGGTCGGCCTCGTGCCGAGCTGCGAGAACATGAACGACGGCCGCGCGCTGAAGCCCGGCGACGTGGTCACGAGCATGAGCGGCCAGACGATCGAGGTGCTCAACACCGACGCGGAGGGGCGCCTGATCCTGTGCGATGCGCTGACCTACGCCAAGCGCTTCGAACCGGCCGCCGTGATCGACATCGCGACCCTCACGGGTGCCTGCGTGGTGGCCCTGGGCGGCGTGCGCAGCGGCCTGTTCTCGGCCGACGACACGCTCGCCGCGGCCCTCGAGTCCGCCGGCGAGGCGGCGCAGGACCGCTGCTGGCGGATGCCGCTCGACGACGAGTACGCCGAGGGCCTCAAGACCAACTTCGCCGACGTGGCCAACATCGCGGGACGCGCGGGCGGTGCCATCACGGCGGCCAAGTTCCTGCAGCGCTTCGCGAGCGACTATCCGTGGGCCCACCTCGACATAGCGGGCACGGCCTGGAAGAGCGGCGCGGCCAAGGGTTCGACCGGCCGACCGGTGGGCCTGCTGCTGGGCTACCTGCTGGCCCGCGGCGCCGGCCCGGTGCCGGCCGGTACGAAGGCCGCCGAGCCCAAGGCCAAGTCCGCCAAGGCCCGGGCCGCGAAGTGACCGAGATCGACGGCCACTACAACATGCCCGACAAGGTGGGCTACGCCGCGCGCCTGCTGCGCAAGGCGGTGGCCGGCCACGGGGCCCGGCTCGTGGTGGTGGGCGAGGGCGCGCTGCTGGAGACTCTCGATCAGGCACTGTGGCGACTGGCGCCGGCCGATTTCGTGGCCCATTGCAGAAGCGACGACGCGCCCCATGTCGTTGCGCGTTCGCCGGTGGTGCTGGCCCGCGAGGCGACAGACGTGCTGCCCGACCGCCCGGTGCTGGTCAATCTCGGCGCCGGCCTTCCCGCGCGCTTCGAACGTTTCGAACGCCTGATCGACATCGTCGGCAGCGACGATGCCGACCGCCAGGCGGGCAGGGCGCGCTGGCGTCACTACAAGGACCGCGGCTACGCGATCCGCACCCATGCCTACGGTGGAGGCGCCGCCTGATGGGCAACGGTCCGCGCACGCCGCCGCGCTTCGTGCCGACCTTGACGACCGTGCTCGAGCCGACGGTCCTCCAACAGCCGCCCGCCGAGCCCGCACACGCAGCGGCCGACCCGCCGCCGGTCGTCACCGAGCCCTCGCAGGCGGTGGCGTTGAGTCCCGAGGCGCAACTGTCCGAGGCCGAATCGTTCCGCCTCGAGGAGCAGTTGCTGCACCGGGTGCTGCAGCGCGTCGACCTGTCGCTCGAGGAGCGCGTGAGCGACGCGGTGGGGGCCGCGGTCCAGCTCCATCTCGACACCATGATCCCGGCGTTGCGCGCCGAAATCGAGGGCGTTCTGCGTGCCCTCGTGAGCGAAGCGCTGGCGCGCGAGCTTACGGACAACCCCGGGTCTACGCCAGCATTCCGCCCGCAATCCTTGGGCTAAACTGCGCGCGGGTCGAAAGCGCGCGGGCGCTGCGCATCCGCGGCGCGATACTTGCTCAAGGATCGGAGCCCGGATCCAAAGACCGGTTATCAACTCTATTCATCCATGTTCTGGAGGTTTCCCATGCAATTGAAATGGACTGCTGTCGCCCTGGCCGCTCTCGCGCTCGTGGCTTGTGGCAAGAAGGAAGAAGCAGCTGCTCCTGCGGCTCCCGCACCGACCGCAGCCGCACCCGCTCCCGCCGCTCCCCCGGCCGACGCGATCGTGGTCAAGATCGGCCATGTCGCTCCGACCAGCGGCGCAATCGCCCACCTCGGCAAGGACAACGAGTTCGGCGCCCGCATGGCGATCGAAGACCTCAATGCCAAGGGCATCAAAATCGGCGACAAGGTCGCCAAGTTCGAACTGCTGGCCGAAGACGACGCAGCCGATCCGAAGCAAGGCACCGCCGTGGCCCAGAAGCTGGTCGACAGCAAGGTCAACGGCGTGGTCGGTCACCTGAACTCGGGCACCACCATCCCGGCTTCCAAGCTCTACAGCGACGCCAACATCCCGCAGGTCTCGCCATCGGCAACCAACCCGAAGTACACGCGCCAGGGCTTCAAGACCACGTTCCGCGTGGTGGCTGACGACACGCAGCTCGGCGGCACGCTGGGCAAGTACGCGGTCGAACAGCTCAAGGGCAAGAAGATCGCCGTGATCGACGACCGCACGGCCTACGGCCAGGGCGTCGCCGAGGAATTCGAGAAGGCCGTCAAGGCCGCTGGCGGTACCGTCGTCGGCCACGAGTTCACGACCGACAAGTCGACCGACTTCAACGCCATCCTGACCAAGCTCAAGGGCGCCCAGCCCGACGTGCTGTTCTTCGGCGGCATGGACGCGGTCGGCGGCCCGATGCTCAAGCAGGTCAAGCAGCTCGGCATGAACGTCAAGTTCATGGGCGGCGACGGCCTGTGCACCGGCGAACTGGCCAAGCTGGCCGGCGATGCGATCGGCGAAGACATGGTGGTGTGCGCCGAAGCCGGTGGCGTGGACGGCGACTTCAAGGCTCCGCTCGATGCCTGGAAGGCCAAGTTCAAGGAAAAGAACGGCGTCGAAGTGCAGATCTATGCACCTTACGTCTACGACGCGGTCAACGTGCTGGCTGCAGCGATGCAGAAGGCCGGTTCCGCCGACCCCGAGAAGTACCTGCCGGAAGTCAGCAAGGTCGAGTACAAGGGCCTGACCGGCCCGATCGCCTTCGACGAAAAGGGCGACATCAAGAATGGTGCGCTGACGCTGTACACCTACAAGAACGGTGCACGCACGCAGATCGCCGTGGTGCGCTGAGCACTGGTGCGTGGCGTCTCGCGACGCCATCAATCGAAAGGGGCCTTCGGGCCCCTTTTTTCATGTCCGCCTGACGACCGGAGCGGGCAGCGTGCCGAGGCTCGGCAGGCCTTCGCCTTCAGTTGCCACTTGTGGCGGAAGGGTCGTTGGTGCTGAGTTTCTCGACCAGTGCCTGGCTGGCGTCGCGCTGCGCCGTGACCTTCTTGCGCTTCTCGATCTCCTGCTCGAGCGCCTCATGCACCTGAGCCAGGCTCTCGGCCGATTCGGCCAGCTTCTTCTCGAGATGTCCCGTGTGCTCGATCGCCTGCGCGACGTCGCCGACCTGCAATTCCTCGGGCAGTTCCTGTTCGAGCACGGTGTTGATGACCAGCAGATCCTCGGAGGCACGCTTGACGTCGGCGGCGACAGTGCGGGTGGTTCCCGCCGAATGGTCGAGCGGCGTACGGTCGTTCTGCGGCTGGGAGTGGCTGGTTCCGGCCATGGCGGGCTCCTTCGGAAGAGAGTCGTGCGCGGTGATGGTACGCCGCATGGGCCGCGCTGGGCGGAGGGAACAAAAAAGCCCCGGTGAACGGGGCTTCGAGTACGTATCCGGACTGCAGTTGGAAGCTGCAGGAGACGATTTTTTCTGGCGGAGCAGGCGGGATTCGAACCCGCGGAGGGCTATTAACCCTCACACGCTTTCCAGGCGTGCGACTTAAACCGCTCATCCACCGCTCCGAGCCTTCGATTGTAGCAGTGCGCCGAGAGGCTCCCGGCGCGCGTTGCCCGAGCCTGCAGGGCCGCGATGCGCGGTGGGGAGGAAACGACGGATTCGTTTCCCTGCGATGCGAAGCTTCATCCGAATTCCGTACACTTCGCGCCTATTTGCCTGTCCGGAGCCCTGCGCATGAAATTCCGCTTTCCCATCGTCATCATCGACGAGGACTTCCGCTCCGAGAACACCTCGGGGCTCGGCATCCGCGCGCTGGCGCAGGCCTTCGAGAGCGAGGGCTTCGAGGTGCTGGGGGTCACGAGCTACGGCGACCTGAGCCAGTTCGCGCAGCAGCAGAGCCGCGCGAGCGCCTTCATCCTGTCGATCGACGACGAGGAGTTCACGGTCGGCCCCGACCTCGACCCTGCGGTGCTGAGCCTGCGTACCTTCATCGGCGAAGTGCGGCGCAAGAACGCCGACGTGCCGATCTACATTTATGGCGAGACCAAGACCTCGCGCCACATCCCGAACGACATCCTGCGCGAACTGCATGGCTTCATCCACATGTTCGAGGACACGCCGGAGTTTGTGGCGCGCCACATCATTCGCGAAGCCAAGAGCTACCTCGAAGGCGTGCAGCCGCCGTTCTTCAAGGCCCTGATCGACTATGCGGAGGACGGCTCCTATTCCTGGCACTGCCCGGGCCATTCGGGCGGCGTCGCCTTCCTCAAGAGCCCGGTGGGCCAGATGTTCCACCAGTTCTTCGGCGAGAACATGCTGCGGGCGGACGTCTGCAACGCGGTCGAGGAACTGGGCCAGCTGCTCGACCACACCGGTCCGGTGGCGGCGAGCGAGCGCAACGCGGCGCGCATCTTCAATGCCGACCACTGCTTCTTCGTGACCAACGGCACCAGCACCAGCAACAAGATGGTGTGGCACCACACGGTGGCGCCCGACGACGTGGTGGTGGTGGACCGGAACTGCCACAAGTCGATCCTGCACGCGATCATCATGACCGGCGCCATTCCCGTCTTCATGAAGCCGACGCGCAACCACTTCGGCATCATCGGCCCGATCCCCAAGAGCGAGTTCGAGCCGGCGGCGATCAAGGCCAAGATCGCAGCCAATCCGCTGCTCGCCCACGTCGACCCCGACAAGGTCAAGCCGCGCGTGATGACGCTCACGCAGTCGACCTACGACGGCGTGATCTACAACACCGAGACCATCAAGAACATGCTCGACGGCTACGTCGACACGCTGCACTTCGACGAGGCCTGGCTGCCGCACGCGGCCTTCCATCCCTTCTACGGCGCCTATCACGCGATGGGCAAGCGGCGCGTGCGGCCGAAGGATTCGCTGGTGTTCGCCACCCAGTCGACCCACAAGCTGCTGGCCGGCATCAGCCAGGCCAGCCACGTGCTGGTGCAGGATTCGCAGAACCGGGCGCTCGACCGCGACCTCTTCAACGAGGCCTACCTGATGCACTCGTCGACCAGCCCGCAATACGCGATCATCGCGAGCTGCGACGTGGCCGCCGCGATGATGGAGCCGCCCGGCGGCACCGCGCTGGTCGAGGAGAGCATCCTCGAGGCGCTGGACTTCCGCCGCGCGATGCGCAAGGTCGAGGCCGAGTTCGGCAAGGACGAATGGTGGTTCAAGGTCTGGGGCCCCGAGAAGCTGGTCGACGAAGGCATCGGGCGTGCCGACGACTGGATCATCAAGGGCGAGTCGCGCACCGCGAAGTGGCACGGCTTCGGCAAGCTGGCCGACGGCTTCAACATGCTGGACCCGATCAAGTCGACCATCGTGACGCCGGGCCTGGACCTGAACGGCAAGTTCGCCAAGACCGGCATCCCGGCCAGCATCGTGACCAAGTTCCTGGCCGAGCACGGCGTGATCGTCGAGAAGACCGGGCTCTACAGCTTCTTCATCATGTTCACGATCGGCATCACGAAGGGCCGCTGGAACACGCTGCTGACGGCGCTGCAGCAGTTCAAGGACGACTACGCGCGCAACCAACCGATGTGGCGGATCATGCCGGAGTTCTGCCAGGCGCAGCCCAAGTACGAGCGGCTCGGCCTGCGCGACCTGTGCCACCACATCCACGAGCTCTATGCGCGCTTCGACGTCGCGCGGCTGACCACCGAGATGTACCTGAGCGACCTCACGCCGGCGATGAAGCCGAGCGACGCCTTCGCCCACATCGCGCACCGCAAGACCGAGCGGGTCGAGATCGACCATCTCGAGGGCCGCATCACGACCAGCCTGATCACGCCGTATCCGCCGGGCATTCCGCTGCTGATCCCGGGCGAGGTCTTCAACAAGAAGATCGTCGACTACCTCAAGTTCGCGCGCGAGTTCAACACCGAGTGCCCGGGCTTCGAGACCGACATCCACGGCCTGGTCGGGCGCATCGACGAGACCGGCAAGAAGCGCTATTACGCCGACTGCGTGCGGGTCGAGGCGCCGGCGCTGGCCACCATCGAGCCGGCGCGGACCGTCAAGCGGGCCGCCGCCAAGCCGGCTCTCGCCGCACCTGTGACTGCCAAGCCGACGGCCGTCAAGCCAGCCGCAAGGTCATCACGCCCGCGACGATGAGCAGCGTGCCGGCGCCACGCTGCCAGCCGAAGGGTTCGCGCAGCAGCACGGTGCCGATCACGGCGGCGAACAGCACCGAGGTCTCGCGCAGCGCCGCCACGACGGCCACGGGCGCGCGCGTCATGGCCCAGAGCGCGATACCGTAGCTGGCCAGCGAGGCGACGCAACCGATCAGCGCGACCGGCCAGCGCCCGGCCATGTAGGCCAGTGCGGCGCGGCGCCGGCCCGGTCGCCGCCACAGCACCAGCAGCAGATAGGGCAGGCCGTCAAACAGGAACAGCGCCGCCACGTAGGCCAGGGCGTCGCCCGAGGCGCGCACGCCGATCCCGTCCACCACCGTATAGAGCGCGATGATGGCTGCGTTGGCGAGTGCGAACCCGAGCGCCTTGCGGCGCGTTGCCTCGTCGCCGCCGTGCAGTGCCGAGCGCGAGAGGCCCAGCGCGACGACCCCGATGCTGATCACCGCCACGCCGATCCAGCCGGCGGGCGAGACCCCCTCGCCGATGAAGGGCAGGCTGCCGATCGCGACCAGCATCGGCGCGCAGCCGCGCATCACCGGATAGGTGAGACCGAGGTCGCCGTGCCGGTAGGCGCCCGCCAGTGCGACGTAGTAGCCCAGATGGATGACCAGCGAGGCCGCGATGTAGGGCCAGGCGGCGGGTTCGGGCAGGCCGGTGTGGAGCAGCAGCGGTATCGCCACCACGAACCCCAGGCCGTGGATCAGTGCGGTGTCGAGGGGCTTGTCGCCGCCCGACTTGATGAGCGCGTTCCAGCCCGCATGCAGCAGGGCGGCGCACAGGACGGCAAGGACGATCGGGCCGGTGAGCGCCACGGGCGGGTCGCTCAGGCTCGCAGGCAGCGCCAGGCGCGTGCGAGGTAGTGCGAGAGCGGCGGCGTCGGGCGCCCGGCTTCCTTGGCGAGGTCGTCCCAGACGCGCAGGCGCACTGCCTCGGCGGCGTGGGGCTGGCTCATGAAGCGCTCGGCCTCGGCCGTCGGGAAGACGCCGCCCTGCAGCTCGAGGCTGCGCTTGGAATCGTCCGAGAGGCTTTGCCAGTAGGCGGGTTGCGTCGCGCACAGGTAGCGCTTGGCGTCCACGTGCCATTTGATGGCACACAGCAGCCGTTCGCCGAAGACACCTCGCAGGAAGGGCAGGGCGAAGTACTGGTGCAGGTCGTCGATGCCGCGCAGCGTGGGCGATTCGCCCTGGTCGTTGAGCAGGTGGCCGAGGTCGTGCAGCAGGGCCGCGGTGACCAGTTCGTCGTCGGCGTCCTCCTGCTCGGCGCGCTGCGCGGTCTGCAGCGCATGCTGGAGCTGGGTGACGGGCTCGCCGCTGTACTGCTCGCCGCCGCGGCGCTCGAACAGGGTCTGGATGTCGGACAGGGTCAGGGACATGCGTTGCGCTTCAGGCCGGCGAGTGTTCGCTGGGCCGGGCCATGCGCAGCGACTGCGACTCGTGGTTGCGCTGCGTGCGCTCGCGGCTGTTCATGACGTGCTGGTACATGGCCTGCCCGGCCGCGTCGGCGTCTCCCGCTGCGATCGCCTTGACGATCTGGCGGTGCTCGCGCGAGAACACGTGCATCGATTCGGTCGTGAGGTTCTTGCGCCGGAACAGCGACAGCTCCTTGATGAGCCGGCCGTAGGTGGCCGTGAGCTTGGCGTTGCCGGCCAGCGCCAGCAGGCGATCGTGGAACATCAGGTTGAAGCGGTGGTAGCCGGGCGCATCGCCGGCCTTGCCGGCCTGCTCCATGGCCTCCAGCAGTTGCCGCAGTTCGCGGACCTCGGGCGGGCGGATGCACTGGGCGACCTTGCGGCCGACATACAGGTCCATCACGGCGCGGACCTCGAAGATCTCGAGCGCTTCCTCGATCGGGACGTCGCGCACGAACACGCCCCGGTTCTTCTCGGTGCGCACCAGGCCCGCCTCCTCGAGCATGCGGAAGGCCTCGCGCACCGGGCCGCGCGAGACGCCCAGCCGCTCGGCCAGCGCTGCCTCGGTGAGCTTGGTGCCCGACGCCAGTTCGCCGTCCAGGATCATGCGTTCGATCTCGGTCTGCACCAGATCGGCGAGCGAATTGCCCTGCAATTGGGCGATGGCGGCGTGGGTGGGGTTCGGTCCCGGCATGGCCTTGATCGTAGGTTGTCGCTTGTAGATTGTCTACGATTTACACAAATGACCGCGGCGGGAAGTTTTGGCCCTGAACTTGCTTGGATGCCGATCACCACGAAGTGCTTGCACCTCGCGCGGTGGTGATCAACCCCAATCAACGTCAGGAGTCCATTCATGAAGTTCTGGAAATCGATGCTGGCCGCGACGCTCGGCCTGGCCTTCGCTGCAGGTGCGTGGGCGCAGAAGACCCAGCTCACGGTCTACACCGCGCTCGAGACCGACCAGCTCAAGGCCTACCAGGAAGCCTTCAACAAGGTCCAGCCGAACATCGAGATCAAGTGGGTGCGCGACTCCACGGGCGTGGTCACGGCCAAGCTGCTGGCCGAGAAGGTCAATCCGCAGGCCGACGTGATCTGGGGCGTGGCGGCATCGAGCCTGGCGCTGTTCGAGCGCAACGGCATGCTCGAAGCCTATGCGCCGCTGAACCTCGACGCGATCATGTCCCAGTATCGCGACAAGAACAGCCCGCCCGCCTGGTGGGGCATGGACGTGTTCGGCGCGGTCGTGTGCTTCAACACGGTCGAGGCCAAGAAGAAGGGCATTGCGCTGCCCACCACCTGGAAGGACCTGACCAAGCCCGAGTTCAAGGGCCAGGTCGTGATGCCCAACCCGGCATCCTCGGGCACCGGCTACTTCGATGTCGTGGCCTGGCTCCAGCTGTGGGGCGACGAGGGCGGCAAGGGCGGCGGCTGGAAGTACATGGACGCGCTGCACGAGAACATCGGCCAGTACACCCATTCGGGCTCCAAGCCCTGCAACATGGCGGCAGCGGGCGAGTACGTCGCCGGCATCTCGTTCGAATACCGCGGCCACACCAACAAGGCCAAGGGCGCGCCGATCGAGCTGGTGTTCCCCAAGGAAGGCCTGGGCTGGGACCTCGAGGGCTTCGCGATCTACAAGGGCACCAAGAAGCTCGAGGCAGCGAAGAAGCTCGCCGACTGGGCCTCGTCGAAGGACGCGATGATGCTCTACGGCAAGAACTTCGCGCTCACCGCGCAGCCCGGCGTGGCGCCCAAGCTGGCCAACATCCCCGCGGACTACGAGTCGCGCCTCATCAAGATGAATTTCGACCAGGCCGCGGCGGGCCGCGAGCGCACGCTGGCCGAATGGTCCAAGCGCTACGACGCCAAGAGCGAGAAGAAGTAGGGCGGCGCCACTGCCTGCGCCACGACCCATGAGCGACGACCCGACCTACCTCGACCTGCGGCGCATCCACAAGCGCTTCGGGGCCTTCACGGCCCTGGAGAGCATCGACCTCGCGATCCGGCGCGGCGAGTTCGTCTGCTTCCTGGGCCCCTCGGGCTGCGGCAAGACCACCTTGCTGCGGATCATCGCGGGTCTCGAGATGCAGACCTCGGGCACGATCCTGCAGGCCGGCCGCGACATCTCGGTACTGCCGCCGGCCGGTCGCGACTACGGGATCATGTTCCAGTCCTACGCGCTGTTCCCCAACCTCTCGGTGGCCGACAACGTGGCCTACGGGCTGGTCAACCGCAGGCAGTCGCGCGTCCAGGCCGCGCCGCGGGTCGAGGAACTGCTCTCTCTGGTCGGGCTGCCGGGAAGCGGAGCGCGCTACCCGGCGCAGTTGTCGGGCGGCCAGCAGCAGCGCATCGCGCTCGCGCGGGCGCTTGCGACCTCGCCCGGTCTGCTGCTGCTCGACGAGCCGCTGTCGGCGCTCGACGCCATCGTGCGCGTGCACCTGCGCAACGAGATCCGTTCGTTGCAACGCAAGCTCGGCGTGACCACCGTCATGGTCACGCACGACCAGGAAGAGGCGCTGTCGGTGGCGGACCGCATCGTGGTCATGAACCATGGCGCGATCGAGCAGATCGGCACGCCGATGCAGGTCTACCGGGAGCCGGCGTCGGCGTTCGTGGCCGACTTCGTGGGCAAGGCCAATCGACTGCGCGCGGTAGCCGAGGGCGACCGCTGGTTTCGTTGCGGCGAACTTCGCCTGCAATGCACGCCGGGTGCCGGCGCGGATTTCCGGCCCGGCCGTCCGGTAGCCCTCTACCTCAGGCCCGAGGATCGCGTGATGGAAGGCGTGCGCGACGACGATCCGCTGCTTTGCGCGGGCACGGTGCGCAACGTCGAGTTCCTGGGCGGCAACTGCCTGGCCGAAGTGCTGGTCGACGCCATTCCGGACCAGCCGCTGCAGCTGCAGTTTTCGCTCAACCAGATGGACGAGTTCGACGTGCGCGAAGGTGCCCGCCTGCGCTTCGCCCTGCGCGCCGATCGGGTCCGGGTGTTTGCAGCTGCGGACGCGGCCTGAATCGCAGGCAGGCCATGTCGGCGGTGCTCAAGCCCCCCACGCTCAGACAGCGAGTGCCCTCGAGCGATCGGCTCGGGCAGATCGCGCTGGTCGGCACTGCGCTGCTGCTGCTGGTCGGGCTGGTCGCGCCGCTGCTGCTGATCCTCTCGAAGGCGCTCGAGTCGCCCGAGGGTGGGGGCGCCGGCGCCTTCGCGGCCTACCTGGCCTCGCCGGCCCTGCTGCAGAGCCTCTGGAACAGCGTCTGGGTGTCGCTGCTCGTGACGCTGATCGTGGTGCCGCTGGCCTTCACCTTCGCCTATGCGCTGACGCGCAGCTGCATGCCGTTCAAGGGCCTGTTCCGGGCCATCACGCTGCTGCCGTTGCTTGCCCCCTCGCTGCTGTCGGCGATCTCGCTGATCTACTGGTTCGGCAACCAGGGCGTGGCCAGGGACTTCTGGCTCGCGCTCGGCTTCGAGGGCATCTACGGTGCGCCGGGCATCGTGCTGGCCGAATGCTTCGCGACCTTTCCGCACACGCTGATGATCCTCGTCACGGCGCTGACGCTGGCCGATGCGCGGCTCTACGAGGCGGCCGATGCGCTCGGCACGCGCACATTGCGCCGGTTCCTGACCATCACGCTGCCCGGCGCCAAGTACGGCCTGGTGTCGGCCGCGCTCGTGACCTTCACGCTGGTGATGACCGATTTCGGCGTACCCAAGGTGGTCGGCGGCAACTTCAACGTGCTGGCGACCGACGTCTTCAAGCTCGTGATCGGGCAGCAGGACTTCCAGCGCGGCGCGGTGGTCGCGTTGCTGCTGCTGGTCCCGGCCGCACTGACCTTCGCGATCGACCACGCGGTGCAGCGGCGCCAGACCGCCACCCTGTCGGCGCGCGCGGTCGCGCTGCAGCCGAAGCCGGCGCCGCGTTTCGATCGCGCCATGACGCTGTTCTGCATGCTGATCGCGGCCCTGATGCTCGCGATGTTCGGGATGGCGGTGTTCGCATCCTTCGCGACGCTCTGGCCCTACAACCTGGCGCCGAGCCTGGTGCACTACGTGTCGGGGCTGGTGGATGCCGAACTCGGCGTCGCCATGCTCAACAGCATCGAGCTGGCGGCGGCGACCGCCGTGTTCGGCACGGCGTCGGTCTTCGTGGGGGCCTATCTGCTCGAGAAGACGCGCGGGCTCGAGACGACGCGTTCGCTGATCCGGCTGATGGCGATGCTGCCGATGGCAGTGCCAGGGCTGGTGCTCGGCCTGGGCTACATCTTCTTCTTCAACGCGCCGGGCAATCCGCTCAACTTCCTGTACCAGTCGATGGCGCTGCTGGTGCTGTGCACCGTGGTCCATTTCTACACCACCGGGCACCTCACGATGGTCACTGCGCTGAAGGCCATCGATCCCGAATTCGAGGCGGTGTCGGCCTCGCTCAAGGTGCCTTTCTACAAGACCTCCTGGCGCGTCACGCTGCCGATCTGCCTGCCGACGCTGCTCGACGTGTCGCGCTACTTCTTCATCAACGCGATGACCACGATCTCGGCGGTGGTGTTTCTCTATTCGCCCGACACCAAGGTCGCAGCTGTCGCGATCCTGAACCTCGACGAGGCCGGCGAGAGCGGCGCGGCGGCGGCCATGGCGGTGATGATCGCAGGCGTCTCGACGATCGTCACACTCCTGTATCTTGCGGTCGGCAAACTGGTCGACCGGCGCACCCAGGCCTGGCGGAGCCCGGCCCGCTGAGCCCGTGCCTTTCGCACCCCATCTGCCATGACTGAAAACGCATCCCTCCATTTCGATCTCATCGTCGTCGGTGCCGGCATCGTCGGCCTTGCGCACGCCTATACCGCTGCGCGGCGCGGCCTCAAGGTCTGCGTGGTCGAGCGCGACGCCGCCTGCGTCGGCGCCTCGATCCGCAACTTCGGCTTCATCACCGTGACCGGCCAGGGAGCGGGCGACACCTGGCGCCGGGCGCGACGCGCGCGCGAGGTCTGGGGCGAGGTCGCCCCGGCGGCAGGCATCGAGGCCGTGCACCACGGCCTGTGGCTCACGGCCTCCAGGCCGCAGGCGCTGGCCGTCCTCGAGGAATTCATGGTCACGCCGATGGCCGAGGGCTGCGAACTGCTCGCGCCCTCGCAGGCCGCGGCGCGGGCCCCCGCGCTGCGGCTCGAAGGGGCGCAGGGCGTTCTCTACAGCCCGCACGAGATGCGGGTCGAATCGCGAACCGCGATCGGCCTGCTGGCGCGCTGGCTGGGCGAGGCGATGGGCGTCGTCTTCCGCTTCGGTGAAGCCGTGCTCGAGGTGGCGACCCCGCGGGTGCGGACCGCGCGGGCGATGCTGCATGCCGAACGCGTGGTGGTCTGCACCAACACCGAGCTCAACGGCCTGTTCGCCGATCGCATCGCGTCGCACCGGCTGCAGCTGTGCCTGCTGCACATGCTGCGCGTGCGGCCGGAGCCGGGCTTCAGGCTGCCGGGGTCGGTCATGGCGGACCTGAGCCTGGTGCGCTACCACGGCTACAGCAAGCTGCCGGCGGCCCGCAAGCTGCTCGCGCAGCTGCAGCAGGAAGAAGCCGAATCCCTGGCCCACGGAATCCACCTGATCGTGGTGCAGAGCGCCGACGGCTCGCTGGTGGTCGGCGATTCGCATCACTACGGCGCGGCACCCGAGCCCTTCGCCGACGAGCGTGTCGACGAGCTGATCCTGGGTCACCTCCAGCGGGCGCTGAACCTCGGGCAGGCCCGCGTCACCGAACGCTGGGTCGGCCTCTACCCGTCGTCGGACCAGACCGACTGCCTGATCGATGAACCCGACGACGCCACGCGGCTCGTGCTGGTCACGAGCGGCACCGGCGCCAGCACAGCCTTCGGCATTGCCGAGGACGTATTCGCGGCCTGGTAGCACCTTTCATCTTCCAGACACTGCACCATGACCTCACCCGCACCCCGACTCTCCGCCGTCGTCTTCGACTGGGCCGGCACCATCATCGACTTCGGCTCCTGCGCGCCCATGGGCGCCTTCGTGAAGCTGTTCGATCAGTTCGGCATCGCGCTCACCATCGAGGACGCGCGCGGCCCCATGGGCGTGGCCAAGTGGGACCACATCAAGGCCCTGGGCATGCTGCCGCACGTGGCGGCGCAATGGCGCGAGCGCCACGGCAAGGACTTCGGCGATGCCGACGTCGACCACCTCTACGAGATCTTCACGCCGATGAACGCCGCGATCGTGGCCGACTTCGCCGCCTTCATTCCGGGCGCGGTGCAGGTGGTCGACACCCTGCGCGCACGTGGCCTGAAGATCGGATCGACCACCGGCTACAACCGGCCGATCATGGACATCGTGACGCCTATCGCGGCCGCTGGCGGCTATGTGCCCGACAACCTGGTCTGCGCCGGCGACCTGGCCGCGGGCCGGCCGTCGCCGCTCATGATGTACCGCAGCTTTGCCGACCTCGGCGTCTGGCCGCCCTCGACGGTGGTCAAGGTCGACGACACCGGCGTCGGCATCGAGGAGGGCCTGAACGCGGGTACCTGGACCGTCGGACTCGCGGTCAGCGGCAACGCGGTCGGCCTCTCGCTGGCCGAATGGCAGGCGCTGGATGCCGGTCGCCAGCAGGAGCTGCGCACCGCCGCCGGCGCCAGCTTGCGGGCGGCCGGTGCCCACTACGTGATCGACAGCGTGGCCGACCTGCTGCCGGTGATTTCGGACATCGAGACCCGGCTGGCCGAAGGCGCCAGGCCCTGAGCGGTCTAGCCGTCCTCGCGCACGCGCATGAAGCTCGCGAAGCGCGGCAGGCCCTTGGCGGTCGTGCCCTGGTATCGGTAGGTGACCCAGCTGCCGATCGGCGGCGGCCGGTTGCGCTCGGCGTCGCTGAAGCCGGTGCCGAGCTTGAAGCGCTGGCCGGTGGGCGTCTCGACCCACAGGGCGCCCATGCGCCCGGCATGGCGGCCGCGGCCTTCGACGTACGAGACCACGCGTGCCTCCGCATCGTCGAAGGGCTTGACCTTGAGCAGGTCGACCGTACGTTCTGCCCGATAGGGCGAGGCGCCGCGATGCAGGATCAGCCCTTCGCCGCCCATCTTCACGGTCTTGTCGAGCAAGGCCTGCAACGCCTCGTGGGTGGTCGCGCGTTGCTGCGGCACCGGCACGATCCAGGTGGCGCCGGTGATCGGCAGCAACCGGCGCAGCACGGCCAGCCGCGCCGTGAAGTCTCCCGGCTGGGCCGGCAGGTCGAAGACCATGAAGCGCATCTCGCGCCAGGCGGCGTCGGTGGGCGTCTGGCTGCGAACGGTCGACACGCTGAGCTCGAAGCGGCCGCGGCCTGCCCACAGCTCGCCGTCCATCGGCGTCGCGGGCAGCGGCGCCGTGAACCAGGCGGGTGCGACGATGGTTTCACCGCCGCGGGTGCGTAGCTGCCGGCCGTCCCAGTACGCGCGCACACCGTCGTATTTCTCGCTGACCCAGTAGTCGTCGAGCGGCATCCCGCGCCGATAGACACCGGCGAGCATCAGCGGCGGCGCGGCTGCAGCTGCAGCCGTACGCAACGCACCGAGCGGTAGAAGGGCGGCTGCGAGGCCGCCGAGGATCAGCGCGCGGCGCGATCCGGCGATGGGCGGCGACGCTGCCGTCCCGGCCCGCGCCTGCATGGCACGGACCGCACGAACGAAGACTTGCAAGACCGACTCCCCGACGCTTCTGCGAGCGACCTCCGCATTATGGAGTGCAGGGGCTCTCCCGCCGCTCAGGCCGCGGGCTCGGTCAGGCCGCCGACAACCTGGCTGAAGCCACCGTCGACGTAGGTGATCTCGGCGGTCACGCCGCTGGCCAGGTCGCTCAGCAGGAAGGCGGCGACATTGCCGACTTCCTCGATCGTGACGTTGCGGCGGATCGGCGACATTTTCGTGACGGCGCCGAGCAGCTTGCTGAAGTCCTTGATGCCGCTGGCGGCCAGGGTCTTGATCGGGCCGGCGCTGATGCCGTTGACCCGCATGCCCTTCGGGCCCAGCGATTCGGCGAGGTAGCGCACCGAGGCCTCGAGCGAGGCCTTCGCGAGGCCCATGGTGTTGTAGTTGGGCAGCGCGCGGATGGCGCCCAGGTAGGTCAGCGTGAGCAGCGCCGACTTGTCGTTGAGGTAGGGCAGGGCGGCCTTGGCCATGGCCGGGAAGCTGTAGGCGCTGATGTCGTGCGCCACCTTGAAGGCTTCGCGCGAGAGGCCGTCGAGGAAGTCGCCCGCGATCGCCTCGCGCGGTGCGAAGCCGATGCTGTGCACGAAGCCGTCGAAGGTGGGCCAGGTCTGGGCCAGGTCGGCGAACAGGCGCTCGATCTGGGCGTCATCGCCCACGTCGCAGTCGAAGATCAGCTTGGAATCGAAATCGGCCGCAAACTCGGTGATGCGGTCCTTGAAGCGCTCGCCGACATAGCTGAACGCCAGTTCCGCGCCCTGCGCGTGGCAGGCGCGGGCGATGCCGTAGGCGATCGAACGGTTGCTCAGAACGCCGGTGATCAGAAGTTTTTTGCCGGAAAGAAAGCCCATGGGACGACCTCGTGTAAATCTTGGGCAGAATTCTCGCATGCGGGTTCTCTGGTTTTCCTTGCTGTTGCTGTGTGCGTTTCCTTCCTGGGCGGCGCATGCCTATGCCCAGTTCGGCGACATCAAGTACCCGGCCGGGTTCAGCCACTTCGACTACGTCAATCCCAAGGCGCCCAAGGGCGGCGAGATCCGCATGGTGCCGCCGACCCGGCCCACCAACTTCGACAAGTTCAACCCCTTCACCCTCAAGGGCACCGCCCCCTACGGCATCGGCGGGTTGATGTTCGAGAGCCTCCTGACCGGCAATTCGGAGGAGCCGACCACTGCCTATGGCCTGCTCGCCGAAGACGTCGACGTGCCCGCGGACAAGAAATCCGCCACTTTCAGGATCAACCCGAAGGCCCGCTTCAACGACGGCAGCCCGGTGCTGGCGGCCGACGTGGTGCATTCCTTCCGCACGCTCACCGGCAAGCTCGCGGCGCCGCAGTTCCGCACCCTCTACGCCGAGGTGAAGGACGTCAAGGCGCTCGACGACCGCACGGTGCGCTTCGAATTTCAGAACCCCAACCCCGAACTGCCGCTGGTGGTGGGCGGCATGCCTGTCTTCAGCCGGGCCTGGGGCGGCGGAAAGCCCTTCGACCAGATCACGACCGACGTGCCGATCGGCTCGGGGCCCTACAAGCTGCCGAACCCGCGCATGGGCCGGGACATCACCTACGTGCGCGATCCGGCCTACTGGGGTGCCGACCTGCCGGTGCGCAGGGGCTTCTTCAACTTCGACCGCGTGACCTACCGGATCTACCTCGACGAGACTGCCAAGTTCGAGGGGCTGAAGGCCGGCGAATACGACTTCATGCGCGAGTTCACCTCGCGCAACTGGGCGCGCCAGTACAAGGGCAAGCAGTTCGACTCGGGCGAGATCGTCAAGCGCGCCTTCGAGAACAGGAACCCCGGCGATTTCCAGGGCTACGTGTTCAACACGCGCGACCCGAAGTTCAAGGACATCCGGGTGCGCGAGGCCATCGGGCTGGCGATGGACTTCGAATGGCTCAACAGGCAGCTGTTCTACGGCATCTACAAGCGCGTCGACGGCTACTTTCCCAACAGCGAGTTCCGCGCCACCGGGCTGCCCTCGGCCGAGGAACTGGCGCTGCTCGAGCCGCTGCGCGACAAGCTGCGGCCCGAGGTGTTCGGTCCGGCCGCGTTGTCGCCGAGCACGGCGCCGCCCGGCAGCCTGCGCGAGAACCTGCGCCGCGCGCGCGCCTTGCTGGCCGAGGCCGGCTGGGTGTACCGCGACGGCGCCCTGCGCAACGACAAGGGCGAGCCCTTCACGATCGAGTTCCTCAACGACCAACCGTCGCTGATCCGGGTCGCGACGCCGTTCCAGACCGCGCTGCAAAAGCTCGGCATCCAGATGAACTTCCGCACGGTCGATTTCTCGCTGGCGCAGCAGCGCATGGACAACTTCGACTTCGAGATGACCAGCGTCCGCCTGCCCGGATCGACCGCCCCGGGCGGCGAGCTGCTCGAGCTGTTCGGCTCGCAGGCCGCTGCCACGCCGGGCTCGCGCAACATCTGGGGCATCGCCGATCCCGCGGTCGATGCGCTGCTGCAGAAGGTCGTGACCGCCACGACGCGGCCCGAGCTGCGTACCGCGCTGCGTGCGCTCGACCGCGTGCTCACGCACGGCCACTACTCGGTGCCGCAATACTATGGGGATGCCTTCCTGATCGGCTACCGTGCCAAGCCCTTCGAGTTGCCCCCGACCATTCCTCCCTACTACGAGTCCGACAGCTGGGCCATGAGCACCTGGTGGGCATCGCCCGCCAACAAATAGCGCAATGACCAGCTACATCCTCAAACGCCTGCTGCTGATGGTGCCGACGCTGTTCGGCGTGCTGCTGCTGACCTTCATCGTGATCCAGTTCGTTCCGGGCGGCCCGGTCGAGCAGATGGTGGCGCAGCTCCAGGGACGCGATTCGGGCGGCGAGCGCGCCGCCACCAGCGGCGCCGGCTACCGTGGCCGCCAGGGCCTCGATCCGCAGCGCGTGGAGGAGATCAAGCAGCTCTACGGCTTCGACAAGCCGCCGGCCGAGCGCTTCTGGCAGATGCTCAAGTCCTACATGCGCTTCGACCTCGGCACCAGCTTCTACCAGCGCAAGGCGGTCTGGGAGCTGGTCAAGGAGAAGATGCCGGTGTCGATCAGCCTCGGGCTCTGGACCTTCTTCATCAGCTACCTGATCGCGGTGCCGCTGGGCGTCGCGAAGGCGGTGCGCGCCGGCACGCGCTTCGATTTCCTGACCACGCTGATCGTGCTCATCGGCTATGCGATTCCGGGCTTCGTGCTGGGCGTCGCGCTGCTAGTCATCTTCGGCGGGCAGCTGCAGTGGTTCCCGCTGCGCGGCCTGACGTCGCCCAACTGGGAATCGCTCGGCTGGGGTGCGCGCATCGTCGACTACCTCTGGCACATCGCGCTGCCCGTGACCGCGATGGTGCTCGGCAGCTTCGCCGTGACCGCGATGCTGACCAAGAACTCGTTCATGGAGGAGATCCGCAAGCAGTACGTGCTGACCGCGCGCGCCAAGGGCCTGACCGAGCGCGAGGTGCTCTGGAAGCACGTGTTCCGCAACGCGCTGATCCCGATCGTGACCGGCTTCCCGGCGGCCTTCATCGGCGCCTTCTTCACGGGCTCGCTGCTGATCGAGACCCTGTTCTCGCTCGACGGCCTGGGCCTGCTGAGCTACGAGAGCGTCATCCGGCGCGACTATCCGGTGGTGCTCGGCACGCTCTACCTGTTCACGCTGATCGGGCTGGCGACCAAGCTGATCAGCGACCTCTGCTACGTCATGGTGGACCCGAGGGTGAAGTTTGACTAGCGCGGGCGTCACCGTCTCGCCCGCGCGCCGCGCCTGGCAGCGATTCCGGCGCAACCGCCTCGGCTACTGGAGCCTGCTGCTGTTCACGGCGATGGTGGTGGCGAGCCTGTTCGCGGAGTTCCTCTCGACCGACAAGCCGCTGGTGGTGAACTACGAGCAGAAGCTCTATTTCCCCGTGCTGCGCGACTACTCCGAGAAGACCTTCGGCGGCGACTTCGAGACCCCGGCTGACTACCTCGATCCCTTCATCCGCGAGCGCATCACGAGCGGCGCCAACTGGGCGGTCTACGCGCCCAACCCCTACGGGCCGCGCACCCTCAACTACTTCGCCAAGTCGCCCAACCCGGCCGCGCCGTCGCGCGAGAACTTCCTCGGCAGCGACGACCGCGGCCGCGATCTGCTGGCCCAGCTGATATACGGCTTTCGCGTGAGCGTGCTGTTTGCACTGGCGCTGACCGCCATCGGCGTGCTGCTGGGCATCGTCACCGGCGCCATCCAGGGCTACTTCGCGGGCAAGACCGACCTGGCCTTCCAGCGCTTCATCGAAATCTGGGGCTCGATGCCCGAGCTCTACCTGCTGATCATCTTCAGCGCCGTGTTCGCGCCCAGCATCACGCTGCTGCTGGTGCTGCTGAGCCTGTTCGGCTGGATGGGGCTGTCGGACTACGTGCGGGCCGAGTTCCTGCGCAACCGCCAGATGGACTACGTGCGCGCGGCGCGTGCGCTCGGCGTCGGCAACCTGCAGATCATGTGGCGCCACATCCTGCCCAACAGCATGACGCCGGTCGTGACCTTCCTGCCGTTCCGCATGAGTGCCGCGATCCTGGCGCTGACCTCGCTCGACTTCCTGGGGCTCGGGGTGCCGCCCGGCACGCCCTCGCTGGGCGAGCTGCTGAGCCAGGGCAAGGCCAACATCGACGCCTGGTGGATCTCGATGTCCACCTTCGGCGTGCTGGTGGTCACGCTGATGCTCTTGACCTTCATGGGCGACGCATTGCGCGATGCGCTCGATCCGCGAAAGGCCGACCGATGAGCCGCCAGCCGCTGCTCCAGGTGCAGGACCTGCGCGTCGCCTTCGGCGGCAAGGAGGTGGTGCACGGCATCGACTTCGAGATCGCCGCGGGCGAGAAGCTGGCGCTGGTCGGGGAATCGGGCTCGGGCAAGACCGTGACCGCGCTGAGCCTGCTGCGGCTGGTGCAGAACGCCGAGCTCTCGGGCCGCGCGCTCTTCGAGGGCGGCGAAGTCGTGGCAGGCGAGGGCGCACGCGACCTGCTGGCGCTGCCCGAACGCACGCTGCGCGGCATTCGCGGCAAGGAGATCGCGATGATCTTCCAGGAGCCGATGACCGCGCTCAATGCGCTCTACACGGTCGGCGACCAGATCGCCGAGGTGCTCGAACTGCACCAGGCGATGTCGGCGCGCGAGGCGCACGAGGCTGCGGTGCAGTTGCTGGCCGACACCGGCATCCCCGAGCCGGCACGGCGCGCGCGCGCCTTTCCGCATCAGCTCTCGGGCGGCCAGCGGCAGCGCGCGATGATCGCGATGGCGCTGGCCTGCAAGCCGCGGCTGCTCCTGGCCGACGAACCCACCACCGCGCTCGACGTCACGGTGCGGGCCCAGATCCTCGACCTGCTCGACGAACTGCAGCGCAAGCACGGCATGGCCGTGCTGCTGATCACGCACGACCTGAACCTGGTGCGCCGCTTCGCCGACCGAGTGGCCGTGATGGAGAGCGGCCACATCGTCGAGCACGGCGTCGTGGCGACCGTGTTCGAGGCGCCGCAGCATCCCTACACGCGCAAGCTGATCGACAGTCGCCCGAGCCGCGACGTGGCGCAGGTGCAGGCCGCGCCCGACGCCACGCCGGTGCTCGAGGCGCAAGGTCTGCGCGTCGTCTATCCGGTGCCGCGGCCGGGATTCGCAGGCTGGTTCCGCAAGGGCGAGTTCGTGGCCGTGCAGGGCGCCGACTTCCGCATCGCGCCGGGCCAGACCCTCGGCGTGGTGGGCGAATCGGGCTCGGGCAAGTCGACCCTGGCGCTGGCTGCGCTCGGCCTGCTGAAGCACCAGGGCACGCTGGCGGTCACGGGGCGCCGCTGGGCCGAGGGCGGCGCCAGCGACCGGTCGCTGCGGCGCGCGATGCAGGTGGTGTTCCAGGACCCCTTCTCGTCGTTGTCGCCGCGCATGACGGTCGAGGAGATCGTGGCCGAGGGCCTGACCGTCCATGCACCGACGCTCGACACCGCGGCGCGCCGGGCGCGTGCGCTCGAGGCCCTGGCCGACGTCGGCCTCACCGAAGCCCAGTTCCCGGCGTTGCTGGCGCGCTATCCGCACGAGTTCTCGGGCGGACAGCGGCAGCGCCTCGCGATCGCGCGGGCCCTGATCGTCGATCCCAGGCTGCTGGTGCTCGACGAGCCGACCAGCGCACTCGACGTCACGATCCAGAAGCAGGTGCTGGCCCTGCTGCAGCGCCTGCAGCGCGAGCGCGGCCTGAGCTACATGCTGATCACGCACGACGTCGAGGTGATCCGCGCCATGGCGCACGAGGTGATCGTCATGAAGGACGGCGCCATCCTCGAATCGGGACCGGTCGGGCGCGTGCTCGACGCCCCCGAGCATCCCTACACACGCAAGCTGGTCGCGGCGGCATTGGCCGAATAGAAGAAATCCCAGGAATGAAATGTCGCTGACCGGATACGACAGGCGCGGTGCCTGGCGTGCGGCCCTGGCCTGCATGGTGACGCTCGCGGTCGCCATGGGGCTCGGGCGCTTCGCCTTCACGCCCATGCTCCCGATCATGCTGCACGAGGGCAAGCTCGATCTGCAGGCCGGCGGCGTGCTGGCTTCGCTCAACTACCTCGGCTACTTCCTCGGCGCCGTGAGCTGCGCCGCGATCCGCGTCCGGCCCGCCACCATGGTGCGCGGCGGGCTGCTGGCCACCGCGGTGCTGCTGCTGGGCATGGGGCTGCTGCATGGCTTCACGGCCTGGGGCGCGCTGCGGCTCGTGGCCGGCGTGATGAGCGCCTGGACCTTCGTCTTCGCCTCGGGCTGGGGCTTGCGGCGGCTGGCCGAGACCGGCGCGCCGGCGCTGGCCGGCGTGATCTATTCGGGGCCGGGCATCGGCATCGCGGCCACCGGCCTGCTGGGCGGGGCCGTGGGGCATTGGGGTTCGAACGCCGGCTGGATCGGCTTCGGCCTGCTGTCGCTGGTCCTGATCGCGTCGATCTGGCGCATCTTCGGCGACGCCCACGAGGAAGCGCCGGGCCGGGCGCCGGCTGCGGCGCCGGCGCCGACCGCGGCTGAATCGAAAACCGCGCGCCACGATGCGCGCTGGCTCGTCGGTCTCTATGGACTGGCGGGCTTCGGCTACATCATCACGGCCACCTTCCTGCCGGTGATCGCGCGCCAGGCGCTGCCGGGCTCGGCCTCGCCCGACCTGTTCTGGCCGCTGTTCGGCCTCGCGGTGGTGATCGGGGCGCTGATCGGTGCTCGCTCGCCGATGCATTGGGACAACCGGCTGCTGCTGGCGATCGCCTACGGCCTGCAGGCGCTCGGCGTGGTGCTGTCAGTCGCCTGGCCGACCATCGCCGGCTTTGCGCTCGGCAGCCTGCTGCTGGGCATGCCGTTTACCGCCATCACCCTGTTCGCATTGCGGGATGCGCGCCGGCTGCGCGGCAACGCGGCCGCAGGGCTGATCGGCTATGCCACCGCTTCCTACGGCGTCGGCCAGATCCTCGGGCCGCTGTTCGCGGCGCCGCTGGCGCAGCGCACGGGCTCCTTCGCAGTGCCGCTGCTGGTGGCGGCCGCGGCACTGAGCCTGGGCGGCCTGCTTTTCCTGCAGGTCTGGTGGCGTTCCAGGGCCGCCGCAGGTGCTTCGAATGCGTAAAAACCCCTGATTCGTAACGCATTTGGCATATAATTCGAGGCTCACGACCAAACGGGCGGGTACCAACCGCCCGTTTTTTTATGGGTCGACGCATTTTCGTATGCCGCAAGTGGGTGGCGGCAGCGAACGGCCTACAGGCACCTCTGAGGAACAAGCAGACACGTGGCATTGCAGCAGACAGTGGAACAAACCGTGGCCGGACTCGGCTACGACCTGGTCGAGATCGAACGCTCGGCCGGGGGACTGCTGCGCGTTACGATTGATTTGCCCTGGCAAGGCCCCACCTCCAGTGGGGTGGCTGGTGCGCCGGAGCCCTACGTCACGGTCGAAGATTGCGAGAAGGTCACGCGCCAGCTGCAGTTCGCGCTGGAGGTCGACGGCGCCGACTACAAGCGGCTCGAGGTCTCGTCGCCAGGCATCGACAGGCCCTTGCGTCACGAACGCGATTTCGAGCGCTTCGTCGGCGAGGTGATCGACGTCACGCTGAAGGCGCCGATGGGTGCGGCGGCAATGGGCCAGGTGGCGGCCAATCGAAAGAAGTTTCGCGGCACGCTCGAACGTGTTGCCGCAGCCGATGGTTCGCAAGGGTGGCAGATCGTCTGGAGCGACGAGCCCGAGGCGAAGCCCGGCCAGAAGATCAGCAAGAAGCGCGCGCCTGCACCGTTGCAGGCGCTGGGTTTTGTATTGGACGAGCTGCGCGAGGCGCGGCTCGCCCCGATAGTGGATTTCAAGGGGCGCAGGCCCAAACCTGACACGCAGGTGTCGGACTGAACGAGGAGAGTGGTGGCATGAATCGCGAAATGTTGATGTTGGTGGATGCGATCTCGCGCGAGAAGAACGTCGAGCGCGACGTGGTCTTCGGTGCGGTCGAGTCCGCCCTGGCGCAAGCCACCAAGAAGCTCCATCAGGGCGACGTGGACATCCGCGTCGCGGTCGATCGCGACAGCGGCGACTACGAGACCTTCCGCCGCTGGCACGTGGTGCCCGACGAGGCCGGCCTGCAGCTGCCCGACCAGGAAATCCTGCTGTTCGAGGCCAAGGAAGAGATGCCCGACATCGAGGTCGACGAGTACATCGAGGAAGCGGTCGAATCGGTGCCGATCGGTCGCATCGGCGCCATGGCTGCCAAGCAGGTGATCCTGCAGAAGATCCGCGACGCCGAGCGCGAGATGCTGCTCAACGACTTCATGTCGCGCGGCGAGAAGATCTTCACCGGCACCGTCAAGCGGCTGGACAAGGGCGACATCATCGTGGAGGCCGGCCGGGTCGAAGGCCGCCTGCGCCGCAGCGAGATGATCGCCAAGGAAAACCTGCGCAACGGCGACCGCGTGCGGGCCATGATCATGGAGGTCGACCTGACGCTGCGCGGCGCGCCGATCATCTTGTCGCGCTCGGCCCCCGAGTTCATGATCGAGCTGTTCCGCCAGGAAGTGCCCGAGATCGAACAAGGCCTGCTCGAGATCAAGAGCTGCGCCCGCGACCCCGGTTCGCGCGCCAAGATCGCGGTTCTCTCGCACGACAAGCGGGTCGATCCGATCGGCACCTGCGTGGGTGTGCGCGGCACGCGCGTCAACGCCGTGACCAACGAACTCGCCGGCGAGCGCGTTGACATCGTGCTGTGGAGCGAGGATCCGGCCCAGTTCGTGATCGGCGCCCTGGCGCCGGCCAACGTGTCGTCGATCGTGGTCGACGAGGAAAAGCATGCGATGGACGTGGTGGTCGACGAGGAGAACCTCGCGATCGCGATCGGCCGCGGCGGCCAGAACGTGAGGCTCGCCTCCGATCTGACCGGCTGGAAGATCAACATCATGGATGCGAACGAGTCGGCCCAGAAGCAGGCGACCGAGACCGATGCCAGCCGCAAGCTGTTCATGGAGAAGCTCGACGTCGACGAGGAAATCGCCGACATCCTGATCTCCGAAGGCTTCACGAGCCTCGAGGAAGTGGCCTATGTGCCGATCTCCGAGCTGCTCGAGATCGAGAGCTTCGACGAAGACACCATCAACGAGCTGCGCTCGCGTGCCAAGGATGCGCTGTTGACCGCCGAGATCGCCCGTGAAGAGGATGTCGAGAGCGTCTCGCAGGATCTGCGCGACCTCGAAGGCCTCGATGCGGCCCTCATTCCCAAATTGGCCGAGGCGGGTGTCCACACCCGTGACGACCTGGCCGACCTTGCGGTCGATGAACTCACCGAAATCACCGGCCAAACCGCCGATGAGGCCAAGAACCTGATCTTGAAAGCCCGCGAACACTGGTTCGCCGGCCAAGAGTGACGGTCATGGAGGCACGAAACCAATATGTCCAGTACCACTGTCGCCGAGTTCGCGAACGAACTCAAGAAGACTCCCGAAACCCTGCTTGACCAGCTCAAGAGCGCAGGCGTGCCCAAGCAGGCCGCCACCGATGCGCTCAGCGAGGCCGACAAGCAGCGCCTGCTCGGCTTCCTCAAGGCCAGCCACGGCACGGTCGAGCCCGAGCGCAAGAAGATCACGCTGACCAAGAAGTCGACCAGCGAGATCAAGCAGGCCGACGCCACCGGCCGCGCCCGCACCATCCAGGTCGAAGTCCGCAAGAAGCGCACCTTCATCCAGCGCGACGAGGGCCACCCGGCCGTGCCCGAGGCCGCCGCCGAGGCTGCCGAGGCCGCACAACCGCAGATCGACGAGGCCGAACTCTCGCGCCGCGAGGAAGAGGCACGCCGCCAGGCCGAGCTGATCCGCCGCCAGGAAGAAGAACTGGTCGAGAAGCGCCGTCTGCGCGAAGAAACCGAGGCGCGCGAACGCGAGAAGGCCGAGCGCGCCGAACAGGCCGAACAGGAAGCCAAGGCCGCCAGCAGGAAGGCTGCCGCCGAGGCCGCTGCCGCCGCCACCGTGACCGAAGGCGCGCCCGAGCCCGCCGAGGAAGCACCGGCCGCGGCCGACCGCAAGGCCGCTGCCGAAGCCGCTGCCGTGCAGGCCAAGGACGACGCCAAGGCCAAGGCCGCCGCCGAATCGAAGGCCCGCGCCGACGAGGAAGCAGCGCGCGCCAAGGACCTCGACGAGCGCCGTCGCAAGGCGCTGGCTGAAGCCGAGGCCATCCGCGCCATGATGAACGCACCGGCCCGCGTGCTGGTGCCGCACAAGGCGCCCGAGAAGCCGGCGCCCGAAGTCAAGGCCGCCGTCAAGGGCACGCTGCACAAACCGGCCACGCCGGCCGCCCGCCCGGGCGCGCCCGCCGCAGCCGGCGCGCCTGGGGCCCCTGGCGCCGGCAAGGAAGTGAAGTCCGCCAAGCTCTCCTCGAGCTGGGCCGGCGACACCGCCAAGAAGAAGGAAATCAAGACCCGCGGCGACGCCAGCGGCGGTGTCGGCCGCGGCAACTGGCGCGGAGGCCCGCGCGGCCGCCGCGGCAACGATCGCAATGGCCAGGAAGACCGCATGCCGGCAGCGCCGGTCGAGGCGCGCGTGCTCGAAGTGCACGTGCCCGAGACCATCACGGTGTCCGAGCTCGCGCACAAGATGGCCGTCAAGGCCGGCGAAGTCATCAAGCAGCTGATGAAGCTGGGCCAGATGGCGACCATCAACCAGTCGCTCGACCAGGACACCGCGATGATCATCGTGGAGGACATGGGCCACACGGCCGTGGTCGCCGCGCTCGACGATCCGGAAGCCTTCACCGACGAGGACGTGTCCGCGACGCAGGCCGAAGCCCTGCCGCGCGCACCTGTCGTGACCGTCATGGGTCACGTCGACCACGGCAAGACCTCGCTGCTGGACTACATCCGTCGCGCCAAGGTCGCCGCGGGCGAAGCCGGCGGCATCACGCAGCACATCGGCGCCTACCACGTGCAGACCGAGCGCGGCATGGTGTCCTTCCTCGACACCCCGGGCCACGAGGCGTTCACCGCCATGCGTGCCCGCGGTGCGCAGGCCACCGACATCGTCATCCTCGTGGTGGCGGCCGACGACGGCGTCATGCCGCAGACCAAGGAAGCCATCAAGCACGCCAAGGCGGCGGGTGTGCCGATCGTGGTCGCGATCAACAAGGTCGACAAGCCCGACGCCAACCTCGACCGCGTCAAGCAGGAGCTGGTCGCCGAGGAAGTCGTGCCCGAAGAGTACGGCGGCGACGTGCCCTTCGTGCCGGTCTCGGCCAAGACAGGGCAGGGCGTGGACGACCTGCTCGAGCAGGTGCTGCTGCAGGCCGAAGTGCTGGAGCTCAAGGCGCCGGTCGATGCCGCAGCCAAGGGCCTGGTCATCGAAGCGCAGCTCGACAAGGGTCGCGGCCCGGTTGCCACCGTGCTGGTTCAGTCCGGTACGCTCAAGACCGGCGACGTGGTGCTGGCGGGTTCCACCTATGGCCGCGTGCGCGCCATGCTGGACGAAGACGGCAAGACGATCAAGTCCGCGGGTCCGTCGATCCCGGTCGAGATCCAGGGCCTGACCGAAGTGCCGCAGGCGGGCGACGAGTTCATGGTGATGGCCGACGAGCGCCGTGCGCGCGAGATCGCCACCTACCGTGCCGGCAAGTTCCGCAATACCAAGCTGGCCAAGGCGCAAGCCGCGAACCTGCAGAACATGTTCACCGACCTGTCGGCGGGCGAGGTGCAGACGCTGCGCATCATCATCAAGGCCGACGTGCAAGGCTCGCAGGAAGCGCTTGCCCAGTCGCTGCTCAAGCTCGCGACCGATGAGGTCAAGGTGCAGATGGTGTACGCCGGCGTCGGCGGCATCAGCGAGAGCGACATCAACCTCGCGATCGCCTCGAAGGCCATCGTGATCGGCTTCAACGTGCGGGCCGATGCCGGTGCGCGCAAGCTGGCCGAAGGCAACGGCGTGCAACTGCACTACTACAGCATCATCTACGACGCTGTGGACGACATCAAGGTCGCCATGTCCGGCATGCTGGCACCCGAGCGGCGCGAGGAGATCATCGGCTCGGCCGAGATCCGCACCGTGTTCGTGGCCTCCAAGATCGGTACGGTCGCAGGTTCGTACGTCACCTCGGGCTCGGTCAACCGCAGCGCGCATTTCCGCCTGCTGCGCGACAACGTGGTGATCTACACCGGCGAAGTCGATTCGATCAAGCGCATGAAGGACGATGTCCGCGAAGTCCGCGAAGGTTTTGAGTGCGGTATCAAGCTCAAGAACTACAACGACATCAAGGAAGGCGATCAGCTCGAGTTCTTCGAGATCAAGGAAATCGCCCGGACGCTGTAAGCGTTCGGTGCGAACGAATCCATGCCGAAAAGAAAAGCCGCCGCACCCAACCGCGCGTTCAAGGTTGCCGATCAGATCCAGCGCGATCTGACGGAACTGATCGCGCGCGAGTTGAAGGACCCGCGCGTCGGCATGGTGACGATCCAGGCGGTCGAGGTCACGCCCGATTACGCGCATGCGAAGGTCTTCTTCAGCGTGCTCACGGGCGACGTGGCCGAGACCACCGAAGCGCTGAACCAGGCCGCGGGATTCCTGCGCAATGGCCTGTTCAAGCGCCTGCACATCCACACGGTGCCCACGCTGCACTTCCTGTTCGACCGCACGACCGAACGTGCGGCCGACATGAATGCGCTGATCGCTCAGGCCGTCGCTTCGCGTTCCAAAGACGACTGAAGATGAACGCGCCACGCACACGGGTGCAGCGGCGCCCTGTGCACGGGGTGTTGCTGCTCGACAAACCGCTGGGGCTCTCCAGCAATCAGGCCTTGCAGAAGGCCAAGTGGTTGCTGCGCGCCGAAAAGGCGGGCCATACCGGCACGCTCGACCCGCTCGCCACCGGCGTGCTGCCGCTGTGCTTCGGCGCCGCCACCAAGTTCAGCCAGCTGCACCTGGAGGCCGACAAGACCTACGAGGCCACGGCCCGCCTGGGCGTCAAGACCGCCACAGGCGATGCCGAGGGCGAGGTGATTGCCGAGCGCCCCGTGGCGGTCACGCCCGACGAGCTGGCGCGCGTGCAGGCCCTGTTCACGGGACCGCAGCGTCAGCTGCCGCCGATGTACAGCGCGCTCAAGAAAGACGGCCGCGCCCTGTACGAGTACGCGCGCGAGGGCATCGAGGTGGAGCGCAAGACGCGCGACATCGTGGTCCACGACCTGTCGCTGACACGCACCGGCGACGACGAGATCCGCATCGTCGCCGCCGTCAGCAAAGGCACCTACATCCGCACGCTCGGCGAGGACATCGGCGAGGCGCTCGGCTGTGGCGCCCATCTGACCTCGCTGCGCCGCATCGCGACCGGCGGCTTCGAGGCGGCGCAATGCCTGAGCCTCGAGGCGCTCGAAGCGATGGAAGAGGACGAGCGCCTGGCCTGCCTGCTGCCGACCGAGGCGCTGGTGGCCGATCACACGCGCGTCACGCTCGACGTCGAGGATGCAGGGCGTTTTCTCTCGGGCCTGCGCCGTCGTGGCGATTGGGCCGACGCGTCCGCGGTGGCCGTGTTCGGCCGCACGCCCGACGCCTTCCTCGGCACGGGCCACGTCAAGGCCGGCGAACTGATCCCGGGGCGGCTGCTGAGCCCCATCGAAATCCAGCAGACATTACCTTTGACCGAAGCGACACCATGAGCACCAACCAGATTCGCAACATCGCCATCATTGCCCACGTGGACCATGGCAAGACCACGATGGTCGACCAACTTCTGCGCCAGTCGGGCACCTTCGCCGAACACGAGAAGGTGGTCGACACCGTGATGGACAACAACGCCATCGAAAAGGAACGTGGCATCACGATCCTGGCGAAGAACTGCGCCGTGACCTGGAAGGGCACGCACATCAACATCGTCGACACGCCCGGCCACGCGGACTTCGGCGGCGAGGTGGAACGCGCGCTGAGCATGGTCGACGGCGTGGTGCTGCTGATCGATGCCCAGGAAGGCCCGATGCCGCAGACCCGCTTCGTGACCAAGAAGGCACTGGCCCTGGGCCTGAAGCCGATCCTGGTGGTGAACAAGGTCGACAAGCCGGGCGCGCGCCCGGACTACGTCGTCAACGCCGCCTTCGATCTGTTCGACAAGCTCGGCGCGAGCGACGAACAGCTCGACTTCCCGGTGGTTTACGCCTCGGGCATCAATGGCTGGTCCTCGCTGGAGGAAGGCGAGCACGGCGAGCAGTGGGGCCCCGACATGTCGGCCCTGTTCGACACCATCCTCAAGCACGTGCCGAGCCAGAAGGGCGATCCGAACGCGCCGCTGCAGCTGCAGATCTCGGCGCTCGACTTCTCCACCTTCGTCGGCCGCATCGGCGTCGGCCGCATCAGCCAGGGCACCATCAAGCCCATGATGGACGTGGTCGTGATGGAAGGCCCCGACGGCAAGTCGGTCAAGGGTCGCGTCAACCAGGTGCTGACCTTCCAGGGTCTGGACCGCGTGCAGGCCACCGAAGCCGGCCCGGGCGAGATCGTGCTGATCAACGGCATTCCGGACATCGGCATCGGCGTCACCGTCACCGACCCGGCCAAGCCGGCGCCGCTGCCGATGCTCAAGGTCGACGAGCCGACGCTGACGATGAACTTCTGCGTCAACACCAGCCCGCTGGCCGGCCGCGAAGGCAAGTTCGTCACCAGCCGCCAGATCTGGGACCGCCTGCAGAAGGAACTGCAGCACAACGTGGCGCTGCGCGTCAGCGAGACCGACGAGGAAGGCATCTTCGAAGTGATGGGCCGTGGCGAACTGCACCTGACCATCCTGCTGGAAAACATGCGCCGCGAAGGCTACGAGATGGCCGTCTCGAAGCCGCGCGTGGTGTTCCGCGAGATCAACGGCGAGAAGCACGAGCCGATCGAAATGGTCACGGCCGACATCGAGGACGCGCACCAGGGCGGCGTGATGCAGGCGCTCGGCGAGCGCAAGGGCGAACTGGTCAACATGGAGCCGGACGGCCGTGGCCGCGTGCGCCTCGAGTACCGCATCCCGGCGCGGGGCCTGATCGGCTTCACCAACGAGTTCCTGAATCTCACGCGCGGCTCGGGTCTGATCTCGAACATCTTCGACAGCTACGAGCCCTACAAGGGCGAGATCGGCAGCCGCAAGAACGGCGTGCTGATCTCGATGGACGATGGCGAGATCTTCACCTACGCGCTCGGCAAGCTCGACGACCGCGGCCGCATGTTCGTGCGCGCCAACGACCCGGTGTACGAGGGCATGATCGTCGGCATCCACAGCCGCGACAACGACCTGGTGGTGAACGCCACGCGTACCAAGCAGCTCACCAACTTCCGCGTCTCGGGCAAGGAAGATGCGATCAAGATCACGCCCCCGATCGAGCTCACGCTGGAATACGGCGTCGAGTTCATCGAGGACGACGAACTGGTCGAGATCACGCCCAAGAGCGTGCGCCTGCGCAAGCGCTTCCTCAAGGAGCACGAGCGCAAGCGCGCCTCGCGCGAGTAAGCCTGCCGCCCCATGAGGCTCAGCCACGGCCGTGCCGTCGGGCTCATGGTGGCCGTGACCCTCATGTGGGCCACGGCCGGCGTGGTGACGCGCCATCTCGAGCATGCGCGCAGCTTCGAGGTCACCTTCTGGCGCAGCTTCTTCACGCTGCTGGCGCTGCTGGTGATCCTGCCGCTCTGGCGCGGCCGCGCGGTCTTCGCCAAGATCCGCCATGCCGGGCCCGCGCTATGGGTGTCGGGCGTGTGCTGGAGCGTGATGTTCACTGCCTTCATGGTGGCGCTCACGCTGACCAGCGTGGCCAACGTCCTGGTGACGATGGCCCTGGGGCCCTTGCTGACCGCACTCGCGGCACGGCTCTTCATCGGCCATCGGCTGCCGACGCGCACCTGGATCGCGATCGTGGTCGCGGGGCTGGGCATCGCGTGGATGTACGGCACGCAGCTTGGCGAGGGTCAGCTGGTCGGCACGCTGGTGGCGCTCTGCGTGCCGATCGCGGGCGCCTGCAACTGGACCGTGGTCCAGCATGCCCATGCCAAGGGACGCGACATCGACCTCGTGCCCGCGGTGCTGATCGGTGCCGCCATCTCGGCGCTGGTCACGCTGCCGCTGGCCTGGCCGTTCCAGGCCAACGCACACGATCTCGGACTGCTCGGCTTTCTCGGGCTGTTCCAGCTCGCGATCCCTTGCGTGCTGTCGGTGCTGTGCGCACGCGTGCTGCGTGCGCCGGAGGTCGCGCTGCTGGGCCTGCTCGAGGTCATCTTCGGCATCGCGCTGGCCTGGCTCGGTGCCGGCGAGGCGCCCGAGGCCAGCGTGCTGGCTGGCGGTGCACTGGTGATCGGTGCGCTGGTCTTCAACGAGCTGCTGGGCCTGCGTGACCGGCGCCAGGCCTCGCGCGAGGCGTTGCCGACGGCGCACTGAGGCGCGCGTTGCGCCATGAAAAAAGCCGGCGCAAGGGCCGGCCCGTGGTGTCTGCAGCCCGCCGAGGGCGGGCTGGTGCCGTCAGGGGCGCGCCACCTTCCACACGCCGTTGAAGCCGTCGCCGGTCTTGTCGCCGGCCTTGGTGTCCTTCGACCAGTAGTAGAGCGGTGCGCCCTTGTAGGCCCACTGCTTGGCGCCGTCGTCGCGCACGATGATGGTGTAGGGGCCGATCGGCTTGGCGGCGTCGGCCACCTTGAGTGCCGGCCAGGCAGTGGCGCAAGGGCCGTTGCAGGCCGACTTGCCGCTGTTGGCGACGTCGCGGTCGAAGGTGTAGAGCGTCATGCCGGTCGGGCCGATCAGCACGCCGTCGGCGGTGCGGGTGGGCGTGTCGGGCGCCTTGCCGGACATGCTGCCGCAGCCGGCAAGCAGGGCGACGGCGAGGATCGAGGCGCTGAGCAGTTTCATGAGGAGTTCTCCTTCGGTTGAAAAAATCTGGATTGCAACCCTCAGTCTAGCCGCCCGGCCGGGCTCAGCGGCTGCGGCTCTTCATGGCGCGCTCGACTTCTCGCTTGCCTTCGCGGTCCTTGATGGTGTCGCGCTTGTCGTGCTCGGCCTTGCCCTTGGCCAGCGCGATCTCGCACTTGACCTTGCCGGCCTTCCAGTGGAGGTTGAGCGGCACCAGGGTGTAGCCCTTCTGCTCCACCTTGCCGATGAGGCGCCGGATCTGCTCCTTGTGCAGCAGCAGCTTCTTGGTTCGGACCGAATCCGGCGTGACGTGGGTCGAGGCCGAGCGCAGCGGGTTGATCTGGCAGCCGATCACAAAGAGCTCGCCGTCGCGGATCACGACATAGCCGTCGGTGAGCTGGACCTTGCCCTCGCGCAGCGACTTGACCTCCCATCCCTCGAGCACCATGCCGGCCTCGAAGCGTTCCTCGAAGAAATAGTTGTACGCGGCCTTCTTGTTGTCGGCGATGCGGGAGGAGGTGTCTTGTTTCTTCGTGGCCATGGTGTGTCAGGTAAGGGCTGCATGGCTTCAATACAATCCGTCGCGCACGCGGTGCCGATTCTATGAAAACAGTCCACAAGTCCGTCCTCATCTGGTACAGCGCCGACGAGATGTATGCGCTGGTCACCGATGTGGCCCGCTATCCCGAGTTCCTGCCATGGTGCGACCGCTCCAAGGTGATCGAGCAGGACAGCCATGGCATGACCGCCGAGGTCGGCCTCGCCTTCAGCGGCTTTCACCAGAGCTTCACGACCCGCAACACGCACGTGCCAGGGCGCGAGGTGCACCTGAAGCTGGTCGACGGGCCGTTCTCGAACCTCGACGGCGCCTGGAGCTTCACGCCGGTCGGCGAGGAGGGCGAACGCGCCTGCCGCGTCGAGCTCAACCTAAGCTACGGCTTCAGCAACTTCGCGCTGCAGGCGCTCGTGGGGCCGGTGTTCGACAAGATCGCATCGAACCTGGTCGAGGCCTTCGTGAAGCGCGCCGAGCAGGTCTACGGCAGCGCGTGAGCGGCATGCCGAGGGTCACGGTCGCCTGCTCGCCGGCTCCGCGCTCGGTGTTCGAGCAGGTCGTCGAACTGGCCGAAGGCGCGACCGTGCGCGATGCCGTGCTCGCAAGCGGCCTGGCCGGGGCGCTGCCGGATCTGGCGTGGGAATCGCTGTCGCCGGGGGTCTGGGGCCGGGCCGTCGAATGGACGCAGACCGTGTGCGACCAGGACCGCATCGAGCTGTGCCGGCCGCTCACGGTCGATCCCAAGGTGGCACGCCGCGAGCGCTTTCGTCAGCAGGGAGCGCGCGGCACGGGCTTGTTCGCCAATCGTCGCAAGGGCGGCAAGGCAGGGTATTGAGCCGGCAAGCGCGTTCGCTGCGCGTGGGTGCTGCGTTGGAGCCTGGATTACTTGCAGTCGGCGTCGATCACGCCCTGCAGGCGCCGCTGCTCGCTGGCGCGGGCGCTGTCGTCGATGATTTCTCGCTCGCCATTGGCGTTGACGCGAGCCACCCGGATGCCGCTGTCCATGGTGGCCTTCGCCTGGCGCGCGCGATTGCAGTTGTCGGCCTTGGCCTGGGCCTGCTTCTGCGTCTCGGCGGCCTGCCTGGCCTTCTCGGCTTCCTCGGCCTTGCGGGTCTTCTCCTCGAGTTCCTTGTCCACGCCGGCAGGCTTGGCGCCGGGCACCGGCGCGCGCGGCGCTGCCGCGGCAGCAGCCGGGTCGGCCGCTGCGGCATCGCCAGCGGCGGCGGGCGGGGTGACGTTCACTCGCTTGGAGGGTCCGGTGGGACGGCGCAGGATGTTCTTCTCGGGCACGTCGGGCGGCGGCGCCTGGTCGCTGAAGACCTTCTTGTTGTCCTTGTCGATCCACTGCCACTGCGCGTGCGCGCCGAGCGGCAGCAGGAGGACGGAACCTATGAGCAGGAGCGACGCGAGTTTCATGGCGGAAGTTTAGCGTCGCCTTACGTTTTGCAACCTGTCCGTCAGCGGATTTGCAACGGCATCGTCAACTTTCGCGCGCAATTCGACGAGCGCGTTAAGCAGAAAGTGCGAAGACCCTCGCCGGACGCTTCCCCGGTGCCTCGTTACAATCCTTCTTTTGGAGCTTCACCCATGCGCCTTCTCGGCAAAGCGCTCACCTTCGACGACGTGTTGCTGGTGCCAGCGTTCTCCCAGGTCCTGCCCAAGGACACCTCCCTCGCCACCCGGCTCTCCCGCAACATCACGCTCAACCTGCCGCTCGTTTCGGCGGCGATGGACACCGTGACCGAAGCCCGCCTCGCGATCGCGATGGCGCAGGAAGGCGGCATCGGCATCGTCCACAAGAACCTCACGGCGGCCGAGCAGGCGGCGCAGGTTGCCAAGGTCAAGCGCTATGAATCGGGCGTTCTGCGCGACCCGGTGGTGATCACGCCGACCCATACCGTGCGCCAGGTCATGGCGCTGTCCGACCAGCTCGGCATTTCGGGTTTCCCGGTCTGCGACGGCGGCAAGGTGGTGGGCATCGTCACGGGGCGCGACCTGCGCTTCGAGAGCCGCTACGACGTGCCGGTCAGCGAGATCATGACCCAGCGCGACAAGCTCATCACCGTGCCCGACGGCACCACGCTGGCCGATGCCAAGGCCCTGCTCAACAAGTACAAGCTCGAGCGGCTGCTGGTCATCAACGATGGCTGGGAGCTCAAGGGCCTGATCACGGTCAAGGACATCACCAAGCAGACCAGCTTCCCGAATGCGGCGCGCGATTCCAGCGGCCGCCTTCGCGTGGGCGCGGCGGTGGGCGTGGGCGAGGGCACCGAGGAGCGCGTCGAGGCGCTCGTGCGCGCCGGTGTCGACGCCATCGTGGTGGATACCGCGCACGGTCACAGTGCCGGCGTGATCGAGCGCGTGCGCTGGGTCAAGAACAACTATCCGCAGGTCGACGTCATCGGCGGCAACATCGCCACCGGCGATGCGGCCCGCGCGCTGGCCGACGCCGGCGCCGATGCGGTCAAGGTCGGCATCGGCCCCGGCTCGATCTGCACCACCCGCATCGTGGCCGGCGTGGGCGTGCCGCAGATCATGGCGATCGACAACGTCGCCACCGCGCTGCAGGGCACCGGCGTGCCGCTGATTGCCGACGGCGGCATCCGCTACTCGGGCGACATCGCCAAGGCGATCGCGGCTGGCGCGAGCACCGTGATGATGGGCGGCATGTTCGCGGGCACCGAAGAGGCACCCGGCGAGATCGTGCTGTTCCAGGGCCGCAGCTACAAGAGCTACCGCGGCATGGGCTCGATCGGTGCGATGCAGCAGGGCAGCGCCGACCGCTACTTCCAGGAATCGACCACCGGCAACCCGAACGCCGACAAGCTGGTGCCGGAGGGCATCGAGGGCCGCGTGCCCTACAAGGGCTCGATGGTCTCGATCGTCTACCAGATGTCCGGCGGCCTGCGCGCGAGCATGGGCTACTGCGGCTGCGCCACGATCGACGACATGAAGAACAAGGCCGAGTTCGTCGAGATCACGACCGCCGGCATCCGCGAGAGCCACGTGCACGACGTGCAGATCACCAAGGAAGCGCCGAACTACCGCGCCGAATAGCCGTCTCGTGCGTTCTGGCCAGATATCGAAAATCAGGCCGGATCGGTATAATGGCCAAACTTTCAAAGTCTGGTCAGATTCATGCAGTACACCGGCATCTATGAGGCGAAGAACAATTTTTCGGCCCTGATCGACATGGTCGAGAAGGGCGAGGAAGTGCGCATCACGCGGCACGGCAAGGAAGTGGCGCGGCTGCTTCCGGTGCGGCGCAAGCCCGTCATCACCGACGCCCAGATCGAGCGCGAGCTCAGCCAGATCGACGCCCTGCACGCCATGATCCTGCCCGGCCCCTCGGTACGCGAGTTGCGCGATGAAGGCCGCCAGGAATGACGGCCTTTGTGCTCGACGCCTCGGTCACGGCCGCCTGGCTGCTGCCCGACGAGGCCAGCGAGCAGACGCGGCGGCTCTACGCCCTGATCCGGCGCGACGAGGTCGAGCCGCAGGCGCCCAATCTCTGGCAGTGGGAGTGCGCCAACATCATCGCCAACGGCGTGCGGCGGGGCCGCATCCCGCAGGCGGCCGTCGAGGGCATCTGGTCGGTGCTCGAGGCGGTGCGCCATCGCGTCGAGCTTCATGAACTGGCGCCGCCTCAGCACAAGGCCTCGCTGGGCATCGCGCTCGACGCCGGCCTCTCTGCCTACGACGCCGGCTACCTCTGGCTGGCGCGCTCCCTGAACCTGCCGCTCGCCACCTTCGACAAGCGACTCGCGGAGGCGGCGACGCGCTCCGGCATCGGCATCCTCGATCTCTCGACCCTCTGAAATCCATGCAACACGACAAGATCCTCATTCTCGATTTCGGCTCGCAAGTCACCCAGCTGATCGCGCGCCGCGTGCGCGAGGCGCACGTGCTGAGCGAAGTGCACCCCTGCGACGTCACGGACGACTGGATTCGCGCCTATGCCGCCGACGGCTCGCTCAAGGGCGTGATCCTGTCGGGCAGCCATGCCAGCGTCTACGAAGAGACCACGGACAAGGCGCCGCAGGCGGTGTTCGAGCTCGGCGTGCCGGTGCTCGGCATCTGCTACGGCATGCAGACCATGGCGCACCAGCTGGGCGGCAAGGTCGAGGGCGGCCACAAGCGCGAGTTCGGTTTCGCGGCGGTGCGCGCGCACGGCCACACCGCGCTGCTGAAGGACATCGCCGACTTCACGACCGACGAAGGCCACGGCATGCTCGACGTCTGGATGAGCCACGGCGACAAGGTCACCGAGCTGCCACCGGGCTTCAAGCTCATGGCCTCGACCGGCAGTTGCCCGATCGCCGGCATGGCCGACGAGGCGCGTCGCTACTACGGCGTGCAGTTCCATCCCGAAGTCACGCACACGCAGCAGGGCAAGGCGATCCTCGAGCGCTTCGTGCTCGGCATCTGCGCCGCCCGGCCCGACTGGGTCATGCGCGACCACATCGCCGAGGCGGTGGAAGCGATCCGCAAGCAGGTCGGCGACGAGGAGGTGATCCTCGGCCTGTCGGGCGGCGTCGATTCGTCAGTCGCTGCAGCGCTGATCCATCGCGCCATCGGCGACCAGCTGACCTGCGTCTTCGTCGACCACGGCCTGCTGCGCCTCGACGAGGGCGACATGGTGATGGACATGTTCGTGGGCCAGTTGCATGCCAAGGTGATCCGCGTCGACGCGAGCGAGCTGTTCCTCGGCAAGCTGGCCGGCGTGAGCGACCCCGAAGCCAAGCGCAAGATCATCGGCGGCGAGTTCGTCACCGTGTTCAAGCAGGAGGCGGCCAAGCTCAAGGCCCATGCCGACGGCAAGCTCAAGGACGACGGCCGACCGGCCGTCGAGGGCGCCAAGTGGCTGGCCCAGGGCACCATCTATCCGGACGTGATCGAGTCTGGCGGTGCCAAGAGCAAGAAGGCCGTGACGATCAAGAGCCACCACAACGTCGGCGGCCTGCCCGAGCAGCTGGGCCTGAAGCTGCTCGAGCCGCTGCGCGACCTGTTCAAGGACGAGGTCCGCGAGCTCGGCGTCGCGCTCGGCCTGCCGCACGCGATGGTGTATCGCCATCCGTTCCCGGGCCCGGGCCTGGGCGTGCGCATCCTCGGCGAGGTGAAGAAGGAATACGCCGACCTGCTGCGCCGCGCCGACGCGATCTTCATCGAGGAGCTGCGCAACTTCATCGATCCCGAATCGGGCAAGAGCTGGTACGACCTCACGAGCCAGGCCTTCACCGTGTTCCTGCCGGTCAAGAGCGTGGGCGTGATGGGCGATGGCCGCACCTACGACTACGTGGTGGCGCTGCGCGCGGTCCAGACCAGCGACTTCATGACCGCAGACTGGGCCGAGCTGCCCTATGCGCTGCTCAAGAAGGTGTCGGGGCGGATCATCAACGAGGTGCGCGGCATCAACCGCGTGACCTATGACGTGAGCAGCAAGCCGCCGGCGACGATCGAGTGGGAGTGAGCTGCCTCAGCACTCCACCACGTTCACGGCCAGGCCCCCCAGCGAAGTCTCCTTGTAGGTCGACTTCATGTCCTCGCCGGTCTGCATCATGGTGCGGATCACGGCGTCGAGCGAGACGTAGTGGCTGCCGTCGCCGCGCAGCGCCAGCCGTGCGGCATTGATGGCCTTGACCGCGCCCATCGCGTTGCGTTCGATGCAGGGGATCTGCACCAGGCCGCCGACCGGATCGCAGGTCAGGCCGAGGTTGTGCTCCATGCCGATCTCGGCCGCGTTCTCGACCTGGGCCGGCGTGCCGCCGAGCACCGCGGCCAGCGCGCCGGCGGCCATCGAACAGGCGACGCCGACCTCGCCCTGGCAGCCCACCTCGGCACCCGAGATCGAAGCGTTGGCCTTGTAGAGCATGCCGATGGCCGCTGCGGTGAGCAGGAAGTCCACCACGCCGTCGTCGGATGCGCCCGGACAGAATTTCTCGTAGTAGTGCAGCACCGCCGGAATCACGCCGGCCGCGCCGTTGGTCGGTGCCGTGACCACGCGCCCGCCGGCGGCGTTCTCCTCGTTGACCGCCATCGCGTAGGCATTGACCCAGTCGATCGCGGCCAGCGGGTCGGCACCGGCAGCGGCGGCGTCGCGCGCGCACAGTTCGCGGTACAGCGAGGGCGCGCGGCGCCGCATGTTGAGCTGGCCCGGCAGGCGTTCGCCGATCCCCTCGTTGCCGATCCCGAGGCCGCGCGCCACGCAGGCCTGCATGACGCGCCAGATGCGCAGCACGCCGGCGCGGATGTCGGCGTCGCTGCGCCAGACCCTCTCGTTGTCGCGCACCAGCGTCGCCACGTCCAGGCCCTTGGACCTTGCCTGCGAGATCAACTCGTCGCCGCTGCCGAAGGGATGCGGCCAGGCGAGGGCAGGGCCCTTGCCGGACGGCGCCGCACCGGCACCGCCTTCGACAACGAAGCCGCCGCCGATCGAGAAGTAGCAGCGGTCGGCCAGCACGCCGCCCTCGGCGTCGAACGCTGCGATCCGCATGCCGTTGGGATGCTCGGCCAGCGATTCCTCGCCCATGAAGGCGATGTCGTTCAGCGGATCGAACGCGATCGCGTGCCGCCCCAGCAGCGCCAGCGTGCCGGTGCGGCGCATCGCATCGATCCGGGGTCGGACCGCGGCCGGCTCGACCGTGTCGGGCGCCTCGCCGAGCAGGCCGAGGATCACGCCCACGTCGGTCGCATGGCCGTGCCCGGTGGCGCCGAGCGAGCCGTAGAGGCGAACCTGCACGCGTGCCACGCGGTCGAGCAGTGCGCCATCTTCGACGGCCTGCGCAAACATCAGCGCGGCCCGCATGGGCCCGACCGTGTGCGAGCTCGACGGCCCGATGCCGATCTTGAAGATGTCGAAGACGGACAGCATGGCCCGACTATGCGGCCTTCAGCTGCTGCTTGACCAGCGCCACCCAGTAGGCTGCGCCGAGCGGCAGGATGGCGTCGTTGAAGTCGTAGTAGGGGTTGTGGATCGGCGGGTCGTTCGGGCCTTCGCCGGCGCCGATGCCGATGTAGGCGCCCGGCCGCTTCTGCAGCATGAAGGCGAAATCCTCCGAACCCATCGCGGGCGGGATGTCGGTGTGGACCTGGGACTCGCCGACCAGGCTGGCGGCGGCCGAGACCGCAGCCGCCGTCTCGGTAGCGGTGTTGACCACGCCCGGGTAGCCGCGCATGTATTTCAGCGCCACGCCGGCGCCGTGGGTCTGCGCGAGGCCGGCGCAGATCTGGTTCATCGCGGCCTCGACCCGGTCCTGGACCGCGGCGTCGAGCGCGCGCGCGGTGCCGCGCAGAACAACGGTCTCGGGCACCACGTTCCAGGTGTCGCCGCCGTGGATCTGGGTCACGCTGACCACCGCCGACTCGGTGGCGCCGACGCGCCGACTCACGATGGTCTGCAGCGCGTTCACGAGCTGGGCCGAGATCACGACCGGGTCGATGCCGGTCTCGGGCATGGCACCGTGGCAGCCCTTGCCCGTGATCACGATTTCGAAGGTGTCGAGGTAGGCCGTCATGATGCCGGTGCGGATGCCGAAGTGGCCACGCGGCATGGACGGGAAGTTGTGCATGCCGTAGACCGCGTCGGCCGGGAACTGCTCGAACAGGCCCTCGTCGACCATGCGGCGCCCGCCGCCCTCGTTCTCCTCGGCCGGCTGGAAGACGAAGTGCACCGTGCCGTTGAAAGGCTTGTGGCGCGCCAGGTGCTCGGCCGCGCCGAGCAGCATGGCGGTGTGGCCGTCATGCCCGCAGCCGTGCATCTTGCCCGCGCAGGTCGACTTGTGAGCGCGCTCGCCGAGTTCGGTCATGTTCAGCGCATCGAGGTCGGCGCGCAGCGCGATGCTCGGGCCTTCTCCGTTGCGCAGGCTGCCAACCACGCCGGTGCCCGCCAGGCCGCGATGCACCGGGATGCCCATCAGCATCAGCGCATTGGCGACCACGTTGGCGGTTCGGTGTTCCTCGAAGGCGGTCTCGGGATTGGCATGGATGTCGTGGCGCCAGGCCAGCATGCGCTGGCGGGTGTCTTCGGCGATCTCGGGTTCGCGGTACATGGGCGTGGTCTCGTGGTCGGTCAGTGGAAGAGTTCGGCGATCAGCGTCGCGCCGAGGAAGGTGCCTGCGGTGGCGGTCAGCGACACCACCACGATGCGCCAGCCGAGCTGGCGGAACATCGGCAGGTCCTTGGCGACGGAAAAGCCGGCCAGCGCCAGCACCGGCGTGGTGAAGGCCAGGAAATTGAGCTTGGCGGTGAGCGCGATCAGCGCATCCGAGAACGGCAGCAGGCCCGGGATGCCGGCCACCGTGGCCACGATCGACAGCGTCAGCACCATCGGCGTCTTCGGCAGCAGGCGCTTGAGCAGCCCGACCACCGCCACCACGGCGATCACCGCCAGCATGCCGATCAGCGATTCGCGCAGCGGCACCTTGAAGGACAGCAGGTTGCCGATCATCACGCCGCCGGTCATCACGACCCAGGCGATCAGGTTGTCGGCGAAGCGCAGTGTCGGTGCTTCCACGCCGGTCACGTCGGTCAGCGCTGCGGTGTCGGCCGTCGAGCGCCGCGTGGAAAAGCGGCCGAGCACCGGCTCGAGCCGGCCATAGAGCCACGAGCACAGCGGCAGCGACAGGAACAGCGTGAAGTAGAACCCGACCACCAGGGTCAGCAGGTTGGAGGCGGCCGCAATGGCAGTGAGCTGCTTGACCATCTCGGGCGGCTGCTGGGCACTGATCGCGCCGATGGCCGCGGCCATCAGGCTGCCCGAGCCGACGCCGGCCCCCATCGCGAGCGAGCGCGGATCGAAGATGTTCAGGCTGGTGATGAAACCTGCGAGAACCGCGATGAAGAGGGCGCCGAGGACGGTCCCCGTGATGTATTCAGCCAGCACGCCGCGGCCTTCGGGCGAGGCCATGCCGTACTTCTCGCCGATGATCGCGAGGTTGCCTTCGCGCCCGACCGAGAAGGTGGCGCCCACCGCCTCGCGCTTGATGCCCAGCAGCAGCGCCAGCGGCAGGCCGAGGGCCAAGGTGCCGAAGGTGTGGCCGAATTCCTGGAACAGCAGTGCCCAGCCGGCTTCACGCACGAAGGGCAGGGCGGCGCCGACCGTGAGGCCGAGCTTGACGATGAACAGCAGCAGGCCCGCATTGAGCAGGCCTCCCGCATAGGACTGCAGGCCCGAGTGGATGCGCGCTGCGGCGGGTGTGTGGCGCGACGCGATGCCCCAGGCCGCGGCGAGCAGCAGGGCCCACAGCATCGGCAGCAGCACGACCTGGCCCGGACCGAGCTTGAATTGCGCCGGACCGATCAGCTCGGCCGCCACGACGACGACCAGTGCGACCACGACGAGCCTGAGCTTGCCGATGAAGGGAGCGTGCAGGGGTTCGGGCGGGAGGGCGGCGGCGGCTGATGTCATGGGGAATCGAGCGGGTCGGGAGGGGATGCCAGGAAGTCTCGAAGAAAGAAGTCGTTGCATCAATGACTAAACTTCGGGATTTGTGTTGCATTGAATGCAACAGTCAGCGGGGTACGCAATGGACGAGAAGCTCGACACGCGACGCGTGCGCTACTTCATGCAGGTGCTGGAGAGCGGCTCCGTGCGCGGCGCTGCCGAGGTGCTCGACATGGACCCGTCGGCGGTCAGCCGGGCGATCGGCCAGCTCGAGAAGGAGTGCGGAACGATCCTGCTCGAGCGCCGCGGCCGGGGCGTGGTGCCGACCGACGCTGGTCATCTGCTCGCGGTCTACCTGCGTCGCCAGGAAAGCCAGAAGCAGCAGCTGCTGGCGCAGATGGATGCGATCCGCAAGGTCGAGCGCGGACACATCGACATCGTGGCGGGCGAGGGCTATGTCGACTGGCTCATGCGCCACAGCCTGCAGGCCTTCATGCGCTCGCACCCGGCGATCACGGTGTCCCTGGAGGTGGGCAGCAGCGACGAAATCGTCCGCCGCGTGGTCGACGAGCGGGCCCACATCGGACTGCTGTTCCAGCCCCCGCGCGACGAGCGCCTGCGCTCGCACCATTCGCATCCGCAGCCGATCCAGGCCCTGGTGCTTGCCAGTCATCCCCTGGCGAGCCTGGGCCGCCCGCTGCGGCTGGCCGACCTCGTGGCCTATCCGGGCGCCACGCTGCAGCGCAGTTTCGGGGTGCGGCAGCACATCGAGGCGGCGGAGGTCGGGGAGGGCGTGCGCCTGCCGACCCTGCTCACCACGACCTCGTTCAGCGCGCTCGGCCACTTCGTGGTGGCCGGGCTGGGCTACGCGCTGAGCACCCGGATGTCGCTGCCGCCGCATCTCGACACGCCGGCCGTGGTGGAGCTGCCGATGAAGAATCCGCTGCTGAGCCAGGGCTGCTCGCACGTGATCTCGCGCCATGGCCGCATGCTGGCTCCGGCTGCGACCGAGCTGCTGCGGCTGATCGTCGACGACATGTCGCGCACCATGGGGGCGGCGGCCCCCGCCGCTGCCGCCTGACGGTGCGCCGACCCGCGGACCTGGCTCAGCAGCTGCTGCCCAGTTCCGTCTTGCTCTGGGCCAGCGGCCTGGCGCCGCGCGCGCGCAAGGGCTGAACCACCCGCTGATCGAATCCCTTCAGCTGACCGGCGGTGTCTTTCCCGTTGGCCGAGACCTCGAAGGCCAGCCGACCGCCCGGCAGGCTCCAGCTCTCGATCTTGAGACCGCCGGTGGTCACGCGCATCACGGTGCTGGTGCAGCCCAGGGCCTGCGCCTTGAAGCTTGCGGGCAACAGCTTGTCGATGCGGCCTGCGGTCTCGCAGCTCAGCGAATGGCTCGTCCTCGGCGTGCCATCGGCGTTCCAGCCGACGTCGACCTCGTTCTTGGCCTTGGCGCCCTTGCCGAGCGGGCAGCGCCATGCGGTCGCTGTGCGCTTGTCGAAGGAAGTCGCGCTGCGCAGCTTGTACATGGCGAGCAGCTGGCCGTCGGTCACTCGCTCTCGGGCGATGGCCGAAGCGCCCTCCGGCGCGTCGGCCGGCCCTTCTATCGTGAAGTAGCGCACCTCGAAGCTCTTGCGCCGACCGGTGGCCGGGACGCCCAGGACTTCGGCGATCTGCTCGAGGCTCGCGGGCCCGCCCTCGGCCGGGTCCCAGCGCAGCGCGAACTCGGCATTGCCGGCCGCCGCGGCCACGCCCGCGAAGCCCGTCATCGCGAGCAGCAATGCCAGCGGCCGCAGGTGTCTGGCGCGGCTCAATGCTTGTCCTTGCCGTGATGCTTCTTCGACTTGTCGGCGGCCTTGCTCTCGGCCTGCACCACCGGGTCGCCGCTGCCGTCGAGCACCAGGTGGCTCGGGTCGAGCTGCCGCTTCTGCAGGTCGTGCAGCAGTCCGGCGTCGCTCAGGTCGATCTTGTGGGAGGACTCCCAGTCGCGCCGCGCCGTATCTTCGAGCCGCTGCACGGTGGCGCGGTCGTCGGTCTCGATCGCGAGCTCCCGCCGGCCGTCGAAGCTGCCGGGCGCGAGGTTGATCGAGCCCACGATGGCGCGCTTGCCGTCGGCCAGCATCATCTTGGCGTGCAGCTTCAGGTGCTTCATCGTGTGCACCTTGGCACCCACGTCCTGCAGGATGCGCAGCCCGCCCACGCCCTCGATCAGCTTCTCGGCCTTGAGCGAATGCGGCGGCTTGGTGAGGATGTGGATCTTCACGCCGCGCGTCGCCGCCCGCACCAGGCGCTCGATGATCACGGTGTCCTGGTAGCGCTCGTTCTGCACCCACAGCGAATGCGTCGCGCCGTCGATGAAGGCCGCCACGCGCGGGCGGCCGTTGTCGGGGCACCAGATCAGGCGCGACTCGGGGTGCGGCGTGAAGTCCTTGTGCTCCCAGTCGGCGTCGAAGCAGTCGACCATCTCCTTGGTCTCGAGGCCGTGCGTGGTGACGACCGCATAGTCCCGCGTCTCGGTCAGGTCGCGCGGCTCCCAGTTGAGCGACTCGATGAAGCCGGCCTGGTTGTCGACCACCATCGACTTCTGGTGCGTGAGCTCGAACTTGGGGTTGCTGTCGCGCACCTCGATGCCGGCCGCGAGCAGGGCGGTGCGGGCGGCCTCGTTCTCGCTCTCACCGCTGCGGCGTGCCGGATTCAGCATCACGCGCACCTTGACGCCGCGCTGCTTGGCCGCAATGACCGCGGCGAGCAGCGTCTCGTCGGTGAACAGGAACATGCGGATGTTGAGCGCGGACTTGGCGCCGTTGATCGCATCGAGGATCGGCTTGGCGGTGTCGTCGGGCAGGACGATCAATTGGTGGGACATGGTTTCCTCAGGCAGATGCGGACGCGGCCGCGGCGGGGTCTTCGTACTGGATGCGATGCAGCTCGGCATAGACACCGCCGAGCGCCACCAGCTCGTCGTTGGTGCCTTCCTCGACCACGACGCCGTCCTTCAGCACGATGATCTTGTCGGCGTTGCGCAGGGTGCTCAGCCGGTGCGCGATCATGATCACGGTGCGGCCCTCCATGAGCCGCTCGAGGCCTTCGATGACGAGGCGCTCGGACTCGGTGTCGAGTGCGGCCGTCGGCTCGTCGAGGATCATGATCGGGCTGTTGCGGATCACCGCGCGCGCGATGCCGATGCGCTGGCGCTGGCCGCCCGAGAGCGTGTCGCCGCGCTCGCCGACCAGCGAGTCGTAGCCGTCCGGCATGCGGCTGATGAATTCGTCGGCATTGGCGAGCTTGGCCGCCGCCACGATCTCCTCGTGGGTCGCGCCGGGTTTGCCGTAGGCGATGTTCTCGCCGATGGTGCCCCGGAACAGCACGGTCTCCTGCAGCACGAAGCCGATCTGCGAGCGCAGCCCGGTGAGCTTGTGGCCGGCGATGTCGATGCCGTCGATCAGCACCCGGCCGCCGGTCGGATCGTAGAAGCGCGGGATCAGGCTCACCACGGTCGACTTGCCGCTGCCCGTGGGGCCGACGATGCCCACCACCTGGCCCGGCTTGATCGTGAAGGAGACGTCGCGCAGCACCGGCGGCGCGCTGCCGTAGCCGAAGGCGACGTGATCGAAGCTGATCTCGCCTTTCGTGCGGCCGGGGTCGGTGGCATTCGGATGCTCGCGGATGATGTCGTCGGCGCCGAGGATCTTCTGGATGCGCTCGAGCGCCACGGTGGTCTGCGCGATGGTGCTGGCCATGCCGGCCAGGTCCTTGACCGGCTTGAAGAACTTGCTCAGGTAGGCGAGGTAGACGGTCAGGGCGCCGGCCGTCATGGTGCCGGCGATGATCAGCGCCGTGCCCTTCCACAGCACGATGCCGGTGCAGATCGAGACCACCACTGCGACCACCGGCCCGAGCAGCGACTTGATGCGCCGCGCGCGCAGCGCCGCCGCGGTGCTGGCCAGGCTGGCGGCCTGCATGTGCGTGACTTCCAGGTCCTGGCGGCCGAAGGCCTTGATCGCGCGCACCGAACCCAGCCCTTCCTGCACCACGGCGACGATCTCGCTCTGCTTGATGCGGACGTCACGCGTCACTTCCTTGACCGCCTTCTTGAAGCGGAACACGAACAGCAGCAGGAACGGCATCACCGCCACCGCGATCAGGGTGAAGTCCCAGTCGAGCCAGATCATCAGGCCGAGCATGAAGACGATCGTGAGGACGTCGACCAGGATGCCGAGCGTCGACGACGACGCGAAGTTCTGCACCGTCGCCACGTCGCTCGTGATGGTCGACATCAGCGTGCCGGTCTTGGCCGTGTCGTAGTAGGCCAGCGACAACCGGTGCAGGTGCTCGTAGATCTTGAGCCGCAGGTCGTTGGCGACCCACTGCCCGATGCTGGTCGTGTAGTAGTTGTCGATGTAGGTCGCGATGCCGCCGATGACCGCGATCGCCACGGTCGCGATGCCCGCGAACAGGGCCACGCCCAGCGTGTGGCGGCCGATGCCCATCTGGGTGTGCGCCCATTCGAGCCAGGACGGCAGGTGGTGGGTGCCGAGCGCGTCGTCGAGCACCAGCTTGAGCGGCCAGGGTGCCGCCAGGCTCATGACGATCTCCACCAGCATCGCAGCGAAGACGATCGCGAGCCACCCGTGGTACGGCTTCAGAAGGCCGAGCACCAGGACCCGCATGTCCCGCTTCCTGTCCTCGGCGGCGTGCCGGGCAACGCCGGTCGCGGAGGCCTGGGGTTGCTCGGCAACGGCCGGCGCGTCGGTGGCTGGAAGAGGTGTGGACATGCGGAGAGAGGGTCCTTCTTGGCGGTACAGGGTTCGCCGCGATTGTGTGCGTAGGCCGATTCGCAGCGCAAGTGTAGGCAAAGTCGCCGCGCCCCCGCGGCACAATCCGTCGCCATGAGGCAATGGATGAGAAGACAGGGCGGCTGGTGGCTCGCGGGGCTGCTGCTCGCCGGCGCCGGTGCGGCCTGGCTCGCGCGCGCCGAGTTGCGGCAGATCCACGAGGACTTCGAGGTCAACGGACGCATCGCCCATCGGCTCATGAGCCAGCAGGTGGTGCAGTACGACGCCGTGCTGGCAACGCTGGCGCTGCTCGAGCCGGTGGCCGGCGAACTGCGGCCCGAGCGGCGCCTGACATCGGTCTACCCGTCGGTCCTCGAGGTCGAGCGCCGCGGGGCCGGGGCGGCCTGGTCGCAGCCGCAGCTCGCGGCACCCGAGGCCGCCTCGCGCCGGGAGCGCCGCCCCGCCTACCTGGCCGACGAATTCGCACGCGGCCGCTACCGGCTGGTGATCGGCGCCGATCCGAACAGCTACGCGCTCGGCATCGACCTGGCGACCGCCGTGCCGTGGCGCGACTGGCCCATGGACCCGAAGACCAGCCCGGTGCGCGTGACGCTGGAGCAGGCCGGCGCGCAGTTCGTGGTCCAGCCGGGCCGCGCGGACCCGGCGCAGGGCTGGTCCTTCGAGTTCCGCAAGGTGCTGGCCTCGGACAGCCAGCCGTTCGAGCTGGTGGCGGTGAGGCAGGTGTCCTGGCGCGAACTGCCGTGGCTCACGATGGCGGCCTGGTCGCTCGCGGTCGCTGCCGTGCTCGCCGGCATCCACGCGCTCCGGCGCCAGCGCGTCGCGCGCCGCCGGGCGGAGGAACTGCTGCGCCTCGGGCAGGTCGCGCGGCTCAATGCCCTGGGCGAGCTGGCCGCCGGCATGGCGCACGAGCTGAACCAGCCCCTGACCGCCGTGCTCGCGAACACCCAGGCGGCGCGGCGCCTGCTCGAGGACGACCCGCCCGAGCTCGACACCGCGCGCGCCGCCATGAAGCAGGCGGCCGAGCAGGCGCGTCGCGCGGCCGATGTCGTCGGCCGGTTGCGGCGCGTCATCGAGCGGCCCGAGCGTTCGGCAGAGACACGGGCGGTCGACCTGCAGGAGACGCTGAGGGGCGCCTTGCACCTGCTGGCGCCCGAGCTCGCGCGTCGCGCCGTGACGCCTGCCATCGAAGCGCCCGAGCCGGCACCGGTGCGCGTGCGTGCCGATCCGGTGGCGCTCGAGCAGATCGTCCACAACCTGCTCATGAATGCGCTGCAGGCGCTCGAACCGGTGCCCGTGGCCGAGCGCCGGCTTCGGCTGCGCATCGCGAGCGAGCGCGGATCGGGGCTGCTGGCCGTGAGCGACAGCGGGATCGGTCTTTCTGCCGAGGCGCTGCCGCGGGTCTTCGAGCCGTTCTTCAGCACGCGCGACGGCGGGCTGGGCCTGGGGCTGAGCCTGTCCGAGACGCTGGCCAGCGGCATGGGCGGCTCGCTCTCCGCCGCGGCCGAGAGCCCGCGCGGTGCGCGCTTCACGCTGCGGCTGCCGCTCGCCGGGTCGGATGGCGCAAACGGCGCGGGGTTGCCCGCATGACCGGCGACCAGTCGCCGCTGATCCACCTGGTCGATGACGACCAGGCGGTGCGCGACAGCCTGGCGCTGCTGATCGGCACGGTCGGCCTGCGGACCCGGACCTGGGCCGACCCGCGAGCCTTCCTCGACGGCTTCGACCGCGGCGGCATCGGCGCCATCGTGCTGGACGTGCGCATGCCCGGCATCGGCGGCCTGGCATTGCTGGACAGGCTGGTCGCTGAAGGCATCGACCAGCCGGTGCTCATGCTGACCGGCCACGGCACGGTCGAGATGTGCCGGCGGGCCTTCAAGGCCGGCGCGGCCGAATTCCTCGAGAAGCCGGTCGACGACGAGCAGTTGCTCGAGGCGCTGCAGCAGGCGGTGCGCCAGCACGTGGCCTCGCGCGAGCGCACGCAGGCCGACCAGGCGGCGCGCGAGCGCTTCCAGCAGCTGTCGGAGCGCGAGCGCGAGGTGCTGGGCTTCATCGTGGCCGGGCTGACCAACAAGGAGATCGCGCGTGCGCTCGCGCTGTCGCCGCGCACGGTCGAGAGCCATCGCGCCAATCTGTTCGCCAAGCTCGACTGCGATTCGCTCGCGCAGCTGATCCGCCGCTATGCGGCGCTGGTGGACGCGGCAGCCTGAGGACAAGGGGAGGAGGGCGCTCCGTAGTTGTACGGAGCGCTGAGGGTAGCCGTACGAATGGCCGCGGCGGCCGGGCTTTTCTACAGTCGCAGGGCGGTCGGCAGATGCCGGCGCGAACCCAGCAACCCAACCCGTATTCCGGAGACTTTCCATGCCATCCATCCTTCGTCTCGGCAGCCTTGCCGCCCTGCTCGCCGCCTCCCTCACCAGCGCCCAGGCCCAGGCGCCCACGCCTGCACCCGCGGCACCGGCACCCGCGGTACGCGCCGAGAAGAACATGTCGCTCGAGCTCGCCAACGAGATCGCCGCCGGCGCCGTCGCTGCCTGCGCGGCCAACGGCTATGCGGTCAGCGCGACCGTGGTCGACCGCTCGGGCGTCGTGCGCGCCGTGCAGCGCGCCAACAACGCCGGCGCCCACACGCTGGGTGCCAGTGAGCGCAAGGCCTGGACCTCGGCCTCGGCCAAGAGCCCGACCCTGGCCATGATGGAGAACGCGCAGAAGAACCCGGCCGCAGCGAACCTGGTCAACATCCCGGGCTTCCTGCTGCTCGGTGGCGGGGTGCCGGTCAAGGTCGGCAACGAAGTCATCGGCGCCGTCGGCGTCGGCGGTGCGCCGGGCGGACAGCTCGACGAGCAATGCGCCAACGCGGCGCTCGACAAGGTTCGGGCCCAGCTGGGCTGAGCGCGATGAAGATCTGGACCGCTTCCTTTGCCGGCTTCGCGCTGTCGCTGCTGGCGCAAGCCATGGTCGCGCTGCCGGCAGCGGCCCAGGTGGCGCCTTCGGCCGCAGAGGTGCAGGCCTACCAGGGCCTGCACCGGGCGGCCTGGCGCGGCGACGTGGCGCAGATCGACGCGCTGGCGGCGCGCGGCGCCGACCTCGAGGCCCGCGACGGCCTGGGCCGTACGCCGCTGCATGTCGCCACCCATGCGCGCCAGGGCGCGGCCGTATCTGCGCTGGCCAGGGCTGGCGCCCGGCTCGATGCCCTCGACAACGACCGCTACGACGCGGTCACCATCGCGGCCGTGGCGGACGACGTGCCGACGCTCGCGCTGCTGCTGTCGCTCGGCGCCAGCGCAGGCCTGACCACCAGCCGCTACGACGGCACGGCGCTGATCGCTGCGGCCCACCTGGGCCACGACGAGGTGGTGCGGCGCCTGATCGCCGCCAAGGCGCCGCTCGATCACGTCAACAACCTGCACTGGACCGCGCTGATCGAATCCATCGTGCTCGGCGACGGCGGCCCGCGCCACCAGCGCGTGCTGATCGCGCTGGTCGACGCCGGCGCCAACCTGCAGCTCACCGATCGCCAGGGCAACACGCCGCTGCAGCTGGCGCGCACGCGCGGCTATGCGGCGATGGCCGAAAAACTCGCCGCTGCGGGCGCAAAGTAGGGCGGCTCGGGGACAATCGGCGATCCCCTCGACGGGACCGCAGGAACAAGCCCCATGTACATGCCTCCCCAGTTCAACGTCACCGATCGCCGCGCGGCCGCCCGGCTCATGCGCGAGCATCCCTTCGCGAGCCTGATCTCGAACGACGACGACGGCCTGCCCAGCATCACCCACCTGCCGCTGGTGCTCGACGAGCGCGGGCCCGACGACCTCGTGCTGCTCGGCCACTGTGCCAAGCCCAATCCCCACTGGCGCTACCTGCGCGACCGGCCGCGCGCAGTCGTGACCTTCCTCGGTCCGCATGCCTACCTGTCGCCCACGGTCTACCCGGACCTGGCGCGCGTGCCGACTTGGAACTACCTCGCGGTCCATTGCACGGTCGAGGCCGAGCTGATCGAGACACCCGAGGCCAAGGACGCGCTGCTCAAGCGGCTGATCGCTCAGCACGAGCCGGCCTATGCGCAGCAGTGGCGCGACCTGGGCCAGGACTTCCAGCTCAAGATGCTCAACGGCATCGTCGGCTTCGCGCTGCGCGTGACGGCGCTGCAGTGCAAGATCAAGCTCAACCAGCACCGCAAGGAATCGCACGCCGCGATGTTCGCGACCTACGGCGCGGGCTCGCCCGACGAGCGCGCGCTCGCCGGGTGGATGCGCGAGCTGGGCATGGCCGGCGCCGCAGAGGAGGCCTGAGCGATGCGGGTCTTCGGCGTGATCGGGTTGCTGCTCGCCTTGCTGATCGTCGGCCTGCTGGCGAAGAAGCAGCTGTCGAGCGTCGCCTCGCCGGTGCTGCCCCCGCTGCCGGCTGCCACCGGCAGCGTTCCGGCCGGCGATGCGCGCGCGCAAAGCCAGCAGATCCAGCGGCAGATCCGGCAGTCGCTCGATGCCGCGACGCAGCCGCGCGCGATGCCCGATGACAACTGACGCCGAGTGGATGGCGCTTGCCCTGGCCGAGGCCAGGCAGGCGGGTGCGGCCGGCGAGGTCCCGATCGGTGCGGTGCTCGTGAAGGACGGTCGGCGCGTGGCCGGCGGGCGCAATGCGCCGATCGCACTGCACGACCCGAGTGCCCACGCGGAGATCAACGCGCTGCGCGCCGCCGGTGCCGCGCTCGGCAACTACCGGCTCGACGGCTGCGAGCTGTTCGTCACGCTGGAGCCATGCGCGATGTGCGCCGGCGCGATGCTCCATGCGCGCCTTGCACGCGTGGTGTTCGGCGCCGCCGACCCCAAGACCGGTGCGGCGGGCTCGGTGGTCGACCTGTTCGCGCAGCAGCGCCTGAACCATCGCACCGAGGTGCGGGGCGGCGTGCTTGCCGACGAATGCCAGTCGCTGCTGCAGGACTTCTTCCGCGACCGGCGCCAGGCGGCACGCGAGACCGCCGAGCCGCTGCGCGACGATGCGCTGCGCACGCCGCCCGGGCGCTTCGCCGGCCTGGTCGACTACCCCTTCGAGCCGCACTACCTCGACGACCTGCCGCAGCTGCACGGCTGGCGCCTGCACTACCTCGACGAGGGCCCGCGCGATGCCGCCTGCACCTGCGTCTGCCTGCACGGTGCCGGCGAGTGGAGCTACCTGTTTCGCCATCTCGCGGCCCGTCCGGGCCTGCGCGTGCTGGCGCCTGACCTGATCGGCTTCGGCCGCAGCGACAAGCCCAAGCGCGAATCGGCGCACGGCCTGGCCTGGCACCGCGACGTGCTGCGCGCCTGGCTCGCGCGCGTGGCGCCTGAGCCGCAGCCTGTCGCGCTGGTGCACAGTGCGAGCGCCGCGACCTTGGCCGCGCTCTGGGTCGAGGCCGAGCCCGGTCGCTTCGCCTCGGTGCGGACTGCGCCCGACGGCGCCGGAAGAATCGCGCACGAGGCCTGGCGAGCGCCCTTTCCCGATCGTGGCTACGAGGCCGGGCTGCGGGCGCTGGGGGCGATCCCGGAAGCCGTCTCAGGCCCTACGCCCGCGCAGGCCGAGATCCTCGCCACGGAGGCAATGGGATACTTCGCCCCGTGAAAAAACACATCTACATCTATTCGCCGTCGAGCGCCGTGCGCGACAAGGCCGCCTTCCGGCGCGGCATCAAGCGCCTCCAGGCGCTGGGTCACCAGGTCGAGATCGACGAAGCCGCGCTCGCGGTGCATCAACGTTTCGCCGGCGACGACGCCACGCGGCTCGCTGCCATCGCGCGCGCAGCGGCCAGCGGCGCCGACGTCGCGCTGATCTCGCGCGGCGGCTACGGGCTCACGCGCATCCTCGACGCCATTCCCTACAAGGCCGTGGCCAAGGCGATCCACGGCGGCACGCGCTTCGTCGGCGTCAGCGACTTCACGGCATTCCAGCTCGCGCTGCTGGCAAAGACCGGCGCCACCACCTGGGCCGGCCCATCGCTCGGCGAGGACTTCGGCGCCGAGGCCGGCCCCGACGACATCATGGAAGCCTGCTTCGACGACCTCCTGGCCGGGCAGGGCGAAGGCACGGGCTGGCGCATGCCGGCACGCGACAGCGCTGACCAGCCGGCGCTGCGAAGCATCCATGGCGCCACCCTCTGGGGCGGCAACCTGTGCGTGCTCGCCAGCCTGCTCGGCACGCCATGGTTCCCGCAGATCGACAAGGGCGTGCTGTTTCTCGAGGACATCAACGAGCACCCGTACCGGGTCGAGCGCATGCTCGACCAGCTGCGCCACGCAGGCGTGCTGGCGCGTCAGAAGGCGGTGGTCATCGGCCAGTTCACGGGAATCCGGAAGGCGCCGCATGACCGGGGCTTCGGCATGAACACGGTGGTGGCGAGGTTGCGAGAGCAGATCAAGGCGCCGGTGCTGACCGGGCTGCCGTACGGCCATGTGCCGACCAAGGTGCTGCTGCCGGTCGGTGCCAAGGTGGAGCTGGCCGCGGACGGCCGCGATGTCTTCATGGTCTGGGGACACATGCACTGAAAGACCGGGGCGCTGCCCCGGCGCCGCGCAGGCCTACCTGGTGTGGCTGCGCGGTTCCATCGTGCCCGGCAGGCCGCCCTTGAACAGGCGGTTGATCTGGCGCATCTGCCGCCGGGCAGCGACTTCACCGTCGACCGCACTGAGCGCGGTCAGCACGTCCTGGCGCAGATACCAGAGGGCTTCGAGGTCGCCGGCGAAGCGCACGCGCTGCGCCACGCGCTGCATCGTGTGGCCGCCATGGACCTGCAACAGCGAGAGCATGGCGGTGCGAATCTGCCCCATCTGGCGATCGGAGGAACGGCGCAAGCCGAGCCCCGGAAAGGACAGAAAGCGAAGAAGACTGCTGGGGGACACCATGAGATGCACGCGTAGTCGAAAAGTCTTGACAGGGTGCTACGTTAAGCCTCACCCCATGACCACACAAGCGTGGAAACATCATTTCATGTTCAAAAACAACATTCTTCACGAATCTGTTAAGGAAACGCTTCAGGAATGGATACCTTAGTTCTACTTTTTGGTATTCAGGCGCCCGGTATCCTTGTGACTAATTGAAAAAGCAACATGTTCGGACGCAACGCACCCGATTTGAGCGTGCGTGACCGCCTTCAGCCCCCGCTTTGCCATAATCTCTTAGCGAGAGCTACCAAAAACTGCACACAAATGGGCGCCACTTCCACCGTTGTATTCGCTGACCTGACAGGAAGTACCCGAGTCTTCGAGGCCATGGGGAACGCGCGCGCCACGGAAACCGTGACGCGTCTGACGCAGTGGATCGGCGGCGTCTGCGAGGCGCATGGCGGGCGTGTCGTCAAATCGTTGGGAGATGGCGTCTTCGCGATATTCGGCGACGGCGTCAGCGCCACCAAGGCCGTGCTCGAGATGCAGCGCAATCACCAGAAGCGCCTGCAGACCTGGCCCGCGCCATTGCGCATGGAACTCCAGATCGGTGTCGCGAGTGGCGAGGTGGTCGAGGTCGACGGCGATTGCTATGGCGATGCGGTCAACACCGCATCACGACTCAGCGACCTGGCCGGCCCTGGGCAGATCTGGGCCACCGAATCGGTGATCGAACAGTTCAATGGCGGCGAGGTGCGTCACCGCAGCCTCGGCCCGATCAACATCCGCGGCAAGAGCGAGATGCCGGTGATCCATCGTGTCGACTGGCAGGACGAGGTCTCCGAATTCCTCACCATGCCCGCCACGCTGGCGCAGCAGCCGCGCGGCGCCGATTCGTCCTTCGGCCAGATCGAGCTCGCGTGGCTCGATGTGCGCTCGATGTTCCGCGCCGCCGAATTGCCCATCCATCTCGGGCGTGTCGACGAGGCGCAGTTCGTGGTCAACGATCCGCGCGTGTCGCGGCTGCATGCGCGCATCGAGGCCCGCCAGGGCAGTTGCGTGCTGGTCGACGTCAGCACCTACGGCACGTGGGTGCGCTTCCACGGCACCGCCGGTGCGAGCGGCGAGATCGCGCTGCGCCGCGACGAGTGCGTGCTGCACGGCAGCGGCGAGATTGGCCTCGGCGCGCCGCTGAGCGACTTCAGCGCCCCCACCATCTCCTTCAACACCACGGGCGGCAACGTGCTTCTGGCGCGGCGCGACATGCGCGAGCGCTAGGCTTGCCCGGTTCGCGGCAGGTGCGCGATCACGCAGCCATCGCCGACGAACGAATCGCCCACCAGCATCCTGAAGTCTGTGCCAGCCTCGAAGCGGGGCAGGGCAACTGCCGGCGCCAGGAACTCGGCTTCGAGCAGCTGGACGGTTCCGCGCCGAAAGCTCCGGCCCTCGGGCACCCACCAGCGTGCCGAGAAAGCTTCGTTGCCGACCACGAAGGCGCAGCGATGCTCGCCGGCCGCCACCGGCAGGTCGGCCGCCGGAACGCCGGGCGGCCGGAGCGTCAGCTCGACCTGCAATTGCGGCTCGAAGGCTCCTCGGGCGTCGAAGGGCGAGGGCGCCAGCTGATCGGGCCGTCGCAGCCGGCCGATCAGCCAGGCGATGACGTTGCCGATGATCGGCACCCACAGGAGCATCAGCAGCGTCCCGACGTCGCGTGCAGTCGATCCTGGCGCGGCAAGGTAGCGCAAGACTGCGCCCGCGACCGCGACGCAAAGCAGGATGATGACGATGAGCTTGCGGCGGGACTGGATGGTGGTCATGAAGGCAACGCAAAGCGGCCGGCAAAGCCGGCCAGCTTAACGCCCCTTAGGGCCCAGGGACCTCGCCCGAAGGCGATCCGCGGTACGGCCGCGAGCTAGCTGATGAGCTGATTCTTCAGCGCGTAGTAGGTCAGATCGCTGTTGGAAGCCAGGTTCATCTTTTCCATGAGGCGGCTTCGGTAGGTGCTCACGGTCTTGACCGATAGCGACAGATGCTCGGCGATGCTGCCGGCGGTCTCGCCGGTGGCCAGCTTCAGGAAAACCTGGAACTCGCGCTCGGACAACTGCTCGTGCGGGGCGGCGTCGGTATTGCGGTCGAGCTGGCGAGCCAGCAGCTCTGCCACTGCGGGCGTAATGTATCGACGGCCCAGCGAGATGGTGCGGATCGCCTCGACGATTTCCTTGGGATCGCACTCCTTGTTGAGGTAGCCGCTCGCGCCCTGGCGGATCAGGTTCATCGCGTAGTGCTCCTCGGGATAGCCGCTCAGGATCAGGATGCCGGTGTCGGGCGCCTTGGCCCGCACCATCGCAATGGCGTCGATGCCGCTCTGGCCGGGCATCGACAGGTCCATCACGAGTACGTCGATCTCGTGGTTGCGCACCAGATCGATGGCTTCGCGTCCGCTGGCCGCTTCACCGACCACACGCAGGTCCACATGCTGCGAAAAGAAGTCGCGCAGCCCCGAGCGCACGATGGCATGGTCGTCCACGATACCGATCTTGATCATTCGCTTTCCCCTCAGGTCAGAGTTATTGAGATGGGAGAAGGATGCGGGCTATCGGGGCCAGCGTGCGTCTGTCGAAGGCCCGACGCCACGTAGGAGAGACGCGCCTGCAGAGCGGGCAATCGGATGACAGGCGCGCCGCCGCCTGGCGCATCAGCGCAGGAGCGCGAAGGCCGCGGCCGCGGCCGCCAGGCTGCCGATCACCACCAGGGCCTTGGAAAAGCGCGGCGAGCGGCTGGCCCGGTAGCCCTCCAGACGGGCGGGCAGGGTGCGAACGTCGTCGATGGAGCCTTGGGGCGCCAGCCTTTCGTCGGCGTCGATGGCGGCAGAGATGGCGGCCAGCAACGCCGGGTTGCTATCGTCCTGTTCGTAGCTGGTGGGCGTCTCGCCGCGGGCGCGCTGGACATGGGCGAGGAAGATCTTGCCCTTTGGCGTGATGCCGATGTTCTCGCCGCTCATCGCCAGTACGCCGTGCTCGAGCAGGGCGTCCAGGCCTCGCCGAACAGCAGGTCGTTCGCTGACAGGCACGCTGGCCTGCAGCCCCGTTCGCGAGGTCTTGCCGCCACCGCCGGGGGCGGGAGGACGTTGACGTACCAGCATCACCAGCACGCCGGCGACGGTTTCATGTTCGGATAGCGCTTGTCCCATCGCGGCCGATTATTCCTTCGATCCAGGCAGAGCGCGAGAGCCGCGGGGCCTGCATCGGGCAATCGTCGAAAAATTCTTACAGAACCGTGGATTTATCGAACACGAAAGTTGTCGACAGCCCTTGCCGCGTTCGCGCGCCTCGGATTCCTCGCGCAGCTTGGAATGCGCATTTGACGGGTGAGCGCTGGACTACGCACCCTTCACGCCGGAGACGACAGGGACGGTCAGTGCGTCGGTCTATGAAGGAATCCTGCGCGGCGTCTGGAGGCCGCGTTGCCACTTCGATCCCCCAACTCATCCCGCAAATCCGACAACTACCTAAGGAGTCCCACCATGGACGGCAGCCTGAACACAACCGAATTCAAGAGCCCCGAACAGATCGCCGAAGCTACCCGTGAGGCGGTTCGCGTCACGGGCGGTGGCGACCGCGCAGAAATCGACCACGCGGCTCGCTCGACGCGCCCGAAGCCGGGCCGCGCCGCCGAGCTGCTCGACGAGCTGAAGTCCCGAGGTCGCCGCATGCGCGAGCAGGGCGGGAACTACGTCGCCGAGCGCCCCATGAGTTCGGTGATGATGGCCGCGGCCGGTGGTGCAGCGTTCACCACGCTGATGTGGGCCGCGCTCCGAAACACCCGCCATTGAGGCCGAGACAACTGCGCCGGACGGCTGCCGCCCGGCGCTGCACCTCAGTGGCCGGACTTTTCGACGTGGCCACCGAACTGGAAGCGCATGGCCGACAGCAGCTTGTTCTGGAACTCGGCCTCGCCGCGTGAGGCGAAACGCGAATACAGCGCGGCCGTGAGCACCGGCACCGGCACCGCTTCGTCGATCGCGGCCTTGATGGTCCATCGGCCTTCGCCGGAATCCGATACGCGGCCGGCGAACTTCTCGAGCGCCGGGTCCTCGGTCAGCGCGTTGGCCGTGAGGTCGAGCAGCCAGGACGCGATCACGCTGCCACGCCGCCAGACCTCCGCGATGTCGGGCAGGTTCATGTCGTACTGGTAGTGCTCGGCGTCGCGCAGCGGCGTGGTCTCGGCGTCGACGTCGTGCCTCTGCTTGCCGACATTGGCGGCCTTGAGGATGCCCATGCCCTCGGCAAAGGCGGCCATGACGCCGTACTCGATGCCGTTGTGGACCATCTTCACGAAGTGCCCGGCGCCGCTGTCGCCACAGCGCAGGTAGCCCTGTTCGGCGCTGCCACCGGCTGCGCGACCGGGCGTGCGCTCGATGGTGCCGATGCCCGGCGCGAGCGACTTGAAGATGGGATCGAGGCGCTCGACCGTGCTGGCCGGGCCGCCGATCATCATGCAGTAGCCGCGCTCGAGCCCCCATACGCCCCCGCTCGTCCCGACGTCGACGTAGTGGATCTGCCTGGCCGCGAGTTCCTGCGCGCGCCGGATGTCGTCCACGTAGTAGGAGTTGCCGCCGTCGATCAGGATGTCACCGGCGTCGAGATGCGGCAGCAGTTCGGCGATGGTCCGGTCGACCACCGCGGCCGGCACCATGAGCCAGATCGCGCGCGGCTTGTCCAGCCTGGCGGCCATTTCGGCCAGCGACGCGGAGCCCGTGGCGCCCGCCTCGGCGAGCGTTGCGACCGCGGCGGCGGACATGTCGAACACCGTGCACCGGTGGCCGGCGGCGAGCAGCCGGCGAACCATGTTCGATCCCATGCGGCCGAGGCCGATCATTCCAAGTTGCATGCTTTCTTCCTTTTCGAGAGTCATGGACGATGGTCCTGAAAGATGGCGACGAAGGCAAGGTAGCGCTCGGCGATGCGTGCCACAGCGCCTTCGCGCGAGAGTATCCCGGTGCGCCAGTCGACCAGCGGCTGCCAGAAATCGGTACGGCCGACCGCGAAGCCGATGAAGCCCGGCACGCCGGCCGCGGTGGCGAGCCACTCGCCGACCTTGCCTTCATCCTCGCCGCGGCCCAGCACGATACAGCCGACTTGCCCGCGGCCGACGCCGGCGCGGGCCGCGGCGACGATGCGGGCGCAGTCTTCGCGCCGGTCGAGGCCCTCGACCTTCCAGACGTCAGGCTCGACGCCGGCGCGCTGCAGCGCCTCGATCGCCGCCACCATGAGGGCAGGGCGCAGTTCCAGGTCGTAACGCTGGCGGTCGCCGCCCAGGCGGGCCAGCTGCGCGGGCTCCGGAGGCACCAGCAGCTCGAACATGAACTTGCTGCGCCCGCGTGCGCGCAGCCAGGCGGACAGCCGCGCGAGCCGTGCCGCCTGGCGTGCGTTGAGCGCAGCGTCGGCCTCGGTGTTGAAGCGCACGAGCACCTTGCAGAAGGTGGGATCGAAGGCGGCGATGTGGCTGCCGAAATCCTCGCCGTATTCGAAGTCGAACTCGTCCTGGCCGCTTTTCTCGGCCGGGCAGGCGGTGGCGATGCCGGCGGCGGCGGCATCGCGCAGGATTCCGGCACCGAACTGCTCGTCGACCAGGATGCCTGCCGCATGGCGCGGCGCGCCGGCAGCGAGCGCCGCCAGGAAGCCATCGAAGATGACGCGCTTGGCGGCGGCGATCTGCGCGGTCTGTGCCGCATCGAGCGCGCCGTGCCAACCGAACATGCCGGTCTCGAAGGAACCGCGGTGGTCGAAGGGAAGGATGTAGAGCGGCTGGTCGTGACCCATCGGCAGGATGATGCGCCTTTCGATGTGCCCCGCGCCAGCGCCCATAATCTTTCGATCCCTTCTTTTCCTGCGAGTCAGAGCCATGCCCACTGTCATTCCCGCCACGCTGATCCCCGGCGACGGCATCGGTCCCGAGATCGTCGACGCCACGCTGGCCGCACTCGATGCCCTCGGGGCCCCCTTCGAATGGGACCGCCAGGTCGGCGGCCTGGCGGGCGTCCAGTCGGCGGGCGATCCGCTGCCGCAGGCCACGCTCGACAGCATCCGGCACACGCGGCTGGCACTCAAGGGCCCGCTCGAGACGCCGTCGGGCGGCGGCTACCGCTCGTCGAACGTCCGGCTGCGCGAGGAGTTCGGGCTCTATGCAAACCTGCGGCCCGCACGCACGATCATCCCGGGCGGTCGCTACGACGACATCGACCTCGTGGTGGTGCGCGAGAACCTCGAAGGCCTCTACATCGGCCACGAGCACTACGTGCCGATCGACGGCGATCCGCACGCGGTGGCCATGGCCACCGGCATCAACACGCGCCAGGGCAGCCGGCGGCTGCTCGAGTACGCCTTCAAGACCGCGGTCGCGACCGGCCGCAAGAAGGTCACGATCGTGCACAAGGCCAACATCATGAAGGCGCTGACCGGCATCTTCCTGGAGACCGGGCTCGACCTCTACGAACGCAAATACAAGGGCAGGTTCGAACTCGACACCGTGATCATCGATGCCTGCGCGATGAAGCTGGTCCTCAACCCCTGGCAGTTCGACATGCTGGTGACGACCAACCTGTTCGGCGACATCCTCTCGGACCTGGTGGCCGGCCTGGTGGGCGGCCTCGGCATGGCGCCGGGCGCGAACATCGGCGCCGACGCGGCGATCTTCGAGGCGGTGCACGGATCGGCCCCCGACATCGCGGGCAAGGGCGTCGCCAACCCGACCGCCTTGCTGCTGGCCGCCGCCCTGATGCTGGACCATTGCAAGCTGCCCGAACTCGCGAGCCGGCTGCGCCGCGCCATCGACGAGACGCTCAACATCGACCGCGTGCGGACCGGCGACCTCGGCGGCACGGCCGGCACCGAGGCCTTCTCGAAGGCGCTGGTGCGCCGAATCGCGGGCGGCTGAGCGGTCGGCGCTCAGGGCGATGCAGAGGCCGATCTGCGCTCGGCGCGCATGCGCAGCTGGTCGTAGATTGGATCGATGCCGAGCCTGTTCATGACGACCATGGCGCCGAAGCAGGCCGCCAGCATCGGCAGCAGCAGGCTGGCGCTGCCGGTCATCTCGACGGCAAGGCAGATGCCGGTCAACGGCGCGCGCACGACCGCAGCGAAGAAGGCTGCCATGCCCACGACGGCATAGGTGGTCGGCAGGCCGCCGCCTGCGATCCACTGGCTCTGGACTCGGCCGAAGACCAGGCCGATCTGCGCCCCCAGCACCAGCATCGGCGCGAACAGGCCGCCCGGCGTGCCGGCCGCATAGGACAGCGGGCCGAGCATGAAGCGGACGACGAAGATCAGCCCGATCATCGACAGCGAACCGGCGCCCAGCAGCGTCTGCTGGGTCAGCGAGTCGCCACCGCCGACCCAGCCCGGCGCGAACCAGGCCAGCAGGCCGACCGCGGCGCCGATGAGCGCGGCGCGCGCGGTGACCGGCAGTCCCGTGCTCCGATCGGCGATCGCGAGCGCGCCCATGATGGCCCGGGCGTAGACCGCCGCCACCAGCCCGGCGATGACGCCCATCAGCAGGTGCAACGGAACCGCGGCGAAGCCCGGGAAGTCCTGCTCGGGCACCGAGAAATCCGGCTCCGAACCGAGGAACAGACGTGCCACCGCGATGGCGCCGGCCGAGGCGCCCAGGGCGGCAGCGGCGTTGTGCCTGTCGAAGCGTCGCAGCAGTTCTTCCAGCACGAACACCGCGCCGGCGATCGGCGCATTGAAGGCGGTCGCGAGTCCGGCGCCCGCACCGGCCGCGAACAGCACGCGGGCGTCGACTGCGCTGCGCCGGAAAACGCGTCCCGTGACGTCGGCGATGGCGTGGCCCATCTGGATGCTGGGCCCCTCGCGGCCCAGCGCGAGGCCCGAACCGATGGCCAGCAGGCTGCCGAAGAACTTGACGACGGCGGTGCGCACGGGATTGCCCGATTCGCCGCCATGGATCGCAGCCTCGACCTCCGGGATGCCGCTGCCGGCCGCATTGGGCGAAAACCTGCTGACCAGGGCCGACGCGAGCGCCGCCGCCGCGCTGATGCCGCCGACCACGAGCAGCAGGCCGACGAAGCCCTGCTGGTGCGACCAGGCGACGAACTCGGATCTGAGGCCTTCGCCCTTTTGCAGAGCGAGCCGGAACAGGGCGCAGACGAGCCCCGTCACGCATCCCACGAGCACGGACAGCAAGGCGAGGACGAGCATTCCGGTCTTGCGTTCATCCGATTCGGGGCTTGTCATCGGACGATTGTCACCGCTTCCATCGGCGCTTCCGGGCCGAAAGGGAAGGGCGGCGTCGGGTTGTCGCTTCGACGCCTTGCGCCGGCAAAGCAATCGAGGGAAGACGCTATGCGGCGACCGGAAGCAGGTCGAGCGTGCGTTCGATCTCCTGGGTGTCGACCTCGAAACCCTGCTCGGTCGGCGTGCCGACGACGAAGGCATAGTGGATGCCTTCCATGTCGGTGGCCTTCTTGATCACGCAGCAGAACCGGTTCGGCGGCTGCAGCGCGAGCAGCGACGCACCCGGGTTCAGCACCATGAGACCGTTGATGATCTGGCTGCCTTCCACGCCCGCCACGACGCGAGCACCCGCGCTGGCCGTCAGGATCTCGGTCGCGGTGTTCTGCGTCACGTCCATCACCTTGAAGCCGCGCTTTTCACGCAGGTACTCGGCGACCTCGAGCTCGTTGCGCATGATCCGCGAGTTGCCCGAGTCGCGCCGAAGGATGAATACGCCGGGATGGGGTTCATGCGGCATGCGCGCCAGAAGCCGGCTGCGCAGGTCGCCGAAGCGCGCGTGCTTTCCCTTGCCGTAGCTCCAGTCGTCGTGGACGATGACCGCCTCCTTGAGATAGGCGGTCTGGGCACGCACTGGATTCATGCCCCACAACGTGTGGTATTCGAGCTGGTGCGGGTAGTGGCCGGCCGGCAGGCAGGTCAATGGCGTGCCTTCGTTCGCCGCGAGGCTGTAGGCGGGGCAATCGTCGGTCAGCCACAGGCCGAAGAACTCGTTGCCGTCGTAGGTGCTGTAGATCGAGGCCCGGTCCAGTTCGACCTCCACCTGCATCGGCGGCATCAGCTTCTGGGCCCTGCTCAGCCACTTCCTGGCCCGGAGATCGATGCGCCAACGGCCCCGGTAGAGCGAATTGTTGGTCTGCCACATGTTCTTGAACAGGAAGGCGCGGGTCGGGTTGTGCTGGATCTCGTAGCCGCCCTGCATCTCGCGCAGCGGGTTGTCCGTGTAGGCCATCCCCGTGACGCGATCGAGCTGACCTGGGAGGTAAAAGGCCTTGCTCGCGATCGACACGCTGGGGGCTTCGAGCTCCCAAGTGCGGATTGCGAGCTTCTCGAGTGTCGAACCGATCCGGAACAAAGGCAGTTGGCGGCGCAGACCTAGCGCGTAGCTCGAAAAGGCTGCGACAGTGATGCGCGAGGACTTGCGATGCCCATGACCATTTGTGTGCATTTAAGACTCTGTTAGGACGTTGCGCGATGTCTGGACGCGCCAGTATAAGAAGTCAGTCGTAGCTCGGAGGGGGCCGGCCGCAGTCAGAGAGTGCATGGCGGAGAAGAAGCGGGGGATCGTGAAGAATGTCAGGCGTGACGGCTTCATGTATTTAACATAATCTACATTGTATAAAACAAGGCGGGATTAGCGAGAGCACGAAAGGCGCCTCTGCGACCCCGCACGCGTCGGCCAGTTCCCCCTTGAGCCTGTGTCCGACAAGGCGACGGGCGCTTCGTCGCCTACGCAACGACGGCTCGTAGGACTAAACAGGAGCTTCTTCCCAGGGCCAGGCCCGAGGGTCTGCCTTTACCGCGTTTACCGCGAACTTCGTGCCCGACGTGACCCTCATCTCCACTTATCCCGCACTTGGCGAGACCGACACCTATCTGTTAGCCGAAGGCACCCATGCGCGGCTGTACGAAAAGCTGGGCGGACGGCTCGAAGATGCCGATCGGCAAGGCGCCAGCTTCGCGGTCTGGGCACCCAATGCACGCGCGGTGTCCGTCATCGGCGACTGGAACGGCTGGGATGCCGAAGCCGATCCGCTGCACCCGCGCAGCGATGGCTCGGGCGTCTGGGAAGGCAGTGCGGCGCGCGCCGGTCGCGGCGACGGCTACAAGTACCGCATCGTCACATCGACCGGACGCGTGCTCGAAAAGGCCGATCCGCTCGCGATGCGAACCGAGGCCCCGCCTGCGACCGCCTCGAAGCTCTGGTCGCTGGAATACACGTGGAGCGACGGCGACTGGATGGCAAACCGCGCCAAGCGCAACAGCCTCGACGCGCCGATGTCGATCTACGAGATGCATCCGGGTTCGTGGCGGCGCCCCGACGGCCGGATGCCGGGCTATCGCGAACTGGCGCACGCGCTGGCCGACTACCTTGTGGCGACGGGCTTCACGCATGTCGAACTGATGCCGGTCACCGAGCATCCCTTCTATGGCTCGTGGGGCTACCAGACCACCGGCTATTTCGCGCCCACGGCACGCTACGGCGAACCGCAGGACTTCATGTACTTCGTCGATCACCTGCATCAGCGCGGCCTCGGCGTGGTGCTCGACTGGGTGCCATCGCATTTTCCCAACGATGCCCACGGCCTGGCAGAGTTCGACGGCACGCACCTCTACGAGCATGCGGATCCGCGCCAGGGCTTCCATCCCGAATGGAACTCGGCGATCTTCAATTACGGCCGCAACGAGGTACGCAGCTTCCTGATTTCCTCGGGCCTGTTCTGGCTCGACCGCTATCACATCGACGGACTGCGTGTCGACGCGGTGGCCTCGATGCTCTATCTCGACTATGCGCGGCGCGACGGCGAATGGATACCCAACCGGAACGGCGGCCGCGAGAACCTCGAGGCCATCGACTTCCTCCAGGAACTCAATCGGGCCGTGTACCGCGAATACCCCGACACCTTCACGATCGCCGAGGAATCGACTGCCTGGCCGCGCGTCTCGCGGCCCATCGAGACCGGCGGGCTCGGCTTCGGCATGAAATGGAACATGGGCTGGATGCACGACACGCTGGCCTACATGAAGCAGGACCCGGTGCACCGGCGCTTCCACCATCACAAGCTGACCTTCTCGATGGTCTACGCCTTTAGCGAGAACTTCGTGCTGCCGCTCTCGCACGACGAGGTGGTCTACGGCAAGGGGTCGCTGATCGACAAGATGCCCGGTGACGCCTGGCAGCAGTTCGCCAACCTGCGACTGATGCTGGCCTACATGTGGGCGCATCCGGGCAAGAAGCTGTTGTTCATGGGTGGCGAGTTCGCCCAGCGCCGTGAATGGACCCACGAGGGCGAGCTCGACTGGCAGCTGACGGAACTGCCGGAGCATCGGGGCATGCAGCACCTCGTGGGCGAGCTCAACCGCGTGCTGCGCGCCGAGCCGGCGCTGCACGAGCTGGACTTCGAGGCCGAAGGCTTCGAATGGGTAGAGGCCGATGACGAGGCTCGGAGCGTGTTCGCCTTCCTGCGCCGCTCGCGTGGCGGCGAGTCGGTGCTGGTGCTCTGCAACCTGACGCCAGTGCCGCGCCAGAACTACTTCGTCGGCGTTCCCACCGGCGGCAGCTGGACCGAGATCCTCAACAGCGATGCACTGCCTTTCGGCGGTGCTGGCTGGGGCAACCTCGGCGTGGTCGAGGCCTCGCCGATGCGCACGCATGGCCGCCCGCACTCGCTGTGCCTCACGCTGCCGCCTCTTTCCACCGTTTTCCTGAAGTCCTCTTCCTGAAAGGGCCGCCGCCTATGACCAGGAGCATCCTGCTGCAATCCACGCCGACCGCACCCCGTGCGCCCGCCGCCATCGACAGTGACGACGGGCGCAGTCGTGCGGTCGTCGACGCCGTGCTGCCGGTGGTCGACGGCGGCCGCTTCGCGGTCAAGCATGTGGCCGGCGAGCCGCTTCGCATCACGGCCCATGTGTTCACCGATGGCCATGACGCGCCGCGCGTGATGCTGCAGTGGTGGAAGGAAGGCGCAGAGCGCCGCCACGAGCTGCCGATGAAGCTGCGCTACAACGACGAGTGGCATGCGGACATCCGGCCGCCGACGCTCGGGCGCTATTTCTACTCCGTGTCGGCCTGGGTCGACGGATTCGAATCCTGGCGTCATGAACTGGAACGCCGCGTCGACCCGGACGACATCCGCATCGCGGCCCGCGTCGGCGCCCTGGAGATCACTGCCGCGGCGCAGCGCGCGAGCGGCGAGGACCGAAGCGCCCTCGCCTCCTGGGCCCGCTCGCTGGAGGACGGCGCAGCCGATTCCGCGAGCGAGGTCGCGGCGCTCAAGGCGCTCGCGCTCGACGACGAACTGACTGCAACCGCGGCACGCTATCCCGACCGCTCGCTCGAGACCCGATTCGGTAAGGAGCTCCCGCTCGACGTGGAACGCGAGCGCGCGCGCTTCAGCACCTGGTACGAGCTCTTTCCGCGCTCTGCAGGCGACGAGCCGGGCGTGCATGGCACCTTCCGCGACGTCGAGGCGCGACTGCCGCTGGTCGCGGCGATGGGCTTCGACGTGCTCTACTTTCCGCCCATCCATCCGATCGGCCGCGAGCAGCGCAAGGGCCGCAACAATGCGCTCGTGACCGAAGCCGGCGACGTGGGCAGCCCCTGGGCGATCGGTGCCGCGGAGGGCGGCCACAAGAGCATCCTGCCGGAACTCGGCACGCCCGAGGACTTCAGGCGCCTGGTGGCGGCCGCGCGTGCGCAGGGCCTCGAGATCGCGATGGACATCGCCTTCCAGTGCGCGCCCGATCACCCCTACGTGGCGGCCCATCCGAAGTGGTTTCGCTGGCGGCCCGACGGCAGCGTGCAATACGCAGAGAACCCGCCCAAGAAGTACCAGGACATCTACCCGTTCAACTTCGAGAGCGAGGACTGGCAGGGCCTGTGGGTGGAGCTCAAGAGCGTGCTCGACCACTGGATCGCCGAGGGCGTGACGATCTTCCGGGTCGACAACCCGCATACCAAGTCCTTCGCGTTCTGGGAGTGGGCCATCGGCGAGACCCGGCGCGCGCACCCCGAACTGATCTTCCTGGCCGAGGCCTTCACGCGGCCCAAGGTCATGCACCGCCTTGCGAAGCTCGGGTTCAACCAGTCGTACACCTACTTCACCTGGCGCAACGACAAGGAAGAGCTGACCGAGTACTTCACCGAGCTGTCGCAGGGGCCCGGCCGCGACTACTTCCGTCCCAACGTCTGGCCCAACACGCCCGACATCCTGCATGCCGCACTGCAGACCGGCGAAGAGTCGGTGTACCGGTCGAGGCTGGTGCTGGCCGCCACGCTGGCCGCGAGCTACGGCATGTACGGGCCGGCCTACGAGCTGCTGGAGCACCTGCCGCGCGGCCCCGCGAGCGAGGAATACCTCGACTCCGAGAAGTACCAGCTTCGCCACTGGGACTGGAGCCCCGAGGCCGGCCTGCGCCCGTTCATCGCGCGCATCAACCGCATCCGGCGCGAGAACCCGGCGCTGCAGTCCGATCGCAGCCTGCGCTTTCTCGAGATCGACAACGACCGCCTCATCGCCTACATGAAGCAGTCGCCCGACGGCAGCAACACGATCGTCACGGTGGTCAACCTCGATCCGCGCAACGCGCAGTCGGGCTGGCTCGCACTCGACCCCTCCGAGATCGACGTGCCGCGCGATCAGCCCTTCCAGATGCACGACCTCCTGACCGACCAGCGCTTCACCTGGCAGGGGGGGCATCACTACATCCTGCTCGAGCCGCAGCGCATGCCCGCGCACGTGCTGGCCGTGCGGCGCCGGCTGCGCGACGAGCGCGACTTCGACTACTACGTCTAGGAACGCAAGCCCATGAACGCTCCCCTGCCGAAGCTGGCGCTCGAGACCACCGAGATCGACACGCGCGACGATCCCACCTGGTATCGGGACGCGGTGATCTACCAGCTCAACGTCAAGGCCTACGTGGACTCGAACGGCGACGGCGTCGGCGACTTCAAGGGCGTCGCGAGCCGTCTCGACTACGTGAAGGACCTGGGCGTCAACACGATCTGGCTGATGCCCTTCTATCCTTCGCCGCTGCGCGACGATGGCTACGACATCTCCGAATACGAGGACGTGCACCCGCAGTACGGCACGCTGCAGGACTTCCGCGACATGCTCGACGAGGCCCACAAGCGCGAGCTGCGCGTGATCACCGAGCTGGTCATCAACCACACCTCGGACCAGCACCCGTGGTTCCAGGCGGCGCGCAACGCGCCGCCCGGTTCGCCCGAACGCGACTTCTACGTCTGGAGCGACACCGACCAGCTCTACCAGGGCACGCGCATCATCTTCACCGACACCGAGAAGTCGAACTGGACCTGGGACCCGGTGGCCAAGGCCTACTACTGGCATCGCTTCTTCAGCCATCAGCCCGATCTCAACTTCGACAACCCGGCGGTGCTCGAGGCGGTGTTCCGGACCATGCGCTTCTGGCTCGACATGGGGGTCGACGGCTTCCGGCTCGACGCCATTCCCTACCTGATCGAGCGCGACGGCACCAGCAACGAGAACCTGCCCGAGACCCACGTGGTGATCAAGAAGCTGCGTGCCGCGATCGACGCCAACTACAAGAACCGGTTCCTGCTGGCCGAGGCCAACATGTGGCCCGAGGACGTGCGCGAGTACTTCGGCGACGGCGACGAATGTCACATGGCCTATCACTTCCCGTTGATGCCGCGCATGTACATGGCGATCGCGCAGGAGGACCGCGACCCGATCGTCGAGATCATGCAGCAGACGCCGGAGGTCCCCGAAGGCTGCCAGTGGGCGATCTTCCTGCGCAACCACGACGAGCTCACGCTCGAGATGGTGACCAGCCGGGAACGCGACTACATGTACACCACCTATGCGGCCGACATGCAGGCGCGCATCAACCTCGGCATCCGGCGGCGACTGGCGCCGCTCATGGACAACGACAAGGACAGCATCAAGCTCATGAACGGCATGCTGCTGTCGATGCCGGGCTCGCCGATCATCTATTACGGCGACGAGATCGGCATGGGCGACAACGTGTTCGTCGGCGACCGCAACGGGGTGCGCACGCCCATGCAGTGGAGCCCCGATCGCAACGCCGGCTTCTCGCGCGCCGATCCGCAGCGGCTCTACCTGCAGCCGATCATGGACCCGATGTACGGCTACGAGGCCGTGAACGTCGAGACCCAGCTGCGCGACAAGAGCTCGCTGCTGCACTGGACCCGCCGCATGCTGGCGGTACGCAAGACCAGCCGTGCCTTCGGCCGCGGTCGGCGTACCTTCCTGAAGCCCGGCAACCGCAAGATCCTGGCCTACATCAGCGAACACGACGGCGACGCGATCCTGTCGGTGTTCAACCTCTCGCGCGCGGCCCAGCCGGTCGAGCTCGATCTTTCGGCCTTCAAGGGCCGGGTGCCGGTCGAGATGCTCGGCCGCACCTCGTTCCCGCCGATCGGCGAGCTGCCCTACCTGCTCACCCTGCCCTCGCACGGCTTCTACTGGTTCCGCCTGGCCGACGAGGCGCCGATGCCGAGCTGGCACCAGGAAGGCGTGGCGCTGCTCGACCGGCCGGTGATCGTGCTGTTCGACGGCTGGACCAGCCTGCAGAAGGAAAAGGTCATGCCCTGGCGGATCGGCTTCGCCGACCGGCTGATCAAGCAGTTCGAGGTCGAGACCCTGCCGCCGCACATCGAGGCCCAGCGCTGGTATGCGGCCAAGGGTTCGACCATTGCGCGGGCCCGCCTGGGCGACCAGGCGATCTGGGAGGCCGACGGGCTCAGCTGGCTGCTGCCGCTGCTCGACCTCGAGGGCCTGCCCGAGAAGGCGCGCTATTTCATGCCGCTTGCGCTGGCATGGGAAGACCGCGACGAGGAGCGCATGAAGTGCCTGCAGCCGGCCGCGATCGCCAAGGTGCGGCAGCAGGCCAACGTCGGCGTCATGGGCGACGCCTTCTTCGACGAGGCCTTCTGCCGGGCGCTGGTGCGCGCGATCGTCGCCGGCACCGAGCTCGCGACCGCCCACGGCCGGCTGCACTTCCGTCCGACCTCGCTGGGCCGCGAACTGGTGGTGGACGCCATCGCCGATCTCGAGGTGAGCCGGCCGACCGCGATGAGCAGCAACACGGTCGTGATGCTCGGCGAGACGCTGTTCCTCAAGGGCTATCGGCAACTGCGCGCGGGCATCAACCCCGAGCTCGAGATGGGCCGCTTCCTGACCGAGGACGCCGGCTTCCTGCACGGCGTTCCGGTGGCCGGCGCGCTCGAATACACGGGCAACGACGGCACCGTGCTGACGCTCGCGCTGTTGCAGGCCTACGTGCCCAACCAGGGCGACGGCTGGAGCTGGACGCTCGATTACCTCGACCGCACGCTGCGCGAACTGCGCGACGCCGACGGAGCGCGGCCGACCAATCCGCACGGCGCCTTCCTGGCACTGGTCGCGATCCTCGGACGCCGCACCGCGGAGCTGCACAACGCGCTCGGCCGCCGCAGCGGCAACCCGGCCTTCGATCCGGAGCCGCTGGCGGAGACCGATCGCCGCACGATGCGCGACACCGTGCGCGCCGAGGCCCACGCCACGCTGGCGCGGCTGCGCGAGCACCTGAACGGTCTGGCGCCTGCGGTGCGCAGCGACGCCGAACGCCTGCTCGAGCAGGCCGGCGCAGTGGATGCCTTCATCGATGCGTTGCCGGTCGAAGGCGGCGCTGCGGGCTGGCGCACGCGTTTCCATGGCGACTACCACCTGGGCCAGGTTCTGCTCGCGCGCAACGATTTCGTGATCATCGACTTCGAGGGCGAGCCCGCGCGCTCCATCGAGGAACGGCGCGCCAAGCAATCGCCGTTGCGCGACGTGGCGGGCATGCTGCGGTCCTTCAACTACGCGCGCTGGAGCGCGCTGCGGCGCGCGGCACAGAACGTCGAGGAGCTCGGCCGGCTCGATGCCGAGGCCCGCCAGTGGGAGGCCGAGACCCGCGAAGCCTTCCTGGCCGGCTATGCCGGCGCGCTGGCTCCCGAGGCGGGCGCCGTCGAGCCGCAGCTGCTGCAACTGTTCGAGCTCGAGAAGGCCTTCTACGAATTGCGCTATGAACTGAGCAACCGCATCGACTGGGTGCCGGTGCCGTTGCAGGGCATCCTGGCCCTGCTCGAGCGCCACGCGGCGCGCTGAGCGACCCGGCCGCCCGACCCGACCCGAACCGCCACCCGACGGAGAGCATTCATGGACACCCTCACCTTCTACTTCGAGCCGCTGCGCGCCTTCCTTTTCCAGATCGGCGCCTTCGTGCCGCGGCTGGTGTTCGCCCTGCTGGTGGTCGTCGCCGGCTGGCTGATCGCCAAGGTGGTGCGCTTCGCCGTCATCCGCGGTCTGCACGCCATCAACTTCCCGGTGCTGACCGAGCGCGCCGGCATCGACAACTTCCTGCGCCAGGGCGGCATGGTCTCGGATTCGACCGCGGTGTTCGGCGCGCTGGCCTACTGGATGGTGATCCTGGCCTCGCTGGTGGTGGCGTTCAACGGTCTCGGCCTGAGCTACGTGACCGATCTGCTGGGCCGCGTGATGTGGTTCGTGCCGAACGTGTTCGTGGCGTTGCTGGTGCTGGCCTTCGGCGCCTACTTCGCCAAGTTCGTGGGCGATGCCGTCACCACCTACGGGCGCAACGCCGGCATGCAGGACTCGCTTCTGCTCGGCAAGGTGGCGCAGTACGCGATCCTGCTGTTCGTGGTGCTGGTCGCGCTCGACCATCTCAAGATCGGCGGCGACATCGTGCGCCAGAGTTTCCTGATCATCCTGGGCGGCGTCGTGTTCGCGCTGGCCCTGGCCTTCGGCCTCGCGGGCAGGGAATGGGCGGCCGACCGGATCGAGGAGTGGTGGCCGCGCAAGCGACCCGGTGTCGCGGTCCGCAGCCCGGTGCCGGAAGAGCCGCCCCCGCGCCGGGACGCCAGCCCGTTCCAGAACCCCGCCAGCTCTGCCGAAGGCAGTGGCTCGGTGGCGAGCGCCTGGTCGAATCGTCCGGCGCAGAATTTGCAGGACGACCGACCGCATCCATGAGCAAGCGCCCTCCCCATCCCCCGCTTGGTGCCGTCTGGCCGGGCCGCCCCTATCCGCTCGGCGCCACCTGGGACGGCCAGGGTGTCAACTTTGCGATCTTCTCCAAGCACGCCGACAAGGCGGAGCTCTGCATCTTCGACGACAAGGGCCGTCATGAACGCCAGCGCATCCAGGTGCGCGAGCGCACCAACGATGTGTGGCACTGCTACCTGCCCGAGGCGCGGCCCGGCATGGCCTACGGCTGGCGCATTCACGGACCGTACAAGCCCGAGCAGGGCCATCGCTTCAATCCCCACAAGCTGCTGCTCGATCCCTACGCCAAGGACCTGATCGGCGAATTGCGCTGGAGCGATGCGCTCTATGGCTACGCGCTCGGCAGCAAGCGGCAGGATCTTTCCTTCGACCGCCGCGACAGCGCCGCCTTCATGCCCAAGGGCCGCGTGCTCGAGACCGCGTTCACCTGGGGCGACGACCGCCGTCCCGAGGTGCCGTGGCAGGACATGGTGATCTACGAGCTGCACGTGCGCGGCTTCACGATGCAGCACCCGGACATTCCCGAGCACCTGCGCGGCACCTACGCGGCGCTGGGCTGCGCACCGGTGATCGACTACCTGCAGCGACTCGGCGTGACCACGCTCGAGCTGTTGCCCGTGCATTCCTACCTGAACGACCGCCACCTGGCGGAAAAAGGCCTGCAGAACTACTGGGGCTACAACACGCTCGGCTACTTCGCGCCCGAGAACCGCTACAGCGCCTCGGGCAAGGTGAAGGAATTCAAGACCATGGTCAAGACGCTGCACTCGGCCGGCATCGAGGTGATCCTCGACGTGGTCTACAACCACACCTGCGAGGGCAACCACCTGGGGCCGACATTGTCGATGCGCGGCGTCGACAACGCCTCCTACTACATCGCCAATGCCGAGCAGCCGCGCTACTACGACGACTTCACGGGCTGCGGCAACACGGTCAACCTCGAGCATCCGCGCGCGCTGCAGCTGGTCATGGATTCGCTGCGCTACTGGGCCGAGGAGATGCATGTCGACGGCTTCCGCTTCGATCTCGCCTCGGCGCTCGCGCGCGAGGCCGGCAAGGTCGAGAACCTCGGCGGCTTCTTCGATGCCATCCGGCAGGACCCGACGCTCAACCAGGTCAAGCTGATCGCCGAGCCCTGGGACCTGGGCCATGGCGGCTACCAGGTGGGCAACTTCCCGCCCGGCTGGGCGGAGTGGAACGACCGCTACCGCGACGGCATGCGTGGCTGGTGGAAGGGAGATTCGGGCGTGGCCGGCGACGTCGCCCATCGGCTCGGAGGCTCGCAGGATCTCTACGGCTGGTCGGGCAAGGGGCCGCATGCGAGCATCAATTTCATCACCGCGCACGACGGCTTCACGCTGCACGACCTGGTCTCCTACAACGACAAGCACAACGAGGCCAACGGCGAGGACAACCGCGACGGCAACAGCAACAACCTGTCTTGGAACTGCGGCGTCGAAGGCCCGACCGACGATGCCGAGGTGCTCGCGCTGCGCGAACGCCAGAAGCGCAACTTCCTCGCCACGCTGCTGCTGTCGCAGGGCGTGCCGATGCTGCTGGCCGGTGACGAGCGCGGCCACACGCAACAGGGCAACAACAACGTCTACTGCCAGGACAACCCGCTCGGCTGGATCGACTGGAGCCCGCGTCCCGAGGCGGAATCCCTGCGCGACTTCGTCGCCGAGCTGATCCGCATCCGGCGCCAGCATCCTTCGTTCCGGCGCCGCAGCTTCTTCCGCGGTCAGCCAACGGGCGAAGGCGCCACCAAGGACGTGGTCTGGCTGCGTCCGGACGGGCGGGAGATGACGCAGGACGACTGGGGCGAGCATGTGCGCTGCCTCGGCATGCTGTTCTCGGGCACCGGCATCACCGACGTCGGCCCGCGCGGCGAGGCGCAGCAGGACGACGACTTCCTGCTGCTGCTCAACGCCTACCACGAGCCCCTGCCCTTCAGCATGCCGGCGCCGCCGGGTGAACGCTGGACGCGCCTGATCGACACCGCGCGCGCAAGCGACCTGTGGGCCGAGCTGACCGAGGCTTCGTACCCACTGCAGGGCCGATCGCTGGTGCTGCTGCGGCGCAGCCGGGGCGCGGCATGAAGCGCGTCCACGCGATGCCCTTCGGGGCCGAGCTGCTCGAGGCCGGCGGCGTGCGCTTCCGGCTCTGGGCGCCTTCGCTGCCGCAGGTGGTGCTCGAGCTCGCGCGCGGCGACGGCGACGGCGGAAGCTGGCAGGACCATGCAATGCAGCGCCTCGAAGGCGGCTGGCACGAGGCCACCCTGCCCCACGCCGCAGCCGGCGACCGCTACCGGCTGCGCCTGCCCGACGGCCTGCGGGTGCCCGATCCCGCTTCGCGGCGCAACCCCGACGACGTGCACGGGCCGAGCGAGGTGGTCGATCCCCGCGCGCACGACTGGACCGACGACAGCTGGACTGGCCGGCCCTGGAACGAGGCCGTGGTCTACGAGCTGCACCTGGGCACCTTCACCCCCCAGGGCACGCTGGCCGCCGCCGGCGACCGGCTGGCCGACCTTGCCGAGCTCGGCATCACGGCCGTGGAGCTGATGCCGATTGCCGACTTTCCGGGCCGGCGCAACTGGGGCTACGACGGCGTGCTGCCCTTCGCGCCCGACACCAGCTACGGCACGCCCGAAGACCTCAAGTGCTTCGTCGAGCGCGCGCACGGCCTGGGCCTGATGGTGCTGCTCGATGTGGTCTACAACCACTTCGGTCCCGAAGGCAACTACCTGCATGCCTGCTGCCCCGAGTTCTTCAATGCCGCGCACCAGACGCCGTGGGGCGCCGCAATCAACTTCGACGGACCCGAGGCGCGCACGGTGCGCGACTTCTTCGTCCACAACGCGCTCTACTGGATCGAGGAATACGGCTTCGACGGCCTGCGCCTGGACGCGGTGCATGCGATCCGGGACGACTCCAGGCCAGGCATCGTCGAAGAGATCTGCAGCGCGCTGCGGCAGGGGCCGGGTCGCCTGCGCCAGGTGCACGTAGTGCTCGAGAACGACCTCAACGAGGCGCATCGGCTCGAGCGCGATGCCGAGGGCGAACCGCTCGCGGCCACCGCGCAGTGGAACGACGACCTGCACCACGCCGCGCATGTGCTGCTGACCGGCGAGGCCGACGGCTACTACGCCGACTATGCGCAGCGGCCCATCGAGCAATTCGGCCTCGCGCTGGCCCAGGGCTTCATCTACAGCGGCCAGCCCTCGGATTTTCGAGGCGGCGAGCCGCGCGGCGAACCCTGCACCCACCTGCCGCTCGGCGCCTTCGTGTCGTTCCTTCAGACCCACGACCAGGTCGGCAACCGCGCGTTTGGAGAACGCATCGACGCGCTGGCCGATCCCGCGCGCTTGCTGGCAGCGCGCAGCTGCGTGCTGCTGTCTCCGCATACGCCGATGCTGTTCATGGGAGAGGAATACGCAGCCACGACGCCCTTCCAGTTCTTCTGCGACTTCGGCCCCGAGCTGGCGGCGGCCGTGACCGCGGGCCGGCGCAGCGAGTTCGGGCGCTTCGCATCCTTCGGCGACCAGGCCGCGCAGGCGCGCATCCCCGACCCCAACGACGAGGCCACCTTCGCTGCTTCCCGGCTCGACTCGGCCGAGCGCGAGGCGCCGACCCAGGCGCAAGCCCTGGCACTCACGCGCGAGCTGCTGCGCGTGCGGCGCGTCGAACTGACGCCGCGCTTCGGCGCCGGCTGCCGCACGCACCAGTGGTCCTGCGAGGGCGACGCGCTGCGCCTCGTGTGGCAGCTCGACGCGCCCGGCACGGACGCCGATGGAGCCCCTGACGGCAAGGTGCCGCAGGCTTTCCTGCATCTGGTGGCCAACTTCGGCCGCGGCGACGCGGAACTCGCGTGGCCGCCCGGCCGCGTGATCCACCTGCGGCATGGCGACGCCTCGCCGGCCCCCGGCAACATGCTGCGGCTGGCATCGGGCGGCGTCTGCGCCGCGCTCGAGGAATTCGTCGATGGATGAGCATGCGCCACTGCGCCGCCTGTGCGTACGCCATGGCGTGGCGAGCGGCTATCACGACGTCTTCGGCCAGTGGCAGGCGGTGGCGCCCGAGGCGCTCGCCGCCCTGCTGCGGGATGCCGGCTGGCTGCCCGCCGCCGCAGTACCGGGCGCCGATGCGTCGCGCGAGTCCTTTGCGTACGAACGCGCCGAAGCGGCTGCGGAGCGCGAGGACTGGCGCCGGGTCCTGCCCCCGGTGCAGTTGGTCGAGGCCGGCAGCGCGCATTTCACGGTCAGCTTGCAACTGCCCGCATCGATCGCCCATGTCGAATGGCGTCTTGTCGATGAAGGCGGCGCTTTCCACGAAGGCACGGCCGATGTCGCGAGCCTGGCACTGGAGTCCGAGGCGGAATGCGATGGCGTGCGGTTCCGGCGGCTGCGCCTTCCGATCGCGCTGGCCCTGGCAGAGGGCTACCACCGCCTGAGCATCACCGGCCTGCCCGGAGAGAGCTTGCTGGTCTGCGCGCCCCCGCGCTGCCACGAGCCCGAAGCGTTGGCCGGCGGTGGCCGCATCTGGGGCTTCACGCTGCAGCTGCATGCGCTGCGCAGCACGCGCAACTGGGGCATCGGCGACTTCGGCGACCTTGCGGCCTTCGTCGTGCAGGCGGCCCGCGCGGGCGCCGACGTGATCGGCCTCAACCCGCTGCACGCCCTGTTCCCGCACAACCCCGCCCATCGAAGCCCGTACAGCCCCTCGTCACGCGGACAGCTCAACCCGCTCTACATCGACGTCGAAGCGGTGCCGGACTTCCTCGCGTCGAAGACGCTGCAGCAGCAGGTGCGCGCGCCTGCCTTCCAGTCGCGCCTCTCGGCGTTGCGCGCGGCACCCACGATCGACCACGCAGGAGTCGCAGCTGCGAAGCACGAGGTGCTCGAACAGCTGCACCGCGCCTTTCTTCGGCGCGCGCCGGAAGACGCCGAGGTGCGCGCATTCGAAGCCTTCCGTGTCCGCGGGGGAGATGCGCTGCGCGAGCATGCGCTGTTCGAGGCGCTGCAGGCGCACCTGCATGCGGCCGATCCGGCAGTCTGGGGTTGGCCCGCCTGGCCCGAGGCCTTGCGCGACCCCGCATCGCCCGCGGTGGCCGCCTTTGCCGCCCTGCATACCGAGCGCATCGGCTACCACGCCTGGCTGCAATGGCAGGCGGCGCGCCAGCTGGAGGCGGCCAGCGCGCGCTGCGCCGAACTCGGCATGGCGATCGGCCTCTATCTCGACCTCGCGGTGTCGGTCGACCGTGGCGGATCGGACGCCTGGCGCCATCGGTCGAGCTTCGCCTTCGACATCCGCGTGGGTGCGCCGCCCGACGCCTTCAACACCGAGGGCCAGGACTGGGGCCTGCCACCCCTGCGTCCCGATCGCCTGCGCGAGGACGGCTACCGGGTCTTCATCGAGGCGCTGCGCGCCAACATGCGCGGGGCCGGCGCGATCCGCATCGACCACGTGATGATGCTGATGCGCCTGTTCTGGATTCCGCGCCAGGGCACCCCGCGCGACGGCAGCTACGTGGACTATCCGGTCGACGAACTGTTCGCGATCCTCGCCCTCGAGAGCCGGCGCCATTGCTGCCTCGTGATCGGCGAGGACCTCGGCACCGTGCCCGATGCGATGCGCGACGCGCTGCGCCGCCATGGCGTGCTTTCCTACCGCCTGCTGTACTTCGAGCGCGACGCCGCCGGTGCCTTCCGTGCGCCGGCCGACTACCCGCGCGAGGCCGTGGTCGCGGTCAGCACCCACGACCTTCCGACCCTGGCCGGCTGGTGGACGGGGCACGACCTGTTCGTGCGGCGCGAACTGGGCCTGATCGCCGATGCGGACGAATTCGTGCGCGACGAAGGCCAGCGCATGGAAGACCGCGCGCGGCTGCTCGAGGCCGCCCGCCGTCACGCCGACTGGCCCGCCCCGAGCCTCGCGGCGGCCGAGGCCGGCAGCCTGGACGACCGCGCTGTGGCGCTGCTGCATGGCTTCCTTGCGGCGGCACCGTCGAGCGTGATGATGGTGCAGCTCGAGGATGCGCTCGGCGAGATCGAGCAGCCCAACCTGCCCGGCACCACCACCGAGCATCCGAACTGGCAGCGCAAGTACGGCGTTGCCCTCGAAGACTTCCCGGACCACGGCCCGATGCCGGTGCTCTGCGCCGAGGTCGCGCGCGCCCGGCCGCGCCGCTCGCCGCGCACCGACGCCCACGCGGCCCAGGCCCGCGGCCTGCCGATGCGCGTGCCGCGTGCCACCTACCGCCTGCAGCTGCACAGCGGCTTCACCTTCGACGACGCGGTGCGCATCGTGCCCTACCTCGAGCGGCTCGGCATCAGCCATGTCTATTGCTCGCCGATCCATCGCGCGCGGCCCGGCAGCATGCACGGCTACGACGTCGTCGCCCATGACGAGATCAACCCCGAACTCGGCGGCCTGGCGGCCTTCGAGCGTCTGACGCAGGCGCTCAAGGCGCGCGGCATGGGCCAGTTGATCGACCTGGTGCCGAACCACATGGGCGTGCTCGGGGCCGACAACCCCTGGTGGAACGACGTGCTCGAGAACGGCCGGGCCTCGCGCTACGCGCGTCATTTCGACATCGACTGGACGCCGCTCACGCCCCACCTGGCCGGCAAGGTGCTGTTGCCCGTGCTCGGCGATTCGTACGGCGAGGTGCTCGAGCGCGGAGAGCTGAAGCCGGTCTGGCGCGCGGAGGCCGGAGCCTTCGAGCTGCACTACTTCGATCATCACTTTCCGCTCGCACCCGACAGCGTGGCGGTGCTGCTCGAGCACGCCTGCGCGAGCCTCGGGGACGGCGACGCCAGCGATGCCCTCGCGGGCATCGCCACGGCGCTGCGTCACCTGCCGGCCATGGATCACACCAAGCGGCGTGCGGTGGCCGAGCGCGCGCGCGACAAGGAACTGCTCAAGGCGCAACTGGCCGCCCTGGCTGCCGACAGGCCCGCGGTCGCCGGCGCGATCGGGCAGGCGGTCCAGGCCTGGAACGACCCCGACCGCCTGCACCGGCTGCTCGAGGCCCAGGCCTACCGACTGGCGCACTGGCGCGTGGCGGCCGACGAGATCAACTACCGCCGCTTCTTCGACGTCAACGAACTGGCGGCGCTGCGCAACGAGCGCCGCCCGGTGTTCGAGGCCACGCATGCGATGGCGCTCGACCTCGCCGCGCGCGGCTGGGTCGACGGCCTGCGGATCGACCATCCGGACGGCCTGCAGGATCCGGCCGCCTATTTCGAGCGGCTGCAGGACGGCTTCGTCGCTCGTGCGGGGCTGCCGGCGCGCGGCATCGATGCGGACGGCCGGCCCGACCGCCCGCTCTATGTCGTGGCGGAAAAGATCGCGGCGCCGCACGAGGACGTTCCCGTGACCTGGGCGATCCACGGCACCACCGGCTACCGCTTCGCGAACCTGGCCAACGCGGTGCTGCTCGACGAGCGCGCGGCCGGGCGGCTGCGACGCATCTGGCGCGACTTCACGGGCGACGGGCCCTCGTTCGAGGAGATCGTCTACCAATCGAAGCGCGAGGTGGCACGCGTCACGCTCGCCTCCGACCTCGAGGTGCTGTCGATCGCGCTGCTCACCATCGCCAAGGGAAACCGCCGCACCCGCGACCATTCGCTCAACACGCTGCGCGAAGTCCTGGCCGCGGTGGCTGCCAGCCTCGCGGTCTACCGCACCTACAACGACGAGCGGGTCGCGCCTCAGGACGAGCGTTACGTCGACCAGGCGATCGCCGCGGCACGCGATCGGCTCGCGCTGCCCGACGACTCCGTCTTCGGCTTCGTGCGCGAGGCGCTGCTCGGGCGGGCACCCGGGCCGGCCCGCGCAGCGCGGCGCCAGGCCCTGCGCTTCGCGCGCCGCTTCCAGCAGTTCAGCGCGCCGGTGGCGGCCAAGGGGGTCGAGGACACGGCCTTCTATCGCTACTTTCCGCTGGCCTCGGCCAACGAGGTGGGTGGCGAGCCCGACTTCCTCGGCGTCTCGGTGGCCGATTTCCACGAGGCCAGCAGCGACCGCCAGCGGCGCTGGCCGCAGACCATGCTCGCCACCTCGACCCACGACAACAAGCGCTCGGAGGACGTGCGGCTGCGCATCGACGTGCTGTCCGAGATGCCGGGCCTGTGGCGGCTCGCGCTGCGCCGCTGGTCTCACTTCAACGCGCCGCTGGCCGCCGGCGTCTCTTCCGCGCACCAGTACCTGCTCTACCAGACGCTGCTCGGCACCCTGCCCGCGGAGCCGCTCGACGAGGCGCTGCAAGAGGCCTATGCCGAGCGCATCGTGGCCTACATGCACAAGGCCGCGCGCGAAGGCAAGGCGCGCACCAGCTGGACCCGGCCCGACACGGCCTACGAAGCAGCGCTCGAGCGCTTCGTGCGTGGCGTGCTGGCGCCGCGCGAAGGCAATGCATTCCTCGCGGACCTGGGCCAGGTGGTCGGCGCACTCGATCGCTACGGCGCGCTCAACGGCATCAGCCTGGGGCTGCTCAAGTACGGTTCGCCGGGCGTGCCCGATCTCTACCAGGGCTGCGAACTGATCGACCGCAGCCTGGTCGATCCCGACAACCGGAGGCCGGTCGACTACGCCGAACGCGCCATCCTGCTCGACCAGTTCGAGGCGCTGGCGGCGTCCGAATCGCCTGCCGCGCTCGCCGCCGCGGTGCGCGGCTTCGCGCTGTCGGCGCCGGACGGCCGCGCCAAGCTGTGGCTGATCTGGCGCCTGCTGTCGCTGCGCCGCCGCCGGCCCCTGCTCTTCCGCGAGGGTAGCTACGAGCCGCTCGAGGTGCGCGGCGAGCACGCGGGGCATGTGATCGCCTTTCTGCGCCGCCACGAAGGGCAGGTGCTGGTCTTGATCGCGGTTCGCCTGCATGCGCAGCTCGACCGAGCGGCCGGTGGGCGGCAGCCGCCGCTCGGGGGCAAGGTCTGGGGCGACACGCGGGTACTGCTGCCAGCCGACCTCGGTGCAGAGGCCCTCGTGGACGTCTTGACCGGCGCAGCGCACCCGCCCTTCGCCGGCGTAGTCGAGCTGGCTGCGGTGCTGCGCGACTTCCCGGGTGCGGCGCTCGTGGGCGCGGACACCACGTCGAGCGAACCGTCGCAGGCGCCCCGGTATCGGTAGCAACGAACCGAACCAACGCCCGCCGATGGGCCCAGACGTTGCAGTTCGGCGCCGAATGCGCATCGCTGGCGCGTCGATGTCCTACGCCGCGATCGCCCTAAACCGGCTCATATCGCTGACCATGACGAATTCCGTTTCCCAGTTGCTGACGATCCTCCAGAGGGTCTCCCAGGCCGGCATCCGGCTCACCTGCGTTCAGCTGTCGACATCATTGCTCGAAGAGCACTGGTCGCTCGAGCGCCGGCTGCAGGAGGAACTTGTCTCCCTTGAGCAGCGCGCGACACGGCTGCTCGCGACCATGAGCCCCGACGAACGCTCGGAGGTGAAGCTGGGCCGCGCCCTCTTCCTGCAGATGCTGGTCGAGAGTGCACCGCGTCGGCTTCGGGGCTGGAGCGATCAGGACCGCCTCGACCAGATGCCGCCCTCGCGCCTGTTCGAATGGATCGCGCACGACCACGAGCAGCTCGAACTGGCCCAGGTCGAGGCCCAGATGACGCCTGAGGAAGCGGCGCGTTACGTCAGCGCGTCCTCGCCCCTCCAGGGCTGAGCAGTCTTCACCACTTGCCGTCGGCGGGCTTCTTCGGTTTGGCACCGGCCGCGGCGCCGAGCAGTTGCACCGCGTCGGGTCGCTTGCCGCGTTCGGCAAAGTCGGCCGCGGTCATGCCCTGCTGGTTCTTCGTTCCCACGTCCGCACCTTCGTCCAGCAGCAGCTGTACGGCAGCCGCAGAGCCGTACATCGCGGCCATCATGAGCGGCGTGGTGCCGTTGGGCGACTGGGCGTTGATGTAGGCGTACTTGTCGAGCAGCTGCTTCATGATCGCCACCTGCCCGCTCGTCGCCGCGTAGTGCAGCGGCGTCCAGCCGGGCTTGTTGATGTCGGCATCGCGCTCGATCAGCCGGTTCACGAGGTCCTGCTGGCCCTTGAGCGCGGCCAGCATCAGCGGGCTTTCGTCGCTCGCGTTGCGGGCGTTGACGTCGGTCTTCGGAAAGGCGATCAGCACGTCGACCACCTTTGGCGAGGGCTCGCGCATCGCGATCATCAGGCCGGTCTGGCCCTTCTCGTCGCGCGTGTTGGGGTCGAAGCCCTTGGCCAACAGGCTCTTCATGCCGCTCGGGTTGTCGGCCCTGGCAGCCCGGAAGAAGTCGTCGTAATCGTTGGCGTGAACAGTAAAAGATACTGACAGAACAACAAGATACAAGAAATATTTAAAGTAATTTGTCATGATGCGACCGCGCTGAACAGGGTCTGGAAGTTGTCGCTCGTCGCCTTGGCGATGGCTTCCACGGGCAGCTGGCGCAGCTGCGCGATCTGCTGCGCCACGAAAGGCACGTACGAGGGGTTGTTGGTCTTGCCCCGGTACGGCACGGGCGCCAGGTAGGGGCTGTCGGTCTCGATCAGCATGCGGTCGAGCGGCACGAAGGCCGCGACGTCGCGCAGGTCCTGCGCCTTCTTGAAGGTCAGGATGCCCGAGAACGAGATGTAGAAGCCGAGGTCGAGTGCCGCGCGCGCCACCTCGGCGGTCTCGGTGAAGCAGTGGAAGACGCCACCGGCCGCTTGTGCGCCGCCGTCCTCGCCCTCTTCCCGGAGTATCGCGAGCGTGTCTGCCGAGGCCTCGCGCGTGTGGATCACGAGCGGCAGGCGGGTCTGTTGCGCCGCCCGGATGTGGACCCGGAAGCGGTCGCGCTGCCATTCCATGTCGGCGATGCTGCGGCCGCCCTTGCGCTCTTCCATCTGGTAGTAGTCGAGCCCGGTCTCGCCGATCGCGATCACCTTCGGCAGTCCGGCGCGCTCGACCAGGCCTTCGACCGTGGGCTCGAGGATGTCCTCGTTGTCGGGATGAACGCCCACGCTGGCCCAGAAGTTGTCGTGCTGCTCGGCCAGGGCCTGCACGGCGGGGAATTCCTCGAGCGTGGTGCAGATGCAGAGCGCCCGGTCGACCTGGGCGGCCGCCATGGCGGCGCGAATCTGCGGCATCTGGTCCGCGAACTCGGGAAAGGTCAGGTGGCAGTGGGAGTCGGTGAACATGGCGGGGAGAACGAAGGCGAAGGCAGCGAGCAGCGGTGTCGCGGCCCTCCATTGTCGCCATTGCGATGCCGCCGCGTCGCCGGCGGGCCTCGGGACCCGGGCCGCGCGGCCGGGAGAGGTCAGATGGTCTGGGTGGCGCGGTCGGAAGCCAGGGTCGCACCCAGGGCTTCCTCGATGCGCGCCTTCAGCTGGCGCGACTTCTCGTCGGACGGAAAGCGGATGCCGACGCCGGGCGCCCGGTTGCCCGCGGCACGCGCAGGCGTGATCCAGGCGACCTTGCCGGCCACCGGATAGCGCTGAGGATCCTCGGGTAGCGTGAGCAGCACGTAGACGTCGTCGCCCAGGCGGTACTCGCGCGCGGTAGGGATGAATATTCCGCCTTCAGCGAACAGCGGGATGTAGGCCGCGTAGAGCGCGCCCTTCTCCTTGATCGCCAGCTGGATGACGCTGGGCCGGGCGGGCGCGGAGGGGGTGGGGGCGGCGGGTGTGTTCATGGGCGGGGGCGTGCCGAGTTTAGGGTGGTTCGCGCCTCGCTCACAAGGGCTTCGAGCATCAGGCCCGGATTGAACGGGTGTTCTGCGGTTTTTGCCGCACTTGCGAGCGATCGGGACCAGCGCGCGAGCGCCGCGCGAGAAGGCACGGGCGGCAGGTCGGCGCTTTCGAAGAATCGCGGAGCGGCGCCGCATTCGGCGGCCATCAGGTCGTGGCAAAGCTTCTGCAGCGCCCCGATGGCCTGGGCCGGCGACTGGTCGGCCAGCGCGCCGACCTCGCCGCGTGCCATCGCCTTCGGCAGTTGCGACCAGCCCCTGGGGGCCTGGCCCTGGGCGGCCAGGCGCAGCGCGTCGCTGGGCCGGCCACCCGCCGCGCGCAGCAGGCCCGGCGCATCGGCAGCGGGCACGCCCTGCCCTTCGAGCCAGGTGCGGGCTTGCGCGTCCTCGGGCCAGGGCAGCGTGAAGCCCAGGCAGCGGCTCCGGATGGTCGGCAGCAGTTGCCAGGCGGCCTCGCTCGCGAGCACGAAGCGCACGTCGCCGACTGGCTCCTCGAGCGTCTTCAGCAGCGCATTGGCCGTGACCATGTTCATGCGCTCGGCCGGATAGACCAGCACCGCCTTGCCACGGCCGCGGGCGCTGGTGCGCTGGGCGAAGCCGATGGCATCGCGCATCGCCTCGACCCGGATCTCGCGGCTGGGCTTGCGCTTCTTGTCGTCGATGTCGGCCTGCGCCTTCTCGGACAGGGGCCAGCCCAGGGCCTGCATCTCGACCTCGGGCATCAGCACGCAGAGGTCGGCATGGGTGCGCACCGCGATCGCATGGCAGCTCGGGCAGTGGCCGCAGGCGCCGCCCCCATCGGCTGCATCGGGCTGTTCGCAGAGCCAGGCTGCGGCCATCGCGAGGCCCAGTTCGTACTGGCCCAGGCCCGAAGGTCCCTGCAGCAGCCAGGCATGGCCGCGCTGGCGCAGCAGCTCGGCGAGCGACTGGCCCAGCCAGGCCGGCAGGGAATCGGGCGTCATGCCTGGCTTCCGGGATGCATGCCCAGCAGCCCGCGCTCGGCGAGCACGCCCTCGACCTGCTGCCAGACCTGTTCGCGCGAACGGCTGGCGTCGATGCGCGCGAAGCGCGGCGCCGCGGCCGCACGCTGCGCATAGCCCGCTGCCACGCGGCGAAAGAATTCGACCGGCTGCGATTCGAACCGGTCGGGCAGCCGGGCACCCGCGAGCCGCTCGGCCGCGGCTTCGGGCGGGAGGTCGAACCACAGCGTGAGGTCGGGCTGCAGCAGCGCGCCCGTGGGCCGGGCCTGCACCCAGCCTTCGAGCGTTTCGAGCACCGCGGCATCGAAGCCGCGGCCCGCGCCCTGGTAGGCGAAGGTGGCGTCGGTGAAGCGGTCGCACAGCAGCACCTCGCCGCGTGCGAGCGCGGGTTCGATCACCTGCACCACGTGGTCGCGGCGTGCCGCGAAGACCAGCAACGACTCGGTCAGCGGGTCCATGGACTCGGCCAGGACCATGGTGCGCAGCTTCTCGGCCAGCGCCGTGCCGCCGGGCTCGCGGGTGCGGGTCACGCTCCGGCCGAGGCCGGCGAACAGCGCCTCGAGCGCGTCGATGTGGCTGGACTTGCCGGCGCCGTCGATGCCTTCGAGGCTCAGGAACAAACCCTTCTTCATTGCCCGCTCCGCTGTTGGGGGTCGGCGCTGCTGCCTGGATCGGCGCCGCCGCTGTTGTTGCCGCCGTTGCTGGTGCTGGTGCCACCGCCGCCGCGCTGGTAGCGGTTGACGGCCCGGTTGTGATCGTCGAGCGAGCGGCTGAACTGGCTGCTGCCGTCGCCGCGCGACACGAAGTAGAGCGACTTGCTCTGCGCCGGCTGCACGGCCGCGAGCAGCGCGGCCTTGCCGGGCATCGCGATCGGCGTCGGCGGCAGGCCGTTGCGCGTGTAGGTGTTCCAGGGCGTGTCGGCCTGCAGGTCGCGCTTTCGCAGGTTGCCGTCGTAGCGGGTGCCGAGGCCGTAGATCACGGTCGGGTCGGTCTGCAGCGGCATGCCGAGCCGCAGGCGATTGTGGAAGACGGCGGAGATCTCGGCCCGGTCCTGCGGCTTGCCTGTCTCCTTTTCGACAATGCTGGCCAGGATCAACGCCTCGTCGGGCGTCTTGAGCGGCAGGTCGGCGGCACGGGCGCTCCAGGCCGCGTCGATCTTCCTGTCCATCGCCCGCATCGCGCGCTGCAGCAGCGCGACGTCGGTCGAGCCCTTCGAGTAGGTGTAGGTGTCGGGGAAGAAGCGGCCTTCCGGATGCACGCCAGGGCGGCCCAGCAGGGCCATCAGTTCCTCGTCGCTGCGGCCGGCGGTTTCGGGCTTGAGCTGCTCGGCCTTGGCCAGCGCGGCGCGCACCTGGCGGAAGTTCCAGCCCTCGACCAGCACCAGGCTGCGGGTCGCCTCCTCGCCGCGCACCAGGATGCTGAGCAGCGTGCGCGGCGTGACGCCACGGTCGAGTTCGTAGCTGCCGGCACGCATCTGGCGGTCCTGGCCCGAGAAGCGGAACCACAGGTAGAGCAGTTGCGGCGGCACGTCGACGCCGGCATCGGCCACCGCCTGCGCGATGCCGCGCGGCGTGGTGCCGGGCTCGACCGACAGGTCGACATTGGGCGCGGGCAGCTTGAGCGGCTGGTTGACCCACCAGAGGCCCGCCGCGCCGGCCCCGAGGACGAGCACGGAGGCCAGCAGGAAAAGTGTGAGGAAGAAGCGGCGCACGGGTTCCGGGTGGGTTCCGGGAGTTCCGGGGAAAAAGGGCTGGCGGTGGGTTGGCGGGAAGCAGTCGGCCGGGAATCGGGTAGCCCTGCGGGCCGAACGGAACACGGTCGACCATGATAATTCAGCGATGACCTCAGTCGTTCCGAATGGCGTTGCCGCCCTCTCCCACCTCGGCGTGATCCGCGCCGAAGGCCCCGACGCCGCCAGCTTCCTGCACGGCCAGCTGACCCAGGACTTCGTGCTGCTCGGTGCCTCCGAGGCCCGGCTCGCGGCACTGTGCACCGCCAAGGGCCGGGCGATCGCGAGCTTCATCGGCATCCGGCCCGAGCCCGAGCGCATCCTGCTGGTCTTGAGCCGCGACATCCTGGCCGCGACGCTGAAGCGGCTGTCGATGTACGTGCTGCGCGCCAAGGCGAAACTGACGGACGCCAGCGCCGATTTCGCGCTCTACGGCCTGGCCGGCAGCGCCCTGACCGCCAACGGCGTCGACGCCTCGGCCCTGCCCGGCACCGCCATCACCCTGCACGGCGGCGAAGCCCATGCCGTGGCGCTCTATCCGGCCGACGGCGTGCCGCGCGCGCTCTGGATCGCCCCGGCCGGCGCGCCCGCGCCGCAGGGTGCGCCCATGGACCCCGCCACGTGGCAATGGAGCGAGGTCCGAAGCGGCATCGTGACGCTGACGACGCCGGTGGTCGAGACCTTCGTGCCGCAGATGATCAACTACGAGTCGGTGGGCGGCGTCAATTTCAAGAAGGGCTGCTACCCGGGCCAGGAGATCGTCGCGCGCAGCCAGTTCCGCGGCACGCTCAAGCGCCGCACCTACCTCGTTCAGGCCGATGCCGAACTCGCCGCGGGCGACGAGGTCTTCGCGGCCAACGATCCCGGACAGCCGGTCGGCACGGTGGCGCAGGCTGCGCCCGCACCAGGCGGCGGCTGGGCGGCGCTGATCTCGATCCAGATCGCGGCGCTCGACGCGGGCGGTCTGCATGCGCGTGCGGCCGACGGGCCCGCGCTGGCCGTCGAGCCGCTGCCCTACCCGCTGCTCGAAGACCTCTGAGGACGTGGCGCGCTACGTCGCCTTCCTTCGCGGCGTGAGCCCGATGAACGCCCGGATGCCGGCGCTCAAGGGCTGTTTCGAAAGCGCGGGATTCAGCGAAGTGAAGACGGTGCTGTCGAGCGGCAACGTGGTGTTCGATTCGCGCGCGATGGCGCGGGCCGCGCTCGAACGCCGGGCCGAGGCGGCGATGGAACAGCATCTCGGGCGGCGCTTTCCGACGCTGGTGCGTTCGGTCGAGGCCCTGCGCGCGCTGCTCGAGGCAGACCCGTATGCCGCGCACCGGCTTGCGCCCGGGGCCAAGCGCGTCGTGACCTTCCTGCGCACGCCGCCCGAAACCACGCTGCCGCTGCCGGTCGAGCTCGATGGCGCGCGCATCCTCGCGATGGACGGACTGGAGGTCTTCACGGCCTATGTGCCGAACCCGCGCGGGCCCGTGTTCATGACGCTGATCGAGAAGACCTTCGGCACCGGCCTGACGACCAGGACCTGGGAGACGGTGAGGAAGTGCGCAGCCGCCTGAGCCTCAGCAGCAGCGCCCCTTGCCGCCCCCGTAGCGCGCCTCGAGCCTTTCCTTGAAGAACGCTTCGTAGCTCATCGGCTCGCGATCGGGGTGGGTGCGCGCCATGTGGCTCAGGTAGGTGTCGTAGTCGGGCAGCCCGACCATCAGCCGCAGCGACTGCGCCATCGACCGGGCCAGGTAGCGGCCGGTCTCGCCGAGGCTGGCCGCAGTAGGCTTCTTCATGAGGGTCAGGCCGCAGCCGTTGCCGGCATCGGCTCGAAAGGCGTCTCGCGTGCGGTCGGCTGGTTGGTCGAACGCGCCGCCCAGACGCTGCGCACGCTGTAGACCAGCACGCTCAGCACCACGAAGATGAAGATCGCACAGAGTGCCGCATCGAGCCGGTCGTTGAAGATGATGCGCGACATGGCTTCGGGCGTCTTCGCGGGTGCGATCAGCACGCCCTGGGCCAGGCCCTCGGCGTACTTCGATGCATGCGAGAGGAAGCCGACCTTGGGATCGGACGAGAAGATCTTGAGCCAGCCCGCGGTCAGCGTGCACACCAGCAGCCAGGCCGCCGGCGCCATCGTGACCCAGGCGTAGCGGTCGCGCTTCATGCGGAACAGCACCACCGTGCCGAGCATCAGTGCCACCGCGGCGAGCATCTGGTTCGAGATGCCGAACAGCGGCCACAGCGTATTGATGCCGCCGAGCGGATCGACCACGCCCTGGTAGAGGAAGTAGCCCCAGGCGGCCACGCACAGGAAGGTGGCGATCAGGTTGGCCGGCAGCGAGTCGGTGCGCTTGAGGGCCGGTACGAAGCTGCCGAGCAGGTCCTGCAGCATGAAGCGGCCGGCGCGCGTGCCGGCGTCCACCGCGGTCAGGATGAAGAGCGCCTCGAACAGGATCGCGAAGTGGTACCAGAAGGCCATCATGGCCTGGCCGCCGATCACCTGGTGCAGGATGTGCGCCATGCCGACGGCCAGCGTCGGCGCGCCGCCCGCGCGACCGAGGATCGTGGTCTCGCCGACGTCCTTGGCGGTCTGCACGAGCATGTCGGGCGTGACTGCGAAGCCCCATCCCGAGATCACCTGCGCCACCGCTTCGGGCGTGCTGCCGACCAGTGCGGCCGGGCTGTTCATCGCGAAATAGACGCCCGGGTCGATGCACGAGGCCGCCACCAGCGCCATCACGGCGACGAAGGACTCGGCCAGCATGCCGCCGTAGCCGATGTAGCGCGCGTTCTTCTCGTTGTCGAGCATCTTGGGCGTGGTGCCCGACGAGATCAGCGCGTGGAAGCCCGACACCGCGCCGCAGGCGATGGTGATGAACAGGAACGGGAACAGGTTGCCCGACCAGACCGGGCCGTTGCCTTGCGCGAACTGCGTCAGCGCGGGCATCTGAAGCGTCGGCGCCACGAACACGATACCGATCGCCAGCGCGATGATGGTGCCGATCTTGAGGAAGGTCGACAGGTAGTCGCGCGGCGCGAGCAGCAGCCACACGGGCAGGCTGGCGGCGATGAAGCCGTAGCCGATCAGCATCCACGTGAGGGCCTTGCCGTCGAAGGTGAACATCGGCGCCCAGGTGGGGCTCTGGCTCACGGCCTGGCCGCCGAAGATGGCCAGCATCAGCAGTGCGAAGCCGATCACCGAGATCTCGCCGATGCGGCCGGGACGGATGTACCGCAGGTAGAGGCCCATGAAGATCGCCACGGGAATGGTGGCCGCGACCGTGAAGGTGCCCCAGGGCGATTCGGCCAGCGCCTTGACCACGATCAGGGCCAGCACCGCCAGGATGATGATCATGATCATGAAGGTGCCGAACAGCGCGATCATGCCGGGCACGGTGCCCATTTCCTGCTTGATCAGGTCGCCGAGCGAGCGGCCGTCGCGTCGGGTCGAGATGAACAGGATGATGAAGTCCTGCACCGCACCCGCGAACACCACGCCGGCCAGGATCCACAGCAGCCCGGGCAGATAGCCCATCTGCGCCGCCAGCACCGGGCCGACCAGCGGTCCGGCACCCGCGATGGCCGCGAAGTGGTGGCCGAACAGCACGTTCTTGTCGGTCGGCACATAGTCCAGGCCGTCGTTGTGGCGGTAGGCTGGCGTCATGCGGCTGCCGTCGAGGCGCAGCACCGTGTCGGCGATGAACAGGCTGTAGTAGCGGTAGGCGATCAGGTAGGTGCAGATCGCAGCCACCACGATCCAGAGCGCGTTGATGGCCTCGCCGCGTGCGAGGGCCACGGTGCCGAGCGCGAAGGCGCCGACCACGGCCACGACGAGCCACACGAGGTGGCGGCGGATGCTGTGCATGGGAATGTCTCCGGAAGATGAACCCCGGCAGTTTCGCGAGGCCGCGTTCCAGCCGCATCTGTTGCACCGCGCAGGCCGACCGCGCAGCATCACCTAAGGGATAACCCTAGAGGACCGGAGGTGGCACTCAGTCCTTGAACTCGCGCGCGTGCTCCACCGCGTACTTGATCAGCGCCGACTGGCCCTCGAGCCCGAGCCGGCGCTTGATGCTCTGCCGGTGCGCCTCGACCGTGCGCACGCTGAGGCCGAGATCGCGCGCGATCTGCTTGCTCGAATCGCCGCGACCCAGCGCGGAGAGGATCTCGGCCTCGCGCGGCGTCAGCAGCGGCCGCGGCTCCCGGGTCGCGAACAGCCGGTGCGACACGGCCGAGCTCAGGAAGGTGCCGCCGGCCGCCACCGCCTCGATCGCGGCCACGATCTCGGCCGCCGGCGCGTCCTTGAGCACGTAGCCGCGCGCGCCCGCCTGCAGTGCCTGCTGCACGTATTCGGGGTTGTCGTACATGCTGAGCATCAGCACCTTGATGCCGGCGTGGCGGGCCTGCAGCTCCGCGGCCAGCGCGATGCCGCTCATGCCCTTCATGCCGACGTCGGCCAGCACCAGGTCCGGTCGCGCGGCGGCGATGGTCTCGAGCGCCTCGGCACCGCCACCGGCTTCGCCGACGATCTCCAGGCCCGGCAGCGGACCGAGGCGGGCGCGCAGGCCGTCGCGCACCAGCGGATGGTCGTCGACCAGGAACAGCCGGATCGCCGGGGTCTGCGCGACCGTCATGCGGCCACCTCCGCGACCACCGGCACCTGGGCCCGGATGTGCGTGCCGCGGCCCCTGTCGGCGTGCACGGCCAGCGTGCCGCCGATCGCGGCCACGCGTTCGCGCATGTTGCGCAGTCCGATGCCGCGCCGCGGATCGAGATCGATCGCCGCGGGCTCGAAGCCGATCCCGTCGTCGCTGATCTCGAGCCCGACGCCGCGCGGCTCGAATGCCAGCACGATGCGCACCCGGTGCGCCCGCGCATGCTTGCGCACGTTGGTGAGCGCCTCCTGGGCGACCCGGAACAGCGCGGTCTTGACTTCGGGCGGCAGCTCGCGCGGCGGCCCGACGATGCCGACCGAGGCCGCCACGCCGCCCTCCTCGCCGAACTCCGCACCCAGGTGCTCGAGCGCCGCTGCCAGCCCCAGCGTGTCGAGCAGTGCCGGGCGCAGCCGGTGCGAGATGCGCCTTACCTCCACCAGCGATTCGTTGAGCCGCTGAAGCGCCTTGCCGAGCACCGGCGGCACCGGCTCGTGCGCGCGCTCGAGCGCATCGACGCCGGATTCCACCAGCAGCTTGGCCGACACCAGGGTCTGGCTGGTGCCGTCGTGCAGCTCGCGCGCGAGGTGCGCACGCTCGTCCTCCTGCGACTGCACGACCTGCCGCGCCAGCAGCCGCAGCCGCGCTTCGGAGACCCGGTGCTCGCTGAGATTGAGCAGCAGCCCCGCCGCGCTCACGACGCCCAGGCACAGGGCGGCGATGCCGGCGATCCAGAGCATGGTGGTCGTGACGTTGGTGTTCATCTGCCGGTCGAGGGCCTGCATCGCGGCATCGATGTCGTCGAGGTACAGGCCGGTGCCGACCATCCAGTCCCAGCGCGGCAGCGAGGTGACGTAGCCGAGCTTGGGGGCCAGCTGCGCGCTCGAGGGCTTGCGCCACTGGTATTCGACAAAGCCGCCGCCCTCGCGGGCCCGGGCGATCAGGTCCTGGATGGTGGCACGGCCCTGCGAATCGCGCAGATCCCAGAGCGTCTGCCCCACCAGCTCCGGCTGGCGCGAATGCATCAGCGAGCGGCCCTGCATGTCGTAGACGAAGAAGTAGCCGTCACTGCCGTAGTCGAGCGCGGCCAGCCGGCGCAGCGCCTCCTCGCGCGTGACGGGGTCGTCGAGGCCGGCGTCGTAGAGCGGCTTCACGATGCTCACGGCCAGGTCGACGTAGCTGCGCAGTTCGCTGCGCCGCTGCGCCATGTAGGTCTTCTCGATCAGCGCCTTCTCGCGCTGCGCCAGATCGCGTTCCTGATGCCGCACCGCAAGCGAGACCAGCACCAGCGCGACCAGCAGCGGTGCCACGGCCAGGGCGACGATCTTGCTGCGCAGGTTCATGGATCGACAAGTCTGGCGTCGGAAGGGATCACAGCTTGCGCCGCATCTCCAGGTGCGCGATCCCGGCTTCCTCGAACGGCTCGCCGTGCGGCAGATAGCCGAGCCGTGCATAGAAGCGCTCCGCGCTGCGCTGGGCGTGCAGCATCACCTCGGCATCGCCGCGCGCCCTGGCGGCGGCCTCGAGCGCGCGCAGCACGGCTTCGCCATGGCCGCCGCCGCGCAGCACGCGGCTGACCGCCATGCGTCCGATGCGGCCCAGGCCCGGCGCCTCGGACACCAGCCGCCCGGTGGCAAGCGTCTGGCCCAGGCGATTGCGTGCCACGGCATGGATCGCGGTCGCGTCGTGCGCGTCCCACTCCAACTCCTTGGGGATGGCCTGCTCCTCGATGAAGACCTCGCGCCGCACCTTGCCGGCGCCTTCGCCGAGCTGTTCCCAGTCGCCCGTGACGACCTCGCTCATCGTCTCGCCCGCCTCGTAGCCCAGCATGATCTCGCGCAACGGTGGCGGCACCGGCCTGGGCGTCTGCGTGGCCGGGTCGGCGAAGACATAGACCAGTTCGCAGCCGACCAGCAGCCGGTCGCCGCGGAACAGGCCGCCCACGAAGAGCATCGACGAGGTGCCGATGCGCGCGCACTTCATGCCGACGTCGAGCACGTCGTCCACGCGCGCCGAGGCGTGGTAGTCGACCGTGGCCTTGCGGACGTAGATGTCGCCGTCGAGCGAATGCATCGCCTCCTCGTACGGCAATGCCAGCGCGCGCCAGTAGTCGGCCACCGCGGTGTCGAAGTACATCAGGTAGTGGGCGTTGAAGACGATCTTCTGCATGTCCACCTCGGCCCAGCGCACGCGCAGGCGGTGGAAGAAGCGGAAGTCGGATTTCTGGAGCAGGTCGGTCATGGTTGCAAGGCTTCGGTGAGGGCCCGGGCGGCGTCGGCATGGGCCTGCAGCGCCTCGGGGATGGCGCGGCCCATCTTGACGAATTCATGGATCACGCCGCGATAGATTTCGAGATCGACCGCCACGCCCGCGGCGCGCAGGCGGTCGGCATAGGCGATGCCTTCGTCGACCACCGGGTCGATCTCGGCCAGGCCGATCCAGGCCGGCGCGACGCCTTCGAGGTCGTCGGCGTTGAGCGGCGCGAAGCGCCAGTCGTCGCGCTCGGCGCGCGAATTCACGTAGAGGCCGAAGAACCAGCCGATCAGTGCCTCGCCGAGCAGAGGCCCCTCGGCATAGCGGCGGTGCGAGTCGGTGTCCTGGTGCGCCGCCATGCCGGGATAGATGAGCAGCTGCAGTGCCACGGGCAGGCCCGCATCGCGCGCGAGGATCGCGCAGACCGCCGCCAGCGTGCCGCCCGCGCTGTCGCCGCCCACCGCGATCCGGCTGCCGTCGAGCCGCCATTGCGCCGCGTTGCGCGCCACGTGCGAGAAGGCGTCCCAGGCGTCGTTCGAGGCGGTCGGAAACCTGTGCTCGGGCGCCAGCCGGTAGTCGACCGAGATCACGGCGCAGCCGCTGCGCTGGCTCAGCACGCGGCACAGCGTGTCGTGGGTCGCGATGCTGCCGACCGTGAAGCCGCCACCGTGGAAGAAGACCAGCACCGGCAGTCCGTCGCCCTCGGGCGCATAGAGGCGCGCCGGCAACAGGTGGCCGTCGCGCGCCGGCAGGACCAGTTCCTCCACGCGCGCGAGCTCGGGCTTCGGCACCTCGAGCACGCCGGCGCCCTTCTCATAGGCGGCGCGTGCATCGGCGGGCGACATCTCGTGCAGCGGCACGCGCTGGGCGCGCGCCATCCGCTCGACCACGCCGGCCATCCGGGTCGTCAGTGCCGCCATGGCCGGGCTGTACCGCTGGTGACATCGCCAAGGGTTTTCTGAGTGTCCAAGGGCGTCGCTGCTTGTTAGATTCGAAGGCCCGCATCGTACCGTCCGGCCCGCCGGCATCTTCCATGGCCCTCATCCAGTACCTGACCCAGATCCAGTTCGACTTCGGCGCCATCCGCCTGCTGCGCAGCGAGTGCGAGCGCATCGGCATCGCGCGGCCGCTGGTCGTGACCGACGCCGGCGTGCGCGCCGCGGGCATCCTGCAGAAGGCGCTCGATGCGCTCGGCGACCTGCCCGTGGCTGTCTTCGACCAGACGCCGTCGAACCCGACCGAGGCCGCGGTCCGGCTGGCCGCGGCGCAATACCGCGAGCAGCGCTGCGACGGCCTAATCGCGGTCGGCGGCGGCTCGGCGATCGACTGCGCCAAGGGCGTCGCGATCGCGGCCACGCACGAAGGCCCCCTCAAGACCTACGCCACGATCGAAGGCGGCTCGGGCCTGATCACCGACCGCGTGGCGCCGCTGATCGCGGTGCCGACCACCAGCGGCACCGGCAGCGAAGTGGCGCGCGGCGCGATCGTGATCGTCGACGACCACCGCAAGCTCGGCTTCCACAGCTGGCTGCTGATGCCCAAGGCCGCGATCTGCGACCCCGAGCTCACCTTCGGCCTGCCGCCCAGGCTCACGGCCGCCACCGGCATGGATGCGATCGCGCACTGCATGGAGACCTTCATGTCGGCAGCCTTCAATCCGCCGGCCGACGGCATCGGGCTCGATGGCCTCGAGCGCGCCTGGGGCCATATCGAACGCGCCACGCGCGACGGCAACGACCGCGAGGCACGGCTCAACCTCATGAGCGCCTCGATGCAGGGCGCGATGGCCTTCCAGAAGGGGCTGGGCTGCGTGCATTCGCTGAGCCACAGCCTGGGCGGGGTCGATCCGCGGCTGCACCACGGCACCCTCAACGCCCTCTTCCTGCCGGCCGTGATCCGCTTCAACGCCGGTGCCGAGTCGGTGCAGAAGGACCAGCGCCTGCAGCGCATGGCGCAGGCCATGCACCTCGATTCGGCCGGTGACCTCGGCGATGCGATCCGCGACATGAGCGCCCGGCTGGGCCTGCCCACCGGCCTGGCCGAGGTCGGCGTCACGCCCGAGCTGTTCGAGAAGGTGATCGACGGCGCGATGGCCGACCACTGCCACAAGACGAACCCGCGGCTTGCCACGCGCGACGACTACCGGCAGATGCTCGAAGCATCGATGTAGGCACCGGCAGGAGCCGGGTCGCCCGGATTCAGGGCCTGCGCCCGCCGAGCACCATCAGCACGCCGCCGATCACGATCGCCGACACGCCGGCCCAGATCGGCAGCTCGAAGTCCTTCGTCTCCTTCACGGCGAGCTCGATCGGGCCGACCTTGATCTGGTGGGTGGACTTGGTGAAGCTCACGCGGCCGAGCCCGAGCGCGAGAACGCCCGCGAGGATCAGGACCAGTCCGATGAGGCGCAGGGGATTCATCGCGCCACTGTAGCGCGGTCGCGCGCGCTCAGAGCGCCCGCACGTCGTCGGGGCTGCAACCCTGGTCGAGCCACTGCGCGAATTCGTCCGCGAGCTGCTGGGCCGCCTGCGCGGCCGTGCTCCAGGCCTTGATGCGGCCCGGCAGGTCGTTGGCGTAGTGCAGGAAGTCGTTGCGGTCGGGCAGCTTGCCGTTCGGCAGCCTGCGCACCCATTCCGGATCGGGCGCCAGCACCACCATGCGGTCGAGGAAACCCGTGGGCCTGTGGCGCCACCGGAGGCCCTTGTCGAGCCAGCCCGGCACCACCGCCTGCTGGAAGTGCGGATAGAGCACGATGCCGTCGCGGTTGGCGTAGTCCAGGTGCAGGTGGTAGTCGGTGATGCCGCCGTCCCAATAGGCGCCGGGCGGCGCGCCCGGGATGTCGTGCACGGCCTCGAGCATGAAGGGGATCGAGCACGAGGCCTGCAGCGCGAGTTCGAAGTTGGCATCGACCAGGTCGACCTGGCGCGTGCGGAAGTCGCGCGTACCGAAGGGCAGCGCCGCGCCCGGCGTGGAGAACACGACGCGCTCGAGCCAGGCGCCGAGGCTGCGCCGGTGCACGCTGTTCGTGAGGAAGGCGCCGAGGTAGCCCACCGGCGTGCGGGCACGGCCCTCGCGCCCGAGGATGTGCCGCCCGCGCGAGGTGATCACGTGCAGCCTGTAGCGCGAATGCCCGAGTACCTCGGCCGACCGGCCGCCGTAGAAGCTCTTCAGCCCTTCGCCGAACTGGGTGCTCAGCTGCCTCGCGCTCGGGCGTTTCTGGCCCGGCGGCAGATCGAAGTGCTGATGGATGTAGCCCTGCTCGAACTGCGTGAAGGCAGCTTGGCTGTCGTTCAGGCAGGCGTTGGCGAGCCGCCAGGCGCCGATCGAGGCACCCACCAGGTCGACCGGCTGCTGCGAACGCGCCAGCCAGTCGCCGAACAGGTAGCGGTCGATCGGCCCGAGCAGGAGCCCTTTCGGCCCGCCGGCCGCGCCCGGGATGGTGCGAACGTCCTGCGGCCGCAGGCCCTCGGCCGCGATATGCGCCCGGGCCGCGGGACCGGCATGGATGCGCAGCGCCTTCATGCGCCGGCTGGCCTGGAAAGCTGCCCTTCGCCCATGGCCCGCCTACTTGCGCAGGCCCTGCAGCTTGGCGAAGGCCGAGGCCATCTGGCCGGCCGGCTGCGGCGAGCTGTCGCGCCGCGGGCCTTGCTGGCCGCGTCCCGCGCCCTCGAAGCGGTTGTCGCGCGGACCGTCGCGTCGGGCCGGCGCGGCATCGAGCTTCATCGTGAGGCCGATGCGCTTGCGCGCCACGTCGACCTCCATCACCTTGACCTTGACGATGTCGCCGGTCTTCACGACCTCGCGCGCATCGTTGACGAACTTGTTCGACAGCTGGCTCACGTGCACCAGCCCGTCCTGGTGCACGCCCAGGTCGACGAAGGCACCGAACTGCGCGACGTTGCTGACCGTGCCCTCGAGCACCATGCCCTCGACCAGGTCCTTGATGTCGTCGACGCCGTCGTTGAAGCGCGCCACCTTGAAGTCGGGGCGCGGGTCGCGGCCGGGCTTCTCGAGCTCGCCGAGGATGTCCTTGACCGTGATGACACCGAACTTCTCGTTCGCGAACAGCTCGGGCTTGAGCGTCTTGAGCATGTCGGCGCGGCCCATGAGCTCGCCGATCGGCTTGCCGGTCCTGACGATGATCAGCTCGATCAGCGGATAGGTCTCGGGATGCACGCCCGTGATGTCGAGCGGATCGGCGCCGTTGCGGATGCGCAGGAAGCCCGCGCTCTGCTCGAAGGCCTTGGGGCCGAAGCCGGTCACGTCGAGCAGCTGCTTGCGGGTGGCGAAGGCGCCATTGGCCTCCCGCCACCGCACCACGGCCTTGGCGACACTGGCCGACAGGCCCGAGACGCGCGACAGCAGCGGCACGCTGGCCGTGTTGAGGTCGACCCCGACCGAGTTCACGCAGTCCTCGACCACCGCCTGCAGCGTGCGCGCCAGTTCGCTCTGGTTGACGTCGTGCTGGTACTGGCCGACGCCGATCGACTTCGGGTCGATCTTCACGAGTTCGGCCAGGGGGTCCTGCAGCCGGCGCGCGATGCTGGCGGCGCCGCGCAGGCTGACGTCGACATCCGGCATCTCCTGCGAGGCGAATTCGCTCGCCGAGTAGACCGAGGCCCCGGCCTCGCTGACCACCACCTTCTGCACCTCGAGCGCGGGCGCACCGGCCTGCGCCGCCATCTTGGCCAGCAGCTTGATCAGGTCGGCCGCGAGCTTGTCGGTCTCGCGGCTCGCGGTGCCGTTGCCGATCGCGATCAGGTTCACGCCGTGCTTTGCGCTGAGCTTGCCCAGCGTGTGCAGCGAGCCTTCCCAGTCGCGGCGCGGCTCGTGCGGGAACACGGTCGCGGTTTCGACCAGCTTGCCGGTCGCATCGACCACGGCCACCTTGACGCCGGTGCGGATGCCCGGGTCGAGGCCCATCACGACGCGCGGACCGGCCGGTGCGGCCAGCAGCAGGTCGCGCAGGTTGTCCGCGAAGACCTTGATCGCGACCTTCTCGGCCTCTTCGCGCAGCCGCGTGAACAGGTCGCGTTCGGTCGACAGCGACAGCTTGACGCGCCAGGTCCAGGCCACGCACTTGCGGATGAGGTCGTCGGCCGCGCGGCCCGCGTGGCTCCAGCCCAGGTGCAGCGCGATGCGGCCTTCGGCGACCGACGGCTTGCCCGGCTCGGGCTCGACCGGCAGCACCAGCCTGGCGTCGAGGATCTCGAGCGCACGGCCGCGGAAGACGGCCAGCGCGCGGTGCGAAGGCACGCGGCCGATCGGCTCGTCGTAGTCGAAGTAGTCGCGGAACTTGGCGACGTCGGGGTTGTTCTCGTCCTTGCCGGTCATCAGGCTGGACTTGAGCAGGCCTTCGGCCCAGAGCCATTCGCGCAGCCGCTGGACCAGCGGCGCGTCCTCGGCCCAGCGCTCGGAAAGGATGTCGCGCACGCCGTCGAGCACCGCCGGCACGGTCGAGAAATCGGGGCCGGGCTTGCCGTCGTCGAGCGTGGTGGCGGGCTTCAGGAATGCCTGGGCCTCGGCCGCCGGATCGAGCGTGGGATCGGCCAGCAGCCTGTCGGCCAGCGGCTCGATGCCGAACTCGCGCGCGATCTGGCCCTTGGTGCGCCGCTTCTGCTTGAAGGGCAGGTAGATGTCCTCGAGCTCTTGCTTGGTCGGCGCGAATTCGATCGCGGCGCGCAGCTCGGGCGTGAGCTTGCCCTGCTCGTCGATGCTCTTGATGACCACGCCGCGCCGGTCCTCGAGCTCGCGCAGGTAGGACAGGCGCGCCTCGAGTTCGCGCAACTGGGTGTCGTCGAGCCCGTCGGTGGCTTCCTTGCGGTAGCGGGCGATGAAGGGAACGGTGGCGCCGCCGTCGAGCAATTCGACGGCCGCCTTCACCTGGTGCTCGCCGACCTTGATCTCGGCCGCGAGCTGGCGAATGATTTTCTGCATGAATGAGAGGCGTGTCCCGAAGGACTGGGCGCACGGGGGCGCGTTGCGGATAAAGCGCAGAAGTTTGCCATACGGCCCGGCGCAGAATGGGCCGGCATGCGTATCCTGAAGAAACTCCTTGGCGCCCTCGGCACTGCGCTGGTGGTGCCGGTGCTGCTGTTCGAGGAATGGGGCTGGGAGCCGCTCGCGCGCCTCGCCGCGCGGCTCGCCCGGCTGCCGGTCTGGGCGCGTGCCGAGGCCTGGCTGCGCAGCCTGCCGCCCTGGGGCGCGGTGCTGGCCTTCTTCGTTCCGGCCCTGATGCTGCTGCCGGTCAAGTTCCTCGGCCTCTACCTGCTCGGCGAAGGGCACTCGACGAGCGCCCTGCTCCTGCTGCTGGCGGCCAAGCTGATCGGCACGGCGATCCTCGCCCGGCTGTTTCAGCTGCTCGAACCCGCCCTCATGCGGATTCCCCTGTTCGCGCTCTGGTATCCGCGCTGGAAAGCCTGGAAGGACGCGCTGTTCGCGCGCGTGCGTTCGAGTGCGCCCTGGCGCTCGGCCCGCCGCTTCGGCCAGGGCGTGCGGCGCTGGTGGCGCGCGCGCCATTCGGCCTCTTGAGCGCCAGCCAGAATATTTTTGCCCGGGTAGATTGCTCGAAGGCTTTTGCCCGGGTATTATTCGCGCCCATGTCTTCCTCCGCCCCCTCGGCCGCATCCGCAGCCCGCTTTCCAGAGCACACCTACACGGCCTTCGCCGGCTTCCATCGCATCGCATCCGGGCCGCGCGAGCAGGTCGTCGCCCGCCTGCGCGAGCTGTCCGCCGCTGACGGCACGCCGCCGCTGGTCTTCGACGACCGCACCGGCGAACGGCTCGACCTCGACCTGCGCGATCCGGTGCCGGCGGACTGCGGGCCCGCGCCGGCCGAGGAGCAGCAGGCGGCAGCGCGCGCGGTCGGCCGGCCGCGTCTCGGCGTGGTTGCGCGCGAGGTCACGCTGCTGCCGCGCCACTGGGAATGGCTGGGCCGACAGCCCGGCGGCGCCTCGGTGGCCCTGCGCCGGCTGGTCGACGAGGCCCGCCACGTTCACGCCGACCGCGACCTGCAGCGCGCCGCGCGCGAGGCCGCCTACCGCTTCATGACCGCCATCGCGGGCGACCTGCCGGGTTTCGAGGAAGCCACGCGCGCGCTGTTCGCGGGCGAGCGGCCGCGCTTCGAGCAGCTGGTCGAGCCCTGGCCAGAAGACCTGCGCGGCCATCTGCAGCGGCTCGCGGCCGACGCCTGGAGCGCGGCATGAGCGGCGCGGCAACGACCGCGAAGGCGATGGAGCCCGAGGACATCGAGCACGCTGGCGAGATCGCCGCGCCGCCGGCCTCCGTGGCCGATCCGGTGCCGCCGCAGATCGCCTCCAGGGCCGACCCGCGCGCCGCCGCCATGGCCACCCAGCCGCTGTGGAAGGTGTTCCTGCTGTTCCTCGCACCGATGCTGCTGAGCAACGTGCTGCAGTCCCTGTCGGGCACGCTCAACAACGTCTACCTGGGCCAGATGATCGGCGTCGAGGCGCTCGCCGCGGTGTCGGGCTTCTTCCCGGTGATGTTCTTCTTCATCGCCTTCACGATCGGCCTGGGCGCCGGCGCCTCGGTGCTGATCGGCCAGGCCTGGGGCGCCCGCGAGACCGACAAGGCGCGTGCCGTGGCCGGCACCACGCTCACGGTCGGCATCCTGTTCGGGCTCTGCGTCGCGCTGTTCGGCGGCCTCTTCACCGAGCCGATGCTGCGCCTGCTGGGCACGCCGTCCGACATCCTTCCCGATGCCACGCGCTACGCGCGCATCATCCTGATCGCGATGCCGGGCCTCTTCGTATTCCTGCTGTCGACCGCCATGCTGCGCGGCGTCGGCGACACGGTGGCGCCGCTGTGGACCCTGATGATCTCGACCGCGATCGGTCTCGCGGTCACGCCGGCCCTGATCAAGGGCTGGTTCGGGCTGCCGCAGCTCGGCGTGGCCAGCGGCGCCTGCGCCACCGTGGTCTCTTTCGTGATCGCGACCCTCTGGCTGGGCTTTCACCTGCGCCGCAAGAAGAGCCCGCTGGCACCCGATGCCGATTTCATGCGCCACCTGCGCGTGCGGCCGCAGCTGCTCAAGGGCGTGCTCAAGGTCGGCGTGCCCACGGGCGTGCAGATGATCGTGGTGTCGCTGGCCGAGATCGCGCTGCTGTCCTTCGTCAACGGCTACGGCTCGCATGCCACGGCGGCCTATGGCGCGGTCAACCAGGTGGTGGCCTACGTGCAGTTTCCGGCGATCTCGATCGCGATCACGGCATCGATCCTCGGCGCCCAGGCGATCGGTGCCGGCCGGGTCGACCGGCTCGGCGCCATCACGCGCACCGCGCTGCTCATGAACCTGTTCCTGACCGGTTCGCTGGTGCTGCTCGGCTACCTGTTCTCGCGCCCGCTGATGAGCCTGTTCATCACCGACGCGCCCGTGATCGAAGTGGCGCAGACGCTGCTGCACATCATGCTGTGGAGCACCGTCATCTTCGGCATGGGCTCGGCGCTGTCGGGCATCATGCGCGCCAGCGGCTCGGTGCTGGTGCCGACCGCGATCTCGGTCTTCTGCATCGCACTGATCGAGGTGCCGGTGGCCTGGTGGCTCAGCAAGCGCTTCGGCCTCAACGGCATCTGGGTGGCCTATCCCGTGTGCTTCACGGCGATGCTGACGCTGCAGGCCTGCTACTACCGCTTCGTGTGGCGCAAGAAGTCGATCCGCAAGCTGATATGAGCGGCGCCGTGCTGCCGGTGCTGTATTCGTTTCGCCGTTGCCCGTATGCGATGCGTGCCCGGATGGCGCTGGTCGCGAGCGGCAGCGCCTGCGAACTGCGCGAGGTGGTGCTGCGCGACAAGCCGGCCGAACTGCTCGCAGCTTCGCCCAAGGGCACCGTGCCGGTGCTTGTGGACGTGGATGGAAGAGTGATCGAGCAGAGCCTGGAGATCATGCTGTGGGCACTGCGCCGGCACGATCCGCAGGGCTGGCTGCGGCCGGAGCGGGGCGCACTCGACGACATGCTCGCGCTGATCGCCGAATGCGACGGCGACTTCAAGCGGCAGCTCGACGGCTACAAGTATCCGGAGCGGCAGCCCGGAGGCGATGCCGCGGTGCATCGGGACCGTGGCGCCCTCTTCCTGCAAAGGCTCGATGCGATGCTTTCCGTCTCGGGCTGCCTGCACGGCGACAGGCCCGCGCTCGCGGACATCGCGATCGCACCCTTCGTGCGGCAGTTCGCGCAAGTCGATGCCGCCTGGTTCGGCCTGCAGCCGTGGACAGCGCTGCAAGGCTGGCTCGCCGCGCGCATTGCCGCGCCGGAGTTCGAGCGCGCGATGGCGAAGTACCCGGCCTGGCGTGCAGGCGAAGCCGGCGCCGCCTTTCCCTGACGCATCGGTTCAATCGAAGGTCTCGTCGCCGTCGGGTTCGTAGTGCGGCACGGCGTTCATCGAATGCCGGAGCTTCGCGAGCTCCCAGTACATGCGCTGTCGCGCACGGCTCTGGTTGCCCAGCGGCCGATGCTCGGCGATCGTGTGCCAGGGGTTGTAGGAAAGGCGCTTGGCGAATTCCATCTGCGCCGGGGAATCGAAGACCTGGCGTGGCAGCCGCAGCGTCGCCACCGGGATGCGCGGCGACAGCCGTTCGGGCCACAGCACGGCCGCGTTCTCGATCGGCATCAGGTGCGGGTCGGTCTGCATCTGCATGCGGATCTCGAGCTCGACGTCACCATCGGCCAGCGAGGCCACCATCGCCTGGCGCAGGTAGTCGTCGGGCGGACGCAGCGGCAGCCGCGGAATCGGCGTGCGCTTGCTGCTCCTGGGCCAGACCGAATACTGCATCGCCTGCCCTTCTCCCATCAGATAGGGCACGCAGCTGAAATAAGGCGCCTCGAAGGGGCTGCTCTGGGTCTTGATGAAGAGCGACTGCATCACCAGGTCGAGCACGTGCGATTCGCGCAGGTTCACGAAGTAGAAGATCTGCGCGTTCTTCACGCTCTCGCGCTGCAGCGCCGCGTTGGCGCGGGTGTCGGGCGTGACGAAGGTGGGCGTCGAGACCGCGAACATGTCGAGCGTGTGCTGCTCCTCGGGCATGAGCTTCTCGCCCGGCACGCCCATGAGCTTGATGCTGATGCTCATGAAGCCGACGTCGTCGATGTCGGGCGTGATGTAGGGCCCCGGCCCCGAGAAGCGCACCCAGGCACGGAAGGTCTGCGGCTGCGCGTAGATGCCGCGCTTCATGTGCGGCGGGATGTCGTCGTGAACCGTGAACTCGCCGCGCACCAGGCCCTGCGTCTTGGTGTTGCCGCCGCGCTCGAAGCCGCCGGGCTTCCAGAGGTCGGTCATCTGCCGCGTGAAGCTCTTGACGATCGAATCGATGTACGCCTCCTCGTCGGGGAGCGGCCTCTCCTCGGCCAGTGCGAGGCCTTCGTCGACACGGTTGCGGTTGATGAGGTAGGTGGTGAAGCGCGCCAGCGGATCGCGCAGCAGGGCATCGAAGGCCGGCCGCAGCAGCGGGTCGAATCGGCGCTCGAGGCGGATCATCGCCATGCCGCCGTCGCTCACGAGGTTGCGCCAGGCCGAGCCGGTGTTGGCGCGCGGCGTCGGGCGGCTGATGTTCGAGTTCATGGCGGCGACCCCTTCGACAGGTAGCGCAGCGCGCGCAGGCCGGGCAGGAAGAAGTAGGCCCCGCCCTGCACCGTCACGAACTGCGGCAGGCCGCAGACCCGGCGGTCGGGGCCCGATTCGAGCGGCACCGAGAAGCCGTCGGTGGGCGTGCCGTCGGCGCGCGGCAGGTGGTGGCCGATCAGCGGATCGCTCTCGTCGGCCAGCCCATCGAAGCGCAGCCCCGCGAGCCAGGCCGACTGCACGAACTCGAACTGCCGCGCGATGTTGGCGCCCAGGCAGATGAAGTGCAGGCCCGTGGCATCGCCGTCGGCCACCGGCATGCCCGCCAGTGCCTGTTCGAGCGACACACCCCGGCCGTATTCGCGGCCGCGCCGCAGCAGCCGGTGAAAGCGCGTGGACGAGACCCGGTCCGCCGCCAGGGCCTCGGCGTCGAAGCCCAGCGTGCGCCGGGCCCACGAGACGAAGCCGGGCGGTCCGGGCGGCAGGTCGGCGTTGCGCGGGTTGCTGCGCCGGATATGGGCGCCGATCGGGCAGCGCAGGCCTTCGCGGTCGTCGGCATAGGTGAAGCTGTTGCGCGGATCGTCCTCGCCGGGAATGCGCTCGCCGGTGTCGCCCATCAGCGGCTCGCCGGCCATGGTGCGGCCGACCAGGGTTTCGGCCAGGCGCTGCCGCAGCATCGGATCGCCGCCGACCTGCGTATCGACGAAGCGCCAGAAGCCCGCGACGTCCTGCTGCAGCTGGCGCAGCACGAGATAGCTGCCGTTGCGCCCGAGGTCGGCCAGCGCGGGCGCGTCCTCGGCCTTCGGCAGCATCGTGCCGGAATCGCGCGCCGGGTCGATCAGGGGACGGTCGGTGTAGGCGCCGTACTCGTTCGGATAACCGAGCAGGTATTCGCCGAGGCAGGAACGGTTGTCGTAGGCGGTGCGCTCCTCGTCGCGCACGCGGCGTTCGCGCTGCCAGTCGAGCGCGGGCTCCGAGATGCCGTCGGCGAAGCCGAAGGGCTCGACGCCGTCCATGTCGGAGGTCGACAGCACACCGATCTGATCGAAGCCTTCTCCGCAGCCTGCGAGCACGCGCTCGGCCCAGGGGCCGAGTTCGCCGGGCACCGCATAGAGCATCAGCAGCAGGTGCGGCAGGCGATCGGGCGCGCCACCCCATTGCCAGCCGGCCGGATCGTTGGGGCCGATGTCGCCGAGCCGGCGCGAGCGGCTCTCGTCGCTGGCCATGCCGACGATGAACTCGTGCGAGAACCCGTCGACGATGTCGCCCGGCACGCCCAGCGCCGCCAGCCCTGCACTCGTGAAGGCCAGCTGCAGCGCGGTGGTGGGCGGAGGCTCCTGCGTTGCCGCGCTGCTCACCGGCGCCTCGGCGATCCAGTTCCGTGCAGCCTGCGCATCGCGCACGCGCAGCAACAGGAAGGAGGCCTGCGTGAGGCGCCGGTAGCCGAAGCGCACCAGGCCCTGGATGTCGTCGTAGTCGACCGTGGGCAGGTGGTTCATAGCAGCCGGAGCCAGGCCAGCGCCTGTTCGTCGCTCATCTCGTGCAGGTCGAAGCCGGCCCGGATCGCGTCGTGGCGTTCGAGGTCGGCGAGCGTGAGGCCGGGGTAGGCCTTGTACCAGACCTGTGTGGGCAACTGGTGGCGCCGCTGGTAGTACTTGAAGCGCTGCTCGTGCCGCGCGCCGCCCTTGATCAGCCAGTCGGTGCGCGGCCAGCCGAAGCCGTTGCTGAAGATCAGGTTCAGCCCCCAGGCCGCCTTGTGGATGAAGTCGTCCATGTAGCTCTCGTGGCTGCCGTCGTAGCTGCTCGCGAACAGCACGCGCCGGCGGTCGTCCATGAACACCCAGCGCGCGAAATGGATGGTCTGCACCCGTGCGAGGTGCCCGCGCCCGAACACATGGCGGCACGCATAGTCGATCGCATAGAGGATCGCGCGCGTGAGCCAGCGCCGGAACAGCCCGGGCTTGACCGGACCGAGCGCCGTGAAGCTGTTCGTGAGGTCGTGGTCCTCGAGCCGCTGCATCGCGAGCAGCGCGCCGCGATCGGGCCGCGGGCAGAACTCGGGGTCGCGCCGCTCGTGCCAGCGCAGCTGCCACAGCACGCCGAGCACCAGCAGCAGCATGAGCGGCAGCAGCCAAGGCCAGCAGACCATCGCGATCAGCAGCAAGGCCGCGACCAGCAGCGGCGCTGCCGCATGCAGGAAGTTGCGCAGCAGCCATCGCGTGGGCGTGCGTTCGGGCGAGCTCAGCAGCAGCCGGCCCTCGAGCTGCTCCTGCTGCACGAAGCGCAGCAGGAGCAGCCGCAGCGCCTGCGCATCGATCGCCTCGGCCGCGATGTCGCGTGGCACCTGCGACGACAGCGCGCGCTGCAGCGCGCTGTTCTCTCGGATCTGCCGCACGGTACGGCCGATGCGGTTGACGTAGCCGGCGCCGACCGGCACCGAATGGGCCTCGAGCCACTCCAGCAGATCGCCGCCGTCGTCGAAGCTCTCGCAATGGCCGAAGATGCGGCGCAGGCCCTCGCCCGCGTGCTGCACGAACTCGGCCAGCTGCGACCGTGCCGGTCCGTCGCACTCGCCGAGAAAGCTCAGGTAGAGCGGCACGCGCGGGCGCGGCAGGTCGAACACCTCGAGGTCGGCCATGGTGCCGTCGGTGAGGATCGCGAAGCGGGCGAAATGCAGCCGTCCGAAGACGCCGAAGGGCAGCACCGGGTGCGCGGGATCGGCCATGCCGGGCTTCAGGTTCAGGGTGTCGAGCAGCTGCCGCAGCGCGGTCTCGCGGCCCGTGGCAACAGGCGCCACCACCATGAAATGCGATTGGGGCGTCACCGCATCAGAACTTGAGGCAGAAGTCGATCAGCCGCTCGCGCCCCCAGTACACCTTGCCGAGATAGAAGTCCGGCGAGATCAGCCGGATCTCGTCGCGGATGTACTGCGCCACGAACGAGGTGTCGGAGTAGTCGAGCACGATGCACGGCTTGCCGTCGAGCCAGCTCTCGTCCTCGTAGACCTTGGCCACGATCGCCTGCACGCCGAGGATGCTGACCTTGTTCTTCAGCACGCCCTTGGCGCCGTCGAACACCTTTCCCTGCCAGCCGAAGACGTTGATGATCTTCGCGATCGACTCGGTGTAGCGCGTGCCGGGCGCGATGATCGCGGTGCCGTCGGCCTCGCCGTCGGGGATGTCGCCCGGCGGACTGGCGCGGAACAGGTCATCGAGCTGCTGCTGCGACATGTCGAGCAGCTGTTGCACGTCATAGGCCATGTGCTCTCTCCTCCGGGGAAGCCCCGCTGGTGATTGGAAAGTGTCGGCCCGCCCATGGGCCCCGTCAATTTGCCGAAAGAGGTGTGCCCCCCGACGCGCTCAGCATCACGTCTGCGGCCTTCTCGGCCACCATGCAGATCGCGGCCGCGACGAAGAAGCCCGGAATCCGCGGAAAGACCGAGGCATCGACCACGCGCAGCCGCTTGACGCCATGCACCGTGAAGGTGCTGTCGACCACCCCGCCGCGCGCCGCATCGCCGATGGCGCAGCTGCCCGAGGCATGGTGGCCCCAGGCGGTATCGCGCACGTAGCGCGCCAGGTCGTCGTCGCTGTCGGCCTGCGCGCCCGGCGCCGTCTCCTCGGCGATCCAGCCGCTGCGGATCAGGGGCGCGGTCATCGCGCGCACCATGCGGATGGCCTGCACGACCGCCTGCAGGTCCTCGCCGGCGGCGTCGCTGCCTTCCTCGAAGTATCGGAAGTCGATGCGCGGCATGTCGCGCGGGTCGGCCGAAGCCAGTCGCACCGTGCCGGCGCGGTTCCTCGTGTGCGCCTTCAGCACGGCCCAGGTCAGCTGGTCGGGCTGGTCGCGGATCCAGTGGGAGAAACCGCTGAAGTAGCCCTCGAAGCGGGCCAGCAGCGCCATGCAGAAGATGTCGGGTTCGTGGCCCTGCCGCCGCGCTGCGCGCGAGCGCTGAATGACGCCGAGCGCGGCTCCGTTTGACGCGTACATGCCCGAGCGACTGCCCTGCCAGCGCTGCCAGAGCGGGTCGTCGCGTTCGAAGCGCGCGCCTTCGAGCACATCCCAGGGTGCGCGCATGCGGTGCGTGATCGCCACTTCGTAGCGGTCCTGCAGGTTGCTGCCGACGCCGGGCAGGTCGACGCGCAGCGTGATGCCATGCGCCCGCAGCTCATCCGCCGGGCCGATGCCCGAGAGCATCAGCAGTTGCGGCGTGTTGAAGGTTCCGCCGCACAGCACGACCTCGCGCCGGGCGTGCACCTCGCGCTGCAGGCCCGGGTCCGTGCTCGGCGCCGCATGGGCGCGGTAGAGGCGCGCGCCCTTCAGGTAGGCGACGCCGCTGGCGCCGCCGTCGGCATCGAAGAGCACGCGCGTCGCGAGCGCATCGAGTTCGATGTGGAGCCGGTCGGGGTGGCGTCGCGCGACGTCGAGCAGCCGTTCGCGCACGCCGCTGCGCCGGTGTCCCGAGGTCGCAAGCGGCGTGTAGCAGATGCCTTCGAAGCTGCCCGCGCGCCTGCGCTTCGAATTCGGGTCGCCGAGCCCGCCGCGCAGCCAGCGCCAGGTGCTCGCGAGAGGTGTCGGCAGGCTGCGCGTGAAGGTGCCCGCCGTATCGCGCAGCACGCGCATGAGCCCATGGTCGCCGAGCACCGACAGCGGCAGCGCCTTCTCCGTGCGGAGCCAGCCGCTCCAGCCGTGGCCGGTCGGGTCGAGCCCGAGATGCCGCAGCGCGCGCCACACGGGCCGGTGCCGGCAGTCCTCGATGCGCAGGGCGTAGCGCCGCATGGGGGTGGCGCGCCAGGACGAATCACCGGTCAGGCGCGCGATGTGGTTCCAGTCCGAGGCGTGCGGCAGCATGAAGATCATCGCGTTGTGCGAGGTGCAGCCGCCGAGCCCGGCGGCGCGCGGGTACAGCACGCCCTGCCCGGCCCGGTACTTCCAGTCGCGCACCTGCTGTGTCTCGTCGGCGTAGTGGCGCACGTGGAAGTCCCAGCGCATGGCCGGGTTCTCGCAGGCGAAGGCATGGAAGGCCGGCACGTCGTAGTCGTCGGGCAGGCCAGGCTGCGGGGTGGCAGGCGCATCGCCACCGCGCGGGTCGCCGCCGGCATCGAGCAGGAAGACGCGCATGCCGGCCTCTGCCAGCCGCGCGGCCAGCGTGCCGCCGCCGGCACCGGAGCCGACGATCACGTAGTCCCAGTCGTCGCGGAGGTTTGCAGCATCGGCGCCGTCCATGCCGGGTTCGTTTTCGGGCGGCGCGGCGTTCAGAAGGTCTTGAGGAAGGCGATCAGCGCGCGCTTGTCCTCGTCGCCGAGCTCGGGCTCGCGGCCGAAGGCCTTCTCGTCTGCGCTCAGCCCCTCCTGGCGGTTGAACTGCGCGGTGCCGAAATAGTGGCCGCGGTTGACCACGAAGTCGCGGCACTTGCTGAGCTCGAGCATCGGCTCGCCGAGCGCCGCGAAGTGCTTGCGCAGTTCGTCGTCGCTGACGCCGGCCGGCGTGCTCGCGAGCGCGAGCTTGAGCTTCACAAGCAGCGCCCCGGCATCCTTCACGTGATCCACCTTGTCGCCCAGCACGTCGCCCTCGGCGCGCAGCCTCAGATTGGCCAGCAGGTTCACCGGCACGCCCTGCGGGATGGGGCCGAGCACGATGTCGCCGCCCTCCTGCACCAGCCACGGCAGCCAGCGGTGCAGCGCGCCCTGCAGCGGCTGCAGCGAATCGGGCGCGAAACCGGTCGGGATCGTCACCATGCTGCGCTCGGTCGTGCGGTCGATGGTGCCGCCGAGCTTGTCGCCGAAGACCGCATCGCCGCGGCGCTTCTCGGGCCACAGCAGCTGTTCGATCGACTGGTCGAAGACCTTCATCCGGCTCTCGACCGACGGATTGCCCGTGGCGTCGCCGAGCGTGTTGTTGAGCAGGAAGGGTGCGGTCGACCAGGCGCTGATCAACGAAGGCACGCGCGTATAGCCGCGCCCGCCTGCGGGCATCGCATAGGGCTTCGGCTCGCCGGTGAACGGATCGCTGAGCGTCACGGTGCCGACCGAAGGCAGGTTCTTGTAGGTCTGCGAGGAGAAGTTGTCCCAGATGTTGCCTTCGAGCGCGTTGGTCGCGAGCGGGCTGCAGGCGTTGGTGCGCAGCAGAGTGACCGGGATGCGCGCCTCGGTCGACAGGTAGTTGGACTGCAGGAAGTCCGGCGCCTGCACGATCTTGCGCATCTGCGCCTTGTAGTCGTCGGTCTGGGTCCAGGCCCAGTAGCGCTTGAAGCAATCCATGTAGCCCGGCCCGGCGCAGCGTGCGGGCGTGAGCTGCAGCGCGGCCGGCAGCGGCGGCGCCTTGCTCGAATGGCAGCGCGCGCAGGTGTCGGCGAAGGCCAGCTTGCCGCGCTCCAGCGTGGCGGCGTCGGCATCGAGGTACTTCGCACCGCCCGGCGCGTCCTTCAGGTGATCGGGCTGCGCCGCCTTGAGGAAGAACAGCGCCGTGTCCGGCGTGCCGGCCTCGGTGGCCTGCCAGTAGCTCGAGTTCTTCTGCGCCGAGGCGATCTTGATCGGCGTGATGGTCTTGCCGCCGACCACCGGGTTGAAATGCAGCAGCCATTCCTCGCTGAACAGGCCGATGTTGAGATAGACCCGGTTCAGCGCGCCCAGAAGCCCGACCGAGTCGGCGCCGTCCTTGAGCACGTGCGGCGTGTAGACCACCGAATCGGCCTTCGAGAAGAATTCGGTCAGCGGGCCGGTCGCGATGTAGTCGTTGAACTGCCGGTTGTCGAGCTCGCCGCCGGCCAGCTGCTCGCGGCCGACGCGCCGCGCCATCGCCATGCGCGACGGAAAGTCGTAGACCGCGTTCATCGTGCGCGGGTTGTTGATCCCGTCGGTCGAGACCAGCGAGGTGTCCATGGTGCCGGGCCGGTAGGTATGGGCCAGCTGGTACATGTAGTTGGTGCGGCCCTCGGGCCGGTTGGCGTTGTGGATGAACAGGCGGTCCACCCACATGTACTGCGCGCCCACCGAAGAGCTGAGGTTCTCGAACTTCGGATGGTTCGGATCGGCCGGCGGCTTCACCGGGCTGGGCCCGATATGGCAGAAGCCGCAGGACATGCCGACCCGATAGGGCCGCACGAGATCCTTGCGGTTGTAGTAGGCCGGGTCGGTGTAGTAGCGCTCGGCGTCCCAGGCCTTGGCGGCCTTCTCGTCGAAGGCGGGGTTCGGGAACAGGCGCAGGCCCGCGACGCCGGTGGCATAGCCGTAGTAGGAGCCCACCGGCTGCGTCGTGCCGTCGCCCAGCGGCTTGCCGCGCGAGCCGATCGCGACGCCGGGGTACTTGCTCTCGTTCTCGAAGGGATCGGGCGCGCAGTCCTTGCTGCGCACGTCGATCCACAGCCCGCGGCGCTCCTTGACCGGACCCGACGCGTTGTCGAAGCAGGGCTCGTTGACCAGGCCCAGGTATTCCCAGCGGTTCGCGCGCGAGTAGCCCAGGCTCGGATGCGAGCTGATGACCTTCAGCAGGTCGAAGGCGCCGAAGGTGTAGTCGCTCATCTGGTTCCAGAAGCGGTCGTTGCCGCCGCTCCAGACCAGCCACATGTTGCGGCCGCGAATCTCCTCGGCCGTCAGCGCGACGCCGTTGTCCATGTCCTTGAAGTAGTCCTCCGAGGCGTGCGGGAAGGACGCCGCGTCGCGGCCCGCGAGCTTGGCCTCGTCCTGCACCTCGCCGGGCTGCGGGCCCCTGGAACAGGCGGCCAGCAGCAGCGTGCAGACGAGCAGCGGCGCGCATCGCATGCCGCGGTGGGCAATCGGCTTCATCGTTGCCATTCCTCCTGCGTCGACGGCGTCGGTGGACGGCTCCCATCGGTGTGCGCAGTGTGGGGGCGGCCATTCCCCTTGCCTATCGGCCATGCGCGCTAACGCAAAAGAGCTAGGGCCCGCTCGCCGGTTCGCCCGTTCGGTCGGCGCTGCGGCCCTGAATCCCGGGACCGATCAGCAGCCATGCGCTCGCGGAACTCAGCAGCGCCAGGGCGGCGCACAGCAGCATGACCCATCGAAAGCCCGAGACGAAGGCCGCACGCACCGTCTCGCGCAGCGCCGCTGCCGTGGTCGTATCCACCCCGGCCGGCGCAACCGCGGCCGCCAGCTGTGCGCGCTGAACCTGCATGGCCTGCACGATCTCGGGCGCAGCGGCGCTGGCGCGCAGGCCTTCTGCGAGCCGGGCGTCGAAGGCGGCCGACATCACGACGCCGAAGACCGCGATCGCGAGCACCGCGGCGGCGCGCGACACCGCGTTGTTGACGCCCGAGGCGATGCCCGCCCGTTCGGCGCCGACCGCGTTCATGACCGTGGTCGTGAGCGGCGCCACGGTCACGGTCATGCCGAAGCCCAGCACCACGACCGCCGGGAAGAAGCCGCTCCAGTAGCCGGCTTCGACACCCGGCAGCGCGAACAAGGCGAAGCCGGCGGCAGCGATGGCCGGCCCCGCCACCAGCGGCAGCCGCGGCCCGAAGCGGTCGACCAGCTGCCCGGCCCATCCGGACAGCGCGAACATGATCGCGATGAAGGGCAGCAGCGCGGCACCGGCCACCGTGGCCGAGTAGCCCTGCACCTGGATCAGGTTGAGCGGAAGAAAATACAGCCCGCCGCCGAGCGCCGCGTAGAGCAGCAGCGTCAGCAGGTTGGCGCCGCCGAAGTTGCCGATGCCGAACAGGCCGAGCGGCAGCATCGGTGCCCGCACCCGAAGCTCGACCGCGACGAAGCCGATGCAGGCCGCGATGCCGGCCGCGAGCGCCGCCAGCACCGCGGGCGAATCCCAGCCATTGGTCGGCGCCTCGACGAAGGCATAGACGATGCCGCCCAGCGCCACCGTGGCGAGCGCTGCACCACCCCCGTCGAGCCCCTGCGAGGCCGCATCGCCGCGGCTCTCGGGTACGTGCCGCCAGACGATCAGCAGCACGGCGGCAGCCATCGGCAGGTTCACGAGGAAGGCCCAGATCCAGGAATAGTGGTCGACCAGGAAGCCGCCCAGCACCGGTCCGATCGCGGCCGTGATGCCGCTGAAGCCCGACCAGGTGCCGATCGCACGGCCGCGCTCTTTCTCGGGGTAGGCGGCGCTGATGAGCGCCAGGCTGCCGGGCACCAGCATCGCGCCGCCCACGCCCTGCAGCGCACGCGCGAGGATCAGCTGCTGCACGTCCTGCGCCAGCGCGCAGCCGACCGAGGCCAGCGCAAACAGCGCGACGCCGAGCGCGAAGATACGGCGGCGGCCGAAGCGGTCGCCGAGCGCGCCGCCCACCAGCAGCAGCGCCGCCAGGAACAGCGCATAGGACTCGACCACCCACTGGGCCTCGAAGGCGCTGGCATGCAGGTCGGCCTGGATCGCGGGCAGTGCCACGTTGACCACCGTGCCGTCGATGAAGGCCATGCTCGAGCCGACGATCGCCGCGGCCAGCACCCAGGGCCGGGATGCGGGCGGGCAGCCGGTCTCCGCGCAACCGTGGCGGATGAGGCTGTCGTCGCCCGGGAGCTTGCCGATCATGCGGCGAGTATGCGTCCAGGGCCCGACAATCGCGGCTTTTGCAAGCTCCTCCCCTTTTTCATGACCCGCTACGAGGCCCTCGCCGCCGAGATCGCCGAATCGATACGCAGCGGCGTGCTGCGCCCGGGGGACCGCCTGCCCTCGGTGCGGCAGGCCCGCGCGAGCCGCGGCGTCAGCCCCTCGACCGTCTTCCAGGCCTACTACCTGCTCGAGGCGCAGGGCCTGGTGCGTGCGCGCGAGCGTTCGGGCTACTACGTGGCCGACGGCGTGCGGCCGCTGCCACCGGAACCCGAGGCCGCCTCGCAGCCCGACGACGATGCCCTGCCGCTCGACGTCAGCGAGCGGGTGTTCGAGATCCTCGAATCGACCATGGTGCGCGACGTGGTGCCGCTGGGCTCGGCCTTTCCGAGCCCGCTGCTGTTCCCGCTCGCCCGTCTCGGCCGCAGCATGGCCGCGAGCGTGCAGAAGCTCGATCCGTGGAGCACGGTCGACGACCTCACGCCCGGCAACGCGCGCCTGCGGCGCCAGATCGCGCTGCGCTACCTGGCCGACGGCATGCAGGTCGCGCCCGACGAGATCGTGATCACCAACGGTGCGCTCGAGGCGCTCAACCTCTGCCTGGCGAGCGTGACGCGACCCGGCGACGCGGTGCTGATCGAGTCGCCCACCTTCTATGCCGCGCTGCAGGCGCTCGAGCGGCTCGGCCTAGAGGCGATCGAGGTGCCCACGCATCCGCGCGAGGGCATGGCGCTCGACGCGCTGGAGCGCGCGATCCTGCGGCATCGGCCCAAGGCCTGCTGGCTCATGACCAACTTCCAGAATCCGCTGGGCAGCCTGATGTCCGACGAGCGCAAGAAGGCGCTGGTCGAACTGCTGGCACGCCACGGCATTCCGCTGATCGAGGACGATGTCTACGGCGAGCTCTACTTCGGCGACAAGCGTCCGCTGCCGGCCAAGGCCTGGGACGCCGAGGGCCTGGTGATGCATTGCGGCTCGTTCTCGAAGTGCCTGGCACCGGGCTGGCGCATCGGCTGGGCGGCGCCGGGACGCTTCACGCGCGCGGTGGCGCGGGCCAAGCTCACGACCACGCTGGGCGCCTCGGCACCGACCCAGAACGCGCTGGCCGCCTACCTCGAGCAGGGCGGCTTCGACAAGCACCTGCGCCGGCTGCGGCGCACGCTGGCCGAGCAGCAGACACGGCTCGTCCAGGCCATCGGCGAGTACTTCCCCGCCGGCACGCGCGCCACCCGTCCGGCCGGCGGCTACTTCCTGTGGGTCGAGCTGCCGGCCGGCGTCGACGCACTGGAACTGCACCGGCAGGCGCTCGCTGCCGGCATCAGCGTCGCACCCGGACCGATCTTCTCTGCCCAGCGCGGTTTCACGAACTGCCTGCGGCTCAACTACGGGCATCCCTGGGACGAGCGCAGCGCGCAGGCTGTGGCCACGCTGGGGCGCCTGGCCGGCAGGTAAGCTAGGCGCCGGGCAAGCCCCGAAGAAAAACCAATCATCGAAGAGGAACGGAATGAAACGCTGGCTGGCCAGGATGCTCAAGCGCGTGGCGCTGTTGCTGGGCGTCGTCGTCATCACCCTGGTCGCGGTGCGTGCCTACCAGGTTCGGGGTGGCCCCTCGCTCGACCCGTGGCACACGCACGTGCCGCACGAGCTCTCGCGCGACGAGATCCGCCAGGCCGACTGGCCGACATGGCTCGCGGCCGAGAACGCGGTCTTCGACGAGGTGCGACGGGAAGTCACCGACAAGCTGCCCGAGGAACTCAGGACGCCGTCGAACCGCTACTTCGAAGGCAGCCCGATGTACCCGGGGCGTTTCCGCCAGGACTGGAACCGCTCGTACACGCTCGATCCCCAGGGGCCGCCCAAGGGCGTGGTCGTGCTGCTGCACGGCCTGACCGATTCGCCCTACAGCCTGCGCCACGTGGCCACGCTGTATCGCGACCACGGCTTTGCGGTCGTCGGCATCCGCATGCCGGGGCACGGCACCGTGCCCGCCGGGCTGGCCGACGTCCAGTGGCAGGACTGGTCCGAAGCCACGCGCCTGGCGGTGCGCGAGGCCCGGCGCCGCGTGCCGGCACCGCTGCCGCTGCATGTGGTGGGCTTCTCGAACGGCGGCGCACTGGCCACCAAGTACGCGCTCGATGCGCTCGACGACCCGCAGTTGCCCAGGCCCGCGCGCGTGGTGCTGATCGCGCCCATGATCGGCATCACCGAGATGTCGCGCTTCGCGGGCGTGCTGGGCTGGCCGGCCGTCTTCCCGGCCTTCGCGCAAGCCGCCTGGCTCGGCGTCGTGCCCGAGTTCAATCCCTTCAAGTACAACTCGTTCCCGGTCAACGGGGCGCGCCAGTCGTCGCTGCTGACACGCGACCTGCAGGCCCACGTGCTGCGCGAGGAGAAGTCCGGGCGCCTGGCCCAGCTGCCGCCCTTCCTGACCTTCCAGTCGATGATCGACTTCACGGTCAGCACGCGGGCCATCGTCACGAGCCTCTATGCGCGCCTGCCGGCCAACGGCAGCGAACTGGTGCTCTTCGACCTGAACCGCAGCGTCAAGTTCGGTCCGATGCTCAGCACCGGCGCCAACCTGCAGCCCGACCGCGTGCTGACGCCTGCGCCGCGCGCCTTCCGCACCACCGTCATCACGAATGCCGACGCCAACACGCGCCAGGTGGTGGAGCAGGTCACCGACGCCGGCTCGACCACCGTGCAGACACGCCCGATCGGGCTCGAGTTCCCGATCGAGGTCTTCTCGCTGTCGCACCTCGCGCTGCCGTTCCCGATCACCGATCCGCTCTACGGCATCCGCCCCGACAACAGCGACGACTTCGGCGTCAATCTCGGTGCACTGGCACTGCGCGGCGAGCGCGGCGGACTGATCGTGAGCATCGATTCGCTCACGCGGCTGACCTCGAACCCGTTCTACGACTTCATGGCCGAGCGCATCATCGGCGCCCTGCTCCCGCCCGGATCGTAGCCAGGCGCCGCCGGCCGCTGCCACGCGCCGACGGCACTCAGGCGTGGATCCAGAACGCCGACTCGGCGAACTCCTCGCCGTTCCACCAGTTGGCCTTGCCGGTGCCGCGGGCGAAGTTGCGCGCACCGGCCTGGCTCTGCAGTGGTGCGGGCACCTCGCCGGCGGCGTCGCGCCGGGCGGCCGCCGTCTCGGTCTCGGGCACCACCGCCACGATGTGGCCGGAACGGCCGTCCTCCCTGCGGCGCGCGACGATCAGGCCGATGCCGCCCTGGTTGGCCGCCTGCTGCAGCTTGGTGAGCGTGCCCGTCTGCCGCCAGCCGAAGGCCTGCCCGTAGTCGCGCAGCCAGCGGAACAGGTCGTTGGCCCGCATCTCGACCACCGTGTCGCCGATCAGCGGCGACAGCGAGGCGCCGTGCGACATCGCGACCAGCGAAGGCGAGGTCCACCAGACCCGCGGCAGGTAGACGCCCGCAAGGTGGCAGTAGTCGTGGCTGTAGATGTTGCAGAAGGTCAGTCCTGCGCGCGGCTGGTAGCGCGCGAACGCCGGGTTGTCGACCGCGAGCCAGTCGACGATGGCACCGAGCTCGGCCCGCAGCGCCTCGGCGCTCTGGCCCGAGCGGCCAGGCTGCTTCGGCTCGTCGAGCGAACGTGCGTTGGCCGGATCACGGCGCCGGGTCGGGTTGCCGGGGCGTGATGCAAGCGCTGCCGGCGGCGGAACGAAAGGCGCCGCCGCGGCGGCGGCACGTGCGCCGCGTGCCAGCGCCACCCGACGCGGCACCGCAGGCGCCGGGGCCAGGAACTTGAGCGACGCAAAGCCGTGCAGCAGCGCACCCAACAGCTCGGTCTCGACCTCCAGGAAGCCCTTGACCGGCTTGCCCGTGACCGCGCGCACCCGGTGCCCGCCGGGCAGGTTCGCAACCACGTTGGCCTGCGGCGGCGTGCTGATCGCAGGCGCACTGCGCAGGCGCAGCATGCTGTCGACCGTGCTGACCAGGAACTCGGCGCCGTCGGCTGCCACGGGCGTCGGCGGCGGCAGGATCGCCACGCCGGGCGGTGGATCGACCAGCGGCGCCGGGTCCTCGGGCAGCGCGGCGGTGCGGGCGAGCCGGATGAAATCGAACAGCAGCTCGCCATAGAAGCTGGTGCCGTTGAAGTGGCCCTGCCGCAGGCCCTTGGCCGGCTTGTAGCCGCCCGTGTTGTAGGCGATGCCGACCGCCGCGAGCTCGTGGTCGTCGAGCGATTCGCGGCGCTCGAAGCCGAGCTTGCGCAGCGCACGGCCGAGTTCCTCGAGACACTTGCCCAGGGTCTGTTCGAACTGCGCGTAGCGGCGCTCGAGGAAGTAGTCGGGGTCGGTCAGGAAGAACTGCAGGTCGCACTGGAACATGCCGTAGCCATGGCAGAACTTGTCCGGCCGGGCCGCCACGGCCGAGTAGCCCGGCACCTGCGCCGCCATGTCGACCAGCCCCTGGTGCGCGATCGCGAACATGCGGTCGCCGCCGGGGCGCGACAGCAGCTCGGCCTTGGTCTTCGGGAAGGCGCGCCGCCCCTTGTCGGCATCGAGCGTGTCGCCCACGCACAGCGCGAGGATGCGGTCGGTGGCCATTCCCTTGCGGCGCAGCACGGGCCAGATGTGGCCGGTCTCCTGGCAGGCGATGGCCGCGATCATGTCGACGGTGAGCGGCGTGCCGGCCAGGAGCGGCAGGATCCTCGGCTGGAACTCGGTCTTGAACCAGAGGATGTCCGAACGGTCAGGCATGGCGAGCCCCTTGATTGCACAGGGCCTGAACCTTAGGGGGCCGACTCGCGCCCGGCAATCGGCCTTCGGTGATAGAGCCGCGCGACGGCTCCGATCAGGAACGCCCCGATCTCAGGTCCGGTGCACCACCGGCTGGCGCAGGCGCAGCGTGCTGCACACCGCCGCCACCGCCGCGCACCCGGCGGCCAGCCCGAGCGCGATCACCTGCGCCCTGCCCTCGTGCGGGCTCCAGACGCTGTAGATGGCGGCCAGCAGCACCGCGCCCAGGGTCTGGCCGGTGAGCCGCGCGGTGCCGAGCATGCCGCTCGCGGCGCCGCTGCGGTGCGAGGGCGGCGTGGTAACGATCGTGTGGTTGTTGGGCGACTGGAACAGCCCGAAGCCGAGTCCGCACAGCGCCATGCGCCAGACGATGTCGGCATTGGCGGGGTGCGCGGGCAGCGCGGCCAGCAGTGCCAGTCCGGAGGCTAGCATCGCGAGGCCGATGCCGCCCAGCAAGCCGTCCGGATATCGGCCGATCAGCCGACCCGCGATCGGCGCCATCAGCACGATCCCGAGCGGCCACGCCGTGATCAGAAGGCCGGCCTCGAAATGCGAGCGGCCATAGGCATCGAGCAGCAGGAAGGGCAGCGCGATGAACGACAGCATCTGGGCGCAGAAGGCGCCCACCGAGGTGCCCATCGAGAGCGCGAACACCGGGATGCGCAGCAGGTCGACCGGAAACAGCGGCACCGCCAGCAGCCGCTGCCGGCGCAGGTAGACGAAGCCCACCGCCACGCCCGCGAACAGCAGCGCCCAGGCCATCGGACTGGCGCCCTGCCCGCCCTCGGCACGCACGCCGAGGCGGTCGGCGCCGATGAAGATCAGCGCGAACATCGCGATGTTGAGGCCGACGTCGACGGCCGAGAAGCGCGCCGCGGACGGCGGCGCCGCAGGGTTGGTCGGCAGCGCCCGCCATCCGAGCACGAACACCAGGGCGCCGAGCGGCACGTTGAGCGCGAACAGCCAGGGCCAGGAGGCGACCGACAGGATCGCGGCGGCCACCGAGGGCCCCGCCACCGAGGCCACCGCGACCGTCATCGAATTGAGCGCCATGCCACGGCCGAGTTGCGCCTGCGGATAGATCAGCCGCACCAGCGCCGCGTTGACGCTCATGATCCCGGCCGCGCCCAGGCCCTGGAGCGCGCGGCCCGCGATCAGCATGCCGATCGAATTCGACAGCGTCGCGATCAGCGAAGCCGACGCGAACAGGCCCATGCCGACCAGGTACACGCGGCGGTAGCCGATGCGGTCGCCCAGCGAGGCCAGCGGCAGCAGCATGACGAGCGTGGCGATCTGGTAGGCGTTGACCACCCAGATCGCATGCGCCGGGTCGGCCTGCAGCTCGCGGGCGATGCCCGGCAGTGCGAGGTTGACGATCGTGCCGTCGAGCACCGCCACCGCGATGCCGAGGATCACCACCACCATCGCCTGCCGGCGCTGCGGCTGGGCCAGGCCGTCGGCGGCCGCGTCTGCGGTGCTGCTGGCTGCCTGCACCCGGTCAGCCCAGGGTATAGGCCGGCCGCGAACCGGCGCCGAGCGTGAGCCAGGTCAGGGCCACGGCAATCAGCGCACCGGCCGCCATACCCGCGACCATCGGCAGCGGCCGGCCGTCGGTGAACAGGCCCACCACCGCCATCACGACCGCGCCGGTCAGCATCTGCAGCGTGCCGAGCAGCGCCGACGCCGTGCCGGCGATGGCGCCGTGCTTCTCGAGCGCGAGCACCGCGGTGGTCGGGATCACCAGGCCCATGAGCCCGCTGGCGATGAAGTACAGCACGATCAGCACCGCGAGGCGGTCGCCGCCGGCTGCGAAGTAGCCGAACATGGCCAGCATCACGAGGCCGCAGGCGGCGACGCTGGTCTTGACCACGCGCTCGATGCCGAAGCGCTCGCACAGCGGGCCGTTGAGCTGCGCGGCGGCGAAGAAGGCGGCCGCATTGACGCCGAAGGCCACGCTGTAGAGCGTCGGCGAAAGCCCGTAGTGGTCGATCATCACGAACGAGGAGTTCGCCAGGTAGGTGAAGAAGCCCGCCATCGCGAAGGCGCCGATGAAGACCAGGCCGAGGTAGTGGCGATCGCGCAGCAGCACCGCGTAGGCGGCCAGCGCGCTGCCCAGGCTGCTCTCGACGCGGTCCTCGGGCGGCCGGGTCTCCTTGAGCACCGTGGCAATGGTGGCCAGCCCCAGGACCGCCGCCAGCGTCACGGCCCAGAAAACCCAGCGCCAGCTTCCGAAGGCGATCACGGCGCTGCCGGCCAGCGGCGCCAGGATCGGCGACACGCTGAAGACCAGCATCAGCAGCGACATGAGGCGCGCCGCGTCGTTGCCGGTATGCAGGTCGCGCACCACGGCGCGCGGAATGGCCATGCCCGCCGCGGCGCCCAGGCCCTGCACGAAGCGAAGGGCGATCAGCGTTTCGATGCTGGTCGCGAGCGCGCAGCCGATGCTCGCGAGCGCGAACAGGCCGAGCCCGAAGTAGAGCGGCGGCTTGCGCCCGACCATGTCCGACACCGGACCGTAGAGCAGCTGCCCGACGCCGAGCGAGATGAAGAAGGCCGTGAGGCTCATCTGCACCGGCCCGATGCCGGCACCGAGGCTGCTGCCGATCTCGGGCAGCGCGGGAAGGTACATGTCGATCGCGAACGGGCCGATGGCCGACAACAGGCCCAGCACGAGCGCGATCCGGAAGAATCGCGAGGAAGTCATTGCACCGATTGTCACCAAAGGCGCAATGGACCGCGCCGAGCAGCGCGCCGGCCGCTGTGCTAGGCCAGCGCCATGCGCAATCCGTTCAGAACAGCGGCGCCGTGTCGCTGTCGGGCCGCGCGCCCTCGATGGCCAGCATGCGCAGCTTGGCGTCCATGCCGCCCGGGGCCGAGAAACCGCCCCACTTGCCGCCGGCCGCGAGGATGCGGTGGCAGGGCACGACCGGCGCGAAGGGGTTGAGCCCGAGCGCCTGGCCGACCGCGCGTGCCAGGCCCTTGTCGCCCAGCTCTGACGCGATGTCCCCGTAGGTGCGCGTCCGCCCGGGCGGGATGCGGCGCGCAATCTCGTAGATGCGCCGGTGCAGCTCGCTCACGCCCTCGTAGTCCAGCGCGATGTCCAGCAGGTCGAGCGGCCGGCCCTCGAGCAGCGCACCGATCGAGTCGATCGCGTGCCGTGCCTCGGGGCTCGGCTCGCACTCGGGCAGCGGTGCGAAGCGGCGCTGCATGCGGCTGCGCGTAGTCTCTTCCTGCGCCTCGGGCAGGCGCACGCCGACGATGCCGCGCGGGCCCCAGGCGATGCCGCAGTGGCCGATCGTGGTGTCGAACAGTGCGAAGCCGCCGCTGGATTCGGGATTCATAGGCGTCGATACCCTACTCGCCATCCACCGCTCGAATTCGCTCAGGCGCGGCAGTTCGCCACGGCCTGGCCCTGCAGCGACGGCACGCTGGCCGCGATCGCGTCGGCCAGCCGCGACGCGACGCGCTGGGCGCCCTCCGCCAGCGCATCGATGCCCGCACCCACGGGCTCCGACAGGCTCAGCGCGCAGCCGACCGCCGGGCCGTCGTCGGTGCGGCGCAGCGTCCAGGTGAAGGCGGCATCGACCCGTCTGCCTTCGATGGCGTCGAACTGGCCCATCTGCACCCCGATCCGGATCGCCGTCTGGCCGCGCTGGCGGCCGGACTTGGTGAGGTCGACCGCGCCGAGCCGGGCCGCGATGCCGGAGGCGAGCGCGTCGCGCAGTTCGTTCTCGAACGAGGACGACCAGCGGCTCTGCTCGAGGATCGCGACCTGGGGCCCCGCGCCTGCATCCTTCTGCCGGACGACCAGCTGCGGGCGCATGAAGCGCTCCGGCATCGCCACCGGCGCGAGCTCGATGAAGGTCGGCGCGGCCCTGCTGGCGCTGGCCGGCGGAACCGTGGGCGGAGTGGCCGTCCCGGCCAGGCTGTAGAACTGCGTGCGCGTGCTGCCGCAGCCGGCTGCCAGCAACAGTGCAGCCAGCAGCGCCGGTGCGGCGAGCCGCGATCTCTGGGTCTTCATTTCTGCTTGTCCTCCGGCTTGCCGCGGATCAGGGATTCGGGATGGCGCTCGAGGTAGTCGGTCAGCACGCGCAGCGAGCCTGCGGCGCGCGACACCTCCTGCAGCGTCTGGCGCAGGTCCTGCTGCAGCGGCGAGTCGTCGGCGATGGTCTTCTCGGCCGAGTTGAGGGTGCGCCGCACGTCCTTCATGGCGGCAGCCATCTCGGGCGTGACATCGTTGTTGATGCCCTTCACCAGCTGCTCGGTGGTTGCCAGCGTGCGGTTGACGCCCACCAGCGCCTTTCGGATGTCGGCGCTGATCTCCTCGAACGGCACCTTGTTGATCTTGCGCGCGATGTCCGACACCTGCGACTGCAGTTCGTCGAGGCTGTTGGGCTGGGTCGGCAGCTCGAGCGGCGTGCGCGCGATGTCGAGCGTGGCGGGCTTGGCGTCGGGGAAGAAATCGATCGCCACGTAGACCTGGCCGGTCAGCAGGTTGCCGGTGCGCAGCTGGGCGCGCAGGCCCTTGCCGACCAGGAAGCGCCAGCGCTCGAGCTGCGACGGCCCCTGAGGCACGCTGCCCGGATCGGTGCTGCGCCGCCGCAGCCGGTCGGGGTAGATCTGCACCACCACGGGCATCTTGAACTCGCGCTCGGTGCGGTCGAACTCGACGCCGATCGACTTCACCTCGCCGATCACGACGCCGCGGAAATCGACCGGTGCACCAGGCGACAGACCGCGCAGCGACTGGTTGAAGTACAGCAGCATGGTCTGAGAGGGACCGTCGGGCTCCTTCATGGCTGCGCCCTCGTCGGCCGCCAGCATGAAGGCGGCGTTCTCCTGGGCCGTCGGCCCGGCCTGGTCGTCCGGCGCCTGGAAGGCGATGCCGCCGATGAGCACCGTGACCAGCGACTGGGTCCGCACCTTGAGGCCGCTCGCGTTGAGATCGATGTCGAAGCCGCTGGCATGCCAGAAGCGCGTGTTGACGCCCACGAACTTGTCGTAGGGTGCGTTGACGAAGACGCGCATGGTGACGCCGCGGCCGTCGGGGTCGAGTTCGTAGGCCGCCACCTGGCCGACCTTGATGCGCCGGAAATACACCGGCGAGCCGATGTCCAGCGAGCCGACGTCGCGCGCATGCAGCATGAACTGCCGCCCGGACGCGTCGCGCGTGACGATCGGCGGCGCCTCCAGCCCGGTGAACTCGCCCGAGGTCTCTTCCGCGGTGCCGGCATCGGCCCCGATGTAAGCGCCCGACAGCAGCGTGCTGAGCCCCGAGATGCCCGAGGTGTCGAGCCGTGGCCGCACCACCCAGAAGCGCGTGTCCTGCGAGGTGAAGGCGCTCGCCTCCTTCTTGAGCTGCACCAGCACGCGCACGTGCGAGCGGTCGTTGGCCAGCCGGATGCGCTCCACCGTGCCGATCTGCACGTCCTTGTAGCGCACCGAGGTCTTGTTGGCCTCGATGCCCTCGGCGGTCTTGAAGGTCAGCACGATCTCGGGTCCGCGGTCCATCAGGATGCGCGCCACCAGGAATACGCCGACCAGCGCGGCCACGATCGGGATCAGCCAGATCAGCGACGGCAGCCAGTTGCGCCGCCGCACCACCTTCGGCGCCGCGAGTGGCGGTCGGGGGGCTGTGCCCTTGTCTTCTTCGGTCATGTCGTTTCGTTGCTCATGGGGAGGTCGTTCGGTTCGTCGACGGGCTCGGTGTCCCAGGTCAGGCGCGGGTCGAAGCTCAGCGAGGCCAGCATGGTCAGCACCACCACGGCGCCGAAGGCCGCGATGCCGACGCCGGCGGTGATCTCCGCGAAGCCCTGGATGCGCACCAGGCCGGCCAGCAGCGCGACCACGAAGACGTCCAGCATCGACCAGCGGCCGATCACCTCGAGGATGCGGTAGAGCTTGGCACGCTCCAGCTGGCGCCAGCTACTGCGGCGCTGCGCCGTGAGGGTGAGCAGGATCAGCGCGGTCAGCTTGAACAGCGGCACCAGGAAGCTGGCGATGAAGATCAGCGCCGCCAGCCCGTAGGCGCCCGAGACCCAGAAGTAGATGACACCGCTCAGGATCGTGTCCTGTTGGCTGCCGAGCAGGCTGCGGGTGATCATCACGGGCAGCAGGTTCGCCGGCAGATAGAGGATCGCGGCGGCGATCAGATAGGCCCAGGTGCGATTGATGCTGTCGGGCTTGCGCCGGTGCAGCGGCGTGCCGCAGCGCGCGCAGGGCTCGCCGTCGCTGACCTCGGTCCAGGCCGTGCCGCAGTGATGGCAGCCGATCGGACGAAGACTCATTCCTCCTGCCCCGGACGCGGCTCGAAGGCCATCTCCCAGAAGGTGCGGGGATTGAACGACAGCACCGCAGTGAGCAGCACGGTGAGTCCGACGAAGGCCCAGAGCGCCGGTCCCGGAATCACCTTGGCCATGCTGCTGAGCTTGATGATCGCCACCAGCACGCCGAGCAGGAAGACCTCGATCATTCCCCAGGGCCGCAGGCTGAGCAGCGCGTTCACGAGCACCCGGAAGCCCGCCGGTCGGCGCTGGTAGCGCATCGGCACCAGCAGGTAGAACAGGATGCACAGCTGCAGCAGCGGGAACAGCAATGTGGTGGCGAGCACCAGCAGGGCCACCGGCGACATGCCTTCGGCGCTGAGCGCGATCACCGCGCCGACCAGCGTGGTTTCGCTGCTGAGGCCCTGCAGCTCGATCTCGACGATCGGGAACAGGTTGGCGATCGCGAACAGGATCAGGCAGGCCACCGTGAGCGGCAGCACGCGCGCGCTCTGGTCGCCGCCGTGGCGGTCCAGTTCGGTGCTGCAGCGCGGGCAGTGCGAGACCTCCCGGCGGCGCAGCCGCACGCGCCGGTAGACGGCGTCGCAGCCTTCGCAGACGATGGCGTCGGGGAGTTCTTTCATGGGCAGGCCGCCATTGTCAGCCATTCGGCCAACCGCGGCTGCCCGCGCCGGCTCAGCCGCCGCGCAGTTGCGCCCGCAGGTTGATGCCGATCTCCGGCCGCTCGAGGAAGGGGTCGGCGGGATTGGTGATCGAGACGATGTTCTCCATCCGGCTCTTGACGTTGCCGAGCGCCTTCGGATGGCTGAAGACGTAGAACTGGTTGGCCGTGATGGCGTCGAACACCTTCTGCGCCACCTCGGCCGCGCTGACCTTGCCGCTGCTGACTGCCTTGTTGCTCATGGCCTGGCCGATCAGCTGGCTCCTGGTGGGCTTGCCGGCCGAGAGTGCGCCCGGGCGGTTGCGGTCGCTCTGGGTGATGCCGGTGGGCACGAAATAGGGGCACAGCAGGCTGGCGCCGATCTGGTCGGTCACCAGCTTCAGGTCCTGGTAGAGCGTCTCGGTGAGGCTCACGACCGCGGCCTTGGCGGCGTTGTAGATGCCCATGTTCGGGGGGGTCAGCAGGCCCGCCATGCTGGCGGTGTTGACGATGTGGCCGCGGTACGCCGGGTCCTTGGCCGCGGCCTCGAGCATCATCGGCGTGAACAGGCGCACGCCGTGCACCACGCCCCAGAGGTCGACACCCAGCACCCATTCCCAGTCGGCCACGGTGTTCTCCCAGACCAGGCCACCGGCGCCGACACCGGCGTTGTTGAAGACGAAGTGCGGTGCGCCGAAGCGCTGCTGGACCGCCTGGGCCAATGCCTCCATCTGCTTCGCATCGGCGACGTCGACCTTGCGCGCGAGCACCTGGGCGCCGGCGGCCTCCATCTCGGCGGCGGCGCGGTCGAGCGCGTCCTGCTGGACGTCGACCAGCACCAGGTTCATGCCGCGAGCCGCGCCGATGCGCGCGCATTCGAGGCCGAAGCCTGAGCCGGCTCCCGTGAGAACGGCCGTGGTGCCCTTGAAGTCCTGAATCATTTGCGCGTGTCCTTTCGTCTCTTTGGTATGCCTGGAGGCGCTATTGAAATACGGATTCGCTGCCGGCGCAGTCGCGAAGGTTCCCCTCGCGGCTGCAAGCGCCGTTCAGGCCCCGACCGCCTTCAGCACGTAGCCGATGCGCGGGAAGTGCACGTGCACCGTGCCTGCGCGCGCATCCGTGCGGCGCAGCGTGTAGTGGGTGCGCGTGGCCGCGACCAGCTCGCCCTCGGTCGTCTCGGGGCCGAAGCTCTCGGCCGCGACCGTGACCAGCGTGCCGAGCGGGATGCCGTGATCGTCCTGGAAGGTGCTGTCGGACAGCAGCGTGTGCGGCGTGGCGGCGGCCGCCACCTCGATCGCGCGCGCGGCGTCGTAGACCTCCATCGTGCCGTGGCCGATGGCCGCCATGCGGTCCATCCAGTCGCCCACCGCCGGCGTCAGCTGCAGGATGCCGGCCATCGACGGCGTGCGCTTGCGCGTGAACCACAGCGGGTGATAGCAGGCGAAGTCGGCCACGGTCGGGTAGGCGCCGAGCAGGTAGTCGGTGTCGTCGAGCATGTCCGACAGGCGCCGCAGGTAGGACTTGTAGGCCGCGGCGGCATCGGCCGGCCGCAGCCGCACCATGTTGCCGCTCATCGCGCGGCGGTCGTCGCCGAACGCCTTGGCGATCTCGGGCGATGCCTTGCCGAACATGTCGGCCGCGCCCTTCGGGCTGAAGTTGTAGGCCATCGCGGCCCAGAACAGCGTGCTGTCGGCCCACTGGGCCACCGTGCGCGCCAGACCCTTGCCGGGCTCGGGGTAGATTGACGGCAGCGGTGCCAGGTGCTCGAGCACGTCGCAGACGAGCGCCGTGTCGCAGTAGATGTCGGCGCCGATCTGCAGCACCGGCGTGCGCCGGTAGCCGCCCGAGAGCGCCACGAGATCGGGCTTGGGCGCGATCTGCGGAATGATCACGGACTTCCAGGCCAGCTTCTTGTAGCCGAGGATCAGGCGAAGCTTCTCGGAGAACGGCGAAGTCGCGTAGTGGTGGAGGATCAGGTCGGCCATGGGGTCCTTCGGAATGGAATGTCAGTGGGGTCGCGCACGCGCGATGATCGAATCGAAATCAACGCCGGAGCCCAGGGTGCCGAAGGCATGGCCCCAGTCGCCGCCAAGGCGCGAGGCGCAGAAGGCGCCTGCCACCGCTGGCGGCGCGGTCTGCACCAGCAGCGCGGCCTGCACCGCGAGCGCCACGTCCTGCGCCAGGCGGCGGGCCTCGACCTCGGTCGCCATGGCCTCGATGCGGGCCGGCAGCGCATCGGCCAGCCGGTCGAGCGCCGCATCGTTGCCGCGCGCCGGCGCCAGTTCGTGCGCCAGCGCAGCCACCGCATCGCCGCGACGAAGGCCGCGCAGCAGGTCGAGCGCCATGATGTTGCCGGCGCCTTCCCAGATCGAGTTGAGCGGCATCTCGCGGTAGATGCGCGCCATGACGCCTTCGCCGCCCTCCTCCACGTAGCCGTTGCCGCCCAGGCACTCCATGGCCTCCTGGGCGAAATGGCTGCCGCGCTTGCAGATCCAGAACTTCGCGACCGGCGTCAGGATGCGCGCCATGAGGCGCTCGTGGGCATCGTCGGGGCGGTCGAAGGCGCGCGCCAGGCGGATCGCGAGCGCGGTCGCGGCCTCGCTCTCGAGCGCGAGATCGGCCAGCACGTTCTTCATGAGCGGCTGCTCGACCAGCGGCCGGCCGAAGGCCTGGCGCTGCGCCGTGTGGTTCATCGCGAGGCCCAGCGCCTGTCGCATCAGTCCGCTGGTGCCCAGCGCGCAGTCGAGCCGGGTCATGGTGCCCATCTCGAGGATCTGCGGAATGCCGCGGCCTTCCTCGCCGACCAGCCAGGCGCTGGCGCCATGGAACTCGACCTCGGAACTCGCGTTGGCCTTGTTGCCGAGCTTGTCCTTCAGGCGCTGGATGTGGATCGCGTTGCGGCTGCCGTCCGGCAGCACCCGCGGCAGGAAGAAGCAGCTGAGCCCGGCCGGTGTCTGCGCCAGCACCAGGAAGGCGTCGCACATCGGAGCCGAGAAGAACCACTTGTGGCCCGTGATCTCGTAGCGCTCGCCCCAGGCGTCGCGGTCGACGCGGCGGGCGCGCGTGGTGTTCGCGCGCACGTCCGAGCCGCCCTGCTTCTCGGTCATGCCCATGCCCATGGTCACGCCGGGCTTGTCGGCCAGGGGCTTGAGAGCCGGGTCGTACCAGCGGCTCGCGAGCTTCGGTCCCCAGTCGGCGAAGAGGCCCGGGTTGTCGCGCAGCGCGGGCGTGACCGCGTAGCTCATCGAGATCGGACACAGCATCGAGGGCTCGAGCTCGGTGAAGAGCATGAAGCCGGCTGCGCGCTGCACATGAGGCGTCGCGACCTCCTTCGCCCACGGCGTGCCGTGCAGGCCGGCGCCGACCGCGGCCGACATCAGCGCGTGATAGCTCGGATGGAACTCGACCTCGTCGATGCGCCGCCCGAAGCGGTCGTGCGTGTGCAGCACCGGGGTGTGGATGTTCGCGAGGCGTGCATGGGTCTGCATCTCGGCCGAGCCGAGCTGCTCGCCCAGGTGCCGGAGCGGCGCCAGCTGCAGCCCGGGCGCGTTGAACTTCAGCGCGTCCAGCAGCGGCCGGTGGGTGTCGAACAGGTTGTAGCCGACCAGCGGGGCCGGCTGGTTGAAGACTTCATGCGTCGTCGTGCCGTCCATCTCGAACCTCCGCGTCGTGCGTCAGATCAGCTTGACCAGCTGCTTGCCGAAGTTGCGGCCCTTGAGCAGGCCCAGGAAGGCGTCGGGCGCCGCCTCGATGCCCTGCGCCACCGATTCGCGCGGCTTGAGCTTGCCGCTCGCAACCAGCCCGCCGAGCTCGGCCAGCGCCTCGGGCCAGACTTCCATGTGCTCGCTCACGATGAAGCCTTCGAGCTTGAGCCGGTTGATAAGGAACAGAGCGGGGTTCGCGAGCGGCAGCGGCTGGCCGTCGTAGCCGGCGATCATGCCGCAGAGCGCGATGCGCGCGAAGGCGTTGGTGCGCAGCAGCACGGCATCGAAGATGTAGCCGCCGACGTTCTCGAAATAGCCGTCGATGCCGTCGGGGCAGGCTTCCTTGAGGGCGGCGCCCATGCTCTTGACGTCGGGATGCTGGCGGTAGTCGATGCAGGCATCGAAGCCCAATTCGTCGGTGACGTACTTGCACTTGTCGGGGCCGCCCGCGATGCCGACCACGCGGCAGCCGCGCGCCTTGGCCAGCGCGCCGAAGGCACTGCCGACCGCACCGCTGGCGGCCGTGACCACGACCGTCTCGCCGGCCTTCGGCGCGATGATCTTCACCAGCCCGTACCAGGCCGTCACGCCCGGCATGCCGACCGCGCCCAGGTAGTGCGACAGCGGCACCTGCGTGGTGTCGACCTTCTTGAGCGCGCCGGGCTGCGAGGCATCGACCACGCTGTACTCCTGCCAGCCGCCGAAGCCGACGACCTTGTCGCCGACCGCGTACTTGGGATGCCTGCTCTCGACCACCTCGCCGACGGTGCCGCCCTGCATCACCTGGCCCAGCGGCTGCGGCACGGCGTAGCTCTTGGAATCGTTCATGCGTCCGCGCATGTAGGGGTCCAGGCTCATGAAGTGGTGGCGCACGAGGACCTGGTTGTCCTTCAGCGCGGGCGTCTCGGTCGTCACGAGCTTGAAGTTGGCGGCGACGGCTTCGCCTTCGGGGCGGTTGTCGAGGATCTGCTGGCGATTGGTGGGCATGTTCTGTCTCCGGGGGGGCTTGAAGAATCGATCGGTAGGGGTTGTGTCAGTCGGTGGACGGCGGGCGCATCTCGTTGGCGCTCGCGGGCCCGGTCGGCAGCCGGCGCTTCACGTACTTGAAGGTGCCGGTGGCATGGGCGCAGACGCGTTCCTGCGCGTCGTAGATCCTCGCCTCGGTGAAGGCCATGGTCGCGGTGCGATGCATGAGCTTGCCACGCGCGATCAGCGGGCCGACCGAGGGCGCCATGAAGGTGGTCTTCATCTCGATCGTGACGACGCCGGTCTCGGGCGTGTCGCTGCGCGCCGCGGCGGCCATCGCGATGTCGAGCATGGTCATGACGGCGCCACCGTGCGTGACGTCGAAGGTGTTCAGGTGCTCGGGCTTCGCGGTGTAGCGCAGCTCGGATTCGCCGCCCTCGAAGCGCGTGATCTCGAAGCCGAGATGGCGCGCAAAGGGAATCCGGTCCACGTAGGAGCGCAGGTGCAGGTCGGCTGTCATTGAATCAGGCGCCGCGGACCACGCTCACGCCGCCATCGACCGCCATCCACTGGCCCGTGATGTGCTTGCCGGCGTCGCTCGCGTAGAGCAGCGTGATGCCCTTGAGGTCCTCGTCGTCGCCGAGCCGGCCGAGCGGCGCGGCGGCTGCCATCTTGTCCTCGCCCAGCGACTTGATCAGGCCGGCCGCGAGCTTGGTCATGAAGAAGCCCGGACAGATCGCGTTGACGTTGATGCCGTAGCGGCCCCATTCGGCGGCCAGCGTCTGCGTGAAGCCGAGCACCGCGGTCTTCGAGGTGTTGTAGGCGATGGTGCGCATCTCGGGCGGGTTGCCGCCGAGCCCCGCGATCGAGGCGATGTTGATGATGCGGCCCGACTTCTTCGGGATCATGTAGCCGCGCGCGACCTGCTGGGCCAGGATGAAGTAGCCGCGCACGTTGAGGTTCAGCACCTTGTCCCAGGCCTCGACCGGATGTTCCTCGGCCGGTGCGCCCCAGCTCGCGCCCGCGTTGTTGACCAGGATGTCGATCGCGCCCATGCGCTCGAGCGTCTGGTCCGCGAGGCGACGGGTGTCTTCCTCCTTCGAGCAGTCGGCCGCGATCCAGCGCGTGTCGATGCCGGCGGCCTGCAGTTCGGCGGCGGCCTGCTCGAGGTCGTCGGCCTTGCGCGAGCTCAGCATGATGCGGGCACCGGCCTCGCCGAGCGCATGCGCCATCTGCAGCCCGAGGCCGCGCGAACCGCCGGTGATCAGCGCGGTCTTGCCGCTGAGGTCGAAAAGCTTCTGGATGTTGCGTGCGGTCATCTTGTCTCCGGAGTCAGGGGTTTGTCGGGTGGTCGGGCGGTGACGGCTTCGTCACTGCCCGGAATTCTTGCCGGCGCCGAGGCGCGAGCGCACGTAGATCAGCACCACGCCGGTCACCGCCAGCACGACGCCCGGCACGGCCATGGCCCATCCGAGCGGCTCGTTGACGCGGCCGGCCACCAGGCCGAGGATGACCGCGAACATGCCGCCGTAGATCAGGATCCAGATCCACGACTCGAGCCTGGCGTACGGCTTGGAAGGTGGCTTGGCATCGGCCATCAGAAGGCCTCCTCGGGCAGGTTGGCGCAGGTCGTGTCGCGGCTCTCGACCACGTTGAGCCAGGCGCCGATCTTGGGCAGCTCGTAGTGGAAGAAGAAATCGGTGGCACCGAGCCGGCCCACGGTGGCGGGCAGGGTCTTGTCGGGGTCGATCTCGAGCGAGCGGCGGGCGAGGTCGAGCCAGATCCAGGCCAGCACCACGTGGCCGAAGGCCTGCATGTAGGGCACGGCGTTGGCCAGCGCCTCCTGCGGATTGCCGGTGGACCAGGCGGCGCGGGTTGCGCTGCCGATGCGCTGCAGCGCCTCGTCGAGCGCCCTCGCATGCGCGGCGAGCGCCGGCACCCGGGTGGCGGCACCGACCGTCGCGGCGACGCGGCCGGCCAGCAGCGTGAGGCCGCGGCCGTCCTCCATCAGCACCTTGCGGCCCAGCAGGTCGGCCCCCTGGATGCCGTGGGTCCCCTCGTGGATCATGTTGAGCCGGTTGTCGCGCCAGTACTGCTCGACCGGGAAGTCACGCGTGTAGCCGTAGCCTCCATGCACCTGGATCGCGAGCGAATTGGCCTCGAGACACCACTCGCTGGGCCAGCTCTTGGCGATCGGGGTCAGCACCTCGAGCAGCAGGCGGGCATCGTCGGCTGCCTGCGCACTGCCGGTCTTCTGCTCGTCGACCAGGCGCGCGCAATAGAGCTCGAGCGCCAGCGCGCCTTCGCAGTACGCCTTCTGCGCCAGCAGCATGCGCTTGACGTCTGCGTGTTCGATGATGCGCACCTGGGGGCGCGCCGGATCCTTGCCCGCCGGCCCCACGGGACGGCCCTGCGGCCTGCCCTTCGCGTACTCGAGCGAGGCGTGGTAGCCGGCCATGCCGAGCATGGTCGCCGCGGTGCCGACGCCGATGCGGGCCTCGTTCATCATGTGGAACATGCAGTGCAGGCCCTTGCCGGGCTGGCCGACCAGGTAGCCGACCGCGCCGGCCTTGCCGTCGACCGGGTACTTGCCTTCGCCGAAGTTGAGCAGCGTGTTGGTCGTGCCGCGCCAGCCCAGCTTGTGGTTGAGGCCGGCCAGCGCGACGTCGTTGCGCTCGCCGGTGAGCTGACCGTCGGTGCCGACCATCCGCTTGGGCACGATGAACAGCGAGATGCCGCGCGTGCCCGGAACCAGCTTGCCGTTCTCGTCGGGAATCTTGGCCAGCACGATGTGCACGATGTTCTCGGTCAGCTCGTGGTCGCCGGACGAAATCCACATCTTGTTGCCGGTCAGGCGATAGCGCGGCCCGAGCGGATCGTCCTGGAAGCCGGCGCCGTCGGGCACGGCGCGGGTCGCGACGTCGCTGAGGCTCGAGCCGGCCTGCGGCTCCGACAGGCACATCGTGCCGGCCCAGCGGCCCGAGAACTCGTTCTTCGCGAAGACCTCCTGCTGCATCGGGCTGCCGTGCACCATGAGCAGGTTGGCATTGCCGCTCGTGAGCATGTTCGAGCCGATGCTGACCGAGGCCATCGCGAAGAAGCTGTTGGCCGCCGCCGACAGCGTGTAGGGCAGTTGCATGCCGCCGATGTCGTAGTCCTGGGCTGCGCTCATCATCCCGGACTCGACGAAGGCCTTGTGGGCATCGTGCGTGGCCTGCGGCAGGATCACCTTTTCGCCGTCGAAGTGCGGCTCCTGCGTGTCGACGATGCGGTTGTGCGGCGCGTACTTGTCGCGCGCAATGCGCTCGCAGGTGTCGAGCACCGCATCGAAGGTTTCGCGCGAATGATCGGCGAAGCGGTCGCGCTCGGCGAGCGACTCGGCATGGAGCCAGTCGTACAGCAGGAAGTCGAGGGTTGGACGCAGGCTCATGGAGTGGGTCGCTCAGCTAGGGATTGAGATTGGATTCTGCCCGGGCGTCCGGTGCCGGTGGCAGCCGAGAGACCGTGCCCTGCGCGAGGGCGCAGAGCTTCTCTTCGCCGCCGTCGAGGACGAGGACCTCGCAGGTACACACCGCCTGCGACCTGCCCACGTGCACGGCCCGGGCGCGCGCAACCAGGCGTGCGCCGACGGCCGGGCGCAGGTAGTTGATCTTGAACTCCGCCGTGACCACCGGCACGCCCATCGCGGTACCGCCCGCAAAGGTCAGCGCGTTGTCGGCCAGGTAGCTCACCGCGCCGCCATGGGCAAAGCCGTGCTGCTGCTTCAGCTTGTCGGCGATCGGCAGTTGCAGCTCGATGAAGCCGGGTCGCAGCGCGTGCATCTCGGCGCCGACCAGCACGCTGAAGGGCTGGCTCGCGAGCACCTCCTGCCCCATGGCCAGGAACTGCTCGGGCGTGGCCTTCTGCGCGGGCGCAGCCATGGCCTCGGGCTCTGGTGTCAGAGAACTTCGAAGACGCCGGCCGCGCCCATGCCGCCGCCGATGCACATCGTGACGACGACCTTCTTGGCGCCACGGCGCCTGCCTTCGATCAGCGCATGACCGGTGAGGCGCTGGCCGCTCACGCCGTACGGATGGCCGACCGCGATCGCGCCGCCGTCGACGTTGAGCAGTTCACCCGGGATGCCGAGCTTGTCGCGGCAGTAGATGACCTGCACCGCGAAGGCTTCGTTGAGTTCCCAGAGGTCGATGTCGCTGACCTTCAGGCCCAGGCGGTTCAGCACTTTCGGGATCGCGAACACAGGGCCGATGCCCATCTCGTCGGGCTCGCAGCCCGCCACCGCGAAGCCCAGGAAGCGGCCCAGGGGCTTCAGGCCCTTCTGCTCGGCGTACTTCTCGTCGACCAGCACGCAGGCGCCACCGCCGTCCGAGAACTGGCTGGCATTGCCGGCCGAGATCAGGCCGCCAGGGATGGCCGGGCGGATGCCGCTGATGCCTTCCTTGGTGGTGCCGGCGCGGATGCCTTCGTCGTTCTCGATCGTGACTTCCTTGGTGCGCAGGCCCAGCACTGCATCGGCCACGCCGGCCAGCACGGTGATCGGGGCGATCTCGTCCTTGAAGCGGCCGGCCTCGAGCGCGGCCGTGGCCTTCTGCTGGCTGGCGGCGCCGTATTCGTCCATGGCGTCGCGGCCGATCTCGTAGCGCTTGGCGACCTGCTCGGCCGTCTGCAGCATGTTCCAGTAGATCTCGGGCTTGTGCTTGACCAGCCAGGGGTCGGCCAGCATGTGCTTGTTGGCTTCGTTCTGCACGCACGAGATGCTCTCGACGCCGCCGGCCACGTAGACATCGCCCTCGCCCGCGATGATGCGCTGGGCCGCGGTGGCGATGGTCTGCAGGCCCGAGGAGCAGAAGCGGTTGATGGTCATGCCCGAGGTGGTGATCGGCAGGCCGGCGCGCAGTGCGATCTGGCGCGCGATGTTCGAACCGGTGGCGCCTTCGGGCGTGGCGCAACCCATGATCACGTCGTCGACCGACGCCGGGTCGATGCCGGCGCGCTTGACCGCGTGCTCGACCGCGTGGCCACCGAGCGTGGCGCCGTGCGTCATGTTGAAGGCACCCTTCCAGCTCTTGGCGAGCGGCGTGCGGGCGGTGGAAACGATGACGGCGCGGGTCATGGTGAGGTCCTTTGAGAAAGAGGAATGACGCTTACTGGGGCTGCGCCGTGTTGCGCAGCAGCTGGTGATAGAACTGGATCATCTCGCCGTAGTTGGCGATCGAGAGACGCTCGTTGTTGCCATGGAAGCGCGCCAGGTCCTCGCCCTTGACGCGGAACGGCGAGAAGCGATAGACCGCATCGCTCACGAGGCTGAAGTGGCGCGAATCGGTGGCGGCGGTCATGAGGCCGGGTGCGACCACCGCATCGGGGAAAGTCTGCCTCACCGCCAGCTCGACCGCGCGGTAGCCCGTGCTGTCGGTCGGCGACACCGGCGAGGGCTCCGAATTGCCCGGGTAGCGCTTGATCTGGATGGCGTCGTTGCCGAGCGCGCTGCGCAGATGCTTCTCGACGCTGTCGATGCTGTCGCCCGGCAGGATTCGGAAGTTGACTGCCGCCTCGGCGCGACCGGGCAGCACGTTGTCCTTGTTGCCGGCGCGCACGATCGTGAGCGCCGTGGTGGTACGCAGCATCGCGTTGCTGCTCGGACTCTTCTCGAGCTGGCCCTGTACCAGCGGCCCGGTCAGCCACAGGTTCGACAGCAGCACGCGGTTGAGGCCGCTCATCTCGGGCGCCAGCGTGCCGAACATCTGGCCCGCCACGCCCTTGATGCCGCCGGGCATCGGCGTTGCCTCGAGCCGCGCGAGTGCTGCGCTCATGCTGCCGATCGCGCTGTGGGCGGGCGGCATCGACGAATGTCCGGGCGCCGTGTCCAGGCTCAGGAAGAAGGTGCCGTAGCCCTTCTCGGCCAGACCGATGAGCGCCGCAGGCTTGCTCAGTCCCGGCAGCACGCCGTCGAGCACTAGCAGGCCTTCGTCGAGCACCCAGTCCAGGCGCACGCCGCGCGACTTGAGCAGCTCGGCGATCGGCAGCGCGCCGCGCAGGCCGCTGACCTCCTCGTCGTCGCCCATGACGAGATAGACCGTCTGCCTCGGCTGGAAGCCCTGCGCGATCAGCAGCTCGATCGCCTCCATCTGCGCGAACAGGTTGCTCTTGTTGTCGAGCGTGCCGCGGCCCCAGACGAAGCCGTCCTGGATCACGCCGCCGAAGGGATCGACCGACCAGGCCTTCTCCGTGCCAGGGGCGATCGGCACCATGTCCTGATGCGCCATCAGCGCGATCGGCTTGGTCGATGGGTCGCTGCCGGCCCAGGTGTAGAGCAGCGCCTTGTTGCCGACCACTTCCTTCTTGAGCGTGGCGTGCAGCTTCGGGAACTGCTGCTCCAGGTAGGCATGCAGCTTGTCGAATTCGGCCGCGTTGCCCTTGGCGTCCTCGAGGCTCGAGACGGTCTTGAACGGAATCGCGGCCGCCAGCCGCCGGGCGGCCGCCTGCACATCGACAGTCAGCGCCGGCGCCGGCGCCACGGCCACCTGTCGAGAGGGCGTGCGCCAGGTATTCACCGCCACGGCCGCTGCCAGCGCGAGCAGCGCCAGCAGAACCACCAGGGAAACGCGTTTCAACATGGATCGGCTCGTCTCCGGTTCAGCTGAACTGCTTGCCTTCGGCCACCAGCTTCTGCAGCAGCGGGGCCGGTTGCCAGAAGCTCGCGTCATCGCGCGGGTTCTTCGCGAAGCGCTTCATCGCCTCGGCCACGTTGTACAGGCCGACCTGGTTCGCGTAGTGCATCGGGCCGCCGCGCCAGATCGGGAAGCCGTAGCCCGTGAGGTAGACCATGTCGATGTCGCCCGACTTGGAGGCGATGCCGTCTTCCAGGATGTGGGCGCCTTCGTTGACCAGGGCGAACACCAGGCGCTGCACGATTTCCTCGTCGGAGATCTTGCGCGGCGTGATGCCTTCGTCCTTGCGATGCTGCTCGATCAGGTCGAGCACGACCTTGCTCGGGATCGCGTCGCGCTTGCCGGCCTGGTAGTCGTACCACCCTGCTCCGGTCTTCTGGCCGAAGCGGCCCAGTTCGCAGAGCTTGTCGGCCGTGCGGCTGTACTTCATGTCGGCGCGCTCGGTGGCGCGGCGCTTGCGGATCGCCCAGCCGATGTCGTTGCCGGCCAGGTCGCCCATGCGGAACGGGCCCATCGCGAAGCCGAACTTCTCGATGGCCTTGTCGACCTGTTGCGGCGTCGCGCCCTCGTCGAGCAGGAAGCCGGCCTGGCGGGAGTACTGCTCGATCATGCGGTTGCCGATGAAGCCGTCGCAGACGCCCGAGACCACCGAGGTCTTCTTGATCTTCTTTCCGATCGCCATGACGGTGGCAAGCACGTCCTTGCCGGTTTCCTTGCCGCGCACCACCTCGAGCAGCTTCATCACGTTGGCCGGGCTGAAGAAGTGCATGCCGACCACGTCCTGCGGACGCTTCGTGAAGGCGGCGATCTTGTCGACGTCGAGCGTCGAGGTGTTGGAGGCCAGGATCGCGCCCGGCTTGGCGACGCGGTCGAGTTCCTTGAACACGGCTTCCTTGACGCCGAGTTCCTCGAACACCGCCTCGATGATGAGGTCGGCGTCCTTGAGGTCGTCGTAGCTCAGCGTGGTCGAGAGCAGCGCCATGCGCTGGTCGTACTTGTCCTGCTTGAGCTTGCCCTTCTTGACCTGGGCTTCGTAGTTCTTCTTGATGGTGGCGACGCCGCGATCGAGCGCCTCCTGCTTCATCTCGAGGATCTTGACCGGGATGCCCGCGTTCAGGAAGTTCATCGAGATGCCGCCGCCCATGGTGCCGGCGCCGATCACGCCGACCGACTTGATCGCGCGCTGCGGCGTGTCCTCGGGCACGTCGGGAATGCGCGAAGCCGCGCGTTCGGCCATGAACAGGTGACGCAGCGCGAGCGACTCGGGCGTGAACATCAGCGCGGTGAAGAGGCGGCGCTCCTCGGCCATGCCTTCGTCGAACCGGAGCTTGGTGGCGGCCTGCACCGCGTCGACGCACTTGAGCGGCGCCGGGTAGTTCTTCGACATGCCGCCGACCATGTTCTTCGCGAACTGGAAGTAGGCATCGCCTTGCGGATGCTTGCACGGCAGGTTGCGCACCAGCGGCAGAGCATCACCGGTCTTGCCGGCCACCGACTTGGCGAACGCCACCGCCTCGTCGAACAGCGACTCGGGCGAAGCCGCGAGCTTGTCGAACAGCTTCTGGCCCGGCAGCGCGGCGAGCATCTCGCTCTTCACGGCCTCGCCGCTCACGATCATGTTGAGCGCGGTCTCGACGCCGAGCACGCGCGGCAGGCGTTGGGTGCCACCGGCGCCGGGCAGCAGGCCCAGCTTGACCTCGGGCAGCGCGATGCTGGTGCCGGGGGCAGCCACGCGGTAGTGGCAGCCCAGCGCGAGTTCGAGTCCGCCGCCCATGCAGACCGAGTGGATGGCCGCCACGATCGGCTTGGTGGAGGCTTCGAGCGCGAGGATGACGCTCAGCAGGTTGGGTTCCTGCAGCGCCTTGGGCGTGCCGAATTCCTTGATGTCGGCGCCGCCCGAGAAGGCCTTGCCGGCGCCCGTGATGACGATCGACTTGACGGCCGGATCGTCGATGGCTTTCGAGAGGCCGTCGGTGATGCCGATGCGGGTCGAGAAACCGAGGCCGTTGACCGGGGGATTCGAGAGCGTGATCACGGCGACATCGCCGAGCACCTTGTATTCAGCCGTCATGCTGCGTTCCTTTGGGATGGGAGAGGATCGAAAAAAACAGGTTCGGGGGCCTGCGCACCCCGGGAGGTGGCAGGCCCTCGTGCTCAAAAAGCACGGACGTTCTTTTTTTGTGGAATTCTAGGCGTTTCCAGCACGCCGGCAACGCGCGGAAGTCGCTGCCGGGACAAGAGGCAATTAAACCTCCAGCCACTCCTTGCGGGTAGTGGCATCGGCCCTGAGGCCATCCGGCGTGCCGTCGAAGACGATGCTGCCGTGGCCCATCACCAGCACGCGGTCGGAGATCTGCATCGCGATCGTCAGCTTCTGCTCGATCAGAAGCACCGAGATCCCCTTGTCCTTGAGCGTGCGCAGGTACTGGCCCACCAGTTCGACGATCTTGGGCGCGAGGCCCTCGGTCGGTTCGTCGATGATGATCAGGTCGGGGTCGCCCATCAGCGTGCGGCACAGCGTGAGCATCTGCTGCTCGCCGCCGGAGAGCACGCCGGCCTCGGTGTGCTGGCGCTCCTTGAGGCGCGGGAACATCTCGTACATGTCGTCGAAGGACCATCGGCTGCCCTTCCCCTTGCCCTTCTGGCCCAGCAGCAGGTTCTGGTGCACCGTGAGCTTGGGGAAGATCTCGCGGTTCTCCGGCACGTAGCCGATGCCCATGTGGGCCACCTCGTAGGCCTTCTTGCGCAGGATGTCCTGCTCCTTCCAGCGCAGCGACCCTTCGGCATGCACTAGGCCCATGATGGCCTTGGCGGTGGTCGAGCGGCCCGAGCCGTTGCGACCCAGCAGCGCGACGATCTCGCCGGGGGCGACGTCGAATGAAACACCATGCAACACATGGCTCTTGCCGTAATAGGCGTGGATGTCTTGTAGCTTCAACATGGTTCAGTGTCCCCCGCCCTGCGCGTCTGCGACCGCCGAGCCCAGGTAGGCCTCCTGCACGCGCGTGTTGGCGCGCACCGCAGCCGGCGTGTCGAAGGCGATCACTTCGCCGTAGACCACGACGGCGATCTTGTCGGCCAGGCCGAACACCACGCCCATGTCGTGCTCCACGGTGAGCAGCGTCTTGCCGACCGTGACGTGCTTGATGAGCGAGATGAAGTGCGAGGTCTCGGTCTTGCTCATGCCGGCGGTCGGCTCGTCGAGCAGGATCACGCTGGCGCCGCCGGCGATGGTGACGCCGATCTCGAGCGCCCGCTGCTCCGCATAGGTCAGGTTGACCGCCTGCACGTCGCGCTTGCGCTCGAGGCCGACCTGGCGGATCAGCTCCTCGGTGCGTTCGTTGGCATCGTGCAGGTTCGAAAGGAAGCGCAGGAAGCTGTAGCGGTAGCCCAGGCTCCAGAGCACGCCGCAGCGCAGGTTCTCGAACACGCTGAGCTTCGGGAAGATGTTCGTGATCTGGAAGCTGCGCGACAGTCCGAGGCGGTTGATCTCGAACGGCTTCTTGCCGTCGATGCGTTCGCCGTTGAGCAGCACCTCGCCGCTGCTGGGTGCGAGCCGGCCGCTGATCAGGTTGAACAGCGTCGACTTGCCGGCGCCGTTGGGCCCGATGATCGCGATGCGCTCGCCGGCTTCGACCGCCAGGTCAACGCCGCGGATGATCTCGGTCTTGCCGAAATTCTTGCGCAGGGCCCTGAGTTCGAGTGCGTGGGTCATAGGGCCCCCAAGCTCGGCACTGCCGTGTCCTCGCTGCCCCCCAAGGGGGTGCGAGCTTGCTTGAAGCGGTTCTGCGCTGCGCTCATGCCGTCTCCCTCCGCTTGATCTCGGCCTCGATCTGCTCCTGGGCCGTGCCCCAGGCCAGGACGAAGCGGCGTCGCATGAATTCGAGTGCGGCCAGGCCGACCACGAGGATCGCAGAGGCAGCGATCCAGCTGCCGGGTGTCGAGGTGTCGAGCGAAGCGCCCATGAAGCGGAGGTTCGGCCCGAGCGCCGAGTTGAGCTGGATGTGATAGATCATTTCGATGAGCGCAGCGGCACCGATCACCACAGGGATCATTGCCAGCAGCAGGCCGCCGTAGAGCAGCCAGAATTGCTTGAACTTGCCGAACTTCGCGACGCGCAGGTTCATCATCACCAGGCTGGCGATGCCGCCCGGCGCGAACATCACCATGAACACGAAGACCAGCCCGAAGTAGAGCTGCCAGGCCTTGGACAGCTCCGACAGCAGCACCGCGGCGAACACCAGCAGCACCGCGCCGATGATCGGCCCGAAGAAGAAGGTCGCGCCGCCCAGGAAGGTGAACAGCAGGTAGCTGCCCGAGCGCATCGCGTTCAGGCTGTCCGCCGCGTTCACGATCTCGAAGTTGATCGCCGCGAGACCGCCGCCGATGCCGGCGAAGAAGCCCGCGATGATGAACGCGAAGTAGCGCACGCGCTGCGTGTTGTAGCCGATGAACTCGACGCGCTCGGGGTTGTCGCGTACCGCGTTCAGCATGCGGCCGAGCGGCGTGCCGGTGAAGGCGTACATCAGCGCGGTGCAGACGAAGCAATACACCGCGATCAGGTAGTACACCTGCATCTGCGAGCCGAAGTTGAGGCCGAAGAAGGGCCGGCCGTAGACGCGGTCGGTGGTGATGCCGCCCTCGCCGCCGAAGAAGCCCGGGAACATCAGCGCCATGGAGGCGACCAGCTCGCCGATGCCCAGCGTGATCATTGCGAAGGTCGTGCCCGACTTCTTGGTCGTCACGAAGCCCAGGATGATCGCGAAGAACATGCCGGCCAGGCCGCCCACGACCGGGATCAGCACCAGCGGGATCGGCCAGCTGCCCTTGCCCGCGAGGTTCATCGCGTGGATGGCGATGAACGAGCCGAGCCCGACATAGACCGCATGGCCGAAGCTCAGCATGCCGCCCTGCCCGAGCAGGATGTTGTAGCTCAGGCAGATGATGATGAGGTAGCCCATCTGCGAGAGCATCGTGAGCGCCAGGCTGCTCTTGAAGAGCATCGGCGCCACGATCAGCGCGATCGCGAACAGCGACCAGATGAAGAAGCGCCCGAGGTTCAGGGGCTTGAAGCGGTAGTACTGTGTAGTCGTCATCGGATCAGTCTTCCCGCGTGCCGAGCAAACCCTTGGGCCTGAAGATCAGGATCAGGACCAGGAAGAGATAGGGAAGGATGGGCGCCACCTGGGAGATGGTGAGCGAGAGCAGCGGAAAGCCGAAGGTGCTTTCGTTGACCGTCATGCCGAGCGCCCGCAGGCCGCCGGCCATCGACTGGTCCATGGCCACCGCGAAGGTCTGGACGATGCCGATCAGCAGCGACGCCAGGAAGGCGCCGGCCAGCGAGCCGAGCCCGCCGACCACCACCACCACGAAGATGATCGAGCCGACCGACGCCGCCATCGCGGGCTCGGTGACATAGGTGTTGCCGCCGACCACGCCGGCCAGCCCGGCCAGCGCAGCGCCGCCGCCGAACACCAGCATGAAGATGCGCGGCACGTTGTGGCCGAGCGCCTCGACCATGTCCGGGTGCTTCAGCGCGGCCTGGATCACGAGGCCGATGCGGGTGCGCGTGAGCAGCAGCCAGACTGACACCAGCATCAGCAGCGCGACCAGCATGATGAACGAGCGCGACTTCGGAAACTGGGTTCCGAAGAGCGTGAAGAGCGGGCCCTGCAGCTGCGTCGGCAGCGCATAGGGCACGGTCGAGCGGCCCCAGACCAGCTGCACCACCTCGAGGATCAGGAACGAGAGCCCGAAGGTCACGAGAAGTTCGGGCACGTGGCCGTACTTGTGCACGCGGCGCAGGCTGTAGCGCTCGAAGCCGGCGCCCAGCGCACCCACCAGAAGCGGCGCGATGAACAGGGCCGGCCAGAAGCCGATGATGCCCGACAGCGTGTAGGCCACGTAGGCGCCGAGCATGTAGAAGCTGGTGTGGGCGAAATTGAGTACGCCCATCATGCTGAAGATCAGCGTCAGGCCTGAGCTCAGCATGAACAACAGCAAGCCGTAGCTGACGCCGTTGAGCAGCGAGATGACGAAGAATTCGACGTTCATCGGTCCTCGGTGGTGAGGTGGAAAAAGAAAAGGCCCGAACGTGGAGTTCGGGCCCCTGGTTCAGTCTTCAGCGCGTCAGGGGCTGGGACGCTTCATTTCGCAGGTGGTGGGCGTGCTCGCCACGTAGGGCTCGTAGTACTTGACCGGCACGAAGGTGTAGCCGGTGTTCTCGGCATCGATCGGGAACTTGCCGGCCGCCTTCTCCCACTTGGACACGTACAGGCCCTGCTGCAGCTGGTGGTCGGTCTTGCGCATCTCGACGTCGCCGTTGAAGCTCTTGAAGCGCATGCCCTCGAGCGCGGCCGCGACCTTGACCGGGTCGGTGGACTTGGCCTTCACGAAGCCGTCGACCAGCATCTGCAGCGAGGTGTAGGCGGCCGAGGTGTAGAGGTCTTCCTTGAACTTCTTGTTGAAGTCCTTGCTCAGGCGCTCGATGTCGCCGCCCATGTTGTAGTGGCCGTAGCCGACCATGTACACCTTGCCGGCCGAGGCCGCGCCCATCGCGGTCGGGGTGCCGCTGACGGTGCCGTAGTAGGTATAGAACTTGACGTTGTTCAGGCCGGCATCGTTGGCGGCCTTGATCAGCAGCGAGAGGTCGGAGCCCCAGTTGCCGGTGATGACGGTGTCGGCGCCCGAGGCCTTGATCTTGGCGATGTACGGTGCGAAGTCGCGCACCTGGGCGAGCGGGTGCAGGTCTTCGCCGACGACCTGGACGTCGGGGCGCTTGCGTGCCAGGTTTTCCTTGGCGTACTTGGCCACCTGAACGCCATGCGAGTAGTTCTGGTTGAGCAGGTAGACCTTCTTGACGTCGGGCTGGTCCTTCATGAAGGTGGTCAGCGCTTCCATCTTCATGGAGGTGTCGGCGTCGAGCCGGAAGTGCCAGTAGCTGCACTTGCTGTTGGTCAGGTCGGGATCGACCGCCGCGTAGTTCAGGTAGAGCACTTCCTTGCCCGGATTGCGGGCGTTGTTCTTCTCGAGCGCGTCCATGATGGCCAGCGCCGGGCCGGAGCCGTTGCCCTGCACCACGTAGCGCGCACCCTGGTCCATCGCAGAGCGCAGCGCGCTGGTGGTTTCCTGCGGGCTCAGCTTGTTGTCGATGCCGATGATCTCGAACTTGACGCCCGCAGCGTTCTTCTTGTTGAACTCTTCGGTCAGGAACTGGAAGGTCTTGAGCTGGTTCGTGCCGACGGCGGCCATCAGGCCCGACAGCGGATCGAGCCACGCGATCTTGACGGTTTCGCCCTTCTGGGCGAAGGCGCCGGTCGCACTGGCGACGAGGATGGCGGCGGTAGCGATCTTGAGGGTGAATTTCACAGGTTGTCTCCTTGGGGTCGAGCTTGTCGGGGCTGGGCGAGATTACAAGCGTTTGTGGGCCTGCCGGTCAGGGAATGCCCGTAAGAAAGGAGCTGCCGCAGCGGTTTCTATCACCCATGCGACAGCGCCTCGTTCCTGGTTGCTACTCGGCGGTAGGTTTTCGGCTTTTCAGACCTCCGGCAGCTTGTAGTCGCGCAGCTGCTCGCGCAGCCGCGTCTTGAGGATCTTGCCGGTGGCGCCGAGCGGAATCGCCTCCACGAACACGACGTCGTCGGGGATCTGCCATTTGGCCGTCTTGCCCTGGTAGAAGGCGATGAGTTCGTCGCGCGAGACCTCGGCGCCGGGCTTCTTCACGACCGCCACGATCGGGCGCTCGTCCCACTTCGGGTGGAAGACGCCGATGCAGGCCGCCATCGCGATCGCCGGATGCGCCACCGCGATGTTCTCTATGTCGATCGAGCTGATCCATTCGCCGCCCGACTTGATCACGTCCTTGCTGCGGTCGGTGATCTGCAGGAAGCCGTCGGCATCGATGGTGGCGACGTCGCCGGTCGGGAACCAGCCGCGGCCCTCTGCGTCGGGCACCAGCGGATCGCCGCCCTCGCCCTTGAAGTACTCCTTCACCACCCACGGCCCCTTCACGAGCAGGTCGCCGTAGGCCTTGCCGTCCCAGGGCAGCGACTCGCCGTTGCCGTCGACGATCTTCATGTCGACGCCGAAGATCGCGCGACCCTGCTTCATGCGGATCGCGGTCTGCTCCTCGGGCGACATCTCGAGGTGCTTGTTCTTGAGCGTGCACAGCGTGCCGAGCGGCGACATCTCGGTCATGCCCCAAGCATGCAGCACGTCCACGCCATAGAGCTCCTGGAAGGCATGGATCATGGCCGGCGGGCAGGCAGAGCCGCCGATCACCGTGCGCTTGAGGGTTGAGAACTTGAGCTTGTTGGCCTGCAGGTGACCCAGCAGCATCTGCCACACGGTCGGCACGCCGGCCGCGAAGCTCACCTTCTCGGCCTCGATCAGTTCGTAGATCGACTTGCCGTCCATCGCCGGCCCCGGGAACACCAGCTTGGCGCCGACCAGCGCCGCCGAGTACGGAATGCCCCAGGCATTGACGTGGAACATCGGCACCACGGGCAGCACCGAATCGCGCGCCGAGATGCACATGACGTCGGGCAGCGCCGCCGCGTAGGCATGCAGCAGGGTCGAGCGGTGGCTGTAGAGCGCGGCCTTCGGGTTGCCAGTGGTGCCGCTCGTGTAGCACATGCTCGAGGCCGAGTTCTCGTCGAAGCTGGGCCAGGCATAGACGTCGGAGCGCTGGCCCATCCAGGCCTCGTAGCTCACGAGGTTCGGGATGCCGCTGTCGGCCGGCAGCTTGTCGGCGTCGCACAGCGCGATCCACTTGCGCACCGTGCTGCACTTGGCATGCACCGCCTGCACCAGCGGCAGGAAGCTCAGGTCGAAGCACAGGATCTGGTCTTCGGCATGGTTCGCGATCCAGGCGATCTGATCGGGATGCAGGCGCGGATTGATGGTGTGCAGCACGCGGCCCGAGCCGCTCACGCCGTAGTAGAGCTCGAGGTGGCGGTAGCCGTTCCAGGCCAGCGTGGCGATGCGGTCGCTGAAGAGCAGTTGCTCTTCCTCGAGCGCGTTGGCGATCTGGCGCGCACGCGAAGCGACCTGGCGCCACGTGGTGCGGTGGATGTCGCCTTCGACGCGCCGCGAGACGATTTCGGCGTCGCCATGGTGGCGCTCGGCGAACTCGATCAGCGACGAGATCAGCAACGGTTGGTCTTGCATCAAACCCAGCATCTATCAGCTCCTATGTTCAACATTCTTCTAAAACCAGAGAGGGCGACGCAATGTAACCAACCTGCCCGCCGGCAGCGAGATTCCTCCATGTCCGGCATCGGGGCAATGCCAGAAACCCGCACAGGCAACGCCCCGTGATGGGGCGCCGGTGCGCCCCTCATTGCAGCGTGATGCTGGCTGCCGCAGGGCTGGCGTCGAGCAGCAGCTTCGAGGGCCACGGCTTCCAGTCGGCGCCCAGCGCCGCGCTGTTCGGATCGCCGTTGCGCATGAAGGCGCCGATGCTCGCCATCATGGCGTTCGACAGCGCGATACGGCCAGGCCGGTTGGCCTTGCTGTAGCTCACGCTGGCGAGCAGCGACGGCCCGAAGTTGCCGAACATGAAGCCGAGGTCGAAGGCATGCGCCGCCCCGTGGACGTCGTTCCAGGGCGCCGGCGACTGGGCCCAGTCGAAGCGGTAGCGCCAGACGTTCGACTGCTGGCTCTTGAGCGCCGCGAGCAGGCTCTGGCTGTTGGCCTCGAACAGGCCCTGGGTGATCAGCTGTGTGCGCGCGTTGTAGCCGGTGCCGGGCGTCGTCACGGGCAGATAGACGGAATCGACGATGTCGGCCACCGTGAGCGTGGTGGGCGCGTCGGGGTCGAAGTTGCGCATCAGCGTGAAGCGCGCGGCATCGTCCATGACGAAGCCCGGCTTGCTGCCGCCGACCAGCTGCAGAAGCCCCGCGAACAGCTTGCCCTCGTCGCGCGTGTTGCCGACGATGGTCGGCACCCTGACGTGGTTGCCGGCCGTGATCGCGGCGATCGGGTCCAGCGGCACCACGCTGCCATCGGGGATGGGGCTGGCGCTGTTGAGGCCCTTCGCCAGCACGGTGGAGAGCATGGCGGGGCCGTCCTGGGCGCGCAGGAATTCGGCGATCTGCGCCGGCGTCTGGCTGCGGGCGTAGGTGGCTGCGGCCGCCAGGTCGGGCGCCTTGCCGGCCGCGACGAGCAGATTCTCGAGCACCGCCTGGCCCTGCGCCGCGGCCGCGGTGGCCGGGTACAGCGTCGGCAGCGTGCCGGTCGGCAGGTTGCTCGCGAGCGACACGCCGCCGCTCATCGCGATCACGCGATGAAAGAGCCCCTTGGCCATCGGCGAGGTCATCACCGCGAGCACGTTGTTGGCGCCGGCCGATTCGCCCGAGAAGGTGACATTGCCCGGATCGCCGCCGAAGGCCTCGATGTTGTTCTGCACGAAGCGCAGCGCCGCCATGTTGTCGAGCAGCGCGAAGTTGCCCGAGTCGTCGGCAGCGCCGCCGCCCGGGCGCAGCTGGGCGATGTTCAGGAAGCCGAGGATGCCGAGCCGGTAGTTCGCGGTGACCACCACTGCGTTGGCGGCCTTGGCGAGGTTGGCGCCGTCATAGAGCGGATCGGCGGTGTAGCCCGAAATGTTGCTGCCGCCGTGGATGAACAGCAGCACCGGCAGCCGGGCCTCGGTGGTGGCAGGTCGCCAGATGTTCAGGGTCAGGCAATCCTCGCTGCCGACCGGCGTGTTGAGCGTGCTGCCGATGGTCTCGTCGTAGGTGTTGTTCGCACCCGGGCCGAACAGCCGGCCGATCTGCAGGCAGGGATGGCCGAACTTGTCGGCGGCGCGCACGCCGCTCCAGGCTTCGGGCTCGACCGGCGCCCGCCAGCGAAGCGCGCCGATCGGCGGCTGGGCATAGGGCACGCCTTTCCAGAAATAGGCGCCGGAGCGGGCGCTGTCGTCCACGCCCTCGATCTTGCCGGCGGCGGTCTGGCGCACCATCGGGCCGTTCGTCGCGTCTGCCGGGGACGCGGTTGCCGGAGCAGTCGTCGCCGGAGCGGTCGTCGCGTTCGCGGCCGCCGGCAGCATGAAGCCGTTGCCGGAGGAACCACCGCCGCCGCAGGCGGTCAGCAGCGCGCAGCCCGCCAGGGCCACGCTCGAACGCAATGTCTCGATGCTCTTTTTCATCTTGTCTCCACACCGGGGTTATTCGGAATTCCCGTACCGAGGTCGCTGTTTCATACTGCGACGCTTCGATGCAAAAAATTCTAGGTACCGCCCTTCCGATCGCCGCTATCCCAAGCGCGCCAAAGCAATGACTTCAGAAACCCCCGCGCCGCGCACCAGTTCTGCCGCCTGGCTCGAAGGCGTGCTGGCCATGTTCGAGGCCGAAGGCCTCGACGTGCCGACCTTGCTGCGCGATGCCGGCATCGACCGCGCGGCCCTCCAGCGGCAGGACGCCCGCTTCCCGGTGGACCAGATCACGCGGCTCTGGCAGCTCGCCGTGGCGCGCGTCGGCAAGCCCACGCTGGGCTTGCGGCGCAGCCTGGCCGCGACCCACAGCAACACCGGCACGGTCGGCCACGCGATGGCCTGCAGCCGCGACCTGGGCAGTGCCTTGCGGCGCCTCGAGCGCTACATGGCCGTGATCTCCGACGCCACCGCCTTCACGCTGGAACCCGACGCGCGCGGCGTCTGGCTCAGCACCCACCACACGGGCGGCACGCTGCCGGTGCCGCGCCAGCGGGTCGAATACGCCATGCTCGCCACGCTGGTGCTGTGCCAGTGGCTCACGCGGCGCGAGGTCCTGCCCGAGGTGGTCGAGTTCGCGCACCCCAGCCCCGTCAACGACCACCCGTACCGCGAGGCCTTCGGCTGCCCGATCCGCTTCGATGCCCCGACGCACCGGCTGCTCATGTCGGCAGACGATCTGCGGATCCCGATTCCCACGCATCACCAGTCGCTCGGCGCCATGCACGAGAAGCTGCTCGAGGAACAGCTGGACCAGCTCGGCCAGACCCGCATCGCGAGCCTGGTGCGCGCCGAGATCGCGCGCCGTCTCGGGCGCGGCGAGCCGCGCCGGCAGGACGTGGCGGCCGGCCTCGGCCTCGCCGAGCGCACGCTGCAGCGGCGCCTGCAGGAGGAATCCGTGTCCTACCAGGCCCTGCTCGACAGCACGCGCTTCGAGCTTGCGCGCCAGTACCTGTCCGAGGAGCGCCATTCGCTGGCCGAGGTGGCCGACCTGCTCGGCTATGTCGACAGCAGCAACTTCTTTCGCGCCTGCAAGCGCTGGTTTGGCCTGCCACCGGCGCAGTACCGGGCCCAACTGTCGGGCGCGGTCGAAGCGCGGCCCGCCGCCGCCTCCGCTTCCTGAGCGCCGGCTGCGCGGAATCGCGGCCGCGACAGCCAAGCCCCCGCCGCGCCGGGGTTTCGGGCGCTGCGGGACAATGGCGTCCATGAGCATGCTTGCCGACGAAGCCGACCTGGTGGCCCCGGGTCTGCGCTGGGCCCCTGGCTTTTCGGCGCTGGGTCCCGCCTTCCTGACCGAACTCCAGCCGCGGCCGCTGCCCGAACCCTACTGGGTCGGCCGCAGCGGATCGGCCGCGCGCCTCCTGGGGCTGGACGACTCCTGGCTGCAATCCGACGAAGGCCTGGCGGCTTTCACCGGCAATCTGCCAATCGCGGGCACCCGGCCCTACGCCACGGTCTACAGCGGCCACCAGTTCGGCGTCTGGGCCGGCCAGCTCGGCGATGGCCGCGCGATCATGCTCGGCGAAACCGCGGGTGGCCTCGAGGTGCAGCTGAAGGGCGCCGGCCCCACGCCCTATTCACGGATGGGCGATGGCCGTGCCGTGCTGCGCTCGAGCATTCGCGAATTCCTCTGCAGCGAGGCGATGCACGGCCTGGGCATCCCGACCACGCGCGCCCTGTGCGTGACCGGCTCCGATGCCCGCGTGCGACGCGAGGAACTGGAAACCGCCGCGGTCGTGACCCGGCTGGCACCGAGCTTCGTGCGCTTCGGCCATTTCGAGCACTTCGCGGCCAACCAGCGCGACGGCGAACTGCGCGCCCTGGCCGATCACGTCATCGACCGCCACTATCCCGAATGCCGGCACAGCGATCGCTTCGACGGCAACGCCTACGCGGCCTTCCTCGAGGCGGTGAGCGAGCGCACCGCCGCCCTGCTCGCCCGCTGGCAGGCGGTGGGCTTCTGCCACGGCGTGATGAACACCGACAACATGAGCATCCTCGGGCTCACGATCGACTACGGCCCGTTCCAGTTCCTCGACGGCTTCGATCCGCGCCACATCTGCAACCACAGCGATACGGCCGGCCGCTACGCCTTCAACCAGCAGCCCAACGTCGCCTACTGGAACCTGTTCTGCCTCGCCCAGGCCCTGCTGCCGCTGATCGGCGACCAGCAGGTCGCGGTGGCTGCGCTCGAGTCTTACAAGACGGTGTTCCCGTCCGAGTTCGAGGACCGCATGCGGGCCAAGCTGGGACTGGCCGAAGCCGCGGACGGCGACCGCCAGCTGATCGAGGGCGCATTGCGCCTGCTGGCGCAGGAAAAGGTCGACTACACGATCTTCTGGCGCCGCCTCTCGCAGGCGGTGGCGGACGGCGACACGGGCCCGGTGCGCGACCTGTTCATCGATCGCGCGGGCTTCGACGCCTGGTGGGCGAGCCATGCGGCGCGCCGCGCCGGCACGCCGGCCGCCGAGACCGCCCGCCGCATGCTCGGCCACAATCCGAAGTTCGTCCTGCGCAACCACTTGGGACAGCAGGCGATCGAGGCCGCCGCCGCCAGGGACTTCTCGGGCGTCGCCACCTTGCTGGCGCTGCTCGAGTCCCCATTTGACGAACATGCCGGCCATGAAGAATTCGCCGGCTTCCCGCCCGACTGGGCCTCCACGATCGAGATCAGCTGCTCATCATGACTTCACCCGTTGAAAAGACCGATGCCGAATGGAAGGCCCTGCTGGCCGAGAAAGGCGCCGAGCGCGGCGCCTTCGAGGTCACGCGGCACGCCGCCACCGAGCGCCCCTACACCGGCAAGTACGAAGCCCATTGGGCCGACGGCAGCTACCACTGCATCTGCTGCGGCGCCAAGCTCTTCGATTCGGGAACGAAATTCGACGCCGGCTGCGGCTGGCCCAGCTTCTCGCAGGAAGCGGTGCCGGGCGCGATCCGCAACATCGTCGACCGCTCGCACGGCATGGTGCGCACCGAGAATGTCTGCGCGAACTGCGGCGCCCACCTGGGCCACGTGTTTCCCGACGGTCCGACCGAAACCGGCCTGCGCTACTGCATGAACTCCGCCTCGCTGGAGTTCCACGACAAGAAGGACGGCGCCTGACGCCCCGCCATGAAACTCGTCATCGACTTCTTCCCGATCCTGCTGTTCTTCGGCGCCTTCAAGCTCTACGACATCTACACGGCGACCGGCGTGCTCATGGCCGCCACCGTGCTGCAGATGGCGATCATCTGGTTCATGGAGCGCCGCCTGCAGCCGATGCAGAAGGCCACGCTGGTACTGATCCTGCTGTTCGGCTCGCTCACGCTGCTGTTGCACGACGACCGCTTCATCAAGTGGAAGCCGACCGTGCTGTACGGCGCGATGTCCATCGCGCTCGCGGTGGCGCTCTGGGGCTTCAAGAAGAACTTCCTCAAGATGCTGCTGGGCGCGCAACTGGACCTGCCGGCGCGCATCTGGGGCCATCTGAACGTGGCCTGGATCGTCTACTGCCTGTTCATGGCGGTGCTCAACGGCTACGTCGCGGCCAATTTCACGACCGAGGCCTGGGTCGATTTCAAGCTCTGGGGCTACGTGTTCCCGATCGCCTTCCTGGTGGCGCAGGGCCTGTACATCTCGCCGCATCTCAAGTCGGACAAGCCGGCAGCATGAGCAGCTTGCCCACCGCCGCCGAACTCGAAGCGCGCCTGCGCGAGGCGCTCGTGCCCACCGAACTCGAGGTGATCGACGAGAGCGCCGCCCACGCGGGCCATGCGGGGGCCAATGCAGAGGGGCGCGGCACCCATTTCCGGGTCCGCATCGCTTCCCCCCTGTTCGCCGGCAAGCCCCGCGTGGCGCGCCATCGGCTTGTGTATGATGCGCTGCAAGTTTTCATCGCACAGGGCCTTCACGCGCTTGCCATCGAGACGCTTTGAAGCGTTGATTCACCACCCGCACGGTCGTGCGGCGACACCACCCCTCCCCTCTATGAAGAAAAACATCCTCCAGGCGGTCGCGCTCGCGGCCATCGTCGGCGCCCTTCCGTTCGGCGCCATGGCGCAGAACGCCGCCATCGTCAACGGCAAGGCCGTGCCCAAGGCACGCATGGACGTGCTGGCCCAGCAACTGGCGGCCGCCGGCCGGCCGGTCACGCCCGAGATGCAGGGTCAGCTGCGCGAGGAAATCATCGCGCGCGAGATCTTCATGCAGGAAGCGCAGAAGCAGGGCCTCGACGCCACCGACGACTACAAGAACCAGCTCGAACTGGCTCGCCAGGCGATCCTGATCCGCCAGCTGTTCGACAACTACCGCAAGACCAATCCGGTGACCGACGCCGACGTGCAGGCCGAGTACGACAAGTTCGTCGCAGCCAACGCAGGCAAGGAATTCAAGGCTCGCCACATCCTGGTTGAGACCGAGGACCAGGCCAACAAGATCCTGGCCGACCTCAAGAAGGGCGCCAAGTTCGAGGACATCGCCAAGAAGCAGAGCAAGGACCCGGGTTCGGGCGCCAACGGCGGCGACCTCGACTGGGCTGCGCCCGCGAGCTTCGTGCCCGAGTTCTCGGAAGCCATGATCAAGCTCAAGAAGGGCGAGACCACCGCAGTGCCCGTGAAGTCGCAGTTCGGCTATCACATCATCCGCGTCGACGACATCCGCCAGGCCCAGCTGCCGAAGCTCGAGGAAGTCAAGCCGCAGGTCACGCAGCAGCTGCAGCAGCAGCGGCTGCAGAAGTACCAGGAAGACCTGCGCGCCAAGGCGAAGGTCGAGTAGGCCCTTGCGGCCTGTTGGCAAGGAGCGGCCTGCGGGCCGCTTTTTTCATGCCTGCGCGCCCGGCGCGGTTCAGCCCCAGACCACCGAGCGCATCGATATCGAGGCCGACTGGAAGTCGGCATTGAAGAAGCGCGGGCTCTCCCTGGCGTCGACCGCGCCGGCGGCATGGAGAAGGGGCAGGTAGTGGTCGTGCGTCGGATGGGCCTGGGCCGCCATCGACCCGAGGTTCCTGAACTCCGAAAGCTCCTTCAGGCGTCCGTTGGCCAGTTGATCGGCGACGACGCGGTCGAACTCGATCGCCCAGTCGTAGGCCTGGTCAGGCGCGGCGTCGCGCCGCGTGACGCGCAGGTTGTGCACGATGTTGCCGCTGCCGACGATCAGCACGCCGCGCTCGCGCAGCGCGCGCAGCTGCTGGCCGACCTGGTAGTGCTGGGCCGGCGGCCTGGCGTAGTCCATGCCGAGCTGGATCACCGGGATGTCGGCGCGCGGAAACATCGGCTTGAGCACCGACCACGTGCCGTGATCGAAGCCCCATTCGGACGTGTCGAGGCTCAGCGGGGCGCCGCTGAGCGGCTGCCGCACGGCCTGTGCGATCTGCGCGGCGGCCTCGGGCGCACCCGGCGCCGGATACTGCTGATCGAACAGCGCCTGCGGGAAGCCGCCGAAGTCGTGGATCATCCTGGGCCGGGCCATGCCGGTCAGGTACCAGCCGCCACGCGTCAGCCAGTGCGCCGACACGCACAGGATCAGCTGCGGCTTCGGATAGCGCGTGCCGAACTCCGCGCCCAGCGACTGCCAGCTGCGCCGGTAGGCGTTGTCGCCGATCGCGTTCATCGGGCTGCCGTGGCCGACGAAGATCACCGGCATGCGCGGCGACTTCTTCAATGCGCCGAAGGCTTCGGCGGCGCCGGCCAAGGACGTGATGCCGAGCATCGTGCCGCCGGCCACGAAGCCGGCGCCGACGACGGAACGTCTGCGCATCGGAATCAGCCGACCCACTTGCGCGCGTTGCGCCAGATCCGCATCCAGGGGCTCGTGTCGCTCGCATCGCCCGAGGTCCAGCTCTTCTGGATGTTGCGGAACACCCGCTCGGGATGCGGCATCAGCGCCGTGAAGCGGCCGTCGGCGGTGGTCACCGAGGTCAGGCCACCCGCGCTGCCGTTGGGATTGAACGGATAGCGCTCGGTCGCGGCGCCGTGGTTGTCGACGAAGCGCATCGCGGCGATCGCGCGCGCCGGGTCGCCGCGGTGCTTGAAATTGGCATAGCCCTCGCCGTGCGCGACCGCGATCGGCATCCGGCTGCCGGCCATGCCGGCGAAGAACAGGCTCGGCGAATCGAGCACCTCGACCATCGACAGCCGGGCCTCGAAGCGCTCGCTCAGGTTGGTCGTGAAGCGCGGCCAGGCCTCGGCTCCCGGGATGATGTCGGCCAGTTCAGCGAACATCTGGCAGCCGTTGCAGACGCCCAGGCCGAAGGTGTCGGCGCGGCCGAAGAAGTCGCCGAACTGTCCGGCCAGCCTCGGATTGAAGGTGATGCTGCGGGCCCAGCCGATGCCAGCGCCCAGCGTGTCGCCGTAGCTGAAGCCGCCGCAGGCGACGATGCCCTTGAAGTCGGCCAGGTCCGCCCTGCCCGTCTGCAGATCGGTCATGTGGACGTCGAAGGCCTCGAAGCCGGCCTCGGTGAAGGCATAGGCCATCTCGACATGCGAGTTGACGCCCTGCTCGCGCAGGATCGCGACCCGGGGCCGCGCCAGGTTCAGGAATGGGGCGGCGACGTCATCGGTCGCGCCGGGCGCGAGCAGAACGTGGGCGCCCGGGTCCTCGCGGTCGCCGGCCGCGGCATGCTCGGCGTCGGCACAGTCGGGGTTGTCGCGCTCGCGGCAGATCTTCCAGCTGACCGAATCCCAGACCTGGTGCAGGTCGGCCAGCTCGGCGCCGAACACCGACTTGGCGTCGCGCCAGACCTCGACGCGGCCCTTGCCGGCCTCGATGGCCGAGCTCTGCGGCCGGGTCTTGCCGACGAAATGGCTGCAGGCGCTCAGGCCGTGGGCGCGCAGGGTCTGCATGACCTCGTTGCGCTCCGCGGTGCGCACTTGCAGCAGCAGGCCGAGCTCTTCGTTGAACAGCGCCTTGAGCGTGAGCTCCTCGCGTCGGGCGCTCACCTGGCCGGCCCAGTTCTTGGCGTCGCCGTATTCGGCGCGGCTGTCGCTGATGCCGTCGCCCTCGGTGACCAGGATGTCGACGTTGAGCGCCACGCCCACGTGGCCCGCAAAGGCCATCTCGCAGGCGGCGGCGAACAGGCCACCGTCGCTGCGGTCGTGCAGCGCGAGGATCCTGCCTTCGGCGCGCAGCGCATTCACCGCGGCCACGAGCTTGACGAGGTCCTGCGGATCGTCGAGATCGGGCACCGTGTCGCCGCTCTGGCCCAGGGTCTGGGCCAGGATGCTGCCGGCCATGCGCTGGCGGCCGCGGCCGAGGTCGATCAGCACCAGGGTGCTGTCGGGCTCGTCGGCGTCCAATTGCGGCGTGAGCGTGCCGCGCACGTCGGCGAGCGTGGCGAAGGCGGTCACGATCAGGCTCACGGGCGAGCTGACCTTCTTCGCTTCGCCGCCGTCCTGCCATTGCGTGCGCATCGACAGCGAATCCTTGCCGACCGGAATCGAGATGCCGAGCGCCGGGCAGAGCTCGAGGCCCACCGCCTTCACCGTCTCGTAGAGTGCCGCGTCCTCGCCGGGCTCGCCGCAGGCCGCCATCCAGTTGGCCGACAGCTTGACCCGCGACAGCTCGATCGGTGCCGCGATCAGGTTGGTGATGGCTTCGCCGACCGCCATGCGGCCCGAGGCCGGCGCGTCGAGCGCGGCCAGCGGCGTGCGCTCGCCCATGCTCATGGCCTCGCCCGCGAAGCCCTTGTAGTCGGCCAGCGTGACGGCGCAATCGGCCACCGGCACCTGCCACGGGCCGACCATCTGGTCGCGGTGGCTCAGGCCGCCCACCGTGCGGTCGCCGATCGTCACGAGGAAGCGCTTGGAAGCCACGGTGGGATGCGACAGCACGTCGATCGCGGCCTGCTGCAGCGCGACGCCCGTGAGGTCGAGCGGCTGGAAGCGGCGCGCCACGGTCCTGACGTCGCGCAGCATCTTGGGCGGCTTGCCGAGCAGCACGTCCATCGGCATGTCGACCGGCTGCGCCTCGGCACCCTCGTCGACGACGAGCAACTGGCGCTCGTCCGTGGCAACGCCGACCACCGCGAACGGGCAGCGCTCGCGCTCGCAGAAGGCCCGGAACTGCGGCAGCGATTCGGGCGCGATCGCGAGCACGTAGCGCTCCTGGCTCTCGTTGCACCAGATCTCCTTCGGCGCCATGCCCGATTCCTCGAGCGGCACCGCGCGCAGGTCGAAGCGGGCGCCGCGGCCGGCGTCGTTCGTGAGCTCGGGGAAGGCATTGCTCAGCCCGCCCGCGCCGACGTCGTGGATCGCGAGGATCGGATTGGCCTCGCCCTGCTGCCAGCAGTGGTTGATGACCTCCTGGGCACGGCGCTCGATCTCCGGGTTGCCGCGCTGCACCGAGTCGAAGTCGAGCTCGGCCGCGTTGGCGCCGGTGGCCATCGAGCTGGCGGCGCTGCCGCCCATGCCGATGCGCATGCCGGGGCCACCGAGCTGGATCAGCAGGCTGCCGGCCGGGAAGCGGATCTTCTTCGTCTGGCCGGCGTCGATGCTGCCGAGGCCGCCCGCGATCATGATCGGCTTGTGATAGCCGCGCTGCTCGATGCCGGCGTCGCTCCGGATCGCCTGCTCGTACTCGCGAAAGTAGCCCAGCAGGTTGGGTCGGCCGAACTCGTTGTTGAAGGCGGCGCCGCCCAGCGGCCCCTCGGTCATGATCTGCAGCGGGCTCGCGATGTGCTCGGGCTTGCCGTAGCTGCCTTCGGCCGGCCAGAGCTTCGACACCGTAAATCCGGTCAGGCCGGCCTTGGGCCTGGAGCCGCGGCCGGTGGCCCCTTCGTCGCGGATCTCGCCGCCGGCGCCGGTCGAGGCACCGGGGAACGGCGAGATGGCGGTCGGATGGTTGTGTGTCTCGACCTTCATGAGCACGTGGCTCAGCGCTTCCTGCTTCGCGTAGCTGCCCGATCCGGAGGCCGCCACGAAGCGCTCGATGGTCGAGCCCTCCATGACCGACGCGTTGTCGGCATAGGCGATGACCGTGTGCTGCGGGCTCTGGCGTTCGGTGTGGCGGATCATCGAGAACAGGCTCTGCGGCTGGGCCCGGCCGTCGATCACGAAGTCGGCGTTGAAGATCTTGTGGCGGCAGTGCTCGCTGTTGGCCTGCGCGAACATCATCAGCTCGACGTCGCTCGGGTTGCGGCCCAGGCGCGTGAAGGCCTCGACCAGGTAGTCGATCTCGTCCTCGGCCAGCGCCAGGCCGAAGCGCGTGTTGGCGTCCACCAGCGCCACCCGCCCACCCGCGAGCACGTCGACCTGGGCCATGGGCTGCGGCGGCAGCTCGGCGAACAGGCCGGCGGCCTGGTCCAGCCCGGCCAGCACCGATTCGGTCATGCGGTCGTGCAGCAGCGCGGCCACGGCCTGCAGCTGCCCGGCATCGAGCGCCGGAGCCTTGCCGAAGGCCTTGTCGAGCAGCGGCGCCTTGAGCGCCAGGTGGTATTCGGTGACGCGCTCGACCCGGCGCAGCGCCAGGCCGCAGTTGTGGGCGATGTCGGTGGCCTTGGAGGCCCAGGGCGACACGGTGCCCAGGCGCGGCGTGACGATGACGGTCGGCCCGGCCTTGGCCGGCGCCTCGAAAGGCTCGCCGTAGCTCAGCAAGGCCGCGAAACGCTCGCGGGCGCTGCCGTCGAGCGCCCCTTCGGTCACCACCAGGTGCACGAAACGGGCGCTCAGGCCCTCGATGCGCGGATCGATCGCCTGCAGCCGCGGCAGCAGCTGGCGGGCCCGGAAGTCGCTGAGTGCGCTGCCGCCCTCGAAGTAGGTCACCACGGGGGCGACGGGAACAGCACGGGTGGCAGGCGGATTCACGGGCAGCGTCACGTTCGGGTCGGCCGCAGGGGCCGCGTTGGAATTCATGAGAAATGAGGCGGCGGCCGCTGACTGGGGCCATCCGCGCTAACCCTGAATTTTAACGGCCTCCGATGGGATAATTCCGGCGATGAGCATTACCTACAAAGACGCCGAAGGCGTGGCCGGCATGCGCGTGGCATGCCGACTGGCCTCCGAGGTGCTGGACTACCTGACCCCCCACATGGTCGCCGGCAAGACGACCAACGAGATCGACAAGCTGGCCCACGACTACATCACGCAGGTCCAGGGCGCCATTCCCGCGCCACTCAACTACATGGGTGCCAGCAGCACGCCCTACCCGAAGTCGATCTGCACCTCGGTCAACCACGTGGTGTGCCACGGCATCCCGAACGACAAGGCGCTCAAGAAGGGTGACATCGTCAACTGCGACATCACGGTCATCAAGGACGGCTGGCACGGCGACACCAGCCGGATGTTCGTGATCGGCGACGCCTCGATCGCGGCCAAGCGGCTGTGCAGCTTCACCTACGACGCCATGTGGCACGGCATCGTCAAGGTCCGGCCCGGCGCCCGCCTGGGCGACATCGGCTTCGCGATCCAGCGTTTCGCCGAGAGCAACGGCTTCTCGGTCGTGCGCGAGTTCTGCGGCCACGGCATCGGCCGCGGCTTTCATGAAGAGCCCCAGGTACTGCACTACGGCCGCCCGGGCACGCTCGAGGAGCTCAAGCCGGGCATGACCTTCACGATCGAGCCGATGATCAACGCCGGCAAGCGGGAGATCAAGGAAGACGCCAAGGGCGGCCAGTACGACGGCTGGACCATCGTCACGCGCGATCACTCGCTGTCGGCCCAATGGGAGCACACGGTGCTGGTGACCGAGACCGGCTACGAGGTCCTCACGCTGTCGGCCGGCAGCCCGCCGCCGCCCGCTTTCGTCAGCGCCACGGCTTGAGCCCGCGCGAGCGCCCCCAGGCGGTCAAGGTGGACATCGCTTCGTTGCGCGACGCCTACCGCACGCACAAGCTGGCCCTGTTCGACCAGCTGCGCAGTGCGCGCGCGCCCACGCGCAGCGTCCATACGGTGTTGCGCCAGCTGGCGGCGCTGGCCGACGAGACGCTCGCCGCACTCTGGGAGGACGCCGGCTTCGGCAGTTCGGCCGCCCTGGTGGCGGTCGGCGGCTTCGGCCGCGGCGAGCTGTTCCCGTTCTCGGACGTCGACGTGCTGCTGCTGCTGCCCGAGGAGCATCCGGACGGCATCGCGCCGGGCCGCCTCGAGGCCTTCATCGGCCAGTGCTGGGACGCCGGGCTCGAGATCGGCTCGAGCGTGCGGACGGTGGACGAATGCCTGGCCGAGGCCGCGAAGGACGTCACGGTCCAGACCTCGCTGCTCGAATCGCGACTGGTGATCGGCGACAAGAAGCTCTACGCGGGCTTTCGCAAAAGCTTCTTCGCCGCGATCGACCCGCAGGCCTTCTTTGCCGCCAAGTCGCAGGAGATGCGGCACCGCCACCAGAAGTTCGACAACACGCCCTACGCGCTCGAACCCAACTGCAAGGAATCGCCGGGCGGCCTGCGCGACCTGCAGACCATCCTCTGGATGACCAAGGCCGCGGGTTTCGGCAGCCGCTGGGACGACCTTGCCCGCAACGGCCTCGCCACCGCCTTCGAGGCCCAGCAGATCAAGCGCAACGAGGCGCTGCTGAGCCTGATCCGCGCGCGCCTGCACGTCACGGCCAATCGGCGCGAGGACCGGCTGGTGTTCGACCTGCAGACCGCCGTGGCCGCCACCTTCGGCTACGTCGGCGAGTCGCAGCGCAAGGCCAGCGAGGCGCTCATGCGGCGCTACTACTGGGCCGCCAAGGCGGTCACGCAGCTCAACCAGATCCTGCTGCTCAACATCGCCGAGCGGCTGCAGCCGCAGGCCGACGAGGCGACGCCGATCAACGAGCGCTTCTTCGAGAAGGGCGGCCTGATCGAGGTCGCGAGCGACGACCTCTACCTGAAGAACCCGCACGCGATCCTCGAGACCTTCCTGCTCTACCAGAAGACCATCGGCGTCAACGGCCTGTCGGCGCGCACGCTGCGCGCGCTCTACAACGCGCGCCACGTGATGGACAGCAGGTTCCGCAACGACCCGGTCAATCACGAGACCTTCATGCGCATGCTGCTGCAGCCGCGCGGCATCACGCACGCGCTGCGGCTGATGAACCAGACCTCGGTGCTCGGGCGCTATCTGCGCGTGTTCCGCAGCATCGTGGGCCAGATGCAGCACGACCTGTTCCATGTCTACACGGTCGACCAGCACATCCTGATGGTGCTGCGCAACGTGCGCCGCTTCTTCATCGCCGAGCACGCGCACGAGTACCCACTGTGCTCGCAGCTCGCGGCCGGCTGGGACAAGCCCTGGATCCTCTACGTGGCGGCGCTCTTCCACGACATCGCCAAGGGCCGCGGCGGCGACCATTCCACGCTCGGCGCGCGCGACGTGCGGCGCTTCTGCCGCCAGCACGGCATTGCCCGCGAGGATTCGAAGCTGATCGAGTTCCTGGTCGCCGAGCACCTCGTAATGAGCCAGGTCGCGCAGAAGCAGGACCTCAGCGACCCCGAGGTGATCGGCACCTTCGCCCAGCGCGTGGGCAGCGAACGCTACCTGACGGCGCTCTACCTGCTCACCATCGCCGACATCCGCGGCACCTCTCCGCGGGTCTGGAACGCCTGGAAGGGCAAGCTGCTCGAGGATCTGTACCGCGCGGCGTCGCGCGCGCTCGGCGGCCACATGCCCGACCCGGGCGCCGAGATCGAGGCCCGCAAGCGCGAGGCCCTGGTCCAGCTGGCGCTGCACGCGGAGCCCACCAATGCCCACAAGGCGCTGTGGGAGACGCTCGACGTGGGCTATTTCATGCGCCACGACGCCTCCGAGATCGCCTGGCACGCCAAGCAGCTGTCGCGCCACGTGCCGCCGGCCGGCGTGCCGCTCGATCCGCGCGCGCCACCGCTGGTGCGGGCGCGGCTGTCGCCGGTGGGCGAAGGCCTGCAGGTGGTGGTCTACACGCCCGACCAGGCCGACCTGTTCGTGCGCATCTGCGGCTACTTCGACCAGTCGTCGTTCAGCATCCTGGATGCCAAGGTCCACACCACCAGCAACGGCTTCGCGCTCGACACCTTCCAGGTCGTGACCACCTTCGTGCCCGAGCACTACCGCGACCTGATCAACATGGTCGAGGCCGGCCTCACGAAGACGCTGAGCGAAGCCGGGCCGCTGCCGCCGCCCAGCAAGGGCCGGGTGTCGCGCCGGGTGCGCAGCTTCCCGATCAAGCCGCGCATCAGCCTGCTGCCCGACGAGAAGGCGCAGCGCTGGCTGCTCAGCATCTCGGCCAGCGATCGCGCGGGGCTGCTCTATTCGGTGGCGCGGGTGCTGGCGCGCCATCACCTCAACCTGCAGCTGGCCAAGGTCACGACGCTCGGCGAGCGCATCGAGGACACCTTCCTGATCAGCGGCCCCGAGCTGCAGGGCCAGCGCGCGCAGCTCGCGATCGAGACCGAACTGCTCGAGGCGCTGGCGTCGTAGCGCGCCGCCACCGCGCGCCGGCGCTCAGGGCGTGGCCAGCCGACGCTCCAGCCACGCGCTGTAGCGCGACAGCCCGAAGCACAGCACCCAGTACACCGCCGCGATGAACAGGTAGCCCTCGAGATAGAACGGGCGCCAGGTCGGATCGCCGCCTAGCGCGAGGCCGAGCGCACCCGTGAGCTCGAACAGGCCGACCACCGTGACCAGCGAGGTGTCCTTCAGGGTGCCGACCACGCTGTTGGTCAGCGCCGGCACCACCAGCCGCAGCGCCTGCGGCAGCACGATGTCGCGCTGCACCGGCCAGCGGCCGAAGCCGAGCGCCATCGCGACCTCGGTCTGGCCGCGCGGCACCGCCTGCAGGCCGCCGCGGATGATCTCGGCGAAATACGCCGCCACGAACAGCACCAGGCCCGCCAGCACGCGCAGCAGGACGTCGGGCCGCCAGCCCGCAGGCCACAACAGCGGCAGCAGGAACGAGGCCATGAACAGCACCGAGATGAGCGGCACGCCGCGCACCAGCTCGATGTAGGTCGCGCTCAGCGTGCGCAGAACGGGCCACTGCGAGCGGCGGCCGAGCGCCAGCAGCAGGGCCAGCGGAAACGCCAGCGCGAGCCCGACGACCGCCAGGCCGATGGTCAGCGGCAGGCCGCCCCAGCGGCTGGTCGGCACGACCTCGAGTCCGAACAGCCCGCCGTGCATCAGCAGCAGGGCCAGCGCCAGCGTCGCGATCCACAGCGGCAGCAGCCACCAGCGCCAGCTGCGCGGCCAGGCGCTCAGCAGCGTGGTGGCCGAAAGCAGCGTGACCGCGACCGCGGGCCGCCACTGGTCCTCGTAGGGATAGCGGCCGAACAGCATCGGGCGCCACTTCTCGGCCACCACGCCCCAGCAGGCACCGTGCGCCACCGCGCGGCAGGCCTCGGCGTCGGGGCGGAACACGGCCTGCCGCACGGCCCAATCGAAGCCATGCAGCGCGGCCCAGCCGAACAGCGCCAGCAGCGCCAGCGTGAACGCGGCGCGCAGCGGCGAGCCCCAGAGCTCCTGGCGCCAGGCGGTGCCTTGCGCCCTCATCGCCACCCCCTGAGCGCCACCCGCGCGTTGTAGAAGTTCATGCCGCCCGAGATCAGCAGCGACAGGCTCAGGTAGACCGCCATGATCACCGCGATGCATTCGAAGGCGCGCCCGGTCGAATTGAGCGCGGTGTTGGCCACCGAGACGAGTTCGGGATAGCCCACCACGACCGCCAGCGAGGAGTTCTTGGTCAGGCTCAGCAGCTGGTTGGTGAGCGCCGGCACGATCACCCGCAGCGCCTGCGGCATGACGACGATCCGAAGTTCCTGCCCCGGAGACAGCCCGAGCGCGCGGGCGGCGAGCCGCTGGCCCTGCGAGACCGAGCCGATCCCGGCGCGCACGATCTCGGCCACGAAGGCCGCCGTGTAGAGCGCCAGCGCACCCACGATCGCGAGGTACTCGGGGCTCAGTGCCGCCCCGCCGCTGACGTTGAAGCTGCCGCGCTCGGGCCATTCGAGCCGATCCGGAAACCAGGCGCCCTCCTCGCGCACCGGCCACGGCAGCGACAGGCCGCCCTTGCTGAGCCAGACGTCGGGCAGCAGCTCGAGCGGGTCGGTGGAGTCGGGCAGCAGCTGGGTGATCGCGAAATAGAGCATCAGCAGCTGCACCAGCAGTGGCACATTGCGCACCGTCTCCACGTAGGCCGTGCACAAGCCGCGCACCAGCACGTGCGGCGCCAGCCGGCCGATGCCGATCAGCGTGCCGAACAGCACCGCCAGCAGCGCCGCCGGAATGGCCGCGCGCACCGTGTTGATGAGGCCGGCCAGGAAGGCGCGCCAGAACGGTTGGCCGGCGTCGAAGCTGAGCCAGCCCTCGGAGATGTCGAAGCCCGCCGGCTGCAGCAGGAAATCGAAGCCCGAGCGCACGCCGCGGGCGCGCAGCAGCTCGAGCGCGTGGTGCACGAGCCAGAACGCGGCACCGGCCACCGCCGCGACCAGCAGGGCCTGCAGCCCCCATGCGAGCCAGGCGGCGCGGCGGCCGCCCGCCCCCGGCCGGTTCATCGCACCGGCAATCCGTACATCAGGCCGCCCTTGTTCCAGAGGTTGTTGGAGCCGCGCGGCAGCTTGAGCGTCGACTTGGGCCCGACGTTGCGCTCGAACACCTCGCCGTAGTTGCCGACCGCCTTGATCGCGCGGTAGGACCAGTCCTTGTCGAGCCCCAGCAGCTTGCCGACGTCGTCGCCGCTGCCGACCAGGCGCTGCTGGGCAGGGTCCTTGCTGCCGGCCTTGAGCTCGTCGATGTTGGCCTGCGTGATGCCGACCTCCTCGGCCTCGATCAGCGCGTTGGGCACCCACTTGGCGATCGCGAACCATTCGTCGTCGCCGCGGCGCACCAGCGGTGCCAGCGGCTCCTTGGAGATCAGCTCGGGCAGGATCACGTAGTCGTCGGGATTCGGCGCCTCCTTGTTGCGCAGGCCGGCGAGCGCCGAGCTGTCGGTCGTGAAGGCCTGGCAACGGCCCGAGAAGAAGGCCTTGAACGAGGCCTCGAAGCTGTCGAAGACGATGGTCTTGACGGGGATGTTCTGGGCCTTGAACCAGTCGGCGACGTTCTTCTCGTTGGTGGTTCCGGCCTGCGTGCAGATCGTGGCGTTCTTGAGTTGCCTGGCGCTCGTCACCTTGATCTTCTTGGGCACCAGGAAGCCCTGGCCGTCGTAGTAGGTGATGGTGGTGAAGTGGAAGCCCAGCGAGGCGTCGCGCGTCAGGTTCCAGGTGGTGTTGCGCGCGAGGATGTCGATCTCGCCGGCCTGCAGGGCCGAGAAGCGCTGCTGCGAATTGAGCGGCACGAACTCCACCTTCTTGGGGTCGCCCAGCACCGCCGCCGCGATTGCGCGGCAGGTGTCGACGTCCAGGCCCGACCAGTTGCCCTGGGTGTCGGGCGCCGAGAAGCCCGCCACGCCGTTGGTCACGCCGCACTTGACGCTGCCGCGCTGCTTGACCGCATCGAGCGTCTTGCCCGCGAAGGCCGGTGCAGCGGCAGCAATGGCCAGGGTGGTGGCGACGGCGGCCAGGGCCGGGCGAATGCGTGGGTTCATGCGGAGTCCTCTTCGGTCAGCGGGAAAAAATGGCATCGGGCAGTTTACGGGGCCGCGCGCGAGTCTGCCAAACAACAACCGGTTGGAAACTTATTCGGGAAGACGACGGGCAGATGCACCACAATCCCGCCTGTTTTCAAGCAACGAAAGGTTTCTCAAATGATCCGTTCCGATGACACCGGCAAGCTCGTGCTGCGCCTGGCCCTGGGCATCCTGCTGCTGCTGCACGGCGCCGCCAAGCTCACGACCGGCGTCGGCTTCGTCTCCGGCCTGCTGAGCTCGCACGGCCTGCCCGGCGTGCTGGCGTACCTCGTCTATGTCGGAGAGATTCTCGCGCCGGTGCTGTTGATCGGTGGCATCTACACGCGCGCGGCGGCCTGGATCATCGTGATCAACATGCTGGTCGCGATCTGGCTGGTTCACACCGGCCAGCTCTGGTCGCTCGACAAGAACGGCGGCTGGGCGCTCGAGACCCAGGGCCTCTTCCTGTTCTCGGCGCTGGCCGTGGCCTTCCTCGGCGCCGGACGCTTCAGCGTCGCGGGCAGCGGCGGCCGGCTGAACTGATCAGTCGTCCTCGCTCGCATCGAGGCCCGGGAACAGGACCTCGGTGTAGCCGAAGCGCGTGAAGTCGCGCATCCGCATCGGGTACAGCTTGCCCAGCAGGTGGTCGACCTCGTGCTGCACGACCCGCGCGTGGAAGCCGTCCACGGTGCGATCGATCGGATCGCCGTACGGGTCGAACCCCGTGTAGCGGACGGCCGCGAAGCGCGGCACCACGCCGCGCAGGCCCGGCACCGAGAGGCAGCCTTCCCAGCCCTCCTCCTCGGCCTCGCCGAGCGGCGTGACGACCGGGTTCAGCAGCACGGTGCGCGGCACGATCGGCGCATCCGGATAGCGCGGATTCACGGTGTTGGTGCCGAAGATCACCAGTTGCTGGTCGACGCCGATCTGCGGCGCCGCGAGGCCGGCGCCGTTGACCGCATGCATGGTCTCGAACATGTCGCGCACCAGCAGGTGCAGTTCGTCGGTGTCGAAGGCAGCCACGGGCTGCGCGATGCGCAGCAGCCGGGGGTCGCCCATCTTGAGGATTTCGCGGATGGCCATCTGCGGATTATCGCGGCGGCGCCGTTCGCGGGCGGCGCATCGAGCGGGCTTCGGGCCGAAACGCAGCGACCGGCCGCCCTGGATGCTCTATATGCGCTATCGGCGGTAATACCCGGGCCGGCCGCCGTAGTAGCCACCTGGACGCCCGTAGTAGCCGGGCCGCCCGTAGGCTCCGGCGTAGTAGCCTGGACGGCCGCCCCAGCCGTAGTAACCGGGTCGCCCGTAGTAGCCGCCGTAGTAGCCTGGCCAGCCCGGCCGGCCGTAGTACCCGGGCCAGCCGCCCCAAGCCCCGTAATAGCCTCCGTAGTAGATCGAGGGCGAGACCACCACCGGCGAGGCCGCGTAGTAGCCGCCGTACGGCGACGCGTAATACGGTCCCGGCGCGACACAGCCGCCCAGCAGGGCCGCCGAGGCGGCCGCGATCGACACGAGAACGATGCGCTTCATTCGGATCTCCAGACGCGTTCCACCAGTCAACGGCCGGCGGCACTTCCTGTTGACCGGGAAAATCCGCGCGGGTTCAGTCGCGTCCGGTCCGGTTTCAGTCGGCCGCGCCGCCCAGGATGCCGAGCATCCCCGCCTCGTCGATCACCTGGACGCCCAGTGCGTTGGCCTTGTCGAGCTTGCTGCCCGCTTCGGCACCCGCGACCAGGTAGTCGGTCTTCTTGCTGACCGAGCCTGCCACCTTGGCGCCGGCCCCTTCCAGCTTTTCCTTCGCTTCCTCGCGGCTCAGCGTAGGAAGCGTGCCGGTGATGACGAAGGTCTTTCCGCTCAGTGGCTTGGCGGCGCGCGGTGCCGGTTCGCCCTCCTCCCAGTGCACGCCGCAGGCGCGCAGCTGCTCGACCACCTCGCGGTTGTGCGGCTGGTCGAAGAAGGTGCGCAGGCTGCTCGCAACCACCGGGCCGATGTCCTCGACCTCCAGCAACTGCGCCTCGCTCGCGTCCATCACCGCATCGAGCTTGCCGAAGTGGCGCGCCAGCTCCTTCGCCGTGCTCTCGCCGACATGGCGCACACCGAGGCCGAACAGGAAGCGCGGCAAGGTGGTCTTCTTGGACGCCTCGAGCGCGTCGACGATGTTCCTGGCTGACTTGTCGGCCATGCGATCGAGGCCCGCCAAGGTCGTGAAGCCCAGCTTGTAGAGGTCGGGAAGCGTGCGGATCAGGTCGGCGTCGACCAGTTGCTCGACCAGCTTGTCGCCCAGTCCCTCGATATCGAGCGCGCGCCGGGCCGCGAAATGCAGGATCGCCTCCTTGCGCTGGGCGGCGCAGAACAGGCCGCCGCTGCAGCGGTAGTCGACCTCGCCCTCCTCGCGCACCGCGTCCGAGCCGCAGACCGGGCACTGGCGCGGCATCGTGAAGACGGGGCCGCGCTCGGCGTCCGGCCGTGCCGCGCTCTCGGGCAGCACGCCCACCACCTCGGGAATCACGTCGCCGGCGCGCCGCACGATGACCGTGTCGCCCACGCGCACGTCCTTGCGGCGGGTTTCGTCCTCGTTGTGCAGGGTCGCGTTGGTCACGGTGACGCCGCCCACGAACACCGGCGCCAGCTTGGCCACCGGCGTGAGCTTGCCGGTGCGTCCCACCTGCACCTCGATCGCGAGCACCTCGGTGAGCTGCTCCTGGGCCGGGTACTTGTGGGCCACGGCCCAGCGCGGCTCGCGCGAGACGAAGCCAAGGCGGCGCTGTTCCTCGACGCTGTCGACCTTGTAGACCACGCCGTCGATGTCGTAGGGCAGGCCGTCGCGCTGGCGGCCGATGGTCTCGTGGAAGGCGATCAGCTCGATCGCGCCGCGGGCGCGGGCGGTCTGCTGCGCCACCGGGAAGCCCCAGGCCGCGAACTGCTGCAGCCAGTCGAACTGGGTGGCGTGGTCGGGGCCGCCCTCGGCCGGCGGCGTGACCTCGCCGAGGCCGTAGGCGAAGAAGCTCAGCGGCCGCTGCGCCGCGATGGCCGGGTCGAGCTGGCGTACCGCGCCGGCCGCGGCATTGCGCGGGTTGACGAAGACCTTCTCGTTCTTCTGGCCGGCCGCGATCTTCTCGCGCTGGCGTGCGTTGAGGGCGTCGAAGTCGTCGCGCCGCATGTAGACCTCGCCGCGCACCTCGACCACCGGCGGAATGGCCGAGGCCTCGCCGTGCAGCCGCAGCGGGATCTGCTGCACGGTGCGGATGTTCTGCGTCACCTCCTCGCCGATCTCGCCGTCGCCGCGCGTGGCAGCCTGCACCAGCACGCCCTGCTCGTAGCGCAGGTTGAGCGCGAGGCCGTCGAACTTCAGTTCGCAGACATAGGTCACCTGGGGACCGTCCTCGGCCAGGCCGAGCTCCTTGCGCACCCGCGCATCGAAGGCGCTGGCGCCGGCCGGCGTGATGTCGGTCTCGGTGCGGATCGACAGCATCGGCACCTTGTGGCGCACCTTGGCAAAGCCGTCGAGCGGCTGGCCGCCCACGCGCTGGGTGGGGGAATCGGGCGTGCGCAGATCCGGGTACTCGGCCTCCAGCGCCTGCAGGCGCCTGAAGAGCTTGTCGTACTCGGCGTCCGGCAGCTCGGGCGCATCGAGCACGTAGTAGAGGTGGGCGTGGCGGTGCAGCTGCTCGCTCAGCCGGGTGGCTTCGCGCAGCGCGTCTTCGCGCGGTGTCATGAGCTTCTCCGGCCTAGCTGAACAGGCGCCGCGCCAGCGGTGAACCGGCCGAAAGATCGCGCGAGTCGAGCGTGTCGTAGAGCTGCTCGAGGTCGACGCCGATCGCGTCCATGGTTTCTTCGCGCAGCAGCTGGCCGTCGCCGTCGGTGACGATGCCGTCCATCTCGCGCGCCAGCGTGGCGGCGGACTCGCGCATGCGCACGAAGGGGCGCTCGCCACGGTCGACCTGCGGCACGTCGAGGCTCAGCGTGAGCTCGCGGATCGCCGATTGCGCCGGGTCGTCGGCCAGCGCGGCCTGGGTGTCGAAGGACAGGCCGAGGATCGGCGGCAGGCCCGGCTCGCCTGCCGGCAGCACCATGCGGCCCGGGATGATCCCGGCCACGAAGCCCAGGCGCGCCGCGTTCTGCTGCACGTAGCCGGGGCTCCAGGCGGCATGGCGAGCGCGCAGCACGAAGCCGAGCTGGGCGTCGTGCGAGCTCGCGAACTGGTCGAGCTCGCGCGCCCGCGCCACCTCGTCGAGCATCTCGGGGAACTCGGGAGCACCGTTGACGGCATCCGCGAAGGCCTGGGCCTTGACCACGAATTCCGAGTATTCGATCTCGTTGAGGGCGCCGGTGCGGTTGGCCATCTGCACGCCGACCTGGAAGGCGCCGTAGCGCTGGCCGGCGGTGGCGGGTTCCCACTCGCCCGTGAACTCGTTGAGGCCCTCGACCGCCACCGGCTTGCTGCCCGCCCGGCGCGTGGCCGGCATGGCGGCGATCGCAGCGTCGCCGGAGGCGAGGCCGTCGAGCGACACCGGCGCGATCACGTCGATCAGCGGATCGAGGCCGCCGCGCCGTTCGCCCGAGGGCACGACGAGTGCGCTGGGCGCCGGCAGGTCGGGGTCGAACAGCGGCTCGTGGCGCTCGTTGCCGGGCACGGCGCGGGGCTCGACATGCAGCACCGGCTCCTGGTCGCCGGGCGCGGCCAACGGCTGATGCAGGGACGACGGCAGGCTGTCGGTGGCGTCGGGCTGGCGCGGCGTGTTGCGGCGCGAGGTCCAGGCGTTGAAGCCGACCAGCGCGGCCAGCACCAGACCGCCGACGATGGCAAGGGCAACAGTGAGATTGCTCATGGGGTGCACCGGCTCAGACGCCGCCGGGCCGCCCCAAGGCGGCTGCGGCCCCCTCGGGGGGCAGCGACACACGAAGTGAGGAGCGTGGGGGTCATCATGCCGCCTCGACCATCGACACGGCGGATTCCATGTCGACCGCCACGATGCGCGAGACGCCCTGCTCCTGCATGGTCACGCCGATCAGCTGCTCGGCCATCTCCATCGCTATCTTGTTGTGGCTGATGAACAGGAACTGCGTCTCGCGGCTCATGGCCGTGACCAGCTTGGCGTAGCGCTCCGTGTTGGCGTCGTCGAGCGGCGCATCGACCTCGTCCAGCAGGCAGAACGGTGCCGGGTTGAGCTGGAAGATCGCGAACACCAGCGCGATCGCGGTCAGCGCCTTCTCGCCGCCCGAGAGCAGGTGGATGGTCTGGTTCTTCTTGCCGGGCGGCTGCGCCATCACCTGCACGCCGGAGTCGAGGATCTCGTCGCCGGTCATCATGAGGCGTGCGTTGCCGCCGCCGAAGAGCTCGGGGAACATCCGGCTGAAGTGCTCGTTGACGATCTTGAAGGTGCCGCCGAGCAGCTCGCGCGTCTCGCCGTCGATCTTGCGGATCGCGTCCTCGAGCGTGCCGATGGCCTCGTTGAGGTCGGCCGACTGGGCGTCGAGGAAGACCTTGCGCTCGCTCGCCACCGCGAGCTCGTCGAGCGCCGCCAGGTTGACCGCGCCGAGCGCCGCGACCTCGCGGTGCAGGCGGTCGATCTCGCCCTGCAGGCCCGAGAGGCGCACCTTGTCGGTCTCGATCGACAGCGCGACCGCTTCCAGGTCGGCCTGGGCGTCTGCCAGCAGCTGCTGGTACTGCTCGAAGCCCAGGCGGGCGGCCTGCTCCTTGAGCTGGAAATCGGTGATTCGCTGGCGCAGCGGGTCGAGCTCGCGCTCGAGCTGCAGGCGGCGCTCGTCGCTCGCGCGCAGCTTGAGCGTGAGGTCGTCGTACTGGCTGCGCGCGGCGCCGAGCGCACCTTCGCGCTCGAGCTTGAGCGACAGCGCGTCCTGCAGCCCGGCCTGGGCTGCGGCGTCCGACAGCCGGCCGAGCTCGGCGCGCGCGCGTTCGTCCTCGTCGGCCAGTGCCACGTTCTGCTGCGTCGCGGTCTCGATGGCACGGCTGAGCTCGCCGCGCCGGGCCTCGAGCGTGCGCTGCGCGAAGGTCGCCTCCTGCGCCTGGCGCTCCAGGCTGCGGTGCTGCTCGCGGCTCGCGCTCAGGGCGCGGCCGGCCTCGATCACGCGTTCGTCGAGCTGCGCATGGCGTTCCTGGCTGTCGGCCAGCTGCATGTCGAGTTCCTCGAAGCGCGATTCGGCCGCGACGCGGCGCTCCTGCAGTTCCTCGAGCTGGGCATCGACCTCGCCGAGGTCGCTGGCGAGCTGCGCGCTGCGCGCCCGGGCCTGCTCGGCCAGCTGCGCGAGTCGCAGGGTCTCGACCTGCAGCTCGTGGGCGCGCGACTGCGTCTCGCCGGCATCGCGGCGCGCCGCCACCAGGCGCTGCGCGGCATCGCCGTAGGCGGCCTCGGCGCGTGCCAGCGCGGTGCGCGACTCGTCGGCGATCAGCGCCTGGGCGCGCAGCTGGCGGTCGAGGTTCTCGATCTCCTGCTGGCGCGCGAGCAGCCCGGCCTGCTCCGAATCGGGCGCGTAGAAGCTTACGCTGTGGTGCGTGACCGCATGGCCGCTCTGCACGTACACCACCTCGCCCGGCTGCAGGCGCTCGCGCTGCGCGAGTGCGGCTTCGAGCGATGGCGCCGTGAAGCAGCCATGCAGCCATTCGGCCAGCAGCGCCTGCTGGCCGGCATCGCCGAGCCGCAGCAGGTCCGACAGGCGCGGCAGCTCCGATGCGGCCTGAGGCCGGCCCGCCGCAGGCGGCGTGTAGAAGGCCAGCTTGGCCGGCGGGGCGTCGCTGCCGAAGGCGCGCACCATGTCGAGCCGGCTGACCTCGAGCGCACCCATGCGCTCGCGCAATGCCGATTCGAGCGCGCTCTCCCAACCCTGCTCGATGTGGATGCGGCTCCACAGGCCCTGCAGGCCGTCGAGGCCGTGCTTCGCGAGCCAGGGCGCGAGCTTGCCGTCGGTGCGGACCTTCTCCTGCAGCGCCTTGAGCGCCTCGAGCCGGGCCGACAGGTCGGCATGCCGCGCACCTTCGGCATTGACCGCCTGCTGGCGCGTGCGCCGGTCGTCGTCCAGCTGGGGCACGGCTTCCTGCAATTCGTGCAGACGGGCCTCGGCCTCTGCCGAGGCTTCCTGGGCGGTCGCGAGCTGGGCCTGCAGATCCTGCAGCCGGGCCTCGTCAGGGGCCGCGAGCGCGTTGCGGTCCACGCGCAGCCGTTCGGCGCGCTGGTTGAGCTGCCGGCTCTGTTCCTCGATGTTGCGCTGGTCGGCCGCCAGCACCTGGATCTGCTGCTGCACCTGGACCACCGTGGCCCGCTGCGTGTTGGCTTCGTTCTGCGCGCGCTGCTGCGCATCCTCGAGCTCGGGCAGGCGGGCGTCGTGTTCCTCGAGCTGGGCGGCCAGCAGTTCGGCCTGCTCCTCGGCGTTCACGCCCTGGCCGGCCAGCGTCTCGATCTCGGCCTCGGCGTCCTCGCGCCGGGCGCCCCATTGGGCGATCTGCTCGCGCAACTGCACCAGGCGCTGCTCGACCCGCTGGCGGCCCTCGACCACGAAACGGATCTCGCCCTCGAGACGCCCGACCTCGGCGCTGGCCTCGTAGAGCCGGGCCTGGGCCTGGTTGACCTGGTCGCCGGCCGCGTAGTGGCCCTGGCGCACGGCTTCGAGATCGGCCTCGACGTGCCGCAGGTCGGCGGTGCGCGACTCGAGGTCGTTGATCGCGCGCTCGGCATCGGCCTTGACCTTGGCCTGGTCGGCCTCGCTCTCGCTGCGCTTGAGGAACCACAGCTGGTGCTGCTTGCGCGTCGCGTCGCCCGTGAGCGTGTTGTAGCGCGCCGCCACTTCGGCCTGCTTCTCGAGGCGTTCGAGGTTGCTGTTGAGCTCGCGCAGGATGTCCTCGACCCGCGTGAGGTTCTCGCGCGTGTCGCCCAGGCGGTTCTCGGTCTCGCGCCGGCGTTCCTTGTACTTGGAGACCCCGGCCGCTTCCTCGAGGAACAGTCGCAGTTCCTCGGGCTTGGATTCGATGATCCGGCTGATCGTGCCCTGGCCGATGATCGCGTAGGCACGGGGGCCGAGGCCGGTGCCGAGGAACACGTCCTGGACGTCGCGCCGGCGCACCGGCTGGTTGTTGATGTAGTAGCTCGAATTGCCGTCGCGCGTGAGCACGCGCTTGACCGCGATCTCGGCGAACTGCGACCACTGGCCGCCGGCGCGATGGTCGGCGTTGTCGAACACGAGTTCGACGCTGGACCGGCTGGCCTGCTTGCGTGTGGTGGTGCCGTTGAAGATCACGTCCTGCATCGACTCGCCGCGCAGTTCCGAGGCGCGCGATTCGCCGAGCACCCAGCGCACCGCGTCCATGATGTTCGACTTGCCGCAGCCGTTGGGGCCGACCACGCCGACCAGTTGCCCGGGCAGCAGGAAGTTGGTCGGCTCGGCGAAGGACTTGAAGCCCGAAAGCTTGATGGAATTGAGGCGCACGTCAGGTCGGCCCGAAGCCGGGTTGCGCCGGCGCTGGGGCCGGTGTGGTTGCCAGGTGGATTGCCAAGGAAGCTTCCAAGGTATTGATTTGTAAGCAGATTCGGCTGTTTCGCAGTGCGCGTGCGGGGCCGCCGGCTGCGCCGAGGATGATAACGTGCGGCCCATGCGTGTTCCCCCTCTTTCCGGGCCCCTTCAGCGCCGTGCCTGCCTGCTCGGCGGCGCCGCGCTGGCATTCGGCCTGGCCGGCTGCACATCCACCGATCGCGCCCAGCCCTACGACAACACCGAATGGCTGCAGAGCGGCGCCAACCGCATCGCCAACCTGGCGCTGCGCGACAACCTGCAGTCGGTGCGCCGGGTGCAGCTGTCGCTCTATCGCCGCAACCCGCGCGAATGGCGCAAGTGGTGCGCCAGCGCCGACGAGGCGATCCAGCGCACCTGGACGTCGATCTCGGAGAACCAGCCGCTGCCCCAGTTGCAGGGGGCCTACGGCGTCGACGCCATCCGGCTGGCCTTCGAGACCACGCCCAAGCCCTTCCAGGGCGACCGCGTCGCGGCCCTGGTGGTCGGCTGGGCGGCGCTGCTCAAGCAGGCCAATGGCGACACCTGGGAGCAGAACATGCTCGACGGCGTGAGCGCCGAGAACAGCTTTCGGGCGGCGCGCAACTTCGAGATCTCGCTCTGGCTGATCGGCTCCAGGACCGGCCCCGACGGCCAGCCGGTGCTGCTGGCCACCGAGATCAGCGAGCGCGGGCGCAACCTGCTGGTCGACCGCGAGCTGTCGAAGGTGGTGGCGCGGCTCGATCTGCTGGCCGCGCAGGCCGACGAGAAATACCGCCGTGCCGCGCTCGACTTCGGCCAGAACTGGTTTCTCGGCAGCCTCGGGCCCTTCTTCGCGATGGTGCCCAAGCAATAGCGCGCGGGACAATGGCCGGCCGGCGCCGGGCCGTCCCAAGCCGGCCTGCGGGCCCCTCGGGGGGCAGCGACCCACACGCAGCGGGGGAGCGTGGGGGCCTAATACATTCCGCCGTTGACGGAGATCACCTGCCCGGTGATGTAGGCCGCCTCGTCTCCGGCCAGGAAGCCCGCGAGCGCCGCCACTTCCTCCGGCGTGCCCGCACGCCTGGCGGGCACCATCTGCCGGATCAGGTCCGCATCGAAGGCGGCGTCGGCCATCGGCGAGGCGATGATGCCCGGCGCGATCGCATTGACGGTGACGCCGCGCGCCGCGACCTCGAGCGACAGTGCCTTGGTGGCGCTATTGAGCGCGCCCTTGGCGGCCGCGTAGTTGACCTGGCCGCGGTTGCCGGCGAGCGCGGCCACCGACGAGATGTTGAGGATCCGCCCCCAGCGGGTGCGCAGCATCGGCAGCAGCAGCGGCTGCGTGACGCGGAAGAAGCCGTTGAGCGAGACGTCAATCACCCGGTGCCACTGCTCGGCGCGCATGCCGGGCAGCACGGCGTCGTCGTGCACGCCGGCGTTGTTCACGATGACCTGCACCGGGCCGCCTTCGAGCATGCGCTCGCAGGCCGCGCCCGTGGCCTCTTCGCTGCGCAGGTCGAAGACCACGCATTCGGCCTTGCCGCCGGCCGCCACGATGGCCGCCGCCAGCTGCTCGACCGCCTCGGGCCGGCCGTTGGCATGCAGCAGCAGCGTGGCGCCGTCGCGCGCGAGGCGCCGGGCGATGGCGCTGCCGAGCGCACCGCTGGCGCCCGTGACCAGGGCGCGCTTTCCTTCGAGGCTCATGGGGTCCTTTCCGCAGCCAGCGGCGTGTTGAGCACCACCGCCGCCCGCCCGTCGGCCAGGGTGCGCCCGCGCGCATCCTGCACCTCGAATCGATAGAGCACCTGGTTCGCATCGCCGGTCAGGCGCTCGGCATTCACCTGCAGTTCGCCTTCGATGTCGTCGATCCGATCGATCGCCAGCCGCACGTTGCGCACGCTGGCGATGAAACCGGCCGATGGCTCGACGCCTTCGGCGGCCAGCAGGCCGCCGTGCAGCGCCATGGCCTGGGCGGCGTATTCGATCAGCGTCGGCGCCAGCAGGCCCGAGGCGGTGCGCAACGGGTTGTCGGCCTCGGCATGCGTGGCGGTGCTGCAGCGGATGGCCTGTTCGTCCCAGGACAGCAGGCGCTTGAGCAGGCACATGCGGCCGGCGTGCGGAATGCGCCGCGCGATGCCGGCGCGATCGAGGGTCTGCGGCGCGGTCATGCGATGTCCGCCACCAGCAGCACGTTGGCGAACGGCGTGCCTGCGCTCATCGGGATGTTGCGCACCGAGAACCCGAGCCGCTCTAGCAGCTGCGTCCACTCCTGCAGCGTGCGGCCCCAGGTCGGCGACACGCGGTGCCCGCGCACACGGGTCACGGTGCGGTCAACCCACTGGCTGATCGCGAAGCCGCGCCGGCTCGATGCATCGCCGACGCGCAGCAGCAGGCGGCCGCCAGGCTGGAGCGAATCGCGCACGCGGCGCAGCACCGCTTCCTGGGCCTGGAGGTCGACGTAGTGCAGGACGTCGAGGATCACGACCAGGTCGCAGGGCGGCAGCTCTGCGGTGCACATGTCGGCGCAGATGAATTCCGGCTTGGGCTGCAGGTGGCCGATGGAAGTCTCGGCGCGCGCCACGTCCCGGGGCATCAGCTCGATGCCTGTGTAGCGGGTCAAGGCGGGCGTCGCGTCCCACGAAGCGGGCCAGGCGCCCCTGGCGTGCATGGCATGGAGCGTGACGAGAAGGCTCGCGAACAGACCCTGGCCGCAGCCGATGTCGACCACGCGCCGGCGGTCGGCGCCGATGAGGCCGCGCCCGACCAGACCGCGGAAGACCGGGTCGCGGCCGAGCTTGCCGCGTGCGAAATGCCAGGCGAAGCGACCGGCCTGGCGATAGGGGGCGCTGGCCTGCTCGTGGACGCGGCGCCAGGCTTCATCGGGCGACAGTGGAAGGCTCGGGGGGTTCTTGCTCATCGGGAAACCTCGGTGCTGCGCGACGCGGCGCAGGCAGCGCTCATTCGAATGCCTCCGGCAGGGTCACGGCACGCAGCCCTTCGCGCCCGAGCCGGTCGAGCAGCGGCGGCAGCACCTCGAGCAGCACGGCCTGGCCGGTCGCGGTGCGTGCCGCATGGCCGTCATGCAGCAGCAGGATGTCTCCGGCTGCGAGATCGGTTTCGAGCCGCGAAAGCACCACTGCCGGATCGCGCTCCCGGGTGTCGAAGCCGCGCCGGGTCCAGCTCACGAGCGACAGGCCCAGACGGTGCAGCACCGGCGCCAGGAAGGGATTGCGCAGGCCCGCAGGCGCGCGAAAGCAGCTGGCCCGCTGCCCCGTGACCTCGAACAGCAGCTGCTGCGCGTGCGAGATCTCGCGCGCCAGGCCGCGCGGACCGAGCAGCGAGAAGTTGTGACGATGCCGCGCCGTGTGGTTCTGGATGCTGTGGCCACGCGCCATGATCTCGCGCGCCAGTGCCGGATGCGCGGCCGCGCGCTCGGCGATGCAGAAGAAGGTGGCGCGCTGGCCGTGCGCGGCCAGCAGATCGAGCACCTGCGGCGTCACTTCGGGGTCGGGGCCGTCGTCGATCGTGATCGCCACTTCGCGGCGCGCCACCGCAGCGGGCGGCAGTCGCGTGAGGTTCTGCCCGAGAAGGCTGCTGCGCGGTGTCAGCCCGGCCGCGGTGATCAGCGCATGGTTGAGCGCCACGGCACCGATGGCCCAGGGCACGGCGCCCGGCAGCAGCAGCGCGGCGCCGCCGGCCATGAGGTGGCAGCCGACGCTGGCGCGGACCATGGGCGGCCAGGGCCAGGCTTCGGACGGCGGGTTGACGGCGGGAACGGCGTTCGGCGGCATGGCGACGGATTTTCCCTCAGCGGCGCACCGCGCTGCGCGCAAAGGCCGCCGACAGCAGCAGCGCGAGCAGCGCACCCGGCGCCACCACGCGGCCGATCGAGGACAGCGCGGGGATGTCGGAGATCGCGATCAGGCCGAAGGACACCACGGTCGTGATGTTGGCGAGCATCAGCGAGGCCAGCGTGTCCTCGTCGGCGCGGCCGGTCACGCGCAGCTGGTCGAAGAAGAGCGCGTAGTTCGATCCCACGGCCACGATCAGCAGCAGGCCGACCAGGTGGAGGATGCCGAGCGGCACGTGCAGCACCGCCATGCCGCCCAGCACGAGCACCACCGCAACCACCAGCGGCAGGCAGACGGCGAGCAGCCGCCGGCCCGAGCGCAGGCTGAAAGCCAGCAGCAGGACCACCGCGAGCGCGCCCAGCAGCACCTGCAGGAAGGCCTCGCGCAGGTAGCGCTGGTAGAGGCCGGTGAGCTCGTCGCCGACGTTGACCACCTGCACGTCGGCCAGGCCGTCGAGCGCGGCGGCCAGCTTCGCGGCGTCGAAGCCCGGGCCCGGATGCAGCGAGATCAGCGTCGACCATCCGCCCGCCGCGCGCTCGAACATCAGCGCGCTCGCGAGCGCATCGAGCGGGCCGCCCCGGAGGTCTTCGCGCCCGATGATCGGCCGCGCGCGCGCGGCCTGCACGTCGGCGATGAAGGGCTCCAGCCGCGCGGCCGGCAGGGGCAGTCCCTGCGTGGCCTCGGCCAGGCGAGCGCGCAGGCTGTCTGCATCGGGCAGGCTCGCGATGCGCGCTGCCTGCGCGGCTTCGCTGGGCAGCACGCGCGTGACCGTCTCGAAGCCGCTCAGCTCGCCGCGATCGACCAGCGCCTCGAGCCGCGCACCGGCGGCCTCGGTGCTGCGCAGCGTGGCCTGGAGGTCGGTGCCATGCACCACGACCAGCGTTCCGCCGTCGCTGGCGCCGATGTCCTCGCGCAGTTCGGCATCGAGGGCCTGGGCGGCCTTGGGCACCGGGCTCATGGCGCCGAGATCGGCCCGCCACAGGTAGCCGCCCTGCCAGAGCACCAGCGCCAGCGCGCCTGCGCCGAGCGCCGCGAGCGCCCAGCGCAGGCGCGGCAGCCCGCGCACCAGCAGGCCTGCGGCTTTCGCCATCTGGCGCCGCATGCCCATGCCCGCAGCGCCGTCCGGCGCCAGCACCGGCAGCACGTGGCGCGCCACCAGCGCCGCCGAGATCAGCCCCGCGATCGAGAACACGCCGAGCTGCGCGAGCCCCGGGAAGCCCGAGAACACCAGCGCCGCGAAGCCGCAGACCGAGGTCAGGAGGCCGAGGCGCACGGTCGGCCAGTGGATGTCGCGCCAGCGCGCCCACCCGGTTCCCGGCACCGCCGCGCCCCGGGCCTGGATCAGGTAGTAGATGGCGTAGTCGACCGTCTCGCCGATCAGCGTGCTGCCGAAGCCCATCGTGAGGCCGTGCACGTTGCCGAACACCAGGCTGACCATCGCGGTGCCGCCGACCACGCCGGTCGCCACCGGCAGCACGGCGATCACGAGCGCGCGCGGCGAGGCGAAGGCCAGCAGCAGCAGGCCGCTCATGACGATCGCGCCGACCACGGCCAGGTGGATCGCCTCCGACTTGATCTGGTCGCGGCTCTGCACCGAGAACACGGGCGCGCCGGTCATCTGGAGCTGTGGTCGGTCGGCCGCCGGCAGCGCGCGCGTGGCGGCCGCGAAGGCTGCCTGCACGCGCGCGATCGCCACCGCGATGGTGTCGAGGTCGCTGCCCGCGGCATGCGTGGTGGCGAGGATCAGCGCCCGGGGTGCCGTGCGCGAGACCCAGACGCCCTCCTCGCTGCGCGGCGAGCTGGCGGGGATCAGCCCCTCGGCGATGCGTTGCGTCTCGCCGGTCGGATCGCGCTCCAGCAGCGGCTTGAGCGCATTGCCCGCGGGGGTCCCGAGCATCGAGAGGCTGTCGATGATCGCGTCGCGCAGGCCTGCGGCCGTGAAGCGCTCGGGCGAGACGTCCGGTGCCAGCTGGTAGCGGTGGTCGAAGAGCCAGGTGCCGGTGTCCTTCCAGTCGCTGGTGTCGCCGTTCTGCACCTGGTCGAAGAGCCTGCTCTGGCGCATCGCCGAGGCCACCGCGCGCGACACCTCGGCCCGCCCGGCCGCGTCCCTGCCGCCTTCGATGCCGATGAAGATGGTGCGCGAGGCGATGCCGCTCTGCAGCTGGTCGATCAGCACCTGCTGGCGCGCGTCGGGGCTGGCCGGCAGGAAGGCCGAGAGATCGGCGCTGAAGTGGGTGCGCGTGATCAGCAGCACGCCGGCCACCAGCGCCAGCAACCAGATCGCGAGCGGCAGCGCGGCGCGCGGCCGGCCCACGGCGGCGGCGCCTCGCGTCACGGCGTGGCGCGCGCGGGCACTGCCACCGCGCCGGCTGCGGGACGATCGGGCGTGATGCTCATGACCGAACGGTCGCCGCCGATGAACTCCATGTCGACGCCGAGCACCTCGCCGCCGCGGCCGCTCAGGCGCATCGTGCGCACCTGGGCCGCGAGGCGCGGATCGATCGGCTGCAGATCGAGCGACCAGCCGGCAGCGTTGCCGGCCAGCGTGCCGCGGAAGTAGCGCTGCAGGCCCTGGCGGTTGCCGCTCAAGGTGCTGCGCATCGCCTCGACCATGCCGAGCAGCTCGGGCATGCTGTCGAGCGCCAGCGTGCGCGTGCGGCCGCCGCGCGACAGCGTCAGCGTGTTGCCCTCAACGCTCATGGTCTCGGCGCGCGGCGACAGGGTGCGACGCACCAGCCGGTCGGGGGCCGTGAAGCTCAGCGTGCCGCTTGCATCGAGCGGACCTTCGAGGCCGCGCACGAATCGCTGCTCGGTGAAGCGCGCCTCGCCGCCCTTCTGCTGCGCCAGCAGCGCCATCAGGTCGTCGAGTTCGAAGGACCAGGCCGAGGGCAGGAGGAACACGCCGAGGGCCAGCGCCGCGAGCAGCGCCCTGCCCCATCGTTCAATGCGGATCTTCGAGCCAGAAATCATGAAAGTTGAACCAGTTGTACGGATAGGCGCGGCAGAGCGCCTCGAGCCGGGCCACATAGGCTTCGAGCGCCGCGCGGATGCGCCGTTCGCGCTCGGCCGGATCGCCCGGGCGCTCGCTGAAGTCGGCCAGCGGCTCGAACAGCACATCGTAACGGGCACCGCCCTGGTAGAGGCCGGCCATGAAGAACACCTTGCGCCGCAACAAGGCCGCGAGCCGGAACGGCCCGTCGTTGAAGATCGCGGGCTGGCCAAGGAACGGGATCTCGATGCTGCTGCCGCGCTGCGGGCCGGCCTCTTCGGGCCCGGCCAGGGTGCGGTCGGCCAGAAGGCCCGCAAGGCCACCCGAATCGAGCCAGTCGCGCAGCGCGAGCATCGAGTGCGGCCGGCCCAGCGCGATGATGTGCGGCCGCTGCGCCGGCAGGCTGATGGCGTTCAGCACCGCGTTGATCTGCTGCGCGTTGTCCGGATACATCAGCATCGCGGGCCGCAGCTCGGCGGGCGATTCGGCGCGGTGCTTGCAGGCACCCACGGCCTCGAAGCTGCCGACGTGCGCGCCGACCATGAAGGCACCCCGTCCGGCCGCGACCTCGGCCTCGACCGGCCGATTGCCATAGATGCGGATGTCGAACAGGTCCAGCCGCCCGCGCAGGAAGTAGAGCCGGTCGAGCACGGTCGACGAGAAGGCATGCAGCAGCCGGTAGCCGTCGGCCCAGCCGGCCTTGGGCCCGATGGTGCGGAACAGGTAGCGCTTGATGTGGCGCCGCTGGTTCGGCGAGAACAGCAGGAAATAGGCGCTGATCGGATGCAGGATCAGCCGCGTGAGCGGCCGCCCGCACTGGATCGCGATCCAGCAGATGAGGCGCAGCGCAAGCATGTTGCTGCGCTCTGGCGCGTGCTGCCACTCGGCCTGACGCGGGGCTTCGGCATTCGCCTTCGGAGCGGCCGGGCGGCTCATGCGCTGTCGCCCGGCAGCCAGCGTCCGCTCGCGACCATCTCGTTGCCGCAACGGACCTCGAAGCGCAGGCCGCGCGCGGCGCCGGCCTCGGGCAGCAGGTCGATCTCGAGCGCATTGCCGGGCCGAACCGGCGCGAGAAACTTGGCCGCGGCCAGGGTCGGTGCCGGCCCGAGCCGCGCCGACAGGGCCGGCACGCCGCGCAGCGCCTCCAGCACCTCGGACAGCAGCAGCGCGCCCGGCAGCAGCGGCTGGCCCGGGAAATGGCCCGCGAAGGCCGGATGGTCGTCGGCGACCTCGCGCGTGACCCGCACCGGCGTGTCGTCGGCAGCGAGCTGCGCGAGCGCGAACTCGCGCAGCGCGCGCACCGTGAGCTTGCCGGTGTCGGCACGAGGAAAGGCCGTCACGTGCACCACGCGTCGGGGCACGAACACAGCCTCCAGCCGCTCGCGAAGCGCTGCCACGATGGCCTGCGCCGCCAGCGTCGGCGCCACCACGAAGGCCACCGGCCGCACCACGCCGTCGGCCACCTCGTCGGGCAGCCAGAAGGCGCCGTCCTCGACCCCGGGGATGCTGTTGAGGTGATGGTTCAGGTAGCCCAGCGAACTGCGCCGCCCGGCCACGTGGATCAGGTCGTTGGCGCGGCCGAGCAGGCGGAAGCTGCGCGCATCGACCCGATCGAGCACGTCGGCCATCGGCGTCGGCTCGGGGATGAAATCGCCCTCGACGACGAAGGTCTCGCTGCCGTCGGCGCCGGGTCGAGCCTGCACGCGGATGTCGCCCAGCGTTTCCCACACTTCGCTCTGCGTGGGTCGGCGCGTGGCGACCTGGCCCGACTCGGTGCTGCCGTAGATCTCGACCAGCACGCCGCCGGTCGCCCGCTCGGCCTGCGCCGCGAGCTGCGGCGACAGCGGTGCGGTGGCCGACAGCACGAGGTCCACCGGAGGCAGCGCGATGCCCGACAGCAGCAGTGTCTTGAGATGGAACGGCGTGGTCACCAATGCGCGCGGCCGCGGCACCGAGGCCAGCGCGCGCGCCACGTCAGCCGGGAAGAAGGGGCGGCCGGCATCGAAGGCGGCGCCGCCGAGCATCGCCAGCAGCACCGATGATTCGAGTCCGTAGCTGTGCTGCACCGGCACGGTCGCGATCAGCGTCAGGCCTTCCAGCGTGGGCCGGCCGAGCAGCGCGGCAAGGCGCGGCACCGCGGCCTCGATGTCGCCGACCAGCGTGCCCCACGACTTGGCGTGCGGCTGCGGCGCGCCGGTCGAGCCCGAGGTCAGCAGGCTGGCGGCGTGGCGGCCGGCGTGAAAGCACGGCACGGTGGCATCGGCTTGCGCGACCGCTCCGGCCGCATCCGCCGTGGCCACCATCACGCTCGTCAGGCCCGGCGTCTGCAGCGTTGCCTCGTCGATCACCGCGTAGGCCGGGTCGCCCGCCTCGTGCAGCCGCGCCAGCGTATCGGGGCGGGCGTCGGGCGGCAGCAGGCTCGCCTGCCCGCGGACCAGCGCCGCGCCGAAGGCCACCGCGAAGGCGTAGCGGTCGCTGCACAGGTTGACCACCGGGCCGCTCTCGGGCAACGCGCGTGCAAGCTGCGCCACGTCGGCCAGGAACCGGTGTCCGCTGAGCGCAACGCCGTCGCGCCAGGCCAGCGGACGCGCGAGGTCGCGCGCGGCCAGCAGCGGCAGCAGCCGGTCGGCAAGCGTCGAGAGGGTCACGGCGTTCGACGCCGGGCGCCGTGGTCCGACGAGGCGCCGTAGAAGGCGCGCACCGCATCGACCATCCGGGTGCGCTCGAACTCGGGGTGCAGGCGATAGCGCAGCAGGTGCTCGCCGACGAAGAGGCCGACCACCATCAGCGGTGTCAGCAGGTTCGCGAGCACCGACCAGGCCGCGAACGACAGGCTGGCGTAGACCGCGATCGAAGCGACGGCCATGGCGACGAAGTAGCCGGTCCAGACCCACGTGACCTGGGCCGTGTAGATGCGCATCGCGGGCGACAGCGGATGCACGCGCTCGGCGAACTGGCCGATCAGCGACAGCCGGTCACCGCGCAGCGTGCTGCCGAACCAGACCGCGAGCAGCGCATTGATGCCGACATGCTGCAGCACGTAGAGCCGGTTCGGATCGCCGGCCTCGCCGTTGAGCACCAGCGCGAAGCCCGCCAGACCGACCAGCGCCGCCGCCAGCAGGCCCCAGCCGCCGAAGCGGCTGCCCGCGATGCCGAGTGCGGTCAGCCACAGCGGCCCGAGCAGCACCGCGACCGCCCACGGCGCGGCCGCATGGAACAGCATCATCCAGTGCGAAAGGAAGGCATAGCCCACCCCCGCGATCAGCAGGAGCGCCAGGCGCCAACGGGTCATGGGTCAGGAAGCGCCGCGATGCTGCGCGACATGCGCCGCAAGGCTGCGCAGCGATTCGAAGATCTGCTGGTTTCGTTCGTCGTCCGAACGCAGCTGGAAGCCGTACTTGCGCGAGACTTCGAGCGCGACTTCGAGGATGTCGATGGAGTCCAGGCCCAGGCCTTCGCCGTAGAGCGGCGCGGTCGGCACGATGTCCGCCGGAGCCACTTCGAGGTTCAGCGATTCGACCAGCAGGACGGCCAATTCATTCTCTAGAGCGGACTGGGCAGAGGGGTCGCCGGCGGCGGGCACGGATGAGGGGACAGACGATGACAAATGAAACTCCGGGACCAATTTGAGACGCGTGTGCCGTGGGGCTGGCGGGCATATCTTTGCAGGTCCCCTGGGAACCTTCGCGTGGACGGCGATTATAGAAGGCCGGCTTCGCTAGACTGACCCCCTGGAAACCACCGGAAAACCCCATGGCCGACCCCCTGCTCATCGCCCGCCACGGCGACATCGAATGCAACCTGCTGCCCGCCCTGGCCAACCGCCACGGCCTGATCACCGGCGCCACCGGCACCGGCAAGACCGTGACGCTGCAGACCCTGGCCGAGAAGCTGTCGGCGATCGGCGTTCCGGTCTTCATGGCCGACGTCAAGGGCGACCTCACGGGCGCCAGCCAGGCCGGCAGCATCGGCGCCAAGATGGCGGCCACGCTGAAGGAGCGCGGGCTCGACCTTCCCGCGCCGCTGGCCTGCCCGGTCACGCTGTGGGACGTGTTCGGCGAACAGGGCCATCCGGTGCGCGCCACCATCTCCGACATGGGGCCGCTGCTGCTGGGACGCATGCTGAACCTCAACGAGACGCAGTCGGGCGTGCTGAACCTGGTGTTCAAGATCGCGGACGACAACGGCCTGCTGCTGCTCGACCTCAAGGACCTGCGCGCCATGCTGCAGCATGTCGGCGAGAACGCGAGCCAGTTCACGACCGAATACGGAAACATCAGCGCGGCCAGCGTCGGCGCGATCCAGCGCGGGCTGCTGGCCATCGAGACGCAGGGCGGCGACAAGTTCTTCGGCGAGCCGATGCTCAACATCGCCGACTTCATGCAGACCGAGGGCGGCAAGGGGGTGGTCAACATCCTCGCGGCCGACAAGCTCATGAACTCGCCGCGCCTGTATGCCACCTTCCTGCTGTGGCTGCTGTCCGAGCTGTTCGAGCAGCTGCCCGAGATCGGCGACCCCGACCAGCCCAAGCTGGTGTTCTTCTTCGACGAGGCCCACCTGCTCTTCAACGAGGCGCCCAAGGCCCTGGTGGAGCGCATCGAGCTGGTCGTGAGGCTGGTGCGCTCCAAGGGCGTGGGCGTCTTCTTCGTCACCCAGAATCCGCTCGACATTCCGGATTCGGTGCTCGCGCAGCTCGGCAACCGGGTGCAGCACGCGCTGCGCGCCTTCACGCCGCGCGACCAGAAGGCGGTCAAGGCGACCGCCACCACGATGCGGCAAAAGCCCGGACTCGACATCGAGGCCGCCATCACCGAGCTCGCGGTCGGCGAGGCACTGGTGAGCTTCCTCGACGACAAGGGCCGCCCGAGCATCACCGAGCGGGTGTACGTGCTGCCGCCCGGCAGCCAGATCGGACCGATCACCGCGGCCCAGCGGCAGGCGCTGATCGCCAGTTCGCTGGTCGCGGGCGTCTACGAGAAGGCGGTCGACCGCGAGTCGGCCTACGAGAAGCTCAAGGGCCGCGCCGACAGCGCGCCCGATGCACCCGCGCCGGCCGGCGCCAAGGGCAAGGCCGGCGCCCCGGCCGAAGCCGAGTCCGGCGGGATGATGGGCGGCCTCAACGAGATCCTGTTCGGCTCCACCGGTCCGCGCGGCGGCAAGCGCGACGGGCTCGCGCAAACCATGGCCAAGTCGGCCGTCCGCACCATGGGCACTTCGGTCGGCCGCGAGATCCTGCGCGGCGTGCTGGGCGGCATCTTCGGCTCGAAGAAGCGTTGAACAATCCGGCGATGTCCGCCGAGGCACCTCACCAGCGCAGCAGCCGGGCCCCCACCACCGCTCCGGCCACCACCGGCAGCGCGATCCCGGCGACGTACCACATCGCGATGAAGGGCGCCGCCAGTTCCTGGCAATGAAAGGCATAGACCGCGGCGCCCGTGCCGCCGGCCAGCAGGCCGGCCGCCGCGCCGGCCAGCGCGGGCCGGGTCGGGGCCAGGCCCTTCAGGGCCCACAGCGCGGTCAGGAAGACGGGCAGCGAGATCATCGCGATGCTGGCGCCGCAGCTGCGCCAGGTCTGGCCCCAGACCAGCTCGGCGCGCTCGCCGGCCGGTGCCGCCCACAGCGCCACCAGCGCCAGCACCCAGATCAGCAGCAACGGCGCCGCGAGGCCGACCCAGGCCCTGCGCACCCGCACGCCGGGTCGCGCGAGGCGGTGGACGATCACGAAGCCGGCTGCACCGATCGAGACCCCGAACAGCAGCCGGACCCAGAACATCGGCCAGAACATGGCCTGGATCAGGTCGCGTCGCGGGCCGAACGCCATCCAGGCCCAGGCCACGGCGAACGGCAGGCCCACCGCAAGCGCCAGCCACAGCCGCTGCGAGGTGCGATGGCGCGGCACCGGTTCGAGCTGCGCGGCGAGCATCGACACCAGCCGGTCGGTCTTCATGGTCGGTCTCCCCCTGCGAACTTCTTCGCCAGCGCCTTGAGCCCTCGATGCACGCCGACCTTGACGGCCGACTCCGACATGCCTGTGAGGCGCGCGGTCTCGGCCACCGAGAGCCCCGCGAGCTTGACGTGCACGATGGGCAGCCGCTGCCGATCCGGCAAAGTCGCGAGCAGCCCGTCCAGGTCGCGCCGGGCGTCGCTGGCCTCGATCGCCGAATCGGCGAACAGCGCCATTTCGTCGTCGATCGGGTCGTGCAGTGCCTCACGCACGGACTTGGCCCGCAGCAGATCGATCATCTTGTAGCGCGCGATCGCATGCACCCAGGCGGTGAGCGGCTGGTCGGACTGATAGGTGTGGCGCTGGTTGTGCATGGCGAGTAGGCATTCCTGCACCAGGTCCTCGACCTCGTCGGGCCAGCCGAACAGGCGCCGGCCCAGAAAGGCCCGCAGGTGCGAGGCCAGCTGCTGCAGGAAGCTGCGATAGGCCACGGCGTCGCCGGCGAGGCCGCGCACGAACAGGTCGTGCAGCCGCATCTCCGCTTCGCTCCTGGCCATCGGGCTTTCCATTCTCATTCGTGCGTGGATCGACACCGGTTACGGGCGCCGCGAAAAACAAGGTTCGCGCGGATTGTGCCGTGCACGCCGCCCGCTTACGGCGAATGGCGTACACGCTGGCTTGCCAGTTGCGAAACGCCTCGGTACATTGCTGTTTTTGAGGGCCTGCAATGTCCGTTGACACCGTTCCGACCACTTCTTCTCCCCCTTCGTCTCCCGCCTCGCTCTCGCCCATCCTTCCTGCCAGCCAGGCCCCTCGCAGCCATATCCGCCTGACCTCGCACGCTGGCGGCTTCGGCGCCCTGCCCATCCAATGGGGCGCTGCTTCCGCCGCCGAGCGCGGCCCGGTCGTCGGCACCACCACCAAGCGCGCACACCGCAACGTCATCGGCACCCACAGCGGTTCCTACAGCGTCTACCGCGCGCTGGCGGTGGCCGCGGGGGCGCTCGATCCGCAGCACAAGGCCGACCTCACGAACACCGCGCCGACCGACGTCATCGGCCCCTATCCGCAGTGGAGCGAGCCGGGCCGCATCGTCTCGCTCGATCCCTGGGGCGCGCTGGTGGCCGACGTGTTCTCGACCGAGCTCGCGGCCGGCTACGACATCCGCCCGACCATCGCGATCACCAAGGCCCACGTGATCCTGCCCGAGGTGATCGAGGCCCTGCAGAGCGGACGGCTCAAGGCCGACGGCAAGTTCCTGACCGCCGGCGGCGCCGCCATGGTGACCAAGGCCGCGATCGAGCCGGTCTGGTACCTGCCTGCGGTCGCGAAGCGCTTCGGCTGCTCCGAGACCGACCTGCGGCGCGTGCTGTTCGAGGAAACCGGCGGCATGTATCCCGAACTGGTCACGCGCTCCGACCTCGAGGTGTTCCTGCCGCCGATCGGCGGCCAGACCATCTACATCTTCGGCAACCCGCGCGACCTCGCCAATCCCGAGGTCGAGCTGACCGCGCGCATCCACGACGAATGCAACGGCTCGGATGTCTTCGGCTCCGACATCTGCACCTGCCGCCCCTACCTCACGCACGCGATCGAGGAATGCATCCAGGGCGCGCAGCGCGGTGGCGTCGGCCTGATCGCCTACTCGCGCAAGGAAGGCCGGGCGCTCGGCGAGGTCACCAAGTTCCTGGTCTACAACGCCCGCAAGCGCCAGGTCGGCGGCGACACGGCCGACCAGTATTTCGCCCGCACCGAATGCGTGGCCGGCGTGCAGGACATGCGCTTCCAGGAGCTGATGCCCGACGTCTTCCACTGGCTGGGCATCCGCAAGATCCACCGCCTGGTGTCGATGAGCAACATGAAGTTCGACGCCATCACGGGTTCGGGGATCGAGATCGGCACCCGCGTCAACATTCCCGAGGAACTGATTCCGGCCGATGCCCGGGTCGAGATGGATGCCAAGATGGCAGCCGGTTACTTCACGCCGGGCGCGGTGCCCGATGCCGAGGAACTGAAGAAGGCCAAGGGCCGGGGACTGAGCGAATGAGCAGCAACAACTACGGCCTGGACCCCGAACGTCCGACCGCCAACCCCGCGGTACGCAGTGCCGATGCCCAGGGCCATGTCGATCCGGCACTCGAATTCGTCGGCGACACGGCCCATGCCGCCGGTGCCGCGGCCTTCCTGCGCAGCACGCAGGCCGTGCGCAGCCGCGCCGCCGCGCTGCTCGCGCGGGCCCGCGCCGGCGAATCGAAGTGGTTCACGATCGGCGCCGACAACGCGCTCGAGGACACCGCGCGCACGGTGGCCGAAGTCACCCAGGAACGCTACAGCTGGGGACCGATTCCCTATCACAGCCGCTGGCGGCACTTCGAGGCCGGCGGCGTGAACCGTGTGGCCGCGCTCGACGAACTGCTGGGCGATGCCGATGCCCGCCAGCGTGCCCGCGCCCATATCGACCTGGTGCTGGTGAGCGTGCTGCTCGACGCCGGCGCGGGTCCCGACTGGCACTATGTCGAGGCCGCGAACGGCCAGCGCTTCACGCGTTCCGAGGGCCTCGCGGTCGCGAGCTTCCATGCCTTCACGAGCGGCCTGTTCTCGTCGAATCCGGCCCGGCCGCTGCAGGCCGACGCGGCGGGGCTGCGTGCCCTGGTCACCGACCGGCTCGGCGACGCCTTCCAGGTCAGCGACTTCAATCCGCTGGTCGGACTCGCGGGACGCGCGACCCTGCTGCGCCGCCTCGGCGAGGCGATGAACGAGCGGCCCGAGGTGTTCGGCGACGACGGCCGTCCGGGCGGCCTGTTCGATGCGCTGGTCGGCCCCTATGGCCCGGCCGCCCCTCCGACCGCGGAGATCACGGCCCACGAGATCCTTTCGCTGCTGCTCGATTCGCTGTCGGGCATCTGGCCTGCGGCCAACGCGATCGACAGCATCGCGGCCGACGGCAGCGACCAGCCCGGCGGCATCGGCTCGGGCGATCCGGCGCTCGCGCTCGGCGACTGCTGGCGCCACAGCGCGGTGGTCGGCCCCGGCCTCACGAACGGCTGGATGCCGTTCCACAAGCTGTCGCAGTGGCTCAGCTATTCGCTGCTCGAACCCTTCGAATGGGCCGGCGTGTCGGTGCGCCATGTCGCGGCGCTCACCGCGCTGCCCGAGTACCGCAACGGCGGCCTCCTGATCGACAGCGGGCTGGTCGTGCCGCGCAGCCCCGAACTGCTCGAGCGCACCTGGAAGGTCGGCGACGAGTTCATCGTCGAATGGCGGGCGCTGACGGTCGCGCTGCTCGACGAGGTGGCCGCGCGCGTGCGCCACGTGATGGAGCGCAGCGAGGAAGAGCTGCCGCTGGCGCGCGTGCTCGAGGGTGGCACCTGGGCCGCCGGCCGCGTGATGGCACAGCGCTTGCGTGAGGGTGCCCCACCCCTGCGCATCGAGAGCGACGGCACCGTCTTCTAGACTCACACCCTCTTTCCAACAACGACAAGAGCGCCTCGCGCTTCTCGCCCCACATCCATGAGCAACGTCCACCTCGTCGACCACCCCCTCGTCCAGCACAAGCTCACGCTGATGCGCCGCAAGGAGGCCAGTACCAACAGCTTTCGCCGTCTTCTCAACGAGATCAGCATGCTGATGGCCTACGAGGTCACGCGCGACATGCCGATGCAGGACATCGAGATCGAGACCCCGCTCGAAACGATGCAAGCCAAGGTGATCGACGGCAAGAAGCTGGTGCTGGTGTCGATCCTGCGCGCCGGCACCGGCATCCTGGACGGCATGCTGAGCGTGGTGCCCGGCGCCCGCGTCGGCCACATCGGGCTCTACCGGGACCCGAAGACGCTGACCGCGGTGGAGTACTACTTCAAGATGCCGAGCGACATGGAGGACCGCGACTGCATCGTGGTCGATCCGATGCTGGCCACCGGCAACTCGGCGGTGGCGGCGGTCGAGCGGCTCAAGGAACTGAACCCCAAGTCGATCAAGTTCGTCTGCCTCCTGACCTGCCCCGAGGGCGTCAAGACCATGCAGGACGCGCACCCCGACGTGCCGATCTACACCGCCGCCATCGACCGCGAACTCAGCAGCCACGGCTACATCCTTCCGGGCCTTGGCGATGCGGGCGACCGCATCTTCGGGACGAAGTAGCTCGCCCCCAGATTGGCTCACTTGGTGTAGTCGCCCACCCCCTGCCGGGGGCAACACCCGAGGCCCGGCAAGGCGGTTCCTCGGTGTGTCCCGAAGGACCCGCATCGTTCATCGCCGTCAGATATTCATTCACTCGAGGAGAAGCACAGTGACAGCACGCCGCCAGTTGATCATCCGTTCGGTCGCCATTGCCGCCGCGCTCGCGGCCGGAGCGCCGGGGCTCGCACTCGCGCAGGCCAAGCTCAAGGTGGCGGCGGTCTACACCGTGCCCTTCGAGCAGCAATGGGTGGGCCGCATCCACAAGGCGCTGAAGGCGGCCGAGGCCCGCGGCGAGATCGAGTACACGGCCACCGAGAACGTCTCCAACGCCGATTACGAACGCGTCATGCGCGAGTACGCGACCGCCGGCAACCAGCTCATCCTGGGCGAGGTGTTCGGCGTCGAGGCGGCGGCGCGCAAGGTCGCGAAGGACTTTCCGAAGACCGCCTTCCTGATGGGCTCGTCGCTAAAGCCGCAGGCGCCCAACTTCTCGGTCTTCGACAACTACATCCAGGAACCGGCCTACCTGTCGGGCATGGTGGCCGGCGGCATGACCAAGACCAACAAGATCGGCATGGTCGGCGGCTTCCCGATTCCCGAGGTCAACCGCCTCATGAACGCCTTCATGGCCGGCGCCAAGGAGGTCAATCCCAAGACCGAGTTCAGCGTCAGCTTCATCAACAGCTGGTTCGATCCGCCGAAGGCCAAGGAAGCGGCCTTCGCGATGATCGACAAGGGCGCCGACGTGATGTACGCCGAGCGCTTCGGCGTCAGCGACGCGGCCAAGGAAAAGGGCAAGCTCGCGATCGGCAACGTGATCAACACGCAGGACAAGTACCCCGACACCGTGGTCGCCTCGGCGCTCTGGAACTTCGAGCCCGCCGCCGACCGCGCGATCAAGCTCGTGAAGGAAGGCAAGTACGCGGCCGAGGACTACGGCCCCTACGCGATGATGAAGCACAAGGGCTCGGAGCTCGCGCCGCTCGGCACCTTCGAGACCAAGGTGCCGGCCGATGTGGTCGCCAAGGTCAAGGCCAGGCAGGCCGACATCCTGTCGGGCAAGTTCACAGTCAAGGTGGACGACAGCGCGCCCAAGTCCACCGCCAAGTGAGTGCCACGCCCGGGGCCATGCCCATGGCGGCGGTGCTCGCGCTGCGCGGCATCACGAAGCGCTTCGGCACACTGGTCGCGAACAAGTCGATCTCGCTCGACCTGCAGCCCGGCGAGGTGCTCGCGCTGCTGGGCGAAAACGGCGCCGGCAAGTCGACCCTGATGTCCATCCTGTTCGGGCACTACGTGGCCGACGAGGGTGACATCGAGGTGTTCGGCCGCCCGCTCGCCCCCGGCAACCCGAAGGCCGCGCTGGCCGCCGGCATCGGCATGGTGCACCAGCACTTCACGCTGGCCGACAACCTCAGCGTGCTCGACAACGTGATGATGGGCACCGAATCGCTCTGGCAGCCCTTCTCCCGCCGCGCCGCTGCCCGCGCCCGCCTGCTCGAGGTGGCACAGCGCTTCGGCCTGCCGGTGGTGCCCGAGGCGCGGGTCGGCAACCTCTCGGTCGGCGAACGGCAGCGCGTGGAAATCCTCAAGGCATTGGTGCGCGACGCGCGCATCCTGATCCTCGACGAGCCGACCGCGGTGCTGACGCCGCAGGAGAGCGAGGCCCTGTTCGAGACGCTTGCGCAGATGGTAGCCCAGGGCCTGTCGATCATCTTCATCAGCCACAAGCTGGGCGAGGTGCTGCGCGTCTCGCACCGGGTCGCGGTTCTGCGCGGCGGTGCGCTCGTGGCCGAGGCGCGCACCGGCGACACCACCGAGGCCCAGCTTGCCCAATGGATGGTGGGCCATGCGGTCGAGCAGGCTGCGCGCCGGCCCGCCGAGCGCGTCGGCGACGCGGTCTGCGTGCTCGACCACGTGCGCACCGCGGGCAGCGGCCACGACCGCCTCGAGGAAGTGTCGCTGACCCTGCGCGCAGGCGAGATCACGGCCATCGCCGGGGTCTCCGGCAACGGGCAGGTGGCTCTGGCCGAATTGCTGTGCGGCACCCGGCGCGCGAGCGCGGGCAGCGTGCGTCTCATGGGACGCGAGCTGCCGCCGGCGCCCGCCCGGCTGGTGCAGCGCGGCGTCGCGCGCATACCCGAGGACCGGCATGCGGTCGGCGTCGTGGGCGACCTGCCGGTGTGGGAGAACGCGGTCTCGGAGCGCCTGCGCAGCCGCGCCTTCTCGCGCTTCCTGTGGGTGCGGCGCGGTCTCGCCAAGGCCCATGCGAAGGCGGTCGAGCGCGCCTTCGACGTGCGCGGCGGCGGTCTCGAATCGCCCGCGCGCGCGCTGTCGGGCGGCAACATGCAGAAGCTCATCCTCGGCCGCGCCCTGCTGGCGCCTGCCTCGACGCCGGCGCAGAAACGCATCCCACGGCTGATCGTCGCCCACCAGCCGACCTGGGGCCTGGACATCGGCGCGGTGGCCTACGTGCAGCAGCAGCTGATCGCCGCGCGCGACGCCGGCGCCGCGGTGCTGCTGATCTCCGACGACCTCGACGAAGTGCTGACGCTCGGCGACCGGGTCGCCGTGATGCACGGCGGCCGCCTCGGCGAGCCGCGCGCGCCGGCGGCCTGGACCCGCGAGGCGATCGGCCTCGCGATGGCGGGGTCGGCGTCGTGAGGCTCGAGCGCCGCCACCAGGCTTCGCGCAGCGCGCTCGTGCTGGCGCCGATCGGCGCCGTGGTGTTCACGCTGCTGATCAGCGGCCTGCTGGTGCTGTGGGCCGGCGCACCGATCGGGCGCACCTACGCGCTGCTGCTGCAGGGCGGCTTCGGCTCCGTGTTCGCCTGGAGCGAGACGCTCACGCGCGCAGTTCCGCTGATCCTCACGGGCCTGGCCGCGACCGTGGCCTTCAAGGCGCGGCTCTTCAACATCGGCGCCGAGGGTCAGCTCTATGCAGGTGCGCTGGCCGCGGTCGCAGTCGGTGGCCTGCATGGCGGCACCGGCTTCGAATGGCCGACCTGGCTCCTGTTCCCGCTCATGATGGCGGCCGCTGCGCTGGCGGGCGCGCTGCTGCTGCTCGGGCCCGCGCTCATGAAGAACAAGCTCGGCGTCGACGAGGTCGTGACCACGCTGCTGATCAACTTCATCGTGCTGCTGGGCGTGTCGGCCCTGCTCGACGGCCCCATGAAGGACCCGAGCGCGATGGGCTGGCCGCAGAGCGTGTCGCTGCAGTCCGAGCTCGAACTCGGCAAGCTGGTCGCCCAGACGCGCGTGCACAGCGGCCTCGTCTGGGCCGGTGCGCTGTCGGTGATGGTGTGGGCGCTGTTCAAGTACACGGTGATCGGCTTCGACATCCGCGCGGTCGGCGCCAATGCGCGCGCCGCGGCCTTCGCAGGCGTGCCGGTCACGCGCACGGTCGTTACCGTGGCGCTGCTGTCGGGTGCGCTGGCGGGCCTCGCGGGCGCGATCGAGGTGGCCGGCCGCACCAGCTACGTCACGCTCGACATCTCGCCGGGCTACGGCTACAGCGGCATCGTGATCGCGATGCTGGCCGGCCTGCATCCGCTCGGCGTGCTGGCAGCCGGTGTCTTCGTGGCGGGCGTGATGGTCGGTGCCGACACCATGAGCCGGGCGGTCGGCGTGCCGACCTACATCGCCGACGTGATCGTCGCGACCTCGCTGATCGCGGTGCTGGTGGCGACGCTGCTCACGCAGTTTCGCGTGCGCTGGAAGTGAAGCGGCCATGAGCGACATCGCCGACATCCTCTCGAACGGCTCGTTCTGGGTCGCGGTGCTGCGCATCGCGACGCCGCTGATCTTCGGCACGCTGGGCGTGCTGTTGTGCGAGCGCGCGGGCGTGCTCAATCTCGGCATCGAAGGGATCATGGTCGCGGGCGCCTTCGCGGGCTGGCTCGCGGTGTATGCGGGCGCGCCGCTGTGGGTGGGCGTCGGCGTCGCCGCGCTCACGGGTGCGGTGTTCGGCCTGCTGCATGCCTTTCTCACGGTGGGGCTCGCGCTGTCGCAGCACGTCTCGGGACTCGGTATCACCCTGCTGGCCACGGCACTGAGCTACTACGGCTACCGCGTGAGCTTCCCGAAGGTCAGCACGCCACCGACCGTGACGCCGTTCGCGCCCATGGACTGGCTGCCGATCCCGGTGCTGAACGCCCAGACCGCGCTCACCTTGCTCGCGCTGCTGCTGGTGCCGCTGATCGCCTGGCTGCTGTACCGCACGCCGCTCGGACTCGCGGTGCGCATGGTGGGCGAGAATCCGCAGGCGGCCGAAGGCCAGGGCGTCTCGGTCGCGGCGACGCGCACCGGCGCGATCGTGGCGGGCTCGGCACTGATGGGCGTGGCGGGCTCCTTCCTCACGCTGTCGGCCTTCAATGCCTTCTTCTTCAACATGATCAACGGCCGCGGCTGGATCTGCGTCGCGCTGGTGGTGTTCGCCTCATGGCGGCCGGGCAAGGCGCTGCTGGGTGCCCTGCTGTTCGCCTTCTTCGATGCGCTGCAGCTGCGGCTGCAGCAGTCGGGCGATGCCGTGCTGCCCTACCAGATCTACCTGATGCTGCCCTACCTGCTGTCGATCCTCGCGCTGGTGCTGGTGGCACGCAAGGCCAGCTATCCGCAGGCGCTGATGAAACCCTATCGCAAGGGAGAACGCTGATGCTCGACCTCCTGATCCGCAACGCCACGCTGCCCGACGGCCGCAGCGAGATGTCTGTCGCCGTGCAGGACGGCCGCATCGCCGAGGTGACGGCCGGCCTCGATGCACCGGCCGCCCAGACCGTCGATGCCCAGGGCCTGCTGCTGACACCGCATTTCATCGACCCCCACTTCCACATGGACGCCACGCTGAGCTACGGCCTGCCGCGCGTCAACCAGAGCGGCACGCTGCTCGAAGGCATCGCGCTGTGGGGAGAGCTCAAGCCGCTGCTGAAGGCCGAGGCGCTGATCGAGCGCGCGCTCGCGTACTGCGACTGGGCTGTGGCCAAGGGCCTGCTCGCGATCCGCAGCCATGTCGACACCAGCGACGCCAGCCTGCTGGCGGTCGATGCGCTGCTCGAGGTCCGGCGCCAGGTCGCGCCCTATCTCGACCTGCAGCTGGTCGCCTTTCCGCAGGACGGCGTGCTGCGCTCGCCGGGCGGCATCGACAACCTCGAGCGCGCGCTCGACAAGGGCGTCGACGTGGTCGGCGGCATTCCGCATTTCGAGCGCACCATGGCCGAAGGCGCCGCAAGCGTGAAGTTGCTGTGCGAACTGGCGGCCGCGCGCGGCAAGCGCGTGGACATGCACTGCGACGAATCGGACGATCCGCTGTCGCGCCACATCGAGACGCTGGCCTTCGAGGCGCAGCGGCTCGGGCTGCAGGGCCGCGTCACCGGTTCGCACTGCACCTCGATGCACTCGATGGACAACTACTACGTGAGCAAGCTGCTGCCGCTGATCGCCGAGAGCGGCGTCGCGGTGGTGTCGAATCCGCTCATCAACATCACGCTGCAGGGCCGCCACGACAGCTACCCGAAACGCCGCGGCATGACGCGCGTGCCCGAACTCATGGCAGCGGGCGTCAACGTCGCCTTCGGCCACGACTGCGTGATGGACCCCTGGTACGGCATGGGTTCGGGCGACATGCTCGAGGTCGCGCACATGGGCCTGCACGTGGCGCAGATGACCAGCCAGGCCGGCATCCGGCAATGCTTCGACGCCGTGACCGTGAATGCCGCCAAGGTCTTCGGCCTGGAGAACTACGGGCTTGAAGCGGGCTGCGATGCCAGCTTCGTGCTGCTGCAGGCGCGCGATCCGGTCGAGGCAATCCGGCTGCGCGCCACCCGGCTCAAGGTCTGGCGCCGCGGTCAGCTGCTGGCCGAGACACCGGCCGCGACCGCGAGCCTGCATCTGCCTGGCCGGGCAGCCCAGACGGGCTGGATGATCCCGCGCGGCGCCTGAGGCGCCTCGTGCGCTTCTTGCGCGATTCGGTACGGGCGAGTCAGGCGAGCGGCGCGAGCGGGCGCCACATGTGGACCTTGGACAGATGGCGTCCGTCGAGCGCGACCGCGAAGGGCTCGATGCCGAAGACCTCGAAGCCGCAGCGCGCGTAAAGCCCTTGCGCCGAGGCATTGCCCTCGGTCACGGTCAGCTGGACCAGTGTCACGCCCTCGCGGCCGGCAGCCAGTTCGAGAACGCCGTCCACGAGTTGCCGCCCGAAGCCGGCCTGGCGCGCGTCGGGCGCCACGTACATGCCGAACAGGCCGGCCTTGTGGCGCGCCTTGCCGCGCGTTTCGAACTCGAGGCCGGCGGCGCCGACGAGACGGCCGCCATCGAAGGCGCCGAGTACCCGCTGCGTGGCCTGCGGCGAAGCGTCGAGTCGCCGCTGCCACCACGCGAGCGGCAGCGCAGCACGCTCCTCCGCGCTGGAGGTGAAGGCCTCGGGATGGCGCGCATAGGCCTCGAGCATCAACGCGCGGTAGGCGTCGGCATCGTCGGGCAGCAGCAGGCGCACGGTCATGGCGTTCAGCGCTCCGGCGCGATCGCCTCGGCGTACTCGTAGAGCGCGCCGAGGATCTCCTCGGCCCGAGCGTCCGCGCTTTCGGCCAGGGTGTCGATCTCCTCGAACAGCGCATCGACGTTGCGCGCACCGCCCTCGCCTTCGAGCAGCCGTGCGGCGCGGTGCGCCTCCCAGCGCTCGGCGCCCTGCTCGTCGAGCGTCTCGGGGAAGTTGCGCGCGCGGTAGCGGAACAGCAGTTCCTCGAGCCGCGGATCGTCGAAGCCCGTGCGCGCGCGCGCGAGATCGGCCGGCGACAGGCCGCGCAACTCGTTGAGCCGGCGCCGGTCGGCGTTGCCGACGAAGCCACCGTACAGGTCTTCATCGACATCGGGCGTGCCTTCGGCGCGCGGCCGCTCGTAGACCTGCGGCCAGATCGCGCTCATGTCGGGCAGCTCGGCGGCGATCGCGGCATGGCGCAGCGCGGCATCGACATCGATGCCCCAGCGCGTCGCCATCGCAGGCGCTAGCGTCTTGAGGTTGCCCACCACCATCGGCGACTTGTTCAGGTGGATGCCCTTGAGCGGCAGCCGCACCACGCCCTCGGGCAGGTCGGCGCTGCGCGTGAAGAGGCGCAGCCGCAAGGTCGCGACATCGAGGTCGCGCAGTTCGCCCGGATCGTGCGCGAGGTCCCAGGCCAGCAGTTCGTTCTTGTTGGTCGGATGGCTCGCGAGCGGCCACATGACGGCAAGGCAGCCGCGCGCTGCCGGGAACATGCCCGACACGTGCAGGAAGGGGCGCGCGCTCTCGCGCGTGGCGGGCAGGCCGAGTTCGCCGGCCACGCGGTCCTTGCGATGAAGGCCGAGTGCGAAATCGAACAGCTTGGGCTGCCGCGCACGGATGAGCCGCGCCAGCGCGATGGTGGCGCGCACGTCCGACAGCGCGTCGTGCGCCGATTCGTGCACCAGGCCATTGGCACGCGCGAGGTCCTCGAGCTTGAAAGTCGGGCTGCCGTCCGCCCTGGTCGGCCACTCGATGCCATCGGGCCGCAGCGCATAGGTGAGCCGGACCACGTCGAGCAGGTCCCAGCGTCCGCAGTCGTTCTGCCACTCGCGCGCGTAGGGATCGATCAGGTTGCGCCAGAACAGGAAGCGCGTGACCTCGTCGTCGAAGCGGATCGTGTTGTAGCCCACGCCAATGGTGCCGGGCTGCGAGAACGCCTGCTCGATGTCCGCCGCGAATCGATGCTCCGGCACGCCGCGCTCGAGGCAGGTCTGCGGCGTGATGCCGGTGATCAGGCAGGACTCGGCGCTCGGCAGGTAGTCGGGCGCGGGCTTGCAGTAGAGCATCAGCGGCTCGCCGATCTCGTTGAGCTCGGCATCGGTGCGGATGGCGGCGAACTGCGCGGGCCGGTCTCGGCGCGGCACGACGCCGAAAGTCTCGTAGTCGTGCCAGAGGAAGGTGTGTGGGGGCATGGGATCAGAGGAGCGGGGAAAACAGGCGCGCCATGGCATCGCCGAGGCGGCGCAAAAAGAACTGGCGCCGGTTGGAGCGCACCGGCGAGGCGCTGCGCAGGTCGGTCTCGAACTGGGCCTCGAGCGGCTTCGCGAGCGAGGTGCCGTAGATCACGGCCATGACCTCGAAGTTGAGCCTGAAGCTGCGGTTGTCGAAGTTCGCGGTACCGATCATCGCGCAGTGGTCGTCGACCACCAGCGTCTTCGAATGGAGCATGCGGGCCTTGTATTCCCACACCTTGACGCCCGCGGCGATCAGCTCGTCGTAGTAGGAGCGCGCCGCCGCGCTCACGATCAGCGAATCGCTGCGGCGCGGCACGAGCAGCCGCACGTCGACGCCGCGCAGCGCAGCGCTCGTGAGCGCCATCAGCGCCGGCTCGCCGGGCACGAAGTACGGCGTCGTGAGCCAGGCGCGGCGCTCGGACGACTGGATCGCCGCCAGGTGCATGCGATGGATGGCCTCGAGCGGGCTGTCGGGGCCGCTCGTGACGATCTGCACCGGGATGTCGCCCGCGGCCTCGTGGGGCGGCAGGATGGGCAGCAGCTGGTCGAGCGTGGTGTCCATCTGGCGCGGGTCTTCGCCGGTGGCATAGGTCCAGTCCTCGAGGAAGGTGGTCTGCAGCCAGCGCACCGCGCTGCCCTCGATGCGCAGGTGGACGTCGTGGTAGGCGTCGGTGCAGGTGCGCGAATCCTCTTCGTCGGTGATGTTGACGCCGCCCGTGAAGCCCACGCGCCCATCGCACACCACGATCTTGCGGTGGGTGCGGTAGTTGGTCACGGGGCGCAGCCGGCGGCCGATGCGTGTCTCGTGGAACAGCGCCACGGTGATGCCCGCGGCGTGCATCGGCGCCATGAACTTGCGGCCGATGCGCTTGGAGCCGAGTGCATCGAGGAGCACACGCACCGTCACCCCCTGCCCGGCGCGCTCGATCAGCAGGTCGCGCAGCGCGGTACCGATGCGATCGGGCTCGAAGATGTAGTACTCGAGGTGGACGTGGTCGCGCGCCTCGCGGATGGCATCGAAGATCGCGTCGAAGGTGCGGGCGCCGCCCGAGAGCAGCTCGATGCCGGTTGCGCTCGAGACCGGAAGCCCGCAGGTCGCGGTGCCGAGCGCCGCCATCTGCCGCAGTGCGGGCGGCGCACTCTCTCGGGCGTCGCGCAGCATCGCGAGATCGGCCGGTGCCAGCACGCTCGCGCGGCTGCGAAGCCGCTTGAGGCGCTGCTTCCTGAGCCGCTGCGGACCGAGGAAGTAGTAGACCAGGAAGCCCACGAACGGCAGCAGCGCGAGCGACAGGATCCAGCTCATCGTCGACACCGGCGCGCGCTTCTGCATCACGATCCAGATCGACAGCACGGCCATGTAGCCGCTCCAGGCGATGGACAGGCCGGTGCGCCATTCCTGGCTGAGCTCGGGGATCGCGATCAAGGTAGGGGAGCGTGCGGTGGGCGAACGAAAAAAAGGCCGGTAGCAATGCTACCGGCCTTCGGGGGCTGTCGATCCGCCGGTCCGGCGGAAGTCTCTCAACCCGCCGCCGCTTCTTCGGCCTCGGGCTTGGCCCGGCCTTCCTTCTTGGGCAGCGGCTGGATGTCGAGCTGCACTTCTTCCTTGTCGTCGAGGTCAACGGTCAGGCGACCACCTTCCTGCAGCCGGCCGAAGAGCAGCTCGTCGGCCAGGGCGCGACGGATCGTGTCCTGGATCAGGCGCTGCATCGGCCGCGCACCCATCAGAGGATCGAAGCCCTTCTTCGCCAGGTGCTTGCGCAGCACGTCGGTGAAGGTGACGTCAACCTTCTTCTCGGCCAGCTGCGTCTCGAGCTGCAGCAGGAACTTGTCGACCACGCGCAGGATGATCTGCTCGTCGAGCGCCTTGAAGCTCACCGTCGCATCCAGGCGATTGCGGAACTCGGGCGTGAACAGACGCTTGATGTCGGCCATCTCGTCGCCCGCCTGGCGCGGGTTGGTGAAGCCGATGGTCGCCTTGTTCATGGTCTCGGCACCCGCATTGGTGGTCATCACGATGATCACGTTGCGGAAGTCGGCCTTGCGTCCGTTGTTGTCCGTCAGCGTGCCGTGGTCCATCACCTGCAGCAGCACGTTGAAGATGTCCGGATGCGCCTTCTCGATCTCGTCGAGCAGGAGCACCGCGTGCGGCTTCTTGGTCACCGCCTCGGTCAGCAGGCCGCCCTGGTCGAAACCGACGTAGCCGGGAGGCGCGCCGATCAGCCGGCTCACTGCATGGCGCTCCATGTACTCCGACATGTCGAAGCGGATCAGCTCGATGCCCATGATGTAGGCCAGCTGCTTGGCCGCCTCGGTCTTGCCGACGCCCGTGGGACCACTGAACAGGAAGGAGCCGATCGGCTTGTCTTCGCGTCCCAGGCCCGAGCGCGCCATCTTGACCGCAGACGCCAGCACCTCGAGCGCCTTGTCCTGGCCGAACACCACGCTCTTGAGGTCGCGCTCGATGGTCTGCAGCTTGCCGCGGTCGTCGTTCGAGACGTTGGCCGGGGGAATGCGCGCGATCTTGGCGACGATCTCCTCGACCTCGGTCTTGCTGATGGTCTTCTTGCGCTTGCTCGCAGGCAGGATTCGCTGCGCCGCGCCGGCTTCGTCGATGACATCGATCGCCTTGTCGGGCAGGTGGCGGTCGTTGATGTACTTGGCGCTGAGCTCGGCGGCGGCCTGCAGGGCGGCCACGCCGTACTTGACGCCATGGTGCTCCTCGAAGCGCGACTTCAGGCCCTTGAGGATGTCGACAGTCTCGGCCACCGTCGGCTCGACCACGTCGACCTTCTGGAAGCGCCGCGACAGCGCCGCATCCTTCTCGAAGATGCCGCGGTACTCGGTGAAGGTGGTGGCGCCGATGCACTTGAGCTGGCCGCTGGAAAGCGCCGGCTTGAGCAGGTTCGACGCGTCGAGCGTGCCGCCCGAGGCCGCGCCGGCGCCGATCAGCGTGTGGATCTCGTCGATGAACAGGATCGCGTTCGGCTTGTCCTTGAGCGACTTGAGGACGCCCTTCAGGCGCTGCTCGAAGTCGCCGCGGTATTTGGTGCCGGCCAGCAGCGCGCCCATGTCGAGCGAATAGACGTTCGACTCGGCGAGGATCTCGGGCACCTCGTTCTGCGTGATGCGCCAGGCCAGGCCTTCGGCGATCGCGGTCTTGCCGACACCGGCCTCACCGACCAGCAGCGGGTTGTTCTTGCGCCGGCGGCACAGGATCTGGATCACGCGCTCGACCTCGTACTCGCGGCCGATCAGCGGATCGATCTTGCCGTCCTTGGCGAGCTGGTTGAGGTTCTGGGTGAACTGCTCGAGCGGCGAGGACTTCTCGTTCTTCTCGCCGCCGCCCTCTTCGCTTTCGCCCGAGGAGGCGTCGCTGCTGCCCTTGGCGGCTTCCGGCGGGTCGCTCTTCTTGATGCCGTGGGCAATGAAGTTGACGACGTCCAGGCGCGTCACGCCCTGCTGGTGCAGGTAGTAGACGGCGTGCGAGTCCTTCTCGCCGAAGATCGCCACCAGCACGTTGGCGCCGGTCACTTCCTTCTTGCCGTTGCCGGTGGACTGCACGTGCATGATCGCGCGCTGGATCACGCGCTGGAAACCCAGCGTCGGCTGGGTGTCGACGTCGTCGGTGCCCGCCACCTGGGGCGTGTTGTCCTTGATGAAGTTGGTGAGCGACGCGCGCAGGTCGTCGACGTTGGCCGAGCAGGCGCGCAGGACCTCTGCGGCGCTCGGGTTGTCCAGCAAGGCGAGCAGCAGGTGCTCCACCGTGATGAACTCGTGGCGCTGCTGTCTGGCTTCCACAAAAGCCATGTGCAGGCTGACTTCCAGTTCCTGGGCAATCATGTGATTTCCTTTTGCCTTGCTGTAAATAAATGATCAGATGGGTTGGAGCCGGCCTAATTCAACAGGTTCATCCTGCCGGTTCGCTCACGCATTGCAGCGGATGGCCAGCCTGGTGGGCCGCTTCCATCACCTGATTGACCTTGGTGGCCGCCATGTCGCGGGAGTACACCCCGCAGACGCCGCGACCATCGAGATGGATCTTGAGCATGATCTGGGTCGCGGTCTCGCGATCCTTATTGAAGAATTCCTGGATCACGACGATGACGAACTCCATCGGCGTGTAGTCGTCGTTGATCATGACGACCTGGAACATCTGGGGCGGCGCGGTCTTCTGCGGCCGGCGCTCGAGCACGACCGCATCGCCATCGTCCCGCTTCGGTTTCACCGCCGGGGGCGTCTTGGGGGTCGAGGGGATTCTGGTAGCCATGAAATTCATTTTATAGAGCCGCCGCCGGTTGCACTTGCCGTTGTGACACAACTGGTGGCAGCTTTGTGACATTCAAGGCGAAGCGCGCGCGACGACGTTCTTGACACATGCAAACAGCATGCCCCGAACGCTGCACCGATGCCGGCCCGGGGACTTTCCGGACGCAAAAAAACCCCGGCGCCGACTCGGCCCCGGGGTTGCTTGCCGATCGCCTGCTGCCTACATCTGGTCGATCATGACCTGACCGAAGCCCGAGCAGCTGACCTGGGTGGCGCCCTCCATGAGGCGCGCGAAGTCATAGGTGACCTTCTTGCTCGCAATCGCCTTTTCCATCGCGCTGATGATCAGGTCGGCCGCTTCGGTCCAGCCCATGTGGCGCAGCATCATCTCGGCCGAGAGGATCTCGGAACCCGGGTTGACGTAGTCCTTGCCGGCGTACTTGGGCGCCGTGCCGTGCGTGGCCTCGAACATCGCGACCGTGTCGCTGAGGTTGGCGCCCGGCGCGATGCCGATGCCGCCGACCTGGGCGGCTAGCGCGTCCGAGACGTAGTCGCCGTTCAGGTTCAGGGTCGCGATGACGCTGTACTCGGCCGGACGCAGCAGAATCTGTTGCAGGAACGCATCAGCGATCGAATCCTTGATGGTGATGTCCTTCCCGTTCCTGGGGCTCTTGAACTTCATCCACGGACCGCCATCGATCAGCTCGGCGCCGAATTCCCGGGCCGCGAGGCCGTAGCCCCAGTCGCGGAAGCCACCTTCGGTGAACTTCATGATGTTGCCCTTGTGCACCAGCGTGACGTTGGGCTTCTCGTTGTCGATCGCATACTGGATCGCCTTGCGCACCAGGCGCTCGGTGCCTTCGCGCGACACCGGCTTGACGCCGATGCCCGAAGTGTCGGGAAAGCGGATCTTCTTGACGCCCATTTCCTCCTGCAGGAACTTGATGAGCTTCTTCGCCTTGTCGCTCTCGGCTTCGAATTCGATGCCGGCGTAGATGTCTTCGGAGTTCTCGCGGAAGATCACCATGTTGGTCTTGTGCGGCTCCTTGACCGGGCTCGGCACACCCTCGAAATACTGGATCGGCCGCAGGCAGACGTAAAGATCGAGTTCCTGGCGCAACGCCACGTTCAGGGAGCGGATGCCGCCGCCTACCGGGGTCGTGAGCGGACCCTTGATCGAGACCACGAAATCGCGCACCGCATGCAGGGTTTCCTCGGGGAGCCAGACGTCAGGGCCGTACACCTTGGTCGATTTCTCGCCTGCGTAGACCTCCATCCACGAGATCTTGCGCTTGCCGCCATAGGACTTGGCCACGGCGGCATCGACCACCTTGAGCATCACCGGCGTGATGTCGAGCCCGGTGCCGTCGCCCTCGATGAACGGAATGATCGGCTGGTCGGGCACATTCAGCGAATTGTCGGCATTGACCGTGATCTTCTGGCCCTCGGTCGGGACTTGAATATGCTGATAGCTGGACATGGCGGCAAAACTCCGGGAGATAAAGGGCTGGAAGACTCCGGGTATCCAACCGGCTGAATAGCCTTAGAATTTTAGACGCAACCGGAGGGGCCCGAAGGATGTGTCAACCACAGCCGGACCGGCGCCGTTGTTGGCAGACCTTCTGCTGGCCGGGAGGCGTTTTCAAACCATTTCCTTTGAGGAATCCGCAATGAGCAAAGTTCTCGCAGTCATGATCGCCGGCCTGTTTGCAGCAGGTGCCTATGCACAAAATCCTCCTGGCACCTCGTCGGAGCAGCAGCCGATCACCAACTCCAAGTCGCAGCAGCGCGCCGTCGAGCGCCGTGCGTCGAAGCCGCAGGGCGAAGTGCGTCCCCAGGGCGGCGACACCGGCAAGACCGCCGAAGGCAGCGGCGGCCTGGTGACCAACAAGGCCACCGCCAATGCGCAGGCCCGCACCGCGACGCGCGACGACCGCCGCCGCAACAAGGACGGCAGCGTTCGCAAGATGAACCCGCAAGGCGGCACGCCCCAGTAATTCGGGAATTCCCGTATGACGGCAAGAGCGCTCTCCGGAGCGCTTTTTTTTGTCCGATCGCCAACGAGACGCGTTCGGGTGGATGCGGCAATTGAATCGCCGAGGCGTTAAGCTTTGCACCCTATCGATACCTGCCCGCCCGCGCGGGCATTCTTGTTTTTGTTGCCGTCCCGAAGGTCGACCATGTTCCAGCGTTTCCTCGTTTGCCTCGCGTTGTCCGTCTCTCTTTGCGCCGCAGCGCAGACACCGCCGCCGCCGCAGACCGACCTGCCGCGCGCGCGGATCATGGCCGGCATGTACCAGATCGACGCCCAGGTGGCCCAGACCCCGAGGCAGCGCGAGATCGGCCTCATGTCACGCAAGGAAATGCCGCAGACCGAAGGCATGATCTTCGTCTTCGACCAACCGGCCACCCAGTGCTTCTGGATGCGCAACACCCTGCTGCCGCTGAGCGCGGCCTTCGTGGCCGACGACGGCCGGATCGTGAACCTGGTCGACATGCAGCCCATGACCGAGAACTCGCACTGCTCGACCGAGCCGGTGCGCTTCGTGCTCGAGATGAATCAGGGCTGGTTTGCCAGGAAGGGCATCCACGCGGGCAGCAAGCTGAGCGGCACGCTGTTCAAGTGATCGCAGCTTGAGCCCTTCCGGGGCGCAAAAAAGCCGACCCTCAGGTCGGCTTTTTCATTGAACCGGGACATTCCCCGGCCGGCCGCTCAGCCGAAGTTCTTCGCGGCGAAATCCCAGTTCACGAGCTTGGCGAGGAAGGTCTCGACGAACTTGGGGCGCAGGTTGCGGTAGTCGATGTAGTAGGCGTGTTCCCAGACGTCGACCGTCAGCAGCGCGGTGTCCGCGGTGGTCAGCGGCGTGCCGGCAGCGCCGGTGTTGACGATGTCGACCGAGCCGTCGGGCTTCTTCACGAGCCAGGTCCAGCCCGAGCCGAAGTTGCCGACAGCCGACTTCACGAAGGCTTCCTTGAAGGCCGCATAGCTGCCCCACTTGGCATCGATCGCCTTGGCCAGCGCGCCGGTGGGATCGCCGCCGCCCGCGGGCTTCATGCAGTTCCAGAAGAAGGTGTGGTTCCAGATCTGGGCGGAGTTGTTGTAGATGCCGCCGCTGGACTTCTTGACGATCTCCTCGAGCGTCATGCTCTCGAACTCGGTGCCCTTCTGCAGGTTGTTGAGGTTCACGACGTAAGCGTTGTGGTGCTTGCCGTAGTGGTACTCCATCGTTTCCTTCGAATACTCGGGCGCCAGCGCGTCCAGTGCGTACGGCAGGGGAGGCAGAACGTGTTCCATGTTTTTTTCTCGCGGGTTGGTTGATCGGAAACGTCGATTCTAGGAAGGATTCAGGTACCGGGCGTCGGACGCTGCCGCGATGTCCCTGCTGGCGGGGCCTGTTGCTGAACCTTCAACGCCACGCTGCCGTCGGCCAGCCGGGCGCTGACCTCGTCGCCCGGCGCGAGATCGGCGGCACGCGTGACCGCGTGGCCGTCGGCGTCCGTGAGCCAGGCGTAGCCGCGCTGCAGCACCAGCGCCGGATCGAGCAGTTGCAGCCGAAGCGCCGCGCGCTCGAGGCGCTCCTTCTGGCGCGCGAGGCTGGTTCGCAGGCCCATCGGCGCCCTCGCCTGCAGCGCCTGCTGCGCCTGCGCGAAGCGGCCGGTACGTGACAGCACCGCGTAGTGCAGCCGCTGCGCCTGGCGCGCTAGGCCCAGGCGCTGGCGAGCCACCAGGTTCGACGGCCGGCCCAGCCTGCCGCTGGCCTGGTCCAGTCGCTGGCTGAGACCGTCGACGCGGCTCAGCACCGCGTCGCGCAGCCGCTCCTCGAGCAGTTCCAGCGCACCCAGCCACAGGTCTCGCGGTGCCGCGACCAGTTCGGCCGCGGCGGTCGGCGTCGGCGCGCGCAGGTCGGCGCAGAAATCGGCGATCGTGAAGTCGGTCTCGTGGCCGACCCCGCTCACGAGCGGCACCGGGCTCTGCACGATGGTGCGCGCCAGCGTCTCGTCGTTGAAGGCCCACAGGTCCTCGATCGAGCCTCCGCCGCGCACCAGCAGGATGACGTCGATCGGCGCCTCGGCTGCGTCGAGCGCATAGAGCGAGCGAAGCGCCGCCACCAGTTCGGCCGGCGCTGCCGCGCCCTGCACGGCGGCGGGCGCCAGCACCAGCGGAATGTGCGGCACGCGGCGCCGCAGGGCCGTGACGACGTCGTGCAGGGCGGCCGCGCCGAGAGAGGTCACGAGTCCGATCGCACGCGGCATGACCGCCAGCGGCCGCTTGCGGGCTGGGTCGAACAGCCCCTCGGCCTCGAGCCGGGCCTTGCGCTGCATGAACTGCTCGAACAGCGCCCCCTGCCCCGCGCGCCGCAGGCTCTCGACCACCAGTTGCAGATCGCCGCGCGGCTCGTAGACCGCCAGCCGCCCGCGCACCTCGACCTGGTCGCCGTCGCGCGGCGAGAAGTCGAGCAGCCCGGCCGCGCGCCGGAACATGGCGCAGCGCAACTGGCCCGAGGCATCCTTCAGCGAGAAGTAGCAGTGGCCGCTCGATGCGCGCGAGAAGCCGGAGATCTCGCCCTGCACCGTGACCGGATTGAAACGCGCGTCGAGTGCATCCGCCACCGCGCGGCAGAGCGCGCCGACGGCCCAGACCCTCGGTCCCGGCGAGGGCGGTTGCTCACGTTCCATCACGTTTTCACCCCGCGTCGGTGCCGAGTCGTCCACAACACGCAACCGTGGCCTCAAAGCAGGTGCGGCATTCGCACAACAGGCACGCGTTATGGTGGAAGTCGTTGATTTGATTGAAGAAAGTGCTGCTCAAAATTCGATCGATCTGTTGAAAGGCCCATGCGGCGCGGCTTCGGCACGGTTGCTCTGCGTGTTACTCACAAAGTTATCCACATATTCTGTGCGTCGACGCCTACATGACGAACTACGTCATGTCGGGGCGCCGGCTCGGTGGATAATCGCCGCGCATTTGCAGTCCATGGGCCGGAGGAATCCTTGTTTTCCATCATAGTTGCTGCGGGTTGGCCGATCTGGCCGTTGCTCGCCTGTTCGGTGATCGGGATGGCGCTCGTCATCGAACGCTTCACCAGCCTCAAGACTTCCAGGGTGCTGCCGCCCAAGCTGCTCGACGAGGCGATCACGGTATCGCGTACCTCGATCCCCGGCCCCGACGTGGTCACCAAGCTCGAGAAGAATTCCGGCCTCGGCGAAGTGCTCGCCGCGGGCTTCCGGGCTCTCAATGCGAACCCGATGGCCACCGAGGAAGACCTGCGCGTGTCGATGGAATCCGCCGGCCGCGTGGTGGCCCACCGGCTGGAACGCTACCTGCCGGCGCTGGCGACCATCGCCTCGGCGGCCCCGCTGCTGGGCCTGCTCGGCACCGTCATCGGCATGATCGAGATCTTCGGCTCGCAGTCGCCGGCCAGCGGTGCGGTCGGCTCGGGCAATCCGGCGCAACTCGCGCACGGCATCTCGATCGCGCTCTACAACACGGCCTTCGGGCTGATCATCGCGATCCCCGCGCTGATCTTCTGGCGCTACTTCCGCACCCGGGTCGACGAATACCTGCTGAACCTCGAACTGGCAGGCGAGCGCTTCGCCCGCCACCTGGACACGCTGCGCCGATGAGGATGCACTTCCGCCACGGGTCCCGCGAGGAGCCCGAGATCAACCTGATCCCGTTCATCGACGTGCTCCTGGTGGTGCTGATCTTCCTGATGCTGTCGACCACCTACAGCAAGTTCACCGAGATGCAGCTGCGCCTGCCGGTAGCCGATGCCGAAGCCCAGCGCGATCATCCCAAGGAAGTGATCGTCGCGGTCTCGGCCGATGGCCGCTACTCCATCAACCGAAACGTGCTGCCGGAACGCAGCGTCGATGCCCTGGCGTCCGCGCTCGCGGCCGCCTCGGGCGGCGCCAAGGACAACGTGGTGATCATCAGTGCCGACGCCAGCGCCGCGCACCAGTCGGTGATCACGGTGATGGAAGCGGCGCGCCGGGTCGGGCTGATGCAGATCACCTTCGCCACCCAGTCGGCCGCGCAGGCGGGGCGCTAGCTTGCTTGCGCAGGCCTGGCTGCGACGCGGCGCGCTGGCCTGCCTGCTGTGGCCCGTGTCGCGCCTGTTCGGCGCCCTCGCCGCCCTGCGACGCGCCCTCTACCGATACGGACTGCTGCGCACCGAGCGCGTCGCGGCCCTAGTGGTGGTGGTCGGCAACGTGATCGCGGGCGGTGCCGGCAAGACGCCGGTGGTGATCGCGATCGTTCGCCACCTGCAGTCGCGCGGGCTGCGCGTGGGCGTGGTGTCGCGCGGCTACGGCCGCAGCACCACCGACTGCCGCGAGGTGGGAGCCCGCAGCGACCCGGCCGAAGTCGGCGACGAACCGGCCCTGATCCACCATGCCACCGGCGCACCGGTTTTCGTCGCCCGGCGCCGCGTCGAGGCGGCGCGGGCGCTGCTGGCACGCCATCCGGAGACCGGGGTGATCGTCGGCGACGACGGCCTGCAGCATCTGGCGCTCGGTCGCGACGTCGAGATCTGCGTCTTCGACGATCGCGGCGCCGGCAACGGCTGGCTGCTGCCCGCGGGCCCGCTGCGCGAAGCCTGGCCGCGACCTTGCGATCTCGTGCTCCATACCGGGGCGCACCCGGCCTTCGCGGGCTTCGGCGCCCGGCGCGAACTTGCCGACCACGCCCTGCGCGCCGACGGCAGCAGCGTGACGCTGGCCTCGCTGGCCGGACGCGACATCGTCGCCGTGGCTGCGATCGCCAGGCCCGAGGCCTTCTTCGAGATGCTGCGCGCACGCGGCATCTCGCCGCGCGAATGCATCGCGCTGCCGGACCACGACGACTTCGCCCGCTGGCAGTCCCCGGCCGCCCCCGATACGGTCGTGCTGTGCACCGAGAAGGACGCGGTCAAGCTGTGGCGCAAGGCACCCGAAGCGCTGGCCGTGCCGCTGCACTTCGAACCCGAGCCCGCCTTCCTCGCGGCGCTCGACGCGAAGCTATCATCGCTCGATGGACACCAAGCTTCTTGAACTGCTCGTCTGCCCCGTGACCAAGGGGCCGCTCACCTGGAACGCCGAGAAGCAGGAGCTGTCTTCGCGCAGCGCCCGGCTTGCCTACCCGGTACGCGACGGCATTCCGGTGCTGCTCGAGACCGAGGCCCGCACCCTGTCCGACGAAGAACTGGGCCTCTGAGCGCCGTGCCGGCCGCCGAATTCACGGTCCTGATCCCGGCGCGGCTCGCCTCGACCCGGCTGCCCGACAAGCCGCTGGCCGATATCGCGGGCCTGCCGATGGTTGTGCGCGTGGCGCAGCGCGCCGCCGAATCGTCGGCCGCCCGCGTGGTGGTCGCGGCCGACGACGTCCGGATCGTCGACGCCTGCACCGCCCATGGCGTGCGCGCCCTGCTCACCCGAACCGACCACGCGAGCGGCAGCGACCGTCTGGCCGAGGCCTGCGTGCAGCTCGGCCTGGCCGACGACGCGCTGGTAGTAAACGTGCAGGGCGACGAACCCCTGATTGCCGCCGAGCTGATCGATGCGGTCGCGCAGGCACTCGCCGACCATCCGGACGCCGCGATGAGCACGGCGGCGCACGCCATCGATTCGCTCGAGGACTTCCTCAACCCCAACGTCGTCAAGGCGGTGCTCGACGCCGCGGGCAATGCGCTCTACTTCAGCCGCGCGCCGATTCCCTGGTGGCGCGACGGTTCGACGGCCGCAGGCCCGAAGGCCCTGCCGACCGCGCCCGCACCGCTGCGTCATATCGGCATCTACGGCTATCGAGCGGGCTTCGTGCGCGCATTTCCGAGCCTGCCGCCGGCGCCGATCGAGGCGACCGAGGCGCTCGAGCAGTTGCGCGCCCTGTGGCACGGCCACCGGATCGCGGTCCACGTGAGCGATCATGCGCCGGGGCCGGGCATCGACACGCCCGAGGATCTGGCGCGGGTGCGCGCCCTTTTCGCGGGCTAGAAAAAGGCCGCGGCGCAGCCCCGAGGGCCTGCGGAGCGCATGCTATCCTCGACGCAACTCCGCCTGCGCCACCCGCGTGGCCTCCACGGCGCGACAGAAATCGAAGAACTTTCCGAGGACACCATGAGACTGATTTTGCTGGGCGCCCCCGGGGCGGGAAAAGGCACGCAAGCCGCATTCATCTGCCAGAAATACGGGATCCCGCAGATCTCGACCGGCGACATGCTGCGCGCCGCCGTCAAGGCCGGCACCCCGCTGGGGCTGCAGGCCCAGGCCGTCATGGCTTCCGGCGCGCTGGTCAGCGACGACCTGATCATCAACCTGGTGAAGGAACGCATCGCCCTGCCCGACTGCGACCAGGGTTTCCTGTTCGACGGCTTCCCGCGCACCATCCCGCAGGCCGAGGCCATGCGCGCGGCAGGGGTCAGGCTCGACTACGTGCTCGAGATCGACGTCCCGTTCACCGACATCATCGAACGCATGAGCGGCCGCCGCTCGCACCCGGCATCGGGACGCATCTATCACGTGAAGTTCAATGCGCCCAAGGTCGAGGGCAAGGACGACCTGACCGGCGAGGAACTGATCCAGCGCGAGGACGACAAGGAAGAGACCGTGCGCAAGCGGCTCGAGGTCTACAGCCAGCAGACCCGCCCGCTGGTCGACTACTACTCGGCGTGGGCCAAGTCCGATCCCGCGGCAGCGCCCAAGTACCGCGCGATCAGCGGCGTCGGCAGCGTCGACGACATCACGCAGCGCGCACTGGCAGCCCTGGCCAGCTGAAGTCGCCCCGGGTCAGGCGGGGCTCGAGCGCAGCGCGTAGGCCTTGTCGCCGACGAACAGGTACTCGACGCGCATCACGGCTTCGCCCTTGGGGTCGCGGGTGCCGAAGCCCACGGCCGAAACCGCCGTGCCGGGAGCGATCTCGGCCACCTTCCAGGCCTCCATGCGCGTGAGCGGCGCCAGTTCGAGCTCCCATTCGCGATCCTTGCGTGCGGGCAGCGCCGTCTTGGCGAGCAGGCCCGGGCCGTCGACCGGCGCGCTCTGCGCCGGCAGGCTGCGCCGGGCGAGATCGGCCGGCAGCTTGAGATCTGCCGGCACCGCGATCACGAGCTCGGCATGCGGGTTCTGCCAGCGCGAACTCACCACCTTGCCTTCGAGGTAGAGCGGGCGATCCTGGTCGAAGCTGCTCCATCCATGATGGGCGCGGGCCAACTGCAGGGTCGCGGGTCCGGCCGCGAGTGCCACGATCAAGCTGCGACGTTTCATGCGATGACTCCTTTTCGGCGAAGGCCGGGCGACACGCCGGCGAACGCTAGTACGCGATCCAGCGGCCGCAGAACACGACCGCCAGCCAGATCGCAGTGGACGACAACATCTGTACCCGCGCAAGCGTGTCGAGTTTGACCAGCGAACCACGGCCGTGGAACCACAGCGCGTTGCCGCCGGCCACGGCCAGCAGGCCCATCTTGAGCAGGAAGGCGCGATTGGCGAGCAGTTCGGACGGCTGTGTGGCGAACATCAGCGCTCCGCTCGCGGCCGCGATCCCGAAGCCGCCCAGGGCCAGGCCGAGCGACAGACGCGCGAGGCCGGCGACCGGCAACGTGCCGGCGCGCCCGAACACGCGCAGCTCGAGCGCCACGAGGTTACCGAGCAGCAGCGCGATGCCGACGATGTGCACCGCCTCCAGCGCGGGATAGGCCCAGGGTGTCGAGCGCAGCAGCTCGAGCATGGCGTCAGGCCAGCAGTTCGAGCATCAGCGCGATGCGTGCCTTGACGGGCGTGAGCGCGCCGGCGTCGCGCAGGCGCTCGCCGGGCCTGGGCAGGATCCGGCCCTCGACGCAGCGGGTCGCGCGCAGCACCGCGATCCCATCGGCCTGCGCGCGCAGCGCGGCGGCCTCCAGCGTGTGGTGCAGCGTGCCGTTGCCGGTGGCGGCCAGAACGATCCCCCGGACTGCGTCGGCGGCGCCGCGGCGGCGCTCCTCGCGCAGCGCATCGACCAGACTGCCGCGCGCCTCGGCGTGACTCAGCAGGATCTCCACCCGCGGACAGTCGACCGCGGCCATTGCCTTGTCGAACAGCGTCGGCGCCGCATCGTCGGCGTCGCTCCAGGGCCTGAGCCGGCGCAAGGCGCCCTCTTCCACGTAGCCGATCGGCCCGGCATCGCCCGAAGCGAAAGCGTCGAGCCGGTAGGTATGGACCTTCTGCACATCCGCAGCGCCGTGCACCGTGCCCGCACAGACCACGACCACGCCCCGGGCGCCCGGCGTCGCGGCGACGGCGACCGCGTCGCGCACGTTCTGCGGGCCGTCGGGTGCCAGCGCGCTCGCGGGCCGCATCGCGCAGGTCAGCACCACGGGCTTCGCGGGGGCCAGCACGGAATGCAAAAAGAAGGCGGTCTCCTCGAGCGTGTCGGTGCCGTGCGTGATGACGATGCCCGCAACGTCGTCCCGGGCGAGCCAGTGGGCACAGCGCCGCGCCAGCGCCTGCCAGATCGCGAAGCTCATGTCCTTGCTGTCGACCTGCGCGACCTGCTCGGCTTCGAGCTCCACGCCTGCGGGTGCATCGATGCCCGCGAGCAGGTCCGCGACGCCGACCTCGCCGGCCGTGTAGCCGAGGTTGTCGTCGGCGCTGCGCGCGCGGCCCGAGATCGTGCCGCCGGTGCCGAGCACGACGACCCGGCGCGCCCCTTTAGCTGAAATGTCAACCATGCTGCTTGCCAAGTGATGAAAACTGGTTAAAAATACAGGCACTGGACGTTCATCCAGTATCTCCACAGGAGCCACCATGCAGTTCGCCATCAAGCTTACAGCCCGCCAGCAGCAGATCCTGGATTTGATCCAGAGCGCCATCGCGCGCACCGGCGCGCCGCCGACCCGGGCCGAGATCGCCAACGAACTGGGCTTCAAGTCGGCCAACGCCGCCGAAGAGCATCTGCAGGCCCTGGCGCGCAAGGGTGTGATCGAACTCGTGAGCGGCACCTCGCGCGGCATCCGCCTCAAGGGCGACGCCCTGCGTTCGATCAACGAATCGCGCAACAACCAGTTCTCGCTTTCGCTGCCGGGCATGGCCCAGCTCGCACTACCGCTCATCGGGCGGGTTGCGGCCGGCTCGCCGATCCTGGCCCAGGAACACGTCGACCAGACCTACTACGTCGAGAACACGCTGTTCCAGCGCCAGCCCGACTACCTGCTCAAGGTGCGCGGCATGTCCATGCGCGACGCCGGCATCATGGACGGCGACCTGCTCGCGGTGCAGGCCACCAAGGAAGCCCGCAACGGCCAGATCGTGGTGGCGCGGCTCGGCGACGAGGTCACGGTCAAGCGCCTGAAGCGCAACAAGCAGGTCATCGAACTGCACGCCGAGAACCCCGACTACCCCACCATCGTGGTCCAGCCCGGGGAGCCCTTCGAGATCGAAGGCCTGGCGGTCGGCCTGATCCGCAACACGATGCTCATGTAGCCCTGCAACCTTTTCGCGCAGCCGCGGTTCGCCGGGGCGGCGCCATTCAGCCGCGACAGGTGGCGGGCGTATGGCCAGGAGCCATCACCCTGTTGCAGCTGACGACAGCAATCCTGCCTGTGTTCAACCTCTGACCTTATCTGGAGTTTTCACATGGGAATCGCTCTCCTCAGCATCGCCGACCTGCTCACGCCGCTGCAATCGCTGGCCGACCGCTGGATGCCGCGTCGTCGCTCCTCGGCCGTTCTTTCCTCGGGCCTGCGCTACGTCGGCGTGCGTCCCAACTGCACGCTGCGCCAGGCTGGTGCGGCGCCGGCCACGGCCCACGCGCCGGTGCGCCCGCTTCGCGTGGTGCGCATGGTCGATGCCCAGCAGCCCGGGCGGCCGGGCCGGACCGCCGGGCGCATGGTGATCTCGGGCCGGCTGGCCGATGTCTGCGCCGAACTGGACCGGCTGGTGGCGCTCGAAGCGGCCGAGGCAGGCCCGCGGCCCGCCCATCTGCACTGAGACCTGCGGCTGCGGCGGCCTCGGACCACATCCGATCGCTGACCCGCGTAGATACAAAGTCTGCATGCCGATGCAGCTTTGATGTGGTGCGAGGCACAATGGCGAGCCATGAACATTGTGATCCTCGACGACTACCAGGATGCGGTGCGCAAGTTGAACTGCGCCGCCAAGCTCGATGCCTACGCGGCGAAGGTCTACACGAACACGGTCAAGGGCATCGGGCAGCTGTCCGTGCGCCTGAAGGACGCCGACGTTATCGTGCTGATCCGCGAGCGCACCCAGATCTCGAGGCAGCTGATCGAGAAGCTCCCCAAGCTCAAGCTCATCTCGCAGACCGGCCGCGTCGGCAGCCATGTCGACGTCAATGCCTGCACCGAGCAGGGCATCGCGGTGGCCGAGGGCTCGGGCTCCCCGCTGGCGCCGGCCGAGCTCACCTGGGCGCTGATCATGGCGGCGATGCGCCGCCTGCCGCAGTACATCAGCAACCTCAAGCACGGCGCCTGGCAGCAGGCGGGGCTCAAGTCGGCATCGATGCCTCCGAACTTCGGGCTCGGCTCGGTGCTCAAGGGCAAGACGCTCTGCATCTGGGGCTACGGGCGCATCGGCCAGCTGGTGGCGCGATACGGCCAGGCCTTCGGCATGCAGGTCGTCATCTGGGGCCGCGAGCAGAGTTGCGCCAAGGCGCGTTCGGACGGCTTCCAGGTGGCGCCGAACCGCGAGGCATTCTTCACCGCAGCCGACGTGCTCTCGGTGCACCTGCGGCTCACCGACGAGACCCGTGGCCTGGTCACGCTCGAGGACCTGTCCCGCATGAAGCCGACCGCCCTCTTCGTCAACACCTCGCGGGCCGAGCTGGTCGAGCAGGACGCGCTGCTGGCGGCACTCAACCGCGGTCGGCCGGGGCTGGCGGCCATCGACGTCTTCGAGAGCGAGCCGCCGCTGCAGGGCCATGCGCTGCTTCGGCTCGAGAACTGCATCTGCACCCCGCACATCGGCTACGTCGAGCAGGACAGCTACGAGCTCTACTTCGGCCAGGCCTTCGACAATGTCGTGAGCTTCATCAAGGGCAACCCGACCAACATCGTCAATCCGGGCGCACTGCAGGTACGGCGTTGACCCGGGCCGCGCTGCCGGCCCCGCTGTGGGCCTTGCTGGCGGGCAATTTCGTGATCGGCACCGGCGTGATGGTGGTGCCCGGCACGCTCAATGAACTGAGCCAGTCGCTCGCGGTCAGCGCCGCCACCGCGGGGCAGCTGATCACCGCGGGCGCGATCGTGATGTGCCTCGGCGCGCCACTGCTGGCCGCCGTCGTGGCCGGCTGGGACCGCCGGCTGCTGCTGGCCTGCACGATGCTCTGGTATGCGGCCGGCCATCTGCTGGCGATGCTGATGCCGAGCTTCGGTGCGTTGCTGGCCGTGCGCATGGCGACCGTCATCGCGCCGGCGATCTTCACTGCGCAGGCAGCCGCCTGCGCCGGCCTGCTGGTGCCGCCCGAACAGCGCGGGCGCGCGGTCACCTTCGTCTTCCTGGGCTGGTCGATGGCCTCGGTGCTCGGGCTTCCGCTCGGCGCGCTGATCGGCGGCCACTTCGGCTGGCGCGCCGCCTTCGGGGCGATCGCACTGCTCTCTCTCGCGAGCGCGGCCTGGGTCTGGCTGAAGCTGCCGTCTGGCATCCGGCCGGCGGCGCTGTCGCGCGAAGCCTGGGGCCGCGTGCTCAAGAGCCCGCTGCTGATGGGCGTGGTCTCGGTCACGGCGCTTCAGGGCGCCGGGCAGTTCGTTCTGTTCAGCTACTTCGCGCCGATCGTGCGCGCGAGCCTCGGCGCCGATCCGACGCAGATGGGGCTGCTGTGGGCCTGGTTCGGTGTCTGCGGGCTCATCGGCAACATGATCGTGAGCCGCTACATCGACCGCATCGGTCCGGCGCGCATGGTGCTGGCCACCACGCTGCTCATCGCGCTCAGCCTGCTCCTGTGGCCGCTGGCCGTGAGCTTCCTCACGCTGGCCGTGATCCTCGTTCCCTGGGGCCTGGGCTGCTTTGCCACCAATTCGGCGCAGCAGGCACGCCTGGTGTCGCTGTCGCCGGCACTGGCGCCGGGTTCGGTGGCGCTCAACAGTTCCGGCATCTACATCGGCCAGGCGGTCGGCGCAGGCGCCGGCGGCTGGCTGCTGGCGCACGAGGCATCGGCCTGGATGAGCTGGGTCGGCCTCGCGACCGTGCTGCTGGCGATCGCGTTGAGCGTGACGGTCGACCGCGCCCAGCGCCGGGCGACGGCCCTGCTCAACGCTTGATGATCGGGCGCGGCGCGATCTCGGCCTCGGTGGCCGGATCGAAAAGGTCGAAGTCGATCACGTGCGGATCGGTCGACGGTGCGGGCGGCGGCTTCGGCGTCTCGATCGGCGTGGGCATGGTCTCGTAGGCCGTGCGGTCGAAGGCGCCGAGGTCCATCTCGAGATCGGGCATCGGCGGCGGCACGACCGCCTCGGCAGGGCCAGGCGCCACCGGTGCACCGGCCACCGGTGCCAGTTCCGTGTCGCCCTGCAGGGAATGGTCGATCGAGCCGTAGATCGATGCCGGCAATGTCGGGCCGCCCTCGATCGTGGTCGGCGGGCGTTCCATCTCCATCGGCGCGGTCGCGGTCGGCGGGCCTTCGCGCGAGATCGTGTCTGCGAAGGCAGTCGTCTGGAAGGCCGGCGGCGCGATGCTGTCGGGGTCGATCACCTCCTTGGCAACCGAGTACAGCAGCAGCAGTTCCTGGTAGGCCGCGAGGTCGAAGGCGCCGTCGCCGTGCTCGCCGCCCGGCTTGCGGAACACCAGTTCCTCGATCAGCGCCAGCGTGCCCGCTGCGGGCCAGAGCGCCTCGATGCGCGCCAGCGGGCCGCGATAGTGCTCGAGCCCACGGCCGGTCTCGGTGAAATGCTCGAAGGACGGCACGTCGGCATTGAAGGCGTGCTCGAACTCCTCGGCCAGCCGTGCGTAGTCTTCCTTGCGGCCCAGCGAATGGAAGATCCGCAGCAGGTCGAGGTAGGCCAGCGCGCTGGTGCCGGGGTTGTCCGCGATGTGCTCGCGCAGCACCGCGATCGCCTGGTCGTGCTGACCGAGCGAAAGAAAGAAATCCGATTGCTGCTGGACGTCGAACAGCTCCTCGGTATTGACCGGCCGCGCCGGCAGGCCTTCGGCGAGTTGCGCCGGATGCGGCAGCGGCGCCTGCGGGCCACTGTCGAGATCGTCATCGGCCTCGAGCGGCGCGAACGGGGTCGGACCGAAGGTGCGGGGGCCGACGCTGCGGCGCCGCCGCCCGCGTGGCGTGTCGGTCTCGGCATCGAGATCCATCTCGTCGTCGAGCAGGCCGCCATGCGGCTGCAGGCGGCGCGGATCGTTGGGGCCGCCCGGCGCCTCGCCCCACCAGGCCGGCGCAGTGGCGCGGCGGGCAAGTCGCCACAGCAGCGCCATGCCGATCAGCGCCAGAAGAAGCAGCGCGATCAACGCATAGACGAGCGGATTCTGATAGCGGCTGTCGCGGGCCTGCGCGAGTTCGGCGCGCATCTCCAGCAAGGTGCGCTGATTCTGCGCTGCCTGCTCGCGCAGTGCGGCCAGCGTGGCTTCCATGTCCTTGGTGCGCTTGGCTTCGCGCGCCGCTTCCTCGGCCGAGGGATCGAGTGCGCTCCAGAGCGCGGCGGCCGTGGCGCGGCGGACCGGGTCCGGGGCGTCGGGAAGACGCAGCTCGGTCGACGCCTTGAGGCCGCCGGCCGCAGTCGCTGCGGGCTCCAGCGCCTCGATCTGCAGGCGCGGGCCGCCGCTGCCTGCCGGGGCGACCGGAGCGGCCGGCGCCGGCGCAGGTGCCGCCGCGGCCTGCGCTGCGGGCGCAGCCGGTGCGGGAGTGGGAGCGCGCTTGGGCACCACGGGCGCGACCGCGGCGCGCCGCTGCGGCGCGGGGGCATCGCCAGCGTTAGCCGCCGCGGCTCGCGTCGCGGCCGCGGTGCTGCGGCGGGCGCCCTGCGCACTGGCGCTCTCGCCTGACGCCCGGCTGCGCGAGGTCGGGCGTGGTGCGGGCGCGGCCTCGGGCATGCGCTGCGACGCCGCCACGGCAGGCAAGGCAGCCTCGACCGGGACCTCGGAAAACAGCACGAAATTGCGGGTGGACTTGGTGTCGCAGCCCGCGCGGACGTTGACCGTGACCACCGGCTCCTCGATCGGCACGTTCGAGCGCACACGCAACCTCGCAGTGCCGGGCTCGTAGACAATGCTCACGCGACGATCGGGGATCGTCGTGTCGCCCTGCATCACCTCGGCCTCGAGGCACAGCGAAGCTGCATCGTCCGAAGCCTCGAGCGACAGCGGAATGACCATGTCCAGCGGCTTGCCGATCCAGACCGCCCCCTGGGGCCGACCGATCGTCAAGGCGAATGAGTCACAGGCAAAGCCGACAATGAGCAGGCTGGCCGCTAGGCGTTGGAATTGCAAAATGGGCTGCAAATAGCAATCTAAAGTTGACACATTCTGACACGAGCGCCAGCCCTGACCACCCTTAGCGAGACATTTATCAAATGACTGTGAACTTTTCCAACGTCGGCGTGATCGGCGCCGGCGCCATGGGCCGCGGCATTGCGCAGATCGCCGCCCAGGCCGGCAGCCGGGTCCTGCTGCTCGACAGCTTCGAGGGCGCTGCCGCCCGCGGCCGCGACGCGATCGTCGCGCAATGGCAGAAGCAGCGCGACAAGGACAAGATCGACGCTGAGCGGTTCGCGCTGCTGAGCGAGCGGGTGCAGGCGGTCGATTCGGTGCAGGCATTGGCGGGCTGCGACCTCGTGATCGAGGCGATCGTGGAGGATCTGGAGGTCAAGCGCCGCCTGTTCCGCGACCTCGAGGCGGTGGTGTCGCCCGACGCGACGCTGGCCACCAACACCTCGTCGCTCTCGGTCACGGCGATCGCGACCGCGCTGCAGAAGCCCGGCCGCATGGCCGGCTTCCATTTCTTCAATCCGGTGCCGCTGATGAAGGTGGTCGAGGTGGTGGCGGGCTTCAAGACCGAACCCGAGGTCTGCCGCCGGCTCGCGGGCTATGCGTCGCAAATGGGCCACAGCGCGGTGCAGGCCGGCGACACGCCGGGCTTCATCGTCAACCACGCAGGCCGGGGCTACGGCACCGAGGCGCTGCGCATCGCGGGCGAAGGCGTGGCCGATTTCGCGACCATCGACCGCATCCTGCGCGACCAGGCCGGTTTCCGGCTCGGGCCCTTCGAGCTGCTGGACCTGACGGCGCTCGACGTCTCGCATCCGGTGATGGAGTCGATCTACCGCCAGTACTACGACGAGCCGCGCTACCGGCCCAGCGTCATCACCGCGCAGCGGCTGGTAGCGGGCGCGCTCGGCCGCAAGACCGGCGAAGGCTTCTACCGCTACCCCGATGGCGAGATGCAGAAGCCGCCCGAGCCGCCGGTGCCCGTGGTCGACGAGCTGCCACCGGTCTGGGTGTCGCCGCGCGCAGCCCGTCGGGCCGAACTGCTGCGGCTGGTCCATGCGCTGGGCGCGCAGCTCGAGAGCGGCGCCGCCCCATCGGAAGCCGCCCTGATCCTGGTGGCGCCGCTGGGCTTCGACGTCACGACCGTGGCCGCCGTGGAACGGCTGGACGCCACGCGCACCGTGGGCATCGATCTCATGGTCGACGATGCTGCGACCAAGCGCCGCGTGCTGGCGACCAATCCCGCCACGCGGCGCGACATGCGCGATGCGGCGCATGCGCTGTTCGCGCGCGACGGCAAGGCGGTCAGCGTGATCCGCGACAGCGGCGGCTTCGTCACGCAGCGCGTGGTCGCGACCATCGTCAACATCGCCGCCGACATGTGCCAGCAGCAGGTCTGCTCGCCGGCCGACCTCGACCTGGCGGTGCGGCTCGGGCTCGGCTATCCGCAGGGCCCGCTCGCGATGGGCGACCTCTACGGGCCGACCAACATGCTGGAGGTGCTGTTCAACCTGCAGACCGTCTACGGCGATCCCCGCTATCGCCCGAGCCCGTGGCTGCGCCGCCGCGGTGCGCTCGGCTTGAGCCTCACCCACCAGGAAGAGTAGGACCCATGACCGCAGAACTGAAGAGCACCAGCGAAGGCGGCACGATGGTGCTCACGCTGTCCAACCCCTCGCAGCGCAACGCGCTGGGCCCCGAAATGTACGCGGCCGGCATCGAGGCCCTGAACGGTGCCGAAAGCAGCCAGGAGATCAAGAGCGTGGTCATCGTCGGCGAGGGCCAGTGGTTCTGCGCCGGCGGCTCGCTGCAGCGGCTGTCGGCCAACCGGGGGCGCGATCCCTCGGTACAGGCCGAGAGCATCGAGGCGCTGCACACCTGGATCGACTCGATCCGCACCTTCCCGAAACCGGTGATCGCCGCGGTCGAGGGTGCGGCAGCGGGCGCCGGCTTCTCGCTTGCGCTGGCCTGCGACTTCGTGGTGTCGGCGCGCGACGCGGTCTTCGCGGCCTCGTACAGCAACGTCGGCCTGTCGCCCGACGGCGGACTGAGCTGGCACCTCGCGCAGGCGCTTCCGCGCCAGCTCGCGAGCGAATGGCTGATGCAGGGCGAGAAGATCGAGCCGGCCCGCCTGCATGCGCTCGGCCTGGTCAACCAGCTCACCGAAAGCGGCCAGGCCCTGGCGGCAGCGCTGGCGCTCGCCGCCAGGCTCAACGCGCGCGCGACCAATTCGCTCGCCAGCATCAAGGAGCTGCTGAGCGACGGGCGCGGCAACACGCTGGTTTCTCATCTCTCGCAGGAGCGCGACCACTTCGTGCGCAACCTGCATCACGCCAACGCCGGCATCGGCATCGCCGCCTTCCTGGCCAAGGAAAAGCCGCGCTACGAATGACGCGGCGTCGCTCGCGTGACAACCCTCAGCCTTTCAGTCTCCGACAGGACAGTCCATGGACGACCCCATTCTTACCATCGAAGAACGTGAAGCGATCAACAGTGGTCGCTGGTTCTCTTCCCTTTCACCCTCCCTGCGCCACGACATTCTTCGATGTGCATTCGTCAAACGCTACAAGGACGGCGAGCTGATCGCTGCGCGCGGCGACCCGCCCGAGCAGTGGATCGCCTGCGCCCGCGGCGCGGTGCGGGTGAGCTCGACCGCGGTGTCGGGCAAGCAGGTGACGCTGACCTACGTCGAGCCGGGCATCTGGTTCGGCGACGTGGCGATGTTCGACGGCGACCGGCGCACGCACGATGCGTATGCGCACGGCGACACCACCATCCTGTGCGTGGCGCGGGCCGACTTCCAGAAGATCCTGTCGACCCACGTCGAGCTGTACGAGGCCCTGATGCGGCTGCAGGCGCGCCGCATCCGCCAGCTGTTCGGGCTGGTGGAAGACCTCAACACCCTGCCCCTGCGCGCGCGCCTGGCCAAGCAGCTGATCCATCTGGTGCGCAGCTACGGCGTGCCCAACCTCGCGGACGGCAGCCAGATGCGAATCGGGCTGCACCTCGCGCAGGAGGAACTGGCGCAACTGCTCGGCGCCTCGCGCCAGCGCGTGAACCAGGAGCTCAAGGCCATGGAGCGCGAGGAAGCCATCCGCATCGAGCCGGGCGGCCTGGTGGTGCTCGACCGCGCCGCGCTGATGCGCATTTCCGAAGCCGACGAAACCTAGAACGAGATCGAGAGACATGAGCCAAGACTTCGACAACTTCGTCGGCACGCGTGCCGTATCGCAGCAGCACCTCGTGGATCTCGACGCGCTGAGCGCCTGGCTGTCGAAGCACCTCGATGGCTTCGAGGGACCGCTCACGGTCGAGATGTTCAAGGGCGGCCAGTCCAACCCGACCTACAAGCTCATCACGCCTTCGAAGAGCTACGTGATGCGCGCCAAGCCGGGTCCGGTGGCCAAGCTGCTGCCGTCGGCGCATGCGGTCGAGCGCGAGTTCAAGGTCATGAGCGGCCTCGCGGGCACCGCAGTGCCGGTGCCGCGCATGTACTGCCTCTGCGAAGACGAGTCCATCATCGGCCGCGCCTTCTACGTGATGGAATTCATGGCCGGCCGCGTGCTGTGGGACCAGTCCCTGCCCGGCATGGACAAGGCCCAGCGCGGCGCCATCTACGACGAGATGAACCGCGTCATCGCGGCACTGCACAGCGTGAAGTTCGCCGAGCGCGGCCTCGCCGACTACGGCAAGCCCGGCAACTACTTCGAGCGCCAGATCGGCCGCTGGAGCAAGCAGTACGTGGCTTCGGTCACGCAGCCCATTCCCGAGATGGACAAGCTCATGGAATGGCTGCCGGCCCACATCCCGGCCAGCGCACGCGACGAATCGATGACCTCGATCGTGCACGGCGACTTTCGCCTCGACAACCTGATGTTCCATGCCACCGAACCGCGCGCGATCGCGGTGCTCGACTGGGAACTGTCGACGCTGGGCCATCCGCTGGCCGACTTCAGCTACCACTGCATGTCCTGGCACATCCCGCAGGGCTCGTTCCGCGGCATCGGCGGGCTCGACCTGCCGAGCCTGGGCATCCCGACCGAAGCCGAATACATCCGCCGCTACTGCGACCGCACCGGCCTCACGACGCCCGAGAAGCTCGCGGCCGACTGGAACTTCTACCTGGCCTACAACCTGTTTCGCATCGCCGCCATCCTGCAGGGCATCGCGAAGCGGGTCGAGGCCGGCACCGCATCGAGCGAACAAGCCGTGGCCTCTGGCCGCGGCGCACGACCGATGGCCGAAATGGCCTGGCAATTCGCCAGGAAAGCCTGAACCGCAAGGCCGCGGCCGCCCGACCTCTCACCCACCTGGAGACGACATGGACTTCGAATACTCAGCCAAGACCAAAGAGCTGCAAAAGCGCGTGAGCGCTTTCATGGACGAGCACATCTTTCCCGCAGAAGCGGCGTTCAGGGACGAACTGGCCGCCAACACCGCGGCCGGCAAGCGATGGACCGCGCTCGAGACCGTCGAGAAGGTCAAGGCCAAGGCCAAGGCCCAGGGCCTGTGGAACCTGTTCCTGCCGGTCGACAGCGCGGCCGCTTCGGGCTACCAGGGCGCCGGCCTGACCAACCAGGAATACGCGCCGTTGGCCGAACTCATGGGCCGGGTGCCATGGGCCAGCGAGGCCTTCAACTGCTCGGCACCCGACACCGGCAACATGGAGACCATCGCGCGCTACGGCTCGGAAGAGATCAAGGCACGCTGGCTCAAGCCGCTGCTCGAGGGCGAGATCCGCTCGGCCTTCGCCATGACCGAGCCCGACGTGGCTTCGAGCGACGCCACCAACATCTCGACCCGCATCGAGCGCCAGGGCGACGAATACGTGATCAACGGCCGCAAGTGGTGGATCTCGGGTGCCGCCGACCCGCGCTGCAAGGTGTTCATCACGATGGGCAAGTCCGAGCCGGACGCCCCGAAGCACTCGCAGCAGAGCATGGTCATCGTGCCGGCCGACGCCAAGGGCATCACGATCATCCGTCCGCTCAACGTGCTGGGCTACGACGATGCGCCGCACGGCCACGTCGAGATGGTGTTCGAGAACGTGCGCGTGCCGGTCGGCAACATCCTGCTCGGCGAAGGCCGCGGTTTCGAGATCGCCCAGGGCCGCCTCGGCCCCGGACGCATCCACCACTGCATGCGCCTGATCGGCCTGGCCGAGCGCGCGCTCGAGCTCATGTGCCGCCGCGCCAGCGCGCGCGTGGCCTTCGGCAAGACCGTGGCCTCGCAGACCGTGACGCAGGAACGCATCGCCGAGGCACGCTGCAAGATCGACATGGCACGCCTGCTCACGCTCAAGGCGGCGTGGCTCATGGACGTCGCGGGCAACAAGGTCGCCAAGACCGAGATCGCGATGATCAAGGTGGTGGCACCCAACATGGCCTGCCAGGTCATTGACTGGGCCATGCAGGTGCATGGCGGCGGCGGCATGTGCGACGACTTCCCACTCGCCTACGCCTATGCGGGCGCGCGCACGCTGCGCCTGGCCGACGGCCCGGACGAAGTGCATCGCAACGCGATCGCCAAGTGGGAACTGGGCAAGTACGCGCCCGCGAAGCCCGGCGACGAGGCGATGCCCGTGACCCGCTTCTGATCAGCCTCCGACGCAGACAGCGCGAGAGACCGAGCCGCCGCACCGCGAGGTGACGGCGGCTTTTTGCTGGGCTAGGCCAGCTTTTTCTGCAGGAACTGCGCCGAGCCGAAGGCCGGATCGAGCTGGTAGTCGGCGAAGCCCTCGCGCTCGTAGGCGCGGCGCGCGCTGCCGTTGCCCGACAGCACCTCGAGCGTGAGCTTGCAGGCGCCACGACCGCGGGCCTCCTGCTCGACACGCTGCAGCATGCGCTGCGTGATGCGCCGTCCGCGATGGCTGGCCAGGACGACGACGTCGTGCACGTTGACCAGCGGACGGCAGGCAAAGGTGGAAAAGCCTTCGATGCAGTTCACCAGCCCGACCGGCTGCGCGCCATCGAAGGCCAGCACGCTGAAGGCCTGCGGTCGCTGCGCCAGCGCCTGGGGCAGCCCGGCGATCACCTCGGGCGCCAGCGGCGTGCCGCCGCCGGCCGGATCGCGCGCGTAGGCGTCGAGCAGGTTCACCACGGCGCGAGCATGCGAAGCGTCGCGATAGTCGGCCAGGACGATATCGATCACACGGGCTCCAGTGGCCGCAAGGGGCCTTCGGGTGGCTCGACGCGGATCGGATCGCCCGCACGCACCTCGCCGCCCGCGATCACGATCGCCATCACGCCGGCCTTGCGCACCAGCCGGCCCGCCTCGTCGCGCGCCAGCGTCGCGGCCATGAGGCCGCGCTGGAACCGATCGATCTGGACACAGGGATTGCGCAAGCCCGTGACCTCGACCACCGCCTCGGCGCCGACATGCAGCCGGGTACCGGCCGCAAGCGCGAGCAGGTCGATATCGGCGGTCGTGATGTTCTCGCCCAGGTCGCCGGGAAAGACCGGGAAGCCGGCTCCGATGAGCTCGTCGAACAACTCGGCATGCAGCAGATGAACCTGGCGCAGGTTGGGCGCCGTCGGGTTGCGCGCCACGCGCGAGCGATGCTTGACCGTGGCACCCGCGTGCGCGTCGCCCTCGACGCCCAGCCCTTCGATCAGTCGGATCGCAGGTTCGGCAAACTTCGAGAAGCTGTGCAGCGCGCTCGAATGGACGGCGCGCACCTGGGCGTTTGCGGCCATCGGGGCAAGGGCCTGGCGCATGCGGGCGGCCTCAGGCGACCTTGAGCGTGGCCGCGATACGCCGCGCACAGGCCTCGGCCTGCGCCGCGTCGCGGGCTTCCACCATCACGCGCAGCAGCGGTTCGGTGCCGCTGGCCCGGATCAGCACGCGGCCGGTGTCGCCGAGCTCGCCTTCGACCCGTTCGCTTTCGGCCGCGAGCGCCGCGTTGGCCTGCCAGTCCTGCCCGGCCTCGAGGCGGATGTTGAGCAGCGTCTGCGGGAACAGGGTCACGCCGGCCAGCAGCTGGTCGACACGCTTGCCGCTGCGCACGCAGGCCTGCAGCACCTGCAGCGCACTCACGATGCCGTCGCCGGTGGTGTGACGGTCGAGCGCGAGCAGATGGCCCGAGCCCTCGCCGCCGAGGATCCAGCCGCGCTTGTCGAGCTCCTCGAGCACGTAGCGATCGCCGACGCGCGCCCGCACGAACTCGATGCCCTGCGACTTCAGCGCCACCTCGATCGCCTTGTTGGTCATCAGCGTGCCGACCACGCCCGCGGGCTTCTCGCCGCGCGCGATGCGCTCGGTGACCATCAGGTAGAGCAATTCGTCGCCATTGAACAGGCGCCCGCTCGCGTCCACCAGTTGCAGCCGGTCGGCGTCGCCGTCGAGCGCGATGCCGTAGTCCGCGCCTTGCGCCCGCACCGCGTCGATCAGCGCCTGCGGATGAGTGGCGCCGAAGCCCTTGTTGATGTTGAGGCCGTCGGGCGCGCAGCCGATGCTCACGACGTCGGCGCCGAGCTCGTGAAAGACCTGCGGCGCCACCTGGTAGGCCGCACCATGCGCGGCGTCGACCACCAGCTTCATGCCGCGCAGGGTCAGGTCGTTCGCAAAGGTGCTCTTGCAGAACTCGGTGTAGCGGCCGGGGGCATCGTTGAGCCGCCGCGCCTTGCCGAGCTGGGCCGAATCGGCCCAGACCGGGGCTTCCTCGAGCGCAGTCTCGACCGCCAGCTCCCAGCCGTCGTCGAGCTTGGTGCCCTGGGCGCTGAAGAACTTGATGCCGTTGTCCGGAAATGCGTTGTGGCTGGCGCTGATGACCACGCCGAGGCTGGCGCGCTGGGCCCGCGTGAGGTAGGCGACGCCCGGGGTCGGCAGCGGCCCGAGCAGCACCACGTCGACCCCGGCCGAGTTGAAGCCCGACTCGAGCGCCGATTCGAGCATGTAGCCAGAGATGCGCGTGTCCTTGCCGATCAGCACGGTCGGTCGCGATTCGGTCTTCTTGAGCACGCGGCCCACCGCGTGTGCGAGGCGCAGCACGAAGTCGGGCGTGATCGGCGGCTGTCCCACCGTGCCGCGGATGCCGTCGGTGCCGAAATATCGTCTTGTCATTGTTGTGTGTCCTGTCCTTGTTCTTGTTTCATCGCCTGCCAGACCGCGAGCGCAGCCACGGTGTCGCGCACATCGTGCACCCGCACCACCACAGCGCCGCGCTCCACGGCGAGCAGCGCCGCCGCCACGCTGGGCGCGCCCCGCTCGGCAGCGGCGTCGATGCCCGTGACCGCGCCCAGCGAGGATTTTCGCGACCATCCGGCCAGCAAGGGGAACCCGGCCGCCAGAAGTTCGCGCTGACGGGCGAGCAAGGCGAAATTCTGCGCCACGGTCTTGCCGAAACCGATGCCCGGATCGATCACGATGCGCTCTCGCGCCACGCCGAGCGACTCCAGCATGCGCGCCCGATCCGCCAGGAATTCGCCGACCGCAGGCAGCACGTCGCCCGCCATCGGCACCGCCTGCATGGTCTTGGGTTCGCGGTGCATGTGCATCAGGCACACGCCGCATGAAGGATGGCTCGCCACCGCCTCGGCCGCGCCCGGCTGCCGCAGGGCCCAGATGTCGTTCACGATGTCGGCGCCGAGGTCGAGCACCGCGCGCATCACCTCGGGCTTGTAGGTGTCGACCGAGACCGGCACCTGCAGCTTCACGGCCTCGCGCACGACCGGCAGCACGCGCGCGAGCTCGGCCTCGAGCGGCACCGCGGGGCTGCCGGGCCGGGTCGACTCGCCGCCGATGTCGAGGATGTGCGCACCTTCCGCGATCAGCCGCTCGCAGTGCCGCAGGGCGGCGGCGGTCGATGCATGGGCGCCGCCATCGGAGAAGGAATCGGGCGTGACGTTGACGATGCCCATCACGCACGGCCGCCCGAGTTCGATGGCAAAGCGCGAGGTGCGCCAGACCGCCGTGATCGATGTCTCGGGCGCCATGAATCTCATGAGCTGGCAGACCGCATGAAAAACGGGGCCCGAGGCCCCGTCATTCGCAAGCGCAGCATGCTCAGGCTGCCGTCGGTGCCGGGTCGGGATTGACCGCCGGCGTGCCACCGGTACCACCGCTGCCCGAAGGCGGGACGCGCGGCGTCCAGTCCTTCGGCGGACGCGGTGCGCGGCCGGCCATGATGTCGTCGAGCTGCTCGGAATCGATGGTTTCCCACTCGAGCAGCGCCTTGGCCATGGCGTGCATCTTGTCGCTGTTTTCCTCGATCAGGCGGCGCGCCAGCGCGTACTGGTCGTCGATGATGCGGCGCACCTCGGCATCGACCTTCTGCATGGTCGATTCGCTCATGTTGGTGGTCTTGGTGACCGAGCGGCCCAGGAACACCTCGCCCTCGTTTTCGGCGTAGACCATCGGGCCCAGCGACTCGGTCATGCCGTAGCGCATCACCATGTCGCGCGCGATCTGCGTGGCGCGCTCGAAGTCGTTGCTGGCGCCGGTGGTCATCTGGTGCATGAACACCTCTTCGGCGATACGGCCGCCGAACAGCATGCTGATCTGGTTCAGCATGTATTCGCGGTCGTAGCTGTAGCGATCCTGCGAGGGCAGGCTCATGGTCACGCCGAGTGCGCGGCCGCGCGGAATGATCGTGACCTTGTGGACCGGGTCGCACTTGGGAAGCAGCTTGCCGATCAGGGCGTGGCCCGACTCGTGGTAGGCCGTGTTGCGGCGCTCTTCCTCGGGCATGACCATGCTCTTGCGCTCGGGGCCCATGAAGATCTTGTCCTTGGCCTTCTCGAAATCCTGCATCTCGACCACGCGGGCATTGCGGCGGGCGGCCATCAACGCGGCCTCGTTGCAGAGGTTGGCGAGGTCGGCGCCGGACATGCCCGGCGTGCCGCGCGCAATGATGCTCGCGTTCACGTCCTGGCCCAGCGGCACCTTGCGCATGTGGACGTTGAGGATCTGCTCGCGGCCACGGATGTCGGGCAGCGTGACGTAGACCTGGCGGTCGAAGCGGCCCGGGCGCAGCAGGGCGGCGTCGAGGATGTCGGGGCGGTTGGTCGCAGCGACCACGATCACGCCGAGGTTGGTCTCGAAGCCGTCCATCTCGACCAGCATCTGGTTGAGCGTCTGCTCGCGCTCGTCGTTGCCGCCGCCGAGGCCGGCGCCGCGCTGGCGGCCGACCGCGTCGATTTCGTCGATGAAGATGATGCAAGGCGCGTTCTTCTTGGCGTTCTCGAACATGTCGCGCACGCGGGCTGCGCCCACGCCGACGAACATCTCGACGAAGTCGGAACCCGAGATCGAGAAGAACGGCACCTTGGCCTCGCCCGCGATGCTCTTGGCAAGCAGCGTCTTGCCGGTGCCGGGAGGGCCGACCAGCAGCAGGCCGCGCGGAATGCGGCCGCCGAGCTTCTGGAAGCGCGCCGGGTCCTTGAGGAAGTCGACCACTTCCTTGACTTCTTCCTTGGCCTCGTCGCAGCCAGCGACGTCGGCGAAGGTGACCTGGTTGGTGTTCTCGTCGAGCATGCGTGCCTTGCTCTTGCCGAAGCTGAACGCACCGCCCTTGCCTCCGCCCTGCATCTGGCGCATGAAGTAGACCCAGACACCGATCAGCAGCAGCATCGGGCCCCAGCTGACCAGCAGGGTCATGAGCAGCGAGCCTTCCTCGCGCGGCTTGACGTCGAACTTGACGTTGTTGGCGATCAGGTCGCCGACCAGGCCGCGGTCGAGGTAGGTGGCGGTGGTGCGGATCTTCCGGTCGTCATTGGTGATCGCGACGATCTCGCTGCCGCCCTGTCCTTCCTGGATGGTGGCGCTCTTGATGCGATTGGCACGCACTTCCTCGAGGAAGTCGCTGTAGCCGATATTGCCGGCGCCGGCGCCGCCACGGGTGTCGAACTGCTTGAACACAGTGAACAACACCATCGCAATGACGAGCCAGACGGCTACTTTGGAAAACCACTGATTGTTCAAACGAAACTCCAGTCGGGGGCGCGCACGAATAAGGGGAACAGGAAAAGGCGCACTCTGGGCGGCAATTGGCGTCTATTTTAGGCTTTTCAACCTGCGAAAAGCCGTGAATTCCCTGGAGCCGCCATGGAGGACGCGCGGTTTTTGACAAGTATCAATTGGTATCAGGGTTCTTGAGCCCGATGCCGACCATGAAAGTCTCCGACGACTTGTCGCGCGAGGCCTTGGGTTTCAGGGGCTTCACGACACGGAAGTTGTCCTTGAAAAGCCGGGTCAGCTCGGCGTAGCCGCTGCCGTGGAACAGCTTGGCGACCAGCGCGCCCTCGGGCTTCATGTGCTGGCGCGCGAAATCGATCGCCAGTTCGATCAGGTGGGCGATCCGGGCCGTGTCGGCCGAGGCGATGCCCGACAGGTTGGGCGCCATGTCCGACACCACGACGTCGGCCCGCCGGCCATCCATGGCCGCGGTGAGCCGCGCCAGCACCTCGTCCTCGCGGAAATCGCCCTGCAGGAAGGTCACGCCCTCGATCGGTTCCATCGGCAGGATGTCGAGCGCGATGATGGTGCCGGCCAGCTCGCCGGAAGCCGCGCCGGCAGGCGACATGCGGCGCCGCACGTACTGGCTCCAGGCGCCCGGCGTGGAGCCCAGGTCGACCACCAGCTGGCCCGGACGGATCAATCCCAGGGTCTCGTCGATTTCCTTGAGCTTGTAGGCCGCGCGGGCGCGGTAGCCCTCGCGATTGGCCAGTTTGACGTAGGGATCGTTGAGGTGATCGTGCAGCCAGGCCTTGCTCAGCTTCTTGGCTTTTGGTTTGGGATTCATTGACACTCGATAATACGGGCATGTCCGCCATACAACTCACCCCCGCGCAGCGCAAGGTGCACCGCTCCGAAGCGCACCATCTGGATCCGATCGTCATGGTCGGCGGCGACGGGCTGACCCCTGCCGTCCTCAAGGAAGCCGATGCCGCGCTCAAGGCCCACGGCCTGATCAAGGTGCGCGTCTTCTCCGACGACCGCGCGGCGCGCGAAGCCATGCTCAAGACGATGGCCGACGAACTGGACGCCGCGCCGATCCAGCACATCGGCAAGCTGCTCGTGCTGTGGCGCCCGATTCCCGAGAAGGAACGCACGATCGACGAGGACCGCATGCCGGGCCCGCGCGACGTCAAGGTCGTCAAGTACAGCAAGCGATTCGGCCAGCGCCCCGAGATCAAGACCCTGCGCGTGCTGGGTAACCAGCGGCTCACGCCGGGGGGCACCATCAAGCGTGCCAAGGCCAAGCGCCCGCTGTCGGCCAAGAAGCGCAACCAGGCCGACTGAGGATGCCGGTCGAGCCGATGGCAGCGCGCGAGCGGCACATCCTGTGCATGAAATGGGGCACCAAGTACGGCCCCGAATATGTCAACCGCCTCTATGCGATGGTGCGCCGGCACCTCAAGGGCGACTTCAACTTCGTCTGCCTCACCGACGATGCCAAGGGCATCCGCAAGGAAGTGCAGTGCCTGCCGATCCCGCCGCTCGACCTCGAGCTGAAGCCGGGGCAGCCCGATCGGGCCTGGAAGAAGCTCACCACCTTCGAGGCTGACCTGCACGGCCTGCGCGGCACGGCGCTGTTCGTCGATCTCGACGTGGTGGTGGTCGGCAGCCTCGACGCCTTCTTCGAGCAGCCGGGCGAGTTCCTGATCATCCATGACTACGAGCGCCCGTGGCGGCGCCGCAAGATCACCGGCAACTCGTCGGTCTACCGCTTCGAGCTCGGCGCTCATCCGGACGTGCTCGCGCATTTCCGCCAGAACATGGATGCGGTGCAGGCCGAATTCCGCAACGAGCAGGCCTATCTCTCGGATTTCATGTATCGCCAGGGCAAGCTGGGCTACTGGCCCGAGGCCTGGTGCCCGAGCTTCAAGTACCACGGCATCCCGGACTGGCCGACCAACTACTGGCGCGAGCCCTTCGTGCCCGAAGGCGCGCGGATCATGATCTTCCACGGCGAATGCAATCCGCCCGATGCGCTCGCCGGCAGGCGCAACCGCGCCTTCCGCTTCATCCGCCCGGCGCGCTGGATCACCAAGTACTGGAAGACTTAGCTCGCCCCCCAGATCGGCTCACTGCCGGGTCAATGCATGCGCCACAGCAACACCCCGGCGCAGATCCACTGCGCCAGGTACATGCCGCTGCCGACCGTGTGCCAGAGCCTGAGGTTCTCGCGCGCCAGGATGTGCGGAGCGACCGCATATTGCTGAAGCAGGGCCAGCAGCAAAGCGATCACGATCAGCGAGATCGCCTTGCGCGCCGGTGCCGACACGCTTTCGCCTCCGCCCTGGGCGCGGAAGTGCACCAGCAGCACCAGCCCGCAGCCCAGCGCGATCCAGGTCTGGGCGGCGAACAGCTGGCCCGCGAAGTTGCCCGCCACCGCCGGGTTGCCGAGCCGTGCGAACAGCATCGGCACCACCAGGAAGCCGATGGTCGTGAGGCTGCCCCACCAGAGGGCGGCCAGCAGCAGCGCGATGCGATCCTTCATGCGGCCGGCGGGCTTCAGAGGTAGCTGACGCCGACGATCTCGTAGCGCTTGATGCCGCCGGGCGCCTGCACCTCGGCGGTATCGCCCTCCTCCTTGCCGATCAGCGCGCGCGCGATCGGGCTCGAGACGTTGATCAGGCCGAGCTTGAGGTCGGCCTCGTCCTCGCCCACGATCTGGTACTTGACGGCCTCGCCGGTCTTTTCTTCCTCGAGTTCGACGGTCGAGCCGAACACCACCTTGCCTCCCGCGTCGAGCGTGCTCGGGTCGATGATCTGGGCGGCCGAGAGCTTGCCCTCGATGTCCTGGATGCGCCCCTCGATGAAGCCCTGACGGTCCTTGGCGACCTCGTACTCGGCGTTCTCGCTCAGGTCGCCCTGCGCGCGCGCCTCGGCGATCGCGTTGATGACCCAGGGACGGTCGACGGTCTTCAGACGCTGCAGTTCTTCGCGCAGCTTCTGCGCACCCAGCTTGGTGATCGGGATGGTTGCCATTTTCGTTGCTCCAGAAAGCGAAACCGCCGAACGCTGCCGTTCGGCGGTCGAAGGGAGAAAAAAGTCAGACGAGCTTGCGTCCGGTCAGCCGGCTCAGGATCGCGAGCGGGCTGGAATCGGGATTGTATTGCCTCGCGGCAGGCAGATGGAGGGTCTGCTCGAGCATGTACTGGCCCGACATCACGGCATGCGAGGTCTGGTCGGAGAAGCAGACCCAGACCGATCCCGCCGGGAACGGCACGGTCTCCTGGTCGCTCTTCTGCTGGTATTCGAGATCGGCCTTCATGCCGTCGTGCAGTTGCAGCATCAGGTGGTCGTACTCGCTGCGCAGCGACTTGGTCACGCGCAGCGCGCGCAGGACCGAGGCCTGCCATGCCGAATAGGGCCGGGCGCGCGGCAGGAAGCGCTTCGCGACGGCCTCGAAGGGCTCGCCGACGCGCCAGACGCGCGGCGCGCCTTCGGGATTGGCATTGGTGAAGACGCGCAGGATGCGCTCGCCGTAGTTCGGCCGTGACGGAAAGGCATCGACGTGCAGCCGCCGGTCGTCAGCGCGCCACGACTGCACGCGGGTCTCGACCTTGGCCGGCCGGTAGCTGGTCGGCGCCATCCGCAGCGCCGGCACGTAATGCGGCAGCAGCCCGTGGATAAGGCCCTGGGCCTGCGAGCGGAAGCGGCCGATCATGCCCGCCACCGCCTGCTGCCGCGCCTCGTCGCCGGCCACGCCCTTGAGGCGCCCGTTGGCGTCGAGGCTGATGTTGCGAACCTTGGGCGCCAGAACCTCGGGCGTCAGCAGGGCGCGCTCGGCGGGCAGCAGGTCGAAGCCCAGGCGCGGAAAGTACAGCACCTTGCCGGCCTCGAGCGCCGCGATCCAGGCCTCGTTGGGCCTGGCCGCCGTCCAGTCGTCGAGGTCGAGTTCGACCAGCTGCGTTTCCATGGTGCCGATCTCAGGCCGCGGCCAGCTGGGCGTGCATCTCCTGGATCGAGATGACGTCGAGTTCGTCCATGTAGCGCATGCCTTCCACCGCGGCTTCGGCGCCGAAGATGGTGGTGATCGTGGTCACGCGCGCGAGCAGCGCCGAGGTGCGGATCTGGCGCGAGTCGGCGATCGCGTTGCGGCGTTCCTCGACCGTGTTGATGACCAGGGCGATCTCGTTGTTCTTGATCATGTCGACGATGTGCGGCCGGCCTTCGGTGACCTTGTTGACCACCCCGCAGGCGATGCCGGCGCCGGTGATGGCGGCGGCGGTGCCCTTGGTCGCGATCAGCTCGAAGCCGAGCTTCGCAAGGCCGCGGGCGACCTCGACCGCGCGCGCCTTGTCGTTGTTCTTGACCGAGATGAAGACCCGGCCCGACTTCGGCAGGATGGTGCCGGCACCGATCTGCGACTTCACGAAGGCCTCGCCGAAGGTCTTGCCCACGCCCATCACTTCGCCGGTGGACTTCATCTCGGGGCCGAGGATGGTGTCGACGCCGGGGAACTTCACGAACGGGAACACCGCTTCCTTGACGCTGAAGTACGGTGGCGTGACCTCCCTGGTCATGCCTTGCGACTTCAGCGACTGGCCGGCCATGCAGCGGGCCGCGACCTTGGCGAGCTGGATGCCGGTGGCCTTGCTCACGTAGGGCACGGTGCGCGACGCACGCGGATTGACCTCCAGCACGTAGATGACGTCCTTGCCGTCCTTCTCCTGGATCGCGAACTGAACGTTCATGAGGCCGACCACGTTGAGGGCCTTGGCCATGGCGGCGCTCTGGCGCTTGAGCTCGGCGACCGTCTCGGCCTTGAGGCTGTAGGGCGGCAGCGAGCAGGCCGAGTCGCCCGAGTGCACGCCGGCCTGTTCGATGTGCTCCATCACGCCGCCGATCAGGGTAGTGCCCTCGGCATCGCGCAGGCAGTCGACGTCGCATTCGACCGCGTCGTTGAGGAAGCGGTCCAGCAGCACCGGCGAATCGTTGCTCACCTTGACCGCCTCGCGCATGTAGCGCTCGAGGTCGCGCTGCTCATGGACGATCTCCATGGCGCGGCCGCCGAGCACGTAGCTCGGACGCACCACCAGCGGGTAGCCGAGGGCGGCGGCCTTCTCGAGCGCCTCCGGTTCGGTGCGCGCCGTGGCATTGGGCGGCTGGCGCAGGCCGAGATCATGCAGCAGCTTCTGGAAGCGCTCGCGGTCCTCGGCCGCATCGATCATGTCGGGGCTGGTGCCGATGATCGGCACGCCGTTGGCCTCGAGATCGAGCGCAAGCTTGAGCGGGGTCTGGCCGCCGTACTGCACGATCACGCCGACCGGCTTCTCCTTGTCGACGATCTCGAGCACGTCCTCGAGCGTGAGCGGCTCGAAGTAGAGGCGGTCGCTGGTGTCGTAGTCGGTCGACACGGTCTCGGGATTGCAGTTGACCATGATGGTCTCGTAGCCGTCCTCGCGCATTGCCAGGGCGGCATGCACGCAGCAGTAGTCGAACTCGATGCCCTGGCCGATGCGGTTCGGGCCGCCGCCGAGCACCATGATCTTCTTGTTGGTGGTGGGCGCCGCTTCGCACTCGTCCTCGTAGGTCGAGTACATGTAGGCGGTATTGGTCGCGAACTCGGCCGCGCAGGTGTCGACCCGCTTGTAGACCGGGCGCACGCCGAGCGCACGGCGCTTCTCGCGGATCGCGGTGTCGGTGGTCTTGAGCTGGCGCGCGAGGCGGCGGTCGCTGAAGCCCTTCTTCTTGAGGGCGAGCAGGGTGTCCTTGTCGATCTCCTCGAGCGACTTGGTCTCGAGTTCGAGCTCGATCTTCACGATCTCCTCGATCTGCACCAGGAACCAGGGGTCGATCTTGGTCAGCGCGAACACCTCGTCGACGCTGAGCCCCATCGCGAAGGCGTCGCCCACGTACCAGATGCGGTCGGGACCGGGCTCGCCGAGTTCCTTCTCGAGCACTTCGCGGTCCTGGGTCTTCTCGTTGAGGCCGTCGACGCCGACCTCGAGGCCGCGCAGCGCCTTCTGGAACGATTCCTGGAAGGTGCGGCCCATGGCCATCACCTCGCCCACCGACTTCATCTGGGTCGTGAGGCGCGAGTCGGCCTGCGGGAACTTCTCGAACGCGAAGCGCGGGATCTTCGTGACCACGTAGTCGATCGACGGCTCGAACGAGGCCGGCGTGGCGCCACCCGTGATCTCGTTGCGCAGTTCGTCGAGCGTGTAGCCGACAGCCAGCTTGGCCGCGACCTTGGCGATCGGGAAGCCGGTGGCCTTCGACGCCAGCGCCGAGGAGCGCGAAACGCGCGGGTTCATCTCGATCACGACCATGCGGCCGTCCTTCGGATTGATCGAGAACTGCACGTTCGAGCCGCCGGTGTCGACGCCGATCTCGCGCAGCACGGCCAGCGAGGCGTTGCGCAGGATCTGGTATTCCTTGTCGGAGAGCGTCTGCGCCGGCGCCACGGTGATCGAGTCGCCGGTGTGCACGCCCATCGGGTCGAGGTTCTCGATCGAGCAGACGATGATGCAGTTGTCGGCCTTGTCGCGCACGACCTCCATCTCGTATTCCTTCCAGCCGAGCAGCGATTCCTCGATCAGCAGCTCGTTGGTCGGCGAGGCTTCCAGGCCGCGCTTGCAGATGATCTCGAACTCTTCCGGGTTGTAGGCGATGCCGCCACCGGTGCCGCCGAGCGTGAAGCTCGGGCGGATCACCGTCGGGAAACCGACCGACTTCTGCACCGCCCAGGCCTCGTCCATCGAATGCGCGATGCCCGAGCGCGCCGAGCCCAGGCCGATCTTGGTCATGGCGTCCTTGAACTTCAGGCGGTCCTCGGCCTTGTCGATGGCCTCGGGCGTGGCGCCGATCAGTTCGACCTTGTACTTGTCGAGCACGCCGTTGCGCCACAGGTCGAGCGCGCAGTTGAGCGCGGTCTGGCCGCCCATGGTCGGCAGGATCGCGTCCGGGCGTTCCTTGGCGATGATCTTCTCGACCGTCTGCCAGGTGATCGGCTCGATGTAGATGACGTCGGCCGTGGCCGGGTCCGTCATGATCGTGGCCGGATTGCTGTTGATCAGGATGACCTTGTAGCCTTCCTCGCGCAGCGCCTTGCAGGCCTGCACGCCCGAGTAGTCGAACTCGCAGGCCTGGCCGATGATGATCGGGCCGGCGCCGATGATGAGGATGCTCTTGAGATCTGTGCGCTTAGGCATTCTTCTGTCCTTCTTTGTGACCTTGCATGAGTGCCGTGAAGCGATCGAACAAATAGCCGATGTCGTGCGGGCCTGGCGAGGCTTCGGGGTGGCCCTGGAAGCAGAACGCCGGCTTGTCGGTGCGGGCCAGCCCCTGCAGCGTGTTGTCGAACAGGCTGATGTGCGTGGGCCGCAGGTTGGCGGGCAGCGTCTTCTCGTCGACCGCGAAGCCGTGGTTCTGGCTCGTGATGCTCACGCGGCCGTTGTCGAGGTCCTTGACCGGATGGTTGGCGCCGTGGTGGCCGAACTTCATCTTGAAGGTCTTCGCGCCAGAGGCCAGCGCCATGATCTGGTGGCCCAGGCAGATGCCGAAGGTCGGGATGCCGGTCTCGATCAGTTCGCGCACCGCGGCGATCGCGTAGTCGCAGGGTTCCGGGTCGCCGGGCCCGTTGGCCAGGAAGATGCCGTCCGGACGCAGCTTCAGCACGTCGGCCGCCGGTGTCTGCGCGGGCACCACGGTGATGCGCGCGCCGCGCTGGGCGATCATGCGCAGGATGTTCTTCTTGACGCCGTAGTCGAAGGCGACGACGTGGAACTTGGGCGTGATCTGCACGCCGTAGCCGGCGCCGAGCTTCCACTCGGTCTGCGTCCACTCGTAGGTTTCCTTGACCGACACGACCTTCGCCAGGTCGAGCCCGGCCATCGACGGCGCGCCCTTGGCCGCAGCCACGGCCTTGTCGATCAGCGCCTGGCTGACCTGCTCGCCCTCGGCCAGGCCGAGGATGCAGCCGTTCTGTGCGCCGTGGGTGCGCAGGTGTCGGGTCAGCTTGCGGGTGTCGATGTCGGCGATGGCAACCGTCTTGCCGCGCACCAGGTACTCGTTGAGCGTGGCGGTCTTGCGGAAGTTGGACGCCACCAGAGGCAGGTCCTTGATGATCAGGCCGGCGGCGTGGATCTTGTCGGCTTCGATGTCCTCGTCGTTGACGCCGTAGTTGCCGATGTGCGGATACGTGAGGGTCACGATCTGCTGGCAATAGCTCGGGTCGGTCAGGATTTCCTGGTAACCGGTCATCGAGGTGTTGAACACCACTTCGCCGGTCGTGGCGCCGGTGGCGCCGATCGAGTTGCCGAGAAAGACCGTGCCGTCTGCAAGCGCCAGGATGGCGGGCGGGAATTTTCCCTTGAGAGACAAAAGCACTGGGTTCTCCGGAAGGATGACGCCCAAAGCGAACCCAAGAAAAGACTTTGGGCTGCGACCTTCGTCGAGGAATTGGCTTGCGTGCGCTGAGGGCGGGGTGTGAGCGGGAAAGCCCCCGATTATAGCCTTGCCGGCATCAGGAATCTGCCCCGGCGGCGCTTGCATGCAAGCAGATCGCAGCCGCCGCAGCCACGTTCAGCGATTCCTCGCCGCCCGGCTGCGCGATGCGCACATGGTGGGCGGCCCGCGCCTCCAGCGCGGCCGAGACGCCCTGCCCTTCATGGCCCATGAGCCAGGCGCAGGGAAACGGCAGCCGCGTGCGATGCAGCAGGTCGCCCCGGTGCGAGCTCGTCGCGATCCAGGGCACGGCCAGCGCATCGAGCGCGTCGGCCTCCACCCCTTCGATCAGTTTCAGGCCGAAGTGCGCGCCCATGCCGGCCCGCAGCACCTTCGGCGCCCACAGCGCGGCCGTGCCCTTGAGCGCCACCACCTGACGGAAGCCGAAGGCGCCCGCGCTCCGGAGGATGGAGCCGACGTTGCCGGCATCCTGCAGGCGGTCGAGCACCACGGTGGGCGCGTCGGGTGCGACCTGGGGTCGCGCCGGCAGGTCCAGCAGGAACCCCATCGGTGCCGGCGATTCGAGGCCGCTGATGCCCGCCAGCAGCGCATCGGCGACGACGACGGTCTTGTCGGCCGCGTCCGCCCATTCATGGCGCGCCGTCGCCCACAGCGATTCGGCGAACACCGCCACCGCGGGCCGCACGCCACGGTCGCGCGCGGCGCGGCAGAGGTGGTCGCCCTCGAGCCAGATGCGGCCGTTCCTGCGGTAGCCGCCTGGATCGTGCGCGAGCTTGCGCAGTTCCTTGAGCAACGGGTTGTCGCGCGAACTGACGTGGCTCGGCTCGGCGACGCTCATGGCGTCCCTCCGCGAAGCAATACGCCGGTGTTCGCCTTCGGAGCAGCCGGGCCGCTCACGGGGCGCTCCCGCCAATCGCGGTCGCGGTGGTCACCGCGATCGACGTGCCTTCCCATGCCTGGATCACCATCGATGCGCCGCCGATGGCGACATCCGGCGCGGGCGGACTCACGGTACGCGCCAGCGCCGCCGCCACCGGGCTGAAGGAGCGCCGGTGGTGCACGCAGGCGCCATGGCGCTGCAGGGCCTCGAGGTGCTCGGGCGTGCCATAGCCCTTGTGGGCCGCGAAGCCGTAGTGCGGGAACTCGGCGTGCAGGTCCTCGCAGAGGCGGTCGCGATGCACCTTGGCGAGGATCGAGGCGGCCGAGATGGCCTTCACGCGCGCGTCGCCCTTGACGATCGCCTCGGCCAGCACGCTGAGCGTGGGCAGGCGATTGCCGTCGACCAGCACCTTGGCGGGCGTGAGCCGCAGGCCCTCGACCGCGCGCCGCATGGCGATCATGGTCGCCTGCAGGATGTTGTGGGTGTCGATCTCCTCGACGCTGGCCTGCGCCACCGAGCAGCACAGTGCCTTCGCGAGGATCTGGTCGTTGAGACGGCTGCGTTGCAGGGCCGTGAGCGTCTTGGAGTCGGCCAGGCCGCGTATCGGCCGCCGGTCGTCGAGGATCACCGCCGCAGCCACCACGGGCCCGGCCAGCGGGCCGCGGCCGGCCTCGTCGACGCCGGCCGTGAGACCCGGGCCGTCCCAGACCAGGGTGGCCTGCTCAGCCTGCAAGAACTTTCTGGATCGCATCGGCGCACAGTGTCGGGGTATCACGCAGCAATTCGGCGTGCATGGCGGAAAAACGTTGTTGCAAGGCGTGAACCTTGTCCGGTTCGGACAGCCAGGCCAGCGTGGCCTCGGCCAGGGCCTGTGGCGTGGCGGCGTCCTGCAGGATCTCGGGCACCACGAACTCGCGGCTCAGGATGTTGGGCAGCCCGACCCACGGCTGCAATTGCTTGCGCTGCATCACGAGCCGCCAGGTCAATGTGTTGACGCGATAGGAGATCACCATCGGCCGCTTGAACAGCGCTGCCTCCAGGGTCGCGGTGCCGCTCGCGATCAGCGTGACGTCGCAGGCGGCGAGCGCGGCATGCGACTGGCGGTCGAGCAACTGCACGCGTCCTGCCATCGCGCTGGCCTGCAACTGCTGCTCGAGTTCGGCGCGCAGGTTCGGCAGCGCCGGGCAGACGAAGCGCAGGCCCGGTCGCGCCTTCAGCATCAGGGCCGCGGCCGCCAGAAACAGCGGCATCAGCTGCCGCACTTCCGAGCGCCGGCTGCCGGGCAGGATCGCGACCACCTCGGCTTCGTCGTCCAGGCCGAGCGCGGCCCGCGCTGCGGCGCGGTCGGGTGTCATCGGGATCACCTTGGCCAGCGGATGACCGACGAAGCTGGCGTCGATGCCGTGCTTGGCGAGCAGCTCCGGCTCGAACGGGAAGATGCACAGGACGTGGTCGGCGGCGGCGCGCAGCTTCACCACCCGCTCCGGACGCCAGGCCCAGATCGAGGGACAGACGAAATGCGCGGTGCGGATGCCGCGTTCCCGCAGGCCGGCCTCGAGGTCGAGGTTGAAGTCGGGCGCGTCGACGCCGATGAAGATGTCGGGCGGCTCGCGCAGCAGCCGGCCCTTCAGCTGGCGCCGGATGCCGGCGATCTCGGCATAGTGGCGAAGCACCTCGACGTAGCCGCTGACCGCGAGCTTTTCCTGCGGCCACCAGGTCTGGAATCCGCGCGCGAGCATCTGGGGGCCGCCGATGCCGACCGCCTCGACGCCGGGCCAGCGCGACTGCAGCCCGTCGAGCATCAGGCCGGCCAGCAGGTCGCCCGATGCTTCGCCGGCGACCATCGCGAAGCGCCTCGCTGCCGCGGAATCCGGCGCCATGGGCTAGCGTGCGATGCCTGCGGCCGAACTGCCGAGGAAGGCGTCCATGAGCGCCGCATCGGCGGCGGCCTCGGGCGTCTCGTCGGCCAGTGTGGCGATGGCGGTGCGGGCCTCGTCGAGCGTGCGGCCCTGTCGGTAGATCAGCTTGTGCATCTCGCGGATCGCGGCGATCCGCGCGTTCGAGAAGTCGCGCCGGCGCAGGCCGACCAGGTTGACGCCGCGCACCGCGAGCGGGTTGCCGTCCACCACCATGAAGGGCGGGACGTCCTTGCCGACGTGGCTCGCGAAGCCGATCATCGCGTGCGCACCGATGCGCATGCGCTGCAGCACGCCCGTGAGCCCGCCGATGGTGGCCCAGTCGCCGACCACGACATGGCCCGCGAGGGTCGCGTTGTTGGCCATCGTGATCTGGCTGCCGAGCTGGCAGTCGTGCGCGATGTGCACGTAGGCCATGATCCAGTTGTCGTCGCCGATGCGCGTCACGCCCCCATCCTGCACGGTGCCGAGGTTGAAGGTGCAGAACTCGCGGATCGTGTTGCGGTCGCCGATCACGAGCTCGGTCGGCTCGCCCGCGTATTTCTTGTCCTGCGGGTCGGCGCCGAGCGATGCGAACTGGAACACGTGGTTGTCGCGGCCGAGCGTCGTGCGGCCTTCGATCACGCAGTGCGCGCCGACGCGGGTGCCGGCACCGATGCGCACCTGGGCGCCGATGACGGCAAAGGGCCCCACCGTCACGGTGGGATCGAGTTCGGCCCGGGGATCGACGATCGCCGTCGAATGGATCAGGGTCATGCGCAAACCGGAACCGGCACGGTCAGTTGATCTGGCGCATCGCGCACATCAGCGTGGCCTCGCAGGCCAGCTCGGTGCCCACGAGCGCGCGGCCCTTGAACTTCGAGATGCCGGCCTTCATGCGTTCGATCTCGACCTCGAGCGTGAGCTGGTCGCCGGGCTCGACCGGCCGCTTGAAGCGCGCGCCGTCAATGGCCGCGAAGTAGTAGACCGTGTTGTCGTCGGGAACGATGTCGAGCGAGTGGAAGGACAGCAGTGCAGCCGCCTGCGCCATCGCCTCGAGCATGAGCACGCCGGGCATCACCGGCCGGTGCGGGAAGTGGCCGTTGAAGAAGGGCTCGTTCATCGTCACGTTCTTGAGCGCCGTGATGCGCTTGCCCTTCTCCATCGAGAGCACGCGGTCCACCAGCAGGAACGGGTAGCGGTGGGGAAGCAGCTTGAGGATTTGGTGGATGTCGAGCGTCGTCATGATGTTCTTTCCTGCGTCATTTTCTCGAGCGCCTTGAGGCGATCGCGCAGGCCGTGCAGTTGCTTGAGCGTGGCAGCGTTTTTCTCCCACGCGGCATTGTCGTCGATGGGAAAGACGCCCGTGTACTGGCCCGGCTTGAGGATGGAGCGCGTCACGAGCGACATGGAAGAGATGTGGACATGGTCCGCGATCGTGAGGTGGCCGAGCACGCCGGCGCGGCCGCCGAACGTGCAATGGGCTCCGATCACGGCGCTGCCGGCCACCGCGGCGCAGCCCGCCATGGCCGTGTGGCGGCCGATGCGCACGTTGTGGCCGATCTGGATCAGGTTGTCGAGCTTGACGCCGTCCTCGATGACGGTGTCCTCGAGCGCCCCGCGATCGATGCAGGTGTTGGAGCCGATCTCGACGTCATTGCCGATCCGCACCGCGCCGAGCTGCTCGATCTTGACCCAGGCGCCTTCGTGCGGCGCCAGCCCGAAGCCGTCGGCGCCGATCACGACGCCCGGATGCAGCAGGCAGCGCTCTCCGATGACGCAGTCCTCGCTGATCGTGACGCCGGACTTGAGCACCGTGTCGGCACCGATGCGCACGCCGCGCTCGATCACGCACAGCGCGCCGATGCGCACGCTGGGATCGATGGTTGCATCGGGGTCGATCACCGCGCTCGGATGGATGCGCTGCGCCTGCGGCCTGGCATGGGCCTTCTTCCAGAGCTGGGTCAGGCGTGCGAAGTAGAGGTAGGGGTCGGCGGTCTCGATGAAGGCGCCGCGCTCGGCGGCTGCCTCGCGCATCGCCGGTGCGACGATCACGCAGCCCGCGGCCGAGGCGGCGAGTTCCTTGCGGTACTTGGGATGGCTCAGGAAGGCGATCGCGTCGGAGCCAGCCGTGGCCAACGGGGCCAGCCGTTCGATCGACAGTTCGGGATCGCCCCGGAGTTCGCCTCCCAGGGCCTCGACGATGGCGCCTAGCCGCAATGCCACGCGGTGTCGCGGCGCTACTTGCCGCCCGCCGGGGAAGCGGCCGAGGAGCCCGAGGGGGCCGACCCGTTGACCGACGCGTTGAGAGCCTTGATCACCTTCTCGGTGATGTCGTGCTTCGGATTGATGTAGATCGCTTCCTGCAGGATGGCGTCGTACTTCTCGGCCTCGGCGACCTGCTTGACCACGCGGTTGGCACGCTCGTAGACCTGCTGCAGTTCTTCGTTCTTGCGCGCGTTCAGGTCTTCCTGGAATTCACGCCGGCGACGCTGGAAGTCGCGGTCCTGGTCGACCAGGGCGCGCTGGCGCGTCACGCGCTGGGACTCCGACAGGGTCGCAGCCTCGCGCTCGAACTGCTCGGAGGCCGCCTTCAGCGCCGTGCCCTGCGTCGTCAAATCCTTTTCGCGCTTGAGGAACTCGGCCTCCAGCTTGGCCTGGGCGGCTTTCGCCGGTTGCGCTTCGCGCAGCACCCGGTCCGGATTGACGAAACCGATGCGGAACGTTTCCTGCGCATGGACGGGCATGCCCGCAGCCATGACCAGGGGAACGAGCAGCGCACCGGCAGCGCGAAGCAAAGGAGTCATTAGAAGGTGGTTCCGATCTGGAATTGCAGGCGTTGGATTCTATCCTCCGGGATCGGCGCCAGCGGATTGGTGAGGTCTTCCTTCTGGTACACCACGGGGAAGGCATAGGCGATCCGCAGCGGGCCCAGCGGCGAGATCCAGCTGATGCCGATGCCGATCGAGGCGCGCACCTTGTTGATGGCATCCCATTGGGCCTGCGTCGACCAGGCGGTGCGGTCGCCGAACACGTTGCCGACGTCGAAGAAGGTGTAGAGCCGCAGCGTGCGGTCGTTGCCTGCGCCGGGGAACGGCGTGCTCAGTTCGGCGTTGAAGATCGCGCGCTTGGTGCCGCCGATGGCCGCGCCTTGGGTCTGGCCGATCAGCGGGATGTCCTGCGGGCCGAGCGAGTTCTGCTCGAAGCCGCGGATCGAGCCCAGGCCGCCGGCGTAGAAGTTCTTGAAGATCGGGTAGACGTCGCCGCCGTAGGCCTTGGCATAGCCGAGTTCGCCGTTGATCGCAAAGGTGTACTGCTTGTTCAGCGCGAAGTACTGCTGGTACTGGTAGCTGGTCTTGTAGTACTTCATGTCCCCGCCGACGCCGACCTCGAGGTTGGCGCGCTGCAGCACGCCAGTGGTCGGGACCAGCGCGCTGTCGCGGTCGTCGCGGGCCCAGCCGATGGTCATGGGAATGCCCCAGACCGAATCCTTGGCGCAGGTGAAGAAGATGCCCGACGGCCCGGTGACGCAACCGAAGTAGCCGAGGTAGGAGTTCGGCACCAGGCCGTAGACCGCGGTGCCCGGATCGAAGCGGTAGCGCTCGAGGCCGGCACCGAAGAACACCGTGTCGCGTTCGCTGAACGGCACGCCGAAGCGGATGTTGGCACCTTCGTTGGTGAGCTTGTAGTCGCCGTTGATGCTGCTGTAGTAGGGCTGCGTCGTCGTCGTGTAGAGGCTGAAGCTGCGCGAGATCCCTTCCTTCGTGAAGTAGGGATCGGTGGTGACCAGGGACAGCGTGCGGTTGTACTTGCTGGTGTTGATCTGCACGCCCAGGTAGTTGCCGGAGCCGAAGACGTTCTCCTGCGAGATCCCGAAGGTCAGGCTCACCTTCTCGGCGCTCGAGAAGCCGGCACCCAGCTGCAAAGAACCCGTCGGCTTCTCGGTGACGTTGATGACCACGTCGACCTGGTCGGGCGTGCCGGTCACTTCCTGAGTGTCGACCGTGACTTCGGTGAAGAAGCCCAGGCGGTCGACGCGGTCGCGCGAGAGCTTGATCTTGTCGCCGTCGTACCAGGAGGCCTCGTACTGGCGGAACTCGCGCCGGATCACTTCGTCGCGCGTGCGGTTGTTGCCGCCGACGATGACGCGGCGCACGTAGACACGGCGCTCGGGCTCGGCATTGATCGTGAGCGCGACGCGGTTGGTGGTGCGGTCGATCTCGGGCGTCGCCTGCACGCGCGCGAAGGCGTAGCCGAAGGAGCCGAAGTAGTCGGAGAAGGCCTTGGTGGTCTGCGTCACCTGCTCGGCGTTGTAGGGCTCGCCGGGCTTGATCGTCACGAGGGTCTTGAATTCTTCTTCGCGACCCAGGTAGTTGCCGTTGAGCTTCACCCCGGAGACGACGAACTTGTCGCCTTCCGAGATATTGACCGTCACCGTCAGGTCCTGACGGTCGGGCGAGATCGCGACCTGCGTCGAGTCGATGCGGAACTCGAGGTAGCCACGCGTGAGGTAGTAGGAGCGCAGCGTCTCGAGGTCGGCGTTGAGCTTGGCGCGCGAGTACTGGTTGGACTTGGTGTACCAGCTGAGCCAGCCGCCCGAGTCCTGGTCGAACAGGCTCAGCAGGGTCGATTCGCTGAAATCCTTGTTGCCGGCGATGTGCACTTCACGGATGCGCGCGGGCTCGCCTTCGGTCACGGTGAAGGTCAGGTTGACGCGGTTGCGCTCGATCGGCGTGACCGTGGTCACGACCTGCGCGTTGTAGAGGCTGCGGCTCACGTACTGGCGCTTGAGCTCCTGCTCGGCGCGGTCGGTCAGGGCCTTGTCGTAGGGCCGGCCATCGGCCAGGCCGACTTCGCGCAGCGCCTTCTGCAGGTTGGCCTTGTCGAATTCCTTGGTGCCGACGAAGTCGACGTCGGCGATGGTCGGACGTTCCTCGACGATCACCACCAGCACATTGCCGTTGACGTCGATGCGAACGTCCTTGAACAGGCCCAGATCGAACAGCGCCCGGATCGCCGCCGAGCCACGCTCGTCGGTGTAGGTCTCGCCGACACGCAGCGGGATCGACGCGAAGATCGTGCCCGGCTCGACGCGTTGCAGGCCTTCGACCCGGATGTCGCGAACGGTGAAGGGCTCGACCGCCCAGGCTGCCGTGGCCGCCAACGCGCTGGCCACCACCGCGGCAACGCTACGCAGGCGAAAGCGACTGAATGTTGTGTTCATCTGTGAAATGGGCCAGGACCGGAAGGGGCTGGCAGAAAAGTTAACCAAAGAGCCGCGTGACGTCGTTGAAGAGCGCGATGGACATCATGACCAGGAGCAGCGCGACGCCGCCGCGCTGAAACCGTTCCATCCAGGCGTCGGAGACGCTCTTGCCGGTCAGGCCCTCCCAAAGATAATACATCAGGTGCCCCCCATCGAGGACCGGCAGCGGCATCAGGTTGAGCACCCCGAGACTCACGCTGATGAGCGCCAGGAACACCATGTACTGGGTCAGGCCGAGGCTGGCCGACTTGCCGGCATAGTCGGCGATCGTGAGCGGGCCGCTGAGGTTCTTGAGCGAGGCTTCGCCGATCACCATCTTGCCCATCATTCGCACGGTCAGGGCCGAGACCTCCCAGGTCCGGACCACGCCGTGCCAGATGCCGTCGAAGACACCCTGGCGCACGAGCACCATCTGGGGCGGCGCGCCGACATACGCGCCGATGCGCCCGATGCGGGCAGCACCCTCCTCGCGCACCTCGGGCGTGACCTCGATGGTCACTGGCTGCCCGGCACGCTCGATCTGCCAGGACTGGGTGCGCGGCTGCGTTCCATCGACCGACGCCCGGATGACCTCGCGCAACTGCTGGCCGTCGACGATGGCGGTGGGGCCGACCGCGCGCACCAGATCGCCGTTGCGCAGGCCCGCGCGCTCGGCCGCGCTGCCCGCCATGACCTCGCCGATCTCGGGCCGTGTCATCGGCGTCATCACGCCGATCTTCCGGAACAGCTGCGCGTCGGCGTCCTTGGCCTCGATGCGGCTGAGCGGCAGGATCAGTTCGCGCGTCGGCCTTGCGCCCTCGCCCGCGATCTCCAGCGTGAGGTCGCGGCCGTCGAGCGCGCCGCGGGTCATCCGCCAACGCAGGTCCTCGAAGGACTGCACCGGTTCGAGCTGGCCGTCGAAGCCGGCCCGCGTGACATGTTCGCCGCCCTGCAGCCCCGCGCGCTCGGCCAGCGAGGCCGCCACCGGACGCGCCAGCGTCGCGGCGGGCTCCTGCACGCCGATCCAGTTGACCAGGGTGTAGAGCAGCACCGCCAGCAGCAGGTTGGCGATCGGGCCCGCGGCCACGATCGCGGCGCGCGAGCGCAACGGCTGGGTGTTGAAGGCGCGATGGCGTTCCTCGGCGGGGACCGGGGCCTCACGCTCGTCGAGCATCTTCACGTAGCCGCCGAGCGGAAAGGCGGCGATCACGAACTCGGTGTTCTGGCCCGGATGCTGGCGCTTGGGACTCCAGCGATAGAGCGTCTTGCCGAAGCCGATGGAGAAGCGGATCACCTTGACGCCGCAGGCGACGGCCACCCGGTAGTGGCCGTACTCGTGCACCGCGATCAGCAGGCCGAGCGCGACGATGAAGGCAACGACTGTGAGCATCGGGATCCCCGGAGTTGGAAGGTTCAGGTCGCGAAACGAAGCGCCGCGGCACGGGCCGCGGCACGCGCGCCGGCGTCCAGTTCGAGCAGGTCGGCCAGCGACGAGGGCTTGGAGGGTCGGATCGACTCCAAAGTTTCAAGATTGACCGCATGAATGCGGTCGAAGCGGAGGCGCCCCTCGAGGAAGGCTTCCACCGCGATCTCGTTGGCGGCATTGAGGACGGCCGTGGTGCCGGGCGCCGCGCGCAAGGCCTGCCACGCCAGGTGCAGGCCGGGGAAGCGCTCGGCATCGGCCGCCTCGAAGGTGAGCGCGGCCAGCGCCGAGAAGTCGAGCCGGCCGGCCCCGCTCGCGATGCGCTCGGGCCAGGCCAGCCCGCAGGCGATCGGCACCCGCATGTCGGGTGTGCCGAGTTGCGCGATGACGGACGAATCCTGGAACTGCACCATCGAATGGATGATCTGCTGCGGGTGGATGACCACCTTGACCTGCTCGGGCGTCAGATCGAACAGCCAGCGCGCCTCGATCACCTCGAGCGCCTTGTTCATCATGGTGGCCGAGTCGACCGAGATCTTGCGGCCCATCGAGAAATTGGGATGGGCGCAGGCCTGGGCCGGCGTGATGTCGGCCAGCGTGCCGGGCGCGCGCGTGCGGAACGGTCCGCCCGAAGCGGTCAGCAGCACGTGGTCGACCCGTTCGGCCCAGGTAGCGCGGTCTTCGGGCAGGCACTGGAAGATCGCCGAATGCTCGCTGTCGATCGGCAGCAGCGTGGCGCCGCCCTCGGCCACGGTGCGCATGAAGAGCTCGCCGCCCACCACCAGCGCCTCCTTGTTGGCCAGAAGCAGCCGCTTGCCGGTGCGCGCCGCCGCGAGGCAGGGCGCGAGCCCGGCGGCGCCGACGATGGCGGCCATCACGGCGTCGGTCTGCTCGTGCGAGGCGATCTCCTCGATCGCGGCGGGACCGGCCAGCACGCGGGTCGCGAGGCCGTTCTGCTCGAGCCTGGCAGCCAGCAGGGCCGCATGCGGCTCACTCGCCATGACCGCGAAACGCGGCTTGAACTGCGCGCACTGGGCCAGCATCTCGTCGACCTTGGTGGCGGCCGACAGCGCGAAGACCTCGAAGCGCTCGGGATGGCGCGCGATCACGTCGAGCGTGCTGGCGCCGACGGAGCCGGTCGATCCGAGCACCGTGATTCGTTGGCGGATCGGGTTCATAGCGAGGCCAGCATCAGGGCGATCGGCAGCGTCGGCAGCAACGCGTCGATGCGGTCGAGCACGCCGCCGTGGCCCGGCAGCAGGGCACTGCTGTCCTTGGCGCCGGCGCTGCGCTTGATCAGCGATTCGACCAGGTCGCCGACCACGCTCATCGCAGCCAGGAACACCACGGCGATCAGCAGCAGCCACCAGCTGCGGTCGGCAAGCCGCGTGTAGAGACTCGCCACCGAAGCCTGCGTCGCCGAATCGGCCCAGACCCAGGCCAGTGCCAGCACCAGCACGCCCGCCATGCCGCCCCAGACGCCTTCCCAGCTCTTGCCGGGACTGATCGAGGGCGCGAGCTTGCCGCGCGTGAACTTGAGGCCGAAGGCGCGGCCGGTGAAATAGGCGAAGACGTCGGCCACCCAGACCAGCACCAGGATCGAGAGCAGGAAGTTGATGCCCACGATGCGGGCCTGCACTGCCGCCAGCCAGGCCACCCACAATGCGAGCAGTCCGCCCACCAGCCGCAGCCCCTTGGGAATGCGCGGCCAGCCGGGCACCGCCACGCGCAGCAGCGCCGCACCGCCCAGTACCCAGGCCGCACTGGCGACGATCCACACGCCGAGCAGCGAAGCCTGCAGCAGGCCCAGCCACCAGGAAAGCGCGCACAGCAGCACCATCTCGGCGCCGAGGAACAGCGACACCGCCGGGCCGTAGCCGTTGAGCCGGCCCCATTCCCAGGCCGCTGCGCCGATCAGCGCCAGCATCACGCAGGCGAAGGGAACGTACGACGGATAGAAGAGCGCGGGCAGCAGGATCGCCAGCAGGACGATCGCGGTCAGGATGCGTTGCTTGAGCATGCGTTCAGGCCGCCTGCGGATCGCGCAGGCCGGCCGCGCCGAGCTGGGCGGAGGTCTGGCCGAAGCGCCGTTCGCGGCGCTGGAAGGCGGCGATGGCTTCGTCCAGCGCCGCCTCGTCGAATTCGGGCCACAGGCGGTCGCTGAAGAAGAGCTCGGAATAGGCGCTCTGCCAGAGCAGGAAGTTCGACAGCCGCTGCTCGCCGCCGGTGCGGATGAACAGGTCGGGGTCCGGCACGTGGGCGAGCGCCATCGCGCGGTCGAGGCTGGCCTCGGTGATGGCCTCGCCGCGCGCGGCCAGATCGGCAGCAGCGCGCGCGATGTCCCAGCGGCCGCCGTAGTTGAAGCAGACGTTGAGCACCAGGCGCGAGTTGTGGGCGGTGGCCGCCTCCGAGTTGCGAAGGCCGGCGGCCATCTTGTCGGACAGGCCGCCACGCTCGCCGATGAAGTGCAGCTGCACGCCGTCCTGGGTGAGGCGAGGCACCTCGCGCTCGAGCGCACCGACCATGATGTCCATGAGGCCGGAGACCTCTTCGACCGGCCGGTTCCAGTTCTCGGACGAGAACGCGAACACGGTCAGTACCTTGACGTTGCGCGCCGCGCAGGCCTTGACGCAGCGGCGCAGCGATTCCACGCCCTGCTTGTGGCCCGCCACGCGGGGCAGGAAGCGTCGCGTCGCCCAGCGGCCGTTGCCGTCCATCACGATGGCGATGTGGTTCGGGACCGCGGGGGCGCTGTGGGCCATCTTCAGACCGCCATGATCTCGGCTTCCTTCGACACCACCAGGCGATCGATCTCGCCGATGTGACGGTCGGTCACCTTCTGGATCTCGGCCTCGGCACGCTTCTGATCGTCTTCCGACGCCAGCTTGTCCTTGACCAGCTTCTTGATCGCGTCGTTGGCATCGCGGCGCAGATTGCGCGTGGCGATCTTGGCCGACTCGCCCTCGTTGCGCACGAGCTTGGTCATCTCCTTGCGGCGCTCCTCGCTCATCGCGGGCAGCGGCACGCGGATCAGGTCGCCCATCGAGGCCGGGTTCAGGCCCAGGTCGCTTTCGCGGATGGCCTTCTCGATCTTGGCGCCCATGCCCTTTTCCCAGGGCTGGACGCTGATGGTGCGCGAATCGAGCAGCGAGACGTTGGCGACCTGCGACAGCGGCACCTGCGAGCCGTAGTAGTCGACGTGGATCGAGTCGAGCAGCGCCGGATTGGCGCGACCGGTTCGGATCTTCGTGAGGTTGTTCTGGAAGGCGGCGAGCGACTGGTTCATCTTGGCGTCGGTCGCGCTGCGGATTTCTGCAATGGTCATGGATTCATTCTCCTCAAGCGTGCACGAGGGTACCTTCGTCCTCGCCCATCACGACGCGCTTGAGGGCGCCGTTCTTGAAGATCGAGAACACCTTGATGGGCAGGTTCTGGTCGCGGCACAGCGCAAAGGCCGTGGCGTCCATGATGCCGAGATTCTGGGCAATGGCTTCGTCGAAGCTCAGGTTGGTGTAGCGCTTGGCGTTCGGGTCCTTCTTGGGGTCGGCAGTGTAGACGCCGTCGACCTTGGTGGCCTTGAGCACCAGCTCGGCACCGATCTCGGCGCCGCGCAGAGCGGCGGCCGTATCGGTGGTGAAGAAGGGGTTGCCCGTGCCGGCGGCGAAGACGACGACCTTGCCTTCCTCGAGATACTGCAGGGCCTTGGGACGCACGTAGGGCTCGACCACCTGCTCGATGGCGATGGCCGACATCACGCGCGCGATCAGCCCCTGCTTGTTCATGGCGTCGGCCAGCGCCAGCGAGTTCATCACCGTGGCCAGCATGCCCATGTAGTCGGCGGTGGCGCGGTCCATGCCGACCGAGCCTCCCGCGACACCGCGGAAGATGTTGCCGCCGCCGATGACCACCGCGACCTCGACGCCCATGTTCACCACCTCGGCCACCTCGCCGACCATCCGCACGATGGTCGCGCGGTTGATGCCGAAGGCATCGTCCCCCATCAGCGCCTCGCCCGACAGCTTCAACAAGATTCGCTTGTGGGCTGGGCGGGCTTCTGACATGGGCGGTTCCTTTGGTGTTGGCGAGGGCGAGTGTAAGACGTGACTGTGAAGAAGCGGCAGCGCGTCACCGGCGCTGCCGCCTGCGGCCCGACTCAGGCTGCGGCCTTGGCGGCAGCAACCTGCGCCGCCACTTCGGCCGCGAAGTCGTCGACCTTCTTCTCGATGCCTTCGCCGACCACGTAGAGCGTGAAGCCCTTGATCGAGGTGTTGGCGGCCTTGAGCATCTGCTCGACGGTCTGCTTGTCGTTCTTCACGAAAGCCTGGTTGTGCAGCGAGACCTCCTTGAGGTACTTCTGCACGCCACCCTCGATGCGCTTGGCGACGATGTCGTCGGGTTGCGGCTTCTTGCCTTCGGCTTCGGCCGTCTTGCGGTCTTCGTCGGCCTTGCCCTTGGCAACGGCACGTTCTTTCTCGATCAGCTCGGCGGGCACGTCGGCAGCGGAGATCGCGACCGGCTTCATCGCGGCGATGTGCATCGCGACGTCCTTGGCCGAGGTGTCGTCGCCTTCGAACTCGACCATCACGCCGATGCGCGTGCCGTGCAGGTAGGAAGCCAGCTTGCCGTTGCCCGCGAAGCGCTTGAAGCGGCGGAAGCTCATGTTCTCGCCGATCTTGCCGATCAGGCCCTTGCGCACGTCCTCGAGCGTGGGGCCGAAGCCGTCCTGCTCGTAGGGCAGCGCGCCGAGCGCGGCCAGGTCGGCCGGATTGTTCTTGGCGGCCAGCATCGCGGCGGCGTTGGCCAGGGCCAGGAAGCTGTCGTTCTTGGTGACGAAGTCGGTCTCGCAGTTGATCTCGACCATCGCGCCGGCATCGCCGTCGACGAATGCCGTGACCACGCCTTCGGCGGTGATGCGACCCGAGGCCTTGCCGGCCTTGTTTCCGAGCTTGATGCGCAGCAGCTCTTCGGCCTTGTCCATGTTGCCTTCGGCTTCGGTCAGGGCCTTCTTGCATTCCATCATCGGGGCGTCGGTCTTTGCGCGCAGTTCGCCGACCATGCTTGCGGTGATTGTTGCCATCTCGTGTTCTCCGTTCGGTTTGTCAATGGCGGCCGTCCGTCGAGGACGCCCGCGAAAATCAGATTAAAAAAAAGGGGCAACGAAGCCCCTTCTTCAGGCTCTTGCGAGCGCGAATCAGGCCGAAGCGCCTTCTTCGACTTCGACGAACTCGTCGCCGCTGCCTTCGGCGACGGCCTTGACGACGTCGTTCACGGCGCTCGAGCGGCCTTCGATGATCGCGTCGGCGATGCCGCGGGCGTACAGCGTGACGGCCTTCGACGAGTCGTCGTTGCCGGGAATCACGTAGTCGATGCCTTCAGGCGAGTGGTTGGAGTCGACCACGCCGATCAGCGGAATGCCGAGCTTCTTGGCTTCGGCCACGGCGATCTTGTGGAAGCCCACGTCGATCACGAAGATGGCGTCGGGCAGCGCGGTCATGTCCTGGATGCCGCCGATGTCCTTTTCGAGCTTGGCGATCTCGCGCGAGAACGTGAGCTGCTCCTTCTTGCTCAGGCTGTCGAGGCCGGCTTCCTGCTGGGCCTTCATTTCCTTCAGACGCTTGATCGAGGTCTTGACGGTCTTGAAGTTGGTCAGCATGCCGCCGAGCCAGCGGGTGTCGACGAAGGGCACGCCGGCGCGACGCGCTTCGGCAGCGACGATCTCGCGAGCCTGGCGCTTGGTGCCGACCATCAGGATGGTGCCGCGGTTGGCGGTGAGCTGCTTGGCGTACTTCATCGCGTCCTGGAACATCGGAAGCGACTTTTCCAGGTTGATGATGTGAATCTTGTTGCGATGGCCGAAGATGAACGGGGCCATCTTGGGGTTCCAGAAGCGGGTCTGGTGTCCGAAATGGACACCGGCTTCCAGCATTTCGCGCATGGTGGTCGACATAGGAATAACTCCAAAGGTTGGGTCTAAAATCCAGCCCGTTTTGCGTGCCCTTTTCGAGCGACTCCCGAATGGAGCCTCGAAGCGGAACCTGCAACACCTTGAGTGGGCTGGTTTGCGGATGCGTCTCGCTGGCGACGGACCTCATGGCCGCCGCGCGAAACCCAAGGAGTATAGCACGCAAGGCCTCTCTCCTCGCCCTTCCCACCCACCGCCCCGCCCATCCCATGCGCTCCGACCTGCACGACATCCGCCTCGCCCTGCGCTCCGGAACCACCGACGCACGCACCGAAATGGCGCACAGCATCACCGCGGCCGAATCACCGGCCTGCAACCACGTCTTCACGCGCACGCTGTTCGACGAAGCCCGGCTTGAAGCGGCCGCGGCCGGCCCCGGCCAGCCGCTGGCCGGCCTCGCCTTCTCGGCCAAGGACCTGTTCGACATCGCCGGGCAGCCGACGCCCGCGGGCTCGGTGGTGCTGGCCCATGCCCCGGCCGCCAGGGCCGACGCAGTGGCCGTGGCGCGCCTGCGCGCGGCCGGCGGCGCGCTGATGGGCCGCACCAACATGACCGAGTTCGCGTTTTCGGGGGTCGGCATCAACCCGCACCACGGCACGCCGACCAACCTGGCCGATCCCGAGACGCCACGCATCCCTGGCGGCTCGTCGAGCGGCGCCGCGATCTCGGTGGCCAGCGGCGCGGCCTTCGTCGGCCTCGGCTCCGACACCGGCGGCTCGATCCGCATCCCGGCTGCGCTGAACGGCATCGTCGGCTTCAAGAACACGGCGCGGCTGGTGCCGGCGGACGGTGCCCTGCCGCTTTCGACCACGCTCGACACGGTCTGCGCCATGACGCGCTCGGTGCGCGATGCGGTGACCGCGCACGCGATCCTCGCTGCGCGCGAGGTGGTCCCCGATGCACGGCCGCTGTCCGGCTTCCGGCTCGCGGTTGCGCGCCAGCTGTTCCAGGACGACCTGGACCCGGTGGTCGCGGGGGCCTTCGAGCGCGCGCTCGGCAAGCTCTCGGCGGCCGGCGCGCGGATCGAGCAGATCGATCTGCCGGCGCTGTCCGAACTGGCGCAGATCAACGCCACCGGCGGCTTCTCGGCGGCCGAGGCCTATGCCTGGCACCGGCTGCTGCTGGAGCGCAGTGGCGCCGGCTACGACCCTCGGGTGGCGCAGCGCATCCTCAAGGGCGCGGGCATGAAGGCCCACGAATACCTCGATCTCGTCAAGGCCCGGCGGGACTGGATCGGGCGCATGACGCATGCGCTCGAGCCCTTCGATGCGGTGCTGTCACCGACCGTGCCGATCGTCGCGCCCGCGATCGCCAGCGTGGCACCCGGCGAAGCGCGCGACGAGGCATTCTTCCGCGTCAACGGCCTGCTGCTGCGCAATCCCGCGGTGGTGAACATGCTCGATGGCTGCGCGCTCTCCCTGCCCTGCCATGCGGCGGGGGAGTTGCCGGTCGGCCTCATGGTCTGGCATGGCGCCCTGCACGACGACACGGTGCTTGCCGTCTCGGGGCTGATCGAACAGGCGCTATAAAGTGCGGCTGCATCGGTGCGCCTTGGGCGGGCACCGAGCCACTTGTTTCACCGTCAAAGAACCGCATGAAAATCGCGATCGTGGGAGCCGGGATCATCGGCGTCACCACTGCCTGGGAGCTGGCCTCGGATGGCCATGAGGTCGTCGTTTTCGAGCGCCGCGGCGCCGCCGCCGAAGAATCGAGTTTCGCCAATGCCGGCGTCGTTGCGCCAGGCTACGTGACGCCCTGGGCCGGTCCGGGCATGCGCGGCAAGGTGCTGCGATCGCTGCTGTCGACGCACGGCGCGGTCAAGCTGCGCTGGCCGCTGTCCATGCGCGACCTCGGCTTCATGGCGCGCTGGCAGCGCGCCTGCAAGCTCGAGAGCTACCTAGCCAACCGGTCGCGCATGCAGCGGCTGGCCTTCTACAGCCGCAACCGCCTGCACGCGATCACCGAGGCCTGCGAGCTCGAGTACGAGCGCAGCGACGGCTACCTCGTGCTGCTGCGCTCCAGGCGCGAGAAGAAGCTGGTGCAGGCGGGGCTCGAGTTGCTGCGCGCCGCCGGCACCAGCTTCCGGGAAATCGACGCCGACGAGGCGCGAAAGATCGAGCCCGCGCTCAACGCCGATACGGCGCTGGCCGGCGCCATCCATCTGCCCGACGACGAGGTCGCCAACTGCCGCCAGTTCGCGCTGCTCCTCAAGTGGGAGGCCGAGGCGCTGGGCGCACAGTTCCACTTCAACTGCGACCTGGCACCGCTGAGCCGTGCGGCGCCGACCTCGATCGCGCTGGCCGCAGGCTCCGAGGCGCACCGCTTCGATGCCGTGGTGGTCTGCGCGGGCGTCGATTCGGCAGCCCTGCTGAAGCCGCTGGGGCTGCACATCCCGCTCGCGCCGGTTTACGGCCATTCGGTCAGCGCCAACATCCGCGAGCCGCTCAACGCGCCGCGCAGTGCCGTGATGGACGAGCGCTACAAGGTCGCCATCTCGCGCCTCGGCCTGCGCGTGCGCGTGGCCGGCAGCGCCGAGCTCGGCGGCACGCCGGGCAACATCCACGGCGCGGCGCTGCAGACGCTCTACAAGGTGCTGCAGGACTGGTACCCGGGTGCGGTCACGCTGCGTTCGGGCGTGCAGCAATGGAAGGGCGCGCGTCCGATGCTGCCCGATGGCCCGCCGGTGCTCGGCGCCAGCGGCGTTCCGGGGGTCTGGCTCAACCTCGGCCATGGGTCGAGCGGCTGGGCGTTGTCGTGCGGCAGTGCGCGCGTGCTGGCCGACCTGATCGGCGGCCATGACGCCGGCATCGACCTCGAAGGCCTCGGCGTCGAACGGCTGCGCCAACACTGACCCGACGGGCGGCCCGACCCCATGCAGCGCATCGATTCCGCCACCACCGCCGACCTCTTCGACATCGCGGCCGTGCGACGCATCGAGCAGGCCGCCGCCGCCGCCCTGCCGCCCCATGCGCTGATGCAGCGCGCCGGCCTCGCGGTCGCGCGGCTGGCCATGGCGGTGGCGCCCCGGGCCCGCACCATCTGGATCGCCTGCGGTCCCGGCAACAACGGCGGCGACGGCTTCGAGGCAGCGGCGCAGTTGAGGCTGCGCGGCTTCGCGCCCGTGGTCACACGCATCGGAGACGACGCCAGCCTGCCCGCAGATGCACGGGCCTCGCTGCAGCGGGCTCTCGACGCCGGCGTGGTCTTCGAGCGCGACCCGCCACCGCAGCACGACCTGGCCATCGACGCGCTGCTGGGCATCGGCGCCCGCCGCGCGCCCGAGGGGACGATGCGCGAGTGGCTGCTGCGCATGCACGGATCGCCCGCGCCGCTGCTCGGCGTCGACACGCCCTCCGGCCTGCACGCCGACTCGGGCACGCTCTCCTTCGAACTACCGCCGCCTGCGGCCGGTGCCGCTCCGCGCTACTGCCTGAGCCTGCTGGCGCTCAAGCCCGGCCTGTTCACGGCCCAGGGCCGCGATGCCGCCGGCGAGGTGTGGTTCGACGACCTGGGCGGCGCCGCGCACGCGCAGCGACCCGTCGCTCGGCTGTATGGCGCGGCCGACCATCCGGCGCGTCGCGCGTCTTCGCACAAGGGAAGCTACGGCGACGTCGCGGTGATCGGCGGTGCGCCCGGCATGGCGGGCGCCGCCCTGCTCGCCGCCGGCGCAGCCCTGGCCGCGGGTGCCGGCCGGGTCTTCGTCGCGCCGCTCGATCGCAACGTTCCGCCGCTCGATCCGATGCGGCCCGAGCTGATGCTTCGCGATCCGGCGGCGTTGGACCTGCGCGCGCTGAGCGTGGTGTGCGGCTGCGGCGGCGGCGATGCGGTCGCTGCCGTGCTGCCGCGGCTGCTGGCCGAAGCCGGCTCGCTGGTGCTGGATGCCGATGCGCTCAATGCGATCGCGCGCGATGCGGGGCTCCAGGCGCTGCTCACGGCGCGCCGCGACGACGGCCTCGCGACCGTGCTCACGCCGCATCCGCTCGAAGCCGCACGACTTTCAGGCACGAACACCGCGGCAGTCCAGGCCGACCGCCTGGGGGCCGCGGCCGCCCTCGTGGCGCGCTTCGGTGCCGTGGTGGTTCTGAAGGGATCCGGCACGGTGATCGCCGGGCCCGACGAGCTCGCCGCGATCAACCTCAGCGGCAACGCTCGGCTGGCGACGGCCGGCACCGGCGACGTGCTGGCCGGCATGGTCGGCGCCGCTCTGGCAGCGGGACGGCCGGCCGCCGCCGCGGCACGCGAGGCGGTCTGGCGCCATGGCGACCTGGCCGATCGCTGGCCGGCCGATCTGCCGCTCACGGCCGGCGCGCTGGCACGCGGCGGCGCCGCCTGCAACTGAATCGGCGAATCGCCGTCGGGCGCAGCGCGCTCAGCCGCGGCCCACGAAGGGCATCTTGGTCGCCATGATCGTGTGGAAAAGCACGTTGGCCTCGAGCGGCAGGTTCGCCATGTAGAGCACCGACTGGCCGACGATCGCGACGTCGATCACGGGCTCGATCGCGATCTCTCCGCTCGCCTGCGGCACGCCCTTGGTCATGCGTGCCGCCAGTTCGGTGAAGGCATTGCCGACGTCGACCTGGCCCACGGCGATGTCGTACTTGCGACCGTCGAGCGAGGCGGTCTTGGTGAGCCCCTGCACCGCATGCTTGGTCGAGGTGTAGGCGATCGAGTTCGGCCGCGGCGTGGTGGCCGAGATCGAGCCGTTGTTGATGATGCGCCCCCCGCGTGGCGTCTGCGCCTTCATCGTGCGGAAGGCCTGCTGAATGCAGAAGAACATGCCCGTCAGGTTGATGTCGACCACGCCTTGCCACTGCTCGGGCGTCCAATCTTCGAACGGGCCCGGCGGATTACCGACGCCCGCGTTGTTGAACAGCAGGTCGACCCTGCCGTAGCGCTCGACCGCGGCGGCGAACAGCGCGCGCACCGATTCGGCCTCGGCGACGTTGGTCGACACCGCAAGCGCGCGGTCGCCCGCGCCCGATTCCTGCGCCACCTGTTGCAAGGGCTCGAGCCGGCGCCCGGCCAGCACCACGCTCCAGCCGTCGCCGAGCAAGGCCAGCGCTGCCGCCCGACCGATGCCGCTTCCGGCGCCCGTGACCACCGCGATGCGGCTCGTCTTGTCTGCACTCATGCGTCTGCTCCTTCTCGTTGTCGTCGTCAGCGGCGCGGCTTGCGCCCCTTCATCTTGTTGGCGGCCTTCTTGACCGCGGTGCGAAAGGCCTGCATGGCGGTCTGCGGCGCGGCCGCAGCGACGGTGTCGGGGCGCTCGACGCGCGCAGTCCGTTCGCTGCGCTCTGGACGATCGGACCGCTCGCCTCGATCGGAGCGATCACCGCGATCACCGCGCTCGCTCCGATCGGCCGGCGCCTCGGCCTTCTGCCGCGAGCGCTTGGAAGACGCCTTGGCCGGCGCTCCGCCCGTGGCGGCGCCCTTCTCCTTGGTCGGCCTCGATGGCAGTTCCTCGCCTTCGCGCACGAGGCGGAAGTCGATCTTGCGGCCGTCGAGGTCGACCCGGCTCACCTGCACCCGCACACGCGTGCCAATGGCGTAGCGGATGCCCGTGCGCTCGCCGCGCAACTCCTGCCGATGCTCGTCGAACTTGAAGTACTCGCCGCCCAGCTCGGTGATGTGGACCAGGCCCTCGACGTACATCGCATCGAGCGTGACGAAGATGCCGAAGGTGGTTGCGGAGGTCACCACACCGCCGTATTCCTCGCCGAGGTGCTCGCGCATGTACTTGCACTTGAGCCAGGCCTCGACGTCGCGGCTGGCCTCGTCGGCGCGCCGCTCGTTGGCACTGCAGTGCAGGCCGGCGGCCTCCCAGGCGAGTGTTTCCTTGGTCGGAGCGACCGTCGCCTTCTGCGGTTTCGAGGTCGGCGCCTTGACGCGCGAAGCCAGCCGCTTGGCCAGCTTGGCATGGGCCTCGCCCGGCGTCGGCAGCATGGGCAGCTGGTACTTGGTCTTGCCGAGGATGGCCTTGATCACGCGGTGAACCAGCAGGTCGGGGTAGCGCCGGATCGGGCTGGTGAAGTGCGTGTAGGCCTCGTAGGCGAGGCCGAAATGGCCGCTGTTGATCGGCGTGTAGATCGCCTGCTGCATCGACCGCAGCAGCATGGTGTGGATCTGCTGCGAATCGGGCCGGTCCTTGGTGGCCTCGGCGATGGCCTGGAACTCGCCGGGCTTCGGATCGTCCGTGATCGAGAGGCCCACGCCCATGGCCTTCAGGTAGCCGCGCAGGATCTCCTTCTTCTCGGGGGTCGGGCCTTCATGCACGCGGAAGAGACCCGGATGCTTGCCCTCGGCGATGAAGTCGGCGCTGCAGACGTTGGCCGCGAGCATCGCCTCCTCGATCAGGCGGTGGGCTTCGTTGCGCGTGCGCGGGACGATCTTCTCGATCCGGCCGGCGTCGTCGCAGATGATCTGCGTCTCGGTCGTCTCGAAGTCGACCGCACCGCGCTTGCTGCGCTGCTTGAGCAGCGCGCGATAGACATCGGCCAGGTTCAGCAGATCCTTGACGCGTTCCTTGCGCTTCTGCGCCTCGGGGCCGCGCGTGTTGCCGAGGATCGCGGCCACCTCGGTGTAGGTGAAGCGGGCATGGCTCCACATCACGGCCGGGTAGAACTGGTAGGCGTAGATCTCGCCATCGGCGGCGACCAGCATGTCGCACACCATGCACAGCCGCTCGACCTCGGGGTTCAGCGAGCACAGGCCGTTCGACAGCTTCTCGGGCAGCATCGGGATCACGCGCCGCGGGAAATACACGCTGGTGGCGCGGTCGTAGGCGTCGATGTCGATCGCCGAACCGGTCTTCACGTAGGCGCTGACGTCGGCGATCGCGACCAGCAGCCGCCAGCCCTTGCCCCGCCCGACCTTGGCGGGCTCGCAGTACACGGCGTCGTCGAAGTCGCGCGCGTCCTCGCCGTCGATCGTCACGAGCGGCACGTCGGTGAGATCGATGCGGCCCTGCTTGTCGGCCGGCCGCACCTTGTCGGGGATTGCCTTTGCTTCCGCAAGGCAGGCTTCCGAGAACTCGTGCGGCACGCCGTACTTGCGCACCGCGATCTCGATCTCCATGCCGGGATCGTCGATCTCGCCGAGCACTTCCTTCACACGGCCCACGGGCTGGCCGAAGAGCGCGGGCGGCTCGGTGAGCTGCACCACCACCACCTGTCCGACCTTGGCCGTGCCGGTGGCGCCCTTGGGAATCAGCACGTCCTGTCCGTAGCGCTTGTCCTCCGGCGCGACCAGCCATACGCCGCCTTCATGCAGAAGGCGGCCGATGATGGGCTGCTCGGGCCGCTCGATGATCTCGACCACGCGGCCCTCGGGCCGGCCCCGCCGGTCCTGGCGCACGACACGCGCCTTGACGCGGTCCTTGTGCAACACCGCGCGCATTTCGTTGGGGGGCAGATAGATGTCGGCCTCGCCGTCATCGCGCTGCACGAAACCATGTCCATCGCGATGTCCTTGCACCGCTCCTTCAATTTCATCCAGCAAGCCGCTGGGATGGCCAATATTTTTGATATGATCTCCTTCGTTCCTGAAATTCAAAACCTGCTGCAGGGATTCACTCCAAGCAGCATGTGGGCCCAGATGGCGGAATTGGTAGACGCACTAGTTTCAGGTACTAGCGAGTAACATCGTGGAGGTTCGAGTCCTCTTCTGGGCACCAAGGCGAAAGCATAGAGACCCCGACAAGTCAACGACTTGGCGGGGTTTTCTGTTTGTGCCCCACTTGTCTTCACTGCACCCTTCGCTGCACACGTCATCTGCGATGCGGCAACGCGGATTGTGCGCGCCCCGCGCCACGACGAAAACCCGATCTGCTGAAATGCCACGGACGGCGCCCTGAACGCAGGGACTGCGTCCGACAGCAGCCTCGAGGCTGAGTTCGATCGAATCGACAGAGACACGGATACGGGAAGGTGGAACAGGCTTCGTCTGACTGGGTTTGCAGGCCGCCTCACACGCCGCGGGATTGCGACAGCTCAGCGGCCATGACGCCGACCGCACCTTAACACGCGCCCCCCGCAATCACCGGCCAGCGGTGGCCTGCGACGGGCTTCGCATGGCCCCAATTCGTTGCGCTGGCGCATGCCTTCGCCTCCGGTGCAGAATGCACGCCAATCTCTTCCACCCTCTTCTGCCGGGCAACATCTCATGCGCATTCCCAAGGGCCTTCTGGCCATCGCACTGCTTGCTTCTGCCAGCGCTTCCTTCGCCCAGTCCCAGGCCCAGGACCCGACCGATGCCGCCAGCTGCCAGGCGCAGGAGTCCGCGCTCGAGCGCGATATTTCCGATGCCCGTGCGCGCGGCCAGATGCTGCGGCGCCGCCAGCTGACAGAGTCTCTGGCGGTGTTGCACGTGCATTGCGAAACGCTCATGGCCGCCAAGGATCCGGCCACGCGAATCAAGCGCCAGGAGCAGGAAGTGCAGCAGTTGCGCCTGGAGCTGGAGCGCGCCGAAGCCGAACTCCGCAAGCTCAAGGCTCAGAAGTCCTGAGGCTTGCGCGCGGCGGTGCCGGAGGTCGTCGTCAAGCCGGACCGCTCGCCTTGAGGCGCTGCAGTTCGTCCTGAGCCGCCTGGAGCTTGCTCGCGCGGCGCGCCAGCTTGTCCTTGCTCGCGCCCTTCTGCTGTGCCTCGGCCAGCTCCCGCTGGCGCTCGGCAACCACCTTCTCCTGCCTGGCAATCTTGCGTCCGTGCTCGGCCACGAGCTTGTCGTCGCGGCAATGATTCACGACTTCGTTCTGCGCGCGCTGAAGGCCGCGCAGCCGGTACTTCTGATCATGGGCCTTCGCCTGCTCGATCTCGGCGCTGATCGAGTCGTACTTGGCGCGGCACGGGCCGCCGGGCACAGGCTGCGCTGCCGCACCGAAGGCCATCGACATGCAGCCGATAGCCAGAATGGATTGCCAGGATTTCATCGAATCGCTCCCAGTGAATGAGGTTCAGACGTCGAAGCCAATGGCTTCGGGAATCAGGGGGTCACGCCGATCGGCAGCCGCGCCGTGAAGACGGTACCAGACTCCACGGTCGAACTGACGCACAGCTCGCCGCCATGCGCACGTGCGATCTGCGCACAGATGTACAGGCCCAGGCCCAAGCCGCCGCCAGGCTTGCTCGTATGAGGTCGCCAGTAAGGCTCGAACACCAGCGGCAGATTGGCGGGACTGATCGGCTCACCCTGGTTGGCGACGGACAGCACCAGCCAGCGGTCGTCCTCGAAGCCGGCCGACACGGCGACCGGACGGTCTGCCGCGCCATAGGTCAGCGCATTGCCGAGCAGGTTGGACAGCAGCTGCTGCAGCCGCCCGCGGTCGCAGTGCACCGGACGATCGATGCGGATCTGCTCGACCACCTCGCGCTGCGGATTCGCCTCGCGCAACTCGGCCACCACTTCATGCATCGACCGCGCCAGGTCGGGAACCTCGGCGGCCTCGATGCCCATGCCCGAACCAAGGCGGCCGCGTGCGAAGTCGAGCACGTCGTCGATCAGGTTCGACATGCGCCGCGCCGTGGCGCGCAGCCGCGTGCCGAGCTTCACCATCTGCGGCTCACCGGTGCTGCGCACCATGAGCTCGGCCGTGGCGCCAACCGCCGCCAGCGGATTGCGCAGGTCGTGGCCGAGCACCGCGATGAACTGCTCGCGCAGCTCGGCAGTCGAGCGTTCGAGGGCCAATGCGCTCTCGACCTCGGCCTGGTGATCTTCGCTCGCGAGCTGCAGTCCGATCAGTTCGGCGAACACGGTGAACATGGTCACGGTGCGCGGATCGGAAACGACGTGCGGTCGTGGATCGATCGCGCACAGGTTACCGAAGTAGTCGCCGCCGGGACGCAGGATCGGCACCGAGATGTAGCTCTCGATGTTGTAGAGCCTGGGCGTGTGATGGTCGAAGTAGACCGGGTCCTGGCTTGCGTGGTCGATCACCACGGGCTGGCGCGCAGCCCGCGCCTCTCGGCACAGCGTGGTCTTCACGTCGAGTTGGCCGCCGGGCGCAAGGCCGAACTCGATGTCGTCCTGCACTGCGCAGGCCGTCCAGGTGCCGTCGGTGACACGCGCCACGGCCGCGAAGCCCATGCCGGTGTTCTGGCAGACGAGCTTCAGCAGCGAGGGCACCGCGCTGATGCGCCGCACCAGTGCGACATCGCGCGCGATCTCGAGCGGGTCGTCGCTGTTGCTGGCGGGTCCGGACACGGCGTGCTGACTCAGACCGGCACGGCGATCAGGTCATGCCCTTCGGCGCCGACGATGCGCGCACGCGTGAACTCGCCCACCTTGAGCGTCTTGCTGATCTTCTCGGGTGGCAGCAGGCGCACGACGCCATCGATCTCGGGTGCGTCGGCGTAGCTGCGCCCGACGCCGCCCTTGCGGCCGAGCGCGGGCGCCGAATCGACCAGCACCTGCATCGTGGCGCCGATGCGCTGGCGCAGCTTGGCGATGGAAACCGCCTCGGCGACTTCCATGAAGCGCGCGCGGCGCGCCTCGCGCTCGGCCTCCGGCAGCATGCCCGGGATGTCGTTGGCGGTCGCGCCCTGCACCGGGCTGTAGGCGAAGCAGCCCGCGCGGTCGATGCCGGCCTCGCGGATGAAGTCCAGCAGGTGCTCGAACTCGCCCTCGGTCTCGCCCGGAAAGCCGGCGATGAAGGTGCTGCGAATCACGAGCTCGGGGCACACCTCGCGCCAGCGCGCGATGCGCTCGAGGTTGCGCTCGCCGCTGGCGGGACGCTTCATGCGGCGCAGCACGTCGGGGTGGCTGTGCTGCAGCGGAACGTCGAGGTAGGGCAGCACCTGGCCGCTGGCCATCAGCGGAATCACCTCGTCGACGCTCGGATAGGGATAGACGTAGTGCAGCCGCACCCAGGCGCCGTAGGGCTCGGCGATCTCGCCCAGGGTACGCACCAGCTCGAGCATGCGCGTCTTGACCGGCTTGCCGTCCCAGAAGCCGGTGCGGTACTTGACGTCCACGCCGTAGGCCGAGGTGTCCTGGCTGATCACCAGCAGTTCCTTGACGCCGCCCTCGAAGAGCGCCTTGGCCTCGGCCAGCACGTCGCCGACCGGCCGCGAGACCAGGTCGCCCCGCATCGACGGGATGATGCAGAAGGTGCAGCGGTGGTTGCAGCCTTCGCTGATCTTGAGATAGGCGTAGTGGCGCGGCGTGAGCTTGAGCCCGGCAACGCCGAAGGCCTGCGGCACCAGGTCGATGAAGGGGTCGTGCGGCTTCGGCAGGTTGAGGTGGACCGCGTCCATCACCTCCTGGGTCGCATGGGGGCCGGTGACGGCCAGCACGCTGGGATGCATCTGACGCACCAGGTTGCCGCCGGCATCGCCGGTCTTGGCGCCCAGGCAGCCCGTGACGATGACGCGGCCGTTCTCGGCCAGCGCCTCGCCGATGGTGTCCAGGCTTTCCTTGACTGCGTCGTCGATGAAGCCGCAGGTGTTGACGATCACCAGGTCGGCGCCCTCGAAGGTCTTGGAAGTCTGATAGCCCTCGGCGCTCAGCCGGGTCAGGATCAGTTCGGAATCGGTCAGGGCCTTGGGGCAGCCCAGGCTCACGAAGCCGACCTTGGGGGCGGCCGGCGGGGAAATTCGTTCGGGGGAGACAACATCGCTCATATCCCCCTATTGTCCCAGCTATCGGCCCGGAGGGCTCGATCAGGGCCGTTTGAGCCCGAAAACGCCGAGAACCTGCTCGGTGTTCTTCTGCATCTGCTCCTGCATCTGCAGGAACACGTTCTTGGACTGTTCGACGTAGTTGCCCATCAGGCCCTGCAGCATCGGCGACTGCATGGCCATGAACTTGGACCACATCTCGGGCGTCAGCCCCTCGGACTTCTCGCTGAGCTGCGCCTGCACCTCGGACATCGCCTGGATGTTCTTCTCGAGGTAGGGCCCCATGTAGCTCTGCATGGTCTGGCCGTAGAAGCGGATGATGCTCGCGAGCACGGCCTCGGTGAACATCGGCGCGCCGCCGGCTTCCTCCTCGAGGATCACCTGCAGCAGGATGCTGCGCGTGAGGTCGTCGCCGCTCTTGGCGTCGCGCACCACGAACGAGGCCTTGTCCATCACCAGCTGCTTGATCTCGGCAAGCGTGATGTAGCTGGAGGTTTCCGTGTCGTAGAGCCGTCGGTTCGGGTACTTCTTGATCACCCGCTGGGCCGGCTTGGCACCGGACTTCTTGCTCTGCACTGGAAACTCCTTCAGGTTGGACGGCTGCTGCGATGGGCGAGCAATTCTAGGGAGCGCCCATGTTGCACCGCGCCAAGGTTTACCCTGACCGGCATTTCCCGACCTCAGGCGTGCTCAGTCGAGCGTGGTTGCGTACTCGGCGCCGCAGACCTTGCAGGCCCCGGACTCGGGCCGTTCGTCGGTCACGGGCCTGTACTGCAACGGGCTCTTGATCCCGTTGAAGACCCAGCAGCGCGGGCAATGCTCGTGGCCGGCCAGCGGCAGATAGCCGCGGGCGCGCTGCTCGGCCCGCTCGCGCGTGACCGGCACCCCCTGGCGCACGGTGCGCGCCACGTCCTCGGCCGCCATCGTGCCGGCACGGCCGTTGGCCCGATCGTTCAGGCCGTAGACCACGCGTGCGAACTCGAGCGGCGCCTGCCGCACCAGGGCAGCGATGCGAAGCTCTTCCTGCGATGAATCGATTTCGGCCTCGGGCGTGCTCATCGGTTCCCTGTTTTGTTCCCTGATTCGGATGCTTGAAACGTGACGGAAAGGTCAAGTTACCACATCTGAAGACGCGATCGCCAGTCGCCCGAACGCCATATTTCCTGTGGGCAAGCACGCCGCTTGCGAACAATCCCCCATGTCGGCCGACCTTTTCGCGCGGGCGCCCTCGCCATCGCCGCAGACAATGGCCGGCTTCCCGGCCGGCACGCGGCCGGCCAGCCCATTCCAAAGATGACAACCAAGACACTCGCAGACTTCCTGAGCCGCGTCCAGGCGCGCAACCCCGCCCAGCCCGAATACCTCCAGGCCATCGCCGAAGTGATGAAGAGCCTGTGGCCCTACATCGAACGGCACCCCGCGTACGCCGAGCATGGCCTGCTCGAGCGCCTGATCGAGCCCGAACGAATCATCATCTTCCGGGTCTCGTGGGTCGACGACGGCGGCAGGGTCCACGTCAATCGCGGCTTCCGCGTCCAGCACAGCTCGGCCATCGGCCCCTACAAGGGCGGCCTGCGCTTTCATCCCACGGTCGACCTCTCGATCCTCAAGTTCCTGGCCTTCGAGCAGACGCTCAAGAACGCGCTCACCACGCTGCCGATGGGCGGCGGCAAGGGCGGCTCCGATTTCGATCCCAAGGGACGCAGCCCCGGCGAGATCATGCGTTTCTGCCAGGCCTTCGTGACCGAACTGCATCGCCACATCGGGGCCGAGCGCGACGTGCCGGCCGGCGACATCGGGGTCGGCGCGCGCGAGATCGGCTTCATGGCCGGGATGATGAAGAAGCTGTCCAACCGCGCCGATTGCGTCTTCACGGGCAAGGGCCTGAGCTTCGGAGGCTCGCTGGTGCGGCCCGAAGCCACGGGCTACGGCACGGTCTACTTCGCCGAGGAGATGCTGCGACGCAGGAACATGAGCTTCGAGGGCCTGCGCGTCGGCATCTCGGGTTCGGGCAACGTCGCCCAATACGCAGTCGAGAAGGCGATGGCGCTCGGCGCCCGGGTCGTGACCGTCTCCGACTCCAGCGGCACCGTCGTCGACGACGCCGGCTTCACGCCGGCCAAGCTCGCTCAACTGATGGAGGTGAAGAACAAGTCGTACGGCCGCGTGGGCGACTACGCCAGCCGGGTCGGCGCCGAGTTCATCGCGGGGCGCACGCCGTGGCACGTGCCGGTCGACGTCGCCCTGCCCTGCGCGACCCAGAACGAGCTGGGGCGCGAGGACGCAGCCCTGCTCGTGAAGAACGGCGTGATCTGCGTCGCCGAGGGCGCCAACATGCCATCGACCATGGAGGCCATGGCGTGCTTCGAGCACAACGGCGTGCTGTTCGCGCCCGGCAAGGCCAGCAATGCCGGCGGCGTCGCCACGTCGGGCCTCGAGATGAGCCAGAACGCGATGCGCATCTCCTGGTCGCGCGAAGAGGTCGACACCCGCCTGCGCGCCATCATGCGCAACATCCACGACAACTGCCTGCACCACGGCCTGCGCGAGGACGGCACCGTGAGCTATGTCGACGGCGCCAACGTCGCTGGCTTCGTCAAGGTGGCGGACGCGATGCTGGCGCAGGGCGTGACCTGAGACGCAGCGCGAGCATTCAACCGGCCTTGGGCCGATAGCGCCCCAACTCCTGCTTGGCGACCGCGTTGCGGTGGACCTCGTCGGGGCCATCGGCCACCCGCAGGTGGCGCGCATAGGCCCAGAAGCTGACCAGGTGCGTGTCCTGGCTCAGGCCCATCGCGCCGAAGGCCTGCATCGCGTCGTCGATGACCTGGATGCAGTTGTTCGGGGCGATGACCTTGATCATCGCGATCTCCTTGGCCGCCACCTTGTTGCCCACGGTGTCCATTCGCCAGGCGGCGTGAAGCACCATCCAGCGCGCCTGGTCGATGAGCATGCGCGCCCGGGCGATGCGCTCGCGCCATACACCCTGCTCCGCCAGCGGCTTGCCGAAGGCCACGCGCGAAACGGCGCGCTCGCACATCATCTCGAGCGCCGACTCGGCCATGCCGATCATGCGCATGCAGTGATGGATGCGTCCCGGGCCCAGCCGTCCCTGAGCGATCTCGAAGCCGCGGCCTTCCCCCAGCAGGATGTTGCCCGCGGGTACCCGCACGTTGTCGAAGCTCACCTCCGGATGGCCGAACGGCGCGTCGTAGTGATTGACCAGCGCCATGTCGCGAACCACCGTGATGCCGGGCGTATCGGCCGGCACGATGATCATCGATTGCTGGCGATGGCGGTCCGGGTTCTGTGGGTCGCTCTTGCCCATCAGGATGAAGAGCTTGCAGCGCTCGTTCATGGCCCCGGTGATGTACCACTTGCGTCCGTTGATGACATATTCGTCGCCCTGGCGTTCGATGCGCGTGCTGATGTTGGTGGCGTCCGAGGAGGCCACGGCAGGCTCGGTCATCGCGAAGGCCGAGCGGATCTCGCCCTCCAGCAGGGGCTGGAGCCAGCGCGCCTTCTGCTCGGGCGAGCCGTAGCGCTCGATCACCTCGGTGTTGCCGGTATCGGGGGCGCTGCAGTTGAAGGCCTCCGCGCTCCAGTAGCGCCGGCCCATGATCTCGCAGAGCGGCGCGTACTCGAGGTTCGTCAGGCCCGCACCGTGTTCCTCGCCCGGCAGGAACAGGTTCCACAGGCCGGCGGCGCGCGCCTTGGGCTTGAGTTCTTCCAGCAGCGGCAGGCCCGTGTATCGGCCGCCACCGCCCGAGGCATCGAGGAAGGATCGATGCGCCTCTTCGGCATGGCGCTTCTCGTTGGGATAGATGTGCTCGTCCATGAAGGACTGCAGGCGCTGGCTCAATTCCCGCACGCGGGGGCTGTACTCGAAATCCATGGTGTCTCCGTTTCAGGCGGCGCCTGCCGGGAGGGCAGGCATCCGACGCGTCGATGCGGCGCAGCCCAACGCTCGCCGCAGTCCGAATGGTGCCCAATTCCCAAGCGTGGCGGGCGCCTCTTGCATGAACAGTCTGCATGCGGAACATGACGGCCGTCGATGCAGGCAGCGCGCCGGGAGGCGTGGCAACGGGCAACCCATAATGAAGCGGTCATGCTGCCCCTGTCGAGAGTCGATCTCAACCTTCTCGTCGTGCTCGATGCCATCTATACCGAAGGCGGCATCACGCTGGCTGCCGAGAAACTGCATCTGACGCAGCCGACCATCAGCCATGCCCTGCGCCGGCTGCGCGACCTGTTCAACGACCCCCTGTTCGAGCTGCAGGGCCACCGGATGGTGCCGACGGCGCTGACCCTGCGCGTGATCGGCCCGCTGCGCGAATCGCTGCGCTCGCTCGGCGGCCTGCTCAGCGATGCCCGGGATTTCGACCCCTCCTCGTCGCGCAAGCACTTCGTCATCGGCCTGCCCGACCTCATGGATTCGACCGTGATGCCTGTGCTCATGTGCACGGTCGCGCAGGAGGCGCCAGACGCGCGGTTGTCGAGCATCCCGTATCGCCGGCGCACCCTCGAGGCCGGGCTGTCCAGCGGCACGATGGATCTGGCAATCGACGTGCTGCTGCCGATGTCGGAGAACATCAGGTTCGCGCACATCATCAGGGACCGCATGGTGGTGGTCGCCCGCAACGGGCATCCGGCGATCCGCGGCAGCATCGACCTGCAGACCTATCTGGCACAACGCCATGTGCTCGTGACCTCACGCCCCCGCGGGCCCGGCTTCGAGGACGCGGAACTGCGGCGCCTGGGCCTGGATCGGCATGTGACGCTGCGCTGCCAGCACTTCTCGGCGGCCTGCCATGCCGTATCGCTGACCGACCTGATCCTCACGATGCCCGAGAGCCACGCGCATGGGGTCAACCGGCAGTTCGACAACCAGATCCTGCCCGTGCCTGCCCCCTTCTCGTCGCTGGACGGCTATCTGTACTGGCACGCTGACAACGACAACGATGCAGGCAACCGATGGCTGCGATCGGTGCTTCGGCGTTGTGTCGGCGCCGACCGCCTCTGAATCGCGGCGCGCTTCAGTGCACAAATGAAAAAAGCCTGAACTGACGACGTCAGTTCAGGCTGTTCAGGAGATCTGATCTCCATGTCGATGTTCCCGAAGGTCCGAGAGCTGGTCACTCTCGGAGGGAAAATCTGGTAGGCGCGATTGGACTCGAACCAACGACCCCCACCATGTCAAGGTGGTGCTCTAACCAGCTGAGCTACGCGCCTGAGGTTGTATTCGAGAGGCCGAAGTATAGCAGGCTGCGAGCGCCCTTTTTCAGCGGCGTCGTGCAGAACGCACACCGGCCACCGCCGCAACGATCGCGAGCACCTGCTTGAGGCGCGTGGCGTCGGCGATCTCGACCGTGAAGGTCATCCACGCCGTTCCCTTGACGGACTGGGTCTGCACGCCGATCACGTTCATCTTCTCGCGCGTGAAGACGTCCGAGATGTCGCGCAGCAGGCCTTGACGGTCCGCGGCCTCCACAGCCACGTCGACCGCATAGACCGAGCCCGCATCGGCCTTCGGTGCGCCCCATTCGACGTCGATGACGCGTTCGGCGTTCTGCGCCGACATCGTGCGAAAGTTGCTGCAGTCCGCGCGGTGCACGCTGACGCCGTGGCCCTTGGTGACGAAGCCGCGGATCGCATCGGGCGGCGCCGGCTTGCAGCACTTGGCCAGCTGCGTCATGAGCGACGACACGCCCACCACCAGCACGCCACCTCGGCCGGCCTGCTCGCTGCCGCGCGACTTCTTGATGATGACGCCGTCGTCGGGGCCCGGCACCGGCTCGGGCGGACGCAGCAGCATCTCGATGTTGCGCAGCGAGAACTCGTCCTTGCCCACCACCTCGAACAGGTGGTCGGCCGACTTGAAGCCGAGCTGCGACGCCAGGTCGTCGAGCTTGAGCGCCGTCTTGCCCTCGCGCTGCAGCAGCTTCTCGACCGCTTCGCGGCCGCGCGCCACGGTCTCGTGCGTGATCTGGGCGTTGAACCAGGCGCGCACCTTGGCGCGCGCACGGTGGCTCGCGAGATAGCCGAGATCGGCGTTGAGCCAGTCGCGCGACGGTCCGCCTTCCTTGGCCGCCATGATCTCGACCGTCTGGCCGTTCTGCAGCGGGGTGTTGAGCGGCACCATGGCGCCGTCCACGCGCGCGCCGCGACAGCGGTGACCGAGGCTGGTGTGCACCGTGTAGGCGAAGTCGACCGCGGTCGCGCCCTGCGGCAGCTCGACGATCGCCGCGTCGGGCGTGAGCACGTAGATGCGGTCGTCGAACAGGCCCTGCCCGCGCTGGCCGCCCAGCAGGTCGCGCTCCCACGCCAGCAGCTGGCGCAGCACCGCGATCTTGGCGTCGTATTCGCCGCTGGCCCAGACGCCTGCGTAGCCCTTGTGGCCGGCCTCCTTGTAGGCCCAGTGCGCGGCCACGCCGTGCTCGGCATGGTCGTGCATCTCCTCGGTGCGGATCTGGATCTCGATCGGCTTGCCGACCTGGCCGTCGACCACGCTGCGCACCACGGTGTGCAGCGACTGGTAGCCGTTGGGCTTGGGCCGCGCGATGTAGTCGTCGAATTCCTCGTCGATCGGCTGGAAGTGCGAATGCACCCAGGCCAGCGCCGCGTAGCAGTCCTTGACGTCGGCCACCACGACGCGCAGCGCCATGATGTCGAAGACCTGCGCGAAGTCGAGCGACTTGCCGCGCATCTTCTTGACGATGCTGTAGATGTTCTTGGGCCGACCCTGCACCGTGGCCTTGATGCCTTCGGCGGCGAGCTCGCGTTCGAGCCGGGTGCGCAGCTGCTCGACGTAGCCTTCGCGCTCGATGCGCTTCTCGTCGAGCAGCCGGGCGATGAGCTTGTAGGTCTCGGGTTCGAGGAAGCGGAAAGAGAGGTCCTCGATCTCCCACTTGACCTGCCAGATGCCGAGCCGGTTGGCCAGCGGCGCGAACACCTGCAGCGATTCGCGCGCCACGTTCTCGGGCAGAGGGCGCTTGCTGGCGGCGGCGTAGCGCAGGGTCTGGAGCCTCGAGGCAAGCCGCAGCATCACGACGCGCAGGTCGCGCGAGAACGCGAGCAGCATCTTGCGCACGTTTTCGGTCTGCTGGGTGCCGGCGCCATCGGCGTGCACGCTGGCGGTGGCCGAGCGGGCCTGCTTCTGCACGTGGACCAGCTTGGTGGTCTCGACCGCGAGCGCGGCGAAGTTCTCGCCGAAGACCTTGGCAATCACCTCCTGCGGCCGGTTCAGGTGCTGGCACGAATAGACCAGGTAGCTGGCCGCCTGCATGGCCTCGGAGCCGCCCATGGCGCGCACGATGGCCGACACCGCATCGGCATGCGCGAGCGTGTTCTCGCCCGTGTCGAGCATCTCGTCGGCGATCAGGGGCTCGGCGAAGGCACGGGCCCGCGCGAGCATGTTCTCCATCACGGGCGTGCGCTCGGTGGTGGCGGCCGACAAGGGATAGTCGACCACCAGCGACTCGGACGGCGCGGGCACGTGGAGGTTGGACTGTTCGCGCTTCACGGCTGCTTCCGCCAGCGCGGCGAGCGCCGCCCGGCGGACCGGCAAGCATCACGCGCAACGTGAGGAAGGACGGTCTCGGTCATGGGGAAACAGGCGGGTTCGCGGTGAAGATAATCGGCTCGCAGCATCCTAATTCATTCGGAGATAGTCACATCATGCTCAAAGGCAAATCCGCCCTCGTCACGGGGTCCACCAGCGGCATCGGGCTCGGCATCGCGAAGGCACTGGCCGCCCAGGGTGCCAACCTCGTCCTCAACGGATTCGGCGACGCCGGCGCGGCCAAGGCCGAGGTCGAGGCACTCGGCGTCGCGGTCGAACATCACGGGGCCGACATGAGCAAGCCCGCCGAGATCGAGGACATGATGAGGTTCGCGGCCGAGCGCTTCGGCCGCATCGACGTGCTGGTCAACAACGCCGGCATCCAGCACGTCGCCAAGGTCGAGGACTTCCCGACCGAGCGCTGGGACGCCGTGATCGCGATCAACCTCACCAGCGCCTTCCACACCACGCGCCTCGCCGTTCCCGCGATGCGCGAAGCCAACTGGGGCCGCATCATCAACATCGCATCCGCGCACGGCCTGGTCGCCTCGGCCCAGAAATCGGCCTACGTGGCCGCCAAGCACGGCATCGTGGGCTTCACGAAGTCCGTGGCCCTGGAAACCGCCACCACCGGCATCACGAGCAACGCGATCTGCCCCGGCTGGGTGCTGACCGCACTTGTGCAAAAGCAGATCGACGACCGCGCGGCGCGCGAAGGCATTTCGGTGCTGCAGGCGCAGAACGAACTGCTCGGCGAAAAGCAGCCTTCGCTGCAATTCACGACGGTCGAGCAACTGGCCGGGCTCGCGGTGTTCCTGTGCTCGCCGGCGGCCGACCAGGTGCGCGGTGTCGCCTGGCAGGTCGACGGCGGCTGGACCGCGCAGTAGCGCCAGGCCCTATTTCAGCTGCACCGAGCCGGAGACGTTGACGACCACGTTGGCCTTGCCGGCCTCGATCGGCACCGGCGGCGCATCTGCCGAAGACTTGGCCATGGCGTCCATCGCCATCATGCGCGGCTGCACCGGGCCGCCGAGATGGGCGTTGACCGCCACCTCGCGCAGCGTGAAGCCGCTGAAGCCGAAGCGCCTGGCCAGTTCGTCGGCACGCTGCCTGAAGTTGTCGATCGCGACCGCCTGGGCCTCGGTCTCGGTCTTGGACTGCTGCTCTCGGCTCAGGCCGAAACCGACGTTGGCGATCGTCAGCGTGCTGATGCGCGCCGCGGTCTGCGTGATGCGCGGGAAATCACGGCCTTCGAGCACCAGCTCCGCGGTGCCGCGCCATCCGGTCATCTTGCCGTCTCGGCTGTAGCGCGGCGAGAGGTTGAAATTGCCGGTGCGCACGTCGAGCTGGCCCGGCTGGGCGCTCTTGCGGGCTTCGGCCAGTGCGGCGTCGAGTGCTGTCCGCAGCTGGGTCTGCACGGTGCCGGCGTCGGCAGCCTCGCGCGTGGTGTTGAGCGTCATGCTCAGCAGATCCTGCTGGACCTCGACCGTGGCGTTGGCCGACAGTTGCAGCACGTTCTGAGGGGGCGCCAGCACGGCAGTCTGGGCCCAGGCGGCAGCGCCGGCACTGATCAGGACGGCACATGCCGCCATTCTCTTGACGTTGTTCAAATCGGAAATCCTGGAAAAGCGAATCGAAAAAGCCCTGGCGGGCCGCGGTCGTTCAGGGCCGCTGGCTGCGCGGGGCGGTCAACGCACCCTTGGTGGATGCGTCCGGCATCATGCGCTCGGCCGGTTGCGATTCCGCCGAATGCACCGTGTCCTGCGCGGGCAACCATTGCTGGCGAACCTGCTGGCGCAACTGGGCCAGCTCGGCCTGCGTCAGGCGCCGGCCGGGGTTGGCTTCGCGCGCATCGGAGGCGGAACCGCTGCCAGCCACGAGCGAATCGGCGGCGGCACCGGACCAGGCCGGGGCGGTCGCGCTCGCGAGCAGCGCGGACAGCATGAGAAATTGGAATTTCATGGCGGCAGTGAGTGACGACAAATCGACTTTGCCACTGCCGTGCAAGCCCTTGGCGTCGCTACCGAGACGGGTCGCAAGTTTTGTAACTTAGTGTCAACCCCGAAGAGAAAGCCAGCGAATGGACCGACAACGGCTTCAGAATTGGCGCTGTTACAAATTCGGTGTTGTGAAAATGAATCAAGCTCCTGCTCGCACAGACAAGATCGTGATCGTCGACGACGACGCCCGCATCCGCGACCTGCTGCGCCGCTACCTGACCCAGGAAGGATTCGAGGTCATCGTGGCCGAGGACGGCAAGGCCCTCAACCGCATCCTGCTGCGCGACACGGTCGACCTGATCGTGCTCGACCTGATGATGCCGGGCGAGGACGGCCTCTCCGTGTGCCGCCGGCTGCGTGCCGCGAACGACCGCACGCCCATCATCATGCTCACGGCCAAGGGCGAGGACGTGGACCGCATCGTGGGCCTCGAGGTCGGTGCGGACGACTACCTCGGCAAGCCCTTCAACCCGCGCGAGCTGCTGGCCCGCGTGCACGCGGTGCTGCGGCGCCGGCCCCCGCTCGAGGCGCCCGGAGCGCCCTCGACCGACAACGAGACGGTCAACTTCGGCCCCTTCAGCTTCGACCTGGGCTCGCGCACGCTCAAGAAGGACGGCGAGGAACTCTCGCTCACCACGGGCGAATTCGCGATGCTGAAGGCACTGGTGCGCCATCCGCGCCAGCCGCTGTCGCGCGAAAAGCTGGCCCAGCTGGCGCGCGGCCGGGAGTTCGAGCCCTTCGACCGCAGCCTCGACGTGCAGATCTCGCGCCTGCGCAAGCTGGTCGAGTCCGACGCCGCGGCGCCACGCTACATCCAGACCGTCTGGGGCGTGGGCTACGTGTTCGTGCCGGACGGCACGACTTGAACGGCTGACGCCCGTGGCCGCAAGCATCGGCCCCCAGACCACACAGCCGAGCCCGCTCGAGGACAGCACACAGGGCACCCTGCCGTCGCCGCTGGGCATGAGCCCGAGGCGCCGCAAGACCCGGCTGCACCTGGGGCTCAGCCTGTTCTGGCGCACCTTCTTCCTGCTCGTGCTGCTGCTGGTCGGCTGCACGGTGGCCTGGCTGCAGACCTTCCGCGCGCTGGAGTACGAGCCGCGCGCGATCCAGACCGCGCACCAGATCGCCTCGCTCGTGAATCTCACGCGCGCGGCGCTGGTGTATTCGGACGCCATCACGCGGGTCTCGCTGATCAAGACGCTGGCCGACCAGGAAGGCGTGCGCATCCTGCCGCGCGAGCCGGGCGACCGCTTCATGCCCTACACCAGCGGCGCGCTCGACCAGCGCGTGACCGAGGAGCTGATCGCGCGGCTGGGCGAAGGCACGACCGTGGCCAGCCGGGTCAACGACGAGCCCGGCCTCTGGGTCGGCTTCACGATCGAGAGCGATACCTACTGGCTGCTGGTCGATCCGACCCGCTTCAGCCGGCTCGACCGCCGCACCTGGATGATCTGGCTCGCGACCACGATGGCGCTGTCGCTGGCCGGTGCGGCGCTGATCACGCGGCTGATCAACCGCCCGCTCAAGCAGCTGTCGCAGGCCACGCTGCAGGTGCGCGAAGGCGAATACGAGGCGCACCGGCTCGACGAGCGGGCCCGCACCAACGAGATCCGGGCCGTCAACGTGGGCTTCAACCGCATGGCCGACCAGCTGGCCAAGATCGAGCAGGACCGCGCCGTGATGCTGGCCGGCATCTCGCACGACCTGCGCACGCCGCTCGCCCGCCTCAGGCTCGAGACCGAGATGAGCGTGGCCGACGAGGATGCGCGCGACCACATGGCTGCGGACATCGCGCAGCTCGACGCCATCATCGACAAGTTCCTCGACTACGCGCGGCCCGATCACGTGGACTTCCGCCCGGTGTTGCTGCGCGACGTGATCGACGCCTGCAGCTACGCGGTGCAGGACCACGAGGACATCCACATCACGGTCGACGTGCCGTCCGACCTGCGCGTGATGGCCGACGAGGTCGAGCTACAGCGCGTGATCTCCAACCTGATCGAGAACGCGCGGCGCTACGGCAAGACGCCATCCACCGGCGTGGCCGACATCACGATCCAGGCCCAGGCGCACAACGATGCCGTGCTGATCAAGGTGCGCGACCACGGCGCGGGCGTGGCGCCCGCGATGCTGTCGCAGCTCAGCAAGCCCTTCTTCCGCGGCGATGCGGCGCGCACCTCGGCGGCCGGAGCCGGGCTCGGGCTGTCGATCGTGACCAAGAACATCGAGCGCATGGGCGGCACCTTCGCGCTCACCAGCACGCCGGGCCGCGGGCTGGCCGCCCATATCCGCATGCCGCGCGCTGCGGCGGCCAAGGCGGGCCCGGACGCTGCGAAGGAAAAGGCCGCGCCGCCCGCTCCCGGGTCGGGGCACCGCAAGGCCTGAGAAGCCGACCCGGGCGCGCTACCGGCCCGGCTGGGGCTGGCGGTGCAGCAGCACCACAGCGCGTGCTTCCATCGCCCTGCCCTCGCCGACGGGACCGAGCTTCTCGGCGGTCTTGGCCTTGACGTTGACCTGGTCGGCCGCGATGCCGAGCGTGTCGGCGATGCGCTGGCACATGGCCCCGATATGCGGCGCGAGCTTGGGCGCCTGCGCAATCACCGTGGCATCGACATTGCCGAGCGCCCAGCCTGCCGCGCGCACGCGCCGGGCCGCCTCGGCCAGCAGCACCGCGGAATCGGCGCCGCGGAACTGCGCATCGGTGTCGGGGAAGTGGCGGCCGATGTCCCCCAAGCCGGCGGCGCCGAGCAGCGCATCGGTGATGGCGTGCAGCAGCACGTCGGCGTCCGAATGGCCCAGCAGGCCGGTGACGTGCGGGATCTCGATGCCGCCGAGGATCAGCTTGCGGCCCGCCACGAGCTGGTGGACGTCCCAGCCTTCGCCGACACGGATCGAAAAGCCGCTCATGGCACGCTCCGCCGGCTGCGCAGCACGGCCTCGGCGAGGGCGAAGTCCTCGGCCTGCGTGAGCTTGAAGTTCTGGGCGCTGCCGGGCACCAGCAGCGGCGCGAGGCCGATCGCCTCGATCGCGCTGGCTTCGTCGGTGACCGTGTCGCCACTGCGCTCGAGCGCGTCGAGCAGGATGCCGAGGCGGAACATCTGCGGCGTCTGGGCCAGCCACTTGTCGGCGCGGGTCGGCGTGCTCGCGACCCGGCCTTCGGGCGAAGCCACCTTGAGGGTGTCGGCCAGCCGGTGCGCGAGCAGCCCGCCCACCGCGTCGTGCTGGCAGGCGGCGATCAGCGCCTCGATCTGGCTCGGCGTGACCAGACAGCGGGCCGCATCGTGCACCAGCACCCAGTCATGGGCGCCGGCCCCGAGATCGCGCAGCGCGCGCAGGCCGTTGCGCACGCTCGCGGCACGGGTCGCACCGCCGACCCGCAGCAGGTGCTCGCCGGGGGCAGGAAAGCGCGGCAGCACGGCGCCGACCTCGGAATCCGCGGGCGCCACCACGAGCGCCAGGCCCGCGAAGGTACCCGGCAGCGCGCGAAAGGCCTCGAGCGTGTGCTCGACCATCGGCCGGCCTGCAATTCGCTGGTATTGCTTGGGAAGCGCGCCACCCGCGCGGCTGCCGGAGCCGGCGCACGGGATCACGACGTAGAGACGGGAAGCGGACATGGATGCGAAGGCGGCCAGCGACGAAGGGGCTGCCATTCTAGAATCGGCCCTGGCACACCCCACGCCGACCGGCGCGGGGTGTGCTGCATTTCTCCAGGCATTCCATGGATCTCCCCCACCTCACGGCGGGCAAGCGCTTCACGCTGCCGCGCCCTCCCCTGTCGGCCGACGCGCTGATGCTGGCCCGGCTGGCCGAACGCGAGAAGGCCGCCGGCCGCGCCACCGCGGTCTTCACCGCGGACGCCAACGACGCCCAGCGGCTGATCGACGAGGTCGCCTTCTTCGCGCCGGAGCTGCGTTGCGCGCTGTTTCCCGACTGGGAGACCCTGCCCTACGACGCCTTCTCGCCGCACCAGGACCTGATCAGCGAACGGCTGGCGACGCTCTGGCGCATCAGCCAGAAGGAAGCCGACGTGGTGCTGGTGCCGGCGACCACCGCGCTCTACCGGCTGGCACCGCCGGCCTTCCTGGCCGGCTACACCTTCCAGTTCAAGAGCGGCCAGAAGCTGCAGGATTCGAAGCTCAAGGCGCAGCTCACGCTGGCCGGCTACACGCACGTGACGCAGGTCGTGAGCCCCGGCGAGTACGCGGTGCGCGGCGGCCTGATCGACCTGTTCCCGATGGGCTCGCCGGTGCCGTTCCGGGTCGACCTGTTCGACGACGAGATCGACTCGATCCGCACCTTCGACCCCGACACCCAGCGCAGCCTCTACCCGGTGCCCGAGGTGCGGCTGCTGCCCGGGCGCGAGTTCCCGATGGACGACGATGCCCGCGCGCGCTTTCGCAGCCGCTGGCGCGAGCTGCTCGAGGGCGACCCGACGCGCAGCCGCATCTACAAGGACATGGGCAACGGCGTCGCCACGGCCGGCATCGAGTACTACCTGCCGCTCTTCTTCGAGGAGACCGCGACGGTCTTCGACTACCTGGGCGCCGACGCCACGGTGGTCATGCACGGCGAACTGGAACCCGCGTTCCAGCATTTCTGGCAGGACACGGCCGAGCGCTACCGGCTGGTGCGCGGCGATCCCGAGCGGCCGGCGCTGCCGCCCGAGGCCCTGTTCCTCAATGCCGAGCAGTTCTACCAGCGCGCCAAGCCGCACGCGCAGCTCGCGATCCGCGGGCAGGCCGACGCCGATGCGCCGCCCTATGCCGAGTTCGACCTGCTGCCGCCCTTCGCAGTGGTGCGCGGCGCCGACGACCCGCTGGTGCGGCTGAAGGCTCACATCGCGGCGACGCCGCACCGCGTGCTGGTCATCGCCGAGAGCAACGGCCGGCGCGAGAGCCTGCTCGACTTCCTGCGCGCCAGCGGCGTGAGCCCGCCGGCCTTCGACTCGCTGGCCGAGTTCGAGGCCGCGAGCGACGAGAAGGTCGGCATCGCGACCGCGGCGCTGGTGGCCGGCTTCGCGTGGCGCGAGCAGGCGATCGATTTCGTGACCGAGACCGAGCTCTTCGCCACGGCGCCGAGCACGCGTCGGCGCAACAAGAAGCAGGAACAGGTCAGCGACGTCGAGGCGCTGATCAAGGACCTGAGCGAGCTCGCGATCGGCGATCCGGTGGTGCATTCGGCGCACGGCATCGGCCGCTACCGGGGTCTCATCAACATGGACCTCGGCCAGGGCAAGGACGCCGAGGGCAAGCCGCTGCTGCAGGAGATGCTGCACCTCGAGTACGCCGACAAGGCCACGCTCTACGTGCCCGTGTCGCAGCTGCACCTGGTGAGCCGCTACACGGGCGTGAGCGCCGACGAGGCGCCGCTGCACAAGCTGGGCTCGGGCCAGTGGGAGAAGGCCAAGCGCCGAGCCGCCGAGCAGGTGCGCGACTCGGCCGCCGAGCTGCTCAACATCTACGCACGGCGAGCGGCGCGCGAGGGCCATGCCTTCCGCTTCTCGGCTGCCGACTACGAGGTGTTCGCGAACGACTTCGGCTTCGACGAGACGGCCGACCAGAAGGCCGCGATCCATGCCGTGATCCAGGACCTGATCTCGCCGCAGCCGATGGACCGGCTGGTCTGCGGCGACGTCGGCTTCGGCAAGACCGAAGTCGCCTTGCGCGCCGCCTTCGTGGCGGTCACGGGCGGCAAGCAGGTGGCCTTCCTGGCGCCCACCACGCTGCTGGCCGAGCAGCACTTCCAGACGCTGGTCGATCGCTTCGCCAAGTGGCCGGTCAAGGTGGCGGAGATGAGCCGCTTCCGCTCCGCGAAGGAGATCACCGCCGCCGCCAAGGGCCTGGCCGACGGCAGCGTCGACATCGTGATCGGCACCCACAAGCTGCTCTCGCAATCGGTCAAGTTCAAGAACCTGGGCCTGCTGATCATCGACGAGGAGCATCGCTTCGGCGTGCGCCACAAGGAAGCGATGAAGGCCATGCGCGCCGAGGTCGACGTGCTGACGCTGACCGCGACGCCGATCCCGCGCACGCTGGGCATGGCGCTCGAGGGCCTGCGCGACCTGAGCGTGATCGCAACCGCGCCGCAGCGCCGGCTGGCGATCAAGACCTTCGTCCGCAACGAGGGCACCGGCGTGATCCGCGAAGCGGTGCTGCGCGAGCTCAAGCGCGGCGGCCAGGTCTACTTCCTGCACAACGAGGTCGAGACCATCGAGAACCGGCGCCAGAAGCTCGAGGAGATACTGCCCGAGGCCCGCATCGCGGTGGCCCATGGCCAGATGCCCGAGCGCGAGCTGGAGCGCGTGATGCGCGACTTCGTGGCCCAGCGCTACAACCTGCTGCTGTGCTCGACCATCATCGAGACCGGCATCGACGTGCCGAGCGCCAACACCATCGTGATGAGCCGCGCCGACAAGTTCGGCCTGGCGCAGCTGCATCAGCTGCGCGGGCGGGTCGGTCGCAGCCACCACCAGGCCTATGCCTACCTCATGGTGCCCGACATCGAGGGGCTGACCAAGCAGGCGGCGCAGCGCCTCGACGCCATCCAGCAGATGGAAGAGCTGGGCTCGGGCTTCTACCTCGCGATGCACGACCTGGAGATCCGCGGCGCCGGCGAGGTGCTGGGCGAGAACCAGAGCGGCAACATGATGGAGATCGGCTTCCAGCTCTACAACGAGATGCTGGCCGAGGCGGTGCGCTCGCTCAAGGCCGGGCAGGAACCCGACCTGCTCGCGCCGCTATCGGTCACGACCGAGATCAACCTGCATGCGCCGGCCCTGCTGCCCGACGACTACTGCGGCGACGTGCACCTGCGGCTGTCGTTCTACAAGAAGCTGGCGACCGCCAAGACACCCGACCAGATCGACCACCTGCTCGAGGAGATCGTCGACCGCTTCGGCAAGCTGCCGCCGCAGGGCCAGACGCTGATCGACGTCCACCGCCTGCGCGTGCTGGCGCGCCCCTACGGCGTCATCAAGGTCGACGCCGCGCCGGGCGTGATCCACATCACCTTCAGGAAGGACCCGCCGGTCGATTCGATGAACATCCTCCACCTGATCCAGAAGAACAAGCACATCAAGCTCGCGGGCAACGAGAAGCTGCGCATCGAGCGCGAACTCAAGGAGCCCAAGGATCGGGCCCAGATGGTGCGCGATGTCCTGCGCAGCCTGGGCCAGCCCAAGACACAGGAAGCCACGCCCGCATGACCGCCCAGCCCTCCCTGCCACCACTGCCCGGACTCGTCGTGCAGCGCTTCACGCCGCCGCTGGCGCTGGCCGACTTCAAGCTGATCGCCTTCGACATGGATTCGACGCTGATCAACATCGAGTGCATCGACGAGATCGCCGACGCGGTCGGCAAGAAGGCCGAGGTCGCTGCCATCACCGAGGCCACGATGCGCGGCGAGATCAAGGACTTCAAGGAAAGCCTGCGGCGCCGCGTGGCGCTGCTGCAGGGCGTGCCGGTGGGCGCGCTGCAGGAGGTCTACGACCAGCGCCTGAAGCTCAACCCGGGCGCCGACGCGCTGGTTTCCGCCTGCAAGGCGGCGGGCCTCAAGGTGCTGCTGGTGTCGGGCGGCTTCACCTTCTTCGCCAACCGCGTGAAGGAGCGCCTGGGCATCGACTTCGCGCGCTCCAACCTGCTCGACGAGGCCGGCGGCCGGCTCACGGGTCGGGTCGTGCAGCAGGCCTGGGGCGACATCTGCGACGGCGCCGAGAAGCGCCGCACGCTGCTCGAGGTGGCCTCGCTGCTGGGCATCTCCACCGCCGAGACGATCGCGGTCGGCGACGGCGCGAACGACCTGCCGATGATGGCCGAGGCCGGCCTGTCGGTCGCCTTCCATGCCAAGCCCAGGGTGCGAGAGCAGGCGATGGTGGCGATCGACGAAGGCGGACTCGACCGGCTGCTCGAAGTGTTCCGGTGAGCGTCATGGCCGACCACGAGCCACCACCGCCGGACAGCCCCTCCGGCATCGTCCACGGCGACCGCCGCGGCGGCGTCGAGCACGGCGCGATCCACAAGCCGATCCACACCTCGGTGCAGTACGGCTTCGAGCGCACCGAGGACCTGATCGGCGTCTTCCAGGGCACGCGCAAGGGCGGCTTCAACTACGCGCGGCAAGGCGCGCCGACCACGGCTGCGCTCGAGGCCAAGATCACCGGGCTGGAGCAGGGCCTGGGCAGCATCTGCTTTGCGAGCGGCATGGCGGCGCTGTCGGCGGTCTTCCTGACCCTGCTCAAGGCCGGCGACCACCTGGTCTCGAGCCGCTACGTCTTCGGCAACACCAACAGCCTGTTCGGCACGCTGGGCGGCCTCGGCGTCGCGATCGACAAGGTCGACGCGGCGTCGGTAGATGCAGTGCGCGCGGCGCTCAGGCCCGAGACCCGCATGGTGTTCGTCGAGACGATCGCCAATCCGGGCACCCAGGTGCCGGACCTCGACGCCATCGGCGCACTGTGCCGCGAGCACGGCCTGCTCTACGTGGTGGACAACACGATCACCTCGGCGGCGCTGTTCCGGCCGGCCACGGTGGGCGCCGGGCTGGTGGTGAATTCGCTGACCAAGACCATTGCGGGCCACGGCGCCGCGCTCGGCGGCGCGGTCACCGACACCGGCCTCTTCGACTGGCGCGGCTACCCGAACATCGCCGACAGCTACCGCGGCCTGGACCCGCGCCAGTGGGGCCTGCAGCAACTGCGCAAGAAGGCGCTGCGCGACATGGGCGGCACGCTCGCGCCCGAGCAGGCGCACCGCATCGCGCTGGGCGCCGAGACGCTGTCGCTGCGCGTGGCGCAGACCAGCGCCTCGGCGCTCGCGCTGGCCCGCTTCCTCGAATCGCACGCCGCGGTCGAGCGCGTGCACTACCCGATGCTCGAATCGCACCCGCAGCATGCGCTCGCGCTGCGCCACTTCAAGGCCGGCTCGTGGCTGCTGGCCTTCGAGCTGCGCGACAGCGCCCGCATGCCGGCTGTCCTCGACGGCCTGCAGCTGGCCATCAAGGCCACCGGCATGGGCGACAACCGCACGCTGGTGATTCCGGTCGCGCCCACGATCTACTGGGAAGCCGGCGCCGCCGTGCGCGCCGAGATGGGCATCGCCGACGGCCTGGTGCGGGTCTCGGTGGGCCTGGAGCCGGCCGACGAGCTGATCGACGACTTCGCGCAGGCGCTGTCCCGACCCTGAGCGGCACGACCGGGGCATGACCGGGGCATGACCGGGGCCCGACCCGGGCCCCGCCGGCGCCGGCTACAACCCGATCAGTCCGCCATCGTCCCGCGTGATCACCACCGTGGCCGAGCGCGGGCGCGCCGTGCCGCCTTCGGGCCAGTGGCTGCCGAACTTGGCCGGATCGGTGATGCTGGCTGCGGCCGTGGTCTCGCCCGGGTGCTGGATGTTGACGAAGATCGCACGGCCGTCGCCGGACTCGGCGATACCCGTGATCTCGCAATCCTTCGGCCCGACCAGGAAGCGACGCAGGCCGTCGGTGCCCGGCGCCTTGCCCACGAAGGTCGCCTGCGTGGCGCTGACGGCGCCGTCGACGTTGGTGATGGTTTTGGCCGCGCCGTCGCCGACCTGGCCCGGCAGCGCCGCGAGCATCATGCAGTTGGTGACGTCGGTGTACTTTCCGTCGTCGGTCTGCAGCCACAGGAGGCCCGGGGTCACCGAGCTGAACCACATGCCGTCGGGGCTGGAGAAGTCGTTGTCGGCGACCAGACCCGAGAGGTTGACGTCGGCTGCTGCCGTGGAGCGCGCACCGAACAGGTACACGTCCCACTTGAAGCGCGTCGCGGCGGGGTTGCCGTCGGCGTCCGCGAAGCGCACGACGTGGCCGTTCGGATTGCCCTTCTGCGCCGTCTGGGCCGCGCCCTTGGGATCGTTGTAGGAGCGCGGGTTGGCGGCATCGGTGCCGGTCACTGCGCGTGCCGAATTGTTGGTGAGCGTCAGGTAGATCTCGCCGTTCTTCGGGTTCACCGCCGTCCACTCCGGCCGGTCCATCTTGGTCGCGCGGGCGGCATCGGCCGCAAGGCGCGTGTTGATCAGCACCTCCGCCGCATCGTTGAAGGCATAGGCCGTGTTGGCGGCGGTGATGCCGTTCACGCCCAGTGCGAGCTCGAGCCAGTCGCCGCTGCCATCGGCGTTGAAGCGAGCGACATAGAGCTTGCCGTCGTCCATGTACTTGTCGCCCGAGGCGATCCCGCCGCCGACATCGGCCGCGTCCCAGTTGCGGGTCGAGACGAACTTGTACAGGTATTCGTTCTGCGCATCGTCGCCCATGTACCAGACCAGCGGCTTGCCGACCACCACCGGCCCGAGGCAGGCGCCCTCATGGCCGAAGCGGCCCAGCGCGGTGCGCTTCTTCGGCGTGCTGGCCGGCGCGAAGGGGTCGATCTCGACCACCCAGCCGTAGGTGTTGGCGCCATTGCGGTAGTCCGCGGTCGCATCGGCGGCGCTGGTGACGAGCTCGCAGTTCCAGCGGCCGTACTGGTTGTCGGCCGTGTCGGGCGTGACCGTGGCCCACAGTTCGCGGCCGGTGCCCGCGACGCCGTAGCGGGTGAAGGCGGCAATCTCCTTGGCGCTCCGGTTCGGGTTGTCGTTCGCTGCAATGCGACGGAAGTAGCCGGCCCAGTTCTCCTCGCAGGCCAGGTAGGTGCCCCAGGGCGTGGTGCCGTTGGCGCAGTTGTTCACCGTGCCGCGCGTCTTGCTGCCGTCGCTCGAGTACTTGGTCTTCAGGTAGTCGGTCTTGGCGGCCGGACCCGAGAACGCCATCTCGGTCAGCGTGTGGACGCGGCGGTTGAGGCTCGAGCCCGGCTTGTAGCTCCAGGTGCTGCCTTCCTTGGCCACGTCGATCACGCTCACGCCATGCACGAAGAATTCGCGCTGCACTTCTCCGGCGACGCTGCGCACGGCGGCATTGCCGGTGCCGACGATGGTCTGTCCCGCGGGGTGCAGGAACAGCGGCGTGATGGCCTCGTGGTTCATCACCAGCAGGCCGCGGTCGGCGGCCTGGGGCGCCCACTTGTTCGACGCATCGATGCCGAAGAAGGTCATGCCGTCGTGGTGGTCACCGGCACGGCGGTCGAAGGTCTCGGGTGCGTCGGTGCCGTCGTTGAGATAGGCCGGCACGCCCGAGGCAATCGGGTCGCCGAGGCGGTAGAGCACGGTGGCGGTGTAGCCCGCCGGCACCGTGACCACGTCGGCGAGGCTCTTGGGCACGGCGTTGAAGCCGAGCTTGGCGGCCGCAGGGGCGGGCGCGGGCGCCGGTCCTGGGGCCGGTGCGGGCGCTGGGTTCGGTGCCGGTGCCGGTGCGATCGGCACGAAGCCGTTGCTGCCGCCGCCGCCGCAGGCCTGCAGCAGCGCAACGCTGGCACTGCCGACGCCCAGGCCGAACAGGTTGCGACGGCTCAGACGGCCTTCGATCAGTTGGCTGAAGGAGGGATTCGAAGTCTTGTTGTAGCCGATGTCATCGGGGTCGACAGCGGGGATCTGCGGTGGGTTCGCGCTCATTCGGTTGCTTCTTTCGTGGGTTGAAAAAACTCAACCCACGAAGTTAGGCGAGGCCGATGACGCCGCGACGACAGCGATGTGTCAGTCGCGTGGCTGCGCGGCGCGCGCCCCGACGCGCGCGGGACGTCGGCTAGAGCGCCGAGCCGAGCCGCGCGATGCCTTCGCGGATCTTCTCGACGTTGGCGGTCGCGAAGCTCAGGCGCAGCGTCGCGACGTCGGGCTTCTCGGCAAAGAAGGGCGCGCCGGGCACGAAGGCCACGAGCTTCTCGATCGCGCGCTTGGCGAACACGTTGGCATCCGCCACCTTGCCGCCGGCGCCCGTCAGGCGGGCCCAGAAGAACAGGCCGCCACCGGGTTGCTCGAAGGTGATGGCGTCGCCGAGTTCGCTCCTGAGCGCCGCACCCATGGCCTGCGCACGTTCGGCATAGACCTCGCGCACGCGCGCCAGCGTGCCCGGCATGCGGCCGCTCTTGAGGTACTGCGCGGCAGTGGCCTGCGCGAAGGTGCTGGTGTGGGCATCGCTGAACTGCTTGCACATGGTGGCCTTGGCGAGCAGTTCGGCCGGACCGATCATCCAGCCCACGCGCAGGCCCGGGCTGAGCACCTTGCTGAGACTGCCGCAATGCGCGACCAGTTCGCGGCTGCCCGGCACCTCCTTCGTGAGCGACATGATCGAAGGCGGCGGCGCCTGGTCGAAGTACAGGTCGCCGTAGGGATCGTCCTCGACGATCAGCGTCTGGTACTTGACCGCCATGTCGAGCACCTTGCGGCGGCGCTCGAGGCTCAGCATCGCGCCGCTCGGGTTGCCGAAGGTGGGGATCAGGTAGACGAACTTCGGCTTGTGCTCGGCGATCAGGCGCTCGAGCTCGTCGGTCTTGACGCCGTCGGCGTCGACCGGCGCGCTGATGAGCTGCGCGCCGTAGAGCCGGAAGCACTGGATGGTGGCCAGGAAGGTCGGCCCTTCGACGATCACCTTGTCGCCAGGCGAGATCAGCGTCTTGCCGAGCAGGTCGAGCGCCTGCTGGCTCCCGGTGGTGACGATCAGGCCGGCGGGCTCGACCTCGACGCCCTTGGTGCCCATGAAGTCGGCCAGCTGGCGGCGAAGCGGCTCGTAGCCTTCGGTGGCGCCGTACTGCAGCGCGCCGCCGGGCTCCTCGTCCAGTGCGCGGTTGCTCGCTTCGCGAATGCCGTCGACGTCGAACATCGCGCTGTCGGGAAAGCCGCCCGCGAAGCTGATGATGCCGGGCGTGCCGAGCAGCTTGAAGAGTTCGCGGATGGCGGAGGTCTCGACGTTGTCGAGTCGGGAGGCGAATTGCATGGTGGCCTTCTGGGATCGAGTTTGCGCGACCCCCATTGTCGCAGCGGTCCTAAACTTGCCGACACGATGAAGAAATCAGAAATCGAGCCGTTCTTCGCCACGCTGCAGGCGGCCAATCCGAACCCCGAGACCGAGCTCGAGTACGACACGCCCTTCGAACTGCTGGCCGCGGTGCTGCTGTCGGCGCAAGCCACCGACGTCGGCGTCAACAAGGCCACGCGCCGGCTGTTCCCGGTCGCCAGCACGCCACAGGCCATCCTCGATCTCGGCGTCGAGGGCCTGGAGGGCTACATCAAGACCATCGGCCTCTACCGCAGCAAGGCGAAGCACCTGATCGAGGCCTGCCGCATGCTGGTCGAGCAGCACGGCGGCGAGGTGCCGCGTACCCGCGCCGAACTCGAGGCGCTGCCGGGCGTCGGCCGCAAGACCGCCAACGTGGTGCTCAACGTCGCCTTCGGAGAGCCGACCATGGCGGTCGACACCCATATCTTCCGGGTCGGCAACCGCACCGGGCTGGCACCGGGCAGGACGCCGCTCGAGGTCGAGCTCAAGCTCGAGAAGCGCGTGCCGCCGGCCTACCGGCTTCACGCGCATCACTGGCTGATCCTGCACGGACGCTACGTCTGCATCGCGCGCAAGCCGCAGTGCTGGCGCTGCGCGGTGTCGACGTACTGCGACTACAAGCCCAAGACGCCGGCACCCTGAGGGCTCGCGCCCTGGCCCTCCGCGACGTCGAAGACCACCACCTCGCCGAAGGCGATCGGCTCGGCCGGCCACTGGTCGGAGCGCTCGACGCTTCGCAGCCCCGCGTGCAGCAGCCGCACCGCGCGGATCACACCCGCGTGCGTGACCCAGATCGCATCGCGCCCGCCGGCCTTCCAGTCGTCGAAGGCCGCGCCGACCCGTTGCATGAACTGGCGCGTGCTCTCGCCGTCGACGCCCGCGCGCGTATCGGCGAAGTCGCGCATCCAGGCATCGAAGGCGCTGCGCTCGATCGCGGACCACATCCCCTCTTCCCATTGCCCGAGATCCATTTCCGCCAGGCGCGGGTCGGGCCGCGCCCGCAGATCGGGCCGCAACTCGGTGATGGCGGCCGCGAGCCCGCTGCACCGCACCAGCGGCGAGCAGGCCATCGAGACATCGCGCGGCAGTGCAGGCGCCACCCGCTCGGCCACCTCGCGCGTGAGCTCGGCCGCCACCGGGACGTCGGTGCGCCCGTAGCACAGGCCCTCCTCGGCCAGGGTGCGCGGATGACGGATCAGTGTCAGCTTCATGCCTGCCAGGCCAGCGCGAGGTAGATCGCGATCTCCGCCACCTGCTGGGTCGCGCCGAGCCCATCGCCCGTGAAGCCCTGCAGCCGTCGCCGCAGCAGCCGGCCCACCCCCAGCGCCGCGACCGCGCACAGCGCCAGCGCCGCGAGGCCATGCGCCGTGTCATGCGTCGCCACCAGCAGCCCGAGCGCAGGCAGCGACCACGCGATGCCGGCCAGCAGCGCGCTGCCGCCAATGGCATCGGCCAGCGGCTTGGCCTTGCTGGCACCACCCTCTCCGCCCTCGCCGCCCACGTAGGGCAGCCAGCGGATCAGGAACAGCGGCGCGAGCCGCGACAGCACGTGGGCCGCCACCAGCGCCGCGGCCACCGCGAGCGCGCCCTGCCCCGCGAGCACGGCCAGCAGCGCCACCTTGAGTGCCAGCGCCAGCACCAGCGCGATCGCGCCGAAGGCACCGATGCGCGAGTCCTTCATGATCGCCAGCGCGCGCTCGCGATCGGCCGAGCCGCCGAGACCGTCGGCCAGGTCGGCCAGTCCGTCCTCGTGGAAGGCGCCGGTCATCCAGACGGTGGCGATGGTCGACAGCAGCGCCGCGACAAGGGCTCCCGCCCACCCCGGCAGGCCGAGCTGCGCGATCACGAACACGCCGGCCCCGACCGCACCGACGAGCCAGCCGACGCCGGGAAAATGGGCCGCGCTCGCGCGCAGCATCGCAGGGCTGTAGCCGACCCATCCGGCCAGGCCGCCGGTCACGGGCACGCGCGTGAAGAACTGCAGCGCGAGCAGGAAATGACGCACCCCGTTCATCGGGCTTCACCGCGCTGCGATACGCCCGCCGATTCGAAGCTCGCCATCTGCGCGAGGACGCGGCTGGCCGAGTCGAGCAGCGGCCAGGCCAGTGCCGCGCCCGAGCCTTCGCCCAGGCGCAGGTCCATCCGCAGCAACGGCGCAAGGCCGAGGCGCGCGAGCAGCAGCCGATGGCCGGGCTCGGCCGATTCGTGCGCGGCCACGCAGCGCTGCACCACCATCGGCCGCAGGGCCGCCGCCACCAGCACCGCGGCGCTCGCGATGAAGCCGTCGAGCACGATCACGCGCCGCTGCTCGGCGGCCTGCAGCACGGCGCCGACCAGGGTTGCGATCTCGAAGCCGCCGAAGGCGCCCAGCGCCGCCAGCGGCGTGGTCGCCTCTGCGTGTCGATCGAGCACGGCGCGCAGCAGCGCTCGCTTGCGCGCCATGCCGGCCGCGTCGAGGCCGGTGCCGGCACCGATGCAGGCATCGATGTCCAGGCCCGCGAGCCGCGCGAGCAGCATGGCGGCGGCCGACGAGTTGCCGATGCCCATCTCGCCGAGCAGCAGTGCGTTGCCGGGCAGCCCGCGCACGATCTCGACGCCGTTGGCGATCGCCTGCGCGCACTGCGCCGCGCTCATGGCCGGGCCCAGCGACGCATCGGCGGTGCCGGCCGCGAACTTGCGAACCAACAGTCCCGCACTGGGCGCGAACTCATGCCTGACGCCGCAATCGACCACGGTCAGCGCCAGGCCGTGCTGGCGCGCGAGCACGCTGACCGCGGCGCCGCCGGCGAGGAAGTTCTGCACCATCTGCCAGGTGACATCGCTCGGATAGGCCGAGATGCCGCGCGCCGCGAGGCCATGGTCGGCCGCGCAGACCAGCATCTGCGGCGCCGAGAAGACCGGCGTCTCGCTGCCGAGGATGCTGCCGATGCGCAGCGCCAGCGACTCGAGCAGGCCCAGCGCGCCGAGCGGCTTGGTCTTGCCGTCGAGCCGCTGCTGCAGGCGCACGGCCAGCGCCGCATCGTGGATGTCGGGAACCGGGGGCAGCGTCAAGGTCGCGGTCATTCGATCAGCGAGCGCAGCACGCCCGGCTCAAAGTGGGAATCGATGTGGTCGGCCAGGCCGTCGAAGACCGCATCGAGCGTGCGCGCGGCGATGCCGAACAGCGCCTGCAGCACGGCCGGGTCCTCGAACAGGCCGTGCAGATAGAGGCCCAGCACGTTGCCGGCGCCGTTCTGCCAGGCCAGTTCGTCGGGCATCACGGCATGGGCCCGCTCGCCCGCCGCGGCCATGGCGCTGTGCTCGGCGGTGCGGCCATGGTGGATCTCGTAGCCGCGCACGGCGACGCCCGACAGCGCCGCCCAGGGCCCGCCCAGCGTGCCGAAGCGGGCTTCGCGGTGGCGCACGGTCTTGTCGGGCTCGAACACCGTCACCACGGGCAGCAGGCCCAGGCCCGGACCGTTGCCGTCGACGCCGTGCGGATCGATGAGCGCCTCGCCGAGCATCTGCAGTCCGCCGCAGATGCCGAGCACCGCGCCGCCGCGCGCCGCATGCGCGGCCACCGCACGGTCGAGGCCCTGGGCACGCATCCAGGCCAGGTCGCTGCTGGTGTGCTTCGAGCCGGGCAGCACGATCCAGTCGGCATCGGCCAGCTCCGCCGGGCTGCGGGCCCAGCGCAGGCGCACGCCCGCGATGTTCCGCAGCGGCTGGAATTCGTCGAGGTTGCTGATGCGCGGACAGGCGATCACCGCGATGGTGCGCGTGACCTCGCCCGCCGCCGTGCTGCGGTCGTCGAAGATGCCGTCCTCCTCGGGCAGGCCGTGCTGCCACCACATCGGCAGGGTCGCGACGGTCGGCACGCCGGTCAGCGCCTCGAGCTGCGCCGGCCCGGGCGCCAGCAGCGCCGCATCGCCGCGGAACTTGTTGAGCACGAAGCCGGCCAGCAGGCGCCGGTCGGCTTCGTGCAGCAGCGCCCAGGTGCCATAGAGGTGGGCAAAGGCGCCGCCGCGATCGATGTCGGTCACGAGCAGGCAGCGTGCCCCCGCATGGCGTGCCACGCGCAGGTTCACGATGTCGCTGGCCATCAGGTTGATCTCGGCGGGCGATCCGGCGCCCTCGATCACGACCACGTCATGGGCGGCACGTAGTTCGTCGAGTGCCTGCGCGATCTGCGGCCACACGCGCTCGCTGCGGCCGCGCCACGGCAGCTGCGAGAGCTCGGCGCTCACCTGCCCCATCAGCACGACCTGGCTGTGGGTGTCGCGCTCGGGCTTGAGCAGCAGCGGGTTCATGCGCACCTCGGGCGCGGCGCGCGCCGCAAGCGCCTGGAAGTACTGGGCGCTTCCGATCTCGCCGCCCTCGACCACGCGCGCGTTGTTGCTCATGTTCTGCGCCTTGAACGGCGCCACGCGCAGGCCCAGCCGGGCATACCAGCGGCACAGCGCGGTCGCGAGCCAGCTCTTGCCGGCGCCGCTGGTGGTGCCCAGCACCATGACGCAGCGCGCGCGATTGCCCCGAACGGATGAATTCATGGCGGCGATTGTCCGTTACGTGAACTCCGTCACGCAAAGCGGCATGCGCTTGAATCGGGTGGAAAAGGGCCGTGTGTTTCGCGCTTAGGGTCGAGCCTTTCCGAGCTAGAGAAAGTCCCCCGGCGAATGCCAGCCTTACGCGACATCGCGCTCACGGTCGAGGAGCGCAACGAACATCAATTCTTCTGGGTCATCCTCGAAGCCCTCGACAGCGACGCCGCCGAGGCCATCCACTACGCCCGGATCTTCGATGCCGCGACACCGCAGCCCAGCTATGCGAGCGCGCTCGCCATGGGTGCCGCCGCCTTGCGCAAGCTGGCGGGCCCCGAACACGAGACCCGCTTCTAGCGCGCTCAGCGCGCCGCTGCCAGCTTCGCGACAGGCGTGCGCTCCGCACCGGCGGCGGCCACCGGGAGCGTGTCCCAGCTGCCGCCCAGCGCGCGGATCAGCGCCACCGTCGCCTGGTATTGCGCCGACTTCACCTGCAGCGCCTGCCGCCGGTTGTGCAGTTCGCTGCGCCGCGCATCGAGCAGGTCGAGCTGGCTCACCATGCCGTTGCGATAGCGCGAATCGGACAGCGCGGTGGCGCGCGTGGCCGAGGCCACCGCCTTGCCCTGCACGCCCGACTGCTGCTCGAGGATGCGCAATGAAGACAACTGGTCTTCCACTTCCCTGAAGGCGACCAGCACCTGCGCGCGGTAGCTGGCGAGCGCGCCATCGAGCCGCGCCGCGGCGCCCTGCACGCCGGCCTCGCGGCGGCCCCCATCGAACACCGGCAACGCCAGCAGCGCGCCGATGCCCCAGGAACGCGCCGACCACTTCAGCAGGTCGCCGATGTCGGCCGAGGCGTAGCCGCCGCCACCCGTGAGCGCGATGTCCGGGAACCAGGCGGCCTGTGCGACGCCCACGCGGGCCTGCGCCGCGAAGACCGACTTCTGCGCCGCCGAGATGTCGGGCCGGCGCGTGAGCACCGTGGCCGGCACGCCCGGCGGTATGGTCGGCAAGGCACTGCCCCAATCCCCGCTCGCGAGCGCGAAGTCGGAAGCCAGGTCGCCGACCAGCACCGCGAGCGCATGCTCGAGTTCGGCCCGGCGCCGGTCGAGCGTGAGGCCTTCGGACTCGGTGGAGGCCACCTCGGTCTCGACCCGCGCCACGTCGAGTTCCGCCACGTCGCCGGCGCGCTCGCGGCTCTGCGTGAGCCGCAGGGTGTCGCGATAGGCCTCGACCGTGTCGCGCACCAGGGCGCGCTCGGCGTCGACCGCACGCAGCGCCAGGTAGGTCTGCGCCGTCTCGGCCTCGACCAGCAGGCGCGTGCTCTGCAGCAGGCCGGCACGCGAATCGGCATCGAGCTTCGCTGCCTCGCTGGCGCGCGAGAGCTTGCCGAACAGGTCGAGCTCGTACGAAAAGTCGACGCCGGCCGTGACCAGCGTGGAAGGCCGCGGACTCAGGTTGCGGTCGAGCCCCGCGCTGCGCACCCCGCCGGCCGCGAGGCCGATCTGCGGTGCGCGGTCGGCGTCGGTGCTGCGTGCCAGCGCGCGCGCTTCCGAAAGCCTCGCGGCCGCAGCCTCGATGTCGGTGTTGCGCGCGACCGCCCGCTCCACCAACTGGTCGAGCAGCGGATCGCCGAAGGCGCGCCACCATTCGCCGCGCGGCTGGGACTCGGCCGGTGCGGAGCGGGTCCAGTGGCCCGGGGGCGCATCCGCCGGCTGCGCGCCGGCCTGCTCCCTGAACTGCGCGGGCATGTCGAAGCTCGGCAGTTCGGCCGGCGCGGTCGCGCACCCGGCCAGCACCAGGGCCGCCAGCAGCGGCAGCCATGCGGCGCGCCACGGCCGGTGCAATGAAGAAGATGTGGAACTCATGTCTGACTTTCGAGAAGGTCTTGGCCGGGGATTCATTCGAGATGCGCCAGCGGTGCCGCAGGCGATGGCCGCAGCGGCCCGCCGGCGGCACCTCCGTGCGCAGCCGCGGCGGAAGTCGGCGCCGGAGCGGCCGCAACGAAGCCATCGAGGTGCGGCACCTCGCCATGCAGCTTGAGCGGCCGGTTGCCCGTGAGGCGGCGCAGCAGCACGTAGAAGACCGGCGTGAGGAACAGGCCGAAGGCGGTCACGCCGATCATTCCCGAGAACACCGCAACGCCCATGGCACGCCGCATCTCGGCGCCGGCGCCGGTCGACAGGACCAGCGGCAGCACACCCATGACGAAGGCCATCGATGTCATGAGGATCGGCCGCAGCCGCAGCCGGCTGGCCTCGATCGCGGCCTGCACCGGGGTGCGGCCGGCGAACTCCAGTTCACGCGCGAACTCCACGATCAGGATCGCGTTCTTGGCCGACAGCCCCACCAGCACCATCAGCCCGATCTGGGTGAAGACGTTGTTGTCGCCGTTCGTGAGCCAGACACCGGTCATGGCGGCCAGCAGGCCCATCGGCACGATCAGGATGATCGCCACCGGCAGCGTGAGGCTCTCGTACTGCGCCGCGAGCACCAGGAACACCAGCAGGATCGCCAGCGGAAACACCCACAGCGCCGAGTTGCCCGCGAGGATCTCCTGGTAGGTCAGCTCGGTCCACTCGAAGCCGATGCCCGGCGGCAGCGTCTCGGCCGCGATGCGTTCGATCGCGTCCTGCGCCTGGCCCGAGGAGAAGCCCGGAGCCGGCCCGCCGTTGATGTCGGCGGCAAGGAAGCCGTTGTAGCGCATCGCGCGCTCCGGCCCGTAGCTGGGCTGGATGTTCATGAGCGCCGACAACGGCACCATCTCGCCGCTGGCCGAGCGCACCTTGAGCAGGCCCACGTCCTCGGCCCGCGCGCGATAAGGCGCATCGGCCTGCACGCGCACGCTGTAGGTGCGGCCGAAGCGGTTGAAGTCGTTGGCATAGAGGCTGCCGAGGTAGATCTGCATGGTGTCGAACACGTCCGTCACCGAGACCCCGAGCTGCCGCGCCCGCGTGCGGTCGATGTCGGCATAGAGCTGCGGCACGTTGACCTGCCAACTCGTGAACATGCCCGCCAGCTCGGGCGCCTGCTGGGCCTTGGCCATGAAGGCCTTCACCGCGCCGTCCATCGCGGCGTAGCCCAGCGAGCCACGGTCCTCCAGTTGCAGCTTGAAGCCGCCCGTGGTGCCGAGGCCCTGCACCGGCGGCGGCGGGAAGATCGCGATGAAGGCGTCCTGGATGCCCGCGAACTGCTGGTTGAGCTGGCCCGCGATCGCGCCGGCGCTCAGTTCGGCCGTCTTGCGCTGGTCGAAGTCCTTCAGGCTCACGAACACGATGCCCGAGTTGGAGCTGTTGGTGAAGCCGTTGATCGAAAGCCCCGGAAAGGTGATGGCATGCTCGACGCCGGGCTGCTTCAGCACGATGTCGTTCATGCGCCGGGTCACTTCCTCGGTGCGGTCCAGCGTGGCGCCGTCGGGCAGTTGCGCGAAGCCGATCAGGTACTGCTTGTCCTGCGCCGGCACGAAGCCGCCCGGCACCGCCTTGAAGAGACCGAAGGTCACGGCCACCAGCGCGAGGTACACGACCATCATCAGCGCCTTGCGCGAGATCGCGCCCTTCACGCCGCGGCTGTAGCCCTCCGAGCCGCGATGGAACAGGCGGTTGAATGCGCCGAAGAAGCGACCGAAGACCCGGTCCATGCCACGCGTGAGCGCATCCTTGGGCGCATCGTGGCTGCGCAGCAGCAGTGCCGCGAGCGCGGGAGACAACGTGAGCGAGTTGATTGCCGAGATCACGGTCGAGATCGCGATCGTCAGTGCGAACTGCTTGTAGAACTGGCCCGTGAGGCCGCTGATGAAGGCCAGCGGCACGAACACCGCGACCAGCACCAGCGCGATCGCGATGATCGGCCCCGAGACCTCGCGCATCGCACGGTAGGTCGCTTCGCGGGGGGTCAGTCCGGCCTCGATGTTGCGCTCGACGTTCTCGACCACCACGATCGCGTCGTCCACCACGATGCCGATCGCGAGCACCAGCCCGAACAGGCTCAGCGCATTGATCGAGAAGCCGAAGAGATGCATCACCGCGAAGGTGCCGACCACCGAGATCGGCACCGCGAGCAGCGGGATGATCGAGGCGCGCCAGGTCTGCAGGAACAGGATCACGACCAGCACCACCAGCGCGATGGCTTCCAGCAGCGTGTGGATCACCGATTCGATCGAGGCCCGAACGAACTGTGTCGGGTCGTAGACGATGCTGTAGTCGACGCCGTCGGGCATGCCCTTCTTGAGCTCGGCCATGGTGGCGCGCACCTCGTTCGAGATCTGGATCGCATTCGAGCCCGGTGCCGCGAAGATCGGCACCGCCACCGCGTCCTTGTTGTCGAGCAGCGAGCGCAGCGCGTAGCTGGACGCACCCAGCTCGAGCCGCGCCACGTCGCGCAGCCGCGTCACGGCACCGTCGGCGCCGCTCTTGACGATGATGTCGCCGAATTCCTCCTCGGTCTGCAGCCGGCCCTGGGCATTGATCGAGATCTGCATGTCGACGCCGGCCAGACCCGGCGAGGCGCCGACCACGCCGGCCGCCGCCTGCACGTTCTGCTCGCGGATCGCACGCACCACGTCGCTGGCAGAGAGGCCGCGCTGCGCCACCTTCTGCGGATCGAGCCACACGCGCATCGAGTAGTCGCCCGAGCCGAACAGCTGGACGTCGCCCACGCCCTGCACGCGCGCCAGCCGGTCCTTGACGTTGAGCACCGCGTAGTTGCGCAGGTAGGTCATGTCGTAGCGGCCGTTGGGCGACAGCAGGTGCACCACCATCGTGAGGTCGGGCGAGCTCTTGATGGTCGAGATGCCGAGCCGGCGCACTTCCTCGGGCAGCCGCGGCTCGGCTTGCGAGACGCGGTTCTGCACCAGCTGCTGGGCCTTGTCCGGGTCGGTGCCGAGCTTGAAGGTCACGGTCAGCGTGAGCAGGCCGTCGGTGGTCGCCTGGCTGCCCATGTAGAGCATGCCCTCGACGCCGTTGATCGATTCCTCGAGCGGCGTCGCCACGGTCTCGGCGATCACCTTCGGATTCGCGCCCGGATAGTTGGCCCGCACCACGATCGAAGGCGGGACCACCTCGGGGTATTCGGAGATCGGCAGGCCCTTGAGCGCGATCAGGCCGGCGATCAGCATCAGCACCGACAGCACGCCGGCAAAGATCGGCCGGTCGATGAAGAACTTGGACAGATTCATTTTCGTTTCCTCCCTCTGGAGCGGGTTCTCAGGACTTCGCCGCGACCTTCTGCACGGTGGCGGGCACCTCGGCCTTGGCGTCCATGGTCGTGGCCTGCGGCGCCACCAGCGCGCCAGGACGCACGTGCTGCAGCCCGTTGACCACCACGCGCTCGCCGGCGGCCAGGCCGCGCGTCACGACACGCAGGCCGTTGACCGGTGCGCCGAGCGTTACCTCGCGGTATTCGGCCTTGTTGTCGGCGCCGACCACGAGCACGAACTTCTTGTTCTGGTCGGTGCCGACCGCGCGCTCGTTGACCAGCAGCGCGGTGTCGCTGCGCGCCTGGCCCATGCGGATGCGCGCGAACTGGCCCGGGATCAGCGCGCCGTCCTTGTTGTCGAAGGCCGCGCGCACGCGCACCGTGCCGCTCTTCGCATCGACCTGGTTGTCGATCAGCTGCAGCCGGCCCTCGTAGGGCGTGCCGTCGCTGTCCGCCGTGCCCATCTGCACCGGAATGCCCTCGATGCGGCTGCGCGCGCTGGCGCCGCCCGGCAGGTCCCTGAGCGCCTTGACCACGATCCGCTCGTCGGCCTCGAAGCTCGCATAGATCGGGCTGACGGAAACCAGGGTGGTCAGCACCGGTGCGCCGGGACCGGCCGCGACCAGGTTGCCGGCCGTGACCTCGAGGCGTCCGGTGCGACCCGACACCGAGGCCCGCACCTGGGTGTAGCCGAGGTTCAGGCGCGCGCTCTGGAGCGAGGCCTGGGCCGCGCGCAGGCTGGCCTCGGCCTCGCGGCCGGCATTGCTGCGCTCGTCGAGTTCGCGCTGCGCGATCGCCTTCTCGTCCCAGAGCCGGCGCGCACGTTCGAGTTCGCTGCGCGTGAACGAGACGCGGGCCTGGGCGGCCGCGACCTGGGCCTCGGCGCGGTCGACCTCGGCCGCATAGGGCGCCGGGTCGATCGTGATCAGCAGCTCGCCCTGCTTGACGAGCGCACCTTCGCGGAAGTGGACGGCCTGCACGGCGCCGGCGACGCGCGAACGCACGTCGACGCGCTCCACCGCCTCGAGCCGGCCCGAGAACTCGTCCCAGGTGTTGACTTCGGTGGCGTTCACGGTGGCGACGCCGACCGGCGTGGCGCGCGGCGCCGCGACCGCGGGGGCGTCGTTGGCCTCGGCGTCCATGGCATGGAAGCCGAGGGCTGCCGAGGCGATCGCGATCAGCGCGGTGGCGCCGGTCAGCGCGGGCCAGAGGCCGCGGCGGACCGGGGAGGTCTTGGGTGGTTGTGCATGCGACATGATGAAAGGTCCTTTTGGTGACGCTCGGGAACACGACGCCCTCCCGCGCGGATGGCGCAGGACGGCGGGGAAACGGGTTGTTGCAGGGCGCACGGCTCCCCGGCGGGGATCGCCATGCGTTTTTCGAGGTGCTGCCTCGGCTTCGGGGGACGGGCCCCGGGGCGACCGGAGCCTCTCGATTCAGCGCACGGCCAGGCGTGCGCTGTCGCTCAGTGCGGCGGGGGGGCCGCGCTGAAGAAGTCGCGGAAGTGCTTCTGCACCACCGCCTCGCAGGCCTTGCAGCCCGAGCCTTCGGGCTGGTAGAGGGCCTCGGGCCAGTTCGCGGCGCCCGGCAGCACGCTGCTGGTGACTGCGATTCCGGCCTCGCCGAGCCGGCGCGCAAAATTCAGGGCCTCGTCGCGCATCGGGTCGTCGTGGCCTACGAGCACCAGCGTGCGCGCCATGTGGGCCAGCCGCAGCGAGGCACCCGGCACGGCATAGGGATGCGTGGCATTGACAGGCCGGCTCAGGAACTCCTGCCAGCCCGAGGCCCACTTGCATTGGGTGGCGTCGCCCGTGGCCTGGCGCAGCGATGCGGTGCCGGCGCATGGGTCGAGCATCGGCGACAGCAGAATCTGACCGGCCAGCGGCGGGTGCGCCCGGTCGCGCGCCATCATGGCGACGGCCGCGGCCAGATTGCCGCCGGCCTCTTCACCGGCCAGGAACACCTCGGCGCCCTTGCCGCCCAGCTTGACCCGCTGCTTGTAGACCCACTCGAGCGCTGCGAAGCCGACCTCGATCGGCTCCGGGAACGGCGCCTTGGGCGCCAGCGGGTAGTCGAGCGAGACCACCAGCGCCCCGGCCCCTGCCAGAAGACGCGCCACGCTGCGGCCGTTGTCGAGATCGCCGCAGACGAAGGTGCCGCCATGGAAATGCAGCACCAGCGGCACCGTGGCGCCGCGCGGCCGCTCGCCGTAGATGCGCGCCAGCACCGGTTCCCGCTCGGGCAGTTCGATGCGGATGTCGGTTTCCGCGCCGCAGGCGGCAGCCGGTGCGGCGGCGTCGGCGGTTGGCAGGCTCGGACTGATGGACATGGGGCGGTCTCGTGTTGGACAGTAGGTCAAATATAAGGCGGTGCCCGGGCGCTGCAACCGCGTCCGAACCCCCACTCTGTTTCCAATCGGCCAACAATGGGGGTAGGAGCGCATGCCAGAATTCCGCTCCCCCCGGCCTTCAAGGCCACCCCAGGAGCAGCATAGATGGATCAGATCCAGGGCATGCGGATCTTCGTCCGCGTCGTCGAAGCCGGCACTTTCACGCGTGCCGCCGATTCACTGGGCCTGCCCAAGGGCACGGTCACCAAGCAGATCCAGGCGCTGGAATCGCGCCTGCACGTCAAGCTCCTGAACCGCACGACGCGCCGCGTCACCGTGACGCCCGACGGCGCCGCCTACTACGAGCGCACCGCGCGCCTGCTCAACGACTTCGACGACATCGAGTCGAGCATGACCAATGCCCAGGCCAACCCGACCGGGCGGCTGCGCATCGACGTCGGCTCCTCGATGGCGAGGCTCGTGATCCTGCCGGCGCTCGCCACCTTCTGCGACCGCTACCCCGACATTCAGGTCGACCTGGGCGTCAGCGACCGCACCGTGGACCTGATCACCGACAACGTCGACTGCGTGATCCGCGGCGGCGAACTCGCCGACCAGTCGCTGGTGGCGCGCCGCATCGGCAACCTGCCGTGGATGACTGTGGCCTCGCCGGCCTACATCAAGCGCTACGGCGCGCCGCAGCACCCGAGCGACATCGAGAAGCGCCACCAGGTGGTGGGCTTCTTCTCGGGCAGCACGCGCCGCGTGTATCCGCACGAGTTCCACCGCGGCGACGAGCAGCTCGAGATCGCCGGCCCCTACCGCGTGGCGGTGAACGACAGCAATGCGCACCTGACTGCGGTGCTGGGCGGCTTCGGGCTGTCGCAGGTGATCACCTACATGGCCGAGCCCTACATCGCCAGCGGCGAACTGGTGCCGATCCTGACCGACTGGATGCGCCCGCCGCTGCCGGTGCACGTGGTCTACCCGCCGAACCGCCACCTGAGCGCCAAGGTGCGGGCCTTCGTCGACTGGGCGGCCGAGCTGTTCTCGAAGCATCCGCAACTGCAGCGGCTTTAGGCACGCGAGGCGCCGCGCCCGCCGCGATCCGGGCCTTCTAGGCCACCGCGCGCCAGCCATCGGCCAGCGCCTGCTGGCTGGCCGGCGCCAGCACGCCGAGGCGGACATGGCCTTCGAGGCCGAACGAGGCCGTGTCGCGCAGCTGCACGCCCACGGCGCGCAGGGCCGCCACGCGGTCGGGCGTCAGCGGGCGGTCGGGACGGGCGCAGAAGAAGTTGGCGACGCCGGGCAGACATTGCCACCCGAGCGCGCTGCAGATCGCCCCTTGCTGCGCCTTCCAGTCCGCAAGCACGACCCGGCTGCGCGACAGCCAGTGCTGGGCGGCAGTGCCGGTCCAGGCTTCGAGCAACGCGACACCGTGGGCGCCGACGGGCCAGGAGGGCGCCATGGCTGCCACGAGCGAGGGCAGCTGACTTGCCAGCGGCGCGATCGCATAGGCGGCGCGGATGCCGGTCAGGCCGAGCGCCTTGTTGGGTGTCCAGAGCTGCCACACCCTATTGCGCAAGGCGGCCGGCCAGCCCGATTCGCCTTCGAGGCGCAACGGCTCGTAGGCCAGGTCGAGCACGCAGGTGGCATCGGCCCGCAACGCGCGCACGAGGTCGGCCGGCGCGACCGTGGGCTGGCCCAGCGGGCTGGAGGGATCGCAGCACCAGGCCAGGTCGGCATCGTGCGGACCTGCCGCGGCCTCGAAGGCCCAGGTGCGCGCGGCGCGGACGCAGTCGCCGTAGGCGTATCGAGGCAGCAGCAGCCGACGCCCGCCCGTGCGTGCCACGGCGGCCGTGATCCGGAAGATGAACTCGCTCGCGCTTGCGGCAGGCACGATGCGGCCGGCCTCGACGCCGTGGAAGCACGCGAGGCGCTCGCGCAGCGCGGCGTAGGCCGGATCGGGATAGCGGCTTGCATCGGCCGCCTGCAGCGCGTCGAGCGCCGCGGGACAGGGGCCGCAGCCGTTGGCGTTGGTCGAGAAGTCGTGCGCCACGGCACCCAGCGCGTCGGGACCGCCGTGCACCGGCGCCACGGACCCGGCGTTCATGGCCGCGCCAGCATCCAGGCCGCGCGCCCGCCCAGCACCACGGTGCCGGCCAGCGCAGCGAGCAGCACCGCGCGCCCTGCGCGTCGGGCCGCCTGCAGCGTGTCGGCGGCCTGCGGCACCCGGCCCGCGGCGTTCAGCACGTAGACGCCGGGCTTGGCGAGCCGCACGCCCAGCCTCAGCGCCATCGCGGCCATCGGCCAGCCGCTGTTGGGCGATGGCGTGCGGCGCGCCTCACGGCGGATGGCGACGAAGCCGCAGTGGCCGTGGTCGCTGCGGCCTGCAGCACCTGCCAGCAGGAGGCAGGCCGTGAGCCGCGCCGGCAGCCAGGACAGCAGGTCGTCCGCGCGCGCGGCCCACTTGCCCGCCCACGTCCATTGCCGGCCCTCGCGGGTGCCGCGATAGCCCCACATCGCATCGGCCGTGTTCGCGAAGCGGTAGAGCGCGGCACCCGGCAGGCCCAGCAGCACGAACCAGAAGAGCGGTGCCACGAGCGAATCGCTGAGGTTCTCGGCCAGCGATTCGATCGCGCTTTCGCGGACCTCGGCGGCGTCGAGCGATGCCACGTCGCGACTCACGAGCCGGGCCAGCTGCGCCCGGCCTTCGTCGAGCGAGCGCCCGAGCGCCGACTCGACGGCCAGCACCTCGTCGCGCAGCATGCGCCAGGACAGCAGCGGCTTGAGCGCGAGCCCGGTCAGCAGCGCCGCCGCCACCGCAGGCAGTCGCGCGGCGAGCGTCGCGATCACCGCGGCCGCCATCACGACGATCGCGGCACCGAGGCACCAGGCCAGGGCACCGGCAGCGAAATGCCACCCGTGGCGCTGCGATGCGTCATCGGCGGCCGGAGCGACGAGCCGACCCGCGGCCGCCAGGTAGCGCCCCATCCAGACCACGACATGCCAGCGCGCCGGCGGCTCGCCGAAGCACAGGTCGATGGCCAGCGCCAGCCAGAGCGCCGCCATCGAGATCACCCACGGCGCGACCTCCACGGGTCCGTCCCTGCGTCAGCGCGGCACGGCCAGCCAGTGGCCAGCCACGCGATGCACCGCGACGCGCCGGTCGAACACCGCCTCGAGTGCCGCGTGCGTCGCCGGGTCGTCGCAAGGCCCGTGATGCAGCACCCGTCCGGCCGCCATCACGACCATCGAATCGGCGCTGAGGGCCGCACTGAGCTCGTGCAGCACGCTGACCACGGTGCAGCGCGCCGCGATCTGCGCGCGCACGGTCTGCATCCAGTCGGCCTGGTGCGGCGGATCGAGGTTGGCGAGCGGCTCGTCCATCAGCAGCACCTCGGCCTCGACCGCCAGGGCGCGCGCCAGCAGCACGCGTTGGCGCTCGCCACCCGAGAGCTGGCCCAGCGGACGCGTGCGCCAGTCCCAGGCCTGCGTGCAGCGCAGAGCGCGCTCGACCGCGGCCAGGTCGGCCTCGCTCGGCGCGGCCAGCCAGCGCTGGTGCGGCAGGCGGCCGAGCATCGCGACGTCGTGCACCAGCAGGTCGTCCGCACTGCCCTCGCCGGCCACGCCCTGGCCGAGCCACGAGAGCCGCCGGGCCCGCGCGCGGCCGCTCCAGGCGCTCAGCGGCCGGTCGAGCAGGCGCACCTCGCCGGTGTGGGCGAGCAGGCCCGCGAGCACCTTCAGCAGCGTCGACTTGCCGGCGCCGTTCGGTCCCACGATGCTGGTCCAGCGGCCCGCCGCGAGCGCCAGGTCGATGCCGTGCAGCACCTCGATGCCACCGAGCCGGGCCGACACGCCGCGCGCCTCGAAGGCGGCGCCGCCCGTCATCGCTCGCCCCGCGCCGCGCGCCGATGCATCAGCCACAGCAGGTAGCTGCCGCCCAGCACCGCGGTCAGCACGCCCACCGGAAGTTCCTGCGGCGCGATCAGCCATCGCGCGAGCAGGTCGGCCGCCATCAGCAGCAGCCCGCCCATCGCGGTCGACAGCAACAGCAGGCGCGCATGCGTGGTCTTGACCACGGAGCGCACCAGGTGCGGCGCCGCCAGCCCGACGAAGGCAATCAGGCCGGTCTGCGCCACCGCGGTGCCGGTGGCCAGTGCCAGCACCACGACCAGTGCCGCGCGCATCGCACCCAGCGGCAGGCCCAGGCTGGCGGCCGTGGCCTCGCCGAGCGCGAGCCCGTCGAGCACCGGCGCCAGCGCCCAGGCCAGCAGCACGCACAGCGCGCCGAGGCCGGCCATCACGGCGCAGCCGCCCCAGCCGACCAGCCCGGTGCTGCCCAGCATGAAACCCTGGATGGCCTGCATGATGTCGGCCGAAGCGATGGTGAGCAGGTCCTTGGCGGCGCCCAGCACCACGCCGACGATCACGCCGGCCAGCAGCAGCCGCAGCGTCTGCGCGACACCGCGCGCCAGCACCAGCGTGAGCAGCACCGCCAGCACCGCACCCACGAAGGCCGCGCCCGTGATCCCGAGCCGCACCGCCCACTGGGTGCTGGTCGGCGACAGCCCGAACACGGTCAGCACCAGCGCCACGCCGAGCGATGCGCCCGATGCGCTGCCGAGGAGGTAGGGATCGGCGAGCGGATTGCGGAACAGGCCCTGAGCCACCGCGCCTGCAAGGCCGAGCAAGGCACCCGCGAGCCAGGCACCGAGCGTGCGCGGCAGGCGGATGTCGGCCACGATCTGCAGCGCCACCGGGTCGTGCCGCAGCGCGAACAGGTCGTCGAAGCGCGTGCTGCCGACCGCGGCGCCGAGCATCAGCAGCAGCAGGCTGGCCACCATCAGGCCGGCGCCGAGCGCCAGCGCGCGGCGATGCTGGCCCTTCAACCCGCCTTCTCCTGCAGGCAGCGGGCCATCAGCTGCGCGGCCTCGCCCATGCGCGGCCCCGGACGCACCAGCACGTCGGACTGGTCGGCGCCGAAGCGGCAGACCCGCCCTTCGCGCACCGCCCGGATACGGCTCCAGCCCGGGCGCTGCTCCAGGCCCTGGCCGCTGCGTTCGCCGACCATGATCAGGTCCGGATCGGCACGCACCACGAACTCGGGATTGAGCTTCGGAAAGGGTCCGAGCGCCGCCGGCACGATGTTCTTCACGCCGAGCCGCGCCAGCGTCTCGCCGATGAAGGAAGACTCGCCGGCCGCATAGGGCCCGTTGTTGACCTCGAAATAGACGCGCGTGCGTGCCACCGAGGGCGGCAGCGACTGCGCTGCTGACGTCACGCTGGCGTCGATCGCGCGCCACACGGCCTGCGCGTCGTCGACGCCGAGCGCGCGGCCCAGCACGTCGAGAACCCGCCGCACGTCGGCGTGGTTCTTCGGTTCGAGCACCAGCACCGGCAGGCCCAGCGCCACCAGCCGATCGGTCACGCGCGACGAATTCGACACCAGCACCAGGTCGGGCTTGAGGGCGACGATCGCCTCCACGTTCGGATCGATCCCGCCGCCGACCTGCGGCAGCGCGCGCACCGACGCCGGCCAGTTGGAATAGCGGTCGACCCCGACCAGCCGGTCGCAGGCGCCGAGGGTGCACACCGATTCGGTCAGCGAAGGCAGGACGCTCACGATGCGCATGGGCGGTCGTGGCAGGTCGACCGCCACGCCGCGCTCGTCGGTCACCACCGCCGAGCGGGCCGGGGATGCCGTCAACGCCAGCGTCGCCAGCGCCAGGGCCGCGCACCACGCGTGCAGGAAGCGTCGGGCGATCGGCTTCATCCGGGCGCCTTGAGATGCAGGGGCAGGCCCGCAACCATCAGCGTCACGCGGTCGCACGCGGCGGCCACGCGCTGGTTCAGGCTGCCAAGGGCGTCGACGAAGGCCCGTACCTCGGCGCCCATCGGGATCACGCCGAGGCCGATCTCGTTGCCGATCAACAGCAGCGGTGCCGGCGTCGAGTCGACCGCGTCGAGCAGATCGTCGATTGCGCGATGCGCCACGCCGGGCGCCGGCACGGCGCCGACGGGCGCCATCAGGTTGGTGAGCCACAGCGTGAGGCAGTCGACCACCACCAGCGTGCGGGCGTCGCCGTGTTCGCGGATCGCCTGCCCGAGCGCCACCGGCTCCTCGACCGTTCGAATTCCCGGCACGCGTGCGGCTCGGTCCGCGCGATGGCGCGCGATGCGCGCGCGCATCTCGTCGTCGTGCGCGCGCGCGGTCGCGACCAGCACCGCGCGATGCACCGGCGAACGCGCGAGCCAGTCCGCCGCGAGCGTCTCGCCGCGACGCGACTTGCCGCTCTTCTGGCCGCCCAGGATCAGCGCGCGCTCAGCCATGCTCAGCGCGGCTGCCAGCGCAGCGTGAGGTAGCCCGCGCGGCCCTGCTGGTTGTAGCCATAGGCGGTCTCATAGCTTTCGTCGGTCAGGTTGGTGACCCGCGCCTGCACCGACCAGTCCTTGGCGAAGCGGTAGTCCACGTACAGGTCGACGGTGGTGTAGCTGTCCAGTGTGCGCGTGTTGGCCGAATCGTCATAGCGGCTGCCGACGTTGAGCGCCGAGCCGCCGAACTTCCAGGGGCCGGTCGTGTAGTCGATCGCGAGCGCGGCCTGGTTCTTCGCGCGGCGCGCCAGCTGGCGGCCGGTGATCTCGTTGCGCGGATCGAGCGAATCGTAGCTCGCATGCACGCCGATGGCGCCGAACTGGCCGTCGTAGCTCAGCGTGCCGCCCTCGATGCGCGCACGCGGCACGTTCTGCGGCAGCGTGGTGTTGGTGATGAAGCCCGTGATCTTGTTGTCGTAGGCGGCCAGCTTCACCGTGTGGGCGCCCTCGGTCCAGGCGATGCCGATGTCCGTGTTCTTGCCTTCCTCGGGCTGCAGCGCGGGATTGCCGAAGCCCGGGTAGTAGAGCTGGTTGAAGGACGGCGCCGCGAAGCTGGTGCCCTGCGAGATGTTGACGCGCCAGTTCTGCGTGATGCGGTAGGCATAGCCGGCGAACCAGGTGTTGCTGTCGCCGAACTGCGAGTTGCTGTCGTGGCGGGCATCGAGCTGCCAGCTGTGCGGCCCGTGGTTGCCGTTGAGGCCCACGAAGCCGGAGTCGATGGTGCGGTCGGTCACCGTGTACTGGGTGTCGCTCTTGACGTCCTGCTCGCGCCGCTCGAAGCCGACCACCGCGGTACCGATCGGCGTCACCACGTCGTTCTGCCACAGGTACTGGTTCTGCACGGTCTCGAACAGGCCCGGCAGGCTGTAGAAGTCGGCCACGATCGCACGCGTGTAGTCCTCGCTGCGCGAGTAGCGCAGCTGCGTGGTCCAGTCCGAGGTCACGAGGCCGCGCACGCCGACGAAGCCGGTCTGGGTGCGCAGCGTGCCGCGGGTGTCGCGGTCCGGGCCGTCGTCGTAGTGGTTGACGCCGTCCGCATACAGCATGCCGGCATCGAACTTCCAGTCGTTCGTGAGCTGGTAGCCGAAGGATGCATTGACCGCGGTCTGGTTGAAGGGATCGCGGTCGGCGTTGTATTGGCCGAAGGGCACGTTCGGGTTGGTGGCCGAGAAGCCCTCGTTGAGGGTGCGCGCGACGTCGAGCGAGTAGGTGGCCGCGCCCGCGGCGCCGCTGAAGCCGCCGGTGATCTGCTTGTAGCCCTCGCTGCCGATGGTGGTCGATGCGCGCGGCATGAAGACCGCGTCGCCCGACGCCGCCTTGCGCGTGAAGATCTGCACCACGCCACCGACGCCGTCGCTGCCGTAGAGCGCCGAGGCCGGGCCCTTCACGACCTCGATGCGGTCGATCATCTCGACCGGGATGTTGTCCCACACCGGGGTGCCCAGCGTGGCCGATTCGTAGCGCACGCCGTCGATCAGGAAGATCGTGTGGCGCGCCTCGGCGCCGCGGATGAAGACGCTGCTGGCCTTGCCGGCGCCGCCGTTGGCAGAGATCTGGACGCCTGCCATCCGGGCCAGGATCTCGGGCAGCGTGCGACTGGCCTGCTGCTCGATCTGGGCTCGGTCGATCACGACCGTGTCCGACACCAGCTGGTCGGCGCGGGTTGCCACGCGGGTGGCCGTGACAACCATCTCGGGCAGCGCGGTCGCCGCCTGCTGGGCTGACGAGACGGCAGGCAGGGCCGCGAGACCGGCCAGCACGGCAAGGGGCGCACCGAGCGCGGACGGGACAAAGGGAGCGCGCGGCAACGGCCGCGACGAGGCGCACCGGACGGTGGGCGTGGACAAAGCGCAGATTTTCATGGGAGCGACAGAAGATCAAGGTCCCTCGCCGGCTTCCCCGCCGGCGCTTGGACGTCATGGCTGCTGCATGCCTTGCGGGCATGCGGCGGCCGCCTCGTTGGCCGGTATCCGGGCTGGCAGCGCGTCCCTCGCCGCCTTCCCAGGCACCTGTTTCAGGGCGCCCAGTGGCTGATTGACGAAGGTGGCACCCGAGGGTGCCGGCTGCTTGACCGTTGCGGGGGCAGCGCAGGCGGGTCCGGCCCGATGGGCCTCGTCTCCTGCTTCCCGTTGAACTGCGACGCGTGAACCGCGGCGCGAGCACCAACGCGCGGAATTGTAGGGTTTGTCGGCATCGACCCGCGACGTCGGCACGCCAACGCGGCGGCGGCCGAATCTACAATCGCCCTCCATGCCCGCATCCAGCCGTATCGACCAGATCGCCGAGCGCGTCGAGCGCCTGCTCGTGCGCCACGAAGAAATACAGCGCACCAACGCGTTGCTGCAGGACCAGGTCGACGCGCTCACGCGTGAACGCGACACGCTCCGCTCCCGGCTCGGTGCCGCCCGCACCCGGCTCGACGCCCTTCTCGATCAGCTCCCGGCCGATCCCACTCACGACGCCAGCTCCTCCTGATGAAACAAGTCGAAGTCCAGATCATGGGCCAGAGCTACCTGCTCGGCTGCCCCGAAGGTGGCGAGGCCCAATTGCGCGACGCGGTCGAAAGAGTCGATAGCGCCATGTGCAAGATTCGCGACGCCGGCAAGGTGAAGGCGCGCGACCGCATCGCGGTGCTGGCCTCGCTCAACCTGGCCTTCGACCTGGTGCAGCGCGAAGCCGCGGCCGATGCAGCGTCCAGTGCTGCAGTGCCCGCCGCCGCCGACGCTGCAGGCGACGACGATGCGCAGGCCGCGCAGCTCATCCAGCGCCTGGATCACGCGCTCGCGGGCGACGGCCACCTGCTTTAGGCGCCGCGCGCGCAGCAGGCGTAAAATACGCATCGTCTGCGGTGCGAGGTCGGGCTCTATATTTCCTTGTACCAATGCTCTTTGGAGCAGGGCTTGGAATATCGCTTGGCAGGTGTGATCATCTCGCGTCAGATGAACCCGAAGTCTTGCTGACCTCGCCCACCTGAACCCTGGTTCAGGATGCGGGTTCGGCCCACACTCGCAGACACCTATCACCCAGCCCCGGCCGCGTTCTTCGCCGCCGTGGCTTTTTTTGCCTGGGCCACCGGCTTTTCCCCACGCATTGACCGAGATCAACGCAGCCGCGTGCGGCGCTGGCTTAAGCTTTGCCGGTCGAAGCCATGAAGGAACCCTCATGTTCAAGCGCATCCTCGTCGCCACCGATGGCTCGCCGCTGTCGAAGAAGGCCGTCGCCAGCGCGATTGCATTGGCAGCCCAGAACGGCGCCGAACTGGTCGCTCTGACCGTCGTGCCGCGCTACCCGACCAACTATTTCGACGGCGCCGCGGTCTTCACGCCAGAAGACATCGGCCGCATCGAAAAGCAGTGGGCCGACGCGGCACAGGCCTCGCTCGACGCAGTGGCTGCCGAAGCAAAGACCCACGGCATCAAGGTCACCACGGCCACGGTCGGTTCCGACCTGGTCGCCGAAGCCATCATTGCGGCCGCCAAGAAGCACGCGAGCGACCTCATCGTGATGGCCTCGCACGGCCGCCAGGGACTCAAGCGCCTGTTGCTCGGCAGCGAGACCCAGCATGTGCTCACGCACTCCGAGCTGCCCGTCTTGGTGCTGCGCTGAGTCAGGTTTATAACCAGGCACGCGGCAGACATCGCGTGCCGCCCCTTTTCCCCAAACACACGAGAGGCCACCCATGAAGATCCTGATCGCCATCGACGGCAGCGCCCACACCCAGAAGGCACTCGACTACCTGGCCAGGCACCGCAGCATGTTCGTCGAGGGCAACGAACTGGTGCTGGTCCACGTGTGCGTGGGCGTGCCCGGACACGTCACGCGCCACCTCAGCAAGGGCCTGGTGGCCGAGTACTACGCCGAGGAAATTGCCAAGGTGATCGAACCCGTTGAGGCCATGCTCGCGAAGCTCGGCATCACGGGCTACGCGATCGACTCGCGCCACGGCCACGCGGCCGAGGAGATCCTCAAGTCGGCGCTCGCAGTGGGCGCCGAAATGATCGTCATGGGCACGCACGGCCACGGCATCTTCGGCCGCGCGCTGATGGGCTCGGTCGCCACCAAGGTGGTGGCCTCGACCGACATCTCGGTCCTGCTGGTGCAGTAGCAGCAGGCGCCAGAAGCGCCGATCAGCGCTTGAACAGCCCCTGGTGCTGCTCGCGCAGCAGCGCCTTCTGCACCTTGCCCATGGCGTTTCGTGGCAATTCCGCCACCACGAAGCAGCGCTTCGGAATCTTGAAGTTGGCGAGCCGGCCCTTGAGTTCGGCGAGGATCACCTCGCCGTCGAGCGTGGCGCCCGCCCGTGCCGTCACGATCGCCACCCCCACCTCGCCGAAGTCGCCGTGCGGCACGCCGACGATCGCGCTCTCGGCGACGCCGGGCAGGTCGTTGATGTAGCCCTCGATCTCGGCCGGATAGACGTTGTAGCCGCCGCTGATGATGAGGTCCTTGCTGCGCCCGACGATCGTGACGTAGCCCAGGCCGTCGATCTTGCCGACGTCGCCGGTCTTGAAGTAGCCGTCGGCCGTGAACTCCTCGCGGGTCTTTTCAGGCATGCGCCAGTAGCCCGCGAACACGTTGGGTCCGTCGACCTGGATGTGGCCGATCTCGTCGCCCGGACAGGGCTCGCCCTCGTCGTCGCGCACGCGCAGCTGGACGCCGGGCAGCGGAAAGCCCACCGTGCCGCCGCGCCGCGCGCCCTGCACCGGGCTGTAGGGGTTGGAGGTCAGCATCGCGGTCTCGCTCATGCCGTAGCGCTCGAGGATGGTGTGGCCGGTGCGCGAGCGCCATTCGTTGAAGGTCTCGATCAGCAGAGGCGCAGAACCCGAGATGAAGAGCCGCATGTTGCGGCAGGCCTTCTTCGTGAGGCTGCGCTCGGCCAGCATGCGCACGTAGAGCGTGGGCACGCCCATGAACACCGTGGCCTCGGGCAGGCGGGCGACCACCCGCGCGGGATCGAAGCGGTTGAGCCAGATCATGCGGCTGCCGTTGATCAGCGCGCCGTGGATGGCGACGAACAGGCCGTGCACGTGGAAGATCGGCAGCGCATGGATCAGCACGTCGCCGCCCTCGGCAACACTGCGCCAGCCCCAGTAGTCCTTGAGCACCTCGGCGTTGGAGGACAGGTTGCGGTGCGTGAGCATCGCGCCCTTGCTGCGGCCGGTGGTGCCGCTGGTGTAGAGGATCGCCGCCAGGTCGTCGTCCTTGCGTGCCGCGACCGTGTGCCGGTCGCTGCACTGTGCCGCCACCTCGAGCAGCGTGCCCGTGCGGTCGTCGTCGAGCGTGAACACGTGACGCGTGCCGGCTGCGGTGGCGATCGGCGCCACCCAGGCGGCATTGGCACTGCTGCAGACCACCACGGCCGGTTCGGCGTTGCCGATGAAGTAGTCGATCTCGGCGCCGCGATAGGCGGTGTTGAGCGGCAGAAAGACATAGCCGGCGCGCAGGGTCGCGAGGTACAGCACCATGGCCTCGACCGACTTCTCGACCTGCACCGCGATTCGCGCTCCGGGCTCGAGGTCCAGCGCGTCAAGCAGGTTGGCGATCATCGCGCTCGCGCGGTCGAGGTCGCGCCACGAGTAGAAGAGGCCGTCGTCGGTCTCGACCGCGATGGCGTCGAGGTTGCTCGGGAAGGCCGCGCGCAGCACGGCGAAGAGATTGGCGTTGGCGTCGTCGGTAGAGGTCATGGCGATGTCAGAAGATGGGGGGGCGCTTGGCCAGGAAGGCCGCGACGCCTTCGCGGTGTTCGGGGGAATCGGCGTAGTCGTAGGCCGCCGCGAGCAGCGGCTCGATTGCACGCTGCGCGCGACTGTCGCGCAGCGCGGCGAAGGTGGCCTTGTTGAGGCGCGCGGCTTCGGGCGCCAGCGCGGCGATGCGTCCGGCGTGCGCGAGCACGGCCGGAGCGAGTTCGTCGTCGGGCAGCACCTGCAGCAGGAAGCCGGCTTCGTACAGGCGCGCGGCGTCGTGCACGCCCGCGGCCAGCAGCATGTCGCGCGCGAGCACGTCGCCTATCGCACCCTGCACCAGCGCGGCTTCGCGCGGTGCCATCGGAAAGCCGAGCTTCGCGATCGGTGCGCCGAAACGCGCCGAGGCGGCGGCGAGGCGGATGTCGCAGCAGCTCGCGATCTCGAGTCCCGCGCCCATGCAGGCGCCCTCGATGCGCGCCACCAGCGGCAGCGGGCAGGCCAGCATCGCGGCCAGTGCGGCCCAGACTTCGTCCTCGTGGAATTCGCGCAGCCGCTCGGCCTCGAAGCGGAAGGACGGGTATTCGGAGATGTCACCTCCGGCGCAGAAGGCGCCGCCCTCCCCCGCGACGACCACGCAGCGCAGCCCCCGCTCGCCCGCGATCCCGTCGAAGGTACGGCGCAGCGCGCGCCACATCTCGCGCGTCATTGCATTGAGCCGCGCCGGGTTCGCGAGCGTCACGAAGGCCAGCGGGCCTTCGATGCGCAGGCCGATGGCTGCCGTCATTCGAGCTTGGCCCCCGAGTCCTTGACCACCGCTGCCCAGCGCCGGATCTCGGCGTTCACGAAGCTGCCGTAGGCGGCGGCCGAGATGTTCGGGATCTCCGATCCGTTGCTGGCCCAGATGGCCTTGAGCTCGTCGCTCGCGAGCGCCTTCTTCATGTCCTCGATGATCTTCGCCTGCACGTCGGCGGGCGTGCCCTTGGGCGCCCAGAGGCCGTACCAGGTCGTGACCGTGTAGTCGGGCAGTCCCACCTCGGCGGCGCACGGCACATCGGGGAAGGCCGGGTTGCGCTTGCTGCCCGCCACCATCAGCGCCTTGATGCGACCTGCCTTGATGTGCTGGGCCGAGGAGCCGAGGCCGTCGAACATCACGTCGACGTTGCCGGCGATCAGGTCCTGCAGCGCCGGCCCCGCGCCCCGGTACGGGATGTGGGTGATGTAGGTGCCGGTCTGGAGCTTGAACAGCTCGCCCGCGAGATGGTGCGAGGTGCCTGCACCGGCCGAGGCGTAGTTGAGCTTGCCCGGGTTCTTCTTGGCGTTGGCGACGAAGGCCTGCAGCGTCGTCTCGGTGACGCGCTTGGGGTTCACCACCACCACCTGCGGCACGTTGGCCAGCAGCAGCAACGGCACGAAGTCCTTCTCGATGTCGTAGTCGAGCTTGGGGTAGATCGCGGGCGCGATCGCGTGGTGCACGGCGCCCATGAACAGCGTGTAGCCGTCGGGCGCTGCCTTGGCGGCGATGCTGGCGCCCACGGTGCCGCCGGCGCCGCCGCGGTTGTCGATCACGAGCGTCTGGCCCGTGATCCTCGAGAACTGCGCCGACAACGGCCGTGCGAAGGCATCGGTGCCGCCGCCGGCCGGGAACGGCACGATCAGCGTCACGGGACGGGTCGGCCAGTTCGATTGGGCATGCGCGCCGGCCGCGAGGGCCGCTGCGCCCGCCGCAGCGAGGCGCAACACGTCGCGCCGTTGGAAGCCTGGGTTCATTGCTTGTCTCCTGTCTTTGTTGGAAATCCGATGCCGCGCCGGGGCCGGGGCGCGCCGATGGAATGGCCCGCCTTCTTCAACTCTTGAGGAACAGGTCGTCGATGCTGCCCGAGACCGCGATCTTGCCCTGCGCCAGCAGCGCCCGATGCTTGTCGATGCGCTTCAGGTCGTAGAGGTAGTTGACCATCAGGCCATAGGCCTGCTTGTGCCCCTTGGCCGAAGGGTCGCCGGCCCAGTTGAGCCTTTCCACGCGCGCGCCGTTGCCCAGGTGAAAGCGCGCCACCGGATCGACCGGCTTGCCATCGGCCGTGGCACGCCCCAGGTATTCGGCTGCTGCGCTCAGGAGCATCTGGCGCACCGGCGATCGCGTATCGAGCGCCGCGGCCTCGTCGGCCGCAGCCAGGAAGCGTTCGGCAGTCGGCGGCAGCGAACCGATCACGCGCCCCAGTTCGGCCGCCGGCTTGTCGTCGAGCCGCGCCAGCAGTTCGGTCGCGTTGCGCGCGAGCCAGGTGCGCAGGCCCGGGATCGGCGACAGCGTCGCGAAGGTCTTGAGCCGCGGCAGTTCCTGCTGCAGCGTCTCGACCACGCGCTTGATCAGCGAATCGCCGAAGCTCACGCCGCGCAGCCCGGTCTGGGTGTTGCTGATCGAATAGAAGATCGCGGTCGTTGCCCGGTCCGGCCGCACCAGCGCAGCCGCCTCGTCGAGCAGCGGCACGATGCCGTCGCTGATGTGGTCGACCAGCGCCACCTCGACGAAGATCAGCGGCGTGTTGGGCAGCTTCGGGTGAAAGAACCCATAGCAGCGGCGGTCGCTGTCGAGGCGGTTCTTGACGTCGGCCCAGCTCTTGATGTCGTGCACCGCCTCGTACTGGATCAGCTTCTCGATCAGCGAGGCCGGTGAATCCCAGCTGATGCGACGCAGGTCGAGGAAGGCCATGTCGAACCAGGTCGAGAACAGATGCTCGAGCTCGGCATCGAGCGGCAGCAGCCGGCGGTCGCTCTTGAGATGCGGCAGCAATTCGGCCCGCAGGTCGACCAGGAAGCGCATGCCGTCGGCATCGATGGCGAAACGCTGCAACAGGCGCGCGCGCGGCGAGGCCAGGGCGCGCCGCAGCCGCACCTCGGCCTGGCCCTCGTCGGGCGTGCCGACCGCGGCCTCGTGCTGGTCGCGCGCGCTGCTGAGCTGCTGCACGTCGGGCGCGAAGCGCTCGCTCATGAGCAGCCAGATGTCGCGCCGCTCGTCGAGCTCGCGCGCCGAATACCACTGCACCACCGCATGCGCGCGCCGGCCGGCCTCGACCTCGCTGACCCGCGGATCGACCACCGACTGCAGCTCGAGCAGCGCCCGGCGCAAGGCGCGCGGCGCCAGCGCCTCGCCGGGCCGGCGCAGCGTGGCCTCGAGGCGTTCGGCCAGAGGCCGCGGGCCGACACCGGGCTTCTTCGTCTTGCCCGCATCGGTGGCCGGCCTTTCGCCCGCCGGGGGGGCGTTGCCGGGGCGTAGCAGCGAGACGCCGCGCGTGATCCAGTCGCTCGCATTCATGAGATGAGCTTGGCCTTCTGTTGCAGCGCGACCGCCCGCAGGGCCTCGCGCTGGCGGTTCAAGTGGGTGCGCATGGCAGCCTCGGCGCCGTCGCTGTCGCGCGCCTTGAGCGCGGCGAACACCGCGAGGTGCTCGGACAGGCTCTGGTCGAGGCGCCCGGGCGCATGCAGCTGCTGCAGCCGCGCGAGCTTGAGGATCTTGCGCAGGTCGCCGATCACCTGGGCCAGCCAGCGGTTGTCGGCCAGCATGATGATCGCCTCGTGGATGGCGAAGTTGGTCGCGTAGTAGTCGTTGATGCGGCGCGCACGCGCGTGCTTCGCGAGCCGGTCGTGCAGCGCATCGAGTGCCTCGAGGTCGGCATCGCTCGCGTTGCGCGCGGCCTCCCAGGCGCAGCGCCCCTCGAGCAGCGCGATCACGGGAAAGATCTCGTCGAGGTCGCGTTGCGTCACCTCGGCCACGAAGCAGCCGCGCCGCGGCTCGTGGCGCAGCAGCCCTTCGGCCGTGAGCACCTTGAGCGCCTCGCGCAAGGGCGTGCGCGAGATTTCGAGCCGCTCGCAGAGGGCCGCCTCGTCCAGGAAACTGCCGGGCGCCAGCTGGCCGCTGAAGATCTGCTCGCGCAGCGTCGCCGAGACTTCGTCGTGCAGGGAGTTCTGGACCAGGCGCATGGGCGGCTACGTTCGTAATTACGCGTAATTATGAAAGCAGGAGGCGCCCGGGCGCAATGGCTGCGGGCGTCCGGACATACCCTGCAGGGCGCCGCAACCTCGCGCGGCAAATCCATGCCGAAACCCTGCCGACGGAAAACGGCGTTGCAACCCGACGCACGAACCCGTCGATCCTCTGCCGGCGCCTCCCGCGGCGCTGTGCATCACCCGCGCGCCGGCACCCCTGCACGTGCCGGCCGCGCGCTCGCATAGAGCCAGATGCCGAACGCGATCATCGGCACGCACAGCCACTGGCCCATGCTCATGTTGAGCGCCAGCAGCCCCAGGAAATCGTCGGGCTCGCGGAAGTATTCGGCGATGAAGCGCATCAGGCCGTAGCCGATCAGGAACACCGCCGACACGCGGCGCTCGCCGCGGTCGCGGCGCGCGTAGAGCCACAGCACGACGAACAGCAGCAGACCCTCGAGCAGGAACTGGTAGACCTGCGACGCATGGCGGGCCAGCATCGAGCCGCTCTGCGGGAACACCATGCCCCAGGGCAGTTCGGGGCTGCTGAAGCGGCCCCACAGTTCGCCGTTGATGAAGTTGCCGACCCGGCCCGCCGCCAGCCCCGTGGGCACGCACGGCGCGACGAAGTCCATCACCTGCCAGAACGGCCGCCCGCGCGAGCGCGAGAACCACACCATCGAGGCGATCACGCCGAGCAGCCCGCCATGGAAGCTCATGCCGCCCTGCCAGATGAAGAAGATCTCGAGCGGATGCGTGAGGTAGTGGCCCGGCTTGTAGAACAGGCAGTAGCCGAGCCGGCCGCCGACGATGACGCCCATCACGCCGAGGAACAGGATGTCCTCCACGTCCTTGCGCGTCCATGCGCCGGGCCCGGTGATCGAGCGGAAGGGCTCGTGGCGAAGCCGGCGCGTGCCGAGGAAATAGAACAGCGCGAAGGCGGCCAGGTAGGTCAGGCCATACCAGTGGATGGCGACCGGTCCGAGCTGCAGCGCGACGGGATTGATCTGCGGATACATGAGCATGGCAGCGATTGTGCCGCCCCCGAATGCGAACGCTTCTGAGTCCCAGGCCCATCCAGACCGGCGACATGGGGGCATGCCCCCCGCCACCGCCTTTCGCCGCGACAATTGCGGCCTCCTACAACAAGAACGCAGGCTGCTCATGCAGGGAAACCCCCAAGTCGTCGACTATCTCAAGCAACTGGTGCGCGGTGAACTGGCCGCGCGCGACCAGTACTTCATCCATTCGCGCCTCTACGAGGACCAGGGCTTCGTGAAGCTCTACACCCGCCTCGACCACGAGATGCAGGAAGAGACGCAACACGCCGACGCGCTGATCCGCCGCATCCTGATGCTCGGCGGCGTGCCCGACATGCGCCCGAACGACTTCACGCCCGGCCTCACCGTGCCCGAGATGCTGCGCAAGGACCTGGCGACCGAGTACGAGGTGCGCGCGGCCCTGCAGCAAGGCATCGCGCTGTGCGAAAGCGCGAGCGACTACGTGAGCCGCGACATGTTGCTGGCCCAGTTGCGCGACACCGAGGAAGACCACGCCTACTGGCTGGAGAAGCAGATCGGCCTGATCGACCTGATGGGCCTCCAGAACTACCTGCAGGCGCAGGCCTCCTGATCGCAGGGCCCTGCGTCAGCCGGCCATGCCCTCGCTGACGAAGGCCACGAAGCGATCGAGCGCCGGATGCTGGTCGGCGTCGCGCCAGACCAGGCTGGTCTCGCACACGGGCACCGCAGGCCCCTTCCTGCCGCGGGCAGCGCGACCCGCGCGCCCTTCGGGCATCCGGTAGACCACGCCGGGCCGCCGGAACTGCATCACGCTCTCGGGCACCCAGGCCAGGCCCAGTCCGGCCGACACCAGGTTGACGATGGTCTGCATCTGGATCGCCTCCTGCGCCACCTGAGGCAGCTTGCCGGCCGCGTGGTAGAGCCCGAACACCGCGTCGTGCAGCGAAGGTGCGATGCGGCGCGGAAAGATCACCAGCGGCTCGTCGAGCACCGCATCCCAGTCCCACGCCGCCGCGCCGGCTCCGGCGGGGACGTCCGCGAGCGGATGGTGCGCCGGCAGCGCCAGCACCATCGGTTCGACCGCAACGCGCAGATGCCGCAGGCCGGGCGGAGCGAAGCCCGGCGAATGCAGCATCAGGCCGGCATCGATGGCGCCGCGCTCCAGTTCGCGCAGCTGCACGTCGCCGGTGGCCTCGACCAGTTCCAGCACCACCTTCGGGCTCTGCGCGCGAAAGGCCCGCACCCAGCTCGGGAGCTGCTCGAAGCCGATGGTCGAGACGAAGGCCAGGCGCACCCTGCCCTCCTCGCCCGCGGCCGCGGCCCGGGCCCGCGCCGGCAGCGCCTGGGCGCGCACCAGAAGTTCGCGCACCTCGGGCAGCAGCGCCTCGCCGGCCGGCGTCAGCGCGACCCGGCGCTGCGTCCGGTCGAACAGCTGCACGCCGAGGGTCTTCTCGAGCAGGGCGATCGCCTGCGTGACCGGCGGCTGCGTCATGTGCAGCCGCAGCGCCGCCCGGCCGAAGTGCAATTCCTCGGCGACGGCCACGAACTGGCGCCAGGCTCGCAGGTCGATCAAGGGTTCTTTCATATGCCGAGCATATCAATCAGGCATGAAAAATGGATTGGAACCAATCAATCAATCGTCGGATACTTGGCGTCCCCCGAATCCAGAACACGAGAAGCACGATGGACACCAAAACGATCCAGATCAACCGCCGCAGCGCCAACATCGTCGAAGGCAAGAGCCGCGCGCCGAACCGCTCGATGTTCTACGCCATGGGCTACGAGGAAGGCGACTTCAAGAAGCCGATGGTCGGCGTCGCCAACGGGCACAGCACCATCACGCCCTGCAATTCGGGCCTGCAGAAGCTGGCCGACGCGGCCATCGCAGGCATCGAGGAAGCCGGCGGCAACGCGCAGGTGTTCGGCACGCCCACCATCTCCGACGGCATGGCGATGGGCACCGAGGGCATGAAGTACTCGCTGGTCAGCCGCGAGGTGATCTCCGACTGCATCGAAACCTGCGTCGGCGGCCAGTGGATGGACGGCGTGCTGGTGGTCGGCGGCTGCGACAAGAACATGCCGGGCGGCATGATGGGCATGCTGCGCGCCAACGTGCCGGCCATCTACGTCTACGGCGGCACCATCCTGCCGGGCCGCTACAAGGGGCAGGACCTGAACATCGTGAGCGTCTTCGAGGCGGTCGGCCAGAACGCGGCCGGCAACCTGAGCGACGAGGACCTGCGCGAGATCGAGATGCGCGCCATTCCCGGCACCGGCTCCTGCGGCGGCATGTACACCGCCAACACCATGTCGAGCGCCTTCGAGGCCCTCGGCATGTCGCTGCCCTACTCGTCCACCATGGCCAATCCGCATGACGAGAAGCAGAACTCGGCCAGGGAATCGGCCAAGGTGCTGATCGAGGCGATCAAGAAAGACCTGAAGCCGCGCGACATCGTGACCAAGAAGGCGATCGAGAACGCGGTGGCGGTGATCATGGCCACCGGCGGCTCGACCAATGCGGTGCTGCACTTCCTGGCGATCGCCCATGCGGCCGGCGTGGACTGGTCGATCGACGACTTCGAGCGCATGCGCAAGAAGGTCCCGGTGCTGTGCGACCTGAAGCCGAGCGGCAAGTATCTGGCGGTCGACCTGCATCAGGCCGGCGGCGTTCCGCAGGTCATGAAGGTGCTGCTCAAGGCCGGCCTGCTGCACGGCGACTGCATCACGATCACCGGCCAGACCATCGCCGAGGTGCTCGCCGACGTGCCCGACGTGCCGCGCGCCGACCAGGACGTGATCCGCCCGATCGACAAGCCGATGTACGCCGAGGGCCACCTCGCGATCCTCAAGGGCAACCTGTCGCCCGAGGGCGCGGTGGCAAAGATCACGGGCCTCAAGAACCCGGTCATCACCGGCCCGGCGCGGGTTTTCGACGACGAGCAGTCGGCGCTGCAGGCCATCCTGGCCGGCAAGATCGTGGCCGGCGACGTGATGGTGCTGCGCTACCTGGGTCCCAAGGGCGGCCCCGGCATGCCCGAAATGCTGGCGCCCACGGGCGCGCTGATCGGCGCCGGCCTCGGCGAATCGGTGGGCCTCATCACGGACGGCCGCTTCTCAGGCGGAACCTGGGGCATGGTGGTCGGCCACGTGGCACCCGAGGCGGCAGCCGGTGGCACGATCGCCTTCGTCAATGAGGGCGACTCGATCACCATCGACGCGCACGAGCTGAAGCTCGAACTGAACGTGCCCGAAGCGGAACTGGCCAGGCGCCGCGAAGGCTGGAAGGCCCCCGCCCCACGCTACACGCGCGGCGTGCAGGCCAAGTTCGCGTTCAACGCCTCGAGCGCGAGCTCGGGCGCGGTGCTGGACAACTACTGATCGCAAAGCGACAAGCCTGCGCATGCCGCGCGGCCGCCGAAGGCAGGCCCCTTCGAGAAATCCCATGGAACCGGCTTTGCCGGGCCATAGGGATTGCCCCCCGGTCAGGGGGGTGGGCGGCTACACGCAGTGAGCCAACCTGGGGGGCGAGCCTACTTCCTCCGCGAGCGGCTGTTCAGCATCCCAAGGTTGCTGCGCTGGCGATCGATGCGGTCCTGGCGTCGCCGGTCTTCCTTCTCGACCACCTTGCGCTTGGTGTAGCCCGAGGAATCGGCCCAGGACCACCAGGCGATCGCGAGCGCGAAGGGGATCAGCACGATCCACCAGCTCAAGTTGGCGACGAAGCCGATCTCGAGGTACTTGAGGGCGACACCGAGCAGGCCCAGCAGCAGAAACCACATCGCGAACTTCTCCGTTTGAGTGAGGTGCGCGGCCGGCAAGGCGGTAAGTCGCCCCTGCCTACAATCGCGTCGGATCGACTTTAACGCCCCACGCCCCCGGACTCCATGAAAAAAGCGCTCTTCCTCGTCGCCGTCAGTCTCATCGGCGCCACGCCCGCGATGGCCGACCTGGCGCTCGCCACCTCCAAGAACTGCATGAGCTGCCATGCGGTCGACCGCAAGGTCCTCGGGCCGTCGTTCAAGGACGTGGCTGCCAAGTACAAGGACGACAAGAATGCGGTCGACCTGATGGCGACCAAGATCATGAAGGGTGGCTCGGGCGTGTGGGGCCCGGTCCCGATGCCTGCCAACAACCAGGTCAGCGAAGCCGACGCCAAGAAGCTCGCGGCCTGGGTGCTGTCGACCAAGTAGCGGGCCGGAGGACGTCGAAGCGGCGCAGGCAGGCGGCGCTCAGACGGCGGGCGGGAAGCCCACCGCCGGCGGCTGCGTCTCGACCACCGGCGCGGCCACGATCGCGGCCCGGCGCTCGAAGCGGTCTTCCAGCTGGCCCATGTGGGCGGCGATCGAGTTGTCGGTCTGCTCGGCCCGCGCGCGCGCCGACGTTTCCAGTTGCTCGATGCGCGCCAGCAGCGCTGCGTGGCGCTCGGCATTGCGCGCCATGTGGGTGTTTTCCTGCGTCTCGAGGAAGGTACGCAGTTCGGTGAAGCGCGAGGCCTCGGCCTTGTCGGCCAGGTCGCGCTGGGCCTGCATCTCCTTGGTATGGCGACGGGTCTCGAGCAGGATCGAGCTTTGCAGGTAGACCACGTAGGCGACGAAGAAGATGCCCAGCAACGCCGTCAGTCCGAGCATGATCAGGCCGAAGGGGGCCGTGACCTGCATGAAGCCGATCGACATCACGGTCGGCGTGGCGAGCAGGCCCCAGTTCAGCGCGGCCAGTGCCGCGATCAGCAGCACGACGACGAGCAAGACGGCAGTTCTCAATCCCATTTTTTATCCCTGTGGTTGGTTGGTAAGCCGCCGCGCAACCGGGACGCCGGGCCTCAGTAGGCCTGGCCCAGCTGTTCGAGGATGGCGGGATTCTCGAGCGTGGACGTGTCCTGGGTGATGGCTTCGCCCTTGGCGAGGCTGCGCAGCAGGCGGCGCATGATCTTACCGCTGCGGGTCTTCGGCAGATTCTCCCCGAAGCGGATGTCTTTGGGCTTCGCGATCGGGCCGATCTCCTTGGCCACCCAGTTGCGCAGTTCGGTGGCGATCTTGCGCGCTTCCTCGTCGCTGGTCGGCCGGCCGCGCTTGAGCACCACGAAGGCGCAGACCGCCTCGCCAGTCACGTCGTCGGGCCGCCCCACCACCGCGGCCTCGGCCACGAGATCGGTCTTGGCGACCAGCGCGGATTCGATCTCCATCGTGCCCAGGCGGTGGCCCGAGACGTTGAGCACGTCGTCGATGCGGCCCGTGATGCGGAAGTAGCCGCGGTCCACGCTGCGCACCGCGCCGTCGCCGGCCAGGTAGATGGTGCCGCCCATTTCCTCGGGGAAATAGCTCTTCTTGAATCGCTCGGGATCGTTCCAGATGGTGCGGATCATCGAAGGCCAGGGCCGCTTGATGACCAGCATGCCGCCGGCGCCGTTCGGGATGTCCTTGCCTGTCTCGTCGACGATCGCGGCCATGATGCCCGGCAGCGGCAGGGTGCAGGAGCCAGGCACCAGCGGTGTCGCGCCCGGCAGCGGCGTGATCACGTGGCCGCCGGTCTCGGTCTGCCAGAAGGTGTCGACGATCGGGCACTTTTCGTGGCCGATGTTCCGGTGGTACCACATCCAGGCCTCTGGATTGATCGGCTCGCCCACGGTGCCGAGGATGCGCAGCGAGGACAGGTCCCAGTTCTTCGGGTGCACCTTCTCGTCGCTGTCCGCCGCCTTGATCAGCGAGCGGATCGCAGTCGGGGCGGTGTAGAAGATCGACACCTTGTGCTTCTCGATCATCTGCCAGAAGCGCCCGGCGTGCGGGAAGGTCGGAATGCCCTCGAACACCACCTGCGTGGCACCGGCGGCCAGCGGGCCGTAGGCCACGTAGGTGTGGCCGGTGATCCAGCCGATGTCGGCGGTGCACCAGAAGACGTCGTCGGGGCGCAGGTCGAAGGTCCAGTCCATCGTGAGCCGGGCCCACAGCAGGTAGCCGCCGGTGGAATGCTGCACGCCCTTGGGCTTGCCGGTCGAGCCCGAGGTGTAGAGGATGAAGAGCGGATGCTCGGCGCCGACCGGCACCGGCGGGCAGTCGGTGCTCTGGCCCTGCAGCGCTTCGCCGAAGGTCTTGTCACGGCCGGCCACCATGTTGCAGGCAGTGGCGGTGCGCTGGTAGACCAGCACGCTCCTGATCGATTCGCAGCCGCCGAGCGCGATGCCGTCGTCGACGATCGCCTTGAGCGGCAGTTCCTTGCCGCCGCGCAACTGGTAGTTGGCCGTGATGACGGCCACGGCGCCGGCGTCGATGATGCGCTCTTGCAGCGCCTTGGCCGAGAAGCCGCCGAAGACCACGCTGTGGGTGGCGCCGATGCGCGCGCAGGCCTGCATCGCGACCACGCCCTCGATGGTCATCGGCATGTAGACGATGACGCGGTCGCCCTTCTTGATGCCCTCAGCCTTGAGCGCATTGGCGAACTGCGAGACGCGCGCGAGCAGTTCCTTGTAGGTGATCGGCGTCACAGTGCCGTCATCGGCCTCGAAGATGATCGCGGTCTTGTTCTCGACCGGCGTGCCGATGTGGCGATCGAGGCAGTTGGCGGAGACGTTGAGCTCGCCGTCCTCGAACCACTTGTAGAACGGAGCGTTCGATTCGTCGAGCGTGCGGGTGAAGGGCTTGGTCCACACCACGTTGGCCTTCGCCTGGCGGGCCCAGAAGCCCTGGAAATCGTCCGCGGCTTCCTTGCAGAGCGCGTCGTACGCGGCCATGCTCGAGATGCGGGCGCCGTGGCTGGCGCGCTCGTCGGGCGGAAAGACGCGGTTCTCGACCAGGACGGATTCGATGGTGGATGGGCTGCTCATTGTGTTGTCTCCTGTGCCAATCGGGATGTCGGCGGTAATGTCGGGTTTGGCACTTACGGCCGACTGACGGGCCATGTTAACGAGTGAATTGACGGCCTTTGCCCAGTTGGCGCCCCCTAGAATCGCCATTTCACAGTTGTTCGCAATTGCAGAATCGCTCACGATGTCCAACGACGACCCCCAACTTCCGCGCCCCGGCAAAGTCTCCCCGCTTCGGCCCTTGCCCAACCTGATCTTCGCCAGCCGCTGGCTGCAGCTGCCGCTGTACCTCGGCCTGATCGTGGCGCAGGCCGTGTACGTGGTGCACTTCCTGGTCGAGCTCACGCACCTGGTCGAGGCCGCCTTCGGCAGCAAGCCGGCGCTGGAATCGCTGATCACGAGCATCGGCTACAAGACGACCGCACCGGTCACCACGCTCAACGAGACCGTGATCATGCTGGTGGTGCTGGCGCTGATCGACGTCGTGATGATCTCGAACCTGCTGATCATGGTGATCGTCGGCGGCTACGAGACCTTCGTGAGCCGCATGAACCTCGAGGGCCACCGCGACCAGCCCGAATGGCTGAGCCACGTCAATGCCTCGGTGCTGAAGGTCAAGCTGGCGACCGCCATCATCGGCATCAGCTCGATCCACCTGCTCAAGACCTTCATCAATGCCGACAACTACACCGACCGCGTGCTGATCGCGCAGACCGGCATTCACATCACCTTCCTGCTGTCGGCCATGGCGATCGCCTACACCGACAGGCTGATGTCGCAGTCGGCCAACGGGCATTGAGCCTGGACCGACCGGCCGCGGCTGCAGCCGCAGGCCCGGCAGGTTCCACCCCCGGGCGAAGGCCAATTCGAGGGGTACCCCGCGCCATTGCGTAGACTCGTGCAGGTGACCACCTCCTCCGAGCCTCCCGCTCCGCCGCTGGCCTGCGCCAGCTTCCCGGGGCCCCCGCGGCCCGCGCGTTCCACCCCATGATCGAACTCCTTTCCGATCCCACCGCATGGGTGGGACTGATGACGCTGGTCGTGCTCGAGATCGTCCTCGGCATCGACAACCTGATCTTCATCGCCATCCTGGCCGACAAGCTGCCGCCGCACCAGCGCGACAAGGCCCGAGTGCTCGGGCTCAGCCTCGCGCTCTTCATGCGCCTCGCGCTGCTGTCGGTGATTTCGTGGATCGTGACGCTGAAGACGCCGCTGTTCGGCTTCGGTACCTTCTCGTTCTCGGGCCGCGACCTGATCCTGCTGGCCGGCGGCCTGTTCCTGCTCTTCAAGGCCACCACGGAACTGCACGAGCGCCTCGAGGGCGGCGTGCAGGCCAGCGGACGGCCGGCGAACGCGGCCTACGCGAGCTTCTCGGTGGTGGTGACGCAGATCGTGGTGCTCGACGCGGTCTTCTCGCTCGACGCGGTCATCACGGCCGTCGGCATGGTTCAGCACCTGCCTGTGATGATGGCCGCGGTCGTGATCTCCATCGGCGTCATGCTGCTGGCCTCGAAGCCGCTGACGCGCTTCGTCAACGCGCATCCGACCGTGGTGGTGCTGTGCCTGAGCTTCCTGCTCATGATCGGATTGAGCCTGGTCGCCGAAGGCCTGGGCTTCCATCTGCCGAAGGGCTATCTCTACGCGGCGATCGCCTTCTCGAGCCTGATCGAGGCGTTCAACCAGTGGGCCCACCGCAACGACCTGCGGGCGCAGGCGCGCCGCCCGCTGCGCGAACGCACGGCCGAATCCGTCATGCGCCTGCTCGGCGGGCGCAGCGTCGATGGCCAGCTGGCGGCCACCGACGCGGCCGGCGGTGCGGACGCGCAGGCGCCGGTCTTCGCGACCGAGGAACGCAACATGGTGAGCGGCGTGCTCACGCTGGCCGAACGCAACGTGCGCTCGATCATGACCCTGCGATCGGACATCTCGTGGGTCGACCTCGGCGACGCGCCGGCCGACATCCAGGCGCAGCTGCTGGACACGCCGCACGGCATCTTCCCGGTCTGCCGCGGCTCCCTCGACGAGGTCGTGGGCACGGCGCGCGCCAAGGACCTGCTGGCCGAGCTGATGCGCCACGGCAGGATCGATCCCGACCGCCTGCGACCGCCGCTCTACGTCTCCGAATCGGCGACCGCCATCCGCACCATCGACGTGCTGCGCAAGGCGCGCGGCCAGCTGGTGCTGGTCCACGACGAGCACGGCGCGCTCCGCGGGCTGGTCACGCCGATCGACCTGCTCGAGGCGATCGCCGGCGAGTTTCCCGACGAGGACGAGACGCTCGAGATCCAGGCCACCGGGCCGGACCGCTGGACCGTCGCCGGAACCGCCGACCTGCGGCTGCTCGAGCAGGCGCTGCAGGTCGACGACCTGGTGAGCGAGGACGACAGCTGCATCTCGATGGGTGGCCTGCTGCAGGCCAGGCTCGGGCACCAGCCCGCGCGCGGCGAGCGCTGGTCGCATGGCGACCTGACGTTCGAGATCACGGACGCCGACGAACAGCGCATCCGGACCGTCGCGGTGCGCAGGATGCGCCCCGCGGCTGATTCCGGGCACCGGGGCTGAGGGCGGCGAGGCCGGCGCCTCAGGCACCGGTCAGGCGCCGGTCATGTTCTCCGGCACGACCCAGACGTCGAACTGCTCGGCCGTCAGGTGGCCCGAGCCGATCGCTGCCTCGCGCAGACTGCTGCCTTCCTTGTGCGCCTTCTTGGCGATGAAGGCCGCCTTGTCGTAGCCGATGTGGGTGTTGAGCGCAGTCACCAGCATCAGCGAGCGCTGGACCAGTTCGGTGATGCGTTCGCGATTCGGCTCGATGCCGACCGCGCAGTGGTCGTTGAAGCTCACCATGCCGTCGGCCAGCAGGCGCACGCTCTGCAGGAAGTTGTGGGCCACCATGGGTCGGAACACGTTGAGCTCGAAGTTGCCCGAGGCGCCGCCGATGTTGATCGCGACGTCGTTGCCGAACACCTGGGCCGCGAGCATCGTCACGGCCTCGCTCTGGGTCGGGTTGACCTTGCCGGGCATGATCGACGAGCCGGGCTCGTTCTCGGGAATGCTCAGTTCGCCGATGCCGCTGCGCGGGCCGCTCGCGAGCCAGCGCACGTCGTTGGCGATCTTCATCATGCTGGCGGCCAGCGTCTTGAGGGCGCCGTGCGCATGCACCAGCGCATCGACGCTGGCCATGGCCTCGAACTTGTTCGGCGCGGTCACGAACGGCAGGCCCGTGAGCTTCGCCAGTTCGGCCGCGACCTGCTCGGCATAGCCCTTGGGCGCATTGAGGCCGGTGCCGACCGCGGTGCCGCCGAGCGCCAGCTCGCACAGGTGCGGCAGCGCAGCGCGTACATGGGCCTCGCCATGGGCTAGCTGCGCCACGTAGCCCGAGAACTCCTGGCCGAGCGTGAGCGGCGTGGCGTCCTGCAGGTGGGTGCGGCCGATCTTCACGATGTCGGCGAAGTCCTTCGACTTCTGTTCCAGCGTGGCGCGCAGCTTTCCGATCGCCGGCAGCAGCCGGTGCGTGATGGACTCGACCGCCGCCACGTGCATCGCGGTCGGGAAGACGTCGTTCGAGGACTGGCTGCGGTTGACGTCGTCGTTCGGATGCACCAGGCGGCCTTCGCCGCGCTCGCCGCCCAGCAGTTCGCTCGCGCGATTGGCCAGCACCTCGTTGACGTTCATGTTGGTCTGGGTGCCCGAGCCGGTCTGCCAGACCACCAGCGGGAATTCGTCCGGATGCCGGCCGGCGACCACCTCGTCGGCGGCGGCGACGATGGCACCTGTCTTCGTCTCGTCCTGCAGGCCCAGCGCATGGTTGACCACGGCCGACGCGCGCTTGACCTGCGCGAGCGCGCGGATGATCTCGGTGGGCTGCCGCTCGCCCGAGATGTCGAAGTTCTGCAGCGAGCGCTGCGTCTGGGCGCCCCAGAGCTTGTCGGCCGGCACCTCGATGGGGCCGAAGGTGTCGCGCTCGACGCGGGTCTTGGGGGTGGTGGTCATCTGGAAACGGGCTCCGGTTTCGGGGGTGGAAGATGGGAGTGTGCGCCGCCGGCGCAGCCTGCGCACGCAGCGCCGAGTATCGTCGCAATCGAGAATGGCTCGCATTTGGGCGACCGAACACTGGCTGCAGGCTCCCCCTTTCGGTCCCGCGGCTTGACCGGCTCAGACTCAAAAGTTATAATCCTACCCCTCAATTCGATCGACAAGTCATGTCGATCGGCCTGCACTACTCGCGGATCCTCGAATCCCGTCGCGGTGCCAGGTTCTTCCGATGGGCTCGGCCCGGCCTTCCGGTCGGCATTTCCAGGTTCCATCGCCACGCCACGCGTTTGCCGGACGGCGCCCCACGGGCCCGATCGTTCTGCTGCCGGCGTACCGCCGTCGCCCTCCGGGGCGGCCACCGTCCAACCTTCATCCAGGGAGCCCGGCAATGGCCAAAGGAATTCTCATCGACCACGTCTTCAAGGTCTTCGGCGACGCGCCCGAGGAAGCGCTCGCGCTGGTCCGCCAGGGATTCAGCAAGAAGGAGATCCTGGCCCGCACGGGCCAGTCCATCGGTGTCTTCGACGCCAGCTTCGAGATCCAGGCCGGCGAGATCTTCGTCATCATGGGCCTCTCGGGCTCCGGCAAGTCGACCCTGGTGCGGCTGCTGAACCGCCTGATCGAGCCGACCGCGGGCCGCATCGTGATCGACGGCGCCGACATCAACGGCCATTCGGACGCCCGCCTGCGCGCGCTGCGCCGCAAGGACATCAGCATGGTGTTCCAGTCCTTCGCGCTGATGCCGCACATGACGGTGCGCGAGAACACCGCCTTCGGCCTCGAGCTTTCCGGCACGAGCAAGAAGGAACGCCTGGCCCAGGCCGAGCTCGCGCTGGCGCAGGTCGGACTGGCCGGCTGGGGCGACAGCTACCCGGACGAGCTCTCGGGCGGCATGCAGCAGCGCGTGGGACTGGCGCGGGCGCTGGCCTCCGACCCGTCGATCCTGCTGATGGACGAGGCCTTCTCGGCGCTCGATCCGATCATCCGCAGCGAGATGCAGTCCGAACTTCTGCGCCTGCAGCAGGCACAGCGCCGAACCATCGTCTTCATCTCGCACGACCTCGACGAAGCGATGCGAATCGGCGACCGGATCGCGATCATGAAGGACGGCCAGGTGATCCAGGTCGGTACGCCCGACGAGATCCTGCGCAGCCCGGCCGACGACTACGTGCGCAGCTTCGTGCGCGGCGTCGATGCCGCCGCCGTGTTCAAGGCCGCCGACATCGCGCGCAAGTCGCTGACGGTGGTCTCCGAGCACGGCGACCGCGGCGCCCGCGCCGCGCTCCAGATGCTGGAGGACCAGGACCGCGATCACGCCTACGTCGTGAGTCCGGCCCGGCGCTACCTCGGCACGGTATCGGCCGACACGCTGCGCACCGCGCTCGAGGGCCGCATCGGCCCGCTGGGGCTGCAGCCCGCGTTTCTCGAGGGGCTGGCGCCGATTGCGGCCGACGCCGCGGTCGCCGGGCTGTTCGGCCAGGTGGCGCAGGCGCCCTGCGCGGTGCCGGTGGTGGCGTCCGATGGCCGCTTCTGCGGCGCGATCAGCAAGACCACGCTGCTGCGCTTCCTCGACCGCGACACGCCGCCGCTGGAAGCACCCCTGGCAGCGGCCGGCCCGACCGCCCCCGCCGCAACCGGCGCCCTCCTGGTCGACGCCGCTGCCGTTGCCGTTGCCGAAATCCACTGATACCGCAGGACCCGCCATGAACGACACCGCACTGCCCCCCGAACTCGCCGACCTGAACAGCGCCGGGACCCCGCCGTCCGCCCCGCCCGCTCTGCCCGCCATGCCCGACGTCGCTGCATCGGCGGCCGCCGCTCCCGCAACGACCGCACCGATCGACCCATGGGCCGCCATGTCAAGCGCGCCCGATCCCTCGGCCGCCAGTGCCTGGCTCGACGCACCCGCGGGCAGCGTGGCCGAGCCCGCGAACAACGGCCTCGCGCTGCTGCATCGGCTCATGGACGGCTCGCTGCCGATCGAGGCCTGGATCAACCAGGGCCTGGGCTGGGTCGTGACGCATTTCCGCCCCTTCTTCCAGACCGTGCGGCTGCCGATCGATGCCACGCTGGGCTCGGTCGAGGGCTTCCTCACCGCCCTGCCGGCGTTGCCGATGATCGCGCTGATCGGCCTGCTGGCGTGGCAGTTCGCGGGCCGGGCGCTGGCCGTCGGCACCACGCTGGCGCTGCTGCTGGTGGCGCTGCTCGGCATCTGGCCGGAAGCCATGGTCACGCTGTCGCTGGTGCTGACCTCGCTGGTCTTCTGCATGGTGATCGGCCTGCCTCTCGGCGTGCTGCTGGCGAGCAGCGACCGCGCGCAGCGCGTCATGCGGCCGCTGCTCGATGCGATGCAGACCACGCCGGCCTTCGTCTACCTGGTGCCGGTCGTGATGCTGTTCGGCATCGGCAACGTGCCGGGCGTGATCGTGACCATTGTCTTCGCGCTCGCACCGCTGGTGCGCCTGACCACCCTGGGCCTTCGCCAGGTGCGGCCCGACCTGATCGAGGCCGCGCGCGCCTACGGCGCTTCGCCCTGGCAGATGCTGGTCAAGGTGCAGCTGCCGCTGGCCATGCCGTCGATCATGGCCGGCATCAACCAGGCCCTGATGCTGTCGCTGTCGATGGTGGTGATCGCCTCGATGATCGCGGTCGGCGGCCTGGGCCAGATGGTGCTGCGCGGCATCGGCCGGCTCGACATGGGCCTGGCCACCGTGGGCGGCCTCGGCATCGTGCTGCTGGCCATCACGCTCGACCGCCTGACGCAGGCCATGGGCCGTTCGCGCCGCAGCGGCGGACGCCACTGGTGGCACACCGGCCCGGCAGGCTTCGCGCTGCGACTGCTGGAGCGGCTGCTCGGCACCGCGCGGCCCATGGCCGGCGATCGCCATGCGCCCATTGCGCTGCCGGCGCAGGCCCATTGACCGGCCCGCACCCCTCGACCCCGAAGAAGGACCCCGACACATGACGACAAGCTTTCGCCTCCGCGCGCGCCGCCTGATGACCGCCGGTCTGCTGCTGCTCGGCGGCCTCGCGGCCACGGCCGGGCAGGCGCCCACCGCCGCCGATGCTCTCCCCGGCCGCGGCATCACGGTCCAGCCCCTCAAGAGTTCGCTCGCCGAGGAGGCCTTCCAGACCTTGCTGGTGTCGCGCGCCCTCGAGCGCCTGGGCTACACGGTGCAGCCGATGAAGGACCTCGAGCCTGCCACCGAGCACCTCGCGATCGCCAATGGCGACGCCACCTTCATGGCCAGCCACTGGAACCAGTTGCACGCGGACTTCTACCGCAACAGCGGCGGCGATGAGCGCCTGGTGCGCAAGGGCGTCTATTCGGAGGGCGCGGTGCAAGGCTTCCTGATCGACCGGAAGACGGCCGAGAGCCACCACATCACCAGCATCGCGCAGCTCCGGGATCCCGAGATCGCGAAGCTGTTCGACACCGACGGCGACGGCAAGGCCGACCTGACAGGCTGCAACCCGGGCTGGGGCTGCGAGCTCGCGATCGAGAAGCACCTGGGCGACCTGCAGCTGCGGGGCAGCGTCACCCATCGACAGGGCAGCTACCCGGCGCTGATGGCCGACACCATCGCACGCTTCCGGGAGGGCAAGCCGGTCCTCTACTACACCTGGACGCCCTACTGGGTCAGCGCCGTGCTGCGCCCGGGCGCCGACGTCGTCTGGCTGCAGGTGCCGTCCAGCGCCGAGGGCGGGGCCGACAAGGGCAGCGTCACGCGCTTGCCCAACGGCCGCGACTACGGCTTTCGCGCCGACCGCGAGCAGATCGTCGCCAACCGCGCGTTCGTCGAGCAGAACCCCGCCGCCGGCAGGCTCTTCGAGGTCATGGCGTTGCCGATCGCCGACATCAACGCCCAGAACCTGCGCATGAGCCAGGGCGCCCACACGCAGGCCGACGTGGAGCGCCATGTCGACGGCTGGATCCGGGCCCACCAGGCGCTGTTCGACGGCTGGATCGGCGAGGCGCTGGCCGCGACACCCCGGGGCATTGGCGGCTGAGATAATCGGGGGGCGTTTCCCACTCCAAGAGCATCCCCCACATGACCACCACCATCCAGCAGGCCGACCTGATCGAATCGGTCGCCGCCGCGCTGCAGTACATCAGCTACTACCACCCGGCCGACTACATCGCTCACCTGGCAAAGGCCTACGAGCGCGAGCAGAGTCCGGCGGCCAAGGATGCGATGGCGCAGATCCTGACCAACAGCAAGATGAGCGCCACCGGCCACCGGCCGATCTGCCAGGACACCGGCATCGTCAACGTGTTCCTGAAGGTCGGCATGGACGTGCGCTGGGGCGGGTTCACGGGCGGCCTCGACGACGCCATCAACGAAGGCGTGCGCCGCGGCTACAACCACCCCGACAACACGCTGCGCGCATCGGTCGTGGCCGATCCGCAGTTCGACCGCAAGAACACCAGGGACAACACGCCGGCCGTGATCTTCACCGAGATCGTTCCCGGCGACACGGTCGAGGTCACGGTGGCGGCCAAGGGCGGCGGCAGCGAGAACAAGAGCAAGCTCGCGATGCTGAATCCCGGCGACAGCATCGTCGACTGGGTGCTCAAGACCGTGCCGACCATGGGCGCGGGCTGGTGCCCGCCCGGCATGCTCGGCATCGGCATCGGCGGCACGGCCGAGAAGGCCGCGCTGATGGCCAAGGAAAGCCTCATGGGCGACCTCGACATGCACGAACTGCAGGCGAAGAAGGCCTCGGGCGCCGAGCTCTCGAAGGTCGAGGCGCTGCGCATCGAGCTGTACGAGAAGGTCAATGCGCTCGGCATCGGCGCCCAGGGCCTGGGCGGCCTGGCCACGGTGCTCGACGTCAAGATCCAGATGTATCCCACGCACGCGGCCAGCAAGCCGGTGGCGATGATCCCGAACTGCGCCGCCACGCGCCATGCGCACTTCGTGCTCGACGGCTCGGGCCCGGTCTACCTCGAGGCGCCCTCGCTCGACCTCTGGCCCAAGATCGAATGGGCGCCCGACTACAACAAGAGCAGGCGCGTGGACCTCGACCAGCTCACGCCGGCCGAAGTGGCCAGCTGGAAGCCCGGCGAGACGCTGCTGCTCAACGGCAGGATGCTCACGGGCCGCGACGCGGCCCACAAGCGCATCGCCGACATGCTGGCCAAGGGCGAAAAGCTGCCGGTGGACTTCACGAACCGGGTCATCTACTACGTCGGCCCGGTCGATCCGGTCGGCAATGAAGCGGTCGGTCCGGCCGGCCCGACCACCGCGACCCGCATGGACGGCTTCACCGAGATGATGCTGGCCCAGACCGGGCTGATCGCGATGATCGGCAAGGCGGAGCGCGGCCCGGTCGCGATCGAGGCCATCAAGAAGCACCAGAGCGCCTACCTGATGGCGGTCGGCGGCGCGGCCTACCTCGTGAGCAAGGCGATCAAGACCGCGAAGGTGGTGGGCTTCGCCGACCTCGGCATGGAAGCCATCTACGAATTCGACGTGGTCGACATGCCCGTGACCGTGGCGGTCGACGCCGGCGGCACCAGCGCCCACATTACGGGCCCTGCCGAATGGCAGAAGCGCATTGCGAGCGGCGAGTTCAAGACCATCATGATGGAAGCAGCTTGAGCCTCGCGCGCGTCGGCACCCCGGTTCCGGACGCCGACGCGCCGATCGGCGTCTTCGACAGTGGCCTGGGCGGGCTGAGCGTGCTCGAGGCGCTGCGCACCGCGTTGCCGCGCGAGCGCTTCGTCTATTTCGCCGACACCGGCCATGCGCCCTATGGCGAGCGCGGAGACGACTTCGTGGCCGCGCGCAGCAGCGCGGTCGCGCGCGAGTTGCGCGATGCGCACGGCATCAAGGCGCTGGTCGTGGCCTGCAACACGGCCACCGCGGCGGCGATCGACAGGCTTCGCGCCGAGCACCCCGCATTGCCCGTGGTCGGCGTCGAGCCGGCCCTCAAGCCCGCGGTGGCCGCCAGCCGCACCGGCCGCATCGCGGTGCTGGCCACCCGCCTCACGCTCGAGAGCCGCAAGTTCCGGGCACTTCACGACTCGCTCGCGGACCGCGCCCAATTCAGCATCGTGCCCTGCGACGGCCTCGCCGGCGCGATCGAGCGCGCCGACGACGAACGCATCGACGCGCTCTGCGAGCGCTACCTCGCGACCGCAGGCCGTTTCGGCAGCCGCGACGGCGAGCTCGACACGCTGGTGCTGGGCTGCACCCACTATCCCTTCATCGCCGATCGGCTGCGCCGCCACACGGGCGAGGCCGTCCGTTTCCTCGATACCGGCGCGCCGGTGGCGCTGCAGACCCGGCGCCTGCTCGAGCAGGCCGGCGCCTTGCGCGGCGGCGATGGCGTCGGCGACCTGCAGTTGCTCTCCAGCGGCGAGCGCGGCGTGCTCGATGCGGCGGCCGCGCGGTGGTTGAGCGCCGCGCCGCCCGTTGCGGTGCAGGCCCACGGGACGCTCGCCTGATGCGCAGCGCCCCGCCCCGCACCCTGCTCGTCCGCGTCCTGCTGGGTGGCCTCGTGCTGGCGGGCTGTGCCGGCAGCGCCCGGGCCGCCTGCGACACCGGCCTCGCGGAACGCATGCATGCCAAGCTGCATGCCAACAGGACGCTCGACCACGAGCGCGCAGTCTGCGAGCCCTGGCGCGGCGTACCTGGGCGTTTCATCGTCGTGCTGCCGCTGCCGCGTCCAGGCTCCGAGCCCGGCCAGGCCGACTTCGACCTCGACGTGCTCGTGGTGCAGCAGGCCGACAACGGCAACACCGAACGCGCCAGGGTCGTGAGCCGTTCGTTCGAGGATTCGGCCCTGTCCGAGGACGCGGTCCGCATCGCCGAGATCAAGGTCGACACCGCGCGCTATCTGCTGGGCCCCGACGCGCGCGCCTTCGGCCTGCGCGTGCTGCGCCAGGGCTCGTCGCGCGCCAACCCCTACGCGAGCGAAACCCTGAGCCTCTACGTGCCGCAGGGCCCGAAGCTCGCACAGGTACTCGAAGGCCTCGAGATCGCGCTCGATCAGGGCGAATGGGACACCAACTGCACCGGCAGCTTCGAGACCGTGCGCGGCACCTTGTCGGTGGCGCGAGCGAGCACGGACGGCTGGGCCGACCTGCTGCTGCGCCAGACCCGTTCCGACAGCCGGTCGAGCCCGCTCGGCGACGAATGCATCACGCAGCAGCAGCCGCAGACCTACAAGTCGCGCGTGCTGCGCTTCGACGGCTCGCGCTATCGGCCGAGCAAGGCGGCTGCGCCCGCGGACTGATCGCCGCGCGATCTCCCTCGCCGGCAGATCGAACAACCAAAAAAAAGGCACCTCGATCGACGAGGCGCCTTTTGCTTTCCATTGCCGGCTGGTTGCCAGTCGGCGCAGGGCTTACCAGTGGAAGCCGATACCGGCGCTGACACCGGCGTTGCCGCGCGTATTGACGGTGCCGGACACCTTGGTCACCCAGCGTCCGCTCTCGTCCACCTTCGACACGCCGACCGCCAGGGCGGATTCACCCGCCATGTTGCTCAGCGCCGCCGACGCCATGCCACGGCCCGGAATGATCGACTGGGGCAGCGTCGCCACCGCCATCGCGGATGCAGCGGCTGCGTTGGAATCGCGCTTGACCTTGTCCATCGACGCTTCGAGCTGGTTGGCACGAATGTCGGTGTAGGCGCGGTTGCTGTCGGCGACAGAGTCGAGCTGCCGCTTGTTCACGGCATCCGTGCCCATCACGGCATCGGCCACGTTGGCGATCGCCCGTTCGTTGCCCGCCGAACCGACCGACACGGTGTTGTCGCGGTTGCCGGTGGTCGAGCCGGCGCCCAGCGCCACGCTGTTGTCGGAAGAAGCCGTCGCTCCGGGACCGATGGCAACCGAGTCCTTGCCCGTGGCAACCGCCTCGGGTCCGCCGCTGTTCGAAATCGCGATGTCGCCCTTGTTCTGGGTCGTGCTCGTGACTTTCTCGATCACGGTGATGCGATCACCCGTCTTGCCGATATCGCCCGCCAGGCCCGTCAGCGCGTCGCCGATATTGGTGTACTTCTCGTTGTTCAAGACGAAAGTCGGCCCAGTGACGCTGCCATCCGGGTTGACCGCGGCACCACCGCCCAGCGCATTGGCCACGCCACGCAGCTGTCCGACGTTGGCTGCATCGGTGTCCGCCCGACCGGCCGCCACGTTCGAGAGCAGCACCGCACCCGCGCTCGGGTCGCCGAAAGTGACCTTGCTGCGATCGCTGCCCGCGTCGTAGGTGACCGCGTCGAGCGTCTTGCCGTCTTCGCCGATCAGGCCGGTCTTCTTGAGCTGGCGCAGGTTGACTGCGTCGTGATCGTCGGTGCCGTCGGCCACGTTCTTGATCTGGGTGCCGCCGGCACCGCCGAGCGTGATCGTGCCCTTGTTCGAACCGGCGTCGTACGCGAGCATCTCCTGCACTTGGCCGTTCTCGTCGATCACACCGGCCTGCATCAGCTGGCCGACGTTGACCGCGTCGAACTTGTCCTTGCCGGCCGTCACGTTCTTGAGCGTACGGGTGTTGCCGTTCTTGTCGGCGAAGTCCACCGCCACGCCGTCGGTGTTCGCGCCCACCGTGAGGTTTGCGCCAGCCGCAGCCTGCTTCACCATGCCCACCGAACCGTTGTCGAGGTTGTTGGTCAGGTTGGTCACGCTGCCTTCGACGTTCGTCACGCGGCCATCGATGTTCGTGATGTCGCCCTGGATCGCGCCGATGTTGGTGTTGATCGTGCTGACATCGCCCTGGATGGTCGTGATGTTGCCTTCGGCGGTGCCGACGCGGCCGTCCAGACCATCGATGGCGGTCTTGTTGCCAGCGATGTCGGTCGTGTTCTTAGCCACGTTCTCGTTGGTTGCGAACAGCTGCGAGCCGTTCACCGCCTCCTGGCTGTCGGCAGCCAGGGCGCCTTCGGCCACGCCCACCAGCTTGCGGGCACCGGCCGTGCCG
>NZ_JASZYQ010000021.1 GCF_030316885.1 Variovorax jilinensis | reverse complement strand
CGCCACGACGTGGAGGTGCTGCATGCCTGGGGCATGACGGAGGTGAGTCCGCTGGGGACCGTGTGCACGCTCAAGCCCGCGCAGCTGACGTTGGGCAGTGAAGCGCGGCTCATGGTGCAGGCCAAGCAGGGGCGCGCCGTCTTCGGAGTCGATCTCAAGATCGTCGACGCCGACGGCATCGAGCTGCCCTGGGACGGCAAGACCTCGGGCGAGCTCATGGTGCGCGGCCCATGGATCATCGCCAACTACTTCAAGGGTGCTGGCAGCAATCCGCTGGTGGACGGCTGGTTCCCGACGGGCGACGTTGCCGTCATCGATGCCGACGGCTTCATGCAGATCACCGACCGTGCCAAGGACGTCATCAAGTCCGGCGGCGAATGGATCGGCTCGATCGACCTGGAGAACATTGCGATGGCACACCCTGCAGTGGGCATGGCCGCCTGCATTGCCGCACCGCATCCGAAGTGGGATGAGCGCCCGCTGCTGGTGGTGGTGAAGAAGCCCGGTCTTGAGGTGACGCGCGAGGAGCTGCTCGGCTTCTACGACGGCAAGATCGCCAAGTGGTGGACGCCCGATGACGTGGTCTTCAGTGACACGATCCCGCTCGGCGCGACCGGGAAGATGCTCAAGCATCGCCTGCGCGAGCAGTTCAAGCATCACCGGCTGCCCACCGCTTGAGCCCATGACCACACTCACGATCGGCGCGGTTCCCGGACATGCGCGCTTGCTGTTTCCCGGCGTACTTGCCTGCGGTGTGGTCGCCGCTGCGTCCACCTTCCTCTCGGAGCACTACGGTGCACCCGTGATGCTGTTCGCATTGCTGCTCGGCATCGCGATGAACTTTCTCTCGGGTGAGGGTAGCTGCAAGCCGGGCATCGAGTTCGCGGGTCGGACGCTGCTGCGCATCGGCGTCGCGCTGCTCGGACTGCGGATCACCGTGGGCCAGGTCGTGGAGCTTGGCTGGCAGCCGCTGGCGCTCGTCGTGCTGTCGGTGGGGCTCACGATCGT
>NZ_JASZYQ010000020.1 GCF_030316885.1 Variovorax jilinensis | reverse complement strand
AGATGTCGAGGATCTTGGCCACGACGCCCGAACCCACGGTACGGCCGCCTTCACGGATGGCGAAGCGCAGGCCTTCTTCCATCGCGATCGGGTTGATCAGCTTCACGGTGATGCTGACGTTGTCGCCAGGCATGACCATTTCCTTGTCCTTGGGCAGCTCGATCGCGCCGGTCACGTCCGTCGTGCGGAAGTAGAACTGCGGACGGTAGTTGTTGAAGAACGGCGTGTGACGGCCGCCCTCGTCCTTCGACAGCACATACACCTCGGCGGTGAAGTGCGTGTGCGGCTTGATCGAACCCGGCTTGCACAGCACCTGGCCGCGCTCGACTTCTTCGCGCTTCGTGCCGCGCAGCAGCACGCCCACGTTGTCGCCAGCCTGGCCCTGGTCCAGCAGCTTGCGGAACATTTCCACGCCGGTGCAGGTGGTCTTGACCGTCGGGCGGATGCCCACGATCTCGATTTCTTCACCGACCTTGATCACGCCACGCTCGACGGCGCCGGTCACGACCGTGCCGCGACCCGAGATCGAGAACACGTCTTCGACGGGCATCAGGAAGGTGCCATCCACGGCGCGCTCGGGCGTCGGGATGTAGCTGTCGAGTGCGTCGGCCAGCTTCATGATGGCCTGCTCGCCCAGGGGACCCTTGTCGCCTTCGAGGGCGAGCTTGGCCGAGCCATGGATGATCGGGGTGTCGTCGCCCGGGAATTCGTACTTGTCCAGCAGCTCGCGCACTTCCATCTCGACCAGCTCGAGCAGTTCGGCGTCGTCCACCATGTCGCACTTGTTCAGGAACACGATGATGTAGCCCACACCCACCTGGCGCGCCAGCAGGATGTGCTCACGGGTCTGGGGCATCGGGCCGTCGGCGGCCGAGCACACCAGGATCGCGCCGTCCATCTGGGCGGCACCCGTGATCATGTTCTTCACGTAGTCGGCGTGACCCGGGCAGTCCACGTGCGCGTAGTGGCGGTTGGCCGTCTCGTACTCGACGTGCGCGGTGTTGATCGTGATGCCGCGTGCCTTTTCTTCAGGCGCCGCATCGATCTGGTCGTAGGCCTTCGCTTCGCCGCCGAACTTGGCCGACAGCACGGTGGCAATCGCCGCCGTCAGCGTCGTCTTGCCATGGTCCACGTGACCGATCGTGCCGACGTTGACGTGCGGCTTCGTGCGGGTGAATTTTCCTTTTGCCATTTTCT
>NZ_JASZYQ010000002.1 GCF_030316885.1 Variovorax jilinensis | reverse complement strand
GACAGCGATCTCGTCGAAGGGGTTCATGCTCATCTTGACGTTGGCGATGTCGACGCCCGTGCCATCGGACTTGACGCGAACCTTGACGTTGTAGTCGACGACCCGCTTGACGGGAACAAGAATCTTCATTGGTTTGACTCCATTGAATTGCGAAACCGGGACTTGCAGGCAACCGGCGATTTTAGGCGCCGGCCTCTGCGAGGACTGTTCATTTCAATCAGGGGCGGCGCGGAGGGCGACGAAAAAGAACGGTCGTGCTTTTTTGCGATTATAGGCGAGCCGCCTCCGCAGGAGAAGTGCCGGGCGGCATCGACTCCACGTGCAGCACGCTCTGGGGGTAGGGAATCGCGATGCCCGCGGCTCGAAGGCCTTCGAGAATCGCGATGTTGATGGCGGAGCGGACGTTGTCCCTGCCCTTGTCCGGATCAGCGACCCAGAAGTTGAGCGTGAACTCCAGTCCATGGGCGGCGAAGGTCAGCAGGAAGGCCACCGGCGCGGGATCGTTCAGCACGCGCGGTTGCGCGGCGGCGGCGTCGCACAGGATCTGCTGGACGCGTGCGACATCGCTGTCGTAGCCGACGACCACGGTGGTCGAGATGTTGAACTTGCGGTCGGCCAGCGAAAGATTCTCGACCCGGCTCGTGATCAGCGACTCGTTGGGCACGATCGACTCGCGTCCGTTGCCGGCCCGCACCAGCGTGTAGCGCGTCTTGATGTCGGTGATGCGGCCTTCGAAGCCGTCGACGCGCACGTTGTCGCCGATGCGGATCGAGCGCTCGAGCAGGATCACGAAGCCGCTCACGTAGTTGGCGGCCAGTTTCTGCAGGCCGAAGCCAAGGCCGACGCCGAGCGCGCCGCCCAGCACCGACAGCGCGGTCAGGTCGACGCCCACCGCCGACAGCGCGAACAGCAGGCCGATCAGCAGCAGGAAGGCGCGCACCGCGTTCGAGGCCACCTTGCGCATCGACAGGTCGGCCACGGCCTCGCGGAGGATGCGCTTCTCGATCGTCTGCGAGACCCACAGCGCGATCACCAGCACCAGGCCGGCCGACAGCGTGCCGTCCATGATGGTGCGCAGGCTCACGCGCGTGCGGCCGAAGGCCAGCGTGATCTCGTCGAGCTCGGCCAGCACCGGCTGGAGCAGACCGACGATCCAGAGGATGGCGCCGATCCAGGCCAGCCACGAGATCGTGCGCTCGACCAGCCGGGCCAGGGCCGAGGCCGGAAACACCGCGCTCAGCACGCGCGCGAAGAAGCGGATCGCGACCAGCGCCACGAACACCGACACCGCGATGCGCAACACCAGCACAGGCTGGCTCGCGAAGGCAATCACCGCGCGCCGCGCGAGATCGGTGAACAGCAGCGCCATCAGCGGGAACAGCAGGCCGTCGATGGTGCGGCGGCCGAACCAGATCGAGTCCTTGGGCTGGTCGCGGCCGAACCAACGGCAGACGGCCCAGGCCACCAGCACGCAGCCGACCAGGAGCGCGACCTCGATCCAGAGGCCGCGAGCCTGGACCTGCGAGAGCTTTTGCGTGAATTCGCTGAAGTTCATCAACCGGGATGTCCGCGCCGGACGTCAGAGGTCGGCGAGCACCCGCAGGTGCGCCTCGACGCTGCGCGCCAGGGCATCGAGGTTGTATCCGCCCTCGAGCATCGAGACGATGCGCCCGCCCGCATGGCGGCGCGCGATGTCGACCACGCGGCTCGTGATCCAGGCGAAATCGTGCTCGTTGAGGCGCAGCTGGCCGAGTTCGTCGTCGCGGTGGGCGTCGAAGCCCGCGCTCACGAAGATCATCTGCGGCTTGAATTCCTCGAGCCGAGGCATCCAGCAGGCCTCGATCATTTCGCGCACGTCCATGCCCTTGGTATAGGCGGGCACTGGCAGGTTCAGCATGTTGGAGGCCGGATGCTCGGCGCCGCTGAACGGATAGAAGGGATGCTGGAAGAAGCCGACCATCAGCACCCGCGGATCGTTGCTGAGGATGTCCTCGGTGCCGTTGCCGTGGTGCACGTCGAAGTCGACCACCGCAACCCGTTCGAGGCCGTGATGCTCGGTCGCATGGCGCACCGCGATCGCGATGTTGTTGAAGAAGCAGAAGCCCATCGCCTGGTCGCGACAGGCGTGATGGCCCGGCGGGCGCACGGCGCAGAAGGCGTTCTCGAACTCGCCCGAGACCACGGCGTCGGTGGCGGCAATGGCGGCACCCGCGGCGCGGCGGGCCGCCAGCACCGTGAAGCGGGTCAGCGTGGTGTCGGGGTCGATCTGCGCATGGTCGGGGCCGCCGGCCGGCGCGTCCTCGATGAGGCGCTGGCTCAGTTCCTCGAGATGCTCCATGTGGGCCACGCCATGCGCGCGCGTGATCTGCGGCAAGGTGGCCAGCGGGACCTCGGCCCGCTCGAGCGCGTCGCCCACGCCCGTGACGAGCAGGCGGTCCTCGATCGCATCGAGCCGCGCGGGGCATTCCGGATGGCCCGGCCCCATGTCGTGCTTCCAGCAGTCTCGGTGTGTGAAGTAGCCGGTCTTACCCATGATCGAAATCCGCGTCGTAGCCCTACGCGGCATGGGCCCGCCGGGCTTACGGTATTGTTTGCATATGGATACAAAAATGGACGTCGCCGCAAAGCTCGCCAGTTTGCTCGGTCAGCTTAACACGGTGATCGTGGGCAAAGAGGCGCAGGTGCGCGACTGCGTGGCCTGCCTGCTGGCGGGCGGACACCTGCTGATCGAGGATGTTCCGGGGGTCGGCAAGACCACGCTGGCCCACGCGCTCTCGCACACCTTCGGGCTGCATTTCTCGCGCGTGCAGTTCACGGCCGACCTGATGCCGGGCGACCTCTCGGGCGTCGCGATCTACGACCGCGGGCAGCAGGCCTTCGTGTTCCATCCCGGGCCGATCTTCGCGCAGGTGCTGCTGGCCGACGAGATCAACCGCGCCAGTCCCAAGACCCAGAGCGCACTGCTCGAGGCGATGGAAGAAAAGCAGGTCACGATCGAGGGCGAGACCCGGCCGCTGCCGACGCCCTTCTTCGTCATCGCCACCCAGAATCCGCACGACCAGCTGGGCACCTTCGCGCTACCCGAGTCGCAGCTCGACCGCTTCCTGATGCGCATCTCGCTCGGCTACCCCGACCGCGCGGCGGAGCGCGAGCTGCTTGCGGGCGCCGACCGGCGCGAGATGCTGGCCGGCCTGCCCGCGCTGCTGACCGCCGGCGAGCTCAAGGCGCTGCAGCAGCGCGTGCAGCAGGTGCATGCCTCCGAGCCTCTCCTCAACTACCTGCAGGACCTGATGGCCGCGACGCGATCGGGCCGCTGGTTCCTGCAGGGCCTGTCGCCGCGTGCGGGCATCGCGCTGCTGCGCGCCGCCAAGGCGCAGGCGCTGCTGGCCAACCGCGACTACGTGGCGCCCGATGACGTGCAGGCGGTGCTGCCGCAGACCATCGCGCATCGGCTGACGCCGGTGGGCGACGCCGGCCGCGGCGCGGTCGAGCAGGTGCGCGCGATGATCGCGGCGGTGCCGCTGCCGTGACAGCCGATCCGGCGCCGGCCCGCGGCTGGCTGGCGGCGCGCGGCGCACCGCTGCGCACCCGCATCGACCGCTGGTTCCTGTCGCGCCGTCCGCCATCCGACACGCTCGAGCTCACGCAGCGCAATGTCTACATCGTGCCGACTACCGCCGGCTGGATGCTTGCCGCCACGCTGCTGCTGCTGCTCGTGGCCTCGATCAACTACCAGCTCAACCTCGGCTACCTGCTGACCTTCCTGCTGGCGGGCAGCGTCGCCGCGGGCATGCACGTCTGCCACGGCACGCTGCGCGGGTTGTCGCTGCACCTGATGGCGCCCGAGCCGCGCTATGCGGGTGCCGCCGCGGTGTTCCGCTTGGTGCTCGACAACGCGCGGCGCAGCACCCGCTACGGCATCGGCCTCGCGGTGCATCGCAGCGGCCAGTGGGCCTGGTGCGACGTGCCGGCCCAGGGCAGCGCGACCGTCGAGGTGGCCTTCCGGCCCGAGCGCCGCGGCCTGCATGCGGTGCCGACGCTGACCGTCGAGACCCGCTTCCCGCTCGGCACCTTCCGCGTCTGGAGCATCTGGCGACCGGCATCGACGATGCTGGTCTACCCTGCGCCCGAGGCACATCCGCCACCGCTGCCGCCCGCCGAGCCGCTCGCGGGCCAGGCCGCATCGGTGGCGCTGCGCACCCATCCGGCCGGCGAATACGACGGCGTGCGCGCCTACCGCCGCGGCGATCCGCTCAAGCTCGTCGTCTGGAAGCGCGCCGCGCAGGCGCAGGCCGCGGGCTCGGACGACCTCGTGAGCCGCGACACCCAGCAGGCCCAGCGCCAGGAGCTGTGGCTCGATGCCCAGCTGGCGGGCCTGGCCGATGCCGAGGGCCGCATCTCGCGCCTGTGCGCCTGGGTGCTGATGGCCGACCGGCTCGGCGTCGACTACGGGCTGCGCATCGCGGGCCGGACGGTCGCGCCGGCGCAGGGCGAGGCCCACAAGCGCCAATGCCTCGAGACGCTGGCCCTATGCTGAGCGCCCGGCTCCAGGCCCTGCCGCGCGAAACGCGCGACACCCTCTTCCTGCTCGGCGTGATCGCGCTGATCCTGCTGCCGCAGGTGCCCAACCTGCCGTGGTGGTGCAGCACGCTGGCCGCGGTGGTGCTGCTCTGGCGCGGCGCGCTGGCGGTGCAGCAGCGGCCACTGCCGGGCCGTGGCTGGCGCATCGCGCTGCTCGCGCTGACGCTGGTCGCGACCTACGCCACCCACCGCACGCTGCTGGGCCGGGATGCCGGCGTCACGCTGGTGGTGATCCTGCTCGCGCTCAAGACGCTCGAGCTGCGCGCGAGGCGCGATGCCTTCGTGGTGTTCTTCCTGGGCTTCTTCGCGATGCTCACGAACTTCTTCTATTCGCAGTCGCTCGTCACCGCCTTCGCGATGCTGCTCGCGCTGCTAGGGCTGCTGACCGCGCTCGTCAATGCCCACATGCCGGTGGGCAAGCCGCCGCTCGCGCAGGCGGCGCGCACGGCTGCAAAGATGGCGCTGCTCGGGGCGCCGATCATGCTCGTGCTGTTCATGCTGTTCCCGCGCCTGGCGCCGCTGTGGGGCACGCCGAACGACACCATGACCGGGCGCACCGGGCTCTCGAACTCGATGCGGGTCGGCACCATGGCGGCACTGGCGCTGGACGACGGCATCGCCGCACGCGTGCGCTTCGACGACGGCCGCGTGCCGCCGCGCACCGCGCTGTACTTTCGCGGACCCGTGCTGTCGCAGTTCGACGGCCGCGAATGGACCGCACCGCCCCTGTTCTCGCGCGCGGCACTGCCGCAGAGCCTGCGCGTCGGCGGCCCGCCGACCGACTACGAGGTCACGCTGGAGCCCTCGAACCGGCCCTGGGTGCTCACGCTCGATGCCGCGCCGACCCGGCCCGAGCTCCAGGGCTACGAACTGTTCGCCACACCCGAGCTGCAATGGGTCGCGAACCGCCCGATCGGCGACCTCGTGCGCTACCGGGCCCGCAGCTACACGCAGTTCGAGAGCGGTCCCACGCGCCGCACCCCGGCACTGCGGTCCCTCGTCGCGTTGCCGCCGGGATCGAACCCGCGCACGGTGGCGCTGGCAGCGCAGATGCGCAGCGATCCGGCGCTGGCCGGCGCCGACACGCCGGCGCTGGTGCAGAACGTGCTGCAGCGGCTTCGCACCGGCGGCTATTCGTACACGCTGGAGCCGGGTGTCTTCGGCAACGACACGGCCGACGAATTCTGGTTCGACCGCAAGGCCGGCTTCTGCGAGCACATTGCTTCTTCCTTCGTGGTGCTGATGCGTGCGCTGGGCATTCCGGCGCGCATCGTCACGGGCTACCAGGGCGGCGAGCTCAACGGGGTCGACAAGTACTGGGTGGTGCGCAACAGCGATGCCCATGCCTGGGCCGAGGTGTGGGAAGAAGGCCGCGGCTGGGTGCGGGTCGATCCCACGGGCGCGATCGCTCCCGACCGGGTCGGGCAGTTCCGCCGCCTGGCGCCCGAGCCCGGACTGTTCGCGGGTGCCATCGGCGCCATGAACCCGACGCTGTCGCAGAACCTGCGCGCCGCCTGGGAGGCGGTCAACAACGGCTGGAACCAATGGGTCCTCAACTACACGCAAAGCCGCCAGCTCGATCTGCTGCGCAACATCGGCTTCGGTGCGCCGAGCCTGCTCGACCTGGCGCTGGTGATGCTCGTGCTGCTGGTGATCGCGAGCCTGGCCGGCGCCGCCTGGACCTTGTGGGAGCGCAGCCAGCACGACCCCTGGCTGCGGCTTCTGGGCCGCGTGCGCAAGCGGCTCGCCATGACCGGCGTGGTGCTGCCCGAAGGCGCCTCGCCGCGGCAGATGGCGGCCGCCGTCGCTGCGCGCCACGGCGCCGACGCGCAGCCGGTTCACGACTGGTTGCTGCGGCTGGAGGCGCAGCGCTACGCGAAGGCGCCGCGCGACGCCCTTCCCGCCTTGCGCAGCGAGTTCCGGCGCCTGGCGTGGCCGCGCTGATGCGCTGGTTCCACCGAACCCGGACCGCTTTTCGAACGGCACAATCGCAGCGATGCGAAGTCTTCTCTCCCCTGCCCTGCCGGCCGCGCTGACGAGCGCGCTGCTGCTGGCGACCGGCCTGCCTGCCGCCGAGGCTTCGACCGCCTCCGCGCGGGCCAAGGCGGCGGCCGACAAGCGCAGCGCCCCGGCGCGCAGCCCCGTACTCTACGCCGGCCGCGCCGATGCGATGCAGTTCGCCGACGAGGTGGCGGCGCGGCGCCAGCTCGATCCGGCCTGGACCCGCGCGACCATCGGCCAGGCGCGCCAGTTGCCCAACGTGCCGCGCCTGATGCTGCCTGCGGCCGGCGGCGCACCGAAGAACTGGCAGGCCTACCGCGGCCGCTTCGTCGAGCCGGTGCGCATCGCCGCCGGCGTGCGCTTCTGGCGCAGCAACGCCGAGACGCTGGCGCGCGCCGAGGCCACCTACGGCGTGCCGGCCGAGATCATCGTCGGCATCATCGGCGTCGAGACCATCTACGGCCGCGACATGGGACAGTTCCGCGTCATCGACGCGCTGGCCACGCTGGCCTTCGACTTTCCCGATGCCCATCCGCGAGCGGCCGAACGGCGGGCCTTCTTCCGCGGCGAGCTCGAAAGCTTCCTGAGCACCGAGAGCCGGACCGCCGAGAATCCGATGACCCCGGTGGGCAGCTATGCGGGCGCGATGGGCATGCCGCAGTTCATGCCGAGCAGCATCGCCAAATACGCCGTCGACTTCGACGGCGACGGCCGCATCGACCTGGTCCGCAATCCGGTCGACGTGATCGGCTCGGTCGCCAACTACTTCAAGGCCTTCGGCTGGCAGCCCGGCGTGCCGCCGGTGTTCCCGGTGCGCTTCGACGAGGCGCGGCTGCGCAAGGCGGTGCTGCTGGCGCCCGACATCGTGCCCACCTTCAGCGTCGACGCCTTCGTGGCCGGCGGCGCGGTGCTGCAGGGCGAGGCGCTGCGGCACCCGGGCCTGCTCGCTCTGGTCGAGCTGCAGAACGGCCACGGGACGCCGAGCTACGTCGCCGGCACGAAGAACTTCTACGTCATCACCCGCTACAACTGGAGCAGCTACTACGCGATGTCGGTGATCGACCTCGGCCGCGAGGTGCAGGCGGCAATGGCGCAATGAGGCCGCGCCGCGCGGCGCCGGTCGACTACCTCACCTTGCCTTCCTTCCAGGCCGTCAGCAGCTTGTTGTAGTCGATGGTCTCGCCCTTGGGCTTCTCGTTCGCGAGCTTCTTCCAGGGTGCGTGCTCGTCGCTCAGCATCTTCGCGGGGTCGCCCTTGGGTGCCAGCTTGGGCGCGCACTTGGCCATGCCGGCACGCTCGAGGCGGCCCATCACGTTGTCCATCTCCTCGGCCAGGTTGTCCATCGCCTTCTGCGGCGTCTTCTCGCCGGTCACGGCTTCGGCCACGTTCTTCCACCAGAGCTGGGCCAGCTTCGGATAGTCGGGCACGTTGGTGCCGGTCGGGGTCCATGCCACGCGTGCGGGGCTGCGGTAGAACTCGATCAGGCCGCCGTACTTGTTGGCGTTCTGCGTGAAGTAGTCGTGCTTGATGTCGCTCTCGCGAATGAAGGTCAGGCCGACCACGCTCTTCTTGGCCGATACGGTCTTGGAGGTCACAAACTGCGCGTAGAGCCAGGCGGCCGCGGTCTTGTTGGCGTCATGGCCCTTGAAGAAGGTCCACGAGCCGACGTCCTGGTAGCCGTTCTGCATGCCCTGCTTCCAGTAGGGGCCGTTGGGTCCGGGCGCCATGCGCCACTTGGGCGAGCCGTCGGCGTTGACCACCGGCAGCCCGGCCTTGGTCATGTCGGCCGTGAAGGCCGTGTACCAGAAGATCTGCTGCGCGATCTGCCCCTGCGCCGGCACCGGCCCGGCCTCGCCGAATGTCATGCCCATGGCCTCCTTGGGCGCGTACTTCTTCATCCAGTCGATGTACTTGGTGAGCGCATAGACCGCGGCCGGCGAATTGGTCGCGCCGCCGCGCGCCACCGTGGCGCCCACCGGCGTGCACTTGTCGGCCGCGACCTTGATGCCCCATTCGTCGACCGGCATGCCGTTCGGGATGCCCTTGTCCGCGGTGCCCGCCATCGACAGCCAGGCGTCGGTGAAGCGCCAGCCCAGCGAAGGGTCCTTCTTGCCGTAGTCCATATGGCCGTAGATCGGCTTGCCGTCGATGGTCTTGACGTCGACCGTGAAGAACTCCGCGATGTCCTCGTAGGCGCTCCAGTTGAGCGGCACGCCGAGTTCGTAGCCGTACTTGGCCTTGAACTTGTCCTGCAGGTCCTTGCGACCGAACAGGTCGGCGCGGAACCAGTACAGGTTGGCGAACTGCTGGTCGGGCAGCTGGTAGAGCTGGCCGTCGGGCGCGGTCGTGAAGCTGGTCCCGATGAAGTCCTTCACGTCGAGGCCCGGATTGGTCCACTCCTTGCCCGCGCCCGCCATGTACTCGGACAGCGACATGATCTTGCCGTAGCGGTAGTGGGTGCCGATCAGGTCGGAGTCGGAGATCCAGCCGTCGTAGATCGACTTGCCCGACTGCATCGAGGTCTGCAGCTTCTCGACCACGTCGCCCTCCTGGATCAGGTCGTGCTTGACCTTGATGCCCGTGATCTCCTCGAAGGCCTTGGCCAGCGTCTTCGATTCGTACTCGTGCGTGGTGATGGTCTCCGACACCACCGCGACTTCCTTGACGCCCTTGTCCTGCAGCTTCTTGGCCGCGTCGATGAACCATTTCATCTCGGCCGCCTGCTGCTCCTTGCTCAGGCTCGACGGCTGGAACTCGCTGTCGATCCATTTCTTCGCCTCCGCCTCCCCGGCCCAGGCACCCTGCAGGGCAAAGCTTGCCGCTGCCGCTGCCAACGCTGTGTAGCGAATCTTCATGCTTGTCTCCTCGATGGCGCTTTCCGCTGCTGGCAGAACGGCTCCGGGAAAGCGGAAGAGCCGGTCCGTTTCGAAAGGAGCGCGTGCGTTCAGCCCTTGCGCATCACCAGCGCGAGCACGCCCATGGACAGCACGAAGCTGATCCAGATCGACGGCTCGGCCTCGAGGCCGAACCACTCCTGGAACCTGCCCGCGAGGCCGATGAAGATCAGGTTGATGTAGGCCGCGATCAGGAGGCCGATGAACAGCCGGTCGCCGCGCGTCGTCTCCATCGGCAGCCAGCCCCGACGCAACGGGGTCGGCGACTGCAGCTCCCACACGGTCATGCCGACCAGCATCAGCGCGATGCAGCTGAAGAAGATCGCCACCGGGGTGGTCCAGACCATCCAGTCGAACATGTCAGACCCTCCCCATCGCGAAGCCCTTGGCGATGTAGTGCCGCACGAACCAGATCACGATGGCGCCCGGCACGATGGTCAGCACGCCGGCGGCGGCGAGCGTGGCCCAGTCCATGCCCGAGGCGCTCACGGTTCGCGTCATGGTCGCCACGATGGGCTTGGCGTTCACGCTCGTGAGCGTGCGCGCAAGCAGCAGCTCGACCCAGCTGAACATGAAGCAGAAGAAGGCCGCGACGCCGACCCCGGCCTTGATCAGCGGCAGGAAGATCGTGAGGAAGAAGCGCGGGAACGAATAGCCGTCGATGTAGGCGGTCTCGTCGATCTCGCGCGGAATGCCGCTCATGAAGCCTTCCAGGATCCAGACCGCGAGCGGCACGTTGAACAGCAGGTGCGCGAGCGCCACGCCAAGGTGGGTGTCCATCAGGCCCACCGTGGAATAGAGCTGGAAGAACGGCAGCAGGAACACCGCGGGCGGCGTCATGCGGTTGGTCAGCAGCCAGAAGAAGACGTGCTTGTCGCCCAGGAAGGTGTAGCGCGAGAACGCGTAGGCCGCGGGCAGCGCCACCGCCAGCGAGATCACGGTGTTGATGCCGACGTAGATCAGGCTGTTGATGTAGCCCGAATACCAGGATTCGTCGGTGAAGATGCGCCGGTAGTTGTCCCAGGTGAAGGCCTGCGGAAAGAACGAGAAGCTGGAGACGATCTCCTCGTTGGTCTTGAAGCTCATGTTGACCATCCAGTAGATGGGCAGGAGCGCGAACACCAGGTAGAGCAGCAGGAAGACGCTGCGCTTGCTGAAGCGGTCGTGGTTCATTGCGGCTCCTCCGCGACCTCGAGCGTGCCGACCCGCAGCATCCAGCTGTAGAGCACGAAGCACAGCAGCAGGATGATGAGGAAGTAGATGAGCGAGAAGGCCGCGGCCGGCCCGAGGTCGAACTGGCCCACCGCCTTCTGCGTCAGGTACTGGCTCAGGAAGGTGGTCGCGTTGCCGGGGCCGCCGCCGGTCAGCACGAAGGGCTCGGTATAGATCATGAAGCTGTCCATGAAGCGCAGCAGCACCGCGATCACGAGCACGCCGCGCATCTTGGGCAGCTGGATGTAGCGGAACACCGCAAACTTGCTTGCGCCGTCGATGCGCGCGGCCTGGTAGTAGGCGTCGGGAATGGACCGCAGCCCCGCGAAGCACAGCAGTGCCACCAGCGGCGTCCAGTGCCAGACGTCCATCAGCAGCACCGTGAGCCAGGCGTGGCGCGCATTGCCCGTGTAGCTGTACTCGATGCCCAGCTTCATGAGCGTGTGGCCGAGCAGGCCGATGTCGCTGCGTCCGAAGAGCTGCCAGATGGTGCCGACCACGTTCCAGGGGATCAGCAGCGACAGCGCCACCACCACCAGCACCGCCGAGGCCTTCCAGCCCGTGGCAGGCATCGACAGCGCCAGGCAGATGCCCAGCGGAATCTCGACCGCCAGCACCGCGAGCGAGAAGCCGAGCTGGCGGAACAGCGCCGAATGCAGCTCGTCGTCGCGCATCACGGCCGCGAACCACTCGGTGCCGACGAACACGCGGCGCTCGGGCGAGATGATGTCCTGCACCGAGTAGTTGACCACGGTCATCAGCGGCACGATGGCCGAGAAGGCCACGCACAGCAGCACCGGCAGCACCAGCCACCAGGCCTTCTGGTTCAGGGGCTTGTTCGTTGCGTTCATGGCACCAGCTCCTCGTCGCGGTAGAAGCAGCTCTTGCGGTCGATCACGCGCAGCCAGACCGGAGCGCCCGCTGCAGGCACCACCGCATCGTTCGCGAGCCGCGCCTTCAACAGGCTCTCGCCGGCCTGTGCGCTCAGCATCAGGTGGGTGCCGACGTCCTGCAGCCGGGTCACGGTTGCGGGGATCGCGCCGGCCGAGCCCGGTTCGGCCAGGCTCAGGTACTCGGGCCGGATGCCGAGCTTGAGCGGGCCTTCGGGCAGCGTGCGGGGCGCTGCCAGCCGCGTGCCGGCGATCTCGAGCATGCCGGCCGTGCTCGTCAGCGGCAGGAAGTTCATGCCCGGCGAGCCGATGAAGTGGCCCACGAAGGTGTGGGCGGGCCGCTCGAACAGCGCCTCGGCGCTGCCCACCTGGACCGCCTTTCCGCGTGTCATCACGACCACTTCCTCGGCGAAGGTGAGCGCCTCGACCTGGTCGTGGGTGACGTAGATCAGCGTGAGCTTCAGCTCGCGATGGATCTGCTTGAGCTTGCGCCGCAGCTGCCACTTGAGATGCGGATCGATCACGGTCAGCGGTTCGTCGAACAGCACCGCCGAGACGTCGTCGCGCACCAGGCCGCGGCCCAGCGAGATCTTCTGCTTGGCGTCGGCCGCGAGACCGGCCGCGCGCTGGTTGAGCTGGCCGCTCATGTCGAGCATCTCGGCGATCTGTCCCACGCGCCTGCGGATCTGCTCGGCCGGCAGCTTGCGGTTGTGCAGCGGAAAGGCCAGGTTCTGCGCCACGGTCATGGTGTCGTAGACCACCGGAAACTGGAACACCTGCGCGATGTTGCGCTGCTGCGGCGTCTCGCGCGTGACGTCGCGGCCATCGAACCTGACGCTGCCTTCCGACGGCGCGAGCAGGCCCGAGATGATGTTGAGCATCGTGGTCTTGCCGCAGCCCGAGGGCCCGAGCAGGGCATAGGCGCCGCCGTCGCGAAAGCTCATCTGCAGCGGCAGCAGCGCGTAGTCGCTCTCCTGCATCGGACTCGGTCCATAGGCGTGCGCCAGGTCGAGGTCGATGCGTGCCATGTCAGGCGCTCCGTGCAGGCTGTGCCGGCGCCCGTGCCAGCCGTTCGCCGACGTCGAACACGTAGGCCTGGGCGGGATCGAAATACAGCGTGATCGCCGCGCCGAGTTCGAAGCGATGGACGCCCGTGAGCTGTGCCACGACTTCACCCACCGGCGTCTCGACGTGGACGAAGGTGTCCGACCCCGAGATCTCGGCCAGCTCGACCTTGCCGGGCAGCGCGATGTGCGCCGCACGGGCCACGACGTCGAGCGCGCTCGCACGCAGGCCGACCGTGACCAGGCCGTCGACCTCCGGCGGCAGCGCGAGCGGCAGCGACGGCCCGCCCTCCAGCTGCACGCCGCCGGCCGCCACGCGCCCGGCCAGCAGGTTCATCGGCGGATCGCTGAAGGCGCGCGCCACCCGCAGCGACCCGGGCTTGTGGAAGACCTCGGCGGTCGGCCCGTACTGCAGCAGCTCGCCGGCGTCCATGACCGCCGTGTAGCCGCCCAGCAGGAGCGCCTCGCCGGGCTCGGTGGTGGCGTAGACGACGGTCGAATCGCCACTCGCGAACAGGTGCGCGAGCTCGTCGCGCAGGCCTTCACGCAGCTTGTAGTCGAGGTTGACGAGCGGCTCGTCGAGCAGCATCAGCGGCGCGTTCTTCGCCAATGCCCGGGCCAGCGCCACGCGTTGCTGCTGGCCACCCGAGAGCTCGGCCGGCAGGCGGTCGAGGAACATGCCGATGTGCAGCTTGTCGGCCAGCTCGCGCACGCGCGCGGCCACGTTCTTCTCGCCGCGCAGCCTGAGCGGCGAGCCGATGTTGTCGGCCACCGTGAGCGAGGGATAGTTGATGAACTGCTGATAGACCATGGCCACGTTGCGCTGCCGCACCGGCACGCCGGTCACGTCCTGGCCGTCGACCAGCACCCGGCCCTCGGTAGGTGCATCGAGGCCGGCCATGAGCCGCATCAGGCTGGTCTTGCCGGCCTGGGTGGCCCCGAGCAGCACCGTCACCGCGCCGCTGCGCGGCGCAATGCTCTGCGGGTAGAGCCAGGTCTGCGGCCCCACCTTCTTGCCGACGCGCTCGAGGCTCAGCTGCATGGAACGCCTTCCTCGGAACGGGCATGGCGCTGCATCCAGGCATCCACCTGCTCGCGCTGCTGCGGCGTGAGGCGCAGGCCCAGCTTGGAGCGGCGCCACAGCACGTCGTCGCCGCTGCAGGCCCATTCCTGGTCGCGCAGGTAGTGCAGCTCGCGCTCGTGCAGGTCCGGCGCCACGGCCGGGCCCAGGTCAGCCATCGAACCGGCGTCGCCGAGCAGTTCGGAGATGCGCGCGCCGTAGGCCCGCGCGAGCCGGCGCGCCAGCACGTGGTCGAGCCAGGGATGGCGCAGCTGCACCGCGGCGACGAAGTGCTCGAAGTCGTCGTCGGGCCTCGCGCTCGGCCGCGTGGCACCAATCCAGGCCGACAGATCGCCACCGGCCAGGAAGGCGCCGTCGGTCCATGGCGCGCGCGCCTCGCCGAGCATGCGCCCGACCTCGTCGGCGGCGTCTTCCGCAAGCTTTCGGAAGGTGGTGATCTTGCCGCCCCACACCGACAGCAGCGGCGCCGCCGCGGTGTTCGATTCGAGCAGGTAGTCGCGCGTGACGGCCGACGGGTCGCCCGAGGCGTCGTCGAGCAGCGGGCGCACGCCGGAGTAGGTCCAGACCACGTCGGCGGGCTTCACCGGCTGCGCGAAATAGCGGCTGGCCTGGCTGCAGAGATAGTCGATCTCGTCCTCGCCAATGCGTGCCGCGCCTGGATCGTCACCCTGCAGCTCGATGTCGGTGGTGCCGATCAGCGTGAATTCGTCCTGGTAGGGAATCGCGAAGATGATCCGCTTGTCGGGGTTCTGGAAGATGTAGGCGTGGTTGTGGCCGAACACGCGCGGCACCACGATGTGGCTGCCCTTGACCAGCCGCAGGTGACGCGTTGCGAGCGCCTCCCCGTGCAGCGGCCGCGCGACGCCGCGCAGGAAGGCCTCGGCCCACGGTCCCGCGGCGTTCACCACGGCACGGGCACGCACGTTGCGCTGGCGGCCGTCCGCGCCTTCGAGCACCGCGCTCCAGCCCGTGGCGTCGCGCTGAGCGCCGATGCAGCGCGTGCGCGTGAGCACCTCGGCACCGCGCGCGCGCGCGTCGACCGCATTGAGCACCACGAGCCGCGCGTCGTCGACCCAGCCGTCGGAATAGACGAAGCCGCGGCGGAACTCCGGCTTGAGCGGCGCGCCTGCCACATGGCGTCGCAGGTCGACCGTTCGCGAGGGCGGCAGCACCTCGCGCTTTGCCAGGTGGTCGTAGAGGAACAGACCGATGCGGATCATCCAGGCCGGACGCATCGAGGGGTCGTGCGGCATCACGAAGCGCAGCGGCCACATGATGTGCGGCGCGCTCTTGAGCAGCACCTCGCGCTCCTGCAGTGCCTTGCGAACGAGCGAGAACTCGTAGTGCTCCAGGTAGCGAAGCCCGCCGTGGATCAGCTTGGTCGACGACGAGGACGTGTGGGCCGCGAGATCGTCCTTCTCGCACAGCAGCACGCGCCAGCCGCGGCCCGCGAGGTCGCGTGCGATGCCGCAGCCGTTGATCCCGCCGCCCACGATGAGGACGTCGCAATCGGTCGGGTCTGCATTCGGCGAAGAAAGGTCTGCGCTCACGGCGAGGGCTTCCGATCGTGTGTGACTTATTTCACGGTTCTCGGCTGCGTCACTTTCGAATTTTTTCATTTTGATTCCTTACGATGCGATTTTCCCCATCGTTAACCCTAAAGTCCATTCGTTTTCGTTCGTTCTAAAGTCAGGAGCGCGATCGCGCCACCCACTCACCGTGAATTCGAATCCCCGCCAGCTCAAGCTCCTCCACACGGTTCGGTCCCGGGGCTCGGTCTCGGTCGAGCAGCTCGCCGACATGCTCGGCGTGACCCTGCAGACGGTGCGACGCGACATCCAGCGCCTGTCCGACGAGGGGCTGCTCACGCGCTTCCACGGCGGCGTGCGCATGCCGAGTTCCACCACCGAGAACATCGGCTACCGCCAGCGCGAGACGCTGCACGCCGAGGGCAAGGCGCGCATCGCACGCGCAGTGGCGGCGCGCGTGCCCAACGACTGCTCGCTGATCCTCAACATCGGCACCACGACCGAGGCCATCGCCAAGGCGCTGCTGCGCCACACGGGCCTGCGCGTGATCACCAACAACCTCAACGTGGCGACCATCCTGAGCGACAACCCCGACTGCGAAGTGATCGTGGCCGGCGGTTCGGTGCGCTTGCGCGACCGCGCGATCGTCGGCGAGGCGACGGTCGACTTCATCCGCCAGTTCAAGGTCGACATCGCGCTCATCGGCGTCTCGAGCATCGAGGACGACGGCACGCTGCGCGACTTCGACCTGCGCGAGGTGAAGGTGGCGCAGACCATCATTGCGCAGGCGCGCGAGGTCTGGCTCGCGGCCGACGCGAGCAAGTTCAACCGGCCGGCGATGATCGAGCTGGCGACCCTGTCGCAGATCGATTGCCTGTTCACGGACGCCACGCCGCCGCCGCCCTTCCCGGACCTGCTCGACCAGGCCCAGGTGCGCTGCGAGATTTCCGCCTGACCCGAGGACCCCGAAGGACCGTTCCCATGACCTATCTGCTCGCCCTCGACCAGGGCACCTCGAGCTCGCGCAGCATCGTGTTCGACCGCGAGGGCCGCATCGTGGCGATCGCACAGCGCGAGCTGCCCCAGATCTACCCGCAGCCGGGCTGGGTCGAGCACGATCCGATGGAGATCTGGCGCGGCCAGCTCGCCACCGCGCGCGAGGTGCTCGCCAGGGCCGGGCTGCAGCCGGCCGACATCCATGCGATCGGCATCACGAACCAGCGCGAGACCACGCTGCTGTGGAACCGCAGGACCGGCCAACCGGTGCACCACGCGATCGTCTGGCAGGACCGCCGCGCCGAGCCGCTGTGCGCCCGCCTGCGCGCCGACGGCATGGCCGACGTCATCCGCGAGAAGACCGGACTCGTGATCGACGCCTACTTCTCGGGCACCAAGCTGCGCTGGCTGCTCGACAACGTGGCCGGGGCGCGCGCCGCGGCCGAACGAGGCGAACTGGCCTTCGGCACGGTCGACAGCTGGCTGATCTGGCAGCTCACGGGCGGCAAGGTGCACGCCACCGATGTCAGCAACGCCTCGCGCACGATGCTGTTCGACGTCCACCGCAACCAGTGGGACGCGGAGCTGCTGGAGGCGCTCGACATCCCGGCTTCGCTGATGCCCGAGGTGAAGCCGTCGAGCGCGCATTTCGCCGACACCGACGCGGCCCTGCTCGGCCAGTCGCTGCCCATCGGCGGCGTGGCCGGCGACCAGCAGGCGGCCCTCTTCGGCCAGGCCTGCTTCGGGCCCGGCATGGCGAAGAACACCTACGGCACCGGCTGCTTCCTGCTCATGCATACCGGCGAGGCCTTTCAGCCATCGACCAACGGCCTGCTCGTGACCAGTGCGGCCCAGACCGGCGCCCAGCCGCAGTACGCGATGGAAGGCAGCGTGTTCGTCGGTGGCGCCGTCGTGCAATGGCTGCGTGACGGCCTTCAGGCCATCAAGGGCAGCGCCGAAGTGCAAGGCCTGGCCGAGAGCGTGCCCGACTCCGGCGGCGTGATGATGGTGCCGGCCTTCACCGGCCTGGGAGCGCCCTACTGGAACGCCGAGGCACGCGGCATCGTCACCGGCCTGACGCGCGGCACGACCATGGCCCACATCGCACGCGCGGCGCTGGAGAGCATCGCCTACCAGAGCGCCGCACTGCTGCAGGCGATGAGCCGCGACGCGGTGGCCGCCGGCGGCAGCGCCGTGGCCGAACTGCGCGTCGATGGCGGCGCCTGCGTCAACGACCTGCTGATGCAGTTCCAGGCCGACCTGCTGGGCATCCCGGTCCTGCGGCCCGAAGTCACGGAGACCACGGCGCTGGGCGCGGCCTACCTCGCGGGCCTGTCGACCGGGTTCTACGACGACATCCGGCAGCTGTCGCAGCTGTGGCGCGTGGAGCGCCGCTTCATGCCGACCATGGGCCGCCCGCAGGCGGAGGCTTCGATGGCCCGCTGGGAGCGGGCGGTGCGACAGGCCATCGCGACCTGAAGGCCACGCCCGGGCGCCGCCTTCAGCGCGTCAGGACGCGCCAGACCAGTTCCAGCCCGGCCGACCACAGGTCGGCAGTCGGATCGGACTTCTTCTCCTCGCGCAATGCCTCCTGCCGGTTGCGTTCGATGGCGACCAGCGCATCGGCGATGTCCACCGGCGGCCGCGCGGGCTGTCCCGGGGGCGCTGCCGCGCTGGCGTGGCGCTGCAGCGCCTGCTCGACCGCTGCCGGATCGAGCAGCGAGAAGGCGGCGCGGCAATGCGGGCACGCGTGGTCGCGCCGGATATCGACCGGCGCGCCGCAGCCCGTGCAGTAGATCGCATCCACGCGGCGGGCGAGGTCCTCGATCTCGGGCCGCGTCATCTGCCGCACGAAGCCCTTCTCGATCATGAAGGACGAGAAGCTCGCGAAGCGCCCGTGGCCCTGCGGACAGCGATAGGTGACGTAGCGGCCGCTTCGCACCTGGTCGAAGCCATGGGCCAGCGTGCGCTTGCAGCTCGGGCAGCGCAGCGGATCGTGGATCGGATGGTGGGCGTCGCCGCGATGCCGGTGCAGCAGTTCGAACAGCGCCAGGACACCCGAAGGCGCCAGCCGGAGGTTCTCGCCTGCATCGAACCAGAGCCCCTGGCAGGCAAAGCAGATGTCGAGGTCGACCGAAGTGCCGCCGTTGGAGGCGAATCGGTGCGCCTCCGTGGGCTGGCGGCAGGATGGACAGAGACGCGTTGAATTCACGGCGCGCATCGTAGCGCGGAAAACACGCCCGCCATCGGCGAAACGACGGCGCGTGTCCTCTCGCTGCTCAGTGCCCCGGCACCAGGAAGTCCTGGCTGATGCGCCAGCCGAGTTCGTTCACGCGGTCGAGGAACTGCGTGAGGTAGGCATGCAGCCCGGTCGCGAGGATCTCGTCGACACGCGCGTACTGCAGGTCGGCCAGCAGCTTGCCGGCGCGGCGTTGCGTCTCGGCGCTCTGCTCGTTCTTGACCTTGTCGAGGTTGAACACCACCTCGTGCAGGCTCGCATGCAGCGAGCGCGGCATGTCGGGGCGCAGGATCAGCAGCTCGGCCACGCGCTCGGGCTTGATGACGTCGCGGTACACCTTGCGGTAGACCTCGAAGGCCGAGACGCTGCGCAGGATCGCGCTCCAGTGATAGAAGTCGTACTCCTGGTCTTCCTCGGTGGCGGTGCCGAAGAACTCGCTGTTGAGCGCATGGAACTTGACGTCGACCAGCCGCGCCGTGTTGTCCGCGCGTTCGAGGAAGGTGCCGAGGCGCGAGAAGTAGAAGGACTCGTCCTGCAGCATGGTGCCGAGCGTCACGCCGCGCGACAGGTGCGAGCGGAACTTCACCCATTCGAAGAACTGCGCCGGATCGCGCTCGAACTCGCCGGCGCGCAGCATGCGGTTGACCTCGAGCCAGGTGGTGTTCTGGGTCTCCCAGGCCTCGGTGGTGAGCGCGCCGCGCACCGCCCGCGCGTTCTCGCGCGCCGCGCGCAGGCAGGACAGGATCGAGGACGGGTTGGACTCGTCCTTGACCATGAACTCCATCACCTCGTCGGGCTTGAAGCCTTCGTGCTTCTCGTTGTAGAGCGGCAGCAGTTCGCTGATCGACAGCAGGCCCTGCCAGCCATAGCGCGCGACCTCGGCGGATTGCGGCAGCAGCGAGGTCTGGTAGTTGACGTCCAGCATGCGCGCGGTGTTCTCCGCGCGCTCGGTGTAGCGCGACATCCAGTAGAGGTGGTCGGCGGTGCGTGACAGCATATCGGGACTTTCTTCCGCTCAGGTCGAGGTCTGGGTTTGCGATTGCGACTGGGAGGCGGCCGCCGCGCGCGGCTTGGCCGCACGGTCGGCCTCGAGGATCCAGGTGTCCTTGGTGCCGCCGCCCTGCGACGAGTTCACCACCAGCGAGCCCTCCTTGAGTGCGACGCGCGTGAGGCCGCCCGGCACCATCTGCACTTCCTTGCCCGACAGCACGAAGGGCCGCAGGTCGATGTGGCGCGGCGCGATGCCGGCGTCGACGAAGGTCGGCGAGCTCGACAGGCTCAGCGTCGGCTGCGCGATGTAGCCGTCGGGCTTGGCGATCACGGCCTTCTTGAAGTCCTCGATCTCGGCCTGCGTTGCCGCCGGGCCGATCAGCATCCCGTAGCCGCCGGCGCCATGCACCTCCTTCACGACCAGATCCTTCATGTTCGCGAGCGTGTAGGCCAGTTCGTCCTTGTTGCGGCACATGTAGGTCGGCACGTTCTTGAGGATCGGCTTCTCGCCCAGATAGAACTCGATCATCTTCGGCACGTAGGGATAGATCGACTTGTCGTCGGCCACACCGGTGCCGACCGCGTTGCAGATCACGACGTTGCCCTCGCGGTAGGCCCGCATCAGCCCGGCGCAGCCCAGCGTGGAGGTCGGGCGGAACACCTCGGGGTCGAGGAAGTCGTCGTCGACCCGGCGGTAGATCACGTCGACCCGGCGCGGGCCGCGCGTGGTGCGCATGTAGACGAAGTCGTCCTTGACGAACAGGTCCTGGCCCTCGACCAGTTCGACGCCCATCTGCTGGGCGAGGAATGCATGCTCGAAATAGGCGCTGTTGTACATGCCGGGCGTGAGCACCACGACCGTGGGCTCGGCCGTGGCCGGCGGCGCCGATGCGCGCAGCGTCTCGAGCAGCAGGTCGGGGTAGTGGGCGACCGGCGCGATCCGGTTCTGGCTGAACAGCTCGGGGAACAGCCGCATCATCATCTTGCGGTTTTCCAGCATGTAGCTCACGCCGCTGGGTACCCGCAGGTTGTCTTCGAGCACGTAGTACTCGCCGTTGCCCTGGGCGTCCGGCGCGCGGACGATGTCGATGCCCGAGATGTGCGAGTAGATGTCGTTGGGCACCTTGACGCCCTTCATCTCGGGCCGGTACTGCGCGTTGTTGAGGATCTGCTCGGCCGGCACGACGCCGGCCTTGATGATCTCCTGATCGTGGTAGACATCGTGGATGAAGCGGTTGAGCGCGTTGACCCGCTGTACCAAACCCTTTTCCATCGAGTCCCACTCGTGCGCCGGAATGATGCGCGGCAGCAGGTCGAAGGGGATCAGGCGTTCGGTGCCCGAGCCGTCCTCGTCCTTCGCGCCATAGACCGCGAAAGTGATGCCGACCCGGCGGAAGATCATCTCCGCCTCCTCTCGCCGCGAACGCATGACCTCGGTGGGCTGCTTGGCGAGCCATTGGTCGTAACGTTTGTAGTGGCTCCGCACAGCCGCGCCGTTGTAGGGCAGCTGTTCGTACATCTCATCGAATTTGTGCATGGGACGACCAATCTCCTTGACCATAGCTTAGCAAGTTCAAGGCCACGATCGCGGGCTTCATCACCTGGGGCCTGCCCGGATGGCGGCCGCGTGCCACTCAGGGCACGGCATGCTGCCAATAGCGGGCGCGCCGTTGGCGCTCGCAGGCCACGCGCCCGGGTTCGAGGCTGGACCAGGCGGCGGCGCCGCAGTGGGTGGAGCGCACAACCTCGATGCCGCGCGCCTCGTAGCGCGCCGGCACCTCGGCCGCCGGATGGCCGAAGCGGTTGCGCCAGCCCGACTGGACCAGCGCAAGCTGCGGGCGCACGGCGTCCAGCAGCTGAGCGGTCGACGAGGTCTTGCTGCCGTGGTGGGGCACGAGCAGGACGTCCGCGCGCAGGCCGCCGGCGGCGCGCTCCACCAGGGCGCCTTCCTGCAGCCGCTCGATGTCGCCCGCCAGCAGCGCGGTGGCACGCCGGTTGCCGATGCGCAGCACGCAGGAGATGGCATTGGGCTTCGGCGCCACGAAGCTCGCATAGTCTCCGGGTTGCGGATGCAACAGCTCGAAGTCGACGCCGTCCCACTGCCAGCGCTGGCCCGCCTCGCAGCGCTGCGATGGCCGCACGGCCTGCAGCGGATGCCCGGCCTCGATGGAACTCAGCAGCCGGGCCTGCGGCTGCGCCGCGAGCACCGCCTCGGCGCCGCCCGTGTGGTCGGCATCGCGATGGCTCAGCACCACGAGGTCGAGCCGTTCGCCGAGCGCACGTAGCAGCGGCACCAGCACGCGATCGCCGGCGTCGCTGTCGAGGCCGTAGCGCGGGCCCGTGTCGTACAGCAGGCTGTGGCTGGCCGTGCGCACGAGAACGGCGCCGCCCTGCCCGATGTCGGCCGCGAGCAGTTCGAACTCGCCCTGCGCGGGCCGCGGCGGCTGCCAAAAGAGCACGGGCAACAGCAGCGGCAGCCCCATCAGGCGCATCGCGGCAGGCAGCCGCATCGCGATCAGCACGCCGCCCGCGATGCCAGCGACCGCACGCCACAACGGCGGCGCCGCCATCGACAGCGCAGCGAAGGGCCAGTCGGCCATCCATTGCAGCAGCCACAGCATCAGTTGCACCGAGGCCGCGGCAAGCTGCCACAGCGCCGGCGCCAGCGTTCCGAGCATCGCGAGCGGCGTGACCACCAGCGTGACCCACGGGATCGCGACCGCATTGGCCGCCAGGCCCACGAGCGACACCTGCTGGAACAGCAGCAGCGTGAGCGGCGTCAGCGCCAGCGTCACCATCCACTGCTCGCGCAGAAGGCGAAGCGCACGCGCCCCGAAGCCGGCCGGCGCACCGTCGGGCCCGCCGGCACTGCCCGCAAACAGCACGCCGACCGCCACGAAGCTGAGCCAGAAGCCGGCCTGCATCAGCGCCCAGGGGTCGAGCGCGACCACCAGCGCGCAGGCCAGCAGCCAGACGAAGGGCCAGGGCCAGCGCCTGCCTGTCAGTCGCAGCAGCGCGATGGCCGCGAGCATGACGATGGTCCGCTGCGCGGGCACGCCCCAGCCGCTGAACAGCGCGTAGAGCGTGGCCAGCAGCACGCCGCCGACCAGCGCCGCATGCGGGGCCGGCCAGGCCAGCATAAGACGGCCGTTGCGGCGCCAGAGCCAGCCGACCACGCGCATCGCGAGCCACGCGAACATCGTGATGTGAAGGCCGGAGATCGACACCAGGTGCGCGACGCCGGTGATCCGGAAGATGTCCCAGTCGGCCCGGTCGATCGCGTTCTGTTCGCCCGTGACCAGCGCCGCGATCACGCCCGCCAGCCGGGCATCGGCCACCTGCGCGACGATGCGGTCGCGCACCGACCCGCGCAGCCGCTCGACCGGATCGCCCCAGCCCGTGCCGAGTCGCTCGGGCCGCGGATCGCGCGCGCCGTCGCGCACCTGGCCGGTGGCGCGCTCGCCGCGTTCCCACATGCGCAGTTCGTGATCGAAGCCATGCGGATTGAGGCTGCCGTGCGGCGCCCGCAGCCGCACCGTGAAGCGCCAGCGCTCGCCCGCGTGCACGGGGCCCGGCGGCACGGACTCGGCCCCGGGCCGGGCCCAGGGCCCTATGCGGGCGTCGTACCAGGCCAGCATCACGCGCGAGGGCGCGAAGGCAGGCATCGCCTCCTCGTCCTCGCCGGCCTTTGCCCAGTGAGCCGAATCGATATCGAAGACGAAACGGATCCCCGCTGCGCCAAGCTGGGGCATGCTCGCGACCCGGCCCTCGACCAGCAGGTCGCGGCCTTCGATCTCGGGTGGCATTGCGCCGGCCGCGTACGCCGATGCGCGCCAGCCAGCGGCACCGAAGCCGGCCAGCGCGCCGAGCAGCAGTGCGACGCACAACGACAAGGCCATCGGCCAGCGCCGTCGGCGCCATGCCGTCCAGCCCAGTGCACCGCTCGCCAGCAGCAGCAGCGCATAGGCACCCGCATGCCACAGCGACGGCTGCTGCAACTGCAGCGCCGCACCGAGCACCGATCCCGCCATCGCGCCGAACATCGCCCGCGCGCGCCCCTCCCACCTCGTGCTCACGAGGCCGTTCCTTCACCCATGTGCAATTCACTCCCCTGCGCTCTTTGGCGCGCAAATTGCTTTCTGTGTCGGATAGTATGCGTCTCACCCGAGGCACCCTCGACGCACCGAGAAAAAATGTCCATTCACGCCGCGCTCCATCACGTCACCCACTACAAGTACGACCGTCCGGTGCAACTCGGGCCCCAGGTGGTCCGCTTGCGCCCGGCGCCGCACTGCCGCAGCAACGTCATCTCCTATTCGCTGCAGATCGAGCCCGCAGAGCACTTCGTGAACTGGCAGCAGGACCCGTTCGCGAACTACCAGGCCCGCCTGGTGTTTCCCGAGAAGACGCGCGAGTTCAAGGTCACGGTCGACCTCGTGGTCGAGATGGCGGTCTACAACCCCTTCGACTTCTTCCTCGAGCCCTCGGCCGAGAACTTCCCTTTCAAGTACACGCCCGAGCTCGCACAGGAGCTCGCGCCCTACCTGGTGGCGGACGAGGCGACGCCGCTCGTGAAGGCCTACCTCGAGAAGATCGATCGCAAGGAACAGCGCACCATCGACTTCCTGGTGGGCATCAACCAGCAGGTGCAGGGCGACGTCAACTACCTGATCCGCATGGAGCCGGGCGTGCAGACGCCCGAGGAGACGCTGGCCAACGGCTCGGGCTCCTGCCGCGACTCGGGCTGGTTGCTGGTGCAACTGCTGCGCCACTGCGGCCTGGCGGCGCGCTTCGTGTCGGGCTACCTGATCCAGCTCACGCCCGACGTCAAGGCCCTCGACGGCCCCAGCGGCACGACGGTCGACTTCACCGACCTGCATGCCTGGTGCGAGGTCTACCTGCCTGGCGCCGGATGGATCGGGCTCGATGCCACCTCGGGCCTGCTGGCCGGCGAAGGCCACATCCCGCTCGCCTGCACGCCGACGCCCTCGAGCGCGGCCCCGATCGAGGGCGTGGTCGACGATGCCGAGGTCGAGTTCGGCCACGAGATGAAGGTCACGCGCATCTATGAATCGCCGCGCGTCACCAAGCCCTACACCGACGAGCAGTGGACCGAGATCGTGGCGCTCGGCGACGCGGTCGACAAGCGCCTCTCGGCCGGCGACGTGCGCCTCACGATGGGCGGCGAGCCGACCTATGTCGCGACCGGCGACCGCGATGCCGCCGAATGGAACACCGACGCACTGGGCCCGACCAAGCGCGGCTATGCCACCGAATTGGTGCACAAGCTGCGCGCCGAGTACGGACAGGGCGGCTTCCTGCACTTCGGCCAGGGCAAGTGGTATCCGGGCGAGCAGCTGCCACGCTGGGCACTGTCGATCTACTGGCGCGCCGACGGCCAGCCGCTGTGGCACAACCCCGAGCTGTTCACGGACGAGCGCCATCCCACGCACTACACGAGCGAGGATGCGCGTCGCTTCACCACCGTGCTCGCGCATCGACTCGGCCTGACCGAGCGCTACATCCAGCCCGGCTACGAGGACGTCTACTACTACCTCTGGCGCGAGCGCCGCCTGCCGGTCAACGTCGACCCTTTCGATTCGAAGCTCGACGACGAGATGGAACGCGTGCGCCTGCGCCGCGTGTTCACGCAGAAGCTCGACGCCGTGATCGGCTACATGCTGCCGATCGAGGCCGGCAATGCCGACATCGATGCGCCTGCACTGGCCGGCCCGGGCTGGAAGACCGGCCCCTGGTTCCTGCGCGACGACCGCCTGTACCTGATCCCCGGCGATTCGCCGATGGGCTACCGGCTGCCGCTCGATTCGCAGCCCTGGACCAGCAAGGGCGACTACCCCTACCTGGTCGAACGCGACCCGACGGCACCGCGCGGCGCGCTGCCGACCTCGGCCGATTTCCGCGCGCGCTACACGGCCGGCCCGATCGAGTCGGCCCCGCAGTCCGATCGCGCGGCCGTGCCCTACGCCTTCGGCGCGCCCGAAGGCACGCCCGCGGCCGTCAGGCTGCAGGCACCCGGCCAGGCGGCCGGCGACGCCGGCGCCACCACCGATGCGCGCACCGACCCCACCACGCCGCGCCAGCCGCGCCGTGGCGAGTCGGCGCACTGGGTCACGCGCAGTGCGCTGTGCGTGGAAGTGCGCGATCCGCGCCGCGCGAACGGCCCTGCGGCCGAGAAGCTCGGCGCCTCGTCGGGCGTGCTCTACGTCTTCATGCCGCCGCTGGCGCGCCTCGAGGACTACCTCGACCTGGTCGCGGCACTCGAAGCCACCTGCGAGCAGCTCGGCGTCAAGATCGTGATGGAAGGCTATCCGCCGCCGCGCGATCCGCGCCTGAAGGTGCTGCAGGTCACGCCCGATCCCGGCGTGATCGAGGTCAACATCCATCCGGCCCACAGCTGGCGCGAACTCATCGGCCTGACCGAGTTCCTCTACAACGCGGCCTTCGAGACGCGCCTGTCGGCCGAGAAGTTCATGACCGACGGGCGCCACACCGGCACCGGCGGCGGCAACCACTTCGTGATGGGCGGCGCGGCGCCCACCGACAGCCCCTTCCTGCGCCGGCCCGAGCTGCTTGCGAGCCTGCTGCTCTACTGGCACAACCATCCGTCGCTGAGCTACCTGTTCTCGGGCATGTTCATCGGCCCGACCAGCCAGGCGCCGCGCGTCGACGAGGCGCGCAACGACCAGGTCTACGAGCTCGAGATCGCGCTCAAGGAAATCGCCCGCAATCGCGAGATCTACGGCCAGAACATGCCGGCATGGCTGGTCGACCGCACGCTGCGCAACATCCTGGTCGACGTCACCGGCAACACGCACCGCAGCGAGTTCTGCATCGACAAGCTCTATTCGCCCGACTCGAGCACCGGCCGCCTGGGCCTGCTCGAGCTGCGTGCCTTCGAGATGCCGCCGCATGCGCGCATGAGCATCGCGCAGCAGCTGCTGCTGCGCGCCTTCATCGCGCGCTTCTGGGACGAGCCCTACAAGGCACCCGCCACGCGCTGGGGCACCGAGCTGCACGACCGCTTCCTGCTGCCGACCTTCGTCAAGATGGACTTCGACGACGTGATCAGCGAGATGCGCCAGGCCGGCTTCGCCTTCGATCCGAACTGGTTCGCGCCGCACTTCGAGTTCCGCTTCCCGCTCGTGGGCCAGGTGCAGGCCATGGGCATCGAGCTGTCGCTGCGCAACGCGCTCGAGCCCTGGCACGTGATGGGCGAGGAAGGCTCGGCCGGCGGCACCGTGCGCTATGTCGACTCCTCGCTCGAACGCATCGAGGTGCGCGTCACCGGCCTCAACGAGAGCCGCTATGTCATCACCGTGAACGGCAAGGTGCTGCCGCTGCAGGCGACCGGCACGGTCGGCGAGTTCGTCGCCGGCGTCCGCTACAAGGCGTGGAACCCGCCCTCCTCGCTGCATCCGAGCATTGGCGCGCACGCACCGCTGACCTTCGACATCGTCGACACCTGGATGAAGCGTTCGCTGGGCGGCTGCCAGTACTTCGTCGCCCACCCGGGCGGACGCAACTACGACACCTTCCCGGTCAACGCCTACGAAGCGGAGAGCCGGCGCCATTCGCGCTTCACGCGCATGGGCCACACGCCGGGGCTGATGAGCACGCCACCGGCGACCATCGAGCTGGCGGGCAGCCGCGAGTTTCCGTTCACGCTCGACCTGCGGCGCTGAGCGGAGTGTGGAAACGATGCCCCGTTTCCGCACTTATCTCACGCGCTCGCGCCCGGCAAGCGTGACCGCGGTGTGACAATCGGCGCACCGTGGACCCACTGAACGAATCCCTCTTCGACGCCCAATCGCCCGAGGCACCGGCCGCGCTGGCCGCCTCGCTCGCGCCGCCGGCCGCACCGGGACACTACGACGAGCTGCGCGGCATCGCGACGCCGCCCGAAACGCCGCGCGCGGCGGCCGCCTGGCAGTCGACCGTGCTCTACGACACCGCCTCGCCGCCCGAGCAGGCGGCGCCCGCGCCGGTCGCCCCGGCAGCCGACGACCGTGGCGGGCAGGTGCCGCTCGCGCCTTCGTGGGCGCACTTCTTCGAACACCTGGGCAGCGGCGGCTTCGAGGACCTGCCGCGGCGCGCGATCAGCCTCGAACGCCAGATCCGCGACAACGGTGTCACCTACAACGTCTACGCCGATGCGGACGGCCCGCAGCGCCCCTGGTCGCTCGATCTCTTCCCGCTGATCGTCTCGCCCGAGAGCTGGGCCCAGATCGAGGCCGGCGTGCTGCAGCGCGTGCGCGTGCTCGATCAGGTCATGGCCGACGTCTACGGGCCGCAGCAGCTGCTGGCCGAGGGCCTGCTGCCGCCGGCCCTGGTACAGGGCCACCCGGGCTACCTGCGCGCCATGCACGGCGTGCGGCCGCCGGGCGACACCTGGCTGCACATTGCCGCCTTCGATCTCGCGCGCGGCCCCGACGGCAACTGGTGGGTGATGTCGCAGCGCACCCAGGCGCCCTCGGGCCTGGGCTACCTGCTCGAGAACCGGCTCGCGATCGCGCGCCAGTTCCCCCAGGCCTTCGCCAACCTGCAGGTGCAGCGGCTGGCCGCCACCTACAGCGCGATGATGGAAGGCCTGCAGCGCATGTGCCCGGCCGGCCAGCCGCCGCACATCGCCCTGCTCACGCCCGGGCCCTACAACGAGACCTACTTCGAGCACGCGTACCTCGCGCGCTACCTCGGCATCACGCTGGTCGAGGGCAACGACCTCACCGTGCGCGACCAGCGGCTCTACCTCAAGACGCTGCAGGGCCTGCGCCCGGTGCACGGCCTCATGAAGCGGCTCGACGACCAGTTCCTGGATCCGCTCGAGCTCAGGCCCGATTCCACGCTCGGCGTGCCGGGCCTGCTGCAGGCGATCCGGGCCGGCAACGTGCTGGTGGCCAACATGCCGGGCTCGGCCTTCCTCGAATCGCCCGCGCTGCTGGGCTTCCTGCCCGCCCTGGCGCGCCGCCTCATCGGCGAGAAGCTGCAGCTGCCGGCGCTGCCCACCTACTGGTGCGGCGAGCGCGCCGCGATGGAAGCGGTGCTGCCGCAGCTCGGCGACTGCGCCATCAAGTCGACCTACCCCGACATCGATTCGCACGCCAGCTTCGAGGCCGTGCTGGGCGCCCACATGGGACGCCGCGAGCTCGACGAATGGGCCGGCCGGATCGTGCGCCAGGGCGAGGCCCACACGGTGCAGAACTACATGCCGCTGTCGCAGATGCCGACCTGGACCCAGGACTTCGGCCGCGGCCACATCGCGCAGCGCTCGATGCTGCTGCGCGTGTTCGCCATCAGCGACGGCCCGCGCTCCTGGCGCGTGCTGCCCGGCGGGCTGGCACGGCTGGCCGGCCGCGACGCCCAGATCGCCTCGATGCAGCGCGGTGGCAGCAGCGCCGACGTGTGGGTGCGCACCAAGGGCGAGGTCGACCGCACCACCCTGCTCCAGCCGCACGCCACGCCGGCCTCGCTGGCGCGACACCGCGCCCCGGTCACCAGCCGCGCGGCCGAGAACATGTTCTGGCTCGGCCGCCATACCGAGCGCGCCGAGAACGCGGTGCGGCTCGCGCGGCTCACGATCGACCTGCTGGCCGGCGAGGACCATTCCTCGCGCGCGCTGATGACCTGGCTGCACCGGCTGGCCCTGCGCAACGCGCTGGTGCCGCCCGAGGTGCCGAGCCTGCCGAAATCGCGCCGCGTCTTCGAGCGCGCGCTGATCTCAGAGCTCGGCGACGTCGACCAGGGCGGCAGCGTGGGCTACAGCCTGCGCTGCATCCGCCAGTCGGCCGCGGCGGTCCGCGAGCGGCTGTCGCAGGATCACTGGAACCAGATCGTGCGCGCCGAGAGCGACTTCCTGCGCCGGCGCGCGGAGCAGGCCGGCGAGAAGGCCGAAGGCGGCTACGCTGCGGGCGCAGCGCTGCGGCTGCTCGAATCCGCCAGCACCGCGCTCGCGGCCATGACCGGCGCCCAGACCGACCGCATGACGCGCGACGACGCCTGGCGGCTGCTGTCGATCGGCCGCCACATCGAGCGCCTGAGCTTCCTGTCGAGCGCGCTCGAGGCCGGCTTCACGACCGGATCGGTGCACGAGGTCAGCGGCTTCGAGGCCATGGTCGCGCTGTTCGACAGCACCATCACCTTCCATGCGCGCTACCAGCAACGGCGCGACGTCGCCACGCTGGTCGACCTGCTGATGCTCGACGGCGACAACCCGCGCTCGCTGAGCTGGGTCACGCACACGCTGCGCAAGCGCATCGCCAAGCTCGCAGGCAGCGCACCCGACAAGCTGACCGCGCTCTCGTACGACCTGCCCGACCCCGACGCCTGGACCCTCGAGACCCTGTGCGATGCCGGCGCCGACGGCCAGTACCCGGCGCTGGTGCAGCTGTTCGCCGCCTGCGAAGGCGCGGCCTACCACGTGTCGGACGCGATCGGGACGCGCTACTTCACGCTGACTTCCGAATCGCTGCGCTCGGTCGGGGCTTGACGCTCGCCCCAGGTTGGCTCACCTCGTGTAGCCGCCCCCCTACCGGAGGCGCCTCGACACGAAGTGCGAGGCAACCTGGGGGCGAGCGACAATACATTCATGCTGCTTCACGTCACCCACGCCACGCGCTACGACTACACGCCGCCGGTCGAGACCGCGCAGCACATGGCGCACCTGAAGCCCATGAGCACGGTCTCGCAGCGGCTCGTGAGCCATGAGCTCACCATCAGCCCGGCGCCCTCGCTGCGCGAGGAATCGGCCGACCTCTACGGCAACACGCGCGCCTTCTTCGCCCTCGACTCGACCCACGACGAACTGGTCGTGACGGCCGAGAGCGTGGTCGAGACGAGCGCGCCCCTGCTGTCGCCCGCGGTCGCGCGCGGCCTGCCGTGGGAAGAGGTGCGCGAACGCTTTCGCTACGTCAAGGGCGCGCGCTACGACCCGGCCTCGGACTTCGTCTTCCCGTCGCGCTACGTGCCGCGCCATGACGACTTCGCAGCCTACGCGCGCCCCAGCTTCGCGCCGGGCCGCCCGGCCTTCGATGCCGCGATGGATCTCACGCTGCGCATGTATGCCGACTTCGAGTACGACGCCGGCAGCACCGAGATCAGCACGCCCGCCATCGAGGCCCTGGCCCAGCGCAAGGGCGTGTGCCAGGATTTCGCCCACATCATGATCGCCTGCATGCGCACCATGGGCCTGCCCGCACGCTACGTGAGCGGCTACCTGCTGACCCAGCCGCCGCCGGGTCGCCCGCGCCTGATCGGTGCCGACGCCTCGCACGCCTGGGTCTCGGTCTACCTGCCGGGCGCGGACGGCCCCGGCGACTGGGCCGAGTTCGACCCCACCAACGGCCGGCAGCCCGGCGAGGACTACGTGACGCTGGCGATCGGCCGCGACTACTCCGACGTCTCGCCGATGCGCGGCGTGCTGCACGGCGGCGCACGCCACACGCTGGCCGTGAGCGTCACGGTGCGGCCGATGGAGGAACTGATGGAAGAGGCGGCGCGCATCGCAGCGGAGCTGGCCCAGTCGCAGACCCCGTCGCAAGCGCATTCCCAGTCGCAGTCGCAGTCGCAGTCGCGATTCGAACCGCAGCCCCAGACCCCACACCAGGCGCAAACCGCGTCGCAACCCACTCAGGACCACAAGGAAACGCCATGAGCATCCAAGACAAGCTGAAGAGCCTCGGCATCACGCTGCCACCCGTTGCCGTGCCCGCGGCCGCCTACGTGCCTTTCGTGCGCACCGGCAACCTGGTCTTCCTCTCGGGCCACATCGCGCGCAAGGACGGCAAGCCGTGGGTCGGCCAGCTGGGCGCCGGCATCTCGACCGAGGAAGGCAAGCAGGCCGCACGCGCGATCGCGATCGACCTGCTCGGCACGCTGCAGGCGGCGGTCGGCGGCGACCTCGAACGCGTGAAGCGCATCGTCAAGGTGATGAGCCTGGTGAATTCGGTGCCCACCTTCACCGAACAGCATCTCGTGACCAACGGCGCGAGCGAACTGATCGCCGAGGTGTTCGGCGCCGAGAAGGGTGCGCATGCGCGCAGCGCCTTCGGCGTGGCGCAGATTCCGACCGGCTCCTGCGTCGAGATCGAGCTGATCGCCGAGGTCGAGTAGGCCGGGCGCGGTCGTCGCCGGCCCTGCGTCAGGAAGCCGGCGCCGACGACCCCCGCACCACCAGTTCCCCCGGCAGCAGCAGCTGCCGCGCGGGGCCCTCGAGGCCCTTCAGCCGCTCGAGCAGGCAGGTCGCGGCGCTGCGCCCGATCGCCTCGGTCGGCTGCGCGATGGCACTGAGGCCCGGCCCGATCAGCGGCGCCCATTCGGGATCGTCGAAGCCGACGAAGCCGAGGTCGCTGCCGAACTGCAGGCCCAGGCGCGCCATCGCCGCCGCCACGCGCAGGGTCACGACCGCGTTGCCGGCCAGCACGGCGGCACGCCGGCGGGCTCGCCGCGCCCGCTGATGCAGCCCCTGCAGCGCGGCATCGAGGCCCGCCGCATCGTCGGCCTCGCATTCGAAGACCATGCCGCTCACGCGCGGCCCCTGCGACTGCACGCACGCACCGAAGGCCGCGGTGCGCTCGCGACGCGAGCTCACGCCCTTCTGCGGTTCGGTGACGTAGAGCAGCTCGCGATGGCCGCCCTCCACGAGATGGCCGCAGGCCAGCTGCATCGCGGCCGCGTTGTCGAGCGAGACGAAATCGGTGTGCATGCCCGCGTGGCGGCGGTCCACCAGCACCGCAGGCTTGCCGCGCAGTGCTTCGGCATCGATCAGGCCCGTGCCGCGGCCCAGCGTGTTGAGGATGAAGCCATCGACCTGGTAGCCGGCGAGCGCATCGATCGCCTCGCGCTCGCGGTCGATGTCGTTGCCGAGGTTGAACAGCATCACGAGGTAGCCGGCATCCTGGCAGGCCTTCTCCGCGCCACGCAGCACGGCCACCGAATAGGGGTTGGTGATGTCGGCCACGATCAGGCCGATCAGGCGCGAGCGGCCGTGGCTCAAAGCCTGCGCCATCGGGCTCGGCGTGTAGGCCAGCTGCGCGACCGCGGCCTCGACACGCGCCGCGATGTCGTCGCTGAGCAGCCGGTCGCGGTGGTTGAGGAAGCGCGAGACGGTGGCCTTCGACACCCCGGCCACCCGGGCCACGTCGGCGATGGTGGCGCGGGCCGGACGCTGCATCGGGGTTCGCGCGTTCAAGCCGAGGCGGTGTCGTAGACGGCCGCGGGCCGTTCGCCGGCCAGGGCCTGCAGCAGGTTGGTGGTCGCGAGCTCGGCCATGGCGTGCCGGGTCTCGTGCGTGGCCGACCCGATGTGCGGCAGCGGCGTCACGCGCGGGTGCGTGCGCAGCGGCGCATCGGCCGGCAGCGGTTCGGTCGCGAAGACGTCGAGGCCGGCGGCGCGCAGGCTGCCGCTGTCGAGTGCGGCCAGCAGTGCGTCTTCCTGCACCGTGGCACCGCGGCCGCCGTTGATGAAGATCGCGCCGGGCTTCATGCCGGCGAAGAAGGGCGCATCGATCATGCCGCGCGTGCTGTCCGAGAGCGGCAGCATGGCGACCACGAAATCGGACCGCGCGAGCAGTCCGGCCAGCGGCACGTGCGCCGCGCGGCCCTGCAGTTCGGGCGCCTGGGCGGCAAGGTCGACCGCGCGTCGCGCGTGGTAGAGCACCGGCATGCCGAAGCCCAGCGACGCGCGACGTGCGATCGCCTGGCCGATGCGGCCGAAGCCCAGCAGGCCCAGCGTCTTGCCGTGCACGTCGGCGCCGAACAGCGCCTCGTCGATGTTCTTCGTCCAGCGGCCTTCGCGCACGAGGTTCGAGAGCTCGACCACGCGGCGGCTGGTCGCCATCAGCAGCGCGAAGACGGTGTCGGCCACGGTCTCGTCGAGCACGCCGGGCGTGTGGCACAGCACGATGCCGCGCGCGTGCAGCGCGGCCAGCGCGTAGTTGTCGACGCCGACCGAGACGCTGGAGACCACCTCGAGCCTGGGCGCGCGCGCGAGCAGCCCCTCGTCGACCGGAAAGCTCGAGCCGATCAGTCCCTGCACGTCGCCGAGCGCCGCGTCGAAGGCGCCGCGCTGGGCCGCCACGCGCGGGTTGGCGACCGTGACTTCGTGCGCGGCCTGCAGCCGCGCCAGCTGGTCGTCGGGCAGCTCGCGGAAGACCAGGATGTTCTTGCGTGTCACAGCCGGGCCTCCTCGAGCTGGGCGCGGGTCGGAAGGCCCTCGGTGTCGCCGAGCACCTGCACGGCGCGCGCGCCGATCCAGGCACCGCGTCGCACCGCGTCGGGCACCGACCGGCCTTCGAGCAGCGCGCTCACGACGCCGGCCGCGAAGCCGTCGCCGGCGCCCACGGTGTCGACGATCTCCTCGACCGGAAAGCCGGCCACGCGACCGGTGCCCTCGACATCGCTGTCGTAATAGGCACCCTCGGCGCCGAGCTTCACGACCACGAGCTTCGCGCCGCGCTCGCGGTAGAAGCGCGCCACGCCTTCGGGCGTGTCCTGGGCCGTGAGGAAGACGCCCTCCTCCATGCCCGGCAGCACCCAGTCGGCGCGTGCGGCCAGTTCGTTGATCCAGTGGCGCATGGCTTCGGGCGAGGACCACAGCGTGGGCCGCAGGTTGGGGTCGAACGAGATCGTGCGGCCGGCTGCGCGCATGACTTCCATCGTCCGCAGTGCCGCCGGCAGGCTGGTGTCGGAGATGGCCGCGAACACGCCCGTGGCGTGCAGATGGCGCGCGGATGCGAGCCAGGCCTCGTCGACGTCGGCCGGCCCCATGCGGCTCGCGGCCGAGCCCTTGCGGTGGTATTCCACCGGCGGATCGCTGCCGTCGGTGACGCGGCCCTTGAACTGGAAGCCGGTGCGCTGGCTGGCATCGCAGATCACGTGCGAGCAATCGATGCCCTCGCCCTGCATGGCGGCCAGCAGCGCGCGGCCCATCGAGTCGGTGCCGAGCCGGCTGGCCCATCCCACCTTCAGGCCCAGGCGCGCCAGGCCGATCGCCACGTTGGTCTCGGCGCCAGCGGTGCGCTTGTGGAAGGCCGTGGCGTTCTCGATCGGGCCGGGTCGGTCGGCGACCAGCAGCAGCATGGCCTCGCCGAACAGCGCGACGTCGAAGGCCACGGCAGGAATCGTGCTCATCACAGGCTCCGAAGGAGCGCGACCTGGTCGCGCGTGACTGCCATCAGGTCGTCGCCGACCAGCGGGTATTCGATGGCGCGCGGCACGTCGCCCGGCAGCGCCCGAAGCACGGCGCGCCAGGGCGCGACCGAATCGGCCAGCGGCACCGCGACCCACTTGGCCGGCAGCCGCTGCACGCCCTTGCAATGCACGTAGCGCACGCGCCGGGCCAGTGCCTCGGCGGCCCGCAGCGGGCATTCGCCGAGCCAGTGCCAGTTGCCCATGTCGAAGGTCATGCCGAGGTCGAGGCCGGCGCGGTCGGCGGCGTCGAAGAAGGCCAGCATCGCAGGCAGCGAGCCGGCCGCGACCGTCTGGTCGTTCTCGATCACGAGCTCGACGCGGGTCTCGGCCAGCTGCACCTTGAGGCCCCACAGCGAGCCATGGGAGCCCGGGCCGAAGGCGCCGATCGACATCTTGAGCCGCTGGGCGCCGAGCGTGGTGGCAGCCGCGATGCCGCGCTTGAGCGCCGCGCTGTCGAGCCAGCCGCCCTCGGCCCAGAGGCCCTCGGGGCTCGAGTAGACCGAGGCCAGGCCGGCCATCGGCGGCAGCTCGGTGGCGGCGTCGCGCAGCAGTTCGCCGCGCACCTCGACGCTGTCGGCGCCCGCGGCACGCGCAAGCTGCGCGCACCAGAGCTGGCCGTGGCGGCCGGTCTCGGCGGCGCCGAAGGACGAAAGGGAGATCAACACGGATGTCATAGGGATCGCAGGATCTGCCTGCTCGGGGAATGCCGCGGAACCGGCTTTGCCGGGCCGCTGGCATGGCCCCCGGCGAGGGGGTGGGCGGCTACGCGAAGCGAGCCAACCTGGGCGTGAGTCATGAGCTCGCCTGATGGGAACTCAGGATCTGGCCCAGGAACTGGCGCGTCTTCTCGTGCTTCGGGTTGCCGAAGAACTCGGCCGGCGGCGCCTGCTCGACGATCCGGCCGTCGGCCATGAAGATCACGCGGTCGGCGACGCTGCGCGCGAAGCCCATCTCGTGCGTGACGCACAGCATCGTCATGCCGTCCTCGGCCAGGCCGATCATGGTGTCGAGCACTTCCTTGACCATCTCGGGATCGAGCGCCGATGTGGGCTCGTCGAACAGCATGATCTTGGGCGCCATGCACAGCGCGCGCGCGATCGCGACACGCTGCTGCTGGCCGCCCGAAAGCTGGCTCGGGTACTTGTGCGCCTGCTCGGGAATGCGCACCCGCGTGAGGTACTTCATCGCCACCTCCTCCGCCTGCGCCTTCGACATGCCGCGCGAGCGCATCGGCGCCAGCGTGCAGTTCTGCAGGATCGTGAGGTGCGGGAACAGGTTGAACTGCTGGAACACCATGCCGACCTCGGCACGCACCGCATCGACGTTCTTGCCGCCGGCCGTGAGCTCGATGCCATCGACCACGATGCGGCCCTGCTGCACCGTCTCGAGCCGGTTGATGCAGCGGATCAACGTCGACTTGCCCGAGCCCGAGGGCCCGCAGATCACGATGCGCTCGCCCGCACGCACCGACAGGTCGATGTCGGTCAGCACCTGGAAGGTGCCGTACCACTTGTTCACCGCCTCGAGGCGGATGATCGGCTGATCGGTCGGGTCTGTCATTTCAATGTCCATCATTCAACGGCTGGGGCATTCGAGGCGAGGGCACCGAAGCCCATTCGCGGAACCCCGCGGAACCGGCTTCGCCGGGCCGCTGGTGTTGCCCCCCGGAGAGGGGGTGGGCGGCTACACGAAGTGAGCCAACCTGGGGGTCAGCGAATCTCCGGGGTCAGTTCATCTTCGGCAGGTCGGTCGACAGCCACTTCTGATAGAGCTTGTTGAGCTCGCCATTGGCCGTGTTCTTGGCCACGAAGTCGTTGACGGCCTTGGTCAGCTCTTCCTGGCCTGGACGCATCGCGATGCCCATGTTCTGCTGCACCAGGTTGAACTTGTTCTCGAAGGTGTTCGGCGGCACGCGCTTGGCGATCTGGGCCGCGACCGTTGTCGATGCGCCGATCGCGTCGACCTGGCCCGACATCAGCGCCTGCATGGCCGAGGCATCGTCGTCGAAGCGGCGGATCTCGGTGCCTTCGGGCGCAGCCTTGGTCACGGCCACGTCCTGGGTGCTGGCGCGCGCCACGCCGACGCGCAGGCCCTTCAGGTCGGCCGCGCTCTTGATCGGCGTACCGGTCTTGCCGTAGAGCACGATCGTGGCCGCCGCGTAGGGCTGCGAGAACTGAACCTGCTTGGCGCGCTCGGGCGTGATCGCCAGCGAGGCCACCAGCAGGTCGACCTTGTTGGTCAGCAGGAAGGGAATGCGGTTCGGGCCCGTGACCGGCACGATGTTGGCCTTCACGCCCCAGTCCTTGGCCAGCAGCTTGGCGACGTCGGCGTCGTAGCCGTCGGGCTGGTTCTTGGCATCGGTGGTCCCGTAGGGCGGGAAGTCGACCAGCATGCCGATGGTGATCTCGCCCTTCTTCTTGATGTCGGCCACGGTCTGGGCCGATGCGAAGGGAGCGAAGACGGTCAGGGCAGCGCCCAGGCCGAGGGCGGCGACGGCAGCGCGGCGGGTGGTGGAACGGATCATGTCGAAGGTCTCCTGGTTTGAAAGCGGTTCAGCGGGTGAGTGCACGTGCACGGTTGCGCTCCATGCGCGCAGCCAGCAGCGAGAGCGGCCAGCAGATGATGAAGTAGAGCGCCGCCACGGTCGTGAACACGTACAGCGGCTGGAAGGTGGCGTTGTTGATGATCTGGCCCGCGCGCGTGATCTCGGTGAAGCCGATGATGGCCGCGAGCGAGGTGCCCTTGATGATCTGCACGAGGTAGCCCACCGTGGGTGGCAGCGCGATCTTGAAGGCCTGCGGCAGGACCACGTCGCGCATGCGCGAGCCGTAGCCGAGGTTGAGCGCCTGCGCGGCCTCCCACTGGCCGCGCGGCACGGCATCGATGCAGCCGCGCCAGATCTCGCCGAGGAAGGCCGCGCTGTTGAGCACCAGGGCCACGCCGGCGGCGATCCACGGATTGATGTCGAGCCCGAGCACGGGCGCGCCGAAGAAGATCAGGAACAGCTGCAGCAGCAGCGGCGTACCCTGGAAGACCTGGATGAAGCCGGTCGACAGCGCGCGCGCGATGCGGTTCTCGGATGTGCGCGCAAGTGCGATGACGAGTCCCAGGACCGAGCCACCGACGAAGGCGATCGCCGACAGCGCGAGCGTCCACTGCGCGGCCTCGAGGATGAACAGGAATTCGGGAAAGCCGAAGGTACGCATGGGGTGTCAGCGCCGATCCGGATAGTTGAGGGTGTGCCGGTAGATCAGCTTGAACAGCGCCGAGAAGCTCAGCGAGAGCAGCAGATAGATGCCGGCCACGACGATGTAGATCTCGAAGCTGCGGAAGGTCTGCGACTGCAGGTTGGCGGCCACCGAGGTCAGGTCGTCGGCCGAGATCACCGACACCACGGCAGAGCTCAGCATCAGCAGGATGAACTGGCTGGTGAGGGCCGGATAGATGGCCTTGAGCGCGGGCTTGAGGATCACGAAGCGGAAGATCTCCCACGGCTTGAGGTTGAGCGCCCTGCCCGCCTCGATCTGGCCCTTGGGGATCGATTCGATGCCGGCGCGCACGATCTCGGCGGCGTAGGCCCCGAGATTGACCACCATGGCGGTGAGCGCCGCCGTGTAGGGCGACCAGCGCAGCCCGATCGCGGGCAGCGCGAAGAAGAAGAAGAACAGCTGCACGAGGAAAGGCGTGTTGCGGATCACCTCGATGTAGGCATTGACCAGGAAGCGCAGCCACCCCGGCCCGGAGGTCTTGCCCCAGGCGCAGAAGATCGACACCAGCAGGCCCAGCAGCATGGCCACCAGCGACAGCTGGATCGTGATCCAGGTGCCCTTGAGCAGCAGCGGCCAGGCCGCGAAGACGGCGTCGAACTGGAATTGATAGTTCACTGGGAGACGAAGAGTCGGAGGGCGGTCGATGAAGGTGCGCAGCGCAGGCGGAACGCTCCGTTGCGGTGCAGGCGAGTATATTGAAACCGGTTTCAGTCGCACCTAGGGATTCCCCTATCCCAGCCTCGCTGCCTACACTGGGGCATGTCCGCCGTCATCCAGGTCGACCGAACCGACCGGCCCACGCCATGAACCTGCGTCTCTGGGCCGGGCTGCTGCTTGCGATCGCGGCCTGGAGCGCACAGGCCGCCGACCTGTCGATCCGGCTCACCGGACCGGTCGTCCGGCCGGAGCTTTCGTCGGGCTCCGGCATGACCTGGCACGGCGGCAGGTATTTCGTGGTGGGCGACGACGCCGCCTACCTCTTCACGCTGGACCCGAAGTTCGCGATCTCCGGCCGCACGCGCCTGGCGCGCTTCCCGGTGCAGGCCGACGGCCGCATCGCCAAGCACCTGAAGCCCGACTACGAGGCCATGGCCACGGTCACGCATGCAGGCGCCGTGTGGAACCTGATCCTCGGCTCGGGCAGCAGGAGGGGCACGCGCCAGACCGGCCTGCTGGTCGCCACCGATGGCCGGTCGGCGCCGCGCACGCGCGACATGGCGGCGCTGTACGGCGACTTCGCCCGGCTCGCAGGCTTCGCGCCGGGCGTGCTCGTGAACATCGAGGCGCTGGCGATCGCGCGCGGCGACGCCTGGTTCTTCAATCGCGGCAACGCGGTCCGCAACATCCTGTACAGGGTGTCGGTCGATGACCTCATGGCCTACATGGGCGGCAGCATCGACCGCATCGAGCACATCGACCTGCACGAGGCGAGCCTGCCGCGCCTCGGCGGCCGCGAGGCCGGCTTCTCGGGCGCCGACTACTGGCCCGAGATCGACAGCCTGGTGTTCACGGCCTCTGTCGAGGGCGCCGACAACGCCATCGACGACGGCGCGGTGCTGGGCAGCTATGTGGGGCTCATCGCGCTGGCCAGGCTGAAGGACAGGGCCCCGCTCGACCTGCGCGAGAGTGCCTGGCTGCTCACGCAGCGCGGCATGGTGCTCAAGACCAAGGTGGAGTCGATCGCGCTCAGGCAGACCACGGCGCGGCGCGCGCGCGGTGCCCTGGTGAGCGACAACGACGACGGCAGCAGCGAGTTCTTCGACGTCGAGCTCACGTTGACGAGCGCCGCGCGGCGCTGAGCGCGGTCCGCTCAGTCGAGCGCCGAACGCCGGTACTGCGCGATCTCGGTGCGGTGGAAGTCGCCGACCGGAATGCGGCGGTCGTCCAGCCCGCCGTCGAAGCGAAGGCGGATCTCGGCACGGTCGCGCACCCAGCAGCCGCGCACCGTCTTGCCGTCCCATCCCGTGAGGTAACCGAGCCTGGCCGGCGGTTCGCAGCCCGCGGCCTCCTCGGTCAGGCCCAGCACGCTGAAGTCGGCGCCGTGCGCGACATACGCGACCGCGGGCTGGCTGTCGCAGCCGGCGCCGAAGACGCAGGCCGCGCAGAGCGCGGCAATCGAAGTCGATGTGTTCATGGCCCTCTCCCGATCGGCGGCGGCCACTGGCGTCAGCGGCGCGCCGCTGGATGCATTGGACCGCGCGCCGCGCCGCCCGTCATCCACCGAAGGTGTGAACTCAGGGCATGTAGGCGTCCTTGATGCGCGGCAGCCAGACCTCGATGGCCCCGGGGTCGGCCTTGGTCGGACGCGGCAGCAGCTTGATCGCCCAGGGCTGACCGGTCGGCGAGGCCGCGGTCTGCGTCAGCGCCACCGCGCAGGCGCGTGAGGATTCCTCGCGGATGACCACGGTCGGCGCTTCGTGGCCGACCGGCGGCGCCCGGCCGGCACGCCGGGAGGTGCTCAGCACGTCCTCGATCGGTGGCACCGAGGCGCCGAGTTCGCGCCACGGTCCGCGCCAGGCACGCGCCTTGTCGCGCAGCGCGGTGCCATAGGTGAGGATGTACACGACTGCGCCCTCGCAGGCATCGCGGGCGATCGGCGCCGGCACGGGGGCGGGCGAGCCATCGGGCAGCGGCGGCTGGGCGGCGGGCGCCGGCGGACCGGTCACCACGCGCACCATGCGCTGCCCGGTGACGCGCTCGCGCAGCCACACCGCGAGCGCGAACGGCTCGGGCAGGATGCCGCTGCAGTTCTGCTTGGAGCCGGTCTGGCCGCTGTAGTCGCGCGCCCAATAGCGCGGCGCGCACGGCGGTGCCTGCGCCGGCTGCAGGCAGTCGATGCCGTTGCCGGCATCGAGCAGCCGCGTGCAGGCTGGCGTGCGTTGGCCCGCCGCCTCGCCCGCACAGGCCTGCTTGGCATCGTCGACCATGCGCACCGAGAGCCTGAACTTGGCCATGAAGTTGTCGCTGCCCTCGCGGCACAGCAGGTCGCCGGTGCGCAGCAGCTCGGCCGCAAGCAGGGCCGGCGCATCGCCACCGCCCGCGGTGCGCAGGTGGGCCCAGCGCTCGGTCAGGTCCTTGAAGGCGCTGTTCTCGGACTTCTCCTGGTCGGCCCGCTGCGAGCGCCAGCTGTCGATGCCCTGCCAGGCCGCGACGCCGAAGGTGGCCGCCGTACCGATGCCGATCGAGGCGGTCACCGCGCCGGCCTTCAGCACGCGCGCCTGCAGCCGGCTCATCGAGCCGACCGCGGCCGCCGCCGCACTGTCCTTGTCGCCGGGCCTGGCGCTGCGCGGGCTGGCATCGGGCTGGCCGTCGTCGACCACGAACAGGCCGGGCGCCCCGGCGGCCACGTGCTCGAGCAGCTCGTCGTCGAGCCGGAAGCCGATCTCGGAGCCGAGGCGGAAGTAGCTCTCCCACTGCGCCTCGTCGAAGAACTGGTCGGTGGTCGGCTGCTGCGGGAACAGGGGATTGGCGGCCTTGAAATTGACCAGATCGACCGGCAGCGAGGCCGACACGTTGGGCTTGACCAGCACGATCTGTCCGGTGGCACCGCTCGCATAGCGCACCTGCGCCAGCGCCAGGCAGGCCTGGCTGGTCGGCGAGGCCAGGTCGTTGAGCGAACCGAAAGCGCCCAGGTGCGTCCACTCGGCGTCGGGCCGCGGCTTCATGAACACGATCTCGGCATTGAGGTCGATGCGGGCGCGGCGGATCAGGATCTCGAGGTCGCAGAAGCGGTAGTCCGGATCGGCGCCGCAGTCGGCGATCACGATCAGCGCGGCCTCCTGCCTGAGCAGCGCATAGGCGCCCGTGTTCTCGAAATGGCCGCCATCGCTCAGGTACCAGTTGGCCGAGCTGCTGCCCGGAAAGGCGCCGAAGCATTCGAGCAGCATGAAGCGCGTCTTCATGAGCAGCGGATTGGCATGCACCACCGCGCCGCGCTGCATGACGCCGGCCTCGGCGCTGTTCCACCAGTAGCCCAGGCGCAGCCCGGCGAAGACCGAGAGGGCGGCGATGCCGCGCTTGGTCAGCCGTCCGAGGCCGGGCGCGAAGGCCGCGCCCGAGATGGCGGCCCAGGCGCCGAGCGAGAGCGCGCCATCGCCGTGCGCCTGCGTCCACTGGGCGCCGCCGGCCTGCATCCAGCCCAGCGGGCCGATGGTCATCGGCTGACTCTTGCGGTCGCGATTGAAGAGCCGCTCCTTGGTGTCGTGGGTCTGGTTGATGCACACGTTGGCCAGGTGCACCGGACCCCCGTGCACGTGCGGCGCATAACGCAGCTGCGAGATGTCGTCGTGCGCGTCGACCTCGCCGACCGGCACGTCGGGCGGCTCCAGCCCCGACACCTTGTCGATCGGCCGGGCGCCGAGGCGCCGCGCATTGGCCGCGCCGAGGTAGCCGCGCACGATGCGCGCCTTGTAGAACATGTGCAGCGAGGATGCGTTCAGGAAGGCGAAGTTGCGCCCGGTCACCAGCGCATAGACGCCGATGATCACGGCGATGGTGCCCAGCCAGGCCCAGCCGCGCATGAAGTCCAGCCCGGCCGGCGTGAACACCGGCAGCAGCACCGCCGCATAGACCACGCCCACCCACCAGGCGGCCAGGCAGAAGGCCAGGGCCAGTCCGAGCATGCTGGCCAGCGTCATCACCAGCGTCTTGCCGATGCCCGGCAGTTCCTGCCGATGCGACAGCAGCATCGGCAGCACGCCGCGCAGGATCGCCGCGGCCACCAGCAGCACGGCGCCGTACGAGATGCGCTGCTCCTGGCTCTCGGCCGCGAGCCACCAGGCGCTGCGGTCCAGCAGCCCCAGCATCACGATCAGCAGCGCCGCGTTGATGACCGAGGCGAGCCGGTCGGTCAGTTCGTTGCGCAGCGCCGGGGGCGTCTGGCGGCGGCTTCGATACAGCACCCAGAGCAGCGCCACCACCCAGCAGACCGCGAACATCTCGAAGGCCGGCGCCAGCCATGGCGGCCCGCTGTAGCGCAGCATCAGCTTGGGCCCGACCCAGGCGGCACCGATGCCGAGCGCCAGCCACATCGCGATCTGCAGCAATATCGACCGCGTCGACGGCTTGTCGCTCACCGACCAGTAGGCGCAGGCCAGCACGACCGAGGCGATGAACGGCCCGATCAGCGTGAACCAGAGCGTCGGCCATTGCGTGGCCCACTCCACCGACAGCCGCAGGAACTGCAGCGCATCGACCTGGGTCGATCGCACCACCGCGTCGGGCGGCACGCTGTTGAGGTCGACCGCGCGAAACACGGCGTCCCACAGCAGCAGGTTGGTGGCCGCCAGCACCATGCCGATCAGGCTGGCCGCGATCGCGAGCTCGATGTGGGTTGCCAGCAGGTTGCGCAGGTACAGCGCGGCAGCGAACAGCGTGTCGCGCAGGCCCCCGGGAATCAGATAGCGGCCGTTGGCGCGCAGCCACCAGCCGAAGCGCGCGCGGTCTACGTCGCCGAGCGCCTCCTCGATCTGGCGCACCTCGTCGGGCGAGCCGGCGTCGTGGCACAGACGGCCGAGCGCCGAGCCGATGTAGCCACCGCCCGAGACGGTGGACACGATGTCGAACTTGAGCAGTTGCCGGCGCGCCGCGAGCGCCTTGATCAGGCCGAGGCAGAAGGTCGCGCTGCGAATGCCGCCGCCCGACAGTGCCAGGCCCCAGGGCCGCCGGCCGTCGTCGGTGCCGTGGAGTGCGCGCCGACGCTCGGCCACCAGCTTCTGGATGGTCTCGTCCATGCAGGTCCTTGTGGTTCGCGTCAATATTTCATGGCCGGCCCGATCCATCAATGGCTCGAACGGCCTATGCCTCGCGCCCCGGCGGCGGTTAAGCTGGCGCCCGGCGAAGCACCTCCAACAGAACAGAAAGCACTTCCGTCATGTCCGCCGCGCACCTCCACGCCCCCGCCCCGAAGGCCCGCCCGCGCTGGCTGCCGCCCCTCGTCGTGGCACTGGGCGCCCTGCTGGCGAGTTGCGCGAGCCAGGGTGCCTGCGAGTCGTCCTATGCGGCCTCGCCGCAGTTCCGGGACTGCGGCTTCCGCAACCCGCCGAACCCCGACGCCAAGCCTTCGGCCGGCACCTGGACGATCTGGTCGCGCTTCTTCTTCGGCAACAAGACCGACACCGTGCCGGTCGATCCGATCCCGGTGCAATCGCTGACCCCGGCGCAACTCGAGGCGCTCGACGCGCAGGCCAACCACATCGTGCGCCTGGGCCATTCGTCGCATCTGCTCAAGCTGCGCGGCAAGTTCTGGCTGATCGATCCGGTCTTCAGCGAACGCGTGTCGCCCTTCCAGTGGCTGGGCCCCAAGCGCTTCCACCCGCCGCCGATCGCGCTCGAGCAGTTGCCCCCGATCGAGGGCCTGATCCTCTCGCACGACCACTACGACCACCTCGACGTCGCGACCATCGAGTACCTGGCGCAGCGCGTGCAGCGCTACTTCGCGCCGCTCGGCGTCAAGGCGCGGCTGGTCGAGCTCGGCGTGCCGGCCGACCGCGTGACCGAGCTCGACTGGTGGCAGAGCGCGAAGTTCGACGGCGTCGAACTGACCGCGACACCGGCGCAGCATTTCTCGGGCCGCTCGCTGAGCGACCGCGACAGCACGCTGTGGGCCTCGTGGGTGATCCAGAGCGGCGACCAGCGCATCTTCTACAGCGGCGATTCCGGCTACTTCAAGGGTTTCCGCGAGATCGGCGAACGCTTCGGCGGCTTCGACCTCGCGCTGATCGAGAACGGCGCCTACGACGCCTACTGGCCCGCGGTCCACATGACGCCCGAGGAAAGCGTTCGGGCCTTCGAGGACCTGCGTGGCAAGGTGCTGTTCTCGGTGCACAACAGCACCTTCGATCTCGCCTTCCACACCTGGCACGACCCGCTGGATCGCATCGCGGACCTGTCGGAGAGCAGGAACATCTCTCTCGCCACCCCGGTCATCGGCGAGGTGCTGACGATCGGTCAGCCGCGCAGCAACGTGCGCTGGTGGCAGGGGCTGAAATAGCGCCTGTCGTCGCGACGCAGCCGGCCGTGGCTAGCTCCGGCGCTGCCGCTGCCTCTGGTTCGCGCGGCGCACCTGCCTGCTCTGGCCGGCCTCGGCCGCGGCTCGCGCCTGGTCGGCCTTCTTCTGCCGCCGCTTGTTGGTGATCCAGCGGCCGAGCGCAAAGCTGCAAAGACCGCTCGCCACCGCGATCACCACGCCGATGATTCCGATGTCCATGGCGCCTCCTAGAGCACGCGCACGACGCCGCTCGGCTTGAAGCCGAGATCGGCCGCCTTGCCCTTGCGCGCCCGCGCCGCGCGCGCATTGTTGAGCGTGCGGATCTCGAGCGTCTCCTCGCGCTCCTTGCCGCCGCGGCCGACACCCTCGATGCGCACGCTGCGCGTGTAGGCCGCGGCACCGGCCAGCGTGTCCTTGGGTTCGAGATCGATCAGCGTCAGGCCGCGGCCGCCCTTGGGCAGCGCCTTGAGTTCCGCGATCTCGAAGGTCAGGATGCGACCGCCGGTCGATGCGCAGGCCACGTGCGTGGCCGCAGGCAGCGGCTCGGCGCCGCCGGCACCGCCGACCAGCGAGGGCCGGCACAGCTGCTCGCCCTCGCCGACGTCGATGAAGGCCTTGCCGCCGCGCTGGCGCGAGATCATGTTCTCGACCGCCGCGATGAAGCCGTAACCGCCGGTGTTCGAGAGCAGCAGGCTGGCGCCGGCCGGCCCCGCGAAGTAGTGGGCCACGTGCGTGCCGCTGTCGAGGTCGATCAGCGTGGTCACGGGCTGACCGTCGCCGCGACCGCCCGGCAGCGAGGCCACGGCCACGCTGTAGACCCGCACGCCCTTGTCCTTGGCAGTGCCGAAGACCAGCAGCGTGTCGACCGAGCGGCATTCGAAGGCACCGTAGAGCGCATCGCCCGACTTGAAGCTGTATTCGGGCGCGGCCGCACCCGCGGCGCGCTCGCTGGCCCAGCCCTTCTGCGTGCGCACCCAGCCCTTCTGCGAGACGATCACCGTGACCGGCTCGTCGACCACCCGCACCTCGGCCACCGCGCGCTTCTCGGCCTGGATCAGCGTGCGGCGCGGGTCCTCGAAGCTCTTGGCGTCGGCCTCGATCTCCTTGACCAGCAGGCGCCGCAGCGCGGCCGGGCTGCCGAGGATTTCCTCGAGCTTCTTCTGGTCCTCGCGCAGGCCCTTGAGCTCCTGCTCGATCTTGATCGCTTCCAGCCGGGCCAGCTGGCGCAGCCGGATCTCGAGGATGTCCTCGGCCTGCCGCTCGCTGAGCGCGAAGCGGGCGATCAGCGCCGCCTTCGGGTCCTCGGCCGCGCGGATGATCGCGATCACCTCGTCGATGTTGAGCAGCACCAGCTGCCGGCCCTCGAGGATGTGGATGCGGTCCTGCACCTTGCCCAGGCGATGGCGCGAGCGCTTCTCGACCGTGATCTCGCGGAACGCGATCCACTCGTTGAGCATCTGGCGCAGCGACTTCTGGGTCGGCTTGCCGTCGATGCCCACCATCGTGAGGTTGATCGAGGACGAGCTCTCGAGCGAGGTCTGCGCGAGCAGCGTGGTGATGAACTCGTCCTGGCTGATGCGCGAGGTCTTGGGCTCGAACACCAGCCGCACCGGCGCATCCTTGCTCGACTCGTCGCGCACCACGTCCAGCACCGACAGCATCGCGGCCTTGAGCTGGGTCTGGTCGGTGCTCAACGCCTTCTTGCCGGCCTTGATCTTGGGGTTGGTGATCTCCTCGATCTCCTCCAGCACCTTCTGCGTGCTGACGCCAGGGGGCAACTCGTTGACCACCAGCTGCCATTGGCCGCGCGCGAGCTCCTCGATCTTCCAGCGCGCGCGCACCTTGAGCGAGCCGCGGCCGGTGCGGTAGGCCTCGGCGATGTCGGCCGCGGGACTGATGATCTGCGCGCCGCCGGGGAAGTCGGGGCCCGGCACCAGCGCCAGCAGTTCTTCCTCGGAAAGCTTGCCGTTGGACTTGATCAGCGCCACGCAGGCATCGGCGATCTCGCGCAGGTTGTGGCTCGGAATCTCGGTCGCCAGGCCCACCGCGATGCCGCTCGCGCCGTTGAGCAGCGCGAACGGCAGCCGCGCGGGCAGCAGGCGCGGCTCCTCGGTCGAGCCGTCGTAGTTGGGGATGAAGTCGACCGTGCCTTCGTCGATCTCGTCGAGCAGCAGGCTCGTGATGCGCGCGAGGCGCGCCTCGGTGTATCGCATCGCCGCCGCGCCGTCGCCGTCGCGGCTGCCGAAGTTGCCTTGCCCGTCGACCAGCGGATAGCGCTGCGAGAAATCCTGCGCCATGCGCACCAGCGCGTCGTAGGCCGCCTGGTCGCTGTGCGGATGAAAGCGGCCGAGCACGTCGCCGACCACGCGCGCGCTCTTCACGGGCTTGGCACCGACGGTGCCGTTGGCGCCGCCGAAGCCCAGGCCCATGCGCGACATCGAATACAGGATGCGCCGCTGCACCGGCTTCTGGCCGTCGCTGACGTCCGGCAGCGCGCGGCCCTTGACCACGCTGAGCGCGTATTCGAGGTAGGCGGTCTGGGCGTAGTCGGCGAGCGTCAGGGCGCCGTCGTCTTCGGGGCTCTGCAGATCGAGCGAGGGTTGGGAGTCCATGGGAGATTCAGATTGAAGGGGAGTTCGGCTGGCAGCCGTTGGCGGCTGCCGCGGCGGAGTTCATTCGGTCGGCGTGCTCGGCGTCGGGCCGAGGCCGGACGGCATGTTGCCACGTCCGACGGCGCCGCCCCGCGGCACCAGTTCCATCTTGATGCGGCCGGGCGACTTGCCGCGGCCGAGGGCCGCGCTCGGTTTCAGGTAGGCGTAGAGCTGCAGCACGGTCGTGACGTAGTTCTGCGTCTCGCGGTAGTCGGGAATCCTGTTGCCGGCGCGCTGCACGGCGCCCTCGCCCGCGTTGTAGGCCGCCAGCGCCAGCTCGAGGCGGCCCGGATACATCGCGATCAGCTCGCTCAGGTGACGCGAGCCGGTGGCGACGTTGATGCGCGGATCGAACAGCTTTTCCTCGAGCGAGGTCTTCCGGTCGCCGGCGACGCCGTAGCGCTGCGCTGTGGCGGGCATCAGCTGCATCAGTCCCAGGGCGCCCTTGGGCGACACCGCGCGCGCGTCGAAGCCCGATTCGGTCGCCACCAGCGCCTGCAACAGCTCGTAGTCGATCGAATGCCGCCGCGCAGCCTCGCGCAGCGCGCCCTTGGCCGGCTTGTAGCTCGGCGAGGCCTCGAACAGCGCGAGCAGGGCCTGCGAGGCCGGCGGCACCTTGCCGTCGATCATGCCCCGGGCGCCGCGACCCAGGGGGCCGACGCCGTTGGCCGTGTCGAAGCTCTGGCCGCCGCGAAAGAACAGCTGGTAGCGCTCGTCGATCTTCTCGGAGGCGAAATGCGCAACGCCCTTCTCGTCGAGGTAGCCGTAGATGTCGGCCGCGCGCGCAGACTGGAGCGCCGGCAGCCATGACAACAGCGCCGCGAGCAACAGGGTTCTAGACGTCGATCTCGACATCGTCGGCACGCAGCTCCATGAGCTCGCGGCGGGCCGCCGCCTCGCCCTTGCCCATGAGCTTGGTGATCTCGCCCTGCGTGGCCGCGGCGTCGAAGCGGCCCAGCCGCACCTGCAGCAGGCGCCGCGTGTCGGGGTTGAGCGTGGTCTCCCACAGCTGCTCGGCGTTCATCTCGCCCAGCCCCTTGAAGCGGCTGATGCTCCAGGCGCCTTCGCGCACGCCGTCCTTGCGCAGCTTGTCGAGGATGGCGACCAGCTCGCCGTCGTCGAGCGCATAGAACTTCGCGGCCGGCTTCTTGCCGCGCGCGGGCGCATCGACCCGGAACAGCGGCGGCTTGGCCACGTAGACGTGGCCGGTCTCGATCAGCTTCGGGAAGTGGCGGAAGAACAGCGTCAGCAGCAGCACCTGGATGTGCGAGCCGTCGACGTCGGCGTCGCTCAGGATGCAGACCTTGCCGTAGCGCAGGCCCGACATGTCGGGGGAATCGTCGGGGCCGTGCGGATCGACGCCGACCGCCACCGAGATGTCGTGGATCTCGGTGTTGGCGAACAGCCGGTCGCGCTCCACTTCCCAGGTATTGAGCACCTTGCCGCGCAGCGGCAGGATGGCCTGGCTTTCCTTGTCGCGGCCCATCTTCGCGCTGCCGCCGGCCGAGTCGCCCTCGACCAGGAACACCTCGTTGTGGGCGATGTCGCGGCTCTCGCAGTCGGTCAGCTTGCCGGGCAGCACGGCCACGCCCGAGCCCTTGCGCTTCTCGACCTTCTGGCCGGCCCGCTGCCGGGTCTGGGCCGCCTTGATCGCGAGCTCGGCCAGCTTGCGGCCGTAGTCGACGTGCTGGTTCAGCCAGAGCTCGAGCGCCGGACGCACGAAGCTCGACACCAGACGCACCGCGTCGCGCGAATTCAGGCGCTCCTTGATCTGGCCCTGGAACTGCGGATCGAGCACCTTGGCCGACAGCACGTAGGAAGCGCGCGCGAACACGTCCTCGGGCAGCAGCTTGACGCCCTTGGGCAGCAGCGAATGCAGCTCGATGAAGCTCTTGACCGCCGTGAACAGGCCATCGCGCAGGCCGCTCTCGTGGGTGCCGCCGGCGCTGGTGGGAATCAGGTTGACGTAGCTCTCACGCACCGGCTGGCCGTCCTCGGTGAAGGCCACGCACCATTCGGCGCCCTCGCCTTCGGCGAAGTTGTCGGCGTTCTTGTCGGCATGGCCGGCGCCTTCGAACAGCGGGATCACGGGGTCGCCGTTGAGCGTCTGCATGAGGTAGTCGCGCAGGCCGCCCTTGTAGGCCCAGGTCTGCGTGTCCTTGGTCTTCTCGACCACCAGCGTCACGGTGACGCCGGGCATCAGCACCGCCTTGCTGCGCAGCAGGTGCGTGAGCTCGTTGATCGGCAGCACGGCCGATTCGAAGTACTTCGGGTCGGGCCAGGCCCGCACCGTGGTGCCCTGGCGGCGATCGCGCGGACCGTCGCCGCTCGCCGATGCGGCGGCGCTCTCCTGCGGCCGCACCTTGAGCTTCTCGACCACGTCGCCGGCCGAGAACGCGAGTTGCGCCACCGAGCCTTCGCGATACGAAGTGACCTCGAGCCGGGTCGACAGCGCATTGGTCACCGAGACCCCCACGCCGTGCAGGCCGCCCGAGAAGCTGTAGGCGCCGCCCGAGCCCTTGTCGAACTTGCCGCCTGCGTGCAGCCGCGTGAAGACCAGCTCCACCACGGGCGCCTTCTCCTCGGGATGCAGGCCGAACGGAATGCCGCGGCCGTCGTCCTCGACGCTGACCGAACCGTCGGTGTGGAGCACCACCTTGATCTTCTTGCCGTAGCCCGCGAGCGCCTCGTCGGCCGCGTTGTCGAGCACTTCCTGGATGATGTGCAGCGGGTTGTCGGTGCGGGTGTACATCCCGGGCCGCTGCTTGACGGGCTCGAGGCCCTTGAGGACGCGAATCGAGGATTCGCCGTAACTGCCTGGTTCCTTGCTTGCCATGGCGCGGGATTCTAGGCTTCGGCGGCGCGCATCAATGAAGGCGGAAAATATCAACAATCGCCGGCACCGCCGTGACAGCAGGCCGGCCGCCTTTTCGATACATTTTCGGCCATGACCTCCACCTCCAGCCAGCCATTGAGCGTCCAGCGGGTGCTCCTGTGCGGCGCCATGATCGTCACCCTCTCGATGGGGATCCGCCACGGATTCGGCCTGTGGCTGCAGCCGATCACCCAGGAACAGGGCTGGTCGCGCCAGGTTTTCTCGCTCGCGATCGCGATCCAGAACCTTTCCTGGGGCGTGATCGGCGTCTTCGCGGGCATGCTGGCCGACAAGCTCGGCGCCTTCCGCGTGCTGCTCGCAGGGGCGCTCCTCTACGCGCTGGGGCTCGCCGGCATGGCACTGTCGCCCACACCGCTCACCTTCGCGCTGACGGCCGGCGTGCTGATCGGCGCCGCCCAGGCCGGCACCACCTACGCCGTGATCTACGGCGTCATCGGGCGCCAGATTCCGGCCGAGCGGCGTTCCTGGGCCATGGGGGTGGCGGCGGCGGCCGGCTCCTTCGGCCAGTTCCTCATGGTGCCGGTGGAAGGCCAGCTGATCATGCGGATGGGCTGGCACTCGGCACTGCTGGTGCTGGCCGCGCTCGTGCTGCTGATCGTGCCGCTGGCCTTCTGGCTGCGCGAGCCCCGGCTCGCGGCCGGCAACGCGCCACGCGAACAGACCATCCTGCAGGCGGTCCAGGAAGCCTTCAGGTACCCGAGCTTCGCGCTGCTGATGGCGGGCTACTTCGTCTGCGGCTTCCAGGTGGTGTTCATCGGCGTCCACATGCCGAGCTACCTGCGCGACCAGGGCCTGGCTCCCCAGGTGGCCAGCTACGCACTGGCGCTGATCGGCCTGTTCAACATCTTTGGCACCTACATCGCAGGCTCGCTCGGCGCCCGGCTGGCCAAGCGCAAGCTGCTCGCCGCCATCTACCTGGGCCGGGCCATAGCCATCGCGGCCTTCCTGCTGGTGCCGATCTCGCCGCTGTCGGTCTACGTGTTCGCGGGCGTGATCGGTTTCCTGTGGCTGTCGACGGTGCCGCTCACCAGCGGCATCGTGGCGCAGATCTTCGGCGTCGCCCACCTGTCGATGCTGGCCGGCTTCGTCTTCCTGAGCCACCAGGTCGGCTCCTTCCTGGGCGTCTGGCTCGGCGGCTACCTGTACGACCTGAACGGCAACTACAACCTGGTCTGGTACATCGCGATCGCGCTCGGCGTCTTCGCGGCGCTGATCAACCTGCCGATCCGCGAGAGCGCCATCGTGCGGTCGCCGCGGCTGCAGCCGGCCTGAGAACCCGCCATGTCGAGCAACGCCCGCGATCGCCTGGTACGCGCCGGCTGCTGGGCCGGCGCGGCGCTGGTGCTGGCCGGCGTCTTCGCGCTCTACACGCGGCCGGCCTTCATGGTCACGCTGATCGACCAGATCTGGGCCTGCTTTTGAGTTCCATCGCTTCGGCGCCCTCGCCCTGGATCGTGCGCTGGTCGCATCTGCTGGCGCCTGGGGCCACGGTGCTCGACGTCGCCTGCGGCAGCGGGCGCCACATGCAGTGGTTCGCAGGTCGCGGCCATGCCGTCACCGGTGTCGACCGCTCGCCCGAGGCCGCCGAGGCCGCGCGCACGCACGGCACCGTGTTGCTGGCCGACATCGAGGCCGGCCCCTGGCCCTTCGAAGGCCGGCAGTTCGGGGCCGTCGTGGTCACCAATTACCTCTGGCGGCCGCGCCTGGCGGACATCGTGTCGGCGGTCGCACCGGGTGGCGTTTTGCTATATGAAACCTTCGCGGCGGGCAACGAGAGCGTCGGCAAGCCCTCACGGCCCGATTTCCTGCTGCAGCCCGGCGAACTGCTCGCGGCGGCGGCCGGCCTGCGCGTGGTGGCCTACGAGGACGGCTTCCTGGCCGGGCCCGAGCGCTTCGTGCAGCGCATTGCAGCCCTGCGGCCCCCGGCAGCGCCGCCCGGCGCACCGCCGCGTCATTCGCTCTAGAGCCCCTGAAACCCGGCCCACCCCGGGGCGACCCCCTGCCGGAGGGCAGCCCCAGGTCAGTAGAATGGCTCCTTTCGGGCAAACACAAAGAGATTCCCTTGGAGCAACTGACAGGAAGCATTGTTGCGCTCGTCACGCCGATGCATGACGACGGCACTGTCGACTATCCCGCCCTGCGCCGGCTCATCGACTGGCACATCGACGAAGGCACCGACTGCCTTGGCGTGGTCGGCACCACCGGCGAATCGCCGACGGTCGACGTCGAAGAGCATTGCGAGATCATCCGCGTCTCGGTCGAGCAGGCGCGCGGGCGCGTGCCCGTCATGGCCGGTTGCGGCGCCAATTCCACCAAGGAAGCGATCGAGCTCGCCAAGTTCGCGCGCGGCGTGGGGGCCGACTGCCAGCTGCAGGTGGTGCCCTACTACAACAAGCCGACCCAGGAAGGCCAGTACCAGCACTTCAAGGCCATCGCGGAAGCGGTGGGCGACCTGCCGACGGTGCTCTACAACGTGCCCGGCCGGACCGTGGCAGACATGGCGCACGACACCGTGCTGCGCCTGGCGCAGGTGCCCGGCATCATCGGCATCAAGGAAGCCACCGGCAACATCGAACGCGCCCAGTGGCTGATCCGCGACCTGCCAAAGCGCTTCGCCGTGTATTCCGGCGACGACCCGACCGCGGTCGCCCTGATGCTTTGTGGCGGCCAGGGCAACATCAGCGTGACGGCCAACATTGCCCCGCGCAAGATGCACGAGCTCTGCGTGGCGGCCATCGCAGGCGACGTCAAGCGTGCCATGCAGATCCAGTTCGAGCTGATGCCGCTGCACCGGAACCTGTTCGTCGAGCCGAATCCGATCCCGCTCAAGTGGGCCATGGCCCGCCTGGGCCTGTGCGGCGGCGCGCTGCGGCTGCCGCTCACCGAGCTGGCCGAAGGCGGCCGGCCGGTGGTCGAAGCCGCGCTGCGTGCGAGCGGCCTTCTCAAGGACTGACTCTCATCTTTACCTCGGCCGTTGCGGGCGCGCGCAACCTTTTGCCCGCACCGCGCTCTGAAGAGCGGGCGCCGCGTGCAGCGGCCGAGTTCCAAAATCGAAGAAGGACGTAGACGTTGAACACCATTTCGCGATTCGCGCTGCTGGCCCTGGCGGTCGGCCTCGCTGCCTGCTCGGCCCTCGAGAGCGACAAGATCGACTACAAGAGCGCCGGCAAGGCACCCACCCTCGAGGTCCCGCCCGACCTCACCCAGCTTTCGCGCGACAACCGCTACGCCGTGCCCGGCGGCGCGGTCACGGCCAACGCCTACCAGGCCGGCCTGGCCAACGCGCCGAGCCTGCCGACCGCGGTCGGCTCGGTCGGCGACGTGCGCATGGAACGCGCCGGCACGCAGCGCTGGCTGGTGGTCAACCGGCCGGCCGACCAGCTCTGGGACCCGGTGAAGGATTTCTGGCAGGAGAGCGGCTTCCTGCTCACCAGCGAGCAACGCAACCTCGGCATCATGGAAACCGACTGGGCCGAGAACCGCGCCAAGCTGCCGCAGGACATGATCCGCGGCGTGATCGGCAAGTTCCTGGACTCGGTCTACTCGACCGGCGAACTCGACCGCTTCCGCACCCGCCTCGAACGCACGCCCAACGGCACCGAGATCTTCATCAGCCACCGCGGCATGGAAGAGGTCTACAGCAGCTCGCGCAAGGACCAGACCGCCTGGCAGCCGCGCTCCAGCGACGCCGAGCTCGAAGCCGAATTCCTGCGCCGCCTGATGGTCAAGCTCGGCGTCTCGCAGGAACAGTCGAAGGTGCTCGCCGCCACCGGCACGCCGCCGCAGACGGCCAAGGTCGCGACGGTCAACGGTCAGCCCGTGGTGCAGATCAACGACAACTTCGATCGCGCCTGGCGCCGCGTCGGCCTCGCGCTCGACCGCACCGGCTTCACGGTCGAGGACCGCGACCGCGCTGCCGGCACCTACTTCGTGCGCTACGTGCCCCCGAGCGCCAACAAGGAGCCAAGCGCGATCGGCAAGATCATCAATGCCTTCGGTTCCAGCAAGCCCGAACCGCCGCTCAAGCTGCGCATCCTGGTCAAGGGCCAGGGCGAGAGCACGACAGTGTCGGTGCTCAACGAACAGGGCGCCGTGGCCGATGCCGCCAATGCGCAGCGCATCGTCCAGGTCATCGCCGACGACCTGAAGTAGCCGCCGCATGCTGCGCTTCCGCAGTCTGGGCAGCGGCAGCACGGGCAACGCGACGCTGGTCGAGGTCTCGACCGGCGGGCGCTTCACGCGCCTGCTGATCGATTGCGGCTTTGCGCTGCGCCACCTCGATGGGAGGCTGGCCCGCGCAGGGCTCGCGGCGAGCGACCTCGACGCCGTCTTCATCACGCACGAGCACGGCGACCACATCGGTTGCGCACGCGCGCTCTCGCGGCGCGAGCGCATCCCGGTGTGGATGAGCGAAGGCACCTGGCTCGCCACCGGCGGCCACGATTTCGAAGGCCTGCTGAAGATCGCCCGCGACGGCGTCGACATCGAGGTCGGCGACCTCTGCATCCAGCCCTTCACGGTGCCGCACGACGCGCGCGAACCGCTGCAACTGCGCTGCACCGACGGTGCGCGCCACCTCGGCGTGCTGACCGACCTCGGCCATGCCACGCCGCACGTGATGGCCAGCCTCGCCGGACTCGACGCGCTGATGCTCGAGTTCAATCACGACAGCGACCTGCTGGCCGGCTCGGCCTATCCGCCCTTCCTCAAGATGCGCGTCGGCGGCAACTACGGCCACCTCTCGAACGCCGCCGCCGCGGCCATCGCGCGCGCGGTTCATCACCCGGGCCTGCGCCACGTGCTGGGCGCGCACCTGAGCGAACAGAACAACCGCGCCGACATCGTCCGCCGGTCGATGGCCGACGCGCTCGGCGCCAGCGAGCACGAGATGCTCACCGCCAACGCGGCCGAGGGCTCGCCCTGGCTCGATCTCTGAGGCGGCGTCAGCGTGCATGCGGAAGCGCCCGCACGATGCGAAAAGGCCGCCTTGGGGCGGCCTTCTGCTTTCCGCGACCCGAGCGCTTGCGCGCCCGGCGACGAAAGACTTCGCTCAGGGCTTGGCGGGCGGCGTCGCGGCGTTCTTCTTCGCAGCCTCGGTGGCCGCGTTCGCGGCATCGAGGGCCGATGAAGCGCCGGGCGCCGGTGCAGTGGCGGCCGGTGCGGCGGGCGGCGCGACCTGCGCCGGCGGCGGTGCGACCACGGCCGGCGGCTCGTCCTTCTTGCCACAGGCGGTCAGCGCGGCAGCGGCAATCAGCGACGAAGCGATCAGTGCGGATGTCTTCATGAAGGTCTCCTTGATGTGTTGACCAAGGAAAAATTCTAGACCTGCCTTCTTGCCGCACGCCCCATTGCGGGGCGATTCGCGGCTTTGGCTTACAAGCCCAGCGTGGTCGCGGGAAAGGCCGGCCGCGCGTGGCGCAGGCACTCGTCGATGCGCTCGCGCAGTGCACGCCGCGCATCGGCTGCGCTGCTGCTGACGCCGCGCCCGTGCGCGGGGTCGATGCGATGGACGCTCCAGCCGGGCGTCCAGATCGCGCTCGGCACCGGCGGCAGGCCGGGGCCATTGCAGGCGCGGGCATCGACGATGTGGCTCCACATGCGTCGCCAGTTCACGAAGCGCGCGTGTTCGCGCGCGAAGACGTCGAATCGCTGCGCCAGCAGCACCAGGCTTCGGCCCGAGGCCGACCAGGCCTGCAGCGCGTCGACGACGGCGCGCTCGCCCAGCGGCCAGTCGAGGAAATCGGGATCGGCCAGCACGATCTCGCGCCAGTTGAGACGCGCCGCGGCATCGAGCGCGGTCTGCAGGTGCGCATGGAAGGCGAGGCGGCCCTCGAAGAGGCCCTCGGGCAGCGCCGGCTCCGGCGCAGGAACTTCGTCATTCGGCATGGAGCCACCCCGCTTCGCACCAATCGCCCATGAGCGCCAGCGCGTCATCGCTCGCGCCGGCCAGATCGCGCCGGCCCAGGGCGCGCTGGTCGGCCAGGCGCCGCATCAGCGTCGCGTCGCGGCCCGAGGCACGGAAGCTTTCGCCGTTGATGTAGAGATGGCGCGCGTCGTACAGCATGCGCGTGCGGCGGTCGAGCGCCACCGCATGCCAGTGCTCGGGCGACTCACCCTGCTCGAACCAGACCGTGGGCTTGGGTTCGGTCATCGATTCGCCGAGGGCGCGGTCGATCACGTCGCCATCGCGCAGTGCGGCCTGCACGGCTTCGCGCGCGAAGGCCTGCAGCGCGGCCGGCATCGCCGCGGGCGTGGCGAGCGGCTCCTGCGTGGGATCGCGGTAGTGCACCGCGGCGCGCGCGGGTTCGTCCTGCAGCGCATCGGCGTGCGCCTCGGCGATGCGCGCGAGCAGGTCGGCGCCGAGCGGCGCTGCCGCGGGCGAACGCAGGCCGATCGAACAGGTCATGCAGTCGTCGCCGACCGCCACGCCGTCGTGCGCATAGCGCGGCGGCAGATAGAGCATGTCGCCCGGTTCGAGCACGAAGCTCTGCTCGGCCTCGAAGCGGGACAGGATCTTGAGCGGCACGTCGGGCTGCAGGCCGAGATCGCGCTGGCGGCCGATCGACCAGCGCCGCCGGCCCTGCGCCTGCAGCAGGAAGACGTCGTAGCTGTCGAAGTGCGGACCGACGCCGCCGGTGTCGCTCGCGTAGCTGATCATGAGGTCGTCGAGGCGCGCGTCGGGCACGAAACGGAACTGTTGCAACAGTCGGTGAACCGCCTGATCATGCAGGTCCACGCCCTGCACCAGCAGCGTCCAGCCCGGCTGCTGGCGTCCGGGCAGGGCGCGGCGCGCGAAGGGGCCGTGCTTGAGCGTCCAGCCTGACTTGCCGTGGCGGATCAGGCGCGACTCGACTTCCTCGCGTGCGGCCAGGTCGAACAGCGCGGTGCGCGCCAGTGGCGGCACCATGTCCGGCACGGCCTGGCGCACCAGCAGCGGCTTCTTCTGCCAGTGCCGTCGCATGAACTGGCGGGCGCTCAGGCCGCCGAGAAGAGGCAGGGGGCTATCAATCTCCATGGGAGAATTGTCCAATGGAAATCACTGAACAATGCGTGGTCGGACTGACCTGGACGCTGAAAGATACGCTGGGCGAGGTTCTCGACGTCCTCGACGACCCGGTGGAGTTCCTGGTCGGCGGCGACGACCTGTTCGACGCCATCGAGGCCGCGCTGCGCGGCCACGAGCCCGGAGCCCGGGTCCAGATGCAGCTCGAACCCGAACAGGCCTTCGGCGACTTCAACGACCAGCTGCTGTTTCTCGAGCCGCGCTCGCTGTTCCCGGCCGAGACCGAGGAAGGCATGAGCTTCGACGGTGCGGCGCTCCCCGCCGGCGTGAACCCCGACATGCCGCGCGACGTGCTCTACACCGTGAGCGAGATCTACCCCGAGCACCTGGTGCTCGACGGCAACCATCCGCTGGCCGGCATCGCGATCCGGCTCGACATCACGGTCCGGTCGGTGCGCGAGGCGACCGAGGACGAGATCGGCCGCGGCACGGCGGGCACCGGCTTCTTCAAGGTCCCGACCACCGCGCCGGGCAACGGCACGCTGCACTGAGGCAGGCAGCAGCACGCGCAAAAAAAGCCGGGGCAACCCGGCTTTTTCGTTGCTGTGCGACGCACGCGAAGACTCAGAACCTCGAGATCTGCCCGTTGTCGATGCGCACGCGGTCGCCGACGCGCAGGTCGCCCGGGCTCGGCACGTCGAAGGCGCGGAAGCCGCCGTTGTCGGTCTGGACCGAGACGCGGAAGGTCTCGGACACGCGCGGGGCATTGGTGCGGCCCTCGATGTTGTTGCCGAGCAGCGCGCCGCCGACCACGCCCGCGACGGTGGCCGCGGTGCGTCCGCCGCCCTTGCCGATCTGATTGCCCAGCAGGCCGCCGACCACGCCACCGGCGATGGCGCCGCCGCCCGAGGTGGACGAGCCCTGCGTCTCGCTCCGCAACACCTCGATGTTGGCAACGCGGCCGTATTCGACGTACGGACCCTGCTGCACCTGGGGCGGCGGCGGGTTGTAGGGGTAGCTGGTGGTCTGGTAGATGGGTGCCGGCGCGCAGGCAGTGAGCGTGGCCAGGGCCAGCACGGAGCTGGTGACGGAAACGGCGCGGATCGAGATCTTCATGGTGTTGTGCTCCTCAGGAAAGGTGCGGCCCTTGCGGGCCGACTCAAGTTCAACGCGGCAGGTGTCGACAGGATGACCTGCACGCAGCTTCATCTGTTTGATGCCTTCGAGGGTCTCCGGTTCCTTGCTTCGCATGTGGGCGGACGCTGCAGATGCATGCAGGCGACGGCCGACACCCTGCAACGACGGGCATTCGACGCTCAGTGCTTCCCGGTCGAACCGTAGCCGCCCTCGCCGCGCTCGCTCGGCGGGAACTCAGGGACTACCCGGAACTCCGCCTGCACCACGGGCACGATCACGAGTTGCGCGAGGCGCTCCATGGGTTGCAGCACGAATGCCGTGTCGCTGCGGTTCCAGGCGCTGATCTTGAGCTCGCCCTGGTAGTCGCTGTCGATCAGGCCCACCAGGTTGCCGAGCACGATGCCGTGCTTGTGGCCAAGCCCCGAGCGCGGAAGGATCAGCGCCGCGAAGGCAGGATCGGCCAGATGGATCGCGATGCCGGTGCCGACCAGTTGCCAGCCGTTGGGCTCCAGCGTGATCGGGGCATCGAGGCAGGCCCGGAGGTCGAGACCGGCGCTGCCGGGCGTGGCGTAGGCCGGCAGCTGATCCTGCATGCGGGCATCGAGGATGCGAACGTCGACTTTCAATTCTTGCTACCTGTAGGGGAAATCTTGTTGTTGCGGAACGCCGGCAGCCGGGCAGCGATCTCCGCCACCAGGTCGCGCGCCAGCGTGAGCTTCGGCGCCCGCGGCAGTTCGCGCACGCCGTCGGCGTCGACCAGCAGCAGGCTGTTGTCGTCCTGGCCGAAGGTCAGCGGCCCGATGTTGCCGACCAGAAGTGGAATGCCCTTGCGTTCGCGCTTGGCCTTGGCGTGGGCCGCGAGGTTCTCGCTCTCGGCCGCGAAGCCGACGCAGAACAACTCGCCGCCCCTGGCGCGCGCGCCCTGGGCCACGGCAAGCAGGATGTCGTCGTTCTCGACGAACTCGAGCACCGGCGGCTTGCCGCTGCCGTCCTTCTTGATCTTGTGGTCGCTGTGCGCGGCGGGGCGCCAGTCGGCCACCGCGGCGGTGGCGACAAAGACCGACGCCGACGCAGCGGCCTGCAGCGTGGCCTGGTGCATGTCGCGAGCCGACAGCACGTCGATGCGGCGCACGCCGCGCGGCGTCGGCAGATGCACGGGACCGGCCACCAGCGTGACCTCGGCGCCGGCATCGCGGGCCGCGCGTGCGATCGCGAAGCCCATCTTTCCCGACGAATGATTGGTGATGCCGCGAATCGGGTCGAGCGCCTCGAAGGTCGGTCCGGCCGTCACCACCACCTGCTGCCCGGCCAGCAGCTTGGGCTGGAATTCGGCGATCACTTCCTCGAGCAGCTGTTCGGCCTCGAGCATGCGGCCGTCGCCGGTCTCGCCGCAGGCCTGCCAGCCGTTGCCGACGCCGAGCACGCGCGCGCCGTCGGCATCGACCTGGCGCAGGTTGCGCTGCGTGGCCGGATGGATCCACATCTCGCGATTCATGGCGGGCGCGATCAGCAGCGGCACGCGCTCGGCCGGCCGCGCCAGGCACAGCAGGCTCAGCAGTTCGTCGGAGCGGCCCTGCACCAGTCGGGCAATGAAGTCGGCGCTGGCCGGCGCCAGCAGGATCGCATCGGCCTCGCGGCTCAGGTTGATGTGCGGCATGTTGTTGGGTTCGCGCGCATCCCATTGCGAGCCGTAGACCGGCCGCCCCGACAGCGCCTGCATCGTGACCGGCGTGATGAACTGCGCGGCGGCTTCGGTCATCACGACCTGCACCGTGGCGCCGGCCTTCACGAGCAGCCGGCACAGCTCGGCCGACTTGTAGCAGGCGATGCCTCCCGTGAGCCCGAGGAGGATGTGTTTGCCGGCAAGTTCTTGTTGCATCGCCGGAGTTTAAGGCGACCGGACGCCGGCCCCGGGAAGCTCGACCCCACGCCTCTATAATCCTCATTTCCCACTTCCCGGATCCGAGTCCGGAACTGGCATGACCAAATTCGTCTTCGTCACCGGCGGTGTGGTGTCCTCCCTGGGCAAGGGAATCGCCTCCGCCTCTCTCGCCGCCATCCTTGAATCGCGCGGCCTCCAAGTCACCCTCATCAAGCTGGATCCGTACATCAACGTCGACCCCGGCACGATGTCGCCGTTCCAGCACGGCGAGGTCTTCGTCACCGACGACGGCGCCGAGACCGACCTCGACCTCGGCCACTACGAGCGCTTCATCACGACACGCATGCGTCGTGCCAACAACTTCACGACCGGCCAGATCTACAAGACCGTGCTCGAGAAGGAGCGCCGTGGCGACTACCTCGGCAAGACCGTGCAGGTGATTCCGCACATCACCAACGAGATCCAGGAATACGTCAAGCGCGGCGCCGGCATCGGCACGGCGCACGAGGTCGATGTCGCGATCGTCGAGATCGGCGGCACGGTCGGCGACATCGAATCGCTGCCCTTCCTCGAGGCCGTGCGCCAGATGAGCCTGCGCATGGGCCCGAACAATTCGGCCTTCGTGCACCTGAGCTACGTGCCATGGATCGCCGCAGCCGGCGAACTCAAGACCAAGCCGACCCAGCACACGGCCAAGGAACTGCGTGCCATCGGCATCCAGGCCGACGCGCTGCTGTGCCGCGCCGACCGGCCGATCCCCGACGACGAGCGGGCCAAGATCTCGCTGTTCTCGAACGTGCCCGAATGGGGCGTGATCTCGATGTGGGACGTCGACACCATCTACAAGGTGCCGCGCATGCTGCACGAGCAGGGCCTCGACGGCCTGATCTGCGACAAGCTGCGCATCAACACGCCGCCGGCCAAGCTCAAGCGCTGGGACGACCTGGTCTACGAGGTCGAGCATCCGCAGCGCGAGGTGAACATCGCGATGGTCGGCAAGTACGTCGACCTGTCGGACAGCTACAAGTCGCTCAACGAGGCGCTGCGTCACGCCGGCATGAAGAACCATGCGCGCGTGAAGATCGACTACGTCGATTCCGAGACCATCACGCCGCAGGACGTGGCGCGCCTCGGCAAGTACGACGCCATCCTGGTGCCGGGCGGCTTCGGCCAGCGCGGCGTCGAGGGCAAGATCGCCGCCGCCCGCTTTGCGCGCGAGACCAAGGTGCCCTACCTCGGCATCTGCCTGGGCATGCAGGTCGCGACCATCGAGTACGCACGCAACGTGGCCGGCCTCAAGAACGCCAACAGCACCGAGTTCGATCCCGAGACCCCCACCCCCGTGATCGCGCTGATCACCGAGTGGAAGGACAACGACGGCACGGTCAAGACCCGCGACGAGAAGTCCGACCTCGGCGGCACGATGCGCCTGGGCGCGCAGAGCTCCGACGTCGCACCCGGCACGCTGGCCCACAGCATCTACGGCGACGTGGTCACCGAGCGCCATCGCCATCGCTACGAAGCCAACGTCAACTACCTCGACGAACTGCGCCGCGCCGGCCTGGTCATCTCGGCGCTCACGCAGCGCGAGCACCTGACCGAGATCGTCGAACTGCCCCAGACCGTGCATCCGTGGTTCATCGGCGTGCAGTTCCACCCCGAGTTCAAATCCACGCCATGGAGCGGCCACCCGCTGTTCAACGCCTTCATCAAGGCGGCGCTCGAACACCAGGGCGCCGACAAGAAGGCCCTGAAGGTGGTTGCATGAGCGCCGCCGGACCGCTCCAAGGCGCGAAGGCCCCCTCGGGGGGCAGCGCAGCACACGAAGTGGCAAGCATGGGGGTCGCATGAAGCTCTGCGGATTCGACATCGGGCTTCGGCAGCCCTTCTTCCTGATCGCCGGCCCCTGTGTGGTCGAGTCCGAGCAGTTGCAGATGGACACGGCCGGCACGCTCAAGGAGATCACCGCCTCGCTCGGCATCCCCTTCATCTTCAAGAGCAGCTTCGACAAGGCCAACCGCTCCTCGGGCACGAGCTTCCGCGGGCCGGGCCGCGGCAAGGGCCTCGAGATCCTCGCCAAGGTCAAGCGCGAGCTCGGCCTGCCGGTGCTCACCGATGTCCATACCGAGGACGACATCCTCGAGGCCGCCAAGGTGGTCGACGTGCTGCAGACGCCGGCCTTCCTGTGCCGCCAGACCGACTTCATCCGCGCCGTGGCGCAGTCGGGCAAGCCGGTCAACATCAAGAAGGGCCAGTTCCTCGCGCCGCACGACATGAAGAACGTGATCGACAAGGCGCGCGCGGCCGCCAGGGAAAAGGGTCTGCCCGAAGACAGCTTCATGGCCTGCGAGCGCGGCGCCAGCTTCGGCTACAACAACCTGGTCTCGGACATGCGCTCGCTCGCGATCATGCGCGAGACCGGCGCCCCGGTGGTGTTCGACGCCACCCATTCGGTGCAGTTGCCCGGTGGCCAGGGCACGAGCTCGGGCGGCCAGCGCGAGATGGTGCCGGTGCTGTCGCGCGCCGCGGTCGCGGTGGGCGTGGCGGGTCTCTTCATGGAAACCCATCCGGACCCCGCCAAGGCGCTCAGCGACGGCCCCAATGCCGTGCCGCTCAAGCACATGAAGGCGCTGCTCGAGACGCTGGTCGCCCTCGACCGCGTCACGAAGCAGAACGATTTCCTCGAGGACCTGTTCGTCCAATGAGCAACGCCGCGGTCATGCGCATGACCGTCGTCGAACGAGTTTGATTACCGTCATTGAGAAAGAGAAAAGATGAGTGCAATCGTAGACATCGTCGGGCGTGAAATCCTCGACAGCCGCGGCAACCCCACCGTCGAATGCGACGTGCTGCTCGAGTCGGGCACCATGGGCCGCGCAGCCGTCCCCTCGGGCGCCTCCACCGGCTCGCGCGAAGCGATCGAACTGCGCGACGGCGACAAGGGCCGATACCTCGGCAAGGGCGTGCTCAAGGCGGTCGAGAACATCAACACCGAGATCTCCGAATCGGTGCTGGGCCTCGACGCCAGCGAACAGGCCTTCCTGGACCGCACGCTGCTCGACCTCGACGGCACCGAGAACAAGGCCCGCCTGGGCGCCAACGCCACGCTGGCCGTGTCGATGGCCGTGGCCCGCGCCGCGGCCGAGGAATCCGGCCTGCCGCTGTACCGCTACTTCGGCGGCATGGGCGGCATGCAGCTGCCGGTGCCGATGATGAACGTCATTAACGGCGGCGCGCATGCCAACAACAGCCTGGACCTGCAGGAGTTCATGATCATCCCGGTGGGTGCCAAGACCTTCCGCGAATCGGTGCGCTACGGCGCCGAAGTGTTCCACGCGCTCAAGAAGATCCTCGGCGACCGCGGCATCAGCACGGCGGTCGGCGACGAAGGCGGCTTTGCGCCCAGCGTCGAGAGCCATGAGGCCGCGATCCAGCTGATCCTCGAGGCGATCGACAAGGCCGGCTACGTGGCCGGCGAACAGATCGCGCTGGGCCTGGACTGCGCGGCCAGCGAGTTCTACAAGGACGGCAAGTACGTGCTGGCCGGCGAGAACCTCAGCCTCACGGCCGAGAGCTGGACCGACATGCTCGCGAGCTGGGTCGACAAGTACCCGATCATCAGCATCGAGGACGGCATGCACGAAGGCGACTGGGACGGCTGGAAGCACCTGACCGAGCGGCTCGGCAAGCGCGTGCAGCTGGTCGGCGACGACCTGTTCGTCACCAACACCAAGATCCTCCAGGAAGGCATCGACAAGGGCATCGCCAACTCGATCCTGATCAAGATCAACCAGATCGGCACCCTGACCGAGACCTTCGCCGCGATCGAGATGGCCAAGCGCGCCGGCTACACCGCCGTCATCAGCCACCGCTCGGGCGAGACCGAAGACTCGACCATCGCCGACATCGCGGTCGGCACCAATGCAGGCCAGATCAAGACCGGCTCGCTGTCGCGCTCGGACCGCATCGCCAAGTACAACCAGCTGCTGCGCATCGAGGAAGACCTCGGCGACGTCGCCAGCTACCCGGGTCGCGGCGCCTTCTACAACCTGCGCTAGTCCTCACGCAGATCCGGCGCCATGCGCTCACGCATCGTCCCGATCGTCCTGGTCCTGTTGCTGCTGGTGCTCCAGTGGCAGCTCTGGACCGGGCGCGGGAGCGTGCGCGAGGTGGCGCAGCTGCAGGAGAAGCTGGCGACCCAGAAGGACGCCAATGCCAAGGCCGCGATCGTCAACGAGCGCCTGAGCTCCGAGGTCAACGACCTCAAGGAAGGCCTCGAGATGGTCGAGGAACGTGCCCGCCAGGAACTCGGCATGGTCAAGCCCAACGAAGTGTTCGTGCAGATCACGCGCTGAGGCTCGCCTCATCTTCGGGCCTGCCGTTCGCATGACGCCCTCCCCGCTCCCCGCCACCCGGACGATCGTCCTGCTCGGCGCCGTGCCCGCATCGACCGCCGAACTGGCCGACGCGCTCGCGGTGCGGCTGCCCGGTCATCGCATCGTCGTCGCCGACGAGGCAGCGCTGCCGGCGACGGCATCGAACGGGTCGGCCTTCTTCCTGCTCGTGGCCGTCGATCCAGACGCCTTCGAAGGCGCCGACGCACAGGCATCGTCGCACCGGCAGGCGGCCGATCTCGATCACCGGCTGCGCGCCGCGCTGGCGTCGGCCCGGCTGCCGTTCGCAGTGCTGCACGGCAAGGGGCCCGATCGGCTCGTCCATGCGCTGCGCGCGCTGGGCCTCGACGCCGAAGTGCCGGTCCGGCCTCGCATGGCGGCCCTGCCCGAATGCGAGCGCTGCTCCGAACCCTCCTGCGAACACCGGCTCTTCACCGACCTGCTGCGGCAGCGGGCGGAGCGCACATCGGCTTCACCATGAGCACGGCCAGGGCGCTGCGCATTGCCCTCGCCTGCGCGGCGGCCTGGGTGGGCGCCCTCGACGTCGCAGCCGCGCCGGCAAGCGTGACGCTCGACAACCAGAGCCGCACGACCGCCTGCGCCGAAGAGGACAACGTCTCGATGGCACTGAGCGGCCGCGGCATCGCGCGCTTTCGCGTCGAGGCGCTGCAGCCGCCCTACCTCGCGGCCGTCGCCGCCGACACCACGGCACCCGACTTCTCGAACTGCAACTTCGACGGCGGCGCGCATCCCACCGATCCGAGCCACGCCTTCGTGCCGCGCCGCGTGGTGCTGCACGACGACCGCCGCTGGCTGATAGTCGGCATCACGCTGCCGAGCTTCTGGCGGCCGAACCGCGTGCCGGTCACGCTGGGCACGCGGACCGAGGACGACATCCACCTGCTGCAGGTGTTCGCCCGGCAGCCCGGCGCAAGGAAGCCGCTGGAGGCACTGGTGGTGTATCCGGCCGACGGCTACTGGCGCGCCAAGCCGCTGCCGCTCGCGCGCTTCGGCGACGGCGTGTACGGCTCGTCGTTCCTGCTCGGTCCGGTGGAGCATGCGGGCCGGCCGCTCGTGAACATCGCCGCGATCGAAGTCACGCTCGCGCCGCTGGCCTTCGCGCTGCGCTTCGCCGATGGCGGCACGGCGCAGGTGAAGGTGGTCGAGGTCAGCCGCAAGCGCACCGCGCTCGATGTGACACTGCAGCCGCCTTCGCGGCCCGATCGGCCGTTCGCGGTGCTGCGATCCATGTTCGTGAGCGCGGACAACGCGGATGTCGCCGAAGTGGGATTCCGTGCCGCGCCTTCGGCCGCGAGGCGCACGCTTGCGCTCGACGACGTCACCACGCTCGAGGCCGACGAACTGCGATTCGGCCGTTCGCTGCCTTCACGGCACAACACCAGCGCGCCCGACCTGCACTTCAGCCGCTTTTCGACCGCGGCCCCGTGACCGCCCAGATCGGCACCGGCAGCGCCTTGCCGCGGATCGCGGCATCGCCGAGCGACTCCACCGTCATGCGACCCGCGAGCGCGGCCTCGGTGGCGGCATCGATCAGGATCGTGCGCTGCGCCTCCTTGGTGTGCGATTCGAGCCGCGCCGCGAGATTCACCGTGTCGCCGATGCAGGTGTAGGTGGCCCGCTGCTGGGTGCCGGTGTAGCCGGCCACCATCTCGCCGGTCGCGACCCCCACGCCGATGCGGATCGCCGACTTGCCCACGGCGGCGCGCTCGGCGTTCAGCAGCTCGACCATGTCGACCATCTCGAGCGCCGCACGCACCGCGGAGGCGCCGTGGTCGGCGAGCGGCAGCGGCGCGCCGAAGATGGCCATGAGGCCGTCGCCGATCATCTGGTTGACCACGCCGCCCTCGTTGTTGATGGCCTCGAACATCAACGCGTAGTAGGCGTTCAAAAGCTCGATGGTCTCTTCGGGCGGCTGCGACTCCACCAGGGTGGTGAAGCTGCGGATGTCGCAGAACATCACGGTGCCCTGCACCCGCCGGCCGCCGAGCGCGAAGCCCGACTGCTGCAGGTCCTGTGCGACTTCCGAGGTGGCGAAGCGGCGCACCATCTCCTTTTGCTGGTCGCGCAGCCGCTTCTTCTCGAGGCTGGCACCGATGCGCGCCTTGAGCAGCACCGCGTTGACCGGCTTCTGCAGGTAGTCCTCGGCACCGAGCTCGATGCAGCGCGCGATGTTGGCCACGCCTTCCAGCGACGAGGTCACGATCACCGGCAGGTCGCGCAGCTTGGGGTCGCGCGCGAGTTCCTCCAGCACCTGGAAGCCGTCCATCTCCGGCATCTCCATGTCGAGCAGCATGAGGTCGAAGGCATCCCCGCGCAGCAGCTCGAGGGCAATGCGGCCGTTCTCGGCCGAGCCGACCTCGTGCCCCTGGAGTTCGAGGCTGCGCGTCAGCAGCAGGCGGTTGACCTTGTTGTCGTCCACCACGAGGAGCCGGGCCGAGGCATGGCGCAGATCACTCATGACAGAGCCCGGTGAGCGCGGCAGCGACCTTCTCGTATTCCTGCGCGAGCGCATCGATCGGCGCGGCCGAGGTGGTGGCCGCGAGACCGCCGAGCTCGAGATCGCGCGCCATGGCGCCCAGCTGCAGCGCGCCGAAGGTCAGCCCGTTCGACTTCAGCGAATGCGCGGCACGCCGGAAGTCGTCGGCCTGGCCGGCGGCGAAGGCCTCGCGCAGTTCCCTGAGGATCACGGGCGCCTCTTCGAGGAAGGTCTGCACCAGCTCCTTCACGAAGTCGGTCCCGGCCGTCTCGCGCAGTTCCTCGAAGCTCGCACGGTCAATGGTCGAATCGCTCATTTCATCGGTCCTTTCGTGCGGGCACGTCGTTCAGTGCCTCCACCAGGCGATCGACCCGGATCGGCTTGGTCAGGTAGTCGTCCATGCCGGCCTCGATGCACATCTCGCGATCGCCCTGCATCGCGTTGGCGGTCATCGCGACGATGCGCGGGCGCTGCGGCGCGGGCAGCGCGGCCACGATCTGCCGGGTGGCATCGAGGCCGTCGAGCTCGGGCATCTGGACGTCCATCAGCACCACGTCGTAAGCCTGCCGCTGCACCGACGCCACGGCCTCGACACCGTTGGAGGCGAGGTCGGCGCGATAGCCCATCTGCTGCAGCAGGCGCAGCGCGAGCTTCTGGTTCACCGCGTTGTCCTCGGCCAGCAGGATGCGCAGCGGATGGCGCGCGCCCATCGTCGGATCGATCTGCGGCCTGGGCGCGGGGGCGGCTGTCGCCGGCTTCGAAGCGGCGTCGTGGGAGACCAGGCCGACCAGCGTGTCGAACAAGTTCGATTGCCGGATCGGTTTGGACAGGTGCGCCTTGAACAGCGCCGCGTCGTCGCCGGTCTCGCGCCGGCCCACCGAGCTGAATAGCACCAGCGGCAGCGCGGCATGGCCGGCCGCGACGATGCGGCGCGCAAGCTCGACGCCGTCCATCTCGGGCATGTTCATGTCGAGGATCGCGAGATCGAAGCGCTCGCCCTCGGCCAGCCAGCGCAGCGCCTCGGCCGGCGATTCGGTGGCACGTGATTCCATTCCCCATTTGGCGGTCTGCAGCGCCAGCAGCCGGCGGTTGGTCGCGTTGTCGTCGACGATCAGAATCCGCCGGCCCTGCATCGCGGCCTGCACGCCGACGAGGTCGCGGCGGCGGTTCGGCGGCAGCTGCGCGAGCGGCGCCTCGATCGTGAAGAGGAAGGTCGAGCCGTGGCCGAGACCTTCGCTCTCGGCCCACATGCGTCCGCCCATCAGCCCGGCCAGCCGCTTGCTGATCGCCAGGCCGAGGCCGGTGCCGCCGTACTTGCGCGTAGTGCTCGAGTCGGCCTGCGAGAAGGACTGGAACAGCCGGCCCATGCCCTGCGGCGTAAGGCCGATGCCGGTGTCGCGCACCGCGAAGGTCAGCGCGACCCGGCCGGCACCAGCGGGCTGCGCGGAGACGGTCAGCACCACCTCGCCGCGCTCGGTGAACTTCACGGCATTGCTCAGCAGGTTCAGCAGGATCTGCCGCAGCCGCGCGAGGTCGCCGCTGATCGCGGCCGGCACCTCGCCCTCGAACACATAAGCGGTGTCGAGCGATTTCTCGGTGGCGCGGGCGCCGACCAGGTCGAGCGCCGATTCCACGCAATCGCGCAGGTCGAGCGGATGCGACTCGATGTCCATGCGCCCGGCCTCGATCTTCGAGTAGTCGAGGATGTCGTTGATGATCGACAGCAGCGCATCGCCCGAGTCACGGATGGTCGCCACGTAATCCTGCTGCTCGATATCGAGCGGCGTGTCCAGCAGCAGGCCGCTCATGCCTATCACCGCATTCATCGGCGTGCGGATCTCGTGGCTCATGGTGGCGAGGAAGGCGCTCTTGGCCTCGTTGGCCGACTCGGCCGAGGCGCGCGCCTCCTGGGTCTGCCTGAACAGCGCCGCGTTCTGGATCGCGATCACGGCCTGGTCGGCGAAGGTCTTCAGCAACTTGATCTCGTTGGCATCGAAGCCGCCGGCGCCATCGCGCGTGACGTGGATCGAACCGATGTTCCGGCGTTCCCACATCAGCGGGGCGATCATGATCGCGTAGTTGCCGGTGTGCTTGGCGATCTCGCGCAGGAAATAGGGCAGATCGGGCTCTGCCAGCGCATCGGGCACGTGGATCACGTCGGCCTGCGCGAACTTCGGTCCGAGCCGCGCGCGGTCGATCTGCGGCCGCGGATAGAAGCGCTCGAGCGCCTCGCGCGCCGGGCCGCGATGGGCCGCCAGGTGCACCAGGCCGTCCTCGCGGACCAGCGAGATGCCGAGCTGGTTGCCGGAGAACAGGCGCTGGCAGCTGTCGAGGATCTTGTCGAACACGGGCTGCGCGTCCTCCATCGAACCGCTGATGACCTGCAGCACCTCGGCCGTGGCCGTCTGCTGCTCGAGCGCCTCACGGGTCTCGTTGAAGAGCTGCGCGTTCCGGATCGCGATGACGGCCTGCCCCGCAAAGGTCTTGAGCAGCGCACGCTCGCGCGGCCGGAAGGGGCCGACCTCGCTGCGCTGCATGCTCAGCACGCCGATGCCTCGTCCTTCCCAGATCAGCGGCGCCGCCAGGCTGGCGAAACTGCTGCCCAGCAACTGGGCATTGCGCCGCAGGGTCGGCGGCGCGGCGGGATCGGCCAGCACGTCGGGATATTCCATCAGCTCGCCGGTGCGAAAAGATCTTTCGACCGGGGTGCCGGCCAGCGGCACCGGCTCGCGGGCCGTCATCAGCGGCGCGAGCTCCTCGGCGCGTTGCCAACCGACCTCCGCGCGGCCGCTGGACGACAGCATCCAGCGCGTGAGCGCCAGCCGCCCCTGCTCGTCGACCATCAGCAATCCGACCGAGGTGACGTCGAACAGGTGGTCGCAGCATTCGAGTATCTTGTCGAATACCGGCCCTGGATCGGCCACCGAGCTGCCGATCACCTGCAGCACCTCGGCCGCCGCGGTCTGGTGCGCGAGCGCCTCGCGGGTCTCGTCGAAGAGATGGGCGTTGTGCAAGGCGACCGTGGCGTGGTGCGAGAGCCCGACCAGGAACTCGAGCTCGCGCGCCTCGAAGGGCTGGCCGCCCTGACGCCAGACTGCCATGGCGCCGCGCACCTCGTTGCCGGCCATCAGGGGCACCAGCATCAGGCGCTCGTCGCCCTCGGCGTCGTTGATCAGCGCTGGTTTCCCGCCTTCGAGCAGCCGCCCGATGACGCCGACGCCGCTTTGCACCAGGCTGCACCTCATCGCATCGGCAGCGTCGCCGACGGCCACCAGCGCGCGAAAGCTCTTGCCGCCGGGCTCGGGTCGGAAGATGGCGCTGGTGCCGGCCTCCAGCAGATCACGCGCATGGCGCGCGATGCGGTCCAGCACGGTCGGCATGTCGAGCGAGCCCGACAGGTCGCGGCCCACTTCCGACAGCGCGGCCGATTCGCGCGCACGGCGCTGGGTCTCGTCGAACAGGCGTGCGTTCTCGAGCGCCAGTCCCATGCTCGCAGCGACGGTCTGGATCAGGCCGATCTCGTGGGCGCCGAAGGCGTATTCGCGCTCGTGGTCCTGCAGGCCGATGACGCCCAGCACGCGGCGGCTGCCGATGATCGGCACCGCGACGATCGAATGCGCCCAGTCGGTGCCGGGCGCCGGTCGCAGGCCGGCACGGGTCTGCTCCTCGCGCGTGTTGGCGAGGCCGATCTCGCGCGTGCGCAGGATGTTCTCCACCGGTCCCTCGATGCCGCGCGGGCGCGCCGGCGGCAGCGGCAGCGGCCGGTCGTGCTCGTAGCGGTAGAGCGCCTGCAGCCTGTCGGTCTTGTCGTCCCACCACACGATGCTGACGTTGCCCGAGTGCAGGACCTCGCGCAGCTTGTCGCCCGCCAGCTTGACCACCGCCTGGAAGCCGAGGCCGGCCGCCATGCCCTGCTGGATGCTTTGGATGATGGTGAGCTCATGCGCGCGCCGGGCCAGTTCGCGCTCGAGTGCTTCGGGCGTGCGCCGGGCATGCGCCATCTCCGCTGCCCGATCGGCGAACTGCGCGAGCAGGCGTCGCTCGGGCGCCTCGAAGCGACCGTGCCGGCCTTCGACGTCGGCGTAGAGAAAGCCGAGCACACGGCCCCCGGCGATCAGCGGCGCCACGATGCAGGAGCGCTGCGACTTCGCATCGACACCTTCGGGTCCATGGCGCAGGCGGGCACGCCGGGTTCGCCGCGCTTCGGCCAGCCAGGGCGTGATGGCCGTCAGCAACTCGGCGGCCGCTTCGCCGGCCGGCAGTGCCTGCGCTGCGACGCGCATGTGCTCGGTGGCGGCATCGAGCAGCACCAGCAGCACGCGCCGGGCGCCCGAGAGTTCGACCACTTCGTCGACCAGCAGCGCGAACGGATCGCGCGATGGCGGCGACACGCGCGATGCCTGCTTCAACGACCGTCGGGACCGGGACTCTGCCATGGGGGCTGCTCGCCTATTCTGACCAGCGAAAGGGACGCCCCGCAGGGCGAGTTCGGCATCGAGTCTAGCGGCGGCGGCGGCCGACTGCCGCAGCGGCGCTACTGGACCACCGCGCTGCCGGGCATCTGGTCGCCGGGCGGCCTGAAGATCTGCGCCGCATCGACCGCGTCGAAGCGGTACTGCTTGCCGCAGAAGTCGCAGCCGACCTCGATGTCGCCGCGTTCGGCAAGGATGCTCTCGGCCTCTTCGGGGCCGAGGCCGCGGATCATGGCCGCCACCCTCTCGCGCCCGCAGGTGCAGGCAAAGTGCGGGCCGAGCAGGCCGGCCTGGGGCTCGAAGCGCAGCAGCTTCTCTTCCCAGAACAGGCGCCGCAGGATGGTGTCGACGTCGAGCGTGAGCAGTTCGTCGCGGGTCAGGCTCGAGGCCAGGATCGAGATCCGGTTGTAGTCCTCGTTGCGGCCGATCTGGTCCTCGCCCGCCGGCTCGCGGTCGCTGCCCGAGCTGCCCTCGAGGTTGCCCTCTCCCTTGACCGGCAGCCGCTGGATCAGCAGGCCCGCCGCCACCTTGTCATCGGCCGCGAGCACCAGCGTGGTGTCGAGCTGTTCGCTTTGCAGCATGTAGTGCTGCAGCACGTCGCTGAGCTTCTCGAGCTTCTCGCCACGGTCGCCGAACAGCGGCACCACGCCTTGATAGGGCGTGCTGCCCGGCAGCTTGTCCTTGGGGTCGAGCGTGATCGCGCAGCGGCCCTTGTTGCCGACGTTGACCATCTCGGGCAGCGTGGCGCCGGCGGGCAGCTCGCCCACCACCTTGGCGGTCGCGCGCAGGCTCAGGTCGGGCTTGGTCTCGGCAACCGCGATCTTGACCGGGCCGTCACCAAAGATCTGCAGGATCACCGCGCCGTTGAACTTGATGTTGGCCTGCATCAGCGTGGCGGCGGCCGTCATTTCGCCCAGCAGCTCGGCCACCGGCGCCGGGTAGGCGCCAGTGGCGGTGTTGGAGGCGCGCCGGGCCAGGATTTCCTGCCAGGAATCCGTCAGGCGCACGATCATGCCGCGCACCGGCACGCCGTCGAACAGGAACTTGTGCAACTCGCTCAAAGGGAACTCGCTCTCTCGGGTTTCTTTCGCCCTCTCAGGCAATCTTCTTCAGGCCCTTCGCATAGCGACGGGCGTTCTCGACGTAGTGCTCGGCGCTCAGCCGCAGCTTGGCGGCATCCTCGTCGTCGAGCGTGCGCACCACCTTGGCCGGCGAGCCGAAGATGAGCGAGTTGTCGGGAAACACCTTGCCCTCGGTCACGACACTGCCGGCGCCAACGATCGAGTTGCGGCCGATCCTGGCGTTATTCAAGACCACCGCCTGGATGCCGATCAGCGAGTTGTCGCCGATGGTGCAGCCGTGCAGCATCACCTGGTGGCCCACCGTGACGTTCTCGCCGATGGTCAGCGGGCAGCCGTGGTCGGCATGCAGCACCGAAAGATCCTGCACGTTGCTGTTGCGGCCGACGGTCATCACCTCGGTATCGCCGCGCAGCACGGCGCCGAACCAGATGCTGGCGTTCTCGGCCAGCACCACGCTGCCGATGACTTGCGCACTGTCTGCCACCCAGGCGCCGGCGGCCAGTTGCGGCGCCACGCCGTCGAGTTCATAGAGGGCCATCGCGAGTGTCTCCAAGGGTCGAAAAACTAGAATTGTAGGGATGCATCCCCGACTTGGCGCCCTCGCCGCCCTGCGCCTGACAGACCCCGCCCGCAAGGTGGAGGCGACGCGCGCGGTCTTCGCGGCCCCGCCCCGCGGTCCGCTCGACATGCAGCCGCTGCGTACGCCGGGTGACGAGGCCGGCGTGCCCGGCCGCCCCGAACGGCCGCTGCAGGTTTCGGCCACCGATGTCGGCAAGCGCTCGCCCTTCACGGCGGAAGGCCGCGCCGCACTGATCCATTCGATCTGCCACATCGAGTTCAACGCCATCAACCTTGCGCTCGACGCCGCCTGGCGCTTCGACGGCATGCCCGAGGCCTACTACCGCGACTGGCTGCGCGTGGCCGACGAGGAGGCCCTGCACTTCACGCTGCTGCATGCGCACCTGCAGTCGATGGGCCACGCCTACGGCGACTTCACGGGCCACGACGGGCTCTGGCGCATGTGCGAGAAGACGCGGGACGACGTGGTCGGTCGCATGGCGCTGGTGCCGCGCACGCTCGAGGCCCGCGGGCTGGACGCCACGCCGCTGATCCAGGCCAAGCTGCGTCGCGTGGCTACGCCCGATGCGCTCGCAGCCTGCGCGATCCTCGACATCATCCTGCGCGACGAGGTCGGCCATGTCGCGATCGGCAACCGCTGGTACCGCTGGCTGTGCGAGCGCGACGGTCTCGATCCGCTGGCCCACTACCGGGTGCTTTACCGGCGCCACGAGGCGCCGCAGCTGCGCGCGCCGTTCAACCTGGAAGCGCGCGCACTGGCCGGCTTCACGGCCGAGGAACTGGACGAGCTGTCGCCGGGCCGCCCCTGAACCCTCGCTCAGCCCGGCCGCTTCATCACCACCAGCCGGGGCGTGAAGCGCTGCAGCACCTCACCGTGCTGGTTCAGCGTCTCGCATCGCATCTGGACCATGCCGCGATCGGGCTTCGAGCGCGACGGCACCACCTCCACCACCTCGCTCTCGACATGCAGCACGTCGCCCGGCCGCGTCGGCCTGGGCCACTGGAGTTCGCCCCCCGAGCCGATGATGCCGTCGGCCAGCGGAATGCCGCTCGTGACCAGCAGGCGCATCGTGATCGCGGCCGTGTGCCAGCCGCTGGCCGCCAGGCCCTGGAAGAAGGTCGCTTTCGCGGCCTCGGCGTCGGTGTGGAAGGGCTGGGGATCGAAGCGGCTCGCGAACTCGATGATCTGCGCCGCGTCGAGTGCATGGTCGGCGCTCGTGAAGCGGTCGCCGGGCTTGAGGTCGTCGAGGTACAGCTTCGGCGGCGCGGCATCGGATGCGGTCATGGGGCTCTCCTGTCTCGAGGATCGGCGATTGTCTCCGGGCCGCCTCAGGCGCGCTCGAGCACCGTGGCGATGCCCTGCCCGCCACCGATGCACTGCGTGGCGAGTGCATAGCGGCCGCTCGCGCGCGCCAGCAGCGCCGCCGCCTTGCCCGTGATGCGCGCACCGGTGGCGCCGAGCGGATGGCCGATCGCGAGCCCGCCGCCGTCGAGGTTGACCTTGGCCGGATCGAGGCCGAGATCGCGGATGCAGGCCAGCGCCTGCGACGAGAAGGCCTCGTTGATCTCGATCACGTCGAGGTCGCCCACCGTGAGACCGGCGCGGGCGAGCGCACGGCGCGTGGCCGGAATCGGCCCGATGCCCATCACGGCCGGATCGACGCCGACCGAGGCGAAGGCGCGGATGCGCGCGAGCGGCTCGAGGCCGTGGGCCGCGGCGAAGGCATCGCTGGTCACGAGCACTGCGGCGGCGCCGTCGGTCAGCGGCGACGAGGTGCCCGCCGTGACCACGCCGTCGGGCCTGAAGGCCGGGCGCAGCGCGGCCAGGGCCTCGGCCGTGGTCGCGGGCCGGATGCAGCCGTCGGCCGCGACGCTGTCGCCGCTGGGCAGCGTGATGGCGACGATCTCTCCTGCGAGTCGTCCCTGCTCGCGCGCTTCGGCCGCCTTGCGGTGCGAATCCACGGCCAGCGCCTCCTGGTCGGCACGGCTCACGTGCCAGCGCTCGGCGACGTTCTCGGCGGTCTCTCCCATCGAGATGTAGGCATCGGAATTCGCGAGCAATTCGGGGCTCGGCGAGAAGTTGAAGCCGCCCTGCGGCACCATCGTCATCGACTCCACGCCCACGCACAGGAAGGCGTCGCCCATGCCGGCCTCGATCTGCGCCGCCGCGATGTGCACCGCCTGCATCGAGGAGCCGCAGAAGCGGTTGACCGTCATGCCGGCCACTTCGTGCGGCAGGCCGGCCAGCAGGCCGACGATGCGCGCGAGGTTGTTGCCCTGCGAGGATTCGGGATAGGCGCAGCCGAGGATCACGTCCTCGAGCAGCGCGGGGTCGAGGTCGGTCCGCGCCAGCAGGCCACGGACCACCTGCGCGGCCAGCGTGTCGGGGCGAACCTCGGCAAGGGCACCCTTGCGGGCGAAATGAAACGGGGAACGGGCGTAGCCGGCGATGACTGCTTTCATTGAATATCTCCAGTTAACTACCTACCAATCGGTAGTCCAATCGGCCAAAAAAAGGCACGAAGTATCGTGCCGCGAGATGCGCTGCCGCTCAGCGTGCGAGCGACGGCTTCAACTGTTCGATCGTTTCGTCGAAATCCTCCACCCGTCCGGTCATGCGGGCCGAGAGCAACGCACCCTGGCAGACCGCGAACACGTAGCCGGCCGCTGCCGCCGGTTGCCGCGGCGCCAGCCCGCCGAGCACGCCGCTGAGCCAGAGCACCTGCGTCTGCCGCAGCTCGCGCACCGCCAGCTTGAGCTGTTCGTCGATGCAGTCCCAGCCCGGCGCCAGCGCCCCGGCCGGACAGATGCCGGCGCCGGCATGCAGGCCATTGCGGTACATGCGGAAATAGGCCTCGAGCGCGGCCTCGGGCGTTCGGGTCTTCGCGCCGGTCCAGCCCTTGAAGGCCTGGGTGGCCGCGCGCATCACCTCGATGCCGAGCGCTTCCTTGGTGGCGAAGTGGTGATAGAGGCTCGCCTTGCGGATGCCCACCTGATCGGCCACGTCCTGGAAGCTGAAGCCCAGATAGGAACGGGTCTGGATCAGTCCCTGCGCGACCTGCAGGATCTGCTCGCGCGTGGTGGCGGCGGTCAGGGTGTTGGCAGCGATCATCTACCTACTATAAGGTAGGCAATCTGAAAGATCAAGCGCCCTTCATTCGGCCTTGATGCCGGCTGACCTGACCACCCGGCCGTTGTTCTCGTACTCGGTCCGTATCTCGGCCGCGAAGCTGTCGATCGAGCCGCCCGTCGGCACGTTGTCGGTGGCCAGCAGACGGGCCCGCAGGTCGGGGCTCGCGAGCGCCTTGTTGATCTCGACGTTGTACTTCTCGATCAGGATCGCGGGCGTGCCGGCCGGCGCGAAGACGCCGAACTGCGACGACAGGTTGGCCGCCGCGAAGCCCAGCTCGGCCAGCGTCGGCACGCGGGGCAGATTCTCGAGCCGCGCCGGCGCACCGACCGCGAGCGGCCGCAGCTTGCCGGCCTGGATCTGGGCCGAGATGCTGGGCCCGGCATTGGTCGACAGCACCTCGAACTGGCCGCCGATGGCGTCGTTCAGCTGCTGGCCGCCGCCCTTGTACGGAATGTGCGTGATGTCGACCTTGGCGGCGCCGCGCAACTGCTCGAGCACGATATGGCCCAGCGAGGCCTGCCCCGATGTGGCCCAGCGCACCGCCCCGGGCCGGGCGCGCGCATCGTCGAGCAGGCTTTGCAGGTCGCGCGTGCCGGTGGCGGAGGTCGCCATCAGCAGCACCGGCGAATACATGACGCTCGCCACCGGCGCGACGTCCTTGAGCGGATCGAATGGCAAGCGCCCCAGGTGCGGACTGAGCACCAGCGGGCTGATGGCCGAGAAGCCCAGCGTGGCGCCGTCGGGCGCTGCCTTGGCGACCGCGTCCATGCCGATGGTGCCGCTCGCGCCGGCCCGGTTCTCCACCACCAGCGTGCTGCCGAGCTGGGCCGCGAGCTTGTCGGCCAGCGCCCGCGCCACCACGTCGCTGACACCGCCCGACGGGTAGGCGACCACGAGGCGGATGGTCTTGGGCACGACCTGTGCCTGGGCCGCGGCATTGAGGAAAAGGAGGCCGAGCGCGGCCAGCAGGCTGCGCGGACGAACGGACGAAGACATCGATGGAAACTCCGGGATGGATGGTTCTACCCGCGCGGATGGTGCCTGGCGTGCATCTGCTTGAGGCGTTCGCGCGCCACGTGGGTGTAGATGGTGGTGGTGGAGATGTCGGCGTGGCCCAGCAGCAGCTGCACCGCGCGCAGGTCGACACCATGATTGAGCAGGTGGGTGGCGAAGGCATGGCGCAGCGTGTGCGGCGACAGCGGCACGTGGATGCCGGCCGCCTGCGCGGTCTTCTTCACGATGATCCAGAACATCACGCGCGTCATCCCGGCGCCGCGCGCGGTGACGAACAGGTCGGGCGTCTGCTGGCCGTCGAGGATCAGCGGCCGCGCGTCCTCCAGGTAGCGCTCGATCCAGCGCCGCGCCTCGCCGCCGAACGGCACGAGGCGCTCCTTGCTGCCCTTGCCGAGCACCCGCACCACACCGTCGTTGAGGCTGGTGTCGAACACCTTGAGCGCCACGAGCTCGCTCACGCGCAAGCCGCTCGCATACATGAGCTCGAGCATCGCCCGGTCGCGCAGCCCGAGCGGCGTGTCGACGTCGGGCGCGGCCAGCAGGTCGTCGACCTGCTGCTCCGACAGCGTCTTGATGGCACGCGGCATCTGCCGCGCCGGCGCCAGCCGGAGGCTCGGATCGGCGGCGATGCGATGCTCGCGCAGCGCCCAGCGGAAATAGCGCTTGAAGACCGTGAGCCGGCGATTGGCCGAGGTCGCCTTGCCCTTGTCGGACAGCCGCGCGCCCATGTAGGCCTGCAGGTCGCTCTCCAGCGCGCCATTCAGCGGCGTGCCGCGCTTCGCGTGCAGCCACTGGGCGAACAGGGAGAGATCGCGCCGATAGGCGGCCAGCGTGTTCTTCGACAGCCCGTCCTCGAGCCACAGCGCATCGACGAAATCGTCGATCTCGGGGGTTTCGATCGGGGATTCCGCGGCCTCTGTCATCCGGCGCAAAGATAGCAAAAAGAAAGCCGCTCCGGAGAGCGGCCTTGCGATGGCGCGCGAACGCCGGTCAATCCAGCGTCAGCTTCTGCTTGGCCACCACCTGCTTGTAGACCTCGTACTCGGCCTTGATCTGGTCCGCGAACTGCTGCGGCGAGTTGGCGACGACCAGCGACCCCGTCTCCTCGATGCGCTTGCGCACCGCCGGGTCCTCGACCGCCTTCTTGACGCCGGCGTTGACCTTGTCGACCACTTCCTTGGGCAGGCCCTTGGGACCGAGGATGCCGTAGTAGGCCATGCGGTTGACCGGCTCGAGGCCCACTTCCTTGAAGGTCGGCACGTTGGGCAGCGCGGCCAGCCGCTGCGGCGCCGACACCACGATCGGCACCAGCTTGCCGGTCTGGATGAAGGGCAGGGCCGACGGGATGTTGTCGAACATGATCGGCACCTGGCCCGCCACCACGTCGTTGAGCGCCGGGCCCGCGCCGCGGTACGGGATGTGGGTGACGTAGGTGTTGGTCAGGCTCTTGTAGAGCTCCATCAGCAGGTGGCCGATGCCACCGGTGCCGGACGAGGCATAGGAGTACTTGCCGGGATTCTTCTTGATCTCGGCCGCGAACTCGGCGTAGTTCTTGGCCGGGAAGCTCGGATGCACCGCGATGATGTTCGGCGTTGCCGCGATGTTCACGATCGGCGTGAAGTCGTTGATCGGGTCGTACGGCGTCTTCGGGTTGATGGCCGGATTGGCCGCCGTGCTCGAGACGGTTGCGACGCCGAGCTTGTAGCCGTCGGGAGCCGCGCGCGCGGTCTCGGCTGCACCCACGATGCCGCCGCCACCCGCCTTGTTGATCACCACCACGCTCTGGCCCAGCGCCTTGCCGAGCGGCTCGGAGATGACGCGCGCCACGATGTCGGTGGTGCCGCCGGGTGCGAACGGCACCTGCAGCTCGACCACCTTGTTCGGGTAACCCTGCGCAAAGCTCGATCCGGCGACCGCGACCAGCGCGACGGCGCCGATGCAGGCACCCCATTGACGACGATGCATGTGAAGACTCCTTGGCCTTGAAAGCAAAGGGTCCGATGCTAGCGGCAGGCCCCGGTGCGGCACCTCGTGGATAACCCATGGACTTGCGGGATATCCTCGACGCGGTGAACTACGCCCAGCTCCTCTTTCCCGACTTCTCGCTGATCGCCTGCGGCTGGCTGCTGTGCCGCTACACGGCACTGGACCGCCGCATCTGGGACCAGGTCGAAAGCCTGGTCTACTACTTTCTTTTTCCGGTCCTACTGTTCCATTCGATCGTGCGCAGCCCGATCGACTTCGGCGCCACCTCGCACCTGCTCACGGCCGGCCTCGGCGTCGTGCTGTCGGGCATCGCGCTGGCCTACGCCCTGCCCTTCCTGCCCGGCCTCTCGTCCCACATCGACCGCCGCGACCACGCATCGAGCGCGCAGGTAGCCTTCCGCTTCAATTCCTTCATCTGCCTCGCGCTGGCCGATCGGGTGGCAGGCCCCGAGGGCCTGCTCATGATCGCGGTGCTGATCGGCGTCTGCGTGCCGTTGTGCAACATCGCCGCGGTCTGGCCGATGGCGCGCCATGCGCAGAAGGGCCTGGCGGGGCAGCTGGCGCGCAATCCGCTGATCATCGCCACGCTCACCGGCCTGATCGCCAATCTGCTCGGGCTCGGCGTGCCGGGCTGGTTCGAGCCCACGCTGACACGCATCGGCGCCGCATCGCTGGCGCTGGGCCTGATGGCTGCGGGCGCCGGCATGCAGTTCGCGACCATCGCGCGCGGCAAGCTGCTGGCCGTCTCTGTGCTCACCATCCGCCACCTGCTGCTGCCGCTGATCGGCTGGGCACTGTGCATCGTGCTCAAGCTGCAGCCGGGCCAGGCCGCCGTGCTGATGACCTTCTCCGCGGTGCCGACCGCCTCCAGCGCCTACGTGCTGGCGGCGCGCATGGGCTACAACGGACCGTACGTGGCCGGACTGGTGACGCTGTCGACGCTGCTCGGCGTGCTGAGCCTGCCCTTTGCGCTCGCCCTGATCACGTAGGATGGCCCGATGCGCTACCACCTCCTGGCCGTCGTCGCTGCCACGTTGCTGGCGATGGCGCTGCCGGTACGGGCCCAGGCCCCGGACTACACGCGCTACCAGGGGCGCTGGAGCGGCTCCTTCCTCTTCTACGTGACCCAGCCCGACACCGGCGGGCAGGGCCCGCCCGAGGTGCACCCGGGCGTGCTGCTGATCGAGGTCGACGGCTCGGTGCACGGCCACATTCCCGAAGCTGCCTGCACGCTCGCGGGCTCCAGCATGGACTACATCACGTCGGCCAACGCATCGATCGACCTGGTCGCCAGCGGCTGCCGCGACCTGCGTTTCAACGGCCACTTCGTCGGCCGCCTGATCACCAATGCGCAGTTGCGCTACGCGTCGATCCGGCTCAGCTCGATGCGCTCGCTCGACAGCGGCAGCGCTCAGATCTCGGCCATCATCCGGCACTGACCGGGCCGCGGCCGAGGGCCCAGGCCACGTGCTCGCGCACCAGCGGACTCGGGTCCTCGCTGCGCGTGGCGAGCGCCTCGCGCGCCCCGGGCTGGCCCGCATGCAGCGCGTTGCCGAGCGCCACCGCCACGTTGCGCAACCAGCGCTCGTGGCCGATGCGGCGGATCGGGCTGCCTTCGGTGCGGCGCAGGAAGTCTTCCTCGGTCCAGGCGAACAGCTCGCCGAGCTGGCGGCCCGTGAGTCCATCGCGGGCATCGAAGTCGGGCAGCGCGCTCTTCTTGGCGAACTTGTTCCACGGGCAGGCCAGCTGGCAATCGTCGCAGCCGTAGATGCGATTGCCGATCAGCGGGCGCAGCTCGGGTGCGATCGGACCCGCATGCTCGATCGTCAGGTAGGAGATGCAGCGCCGGGCATCGAGGCGGTGGGGCGCGACGATGGCCTGCGTCGGGCAGATGTCGATGCAGGCGCTGCAGCTGCCGCAATGCGGCGTCACCGGCTCGCTCGGCGGCAGCGGCATGTCGACGTAGATCTCGCCGAGGAAGAACATCGAGCCGGCGTCGCGGTCGAGCACCAGCGTGTGCTTGCCGCGCCAGCCCTGTCCGCTGCGCGAGGCCAGCTCGGCTTCGAGCACCGGTGCCGAATCGGTGAAGGCCCGATGTCCGAACGGACCGACCTCGGCCGCGATCCGCTCGGACAGACGCGCAAGCCGCGTGCGCAGCACCTTGTGATAGTCGCGGCCGCGCGCATAGAGCGAGACGATGCCTTCGCCCGGGCGCTCGAGGCGCGCGAACTCGACCGCCTGCCAGTCGTCGGGCGTGGCGCGCGGCAGGTAGTCCATGCGCGCCGTGATCACCGACACGGTGCCCGGCACCAGCTCGGCCGGCCGCGCGCGGCGCGCCCCGTGGGCAGCCATGTAAAGCATCTCGCCGTGGAAACCTTCTGCCAGCCATTGCATCAGACCGGGCTCGGCGCTCGACAGATCGACACCCGCGATGCCGATTTGGGAGAATCCGAGTTCCCGGGCCAAGGCCCGAATCCTGCTGACGAGTTGATGACTGCCGATCACCTGCCGATTGTAGAAACGCACAGCGCGACCCTGGTCTGGCGCGACGAGGCCGATACCGAGGCCCTGGCGCTCGCGCTCGCGCGATCGCCGGCCCTGCGCGACGCCTTCATCGCGCTGCAGGGCGACCTCGGCGCCGGCAAGACCACCTTCGTGCGCCACCTGCTGCGCGCGCTCGGCATCGGCGGCCGCATCAAGAGCCCGACCTACGCCGTGGTCGAGCCGCACGAGGCGCCCGATGGCCTCGCGATCTTCCATTTCGACTTCTACCGCTTCGGCGATCCGCGCGAGTGGGAAGACGCGGGCTTCCGTGACATCTTCGCGGGCCCGGGCCTCAAGCTGGCCGAATGGCCCGAAAACGCGGCCGGCCGAATTCCGCTGGCCGACCTCGCTCTTAAAATCGAAGCCATGACAGACGACACCCGCACCGTCACGCTGCGCGCCCAGACCGAGCGGGGCCAGAACCTGCTCGCCGCGGCCCGATGAGCCGCACGCCCCCTCCGAAGGCGAATGCCGAAGCGCGCAGCGCGGAGGTCGGCGGATGAAGGCATCGGGGCTGAAGCGCCGCGTGCTGCTCAAGGGCGGCAGCGTCGCCCTCCTGCTGGGACTCAACGAGATCGCGCACGGCGCCACCATCATGGCGGTGCGCGTGTGGCCCGCCTCCGACTACACCCGCGTCACCATCGAGTCGGACGGCCGCCTGAGTTCGCAGCAGCTGGTGGTCGGCAGCCCGCCACGGCTCGCGGTCGACATCAGCGGCATCGAGCTCAATCCGGCGCTGCGCGAGCTGGTCGGCAAGATCAAGCCCGACGATCCCTTCATCAACGGACTGCGCGTGGGGCAGTTCGCGCCCGGCGTGGTGCGCATCGTGTTCGACCTCAAGCAGGCCGTGGCGCCGCAGGTGTTCTCGCTGGCGCCGGTGGCGGCCTACCGCGACCGGCTGGTGCTCGACCTCTATCCGCAGCAGGCCGCCGACCCGCTCGAGGCGCTGATCGCCGAGCGCATGCGCGAGGCGCCGAGAGCGGCTGCCTCGGCTGCGACGCCCGCCGCGCCACCGCCGGCCGCCTCGGCTGCAGCGCCGCCCGCGCCGCCTGCGGGCAGCGACAGCAGCGATCCGCTCGGCCAGCTGATGGCGCAGCATGCGGGTCGACCGGCGCCTTCCAACGCCGCACCGCCGGTCAGCGTAACCCAGGCCAATCGCCCGTCGGCGCCGGTCGGGCCGCTGCCGCTCCCGATGCCGCCGGTCTCGAGCGCGGCGGCCCCGCCGCCTGCAGCGCCCACCACGCGCGCCACCGCCAACCAGACCGATCGCATCATCATCGTCGCGCTCGATCCGGGCCACGGCGGCGAGGACCCGGGCGCGATCGGCGCGAACGGCACGCGCGAGAAGGACATCGTGCTGCAGATCGCGCACCGCCTGCGCGTGCGCATCAATGCCGCGAGCGTCAACGGCAATCCGATGCGGGCCTACCTCACGCGCGACGCCGACTTCTTCGTGCCGCTCGGCACCCGCGTGCAGAAGGCGCGGCGCGTGCAGGCCGACCTGTTCGTGAGCATCCATGCCGATGCCTTCACCACGCCCGCGGCGCGCGGCGCGAGCGTGTTCGCGCTGAGCCAGGGCGGAGCCTCGAGCAGCGCCGCGCGCTGGCTCGCGAACAAGGAGAACCAGGCCGACAAGGTCGGCGGCGTCAACGTGGGCAATCACGAGGCGCAGGTGCAGCGCGCGCTGCTCGACATGAGCACCACGGCGCAGATCAACGACAGCCTGAAACTCGGCGGCGCGATGCTCGGCGAGATCCGTGGCATGGGCGCGCGCCTGCACAAGGCCCAGGTCGAGCAGGCCGGCTTCGCGGTGCTCAAGGCACCCGACATCCCCAGCGTGCTGGTCGAGACCGCCTTCATCAGCAACCCCGAGGAAGAGGCCAAGCTGCGCAGCACGGCCTACCAGGAGGACCTGGCCGACGCGCTGATGCGCGGCATCCAGCGCTACTTCGCGCAGAACCCGCCGCTGGCGCGCAGCCGGCAGCTCTGAGCAACGTCCCGCGAGTCAGGCCATGCGGCCGGCGAGCGAACGCAACGTCGCAAGTCGCCGCATGCCTGGTGGCGCTATTCGGCCTCGATCCCGGCCGCCTTCACGATGCGCCCCCACTTCTGCGACTCGCCGGCCTGGAACTTCGCCAGCTCATCGGGCGAAGTCGTGAACACCTCGGTGCCCGTGGGCTCGTAGAAAGTGGTCTTCGCGGCCTCGCTGTGTGCCGCCTTCACGAGCAGTTCGTTGAGCCGCTTGACCACCGCGGGCGGCGTCTTCGCGGGTGCGTAGGCCGCGAACCAGTAGCCCATCTCGTAGCCCTTGACCCCCGCCTCGGCGATGGTCGGCACGTCGGGCGCGAGCGGCGAACGCCTGGCCCCCGAAACACCGAGCGCGCGCAGCTTGCCGGCCTTGACCTGCGGCAGGCCGGTCGCGGTGTCGGTGATCATCATGTGGATCTGGCCCCCGAGCAGGTCGGTCACGGCCAGGGTGTTGCTCTTGTAGGGCACGTGCAGCAGCTGGATGCCGGCCATCTGCTGCAGCAGCTCGCCCGCCATGCGGCTCGACGAGCTGCCGCTGCCGAAGCTGTACTTGCCGGGCTCCTTCTTCGCCAGCGCCACGAACTCGGCCACCGTCTTGGCCGGGAACGACGGATTCACGACCATGATCTGTCCACCCTTGCCGAGCGCCGCCACCGGCGCGAAATCCTTCACCGGGTCATAGGGCAGCTTCTTGTAGAGGTGCTCGTTGGCGGCATGCGTGGTGTTGGTGGTGATCAGCACCGTGTAGCCGTCGGCCGGCGCCTTGGCCACCTGCTGCGAGGCAATGAAGCCGCTCGCTCCGGCCTTGTTCTCGATCACCACGGCTTGCTTCGTTTCGGCCGTGACGCCGGCGGCCAGCGCGCGCGCGATCTGGTCGGTCGCGGTGCCGGCGGCGAAAGGCACGACGAAGGTGATCGCCTTGTCGGGGAAGGCCTGTGCATGGCCCAGCAGCGGCGCCAGGGCCAGCGCGGCCGCGGCGAAGGTCAGGGGAAGTCGTCTCATTGTCTGTCTCCGGAAGTGGATGGGAACGCGAAAGAAAACGCAGGGCGCAAGGGCACTCAGGGCGCGTCGTCGCCGACCAGGTGCATCTGCAGTTCGCGCGGCACCTGGATCGTCATGTCGAGCAGCAGGAAGGACAGCGACTTGCCGTGCGCATCGAGATTCAGCGCATCGTTGACGCCGCCGTCGAGCACGCCGTCGAGGACGAAGTTCATGGCCTGCAGCTTGGGCAGCAGGAAGCGCTGCACGCGGCTCGGCGCGCGATGGCGAAACTGCGCCGCCACGCGCTCGGGCGTGATCTGAGCGACCAGCAGCGGATAGAGCGCGGGATGCCAGGCGATGACGCTGATGTTCGAGCGGTCGCCCTTGTCGCCGGTGCGCCCATGCGCCGCGCGATACAGCGGCAGTCCGGGGTCGCCGTTCATTGCAGGCCCTCCTCGATCATCTCGAAGCGCACCGGCACCGCTTCGCGCGGCAGCAGGCAGGACAGCGTGTTGAGCCTCGGCGTGAGCGTGCTGCGCACGCCGCCTCCGCCGGCCGGCCCGCAGGTGTAGAGCGCCATCACCTCGCGTCCAAGGCGTTCGGCCTCGGCGCGGTCGGCGTGGGTCGCGGCGACGCGCAGCCGGACGTCGCGCAGGCCCGTGTCGGGCGTGGCCGCGAGCGCGCGGCCGGTGTCGTCGCCGAGGATGCTCAGCGCGCCGATCAGGTCGACCCGCAACACGAGCCCTTCGAGCCGCTCGCGCAGCACCTCGGCCGCGAGCCGGGCGCGAGTCTCGGCGCGCGGCCCGGCGTAGGAAATCTCGCCCTCGGCCAGCCAACCGCCTTCGTGGCAGACGTTGACCTTGTAGTGCCCCGGACGCGCATGGCCGCGAACGGCGCGCAATGCAACGCGGTCGGCGCCCAGCGGCTCGACCTCGGCCTCGGAGATGTCGGCGACCACGTCGGGCGTGAGGTAGGCGGCCGGGTCGTGCACCTCGTAGATCAGCTGCTCGGTGACGCTCGCGGCGCTGACCAGCCCGCCCGTGCCGTCGGCCTTGCCGATGACGCAGCCGCCGTCGGCGTCGATCTCGGCGATCGGGAAGCCGACCTGGGCCAGCCGCGGAACGTCCTTGAAGCCGGGGTCCGCAAAGTAGCCGCCGCAGACCTGCGCACCGCATTCCAGCAGGTGTCCTGCCATGGTGGCTCGGCCCAGGCGCTGCCAGTCGTCCGCGCGCCAGCCGAAGTGCGACATCGCGGGTCCGACCGTCAGCGAGGGATCGGCGACACGGCCGCAGACAACGATGTGCGCACCGGCATCGAGCGCGGCGGCGATCGGCTCGGCCCCGATGTAGGCATTGGCGCTGACGAGGCGCATGCCTTCCATCTGCGCGCCCAGCGCTTCGCGCAGCAGCGCCTGCTGCGCCGGCGCCGAAAGGTCGTCGCCTTCCACCACCGCGATGCGCGGCGGCGCGGCACCGAGTTCGCGCGCCATGCGGGCGATGTGGCGGGCCGCGGCACGGGGATTCGCAGCGCCGAAATTGCTCACGATGCGGATGCCGTGCGCGAGACAGCGCGCGAGCACCGGCCGCAGCATCGCGTCGAGCAGTGGCTCGTAGCCGGCTTCGGGGTCCGCGCGGCGGCGCAGCTGCGCCACCGCGAGCGTCCGCTCGGCAAGGGTCTCGAAGATCAGGAAGGCGCGCTGGCCGGGAAGGCCCTCTGCGAGCCGGGCGATCAGCGTATCGACCACCGGACCGGCCGCATCGGTGCGGTCACCCGAGAAGCCCGCGGCACAGCCGATCAGCAGCGGAGGGATTGGGGCCGTGGATGTCATGGCACGCACTCTAGGCTTGGTCGACCGATCCGTGAAATCGAAAGTTCGGATCGATTCATCCAAACTTCAGATAATCCGGAAATGACGAACCCGGATCTCTCGTCACGTCAGCTGCGCGCCTTCCTGGCACTTGCCGATCAGCGCAGCTTCACGCGTGCGGCGCAGACCTGCCATCTCTCGCAACCGGCCTTCAGTGCGCTCATTCGCACGCTCGAGGACGCGCTCGGCGCACGCCTCTTCGATCGCGACACGCGCAGCGTGCAGCTCACGCCCGAAGGCCGGTTGTTCGAGGCTTCGGCGCGCCGCCTGCTGGCCGACATGGGCAACGCGCTCGCGGACTTCGCCGACCACGTCGAGCGACGCACCGGCCGCGTGAGGGTCGCGGCCCTGCCCTCGCTGGCCGCGGGCTGGCTGCCGGCCATCTTCGTGGAGTTCAGCCAGCGCTGGCCCGGCATCACGGTCGAACTCGACGACGCGCTGTCTGACGCCTGCATCGCGCTGTTGCGCGGCGGCCGGGTCGATTTCGCGCTGGCCGCCTCGGATGCAGGCAGCACCGCTGCCGCCGATCTCGCCGCGCGCCGCCTGTGCCGCGACCGCTTCCACCTGGTGTGCCGCGCCGACCATCCGCTGGCCTCGGAGGCACGCCTGAGCCTGAAGAAGCTCGCGCCGTGGCCCTTCATCCAGATGACGCGCAACAGCAGCGTGCGCCAGGCGATCGATGCCGTGCTGCATCCGCTGCGGCTCAACACGCGCTTCGAGGTCGAGCATCTGGCCACGGTGATGGGCCTGGTCGAGGCCGGGCTCGGCATCAGCGCAGTGCCGGCACTCACGCTGTTCCATTTCCGGCGCCAGACGCTCGTGACGCGGCCGCTGCCGCATCCGTCGCTGCAACGCACGCTGCACATCGTTCGGCGCAGCGAGGGCAGCCTCTCGGTGGCGGCGCAGGCGTTGCACGATCTGATCGTGGAGCGCCTGGGCACCCTCGAACTCGACTGAATCCCGCGCCTGCTGCCGCCGTTGTCGTGCACGTCGCGAGCGCGGTTTCGCGCGCGACACCGGGGCCCGCTCCTACATCGCACGAAACGCAATCCTGAAACAGTGAAATCACTCAATCACTGAAAGGTGGACACCATGAAGACAAGACTCTGGATCGTGGCCGCGGCGGCCACCGGCATCATGACCCTCGCAGGCTGCGCGGGCGGCCCCAACCAGCAGCTCGGCACGGCAGGCGGCGCGGTGGGCGGCGCGATCATCGGCAATGCGATCGGTGGCAATACCGCCGCAACTGTGGGCGGCGCAGCGGTCGGTGGCCTGGTCGGCAACCAGATCGGGCGAAGCGCCGACGAGCGCAATGCGCAGCGCAACTACTACAACAACAACAACAGCTACTACCCCAACAACGGCCCGCGCTATTGAGCAGATGATTGACGGGCGCCCCAGGGCGGATCGAAGAAGCGCACCACGCGGTGCGCTTTTTTCTTTGCGAAGCGGCCAACGTATAAACGCGGCATGAGACAACTTCAACTGATTGCCGCTGCGGCATTGCTTCTGCTGGGTGCCTGCACGACGACTCCGCGCGAGGCGCCGACCGCCTCGCGCAGCGCGATAACGCCAACCACCTCGACCTGTCCCAAGGGCCTCCCCGAGGGCGCCCGCTGCTACAGCGGCCAGGACAGCGCGGGCGCGTTCTACTGGGTGGCGGTTCCGGCCGAATGGAACCGCGTGCTCGTGATGCACGCCCACGGCGGCCCCGAGCTCGGTGCACCGACGCAGGCACGGGCCACCGAAGACCTGCAGCGCTGGGCCGTGACCGTGAAGGCCGGCTATGCCTGGGCCGGCTCGACCTACCGGCGCGGAGGCTACGGCGTCACGATGGCAGCCGAGGACACCGAGCGGCTGCGTGCATGGTTCGTGCAGAACTTCGGCGCGCCGCGCCGGACCCTCCTGCACGGACAGAGCTACGGCGCAGGCGTGGCAGCGAAGGGTGCCGAGCTGTATGCGCGCGTGGGTGGCGTCGAGGGCGGAAAGGGCCCCTACGACGGCCTGCTGCTGACCAGCGGTGTGCTCGGCGGCGGCACCCAGTCGTACGACTACCGGCTCGACCTTCGCGTGGTCTACCAGTACTTCTGCAAGAACCATCCGTTGCCCACCGAAGACGCGTATCCGCTGTGGCAGGGCCTGCCGCGGGATTCGAAGATGACCGCCGCCGAACTCGCTCGCCGCATCGACGACTGCACCGGCGTGCGTCAGCCGGCCGCACAGCGAACGCCGCAGCAGAGCGCCAACCTCAAGGCGATCCTGGACACCATCCGCATTCCGGAACGTTCGCTGGTCGGCAACATGAACTGGGCCACCTTCCTGTTCCGCGACCTGGTGCAGGAGCGGCTCGACGGCGGCAATCCCTTCGGCAACATCGGCGTGCGCTACACGGGCTCGGGCAACGATGACGTGCTCAATGCGCAGGTGCTGCGCTATCGTGCCGACCCGGCCGCGGTCGCCAGGCTCGCGGCGGATGCCGATCACACGGGACGGGTCGAGATCCCGACCCTGGCACTGCACGCCATCGACGACCCGACTGCCTTCGTCGAACTCGAGTCGGTCTATCGGACGGTGCGCGAGCGCGCCGGCACGAACGCCCTGCTGGTCCAGACCTTCAGCCGGGAGTCGGAACACAGCTACCTCGCAGACGCCGAATACCCGGCACTGTTCGCGGCCCTGCTCGACTGGATCGACAACGGCCGCAAGCCGACGCCGGCCCAGGTCGAGGCGCTCTGCAAGGGCTTCGAGCCGCGCTTCGGCGCCGGCTGCCGCATCGATCCGGGCTATGCGGTGCAGCCGCTCGCGACGCGGGTGCCGGCGCGGCAGCGGCCCTGAACCGGCAGCCGCTTCAGCGCGCCGCCGAGGCCCGGCGCGCGCGCCAGGCGCCGAAGATCGCGATCAGGCCCGGCACCAGGATCAGGGCCCAGATGACCTTCTCGAGGTTGTCCTTGACGATCGGCAAGTTGCCGAAGAAGTAGCCGATGGTGCAAAGGCCGACCACCCACAGAACGCCGCCGACCACGTTGAACAGCGTGAACTTGCTGCGCGTCATGTCGGCCACGCCGGCCACGAAGGGCGCGAAGGTGCGAATGAAGGGCAGGAAGCGCGCGATGATGATCGTGATGCCGCCGTAGCGCTCGTAGAAGTCGTGCGCCTGGTCGAAGGCCTTGCGGTTGAAGAAGCGCGAGCTTTCCCACTGGAACACCTTGGGACCGAAGTAGCGGCCGATGCTGAAGTTGCACTGGTCGCCGAGGATCGCCGCCACCAGCAGCAGCGGCACCGCGATGCCGAAGCTCATGAGGCCCGCGCCGCACAGTGCACCGACGATGAACAGCAGCGAATCGCCCGGCAGGAAGGGCATGACCACGAGGCCGGTCTCGACGAACACGATCAGGAACAGCAGCGCGTAGACCCAGGCCCCGTAGTGGACGACGAAAGCCTCGAGGTGCTTGTCGACATGAAGGATGAAGTCGACGAGAAAGCTGATGATTTCCATGGCGCGCATTATCGCGAGCGGCCCGGGGGCCCCTTCTAGAATGTCCTCGTGAGCGCCAACCCCACCTTCATCGCCGCCCCGGCGCGCCGTCCGATCCGCGAGCTCCCCGACGAGCTGATCAGCCAGATCGCGGCCGGCGAGGTGGTCGAGCGGCCGGCCTCGGTGGTGCGCGAGCTGCTCGACAACGCGCTCGATGCCGGTGCGCGCGAGATCACGCTTCGGCTCTCGGCCGGCGGCGTCCGCCTGATCGCGGTCGAGGACGACGGCCTGGGCCTGCCGCGCGAGGAACTGCCGCTGGCGCTGCGCCGGCATGCCACCAGCAAGATCGCGAGCCTCGGCGACCTCGAGACGGTCGGCACCATGGGCTTTCGCGGCGAGGCGCTGGCCGCCATCAACGCCATCGCCGAACTCAGCGTGCTGTCGCGCTTCGCGGGGGCCGATGGCGCCTTCGCGCTCGATGGCCGCACCGGCGAGCTGCGCCCGGTGGCGCGCGCGCAGGGCACCACGGTCGAGGTGCGCGAGCTGTTCTTCGCCACGCCGGCGCGGCGCAAGTTCCTCAAGACCGATGCCACCGAACTGGCCCACTGCATCGAGGCGGTACGTCGCCATGCGCTGGCACGCCCCGAGGTCGGCTTCTCGATCTGGCATGAAGGCCGACTGGTCGAGCAGTGGCGCGCCGCCGCGAGCCGCGACCAGCGCCTCGCCGATACGCTGGGCGACGATTTCGTCGCGCGCAGCGTTGCGGTGGATCGCCAGGGCGGGCCGGTGCGCGTGACCGGTCGCGCAGGCATCCCCGATGCCGCACGCTCGCGTCCCGACCAGCAGTTCTTCTACGTCAACGGCCGCTTCGTGCGCGACAAGGTGCTCGCGCATGCGGTGCGCAGCGCCTACGAGGACGTGCTGCACGGCCAGCGCCAGCCGATCTACGCGCTCTACCTCGAGATCGATCCGGCGCGGGTCGACGTCAACGTGCATCCGACCAAGATCGAGGTCCGGTTTCGCGACGGGCGCGAGGTGCACCAGGCGGTGCGCCACGCGATCGAGGACGCGCTCGCCGCGCCGCGCGCCGGCGAGCAGACGGCACTGCCCGCCGAGCCCTTCTTCAAGCCGCGCCCCGCATCGGCCGCCTGGAGCCAGCCTGCGATGCACTTCGGCGCGCCGCAGGGTCTGGGCGATGCGGCGGCCATGTGGCCGGCCGGGCGGCGCGAGGCGCCGGCCGATCCAGGCGCCTACGGCACGTCGTCCGCGCGTTTCGCGGCCGAGCCGCCGGCAGCCTTCGGCACGGCAGGCGCGATCCCGGCGGCGGCAGGCGCGGCAGCGTCGCCCACATCGGCATCGGCATCGGCATCGGCATCGGCTCTGGCAGCGGCAGCGGTACCGGCCGATTCCGATTCCGAAGCCGAGGCCTGGCCCCTGGGCCGCGCCCTGGCCCAGCTGCAGGGCATCTACATCCTGGCCGAGAACAGCCAGGGCCTCGTCATCGTCGACATGCACGCGGCCCACGAGCGCATCGTCTACGAGCGCCTGAAGAACCAGATCGAGGGCGCCAGCATCGCGAGCCAGCCCCTGCTGATCCCGGCCACCTTCGCGGCCACGCCGCAGGAAGTGGCGACAGCCGAGGCCTGCGCCGCCGTGCTGCCGAGCCTGGGACTCGAGATCACGCCGTTCTCGCCGCGCACCCTTGCGGTGCGTGCGGTGCCCGGAACCCTGGCGGATGGCGATCCGGTCGAGCTGGCGCGCAGCGTGCTCGCCGAGCTGGCCAACCACGACGCCAGCACGGTGGTGCAAAGGGCGCAGAACGAGCTGCTCTCCACCATGGCCTGCCATGGCGCGGTGCGTGCCAACCGCAAGCTTACGCAGGAGGAAATGAACGCCCTGCTGCGCCAGATGGAGGCCACCGAGCGCTCCGACCAGTGCAATCACGGGCGGCCGACCTGGCGCCAAGTCTCCGTCCGGGAGCTCGACGCCTTGTTCATGCGCGGGCGCTGAACAACTCCTTGCGTTCGCTTTCGAAGGCTTACACGGCCTCGAAATCGGCGCTGAACGGGTGAATTTCAGCCATTTCGGACCCAAATCCGGCCTGAACTAGGGTTTTCCGGGACGTCGGCCCTTCCGGCACGCACGTTGCATGGCTTCTGTCGTTGAACTTTCCGGCCATTCGGCCTGTCCTTCAGCCTCTTTCCATGAAGTCCTGGTCCCTATTCGCCACCGCCATTGCCCTGGTCGCCCTGCTCGCCGGCGGCTGCTCGACGCTCGACGAGCGCCAGCGCGAATGGATCTTTCAGCCCAGCGACCGCAGCTGGGGCAATTCGGAAGCCATGAGCCAAGGCATGGAGGACGTCTGGATCGACTTCAAGTCACCGCTCACGGGCGAGCCCGCACGCCTGCACGGGCTGTGGCTCGGCAACGCGCCGGAATCGGCGGATACGCCGGTGCTGCTCTACCTGCACGGCGCCCGCTACAACGTCGCCGGATCGGCACCGCGCATGCGGCGCATGCACGAGCTGGGCTTCTCGGTGCTGGCGATCGACTACCGCGGCTTTGGAAAGAGCTCCAAGGGGCTCCCGTCCGAGGATTCGGCGCGCGAGGACGCGCGTGCGGCCTGGGCCTGGCTGGCGGCGCGGCATCCCAAGCAGCCGCGCTACATCTTCGGCCATTCGCTCGGTGGCGCGATCGGCATCGACCTGGCTTCCCACGTCAACGACGAGAGCGGCGTCATCGTCGAGAGCACCTTCACCTCGATCGCCGATGTCGCGAGCAGCTTCAAGTGGGGCTGGCTGCCCTTCGGCCCGTTCATCACGCAGCGCTTCGAGGCCATCCGCAAGGTCAAGGACATCCAGGCACCGCTGCTGGTGGTGCATGGCGCGGCCGACAGCCTGATCAATCCGACCCTGGGCCGCAAGCTCTACGACGCCGCGCCGGGGCCGAAGATGTTCGTGCTGGTCGAGGGCGGCTCGCACCACAACGCCAACTCCATCGGCCAGGCCCAGTACCGGGCCGCGCTGTCGCAGCTGTTCCGCATGAAGGAGCCGCCGGCCGCCACCGCCTCGGGCGCAGACACCGCGCCGAAGCCCGCGCCTGCGATCTGAAGCACCGGCTCGCGCAGCGCCGGCTGTTACCCTCGGACGGATGCCGCCGCCCGCAGTCCACGTCACACCCGCCCTGCCGCCGATCGCCAGCCGCGCGATGTCGCCGGCACTGGTCGTCGGCGTGCTGGCGCTGCTGCTGGGCATCCAGCCGGTCACGACCGACCTGTACCTGCCGGCCCTGCCTGCGCTCACCGCGGGCTTCGGCGCCGGCATGCCGCACGCGCAGCTCACGCTGACCGCATTGCTGCTGGCCTTCGGCTGCTCGCAGCTGGTGCTGGGGCCGCTGTCGGACCGCTTCGGCCGCCGCCCGGTCCTGCTCTGGGGCATGAGCGCCTATGTGCTGGCCAGCCTCGGCGGCACGCTGGCACCGTCGATCGAGATCCTGATCGTCTGGCGCACGCTGCAGGGCGCCGCCATGGGCGCGGCCGTGATGACGGCCCGCGCCACCGTGCGCGACCTCTACCAGCCGGCCGACGGCGCACGCGTGATGTCGCGCGCACTGACCGGCCTCGGTGTGATCGCCTGCCTCTGCGCGCCCATGGGGGGCCTGGTGTCGGACCTGTTCGGCTGGCGCATGGCGCTCGCGATGCCTGCGCTGTTCGGCGCGCTCACGCTGGCGCTGGTGGCGCTGCGCTTCCGCGAGACGCTGCCGCGCCGCAATCCCGAGGCGCTGCGGCCACGCGAGCTGCTTTCCACCTGGGCGCTGGTGCTGCGCCATCCCGTGTTCCTCACCTTCAGCGCGCTGACCACCGCGTCCTATGGCCTGCTCTTCACCTTCCTGGCCTCCTCGTCCTTCGTCTTCATCCAGGTGCTGGGTCTCAGCAAGACGCAGTACGGCCTCGTGATGCTCTGGAGCTCGCTGTCGTACATCGCGGGCACCTTCCTCTGCCGGCGCTGGCTCGCGCGCCATGGCGTGCGCGGCAGCGTGGCGCGCGCGGCCGTGCTGACGCTCGCAGGCGGCAGCGCGATGGGGCTGCTGGCCCTGGCAGGCGTGGTGTCGGTGGCAGCGATCGTCGGCCCGTTCACGCTCATGATGCTGGCGCACGGCGTGCACCAGCCCTGCGGCCAGACCGGTGCTGTCGGGCCCTTCCCCCAGGCCGCAGGCGCTGCCTCGGCACTGAACGGCTTCATCATGATGCTGGCCGCCTTCGGCATCGGTGGCTGGCTCGGCACCCGCATGGACGGCACCGTGATGCCGCTCGCGCTCGGCCTGTGGTTCTGGAGCGTCTGCATCGCGGTCGTGGCCTGGGCTCTGGTGCCGCGCCATGGGGAGGCCCGTGCCGGCCGCTGAGCGCCATCCCGAAGCCGCGCTGCGCTACGTGGCGCTCGCGGGCCCCACGGCCTCGGGCAAGACCGCGGCCGCGCTCGCCATTGCACGCGCGAGGCCGGTCGAGATCGTGAGCGTCGATTCGGCGCTGGTCTACCGCGGCATGGACATCGGCACCGCCAAGCCCACCGCGGCCGAACGTGCCGAGGTCCCGCATCACCTGATCGACATCCGCGACCCGGCCGAGCGCTACAGCGCGGCCGCGTTCGTCGCCGATGCGCGTCGCCTGATCGCCGAGATCTCGGCGCGCGGCCGGCTGCCGCTGCTGGTCGGCGGCACCATGCTGTACTTCAAGGCGCTGGCCGAGGGCATCGATGCCATGCCTGCAGCCGACCCGGTGCTGCGCCAGCGGCTCGAGGCCGAGGCCGCCGAGATCGGCTGGCCCGCGATGCATGCGCGGCTGGCCGAGGTCGACGCAGCGACGGCGGCACGCCTGGCGCCCGGCGACAGCCAGCGCATCCAGCGCGCGCTCGAGGTCTGGCATGCGAGCGGCCGGCCGCTGTCGAGCTTCCATGCGGCGGCGCCATCCGGCGGCGGGCTGCCCGCCGCGGCCCTGCTGTCGCTCGAGCCGAGTGAACGGAGCTGGCTGCATGCACGCATCGAGGCCCGCTTCGACGCCATGCTCGCGGACGGCTTCCTGGCCGAGGTGCAGGCACTCCGCGCGCGCGGCGACCTGGTGGCCGACCTGCCCTCGATGCGCTGCGTGGGCTACCGGCAGGCCTGGGAGGTGCTCGACGAGGGCCGGCCGATCGCCGAACTGCGCGAGCGCGGCATCGCGGCCACGCGCCAGCTCGCCAAGCGGCAGATCACCTGGCTGCGCAGCATGCCCGCGCGCCGCGTGATCGCTGCCGAGGCGCCCGACGCGATCGCGCAGGTGCTGCGCGCGGTGGGCCAGATCGAATGACGCTGCAGATCGTCGATCTCGGCAAGCACTACGGCGAGGCGTCGGTGTTCGCCCACGTGTCGCTCGAGGTCGCGGACGGCGAGTTCGTCGCCATCGTGGGGGAATCGGGCGTCGGCAAGTCGACGCTGCTCAACTGCATGGCGGGACTCGACAGCTGGGACCACGGCCGTGTGCTGCACGACGGCGTCGACATCGGTGGCCTCGACGCCGAGGCGCGCGCGCTGTGGCGGCGCCGGAACGTCGGCTTCGTGTTCCAGGCCTTTCACGTGCTGCCGCATCTGGACGTGGCGCAGAACGTCGCGCTGCCGCTGATGCTGCTGGGCCAGCGCGAGCCCGCGCGCGTCGCCCGCATGCTCGAGGCGGTCGGCCTCGAAGGGCTCAGTGCACGGCTGCCGCAACAGCTGAGCGGCGGCCAGTTGCAGCGCGTGGCGATCGCCCGGGCGCTGGTGCATCAGCCGTCGCTGCTGCTGGCCGACGAGCCCACGGGCAACCTCGACCCCGGTACCGCCGCCCGCGTGATGGACGTGCTGCTGGCGCAGACGCGCGAGCACGGTGCCTCGCTGGTGCTCGTGACGCATTCGGAAGCCGCCGCGGCGCGCGCCGACCGCGTGCTGCACCTGAGCAGCACGGGCATCGTGGAAGGTCAGTCGCCCGCGAGCAGCGCCGCGTAGCGCACCAGGTCGACGTTGCCGCCGCTCACGATCACGCCGACGCGGCGGCCCTTCACTGCATCGCCGGCCGCGCAGGCGGCGGCGAAGGCCAGGCAGCCGGTCGGCTCGACCACCATCTTCATGCGCTCCGCGAAGAAGCGCATGCCCTCGACCAGTTGCGCATCGCCGACCGTGAGGATGTCGTCGACGTCGCGCCGGATGATGCCGAAGGTGTAGTCGCCGAGGTGCTGGGTCTGGGCGCCGTCGGCAATGGTGCGCGGCGTCTCGATGTGAACGATGCGGCCGGCGCGCAGCGACTGCTGGCCGTCGTTGCCGGCCTCGGGCTCGACGCCGTAGATCCTGCAGGCAGGCGCCAGGGCGCGCGCCGACAGCGCCGAGCCGCCGGTGAGGCCACCGCCGCCCAGGCAGACATAGAGCGCATCGAGCGGCCCGGCTTCCTCGATCAGTTCCTTGGCCGCCGTGCCCTGCCCCGCGATCACGTCGGGATGATCGTAGGGCGGGATCAGCGTCATGCCACGCTCCAGCGCGAGCCGGCGCGTGAGCGCCTCGCGGTCCTCGGTGAAGCGGTCGTACAGCACCACCTCGGCGCCGTAGCCGCGCGTTGCGGCGAGCTTGGCGGCAGGCGCATCGGTGGGCATCACGATCAGGGCCGGCATGCCGATGAGGCGCGCCGCCAGCGCCACGGCCTGCGCGTGGTTGCCTGACGAGAAGGCGATCGCGCCGGCGCGGCGCTGCGCGTCGTCGAATCTCGCGAGCGCATTGAAGGCGCCGCGGAACTTGAAGGCGCCCATGCGCTGGAAGTTCTCGCACTTGAAGAAGAACTGCGCGCCCCAGCGCGCATCGGCAGTGGCCGAGCGCAGCACCGGGGTGCGGTGCGCATGGCCTTGGAGCCGCGCGGCCGCGGCGATCACGTCGTCGTAAGTGGGCAGGGTGAGCATGGGCGCGAGCTTAGCGCGGCCGCCCAGCGAAATAAATCGGCTGAACCTGCCGCACACTGTCGAAATGCGCGCGCGCCGGGCGTCATTGCCGTGAGCGCTCCTGCTCGCTTCTCTTCCCGGAGGTTCCATGCAATACATGCTGATGTTCTACCAACCGCAGTCCGAATTCGACCAGCGCGAAGACGCGGCGGCCCAGGCCACCCGCGCCGCCTGGATGGCCTACGTGGGCGCGATCCGCCAGGCCGGCATCGTGCAGGCGGGCCACGGGCTGCACCCGCCGATGACCGGCACCACGCTGCGCCTGCGCGGCGACCAGCGACTGGTGCAGGACGGCCCCTTCGCCGACGCCAAGGAGCAGTTGGGCGGCTACTTCGTGATCGAGGTCACGGACCTCGACGCCGCGCTCGAATGGGCTGCGCGCGCGCCCTGCGCGAGCACCGGTGGCGTCGAGGTAAGGCCGGTGTTCGTCGTCCCGACATGAGCGCCGCGGCGCCGCAGGCAGCGGCGGGCCAGGCCGCCGAGGTGGCCGCGCGCCGCTCCTACGGCCGGCTGGTGGCGATCCTCTCGGCCCGCACGCGCGACATCGCGGCTGCGGAGGACGCGCTCGCCGACGCCTTCGCGCGCGCGCTCGAGCATTGGCCCGCGGACGGCGTACCCGCGGCGCCCGAGGCCTGGCTGCTGCAGGTCGCGCGGCATCGCACGCTCGACGCCTGGCGCCACCGCCAGGTGCATGACGATGCCACGCTGACGCTGCAGTTGGTGGCCGAGCACTACCAGCGCGACCCGCAAGGCGGCGAGACCGTGCCCGACGAACGGCTGCGTCTTTTCTTCGTCTGCGCCCATCCGGCGATCGACGCGCCGGCGCGCGCGCCGCTGATGCTGCAGACCGTGCTCGGCCTCGACGTCGCGCGCATGGCCGGCGCCTTCCTCAGTGCGCCGGCCACCTTGGGCCAGCGCCTGGTGCGGGCCAAGGCGCGCATCCGCGCCGCCGGCATTCCCTTCGAATTTCCGCAGGCGGCCGATCTGCCGCGCCGGCTGCAGGACGTGCTCGACGGCATCTACGCCGCCTACGGCACCGGCTGGGACGAGCTCGACGGCGCCGACGGCTCGACGCAGCGCGGCCTCACGGCCGAGGCGATCGACCTCTGCCGCATCCTCTGCGGCCTGATGCCGCGCGAGCCCGAACCGCTGGGCCTGCTGGCACTGATGCTGTTCTGCGAGAGCCGAGCGGGCGCGCGGCGCGATGCGCGAGGCGCCTACGTGCCGCTGGCCGAGCAGGATCTGGGGCGTTGGGATGCCGCGCTGCGCGCAAGGGCCGAGGAGGCGCTGCAGCGAGCAGCCGCGCTCGCGGCGCTCGGGCCCTACCAGATCGAGGCCGCGATCCAGTCCGCGCATTGCGCGCGGCGGCTCGGCGCGCCCGTGCCGCCGGCGGCGCTGGTGGCGCTCTATGACGGCCTGATCGCGCTGCGGCCCGGCACCGCGGCGCTCGTGGGTCGGGCCTGCGCGCTGGCCGAGGCCGAGGGCCCCGCGGCGGGGCTGGAGGCGCTCGATGCGTTGCCCCGCGCGCAGCTCGCGGGCTATCAGCCCTACTGGGCCGCGCGCGCGCACCTGCTGGGCCAGGCCGGACAGGTCGAGGCGGCGCGCGAGGCTTACGGGCGGGCGATGGGGCTCAGTGCGAGCGCGCCGGTGCGGGCTTGGCTGGCGGCCGCTTCAGCCGAGCTGGGCCGTGACGCTCGGCGCTGGGCCAACGCGCAGAATGGGCCGACATGAAGGCCCTCCTCCTCACCTTTTCCTGGCAGGAATTGCGCCACCATCCCTGGCGCAACGCGGCCGCGGTCGTCGCGGTGATGCTCGGCGTCGCGCTGGCGTTCTCGGTGCAGCTGATCAACGCCTCGGCGCTCGACGAGTTCTCGAGCGCGGTGCGCTCGGTCAACGGCCAGCCCGACCTCGAACTGAGGGCGGCCCAGGGCGCCTTCGACGAGGCGCTGTACGAGCAGGTCGCACGTCAGCCGCAGGTGCTGCTCGCGAGCCCGGTGCTCGAGTTGCAGAGCGCGCTGCAGGCCGGAGAACGGCGACTGCCCCTGCGTGTCATCGGCGTCGACGCCTTGGTGCTGCCGGGCATCGCGCCGGCGCTGATGCCGCGGCCGGCCGAAGGCGCCGGGCGCTTCGCGCTTTTCGCACCCGGCCGGCTGTTCCTCAATGCCGCCGCACGGCAGGCGCTCAGCAGCGAGCCCGGGCCGCTGCGACTGCGTGCCGGCAACGGCTGGCAGCCCGTGCTGGTGGCCGGCGAGGTCGCGGCCGGCGGCACGCCGCTCGCGGTGATGGACATCGGCGCCGCACAGGATCTGTTCGACCGTGGCGGACGGCTCACCCGCATCGACCTCCGGCTCGCGCCGGGCAGCGACCCGGCGGCGTTCCGGCGCTCGCTGCAGGCGCTCCCGGGCTGGCCGGACGGCATCCAGATCGCCGAGCCCGGCGATGCCGCCGAGCGCGTGAGCAATCTCTCGCGTGCCTACCGCGTGAACCTCACGGTGCTCGCGCTGGTGGCGCTGTTCACGGGCGCCTTCCTGGTCTTCTCGGTGCTCGCGCTCAGCGTCGCCAAGCGCGCGCAGCAGTTCGCACTGCTCGGCGTGCTCGGGCTCACGCCGCGCGAGCGGCTGCGGCTGGTGCTGGCCGAATCGCTGGCGCTCGGCGTGATCGGCAGCGCCGCCGGCATCGCGCTCGGCGCCGCGCTGGCCGAGCTGGCACTCAGGCTGCTCGGTGGAGATCTCGGTGGCGGCTACTTCGACGGTGTCGCGCCGACGCTGCGCTGGAGCTCGAGCGCGGCCCTGGTCTACGGCGCGCTCGGCGTGCTGGCCGCGGGGGTCGGCGGCTGGTGGCCCGCGCGCGCGGCGCAGGCGCTGCCCGAGGCCCAGACGCTCAAGGGCCTCGGCGCCGCGCCCACCGGCGGCGGCGGGCACCGCGTCGCGCTCGCGCTGATCGTGGCGGGGGTCGCACTGGCGATGGCGCCCGCGGTGTTCGGCATCCCGATCGGAGCCTACCTGTCGGTGGGCTTCCTGCTGGTCGGCGGCATCAGCGCGCTGCCGTGGCTGATCGCGCAGGTCTACGACCGGCTCGCGCCGGCCTTCTCGCACCGCCTGCTGCCGCTGCTCGCGATCGAGCGCGCCCGCCGCATGCGCGGCACGGCCGCGGTGGCGGTCAGCGGCGTGGTCGCGAGCCTGAGCCTTGCGGTCGCACTGACCGTGATGGTCGCGAGCTTCCGCGACTCCGTGACGCGCTGGCTCGACGTCGTGCTGCCGGCCGACCTCTACCTGCGCAGTGCGAGCGGCGCTTCATCGGGCAGCGAGCAGGCCGTCTTCACGCCAGCCTTCGTGCAGTCGCTCGCGCAGCTGCCGGGCGTGGCGCGCACCGGCACCTTGCGCACGCGCGCGCTGCTGATCGATCCGGCGCGGCCGGCGGTGACGCTAATCGCGCGCAGCCTCGACGAGGATGCCGCGCGCTCCCTGCCCCTGCTTGGCGCCGCGCTGCCGGTGCCCGCGGGGCAGATCGGCATCTACGTGAGCGAGGCGATGGTCGAGCTCCACGGCGCGCGTCCCGGCAGCACCTTCGAACCGCTCGCGCGCGCCTGGGGACCGGTGCGCGGCAACCAAGGCGATGCCGGCAACAGCAGCAGCGCCGCACGACCGGCGCCGGTCTTCTTCGTCGCCGGTGTCTGGCGCGACTACGTGCGGCAGTTCGGCGCCATCACGATGGACGCGCGCGACTTCGAGCGCCTCACGGGCGAATCGGGCGCCAGCGACGTCGCGCTGTGGCTCGCACCCGGCGCGACCGAGGCTTCGGTGCAAGAGGCCGTGCGGGCGCAGGCGGCGCGCACGCTCGGCGCCAGCGAGCCGGTCGAGATCGCCTCGGTCGGGCAGATCCGGGCCAACTCGCTGCGCATCTTCGATCGGAGCTTCGCGGTCACCTACTGGCTGCAGGCGGTGGCGATCGCGATCGGGCTGTTCGGCATCGCGGCCAGCTTCAGCGCCCAGGTGCTCGCGCGGCGCAAGGAATTCGGGCTGCTCGCGCACCTCGGCTTCACGCGCGGCCAGGTGCTCGCGATCGTGGCCGGCGAAGGCGCGGCCTGGACCGCGATCGGCGCGGTCGCCGGGCTGCTGCTCGGACTGGCGGTGTCGGTGGTGCTGGTGCACGTGGTCAACCCGCAGAGCTTCCACTGGACCATGGACCTGCTGGTGCCGTGGCTGCGGCTCGGCCTGCTGTGCGCGGCCGTGGTGGTGGCCGGCACGCTCACGGCCTGGCTCGCGGGCCGTGCCGCGGCCGGCCACGACGCGGTGATGGCGGTCAAGGAGGACTGGTGACAATCATGGCCATGCATGCATTTCCTTCCTGCCCCACCGGCTGGCTCGGCCAGGCGATCCTGCGCATCGAGGCCGACTACCTGCGCAGCGCCGACACCCATCTCATTCCGCTGCGCCTGCCCGCCTTCTCGGCCGCCGGCATCGATCTGTACCTGAAGGACGAATCGACCCACCCGACCGGCAGCCTCAAGCACCGGCTCGCGCGCTCGCTGTTCCTCTACGCGCTGTGCAACGGCTGGGTGCGCGAGGGCACCACCATCGTCGAGGCCTCGAGCGGCTCGACCGCCGTGAGCGAAGCCTATTTCGCGCAGCTGCTGGGCCTGCCCTTCATCGCCGTGATGCCGCGCAGCACCTCGCCCGAGAAGGTGGCGCAGATCGCCTTCCACGGCGGCAGCTGCCATTTCGTCGCGCACGCGGGCGAGGTCTACGAGGAGGCGCGCGCGCTGGCCGAGCGCACCAACGGCCACTACATGGACCAGTTCACCTATGCCGAGCGGGCCACCGACTGGCGCGGCAACAACAACATCGCCGAGAGCATGTTCCAGCAGATGGCGCGCGAACGGCATCCGGTGCCGGCCTGGATCGTGGTCGGCGCCGGCACGGGCGGCACCAGCGCGACCATCGGCCGCTACCTGCGCTTTCGCCGCCACGCCACCGAGGTCTGCGTGGTCGATCCCGAGGGTTCGGTGTTCGCGGCCTACCACGCGAGCGGCGACGCCTCGATGACCGCGCCGGGCTCGCGCATCGAGGGCATCGGCCGCCCACGCGTGGAGCCGAGCTTCGTGCGCACGCTGGTCGACCGCATGATCGAGGTGCCCAACGTGGACTCGATTGCCGCCATGCATGCGCTCTCGGCACTCCTGGGCCGCAAGGTGGGCCCATCGACCGGCACCAACTTCGTCGGCATGCTGGCGCTCGCGCACGAGATGCGCGCGGCCGGACGCCAGGGCTCGATCCTCTCATTGCTGTGCGATGCGGGCGAACGCTACCTGCCGACCTACCACGACGCCGGCTGGGTGCGGCAGGCCTTCGGCGACATCGACGAAGCCGAGCGGCGCATCGGCGCGTTGCTCGCGTAGGCGATGAACTCGGCGGTATCGCCTTCGCGTCGCGCCCTGCTGATGGCTGCGCTCGCGGCCGCTGCGTGGGCCACGCCGGCCGGTGCCCTGCCGCCGCGCCGACTGGCTTTTCCGCGCGACTTCGGCAGCCATCCCGACCTGCGCACCGAATGGTGGTACATCACGGGCCATGCGACCTCCGGCGCGCGCGAGTTCGGCTTCCAGCTGACCTTCTTCCGCTCGCGCATCGACGACACGCAATCGATGCGCTCGGCCTTCGCGGCGAAGCAGCTGATCTTCGCGCACGCGGCGATCACCGACCTCGAAGGCCGGCGGCTGTGGCACGACCAGCGCATCGCGCGCGCGGGCTTCGGCATCGCCTCGGCCTCGGAGACCGATACCGACATCCGGCTGCGCGACTGGTCGCTGCGGCGCGAGGGCGACGACTACGCGGCGCGGCTGCCGGCCTCCGGCTTCGCGATCGACCTGCGCTTCGCGCCGACGCAACCCCTGCTGCTGCAGGGCGATGCGGGGCTGTCGCGCAAGGGCCCCGATGCGGAACAGGCCAGCTACTACTACAGCGAGCCTCAGCTTGCGGCCAGCGGCAGCCTCACGCTGCAGGGGCGGCGCTTCGAGGTGCAGGGCCGCGCCTGGCTCGACCACGAATGGAGCGAGGCGATCCTGCACCCCGATGCGGTGGGCTGGGACTGGATCGGCATGAACCTGTTCGACGGCGGCGCGCTGACCGCCTTCCGGCTGCGGCGCCGCGACGGCACTGCGCTGTGGTTCGGTGGCTCGATGCGAACGGCGGACGGCCGTTTGCAGGTCTTCGGACCCGATGCGCTGCGCTTCGAGGCCGAGGCCCACTGGACCAGCCCGCGCACGCGCGCCGTGTATCCGACGCGCTGGCGCATCGAGACGCCGGCCGGCGTTTTCAGGGTGCGCGCGCTGCTCGACGACCAGGAACTCGACGGCGACAGCTCGACCGGCACGGTGTATTGGGAAGGCCTCAGCGAGCTGCTCGACGCCGACGGCAAGCCCGTGGGCCGCGGCTATCTCGAGCTCACGGGTTACGCGCAGGCCTTGAAGCTCTGAGACCTGTCGGCGGGCGCTAGAGATTCGCCTGCAACGTCACCGAAGGCGACTCGCCGAAGCGGCGGCTGTAGGCCTGCGAGAAGCGGCCCAGGTGCAGGAAGCCGCAATCGAGCGCCACGCTCGAGACGCGGGTCGCGGCGTCCGGCCGCTGCAGCCGGCGGCGCGCGAGCTCGAGGCGCAGTTCCTTCAGGTACTGCATCGGCGCGTGGTCGCGAAAGCGCTTGAAGGCATCGAGCAGCGTGCGCACCGGCACCTGCGCGGCCTGCGCGATATCCGCCAGGCAGAGCGGCTCGTCGACGTGGGCCTGCATGTACGCCTCGGCCCGGTGCACGCAGGCCGGTGCGATCCCGGGCCCGGCACCGCGCGACGCACGCGGCTCGGGCGCGACATGGCGACCCTGCCCTTCGAGCAGCAGCAGCACCAGCAGCCGTTCGAGCTCGACCGCAATCAGCGGATTGCGCTGCGCCGAGGCGAGCAGGAAGGGCGAGGTCGCCATCGCGCGCACCTGTTCGAGCCAGGGCTGAAGCTCGGGACGGCGCAGATCGAGCGATTCGTTGAAGTGCACCTCGGCGCCCGCATGCCCCTGCACCATGGCGCGGTCGAGCCGCACCACGAACTGCTCGCAATCGGGCGACAGCGCCGCACTGAAGTCGCGCCCGGGCGCGCACACGATGCCCTCGTGCGTGCTGGCGGCGATCGGGCGGCCGTCGACGCGGGTCTCGGCGCGTCCGCGCAGGCAGAACATCAGCAGGTGGTAGTCGTCGATCGCATCGACCTCGAGTTGCACGGCCTCGCCGAAATCGATGGTGCCGAGGCCGATGCCGCCGACGCGCACGAAGTCCATGTGCGAGCCGGCGCCGCCGTCGGCGCAGCCCCCCACGCGCCACACCTCGTGCGGCTGCATGACGCGCGAGATGCGCTCGCGCGCCTCGTCGAGGTCGCGCGACTCGAACAGCCGGTTCGACCGCAGCACGCTGGGCTCGAAGGCGCCCATCCGGTGCGCCGGTTGGGCGGCAGGCGTGGCGAAGGCGGGCGTCATGAACCGGTTTCAGCAAGAAGCGAGCCACGGCACCGCATGCTTTTCGCGCGATCCGGACAGGCGGCCGCGCACGCTGCGCGAATCGGATAGCGGCGCCCGGCGGGCCCGCGAAGAATGGCCTGAACGCTGCATCGGACAGCACCGACTTCGAAAGCCCCGCCATGAACCAGATCGTCGACATCAGCGCGCTGCGTCCTTCGCCGGACCGCCTGCCGCCAACCAGTTCGGTGCATTTCCCGCGCGCCGATGGTTCCCGTGTTCCCTACAAGGTCTTCAGCGCGCAGGAGGTGTACGAGCGCGAGCAGGAGCGCATCTTCCGCGGGCCGGTGTGGAACTTCGTCGCGCTCGAGGCCGAGATTCCCGAGCCCGGCGACTACAAGAGCACCTTCGTCGGCGACACGCCGGTGGTGGTGACGCGCACGCCCGAAGGCACTCTCGCGGCCTGGGTCAATCGCTGTGCGCACCGCGGCGCCACGGTGTGCCGCCATGCGCGCGGCAATGCGAAGTCGCACACCTGCGTCTACCACCAGTGGAGCTACGACGCGGCCGGCAACCTCGAAGGCGTGCCCTTCCGGCGCGGCCAGAAGGAGATCGCGGGCATGCCGGCCGACTTCGACCCGAAGAACCACAGCCTGCGGCAGCTTCGCGTGGAGAGCTACAAGGGGCTGGTTTTCGCGAGCTTCAGCGACGAGGCGCCGCCGCTCTTCGACTACATCGGCGCCGAGATGCGGCCCTGGGTGGACCGCATCTTCCACAAGCCGATCGTGTATCTCGGCTGCACGCGGCAGTACGCGCACTCGAACTGGAAGCTCTACTACGAGAACGTGAAGGACCCGTACCACGCGAGCATGCTGCACTTGTTCCATACGACCTTCAACATCTTCCGCGTCGGCATGCAGGCCCGCTCGCTGCCCGATGCCACGCACGGGCTGCACAGCATCATCACTGCGACGAAGAAGGACGACGGCGACACCGCGAGCGCCTACAAGCAGCAGACCATCCGCTCGATGGACGACGGCTTCCACCTCGAGGACGACTCGGTGCTGGGCTTCGTGAGCGAGTTCGAGGAGGACTGCACCAACCACATCCAGACCATCTTCCCGCAGCTCGTGATCCAGCAGATCCACAACACGCTGGTGGCGCGCCAGGTGCTGCCCAAGGGGCCGGATCAGTTCGAGCTGGTGTTCCATTTCTTCGGCTACGCGGACGACACGCCCGAGCTGCGTGCGCTGCGCATCAAGCAGGCCAATCTGGTGGGCCCCGCGGGCTACATCTCGATGGAGGACACCGAGGCGACCGAGCTTGTGCAGCGCGGCACCGTGCGCGACGGCGAGACCACCTCGGTGATGGACATGGGCCTGGCCAAGCCCGACCAGATCGACACGCTGATCACCGAGAGCCTGATCCGCAAGTTCTGGATGGGCTACCAGAAGCTCATGGGCTATTGAAGGAGCACGCGCCATGAACATGATGACCCGCGAGAAGCCCACCGCCACCTCGCTCGAATCGGTGCTGCTGTGGTTCGAGATCCAGCAGCTGCAGGAACGCTACTGCGCCGCCCTCGACAACGACCGCCTCGAGGAATGGGCCGCCCTCTTCACGGCCGACTGCCTGTACGAGATCGTGCCCAAGGAGAACGCCGACATGGGCCTGCCGATCGGCGTCATCTACTGCGACAACCAGCGCATGCTGCGCGACCGCGTGCTGTCGCTGCGGCACGCCAACATCTACGAGGAACACGCCTCGCGCCACATGACCTCGGGGCTGCAGCTCACGCACGTCGACGAGGACACGGTCGATGCCCAGTCCAGCTACGTCGTGGTGCAGACGCGCACCAATGGCGAATCCTTCGTCTACCAGGCCGGCCGCTACCTCGACCGCGTCGTGCGCACGCCCGAAGGCTGGCGCTACCAGAAGCGCCGCGTGATCTACGACACCTCGCGCGTGCAGACGCTGCTCGCCACGCCCATCTGACCCCACAACGACGCGGAACCCGCCATGAATCCAAGCACCGAGATCGCAGCCGAGCAGGCGCTCGCCTGGCACGACGTCGGCGAACCCGACGACTTTCCCGATGGCGCCGTCTGGCCCGTGATCGCAGCAGGCACGCCGATTGCTGTGTTCAGGCAAGGCGAGGCGCTGCATGCGCTGCACGACCTGTGCACGCACGGCAACGCGCGGCTGTCGGACGGCTGGGTCGAGAACGGCTGCATCGAATGCCCGCTGCACCAGGGCCTGTTCGACATCTGCACCGGCGAGACGCGCGGCGGCCCGGTGACCGAGGCGGTACGCAGCTTCCCGGTGCAGGTGCGTGCAGGCCGCGTCGAGGTCGGCGTCCCCGCCGCCGATTGATCTTTCATTTCCTCTCTTCATCCCACTGCCATGAACGCCAAACTTCCGATGCCCTTCCTCCGTTGCAGCGCCATCGCGCTCGCGGCCCTCACGCTGTGCGGCGGTGCGCTCGCGGCCGATCCCGTCAAGGTCGGGCTCGCGCTCGACATCTCGGGCCCCTTCGCTGCCGGTGGCGCCGAGGCGCGCGACGGCATCAACCTCGCCATCAAGCTGCTCGGCAACAAGCTTGGCGGCCAGCCCGCGGAGTTCGTGCAGGCCGACACGGCCGGCAGCCCGGACCAGGCCAAGCAGGTGGTCGACCGCATGATCCAGCGCGACAAGATCGACTTCTTCACCGGACCGACCCCTTCGAACGTCGCGCTCGCGGTGGGGCCGACGCTGTTCGCCGCCAAGGTGCCCTACATCACGAGCAACCCGGGCCCGAGCCAGTACGCGGGTGCGCAGTGCAATCCCTACTTCTTCGGCTCGACCTACCAGAACGACACCTGGGACGAGGCCGCCGGGAAGTACGCGGCCGAGAAGGGATTCAAGAGCGCAGTCCTCATCGCGCCCAACTACCCCGCCGGACGCGACCACCTCACGGGGTTCAAGCGCCGCTTCAACGGCGCGGTCTCGGGCGAGATCTACAGCAAGGTCGGCCAGCTCGACTACTCGGCGGAACTCGCGCAGATGCGCGCTGCAAAGCCTGAGGCGGTGTTCTTCTTCCTGCCCGGCGCGATGGGCATCAACTTCATCAAGCAGTTCGTGGGCTCGGGCCTGTCGAAGGACATCACGCTCGTGACCACGCCGGCATCGGCCGACGAGGACACGATCGCCGCGGTGGGAGAGCCGATGCTGGGCCTGTTCAGCACCTCGCAGTGGTCGCACGACCTGCCGAACGCGGCCAACGAAAAGTTCGTCGCCGAGTTCCGCCGCGCCTACAACCGCTACCCCACCTTCTATGCCGCACAGGCCTACGACGCGATCATGGCCATGGACGCTGCGGTACGCGACGTGAAGGGCGACGTGAAGGACAAGGCCGCGGTGCTCAAGGCCCTCAAGGCCGCGAAGTTCGAGTCGGTGCGCGGCCCCTTCAAGTACGGCAACAACAACTTCCCGGTGCAGGACTACTACCTGCGCGTGATCGGCAAGAACGCCGAGGGCAAGATCACCAACCGCACGCTCTCGACGCCGCTCAAGGGCTATCGCGATGCCTACTTCGAGCAGTGCCCGCTGAAGTCCTGAACGCATGACGGCGATCCTCCTCACCGAGCAGCTGCTGAATGGCCTGGGCTACGGGCTGATGCTGTTCCTGCTCGCAGCGGGCCTCACGCTGGTGTTCGGCATCATGGACGTGATGAACCTCGCGCACGGTTCGCTCTTCATGGGCGGGGCCTACGTCGCGGCCGAGGTGCACACGCACCACGGCTCCTTCGTCGCGGCGGTGGCGGTGGCGATCGCGGTGATCGTGGTGGTGGCGCTGGCGCTCGAAGTCTTCCTGGTGCGACGCCTCTATGGCCGCGACCACCTGTCGCAGGTGCTCGCGACCTTCGGCCTGATCCTGATCGCCGACGACGTGGTCAAGATGATCTGGGGCCCGTCACCAGTCATGGCCTCGGCGCCCGCCGCACTCTCGGGCCCGGTCGAGCTGCTGCCGGGCCTCTTCTATCCTTCCTACCGCATCGTGCTGCTGGCCGCAGGCGCGCTTGTGGCGCTGGGTCTCTACCTGCTGGTCAATCGCACACGCGTCGGCATGGTGGTGCGCGCAGGCGCGTCGAACCGCGCGATGGCCGAGTTCATGGGCGTGCGCGTGGGACGCGTGTTCTCGCTCGTCTTCCTGCTCGGTGCCGCGCTGGCGGCGCTGGCCGGCGCGCTGATGGGGCCGATCACGGCGGTGCAGATCGGCATGGGGGAGGACATCCTGATTCCTTCGCTCGTGGTGCTCGTGATCGGCGGCATCGGCTCGATCCGCGGCGCGCTGGTGGCGGCATTGCTGGTCGGCCTGGTCGACACCATCGGCCGCGCCTTCGTGCCGATGGCGCTCGCGACCGCGCTGCCGCCGACCGTGGTGTCCGACCTCGCGCCCGCGATCGCGGGCCTCGCGACCTACGCGCTGATGGCCGGCGTGCTGGTCTTCAAGCCGGCCGGGCTGTTCCCGGCGCGGGGTTGATCTCATGACGACGACAAGCCCTTCCGAAAACTCCGGCATCGCGCGCTGGGCACCGTGGCTCGCGCTCGGGCTGCTCGCCGCCTTCCCGCTCGTGGCGCCGGCCCTGGGCCTGGACTTCTACGTCGGCTTCGTCCGCCGCGCGCTGATCTTCGCGCTGGCCGCTGCGGGGCTCAACTTCATCCTGGGCTTCGGCGGCATGGCGGCGCTCGGGCATGCCGGCTTCATCGGCGTCGGTGCCTACACCCTGGTGGCGCTGTCGCACGCCGGTTTCGGCTCGGCCTGGTTCCTGTGGCCGGCCGCGGCAGCCGTCGCCGCGGGCGTGGCGGCGCTGATCGGCCTGGTCGCGCTGCGCACGCGCGGCGTCTACTTCATCATGATCACGCTGGCCTTCGCGCAGATGCTCTACTTCATCGCGGTGTCGCTGCGCATCTACGGCGGCGACGACGGCTACAACCTGCCGCAGCGGCCCACGCTGGACATGGGTCTGGACCTGGCGCACGAGCCGACGCTGTACTGGGTCGTGCTGCTGCTGCTTGCGGCCGTGATGGCGCTCCTCAACCGCGCCACGCTCTCGCGCTTCGGCCATGCCCTGACCGGCATCCGCGACAACGAGACCCGCATGCAGGCGATGGGCTACCCCGTGTTCCGGCTGCGGCTGGTGGCCTTCGCGATCGCGGGTGCGGTCGCCGGGCTGGCCGGCGCCCTGCTGGTCACGAACAACAGCTTCGTGAGCCCGGCCATGATGCACTGGACCCAGTCGGCCACGCTGGTCGTGATGGTGGTGATCGGCGGCGTCGGCCGGCGCTGGGGCGGACCGGTCGGCGCGGCGGTGTGGATCCTGCTCGAGGAGGTCACCAGGCAGTACACCGACTACTGGCACCTGCCGCTGGGCGTGCTGCTGCTCGTGATCGTCTTCTTCGCGCCGCGCGGCGTGGTCGCGGTGATGCAGCGCAAGCCGCGCGCGCAGATGGCCGCAGCGCCTGCAGGAGCCGCCGAATGAGCCTGTTCAAGGTCGAGGGCCTGGTCAAGCATTTCGGCGCACTGGTTGCCACCGATCACGTCGACCTGGACGTGGAGGCCGGCGAGATCCATGCGCTGATCGGCCCCAACGGCGCCGGCAAGTCGACGCTGGTCAATCTCATCTCCGGACTGCACGCGCCCGACGCCGGCAGCATCGTGCTCGACGGCGTGCCGCTCGCGGGGCTGCCCATGCACAGGCGCGTCGAGGCCGGGCTGTCGCGCTGCTTCCAGATCACCAGCATCTTCCCGGCGGCCACGGTGCGCGACAACCTGCTGCTCGCGGCGCAGGCGCATGCGGGCAGTTCGCTGCGCTTCCTGCGCCCGCGCGATCGCGAGCCGGCGCTCGACGCGACAGCCGAGGCGCTGGCCGCGCGCGTGGGCCTCTCGGGGCAGCTCGGTCGTGTCGCGGGCACCCTGCCCCACGGCGCGCAGCGCAAGCTCGACGTTGCACTCGCCCTGGCCGCGCGTCCCAAGCTGCTGCTGCTCGACGAGCCGATGGCCGGCATGGGGCCCGAGGATTCGGAACGCATGACCGAGCTGATCCACAGCCTGCGCAGCGAGATGGCGATCCTGCTCATCGAGCACGACATGAAGGCCGTGTTCGCGCTCGCCGACCGCATCTCGGTGCTGGTCTACGGCCGCGTGCTGGTGGCCGGCGACGCCGCCACCATCAAGGGCCATCCGCAGGTGCAGGCGGTCTACCTGGGCACCGAGGACATCGCGATCGAGGAGGCCGCAGCATGAGCACGACGACTGCACCACATGCGCTGCTGCGCGCGCGTGGCATCGAGGCCGGCTACGGCGCGAGCCAGGTGTTGTTCGGCATCGATCTCGACATCCTGCCCGGCACCGTGACCACGCTGCTGGGTCGCAACGGCATGGGCAAGAGCACGACGATCAAGACGCTGATCGGTGCCCTGGCGCCGCGTGCGGGCGAGATCCGCTTCGACGACAGCACGCTGCGCGGCATGGCACCCGACGCGATCGCGCGCCTGGGCGTCGCGATCGTGCCCGAGGGCCGGCAGTGCTTTCCGAACCTCAGCGTGCGCGAGCACCTGGTGGCCTTCGCCGACAACCGCAACGGCCTGCGCGACGGCTGGTCGCTCGAGCGGCTCTGGAAGCTGTTCCCGCGCCTGCGGGAGCGCAGCGGCCACATGGGCAACCAGCTCTCGGGTGGCGAGCAGCAGATGCTCGCGATCGCGCGGGCGCTGTCGACCAATCCACGCCTGCTGATCCTCGACGAGGCCACCGAGGGGCTGGCCCCGGTGATCCGCGAGGAGATCTGGCGCTGCCTCAGGCAGCTCAAGGAAGCCGGCCAGACCATCCTCGTGGTCGACAAGTACGTCGACCGCCTGCTCGCGCTGGCCGACAGCCACGTGGTGCTCGAGCGCGGCCGCGTGGTGTGGCGCGGCGACTCGGCTGCGCTCGAGAGCGACCGCAGCGTCTGGCGCGACTATCTCGGGGTTTGATGTCAGGCCGGGGCCGGACCGCCAGCGCGGCGAAGTCCGCGCTTTGCACGCACGGGCGGCCTGCTGTTTCCCCCACGGGGGGCAACGACCCACACGCAGTGGGGGAGCGTGGGGGCCTCAGGCCTTTCAGCCCTTGGCGGTGCCGCGCCGTCGATCGATGAAGGCGATGATCTCGCCCATGATCCCCTTGCGGAAGGCGAGCACGCAGATCACGAAGATCAGGCCGGTGACCATGGTGACGGATTCGCCGAGCGTGTTGAACCACTCGATGGTCGTCAGACGCGCCAGCAGGTGGCCGAACTCGCCGATCTTGTTCTCCAGCAGCACCACCACGGCCGAGCCGACCAGCGGCCCCGACAGCGTGCCCAGGCCGCCCACCAGCGTCATCAGGATGACCTGGCCCGAGGCGCTCCAGTGCACGTCCGACAGCGTCGCGAAGCCCAGCACCAGCGTCTTGAGCGAGCCCGCGAGACCCGACAGCGCGGCCGAGATCACGAAGGCCAGCAGCTTGAAGCGGCTCACGTCGTAGCCCAGCGAGAGCGCACGCGGCTCGTTCTCCTTGATGCCCTTCAGCACCTGGCCGAAGGGCGAGTGGATGGTGCGCACGATCAGCAGGAAGGCGGCCACCACGACCACCAGCGTGACGTAGTACATCGTGAGGTCGCTCTGCAGGTCGACGACGCCGAAGAGCTTGCCGCGCGGCACACCCTGCAGGCCGTCCTCGCCGCCCGTGAACTTGGCCTGCAGCGCGACGAAGAACACCATCTGCGCGAGCGCCAGCGTGATCATCGCGAAGTAGATGCCCTGGCGGCGGATCGCCAGCATGCCGAAGATCCAGCCCAGGAAGGCCCCGGTCGCGGTGCCCGCGAGCAGGCCCAGCTCGGGTGTCAGGCCCCAGACCTTCATCGCATGGCCGGCCACGTAGGCGGAGCCGCCGAGGAAGGCCGCATGGCCGAAGGACAGGAGGCCGGTGTAGCCCAGCAGCAGGTTGAAGGCCGATGCGAACAGCGCGAAGCACATCAGCTTCATCACGAACACCGGGTAGGCACCCACGAAGGGCGCGACGAGCAGTGCCGCGAGCAGCAGCAGGTAGATGACGGTGGAGAGCTTTTTCATGGGGCTGCTGCGGTCTTACTTCTCTTTGCCGAAGAGACCGGCCGGACGGATGAGCAGCACGATGACCATGATCACGAAGACCACGGTGGACGATGCCTCGGGATAGAACACCTTGGTCAGGCCCTCGATGACGCCCAGGCCCAGGCCGGTGAGGATGGCGCCCATGATCGAGCCCATGCCGCCGATCACCACCACCGCGAAGACGACGATGATGAGGTTCTGGCCCATCAGCGGCGAGACCTGGATCACGGGCGCGGCGAGCACGCCGGCGAAGGCGGCCAGCGCCACGCCGAAGCCGTAGGTGAGCGTGATCATCAGCGGCACGTTGACGCCGAAGGCCTCGACCAGTCGCGGGTTCTCGGTGCCCGCGCGCAGGTAGGCGCCCAGGCGGGTCTTCTCGATCACGAACCAGGTGGCGAAGCACACCACCAGCGATGCCACCACCACCCAGGCCCGGTAGTTGGGCAGGATCATGAAGCCGAGGTCGGTGGCGCTGGAGAGCGCCTCGGGCGCGTCGTAGGCCAGGCCCGAGACGCCGTAGATGGAGCGGAACACGCCCTCGATGAGCAGCGTGAGGCCGAGCGTGAGCAAAAGGCCGTAGAGGTGGTCGAGCTTGTAGATCCAGCGCAGCAGCAGGCGCTCGATCACGATGCCGAACAGGCCGACGAGCACCGGGGCCACGGCGAGCATGACCCAGTAGTTGACGTCGAAGTAGTTCATCGCCATCCAGGTCAGCACCGCGCCCAGCATGAACAACGCGCCGTGGGCGAAGTTGATCACGTTGAGCAGGCCGAAGATCACTGCGAGCCCGAGGCTCAGGATCGCGTAGAACGACCCGTTGACCAGCCCGAGGAGGAGCTGGCTCAGCAGGGCTGGCAGTGAGATTTGCATGACGGGAGAAAGGCGATGAATGCGTTCAAGAGTTCAGCTTATTTCCAGAGGGCGCACTTGCTCTCGGCCTTGGTCGTGAAGACTTCTTCGCCGGGCAGCTTGGCAACGACCTTGTAGTAGTCCCAGGGCTGGGTCGATTCGCTCGGCGACTTGACCTGCATCAGGTACATGTCGTGCACCATGCGGCCGTCGGGACGGATCACGCCCTTGGCGTAGAAGTCGTTGATCGGCATCTTCTTGAGCTCGGCCATCACCTTGTCGGCGTCCGTGCTCTTGGCCGCCTGCACGGCCTTCAGGTAGGTCGTCGTGGCCGAGTAGTCGGCCGCCTGGATGTCGGTCGGCATGCGCTTGGTCTTCTCGAAGAACTTCTTGCCGAAGGCGCGGGTTTCCTGGTTCAGGTTCCAGTCCCAGCTGGTCGTGAGCAGCAGGCCTTCGGTGTTCTTGAGACCCAGGCTGTGGATGTCGGTGATGAAGACCAGCAGGCCGGCCAGCTTCATCGACTTGTTGATGCCGAACTCCTTCGCCGCCTTGATGGCGTTGATGGTGTCGCCACCCGCGTTGGCCAGGCCCAGGATCTGCGCCTTCGAGTTCTGCGCCTGCAGCAGGAAGGACGAGAAGTCCGAGGCATTGAGCGGATGCTTGACGCCGCCGACCACGGTGCCGCCCTTCTCCTTCACGACCTTGGACGTGTCGGCCTCGAGCGCCGCGCCGAAGGCGTAGTCGGCGGTCAGGAAGAACCAGTTCTTGCCGCCGTTGGCGACCACCGCGCCGCCCGTGCCCTTGGCCAGCGCCACGGTGTCGTAGGCGTAGTGCACGGTGTAGGGGCTGCACTGCTCGTTGGTCAGTGCCGAGGCACCGGCGCCGTTGACCATGAAGACGCGCTTCTTCTCCTGCGCCACCTTGGCCATCGCGAGGCCGGTGCCGGAGTTGGTGCCGCCGAACAGCATCGTGAGGTTGTCGGTGTCGATCCATTCGCGCGCCTTCGAGGCGGCGATGTCGGCCTTGTTCTGGTGATCGGCGGTGACCAGCTCGATCGGCATGCCGTTGACCTTGCCCCCGAAGTCGTCGATGGCCATCTGGATCGCGGTCGCACCGCCCTTGCCCTCGACGTCGGCGTACAGGCTCGACATGTCGGTGATGAAGCCGATCTTCACCTTCTCCTGGGCCTGGACGGCGCCGGTGGCGAGGGCGATGGCAACGGAGACGGCGGAAAGCGCAATGGTTTTTTTCATGGTGTCGATTCGAGGATGGCTGTCAAACGGGAAAGGGGGGGAAGTGGACGTCACTTCCAGAGGGCGCACTTGGATTCGGCCTTGGTCGTGAAGACCTGATCGCCGGGCAGCTTGGCATTCACCTTGAGGTAGTCCCAGGGCTGCTTCGAATCGGCCGGCGACTTGACCTCGACCAGGTACATGTCGTGCACCATGCGGCCGTCGGGGCGGATCACGCCCTTGGCGTAGAAGTCGTTGATCGGGGTCTTCTTGAGCTCGGCCATCACCTTGTCGGCGTCGGTGCTCTTGGCCGCCTGCACGGCCTTCAGGTAGGTCGCCGTGGCCGAGTAGTCGGCCGCCTGGATGTCGGTCGGCATGCGCTTGGTCTTCTCGAAGAAGCGCTTGGCGAACTTGCGCGTGTCGTCGTTCAGGTCCCAGTACCAGCTGGTGGTGTGCAGCAGGCCTTCGGTGTTCTTGAGGCCCAGGCTGTGGACGTCGCTCAGGAAGATCAGCAGGCCGGCCAGCTTCATGTTCTTGCCGATGCCGAATTCCTTCGCTGCCTTGATCGAGTTGATGGTGTCGCCGCCCGCGTTCGCCAGGCCCAGGATCTGTGCCTTGGAGTTCTGCGCCTGCAGCAGGAAGGAAGAGAAGTCCGAAGCATTGAGCGGCGCGCGCACGGCGCCCACCACGGTGCCGCCCTTGGCCTTGACCACGGCCGTGGTGTCGGCCTCGAGTGCGTGACCGAAGGCGTAGTCGGCGGTCAGGAAGAACCAGCTCTTGCCGCCGCGGTCGACCACCGCGCCGCCCGTGCCCTTGGCCAGCGCCACGGTGTCGTAGGCGTAGTGCACGGTGTAGGGGCTGCACTGTTCGTTGGTCAGTGCCGAGGTGGCGGCGCCGTTGTTGAAGTAGACCCGCTTCTTCTCCTGCGCCACCTTGGCAGTGGCCAGCGCGGTGCCCGAGTTCGTGCCGCCGAAGACCATGGTCACGCCGTCGGTGTCGATCCACTCGCGCGCCTTCGACGCCGCGATGTCGGCCTTGTTCTGGTGGTCCGCGGTGAGCAGCTCGATCGGCTGGCCCAGCACCTTGCCGCCGAAGTCGTCGATCGCCATCTGGATCGCGAGCGCGCCGTTCTTGCCCTCGACGTCGGCGTACAGGCTCGACATGTCGGTCACGAAGCCGATCTTGACCTTTTCCTGAGCCTGGGCGGCGCCGGCCGCGAGCGTCAGGGCGGCGATCGCGACGGTCATTGCGCTGAAGCGGATCTTCATGAGTGTCTCCATCAGGTGGTCAACGGGTTGGGAAAGGAAAGGGAACGGAAAGACGAACTCAGACGCCGAGCAGTTCGTTGAGCACCGGCATCTTCGATTCGAGCTCGGCGGCGCCGAACTTCTCGACGATGCGTCCGTGCTCCATCACGTAGAAGCGGTCGGCCAGGGGGGCTGCGAAGCGGAAGTTCTGCTCCACCATCACCACCGTGTAGCCCTTGCTGCGCAGCATGTGGATCATTCGCGCCAGCGCCTGCACGATCACCGGCGCCAGCCCCTCGGAGATCTCGTCCAGCAGCAGCAGCCTGGCGCCCGTGCGCAGGATGCGCGCCACCGCCAGCATCTGCTGCTCGCCGCCCGACAGCCGCGTGCCCTGGCTGTGGCGCCGCTCGGCCAGGTTCGGGAACATCTCGTAGATCTCCTCCACCGACATGCCCTGCCCCGCGCCCTTCAGCACCGGCGGCAGCATCAGGTTCTCCTCGCACGAGAGGCTCGCGAAGATGCCGCGCTCCTCCGGGCAGTAGCCGATGCCGTGGTGCGCGATGCGGTGCGTGGCCATGCCGATGGTCTCGGTGCCGTTGACCTTGATGCTGCCCTTGCGGGCGCCCGTGAGGCCCAGCACCGCGCGCATCGTCGTGGTGCGCCCCGCGCCGTTGCGCCCGAGAAGCGTCACCACCTCGCCGGGCTGCACCACCATGTCGACGCCGTGCAGCACGTGCGATTCGCCGTACCAGGCCTGGAGGTCCTTGATTTCGAGTGCGGGGACTGCCATCAGTGTGCCCCTTGAAGCGCGCCGTCGGTGGTGCCCATGTAGGCCTCCATCACCTGCGGATTGCGCGACACCTCGGCATACGGGCCTTCAGCCAGCACGGCGCCGCGCTGCAGCACCGTGATCGTGTCGGCGATGGTCGAGACCACGCTCATGTTGTGCTCCACCATGAGGATGGTGCGGCCGGCCGAGACACGCTTGATGAGCTCGGCCACGCGATGCACGTCTTCGTGGCCCATGCCCTGCGTGGGCTCGTCGAGCAGCATCAGCTCGGGCTCCATCGCCAGCGTGGTGGCGATCTCGAGCGCGCGCTTGCGGCCATAGGGCAGGTTCACGGTCAGCTCGTCGGCCAGGTCTTCCAGGCCGACCTCGGCCAGCAGCACGCGGGCGCGGGCATCGAGCGGCTTGAGCGACTTCTCGCTCTTCCAGAAATGAAAGCTGGTGCCGAGCGCGCGCTGCAGGCCCAGGCGCACGTTCTCCAGCAAGGTGAGGTGCGGGAACACGGCCGAGATCTGGAACGAGCGGATGATGCCGCGGCGCGCGATCTGCGCCGGGCGCTCGCCCGTGATGTCCTCGCCGTTGAAGAGGATGGTGCCCGCGGTCGGCTCGAGGAACTTGGTGAGCAGGTTGAAGCAGGTGGTCTTGCCCGCCCCGTTCGGCCCGATCAGCGCGTGGATCGAGCCGCGAACGACTGACAGATCGACCTTGCTGACCGCGGTGAAACCCTTGAATTCCTTGGTGAGCTGGCGTGTTTCGAGAATGATGTCGCTCATCTCGCGCGGTCACCCGGGTGCTGGCAGGAAAAATCAGTCATGCGGTCCATCTGAGCGCCAGCCACCATGGCTGCGCGGACCGCATTGTTTGCGGGGGCGGCTGCAATTGCCTACTGGGGCAAATGCCTATGCTGCAATGCAACCAGGCGAAGGGCGCTGAACCAACGGCGCGACCAGCCACTGTGGCAGCATTCATCCCACTTCGACTTCAGGGCAAGAACTTGGCAACCACTGAAATCACTCGCCTGGCAGTCCTCATCGATGCCGACAACGCTTCCGCCTCCGTGGCCAAGGAGTTGCTCGAGGAGGTCGCCAAATACGGGACCGCGACCGTCAAGCGCGCCTTCGGCGACTGGACGACTCAGAACCTGGTCGGCTGGAAAGCCCATCTGCACCGGCATGCGATCCAGCCCATCCAGCAGTTCGCGTACACACAGGGAAAGAATTCCACCGACTCCGCTTTCATCATCGATGCCATGGATCTCCTCTACGCCGGGACCGTCGACGGCTTCTGCCTGGTGTCGAGCGACAGCGACTTCACTCGGCTCGCCACGCGGCTGCGCGAGGCGGGAAAGGTCGTCTATGGCCTGGGAGAGCGCAAGACCCCGGAACCCTTCATCGCCGCTTGCGACAAGTTCATCTTCTTCGAGGTCTTGAAGCGACCGGCTGAAGCCGCTCCACCGGTCCAAGTACCGAATGTGCCTGACCTCGAGGAATTGCTCACACATGCGGTCCGGGAAACCGCTCGGGACGGTGGCTGGTCCCGACTGGCGAACGTAGGAAGTCTGGTGGGCAAGACGCACACTTCATTCGATCCGAGAAACTACGGCTTCAAGAAGCTCAGCGAGCTGGTTCGCGCACAGCCGTACCTCGACGTGATCGATCAGCCTGATGTCACAGGCTTTGTGCATGTGGAGGTTCGACTGAAGTAGTCGGCTCGTGGCGCTGCAGTCCGGGGGTTTACCCGTTCCGCTCCACGCGCTTCTACTCTTCAATCAGGCGCAACGTATCCATGCGTCGCGGCACGGCGTGTGGGACACGGGCAACTTCCGGGGCGGTGAGGAGCACAGCCCGGGAGCGGGGCGCGTGCGAAGACACGCGCTTTGTTGACTGACTCGCCGCAGCTGTCTGAGCGCAGTGCGCCGAAGGAGCACGAAGCGAGTTCTGCGGCGCCGCTCCCGGTCGAGCACCGCAACGAAGTCGGCGCTGCGCGCCGACCGCTACGGCAGGAGCCCGTGCCCCACACGCCGTGCCGCGATGCACGCGTCGCACCAAATCCGGGCGTTGGTACTGCTCAGTGCGCCCCCGCCGCGGCGTCCGACGCCCCCGCACTCTTCGATGGCTTCGACAGCCACACCAGCGGGATCAGCAGCAGGAACAGGATCGCCGAGCCATAGAAGACGTCGTTCGAGGCCAGCATGAACGACTGCTGGTCGACCAGGCGATTGATCTGCCCCAGCACCTGGTCGGCGCTGAAGCCGCTGGCGCCGAAGTTCGAGATCGCGCTGCTGGCTGCGGCGCTGCCCTGGTTCACCGACTCGACCAGCTGCGCGTGGTGCAGCGCGGCCCGGTTCTCCCACAGCGTGGTGGCGGCCGAGGTACCGATCGCGCCCGCCGTGATGCGCAGGAAGTTCGACAGGCCCGATGCGGCAGGAATGCGATCGGGCGGCAGGCCCGACAGCGTGATGGTCACGAGCGGAATGAAGAAGAAGGCCATCGCCACGCCCTGGATGATGGTCGGGATCATGATCGTCCAGAAGTCGGCCTGGGTGTTGAAGTTCGAGCGCATCCACAGCACCAGCGCGAACACCAGGAACGAGAAGGTCGCATAGCGACGCGGATCGACCTTGCCGACCGTGAGCCCGACGATCGGCGAGAAGATGATCGCCAGCATGCCGACCGGCGCCATGATCATGCCGGCCTGGGTCGCGGTGTAGCCCATGAACTGCTGCAGCCACAGCGGCAGGATCACGACGTTGCCGAAGAAGAGCCCGTAGGCGACCGCGGTCGCGAGCGCGCCCGACCAGAAGTTGCGGCGCTTGAACAGCGACAGGTCGACCACCGGATGCTTGTCGGTCAGCTCCCAGATCAGGAAGAACGCGAAGCCGACCACCGCCACCACCGCCAGCGTCATGATGAGGGCCGAGTGGAACCAGTCGAGCTCCTTGCCCTTGTCGAGCATGAGCTGCATCGAGCCCACCCACAGCACCAGCAGGGCAAGCCCGATGCCGTCGATCGGCACCTTGCGCACCACGCTCTCGCGCTTGCGATAGATGGTCCAGGTGATGGCTGCAGCCGCCAGTCCCACCGGGATGTTGATGTAGAAGATCCAGGGCCACGAGATGTTGTCGGTGATCCATCCGCCCAGCAGCGGCCCCATCACCGGCGCCACCAGCGTGGTCATCGACCACATCGCCATCGCGAGGCCTGCCTTCGCGCGCGGGTAGCTCGACAGCAGCAGGGTCTGCGACAGCGGGATCATCGGGCCGGCGACGAAGCCCTGCAGCGCGCGGAACGCGATCAGCATCGTCATGTTGGGCGCCAGCCCGCAGAGCCAGGAGCTGATGATGAACAGCAGCACGCTGGTCATGAAGAGGCGCACCTGGCCGAAGCGCTGGGTAAGCCAGCCGGTCAGCGGCACCGCGATCGCGTTGGCGACCGCGAAGCTCGTGATGACCCAGGTCCCCTGCGTCGAGCTGACACCGAGGTCGCCCGCGATTGCCGGCAGCGACACGTTCGCGATCGACGTGTCGAGCACGTTCATGAAGGTCGCGGCCGACAGCGCGATCGTGCCCCACACGCGGGCCGAGCCCTCGAGCGGCGGCGGTGGCTGGTAGGCGGCGGCGTTCGACGACGACATGGTGCGCGTTCGCCCGATCAGCCCGGATGGCCTTGCGAGGCGATCGGCGTCATGGGAACGCCGTGCTTGGCGGCGGCGGCCGGCGTGGCGGCCGGTGCCGGGGCCGCGGGCGCCTTGGTGCCCGCATCACGGCCCAGGTTGGCCGCGATGATGCGGTCGACCTCGGCATCGGCGCCGCGGTCGAGCTGGCTGTAGACCGCAGTCTGGATCAGCGCGCTGCTGCGCGGCGCATCGGCCAGCGCCTTGCCGTCCTTCTTCGAGACGTCGATCTCGGCATCCATCGAGAGACCCACGCGCAGCGGGTTGGCCTTGAGCTGCGCGGGGTCCAGCGCGATCCGCACCGGCACCCGCTGCACGACCTTGATCCAGTTGCCGGTGGCGTTCTGCGCCGGCAGCAGCGCAAAGGCCGAGCCGGTGCCGACGCCGAGGCCTGCCACGCGGCCGTCATACTCGACCTTCTTGCCGTACAGGTCGGCCGTGAGCTTCACGGGCTGGTCGATGCGGATGTTGCGCAGCTGCACTTCCTTGAAGTTGGCGTCGACCCACAGCTGGTTGAGCGGCACGATCGACATCATCGGCGTGCCGGCGGCCACGCGCTGGCCGAGCTGCACGGTGCGCTTGGCGACATAGCCCTCGACCGGCGCCGGCATGGCGACGCGCTGGGTCGCGAGGTAGGCCTCGCGCACCTTGGCCGCGGCCGCGAGCACGCTCGGATGGCGCTCCACGGGCGTGCCGTCGGTCAGCGACTGGTTGCTCTGCAGCTGTTCGCGCGCCGACAGCACGCCGGCCTGCGCCGAGGCCAGTGCGCTCTTGGCGTTGGCCAGCGCGGTCTCGGAGTGGTTGAGCTCTTCCTTCGACACCGCGCCGTTGCCGGCCAGCGCCTGGCGGCGCTTGAGGTCGTCCTGGGCACGTGCGATGTCGCTTTGCGCGCGCGCGATGTCAGCCTGGCGCAGCGTCACCTGGGCCGCGAGCGAGCCGTTGTTGGCGTAGAGCGTGCGCGCCTGGCGCACCGCCTGCGCGAGCGCGGCCTCGGCCTGCTCGAGCGCCACCTTGGCGTCCGACGGATCGAGCTGCACCAGCGGCTGGCCGGCCTTCACGAGGTCGGTGTCGTCGGCCATGATGGCCATCACGGTGCCGCCGATCTGCGGGGTGATCTGGATCACGTTGCCCTGCACGTAGGCGTTGTCGGTCGATTCGTAGTGGCTCGCGACCAGCCATTCGTAGGCGCCCCAGCCGAGGCCGGCGACCACCACGACCGAGGCCAGCGCGGTCAGCGCGCGGCGGCGCTTGTTGCTTGCAGCGGGTGTCTCGTCGACGGGAGCCGCCGATGCGGCGGCGGGCGTGTTGTTGCTGTTGTCCATGGCGGTTTCCTTCGGATTCGAAGCGTGTTCGGGGATGTGAGGTTGTTCAGGGCTGCCGGGCCGCGGGCGTGGCGGCGGCGTGGATGCTGTCGGGCGGCTGCCAGCCGCCGCCCAGCGCGCGCGCCAGGCCGACCTGGCTCTCGAGCGCACGGGCCGCGAGGTCGACGCCGTCGCGCCGCTGCGCGAGCACCGTGACTTCGGCGGTCAGCACGTCGAGGTAGTTGCCCAGGCCCGCGCTGTAGCGCTGCAGGCCGATGTCGTAGGCGGCTTCGGCCGCAGCCTGCGCCTCGCGCTGCTGCACCTGCTGGCGCGCCACCGACTGCACGCTCGAGAGCTGGTCGGCCACTTCGCGCACGGCGTCGAAGACGGTCGCGTTGTAGCTCTCGATCGCGGCATCGAGGTCGGCCGACTTGCCGCGCAGGTTGGCGCGCAGCTTGCCGCCTTCGAAGATCGGCAGCCGGATCGCAGGGCCCACGCCCCACATCTGGCTGCTCGACTTGAGCAGGTTGTCGAAGCCGATGCTCTGCAGGCCGGCGAAGGCCACCAGGTTCACGTTGGGATAGAACTGGGTCTTGGCATTCGCGACGTCGCTGGTCGCGGCCTCGACACGCCAGCGGGCGGCAGCGATGTCGGCTCGGCGGCCCAGCAGGTCGGCCGGAATGGTCTGCTGAAGCGCCATCGCCTTCAGCTTCTCGAGCCGGGGCGGCGCCAGCGACTGTGTCGCGTTCGGCTTGGCGACCAGCGCGTCGAGCGCATGGCGGGCGATCTCGATCTGCTCCTGCAGCGCTTCGATCTGCTGGCGTGCCTCGGGCACGCTGCTTTCGCTCTGCTTCAGCTGCAGCCGGGTGTCGAGCCCCGCCGAGACCCGGTCGCGCACCAGCCGGAGCAGTTCTTCGCGCTGCGCCAGCGCACGCTCGGCAACCACCAGGCGGTCGTTCAGGCGCGCCCACTGCACGTAGCCACGCGCCACGTTGCCGGACAGCATGACGCGCGCGGCATCGGCCTCGGCAGCCGCTGCATTGGCGGTGCCGAGCGCGGCCTCGAGCGCCGTGCGGTTCTTGCCGAAGAAGTCGAGCTCCCAGCTGGCGCCGAGCTGCAGCGTGCCGGTCTCCTGTACCGAGCCACCGAGCGGCGCGGGGTAGATGTAGTTCTCGCTGAACTTCTGCCGCGTGAGGTCGAGCGACCCGTTGACTTGCGGCTTGTCGGCGGCCTGGGCGATCGAGACCGAAGCCTGCGCCCGCGCGAGACGGGCCCGCGCGATCTGCAGGTTCGGGTTGCCTTCGACGGCCTGGGCCACCAGTGCGTCGAGTTGCGGATCGCCGAAGGCCAGCCACCACTGGCTGTCGAGTGCAGGCGCGGCCGGGACAGCCGACACGGCGGCGGCGGGCGTGGCCAGCCCCAGGGTCTCGGCAGTCTGCAGCGCGGGATTGGCAGGGATCGCGCCCATGTCGGCGCAGCCCGCGAGGGCCAGCGCCAGCACGGCGGCGGCAACGGCGCCGACGCGATGCGCGGCGCGCTCAGGAAGAAGTCGGGTCATTCTTGTCTCCACGGGCCGCGAGGGCCTGTGCGTTGTCCAGGATGCGGCGCAGGTAGCTCTTGAGCTGCTCCCATTCCGCGTGGGTGAAGCCCGCCAGGTGTTCGTTCTGGACGCGGCTCAGGATCTTGGGCACTTCGCGCGCCGCGGCCAGGCCTTCATCGGTGAGCTCGATGTTGACCACCCGGCGATCGGCCACCGAACGCACGCGCCGGCAGAGGCCCTTGGCCTCGAGTCGATCGAGCAGGCGGGTCATGGCGCCGGTGTCGAGTTCGCAGACGCGCGCGAGTTCGGCCACGGTCTTGACCTCGCCCATGTGCAGCTTGTGCAGCGGCACCCATTGCGGATAGGTGGGGCTCCCGGGGTCGCACATCCGGGCTTCGACCGACTGGCCGACCGCCGTGATGATGCGGCGCATCATGTAGCCGATGCTCTCCTCCGAGCGATAGTTCTCGGCGTCGTAGAAGGCCACGGCCTCCGGCGCCGCTTTCGCGGCCGGAATTTCTGGAATCTGGGATTCGGGCATGGGTGAATATTAATTGCCTCGGCAATTACTGTCAAGGCCGTCTTTGGTGAGGCAAGCGCTTGACTAGAATGGATGGCTTATGGCCTCCTCCTCCCCTTCGCCCGCCAAGGGATCGCCGAGATCCCTGTCGGGCCTGGCACCCTTCCTGCGCCCTTACCGCACCCAGATCGTCCTGGCAGCGGTGTTCCTGATCCTTGCCGCCGGCACCACGCTGGTCTTTCCGCTGGCGCTGCGCAGCCTGATCGACAGCGGCCTCGTGGCCGACGACAAGGGCGCGCAGACCATGGCGCTGCGCGAGCACTTCGTCGCCCTGTTCGCGGTCGCCGTGGCGCTCGGGCTGTTCTCGGCGGCCCGCTTCTACACCGTGAGCTGGCTCGGCGAGCGCATCACGGCCGACCTGCGCAATGCGGTCTACGCCCACGTCCTGCGCCAGAGCCCGGCCTTCTTCGAGACCACGCAGACCGGCGAGGTGCTGTCGCGCCTCACGGCCGACACCACGCTGGTCCAGACCGTCGTCGGCTCCTCGCTCAGCATGGGGCTGCGCAACGCCGTGATGGGCGTGGGAGCGCTCGCGATCCTGGTCTGGACCAACCCCTACGTGATGGTGCAGGTGCTCGGGATCCTGGTGCTGGTCGTGCTGCCGAGCATGTGGTTCGGACGCCGCGTGCGCAAGCTCTCGCGCGCCAGCCAGGACCGCGTGGCCGATTCGAGCGCAATCGCGGCCGAGGTGCTCAACGCGATTCCCGTGGTGCAGAGCCACGTGGCCGAAGCGCGCGAGGCGGCCCGCTTCGATGCCTCGACCGACAGCGCCTTCCGTACCGCGGTGCGCCGCACGCGCGCGCGCTCGGTGCTGGTCGCCTTCATCATCATCGCCACCTCGGCCGCACTGCTCTGGGGCCTCTACCAGGGCACGCAGGCGGTGCTGCACGGCGATATCACGGCCGGCCACCTGGGGCAGACCGTGGTCTACGTGATCATCCTCGCGAGCGCTGCGGCAGTGCTCGGCGAGGTCTACGGCGACCTGCTGCGCGCCGCCGGCGCCACCGAGCGCCTCATGGAACTGCTGCACGCCGAGCCCGCGATCGTCTCGCCCGCCCACCCGGCCGAAGCGCCCGTGCCCGCGGCCGGCAGCACGCTTCGACTCGAGAGCGTCGGCTTCCACTATCCGTCGCGGCCCGGCACGCCCGCGCTGCGCGACTTCAGCCTCGACGTGGCCTCGGGCGAGACCGTGGCCCTGGTCGGCTCGAGCGGCGCCGGCAAGAGCACCGTGTTCCAGCTGCTGCTGCGCTACTACGACCCGCAGTCAGGAAGCATCACGCTCGACGGCGCGCCACTGGCGTCGCTGTCGCTCGAAGCGCTGCGCACGCGCATCGGCCTGGTGCCCCAGGACGCCGTGATCTTCTCCGCCAGCGCGCTCGAGAACATCCGCTACGGCCGGCCCGAGGCCAGCGTGGTAGAAGTCCATGCAGCGGCCCGCGCGGCCTTCGCCGACGGCTTCCTGCGCGCCCTGCCGGAGGGCTACGACACTTTTCTCGGCGAACGCGGCGTGCGGCTGTCGGGCGGCCAGCGCCAACGCATCGCGATCGCGCGCGCCATGCTCAAGAACCCGCCGCTGCTGCTGCTCGACGAGGCCACGAGTGCACTCGATGCCGAGAGCGAGCGCATGGTGCAGGCGGCCCTCGAATCGGCAATGAGCGGGCGCACCACGCTGGTCATCGCCCACCGCCTGGCGACGGTCCAGAAGGCCGACCGCATCGTGGTGCTGGACCATGGGGGCATCGTCGAACAGGGCACCCACGCGGCGCTGGTGGCGCAGAACGGCGTCTACGCGAGGCTGGCCGCACTGCAGTTCACCGCTGCGGTCGAGGCCGGCTGACGAAGCACCGCAGGGCTACTGCAGGGTTTCCTTGAGCGCTGCGGGCAAGGGCAGCGCGAACACCGGGATGCCCTCCTCGGCCAGCGACTGCGCCTGCTCGGGCGTGGCACGGCCACGAATGCCGCGCTCCTCGGCCTCGCCGTAGTGCATCTTGCGGGCCTCGTCGACGAAACGCTCGCCGACATCCTCGGTCCTGGCCATCACCTCGCGCACCGCGCGCATCCACCGCGCGTCGGGCGTGTCGTTGGATGCAGCAGCCGGCAGGCGGACTGGCTGCGCCTCGGCCTCGGGCGGCCGCGGGCTGCCGAGGTTCAGGCGCGGCGCGGTCAGCAGCTTGACGATCGTGGTATCGCCGCACATCGGGCATTCGACCAGCCCACCGGCGAGCTGCGACTCGAATGCGTCCTGCGACGCAAACCAGCCTTCGAAGCCGTGCCCGTGGGCACATTGGAGGTTGAGGACCTTCATGGCCCGATTATGTGCCGCCGCCGTCCACTTGCGCAGGCTGCCAGTCGAGCGTCCATGCGCCAGACAGGACGTTCTGCAGCCACAGCGCGCAGGTCAGGGTCTTGGCGTCGGTCGCGGTGCCGTCGCGGCACCAGTCGAGAAGCTGTGCCGGCGTGGCGCTGATGACGTCGAGGAATTCGCCGTGGTCGAGGCGGCGGTCGCCGAGCGTCAGCCCGCGCGCGAAGTACACATGGATGATCTCGGTCGAATAGCCGACGGCGAGATGCATCGCGCCGGCGAGCGCCCATTCGCGCGCGGAGTAGCCGGTCTCCTCGAGCAGTTCGCGCTGGCCGCAGCCCAGCGGGTCTTCGCCGGCATCGAGCTTGCCTGCCGGGAACTCGGTCATCACGAGGCCCACCGGATAGCGGAACTGGCGCTCGAGCACGACGCGGCCGTCGTCGAGCAGCGGCACCACGACCACGGCTCCCGGATGCACCACGTATTCGCGCGTCGCGCTGTGCCCGTCGGGCAGGCGCACGGTGTCGCGCCGGACGCGCAGGAAATTGCCTTCGAACACCAGATCGCTGGCGGTGCGTTCTTCCTCGAGGTGCTTTTCGATCACCGGGCGGCTCATGCAGGCTCCGCCATGACCGGCGCGTGGCGGTGCTTCATGAGGTAGCGCCAGGTAAAGCCCGGGAAGGCGAGCACCACGAAGAGCGCGCCCGTGACCGTGTAGAACTCCCAGCCCTGTGGCGCGATCTGCCCCACCCTGCGCTCGAACAGCAGGCCGATGCCACCGGCGACGAAATACAGCAGGACCAGCTCGGCCAGCCGGATGGCGAGTGACTTGGTGCGCGTCGAGAGCGGAACCAGGCCGAGCAGGCGCTCATTCAGGAACGGCAGGTTGGCCGCGAGCAGTGCGACCCCGAGCACCAGCCACACCGACGCGCTCTGCGACATCGAAGTCGCCTCAGGTGGCCAGCGTGGCCACGATCGCGTTGGCGCACAGCGTCATGAGGCCGCCCGGCAGGATGCCGAGGATCAGGATCAGCGCGCCGTTGAGCGTCAGCACGGCGCGCACGTCGCCCGGTGCCGACACCGTGCTGGCCGTCACCGGCGCATCGAAGTACATGACCTTGACCACGCGCAGGTAATAGAAGGCGCCGATGAGCGACATGACGACCGCGAACACGGCGAGCGCGATGTAGAGACCCTGGCCCGAGGCGATCAGCGCCTGCAGCACGGCCAGCTTGGCGTAGAAGCCCACCAGCGGCGGGATGCCCGCCAGCGAGAACATCGCGATTGCCATCACGCCGGCATAGAGCGGGCTGCGCTGGTTCAGGCCGGCCAGGTCGGTGATCTCCTCGCTCTCGAAGCCTTCACGCGCGAGCAGCAGGATGATCCCGAAGCTCGCGAGCGTGGTCAGCACGTAGGTCACGATGTAGAACATCGCGGCGCTGTAGGCGAACTGGGCGTTGTACGTGTTGCCGTTGACCACGCCGGCCACCAGGCCCAGCAGCATGAAGCCCATCTGCGCGATGGTCGAATAGGCCAGCATGCGCTTGAGGTTGGTCTGCGCGATCGCCGCCAGGTTGCCCACCACCAGCGACGCGATGGCCAGCACCGCGAGCATCTGCTGCCAGTCGATCGCGAGCGGCAGCAGGCCCTCCACCAGCAGGCGGATGATGATCGCGAAGGCCGCCAGCTCGGGCGCGGCGCCGATCAGCAGCGTGACCGCGGTCGGCGCGCCCTGGTAGACGTCCGGCACCCACATGTGGAATGGCGCGGCACCGACCTTGAATGCCAGGCCGGCGACGATGAAGACGAGGCCAAACACCAGCACCTGGTGATTCACCTGCCGGCTCGCGATGGCCTTGAAGACCGCGTTGATGTCGAGCGAACCGGTGGCGCCGTACATCATCGACAGGCCGTACAGCAGGAAGCCGCTGGCCATGGCGCCGAGCACGAAGTACTTCATCGCGGCCTCGCTGGCCACCGCGTTGTCGCGGCGCAGCGCGACCAGCGCGTAGCTCGAGAGCGTCAGCAGTTCCAGGCCGAGGTAGATCAGCAGGAAGTTGCTGCCCGACATCATCACGAACATGCCGAGCAGCGCGAACAGGCTCAGCGTGAACATCTCGCCGCCGCGCAGCATGCCGCGATCGGCCGCGTAGGGCCGGCCATAGACCAGCGTGACCATCAGCGCCACGGTGGCGAAGCACTTGAGCCAGTTGCCCATCGGGTCGCTCACGACCATGCCGCCGAAGCCGAAGAGGGTCTTGCCGAGCGCGGCGTTGAAGCCCGTGAGCACCGCAACGATCGCGAGCGTGAGCAGGGTCAGGATGTAGGTGCCGGTGCGGCGCGGGCTGGTCGTCGCCAGGTCCACCAGCGAAATGAGGCATGCCATGATGAGCAGCACCACCTCGGGGTAGATGGTCATCCAGCTGAGTTTGTCGATCATCTTGTTCTCTCAGGGCAGCTTTGACACGGACATGTGCTGCAGCAGCCCATCCACGGAGGCATTCATCACATCGGTGAAGGGCTTCGGATAGAGCCCCATCCAGAGCACCGCGATCGCGAGCAGCGAGAGCATGAGGAACTCGCGCGCGTTGATGTCGCTGAGTTCCTTCACATGGTCGTTGCCCACCGGGCCCAGGTAGACCCGCTTGTACATCCACAGCGTGTAGGCCGCGCCGAAGATCAGGGCGGTGGCGGCGCCGAAGCCGAGCCAGAAGTTGGCCTTGACCGCGCCGATGATCACCATCCATTCGCCGACGAAGCCGGCGGTGGCGGGCAGACCGCAGTTGGCCATCGCGAACAGCAGCGCGAAGGCCGCGAACTTGGGCATGGTGTTCACCACGCCGCCGTAGTCGGCGATCTGGCGCGAATGCACGCGGTCGTAGAGCACGCCGATGCACAGGAACATGGCACCCGAGACGAAACCGTGGGCGATCATCTGCACGATGCCGCCGGCGACGCCGAGTTCGTTGAAGATGAAGAAGCCGAGCGTCACGAAGCCCATGTGGGCGACCGACGAATAGGCCACGAGCTTCTTCATGTCCTGCTGGACCAGCGCCACCAGGCCGACGTAGATCACCGCGATCAGCGACAGCGCGATCATGAGCCAGGCCCATTCGTGCGAGGCGTCGGGCGCGATCGGCATCGAGAAGCGCAGGAAACCGTAGGCGCCGAGCTTCAGCATGATCGCGGCCAGCACTGCCGAACCGCCGGTGGGCGCCTCGACGTGCACGTCCGGCAGCCAGGTGTGCACCGGCCACATCGGCACCTTGACCGCGAAGGCCGCGAAGAAGGCGAAGAACAGGAATGTCTGGGCCGTGCCCGACAGCGGCAGCTTGTGCCAGGTCAGGATGTCGAAGCTGCCGCCCGACTGGTTGTACAGGTAGATCAGCGCGACCAGCATCAGCAGCGAGCCGAGCAGCGTGTAGAGGAAGAACTTGAAGGCCGCGTAGATCTTGTTCGGGCCGCCCCAGATGCCGATGATGAGATACATCGGGATCAGCGTGGCTTCGAAGAAGACGTAGAACAGCAGGCCGTCGAGCGCCGAGAAGGTGCCGATCATCAGGCCCGAGAGGATCAGGAACGCGCCCATGTACTGGTTCACGCGCTCGGTGATCACCTGCCAGGCCGAGATCACGACGATCACGGTGATGAAGGCGGTCAGCAGCACCAGCCAGAACGAGATCCCGTCGAGGCCCACGTGGTAGTGGATGTTGAAGCGCTCGATCCAGCGCTCCTTCTCGACGAACTGCATCGCCGCGGTGCCGTTCTGGAAACGCGACCAGAGCGGCAGGGTGACCAGGAAGCTCGCGACGGATGCGACCAGCGCGAACCAGCGAACGCCCCTGGCATGGTCTTCACGACCGAAGGCCAGCAGCACGACGCCGCAGACGATCGGCATCCAGATGGCAAGGCTCAACAAACCCATTTTTATTTTTCTCCAGAGAGCCGCTCAGCGCTTGAACCAGACGAAGTACGACATCAGAACGAAGACGCCGATCAGCATCGAGAACGCGTAGTGATAGATGAAACCGGTCTGCAGCCAGCGCACCGCACCGGCGATGCGTCCGACCAGCTTCCAGGAGCCGTTGACGATGCCGCCGTCGATGATCCCCTGGTCGCCGACCTTCCAGAGACCGTTGCCGAGCGCGCGGGTGCCGCGTGCCAGCACGTTCTCGTTGAACCAGTCCATGTAGTACTTGTTCTCGAGCAGGCGGTAGATCGGGCCGCAGGCACGCTTGATCGCGGCGGGCACTGCCGGGTTGATCAGGTACATGTACCAGGCTGCCACCACGCCGGCCAGTGCGAGCCAGAAAGGCGCCGCCGTGAAGCCGTGCAATGCCATGGCGAACGGACCGTGGAAGGCCTCGGCCAGTTCCTTCATCGCGGGATGCTCGACGGCGTTGATCAGGATCGCGCCCTTGAAAAAGTCGCCGTAGAGCATCGGCTGGATCGTCATGTAGCCGATCACGACCGACGGAATGGCCAGCAGCACCAGCGGCAGCCAGACCACCCACGGCGACTCGTGCGGCTCGTGGTGGTCGTCATGGCCGTGGCCATGGTCGTCGTGGTGCGCGTCCGGATTCTGGTCGAAGCGCTCCTTGCCGTGGAAGACCAGGAAGTACATGCGGAACGAGTAGAAGGAGGTGACGAACACGCCCGCCAGAACCGCGAAGTAGGCGAAGCTGGCGCCCCACAGGTGGCTCTCGTGCACCGCCTCGATGATTGTGTCCTTCGAGTAGAAGCCCGAGAAGAACGGCGTGCCGATCAGCGCCAGCGAACCGATCAGCGAGGTGATCCAGGTGATCGGCATGTACTTGCGCACGTTGCCCATCCAGCGGATGTCCTGGTTGTGGTGCATGCCGATGATCACGGAGCCCGCACCGAGGAACAGCAGCGCCTTGAAGAAGGCGTGGGTCATCAGGTGGAACACCGCGGCCGAATAGGCCGAGGCACCGAGCGCCACTGTCATGTAGCCGAGCTGGGACAGCGTCGAATAGGCCACGACGCGCTTGATGTCGTTCTGGATGATGCCCAGGAAGCCCATGAACAGCGCCGTGATGCCGCCGATCACGAGGATGAAGCTCAGCGCCGTGTCGCTCAGTTCGAACAGCGGCGACATGCGCGCCACCATGAAGATGCCGGCCGTGACCATGGTCGCGGCGTGGATCAGCGCCGAGATCGGGGTCGGGCCTTCCATCGAGTCGGGCAGCCAGACGTGCAGCGGGAACTGCGCGCTCTTGCCCATCGCGCCGATGAACAGGCAGATGCAGGCCACCGTGATCAGCATCCAGTCGGTGCCCGGGAAGCTCAGCTTGGCGAGCTCGTCGGCCTTGGCAAAGGTCTCGCCGTAGTTCAGCGTGCCCGCGTACGCCGCGAGCAGGCCGATGCCGAGGATGAAGCCGAAGTCGCCGACCCGGTTCACCAGGAAGGCCTTCATGTTGGCGAAAATGGCAGTCGGCCGGTTGTACCAGAAGCCGATCAGCAGATACGACACCAGGCCCACCGCCTCCCAGCCGAAGAACAGCTGGAGCATGTTGTTGCTCATCACGAGCATCAGCATGGCGAAGGTGAACAGCGAGATGTAGGCGAAGAAGCGGTTGTAGCCCTCGTCTTCCTTCATGTAGCCGATGGTGTAGATGTGAACCATCAGCGAGACGAAGGTGACGACGCACATCATCATCGCGGTCAGGCCGTCGACCAGGAAGCCGACCTCCATCTTGAGGCCGCCGATGTTCATCCACTCGTAGATCGTGGCGTTGAAGTGCGCGCCGTCGCTCACCACGCTCTTGAGCGTCATGGCCGACAGGATGAAGGCGATCAGCACGCCGAGGATGGTCAGCGAATGCGTGATGCGGCGACCGATGTGGTTGCCACCGAACTTGGTGCCGAACAGGCCGGCGACGATGGAGCAGACCAGCGGCGCCAGCGGCACGGCCAGCAATGTGGATGCGGAAAGTGTTGCGCTCATGAGTAAACCTTCTTCAGCCCTTCAGCGCATTCAGTTCGTCGACGTTGATGTTCGACTTGTTGCGGAACAGCAGCACCAGCAGCGCAAGCCCGATGGCCGACTCTGCCGCCGCCACCGTCAGGATGAAGAAGACGAAGATCTGGCCGTGCATGTCGCCGAGGAAGTACGAGAAGGCGACGAAATTCATGTTGACCGCGAGCAGCATCAGCTCCACGCACATCAGCAGCACGATGAGGTTCTTGCGGTTCAGGAAGATGCCGATCACCGACAGCGCGAACAGCATCGCGCCGAGCGAGAGGAAGTGTCCGAGCGTGAGCGTCATGCCTTGGTCTCCGCCGCGGGGGCGGCCTGTTCCGCCACCGGTTCGGCCTGGCGCGTGACCGGCATCTGGACGATGCGCACGCGGTCGCGCGCCTTCACGCGCACCTGATCGGCCGGGTTCATGTGCTTGCTGTCCTTGCGGGTGCGCAGGGTCAGCGCGATGGCCGCGATGATCGCCACCAGCAGGATCACGGCCGCGATCTCGACCGGATAGAGGTACTCGGAATACAGCAGCTTGCCGAGCTCGAGCGTGTTCGAGGTGTCGGGACCGGTCGCCATCGGCGCCTTGGGCACCGTCAGGCGGAAGCCGCCCATCAGCACCGCGGCCATCTCGAGGGCGATCAATGCGCCGGCGCCTGCCGCCAGCGGGAAGTGCTTCCAGAAGCCCTCTCGCAGGCGCTCGACGTTGATGTCCAGCATCATCACGACGAAAAGGAACAGCACCATCACCGCGCCGACGTAGACGAGCACGAGCACGATCGCGAGGAATTCGGCGCGCAGCAGCAGCCAGATGGCCGAAGCCTGGAAGAACGCCAGCACCAGATAGAGCGCCGCATACACGGGGTTGCTCGAGGTGATGACGCGGAAGGCTGCAAACAGCAGCACCGCGGCAAACAGATAGAAAAGGCCGGTCGTGGCGTCCATGGATCGAGTTCTTTTTTTCTCAGCGGTACTTGGCGTCGGCCGCCTTGTTGGCCGCGATTTCTTTTTCGTAGCGGTCGCCCACGGCCAGCAGCATGTCCTTGGTGAAGTACAGGTCGCCGCGCTTCTCGCCGTGGTATTCGAAGATGTGGGTCTCGACGATGGAATCGACCGGGCAGCTTTCCTCGCAGAAGCCGCAGAAGATGCACTTGGTCAGGTCGATGTCGTAGCGCGTGGTGCGGCGCGAGCCGTCGTCGCGCACGTCGGATTCGATCGTGATCGCGAGCGCCGGGCACACGGCCTCGCAGAGCTTGCAGGCGATGCAACGCTCTTCGCCGTTCTCGTAGCGGCGCAGCGCGTGCAGTCCGCGAAAACGCGGCGACAGCGGCGTCTTCTCTTCGGGGAACTGGATCGTGATCTTGCGGCTGAAGGCGTATTTGCCCGTGACGGCCAGACCCTTGAACAGTTCCAGCAGCATGAAGCTGCCCAAGAAGTCCTTGAGCGAGAACGGCTGGGACGCCGCGGAGGTGTTGGAGCGCGCGGTCGCGCTGGCAGTAGACGCAGGCATGGCGATTACTTCCAGATGTTGAAGGGGGTCTGCATCCAGGCGCCGACCACCACCAGCCACACGAGCGTGACCGGAATGAAGATCTTCCAGCCCAGTCGCATGATCTGGTCATAGCGGAAGCGCGGGAAGGTCGAGCGGACCCAGAGGAACATCGTGACCACGCAGAAGGTCTTGATGCCGAGCCAGATCCAGCCCGGAATGAAGGCCAGGAACTCGAACGGAGGAAGCCATCCGCCGAGGAACAGCACCACGCAGAGGATCGAGACCAGCCACATGTTGGCGTACTCGGCCAGGAAGAACATCGCGAAGCTCATGCCCGAGTACTCGATCATGTGACCGGCGACGATTTCCGATTCGCCTTCGACGACGTCGAAGGGGTGGCGGTTGGTCTCGGCCAGACCCGAGATGAAGTAGACGACGAAGATCGGCAGCAGCGACAGCCAGTTCCACGACAGGAATCCGACGCCCATCGAGGCGAAGTGGCCCTTGCCCTGCCCCATCACGATGTCGGTCATGTTCAGGCTGGCCGACACCATCAGCACGACCACGAAGCAGAAGCCCATGGCGATTTCGTAGCTGACCATCTGTGCCGAGGCGCGCAGCGCACCCAGGAAGGCGTACTTCGAGTTCGACGCCCAGCCGGCGATGATCACGCCGTAGACCTCGAGCGAGGTGATCGCCATCACGAACAGCAGGCCCGCATTGATGTTGGCGAGCGCGACGTCGGGACCGAAGGGGATGACCGCCCAGGCCGCCAGCGCCGGCATGATGGTCATGATCGGGCCGAGCAGGAACAGGCCCTTGTTGGCCACCGTCGGCAGGATGATCTCCTTGGTCATCAGCTTGAGCGCGTCGGCGATCGGCTGCAGCAGGCCCAGCGGGCCGATGCGGTTGGGACCGATGCGGATCTGCGTGAAGCCGATGGCCTTGCGTTCCCACAGCGTGAGGTAGGCGACCGCGAGCATGAGCGGGATCACGACGACGATGATCTTGACCAGCGTCCAGATCACGGGCCAAAGGAAGCCGCTCCACCAGCCCGAGGCGATCAGGCCCTGGCCGAAGCCGTGCACGGTGTCGATCATGCGAGCACCTCCTGGCCTTCGGACAGTGCCGCGGCGCGGCGCGCATCGGCCGTGAGCTGCAGCGAGGGCGCGCGGCGCACGATCGAATCGAGCTGGTAGATGCTGGCGACGACAGGCGCGGCGGCACCCGGGGCAGCGGCATCGATGCGCGCGCCGGTGGCGTTCGAGAGCCGGTCGGCGGCGACCTGGGCCGGGGTGTCGAGATCGGCCAGCACGTCCGCGGTCGATTCGAAGGCGAAGCCCGGCAGGCCCAGCAGGTTGGCCAGCACGCGCAGCACCTTCCAGGCCGGGCGCGCTTCACCCTGCGGCTTCACGACCGCGTGGAAGCCCTGCACACGGCCTTCGGCGTTGACGAAGCTGCCAGGGGTCTCGGTGAAGGGGGCGATCGGCAGCAGCACGTCGCTGAATTCGAGGTTGGCCTTGAAGGGGCTCAGCGTGACGACCATCTGCGCATGCGTGAGGCCTTCGATCGCGGCGGCACCGGCGGCCGAGTCGAACACCGGTTCGCAGTTGAGCAGCAGCGCGCCCTTGAGGCCGCCCGCGAGCATGCGGCCGGCATCGAGGCCGCCGTTGCGGGGCACGGCGCCGACCAGCTGCGCGCCGACCGTGTTGGCGGCTTCGGTCAGGTAGCCGACGCTGGCGCCGGTCTGGGCGCCGATCCAGTTGGCCAGCGCGAGCAGGCTGCCTGCCTGGGCGTGGTGGGCTGCGGCATTGCCGAGCAGGATTGCCTTGCGCTCGCCGCCGAGCAGCGAGGCGGCCAGCGTCTTGGCGGCGTCGCCGGGTGCGCCGTTGCGCGCCACGGGCGCGGCGGCGCCGGTGCTTTCGGCAATGGCCGAAGCCAGCTCGGCCAGGGTGTCCAGCCATTGGTCGGCTGCCACCCGCGAGGCATTGGCGATCGGGATCGCCCAGGCATCGGCGTCGGTCAGCAGTTCGGGCGCGGTGATGACGCTCAGCGCCCCACCCTTGCGCACCGACTGGCGAATGCGTTGCGCGAACAGCGGATGGTCCTTGCGCAGGTTCGAGCCGATCACCAGCACGCGCTGCAACTGCGACAGCGAGGCGATGCTGGTGCCCAGCCAGCGCACGCCTTCGGCGGCGCCGAACTCGGCGTGGCGCAGGCGGTAGTCGATGTTGTCGCTGCCCAGGCCGTGCGTGAGCAGCTTGGCGAGTTGCAGCTCCTCGAGCGTGCTGTGCGGGCTCACGAGCGTGCCGATGCTCTGCGCGCCGTGGTCGGCCTTGATCTGCTTCAGGCCGTTGGCCACGTACTCGAGCGCAGTCTGCCAGTCGACCTGCTGCCACTGGCCGCCCTGCTTGAGCATCGGCTGGGTGAGCCGTTCCGGGCCGTTGAGCGCTTCGTAGGAGAAGCGATCGCGGTCGGCGATCCAGCATTCGTTGACGTCTTCGTTCTCGAGCGGAACCACGCGCATCACGCGGTTGTTCTTGACCTGGACAATCAGGTTGGCGCCGGTGGAGTCGTGCGGGCTGACCGACTTGCGGCGCGACAGTTCCCAGGTGCGGGCGCTGTAGCGGAAGGGCTTGCTCGTGAGCGCGCCGACCGGGCAGATGTCGATCATGTTGCCCGACAGCTCGGAGTCGACCGAGTCGCCGAGGAAGGTCTCGATCTCGGAATGCTCGCCACGTTGCGTCATCCCGAGTTCCATCACGCCGGCCACTTCCTGGCCGAAGCGCACGCAGCGCGTGCAATGGATGCAGCGGCTCATCTCTTCCATGCTGATGAGCGGACCGACGTCCTTGTGGAAGACGACGCGCTTTTCTTCCTCGTAGCGCGAGGATGAGCCGCCATAGCCCACCGCCAGATCCTGCAGCTGGCATTCGCCGCCCTGGTCGCAGATCGGGCAGTCGAGCGGATGGTTGATCAGCAGGAACTCCATCACCGACTGCTGGGCCTTGATCGCCTTGTCGCTCTTGGTGCGGACGATCATGCCCTGGGTGACCGGCGTGGCGCAGGCCGGCATCGGCTTGGGCGCCTTCTCGACGTCGACCAGGCACATGCGGCAGTTGGCCGCGATGCTGAGCTTCTTGTGATAGCAGAAGTGCGGGATGTAGGTGCCCGCCTTGTCGGCCGCATGCATGATCATGCTGCCTTCGACGATGTCGACCTTCTTGCCGTCGAGTTCGATTTCAACCATATGTTCTTTTCTCGCGTCCCTCAGGCCTTGGCCGCCGTCTGCGGGACGTGTCCCGGAATCAGCGCCTCGAACTCGTGGCGGAAATGCTTGATCATGGCGCGCACCGGCATCGCGGCGGCGTCGCCCAGTGCGCAGATGGTGCGGCCCTGGATGTTGTCGGCGACCGAGTTGAGCAGGTCCATGTCGGAGGCCTTGCCACGACCGGTGTCGATGCGGTCGACCACGCGCCAGAGCCAGCCCGTGCCTTCGCGGCACGGCGTGCACTGGCCGCAGGATTCGTGCATGTAGAAGTACGAGAGGCGCTTGAGCGACTCGACCATCGAGCGCGAATCGTCCATCACGATGACTGCGCCCGAGCCCAGCATCGAGCCGGCCTTGGCGATGGAGTCGTAGTCCATCGTGCACTGCATCATGATGTCGGCCGGCAGCACCGGCGACGACGATCCGCCCGGAATCACGGCCTTGAGCTGGCGGCCCTTGCGCACGCCGCCGGCGAGTTCGAGCAGCTTGGCGAAGGGCGTGCCCATCGGCACCTCGTAGTTGCCCGGCAGCTCGACGTCGCCGCTGACCGAGTAGATCTTGGTGCCGCCGTTGTTGGGCTTGCCGCACTCGAGGTAGGCCACGCCGCCGTTGTTGATGATCCACGGCACCGCGGCGAAGGTCTCGGTGTTGTTGATCGTGGTCGGCTTGCCGTAGAGGCCGAAGCTGGCCGGGAACGGCGGCTTGAAGCGCGGCTGGCCCTTCTTGCCTTCGAGCGATTCGAGCAGCGCGGTTTCCTCGCCGCAGATGTAGGCGCCGAAGCCGTGCGCCGCATGCAGCTGGAAGTTGTAGGTGCTGCCCATGATCGCGTCGCCGAGATAGCCGGCAGCACGCGCTTCCTCCAGCGCCTCCTCGAAACGGTCGTAGGTCTGGAAGATCTCGCCGTGGATGTAGTTGTAGCCCACGCTGATGCCCATCGCATAGGCGGCGATGGCCATGCCCTCGATCACGATGTGCGGGTTGAACTGCAGGATGTCGCGGTCCTTGCAGGTGCCGGGCTCGCCTTCGTCCGAGTTGCAGACCAGGTACTTCTGGCCCGGGAACTGGCGCGGCATGAAGCTCCACTTGAGGCCGGTCGGGAAACCGGCGCCGCCGCGGCCGCGCAGGCCCGAGGCCTTGACCTCGGCGATCACCTGGTCGGGCGTCAGGCCCTCGGTGAGGATCTTGCGCAGCGCCTTGTAGCCGCCGCGCGCCTCGTAGTCGGCCAGGCGCCAGTTGGTGCCGTCGAGGCCGGCATAGATCTGCGGCTCGATGTGGCGGTCGTGGAAGCAGGTCTGGACCCCGGTGGCCTGGAACTGCGCAAGCACTTGCTCGGGCGACATCATCAAGCTCCCTTCGCGGTCGAGCCGCGCAAGCCGTCGATCAACTGGTCGAGCTTCTCGTTGCTCATGAAGCTGCACATGGTGCGGTCGTTCACCAGCATCACGGGCGAGTCGGCGCAGGCACCCAGGCACTCGCTCTGCTGCAGCGTGAACATGCCGTCCGGCGTGGTCTCGCCCATGCGGATGCCGAGCTTCTGCTCGAGATGGGCCAGCGCCACGGCACCGTCGCGCAGCTGGCACGGCAGGTTGGTGCAGACGTTGAGCTTGTAGGCGCCCAGCGGCCGCTGGTTGTACATGTTGTAGAAGGTCGTGACCTCGTGCACCGCGATCGGCGCCATGCCGAGGTACTCCGCGATCTCGCGTTCGCGCTGCTCGCTCACGAAGCCCTCGCCCTGCTGCACGATCGCCAGGCAGGCCATCACGGCCGACTGCCTGCCGGCCGGCGGGTACTTGGCGGCTTCGCGCGCGAAGCGCTCGAGCACGGCGTCCGACAGGGGCGCCTGGGTGCTCTGGGAGGAGGAATCGGAATGCATGGGTTGGCTCATCGATCGATCTCGCCGAACACGATGTCCATGGTGCCGATCACGGCCACGGCGTCGGCGATCATGTGGCCGCGCGCCATCTCGTCGAGCGCCGCAAGGTGCGGAAAGCCCGGCGCGCGGATCTTCAGGCGATAGGGCTTGTTGGCGCCGTCGCTCACGAGGTAGATGCCGAACTCGCCCTTCGGATGCTCGACGGCGGCATAGGCTTCGCCCTCTGGCACGTGGAAGCCTTCGGTGAAGAGCTTGAAATGGTGGATCAGCTCCTCCATGTTCGCCTTCATCGATTCGCGCGCGGGCGCCGCCACCTTGTGGTTGGAAGTGATCACCGGCCCCGGGTTGGCGCGCAGCCATTTGGAGCACTGCTGGATGATCCGGTTGGCCTGGCGCATCTCTTCGACACGCACGAGGTAGCGGTCGTAGCAGTCGCCGGTCTTGCCGACCGCGATGTCGAAATCCATGCGGTCGTAGACGTCGTAGGGCTGCTTCTTGCGCAGGTCCCACTCGATGCCCGAGCCGCGCAGCATGGGGCCGGTGAAGCCGAGGTTGAGCGCGCGCTCCGGCGTGACCACGCCGATGCCGACCGTGCGCTGTTTCCAGATGCGGTTGTCGGTGAGCAGGGTCTCGTACTCGTCGACCATCTTCGGGAAGCGCTTGCAGAAGTCGTCTACGAAGTCGAGCAGCGAGCCCTGGCGGTTCTCGTTGAGCCGCTCGATCGCCTTCGCGTTCCTGATCTTGCTGGCCTTGTACTGCGGCATTGCGTCGGGCAGGTCGCGATAGACGCCGCCGGGACGGAAGTAGGCCGCATGCATGCGCGCACCCGACACCGCCTCGTACATGTCGAACAGGTCTTCACGCTCGCGGAAGCAGTAGATGAGCATGTTCATCGCACCGCAGTCCAGGCCGTGCGCGCCGAGCCACAGCAGGTGATTCAGCAGCCGCGTGATCTCCGAGAACATGACGCGGATGTACTGCGCACGCTCGGGCACGTCGAGGCCCATGAGGCGCTCGATCGCCAGGCAGTAGGCGTGCTCGTTGCTCATCATCGACACGTAGTCGAGACGGTCCATGTAGGGCAGCGACTGGATGAAGGTGCGCGATTCGGCGAGCTTCTCGGTGGCGCGATGCAGCAGGCCGATGTGCGGATCGGCGCGCTGGATGACTTCGCCGTCGAGCTCGAGCACCAGGCGCAACACGCCGTGGGCCGCGGGATGCTGGGGACCGAAGTTCAGCGTGTAGTTCTTGATTTCGGCCATCAGTGCAGTCCGCCACCGTAGTTGTCTTCACGTATCACGCGCGGCGTGATCTCTCGCGGCTCGATCGATACCGGCTGGTAGATCACGCGCTTCTGTTCGGCGTCGTAGCGCATCTCGACATGGCCCGACACCGGGAAGTCCTTGCGGAACGGATGGCCGATGAAGCCATAGTCGGTCAGGAGGCGACGCAGGTCGTCGTGGCCTTCGAACACGATGCCGTAGAGGTCGAAGGCCTCGCGCTCGAACCAGCCGGCGGCATTCCAGATGCCGGTCAGCGAATCGATGACCGGCAGGTCTTCGTTGGGCACGAAGACCTTGAGGCGCACGCGCTGGTTGAGGCTCACCGACAGCAGGTGGGTGACGACGCAGAAACGCTCGCCCTGCCACTCGCCTTCGCGGTAGTCGACGTAGTCCATGCCGCAGAGGTCGATGAGCTGCTCGAAGCGGCAGCCCGGAGCGTCGCGCAGCATGGTCGCGACTTCCAGGTAGTCGGGCGCAGCCACGATCACCGTCACCTCGCCGAGCGCGAGCGTCACGCTCTTTGCCTTGGCGCCAAGGGTTTCGGTGATCTGGGTCTGAAGTGCCTCGGGAGAAATGGCGAAGTCGGTCATGTCTCTCGCCTTCAGGCGCGCGCGATGGTGTTGGTGCGGCGGATCTTCTGCTGCAGCTGGATGATCCCGTAGAGGAGCGCCTCGGCGGTCGGCGGGCAGCCCGGCACGTAGACGTCGACCGGCACGATGCGGTCGCAGCCGCGCACCACCGAATAGCTGTAGTGGTAGTAGCCACCGCCATTGGCGCACGAACCCATCGAGAGCACCCAGCGCGGCTCGGGCATCTGGTCGTAGACCTTGCGCAGCGCCGGCGCCATCTTGTTGCACAGCGTGCCGGCCACGATCATCAGATCGGACTGGCGCGGGCTGGGGCGGAACAGCATGCCGAAGCGGTCGATGTCGTAGCGGGCAGCACCCGCGTGCATCATCTCCACGGCACAGCAGGCCAGACCGAAGGTCATGGGCCACAGTGATCCGGTCTTGGCCCAGTTCACCACCGAGTCGTAGGTGGTGGTGACGAAGCCTTCCTTCATGACGCCTTCAATGGCCATTTTTCGGATTCCTTGGATTCCCTGTCATTCCCAATCGAGTGCGCCCTTTTTCCACTCGTAGGCAAAGCCCACGACGAGGATGCCCAGGAAAATCATCATGGCCCAGAAGCCGACGGCACCGATCTCCTTGAGCGCGATGGCCCAGGGAAAGAGAAAAGCGATCTCGAGGTCGAACAGGATGAAGAGAATCGCGACCAGGTAGTACCGGACGTCGAACTTCATGCGCGCGTCTTCGAAGGCTTCGAAGCCGCATTCGTAAGGGGAGTTTTTTGCCGCGTCGGGCCGGTTGGGGCCGAGGATGTAACCCAGAACCATGGGGGCGATGCCGACACCGACACCGACCAGGATGAACAACAGGACGGGGAGATAGCTATCGAGGTTCATCAGGGGGTTCTATCACCGCTTGACACCGGCAGGAAAGAAATTCCCTGCCGGTGAGATTTGGTGCGGTCGGCGAGACTCGAACTCGCACAGCTTTCGCCACTACCCCCTCAAGATAGCGTGTCTACCAATTTCACCACGACCGCGGTTTTTATCGTCCGGATGGCATGAGGAACCACGAAGGGTTTTGGCTTTCCGGAACAGCTAGTAGTTTACCCTGAAAAAACGTCGTTTTCGGTCGCCACCCTCAGAGAAGATGACTGGATTACTTGGCCGGGATCTGGCCGGCCCCCGGTGCGGGTGCAGCCGGTGCAGCCGGCGCGGATGCGGCGCCCGCCGGTGCAGCGGGAGCGCTGCCGCCGCTCGGGATCTGCGCGGCCGATTCGGGCACCGCAGGTGCAGGCGTCGGCGCGGCGGCCGGAGCACCGACGGCGGCGCGTTCGAGCAGGCTGCCACCGCCCGTGGGACGCGCATGGCTGAAGTAGGCCAGCAGCAGCGTGCAGGCGAAGAAGACCGCCGCCAGCACCGCGGTGGTGCGAGAGAGGAAGTTGGCACTGCCGCTGGCACCGAAGAGGCTGCCCGCGCTGCCGCTGCCGAAGGCCGCGCCCATGTCGGCGCCCTTGCCGTGCTGGATCAGGATCAGGCCGATCATCGCGAGTGCGGTGAGCATCTGCACGCCCACGAGGATGTTGAGGACCACGTTCATTCGTTCTAACTCCAAAATTTTGTCTGGTTGCGGATCGCGTTTCAGCGGGCCGCGGCAATGATCTGCAGGAAATCGGGCGCCTTCAGCGAAGCACCGCCGATCAGGCCGCCGTCGATGTCGGCCTGGGCCAGCAGCTCGGCGGCGTTGGCGGCATTCATGCTGCCGCCGTAGAGGATGCGGATGCCGGCCGCGTGTTCGCTCGCCGCATGGTGCAGCTGGGCGCGCAGCAGTGCGTGCACGGCCTGCGCCTGCTCGGGCGTGGCGGTCTTGCCGGTGCCGATGGCCCACACGGGTTCGTAGGCGACCACGATCTCGCTGATGCAATGGCCGTTGACGTGGATCACGGCGGCCAGTTGCCGCTTGACCACCTCGGCCGTATGACCGGCCTCGCGCTCGGCCAGCGTCTCGCCCACGCACACGATCGGCGTGATGCCGTTGGCGAGCGCCGACGCAGCCTTCGCTGCCACTCCCTCGTCGGTCTCGCCGTGGTACTGGCGACGCTCCGAATGGCCCACCAGCGCATAGCGCACGCCGAACTCCTTCAGCATGGCGGCCGATTGTTCGCCCGTGAAGGCGCCCTGCGGCTGGGCCGAGATGTCCTGTGCACCGAGCGCGATCGGCGATGCCGCCACCAGCGACTGCACCTGCGCGAGGTAAGGCGCCGGCACGCAGACCGCCACCTCGCACGCGGGTGTGCCGACTCCGGCCAGCAGGGCCTTCAGCAGCGCCTCGTTGGCCGCGAGGCTGCCGTTCATCTTCCAGTTGCCGGCGATCAGCTTCTTCTTGGTTGTCATGTCGTTTCTGTTCACCAGGTCAGCACGATCTTGCCGATGTGCTGGTTCGATTCCATCAGGGTGTGGGCCTGGGCCGCGCCGCTCGGTTCGCCCGCGGCCGCGAAGCGGCTGTGGACGATCGGCTTGATCGCGCCGCTTTCGAGCAGCGGCCAGACCTTCTCGCGCAGCGCCTTGGCAATCGCGCCCTTGAACGCCACCGGCCGGGGACGCAGTGTCGAGCCGGTGATCGTGAGGCGGCGGCGCAGCACGAGGCCGGCGTTGATCTCGGCCTTGACGCCGCCCTGCACCGCGATGATCACGAGCCGGCCGTCCTCGGCCAGGCAATCGAGCTCGCGCGCCACGTAGCTGCCGGCCACCATGTCGAGGATCACGTCGACGCCCTTGCCGCCCGTGAGGCGCCTGGCCTCCTCGGCGAAATCGGCCGTCCTGTAGTTGATCGCGTGGTCGGCGCCCAGCTTCAGGCAGGCCTCGCACTTGTCGTCGCTGCCCGCGGTCACGATCACCGTGGCGCCGAGCGCCTTGGCGATCTGGATCGCGGTCACGCCGATGCCGCTGGAGCCGCCCTGGATCAGCAGGGTCTCGCCCTTCTGCAGCCGGCCGCGCTCGAACACGTTGCTCCAGACCGTGAAGAAGGTCTCGGGCAAGGTGGCGGCGTCGACATCGCTCCAGCCCCTGGGCACCGGCAGGCACTGCGCGACCGGGGCCGTGCAGAGCTCTGCGTAGCCACCGCCCGCGACCAGCGCGCAGACGTGGTCGCCGATGGCGAAGCCCGCCGCGGCCAGCGCCTTCGCGTCGCCCGCGACGATCTCGCCCGCGACCTCGAGGCCCGGCAGATCGGATGCACCCGGCGGTACCGGATAGTTGCCCGTGCGCTGCAGCACGTCGGGCCGGTTGACGCCGCTGGCGGCGACACGGATCAGCAGTTCGCCCTCGCCCGCCACGGGGGCCGGGCGTTCCGCCACGCGCAGCACCTCGGGGGCGCCGAACGATGAGATCTCAATGGCTTTCATGCTGTGTTCCTGGGTACGGCGCGCGCTCTCGCGCACGCCGGCCGGCCCGCAGGCTGCGGTGGCGTCGCCGCCACCGCGGCCCGTCAGGCCGAGTGGTCGCCGCCGCGGTTCGTTTCCTGACCCGGTTGCTGCTGCTGCTCGACCACCGCTTCAGGCTGCTCGCCGCCGCGCTCGTTGTTGTTGTCGAAGCGCGGTGCGCGATCGGCACGCGGGGCACGGTCGCCACGGTCGCCGCCGCGGTCCGAACGCTCGCGACGGTCGCCGCGATCGCCACGGTCCTCGCGCGGCGCGCGTTCCTGGAATTCCATGCCGGCCGGACGCTCGGCCAAAGCCTTCATCGACAGCTTGACGCGACCCTTCTCGTCGGTCTCGAGCACCTTGACCTTCACGATCTGGCCTTCGCTCAGGTAGTCGGTGACCTTCTCGACGCGCTCGTGCGCGATCTGGCTGATGTGCAGCAGGCCGTCCTTGCCGGGCAGCAGGTTGATCAGTGCGCCGAAGTCGAGGATCTTGGTGACCGGACCTTCGTAGACCTTGCCGATTTCCACTTCGGCCGTGATCTGCTCGATGCGCTTCTTGGCGAACTCGGCCTTCTCCGGATCGGTCGAGGCGATGGTGATGGTGCCGTCCTCGTCGATGTTGATCGTCGTACCGGTTTCTTCCTGCAGGCCGCGGATGACCGCGCCGCCCTTGCCGATCACGTCGCGGATCTTCTCGGGGTTGATCTTGAGCGTGGTCAGGCGCGGCGCGAAGCTCGACACCTCGGCCTTGGCCTCGCCCATGGCTTCCTGCATCTTGCCGAGGATGTGCATGCGCGCTTCCTTGGCCTGGGCCAGGGCGACCTGCATGATTTCCTTCGTGATGCCCTGGATCTTGATGTCCATCTGCAGGGCGGTGATGCCGTTGGTCGTGCCGGCCACCTTGAAGTCCATGTCGCCCAGGTGATCTTCATCGCCGAGGATGTCGGTCAGCACGGCGAAGCGGTTGTCTTCCTTGATCAGGCCCATGGCGATACCGGCCACGTGGGCCTTCATCGGCACGCCGGCGTCCATCATCGACAGGCAGCCGCCGCAGACCGAAGCCATCGACGACGAGCCATTCGATTCGGTGATTTCCGAAACGACGCGGATCGTGTACGGGAACTCTTCCTTGTTCGGCAGCACGGCGACCAGCGCGCGCTTGGCGAGACGGCCGTGGCCGACTTCGCGGCGCTTGGTCGAGCCCATGCGGCCGACTTCGCCGGTGGCGAACGGAGGCATGTTGTAGTGGAACAGGAAGCGGTCTTCGTATTCGCCCATCAGCGCGTCGATGCGCTGTGCGTCGCGTTCGGTGCCGAGCGTGGTGATGACCAGCGCCTGCGTCTCGCCGCGCGTGAACAGCGCCGAGCCGTGGGTGCGCGGCAGCACGCCATTGCGGATCTCGATCGGGCGCACGGTGCGCGTGTCGCGGCCGTCGATGCGCGGTTCGCCCGACAGGATCTGGCTGCGCACGATCTTCGATTCGATCGAGAACAGCAGGTCGTTGACCTTGCCGGCGTCGAAGGGCTCGCCGCTTTCCTTGAGCGAGGCCATGACGCTGGCGTTGGCTTCGCGCAGGGCCTGCGTGCGGGCCTGCTTGCTGCGGATCTGGTAGACCGCGCGCAGCTTTTCCTCGGCCAGGCCCTTGACCTTGGCGACGAAGGCTTCGTCTTCGGCCGGAGCGACCCAGTCCCACACCGGCTTGCCGGCGTCGCGCACGAGTTCGTGAATCGCGTTGATCGCGACGTTGGCCTGCTCATGGCCGAACACCACGCCGCCGAGCATGATCTCTTCGCTCAGCTGCAGGGCTTCGGACTCGACCATCAGCACGGCGGCTTCGGTGCCGGCAACGACCAGGTCCATCTGCGAATCCTTGCGGGCGGTCTGGCCCGGATTCAGCACATACTGGCCGTTGATGTAGCCCACGCGGGCGGCGCCGATCGGGCCGCTGAACGGGATGCCGGAGATCGACAGCGCGGCGCTGACGCCGATCATGGCGGCGATGTCGGCATCGACCTCGGGGTTCAGCGACAGCGTGTGGATGACCACGTGCACTTCGTTGAGGAAGCCTTCGGGGAACAGCGGACGGATCGGGCGGTCGATCAGCCGGCTGGTGAGCGTCTCGTGCTCGCTGGGCTTGGCTTCGCGCTTGAAGAAGCTGCCGGGGATCTTGCCCGCGGCGTAGGTCTTCTCGATGTAGTCGACGGTCAGCGGGAAGAAGTCCTGGCCCGGTTTGGCCGACTTGGAGGCGACCACGGTGGCCAGCACCACGGTGCCGTCGATGTCCACGGTCACGGCACCGCTGGCCTGGCGAGCGATTTCGCCGGTCGAGAGGACGACGGTCTTGTCGCCCCACTGGAAGGACTTGGTGACTTTGTTGAAGAGGCTCATGTTGTGCTCCTGATTGTTTGGCGGTGGTTCTGCCTCGTGACGACCACGGGGCCCGCCGGGGGCCGGAGCGCATCTCAGAACACGATGCCATTCCAGGGAAATTCGGGCAGAACCTCTCTGGAATGACACAGCTTCGCTCTGTTTTTGCGGCTCCGAAGTAAAAAACGCCTGAGCTAGCGGACTAACCCAGGCGTTTTTGCATGCGATTCGACTTACTTGCGCAGGCCCAGCTTGGCGATCAGCGCGGTGTAGCGGTCGGCGTCCTTGGACTTGAGGTAGTCCAGCAGCTTGCGGCGGCGGCTCACCATGCGCAGCAGGCCACGGCGACCATGGTGGTCCTTGGCATGCGTCTTGAAGTGAGGCGTGAGCTCGTTGATGCGGGCGGTCAGCAGTGCGACCTGGACTTCGGGGCTGCCGGTGTCGTTGGCGGCGCGGGCGTTGTCCTTGACGACTTCGGCCTTGATGGAGGCGGCGATCATGTGTGTTTCCTTCGTTCCGATCCCGGGGCTTGAACCGTCGGGATGTTTGACTTGCGGTGTGCGCTGGAACTGCACCCACCGTGCGCTTGCAACATGCAAAGCTTTGGGATTATATACCGAGCGCGTCCCGGCTCGGTGCAGGCGCTCCGGCGGTGATTCAGCGCTGCTTGGCGAGCCAGCGCTCGAGGCGGGAAACGCCCTCCACCAGCCGCTGCCTGTCCTTCGAGGCAAAGCACCAGCGCAGCCAGCCCTGGGCCTCGGGAGCGAAGGCATTGCCGGGCGCCAGGCCGAGGCCGGCTTCCACGACCAGCCTCTTGGCGACATCGAGCGAATCGCCGAAGCCCTGGAGCTGGAAGAAGGCGTACATGCCGCCGCTCGCCGGCGCGACCTCGACGCCGGGGATCGCGGCCAGCAGCGGCACCAGCGTGTCGCGGCAGGCCTTGAGGTGGGCCACGACCCGCGGCGTGATCTCGGCGCCGTGCGCGAGCGCCGCGATGCCGGCGCGCTGCGTGAAGACGCTGGCGCACGAGGTGTTGAACTCGATCAGCTTGCCCATGCCCTCCATCAGCGCCGGGGGCAGCACCAGCCAGCCCAGGCGCCAGCCGGTCATCAGGAAGCTCTTGCTGAAGCTGTGCGCGACCACCAGGCGGTCGTCCGGGGCAGCCAGGTCGAGGAAGCTCGGCGCGCAGCCCTTGGGCGAGGGCTCGTAATAGAGCCGCTCGTAGACCTCGTCGGCCAGGATCCAGGTGCCGGTGGTGCGGCAGTGGTCGAGGATCGTCTGCTGCTCGTCGCGCGTGAGCGTCCAGCCGGTCGGGTTGTTGGGCGCATTGACGATCAGCAGCTTCGTGGCCGGCGTCACGGCCGCCCGCAGCGCGTCGAGGTCGAGCGTCCACTGGCCGGCCTGGGGCACCAGCGACAGGCAGCGCACGCGGGCGCCGAGGATCGCCGGCTGGGCCGTGAGGTTGGGCCACACGGGCGTGATCGCCACCACTTCATCGCCGGCGTCGACCAGCGCCTGCACCGCGAGCATCAGCGCGCTGACGCCGCCCGAGGTGATCGCGATGCGCGAGGCGTCAATCCGCGGATGCAGCTCGCTCATGTAGCCGGCGACCGCCTCGCGCAGCTCGGGCAGGCCCAGGTTGTGGGCGTAGAAGGTCTCGCCGCGCTGCAGCGATTCGATCGCGGCCTGGCGGATCACCTCGGGCGTGACTTCGTCGCTCTCGCCGAACCAGAAGGCGAGCACGTCGCTGCGGCCGAGCCCGGCATTGGCGACCTCGCGGATCTTCGAGGCTTCGAGGTCGTGGATGGCTTGTCTCATCGATGTCTTCCTGGCCTGCGCCTCAGGGGCGCTGCATCTTGCAAGTGGTCGGCATCTCGGCACGGCTGGCCGGAATCATCTTCACGACCCGGAAACCGTAGCCGGAGCCCTCGACGTCGAACCTGACGCCCTGCGCGCCCTGCCTGTCCATGACGCCGACCACCAGCGGCTGCTGGAACTGATGGTCCTCGGCGCGCATGTGGCCGCGCTGGCCGGCGAGCGTGACGTCCGCCTTCTCGAGCGCGCGCGCCACGGCTGCCGTGTCGACGCTGCCGGCGCGCTCGATGGCCTGTGCGAGCGCCTCGACCAGCAGCTGCATGCGCATGTGGACGTAGTCGTCGGAGGGCTTGGGGAAGCGGGTTCGGAAGTCGCGGTAGAAGGCCTCGCTCTGCGGAGTCTGCACGTTCGGCAGCCAGTCGGCCACCGCCACCACGCGGCCGATGCCGGCATCGCCGATGGCGGCCGGCGCACCGAGCGCATTGCCGTAGAAGGTGTAGAAGGTGCCGTTGAAGCCGGCCTCGCGCGCGGCCTTCACGAGCAGCGTGAGGTCGTTGCCCCAGTTGCCGGTGATGACACCCTGCGCGCCGCTGGCCATGATCTTGGTCGCATAGGGCGCGAAGTCCTTCACGCGGCCCATCGGATGCAACTCGTCGCCGACCACCTGCACGTCGGGCCTGAGTCCCGCGAGCTGGCGGCGCGATTCACGCAGCACCGACTGGCCGAAGCTGTAGTCCTGGCCGATCAGGTAGACGCGCTGCAGCGACTTGTCGTCCTGCAGCACCTGCATGAGCGCGCTGACGCGCATGTCGGCATGAGCGTCGAAGCGGAAGTGCCAGAAGCTGCAGCGCTCGTTGGTGAGCACCGGGTCGACCGCCGAGTAGTTGAGGAACAGCACGCGCCGCGACGGGTCGCGCTCGTTGTTCTTGTCGATGGCGTCGATGAGCGCCGCCGCGGTGGCCGACGAGTTGCCCTGCAGCACGATGCGTGCGCCGTCGTCCATGGCCGCACGCAGCGCCGACAGCGCTTCCTCGTTCTGGCCCTTGCTGTCGTAGCGGTCGAGCTGCAGCATGCGGGCACCGCCCGGCAGCTTGACGCCGCCACGCGCGTTGACGCGCTCGACAGCCCACAGCAGGTTGCGGAACACGGCCTCGCCGGTGTTGGCGAAGGGGCCGCTCATGCTCTCGATCATGGCGAGACGGATCGGCTGCGTGGAGGCCGGCGACGGGGCCTGCGCGAATCCGAGAGCCGGAGCGCATAGCGCCAGGGCCGCCAATTTCAAGGCCCTGCGGCGCCAAATAAAGCTGGAGATCATTGTCTTGAAACGCACCACACCGCGCCTAGATGGGAGCCATGCGGCAGATGTCTTGTGAACGGCCGCGCAGTGTAAGGGACACACATTCCTTGTCCCGTTGCTCATCCTCAGCCCAGGAGTCTCATCATGTTCTTCGCACCCGCAGTCCGCACCGCCCGTTTCGTCCCGCGCGCCCATGACCGCAGCCTCGAGCGCTTCGTCAACGAAGCCTTCGTCGGCGCCCAGCGCTCGCTCAATGTCGAGCAGGACGACAAGACCTGGACCCTCACGCTCGACGTGCCCGGCCTCTCGCGCGACGACCTGACGATCGGCATCGAAGGCGCCGTCGTCCGCATCGAGAGCAAGGCCGAAGCCAAGCGCCAGTTCAAGGCCGCCTACGAGCTGCCGCAGGACATCGATGTCGCGACCAGCGAAGCCAGGCTCGAGAACGGCGTCCTGACGCTGAAGCTCGGCAAGCTGGTGCCGGTCAGCAACGTCGCGCAGCTGACGATCAACTGATCCTGCGAGCGCGCACCCGGCGGCCCCGAGCCCGCTCAGGCCTGCTGGGGCTCGCCGAGCGAGGCCAGGGGCCAGCGCGGCTTGACGTCGAAGGCATAGCGCTCGGTCGGCGGCTGGATGCCGGCCTCGAGCCGCATCGCAGCGGCCATCGCGATCATGGCGCCGTTGTCGGTGCATAGCGCGAGCTCCGGGTAGTGCACCCGCACGCCGCGCCGGGCGCAGGCCGCATCGAGCTGCTCGCGCAGCATGCGGTTGGCGCCGACGCCCCCCGCGACCACGAAACGGTCGAGGCCGGTCTGCTCGAGCGCCGCCATCGATTTCTTCAGCAATACCTCGACGATCGCGGCCTGGGTCGAGGCCGCCAGGTCGGGCTTGCGCGCCTCCAGCTGGTCGCCGAGCTTGCGCGCCTGGGTCAGGACCGCGGTCTTGAGGCCGGCGAACGAAAAGTCCAGGTTGCCGCTGTGCAGCAGCGGGCGCGGCAGCTTGAAGGCCTCGGGATCGCCCTGCTCCGCCAGCCTGGCCAGCCATGGCCCGCCCGGGTAAGGCAGCCCCATGAGCTTGGCGCTCTTGTCGAAGGCCTCGCCTGCGGCGTCGTCGATGGTCTCGCCGAGCAGCGCATAGCGCCCTACCCCGTCGACCCGCATGAGCTGGGTGTGGCCGCCGGAGACCAGCAACGCGACGAAGGGGAACTCCGGCGGATCGGCGCTCAGGAAGGGCGACAGCAGGTGGCCCTCGAGATGGTGCACGCCGAGCACCGGCCGGCCGAGCGCCGCCGCCAGCGCGCAGGCCACGCCGGCGCCGACCAGCAGCGCCCCCGCGAGCCCTGGTCCGCGCGTGTAGCCGATCACGTCGACCTCCGACAGGCTGCGGCCGGCCTGGGCGAAGACGGCCTCGGTCAGCGGCAGAACGCGCCGGATGTGATCGCGGCTCGCGAGTTCGGGCACCACGCCGCCATAGGCCTGGTGCATCGTGATCTGGCTGTGCAGCGCGTGCGCCGCGAGCCGCGGCAGGCCGCCGGCGCCGGCTTCGACCAGCGCCACGCCGGTTTCGTCGCAGGAGGACTCGATTCCCAATACAAGCATGCGACGAGTGTAGGGCCGGCCCCATGGCCCGACGGCGCACCTTGACTTCGAGGCATGGATGTTGCTCGATGTCGTGACCCCATGAAATCCGGACTGAGCTTTCTTGTCGCCGCCCTGCGTTGCGAGATCGACGCCCTCGAGCAGCTGGCCCGCACCAGCGAGCTGGTGGGCACCATCGCGCGGCTGGTGCACGGCCTGCAGCGCGAACGCGGCATCTCGAACGTGCTGCTGGCTTCGCGCGGCCAGCGTTTCGCCCGCGAGCGTGTCGAGCAGCTCGCGCAGTGCGAGCTGCTCGAGGCCGCGGTCCGGCAGGCGTTCGAGCAGCTCGATGCCGATGGCGGGTCGATCGGCAACGGCGCCCGCCTGTTCAGCCGCATCGCCTGGGTGCTGCCGGGCTTGAATGCGCTGCCGGAGCTGCGGCGTCGCATCGGCGCCTTCGAGATCGATGCCGACCGCTCGACCGCTGCCTTCGTCAAGCTGATCGCCGGCCTGCTCGCGGTGGTCTTCGAGGCCGCCGACGGCGCCACCGACCCGGAGATATCGCGCCGGCTGGTGGCGATGTTCAATTTCATGCAGGGCAAGGAATTCGCGGGCCAGGAACGGGCCTGCGGTGCGGCCGCCTTCGCGTCGGGTCAGAACGACAGCGCGCGCCAGCAGCAGTGGCTGCACCTGATCGCCTCGCAGGAGCACTGCTTCGAGCGTTTCGTCGATTTCTCGGAAGCCGGCGTCGCCGGGCTGTGGCGCGCCAGCCAGCAGCCGGCGCAGCTGGCCGAGCAGGAGCGGCTGCGCCGCATCGCCTGCGCGGCGCCGGCCGGCGTGGTGCTCGACACCAACCTGAGCCAGACCTGGTTCGACGGCTGCACGCGCCGCATCGACGCCATGCAGGCGATCGAGGAGCGACTGGCCGCCGAGCTGCGCGCCCTGTGCGACGCCAGGACCGCCGAGGCGCGCCACCAGCTCGCCGGCCACCAGGCGCTGCTCGAGACGCTCGCGGCCGACGATGGCATCGCCGCCACGCCGGCCGCGCTGTTCCTCGACGACGACGGCGGCACGCCCGAGCCCTCGGCCGGCGCGGCGGCCTACGGCCCGCAGCTCGAGCGCTCGATCCTCGAGATGGTGCGCGACCAGTCGCGCCGGCTTCAGGCCATGGGCGACGAACTCGACACCGTGCGCGCGGCCCTGAACGAACGCAAGCTGGTCGAACGCGCGAAGGGCCTGCTGATGGCGCACCGGCGCCTGAGCGAGGAAGAGGCGCACAAGATGCTGCGGCAGACCGCCATGAACCAGAACCGGCGGCTCATCGACGTTGCCGAATCGGTGCTCGCCATGGCCGAGTACCTGCCCGCCGAGCCGTCGCGCTGAGTGCATCGAGGCCCGGAATGGTGCGACGCACAAATTCCGGGCAGCCGGCAGCTGATCCGCGCTGACGGCGATTTCCTCAAGCCGGGACAAGGATTGTTGCTACGGTTTTGATAGCAATCGGCCGTGAATCGACGTTGGCACGGCGCTTGCAATCCTCCCAGGTACAGACCGACGTAGGTCTACAGGCAGACGGCATCCAACGGCGGGTGCAGTCGGCCGACACGGACAAAGGCGTCCTCATCCGCAAGGGGCTCGTTTTCGAGCAGCCCCTGCGCGACGAGGACGCCTTTTTTGTTTTTCGATCCGCCTTTTCCTCTTTCATCGGAGTTCGCCCCATGACCGATTCCCTGCTGCCTTCCAAACTGAGTCGTCGCCGCGTGCTGCAGGTCGCTGCCGCCGGCGCGATCGGCCTCGATCCCGCGTTGCGCGCCGCCGTCTGGGCCCAGGGCTCGGACAAGCCCGAGAAGGAGGAAGTCCGGATCGGCTTCATTCCGCTGACCGACTGCGCCAGCGTCGTGATGGCTTCGGTGCTGGGCATCGACAAGAAGTACGGCGTCAAGATCGTCCCGAGCAAGGAAGCCAGCTGGGCCGGCGTGCGCGACAAGCTTGTGAACGGCGAGCTCGACTTCGCCCACGTGCTCTACGGCCTGGTCTACGGCGTGCACGTCGGCATCGGCGGCCCGAAGAAGGACATGGCGGTGCTCATGACCCTGAACAACAACGGCCAGGCCATCACGCTGTCGAAGAAGCTGGCCGACAAGGGAGCGGTCGACGGCGCCTCGCTGGCCAAGCTGATGAGCAAGGAGAAGGCCGAGTACACCTTCGCCCAGACCTTCCCGACCGGCACCCATGCGATGTGGCTCTACTACTGGATGGCGGCCAACGGCATCGATCCGCAGAAGGACGCCAAGGTGATCACCGTGCCGCCGCCGCAGATGGTGGCCAACATGCGCGTGGGCAACATGGACGGCTACTGCGTCGGCGAGCCCTGGGGCCAGCGCGCGATCATGGACGGCATCGGCATCACGGCCATCACCACGCAGGACATCTGGAAGGACCACCCCGAGAAGGTGCTCGGCACCACGGGCGACTTCGTGAAGAAGTACCCCAACACCGCGCGCGCCGTGACCGCCGCGATCCTCGAGGCGGGCAAGTGGATCGACGCCGGCCTGCAGAACAAGAACAAGATGGCCGAGACCATCGCCGACAAGAGCTACGTCAACACCAACGTCGACGCGATCAACCAGCGCATCCTCGGGCGCTACACCAACGGCCTCGGCAAGAGCTGGGACGACCCCAACTACATGAAGTTCTACGCCGACGGCGCGGTGAACTTCCCCTACCTCTCCGACGGCATGTGGTTCCTCACCCAGCACAAGCGCTGGGGCCTGCTCAAGGAGCATCCGGACTACCTGCAGGTGGCCTCGCAGATCAACCGCATCGACATCTACAAGCAGGCCGCCGCCGCGACCAAGACTTCAGTGCCGAAGGACGTGATGCGCAGCAGCAAGCTGTTCGACGGCACGGTCTGGGACGGCAAGGACCCGAAGAAGTACGCCGAGTCGTTCAAGGTCCAGGCCTGAGGAGCACAAACATGGTCAGCGCCGTCTTTCATTCCCCGCTGGACACCGGTCCGGCCCTCGCCACCCCGGTGCCGATGCGGGTCGCCGCAGCGGGCGCCACGTCGACCCCGACTGCCGTGCCCGCCGCATCCGTCACGCAGGTCACGCCGGTCACGCCGCCCGCCCCCGAACGTCCGCCGCGCGACTTCGGCGCAATCTGGCGGCACGGCATGCCGCCGCTGCTGGGCTTCGGGCTGCTCATCCTGATCTGGGAACTGGTGGCGCTCAGCAGCACCACCGGCTTCCCGTCGCCGCTCGCGACCTGGAAGCAGGCCCTCGACGTCTTCAGCGATCCCTTCTACAGCAAGGGCCCGAACGACCAGGGCGTGGGCTGGAACGTGCTCTCGTCGCTGCAGCGCGTGGCGCTGGGCTTCGGCCTCGCCGCTGCCGTCGGCATCCCGGCCGGCTTCGCGATCGGCCGCTTCAAGTTCCTCTCGCGCATGTTCAATCCGCTGATCAGCCTGCTGCGTCCGGTGTCTCCGCTGGCCTGGCTGCCGATCGGCCTGCTGGTCTTCAAGGGCGCGCATCCGGCCGCCATCTGGACCATCTTCATCTGCTCGATCTGGCCCATGATCATCAACACGGCGGTGGGCGTGCAGCGCGTGCCGAGCGACTACATGAACGTCGCGCGCGTGCTGAACCTGAGCGAATGGAAGATCTTCACGCGCATCCTTTTTCCCGCCGTGCTGCCCTACATGCTGACCGGCGTGCGGCTCGCGGTCGGCACCGCGTGGCTCGTGATCGTCGCGGCCGAGATGCTGACCGGCGGCGTCGGCATCGGCTTCTGGGTCTGGGACGAGTGGAACAACCTCAACGTCTCCAACATCATCATCGCGATCTTCGTGATCGGCATCGTCGGACTGCTGCTCGAGTTCGCGCTGATCCGCATCGCCACCGCGTTCACCTTCGAAGAGGTGAAGTCATGAGTCGCACCGCCTTTCCCAGCACGAATGCCGCAGCGCTGCTGCGCGGAGGTTTCCAATGAACGACGACAGCAAGTACATCGAGATCCAGGGCGTCGAGCAGCGTTTCAAGACCGCCCGCGGCAGCTTCCTCGCGCTGCGCGACATCGACCTGCGGGTGGCCAAGGGCGAGTTCATCACGCTGATCGGCCACTCTGGCTGCGGCAAGTCGACGCTGCTGAACCTGATCGCCGGCCTGACCGTGCCGACCCAGGGCGTGCTGCTGTGCGCCAACCGCGAGATCAAGGGCCCGGGCCCCGAGCGCGCCGTGGTGTTCCAGAACCATTCGCTGCTGCCCTGGCTCACCTGCTACGAAAACGTCCACCTCGCGGTGGAGCGCGTGTTCGCGGCCACCGAGAGCAAGGCACAGGTCAAGGCGCGCACCGAGGCCGCGCTGGCCATGGTCGGGCTGACCGCCGCGGCCCAGAAGCGGCCGGGCGAGATATCGGGCGGCATGAAGCAGCGCGTGGGCATCGCACGCGCGCTGTCGATGGAGCCCAAGGTGCTGCTGATGGACGAGCCCTTCGGCGCCCTCGACGCGCTCACGCGCGCCAAGCTGCAGGACGAACTGCTGGCGATCGTGCAGAAGACCCGCAGCACCGTGGTCATGGTGACGCACGACGTCGACGAGGCGGTGCTGCTGTCGGACCGCATCGTGATGCTGACCAACGGCCCGGCCGCCACCATCGGCGAAGTGCTCACCGTCGACATCGCGCGGCCGCGCAACCGCGTGGAACTCGCCGAGGACCCGACCTACGTGCATGCGCGCAAGGCGGTGATCGATTTTCTCTACACGCGCCAGGCCCACGTCGAGAAGACCGCGGCCTGAGCCGCCGGTGCCGCCCTCGCGTGAACCGTGAGTCAGGACATGATGACCTGCAGGCTGTGTTCGTACGAGGCGGTGAGGCGCTCGAAGGTGTCGACCAGTGCATCGCTGGAACGCACCAGCGAAGTCCGGCCGTCGGCGCTGTCGAGGCCGCGCACGCCGCCCATCAGGCGCAGCCATTCGTCGCGCGCAACCGCGAGCGCGGCGCGGATCTCGGGCGATCTCAGCGGCGTCGCCTCGAGTTCCGTCAGCGCGGCCTCGAACTCGTCCATCGTGGCCGCCAGGCGCTGCTGCGAGTCGGGGGCCGGCAGCATCGATGCCAGCAGGGCATCCTTGGCCAGCCGCTGCGCGCGCATGCGCTGCCGGCCGCAGATGTTGACGATGCGCAGCGCCCGGCGGCCACCGGAGGCCTCGAGCGCTTCGGTCAGCGCCTCGGCGGTGGCCAGAAGGGCTTCGGCGCGGGCGTCGATCGCCGCCAGGGCCATCGGCCGCACGGCCAGCGCCGCCTTCAGTTCCTGCCACGCACTGCGCGACCTAGCCAGCGCCGCGATGCCGGGCTGGCCCAGCGCCAGGGTCGCGAGATGATCCAGGTTGTGCTGCACCCGCTCGGCGGATTCGGTGTGCAGCACCCGGGCGCGCCGCGCATCGATGCCGGCCAGGCCCTGCGCGGCGAGCCGCACCAGCCGCTGCGACAGCATGCGCAACTGGCCTGCGCGGTTGATGGCATCGGCCCACTGCGCGGCCTCGAGCACCGAGCGCGAGACCTCGCCGAGCCGGAGGTTGGCGTGCATCGCGGCCCCGCGCAGCAGGCCGAAGGCCTCGTCCTCGTCGATGCCGCGGGCCGCCATCAGCAGCCCCTTGGCGCGGTCGATCCACTTGCGCTCGTCCAGGCGGGTGCGGGAGGCCTCCAGTTCGGTGCGCAGCGCAGCCTCGCGTTGCCGGCGCGCGCGGGCGCGGGCCAGCAAGGCATCGAGCGACGGTGCGTCGAGCCCGTCCATCGGCGCCCAGGCATGCACGCCGAGCGCCACCAGCCGCTCGTGCGCGCCGGCGTCGAGCGGCGCGCTGACCAGGCCCAGGGCGCAGGGCGGCGCACCCGACCAGGCACGCAGGGCCTCGTACAGGGCCTCGGGCGCTGGCAGTGGCAGCCAGAGCAGGACCTCGTCTGGTGCCGAGGCCGCGACCCGGCGCACCAGATCGCTGCAGGCGATCGACTCGATGGCGCGGCCGGCCAGGGCCCGCGCGAGCGCGGGAGGCAGCGCGGCATCGGGGTTTTCAGAGGGAAGAGCGACGAGCAGAGAGGTCACGGGAACGGGCTGGAAGTGATGCGAAGCATAGGCCAGGCGGGCCTCCACTCACTGGCATGCCTCTTGCGTGATTCGAGGGGCGGTGTAACGAAGCACCGCATTGGTGAAGCGGCAGACCACTGCCCGCAACCCGGCGAATCCATCGCCGGGCCCACCCCTCAGGCCGCCGGCTGTCGCCGCTGCCACCCCTCTCCAACCCCGTCCGACGACACGGCCTGCTTGCGGCCGCGCCGCGGCATTTCGCATTGACCGCCATGTCCAGCTTCAAGACGTTTCTGCAAACAGGCCACGGCCCGACGCTGTTCTCGGCCTTCCTGTACTTCTCGTTCTCGTGCTGCATCTGGGTGCTCAACGGTGCCATGGCGCCCTTCATCGGCGAGACCTTCGATCTCTCGCCGGCACAGAAGGGCCTGATGCTGTCGGTGCCGATCATCGCCGGCGCACTGATGCGCTTCCCGCTCGGCATCCTGTCGCAGTACATCGGCCGCAAGAACGCGACGCTGGTCGAGATGGCCCTGATCGCGGTGGCGATGCTGTTCGGCTTCTTCTTCGTCAAGAGCTTCAACGACCTGCTCGCGATGGGCGTGCTGCTCGGCATCGCGGGCGCCAGCTTCGGTGTCGCGCTGTCGCTGGGCTCGGGCTGGTTCCCGCCGCAGCACAAGGGGCTCGCGATGGGCCTGGTGGGCGCCGGCAACGTCGGCACGGCGGTGTCGGTGCTGGTGGCGCCGCCGCTCGCGCAGTGGCTGGGCTGGCAGGCGGTGTACGGCGTCGCCGCCGGCGCGATCCTGCTGCCCATGGTCGTGATGATCGTGTTCGCCAAGGAGCCGCCGGACGTCGACAGCCACGCCAGCTTTCGCGAGCACATCGCCTGCCTGTTCGAGAAGGACGGCTGGGTCTTCAGCCTGATCTACGGCGTGACCTTCGGCGGCTTCATCGGCCTCACGACCTTCCTGCCCTCCTACTACTACGACCAGTTCGGCGTGAGCAAGGTGCAGGCCGGCCAGCTGACGATGCTGGCGGCCTTCATGGGCGCCGCGGTGCGCATCGTCGGCGGCTGGATCTCCGACCGCTGGGGCGGCGTCAACACGCTGACGCTGGTGCTGGCGGTCGTGGCGGTCGGGCTGGTGCTGGTGGGCTTCTCGTCCTTCTCGCTGGTCCTCACCACGCTGCTGCTGATCGTCTGCTTCGCGGCGCTCGGCGCCGGCAACGGCGCCCTCTTCCAGCTCGTGCCGCTGCGCTGGCCGGCCAGCACCGCGGTGGCGGGTTCGATGATCGGCGAGATCGGCGCGCTCGGCGGCGGCCTGGTTCCGAACGCGATGGGCCTGTCCAAGCAGTACCTGGGCAGCTATGCCTGGGGCTTCGTCTTCTTCGCGCTGCTGTCGCTGGTGATGCTCGGCGTGATGCGCATCATGCAGATCCGCTGGACCCGCACCTGGGCCGAAAAGGGCGGCCGCGCGCGGATCGCGGCGCACCACTCGGCGCCTGCAAATGCCGCGAAGTCACCCAGGGCTCGAAACGCATGAACCACACCATGCCAATGCCAGGGATGCCGCGGAACCGGCTTCGCCGGGCCGCTGTTATCGCCCCCGGCGAGGGGGTGGAGCGCGACACGCAGTGCGCGAGCCCGCGGGAGTGCCTACTTCGGCAGGAAGAGCAGCCACAGCACCAGCAGTGCGTTGAACAGCAGCGACACGGCCAGCCCGATCTTCACGAGGGCAGCCGGATCGCGATGGATCAGCGGCGTGGCGCCCGGCGACCCGACGGGGCGCGAAGCACCGCGCTCGAGCGCCAGCAGCAGTTCCTCGGCGGTCTCGAAACGCAGGCGCGGGTCGCGCGCCACAGCCTTGCACACCAGATGGTCGAGCCAGACCGGCACATCGGGGCGGATGCGCGACAGTGCGACCGGGTCGCGCCGGTAGCGCGCCAGCTGGTAGGGCTCGATCTCGCCATAGGGCAGTCGCCCCGCAAGCCATTGGTAGAGCGTGACGCCGAGCGCGAACAGGTCGCTGCCCGCATCGGCGCCGGCACCCTCCCACTGCTCGGGATTGATGTAGCTCGGCGTGCCCGCATGCAGCTCGCGCTGCGCATCGCCTTCGCGGCCGGACAGCGCGACGCCGAGGTCGAGGACGCGCCAGCGGCCGTCGTCGCCCAGGTGCAGGTTGCCCGGCTTGATATCGCGATGCACCACGCCGTGCCGGTGCAGCCGCCCCAGGGCCCGGGCGACCGCGATGGCAGCGGCGACCACCTCGGCCGTGTTGCCGCGCGGCCCGGATTTCTGCAGCTGCTCGAGCGTGCGCCCGCCGTGCCAGTCGAACACGATGTAGAGGGCGCTGGCGTTGCCGGCCCGTTCGTGCACGCGCACGAAGCCGCTGTCGGCACGCGCGCTGACGTGCAGACCGAGCCAGGCCTCGTGCGCCAGCATGGCGCGCTCTTCGGGATCGCCGGCGCGCGAGGGATGCAGCGTCTTGATCGCGACCAGTTCGCGCGTGTCCGGATCACGCGCCTGGTAGAGCAGGTGCACGCCGGTGTCGGCGACCCGCGCGGTGACGACGTAGCCGTCGAGCAGGTCGCCGACCTTCAGCGCCGCAGGCGGTGCCAGCCGACGGACGTCGCCGAGCTCGTCGTCGAGCCGGCGCGCATCGAGGCCGATGACGCGGATCACCAGCGCCGTGGCGTTGTCGCGCGTGCCGGCCGCCAGCGCTGCGTTCACCAGCGCCTCGCTGCCCTCGCGCGCCGTGCCCTGCAGCGCCAGGCGCGCCAGCAGCGGCGCCTTGAGCACCCCGTGCACGCCGTCGGAGGTCAGCACGAAGCAGTCGCCGACGCGCATGTCGCCCTGCACGTAGTCGACCCGCACCTGGTCGTCGAGGCCAATCGCGCGGGTCAGCCGGCTGCGCAGGTCCGGGTGCTCGAAGGCATGGTCCTGGGTCAGCGCCACGGCAGCGTCGCCATCCTCGCGAACACGCCAGCCGCGGGTGTCGCCGACATGGGCCAGCGTGTAGCTCTGGCCATGCAGCACCAGAGCGGTCAGCGTGGTGAGCGCCGTGCCGCCACCGCCCTGCCGGCGGCGGTTGTGGTCGGCCAGCCAGGCGTTCTGGGCGCCGATGAGACGGTCCAGCGCGGCCGTCGGCTCCCATGTCTCGGGCGTCGCGAAATAGTCGGCCAGCAGGCCCATGACGGTGGTCTGCGCCGCTTCAAGTCCGCGGCCGCCGGTGGCCACGCCGTCGGCGATGGCGGCGATCAGTCCGCGCGCCTCCTCGCCGGCAGGCGCGCGAACGGTGCCCGCGAAGTCCTCGTTGACCTCGCGGGGCCCGCGCTGGCTGCTGTAGCCGATGTCCACTTCGAAGCTCATGGCGCCATTGTCCATGTGCCTCTCGCCGCGCACCGTGCGCATCCGTCTGCTTGAGTTCCCACGAAAGGTCCCACCCCATGAAGAAGATGAAGCTCGTGATGGTCGGCAACGGCATGGCCGGCGTGCGCACGCTCGAAGAGCTGCTGAAGATCGAACCCGATCTCTACGACGTCACCGTGTTCGGCGCCGAGCCGCACCCGAACTACAACCGCATCCTGCTGTCGCCGGTGCTGGCGGGCGAGCAGACCGTGGACGAGATCGTGCTCAACAGCTGGGAGTGGTACACCGAGAACCACATCACGCTGCACGCCGGCAGGACGGTGGTCGAGGTCGACCGCGTGAAGCGCGTGGTGCGCGCCGATGACGGCACCGAGGCCGAATACGACCGCCTGCTGCTGTGCACCGGCTCCAACCCCTTCATGCTGCCGGTGCCCGGAAAGGACCTGAAGGGCGTGATCGCATACCGCGACATCGCCGACACCGAATACATGATCGAGACCGCGCGCACGCACAAGAACGCGGTCGTGATCGGCGGCGGCCTGCTGGGCCTCGAGGCCGCCAACGGCCTGATGCTGCGCGGCATGAACGTGACCGTGGTGCACGTCAACCAGTGGCTGATGGAGCGCCAGCTCGACGACGTCGCCGGCAAGCTGCTGCAGAAGTCGCTCGAGGAACGCGGCCTGCAGTTCCGCATCGGCGCGCAGACGCAGGAGCTGGTCGGCGGACCCGAAGGCCGCGTCACTGCGATCCGCTTCAAGGACGGCACCGAGGTGGCGGCCGACCTGGTCGTGATGGCGGTCGGCATCCGGCCCAACACCGGACTGGCCGAGAAGATGAACCTGCACGTCAACCGCGGCATCGTGGTCAGCGACACCATGCAGACCGTGACCGACGCGCGCATCTACTCGGTCGGCGAATGCGCGGCACACCGCGGCATCGCCTACGGCCTGGTGGCACCGCTGTTCGAGCAGGCCAAGGTGGCGGCCAACCACCTGGCGCAGTTCGGCATCGGCCGCTACCTCGGCTCGCTGACCTCGACCAAGCTCAAGGTGACGGGTATCGACCTGTTCTCGGCCGGCGAGTTCATGGGTGGCGAAGGCACCGAGGAGATCGTGATGAGCGACCCCTTCGGCGGCGTCTACAAGAAGCTGGTGATCAAGGACGACAAGCTGGTCGGTGCCTGCCTCTACGGCGACACGGTCGACGGCAGCTGGTACTTCAAGCTGCTGCGCGACGGCCGCAGCGTGCACGACATCCGCGACAAGCTGATGTTCGGCGAATCGAACATCGGCGACACCGGACACGAAGGCCACAGCAAGGCCGCGACCATGCCCGACGAGGCCGAGGTCTGCGGCTGCAACGGCGTCAGCAAGGGCACGATCTGCAAGGCCATCAAGGACCGCGGCCTGTTCACGCTCGAAGAGGTCAAGAAGCACACCAAGGCCAGCGCATCCTGCGGCTCGTGCACCGGACTGGTCGAGCAGATCCTGATGTTCACGGCCGGCGGCGACTATTCCGCGACACCGAAGAAGAAGGCTGTCTGCGGCTGCACCGACGCCAGCCACCAGGACGTGCGCGATGCGATCCGCAAGGCCCACTACCTGACGCACGACGAGGTGTATCGAAACCTCGGCTGGCGCACGCCCGACGGCTGCTCGAGCTGCCGTCCGGCGGTCAACTACTACCTGATCTCGACCTGGCCCAAGGAGGCCAGGGACGATCCGCAGAGCCGCTTCGTCAACGAGCGCAGCCACGCCAACATCCAGAAGGACGGCACCTATTCCGTGATCCCGCGCATGTGGGGCGGGCACACCACGCCCGACGAGCTGCGCCGCATCGCGGACGCTGCCGACAAGTACAAGATCCCGACCGTCAAGGTCACGGGCGGCCAGCGCATCGACCTGCTGGGCGTGAAGAAGGAAGACCTCGAGAACGTGTGGAAGGACATCGGCATGCCCTCGGGCTTCGCCTACGCGAAGTCGCTGCGCACCGTGAAGACCTGCGTCGGCAGCGAGTGGTGCCGCTTCGGCACGCAGGACTCCACCCAGATGGGCAAGGACCTGGAGCGCGCACTGTGGGCCATGTACTCGCCGCACAAGGTCAAGCTGGCGGTCTCGGGCTGCCCGCGCAACTGCGCCGAATCGGGCATCAAGGATGTCGGCGTGATCGGCGTCGACTCGGGCTGGGAGATCTATGTCGGCGGCAACGGCGGCATCAAGACCGAGGTGGCGCACTTCCTGGTCAAGGTGAAGACCGCCGAGGAGGTGATGGAGCACGCAGGGGCCTTCCTGCAGCTCTATCGCGAGGAAGGCTGGTACCTGGAACGCACCGTGCACTACATCGGTCGCGCGGGCCTGGACCACGTCAAGAGGAAGATCCTCGAGGACGCCGAGGGCCGCAAGGCCCTGTGGGAGCGGCTGCAGTTCGCGCTCGATGGCGAACCCGATCCGTGGTTCGAGTCGAGCCAGGCGGCGGTCGACGTCCGCCAGTTCACCCCCGTGGCCGTGATGGCCGCATCGCAGACCGCCTGAGGAGCACACGGCCATGAACCAGTGGAAAGCCATCTGCCGCGTCGACGACATCCCGGTGCTGGGCGCGCGGCGCGTGGCGCGGCCCTCGGGCATCGATGTCGCGGTGTTCCGCAATGCCGAGGACCAGGTCTTCGCGCTGCTCGACCGCTGCCCGCACAAGGGCGGGCCGCTGAGCCAGGGCATCGTCTTCGGCACCAGCGTGGCCTGCCCGCTGCACAACTGGACCATCGGCCTCGACGATGGCTGCGCGAAGTCGCCCGACGAGGGCTGCACGCCACGCTTCGCAGTCAAGGTGGCGCACGGCGTGGTGCACCTCGACGACGAGGAGCTGGCGGGCCACGCCACCGAACTGGAACGGCCGGTTGCCGGCCCGAAGCGATCCGTCGCAGCCTGAAGGACGACATGAACCAGACACGTTCCACCTGCCCCTATTGCGGCGTGGGCTGCGGCGTGATCATCGAATCCGATGGCACGCAGATCATCGGCGTGCGCGGCGACCCCGACCACCCGGCCAACTTCGGCCGGCTCTGCACCAAGGGCTCGACCCTGCACCTGACGGCCAGCGCGGCAGTCACGCGGCAGACGCGGCTGCTGCAGCCGCTGCGGCGGGCCGAGCGCCACGCCACGCCCGAGCCCATGGCCTGGGAGCCGGCGCTCGACCTGGCCGCCGACAGCTTCGCCCGCGTCATCCGCGACCATGGGCCGGACGCAGTCGGCTTCTACGTCTCGGGCCAGCTGCTGACCGAGGACTACTACGTCTTCAACAAGCTGGCCAAGGGCCTGGTCGGCACCAACAACATCGACACCAACTCGCGCCTGTGCATGAGCAGCGCGGTGGCCGGCTACAAGAAGACGCTGGGCGCCGATGCACCGCCGGCCTGCTACGACGACCTCAAGTTCGCCGACTGCCTGTTCATCGTCGGCAGCAACACGGCCTGGGCGCACCCGATCCTTTTCCGGCGCATCGAGGATGCCAAGGCGGCCAACCCGGCGCTGAAGATCATCGTGGCCGATCCGCGCCGCACCGACACGGTCGAGATCGCCGACCTGTTCCTGCCGATCCAGCCCGGCACCGACGTCATGCTGTTCAACGGCATGCTGCACCTGATGCTCTGGGAAGGCTGGACCGACGCAGGCTACATCGCCCGGCATACCAGCGGCTTCGATGCGCTCAAGACCACGGTGCGCGACTGCACGCCCGAACGCGTGGCTCAGGTCTGCGGCATCGACAAGGACGACCTGCTGCAGGCCGCGCGCCTGTTCGCGACCTCGACGGCCACCCTGAGCCTGTACTGCCAGGGGCTCAACCAGTCCTCATCCGGCACGGCGAAGAATGCCGCGCTGATCAACCTGCACCTGGCAACCGCGCAGATCGGCAAGCCCGGCGCCGGGCCGTTCTCGCTGACCGGCCAGCCCAACGCCATGGGCGGCCGCGAGGTCGGTGGCCTGGCCAACCTGCTGTCGGCCCACCGCGATCTCGCGAACCCCGAGCACCGCGCCGAAGTCGCTGCCCTTTGGCGTGTGCCCGACGTCCCGCCGAAGCCCGGCAAGACCGCGGTCGAGATGTTCCAGGCCGCCGCCGACGGCGAGATCCGCGCGCTGTGGATCGCCTGCACCAACCCGGCGCAATCGATGCCCGACCAGGCCACAGTGCGCCGCGCGCTCGAGCGCTGCGAGTTCGTGGTGGTGCAGGAGGCCTTCTCGACCACCTCGACCTGCGACTTCGCCGACCTCCTGCTGCCGGCCACCACCTGGGGCGAGAAGGAAGGCACGGTCACCAACAGCGAGCGCCGCGTCTCGCGCGTGCGGCCGGCCGTGCCGGCGCCGGGCCAGGCCCGCGACGACTGGGCGATCGGCGTGGCCTTCGCGCACAAGCTGGAGGCGCGGCTGGCGCGGCCCGGCCATCCGAGCACGCTGTTCCCCTATGCCAACGCCGAATCGGTCTGGATCGAGCATCGCGAGAGCACCCGCGGGCGCGACCTCGACATCACCGGCATGAGCTACGCGATGCTCGAGGCGGCGCCGCAGCAATGGCCACTGCGCGAAGGCGAAGCCACCGGGCGGGCACGGCTCTACGAAGACGGCGTGTTCCCGACGCCCGATGGCCGCGCCCGGTTCGTCGACACGCCCTACAAGCCGGTGGCCGAGGCCCGCGAGGCGCGCTACCCCTTCTCCCTCAACACGGGCCGGCTGCGCGACCAGTGGCATGGCATGAGCCGCACCGGCACGCTGGGCCGCCTGTTCGGCCACGCGGGCGAGCCGAACGTACAGCTGCACCCGCAGGACATCGCGCGCCGCCAGCTGGTCGAGGGCGACCTGGTCCACGTGACTTCGCGGCGCGGCTCGATCGTGCTGCCGCTCGCGGCCAGCACCGAGGTCGGCCTGTCACAGGCCTTCATCGCCATGCACTGGGGTGGCGAATACCTGAGCGGCCGCTCGAGCACCGGTGAGCGCCTCGCGGGCATCAACGCGCTGACCACGCCCAGCTACTGCCCCGACTCCAAGCAACCCGAGCTCAAGCACGCGGCGGTCAAGATCCTCAAGGCCGAACTGCCCTGGTCGCTGCTGGCCGCCGCCTGGCTGCCGCAGGACGCGGCGCTGGACGTGGCGGGCGAGTTGCGCGCCCTGATGCAGGCCTTCCCCTTTGCCAGCTGCGTGCCCTTCGGGGCCGGCGGTGCGCTCGAAGGCGGCGCCGCCGAGCGCACCGGCATCCTGTTTCGCGCCGCGGCCTACGAGGCCCCGCCCGACGACCTGCTGGCCCGCATCGAAGGACTGCTGGCGCTGGGTGGCAGCGACACGCTGCGCTACGCGGATGCGCGGCGCGGCCAGCGGCGCGCGGTGCGCCTGGTTCGCGAGGGCGAGGAAGCCCGGCTCGAGGGCTTCCTGCTCGGCGGCGACACCCGCGCCGAGGCCTGGATCAAGGCACTGCTGCAGGACCGCCTGCCGGCCCAGGCCTACGGCCGCCAGCTGCTGCGCCCGGGCGCCGCCGCGCCGGCCGGGGTGGCGGCCCGCGGCAAGGTCATCTGCAGCTGCTTCGGCGTCACCCAGACCGACATCGAGGCACAGCTGGCAACTTGTGCGGGCGACGAGAGCCAGCGCCTGGCCGCGCTGCAGGGCGCGCTCAGGTGCGGCACCAACTGCGGCTCCTGCCTGCCCGAGCTCAAGCGCATGGTTCGTGCGGTCGAAGTGCATAAGCTCACTGCCCAACCGGCATAAGGCATGCGGGACAATCCGGCACCCATGGGAATCAGCCACTACATCAAGGAAATCGGCCGCGGTGCGCGCGGCGCGAAGCCGCTCGCTCGCGAGCAGGCCGCGGACCTGTTCGGCCAGGTGCTGGACGGCAGCATCACCGATCTCGAGATGGGTGCCTTCTGCCTCGCGATGCGGATCAAGGGCGAGACGCCCGAGGAGATGGCCGGCTTCCTCGATGCCACGCATGCGCGGCTCGCGCGCTTCCCGGCCACCGAGCGGCCGCTGGTGGTGCTGCCGAGCTACAACGGCGCGCGCCGCCTGCCCGTGCTCACGCCGCTGCTGGCACTGCTGCTGGCGCGCGAGGGACTGCCGGTGCTGGTGCACGGCGCCGCCACCGAATCGACGCGCGTGCTGTCCTCCGGCGTGCTGGCCGCGCTGGACATCGCGCCGCTGACGGCCCTGCGGCCCATCGGCGCGGGTCAAGTGGTGTTCGCTCCGACCGAATTGCTGAGCCCGGGGCTCAAGCGGCTGCTCGACGTCCGGCGCGTGGTCGGCCTGCGCAACCCGGGCCACAGCGTGGTCAAGCTGATGCAACCGGGCGCCGGCGACTGCGTGGTGGTGGGCAGCTACACCCATCCCGAATATGCGCAGTCGATGGCAGCGACCTTCGAGCTGACCGGCATGACCGCACTGCTGTCGCGCGGCCTCGAGGGCGAGAGCGCTGCCGATCCGCGCCGCACGGCGCAGGTCGACGGCTTCGTTCGCGGACAGCGCATCGCGCTGCAGGCGCGGCAGCCGGGCACCGAATCCGAGGTCCCCGGCCTGCCGGAGGAAATCGACATCGAGACCACCGCCGCCTACACCCGGCGCGTGCTGGCCGGCGAAGCGCCGCTGCCGGAGGCGATCGCGCAGCAGGTGGCGCAGATCGTCCAGCTCGCGAACCTGACCCAACGGACGCCGACGGCGTCCACCACCGAGACCCACCCATGACCCGACTTTCCGCTCTCGGCAGCTGCACCCTGGTCGGCGCCGGCCCCGGCGACCCCGAACTGCTCACGCTCAAGGCCGTCAAGGCGATCCGGGCGGCGACCGTGCTGCTGGTCGACGACCTCGTCAACGACGAGATCCTGGCCCATGCGCAGCCGGGCGCGCGCATCGTCCATGTCGGCAAGCGCGGCGGCTGCCGCAGCACGCCGCAGTCCTTCATCGAGCGCCTGATGATCACCGCGGTGCAGGAAGGCGAGACCGTGGTTCGGCTCAAGGGCGGCGACCCCTTCATCTTCGGCCGCGGCGGCGAGGAGGTCGAGCACCTGCGCGAGGCCGGCATCGAGGTGCAGGTGGTCAGCGGCATCACGGCCGGCCTGGCCGCCGTCACCGCGCTCGGCGTGCCGCTCACCCACCGCGACCATGCCCAGGGCGTGGTGTTCGTCACCGGCCATGCCAAGACCGGCCACGCGGCCGACCAGCATCCGACCGACTGGCGCCAGCTGGCCGCGACCGCGCGCGATGCCCGCCTGACGCTGGTCGTCTACATGGGCGTCGCCGGTGTCGCCCACATCCAGGACGAACTGCTGCACGGCCTCGACGGCCAGACGCCGGTGGCGGTGATCCAGCACGCCAGCCTGCCGCAGCAGCGCCACATCGTCACCACGCTCGCCCGGCTGCGCGCCGACGTCGCGGAGGCCGCCATGGCCAGCCCCTCGGTGATCGTGATCGGCGACGTGCTGCGGGGCCTGGCCGCAGCGGGCGTGGCGGCGAGCCGCTTCGGCACCTGACGGCGCCTTGCGTTGAATTCCTTCGACGTCGTCGTCATCGGCGCGGGCGCCGCCGGCCTCTTCTGCGCCGGCGTCGCGGGGCAGCGCGGCCTGCGCGTTCTGCTCCTGGACCACAACGACCGCATTGCCGAGAAGATCCGCATCTCGGGCGGCGGGCGCGCCAACTTCACCAACCGCGACCTCGACGTGCGCGCGCCGCAGCGCCACTTCATCGGCGACAACCCGAACTTCTGCCGCTCGGCGCTGTCGCGCTACACGCCGCAGCACTTCATCGACCTCGTGCAGCGCCACGGCATCGCCTTCCACGAGAAGCACAAGGGCCAGCTGTTCTGCGACGGCCCTTCGCAGCAGATCATCGACATGCTGCTGGCGGAATGCACCGCCGGTGGCGTCGCGCACTGGCAGCCCTGCGGCGTGGGCGAGATCGCCTGGTCGGAAGACGGCGGCTATCGCATCGACACCGCCCGCGGCCCGGTGCGGGCACCGCAACTGGTGGTCGCCACGGGCGGCCTGTCGATCCCGCAGATCGGCGCCAGCGACTTCGGCTACCGCATCGCCACCCAGTTCGGCCTGCGCGTGGTGGCGCCGCGCCCGGCCCTCGTGCCGCTGACCTTCGGCGGCGATGCCTGGGCGCCCTACGCCGGCCTGGCCGGACTCTCGCTGCCGGTGCAGATCGAGACCGGGGCGAAGAAGGAACGGATGAGCTTCCTCGAAGACCTGCTGTTCACGCACCGCGGCCTCTCGGGGCCCGCGGTGCTGCAGATCTCGAGCTACTGGAAGCCCGGCGCAGCACTGACGATCGATTTCGCCCCCGGCACCGACGTCGGCGCCGCGCTCGGCGAGGCCAAGCAGCGTTCGCGCAAGCGCATCGGCAACGAACTGGCGACGCTGGTGCCGTCGCGCCTGGCCGACGCCTGGGTGGGCCAGGATCCGGCCCTGCAGCGGCCCATCAACGAGGCGGCCGACCGCGCGCTGGCCACCCTGGCCGAGCGCATCGCGCGCTGGCAGATCACGCCCGGCGGCACCGAGGGCTACAGGAAGGCCGAGGTCACCGCGGGCGGTGTCGACACCCGCGAACTGTCCTCGCAGACGCTGGAATCGAAGCAGCCGGGCCTGTTCTTCATCGGCGAAGTGGTCGACGTCACGGGCTGGCTCGGCGGCTACAACTTCCAGTGGGCCTGGGCCAGCGCGCACGCCTGTGCGCAGGCACTGGCGCAGGACCGCCAAGCTGACGCTATAATGTCGGGCTAACTTCGGCCTCCCCTCAACGGCCCACCCAGTTTTCAGTTGAGGACCCCCGGCCGGGAGCCTCGATCTCTCCCGGCCAAATGAACCAACCGATCTATCAATGACCACCATCCGCGTAAAAGAAAACGAGCCCTTCGACGTCGCCCTGCGCCGTTTCAAGCGCACCATCGAAAAGCTCGGCCTGCTGACCGACCTGCGTGCCCGCGAGTTCTACGAAAAGCCGACCGCCGAGCGCAAGCGCAAGAAGGCCGCGGCCGTCAAGCGCCACTACAAGCGCGTGCGCAGCATGCAGCTGCCCAAGAAGCTGTACTAAGCACCCGCTCGCGTTGGCCCCGCGCCAACGCCGCCCGGTTCAACCGGATCGAGCCGCGCCAGGGACACCTGCCGCGGCTTTTTATTTCATCGTCGCCCACCGAAAGCCCGCCATGAGCCTCAAGGAACAGATCACCGAAGACATGAAGACCGCGATGCGCGCCAAGGATTCCGAGCGCCTGGGCACCATCCGCCTGCTGCTCGCCGCGCTCAAGCAGAAGGAAGTCGACGAAAGGATCGAGCTCGACGACGCGATGGTCGTGGCGATCGTCGACAAGCTGGTCAAGCAGCGCAAGGATTCGGTGGCGGCCTTCACCCAGGGCGGCCGCACCGACCTGGCCGACAAGGAAGCGGCCGAGATCAAGGTGCTCGAGGTCTACCTGCCGCAGCGCATGAGCGCCGACGAGGTGGCTGTCGAGGTCAAGGCGATCGTCGCCGAACTCGGCGCCAAGGGCCCCGGCGACATGGGTCGCGTCATGGGTGCGGTCAAGACCCGCCTGGCGGGCAAGGCCGACATGGGCCAGGTCAGCGCCGCCGTGAAAGCCGCGCTCTCGGGCGCCTGAGCCACATGGAGGCCCATCCGGTCCCCAAGGCCTGCGCCTGCCTGGTGGACGCTCGCGGCCGGCTGCTGGTGTTCCATCACCCCGGCGACGGCGGCATGCAGCTGCCCAAGGGCACGGTCGAGCCCGGCGAAGCGCCGGAGGACGCCGTGCGGCGCGAACTGCTCGAGGAGTCGGGCATCCGCCACGACGGCCCGCTGCAGCCCCTCGGCACGCTCGATCGGGAATGCGAGGCCGGGATCGAAGGCAACGTGCATCGCCACGCACAGCTGTGGCACCTGTTCCTGATGCGCACCGAGGCCGCCCTGCCCGAACGCTTCGACCATGTGGCCGTGGGCAGCCCCGAGGAAGAAGGCCTGGTGTTCAGCTTCGGCTGGCTGGCGCCGGACGCGCCGCTGGACGGATTCACCGCACCCTACGTGCGCGTGATCGAGCGGGTGCGAGCCGCGCTGGCTCGCTGACCGCTCAGGATCCGGCGATCTTCATCTTGTTGATCAGCAGCGAACCTGTCGTCTTCGCGCCGTAATTGTAGGTATCTGCACCCACCGCCTCGATGCCGAGCAGCATATCCTTGAGGTTGCCGGCGATCGTGATCTCTTGCACCGGAAAGGCGATGCGGCCCTTCTCGACCCAGAAACCGCTGGCACCGCGCGAATAGTCGCCGGTCACGTAGTTGACCCCCTGGCCCATCAGCTCGATGACCAGCAGGCCGGTGCCGAGCTTCTGCAGCATGGCGTCGAGGTCGTCGCCGGGCTTCGTGAGGCGCGAGCTCAGCGTGAGGTTGTGCGAGCCGCCGGCGTTGCCGGTGGTCTTCATGCCGAGCTTGCGGGCCGAGTACGTGCTGAGGAAATAGCCCTCGAGCCGGCCGCCGTCGACCACGCGGCGCTGGCGCGTGACCACGCCCTCGTCGTCGAAGGGCGAACTGCCCTTGCCGCGCAGCACGTGCGGGTCCTCGAGCACGTCGATGTGCTTGGGCAGCACCTTCTTGCCGAGCGAATCGAGCAGGAACGTGCTCTTGCGATAGAGCGCGCCGCCGCTGGTGGCCTGCACGAGGCCGCCCAGCAGGCCGGCCGCCAGCGGCGACTCGAACAGCACCGGGCACTCGGTGGTCTTGATCTTGCGCGACTTGAGCCGGCTCAGCGCCCGCTCGGCGGCATAGCGCCCGACCGCTTGCGGGCTGGCGAGCTCGTCGGCCGAGCGCATCGAGCTGTACCAGGCGTCGCGCTGCATGTCGTCGCCGCGGCCGGCGATCGGCGCCACCGAGATCGAATGGCGCGAGCTCGCATAGCCGCCGCGGAAGCCGTGCGTATGGGCGCTGAAGAAGTGGCTCTGCTGGGCCGACACGCCCGCGCCTTCGCTGTTGGTGATGCGCTTGTCGGTCGACAGGGCCGCCGCCTCGCATTCGAGGGCCAGTTCCGCGGCCTGCTCGCTCGTGACGGCCCACGGATGGAACAGGTCGAGGTCGGGATGCTCCTTGGCGATGTCGGCCTCGTCGGGCAGGCCGCTGACCGGGTCCTCGGCCGTGAAGCGCGCGATGTCGTAGGCGGCCTGCACCGTCTGGGCGACGGCGGCCTCGGAGAAGTCGGAGGTGCTGGCATTGCCGCGGCGATGGCCGACGTAGACCGTGATGCCGAGCGACTTGTCGCGGTTGCGCTCGACGTTTTCCAGTTCGCCCTTGCGCACCGAGACGCTGAGGCCGCAGCCTTCGGAGGCCTCGGCGCCGGCGTCGGTGGCGCCGAGCTTCCTGGCATGCGCCAGGGCCGAGTCGACCAGGTTTTCGAAGAAAGGACGGCTGTAGGCGAAGCCGGAGTCGGCACGCGAGGAGGATGTGGTCATGTGTTGGCTATGATACTTGCGCCCCCTGTTCCCGATGGTGCGGCCAACGATTGACTCTATGTCCCGCAAACCCAAAAAAGGCTACTTCGTCCGTGGCGAATTCGTGGCCGAAGGCAGCGAACTCGACCTGGAGCTCAAACGCGAGCTCAAGGGCACCGACGCCAGCAAGACCGACCTCAAGCGCGAGAGCGCCGAACTGCAGGCGCTCGGCGTCGCCCTGCTCGAACTGCGCTCCGGCCTGTTCGACAAGCTGCCGCTCGGCGACAAGCTGCGCGATGCGATCGAGGACGCCAGGCGCATCACCAACTTCGAGGGCAAGCGGCGCCAGATGCAGTTCATCGGCAAGCTCATGCGCGGCCTCGACACCGAGGTGCTCGACGCCGTGCGCGTCGCGCTCGAGGAGCAGAACCGCACACCGGCCGCCGAGACCGCCGTGCTGCACGAGGCCGAACGCTGGCGCGACCGCCTGATCGCCGACGACGACGCGCTCGGTGGCTGGATCGAGACCCATCCGGGCACCGACGCGCAACAGCTGCGCGCGCTGGTGCGCCAGGCCCGCAAGGACATCAAGGCCGGTCCGCCCGGCGAGGCGCCACGCCAGGCCAAGGCCTACCGCGAGGTGTTCCAGATCGTGCGTGCGCAGCTCGCGGTGCATGGCACGGCCGACCACGCGGACGAGGCCGCAGCCCAGTCGCGCGAAGAAGACGCATGAGCGCCGCCTCGCCGATGGAGCCGGTTCGCATCGGCATCGTCTCGGTCAGCGACCGCGCCTCCAGCGGCGTCTACGAGGACAAGGGCCTGCCCGCACTGCAGGAGTGGCTGTGCCGCGCAGTGCGCAATCCGATCACCTTCGATCAACGCCTGATCCCGGACGAGCAAGCCGGCATCAGCAGCGCGCTGATCGCGCTCGTCGACGCCGGCTGCTCGCTGGTGCTCACCACCGGCGGCACCGGCCCCGCGCTGCGCGACGTGACGCCCGAGGCCACGCTGGCCGTGGCCCACAGGCAGATGCCGGGCTTCGGCGAGCAGATGCGCCAGATCAGCCTGCGCTTCGTGCCGACCGCGATCCTGTCGCGCCAGGTCGCGGTGATCCGCGAACGCAGCCTGATCATCAATCTGCCGGGCCAGCCCAAGGCGATCGCCGAGACGCTCGAAGGCCTGCGCGATGCCGACGGCCAGCAGCTGGTGCCCGGCATCTTCGCGGCCGTGCCCTACTGCATCGACCTGATCGGCGGGCCGTACCTCGAGACCGACGAGGCGGTGTGCAAGGCCTTCAGGCCGAAGTCGGCCATCCGGCCGGCCTGACCGCCCGCCCAGTCCCTACGCGAAGGTATAGGCGGTCTTCACCACCGTGAAGAACTCCTGCGCATAGCGCCCCTGCTCGCGCGGCCCGTAGCTCGAACCCTTGCGGCCGCCGAAGGGTACGTGGTAGTCCACGCCCGCGGTCGGCAGGTTGACCATCACCATGCCGGCCTGGCTGTGGCGCTTGAAGTGCGTGGCGTACTTGAGCGACGTGGTCGCGATGCCGGCCGAGAGGCCGAACTCGGTGTCGTTGGCCGTGGCCAGCGCTTCCTCGTAGTTCTTGACGCGGATCACGCTCGCCACCGGGCCGAAGATCTCCTCGCGGTTAATGCGCATCGAGGCCGCCGATTCGCTGAACAGCGCGGGCGACAGGTAGTAGCCGTCGGTCTCGAGCTTCAGGCGCTCGCCGCCGGCCGCGAGCGTGGCGCCCTCGCCCTTGCCGATCGCGATGTATTCCAGGTCCTGGTCGAGCTGCGACTGCGACGACACCGGCCCGATGTCGGTGCCCTGCGCGAGCGCATCGCCGACCTTGATCTTGGCCATGCGCGCCTTCATCGCCTCGATGAACTTCGGGTAGATGCCTTCGGTCACGATCAGCCGGCTCGATGCGGTGCAGCGCTGGCCGGTCGAATAGAACGCGCTCTGCACGCTGAGCTCCACCGCCTGGTTCAGGTCGGCATCGTCGAGCACCACCTGCGGGTTCTTGCCGCCCATCTCGAGCTGCACCTTCTTGTGGTTCGTCGCGCACTGGATCGCGATGTTGCGGCCCACGCCCACCGAACCCGTGAAGCTGATCGCGTGCACGCCCGGATGGTCGACCAGCGCATTGCCGATCACGCTGCCGCGACCCATCACGAGATTGAATACGCCCGGCGGAATGCCCGAGCGGCTGATGATCTCGGCCAGCGCCCAGGCACAGCCCGGCACCAGGTCGGCCGGCTTCATGACGACGCAGTTGCCGAAGGCCAGCGCCGGCGCGATCTTCCAGGCCGGAATCGCGATCGGGAAGTTCCACGGCGTGATCAGGCCCACCACGCCGACCGGTTCGCGCGTGATCTCGATGCCGATGCCGGGCCGCACCGAGGGCAGGACCTCACCGGACAGGCGCAGGCATTCGCCGGCGAAGAACTTGAAGATCTGGGCCGCGCGTGTCGCCTCCCCGATGCCTTCGGCCTTCGTCTTGCCTTCCTCGCGCGCGAGCAGCGTGCCGAGTTCTTCCTTGCGGGCGAGGATCTCGGTGCCGATCTTCTCGAGCGCCTCGGAGCGTGCCTGGATGCCGCCCGTCGACCACGCGGGAAAGGCCGCCGTGGCGGCCGCGACCGCGGCGTCGACCTGGGCCGCGTCGCCCTGCGTGTACTGGCCCAGCACGTCGCCGAGGTTGCTCGGGTTCACGTTGGGGCTGTAGCTGGCACCGGGGCGCCATTCGCCGTTGATGAGGTTGTCGAAGTTCTGCATGGGTGGCAATCCTGGGGTATCGAAGAAGGAAGTTATTGCGGCGGACGCACGGCCTGGCGCGCGATCAGCTTCCAGTCGCCGCCCGGGCCCTGCTGCTGCCAGACACCGAGGATCTTGATGCTGACCTTGCCGGGCTTGCCCGAATCGTTGGTGTCGGCCGTGAGCGTGTGGCGCACGATCGCGACGTTGTCGACGACCTTGATGGTCTGCTCGGTGATCGCGATGGTCACGAAGTCCGACTTGCCGTCCATCAGGTCGCTGATGAAGCTGGCCTTGGTGTCGACCTTGCCGCCCGAATGGCCGTAGCTCAGGTCATCGGCCACCAGCGCATTGAGCGCGGCGGGCGTCGGGTCGATCATCGCGACGCGCAGCTTCTCGGCTGCAGCCGCGACCGCGGGCGCCTTGGCAGCATCGTTGCCGCGCATCGTGGTGCAGCCGGCAAAGGCCACGGTCACGGCGGCGATGAGGATCAGTTTCTTGAGCATGTGCTTGTCTCCTGTTGTTGTGAATGAATGCATGCATGAATCCGGTCGGGCACGGCGCCGCAGCGGCCCGCGCGCGCTGCCTTACTGCGGGCCGAGCTTGTCGATCAGCGCCGCCAGCGCCTGGTACTGGTCGGGCTTGAGTTCCGTGAGGGGCGTGCGCACCGGTCCGGCGTCGTGGCCGACGATCTTCGCGCCGGCCTTCACGATGCTCACGGCGTAGCCCTGGCCCTGGTTGCGGATCGCGAGGTAGGGCATGAAGAAGTCCTTCAGCAGCCGATGCTGGGTCGCCATGTCGTCCTTGGCCACCGCGTGATAGAAGTCCATTGCGGTCTTCGGGATGAAGTTGAACACCGCCGACGAATACACGGGCGTGCCGAGCGCCTTGTAGGCCGCGGCATAGACCTCCGCGGTCGGCAGGCCACCCAGGTAGGCGAAGCGATCGCCCATGCGCAGGTGGATCGCGCTCATGAGTTCGATGTCGCCGATGCCGTCCTTGAAGCCCACCAGGTTCGGGCAGCGCTCGGCCAGCTTCTCGAGCGTGGACGGGTAGAGCTTGCTCTGGCCGCGGTTGTAGACGATGACGCCGAACTTCACGCTCTTGCAGACCGCCTCGACATGCGCTGCCAGGCCTTCCTGGCCGGCTTCGGTGAGGTAGTGCGGCAGCAGCAGCACGCCGTGCGCGCCGGCCTTTTCCGCGGCCTGCGCGCACTGGATCGCGAATCGCGTCGGGCCGCCCGCGCCCGCGATGATCGGCACCACGCCGCGGCAGGTGTCGACCGCGGCCTGGATGATGCCGGGGTATTCGTCGCCGGTCAGCGAGAAGAATTCGCCGGTGCCGCCGGCCGCGAACAGCGCGCTCGCGCCGTAGGGCGCCAGCCATTCGAGGCGCTTCTCGTAGCTCTTCTTGTCGAAGTCGCCGTTGGCGTCGAAGTCGGTCAGCGGAAAGGACAGCAGGCCGGAGCCCATGATGGTCTTGAGTTCTTGGGGGGTCATGTGAAGAACGGGTTGGGTTGAGAGAAGAAGGATGAGACGGGAACCAGGCTCGGGTCAGCAACCACACGCAGTGAGGGAGCGTGGGGGCCAAGGCCGGCGCCGGGCCGCCCCAAGCCGGCCTGCGGCCCCCTCGGGGGGCAGCGACCACACACAGTGAGGGAGCGTGGGGGCCAAAGCCGGCGCCGGGCCGCCCCAAGGCGGCCTGCGGCCCCCTCGGGGGGCAGCGACCACACACAGTGAGGGAGCGTGGGGGCCATTCAGTCGAGCTTGATCTGGGCCGCGTTGACGACCTTCGCCCAGCGTGCGCGTTCCTTGTCGAAAAACTGGTCCTGCTCGACCGGGGTCATGGTCACGACCTCGGCACCCTGTCCGGCCAGCCGCGAGCGGATGTCGGCCGAACGGATGATCGAAATCAATTCCTTGTTGAGGCGCTGCACCACGGCCTCCGGCGTGCCGCGCGGCACCAGCACGCCCTGCCAGGTGCCCGATTCGAAGCCCGGCACGCCCTGCTCGGCGATGGTCGGCACGTCGCCGATAAGCGGCATGCGCGTGCCCTTCGACACGCCCAGAACCTTGAGCTTGCCGCTCTGCACGTGCGGCAGCGTGGCCAGCATGCCGTTCATGAGCACCTGGGTCTGGCCCGCGACGGTGTCCTGCACTGCCTGCACGCCGCCCTTGTAGGGCACGTAGACCCATTTGGCGCCGCTCGCGCGCTCGAGCGCGACGCCGGCCAGGTGTGGTGCGCTGCCGGTGGCCGTGACCGCGAAATTGAGGTCGGACTTCTTCGACAGCGCGACCAGTTCCTTCAGGTTGTTGGCAGGCACCGAGGGATGCACCACCAGCAGGTGCGGCGAATAGGCCAGCATCGTGACGCCGCGCAGGTCCTTGGCGGGATCGAACGAGAGCTTGGTGTAGACCGACGGGCTGATCGCGAGCGCGCCGACATCGCACAGCAGCAGCGTGTAGCCGTCGGGCTGGGCCTTGGACACCAGGTCGGCGCCGAGGTTGCCGTTCGCACCGGCGCGGTTCTCGACGATCACGGTCTGCTTGAGCGCCTCCGACAGGGGCTGGCTGATCGAGCGTGCGATGATGTCCGACGACCCGCCGGGCGGATAGGGTACGACGATGCGGATCGGCTTCGAGGGCCAGGCATCGGCTGCCTGGACGGCACCGGCGGCGAGCAGGCTGCCGCCCAGGGCGCCCAGAACGAGGTTGCGACGATTCAGGGTCATGTTGTCTCCAGGTCGTTGGTTGATCCGTATCGCTTGCCTGCGATGTCGTCAGTCATCGTACAACTCAGATGACTCGATGTCCAGCATTGACCCGCAAGAAGATCAGGGCGTCGTCACGCCAGCGCCGACCGCAGCCTGCTCGGCATCAATGCGCGCCGCTTCCTGCGCGATGCGCAGCCGCTCGCGGCTGTTGGTGAGGTGGATGCGCATCGCCGCGCGCGCCGACTCGGGGTCGCGGCGCGCGATCGCGGCGTAGATTTCCTCGTGCTCGCGGTTCACGCGGCTCAGGTATTCGCCGCGGCGGTCGTGGTTGCGGATCGCGGTGATGCGCGTGCGCGGAATGATCGTGGTGCCGAGGTGGCTCATGATGTCCGCGAAGTAGGGATTTCCCGTGGCCTGCGCGATCTGCAGGTGGAAGCGGAAGTCCGGCGCCACGGTGTCGCCGGCCACCGTCACGTTGTGCTCGAAGTCGTCCAGCGCAAGGCGCAGCGCGGCCAGTTGCTCTTCTGTACGGCGGGTGGCGGCAAGGCCGGCCGACTCGGTCTCGAGGCTGATGCGCAGCTCGAGCACCGCGAGCACGTCGACCGAGGTCGCGATGTCCGAGGCCTCGAGCCGGAACATGCCGGCGGCGCGCGGCTGCAGCACGAAGGTGCCGATGCCGTGGTGGGTCTCGACCAGCCCGCCGGCCTGCAGCCGGGACAGCGCCTCGCGCACCACGGTGCGGCTGACGCCGTAGGTCTGCATGATGGCCGACTCGGTCGGCAGCTTGTCGCCCGGTCGCAGCTGCTGGCTGCGGATCTTCTCGCCCAGGTCGTCGACCAGGCCGTGCGCCAGGCCGCGCACCCGCCGCCGCGGCGGCGGCGCACTGACGGCCGCCGTTTCGGCGCTGGAGGTAGACCCCGTTGACAGGTTCGACATCGCATGATGATAATCGCCGCGACGTTGTACGACAACCGATAACTTACAACACCACAGAGACAAATGAGCGTTCCCTCCGCCCCTTCCTCCTCCCCCACCGCGCCGCGGCTCGGCCGGCTTCTTCTGACCGGCGCCGCCGGCGGCCTCGGCAAGGTGCTGCGCGACAGCCTGCGTCCCTTCGCAGACGTGCTGCGAGTCTCCGACATCACGCCGCTCACCCCGGCCGCCGGGACGCACGAGGAAGTGGTGCCTTGCGATCTCTCGGACAAGCAGGCGGTGGATGCCCTGGTGGCCGGCTGCGACGCGATCGTGCACCTCGGCGGCGTGTCGGTCGAACGGCCGTTCGAGGAAATCCTCGAGGCCAACATCAAGGGCGTGTTCCACGTCTACGAGGCGGCGCGCCGGCATGGCGTCAAGCGCGTGGTGTTCGCGAGCTCCAACCACGTGATCGGCTTCTACAAGCAGACCGAGCACCTCGACGCCGGCGTCAAGCGCCGTCCGGACGGCTACTACGGCCTGTCGAAGTCCTTCGGCGAGGACGTGGCCCAGTTCTACTTCGATCGCTGGGGCATCGAGACCGTGAGCATCCGCATCGGCTCCTCGTTTCCCGAGCCGCTGAACCGCCGCATGATGAGCACCTGGCTCAGCTTTCGCGACCTCACGACGCTGATCCAGAAATCGCTCTTCACGCCCGGCGTCGGCCATACGGTGGTGTACGGCATGTCGGCCAACCGCGACCTCTGGTGGGACAACGAGGCTGCCGCTCACCTGGGCTTCGTGCCGCAGGACGGCTCGGAAGTGTTCCGCGCCAAGGTGGAGGCACAGCCGCCGGTGGCGCCCACCGACCCGAACGCGATCTACCAGGGCGGCGCGTTCACCGCGCAGGGCCCGTTCGGAGACTGACCGCCATGACGAGCCAGGCCGAACTCGTGGTCGATGCGCGCTGCGGCACGGGCGAGAGCCCTGTCTGGTCGATCGCCGAGCAGGCTCTCTACTGGGTCGACATCCCGGGGCGGGCGCTGCACCGCTGGTCGGCCGACGGCCACGCGCAATGGGCCAGCGAAGAGATGCCCGCCTGCATCGCGCCGCGCGCCGATCTCCCCGGCGCCTGGATCGCCGGCATGGAAAGCGGCCTGTTCTCGATCGCGCCGCAGGCCGACGGCCGCCTGACCGCCACACGCCTGGCCGAAGTGGCGCACGCGCGGCCCGGCATGCGCTTCAACGACGGCCGCTGCGACCGCCAAGGCCGGTTCTGGGCTGGCACCATGCTGCTCGACATGGCGGCCGGTGCACGCGTCGGCCGGCTCTATCGCCATGACAAGGGCGCCGACGCGCCGAAGCTGCAGCTCGACGACCTGATCGTTCCCAACGGCCTGGCCTTCAGCCCCGACGGTCGCACGATGTACCTCTCGGACTCGCACCCGAGCGTGCAGACCGTCTGGGCCCTCGACTACGACACCGCAACCGGCACGCCCTCGCGCCGCCGCGTGTTCGTCGACATGAATCCGCTGCCCGGCCGTCCCGACGGCGCGGCGATCGATGCCGACGGCTGCTACTGGATCTGCGGCAACGACGCCGGCCTGGTGCACCGCTTCACGCCCGACGGACGGCTCGACCGCTCGCTCGCGGTGCCGGTCAAGAAGCCCGCGATGTGCGCCTTCGGCGGCCCCAAGCTCGACACCCTGTTCGTCACCTCGATCCGCCCCGGCGGCGACCTGTCGGACCAGCCGCTCGCGGGCGGCCTCTTCGCGCTGCGTCCCGGCACGCAGGGCCTCCCCGAGCCGGCCTTCGGCAGCTGACCGGCTCCACAAGATTTCACGACAACCACCAGCAAGAGGAAGACAAATGAAGTTCAACAAGCACGCACTCATCGTCGCCATCGCGGCCGGCATGACCGCGATGGCCGCCCAGGCCACCGAATTCCGGTCGGCCGACATCCACCCCGACGACTACCCGACCGTGACCGCCGTCAAGTTCATGGGCGAGCGGCTCAAGGAGCTCTCGGGCGGCAAGGACACGATCAAGGTCTTCAACAACAGCGCCCTCGGCAGCGAGAAGGACACCATCGAGCAGGCCAAGATCGGCGCGCTGCAGATGGTGCGCGTGAACATCGCGCCGATGAACAACATCTGCCCCGAGACGCAGGTGCCGACCATGCCCTTCCTGTTCCGCTCGGTGGACCACCTGCACAAGGTGCTGGACGGCCCGATCGGCGAGGAGATCCTGAAATCCTGCGAGAAGCAGGGCTTCATCGGCCTGGCCTACTACGACAGCGGCGCACGCTCGATGTTCACGGCCAAGAAGCCGGTGCGCAGCTTTGCCGACATGAAGGGCCAGAAGGTCCGCGTGCAGCAGTCCGACCTGTGGGTCGCGATGCTCGAGGCGATGGGCGCCAACGCCACGCCGATGCCCATGGGCGAGGTCTACACCGGCCTGAAGACCGGCCTGATCGACGCGGCCGAGAACAACTACCCCACCTACGAGAGCTCGCGCGCCTTCGAGGTCGCCAAGTACTACACCAAGACCGAGCACTCGATGGCCCCCGAGATGCTGCTGTTCTCCAAGCGCGCGTGGGACAAGCTGACGCCGCAGGAGCAGGGCTGGCTGCGCCAGGCCGCCAAGGAATCGGTGCCCTTCATGCGCAAGCAGTGGGCCGAGCGCGAGGTGAAGTCGCTCGCCACCGTGAAGGCCGGCGGCGCCGAGATCATCGATATCGACAAGGCCCCGTTCCAGGCCGCGATGAAGCCGGTCTACGACAAGTTCATCGTCGACCCCAAGCTGAAGGACCTGGTCAAGCGGGTGCAGGAAACCAAGTAACTCTCCGCCGGGGCTCGGACCGCGACGCGCCCGGGCGCGCGTCGCGGCCGAGCCCCTGGAAACGCAAGACATGTACACCAATATCTGCCGCCGGCTGGCTCGCGCCTGCATGTGGCTGGGCATCTTCGGTCTGGTCGCGGTGGTCGCGGCCGTGAGCTGGCAGGTGTTCGGCCGCTACGTCCTCAACAACACCCCGACCTGGGCCGAGAGCCTGGCGCTGCTTCTGGTGCTCTACGTCACGATGCTCGGCGTCGCGGTCGGCGTGCGCGATGCGGGCCACATCGGTCTCGAGTCCTTCCTCGTGCTGGCACCTGACTGGCTGCGCCTCAAGATGGAATACCTGATCCATTTCCTGATCCTGCTGTTCGGCGCCGCGATGGCGTGGAACTGCGCCTCCCTGGCCGAATCGGTCTGGGACTACCGCCTGCCCACGCTGTGGATCTCGGAAGGCTGGAAATACGTGCCGGCCGCTGTGTCGGGCGTGCTCATCGTGATGTTCTCGATCGAGCACATCATCGCGCTGGCCCGTGGCCGCGAAGTCGAACCTGCGTGGGGCCAGTGATGACCGTACCCCTGCTGATTCTTTCCATTTCTTTCACGGTGTTCCTGCTGCTGGGGGTGCCGGTCGCGTTCTCGATCGGGCTGTCGGCGCTGTCCACCCTGCTCTACGAAGGCCTGCCACTGGAAGTCGGCTTCCAGCAGATGACCTCGGGCATGGGCATCTTCTCGTTCCTCGCGATCCCGTTCTTCATCTTCGCGGGCGAGCTGATGCTGTACGGCGGCATCGCCGACCGCATCGTCGACTTCGCACGCAACCTGGTGGGCCACGTGCGCGGCGGCCTCGGCATGTCGAACGTGGTGGCCTGCACGCTGTTCGGCGGCGTCTCGGGCTCGCCCGTGGCGGACGTCTCGGCCATGGGCGCCGTGATGATCCCGATGATGAAGAAGGAGGGCTATCACGCGGACTACGCAGTCAACGTGACGACCCACGCGGCCCTGGTCGGCGCGCTGATGCCGACCAGCCACAACCTGATCATCTATTCGCTCGCGGCGGGCGGCAAGGTGTCGATCGCGGCGCTGATCCTCGCGGCGCTGCTGCCGGCGGTGGTGCTCACGCTCAGCAACCTGGCCGCGGCCTACCTGGTGGCGGTCAAGCGCGGCTATCCCGCGGGCACCTTCCCGGGCTGGCACATCGTGGCGCGCTCCTTCGCGGCCGCGCTGCCGGGGCTGTTCATCGTCGTGCTGATCCTCGGCGGCATCCTGTCGGGCGTCTTCACCGCGACCGAATCGGCCGCGGTGGCGGTGCTGTATGCGCTGGCGCTCACGATCCTGGTCTACCGCTCGCTCAAGTGGGACCACTTCGTGAAGGCGGCCTCCAAGGCGGTTCGCACGACCGGCGTGATCCTGCTGCTGATCGGCATCTCGAGCACCTTCGGCTACCTGATCAGCCTCTACGGCGTGGCCGAGCTCACGGGCCAGATGCTGTCGCAGATCACGACCACGCCGTGGATGATCTTCCTGCTGATCAACATCATCCTGTTCGTGCTGGGCACCTTCCTGGACATGGCGGCCACCATCCTGCTGTGCACGCCGATCTTCCTGCCGATCGCGCAACAATACGGCATGACCTCGGTCCAGTTCGGCGTCGTGATGCTGATCAACTGCGCGCTCGGCCTCAACACGCCGCCCGTGGGAACCACGCAGTTCGTCGGCTGCGCGATCGGGGGCGTCTCGGTCGGCACCGTGATGAAGACCATCTGGCCCTTCTACGGCGCGCTGATATTCGCGCTCGGCGTCGTGACCTTCGTGCCGGCCTTCTCGACCTGGCTGCCGGGCCTGTTCATGGTCGTGAAGTAGGCAGGAGCGCGTCATGACAGAAGCCGCCAAGCCGCCGCTCACCATCCGCATGCACGCGAACGACAACGTCGCGATCGTGGCCAACGACGGAGGGCTTGCGGCCGGCACGGAGTTTCCGTCCGGCCTCAGGCTGCGCGACAAGGTGCCGCAGGCCCACAAGGTGGCGCTGGTCGACATCCCGGAGGGTGGCGAGGTGCGCCGCTACGACGTCGTGATCGGCTATGCGCTGAAGGCCATTCCGGCCGGCAGCTGGGTGCACGAGCGGCTGCTGCGGATGCCGGCCGCGCGCGAGCTCGTCGGCCTGCCGATCGCCACGGTCAAGCCGCCCGCGATGCCGCCGCTGGAGGGCTACACCTTCGAGGGCTACCGCAATCCGGACGGCTCGGTCGGCTCGCGCAACATCCTCGCGATCACCCAGACCGTGCAGTGCGTGGCCGGCGTGACCGACTTCGCGGTCAAGCGCATCAAGGCCGAGCTGCTGCCCAAGTACCCCAACGTCGACGACGTGGTCGCGCTCGAGCACAGCTACGGCTGCGGCGTGGCGATCGACGCGCCCGACGCCATCATCCCGATCCGAACGCTGCGCAACATCAGCCTCAATCCGAACTTCGGCGGCGAGGTGATGGTGGTGAGCCTGGGCTGCGAGAAGCTGCAGCCCGAGCGCCTGATGCCGCCCGGCACCATCCCGCTGATCGACGAGCGCAACGTGGCCGACGTCGGCGACAGCGCCGACGCCAAGCTCGACGTGGTCTGCCTGCAGGACGAGGCCCACGTCGGCTTCATGTCGATGGTCGATTCCATCCTGCGCCAGGCCGAGGAGCATCTGGAGCGCCTCGACGCGCGCCGGCGCGAGACCGTGCCCGCGAGCGAACTGGTCGTGGGCGTGCAGTGCGGCGGCAGCGACGCCTTCTCGGGCGTCACGGCCAATCCGGCGGTGGGCTTCTGCACCGACCTGCTGGTGCGCGCCGGCGCCACCGTGATGTTCTCGGAGGTGACCGAGGTGCGCGACGGCATCGACCAGCTGACCTCGCGCGCCACCACGCCCGAGGTGGCGGAAGCCATGATCCGCGAGATGGCCTGGTACGACGCCTACCTCGACAAGGGCCGCGTCGACCGCAGTGCCAACACCACCCCCGGCAACAAGAAGGGCGGCCTGTCGAACATCGTCGAGAAGGCCATGGGCTCGATCGTCAAGAGCGGCAGCGCGCCGATCTCGGGCGTGATCTCGCCGGGCGAGAAGGCCCGCCAGAAGGGCCTGATCTATGCCGCGACGCCGGCCAGCGACTTCATCTGCGGCACGCTGCAGCTGGCCGCGGGCATCAACCTGCACGTGTTCACCACCGGCCGCGGCACGCCCTACGGGCTGGCCGAGGTGCCGGTGATCAAGGTGGCGACGCGCAGCGACCTGGCGCGCCGCTGGCACGACCTGATGGACGTCAACGCCGGCCGCATCGCCGATGGCGACGCCACCATCGAGGACGTGGGCTGGGAGCTGTTCAGGCTGATGCTCGAAGTCGCGAGCGGCCGGAAGAAGACCTGGGCCGAGCAATGGAAGCTGCACAACGCACTGGTGCTGTTCAATCCGGCGCCGGTGACGTGAACACGAAGGGACCGGACATCATGAAAGACCTCAAGGACAAGACCGCGCTCGTGACCGGCGCGAGCACCGGCATCGGTGCCGCGGTCGCCGCCGGCTTCGCGGCGCAGGGCATGCGCGTGGCCGTGCACTACAACAGCTCGGCCGATGCCGCCGCCAAGGTGGTGGCCGACATCACCGCTGATGGCGGCACGGCCTTCGCGGTTCAGGGCGACGTGCGCGACACGGCCGCCATCGCGCGCGTGGTGCGCGAGACGCAGCAGCACCTGGGCAGCATCGACGTGCTGGTCAACAACGCCGGCGGGCTGGTCAAGCGCGTTCCCATCGGCGAGCTGCGCGACGAGCTGTTCGACGAGGTGCTGCACCTCAACGCACGCTCGGTGCTGGCCTTCTGCCGCGAAGTGGTGCCACTGATGCGCACCAGGGGCCAGGGCGGCAGCATCATCAACGTGAGCTCGGTCGCGGCGCGCCACGGCGGCGGGCCCGGCGCGTATCTGTATGCAGGCGCCAAGGGCTTCGTCAGCACCGCCACGCGCGGGCTGGCCAAGGAGCTGACGGGCGACAGGATCCGCGTCAACGCGGTGGCGCCGGGCGTGATCCAGACGCCCTTCCACGACCAGTTCTCGACGCCGCAGATGCTCGAGGCCTTCCGCGGCACGATCCCGATGGGCCGCATCGGCACGCCCGACGAATGCGTGGGCGCCTTCCTGTTCCTCGCCTCCGAAGCACTCTCGGGCTACATGACCGGGCAGATCCTCGAAGTGAACGGCGGGCAGTACATGCCCTAGGAGCCCGCTCGCTTCCGTCGCTCCCCAGAAGAAGAACCCAGAGACATCGAACATGAAGCCCTTCTCGAAAACTTCAGCTCCCGCTTCCCTCGCCCGCCTGGGCCTGGCCGCCCTGCTCGCGATCGCCGTCGCGGCCCCCGCGGCGGCCGCGACCTACGTGTACGTGGCCAATGCCGACAGCCAGGACATCTCGGTGCTTTCGCTCGACCGCCAGCGTGGCGCTCTCGAGCCGGTGCAGACGGTGCCGGTGGGCGGCATGGTGATGCCGATGGTGGTGAGCGCGGACAAGCGCGTGCTCTACGCCGCGCTGCGCTCGCAGCCGTTCCGCGTGACCAGCCTGACGATCGATCCGGCCAGCGGCAAGCTGCAGAAGCTGGGCGAGGCGCCCCTGGCCAACAGCATGGCCAACATCGACCTCGACGCGAGCGGCCGCTGGCTGTTCGCGGCCTCGTACGGCGGCGGCACGATCTCGGTCAACGCCATCGGCAAGGACGGCGCGCCCGGCGCGGTGACGCAGCTGATCCAGACCGGCCCCAACGCGCACGCGATCCACGCCGATGCCGGCAACCGCTTCGTGCTCGCCACCAGCCTGGGCGCCGACCAGGTGTCGGTGTGGCGCTTCGACGCCGACAAGGGCCTGCTGTCGCCCAACGACCCGCCGCTGACGCAGACCGCGGCCAAGGGCGGCCCGCGCCACTTCGTCTGGGACAAGGGCCAGCGCCGCATCTATCTGCTCAACGAGCTGGACGCGGGGCTGCACGTGTATGCCTGGGATGCCGCGCGCGGCACGCTCACGCTCGAACAGAGCACCACCACGCTGCCCGCCGGCTTCACCGGCAAGCCATGGGCAGCCGACCTGCACCTGACGCCCGATGGCCGCTACCTGTACGCGACCGAACGCACGTCGAGCACGATCTCGGCCTTCAAGGTCGACGCCGCCACCGGCCGGCTGCAGCCGCTGGGCCAGACCGCGACCGAGAAGACGCCGCGCGGCTTTGCCATCGATCCGAGTGGCCGCTTCCTGATCGCGGCCGGTCAGGAGTCGCATCACGTGGCGCTCTTCGCCATCGATCCGGCCAGCGGCGCGCTGGGTGCGCCGCAACGCATCGCGGTGGGCAAGAACCCGAACTGGATCGAGATCGTCGACCTGCCCTGAACACACCGAACCCGCCACCCATTCCCAAGGAGACAAGCAACATGCAAAGACGCACCCTGATCCGATCCGCAGCCTTCGGCGCGATCGCCGCCGGCGCCACGCTGGCCGGCGGCCTCGCCGGCCTGCCCGCCTTTGCGCAGGGCACCTGGCCCACCGGCAAGGCCATCACCTACATGGTGCCCTTCCCCGCCGGCGGCACGACCGACGTGCTGGGCCGCCTCATCGGCCAGAAGCTGGGCGCGACGCTGGGCACCAGCGTGGTCGTCGACAACAAGGGCGGCGCAGGCGGCAGCGTGGGCTCTGAGATCGCCTCGCGCGCGGCGCCCGACGGCTACACCCTGCTCGGCGGCACGGTGAGCTCGCACGCGATCAACGTGAGCCTGTACCCCAAGATCGGCTACGACCCGATCAAATCCTTCGCGCCCGTGACGCTGATCGGCACCAACCCGACGGTGCTGGTGGTGCCCGCAGCCAGCCCCTACAAGACGCTCAAGGACGTGGTCGAGGCCAGCCGGGCCAAGCCGGGCGGCCTGTCGTCGGCTTCGGCCGGCATCGGCACCTCGCAGCACCTGTCGCTGGAACTGCTGGCCTACAAGTCGGGCGTGAAGTTCAACCACGTGCCGTACAAGGGCAGCGGCCCGGCGATCCAGGACGTGATCGGCGGCCAGGTCGACATGATGTTCGACACCACCGTGGTGGCGGCCCCTCACATCCAGAGCGGCAAGCTGCGCGCCATCGCGGTCACCTCGCCCAAGCGCCTGGCCTCCATGCCCGACGTGCCGACCGTGGCCGAATCGGGCATCAAGGGCCTCGACGACTACTCCGTGCTGTCGTGGCAGGCCATCTTCGTGCCGGCCGCCACCCCGGCGCCGATCGTCGATCGGCTGCACGGCGACATCCGCAAGATCCTCGCCGAGCCCGAGATGCAGGACAAGCTCAAGGGCTTCGGCATGGAGCCGGCCGACATGACGACCGCGCAGATCGCGGCCTTCCAGAAGGCGGAGGTCGAGAAGTGGGCGCAGGTGATCAAGGCGGCCAACATCAAGCCTGAATAACTGGCCCCCACGCCCCCACTGCGTGTGGGTCGCTGCCCCCCGAGGGGGCGGCACGCCGGCCTGTTCGTCCTACAAGCCGGCCTGCATGCGATCGATAGAATCGCCTGCCCCTTTTCCCCGGAAGCCTGCCTTTGTCCGATCGCCTGCCCGTCCTGCCGCAATACCTGTTCCCCAAGCAGGCGCTGACCACATTCGCCGGCTGGGTCGCGGGCAAGGAGCGCGGCGCGGTCACGACCTGGATCATCCGCCGCTTCGTCGCCAAGTACGGCGTCGACATGGGCGAGGCGCTGGACAGCGACATCGCGAGCTATGCGAGCTTCAACGCCTTCTTCACGCGTGCCCTCAAGCCCGGCGCCCGGCCACTGGCGCCCGCCGACCTGATCTCGCCGGTCGACGGCGCGATCAGCCAGTTCGGCGCCATCGAAGGCGACCAGATCTTCCAGGCCAAGGGCCACAGCTACTCGACCACCGCGCTGGTCGGCGGCGACGCCGCGCTGGCCGCGCAGTTTGCACATGGCAGCTTCGCGACGCTCTACCTGAGCCCGAAGGACTATCACCGCATCCACATGCCCTGCGACGGCCGGCTGCTGCGCATGATCTACGTGCCGGGCGACCTGTTCTCGGTGAACCCCACCACGGCGCGCGGCGTTCCGGGTCTGTTCGCGCGCAACGAGCGCGTGGTCTGCGTCTTCGAGTCGGCGCGCGGACCCTTCGTGCTGGTGCTGGTCGGCGCCACCATCGTCGGCAGCATGGCGACGGTCTGGCACGGTGTGGTGAACCCGCCGCGCGGCGGCGAGGTGCGCGAATGGCGCTACGACGATCGTCAGGTCGCGCTCGCGCAGGGCGAGGAGATGGGGCGCTTCCTGCTCGGCTCGACTGTCGTGATGCTGTTCCCGGCCCCGGCGCTGCATTTCGAGCCGACGTGGGCGCCGGCACGTCCGGTACGCCTCGGCGAAGCCATGGCCGACTACGCCGAAGGCAGCCTGCCCGAAGATCGATCCGCCTAAGGCACCGGGCCACAGACCGCGCCCGGCCTCACATCGCAGCTATAAAACTCGTAGCAAAGAGGCTTTCGCGGTATAGTCGCCGGCCAATCACGGGCAGCCCCCGCCCTCACAAGAACACGCGGCGATCCGAGGAGATGAAGTCGATGAGCAGCAAGGAAAACGCAGCCGTCAGCCAATTGCTCGCGCTGCTGGAAGCCCGCTATGCACTGCGGGTCCTCTGGGCGCTGCGCGACGGCCACCCCCAGACCTTCCGCCTTCTGCAGGACAGCGTCGGCAGCATCACCCCCAACACGCTCAATACCCGCATCAAGGAACTGCGCGAAGCCGGCCTCGTGAACCACGGCAGCGAGGGCTACAGCCTGACGCTGAGCGGCCAGGACCTGCTCAAGCGCCTGTCCGATCTGCAGGCCTTCGCGGGCAAGTGGCAGCAGGCGCAGGTCAAGAAGATCGCCCCTCCGCCTGCCGCGTAGGCGCAGACGGCGCCCCGTCCGGCGGCCGACCCCGAGGCGGCATCGTTAAACTGCGCGGTTTCCCATCCAAGCCCCCAAGGAGCGCTCCATGCCCACCACCCCTTCCGGCCTGCAATACGAAGACACGACCGTCGGCGACGGCAGCGAGGCCAAGCCCGGCCAGCACGTGCACGTGCACTACACCGGCTGGCTCTTCAACGACGGCGTGCAGGGCGCCAAGTTCGATTCCAGCCGCGACCGCAACGACCCCTTCGCCTTCTCGCTGGGCGCCGGCCAGGTCATCAAGGGCTGGGACGAAGGTGTCGCCGGCATGAAGATCGGCGGCAAGCGCACCCTGATCATCCCGGCCGCCCTCGGCTATGGCGCCCGCGGCGCCGGCGGCGTGATTCCGCCCAACGCGACCCTGAAGTTCGACGTCGAACTGCTCGACGCCCACTGAAACAGAGCCCCCACGCTCCCACTGCGTGGGGCTCGCTGCCCCCGAGGGGCGCCGCAGGACGCCTCGGCGCCGCCGGCGCCGGCCTGATCCCCTGCCACGCTTTTCCGTCGCGTGGCACTCAGCCCCCGAGACGCAGCAGGAATCACGTCAAGAAACGCGCCGCTTCCGGCGCATTTTTTTCTTGAAAACGCCCCGCCGAGCCCCAAATGGCTGGCTATTGTTCGTTTTTCATTGATTTCCGGCATGGCAGCCGGCTTTTGAGCATGTCAGATCCGCAAAACACCCCTCAGCACCCCGACACCCTGCAAGGCGCGCCCAGCCCCGAAGAAATTGAGGCGGCGCAGTTCGCCAACGAAGCCGATGCGCTGACGGCAGCGCAGGCCGAGGTCGCGGCACTGCAGGCCAGGAACGCCGAACTGTCGGACCAGTTCCTGCGCGCCCAGGCCGACGTCCAGAACGCCCGCCGCCGCGCCGACGAAGAAGTCAGCAAGGGCCGGAAGTTCGCGATCGAGAGCTTCGCCGAGAGCCTGCTGCCGGTGCTCGACAGCCTCGAGGCCGGCCTGGCGCTGCCCGGGGCCACTGCCGAGCAGCTGCGCGAGGGCACCGAAGCCACGCTGCGCCAGCTCAAGAGCGCCCTCGAGCGCAACAAGGTGATCGAGATCGCGCCGCCGGCCGGTGCGAGGTTCGATCCGCATCAGCACCAGGCGATCTCGGTGGTGCCGGCGCCGGGCCAGGAGCCCAACACCATCGCGAACGTCCTGCAGAAGGGCTACACCATCGCCGAGCGCGTGCTGCGCCCGGCGCTCGTGACAGTCAGCGCACCGAACTGACGAGCAACAACGAATCCACAGGAAATCCCCGCACTGTCCCTTGAATCGACGCGGGTTATCCACAAGTTCACAACAACTTAATTTTCTGAAGTCCAGGAGCAACAACATGGCCAAAATCATCGGCATCGACCTCGGCACCACCAACTCGTGCGTGTCGATCATGGAAGGCAACACCACGCGTGTGATCGAGAACTCCGAAGGCGCCCGCACGACGCCCTCGATCGTCGCCTACCAGGAAGACGGCGAAGTGCTGGTCGGTGCCTCGGCCAAGCGCCAGGCGGTCACCAACCCGCGCAACACGATCTACGCGGTCAAGCGCCTGATCGGCCGCAAGTTCGAAGAGAAGGAAGTGCAGAAGGACATCGACCTGATGCCTTACAGCATCACCAAGGCCGACAACGGCGACGCCTGGGTCGAGGTGCGCGGCAAGAAGCTCGCGCCCCAGCAGATCAGTGCCGAGATCCTGCGCAAGATGAAGAAGACCGCCGAGGACTATCTCGGCGAGCCGGTCACCGAGGCCGTCATCACGGTGCCCGCCTACTTCAACGACAGCCAGCGCCAGGCCACCAAGGACGCCGGCCGCATCGCCGGCCTGGACGTCAAGCGCATCATCAACGAGCCGACCGCCGCAGCGCTGGCCTTCGGCCTCGACAAGCACGACAAGGCCGACCGCAAGATCGCCGTCTATGACCTGGGCGGCGGCACCTTCGACATCTCGATCATCGAGATCGCGGACGTCGACGGCGAGAAGCAGTTCGAGGTGCTGTCGACCAATGGCGACACCTTCCTGGGCGGCGAAGACTTCGACCAGCGCATCATCGACTACATCATTTCCGAGTTCAAGAAGGAACAGGGCGTCGACCTGAGCAAGGACGTGCTCGCGCTGCAGCGCCTCAAGGAAGCGGCCGAGAAGGCCAAGATCGAGCTGTCGAACGGCGCCGCCACCGACATCAACCTGCCCTACGTGACGGCCGACGCATCGGGTCCGAAGCACCTGAACATCAAGCTGTCGCGCGCCAAGCTCGAGAGCCTGGTCGACGAGCTGATCGAGCGCACCATCGCGCCCTGCCGCACCGCCATCAAGGATGCCGGCGTCAGCGTGTCCGACATCAGCGACGTGATCCTGGTCGGCGGCATGACCCGCATGCCCAAGGTGCAGGACAAGGTCAAGGAATTCTTCGGCAAGGAGCCGCGCAAGGACGTCAACCCCGACGAGGCCGTGGCCGTCGGCGCCGCCATCCAGGGCCAGGTGCTCTCGGGTGACCGCAAGGACGTGCTGCTGCTCGACGTCACCCCGCTGTCGCTCGGCATCGAGACCATGGGCGGCGTGATGACCAAGATGATCACGAAGAACACCACGATCCCGACCAAGTTCGCCCAGACCTTCTCGACCGCCGAGGACAACCAGCCGGCCGTGACGATCAAGGTGTTCCAGGGCGAGCGCGAGATCGCCGCGGGCAACAAGCTGCTCGGCGAGTTCAACCTCGAGGGCATTCCGCCGGCATCGCGCGGCACGCCCCAGATCGAGGTCAGCTTCGACATCGACGCCAACGGCATCCTGCACGTCGGCGCCAAGGACAAGGGCACCGGCAAGGAAAACAAGATCACCATCAAGGCCAACTCGGGCCTCTCGGAGGACGAGATCCAGAAGATGGTGAAGGACGCCGAGCTCAACGCCGCCGAGGACAAGAAGAAGGTCGAGCTGGCCCAGGCCCGCAACCAGGGCGAAGCCATGGTGCACAGCGTCAAGAAGTCGCTCGGCGAGCACGGCGCGAGCCTCGACGCAGGCGAGAAGGAAAAGATCGAGGCCGCGATCAAGGACGTCGAGGAAGCCCTCAAGGGCGAGGACAAGTCCGCGATCGACGACAAGACCAACACGCTGATGAGCGCGAGCCAGAAGCTCGGCGAGAAGATGTACGCCGACGCCCAGGGCGCGGCGGCTGCCGCCGGCGGCCCGGGCGCTGGCCCGGAAGCTGCAAGCGCTCCGGCCGACGACAACGTGGTCGACGCCGAAGTGAAGGAAGTCAAGAAGGGCTGATTCCCCCGCCCCGAACCCAGGCTGGACCCCCGTTGCAGGTGGTCCAGCCTTTTTCGCTTCCTGCCCCAGCTGCCTGAACCCGATACCGCCACCGACCCCCGACCATGGCCACCAAACGCGACTACTACGAAACCCTCGGCGTCCCGAAGAACGCGAGCGAGGACGAAATCAAGAAGGCTTATCGCAAGCTCGCGATGAAGCACCACCCCGACCGCAATCACGGCGACACGGGCAGCAAGGATGCCGAGGCCAAGTTCAAGGAGGTCAAGGAAGCCTACGAGATGCTGTCGGACAGCCAGAAGCGCGCGGCCTACGACCAGTACGGCCATGCCGGCGTCGACCCCAACATGCGCGGCGGCCCCGGCGCGGAAGGCTTTGGCGGCTTTGCGGAGGCCTTCGGCGACATCTTCGGCGACGTCTTCGGGGGTGCCCGCGGCGGTGCACGCCAGGGCGGCGGGCGCCAGGTCTTCCGCGGCAGCGACCTGAGCTACGCGATGGAAGTCACGCTCGAGGAAGCCGCCGAGGGCAAGGACGCCCAGATCCGCATTCCGAGCTGGGACGACTGCGAGGCCTGCAAGGGCTCGGGCGCCAAGCCCGGCACCAAGCCGATCACCTGCACCACCTGCCACGGCCAGGGCGCGGTCCAGATGCGCCAGGGCTTCTTCAGCGTGCAACAGACCTGCCCGACCTGCCACGGCTCGGGCAAGATCATCCCCGAGCCCTGCACGACCTGCCACGGCCAGGGCAAGATCAAGAACAACAAGACGCTCGAGGTCAAGATCCCGGCCGGCATCGACGACGGGATGCGCATCCGCAGCACCGGCAACGGCGAGCCCGGCACCAACGGCGGCCCGCCGGGCGACCTCTACATCGAGATCCGCCTCAAGAAGCACGACATCTTCGAGCGCGAAGGCGACGACCTGCACTGCGTGGTGCCGGTCAGCATCACGACCGCGGCGCTGGGCGGGGAGATCAACGTGCCCACGCTCAAGGGCGCGGCGGCGATCGACATCCCCGACGGCACCCAGAGCGGCAAGCAGTTTCGCCTGCGCGGCAAGGGCATCAAGGGCGTGCGCTCGACCTACCCGGGCGACCTCTACTGCCACGTGCGCGTCGAGACGCCGGTCAAGCTCACCGAGCACCAGCGCAAGCTCATGAAGGAACTCGACGAATCGCTCAGGAAGGGCGGCGAAAAGCACAGCCCCACCGACAAGGGCTGGTTCGACAAGGCAAAGGAATTCTTCAGCTGAACGCGCGCGCCGGCTGAGCCGGCTGCACGTTCGGAGGTGTTACATCCTGGGCGGCCTGCGGGCCGCTTTTTCTTTGGCCGTCGGCGGCGCCGCCGCGCCGCGCGTTGAGTTCGATACAGATGACTCGCGCCCATCCATATGACCTGCAGGCGGCGTCGACAGTGGCCGGCCGGACGCCTCCGTGCAGAACCGACGACATCCTCGTAGGATGGACTCGTCGGTCAAGGCCTTCCGTCAGCTTTGTGGCTTGCCTGTGCGATCCGTTGGAACTTATCGACTGTCGCGAAATTCTTATATGCAAAGCAATTTGCTCGAAGCGTCGTTTGTTCTATGCTTTGAGCAAGTCAATGCCCGAGGGATCTTTTCCAAGCGTGCACACCTCACCTGGCACCATTCCTGCGAACGATGCGACGTGTGCAGCACGGATTTCCCGGGCAGCGCCCGGCTGACTCGATGGAGGTGTCTATGGTGGATGTCATCAGCAACTTCGCAGCGCGATATGAGCGCACGCGCGAAGAGGTCCTTTCCCTGCAGGACTATCTCGAGATCTGCAAACGCGAACCGATCGCCTACGCCACGGCCGCCGAGCGCATGCTCAAGGCCATCGGCGAACCCGAACTGGTCGACACGCGCAACGACACCCGGCTGTCGCGGATCTTCGCCAACAAGGTAATCAAGATCTACCCGGCCTTCCGGGAGTTCTACGGCATGGAAGACGCCATCGAGCAGGTGGTGTCCTACTTCCGCCATGCCGCCCAGGGCCTGGAGGAAAAGAAGCAGATCCTCTACCTGCTGGGCCCGGTGGGCGGCGGCAAGAGCTCGATCGCAGAGCGCCTCAAGCAGCTCATGGAACACGTGCCCTTCTATTCGATCAAGGGCTCGCCCGTGAACGAGACGCCGCTGGGCCTGTTCGACGCCACCGAGGACGGCGAGATCCTCGAGAAGGAATACGGCATCCCGCGTCGCTACCTGCAGCGCATCCTCTCGCCCTGGGCCGTCAAGCGGCTCGAGGAATACGGCGGCGACATCCGCAAGTTCCAGGTCGTCAAGCGCTATCCCTCGGTGCTGCGCCAGATCGCGGTCGCCAAGACCGAACCCGGCGACGAGAACAACCAGGACATCTCCTCGCTGGTCGGCAAGATCGACATCCGCAAGCTCGAGGACTACGCACAGGACGATCCCGACGCCTACGCCTACTCGGGCGGCCTGTGCCTCGCGAACCAGGGCCTGCTCGAGTTCGTCGAGATGTTCAAGGCGCCGATCAAGGTGCTGCATCCGCTGCTGACGGCCACCCAGGAAGGCAACTTCAAGGGCACCGAGGGCTTCGGCGCCATCCCGTTCGACGGCATCGTGCTGGCCCACAGCAACGAGAGCGAATGGAAGGCCTTCCGCAACAACAAGAACAACGAGGCCTTCCTCGACCGCATCTACATCGTCAAGGTGCCCTACTGCCTGCGGGTCTCGGAAGAGATCAAGATCTACGAGAAGCTGGTGCGCAATTCGTCCCTCGCGGCGGCGCCCTGCGCACCCGGCACGCTGCGCATGATGGCCCAGTTCTCGGTGCTGACGCGGCTGAAGGAACCCGAGAACTCGAGCATCTTCAGCAAGATGCAGATCTACGACGGCGAGAACCTCAAGGACACCGACCCGAAGGCCAAGTCGATGCAGGAGTACCGCGACTACGCGGGCGTCGACGAGGGCATGAGCGGCGTCTCCACGCGCTTTGCGTTCAAGATCATCTCGAAGGTCTTCAACTTCGACAGCAGCGAGGTCGCGGCCAACCCGGTGCACCTCATGTACGTGCTCGAGCAGCAGATCGAGCGCGAGCAGTTCGCCGCCGAGACCGAGCAGAAGTACCTGTCCTACATCAAGGAGCAGATGGCGCCGCGCTATGCGGAGTTCATCGGCAAGGAAATCCAGACCGCCTACCTCGAGAGCTACTCGGAGTACGGACAGAACATCTTCGACCGCTACGTCACATACGCCGATTACTGGATCCAGGACCAGGAGTACCGCGACCAGGACACCGGCGAGGTCTTCGACCGCGGCTCGCTCAACGCCGAGCTCGAGAAGATCGAGAAGCCCGCCGGCATCAGCAACCCGAAGGACTTCCGCAACGAGATCGTCAACTTCGTGCTGCGCGCGCGGGCCGGCAACGCGGGCAAGAATCCGCTGTGGACCAGCTACGAGAAGCTGCGCACCGTGATCGAGAAGAAGATGTTCTCGAACACCGAGGAGCTGCTTCCCGTGATCAGCTTCAACGCCAAGAGCAGCGCCGACGAGATGAAGAAGCACGAGGACTTCGTCAACCGCATGGTCCAGAAGGGCTATACGGCCAAGCAGGTTCGCCTGCTGTGCGAGTGGTATCTGCGCGTTCGCAAGAGTTCATAGTGAACTGAAGGAGTTCTGTCCGTGGCCATGCTGCAGCAGATCATCGACCGCCGGTTGTCGGGCAAGAACAAGTCCATCGGCAACCGCGAACGTTTCCTGCGCCGCTACCGCGAACAGATCGGCGAAGCGGTCAAGCGTGCGGTCAGCGGCCGCGGCATCCGCAACCTCGAGCAGGGCGAGGACATCACGCTGCCCAAGCGCGACGTGTCCGAGCCCGTGTTCGGGCACGGCCAGGGTGGCGACCGCGAGTACGTGCACCCCGGCAACACCGAGTACGTCAAGGGCGACCGCATCGAACGGCCGCAGGGCGGCGGCGGCGCCGGCAAGGGCTCCAAGGCCGGCGATGGCGAAGGCGGCGAGGACGATTTCGTCTTCAGCCTGACCAAGGAAGAGTTCATGCGGGTCTTCTTCGAGGACCTCGCCCTGCCCCACCTGATCCGCACTCAGCTGGCCGAGGTGCCCGAGTGGAAGAGCCACCGGGCCGGCTTCGTCAGCGACGGCAACCCCAGCAATCTGCACGTGGTGCGCTCGATGCGCGGCGCGCTCGCGCGGCGCATCGCGCTCGGCGGCGATTCGCGGCGCGAGATTCGCGAGCTCGAGGCGCACCTGCTGCACCTGCAGCGCAGCCCGCGCCACGCCGACGCCCTGGTGCAGCGCGAGATCCGCGAGACCGAGGAAAAGCTCGAAGAACTGCGCGGCAAGGCGCGGCACGTGCCCTTCCTCGACCCGATCGACCTGCGCTACCGCAACCGCGTGAAGGTGCCGGTGCCCTCGGCCAAGGCCGTGATGTTCTGCCTGATGGACGTGTCGGGCTCGATGGACGAAGCGCGCAAGGACATGTCCAAGCGCTTCTTCATGCTGCTGTACCTGTTCCTCACGCGGCACTACGAGAAGATCGACCTGGTCTTCATCCGCCACCACACGCAGGCCTCCGAAGTGACCGAGGACGAGTTCTTCCACGCCACCGAGACCGGCGGCACCGTGGTGTCGAGCGCGCTGACGCTGATGCTCGACATCGTGCGGGCACGCTACCCGAGCAACGAGTGGAACATCTATGGCGCCCAGGCCAGCGACGGCGACAACTGGCACCAGGACAGCGGCCGCTGCCGCGAACTGCTGGCCGACCACCTGCTGCCCCTGGTGCGCTACTACGCCTACGTGCAGGTGGCCGAAGCCGAGCAGAACATGTGGGAGGAATACACCCAGCTGGCCGGCTCGCACAAGAACTTCGCGATGCGCAAGGTGAGCGACGCGCAGGACATCTACCCGGTGTTCCGCGAGCTGTTCAAGAAAGAAAGAGGCCCGGCGTGAACGACACTCCCCTGGAAGCCCCGGACAGCACGAAGCCCGTCAAGGCGCGCAGCCCGCTGCCCAGCCCCTCGGACTGGACCTTCGAGCTGATCGAGCAGTACCACACCGAGATCGCGCGCGTGGCCCGCGGCTACAAGCTCGACACCTACGCCAACCAGCTCGAGATCATCACGGCCGAGCAGATGATGGATGCCTACGCCTCGGTCGGCATGCCGGTCATCTACCGCCACTGGTCCTACGGCAAGCAGTTCATCTCGACCGAGAAGAACTACCGGCGCGGCCACATGGGGCTGGCCTACGAGATCGTGATCAATTCCGATCCCTGCATCGCCTACCTGATGGAAGAGAACACCATGGCCATGCAGGCCCTGGTGATCGCGCACGCGGCCTACGGCCACAACAGCTTCTTCAAGGGCAACTACCTGTTCCGGATGTGGACCGATGCGTCGTCCATCATCGACTACCTGGTCTACGCGCGGAACTACATCAGCGAATGCGAGGAGCGGCACGGGGTCGGCCCGGTCGAGGACCTGCTCGACTCCTGCCATGCGCTCATGAACCACGGCGTCGACCGCTACCGGCGTCCGCAGAGGCTGTCGCTGGGCCAGGAGCAGGCGCGGCGCGAAGAGCGCGAGCACCACCTGCAGCAGCAGATCAACGACCTCTGGCGAACGCTGCCGCGCAAGGCCGGCCGAACGGCGGAAGACGAGGAAGCCTCTCGCCGCTTCCCGGCCGAGCCGCAGGAGAACCTGCTCTACTTCATCGAGAAAAATGCACCATTGTTGGAGCCCTGGCAACGCGAAGTGGTGCGTATCGTGCGCAAGATCGGGCAGTACTTCTATCCGCAGCGCCAGACCCAGGTCATGAACGAGGGCTGGGCCACCTTCTGGCACTACACCCTGCTCAACACGCTCTACGACGAGGGCCTGCTGGCCGACGGCTTCATGATGGAGTGGCTGCAGTCGCACACCAACGTGGTGTTCCAGCCGCCGGTCGGCCACCGGGCCTACAGCGGCATCAACCCCTATGCGCTGGGTTTCGCGATGTTCACCGACCTGCGCCGCATCTGCGAGAAGCCCACCGACGAGGACCGCCGCTGGTTCCCCGACCTGGCAGGCACCGACTGGCTCACGTCGCTCGACTACGCGATGCGCAACTTCAAGGACGAGAGCTTCATCGGGCAGTTCCTGTCGCCCAAGCTGATGCGCGATTTCCGCCTCTTCACGGTGCGCGACCAGGAGAGCGAGGCCGAACTCGAGGTCTCGGCCATCCACGACGACAGCGGCTACCGCCAGCTGCGCGAATCGCTGTCGCGCCAGTACGACCTGAACCACCGCGAGCCGAACATCCAGGTCTGGAGCGTGAACCTGCGCGGCGACCGCTCCCTCACGCTGCGCCACACGCAGCACAACAACCGCCCGCTGCACGATGATTCGACCGAGGTCCTCAAGCACGTGGCGCGGCTGTGGGGCTTCGACGTCCACCTCGAGAGCGTGGACACGCAGGGCCGGGTGAATCACCGCAAGGTCGCGGGGCCGCAGGCGGCCTGACGAACCGCGCCGACGCACTTCTTCAGCCGGCGCTCCCAGCCGTCCCCTAGCCGCCGCTCTTTGCACCCTTCGATGGCTTCGGGCCTGGCGGCACGAGCTTGGCGCGCGCCGCCAGCGCTAGTTCGCGTGCCTGGCAGCCCTCGACATGGTCGTTGACCAGCCCCATCGCCTGCATGAAGGCATAGACGGTGGTCGGGCCGACGAAGCTCCAGCCGCGCTTCTTGAGGTCCTTCGACATCGCGACCGATTCGGCCGAGGTGGTGAAGGTCTGCAGCACCGCATGCGTGATGCGCTTCGGCCGCGAGGCCGGCGCAGGCTCGAAGCCCCAGGCATAGGCCGCCAGAGAACCGAACTCGGCGCGCAACTCGATCACGCGCTTCGCGTTGTTGATCGCCGATTCGATCTTGCCCCGGTGACGCACGATGCCGGCGTCGGCCAGCAGCCGCTCGACGTCCGCGGGGCCGAAGCGCGCCATGCGCTCGGCCTCGAAGTTCGCGAAGCCGCGCCGGAAGGCCTCGCGCTTGTTGAGGATCGTGAGCCAGCTGAGTCCGGCCTGGAAGCCCTCCAGGCAGAGCTTCTCGAACAGGCGCCGATCGTCGGTGACCGGAAAGCCCCATTCGCTGTCGTGGTAGGCCTGGTAGGTCGGCGTGGCGGCGCACCAGCGGCAGCGCCAGGCGCCGTCCTCGCCCGCGAACAGGCCCGCGCGTTCCCTGGCCGTCATTCGGTCGGGCGCCGCAGCGTCTGCCAGGCGGCCGCGGTCGGCGTGGTGCCGGCGCCGGGCTGCTGGGGCAGGCGGAAGTGGCCGTCGACCACCTCGGCCGGTTCGGTGAAGCAGTCCTTGATCCACGGGATGTATTCGAGCACCTCGCAGGCCGGATGGGCGAAGCTCAGGTGCACGTGCACCTGGCTCATGTCGCCCGCATGCGGTGCGACCGGCAGGCGGAAGGCATGCGCGGCCTCGCAGACCTGCAGCACCTCGGTGATGCCGCCCATCCGCGTGACGTCGGGCTGGACCCAGTGGATCGCCTGCTGGGCGAAGAACTCGGAGAAGGCGTCCGCCGTGTAGAGCTGCTCGCCGAGCGCCACCGGGATGCGCGTGGCACGTGCGAGCTGTGCATGGCCCTTGACGTCGTCGTACCAGAGCGGCTCCTCGAACCAGAAGACGTCGAAGGGCTCGGCGCCGCGGCAAAAGCGCAGGCAGGTGGCGAGGTCCCACTTGCCGTTGCCGTCGATCGCGAGCGTGACGCCGGGACCGATCGCCTCGCGCACCGCCTCGAGCCGGCGCAGGTCGCGGTCGACGCTCGACCCGACCTTGATCTTGATGCCCGTGAAGCCGTCGTCGACCGCACGCCGGGCACCCGCGACCAGCTGGTCGTCGGCGATGCTGAGCCAGCCGATGTCGGTGTTGTAGGCCCTCACCTTCGGCCGCACCTGGCCGCCGAGCAGCTTCCAGAGCGGCACGCCGGCCGCCTTGGCCTTCAGGTCCCAGAGCGCGACATCGATCGCGGCCAGCGACAGCGTCGTGATGCCGGCCCGGCCCACCCACTGCAGCGCGGGGTCGCGCGCCAGCTTGCGCCAGAGGCGGTGCACGTCGCCGGCGTCCTCGCCGATCAGCAGCGGCGCGTGGCAGGTGGCGATGCAGCGCGTGACGAGCTGGTCGCTGGCCAGGTGCGCATGGGTGCCCGTGAAGCCGTGGCCGACCAGGCCGTCCTCGGTCTCGATGCGGGCGCCGACCACACCCCAGTGCGTGATCGTGTGCGTGCTGTCGGCGATCTGGCTGCCCGTGACCGGCACGTGCAGGATGAAGGGCTCGACCGACCTGATCTTCACTTCGTCTCGCTCACGCGCAGCAGCGCCTCGATCGCCAGCGGATAGCCCTTGACGCCAAGGCCGACGATGATCCCGCGCGCCGCCGGCGAGATGAACGAATGGTGGCGGAATTCCTCGCGCGCATGCACGTTCGAGATGTGCAGCTCGATCAGCGGCACGCTGGCGCCCTTGATGGCGTCGTGCAGCGCGATCGAGGTGTGGGTGTAGGCGCCCGGGTTCATCACCACCCCGAGCATGCGCCCGGCCGCGACCTCGCGCCCGGCCTCGTGGATCCAGTCGATCAGGAAGCCTTCGTGGTTGGACTGGCGGCATTCGATCTCGACGCCGAGCCTGGTGCCGGCCTCGGCGCACATGCGCTCGACGTCGGCCAGGGTCTCGTAGCCGTATTGCGCAGGCTCGCGCGTGCCGAGCAGATTGAGGTTCGGGCCGTTCAGGACAAGGATTTTCTTCATGACATCGCACTCCGGAGCCGGGCATCTTATAGTGCCCGGCTACCGCAACGAAACCGCAGGAACCATGAAAACCAAAGCCGCCGTCGCCTGGAAAGCCGCCGCCCCCCTGACCATCGAGACGGTCGACCTCGAAGGCCCGAAGTTCGGCGAGGTGCTGGTCGAGATCAAGGCCACCGGCATCTGCCACACCGACTACTACACGCTCTCGGGCGCCGATCCCGAAGGCATCTTCCCGGCCATCCTGGGCCACGAGGGCGCGGGCATCGTGGTCGATGTCGGCCCCGGCGTCACCACGCTCAAGAAGGGCGACCACGTCATTCCGCTCTACACGCCCGAATGCCGCCAGTGCAAGTTCTGCCTGAGCCGCAAGACCAACCTGTGCCAGCTGATCCGCGGCACCCAGGGCAAGGGCCTGATGCCCGACGCCACCAGCCGCTTCAGCCTGGACGGCAAGCCGATCTTCCACTACATGGGCACCAGCACCTTCAGCAACTACACGGTGGCGCCCGAGATCTCGCTGGCCAAGATCCGCGAGGACGCGCCCTTCGACAAGGTCTGCTACATCGGCTGCGGCGTCACGACCGGCATCGGCGCCGTGATCTTCACGGCCAAGGTGGAAGCCGGCGCCAACGTGGTGGTGTTCGGCCTGGGCGGCATCGGCCTCAACGTGATCCAGGGCGCGAAGATGGTGGGTGCCGACAAGATCATCGGCGTCGACATCAACCCGGCGCGCCAGGAAATGGCCCGCAAGTTCGGCATGACGCACTTCATCAACCCCAAGGAAGTGCCCAACGTGGTCGATGCCATCGTGCAATTGACCGACGGCGGCGCCGACTACAGCTTCGAGTGCATCGGCAACACGCAGGTGATGCGCCAGGCGCTCGAGTGCACGCACAAGGGCTGGGGCCGCAGCATCATCATCGGCGTGGCCGAGGCGGGCGCCGAGATCAGCACGCGGCCGTTCCAGCTGGTCACCGGCCGCAAGTGGGAAGGCTCGGCCTTCGGCGGCGCGCGCGGCCGCACCGACGTGCCGAAGATCGTCGACTGGTACATGGAGAACAAGATCAACATCGACGACCTGATCACGCACACCATGCCGCTGGAAGACATCAACAAGGGCTTCGACCTGATGAAGAGCGGCGAATCGATTCGCGGCGTGGTTCTGTATTGAGCTCGCCCCCAGGTTGGCTCACTTCGTGTAGCCGCCCACCCCCGGCCGGGGGCGATACCAGCGGCCCGTCGAAGCCGGTTCCGCGGTATCTCCCGACCCTCGTGCGAAGGTTCATCTGATTCAGACCATGCAGACCATGCAGACCGAGCAAACGATGCAGCCCTTGCGAACGATCGAAGCCGGCGCGCTCGAAGTCGCGTACTTCGAAACCGGTCCCGCCGACGGGCCGCCGGTGCTGCTGATGCACGGCTTTCCCTACGACATCCACAGCTACGTCGAGGTGGCGCCGATGCTGGCCGAGGCCGGCTGCCGCGTGATCGTGCCCTACCTGCGCGGCTACGGCGCCACGCGCTTTTTGAGCGATGCCACGCCGCGTTCGGGCGAGCAGGCCGCGCTCGGCGCCGACCTGCTCGCGCTGCTCGACGCGCTCTCGATTCCGCGCGCGGTGCTCGCGGGCTACGACTGGGGCGGGCGCGCGGCCTGCGTGGTGGCGGCGCTGTGGCCCGAACGCTGCGCCGGACTGGTCTCGTTCAACAGCTACAACATCCAGGACATCGCGAAGGCGATGCAGCCGGACACGGCCGAGAACGAGCACCGGCTCTGGTACCAGTACTACTTTCACAACGAGCGCGGCCGCGCGGGCCTCGCCAACGACAGGCGCGGCATCACGCGGCTGCTGTGGCGCCTGTGGTCGCCGACCTGGGCCTTCGACGATGCCACCTTCGCGCGCAGCGCGGCCGCCTTCGACCATCCGGACTTCGTCGACGTGGTGATCCAGTCCTACCGGCATCGCTACGGGCTGGTGCCGGGCGATCCGGCCTATGCCGACATCGAAGCCCGGCTCGCGGCGCAGCCGCCGATCACGGTGCCGGCGATCACCTTCGACGGTGCCGACGACGGCGTGCGTCCGCCGAGCCAGGCGTCGGCGCATGCGCACCGCTTCACGGGCCCGCGCTCGCACCGCATCGTGGCGGGCGTCGGCCACAACATGCCGCAGGAAGTGCCGCGCGTGTTCGCCGACGCGGTGCTCGAACTCATTTCCGCACGGACTCCATGACACTCAAGACTCTTTCCGAACACCGCTGCTTCGGCGGCACGCTGCGCTTCCACGAACACGACTCGCGCGAGATCGGCCTGCCGATGCGCTTCTCGGTGTTCCTGCCGCCGCAGGCGTCTCACGGGCCGGTTCCGGCCCTGCTGTACCTCGCCGGCCTGACCTGCAACGAGGAAACCTTCATGGTCAAGGCCGGCGCCCAGCGGCTGGCGGCCGAGCTCGGCCTCGCGCTGATCGCGCCCGACACCAGCCCGCGCGGCCCGGCGGTCGAGGCCCTCGACGGCGCCGCCGCAAGCTGGGACTTCGGCATCGGCGCCGGCTTCTACCTCGACGCCACCGAAGCACCGTGGGCCGGACACTGGCGCATGGAAAGCTGGCTCGTGCGGGAACTGCTGCCGCTGCTCGCGCAGGAACTGCCGATCGATGCCGAACGCCTCGGCATCTTCGGCCATTCGATGGGCGGCCACGGTGCGCTCACGCTCGCGCTGCGCCATCCCGGACGCTTCAAGTCGCTATCGGCGCTGGCGCCGATCTGTGCACCCACCCGGTGCCCGTGGGGCGAGAAGGCCTTCGGCGGCTACCTGGGCGCCGACCGCGGCCGCTGGCTCGCGCACGACGCCACGGTGCTGATGGAATCGCAGTCCGCCGCGCCGTATCCGCAGGGCATCCTGGTCGACCAGGGCCTGGCCGACAAATTCCTGGCCGAGCAACTGCATCCGCACCTGTTCGAGGCCGCCTGTGCCGCCGCCGGCCAGCCGCTCACGCTGCGCCGCCACGACGGCTACGACCACGGCTACTTCTTCATCCAGAGCTTCGTCGCCGACCACCTCGCGCACCATGCCCGGTGCCTGGCGGACGGGCGGTCGGCCGGATGAACGCCGCGCCGCCGCCCCTGCCCGAGCGCGAGCAGATCGCGCTGCTCGAGCCCTTCGAAGGGCTGGAACTGCGCGACATCCACCTGGTGCAGACCCGGCGCGATGCCGAGGCCGCGACCGAGGCGCTGCTGGCCAGCGGCGTGGTCGGCTTCGACACCGAATCGAAGCCGACCTTCGCCAAGAACGAGGTCTCCGGCGGCCCGCACGTGATCCAGTTCGCGACCCGCGACGAAGCCTGGCTGTTCCAGTCGCACCGTGGCGAGCTGGTCGATGCAGTGGCGGCGCTGCTGGCATCGACGCGGCTGCTCAAGGTGGGCTTCGGGCTTTCGGGCGACCTGAGCCTGATCCGCCAGCGCTTCGGCATCGAGCCGGGCGCGGTGTTCGACCTCGACACCGCGTTTCGCCAGCGCGGCTATCGCAAGTCGGTCGGTGTGAAGACCGCGGTGGCGCTGGTGTTCGACCGCCGCTTCATCAAGTCGCGCAAGGCCACCACATCGAACTGGGCCAATCGCCAGCTCAGCGATTCGCAACTGCGCTATGCGGCCAACGACGCCTATGCGGCCATCCGGGTGTACGACGCACTCGGGCTGGGAAGCGCCGGCGACTGAGAGCCCGCGCGGCTCAGAGCCAGGCCCGCACCCGCGCCACCAGCTCGCCCTGCGGCGCGGTGGCATCGACCTCCAGCACCCCGGGCTCCCCGGTCGGCGGCTCGAGCGTCGCGAACTGGTTGGCCACGAGGCTGGCCGGGAACATGTGGGCGCCGGCCCGGGCCGCGACGCGTCGCTCGGCCTCCTCGCGCGTCAGGGCCATGAAGACGAAGCGCAGTTCCGGCACGGCCGCGCGCAGCCTATCCCGGTAGGCGCGCTTGAGCGCCGAGCAGGTCAGCACCGCGCCGCCACGATGGCCTGCCAGCTCGCGGCCCAACGAGGCGAGCCACTCGGCGCGATCGTCGTCCGTGAGCGCGATACCGGCGCGCATCTTGCTCACGTTGTCGGGCGAATGAAAGTCGTCGCCCTCGATCAGGGGCAGCCCCAGGACCGCCGAGAGCGCACCGCCCAGGCTGGACTTGCCGCAACCCGAGACGCCCATCACGACCAGCCAGGAAAAAATGCCGTCGCCCTTGGGAACGTAAATGTCAGTCATGCGCTCCATTGTCTGGAAATCTCTCCTTATGATGGCGGCCTCTTCGCACAGAAGTAACAGATAGTGTCCATGGTCCAGCTCGCCCTGCGTCGCCCCTACACCTTCATCGTGATGGCGATGCTGATCGTGCTGGCAACGCCGTTCGTGCTGATGCGGATGGCGACCGACATCTTTCCGGAAATCAACATTCCGGTGATCAGCATCATCTGGAACTACGGCGGCCTGCCGGCCCAGGAGATGGGCCAGCGCATCGCCGGCCAGACCGAGCGCAGCCTGACCACCACGGTCAGCGACATCGAGCACATCGAGTCGCAGTCGCTGGCCGGCGTGACCGTGATCAAGGTCTTCTTCCAGCCGACCGCCAACATCGAGACCGCCATTGCCCAGGTCGTGGCCTCGATGCAGACCCAGGTGCGGCAGCTGCCGCCCGGCATCACGCCACCGCTCGTCATCAAGTATTCGGCCTCGAGCATTCCGGTGATCCAGCTCGCGCTGTCGAGCCCGACCCGGCCCGAGAACGCGCTGTTCGACGCCGCCATCAACCAGCTTCGGCCGCAGCTCATCACGATCCCGGGCGTCGCGGTGCCCTTTCCCTACGGCGGCAAGAACCGGCTGATCTCGGTCGATCTCGATACGCAGGCGCTGCAGGCGCGCGGCCTGTCGCCGGTCGACGTGGTGAATGCCGTGAATGCCCAGAACCTGATCCTGCCCTCCGGCACGGCCAAGCTGGGCGCCACCGAGTACAGCGTGCGGCTCAACGGTTCGCCCGAGGCGCTGGCAGGCCTGAACGACCTGCCCGTGCGCACCACGGCCGGCGCCACCACCTACCTGCGCGACGTCGCCAACGTGCGCGACGGCTTCTCGCCGCAGACCAACGTGGTGCGCCAGGACGGGGTGCGCGGCGTGCTGCTGTCGGTGCTCAAAAACGGCGGTGCGTCGACGCTAGACATCGTCTCCAACCTGCGCGCGCTGCTGCCGGTGGCGGCGCAGGGCATGCCCTCGGACATCAAGGTCACGCCGCTGTTCGACCAGTCGCTGTTCGTCAAGGCCGCGGTGACGAGCGTGGTGGCCGAGGCGGTGCTCGCGGCGGCGCTGACCGCGGCGATGGTGCTGCTGTTCCTCGGCAACTGGCGCAGCACGCTGATCATCGCGCTCACGATCCCGTTGTCGATCCTGGCCTCGATCCTCGCGCTCTACGCCTTCGGCCAGACGCTCAATCTCATGACGCTGGGCGGGCTCGCGCTGTCGGTCGGCATCCTGGTCGACCAGGCGATCGTCACGATCGAGAACATCGAGCGCCACCTGCACATGGGCACCGAGCTCAACGAGGCGATCCTGGTCGGCGCCGGCGAGATCGGCGCCGCCGCCTTCGTCTCGACGCTGTGCATCTGCATCGTGTTCGTGCCGATGTTCTTCCTCTCGGGGGTGGCCAAGTTCCTGTTCGTGCCGCTCGCGATGGCGGTGGTGTTCGCGATGCTCGCGTCCTACCTGCTGTCGCGCACGCTGGTGCCGACGCTCGTGATGCTGCTGATGGGCGGCGCCCACGCCCAGGCGGATGCCAACGCCCGTCCGAGCCTGCTGCAGCGCGTCTACCGCAGCTTCGACCGCCGCTTCGAGCGCGTGCGGCGCGCCTACACGCTGGTGCTGTCGGCGCTGCTGGCGCGGCGCGGTCGCTTCATCGCCCTGTTCCTCGGCTTCTGCCTGCTGTCGTGCCTGCTGTATCCGGTGCTCGGGCGCGACTTCTTCCCCGGCGTGGACGCCGGCCAGATCCGGCTGCACATGCGCGCACCCACGGGCACCCGCATCGAGGAAACCGCGCGACTGGCCGACGAGGTCGAGGCCGCGATCCGCGAGCTGATCCCGAAGGACCAGCTCGAGACCATCCTGGACAACATCGGCGTGCCCAACAGCGGCATCAACCTCTCGTACAGCAACGCCGGCACCATCGGAACGCTGGACGGCGAGATCCTCATGTCGCTGCGCGACGGCCACCGGCCGACCGAGGAGTTCGTCACGCTGCTGCGCGCCGAGCTGCCCAAGCGCTTCCCGGGCATCGAGTTCTTCTTCCAGCCGGCCGACATCGTCACGCAGATCCTCAACTTTGGCCTGCCCGCGGCGATCGACGTCCAGTTCAGCGGCAACGACGTGGCCGGCAATGCGGCGCGCGCGGCCGAACTCGTGAAGCAGATCCGCAAGATCCCGGGCGCGGTCGACGCCCACGTGCATCAGCGGCTCGACGGCCCCGGCCTCAACCTGCAGATGGACCGCAGCCGCCTGCAGCAGTTCGGCCTGACGGCGGCCAACGTGGGCCAGAACGTGCTGATCGCACTGTCGGGCAGTTCGCAGACGCAGCCCGCCTTCTGGCTCAACCCGGCCAACGGCGTGGTCTACAACATCGCGGTGCAGTCGCCGCAGTACGCGGTCGATTCGCTCGACTCGCTGCTCAACATCCCGGTCGGCCAGCCTGGCGCCGCCGCGAGCGGTCCGCCCCAGCTGCTCGGCAACCTGGTCGAGGCGCAACAGGGCCGGCAGCCGGCGGTGGTGTCGCGCTACAACATCCAGAACGTGATCGACGTCTACGTCAGCGTGCAGGGCACCGACCTCGCGAGCGTCGCCTCGAAGGTGCAGAAGCTGGTCGACGAGATGCGCCCGTCGCTGCCGCGCGGCAGCCAGGTGGCGGTGCGCGGCCAGGTGCAGACCATGCAGAGCTCCTTCATCGGCCTCGGCGTCGGGCTCGCGATGGCGATCGTGCTGGTCTACCTGCTGATCGTGGTCACCTTCCAATCCTGGCTCGACGCCGCGATCATCATCACGGCCCTGCCCGCGGCGCTGGCCGGCATCGCCTGGATGCTGTTCATCACGGGCACCACGCTGAGCGTGCCGGCGCTCACGGGCGCGATCATGACCATGGGCGTGGCGACCGCCAACAGCATCCTGCTGGTGGCCTTCGCACGCGAACGGCTGGCCGCGGGCATTCCGCCGCTGTCGGCCGCGCTCGAGGCCGGCGCCACGCGCATCCGCCCGGTGCTGATGACGGCGTTGGCGATGATCATCGGCATGATCCCGATGGCGCTCGGCTTCGGCGAAGGCGCCGAGCAGAACGCGCCGCTGGGCCGCGCCGTGATCGGCGGCCTGCTGTTCGCGACCGTGTCCACGCTTTTCTTCGTGCCGGCGGTCTACGCCGAGATCCACAACCGCCGCGCCCACCGCAAGGCGGCGCGCGATGCCGCTTCCGCCCGGATGCCGCCACCGCTCGGGGCCGCGCCCCAGGAGACCTGAACCCATGACCGAGCAACGCCACGCGGCCCTCGCGATCCATCCGATCGCCGCCGGTGAGGAAGGCGCCGCCGGCGAGCTGCCGCGCCGCCGCCAGATCGTTCGCAGCATGCGCATCGCGGTGCTGGTGGTGCTCGTGCTGCTCGCCATCGGCGCCGCGCGCACCATCTACGTCCGGATCGCGAACGCGCGTGCGCTCGAGGCCGGCACCGCCGAGCGCGCCATCCAGTACGTGAAGACCGCCCTGCCCCAGACCGCGGGCGCGGGCCAGACGCTGGCGCTGCCGGGCACGCTGCAGGGCTTCACGCAGTCGCCGATCTCGGCCCGTGCGAGCGGCTACCTCAAGCGCTGGACCAAGGACATCGGCAGCCGCGTCGAGAAGGGCGAGCTGCTGGCCGAGATCGAGACGCCCGAGATCGACCAGCAGCTTTCGCAGGCCGTCGCTGCGCGCCAGCAGGCGGCCTCGGGCCTCGAGCTCGCGAAGAGCACGGTGGCGCGCTGGGAAGGCCTGCGCCAGAAGGACGTGGTCTCGCAGCAGGACCTGGACGAGCGCCGCGGCGCGCTCGCGGCGGCCTCGGCCAATCTCGCAGCCGCCGATGCGAACGTGCAGCGGCTGCGCCAGACCGAGGGCTTCAAGCGCGTGCTCGCGCCCTTCGCGGGCGTCATCACCCGGCGCAACGTCGACGTCGGCGACCTGATCGACGCCGGTGCCGGCAACGGCGGACGCGCGCTGTTCCAGCTCGCGCAGACCGATCCGCTGCGGGTCTACGTCAACGTGCCGCAGGCCTACGCGCAGCTCGTGAAGGCCGGCCAGCCGGTGGTGGTGACGCAATCGGAACTGCGCGGCCAGAACTTCAAGGGCCAGGTGGCGCGCACCTCGGGCGCCATCGATGCCGCCAGCCGCATGATGCAGGTCGAGGTCGCGCTGCCGAACCCGGACGGCAAGCTGCTGCCGGGGGCCTACGTGCAGGTCGCACTGCCGCTGACGCCGAGCCTTGCGCTCTCGATCCCGGCCAACGCGCTGCTGTTCCGCGCCGAGGGCACGCGCGTGGCGGTGGTCGATGCCGACGGCAAGGTGCGGCTGCGCGGCATCAGCATCGGGCGCAACTACGGCGAGACGGTCGAGGTGATCGACGGCATCTCGGCCACCGATCGGCTGGTGCTCAACCCCTCCGACTCGCTGGCCGACGGCGACGTGGTCACGGCAGCCAAGGAGCCCGCGTGACGCTGGCGAGGGTGACGTCGGTCGCGCTCGCTGCGGCGCTGCTGGCCGGTTGCGTGGCCGGGCCCGACTACCGCAAGCCCGAGGTCGAGGTGCCCGTGAGCTGGCAACTCGAGCAGCCCTGGCGCCAGGCCTCGCCCAGCGATGCCGAGGCCAAGGGCCCGTGGTGGCTGCGGTTCGGCGACCCCACGCTCGATGCACTTCAGCTGAAGGCGCTGGCGGGCAACCCCTCGCTCGCGATCGCGAGTGCGCGGCTCAACCAGGCGCGCGCCACGCTCGCGGGCGCCGAATCGGCGCTCTACCCGCAGGTGGGGCTCGGCGCCCGCGCCTCGCGTCTCAAGATCTCGGCCAACCGGCCGCTCACCAACTACACGGCGAGCAACTATTCGACCGTGCAGAACGACTTCGCGCTGCTGCTCAACGCCAGCTACGAACTCGATCTCGCGGGCCGCGTGCAGCGCAGCGTCGAGGGCGCGACGGCCTCGGCCGAGCAGTCGGCCGCCGACCTCGAGAACACCCGGCTGCTGCTGACCGCGGACCTGGCGTCGAACTACTTCAACCTGCGGGCCATCGACCTCGAGCTCGACGTGGTGTCGCGCTCGATCGAGCTGCAGCAGCGGGCCCTGCAGTTCGTGACCGACCGCCACGAAGGCGGCGCCGTGTCGGGCCTCGACGTCGCCCAGCAGCAGGCGCTGCTCGACAACACGCTCACGCAGGTCTCGCTGCTCAAGCGCCAGCGCGCGCTGTTCGAGCATGCGATCGCCACGCTCACGGGGACGCCCGCGCCCAACTTCTCGCTCGCGCCCGACGTCAGGCCGCTCAGGCCGCCGCCGATCCCGCTCGGCGTGCCCTCTGATGCGCTCGAACGCCGGCCCGACGTCGCCGCGGCCGAGCGCGCGATGGCCGCGGCCAATGCGCAGATCGGCGTCGCCACGGCGGCCTTCTATCCGAGCGTCAACCTGCTGCCCACGGGCGGCGTCGACAGCCGCAGCCTCTCGACCCTGTTCGATGCCCAGAGCGTGCTGTGGTCGATCGGTGTCTCGGCCACGCAGAGCATCTTCGACGGCGGGCGCATCCGGGCCAATGTCGACTTCACGCGCGCCGGCTACGACGCCACGGTCGCGAGCTACCGCCGCGTGGTGCTGACCGCGATGCAGGAGGCCGAGGACGGCATCACGAGCCTGGCCGCGCTCGAGAGCGCGTCCGCGCAATCGCAGGCCGCGGTCGCCAGCGCGCGCCGCGTGCTCGAGATGTCGGCCAGCCGCTACGAGGGCGGCGCCACCACGTACCTCGACGTCATCACGGCGCAGCAGGCGCTGCTCAACATCGAGCGACAGTCGGCGCAGCTCTCGGGCCAGCGCATGCTCGGCTCGGTGTTTCTCGTGAAGGCGCTGGGCGGCGACTGGTGCGGCGTCGAGCCGCGCGGCGGCAGCGGCAACGCCGACGCGCTCGCTAGAACAGGCTGCCCTGCCCCGCTGCGCCAGGTGGTCGGAACGCGCTGAGGTCGAGCGCGATGCGCTCCCGGTTGAAGCCGATGCGGTGGGTCGCCTTCTCGAAGCGCTGGCGGATCAGGTCGGCCCACAGCCCGCTGCCCTTCATCCGCGTGGCGAAATCGGCGTCGTAGTCGCGGCCGCCGCGCATCTCGCGGATGCGCGCCATGATGCGGCCGGCGCGCTGCGGATAGTGCAGTTCGAGCCACTGCTTGAACAGCGGCGCGACCTCCCAGGGCAAGCGGATCACGGTGTAGAAGGCGCTGCGCGCCCCGGCCTCCCAGGCCGCCTCGAGGACCTGTTCCATGTCCTCGGTGACGAAGGGAATCTGCGGCGCCACGCTGACGCCGACCGGCACGCCGGCATCGGCCAGGGTGCGCAGCGTGCGCAGCCGCCGGTGCGGCGCCGCGGCGCGCGGCTCGAGCTTGCGCGCGAGCTCGCCGTCGAGCGTGGTGATCGTGACGTAGACCGCGGCGAGCCGGTCGGCCGCCATCGGCGCGATCAGGTCGAGATCGTGCTCGACCGCGCTCGACTTGGTCACCAGGGCGAAGGGATGGCGGGTCTCCTTCAGCACCTCGATCACCGAGCGCGTGAGCCGCAGCTCGCGCTCGATCGGCTGGTAGCAGTCGGTGGCGGTGCCGATCGCGATCTGGCTCGGCCGGTAGTTGCGGCGGCCGAGTTCGACGCGCAGCACCTCGGCGATGTTGCGCTTGGCGATCAGCCGGGTCTCGAAGTCGAGGCCCGGCGAGAGGTTGAGATAGCTGTGCGTGGGCCGCGCGAAGCAGTAGATGCAGCCGTGTTCGCAGCCCCGGTAGGGATTGAGCGAACGGTCGAAGGGAATGTCGGGCGAGTCGTTCTCGCCCAGCACCGACCTGGCATCCTCGAAGCGCACCTCGGTCTGCAGCGGCGGCAGCGCTTCGGCCTCGCTCTCCTCGAGCGTGCCCCAGCCGTCGTCGAAGGCGGCGCGCTGGTCGCGCTCGAAACGATGCGCCAGCCGCGAGGCCGCGCCGCGGCCCTTGAGGGCGTGCAGGGGGATGAAGGCATCGGCCATGACATCGATCTCGATACTGTATGAAACAACAGTATTTCACGATTCCAAACCGAGCGGTGAAAGCGGTTGTTGCAGCGTTCAAGAATTGGGATAGTGTCGATGCGAGGCGGCGATGCCGTTGTCGCCCCACAAGCATTCCACCCCATGCCGCGCCGACCCGAGAACCTCTACCCCCACTACCACGCCCACCTCTACTTCGGCCCGGACACGCTGGCCCTCGCGCGCGAGCTGGCCGAAGCGGCCGGGCGCGAACTTCCGGTGGCGGTCGGCCGCGTGCACGAGCGCCCCGTGGGCCCGCACCCGCAATGGAGCTGCCAGCTCGCCTTCGACGCTGCGGCGTTCGACCGCGTCATTCCCTGGCTCGAGGCGCGCCGAGGATCGATGGACGTGTTCGTGCACGGACTCACGGGCGACGACCTGCTCGATCACACGGCGCACGCCATGTGGCTCGGCAACGAATGGCCGCTCGACCTGCGCATGTTCGGCCGGTCGGCGGCCGGCTGAGCACTCGTCGACGCGGCTCAGAACTCGGCGTCGAGCTCGTCGATCTCGTCGGGCTCCTGCTTGGCCGCCTTCAACCATTCCTGCATGGCGGGCAGTTCCATGATCCGCTTGCAGTAGCTGGTGCAGGCGGCGTCGAGCTTGACGTCGTAGGTGATGAAGCGCGTGACCACGGGCGCGTACATCGCATCGGCCAGGCAGGGCTGCTTGCCGAACAGATAGGGCCCGCCGTAGGCCTTCAGGCATTCGCGCCAGATCGCGACCACGCGGTCGATGTCGGTCTGGGCGCGCGACCAGATCTTGAAGCTCGGGAACCTGGCCTTGGCGTTCATCGGCAGCGAACTGCGCATCGCGCTGAAGCCCGAGTGCATCTCGCCGCTGATCGCGCGGCAGTGCGCACGCGCCGCGGCATCGGCCGGCAGCAGGCCTGCCTTGGGCTTGATCTCGTTGAGGTATTCGCCGATCGCCAGCGTGTCCCACACCTTGATGCTGCCGTGCTGCAGCGAAGGCACCAGCATCGAGGACGACAGCAGCAGCATCTCGGCCTTCATGGCCGGATCGTCGGGCGGAATGATCTTCTCGCTGAAGTCCAGGCCGGCAAGGCGGCACATCAGCCAGCCGCGCAGCGACCATGCGCCGTAGTTCTTGCTGCTGATGGTGAGGACTGGTTTGGCCATGCTGACACTCCTGGGCTGCCGGATCGGCAACTGCACGTGTGCAAGCCCTGTGCCAGAACAGTGCATCTCTGCGGCGCGCGCAGCGCTTGGCCCGCAACTTGCCTGTACCCGTTACATGCTGTACCGGGCCTATCAAACCAATACCGACCTGCTTTCGCCGTCCCGGCTTGCAGCCCAGTTCCTCGGCAAGGGCGCGTGGGATTCCAAGCCCGATCGGAGCGCATCGCGCCGGATCGCGGCGGCGCTCGACGTCTACGCGCACATGCGGCTGACGCACACGCGGCCCGACTACGGCATCACGAGCGTGCAGTCGGAAGGCCAGGAAGTCGCAGTCCACGAGGAAGTGACCCTCGTCGCACCCTTCGGCACCCTGCTGCACTTTCGCAAGGACACCAAGGCGGTGCAGCCCAAGGTGCTCCTGGCCGCACCGTTGTCGGGCCACTTCGCGACCCTGCTGCGCGAAACGGTGCGCACGCTGCTGCGCGACCACGACGTCTATCTGACCGACTGGCACAACGCGCGCGACGTGCCCTTGTGGAACGGCGGCTTCGGCCTCGACGACTACACGCTGCAGCTCGTGAGCTTCCTCGAGGCCATCGGGCCGGGGGCGCACATGGTGGCGGTGTGCCAGCCCTGCGTGGCGGCGCTGGCAGCCACCTCGCTCATGGCGGAGGACGACAACGCGGCCGCGCCGCTGAGCCTCACGCTGATGGCCGGCCCGGTCGACTGCCGGATCAACCCGACCGCGGTCAACAAGCTCGCGACCGACAAGCCCATCAGGTGGTTCGAGCGCAACCTCATCAGCCGGGTGCCGTGGCCGCACGCGGGCATGATGCGGCGCGTCTACCCGGGCTTCCTGCAGCTCAGCGCGTTCATGAGCATGAACCCCGAGCGCCACAAGGAACAGTTCAAGAAGCTCTACCACCACCTGGTGGAGGGCGAGTTCGAGCAGGCCGCCACGATCCGCAACTTCTACGAGGAGTACCTCGCGGTCAACGACCTGCCGGCGGAGTTCTATCTGGAGACCGTGGAGCGCGTCTTCCAGACCTACGACCTGCCGCGCGGCGAGCTGACGGTCGGCGCGCGGAAGGTCGATCCGTCCGCCATTCGCCGAACCGCGCTGATGACGGTAGAGGGCGAACGCGACGACATCTGCGCGGTCGGCCAGACCGTCGCCGCGCAGGATCTCTGCACTGGCGTCCGTCCGTACCTCAAGACCCACCACCTGCAGGCCGGCGTCGGGCACTACGGCGTCTTCAGCGGCAGCAAGTGGAACACGCAGATCTATCCGCGCGTGCGGGAGATGATCCACACGGCGCAGGAACTGCACTAGGCGCCCCGCAGGGCTTCGGGGAAGGCGTCGGCGTCAGGGCGCCGAGTCGGTCGGCTCTTCGGGCCAGTCGCGGATGTAGGCCTTGAGCATCTTGTTCTCGAAGTTCTGGCTGTCCACCACGGCCTTGGCGACGTCGTAGAAGCTGATCACGCCCATCAGCATCCGCTTGTCCATCACCGGCATGTAGCGCGCGTGGCGCTCGAGCATGATGCGGCGGATCTCGTCGAGGTCGGTCTCGAGCGTGCAGGTCACGGGATGGTCGTCCATCGCCTTGCGCACCTGCGTGCCGCCGACCTGCCCGCCATTGGCGACGATGGCCAGGATCACCTCGCGGAAGGTCAGCATGCCGACCAGGTCGCCATGCTCCATGACGACCAGCGAACCGATGTCCTTCTCGGCCATGATGTTGACTGCATGGGCCAGGGGTTCGTCTGGCATGACGGTGTAGAGCGTGCTGCCCTTGACCCGCAGGATGTCGCTGACCTTCATCGAAATGCTCCTCACTTGCTCGGCGGCGTGCCGTTTTGAATATAGCCCACAATGGCCGCCCGAATCACCGCTGCGCGCGCGCCGCCGAGGCCGCGCGCGTAACGGAGCATTGCAGAAACGACTTCGAAAGGCGCTCATGTCCGGTTACTCAGACCCCGGCTTCGACACGCTGGCATTGCATGCCGGCGCTGCCCCCGACCCCGTCACCGGCGCGCGCGCGGTGCCGATCCATCTCACGACCTCGTTCGTCTTCGAATCGAGCGACCATGCGGCCGCGCTGTTCAACCTCGAACGCGCGGGCCATGTCTATTCGCGCATCAGCAATCCGACCAACGCGGTGCTCGAGCAGCGCGTGGCCGCGCTCGAAGGCGGCATCGGCGCGATCGCGACCGCGAGCGGCCAGGCCGCGCTGCACCTGTCGGTCGCCACCCTGATGGGTGCCGGCTCGCACATCGTCGCGAGCACCGCGCTCTACGGAGGCTCGCAGAACCTGCTGCACTACACGATGCGGCGCTTCGGCATCGCCACCACCTTTGTCAAGCCCGACGACCTCGACGGCTGGCGCGCCGCGATCCGGCCCGAGACCAAGCTGCTGTTCGGCGAGACCGTCGGCAATCCGGGCCTCGACGTGCTCGACATCCCGGCGGTGAGCGACATCGCGCACGCGGCCGGCGTGCCACTGCTGGTCGATTCGACGCTGACCTCGCCCTACCTCATCAAGCCCTTCGACTGGGGCGCCGACCTGGTCTACCACTCGGCCACCAAGTTCCTCTCGGGCCACGGCACCGTGATCGGCGGCGTGGTGGTCGATTCGGGCAGCTTCGACTGGGAGCGCTCGGGCAAGTTCGCCGAACTGACCCAGGCCTACGACGGCTTCCACAACATGGTCTTCAGCGAGGAGAGCACGGTCGGCGCCTTCCTGCTGCGCGCGCGCCGCGAGGGGCTGCGCGACTTCGGCGCCTCGATGAGCCCGCACACGGCCTGGCTGATCCTGCAGGGCATCGAGACGCTGCCGCTGCGCATGGAGCGCCACATCGACAACACGCAGAAGGTGGTCGAGTTCCTGGCCGCGCATCCCTTCGTCTCGCGCGTGGGCCATCCGCTGCTCGAGTCGCATCCGAGCCATGCGCTGGCCAACAAGCTGCTGCGCCACGGCGCCAAGGGTGCCGGCGCGGTGTTCAGCTTCGACCTCAAGGGCAACCGCGAGCAGGGCAAGAAGTTCATCGAGACGCTGCGCATCTTCAGCCACCTGGCCAACGTCGGCGACTGCCGCAGCCTCGTGATCCATCCGGCCAGCACCACACACTTCCGCATGACCGACGAGGCGCTCGCGGGCGCCGGCATCTCGCAGGGCACGATCCGGCTGTCGATCGGACTCGAGGACCCGGCCGACCTGATCGACGACCTCAAGCGCGCGCTGAAGGCCGCAGAGAAGGCGGGTGCGTGATGGAAGTCCTCGTCAACGGCCACGCCACCTACTGCTACACCGGCGGCAAGCCGCTCGATGCGGCCAAGCCCACGGTGCTCTTCATCCACGGCGTGCTCAACGACCACAGCGTCTGGATCCTGCAGAGCCGCTGGTTCGCCAACCACGGCTGGAACGTGCTCGCGGTCGACCTGCCGGGGCACTGCCGCAGCGCGGGGCCGCCGCCTGCCACGGTCGAGCAGGCCGCGGACTTCGTGGTCGCGCTGCTCGACGCCGTGGGCGTCGAGCGCGCCGCGCTGGTCGGCCACAGCTTCGGCTCGCTGATCGCGCTCGAGGCCGCGGCGCGCGCGCCGCAGCGCGTGACGAAGCTCGCGATGGTCGGCACCGCCTACCCGATGACCGTCTCGCCCGCGCTGCTCGACGCCGCGCTCAACGATCCGCAGCGCGCGATCGCGATGGTCAACACCTTCTCGCACTCGATGCTCGCGCCGCCGCCCTCCACGCTGGGCCCGGGTACCTGGCTCTACGGCAGCTCGCGGGCGCTGATGCGCCGCGTGCTCGCAAGCAACCGCGACGCCAACGTGTTCCACATCGGCTTCAAGGCCTGCAACGACTACGCGAACGGCGAGCAGGCGCTCGCGCAGCTCCAGTGCCCGGTGCTGTTCCTGCTCGGCGAATCGGACCAGATGACGCAGCCGCGCGCCGCGCGCACGCTGACGCAGAAGGCCAGGGATGGCAAGGTGGTGACTGTCGAGGCCGGCCACGACCTCATGGCCGAGGCACCCGACGCCGTGCTGTTCGCGCTGCGCGACTTCCTCGCCTGAGGCGTACGGGCCCTATCGGCCCAGCGCGTTGATGTCGGCCATCTCCACCAATGGCGACGGAGCGCCGTGCTTGGCCACGGCCAGCATGGCGCGGCCGACCCGCTCGCTGGTCGTGATGCGGTCCGGCGCGATCCGGTGCATGAGGCCGAAGATCGGCGCCGCCACGACGTAGGCCAATCGGTAGAGCCCGGTCTTCGAGCGCACCGCGTGCATCGGCTGGATCATGCCGGGCCGGAACATGTAGGCGGCGCGGAAAGGCAGGCGCATCAGCGCGTTCTCGGTCGCACCCTTGACCCGCGCCCACATGCTGGCGCCGCGCTCGCTGCTGTCGGTGCCGGCACCGGTCACGTAGACGAAGGTCATCTGCGGACTCAGCGGCGCCAGCGTGCCCGCGATCGCGAGCGTGAGGTCGTAGGTGACGCGCCGATAGTCCTCTTCCTTCATGCCGACCGAGGACACGCCCAGGCAGAAGAAGCAGGCATCGAAATCCGCGAGCTGGTCGCGCACGGCCGACAGGTCGGCCAGGTCCGGCAGCACCAGGTCGCGCAGCTTCGGGTGGGTCTGGCCGCAGGGCTGCCGGCCCACGCACAGCACGCGGGTGACGTCGCCGTCGAGCAGGCATTCGCGCAGCACGCCCTGCCCCACCATGCCCGTGGCGCCGAAGATCAGGATTCTCATCGGTCGGGCTTTCGGTGGTGGGAGTGGATCAGCCGACCGTGAAGGTCTGCGGCTCGCGCGCCAGCGACGCGAGCAGGGTCGCCACCTCGGGCGCCGAGGGCTGTGCGGGCTGCAGCGCATCGAGCAGTCGCGACAGGGTCTCGGCATGCGGCAGCAGGGGGCCCAGGAAGCGGGTGCCGTCCGCGCCCGCGATCAGCAGTGTGGGGAAGGTCTCGACGTCGAAGTCGTCCGCGATCTCGGCGTGGTCCTCGATGTCGACCCAGGCGAAGCGCAGCTGCGGATGCGCGCGCGCCACCTGCTCGAACAGCGGGCGGTACTCGCGGCAGGCGCCGCACCATTCGGCGCACAGGCAGGCGACCCAGAGGCGGTCGTCGGCGACGCTGGCACTGCTGCTGGTGGAAAAATCGGTCACGGCGGGTCGGGGCATGTCGAACGGAGGATCGGCGCCATTATCGAGTCGCCAGCAGATCCTGCAGCGTGAGCGCCTCGAGCGGCCCGTCGCGCCACAGGGCCTGCAGCGGCGGCGTCTGAGGCATGAGCAGCTCGCGCAGCAGCGGCGCCAGCGCGGTGGCGGCCGGCTCGGCCAGCAGCACGTAGCGCGGATCGTCGTTGGCGCGCTCCTCGGCCAGCGGCGCGATCCAGTCGAGCGCCACCAGCGTCTCGAGCACCGGCGCCAGCTGCAGCGCGTCGACCCGCAGCCGCGCCACCAGTTCCGCCGCGCCGAGGCCGCCGGCCGGCGTCGAGCGCGCGGCGTGCAGCTGCTGCAGTGCCTCGGCCGCCAGCTGCAGCGGCCAGCCGGCCGCGCCGCCGCGGCGCGCCACGCCGGTCAGCAGGCTCGGCAGGTAGGCCGCGATGACCGCGCCGAACAGCACGATCAACCAGGCCACGTAGATCCAGACCAGCAGGATCGGCACGGTCGCGAAGGCACCGTAGAGCACCGAATAGGTGGGCACGAAGCTCAGGTAGTACGCCAGCACGCGCTTGGCGACCTCGATCGCCGCCGCGACGAAGACGCCACCGGCCAGCGCATGCGACCACTTCACGTGCGTGTTGGGCACGAAGCGGTAGAGCGATGCGACACCGCCTGCCAGCAGCAGGAACTCGAAGCTGTCGAAGAGGAACTTGACGATGGCGCTGCCGACCAGGTCGCGCGAGGCCGAGAAGAAGGACGCCGTGGTGCTCAGGCTCAGCGCCAGCACCAGCGGGCCGAGCGTGATCGCGGCCCAGTAGATGAGCACCCGCTGCGCCAGCGGCCGCGGCTTGCGCACGCGCCAGATGTTGTTGAGCGTCTTGTCCATCGTGAGGATCAGCGCCACGGCCGTCACCAGCAGCACGATCAGGCCGGCCACGCCGAGCCCGCTGGCCTTGCTCGCGAACTGGTTCAGGTAGCCGAGCACCTGGCGCGCGATGTTGTCGGGGATCAGGCTGTCGATCAGCCAGCGCTGCACCCGGCCCTGCATCTTGCTGAACATCGGGAACACGGTGAACAGCGCGGCCGCCACGGTGAAGAAGGGCACCAGCGCGATGGTGGTGGTGAAGGTCAGGCTGCTGGCCGTGAGGCCCAGGCGATCCTCGCGGAAGCGTTCCCGGAGCACCGCGGCGGTATTGCCCCAGGGAAAGTGCGAAAGATCCCTCCAGAGTTGCCGGCGATTCATGGCCGGTATCATGCCACCGGGTCTTTTCGCCGCTCCGGCGCAGCCCGCCCGCCCCAGCCCGCCTGCCCTGCCGTGACCGCGCCCCTTCCCGTCTCCGCCTCCGTTTCCGCCACCCGCTGGCTTGCCGTCGGCAGCCTGGTGGGGCTGATCGTGCTCGGCCTGGCCTGGGAGCTGTGGCTGGCACCGCTGCGTCCGGGCGGTTCCTGGCTGGCGCTCAAGGTGCTGCCGCTGGTGCTGCCGCTGGCGGGCCTGCTGAAGAACCGCATGTACACCTACCGCTGGGTCAGCCTGCTGGTCTGGCTCTATTTCACCGAAGGCGTGGTGCGCGCCTGGAGCGACACCTCTGGAACGGGCCGGCTGCTGGCGCTGATCCAGGTGCTGCTCTGCCTGGCGCTCTTCACGGCCTGTGCCCTGCACGTGCGGCTGCGGCTGCGCAATGCGGCGACCGCACGCACACTCGAAGGAGCGACGCCATGAGCGTTCTGTTGGATCGGCTGCGCGCCATCGTGGGCGAGGCGAACGTCCTCACCGAGGGCGACCTGGGCGCCTGGGAGCAGGACTGGCGCCGCCGTTCGCGCGGCAAGGCGCTGGCCGTGGTGCGGCCGGGCGACACGCGGCAGGTCGCGGAGGTGGTCCAGGCCTGCGCGGCAGCCGGCACCTCCATCGTGCCGCAGGGCGGCAACACCGGCCTCGCGGTCGGCTCGATCCCCGACGAGAGCGGCACCCAGGTGCTGCTGAGCCTGCAGCGCATGAACGCGATCCGCAGCATCGACGCCGCCAACCTCACGATGACGGTCGAGGCCGGCTGCGTGCTGCAGACGCTGCAGGAAGCCGCGCGCGAGGCCGGCTTCCTGTTCCCGCTGAGCCTGGCGGCCGAGGGCAGCTGCACCATCGGCGGCAACCTCGCGACCAACGCCGGCGGCACGCAGGTGGTGCGCTACGGCAACACGCGCGACCTCTGCCTCGGGCTCGAGGTCGTGACGCCGCAGGGCGAGGTCTGGGAAGGCACCAGCGGCCTGCGCAAGGACAACACCGGCTACGACCTGCGCGACCTGCTGATCGGCAGCGAAGGCACGCTGGGCGTCATCACGGCGGCCACCATGAAGCTCTACCCGCTGCCGGCCGCGCAGCTCACCGCATGGGCTGCGGTGCCCTCGCTCGAGCATGCGGTCACGCTGCTGGGACTCGCGCACCAGCGGCTCGGTGCCGGCCTGACCGGCTTCGAGGTCATGGGCAGGTTCGCGCTCGGCCTGGTGGCCAGGCACTTCCCGCAGTTGCGCGTGCCCTTCATCGACGATGCGGCCGTGCCCTGGTGCGTGCTGCTCGAGAATTCCGACAACGAATCCGAGGACCACGCCCGCGCGCGCTTCGAGGCACTGCTCGAGACCGCCTTCGAGGCCGGCTGCGTGAGCGACGCCGTGGTGGCCGAGAACCTCACGCAGGCGCACCAGCTCTGGCACATCCGCGAGAGCATCCCGCTCGCGCAGGCTGAGGAAGGGCTCAACATCAAGCACGACATCTCGATCGCGGTGTCGCGCATTCCGGCCTTCGTGGCCGCCGCCGATGCCCTGCTCGAGCGCGAGGTGCCGGGCGTGCGCCTCGTGAACTTCGGCCATCTCGGCGACGGCAACCTGCACTACAACGTGCAGGCCCCGGAGGGTGGCGACAGCCAGGCCTTCCTGCGAGAGCACGAGGACCGCATCAACACGCTGGTCTACGACACGGTGGAAGCATTCGACGGCTCGTTCTCGGCCGAACACGGCGTCGGCTCGCTCAAGGTCGACAAGCTCGAGAAGCACAAGTCGCCGGTCGCGCTCGGGATGATGCGCGCCATCAAGCGCGGGCTCGATCCGCAGAACATCCTGAATCCGGGTCGGGTGATCCGACTGGAGAAGACTCAACCATGAACCGCCCCATCCGCTCCCAATACGAAGACTTCATGCGCCACGTCGACCGCACCGGCGTGCAGAAGGGCGACCGCACCGGCACCGGCACCAAGAGCGTGTTCGGCTACCAGATGCGCTTCGACCTGAACGAAGGATTCCCGCTGGTGACGACCAAGAAGGTGCACCTGCGCTCCATCATCCAGGAACTGCTTTGGTTCCTGACCGGCTCCAGCGACAACAACTGGCTCAAGGAGCGCGGCGTCACGATCTGGGACGAGTGGGCGCGCGAAGACGGCGACCTCGGGCCGGTGTACGGCGTGCAGTGGCGCAGCTGGCCGACCCCCGATGGCGGCCACATCGACCAGATCGGGCAGGTGATCGACACGCTGCGCAGCAACCCCGATTCGCGCCGCATCATCGTGAGCGCCTGGAACGTGGCCGAGCTGTCGAAGATGGCACTGATGCCCTGCCATGCCTTCTTCCAGTTCTATGTCGCACCGCCGCAGGCGCCAGGCGGGCGCGGCAAGCTCAGCTGCCAGCTCTACCAGCGCAGCGCCGACATCTTCCTCGGCGTGCCGTTCAACATCGCGAGCTATGCGCTGCTCACGCACATGGTGGCGCAGCAGTGCGACCTCGATGTCGGCGACTTCATCTGGACCGGCGGCGACTGCCATATCTACAGCAACCACGCCGAGCAGGTCGCGCTGCAGCTGAGCCGCGCGCCGAGGCCCTACCCGACGCTGGTCATCAAGCGCCGGCCGGCATCGATCTTCGACTACCAGTACGAGGACTTCGAGGTCGAGGGCTACGACCCGCATCCGCCGATCAAGGCGCCCGTGGCGGTCTGACGCAATGCGCATCAACCTGATCCTCGCGCGGGCCTCGAACGGCGTGATCGGCCTCGAGGGCCGCATGCCCTGGCAGCTGCCCGAGGACATGGCCCACTTCAAGGCCCGCACGATGGGCGCGCCGGTGGTCATGGGGCGCAAGACCTGGGATTCGATCCCGCCGCGCTTCCGGCCGCTGCCAGGGCGCCGCAACATCGTGATCACGCGCAATGCCGGCTGGCAGGCGGAGGGCGCCGAGCGCGCCGCGAGTCTCCAGGCCGCCATCGCCCTGTGCCGCGACGCCGGCGCCGCCGAGTGCTGGGTGATGGGCGGCGGCCAGATCTACGCAGAGGCCGAGCCGATCGCACAGCGCGCGATCGTGACCGAGATCGCGCGCGATTTCGAGGGCGACGCCCAGGCGCCGGTGTTCGGCCCCGCATGGCGCGAGACCGCGCGCGACCCGCACGTGGCGCAGAACGGCCTGCCGTTCAGCTTCGTCACGCTCGAGCGCAACTGAGCGAGCGGCCGGTGCCGCCTGGCGCCCCGGTCAGCTGCAATTGACGATCTTGAATTCGACGCGGCGGTCGAGCGCGTCGACCGCGTCGTCGGTGCCGCTGCCGATGATGTTCTCGCGGAAGCCCCGGCCGCTGGTGGTGGTGCGATCGCCGAGCACGGCCTCCTCCACCGTGAGCCGCTGCCGGACGTAGCGCGCGCGCTGCAGCGAAAGCGAATCGTTGTAGGCCATCGGTCCGGTGTGGCTGGTGTGGCCCACGATGTTCATGCAGACCTTGGCATGGGCGCTGGCCTTGGCGATCTCGCGCAGCCACATCGCGTAGGGGCCGCTGATGCGCGGCTCGGACCAGAACACCGTGGTGCCGGGATTGAACAGGAACTTGACGCCGAGCTGCTGGTTCGCGATGCCGTAGGCGACGATCTTGCGGAAGGCCTGCTCGGCCTCGGCCGTGCGGCCGAGCTTGGCCGAGGTCAGGTAGAGGCCGTTGAGCACGCGCAGCTGCTCGCCGCTGGGCGTGCCGCCTGCCAGCGTGTATTGCTCCAGCGCATCCTGGTAGCGCTCGGCGTTGTAGAGCGCGGTGGCCTCGTTGATGACAGGCGCCGACGCGATGCGCTCCATGTAGTACGGGTCGGCCTTCTGGCCCGGCGGCGTGGCGGTGGTGCGGATGTAGCTTTCGATCACGAGGTCCTTGGTCGGAACCGGCGTGTCGCGGAAGTAGCGCAACGGCGTGTGATCCAGGCCCTGGTCGAGCGCCACGGCCGACGACTGCGCGACCACGGTGGCGCTGCTGAGTTCGGTCAGCGCAAGGTTGATCTTCATCGGGCCGTTCGGCTCGTTGACGGACATCCGTGTCATCGTGCCCGTGAGCAGGTAGCGCGCCTTGTCGAGGCTGTCCTTCTGGAACGGCAGGATCTCGATGCTGTCGAACTGGGTGTTCATGCGCTGTGTCACGCGCTGCTGCAGCTGCTGCGTGGCCGCCGTCTGCTGGGCGCTGCCGGCGTCGATCATCGGGTCGAGCACCACGGTGCGCCGGGCGCCGAAGCGGGCCGGGAACAGCGACTGCTTCTGGGTCTGCATGACCAGGGCGTCGGTGGCCTGGGCCACCGCCTCGTCGAAGGGCATCTCGGTGGTGGATGCCGAGGGCGGGGCCGGCGTGGCGCAACCCGCCAGGCCGAGCGCGAGCAGCACGCCAGCCGCACCCGCAAGTGTTCTGAGGCAGCGGACCAGGCTTGGGGTCATCGTCATTGGCATCCCTTTCGCAGCAAGGCGGCCTCGGCGGGACTCACGGGTCCGAGCGAGGCCTTCTGAAGGATTTCGGTACATCTGGCGTTGTGCATTGTCGCTTCGACCGGCGCGGCTGCCACCGGCGCTTCCACCGGGACGGCGGCAGCGGCGCGGGGCGGCGGTTCCGCCGCCGGGACGGCTGCGCGAGGCTCGCGCCGACGCGGGCGCGGATTCTCGACGCTCGCCACGGCCGCAGGCTGCGCGGCGGTGCGGCGCTCGGACCGCGCAAGCGGCGCAGCGGCAGGCGCGATGGCGATCGACGGTTCGGCGGCGGGCGCTTCCCCGGTCGGGCTTCCAAGCCCGGGCGGGGGCTCGGGATCGGCGGGCGGAGCCGATTCGGCAACCGGCATGGAGACCGTCGATGCCGGCGGATCGGGCACGACGGGCGATGGCGACTCGATGCGCGGAGCGGCCGCGGGCGCCACGGCCTGCAATGGCGCTGTCGCCGGTGCCGGGGCAGGTGTCGATGCCGATGCCGATGCCGGGGCGGGTGTCGGTGCCGATTCCGGTGTCGGTGCGGTCGCCCGTGCCGGTGCGGGCGCCCGCGCCGCTGCCGGCGCCGGTACCGGCGCAGGCGAAGGCGCTTGCGCCGGCGCCGCGAGCCTGGGCACCGCCGGCGACCGCGTATCGAACTGGCGCCAGGTCAGCACCACGAGCACGGCCAGCACCGCGACCACCGCGGCAGCCCACAGCCGGGGCCATGCGAAGGGCTCGGCGCGGCGCCGAATCGCATCGGGCGCCGTGTCGAGCGGCGGCCAGTTGGCCAGCGAGAGCGGCACGGGTGCAGACGCCACAGCCGCGGCACCGGCATCCGCAGCAGCGGCAGCAGCAGCGGCAGCCGTTTCGGATTCGGCTTGCGCGTCGGCCGCCGCCGACCGGGAAGCGGCACCGCCGCCACGCTCGCCGAGCAGCGCGCGGAACGCCCTCACGCTCTGCGGCCGCTGCGTCGGTTGCAACGCCATCGCGGCATCGACCGCCTGGAGGAATTGCGCGCTGTAACGCCCGGCCGCGGCCTCGGACAGCGGCTGCAGTCGATCGTCCATGAGCCGCTCGACCGACGGTATCGGCGAGCGTCCCGTGACCGCCCGGTAGACCACGCCCGCCAGCGCATACAGGTCGGTCCATGCGCCCTGCTGCATCGAGGCGACGTTGCCGTACTGCTCGATCGGCGCATAGCCCGGCTTGTAGAGCACGGTCGGCGCCGGTCCCATGCCCTCGATCACGTGCCGTGCCGCGCCAAGGTCGAGCAGCACCGGGCCGTGGCCGGTCAGCAGGATGTTGTCGGGCGCCACGTCGCGATGGAAGCAGTCCATCGCATGCATCGTGGCGAGCGCGTCGAGCAGCGGATGCAGCCAGCCGAGGATCTCGCTTTCCGACGGCGCGCGTCCGAGCGCGGCGAGCGACTGCGCGAGCGTCGGGCCGTCGTAGTAGGGCATCGCCATGTAGGCCGTGCCATAGCCTTCCCAGAATCTCAGCACCTTCACGAGGGCAGGATGATCGAAGCGCGCGAGCGTTCGCGCCTCGGCGAGGAAGCTGCGCATCCCGGCGCGAAAGCCATCGGCATGGCGCTGCGACCTGACCACCACGGCCGGCGAGGCAGTGGCGCGCGTGGCGAGCGTCGCCGGCAGGAACTCCTTGATCGCGACGTGGCGCTCGAGCACGTGGTCCCACGCCAGGTAGACGATGCCGAAGCCGCCCTCGCCGATCGTGCCGACGATCTCGTAGTCGAGCAGGCGCAGCCCCTCGGGCAGCGTGTGGGTGTCTCGGGGAAAGGTCGAGCGGTCGGGCAGCACCACCTCGGGCCGGCCGGCCGTCGGCGCCGTGCCGGGCACGGTGCGCAGGTCGAGCGTGATGACGGGGTTCATGATCGGGTGGCGCGACCACGGACCGCTTGCCCCCATCGGCCAAGCTGGCGGAAAGTCCTGCGAGTCGGCATTGCCATCACTCAGATCCCCTGTCGTCCGCGCACTCTACTGCGCGAAGGCCTGAAAGGCATTCCTCGGAAGCACTAGCCGAACGGACGCCCCGACGCGAAAGTAGACTGCGCGCTTGTGCCGCGCAAAGGCGCCTCGAACATCCGGCAACGCCATTCAACACTCAGAAGCAAACATGAAAATCGCCACCTGGAACGTCAACTCCCTCACCGCCCGGCTGCAGCACGTGCTTGACTGGCTGATCGCCAATCCGGTGGACATGCTGTGCCTGCAGGAGCTGAAGATGAGCGACGACAAGTTCCCGCTCGAGGTGCTGAAGTCGGCCGGCTACGACGCCGTGGCCTTCGGCCAGAAAACCTACAACGGCGTCGCGATCCTGAGCCTGGCGCCGGTGCGCGAGGTGGTGCGCAACATCGGCGGCTTCAGCGACGAGCACTCGCGCGTCATCAGCGCGACCATCGACACGCCGGGCGGCGAGCTGCGCATCGTCAACGGCTACTTCGTCAATGGCCAGGAGCCGGGCAGCGAGAAGTTCGCCTACAAGATGCGCTGGCTCGAGGCACTGCGCGATTACCTGCGCCAGGAACTGGCGTCCCATCCGCGGCTGGTGCTGCTGGGGGACTTCAACATCGTGCCCGAAGACCGCGACAGCTTCGATCCCGTGGGCCTGGCCGAGACCATCCATCACACGACCGCCGAACGCGATCACTTCAGGGACCTGCTGGGGCTGGGCCTGACCGACAGCTTCCGGCTCTTCGAGCAGCCCGAGAAGAGCTATTCGTGGTGGGACTACCGCATGCTCGGCTACCAGAAGAACCGCGGCCTGCGCATCGACCACATCCTGGTCAGCGCGCCGCTGGTGCCGCAGGTCGCAGGCTGCGTGATCGACCGCGTGCCGCGCAAGTGGGACAAGCCCAGCGACCACGCGCCGGTGATCCTGGAGCTCGCGCCATGAGGCCCGCGCTCGTCCTGGCGGCGGGCGCGATGGCGCTCAGCCTGGGGGCCTGCTCGCTGCTGCCGAAGGAAGAGAAGAAGGTCGACCGCGCGACCGCGGCGGCCGCGGAAGGCGCTCGCGACGACGGCCCATCGGACAAGGTCGCCAACGTGCGGCTCATCACGGCGCAGACGCCGGCCGTGAAGACCTACCGCAAGATCGGCGCGGCCTACATCTACAAGAAGTACCCCAAGCGCATCTACAAGGGCAAGATTCCGCCGCTCGTGTATGCCGTCGTCGTGACCGAGACCGACGTCGATGCCGACGGCAACGTCACGGGCGTGTACTTCAGCCGCACGCCGAGCCATGCGCCCGAGGTCGCGCCGATGATCGCCGAGCTGATCAAGGCCGCGTCGCCGCTGCCGCCTCCCGGCAAGATCGGCCCGCACACCTATGTCGACACCTGGCTGTGGGACAGGAGCGGGCAGTTCCAGCTCGACACCCTGACCCTGGGGCAACGCAGCCGCTGAGGCCGGTCAGGCCGGCGCGGGCCGGCCCAAGGCGGCCTGCGGCCCCTCGGGCAGCAGCGGCCACGTTCACTCCAGGCCGAGCTCCTGGATCTTGCGCGTGATCGTGTTGCGCCCGATGCCGAGCTTCTGCGCGGCCTCGATGCGACGCCCGCGCGTGCTGGCCAGCGCGGTGAGGATCAGCCGCGATTCGAAGCGGCGCGAAAGGGCATCCCAGACATCGTTGCGGCCCGCGGCCAGCATGGTCTGCGCCTCGAGCTCGAGGCCGCTCTCCCAGGCCAGCGTCGCCGCGGCATCCGGTGTTGCGGCGGCCGCCACCGCGGGCGCCAGCGACACCGCAGCGCCGACGACGACCGGCTCGCGATGGTGGTCGACCTGCGGAGCACCGGCCTGGATTGCCGCGGGGGCCGCGGCCTGCACCACGGCTGCGGTCGCCATCACCTCGGGCGGCAGGTCCTTGGTTTCGATCAGCTGGGCCGGCGCCATCACCGTCAGCCAATGGCAGATGTTCTCGAGCTGGCGCACGTTGCCCGGGAAGCCGAAGGTCGCGAGCTGCGCCAGCGCCGCATCGGAGATGCGCTTGGGCTCCACGCCGAGCTGCTTCGCACTCTGCTGCAGGAAGTGCCGCGTGAGCGCCGGCACGTCCTCGCCGCGCTCGCGCAGTGCGGGCAGCCGCAGGCGGATCACGTTGAGCCGGTGGAACAGGTCTTCGCGGAAGCCGCCGAGCTTCACGCGCTGCTCGAGGTCCTGGTGGGTGGCGGCGATCACGCGCACGTTGGCCTTGACCGAGTTGTGGCCGCCGACGCGGTAGAAGTGGCCATCGCTCAGCACGCGCAGCAGGCGCGTCTGCAGGTCGAAGGGCATGTCGCCGATCTCGTCGAGGAACAGCGTGCCGCCCTCGGCCTGTTCGAAGCGGCCGCGGCGCATGGTCTGCGCGCCCGTGAAGGCGCCGCGCTCGTGGCCGAACAGTTCGCTCTCCAGCAGGTCCTTGGGGATCGCCGCCGTGTTGATCGCCACGAAGGGGCCGGTGGCGCGCGGCGAATGCTTGTGCAGCGCGCGCGCGACCAGTTCCTTGCCGGAACCCGACTCGCCCGTGATGAGCACCGTGACATTGCTTTGCGACAGCCTGCCGATGGCGCGGAAGACGTCCTGCATCGCAGGCGCCTGGCCCAGCATCTCGGGCGCCGCCACCATGCGTTCCTCGGCCACTTCCTCGCGCTGGCTCTCGTCGACCGCGCGCCGGATCAGTTCGACCGCACGGGGCAGGTCGAAGGGCTTCGGCAGGTACTCGAAGGCGCCGCCCTGGAAGGCCGACACCGCGCTGTCGAGATCGGAGAAGGCGGTCATGATGATGACCGGCAGGCCCGGGTGCCGCGCCTTGATCTTGTCGAGCAGATCGAGGCCCGAGCCACCGGGCATGCGGATGTCGCTCACGAGCACCTGGGGGCCCTGCGTGTCGTCGTCGGCGGCTGCGTCGAGCGCGGCGAGCACCTCGCGCGTATTGGTGAAGCTACGGGTCGGCAGGTCTTCGCGCAGCAGCGCTTTTTCCAGCACGAAGCGGATTGATTGGTCATCATCCACTATCCAGATCGGCTTCATGCAGCTCCTTGTTGCTTGGCTGCTAGGGCAGCGGTATCAGTATCTTGAAATCGGTCCGGCCCGGGACGCTGTCGCACTCGATCACGCCGTGATGTTGCTGCACGAAGGTTTGTGCAAGCGTCAGCCCCAGTCCCGTCCCGCCATCCCTGCCCGACACCAGCGGGTAAAAAATGCGGTCCTTGATCGCGTCCGGCACGCCCGGTCCGTTGTCGATCACATGCAATTCCAGTGCCAGTCGATACCACTGCTTGTTGAAGATGACCTGCCGCGCGATGCGGGTCCTGAAAGTGATCTGCGCATCGCCTGCGGCGCGGCGCTCGGCGAGCGCCTGCGCGGCGTTGTGGACGATGTTGAGCGTGGCCTGGATCAGCTGCTCGCGGTCGCCGCGGAACTCGGGAATGGAGACATCGAAATCGCGCTCGATGTGCAGGTCCCGCGGGAACTCGGCCAGGATCACCGAACGCACGCGTTCGCAGACCTCGTGAATATTGACGTCACCGACTACATGCGGCCGCCGGTGCGGCGCCAGCAGCCGGTCGACCAGCGTCTGCAGCCGGTCGGCTTCATGGATGATGACCTGCGTGTACTCGATCAGGTCGCGCGACTCGACCTCCATCTGCAGCAGCTGCGCCGCACCGCGGATGCCGCCGAGCGGGTTCTTGATCTCGTGCGCGAGGTTGCGGATCAGTTCCTTGTTGGCCTGCGCCTGGTCGAGCAGGCGTTCCTCGCGGTCCTGACGCACCTGCTGCTCGAGCGGCGTCATCTCGATGATCAGCTCGCCGGGCTTCTCGCCCTGCGCCAGCGTGACCTGGACCGGCATCAGCTCGTGGTTCACGCGCCGCAGCAGCGCCTCGTAGCGCAGGGTCGCGAAGTCGTTGCTGCGGGCGCCATCGATCGCGGTGCGCAGCACCTGCGGCTCGTGGAAGCAGGCCCCGAATTGCGAGCCTTCGAGCGTGCGGCGCGAGGTGCCGAGGGCGTCTTCGAGACCGGAGTTGGCGAACAGCACGGCACCGTCGAACCTGACGACGGCAATCAGCGTCGACAGCTGGTCGAAAGCCTGGAAGCGCCTGCCCGGTCCGGCCGATTTTCCGAAGGCCATCCGCTTCAGCGGTTGGCCACCGGCAGGCGACCGATCTCGCGCTGCAGGCCCGCGATGTCCGCCTCGTTGCGCGCGATCTCGGCCTTCATGTCGGACACCCGGTCGAGGTACTTCTGGTAGTTCTTGCTTTCGCTGCCCTGCTTCTCGGGCTCGCCGTTGTTGTACTCGCGTTGCAGCTGGGACTGGCGCTCCTGCGCCTTGCGCAGTTCGGCCTCGAGCACGGAGCGGGCCTCGCCGTCGCGCGAGCGCTGGTCGGCGCCGTCGACCTTCGGGCTGCCGGCCGGCGAGCGTGCCGCCGAGGCGGCGCCGCTGCCACTGCTGGAGGGAGCGGCCGAAGCCACCGGGCGGCTTCCCTGCACGATGGTCAGGTTGCCGCCTTCCATGATCTTGCAGCCGCGCTGCTGGGCCACGGTGGCGTTGTTCGTGTATTCGTTGCCGCAGCGCCAGACGCGCTCTTGCTGCGCCTGGGCCTGGACGTGCACGCCGGCCGCCGAGAAGGCAGTCAGCAGGAAAACGGAGAAGGTCTTCATGGTCTTGGGTGGATGCGCCGCAAACCGGCATTTTCATGCAATTCGAAACAGATACGGCGCGGGGGTTCCCCTTCAACGAAAAAGGACGGCGCGCAGCCGTCCTTTTTTAACGCTCCGGGCAGGTGCCCGGATCGCGCTCGCTCAGAGCGAGTAGTACATGTCGAATTCGACCGGATGTGCCGCCATGCGGAAGCGCGTGACTTCCTGCATCTTGAGGTCGATGTAGGCGTCGATGTACGAATCGGTGAACACGCCACCCTTGGTCAGGAAGGCACGGTCCTTGTCGAGGTACTCGAGCGCCTGGTCGAGGCTGTGGCAGACGGTCGGGATCAGCGCGTCTTCTTCCGGCGGCAGGTGGTACAGGTCCTTGCTGGCGGCTTCGCCCGGATGGATCTTGTTTTCCACGCCATCGAGGCCGGCCATCAGCAGCGCCGCGAAGCCCAGGTACGGGTTCATCAGCGGATCCGGGAAGCGCGCTTCGACGCGGCGGCCCTTCGGGTTGGCCACGAACGGGATGCGGATCGAGGCCGAGCGGTTCTTGGCCGAGTAGGCCAGCTTGACCGGGGCTTCGAAGCCGGGCACCAGGCGCTTGTAGCTGTTGGTGCCGGGGTTCGTGATGGCGTTCAGCGCGCGGGCGTGCTTGATGATGCCGCCGATGTAGTGCAGCGCGAAGTCGCTCAGGCCGGCGTAGCCGTCGCCTGCGAACAGGTTCTTGCCGTCCTTCCAGACCGACTGGTGCACGTGCATGCCCGAACCGTTGTCGCCGACGATCGGCTTCGGCATGAAGGTGGCGGTCTTGCCGTAGGCGTGGGCCACGTTGTGGATCACGTACTTCTGCAGCTGGACCCAGTCGGCGCGCTCGATCAGCGTGCTGAACTTGGTGCCGAGTTCCATCTGGCCGGCGTTGGCCACTTCATGGTGATGCACTTCGACCGGGATGCCGAGCGATTCGAGCACCAGGCACATTTCCGAGCGCATGTCCTGGAAGCTGTCGACCGGGGGCACGGGGAAGTAACCGCCCTTGACCGACGGACGGTGGCCGGTGTTGCCGTGCTCGAATTCCTTGCCGGTGTTCCATGCGGCTTCTTCCGATTCGATCTTCACGAAGCAGCCAGACATGTCGTTGGCCCAGCGCACGCCGTCGAAGACGAAGAATTCGGGTTCCGGTCCGAAGTAGGCGGTGTCGCCCAGGCCCGATGCCTTCATGTAGGCCTCGGCGCGCTTGGCCAGCGAGCGCGGATCGCGTTCGTAGGGCTTGCCGTCCGAGGGGTCGACCACGTCGCAGGTCAGGATCATCGTCGTCTCTTCGAAGAAGGGATCGATGTTGGCCGTGTTCGGGTCGGGCATGAGCTGCATGTCCGAGGCTTCGATGCCCTTCCAACCAGCGATCGACGAGCCGTCGAAGGCGTGACCCGACGTGAACTTGTCTTCGTCGAAATGCGAAACCGGCACGGTCACGTGCTGTTCCTTGCCGCGGGTATCGGTGAAGCGGAAATCGACGAACTTGACCTCGTTTTCCTTCACGAGTTTGAGTACGTCGGCGACGGTCTTTGCCATCAGGTTCTCCTTGGAATGGACTGGGGTTGGAAGTACAGGAAACGGGGAATGCAGTTTCTATGCCATTGTCACTTCGATGCCGCAGGGATTGGGCCTGCGGGCGAAGCCCAAAACGATGCGAGTTGTAACCATATTGGTGCGCAAAAATTCAACGCACCATTTCGGGGCCCAGCTTCGCTTCAAAGCCGTGCAGGCCGGCGATCAGCTGGGCATACGCGGCATCGACATGGCGCGCGTCGCCCTTCACGCCGAGCTCGATATGGCGTCCGTGCTGCGGATGGTCGACGCTCGGCAGGCTGAACACCTTGATGCCCTGGTGGTCGCGCTCGATCGCCTCCATCAGGGGTGTCAGCGTGGCTTCCATGGCACCGTAGACGATCACCGATTTCTCGGCCGCGCTGCCGGGCGCGAACAGTCCGGCATAGCGGCCGTCGAGCACCCATTCGATCATCGGCCAGGCCATCACGGGGAAGCCCGGCACGAAGTGCACGTCGCCGACGCTGAAGCCCGGGATCTTGTTGTAGCCGTTGGGAATGATGCGCGCGCCGAGCGGGAACACACCCATGTTGAGGCGGTGGACGTTGTCGGGGCGGTCGGGTTCGTAGACCGTGCCCTGCTCGCGCGCGGTGTCCTGCATGCGTTCGCGGATCAGCGCCTCGGCTTCGGGATGCAGCGCCAGCGGCACGCCGAGCGCGGCGGCCGCGCACTGGCGCGTGTGGTCGTCGGGCGTGGCGCCGATGCCGCCGGTCGAGAACACGATGTCGCCCGAGGCGAAGGCGCGTCCGAGCGCCGCCGAGATGCGCAGCGGCACGTCGCCCACGTATTCGGCCCAACCGAGTTCGAGGCCGCGCGCGGCGAGCAACTCGATGACCTTGGGCATGTGCTTGTCGACGCGCTTGCCCGACAGGATCTCGTCGCCGACGATGATCAACCCGATGTTTCGATTCATGGTGAAACCTCCGCGCTTCGCGCTACGGCAATCGCCTTGGGAGCGGCCCTGCGGCTCATGGTGAAACCTCCGCGCTTCGCGCTACGGCAATCGCCTTGGGAGCGGCCCTGCAGCTCATGGCGCACCCCATTGGCTGGCGACCGCGCCGGCATCGACCGGCGCGCCCGCGGATGACGAAAGCGCCGCCGCCGCGCGCTGGGCCCGCAGCCGGGCCAGTGCATCGAGGCAGTAGTGGGCGAACCACAGCGCCGAGAAGGCGAACACCAGCGTGTAGATCCAGATCGCGAGCGGCGCCAGCACGAAGAAGGCGGCCGCGAACAGCAGGCCCGAGGCCCAGACGATGCTGGGCGCCGCGCCCAGGTAGCCGCACAGCACGCCGATCCCGAGCAGGGGCAGCCTGTGGGCCCGCAGCACCGCGCTGCGCTCTTCGGCGCTGGCATGGTCGGCCAGCGCATCGAAGCTCATCACGCGGTAGGTCAGCCAGCCCCAGATCAGCGGCGGCAAGATCAGCACCAGCGGGGGGATCAGCCACAGCGGCATCGACACCACGAGCGCCAGCAGCGCGAGCACCGTGAGGCCGATCGAGCGCGCCATGCTGCCGAAGAAGGAGGCGCCCTTCTTGTGTTCGAGCATCGGGAAGCGCCGCTCGGCCACCAGCCGCGTGAGCGCGGGCGCCATCACGCCCGCCACCACCAGCAGCGACACCACGACGATCAGCGGGGTGGCCGCGAAGACCACCACCAGCGGCGCCAGCGCAGACGTCACGTCACCCGGAAAGAAGCGGCCGATCCAGCCCCAGAAGCTGGCCAGCAGCGGCCAGGCGTCGAGTGACGTGCGGGTCCAGGCCACGGCGGCGTCCCAGTAGAAATAGCCCAGCACCGTCGCCAGCAGCACCATGAGGCCCAGCGGCAGCAGCGACAGCACGATCACCCGCGGGTGCAGGCAATAGGCGACCGAGCGCCAGAAGGAATCGAGAAGAAGACGCATCGTCGCCGAGGATACCGCCCCCGGATGAACAGGTGGCTTCAACCCCGGCCGGCGAGCCGTTTCAGTCCGCGCCACTGCTGCGACCAGAAACCTCCGCCGTAGTCGCGCAGGCGGCCGTCGGCATCGGGCTCGACCTGGTCGCGAATGCCGGTCGGGTCGTAGCGCCGCTCGAAGTTCACGGTGCGGAAGAGCATGTCCCACCACGGCAGCAGCACGCCGAAGTTGTGGCCGCCGAGCGTCCTCGGGCCCGCCGACTCGTGGCCGATGCCGATGCTGTGGTGCACGCGATGAAAGCGCGGGCTGATCCACAGCCGCTCGCCGATGGCGCCGAAGCCGAGCCGCAGGTTGGCATGCTGCAGGCTCTCGCTGAGCTGCGTGAAGGCGACGATCGCGATGAACTGCCCGGGCGCGACGCCGATCAGCTGCGCCACGAGCACGATGATCGCGTCGTGGATCAGGTCGTCGAGCAGGTGGTTGCGGTTGTCGCTCCACATGGTCATCTGACGCTGCGAATGGTGCAGCGAATGCAGCGCCCACCACCAGTTGAAGCGATGCTGGCCGCGGTGGATCAGGTATTCGACGAAATCTATCACGACCAGATAGATCGCGAAGGCGATCCATGGCACGTCGGTCACGCCGGGCCAGAGCTGGTCCAGGTGCAGCGTGCCCCAGCCGTCCGCGCGCGCCATGCCCAGCAGGTCGTCGAACAGCGGCTGCACCGCGAAGAAGAGCCCGAGCCGGAACAGCCCCAGGCGGTGGATCAGCGTGTAGAGGATGTCGGTGCGGATCGCCCGCCGGTCGACCACCGGCTCGACCGGCCGCCAGCGCTGCAGCGGTCCGATGACGATCAGCAGGATCGCGATCTGGATCAGCCCGACCAGCAGCCAGCCCGTGGCGTCGAAGGCGTCCTCGACCCAGCCACCCAGGCCGACCGCGTACACCGCCGGCTGCACCACGGCCTCGAAGAGCCATTGCTGCAGGTTCGCGAATTGATCGGTGAGCCAGTCCATCGACGTGCGATCGGGGCGCTGCCCGAAGGTTCAGGAATTGCGCCGCTTCAGGGATGGGCCGCGATCCACTCGCGGTAGGCCGGATGCTGGCGCAGCGTCTCGAAGCAGAAACCCTTCTCCTTGAGGCCCACGATCAGCGGCTCCAGGTCGGCCGGTGCCCAAGGGTCCTTGCGCGACCAGATGCCCAGGTGCGCGAGCAGGATGTCGCCCGACTGGATCTTCTCGAGCGCCTGCGCGAGCAGCAGTTCGTTGCTGAACTTCTCGCTCGGGAGTTCGTCGCCCAGGAAGCCCGCGGGCGCCCAGGCAACGTGCGCGTAGCCGCAGGCCCTGGCTGCCGCGAGCAGCTTCGGCGAGGTCTTGCCGCCCGGGGCGCGGAACAGCGGCAGCGGCTTCTTGCCTGTGATGTGCTGCAGGCGGTCCGAGGCCTTGGCCACGTTGGCGCAGTAGGTGGCAGCGTCCCAGGTGAACTCGCGGTTGGCGAAGGCACCGGCGGAAGGCCGGATGCGAAAGCGCGGCTCGACGCCCTTGACGTCGCCGCGCCAGTAGGCGTGGTCGTAGGTGTGCGAGGCGAATTCGTGGCCCTCGGCCGCCCTCGCCTTCCACCACGGCGCCCAGTGGTTGTCGAGGCTGTCGCCATCGGTCTGGGTGCGCTCGGCGGCCGCGAAGAAGGTCACGCGCACGTCATGGCGCTTGAGCACGTCCGCCACAAGCGGCGCGACGCCCATGTGGCCGGTATCGAAGGTCAGGTAGACCGGCTTGGCGCAGGCCTGGGCCAGCGCACTGCCCGAAACGAAGGCGCTGGCGGCGAACAGTGCTGCAACACGCCTCCAGGCTGGCGCCGGGCCGCTCCAAGGCGGCCTGCGGCCTCCTCGGGGGGCAGCGACCCACACGCAGTGGGGGAGCGTGAAGGCCTCAGCTCTTCGCATGATCGAGCGTCCAGACGCCGTGCGGCGAGCGCCCGACATTGACCTGCCGCACCACCTTGCCGCTCGCGAGGTCGACCACGCTGAGCTTCTTGGCCCAGCGCGAGGTCACGTAGAGCGTCTTGCCGTCGGCCGAGACTTCCATGCAGTCGGGGCCTCCGGGCACGGCGTAGGTGTTGGTGACCTGCAGCGTGCGCAGGTCGATGCGGCTGATCGTGTTGGCGACGCGGTTGCTCACGAACACGCTGCGGCCGCCATCGCCGGCCGCACGGAAGGCATGCGCGCCCTTGCCGGTCGGGATCTTGCCCACCACCTTGGGTTGCGCGCCCGCGACGTCGAACACCTGCACGCCGTCGCTGCCGGTCAGGCCGACCAGCAGCGTCTTGCCCTCGTGGATGCCGAAGATGTCGGCCGGCATCGGCCCCGTGGGCGTGCGCCAGCGGATGGTCTGCGACGGCAGGTCGACAGCGATCAGCTCGTCGCTGTCCTGCATCGAGACATAGGCCGTGGTGCTCTTGCCATCGATCCAGATGTGGCTCGGCGTCTTGCCGGTCGGGATCCGCTTCACCAGCTTGGGCTCCTTGCCGTCCCAGCGGTAGATGTCGACGTGGTTGAGCCGGTTGCCCGCGGTCACGAACCACTTCATGTCGGGCGAGAAGCGCAGGTGATAGGGATCGATGATTCCGTAGACCACGCGCTGCACCTGGGCCGTGCGCGGGTCGAGGAAGGTCAGCGAATCGCCGGCCGAGTTGGCGACGATCAGCGATTGCTCGTCGGGCGTCAGGTAGAGGTGATGCGGTTCCTTGCCGGTCGGGATGCGGGTCTTCTCGGTCCAGCCCGTGGGGTCGATGACGCTCACGGTCGCATCGAGGGAATTGAGGACGAAGACCGGAGGTGCCTCGGCGGCCTGTGCCGCCAGCGACGCGCACACGAGGAAAAGGGCCGCGAGGCGGCCCGTCAGCGATGATTTGGAGCGCAAGGGAAGGATTCCGGACGAAGACGTCGAATCTTAACGGCCCACCCCGACCTTTGGCTGACCGGAACGCGCGTTGCGCAACGCCTCGACCTCGTCGGTGGCCAGCCAGCGCCACTGCCCCGGCGCCAGCCCGTCCGACAGCGACAGGCCGCCGATGCGCGAGCGATGCAGCGCCTCGACCCGGTTGCCGACCGCGGCCAGCATGCGCTTGACCTGGTGGTACTTGCCCTCGGTCAGGGTCAGGCTCAGCTGCAATTCGCCGGTGGCCTCGCAGGCTGCGGCGCGCACCGGCTTCGGATCGTCATCGAGCACCACGCCCGCCAGCAGGCGCTCGACCTGTCCGGCATCGACCGGGTGCTTGGTAGTGACCTCGTAGACCTTGGGCACGTGGTGCTTGGGCGAGCCCATGCGGTGGATGAACTGGCCATCGTCGGTGAGCAGCAGCAGGCCGGTCGTGTCCTGGTCGAGGCGGCCGATCGCCTGCACGCCCTGCACCGCGCCCTTGTTCGGGCGCAGCCGCAACGGCGACGGCAGCAGCGTATAGATGCTCGGATAGGTCGACGGCTTCTGCGAGCACTCGGTGCCGGCCGGCTTGTGCAGCATCAGGTAGGCCTTCTCGTGGTACTCCCAGGCCGTGCCCTGCACTGTGAACCGCAGCGTGTCGCCGGTGGTGTCGAAATCGGCGCCGGGATCGGTCTGCGGCCGTCCCTCGACCGTCACGAAGCCCTGCTGGATCAGCCCCGCGCAGACGCGGCGCGTGCCGAAGCCCTGGGTATAGAGAATTTCCTCGAGATGCATTCTTCAGTAGCCGAGCGCGAGGCCCGTGTTGCGGCGCGGATCGTTGGCGCCATAGAACCGGTTGCTGCCGACCGGCTTGCCGCCGAGCGACGGCGCGCCGACGATGATAGCGGCCACATGATTGGCAGGCTGCGGATCGCCGAGCTTGTGGCCCATGTCGACCAGGATCTTGCGGGTGTCGGGCGAGAGCGCGAAGACCTCGACGTTGGTCACGTCGGGCAGCCACTGCTGGTGAAAGCGCGGCGCATCCACCGCCTCCTGCACGTTCATGCCGTAGTCGACCACGTTGAGAATGCCGTGCAGAACAGCGGTCACGATGCGGCTGCCGCCCGGCGTGCCGAGCACCAGCACCGGCTGCCCGTCCTTGGTCACGATGGTCGGGCTCATCGAGCTCAGCGGCCGCTTGCCGGGGGCGATTGCGTTGGCTTCGCCCTGCACCAGACCGTACATGTTCGGCACGCCGACCAGCGAGGTGAAGTCGTCCATCTCGTTGTTGAGCAGCACGCCGGTGCCCGCAGCCGTGACCTTGGCCCCGAACCAGTCGTTGAGCGTGTAGGTCACCGCCACCGCATTGCCCCACTGGTCGATGATCGAATAGTGCGTGGTGTTGCTGCCTTCATGCGGCGCCACGCCGGGCTTGATATCGCTCGAGACGCCGGCCTTCTGGGGATCGATCACGCCGCGGATCTTCGCGGCATAGCCCTTGTCGAGCAGGCGGTCGAGAGGGTTCTTCACGAAGTCGGGATCGCCCAGGTAGTTGTTGCGGTCGACGTAGGCATGCCGCATGGCCTCGATCTGGTAGTGCACGCCCTGGGCCGAGCGATAGCCCAGCTCCTTGAGCGGATAGCCTTCGAGGATATTGAGCATCTCGCACAGCACCACGCCGCCCGAGCTCGGCGGCGGCGCCGAGATCACCCGAAAGCCGCGGTAGCTGCACTCGATCGGCAGCAGCTCGCGCGTGCGGTAGTCGTCGAGGTCCTGCTGCGTGATGAGCCCGCGGCCGGTCTGGCTCGACACCACGATCGCGTTGCCAACCGGTCCTCGGTAGAAACCGTCGGAGCCGTGCCGCGCGATCGCCTTCAGGGTCCTGGCCAGATCCTTCTGCACCAGCTTCTGGCCGACTGCGAAAGGCGCGCCCTTGTTCAGGAAGATCGCCGCCGAGGCCGGATCGGCGGCGAAGGCCGCAGTGGCGGTCGCCAGCATGTCGACATCGCCCTGCTCCAGCACGAAGCCGCGCTCGGCCAGCGCGATGGCCGGCGCGAGCAGCGCGCCGCGCTTCATCGTGCCGTACTGCTCGCGCGCGCGCTCCAGGCCCGACACCGTGCCCGGCACCGCAACTGCGAGATGGCCCACCGTGCTGAGCCCCGGCACCACCTTGCCGTCCTTGCCCACGTACATGTCGGCGCGCGCCGCCAGCGGCGCCTTCTCGCGGAAGTCCAGGAAGGTCTTGCGACCATCGGCCAGCTGGACGGTCATGAACCCGCCACCTCCCAGGTTGCCGGCCGCCGGATACACCACCGCGAGCGCATAGCCCACAGCCACCGCCGCATCGATTGCATTGCCGCCGCGCTTGAGCACGTTGACGCCGATCTGCGTCGCCAGGTGCTGCGCGCTCACGACCATGCCGTTCTCGGCCGCGACCGGCGCCTGCGACGCGGCCCGCGCGTGCAGGCCTGCGCAGGCGACGACCGCGGCCACGCCGAGCCGCAGCAGCTTCGTCCACTGGATGGTTTGCATCATCGATTCTTTCTGTGGAAGCCCGGGCACCTCAGCCCGCAAGCAATGCCTTGCGCCGCAAGTCGCGCAATGCGAACCCTACCTGCTGCCGCGCGAACGCCAGCAGCGCATCCTCGTCGGTCAGCGGCTTGTCGTCACGGATCAGGCGCAGGCGCCCGGCCGTTGCCTCGCCGGCCAGGTGGCGCGCGAGGTCGTCGTGAGAATGCCGGCCGTCCAGCAGCGGCAGCAGCACGCGCTCGAGCGGCGACAGCGCGACCGGCTCGTGCCATTGGTTGGTCACGGTCGCCGACGGCCCCGCGCTGAGCGCCACGGCGCGCGCCGTACGCAGCGCGGCCGGCGCTTCGGGCAGGGCAGACACGGTGGCCGCCACGCGCGGCGGCGAGCGGCGGATGCGGACGGCGCCGAGGATCAGCAGTTCCTCGAGCATCGCGAGCACCGGCGCCTCGAGCGCCGTCCGGCTCTCGCCGGTGCGGGCCGCGACTTCGGCCAGCAGCGCATCGACCTTCATCGTGGCCGGGAAGATCTCCTCGAGCGCCAGCGCCACCGCGCGGTGCACGGGCAGGCGCAGCACGAGGCTCTGGCCGCCCGGCGTGCGGCAGGCCTGCCCGCCGCCCGTCATCGCGAGCGGACTGCCGTCCTCGGCCGCGAAACTGCCCGCGAAGTCGAGCCCGCGAATGCGTTCGAGATCGAGCCGCCAGCGGATGCCGGGAGCCCGTTCGCGCTTCACGAGCAGCGACTGGCGGTGCGTGCGGTCGACCAGGAAGTCGAGCGTCTGCTCCATCATGATCTGGCTCGCGCCGCATTCGCGCATCAGCGATTCGCGCAGTCGCTCGCCGTGGTTGCGAGCGAACATGGTCTGCGGCTCGGCATCGGCCAGGTAGGTCAGCCCTTCGGCGTCCGCACGCGCGACGAATTCCTTGAAGTAGCACGGCGCATGCGCCGGCTGCAGGAACTCCTGCAGCAGCCAGTCGCTGCTCGCGCCGCGCACCAGCGGCAGGTTGGCTTCGAGCGCGCGCTTGAGCACGCTGCCCGCGGGCGCGTGGCGATCGAGGAAGTCGAGCATGCCTCGCGCATAGGCGAGCTTCTCGTCGGGCTCGTCGCGCGGAGCTCCGCGCAGGTTCATGGCGTCGCGCACGATCTCGCGCGACTTCCAGCCCGGATAGACCTTGTAGCTCACGAAGGCGACGCCGTCGGGCGCCAGGTTGCGCGCGCAGACCCGCAGGATCGCCTGTTGCACCGCGGGCGCGACGCCGCTGTAGACGTCGTGGCAGACGATGTAGTCGAACTCGCCGAAGGCGGCATCGATATCCTCGATGGCGATCGCGCGCAATTCGATGTTCATGAGCCGCGCCCGGGCGATCAGCCCGGCGCCCGCCCGCAGCCGCGCCGGATCCGGATCGATACCGACCGCGCGCGCCTGCGGATGACGCGCCGCGAAGGGGATCAGGTTGTCGCCCCCGCCGCAGCCCAGTTCGAGCACGCGGGCCCCGGCCGGCGACGGCGCGTCGAGGCCGAACAGGAAGGCCAGCGCCTGGAGATGCTCGACGCTGGCCAGCGGGAAGGCGCGCGGGGCTTCCGCCCCGGCATCGCGGGGAACTGTCGCTGTCGTCGTGGTCGAAGAATGCATGGGCCTTTCGCGCATCGCTGTCGCGGTGGATTGGAGCGCAGAAACGGCGGCGATGCAAAACGCGCCCGCAGGCTGCCTCGAACGAACAAAACCCCCAGGGGGTTGCCCGCCCTGGGGGTTTGGTGGTTTGGTGGAGCTGGGGGGATTTGAACCCCCGTCCGCAAGCCTTCTTCGCGCAGATCTACATGTTTAGCGATCTGATTTGAGTCTCGCCACCGGTGTCGCGCAGTCGCACGCTACACCGGCCGCCAGCACCCTATTTTCTCGTCCCGACCCAAGGTACCCGGATCAGGACCAGCCCATGTAGATTATCTTTGCAGCCGGGAGGCGCCGGATTGCTCCGTCACCCCCTTGCCCAGCCCATCGGCCTGCTGTTGCAAAGCTCACCGGCAATTAAGCGGCGAGTGCGAAACGTTCGTCGTTTGCAGTTAGTTTGTTTGAATCTGTTTTACGAGCGCATTCAGCTCGACATGCACCGCTGCGATTCCGAACCCACGTCGAAACCAGTGCAGCCCCAAGCGCTCCATTTTAGGCCTGTTCGAGCAACTGCAAGAGCGCCATGGGCGAATCGATCGCCGCATCGGCGTCCCAGCGCGCCACTTCGGCCCTCTCGCCCATGTAGCCGTAGCTGGCAGCCACCGTCCGCATGCCGGCTGCACGGCCTGCCTGGATGTCGCGTTCGTCGTCACCGACGTAGATGCATCGCCCGGCCGGCACGCCAATGCGACGCGCCGCCTCGCGCAGCGGCTCCGGATGGGGCTTGGCATGCGGCGTGGTGTCGCCGCTCACGATCGCGCCGGCACTCGCGAACAGCGGCATCGCCGCCGTGAGCGGCAGCGTGAAGCGCTCCGGCTTGTTGGTCACCACGCCCCAGCGCAGGCCGCGCGCATTCAGGGCCTCGATCAGCTCGGCAACGCCGTCGAAGGCGCGCGTGTGGGTCAGCATGCGCGTTTCGTACTTGACGAAGAACTCCTCCCGCAGTAGGTCGAAACCGTCCGAATCCGGCGTGATGCCGAAGGCCACGCCGAGCATGCCGCGGGCACCCGCACCGGCCATCGGGCGATAGCGCGCCAGCGGCAACGAGGCCAGGCCGCGCTCGGTGCGCATCTGGTCGGCGGCGGCGCCGAGGTCGGGGGCGCTGTCGATCAGCGTGCCGTCGAGGTCGAACAGGACGGCATCGGTGGGCGACGGCCTCACGATCCGGCCACCGGCTTGTGCGTCGCGAACATGTAGTTCACGCTGGTGTCGCCGCTGAGCCAGTAGCGCCGGGTCAGCGGGTTGTGCTCGAGGCCCCGCGTGAAGCGCAGGTCGAGGCCGGCGGCACGGCAATGGGCGGCCAGTTCGCTGGGACGGATCAGCTTCTGGTATTCGTGCGTGCCGCGCGGCAGCATGCCGAGGACGTACTCGGCACCCACGATCGCGAGCATGAACGCCTTCAGGTTCCGGTTGATGGTAGAGAAGAAGACCCAGCCGCCGGGCTTCACGAGATCGGCGCAGGCCTTGACGACCGAGCCCGGTTCAGGCACGTGTTCGAGCATTTCCATGCAGGTGACGATATCGAAGCTCCCCGGCTGCTCGGCCGCCAGCGCCTCGGCGCTGACCGAACGGTACTTCACGCCGCGCGTGCCCGCCTCGAGCGCATGCAACTGCGCCACTTTCAGCGCCTTGTCGGCCAGGTCGATGCCCAGCACCTCGGCGCCCTTGCGCGCCATCGAGTCGGCCAGGATGCCGCCGCCGCATCCGATGTCGAGCACCTTGCGGCCGGACAGGGAGGAGATGCCGTCGATCCAGTCGAGGCGCAGCGGATTGATTTCGTGCAATGGTCGGAATTCGCTTTCGAGATCCCACCAGCGGTGCGCGAGTTCTGAGAATTTGGCGAGTTCTGCCGGATCGGCATTCACGGTATCTGTCATGCAGCGATTATGAAACGTCGCGAATTGGAAAGCCGCGCGCCGAGGCGGCTGCGCGGCCATAAAAAAACCCCGCCGAGGCGGGGTTCTTGTCAGCGGTCCTTGCGGATCACTTGTTGGGGCGCGTGCCGACCACTTCGATTTCCACGCGACGGTTCTTGGCGCGGCCTTCGGCGGTGCGGTTGTCGGCGATCGGCTGGCTCTTGCCCTTGCCTTCGGTGTAGATGCGGTTCTTCTCGATGCCCTTGGACACGAGATAGGCCTTCACGGCTTCAGCGCGGCGAACCGACAGCTTCTGGTTGTACGCAACGGTACCGATCCAGTCGGTGTGACCCACGGCGATGATGACTTCCAGGTTCAGGTCCTTGATCTTCGACACCAGGTCGTCGAGCTTGGCGCGGCCTTCGGGCTTCAGGACAGACTTGTCGAAGTCGAAGAAGGTGTCAGCAGCGAAGGTGACCTTCGAAGCGGCCACTGCCGGAGGAGCCGGGGGAACCGGAGCCGGAGCAGGAGCAGCAGCCACGGGAGCGGCGGGAACCAGAGCACCGTCGCAACCAGCGGCAGCCGTTGCGGGCGTCCAGTTGGCATCGCGCCAGCACAGTTCGTTGGTGCCGTTCTTCCAGACCAGTTCGCCAGTGCCGTTCTGCCAGTTGTCGATGACCGGGCCGCCATTCGCAGCGGTGACACGGGTCTGCGCGCCGGCGGCAGTGGCGAGCGCAGCGACTGCAAACATCATCGCCACTTTATTCAGTTTCTTCATGGTTCTCCTCTTGGGGAAAAAGCCGCAGCCGCGCTGCGAATCAAGGACGCTTTAAGTGACCACCACCCAAAACGTTGAGGCGATTGTGCCATAGGGTCTTTGTCAAACACCCCGCCGGACGCCCCGGAAGCGTAGGACTGAGGCGGAATAGCGGCCTTGTGTTGCGGCGGTGCGACACCCTCCGCAGCGTAAAATTCCGCCTCCTTGCCCGTCAGCGTGCCGCCCATGACCTCGTTCGCCAAAGAAACCCTGCCCATCAGCCTCGAAGAGGAAATGCGCCGCAGCTACCTCGATTACGCCATGAGCGTGATTGTCGGCCGGGCCCTGCCCGACGCCCGCGACGGCCTCAAACCGGTGCATCGGCGGGTGCTGTTCGCCATGCACGAGCTCAACAACGACTGGAACCGGCCCTACAAGAAGTCGGCCCGTATCGTCGGCGACGTCATCGGCAAGTACCACCCGCACGGCGACCAGTCGGTCTACGACACCATCGTCCGGCTGGCGCAGAACTTCTCGATGCGCCACATGCTGGTCGACGGCCAGGGCAATTTCGGCTCGGTGGACGGCGATATGGCGGCAGCGATGCGCTATACCGAAATCCGGCTAGCAAAAATCGCGCACGAAATGCTCGGCGATATCGACAAGGAAACGGTCGATTTCGGTCCGAATTACGACGGCTCGGAAAAAGAACCGCTGGTATTGCCCAGCAAACTGCCGAATCTGCTGGTCAATGGCGCCGGCGGGATCGCGGTCGGCATGGCGACCAATATTCCGCCGCACAACCTGAACGAGGTGGTCGACGCCTGCCTGCACCTGCTGCGCCATCCCGACGCCAGCATCGACGATCTGATGGAGATCGTGCCGGCGCCCGACTTCCCCACCGCCGGCATCATCTACGGCATCAACGGCATCAAGGACGGCTACCGCACCGGCCGTGGCAAGGTCGTGATGCGCGCCAAATGCCACTTCGAGGACATCGACCGCGGCCAGCGCCAGGCGATCATCGTCGACGAGCTGCCCTACCAGGTCAACAAGAAGACGCTGCAGGAGCGCATGGCCGAGCTGGTGCACGAGAAGAAGATCGAAGGCATCAGCCACATCCAGGACGAGTCCGACAAGTCGGGCATGCGCCTCGTGATCGAGCTCAAGCGCGGCGAGGTGCCCGAGGTCGTGCTCAACAACCTCTACAAGCAGACGCAGCTGCAGGACACCTTCGGCATCAACATGGTGGCGCTGGTCGACGGCCAGCCCAAGCTGTGCAACCTCAAGGACCTGATCCAGGTCTTCCTGCAGCACCGCCGCGAAGTGGTGACGCGCCGCACCGTGTTCACGCTGCGCAAGGCGCGCGAGCGCGGCCACGTGCTGGAAGGCCTGGCGGTGGCGCTGGCCAACATCGACGAGTTCATCGCGATCATCCGCAACGCGCCGACGCCGCCGGTGGCCAAGGCCGAGCTCATGACCCGCGCCTGGGACAGCAAGCTGGTGCGCGAGATGCTCACCCGCACGCGCGCCGACGGCGGCACGATCAACGCCGACGACTACCGCCCGGACGGCCTCGAGCGCGAGTTCGGCATGCATGCGGACGGCCTCTACAAGCTCTCGGAGACGCAGGCCCAGGAAATCCTGCAGATGCGGCTGCAGCGCCTGACCGGCCTCGAGCAGGACAAGATCGTCGCCGAATACAAGGAAGTGATGGCCGAGATCGACGACCTGCTCGACATCCTTGCCAAGCCCGAACGCGTGTCGGTCATCATCGCCGACGAGCTCGGCGCCATCAAGCAGGAGTTCGGCCAGACCAAGCTCGGCGCCCGTCGCAGCCTGGTCGAGCACAGCGCCTTCGACCTTTCCACCGAGGACCTGATCACGCCCACCGACATGGTAGTGACGCTGTCCCACAGCGGCTACATCAAGAGCCAGCCGCTCGGCGAGTACCGGGCCCAGAAGCGCGGCGGCCGGGGCAAGCAGGCCACGGCGACCAAGGAAGACGACTGGATCGACCAGCTGTTCATCGCGAACACGCACGACTACATCCTGTGCTTCTCGAACCGCGGCCGGCTCTACTGGCTCAAGGTCTGGGAAGTGCCGGCAGGGTCGCGCGGCTCGCGCGGCCGCCCGATCGTCAACATGTTCCCGCTGCAGGAAGGCGAGAAGATCAACGTCGTGCTGGCGCTCACCGGCGAGAAGCGCACCTTCCCGCCCAACCAGTACGTCTTCATGGCGACCTCGATGGGCACCGTCAAGAAGACCGCGCTCGACGAGTTCAGCAACCCGCGCAAGGCCGGCATCATCGCGGTCGACCTCGATCCGGGCGACTACCTCATCGGCGCCGCACTGACCGACGGCGCCCACGACGTGATGCTGTTCTCCGACGGCGGCAAGGCCGTGCGCTTCGACGAGAACGACGTCCGGCCGATGGGCCGCAACGCACGCGGCGTGCGTGGCATGACGCTCGAGGACGGCCAGGGCGTGATTGCCATGCTGGTGGCCGAGGACGAAGCCCAGAGCGTGCTGACCGCGACCGAGAACGGTTACGGAAAAAGAACAAGCATTACCGAGTACACGCGCCATGGCCGGGGAACCAAGGGCATGATCGCGATTCAACAGAGTGAACGTAACGGCAAGGTGGTGGCTGCGACTCTCGTGCATGCGGACGACGAGATCATGCTCATCACCGACAAGGGTGTCCTCGTGCGCACCCGAGTCTCCGAAATCCGCGAACTGGGGCGTGCGACGCAAGGCGTCACCCTGATCGGACTCGACGAAGGCGCCAAGCTCAGCGGGCTGCAGCGCATCGTCGAAAATGACGCGAATCTCGAGAACGAGCCCGGCGCCGACGACCCATCCATCCCATCTTCAACGGAGAATCCCCAGTGAAAAAAATCAAACTCGCGATCCTGACGGTCGCGCTTGCCGGCAGCTCGCTGGCCATGGCGCAGGACAAGGCGACTCTGATCAAGAACTTCATCGACCTGCAACGTCCCGGCATCGAATCGCTGGCCCGCGGCCTGGTCGAACAGTCGAGCGCCCCGATCGCACAGGCCGGCTCGCAGTACCTGCAGACCCAGGTGCCGGCCGAAAAGCGCGAAGCCGCCGCCAAGGCCGCCGATGCGGAGCTGCGCAAGTACTTCGAGGAGTCCTATCCGATCGTGCGTGACAAGGCGCTGCAACTGGCACCGGGTGCCCTGACGCCGATCATGGAACAGAACTTCAGCGAAGAAGAGCTCAAGCAGCTCATGGCCTGGATCAGCTCGCCGCTCAGCAAGAAGTACCAGGAAGTGAACCCCAAGCTGCAGACCGCGCTGACCGAGAAGCTCGTGGCCGAGACCCGCGCCTCGATCGAGCCGAAGATGGTCGCACTCGACGCCGCCGTGGCGAAGGCCCTGGGCGCCCCCACCGGTCCCGCGCCGGCAAAGGCCGCAGCGCCTGCCAAGGCGCCGCCGAAGAAGTGACCACGGCCGCGGGTCCGCGCCCGTACAACTTCTCCGCCGGTCCGGCCGCGATGCCGGAGGCGGTGCTGCAGCGCGCCGCCGCCGAGATGCTCGACTGGAACGGCAGCGGCATGGGCGTGATGGAAATGAGCCATCGCGGCAAGGAGTTCGGCGCGATCTGCGCGCAGGCCGAAGCCGATCTGCGTGAGCTGCTTGCGGTGCCGTCGCAGTTCCACATCCTGTTCATGCAGGGCGGCGGGCTCGGCGAGAACGCCATCGTACCGATGAACCTGTCGCGCGGCGGCCGTGCCGACTTCGTCGTCACGGGCAGCTGGAGCATCAAGTCGCACAAGGAAGCCCGACGCTATTGCGAGGCGGCGGTGGTCGCGAGCAATGCCGAAGACGGCCACACGCGGCTCCCCGATCCGGCCGGCTGGAAGCTGTCGGCCGACGCCTCGTACGTGCATGTGTGCACCAACGAGACCATCAACGGCATCGAGTTCCAGCAGCTGCCCGACCTGGCGGCGCTCGGCAGCAAGGCGCCGCTGGTGATCGACTTTTCCTCGCACGTGGCGTCGCGACCGGTCGACTGGTCGCGCGTGGGCCTGGCCTTCGGCGGCGCCCAGAAGAACCTCGGACCGGCCGGCCTCACGATCGTGATCGTGCGCGACGACCTGCTGGGCCATGCGCTCGAGATCTGCCCGAGCGCCTTCAACTACAAGACCGTCGCCGACAACGGCTCGATGTACAACACGCCGCCGACCTGGGGCATCTACGTCGCGGGCCTGACCTTCCAGTGGCTCAAGGCCCAGACCGAAGGCGCGCTCACGGGCGTGGCCGCGATTCAGGCGCGCAACGTTGCCAAGGCGAAGCTGCTCTACGACTTCATCGACGGCTCGGACTTCTACCTCAACAAGGTCGATCCCGGTTGCCGGTCGCGCATGAACGTGCCCTTCTTCCTGGCCGACGAGGCACGCAACGAGGCCTTCCTGGCCGGTGCGCGCGCAGCCGGACTGCTGCAGCTCAAGGGCCACAAGTCGGTGGGCGGCATGCGCGCGAGCATCTACAACGCGATGCCGCTGGCCGGCGTGCAGGCGCTCGTGGGCTACATGCGAGAATTCGAGCGCTCGCGTGCCTAGAAGGCGCGTGCAGCCGACCGAATGACCGCCTCAGCACCACCGCCTTCCACTCCCGAACCCTCCGCCGGCCTGGCCGATCTGCGCGTGCAGATCGACTCGCTCGACCAGCAGCTGCTCGACCTCCTGAACCGCCGCGCCCGCGTGGCCGAGCAGGTGGGCGAGGTCAAGAAGCGCGAGGGCACGCCCTTCTTCCGGCCCGACCGCGTCGCGCAGGTGATCGAGAAGATGCAGCAGACGAACGGCGGGCCGCTCAAGTCGCTGCACGTGGCGGCCATCTGGCGCGAGATCATGTCGGCCTGCCTGGCGCTCGAATCGCCGCAGCGGGTCGCGGTGCTGGGCCCCGAGGGCACCTTCTGCGAGCAGGCTGCCGTCGAATACTTCGGCGGCGCCGCCGACCTGGTCTATTGCGCGAGCTTCGACGAGGTCTTCCACGCCACCGCCGCCGGCAGCGCCCAGTACGGCGTGGTCGGCGTCGAGAACTCCACCGAGGGCGTGGTCACGCGATCGCTCGACCTGTTCCTGCATTCGCCCACCCACGTGGTCGGCGAGGTCAGCCTGCTGGTGCGGCACCACCTGCTGCGCTCGAGCAATTCGCTCGAAGGCATCGAGGCGGTGCTGGCCCATCCGCAGGCGCTGGCCCAGTGCCAGACCTGGCTGTCCAAGCACCTGCCGAACGCCGAGCGGCGCGCTGTCTCGAGCAACGCCGAGGGCGCCCGCCTGGCAGCCACCAACCCGGGCTGGGCCGCGCTCGCGAGCGAACGCGCCGCGACCCGCTTCGGTCTGCACATCGTGGCCCACGCGATCCAGGACGACTCCTACAACCGCACGCGCTTCGCCGTCATCTGCCTGCCGCAGACGCTCGCGATGCCGCCGGCCTCGGGCCGCGACTGCACCAGCCTCGTGGTCTCGGTGCCGAACCAGCCCGGCGCGGTGCACGACCTGCTGGTGCCGCTCAAGGCCAACAACGTGTCGATGACCCGCTTCGAGTCGCGTCCGGCGCGCACCGGGCAGTGGGAGTACTACTTCTACATCGACCTCGACGGGCACCCCTCGCAGCCCAACGTCGCCGCCGCGCTGGTCGAACTGCGCAAACTGTGCGCGTTCTACAAGGTCCTCGGCGCCTATCCCATCAAAGCCTGAGGCAGCCCGACGATGTTCGAACAGTTGGGCCTGATCGGCTGCGGTTTGATGGGCGGATCGTTCGCGCTGGCGCTCAAGCGCGCCAGGCTCGTGAAGCGCGTGGTGGGCTACAGCAAGTCGCCGTCGACCACCGAGCGGGCGCGTCAGCTCGGTGTGATCGACGTCGCGGCGCCATCGGCGCTGCTCGCCATTTCGGGCGCCGACCTGGTGCTGATCGCGGTGCCGGTGGGAGCTTCCGAGCAGACCTTCAAGGCGATCCGCCACGGCATCACGGCGAAGACGCTGGTGATGGACGTCGGCTCGACCAAGGGCGACGTCATCGAAGCCGCGCGCCGCGGGCTGCAGGACCAGATCGGCGCCTTCGTCCCCGCGCACCCTATTGCGGGCAAGGAAGTGGCCGGCGTCGAGCATGCCGACGTCGACCTCTACACCGGGCGCCAGGTGGTGCTGACGCCGATCAAGGCCACGCTGCGCTCCAACGTGCAGCGCGCGGCCAAGGTCTGGACCGGCATCGGCGCCAAGGTGGTCACGATGACGCCCGAGGCGCACGACGGCGCCTTTGCCGCCGTCAGCCACCTGCCCCACCTGCTGGCCTTCGCCTTCACCAACGCGCTGGCGCGTGATCCGCAAGGCGAACGCTTTCTCGAGCTGGCCGGCCCGGGCTTTCGCGATTTCACCCGCATCGCGGCCAGCGATCCGACGATGTGGCGCGACGTCCTGCTCGCCAACCGCGAGCAGGTGCTGCTGCAGTCGCGCGCCTTCCGCGAGGCGCTGGCCGAACTCGAGGCGCTGATGCGAACCGGCGACAGCCAGGCGCTCGAGGACGCGATTGCGGCCGCCAGCCGGGTGCGCGGCGCATGGCAGCCCGGCACGGCCGCTTCTCCCGACTGACCATGTTCTCGACTCCCTTTCTCGATCTGCCGGCGCTCGCGGGCGCCGCCGGCACGGTGCGCCTGCCTGGCTCCAAGAGCATCTCGAACCGCGTGCTGCTGCTCGCCGCGCTGGCCAGCGGCACGACCACGGTGCACGACCTGCTCGACTCCGACGACACGCGCGTGATGCTCGATGCGCTGGCCGCCCTGGGCTGCGCCATCGAACGCGACGGCGACCGGCTGCGCATCACCGGACTCGGCGGCCAACTCGGCACCGCCTCGGCCTCGCTTTTCCTCGGCAATGCCGGCACCGCCATGCGGCCGCTGACCGCGGCGCTGGCGCTGCTCGGCGGGGAGTTCGAGCTGCGCGGCGTGCCGCGCATGCACGAGCGCCCGATCGGCGACCTGGTCGACGCGCTGACCCAGCTCGGCTGCCGCATCGACTACCTGGGCAACCCGGGCTATCCGCCGCTGCGCATCCATCCGGTGGCGCCCGAGGCGCTGCAGCTCGATGCCCCGATCCGCGTGCGCGGCGACGTCTCCAGCCAGTTCCTCACCGCCCTCCTGCTCGCGCTCCCGCTCTGCGCAGGCGCATCGGCGCCGGCAGGACGCGACATCGTCATCGAAGTGGTCGGCGAACTGATCTCCAAGCCCTACATCGAGATCACGCTGAACCTGCTCGCGCGCTTCGGCATCGAGGTGGTGCGAGAAGGCTGGCAGCGCTTCACCATCCCGGCCGGCAGCCGCTACCGCTCGCCCGGCGACATCCACGTCGAGGCCGACGCCTCGTCTGCGAGCTACTTCATCGCGCTCGGCGCGATCGCGGAGGGCAACGGCATCCGCATCGAGGGCGTGGGCGCCGACTCGATCCAGGGCGACATCCGCTTCGTCGAGGCGGCGCGCCGGATGGGCGCCGAGGTCACGAGCGGTGCCAACTGGCTCGCGGTCTCGCGCGGAAGCTGGCCCCTGAAGGCGATCGACATCGACGCCAATCACATCCCGGACGCCGCCATGACGCTGGCCGTGATGGCGCTCTATGCCGACGCCCCGAGCACGCTGCGCAACATCGCGAGCTGGCGCGTGAAGGAAACCGACCGCATCGACGCCATGGCGGCCGAGCTGCGCAAGCTCGGCGCCACGGTGGAAGACGGCCCCGATTTCCTGCGCGTGCATCCGCTCGCGGCCACCGGCTGGCGACCGGCCTCGATCCGCACCTACGACGACCACCGGGTGGCGATGTGCTTCTCGCTGGCGGCCTTCAATCCCGCCGCGGTGCCGGTGCGGATCCTCGAGCCGCATTGCGTCGCCAAGACCTTCCCCGACTACTTCGAGACCCTGTTCTCGGTCGCCGAGGCACGCGAGGTACCCGTGATCTGCATCGACGGCCCGACGGCGTCGGGCAAGGGCACGCTGACGGTCGAGGTGGCGCGCCGGCTCGGCTACCACTACCTGGATTCGGGCTCGCTCTACCGCGTGACCGGCCTCGTGATGCGCCGCAACGGCCTCGAGCCCGAGCCCGCCGACGAAGCTCGCATCGCCGAACTCGCGCGCACCCTGCCGCTGCGTTTCAGCGAGGGCAAGGTCCTGCTCGCGGGCGAGGACGTCAGCGACACCATCCGCAGCGAGGCCGCAGGCATGGATGCCTCGCGCGTGTCGGCCCTGCCGGCTGTGCGCAGCGCGCTGCTGGCGCTGCAGCGCAGCTTCCGGCGCCTGCCGGGGCTGGTCGCCGACGGCCGCGACATGGGCACCGTGATCTTCCCCGACGCCCCGCTCAAGGTCTACCTGACCGCGAGCGCCGCGCACCGCGCCGAACGGCGGCATAAGCAGTTGATTTCAAAGGGAATTCCTGCTAATATCGACAGTCTTCGCGCCGACCTGGAAGCGCGCGACCTCCGGGACTCGTCCCGACCGGTCGCGCCACTCAAGCCGGCGCCTGATGCCCGCCTCCTGGACAACTCCCATCAGACGATCGAGCAATCGGTCGTGCAGGTGCTGGACTGGTGGCAGCAAGCACAACCGTTCGAGTCCGCTTGAGCGGTGTTTTCGATCCGGCAGGGTCCCCGCCGCGCGACAGCGCATCGGCCTTGCCGGTTGTTCAACCCTAACCGGGCCCTCAGCCCACCCAACCGCCGTCTCCAGACCAAGCCAGTCGCAATGGTGCTGCTGCAAACCCTGCCTGACGGAAGGAAAAACACATGTCTGAATCTTTTGCCGACCTATTCGAAGAATCCCTGAAGCGTTCCGAGATGCGCACCGGTGAGGTCATCACCGCCGAAGTCGTGCGTGTCGAACACAACCACGTCGTCGTCAACGCTGGCCTCAAGTCCGAAGCCTACGTGCCGATCGAAGAGTTCAAGAACGACAAGGGCGAACTCGAAGTCCAGGCCGGCGATTTCGTTTCCGTGGCCATCGGCAGCGTCGAGAACGGCTACGGCGACACCATCCTCTCGCGTGACACCGCCAAGCGCCTCGCTTCGTGGCTCGCGCTCGAGAAGGCCCTCGAATCCGGCGACTTCGTCACCGGCACCACGAGCGGCAAGGTCAAGGGCGGCCTCACGGTGCTGGTCAACGGCATCCGCGCCTTCCTGCCGGGTTCGCTGATCGACACGCGTCCGATCAAGGACCTGACCCCGTACGAGAACAAGACCCTCGAATTCAAGGTCATCAAGCTCGACCGCAAGCGCAACAACGTCGTGCTGTCGCGCCGTGCCGTGGTCGAAGCCAGCATGGGCGAAGAACGCGCCAAGCTGATGGAAACCCTGAAGGAAGGCGCAGTCGTGCGCGGCGTCGTCAAGAACATCACCGAATACGGTGCGTTCGTCGACCTCGGCGGCATCGACGGCCTGCTGCACATCACCGACATGGCATGGCGCCGTGTTCGCCACCCGAGCGAAGTCGTTCAGGCCGGCCAGGAAATCACCGCCAAGATCCTCAAGTTCGACACCGAGAAGAACCGTGTCTCGCTGGGTCTGAAGCAGATGGGTGACGATCCGTGGATGGGCGTCTCGCGCCGCTACCCGCAATCGACCCGCCTGTTCGGCAAGGTCACGAACATCGCCGACTACGGCGCGTTCGTCGAACTCGAACCCGGCATCGAAGGCCTGGTGCACGTCTCCGAAATGGACTGGACCAACAAGAACATCGCGCCGAACAAGATCGTCTCGCTCGGCGACGAAGTCGAAGTCATGGTCCTCGAGATCGACGAAGACAAGCGCCGCATCAGCCTGGGCATGAAGCAGTGCAAGGCCAACCCGTGGCAGGAATTCGCGCAGAACACCAAGCGCGGCGACCGCGTCAAGGGCCCGATCAAGTCGATCACCGACTTCGGCGTGTTCGTGGGTCTGGCTGCCGGCATCGACGGCCTGGTTCACCTGTCTGACCTCTCGTGGAACGAAACCGGCGAAACCGCCGTTCGCAACTACAAGAAGGGCCAGGAAGTCGAAGCGATCGTGCTGGCAGTCGACGTCGACCGCGAACGCATCTCGCTGGGCATCAAGCAGCTCGACAGCGATCCGTTCACCACCTTCACCACGGTGAACGACAAGGGCCAGATCGTGACCGGCAAGGTCAAGACGGTTGACGCCCGCGGCGCCGAGATCGACCTCGGCGAAGACATCATCGGCTACCTGCGCGCCAGCGAAATCTCCCGCGACCGCGTGGAAGATGCACGCAACGTGCTCAAGGAAGGCGACGAAGTCACGGCCGTGGTGGTCAACGTGGATCGCAAGACCCGCAACATCCAACTGTCGATCAAGCAGAAGGACATGGTCGACGAACAAGGCGCCATGGCCAGCCTGAGCCAGCAGTCGGCACGCGAGAACGCGGGCACGACGAGCCTGGGCGCCCTGCTGCGCGCCAAGCTGGACAACTCGGACAAGTAATCCGGGTCACGAGGACAGGGTCGGCGCCCGGCGCCGCCCTGTCTTTTTTTTCGTCTTCTCCTTTGTGATGCCATGACCCGCTCCGATCTCGTCGAAGAACTCGCAGCCCGTTTTGCCCAGCTCACGCACCGCGACGCCGAATACGCCGTGAAGACCATCCTCGATGCGATGGGCGATGCGCTGGTGCGCGGACACCGCATCGAGATACGAGGCTTCGGCAGCTTCACGGTGAACCGCCGACCACCCCGCATCGGACGCAATCCGCGTTCGGGCGAGAGCGTGCAGATTCCCGAGAAGCGCGTGCCGCACTTCAAGCCCGGCAAGGCGCTGCGCGAAGCGGTGGACGCACAGACCACGATCCTCCAGGCCGAGAAGAACAAGGCCCGCTGAGGCATAGAATTCCCCGGCCATCGGGGACCCGCATGAAATACCTCCTGTGGCTGCTCAAGGCAGCCATTTTTTTTACCCTCTTCGCCTTCGCGCTCAACAACCAGCACGACGCCACGGTGTACTTCTTCTTCGGCACCTCTTGGCGAGCGCCGCTCGTCCTGGTCGTGCTGGCCGCCTTCGCGGGCGGCCTCGTGGTGGGGGCGCTCGGCATGCTGCCGGGCTGGTGGAAGCACCGCAGCGCGGCCTCGCAATTGCCGGCCGCGCCGAGCAAGCCGACCGCCGCTGCGTCGGCGCCCACGCCCGCCGTTCCCGCCACCGACCTGCCCGCCGTTCGCCAACATGGACTTTGATCTCAGCTGGCTGCTGCTGGGCCTGCCGATCGCGTTCGTGCTCGGCTGGCTGGCCTCGCGCTTCGACCTGCGGCAACTCAAGATGGAGAACCGGCAGGCCCCCAAGGCGTACTTCCGCGGGCTCAATTTCCTGCTCAACGAGCAGCAGGACCAGGCCATCGACGCCTTCATCGAGGCGGTGCAGAACGACCCCGACACGCAGGAACTGCACTTCGCGCTCGGCAACCTGTTCCGCCGACGCGGCGAATACCAGCGCGCGGTGCGGGTGCACGAGCACCTGCTGGGACGCGGCGACCTGAGCCGCGCCGATCGCGACCGCGCGCAGCACGCGCTGGCCCAGGACTTTCTGCGCGCCGGCCTGCTCGATCGTGCCGAGGCCGCCCTGCAGAAGCTCGAGGGCACGCGCTACGAGAACGAGGCCCGCCTCTCGCTGCTGGCCATCTACGAGCGTTCGCGCGAATGGGCACAGGCCGAGGACGTGGCGCAGAAGCTCGACGAATCCGACCAGGCCAGCTACGGCACGCGCCGCGCACACCACCTGTGCGAGCAGGCCGCCGAGCGCGTGGCGGCCGGCGATCTGCCCGCGGCGACGCGCCTTCTGCAGCAGGCCGTCGCGCTCGCGCCCGAGGCGCCGCGGCCGGCAATCGATACCGCCACGCTGCAGCTGCGCAACGGCGAAGCCGCGGCTGCCTTCGAGACGCTGTCGGCCCTGAGCGAAACCGCGCCGCTCGCGCTGCCGCTCTATGCCGCCGCGCTGCAGCAGGCGGCGGTGGCTTCGCAGCGCTCGGGCGAAGCGCTCGCCCTGCTACAGCGCCGCTACATGGCGTCGCCCTCGATCGACGTGCTCGAGGCGATCATCGCGCTGGGCGGCTTGCCGGCGCTGCCGGAGGATGCGTCCTCGGACACCGCGATGACGGCCGAGCCCCGCGACGGCTATATCGCCCACCTCGCCCACCATCCGTCGCTGGTCGCGGCCTCGCGCTGGCTCGCCGGCGAACGCTTCGAGCACGAGGAGTTCCATCCGCAGGTGCAGCGATCGCTCGACCAGGCCACGCGGCCGCTGATGCGCTATCGCTGCGCGGCCTGCGGCTTCGAGGCTCACCAGTACTTCTGGCACTGCCCGGGCTGCCAGGCCTGGGACAGCTATCCGCCGCGGCGCGTCGAAGAGCTCTAGCTCGGCCGCGTCTGCCCCCCGGCGCGGATTTCGCTGCACCGCGAGCCGGACGTCGGCCGCGCCCCGGACGCACCCTCCTGACTATCATGATTTCGCCGGGCGCACTCGGCGGCCGGTGGAGCGCCTCGGCGCTTCCCATTCAAAAGTCAGGGAGTTCAACAATGAAGAAGATGATCCTGGCCCTCGCGGCCACGCTGTTCGCCGTCGCCTCCTGGGCAGCGGCCGTCGATGCCAACAAGGCGACCGACGCCGAGCTCGGCACCCTCAAGGGCATCGGCCCCGCGATGTCCAAGCGCATCGTCGATGCGCGCAAGGAAGCGCCGTTCAAGGACTGGGCCGACTTCATGGCGCGGGTCAAGGGCGTGAAGGAGAAGGCTGCGACCAAGTTGTCGACCGAGGGCCTCACGGTGAACGGCAAGACCTTCGGTGCCGCGCCCGCACCGACACAGGTCGCCAAGAACGAACCCAGGGTCGAGCCCAAGAAGGCCGCCGTCCCGGCCAGCAAGCCGCCGGCCAGGCCCTGATCGCGCCCTGCGGCGCGCAGGCGCCCTCGCCGCTCACGAGCCGCCTCCGGGCGGCTTTCGTTTGTCTGGTGCATGCCGGACGATGGCAGGGAAAGGCCCGAGCGATGGCCCGATATTTGCACGTATGCTGCCGAGCGCCTTTTTTCATTTCCGCACGCATCTGGAGAGCCCATGAATCACAAGTTCGGCATCGCACTCGCCGGCCTCACCCTCGGCGCAGCCGCATTCGCGCAAGCCAAGTGGGACCTGCCCACGGCCTATCCGGCCACCAACTACCACACCGAGAACATCACGCAGTTCGCCAAGGACGTCGACGCGGCCACGGGCGGCAAACTCAAGGTCACGGTGCACGCCAATGCGTCGCTCTTCAAGGCGCCCGAGATCAAGCGTGCGGTGCAGAGCGGCCAGGCCCAGGCGGGCGAGATCCTGCTGGCCAACTTCGCCAACGAGAACCCGATCTACGCACTGGACGGCGTGCCCTTCCTGGCCACCACTTATCCGGAAGCGAAGAAGCTCTACGACGCCTCCAAGCCGGCGATGGAAAAGCTGCTCGCGGCCCAGGGCATCAAGGTGCTGTTCATGGTGCCGTGGGCGCCGCAGGGCATCTACACCAAGAAAGAGATCGGCTCGGTGGCCGACCTGCGCGGCATCAAGTGGCGCGCCTACAGCCCGGCCACGGCCAAGATCGCGGAGCTGATCGGCGCCCAGCCGGTGCAGATCCAGCAGGCCGAACTGAGCGCGGCGATGGCGACGGGCGTGATCGAGAGCTACATGAGCTCGGGCTCGACCGGCTACGACACCAAGACCTACGAGAACATCAAGAATTTCTACGACACGCAGGCCTGGATTCCAAAGAACGCGGTGCTCGTGAACCAGAAGGCCTTCGATGCGCTCGACCCGGCAACCAAGGCCGCGGTCACCAAGGCGGCCGCCGATGCAGAGGCGCGCGGGTGGAAGGTGGCGCAGGAAAAGAACGAGGAATACAAGCGCCTGCTGACCGAGCGCGGCATGAAGATCCACAAGCCTTCGCCCAAGCTCGACACCGACATGCGCCAGGTCGGCGGCATTATGCAGGCCGACTGGCTCAAGGCCGCAGGCGCCGACGGCGCCGCGATCGTCGACACCTACAAGAAAAAGTGATGAAGCCCCCACGCTCATCGCTTCGCGTACCGCTGCGCTCCGAGGGGGCGCAGGCCTCCCTTGGGGCGGCCCGGCGGAAGGACTGAGCCATGCGTCGCTGGCTCGACCGTCTGTACGACGGCGCAGGGGCACTGGGCGCGTTCTGCGTGTTCCTGATCTTCGTGCTGATGATCGTGGCCGGCGTCGGCCGCCAGATGAACTGGCATGTGAGCGGACTCAATGACGTCGTCGCCTGGCTCTGCGCCGCGGCGGCCTTCTTCGCGATGGCCCATGCCTTCCGGCACGGCGACTTCGTGCGCGTCACGCTGCTGCTCGATGCGGTCTCGCCCAGGGTGCGGCGCACGCTCGACGTCGGCTGCCTGCTCATTGCCGCGGTCGCAGTGGCCTACCTCACCTGGTCGGCGACCAGCTTCACCTGGGAGAGCTACGAGTTCGCCGAGATGGCGACCGGCCTGGTCGTGATCCCGATCTGGATCCCGCAGTCGACCTTCGTGCTCGGATGCTGGCTGTTGCTGATCGCGATGATCGACGAACTGGTCGGCGTCATGCGCGGCGAGAAGCCGAGCTACCAGCGCGCGGTGGAAGAACGCCACGCCGCGGGCGATTTCTCTTCGGACGTCTAAGGCGCTCATGCTCGAAACTCTTCTGATGGGCGCGCTGCTGCTCGCCATCATGCTGGTGCTGCTGGCCGGCGGCGTCTGGATTGCGATGACGCTGGCAATCGTCGGCTGGGTCGGCCAGGCCTTCTTCACCAACACCCTGCCGGCGAAGAACCTGTTCTCGTCGTTCTGGGAGTCGAACGCCTCGTGGGAGCTCGCGGCGCTGCCGCTCTTCATCTGGATGGGCGAGATCCTGTTCCGCACCAAGCTCAGCGAGGAGATGTTCGAGGGCCTGCGGCCCTGGCTCAATCGCGTGCCCGGGCGGCTCATGCACACCACCATCCTGGGCTGCGGCGTGTTCGGCTCGGTCTCGGGCTCTTCCGCGGCGACCTGCGCCACGATCGCCAAGGTGGCGCTGCCCGAACTGGTGCGCCGCGGCTACAACGAGAAGCTCGCGATCGGCTCGCTGGCCACCGCGGGCACGCTCGGCATCCTGATCCCGCCTTCGATCACGATGGTGGTCTACGCGGTGGCGGCGGACGCCTCGATCATCCGCATCTTCCTGGCCGGCTTCCTGCCGGGCCTGCTGCTGATGGTGCTGTTCTCGGGCTACATCGGCTGGTGGAGCCTGCGCCATCCGGACCAGGTGCCGCCGGCCGATCCGCCGACCACCTTCATGGAGAAGATCCGCCTGTCCGGCAACCTGATCCCGTGCGCGCTGCTGATCGTCTTCATCGTCTGGGTGCTGATCGCGGGCTGGGCCACCGCCACCGAATGCGCGGCCTTCGGCGTGCTGGGCTCGCTGGCGATCGCGGCCTGGGGCCGCAGCCTGTCGTGGAAGAATTTCAAGGACGGCATCATGGGCGCCACGCGCACCAGTTGCATGATCATGTTCATCCTGGCCGGTGCGGCCTTCCTGACCAAGACCATGGCGTTCACGGGCATCCCGCGCGAACTGGCCGAATGGGTCGACTCGATGCACCTGTCGCCCTACGCGCTGATCAGCGCGCTGGTGATCGTGTACCTGGTGCTGGGCACCGCGCTCGACGGCATCTCGATGATCGTGCTGACCAGTGCGGTGGTGCTGCCGATGATCCAGAAGGCCGGCTTCGACCTGGTCTGGTTCGGCATCTTCATCGTGCTGCTGGTCGAGATCGCCGAGGTGACGCCGCCCGTCGGCTTCAACCTCTTCGTGCTGCAGAACATGACCGGCAAGGACAGCAACGTGATCGCCCGGGCGGCGATCCCGTTCTTCTTCTGCCTCGTGCTGTGCATCGTGCTGATCACTGTGTTTCCGAGCATCGTGACGATCCTGCCCGACGTCGTGATGGGCGTCGAGAAGTAGGCGGCGGCGCGAATATCATCGCCCGATGCTGCTCAACGTCCTCGTCATCTGCGTCTTCGCCTGCGTCGGCGCGCTGATGCGCTGGGGCTTCCAGAGCTGGCTCAACCCCGGCGGCGTGCTGCCCTGGGGCACGCTGGCGGTGAACCTGATCGGGGGCTACCTGGTCGGCGTGGCGATCGCGTTCTTCGGCGCGCTGCCCGACATCGACCCGACCTGGCGGCTGCTCGTCATCACGGGCTTCCTCGGTACGCTGACCACCTTCTCGAGCTTCTCGGCCGAGGTGGTCGGCATGCTGCTCGGCGGCCGGCCCGGTCTGGCGCTGGGCACGGCGGCGCTGCACCTCGGCGGCTCGCTGCTCCTGACCTGGCTGGGCTTTCGCTCGATGCAGCATTTCATGTCCTGATTCGGGCCAGGGCCGCAGAGGCGCTCGATAGAATCAGCCGCAATGCCCCTTGTCTTTCTCGTCGCACTCCCCTTCGCCGCCAGCGTGCTTGCCGCATTGCTGCCATCGAACGCGCGCAACCGGGAGTCGACGCTGGCAGGGGTGGTCGCACTGGGTTGCGCGATCCAGGCCGCCTGGTTCTTTCCCTCGCTGGCCGACGGCAACGTGATCCGCCAGCAGGTCGAGTGGCTGCCTGCACTCGGCCTCGACCTGAGCTTCCGCATGGACGGCTTCGCCTGGCTGTTCTGCATGCTGGTGCTGGGCATCGGCACGCTGGTGGTGCTCTACGCGCGCTACTACATGTCGGCCTCGGACCCGGTGCCGCGCTTCTTCTCGTTCTTCCTCGCCTTCATGGGCGCGATGATGGGCGTGGTGCTGTCGGGCAACCTGATCCAGATGGTGATGTTCTGGGAGCTCACCAGCCTGTTCTCCTTCCTGCTGATCGGCTATTGGCACCATCGCCGGGATGCGCGCCGCGGCGCCAGCATGGCGCTCACGGTCACGGCCGCGGGCGGCCTCTGCCTCTTGGCCGGCGTACTGCTGCTGGGCCGCATCGTGGGCAGCTACGACCTCGACGTGGTGCTGGCCTCGGGCGACGAGATCCGCGCCCATGCGCTCTATCCGGTCGCGCTGGTGCTGGTGCTGCTCGGCGCCTTCACCAAGAGCGCGCAGTTCCCGTTCCACTTCTGGCTGCCGCGCGCCATGGCGGCGCCGACGCCGGTGTCGGCCTACCTGCACTCGGCCACGATGGTCAAGCTCGGCGTGTTCCTGATGGCGCGGCTGTGGCCGGTGCTTTCGGGCACCGAAGCGTGGTTCTGGCTGGTGGGCGGCGCCGGCGCCATCACCCTGCTGCTGGGCGGCTACATCGCGATGTTCCAGCGCGACCTCAAGGCGCTGCTGGCCTATTCGACGATCTCGCATCTCGGGCTCACCACGCTGCTGCTAGGCCTCAACAGTCCGCTGGCCGCGGTGGCGGCGGTGTTCCACATCATGAACCACGCGACCTTCAAGGCCTCGCTGTTCATGGCGGCCGGCATCATCGACCACGAGACCGGCACGCGCGACATCAGCAAGCTCAGCGGCCTCTACCGGCTGATGCCGATCACGGGGACGCTCGCGATCATCGCGAGCGCGTCGATGGCCGGCGTGCCGCTGCTCAACGGCTTCCTGTCGAAGGAAATGTTCTTCGCCGAGACGGTGTTCATTCAGTCGAAGCCCTGGGTCGACTTCAGCCTGCCGATCATCGCCACGCTGGCCGGCATCTTCAGCGTGGCCTATTCGGCGCGCTTCGTCTTCGACGTCTTCTTCGGCCCGCCCTGCGGACCCGACGTGCCGAAGACGCCGCACGAGCCGCCGCACTGGATGCGCGTGCCGGTCGAACTGCTGGTGCTGATCTGCCTCGTGGTCGGCATCGCGCCGGCGTGGTCGGTCGGCGCCTTCCTTGCCACCGCCGCGACGCCCGTGGTGGGCGGCGAGCTGCCCGAATACAGCCTCGCGGTGTGGCACGGCTTCAACCTGCCGCTGCTCATGAGCTTCATCGCGCTCGCGGGCGGCGCCGTGCTGTACCTGCTCGAGCGCGCGGCGCGCCGACGCGGCGCGTTGCAGCGCACGCCGATCCTGCACAACCTCGACGGTCAGCGCATCTTCGAGAACTTCATGGCCCGCCTCAGCGAGATCGGCCGCCGCAGCCGCCGCCTGCTCGGCACCCGCCGGCTGCAGATGCAGCTGCTGCTCCTGGTGCTGGTGGCCGTGGCCGGGGCGGCCGCCTCGCTGTGGTTCACGCCGTCGCAACGCGGCACGCGCGAGCTGCTGCCGTTCTCGCCGATGTTCGCGATGACCTGGCTGATCGGCACGACCTGCGCGGTGTGCGCCGCCTGGCAGGCCAAGTTCCACCGGCTGGCCTCGCTGATGCTGGCCTCGGGCGCCGGCCTGGTGTGCTGCATCACCTACATCTGGTTCTCGGCGCCCGACCTCGCGCTCACGCAACTGGTGGTCGAGGCGGTGACGACGGTGCTGATCCTGCTGGGCCTGCGCTGGCTGCCGATGCGCACCGCGAAGCCGGAACCGATCCGCGCGCGACTGCTGCCCTGGGGCCGGCGCGGGCGTGACCTGATCGTCGCGATCGCCACCGGCGCCGGCATGGCGGCGCTCGCATGGACCGTGATGACCCGGCCCTTCCCGCAGAGCATCTCGCCCTTCTTCCTCGAGCATGCGCTGCCCGAGGGCGGCGGCACCAACGTGGTCAACGTGATGCTGGTCGACTTCCGCGCCTTCGACACCTTCGGCGAGATCACCGTGCTCGGCGTGGTCGCGCTCACGGTCTATGCGCTGCTGCGCCGCTTCCGCCCCGCGCCCGAGTCGATGGCGCTGCCGATCCAGCAGCAGCTGCAATCGGGCGACGAGAGCAGCGACCTGCTGAACCCGCGCCGCGCCAAGGACACCGCGGTCGGCTACCTGATGGTGCCCGCGGTGCTGGTCCGGCTGCTGCTGCCGCTCTCGGTGCTGGTGTCGGTCTACTTCTTCATGCGCGGCCACAACCAGCCCGGTGGCGGCTTCGTGGCCGGCCTCGTGATGTCGGTGGCGCTGGTGCTGCAGTTCCTGGTCTCCGGCACCGAATGGGTGGAGGAGCACCTGCGCATCTACCCGCGGCGCTGGATCGCGGCCGGCCTGCTGCTCGCGCTGGCCACGGGCGCCGGCTCCATCGGCGTCGGCTATCCGTTCATGACCACCCACACGGCGCACCTGCATCTGCCGATCCTGGGCGAGCTGCATGTGCCGAGTGCGCTGTTCTTCGACATGGGCGTATTCGCGATGGTGCTCGGCGCCACCATGCTGATCCTCACGGCGCTGGCCCACCAATCGATCCGCAGCCATCGCTGGGTCGAGGAACAGGAAGAAAAGGAAGCCGCGCGGCTTGCCGCAGAGGCCGAGGCCGGCACCGCATCGACCGCGGGAGGGGCCGCCTGATGGAAATCGTGCTCGCGATCGCGATCGGCATCCTCACGGCTTCCGGTGTCTACCTGCTGCTGCGTCCTCGCACCTTCCAGGTGATCATGGGCCTCACGCTGATCTCCTACGCAGTCAATCTCTTCATCTTCAGCATGGGGCGGCTCAAGGTCGACAGCGAACCGGTGCTCAATGCCGACAAGCTGCAGGCCACGCTCGCGAACACGGCCGACCCGATGCCGCAGGCGCTGGTGCTGACCGCGATCGTGATCGGCTTCGCGATGACGGCGCTGTTCCTGGTCGTCCTGCTGGCCTCGCGTGGCCTCACCGGCACCGACCACGTGGACGGCGAGGAACGGCGGGAGCCCGAATGAACGAGCTGCTGCGCCTGCTCGACCGGCTGCTCGAATTCAGCATGCCGCACCTGATCGCGGTGCCGATCCTGGTGCCGATGCTGACTGCCGCGCTGATGCTGCTGCTCGGCGAGCAGCACCGCCGCACCAAGTCCGCGCTCAGCGTGGTCTCGGGACTGATCGGCCTGCTGGCCGCCCTGGCGCTGCTGCGCTGGGTCAATGCGCCCGACACCGGCAGCGGTCCGGGCTCGATCGGCGTCTACCTGCCCGGCAACTGGCATGCGCCCTTCGGCATCGTGCTGGTGGCCGACCGGCTGTCCAGCATGATGGTCGCGCTCACGGGCGTGGTGGCCTTCGCGGCATCGATCTATTCCACCTCGCGCTGGGACCGCGCGGGCGTGCATTTCCACCCGCTGCTGCAACTGCAGCTGATGGGCCTCAACGGCGCCTTCCTGACCGGCGATCTGTTCAATCTCTTCGTCTTCTTCGAGGTGATGCTGGCGGCCTCCTACGGACTGCTGCTGCACGGCTCCGGACGCCTGCGCGTGCAGGCCGGGCTGCACTACGTGGCGATCAATCTCGCGGCCTCGTCGCTGTTCCTGGTCGGCGCGGCGCTGCTCTACGGCGTGACCGGCACCCTCAACATGGCCGACCTGGGCTTGCGCATCGCCCACCTGGAGGCGGCCGACCGCGGCCTCGTGCACGCGGCAGCCGCCATCCTGGCGACCGCCTTCTTCGCCAAGGCCGGCGCCTGGCCGCTCAATTTCTGGCTCGTGCCGGCCTACAGCGCCGCGGTGTCGCCGGTGGGCGCGGTGTTCGCGCTGCTGACCAAGCTCGGCATCTACACCATCCTGCGCCTGTGGTCGGTGCTGTTCGCGCCCGACACCGGCATCTCGGCGCAGTTCGGCCAGGGCGTGCTGCTCACGATCGGCATGTCGACGCTCTTCGTGAGCGCCATCGGCATCGTCGGCACGCAGCGGCTGTCGAACCTCGCGGGCTTCTGCGTGCTGATCTCTGCCGGCACGCTGCTCACAGCCATCGGCTTCGGGCAGGTCGCCGTCTGGACCGGTGCGCTTTACTACATGGTGAGCTCCACGCTCGCGGTGGCTGCCTTCTTCCTGCTGATCGACATGATCGAGCGCTGGCGCAACGAGGGCGTGAGCATCGCGCCGCACGAATCGGCAGATGGCGCGCCCTTCCTGTCCGAGGACCTGAGCCATTCCGACGACGTCAATCTCGACGACGAGGCCCAGGCGCTCTACGGCCGCGCCATTCCGGCCGGCGTCGCCTTCCTGGGCCTGAGCTTCGTCTGCTGCACGCTGCTGCTCGCGGGCATGCCGCCGCTGTCGGGATTCGTGGGCAAGTTCGCGATGCTCTCGGGCCTGCTCGAGCACCCGGTGGTTTCGACCGGTGCCTGGATCTTCATGGGCCTGCTGATCACCTCGGGCTTCTTTGCGCTGCTCGCGCTCGGGCGCACCGGCGTGCGGCATTTCTGGACCCAGACGCACGCCACGATGCCCGCGCTGCCGGCCCTCGAAGTGCTGCCGGTGGCGGCGCTGCTGGCCGCCTGCCTCGCGCTCACCATCGAGGCCGGCCCCGTGATGCAGCACGCCCGCGACACCGCCGAGGGCCTGCTCTCGGCCACCGACTATCGCAATGCCGTGCTCGGCGCCATGCAGGTGCCACCCCCGGCCGCCAAGACCGGGAGTCCTCCGTGATGAAACGCTGGCTGCCCTCGCCACCGCTGTCGCTGGCGCTGTTCGTCGTCTGGCTGCTGCTGAATCCGTCGCTCGACGCCGCCACGCTGCTGCTGGCGGCCATCCTCGCGCTCGCCGTGCCGGTGATCACGCAGTCGCTGCGCCCGGCCACCGCGCGCATGCGCCGGCCGCTCGTGGCGCTGCGGCTCGCGGGCGTGGTGGTGTACGACCTCGTGGAGTCGGCGCTCACCGTGGCGCGGCTGCTGCTCACGCGGCGCAGCGACCAGATGTCGCCATGCTTCGTGCGCGTGCCGCTCGACATGCGTGACCCGAACGCGCTCGCGGTGCTCGCGATGATCGTCTGCCTCACGCCCGGCACCGCCTGGGCCGAGATCGCCTTCGATCGCTCCACGCTGCTGATCCACGTCTTCGACACCGACGACGTGCCGGCCTTCATCGCGATGATCAAGTCCCGCTACGAACGTCCGCTGATGGAGATCTTCGAATCATGACGCCAGTGCTCCTGTGGGCGCTCAAGCTCGCGCTGTTCCTGCTCGCGGTCGCGATGCTGTGCGCGCTCGCACGCCTCCTGATCGGTCCCACTGCGCAGGATCGCGTGATGGCGCTCGACTGCCTCTACATCAACGGCATGCTGATGATGCTGGTGCTGGGCATCGTCTATGCCAGCGCGGTCTATTTCGAGGCCGCGATGCTGATCGCGCTGTTCGGCTTCGTGGGATCGACCGCGATCGCCAAGTTCCTGCTGCGCGGGGAGGTGATCGAATGAGCCCCGCCCGGCCGCCCGAAGGGGCTCGTACCCCAGTGCGCAGCACGGAGGTTTTGCCATGACCACGCATCTGCCGCTGTGGGCCGAGATCCTCACCGCGTTCTTCGCGGTGACCGGCGCCGCCTTCGCCGCCATCGGCTCTTTCGGGCTGGTGCGCATCCCGACCTTCTTCCGCCGCATCCATGCGCCCACGCTGGGCGCGACGATGGGTGTGTGGTGCATGTCGCTCGCCACGCTGATCTACTTCTCCGTGCAGGAGCACAGCCTGTTCCTGCACGCAGTGCTGATCACGCTGTTCGTGGCGCTCACGGCGCCGGTCACGACCATCTTCCTGATGCGCGCGGCGCTGTTCCGCGAGCGCCAGAAGAAGGGCGACGTGCCACCGGCCTAGCTCGCTCGTGGTGGCGAGCAACAATAGCCCCATGCATCTCTCGGAACTGCTCGCGCAATACGGCTACATCGTGGTCTTCCTGGCCGGATTGTTCGAGGGCGAGACCATCCTCATGTTGGGCGCCTTCGCGGTGCACCAGGGCTACCTGTCGCTGCTTCCCCTGATAGCGGTCGGTGCGGCCTCGGCCTTCGCGACCGACCAGTTCTACTTCCACCTGAGCCGGCGCAAGGGACGCGAGCTGCTGGCCAGGCGCACCCAGCTCAAGGCGCACATCGACCGCGTGAACGGCTTCGTGAGCCGGCACCCGGTGGCGACCATCTTCCTGATGCGTTTTGCCTGGGGCCTGCGCATCGCGCTGCCCGCGACCCTCGGCATGGGGCCGATGCGTGCAACCGTCTACGCGGCGCTCGACGTGCTGGCGGCGTTGCTGTGGGCGACGGTGATCGCCGTGTTCGGCCTCAAGCTCAGCGGCCTGCTGCATGCCTGGATAGGCCAGCTGCGGCCCCACGAGCACACGCTCATCCTGGGTGCGCTGGTGATCACGCTGATCGTCGGGCTGGTCGCCCAGTGGCGCGCACGGCGCTGATGCGAGGGCGCGCTCCGCCGAGATACTCGCGGCCCCTGCTGCACATCCCGCAGCAGGCGCGGCGAAGGTTCAGTCCCGGATCTCGAGCCGGCGATTGATCTGCAGCGCGATGATCGTGCAGACCGCACCCGACAGCAGATAGACGCTCACATAGCCGAGGCCGAAGTTGGCCGAGAGGCCGAGCGCCACCAGCGGCGCGAAGGCGGCGCCGACCAGCCAGGCCAGGTCGGCGGTGAGCGCGGCGCCCGTGTAGCGGTACTTGGATTCGAAGTTGGCCGTCACCGCACCCGCAGCCTGGCCGTACGACAGGCCGAGGATCACGAAGCCCACGAGGATGAAGACGTCCTGGCCGAGCTTGCCGCCGTCGAGCAGCGTCGGCGCGAAGCCGCTGAACACCGCGATCAGGACAGCCAGGCTGCCGAGCGTGTTGCGGCGGCCGATGCGGTCGGCGATCACGCCCGAGGCCACGATGCCGGCGGCGCCGAGCACCGCGCCGATCATCTGGATGACCAGGAACTCGCCGATCGACTGGGTCGAATAGAGCGTGATCCACGACAGCGGAAAGACCGTGATCAGGTGGAACAGCGCGTAGCTGGCCAGTGCCGCGAAGGCGCCGATGACCAGGTTGTAGCCCTGCGATCGCGTGAGCTCGACGACGTCGGTGGGTTCGAGTTCGCGTTCCTCGAGCAGGCGATCGTATTCGTTGGTGGCCACGAGACGCAGGCGCGCAAACAGCGCCACGACGTTGATTGCAAATGCCACGTAAAAAGTGTAACGCCATCCCCAATCGAGGAAATCCTCGGTCGAAAGGCTCGAGTACAGATACGCGAACAGCGCGCTGGCCAGGAAGAAGCCGACCGGGGCGCCGAGCTGGCCGAGCATGGCGTACCAGCCGCGCTTGTTGGGCGGCGCGTTGAGCGCCAGCAGCGAGGGAAGGCCGTCCCACGAGCCGCCGAGCGCGAGGCCCTGGCCGACGCGCAGCAGCGACAGCACGACGATGGAAGCGAAGCCCATGCTCGCGTAGCCGGGCAGGAAGGCGATGCCGGCGGTCGAGATGCCGAGCAGGAACAGCGCCGCCGTCAGCTTGGCCTCGCGCCCGAAACGCCGCTGCATCGCCATCGAGGCGATGGTGCCGAACGGGCGTGCGATGAAGGCGAAGGAGAAGATCACGAAGGCGTAGAGCGTGCCTTCGAGGCGGTTTTCGTTCGGGAAGAAGACCGCAGGGAACACCAGCACCGAGGCGATGCCGTACACGAAGAAATCGAAATACTCGGAGGCGCGGCCGATGATCACGCCGACCGCGATCTCGCTCGGCGCGATCGGGGAATGGTCGGACGCGGCATCCGGGCCGTCGTGCTGGGTGTCATGCAGCGGCGAATTGGTGCCGCCGCCGGGCGGACTGATGCTGGACGTCGTCATTTCTTCTTGCAGGTCGTGTTCAACTGGATACTCCGAGGGTCGCACCGAATCGGGATTGCCGCCATAGGACAAAACGTCCAATAGCCCGCGGACGCCAAACAAAGTAGATTGTGGTCCCTTTGCGCACCAAACGCTCACCATTCTCCGGCATGCCTCCCCTCAAGTACTTCCGCGCACTGCTCCTGCTGCCGCTCGCCCTCCTGGCGGGTTGCGACATGGTGCTGTTGAACGCATCGGGCGACATCGCCCGCCAGCAAGGCCAGCTGATCATCGTTTCGACGGTGCTGATGCTGCTGATCATCGTGCCGGTGATCGGTCTCACCATCTTCTTTGCCTGGAAGTACCGCCAGTCGAACAAGGAAGCGACCTACAAGCCCGACTGGGACCACTCCACGGAACTCGAGCTCGCGATCTGGGGCGCCCCGCTGCTGATCATCATCGCGCTCGGCGCGATCACCTGGATCAGCACCCACACGCTCGATCCCTACCGGCCGCTGCGCCGCATCGAGCCGGGCCGACCGGTGCCCGCGAACGTCAAGCCGCTGACGGTCGAGGTGGTGGCGCTCGACTGGAAGTGGCTTTTCATCTATCCCGAGCAGGGCATCGCGACCGTCAACGAGCTGGCGGCGCCGGTCGATCGTCCGATCCTGTTCAAGATCACGGCTTCCTCGGTGATGAACTCCTTCTTCATCCCGGCGCTGGCGGGCCAGATCTACGCCATGCCGGGCATGGAGACCAAGCTCAACGCCGTGATCAACAAGCCCGGTGAATTCGAGGGCTTCTCGGCCAACTTCAGCGGCGCCGGCTTCTCGGGCATGCGCTTCAAGTTCCACGGTGTGAGCGAGCCCGACTTCGAGGCCTGGGTGAGGACGGTCAGGACCAGCAACGCCGGCGAACTCAGCCGTGCGGGCTATCAGGTGCTCGAGCGCCCGAGCGAGCGCGAACCGGTGCGCCACTTCTCCTCGGTCGCGCCCGACCTTTACCACGCGATCCTCAATCGCTGCGTCGACCGCAACAAGATGTGCATGGACCAGATGATGGCCATCGACGCCGACGGCGGGCTGGGCAAGGTGGGGGCGTACAACGTCGCGCCGCGCGCCTGGCAGCCCGACGCCGCCATCGCTCCGCGCACCTACGTGACCGCCATGTGCAGCGTCAACGACCCGGCCGGACTTTCGCTTCCGCTTTCCACTGCCAGCATCCGAGAAGAATAACGATGCCCGACCACTTCGACCTCACGAAGCTCCTCCTGGGGCGCCTTTCCTGGGAAGCCATTCCCTTCCACGAGCCGATCCTGCTCGTGACCTTCATCGCCGTCGCGCTCGGCGGCGTGGCGATCATCGCGGCGATCACCTATTTCCGCGTCTGGGGCACCCTGTGGCGCGACTGGATCACCAGCATCGACCACAAGAAGATCGGGATCATGTACATCATCCTCGGTCTGGTGATGCTGCTGCGCGGCTTCTCCGACGCGATCATGATGCGGGCCCAGCAGGCCGTCGCCTTCGGCGACAACGCGGGCTTCCTGCCGCCGCACCACTACGACCAGATCTTCACCGCCCACGGCGTGATCATGATCTTCTTCGTCGCGATGCCGCTGGTCACGGGCCTCATGAACTTCGTCGTGCCGCTGCAGATCGGCGCCCGCGACGTGGCCTTCCCGTTCCTCAACAACTTCAGCTTCTGGATGACCACCTTCGGCGCCGGCCTGGTCATGGCGTCGCTGTTCGTGGGCGAGTTCGCGCGCACCGGCTGGTTGGCCTATCCGCCGCTGTCGGGGATCGAGTTCAGTCCGGACGTCGGGGTCGACTACTACATATGGTCCTTGCAGATCGCGGGGGTCGGGACCTTGTTGTCGGGCATCAACCTGATCGCAACCATCGTCAAGATGCGCGCGCCGGGCATGACGCTCATGAAGATGCCGGTCTTCACGTGGACCGCGCTGGCCACCAACATCCTGATCGTCGCCGCCTTCCCGGTGCTGACCGCCGTGCTGGCCCTGCTGTCGCTCGACCGCTACGTCGGCACCAACTTCTTCACGAACGACTTCGGCGGCAACGCCATGATGTACGTGAACCTGATCTGGATCTGGGGCCACCCCGAGGTCTACATCCTGATCCTGCCGCTGTTCGGCGTGTTCTCGGAAGTCGTCGCCACCTTCAGCGGCAAGCGCCTGTTCGGCTACGCCTCGATGGTCTACGCGACGCTGGTGATCACCATCCTCTCGTACCTCGTGTGGCTGCACCACTTCTTCACGATGGGCTCGGGTGCCAGCGTCAATTCGTTCTTCGGCATCACGACGATGATCATCTCGATCCCGACCGGGGCGAAGATCTTCAACTGGCTGTTCACGATGTACAAGGGCCGCATCCGCTTCGAGCTGCCCATGATGTGGACCATCGCCTTCATGATCACCTTCGTGATCGGCGGCATGACCGGCGTGCTGCTGGCGGTTCCGCCGGCCGACTTCGTGCTCCACAACAGCCTGTTCCTGATCGCCCACTTCCACAACGTGATCATCGGCGGCGTGCTGTTCGGCCTGATGGCCGGCATCACCTACTGGTACCCGAAGGCCTTCGGCTACAAGCTCGATCCGTTCTGGGGCAAGTGCTCGTTCTGGTTCTGGGTGGTCGGCTTCTACTTCGCCTTCATGCCGCTGTACGTGCTGGGCCTGATGGGCGTGACCCGCCGCGTGAGCCACTTCGAGGACAGCTCCTACCAGATCTGGTTCCAGATCGCGGCCTTCGGCGCGGTGCTGATCGCGCTCGGCATCGGCAGCTTCCTGATCCAGCTGTTCGTGAGCTACCTGCGCCGCGATTCGCTGCGCGACGAGACCGGCGATCCGTGGAACGGCCGCACGCTGGAATGGTCGACCTCGTCGCCGCCGCCGGCCTACAACTTCGCCTTCACGCCGCGCGTGTACGACAACGACGCCTGGACCTACATGAAGTCCCACGGCTACGTGCGGCCGCTCGATGGCTTCATCCCGATCCACATGCCCAAAAACACCGGTGCCGGCTTCGTGATCGCGGCGCTGGCAGCGGCCTGCGGCTTCACGCTGATCTGGCAGATGTGGCTGCTCGCGGGCATCTCGTTCGCGGTCCTGCTGATCGCCGTCATCGTGCACACCTTCAACTACAAGCGCGACTACTACATCCCCGCGGCCGAAGTCGTCCGTACCGAAGACGCCCGTACCCGCCTGCTCGCCGCCCATGTCTGATACCACCGTCCTTCCCCACGGCGCCCTGGGCGCCGCTCATGAACAGCCGCGCTTCCACGTGGCGGGCGAGCATCATCCCGAGAACGGCACCCTGCTCGGGTTCTGGCTCTACCTGATGAGCGACTGCCTGGTCTTCGCCTGCCTGTTCGCAATCTACGCCGTGCTGGGCCGAAGCTACGCCGCCGGCCCTTCGGGCGCCGACCTGTTCGACCTCAAGCTGGTGGCGATCAACACCGCCTTCCTGCTGCTGTCGTCGATCACCTACGGCTTCGCGATGATCGAGATGCAGCGCCGGCGCATGAGCGCCACGCTGGTCTGGCTGGCGATCACGGGTCTGTTCGGCGCCGCCTTCATCGGCCTCGAGCTGTACGAGTTCGCGCATCTGATCCACGAGGGCGCGGTGCCCCAGCGCAGCGCCTTCCTCTCGTCCTTCTTCGCGCTGGTCGGCACCCACGGCCTGCACGTCACGTTCGGCCTGATCTGGCTGATGGTGCTGATGGTGCAGCTCAAGCAGCGCGGCTTCCACCCCGAGAACCGCCGCCGGCTGATGTGCCTGTCGATGTTCTGGCACTTCCTGGACGTGGTCTGGATCGGCGTCTTCACCTTCGTGTACCTGATGGGAGTGCTGCCATGAGCGCACACAACGAGATTGCGGCCGGCCACGGCCATCACGACGACCACGACCACCACGACGACGAGGGCGGCCACGCCCATGGCACGGTCAAGAGCTACATGACGGGCTTCATCCTGTCGGTGATCCTGACCGCGATCCCGTTCTGGCTCGTGATGGGCAACGTGTTCGACAAGAGCAGCACCACCGCGCTCGTGATCCTGGCCTTCGCGGCCGTGCAGATCGTGGTCCACATGATCTATTTCCTGCACATGAACGCGAGGTCGGAGAACGGCTGGACCCTGCTGGCACTGATCTTCACGATCGTGCTGGTGGTGATCACGCTCGCCGGCTCGCTGTGGGTCATGTACCACCTGAACCACAACATGATGCCGGGCATGACGCACGAGACCCACAAGATGCCTTGACCGGCATCGGCACGGCGCATCGGTGAGACGTCTTCTTGCGCGACTCGCGCTGGGCCTTCTTGCATTGCTGGCCTTCGCGGGCTTCGTCGCGCTCGGCACCTGGCAGCTCGAGCGGCGCGCCTGGAAGCTCGAGCTGATCGATCGCATCGACCAGCGCGTGCATGCGCCGCCGGTCGAGGCGCCGGGGCCGCAGCGCTGGCCGCACATCAACGCCGCCGACGACGAATACCGCCACGTGCGCGCGAGCGGCACCTTCCTGCACGCCCACGAGACGCTGGTGCAGGCTTCCACAGAACTCGGCGGCGGCTACTGGGTGCTGACGCCGCTGCAACTGGCGGACGGCTCGCTGCTGCTGGTGAACCGCGGCTTCGTGACGCCGCAGCAGCGCACGCCCGAGTCACGCGGCGTGGTCGAGGCGACAGGCCCGGTCACCGTCACCGGACTGCTGAGATTGAGCGAGCCAAAGGGCGCACTGCTGCGCGACAACGACCCGGCCGCGAACCGCTGGTATTCGCGCGACGTGCAGGCCATCGCGGCAGCGCGCGGCCTCGAGCGGGTGGCGCCCTACTTCGTCGATGCCGACGCTGCCGCAGCCGGTGAGCGCCAGCGTCCGCCGGTGGGCGGCCTGACCGTGATCGCCTTCCCCAACAATCACCTGGGCTACGCCCTGACCTGGTATGCGCTCGCATTGATGGTGCTCGGCGCGGCGTGGTTCGTGGTGCGCGACCAGCGCAGGCGCAACGACGACGGAGGCACCGATGGCGCAGCAGCCTGAGAGCGGCGACGCCTCCGGGCTCGACAACATGCAGCAGCTGATCCAGCTGCGCTGGATCGCCGTGGTCGGGCAGGTCGCGACCATCGCGGTGGTGCACTACGGCTTCGGCATCCGGCTGCCGCTCGACCGCATGCTCACGGTGCTGGCCTTTCTCGCTGCCTTCAATGCGGCAAGCCAGCTGCGCTGGCGCATCCATCGCGACGTCAGCAACGGCGAGCTGTTCGTCGCGCTGCTGGTCGATGTCGCGATGCTGACCGCGCAGCTCTACCTGAGCGGCGGCGCCGCCAACCCCTTCGTGTTCCTGTACCTGCTGCAGGTCATCCTCGGCGCGGTGCTGCTGGAATCGTGGTCGACCTGGACCATCGTCGGCGTCACGAGCGCGTGCTTCGCGGGGCTTGCGATCTTCAGCGGCCCGCTCACGCTGCCGGTCGAGCCGGGTCACGGGCTGCTGAGCCCCTACATCCTCGGCCTGCTGATCTGCTTCGGGCTCAACGCGGCGCTGCTGGTCGTGTTCATCAGCCGCATCAGCCGCAACCTGCGTGCGCGCGATGCCCGCCTCGCGGCGCTGCGCGAGCGCGCCGCCGAGGAAGAGCACATCGTGCGCATGGGCCTGCTGGCCTCGGGCGCGGCGCACGACCTCGGCACGCCGCTGGCCACGCTGTCGGTCATCCTCGGCGACTGGCGCCACCTGCCGCACTTCACGTCCGACCCCGAACTGCTGGCCGAGATCGACGAGATGCAGGCCCAGGTCCAGCGCTGCAAGGCCACCCTTTCCGGCATCCTGCTGTCGGCCGGCGAGGCGCGGGGCGAGTCGTCGATCGAGACCACGGTCAGCACCTTCCTCGACGACCTCGCGCTGGAATGGCGCAGCACGCGGCCGGTGCGCATCTTCGAGTACGACAACCGCTTCGGCCACGACCTGCCGATGGTGTCCGATTCGACGCTCAAGCAGACGCTCTGCAACGTGCTCGACAATGCGCTGCAGGCGTCGCCGGACTGGGTGCGGCTCGAGGCCGCGCACGAACGCGACACGCTGCGGCTCACGGTGACCGATGCGGGCCCGGGCTTCGCACCCGGCATGCTGGCCGACTTCGGCAAGCCCTACCTGTCGACCAAGGGCCGGCCCGAGGGCGGGCTCGGCCTGTTCCTGGTGGTCAACGTGGCGCGCACGCTCGGCGGCGCGGTCAGCGCCCGCAACCGGCCCGAGGGCGGTGCCGAGGTGACGATCACGCTGCCACTGGCGTCGATCATTCTCGAAGAGCAAGACGAAGGAGACGAGCGCAATGGAAGCTGAACGCCTGCTGCTGATCGTCGAGGACGATGCCGCATTCGCGCGCACGCTCGGGCGTTCGTTCGAGCGGCGCGGCTACACGGTGCTGCTGGCGGCCAACCTGGACGAGCTCGCGCTGCTGCTGCGGGACCATTCCCCCCGTTACGCGGTGGTCGATCTCAAGCTCAGCGGCGAGGCCTCGGGCCTGGCCTGCGTGCAGACCCTCAACCGCCACGATCCGGCGATGCTGATCGTGGTGCTGACCGGCTTCGCGAGCATCGCGACCGCGGTCGAGGCGATCAAGCTCGGTGCCTGCCACTACCTCGCGAAACCCTCCAACACCGACGACATCGAGGCCGCCTTCGGTCGCGCCGAGGGCGACGCCGAGGTGGAGCTCACGAACCGCTCGACCTCGATCAAGACACTCGAGTGGGAGCGCATCCACGAGACCCTGGCCGAGACCGGCTTCAACATCTCGGAAACCGCGCGTCGGCTCGGCATGCACCGCCGGACGCTGGCGCGCAAGCTGGTCAAGCAGCAGGTGAAATAGCCGCGCGGGCGGCGCTGCGGGCGAAGAAGACTCAGAGCTTCACGAAGTAGCGGACGGCAATACCGGCCACCACCGCAAGCACGATCCAGAACCCGATGCGACCCCATCGGATGACGGGTTGGGCCTTGAACTGGTTCACTTCCGAGCGGTGCAGGCCGGAGAAAGAGGTGGAGTCCGGCTTGTCACGGGCCCAGTCGTGGAAGTTGTCTCTTTCGGTGTTCATGTAATACATTTTAACTAACATTACATCGTTGACCAGAGCTTCCGGGAACATTTTCTCAGGCCAAGGAAGCAAGCTTTTCACAAGCCTGCGGCGACGACTTGCTGCGCAGCGGATGTGGACGTTGTCCACGTCTCCTGACATGATGTGGATGACGTACACATCATGTCAGGAGAAAGCACCATGCTGCTGGCAAATCGGAATGCGGTGATCCACGGCGCAGGCGGAGCCCTCGGGTCTGCGACCGCCCATGCCTTCGCCCGAGCCGGCGCCCGGGTCTTCCTGGCCGGACGCACTGGCGCCAAGGTCACCGCGGTGGCGGATGCGATCCGTGCGGCGGGCGGCCTTGCGGAAGGCGCGCAAGTCGACGCGCTGGATTCCGAAGCGGTGGAGCGCCACGCCGACGCGGTGGCCCGGCAGGCCGGGCGCATCGACATCGCGCTCAACGCCGTCGGCCTGGCCCACGTGCAGGGCACGCCGCTTGCAGACCTGTCGCTGGCCGACTTCGAGTTTCCGGTCGCGACCGCCGTGCGGACCAACTTCATCACGGCCAAGGCCGCGGCACGCCACATGGCGCCCCAGGGCTCGGGCGTGATCCTCACCCTGTCGACGCCAGGCGCCCGGCTCCCCGGCCCCGGCTACCTGGGCAACTGCGTGGCCAGCGCCGCGATCGAGGCCATGTCGCGCCACCTGGCCGGCGAACTGGGGTCGCAGGGTGTGCGCGTCGTGTGCATCCGGCCCCATGCGATCCCGCAGGCCGCCGCAGCCGGCTCGCACACGCGCGAGGTGTTCGGCCCGATGGCCGAGCGCGCCGGGCTCACGATCGACCGGATGCTCGCGGGCGCTGCCGACGGCACGCTGCTCAAGCGCCTGCCGACGCTGGACCAGTTCGCCAACACCGCGGTGTTCCTGGCCTCCGACCATGCCGGCGCGATCACCGGCACGGTCGCCAATCTGAGCTGCGGCTTTCTGGTGGACTGAATTTCCGCGCCCGTGGCCGTGTCAGGGCTGCGCCGTTCGGTTCATTCGTAACGTAGGCATCCACCTACAGAAATGCCGCGCCGAAGCGCCCACGATGAAGGCATGACCAATCCGATCAAACTCGTTATCGACGAGCCGGTGCCCGGGTCTTTCATCTGGACACTGCTCGAATGCGACGCCGGTGGCGTCCCCCGCAAGGTGATGCGCGCCGCCGAGTACGGCGCCGACACCTACGAGGCCGCGCTGGCGACCGGCACCCGCATGATGGACGCCGAGATTCGCAAGAATCTCGAGAAGCCGGCCGGCGTGCCCTCCTGAGTCCGGGCCGGCTGCGGCCTAGCCCAGGTGGGTCTTGAGCGGGACGGCGGGATCCGCGGCCACCGCCGGGTCTGGGCTGCGCCCGGCCTCGAGCAGCTTGCGGCTCATCATGTGATCGACCGGCGCGTTGACCGATTCCACGCAGCGCAATTGCCCGTCGACGTAGTGCAGCAGCGAGAACGATGCCGCGTTGGCGCCCGGCCGCCGCACCGTGGCCGCGCCCGTCGTGCCGGTCGCCGGCACCAGCCCGGCCATCTGCAGCCGCAGCGCACCCTGCTCCGACCAGAACCACGGCACGGCGTCGTGCGGACGCGGTGCGCCGGTGAGCGTCGCCACCGCGGTGCGGGCCTGGTCGTTGGCGTTCTGTACCGATTCGAGCCGCAGGGCCTCGGCCGCGCGCCGGTCGGGAAAGCGCGTGCAGTCGCCCACCGCAAGCACGGTCTCGTCGCTGGTCTGCATGTAGGCATCGACGACGATGCCATCGGCGCATTCGAGTCCGGCAGCCTCGGCGAGCGCGGTCTCCGGCACCGCGCCGATGCCCAGCAGCAGCAGGTCGATGGCCTGTGGCTCGCCGTCGATCTCGAGCCCCACGAGCCGCGCGCCGTCGATCTGCGGCGCGCCGACCCGGACGTCGAGCCGGATGTCCATGCCGGCCGCGCGATGGGTCGCGAGCACATGCGCCGACAGTTCGGGCGACACGGCCCGGCTCAGCAGGCGCGGCGCGCTCTCGAGCACCTGCACCTGCTTGCCGAGCGCAAGCGCGCTGGCTGCCACCTCCAGCCCGATGAAGCCGCCGCCGAGCACCGTCACGTGGCGGGTCGCCGCGAGCAGCGTGCGCAGCTGCGCGGCCTCGTCAGCGGCGCGCAGCAGCGCCACGTTCGAGAGACCCGCGAGCGCAGGCAGGCGGCGGGCCCGCGTGCCGGTGGCCAGCACCAGCCGTTCCCATTCCAGCACCTGGCCCGAGCGCAGGCTGACCGTGCGTGCCGCGCGATCGATCGCAAGCGCGGCATCGCCCAGGTGCAGCGTGATGCCGGCCTCGGCGTACCAGGTCTCGGCGCGGTGCGGCTGCAGAGGCTCCTCGGCGTTCTTGAGGAAGGCCTTGGAGAGCGGCGGCCGGTGATAGGGGACGGCGGCCTCCTCGCAGACGAGGTGGACGCGCGCGCCCTGCCCGGCCTCGGCCAGGCCGGCACACAGCTGGGCGGCTGCATGGCCGCCGCCGATGATGACGATGTTCGAATTCATGAGTTCCCGTGCGGTTCGTCGATACCCCTATTGTCGCGGTCGCGTCGCCCGGCTGGCCTTAGGATGGAGGCGGCGATCCAAGCCGGAAAGACAACGCAGAGAGACAACGCAGATGAAGATTCGCATCGTCGGCGGCGGCCCGGCCGGCCTGTTCTACGCCTACCTCATGAAGCGCGACGACCCGTCGCACGACATCCGCGTCTACGAACGCGATGCCGAAGACGCCACCTATGGCTGGGGCGTGGTGTTCTCCGACGTCGCCCTGGCCTTCGTGCGCGACATCGCACCCGAGCTCTACGAGGCCATGACCGAGCGCCAGGAAGTGTTCGACGAGATGGCCGTGGTGCACCGGGGCGTTCAGGTCAGGCTGGCCCACAACACCTTCCATCGCATGTCCCGCATCGACCTGCTCGGGGCCCTGCATGCGCACTGCCGCGCGGTCGGCGTCGCGATCGAGTTCGAGCGCCGCGTCGACGACGTCGGCGATGCCTTCGCCGACGCCGACCTGATCGTCGCCGCGGACGGCGCCAACAGCGCGCTCCGCAGCCGCTACGCCGAGCAGTTCGGCCCGAGCCTGGACGAGCGGCCCAACCTGCTCGCCTGGTACGGCACCACGCGGCTCTTCGATCCGCTGTCGCTGATCTTCCGCCAGAACCCCGATGGCCTCGCGATCGCCCACACCTACCGCTACAGCCGCACCCACAGCACCTTCCTGGTCGAGGTCGATCCGGCCACCTTCGAGCGCGCCGGCCTCGCGCGCATGGACGAGGCCCGCAGCATGGCCTGGTGCGAGAAGGTCTTCGCCGAGGATCTCGAGGGCCATGCGCTGCTGTCGAACAAGTCGAACTGGTTCCGCTACACCATCGTCAAGAACCGCAATTGGCACTGGAAGAACATCGTGCTGATCGGCGATGCGCTGCGCACCGGCCATCCCTCGGTCGGCTCGGGCACCCGCCTCGCGATGCAGGATTCGATCGCTCTGTTCGAGGCGTACAGGGAATGCGGCGCCGATGTACCGAAGATGCTCGAGGCCTTCGTGCGTATCCGCCAGCCAGGCTCCGACTCCCTGCAGAAGGCGGCGATCAAGAGCTGTGAGTGGTACGAGGACCTGGCACCCCGGCTGCCGCTCGACCCGATTTCCTTCGCCTACGACTACGTGACGCGCAGCGGCCGCGTCGACCACGCCGACGTGCGCGCGCGCGATCCCGAACTGGCGGCGGCCTACGAGCGGCTGCATCCCGAACGCGTGTTCTGATCTCTTCCCATCCGAATCGAGGAGCCACCATGCTCGAAGGCTGCGTCCCCTGGCCCGACGAGGCCGCAGGCGAATTCCGCCGGCTCAGCCTTTGGGAGGACATCACGGTGCCAGAGATGGTCGAGCGCGCCATGCACGCGGCGCCTACGCGCGACGCGCTGGTCTTCGGCGACCGCCGCATCAGCTACGAGGAACTGGTGCGCGACGCGCGGCGGCTCGCGGTCAACCTGCTCGACCTCGGGCTGAAGCCGCTCGATCGCGTCGTGGTGCAGTTGCCGAACGTGCCCGAGTTCGTGATCGCCTACCTGGCGCTCAACTGGATCGGCGCCATTCCCGTGATGGCGCTGCGCGCCCACCGGCATGCGGAAGTGCGCCACTTCGTGCGCGCCTCGGGCGCGACCGCCTACCTGCTGCCCGACGTCATCGGCAGCTTCGACTACCGCCCCATGGCGACCGAGCTGGCGGCCGAGTTCTCCTCGCTGCGCCACCTGATCGTGGCCGGCGAGCCGGCACCGGGGCAGCGCGCACTCGATCCGCTGATCGCCGGCGACGAGGTCACCGACCGCGAATCGGCGGCGCGGCTGCGCGCGGTGCGTCCCTCGCCCGACGAGGTCTCGACCATGCTGCTGTCGGGCGGAACCACCTCGGTGTCGAAGCTGATCCCGCGCACCCACAACGACTACGTGCTCAACGCGCGGCTCTGTGCAGACGCCGCAGGCTTCGACGGCAGCACGGTGTTCATGGCGATCCTGCCGCTCGGCCACAACTACAACCTCGCATCGCCGGGGCTCCTGGGCACCTTCAGCGCCGGTGGCACGGTCGTCATCGCGACCGGCACCGATGCCGAGACGGTGTTCGCGACGGTGCAGCGCGAGCGCGTCACGGTGATCGCGAGCGTGGTGCCGCTGATCACGAACTGGCTCGACAGCGATGTGCCCGGGCGCTTCGATCTCTCGTCATTGCGGGTGGTGCAGAACGGCGGCGCGCGGCTCGCGCCCGAGCTGCGCCAGCGGATGCGCCGGCAGCTCGGCTGCACGCCGCAGGAGATCTACGGCACCGCCGAGGGCCTGATCAACATGACGCGGCTCGACGACACCGACGCGCTGCTGCTCGAGAGCTCGGGCGCGCCGGTCAGCGCGCACGACGAAATCAAGGTGCTCGACGACGACGACCGCGAAGTGCCCGATGGCGAGGCCGGCGAGCTGGTGGTGCGCGGGCCGTACACCATCCGCGGCTACTACCGCGCGCCGGAGAAGAACGCAGAGGCCTTCACCGCCGACGGCTTCTACCGCATGGGCGACATCGTGAGAAAGCGCGGCCGCCATGTCTTCACCGAGGGACGACGCAAGGACCTGATCAACCGGGGCGGCGAGAAGATCAGCTGCGACGAGATCGAGAACCTGATCTTCGGACTGCCGCAGGTGGTCGGCGTGGCACTGGTCGGGCTGCCCGATCCGGTGTTCGGCGAACGGGCCTGCGCCTGCGTCGTGCTGCAGCCCGGCACCACGCTGAGCTTCGACGAGCTGGTCGGCTACCTGCGCGGGCAGAAGATCGCCTCCTTCAAGCTGCCCGAGCGGCTCGAGGTCATGGCCGAGTTTCCCGTGAGCCCGGTGGGCAAGATTCTGAAGCGCGAACTGCGCGAAAGGCTGGTCGGATGATCGAACTTCATCACTGCATCAGCGCGCGCTCGTTCCGGGCGCTGTGGGCGCTCGAGGAGCTGAACGCGCCCTACCTGCTGCACATGCTGCCCTTCCCGCCGCGCGTGCTGCAACGCAGCTATCTGGCGCTCAACCCGCTCGGCACCGTGCCCCTGATGGTGGACGGCGACACGCGCATGACCGAGTCGTCGGCGATCTGCCAGTACCTGGCCGAGCGCTGCGATCCCGACAACCGGCACGGCCTCGCGGTCCGGCCCGGCGAACCCGGCTACGGCGCCTGGCTCAACTGGCTGCACCACGGCGAGGCGACGCTGACCTTCCCGCAGACCATCGTGCTGCGCTACGGCCATTTCGAGTCCCCCGAACGCAAGCTGCCGCAGGCCGCCGACGACTATGCCAAGTGGTTCATCTCGCGCCTGCGGGGCATCGAGGCAGTGCTGGCCCGGCACGAATTCCTCGTGGCCGATCGCTTCACGGCCGCCGACATCTCGGTCGGCTATGCGCTGATGCTCGCCAACGAGATCGACCTCGTGCCGCGCTTCCCGCCCGCAGTGGCCGGCTACTGGGAACGGCTGCAGCAGCGCCCGGGCTTCCATCGCGCGCTCGCGGCCCAGCAGGAGGCGGCCGTGGCGCAGGGGGTGCCAGCCTCGCCGTCCACGCGCACGCCGCCGTCCACGGAGGCCGCCCGATGACACCGGCGGCCTGCCGCGGCTGATTGACGGCAACCGCATCTCGCCGGCATAACAGGGGCATGGACCTGCACCACCCGCTGTTCGAGAGCGTGGCACTGCCGCTGCTGCTCTCGTTCGCGGCGAGCGGCCTGCTGCTCGGGCTCGTCGGCCGCGTGCTCGGCGAGCTTCGTGGCCGGCGCTGGGCCGGCGCCGGCGTCGCGCCGGCCATCATCGTGGCCTCGGCCTCGGCGCTCGGATGGCAGCTCTGGCCCGGCAGCATCACCGAGGAACTGCCCTGGATCTACGTCGCGGCCGCCCTGCTCGGATTCGGACTCGAAGGGATGCGCGCCGTCCGGCGCACCAGCTGGCTGGCCGGCTGCGTGATGTGGGCCCTGGTGCTTCTGGGTCTCGGCGATGCGCCCCTGGCCTGGCAGGCGGCCATCTGGTGCGCCGGCGCGATCGCCATTGCCGCGGTACTCAACGCACCGATCGACGACGCCACGGGACCGGCCGCTCTCATGGTGGCCAGCCTCGGGCTCGCAGCCGTGGCCTTCGTCTCGGGCTCGGCCCTGCTGTGCGAACTCGGCCTGTCGATCGCCGCCGCCGTGGCCGGATTCGCGCTGTGGCTCTGGCCGCGTCCGAGGGTGTGCTTCGGCATGGCCGTGGCCGTCGTCTCGGTGATGGCCTGGCTCACGCTCGTGCAGACCGTCGCACTGCTCACGCCGGTGGCGCCCGAGGTGCTGCTGCTGCTGGCCCTGGCACTCTGCAGCGGTCCTCCGGTCCGCTGGGCACTGCGCGCGGCGCGGCGCGGCCGGACGGGCGGCAGCGCCGCACGACCGGCGATCGATCCCCTGATCGTGGCGCTGGTCGCCGCGCTCTGGGCCGGCGCCGCCATCGCACTGGCACTGCACGGGCGCGGACCCGAGGCAGCGGCCGCCGGCGACGACCCCTACTACACGCCACGCTGGCAAACCGTCCCATGATGCCCTCACCTGCCTCAACCCTCCCCGGCATCGACGCCCTGTGGCCCCTGTGCCTCGACATCGCGGCGCGCCGGCGCGGCCCCGCGGCGCCGCCGCCTGCCGAGGCGGGCGGCCCGATCGCATGGAGCGAAGCCCGGGGCTTCGAGCTGCAGGGTCTGTGGGGCGACGAGGCGATCGAGCTGTTCGAACTGTTGAAGCCACTGCTCGACCGCCCGCGGCCCGGCGCGACCTGGACCCTGGGCCAGCTCGGCCAGAGCCTCGACGGCTGCGTCGCCACGCACGGCGGCGACTCCAACTTCGTCAACGGCCCCGAGATGCTGGTGCACCTGCACCGGCTGCGCGCCCTCTGCGACGCGGTGATCGTGGGCGCAGGCACCGCGGCCATCGACGATCCGCAGCTCACCACGCGCCGTGTCGAAGGTCCGAACCCGGTGCGCGTCGTGATCGATCCCGATCTGCGCCTGCCCGCGACGCTGCGTGTGCTCAGCGACCGCCAGGCGCCGACCCTGCTGGCCTGCGATGCGCGCAGGGCCGATGCGGCCGCATCGCGCATCGGCCCCGACCAGGTGCTCGGCGTGACGGCGCTGATGCGGCCCGACGGCAGCACCGACCTGCGCGCGCTGCAAACGGCGCTCGGCCAGCTCGGGCTGCACCTGCTGTTCGTCGAGGGCGGCGGCGTCACGGTCTCGCGCTTCATCGCCGAGGGATGCATGGACCGTCTTCACCTGAGCATCGCGCCGGTGCTGATCGGCAGCGGGAGACTCGGCCTCCAGTTGCCGCGCCAGGCGGCGATGCGCGACTGCCCGAGGCCCGCGACCCGCATCTACCGCATGGGCGCCGACGTGCTGTGGGACCTGGACCTGCGCGCCGCCGCAGGCTGAGCCGCGAGCGGCGGACGAATCAGGAAGTCAGCGGTATCGCGAGCAGGTCGCGATGGCCGACCACGAGAAGGCTCCGTGCGAGCGCGTCGAGACGCTGCAGCTTCCATTCGAGCACGCGGGATAGTGCTGCCGGGTCCTGTTCGATTGCGGCCGAAGCGATGCCATCGACCATCGCCGCGAGCATCGCCTGCGCGGCCGGACCGTCGCCGCCGTCGATGCGCCAGTCGCTGTCTGCCGCGTGCAACTCCAGGCCCGGCGTGTCGAGACGTGCAGCCGCCCAGTGCGGCGCCGCGCCACCGAGGGCCGGACCGAAGCCCTTGTCGCGCTGCTGGTGCGCGGCGAACAGCCGGGCGACTTCCGCATCGCCTTCGAGCGCCGGCTCCCAGTGCAGACGGCCGTCGACGCTGAGCGCGAACAGCAGCGCCGGCCGCGATGCTGCGACCCGCGCCAGCAGATCGTCGAGCCAGTTCGCGGAAACCAGGTCGAGCAAGGCAGCGGCCGTGACGAGGTCGACGCCCGCCAGCGGCAGCATGTCCGGCGACTGCACGAGGTCGAGCTGCAGCGTCTCGAATTCGACATGCCACCCGGGGCCACCGATCGAGGCAGGCTCCGCGCCGCCGCCGCCGCGAAAGTCAAAGCCGCAGTCCATCGCCCAGCGGGCCATCGAGACCGGCAGTTGCGCGAGCAATTGCGCGTCATGGTCGACCGCGACCCAGCGCTGATCGCCGCGAAGCTCGGGCGCCAGCGCACGCAGGTTGGCGCCGGTGCCGCACGCGAGATCGAGCACTTCGATCCGGGCGCGCCCGCGGCGCAGCCGGTCGCCGAGCGCGTGCAGACCGAGGCCTGGCGCCGTGTTCGCGCGCGCTTCCCGGTCGAAGGGTTCGCGCAGGGCGAGCCAGTCGGCGCTGAAACCGGTCATGGCGCCTTCGTCGCGTCGAATGGCTGGCCTGCCACCTGCTCGAGCGCGCGCGCGAAGGCTGCCGCGCTGTCGTCCCAGGTCGGCAGCTGCCCCCGCGCCTCGCGCGCGCCGGCCGCCAGGCGCGAGCGCAGCCCGGCATCGTCGAGCACCTGCCGAAGGGCGTCGCGCAGGGCCTCGACATCACCGGGCGGCACCAGCAGCCCCGCGGTGGACGGCACGGTGTCGGGGATGGCGCCCGCGAGCGTGCTGACCACGGGCAGCCCATGGGCGAGCGCGACCGCGAGCGCCATGCCGTAGCCCTCGTGGAACGAAGGCAGCACGAAGACGTCGGCCGCGGCATAGAGCGCCTCCAGCCTGGCCTCGTCGCGCTCGCCATGCAGCACGATGCGGTCCTCCAGGCCGTGGCGCCGGATGGCGGCACGCAAGCCGGTCGCGCAGGCCGGGTCCATCGAGAGGCTGCCCGCGCAATGCAGCGTCCACGGTCGATCGCGCAGTGCGGCCAACGCCTCGACCATCAGGGCATGGCCCTTGCGCGGCGTGATCGTGGCCACGCACAGCAAGGACGGCGCCGGCGCCCCCGAGCCGGCCGCCAGCGCCGACCGCGCGGTACCGGGCTCGATCACCGTGACGCGCGTGGCCGAGACATCGAAGTCCGCGAGCGCTCGCGCGGTCGAACGGCTGGTGACGATCACGTGCCGCGCCGCGGCCAGCGCGCGCCGCTCGCTCTCGAACAGCCGCTGCCGCAGATCGGCCGAGAGGCCGGTCTCGAGCGCCAGGGGATGGTGGACCAGCGCCACCCAGCGCAGGCGGCGTTCATGAGCAGCCGCGATCCGGTCCATGGCGCCGAAGGCCAGGCCGTCGACCACCACCAGCGTGCCATCGGGCAGCGATTCGATCAGCTCGCGCGTTCGCGCGATCGCCGCGGCGTCGGGCTCCGGATAGCTGTCGCCGAGCGCGGCGAGATCGACCTGCCAGCCCGCGGCGCGCAGGCCGTCGATGATGTGGCGGTCGTAGGTGTAGCCGCCGGTACGCGTGTAGATGTCGCCCGGCACCAGGAAGCTGCAGTGCCGATCGCTCATGCAGGCCGCGCCGGCAGCGCACCCTCGTAGGCGGCCCAGGCCACGTGCGACTCGTTGAGCCGCACCCGCAGGCTCGCGAGGCCGCCGGCATGCGGACCCAGGTCGCCTGCCGCGATGCGCGCCGCGATGCGATCGAAGATCACGCGCGCCATGAATTCGGTGGTGGTGTTGCGCCCCGCGAACGCCGGCTCGTCGTCGAGGTTGCGCAGGTTGAGTGCGCCCAGCTCGCTGCGCAGCACCTCGGTGGCCAACGCGATGTCGACCACCATGCCGTCGGCATCGAGCTCGGCGCGGAGCAGTTCGAGATCGACCACGTAGGTCGCGCCATGCAGGCGCTGCGCCGGGCCGAAGGCGGCGCCGCGAAAGCTGTGGGCGATCATGAAGTGATCGCGGACGTTGACGCTGTACATGCGCTTCCTTTGGGGTTCGATGGAGGATCAGGTGTAGTCGATGCGCTGGCAAAGCGTTTCGGGCGCGCCGGCCGCAAGCCGCGCGAGCACGGCCGGCAGTTCTTCGAAAGGGGCGCTGTCGGTGACCAGTGCATCGAGCACCGGATCGCGCAGCAGCGAGAGCGCCAGCGCCAGGCGGCGTTGGTGCGACCAGCGCGCGCGCTGGGCCGCCGCCACATGGCCCACCTGCGAGGCCTGCAGGTGCAGCCGGCGCGCATGGAAGGCTTCCCCGAGCGGCAGCGAGACCGAGTGCCGGCCGTACCAGCTGAGCTCGGTCACGACGGACTCGAATCCGGCCAGGCCCAGGGCCGTGACCAGGCCTTCGGGCTGGCCGCTCGCATGCAGCACGACGTCGGCGTCGGACCGCGCGTCCGCAGGCAGCGCAAAGCCGAGGCCGAGCCGCCCGGCGACTTCGCCTCGGGAGGCCTGCACATCGACCAGCTCGACCTCGCAGCCCGTCAGGCGCGAGGCCAGCCACGCCACCAGGAGGCCCAGCACGCCGCCGCCGACCACCGCGATGCGATCGCCGACCCGCGGTGCCGCATCCCACAGCGCATTGACTGCCGTCTCCATGTTGGCGGCCAGCACGGCACGTGCCGGTGGCAGCCCATCGGGCAGCAGGTGTACCGCGGCGGCAGGCACCGCATAGCGGGTCTGGTGCGGGTACAGGCAGAAGACATGGCGGCCAAGCAGCGCGGGCGGACCTTCCTCGACGAGGCCCACGCTTGCGTAGCCGTACTTCAACGGCCCCGGAAAATCGCCCCGCTGGAAGGGCGCACGCATGCGCTCGAACTCGCTGGGCGGCACCTCGCCGCGGTACACCAGCAGTTCGGTGCCTCGGCTCACGCCACTGTGCAGCGCGCGCACCAGCACTTCGCCTTCGGCCGCGGCGATATCGGGCTCGTCGCGGATCGCGGCGCGCCCGGGAGCCTCGATCCAGCAGGCACGGGCATGGGCATTGGCTGACATGACGGGGGGCGAATATGCTGGCATGCTCGATGGATGCTCGCGGCTGCGAGCGTATGGAGGTTCGAAGCGATGGAAAGCCATCTTAAGGCGATGCCCTCGCAGACTGCCACCGGTCCGATGGTCGAGCCCGCGGCGCGGGCTGCGGCGCTGCGCCGCGATGCCACGCGCGGAGGCCTCGTCGTGCTGGCGCTGCTGGTGGTGCTGGCCGCCGGGGTCGCGCTCGCATCGGGGCTCGAACCTGCTTTCGTCGCGCGCGCGGCGATCGTCTTCGGCCTCGCCTTCGCACTCGTTCTGCGCGCGCTCCCGGCTCATGGAACCCACGCGCGCTTCGGCGCCGCCAACCGCGTGACGCTGGGCCGACTCGCGCTGGTGGCGCTGCTGGCCGCCGGCGTCGGCGAGCCGCTCGGCGAACACGCCGAGGCGCTGGCCTGGGGTGCGGTCGCGATCGCCACCACGGCAGCGCTGCTCGATGCGCTCGACGGTCCGCTGGCGCGCAGCCAGGGCATCTCGAGCGCGTTCGGTGCCCGCTTCGATAGAGCGCCGACTTCCTCAACGCGTCGCAGTTCCCGCGCATGGTCTTCACCGCGGCGGGTGCGCGCCGCACCGGCGAGCGCAGCTTCGAGGTCCCGGGCCAGCTCGAGCTGCTCGGCCGCGCAGCCGCTGACGCTCACCGCCACGCTCAACCGGATCGGCCCGTCGCCGATCGACAAGGTCTACACGATGGCGTGTCGGCGCGCGGCAGCTTCGGGCGCAGCGCGCACGGCATGAACTATGGCGTTGCCAACGAATGGGTCGGCGACGAGGTGCCGCTGATCGTCGAGTTCGAGGCGCAACGCAAGTGAACGAAGGCACGGCGCCGGGCGCCGGGCCATGGCCGGGCTGGGGCCGCTGGCTGCTGCACCTGGCGCCGCCGTTCGCGCTGCTGAACGGGCTGCTCACGCTCGAGAACCTGTGGCCGACCTGATGGGCGGTGCCGGCGTTGCGGCTGTCCTTCGAGCTGTCGATGGCAACGCTCGCGCTCGCGGCCTGGGTCCGGCTGCGCGGCGGTGTCGGCCCCGGCATGCTGCGCCTGCTCGCGCTCCTCACCACCTTCTGGGTCGTCACGCGCTATGCCGAGGTCACGGCCTCGGCGGTGTTCGGCCGCCAGATCAACCTCTACTGGGACGGGCGCCACCTGTTCGAGGTGCTTGCGATAGGCAACGTCTCGCGCGTGCAGATCGCGCTCGGCGCCGTGGCAGTCGTCGCGATGGTCGTCGCCCTCTACCGGCTCGCGCAGGGCTGCTGGTCGTCGATCGCACGCCAGCTGGCCTGGCGACAGCCGCTGCCCCTGCTCGTGCTGGTCGGCCTGGGGTTGCTGGCCGCTTTCATGCTGCAGGGCGTGGGCGGGCGCAACACGCGCTGGTTCTTCTCGATGCCTGTCGCGCCGATCGTGGCGCGCCAGGCCGAGTTGATCGCCGGCCAGCTGGCCCCCGGCCGCAGCGACCGGCAGCTGTCGCCGAGCCCGGCCTTCGACGGCACGCTGGCCGGCCTTGCGGGCGCCGACGTGCTGCTGCTGTTTGCCGAGTCCTACGGCGTGAGCACGCTCGACGATACGGCACAGGCCCACGCTCGTGAGCCACTTCGCCGCCCGGGGCTGGCGCACCGTGGGCTGGATGCCGGGCCTGCAAAAGCCGTGGCCCGAGGGCCGCTTCTACGGCTTCGACCGCGTGGCCGACGCCGGCACCATCGGCTATGCCGGCCCGGCCTTCGGCCACTGGCGCATTCCTGACCAGGCCTCGATGGCGCTGCTGCAGGCGCAGGAACTGGCCGAGCAACCGGAGCGGCGGGCGCCGCGGCTGATCGTGTTCCCGACGCTCGCGAGCCACGCGCCCTTCCGTCCGCTGGCGCCCTACGTGAGCGACTGGAGCGTTTGCTGACCGCGCAGGCCTACACGCCGCACCAGCTGGCCGAAGCGCTCGATGCGCCGGTGTCGTGGCTCGAGCCGGTACCGGCCTATCTCGAGGCGCTGGCCGGCAGCTTCGAATGGCTGGGCGACTGGCTGGCGCATCGCGCACCGCCCCGCATGCTCACGATCGTGATCGGCGACCACCAGCCGATGGCCAGCGTGAGCGGCCCTGGCGCTTCCTGGGAAGTGCCGGTGCACATCGTCAGCAACGACGCGGCACTGTTGCGGCGCTTCGCGGCGGCAGGCTTCGCGCCGGGGATGGCGCCGATGCAACCCGCGACGCTGCCGATGCACGCCCCGACGCCGCTGCTGCTCGCGGCCTTCGATGCCGCGCCCGAAAACGGCAGCCGGGCGCCGCCGGACGCAAGGTCTCGGCCATAGCGGGCAGTTTTTCACGCGCCGGCGGGCCGGATGTCTGCTAGCCTGCGATGCATGCGCGCCATCCTCCTTCTGCTCAACATCGCGGTCATTGCCGCCGCTTATTACCTGGCCGGCATCACCGGCCTCGTGATCGCGGCACTGGTCTGCTTCGCGCTGATCGCGGGCGCCTTCGTGTTCTCGATGGCACGCGCCGATTCGCAGGAGTCGAGCGAGATGCGTCGCGCCATGGGTCGCAACACCACCTTCCTCGCGGGGCTGTTCGGGCCCACTAAACGCTGAGTACGGCCGCCTTGGCCACCGCCACGTCGGCCTCGCGCGGCAACGTGACCGCGTTCTTCACCGCCAGGATCTCCGCCATCACGCTGACCGCGATCTCGGACGGCGTCTTGCTTCCGATGTAGATGCCGATCGGTCCGCGCAGGCGGGCGAGCGAATCGGGGGTCTGCTCGAAGTGCTCGATCATGCGCTGCCGCCGCGCCTCGGCATTGCGGCGCGAGCCGATCGCGCCGACGTAGAAGGCCTCGCTTTGCAGCGCCTCCAGCAGGGCCAGGTCGTCGAGCTTGGGATCGTGAGTGAGCGCGACCACGCAGGTGCGGCGGTCCGGCCGGAACGCGGTCACGGCGTCGTCGGGCATCTCGGTGGTCATCGCCACGCCGGGCTGGTCGAAGGTGGTGCGGTACTCGGCCCGCGGATCGCACAGCGTCACCGCAAAGCCGCTGAACTTCGCCATCGTCGCGAGGTATTCGGCCAGCTGCCCCGCGCCGATCAGCAGCATGCGGTATTCGGGGCCGAAGGTGTTGACGAGCACCTGATCGTCGACGCGCAGTTCCTGCGGCGCGGCGGCCTCCGAGAGTGCCACCGTGCCGTCGGCCAGCGTCACGCTGCGCTGCATCAGCCGCCCCTGCTCGAGGGCCGCCACCAGGGTCTGGAGCGCGTCGGCGTCGGGGTCGTATTCGAGCAGCAGTTCGAGCGTTCCGCCGCAGGGCAGGCCGAAGCGATGCGCCTCGTCGGCCGTGATGCCGTACTTGACCAGCGCCGGTGCGCCCGTAGGCATGGCGCCATCGCCATGGGCACGGCTGTAGCGCGCGATGAGATCGTCCTCGATGCAGCCGCCCGAGACCGACCCGACCACCGCGCCGTCCTCGGCCAGCGCCATGATCGAGCCAATCGGGCGCGGCGACGAACCCCAGGTGCGCACCACCGTCGACAGCAACGCGCGGCGTCCGGCGAGGCGCCAGTCGCGCAGCGTGCGCAGCACCATCACATCGAGATTTTCCATGCCTGCGATTCTCAGTCGGCCGGCTCTTCACCGCCGGGCGAGGCCTTCTTGCCAAGGCCGAGCTTCTGCATGAAGCCGGCCACGGCACCGGTCTTCTCGGGCTCGGGCGCCTCGTCGGCGCCGGCCGGCGGACCGTATCGGCTCTGCATCTCGGCGTCGAATCGCTTGAAGAAATCGTCGGCGGTCGATTTCGCGGCACCGTCGATGAGGCGCTGGCCCATCTGCGCGATCTTGCCGCCGACCTGGGCCTGCACCGTGTAGTCGAGCTCGCAGCCGTCGCCGCCATCTGCCACGGGCTTGAGCGAGACGCTCGACGCGCCCTTGGCAAAGCCGGCCACGCCGCCCTGCCCCTCGAAGGACAGCTTGTAGCTGTCGGGCGCCTGGATGTCGGCCAGCGTCACCTTGCCGTTGAACTTGGCCGAGACCGGGCCGATCTTGAGCGCCAGCGCCACCGTGTACTGGTTCTCGCCCGTGAGCTCGAACTTGTCGCAGCCCGGGATGCATTTGCGCAGCGTCTCGGGGTCGTTGAGCGCTTCCCAGGCCTGTTGCTGCGTGACGCCGAGGCGCCGGTTGCCGAGCATTTCCATGGTGGGTTCCTTGTTGTCGTTGGGAGGTGGCGGCCGTCAGCGGCCGGCGCGCATCAGCGCGGCCAGGCTGGCTGCCAGCTGCTCGAGGGCGCTCAGATTGTGGACCGCGAGCATCGCGTCCGCATGGCGGTGCAGCATGGCCGCACCGCGCGCAAGGGGAGCGTAGCCTTCGTAGCGCAGCAGCGGGTTGAGCCACAGCAGGCGCCGCGAATGGCGCTTTACCCATTGCAGCTCGCGCTCCAGGGTCTCGGGCTCGCCGGTGTCGAGGCCGTCGCTGATCACCAGCACCAGCGTGCGGCGGCCCGTGAGACGACGCGCGTGCCGCTGCCGCAGCGTGGCGAGCGATTCGCCCAGGCGCGTGCCGCCCGCGAAGTCGTCGATCGCCGCACCCGCGGCGCCGAGCATGGCGTCGGTGTCGGCAATGCGGAAGGCGGGCGTGAGGTCGGTCAGGTGGGTGCCGAAGGCGAACACGTCGCGCCGGCCTGCGCGCCGCGTCGACGCATGCAGGAAGGCCAGCAGCAGGCGCGCGTAACGCTCCATCGAGCCCGACACGTCGACCAGCACCAGCAGCGGCAGCGGCTGCCGGCGCCGCGACAGCCGCGGAAGCCGAATGAGCTCGCCGCCGGTGCGTGCGGCCTCGTGCAGCACGCCGGGCCAATGCATGCGCGAATGGGCCGCGCTGTCGCCGGCCACACGCAGCCGTCGCGAAGGCAGGGTGGGCACCGGCAGCGCGATGTCGCGCGCCAGGCGTTCGACCAGCCGGTATTCGGCGGCACCGAGCGCATTGAAATCGGCATGGTGCAGGCGCTGCCGGTCGCTCGCGGTCATGGCGGCATCGAAGTCGATCTCGCGCTCGGTCTGTGCCGGCTTGACCGCATCGCGCGGCGCCGCCAGCGCCTCGCGCACGCGCGGCCGCCGCTTCGAGGGCTCGGCCTTGCCTTCGGCGCTCGGCAGCATCTGGGCCAGCAGCTTGTTGGCAAGCTCGGGATCGCGAAACCAGGTGTCGAACAGTTCCCGGAACACCATGCGGTCTTCCTCGCGGCTGATCATCACGGCTTCCATCGCGGCGGCAAGATCGTGCCGGCTGTCGACGCCGACCAGCGTGGCGGCCTCGGCCGCGAGCGCGATGCGCATCGAATCGGTACGCACGCCTGCTCGTCGCAATGCGCGTCCGAAGCCCGCCATGTTGCCGGCCAGCTTGCCGCGACGGGCATCGCCGAGCTGCTGCACGCTGCCGCTCAAGAGGCGCCCTCCTCCTCGGGCTTGAGCAGATCGTGCGCGAGTTCGTGCGTGAGGGCGGCCACGTCGTCGCGCTGCTTGAACAGGATGCCGGCGGTGTCGACCACGATCTCGGGATCGAGCTCGACCGTATCGAGCGCCACCAGCGCCCTGGCCCATTCGACGCTCTCGGCGATGCCGGGCCCGCGCTGGAAGGCACTCGCGAACGGCGCACTGCGCAGCCGGCCGACGAAGGCCGCGACCTGCTCGGACAGCACTGCACCGGCCTGCGGCACCTGGGCTCGCACGATGGCCAGCTCGCGATCCCGCTCGGGATAGTCGAGCCAGTGGTAGAGGCAGCGCCGCTTGACCGCGTCGTTGAGCTCGCGCGTCCGGTTGCTGGTCAGGAGCGTTACCGGCGGCACCAGCGCGCTCACGGTGCCGAGCTCGGGAATGCTGACCTGGTACTCGCCCAGGTACTCGAGCAGGAAGGCCTCGAAGGGTTCGTCGGCGCGATCGACCTCGTCGATCAGCAGCACCGCGCCCGGCGCCGGCGCCTGCAGGGCCTGCAGCAGCGGCCGGCGAATCAGGTAGCGCGGCTGGTAGACCTCGGATTCGATGTCGCTCGAAGCGCCGTGCGCTTCGGCTGCGCGCATGTGGAGCAGCTGCGCCGCGTAGTTCCATTCGTAGAGCGCTTCTCGCTGCTCGAGCCCGTCGTAGCACTGCAGGCGCAGCAGTTCGCGTCCGAGCGCGGTCGACAGGGCCTTCGCCAGCTCGGTCTTGCCGACGCCCGGCTCGCCCTCGAGCAGCAGCGGCCGCTGCAGCCTGAGCGCGAGGAACACGGCGGTCGCCAGCCGCCGATCGGCGAAGTAGCCGGCGCCCTGAAGCGCCTGCACGACTGCGTCGATGGTGGGGAACGGGGTGATCGTCGCAGGCGTGTGGTCGGTCATCGCGACAGCTTAGCCCAGCGCCTTTGCCACCGCGCGCTGGGTCAGGACGCTGATGAGATTGGCCCGGTAGGCCGCCGAGGCATGCAGGTCGCTGTTGAGTGCGCCGTCGTCGATCTTCACCGCGGCCGCGGAGGCCACCGAGAAGTCCTTCGTCAGCGCGGCCTCGAGACCCTGGTGGCGGAACACGCCGTTGCCCGCGCCCGTGACGGCCACGCGCACGCCGCCGTCGTACTGCGCCAGGAAGATGCCGACCAGCGGAAAGTGCGAGGCCTTCTGACGCAGTTTCTCGTAGGCCGCACGTTTCGGGATCGGAAAGCGGATCGCCTTGATCAGTTCACCGTCCTCGAGCGCGGTGGTGAAGAGGCCCTGGAAGAAATCGTCGGCCGCGATCTCGCGCTGCGTGGTGATCACGGTCGCGCCCGAGCCGAGCACCGCGCTCGGATAGCAGGCGGCCGGGTCGTTGTTGGCGACCGAGCCGCCGATTGTGCCCATGGCGCGCACCTGGCGGTCGCCGATGCGCGAGGCCAGGTCGGCCAGCGCCGGGTAGGCGGCCTTGATGTCGGCATGGTTGGCGACCGCGAGATGCCGCGACATGGCACCGATCACGAAGGCATTGCCTTCGCGCGTGATGCCCGTGAGCTCCTTGACGCCGCTGAGGTCGGCGAGCTGGTCGTGGGCCGCCAGCCGCAGCTTCATGGAGGCCAGCAGCGTCTGGCCGCCGGCCAGGGGCTTGGCGCCCGCGCCTGCGAGCTTGACCGCATCGGCCAGGGTGGTGGGACGTTCGAGGGTGAAGGCGTACATGGTGTGATTTCCTTCGGTGTTCAGGGAGCGGGACGGCCTTGGGTGCTGGCGGCCAGCGAGGGTTGCTGGGGCTGCTGCGTCGGGGTGGTGCTGCCCTTCTGCATCGCCTCCCAGACGCGGTGCGGCGAGGCCGGCATGTCGAAGTCCTTGACGCCGAGCGGCGCCAGCGCGTCGAGCACGGCGTTGATCACCGCCGGTGGCGAGCCGATCGCGCCGGCCTCGCCACAGCCCTTGGTGCCGAGCGGGTTGTGGGTGCACGGCGTGCAGACGGTGTCGAGCTTGAACATCGGGAAGTCGGCCGCGCGCGGCATCGCATAGTCCATGAAGCTGCCGGTGAGCAGCTGGCCCGTGTCGTTGTCGTAGACGCAGTTCTCCATCAGCGCCTGGCCGATGCCCTGCACCAGGCCGCCGAGCACCTGGCCCTCGACGATCATCGGATTGATGATGGTGCCGAAGTCGTCGACCGCGCTGAAGCGGTCGACGCGGGTCTCGCCGGTCTGCCTGTCGATCTCGACCTCGCAGATGTAGGTGCCGCCCGGGAAGGTGAAGTTGGTCGGGTCGTAGAAGGCGGTCTCGTTGAGCCCGGGCTCGAGCTTGTCGAGCGGGTAGTTGTGCGGCACGTAGGCCGTCAGCGCCACCTGGCCGAACGGGATCTTCTTGTCGGTGCCCTTGACCGTGAACTCGCCGTTGGCGAACTCGATGTCGGCATCGCTGGCCTCCATCAGGTGGGCCGCGATCTTCTTGGCCTTGGCCTCGATCTTGTCGAGCGCCTTCATGATCGCGGCGCCGCCGACCGAGATCGATCGCGAGCCGTAGGTGCCCATGCCGAAGGGCACGCGGCCGGTGTCGCCGTGCACCACGTCGACGGCCTCCACCGCGATGCCCAGGCGAGCCGCCACCACCTGCGCGAAGGTGGTCTCGTGGCCCTGGCCGTGGCTGTGCGAGCCCGTGAACACGGTCACGCTGCCGGTCGGGTGGACGCGGATCTCGCCGCACTCGAACAGGCCGGCGCGGGCACCGAGGGCACCCGCGATGTTCGACGGTGCGATGCCGCAGGCCTCGATGTAGCTCGAATAGCCGATGCCGCGCAGCATGCCCCTGGCGGCGCTGGCCGACTTGCGGGCCTCGAAGCCGGCGACGTCGGCGAGCACGCGGGCCTTGTCCATGCAGGCGTGGAAGTCGCCCGTGTCGTACTGGAGCGCCACCGGCGTCTGATACGGGAAGGTGGTGATGAAGTTGCGCTTGCGGATCTCGTCCTGGCCCAGGTTCATCTCCCAGGCGCAGCGCGACACCAGGCGCTCGAGCAGGTAGGTGGCCTCGGGCCGGCCCGCGCCGCGGTAGGCATCGACCGGCGCGGTGTTGGTGAACCAGGCATCGACCTCGACATAGACCTGCGGCGTCGCGTACTGGCCCGCGAGCAGCGTGGCGTAGAGGATGGTCGGCACCGCGGTCGCGAAGGTCGACAGGTAGGCGCCCAGGTTGGCGTCGGTGTGGACACGCATCGCGAGGAACTTGCCCTGCGCGTCCATTGCCATCTCGGCGTGGCTCACGTGGTCGCGGCCATGGGCGTCGGACAGGAAGCACTCCGAACGCTCGGCCGTCCACTTGATGCTGCGGTTGAGCTGCTTGGCGGCCCAGGTCAGGCAGACGTCCTCGGCGTACAGGAAGATCTTCGAGCCGAAGCCGCCGCCGACGTCGGGGGCAATGACGCGCACCTTGTGCTCGGGCAGGCCGAGCACGAAGGCGGTCATCAGCAGCCGCTCGACGTGAGGATTCTGGTTGGAGACGTAGAGAACGTATTCCTCGGTGGCGCGGCTGTAGTTGCCGATCGCCACCCGCGGCTCGATCGGGTTGGGCACCAGGCGGTTGTTGACCAGGTCGAGCTTCGTGACGTGGGCCGCGTTGGCAAAGGCCGCATCGACCGCGGCCTTGTCGCCGATCGCCCACTTGTAGCACTGGTTGTCGGGCGCCTCGTCGTGGATCGTGACGCCGCTCTGCTTCTTCGCGGCATCGGCCACGCTGACCAGCGGCTGCAGCACGTCGTAGTCGACCACGACCGCCTCGGCGGCGTTCTTGGCCTGCTCGACCGTCTCGGCCACCACCATCGCGACATGGTCGCCGACATAGCGCACCTTGTTGATCGCGAGGATCGGGTGCATCGGCTCCTTCATGGGCGTGCCGTCGGGGTTGTTGATGAGCCAGCCGCAGGGCAGGCCGCCCATCTTGCCCTCGATGTCCTTGCCGCTGAAGATGCCGACCACGCCGGGCATCTTCATGGCCGCGGCGATGTCGACCGACTTGATGGTGGCGTGCGCATGCGGCGAACGCACGAACACGGCATGGCTCTGGTTGCCCATGGTCACGTCGTCGACGTACTGGCCGGCGCCGGTCAGGAACCGGTAGTCCTCCTTGCGCCGGAGGGCCTCGCCGATGTGCGGCAGCTTTGCGAAATCTGGTGCGCCCATGTCGTGCTCCTCAGGCCGTCGCCGTGGTCTTGGCGGGCTCCGCAAGCATCGCCGCGCCGCCCACCTGGACCGCCTTGACGATGTTCTGGTAGCCGGTGCAGCGGCACAGGTTGCCATCGAGCAGTTCGCGGATCTCGGTCTCGCTCGACTTCGGATGGTGGTTGCACAGGTCGATCGCGCTCATGACCATGCCGGGCGTGCAGAAGCCGCATTGCAGGCCGTGGCACTCCTTGAAGGCGGCCTGCATCGGGTGCATGGTGCCGTCGGGCTGGGCGATGCCCTCGATGGTCGTGACCTGCGCGCCGGCCACCTGGCCCACGAGCACATTGCAGGACTTGATCGCGCGGCCGTCGACATGGACGGTGCAGGCGCCGCACTGCGCGGTGTCGCAGCCGACGTGGGTTCCGGTCAGGTGCAGGTGCTCGCGGATTGCGTGCACGAGGAAGGTGTTGGGGGGCGCGTCGACCGTGACATCGCGGCCGTTGACCGTGAATGAAACCTGCATGTGGCTGTCTCCGTTGTAGGTGATGGCTGGAAGGCGAAAGGAATCTTGGCCGTGCGACCTGCGGGGCATGCTAGGCAAAACCCTATGCGCTTGCGCGTTGCGCCGGAAATTCTCAAAATGAAACAGCTTGCGTTCGGCAGGCCCCGAACGACAAGGCGCCGCCCTCGAGGCACGACCACACGATGACTCTCTCCACGGCCGCGGCCGCACCGCCCGAGCGCTCGCTCGCCATCGCGAAGGCACGCCGCCAATGGATCGACGGCGAGCGGGCAGTCGATCCGGCCACACCACGCATCGAGCCCTGGCTGTTGCGCTCCTGGCAACGCTGCCTGGCAGCCGGCCACCAGCCGCAGCAGCGCGTGAGCTTCGACCCGGTATCGGCCGAGGCCGCACGTCGCGTCGTCGACCGCCATCACGCGCTTCAGGTTGCGGCCCGGCCGGTGCTCGACCGGCTCTCGCGCGCCATCGCCGACACCCGCTATTTCGCGATCCTCACCGATGCCGACGGCATCGTGGTCGACGTGGGCGCGCTGCCCGCGGGCAGCGATCCGGCGGCGCGGCATGCAAGGGACATCGCACGCATCGGCGTCGACCTGTCGGAGCGCGCGGTCGGCACCACCGCGATCGGCGCCGCGCTGGCCGAACGCGAATCGGTCTGGCTCCACCGCGGCGAGCATTTCTTCGACGACACCAGCATCTATAGCTGTGCCGGCGCGCCGCTGTTCGGTCCGGGGGGCGACTGCATCGGCATGCTGGACCTGACCGGCGTGCAGGTCACGGAGCGCCCTGAACTGCGCCACCTGGCCGCCGCCTCGGCGCGCAGCATCGAGAACGCGCTGGTCTTGGGACACCCGTGCGCGCTGCTGCTGCAGATCGCCTGGCCCGGCAGCGCCGCGGGCGGCGACGCGGAGGGCCTGTTGTGCATCGACGCCGAGGGCCTGGTGAGCGGCGCCAACGCCGCCGCGCGCCACATGCTGCACCAGCCGCTGGGCGGACGCCCTGCCCTGCACTGCAACGACCTCTTCGCGCTGCCGACGCAAATGCTTTTCGATGCCGCGCGACGCGGCGAGGCGCTGCTCGAGGTGCCGCTGTGGTCGGGGCTGCGCGTGCAGGCGCGGCCGCGCCTGGCAAGCCGCTCCTCACCGGGGCCCGTCGCGGGCGGGACGGCGCTGCCGCCGCGCCTGCGCGATGTCGAGACCGCGCTGATCCGCAAGGCCGTGGACGACGCGCGCGGCAACGTCGCCGAAGCGGCGCGTGCGCTGGGAATCAGCCGCGCCACGGTCTATCGCAAGCTGGGTAGGGGTCTACGCGCGTGACAAAATTACAAATTGTTGCTAATGTAAACACCTGTTAAAACCCGCCCGCCGTGCGAAGCCCGGGGGCTCGACCGGACGTTGACCATGCGCGATTCCCAGGCCCCTGCCCTCTTGTCGTCTGCTGCGCCCAATCGGCGCCAGCTGATCCACGGCCTGGCCATGGTGGCCGGTGCCGGTGCCGCTGCAGGCCTGGGCCTGCCTGCCTTCGCACAGGCGCGCACCATCCGCATCGGCGCCACCTTCGACAACAGCAGCGTCGAAAAGGCCAACGGAACCGGACTGTTCACGGGCTCGAGCGCCTACTTCGCCGCCCTGAACAAGGCCGGCGGCATCAACGGCACCAAGGTCGAGCTGGTCATGGCCGACGACCAGTTCAAGCCCGACATCGCCAAGGCCAATGCCCAGGCGTTCGCCGCCGACGGCTCGGTGCTCGCGATGATCCACCCGCTCGGCACGCGCCAGACTTCGGAGGTCAGCGACGCGGTGCCCGGCATGGCCGTGGTGGGCCCGAACACCGGCACCGTCTCGCTGCGCAAGAAGGCCGCGCCCAACACCTTCTGGGTGCGCGCCAACTACGACCAGGAGATCGATCGCCTGATCGCCACCGCCGCCGTGCTGGGCCAGACGCGCATCGGCATCGTGTACTCGAACGACCCGCTCGGACAGTCGCTGCTGGCGGGCTTCAAGGCCGCGCTGGCCAAGGCCAAGCTCGAGCCCGCCGTGATCGCGAGCACGCCCGGCACGACCAGCATGGAGGTCGAGCCGGCCGCCGAGCAGATCGCCAAGGCCGCGCCGCAGATCGTCATCATCGGCCTGGCCGGCACTGCACCGGCCTTCGTGAAGGCCTTGCGCAAGGCCGGCGGCAAGAGCAGCGCCTACGGCCTGTCCATCACGGCCGGCTCGCTCGGCGCGATGGGCGAGCTCGCCCACGGACTGGGCTTCGCGATCGTCGTGCCCTCGCCCTTCGCGACCAAGTACGAGATCGTGCGCCGCTACCAGGCCGACATGCTGGCCAGCGGGAACAAGAACTTCTCGCTGCCCAGTCTCGAGGGCTACATGGACGCCGCCGTGCTGGCCGAAGGACTGCGCCGCGCCGGCCCGTCGCCGACGCGCGCGGGCGTGATCGCGGGTCTCGAGCACATCGAGGCCTTCGACCTGGGCGGCGTCAAGATCAGCTTCGGCCGTGGCAACCGGGAAGGCAACCAGTTCGTCGACGTGGCCGTGATGAGCTCCACCGGAAGGCTGTTGAGCTAAGGCCTGCTCACACGACGTCCGGGGGTCGCGAAGGCATGCCAGCGCCCATCGCGCGCCTCGCGCAGAATGCCCGCATGACATCCAGCTATTCCACCGAGGCGCCGTCGCGCGCCGAAGTCGATGCCCTGGCCGGCGCCACGCTGGTCGAGTTCGGCACCGACTGGTGCGGCTTCTGCAAGGCCGCGCAACCGCTGATCGCCGAGGCGCTCGCGCAGGCACCCGGCCTGCGTCACCTGAAAATCGAGGACGGCAGTGGCCGGCCGCTGGGACGTTCGTTCCAGGTCCGGCTGTGGCCCACGCTGGTCTTCATGCGCGACGGCCAGGAGATCGGCCGGGTCGTGCGGCCGGCCAGTGCCGCCCAGATCGGCGAGCAACTCGTCCGTCTCGCAGCCTGAAAGGGCCCGCCGGGAGTCGAGGCGGCATCGGACCTTGCCCGACGAAGCCTTTCAGCCAGGCAGCGCCACCACCACGGCGGCCTCGTCGACGCTCGCGCATACGCGCTGGCGCGTGCGCAGGCCACTGCCGCTGGCCGCGAAGCCAACCAGCTGAAGGCCGCCTTCGAGCACGACGACGACCTCGTCACCGTCGGCGCCGCGCGTGGCGCTGGCCACCACGCCCTCGAGCCGATTGCCCTGGCGCCGACCGCCACGCGCCGTGCCGTCCACGCGCGCGATGCGCACCGCCGTGGCCTTGCACAGCGCGATCGCGCCCATGCCCTCCTCGAGCCCGAGCAGCTCGGCGCTTTCCAGCGTGATGCGGGCAGAGATCTGCGTCGACTCTCCCAGCCGCAGCCCGATCCGAACGATGCGCCCGGTGACGCTGACCGCCGCCACCGTGGCCGGCAACTGGTTGCGCATGCTGGTGCGGATCGACAGCCGCGCCGCGGCGTCGCCGGCGCCGGCCAGGCCGGCCGCTGGCCCGGCGCGCGACTGCACCGTGCGGCGCGCGTCGGCCAGTGCGTCGGCGAGCTCGAGCAGATGCTCGCCATGCGCGGTGAGCGTCGCGCCGCCGCCGCCGGCGCCGCCGACCGCGCGCGCGACCAGCGGCACGCCGGCCAGGTTGGTGAGCGTCGCGACGGCCTGCCAGGCGGCCTTGTAGCTCACGCCGGCATCGCGTGCGGCCTGCGAGATGCTGCCGGTGCGGCCGATGCCGCGCAGGATGTCGATGCGCTTGTCGCTCGTGCCATGGCCGAGCGCGTCGCCGAAACGGGGAGAAGCCATGCACGGATTGTGCAGGCTGCACCCGCGCGCCCGGGGCGCGTCAGGCCCCCGCAGGCACCTTGTCCAGGAAACCCGTGACCGACTGCAGCCGGCCGCCTTCGAGGCGCACGAAATCCGTGCCTTCGATCAGGTCCTCGGCACCGCTGGGGCCGAGCGTCCACGAGAAACGCAGCTGGTCGCCGTGCGCGTCGGGGCTTCCCTTGAGTGCGAATCGGAAGCCCGGATAGCGCTGATGCACGCCGCCGACCAGGGCGCTGATCTGGGCCCGGCCGCTGCCCTGCATGACCGGGTCGACGTAGCGTGCGTCCTCGGTCCAGTGGCTTTCGAGCAGGGCGTTCCGGCGCGCGGCATCGGTCTCGTTCCAGACGGCAATGTAGTGCGCGGCGAGGCTGGCGGCATCGGGATGGGCGGTGTTCATGGTGGCAGTTCCTTTCGTTGGGATGCACCCGCAACGTCGCGGGGTGAAGGAATGGTCGCCGCGCGAACGCCGCGGGTCGATGACCCCGGAGGTCAAGCGCCTCAGAGGGCGCAGGTGCGAAAGCCGAAGAAGCCGTCGTCGCGATCGGGCAGCGCGAAGCCGCGCCGTTTCATCGAACGCAGCCGCGCCCGGGTCGCGAACGAGGCTCCGCGCAGGACGCGGGCCTGGCCGAAGGCTGGCACCGGATCGAATTCGCCGCCCTGGCTCCAGGGATCGACACGAAAGCCGGACCAGGGTTGCAGCGTGCCGGCGGTCCATTCGTGCACGTCGGCCCATCGGAAGCCGCGCCGCGCGACCGTATGGGCCGCGATCTCCCATTCGACCTCGGTCGCCACGCGGCGTCCGGCCCAGCGGGCCCACGCATCGGCTTCCCACCAGCTCACGTGCACCGCGCTCCGGTTGCCGGCCGCTCGCACGGTGCGGCCGAACTGCTGCTGCAGCACCGAGCCGCCGGTGCCGTGGCGCGCGGCGCCGATCTGCTCGACATGGCGCGGGCCGCGTCGCCCTTCGGACTGGCGCGCCAGCCAGGCAAGGCCCTCCGGCCGCCACAGCTCGGTCCGGTCGTAGCCGCCGTCGTCGACGAATTCGACGTACTGGCTCCAGGTCACGGGCTGGGCGTCGATCTCGAATTCCGGCACGTCGGTGTGCTCGCTGCCGCTCTCTTGCGCGAATGCGAAGCCGGCATCGGGGAGCCCGAGCTCCCAGGCCGTGGCCGGCACCAGCAACGGCGGCCGCACCACCGAGGCCGGCGGCAGCTCGACCGAGAGCGCGAGCCCGAGCGTCTGCGCCATCACGAGCAGCTGCTCGCCACGCAGGTCCTCGTGCAGCAGCGCCAGCCGATAGAAGTAGAGCCCGGCATCGGTCTCGGCCGCATGCTCCAGCAGTTCGAGCGTGCTCTCGAGCGTGTCGAGCAGGTAGGCCTTGGTCTGCGCAAGGTCTGGCAGGCCGGCGGCCGCGCGCTCGGCGGCGGGCCGCTGCGTCGGGTTCCACCAGTCGTCGGCCTGCGGCTCGATGGCGGCCAGGCGCGTGGGCCGCACGGGGCAGTCGACGCCGAAGGCGCGCTGCGTGTTGCGTGCGATCCACCATTCGGCAAACCAGCCGATGTGTCCCGCGAGCCAGACCGGCGGGTCCAGGCCCTCGGTGGCCGGCACCGCGAGCGTGTCGTTGCCCATCGCCTGCTGGTAGAGCGACAGCAGGTGCAGCGTGTGGTTGCGGGCGTCGATCAACGCCAGCGAAAGCAGCTCGCGGCCGGCGCGCCGCATGTCGGGCGAATCGATCGAGTGCGGCAGGCCTGGCGAACGGAGCGGCATCAGAGCCTTGCGGACTGCAGGAAGCTGTCGAATGCAGCCTCGGTGACGCGGTCCGTGCGCAGGCTGGCCTGCTGGAAGGCACGGTAGTCCTGGTGCAGCTTCTTCCATGCCGGATTGCTGCGGTCCAAGTCGAGGCTGAGCGCCATCGATTCCTTGAACAGCGCATCCAGCACCGGCTTCGGGAACGGCTTGAACTGCGCGCCCGCGGCAGTCAGCTGGCGCAGCGCAGCGGGATTGCGTGCGTCGTAGCTGGCCAGCAACTGCACCTGCACCGCCGCGCTGGCGATCTGCACGATGGCCTTGTTCTCGACGCTCAGCGCGTCGAAGGCCTTCTGGTTGACCAGCAGATCGAGCTGCGTCGCGCCCGACCACCAGCCCGGGTAGTGGCAGATGCGCGCCACCTTGGGCATGCCGCTGCGCTGGTCGTCCCACGGGCTCAGGCCTTCGGCCGCGCCGATGGCGCCGCGTGCGAGCGCATCGCGGACGTCGACGCCGCTGGCCGGTCCCTGGGGCAGAGCGCCGAAGCGCGCCATGGCGCGGCCGGCAAGGCCGTCGACGCGCAGCCTGAGGCCCTTGAAGTCCTGCAGGCTGCGGATCTCGCGCACGAACCAGCCGAGACGCTGCGCGCCCGCGATGCCACAGGCGAAGCTGACGGCACCGAAGTCGGCATGGAACTCCCGCACCAGCTTCTGGCCGTTGCCCGCGCTCATCCAGGCCGAGAGCTGGCGGGCATTCATGCCGAACGGAATGGCGGCGCCGAGTGCGAAGGCGGCGTTGGCGTCGGGCGCGAAGGCTCCCGTCGTGTGGCAGGCCTCGACAGCGCCGCGCTGCACGCCGTCGAAGACGCCCTGCGCCGACATCAACTCACCGGCACCGTGGACCTCGATCTGGAAGCGGCCGCCGCTCAGTTCGCCGACCTGCCTGGCGAAGGCCGTGGCGGCACCGAAAAGCAGCTCCTGCGGCTTGGAGAAACTGGACGCCAGCCGCCAGCGCGTGAGCGCCTGGGCCTGCACGGCCGGCGCGAGGCCAGCGGCCAGCACGCCCGCCATGCCCCCTCGCCGGATCAGTGAACGACGCTGCATCGAAACAAAACTCCTGGAAACCCCGCAAGGATGAACCAGCGATTGTAGGAAGCGTCCGAGCCGCAGCTTATAAAATAGCCGCCCCCTTCCTTTCCTTTCCTCGAAAGAGCAAACCAATGAGACATCTCCCGTTCAAGGCCTCCCTGCTGGCCGTTGCCGCCTTTGCCGCCATCGCTGCCCAGGCCGCCGACCTCAAGATCGGTGTCGCCGAAGCCCTGTCCGGCGGTGCCGCGCAGTACGGCGTGGCGATCCGTAACGGCTTCGAACTCGCGGCCTCCGAGATCAATGCCGCCGGCGGCATCAACGGCGACAAGATCGAGCTGGTCGTCGCCGACGAGCAGGGCAAGAAGGAAGAGGCGATCAACGTCTTCAAGAAGCTGATCTTCCAGGACAAGGTCCTGATGACCTTCGGCCCGACCCTGTCGAACTCGGCCCAAGCGGCCGACCCGATCGCCCAGGCCGCCAAGACCGTGGCCTTCGGCACCTCGAACACCGCCGACGGCATCACCTCGATCGGCGACTACGTGTTCCGCAACTCGGTGACCGAGGCCGACGTGCTGCCCGAGACCATCAAGGTCGCGGTCAAGAACGCCGGCATCAAGAAGGTCGCGGTGCTCTACGGCAACGACGACGTGTTCACCAAGAGCGGCTACGACAACTTCAAGAAGGCCCTCGAAGACCTGAAGATCCCGGTCACCACCACCGAGACCTTCGCCAAGGGCGACGTCGACTTCAAGGCCCAGCTGACCAAGATCAAGGCCAGCGGCGCCGATGCGATCGTGCTGTCGGCGCTGCTCGCCGAAGGCGCACCGATCATGGTGCAGGCCCGCCAGCTCGGCCTGAACGTGCCGGTCATCGGCGGCAACGGCATGAACTCGGTCAAGGTGTTCGAGCTCGCCAAGGGCAACTCCGACAACCTGTACGTCGGCAGCCCCTGGTCGTCCAGCAACGCCACGCCCGAGAACACGAAGTTCATCAAGGCCTACACCGAGAAGTACAAGACCGCGCCGGACCAGTTCGCCGCGCAGGCCTACGACGCGATGTACATCGCTGCGCAGGCGCTGAAGAACGTCAAGCTCAGCGGCGACCTGGCGAAGGACCGCGCCGCACTGCGCGACGCGCTGCCCGAAGCCAAGTTCACCGGCGCCACCGGCCCGTTCCAGTTCCGCCGCGCCACCGACAAGGCCGGCAAGCCGGCCGGCTACGACGCCCAGCAGACGCCGATCGTCAGCGTGACCAAGGGCTCCGAGTTCGTGATCGCGAAGTAAGGCTCTCCCCCAGGTTGGCTCACTTCGTGTAGCCGCCCACCCCCTCACCGGGGGCAACACCTGAAGCCCGGCAAAGCCGGTTCTTCGGTGTTTCACGAACAGCGGGGACCGGCGAAGCGCCGGCCCCGCTTTCTTTCCTGAACGGAAAATTCATGCTTGAACAGCAACTCGTCAACGCACTGTCACTCGGGTGCGTGTATGCGCTCTTCGCGCTCGGCTTCACGCTCATCTTCGGCGTGCTCGGCGTCATCAATCTTTCGCACGGCGCGGTCTTCATGGTCGGCGCGTACGCGGCCGTCGAGGCCATGGCGCGCTTCGAGCTGCCGCTGTGGGCCGGCCTGCTGTTCGCCTGCGTGTTCTGCGGCCTGCTGGGCCTGCTGATCGACTTCCTGGTGCTCAAGCCGCTGCGTGCGCGCAATGCACCCCACCTGATTCCCATGATCGCCACCATCGGCGTCGCGATCATCCTCAACAACGGCATCCAGGGCATCTTCGGCGCGCAGAACATCCGCTTCCCGGCCGGCGCGGTGTCGGGCGATTCGCTGAGCCTCGCGGGCCTGCACCTGACCGCGCTCGAGCTCGGCATCATCCTGTTGTCCTTCGTGCTGATGGCGGTGCTGATGGTGGCGCTCAAGCGCACCCAGCTCGGCCGCGCGCTGCGCGCCATCGCCGAATCGCCCAAGGCCGCCTACCTGCTCGGCATCAACGTCGAGGGCCTGTTCTTCCTGACCTCGTTCGCGGCCGCCGCGCTCGGCGGCCTCGCGGGCGTGCTGATCGGCCTGTATTCCAACGCCGTGTTCCCGCTGATGGGCCAGCCGATGCTGCACAAGGGCATCGCGGTGATCATCCTGGGCGGCATGGGCGACATCCGCGGCGCGATGCTGGGCGGCCTGTTCCTGGGCTTCGCCGAGGTGCTCTCGGTGGCCTACATCGGCTCGAACATGCGTGACGCGGTCGCCTTCGGCCTGCTGTTCCTGGTGCTGCTGGTGCGGCCCAAGGGCCTGTTCGGCTCGATGCAAGAGCGCAAGGTCTGACGGTCATGGAAGCGTTCAACAACTTCTGGCAGATCTACAGCAACCTGGTGCTCACGCTGGGCACCAACGCGCTGCTCGCGCTGTCGATCTGGCTCACGCTCTCGTGCGGCATGCTGGCCATGGCCAACGCCGCCTTCATGGGCATCGGCGCGTACACCTCGGCGATCCTCACGATGACCTACGGCGTGCCGTTCCCGATCGCGATCGCGGCCGGCATGGCGGCACCTGCGCTGACCGCCTTCGTGATCGGCAAGCCGACCCTGCGGCTGTCGGGCGTCTACCTCGCCATGGCCACGCTGGCCTTCGGCGAAGTGGTGCGCATCGTCATCCTCAACGTCGAATCGGTGACCGGCGGCGCGCTGGGCCTGAACGGCATTCCGCCCGTCACCGAGTGGTGGCACGTCGGGCTGGCGCTGGTGCTGGTGCTGCTGTTCCTGTGGCGGCTGCGCCGCTCCAAGGTCGGCCGTGCCTTCGAGGCGATCAAGGAAGACGAGACCGCGGCCGGCCTGATGGGCATCGACGTCGGCGCTCACAAGATGCTGGCCTTCGTGCTGGGCGGTGCGATCGCGGGCCTGGCGGGCGTGCTCAATGCGCACCACACCTTCTTCATCGGCCCGAACGAGTTCGGCTTCGACCGCGGCGTCGAGATCCTGACCATGACCGTGCTGGGCGGCATCAACAGCCTCATGGGGCCGGTGCTGGGCGGCTTCATCCTCACCGTCCTGCCCGAGGCGCTTCGTCCGTTCGGCGACTTCCGGCTGGTGGTCAACGGCGTGATCCTGGTGCTGATCGTGCTGTTCCTGCCGAAGGGCATCTGGGACCCGGCGCGCATGCGCCAATGGTTCGCACGCAAGGGAGCCTCGGCATGAGCACGACCCCATTGCTGACGCTGGACGGCGTGTCGCGCCACTTCGGTGGCCTCAAGGTGCTGCAGGACGTGAATCTCGAGGTGCCGCAGGGCGGCATCTTCGGGCTGATCGGTCCCAACGGCGCCGGCAAGACCACCGTCTTCAACCTGACGACCGGCCTGCTGCCGACCACCGGCGGCACGATCCGCTTCGAGGGCCGCGACCTCGCAGGCCTGAAGCCGCACCAGATCACGCGCGGCGGCATCGCGCGCACCTTCCAGAACATCCGCATCTTCAAGGAGATGTCGCTGCTCGAGAACGTGATGGTGGGCATGCACGCCAAGCTGCGCTACGGCGGGCTCGGGCTGATCACGTCCTCGGGCCTTTTCCGCAGCGAGGAAAAGCGCGCGCGCGACCGGGCGCGCGAGCTGCTCTCGTGGGTCAGGCTCGACCACAAGTCGGACGACGTCGCCGACAACCTGTCGTACGGCGACCAGCGCAAGCTCGAACTGGCGCGCGCGCTCGCCACCGACCCCAAGCTGCTGCTGCTCGACGAACCGGTGGCCGGCATGAACAGCAGCGAGAAGACCGACCTGATGCACGAGATCCGCAACATCAGCGGCCGTGGCTACACCATTTTCATGATCGAACACGACATGCGCTTCGTGATGGGCCTGTGCGAGCACATCGCGGTGCTGAACTTCGGCCGCATCATCGCGCGCGGCGGACCGGACCAGATCCGGAACGACCCGCAGGTGATCGAGGCCTACCTGGGCCGCGAAGAGGACGAAGCCAGCAGCCAGGAGGCCACGGCATGAGCGCGAAGCCACTGCTGAAGGTCGAGGGCCTGCAGGTTGCCTACGGCCACATCGAGGCCGTGAAGGGCATCGATCTCGAACTGCACGAAGGCCAGATCACGACACTGGTCGGCGCCAACGGCGCGGGCAAGTCGACCACGCTGCTGGCGCTGTCGGGCCTGGTCGCCAAGGCGGCGGGCCGCGTCGTGCTCGACGGCCGCGACCTGAGCTCGCTGTCGCCGCACAAGATCGTCTCCGCCGGCATGGTGCAGGTGGCCGAAGGCCGCGCCACGCTGACCACTCTGACGGTGCGCGAGAACCTCGAGCTCGGCGGCTACACCCGCACCGACAGCCGCGCCGCCCGTGCGGCCGACCTCGACAACGTCTACACCCTGTTCCCACGGCTCAAGGAACGCGCCGACGGCCTGGCGGGCAACCTGTCGGGCGGCGAGCAGCAGATGCTCGCCATCGGCCGCGCCCTGATGGCCAAGCCGCGCGTGCTGCTGCTCGACGAGCCCTCGATGGGCCTCGCGCCCATCATCGTGCAGGACATCTTCCGCACGCTGCGCGAGATCAACAAGGCCGGCCTCACGGTCTTCCTGGTCGAGCAGAACGTGCGGCAGGCGCTCAAGATCGCCGACCGCGCCTACGTGATCGAGACCGGCAAGATCGTGCTCGAGGGCAGCGGGCGGGAGCTGCTCGGGGACCCGAAGGTCCAGGACGCGTACCTGGGCGGCTAGCCCCGGAGCCGGCGCAGTCGCAGGATCGATGGCAGCCACGAGCGGAACTCGCCCATGACCCCGTGGCTTGCCTACTGCGACGGCAGCGCCGTGCCCAACCCCGGTCGCATCGGGCTCGGGGCCGTGTTCACCGAGCCCGACGGAACGCGCCACACGCTGTCTCACGCAGCGCGCGAGAGCGGCTGCAACAACGAGGCGGAGTTGCGCGCCCTGCTCGCGACGCTCCACGAGCTGAAGCTGCGCGGGGCAGACACGCTGCGCATCCACTGCGACAACAGCGTCGTCGTCGAACAGGTCGGCAGCCGCACGGCGCGACCGATCCCCCGGCTCGCCGCCTTGTTCGACGAGGCACGCGCACTGCTCGATTCGTTCGACCAGGCGACCCTGGTGTGGATACCGCGCCATCGCAACGCAGAAGCCGATGCACTCGCGCGCGCAGCGTTGGGGCTCGACTGCGATCGCGTCGTCAAGCCGGCCGGGAAACGGCGTCAGCGCAATGCGTAGCGTCCTCTACTACGCCCTGATGCTCCTGCTCGGATTCGCCTGGTACAGGTTCGGGCAGAAGCTGCTGCGCAAGGGGTACCGCGACGAACGCGGCGAGCTCACCCAGGGATTGCTGGGTCCGGTGGGCTTCCTGATGTCCGCTGTCGTCGCGTGCGTGCTCCTGTTCGGCTTGATGCGCGCGCTGATCCAGGGTGAGGTGTCCTGCCTGGGCAGGGGTTGCAAGACGCAGGTCTACACCCTGGCGGCGCATGCTGGCGACTACTGGGCCAACATGTTCTACATGGCGTGGATGGTGCTCGGCCTCGGCTATGCGATGTACGTGACGTTCAGGATCTGGTTTCGCCGATAGCGCCCTGCGCGGACTCCGCCGCCAGCAGGCGGGCCAGGTCGACCAGGCTCGGGGCCATGACGTCGAAGTAGGTCTCCGCACCGACATCCACCTGGCCGCGGGGTCCGAACTCCAGGGGCCGCGGAATGAAGGCCACCTTGAAGCCGAATTTCTTCGCGGCGGCCAGGTCGTACTTGTGGCACGCGACCATGAGGATCTCGTCGGCACGCAAGCCCAGCGACTTCTGCGCCAATGCGTACACCCGGGGGTCCGGCTTCGACGAGCTGACCAGTTCCGCAGTCAGGACGCAGTCGAACGGCAGGTCGTGCGTCTTGACGATGTTGACGATCGAAGCCATCGAACCGTTCGACAGGGTCGACAACTTGAAGCGCTCGCGAAGCTGCAGAAGTCCGGGCCGCGTATCGGGCCACGGTTTCAGGATCGACCATGCGGCGCTCAATTCGTCGCGGTCCCCAGGCGAGAGCACGCTGCCCCAGTCGACCTCGCCCAGAAGGCCATCGAGCGTGCGCCGATAGATGCTGTCGGTGGTCGTCCAGGGAATCGCACCGGCCAGGATGCCGTCCAGCTGAACCCGATAGGCCTTGCGCCACCGGTCCAGGACGTCGGTCCAATCCACGTCGACGCCGCGGCTGCCGGTCAGCTTCGTGCCTGCATCGACGATCGTGGCGTAGAAGTCGAGCAGGCTGCCCTGCATGTCGAAGGTCAACGCCTTGATCGACGAGGGGTCGATGCGGCAGAGGGCCGCTTCTCCGCGAGGATCTGCGGACGATTCCTGTGCTTGATTCATGGCGTCGCTCCGGGCTCTGCGAGGGTCTTCCCTCCGAGCCCGGGACTGTACAGCCAGGCATGCCCAGGCCTCCCTGGGCAGGAATCAGGAAAAGCGCTTCCGGATCGATGCCTCGATGCCCGCGGCATCGAGCCCGATGCCCGCAAGCAGCTTGGCCGGATCGCCATGTTCGATGAAGCGGTCCGGCAGCCCCAGCTGCAGCACCGGATTCGACAGGCCCGCCGCCTGCAGGGCCTCGAGCACCGCACTGCCCGCGCCGCCCAGGATCGCACCCTCCTCGAGCGTCACGATCGACTCGTGCGTGGCTGCCACCTTCAACATCAGTTCGACATCGAGCGGCTTGGCCCAGCGCATGTTGACCACGGTGGCGTCGAGCGCCTCGGCCGCCGCGAGCGCCGGATAGAGCAGCGTGCCGAAGGCCAAGATCGCGATGCGCTGGCCCTGGCGCCGGATCTCGCCCTTGCCGAAGGGCAGTTCGTCGAGCGTGAGGTGCGGCGTCACGCCGGCACCGGCGCCGCGCGGATAGCGCACCGCCACCGGATGCGACTGCCCATAGGCGGTCGACAGCAGCTGCCGGCATTCGGCCTCGTCGGCCGGGCAGGCCACGCTCATGTTCGGGATGCAGCGCAGGAACGGGATGTCGTAGGCACCCGCGTGCGTCGCGCCGTCGGCACCGACCAGGCCCGCGCGGTCGAGCGCGAACACCACCGGCAGGTTCTGGATCGCGACGTCGTGGATCAGCTGATCGTAGGCGCGCTGCAGGAAGGTCGAGTAGATGGCAACCACCGGCTTCAGGCCCTCGCAGGCCAGGCCCGCGGCAAAGGTCACGGCATGCTGCTCGGCGATGCCGACGTCGTAGTAGCGATCGGGAAAGCGCTGTTCGAACTCGACCAGCCCCGAGCCTTCGCGCATGGCGGGCGTGATGCCGACCAGCCGGCCGTCCTGCGCCGCCATGTCGCACAGCCACTGGCCGAAGACCTGCGTGAAGGTCTGCTTCGGCGCCGTCGCGGGCTTCACGAGGCCGACCGCAGGGTCGAACTTCGAGGGGCCGTGGTAGGCCACCGGATCGGCCTCGGCCAGCTTGTAGCCCTGGCCCTTCTTCGTGACCACGTGCAGGAACTGAGGGCCGTCGAGATGCTTGAGGTTCTCGAGCGTGGGCACCAGCGAGTCGAGGTCGTGGCCGTCGATCGGGCCGACGTAGTTGAAGCCGAACTGCTCGAACAGCGTCGCCGGCACCACCATGCCCTTGGCATGCTGCTCGAAGCGCTTGGCCAGCTCGAACAGCGGGGGCGCCGCGCGCAGCACGCTCTTGCCGACGTTCTTGGCAGCCGCATAGAAGTTGCCGCTCATCAGCTGCGCGAGGTAGCGGTTGAGCGCGCCCACCGGGGGGCTGATCGACATGTCGTTGTCGTTGAGGATCACGAGCAGCTTGCAATCGCAGACGCCCGCGTTGTTCAGGGCCTCGAAGGCCATGCCCGCGGTCAGCGCGCCGTCGCCGATGATCGCGATCGAATGGCGGTCCTCGCCCTTCTGCTTGGCGGCCATCGCCATGCCGAGCGCGGCCGAGATGCTGGTCGACGAATGGGCGGTGCCGAAGGTGTCGTACTCGCTCTCGCTGCGCTGCGGAAAGCCCGAGATGCCGCCGAGCTGGCGCAGGCTCGGCATGCGCTCGCGCCGTCCGGTGAGGATCTTGTGCGGGTAGGTCTGGTGGCCCACGTCCCACACCAGGCGGTCGTGAGGCGTGTTGAAGACATGGTGCAGCGCGACCGTGAGTTCGACCGTGCCGAGGTTCGAGCTCAGGTGGCCGCCGGTGCGCGAGACGTTGTCCAGCACGCAGGTGCGCACCTCGTCGGCCAGTTGCTTGAGCTGCAGGCGGTCGAGCGAGCGCAGCGCGGAGGGGTCGTGGATGGTGGGGAGCAGCGGAGCCATGAAGAGGAGAAAGGGAGGTCTCTTGTTATCGGTCGCGGTCCACGACCATGTAAGCCAGTGCGCGCAGCGCACCCGTGTCGGCGAGCGTGCTGCGATCGAGGGCGGCCAGCGCCTGGCCCAGCAGTTCGTCGGCCCGCGAGCGTGCGCCGTCCAGGCCCAGCAGCGAGACGTAGGTAGGCTTGTCGCTCGCGGCATCCTTGCCGGCGGTCTTGCCGAGCGTGGCCGAATCGGCGATCACGTCGAGGATGTCGTCGACCACCTGGAATGCGAGGCCGATCGCGGCGCCATAGTCGCGCAGCGCCGCCAGCGCCGCGGGTGCGGTGGCTTCGCCGCTGCAGGCCGCGCCCATCTCGACGCTGCCCTGCAGCAGCGCGCCGGTCTTCAGGCGATGCATCTCGCGCAGCTGCGGCTCGTCGAGCGCCCGGCCGACGCTCGCGAGGTCGATGGCCTGGCCGCCCGCCATGCCCTGGCTGCCGGCGGCGCGGGCCAGCAGGCGGCACAGGCGCGCCTGCACCGCGGCCGGCACCTCGTCGCCGTCGGGCGTGAGCAGCTCGAAGGCCAGCGCCTGCAGCGCGTCGCCTGCCAGCAGGGCATCGGCTTCTCCGAACTTCACGTGCACGGTGGGCTTGCCGCGCCGCAGCACGTCGTTGTCCATGCAGGGCAGGTCGTCGTGCACCAGCGAATAGGCGTGGATCAGCTCGGACGCGCAGGCGGCGCGCAGCGCGGCCCCGGACTGGCCGCCGACCGCCTCGGCAGCCGCCAACACCAGCAGCGGCCGCAGCCGCTTGCCGCCGTCGAGCACCGCATAGCGCATCGCGTCGCCGAGCGCCACCGGCGCATCGATGCCGACCCAGCGCGACAGCGCCGCCTCGACCCGTGCCAGGTGGGGCTCGCTCCAGGTGGCCAGTCGGGACGCAGGCCAGCGCAGGCTGTCGCCGGCCCTCATTCGGCGGCCCAGACCTTGAGGCTGCCCGCGTCGAGCACCTTGATCTGGTCTTCCACGGCCTGCAGCCGGTCGCGGCAGAACGCGAGCAGCGCCGCGCCGCGCTGGTAGCTGCCGAGCAGCTGGTCGAGCGGCAGCTGGCCCGACTCGAGCTGGGTCACGAGCTGCTCGAGTTCCTGCAGCCCCGCTTCGTAGCTCGCGGGCAACGCACCGGTGTCGGGCGTGGGAGAAGATGGCTGCTTGGACATTCGACGGATCGTGGGTGAAACCGGCCATTTTAGGGCGGGGGCCCGGATCGCTGCCCAAGGGTACAATCGTCACTCCCTTTCGGACCGGCAGGCGCCGGCCTTCCTTCGGACCCTGCCGACGCCGTCGCCCTCTCGACGGGCTCGCTCCGCTCTTTTCTTTTCTCTCTCCCTGTGGGGAGCTTGGTCAGGTCACCCATGTCTGATTTAAGTCTTCAACTGCAGCAGGCCTCGAGCCAACTTCCGGTTTCCGCGTACTTCGACGAGGCGCTCTACGCCCGCGAGCTGCAAACGCTCTTCGCCCATGGGCCGCGCTATGTCGGCCATCGACTCGCCGTGCCCGAGCCCGGCAACTTCCACACCCTGCCGCAGGAACAGCACGGCCGTGCGCTGGTCCACACGCCCAAGGGCGTCGAGCTGATCTCCAACGTCTGCCGCCACAGGCAGGCGCTGATCCTCCAGGGCCGCGGCCAGCTCGACGCGCGCTCGGGCGGCAACATCGTCTGCCCGCTGCACCGCTGGACCTACGCCGCCGCCGACAACCGCACCACCGGCACGCTCATCGGCGCACCGCACTTCGAGCAGGACCCCTGCCTCAACCTTCACAACTACCCGCTCACCGAATGGAACGGACTGCTGTTCGAGCAGGGCCCCGACGGCCGCGGCCGCGATGTTGCTTCCGACCTGGCACGGCTCGGCCCGCGCGCCGATCTCGATTTCGAAGGCTATGCACTCGACCGGGTCGAGCTGCACGAGTGCAACTACAACTGGAAGACCTTCATCGAGGTCTACCTCGAGGACTACCACGTCGGGCCGTTTCATCCGGGGCTCGGCAGCTTCGTGACCTGCGAGGACCTGCGCTGGGAATTCGGCCATCACTTCTCGGTCCAGACCGTGGGTGTCGCCAACCGGCTGGGCCGCGCCGGCAGCCCGGTCTACCAGCGCTGGCAGGAGCAGCTGCTGTCGTACCGCGACGGCAAGCCGCCCAAGTACGGCGCCATCTGGCTCAGCTACTTCCCGCACGTCATGGTCGAGTGGTATCCGCACGTGCTCACGGTGTCGACGCTGCATCCGCTCGGGCCGCAGAAGACGCTCAACATGGTGGAGTTCTTCTACCCCGAGGAGATCGTCGCCTTCGAGCGCGAGTTCGTCGAGGCCCAGCAGGCCGCCTACATGGAGACCTGCGTCGAGGACGACGAGATCGCCGAGCGCATGGACGCCGGCCGCCGCGCACTGATGATGCGCGGCGACGACGAGAGCGGCCCCTACCAGAGCCCGATGGAAGACGGCATGCAGCAGTTCCACGAGTGGTACCGGCGCGAGATGCGCCCCCTGCCCTGAGCCGCCACTTCCGGAAAGCCTGAACGCACGATGCAAGCGCTCTGGATGGTGCTGGGCGCACTGATCTTCGCCACCATGGGCGTCTGCGTGAAGATTGCCTCGGCCTGGTTCACGAGCGCGGAGCTGGTGTTCTACCGCGGCCTGATCGGCATCGTGTTCCTGTGGCTGCTGGCGCGCAACCGCGGCGTCTCGCTGGCCACCCGCTATCCAGGAATGCACGCGTGGCGCAGCCTGATCGGCGTGGTCTCGCTGGGCTCGTGGTTCTACGCCATCGCCCACATGCCGCTGGCCACGGCAATGACCCTCAACTACATGAGCAGCGTCTGGATCGCGGCCTTCCTGGTCGGCGGCGCGCTGCTCGCCTGGGTGCCGGTGCCGGGCCGCGACGGCAAGCTGCCGCGGCCGCCGCTGCAGGGCCCGCTGGTGCTCACGGTACTGGCAGGCTTCGGCGGCGTGGTGCTCATGCTCAGGCCCACGGTGGCCGACAACCAGGGCTTCGCGGGCATGCTGGGCCTGATGTCAGGCCTCACGGCCGCCTTCGCCTACATGCAGGTGGTGGCGCTGTCGCGGCTCGGCGAGCCGGAGGCGCGCACCGTCTTCTATTTCGCGGTCGGGTCGGCGGTCGCGGGCGGCGCTGCCACGCTGCTGGGCGACGCCACGCCGTGGTCCGAATGGACCTGGCGCCATGCGCTCTGGCTGCTGCCGGTGGGCGTGCTCGCGGCCCTCGGCCAGCTGTGCATGACGCGCGCCTACTCGACAGCCAAGACGCAGAGCGGCACGCTGCTGGTCGCCAATCTCCAATACTCGGGCATCGTGTTCGCGGCCATCTACAGCGTGCTGCTGTTCGGCGACCGCATCGATGCCGCCGGCTGGGCCGGCATGACGCTGATCGTGGCCAGCGGCATCGCGGCCACGGTGCTGCGCCAGCGTTCGCTGCCCAAGGCCCCGGCCGAAGAACACTGAAGACGAAGGAAGCGCCATGTACACCACGCTGATCACCGCCGAACAACTGATGGCCCTGCAGGCCGCTGATTCGCGCCGGATGCTGTTCGACTGCAGCTTCGACCTCATGAATCCGGAGGCCGGCGCCCGGCAGTACCGCGCCGCCCACATTCCCGAGGCCGTCTACGCCAACCTCGACACCGACCTGAGCGCCAAGCACGGCGTCGCGGGCGCGCACGGCGTGGTGGTGGCACAGGACGACGGCCCGCCGGCCTCGGGCGGACGCCACCCGCTGCCGAGCCGCGAGCGCTTCGCCGCCTGGCTGTCGAGCGTGGGCTTCGCCAACGACATGCAGGCCGTGGTCTACGACCGCAACGGCGCGAACTACTGCGGCCGGCTCTGGTGGATGCTCAAGTGGATGGGCCACGATGCGGTGGCGGTGCTCGACGGCGGGCTTTCGGCCTGGCAGGACGCGGGCGGCAACGTCACGGACCGCGACGAACCGACCCACTTCCAGTCGAATTTCGTCGAAGGCCCGCCGCTGCTCGCGCTGGTCGACACACGCACCGTGGCCGCGCACCTCGAACAACCGGCCCAGACCCTGATCGACGCCCGCGCCGCCGCAAGATACCGCGGCGAAGTGGAACCTCTGGACCCGATCGCGGGTCACATTCCCGGGGCCCTGAACCGGCCCTTCGCCGAGAACCTCGGCCCCGACGGCAAGTTCAAGCCGGCCGCGCAGCTGCGTGCCGAGTTCGAGGCGCTGCTGGGGGGCCGGGATCCCGCGACGGTCGTCCACCAGTGCGGCAGCGGCGTGAGCGCCGTGCCCAACCTGCTCGCCATGCAGATCGCGGGCCTCGGGCCGACCGCGCTCTATGCCGGCAGCTGGAGCGAGTGGAGCAACACGCCGGGGCTGCCGACCCGGCAAGGCGCCCAAGCATGACCCTGACACCACGGCCGATCACCTCCGTTCTTTTCGCCTCCGCTTTCGCGCTCGGGTTGGCCCTCGGGTTCGCCGGGCAGGCCCAGGCCGCCGCCGCCCACGTGCACGGCCAGATCCGGCTCGACATCGCGATCGAGGGGCCGACCGTCGTGATCACCATGGAAACGCCGCTCGACAGCCTGATCGGCTTCGAGCGCGCGCCGCGCACCGACGCCGAGAAGCAGACGGTCGACCAGGCCGTCGCGCGGCTGCGCAATGCGGGCGAGCTGTTCCGCATCGATCCGGCGGCCAACTGCAAGCTCGGCCCTGTCACGCTGCATTCGGCCGCGCTCGGGCTCGGCAAGGGCGAGGAAGGCGCGGCCGAAGGCCATGCCGACCTCGACGCCAGCTTCGCCTTCAATTGCACCAACACCGTGGCCGCCAAGTTCATCGACGTCGACCTGTTCGACGCCTTCAAGGGCGCACGCCAGATCGAGGCCCAGATCGCCGCGCCGCAGGGGCAGTTCAAGCGCACGCTGCGGCGGCCCGCCACGCGGCTGGCCTGGAGCAAGTGATCCGCCCGTGAGCCTGGTCCTTTCGGCTCAGGGATTGCGCTTCGGCTGGCCGGGCGCGACCGCTCCCTGCATCGACATCGACCGCTTCGAGGTCACGGCCGGCGAGGCCGTGTTCCTGCACGGTCCGAGCGGCTGCGGAAAGAGCACGCTGCTGTCGCTGCTGGCCGGCGTTCTGGTCGCCGACGCCGGCCAGGTGCGGTTGCTGGGCCACGACTGGTCCGAGTTGTCCGCAAGCGCACGCGACCGCAGCCGCGTTGCCCATGTCGGCTACGTGTTCCAGCAATTCAACCTGCTTCCCTACCTGAGCGTGCTCGACAACGTGCTGCTGCCTTGCCGCTTCTCGTCGCGGCGCCTGGCACAGGCCTCGCGCGATGGCACGGTCGCCGAGGCGGCGCGGCGCCTGCTGGAACGCATGGGCCTCGCGCCCGCGCTCTGGCAGCGGCAGGCGATGCAGCTGTCGGTGGGCCAGCAGCAGCGCGTGGCCGCCGCCCGTGCATTGATCGGCCAGCCCGAGCTGGTGATCGCCGACGAACCGACCTCGGCGCTCGACGAAGACCGGCGCGAGGCCTTCCTCGACGTCCTGCTGTCGGCCTGCGAAGCGAGCCACAGCGCGCTGGTGTTCGTGAGTCACGACCGCCGCATCGCCAACCGATTCGGGCGCCAGGTGCTGCTGCCCGAGATCAACCGCGCCACGGCGCAGGCCGCGCCATGAGCCGCACGGCCGCTCCGAAGGCGAATACCGAAGCGCTGCTGCTCGAGGTACTCCTGTGAACGCAATTCCCGGCATCGCCTGGCGCAGCGCCTGGAACCGGCGCTTCACGCTCGGACTCACGGTGCTGTCGATCGCGCTCGCGACCTTTCTGCTGCTCGGCGTCGAGCGCATCCGCACCGAGCTGCGGGACAACTTCTCTTCGTCGGTGTCGGGCACCGACCTGATCGTGGGCCCGCGCACGGGCTCGACCCAGCTGCTGCTGTACGCGGTGTTCCGCATCGGCGCCGCCACCAACAACATGCAGTGGAAGAGCGTGCAGGCGCTGGCCGCGCACCCGGGCGTCGACTGGGTCGTGCCTCTCTCGCTCGGCGACTCGCACCGCGGCTTCCCGGTGCTCGCGACCACGAAGGCGTACTTCGAACGCTTCCGCTACGGCAACCGGCAGTCGCTCGCGCTGCGCGAGGGCGAGCCCTTTGCCGGACTGTTCGACGCCGTGGTCGGCGCCGAGGTCGCGGACCGGCTCGGCTACCGGGTGGGCAGCCGCATCACGCTGGCCCACGGCAGCGGCGAGCTGGGCGGCGCCGAACATGCCGACAAGCCCTTCACCGTGGTCGGCGTGCTGGCGCGCACGGGCACGCCGGTCGACCGCACGGTCCACATCGGGCTCGAGGCGATGGAAGCCATCCATCTCGAATGGATGGGCGGCGCGCCGATGCCGGGCCTGAAGATTCCGGCCGAGCAGGTGCGCAAGTTCGATATCGCGCCCAAGACCGTGACCGCCGCACTGGTCGGGCTCAAGAACCGCGCCGCGGTGTTCGCGGTGCAGCGCTGGGTTTCCACCTATGCGCCCGAACCGCTGATGGCGATCCTCCCCGGCGTCGCGCTCGACGAGCTCTGGCGCGTGGTCGGCGTGGCCGAGAACGCACTGCTGCTGATGTCGGCGCTGGTGGCGCTGGTGAGCCTCGCGGGGCTGGTATCGGTGGTGATGGCCGGCCTCGGCGAGCGGCGGCGCGAGCTGGCCGTGCTGCGCGCCGTGGGCGCCAGCCTTCGCCACGTGCTCGCGCTGCTGGCGCTCGAGGGCGCCTTCGTCACCGTGCTGGGCATCGCACTCGGCGTGGTGCTCGCGGTGCTCGGCATCGCGGGTCTGTCGCCGTGGCTGCAGGCGCAGTACGGCATCGCGCTGCAGCTGTCGGCCCCGACCGCCAACGAATGGATGCTGCTCGCGAGCCTGCTTGCCGCAGGCTGGATCGCGAGCCTGCTGCCGGGCGTGCGCGCCTACCGGCTGTCGCTGGCCGACGGCCTTTCACCGAGGATATGACCATGACCCTTCGCCCCTGCTTCATCGCCCTTGCCGCAGCCTTGCTGGCCGCGGGTGCAATGGCCGCCGGCCCGGCGCCGCAAGCCACGTCGCCGACCCAGCCGCTCGGCGGCAAGACGGCGCCGGCCGCCAAGCCGGCACCGGGCCAGCCCCGCACGATCGGTTGGGAAGAGCTGGTGCCCAAGGACTGGGATCCCATGAAGGAACTCAAGGGCATCGACCTGAGCAAGCTCGACGACAGCGACCCGCGCGCCAGCGAGCTGCTCATGAAGCTGCAGGAAGTCTCGAACAACGCGCCCACCAATCCGGCGCTGAACGGCGTCGACATCCGCATCCCGGGATTCATCGTGCCGCTCGAGGAGGTCAAGGGCGAGGTCACCGAATTCCTGCTGGTGCCCTACTTCGGCGCCTGCATCCACACGCCGCCGCCGCCGGCCAACCAGATCCTGCACGTGCGGCCGAAGCAGGGCGCGAAGTTCCGCGCCATGGACACCGTGTGGGTCTCGGGCCGCATGCAGACCGTGCGCAACGACTCGATGATGGGCGTGAGCGGCTACGAGGTCACGGCCGACAGCGTGACCAAGTACAGCGGCGAACCGAAGCCCGCCCCGAAACCCTAGCTGGCGGCGCCGAAGAGCCGGTAGATGCGTTCCTTGAAGTCGGCCGGGAAGCGCCAGTAGCGGGCCCCGCCCGGCGTCGTCTGCTCGTCGAGCCCGCGCCGCAGCGGCGCCGCGTTCAGCAGGAACTGCGCGAGCATGTCGCCGCTGACCCAGGGGTCGTCGTACCAGAAGTCGTGCGAACTCACGGGCAGGTTCGGGATGTCGTTGGGATCGACCCGGATCAGGTCGAAGCGAAGCTTGCGCGAGGCCTCGACCAGGAAGCGCGTCTGCTCCTCGTCGAGCTCCGTCACGTCGGGCCGACCCGCGCGCGAGGCGCGACCGACCATCGCGGCGAACCGCAGCACCGAATCGTTGAGGTTGGCCGCGATGCTCACGCGCTCGACGATGTCGATGTAGCCGGTCAGCTCGTTGACGAAGCGGCGGGTATCGATGTCGGGGGCGGCGAAGTAGATCTGGCCGAGGCGCAGGCGCTGCTGCAGCTGGGCGCGCGTCTCGCCGTCGCGCGGATTGCCGAGCCGCTGCAGCGCCGGGCTCAGCACCTGGGCGCCGGCGCTGTAGGCCAGCACGTCGATCTTCGAGGCCGTGGTGTTCTCGGCCAGCAGTTCGACCATGCGCGAGAAGGGTTCGACCGTGCGCGCGGCGTTGCTGACGTCCGTGAGGTAGCGCAGGATCGAGCCGGCCGACGGCCACATGAACACCAGCACCACCATGCGCCGCCCTGTGAAGTGGCGGAACTGCGCGGCCTGCGCCGCCGCACGCGGCACCGTGTTGTTGGAGCCGTGCAGGTAGATCAGCAGTTCCGAGTTGGGGCTTGCCGCCAGGGCCTTGTTGACCATCGCGAAGAAGGCCTTGGCCTCGGGCGAATTCTTCACTTCCTCGTTGGGGCGCAGCTTGGCCATCTGCTCGAGCTGCTCGAGGTGGACGATCGGACGCTCGTCGGGATCGGCGCTGGTCGACAGCCGGTGCAGCGTGTCCCAGTCGAGGGTCTCGTCGCCGACGCGCACGTGCGCGATGCCCATGCTCAGGTCGTCGGTCGGCACGATGGTGTAGATCGGATCGGGATGCTCGATCAGCGCCAGCCGGTTGGTGGCAAAGAGCACGGGCACTTCCGTGGTGCGGAGCTTTTCGCCGATCTTCTCGAACGGATCGACGTCGCCGTTGGAGAAGCTCACGGGCGTCGGCATGAGGCGCACCGGCGCATAGCAACCGCCCAACAGGGCGGCCATCGACACGATCAAGAGCAAGGAGGCAATGCTGCGGGCGGCAAATCGGGTGGGGCGCATGTGCCGGAAGTATAGGCAGGCGCGCAACCGCCTCGGACGTGTCAACATGCGTGCTCCTGAAGGAGACACGCCATGTCCGATCACGTCTACAAGCTTCTGGAGCTCACGGGCTCCTCACCGACCAGCAGCGACGACGCGGTGCGCCGCGCCATCGCCAAGGCCAGCGAGTCGGTCCGCAACATCCAGTGGTTCCAGGTCACCGAGACCCGCGGCCATGTGGTCGACGGCAAGATCGGCCACTGGCAAGTCACGCTCAAGGTCGGCTTCACGCTCGAAGACTGAGGGCCCGGGCGCCCTCCGTGGCCCGCTAGTCCGGCGCCTGCATCACGCGGTCGAATTCCTCGTCGGCCGGCACGTTGTCGGCGTCGAGTTCGCTGGCGTCCGTGAGATCGATGCCGGTTTCTTCCGACAGCTCGTCGGCGGCCTCGGGGTCGTCTTCGGCGCCTTCGAGGTCGTCGGCCTCGAACTCGGCTTCGGTTTCGTCGATCTTGGGTTCCTGCACGGCGGGCGCGGGCTTGCCGGATGGACCGGACCGCGGAGATTCGGCGCTGCTCATGTGGGGGCTCCTTGCTTGATGCGTCGGCTGATGATGCACCCGAGTGTGGGTGCGGCGCCGAATCTGCCTCTTCGGCGAAGGGACAACAAGCTTGTCAGAAAGGAGCCCGCGTGTCCATGAAGCTCGCCGGCGCGCTCAGTGCTTGTGGCCCGGCGCTTCCTCGTGCGAATGCCCGTCCTCGTGCGCGTGGTCATGCGCATGGTCGTGCTCGCCGTGCGCCAGCCGGCTCACCAGCGTGACGAGGAGGATGCCGGCCACCAGCCACGCGATCTGCAGCGCGGTCTGGCGCGCCGGCAGGCGCTTCTGCAGCTGCGGGATCAGGTCGGCCAGCGCCACGTAGACGAAGCTGCTGGCCGCCAGCACCAGGAAGTACGGCAGCCAGCCGTGCAGCTGGTCGACCAGCCACCACCCGACCAGCCCACCGAGCGCCGTCATGGTGCCCGCCAGCGAGACCTTGACCAGCGCAGCACGATGGTTGGGTGAGCTCTGGCGCAGCACGACCAGATCACCGATGTGATGCGGCACCTCGTGCGCCAGGACCGCGATCGCCGCCACCAGGCCGAGCCGCAGGTCGGCGATGAAGGCCGAGGCGATCAGGATGCCGTCGCCGAAGCAGTGCACGCTGTCGCCCGTGAGCACGGCCCACCCGCCGGTGCGCGGCGCATGCGCATGGGCCGCATGCGAATGGCCATGCGAATGCGAAGAGTCGGCGCCGTGGTCATGCGCATGCCCGTGCGCGTCGCCCTGGTGGTGCTCGTGCCCGTGGTGCCAGAGTTCGGCCTTGTCGAGCAGGAAGAAGAACACCAGGCCGAACAGCAGCACGCCGAACAGCACGCCGGGCGCGATCCGGCTTTCGAAGGCTTCAGGCAGCAGATGCATGAAGGCGGTGGCGAGCAGCGCGCCGGCGGCGAGGCTCAACAAATGCTGCGGATTGACCCCGCCCGAGCCGCTGCGAACACCCACGCGCAGCAGCAGAGCGGCGATCCAGACACTTCCGATGCCGGCGACCAGGGTCGCGGCGATGATGGCTAACAGGTTCATGACAGGCACAAGAATGGCGAAAAGCAAAAGCCGTCCAGCGGACGGCTTTCAAGGCTGCGTTCATCTTAGCAACCGTGTCAAGCGGCCATCGGCAACTGCACCTCGCTGTAGGCCCGGGCGGCCAGCGCACCGGCCAGGACCCGGGCCGGATCGAGCAGCGGCAACCCCTTGGTGGCAGCGTCGCCCTGCAGGCCCAGCGGGATCTCGGTGCAGCCCATGACCAGGGCCGCCGGCCCATGGCGTTCGGCGAGCTGGCGCGCCACCTGGCCGAAGCAGGCACGTGCGAGCGCCATGTCGCCAGCCTTGACCCCTTCGTAGATGCCGCGCATCAGCAACAGGCGCTCGTCCGCACGCGGCAGATGGCAGGCGATGCCGGCCGCCGCCATCGCCTGCTCGTAGAGGCCGACCCGGTAGGTGCCCTCGGTGGCCATCAGCGCAGCGTCGCGCACGCCGCGCGCCGCCAGGTGCGCCGCCACCTCGCGCGCAACGTGCAGCACCTCGATCTGCGGAAAACGCGCCTGCAGCGTGCCGTGCCAGGCGTGGGCGGTGTTGCAGGCGATGGCAACGGCGCGGCTGCCCAGCGCGGCCAGCCGGCCGAGCGCCTGAAGCATGGGCTCGAGCGGCTGGTGACCGCCCAGGACGGTCGATTCGAGCGCACCGCTGCGGTCCGGCACCGGCACCTGCGCGATCCAGTGCTCGGGAAAGGCCTGGTCGCGAACCGGCAGCCCGCGCGCGCGCAACTGCCCGGCGCAGGCCTCGACGAACAGGCGCGCGAAATCCGCGCCCGCGGCCGGTCCCATGCCGCCCAGGATGCCGACGGTGTGCGTCGCGAGCACGGCGGGGCGTGGCGGCCGGTGGTCGATGAGGCGCGTTGCCGCCGGCTCAGGTCGCGGGCTTGTCGCTCGGCGACGCGATGTTCTCGCGCAGCTGCGGGCTCATCGGCAGGTTCAGCGGCACGTTCTTGGGCGGAATCGGCTGCATGAACCACTTGTTGTACATCTTCTCGAACTGGCCGCTCTTCATGAGCCCGACGAAGGTGTCGTCGACCAGCTTCTTGAACGCCGGGTCGTCCTTGGCCAGCATGCAGCCGTAGGGCTCGACCTGCAGCGCGTCGCCGACCACCTCGTAGTCGCCGGGGTTCTTGGCATTGGCGATCAGGCCGAACAGCAGGATGTCGTCCATCGCGAAGGCCACCGCGCGATCGCTCTCGACCAGCAGGAAGGCGTCGGCGTGGTCCTTGCCAAGCACGATGTCCATGTCGAGGTTCTTGTCGGTGTTGTACTTGCGCATGACCAGCGCGTTGGTCGTGCCGGTGGTGCTGGCCACGGTCTTCTTGGAGAGGTCGGCGTAGTTCTTGATGTTGGAAGACTTCTTCACCAGCAGCCGCGTGCCCGTGTAGAAGTGGTTGATCGCGAAGCTCACGTCCTTGCCGCGCGCGGTGTTGTTGGTGGTCGAGCCGCACTCGAGATCGACCGTGCCGTTGCTGATCAGCGGGATGCGGTTCTGCGAGGTCACGGGCATCAGCGCCACCTCGAGGTTCGGCTTGTTGAGCTTCTTCTTGACCGCATCGACCACGGCATTCGACAGCTCGACCGAGAAGCCCACCGCCTTGCCCGAGCCGTCGAGATAGCTGAAAGGCACGGACGATTCTCGATAGGCCAGCGTGATCTTGCCGCTGTCGGCGATCTTGGCGAGGGTGTCGGCGGCGTGGGCGCCGCTGGCGGCGACCACGAGCAGGACGGCGGCCATCAGATTGGAATGCTTCATGCGAGCTCTTTGGGTGAGGTGGGAAAGCCGAAGTGTAGAAAGCATTCATGCGGCAGTCACAATTCCTTTTGCACGCCGGGTCATGCCCAAAACTCATGGGCGGACGCGTCCATTCGATTTGGCTATGGGTGGCCGCGCTTTAGGCATTTCCCGCCAAGGCCGCGGCGATCTAGAGTCGGACGGTATCCAACTGAGGGAGTGAATCTCATGCACGTCGTCGTGCTCGGGGCCGGCATCGTCGGACTGGCCTGCGCCTGGCAGCTCAAGCGCGACGGCTTCGACGTCAGCGTGATCGACCGCGCCGCGCCGGGTGCCGGCGCGAGCGGCGGCAACGGCGCGCAGCTCAGCTATTCGTATGTACAGCCGCTGGCCGATCCGTCGATCTGGAAGCAGCTGCCCAAACTTCTGCTGTCGCCCACGTCGCCGCTCAAGCTGCGTCCGCAACTCGATTCGCTGCAGTGGCGCTGGGCGCTGCAGTTCCTGGCCGCCTGCAACGGCCACCGATCGCGCGCCACCACGTCGGAACTGCTCGCACTCGCTGCGCGCAGCCGGGCCGGCTTCGAGGCCATGCGCGCCGACATCGCGCCCGACTGCGACTTCTCGGCCACCGGCAAGCTGGTGCTGTACGCGAGCGCGGACGGCCTGGCGGGAGCCCAGCGCCAGCTCGAGCTGCAGCGCGGCATGGGCAGCCAGCAGCGGCTCGTGAACGCCGACGAATGCATCGCGATCGAGCCCGCGCTTGCAAGCTATCGCTCGCAGATCGCCGGCGCCATCCACACCCCGAGCGAATGCGCGGCCGACTGCCTCAAGGTCTGCGTCGCGCTCGAACAGGCGCTGCGCGCGCGCGGCGTTCGCTTCCTGCTCGGTACCGAGATCAACGGATTCGACCGGCGCGACGGCCGCATCGCCGCGGTCCGCACCACTGCCGGTGCGGTCGAGGGCGACGCCTTCGTGATGGCGCTCGGCACCGCCTCGCACCGGCTCGGCCGCGAGCTCGGCGCCTACCTGCCGGTCTACCCGCTCAAGGGCTACAGCATCACGCTGGAAGTCGACCCGGCGGCGGGCGCGGCGCCCACCGTTAACGTGACCGACAGCAGCCGCAAGGTGGTGTTCGCGCGCATCGGCTCCCGGCTGCGGGTGGCCGGCATGGCCGAGCTCGTGGGCCACGACGCGAGCATCCCGGCCGGGCGCATCGAAACCCTGGTCGCGGCCACGCGCGCCGTGTTCCCGCAGGCCGGCCGCTTCGAGTCGCTGCAGCCCTGGACCGGCATGCGTCCAGCCACGCCCACGGGCGTGCCGATCGTCGGGCGGCTCGATGGCGCGCCCGCCAACATGCTCTTCGACACCGGCCACGGGGCGCTCGGGTTCACGCTGGCCTTCGGGTCGGCGCAGCGGGTGTCGCAGGCGCTCGGCGCCTGACAGGAAAGGCTTCTGGGCGGACCGCCCGCGCCATCAGCCAGCGCAGCGCCCTACTTCATCTCCTCGATCGCCTCGCGCATGAAGCGCGTGATGCTGCGCACCGCCACCGAGTCGGGTCGGCCCGCAAAACGCAGCGCGCGGATCGGCACCGGGATGTGCGGCTCGAGCGTGAGCACGTCGACCTTGTCGCGATCGGCCGAATACGCGGTGCAGCCGTCGACCAGCGCCACGCCCAGCCCGTGGTGCGCCATCGCGAGTGCTGCGTGGTAGGTCTGGACCGTGACCACCGCCTGGAAGCCGACCCCGGCCTGGCGGCAGGCCTGGCTCAGGCTGGTGCCCACCGGATCTCGGCTGTCGAGCCCCACCACCGGCAGCTTCACGAGATCGTGCAGCGCCACCGAGCCGTTGCGCAGCAGTGCGCGCGGCAGCATCCCCCTGGGGGCGATGCAGACGATGCGGCTGTCGGCCAGCGCCTCCTGCGTGAGCGAGGGATGCACCACCGGGCTGAAGGCAAACCCGACGTCGGCCTCCTGCAGCAGCAGCGCCGACATGATCTGCGGCGAATGCAGCGATTCGAGCGTCACCGCGATCGCCGGATGCTGCTCGCGAAAGCGCTTGAGGGCGCGCGGCAGCACCTCGTAGCTGAGCGCCAGCACGCTGAGGATGCGCAGCTCGCCCGCGTCGCTCGCGGTGCGCAGGTTGGCCGCCAGGCGCTGCACCTCGTCGAGCTGCGCGAACAGGCGCTCGATGTGCGGATAGAGCGCGAGCGCCTCGTTGGTCGGCGCGAGCCGCCCCTTGGTGCGCTGGAACAGCGGGAAGCCGAGCTGGATCTCGGCATGCTGCAGCGTGCGGCTCACGGCCGGCTGCGTGATGTTGATGAGCCGCGCCGCCGCGCTCACGCTGCCCGTGAGCATGATCGCGTTGAAGACCTCGATGTGGCGAAGGCGCATGTCGGCGCGCTCAGTGCGCCTGGTCCCAGTTCGGCCCGAAGCCGATCTCGGCCAGGAGCGGTACCTTGAGATCTGCCACGCCCGCCATGATGCGCGGGACTTCGGTGCGCACCCATTCGACCTCGCCTTCCGGCACCTCGAACACGAGTTCGTCATGTACCTGCATGATCATCTTCGTGCCGCGCCGTTCGGCATCGAGCACACGCTGCACCTCGACCATGCTGAGCTTGATGAGGTCGGCCGCCGTGCCCTGCATCGGCGCGTTGATCGCGGCACGCTCGGCGCCGCCGCGGCGCGGGCCGTTGGGCGAGTTGATCTCGGGCAGGTAGAGCCGGCGGCCGAACACGGTCTCGACGTAGCCGCGTTCCTTGGCCAGTGCCTTGGTCTCGTCCATGTAGATCTTCACGCCGGGGTAGCGCGCGAAGTAGCGCTCGATGTAGGAGGCGGCGGCCTTGGTCTCGATGCCGAGGTTGCGCGCCAGGCCGAAGCTGCTCATGCCGTAGATCAGGCCGAAGTTGATCACCTTGGCATAGCGCCGCTGCTCGCTCGACACCTGGTCGACCGCGACGCCGAAGACTTCGCCCGCCGTGGCCCGGTGCACGTCGATGCCCTCCTTGAAAGCGCGCAGCAGCGATTCGTCGCCGCTGATGTGGGCCATGATGCGCAGCTCGATCTGGGAGTAGTCGGAGCTCGCGATCACGTGGCCCGCGGGCGCGACGAAGGCCTCGCGCACGCGCCGGCCTTCGGGCGTGCGGATGGGGATGTTCTGCAGGTTCGGATCGTTGCTCGACAGCCGGCCGGTGACGGCCACCGCCTGCGCATAGTGCGTGTGGACGCGGCCGCTGCGCGGGTTGGCCAGCAGGCCCAGCTTGTCGGTGTAGGTGCCCTTGAGCTTCGACAGGCCGCGATGCTCGAGGATCTTCGCCGGCAGCGGGAAATCCTCGGCCAGCTTCTCGAGCACCTCCTCGTCGGTGCTGGGTGCGCCGCTCGGCGTCTTCTTGATCACGGGCAGGCCGAGCTTGGTGAAGAACACCTCGCCGATCTGCTTCGGCGAGCCGAGGTTGAAGGGCTGGCCCGCGAGCTCGTAGGCCTCCTGCTCGAGCGCCATGATGCGCTTGCCCAGCTCGTTGCTCTGCGCCGCCAGCTGGGCCGCATCGATCAGCACGCCATTGCGTTCGATCCGGTAGAGCGTCTCGCTGGAATCCATCTCGAGCGCGTAGATGAAGCGCAGCTTCTCGTCGGCCTCGAGCTGCGGCCACAGGGCCAGGTGCACGTCCAGCGTCTGGTCGGAGTCCTCGCACGAATACTCCGCCGCCTTGTCGATCGCCACCTGGCTGAACGAGATCTGGTGCGCGCCCTTGCCGCAGAGATCCTCGTAGTCGATGCCGCTGCGGCCCAGGTGGCGCTCGGCCAGGCTCGCCAGGCCGTGCGGCTTGTGCACCTCGAGCACGTAGCTCTGCAGCATGGTGTCGTGCGCGTAGCCCTCGACCTCGATGCCGTGGTTGGCGAACACATGGCGGTCGTACTTGACGTGCTGGCCGAGCTTTTTCGCGGCGCCGTTCTCGAGCCAGGGCCTGAGCCGAGCCAGCACTTCGTCGCGCGGCAGCTGCACCGGCGCATCGGGATAGTCGTGCGCCAGCGGGATGTAGCACGCCTCGCCGGGCTTGACGCTGAAGCTCAGTCCGACGATCTCGGCGCGCATCTCGTCGAGCGAGGTGGTCTCGGTGTCGAGCGCGACCAGCTCTGCAGCCTCGATCTTCGCCAGCCAGGGCTCGAAAGCCTCCCAGCTCATCACCGTGTCGTAGGCCAGGTTGCTGACCTTCTCGGCGGCTGCCATGGCCGGCTCGCTGAACAGGTCGGTGCCGCCTTCGGGGCCCTTGCGCTTCTTGTTCTCCTCGATCAGCTCGGGCGGCACCGCATGCGCCTCGAGCGTCTTCACCAGGCTCTTGAAGCCGAACTGCTCGTAGAAGTCCTTGAGCGCATCGACCTGCTGCGGGCCGATCGCGATCGCATCGAGCGCGGGCAGGCCGCTCACGTGATCGCCGAGCTCGCAATCCGTGCGGATCGTGACCAGCCGGCGGCCCTGCGGCAGCCAGTCGAGTGCCTGGCGCAGGTTCTCGCCGGCCTGGCCCTTGATCTCGGCGGCATGGGCGAGCAGGCCGTCGAGCGATCCGTATTCGAGCAGCCACTTGGCGGCCGTCTTGGGACCGACCTTGGCGACCCCGGGCACGTTGTCGACCGTGTCGCCGACCAGCGTCTGGTAGTCGATCATCAGGTTCGGCGGCACGCCGAACTCGGCCGTCACGCCGGCCACGTCGCGCTTCTTGCCGTTCATCGTGTCGATGATCGTGATGTGCTCGTCGACCAGCTGGCTCAGGTCCTTGTCGCCGCTGGAGACGATCACCTCGATGCCCTGGGCCGCGGCGGTGCGCGCCAGCGTGCCGATCACGTCGTCGGCCTCGACGTCGGGCACGCACAGCACGGGCCAGCCCAGCAGACGCACCACGCGGTGGATCGGCTCGACCTGGCTGCGCAGGTCGTCGGGCATGGGCGAGCGGTTGGCCTTGTAGTCGGGATACCAGTCGTCGCGGAAGGTCTTTCCGGGGGCGTCGAAGACGCAGGCGGCGTAGTCGGCCCGCACCTCGCGGCGCAGCGCCTGCATCATGTTGATCATCCCGCGGATGGCCCCCGTGGCGGGGCTGCCGCTGTCGCCCGGAACGGCGCGCAGATCGGGCATCGCGTGGAAGGCGCGATAGAGGTAGCTCGATCCATCCACGAGCAGCAGCGTTTTCTTGTCGGTCATCGGGGCATTTTGCCGTGCCCGGCGGGGGCCACCGGAAGCCGCAAAAGAAGCGCCCCTGCGGCTTTCAGCGGGCCGGGCGCGGACCTACAATCCCGTTCATGTCCTCCGCCCTGCCCCTCGTTCGCCTCGCCCTGCTGGCCCTGGCCTGCACCGCGCCCGCCGTTGCCGTCTATGCCCAGAACCCGCAGCCCGCGCCGGCCCAGGCGCAGCCCCCGGCCGACAGGGCCGAAGGCCGACAGAACCAGAAGATCGAGCGCATCCACACCGAGGACAGCGGCGCCACCATCGACGAACTGCGGGTCGGTGGCCAGACCCAGGACATCACGGTCAAGCCCAAGAACGGCGCCGCCTACCAGGTCATGCCCAATGCCGAGGAGCGCGCGCGCGGCCAGGGGCAGTCCGACGCCAACGCCAATGACGGCGGCTCGCGGGTCTGGTGGAACGTCTTCAAGTTCTGAGCGCGGCGTGGCGGTTTTCACGGAAGTCGGTTTCGACGAGGCAGACGCGCTCGTGCAGCGCCTGGGACTGGGCCCCCTCAAGGCGCTCAAGGGCATCGAAGGCGGCATCGAGAACACCAACTACTTCGCCAGCACCGAATCGGGCGAATTCGTCCTGACGCTGTTCGAGCGCCTCGGCGCCGAGCAGTTGCCCTACTACCTGTGCCTCATGAAGCACCTCGCGGCCCGGGGCATCCCCGTGCCCGAGCCGGTGGCCGACCCCGCGATCGCGCCGCCCCGGGGGCATCCGCTGTCGATTCCGGCCAACGCGCCCTGCGAGCTGCTGCACACGGTGGCCGGCAAGCCGGCCGCGGTGGTCCAGCGCCTGTCCGGCAAGAGCGAACTGGCGCCCACGGCCGCCCATTGCGCCGAACTCGGTCGCCTGCTGGCCCGCATGCACCTCGCGGGCCGCGACTTTCCGCGCGTCCAGCCCAATCTGCGCGGCCTGGCCTGGTGGAACGACACGGCGCCGGTGGTGCTGCCGCACCTCGACGCTGCCCAGGCCAAGCTGCTGCGCAGCGAGCTCGCCTACCAGAATCACGTCGCCGAATCCTCGGCCTATGCCGCCCTGCCGCGCGGCCCGGTGCATGCCGACCTGTTCCGCGACAACACCATGTTCGACACCGCGGCCGGGCGCGAGGCGCCACGCCTCACCGGCGTGTTCGACTTCTACTTCGCGGGCACCGACAGCTGGCTGTTCGATCTCGCGGTCTGCCTCAACGACTGGGCCATCGACCTGGCCACCGGCCGCCACGACGAAACCCGCGCCGCCGCATTGCTGGCGGCCTATGGCAGCGTGCGGCCCCTGACCGGCGCCGAGCGGGCATTGCTGCCCGCCATGCTGCGCGCCGCGGCGCTGCGCTTCTGGATCTCGCGCCTGTGGGACTTCCACCTGCCGCGCGAGGCCAGCATGCTCAAGGCGCACGACCCGACCCATTTCGAGCGCGTGCTGCGCGAACGCGCCCACGCCCGCTTCGACCATGAACCTGGCGCCGAGCCCGTGGCCGCCTGACCGGATCCGATGAAACTCAATCTCGTGCCGGCCCGTACCGGCGTGCTGTGGGTCCGCACCGGGCTCAAGGCCTTTGCCCGCCAGCCGCTGGCCTTCATCTCGCTGTTCTTCTTCTTCATGGCGGTGGTGTCGATCGCCTCGCAGGTGCCGCTGATCGGCGCCGCGATCGCACTGATGCTGCTGCCGACCATGACGCTGGGCCTGATGGCCGCGGCCAAGCAGGCTGCGGGCCCCGACAAGCCGCCCGCCGGCACCGTGTTCGCGGCGGCGCTCAACGCGGTGCGCAGCGACGCCAAGCCGATGGCCGTGCTGGGCGCGCTGTATGCCGTGCTGTTCCTGGCCGTGATGGCGATCTCGGCGCTGGCCGACGGCGGCCAGTTCGCCAAGGTCTACCTGCTCGGCGGCCCGCTCACGCGCGAACTGGCCGAGTCGACCGAATTCCAGGTGGCGCTGTGGATCGCCATGGGCCTCTACCTGCCGCTTTCGCTGGCCTTCTGGCATGCACCGGCGCTGGTCCACTGGCACCGCGTACCGCCGGCCAAGAGCCTGTTCTTCAGCTTCGTCGCCTGCTTTCGCAATTTCGGCGCGCTGACGGTCTTCGGGCTGGTCTGGGTCGGCGTCTTCATCGGCGCGGGCATCGTGCTGAGCCTGCTCGCGAGCCTGCTGGTCGCGGTCGGCGCCATGGGCGTGGGTGAAGGCGCGGCCGCGATCGGCGGCGGTCTCATGATCGGCGGCGCACTGGTGATGGCCACGATGTTCTTCACGAGCATCTGGTTCACCTTCCACGACAGTTTCACGGAATAGGCTCGCCCCCCAGGTTGGCTCACTGCGTGTAGCCGCCCACCCCCCTGACCGGGGGCAATCCCTGCGGCCCGGCGGAGCCGGTTCCGCGGGATTATTGGCTCGCCCCCCAGGTTGGCTCACTGCGTGTAGCCGCCCACCCCCCTGCCGGGGGGCAATCCCTGCGGCCCGGCGAAGCCGGTTCCGCGGGATTTCGCGAAGGTCGGCCTGGCTGCGCCGGCCGCAAGGACGGCGGTCGTACCGGCTCAGACAGGCGTCAACTTCGCCACCGACAGCGCCAGCCACTTCACGCCGTGGCGCGGGAAGTTGACCTGCGCGCGGGCGTCGTCGCCGGTGCCCTCGAGCGCGGTCACGGTGCCTTCGCCGAACTTGTTGTGGAACACCTGCATGCCCGAGCGCAGGCCGTGCGAGGGTGCGGTCTTCTGCGGCGGAACCGGCGGGCTCGCGAATGAATCCTTGCTGAAGCCTCCCGCGCCGCCGCGCGTGCTGGCGTAGCCGCCGCCATAGCCGAAGGCCGAGGGCGCGAAGCCCTGGTTCTTGGGCGTCAGCCACTTGAGCGCGCCCTCGGGCAGTTCGTCGAAGAAGCGGCTCTTGAGGTTGTAGCGGGTCTGGCCGTGCAGCATGCGCGTCTGCGAATGGCTCAGGTAGAGGCGCTGACGCGCGCGCGTGATCGCCACGTACATGAGCCGCCGCTCTTCCTCGAGGCTTTCGTTGTCGCTCATCGAGTTCTCGTGCGGAAACAGGCCCTCTTCCATGCCGGTGATGAAGACGCAGTCGAACTCCAGCCCCTTGGCCGCGTGCACGGTCATGAGCTGCACCGCGTCCTGGCCGGCCTGCGCCTGGTTGTCGCCCGATTCCAGGGCCGCATGGGTCAGGAAGGCGGCCAGCGGGCTCAGCGTCTCGCCGGTCTCGGCATCCGGTGCGAGCGGCTCGTCGATCAGCGGCCGATTCGGATCGATGCCCTGGCTGGCCGGCGACTGGCGCAGCTCGTCGACCGGCAGCGCCACCGCGTCGCGGCCGAAGCCTTCCTGCGTGACAAAGCTCTCGGCGGCGTTGACCAGTTCCTCCAGATTCTCGATCCGGTCAGCGCCCTCGCGGTCGGCCTTGTAGTGCTCGATCAGGCCGCTGTGGTCGAGCACCAGCTCGATGATCTCGCGCAGCGAAAGCCCTTCGGTCTGCTCGCGCAGCACGTCGATCTTCGCCACGAAGGCCGACAGGTTGCCGCCGGCCTTGCCGCCGACCGCGCTCACCGCGTCGTGCAGCGAACGGCCGGCCGCGCGCGCGGCGTCCTGCAGCTGCTCGATGCTGCGGGCGCCGATGCCGCGCGGCGGGAAGTTGACGATCCGCATGAAGCTGGTGTCGTCGTCCTTGTTCTCGAGCAGGCGCAGGTAGGCCAGCGCATGCTTGATCTCGGCGCGCTCGAAGAAGCGCAGGCCGCCATAGACGCGGTACGGCACCGCGGCATTGAAGAGCGCGGTCTCGATCACGCGGCTCTGCGCATTGCTGCGGTAGAGCACCGCCATCTCCTTGCGGTCGATGCCGTCGCGCACCAGCTGGCGCATCTCCTCGACCATCCATTGCGCCTCGGCGAAGTCGCTGGTCGACTCGTAGACCCGCACCGGCTCGCCGGGGCCCTGGTCGGTGCGCAGGTTCTTGCCCAGGCGCCGGGTGTTGTGGCTGATCAGCGCATTGGCCGAGTCGAGGATGTTGCTGAAGCTGCGGTAGTTCTGCTCGAGCTTGATCTGGTGCGAGACATCGAACTCGCGCACGAAATCCGCCATGTTGCCGACGCGCGCACCGCGAAATGCATAGATGCTCTGGTCGTCGTCGCCGACCGCGATCACGCTGTTGTCGCCCGGCACGAAGCGGCCGCCCTCGACCGTGTTGCCCGACAGCATCTTGATCCACGCGTACTGCAGCCGGTTGGTGTCCTGGAACTCGTCGATCAGGATGTGGCGGAAGCGCCGCTGGTAGTGCTCGCGCACCGGGTCGTTGTCGCGCAGCAGCTCGTAGCTGCGCAGCATCAGTTCGCCGAAGTCGACCACGCCCTCGCGCTGGCACTGCTCCTCGTAGAGCTGGTAGAGCTCGACCTTCTTGCGGTCGTCGTCGCTGCGGACCTCGACGTCGCGCGGACGCAGGCCGTCTTCCTTGGCGCCGGCGATGAACCACTGGGTCTGCTTGGCCGGGAAGCGCTCGTCGTCGACGTTGAACTGCTTCATCAGCCGCTTGATGGCCGAGAGCTGGTCCTGCGTGTCGAGGATCTGGAAGGTGGACGGCAGGTTGGCGAGCTTCCAGTGCGCGCGCAGGAAGCGGTTGCAAAGGCCGTGGAAGGTGCCGATCCACATGCCGCGCACGTTGACGGGCAGCATCGCGGTCAGCCGCGTCATCATCTCCTTGGCGGCCTTGTTGGTGAAGGTGACGGCCAGGATGCCGCCGGGCGACACCTGGCCGGTCTGCAGCAGCCAGGCGATGCGGGTGGTCAGCACGCGGGTCTTGCCCGAACCGGCGCCGGCGAGGATGAGTGCATTGCCGGCCGGCAGCGCGACGGCGGCACGCTGCTCGGGATTGAGGTTTTGGAGCAGCGGCGAGTCTGCAGCGGCCGCGAGGTCGGTGAACATCCGTCGATTGTAGAAAGCCGCGGGTATGAGGGTTATACGAAGCGCCGCAGGCCTCCTCGTGCGACCGACGTGTAAAATCAGTCACCGGGCCCAAGATTCTTGCGCCCGGTTTTTTGCGCGCGTTCTTCCTTGCAGAACGCCTCGGGAACCGGCCAGACCAAGCGCTCATCCACCTTATCCAAAGGAGCTTGGCATGCAGATTTTCGACTACGACAACATCCTTCTTCTGCCGCGCAAATGCGTGGTGGAAAGCCGCTCGGAATGCGACGCCAGCGTCACGCTGGGCGGCCGCAGCTTCCGCATCCCGACCGTTCCTGCCAACATGAAGACGGTGGTCGACGAGACCATCTGCACCTGGCTCGCGAAGAACGGCTACTTCTACGTGATGCACCGCTTCGACCTCGACAACGTCCAGTTCGTGCGCGACATGCATGCCCAGGGCGTCTTCGCCTCCATTTCGCTCGGCGTCAAGAAGCCCGACTACGACACGGTCGACCAGCTGGCCGAGGCCGGACTCGAACCCGAATACGTCACGATCGACATCGCGCACGGCCACGCCGACAGCGTGAAGAACATGATCGGCTACCTCAAGAAGAAGCTGCCGAAGACCTTCGTGATCGCCGGCAACGTCGGCACGCCCGAGGCCGTGATCGACCTCGAGAACTGGGGCGCCGACGCCACCAAGGTCGGCATCGGCCCGGGCAAGGTCTGCATCACCAAGCTGAAGACGGGCTTCGGCACGGGCGGCTGGCAGCTGTCGGCGCTCAAGTGGTGCGCACGCGTGGCGACCAAGCCGATCATTGCCGACGGCGGCATCCGCGACCACGGCGACATCGCCAAGAGCATCCGCTTCGGCGCCTCGATGGTGATGATCGGATCGCTGTTCGCAGGCCACGAGGAATCGCCGGGACAGACGGTCGAGGTCGACGGCGCGCTCTTCAAGGAGTACTACGGCTCGGCCAGCGACTTCAACAAGGGTGAATACAAGCACGTCGAGGGCAAGCGCATCCTCGAGCCGATCAAGGGCAAGCTGGCCGACACGCTGGTCGAGATGGAGCAGGACATCCAGAGCTCGATCAGCTATTCGGGCGGGCGCAAGCTCATGGACATCCGCAAGGTCAACTACGTCACGCTGGGCGGCGACAACGCCGGCGAACACCTCCTGATGTAGGGCCTGCGCTCAGCTTTCCAGCAGCTGCACCGCGAGGCGATGCAGCCGGTTCGAAGGATCGGCCAGCGCCTCGACGATGCTGAAATGGTTGTGGCCCGGCAGCAGCTCGCAGACCGGCACCACGTTGCGGCCCCAGGCCTCCTGGATCAACGCGTTCTGGCGTGCGAACTCGGCGCTCTCGTCCGCGCCCGCGACCGCATAGAGCTGGCCGCGTGGCGGCGCCGGCCACAGGGCCGGGCTCAGGCGCCGGGCCTCGGCATCGTCAAGATGGATCGTCCCGGCCAGGAAAGGCACGCGCTGAAGCGGCCGCAGGTCGTGCAGGCCCGAGATCGACAGCGCATTGCGCACCAGCCGCACGGGAAGGTCCGGCGCCACCGACTGCCAGTCGCAGCCCAGCATCATGGCCGCCATGTGGCCGCCGACCGAATGGCCGGCCACGGTGATGCGCGACGGATCGCCGCCATGTTCGGCGACGTGGCGGTAGGTCCAGGCCAGCGCCCGCACCATCTGCATCACGATGTCGGGGATCGCGACCGGCCGATCGGCGGTGCCGGGGCACAGCGCGTAGTTCGGCACGACGACGCAGATGCCGCGGTCGTTGAAGGCACGCGCGATGAACGAATGGTCGCTCTTGTCGAGCGCTCGCCAGTAGCCGCCGTGGATGAACACCAGCGCCGGCGCATCGGGCACCGGGGCCGGGAAGATGTCGAGCGTCTCGGCATGGCCGTCGCCATAGCGCAGGTCGGCATGCATCGGCAGAACGGCGCGCGTGGCGGCCGACTCGGCGGCCCACAGCGCGAGGTTCGCAGCGTGGTCGGGCACCAGCGTGCGGTTGTTGTACATGCGCTCCAGCCAGGCGGGATCTTGCGTGTTCATGCAGCCTCTTCCTTGTTCGACGAGGCGCGCATCTTGGCACGGCCGTGCGGCGCCGCGCACCGGCGAGCCCGTTCTGGTTAGAATCCGCCTTGCGTTGGGGGGGTAGCTCAGCTGGGAGAGCGCCGCGTTCGCAATGCGGAGGTCGTGAGTTCGATCCTCATCCTCTCCACCAACCATCCTGCTGCCCGCCTCGTGAAAACGACGCGGGCAGCGCCGTTTCTGCCGCGCGGCCGACGCATGCCGCGCGCCGCTTCATCAACGCCTCGGCTCTTCCTTGCACGACGCCTCCGGCAGCCCCGGACCGGCCTGGTAGAGGCCGCCACGGCCCTTCGACCAGAACATGGCGCCCGCCGCGTCGCCGTAGCGCGCGCCGCTGCCGCTGATCTCCTGTTGCAGCACCTGCACGCGCTCCTTGTTGCGCACGCGTGCGAAGGCCGGGTCGGTGTTGACGAAGGTCACGCTGATCTGCCCGTCGATGCCCTGGCAGCGGTAGGTGAACGGACCGAGGCTGATGCCGTTGCGGTTGGCGCGTGCCGCCCTGCTGCGGGCGCGCAGCTCGTCGATGCGCGCGAGGTAGCTGTCGCGCAGGCAGTTCGCCTCGTCGGCGTTCGCATGGCAGGCGTCGCGTTGCCGCAGCCAGCCGGGTTGGGATTTGCGGATGCCGCGGCTGTCGGTCGCGAGCCGGTAGAGGCGTGCCATCTCGGCATCGAGCGCGGCGATCAGCGGATCGGCGCAGACCTTGAGGTCGACCGAATCGGGCCGGGCCTTCGCGCAGTCGAAACTGGGCCGCGGCGAAGGTGATGGCGCCTGGGCCATTGCGGCCGTCGCGGCGCCGAGCATCGGCAACGCCAGCAGCAGGCCGCCGACGGCCCGGGTGATGTTGCGGCTGCGCGCGGCACGTGCGTCGGCGGTCGTATCGAATCTCATGAAAACTCTCCCTGGTTGATCGATCACCGGCGGCCCCGGAAGCCGCCGCCCCCTCGGAATTCTCCCCCACCGAACGGCCGGACACCGTCGTTCAGGCGTCCAGTGCCAGATGCTGGCCGTGCAGCGCGACGGCCGCCGGCGAGGCCAGGAAGGCGACGGTCTGCGCCGCGACCGCGGTGTCGACCCATTGGCTGAAGTCCGCGTCGGGCATGGCGCGGCGATTGGCGGGCGTGTCGAGCACGCTCGGCGCGATGCTGTTCACCGCGATGCCGTGCGGCGCGAGTTCGGCGGCCGAGGCCTCGACCAGCCGCTGCAGCGCGCTCTTCGAGGCGATGTAGGCGGCCATCGAGGCGGCGCCGCGGCTGGCGGTCTTGGCACTCACGGCCACCACGCGGCCGGCCTTGCGCTCGATCATCGCGGGCACCAGCGCCTGCGTCACGGCCACGAAGGACCAGGCGTTGAGATTCATCATGCGGTCCCAGGCCGCGCGGCTCAGCGCATGCACCGGCTCGCCCATCTCGAAGCCGCCGGCGATGTGGATCAGCGCATCGATCCGGCCGAAGGCGCCGAGGATGCGGCTGCCGGCCGCGGCCGTCGATTCGAGGGAACTCACGTCGGCCTCGAGCAGCAGGTGGCGCGCGGGGTCCAGGCCCGGAAACACGGCCGCCAGATGATCGAGCCGATGGTCGATCAGCGCCACGCGTGCACCGTCGTCGATGAAACGCCTGACCACCGCGCTGCCGAGCGCGCCCGCGGCACCGGTGATCGCCACGTGGCGGGGAGGAATGGCGGATTCGGTCATGGGCAGGCTCCTTGGTCGGGCGGCCATGGTAGCGCCGCCGGGGCCTTCTTCGGCTGCGGTGGCATCATCGAAGCTTTGATTGCCCAAGGAGTCGAGACATGAAGGAAGTGGTTGTCGTCAGCGGCGTTCGCACCGCCATCGGGACCTTCGGCGGAAGCCTGAAGGACGTGCCGCCCACCAAACTCGCGGCGCTGGTCACCCGCGAAGCGCTCGCGCGCGCCAAGGTCGACGGCAAGGACGTCGAGAACGTGGTCTTCGGCCACGTGATCAACACCGAGCCGCGCGACATGTACATGGCCCGCGTGGCCGCGATCGAAGGCGGCTGCGCCCAGGAAACGCCCGCACTCACCGTCAACCGCCTGTGCGGCTCGGGCCTGCAGGCGATCGTCAGCGCCGCGCAGAGCATCCAGCTCGGCGATGCCAAGGTGGCGGTCGGCGGTGGCGCCGAAAGCATGAGCCGCGCACCCTTCGCCTCGCTCACCGCGCGCTGGGGCGCACGCATGGGCGACAGCAAGATGGTCGACATGATGCTCGGCGCGCTGCACGACCCGTTCCAGACCGTCCACATGGGCATCACGGCCGAGAACATCGCCAAGAAATGGGGCATCAGCCGCGAGACCCAGGACCAGACCGCGCTCACCAGCCACCAGCGCGCGCAGAAGGCGATCGCGGACGGCTACTTCAAGTCGCAGATCGTTCCGGTGCCGCTCGAGACCCGCAAGGGCACCACGTACTTCGACACCGACGAGCACGTGCGCAACGACGCCAGGCTCGAGGACATGAGCAAGCTCAAGCCGGCCTTCCTCAAGGAGAACGGCACGGTCACGGCGGGCAATGCCTCTGGCGTCAACGACGCCGCGGCCGCCGTGGTGCTGATGGAAAAGGAAGAGGCCGCACGCCGCGGCCTCAAGCCGCTGGCGCGCGTCGTGGCCTACGCCTTCGCCGGGGTCGACCCGGCCTACATGGGCATCGGCCCGGTGCCGGCATCGCGCAAGGCGCTCGAGAAGGCGGGCCTCAAGGCCTCCGACATGGACGTGGTGGAGGCCAACGAGGCCTTCGCGGCCCAGGCCTGCGCCGTGACCCAGGACCTGGGCCTCGATCCGGCCAGGGTGAACCCGAACGGCTCGGGCATTTCGCTCGGTCACCCGGTCGGCGCCACCGGCGCGCTGATCACGGTCAAGGCGCTGTACGAGCTCGAGCGCATCCAGGGCCGCTACGCCCTGGTCACGATGTGCATCGGCGGCGGCCAGGGCATCGCCTGCATTTTTGAGCGCACCTGAGCCCGGGGCGCTCAACTTGTGGCTATAATCGTGGGATTGCCTGAATGACAGAAATGTCGATCAGGGGCTCTTAGCTCAGTTGGTAGAGCAGCGGACTCTTAATCCGTAGGTCGAGTGTTCGAGTCACTCAGGGCCCACCACCAACCTACCCGCGTGGTTCTTGAAAAGCCTGCTGCCTCATCGGTAGCAGGCTTTTTTCATGGGCGCTTCGACCCGCACAATCCCGCCATGACCGCAGCCCCCCTCCCCCGCGCCGTCTTCAGCCGTGTCGACGAGCTCTGGCACCCCTCCGAACTCGCGCGCGGCCCCTGGGACCCGCGTGCGCAGCATGGCGGCGCACCCAGTGCGCTCCTCGCCCACGTGGCCGAGAGCGCCATGCCCGAGCCCGGCTGGCAGCTCGCGCGACTCAGTGTCGAACTGATCCGCCCGGTGCCGCTGGCGCCGCTCGCCACCCGCTGCAGCACCCAGGCCGCCCGCTCGACCTCGCGCGTCACCATCGACCTGCTGGCAGGCGAGACGCTGGTGGCACGCGCCCATGCGCTGATGCTGCGCAGCCAGGCACTCACGCTGCCATCCGACCTGCCCGCGGCCATCGCGCCGCGGCTGCTGCCGCTGCCGCGCGATTGCAGCGAGCCGCTGCGCATCCCGGGCCTGCCCGACGGCGTCTCGTTCCATGCCGACGCCCTGCAGACGTTCGCCGCCCAGGGCGATGCCGCACGGCCGGGTCCCGGTGCGGCCTGGTTCCGGCTCGCGCTGCCGCTGGTGGACGGCATCCCCAACTCGCCAGCCATGCGCGCGGCCGCCGCGGCCGATTTCGGCAACGGGCTCAGCTGGGTGCTGCCGATCGATGGCTTCCTGTTCTCGAACGCCGATCTGAGCCTGCATCTGCATCGGCCGCCCGAGGGCGAATGGATCGGCCTGAACGCCGAGACCCTGGTCGATGCCGGCGGCGCGGGCACCACGCTGTCGCGCCTGTACGACGAACAGGGACCGATCGGCGTGGCGGTGCAGACACTGGTGCTGCGCGCGCGTTGAGCCCGTTCGGCATCGCCGCATCGCGCCGCGCGAAAATGGGCCGGTGAACCTGCACTTCGACCTGTTCGACCTGAAGCTCTTCGCCTATGTGGTGGAGGCGCGCAGCCTGACCCGCGGGGCCGAGCGGGCCTGCCTTTCGCTGGCCGCCGCTTCGACCCGCATCAAGCAGATGGAAGAGGCGATCGGCGGCAAGCTGCTGCACCGCACGGCGCAGGGTGTCAGCACCACCGCCGCCGGCGACGCATTGCTCTTTCACGCCAGGCGTGTGCTGCAGCAGATGGAGCACCTGCGCATCGACATGCAGGATTTTGGCAAGGGCATCAAGGGCCACGTGCGGGTCTTTGCCAACACCACCTCGATCACCGAATACCTGCCCGAACAACTCGCCGGCTTCCTGGCCCGCCATCCCGCGGTGCAGGTCGACCTGCGCGAACACCTCAGCGAAGACATCGTGCGGGCAGTGGCCGACGGCAGCGCGGATATCGGCATCCTCGCGGGCGACGTCCATACCGGTGACTTCGACGCCCTGCCCTTCGGACGCAACCAGCTGGTGCTGGTGGTGCCGGCCACGCACCGCTTCGCGGACGCGGCGGCCATGTCCTTCGTCGACACGCTGGAGGAGCAGCATGTGGGACTGCAGCACGGCAGCGCGATCCACCGCTTCCTGTTGCGCAAGGCCGAGCTCGCGGGGCGAAGCTACAGCCCGCGGATCCAGGTCGGCAGCTTCGAGGCGATCTGCCTGATGATCGAGGCCGGTGTCGGCATCGGCGTGCTGCCGGCCTCGTCGGCGGAGCGGCTGTCGAAGGCGCTGCGCATCCGGACCGTGGCGCTCGGTGAGGGCTGGGCCGAGCGCGAACTGAAGATCGTGGCGCGCAGCCGCGAGCAATTGCCGGCCTCGGCGCGCGCGCTGTTCGACCACCTCGCGCAGGCGACGGCGACATCGGCCCGCTGAGCAGCGACAAGACCCGGGCCGTTTCTTCAGTCTTCCATCATCCGGCCGACATTCGGCGCTTCGGCGATCGACCAGATCCGATCGCACAGCGCCTGGGTCTGCTGCGGCGTGGCGGACCCGCCGTATTGCGCGAGGCGCTTCATCTTGTCCTCGATCTCGGTCCGGCTCAACGTATTTCCCGGGTCGCCCTTGGGTTCGTCGACCCGGCCCGAAAGGCGCCGGCCGTCCCTGGTGATCAGGCTGATCTTGCCGATCCAGCGTGCCGGATAGGCCGCATCGACCTCGGGGTCGAGCTCCATGCGGACCCGATCGCGCAGGCTCGCGACTTCAGGCGCCAGGAAATCGCGATCGAAGCCCGCGAGATCGGCGCGGCCATTGACCGCGATCAGGCCCAGCACCGTGCCCATCGAGAACTTGGCCTGGTGCACCGTGGACGGCACGCCCACGCGACCGAGCACGTCGATCGCGCCCTGATGCACATGCGCCGTGACGCATTCGATGTCGGCGGCCCGCAGCCCGTGCTGGCTCATGACCTGCAGCAGCGCATCGGCGGCCGGGTGCGTATGGCGGCAGGAGGCGTGGAACTTGAACGAGGTCTCGGCCAGGGTCCAGCGGGTGCCGAGGCCGTCGACGAGCCGCGACGCGTCGGCATCGGTCGACATGCCGACGCCCAGGCCCTGCGTGCCTTCGAGCACCCGGGCCGCGCCGGTGAAGCCGTCCTTCGCGAGCCACGCCGACATCAGGCCGCTGGCCGCCGCATGGGCGCAATGCAGCTGCTTGGAATCGGCGGCGTCGCGCAGGAACTCCCAGACGCCGGCCGACTGCGTGCCCGCGGAGCCGAAGGCATGAAGCATCTGGCCCGGCGTGAGTTCGAGCAGGTGCCCGACCGCCGCGGCGGCCGCCAGGGTGCCGGCAGTGGCCGTGGTGTGGAAGGTGCGGTAGTGCGAACGGCCCAGGAATTCGCCGACGCGGATTCCGGTCTCGTAGCCTGCGACCACCGCGCTCAGCAGGCGGGCGCCACTGGCGCCCAGCGCCTGCGCAGTGGCCAGGGCGGGCCCGAAGACCACGGCAGCCGGATGGAACACGGAACCATTGTGCACGTCGTCCTGCTCGGCATAGTGCGAGGCCGCGGCGTTGACCAGCGCCGCGAAGACCGGCGAGCTGCCGCGGCGCGAGATCAGCACCTCGCTCGCGCCCTCCGCGGGCCCCATGGCCTCGGCGAAGCGCAGGATGCTGCGCACGGGCCTCGCCTCGCGCGCGGCCAGCACCGAGCCCAGCCAGTCGAGCAGCAGGTCCTCGGCGCGCCGCAGCACGGGTTCGGGAATCTGCGCGAACGAGAGCTCGGCGGCGAAGGTGGCGAGGTGGCGGCTTGGATGGTCGTTCATGGGTGAGCAGTAGCGATGCGCCGGCTGGACCGCATGCGCGGCCGGCAGAGTGGCAATGACCGCCGGGTCGAGGCCCCGAAGCGCGGTCGTCGGAACTCTATCGCTCGACAACCCGGAGCGGATCAGTGAATGCCGAAGCCAGCCTTCGGCAATCGCGAAGTGGCACTCGCCCGGATCCGGCAGGTCCGATGCCCACGCTGCGCTGCACGGGGCCCGCGGATCGACGGGCGCCCCCCGCCATGCCTTTCGGTGTTCAGGCCCTGTCGACCGCGGCCACTTCGATCAACCCCTCGCGCGCGGCCGCCTCGAAAGCGGCGTGATCGGCGCGCGTCTGCGCCGCATAGGCGGTCGCGAATTCCACCAGCGCATCGTCGAACACGTCCGACTTGCCGAGATAGCCGCCGATCGTCGCGGCGTCGCCCGACTTGGCATGCGCGAGCGCCAGTGCCCAGCCGCAGAGCCGGGTGTACTCGATGAGCCCGGTCGGCGTCGTCTCGCCCGGCTCGAGGTCCATGCCGCCCTTCATGTCGCGCAGCTGGCGGATGTAGAAATGCACGCCGTCGATCTCGCCCCAGCCCAGGAAGATGTCGGGCGAACCCTGGATCAGTCGCTGCCCGCGCACCACGCGCTCGCCGTGGTTGGTCGGCGCATCGGGCACCGGCACGTCGGGTAGCCAGGCCTCGAGCACCGACGCCTGCGCCTCCTTGAACTGCAGGAAAAGAGGATCGTCGTCGTCGCGGCCCCGCATCAGCACGATCCAGCAGCGCGTGCCGACGCTGCCCACGCCGACCACCTTCTGCGCCGCATCGACCACGCGGTAGCGCGACAGGAGCAGGCGGCGCTCGGGGGCGAGCGAGTCGAGGTACTGGGCCAGGCAGTGGCCGATGGCTTCGCCGACTGGACGCCCCTTCGAGGTCAGGGCCGAGCGCACGATGAAGGGGCGCTGCTCGACGATGCGGTGCTGCGCGTCGACCAGGTCGGTCATCTTGTCGAGCACCTGCATGTGCGTGCGGCGGCGGGCCTTGTCGAGCACCGCTCCGGCTGCACCGCGAAGGCCCGGCGGCAGTGACTCGATCAGGCGCTTGCTGTCGATCATGTCGTACCAGACCTCGAGCTGGCCCATGCCGGCGTAGCGGCGCATGCGGATTCGATAGCTCTCGGCCGCGGCGCGGGCCGCCGCCTCGCGCTGGGACTTGTCGCCACCCAGGTGCTGCATCGCGACGAAGGCACTGGCCGCCAGCCGCTTGACGTCCCACTCCCAGGGACCGGGCCGGGTCTCGTCGAAGTCGTTGATCGCGAACACCAGCTGCCGCTCGGCCGAGGCGAAGACGCCGAAGTTCGCGACGTGCATGTCGCCGCAGGCCTGCACCTGCAGGCCGGTGGCCGGACTGCCTGCGAGGTCGGCCGCCATGACCGCGGCCGAGCCGCGCAGGAAGGCGAACGGCGATTGAAGCATGCGCGCATGGCGCACCGGCACCAGCTCCGCGAGCCGGCTGGTGGCCTGCGCCGCGAGGATCGCCAGCGGGTCGACCTTCGGCATGCGCTCGAACGCGCCGTGGCTGGCGCGCGGAACACGTTCGCGCAGGGCCTTGCCGGCGGCCATGCGCTGCTCGACGCTCGGCATTGGCTCGGTGAAGGCGCTCGCCAGGGCTTCGGCCCTGTGGTCGACATCGGTGGCGGGCTCGGCGCTCTGGTCGCGTGCCATGCGGGGCTTTCGGTCGTTGAGGGTCGGAACGTCGATCATGCCGCAACCCCTGCGGCGCGGCACGAGATCCCGATCAGTGCGAGCCGCTCAGGATCGCGTCGCGCAGCGTCGCCGGAACATCGATCGCGAGATGGGTGTCGAGCGACGTCGTCACGAGCACCTGGCGCATCTGCATGCGAAGCTCGCCGTCGACGCCGGTGCATTGCAGCGCCAGGGTCAGCGAGCGGCCGCCCAGGCGTTCCACCGCGAGCGACAGGGCGACGCGGTCGCCGAAGCGGCTCACGGCGCGGAAATCGGCCTCGAGCCGCACCGTCGGCAGGCCGACGCGCTGCTGCACGATCAGCCGCTGGTAGCCGATGCCGAGGGCGTCGATCCAGTCCTCCACCAGGCCGTTGAACATCACGAAGTACTGCGGATAGAAGACGATCCCGGCCGGGTCGCAGTCCGAGAAGCGGATCGGCCTGTCGCGGCGGAACGTGGGCGCCGCCGCGGTCATGGCGCGGCCTCGTCCGCGCCGTCGCCGCGCATCAGGTGCACGCGCAGCTGGCCGAGCTGGCTGTGCAGCTGGCGCACGGTCTTGAGGTCGAGGCCCGCGAACATCTCGTGGATCCACTGCTCGTGCTCCGCCGCCATGGCCTCGAAGTTGCGCCGGCCCTTGGCCGTGAGGCTGACGATCCAGGAGCGCCGGTCGTCCGGGCTCGGCGTGCGCGAGACCACGCCTTCGCGCTCCAGCTCGTCGGTCAGGCCGGTGACGTTGCCACCGGTCACCATCAGGTAGCGCGAGAGCACGCGCATCTTGAGTCCGTCCCGGTAGCGGTAGAGCTGCGCCATGTAGTCGAAGCGCGCGAGGGTGATGCCGAAGCGCTCGCGCAGCCGCTTGCGGATCTCGGCCTCGATCTGCGTCGTGCTGGCCAGCATGCGCAGCCACAGCTTGAGTACCGCGTGGTCGTCGTGACCGGCGCGGGCCTCGTGGCCCAGCTCCTCGGCGTCGCTGAGCGCCGCGCGCGAGGGATCGTGCGGGTCGTCGCTCATTGCACTTCGCCGCCGGCGACCGAGATCGACTGGCCTGTCACCGATGCGGCGGCCTCGCCGCAGAGCCAGCGCACCGCATCCGCGACCTCGGCCGGCTGCACGATGCGCCGCTGCGGATTGACTCCCGCGAATTCGGCCAGCGCATCGGCCTCGCTGCGCCCGGTCTTGCCGACCACGTTGGCGACGCTGGCGCGCAGGATGTCGGTGTCGGTGTAGCCCGGGCACACCGCGTTCACCGTGATGCCCTTGCGTGCCAGCTCGAGCGCCAGCGAGCGCGTGAGCCCGATGACACCGTGCTTGGCCGCGCTGTAGGCGGCCACGTAGGCGTAGCCCTTCTGGCCCGCAGTGCTCGCGATGTTGACGATGCGGCCCCGGCCGGCGTCGAGCATGTCGGGCAGCGCGGCCTGCGCGCACAGGAAGCTGCCCGTGAGGTTGACCGCCAGCATGCGCTGCCAGAGCTCGACCGAGGTCTTCATGAAGGGCGCGCTCTCGGCCTGCCCCGCGTTGTTGACGAGGATGGCCACCGGGCCGCAGTCCGTCCGCAGCGCCTCGAAGGCCGCGGCCACCGAGGCCGGGTCCGCCACGTCTGCAGCGGCAACGCCGTGCCCGCCGCCCGGCAGCGTCTCGCGCACGCGCTCCAGCGCCGCGCGGTCGCGCCCGAGCAGACCGATCCGCGCGCCCTGCGCGGCCAGCGTGCGCGCGATCTCGGCACCGATGCCGCGCGCAGCGCCGGTCACGACCGCATGGCGTCCCTCGAAAGCTGGATTCATGTCTTCTCCCGATAAAGTTGACAACTAAACATTTTAGCCGTGCGCTCGATCGGTGGGTTCGGGTCCTGCATGCGTGCGTGGGCGGGCACGGCGGCGATCGATCTCCCGCAGCCTCCCAGCCCTTATCGGGCTTCAGATGCGACAAGGCCCGCACGAATGCGGGCCTCGATCTTTGTCGCCATGCGGTCCGGAACGAACCGCGCGCCTGAATGTCAGCGCGTGGGCTTGAAGCCGCGCGGCTTCTGCGCATCGCGCGGCACGAACACCTTGCCGCCGCCGCCATGGCCGGCGTGGCCACCGGCATGGCCGCGCGGTGCGAAGCCGTCGCCGCCGCGCGGGGCGAAGCCCTCGCCACGGCCGCCACCGAAGTTGCCGCGCGGCGCGTTGTCGCCCCAGCCCGGCTTGCGGCCGTAGCCGCCTTCATCGCGGCCGCCGCCGAAACCGGCGTTGGCCGGGTTCTGGAAGCCGCGCGGCGCGCCGGCGCCCGGACCGCGTGCATTGCGGTCGTTGAAGCCGCTGGCGCCCGCGTAGTTGCTGCCGCCACCACCGTAGCCGCCCGCGTTGCCACCGCGATGACCACCGGCGCCGCCGAACTTGCGATCGCGCGAGAAGTTGTCGCGGCCACCACGGCCACCGAAGTCGCCCTGCGGGCGCGATTGCGGCGCGCGCTGCTGCGGCTCGAGGCCCGGGATGACCTCGGACTTGAACTGCTGGCGCGTGTAGGCCTCGATGTCGAAGATGCGGCGGCGGTCGCGCTGCTCGGCGAAGGTGATCGCCAGGCCATCGCGGCCAGCACGGCCGGTGCGGCCGATGCGGTGCGTGTAGTCCTCGGCCTTCATCGGCAGGCCGTAGTTGAAGACGTGCGTGATGGTCGGCACGTCGATGCCGCGCGCGGCCACGTCGGTCGCGACCAGGATCTGCACCTGGCCCTGGCGCAGCGCCATCAGGCGGCGGTTGCGCAGGCCCTGGCTCAGCGCGCCGTGCAGCGCGACGGCGCTGAAGCCGTCCTGCTGCAGGTCGTTGGCGAGACCGTCGCACTCGACCTGCGTGCTCGCGAAGACGATCGCCTGGTTGATGGTGGTGTCGCGCAGCCAGTGGTCGAGCAGCTTGCGCTTGTGCTGCATGCTGTCGGCCCAGAACAGGCTCTGCTTGATGTTGGCGTGCTTTTCCTGCGGGCTGTCGATGGTCACGCGCTGCGGCTCGCGCATCACGCGCTGGGCCAGTTGCTGGATGCGCGGCGCGAAGGTGGCGCTGAACATCATGGTCTGCTGGCGCTCGATCGTGAGCTGGTTGACTTCGGCGAGGTCGTCCGCGAAGCCGAGGTCGAGCATGCGGTCGGCCTCGTCGACGACCAGGAACTTGACCTGGTCGAGCTTGATCTGCATCGAGCGCTGGAGGTCGAGCAGGCGGCCCGGCGTGGCAACCACCAGGTCGGCGTTCTGCAACTTGGCGATCTGAAGCTGGTAGGGCATGCCGCCCACCACGCTCGCGATGCGCAGGCCGCGGCAATGCTTGACCAGGTCGATCGCATCATGGGCGACCTGCTGCGCGAGTTCGCGCGTCGGGCACAGGATCAGGGCGCCGGGCGTGGCGGCCTTGAAGTTGCGCGTGTTGGTCGGGTCCTTGCGCTTGGCCTTCTTGGGCGGCGCTTCGCCACGGGCGGCGGCTTCGGCGGCCAGGCGCTGGAACTCGGCCCTGGCGGCGGCTTCGGCTTCGGCCTGGCGCTGGAGCAGGGTGTGCAGCACGGGCAGCAGGAAGGCGGCGGTCTTGCCGCTGCCGGTCTGGCTCGAGACCATCAGGTCGACGAAGCGGCCGGCGCCGCCGCTTGCTGTCATGGCGCGCGGGATCACCTGCTCCTGCACGGTGGTCGGCTGGGTGAAGCCCAGGTCTTCCACGGCGGCGATCAGCTCGGGCGCGAGGCCCAGCTTCACGAAGCCGTTCGGCAGCTTGGGTTCGGCGGGGGTGGTATCCACCGCATCCAGGGCCTCGAGCACGGACGTGTCGGTGGCCACCGGGGCGGCGTTCGATTCGCCCGCGACGTCGGTCACGGGGGAAACTGCGAAATCATCGGATTGCACAGGCGCGAATTCGCCCTGCGCTTCAAAAGCGTCGGTCATTTGTTCAATCTCAAACGCAAGCGCTGCCGTGGGCGGCGCTCCGTCGGGTGGTGAAAAACATCAACCATCCAACGACGTTCAGCATTCGACTTTCGTCTTCGCTGCGGCCTTTTCGGGTGGGGTTCCAACGAGTGGAAGCCCTCAAACCTCAGGCGCGATGTGCAAGATAGGGAGATGCAAGAAAACGCTGAATAAAAATCTCTTGTTCAGCGTAGCCTGCGATTATGGCACGAACTCGGGTTTTTACCTAATCCTGCAAACGAAGGAAGGTATCGCGGTAGTGGGCCAGTTCCTCGATCGACTCATGGACGTCGGCCAGCGCCGTATGGGCCTGCTGCTTCTTGAAGCCGTTGTAGGCGGCCGGCTTCCAGCGCTTGGCCAGCTCCTTCAGCGTGCTGACGTCGAGGTTGCGGTAGTGGAAATAGGCCTCGAGCTTGGGCATGTACTTGACCAGGAAGCGCCGGTCCTGGCCGATGGTGTTGCCGCACATCGGCGAACCGCCCTTCGGGATGTAGCGCGAGATGAAATCGATCAGCTGCCGCTCGGCCGTGGCCTCGTCGATCTCCGAGGCCTTGACCTTGTCGATCAGCCCGCTGCGCCCGTGCGTTCCCTTGTTCCAGGCATCCATGGCGTCGAGCACGGCATCGCTCTGGTGGATCACGAGCACCGGTCCCTCGATGCGCGGGGTCAGGTCGGGGCCGGTGACGACCACCGCGATCTCGAGCAGGCGCTCTTTCTCGGGGTCCAGGCCGCTCATCTCGCAATCGAGCCAGACGAGGTTCTGATCGCTCTTCTTGAGCGTGGCGGGCGCGGTCGTGTCGGTGGATTCAGGCATCGGTCGATTGTCGTCGATGGCCCGGCAGGGACTCTGCCGGCCGCTCGCGCGGAGGCCGGGGCTAAACTCGACCGCCATGCCGACGCCCCTTGCCGCTCCCCTCATCCTCACGATGGCCTTCGCGCTCGCGCTGGTCGCGGGCCTGGCCGTCAAGTTCTGGCTCGCCAGCCGCCAGGTGCGCCATGTGGCGCGCCACCGGCACGCGGTGCCGGCGCCTTTCGAGCAGGCCATCACGCTGGCCGCGCACCAGAAGGCTGCCGACTACACGGTCGCCAAGACCCGCTTCGGCCTGATCGAGATGGCCTGGGGCGCAGCCGTGCTGCTGGCCTGGACCCTGTTCGGCGGCCTCGACCTGCTCAACCGCGTGCTGCTCGACTGGCTCGGCGGCGGCATGTGGCAGCAGCTCGCGCTGCTGGCCGCCTTCACGCTGATCGGCGCGCTGGCCGAACTGCCTTTCACGCTCTGGCAGACCTTCAGGCTCGAGGAACGCTTCGGCTTCAACAAGATGACCTGGCGTCTGTGGCTGGCCGATTCGGTCAAGGGCGTGCTGCTCGGCGTTCTGATCGGCCTGCCGATCGCAGCGCTGATCCTCTGGCTCATGGGCGCCGCGGGCCAGCTCTGGTGGCTGTGGGCGTGGGCCGCCTGGATGGGCTTCAACCTGCTGCTGATGCTGGTGTATCCGACCTTCATCGCGCCGCTGTTCAACAAGTTCAAGCCGCTCGACGACATCGCGCTCAAGGAACGGGTCAACGCGCTGATGCAGCGCTGCGGCTTCGCGGCCAAGGGCCTGTTCGTGATGGACGGCAGCCGGCGCAGCGCGCATGCCAACGCCTACTTCACGGGTTTCGGCGCCAGCAAGCGCGTGGTGTTCTACGACACGCTGCTGCGCCAGCTCGATGCCGGCGAGGTCGAGGCGGTGCTCGCGCACGAGCTCGGCCATTTCCGCCACAAGCACGTGATGAAGCGCATGGCCGCGATGTTCGCGCTGAGCCTGGCGGGCTTCGCGCTGCTGGGCTGGCTCTCGGCCCACACCTGGTTCTACACCGGCCTGGGCGTGCAGCCGAACCTCGCGGCGCCGAACGATGCGCTCGCGATCCTGCTGTTCATGCTCGTGATGCCGGTGTTCGGCTTCTTCATCGCACCGCTGCCGGTGCGGATCTCGCGCAAGCACGAGTTCGAGGCCGACGCCTACGCGATCGCCCAGACCAGCGGGGCCGACCTTTCGGCCGCGCTGCTCAAGCTCTACAAGGACAACGCCTCGACCCTCACACCCGACCCGGTCTTCGTGAAGTTCTACTATTCGCATCCGCCCGCCTCCGAGCGCCTCGCCCGGATGCAGGCTGCCTGATACCGGAGCCGACCATGAGCAGCATGCTGAAGATCCAGGACTGGAAGGGCCATCCGCGCCGCGCGCTGAGCGCCACCGAGATCGTGGCCAGCCTGGCCCGGCTCGACGGCTGGAAGCTCACGGGCGACGGCGCCGACGTGGCGATCGAAAAGACCTACGCCTTCGCCAACTACTTCGAGACCATCGCCTTCGTCAACGCGCTGGCGCTGGTGGCGCACCGGCAGGACCACCACCCCGATCTGTCGGTGCACTACAACCGCTGTGTCGTGCGCTTCAACACCCACGACGTCAAGGGCCTGTCGGCGACCGATTTCGAGTGCGCGGCCCAGGCCGACGCGCTCCTGTCATGAACCCCCTTGCCTGCGCGGGCCACCGCCTTGGCTAAGCAGCAGCCCGGCGGCAACGCCGGCGCCGCCCTGCGCGAGGGCCTGGTGGTCGCGAGTCACGGCCGCCACTGCATGGTCGAGACGCCCGAAGGCGAGCGCCTGATCTGCCATCCGCGCGGCAAGAAGAGCCAGGCGCTGGTCGGCGACCGCGTGCATTGGCAGGCGACCGAGGACGAGGGCACGATCGAGAAGGTGCTGCCTCGCAGGAATCTGTTCTACCGCCGCGACGAGATCCGCACCAAGTCCTTTGCAGCCAACCTGGACCAGGTCCTTATCCTGATCGCGGCCGAGCCGGAATTCTCGGAGACACAGCTCACGCGCGCCCTGATCGCAGCCGAGGCCGAACGCATCACGCCGGTGATCGCGCTCAACAAGAGCGATCTGGCGACGCCCTTCGAACGCGCCTGGAGCCGCCTCGCGCCCTATCGCCGCATGGACTATCGCGTGCTGCCGATGTCGCTGCGCGCCGAGGTCGGCGCGGGCCGGGCCGAACTGGACGCGCTGCTGGCCGGCAAGGTCACGCTGGTGCTGGGCCCCTCGGGCGCCGGCAAGAGCACGCTGATCAACCTGCTGGTGCCGGGCGCCAGCGCGCTCACGGGCGAGATCTCGCAGGCGCTCAACTCGGGCAAGCACACGACCACCAGCACCACCTGGTACTGGGTCGATGCGGCGCGCAGCACGGCGCTGATCGATTCGCCGGGCTTCCAGGAATTCGGTCTGCACCACATCGCGCCGATGCAGCTCGCGCAGCTGATGCCCGACATCGCGGCCGAGGCCACGGCCTGCAAGTTCTACAACTGCACCCACCTGCATGAACCGGGCTGCGGCGTGATCGCGCAGGTGTCCACGGCCACGCACGAAGGCAGCATCAGCGCCTCGCGCTACCGGATCTACGGCGAGCTGTTCGCGGAGCTGAGCCAGACGCGGTATTGACTACGCGCCGGCCAGGATATCGCCGAGCGCCGCCACCAGCACCCCGCACTGGTCCCGCGTGCCCACGCTGATGCGCAGATATTGAGCGATGCGCGGCTGCACAAAGTGCCGGACCAGCACCGCGCGCGTGCGCAACCCGGCCGCGAGCGCGGCCGCATCGTGCGCGGGATGGCGCACGAACAGGAAGTTGGCCTCTGAAGGAAGCACCTCGAAACCGAGATCCTCGAGCTGCAATGCGAGCCCTTCGCGGGTGTCGACCACGGCGTCGCGGGTCTGGGTGAACCAGGCCTCGTCTTCCAGCGCCGCGACCGCACCGGCGCTCGCGAGCCGGTCGAGCGGGTAGGAATTGAAGCTGTTCTTGACGCGCTGCAGCGCATCGACGAGATGCGACTGGCCGAGTGCGAAGCCCACGCGCAGGCCGGCCAGCGAACGCGACTTCGACAGCGTCTGCACCACCAGCAGGTTCGGGTGGCGCGCGATCAGCGGCACCGCGCTCCGGCCACCGAAGTCGACATAGGCCTCGTCGACCAGCACCACCCGCTCGGGGTTGGCCTCGAGCAGTGCCTCGATGCGCTCGAGCGGCAGGCCGATACCCGTCGGCGCATTGGGATTGGCGATCACGATGCCGGCACAGCGGCCCGCGCGGGCGCGCGCGGCCAGCGCATCGACATCGATGCGCAGCGCTTCGTCGACCGGCTGCAGTTCGCAATCGATCTGATACAGCTGCGCATAGACGCGATAGAAGCTGTAGGTGATGTCGGGCATCAGCAGCGGCTCGCCCGCATGCTGGAAGAAGGCGAAGAACGCGTGCGCGAGCACTTCGTCGGAGCCGTTGCCCGCGAAGACCTGCGCGGATTCGAGGCCATGGTGCGCGGCGATCGTCTCGCGCAGCGCGGTGGACTCCGGATCGGGGTAGCGCTCGAGGCCCTGCTCGGCGGCGCGCCGGATCGCATCGATCGCGCGCGGCGATGGCGGGTACGGGTTCTCGTTGGTGTTGAGCTTGACCAGGTTCGCGATGCGCGGCTGCTCGCCGGGCACGTAGGGCTCGAGCGCCGCGATCCGCGGGCTCCAGAAGCGGGTGCTCATCCGAGCAGCCGGGCGAGCGTCAGCAGGGCCAGCAGCACCATCCACATCACGACCGAGCGCCACACCAGGCCGACCACGCTGCGCAGGTGGAAGGGCTCGGGCTCGCGCCCCGGCGTGCTGCCGCCATCCACCGCGGCGCCGCCGGCGAAGGATTCGCCGGCCTGGGCGCGCGACAGCGCGTCGGAGACCGGCACGGCGCTGAGCGTGCCCCCGCCGAGGCTCACGTTGACCGCGCCCGAGGTGGCCGCGAGGATCACGCCGTCGTTGCCGTTCGGAAAGCGCCGCGCATCGTTGCGCCAGCAGTCGATGGCTTCCTCGAAGCTTCCGACCACCGCGAAGCCCAGCGCCGTGATGCGCGCCGGCAGCCAGTCGATCGCGTTCCAGGCCCGCGCCGCCGCCTGCTGCACCCAGACGCTCGACGGCTGCATCGAGGCACCGTTCTTGTGGGCCCAGTAGCGCGAGACGAACTCGCTCATGCGATAGAAGACCGCGCCGGCCGGGCCGAGGCCGATCGCCGCGAGGATGGAGAACCAGGCCAGCACGCCGAACACGTGGCGATGGGCCGCGATGACCGAATGCTCGATCACGTGGCGCACGATCTCGCTGCGCGGCAGGCCCGCGGCATCGACCTGCTTCCAGTGGGCCAGCAAGGAACGCGCGAGGGCCTCGTCGCCTTCGTCGAGTGCGTCGCGGATGCCCGTGAAATGGTGGCTGAACTGGCGAAAGCCCAGCGTGACGTAGAGCAGCGCGATGCTCCACAGCACCGCGAACGGCAGGCCGAGCGTGTAGATCAGCAGCCAGTGCACGCCGAGCGCCAGCGCCGTCGGCGTGAGCACGGCGATGCTCCACGCGATCCAGCCGTGGTGCGGCTTGCCGGCGTCGAAGTTGCGGCTGGTCCAGCGCGTCCAGGCGAGCACGCCCCCATACACCGGATTGTTGTAGGCCAGCGGCCGGACCTGCTCGATCAACAGCGCACAGAGAATCGCAAAGAAGCTCATCGGCGGATTCTAGAACCCCGTCGGGGACCGGCTTCAGGCGCTCAGGAAGCGATAGAGATTGCGCAGCATGCCGGCCGTGGCGCCCCACACGTAGCGCTCGTGCGGGCCGTCGCGATAGGGCATCGAGATCCACTCGCGCGACCTGCCTTCGAGGTCGGCGAAGGCATGGCGGTGGTGGTTGGCCGGGTTCATGAGGAAGGACAGCGGCACCTCGAAGGCGTCCCCGACCTCGTAGGGATTGAGCTTGAGCTCGAAGCCCGGATGCACCAGCGCCACCACCGGCGTCACGACGAAGGCCGTGACCGTGGTGTAGGTGGAGAGGCTGCCCAGCACCTCGATGTAGGTCGCCGACAGGCCGACCTCTTCCCAGGCCTCGCGCAGGGCCGCGGCACAGATGTTGGCGTCCTCGGGATCGACCCGCCCCCCCGGGAACGCGACCTGGCCCGAATGGTTCGTCATCTGCGTGCTGCGCTCGGTCAGCAGCACGGTCGGCTCGTCGTGCATCACGATCGGCACCAGCACCGCGGCCTGCGCGGGCGCGCGGTCGAACATGCGCGGCTCGCTGCGCAGTTCAGGCGTCCAGACGGGCGGCATGGCGAATCGCGCACGCAGGGCCTTGGGGGCCATGCGCTGCGAATCGACGGGGGGCAGGTGGCTGTCGACCCCGGTCGCGGGCACCGAGCGCGGGTCGAAGGACCGCAATGCCGGCGTGACGACGGCATTGATGGTTTCGACGGGCGAAGCGCGCATGGCGGGCGGTGGGGTGGTCTTCAAGACAGGTGTTCCCTTGAGTAAAACGCAAAAACCCCGCCATCGCGCCGCGGGGTGTCGAACAAAGTCACGAAGCGGGGCCGCATTTTCGGCACCAATGCAAAAAGCCGCCTCGATCGGCGGCTTTCTGCATGTCCAAGGGGCGCCCTGCTTACTTGGCTGCCGCTGCCGACGGGGCCTTGCCCGGCAGCTTTTCCTTGATGCGCGCCGAACGGCCGCTGCGCTCGCGCAGGTAGTACAGCTTGGCACGGCGGACATCGCCGCGGCGCTTGACTTCGATCTTGGCGATCAGGGGGCTGTAGGTCTGGAACGTGCGTTCCACGCCTTCGCCGCTCGAGATCTTGCGCACGATGAAGCCGCTGTTGAGGCCGCGGTTGCGCTTGGCGATCACGACGCCTTCGTAGGCCTGCAGACGCTTGCGCGTGCCTTCGACCACGTTCACGCTGACGATGACCGTGTCACCGGGCATGAAGTCGGGGATCTGCTTGTTGAGCCGGGTGATTTCTTCCTGCTCGAGAGTCTGGATGAGGTTCATGTTTTCCTGGATTCGATCTTGTCCGCGCTACACAAAAGGCGCCCTGGGAATCCGCCATGCATGAGCGTGGCAAATGGGGCGCGGCCGGCCAGAGGATCGGGGAGCCGACGATTATAGCTTTTTTTTGAGCGCCCGCTCGTCGTCGGCGTTCAGGGCGCCGGCGAGGCGGGCGGCCGCGATCAGTTCGGGGCGCTTGTCCTGCGTGATCGCGAGCCGCTGGTCGCGACGCCAGCGCTCGATCTGCAGGTGGTGGCCCGACAGCAGCGGCGCCGGCACGCCCACGCCGCGCCATTGCTCGGGCCGCGTGTAGTGGGGGCAGTCGAGCAGGCCGTCGAGCGCCGGGTTGAAGCTGTCCTGCACATGGCTGGCTTCGTCGCCCAGCACACCGGGCTGCAGCCGCGCGACCGCATCGAGCAAGGCCATGGCCGGGATCTCGCCGCCCGAGAGCACGAAGTCGCCCAGGCTCAGCTGGTGGGTGACGCGGGCGTCGATGAAGCGCTGGTCGATGCCCTCGTAGCGGCCGCAGACCAGCACCGCGCCGTCGCCGGCCGACCACTGCTCGACCGTCGCGTGGCGCAGCACCTCGCCGGTCGGCGAGAACAGCACCACGGGCGCGGGACCTCCACGCGCCGCCAGCGCCGCATCGAGGCAGGCAGACATCGGCTCGGCCATCATGACCATGCCGGGACCGCCTCCGAAGGGCCGGTCGTCGACGCGCCGGTAGTTGCCCTCGGCGAAGTCGCGCGGATTCCACAGCACGACCTCGACCTGCTTCGATTCGAAGGCGCGGCGCGTGACGCCGCTCGCGAGGAAGGGCGCGAACAGTTCGGGGAATAGCGTGAGGACGTCGAAGCGCATGGGCGCCGGAGGAAGGAGCGGGAGCGCGGTCGCGCTCAGTAGTCGGGCTGCCAGTCGACCGTGATCAGGCGGCCGGCCAGGTCGACCTTGTCGACGAACACCGAGACGAACGGCACCATGCGCTCGACCGGCTTGCCGTCCTCGACGGCGTCGAGCACCAGCGTGGTCTGCGGCCCCGAGGCCAGCAGCTCGCGCACGCTGCCCAGCGCCACGCCTTCACGGTTGACCACCGCGAGACCGATCAGGTCGACCCAGTAGAACTCGTCGACGCCGGCCGTCGGGAAGCTGGAGCGCGGCACGAACACGCGCGCCCCGCGCAGCGCCTCGGCCGCATTTCGGTCGGGCACCGCCTCGGACGAGGCGACGATGACGTCGGAGTGTTCCTTGGCTTCGCGGATCGCGAGCCTGAACGCCTGGTTGCCGGCGGCGCCCGGAGGCTGGAGCAACCAACGCTTGGAAGAGAAGAGCGCCTCGGGCTCGGCGCTGTGGGGCAGGACCTTGAACCAGCCCTTGATGCCCCAGGCATCGGCGATGCGCCCTACTTCGATCGCGTCCGCCGGCAGTTCGGCGGCTTCGAGCGTGGGCAGCATCGCCTGGCTTGCAGGCTCAGGCCGCAGCCTTGGGGGCCGCGGCAGCGGCCTGCTTGATCAGGCGCGTGACCGTGGGCGAGGCTTGTGCGCCGACGCTCTTCCAGTAGGTCAGGCGGTCCTGCGCGATGCGGATGCTTTCCTCGTTTTCCTTGGCGGTCGGGTTGTAGAAGCCCAGGCGCTCGATGAAGCGGCCATCGCGGCGAACGCGCTTGTCCGACACGACGATGTTGAAGAACGGACGGCCTTTGGAACCGCCGCGGGAGAGTCGAATGACGACCATGATTTATCCTTGGGGGTGCAGCAAACCCGATAGAGGCCTGCCCCACAGTGTTCTTCCAGCGCGAGACACGCGACATGGCCACCCGGCCAGCGCACGCTGAAAAGCCCACGATTATAGCCCGCAGTCCCGTTTTCCCCAATTTCTGGCCTCGCCAGGCCCCCGAATGATCCAGATCCGTCCCAGCCGCGACGAAGACGTCGCCGCCATCGCCTCCATCTACGCCCACCACGTGCTGCACGGCACAGGCACCTTCGAGACCGAGCCGCCGAGCGCTGCCGACATGGCTTCGCGCCGCGCCGACGTGCTGTCCAAGGGCCTGCCCTACCTGGTCGCCGAGCGCGACGGCGAACTGCTCGGCTTCGCGTACTGCAACTGGTTCAAGCCGCGCCCGGCCTACCGCTTCTCGGCCGAGGACTCGATCTACCTCGCAGAGGCTGCGCGCGGCCAGGGCCTGGGCGCCAGGCTCCTGGCGGCGCTCGCAGACGCGGCCGAGGCGGCGGGCGTGCGCAAGCTGATCGCGGTGATCGGCGACTCCGCCAACGCGGGCTCGATCGGCGTGCACCGCGCCCAGGGCTTCGGCCACGTCGGGGTCTTCAAGGACTGCGGCTGGAAGTTCGGCGAATGGCGCGATGTCGTGCTGATGGAGAAGACGCTGGGCGAAGGCAGCACCACGCGACCGGAATGAAGAACAAGACCATCGCGGCCTGGCTGGCCTTCCTGGGCGGGCCGCTGGGCCTGCATTGCTTCTACCTGCGCGGTTTCGGCAGCATGCTGGGCTGGCTGCTTCCGATCCCGACTGCGCTCGGCCTCTACGGCATCGAGCGCGTGCGCCTGCACGGCGTCGACGATGGCCTCAGCTGGGCGCTGATCCCGCTGCTGGGCTTCACGATCGCAGGCTGCGCCCTCACCGCCATCGTCTACGGCCTCATGACGCCCGAGAAATGGAATGCCCGCTACAACGCCGGCGCGGGCGCCGACACGGCGGCCGGCAACACCGGCTGGCTCACGATTGGCGCCGTGGTGCTTTCCCTGTTCTTCGGCAGCACGATCCTCATGGCCAGCATCGCCTTCAGCTTCCAGCGCTACTTCGAGCACCAGGTGGAAGAGGGGCGGAAGATCTCGCAATAGCCGCGTCGGTCGGGGCCGTTGGCGCCACCTGACATCGCGATCGCCGGAAATGGCGTTGGCTGGCCCTAGAAGATCTGCAGCCCCAGCCAGTAGGCAATTGCAGCCACGAACGCGGACGCCGGAATCGTCAGCACCCAGGCCCAGACGATGTTGCCCGCCACGCCCCAGCGCACCGCGCTGGCGCGCTGCACCGAGCCGACGCCGACGATCGCGCCGGTGATGGTGTGGGTGGTCGACACCGGGATGCCCAGCGCAGTGGCCAGGAACAGCGTCAGCGCGCCGCCGGTCTCGGCGCAGAAGCCGCCCACGGGCTTGAGCTTGGTGATCTTCTGCCCCATCGTCTTCACGATGCGCCAGCCACCGAACATGGTGCCGAGCGAGATCGCGGCATAGCAGGTGACGATGGTCCAGGTCGGCGGCAGCGCGGCATCGGCGGCTGTGTAGCCGGTCGCGATCAGCAGCATCCAGATGATGCCGATGGTCTTCTGCGCGTCGTTTCCGCCGTGGCCCAGGCTGTAGGCGCCCGCCGAGACCAGTTGCAGCGTGCGGAACCAGCGGTCGACGCGCGAGGGTGTGGCGCGCCTGAAGGCCCAGGCGACCACGATCATCATGAAGGAGCCGAGCAGGAAGCCCAGCAGCGGCGAGACGAAGATGAAGGCCACGGTCTTCCAGATGCCCGCGGCGATCAGCGAGCCGGAGCCCGCCTTGGCGAGCACGGCGCCCACGATGCCGCCGATCAGCGCATGCGACGAGCTGCTCGGAATCCCGTAGTACCAGGTGACGAGGTTCCAGCTGATGGCGCCGATCAGGGCGCCGAAGACCACGTGCACGTCGACCACGCCGGGCGCAACGATCCCCTTGCCGATGGTGGCCGCCACGCTCAGGTGGAACACGAAGATGGCGATCAGGTTGAAGAAGGCCGCGAAGACCACGGCCTGGCCGGGCCTGAGCACCCCGGTCGAGACGACGGTGGCGATGGAGTTCGCCGCGTCGTGGAAGCCGTTCATGAAGTCGAAGGCGATCGCCAGTACGACCAACCCCACCACCACCCAGAGGGCGACCTGAACCGTTGCCATTCGAGCGTCCGGGGATCAGGAGTTCTCGAGGACGATGCCCTCGATGACGTTGGCGACGTCTTCGCATTTGTCGGTGATGGTCTCGAGCAGCTCGTAGATGGCCTTGAGCTTGATCACCTCGCGCACGTCGGGCTCCTCGCGGAACAGCTTGCTCATGGCGCTGCGCATCACGCGGTCGGCGTCGGATTCGAGGCGGTCGATCTCCTCGCAGGTCTTGAGCACGGCCTCGGCCGTGGCCGGGTCGGCGATCTTCGCGAGGAACTTGACCGCGTCCTTCACCCGCTCGCAGCACTTGACGCTGAGCGCCGTGAGCCGCGTGATCTCGTCCGTCATGTGGCGCACGTCGTACAGCGCCATGGTCTCGGCCGAATCCTGGATCAGGTCGGCCACGTCGTCCATGGTGTTGATGAGCTTGTGGATCTGCTCGCGGTCGATCGGCGTGATGAAGGTCTTGTGGATCAGCCGGTTGACGTCGTGCGTGACCCGGTCGGCGGCGCGCTCGGCGTTGTCGACGTCGCGGTTGTACTGCTCGCGAAGATGCAGGTCGTTGTAGTTGGCGACCAGTTGCTCGAAAGCGCGCGCGGCCTCGACGATGCGGTCGGCGTGCTGGTTGAACATCTCAAAAAAATTCCCCTCGCGGGGCAGCAGCTTGCCGAACATGGCGCTCTCCTGGGTTCCCGGCAGCCCCAAGCACATGCTTGTGACGCCATCGTGAAAAATCCGCGCAAGTGTACTGGGCGGGCCGTCCGCCGCCCTTACAGCCGCTCGATCCGCTGGCCGGCCACCTGTGCGAGCTGGTGGGCCGTGACCTGAGCGGGCGCGACTTCCGCGAGCGGCAGCAGCACGAAGGCACGCTCGTTCATGCGCGGGTGCGGCAGCGTCAGGGTGGCGCTGTCGAGCACCGTGTCGCCGTGGCACAACAGATCGAGGTCGAGCGTGCGCGGCGCGTTGCGGTAGGGGCGCTCGCGCCCTGCCTCGGCCTCGAGCCGCTGGAGCTCGGCCAGCAGCGCCAGCGGTGCCAACCCGGTCTCGAGTTCGACCACGGCGTTGATGAAATCGGGCCCGCCCGCATCCACGGGCGCGCTGCGGTAGAGCGAGGAACGCCGGGCCACGCGGGTCTGCGGCAAGGCGTCCAGCGCATCCATCGCCTGCAGCACGGCGGCGCGGGCCTCACCGAGGTTGGCGCCCACCGCGACGAAGGCGCTCCGGAGGCTCATTCGCCGGCCGCTGCGCCGGCCTCGCCACCCTCCGCGCCACCGCCGCCGCCGCCACCGCCACCGGTGCGCGGCTTGCGGCGACGCCGACGCTTGCGCGGCGCATCGACGGCCTCGCCATCGGGCGGCACGGCGCGGGTGTCGTCATCGGCCTCGCCCTCATCGCCGAAGGCCGGCGCGGCCGCCGCGGCGCGGCGCGGGGCCGGCTGCGCCTCGGACGGCGCGCGCGCGGGCACGCGCTGGCGGGTCTTCTTGTGCTGCTCGTCGCGCACCTGGTCCATCAGGTCCTGGCGGCGCAGGTCGTCGGCGGTGCTGAACTCCTGCCACCACTCGGCGATCGCCTCGCTCACCTCGCCGACGTCGGCGCGCAGCCGCATGAAGTCGAAGGCGGCCCGGAAGCGCGCCTGCTCGACCAGGCTGTGGGGCGTGGCGCCGCTGCGCTTGTCGAAGCGCGGCTGCATCATCCAGATCTCGCGCATGTCGCCCGCCAGCTTGCCGCGGCCCGAGACGTCGCCGATGCGCGCATTGAAGACGTCGTCGATCGCGTCCTGCAGCGCCGGGAACGAGGCCTGCGGCCGCTGGCCGTGCCGGCCCTCGAGGCGCTGGGCCCAGCCGTCGCGCACGTCGGCCCACAGCACGCAGGCCAGCAGGAAGCTCGGCGCCACCGGCTTGCCCTCGCCGACGCGGCGGTCGGTGTCCTGCAGCGCGGCCTGCACGAAGGGCTGGTCGGCGCGCTCGACCACGATGTCGAGCAGCGGATAGATGCCGGTCGCGAGGCCGAGCTTGCGTAACTGCGCGACCGTGGCCACCGCATGACCGGTCTGCAGCAGCTTGAGCATCTCGTCGAACAGGCGGCTCTGCGGCACGTCCGACAGGAGCCGGGCCGACGCCACCAGCGGTGCCGCGGTCTTGGGCTCGAGCTTGAAGCCGAGCGCCGCCAGCTTGGCCGAGAAGCGGATGGCGCGAATGATGCGCACCGGGTCTTCGCGGTAGCGGGTGATCGGGTCGCCGATCATGCGCAGCGTGAGCTTCTTGGCGTCCTTGATGCCGTTGTGATAGTCGACCACGACCTGGCTGGCCGGGTCGTAGTACATCGCGTTGACCGTGAAGTCGCGGCGCGCCGCGTCTTCTTCCTGCGGACCCCAGACGTTGTCGCGCAGCACGCGGCCGCTGGCATCGACCGCGTGCTTCATGCCCGCGAGCTCGCCCTTGCTGGTGCGCTCGTTGCCGGCCACCTGCTCGGCGCCGGCGTTGTCCATGTAGGCGCGGAAGGTCGAGACCTCGATCACCTCGTGCTCGCGACCGCGGCCATACACCACGTGCACGATGCGAAAGCGCCGGCCGATGATGAAGGCGCGCCGGAACAGGCTCTTGACCTGCTCGGGCGTGGCGTTGGTGGCGACGTCGAAATCCTTCGGCCGCAGGCCCAGCAGCAGGTCGCGCACCGCGCCGCCGACCACGTAGGCCTCGTAGCCGGCCTGCTGCAGCGTGGTCACCACGTTCTTGGCGCGCTCGTCGACCAGTGCGGGATCGATGCCGTGCACGGAGGCCGCCACTTCCTGGCGCTTGCCGAAGCGGGCCTTGCCGGTGGCGGCCGCGCCCCCGGACTTGCCGAGGAGTTTGTCGATGAAAGTCTTGATCATTGGAGAGTGGGCATCGCCCTATTCGTTTTCGAGCATCGACCGGATCAGCGGGATGGTGATGGCGCGCTGGGTCTGCAGGGCATAGCCGTCGAGCTGCGCCAGCAGCTCCATCAGGCTCCCGAGGTCGCGGCTGAAGCGGTGCAGCATGTAGTCGAGCACCTCGTCGGACAGCAGCACGCCGCGGTCGTCGGCCGCCTGGCGCAGCACCGCGCGCCTCTCGGCCTCGCTCAGCACCTGCAAGTGGAACACATGACCCCAGCCGAGCCGGGTGCGCAGGTCCTCGCGCAGCGGCAGGTCGGCCGGCGGCAGCGCGCCGGCAGCGACCACGCCGCGCTGCAGGCTCTGGGCATTGACGAACCAGTTGAAGGCCGTGTGCTGCTGGATCGCGTTGTATTGGTGCACGTCGTCGAGCAGCACCGCGCTCCAGCGTTCGTCGAACTCGGGTGGGTCGACGGCGGCGGGATCGAGCCAGCCGACGCTCGCACCCTGTTCCCGCAGCGCACCGCGCACCGCGCCAAGCAGGTGCGTCTTGCCGCTGCCGCCCTCGCCCCACAGGTAGGTCGGGACCGGCGAATGCAGGGTCGGGCTGCGTCCGTCGCCGACCCACAGCTGCAGGTGGCGCAGCGCCGGCTCGTTCGGGCCGGCGAAGAAGCCCGCGAGGCTCGGCCCGGTCGCCAGGCCGATGTCGAGCGCGAGCTGCTTCATGCCGCGGCCGCCGGGGGCGGCAGGGACAGCGCGGACGACGCGAAGGAAGGGTTCATGAAGAAATGGCGCAGGACACGGAGTGGCAAGCCGGGCGGGGGCTGGCGGCACCCTTAAAATCGTGTCGAATTCTATCGGCCCGCCCAGATCGGTTGCCGGCCTCATTGTCCTCCTCCTTCGCCCTCCCCCTTCTTCAGCCCCCAGCCATTCAGCCCGGCCCGCCCATGAACTCCAACTCCCAAACCCCGCTCAGCTACAAGGACGCCGGCGTCGACATCGATGCGGGTGACGCGCTGGTCGACCGCATCAAGCCGTTGGCGAAGAAGACGATGCGCGAGGGCGTGCTGGCCGGCATCGGCGGCTTCGGCGCGCTGTTCGAGGTGCCCAAGCGCTACAAGGAGCCGGTGCTGGTGAGCGGCACCGACGGCGTCGGCACCAAGCTCAAGCTGGCCTTCGAATGGAACAAGCACGACACGGTCGGCATCGACCTGGTGGCCATGAGCGTCAACGACGTGCTGGTGCAGGGCGCCGAACCGCTCTTCTTCCTCGACTACTTCGCCTGCGGCAAGCTCGACGTCGACACCGCAGCGGCGGTGGTCGGCGGCATCGCCCGCGGCTGCGAACTCAGCGGCTGCGCGCTGATCGGCGGCGAGACCGCCGAGATGCCCGGCATGTACCCGGCCGGCGAATACGACCTGGCCGGCTTCGCGGTGGGCGCGGTCGAGAAGTCGCTGATCCTCACGGGCAAGGACGTGAAGCCCGGGGACGTGGTGCTGGGCCTGGCCTCGTCCGGCGTGCATTCCAACGGCTTCAGCCTGGTGCGCAAGGTGATCGAACGCGCCGGCGCCGACCTCCCCGCCACGCTCGACGGCCAGCCCTTCCGCGACGCGGTGATGGCACCGACCCGCCTCTACGTGAAGCCGGTTCTCGAGGCGCTGGGCAAGCACCCGATCAAGGCGCTGGCCCACATCACCGGCGGCGGCCTGCTCGAGAACATCCCGCGCGTGCTGCCCGAAGGCACGGCTGCCCACCTCCGCAAGGGCAGCTGGCCGCAGACCGAACTGTTCGCCTGGCTGCAGAAGGTGGCCGGCATCGACGACATCGAGATGAACCGCACCTTCAACAACGGCATCGGCATGGTGGTCGTCATTTCCGAAGCCGAGGCCGAGGCCTGCGCAGCGACGCTGCGGGCGGCCGGCGAATCGGTGCATCGCATCGGCGTCATTGCCGAGCGCGGTGCCGGCGCCGCGGTGGTGGTCGGCTGAAGCGCCCCGCCGCGTGATCGCCACCGCCCCCCCGACCTCGCGTTCCATCGTCACGGCGAGCTACCTGCTGATCGCCGGGGCGCTGCTGCTCGTCATGTGGCAGGGGCTGCTGCCGGGGCTGCTGTGCGTCTGCATCGGCTTCCTCGGCACGCGCTGGATCGTGCGGCTGCTCGACGCCGGCCTGCGCCGGCGCCGCAAGCTCAGCGCCAACGACCCGACCTGGTCCGCGGCCGCGCCCTTTCCGCGCGTGGTGGCCGCCACGCTCGTGATGCTGGCACCCGTGGGGCTGCTGGTGCTGGGCTTCTCCGAGGCGCGCGAGTTCGTTCTCAATGCGCCCGAGCAGTACAAGGAACTGCTCGACTACATCGCGCGCACCGTGCTCGAGCTGCGGCTCAAGCTGCCGCCCGACATCGGCGCCTACCTGCCCGAGGGCTCGGCCGAGGTGCAGCGCGTCGTCGCGGGCTACCTGCGCGCGCAGGCCGGCTCCCTCGCGCTGACCGGCCGCGCCTGGCTCGGTGGCCTGCTGTTCGCCTACGTGGGCCTGATCGTCGGCTCGCTCGCGGCGGTGGCCATCCAGCCGCCTTCGCGCCGGCCGCTGGCGCGCGAGCTGCGCGCGCGCATCGTGCTGTTCGGCGAGGCCTTTGGCCAGATCGTGGCGGCGCAGTTCTGGATCGCGGCCTTCAACACCTTCCTGACCGCCATCTTCCTGCTGTTCCTGCTGCCGCTGTGGCAGATGGAGCTGCCCTACACGCCGGCGCTGATCACGCTCACCTTCGTCGCCGGGCTGGTGCCGATCGTCGGCAACCTGATCTGCAACGCCGTGATCACGCTGGTCGGCCTGTCGGTGTCGCCGCTCACTGCAGCGGTCTGCCTGGCCTTCCTGATCCTGATCCACAAGGCCGAATACCTGATCAACGCCAAGGTGGTCGGCAGCCGCACGCAGATGTCGGTCTGGGAACTGCTGGCCGTGATGTTCGTCGCCGAGGCCGTGTACGGCCCGGCCGGGCTGGTGGCAGCGCCGCTTTTCTATGCCTACCTCAAGAAGGAATTGAAGGCAGCCGCGCTGGTCTAGCGCGGTTTCATGTCTTGAATTGATCGATTCCGGTCCGTGGCAGGGCCGGACGGTACGGCGGCGTGCGTTGACAATCGAGCGCATCATCCCTCTCTCGACAAGGAGCCTGCACCCATGAAGAGCTGTCTGATTGTGATCGACGCCCAGGAGTCGTTCCGCCACCGCCCCTACTTCGACGACCGGCTCGCCAACGACTATCTGGCGGCGCAGAACGCGCTGATCGATGGCTTCGCGGCCGCCGGCGCACCGATCGTGCGGGTCTTCCACGTCGACGGTCCCACGGTGGCAGGCAACCCTTTCGCGGTCGAATCCGGCCACGTTCGGCCGATCGAGGGGCTGGCCGCCTTCGATGCCACGGCCAGCTTCACCAAGAGCCGCCACAGCGCGCTGGTGGGCACCGGACTCGACGTCTGGCTCACGCGCCAGCGCATCGAACGGGTCACGATCAGCGGCATCCGCACCGAGCAGTGCTGCGAGACCACGGCGCGCCACGCCTCGGACCTGGGTTGGCAGGTCGACTACGTGACCGACGCCACGCTCACCTTCGACATGGTTCAGCCCGACGGCCGGCCGCTCTCCGCGGCCGACATCCGGGCCCGAACCGCCACGGTGCTCGATGGCCGCTTCGCGACGGTGTGCGGCGTCGAACGGGCGCTGGAGCGACTGCTCGACGGCCCGCAGGCCGCGCAATGAACGCCGATCGGCCGCTGCGCGTCGCCATCCTCGCCTTCGACGAGGTCGAGGCGCTCGATCTCGCGGGCCCCTACGAGGTCTTCACGACCGCGAGCCGGATGGCGCTGCGCGGCGCGCCGGAGGCACCGCCACCCTTCGAGGTGATCTGCGTCGCGCGCACGGTGACGCCCGTCCGCATGCGAGCCGGACTCACGGTGATGCCCGACCACGATTTCGCCACCGCGCCGACCGCCGATGTGCTGGTCGTCCCGGGCGGCGTGGTCGATGCCGAGATGGCGTGCAGCGAGACGCTGGCCTGGATCGCCGCCGCGGGCCGCGAAACCCGCATCACCGCCTCGGTCTGCACCGGCGCCTTCCTGCTGGCGGCCGCCGGCCTGCTGCAGCGGGAGGCGGTCACCACCCATTGGGAAGACATCGCCGACCTGCGCCGGCGCTTTCCCGCGCTCGCGGTGAAGGAAGGCCCGCGCTGGGTCGACGAGGGGCGCATCGTCACCTCGGCCGGGATCACGGCGGGCATCGACATGAGCCTGCACCTGGTGGCCCGCCTGGCCGGCGAGGCGCTCGCGCTGCGCACCGCGCGGCAGATGGACTTCGCATGGACGCGGGCCTAGGCTGGCGCCGGGCCGCCCCCGGGCGGCCTGCACCCTCTGGGGGCAGCGACCCCCACGCAGCGGGAGAGCGCGGGGGCCATGCCGCCGTCCCGATCCGGGTCGTCTTCGCGCTGCTGCCCCACAGCCTGATCCTCGACTGGGCCGGCCCGGCCGAAGCGCTGCGCATCGCCAACCAGCTGCGCGCGGCGGCCGGCCTACCGCCACCTTTCGAGCTGGTGTTCGCGAGCCCGGAACCCGAGTCGACCACCTCGGTCGGCGTGCGGCTCGCCGGGCTGCAGCCGCTGCCGGCGGCCGAGGTCGGCCCGACGTGGGTGGTGCTGGTCGGCCTGCCGGGCAGCAGCATCGCGGTCGACGGCGCGCCCGCGCGGGCCCTGCTGCACTGGCTGCGCGGCCTGCGGCTCGAGGCCGGACGGCTCGAGCTGGTCACGGTCTGCGCCGGCACGCTGCTGGCGGCGCATGCGGGGCTGCTCGCGGGCCGCCGCGCCACCACGCACCATCACCACCTCGACGAGCTGCGGCAGGTCGAGCCGCGCTGCGACGTGGTCGCCAACAGGGTCTTCGTGTGCGATTCGCCGCTCTACAGCAGCGCCGGCGTGACCACCGGCATCGACCTGATGCTGCACCGCATCGGGGAGGTCTGCGGCGAGTCGATGGCGGCCCGCGTGGCGCAGACCATGGTGGTGGCGACGCGGCGCGGGCCGAACGATCCCGAGCTGTCGCCCTTCCTGGCCCATCGCAACCATCTGCATGCAGCGCTGCACCGGGTGCAGGACGCGGTCAGCGAACAGCCCCAGGCCGCATGGACCGTGCCGCGCATGGCCGAGCTCGCCCACACCTCGCCGCGGCACCTGACGCGGCTGTTCGTCGAGCATGCCGGGGTGGCGCCGCTGGCCTACCTGCGTCGGCTGCGGCTGGCGACCGCCCAGCTCGCGCTGCAGTCGGGCGCCAACGTCACGCGGGCGGCAGAGATGTCGGGCTTCGGTTCCGATACGCAGCTGCGCCGCGCGTGGCGGCAGTTCGGGCTGGCGGGGTCGCCGTCGGCGCCGAGCTAGAGATATCCGCAGAAGCGCAGGATGTGGCCGTCCGGCTCGCGGATGGCGAACTCGCGCAGGCCCCAGGGCTGGGACGTGGGCGGCTCCACCACGGCGACACCGCGCTTGACGTAGGCCTCGTGCAGGCCGTCGACGTCCTGCCCGACGTGGATCACGATCTCGCCACGCCAGGGACTGGCCTCGCGCCGGCCGCACTGCCACAGGCGCAGGTAGACCGGGTCGCCGTAGCTGCGGTCGCCCTTCTTGACGCGCGCGTAGCTGGGCGGCTCGCCCGCGATGAAATCGAGCTCGAAGCCCAGCACGTCGCAGAAGTAGCGCGCGGCACGGGCCGCGTCGGCCACCGGCAGCACCGGCTGGACACCGTGAAACTGGTGCAGGGTCCCGAGGTCGGCCAGCGGCGCCTTGACCGGCTCCATCAGGATGCCGCCCGACGCAGGACGGCGACCTTCTCGGCGATCGCATCGAGGTCGAGCGCCTCCTCGGCATGAGCGAGGTAGGTCTCGAGGTCGCGCACCGCGAGCGCGCTGTTGCCCTGCTCGGCATGCGCGAGGCCGCGGTCGCGGTGCTCGCCCCAGGCCTCGGGGAGCAAGGCGATCAGGCGGTCCTGCACCGCGATGGCGCGCGGCCAGTCTTCCTGGGCCTGGTGGATTTCCTTCAGGTTGCGCAACATGCGGCCGATGATCTCGCGCGGCGTCGCCGGCTGCAGGTACAGGCCCAGCGGCACGTCGAACTCGCCGACCAGGCCGCTGCTGCGCTTGTAGGGCTCGAGCCGCTCGCCGAGCTCCTCGCGCGAGAGCGACTTGCCCGTGAACGGATCGATCACCACCTGCCCCTTGGGCAGCGTGACCTTGAGCATGAAATGGCCCGGGAAGCCGACGCCGCGCGCCTGCAGCCCGAGGCCCTGCGCGAGTTCCATCCACAGCACCGCGAGCGAGATCGGGATGCCGCGCCGCGTGCGCAGCACCGCGTTGAGATAGCTGTTGTCGGGGTCGTAGTAGTCGTTGACGTTGCCGCCGAAGCTCAGGTCGTGGAAGAAGAACTGGTTCAGCGAGCGCAGGCGGTGCAGCGGCGCCGCGTCGGCCGGCAGCCGGCGCTTGAGGCGCGCGAGCAACTGGTCGACATCGCCGAGCACCTGCTGGACGTCGAGCTCGGGGTATTCGTCCTGCGCCAGGCTGGCGGCCGCCTCGAGCAGCGGGAACTGCTCGTCGCTCTTCACGAGCGATTCGAAATACTCCAGGGCGGTGGGCGTCGAGTAGCTGAACGTCATGTGGCTTTGTAGAGGAGCGCGCAGGGACCGTCAAGGCGAGAGCGCGAGCGGCGCGATCCGCTCATCGGCGCATGAAGCTGCGCAGCTTCAGTCCCGTGAGCGCCAGCACCGAGAAATAGAGCAGCCCGGCGCCCGCGATCAGCGCCGCCAGCAGCCCGATGCGCTGCAGCCGGTGCGCCTGCAGGCCGATCCAGTCGAAGTGTCGGTCGCCCCAGACCAGCAGCGCACCGAGCACCGCGGTGGCGACCAGCACCTGCAGCACGAAGCGGCCCCAGCCCGGCGCCGGGCGGTAGCTGCCGCGCCGGATCAGGCCGAACAGCAGCCAGAGCGCATTGACCAGCGCACCGATGCTGATCGTGAGCGTGAGCGCCGCATGCTGCAGGAGCGGCACGAGGAAGACGTTGAGCACCTGCGTCAGCACCAGCACGCCGACCGCGATCAGCATCGGCGTGCGCGTGTCCTGCTTGGCGTAGTAGCCCGGCGCCAGCACCTTGATCGCCACCAGGCCCACCAAGCCCACGCCGTAGCCCATCAGCGCCACGCTGGTGCGCTGCACGCTGGTCGCATCGAAGGCGCCGTTGTGGAACAGCACCGCCACCAGCGGGCGCGAGAACACCAGCAGCGCCAGCGCACACGGCACCGACAGCAGCACCACGATCCGCAGGCCCCAGTCGAGCATGGCCGAATAGCGATCGTCGTCCCGGGCCGCGCGGGCTCCCGCGAGCTGCGGCATCAGCACCACGCCGAGCGCGACGCCGAGCATGGCGGTCGGAAACTCCATCAGGCGGTCGGCGTTGGTGATCCAGCTGACGCTCCCGGTGGCCAGGTGGGAGGCGATCTGGGTGTTGATCAACAGCGAGATCTGGGCCACGCTGACGCCGATCAGCGCCGGCAGCATGAGCCGGCCGACGCGGCGGGTGGTCGGGTCGGCCCAGGCCGCGCGCAGGGCGCCGAAGCTGGCACCGATGCGCGGCAGCATGCCCAGGCCGCGCAGCGCCGGAATCTGGATCGCGAGCTGCAACAGGCCGCCGACCATCACGCCGACGCACTGGGCGTAGATCGGCTCGATGCCCCAGCGGCCGAACAGCGGCGCGCCGAAGACGATGGCCGCGATCAGGCACAGGTTCAGCAGCACCGGCGAGACCGCCGGCACCGCGAACCTGCGCCAGGTGTTGAGGATGCCGCCGGCCAGCGCCACCAGCGACATGAAGCCGATGTAGGGGAACATCCAGCGCGTCATCACCACCGCGGCCTCGAAGCCGTGCGGGTCCTGCTTGAGGCCGCTGGCCATGGACCAGACGAGCAGCGGCGCGCCGACCACGCCGAGCACGCACACCACCACGAGGATCCAGGTCAGCAGGGTCGCGACGTGGTCGACCACCGCCTTGGCGCCGATATCGCCATGTTCGGCCTTGCTGGACGCGAGCACCGGCACGAAGGCCTGGCTGAAGGCGCCCTCGCCGAAGATGCGCCGGAACAGGTTCGGGATGCGGAAGGCGACGTAGAAGGCGTCGGTCATCGCGCTGACGCCGAAAACCGAGGTCATGAGCACGTCGCGCACGAGGCCGGTCACGCGCGAGGCGAGGGTCAGCAGCGAGACGGTGGAGGCGGATTTGAACAGGGACACGGGGCAGAAGTGTATGTGCCGCAGGGTGTAAGCCGGGGCCCCGCTGGCGGACCCGCGCGGCTCGCCTATAATGGAGGGCTTTGCTGCATCATCCCCAAACCCTCAAGGAACACTGAACATGGCATCCGCCAAGCCCAAGAAGAAGAACCCGCGCCTCGCGTCGGGCCGTAAACGCGTCCGCCAGGACGTCAAGCTCAACGCCGCGAACACCTCGCTGCGCTCCAAATACCGTACCGCCGTGAAGAATGTCGAGAAGGCCGTGCTGGCCGGCGACAAGACCAAGGCGGCAGAACTCTTCGCGAAGGCCCAGAGCATCGTCGACACCGTCGCCGACAAGGGCATCTTCCACAAGAACAAGGCAGCCCGCGACAAGAGCCGCCTGTCGGCCAAGGTCAAGGCCCTGGCCCTCGCGCCCGAAAAGGCCGCCGCCTGACGTTTTCAGGCATTAAGCACGGATTGGTTCTCCAGTCCGCCGTTTGATCGGGGTGCGCTGCAGCAAAGTGAAAAACCGCCTTCGGGCGGTTTTTTCATGGGCGCCCGATTCAGGGCTGGGTGCGCGGGTCGCGCGTGCCGCCGGGTTTCTGCCCTATTTCCGGGTCGGATCTTCAGGCACCAGGCAGGCCTCGGCCACCTGCAGCCCGTTGTCTCGCGCGAAATTGACGCAGAAATCCCAGGCCATCGGCTCGGCATTGCGCAGTTCGCTGTTCACGACCACGCACTTGATGCCGTTGATGACCGTCGGCACGCACCACGGCGAGTAGTTCAGGTGGCTGCCGGGCTGCGGCCCGCCGGGCCGGAAAGAGCACATCACGCCCGCCAGGCGCTCGGCCCAGTCGCTCGGACGGAAGGTGCGGCCATCCTGGGTGATGCCCTGGATGAATATTTCTTTGGCGGTGGGAGAAACCATCGGATACGTGAAGTGTGCAGGGCAGATGCTGCGCCGCACAACAATTCTATCCGGCGGTCCCCCGGGCGACAGGCCAGGGGGCATTGCAGTGATGCGGAATCCTCACCGCCGCGGGGAGACCGGCCGCCTAGAATCCGCGTTCCCTTTTCCGGAGATCCGCATGAGCGCCCCTGCCGCCCCCTCGTCGCCCCACGTCATGAACACCTACGGTCGCCTCCCGATCGCGCTGTCGCACGGCCAGGGCTGCCGAGTCTGGGACACCAACGGCCGCGCCTACCTCGACGGCCTGGGCGGCATCGCGGTCAACACGCTGGGCCACAACCACCCCGAACTGGTGCCTGCCCTGCAGGACCAGATCTCCAAGCTGATCCACAGCTCGAACTACTACCACGTGCCCGGCCAGGAGAAGCTCGCCACCAAGCTGACCGAGCTCTCGGGCCTGACCAATGCCTTCTTCTGCTGCACCGGCCTGGAGGCCAACGAGGCGGCGCTCAAGCTGGCGCGCAAGTTCGGCCATGACAAGGGCATCGAGCGGCCCGAGATCGTGGTCTACGAGGCCGCCTTCCATGGCCGCAGCATCGCCACGCTGTCGGCCACCGGCAATCCCAAGGTGCAGGCCGGCTTCGGCCCGCTGGTCGAGGGCTTCATCCGCGTGCCGCTCAACGACATCGAGGCGCTCAAGAAGGCCACCGAGGGCAATCCCAACGTGGTCGCGGTGTTCTTCGAGACCATCCAGGGCGAAGGCGGCATCCATCCGATGCGGCTCGAATACCTGCGCCAGGTGCGCGCGCTCTGCGACGAGCGCGACTGGCTCATGATGATCGACGAGGTGCAGTGCGGCATGGGCCGCACCGGCAAGTGGTTCGCGCACCAGTGGGCCGGGATCAAGCCCGACGTCATGCCACTGGCCAAGGGCCTGGGCTCGGGCGTGCCGATCGGCGCGGTGGTGGCCGGCCCCAAGGCCGCCAACATCTTCGGCCCCGGCAACCACGGCACCACCTTCGGCGGCAACCCGCTGGCGATGCGCGCCGGCATCGAGACCATCCGCATCATGGAAGAGCAGGGCCTGCTCGAGAACGCGGCCAAGGTCGGCGCCCACCTCAAGGCGGCGCTCGAGCGCGAGTTCGCGGGCCTGTCGGGCGTGAAGGAAGTGCGCGGCCAGGGCCTGATGCTCGGCATCGAGCTCGACCGGCCCTGCGGCGTGATCCTGAACCGCGCCTGCGACGCCGGCCTCCTGCTCAGCGTCACGGCCGACAGCGTGATCCGGCTGGTGCCGCCGCTGATCCTCAGCGTGGCCGAGGCCGACGAGATCGTCGCGATCCTGGCGCCGATCGTGAAGGCCTTCCTCGCGGAGCCGGCGCCATGAGCGCCGCCCGGCCGCCCGAAGGCGCTCGCATCGCAGTGCGCAGCACGGAGGTTTTCCCATGAGCGCCGGCAGCCCGCAGCCGATCCGGCACTACCTGCAGTTCTCGGATTTCGATGCCGCCGACTACGCCCACCTGTTCGCGCGCGCGGCGCTGATCAAGAAGAAGTTCAAGGCCTACGAGCGGCACCAGCCGCTGGTCGACCGCACGCTGGCGATGATCTTCGAGAAGGCCTCGACCCGCACCCGCGTGAGCTTCGAGGCCGGCATGTACCAGCTCGGCGGCAGCGTGGTGCACCTGACCACCGGCGACAGCCAGCTCGGCCGCGCCGAGCCGATCGAGGACAGCGCCAAGGTCATCAGCCGGATGGTCGACCTGGTGATGATCCGCACCTTCGAGCAGACCAAGATCGAGGCCTTCGCTGCCCATTCGCGGGTGCCGGTCATCAACGGCCTGACCAACGAGTTCCATCCGTGCCAGATCCTGGCCGACATCTTCACCTACATCGAGCACCGCGGCTCGATCGCGGGCAAGACCGTGGCCTGGGTCGGCGACGGCAACAACATGGCCAACACCTGGCTGCAGGCCAGCGAGATCCTCGGCTTCAAGGTGCATGTGAGCACGCCGAGCGGCTACGAGGTCGACCAGTCGATCGCCGGCCTGCGCTCGGGCGACAGCTACGAGGTCTTCAGGGACCCGATGGAAGCCTGCCGCGGTGCCGACCTGGTGACCACCGACGTCTGGACCAGCATGGGCTACGAGGCCGAGAACGAGACCCGTCGCACCGCCTTCGCCGACTGGTGCGTCGACACCGAGATGATGCGTGCCGCCCAGCCCGACGCCCTCTTCATGCACTGCCTGCCCGCCCACCGCGGCGAGGAAGTCGAGGCCGACGTGATCGACGGCCCGCAGTCCGTGGTCTGGGACGAGGCCGAGAATCGCATGCATGTGCAGAAGGCGCTGATGGAGTTCCTGCTGCTCGGCAAGGTCGCCTGAGACACGGATCGCGTACGCGCCGTTTCAGGCGCTGTTGGAAATAACCGACACCACGACCCATGGCGCGGCGCTACCTTTGCGCCATGCCACGTCTCTGGGATATCTCTCCCCCCGTCCATGAAGGCGCGCCGGTGTTCCCCGGCGACACGCCCTACCGCCAGCGCTGGGCCGCGACCATCGCGCCTGGCTGCCCGGTCAACGTCAGCGAGATCACGCTCTCGCCGCACGTCGGCGCCCATGCCGACGCGCCGCTGCACTACGACCCGGCCGGCGCGACCATCGGCAACGTCGATCTCGCGCCCTTCCTGGGCCGCTGCCGGGTGATCCACGCGATCGAACGCGGCCCGCTGATCGAATGGGCGCACATCGCGCACGCGCTGGCCGACCTGCCGCCACGCGTGCTGGTCCGCACCTACCGGCAGGCGCCCGTCGACCGCTGGGACGGCGCCCTCGCCGCCTACGCGCCCGCCACCATCGAGCGCCTCGCGGGCCTCGGCGTCAGGCTGGTGGGCATCGACACCGCGAGCATCGATCCGGCCGACAGCAAGACCCTCGACAGCCACCAGGTGATCCGCCGGCTCGACCTGCGCGTGCTCGAGAACCTGGTGCTCGACGACGTTCCCGAGGGCGACTACGAACTCATCGCGCTGCCGCTCAAGCTCGTGAGCGCCGACGCCTCTCCCGTGCGCGCCGTGCTGCGCGAACTCCCACCAGGAACCCCATGAATCTCGACGACTGCCGCCGCCTCGATGCCGAGGACCCGCTGGCCGCCCTGCGCGCCCAGTTCCATCTGCCCGAGGGCGTCATCTACCTCGACGGCAATTCGCTCGGCGTGCTGCCCCGGGCCGCGCCCGCGCGCATCGCCGAGGTGGTCGCCAGGGAATGGGGCGACGGCCTGATCCGCTCGTGGAACACGGCCGGCTGGTTCGACCTGCCGCAACGCCTGGGCGACAAGCTCGCGCGCCTGATCGGCGCCGCGCCCGGCGAGGTGGTGTGCACCGACAGCACCTCGATCAACCTTTACAAGGTGCTGTTCGCGGCGCTGAGCCAGGTGCTGCAGGCCAGCCCCGCGCGCCGCGTGGTGCTCAGCGAGCGCAGCAACTTCCCGACCGATCTCTACATCGCCGAATCGCTGTGCCGCGAGCGTGGCTTCACGCTGCGGCTGATCGAGGCCGACGAACTGCCTGCAGCGCTGAACGACGAGGTCGCCGTGCTGATGCTGACCCACGTCAACTACCGAACCGGCGCGATGCACGACATGAAGGCCGTGACCGCCGCGGCCCACGCGGTGGGTGCGCTCACGGTGTGGGATCTCGCGCACAGCGCGGGCGCGGTGCCGGTGGCGCTGAACGACAGCCAGGCCGACTTCGCGATCGGCTGCGGCTACAAGTACCTCAACGGCGGCCCGGGTGCGCCGGCCTTCGCCTGGGTCCACACGCGCCATGCGGGGCAGTTCATGCAGCCGCTGTCGGGCTGGTGGGGCCACGCGGCGCCGTTCGAGTTCACGCCGCACTACCGGCCCGCGCCGGGCGTGGCCCGCTACCTCTGCGGCACGCAGCCGATCATCGCGCTGGCGGCGCTCGAATGCGGCCTCGACACCGTGCTCGCGGCCGCCGATTTCGACGGCGAGCGCGGCGCGATGGCCGCGTTGCGTCAGAAGTCGCTGGCCCTGACCGATGCCTTCATCGCGCTGGTCGAGCAGCGCCTGCCGGGCCGCTTCCAGCTCGTGACGCCGCGCGACCCGGCGCGGCGCGGCTCGCAGGTCTGCCTGGCACTGCAGGATGGCGGCCCGGGCGCCTACGCGATCGTGCAGGCGCTGATCGCACGCGGCGTGATCGGCGACTTCCGCGCCGGCGATTCGCAGATGCCCGACATCCTGCGCTTCGGCTTCACGCCGCTCTACCTGGGCTTCGAGGACGTGTGGGGCGCGGTCGAGCACCTGGTGCAGGTGATGGAGACCGACGAATGGAAGCGGCCCGAATTCAACCAGAAGCTCGCGGTCACCTGAGCGCCCGGAGCGGAAACCCATGAGCACCGAGAAGATCGTCCACGAGGAAAAGGCGCAGCTCGACTTCAGCGCCTCGATGAGCTACAGCGACTACCTGAGCCTCGACCAGATACTCAACGCCCAGCACCTGCGTTCGCCGGCCCACGACGAGCTGCTGTTCATCGTTCAGCACCAGACCAGCGAGCTGTGGATGAAGCTCATGCTGCACGAGCTGCGCGCCGCGATCCGCGGCATCGCCACGGACGACCTGCAAAGCGCCTTCAAGATGCTGGCGCGGGTCTCGCGCATCATGGAGCAGCTGGTCCACGCCTGGGACGTGCTGGCCACCATGACGCCACCCGAGTACAGCGCGATGCGGCCCTACCTCGGCGCCTCGAGCGGCTTCCAGAGCTGGCAATACCGCTGCATCGAATTCGCGCTCGGCAACAAGAACGCCGCGATGCTCAAGCCGCACTCGCACCGGCCCGAGCTGCTGGCCGAGGTCGAGGCCGCCTGGCGCGCGCCCTCGCTCTACGACGAGGCGCTGCGCCTGCTCGCGCGCCGCGGCCTCGCCGTGCCGGTCGACCACCTCGAGCGCGACTGGACCCAGCCCTACCCCGAGAGCGATGCGGTGGAGCAGGCCTGGCTCGTGGTCTACCGCGATCCGAAGCAGCACTGGGACCTTTATCAGCTCGGCGAGGAACTGACCGACCTCGAAGACGCCTTCCGCCTCTGGCGCTTCCGCCACGTGACCACGGTCGAGCGTGTCATCGGGTTCAAGCGTGGCACCGGCGGCACCGGCGGCGTAAGCTACCTGCGCAAGATGCTGGACGTGGTGCTGTTTCCCGAGATCTGGAAGCTGCGCACCGACCTGTGAGCTGCCCGGAGCTGTTCGCTCGCGGGCGAACGACGAGGAGACGGGCATGGACGACAAGGACTTCTTCGACACCGAAGAACTCGCGCTGCTGCGCACGCACGGCATCGTGCTGTTCGCGCGGCGCGTCATCTTCGACGCCCAGCCGCCGCTGACCGAGCCGCAGATCGAGGCGGTCCGCACCGCCTGCGCGGGTCCGTTGCCGGCCGAGCTGGTCGCGCTGTGGCGGGAGGCCGCGGGCGGGCGCCTCGACTACGACCTGCACCTGCGCATCAACGGCAACGAGGAATCGGTGGCCTGGAGCGAGCTCTTCGGGCTGCCGGGCGAGGGCCGCCACGACCTCCAGGGCTGGATCGCGCACGAGCGCGAGGCCGCTCGCGAGGCAGCGGTGGAAACCGGCGAAGCCTGGGACGGCCGGCTGACCCTGTTGCCGATCGGCGGCTGCGACGATGCCGACCGGATCTACGTCGTGGTCGAGCCCGGGCCCGACGACGGCCATGTGCTGGCCTGGAAGCAGGGGCTGCCCTCACCCTGGCCGCACGAACTGCACGAGGACGGCATGACCACCGTGGCGCACGACCTCTGCGCGGCCCTCGAAAGCCTGCAGCTCGACGCCGATCCGCTGGCGCCGGCGGGCGACTACTTCACCGGCCAGGCGCTGCTCGAATACCTCGACGACCGGCATCAGGCTCATGGGCTGGAGCTCGGGCTGGTCGACCGCCTGGTCGCCTTCTACCGCCGAGCCATGGTCGACTGGCGCACGCCGCTCGCGGCCGGCACGCTGGGCGAGGACGCGCCCCGCGCGCGGGTGGCGCTGCGCCATGCGATCGCCACCGACGACCCGGCGCTGATCGCGCGGCTGGCGGCGGCCGGCGTATCGCTGGCCGGACCGCTGCACGGCAGCGCGATCGCCACCGATCTCGCGCTGAGCCATGGCGCCCACGAGGCAGCCCGGGCGCTGGTGGAGGCCGGCGCACCCGTGGCGCCCGATGCGCTCGATTTCATCGACAGCGCCCTGTCGCCGGAGCTGGTTTCGCTGCTGCTCGCGCACGGCGCCGAGCCGAGCCCCACGGCGGTCGCGGAGTGCGTCGCCTGCGGCGCCCCCGCGGCGGCCCGCCTGGTGGCCGAAGCCTACGGCCGCAACCACGCCGACCTGGCCGCGGCCTATGCCGCAGCCCGCGACGGAATGCTTGCCGAGCTGGAACCGGCCTGGGTCGAGGTGCAGGCGGGCCGGCTGAGCCACTACCTCGGTGCCGCCGGGCTCGCCAGGCGCATCGATCACCTGCGCAGCTTCAGCCTCTGAGCGTCTCTCAACCCTCGTAGAGCCAGGGCACATCGAGCAACCGCGCACCGAGAAGTCGCAGCGCAGCATCGCGGCCCCAGCGCAGCGGCCCCGTGGCATGGAAGATCTCGCCATTGCGCCGCGCCCTGGCCTGCACCTGGGCATTGCGCTGCCAGCGCAGTTCGGCAAAGCGCGCCCAGGCGGCCGGCACCGCGGCCGCATCGCCGCCATCGAGCGCCTCGGCCAGCGCCACCGCGTCCTCGATCGCCATGCCTGCGCCCTGCGCCAGGTAGGGCAGCATCGGATGCGCCGCATCGCCCACCAGCGCGATGCGCTCGTCGGCCATCTGAGCCGGCCCCTGCAGCGGGTCGCGGTCGTTGAGCGTCCAGGCGCGCCATGCAGGCACGGCCTCCAGCAAGGCCTGCAGCCCGGCGGCCGTGCGGCCCGTGGCGGCCTGCAGCGACGACAGGCTCGCCGCCTGATCCCAGTCGCGCGCATCGCCGACCGGCGCCGCCTCGGCCAGCACCACGACATTGAGTGCCTCGCCACGCCGCACCGGGTAGGCCACCGCGTGCAGCCGCGGCCCGAGCCAGACCCGCACCTGCGTGCTGCGCAGCGCGGGCGGCAGCGCCGCCATGTCGACCAGCGCGCGCCAGGCCGTGTGGCCGGTGGCCTGCGGTGGCGCGTCCTGCGCGAGCACCTTGGCGCGCACCGTGCTCCAGAGCCCGTCGGCGCCGACCAGCGCATCGCCCTCCCAGACCCGGTCGTCGGTGCTCGACACGCTGACGGCTTGCGAGCGGGCCGCCACCTGGCCGATGCGTGCCGCGGTGGTCAGCGTGACCGCGCCGCTGCCGCGCACTGCCGCGAGCAGCAGCGCATGCAGGTCGGCGCGATGCACGCAGAGGTAGGGTGCCGCGTAGCTGCGCAGCATCGCGTTGCCGAGCGGCAGTCGGGCGAGTTCGCGGTCGTCGAAGGCGCTGCGCACCACCAGGGCGTCGGGACGGGCGGCGACCCGCGTCAATGCCTCGTACACGCCAAGGGCCTGCAGCCGACGCGTGACATTGGGACCGAGCTGGATGCCGGCGCCGACTTCGGCAAAGGCGACCGCCTGCTCGAACAGATCGATCCGGTGACATCGCCGCGCCAGCGCCAGCGCGCTCGCGAGGCCCGCGATGCCGCCGCCCGCGATCAGGATGTGGGCCGGCATGGCGCCCACTCAGTGCGGATGCACGGTGCGGCTGGTGTCGGTGGCGTCCTGCTGGCCCGGCCTGGCCGAGGGTGCGCAGCTGCCGCAGCTGTCGCACGAACCGCAGCCCGACGCCTTGCCGAGCGTCGCCGCCAGGCGCTCGGCGCGCTCGGCGTCGACCAGGCCCGCGCGCTGCGAGCCCGCCGCCAGCCGGCCGGCCGCACCGCGGCGCCAGCGCGCCGGCATCCAGCGCCAGACGGCGTAGATCGCTGCCAGGCCGACGATCAATGCCACCACGATCTGCTGCGTCATCTCATCCTCCCGTCAACGCGAGCGCCACCCGGTAGGTGATCCAGCACGCGATGTAGGCGAGTCCGAACAGGTACCCGGCCATGATCAGAACATAACGCCAGGAGCCGGTCTCGCGCTTGACCGCGGCCAAGGTGGCGAGACATTGCGGTGCGAAAACGTACCAGACCAGCAGCGACAGCGCGGTCGCCATCGACCAGCTGGCCGCGATCAGCGGCTCGAGCTGGCCCGCCACCTCGTCGCCGGTGGCCGACAGCGCATAGACCGTACCGAGCGCGCCGACCGCGACCTCGCGCGCCGCCAGGCCCGGCACCAGCGCGATCGAGATCTGCCAGTTGAAGCCGATCGGCGCGAAGACGTGCTCGAGCGCGCGGCCGATCATGCCGGCCAGGCTGTACTGGATCGCGGGCCCGGTCGCGCCCTCGGGCGGCGACGGGAAGGTCGACAGGAACCAGAGCAGGATCGTCAGCGTGAGGATGATCGTGCCCACGCGCTGGATGAAGATCCAGGCCCGCTCGTAGAGGCCCAGCGCCAGGTTGCGCAGGTTGGGCCAGCGGTATGCCGGCAGCTCCATCATGAGCGGCGAGCGCTGCCTGCTGTCGCGGAAGCGCTTCATGACCCAGGCCACCGCCATCGCCGAGACGATGCCGAAGACATACAGCGCGAACAGCACCACGCCCTGCAGGTTGAAGATGCCGCCCACGGTGCGCGACGGAATGAAGGCCGCGATCAGCAGCGCGTAGACCGGCAGCCGTGCCGAGCAGGTCATGAGCGGCGCGATCATGATGGTCGTGATGCGATCGCGCCAGTTGCTGATCGTGCGCGTGGCCATCACGCCGGGGATCGCACAGGCGAAGCTCGACAGCAGCGGAATGAACGAGCGCCCGGACAGGCCGACCGTGCCCATCACGCGGTCGAGCAGGAACGCCGCACGCGGCAGGTAGCCCGAATCTTCCAGCGCCAGGATGAACAGGAACAGGATCAGGATCTGCGGCAGGAAGACGATGACGCCGCCGACGCCCGCGATGATGCCGTCCACCAGCAGGCTCTGCAGCATGCCTTCGGGCAGATAGGTCTTGATGAACTCGCCCAGGGCGGCGGTCGCGCCTTCGATCAGGCCCATCGGCACCTCGGCCCAGCTGAACACCGCCTGGAACATCAGGAACATGGTGACGGCCAGCACCACCATGCCCCACAGCGGATGCATCACGACCCGGTCGATGCGGTCGCTGGTACCGAGGCTGCCGGCCGGCTCGCGCACTGCGAGGCCCAGGATGCGGCGCACTTCGCGCTGGGTGTCGAGCACCTCGTCGAGGTTCGAGGCATGCCAGGGTTGCGGAACGGCCACCGCCACCGGCGCGTCGAGCGCCTCGAGCAGCCCCTTGGCCCCACCCGAGTGCACGCCGACGGTCTCGATCACGGGCAGGCCGAGTTCGCGCGAGAGCACCGCGGTATCGACCGCGATGCCCTGCTTCTTGGCCATGTCGGTCATGTTGAGCGCCACCACCATCGGCAGGCCGAGCTTCTTGGCTTCCAGCACCAGCCGAAGGTTGAGCCGCAGGTTGGTGGCGTCGGTGACGCAGACCAGCAGGTCCGGCAGGGATTCGTTGCTCTTGCCGGTGATCACGTCGCGCGTCACGGCCTCGTCGGCCGACAGCGCGTTGAGGCTGTAGGCGCCCGGCAGGTCGAGCACGAAGACACGACGGCCGCCCGCGGTGCGCAGGACGCCTTCCTTGCGCTCGACCGTGACGCCTGCGTAGTTGGCCACCTTCTGGCGGCTGCCGGTCAGCAGGTTGAACAGCGCGGTCTTGCCGCAGTTGGGGTTGCCGAGCAGCGCGATGCGTTCGGGCGGGCTGCTGGACACCGCAGCGCCGGGCTGGAACTGGAGCGTCGCCTCAACCATGGCCGACCGCTCCGGCGGTGACGCGGACCATCGCCGCTTCGTGACGACGCAATGCGAAGGTGGTGTGGCCCAGGCGCACGGCCAGCGGCTCCCGGCCGGGCACGCCGGTGGCGACGATGCGGACAGCCTCGCCGGGCACGAAGCCGATCTCGGTCAGGCGCAGGACCAGTTCCTTGCCCTCGGCCTCCTCGGGGCGCAGGACATCGAGCACTGTGGCCCATTGGTGGCTGGGAAGTTCATCGAGGCTGATGACGGCAGAGGCCGCCTCGTTCATTGTGGTCACCCGGGGAGTCCAGAGAATGCAAAATGAGAATTATTCTCGAAAACTCCCGGCTTTGGTGCGCAAAGGCCGAAGAATCCATGGGCCTCTGTGCCACTCGACGGCTCAGGCTCCCGTCAGGAGCTAGTTGGCAAGCAACTGCCGCAGCACGAAGGGCAGGATGCCGCCGTGCTTGTAGTAGTCGACCTCGATCGGGGTGTCGATGCGCAGGCGCACCGTGACCTCCTGATGGGTGCCGTCGGGCCGGTGCACCACGATCTTCACGTCCATCTGCGGCTTGAGCTCGCCGCCGATCACGACATCGATCTTCTCGTCGCCCGTGAGGCCGAGGCTTTCCCACGAATCGGCGCCGCGGAACTGCAGCGGCAGCACGCCCATCCCGACCAGGTTGGCGCGGTGGATGCGCTCGAAGCTGCGCGCCACCACGGCCTTGATGCCCAGCAGCTGCGTGCCCTTGGCGGCCCAGTCGCGCGAGGAGCCGGTGCCGTATTCCTCGCCGCCGAAGATCACGGTCGGCACGCCCTGCGCCATGTACTTCATGGCGGCGTCGTAGATGAACATCTTCTCGTTGCCGGGCTGGAACAGCGTCAGGCCGCCCTCCTCGCGCGAGCCCTCGGCATCGGCCGGGATCATGAGGTTCTTGATGCGCACGTTGGCGAAGGTGCCGCGCACCATGACGTCGTGGTTGCCGCGGCGCGAGCCGTAGCTGTTGAAGTCGGCCTTCGGGACGCCGTGCGCCTTGAGCCAGATGCCCGCGGGCGAGCTTTCCTTGATCGAGCCGGCCGGCGAGATGTGGTCGGTGGTGATCGAGTCGCCGAACAGGGCCATGATGCGCGCGCCGGTGAAGCCTGCGTCGCTCGCATGCGGCTTCATCTTGAAGCCCTCGAAGAACGGCGGCTCGGCGATGTAGGTCGACTTGGGCCAGTCGTAGACCTGACCCTGCGTGCCCTTGATGCTGCTCCAGAGCTTGCCCGGGTTGTCCTTGATCTGCTCGTAGTTCTGGCGGAAGGCCTTGGCATTCATGGCGAAGCGCAGGTTCTCGTCGATCTCCTGCGTCGACGGCCAGATGTCCCCGAGGAAGACGTCCTGGCCCTTCCTGTTCTTGCCCACCGGCTGGGTCATGAGGTCGACCATCACGTTGCCGGCGATCGCGAAGGCCACCACCAGCGGCGGCGAGGCCAGGAAGTTGGCCTTCAGGTTCGGATGGATGCGGGCCTCGAAATTGCGGTTGCCCGACAACACGGCCGCGCCGATCAGGTTGTTCTTCGTGATGACCTCGTTGATCTCGGGCGTGAGGTCGCCGGCGTTGCCGATGCAGGTGGTGCAGCCGTAGCCCGCCAGGTAGAAGCCCAGCTTCTCGAGGTAGGGCAGGAGGCCGGCCTTCTCGAGGTACTCGGTCACGATGCGCGAGCCCGGGGCGAGCGAGGTCTTCACGTGCGGCTTGACCGTGAGGCCCGCCTCCACTGCCTTCTTGGCCAGCAGGCCGGCCGCCAGCATCACGCTGGGGTTGGAGGTGTTGGTGCACGAGGTGATGGCGGCGATCAGCACATCGCCGTTGCCGATCGTGACCGGGCCCTTGGTGGCCTCCTGCGGCAGCGGATAGCGCAGCTTCAGCGTGTCGGCCGGCTGGTTGAAGCCGTTGGCCTCGTTCGGCTTGCTGTAGAGCTCCGAGAACTTGGTCGACAGATGCCCGAGGTCGATGCGGTCCTGCGGCCGCTTCGGCCCCGCGAGGCTCGGCGACACGGTGCCGAGGTCGAGCTTCACGACCTTGGTGTATTCGAGCTCGCCGGGCGCGGGCATGCCGAACAGGCCCTGCGCCCTGTAGTAGGCCTCGAAGCGCTCGACCTCGGCATCGGTGCGGCCGGTGCCCTTGAAGTAGGCGACCGTCATCTCGTCGACCGGAAAGAAGCCCATCGTGGCGCCGTATTCGGGTGCCATGTTGCCGATGGTGGCGCGGTCGGGCACCGCGATCGAAGCCGCGCCGGGGCCGAAGAACTCGACGAACTTGCCCACCACCTTCTCGCCGCGCAGGATCGCCGTGACGTAGAGCACGAGGTCGGTGGCCGTGACGCCTTCGCGCAGCTTGCCCGTCAGTTCGAAGCCGACCACGTCGGGCGTCAGCATGTAGACCGGCTGGCCCAGCATCGCGGCCTCGGCCTCGATGCCCCCGACGCCCCAGCCGACCACGCCGATGCCGTTGATCATGGTGGTGTGGCTGTCGGTGCCGACCAGCGAATCGGGATACCAAGTCGGCACCTCGCCCTTGTCGTTCGGGCTCTTGTAGACGCCGCGTGCAAAGTACTCGAGGTTCACCTGGTGGACGATGCCGAAGCCCGGCGGCACCACGCCGAAGGTGTCGAAGGCCTGCATGCCCCACTTCATGAACTGGTAGCGCTCGTTGTTGCGCTGGAACTCGAGCTTCATGTTGAGGTCGAGTGCCTTCGGCGTGCCGTAGTAGTCGACCATCACCGAGTGGTCGACCACCAGGTCGACCGGCACCAGCGGCTCGATGGTCTTGGGCGACTTGCCGAGCGACTGCGCGACGCTGCGCATCGCCGCCAGGTCGGCCAGCAGCGGCACGCCCGTGAAGTCCTGCAGCACCACGCGCGTGACGACAAAGGGGATCTCCTCGGTGCGCTCGGCGTTCGGCGACCAGTTCGAGAGCTGCTCGACGTGCTCTGACGTGACCTTCTGCCCGTCGCAGTTGCGCAGCACCGATTCGAGCACGATGCGGATCGAGACCGGCAGCTTCGCGACGTTGGGGTATTGCTTCGCGAGTTCCTTGAGCGACCAGTATTTGCCGGCCTTGCCCGACGCCGTCTTGAAGGTCTTGAGCAGGGGGGCGAAGGCGTGGGCCGCATCTTTGGGCATGGGGAAACTCCTTTGTTCGTGGAAGCCTCTCGAAGATAGCAGGCTTCGATGACCGGGACCGTGCGCGGGTCGATGACCTCAAAGGTCATGGCCGCGCTGCACCGTTTCACTAGGATGGCGCCATGAACACACCGAGCGCCCCGCCGCCGACCGCGACCGATCCCTTCGGCGCCCACCTGCGCCACTGGCGCCAGCATCGCCGGCTGAGCCAGCTCGACCTCGCCCACGAGGCAAGGGTGTCGACGCGGCACCTGAGCTACGTCGAGACCGGCCGGGCCGAACCGAGCCGCGAGATGGTGCTGCGGCTGGCCGAGCGCCTGGAGGTGCCGCTGCGCGAGCGCAATGCGCTGCTGGTGGCAGCCGGCTACGCGCCGATGTACCGCCAGCGCTCGCTCGACGATCCGGCCCTGGCCTCGGCGCGGCAGGCGGTCGACCTGGTGCTCAAGGGCCACGAACCCTTTCCGGCGCTGGCCGTCGATCGCCACTGGAACCTGGTGGCGCACAACGCGATGGTGCCGCTGCTGATGGCCGGCGCCGCCCCCCACCTGCTCGAGGCACCGGTCAACGTGCTGCGTCTCAGCCTGCACCCCGAAGGCCTCGCGCCACGCATCGCGAACCTGGCGCAGTGGCGCCAGCACCTGCTCGAACGGCTGCAGCAACAGATTGCCGCCACCGGCGACGCCGGCCTGGTGGCGCTGCACGAGGAGCTGGCCGGCCTGCCGCAGCCGCAGGTCGGGCACGATGCGCCAGCCGTCGGCGGCGAGCTCTCGAACGTCGTGATGCCGTTCCAGCTCGTCACGCCCGAGGGGGTGCTGAGCTTCATCAGCACCACGACCATCTTCGGCACACCGGTGGACGTCACCCTGCAGGAACTGGCGGTGGAATCATTCTTCCCGGCCGATGCGCGCACTGCAGAGGCGCTCGCAGCGCTGGCACGCGGCGCAGCGGGCGCGCGCTGAGTCGCGCCCTCGCCCCGCTGGGCGGCCCTGGCGCGTCGGCAATGGACGACACGCGAATGCGTCATGGCAGCGCGTGGCCTGCACGGCTGCCGGCCTAGCTTGGAGGCTCTCGCTGTCAACCAGCCAACCACCACCGGAGAACCGCCAATGAGCACCCCCGACGAACACGCCAAGCTGTGGGATCTGATCAAGGACACCCGCTTCGGCATGCTGACCCACCGCCACGGCGATGGCCAGCTGCACAGCCATCCGCTGACCACGCAGAACAAGAGCTTCGACGAAGGCGCGACGCTCTATTTCTTCATTCCCAAGGACGGCGAGATCGCGCGACACGTCGCGACCGATTCCAGCGTCAACGTGGCCTATGCGGATACCGATGCCGACAGCTACGTCTCCGTCTCGGGCCAGGCCGGCCTGATCGAGGACGCCGCGCTGAAGGAGTCGCTCTTCACCACCATGGCCAAGAGCTGGTTTCCGAAGGGCGCCGGCGATCCGAACCTCGGCCTGCTCGGCGTGCGCATCCTCGAGGCCGAGTACTGGGACGTCGACGACAGCAAGATGGTGCAGCTCTACAAGATGGCCAAGGCCGCGATCACCGGCAAGCCGCCGACCGACATGGGGGAGCACCGCAAGGTCGACGTGGGCTGAGCACCCAGCAGGCCAAATGAAAAAGCCCCGCGGCTGCGGGGCTTTCGACTTTCGAGAACGGACGCCGATCGACGGCGCCCTGACACTTCGTCAGGCCGCGACGCCGGCCGCGATGTCCTTGTATTCGTCGATGCGGTCGAAGTTCAGATACTGGTAGATCTGATCGCTCGACGCATCGAGAACACCGACGCTCGCCATGTACTCTTCCCGCGTCGGGATGCGGCCGAGGCGCGAGCAGATGGCTGCCAGTTCCGCACTGCCGAGGTACACGTTGGTGTTCTTGCCGAGCCGGTTGGGGAAGTTGCGCGTGCTGGTCGACATCACGGTCGCGCCTTCGCGCACCTGCGCCTGATTGCCCATGCAGAGCGAGCAGCCCGGCATCTCGGTGCGCGCACCGGCGTTGCCGAAGACACCGTAGTGGCCTTCCTCGGTGAGTTGCTGAGCGTCCATCTTGGTCGGCGGGGCGATCCACAGCTTGACCGGGATGTCGCGCTTGCCTTCGAGCAACTTCGATGCCGCGCGGAAGTGGCCGATGTTGGTCATGCAGGAGCCGATGAACACTTCGTCGATGGCGGCGCCGGCCACGTCCGACAGCGTCTTGACGTCGTCGGGGTCGTTCGGGCAGGCCACGATCGGCTCGTGGATGTCGGCCAGGTCGATCTCGATCACGGCCGCGTAGTCGGCATCGTCGTCGCCCTTGAGCAGCTGCGGGTTCTTGAGCCAGGCTTCCTGCGCCGCGATGCGGCGCGCCAGCGTGCGGCCGTCGGCATAGCCTTCGGCGATCATCCAGCGCATCAGCGTGATGTTGCTGTTGATGTACTCGATGATCGGTTCCTTGTTGAGGTGCACCGTGCAGCCCGCGGCCGAGCGTTCGGCCGACGCGTCGCTGAGCTCGAAGGCCTGTTCGACCTTCAGATCGGGCAGGCCCTCGATCTCGAGGATGCGGCCCGAGAAGATGTTCTTCTTGCCCTTCTTCTCGACCGTCAGGTGGCCGGCCTTGATCGCGTACAGCGGGATCGCGTTGACCAGGTCGCGCAGCGTGACGCCGGGCTGCATCTGGCCCTTGAAGCGCACCAGCACGGACTCGGGCATGTCCAGCGGCATCACGCCGGTGGCGGCCGCGAAGGCCACCAGGCCGGAGCCGGCCGGAAAGCTGATGCCGATCGGGAAGCGGGTGTGGCTGTCGCCGCCGGTGCCGACCGTGTCGGGCGTCAGCAGGCGGTTGAGCCAGCTGTGGATCACGCCATCGCCGGGACGCAGCGAGACGCCGCCGCGCGTGGCCATGAAGTCCGGCAGCTCGTGGTGCATCTTGACGTCGACCTTCTTGGGATAGGCCGCCGTGTGGCAGAAGGACTGCATGACCAGGTCGGCGCTGAAGCCGAGGCAGGCCAGGTCCTTGAGCTCGTCGCGGGTCATCGGTCCGGTGGTGTCCTGGCTGCCGACCGAGGTCATCTTCGGTTCGCAGTAGGTGCCGGGGCGCACGCCCTGGCCTTCCGGCAGGCCGCAGGCACGGCCGACCATCTTCTGCGCCAGCGAGAAGCCCTTCTTGGTGTCGACCGGGCTGACCGGCAGGCGGAACAGCGTGGAGGCGGGCAGGCCCAGCGCCTCGCGCGCCTTGGCCGTGAGGCCGCGGCCGATGATCAGCGGAATGCGGCCGCCGGCGCGGACTTCGTCGAACAGCACGTCGCTCTTGACCGAAAACTCGGCGATCACCTTGCCGTCCTTGAGCGCCTTGCCGTCATAGGGACGCAGCTCGACCACGTCGCCCATGTTCATCTGGCTGACGTCGAGCTCGATCGGCAGCGCGCCCGAGTCTTCCATGGTGTTGTAGAAGATCGGCGCGATCTTGCCGCCGAGGCAGACGCCGCCGAAGCGCTTGTTCGGCACGTAGGGGATGTCCTCGCCGGTGAACCACAGCACCGAGTTGGTCGCGCTCTTGCGCGACGAGCCCGTGCCGACGACGTCGCCGGCGTAGGCCACCAGGTGGCCGCGGGCGCGCAGGTCCTCGATGAACTTCACCGGGCCGCGCTTGCCGTCTTCCTCGGGCACGATGCCCGGGCGCGCGTTCTTGTGCATCGCCAGGGCGTGCATCGGGATGTCCGGACGCGTGGTCGCGTCGGGTGCGGGCGACAGGTCGTCGGTGTTGATCTCGCCGGCCACCTTGAAGATGCTCACGGTGATGCTCTCGGGCACTTCGGGGCGGCTCGTGAACCACTCGGCATCGGCCCAGCTCTGCAGCACGGCCTGGGCGTTGGCATTCCCGGCGTCGGCCTTTTCCTTGACGTCGTGGAACTGGTCGAACATGAGCAGCGTCTTCTTGAGCCCCTCGGCCGCCACGGCGCCGACTTCGGCGTCGTCCAGCAGGTCGACCAGCGGGCCGATGTTGTAGCCACCCAGCATGGTGCCCAGCAGCTCGGTCGCGCGGGCGCGCGTCAGCAGCAGGCTCTTCTCGGTGCCGTGGGCGACCGCCGCGAGGTAGCTGGCCTTGACCTTGGCGGCGTCGTCGACGCCGGCCGGCACGCGGTGCGTCAGCAGGTCGAGCAGGAAATCGGCCTGGGCCACCGTCGGCGTCTTCATGAGCTCGATCAGCTCGGCGGTCTGCTTGGCGGTCAGCGGCAGGGGTGGGATGCCGAGCGCGGCGCGTTCGGCAACGTGTTCAACGTAGGCTTGCAACATCTTCTTTTCTCCGGAAACACGAAATGGGCGAGCGTCTCGAACCTGCAAGCAAGAGCCGCGCCCTGGATGGATTAGGGTTTCTTGGCGCCGGTCGCCGAGCTGTCGCTCGTGTCGAACAGGCCCTGCGGCGGGTTCTTCTTCATGTCCTCGGCCACCTCGAGCTGCTTGGAGGCCTGGCATTCGTCGGCCAGTCGGATGCCCTGCTTCTGGCTCATGAGCATCGACTTGTTCCCGAGCTGCAGCCACATGGCTTCGCGCACCGGGTCCTCGAGGCGAACCGCGCCGGTGCGGCTGGAAACCGGGTGCAGCCGATAGCGCACGTTGGCGTGCGTGAGGACGAAGTAGCCGGGCTTCTTGGGATCGGCCTCGATGTTGACGCTGGCGCCGAGTTCGCACTTGATGGTGCCGGTGAGGATGGTCTCGGCGACCTTCAGGTCCTGCTCGGAGAGCACGACGTCCGCTTCGTCGCCGGTGGCGATGGGCTTGGCCTCCTCGACCTTCTTGATGACGCGCTTGGGCACGACCTTCTGCACGACCTTCTTGCCGGTCGTGTTGGCCGCCGGCTGCTTGCTGGGCGCGGCCTGCTTGGGCGCGGTGCCCGATGAACTGGTCTGGGCCACGGCGGCGAACGGCAGTGCGAGCGCGGCGGCGGCGATCAGGGCAATCGACTTCATGGTGTGTCTTCTTTCGGGGGCTGGGGGTTCAATCAGGGAAGTGAGGGCGCGAACCACTGTTGCGCCTCGGGAGGCAGGCTGCGGCCGGTGGCATGCGCACGTTCGAGTACCTGCCAGAAATGACGGTAGCTGGCGCGGTCATGCAATGTGCCATCGATGCTGACCGGCGCCCATGCCGCCCGTACGGCCGCGGACATGATTTTTGTAGCGAGTTGAATCTGGCGCTCGTCGGGCGCGAAGGCCTCGAGGATGGGCCGGATCTGGTCCGGGTGGATGCTCCACATGCGCGTGTAGCCGAATTCGGTCGCCGCGCGGCGTGCCGCGGCGCGCAAGGCGCCGACATCCCGAAATTCAGTCACGACGCAGTGCGAGGGCACCTTGCCATGGGCATGCGCGGCCGAGGCGATCTCGAGCTTGGCGCGCACCACCAGCGGATGGGTGAACTGGCCCGCGGCGCCCATGCCGTCAGCCGGAATGGCGCCGCCATGGGCGGAGACGAAATCCATGAGCCCGAAGCTCAGCGACTGCACACGCGGATGGGCCGCGATCTCGAAGGCGTGGTGCACCGCCAAGGGCGATTCGATCAGGACGTGCAGCGGCAGCGCCTCGGCACCGGCTGCGTCGAGCGCCAGCGCCGCCTCGCGCACGTCGTCGACCGATTCGACCTTGGGCACCATCAGGTGGCTCAGGCGGTGGCCGGCACGCGCCGCGATGGTGAGCACGTCGCCCGCGAAGGCCGGATGGTCGACCGGGTGCACTCGCGCGCCGACGCGCATCCCTTGGGCCGCCGCCAGCGCCAGCTCGGTGACCAGCGACGCATGTTCGGCCTCGCCGCCCACCGGAGCGCCATCCTCGCAGTCGAGCGTGACGTCAAAAACGCAGGCGCCGAATTCCTCGGCCAGCTCGGCCTGCAGCGCGAGGCTCTTGCGCATGCGCGCCTCGACGCCGCTGTAGTGATCGCAGACCGGGAGCACGACGCCGCCGGCCTGCGCACCGAGCAGTACCTCGCGCGGATGGCTGGCGGACGGATTCGGATTCAGCACGGTGTCAGGCCTTCTTCTGCGCCACGATGAACATGCGCGGAAAGGCCAGCAGCAACTGCCCGTCGGCACGCGCCGGATAGGCAAGCGCGATGCGGCGCTCGTACTCGGCCAGGTAGCTGGTCCTCAGCTCGCCTGGCAGCGGGTCGACGAAGGGCTTGAGCCCGGTACCGCTCACCCATTCGACGATCGCCGCCGCCGAAGCCATCGGATGCTGGTAGGCGGTGCGCCACACATCGACCGTCGCCGCTTCGGCCGCCAGCAGGTCGTAGTAGCCCTCGATGCCCAGCAGCTCGGTACGCAGCCGTTCGGGGTTGCCGATGGCCTGCGCCCAGGGCGCCTCGCCGGCCACTTCGCGCATCAGGCGATGGGTGGGTTCCTGGCGGTTGTCGGGCATCTGGACAGCCAGAACCCCGCCGGGGGCAAGTGCCGCGAACAGGCGCGGAATCAGCGCCTCGTGGTCGGGCACCCACTGCAGCGAGGCATTGGCATAGATCAGGTCGGGCGCATTGCCGCGAGCGGCATCGGGCGCCCAGGTGCCGATGTCGCCGAACTCGAAGCGTGCCTGCGGCAGTCGCTGGCGCGCGCTTTCGAGCATCGGCTCGGAATTGTCGGTGCCGACCACGTCGGCAGCAGGAAAACGCTGCACCAGCAGCTCGGTGGAATTGCCCGGGCCGCAGCCGAGATCGATCACGCGGCTCGCAGCGGCCAGCGGCACGCGTGCGAGCAGGTCCCTGGCCGGGCGCGTGCGCTGATCCTCGAAACGGCTGTAGAGCGCGGGATTCCAGTCGAGCATGCCGGTCACGAATTACAGCAGGTGGGCGACGCCGGCCTGCTCGTCCTGCAGTTCCTTCAGGGTCTTGTCGATGCGTTCCTGGCTGAAGGCGTCGATCTCGAGGCCCTCGACCAGCTTGTATTCACCGTTCTCGCAGGTGACCGGGAAGCCGAACATGGTGTCCTTGGGAATGCCGTACTGGCCGTCCGAAGGAATGCCCATCGTGACCCACTTGCCGTTGGTGCCGAGGGCCCAGTCGCGCATGTGGTCGATGGCGGCATTGGCAGCCGATGCAGCCGACGACAGTCCGCGCGCCTCGATGATGGCGGCGCCGCGCTTGCCGACGGTCGGCAGGAAGGTGTTGGCGTTCCATTCCTGGTCGTTGATCAGCTTGGCCACGCTTTCGCCGTTGATGGTGGCGAAGCGGTAGTCGGCGTACATGGTGGGGGAGTGGTTGCCCCAGACCGTGAGCTTCTCGATGTCGGCCACGGCCTTGCCGGTCTTGGCGGCGAGCTGGCTGGCGGCGCGGTTGTGGTCGAGGCGCAGCATGGCGGTGAAGTTCTTGCGCGGCAGGTCCGGCGCGCTCTTCATCGCGATGTAGGCGTTGGTGTTCGCGGGATTGCCGACCACCAGCACCTTGACGTTGCGGCTGGCGACGGCGTTGAGCGCCTTGCCTTGCGCGGTGAAGATGGCGCCATTGACAGCCAGCAGCTCGGCGCGTTCCATGCCGGGGCCGCGCGGGCGCGAACCGACCAGCAGCGCGTAGTCGGCATCCTTGAAGGCGGTCATCGGGTCGCCGTGGGCTTCCATGCCGGCCAGCAGCGGGAAGGCGCAGTCGTCGAGCTCCATCATCACGCCCTTGAGCGCCTTCTGGGCCTTTTCGTCGGGGATCTCGAGCAGTTGCAGGATGACCGGCTGGTCCTTGCCGAGCATTTCGCCGGAGGCGATGCGGAACAGCAGGGCGTAACCGATTTGGCCGGCAGCGCCGGTGACGGCAACGCGAACAGGCTTTTTGCTCATGGGAAAACTCCAGGAAGTGATGAAACTGTGCAAGGCCGCAGCGTGCGGCCGGGAAGTCGGGTCCGGCGCAAACACCGGGGGGCCAACGGGGCCGTCTTCGATTTTATGCCGATTTGAGGTTTCGGTGGCGCGTGTCTTATGTCTTATATAAGATGTGGGCCAAAGCACCGACTCGGTGCACCCCGCCCACGCCCATGACCACCCCTGCCAGCCCCGTCGCGGAGCTCTCGACGCCCTCGTTCAGCCCGCTCTACCAGCAGATCAAGTCCCTGATCCTGCAGGGGCTGCACACCGGCGAATGGAAGCCGGGCGAGCCGATCCCGAGCGAGATCGACCTCGCTGCGCGCTTCCGCGTCAGCCAGGGCACGGTGCGCAAGGCGATCGACGAACTGGCGGCCGAGAACCTCGTGGTGCGGCGCCAGGGCAAGGGCACCTTCGTCGCCACCCACGCCGAGCAGCATGTGCAGTACCGCTTCCTCAAGCTGGTCCCCGACAGCGGCGACGTCGACAGCGAAGGCCCGGCCGATCGCGAGATCGTCGATTGCCGGCGCCAGCGCGCGAGCGCCGACGTCGCGCGGGCGCTGGCACTGCGCACCGGCGACGCGGTTCTGCAGGTGCGGCGCGTGCTGGCCTATCGGGGCACGCCGACCATCCTCGAGGACCTGTGGCTTCCGGGCCTGCCGTTCAAGGGCCTGACCGCGGAACGGCTGCGGGCCTGGCGCGGTCCGATGTACGCACTTTTCGAAACGGAATTCGGCGTGCGCATGGTGCGCGCCGAGGAAAAGATCCGCGCCGTGCTGCCCGATGCTGCGCAGGCCGCGCTGCTGGCGGTCTCGTGCGCGACACCGCTGCTGAGCGTGGAACGGGTCGCGCACACGTACCATGACACGCCCATGGAGCTGCGCCGCGGCCTCTATCGCACGGACACGCACCACTATCGCAACGAGCTGGGCTGAGGCGGCACCGGCCTCTCGCACGGCGGCAGCATCCCTGCATGCCAGTGCGACGTACGGGCGCGCGAAGTCGCATGTTGTTGCATTGCAATAGAATTTTGAGTTGTTTGCTTTTCGCCGAAGAACAAGTAGCCCCTCGTAAAAACCGAAAGCCCCCATGACAGAGCTGGCCACCCCACCCCGACAACCGCGGCGAGAGTTCCGCAACATCAACCCCCTCTCCGACCTCAGCACCTATCGGCTGCCGCCCGCCGGCATCGTCTCGATCCTGCATCGCATCAGCGGTGTGCTGATGTTCCTGCTGCTTCCCTTCATCATCTGGATGTTCGACACCTCGTTGTCCTCCGAGATCTCGTTCGCGCGCTTCAAGGCCGCATTCAACAGCGGCATCGGCTTCCTGCCCGGCTGGCTCATCAAGCTGGTGGCACTGGCGCTGATCTGGGCGTATCTGCATCACTTCATCGCCGGCCTGCGTCACCTCTACATGGATGTCAACCACCACGCCGTGGACAAGAAATCCGGCAACAGCACCGCTCTCGCGACGCTGGCCCTGAGCGTGCTGATGACGGTCGTGCTCGGCGCCAAGCTGTTCGGCCTCTACTGAACCGCGCAGGAGAAACAGAACATGTCCGTCAACTACGGTTCCAAGCGCATCGTCGTCGGTGCCCACTACGGCCTGCGCGACTGGCTCAGCCAGCGCATCACGGCCGCCCTCATGGCGCTGTTCACGATCATCGTGCTGGCGCAACTCATCTTCAAGAGCGGTCCGATCGGCTACGACCTGTGGGCCGGCATCTTCGCCGCCCAGTGGATGAAGGTGCTGACCTTCGTCGTCATCGCCTCGCTGCTCTATCACGTCTGGGTCGGCATGCGCGATGTCTGGATGGACTACGTCCAGCCGGTGGGCATTCGCCTGCTGTGCCAGGTTTTCACGATCGTCTGGCTTGTCGGTTGCGCGGGTTGGGCCATTCAAGTGCTCTGGAGGCTCTGAACTCGCTATGACCGCATATACCAAAGACCAAATCACCAAGCGCAAGTTCGACGTCGTCATCGTCGGCGCCGGCGGCTCCGGCATGCGTGCCTCGCTGCAGCTCGCGCGCGCCGGCCTCAACGTCGCCGTGCTCTCCAAGGTGTTCCCGACCCGCTCGCACACGGTCGCTGCCCAGGGCGGCGTCGGCGCCTCGCTCGGCAACATGAGCGAGGACAACTGGCACTACCACTTCTACGACACGATCAAGGGCTCCGACTGGCTCGGTGACCAGGACGCGATCGAGTTCATGTGCCGTGAAGCGCCCAAGGTCGTGTACGAGCTCGAGCACTTCGGCATGCCCTTCGACCGCAATCCGGACGGCACCATCTACCAGCGCCCCTTCGGCGGCCACACGGCCAACTACGGCGAGAAGCCGGTCCAGCGCGCCTGCGCCGCGGCCGACCGCACCGGCCACGCCATGCTGCACACGCTCTACCAGAAGAACGTCGAGGCACGCACCCAGTTCTTCGTCGAGTGGATGGCGCTCGACCTGATCCGCGACGCCGAAGGCGACGTGGTCGGCGTCACCGCGCTCGAGATGGAAACCGGCGACCTGCACATCCTGCAGGCCAAGACCGTGCTGCTTGCCACCGGCGGCGCGGGCCGCATCTTCGCGGCTTCGACCAACGCCTTCATCAACACCGGCGACGGCCTCGGCATGGCGGCACGCTCGGGCATTCCGCTGCAGGACATGGAGTTCTGGCAGTTCCACCCGACCGGCGTGGCCGGTGCCGGCGTGCTGCTGACCGAAGGCTGCCGCGGCGAGGGCGCGATCCTGCTCAACAGCAACGGCGAGCGCTTCATGGAGCGCTACGCGCCCACGCTGAAGGACCTGGCGCCGCGCGACTTCGTCTCGCGCTCGATGGACCAGGAGATCAAGGAAGGCCGCGGCTGCGGCCCGAACAAGGACTACGTGCTGCTGAAGCTCGACCACCTCGGTGCCGAGACCATCCACAAGCGCCTGCCTTCGGTGTACGAGATCGGCGTCAACTTCGCCAACGTCGACATCACGAAGGAGCCGATCCCCGTGGTGCCGACCATCCACTACCAGATGGGCGGCATCCCGACCAACATCAACGGCCAGGTCGTGATCCAGAAGGGCGAAGAGAACAGCGCCGTGGTCAACGGCCTCTACGCGGTGGGCGAATGCTCCTGCGTGAGCGTGCACGGCGCCAACCGCCTGGGCACCAACTCGCTGCTCGACCTGCTGGTGTTCGGCCGCGCGGCCGGCAACCACATCGTCGAGTTCAACGACAAGCTGAAGGAACACAAGGAACTGCCGGCCGACGCCGCCGACCGCACGCTCGAGCGCCTGAACCAGCTCGAGTCGTCGACCTCCGGCGAATACGCGCAGGACGTCGCCAACGAGATCCGCGCCGTCATGCAGCAGCACGCGGCCGTGTTCCGCAAGCAGGCCTCGATGGACGAAGGCGTGAAGAAGATCGCGGCAGTGCGCGAGCGCGTCGCCGCGGTCACGCTCAAGGACAAGTCGCGGGTCTTCAACACCGCCCGCATCGAGGCGCTCGAGGTCGACAACCTGATCGAGGTGGCGCAGGCCACGATGGTCTCGGCCGCGGCCCGCCGCGAATGCCGCGGTGCCCACACGGTCGAAGACTACGAACGCCCGGCCGACGATCCGGTCGCACCGCTGGGCCGCAACGACGCCGAATGGATGAAGCACACGCTCTGGTACAGCCAGGACAACCGCCTGTCCTACAAGCCGGTCAAGATGCAGCCGCTCACGGTGGCATCGGTGCCGCCCAAGGTTCGGACGTTCTGAAGGCTTTGTGGGACAGACCGCAGCGGCGCGAAGCGCCGCAAGCTCTGTCCCCAACTGATTAAAAAGGAATCCACGATGAAGCGCACATTCCAGATCTACCGCTATGACCCGGACAAGGACGCCAAGCCCTACATGCAGACGGTCGAGATTGAACTCGACGGCCACGAACGCATGCTGCTCGACGCCCTCATGAAGCTCAAGGCGCAGGACCCGACGCTGTCGTTCCGCCGCTCCTGCCGCGAAGGCGTCTGCGGCTCCGACGCGATGAACATCAACGGCAAGAACGGCCTGGCCTGCCTGACGAACATGCTCACGCTCAAGGGCACGATCGTGCTCAAGCCGCTGCCGGGCCTGCCGGTCATCCGCGACCTGATCGTCGACATGACGCAGTTCTTCAAGCAGTACAACTCGATCAAGCCGTACCTGCAGAACGACAGCGTGCCGCCCGAGAAGGAACGCCTGCAGTCGCCCGAGGAGCGCGACGAGCTCAACGGCCTGTACGAGTGCATCCTGTGCGCGAGCTGCTCGACCAGCTGCCCGAGCTTCTGGTGGAATCCCGACAAGTTCGTCGGCCCGGCCGGCCTGCTGCAGGCCTACCGCTTCATCGCCGACAGCCGCGACGAAGCCACCGGCGAGCGCCTCGACAACCTCGAGGACCCGTACCGCCTGTTCCGCTGCCACTCGATCATGAACTGCGTCGACGTCTGCCCGAAGAACCTCAATCCGACCCGGGCGATCGGCAAGATCAAGGAACTGATGGTGCGCCGCGCCATCTAGAGAGAAGCACCATGCAAACTGCCGACGACCTCGCCCAGCCCATCAGCGTTCGCGCGCTGAGCAAGCTCAAGTGGCGTTGCCGGCGCGGATTGCTCGAGAACGACCTGTTCATCGCGCGTTTCTTCGAACGCCATGAAGCGGACCTGACCTGCGGGCAGGCACAGGCACTGGAGACATTGATGGACCTGTCGGACAACGACCTGCTCGACCTGCTGCTCGCCCGGAAGGAGCCCGAGCCCGCATGGGCCGGGGCCGAAGTGGTCCGCTTGTTGCAATTGATGCGCACCGACGGCGCGCAATCCGTTAATTTCTGATCAATCCCTTTTGAAAGAACCTCGAAATGAAAGCATCCGAGACCAAGGCCACCCTTTCGTTCAGCAACGGCGGCCAGAACGTCGAGTTGCCGATCTACAAGGGCACGCTCGGCCCCGACGTGATCGACATCCGCAAGCTCTACGCCCAGACGGGGATGTTCACCTATGACCCGGGCTTCATGTCGACGGCTTCGTGCGAATCGGCCATCACCTACATCGACGGCGACAAGGGCGAGCTCCTGTATCGCGGCTACCCGATCGAGCAGCTGGCCACCAACTGCGACTTCCTCGAGACCTGCCACCTGCTGCTCTACGGCGAACTGCCCGACGAAGCCAAGAAGACCAACTTCACCAAGCTCGTGACCAACCACACGATGGTCAACGAGCAGATGCAGTTCTTCCTGCGCGGATTCCGCCGCGACGCGCATCCGATGGCCATCATGACCGGCCTGGTCGGCGCGCTGTCGGCCTTCTATCACGACTCCACGGACATCAACAATCCGAAGCACCGCGAGATCGCCGCCATCCGCCTGATCGCGAAGATGCCGACGCTGGTCGCCATGGCCTACAAGTACACCGTGGGCCAGCCCTACATGTACCCGCGCAACGACCTGAGCTATGCGGGCAACTTCCTGCACATGATGTTCGCCACGCCCTGCGAGGAGTACAAGGTCAGCCCGGTGCTCGAGCGCGCGCTGGACCGCATCTTCATCCTGCATGCCGACCACGAGCAGAACGCCTCGACCTCGACCGTGCGCCTGTGCGGCTCGTCGGGCACCAACCCGTTCGCGGCGATCGCGGCCGGCGTGGCCTGCCTCTGGGGCCCGGCCCACGGCGGCGCCAACGAGGCGGCGCTCAACATGCTCTATGACATCCAGAAGGCTGGCGGCGTCGAGAAGATCGGCGAGTTCATCAAGCAGGTCAAGGACAAGAACTCGAGCGTCAAGCTGATGGGCTTCGGGCACCGCGTCTACAAGAACTACGACCCGCGCGCCAAGCTCATGCAGGAAACCTGCAAGGAAGTGCTCGGCGAACTGGGCCTCGAGAACGATCCGCTGTTCAAGCTCGCGATGGCGCTCGAGAAGATCGCGCTGGAAGACGAATACTTCGTCTCGCGCAAGCTCTACCCGAACGTCGACTTCTACTCGGGCATCGTGCAACGCGCGATCGGCATCCCGGTGCCGCTGTTCACGGCCGTCTTCGCGCTGGCCCGCACGGTCGGCTGGATTGCCCAGCTCAACGAGATGATCGGCGACCCCGACTACAAGATCGGCCGTCCGCGCCAGCTGTTCGAAGGTTCGGTCAAGCGCGACGTGAAGCCGATCGCCCAGCGCTGATTTCCGCTGAGCGCGCATCCAGGAAAGCTGCCCACGGGCAGCTTTTTTGCGTCTTGGCTGACACGGAACGGGAGCCGTGCCGAATAACTTCGTTGTCGGGGGGAATGAATCCATTCGCCTTTCTCGACCATTTCAACGAAGGAGTTCCATCATGAAGAAGCTTGCCGCAATGATCGCCGTCGTCTTTGCCTTTGCCGTCCCGCTGGCCGGTTGCAACACCATGAAGGGTGCGGGCCAGGACATCCAGAAGGGTGGCCAGAAGGTGGAAGACGCTGCACAGAAGAAGCAGTGATCGAAGGCGCTGCCGTGGCGCTCATCGCGCTGCGGCAGTGAAGTCATCGCGGATGGCGATGGCTTAACGGCCAAATCGGAGAGAAAATAGCGGGCTCCATCTCTGAACGAGATGCCCAAGCCCATGACCTCCTCCGAACGCAGCTTTGCCCGACGCATCGACCTCACATCGCTGCAGTTGTTCGTGGCCGTCTGCGAACTGGGCAGCATCGGGCGTGCCGCGGAGCGCGAATTCATCGCCGCCTCGGCCATCAGCAAGCGCCTTTCCGACCTCGAAGGCACGCTCGGAACCCCTCTGCTCTATCGGCACGCGCGCGGCGTCGACCTGACGCCGGCTGGCGAAAGCCTGCTGCACCACGCGCGCTCCGTCCTCTACAGCCTCGAGAAGATGCAGGGCGAACTCAGCGAGTACGCCGATGGCGTGCGCGGCCACGTCCGGGTGCACGCCAACATCTCGGCGATCGTGCAGTTCCTGCCCGAGGACCTCGGCGCCTTCACCCAGGCGCACGATGCGATCAAGATCGACCTCGAGGAACACCTGAGCAGCGAGGTGGTGCGCGCCGTGCAGGAAGGCGCGGCCGACCTCGGCGTCTGCCACCTGGCCGACAACGGCATCGACCTGCAGAGCCTGCCCTACCGCGACGACCAGCTCGCGCTGATCGTTCCGGCCACCCACGCGCTCGCCCGCCAGCGCAGCATCGCCTTTGCCGATTCGCTCGACTTCGACCACGTCGGCCTGCACACCAACAGCTCGATCTACGTCGCCATGCACGAGGCGGCGCTGGCGGCCAACCGCAGCATCCGGCTGCGCATCCACGTCACGGGCCTCGATGCCATGTGCCGCATGATCGAGAACGGCCTTGGCATCGGCGTGATGCCGCTGCGCGCCTTCGAACTCATGCAGGGCGGCATCGGCCGGCGCCTGAAAAGCGTCGCGCTCGAGGATGCCTGGGCCCGGCGTCAGATCCGGCTCATCGCGCGCGACTTCTCGACCCTGCCGGTGGCTGCGCGCCTGCTCGTCACCCATTTGCAGGCATCGGACGCGAACCCCGATCGCCTGGCCGCCTGAAGCCGCAAGAACACCATTCCCCACGAAAGAGAAGACCTCCATGGCACGCACGCTCTACGACAAGCTCTGGGACGAACACGTCGTCCACACCGAGGAAGACGGCACCTCCATCCTCTACATCGACCGCCACCTGGTGCATGAGGTGACCAGCCCGCAGGCCTTCGAGGGCCTGCGCGAGGCGGGCCGCAAGCTGTGGCGCATCAGCTCGGTGGTGGCAACGGCCGACCACAACACGCCGACCACCCACTGGGAGCTGGGCTACGACGGCATCACCGACCCGATCAGCAAGGAGCAGATCACCACGCTCGACACCAACATCAAGGAATTCGGCGCCGCGGCCTTCTTCCCGTTCCTGAGCAAGCGCCAGGGCATCGTGCACGTGATCGGCCCCGAATCGGGCGCCACGCTGCCCGGCATGACCGTGGTCTGCGGCGATTCGCACACCTCCACCCATGGCGCCTTCGGCGCGCTCGCGCATGGCATCGGCACCAGCGAGGTCGAGCACGTGATGGCCACGCAGACCCTGCTCGCCAAGAAGGCCAGGAACCTGCTCGTGAAGGTCGAGGGCAAGCTCCCGCTGGGCTGCACCGCCAAGGACATCGTGCTGGCCGTGATCGGCCGCATCGGCACCGCGGGCGGCACCGGGTACACGATCGAGTTCGCGGGCTCGGCGATCCGCGATCTCTCGATGGAAGGCCGCATGACGGTCTGCAACATGGCGATCGAGGCCGGCGCCCGGGCCGGCCTGGTGGCGGTCGACGACAAGACCATCGCCTACGTGAAGGGCCGCGCGCTGGCGCCCACCGGCGTCGAATGGGACCAGGCGGTTGCCTACTGGAAGACGCTGCAGTCCGACCCCGGCGCGCACTTCGACCTCGTCGTCGAGCTCGACGCCGCCCAGATCAAGCCGCAGGTCACCTGGGGCACCTCCCCCGAGATGGTGGTGCCGATCGATGGCCGGGTGCCCGATCCGGACCGCGAGAAGGACGCCAACAAGCGCGGTGCGATCGAACGCGCGCTGACCTACATGGGGCTCGAGCCGAATAAGCCCATGAACGACATCCTGATCGACAAGGTGTTCATCGGCTCGTGCACCAACAGCCGCATCGAGGACATGCGCGAGGCTGCGGCCATGGTCAAGCGCCTGGGCCAGAAGGTGGCCAAGAACGTCAAGCTCGCGATGGTGGTTCCGGGCTCGGGGCTCGTGAAGGAGCAGGCCGAGCGCGAAGGGCTCGACGTGATCTTCAAGGCCGCGGGCTTCGAATGGCGCGAACCGGGCTGCTCGATGTGCCTCGCGATGAACGCCGACCGGCTCGAGCCCGGCGAGCGCTGCGCCTCGACCAGCAATCGCAACTTCGAAGGACGCCAGGGCGCCGGCGGCCGCACGCACCTCGTGAGCCCGGCGATGGCCGCGGCGGCTGCCGTGCACGGCCACTTCGTCGACGTGCGCCAATTTGCCTGAGACCTTGCCCAGAGAAAGACAACCATGCAGAAATTCACCGTGCACAAGGGCCTCGTGGCACCGATGGACCGCGAGAACGTCGACACCGACGCGATCATCCCGAAGCAGTTCCTCAAGTCGATCCGCAAGACCGGCTTCGGCCCCAACCTGTTCGACGCCTGGCGCTACCTCGATCCGGGCGAGCCCGGCCAGGACCCGGCATCGCGCAAGCCCAACCCCGACTTCGTGCTGAACCAGCCGCGCTACGCAGGCGCCTCGGTGCTGCTGGCGCGCAAGAACTTCGGCTGCGGCTCGTCGCGCGAGCATGCGCCGTGGGCGCTCGACCAGTACGGCTTTCGCGCCATCATCGCGCCGAGCTACGCCGACATCTTCTTCAACAACAGCTTCAAGAACGGCCTGCTGCCGATCGTGCTGTCCGAGGCACAGGTGGCGCAGCTGTTCGACGAGGCGCTGGCCTTTCCGGGCTACCAGCTCACGATCGACCTCGAGCGGCAGGTGGTGGTCAAGCCCGACGGCGGCGAGCTGCCGTTCGAGGTCCAGGCCTTCCGCAAGTACTGCCTCATGAACGGTCTCGACGACATCGGCCTGACGCTTCGCCACAAGGACAAGATCAAGGCCTTCGAGGCCGAGCGGCTGGCGGCCAAGCCCTGGCTCTCGCACCAGCTCATCGCCTGAAGGTCATGCCCCCCACGCTCTTTCACTTCGTGTAGTCGCTGCCCCCCGAGGGGGCCGCAGGCCGCCTTGGGGCGGCCCGGCGCCGGCCTGTTCCCATCTCTCAACTCAATGCTCTGAAGCTCATGAAAATCGCAGTCCTCCCCGGTGATGGCATCGGCACCGAAATCGTCGCCGAAGCCGTCCGCGTGCTCGACACCCTCGACCTGAAGTTCGAGATGGAAACCGCCCTGGTCGGCGGCGCCGCCTACGAGGCCCACGGCCATCCGCTGCCCGAATCCACGCTCAAGCTGGCCAAGGAGGCCGACGCCGTGCTGTTCGGCGCGGTCGGCGACTGGAAGTACGACAAGCTCGAGCGTTCGCTGCGGCCCGAGCAGGCCATCCTCGGCCTGCGCAAGAACCTGGGCCTGTTCGCCAACTTCCGGCCCGCCATCTGTTACGAACAGCTGGTCGGCGCCTCCAGCCTCAAGCCCGAGCTGATCTCGGGCCTCGACATCCTCATCATCCGCGAGCTCACCGGCGACATCTACTTCGGCGCCCCGCGCGGCCGCCGCACCGCGGTCGACGGCCACTTCCCCGGCGCCGAGGAAGCCTTCGACACCATGCGCTATTCGCGCCCCGAGATCGAGCGCATCGCCCACGTGGCCTTCCAGGCCGCGCGCAAGCGCAGCAAGCGCGTGACCAGCGTCGACAAGGCCAACGTGCTGGAGACCTTCCAGTTCTGGAAGGACGTCGTGACCGAGGTGGGAAAGGAATACCCGGACGTCGAGCTCGACCACATGTATGTCGACAACGCCGCGATGCAACTGGTCAAGGCGCCGAAGAAATTCGACGTCGTGGTCACCGGCAACATGTTCGGCGACATCCTCTCGGACGAGGCCGCGATGCTCACGGGTTCGATCGGCATGCTGCCCTCGGCCTCGCTCAACAGCAGCAACCAGGGCCTCTACGAGCCCAGCCACGGCAGTGCGCCCGACATTGCCGGCAAGGGGGTTGCCAACCCTTTGGCTACAATACTGTCTGCTGCCATGATGCTCCGTTTCTCCCTCAACCAGCCCGAGGCTGCCGACCGTATCGAGTCGGCGGTCCAATCCGTGCTGGCGCAGGGCCTGCGCACGGGTGACATCTGGTCCGCGGGCACGACCCGGGTCGGCACCCGCGAAATGGGCGACGCGGTGGTGGCCGCACTCTCCGCTTCGATCACCAAAAAGACGATTACCGGCTAACCGCAGCCCGCTTCGTCACGCCCTCCCCCGGCTCTGACGAGCCGGGCGCAAAGAGAAAACAGTTTCTTTTTTCACAAGGGCACTTTGTTATGGCGAACGCAAATCAACCTCTGGTCGGCCTCGTGGGCTGGCGCGGCATGGTCGGCTCGGTCCTGATGGACCGCATGCAGGCCGAAGGCGACTTCGGACTGATCGAGCCGGTCTTCTTCTCGACTTCCAACGCGGGCGGCAAGGCCCCCGCGATGGCCAAGAACGAGACCACGCTCAAGGACGCCCACGACATCGCCGCGCTCGCCAAGTGCGACATCGTCATCACCGCCCAAGGCGGCGATTACACGTCCGAGGTGTTTCCCAAGCTGCGCGCCACGGGCTGGAAGGGCCACTGGATCGACGCCGCCTCGACCCTGCGCATGAAGGACGACGCGATCATCGTGCTCGACCCGGTCAACCTGCCGGTGATCCAGAACGCACTCGCCAAGGGCGGCAAGAACTGGATCGGCGGCAACTGCACCGTGAGCTGCATGCTGATGGGCGTGGGCGCGCTCTACAAGGCCGGCCTGGTCGAGTGGATGACCAGCATGACCTACCAGGCAGCCTCGGGCGGCGGCGCCCAGCACATGCGCGAACTGCTGACCCAGTTCGGCACCCTCAACGCCGAAGTGCGCGCCCTGCTCGACGACCCCAAGTCGGCCATTCTCGAGATCGATCGCAAGGTGCTGGCCAAGCAGCAGTCCCTGTCGGCCGCCGAGACCGCCAACTTCGGTGCCCCGCTGGGCGGCAGCCTGATCCCCTGGATCGACAAGGACCTCGGCCTCGGCAAGTCCCAGGACGACGCCGAATGGGGCATGAGCAAGGAAGAGTGGAAGGGCGGCGCCGAGACCAACAAGATCCTGGGTCAGGGCGCGGGATTCGGCACCGCCGCGACGCCGGTCGATGGCTTCTGCGTGCGCGTCGGCGCCATGCGCTGCCACAGCCAGGCACTGACCTTCAAGCTCAGGAAGAACGTGCCGCTGGCGGACATCGAGGCACTGATCGCCGCCGACAACGAATGGGTGAAGGTGGTGCCCAACACGCGCGAGGCGACGGTGCGCGACCTGACGCCGGTGGCGGTGACGGGCACCATGTCGATCCCCGTCGGCCGCGTGCGCAAGCTCGCCATGGGCCCGGAATACGTGGGCGCCTTCACGATCGGCGACCAGCTGCTGTGGGGCGCCGCCGAGCCGCTGCGCCGCATGCTTCGCATCCTGCTCGAAGCCTGAAACGGGCCCGCGAGTCCTTCGCGGGGCTCGCGGCGTTGCTCGCCCGCAACGGCGAATGCATGACGAAGTTTGCACGCACTGGGTAGATAAGGCCTGTCGCCTTGTCAGTGCAAGGTGTTGATGTTAACGTCCCCTTACACTTTTGGGCCGAGCTGCCCCCTACCAGCATGACACGACTCCCGTTGCCTGCGGCCCGCCCCTCGGCCATCTCTCCGGATCACACCCTGATCGGCCGCGGCCGCCTCACGGTTCTGAGCGCGGCGGTGGGTCTGGCGCTGACGGTCTTCGCCGTCGACGCCAGTGCGCTCGCGCTGGGCCGCCTCAACGTGCAGTCCGCCCTCGGCGAGCCGCTGCGCGCCGAGATCGACATCACCGAGATCACGGCCGCCGAAGCCGACGGCCTCAAGGTCAACATCGCGTCGGCCGAGGCCTTCCGCGCTGCCGGCGTGCCCTACAACGCCGCCTTGTCGGACGTCCGCGTCGGCGTCCAGAAGCGCACCGACGGCCGCTACGTTGTGCGCCTCACGAGCAACCGGCTCGTCAGCGAACCCTTCATCGACCTGCTGCTCGAAGCCAACTGGGGCGCGGGCCGCATCGTGCGCGACTACACCGTGCTGCTCGATCCGCCCACCAGCCGCCAGGCCGCCGCGCCGGTGGCACCGGTCGCTCCGCAGATCTCCCAGGCTGCGCCGCAGCGCGTGGCGCCGGCCGTGGTCCCGGCCGCCCCGGCGGCCCGGCGCGAACGCCCCGCCGCTGCAGCGCCCGCCGCACCGGTCGAAGCCCCGGTGCGCACCGGTGGCACCGGCAGCAATGGCGAGCAGGTCAGGGTCCAGGCCGGCGACACCGCCGGCAAGATCGCCGCGGCCCACAAGCCGGCCGATGTCTCGCTCGACCAGATGCTGGTCGCCCTGCTGCGCGCCAATCCGAACGCCTTCATCGGCGGCAACGTGAACCGCATCAAGGCCGGCGCCGTCCTCGAACTGCCGGGCGCACCGCAGGCCGAGGCGATTCCCGCGGCCGAGGCGCGCCGCACCGTCACGGCCCAAAGCCAGGACTTCGGCGAATACCGCCGCAAGCTGGCCGAGAACGCCCCGACCTCGCGCCTCGCCGACGCCGATCGGCAGACCTCGGGCAAGCTGCAGGCCAACGTCGAGGATCGCAACGCGGCCAACGCCGCGACCGACAAGCTCAAGATCTCGCAGGGCCTCGCGCCCGGCAAGGCCACCGAGGAGCAGATCGCCCTGGCACGCCAGGCGCAGGCCAGCAACGCGCGGGTCGCCGAGCTCAGCAAGAACATCTCCGAGCTGAACAGGCTCCAGGCCGCCAGCGGCGCCGCGCCGGCACCGGCCACCTCCACCCCGCCAACTGCGCCCGCGGCGGCAACGCCCGCACCAGCGCCGACCGCACCGGCCACTCCGGCGACCCCTGCCGCCACGCCGGCTGGCACCGCGGCTGCACCCGCCCCGACCACCCCGGCGACGGCCTCCGCGCCAGCAGCGCCCGCCCTCACCCCGCCGGCCACTCCGCCGGCCGCAACGCCGGCAACGACCGCACCGGCCGCATCGGTGCCTGCAGCAGCCGCATCGGGCTCCCCCGCGGCCGCCACCGCGCCGGTCGCCGCGCCCGCCCCGGCTGCCGGCACGCCAGCAGCCGCGGCACCCGCTGTCACCCCGCCCGTCGCCGCACCGAAGCCGGCAGCCAAGGCACCGCCACCGCCGCCGCCACAACCCGGCTTCTTCGCCGAGTTGCTGGACAACCCCCTGATGGCGGGCCTGGCCGCGCTGATCGCGCTGCTGATCGCCTTCCTGCTCTACCGCGTCCTGGGCCGCAAGCGCCGCGATGCGGGCGACAGCGTCTTCATCGAGAGCCGCATCCCCAAGGATTCCTTCTTCGGCGCCAGCGGCGGCGAATCGGTCGACACCAAGGCCCGCGGCAACTCCGTGGTGTCCTCGCTGTCCTACTCGCCGAGCCAGCTCGATGCCGGCGACGTCGATCCGGTCGCGGAAGCCGATGTGTACCTGGCCTACGGCCGCGACCTGCAGGCCGAGGAAATCCTGCGCGAGGCGCTGCGCGTCAACCCCGAGCGCACTGCCATCCACCTGAAGCTGCTCGAGATCCACGCCAAGCGCCGCGACCTGCGCGCGTATGAAGCGCTGGCCGCCGACGTCCACAAGCTGACCGGCGGCACCGGCAGCGACTGGAACCGCGTCGTCGAACTCGGCAAGGACCTCGATCCGGGCAACCCGCTGTACGAGAGCGGCAGCAGCCGCGGTGGCGTCTCCGCCGCCGAGGCAGCGGCCTTTGCCGGTTCGCTGGCCGCTGCCAGTGCCGTGGTGGCCCCTTCGCCCGTGGCCCCGGCCACGGCACCTGCACCGCTCGCCGAGGCCGCCCCGCCGGCCTTCGTGCCCTCGGTCGCACCGCTGGACTTCGACCTCGAGATCAGCCGGCCGGCACCGATCGACACCATTCCGTCCACCGTGACGGCGAGCCTGCCGCTGACCCCGTCCCCGGCGCGCAACACCGATTTCCAGGCCACCGACATCGAGGCGACGGCTTCGGCCCCGTTCGAAGCCAGACCGGCGCCGGCGCCGAGCTTCGCACCGGCCCATCCGAACCTCGAAAACGACTTCGACACCGCGCCCGGCGCGCTCGAACCGCTCGCACGTCCCTCGCCCCGGAACGACGACGAACGCACCCAGCCGGCCCCGCTGCGCGCCGGTCTGCCCGCCGATTCCGGCTTCATCGAGTTCGACATGAGCTCGCTGGCCGGGCTGTCGGGCCGCGCCGCGCCGGACACCGAGCGCGGTCGTCTCGAATCGATCGACGACAGCAGCGAGAGCCCGCACGCCATCAAGCTGTCGCTGGCGCGCGAGCTGAAAGCACTCGGCGACGTCGAAGGCGCCCGCTCGCTGGTCGAGGAAGTGGCCGCCGAGAGCGCCGGCGACATCAAGGCCGAAGCCAAGCAGTTGCTCGGTCAGCTGCGCTGAGCCGCGATGCGGCCGCCGAACGCACGGTGAGGCTGGCGCTCGGCATCCGCTACAACGGCCAGGCCTACGAGGGCTGGCAGAGCCAGCGCTCGGGCCGCACGGTGCAGGACAAGCTCGAGGCTGCGCTGGCGCGCTTCGCCGACCAGCCCATCTCCACACTCTGCGCCGGCCGCACCGACACCGGCGTCCACGGCCTCATGCAGGTGGTGCATTTCGACACTGCCGTGGAGCGTGCCCCCCACGCCTGGGTGCGCGGCACCAACCGCTACCTGCCGCCCGACATCGCGGTGCAATGGGCGCAGCCGGTGCCCGACCAGTTCCACTGCCGTGCCAGCGCGCTCACGCGGCGCTACCTCTACGTGCTCTCGCAGTCGCCCGTACGCCCGAGCCTCGATGCCGGCCGGGTCGGCTGGACCATGTACGCCCTCGACGGCGATGCCATGCGCGCCGCCGCCGCAGTGCTGATCGGGCAGCACGATTTCAGCTCGTTCCGCGCCTCGGCCTGCCAGGCGCGCTCGCCGGTCAAGGAGCTGCGCCGCATCGAGATCACCCGCCACGGCGAAGGCGACCGCTGCCGCTGGCATTTCGAGTTCGAGGCCGATGCCTTCCTGCACCACATGATCCGCAACATCATGGGTTGCCTGGTGCGCATCGGACGCGGCGACGCGCCGCCCGGCTGGATGGCCGAGGTGCTGGCCGCGCGCAGTCGTGTCGCGGCTGCGCCGACCTTCTCGCCGGCCGGCCTCTACTTCCTCGGGCCGCTCTACGCTGCCGGCTGGGGCCTTCCACCCGAGGCGACGCTGCAGGACGGCGGCGCTGCGTATGATGGCCCGCCATGAATTCCCCGACCCTGCCAGCGCGCACCCGCATCAAGATCTGCGGCCTGACGCGCGAAAGGGACGTCGATGAGGCCGTCGAGGCGGGCGCCGACGCCATCGGCTTCGTGCTCTATGCGGCCAGCCCTCGCGCCGTAAGCGCCGCGCGCGCCGCGGAACTGGCGGCCCGGCTGCCGCCCTTCGTCACGCCGGTGCTGCTGTTCGTCAATGAATCCGCCGCCGCGGTGCAGGACGCGCTGGCGCAGGTGCCCGGCGCGATGGCCCAGTTCCATGGCGACGAGACACCCGAGGACTGCTGGCTCGCCAGCGGCCAGGGGCGCCATCGCTGGCTGCGCGCGGCCCGGATTCCGCTGGGCGCCGCCGGGGCCTCCTTCGACCTCGTAAAATACGCGTCCGATTACTCCCGCGCCCACGCCATCCTGCTCGACGCCCATGTCGAGGCCTATGGCGGTGGCGGCAAGGCATTCGATTGGTCACTACTTCCTCCCGCCGTCGACGCTCACCTCGTCTTGAGTGGTGGACTCGCACCTGCAAACGTGGGCGATGGCATTCGCCGGTTGCGGACACGCTGCAAATCGCTGTCCGTTGACGTGAGCTCCGGCGTCGAGGCCTCCAAGGGCATCAAGGACGCCGACAAGATCCGCGCATTCGTGGCCGCCGTGCGGGCCGCCGATGCTGCGAACCCAGCTTCCTAACCGCCTGTCCGCCTCGATCCGCGGGCGCAGGCGGCCCAACGAATCGAGACCATGAACACCTATCAGCAACCCGACGCCAGCGGCCACTTCGGCATCTACGGCGGCAGTTTCGCGAGCGAGACCCTCACGCACGCGATCAGCGAACTGCGCGACGCCTACGCCCGCTACAAGGACGACCCGGAATTCCTGGCCGAATTCCACTACGAGCTCGCGCACTTCGTGGGCCGGCCCTCGCCGATCTACCACGCCGCGCGCACCAGCCGGGAGATGGGCGGCGCCCAGATCTACCTCAAGCGCGAGGACCTGAACCACACCGGCGCCCACAAGGTCAACAACACCATCGGCCAGGCCATGCTCGCCAGGCGCATGGGCAAGCCGCGCGTCATCGCCGAGACCGGCGCCGGCCAGCACGGCGTGGCCACCGCCACCATCTGCGCGCGCTACGGACTCGAATGCGTGGTCTACATGGGCAGCCAGGACGTGCAGCGCCAGAGCCCCAACGTCTACCGCATGAACCTGCTGGGCGCCACCGTGGTGCCGGTCGAATCGGGCAGCAAGACGCTGAAGGATGCGCTCAACGAAGCGATGCGCGACTGGGTCACTAACGTCGAGAGCACCTTCTACATCATCGGCACGGTGGCCGGCCCGCACCCCTACCCGACGATGGTGCGCGACTTCCAGAGCGTGATCGGCACCGAATGCATCGCGCAGATGCCGGCCATGCTCGCGGCCCAGGGCATCACGGGCGAGGCCGAGGGCCGACAGCCCGACGTGGTGGTCGCCTGCGTGGGCGGCGGCAGCAATGCGATGGGCATCTTCCATCCCTACATTCCGTTCGAGCGCACCCGGCTGGTCGGCGTCGAGGCCGCGGGCGAAGGCCTCGACAGCGGCAAGCATTCGGCCTCGATCCTGCGCGGCAGTCCGGGCGTGCTGCACGGCAACCGCACCTACCTGCTGCAGAACGAGGACGGCCAGGTGACCGAGACCCACAGCATCAGCGCCGGCCTCGACTACCCCGGCGTCGGACCCGAGCATTCCTACCTGGCCGACATCGGCCGCGCCGAATACGTCGGCATCACCGACGCCGAGGCGCTGGAGGCCTTCCACTACCTGTGCCGCACCGAAGGCATCATCCCGGCGCTCGAATCGAGCCATGCCTTCGCCTATGCGATGAAGCTCGCGAAGACCATGCGTCCCGATCAGTCCATCCTCGTGAACCTCTCGGGTCGCGGCGACAAGGACATCGGCACCGTGGCCGATCTCTCGGGCGTCGACTTCTACGACCGGCCGTCGATGCGCGGCCTGAGCGTGAAGGGAGGCAAGTGATGAGCCGGATCGCTGCCGCATTCGAGGCCCTGCAACAGGCAGGCCGCCGCGCGCTGGTGCCCTACGTCACGGCCGGCTTTCCCTACGCCGACATCACGCCCGCGCTGATGCACGGCATGGTCGAGGCCGGCGCCGACGTGATCGAGCTGGGCGTGCCCTTCTCCGACCCGATGGCCGACGGCCCGGTGATCCAGCGCGCCGGCGAGGCAGCGCTCGCGCTCGGCGTCGGCATGAAGCAGGTGCTCGCGATCGTGGCCGAGTTCCGCCGGAATGACGACCGCACGCCGGTCGTGCTGATGGGCTACGCCAACCCCGTGGAACGCTACGACGGCGTGCACGGCAAGGGCGCGTTCATCCGCGACGCCGCCGCCGCCGGTGTCGACGGCCTGCTGGTGGTCGACTACCCGCCCGAGGAATGCGAGGACTTCGCCGCCGCGCTGAAAGCCAAGAACATCGACCTGATCTTCCTGCTCGCGCCGACGAGCACCGACGAGCGCATGGCGCAGGTCGGCCGCGTGGCGACCGGCTACGTCTACTACGTCTCGCTCAAGGGCGTGACCGGCGCCGGCCACCTCGACACCGAGGCGGTCGGCCGCATGATCCCGCGCATCCGCCGGCACGTGAGCGTGCCGGTCGGCGTCGGCTTCGGCATCCGCGACGCCGCCACCGCGCAGGCGGTCGGCGCCGCGGCCGATGCCGTCGTGATCGGCACCCGCATCATCCAGCTGATCGAGGGCCAGCCGCGCGACGCCGTGGTGCCGCTGGTGCGCGAATTCCTGGCCGGCATCCGCCAGGCGCTCGACGCGCTCCCGCCCGCCACGGCCCGGTCCGCGGCTGGCGGATAATCCACCGCCAAACAAGGAGCACCATGAGCTGGCTTGAAAAACTGCTGCCATCGAAGATCACGCCGTCCGACCCGAGCGAGCGGCGCCAGATGCCCGAAGGCCTCTGGATCAAATGCCCGAGCTGCGAGACGGTGCTCTACAAGACCGATCTCGAGCACAACCAGAACGTCTGCCCGAGCTGCGGCCACCATCACCGCATCGGTGCCCGTGCGCGCCTGGACACCTTTCTCGACGCCGAAGGCCGCTACGAGATCGGCCAGGAGGTGCTGCCGGTCGACGCGCTGAAATTCAAGGACAGCCGCAAGTACCCGGAGCGGCTCAAGGAAGCGCTCGAGAACACCGGCGAGACCGATGCCCTGGTGGTGGTCGGCGGCTCGGTGCACAGCATCAACGTGGTCGTCGCCTGCTTCGAGTTCGATTTCATGGGCGGCAGCATGGGCAGCGTGGTCGGCGAACGCTTCGTGCGCGGGGTCGAGACCGCCATCGAGCAGAAGGTGCCCTTCATCTGCTTCACGGCCACCGGCGGCGCGCGCATGCAGGAGGGCCTGCTGTCGCTGATGCAAATGGCCAAGACCAATGCCTCGCTGACCCGGCTGGCCAAGAAGGGCCTGCCCTACATCAGCGTGCTGACCGATCCGACCATGGGCGGCGTGAGCGCCGGCTTTGCCTTCGTGGGCGACGTGGTCATCGCCGAACCCAAGGCGCTGATCGGCTTTGCCGGCCCGCGCGTGATCGAATCCACCGTGCGCGTCACGCTGCCCGAAGGCTTCCAGCGCGCCGAGTTCCTGCAGACCAAGGGCGCGATCGACTTCATCTGCGACCGCCGCGAGCTGCGCAAGACCGTCGCGAGCACGCTCGCCATGCTGCTGCGCCAGCCCGCCGACGCAGTGGACTGAGCCTCAGCGCCCGAGCGTGAAGGCGCCTGCCATCACGTTGCCGAGCACGATCGCCACCACCTGCAGCAGCACGATCGCGGCCAGCGCCGAAAGGTCGACGCCGCCCACGAGCGGAATGAAACGCCGAAACGGCCGCACCAGCGGCAGGGCGAGCCGCTCGATCAGGTCCTGCAGCATCGACGACGCGTTCGGCACCCACGACAGCACCGCGTAGACCACCAGCAGCGCCGTGAGCCCCGAGACGGCCAGCTGCAGCAGGCCGATGAACGACACCAGCGGCAGCACCTCCCAGCGGCCGGCGCCGCCCATCAGCAGCCAGAGCAGCAGGAACTTGGCCAGCACCAGCAGCCAGGCGGCCACCAGGCTTGCGAGATCCCAGCGCTTGACCGATGGCACGATGCGGCGCAGCGGCAGCACGATCCAGTCGCTCACCGCGAACACGAAGCGTCCGAGCGGATTGCCGAAGGGCACGCGGTGGAACTGCATGTACAGACGCAGCAGGCAGGCGCCGCCCAGGAGGCCGACGATCACGTCGAGCAGGAACGAGGGAATCTGATAGAACATGGCGCGTGGTCGTGAGCGGAATGCCATGATAGCCACGCAAGGTTCAACGATGACGACCCCTCCCCTGCTGCGATCGCTCCCTTTGTTCCCGCTGGGCACCGTGCTGTTCCCGGGCGGCCTGCTGCCACTGCGCATCTTCGAGGTCCGCTACCTCGACATGATCGGCCGCTGCCACAAGGCCGGCGCACCCTTCGGCGTGGTCACGCTCACGCAGGGCGCCGAGGTGCGCCGCGCGGGCGCCGGCGCCGAGGCCTTCGCCGCCACCGGCACGCTCGCGGTCATCCGCGAGTTCGATTCGCCCCAGGCCGGCCTCATGCAGATCGAATGCGTGGGCACCCAGCGCTTCAACGTGCGCACGAGCGAACTGCAGAAGCACGGCCTGTGGACCGCCGAGGTCGATGCCGTGGCCGACGACCAGTCGGTCGCGGTACCGGACGACCTGCAGCACACGAGCGACGCGCTGCAGCGCCTGGTGCGCACGCTCGAGGAGCGCCAGCGCGCGGAAGGCGGCGGAACGCGGCTGCCGATCACCGCGCCCTATCGCTTCGAGGACTGCGGCTGGGTCGCCAACCGCTGGTGCGAGCTGCTGCCGATGCCGCTCGAGCTGCGGCAGCGGCTGATGGCGCTCGACAGCCCGCTGATGCGCCTCGAGCTGGCCAGCGACCTGCTGGCCCGCGCCGGCATCGCGACCTAGCGCGGCCCGTTAAAATGGCGGGTTGCGCGCGTTTTTGCCGCGCACCTACTCCAGCCCCCATGTCCGACCACCTGACTCCTTCCGTTCCCGCGCCCGACGCGCCCGCCGCCGCCCCTGCGGTCGACGACAACCAGCTGATCGCCGAACGGCGCGAGAAGCTCAAGGGGCTGCGCACGGCCCAGGCCGAGGGCAAGGGCGTTGCCTTCCCTAACGACTTCAAGCCTGCCGACCGCGCCGCTGCGCTGATCGCGGCCCATCGCGAGACGGCAGCCGAAGCGCTCGATGCGGCGCCGGTCGCAGTCAGCCTGGCCGGCCGCATGATGCTCAAGCGCGTGATGGGCAAGGCCAGCTTCGCCACCCTGCAGGACGCCACCGGCCGCCTGCAGCTCTACGTCACGCGCGACGGCATCGGCGAAGAGGCCTACGCCGACTTCAAGCGCTGGGACCTGGGCGACATCGTCGGCGCCGAGGGCTCGCTCATGAAGACCAAGACCGGCGAGCTGTCGGTCAAGGTGACGAAGCTGCGCCTGCTCACCAAGAGCCTGCGGCCGCTGCCCGACAAGTTCCACGGCATGGCCGACCAGGAGCAGAAGTACCGCCAGCGCTACGTCGACCTGATCACCGACGCCACCGCACGCGAGCGCTTCACCGCGCGCAGCAAGGCCGTGAGCGCGCTGCGCGATTTCATGGTGGGCCACGACTTCCTCGAGGTCGAGACGCCGATGCTGCATCCGATCCCGGGCGGCGCCAACGCCAAACCCTTCAAGACGCACCACAACGCGCTCGACCAGGAGATGTTCCTGCGCATCGCGCCCGAGCTCTACCTCAAGCGGCTGATCGTGGGCGGCTTCGAGCGCGTGTTCGAGATCAACCGCAGCTACCGCAACGAAGGCATCTCGGTCCGGCACAACCCCGAGTTCACGATGATGGAGTTCTACGCGGCGTACTGGAACTACCGCGACCTGATGGACTTCACCGAGACGCTGATCCGCACCATCGCCGACAAGGCCGTGGGCACGCAGCAGCTCAGCTACCAGGGCAAGCCGGTCGACCTCGCCCAGCCCTTCGAGCGGCTCACGATCCGCGAGGCGATCCTCAAGCACACCGAGGCCGGTGCCGGCGTGGACGACCCGGCGTGGCTGGTCAACGCGCTGCGCAAGATCGGCCTCAGCGAGGAAAAGGACAAGCTCTCGCAGCGCAGCCTGGCCAGCCTGCAGGTGATGTACTTCGAGGAGACCGTCGAAGAGAAGCTCTGGCAGCCGACCTTCATCATGGAGCACCCGACCGAGATCTCGCCGCTGGCGCGCGCCAACGACGAGCGCCCCGAGGTCACCGAGCGCTTCGAGCTCTACATCACGGGCCGCGAATTCGGCAACGGCTTCAGCGAGCTCAACGACGCCGAGGACCAGGCCGCGCGCTTCAATGCCCAGGTGGCCGCCAAGGACAGCGGGGATGACGAAGCCATGTTCTACGACCACGACTTCGTGCGCGCGCTCGAGTACGGCATGCCGCCGACCGGCGGCTGCGGCATCGGCATCGACCGCCTCATGATGCTGCTGACCGATTCGCCGAGCATCCGCGACGTGATCCTGTTCCCCGCGCTCAGGCGCGAATCTTGAGCACGCGCGCGCCCGCGATCGGGATCGACTTCGGCACGTCGAATTCCGCCGCCGCCTGCGTGGGCCCGGACGGCCGCGCGCGGGCGCTGCTGCTCGAGGGCCCGGCGAGCGCGCTGCCCACCGCGATCTTCTTCAACTCGGAAGACCGCAGCACCCATTTCGGCCGCGAGGCGATGGGCCTCTACCTGGCCAGCACCGAAGGCCGGCTGATGCGTTCGCTCAAGAGCATCCTGGGCAGCGCCCTCATGCAGGAGCCGACCGAGGTCGACAACCGGCTCGTCAGCTTCGAGGACATCATCTCGCTGTTCCTGTCCGAGATCGGCGAGCGTGCGTGCCGGCAGCTCGGCACCCGGCCCGGGCGCGTCGTGCTGGGGCGGCCGATCCGCTTCGTCGACGACGACGAGAAGCGCGACAGCCAGGCCGAGGATTCGCTGCGCCGCGCGGCGTCGAACGCCGGCCTCGGCGAGGTCAGCTTCCAGTACGAGCCGATCGCGGCCGCCTTCGACTTCGAGCGCCGCGTCTCGCGCGAGTCGCTGGTGCTGATCGTCGACATCGGTGGCGGTACTTCCGACTTCACCGTGGTGCGCCTGGGCCCGGACCGCGTCGACAACCCCGACCGCGCGGACGACGTGCTCGCCACCACCGGTGTCCACATCGGCGGCACCGATTACGACCAGCGCCTGAGCCTGGCCTGCGCGATGCCGCAGCTGGGCTTCCGCCATCACGGGCCCCAGGGCCGCGAGGTGCCGAGCCGCACCTTCTTCGATCTCTCGACCTGGCACCTGATCAACTGGCTGCAGACGCCGAAGTCGATCCGCCAGGTGCAGGATCTGCGCGGAAGCTATCTCGACACGCGGTTGCACGACCGGCTCATGAACGTGCTGGTCAACCGCGAAGGGCACCGGATCGCGAGCGAGGTCGAGGCCGCCAAGATCCGCAGCTCGGGCGGCGACGCCGAGGTCGCGATCGATCTCTCCTGCGCGGAGCGTGGCCTGCAGGCAGTCCTGACCGGCGCCGGGCTTGCCGAGCACCTGCAGGCGCTGCTCGGGCGCGTGGTCGACTGCGCGCGCGAATGCGTCGAGCGGGCCGGCCTGCGCCCCACCGCGCTCGACGCCATCTACCTCACGGGCGGTTCTTCGGCGCTGCAGCCCTTCCAGCAGGCGCTGCGCGAGGCCTTCCCGGGCGTCGAGCTGGTCGAAGGCGATCTGTTCGGCGGCGTCGCGGCCGGGCTGGCCTACGCAGCCGCCGGCACGCGCATCGCCGATCCGGCGTGAAATACCTCGCCGCCTACCCCGCGGCGCTGCGCGCCCAGGTCGAGCCGCTGGTCTCGGCGGGCCGGCTCGGCGACTTCCTGCAGAAGCGCTACGCAAAGGCGCACGACATCCGCACCGACCGCGCCCTGTACGACTACGTGAGCGAACTCAAGGCCGACTTCCTGCGCAATGCCGCGCCGCTCTCGAAAGTGGCCTTCGACAACAAGCTGCACGTGATCCGCAATGCGCTGGGCACGCACACGACGATCTCGCGGGTCCAGGGCGGCAAGCTCAAGGCCAAGCGCGAGATCCGCGTCGCCAGCCTGTTCAAGGAGGTGCCGATCGAATGGCTGCGCATGATCGTGGTTCACGAGCTGGCTCACATGAAGGAGCGCGACCATGACAAGGCCTTCTACCAGCTGTGCGCCCACATGGAGCCCGACTACCACCAGCTCGAATTCGATCTGCGGCTGTACCTGACGCACCTCGATGCCGGCGGCGCGCGGCTCTGGGCGCCGCAGGTGCAGGTCGAGCCCGGGGCGACCTGATCGCCCGCCGGGCGTCCGGCGTCTTCTAGAGGCGCTCGAGCAACGCCAGCGCCCGGCGATGCGCATTCGAGGCCTGCAGCGCAGTCCAGTCGAGCGCCGGTCCGCGCGGCAGCAGGCTGCGGCGCCGCCGCTCGCCATCGGCACTGGGCTGCCAGCGGCCGCTGCGGTGCGCATCCTCGAAGCCCGCCAGCAACTCGTCGAGCACGGCGCCATCGCCCACGCTCTGGTTGCACAGCAGCGCGAGGTCGCAGCCCGCATCGAGGGCCGCCAGGGCCGCATCGGTGTAGCTCAGCAGCCGGCCGTCGATCCGGCGTGCCGCCTCCATGCTGAGGTCGTCGCTGAACACCGCGCCATCGAAGCCGAGCCGGCCGCGCAGGATCGCCTGCAGCCACCTGGACGAGAAGCCGGCCGGCCGCGCATCCACCTTCGGGTAGATCACGTGCGCGGGCATCACGGCAGCCAGCGTGCCGTCGAGCCAGTCGTAGGGCCGGGCATCCTCGCCCAGGATGGCCTTGAGGCTGCGGCGGTCGACCGGAACTGCCACGTGCGAATCGGCCTTGACGAAGCCGTGCCCCGGAAAGTGCTTGCCGCAGTTGGCCATGCCGGCCTGCAGCAGGCCGTGCATGACGCTGCGCGCCAGCAGCGCCACCACGCGCGGATCGCGGTGGAAGCTGCGGTCGCCGATCACGCTGCTCTCGCCGTAGTCCAGGTCGAGCACCGGCGCGAAGCTGAAGTCGACACCGCAGGCCCGCAACTCGCCGGCCAGCACCCGCCCGCAGCCCACGGCGGCCTGGGTGGCGCGCAGCGGATCGCTCATCCACAGCGTGCCGAGCGCGCGCATCGACGGCAGCCGCGTGAAGCCGTCGGTGCGGAATCGCTGCACCCGGCCGCCTTCGTGGTCGACGCAGATCAGCAGATCGGGCCGCAGCGCCTTGATCTCGGCATTGAGCGCGCACATGCGATCGCGGTCCTGCCAGTTGCGGGCGAAATGGATCACGCCGCCGACCCGGGGATCGGCCAGCCGGCGCAGGTCGGCGGCCGTGAGTTCGACGCCCGCGACGTCGATGATCAGCGGGGCATGCAGGGAGTTTTCGGTCATTCTTCTTTGCGTTCGACCACCACGAAGCTCGCCGCGTAGTCGGTCTCGTCGGTCACGCTCACGTGGGCGCTGAGGCCCCGGGCCTCGAACCACTCCTTGAGCGGGCCGTGCAGCACGATCACGGGCTTGCCGCTCTTCTGGTTCGCGATCTCGCACAGGCGCCAGCTCATGGGCATGCGCATGCCCATGCCGACCGCCTTGCTGAAGGCTTCCTTGGCCGAGAAGCGGGTCGCGAGATAGCGCAGGCCGCGCTTCGGCCACCGCGCGCTGCGCGCCTGCCAGACCGCGAATTCCGCATCGCTCAGCACCTTGCGGGCGAAGCGCTCGCCCTGCCGCTCGAAGGTGGCGGCGATGCGCCGGATATCGCAGATGTCGGTGCCGATGCCGTAGATCACGTGGGCGCCGTCTTCAACGCGCTTCTTCGATGCGCTGCAGGTAGTCGCGCGTGGCGGCCGCGTAGCCCAGCTCGAGCGCGTCCGAGACGAAGGCATGGCCGATGGAGACCTCGCGCACGCCGGGCACGGCGCGCAGGAAATCGCCGAGATTCTCGCGGCTCAGGTCGTGCCCGGCGTTGACCTCGAGGCCGGCTTCCTGCGCCGCACGCGCCGCCTCGACGTAGAGCGCCAGCACCTGCTGGGCGCGCGAGGTGTCGCGCGAGGCCGCGTAGCCCTCGGTGTAGAGCTCCACGCGGTCGGCGCCGACTGCCTTGGCCGCCGCCATCATCTCGGGATCGGGGTCCATGAACAGGCTCACGCGCACGCCGAGCGCATGGGCTTCCGCGATCAGCGGCCGCAGGCGCTCGGCATCCTCGGGAAAGCTCCAGCCGTGGTCGCTGGTCGACTGGGTCTCGGTGTCGGGCACGAAGGTGGCCTGGTGCGGGCGCAGCTCGCGCACGAAGTCCATCAGGTTGTGGAAGGGGTTGCCCTCGATGTTGAACTCGGCGGCCGGCCAGTCGCGGTGCAGCAGCAGCGACAGGTCGCGCACGTCCTGCGGCCGGATGTGGCGCTCGTCGGGCCGCGGATGGACCGTGATGCCGTGGGCGCCCGCATCCAGGCACAGCGCGGCCGCGAACAGCACGCTGGGAATGCCGAGGGGGCGCGTGTTGCGCACCAGTGCGACCTTGTTGAGGTTGACCGAGAGGGCCGTGAAATAGGAAGTGCTCATAGCGCTTGGAGGTCCCGCATCATCTGCCGCGTGCGCAGGGTTGCAACGCCGCAATGGTAGTTGAGCAGCGCCCGCAACTGGTTGCGCAGGGCACCGTCGCGGCCCGCGCAGACCCGCAGCGTGGCCGCGAACGGCGCCCGGTCGTCCAGCGCCGCCTGCAGCGCGCGCCAGTCGGCACCGGCAAGCGCCGTCTCTTCGTCGGCCGCCTGGCGCAGGCCGGCCTCGGCGACCAGCGTGTAGCGGCCTGTGGGCAAGAGCGGCGCGAGCGTCAGCGTCTCGGCATCGAGCGCGGGCAGCAGGCCGACCTCGCGCAGCAGCAGCAGCTCGAAGGTCCGCAGCGCGGCCGACTGGGTGGCGGCCTGGGCGCCGGCGTGGTCTCCCGCGAGCACCTGCACCACGGCTGCGTAGGCATCGAACAGCGCCTCGTGCGGATCGTCGCGCGCGAGCAGCCGCAGCAGCAGCTCGTTGACGTAGTAGCCCGACAGCAGCGCCTCGCCGGTCGGCATCACGTGGCCGCCCATCCACTCGGCGCCCTTGAGCGTGCGGATCTCGGCTTCGCCGCTGAAGCTCACCTGCAGCGGCTGCAGCGGCAGCAGCACCGGACGGAAGTTGGAGCTCGGCCGCTTGGCCCCCTTGGCCACCAGCGCAATGCGGCCCAGGTGGCGAGTGAAGGTCTCGAGGATCAGGCTCGACTCGCTCCAGTCGTAGCGATGGAGCACATAGGCCGGTTCGTGCGAGGTTCGGCGCGTGGCCATTCAGCGCTCGCGCACGAGCCTATTCATAGCCGAAGGAACGCACGCGGGCCTCGTCGTCGGCCCAGCCCGAGCGCACCTTGACCCAGAGCTCGAGGAAGACCTTGGCATCGGCCAGCTTCTCGAGCTCGACCCGCGTCTCCATGCCGATGCGCTTGATGCGCTCGCCCTTGTCGCCGATCACCATCGCCTTGTGGCCGTCGCGCTCGACCACGATCGTCGCGGCGATGCGCAAAAGGCGCTTCTGGCCCTTCTTCTGCGGCGGCTCTTCCTCGAACTTGTCGATGATGACGGTCGAGGTGTAGGGCAGCTCGTCGCCGGTCAGGCGGAAGAGCTTCTCGCGCACCAGTTCGCCGGCCAGGAACTTCTCGCTGCGGTCGGTGAGCTCGTCCTCGGCGTAGAACCAGTCCTGCTCGGGCAGGTACTTCTCGCAGATGCCGAACAGGCGTTCGACGTCCTTCGGGTTCTTGGCCGACATCGGCACGAACTCGGCGAAGCTGTGCTTTGCCTGCATCGTCTGCAGCCAGGGCGCGATGTCGCCACGGCGGTGCACGTTGTCGAGCTTGTTGGCCAGCAGCACGGTCGGGATGCCCTTGCCGAGCAGCTTGAGCACGCGCTCGTCGGCCGGCGTGAAGCTGCCGGCCTCGACCACGAACAGGATCAGGTCGACGTCGCCGACCGCGCCTTGCACGGTCTTGTTGAGCGACTTGTTGAGCGCATTGGCATGCAGCGTCTGGAAGCCCGGCGTGTCGACGAACACGAACTGGGTCGGGCCCAGGGTGCGCATGCCCGTGATGCGGTGGCGCGTGGTCTGGGCCTTGCGCGAGGTGATGCTGATCTTCTGCCCCACCAGGGCGTTGAGCAGCGTCGACTTGCCCACGTTGGGCTTGCCGACGATCGCCACCAGGCCGCAGCGATGCGGCGCGTCGGTCCCGGCAACCTCGTCGGCGCCCTCGTCGTCGGCGGGGAGGATGGATTCGTTCGCTTCGTTCATGGGGTTGCCTTTGCGCCTCGCGCCTTGAGCCGGATCAACATGGCCGCCGCGGCGGCCTGCTCACCGGCGCGGCGCGAGCCGCCGATGCCGCGTTCGCGCAGGTCCAGATCGGGCACCTCGCATTCGACATCGAAAGTCTGCTTGTGCGCCGCCCCCAGCGTTCCGACGACGCGGTAGGCGGGCAGCTTCATTTTGTGACCCTGCAGCCATTCCTGCAATTCGGTCTTCGGGTCCTTCGAGGCCGCCTCCATGCGGGGGCTGATCTCCACCGCCTCGTAGAGCCGGCGCACCAGCGCCTGCGCTGCCGCATAGCCGGCGTCGAGATAGACGGCGCCGATCACCGCCTCGAGCGCGTCGGCCAGGATCGACGGCCGGTTCTGGCCCCCGGAACGCGATTCGCCCTCGCCGAGCCGCAGCAGCGGGGAAAGGGAAAGCTTGAGCGCGAGCTGGTGCAGCGTGTCCTGCTTGACCAAGTTGGCCCGCACGCGCGACAGATCGCCTTCGGGCAGCGTGGCCAGGCGCTCGTAGAGCAGGTGCGAGACCGCCAGGTTCAGCACCGAATCGCCGAGGAATTCGAGCCGCTCGTTGTGGTCGGCGGAAAAGCTTCGGTGGGTCAGCGCGAGCTGCAACAGCCGCGGGTCGGCAAACGGGTGCTGAAGGCGCCCCTGGAGCGCGACGAGTCCGCCGTCGGTCACGAGCAGGTCGTCAACGGGACTGGCCCTTGTACTTCAGCGTCAGGTAGGCCGGGCCGAAGAGGGGAATCTCGCGCTCGTAGGCGAAGGAGACGACCACCTTGTCGCCCTCCTTGCGCACGTCCAGGTCCTTGCCGCTGACCGAATGGAAGTCGTCGATGGCCTGTGCGCGATCGAAGATGGCGCGCACTTCGGGCACCGTCGAGCCTTCGGCTGCCTTGTTGGCGGCCTTGGTGATCGCCTGGTATTCGATCAGCGTCGGAATGACCTGCGCCACCACCACGCCGACGCAGGCCAGCACGACGGCCACGAACAGCAGGCCGATGAACGAGATGCCGCGCTGTTGTCTTCTGGTCTGACTAACCTTCATGCCCTCTTCCCCTCAATGACGATGCTCTATTCGAATGTGCCGATGCGCTTGAGATTGCCGAAGTTCATCCAGACCAGGAACGCCTTGCCGACGATGTTCTGGTCCGGAACGAAGCCCCAATAGCGCGAATCGAGCGAGTTGTCGCGGTTGTCGCCCATCACGAAATAGTGACCGGCGGGCACCTTGCACACCACGCCCTCGACACTGTAACGACAATTTTCCTGATTCGGGAACTGCATGATCTCGGCTTCCGAGAGTCCGGCCCGGCGCGTTTCGTCGTTGAGCAGCTTGTGGCTCTTGCCGCCGAGGTCTTCCTGGTACTGCTTGAGGTAGCGCATCGTCTCCTCGTCGAAGTAGTCGGGAATCGCGGTCTTGCTGACCGGCTGGCCGTTGATCGTGAGCTTCTTGTTCAGGTAGGCGACCTCGTCGCCGGGCACGCCGACCACCCGCTTGATGTAGTCCATGCTGGGCTTGGGCGGGTAGCGGAACACCATGACGTCGCCGCGCTCGGGCGCCTTGCCCTCGGTGATCTTCGTGTTGATCACCGGCAGCCGCAGGCCGTAGACGAACTTGTTCACGAGGATCAGGTCGCCCGTGAGCAGCGTCGGCATCATCGAGCCGGAGGGGATCTTGAACGGCTCGAACAGGAAGGAGCGCAGCAGGAACACGGCCAGGATCACGGGGAACAGCCCGGCGGTCCAGTCGAGCCACCACGGCTGCATGATCAGGCGCTCGCGCGCCTTGGCGTCGACCGTGTCGACCTGTGTGATGCCCTGGCGCGCGAGTTCCTCGCGCCGTTGCACGAGGGATGCGTCGAGCGCATCGGCCGCGCGCCGGCGCCGCGGCAGGAAATAGAAGCGCTCGGCCAGCCAGTACACGCCAGTGACGACGGTAGCGAGGAACAGGAGCAGCGCGAAGTTGCCTTCGACCGCGCCGAAGTACCAGGCACCGATGTAGCCGGCGAAGGCCGCGAGGATCAGGGAGGTGAGGAATGCCATCTGGGGGGCCGCTTCGGGCTTCTTAGTCTTCGACTTGCAGGATGGCGAGGAAGGCCTCTTGCGGGACCTCGACCGAGCCGATCTGCTTCATTCTTTTCTTGCCCGCCTTCTGCTTCTCGAGAAGCTTCTTCTTGCGGGTGATGTCGCCGCCGTAGCACTTGGCGAGCACGTTCTTGCGCAGCGCCTTGATTGTCTCACGCGCGATGATGTTGACCCCGATCGCGGCCTGGATCGCGACGTCGAACATCTGGCGCGAAATGATCTCGCGCATCTTGGACACCACGGCCCGGCCACGGTACTGCGACTGGGTGCGGTGCACGATGATGGACAGCGCATCGACCTTCTCGCCGTTGAGCAGGATGTCGACCTTCACCACGTCGGAGGCCCGGTACTCCTTGAACTCGTAGTCCATCGACGCGTAGCCGCGGCTCACCGATTTGAGCTTGTCGAAGAAGTCGAGCACGATCTCGCCCAGCGGCATCTCGTAGGTCAGCATGACCTGGCGGCCGTGGTAGGCCATGTTCATCTGAACGCCGCGCTTCTGGTTGGCTAGCGTCATGACCGAGCCCACGTACTCCTGGGGCATGTAGAGATGGACCGTGACGATGGGCTCGCGGATCTCGGCCATCTTGCCGACATCGGGCATCTTCGACGGGTTCTCGACCATGATCACCTCGCCGTCGTTCTTCATGACCTGGTAGACCACGCTCGGCGCGGTCGTGATCAGGTCCTGGTCGAACTCGCGCTCGAGGCGCTCCTGCACGATCTCCATGTGCAGCAGGCCCAGGAAGCCGCAGCGAAAGCCGAAGCCCAGCGCCTGGCTCACCTCGGGCTCGTAGCGCAGCGAGGAATCGTTGAGCTTGAGCTTCTCGAGCGCGTCGCGCAGCGAGTCGTATTCGCTGGCCTCGGTCGGGTAGAGGCCCGCGAACACCTGCGGCTGGATCTCCTTGAAGCCGGGCAGCGCCTCGGTGGCCGTGGCCGCCGCACCGCCGGTGCCGGGCCGGATCAGCGTCACGGTGTCGCCGACCTTGGCAGCCTGCAGTTCCTTGATGCCGGCGATGATGTAGCCGACCTCGCCGGCCTCGAGCGAGGCGCGCGGCTCGTTGGCCGGCGTGAAGACGCCGATGTTGTCGGCGTTGTAGGTGGCGCCCGAGGCCATCATCTTGATGCGCTCGCCCTTCGCCAGCCGGCCGTCGACCACGCGCACCAGCATCACGACGCCGACGTAGGGGTCGAACCAGCTGTCGATGATCATCGCGCGCAGCGGGCCGTCGGGATTGCCGCGCGGCGCCGGCATCTTCTTCACGACGGCCTCGAGGATCTCGTCGATGCCCATGCCGGTCTTCGCGGAGCACGGGATCGCATCGGTGGCGTCGATGCCGATCACGTCTTCGATTTCCGAGCGCGCGTTGTCGGGGTCTGCGTTCGGCAGGTCCATCTTGTTGAGCACCGGCACCACCTCGACGCCGAGGTCCAGCGCGGTGTAGCAGTTGGCCACCGTCTGCGCTTCGACGCCTTGCGATGCATCGACGACCAGCAGCGCGCCTTCGCACGCCGACAACGAGCGACTCACTTCATAGGAGAAGTCGACATGGCCCGGCGTGTCGATCAGATTGAGGTTGTAGACCTTGCCGTCGAGGGCCTTGTAGTGCAGCGCGGCGGTCTGCGCCTTGATGGTTATCCCACGCTCTTTCTCGATGTCCATCGAGTCGAGAACCTGTGCTTCCATCTCGCGTTCCGCGAGTCCGCCGCAGCGCTGGATCAAGCGATCGGCGAGTGTCGACTTGCCGTGATCGATGTGCGCAATGATCGAAAAATTTCTGATGTGATTCATCAACGGGAACGCTTAAGTACTTGAATTGGCTCGGACGCAGAACGCGACAGGCAAGAAAAAAGGGCGCGTCCTCTAGAGACGCGCCCTGAACCAACAAGCAATGGCAACTGCAGTAGTTGGAACTTCATTGTAGGCAAAAAGGGGGGCGCGTACAGCCGGGCCAAGGCCCGGGAGGGGTCGTTGCAGGTCAGCAACATGCTACTTATAAACAACTTATCAACAGGGTCGGTGGAGCAATCGCTTAACAACTTGTGGGCGAACTGTGGAGCGTCGGTGGACGAACAACTTGAATCTCGCATGGTGAAGCCGGCGTCAGCGCTTATGCATCGATTGGGCTCGGGAGGCCCTCTATTCTACCGAAATTCGTCCTTAGACTCGCCTTAAGTTAGTGAATGCCAACCAAAAAGCCGCTTCCGGCGCCCCAAAAAAAATTCCTGGGCGATGCGGCCCGGACGCGACAAGGACGAAAAATGGGCCCCAAACCCGACTGCGGGGTGGGGCCACTTGACGCGCCGGCCGACTTCAGCGCGCCGGCCGCAGCAGCGCGTATTGCGCCCAGTCGCCACGGCGGAACAGCAGGCTGATCGACTTGGACTTGTCGGCCTTGGCCAGCGCAGCCTCGAATTCCTTGAGGTTCGAGACCTCGACATTGCTGACGCCCAGCACCACGTCGCCCTCGCGCAGGCCGGCACGCGCCGCCGCGTCGGTGGCGGTGTCGACCCGCACGCCGCCCTTGAGCTTGAGCTCCTTCTTCTGCGCGTCGGTGAGATCGCTGAGCGTGAGGCCCATCGACTTCGCGGCCGCCGAGCCCGACGGCTTGGCCGCGGGTTCGTCGCGTTCCGCCACCTTGGTGGGCTTGTCGGGCTCGATCTCCGCGATGATCACGTTGATGTCGCGCGTGCTGCCGCGGCGGAAGACGGTGACCGAACTCTTGGTCCCGGGCTTGGTGTTGCCAACCAGCCGCGGCAGGTCGCTCGGCTTGTCGATCGCCTTGCCGTCGAACTTGGTGATGATGTCGCCCGGCTCGATGCCGGCCTTGTCGCCCGGCGAGCCCGATTCGACACCGCGCACCAGGGCGCCCTGCGCCTTGCCGAGTCCGATGGATTCGGCCACGTCCTTCGTGACCTGGTCGATCTGCACGCCGATGCGCCCGCGCGAGACGCGGCCCGAGGTGCGCAGCTGGTCGCTGACGCGGATCGCCTCGTCGATCGGGATCGAGAACGAGATGCCCATGAAGCCGCCCGAGCGCGAATAGATCTGGCTGTTGATGCCCACCACCTCGCCGCGCATGTTGATCAGCGGGCCGCCCGAATTGCCGGGATTGATCGCCACGTCGGTCTGGATGAAGGGCAGGTAGTCGCCGGTGTCGCGCTGCTTGGCGCTCACGATGCCGGCCGTGACCGTGTTCTCGAGCCCGAACGGCGAGCCGATCGCCATCACCCATTCGCCGACGCGCAGCTTGCCGATGTCACCGACCTTGACCGAGGGCAGGCCCGTGGCGTCGATCTTCACGACCGCCACGTCGGTGCGCTTGTCGGCGCCGACGATGCGGGCCTTGAACTCGCGCTTGTCGGGCAGCGTCACGAGCACTTCGGACGCGCCATCCACCACATGCGCATTGGTCATGACGTAGCCGTCGGGCGAAAGGATGAAGCCCGAGCCGACGCCGCGCGGACGCTCCTCGTCGGGCGCCTGTGGACGGTTCGGAGCGGCGCGCGGGCCCTGGCGCGGCGCGCCGGGCATCGGCTGGCCGAAGAAGCGGCGGAAGAATTCCTGCATCTCCTCGTCGGGCTCCCCGGCGGCGCCGCCGGCCTGCGCCGTCTTCTCGATGGTGCGGATGTTGACCACCGCCGGCCCGACCTGGTCGACCAGGTCGGTGAAGTCGGGCAGAACGCGGGCCTGGGCATGCACCGGCGTGACGGGCAGCATCGCCGCGGTCGAGCCCAGCGCCATCGCGCAGGCCATCAGGGACGAGCGAACGGTGTTCCCCTTGATCTTGAGCATCATCGGTTTCTTTCGTTGGAGAGACGGTGGCGACAAAAACGACTAGCGCGAACGGACCAGGTTCTGCGCGAAGGCATCGAGGGTCTGCGGGGGAACCTCGCCGACCGCGGTCAGCCACCAGTCGCCGTCCTTGTCCGTGAGACGCCGGGTCAGCGTGTGGGTGGCGCCCAGTGCCATCAGCACTTCTTCGGGCTTGCGCTGCGCATCGTAGGATTCGATGAAGAGCGAGACCGTCGCGAGGCCGTCCGAGAAGGTCCACTGCATCGTATGGCCCTGCCCTTCCACGCCCGACGGGCGGCGGAACGAGCTCACGGGGCGGAAGCCCGGCACGGGTTTCTTGAGCTGCCAGCCCTCGCGCTGCGCCGTCGTGCGCTCGAGCTCGGACTTCTCGACCCGGTAGCCCGCGGTGCTGCCCATCATCTGCTTGAGCGCATGCATCTTCACGGGCGCGTCGAGTTGCAGCTCGGAAAACGCCGACTGCTCGATCACCTTGTTGTCGCGATCGATGGTCTGCAGCTTGATGACCAGTCCCGAGCGGCGCTCGCTCCAGGCCCGGTAGCCGAAGCGAAGCGCATCGTGCGGCTCGATCTGCACCACGTCGGCATCGAAGCCCGCGACGCGGTCCTTGCCGATCACGCGCAGCCCGTACGAATTGGCGATCGAGGAGTCGGGCGTGCCGAGCAGGTTGGGAAACAGTTCGAGGTTCTCGCGCGTCTCGTGCTTGACGACCTTCGAATCGGGCAGGAAGGTCACGACCTGGTCGTTGCGCCGGAAGGTCGAGCGCTGCGGACCCGAGAGCGCCTCGATGCGCTCCATCTGCAGGTCGCCTTCGCACACGTGCCAGATGCGCGCGCTCGACAGGTTGCCCGCTGGCGCCGACACCACGAAGGTGCCCACGTAGCTGCGCTGGCGCGCTGCCGCATGCATGCGCTGCAGCCATTCCACCAGCCCCATGGTCTCATTGCCGCTTGCGGACGCGGGGCCCGCGGGCTGCGGCGCAGCGCTGCGGGTCTGGCCCAGGACCATGGGCGCCACGCACATCGCGGCCGCCAGCAACAGGAAGCCACGCGCGGAGATCGGCATCGGAGAAGAGGAAGACATTGCGGCTGCCCGAACGGATCAGCGGGACGGCCGGTCGAAGGTCGCGTTGCGCAGGAAGCCCGACGGCATCTGCGATGCGCCGCCGGCCTGCTGATGGGCCTCGAGCAGCTGGTCGAGGCGCGGATCGCGCAGCATGACCTGCGGATTGCCGTTGCCGATGATCACGCGCGTGGCCGACAGAGCGGGCGCGGCCGGCTTCGGTGCATCGGCCGCGGCCACCACGGCCGGTGCGGTTTGCTGCTGTTGCGCGAGCTGGGCGCCGGCTGCGCGCGAATCGGCGACACCGACCCAGTTCCAGCCGATGGCCGCGGCGGCGGCCAGCGAGGCGGCGCCGGCCACGAGCTTCCAGCGGAACACCGGTTCGTTGGCGGCCTCGACGCGCTGCGGCACATGCCGGACTTCCGGCGCGGAAACCGCGACCGGGATCGCAGCCGGCATCGGCACGGGCTCGGCAGCCAGGCGGCTCTGGAAACGCGCCACGAAGGCCGAGGTGTCGCTGCAGACCGCGTGACCACCGGAACGCAACACGTCGCCCACGAGGTGGTAGGTCTGCCAGGTGGCGCGCAGTTCGGCATCGACGCCGAGCCTGCCGACCACTTCGGCGAATTCCGCATCGCGCAAATGGCCGTCGGCGAGGGCCGAGAGCTGTTCCTGGACTGTATGTTCTTGCTTCATCTGGTTCACCTGCTTACCAACGCTTGCCCGACTGGCTGTCCAGCATGGGCTTGACCCGGGTCGAAATCGCCTCGCGGGCACGGAAAATCCGCGACCGCACCGTGCCGATCGGACAGTTCATGACCTCGGCAATCTCTTCGTAGCTCATGCCCTCGATCTCGCGCAGGGTCACTGCCTGCCGCAATTCGGCCGGCAAAGCCTCCATCGCCGCCTCGACGGCGGCGGCGATCTCATTGGCTGCAAGCACGGATTCGGGGGTCTCGTCGCTGATTGGTTCGTTTCTGGGCCGGTAAGTTTCATCCTCGTCGTCGGAAGACGAACGCAGGGCGCTCTCGGTGATCGTGGGGTCGCGCTTCATGTCGACCAGCGCCTTCTTGGCCGTGTTGACCGCAATCCGGTAGAGCCAGGTGTAGAACTGGGCTTCGCCGCGGAACTGGTGCAGCGCGCGGTAGGCGCGGATGAAGGTCTCCTGGGCGATGTCCTCGACCAGGTTGACATCGCGCACCATGCGGCCGATCAGGCGCTCGATCCGGCGCTGGTACTTGATGACGAGCAGCTCGAAGGCCTTCTGGTCGCCCGCGACGGTGCGCTGGACCAGCTGGAAATCGACCTCGCCGGGCCGCGGCGCGAGCGGCGCCTCGGCGCCATCGAGCGGACCCGATGGCGGCGGCGCGGGCGGCGGCGGCGAAGGCGGCAAGGCTGTCATGGCGAGGAGTGACGCGCACCGGGCGCGGGCGCAGACACGGGGGCTGCAGCGCCGGGGCGCGCGTACAGCGCGCGTCGCAGGTCGAGCCAGCGCTCGGGAAGCGCCTCTCGGTCGAGCCAGATCCAGTGTGCCGCCCGGCCCGGCCCCACGAGGCGCACGAGCATCAGCGACTGCAGGTCGAGCGCCACGCAGACGCCGGCATTGCGCCGGCTCGCTTCGCCCGACATCGACCAGGCATGGCCGTCGAAGCCCAGTTCGGCGGCCGCGGAGCTGCGAAGCACGCCGGTCCAGGCGGCAACGCCGGCCACTACCGCGCTGGCGGCCAGCATGGCCTGCCGCCAGTCGAGGGCAGCCGCATCGGCAAGGCAGGCGGCGGTGACGCTGGCGACGCCCAGCGCCCACAGCGCCATCAGGAGCCGTTCGGCGCGGCGCGAACGCCCCACCGGGTAGTTCACCGACGGCGCGCTGTGCATCGCAGGAGGCGCTTCAAACGCGCTTGAACACCAGCGTGCCGTTGGTGCCGCCGAAGCCGAAGTTGTTCTTGACCGCGACGTCGATCTTGAGATCACGCGCCTCGTTGGCGCAGTAGTCCAGATCGCACTCGGGATCCTGGTTGAAGATGTTGATGGTCGGCGGGCTCTTCTGGTGATGCACCGCGAGCACCGTGAACACCGATTCGATGCCGCCGGCGCCGCCCAGAAGGTGGCCGGTCATCGACTTGGTCGAGTTGACGACCAGCTTCTTCGCGTGATCGCCGAAGGCGTTCTTGATCGCGTTGGTCTCGTTCAGGTCGCCGAGCGGCGTCGAGGTGCCGTGGGCGTTGACGTACTGCACCTGGTCGGCATTGACGCCCGCATTGGCCAGCGCCATCTGCATCGAGCGGCGCGGGCCGTCGACGTTGGGTGCGGTCATGTGGAAGGCATCGCCGGACATGCCGAAGCCGGAGACTTCGGCGTAGATCTTGGCGCCGCGGGCCTTGGCGCGCTCGTATTCCTCGAGCACCACGACACCGGCGCCCTCGCCGAGCACGAAGCCGTCGCGGTCCTTGTCCCACGGCCGGGAGGCGGTGTGGGGATCGTCGTTGCGGGTCGACAGTGCGCGCGCGGCCGCGAAGCCGCCGAGGCCGAGCGGCGACACGGTCGATTCGGCACCGCCCGCGATCATCACGTCGGCGTCGCCGTACTCGATCATGCGTGCCGAGGTGCCGATCGCATGCAGGCCCGTGGTGCAGGCCGTGACGATCGCGATGTTCGGGCCCTTGAATCCATACTTGATGGAGACGTGGCCCGAGATCATGTTGATGATCGATGCCGGCACGAAGAACGGCGACACCCGGCGCGGGCCGCGATTCACGAGTTCGGCGTGCGTGTCCTCGATCAGCGGCAGGCCGCCGATGCCGGAGCCGATGTTGCAGCCGATGCGAACGGCCTCTTCCTCGGACAGGTCGTCGCCGGTGGGCAAGCCGCTGTCCCGCACCGCCTGGATGGCGGCCGCGAGCCCGAGATGGATGAAGCGGTCCATGTGGCGCGCTTCCTTCTCGGGGATGTATTCCTTGATGTCGAAGCCCTTGACCTCGCCTGCGAACTTGCAGGAAAAGGCGCTCACATCGAACTTGGTGATCGTCTCGATGCCCGATTTCCCGGCCAACAGGTTGGCCCAGGATTCGGTGACGGAATTTCCGACGGGAGCGAGGCAACCGAGTCCGGTCACGACGACGCGGCGTTTGGTCATGCCGGCAAACCTTTCTGGGAGCCGAGGCCGCCGGTCGGTGCTCGTCGGCATGGAAGCCGAGGACCGGGAGGGCGGGCGCTCAGCGCGGCCGTATCAGGCCTTTTGATTCTTGGTGGCGTAGTCGACGGCGTTCTGGACCGTCGTGATCTTCTCGGCGTCTTCGTCCGGGATCTCGATGCCGAATTCGTCTTCGAGCGCCATCACGAGTTCGACCGTGTCGAGCGAGTCTGCGCCGAGGTCGGCCACGAAAGCCTTTTCGTTGGTGACCTGGGACTCTTCCACGCCGAGTTGTTCGGCAATGATTTTCTTGACACGTGCTTCGATATCGCTCATTTGGTTCCCTCTGAGGGTTGTAGGTAATCGGTTGATTTTAGCCGGCCGCATTGTGGCATTTGCCGCACGACCGTGGATGAAAGGTGTTGCGCTCGCGGGGCTACATGTGCATGCCGCCGTTCACGTGCAGTTCCTGCCCCGTGACATAGGCCGCCTGCGGTGAAGCCAGGTAGGCGACCGCATGCGCGATGTCGGCCGGCTTGCCGAGGTGGCCCAGCGGGATCTGGCCGAGCAGGGCCTGCTGCTGGGCCTCGGGCAGGCTGGCCGTCATGTCGGTCTCGATGAAGCCGGGCGCCACGCAGTTGACCGTGATGCTGCGGCTGCCGAGTTCGCGCGCCAAGGCGCGGGTCATGCCGGCCACGCCGGCCTTGGCGGCCGCGTAGTTGGCCTGGCCCGCGTTGCCGGAGGCACCGACCACGCTCGTGATGCTGATGATGCGGCCGTAGCGCTGCTTCATCATCGGGCGGATCACTGCGCGCGACAGGCGGAAGACGGCCTTCAGGTTGGTGTCGAGCACCGCGTCCCAGTCGGCGTCCTTGAGACGCATGGCCAGCATGTCGCGCGTGATGCCCGCGTTGTTGACCAGCACGTGCAGGGCGCCGTAGACCTTGACGATCTCCTCGACCAGCGCTTCGACAGCGGCGCCGTCGTTGACGTCGAGGGCGCAGCCGCGGCCGCCATGGGCCGACAGCGCGGCAGTGATCTTCGCGGCGCCGTCTTCCGTGGTGCCGGTGCCGATGACCGTCAGCCCGCGCTGGGCCAGCTCGAGCGCGATGGCGGCGCCGATGCCGCGGGTGGCGCCGGTGACCAGGGCGACCTGGCCTTCGAACTTGGGAATGCTCATGAAAGGGACCTCGAGGGCGGCGCGCTCAGGCGCCGAGCAGTTGCCGGGTATCGGCGAGGGTCGCCGGATCGTAGACCGACGAGGCCGCGAGCGTGGGTGCGATGCGCTTGGCCATGCCCGCGAGCACCTTGCCGGGTCCGCATTCGACGATCGCCTCGACGCCCTGAGCCTCGAGTGCCTGCACGGTCTCGACCCAGCGCACCGGGCCTGCGGCCTGGCGCACCAGCGCGTCGCGGATGCGGTCGGCATCGGTCTCGATCCGGACATCGATGTTGTTGAGCACCGGAATGCGCGGTGCCGCGAAGTTCACCGTCGCCAGCCGTTCGCGCAGCGCCTCGGCGGCGGGCTTCATGAGACTGGAGTGGAACGGCGCCGAAACCGACAGCAGCAGCGCGCGCTTGGCGCCGTTGGCCTTGAGCAGCTCGCAGGCCTTGTCGACCGCCGCCTTGCTGCCCGCGATCACGGTCTGCATCGGGTCGTTGAAATTGACGGCTTCCACCACCTCGGCGCTGCCGGGTCCGAAGCTGGCGGTGGCTTCTGCGCAGCCGGCCTGGACCTTCGCAGCCTCCATGCCGAGGATGGCCGCCATCGCGCCCACGCCCACCGGCACCGCTTCCTGCATGGCCTGGGCACGAAAACGCACCAGCGGCGCCGCCTGGGCGAGCGTCAGGACGCCCGACGCCACCAGCGCCGAATACTCGCCGAGCGAGTGGCCGGCGACCACCGCGGGGGCCTCACCACCTTCGGCCAGCCAGGCGCGCCAGGCCGCGATCGCTGCCACCAGCATCACGGGCTGGGTGTTGGTGGTCAGCGCCAGCGCTTCCTTGGGGCCTTCGTGGATCAGGTGCGCAACGTCCAGGTCGAGCGCATCGGAAGCCTCGCGCAGCGTGGACACGACCGCGGGGTGATCGCCCCAGGCGTCGAGCATGCCGACGGCCTGCGAACCCTGACCCGGAAAGACGAAAGCGAATTTTTTCATGATGGCGTGTCTCCGAGGCGCCGCTGCCCTTGCGGGCACGACGCTCTCTATCTAGTAGTTGAGCAGCACCGCGCCCCAGGTGAAGCCGCCGCCCACCCCTTCGAGCATCAGCAGGTCGCCCTTCTTCACCTTGCCCGAGCGCACCGCGTCGTCGAGCGCGAGTGGAATCGACGCAGCCGAGGTGTTGCCGTGCTCGTTGACCGTGACGATCAGCTTCTCGCGCGCCAGCTTCAGCTTGCGCGCGGTGCCTTCCATGATGCGGATGTTGGCCTGGTGCGGAATCAGCCAGTCGATGTCGGCCTCGGTCTTGCCGGCCTTGGCGAGCGTGGCGCGCGCGGCGTCCTCGAGCACACGCACGGCGAGCTTGAAGACCGCCTGGCCGTCCATGTGCAGCAGCGGCTTGCCGAGCACCTCGCCGCCCGACACGTGGCCCGGCACGCAAAGGATGCCGACATGCTTGCCGTCGGCATGCAGGTCGCTCGCGAGAATGCCGGGCTCGTCGCTGGCCTCGAGCACCACGGCGCCGGCGCCGTCGCCGAACAGCACGCAGGTGGTGCGGTCGTTGAAGTCGAGGATGCGCGAGAACACTTCGGCGCCGACCACCAGCGCGCACTTTGCGCTGCCGGTCCGGATCATCGCGTCGGCGACGGTCAGCGCATAGACGAACCCACTGCAGACCGCCTGGACGTCGAAGGCGGCACAGCCCGCAATGCCGAGCTTGTTCTGCAGGATCGCGGCCGACGACGGAAACACCATGTCGGGCGTCGAGGTCGCGACGATGATGAGGTCGACGTCGGCGGCGCTGCGGCCCGCGGCCTCGAGCGCATGTTGCGACGCCTCGAGTGCGAGATCGCTGCTCGAGACCTCGGGCGCAGCGAAGTGCCGGGCATGGATGCCGGTGCGCTCGATGATCCACTGGTTCGAGGTTTCGATGCCTCTCTCGGCCAGGTCGCGGGCGAGGTCGTCGTTGGTCACGCGGCGCGGCGGCAGGTAGCTGCCGGTGCCGGTGATGCGGGAATATGGGGTCATCAGACGTGGAGCGCCGCTGAGTCGGCCGGCGCCGCCGGGTCTTGCCGCGCTAGCAGAGGCGCGGCGTGGGCGATGCGGGCTCGCACGCGGTCGAGCAGGTTGTTGCGAGCGGCATCATAAGCGCGATCGAGGGCATGGCCGAAAGCCACTTCGTCGGCCGAGCCATGGCTCTTGAAGACCAGTCCGCGCAGGCCGAGCAGCGCGGCGCCGTTGTAGCGACGATGGTCAAGACGCTTCTTGAGCGCTTTTAGAACCGGATAGGAAACGATGGCAGCAAATTTGCTGAAGATGCCGTTCGAATATTCGATGCGAAGGAAATCCACGATCATCGAGGCGACGCCTTCGCTGGCCTTCAAGGTGACGTTGCCGACGAAACCGTCGCACACCACGATGTCGGTGGTTCCCTTGAAGATATCGTTGCCCTCGACGTTGCCGTAGAAGTTCAGATCCTGCGAGTTCGCCGCTTTTCGAAGCAGTTGACTTGCCTTCTTGATAGTTTCGCTGCCCTTGATCGCCTCTTCGCCCACATTGAGCAAGCCGACGCTGGGTGATTCGTTGCCCGTGAGTGCAGAGACCAGCGCCGAACCCAGCACGGCGAACTGAAGCAGGTCTTCGGCATCGCAATCGACGTTGGCGCCAAGGTCGAGCACGGTGGTGGCGCCACCCTTGCTGTTCGGCAGCTGCGGTGCGATCGCCGGACGATCGATACCGTCGAGCGTCTTGAGCAGATAGCGAGCGATCGCCATCAATGCGCCCGTGTTGCCGGCCGATATCGCAGCTTGGGCGGCACCGTCCTTGACCTGCTGGATCGCCACCCGCATGGACGAATCTTTTTTCCTGCGCAGCGCGACCTCGATCGGGTCGTCCATCCCGACCACTTCGCTGGCGCCGATCACGGTCGCGCGTGGATGGGTGAAGCTGGCGAGCGCCGCCGGCGCGCCGACGAGCAACAGCGCGGATTCGGGGTGGCGATCGAGAAATGAGCGACAGGCCGCAAGCGTGACGCGCGGCCCATGGTCGCCGCCCATGCAATCAACGGCCAGCGTGATCACGGACGGAGGGGAAACGAAAGCTGAAGGCGAGTCCATCAAAACGAAGGCCCGACGCTACGGCGAAAGTAGCCTCGGGCCTCGGCCTTGGAACGAAATCAGGCTTCGGACTTGGTCTTGAGAACCTTGCGGCCGCGGTAGAAGCCGTTCGGGCTGATGTGGTGACGCAGATGCGTTTCACCCGTGGTCGGTTCGACCGCGATACCGGGCACATCGAGTGCGTTGTGCGAACGATGCATGCCGCGCTTCGAGGGCGACTTCTTGTTTTGCTGGACGGCCATGCTGGCTCCTGGAATGGGGTTGGGTTGGCGGGGCGCGGGCGGGGCGAAAGGATTGCCTTGGCTGCAGCGGCGCGCGCGAAGCCCATGATTATAGCCCATGCCCGGCCCGAAGGCCAGCAGGGCCCCGGTTCAGGACTTCCCGGACTTGTCGTCGCCGCCCGAACGCAGGGTGCCGAGGACCGCGAAGGGATTGGGCCGCGCAGCGTCGGGGCCGTCGAAGTCGTCGTCCACGGCGGACAGCCTGGCCGGTTGCGGGCAGACGTCGTGCATGGGGGTGACCGGAAGCTCCATGAGCAGTTCGTCCTCGATCAGGGCGTGGAGGTCGAAGTCGCGGCTCGCGACCAGGACGTCCTCGTCGGACTGCTCGTCTTCCAGGGCGGCCGTGTCCTCGTCGGCGGCGAAGCGGAACCAGCGGTCGACGTCGAGGTCGACCTCGACAGGCGCCAGGCAGCGTTGGCAGATCATCGGCACCGCGGCCTGGGCTTCGAGGTGCAGCCAGGGCGCCGGCTGGCCGTCGGCGCCGCTGCGCGACTCGCCGGCCGCCTGCCAATGGACCCGGGCGTCGGGGGAAGGATCGACCAGCTCGGTGACCAGCCGAGTAAAGCTCGACAGCGGCGGATCGCCGGACAGCGTGGCCGCGGCGGCGGCAAAGCCGTTCACGTCGAGCCGGCCGGGGGCAAATTCTTTGGACATTCCCGGCAGTCTAAACCGCTCCCGCACAATCATGGCCATGCAACGCAACCTGATCCTCGCCTCCACCTCGCGCTACCGCCGCGAGCTGCTCACGCGCCTGCGCCTGCCCTTCGAAGTCCATGCGCCCGAGGTTGACGAGACCCCGCTCGCCGGCGAAACGCCCCGCGCACTGGCTGAGCGCCTCGCGCTCGAAAAGGCGAATGCGGTCGCTCGCCGCTTCCCCGAGGCCATCGTGATCGGCTCGGACCAGGTCGCCGACCTCGCAGGCGAGCCGCTGGGCAAGCCCGGCGACCACGCGCGCGCGGCGCTGCAGCTCCAGCGCATGCGCGGCCAGACGCTGGTGTTCCAGACGGCGGTCGCCGTGGTCTGCCAGGCCAGCGCCTTTTCACAGCGCGACCTGGCGCCGGTGCGCGTGGTGTTCCGGGACCTCGACGACGCCGCGATCGAGCGCTACCTGCGTGCCGAACAACCCTACGACTGCGCAGGCAGCGCCAAGAGCGAAGGCCTGGGCATCGCGCTGCTCGATTCCATCGACAGCGACGACCCGACCGCGCTGGTCGGCCTGCCGCTGATCCGCACCGCACGCATGCTGCGCGCAGCCGGGATCGACCTCCTATGACCGCTCCCGGCAAGCTCTACCTGGTTCCCGCGCCGCTCGACTTCGGCTGCGACGAGCAGGCACCGCTCGAACAGGCCCTGCCCCGCGGCACGCTGGAGGCCGCAGCCGGCATCACGCACTGGATCTGCGAGAACGCCAAGTCGGCCCGCGCCTACCTCAAGCGCATCGACGCCGTCGTGCCGCTGGCGGCGCCGCTGCAGGCGCAACAGATCCAGGAGTTGCCGCGCGAAGTGCACAAGAAAGGCGATCACGCAGGGCAGTTCGATGCCAGACCGCTGCTTTCGGCGGCGCTGGAAGGCTACGACGTGGGCCTGCTCAGCGAAGCCGGCATGCCGGCGGTGGCGGACCCGGGATCGTCGGTGGCGCGCGCCGCACACGAGCTCGGGCTCACGGTCGTGCCGCTGACCGGGCCGGTCTCGCTGCTGCTCGCGCTGGCTGCGAGCGGCCTCAACGGCCAGAACTTCGCCTTCGTCGGCTACCTGCCGCAGGACGCCGAAGGCCGCGTCCAGCGCATCCGCGAACTCGAGGCGCTGGCCCTGCGTACCGGCCAGACCCAGCTCTTCATCGAGACGCCCTATCGCAACGCGGCACTGCTGCAGTCGCTGACCCAGACGCTTCAGCACCACACGCGGCTCGCGGTCGCGCGCGGGCTCACGCTGGCCTCCTGCCAGGTGCGCAGCGACACGGTCAGGAACTGGCGCGCGAAGCCGCTGCAGGGCGACGATCGCGCACCGGCGGTCTTCGCGATCGGCCGCTGAGGCCGGCGCTGCCTCGATGAACGTTTCGATCCGCATGCGCTGGGCCGCGCGCGCCCAGTTCTTCTGCTCCGGCTTCGTCTTCGCGACCTGGGGCGTTCACATACCGACCGTCAAGTCGCACTACGGCATCGACGAGGCGCAGCTGGGCCTCGCGATGCTGGCCGCCGGCTGCGGCGCGCTGCTGGGCCTGACCCAGGCCAGCCGCTGGATCGGGCGCCACGGCGCCGGCCACACGACGATGGTCTGCGGAACGGTCTATGCCCTGCTGCTCGCCGGCCTGCTCGCGATGCCGGGCTTCGCGGCGCTGCTGGCGCTGCTGGCGGTGTTCGGCGTCGTGACCAGCGTCTTCGACGTCGCGATCAACACCGAGGCAGCGCAGCTCGAATTGCGCGAGGGCCGGCCGCTGATGAGCGGCATGCACGGCATGTTCAGCCTTGGCGGCATGGTCGGCGCGGTCACGGGCAGCGCGGCGCTGGCGGCCGGCCTGCGGCCGCACTGGCACCTGCTCTTGGTGGCTGTCCTCATGGCCTGCGCGGTGCTGCTGGCCGCGCGCTCGATGCTGCCGCGCGCCGCCACCGCCTTCGCGGCCGGCGACGGCGGCTTCCGGCTGCCGCGCGGCACGCTGGCGCTGCTCGGGCTGCTGGCGGCGCTGGGCCTGATCGCCGAGGGCGCGATCTACGACTGGAGCGTGCTCTACATGCGCCAGGAGATCGGCAGCCCGCATCAGCAGGCTGCGCTCGCCTATGCCAGCTTCTCGGCCGCGATGGCACTGGCACGCTTCGGCGGCGACGCGATGCGGGCCCGCTTCGCGCCCGCCCTTCTGTTGCGCAGCAGTGCGCTGCTGGCTGCGGCCTCGATGACGCTGGTGCTGCTGACCGACATTCCATGGCTTGCGCTGGCGGGCTTTGCGGGGGTCGGCATCGGCTTCGCGAACGTGGTGCCCATTCTTTTCGCGGCCTCGGCGCGCGTGCCGGGCGTGGAACCGGCACGCGGCATCGCGGCGGTCTCAGCCGCGGCCTACCTGGGTTTCATGGCCGGCCCGCCGGTGATCGGCTTCCTGGCGCAGGCCAGCTCGCTGACCCACGCGCTGTACCTGGTCGTGGCATTCGCCATCGCGCTGGCGGCGTCGGCGCGCTACGGCGGAGCCGACTGATCCGGTCTCAGCGCAGCGTCGGCATGGTGCGCATGGCGCGGACCGTCGCGTCTCCGAGCGCGGCACCGAACTTCTTGGCCAGCTTCTCTGCCACGTTCTCGCGCCGCGTGTAGTCGATGACTTCCTCGGCCTTGATGACGTCGCGCGCCACCAGGTCCACGTTGCCGAGGTGATCGGCCAGGCCCAGACCGATCGACTCCTGACCGGTCCAGAACAGGCCGCTGAAGAGGCCCGGCGCGCTGGTCTTGAGGCGGTCGCCGCGGCCAGCCTTCACGACCTCGATGAACTGGGCGTGGATCTGGTCGAGCATCTGCTGCGCGTGCGCCACCTGGCCCTCCTTGATGGGGCTGAACGGGTCCAGGAAGCCCTTGTTGTCGCCAGCGGTGATCAGCCGGCGCTCGACGCCGACCTTGTCCATGAGGCCCGTGAAACCGAAGCCGTCCATCAGCACGCCGATGCTGCCGACGATGCTGGCCTTGTCGACGTAGATCTGGTCGGTGGCGGCAGCGATGTAGTACGCGGCCGAGGCGCAGGTCTCCTCGACCACCGCATAGATCGGCTTGTTGTACTTGGCACGCATGCGCCGGATCTCGTCGTTGATGATGCCGGCCTGCACCGGGCTGCCGCCCGGCGAGTTGATCAGCAGCACGATGCCCTTGGCGCCGTCGTCCTCGAACGCGGCCTTCATGGCGGCGACCACGAATTCGGCGCTGGCATCGGCGCCGGCGGCGATCTCGCCCTTGATCTCGACCACGGCGGTGTGGGCCGTGGTCTTGGCGGTGGCTGGCGCGCCGCGCGACATCGCGAACCAGACCAGGAAGACGAAGAAGGCCAGCCAGCTGAGGCGCACGAAGGTCTTCCAGCGGCGCGTGGCGCGCTGCTCGCGTACCGCCGCGAAGGCGAGTTTCTCGAGCGTGGCGCGCTCCCATCCCGGGGAATGCGTCGAATCGTTCTTGGCCATGTGTGTCGTGGAGATCGGCGCCGGGCGCTCGAAAGGCTCGAAACCCTCGGGTTCCGTGCGGTTGGAATCGGTCATTGGTGCTTCAGAAAGCCAGCGGCTGGAGGTTCCAGGAAGTATGCCAGTGCACCACGCCGTCGCGCTCGCTGAGGGGGATCTTCACGAGCCCGCCGCGGCACGGGCCGCCCGCGCACTCGCCGCTGTCGGGGCGGTAGACCGCGCCGTGGGTCGCGCACAGCAGCCACTGGCCGCTGTCGTCGAAGAAGCGGTCGGGCTGGAAGTCCATCTCCATCGCCACGTGGGTGCAACGGTTCAGGTAGGCGTGCGGCAGACCCTCGAAGCGCACCGCGAAGGCTCGGCAGCTCTCGCCGCCGAACACCACGTCGAAGCCCACCGCGTTGCCGCCCTCGACCAAATCGGCAGCGTTGCACAGGGGAATGGCTTCGTCGCTCATGACTGGGTCAGGCATTGTCCGCCAGCCATTGGGCCAGCTCGGGGACGGAATGGGCCACATGCAGCGGGCCCAGCGCCTCGAAGGCCTCGGGCTCGTGCGCGCCGTAGCTCACCCCGACGCTCGCGCAGCCGGCGTTCAGCGCCAGCTGCAGGTCGTGCGTGGTGTCGCCGATCATCAGCGTGCGCGCGGCCGGCACGTCGAGCTCTTCCATCAGCTCGAGCAGCATGCGCGGGTGCGGCTTGCCGAAGGTCTCGTCGGCGGTGCGCGAGGCGTCGAAGCGGTCGCGCAGTGCAGCCGTGCCGAGCGCCTCGTCGAGGCCGCGGCGCGATTTGCCGGTGGCGACCGCCAGCCGGTGGCCGCGCGCGCTCAGCGCGTCGAGCATCGGCAGCACGCCGTCGAACAGCACGAGGTCATCCTGGTGCTGCAGGAAGTGATACCGGTAGCGATGGCCGAGTTCGGCGTACTTCTCGCGCGGGACATCGGGCGCGGCGCGGGCCAGCGCCTCGGCCAGGCCCAGGCCGATGACCCAGGCGGCGTCGTTGTCGCTCGGACGGGCGCCGCCGACGTCGACCACGGCGGCCTGGATGCAGCGCGTGATCAGCCGCGTGGAGTCGTAGAGCGTTCCGTCCCAGTCGAAGGCGATGAGGTCGAAGCGGCGGGGTCGGGAGTCAGTCATGGGGCTGGGCGAAGGGATGGAGGGCCAGCGTCTCGCGCACGGCCTGGGGCAACAGCGCCTGCAGCTCGGGCGGCAGGTCGGCCTGCAGCGCGATGCGTTCGGCGCTCACGGGATGGGTGAACTGCAGCCGCCACGCATGCAGGAACATGCGCTTGAGGCCGCGCTTTTGCAATGCCTTGTTGCGTTCGAAGACGCCGTACTTGTCGTCACCCGCGATCGGATGGCCGGCCGAGGCCAGGTGCACGCGGATCTGATGGGTGCGGCCGGTCTTGATGGTGACGGCGAGCAGCGAGCAGCCGGCCGCCTCGCCGGCCAGGGCGAAGCGCGCCAGCACCCGCACCAGCGTGACGGCCCGCATCGCATCCGGATGGTCCTTGGCGACCACGCGCACGCGCCGCTCGCCGCCGTCGGCCGCGCCATCGGGCCCCGGCAGCAGGTATTTGGCCAGCGGGGCGTCGAGCACCTTCCTGTTGGCCGGCCAGTCGCGCTCGACCAGCGCGAGGTAGGTCTTGCCGGTCTCGCGGTCGCGGAACTGGTCCTGCAGCGCCACCAGGGCGCTGCGCTTCTTGGCCACCAGCAGCACGCCGGAGGTCTCGCGGTCGAGCCGGTGCACCAGTTCGAGGAAGCGCGCCGCCGGCCGGGCGCGGCGCAGCTGCTCGATGACGCCGAAACTCACGCCGCTGCCGCCGTGCACCGCCACGCCCGCGGGCTTGTCGATCGCGAGCATGGCGTCGTCTTCCAGCAGCAGCGGGAACTCGCGGCCGGGCACGGCGGCCTGTGCCGCATCGGCCTCGGTGCGGCTCGCCACGCGCACCGGTGGCAGGCGCACGAGGTCGCCTTCCGCCAGCCGCGACTCGGCCTGGGCGCGGCCCTTGTTGATGCGCACCTCACCCGATCGGATGATCCGGTAGACGTGGGTCTTGGGTACGCCTTTCAGATGACGGAACAGGTAATTGTCCAGCCGCTGGCCGGCGGAATTCTCGTCGACCGTCAGAAAGCGAACTTCGGCTGCCGCGGCTTCCGGCTTCGCACCTATAATGTTTTTCACCAGCGCGGACTTGTAAGTGCTTGATTAAGCAGAAGTTTAGAGCACCGCAGGAAGCGCTGTGAGGTCGATGCCGCTTTGAGGCAGCGTCCGCCAGCCACGCGCAAGAGCGCAAGGCGGCGAACCCTGCTCCGGAGTCAAGCCGACGCCCACGAAACACCGATACGGAATACCCAGCCGGTAGCCTCCAAGCTGCCGGCGGATCGAAGCGAGTACCTAGTGTTGATGCTGCTGATTCAACTGCTCCTGCGCTGGCTGATGCCGGCGAGTCCAGGCATTGAATCGCCAGAAGTGCGCGCCACCATTGCGCCAATCGCTATAAAAAACATAGCGAATCGACATCCTTTCGGGCTCGCCCCCATCCATGCGCCCCCGCCCCGTCTGACATCGAGCTGAACATTCGATGCGGTCTTGCGCGCCCGGCGCGAACGACCCCAGCAGCCAGGGCCCGAGCGGCAATTCCTTCGTTTCGTGCGACGTCGTCAGTGCATCGTTGGGTCCTTCACGGACCGCAAGAACGATACGAACAGACATAAGGACAACGCATCATGAAACGGATGCTGATCAACGCCACGCAGCCTGAAGAGCGCCGCCTGGCCATCGTCGACGGACAGAAGCTCCTCGACTACGAGATCGAGATCGAAGGGCGCGAGCAGCGCAAGGGCAACATCTACAAGGCCGTCGTCACGCGCGTCGAGCCTTCGCTGGAAGCCTGCTTCGTGGACTACGGCGAAGACCGCCACGGCTTCCTGCCGTTCAAGGAAATCTCCAAGCAGTACTTCGCCGAAGGCGTCTCGGCCAGCCAGGTGCGCATCCAGGACGCGATCCGCGAAGGCCAGGAACTGGTCGTGCAGGTCGAGAAGGAAGAGCGCGGCAACAAGGGCGCGGCGCTCACCACCTTCATCTCGCTGGCCGGCCGCTACGTCGTGCTGATGCCGAACAACCCGCGCGGCGGCGGCGTCAGCCGGCGCATCGAGGGCGACGACCGGGCCGAGCTCAAGGAAGCGATGGACCAGCTCGAATACCCGAAGGGCATGAGCATCATCGCGCGCACCGCGGGCATCGGCCGCTCGGCGCCCGAGCTCCAGTGGGACCTGAACTACCTGCTCAAGCTCTGGAGCGCCATCGACGGCGCTGCCAAGGGCGCCAAGGGCGCCTTCCTGATCTACCAGGAATCCTCGCTGGTGATCCGCGCCATCCGTGACTACTTCAATCACGACATCGGCGACATCCTGATCGACACCGACGACATCTACGACCAGGCGCAGCAGTTCATGGCGCACGTGATGCCGGAACATGCGGCGCGCGTGAAGCGCTACCGCGACGACGCGGCACTGTTCAGCCGTTTCCAGATCGAGCACCAGATCGAATCGGCCTATGCCCGCACGGTGCAGCTGCCGAGCGGCGGCGCGATCGTGATCGACCACACCGAGGCGCTGGTTTCGGTCGACGTCAATTCGGCGCGCGCCATCAAGGGCGGCGACATCGAGGAGACCGCCACCCGCACCAACCTGGAAGCCGCCGACGAAGTGGCGCGCCAGATGCGCCTGCGCGATCTCGGCGGCCTGATCGTCATCGACTTCATCGACATGGACGAGTCGAAGAACCGTCGCGAAGTGGAAAGCCGCCTGCGCGACGCGCTGCGCCAGGACCGCGCACGCGTCCAGTTCGGCTCGATCAGCAAGTTCGGCCTGATGGAGATGAGCCGCCAGCGCCTGAAGCCGGCGCTCAGCGAAGGCTCGTCCATCCCCTGCCCGCGCTGCGGCGGCTCGGGCCACATCCGCGACACCGAATCGAGCGCGCTGCAGATCCTGCGCATCATTCAGGAAGAGTCGATGAAGGACAACACGGCCGCCGTGCACGTCCAGGTGCCGGTCGAGGTGGCGTCCTTCCTGCTCAACGAGAAGCGCCCCGAGATCGCCAAGATCGAGCTCAAGCAGCGCGTGACCGTGCTGATGGTGCCGAACAAGACGCTCGAGACGCCCAACTACAAGCTCGAGCGCCTCAAGCACGACGATCCGCGCCTCGACCACATCGAGGCCAGCTACAAGATGGCCGACGAGATCGAGGATCCGACCTCGGTCACGCGCCGCTCGCAGGAGCCGACCAACAAGCAGACGCCGGTGATCAAGGGCGTGCTGCCCGACGCCCCGGCGCCGGTGGCGGTGCCCAAGCCCGAAGTCGTGCGCCCGCCGGTGGCGGCGCCGGCACCCGCGCCGGTGGCCCCGGTGGCCGCCGCACCCGCCAGGTCGGCGGAATCGGGCCTGTTCGGCTGGATCAAGAGCCTGTTCGGCGCCGCGCCGGCAGCCGCTCCGGCACCGGCTCCGGCCGCCGTGATCCCGGTGGAAGCGCCGAAGCCGCGCCGCGATGGCCGCGGCGGCGGTCGTGACGGCGAAGGCCGTGCAGCACGCGAAGGCGGTGGCGAGCAGCGCCGCGGCGGACGTGGCGGCGAAGGCCGCGACGGTCGCGGCGAGGGCCGCGGCGGCCGCGATGGCGAACGCCGCAATGGCCGCTCGGGGGAACGACGTGAAGGCCGTGAAGGGCGCGAGGGCCGTGAGCCGCGCGCCGAGGCCCGCAGCGATGCGCAGGTCCGCGAGCCGCGCGAGGTGCGTGAACCCCGCGAACCCCGCGAGCCGCGTGAACAGCGCGAGCCGCGCGAGGGTCGTGGCCCGCGCGACGGCGAACGCCGCGGTCGCGGCGAGCGCCGTGACGGCGAAGGCCGTCCGCAGGCCGCGGAAGGTGCCGATGTCCAGCTCGAGGCCCAGGCCCTGGCCCTGGCGGACGCCAACGGCGTGAACGGCGTCGGCAACGGCGACGAAGCCGGTGCGCCGGCCGATCGCGCCCCGCGCGGTCGTGGCGAGCGCCGTGAACGCGGTGGCGAACGTGGCGAGCGCGGTAGCGAGCGCGGCGAACGCAGCGCCGATGGCAACCGCGAGCGCAATGGCGACTCCGGGCGGCCCGCCGCCGACGGTGGCGAAGGCGCACCGGAAGGTGCGACTGCCGAACGCGCTCCGCGCAACGGCCGCGGCGACGACCGTGGCCCGCGTGAAGAGCGCGCCCCGCGCGAGGAGCGCGCACCGCGCGGTGATCGTGGCGATCGTGGCGATGGCCGTCGTGAGCGTCGCAACGAGGGCGTTTCCGCGCTCAACGGCGAAGCAGGGGGCACGGAGGCTCCGGCCCATGCCGGCGCTGCCGCGATCTCGAACGAGGAAGCGGGCTTCGACGCCGCCGCCCCGCGCCGGGAAGGCGACGAGCAGCGACGCGGTCGCTCGCGGGATCGCTACGGCCGCGATCGTCGTGAACGGGCGCCGCGCGAGGAAGGTGCCGAAGCCGGCCCTGCCGAGTCCCTGAATGGCGCGGATGCCGGCGCTGCCGCCTTCCCGGCGTCAGCAACGCCGGTCGAAGCGACCGAACCGGCGCCTGTCGCCCCGCGCGCCGAACGCCCGGCACCGGCCGTGCCGCCCGCCCCGATCGCGCCGATCGCGGTCCAGCCGGCTGCGGCGCCGTCCGCACGTGCGCTGCCGAAGGTGGTGCCGTTCCAGTTGCCGCTCGACGAACTCGCGCAGGTGGCGGAGGGCTCGGGTCTGCACTGGATCAACTCGGACGCCGAGCGCGTGGCCGAGGTTCGCGCTGCCATCGCGGCCGAGCCCCGGCCCGTGCACGTGCCGCGCGAGCGCCCACCTGTGGTCGTGACCGACGAAGGCCCGCTGGTGCTGGTGGAAACCCGTCGTGACCTCGGCGCGATGGCCCTGCCCTTCGAGGACGCCGCGCGCGGCGCCAACGCCTCGCATTGAGGCCAGGGGGAGGCGCCACGCCTCCCCCTTTTTCGCGGGACCGCAGCACGCGGACCCGCCGCAGCGGCCTGACGCCGTCTGCTTTCCCCGGCCTCGTTCGCAGGCTGCGGCTTCTCCCCCTACCGTTCGTCGGATCGCCAAATCTGCCCGGATCGACCGTTTTCGACGGTTTTCGACCGTCGTCCGCCCGCCCTTGCCCGTGTAACGGGAAACGAGGTCATAGGTATTAGTTCTCGAAATCTCGAACGGCGCGCACAAACAACACCCTGGACTCACTTTGCGTTAACAACTTGTTATACAAAAGGACTACACTTTGCCAACTCGATGAGAACTTGTTGCAGCGCACCATCCGGCGCCGAGCCCGACGCGTACAGAGGGAAGCAGCCTACGCCGTTTGGCGGATGAGTTAGGTCTTTTGTTGACACTACTTTGTCTGCGACATATGTTCAAATTCTTGCCGATAGTAGTAAAGCGTTACACTGCCACGCTCCAGATTGAGGCACCACCCGTTACAGGGGAATTTCAGATGTTTCGTTCAGATTCGAACGCCAGCGGCAACCTGGTCAGACGCTTCTCCCCCGACGGCGGCGGCCCCTCGGCGCCCCCTGTGCTCGCGCGGCCCCGTGCGCTGACCATGTCCCAACGCATCGCAAAACGTACGCTCGACATCGTCGGCGCACTCTTCTTCTTCGCCGTCTTCGGCCCGCTCTACTTGGCGGTCGCGGTCGGGGTGCTGGTCAGCATGGGCCGGCCCGTGCACTTCTGGCAGACCCGGCTCGGCGAGCGCGGCCAGCGCTTTCGCTTCTTCAAGTTCCGCTCGATGGTGCGCAATTCGGACTCTGTGCTCGACGAATTCCTGACCCGCAACGACATGGCCCGCACCGAGTGGGACACCTTCCAGAAACTCGAGAAGGACCCCCGCATCACGCCGATCGGCCAGATCATCCGCAAGCTGAGCCTGGACGAACTGCCGCAGTTCTGGAACGTCCTGAAGGGCGACATGAGCCTGGTCGGACCGCGGCCCTGCATGGAACGCCAGCGCAGCCTCTATGGCCGCGGCTGGGAGCACTATTGCGCCATGCGTCCGGGCATCACCGGCCTCTGGCAGGTCAGCGGCCGCAACCGGCTGTCGTATGCGCGCCGGGTCGAACTGGACGTCGAGTACGTGACCAACTGGTCGCTCTGGCTCGACATCAAGATCCTGCTGCGCACCGTGCGCACCGTGATCACCGGGGACGGCTCGCGATGACTCACCAGATCCAACCCGTCGTGCTGTGCGGTGGCAGCGGCACCCGCCTCTGGCCGCTCTCGCGCAAGACGCTGCCCAAGCAGTTCGCGCCGCTGATCGGCAACAAGAGCCTGCTGGTGCTCACGCTCGAAAGGCTGCGCCTGCTCAACCCCAACGTGACCTGCGTGGCGGCCGAGGAGCATCGATTCCTGGTCCAGGAGGCCATCGACGACGCCAAGGTGAGCGGCAAGCAGCTGCTCGAACCCGTGGCCCGCAACACGGCGGCGGCGATGGCCGCGGTGGCGCTTCTGGCCGACCCCGAGCAGCTGCTGCTGTTCGCGCCGGCCGACCATCACATTCCCGATCCCGAGCGCTTCGCAGCCACCGTGCTGAAGGGTGTGCCGGCAGCGCTGGCCGGCCATGTCGTGGCCTTCGGCGTCGAGCCTTCTTTCCCGAGCACGGCCTATGGCTACATCCGCCAGGGCGAAAGGCTGGATGCGGCGCTCGGCGACGACGCCGGCCATGCGGTCGCGGCCTTCATCGAGAAGCCGGCTGCGGAACGGGCCGAACAACTGCTGCTGGAAGGCGGCAACCTGTGGAACGCCGGCATCCTGCTGGTGCAGGCCAAAGTGCTGATCGCGGCGCTGCAGGCGCATGCCGACGACATCCTCGACAGCTGCCGCCTGGCCACTGCCGACATGCAGCCCGACGGCGACTTCCTGCGCATGGACAGCGCCGCCTTCGCGCGCTGCCGCAGCCAGAGCATCGACTACGCGGTGCTCGAGAAATGCGAGCGTGTCGCCGTCATTCCGTTCCAGGGGCGCTGGAGCGATGTCGGCAGCTGGAACGCGGTCGCGGACCTGCACGGCGCCGACGCCGACGGCAACCAGATCAGCGGCCAGGGCTACGCCATGGGCGCGAGCAACACCTTCATCCATGCGCCCTGCCGCCCGGTGGTGGCGCTGGGCACCAAGGACCTGCTGGTGGTCGATACGCCCGACGCGCTGCTCGTGATGCACCGCGACTGCGCCGAGCAGGTCAAGGACGTGGTCACGCTCCTGACCACGCAAGGCCAGAGCCAGGCGACGCAGCATCGCCGCATTCCGCGGCCCTGGGGCGCCTACGACAGCATCGACGCCGGCGACCGCTTCGCGGTCAAGCGGCTCACGGTCAAGCCGGGCGCGAGACTCGCGCTGCGCATGCATCATCACCGCGCCGAGCACTGGGTGGTGGTCAAGGGCACGGCGCGCGTTCTGTGCGACGACAAGGCGCAGCTGGTCAAGGAGAACGAGTCGATCTATATCCCCGTGGGCGCGGTGTACCGGCTCGAGAATGCGGGCAAGACCTCGCTCGAGGTGATCGAGGTTCAGACCGGCGGCTATCTGGGCGATGACGACATCGTGCGCTTCGACGAAGGCGGCACCCAGGTGCTCGGCGAGACGCGAAAGCTCGCCTGAGGCCGCGCCCCTTCGCGGTCGAGCTAGGAATGCGCAACGACTTCATTTCCGTCATTCCTCCGGGACCTGGCGGCGTCTTCGACTATGCCCACCTGATGGGCAGGGGTCTGGACGCGCCGGTGGTGGAACTCGCGGCCGATTCGCGCATCGACGGCTATGGCGGTCGCCTGCTGTGCCTGCATTTCAGCGGCTACGGCTTCCAGAAGCGCGGCGTGCCGTTCTGGCTGCTGCGCGCCATGCGTGAGATGCGGCCGCGCTTCGACAACATCGGCATCGTGTTCCACGAGCTGTTCGCGACCGGTCCGCCGTGGCGTTCGGCCTTCTGGGTCTCGGGCATGCAGAAGCACATCGCGCGCGAGCTGCTCGGGCTGGCGGACTTCTGGATCACGAGCCGCGAGGGCTCCGCGCGCTGGCTGCACGGCGTGCAGAAGCGCGAAGTGCCCCATCGGGTGCTGCCGATCTTCTCGAACGTCGGCGAACCGGACCCGGTCGACCAGCCGCGCCAGCCGCGACTGGTGGTGTTCGGGACGCGCGAGGTGCGCGAGAAGGCCTACGCCTGGCAGGACGGCGAGATCTTCCGCTGCGCGCAGCGCCTTGGGCTCCGCATCCACGACATCGGCGCGAGCTTTGCCGCCGGTACCTTGATTGCGGCCCGGCTCGGCCAGGCCGAGGCCGTGGTACACGGCAAGCTGCCGGCCGAAGCGGTGAGCGCGCTGCTGTCCGAATCCAGCCATGGCGTGGTCGCCTATCAACTGCATTTCGTCGCCAAGAGCGGCATCTTCGCGGCCTATGCCGCCCATGGCGCCTGCCCGGTGCTGCTGGCGCCCTCGTACGAAGAAGCAGACGGCCTGGTCGCCGGACGGCACTATCTGGCCGGCTTCGAGTCGGTCGGCCAGCCGTCGTTCGATGCGGCGCTGATCGGCAGGCAGGCCCGCGACTGGTACCAGCCACACTGCATCGCGGTCCATCAGGCGGCATTGCTGGAGCTCGATGCCGAGGCACGCAGGGCCAAGTCGCTGCCACTGGCATCGGCGCCTGCCGCCGCGCACGGGCTCGGGACGCAGCGATGAACACCGTGCTGGTCACCAGTCCCGTCCTGCAGCACGCGCACCAGATGGCGCTGGCGCTGCACGAGCGGGCGCTGCTGCAGGGATTCTGGTCCGGCGTGCCCGTGATCGAGACCGGCGAGGCGCCGCCGAGATGGATGCCCGCGCGCTGGCGCCAGCGCATCCGGACCATCGACATCCCGCGTGCGCTGCGACGCCATCCGGCGCGCTTCCAGGCCACGACGCGCCTGGCGCGCGCCCTGCGCCTGGCCGACTCCGACAACATGCATCGGATCTTCCATTGGTTCGATGCCTGGGCCGCACGCCAGGTAATGCGCGACCGGCCCCAGGTCGTGGTCGCCTACGAGAACGCGGCCTTCCACACCTTCCGGGCCGCGAAGGCGGTGGGCGCGCGCTGCGTGCTCGATGCCGCGGCGCTTCACCACCAGGCCGCGCTCGAACTGCTCGGCGGCTTCGACACGCCCTACACGCCGGAGATCAACCGGCGCAAGGACGAGGAGGTGCGGCTGGCCGACATGATCCTCGCCTGCTCGCCACTGGCGGCCGAAAGCTACGTGGCGAACGGCGTGCCGAGCGACAAGCTGCACCCGCTGCTGCTGGGTGCCGAGCCCCCGCGCAACACGCCCGAGTGGCAACCCTCCGAGGGCCCGCTGCGCTTCGTCTTCGCAGGCGTGCTGTGCCTTCGCAAGTCGATCGACCTCATCCTCGCGGCCTTCCGGCGGCTGCATGCCGAGGGACTGCGCTACGAGCTCGAGTTCATCGGCGGCGTCGAGGACCCGGTGTGGATTGCCGAAGTGGCGGCCACGCCCAACGCCCGCTACCGGACCAACGTGCCGCAAAAGGAGCTCTACGCCGCGCTCGCGCAGGCCGACTGCCTGCTGCTGCCGTCGCGCTCGGATTCCTTCGGCATGGTGGTCGCCGAGGCCATGGCCTGCGGCACGCCGGCCATCGTCACGACCCAGACCGGCGCCAAGGCCATGATCGAGAACCACCCGGGCAGCGGCTGGATCGTCGAACCCGACGCGGACGATCTGCATGACACGCTGCGCGGGCTGATCGAGAATCCCGAACGCGTGCGCGCCGCCCGCCCGGCAGCTCGAAGCGCCGGCCAGGCGTTCTCGTGGGCCGACTACCGCGAACGCGCGGGCCGATTGCTTGAGGATTTCGTGCGATGAACAGTGCCGTTGCGAGTTCCCTGCCCGCCGCCCCCCCCGTGGCGCGTCGCGCCTCGATGACCCGCGCGGGCCGGGCCTTCATCGGCGTGCTGCTGGTCCTGGTGTTCGAGGGCGCGGTCCGCAAGTGGGGCAGCGCCTCGGCGACCATCCCGCTGCTGCTGCTGCGCGACGTGCTCGCGATCTACGTGATCGCCTACGCCTTCACCCACGGGCATCTCCAGCGCCAGCGCGGCGTCACGATGGTGCTGCTGGTCTGGTCGTGCATGGTGGTGGCCTGGGGGCTGTTCCAGCTGGTCGCCGGGCAGAGCTCGCCCATCATCCTGCTGATCGGCCTGCGCTTCTGGCTGCTCTACATCTGGTTCGCGGTCGCGGCGGCCGCGGCCATGAACGAGACCGACTACCGCGTGGCGGTGCTGACCGCAGTCTGGATCCTCGTCATCATGGTGCCACTGGCCCTGGTGCAGTCGGTGTCGCCACCGGGCGCACGCATCAACAGCCAGGTGGGCGGCGAAGAGGACGAGATCTTCCTGGTGGCCGCGGGCGTGGTCCGCACCACGGGCTTCTTCAGCTTCACGCTGGGCTACACGACCTACCTCGCGCTGGTCGCACCGCTGGTCTTCGGCGTCCTGGCCGCGCGCAAGCGCAATCCGTTGCAGTCGCTGTTCGCGGTGCTCGCGCTCGCCGGACTCGTGGCCGGCAGCCTGGTGAGCGGATCGCGCGCCACCATCGTCTATGCCATCGTGTTCCTCCCGGCCTATTTCCTCGGACGGCTGTGGTTCGCCAGGGGCCCGGCCCGGACACGTGCCGCGCTCGCGGTGTTCGGCGGCGTGATCTTGATCGGGGTACTCCTCTTCGTCTTCAGCGGCGCCATCGAGATCGCGAGCCAGCGCTTCGAGACCGCGGCCGAGTCCGAGGACTTCTGGGTCCGGCTGCTCACGATCTTCATCGGCGAGCCCTATGTCCACGACAGGGTCGACTGGCTGGGCCTGGGCCTCGGGCTGGGATCGAACCTCGCAAGCTATGTGCGCATCGGCAGTCAGGAATTTGCCCTTGCCGAGTTCGAGGCCGGCCGGATCCTGCTCGAGGGCGGACTGCTCGGCTATGCCTACACCGCGCTCAAGGTCGGGGTGATCGCGGTCGGCGTCTCGAAGAGCCTGATTCTTTCCTACCGCGTCCGCTCGCCATACCCGGTCCTGCTGTGGCTCGCGGTGTCGCTCGCGCTGCTCACCTGGTCGAGCATCGGCCAGCTCTCGGCGCACGGGATGCTGGGCATCCTGCTGGCCATGGGCCTGCTCGTCTTCAAGTACCCGCAAGCCGAATTCTTCCCGGCCCGCGCGTCAGCCCGATCGTGAAGCTGCTTCAGATGATCCCGTCGGTGGACCCCAACACCGGCGGTCCCATCGAAGGCGTGCTGCGCATCCACGAGGCGCTCGTGGCGCTCGGCCACCACAGCGAACTGCTGAGCCTCGACGACCCGGCCGCGCCCTTCGTCGCCGCCTGCCTGGCGCCGGTGCATGCGACGGGCCCTTCGCGCGGCGGCTACGGCTACAACCCGCGCACGGTCGAGTGGCTGCGCGCGCATGCGGCCGACTACGACGCGGTGATCGTCAACGGCCTGTGGCAGTACGTGGGCCTGGCGGCATGGCGGGCCCTGCGCGGCTCGACCACGCCCTACTTCGTCTACACCCACGGCATGCTCGACCCGTGGTTCAAGAAGCGCTATCCGCTCAAGCACCTCAAGAAGTGGCTCTACTGGCCCTGGGGCGAGTACCGCGTGCTGCGCGATGCAGCCGCCGTGCTCTTCACCTGCGAGGAAGAACGCCTGCTCGCGCGCGAGTCGTTCTGGCTCTATCGCGCCAACGAGGTGGTGGGCTCCTACGGCACGGCTGCGCCGCCGCCCGATGCCGAGGCGGCGACCCAGGCGGCCTTCATGGCCCGTTTTCCCGAACTGCAAGGCAAGCGGCAACTGCTCTACCTCGGCCGCATCCATGAGAAGAAGGGCGGCGACCTGCTGATCGAGGCTTTCGCACGCGTCGCAGCCGATGCCGCCGACCTGCACCTCGTGATGGCCGGCCCCGGCGACGAGACGCTCGTCGGAGAACTCCGGCGCCGCGCCGACGCGCTCGGAATCGCGCCCCGCATCACCTGGACCGGCATGCTGCATGCCGACCTCAAGTGGGGCGCCTTCCGCTCCGCCGACGCCTTCTGTCTGCCATCGCACCAGGAGAACTTCGGCATCGCGGTGGTCGAGGCCCTGGCTTGCGGCACGCCGGTTCTGATCAGCGACAAGGTGAACATCTGGCGCGAGATCGAGCAGGATGGCGCCGGCCTCGTTGCCACCGACACGCAAGCCGGCACCGTCGACAACCTCAGGCGCTGGCTGGCCCTGCCGCCGGCGGAAGCGCAGGCAATGCGGGCGGCTGCCCGACACAGCTTCGCGCAGCGCTTCCAGGTTGGCGAAGTCGCCGCCACGCTGCTGCGCATCATTGCCGAACATTTGCCCGGGTCCGATGTCTCGGCCCTTCCCAGGGCGCCCGGCGCCGTGGCCGCGATGCGGCGCCAGAATCGATGAAACTGCTTGTCTACGGAATCAACTTCGCACCGGAACTGACCGGCATCGGCAAATACTCCGGCGAGATGGTGGCCTGGCTCGCCGCCCGCGGCCACGAGGTGCGCGTCGTCACCGCCCCGCCCTATTACCCCGACTGGGCGGTCTGGCCCGGCTACAACGCGGGCCAGTACACACGCGAGGAGTGGCAGGGCGCGACGGTCTTCCGCACGCCGCTCTGGGTGCCTCGCAAGGTGACCGGCACCAAGCGCCTGCTTCACCTCGCCAGCTTCGCGTTGTCGAGCATTCCCTCGCTTCTGGCGCAGTGGCGCTGGAAGCCGGACCTGGTGTTCGTCACCGAGCCCCCGTTGTTCTGCGCGCCGGCGGCGCTGGCATTCGCGAAGCTGCGCGGTGCCAAGTCCTGGCTGCACATCCAGGACTACGAGGTCGACGCCGCCTTCGAGCTCGGCCTGCTGCAGGGCCGGCGCGTGCGCGCCTTCGTGGCTTCGGTGGAGCGCTCGCTGATGCGCGGCTTCGATCGCATCTCGACCATCTCGCAGCCCATGCTGCAAATGGCGGCAGCCAAGGGCACCGATGACGCGCGGCGCGTGCTGTTCGAGAACTGGGCCGATGTCGCCGGCCTGCGCCCGCTGACGGGCCCGAGTCCCTACCGCGCCGAACTGGGCATCGCACACGACGCGGTGGTCGCGCTCTATTCCGGCAACATGGGCGCCAAGCAGGGCCTTGAGCTGCTGGCCGAGATGGCCGTCATGCTCAAGGATCAGCCGGGCCTCGAGTTCGTCTTCTGCGGCAACGGCGCCGGACGTGCCGATCTCGTGAAACGCTGCGAAGGCATGTCGAACGTGCGTTTTCTCGACCTGCAACCGGTCGAGCGCCTCGGCGATCTGCTCGGCATGGCCGACATCCACCTGCTGCCGCAACGCGCCGATGCCGCCGACCTCGTGATGCCCTCGCGCCTCACCGGCATGCTCAGCAGCGGCCGCCCTGTGGTCGCCGGCGCCGCCCCCGACACGCAAGTCGGCCGCGTCGCCGCACAGTGCGGCATTGCGGTCCCGCCCGACAGCCCGCGCGCCTTCGCAGACGCCGTGCTCGACCTCGCGACCCAGCCCGAGCGGCGCCGCGAACTCGGCCTGAGCGCGCGCGCCTATGCCGAACGCCACTTCGACCGGGATGCCGTACTGACGCGCCTGGAACAGGATCTGCGCACCGTCATCGCCGAGAAATAGCGGCAGCACGCCGCAAAAGGAAAAGGGCCTGGCAATGCGCCAGGCCCTTTTCTTGTACATTCCCGCTCCCCAGGGACCGGCGAAGCCAGGTCCCCCTTCGCGAAACACCGAGGAACCGGCTTCGCCGGGCCTCAGGTGTTGCCCCCCGGCAGGGGGGTGCCCGAGCTGCTCGCAGCGAAGCTGCGTGAGCGAGGCTGGGGGGCGAGCTTGTCCTTCGAGGCTGGGAGGCGAGTCACTGTTCTTCGGGTAGGATGCTCTCGTAGTCGTAGCTGGTGTAGCGATAGCGGCCGTACTTGTACGGCGCATAGGCCCGGCGATTGACGTTCATGCCGTTCAGCAGCATGCCGGTGGCGGCCTTGCCGCCCATGGCCAGGCGGCGCGTGCTTTCCTTCAGTTCACCCATGGTCGACTGGTCGACTCGGCCGACCAGCAGCACCGTGCCCATGTGGGTCGCGATCGTGCTCGTGTCGGCCGCGACCAGCACCGGAGGCGCGTCCACCACGACGAGGTCGTACTGATCGGACAGCTTCTCGAGATGGTTCTTGAAAGAATCCGACACCAGCAGTTCGGCCGGGTTGGGCGGCAACTGGCCGGTGGCCAGGAAGTCGAGGTTCGGCACCACCTGCCGGTGCACCGTCTGCTGCACCGTGAGGCTGCCGGCGATCAGCTCGGACAGGCCGCCATGGCGCTGCAGGCCGAAATACTGGTGCGAGTGGCCGCGCCGCAGGTCGGCGTCGATCAGCAGCGTGCGTCGCCCAGCGGCCGCCATCAGCGCGGCGAAATTCGACGACACGAAGGTCTTGCCGACGCCCGGTGTCGGACCGGTGATCAGCACGCGGTTGTTGGGAGCCTCCAGCATCGCGAACTGCATCGCGGTGCGCAGGCTGCGCAGGCTTTCGACCGCGGGGTCGTCCGCCTTCTCGATCGTCAGCAGCCGCACCCCGGTGGCGCCGCTCAGGCGCCTCTTGGCGATGGCCTCCTGCGCCGGGCTGGTCGGAATGGTCGAGAACACCGGCATGCCGAGGTCGGCCTCCACCTCGTGCGGATCGCGGATGCGCTGTTCGACGAAGGCATTGCGCAGGAAGGCCGCGCAGACGCCGAGGAACAGGCCGAGCACCAGCGAGGCCGCCATGATGACGTTGCGGTTCGGCGAGACCGGCACAGGCGTGGTGATGGCTTCGTCGAGCACGCGCACGTTGCCGACCTTGCCCTCCTTGACCAGGCGCAGCTGCAGCGCGTTGTTGAGCAGCGATTGATACAGCTCAGTGTTGACCCGCACCTCGCGCTCCATGCGCACGGCTTCCTGCTGGATCAGCGGCAGTCCCTTGATGCGCGACTGGATGCCGGCCATGTCGGCCTTGTAGGCCGCGATCTGCGAATCGAGCGTCTGCACCAGCGGATGCGAGGAGGTGAAGCGCGCCTCGAGTTCGCGCCGACGCTGCTCGGCGTCCAGCAGCTTGGTCTGGCGATCGACCGCCTGGGCCAGGATGAGGTTGGCTTCCTCGGTGAAGGCCACCGTGCCCTTCTGGTTGCGATAGCGGTTGTAGGTCTCCTCGGACGCTTCCATCTGGCGCTTGTACTGCGGCAGCTGGGCGTCGAGGAAGGCCAGCGACTTCTGCGCCTCGGCCGACTTGCGTTCGACGTTCTGCAGCACGTACTGCTGGCCGATCGCGTTGAGCACCTGGCGCGCGCGATTCGGGTCCACGTCCTGCAGCGTGACGTTGATGATGCCGGACTGCCGCACCCGCTCGTTCAGCGTCAGCCCTGACTGCAGGCCGAGCGTGGTCGGCAGGGTCGGCAGGCGCGTGAGATTGAACTCGGCCCCCGGCTTGCCGCTGAGCGCCGAGATGTTGAGTTCGATCGGGCCGTCAGGCGTCTGCGCCTTCATCGGCGTGCCGACCACGCCCACCAGGGCCTGTGACAGCCTGTCGGAAGTCAGCGTGTACTGCCCGCCGCCCTTTGCCGTGACGACGAAGCGCGCGCCCTCGAGCGTCGCCGGCACGTCGAACTGGCCGACCTGGATCTGCTCCGTGCCCGTGACGTAGCCACCCATGCCGAGGAAGCCCGGCTCCGACAGGCCGGTCGCGCGGCGTGCCATCCAGCCGCCGACCAGCGGCGCGTAGTTGGGTATCGCGTTGATGTAGAGCTTGGTCGCGTCGATCGCCTGACCCGAGATCAGGCGCGAACGGATGATTTCCATCTCGGCCACGGCCGGTGTCTTGACGTCGATCAGGCCGCCCGCTTCGCGCAGGGCGCCCACGCCCCGCGCGGAATCGGGGTCCTCGACCTGGATCACCATGTTGGCCTCGTACACCGGCCGCTGCAGGAAGGCGTAGGCCGTGCCCAGCAGGAACACGACCAGCGTCACCGCGGCGATCAGCCACTTGTTCGCCACCAGGACCTCGAGGTAGCGCCCGAAATCGAGCTCGTCCTCGTCCTGCGTACGTGGACGGGTCTGGGCGGCTTGAGGAGTGAGTGTGGAATTCATCGACTGGATACTCTTGAAATGCGTTTGACCCATTGCTGGGCACCGTCTTCGATGAGCGCGAGCGACCGCTCGAAGGAGGAACGGCCGGCGCGGTACGGATCCGGCACGTCCTGATCACTGAACTCGCAGAGGCGAAACACCTTGCCGGCTGCAAAGACGTAGCGTTCCTCGATCGCACGCCGCTGCTTCCCGTCCATGACGAGGATCAGGTCGGCACGCTGGCACTGGTCGAGCGCGATCTGGCGCGCGCGATGGTTGTCGATCGGAATGCCGCGTTGCTGCATGAGCTCGCGCGCGATCGGGTCTGCAGGTTCGCCGAGCAGGGCACCGAGCCCGGCCGAGCTGACCTGCGCATCGGGCAGCGCGGCCGCGAGCAGGCCTTCGGCCATCGGACTGCGGCAGATGTTTCCGATGCACACGACGAGGACGTTCCGGATGGTCACGGGCGCTTCGGCTAGCGGTTGTTGCTGCTGCCGAGGTTCTGGTACTGGCCCGCGGTGGTGGCCGTCGGCAGGATCAGGTTCAGCACGCGGTTCCATTGCACCAGCGGCACCGGATCGACGTAGACCACGTCCTTGGCCTTGAGCGCGAAGCCGTCGGCCAGCGCGATCGCGGTCGGCGTCTGGCCGTCGAGGTGGAAGATCGACTGGCCTTGCACCTCGTTGCGGATCACGTAGATCTGGCGCGGATTGGCCGTGTTCAGGTTGACGCCGCCGACCTCGGTCAGCGCGTCGTTGAGGCTCAGCCGCCCGTTGCGCATCAGCACGCCCGTCTGCTGTGTGACTTCGCCCATGACCGTGACCTTGCGTTCGTCGCGGTTGCGCACGTAGATCAGGTCGCCGGGCCGCAGCGGCAGCCGGTTCGGGTCGATGCCCGCGTCGGCCATCGCCATCAGGTCCAGCGGCATGGTCTTGCCGTCGCGCGTGAGGTTGATCGCCGAGCGGTCGCCGGTGGCCGTGAGGCCGCCCGCCCGGTTGATCCCCTCGGCCAGCGTCATCGGGATGTCGGTGAAGATCTGCAGCCCCGGCTGACGCACTTCGCCGTCGATGTAGACGCGCTTGCTGCGGAAGGCCGCGACCCGAACGCTGACCTGCGGGTCCTTGAAGACCCGGCCCAGTCGCTTGATCAGGCTGTCCTCGATCTCCTGGATCGTCATGCCCGTCACCTTGAACGTGCCCGCGTACGGGAAGCTCAGCTGGCCGGTGTTGGAGACGATGTAGCCGGGCGCCGGCGAGACGCTCGCAGGATCCGCGACCGTGGTGGCCGGCACGCCGCTGGAGACGATCTCGGGATGGTCATAGACCACGATGCCGATGACATCGCCCGCGCCGATGCGGTAGGTCTCGATCGGAGCGATCAGGCCCATCGTGTCGACGTCGAGCCGGGTCTGTCGGATCGCGGCGCGCTGGGCATCGATCAGTGCAGGCGTGATCTCGGTCAGCGCACCAGGCGGTGGCGGGGCGATCTCGGGCGTGGAGAAGCCGGCCGGCGATACCGCCTTGCTGGCATCGATGCTGGACGACCGAAAGCCCGGCGCGAGAGGCGCACAGCCTTGAACCAGCACGCTCGCTGAGATCACCAACGTGGCATGTAGTAAAAAATGCTTCAAGTGCAACTCCGCATCGTGACCCTGAAATGAATACTTTTGCAAACAGTTACGACTGTACATCAGGTCTGGGACCGACTCAAACCCTTTCTTGGCTTAGAGCTTTAGATAGATGAAACAGGGCCATGGAACAGTGGAATTCGTCACTTTTGGCGGCTGTCAAGGCCGCCCCCAGGCCCGCTTGGCGCGTGCCTCCTTCGATGTGACGCTATATTTTCAATAGCATCGACACGTTGCGGAGTCTGAAAAACTCAGGGATTCTCTGTTTGCGCCGCGCGCTTCCAGGCGGCCTGCGCCTGATCCGGGTCGTCGCGGCCTTCGGCCAGCTGGGCGAGCGCCTGCCAGGCCCGCCGGTGCAGGTTGGTGTCCTTCAGGCCCAGTCCGGCCTGTGTGAGCAACTGTTGCGCCTTGCCCCAGAGCTGCCGCTTCATGCAGGTCATGCCCGCGAGGTACTGCAGATTGGGGTCGCGCGGGTTGTTGCGCTGGGCGGCCTCGATGCGCGAGAGCCAGTCGGCGTCGACCGAATCGAGCCCGGCCTCGAGTGCCCGGACCAGCTTCACCCGCAGCGACTCGCCCAGCGCATCGGGGTGCTGGATCGAGCGCTCCCAGACCGGCAGCAGCCAGGCACGGGCCAACGCCAGGTCGCCGCGCAGGGCCACCATGCGCTGCGCCGCATGGATCGCGACTTCGGGCAGATCACGCTCCCACGGCTCGAGTTCGGCCCAGGCGCGCACCAGCTGCGCGGGATCGTGGGCACCCGAAAGCAGCTCGGTCGCGAGCCCGCGCACGATGCTCTCGGCCGCCGAATCGGAGAAGGCCCGGTGCTTGGCCAGCAGCCGCGCCGTCTCGAGCGCCTCGAGCGTGCGGCGGTCGAGCCGCGCCGCCTTGAGCCGCAGCCGCAGTGCCAGCGTGCGGCGCTGCGCGCCCTGAGGCAATTCCTCGAGCCGACCGAGCGCCGCCGGCGCATCGCGGTCGTCGAGCGCCCAGCGCGCGGCGCGCAGCTGCACGCCCTCGCGCGTTTCGGGCGTGCCGAGCGCGCCACGATCGGCGCTCTCGTTGAGCGCCTGCTGCAGGTGGGCATCGCGCGCCGGCCGGTCCTGCAGTGCCTGCGCGCTCTCGGCGGCCAACAGATGCGCCATGACGCGAACCTGCAGCGCCTGCGGCAGCCGCGCATCGAGCGCGGCCAGGCGGCGTTCCTGCGCCAGCGCGGCCTGGGCCGCCTTGCGGGCGCGCGAGAAGCGCCCGGCCAGCAGTTGCGAGGCGGCATCGAGCAGCGAGGCGTGCAGTGCCCGTTCCTTCTGCTGCAACCGCCACTGGCGGGCCTGCCGCGGCAGCGAGAACAGCGCCGAGAAGCCGCGCAGCGCCAGGTGCAGCAGCACGAAGGCGGCAAACAGCAGCAGCAGCACCAGATTGAGCGACAGGTCGACGCGCCAGGGCGGCCAGAAGACGGTGATCGTGCCCTGGTTGTTGCCCGCGAACAGCGCCACCGCCGACGCGATGCCGAACAGGGCGAGGAGCCAGAGAGCGGCGCGCATGGCTTCGGGGCGCCTAGCGTCCGGCGGCCGCCGTGGCCAGGGCCGCCAGGGTGTCGTCGATGCGCGGCGGCTCGCTTGTGCGGATCTGCGCCTGCACCTGCTGCACCAGCGTCGCCGCGGTCTGGACCCGGCGCGAGGCCGGATCGAAATAGCGGTTGAGCGACGACGAGACGGTCGTCATCTCGCTGCGCGCCGTGTCGACCTGGCGCGACAGCAGCGAAAGGCGGGCATTGAGCAGCTTGAGCTTGAGGTTCTCGCGCAGGAAGAAGGTCTGCTCGGGCGTCAGCAGCACGGCCTCGGGCCGTTCGATACGGCCGACCCGCAGCAGCGAGCGCGCCTCGGTGCGCACCATCTTGAAGAAGCGCTGCCACCAGGGCGCATCGGCCGGCAGCGGTTCGTTGGGCAGGGTGTCGAGTGCGGCGCCCCGCGCGACCGCGTTGAGCGCCGGCAGGTCGTCCACCAGTCGCGTGAGTTCGTCGAGCTTCAGCAACGCATCGCCATTGTCGGCGCCGGCGCTGCTGCGCAGGCGGTCTGCATCGGCCTGCATGGCCCGCTGCAGCGGTGCCAGCCGAGGCTGCGAAGCGCGCGCGATGCGCTGTTCGCCGGCCTTGAGCGCGGCCAGCAGCGGCTGCACGCTCCCCGTGACCTGGGCCTGCTGCAGCGCCAGCCGCAACGCCGAGTCGATGTCGATCACGAGGTTCTCGTCGCGTGAGCGCGAAAGGCTCTGCATCAGCTCCTCGAGTTGCGAGCGCTGCAGCGCGACCTCGCCGACGCGGGTCTCGGCCAGCGCCAGGCGGGCTGCGGTGTCGCGCACCACTTCCTGCGCCTGGCGCGCCAGCGTGCGCGCCTCCATGGATTGCGCCACGGCGTCGGCGCTCTGGCGGGCGAGCTGTTCCTGCATGCCGCCGACCTTCTGCCAAAGCACCAGGACCGCCACCAGGGCCACGACGGCGACGATGGCCAGAATGCCCAGCGCGAGCCTGGCCAGCAGCGCCGTGGCGGCCGCGTGACCGGCCGCCACCGGCGCCGGTGCGGGCACCGGCGCACGCAGCGCGGGTTCCGGCAGGGGCTCGTTGAAGACGGGGGCGTCGCTCATGCGAAGGATTCTATCGACGCGACCAGCGCGGCCAGCGACGGCCGCGAGACCTTCAGGCGGGCAAAACCCGCCTCGCGCGCGGCCTGCGCGATGCGTTCGTGGGTCACGATCGCGCGCGCCGACTGCCATCGAAGCGCCGGCATCAGGCGACACAGGTTGCCGATCGCCTCGGAGCTGCTGAACAGCCAGGTCGCGCGGCCAGCCGCGGCCTCGGTGGCGAGCCCGCGCTCGGTCTCGCCAAAGGCCGGCAGCACCCGCCGGTAGGCCGCCACCTCGTCGACGCGGCCGCCTGCGGCCACGATCTTGCGGGCGAGCCAGTCGCGGCCCGCAGGCCGGCCGTCGACCCCGCCGCCGCGCACGACGAGCACACGCGTGCCGGCGTGCACCTGCGGCGCGACGCGCCGCCAGAGCTGCTCCGAATCGAACTGCGGTGCGTCGGCCGGCGGTGCGTCGATGGCCTGTTCCGGCACGCCGGCCTCGCGCAGGCCGCGCACGGTGCCCGGCCCGGTGCCCCAGCAGCGCAGGCCGGGCGGCAGCGGCCGATCGAGGTCGGACAGGAAATGCTCGGCGGCCGCGGCGCTCACGAACATCAGGGCATCGAACTCGGCAATCCGGCTGCGGGCGGTGCCGAGCGGCGCCGGATCGTCGAGCGGCTCGATCGCGATCAGCGGCAGCGCCGTCGCCGGCACACCCGCCAAGCGCAGTTCATCGACCCAGCGCGCGGCCTCGCGGGCGGGGCGTGTGACGAGCAGCATGCGGTTCTTCGGGCCCCTGGCGTGCGCAGGCACTCAGGGTTGCAGCAGGCGCGCCACCGCCTGACCGAGCGCGTCGGCCTGCGCCGCATCGCCGGCCTGTGCGAGCGCATGCACGCGCCGCAGGGGCTCCTGCCCCTCGGGGTCGCCGAGCGCGGCGTCGATGCGCAGGCGGCCGTCGGCCTGCCAGCGTGCATGGGCCGCCAGCGGCATCGAGCAGCTGCCGCCCATCGTCCGGCTGACTGCGCGCTCCGCCGTGGTCGCCAGGCCGTCGGCGCGGTGCGCGAGCGGCGCCAGCAGCGCAAGCAGGTCGGCGCGGTCGGCACGCACCTCGATGCCGAGGGCGCCCTGCCCCGCGGCCGGGAGCATGGCGTCCGGTTCGAAGCGTTCGCGGATGCGGCCTTCGAGGCCGAGCCGCATGAGTCCGGCCGCGGCCAGCACGATGGCGTCGTAGTGGCCTTCGTCGAGCTTGCGCAGCCGGGTGTCGAGATTGCCGCGCAGCGGCTCGATCCGCAGGTCGGGCCGGAGCGCGCGCAGCAGCACGATGCGGCGCAGGCTCGAGGTGCCGACCACCGCGCCCTGAGGCAAATCGGCCAGCGATGCGTGCCTGGGCGACACCAGTGCGTCGCGCGGGTCTTCGCGTTCGAGCACGCAGGCCAGCACGAAGCCTTCGGGCAGATCCATCGGCACGTCCTTGAGGGAATGCACCGCGATGTCGGCACGCCCCTCTTCGAGCGCCAGCTCGAGTTCCTTGACGAACAGGCCCTTGCCGCCGACCTTGCTGAGCGAGCGGTCGAGGATCTGGTCGCCGCGCGTGGTCATGCCGAGCAGCTGCACGGCATGGCCCTGTTCTTGCAGCAGGGCCTGCACGTGTTCGGCCTGCCACATGGCCAGGCGGCTTTCGCGCGTGGCGATCACGATGTTGGTCAAGACCGTTTTTCCAATGAGAAAGAGACCGCGGGATGCTAGCATGTTGCGCCGCAGCAACGTCGCGGCATCCCCCCGTCCCCGAGGAGAAGTTCCGCATGAAGACGAGCCCCGCACCGGCCGCAACCAAGCGCCGGCCCCGTGACGAAGACCTGCCCCTGATCGCCGACATCCGGCTCCTGGGGCGCATCCTCGGCGACGTGATCCGAGAGCAGGAGGGCGACGACAGCTACGCCCTGGTCGAGAAGGTCCGCACGCTGTCGGTGGCCTTCCGCCGCGATGCCGACCATGCCGCGGACCGCGCGCTCAAGAACCTGCTCAAGGGCCTCAGTGCGGCCGAGACCGTGAGCGTGATCCGCGCCTTCACCTATTTCAGCCATCTCGCCAATCTGGCCGAGGACCGCCACCAGATCCGGCGCCGCACCGAGGCCGAGCGCGCGGGCGAGACCGCAGAGGGCAGCCTCGAGACCGCGCTCGCGCGCATCCGCAAGGCCGGCATCAAGCCCGAGGCGGTGGTCGAGTCGCTCGCCCACAGCTACGTCTCGCCGGTGCTGACCGCCCACCCCACCGAGGTCCAGCGCAAGAGCATCCTGGATGCCGAGCGCGCGATCGCGCAGCTGCTCGCGGCGCGCGACGAGATCGCGCTGCGCCAGCGTGCCTTCGCCGGCGGCAAGGACGCGCTGACGCCGATCGAGTACGCCGACAACGAACGCCAGATGCGCACCCGCGTCACCCAGCTGTGGCAGACGCGCCTCCTGCGCTTCTCCAAGCTGACCGTGGCCGACGAGATCGAGAACGCGCTGAGCTACTACGAGGCCACCTTCCTGCGCGAGATCCCGCGTGTCTATGCCGAGCTCGAGCGCGCGCTGGCGCACGGCGGGAACGTGCCCTCGGTGGCCTCCTTCCTGCGCATGGGCCAGTGGATCGGCGGCGACCGCGACGGCAATCCCAACGTCACGGCCGAGACGCTCGAGTACGCGCTGCGGCGGCAGAGCGAGCTGGCGCTGCGCCACTATCTGACCGAGGTGCACTACCTGGGCGGCGAGCTGTCGCTCTCGGCCGGACTGGTCGACGTGTCGGTCGAGATGAACGCGCTGGCCGACCGTTCGCCCGACAAGAGCGAGCACCGCACCGACGAGCCCTACCGCCGCGCGCTGACCGGCATCTATGCGCGCCTGGCCGCCACCCTGCGCGAGCTCACGGGCGGCGAGGCCGCGCGCCATGCGGTCAAGCCGCAGAACCCCTATGCGAACGCGGAGGAGTTCCTCGCTGACCTGCGCACCATCGAGGAATCGCTGGCCGACCAGCACGGCAGCGTGCTGGCGGCGCCGCGGCTGCACCCGCTGATCCGCGCGGTCGAGGTGTTCGGATTCCACCTGGCAACGGTCGACCTGCGGCAGAGCTCGGACAAGCACGAGGCGGTGGTGGCCGAGCTGCTCGCCAATGCGCGCATCGAGCCGGCCTACGCCGCCATGGCGGAAGAGGACAAGCAGGCGCTGCTGCTGCGCCTGCTCGACGACGCCCGGCCCCTGCGCGTGCCCGATGCCGACTACTCGCCGCTGGCCCGCAGCGAACTCGCGATCTTCGCGGCCGCGCGCACCGCCCGTGCGCGCTTCGGTGCGGCCGCGATCCGCCACTACATCATCAGCCACACCGAGACCGTGAGCGACCTGCTCGAAGCCCTGCTGCTGCAGAAGGAAGTCGGCCTTCTTCGCGGCACCCTGAGCGACAACGCCACCTGCGACCTGATCGTGGTGCCGCTGTTCGAGACCATCGAGGACCTGCGCAACGCGGCGCCGATCGTGCGTGCCTTCTACGCGCTGCCGGGCATCCACGCGCTGGTGCAGCGCTCGGGCGCCGAGCAGGACGTGATGCTGGGCTACAGCGACAGCAACAAGGACGGCGGCATCTTCACGAGCAACTGGGAGCTGTACCGCGCGGGCCTCGCGCTGGTGGCGCTGTTCGACGAGCTCAACAAGGGCAGCAAGGTGCCGATCAGCCTGCGGATGTTCCACGGCCGCGGCGGCACGGTGGGTCGCGGCGGCGGCCCGAGCTACCAGGCGATCCTCGCGCAGCCGCCCGGCACGGTGCGCGGCCAGATCCGGCTCACCGAGCAGGGCGAGGTCATCGGCTCCAAGTACGCCAACAGCGAGATCGGGCGCCGCAACCTCGAGACGCTGGTCGCAGCCACGCTCGAGGCCACGCTGCTGCCGACCGCCAAGGCGGCACCGGCCACCTTCCTCACGGCAGCGGCCGAGCTGTCGGCGGCCAGCATGGCCGCCTACCGCACGCTGGTCTACGAAACCCCGGGCTTCGGCGACTACTTCTTCAGCGCCACGCCGATCCGCGAGATCGCCGAGCTCAACATCGGCTCGCGGCCGTCCTCCCGTCATGCCACGCGCAGCATCGAGGACCTGCGCGCCGTGCCATGGAGCTTCAGCTGGGGCCAGTGCCGCCTGACGCTGCCGGGCTGGTACGGCTTCGGCTCGGCCATCGCGGGCTTCCTCGACGCCGCGCCGACGCCGGCCGCCCGCAAGGAGCGCCAGGCGCTGCTCGCGCGCATGTACGTGCAATGGCCGTTTTTCCGCACGCTGCTGTCGAACATGGACATGGTGCTGGCCAAGAGCGACCTGGCACTGGCTTCGCGCTATGCCGAGCTGGTGGCCGACAAGAAGCTGCGCCACAAGGTGTTCTCGATGATCGAGGCCGAATGGCACCGGACCTCGGACGCCCTGGCGCTCATCACCGGGAGCAAGCAGCGGCTCGAGGGCAACGCGGACATGCAGCGATCGATCCGCCACCGCTTCCCCTACATCGATCCGCTGCACCACCTGCAGGTCGAGCTGATGCGGCGCTACCGTGCGGGGCAGGCGGACGACCGGATGCAGAAGGGCATCCACATGTCGATCAACGGCGTGGCGGCGGGCCTGCGCAACACCGGCTAGCGATAGCCCGGCGCCTCCGGAACGGGCGTGGCGGCGCGCCCGATCCGGTCTTGTGCGTCGCCTCCTACAGCAACTGGCGGCGAACGGAATAAAAAGGCCATTGCATAGGGAGTACCCTGACCCATACGTTCACAGCTCTCGCAATCGCGCGGCGGCTTCAGGGTCGTTCACAGGAATCTCCGCCATGTCTTCCCCGCAATCGCTCGTCAGTTCCACCATCGACTTCGTCAGCGGCGACTTCGACGCGCTGGCTTCGCACATGCGACATTGCGCGCGCGCGCAGGGGCGATGGTTCTCGTTGCGAAGCCAGATGCAGCAGGTGCGTTCGGTCGCGGCGGGCCGCATCGTGACGATGGCCTGCGTGGCGGTGTTGCTGGGCATCGGACTTTTCGCGGTCGCTTGAGCGCTGCATCGGTCGTCGACCGGCTCGACACCCTCAGTTCCTACGCGCGCGAGCTGCTGCTCGCGCCGCACGAGCCGGTGGAGGCGCCGATCCGCGCAGAGCTGTTCGGAGCCCAGCGCTTCGAGCAGCACGGCCACAGCCTCGCGCGGGCCCAGGTGGTGCAGCGCGGGCCGTCGCGCGGAGACAGCACCCCGTTCTTTCCCCGGGTCGACACCAACCTGGCGTCGCTGCGCAAGGCCTTCGACCACATCGCGCTGGTGTCGCAGAGCGGGCGCTACGTGTCGCCTGCGGCCGAATGGCTGCTCGACAACTTCCATCTGGTCGAGGCGCAACTGCAGCAGATCCGCGAGGGCGTGCCGCGCAGCTACTACGCGCGTCTGCCCAAGCTGGCGGCCGCGCCGCTGGCGGGCCTGCCGCGGGTCTACGGCATCGCCTGGGCCTACGTGGCGCACACCGACAGCGTGCTCAACAAGGAGCTGTTCACCGCCTTCCTCGACGCCTACCAGGACATCGACGAGCTCAATCTCGGCGAACTGTGGGCGCTGCCGACCACGCTGCGCGTGGTGCTGCTCGAGAACCTGCGGCGCGTGGCCGAGAGCATCGCCGAGAACAAGGTGGCACGCGAGGTCGCGCACGCGGCCTGGGACGCCGCCGAGACGCTCTCGACGCACGAGCTCGACGTGCTCTACCGCGCGCTGCAGAGCCGCGGCATGCAGGAGAGCTACCTGACGCAACTCTGGCAGCGGCTGCCGGTCGAGCACGGCGAGCATCCGCCCGCGCTGGTCAAGTGGACCGAGCAGCACTGCCCCAACGGCCCGGCGCTGATCGCCGAGGCGCAGGGCGCGCAGGCCGCCGCCAACCTCACGGTCGGCAACATCATCACGACGCTGCGCATGATCGGCCAGGTCGACTGGGCCGACCTCATCGAGCCGGTGAGCCGATCGCTGCGCGTGCTGCGCGAACTGCCGAGCTTCGGGCGCGAGAGCGAACTCACGCGACAGCAGATCACCCAGGCGATGGAACAGGTGGCGCGAAGCAGCCGCCGGTCCGAGCGCGAGGTGGCGCAGGCCGTCGTGCGGCTCGCGCTCGGCGCGCCGGCCGCCGACCCTGCGACCGAAGCCGACGAGGCGACGCGCCGGTCACAGGCAGAGAACACCGCGGGCTACTTCCTGTTCGGCCAGGGCCGGCCCGAGCTGGTGGCCGCGCTGGCGTCGGCACGCAACGACGGCGCCGTCGAACGCACCGGAAGGCAGCCGGCCGCGCCGCGTTCCTGGCGCCTCGGCTTCTATCTCGCGGCGATCGCGGCCGGCACCGCCCTGCTGCTGGCGGCCGCGGTGCACGGACTCGACCGGCACGGCTGGCCCGAGCCCCGATGGACCGCGATCGTGGCGCTGGTGCTGCTGGCCTGGCCGCTGTCGGAAGCCGTGATCGCACTGGTGCATCGTGTCGTCGCCGAATCGGCCCGGGTGCGCGCCCTGCCCCGGCTGGACTTCGCGCAGGGCATTCCCGAGGCGTATCGCGTGCTGGTCGTGATCCCTTCGATGCTGAGCTCGGTCGAGGCCAGCGCCGCGCTCGCGCACCGTCTGGAACTGCACTGGCTCGCCAACCGCGAGGACCAGGCCCAGTTCGCGCTGCTGACCGACTGGAGCGATGCCGACCAGGCCTCGCTGCCGGGCGACGCGCCGCTGCTCGACGATGCGCAGCGCCGCATCGATGCGCTCAACGCGCGCTATCCGTCGGACGGCGCCCTGCCCCGCTTCCTGCTGCTGCACCGGCCGCGCACCTGGTCCGAGAGCGAGCAGCGCTGGATGGGCTGGGAGCGCAAGCGCGGCAAGCTCGAGATGCTGCTGCGGCTGCTGGCCGCGGGCGATGCAGGCGGCTTCCTGCCTTCGGCAGGCGATCGGCTCGCGGCGCGCATCTCCTACGTGATGACGCTCGACAGCGACACCGCGCTGCCGCCCGGCACGCTGCGCGAGCTGGTGGCTGTCGCGGCCCATCCGCTCAATGCGCCGCGCATCGAGCAGCGCCGCGTGGCGGCGGGCTTCGGCATCCTCCAGCCGCGCATCGTGACCCCCTTCCCCGAGCGGCAGGAGCGTTCGCCGTTCCACTGGATGTTCGCCGGCCAGTGCGGCCTGGACCCCTACAGCAACAGCGCCTCGGACATCTACCAGGACGTCTTCGGCACCGGCTCCTTCACGGGCAAGGGGCTGCTCGACGTGCAGGCGGTGCATGCCACGCTCGACCGGCGCCTGCCTGACGGCTCAGTGCTGAGCCACGACCTGCTCGAGGGCACGGTGGCACGCTGCGCCGTGGCGAGCGACCTCGTGTTGATCGAGGACCATCCGCACCACGCCGGCGTCGCTGCTTCGCGCGTGCACCGCTGGACCCGCGGCGACTGGCAGCTGTTGCCGCTGATGCTGCGCGCGCGGCACTTCGGCATCGATGCGCTCGGGCTCTGGAAGATGAGCGACAACCTGCGCCGCGCGCTGGTGGTGCCGGCATCGGCCGCGCTGCTGACCTGGGTGATGTTCACCGACGCGCTGCCGCTGGCCTGGGCCTTCGCCGCGGTGATCGCGGCCCTGGTGCTGGGTCCGCTGCTGGGCGCACTGGCCGGCCTGGTACCGACGCGCCGCTCGATCGAGCTGCCGCATTTCTTCGACGTCGGTGCCTCCGAACTACTGCGGGCGCTGGCCAGTGCCGGCTGGCAGTTCGTGCAGCTGGCGGCGCAGGCGCGGTTGCTGCTCGATGCCACCGGCCGCGCCGCCTGGCGGCTCGTCGTGAGCCGCCGGCACCTGCTCGAATGGACCACCGCGGACCAGGCCCAGGCCCAGGCGCGCTACGCCCTGCCCGACTTCGTGCGCGGCTCGGCCTTCACCAGCGTGGCCTGCCTGGCCCTCGCGGTCGCGGCCGCGCTCTGGAGCCCGCATCCGGTGCTCGGCGCCGCGCTCTTCGTGCTGTGGGCGCTGGCGCCGGTGGCAGCCTGGTGGAGCAGTCGCACACCGGACGGCCCCGACGACCTGCTCGGCAGCGAGCGCCGCAGCTACCTCGAGACGCTCGCGCGCGACTGCTGGCGCTTCTTCGAACAGGTGGTGGGCCCCGGGGACAACCACCTGCCACCCGACAACCTGCAGCTCGACCCCGAGCCGACCGTGGCCCACCGTACCTCGCCGACCAACATCGGCATGTACCTGCTGGCCTGCTGCTGCGCGCGCGAGTTCGGCTGGATCACGACGCAGGCCCTGGCCGAGCGCCTGACCGCCACGCTCGACACGCTGGACCGGCTCGACAAGCATGCCGGCCACCTCTACAACTGGTACGACACGCAGTCGCTCGCCAGGCTGCCGCCGGCCTACGTGTCCAGCGTCGACAGCGGCAACCTGGCGGGCCACCTGCTGGCAGTGGCCCAGGCCTGCCGCGGCTTCGCGGCCGAGCGCGCGGACGACGACGACAGCGCGCTCGAGACGATCGCGCGGCGCTGCGAGGTCCTCTGCGCCGGCATGGACTTCAGCGGCCTCTACGACACCAAGCGGCACCTGTTCCACATCGGTCTCAGAGTCGAGGAGAACCTGCTCGATGCCAGCTACTACGACCTGCTGGCATCGGAATCGCGCCTGCTGAGCTTCCTCGCGATCGCCAAGGGCGACGTGCCCCGCCGCCACTGGATGGCGCTCGGTCGGCCCTTCCTGTCGGTCGGCGTGCGGCCGGGTCTCAAGTCGTGGTCGGGCTCGATGTTCGAGTACCTGATGCCGACGCTGGTGATGGCCGAGCCGGTCGGCGGACTGCTCGAGGTGGCCAACCAGGCGGCGATCCGCGAGCAGCAGGCCTTCGGCAATGCGCAGAACCTGCCCTGGGGCGTTTCCGAATCGGCCTACTTCGCCCGCGACCACTCGCTGGCCTACCAGTACTCGCCGTTCGGGGTGCCGCGCCTCGCACTGCGCCGCACGCCGCCGACCGACCGCGTGGTGGCGCCCTACGCGAGCGCAATGGCCACGGTGCTGGCGCCGGCCGAGGCGGTCGACAACCTGCGCATGCTCGAGTCGCTCGGCGCGCGCGGCGAGTTCGGCTTCTACGACGCGGTCGACTTCACCGTCTCGCGCCAGATCGAGGGCCAGGCCTTCACCGTGGTGCGCAACGTGATGGCGCACCACCAGGGCATGTCGCTGGTGGCGCTGTGCAACGCGGTGCGCGACGACGCACCGCGCCGCTGGTTCGGCAGCGCGCCGCTGGTGCAGGCGCATGCCTCGCTGCTGCACGAGCGCACGCCAAGACAGATCATCGGCAGCGCCGATCCGCGCACGCCGCCCGAGCCAGCCAGCGGCGAGGCCGCGCCGGTGTTCCAGCCGCGCACGGTCGATCCGACCAGCGGCGGCTTCCAGCCCACCCACCTGCTCTCGAACGGCCGCTACACGGTGGCGCTGCGCGCCAACGGGGCCGGCGTGAGCCGCTGGCGCGCCTTCAACGTGACGCGCTGGCGCGACGACCCGCTGCGCGACAGCTACGGCACCTTCTTCTTCGTGCGCGACGTGCAGACCCATGCGCTGGCCTCGCTGACCGCATTGCCGGCCCCCGGGGCAGGCTGGCGCTACAGCGCTCGCTTCCTGGCCGACCAGGTGCAGTTCGAGGCCACCGCGCCGGGCCTGCAATCGCGCATCACGGTGCTGATCAGCCCAGAGGACGATACGGAACTGCGCACGGTCGAGCTGCACAACACCAGCCTCGAGACGCGCACCTTCGAGCTGATCTCGTACTTCGAGCCGGTGCTGTCGAATCCGAAGGCCGACGAGGCCCATCCGGCCTTCGCGAACCTGTTTGTCGACAGCCGCTGGGAGCCGGGCTGGCGCGCGCTGCTGATGGCGCGCAAGCCGCGGCTGCACGGCGACCCGGTGGTGGCGGCGGCGCATTTCGTGGCCGCGGTCGATGCGCAGGTGCTCGCCATCGAATGCATGACCGACCGCCGCGCCTTCATCGGCCGCAACCGGACGCTGGCCGAGCCCGCGCTGGAGCGCCAGCCGCTCGCCGCCGACGGCCGGCAGATCAACGGCCTCGATCCGATCGCCTGCCTGCGCGTGACGGTGTCGATCGCCCCCGGCGCCACCGCGCGCCTGACTTTCGCGACCGCGGCCGATGCCAGCATCGAGGCCCTGATGCCGAGCATCGACCGCTACATGCATCCGATGCACGTCGAGCGCGCGACCCGCATGGCAGCCACGCTGGCGCAGGTGCGGCTGCGAGACCTCAGCATCGACCCGGCCAAGAACCTGGCGCTGCAGGACCTCACGACCATCCTGACCTACACCACGCCGCGCACCATGCGCGATCGCGGCCTGATCGACCTGCGCCAGATCTGGCGCTTCGGCATCTCGGGCGACAAGCCCATCGTGCTCGTGATGATCCATTCGATGGCCGGCAAGGGCCTGGTCGACACGCTGCTGCGGGCCCAGCCCTGGTGGGGCTTCGGCGGCGTGGCCTGCGACCTGGTGGTGCTCAACAGCGAGCCGCATTCCTACCTGATGCCGCTGCAGCGCGAGATCGAGGCGCTGCGCAGCCGGGTGGCCCAGCAGACCCAGAACAGCTTCCCGCGCAACGATGCGGCCGGCTTCTACCTGCTGCGCGACGCCGAGGTCTCGCCCTCCGAGCGTGCCGCACTGTCGACGCTGGCCCGCGCGGTGTTCACGGCCGACGGACGCGCGCTCGAGCTCCAGGTCGCGGCGCTGCGCGAATCGGCGACGGCGAACGCCGACGAATCGCCGTCTCCACCGCCGTCGCAAGCGCCGCCGACTCCCGGGATCGCACTGGCCGCGCTGCCCGATGCGGCGCACGTGGCCGATGCGACGATCGTGCCCTCCGGCGGCTTCGATGCCGAGAGCGGCGAATTCCGCTTCGAGGTCGACGTCAATCGCCGCACCGCACGGCCCTGGGTCAACGTCATCGCCAATGCCGGCTTCGGCTTCCAGGTGTCGGAAGCCGGCACCGGCTACACCTGGGCCGGCAACAGCCGGCTGCACCAGCTCACGCCCTGGTCCAACGACCCGGTGCAGGACCCGGCCTTCGAGCACTACCTGCTGCAGGACCTCGACACGCGCGAGCTGCTGCCGCTGACGCCGGCCGGCCGCGGCGCCTCGGCGGCCCGGCACCGGGTGCGCCACGGCCAGGGCTACACGGTGTTCGAGTGCCTGCACCGCAACATCGTGATCGAGACCACCTTCTTCGCCGACCGCGACGAGCGGATCAAGCTGGTGCACGTGAAGCTGCGCAACGAGGGCCTCGCCACGCGCCGGCTGCGCGCCGTCGCAATGGTCGAGTGGCAGCTCGGGGCCGCGCGCGGCGAGCGCCGCACCGTCCACACCTGGAAGCCCGAGGACCTGCCCGCGGTGTTCGGGCAGCAGCGCGAATCGAGCGCCGGCTTCGGCGGCAGCACCGGCTTCGTCGCCATCGCGGGCCTCGGTGGCGCCACGCAATGGACCTGCGACCGCAGCGAGTTCTTCTCCGGCCACGGCCGCATCGAACTGCCCGAAGCCCTGGCTGGCCGCGCCGGCAGCGGACTCGACGCCTGCGCCGCCGTGGCCGGCGAATTCAGCCTGGCGGCCGGCGCCGGCGCGAGCTTCGCATTCATGCTCGGCCATGCCGACGATGCCGAGGCCGCGCTGCAGATCGCACGCCGCTGGCAGCAGCGCGACATCGACGAGGCGCTGGCGCAGGCGAGCGGCTTCTGGGACGACCTGCTGGGCCGGCTGCAGGTGCGCACGCCCGATCCGCTGTTCGACGCCATGGTCAACCGCTGGCTGATGTACCAGACGCTGTCATGCCGCCTCTGGGCCAAGGCCGGCTTCTACCAGGCCGGAGGCGCCTTCGGCTTTCGCGACCAGTTGCAGGACGCGATGGCCTTCGCGCTCACCGACCCGGCGCGGCTGCGCGAGCAGATCCTCGTGAACGCGGCCCGGCAGTTTCCCGAAGGCGACGTGCAGCACTGGTGGCACATGCCGGGCGGCGCCGGCGTGCGCACCCATTTCTCCGACGACCTGCTGTGGCTGCCCTACGCTGCGGCGCACTACGTCGAGGTCAGCGCCGACCGTTCGGTGCTGGACCAACGCGTGGCCTTCCTCGACGGCCCCGAGATTCCTCCGGGCGCCGAGGATGCCTACTACCCGCCGCGCACCAGCGAACAGGACGCCACCGTCTACGAGCATGGCGCGCGCGCGATCGACAAGAGCCTCGCGACCGGCGCCCACGGCCTGCCGCTGATGGGCACGGGCGACTGGAACGACGGCATGAACCGGGTCGGCCACGAGGGGCGCGGCGAGTCGGTCTGGCTGGCCTGGTTCCTGTGCAGCGTGGTGGAGCGCTATGCGCCCTTCGCCGCGGCGCGCGGCGAGCATGCGCGGTTGCAGCGCTGGCAGACGGCACGTCAGGGCTGGATCGCGGCGCTGCACGCGGCCGGCTGGGACGGCGCCTGGTTCCGTCGCGCCTTCTTCGACAACGGCGCACCGCTGGGCTCCTCGCTCAACGACGAATGCGCGATCGATCTGATCGCCCAGGCCTGGTCGGTGCTGTCGGGTGCCTCGAGCGACCCGTACACGAGGCCCGCGCTGGCCTCGATGAAGGCCCGGCTGCACGACGAGCCGCTGGGTCTCATGCGGCTGCTCGATCCGCCGCTGGCCCATTCGTCCAACAGCCCGGGCTACATCCAGGCCTACCCGCCCGGCGTGCGCGAGAACGGCGGCCAGTACTCGCACGCCGCGGTGTGGGCCCTCATGGCACAGGCGCTGGCCGGCGACATCGACGATGCGTGGCAGACCTTCGAAGGCCTGAGCCCCGCGCACCGCGCGCGCCATCCGCAGCGCGGGCCGGCCTACGAGATCGAGCCCTACGTGATGGCCGGCGACGTCTACAGCGCCGCGCCCTACGCCGGCCGCGGCGGCTGGAGCTGGTACACCGGTTCGGCCGCCTGGCTGCACCGCGCCGCGGTGGAAACCCTGCTCGGCCTCTCGGTGCGCGGCGACCAGCTGTCGCTGACGCCGCGCGTGCCAGCCGCCTGGCCCGGCTTTGAGATCGCGCTGCGCCTGGCGGGCAGGCGCTTCACGCTGCGCCACGGCCGGGCCGGTGCCGAAGCGGTGACGCACCGTGCGGCGATCGGCGAATGGGTGATCTGGCGGCAGTGGCCGGACGGTGCCGTGGTCGAGATCGGGACGTAGCGTGAAGAGGCCCTAGTCGCCGAGCAGCTCGCCGATGGGCTGCAGGTCCTCGACGTGGTCGCAGATGGCCTTCACGACCATCATGATCGGGATGCCGAGCAGCAGGCCCCAGATGCCCCACAGCCAGCCCCAGAAGATCACGCCCACGAAGACCGCCACCGGATTCATGCGGCTAGTCTTGCTGGTGAGGAAGGGCACCAGCAGGTTGCCGATCAGCGTGTGGATCAGCAGCGAGCTGCCGCCCACCAGCAGCGCCATCTCGATGCCGTTGAACTGCAGGAAGGCGACCAGCCCGGCCGCGCCCATCACGATCACCGAACCGATGTAGGGGATCAGATTGGTCACCGCGGCGACGATGCCCCAGACCGCCGCGTTCTCGAGGCCGATGGCCCAGAAAGCGAGACCGGTCGCCACGCCCACCAGCGCGCTGGTGAGGATCTGCACCAGCAGGTAGCGCTCGATATGGCCCGTGATGTCGTCGAGCACATGGACCGTGATCTTCTTCTTCGCCAGGCTCGGTCCGGTGATCTTCACGAGCTTGCGGCGGAAGGTGTCGCCGGATCCGAGCGCGAAGAAGGTCAGGAAGGCCACCAGCGTGAGCTGCCCGACCGCGCCGACCAGGCCGACCGTTCCGCTCCACATGTAGTCGCGCACGTTGAACGAGGGCCGCTCGATGACGACCCGGGTCACGCCCTTGCGCGCGGCGACCTTGGCCGAGTTCTCCTCGGCGGCCTGCTCGAGTTGCGCAGCCGCCTTCTGCACCGTGTCGAGAGCGCCGGCGTCGGTCGCCCGCGGATCGGAGCGCACCGCCATGCGAAGCTTCTGCGCCGCCACGGGCAGCGAGTCGACCAGCTCGGAGGCGCTGCCGGCCAGCGAATAGCCGGTCCACCCCAGCGCGCCGCCGATGCCCAGCAGGATGACGGCGGCGCCGATCCAGCGCGACAGCCTCCAGCGCTCGAGCAGGTCGACCAGCGGCGCCAGCGCATAGGTCAGCATCAGGCTGACCAGCAGCGGGATGAACACCGCCGCGGCCCAGCGCAACGCGAACACCGAAGCCAGCACCGCAAGCACCACCAGGGAGGCGCTGCGAACGTCGACCGGCATGTGGAGCAGCAGGCGCTCCGCTTCCGCTTCGCGCGCCTTCTGGGTCGGCGCCGGCGGGGAGACGATGTCCGACATCAGTTCCGAGACGGCCTCTAACGGCGATGGCGACGGCGGCAGCGGCGACGCCGGTGCGGGGGTGCCTTCCGGCGCCGGCACCGGCACGCCCCCGGCAACCACTGGCGGCGCACTCATGTCGATTCCTTGAGCGCTTCGCGCACGGTCGAGAGCTGGCGGCGCGACACCACGACGGGCTCCTCGATGCCGGCCAGCCGCAGCGCCCAGCCTTCGGCGTCCTCGCCGTCGTCGTATTTCTCGAGCGCGCGGATCGCGCCGCGCGCGACCAGCGCATTGCGGTGCACGCGCACGAAGCGCGTCGGATAGCGCTCCTCGAACTCCGCCAGCGAGCCGTCGTAGATGTGGCTGCGCAGCGCGGTGCGCACCGTGAGGTACTTCAGCTCCGACTTGAGGTAGAGCACCTCGGCCAGCGGCACGCGCTCGGTGCGGCCGCGATCCTGGATCAGCAGCACCTCCTGCGGCTCGGGCGCCGCCGGCACCCGCCGCTCCTTGAGATGGCGCTCGACCTTCTGCAGCGCCTGCTGCAGGCGTTCGGCACGCACCGGCTTGGTCAGGTAGTCGACCGCCTCGAGATCGAAGGCGGTCACTGCATGCGCCTGGTAGGCGGTGACGAACACGATGGCGGGCGCACCGGGCCGGCTGCGCACGGTGCGCGCGAGCTCGAGGCCGTCGATGCCCGGCATGTGGACGTCGAGCAGCACGAGGTCGAATCGCGTGCTCGCGAGCTGCTTGAGTGCACCTTCGCCATTCGAGGCTTCGGCCACCACGTCGGCCGCCGGGGCGCGGCAATCGGACAGCAGCGAGCGCAGGCGCGAGCGGGCCAGGGCTTCGTCGTCGACGATCAGGATGCGGAGCGCGGGAGTGTTCATGGTTCAGCGGGAATGGCGATACGCACGCGATAGCTCTTGTTGTCCATGCCGGCGCTGAACTGCGCCTGCACGTCGTGCAGCAGCCGGAGCCGGTCGCGCACGTTGGCGAGCGCGATGCCGTGGCCACGCGGCAGCGGCTGGTCGGCCCAGCGCAGCGGCGGTAGGCTGTTCACCACCTCGATCAGCACCGTGCTGCCCCGGCGCTCGGTGCGGATGCGCAGGCGGGCACCTTCCGGGCTCGGCTCGACCCCGTGCTTGACCGCGTTCTCGACCAGCGGCTGCAGCAGCAACGGTGGCAGCCGCGCATCGTTCGCCGCGGGATCGATGTCCCAGCGAATGCGCAGCCGCTCGCCGAAGCGGACCTGCTCGATCGCGAGATAGCGCTCGGCCAGCGCGATCTCGTCGGCCAGCGTCACCGATTCGCCGGGATCGGCCAGCGCCTGGCGGAACAGCTCGCTCAGGTCCTCGAGCATGGCCTCGGCCTTGGCCGGCTCCTGCCGCACCAGCGCGATCGCGCTGTTGAGGGTGTTGAACAGGAAGTGGGGCCGGATGCGCGACTGCAGTTCGGCCAGCCGCGCCGTGGTGGCTGCAGGCGTGCGACCGCGCGCGCGCAGCACCAGTGCCGCCATCATCAGCCCCGCGAACAGGGCGCCCGCCAGCGCGCTGGCCAGCCAGGGTGCGGCACCCACCGCACCAGTCAGGCGCAGCAGGCCGCAGCCGTAGAGCGCCGCCAGCGCACCGAGCGCCGCGCCCGACGCATACTGCGCCGGCTGAGGCAGCCGGGCCAGCATGCGCTTCGAGGCGCAGGCCGCCAGCAGCCAGATCAGGGTGGCCGGCAAGGCGCCACCCGTAACCGTGGCGGCCAGCAGCAGCCATTCCGACAGGCTGGGCGCCACGAACAGGGTGGCGATCGCGACCACCAGCTGCACGAACAGGACGGCGCGCAGCACCACCCCGATCTGGCAGGCGTCGAAGGGGCTGCCCGAGGCGCGCACGGACGCCTTCGAGCGCGGGCTCGCGGACGGGGCGGAAAGCGGGGGCTGGGGCGTCGCTGCCGACGCCGGAGGCCTGGCCGATAAAATCGTCGGGTTGCGCATCGCAGAAACAATGGGTGACAAACCCATTATTGCCTCCTGAACGGCTCCCATGACCCAAAACCAACTCGACAAGAAATCCGAAGCCTGGTCCGCCCTGTTCTCCGAACCCATGAGCGACCTGGTCAAACGCTACACGGCCAGCGTGTTCTTCGACAAGCGGCTTTGGCAGGCAGACATCGAGGGCTCGCTGGCTCATGCAGGCATGTTGGCAGCCCAGGGCATCCTCGGCGCGCAGGACCACGCCGCCATTCAAGGCGGGATGAAGCAGATTCGCGCTGAAATCGAATCGGGTGCCTTCGACTGGAAACTCGACCTCGAGGACGTGCACCTCAACATCGAGGCCCGGCTCACGCAGCTGGTCGGCGACGCCGGCAAGCGGCTGCACACGGGCCGCAGCCGCAACGACCAGGTGGCGACCGACGTGCGCCTGTGGCTGCGCGGCGAGATCGACCTGATCGGCGGCCTGCTCGCCGACCTGCAGCAGTCGCTGCTGGCACTGGCCGACAAGAACGTGGAGGTCATCCTGCCCGGCTTCACCCACCTTCAGGTCGCCCAGCCCGTGAGCTTCGGGCACCACATGCTGGCCTACGTCGAGATGTTCGCGCGCGACGCCGAGCGCATGGCGGACGTCCGCAAGCGCGTCAACCGGTTGCCGCTCGGCGCCGCGGCGCTGGCCGGGACCAGCTATCCGCTCGACCGCGAGGCCGTGGCCCGCGCCCTCGGGATGGACGGCGTCTGCCAGAACAGCCTCGACGCGGTGAGCGACCGCGACTTCGCGATCGAGTTCGCCGCCGCCGCCTCGCTCGCCATGGTGCACATCAGCCGCCTGAGCGAGGAACTGGTGCTGTGGATGAGCCAGTCCTTCGGCTTCATCGACATCGCCGACCGCTTCTGCACGGGCAGCTCGATCATGCCGCAGAAGAAGAACCCCGACGTGCCCGAACTGGCGCGCGGCAAGACCGGCCGCGTGGTCGGCCACCTGATGGGGCTGATCACGCTCATGAAGGGCCAGCCGCTGGCCTACAACAAGGACAACCAGGAAGACAAGGAGCCTCTGTTCGACACGGTCGACACGCTCAAGGACACGCTGCGCATCTTCGCCGAGATGGTCGGCGGCATCACCGTGAAGCCCGAGGCGATGGAGAAGGCCGCGCTGCGCGGCTATGCCACCGCGACCGACCTGGCCGACTACCTGGTCAAGAAGGGTCTGCCCTTCCGCGATGCCCACGAAACCGTGGCCCATGCGGTCAAGGCCGCGATCTCGCACCAGGTCGACCTGTCGAAGCTACCGCTCGCGGTGCTGCAGACCTTCCATCCGCAGATCGAGAAGGACGTTTACGACGTGCTGAGCCTGCGCGGCTCGCTCAACGCGCGCAACATCCTCGGCGGCACGGCGCCGGCCCAGGTGCGACTGCAGATCGCGCGCCACCGCGCGCGGCTGGGCAGCTGAAATGAGCGACACCCGGACCAAGGCCAGGATCCTCGAAGGCCCCGACGCCGGCATGGCGGCAGGCGGCCCCAGCTTCTCGCTCGGCAACCGCATCCAGCGCGCGATCTGGATCCTGGTCTGGGGCATCTGCGCGTCATGGACGCCGCGCCAGCTCGCGCCATGGCGGCGGCTGCTGCTGCGCAGCTTCGGCGCCACCATGGATGCCGGCAGCGACGTGCGCGGCAGCGCCCGCGTCTGGTATCCGCCCAACCTCGTGATGCGCGAGCGGGCCCTGATCGGGCCCAGGGTCAACTGCTACAACATGGGCCTGATCACGCTCGAGCGCGGCGCCAGCGTCTCGCAGGACGCCAGCCTGTGCGGCGGCACCCATCATTTCGACGATGCCGGCTTCCAGCTCGTGGCGCGCGACATCGTGATCGGCGCCCAGGCCTGGATCGCCGCCGAGGCCTTCGTGGGCCCCGGCGCCACGATCGGCGAAGGGGCCGTACTCGGCGCCCGCGGCGTCGCCTTCGGCCGGCTCGACCCCTGGACCGTCTACGCGGGCAATCCGGCACGTCCGGTGCGCGAACGCAAGCGCTTCGCGCCGCCTTTCTGAGCATGGCGGCCTGGCGCGACCGCGTTTCGCGCGCCGGATTTCCGCCGATTTCGATGAAAACTGCCCGCGCGGCTGCCGGCCCGCGAGCGCGTCGGCATGCCTTCCTGCCCCTCGACGTGTTCTCTGAACTACCATCTGCGCCTGCCTGTTCCGCTTGGGCCTGTCCCGCGTGGGTTTCCTTGATGGCTCGCTTTCGATCCAGCCCTCGCCCAGACGCTGACGTCAGCGTGCCTGTGGACGCAAATTGCATGAGCAGCGCAACCGACATTCCTCGAACCGAACCTTAGGGAGTAAGAACGCACATGCGCAAATACAACGCCTCCAAGCGGATGCTCGTCACTGGCGGCGCCGGCTTCCTCGGCAGCCACCTGTGCGACCGCCTGATCGAACAGGGCCACGACGTGCTTTGCGTCGACAACTTCTTCACCGGCAGCAAGCGCAACGTGGAGCACCTGCTCGACCATCCGCGCTTCGAGCTGATGCGCCACGACGTGACGTTTCCGCTCTACGTCGAGGTCGACGAGATCTTCAACCTGGCGTGTCCGGCTTCGCCGGTCCATTACCAGCACGACCCGGTGCAGACCACCAAGACCAGCGTGCACGGCGCCATCAACATGCTGGGGCTGGCCAAGCGCGTGCGGGCCAAGATCCTGCAGGCCTCAACCAGCGAGGTTTACGGAGACCCGGACATCCATCCGCAGGTCGAGGCCTACTGGGGCCGGGTCAATCCGATCGGCATCCGCAGCTGCTATGACGAAGGCAAGCGCTGCGCCGAGACGCTGTTCTTCGACTACCACCGCCAGCACCAGCTGCGCATCAAGGTGGTGCGCATCTTCAACACCTACGGGCCGCGCATGCACCTGAACGACGGGCGGGTGGTGTCGAACTTCATCGTGCAGGCGCTGAAGGGCGAGGACATCACGATCTACGGCGACGGCCAGCAGACGCGCAGCTTCTGCTATGTCGACGACCTGCTGGAAGCCATGCTGCGCATGATGAACACCGGCGACGACCTGCCGGGACCGATCAACATCGGCAACCCGGGCGAGTTCTCGATGCTCGAACTGGCCAACAAGGTGATCGAGCTCACCGGCTCGAAGAGCAAGCTGGTCAAGCTGCCGCTGCCTGCGGACGACCCCAAGCAGCGCCGCCCCGACATCTCGATGGCCCAGAAGAAACTCGACGGCTGGGCGCCACAGACCCAGCTCGAGGAAGGCCTCAAGAAGACCATCGCCTACTTCGACCAGATTCTCTCGGAACCCGCCGCGGCCTGACCCCATGAATATCTCGATCATCGGCACCGGCTACGTCGGTCTGGTCACCGGCGCCTGCCTGGCGGACATCGGCAACCATGTGTTCTGCCTGGACGTCGATCCGCGCAAGATCGCCACGCTGAACGGCGGCGGCATCCCCATCTACGAGCCCGGCCTTGATGCCGTGGTCGAATCCAACGTGGCGGCCGGCCGGCTGAGCTTCTCGACCGACATCGAGGCCTCGGTCGCGCACGGCGATATCCAGTTCATCGCGGTCGGCACGCCGCCCGACGAGGACGGCAGCGCGGATCTGCAGTACGTGCTCGCTGCTGCACGCAACATCGGCAGGTACATGAACGGCTTCAAGGTCGTGGTCGACAAGTCGACCGTGCCCGTGGGCACGGCCGACAAGGTCAAGGCCGTCATCCAGGAGGAGCTCGACAAGCGCGGCCGTGCCGACCTGCGCTTCTCGGTCGTCAGCAATCCCGAGTTTCTCAAGGAAGGGGCCGCGGTCGACGACTTCATGCGGCCCGACCGCATCGTGATCGGCTACAGCGACGACGAGGACGGCCGCGAGGCGCTGGTCTGGATGCGCCGGCTCTACGCGCCCTTCAATCGCAACCACGAACGCTCGCGCGTGATGGACGTGCGATCGGCCGAATTCACCAAGTACGCGGCCAACGCCATGCTGGCGACCCGGATCAGCTTCATGAACGAGCTGGCCAACCTGGCCGACCGCGTCGGTGCCGACATCGAGTCCGTGCGCCAGGGCATCGGCTCCGATCCGCGCATCGGCTACAGCTTCCTCTACGCGGGCACCGGCTACGGCGGCAGCTGTTTTCCCAAGGACATCCAGGCGCTGACGCGCATCGCGCGCGACAACGGCCAGGCGCTCAAGGTGCTCGAATCGGTCGAGGCAGTCAACAACGAGCAGAAGCGCGTGCTGACCAACAAGGTGCTGGCCCGTTTCGGGCCCGACCTCAGCGACCGCACGTTCGCGCTCTGGGGCTTGGCCTTCAAGCCCAATACCGACGACATGCGCGAGGCGCCGAGCCGGGTCGTCATCGACGTTCTGCTGCGCGCCGGTGCGCGTGTGGTGGCGCATGACCCGATCGCGGTCGACGAGACCCGCCGTGTGCTCCAGCTCGACTTCGCCGACGCGCCGGCGCTGCTCGAGCGCATCAGCTTCAGCGCCGCCAAGGACCCTATGGAGGTTCTCAAGGACGCCGATGCGCTGATCATCGTGACCGAATGGAAGGCCTATCGCAGCCCGGATCTCCAGCGGCTCAAGTCGCTCATGAAGACCCCGGAGATCTTCGACGGCCGCAATCTCTACGAGCCCGGCGTCCTGAAGGAGGCCGGCGTGGGCTACCAGGGCATCGGCCGCAACAGCCTGTAGGCCAGCCGCCGCTGCAGCGGGTCGGCCCGTTCCGGCCCCGCAGCGGCACGATGACAACGCATTCGCAACCTGGCGCGTTGAGTCCCCTCATGCCGACGAAAGCCACCGCCCGCCTAGCCCTTTCCTGCCTCGCGCTCCTGAGTGCGCTGGCCGCACAGGCGCAGCCCGCTACCGCCGCCGACGCGGCAACCCCCGCACCCGCACCCGCACCCGCCTCCGCCGCCGCCTACGCCGCCGCCCAGGCGCGCTGGAGGAACGAACTCGGTGCCTTCGCCGCGACCGACCGCGACCGCCTGCCCGCAGCCGGCGGCGTGCTGTTCGTCGGCAGTTCGACGATCCGCATGTGGTCGCGCCTGGCACAGGACTTCCGCGACCACCCGGTGGTCCTGAACCGCGGCTTCGGCGGCTCGACCATGGCCGATTGCAGCCTGTTCGCGCGCGATCTGGTGGTCCGCTACCAGCCGCGTCTGGTGCTCGTCTATGCGGGCGACAACGACCTGGCCGAAGGCCGCACGCCGCTTCAGGTGCTCGAGAGCTTTGCCCAGTTCGTGAACACCGTGCGCGCCGAGCTGCCCGGCACGCGCATCGCCTACATCTCGATCAAGCCCAGCCCCTCGCGCGAGAAGCTGCTGCCGCTCGTGCGCGAAGCCAACCACGCGATCGAAGCCTATCTGCAGCGGCTGCCCGACAGCGACTACATCGACGTCTTCACGCCGATGCTGGACGCCGAAGGCCGGCCGCGGGCCGAGCTGTTCCTGGGCGACCGGCTGCACATGAACGACGAAGGCTACCGGCTCTGGCAATCGCTGATTGCCTCGCACCTCTCACCCTCGACCTCGGTCGCCCAGGGCATCCGGTAGCACCTGTCCGGGCTGGCCCCGGCGCCTGCGCTCGCCGCGGTCTTCCCACCAGCTGGTGAAGCTTGCCACCGCATAGAGCCATCCGAAGACAAGCACCAGCAGCAGCGCATCGCCCCAGGCGGGCCGCGCGGTCTGGCTGTCGCCGTAGATCGCCAGCACCAGCAACACCGCCACCAGGTGGGCGCAGAACACCGGCAGCGAGGCGCGGCCCAATTCCTCGAGCACATGCAGCCGCGGGATGCGGCGCATCAGGTCCGGCCCGAAGCGCACCGCCACGATGCCCAGCACGCCGAGGTTGACCAGCCGCAACGGCCCGAGCTGCCATTTGTCGAACAGCAGGTTGAGCTCGATGTCGGCGCCGAAGGGGGCCTGGCCGTGGACCCCGTGGTGTCGCCACCAGAAGCAGTAGAGCGCGATGGCGCCGGCCACGGCCACCAGCCAGGTCGGGAAGCGCAGCGGCCGCGCGTCGGGCGCATTGCGGCCGGCACCGATCCACAGGCCGATGAACCACAGGAACTGCCATGCATAGGCATTGAAGGCGCCCATCTCGTGGAACGGAACCGACAAGCCGAGATGCCGCACCGCCAGCCCGTACAGCCATTCGCTGAGCCCGAACTGCGCCAGCGCCCACAGCGTGGCGCTGGCCGCCATCAGGCCGCCCCAGCCATGGCGCAGCGCGTAGGCCAGCACCCAGGGGCTCAGCAGCATGAAGAACACGTACATCGGCAGGATGTCGAGCAGCGCCGGCTCGTAGACGAGCAGCAGCGAATAGAGGAAGCCCTCGTGCGGGTTTGCGAGGTAGAACGACAGCAGGTTCTTCACGGCGGGCTGGTCGATCCGCAGCCCCACGAAGGTGATCACCGTGAACAGGAAGAGCAGCGTCGCCGCCTGGCTCAGGTAGACCTTGAGCGCGCGGCGCCAGAAGGCGCGCCGCATCGGCTCCACCCCCTGATTGCGCGCGATCCGGCTGTAGACCAGGCCTGCCACGAAGGCCGACAGCAGCACGAAGCCCTCGGCCGCCGAGACGAAGCCGAAAGGCTGCCCGAGCGGGTCGGTGAGCCGGGTCGGCAGGTGGGTGACGGTCATCAGCACGAGCATCAGCCCGCGCAATGCGTCGATTTCCCAGAAGCGTTTCATCGGTCGGCGTGGATTTGTGTGGCGGTCCCGCGCGACACCCGCACGACGAGGCTCGAATTGTAGGGAGGCGCGGCCGTCGAAAGGCCCCGTGGCGCACCGGCAAATGGGCTACGCTCGACGCGAGCCGGATGGAGAAGCACGCCTTGAGACAGTCGATCACCCACCTTGCGCTGGCAGCCGCCGGCGTCTTTTTCGCCCTGCCGGCCCATGCGCTGCAGGTCGCCAGCCTCGTGCCGCAGGGCGAGGTCTCGCGCGTGCGCCAGGTGGTCGCGAAGTTCGACCAGCCCGCGGTTCGCTTCGGCGACCCAAAGGCTCCGGCACCGCTGCAGGTCGAGTGCGACGATGCGGCCGCAGGCAAGGGAAGCGGCCGCTGGACCGCCGACCGCCAGTGGGTGTTCGATTTCGCGGACGACCTGCCGCCCGGCGTGCGCTGCACCGTCACCCGGGTGCCCGGCTTCCAGTCGGCCGCGGGCGCCGCGCTGACCGGCCCCGAGAGCTGGCGCTTCAGCAGCGGCGGCCCCTTCATCCGCAACTGGCAGCCGAGCTACGGCCGGATCGACGAGCAGCAGATCTTCATGCTCGAGCTCAACGGCCCGGCCACCCCCGAGAGCGTGCAGGACAACGTCTGGTGCAGCGCCTCGGGCATCGGCGAGCGCATCCCCGTGAAGCGGATCGACGGCGAACAGCGCACCGCGCTGCTGAAGGCGCTCGGGCGCGACAAGGACGCCGGGCGCGAGCCGCTGCGCTTTCTCACGCTGCAGTGCAACCGCACCCTGCCACCGGCGGCCCGCGTGCAGCTGGTGTACGGCAAGGGCGTGGCGACGCCGTCGGGCGTGGCCAACAACGTCGAACGCAGGCTGCCCTTCGAGGTGCGCGAGCCCTTCGCGGTCTCGTTCAGCTGCGAGCGCGAGAACGCCCAGTCGGCCTGCCTGCCGCTCAAGCCGATGGTGCTGCAGTTCAATGCGCCCGTGGCACGCCGGCTGGCCGCCGCCATCACGCTGCAGGGCGCCGGCAAGAGCATGAAGCCGCGCTTCGAGGACGGCGCCGCCAAGGACGACGACGGCGTGGTCGAATCCGTGAGCTTTCCCGCGCCCTTCGCCGAGCAGGCGCGCTACACGATCGAGCTGCCGCAGCGCTTCGAGGACGCCTCGGGCCGACCGCTGGCCTCGCCCGGCAGCTTCCCGCTGCAGGTCGGGACCGGCGCGATGCCGCCCCTGGCCAAGTTCGCGGCCTCGCCCTTCGGCGTGGTCGAGCGGCTGGCCGAGCCCGGCGGCGTGGCGCTGATGCCGGTGACCGTGCGGCGGGTCGAACCCGCGCTGCAGGTGCAGGCGCTTGCCCTGGGTGGCGCGCCGGGCCGGGTCAGCGACCTGAATCCGAAGAGCGACGCCGAGATCATTGCCTGGTTCCGCCGGGTGCGGCGCTTCGACGGCGACACGGTCACGCGCAAGCTCGCCTCGCGCGACGTCAGGGGGGCGCTGCCGGCCGTGATCGACAAGGACGACCGCGACCGCGTCCAGACCCGGATGGTGTCGCTGCTGGGCGGCCAGCCCGGCGTGCGCGCGCTCGACATGCCGCGTGCCGAGGGCGGCGATCCGCGGCCCTTCGAGGTCATCGGCATCCCGCTGACACCGGGCTTCCACGTGCTCGAGATCGCCTCGCAGAAGCTCGGCGACGCGCTGCTCGACGAGCGCTACGGCAGCGGTCGCACGATGTACGTGCGCACCACGGCGCTGGCCACCAACCTCGCGGTGCACTTCAAGCTCGGCCGCGAGAACTCGCTGGCCTGGGTCACGACCCTCGACAAGGGCCGCGTGGCGGCCGATGCGATGGTGCGCGTGTCGACCTGCGACGGCCGCGAGGTGGCCAGCGGCCGCACCGGCGCCAACGGCCTCGTGCAGCTGTCTGGGATCTCGCCCGATGCGCCTTCGTGCAACGGCGACGACGACTACGACGCCCCCGCCTACTTCGTGAGCGCACGCGCGAAGGACGCCGACGGCGTCGAGGACCTGGCCTTCACCTGGAGCGACTGGCAGCGCGGCATCGAGCCCTGGCGCTTCAATGTGCCCACCAGCGCCGAGGCGCAGCCCGACCGCATCGCCCACACGGTGTTCGACCGCACGCTGCTGCGCGCGGGCGAGACCGTGTCGATGAAGCACCTGATCCGCACCCAGACGCAGAAGGGCTTCGGCCTGCCCACGCAGCTGCCCGACACCGAGGTGCTGACCCATGTTGGCAGCGGCCAGCAGTTCACGCAGCCGATCCGCTGGCGCAAGACGGCGACCGGCGGCCTCAGCGCCGAGAGCAGCTTCGCGCTGCCGGCCGCGGCACGGCTCGGCAGCTATCAGGTCGAGCTGCGCAGCGGCAAGGAAGGCGCGGCCGCCGCCGGGGAAGGCGGCGCGCCGAGCTATGCCTCCGGCCAGTTCCGGGTCGAGGAATTCCGCCTGCCGGTGCTCGAGGGCCGCATCGGGCCGAGCGACGCCAGGCCGCTGGTGGCCGTCGGCTCGCTGCCGGTCGGCGTGCAGGTCAACTACCTGGCCGGCGGCGGCGCCTCGGGCCTGCCGGTGCGCGTGTCGGCGCTGGTGCGCGGCAAGTCGCTCGCCTTCCCCGATTTCGAGGCCTTCAGCTTCGCCGCACCCGCCAAGGACGGCGAGAACGAAGCCGATGCCGCGAGCATCGACGATGCCCGCGTGGTCGCCGACAAGCTGCCGCTGACGCTCGACCGCGGCGGCGCCGGCAAGCTGGTGGTCGACAGGATCCCGGTGGCCCGCAACGCGCCGCGCGAGCTGCTGCTCGAGGCCAGCTATGCCGATCCCAACGGCGAGGTGCAGACCCTGCGCAGCACGCAGACGCTGTGGCCGGCCGCGGTCATCGCGGGCATCAAGACCGAAGGCTGGGTGTCGACGCGCCAGAAGATCCGCTTCCAGGCGCTGGCGCTCGATCTCGCCGGCAAGCCGCAGGAAGGCGTGACGCTCAACGTGCGCGCCATCGCGCGGGTCACGACCAGCAGCCGCAAGCGCATGGTGGGCGGCTTCTACACCTACGACAACAAGACCGACACCCGCGAGATCGGCACCGTGTGCAGCGGCAAGAGCGACGCGCGTGGCCTCCTGCTGTGCGAGGTCGAACTCAAGGAACCGGGCCAGGTCGAGCTGATCGCGAGCGCCACCGACCGCGACGGCCGCGAAAGCCGCGCCGCGAGTTCGGTCTACGTCACGCACCAGGGCGAGCTCTGGTTCGGCGGCGAGGACCATGACCGCATCGACGTGCTGCCCGAGAAGAAGAGCTACCAGCCCGGCGAGGTCGCGCGCTTCCAGGTCCGCAGCCCGTTCCGCTTCGCCACCGCGCTGGTGTCGGTGGAGCGCGAAGGGGTGATGGAGTCGCACGTCGTGCAGCTCAACGGCCAGGACCCGACCGTCACGCTGCAGGTCAAGCCCGAGTGGGGGCCGAACGTCTACGTGAGCGTGCTGGCGCTGCGCGGCCGGCTGCGCGAGGTGCCGTGGTACAGCTTCTTCAGCTGGGGTTTCAAGGCGCCGCGCGAGTGGTGGACCGCCTTCTGGTACGAGGGCAAGGAATACGTCGCGCCGACCGCGCTGGTCGACCTCAGCAAGCCGGCCTACCGGCTCGGGCTGGCCGAGATCCGGGTCGGGACGCAGTCGCGCCGCATCGACGTCAAGGTCGCGACCGACCAGCCCAGCTACACGGTGCGCAGCCAGGCCCGGGTGACGATCACGGGCCGGCTGCCCGACGGCAAGCCCGCAGCCGGCGCCGAGGTCGCGCTGGCGGCGGTCGACGAGTCGCTGCTCGAGCTGCTGCCCAACGACAGCTGGAACCTGCTCGATGCCATGCTGCAGCGGCGCAGCTGGGGCGTGGGCACCTCGACCGCGCAGATGGAGATCGTCGGCCGCCGGCACTACGGCCGCAAGGCCGTCCCCGCGGGCGGCGGCGGCGGCAAGAGCCCGACGCGCGAACTGCTCGACACGCTGCTGCTGTGGCAGCCCGCCGTGGTGCTCGATGCCAACGGCCAGGCGACGGTGACCGTGCCGCTCAACGACGCGCTGACCACCTTCCGCATCGTCGCGGTGGCTGATGCAGGCACCGGCCTGTTCGGGACCGGCCAGGCCTCGATCCGCGCCACCCAGGACCTGCAGATCATCAGCGGCCTGCCGCCGCTGGTGCGCGAGGACGACCAGTTCCGGGCCCAGTTCACGCTGCGCAACACGACGCAGAAGGCGATGAAGGTCGAAGCCACGCCGCGCGCCACGCTGCTCGCGCTCGAAGCGCAGACGGTCGAGATTCCCGCCGGCGAAGCGCGCGAGCTGAGCTGGAACGTGACCGCGCCGGCGCAGCTCGCGCAGCTGCGCGCCGAGGCCATCCTGTGGGAGATCGAGGCGCGCGACACGCTGGGCGGCGCGCGCGACGCACTCAAGGTGCGCCAGCGCATCCTGCCCGCGGTGCCGGTCACGGTGCAGCAGGCCACGCTGGTGCAGCTCGACGGCCCCTTCACGCTCGACGTCGGCGCGCCGGCCGACGCGCTGCCCGGGCGCGGCGGCCTGCGCATGCTGCTGCAGCCGCGGCTGGCCGAAGGCCTGGGCGGAGTGCGCGACTGGTTCGCAGCCTATCCGTACAGCTGCCTCGAGCAGCAGGCCAGCAAGTCGATCGGCCTGCGCGACGGCAAGGCCTGGGGCCGGCTGCTGGCCCAGATGCCGACCTACCTCGACGGCGACGGCCTCGCGAGCTACTTTCCGCCGCGCGACGGCGAAGCCAACCGCGGCAGCGACATCCTCACCGCCTATCTGCTCGCGGCCAGCCAGGAGGCGGCCGGGCTCGATCCGGCCTTCGCCCTGCCGGCGGCGGCCAGCGCGCCGATGCTGCAGGGGCTGGCCGCCTTCGTCGAAGGCCGCATCCAGCGCGAGTTCTGGAGCCCGCGCAAGGACCTCGACGTGCGCAAGCTGGCCGCCCTCGAGGCGTTGTCGCGCTACGGCAAGGCGCGCGGCCGCATGGCCGAGAGCATCACCATCGCACCCAACCAGTGGCCGACCAGCGCCGTCATCGACTGGCTGCAGATACTGCGCCGCGTGCCCGACGTGCCGAAGCGCCAGCAGCGCATCGACGAGGCCGGTCAGGTGCTGAAGGCGCGCCTGAACTGGCAGGGCACCAAGCTGATCTTCGGCACCGAGCAGGACGACAACTGGTGGTGGCTGATGACCAACGGCGACGTCAACGGCGCGCGCCTGCTGCTCGCGGTGCTCGACGACCCCGCCTGGAAGGACGACATCGGCAAACTGGCGACCGGCTTCATCGGCCGCCAGCAGAACGGCGCCTGGCGCACCACCACGGCCAACCTGTGGGGCGGCCTCGCGCTCGAGAAGTTCTCCCGGCGCTTCGAGAGCGTGCCGGTCACCGGCGTGACGGCCGCAACGCTGGGCACGGCCCGGGCGCAGGTCGACTGGAGCAAGGTCGAGCGCGTGAAGGCGAGCGACCCCGCAGGTGCGCCGAACCAGGCCGCGAGCTTCGGCGCGCCGGCCGCGCCCGGCATGCTGCGCAACAACGCGATGTTCCTGCCCTGGCCCACGGCCGCGGCCGCCACGCGCGACACGCTGCTGGTCACGCAGAGCGGCAGCGGCAAGCCCTGGCTCACGCTGCAGTCGCTGGCCGCCGTGCCGCTGCGCGCGCCGTTCGCGGCCGGCTACACGATCGGCAGGACCGTCACGCCGGTCGAGCAGGCAGTGGCCGGCACCTACACGCGCGGCGACGTGCTGCGCGTGAGCCTCGAGGTCCACGCCAGCGCCGACATGAGCTGGGTCGCCATCACCGACCCGATTCCCGCAGGCGCGACCATCCTGGGCGGCGGCCTGGGCCGCGATTCGCAGATCGCGACGCAGGGCGAGAAGCGCTCCGGCGCCGGCTGGCCGGCCTTCGAGGAACGCAGCTTCGAGGCCTTCCGCAGCTACTACGAATATTTGCCCAAGGGCACGGTGAAGATGGAATACACCCTGCGCCTCAACAACGTCGGCGACTTCGCCCTGCCGCCGAGCCGGGTCGAGGCCCTGTACGCGCCCGAGATGTTCGGCGAGGCGCCGAACGAACGCGTGAAGGTGGAGGCGGCGAAGTAACCTGGAGCCATCATGTGCAGAAGCATCAAGACCCTGTTCAACTTCGAGCCGCCCGCCACCGACGAGGAGATGCGCGCGGCCTCGCTGCAGTTCGTGCGCAAGCTCAGCGGCTTCACGCACCCGTCGAAGGCCAACGAGGCCGCCTTCGAGCGTGCGGTGGAAGAGATCACGGCTTCGGCCCACCGGCTGCTCGGCTCGCTCGTGACCCATGCCGACCCGCGCGACCGCGAGATCGAGGCCGCGCGCGCACGCGTTCGCTCGGTCACCCGGTTCACGGCCCTGCGCTGAATCCACCGTCCACGACAACAAGGAGACCGAATGCCAGGCATCGAACAAATCCAGCAGCTGCTCGAGCCGCTGTTCCCCGGCCTCATGGGCGTGCGGCTGGTCACGCTCGAACCGGAGCGCGTGGTGGCTGAACTCGTGGTGCGGCCCGACCTCTGCACGGCCGGTGGCATCCTGCACGGCGGCGCCTACATGGCTTTCGCCGACACGCTCGGTGCCGTGGGCACTGTCGTCAACCTGCCCCAGGGCAAGCGCACCACGACCACCGACTCGAGCACCAAGTTCATCGGCGGCGCGCGCGTCGACACCACGGTGATCGGCGAATCGCTGGCGTTGCACCGCGGCCGCACCACCATGGTCTGGCAGACCACGATCAAGACCACCGAGGGCAAGCTGTGTGCAGTGGTCACGCAGACGCAGCTGGTCATCGACGCCTGAACCACCGCCGGCCGCCGCCTTGAAGACCACGCCGGACTTCGTCGAGTTCGTGAGGGACCAGCTCGATGCGCTGCACGGCCTGCGCAGCGCGCGGCTGTTCGGTGGCGTCGGATTCAAGGCCGACGGCGTGCAGTTCGCGATCGTCATCGACAACGTGCTGTACTTCGCGGTCGACGACACCACGCGCCCGGCCTACGAGGCCATGGGCAGCCACTGCTTCGCCTACAGCACGCGCGTGCGCCGGGTCGAGGTGCGGCGCTACTACGCGCTGCCGGCCGATCTGCTCGAGGACCGCGAACGGCTGCTGGCCCTCGCGCGCGAGTCGGTGGCGATCGCGTTCAAGCCGAGAAAGCGCAGCAGGCCATGACCGATGCCGCGATCGAAGTCGTGCCCTACGACCCGGCGTGGCCCGCACGCTTCGAGCAGGAGCGTCGACTGCTGCAAGGCGTGCTGGCGCCGTGGCTCGCGGGCGCCATCGAGCACATCGGCAGCACGGCGGTGCCGGCGCTGCCCGCCAAGCCCGTGATCGACATCATGGCGCCCGTGCATTCGCTCGCCGCCTCGCGACCCGCGATCGAGGCCGCCGCCGCGATCGGCTACCGCCACGCGCCGTACAAGGCCGACGTCATGCACTGGTTCTGCAAGCCCTCGCCCGCGCTGCGCACGCACCACCTGCACCTGGTGCCGCTCGACAGCCCGCTGTGGCGCGAGCGCCTCGCCTTTCGCGACGCGCTGCGCGGCCAGCCGGCACTCGCCGCCGAATACGCGGCGCTCAAGCTGCGGCTCGCGCAGCTGCACCGCGATGACCGCGAGGCCTACACCGAGGCCAAGACGCCATTCGTGCAGGGCGTTCTGGCAGGCCTGCGGGCCTGAGACCCTAAGCCGGGACGCGTCAGGGCAATGCGGCCGGGTTCGCCGGCTCCGATGCCATGGCGCGCAGGGCGAGGCCGCTCTCGAGGCAGCCCAGCAGGCTTCGCAGTGCCGCGCTGTGATGACGGCGCTGCGCATACGCCGCGTGGAACCAGATGTCGCGCGGCATGAAATCCTCGAGCACGGAGACCAGGGCACCGTTCTCGAGATGCGGCCGAACGATGGCCACGGGAAGACTGACGGCGCCGAAGCCCTGCAGCGCCATGGGCAGCAGCAACGAAGCTTCGTCGGCCTGCATCCGGGATTGCAGCTGCAGGCGGCAGGCCTTGCCGTTCTCCTGGAAAGGCAGCTCGATCGGGCCCTGCCCGCTCGACAGGCCCAACAGCTCATGCCTGTGCAGCTCTTCGGGATGTGCGGGCATGCGACTGCGGGCCCAGTACTGCGGGCTCGCGCAGACGACCCAGTCGACCCGGGCCAGGCGTCGAACGATCAGGTTCTCGTCGCGCAGCCGTCCCACGCGCAGCGCGAGGTCGCAGCCATCCTGTGCCAGATCGTCCTGCCGGTGGGTAACGTGAAGGCCCAGGTGTACGTCCGGACAGTCGGTCATGAACTTGCTGAGGATGTCCGGCAGACCGGTGAAGTCCAGGCCGTGCGACACGGCGATCCGAAGCCTGCCCCGGGGCCGACTCGCATGCTCGCGCAGTTCCGCACCGGCCATCGCGGCCATCTCGACCAGCGGTTCGCTGCGGTCGAGCAGGACTTGTCCCGCATCGGTCAGGCTCACGGCACGCGTGGATCGATGGAGCAGCCGCACGTCGAAGCGCCTTTCCAGCTCGGCCACATGCTTGCTCACGGTAGGCCTGGACACCCGGAGCCGGACCGCCGCGCGCGAAAAGCTGCCGCGCGCGGCGACTTCCCTGAATGTGTGAAGCAACTGGAGGCTATCCATGGCAAAGGAGGGATGTGAGGGTCATGGTCGGGTCTTCCTTGTTCGCGCTGCGACGGTGGAGCAGGCGTCCATGATTGCGAAGGCGCCCGATTCACGGCAGAGTCGGTCGCGCCCACGATCGGTCCATTCGTGCCATTCCCAACCGAAGCAACGATGCCCCAGTCCTCGACACCACGGCCGCAGCGAGCACGGACAGGCTCTCGCCACGTCGCCCTGCTCGCGCTGCCCGACGCGGCCATTGCCACTCTGGCAGGCATCTACGACGTGATGAACGCGCCTGCACTGATGGGCCTGCCGAGCGGCCCGGCAGGCGCCCCGTTCCACATCGAGATCGTCGGCGAAGCGGTCGGCCCGCTCGATCTGGCCAGCGGCGTGCCGATCCACGTCCAGCGATCGGTGGACACGATCGAGGCCAGCGACATCGTCATCGTGCCGTCGGTGCTGGTGCGCAGCCAAGGCTGGCAAAAGGGCCGCTATCCCGCGCTGGTGGCCTGGCTCCAGCGCATGCATGCCGGCGGCGCGATCCTGTGTTCCGCCTGCTCGGGCATCTTCCTGCTCGCCGAGACGGGCCTGTTCGACGGCAGGGACGCCACGGTGCACTTCGCCTACGTCGGGCATTTTGCGCAGGCCTATCCTGCCGTGCCCGTCCATCCCGAGCGGGTGCTCGTGATCTCGGGTACGCGGGAAGAGCTCGTGAGCTCCGGCGCCTCGACGACCTGGCACGACATGGTGCTGTACCTGATCGCCCGCTACGCGGGCGCGACGGATGCACAGGAGGTGGCGCGCCTGTTCGCGCTCCAGTGGCACCAGGACGGCCTCGCGCCCTACATCAGCTTCGAGGGCCGGGCCGACCACGGTGACGCCGAGATCAAGGGGGCACAAGGCTGGTTGAGCACGCATTTCTCGGTGGCGAACCCGGTCGACCAGATGATCACGCGGTCGGCACTTGCCGAGCGGACCTTCAAGCGCCGCTTCACGGCGGCCACCGGGCTCGCGCCGATCGCCTATGTGCAGCGCCTGCGCATCGAGGACGCCAAGCGCCGCCTCGAGCGCACGGACGCTTCGGTGGAGGAAATCAGCTGGCGCGTCGGCTACGAGGATGCGGCCTTCTTCAGGCGCCTCTTCAAGCGCACGACCGGGCTGGCGCCGGGCGCCTATCGCACGAGATTCCGGATTCCCGACTACGCCCGACCGTAGCGCACGGGCCTCGTCGCGTGGCACGAACGAACCGGTTGCGGGCGATTCCGGCGCTGTCGCCGAGGCAGTGATCTGGCGACCATGGAAGCCTCATCCACCACAGCGGAATGCGCACCATGGAAACCCTCACGATCGATCACGCGAAGCTCGAAGCCTTCGCCATGCGCACCATCGGCGACGTCACTGCCGGCTACACCGGTGTCATGGTCAGCCTGGGCAGCAAGCTCGGCCTCTACCGGGCGATGACCGGCGCCGGCCCGCTCAGCGCGAAGGAGGTGGCCCGGCGCGCCGGGTGCGCCGAACGCTACGTGCAGGAGTGGCTCAACGCCCAGGCGGCCGCAGGCTACCTGGGCTACCACGCCCTCAGCGACACCTACGAGCTCTCGCCCGAGCACGCGCTCGTGCTGGCCGACGATGACAGCCCCTGCTTCATCCCGCATGCCTGGAACGTGCCGGCGGCGATGTGGTTCGACGAACCCAAGGCGCTCGAGTCGTTCCGTACCGGCCGCGGCGTGGCCTGGGGTGAACACGATGCGCGCATGTCCTGCGGCGTCGCCGCCTTCTACCGCAACGGCTACCGCGCGAGCCTGGTGGCCCAGTGGCTGCCCGCGCTCGAAGGCGTGGTGGCGCAACTCGAATCCGGAATCCCGGTGGCGGACGTCGGCTGCGGGCACGGTCATTCCACGCTGCTGATGGCGCAGGCGTTTCCCAACTCGCGCTTCTTCGGCTTCGACACGCACCGGCCGTCGATCCTCGAGGCTCAGCGCAATGCCCAGGCCGCCGCGGTCTCGCAGCGAGCCGCCTTCTCGATCGCACGGGCGGTGGACTACCCCGACGAGCGCTACGGGCTGGTCTGCTTCTTCGACACGCTGCACGACCTGGGAGACCCCGTGGCCGCCGCGCAGCATGCGGCCCGGGTGCTGGCGCCGGGCGGCACCGTGATGCTGGTGGAACCCCTGGCAGGCGACAGGACGGAACACAACCTGACGCCGGTGGGCCAGCTGTACTACGCGGGATCGACCGTGATGTGCTGCGCGCACGCCATCTCCGAGGGCGGCAAGCTCGTGCTCGGTGCGCAGGCCGGGCCCCGTCGCCTGGCCGAAGTCTTTCGGAAGGCGGGCTTTACGCAGTTCCGGCGCGCCGCCGAGACGCCGTTCAACGTGGTCTACGAGGTTCGTCGCTGACGGCGTGTGCGAGCGACGCCTCAATAGCGGTATGGATTGCCCGGCCGCCGGTCATGGCGGTCCGGCACGCCGTCGCGGTCGCGGTCCATGTAGTAGGCGCCGCCGCGCGGCGGCGGCGGGCGGTAGTGGTCGTAGGGCGCGACGATGCAGCCCGACAGCGCCAGGGCGGCGAACACGAGGGCGATGCGCTTCATGGTGATCTCCTTGGATTGGAGATCCCATGGTCCGGTGGCCGCGTATCGCCCCGGTGCGTGCCCCGCAGCGTTTGCGTGAAGCACGGTTACGGGATGTGCCGCTACGCAAGCTGCGGTTGCGCCTCCTGCACCCCGAGATACGCCCGTGCCAGCGCATCGTCGGCCGCGATCTCCTGCGCCGTGCCCTGTGCCACGATGCGGCCGCCCTCGATCACGTAGGCGCGGTCGGCCAGCGCGAGCGCGAGGCTCGCCATCTGGTCCACCAGCAGGATCGTCATGCCCTCGGCGCGCAGGGCGTCGAGCGCAGCGAACAGCTCGGCGATGATCTTCGGCGCCAGCCCGAGCGAGGGCTCGTCCAGCAGCAGGATGCGCGGCTTCGACATCAGGCCGCGCGCGATCGCCAGCATCTGCTGCTCGCCACCCGACAGCAGGCCGGCGCGCTGGTCCTGGCGCTCGCGCAGCCGCGGAAACCGCTCGAACATCTCGGCCACGCGCGCCTCGCGGTCCTGCGGCTGACGGAAGGCGCCGAGCCGGATGTTGTCGATCACGCTGAGCTCCGCGAAGACCTGCCGGCCCTCGGGCACCAGCACCAGGCCCTGCCGCACGATCAGCTCGGCCGCCAGCTGCGCGAGCTCGCGCCCCTGCAGATGGATGCCGCCCTGCACCGGCCGATGCAGGCCCGCGAGCGCACGCATCAGGGTCGACTTGCCCGCGCCGTTGGCACCGAGCAGCGCGACCACCTCGCCCGCGCGCACCTGCAGGTCGATGCCGTGCAGCACGGGCTCGGCGCCATAGCCCGCGACCAGCGCACCGACGCCGAGCATCTCCTCGGCCATGCCGGGCGCGGGCCGCAGCCGCACCGCCTCGGGCGCCGCGAGCGACTCGCCGAGGTAGGCCTGGCGCACGCGCGGATCGGCCTGCACCTCGGCCGGCGTGCCGGCGGCCAGCAGCTGGCCGGCGTCGAGCACCACGACGCGGTCCGACACGCCCATCACGAGCTCCATGTCGTGCTCGACCAGCAGCAGCCCGATGCCGGCATCGGCGATCCGGCGCAGCAGGGCTGCGAGCCTGTCCTTGTCTTCGCGCGAGAGGCCGGCGGCCGGCTCGTCCAGCAGCAGCACCTGCGGATCGGTGGCCAGTGCGCGCGCGATCTCGACCAGCCGCCGGTCGACGTGCGCGAGGTCGGCCGCGGGCGTGTCGGCCCGGCCGCGCCAGCCGACGAATTCGAGCAGCGCGCGGGCGCGAGCGCGCTGTGCGTTGCCGGCGAATCGCGCGGCGCCGAACAACGGACCGAGCGCGCCGCGCTGCAGCGCCAGCACCACGTTGTCCTCGACGCCGAGGCTGCCGAACAGCTGCGAGGTCTGGTAGGTGCGCGCCACGCCGCGGCGGGCGATGACGTAGGAAGCCAGGCCCTCCAGCATCTCCTCGCCGAGCCGGAAGCGACCGCTGCTGGGCCTGTAGAAGCCGCTCAGCATGTTGAGCACCGTGGTCTTGCCGGCGCCGTTGGGGCCGATCAGGCTGGTGATGCGACCCGGCGCGGTGTCGAAGCCCACGCCGGCCACCGCGCGCACGCCGCCGAACTGCATCACGAGCCGCTCGGCCACGAGTGCATGGCGGGTGCGGGTACCGATGGGCGACGCCGTGGCAGGCGTGGCAGCCGTGGCAGCCATGGCAGACGGAAGCGGGGCGGAAGGCGCCGGGGCCGCACCCTTGCGGCGCGACCAGCGCATCCTGAGCCGCTGCCAGGTTCCGACCGCACCTTCGGGCGCCGCCCACAGCACCACCAGCAGCAGCGCGCCGAAGAACAGCAGCCGGTACTCCTCGAGGCTGGCCAGCAGCTCGGGCAGCAGCGCGACGATGATCGCGCCGGCCAGCGGCCCGGCGACCGAGCCGGCGCCGCCGATCACCACCACCAGCACGAACAGGATCGACTGCCCGAAGCCGAAGGTGCTCGGCGTGACGAAGCCCGACAGCGGTGCGAACAGGCCGCCCGCCGCGCCCGCGGCCACGGCCGACAGCGCGAAGGCCATGGTCTTGACCACCAGCGGATCGATGCCGACCGACTCGGCCGCGGTCTCGCTGTCGCGCACCGCGCGCATCGCCGCGCCCCAACTGCCGCGCGAGAGCCAGGCGAACAGCGCCAGCGCGATGCCGGCCGTGACGATCGCCAGCATCGCCATCGCCTTCTCGCCGCTGGCCGCGAAGGGCATGGCCGGGGCGACGATGCCCATGATGCCGTTCTGCCCGCCCGTGAGCTCGCGCAGCTCGATCACCCCGTGCTCGACGATGAAGCCGAAGGCGATCGTGATCATCGCGAGGTACGGCCCCCGCACGCGCAGCGCCGGCAGCGCCAGCAGCGCGCCGGTCACGCCCGCGAGCGCAGCCGCCACCGGCCAGGCGGCCCAGAAGCTCCAGCCGGCCTTGGTCGTGAGGATCGCCACCGTGTAGGCGCCGATCGCGTAGAAGCCGACATGCCCGAACGAGACGTGCCCGGTCAGCCCCTGCAGCACGTTGAGCCCGATGCCGACGATCGCGAGCAGCGCCACGTTGGCGAGCACGAACACGTAGTAGCCGTTGGCGCCCGAGACGGCCGCCAGGCCGGCCAGCATGAGCACCAGCACGGCCGCGATCTGCGCGCTCGAACCGAGGCCCAGCCGCGCTGACCCGGAAGCGACGGGCGGATGGAACGCAGGCGGCACGGCGGGTGCTGCGGTGCCTGGGCGCAGCAGCGCTGCGGAATTCGCCTTCGGAGCGGCCATGCGGCTCATACCTTCCTCACCTCGGCGCTGCCGAAAAGCCCGTTGGGCCGCAGCGCCAGCACCACGATCACCAGCGTGAAGCTCAGGATCTGCGTGTAGCTCGAACCCAGCGTCGAGCCGATCAGCGATTCGAGGATGCCGAACAGCAGCCCCGCGACCATCACGCCCCAGGGGCTCGAGATGCCGCCGAGGATCGCCACCGCGAAGGCCTTCAGGCCGAACAGGGTGCCCATGTCGGCGTTGACGTTGAACAGCGGCGCGATCAGCACGCCCGCGACGCCCGCGAAGGCAGCCGACAGCGCGAAAGCGAGCGCCACCACGCGGCGGATCGGGATGCCCATGAGCCGCGCGGCATCGCGGTTCTGCACCACCGCGAGCATCGCGACGCCCCAGCGCGTCCGGCGCGACACCGCATGCAGCGCGGCCGCCAGCGCGAGCCCGACCGCGGGGATCAGCAGCTGCAGCGGATAGACGCCCAGGTTGGTATCGCCCAGCGTCACGGGCGAGACCGCGAGCGGCGACGGCAGGCTGCGCGGCTCCTTGCCGAAGGTGAACAGCACGACGTTGTCGAGCACGATGCCGAGCGCCACGGTGGCGATCAGCCAGGCGTTCGAACCGCGGCTCGCGAAGGGGCGCACCGCGAGGAACTCCACCGCGAGGCCATAGAGCGCGCAGCCCGCGAGGGCCAGCGCGACCGCCAGCGCCACCGGCCAGCCCAGCGTCTGCGCAAAGGTGAAGGTCAGCACCGCGCCGAGCATCATCGAGCTGCCCTGCGCGAAGTTGACCGTGCCCGACACCGCGTAGGTCACGTAGAACCCGAGCGCCATCAGGCCGTACATGCTTCCGAGGCCGAAGCCACCGAGCAGCGCAGACAGCATCGACATCGTGCAGCGCCCTTGCCGTCAGTTGGCCGCGACGCCGACCGGCAGGATGCGGTTGTCGATGAACTGCGCCCAGACGTAGTCGTCGGCGCCCAGCGCATCGTGGTTGCCCGCGGTGAACGGCGTCTTGTAGCTCTTGATCAGGCCGTCGTAGCTGCCGAGCTTGTAGAAGCCCTGGCGCACCGCGTCGCCGTCGGTCGAGCCGGCCGCGGCGATCGCGAGCGCGGCCAGGTGCATGCCGTCGTAGGCGTTGGCCACGCCGACCGCGGGCGTGATGTCGCCCGGGCCCTTGATGGTCGGGTACTTGGCCACCAGCGACTTGATGACGCGTTCGCCCACCGGCGACTGCTTGCCGAAGAAGCTGTAGGTCTGGACGAAATGCACGTCCTTGGCGTTCGGCCCGGCCAGCTCGGTGAAGCGGCCGCCGGCCGGTCCCCAGTGCGAGACCACCGGCACCTTCCAGCCCATGCGGTCGAGCGACTTCACGACCTGCGCCGAAGGGCCGACGTTGGCCACGAGGAACAGGGAATCGGCGCCCGCGGCCTTCAGGCGCGTGAGCTGCGGCACCATGTCGAGATCGCCGGCCTCGAACTTCTCGACGCCCGCCGGCGTGATGCCCTTGGCCGCGAGTGCGTCCTTCAGGCCCTTCTCGTTCGATTCGCCCCACGGGTTGTTGACCAGGATCATGCCGGGCTTGGCCGACTTGAAGGTCTTCTGCGCGTACTGGAGCATCGCCTTGTCGACGGTCTCGTCGACCGCCGAGACACGGAAGGCGTAGTTCGGATTGGCACCGTTCTTGGTGATCGGCGTGCCCGCGGCCCACGGGCCCATGAACCGGCACCTTCTCCTGGTTGATCAGCGGCACGATGGCCATCGACACCGGCGTGTCGAGGCCGCCGAACAGCACCGCGACCTTCTCCTTGTAGATCAGCTCGCGCGCCGCGATCACGCCCTTGGCGGGATTGGCTTCGTCGTCGCGGCGCACCAGCTCGAGCGGGCGCCCGCCGAGCAGGCCACCCTTGGCATTGACCTCGTCGATCGCCAGTTGCAGGCCGCGCGAGATGGCCTCGCCCGACAGCGCGGACTGGCCCGAGAGAGCGGTCACGAGGCCGATCTTGATCGGCTCGCCGGCCGCCAGTGCGGTGCCCGACAGGGCAGCGAGGGCCAGCGCGCAGGCGCTGGAGAGAAGGGTGCGGCGAGCGAAGGCGGACATTGCGGACATGGCAGGACTCCTTGGATGAGATGTGCAGCCCGATTGCAAGCGCCGTGCCAGTGTTGCCAATCTTCACCATTGTGTGCGCACAAGACTGGCGTCAACTTGTGGACAATCGGCACGCAATTTGCACACGACCCAGGTAAGAGCGAGGCTGCACGCTTTCGAACCGGCAGCGCCCCAAACTGGAATCCCCGATGCCCACCTTGCCCGAAATTCCCGCGTCGCCGGCGCCCGCCTTCCTGCGCGAGGTACGCCGGTGACCCGGCGCTACATGGGCGCCCTGCCCGCGCACGGCCGCTTCGACTACCAGCCGATCACGCGCCGGCCCGACCATGCCTGGCCCAACGGCGCCCGCCTGGCGGTCTACCTGGGCTTCAACCTCGAGCACTTCGCCTTCGGCGAAGGCATGGGGGCCTGCATCGGGCCTGCGCATCCGCATCCCGACGTGCTCAATTTCTCGTGGCGCGAATACGGCAACCGGGTCGGTGCCTGGCGCTGCCTCGAGCTGTTCGACAGCCTCGGCCTGCCCTCGAGCACGCTGCTCAACACCGCGCTCTACGACCATTGCCCCGAACTGGTCGCGGCCTCGGTAGCCCGCGGCGACGAACTCATCGGCCACGGCCACAGCAATTCGGAGCGCCAGGCCGACATGGCGGAGGAAGACGAGGCGGCGCTGCTGACCGACTGCCGCGAACGCATGCGGCGCGAGAGCGGCAGCGCACCGGCCGGCTGGCTCTCGCCGTGGATCTCCGAAAGCCCGCTCACGCCCGACCTGCTGGCCGAGGCCGGCTACGACTACACGCTCAACTGGAGCCATGACGATCAGCCGATCCGCATGCGCACGCGCTCGGGCCGCGGGCTGTGGTCGGTGCCCTATCCGCAGGAGCTCAACGACATCCCGATGATCATCGCGCGCCAGATGGACGCCAAGGATTTCGCGGCACTGGTGATCGACAATGCCGACGAGATGCTCGAACAGTCGCGCCGGCAGCCGCTCGTCATGGGACTGGCGCTGCATCCCTACATCGTGGGCCAGCCCTACCGCCTGCGCCACCTGCGGCGCGCGCTTTCGCACCTGGCCGGCATGCGCGACCGCGGCGAGGTATGGTTCACGACGCCGGGAGCCATCTGCCGCCACATGCAGGACCTGGACCCGGCACACCACCCATGACATCGAGATGACCGCCCAGCCCACCGCAGACGAAGAAGACGCCGACGACGTCGAGACGCGCATCTACCGCGCGGTGTTCGACAGCGTCATGAACCAGCGCCTGACGCCGGGCACCAAGCTGCCCGAGGCCTCGCTGTGCGAGCTGTTCGGCGTCAACCGCTCGGTGGTGCGCAAGGTGCTGCAGCGGCTCGCGCACGACCACATCGTGCAGCTGCGGCCGAACCGCGGCGCCATCATCGCCGTGCCCTCGCCCGAGGAGATGCGCCAGATCTTCGAGGCCCGGCGCGGCCTCGAGGCGGTCATCGTGCGGCTCGCGACCCAGAACGCCACGGCGCGCGACCTCAGCGAACTGCGCAAGCAGCTCAGGCAGGAGCACGACGCCATGCATCGATTCGACCAGCCGGCCTGGGCCCGGCTCGCGAGCTCGTTCCACCTGCGCATCGCGGCCCTGGCGCGCAACCCGATCCTCGAGCGCTACCTGGTCGAGATGGTGTCGCGCTGCTCGCTGATCGTGGCGCTCTACGAGCCGCCCGGCAATGCCTCGTGCGAGCACGACGAGCACGAGCGCATCGTCGACTGCATCGCGCGCGGGGATGCCGACGGCGCCTCGCGCCTCATGGACGAGCATCTGCGCGAGCTCGAACGCAACGTCTCTCTGCAGCGCGCCGCGCCCGAACGCACGCTGGCACACCTGCTCGGCATGGCATGAAGCCACTGCCCCCGCGCCTGCCTGCACTGCTGCTGGCTGCGGTGCTGGCGGCGGCGTGCGCACCGGCCCGGGCCGTGGCGAGCTTCGACGAGGTGCGGCGCGCCCACCGGCCCTCGGACACCCGCGTGCTCGACCGCGACGGCGTGCTGCTGCAGCGCGTGCGCACCGATGCCGAGGTGCGGCGCGGCGACTGGATCGCGCTGGCCGACATCTCGCCTGCGCTGCGCACAGCCATGCTGCTGAGCGAGGACAGGCGCTTCTACGAGCACAGCGGCGTCGACTGGCGCGCGGCCTCGGCCGCGGCCTGGGGCAACCTATGGAACACCCGCACGCGCGGCGCCTCGACCATCACGATGCAGCTCGCCGGCCTGCAAGACGACGCGCTTCGGCGCGCGGGCGGCGGCCGCAGCCTGACGCAGAAGATCGGCCAGACGCTGGCGGCGCAGCAACTGGAGCGCAGCTGGCGCAAGGACCAGATCCTCGAGGCCTATCTCAACAGCGTGCCGTTCCGCGGCGAACTGGTCGGCATCGACGCGCTGTCGCGCACCCTGTTCGGCAAGGCGCCGCACGGGCTCGATGCGCGCGAAGCGGCAGTGGCGGCGGCACTGGTGCGCGCGCCCAATGCCCGGCCCGCGCTGGTGGCGCGGCGTGCCTGCGAGCTGCTGCAGGCGATGGAGCCGGTGCCGCCGACCGACTGCGACGCCGTCGAGATGTTCACGGCGGCGGCCCTGCAGCGGCGCGCCTTCGATCCCACCGAGGGCATCGCGCCGCACCTCGCGCGGCGGGCCCTCAAGGAATCGCCCGTCGCGTCGCAGGAACTGCGCACCACGCTGCGCGCGCCGCTGCAGCGCTTCGCGCTCGAGGCGCTCGATCGTCAGCTGCGCGAACTGCGCGGCCGCAACGTCGAGGACGGCGCGCTCGTGGTGCTCGACAACGCGAGCGGCGAGGTGCTGGCATGGGTCGGGTCGTCGGGCCCGCTGAGCCGCGCGGCCGATGTCGACGGCGTGCTCGCGCAACGCCAGCCCGGATCGACGCTGAAGCCCTTCCTGTACGCGCAGGCGATCGCCGAGCGGCGCCTCACGGCCGCATCGCTGCTCGACGATTCGTCGGCCCAGATCAACACCGCGGGCGGCCTCTACATCCCGCAGAACTACGACCGCCAGTTCAAGGGACACGTCTCGGTGCGCACCGCGCTCGGCGCCTCGCTCAACGTGCCGGCCGTGCGCACGCTCGTGATGGTGACGCCCGAGGCCTTCGCGCAGCAGCTGCGCGCCGCCGGCTTGCCACTGGCCCGCAACGGCGACTACTACGGCTACAGCCTCGCACTCGGCAGCGCCGAGGTCTCGCTGCTGACGCTCACCAACGCCTACCGCACGTTGGCCAACGGCGGGCGCTTCGGCCCGACGCGCGCGCTGGCGGCCGCGCCTTCCGCAGGCGGCAGCACCCGCCGTGGCCAGGACGCCATCGACCCCCGCGCGGCCTTCATCGTCGGCGACATCCTCGCGGACCCGAACGCGCGCGCCCGCACCTTCGGCCTCGACAGCCTGCTCGGCACACGCTTCTGGACCGCGGTGAAGACCGGCACCAGCAAGGACATGCGCGACAACTGGGCGATCGGCTGGTCGCAGCGCTACACGGTCGGCGTCTGGGTCGGCAACGCCGGCGGCGCACCCATGTGGGAGGTCAGCGGCACCAGCGGGGCGGCGCCGGTCTGGGCCCAGGTGATGGCCTTCCTGCACCGCGACCAGCCGAGCCGCGCGCCCGCGCCGCCGCCCGGCGTGGTGCAGGCCGGCGTGCGCTTCGCCGACGCGCTCGAGGCCGCCCGCAGCGAATGGTTCCTCGCGGGCACCGAGCAGTCGCTGGTCGCGCTGGCGCCGCAAGCGGCAACGGGCGAATCGGCGCCGCGCATCACGTCGCCGTCCGACGGCACCATCCTGGCGCTCGATCCCGACATCCCGCCCGAACGGCAGCGCCTGCGCTTCGAGGCCGACGCCCGCACCGTGCAGTGGCGCATCGACGGCAAGCCGTTTGCGCGCGGCGCGAGCGCGCAATGGCTGCCGTGGCCGGGGCGCCACGTGATCGAGCTGGTCGACGCCCGCGGACGCGTGGTCGACCGGGTTCGCGTCGAGGTACGCGGCGCGGGCGTGGTGGCGGCGGCGGCGCGCTGAGGGCCCTCAGGCGGCGGACTGCGATTGCGCCGACTGTTCGCGCATGCGACGCGCCTCGTAGGTGCGCAGATGCACCGCGGCGATGCGCAGCGGCGACACGGCCTGGCTGCCGTCGGCCGCGCGGCGCAGCAGGTCGCCCACGATGTGCTCACCCTCGATCGGGGCGCCGCGCTCGATGTCCTTGAACATCGAGGCGGTCACCGGCGAGCCCTGGACGGCCAGCATCGCCTTGGCCCGCGCCAGCGGCTCGGCACGCGGCGCGAAGCCGTTGTGGGCGAGGATCGCGGCGCATTCATCGACCATCGCGGAGCCGATGTCGCTGCCGCCGGCCAGCACGATGTCGCCGACCGAGCCGCGCATCAGGCAGGTCATGCTCGCGGCCGAGGCGATGAACATCCACTTCTCCCACATGTCCTGCAGGATGGCGTCGGAGGCACGGGCATCGAAGCGGACGCCCGCGAAGGCGGCCTCGAGCGCCTGCATCCGCGCCGAGCGGCCGCCACCGAGTTCGCCGTAGGTCAGGCCGTGCATGTCGTTGTGATGCAGCACGGTGCCAGCCTCGTCGAGCGAGGCCGAGATCATGCAAAGGCCGCCCAGCACGCGCTCGGCGCCGAAGCGCGCGCGCAGGTCGTCGAGATGGCGCATGCCGTTGAGCAGCGGCAGCACCAGCGTGGCGGGTCCGACCGCGGGCGCGAACGATTCCATGGTCTGTGCGAGGTCGTAGGCCTTGCAGCCGACGATCACCACATCGAAGGGCCCGCCAATGGCGTCGGCCTGCACCGAGGGCGGCGCCGGCAGCGCCAGATCGCCCTTCGGGCTCTTGATGACCAGGCCGGTGCGTGCGAGCTGCGCCGCGCGTCCGGGCCGCAGAAGAAAGGTGACGTCGCGCCCTGCCTCGAGCAGCCTGCCACCGAAATAACCGCCCAGCGCGCCCGCGCCCACGACCAGGAACCGCATGTCGTCTTCCCCACCGATGAAGGAGCGGGCATTCTGCGCCGTTGCGCGCGAGGCTGCAGGCGCCGGCCGCGGCGGGGAGCGGCTCAGTAGGTCTTGTAGGGCAGGAACTTGCCCGACAGCACCACGCTGACCCGGTCGCCCTTAGGGTCGGCCTGGCGCTGGATGTCCATGCTGAAGTCGATCGCGCTCATGATGCCGTCGCCGAACTCCTCGTGGATCAGCTCCTTGATCGTGGTGCCGTAGACGCTGACGATCTCGTACCAGCGGTAGATCAGCGGGTCGGTCGGCACCGGCGTCGGCAGCGAGCCCTTGTACGGCACCACCTGCAGCCACTTCTGCTCCTCGGCCGTGAGGCCGAAGATCTTGCCGATCACCTTGGCCTGCGCGGCGTCGAGCGTCATCTGGCCCAGGCAGGCGGCGGTGGTCCATTCCTTGGAGAGGCCGAGCTTGGCGGCCACGTCGGCCCACTGGATGCCCTTGGCGACCTTGACGGTGATGATCTTCTCGGTGACGTCGTTGCGGTTCATGCGGAAATGCTCCTGTTGCTTCTGAGGGAGGGATGAAGAAGGCGGTCGGTCAGGCGCGCGCCCGAGAGACCAGGAAGTCGACGATGTGGTTGCGGAGCGCGTAGTAGCCGTCGAGGTGGTGCAGGCCGGCGCGGCTGCGCTCGCGCGGCAGCGGGTTGACCACCGTCTCGGCGATGTTGCCGGGGCGCCAGCCGGCGTCCGTCTCGCGGCCGTTGCTCATGAGCAGGATGCGGTCGGCCAGCAGGATGGCTTCGTCGACGTCGTGCGTGATCATGAAGACGGTCTGCGCCGTCTGGCGCACGATCGCCATCAGCTCGTCCTGGATCGTGCCGCGCGTGAGGGCATCGAGCGCGCCGAAGGGCTCGTCGAGCAGCAGCATCTTGGGCTGGATCGAGAACGCGCGCGCAATGCCCACGCGCTGCTTCATGCCGCCCGAGAGCTGCGAGGGCTTCTTGTCGATCGCGCCATCGAGCCCCACGAGCGAGACGAAGCGCCGCACCTGCTCGTCGACCTCCAGCGCAGACCAGCCGGGCCAGCGCGACTGCACCGCGAAGGCGATGTTGCGGCGCACGGTGAGCCAGGGCATCAGCGCATGGCTCTGGAACACCACGCCGCGTTCGAGGCCGGGCCCGGCGATCTCGCGGCCGTCCATCAGCACATGGCCGCTGCTGGCCGTGTCGAGGCCCGCCAGCACATTGAGGATCGTGGTCTTGCCGCAGCCCGAGTGGCCGATGATGCAGACGAACTCGCCGCGCTCGAGCGCGAAGTTCACGTCGGCGAACACCGGCTTGCCCGGCACGAAGGACTTCGCGAGCCCCTCGATGCGCACGAAGCCGCTGCCCGCGGCAGTCTGAGGGGCGAGGCTGGCTGTCATGGCGATTCCCTGTTCACTCCACATAGGTGACCTTCTTCTGCAGGCCCGCGAAGGCCATGTCGAGCAGCATGCCGACCACCCCGATCACGAGGATCGCGAAGATGACGTTGGTAAGCGACAGGTTGTTCCACTCGTTCCAGACGAAGTAGCCGATGCCGGTGCCGCCCACCAGCATCTCGGCCGCCACGATCACGAGCCAGGCGATGCCCATGCTGATCCGCATGCCGGTCAGGATCGTCGGCGCCGCGGCCGGCAGGATCACGCGGAAGGCGCGGCGCAGCGGCTTCACCTCGAGCGTGCTCGCGACATTGAGCCACTCGCGCTTGACCGAGGCCACGCCGAAAGCGGTGTTGAGCAGCATCGGCCACACCGAGCAGATGAAGATCACGAAGATGCCGCTGGTGGACGAATCCTTGATGGTGTAGAGCGCGAGCGGCATCCAGGCCAGCGGCGAGATCGGCTTGAGCACCTGGATGAAGGGATCGAAGGCCTTCTGCATGAGCGGCGACATGCCGATCACGAAGCCCAGCGGCACCGCCACCAGGCAGGCCAGCAGGAAGCCGAGCGCGACGCGGCCCAGCGACCAGGCCAGCTGGATCGCGATGCCCTTGTCGTTGGGCCCGTTGTCGTAGAAGGGGTTCGACAGGTGCTTCCAGGCCGTGGCGCCGAGCTCGGCGGGCGTCGGGAAACCCGCGGTCTTCACCTGCCCCGGGTCCTTGCCGAGCATCTTCTGGTATTCGATCTGCTCGGGAGTCAGGCCGGCCTGCGCCGCCGCGCCGGCCGGCGCCATGGTCGCAGCCTGCCACAGCCCCAGGAAGGCCAGCAGCAGCAGCAGCGACACCAGCCCGGCCTTCGCCTTCAGGCGCAGCGATGGGTTCATGGTGCTCAGCCTGCCGCCATCTTGTTGATCGGGAAGCTGCGCGCGTAGTCCTGGGCCTTCGCCGGATCGAACACGCGGCCCATGATCGTGAATTTCGGCATCGTGCCCTCTGGCGGCGCTTCGCCGATCTCCTTCATGCGCTTCTTCGCATCGGTGATGAGGAACACCTTCTCGGCCAACTGGGCGTAGTCGACGTCGCCCTTCACGTAGCCCCAGCGCTTCATCTGCGTGAGCATCCAGACCGCCATCGATTGCCACGGGATCGGATCGAAGTCGATGCGGTCCGGCACGTTGCGGATGTTGCCGAGGCCGTCCGCGAAGCGGCCGGTGAGCACCTGCGTGAGCACGGTCTCGGGCTGGTTCAGGTATTGCGCGGGTGCGATCACCTTGGCGATCAGCTCGCGGTTCTTGGGCTGGCGCGCCATCGCCGATGCGGTCAGCACCGCTCGCGTGAGGGCCGCGAAGGTGTTCGGGTTCTGCTGGATGAAGGCGCTCGAACTGCCGAATGCGCAGCAGGGATGGCCGTTCCAGATCTCCTTGGTGAGGATGTGGATGAAGCCCACCTCCTCGTAGACGGCGCGCTGGTTGAACGGATCGGGCCCCAGGTAGCCGTCGATGTTGCCGGCGCGCAGGTTGGCCACCATCTCGGCCGGCGGCACGACACGGATCTGGATGTCGGTGTCGGGATTGAGACCCGCTTCCGCCACGTAGTAGCGCAGCAGGAAGTTGTGCATGCTGTACTCGAAGGGCACCGCGAACTTGAAGCCCTTCCACAGCTTCGGGTCGCGCTTGTCCTTGTGCTTGTTGGCCAGCGTGATGGCCTGCCCGTTGGTGTTCTGGATCGTCGCCACGTTCATCGGCGTCGCGTTGGCACCGGCGCCCATCGAGATCGCGAGCGGCATCGGCGACAGGAAGTGCGTGGCGTCGTACTCCTTGTTGAGCATCTTGTCGCGGATCAGCGCCCAGCCCGCGGTCTTCACGACCTCCACCTCGAGACCCTGCTTCTGGTAGAAGCCCAGCGGGTGCGCCATGATCAGCGGCGTCGCGCAGGTGATCGGGATGAAGCCGATCTTGAGGTTCTTCTTCTCGAGCGGCGCCTTGTCCTGCGCCATGACCTGCAAGGCCCCGAGCGGCAGCAGCGAAAGGATCGCGGCGCGCGCCGTGCCGGCGCCCACCGCGCGCAGAAAGCCGCGTCGCACGCTGTCGACCGGGAACAGCGCCTTCACCAGGCTGGCCTCGAGCTTGGCGTTCGAATCCTCGACGGCGCTCGCATGCTCGCCCGGCGCATGGTCGCGCCCGCAAGAGCAGCGTAGAGCGAGCGGGCGATCGGCGTCGAAGGGATCATTGACGGAATCCGTGGGCAGTCGGGACATGGCGCACCTCGTTGAATGAATGCTGTGCAGATGCAAGTGCCGGGCCGCTACGTGCCGTTTCCGGGCCTCGACGCGCGACCGCACGCAGATCGCGGGCGGCAGGTCGACGCCGTGTAGGGGCAGCACTACACGGCAGGTCGAGCGGGCAGGCCCCGAGGCCCTTTCAGGGCCTGCAACAGCGCTTCAGGCAACGGAAGGTGGCGGCTTGGCGTGGCGCTCGGCGTACAGCGCGAGCTCGACGTCGTTCTTGGTCCCGGTCTTCTCGAGGATGCGCGCTCGGTAGGTGCTCACGGTGTTGGGCGCAAGCCCGAGCTGCGCACCGATTTCGCTCACGGTCTGCCCCGCCGTGAGGAGCCGGAACACCTGGTGCTCGCGATGCGACAGCGCCTCGGCGCCGCGCGCACCGCTGCCGCCCACGGCCGCCGCGAGCGCCTCGGCCGTGGCGGCCGAGAGGTAGCGCCCGCCGGCCGCCACCTTTCGCACGGCGGCCACCATGTCGTCGGGGTCGGCACTCTTGTGCAGGTAGCCGGCGGCGCCGAGCCGGATGCAGCGCACCGCGTACTGCTTCTCGGGATAGGTGCTGAGCATCAGCACCGGCAGTGCCGGCCATTGGCGGCGCAAGGCCTGCAGCACGTCCAGGCCATCGCGGCCCGGCAACGCGATGTCGAGCAGCACCACGTCCAGGCCGTCGGCACCGCCGAGCGCCGTCACGCCCTCGATGACCTCGGTACCGCTCTGCGCCTCGGCCCGCACCACCATCTCGGGCGGGCCGTTCGACAGGTCGCCCAGCACCTGCTTGAGGCCCTCGCGCACGATCCGGTGGTCGTCGCCGATCAGCACACGGATGTCAGGCGGCCGCGTCATGGCTGCGTGAGCGGCAACGCGAGCCGCAGCAGGGTGCCGGCGCCGGGTGCGCTGTCGATGTCGATGCGGCCGCCGAAATGGCGTGCCCGCTCGCGCATGCCGAGCACGCCGTAGGCGGTGCCGGCCTCGAAGGCGCGCGCCGGCGCGCCCACGCCGTCGTCACGCACCGCGATGCGCAGCAGGCCGTCGGCGCCGGTCTCGATGCGGACTTCCAGATGCGCGGCGCGCGCATGGCGGCCGACGTTGCTGAGCATCTCCTGGAAGATGCGGAACACCGCGATCGCTGCCTGCTCCGGCAGCTCGAGCGCCGGGTCCACCGCCATCTGCCAGTCCAGCACCAGCTCGGCCGACTGCACGAACTCATGGGCCTGCCACTCCAGCGCTGCCCACAGGCCCTGGTGGTCGAGGATGCTCGGGCGCAGGTCGGTGATGATGCGGCCGACGTTGTCGACCGCGCGCTCGATCAGCCCGCTCATGTTGTGGCACTTGCTGCGCATCAGCGTTCGCATGCCTTGCGCCGCCTCGGGCGTGCGCTCCTGCTGCTCGCCGAGGCGCTTGCCGATCCAGTCGACATCCATCTTGAGCGCCACCAGCAGGCTTCCGAGCTCGTCGTGCACCTCGCGCGCGATGCGCGTGCGCTCGTCCTCGCGCACCTTGTCGAGCCAGGCCGAGAGCTCGCGCAGCTGGGCCAGCGCGTCGCTGAGCTCGCGCGTTCGCTCGTCCACGCGCAGGCCCAGCTCTTCCTTGGCCTGCTGCAGCGCCAGCGCCTGCCGGCGTCGCTCGGTGATGTCGACGAAGGTGATGACCGCGCCGCGCACGACGCCGCCGTCGAGGATCGGGTGGCTCGAGTATTCGACCGCGAAGGCACTGCCGTCGCGGCGCCAGAAGACCTCGGTGTCGATGCGGCACGGCAGGCCGCGCCGGAAGGCGTTGAAGATCGGGCAGTCGGTGTCGGCGTAGTGCGAGCCGTCCGGGTGCGAATGGTGCGTGAGCTCGTGCATGTTGCGCCCGAGCACCGCCGTGGGCGCATGGTCCAGCATCTGCGCGCCGGCGCGGTTGATGAACATGCAATGGCCGTCGAGATCAATGCCGAAGATGCCCTCGCCGGTCGATTCCAGCAGCAGGCCCAGCTGGTGCTGCCACAGCGGATCGCTGGCCGGGGGCGCGAGTACGGGAGTCTCCATGCACCAGTTGCAAGCAACAGCCGTGCCGCCTTGGTGCACTCCGGCAGGAGCCCGTTTCCAGGGCGGGGATAATGGGCAGCCGCGCAGCCACCCAAACCAGGAGCCCTTCCCCGTGCCAGACCTGTCCAAGATCACGACCATCGAAGACCTGCGAGTCATCGCCAAGAGCCGCGTGCCGCGCATGTTCTACGACTACGCGGACTCGGGCTCCTGGACCGAGGGCACCTACCGCTCCAACGAAAGCGACTTCCAGAAGATCAAGCTGCGCCAGCGCGTGGCGGTCAACATGGAAGGCCGCTCGACCCGCAGCACCATGATCGGCCAGGAGGTCGCGATGCCCGTGGCGATCGCTCCCACCGGCATGACCGGCATGCAGCACGCTGACGGCGAGATCCTGGGCGCACTCGCGGCCAAGGCCTTCGGCATCCCGTTCACGCTCTCGACCATGAGCATCTGCTCGCTCGAGGACATCGCCGAGAAGACCGACCGCCACCCGTTCTGGTTCCAGCTCTACGTGATGCGCGACCGCGACTTCATCGAGCGCCTGATCGAGCGCGCACGCGCCGCCAACGTCAGCGCGCTGCAGCTCACGCTCGACCTGCAGATCCTCGGCCAGCGCCACAAGGACATCAAGAACGGCCTCACGGCGCCGCCCAAGCCGACCATCAGGAACCTCATCAACCTCGCGACCAAGCCGCGCTGGTGCATGGGCATGCTGGGCACGAAGCGCCGCACCTTCGGCAACATCGCGGGCCACGCCAAGGATGTGAAGGACCTGTCCTCGCTGTCGTCCTGGACCGCCGAGCAGTTCGACCCGACGCTGAGCTGGGCCGACGTCGAATGGATCAAGAAGCTCTGGGGCGGCAAGCTGATCCTGAAGGGCGTGATGGACGTCGAGGACGCGCGCCTCGCGGCCGCGAGCGGCGCCGATGCGCTGATCGTCTCGAACCACGGCGGCCGGCAGCTCGACGGCGCGCCGTCGTCGATCTCGGCCCTGCCCGCGATCGCCGAGGCGGTGGGCACCGAGATCGAGGTCTGGATGGACGGCGGCATCCGCAGCGGCCAGGACGTGCTCAAGGCGCGCGCGCTCGGCGCCCACGGCACCATGATCGGCCGCAGCTTCCTCTACGCACTGGGCGCCTTCGGCGAAGCCGGCGTGACGCGCGCGCTGCAGATCATCCAGAAGGAACTCGACATCACGATGGCCTTCTGCGGCCGCACGCAGATCGATGAGGTCGACTCGAGCATCCTGCTCCCCGGCACCTTCTAGCGGGGTCCGAGGCCGGAATCAGCCCGCTCGCGGGCCAAAGCCGGCCTCGACTGACAGCGCCCGCGCAGCAGCGGCGGCATGATGGAAGTCGCCATTACGACTTCCAACAAAGGCACTTCCATGAGCACCGCTGCAACTGCCGCGGGCGCGGCCATCACCGCCGATCCCGCCACCACCCCCCGTCCCTACACGCCCGAAGAAAAGCGACATCGCATCTTCGCGATCATGGCGGCCTCCTCGGGCAACCTGGTCGAATGGTTCGACTTCTACGTCTACGCCTTCAGCGCGCTATATTTCGCGCCGGCCTTCTTTCCCAAGTCCGATCCCACGGCACAGCTGCTCAACACCGCGGGCGTGTTCGCGGCCGGCTTCCTGATGCGGCCGATCGGCGGCTGGCTGTTCGGCCGCATCGCAGACCGCTACGGCCGCCGCACCTCGATGCTGATCTCGGTCACGATGATGTGCGCCGGCTCGCTCGCGATCGCCTGCCTGCCCACCTACGCCGCGATCGGCGCCTGGGCGCCCTTCCTGCTGCTGGTCTGTCGGCTGTTCCAGGGCCTCTCGGTAGGCGGCGAATACGGCACCACCGCGACCTACATGAGCGAGGTCGCGCTGCGTGGCCAGCGCGGCTTCTTCTCGTCCTTCCAGTACGTCACGCTGATCGGCGGCCAGCTGCTGGCCGTGCTCGTGATCGTGATCCTCGAGCAGCTGCTCAGCGAGGCCGAGCTCAAGGCCTGGGGCTGGCGCATCCCGTTCGTGATCGGCGCCGTGGCCGCAGTGGTCGCGCTGTTCCTGCGCCGCACGCTGCAAGAGACGCAAAGCGCCGAATCGCGTGCCAACAAGGAGGCCGGCAGCCTCTCGGGCCTGTTCCGCCATCACAAGGCGGCCTTCTTCACGGTGCTCGGCTACACCGCCGGCGGCTCGCTGATCTTCTACACCTTCACGACCTACATGCAGAAGTATCTGGTCAACACGGTCGGCCTGCCGATCAAGACCACCAGCTACGTCATGACGGTCGCTCTCTTCGTCTACATGTGCATGCAGCCGCTGTTCGGTGCGCTGTCCGACCGCATCGGCCGACGCAACAACATGCTGCTGTTCGGCGGTCTCGGCGCTTTCGCCACGGTGCCGATCCTGACCGCGCTGCAGAGCGTCACGAGCCCCGTGGCGGCCTTCCTGCTCATCATCCTGGCGCTCGCGATCGTCAGCTTCTACACCTCGATCAGCGGCATCGTGAAGGCCGAGATGTTCCCGCCCGAGGTGCGCGCGCTGGGTGTCGGCCTGGCCTACGCGGTGGCCAATGCGATCTTCGGCGGCTCGGCCGAATACGTGGCGCTGGGCCTCAAGTCGATCGGCCACGAGACCGCGTTCTACTGGTACGTGACCGGCATGATGGTGCTGGCCTTCGCGGTCGCCTGGCGCTTGCCGCGTCAGGCCAGCTACCTGCATCACGATCATTGAATCATCGAGCCCGAGCAGCGGGCTGTCGACTTGGCCGCCGCGTGCGCGGCCCACGCCTCAGTGCTCTGCTTCCCAGAGCGTCGGATAGCGCGCCACGAAGCCTTCGGGCGTGACCACGAGCATCGCGGCGTAGTCGAAGCGCGGCGCAGCGTACCAGTAGTCGGTCTCGCTGCGGCGCTCGTAGCGCTGGTTCAGCTCGCTCAGGCCGCCTTCGCCGCCGAGCTCCAGCCAGGCGGCCGGTGCATCGGCACCTTCGGCTTGCGCGAGATGCAGGCGCCGCAGCGGCAGCATGTTGGTCGCAGGCGTGAAGCCGAGGTCCAGGTCGACGCAGTGGCCGAGATCGGTCACGGGCACGTCGTTGAGCTTCCAGGCACCATGCGCATCGCGCACGATCGACAGATCGATCGCCTCGCCGCCGAGCCAGCCGCGCACCGTGGCCCATTGCGTGTGCCAGGCGCGGTCGCAGCGCACGCGGTAGTGCAGCTGAACGAGCCGGCCATCCTCGTGCCGAAACGCCGCCCCGCCGTCGAGTTGCCAGTTCTCGCCCATCCGGTCGAGGCGGCAGACGTCGTGGCCAGGCTGGTCGAGCCGGCGCCAGAGGATCGTCGCAAGGGGCTGCATGGGCGGATCATGGCACCGCGAGGCCGGGCAGCGCAACCCTAGCGGATCGAATCGGTGAGCGGGTCCTGGCTGCATGCGGGCACGGCGAAGCGCGGTCACCGCGACCGCAACGGCGACAATCTGCGACGTGACGACCGCTCCGATCCGCCGCATCGCCCATCTCGACATGGATGCCTTCTACGCCTCCGTCGAACTGCTGCGCTACCCACAGCTCAAGGGCCTGCCGATGGTGATCGGCGGCGGCCGGCGCCGTGTTGACGAAGCGCTGCGCGAGGTGCCCGAAGGCGGCGCGCTGGCCGACATTCCGGTTGCCGCCTTCCCGCTGCTCAAGGACTACACCGGCCGCGGCGTCATCACGACCGCGACCTACGCGGCGCGGCAGTTCGGCATCGGCTCGGCGATGGGGCTCATGAAGGCCGCCAAGCTGTGCCCGCAGGCGCTGATCCTGCCCGTGGATTTCGACGAATACCGCAAGTACTCCCGCCGCTTCAAGCAGGTCATCACCGAGATCGCGCCGCTGATGGAAGACCGCGGCGTCGACGAGGTGTACATCGACTTCACCGAGGTGCCGGGCGGCCAGCGCGAAGGCGGCCGCGTGCTGGCGCGGCTGATCCAGAAATCGATCCTGGACGCCACCGGTCTCACCTGTTCGATCGGCGTCGCGCCGAACAAGCTCCTGGCCAAGATGGCCAGCGAATTCGACAAGCCCAACGGCATCTCGATCGTGCACGACAGCGATCTGCAGGCGCGCATCTGGCCGCTGCCCTGCCGCAAGGTCAACGGCATCGGACCCAAGGCCGACGAGAAGCTGCAGCGCCACGAAATCCGCACCATCGGCGAGCTGGCCGCCAAAGACCGCGACTGGCTGATCGCCAACTTCGGCAAGGCCACCGGCGCCTGGATGCACGAAGTCGCCTGGGGCCGCGACGACCGGCCCGTGGTCACCGAGAGCGAGCCGGTGTCGATGAGCCGCGAGACCACCTTCGAGCGCGACCTGCATGCGGTGCGCGACCGCGCCGAACTCGGCCGGATCTTCACGCACCTGTGCGAGAAGCTGGCCGAGGACCTCCAGCGCAAGGGCTACGTCGGCAAGACCATCGGCATCAAGCTGCGCTACGGCGACTTCCGCATCGCGACGCGCGATCAGACCGTCGAGGGCTTCACGGCCGATCCCAGGACGATCCGCCACATCGCGGGCCAGTGCCTGAAGCGCGTGCCGCTCGAGCGCCCTCTGCGGCTGCTCGGCGTGCGCGTGGGCACGCTGGCGCGGGCCGACGAGGTGGCGGTCACCTCGAGCGACGCGGGGCTCGGCGGCGGCAAGTCTGGTCGCGGCAAGGTGCCGGCCGCAGGCGATGCGGCCTCGCGCACCGCTTCGTTGTTCTAGGGCTCGCGAGCACCACGGCCGTTGTCGCGTTCGCGGATGTCAACGCGCAGGCAGCGGCGGCACGCCGGCCTGCCACTGCGGCCAGTTGGCGACGATGTGATCGACCACCCGGCTGCCCACGAGCTCGACGTTCGCGACCGTCTCGGCGAAGCCGCCCGCGGTTTCACCGGGTGCCGGATCCAGATGCTGCAGTGTGGTCTCGCGCGGGTTGCCCTGGTCGAAGTTGACCGCACCGCGCAGGCTCATCACGCGGTCGATGCCGTGTTGGCGCTTGATGACGAGCGCGATCGCGGCGGCCTCCATCTCCGTGATCACGTAGTCGTCGGCGCCATACAGCTTGGCGATGTACTGCGCCTGGTTCGACATGCCAGGGCCGTGGAAGAAGGTGTCGCCGGTCATGTGGGTGCCGGTGCCGACGAAGGGCGCGCGGCGCGCGGCCGCCTGCGGATAGCGCTGGCGGTAGGCGCGGGCTGAATCAGAGTCCTTCAGCGGCGTATCGCCAGACAGCTTCATGGCCCAGCCGACCAGTGCCGGGTTGAGCTTGAAGCGGCGGTATTCCTCGTAGCCCTTGCGCGGCATGAAGGTCGGTTCGCCGGCCTTGTTTTCCTCGGGCGCCCAGCGATGGCCAAGGTCGTAGTCCACCAGCCAGGTGGCCCAGCTCACTTCGCCGATCGTTCCGCGCGAAGGCGGCGTGCCGGCGACGCCCGAGATCACGTAGTAGGCCTTCGAGAAATCGAAGGCCGGGTTCGTGAGGATCGCCTGCATCGACGCCGAGGAATTGACCTTGCCCATGCCGAGCACCGAACCGCATACGCCGTCGGCATTGCAATAGACGGGCTGCAGCGCGCCTGCAACGGGAATCGGCGTGGCGCCCTTCCAGTAGCGCTCGTACCAATGCTGGAATTCGCCGGCGCGGTCGCCGGTGTTCTGGCCGATCTCGAACATCGCACCGACGAAGACCTTGACCTCGATCGGCTGCGCGCTCCGCGTGGCCGGGGTGGATGTGCATGCAGCGAGCAGCACGACGAGGGCCGGGATCGCGAGCCATCGAAGGCTGCGGGTCCAGTTTGAAAACATGATGAGGTCTCCGGGGAATGGAAAAGGGCCACGGTTAACGAGAGGGCCGCGCACCGTTGGCGTTTAGGGTGTCCTACATGCGGTGCGAGGCGCAGCGGGCAGGCTCCCGATCTCGGTGCGTCGATCCATCGACTGCACAGAGCCAGAACCGGATTGTCGCAAAGCCCATGCCCGCCACTGCCACTTCATCTCTGCAGCCCGTCGCGCTTGCCAACGGGCTCGTCTACGTGAACCCGGACATGCCGGGCTGGACGCGCGTGAAGCGCGGCATCCACTTCCGCTACCGCGACACCGCAGGTCAGTGGCTGCGCGACGCCGACGAGGTGGCACGGATTCGCCGGCTGGCGATTCCGCCTGCCTATGCCAAGGTGTGGATCTGCCCCTACGCCAATGGTCACCTGCAGGCCACCGGCATCGATGCGCGGGGACGCAAACAGTACCGCTATCACGCCGAATGGCGTCTGTTGAAGGACGAAAGCAAATTCGAGCGGCTCGAAGCCTTTGGACGCGCGCTGCCCGCCATCCGGCGCCGCGTGGCGCGTGATCTTGCTCGGGGCGCGAAGGGGCCGCCCGGTCGCGACCTGGTACTGGCGACGCTGGTTCGTCTGCTCGACACCACCTTCCTGCGTGTGGGCAACGAATCGTATGCCGCCAGCAATGGGTCCTACGGACTCACGACCTTGCGCAACAAGCATGTGACCCTCGGGGGAAAGTCGTCCTTCAAGCTGCGCTTTCGCGGCAAGAGCGGGGTCATTCACGAAGCCACGGTCGATGATGCCCGGGTTGCTGCGATCGTCCGACGCTGTCAGCAGTTGCCAGGGCAGGAGCTCTTTCAGTACCAGGCCGAGGATGGCTCGTTGCGTATTGCATCATCCACTGATGTGAACGACTACTTACGTGAAACCACCGATGAAAACTTCACTGCCAAGGATTTCCGTACCTGGCACGGGACCGTGCAGGCGCTCGAGCTGACGCGACTGGCCTGCACTGATCGCCGTGAAGGCGAAGTCGGCGGCGCACGGTACAACGCAAAGGAAATCGTCGAGGCGGTCGCCCGGCAGTTGGGCAATACACCGGCCGTCTGCAAGAAGGCCTACGTGCATCCCGCCGTGCTGGCGCTCGGCAGTCAGCTGGCTGGCCAAGCCGACACGATCGGCAATATCTGGGAACGAATCAGCGGGCAGGCACAGGGCCGTCGGCACCTTCGTGCCTCAGAAGCGCGATTGCTGGTGTTTCTGAGGCAGCATCGGCTCGCCAGCAAACGGACGCCGGCGCAGCAAAGCAGATTCCCCAAAGCAAAGCGCCCAGCCTTTTGAGGGGCTGGGCGATTTGGGCTGTAAGAGCCTGACGATGACCTACTTTCACACGGGAACCCGCACTATCATCGGCGCTGAGGCGTTTCACTGTCCTGTTCGGGATGGGAAGGAGTGGGACCACCTCGCTATGGTCATCAGGCATAAAGGGTTGTCACCTTGACTGAGTCAAGGCAACGAATTCATAGAGTCTGGAATTAGCTTTTATGTTTTGAATGCGTCAACTTGGCATAACACCTTGATCGTAGATCAAAGTTATAGGGTCAAGCCGCACGAGCAATTAGTATCAGTTAGCTTAACGCATTACTGCGCTTCCACACCTGACCTATCAACGTCCTGGTCTTGAACGACTCTTTAGGGGGCTCAAGGCCCCGGCAGATCTCATCTTGAAACGAGTTTCCCGCTTAGATGCTTTCAGCGGTTATCTCTTCCACACTTAGCTACTCGGCAATGCCACTGGCGTGACAACCGATACACCAGAGGTGTGTCCACTCCGGTCCTCTCGTACTAGGAGCAGGCTTCCTCAAATCTGCAGCGCCCACGGAAGATAGGGACCAAACTGTCTCACGACGTTTTAAACCCAGCTCACGTACCTCTTTAAATGGCGAACAGCCATACCCTTGGGACCGGCTACAGCCCCAGGATGAGATGAGCCGACATCGAGGTGCCAAACACCGCCGTCGATATGAACTCTTGGGCGGTATCAGCCTGTTATCCCCAGAGTACCTTTTATCCGTTGAGCGATGGCCCTTCCATACAGAACCACCGGATCACTATGTCCTGCTTTCGCATCTGCTCGACTTGTCAGTCTCGCAGTTAAGCACGCTTATGCCATTGCACTATCGTCACGATGTCCGACCGTAACTAGCGTACCTTCGAACTCCTCCGTTACGCTTTGGGAGGAGACCGCCCCAGTCAAACTGCCTACCATGCACTGTCCCCGATCCAGATAATGGACCTAGGTTAGAACCTCAAACACACCAGGGTGGTATTTCAACGTTGGCTCCACAAGATCTAGCGACCCTGCTTCAAAGCCTCCCACCTATCCTACACAGATCTGTTCAAAGTCCAATACAAAGCTACAGTAAAGGTTCATGGGGTCTTTCCGTCTTTCCGCGGGGAGATTGCATCATCACAAACATTTCAACTTCGCTGAGTCTCAGGAGGAGACAGTGTGGCCATCGTTACGCCATTCGTGCAGGTCGGAACTTACCCGACAAGGAATTTCGCTACCTTAGGACCGTTATAGTTACGGCCGCCGTTTACTGGGACTTCAATCAAGAGCTTGCACCCCATCATTTAATCTTCCAGCACCGGGCAGGCGTCACACCCTATACGTCCACTTTCGTGTTTGCAGAGTGCTGTGTTTTTAATAAACAGTCGCAGCCACCGATTTTTTGCAACCCATTCATGCTCCGTTGTTCACTTCACACTAATAGGGCACACCTTCTTCCGAAGTTACGGTGTCAATTTGCCGAGTTCCTTCTCCTGAGTTCTCTCAAGCGCCTTAGAATACTCATCTCGCGCACCAGTGTCGGTTTGCGGTACGGTCGTGTGTAGCTGAAGCTTAGTGGCTTTTCCTGGAACCTCGTTCAGTCACTTCGCGAGCAAGCTCGCTCGATCATGGGCCTCGGTATATGTACGCCGGATTTGCCTAACGTACGCCTACTTCCCACTAAACCGGGATATCCAACACCCGGATGACCTATTAAGATCCGTCCCCACATCGCACTACACATCGGTACAGGAATATTGACCTGTTTCCCATCAGCTACGCATCTCTGCCTCGCCTTAGGGGCCGACTCACTCTACGCCGATGAACGTTGCGTAGAAAACCTTGCGCTTACGGCGAGGGGGCTTTTCACCCCCTTTAACGCTACTCATGTCAGCATTCGCACTTCTGATACCTCCAGCACGCTTTACAACGCACCTTCACAGGCTTACAGAACGCTCTCCTACCACTTGCAATAAATTGCAAATCCGCAGCTTCGGTAACTGGCTTAGCCCCGTTACATCTTCCGCGCAGGACGACTCGATCAGTGAGCTATTACGCTTTCTTTAAATGATGGCTGCTTCTAAGCCAACATCCTGACTGTTTTAGCCTTCCCACTTCGTTTCCCACTTAGCCAATTTTAGGGACCTTAGCTGGCGGTCTGGGTTGTTTCCCTCTTGAGTCCGGACGTTAGCACCCGGTGCTCTGTCTCCCAAGCTGTACTCGTCGGTATTCGGAGTTTGCCTTGGTTTGGTAAGTCGCCATGACCCCCTAGCCAAAACAGTGCTCTACCCCCGACGGTAATACTTGAGGCACTACCTAAATAGTTTTCGGAGAGAACCAGCTATTTCCAAGTTTGTTTAGCCTTTCACCCCTATCCACAGCTCATCCGCTAGTTTTGCAACACTAGTCGGTTCGGACCTCCAGTACCTGTTACGGCACCTTCATCCTGGCCATGGATAGATCACTTGGTTTCGGGTCTACACCCAGCGACTGATCGCCCTATTCGGACTCGATTTCTCTACGGCTTCCCTATTCGGTTAACCTTGCCACTGAATGTAAGTCGCTGACCCATTATACAAAAGGTACGCAGTCACCCCTTACGAGGCTCCTACTTTTTGTAAGCACGCGGTTTCAGGATCTATTTCACTCCCCTCCCGGGGTTCTTTTCGCCTTTCCCTCACGGTACTAGTTCACTATCGGTCGATGATGAGTATTTAGCCTTGGAGGATGGTCCCCCCATATTCAGACAGGATTTCTCGTGTCCCGCCCTACTTTTCGTTAGCTCAGTACCACACAGGTCTTTTCACGTACGGGGCTGTCACCCACTATGGCCAGTCTTTCCAAACTGTTCCGTTAAGTCTTGTGCTATCACTAACAGGCTCTTCCGATTTCGCTCGCCACTACTTTCGGAATCTCGGTTGATGTCTTTTCCTCGAGCTACTGAGATGTTTCAGTTCACCCGGTTCGCCTCGCATGCCTATGTATTCAGCATGCGATACCTTTGCAGGTGGGTTTCCCCATTCGGATATCTCCGGATCAAAGCTAATTTGCCAGCTCCCCGAAGCTTTTCGCAGGCTATCACGTCCTTCGTCGCCTATCATCGCCAAGGCATCCACCACGTGCTCTTATTCACTTGACCCTATAACTTTGACGTTTCCTCACGGAAACCAAAATCAATCAAGGAATTGACAGGTCTCTCACCTGTCGCGTTATGCCGTTCTTCATACTTTCAAGTTTCCTCGAAATTGAAGTTCATATTTGACGCAATCAAAAATTCATGTCGCTGATGGCACGGTCCGCACTAAACCTTTACGAATGTGCGGTTTCCACCAGCGACGCTAATTCGACTCTATGAATTTTTAAAGAACAGCCGATTGATCGAGAGATCTCGATCAACAACAAAGATGCCTCTTGCAAAGCAGCTTTGGTGTTGATTTTCTACTTGTTTTTCGTTGTACGGATTGGTGGAGGATGACGGGATCGAACCGACGACCCCCTGCTTGCAAAGCAGGTGCTCTCCCAGCTGAGCTAATCCCCCGGGTCCTCACATCCGGCACCGAGACGGCACCATGACCATTGGAAGAATTTGGTGGGTCTAGTTGGGCTCGAACCAACGACCCCCGCCTTATCAAGACGGTGCTCTAACCAGCTGAGCTACAGACCCATGTCGATCACTCGACTTCATCCAACAACCGATAAGTGTGGGCGTTCAGCTTGAACAGCTTTATTTCCAGAAAGGAGGTGATCCAGCCGCACCTTCCGATACGGCTACCTTGTTACGACTTCACCCCAGTCACGAACCCTGCCGTGGTAATCGCCCTCCTTGCGGTTAAGCTAACTACTTCTGGCAGAACCCGCTCCCATGGTGTGACGGGCGGTGTGTACAAGACCCGGGAACGTATTCACCGTGACATTCTGATCCACGATTACTAGCGATTCCGACTTCACGCAGTCGAGTTGCAGACTGCGATCCGGACTACGACTGGTTTTATGGGATTAGCTCCCCCTCGCGGGTTGGCAACCCTTTGTACCAGCCATTGTATGACGTGTGTAGCCCCACCTATAAGGGCCATGAGGACTTGACGTCATCCCCACCTTCCTCCGGTTTGTCACCGGCAGTCTCACTAGAGTGCCCAACTAAATGTAGCAACTAATGACAAGGGTTGCGCTCGTTGCGGGACTTAACCCAACATCTCACGACACGAGCTGACGACAGCCATGCAGCACCTGTGTTACGGTTCTCTTTCGAGCACTAAGCCATCTCTGGCAAATTCCGTACATGTCAAAGGTGGGTAAGGTTTTTCGCGTTGCATCGAATTAAACCACATCATCCACCGCTTGTGCGGGTCCCCGTCAATTCCTTTGAGTTTCAACCTTGCGGCCGTACTCCCCAGGCGGTCAACTTCACGCGTTAGCTTCGTTACTGAGTCAGTGAAGACCCAACAACCAGTTGACATCGTTTAGGGCGTGGACTACCAGGGTATCTAATCCTGTTTGCTCCCCACGCTTTCGTGCATGAGCGTCAGTACAGGTCCAGGGGATTGCCTTCGCCATCGGTGTTCCTCCGCATATCTACGCATTTCACTGCTACACGCGGAATTCCATCCCCCTCTACCGTACTCTAGCTATGCAGTCACAGATGCAGTTCCCAGGTTGAGCCCGGGGATTTCACAACTGTCTTACATAACCGCCTGCGCACGCTTTACGCCCAGTAATTCCGATTAACGCTTGCACCCTACGTATTACCGCGGCTGCTGGCACGTAGTTAGCCGGTGCTTATTCTTACGGTACCGTCATGAGCTCTCTTTATTAGAAAGAACCTTTTCGTTCCGTACAAAAGCAGTTTACAACCCGAAGGCCTTCATCCTGCACGCGGCATGGCTGGATCAGGCTTGCGCCCATTGTCCAAAATTCCCCACTGCTGCCTCCCGTAGGAGTCTGGGCCGTGTCTCAGTCCCAGTGTGGCTGGTCGTCCTCTCAGACCAGCTACAGATCGAAGGCTTGGTGAGCCTTTACCTCACCAACTACCTAATCTGCCATCGGCCGCTCCATTCGCGCAAGGTCTTGCGATCCCCTGCTTTCATCCGTAGATCTTATGCGGTATTAGCACAGCTTTCGCTGCGTTATCCCCCACGATTGGGCACGTTCCGATGTATTACTCACCCGTTCGCCACTCGCCGCCAGGATTGCTCCCGCGCTGCCGTTCGACTTGCATGTGTAAGGCATGCCGCCAGCGTTCAATCTGAGCCAGGATCAAACTCTATAGTTCGATCTTGATTTTGCGTCTGACCTCGCGGTCAAACAAAACTCATAAAAAAAGAAATTGAAGTGAACTTCACTTCTATTCTCATGAGCGTTTAAAGTCTTGAAGACTTTGTTCCGAAGAACTTAGCCATTCGCCTCAAACGCCCACGCTTATCGGCTGTATATTTTTAAGGATCCTCGCAAAAACATCTGACTGTTTTTGCCGACTCGCTGTGATCAGCGAAGCCTTCGATTCTAGCACGGTTTTAATAGAACCGGCAAACTATTTTTTCTTCCTTCGCCGAACTCACCAGACAAACCAGCGAATCCCACAAAGCCACCCTCTTCGATTCCCACTCGACCCCTCCAGGCAAAACCCTTCAGAACCGTTGCAGTCACCGCGCTGAGCGGAGCCTTCGATTATGACACAGATTTTTTGATCTCGTCAACCTCAAGAGGCTTTTTTCTTCCGCTCCACCGAACCCGCAATCAACAACCCCAGAGAGGCCTCGATCACTGCTTCGCTGCAGCTGAGCCGTCGATTATGGCACGACTTTCGAGGGTTTCCCCGACCTCCCTCAACTTTTTGAAGAAGATCACTGACGCGCAGTGCGCGCGTTGGCTGGCAGGGCCTGCGGCCAGCTGGTCCGGAAGGGATTGATGTCCAGGCCGCCGCGCCGCGTATAGCGCGCATAGACCGCCAGCTGCGTAGGGGCGCAGCGCCGCCAGATGTCCGTGAAGATGCGCTCGGCGCAGGGCTCGTGGAATTCGTTGTGGTTGCGGAAGCTCACGATGTAGGCGAGCAGGCCGGCCTGGTCGATCGGCGGGCCGTTGTATCGAATCTGCACGCTGCCCCAGTCGGGCTGGCCGGTCACCAGGCAATTGCTCTTCAGCAGGCGACTGGTGAGGGTCTCCGTCACGGGAGGCTGCGACATGTCACAGCCCAGCAACTCGGGCGCCGGCTGGTATTGGGTGCACTCGATGTCGAGGCGGTCGAGATCGAGGCCGTCGAGTTCATGCACCGGCTCCTGGTCGAAGACTTCGGGCGACAGCAGCTTCACACCGACGCTTGCCGAGCGTTCGCTGCCACGCCAGACGGCCTCGCCGAGATCGGTACGCAGGCGCTCCCGCACGGCCTGCGCATCGACGAACACCGAGCTGTTGAAGCTGTTCAGGTAGAGCTTGAAGGACTTGCTCTCGATGATGTTGGGCGTGTCGCAGGGGATCGTGAAGTGCGCGATCGCCAATTGCGGCTTGCCGCGCGGGTTGAGCCAGCTCAGTTCGAAGGCGGTCCACAGGTCGGCGCCAAAGAAGGGGAGGCGGTCGCTCGCGATGCCCATGGCCTCGCGCTGCGTGGCGCGCGGGATCGGGAACAGCAGGCCGGCGTCGTATTGGTCGATGTACGCCGAGGCCCGGCCCAGCTGCGATTGTTCGGGGGTGTTGTCGAGGCTCATGCGCGATTGTCTGCGGCTTCGAGGAAAGGAAGGATGTGCTGCATGAGGATCTCGACCACCTGGGGTGGCAGGTCATGGCCCATGCCGGGCACGGCGACAAAGTGGGCGCCGGTGATCCGCTGCGCCGCGTCACGGCCACAGGCGATCGGCACCAGGGCGTCCGCCTCGCCGTGCAGCACGAGGGTGGGGCTCTCGATGCGCGACAGCAGTTCGGCCCGGGAGGTGTCGGCCACGACCGCGAGCATCTGCCGCATCATCCCGGCGGGCCGGTACGCGCGGCGCATGGCGAAGCGGATGCGCTCGGCAACGACCGCGTCCTCCTGCGGGTAGGCCGGACTTTCGATCAGTCGCACCATGCCGAGGCTGTGGGCCACGAGCGCCGCCTCTGTGCGGCTCGCGGGCCGCCGGATCAGCGCGGCCGCGACGTCGGCGCGCGGGCCCGGCAGCTTTCGCGCGCCGCTCGAACTCATGATGCTGACCAGGCTGGCGGTGCGCTGCGGCGCGCTGGCCGCGAGCCGCTGGGCGATCATGCCGCCCATCGACGCACCGACCACGTGGGCGCGCGCGATGCCGAGCGCATCCAGCACGCCGAGCGAATCGTTCGCCATGTCCTGCAGGCTGTAGGGCGAGCGGATGCGCAGCCCGAGGCGCTGGCGCACGCTCTGCCACAGCAGATTGGGAGCACCGGCGTCGTCGAACCCCTGGCTCAGGCCGATGTCGCGGTTGTCGTGGCGAACCACGCGAAAGCCGCCGTCGACCAGCGCCTGCACGAAGTCGTCCGGCCAGCCGATCAGCTGCATGCCAAGGCCCATCACGAGCAGCGCCACCGGCCGCCCCTCGCCGCCGGAGTCCTGGACTTCGATCTCGATGCCGTTGGTCTTGATCTTCATGTTCGGGTTCAGATGAATTCGCGTTCGCGCAGCCACTTGGTGGCCACCCATTTCTCGCCCGCCACGACCGGCGCGCCGCCGTGCAGCGTGCGGGTGGACGGATCGGGCCGGTCGTAGCTAAAGAAGACCGCGCTGCCGCGCTGGGGCGCGACCTCGAGGCCGACGTCGGGGAAGGTGGTGCCGCCGCCCTGCTCGGGTTCCTGCAGGTACATCACGAGCGTGGCGACGCGCTGGCCGCCGCGCCGCAGGATGGTCGGCGTGCCGGGTTCGCCGGGATCGAAGTAGTCGTAGTGCGGGCGGTATTGCGCACCGGGCGCGTAGCGCAGGATCTGCAGCCCTTCGCCGAACTCGAGCGGCCATTTGAGCAGCTTCGCGATGCGCTGCTCGATGCGGGCGACGACCGGGTTCTCGCCGCGCTCGAAGAACATGCCGTCGCTGGTGCGGTCGACGTTGAGCGCCTCGCCGCCGGTCTTGGTCTCGACCGTGAGCGAACGTGCGAGGCGCTGGCGCGCCGCCGCGATCAGGGCCTCGCATTCGTCTGCCGACAGCAGGTCGCCGAAGACGATGACGCGCGGATGCTGCATCGTCTGCAGCACGCGCACCGGCCTGTCGCCGGCATCGACCAGCAGCGGCGAGCCCGAGAGATCGGGGCCCGGCATGGCCGGACGTGGCGCGGCCGGCAGCACGGCCCCCGTGGACTGCAGCTCGATCGCCTGCAGCGCGAGGTCGGCCGCCTCATCGCGCCAGCCGGCAGCTCGCATCGAGGCACGCAGGCTCGGCACCGAATGCCCGGCCGCGAGCTGCGCCGCGACCCACTCGCGCAGTTCGGGGGTGATGGGCTGGCCTTCGCTCATGACGATTTCCTTCTGAACACCATCTGATCCGGCTTCGAGGCCGCTGCATCGAAGCCATAGCCCTCGAGGTCGAAACGCTCGAGGGCGCGCGGCGTGGCCGCCTCGTGCAGCACGGCCCAGCGTGCCATGAGTCCGCGCGCGCGCTTGGCGAAGAAGCTGATGACCTTGTAGCGGCCCGGCTCGCCGCGGCCCGCACCGGCCTTCCACTCCTCGAACACGCATTCGACCACGCGGGCCTTGAGCACACCGAGGTCGACCGAGCGGAAGTATTCCTGCGATGCCAGGTTGATCACGACCGGCGTGCGGTCGGCCCCCAGCCGCTCGTTGAGGTAGGCCGCGATGCGCGAGCCCCAGAAGGCGTAGAGGTCCTTGCCGTGGCGGTTGGCCAGTTGCGTGCCCATCTCGAGCCGGTAGGGCTGCAGCAGGTCGAGCGGGCGCAGCACGCCATAGAGACCGCTCAGGATGCACAGATGGTCCTGGGCCCAGGCCAGCTGCGCGCCATCGAGCGTCTTGGCGTCGAGGCCGCCGTAGACGTCGCCATCGAAGGCCAGCGCGGCCTGTTTCGCGTTGCGCGCGGTGGCCTTCGATGCCCAGGCGCCATAGCGGGCCACGTTGAGGGCCGAGAGCTTGTCCGACAGGCTCATGAGTTCGGCGATCTGCTGCGGCGACTTCTCGCGCAGCACCCTGATCAGCTCGGCGGCCGGGCCTCGCGGGCCCTCGAAGCGGGGCTGCGTGGCAGGCAGGGCGTCGGGCGGCGGCGTGTCGTAGTCGAGCGACTTGGCAGGGGAAAGCAGGAACAGCATCGGCGAATTATCGGGCGGCGTCGCGGTTCGACACGGGGTGCGCCCAGTCGAATAAAATTCCCCTCACCTCCACCCCCACAAGCGGCATCCTGCGGGATGCCGTTCGTCTTTGCAACGCCATGAGCGACACCCTGCCCCAACCCGGCCTCGAGAGCCTTTCCAAATCCTTCGAACCCGTTGCCATCGAGGCGCACTGGGGGCCCGAATGGGAGCGGCGCGGCTACGCGGCCGCCGGCTTCCGCGGCACCGGCAAGGCCCGGCCGGATGCCGGCGCCTTCTCGATCCAGCTGCCGCCGCCGAACGTCACGGGCACGCTGCACATGGGCCATGCGTTCAACCAGACCATCATGGACAGCCTCGCGCGCTATCACCGCATGGCGGGCGACAACACGCTGTGGGTGCCTGGCACCGACCACGCGGGCATCGCGACCCAGATCGTGGTCGAGCGCCAGTTGCAGGAGCAGAAGATCAGCCGCCACGACCTCGGCCGCAAGAACTTCGTCGCCCGGGTCTGGGAATGGAAGCAGCAGTCGGGGAACACCATCACCCGGCAGATGCGCCGCATGGGCGACACGGTCGACTGGAGCCGCGAGTACTTCACGATGGACGACGACCTCTCGCAGGTCGTGACGCAGACCTTCGTGCAGCTCTATGAGGAAGGCCTGATCTACCGCGGCAAGCGCCTGGTCAACTGGGACCCGGTGCTCAAGACCGCGGTCAGCGACCTGGAGGTCGAGAGCGAGGAGGAAGACGGCTTCCTCTGGCACATCGCCTATCCGCTCGAGGACGGCTCGGGCTCGCTCACGGTGGCCACCACGCGCCCCGAGACCATGCTCGGCGACGTCGCCGTGATGGTCCATCCCGAGGACGAACGCTACCGCAAGCTGATCGGCCAGCACGTCAGGCTGCCGCTGGTCGACCGGCTGATTCCGGTGATCGCCGACGACTACGTCGACCGCGAATTCGGCACCGGCGTGGTCAAGGTCACGCCCGCGCACGACCCCAACGACTACGCAGTCGGCCAGCGCCACGGCCTCGAGAACATCGGCGTGCTCACGCTCGACGCCACGATCAACGACAACGCGCCCGGGAAATACCGCGGCATGGACCGCTTCGTGGCCCGCAAGGCCGTGGTGGCCGACCTCGAGGCGCTGGGCCTGCTGGTCGAGACGAAGAAGCACAGGCTCATGGTGCCGCGCTGTGCGCGCACCGGCGCGGTGGTCGAGCCGATGCTGACCGACCAGTGGTTCGTCGCCATGACCAGGCCGGACGCCAACGGACAGTCGATCGCTCAGAAGGCGATCGACGCCGTGCGCTCGGGCGAGGTCAGCTTCGTGCCCGAGAACTGGGTCAACACCTACAACCACTGGATGGAGAACATCCAGGACTGGACCATCTCGCGCCAGCTCTGGTGGGGCCACCAGATTCCGGCCTGGTACGACGAGGACGGCCGGGTCTACGTGGCCCGCAGCGAGGAAGAGGCACAGGCCCAGGCACCGGGCAGGACGCTCCGGCGCGACGAGGACGTGCTCGACACCTGGTACTCGTCGGCGCTGATCCCGTTCTCGTCGCTCGGCTGGCCGGCAAAGACCGAGGACCTCGACCTCTACCTGCCCTCCAGCGTGCTGGTCACGGGCTACGACATCATCTTCTTCTGGGTCGCCCGGATGATCATGATGACCAAGCACTTCACGGGCAAGGTGCCGTTCAGGCACGTCTACATCCACGGCCTGGTGCGCGATTCGCACGGCAAGAAGATGAGCAAGTCCGAGGGCAACGTGCTCGACCCGGTCGACCTGATCGACGGCATCGCGCTGCCCGAGCTGCTCGACAAGCGCACCCAGGGGCTGCGCAAGCCCGAGACCGCGCCCGCGGTGCGCAAGAACACGCAAAAGGAATTCCCGGACGGCATCCCGGCCTTCGGCGCCGACGCACTGCGCTTCACCTTCGCCTCGCTGGCCTCGCTGGGCCGCAGCATCAACTTCGATGCCAAGCGCTGCGAGGGCTATCGCAACTTCTGCAACAAGCTCTGGAATGCGACCCGCTTCGTGCTCATGAATTGCGAAAGCCAGGATTGCGGCCTGCGCGAGCACACCAAGGCCGAGTGCGCGCCCGGCGGCCCGGCCCACGGCTACCTGCAGTTCAGCCAGGCCGATCGCTGGATCACTTCGAAGCTGCAGCGCGTCGAGGCCGAGGTCACGAAGGGCTTCGACGAATACCGGCTCGACAACGTCGCCAACGCGATCTACCAGTTCGCCTGGGACGAGTTCTGCGACTGGTACCTCGAGATCGCCAAGGTCCAGATCCAGCAGGGCGACGCCGCGCAGCAGCGCGCCACGCGCCGGACGCTGATCCGCACGCTCGAGACCCTGCTGCGGCTCGCGCATCCGGTGATCCCTTTCATCACCGAGGCGCTATGGCAGAAGGTGGCGCCGGTGGCCGGGCGCGAAGGCGAGTCGGTGATGATCGCCGCCTACCCGAAGAGCCAGCCCGAGAAGATCGACGAGGCTGCCGAGGCGCATGTGGCACGGCTCAAGTCGCTGGTCGACGCCTGCCGCACGCTGCGCGGCGAGATGAACGTCTCGCCGGCCACGCGGATGCCGCTCTACGCGGTGGCCGACGATGCCGCCAGCAGCGACTTCCTGCGCAGCGCCGCGCCGGTGCTGCAGGCGCTCGCCAAGCTCAAGGAAGTGAAGGTCTTCGACGACGCGGCAGCCTGGTCGGCGGCCGCCGAGGCGGCCCCGGTGGCGGTGGTCGGCGACGTGCGCATCTGCCTGCACATGGAAATCGACAAGGCTGCGGAAAAGGTCCGCATCGGCAAGGAGCTTGCGCGAATCGAGGGCGAGATCGCCAAGGTCGATGCCAAACTCGGCAACGAGGCCTTCGTTGCAAAGGCGCCTCCCGCGGTCATCGACCAGGAACGCAAGCGGTTGACGGACTTCAGCGCCACGCTGGAGCGCCTGCGCGACCAGCTTGTGCGCCTCGGCTGACAGACCGTCGGTGGCGCGGGCCTTTAGTATTGCGGAGGTTGCCTGAGGGCAGCCGCCGTTCGACGTCCCTACCTCCTGACCGACTCAAGCCCATGTCCCAAACTTCGACGCGTATTCGCAAGGCCGTGTTTCCCGTAGCAGGATTCGGCACCCGATTCCTGCCTGCCACCAAGGCGCAGCCCAAGGAGATGCTGCCGGTGGTGGACAAGCCGCTCATCCAGTACGCGGTCGAGGAAGCCTATGCCGCGGGCATCCGCGACATGATCTTCGTCACCGGACGCAACAAGCGCGCGATCGAGGATCACTACGACACCGCCTACGAGCTCGAATCGCAGCTCGAGGCCAGCGGGAAGGACGAATTGCTGCGCATCGCGCGTTCGGTCATGCCCGACGACATGACCTGCTCCTACGTGCGCCAGCCGCGCATGCTGGGCCTGGGCCACGCGGTGCTGTGCGCCGAGCACCTGGTGGGCAACGAGCCCTTCGCGGTGCTGCTGGCCGACGACCTGATGGTCGGTCCGAACGGCGGCGAGCCGGTGCTGGCGCAGATGACGCGCATGTACGAGCGACTCGGCGGCTCGCTGCTGGCGGTTCAGGAAGTGCCGCTGGAGCACGTCAAGCGCTACGGCATCGTGGCCGGCGACCCGGTCGAGGACGGCCTGGTGAAGGTCAGCCGCATGATCGAGAAGCCCAAGCCCGAGGAAGCGCCTTCGCGTCTGGGCGTCGCGGGCCGCTACATCCTCACGCCGGGCGTCTTCGCCGAGATCCGCAACCAGCCCAAGGGCGCAGGCGGCGAGATTCAGCTCACCGACGGCATCGCCGCGCTCATGAAGAAGGAAGCGGTGCACGCCTATTCGTACCAGGGCACGCGCTACGACTGCGGCAGCAAGGAAGGTTTCCTGCAGGCCAGCGTGGAACTGGCGCTGGCGCACCCCGAGGTGGGCGCCTCGTTCCGCGAATACCTCAAGAACCTGGTGCTGTAGGCGGCGTCGCCGCCGCGGCCGTCGGCTCGAACAGCGGTTCGAGGAAGCGGCGCAGTTCGGCGTCGGTGATCGGCGTCAGCTTCATGCCGAAGGCCTCGTCGAGCCGCGCCACCAGCGCCTGCGCCCAGATCGCGCTCCTGGCCACGCCGGCATGGGTGTCCGCGAGCCAGGCGTTGCGGGGATCGTCGCCGATCGTGTTCCTGACCTGAATCCGAGGGCCTATCGAGACCGTCCCGGGGGCGGGTTTGCCGTCGGCGCTGCGTCCGCCCCAGCGGCCTTCGAAGAAGGCCAGCTCATCGAAGAACGTGACCTTCGGATTGCCCTTGCCGAGGTCGCGGATTGCGTCGTTGAAACCCGTGAGCGCAAGCTGGAGCTTCTGCGTCTCGGCCGCCGACTGCCACTTGTGAAGGTGCGTCGGTCCGTTGGCGCCGTTGCCGATCCCGACCAGCGCGACGCGCGTCGCAGGGTGCGAGGCCTGGATCAGTGCCACCGCGGCTCCGAGGTCCTTCCTGCATTCATCCGTGGCAGCCAGCACCTCGGGCGCGGCTGGGTCGCGTGCCTGGGCATCGAACAGCGGCCGCCAGTCGTTGAAGCCCATGCGGATCACGACCACGCCTTGCTGCCATCGTACAGGCTCGCGGTTCATGAGTTCGACCAGGCGACGCGCCTGCTGCTGCCCGGACATCAGGTCCAGGCAGCGGGCGCCCGAGTAGGCGAAGTTGTAGCGATAGTCTTCGCGCCGGGGCGAACGCGGGGCTGCCATCAGAAGCCATTCGCGGCTCTGGATCACACCCGGAGCCTCGCCCCAACTGCCCCACGGGCCGAGGTCGAGCTCTTGGCTGCGCAGCCGGGCCAGCACTTCGGTCCATTGGTAGGTCCGGGACCTCAGGGCGCCGCCGCGCTCTTTGGATCCTGCAGGAAAACTGATGTGGTCCTGGTAGGAATGGCTGTCGGAGTCGCCGAGCACCGCGAGCGGAATGGCAAGCGGGGCGGTGGCTTGGGCGCTGCGGTGGTCGGCGTCCCAGGCCGCGGCACCGAACACGGCGACCAACCCCGCCAGCGCGATCGTCGCGGTGGCAGTGCGTACGCCGCTTGGCATGTCGGTTGATGCGGCTCAGCGCCGGCGCAGCACGTGAATGAAGTCGGTGCCGACCGTCTGCTGGTCGACCAGATCGTTGCCGGTCTGGCGCGCGAAGGCCTGGAAATCGCGCACCGAGCCCGCATCCGTGGACACCACCTTGAGCAGCTCTCCGCTGTGCATCTCGTTGAGTGACTTCTTCGCCTTCAGGATCGGCAGCGGGCAGTTGAGACCGCGGGTGTCGAGCTCTTTGTGGATTTGCATGGGGCCGTTCCTTGAAATTGCGGCAATTCTAGGAGGCCGGGCGCGCCGGCCACTCGACGAACTGGGGCTCGTGGCCGCGCGTGCGCAGCCAGTCGGCCAGCGCGTAGCCGGTTCCCGCGGGCCAGCAGCGCAGCGCGGGCAGATCGTAGAGCCGGTAGTCGACCAGTTCGGGTGACAGGCGCACCTCGCCGTCCGCCACCGCGTGGTAGGCGATGATGACCTGATTCATGCGCTGGAAGTCGTAGACGCCGACCAGGTTGAGTTCGCTGGCATCGAGGTTCGTCTCTTCCTTGATCTCGCGCGCGATGCCTTCCTGCGGCGTCTCACCGGCTTCCATGAATCCGGTGATCAGCGCGTAGGCCTTGTGGGCCCAGGCCGCATTGCGCGCCAGCAGCACCTGGCCCCGGTATTCGATGATGCCGGCCAGCACCGGCGTCGGGTTGTTCCAGTGGGTCCAGCCGCAGGCCGGGCAGCGCAGGCGCGACTTCGGGCCGCCGTCCTCGGCGAGTTCGATCGACTCCACGGGCGTGGCGCAGTCGGGGCAATATTTGGGGTGTGGCATGGTTCAGGCCGGGAAGACGCCGGTGGACAGATAGCGATCACCGCGATCGCAGACCACGAAGACGATGGTCGCATTCTCGACCGTCTTCGCGATCTCGAGCGCCACCCACAGCGCGCCGGCGGCCGAGATGCCCGCGAAGATGCCTTCTTCCCTGGCAAGCCGGCGGCAGAGTTCCTCGGCGTTGTCCTGGCTGACGTTGACCACCTGATCGATCCGGCTCGGGTCGTAGATCTTCGGCAGGTATTCCTGCGGCCATTTGCGGATGCCCGGAATGCGCGAACCTTCGTCGGGCTGGGCGCCGACGATGCGTACCGCGGGGTTCTTCTCCTTCAGGAAGCGCGAGACGCCGGTGATGGTGCCCGTGGTGCCCATGGCGCTCACGAAGTGGGTGATGCGGCCCTGGGTATCGGCCCAGATCTCGGGGCCGGTGGTCTCGTAGTGGATGCGCGGGTTGTCCGGGTTGGCGAACTGATCGAGCACCCGGCCCTTGCCCTGCTGCACCATCTGCTCGGCCAGGTCGCGCGCGTATTCCATGCCGCCGCTCTTGGGCGTCAGCATGAGTTCGGCGCCGAACGCCTTCATGGTCTGTGCCCGCTCGACCGACAGGTCCTCCGGCATGATCAGCACCATGCGATAGCCCTTGACGGCCGCCGCCATGGCAAGCGCGATGCCGGTGTTGCCCGAGGTGGCCTCGATCAGCGTATCGCCGGGCTTGATCTCGCCGCGCTCCTCGGCACGCCGGATCATCGACAGCGCCGGCCGGTCCTTGACCGACCCCGCGGGGTTGTTGCCTTCGAGCTTGCCCAGGATCACGTTGCCGCGCGCGGAGTTGGCCGCGGCGTCGATGCGCTGCAGCGCGACCAGCGGCGTCTTGCCGATCGCGTCTTCAATCGTCGGATATTGCATGGAAGGCACTGTGCCATAATTTTGGGCTGCCTTCCTTTCGTGCCCGGGTGGTGAAATTGGTAGACGCAGGGGACTCAAAATCCCCCGCCGCAAGGCGTGCCGGTTCGATTCCGGCCCCGGGCACCATCCGGCACCGAGCCCTCCGCGCTGGCTGCGGGCCGCACGCCCCAGCGTTGCCGCGCTCGCGCGCCGCCAGTCTCCTGCGCCCGCACGGCGCGATGCCGCACAACGCACGCCAGCCACCGCCGACTCCGCACCACGCCGAGCGCCGCTGGCCCCCGACCTGGAACCGCGCTAAACCTGCAGCTACAGGAAACGGAGGCACGCGATGAACAAGGACATCCTCTTCATTCCGGTCGGCGGCACGCGCTTCGAATGCCGCGGACCCCAGGCCAGCATCGTCTGGACCCGGAGCCGCTCGGAGGCGCTGTTCTGGCAGCTGCTCGGCTACACGGTGCACGAGGTCGCGAGCGGCCTGCCCGCTGCTTGAGCGCGGAGACCGGCCATGCTGATCACGTTGAAATCCGTACCGCCCACACCCGACCCGCGCATCGCGATTGCCTGCATACGCGCCTGCATCTGGGCGGGCGTCGAAGGCTGGCCTTTCTGCCGATGGGCGCCAGGCGGCCGTGGCGTCGTCCCGGCGAAGGCCGCACCCTGAAGCCCGGGCGCGCAGTGAGGCGCCGCTTCGCCGTACGCCGTCAGTCATATTGCGCTTGGACGCGAGCCGGGTAGATTGGCGCTCCGGATGGCCCGTCGGTGGGCCCTTACTTTGAGTGCCACACCTCGACTCTCATGTCTTCAAATCTGCTGCGGGAAATCAGGGGCGAACCGGAAGGTTGGATGCGGCTCTCCGAGCAGATCGTCGGCGTCTCGGCTGCCCACCGGCGGATGCTGACGCAGCTCGAACGCATTGCCGCCACCGAGGCGCCGGCACTGATCGAGGGCGAGACCGGCTCGGGCAAGGAGCTTGCCGCGCGCGTGATCCACTACGGTGGCCTGCGCAGCGCGCGGCCGTTCGTGCCGGTCAATTGCGGCGCCCTCCCCGAGACGCTGATCGAATCCGAGCTGTTCGGCCACGAGCGCGGCGCCTTCACCGATGCACGGCATGCGCGCACCGGCCTGGTGGCCGAAGCCAACGGGGGCACGCTCTTCCTCGACGAGGTCGATGCCCTCAGCAGCAAGGCGCAGGTGACCTTGCTCCGCTTTCTTCAGGACCAGCGCTACCGGCCGCTGGGCACGGCACGCGAGCTGACCTCGGACGTGCGCGTGATCGCCGCCACCAACCGGCCGCTGGCGGCGCTTGTGGCCCAGGGCGGATTCCGCGCCGACCTCATGTATCGGCTCAAGATCCTGCACCTCGTGCTGCCGCCGCTGCGCGAACGCGTCGAGGACATCGACCTGCTCGCCGCACACTTCATCGACCGCTTCAGCGCCAAGTACGGATTGCCCGCGAAGACGCTGTCGTCACCCGAACTGCAGTGGCTGCGCAGCCAGCCATGGCACGGCAACGTGCGCGAGCTCGAGAACTGGGTGCACCGCGAATTCCTCATGGGCGGCGGCATTCCCCTGCGCAGCCCGCAGGCGGTCGCGCGGGCCGAAGCGGCGCCCCTGGCCGAAGACTGGGACGACAGCGGATTCATGCGCTTCCAGCTTGCCAAGGCCGAGGCGGTGCGCCTCTTCGAGCAGGACTATCTGCAGCGCGCGCTGCGCCAGGCCGAAGGCAACGTCACGCGCGCTGCACAGATGGTGGGCAAGGAGCGGCGTGCCTTCGGCAAGCTGCTCAAGAAGCATGGCATCGAGCGCGGGCCGGCCTGGGACGGTCCGGACCCGGCCTGAGGCCCGATCGGCGCGTCGTCAGGCCGAAGCCTCGACCCGCGGCGCCGCAGGCGGCCGCTCGCGCGTGACCCGGTTGAACAGCGGCGTCGCCAAGAGCGTCGTGACGATCGCCATCAGCACCAGGATCGAGAACAGCCCGGGCAGGATCACGCCCGCCTGCAGGCCGATGTTGATGATGATCAGCTCCATGAGGCCACGCGCGTTCATGAGCGAGCCGATCGCCATCGCATCGCGCGGACTCTCGCCCGCGAGCCGGGCGGCGGCCCAGCAGGCGATGCCCTTGCCGCCGAACGATGCCGCGAGGATCGCGATCGCGCCGACCAGGATCGCCGGATCCATCAGCACCGCGAGCCGCGTGTTGAGGCCCGAATAGGTAAAAAACATCGGCAGCAGGAAGATCACGACGAAGGGTTGCAGCTGCTCGCGCAGCTTCTGCGTCAGCAGGCCGCGCGGCAGCACCGCGCCGAGCAGGAAGCCGCCGAAGACCGCGTGGATGCCGATCGCGTCCATCGCGAAGGCGCTCAGGCAGAACAGCGCCAGCACCAGCGCCAGCAGCGACGGGCTCAGCGGCGCGTCGGGCCGCACGTGTTCGCCCAGCCTGCGCAGCAGGCGCGAGCCCACGAACACCATGAAGAGCGCATAGGCGACGCCGCCGCCGATCGCCGCATAGGCGCCGCCCCAGGAGCCGCCGAAGCTCGCGAGCACCACCGCCAGGATGCACCAGGCCGCCGCGTCGTCGACCGCGCCCGCAGTGAGCGCCAGCGTGCCGAGCGACGTGCCCGCGAGGCCGCGCTCGTGGATGATGCGCGCCAGCATCGGAAAGGCCGTGATCGCGATTGCGGCGCCGAGGAACAGCGCCGCTTCCAGCGGCTTGGCGCGCTCCGAGAACAGGCCCGGAATCTCGTGCAGCCAGGGCGTGAGCGCGAACGCAAGGACGAAGGGCACCACGATGCCGGCCACCGACACCGAGGCGGCGCTGCGGAAGCGGCTCTTGAAGTGGTCCGAACGGAACTCGGTGCCGACCAGGAACATGTACATGCCGACGCCGAGTTGGCCACCGACGTACAGCATGCCGAGCGTCTCCTTCGGGAACAGCGCGCGCTGCATCTCGGGCAGGAAGAGCCCGAACAGCGAGGGCCCGAGCGCGACGCCGGCAATCATCTCTCCGACCACCTGCGGCTGACCCAGGCGCTGGGCGAGCCGGCCGACCAGCTGGCACACGGCGATGATGACTGCGACCTGGAGGAAGAAATAGACGGAGAGTTGCGTGATGGGCATGGCACCGATTCTGCCGCCACCTTGCGCCGATCCCGGCTGCGGAATGTTTCAGGCCGCCGGCAGGAGCCCGGTCGCCACCGTCGGATAGCGCAGCCGCAGCCGAAGCTCGCGCTTGAGCCGCGTGTTGTCGAGCCGGCGCGATTCGCCCATGAAGCTCAGCAGCGAGAGCGGCAACCGGGCCTGGGCCTCGTCGCGCGCGATGCGCGGCGGCATCGGCAGGCCGTACAGGCGGGCCGCAAGCTCGATGTAGTCGCCCATCCTGATCTCGCTGTCGTCGCTGGCATGGAAGGCGCGCATCGTGCCGCCGCGCCACAGCGCCGCCACGCAGGCGCGTGCGAGGTCGTCGGCATGGATGTGATTGGTATAGACGTCGTCCTCGGCACGCAGCACCGGCGTGCCGCGAGCCAGGCGCTCGCGTGGCGTGCCGCCTTCGCGGTCGGGCGCGTAGATTCCCGGGATGCGCAGGATGCGCACCGCGACGCCGGCGCGGCCTAGCCAGCGCACGGTCCGCTCGGCGTCGACACGGCGGTGCGCGCGCGGCGTGTCGGGGCGCAGCGCGCGCGTTTCGTCGATGCGCGCGCCGCCGCAATCGCCGTACACGCCGCTGGTCGATCCGTAGACGAAGGCCGCGGGCAGGCTGCGCTGGCGCAGGGCGCGCACCAGCGCCAGACTGCGGGCGTCGTGCCACCAGCGGCCGTCCTCCTCGACCCGCGCCGGCGGCGCCAGGTGCAGCACGCGCGTGGCCAGCCCGGCGAGCCGGCGCAGCGTCGACGGACGGTCCAGATCAGCCACCAGCGGCCGGATGCCGGCCTGCCGAAGCGCCGGCACGCGCGCGGGCGTGGAGGTCAGCGCGATCAGGTTGACGCGGCCCCCGAGCAGGCGCGCGGCACGCAGTCCGACGTCGCCGCAGCCCACCAGCAGCACGCGCTGCCGGCGAAAGCGCGAAGGCAGCGCGCCGAGGGGGCTGTTGATTGAGGGCAAAATCCGGTCTCCCTTTAGAGCAAGAGAACGAAGAATACCCATGACCAGCGCAGCGCCGAGCGAAGCGGGCTTCCAGATCACGGTCGAGCCCAGCGGTCGCCAGTTCGCGGCCCACGCGGACGAGACCATCCTCGCGGCCGGCATCCGCCAGGGCATCGGCCTGCCCTACGGATGCAAGGACGGCGCCTGTGGCTCCTGCAAGTGCCGGAAGCTGTCGGGCACCGTGACGCTCGGCCCGCACCAGAGCAAGGCCCTCAGTGCGGAAGAAGAGTTGGCCGGCTACGTGCTGACCTGCTGCGCGCGGCCCGAGAGCGACGTGGTGCTCGAGTCGCGGCAGGTCACCGAGGCCGGTGCCTTCCCGATCCGCAAGATGCCGGTCCGCGTGCTGTCGCTCGCACGGCAGTCGCACGACGTGGTGCAGTTGCGGCTGCAGCTGCCGGCGGGCGAACCGCTGCAGTTCCATGCCGGACAGTACGTGGAATTCATCCTGCGCGACGGCACGCGGCGCAGCTATTCGATGGCCAATGCGCCCCACACGCTGCAGGTGGCGGGCACCGGCATCGAACTGCACATCCGCCACCTGCCGGGCGGCAAGTTTACCGACCACGTGTTTGGCGCCATGAAGGAAAAGGAGATTCTTCGCATCGAGGGCCCCTACGGCAGCTTCTTCCTGCGCGAGGACTCCGACAAGCCGATGGTGCTGCTGGCCTCCGGCACCGGCTTCGCGCCGATCAAGGCCCTGCTCGAACACATGCTGTCCAAGGGCATCGACCGGCCAGCCACGCTCTACTGGGGCGGCCGCCGGCCCGAGGACCTCTACATGGACGAATGGGTGCGCACCCTGCTGCCGCAGATGCCCAACCTGCGCTACGTGCCCGTGGTCTCGAACGCGGTGCCCGAGGACGACTGGCGTGGCCGGACCGGCTTCGTGCACCGCGCGGTGCTGGAAGATTTCGACGACCTCTCGAACCATCAGGTCTATGCCTGCGGCGCGCCCGTGGTGGTCGATTCCGCCAGGCGCGACTACGTGGCCGAGCGCGCCCTGCCCGAGGACGAATTCTTTGCCGACGCCTTCACCACCGAGGCCGACAAGGCCCTGCCCTGAATCCCTTCCCTGCAAGAACCCGATGAACAAGAGACAACTGCTTTCGACGCTGCTCGGCGCCGCCGCCCTGATGGCCACCGGCCATGCCGCCGCCCAGCAACAGCCACAACGGCCAATCCGCCTGATCGTTCCCTACGCGCCGGGCGGCCCCATCGACGTCACGGCGCGCCTGCTGGCCGAGCGGGTCAAGGATTCGCTCGGCACGGTCATCATCGACAACAAGCCCGGCGCCGGCGGCAACATCGGCGCCGATGCCGTCGCCAAGGCCGCGCCCGACGGCCTCACGATCGGCATTGCGGCCACCGCCACGAATGCGGTCAACCCCTGGCTCTACGCCAGGATGCCGTACAACGCGGCCACCGACTTCGCGCCGATCACGCAGATGGTGCGCGTGCCGAACGTGCTGGTGATGAATGCCGAGACCGCGCAGCGGCTCAAGATCAACACGCTGCCCGACCTCATCGCCTACGCCAAGGCCAACCCCGGCAAGCTCAACTACGGCAGCGGCGGCAATGGCAGTGCGGGCCATCTCGCGGGCGAGCTGTTCAAGAAGGAAGCCGGCATCTTCGCGGTGCACATTCCGTACAACGGCGGCAACCCGGCCCAGCTCGCGCTGCTGTCGGGGCAGGTCGACTTCAACTTCGACAACCTCGCGACCGCCGCGCCGAACATCCGCTCGGGCAAGCTCAAGGCGATCGCGGTGACGACCGCCGAACGCAGCAGCGCGCTGCCCGAGGTGCCGACGGTGGCCTCGACCCTGAAGGGCTTCTCGATCGATACCTGGTGGGGCCTGGTGGCGCCGGCCGGCACGCCGCCGGACGTGGTCGCCAAGCTCAATCAGGCCTTCGTCGCCGCGCTCGAATCGCCCGAGACCAGGACCCGCTTCGCGACGCTGCTGGCGGAGCCCGTGGCGACCACGCCCGAGCAGTTCGGCGCCTTCATGAAGAGCGAACTGGGCAAGTACGAAAAGGTCGTCAAGGCGACCGGCGCGAAGGTCGACTGAGCGACTATTCGCCGAGGTACGCGGCGCGTACCTTCGGGTCGCTCAGCATCGCCTTGGCGTCGCCGCTCATGGTGATCAGGCCCGACTCCATCACGTAGCCGCGGTCGGCCAGTTGCAGCGCGCGGCTCGCGTTCTGCTCGACCAGCAGCACGGTCACGCCCTGGTCGTAGACCTGCTTCACGACCTCGAAGATCTTGTCGACCATGATCGGCGACAGGCCCATCGAGGGCTCGTCGAGCAGCAGCACCTTGGGACGCGCCATCAGCGCGCGGCCCATTGCCAGCATCTGCTGCTCGCCGCCCGACATGGTGCCGGCCAGCTGCGTCGCGCGCTCCTTGAGCCGCGGAAAGGTCGCGAACACGCGCTCGATGTCCTTGGCGATCTCGGCCTTGTCATTGCGGATGTAGGCGCCGATCTGCAGGTTCTCGGTGATCGTCATGCGCGTGAACACGCCGCGGCCCTCGGGCACCATCACGAGGCCCTCGCCGACCAGGTCCCAGGCGCCGCGTCCCTTGATGCTCTTGCCGAGGAATTCGATCTCACCGCCCAGGAAGGGCAGCGAGCCCGTGATGGCCTTCATGGTGGTGGTCTTGCCGGCGCCGTTGGAGCCGATCAGCGAGACCAGCTCGCCCTCGCGGACCTCGAAATCGATGCCCTTCACGGCCTGGATGCCGCCGTAGGCGACCTTCACGCCGCTCACTTTCAGCAGTGTCTGTGCCATCTCAATGTCCTCCCGTGCCGAGGTAGGCCTCGATCACCTTTTCGTTCTTCTGTACGTCGGCGGGCGTGCCCTCGGCGATCTGCTTGCCGTAGTCGAGCACCGTCACGCGGTCGCACAGGCCCATCACGAGCTTCACGTCGTGCTCGATCAGCAGGATGGTGCGGTTGTCGTTGCGGATGCGGTCGATCAGCTCGCGCAGCATGACCTTCTCGGTTGCGTTCATGCCGGCCGCCGGCTCGTCGAGCGCGATCAGCTGCGGGTCGGTGGCGAGCGCGCGCGCGATCTCCAGGCGCCGCTGGTCGCCGTATGACAGCGTGCGCGCCTTGTAGTCGGCGAACTTGCCGATGCCCACGTACTCGAGCAGCTCGTGTGCGCGTTCGGTGATCGCGTGCTCCTCGGCCTTGAAGCCGCCGGAGCGGAAGATCGCGCCGAAGACGCCCGAATGGGTGCGCACGTGGCGACCGACCATCACGTTCTCGAGCGCGGTCATCTCGGCAAAGAGACGGATGTTCTGGAAGGTGCGCGCGATGCCGGCCTTGGCGACCTCGTGCACCGCAGTCGGCTGGTAGGGCTTGCCGGCCAGCTCGAAGCTGCCGCTGTCGGGCGTGTAGAGCCCGGTGATGACGTTGAAGAAGGTGGTCTTGCCGGCGCCATTGGGGCCGATCAGGCCGTAGACCTGTCCGCGCATGATCTTCATGCCGACATCGGAGAGGGCCTGCAGGCCGCCGAAGCGCTTGGAGATGCCGCGGACGTCGAGGATGGTTTCAGTCATGTTGTTGCGTCCTCGCTCACGGATTGATCGACATCGGACGCGCGGGATCGCCTGGAACCTCGTCGGCAGGCGTCTCGATGCCCGGGGCCGCCGCCGGCATGCCGGAGGCCGGCGCCGTGCCGCGCCGCGCGAGCGACTTGCCGTGCTCGGGCGAAGGCCAGAGGCCGCGCGGACGCACCAGCATGATGATGATCATCGCGAGCGCAATGAAGAGCTGGCGCAGGATCGAGGCGTCGAGCCGGCCGCCGGTCATCGACTGCAGCGGGCCTGCCACATAGCGCAGCACCTCGGGCAGCGCCGCCAGCAGTACGGCGCCGAGGATCACGCCCGGCAGGTGGCCGATGCCGCCCAGCACCACCATCGAGACGATCATCACCGACTCCATGAGGCTGAACGACTCGGGCGACACGAAGCCCTGGAACGACGCGAACATCGCGCCCGACACGCCGCCGAAGCTCGCGCCCATGCCGAAGGCCAGCAGCTTCATGTTGCGGGTGTTGATGCCCATCGCCTTGGCGGCGATCTCGTCCTCGCGGATTGCCATCCAGGCGCGGCCGATGCGCGAGACCTGCAGGCGGTGCGAGATGATGATCGTGAAGATCACGAAGGCGAGGAACAGGTAGTAGTAGAGCGTGACCGACGAGATCGTGAAGTCGCCGATCTTGAGCGCCTTGCCCAGGTTGAGGCCCCAGAAGTGCACCGGCTCGATCGCCGTGATGCCCTTCGGTCCGTTCGTGATGTTGACCGGGTGGTCGAGGTTGTTCAGGAACACGCGGATGATCTCGCCGAAGCCGAGCGTCACGATCGCGAGATAGTCGCCGCGCAGCTTGAGCGTGGGTGCCCCGAGCAGCGCCCCGAACAGCCCCGCCACCAGCAGCGCCAGCGGCACCACCACGAGCAGCGGCACGTGCAGCCCGTTCGGGAACATCGCCTTGATGGCCGGGAAGGTGTCGGTCAGGTGCGGCGAATCGAGCAGCGCGAACAGGTAGGCCCCGATCGCGAAGAAGGCCACGTAGCCGAGGTCGAGCAGGCCGGCGTAGCCGACCACGATGTTGAGGCCGAGCGCGAGCATCACGTAGAGCAGCGCGATGTCGGCGATGCGGACCCAGGCATTGCCCTGGGATTGCAGCAGCAGCGGCAGCGCGAGCACCGCGATGACGCCGACGATGTAGAGAGCGAGGTTCTTGCCGTTCTTCATGACGTGCTCCTCAGGCCCGGTCCGCCACGCGCTCGCCGAGCAGGCCCGAGGGCCGCAGCGTGAGCATGATGATCAGCACGATGAAGGCGAAGATGTCGCTGTAGTGGCTGCCCAGCACATTGCCCGTGAGCGCGCCGATGTAGCCCGAGCCGATCGCCTCGATCAGGCCCAGCAGGATGCCGCCGACCACCGCGCCGGCCAGGTTGCCGATGCCACCGAAGACCGCCGCCGTGAAGGCCTTGAGCCCGGGGATGAAGCCCATCGCGTGCTGCGCGATGCCGTAGTTGGACGCATACATCACGCCCGCGACTGCGGCCAGCACGGCGCCGATGATGAAGGTCGCCGAGATCACCATGTCGGGCCGGATGCCCATCAGCGCCGCCACCCGCGGGTTCTCGGCCGTGGCGCGCATTGCGCGGCCGAGCTTGGTGTAGTTGACGAGCCAGGTGAGGATCGCCAGGCAGATCGCGGTCACGCTGAGGATCATCACCTGCGTGGGCGAGATCACGGCGCCGCCGACATGGATCGGCGTGGTCGACAGCAGGTTCGGATAGGCCTTGTTGGTCGGCTTCCAGATGATCATCGCCAGCGTCTGCAGCAGGATCGACATGCCGATCGCGGTGATCAGCGGAGCCAGCTTCGGGCTGTTGCGCAGCGGCCGGTAGGCCACCTTCTCGATCACGAAGTTGAGCGTGGCGGCAACCACGCAGGCAATGATCAACGCGATCAGCAGGATCAACCACCCCGGCGTGCCGGGCATCGATTCCTGCATCAGGCCGATGATGCTCCAACTGGTCAGCGCGCCGACCATGAGCACTTCGCCATGCGCGAAATTGATGAGATTGATAATGCCGTACACCATCGTATAGCCTAAGGCTATCAAGGCGTACATGCTGCCGAGAACCAGACCGTTGATGATCTGCTGCAGCAAGATGTCCATAACGAAAGTCCCTTTGTGTGTAGCCGCCTTCGATTGACGGCTAGCCGACCCGGCGCACCGGTTTGGCGTCCTGGTTTCACTTAGCAAAAAACCCGCCAGCATGTGACGACGGCGGGTTAAGTGGCGGGATTGTAATGACGCCGCATCGCCGTTCTGGTGCGCATTCGACCGGGTTTTCCCGCTGGCGCACAGGCAAAGGGCAGTTCGTCGGCTCCAAAGTACCGTTGGCGGTGCATGGGCTTCTCCCGCGCGGAGGCGGCCGTCAGCCGTCCGTCGGAAACCGTTCAGTCGGCCGCGTCGTCGTTGCGTTTTCGCAGATCGCGCAGCTTCTCGGCGATCCGGATCTCGAGGCCGCGCTCGACCGGGCGGTAGAAGGAAGGCGCGGCCATGCCCTCGGGCAGGTAGTTCTCGCCCGCCGCGAAGCCGCCCTCCTCGTCGTGCGCGTAGCGATAGCCACGGCCGTAGTCGAGCTGCTTCATGAGCTTGGTCGGCGCATTGCGCAGATGCATCGGCACCGGTCGCGTGCCGTCCGACTTGATGAAGGCCTTGACCTCGTTGTAGGCCTTGTAGACCGCGTTCGACTTCGGCGCCACCGCGAGGTACACCACGCACTGGGCCAGCGCCAGCTCGCCTTCGGGCGTGCCGAGCCGCTCGTACACTTCGGCCGCATCGAGGGCCATCCGCAGTGCGCGCGGGTCGGCCAGGCCGATGTCCTCGCTCGCCATGCGCACCAGCCGGCGCGCCATGTAGCGCGGGTCGGCGCCGCCGTCGAGCATGCGCACGAACCAGTACAGCGCCGCATCGGGATCGCTGCCGCGCACGGACTTGTGCAGCGCCGAGATGGTGTCGTAGAACTGCTCGCCGCCCTTGTCGTAGCGGCGCAGCCGCTCGCCCAGCACGCGCAGCAGCCAGTCGTCGGCGATGCGCTCGAGCTTCTCGGCCGTGGCCGCCACGGCCAGCGTCTCGAGCGTGTTGAGCAGGCGGCGGGCATCGCCGTCGGCATAAGCGACCAGCCGTTCGACCGCCGAGTCCTCGATGGCCGGCACGGCCCCGATCGCCTGCGCCCGCGCCACGATCTGCTGCAGGTCGTCCTCGTTCAACGGCTGCAGCACGTAGACCGCGGCCCGCGACAGCAGCGCCGAGTTGACCTCGAAGGACGGGTTCTCCGTGGTGGCGCCGATGAAGGTGAAGAGGCCCGATTCGACGTGCGGCAGGAAGGCGTCCTGCTGGCTCTTGTTGAAGCGGTGCACCTCGTCGACGAAGACGATGGTGCGGCGCTGCTCAAGTCCGTCGCGCGCCGCAGTGGCGCGCTCGACCGCCTCGCGGATGTCCTTCACCCCACCGAGCACCGCGCTGATGCTCAGGAACTGCGCATCGAAGGCATCGGCCATGAGTCGCGCGATGGTGGTCTTGCCGACGCCGGGCGGGCCCCAGAGGATGCACGAGTGCGGCTGGCCCGATTCGAAGGCGATGCGCAGCGGCATGCCCGCGCCCAGCAGGTGCTGCTGGCCGATCACGTCTCCCAGCGTCCGCGGGCGCAGTCGTTCGGCGAGGGGTTGGTGGGTGCTCGTTGCCATGGAGGGATGGCGCCAGTGTCGCCGGACGAGAGGCCCGGGCGCGTCGGCGACCGGCTCGACCGGTGGGCGGCTACTGGCGGATCAGGTCGGCGCCGCTCGGCACCTTGAACTGGAAGGTCGACGCGGGCAGCGCGGGGTTGACCTCGACCTTGCCGAACCTGAGCACCGAGCGCTGGCCGAAGCTGTCGAGGATCTCGAGCGCCGCGAGCGCGTCACCCTGGAAGCCGACCTGCACGCTTTGCAGCTGCCCGTCCTTGTTCTTCGGCGTCGCCTTGACCCACTGGAGCCCGTCGCGCTCGGGCTGGTTCTCGAGCGCGAAGTCGGCCTGCAGTGCGCGCAGGTCGGGCGCGGCGGCGACCAGCGCCGCGGGCGTCGAGCCCAGGGCCTGCGCCTGCTGCCGCTGCGTGACCTGGCTCAGGTCGGCGTCATAGAGCCAGAGCGTTTCGCCGTCGGCCACGATGCTCTGCACGAAGGGCTTCTTGTAGTCGAAGCGAAAGCGCCCCGGCCGCTGGAACTCGAAGCTGCCGCTCGACACCTTGGCGCGCGCCGCCTGGCCGTCCCTGGGCGGGGCGGTCACGGTCTGGGTGAACTCGGCACGGCCCGACTTCGCGTTCTTCACAAAGGCCTCGAGGCTTTCCAGGCCGGTGGCCGCCGCCGAAGCGGCCATCACCGCCAGCGCAACACTCGCAATCAATCTCGTCATCGACTCTCCAATGCAAGGGGCGGCGCAGCCAGCCCCCTTCGGGAAATGCCGCGGAACCGGCTTCGCCGGGCCGCAGGCGTTGCCCCCGGCAGGGGGTGGGCGGGCTACACGAAGTGAGCCAACCTGGGGGCGAGCTCATTCCGTCCTTGCCGGCACCAGGATCTCGCGCTGGCCGCTGCCGCTCATCGCGCTCACGAGGCCTGCGTTCTCCATGTCCTCGACCAGCCGCGCGGCGCGGTTGTAGCCGATCTTCAGGTGGCGCTGCACGAGCGAGATGCTGGCCTTGCGGTTCTTGAGCACCACCTCGACCGCCTGGTCGTACATCGGGTCTTTCTCGCCGCCGCCATCGCCACCGCCCTCGCCGAGCAGGTCGCCGTCACCATCGACGGTACCGCCTTCGAGCACGCCCTCAATGTAGTCCGGTTCCCCCTGCGACTTGAGGTACGCGACGACACGGTGCACTTCCTCGTCGCTCACGAAGGCGCCGTGCACGCGCACCGGCAGGCCGGTGCCGCTCGGCATGTAGAGCATGTCGCCCATGCCCAGCAGCGCCTCGGCGCCCATCTGGTCGAGGATGGTGCGCGAGTCGATCTTGCTCGACACCTGGAAGGCGATGCGGGTCGGGATGTTGGCCTTGATCAGGCCCGTGATCACGTCGACGCTGGGCCGCTGCGTGGCCAGGATCAGGTGGATGCCGGCCGCGCGCGCCTTCTGCGCGAGCCGCGCGATCAGCTCCTCGATCTTCTTGCCGACCACCATCATCAGGTCCGCCAGCTCGTCGATCACGACCACGATGTGCGGCTCGCGGCGCAGCGGCTCGGGGCTGTCGGGCGTGAGGCTGAAGGGGTTGTAGATGAACTCCTCGCGTGCCTTGGCCTCGTCGATCTTGGTGTTGTAGCCGGCCAGGTTGCGCACGCCGAGCTTGCTCATGAGCTTGTAGCGGCGCTCCATCTCGGCCACGCACCAGTTGAGGCCGTGGGCCGCCTGGCGCATGTCGGTCACGACCGGCGCCAGCAGATGCGGGATGCCTTCATAGACCGACATCTCGAGCATCTTCGGGTCGATCATGAGCAGGCGCACGTCGCGCGCCTCGGCCTTGTACAGGAGGCTCAGGATCATCGCGTTGATGCCGACCGACTTGCCCGAGCCCGTGGTGCCGGCCACCAGCACGTGCGGCATCTTGGCCAGGTCGGCGACCACCGGATTGCCGATGATGTCCTTGCCCAGGCCCATCGTGAGCATCGACTTGCCCTCGTTGTAGACCTGCGAGCCCAGGATCTCGCTGAGCTTGATCGACTGCCGCTTGGCGTTCGGCAGCTCGAGCGCCATGTAGTTCTTGCCCGGAATGGTTTCCACCACGCGGATCGACACCAGCGACAGCGAGCGCGCCAGGTCCTTCGCGAGGTTGACGATCTGCGAGCCCTTGACGCCGGTGGCCGGCTCGATCTCGTAGCGCGTGATCACGGGGCCCGGGGAGGCCAGCACCACGCGCACCTCGACGCCGAAATCCTTGAGCTTCTTCTCGATCAGGCGCGAGGTCATCTCGAGCGTGTCGGCCGACACCGTCTCCTGGCGCGCCTGCGCCGCGTCGAGCAGGTCGACCTGCGGCAGCTTGCTGTCGGGCAGCTCGCGGAACAGCGGCTTCTGGCGTTCCTTGGCCACCCGGTCGCTCTTGGGCACCTCGGCGAGCGCGGGCTCGATCTGCACGGGCGGTGCAGGTGCCCGGCGCTTGGGGCGCGGCAGGATGCGCAGTTCCTCGTCGGGACCGTCGTCGAGTCCCGGGTCGATGTCGACCGCGGACAGTTCCTCGCGCTCGCGCACGGCCTGCTTGCCCATGGCGATGTCCTGTGCGATCTCGCGCTTCTCGCGCCGCGACTCGAACAGCGAATAGAGCCGCATGCCGATGCGCTCGGCGATCTGGCCCCATGAGAAGCGGAACACCAGCGCCGAACCGATCACGCCGGCAGCGATCGCGATCAGCGCCGAGCCCGTGAAGCCCATCCACTTGACGCTGGCCGGGCCGACCAGGTAGCCGAGCACGCCGCCACCGTGGCCCGGCAGCCGGAATTCGAGCCGATAGAGCCGGGACCACTCGAGCACCGCGCTGGCACACAGCAGCAGCACGAGGCCGAACCAGAAGGCCAGCCGGCTGCGGTTGAAGCGGCCGCGCGGCGGCGGCGGCTCGGCCGCGTCGACCTCGCCGCCGCGCATCCAGCCGGCCAGGGAGGACAGCCAGACGCGCAAGCCGGCGGCCAGGCACCACCAGATCGAATAGCCGGCCAGGAAATAGCTGGCATCGGCCAGCCAGGCGCCGATTCGGCCGCCCCAGTTCTTGATCTCGCCGCCGGTGCCCGACGTCGACCAGGCGGCGTCGGAGGGCGCGAAGCTCAGCATCGCGAGCAGCCAGAACAGCAGGGCCACGAAGCCCGCGATCAGCGTGATCTCGTGCGCGAAGCGCATCGCGCGCAGCCGCACGGGCTGCGCGTCGCCCGGCGCGGCGTTTTGGAGGGTGTTCAGCGAATAGGTCATGAAAGGCACGCCGTCCGGCCCGCGATGGCGGGCAGGCGATACGGCAAAGAGACAACGAAAAAGTCCATGGCCGCGTTGTCAGGGCCAGCGACAGGGTGGCCGGCGCACGGGGCCGCCGACCTGGAGGTCAGGTGAGCGATGAGAGCCGTTCCTTGACGATCATCGAGCCATCGACCTGGGTTTGGACGAAGCCGCGCTCCTCCAGATCCTTCATGACGCGGCTCACCATCTCGCGCGAAGCGCCGACCATCTTGGCCAGGTCCTGGCGGGAGATCTTGTCGCGCACCTTGAGGTTGCCTTCGCCGTCGTCGACCGCGAACTCCAGCAGCGAGCGCGCCACGCGCCCGTAGACGTCCATCAGCGCCAGCGACTCGATCTTGCGGTCGGCGTGGCGCAGGCGCGCCACGAGGCCGCGCATGATGTTGTACGACATCGAGGAGTTCTCGGGCAAGCAGCGCGCGAAGGCCTCGCGGTCGAGCATCAGCACATCGGTCTGGATCTCGGTGCGGACGGTGGCCGAATGCGGCTCGTCGTCGATCATGCTCATCTCGCCGACGTAGTCGCCCGGATGCAGCGTGGCGAGGATCACCTCGCGGCCGCGGCTGTCGGTACTCATGACGCGCGCCCGGCCGGTCAGGATGATGTAGAGCGCGTCGGACTTCTTGCCCTGCTCGACCACCACTTCGGCGCGCTTGAAGCGCTTCTTGATGATCGCATCGGCGATGCTCGCCGACTGGGTAGGCGTCAGTGCGGCGAAGAGCGGCACGCGACGAAGCAATTCAAGATTGGACAGCATCGACATTCAACGTTTCCCCGATTCCGCGCGACGCGAATCCATGGATTCATACAATCGCGCGCATTGAAAAGAGCTCACGCGATGGCTTGAACCCAACGGTGATACTCCATATCTACTCACAACCCTCAAAATGTACACGCTGCCGCAGCGTCAATCCTAGGTTTTCTACTCATGTCCTCCCCACGCCACGCCAAGGTTCTCATTCTCGGTTCCGGCCCGGCCGGCTACACCGCCGCAGTCTACGCGGCCCGTGCCAACCTCGAGCCGATGCTGATCACCGGCATCGCCCAGGGCGGCCAGCTCATGACCACCACCGAGGTCGACAACTGGCCGGCCGACGTCCATGGGGTCCAGGGGCCCGACCTGATGCAACGCTTCCTCGAGCATGCGGAGCGCTTCAAGACCCAGATCGTCTTCGACCACATCAACAAGGTCGACTTCAGCCAGCGCCCCTTCACGCTCACGGGCGACAGCGGCACCTACACCTGCGACGCACTGATCATCGCGACCGGCGCATCGGCCAAGTACCTGGGCCTGGAATCCGAGCAGCACTTCATGGGCCGCGGCGTCTCGGGCTGCGCCACCTGCGACGGCTTCTTCTACCGTGAGCAGGAAGTCTGCGTGATCGGCGGCGGCAACACCGCGGTCGAGGAAGCGCTCTACCTGTCGAACATCGCGAGCAAGGTCACGCTGGTCCACCGCCGCGACAAGTTCCGCGCCGAGCCGATCCTGATCGACAAGCTGCACGCCAAGGTGGCCGAGGGCAAGATCGAGCTCAAGGTACACAACACGCTGGAGCAGGTGCTCGGCGACGACTCGGGCGTGACGGGCATCCGGCTCAAGAACACTCAGACCGGCGCCACGGAGGACCTGGCCCTGAAGGGCTGCTTCATTGCCATCGGCCATCATCCGAACACCGACATCTTCCAGGGCCAGCTCGAGATGAAGGACGGCTACATCCTCACCCGCTCGGGCCTGCAGGGCTTCGCGACCATGACCACCGTGCCGGGCGTCTTCGCCGCGGGCGACGTGCAGGACCACATCTACCGCCAGGCGATCACCAGCGCCGGCACCGGCTGCATGGCCGCGCTCGACGCCCAGCGCTTCCTCGAGCAGGAGTGAGGCACGGGGCGGCTCGAAGCACCGGGTTGCCGGCCATGGCGAGGCTTGGGCTATAATCCAAGGCTTTGCCGAATTTGACGCCCGCGTCGAACCGGCTACCCGGGGTACCGCCACCCGTTTTCTGGCGAGGTCAAGCTGCAATCCACCTTCGCAACCTCTTGCGTTGCCTTTGGTGCCAGCTGTTCAAGAAAGAGTGTCCAACATGGCACGCGTCTGCGAAGTCACGGGCAAGGGCCCGATGGTCGGGAACAACGTTTCCCACGCCAACAACAAAACCAAGCGCCGGTTCCTCCCGAACCTGCAATACCGTCGTTTCTGGGTCGAGACCGAAAACCGCTGGGTTCGCCTGCGTGTTTCGAGCGCAGCGCTGCGCCTGATCGACAAGAACGGCATCGATGCCGTGCTCGCAGACCTGCGCGCACGCGGCCAAGCCTAAGGAGCTGAATCATGGCAACGAGCAAAGGCGGACGCGAAAAGATCAAGCTGGAATCCACCGCGGGTACCGGCCACTTCTACACGACCAGCAAGAACAAGAAGACGATGCCTGAAAAGATGTCGATCATGAAGTTCGACCCGAAGGCGCGCAAGCACGTCGAATACAAGGAAATCAAGCTGAAGTAATTCGGCCGTTCCCAACAAAAAACCCGCTGTGATCCAGCGGGTTTTTTGTTGGCCGATCGGAACCGGGGCTCGACCAGGCAGAAAAGCTGAGACGAAAAAAAGCCGGCGCTCAGGCCGGCTTTCTTGACGCGCTGCGCCGGGGGAATCAGGCCCTGGCGCCGCGCAGCTTGGTCGAGAACTCGCGCAGGCCGGCGATGCCACTGGCTTCGGCGCGATGGCACCAGGCGGCCAGGTCGGCAGCCAGTTGCTCGCGCGAGTGCGAGGTGTTGAGCCACAGCTGGCGCAGCTCTTCGCGCATCGTCACCATCTTGTCGAGCACCGGATGGGCAGCACGGGCCTGGACCAGGTTCGAGCGGGCGGCCGCGGGAACCTTCTCGTCGTCGCGGTGCAGCCAGTTCTTGGCTGCCTTGAGCACCGACAGATCGGCACCCTTGGCCTTTAGCTGAGCCAGTTCGTCGCGGGTGGCACGGCGCATCTCGCGCGCATAGCCGGCCATGACCTCGTAGCGGTTGGCGATCACGGCCTCGAGCGTCTTCTCGTTGGCCACCGGCACCACGTCGCCCATCTGCAGCTTGGGCGGCAGCTTCTTGACCTTGGCCCAGCCGATCTTCTGCATCATGCTGATGTAGACCCAGCCGATGTCGAACTCGTACTTCTTGACCGAGAACTTGGCCGAGGTCGGGTAGGTGTGGTGGTTGTTGTGCAGCTCTTCGCCGCCGATGATGATGCCCCAGGGGATCAGGTTGGTGCTGGCGTCCACCGCTTCGAAGTTGCGGTAGCCCCAGAAGTGACCGATGCCGTTGACCACGCCGGCGGCCCAGAACGGGATCCAGAGCATCTGCACCGCCCAGACCGTGAGGCCCAGCATGCCGAACAGCGCCACATTGATGACCAGCATCAGGCCCACGCCCTGCCAGCTGAAACGCGTGTAGAGGTTGCGTTCGATCCAGTCGTCGGGCGTGCCGTGACCGAAACGCTCCATCGTTTCCTTGTTCTTCGATTCCTTGCGGTACAGCTCGGCGCCGCGCCACATGACTTCGTCGATGCCCTTGACCTGCGGGCTGTGCGGATCGTCAACGGTCTCGCACTTGGCGTGGTGCTTGCGGTGGATGGCGACCCATTCCTTGGTCACCATGCCGGTGCTGAGCCAGAGCCAGAAGCGGAAGAAATGCGACGGAATCGGCCCCAGATCCATGGCCCGGTGCGTCTGCGTGCGGTGCAGGAAGATCGTGACGCCCGCGATCGTGATGTGCGTGGTGACGAGCGTGTACAGCACGACTTCCCACCACGTGAGGTCCAACAAACCGTTTCCGAGCCAGTCGATGGCCGCGCTCAGTACGGCAGAGTCAGGAGGCAACATTGAAATCAGTACTCCATGGCGCACAAAGGTGCAGCCTTCAGGTAACCAGCGATTTTAAAGGTTCGGGCCCGAAAAGGGGCCTAAACACTTGATTCACCGCAAGATTTACACCTTCTTTGGAGCGCTGAGCCTATTTCCGGTTCCACACGGCAGCAAAAAAACCGTCCGTCGCGTGGCGGTGCGGCCAAAGCCGCAGGTAACGGGTGCCGCCCTCCCCGCCGGCGCAAAGGGAGGCCGCGTTCTCTACCTTGAGGCCGGCCAGCAGCGCCGCCGCGTCCTGGAGCTCGAAGTCGGGGTTGGCGGCGCCGAAGGCCTCGGCGATCGCCTCGTTTTCCTCGGGCAGGACGCTGCAGGTGGCGTAGACCAGCCGTCCGCCGGGCTTCACGAGCCGGGCCGCGCTCTGCAGGATGGCGGTCTGCTTGGCGGTCAGTTCCTGGACCGACTGCGGCGACTGGCGCCACTTGAGGTCCGGATTGCGCCGCAGCGTGCCGAGTCCCGAGCACGGCGCATCGACCAGCACGCGGTCGATCTTGCCGGCCAGGCGCTTGATGCGGTCGTCGCGCTCGTGCGCGATGGCGGCCGGGTGGACATTCGAGAGGCCGCTGCGCGCCAGCCGCGGCTTCAGGGCATCGAGCCGGTGCGCCGAGGTGTCGAAGGCGTAGAGGCGCCCGGTATTTCGCATGCTGGCACCGATCGCGAGCGTCTTGCCACCGGCGCCGGCGCAGAAGTCGACCACCATCTCGCCGCGCTTGGCGTCGAGCAGCAGCGCGAGCAGCTGCGAGCCTTCGTCCTGCACCTCGACCGCGCCGCGCGTGAAGGCATCGAGCTTGTTGAGCGGCGGCTTGCCGTCGACGCGCAGGCCCCATGGCGAATACGGCGTGGCGACCGCCTTGATGCCGGCCTTGGCGAGCTCCTTCTGGACCTCGGCGCGCTTGTCGGCCAGCGCATTGACCCGCAGGTCGAGCGGCGCCGGCTGCTGCAGGCTCTCGGCCAGCGGCCAGAACTGGTCGCCCAGCTGCGCCTTGAGCGGTGCCACCAGCCACTCCGGCAGGTTGTGGCGATGGCGTTCGAGCAGGTCGTCCTGCTTCACGCCGTCGCAGTTGTCGAGCCAGCGCTTCTCGGTGTCGTTGAGCGCGCTCTTGAGGAAGTCGCGCGGGCCGTGGAAGCCCAGGATCGCCATGCGGCGCTCCTTGGGGCCGCTGCCCGAGGGCGACAGATGGTCGAACAGCTGCTTCTTGCGCAGCACGGTGTAGACCGTCTCGGCCAGGGTGGCGCGCTCGCGCGGACCGAACTCGCGGTGGTCGCGGAAGAAGCGCGAAACGACCTGGTCGGCCGGGTGATCGAATTTCAGGACCAGGCCGACGAGGTCGGCGGTGGCGTCAAGCAGGGCTTTGGGGTGCATCCCCCATTGTCTCAGTCCTCGCCGCGGGTCCAGATGGCGCCGAAGGCCTGCCGCTCGATCTGCTCGAGCGTGGGCGAATGGCCGGCCCAGAGCACCAGTACCGCGCCGGGCAGCCCCAGGGTCTGCTCGAGCTGGCGGCACAGGTACCAGCGCTCGTCGTCGACCAGGTCGGGCAGCTCGAGGAACAGCACGTAGGCACGCCGCCACGGAAATTCGCGCAGGGTCTTGCGCACCAGCCAGGCGCGCGCCACCGGCGTGCAGCGCAGCAGGTCGGCGCGCAGCTCGCCGAGCTCGAATTCGCTCAGGTCGTGGCGCGTGATCTGGCTGAAGCAGGGCGTCGCCGTGATCTCCTCCCAGGCGCGCTGCTCGGCCTCCTCCGCGACCTTGGCGCGCTCGCGCCAGAGCTTGATCGCGCGATCGTCGTGGCCGCCGGCATCGGGGTCCTCGAGCAGCGCGAGCGCGGTGCGCGCCGCCCACCAGCGGCTGGCGACGCTCGATTCGTGCAGCCGCTCGAGCACCGCCAGCCGGGCGCTGCGGTCGCTCGCCGGCAGCAGCTGCGCGAGCCCGCGCAGGGCGCCCGGATGGTTCTCGGTGAGCTGCAGCGCGCGCTCGTAGTGCCCGAGCACGTCGGCCGCGGCGTCGATGCGGCGCGCGCAGTCGGCCCACTCCACCATCTCGTCGGCACTGTTGCGGCCGGCAGCGGCCGAGAGCACCTTCACGCGCTCGCGCACGCGCACCAGGTAGGCGTGGTGCTGCTTCCAGTCGCCGGCGTGGGAGCTGCGCCATTCGGCATCGAAATGCTCGATCCAGCGCTGCCCGTCGGCCAACAGGCCGAGCGCCGGCTTGGAGGACCAGGACGGCAGCGCCGGCTTCTCGTCCAGGGCCTCGAGGCGGTCGCGCAGCACGGGATGGGTGTCGTCGACGTCGCTGACTGCGCGCAAGGCGTTGCGCAGCGCGACGCGCGCGAATTCCGGCGCCATCGGGCCGCCGAGCTGTGGCGCCATCGACGCGAACGGGCCCGCCGGCAGTTCGTCGTCGAGCGCCCGCGCCCAGTGGGCGGGCCAGAAGCGCTCCGCATACCAGGCGCTCTTGACCACGATCTCGCTGAGTGCGCGCCCGACGACACGGGTGCCGAGCAGCCGCGCGGCGACCCTGTCGGCTTCGTACTCGTCCTGCCGCGCAAGTGCGAAGGTCCGGGCAGCGAAGCGCGGGAAGTACCAGCGGAAGAAGGCCTGCGAGGCGTAGGCCATCACGCCCTCGTCGCGCTGGAAGCTGGCGTCGAGCTTGAGCCAGGACAGCCGGGTTCGATAGATCCAGGCGCTGAGCTTGCCGTGGTTGCCGCGCAGGTGGCCGTACTCGTGCGCTAGCACCGACAGCAGCCGGCGGCGGTCCAGCGCCATCAGCAGCGGCAGTCCGATGCTCAGGTGGTTGACCGCGCCGCCGAAGAGACCGAAGCGCGGCAGCTGGCGGATGCTGGCGTTGAATTCGTCGTCGAGGAAGACGCGGTGCACCGGCGGCCCGTCGATGCGCTTGCGGATGCGGTCGAGCGCCTCGAACAGCTCGGGCGCGTCCTCGCGCTCGAGCTCGACGCCCTCGGGCTCGTCGAAACGCACCCAGAGCGCGCGCAGCGTGGCCCACAGCAGGCCGAGAGCGAACAGCAGCAGCCAGCCGCGCGTGAAGCCGAAACGCCCGCCCTGCCCGAGGCCGCCGAGAATCCAGGCGATGAGGCCCAGCGCGAGCGCGAGGCAGGCGATCACCCACAGGTAGCCGAGCGCCGCGAAGACGGCGACACCGCGCCGATAGCCGTGGCTGTCGTCGGCGCTGGCATGCTCGCTCAGGCGAACGAGGTGAACGAAATCCGCCCTATCCATCCCGACCTTTCAGTTGCATGAAGGAGACACCCGAGTGAACGACGACGACCTGCCACCCCTGATCGAGACCCCGCTCGGCCGCTACCGCCACTACAAGGGCGGCGACTACGAGGTCCTCGGCACCGTGCGCCACAGCGAAACCCTGGAACCGATGACTCTCTACCGCGCGCTGTACGGCCAACGTGGCCTCTGGGTGCGGCCGGCCGCCATGTTCAACAGCTGCGTGGAGATCGACGGCGCCTCGCGTCTGCGCTTCGAGAAGCTCGATCAGGGAGATTGAGCCTCGGCGATTGTGTCATTTTGTTTCGCCAAGCCAGGCGGCAATCGCGGCGGGGTAAACCCTATGTTCGTGGACGAGCACCCGCTCGGCCAGGCTGGTGGCGGTGTCGTCCGCAAACACAGGTACTACCGCCTGCGCGAGGATCGGGCCGTGGTCGAGTTCGGCCGTCACCTGGTGCACCGTGAGTCCGGCCACCTTGCAGCCGGCGTCGATGGCACGCTGATGTGTGTTCAGCCCCGGAAAGGCCGGCAGCAATGAAGGATGGATGTTGATCAGCCGACCCGCGTAGCGGCCGACGAATCCCGGCGTGAGGATTCGCATGAAGCCCGCCAGCACCACCAGGGCCGGCGCGTGCGCATCGACGGCCGCGGCCAGGGCGCGGTCGAAATCCTCGCGATTCGCGAAGTCCCTGTGCGGCACCACGGCGGTCGCGATGCCGCGTTCGCGCGCCAGCGCCAAGCCTGCGGCATCGGCCTTGTTGCTGATGACGGCGGCGACGCGGGCATCGAAGCGCGCGGCCCAGCGCTCGTGCTCGGCGGCCCGCACGATGGCCGCCATGTTCGACCCGCCGCCCGAGATAAGGATCACAATGTTCTTCATGGGACGCGGGATTATCCGTGCTGCATTTCAGGGGGCCGCCGATGTCGCCGCGCGGACACCTCCGAAGCGCACGACCGTGCTAAAAACCGCGGTCCCGGAGACACGCCGCGCACCGCGGCGCAACGATTCAACACAGCGAGGCACGCATGGATTTGAGCTTCACGCCCGAAGAACAGAAGTTCCGCGAAGATATTCGCGCCTGGGTCAAAGAGAACCTTCCCCAAGACATCTCCCACAAGGTCCACAACGCGCTCGAACTGACGCGCGACGACCTGCAGCGCTGGGCCAAGATCCTCGGCAAGAAGGGCTGGCTCGGCTATGGCTGGCCGAAGGAATTCGGCGGCCCGGGCTGGACCGCCGTGCAGCGCCACCTGTTCGAGGAGGAAGCCGCACTGGCCGGCGCACCGCGCATCGTCCCCTTCGGCCCCGTCATGGTGGCCCCGGTGATCATGGCCTTCGGCAGCCCCGAGCAGCAGAAGCGCTTCCTCCCCGGCATCGCCAGCGGCGAAGTCTGGTGGAGCCAGGGCTACAGCGAGCCCGGATCGGGTTCCGACCTGGCCTCGGTCAAGACCAAGGCCGAGCGCCAGGGCGACAAGTACATCGTCAACGGCCAGAAGACCTGGACCACGCTGGGCCAGTACGGCGACTGGATGTTCAACCTCGTGCGCACCAGCAACGAGGGCAAACCCCAGACCGGCATCAGCTTCCTGCTGCTGGACATGAAGTCCAAGGGCGTCACGGTGCGCCCGATCAAGCTGATCGACGGCGGCTACGAGGTGAACGAGGTGTTCTTCGACAACGTCGAAGTGCCGGCCGAGAACCTGATCGGCGAGGAGAACAAGGGCTGGACCTACGCCAAGCACCTGCTCTCGCATGAACGCACCAACATCGCCGACGTGAACCGGGCCAAGCGCGAGCTCGAGCGCCTCAAGCGCATCGCCAAGAGCGAAGGCGTCTACGACGACCAGCGCTTCCGCGACGAGATCGCCAAGCTCGAAGTCGACATCGTGGCCCTCGAGATGATGGTGCTGCGGGTGCTCTCGGCCGCGACGTCGGGCAAGAATTCGCTCGACGTGGCGGGCCTGCTGAAGATTCGCGGCAGCGAGATCCAGCAGCGCTACGCCGAGCTGATGGTGCTGGCCGGCGGCCCCTATTCGCTGCCGCTGATCCGCGAAGCCATGGAAGCCGGCTGGCAGGGCAACTTCCCCGGTGGCAACCCGGCCCTTGCGCCGCTGGCATCCACCTTCTTCAACATGCGCAAGACCACGATCTACGGCGGCTCGAACGAAGTCCAGCGCAACATCGTGGCGCAAACCGTCCTGGGCTGAGGAGACACAAACATGGATTTCAATTTTTCGGACGACCAGGACCAGTTGCGCGACGCCGTTCGCAAGTGGGTCGACAAGGGCTACGGCTTCGAACGCCGCCGCGGCATCGAGGCCAAGGGCGGCTTCTCGCGCGAAGCCTGGGACGAACTGGCCGAACTCGGCCTCGGCGGCCTCTACATCAGCGAAGACGATGGCGGCCTGGGCATGGGCCCGGTGGCCGGCATGGTCGTGATGGAGGAACTGGGCCGCGGCATCGTGCTCGAGCCCTTCGCCCAGACGCTGATCGCCGGTGCGGTGCTCGGCGGCCATGCAGACGCGGCCACCAAGGAAAACTGGCTGCCGCGCATCGCCGGCGGCCAGGCCATCGTGGTGCTGGCCTACCAGGAGCGCAAGGCGCGCTACCGGCTTGACGTGTGCGAGGCCACGGCGACCAAGTCGGGCAACGGCTATTCATTGACCGGAACGAAGAGCGTGGTGCCGGTGGGCGACGAGGCCGATGCCTTCATCGTTCCCGCGAAGCTCGACGGCAAGATCGCCTTGTTTCTCGTCGAGCGCAGCGCCAGCGGTGTCGAGGCACGCGGCTACGGCACGCAGGACGGCGGCCGGGCGGCCGAAGTCGTGTTCGACAAGGCCGACGCGACGCTGATCACCGCCGATGGCCTGGCCGCGCTCGAATACGCGGTCGACGTCGGCATCGCCGCCACCTGCGCGGAGGCTGTCGGCGTGCTCGACAAGACGCTCGACCTCACGGTCGACTACCTGAACCAGCGCAAGCAGTTCGGCGTTGTCATCGCCAGCTTCCAGGCGCTGCGTCACCGCGTCGCCGACATGAAGATGCAGGTGGAACTCGCGCGCTCGATGAGCTACTACGCGACGCTCAAGCTCAACGCCCCGGCCGCGGAGCGTCGCCAGGCACTGGCACGCGCCAAGTACCAGCTGGGCACCTCGATGCGCTATGTGGCCGCGAACTCCGTCCAGCTGCACGGCGGCATCGGCGTCACCGACGAATACATCGGCAGCCACTACTTCCGCAAGCTGACCCAGCTTGAGCTCACCTTCGGCGACAGCCTGCACCACCTGGGCGAGGTCTCGGCGCGCATGCAGGACACGGCGGGGGTGTTCGCCTGACGATCACGCTGCGCTGACCGCCAACGCCCGCCCGCCTTGCGCCGGCGGGCGTTTTCCTTTCACGCGTGCAGGCGCGAGCTCTGCGGCAGGTGCGCCATCAGGAACTCCATCTGGTCCGCGAGGATGCGGCGGTTGCGCAGGATGAAGTCTTCCCACAGGCTGGGCACGTAGGGCGCGTAGAGCAGGTCCATGCCGGCCTGCTCGGGCGTACGGCTGCTCTTGCGGTGATTGCACGGGCGACAGGCCGTGACCACGTTCATCCAGGTGTCGATGCCCTTCTGGGCGAACGGGATGATGTGCTCGCGCGTGAGCTCGTCCTCGTGGAAATGTCCGCCGCAATAGGCGCAGACGTTGCGGTCGCGCGCGAACAGCTTGCTGTTGGTGAGGCCCGGACGCTGGTTGAAAGGGTTGATGCGCGGCACGCCCTTGGTGCCGATGATGCTGTTGATCGCGATCTGCGACTGCTGGCCGGTGAGTGCGTTGTGGCCACCCCGGAACACGGCCACCTGCGCGCCGACTTCCCAGCGCACCTCGTCGGACGCGTAGTGGATGACCGCCTGTTCGAGCGATATCCACGATTGGGGCAGCCCTTGGGCCGACAGCTTCAAGACCTTCACCACACGCCTCCTTCGATGAAAAGAGAACCTCGGAAAGACCAGGGCACGACGCGAGCCCCCGGGCTTGCGCATGTCGCAGTGCGTCACAATATACCGGCTTTGTGACAAAAAGCCCTGATGCGCCCGTTCCGTGGGCGCAAAGTGCTATCAAAAAGATACCGACATGCAGGTTTTCCGGGGTTTCAGGCATCCGGGCGTGGCTCCAGCCTGCGCCCTGACCATCGGCAATTTCGACGGTGTGCACCGCGGCCACCAGGCCATGCTCGGGCTGCTCAACACCGAGGCGCGGCTGCGCGGCCTGCCCAGTTGCGTACTGACCTTCGAGCCGCATCCGCGCGACTACTTCGCGGCGCTCAACAAGCGTCCCGAACTGGCACCGGCGCGCATCGGCACGCTGCGCGACAAGCTGTCCGAGCTGGCCGCGGGCGGCGTGGCCCAGACCATCGTGCTGCCCTTCGATCACCGGTTGGCCTCGCAGACACCCGACGAATTCATCCGCGAGGTGCTGCTGGAGGGCCTGGGTGCGCGCTACGTGCTGGTCGGCGACGACTTCCGCTTCGGCGCCAGACGCGCCGGCGACTACGCAATGCTCGACCGCGCCGGCGACGTGCACGGCTTCGACGTCGCGCGCATGAACAGCTACGAAGTGCATGGGCTGCGCGTGTCGAGCTCGGCCGTGCGCGAGGCGCTCGGCGAAGGCCGCATGGCCGACGTGCAGGCGCTGCTGGGCCGGCCCTACGCGATCTCGGGCCACGTGGTGCACGGGCGCAAGCTCGGACGCGCGCTCGGCGCCTCGGCGCCGGGGCGCAGCGATGGCTTTCGCACGCTCAACCTACGCTTCAAGCACTGGAAACCGGCCGCCAGCGGCATCTTCGCCGTGCTGGTGCACGGCCTGTCCGAAACGCCGCTGCCGGGCGTCGCCAACCTCGGCGTGCGGCCCTCGCTCGACGCCAACGACGTCAACGGCGGCCGCGTGCTGCTCGAGACCCACTGCCTCGATTGGCCGGCCGAACTCGGCAGCGAGGGGGCCTACGGTAAAATCGTGCGCGTGGAACTGCTGCACAAACTGCACGACGAATTGCGCTACACCAGCCTCGAGGCCCTGACTGCGGGCATCGCGAAGGACGGCCGGGACGCGCGCGCGTTCTTCGCCTCCACGCACGCCGAAACCCATCGCCAGACCACGCGCGACCGAATTTAAAGCGGAAACCGTCGCTTTCCGCCGCGTTCGGCCGCCCTGGGATGCCAGGGGCCGCATGCCCCCCTCTATCCCCGCGCGCTGCCCGAGCAGCGCAGATTTCTGGAACTTCCATGGCTGACACCAAGACCGACGGCGCCACCGACTACCGCGCCACACTGAACCTGCCCGACACGCCCTTCCCGATGCGCGGCGACCTGCCCAAGCGCGAGCCGGGCTGGGTCAAGGAATGGAACGACGAGGGGCGCTACCACCGCCTGCGCGACGCCCGCCACGGCGCGCCCAAGTTCATCCTGCACGACGGTCCGCCCTACGCCAACGGCCAGATCCACATGGGCCACGCGGTGAACAAGATCCTCAAGGACATGATCACCAAGGCGCGCCAGCTCGAGGGCTACGACGCGCTCTACGTGCCGGGCTGGGATTGCCACGGCCTGCCGATCGAGAACGCGATCGAGAAGAAGTACGGCCGCAACCTGAGCCGCGACGAGATGCAGGCCAAGAGCCGGGCCTACGCCACGGAGCAGATCGCCCAGCAGATGACCGACTTCCAGCGCCTGGGCGTGCTGGGCGAATGGGACCATCCGTACAAGACCATGGACTTCGCTAACGAAGCCGGGGAAATACGCGCCTTCAAGCGCGTGATCGAGCGCGGCTTCGTCTATCGCGGGCTGAAGCCCGTGTACTGGTGCTTCGACTGCGGCTCTTCGCTGGCCGAGTTCGAGATCGAATACGCGGACAAGAAGTCGCAGACCCTCGACGTCGCCTTCAAGGCGCACGATCCCGCCCGGCTGGCGGCGGCCTTCGGCCTGCCCGCGTTGACGAAGGACGCCTTCGCGGTCATCTGGACCACCACCGCCTGGACCATCCCGGCCAACCAGGCGATCAACCTGAACCCCGAGCTCGACTACGCGCTGGTCGACACCGAGCGCGGCCTGCTGGTGCTGGCGGCCTCGCTGGTCGAGATGTGCATGAACCGCTATGCGCTCGACGGCACGGTGCTGGCCACGGTCAAGGGCGAGCGGCTGGGCGGGCTCGAGTTCGAGCATCCGCTGTACGACGTCGATGCCGGCTATCGCCGCCTGTCGCCGGTCTACCTGGCCGACTACGCGACCGCCGACGACGGCACCGGCCTGGTCCACTCCTCGCCGGCCTACGGCGTGGACGACTTCAACTCCTGCATCGCGCACGGCCTCTCGTACGACGACATCCTGAACCCGGTGCAGGGCAACGGTGCCTACGCACCGGACTTCCCGCTGTTCGGCGGCCAGAACATCTGGAAGGCGGTGCCGCTGGTGATCCAGGCGCTGCGCGATGCCGGCCGGCTGCTCACGACCGAGGCGATCAGCCACAGCTACCCGCACTGCTGGCGCCACAAGACGCCGGTGATCTACCGCGCCGCGGCCCAGTGGTTCATTCGCATGGACGAAGGCGAAGGCGTTTTCACGAAGGACAAGGCGCCGCTCACCCTGCGCCAGACCGCGCTGGCCGCGATCGACAAGACCAGCTTCTATCCCGAGAACGGCCGTGCACGCCTGCACGACATGATCGCCAACCGGCCCGACTGGTGCATCAGCCGCCAGCGCAGCTGGGGCGTGCCGATCCCCTTCTTCCTGCACAAGGATTCGGGCGAGCTGCATCCGCGGACGATGGAAATCCTCGACCAGGCCGCGGCCATCGTCGAGGAAGGCGGCATCGAGGCCTGGAGCCGCGTGTCGACCGAGGAGATCCTCGGCGCCGAGGACGCCCCGCTCTACACCAAGAGCACCGACATCCTCGAGGTCTGGTTCGACTCGGGCTCGACCTTCTGGCACGTGCTGCGCGGCACCCATCCGAACGTGCACCACGACGCCGGCCCCGAGGCCGACCTGTACCTCGAAGGCCACGACCAGCATCGCGGCTGGTTCCACTCCTCGCTGCTGATCGCCTGTGCGCTCGAGGGCCGCGCGCCCTACCGCGGCCTGCTCACGCACGGCTTCACGGTCGACAGCCAGGGCCGGAAGATGAGCAAGTCGCTCGGCAACGGCATCGATCCGCAGGAGGTCAACAAGAAGCTCGGCGCCGAGATCACGCGCCTGTGGGTGGCCGCTAGCGACTACTCGGGCGACATCGCGGGCGACGACAAGATCCTCGCGCGCGTGGTCGACGCCTATCGCCGCATCCGCAACACGCTGCGCTTCCTGCTCGCCAACACCAGCGACTTCGACATCGCGAAGGACGCGGTGCCGCTGGGCGAACTGCTCGAGATCGACCGCTACGCGCTCGCGCGCGCGGCCGAATTCCAGGCCGAGGTGCTGGCGCACTACAAGGTCTACGAATTCCATCCGGTGGTGGCCAAGCTGCAGGTGTACTGCTCGGAAGACCTCGGCGCCTTCTACCTCGACGTGCTCAAGGACCGGCTCTACACCACGGCGCCCGGCTCGCACGCGCGCCGCAGCGCCCAGACCGCGTTGTGGCACATCACGCAGGCGATGCTGCGCTGGATGGCGCCCTTCCTGAGCTTCACGGCCGAGGAGGCCTGGAAGGTCTGCGGCGACGGCCGCTCGATCTTCGTCCAGACCTACAGCGACCTCGGCACGCCCGACGCCGCGCTGCTCGCCAAGTGGAGCCGCATCCGCGAGATCCGCGACGCGGTCAACAAGGAGATCGAGACGGTGCGCACGGCCGGTCAGGTCGGATCCTCGCTGCAGGCCAACGTGACGCTCTCGGCCCCACCCGACGACCATGCGCTTCTGGCCTCGCTGGGCGACGACCTCAAGTTCGTGCTGATCACCTCGGCGGTCGAACTGTCGGCCGGCGGCACGCTGTCGGCGCAGGTGGAAGCCAGCACCGCGACCAAGTGCGAGCGCTGCTGGCACTGGCGCGACGACGTCGGCCACGACGCGGCGCACGCCGGCCTGTGCGGCCGCTGCACCAGCAACCTCTACGGCGCCGGCGAGCCCAGGAAGATCGCCTGATGGTTCGCAAATCCTCCGGCGGGTCGGGGCTCGGCATCTGGCCCTGGCTCGGCCTCGCGCTCGTCATCGTGATCGTCGACCAGTTCACCAAGACGCTGATCCTCGGCTACTACAAGCTCGGCGACGCCACCTACGTGACGAGCTTCTTCAACGTCGTGCGGGCCCACAACACCGGCGCGGCCTTCTCGTTCCTGGCCGATGCCGCCGGCTGGCAGCGCTGGTTCTTCACGGGCATCGGCGTTGTCGCGGCGATCTTCATCATCTGGATGCTCAAGTCGCACGCGGGCCAGAAGCTGTTCTCGTTCGCGATGGCGGCGATCCTCGGCGGCGCGGTCGGCAACGTGATCGACCGCATGATGCACGGCTACGTGGTCGACTTTCTCGACTTCCACATCGCAGGGCGCCACTTCCCGGCCTTCAACGTGGCCGACAGCGCCATCACGATCGGCGCCATCTGCCTGATCCTCGACGAGCTGCGCCGGGTCCGCAAGGCCAGGTAGGCCGAGGCTTCGCGCCGCACGCGGCGCCGCCCTGCAGGCGAAGGTGCCTGCGTGGTCTATAGTGCTTCGCTTCCATGAAGCATCTGTTGAATCTGCTGGCGGCCATCGCGCTGCTGGTGTGGGGTACCCATCTCGTTCGCACCGGCGTGCTGCGGGTGTTCGGCGCCAATCTGCGCAAGATCCTGGTCCAGAGCATGCGCAACCGCTTCACGGCAGCGCTGTCCGGCATCGGCGTGACCGCCCTGGTGCAGTCGAGCACCGCGACCTCGCTGATGACCTCCTCCTTCGTCGGCCAGGGCCTGGTCACGCTGCCGGCCGCGCTCGCGGTGATGCGCGGAGCGGACATCGGCACCGCCCTGATGTCGGTGCTGTTCTCGGCCGACCTCTCTTGGCTGTCGCCCCTTTTCATCTTCGTCGGCGTGGTGCTGTTCATCACGCGCTCCTCGAGCATGGCGGGCCGGGTCGGGCGCGTGCTGATCGGGCTCGGCCTGATGCTGCTGGCGCTGCAGCTGGTGGTTGCCGCCACCGGACCACTGTTCGACGGCCCGGCGATGCGCGAGCTGCTGGGCACGCTCGGCAGCGACGTGCTGCTCGAGATCACGATCGGCGCCGCGCTCGCGGTGGTCGCCTATTCGAGCCTGGCGGTCGTGCTGCTGGTGGCCGCCATGGCGAGCTCGAACGTGGTGCCGCTCGACGTCGCGATGGGCCTGGTGCTCGGCGCCAACCTGGGGAGCGGCGTGCTCGCGGTGCTGACAACGGCCAAGTCGGCGGTCTCGGTGCGGCAGGTCACGGTCGGCAACCTGATCTTCAAGCTGCTCGGCGTGGCGATCGCCGCGCCCTTCGTCGGCTTGTGGCTGCGCGAGGTCAGGCCCTACATCTCGGACGCGACGCAGTTCGTGGTGCTCTACCACCTGGCCTTCAACGTGCTCGTGAGCATCGGCTTCATCGGCCTCACGAACTGGGTCGCGAAGCTGGTGACGCGGCTGCTGCCGGTGCCGCAGGAGCCCGCCGCAACGCGGCGCCCCCAGCATCTCGATCCTTCGGCGCTGTCGACGCCCACGCTCGCGATCTCGAACGCGGCACGGGAAGCGCTGCACCAGGCCGACGTGGTCGAGACCATGCTGATCGGCGTGCTCGGCGTGATCCGCAACAACGACCTGCGGCTGGCGCAGGAGCTGCGCAAGCTCGACGACACCGTGGACGAGCTGTATTCGGCCATCAAGTACTACATGACGAAGATCTCGCGCGAGGCACTCGGCGAGGAAGAGAGCCGGCGCTGGACCGACATCATCAGCTTCACGATCAACATGGAGCAGATCGGCGACATCATCGAGCGCGTGATCATCGACATCGAGGACAAGAAGATCAAGCCGCAGCGCAACTTCTCCGAAGCCGGCATGGCCGAGATCGTCGAGCTGCACGAACGGCTGGTGGCCAACCTGCGGCTCAGCATGAGCGTGTTCCTCAACGGCAACGTGCGCGACGCCCAGAAGCTCCTGCAGGAGAAGGCGCGCTTCCGCGATCTGGAGCGCGCCTACGCGACCACGCACCTCGGGCGCCTGTCGGACCAGACCACGCTGAGCATCGAGACCAGTTCGCTGCACATCGACCTGATCAGCGAACTGAAGCGCATCAACTCGCACATCTGCTCGATCGCCTACCCGATCCTCGAGTCGGCCGGGGCGCTGGCGCCGACGCGCATGCGCGAGTCGCGCCTCGACGCGCTGTAGCCAGCGCTACAGCGTGAGGATCGTGCAGCCCGTGGTCTTGCGGGCCTCGAGATCGCGGTGCGCCTGCTGCACGTCTTCGAGCGCGTAGCGCTGGTCGATCGGGATCTTCACCGCGCCGCTCAGCACCCCCGCGAACAGGTCGTCGGCCATCGCCTGCGTGCTCTCGCGCGAGTTCATGTGCGAGAACAGGGTCGGGCGCGTGACGTAGGTCGAGCCCTTGGCCAGCGCGCCGAGGTTGAAGGCCGCCACCGGCCCCGAGCCGTTGCCGAACACCGCGAGCAGGCCGAAGGGCCGCAGGCTGGCGAGCGAGCCCTCGAAGGTGTCCTTGCCGACCGAGTCGTAGGCCACCTTCACGCCCTGGCCGCCCGTGATCTCCCTGACCCGCTCAGCGAAGTTCTCGGTGCTGTAGTTGATCGCGTGCGCAGCGCCGTGCGCGAGCGCCAGCTTGCACTTGGCGTCGGTGCCTGCGGTGCCGATCAGCTGCAGGCCCAGCGCCCTGGCCCACTGGCAGGCGATCAGGCCGACGCCGCCGGCGGCCGCATGGAAGAGCACGAAGTCGCCGGGCACGAGACCTTCGGCCGGCAGCGTCTTCTTGAGCAGGTATTGCGCCGTGAGCCCCTTGAGCATCATCGCGGCACCGGTCTCGAAGGAGATCGCATCGGGCAGCTTGCAGACGGTCTTGGCCGGCATCACGCGCAGCTCGCAATACGAGCCCGGCGGTGCGCTGGCATAGGCGGCACGGTCGCCGGCCTTCAGGTGGGTGACGCCCTCGCCCACCGCCTCGACCACGCCGGCGGCCTCCATGCCCAGGTACAGCGGCATCGCGAACGGGTAGAGCCCGCTGCGCTGGTAGGTGTCGATGAAGTTGAGGCCGACGGCCTTGTGACGGATCCTGATCTCGCCCGGGCCGGGCTCGCCGACCTCGACCTCGACGATCTTCAGTTCCTCGGGGCCGCCGTTGCGCTCGATGCGGACTGCCTTGCTCTTCATGTGAGGGTCTCCTCGATCAGTAGGTGCCGGGATAGGCGCCGCCGTCGGCAAGGACGTTCTGCCCCGTGACGTAGGCCGCGTGAATGCTGCAGAGAAAGGCGCAGATGGCGCCGAACTCGGCCGGCGTGCCGAAGCGGCCGGCGGGGATGTTCTTCTGGCGGCCGGCGCGGATCGTGTCGATGTCCTGGCCGGTCTTCTTCACCGCGCCTGCCAGCGTGCTCTTGAGCCGGTCGGTGTCGAAGGAGCCCGGCAACAGGTTGTTGATGGTCACGCCCCGGGCCGCGATGCCCGTGCGCGACACGCCCGCGACGAAGCCCGTGAGGCCGCTGCGCGCGCCGTTGCTGAGGCCGAGGATGTCGATCGGCGCCTTCACCGCGCTCGAGGTGATGTTGACGATGCGGCCGAATCCGCGCTGCGCCATGCCGTCGACCGTGGCCTTGATCAGCTCGATCGGCGTCAGCATGTTGGCGTCGACCGCCTTGATCCAGGCTTCGCGGTCCCAGTCGCGGAAGTCGCCGGGCGGCGGCCCGCCCGCGTTGGTGACCACGATGTCGAAGTCGGCATGCTGCGCGAAGGCGGCAGCGCGGCCTTCGGGCGTCGTGATGTCGGCCGCGACGGGCCTGACGAAGGGCTTGCCGGGTGCGCCGGCCGCCACCGCCTGCAGCGACCGGGCGGCGTCCTCCAGCGCTTCGGCGCCGCGCGCCACGATCACCACGTTGACGCCTTCGCGCACCAGCGCCTCGGCACAGCCGTAGCCCAGACCCTTGCTGGCGCCGCACACCAGCGCCGCCTTGCCCGCGATTCCCAGATCCATGATGAATTCCCCGGGCTCAGCGCCCCGTTCGTGTGAAGACAAAGATGCCGGCGACCACCAGCACGGTGCCGGCCGCGATCCAGGCCGTGAAAGGCTCGCCGAGGATCAGCACGCCCATGAGGATAGTGGACATCGGCCCGACCATGCCGGTCTGCGCTGCCATCGCGGGGCCGATGCGCTCGATCGCCATCATGACCGCGAGCACCGGCACCGCGGTGCACAGCGTGGCGTTGAGCACCGACAGCCAGATCACCTCGGGTGCCACCTCGAAGGCCGCGCTCATCGGCCGCAGCAGCAGGAACTGCGCGATGCACAGCAGGCAGGCAAAGCTGGTCGCGAGGCCGACCAGCCGCAGCGAACCCAGGCGCTTCACGAACTCGCCGCTCGCCACCAGGTAGATCGCATAGCTGACCGCGCTCAGGAACACCAGCAGCGCGCCCCAGGCCGCGGCCCCGGTCTGGCCCAGGCTGAGCTCGTGGCCGAACACCAGCAGCACGCCCGCATAGCTGATCGCCATGCCGCCGACCTGCCAGCGCGTGATGCGGCGGCGGTAGGCGATCCAGCCGAACAGCAGCACCAGCGTCGGGTTGAGATACAGGATCAGCCGCTCGAGGCTGGCCGTGATGTAGGCCAGCCCGGCGAAGTCGAGAAAGCTCGAGAGGTAGTAGCCCGAGAAGCCCAGCCCCAGCACGCCGAGCCAGTCACGCCGTGAGAGCGGCGGCTTGCCGCGCCCGGCCCACCAGGCCATGACCGCGAACAGCGGCAGCGCGAACAGCATGCGCAGCATGATCAGCGTGACCGCATCCACCCCGTGGCGGTACGCCAGCTTGACGATGATCGCCTTGCCGCTGAAGGCAATGGCGCCGAAGGTGGCCAGGGCCAGGCCCGGTGCGAGGCTCCTGGGTACGGCCTGCGCCGGGAGAACCTGGGCCATCCGTCTCTAGAACCCGGCCGCCAGGCCGTCGCGGCGTGCGTCGCTGGCCGCCACGTAGCCCTCTACCGCAGGGTCGCCTGCGCGCCAGATGAACTGGCCGGCGCCGAAGTCCTGGTAGGAATCGTTGATGACGTCGACCTGGTGGCCGAGATCGGTCAGGCCCTGCACGGTGGCCGGATCCATGGCCGATTCGACGTTGATCTCGAGCCCGGCGTTGAAGCGCCAGCGCGGCGCATCGCAGGCCGCCTGCGGGTTCTGGCCGTAGTCGAGCATGCGCACCAGCGTCTGCATGTGGCCCTGCGGCTGCATGTTGCCGCCCATGACGCCGAAGCTCATGACGGGGGCTCCGTCCTTCGTGAGGAAGGCCGGGATGATGGTGTGGAAGGGCCGCTTGCCCGGCGCCACCTGGTTGGGGCTGCCGTCCGCCAGGCTGAAGCCGTGGCCCCGGTTCTGCAGGCTGATGCCGAAGCCGGGCTCGACGCAGCCCGAGCCGAAGCCCATATAGTTGCTCTGGATGAAGCTCACCATCATGCCGTTCTCGTCGGCCGCCGTGAGGTAGATGGTGCCGCCCTTGACCGGGTTGCCCGCCTTGAAGTCCCGTGCCTTGTTCAAGTCGATGAGTTTGGCACGCGATGCGAGGTAGGCGCCATCGAGCATCTGCAGCGGGGTCACCTCCATCGACGATGGCTCGGCCACGTAGCGATAGACGTCGGCGAAGGCCAGCTTCATGGCCTCGATCTGCAGGTGCTGCGAGCGCACCGAGTCGACCGCCAGCGCGCCGATGTCGAAATGCTCGAGGATGCCGAGCGCGATCAGCGCCGCGATGCCCTGGCCGTTGGGTGGAATCTCGTGCAGCCGGTGGCCGCGGTAGTCCTGGCCGACCGGCTCCACCCACTCGGGCTTCCAGCCCGCGAGGTCGCTGGCCTTGAGGCTGCCGCCATTGGCGGTCGAGAACTTCTCGAGCGCCTCGGCGATCTCGCCGCCATAGAAGGCCTCGCCGCGCGTGGCCGCGATGGCCTTGAGCGCACGCGCCGCAGCGGGGAAGCGGAACAGTTCGCCGACCTCGGGCGCCCGGCCCCAGGGCAGGAAGCTCTGCGCGAAACCCGGCTGCGACTGCAGGATCGGCGTCGCGGCGGCCCACTTCTGCTGCACCACGGGCGGCATCAGGTAGCCGCGCTCGGCGATCTCGATCGCGGGCGCCATGAGGTCGCCGAAAGGCAGCTTGCCGAAGCGCTCCGACAGCGCGACCCAGCTTCCGACCGCGCCGGGCACCGTGACCGAATCCATGCCGCGCATCGGCGGCGTCTTCGCGTCGGCGCCGTACTTGCCGCGGAAGTAGCCGGGCGACCAGGCCGCGGGCGCGCAGCCCGATGCGTTGAGGCCGTGCAGTTTCTCGCCATCCCACAGGATGCAGAAGGCGTCGCTGCCGAGGCCGTTGCTGACCGGCTCGACCAGCGTCATGACGGCCGCGGTGGCGACCGCCGCGTCGACCGCGTTGCCGCCCTGCTGGAGGATGCGGAGCCCGGCCTGCGCCGCCAGCGGATGGGAGGTCGACACGACATTGCGCGCGAAGACCGGGATGCGGGTGGAGGTGTAGGGATTGGCGTAATCGAATTTCATTGGGTCAGTCCCCGGTGATCTTGCGTTCGGTGATGATCTTCTTCCACTTGGCGGCATCCTCGGCCACCATGCCCGCCAGCTGCGCCGGCGTGCTGATCGTCGGCTCGATGCCCAGGCGTGCGAGCTTGTCGCGGACCTCGGGGTCGGCAAGCGCCTGGTTGGCAGCCGCATTGAGACGCGCCACCAGGTCGGCCGGCAGGCCCTTGGGGCCGTAGAGGCCGAACCAGGTGTTCGATTCGAAGCCCGGCAGCACGTCGGCGATCGGCGCCAGCTCGGGCGCCAGCGGGCTGCGCTTGAGGGTCGTCACGCCGAGCGCGCGCAGCCGGCCGTCCCGCACGTGCGGCATGCCGGTGGGCAGCGAGTCGAACAGCACGTCGACCTTGCCCGAGATCAGGTCGGGAATGGCGAGCGCCGTGCCCTTGTACGGGATGTGCGTCACGTAGACGCCGGCCTGCGACTTGAACAGCTCCGCCGTGAGCTGGACGATGGTGCCGTTGCCGCTCGAGGCGTAGTTGAGCTTGCCGGGGTTCTTCTTCGCGTAGTCGATCCACTCGCGCACGGTCTTGGCGGGCGAGTCGTTGGGCACCAGCATGATGCTGGGCGCGTCGCCCACGTGGGCGATCGGGGTGAAGTCGCGCACCGTGTCGTAGGGCAGCCTGGCGTTGATCGCGGGGCCGATCGAATGCGTGCTCGTGGTGGCAAGCAGCAGCGTGTAGCCGTCGGCCGGGGCCTTGGCCGCCATGTCGGAGCCGATCGCGCCGCCGGCACCGGGCTTGTTGTCGATCACCAGCGTGGTGCCGAGCTTCTCGCCCATCTTCTGCGACAGCGTGCGCGCGAACAGGTCGGTGGCACCGCCGGCCGGGAAAGGCACGATCAGCCGGATCGGCTTGGTCGGATAGGCCTGCGCGAAGCTGGCCGGCGCAGCGGCCGCGCACAGCAGCGCGGCACAGGCCTGGAGGAAGCGGATTCGTTTCATGGTGGTGATGCGTGATTCTCTCTGTGGGCCCGACGCGGGAATGCGAATGCTATGCAAGGCCGTCGCATCAAGCCAGATAATCCGCTTTATCGAACTATGAACGCTGTTTATGCCAGGCAACGCACCTGAAGAGATCTCGCTGCAGCAGTTGCGGGCACTGGCCGCGGTGGCCGAGACCGGCAGCTTCACGCTCGCGGCCGAGGTGCTGCAACTCACGCAGCCCGCGATCAGCCACCTGATCAAGCGCATGGAGCACGAGCTCGGCCAGCCGCTGGTGGTGCGCGGACGCCGCCTGCGCATCACCAACGCGGGACAGATGATGGTCGACACCGCGGTGCGCGCGCTGCGCCTGATCGACGAATCGGTCGGCGCCTGCCGGTCGCAGTCGCAGCTGCGCGAGGGCCGGGTGGTGCTGGCGGTCGGCCATCTCACGGCCGGCGCGCTGCTGCCGCCGCTGCTCGGGCGTTTCTCGCAGCAATACCCGGCGCTCGCCACCACGCTGGTCGACAGCACGGCCGAGCAGATGATCTCGCGCATCCTCTCCCAGGAGGCCGACCTGGGCTTCGGCTCCGACATCGGCCAGGGCCACTCCGAACTCGCGACCGAGCCGCTCTTCACCGAACGCATGGCGCTCTTCGTGCGCGACGACCATCCGCTCGCGCAGCGCATCGTGATCGATGCGCGGCACCTCGAGGCGCTGCCCTTCATCCACGTCAACCCGGACGCCAACGTCTGGCGCGCGGTGAGCCGGCAGCTCTCGAGCGTCGCCAACGTCTATCCGCGCGTGGCGCACCATGTGTCGATGCTGTCGACCGCCTTCGGCCTGATCCAGGCGGGTGCCGGCGTCTCGCTGCTGCCTCGCTACGTCGAGGTCCTGATGCCCGCCAACCTGCGCGCCGTGGCCGTGACCCGGCCGGTGCTCGAATACCCGGTGGTGGCCGTGCGGCTGGCCAAGCACCCGCTCAACCCGGCGGCGCTGGCCTTCCTCGCGCTGGCGCGCCAGCACATGAAGCCGCCGCGCGCGCCGAAGGCATGAAAAAAGCACCGAAGGTGCTTCTTTCCTTTTGGAGCAAGCGCTCTCAGTCCTCGACGAAAGCTTCCTCGCGCTTGGACTTGACCGCCGGCAGCAGCACGATCACCAGCAGCAGCAGGGCCGCCGCCAGCAGGCCGGCCGAGATCGGCCGCGAGACGAACACCACCCAGTCGCCGCGCGACAGCAGCAGCGCGCGGCGCAGGTTCTCTTCCATCATCGGGCCCAGGATGAAGCCCAGCAGCAGTGGCGCCGGCTCGCATCCGAGCTTGAAGAAGGCATAGCCGACGAAGCCGAAGGCCGCCACCATCCAGATGTCGAAGGTGTTGTTGTTGGTGGAATAGACGCCGATGGCGCAGAACAGCACGATCGCCGGGAACAGGTACTTGTACGGCACCGACAGCAGCTTGATCCACATGCCGATCAGCGGCAGGTTCAGCACGATCAGCATCGCGTTGCCGATCCACATCGAGGCGATCAGGCCCCAGAACAGTTCCGGGTTGCTGGTCATGACCTGCGGGCCCGGCTGGATGTTGTGGATGGTCATCGCGCCCACCATCAGCGCCATCACGGCGTTGGGCGGAATGCCCAGCGTCAGCAGCGGGATGAAGGAGGTCTGGGCGCCGGCGTTGTTGGCCGACTCGGGTGCCGCGACGCCGCGGATGTTGCCCTTGCCGAACGGCACTTCGCCGGGATGCAGCTTGGTCTTCTTCTCGATCGTGTAGGCCGCGAAGGCCGCCAGCAGCGCGCCGCCGCCCGGCAGGATGCCGAGCGCGGCACCGAGCGTGGTGCCGCGCAGCACCGCGGGCAGCATGCGCTTGAAGTCTTCCTTGGTCGGGAACAGGCCCGAGACCTTGGCCGTGAAGACCTCGCGGTCTTCCTCGGGGCGCGACAGGTTGGCGATGATCTCGCCGTAGCCGAACACACCCATGGCGATGGCGACGAAGCCGATGCCGTCGGTCAGTTCCGGGATGTCGAAGCTGAAGCGCGCCACGCCCGAATTGACGTCGGTGCCGACCAGCCCCAGCAGCAGGCCCAGCACGATCATCGCAATCGCCTTGAGCAGCGAGCCCGAGGCCAGCACCACGGCGCCGATCAGGCCCAGGATCATCAGCGAGAAGTATTCGGCCGGGCCGAACTTGAAGGCCAGCTCGGTCAGCGGCGGCGCGAAGGCCGCGAGGATCAGCGTGCCCACGCAACCGGCGAAGAAGGAGCCCAGGCCGGCGGCCGCGAGCGCAGGCCCGGCCCGCCCCTTGCGCGCCATCTGGTAGCCGTCGATCACGGTCACCACCGAGGACGATTCACCGGGCAGATTGACCAGGATCGCGGTGGTGGAGCCGCCGTACTGGGCACCGTAGTAGATGCCGGCCAGCATGATCAGCGCCGAAACCGGCGGCAGGGCATAGGTGGCCGGCAGCAGCATCGCGATGGTCGCGACCGGACCGATGCCCGGCAGCACGCCGATCAGCGTGCCCAGGATGCAGCCGACCAGGCAATACAGCAGGTTGGTGAAGGTGAACGCAACGCCGAAGCCGAGCGAGAGATTGTTGAGTAGTTCCATTTGTCTGGTCCTCAGCCCGTGATGAAGGTGGGCCACACCTGGATTTGCAGCTTGAGCGCCCAGATGAAGGCGATGTAGCTGCCGACCGCCAGCGCGGTGGCGAGGATCAGCACCTTGGGCAGGTTGAACTCGCTGCCCGCGAGGCTGGAGATGATGACCAGCGCATAGATCGCGATGATCATCCCCATGGCCGGCACGCCGATGCTCGGCAGGCCGCCGAGCAGCACGCCGAAGGCCAGGTTGGCGCCGAGGATGAAGACCACCTGCTTCCAGGCCCACTTGCCGATCGGCTGTCCGTCCTCGGTCTCGACCGTGAGACCGGTGAACATGATGACGAGGCCGATGAAGGCCATCAGGATGCCGAGCATCAGCGGGAAGTAGCCCGGGCCCATGCGGGCACCGCTGCCGACGTTGTAGGTGGTCGCCCCCCATGCGAAGGCGACGCCCACGACGGCGAACATCACCCCCGAGAAGAAGTCTTTCTGACTCTTGATTTTCACGAACGGTCTCCACGAAAAAATTCGATCGGAGATTGTGTAGTCAGCCTTCAGTCAGACGAATGTGGATTCCACCTATCGGCGCTTCAGGGTATTCCCTGAACGGGCGACGCGCCGACGCGCGCCGCGGCGCTATTCGAGCGGAGGTGTCGCGCTCAGCACTTCCTCGATGGTGGTCACGCCCTCGGCCACGCGCAGCGCGCCCGCCAGGCGCAGCGGCCGCATGCCGTCGACCACCGCCTGGCGCCGCAGCCCGGCGGTGTTGGGCTCCTTGGTGACCTGGCCCTTGAAGGCCTCGGTGATGCTGAGCAGCTCGTAGAGGCCCATGCGGCCCATGTAGCCCGTCATGCGGCAGTCGACGCAGCCCACCGGCTTGTACGCACGCACCGAGCCGTTGATCTGCCAGGGCTTGACGAACTCGGCGAGCTTTTCGCGCGTGACCGACTCGTCGGGTTCCTTGCAGTTGGGGCACAGGGTCCGCACCAGCCGCTGTGCCAGCACGCCGAGCATCACGGCCGTGATCAGGTAGGAAGGCACGCCGAGCTCCATGAGCCGGGTGATCGCGCTCGGCGCGTCGTTGGTGTGCAGCGTGCTGAACACCAGGTGCCCCGTGAGCGCCGCCTGCACCGCCATCTCGGCGGTCGCCAGGTCTCGGATCTCGCCGACCATGATGATGTCCGGGTCCTGCCGCATCAGCGCCCGCAACCCTTCGGTGAAGCCGAAGTCGAGCTGCGTCTGCACCTGCGTCTGGTTGAACGAGGGCTCGATCATCTCGATCGGGTCCTCGACCGTGCTCACGTTGACCTCCTCGGTCGCGATGCGCTTGAGCGTGCTGTACAGCGTGGTGGTCTTGCCCGAGCCGGTCGGACCGGTGACGAGGATGATGCCGTGCGGCCGCGTCACCAGCTTTTCCCAGCGCTCGGCGTCATGCGGCGCGAAGCCCAGCGCATCGAGGTCCTTGACCGCGGTGTCGGGGTCGAAGATGCGCATCACCATCTTCTCGCCGAAGGCCGTGGGCAGGGTCGACAGCCGCATCTCGACCTCGTCGCCACGCATGTTGCGGGTCTTGATGCGGCCGTCGAGCGGACGGCGCTTCTCGACCACGTCCATGCGGCCCAAAAGCTTGATGCGCGCCACCATCGCGTTGAGCACGCCCATGGGCATCTGGTAGGCCGGGTGCAGCACGCCGTCGATGCGAAAACGGATCATCCCCTGGTCGCGCCGCGGCTCGAGATGGATGTCGCTGGCGCGCTGATCGAAGGCGTACTGCCAGAGCCAGTCGACCACCTGCACCACGCTCTGGTCGTTGGCGTCGAGCTGCTTGTTGGTCTTGCCGAGCTCGACCAGCTGCTCGAAGCTGGCACCGCCCGCGCTGCCGCCCGCCTTCTGGGCCGCCCGCACCGACTTGGCGAGCGCGAAGAACTCGGCCGTGTAGCGCTGGATATCGGTCGGGTTGGAGACCACGCGGCGCACCGAGCGGCGCGACTGGCGCTCGACCTCGGCGATCCAGTCGGTCAGGAAGGGCTCGGCCGTGGCAACCACCACCTCGTTCGGCGTCACCTGCACCGGCAGCACCTTGTGGCGCTCGGCGTAGGCCGCGCTCATGGTGTCGGCCACCTTGCCGACGTCGACCTTGATCGGATCGATGCGCAGGTAGGCCAGGCCGGCGCGGCCGGCCAGCCACTGGGTCAGCATCTCGAGGTCGAGCGGCTTGCCGTCGCGCTCGCGGGTCATGGCCACGTTGGCCAGGCGCACCAGAGGCGCCTGCCGGCTCTCGGCCTGGGCGCAGCGCGCCAGCGTGCGCTTGGCTTCCATTGGAGAGATCACGCCGTCCTTGGCCAGCCATTCGATCAGGTGGCTCAGCACCAGCGGGCCTTCGTGGCGCGAGGCAGCGGCAGCGGCGGGAGTGACAGCGCTCATGAGGTCAGGTCTGGGGTTTGAAGACCCGCAGCCACTTCGGCGCGGGCAGGCCCCAGCGAGTCTGGATGCTTTGTGCGCGCTCGGCAAGCACGGGCCGCTTCGGCCGGCTGGCCTCGCGCTGCGCGAGCACCACGGTGTTGCCCTCGCGCGTCGGCTTGAAGGCCCAGACCGCATCGGCGCCGAAGGCGGCAGAGATCTTCTCGAGGCTGCGCTCGTAGCTCGACGAGCGGCCGAAGAGATTGACCGTCATGCAGCCGTCCTCGGTCAGCAGGGCGCGGCAGTCGGCATAGAAGGCCTCGCTGTCGAGCACCGGCGCTGCCGCCTCGTGGTCGTAGAGGTCGACCTGCAGGGCATCGACCGTGCCGGCCCAGCGCGGCTTGCGGATCTCGGCCGAGGCATCGGCGATGACGATCTCGAGCTTGGTGTCGTCGGCCGGCAGCTTGAACCAGCCGCGGCAGGCGGCCACCACCTGCGGGTTGAGCTCGATCGCGGTGGTGCGCATGCGCAGCTGCTTGCGGCAGAACTTGGTGAGGCTGGCCGCGCCGAGCCCGAGCTGCATCGCATGCCGCTTGCCGACGCTCGCGGGGTCGACGAACAGCAGCCAGGCCATCATGCGCTGCACGTATTCGAGCTCGATCTCGAACGGCGCATCGAGCTTCATCGAGCCCTGGACCCACTCGGTGCCGAGGTGCAGATAGCGCACGTCGCCCCAATCGGAGAAATTGACTTCGGGCAACGACAGCTTCATGGGATGACCAGATACCTTTCGAATACTTCACGCCAGGCCGCCAGCTTGCGCTCGAAGCTCCATGACGCGTTGGCCGGGCTCGACGATGGCAGCCGATGCACCGGGACGCCCAGCAGGCGCGTGTGGCGCGCGTGCCTGAAGCTTTCGCCGCCGTTGTGCGCGACGGCCGCGAGCCGCGGCAGGCGCAGGCTCGCGATGTCGTTCAGGACCCCTTCCCGGATGGCCGAATCGAGGCTGCCCTCGCGCTCGCAACTGGCGTAGACGTCCCACACGCCGAGGCCGTGGTCGAGCAGCCATCTGCTACGCTTTTCATAGCTATCTTCGCCCGTGGCAAGGGGCTCTGCGGGCCACAGCGCCTGCAATATCCTCCAGAAACCATTCTGCGGGTGCGCATAATACCGCTGCTGCGCGATCGATCGGGCACCGGGAAAACTGCCGAGTATCAACACGGCGGTGTTGTCGGAAACGATCGGCGCGAGTCCCGTGAGCACGACTTTCGCGTCGCCTGGGCGCAAGGCCGGCTTATTCATAACGTTGCACGGCGGCCGACGCACAGGCCCCGGCGAGAGGATGGAACATGAATACGGAAGCGATCTGGATTTTCCTGACGACACAGGGCGTCGATTTTGGCCTGAAAGTGATCGGTGCCCTGGTGGCATGGGGGGTCGGTCGCTGGCTGATCGGCCTGGCACAGCGCCTCGCGGGTGCGGCCCTCGAGCGCGGCAAGCGCATCGACCCGACGCTCAGCAACTACCTGGTCTCCATCCTCGGCGTGCTGCTCAACATCGTCCTGATCCTCGCGATCCTCGACATGTTCGGCGTCAAGACCACCTCGTTCGCCGTGCTGCTGGCCGGCGCCGGTCTCGCCATCGGCACCGCCTGGGGCGGCCTGCTCACCCATTTCGCGGCCGGCGTGTTCCTGCAGGTGCTGCGGCCCTACAAGGTGGGCGACTACGTGACGATCGGCGGCGGCGTCAACGGCACGGTGAAGGAACTGGGCCTGTTCGGCACCACCGTCATCACGCCCGACAACGTGGTCACGACCGTGGGCAACAACAAGGTGCTGTCGGAATCGATCCAGAACTTCAGCCAGCTGGCCTTCCGCCGCGTCGACGTCACGGCCAAGGTGGCCAACGGCGTCGATGTGACGCAGGCCATCGAACTGCTGAAGGCGGCCGTGGGCCAGATCCCCAACATCGCCACCACGCCAGCGCCCGATGTCGAGATCCTCGGCTTCACACCCGAGGGCCCGCTGCTCGCGGTGCGGCCCTACACGCACACCGACCACTACTGGCAGGTCTACTTCGACACCCACAAGGCGATCGTCCAGACCTTCGGCACCGCCGGCTACCCGACGCCCGAGACGCCGCTGGTGCATCGCAACATCACGCCGCCCGCCGTGGCCTGAGCCACCGCGCCGCCAATGAAAAAACCCGCCGTCGGCGGGTTTTTCGCTGGCACGCCCGACCGGGCCGGGCGCCCGTGTTCAGGGCTTCTTGGCGGCGTCGTGCTGGGCGGTGCCGGGGATCTTCTCGCCGATCTTGTTGCCGACCTTGCGCGTACCGTCGGCGGCATCGGTGGCCACGTTGTCGACCGCCTTTCCGGTGGCCTTGGCACCCTTCTCGGTCGCCTTCACGGCCTTCTTGGTACCGCTCTTGGTAGCGTCCCAGGCCTTCTCGCTGCCGGCCTTGGTCTTGTCCCAGGCCTTCTCGGTGCCGCTCTTGGTGGCGTCCCAGGCCTTCTCGCCGGCGTTCTCGACCTTCTGGGTGGTGGTCGGTGCCGCGGTCTGCGCGACGGCCGAACCGGCGATGCAGGCAACGGCCAGCGCGACTGCTGCCGGGAGGGTGCGAACGATGGATGTATTCATGGGAAAGCTCCTTTGTTTGAGTGGAGTGACTGGCTCGCCACTATGACGCAACGGCTGCACAGGGTGCGAGGATGACACCAAAACGGCGCCCCGCAGACCGGACCGCGCAAGTCGGGCAATCCGCCTACGCGCCGTGCAGGGCTTCGCCCGACAGGCGAACGAGGGGAAGCAGCCTTGGCAGCGCCGCCGTCGCATTGCGCGTCGTCGCCTCGGCCAGCGCGCCGGTCTCGATGCCGCGCAGGGCGGCCACCACCTGCGCGATGCGCGGCAGTTCGGCGGGCTCGTTGCGCCCCTGCGATGCGCCGGCAGCGCGCTCGGCCTGGGTGCGGTAGAGCCAGTGCGGCTGGATGTCGGGGGCGTCGGTCTCCATCACGATCGCGTCGATCGGCAGCGAGCCGGCCAGGCGCCGGAGCTGCAGCGCGCGTTCGAAGGTGACGGCACCACCGAAACCCAGCTTGAGGCCCAGCGCCAGGCAGGCCTGCGCCTGCTGCGCGCTGCCATTGAAGGCGTGCGCGATGCCCTGCCAGGCCTGGCCCGGTGCCACCTGCCGCAGATGCTTGAGCACCTGGTCGACCGACCGCCGTACATGGATGACGACCGGCAAGGCGTGCTTGCGCGCCAGCTGCAACTGGGTGTGAAAGAAGCGCTCCTGGCGGGCGGCATCCAGGCCCTCGACGAAGTAGTCGAGCCCGATCTCGCCGACCGCGACCAGCCGCGGGTCGTCGCGGCGCCGGCCGAGTTCCTCGTCGAGCCGGTCCAGATCCTCGTCGCGGGCCGTGCCGGTGCACAGCGGATGGATGCCGAGCGCATAGGCATCGCCCTGCAGATGGGCAAGCTCGCGCACGGCATCGAAGTTGTCGACGGCAACCGCCGGAATGACGCACAGGGCCACGCCCGCACTGCGTGCACGGGCACGGATACGGGGCATCTCCGAACCGAATTCGGGCGCGTCGAGGTGGCAATGGGTGTCGACGAAGAAGGCCATCGCGCCATGATGCCCGAAGGGATGCACGGGCGCGGAAAGCGTGCTACCGTGGCTGCCACAGCGACTCTCTTTTGCCCGGAGGTGCCCCGATGCGCAGGCCTGCTTTCTACAGCCGCTCGCCCCGCGTACCGCAGCAGGATGCGGTGGAGCCGGGCACGTCCGCAGACGAGTCGCCCGCCTTGGCGGCAGTGCCTTCGGCCAGGCCGGCGTGGCAGCCGGGCCGTCGCAGCTTCGGCCTGCTGCTGGCACTGGTGGTCGGACTCGGCGCCACCGGCGCCTATCTGTGGCCGCGCCAGGCAGGCCCGGCCCTCACCCAGAAGGACATCGACGCCGCCGTGCTGCGCACGCTGCAGACCAACGTCCTGCCGTCGCAGGCTGCCCGCGCCGCCGACATCATCCGGCCCTCGGTCGTGCGCGTGGTCGGCTACGGCACCGAGAAGAACACGCCCGAAGCCAAGACCGAGAAGCGCGGGCGCAATCTCGCCAAGGGCAAGCCGCCCGAAACGACCGACGAGGTGCCCGGCAAGGAAGTCGAACGCGGCGTCGGCACCGGTGTCGTGATTGTCGACAAGGGCATCATCCTCACCAACCTGCACGTGGTCGCGGGCGCCGAGACCATCAAGGTCACCTTCGCCGACGGCTTCGAGGCGCCGGCCACCATCACTGCGCTGCAGCCGGAGAACGATCTCGCGGTACTGCAGGCACAGAAGCTGCCCGACGACCTGATCCCGGCCACCATGCGATCCACGGCCGACCTGATGCCGGGCGACCAGGTCGCGGCGGTCGGCTTTCCCTTCGGCATCGGCCCTTCCGTCTCGGCCGGCGTGGTCTCGGGGCTCAACCGCTCGTTCCGATCGCCCGAGGGCAAGCAGGAACTCGGCAACCTGATCCAGTTCGACGCCGCAGCCAATCCCGGCAATTCGGGCGGCCCGCTCATCAACATGAGCGGCGAGGTGCTCGGCATCGTGACCGCGATCCTCAACCCGACCCAGCAGCGCACCTTCATCGGCATCGCCTTCGCGGTACCGATCGAGAACGCCGCATCCGCCGCCGGTTCGCCGCCCTTCTGATCCACCGAAGAAAGCACAACGCCCATGAGCACAGAGTTCGAATCGACCTCCCCGGCCACGGCCGAACTGATGGAGCAGATCCTCTATCAGGTCAAGCGCGTCGTGGTCGGCCAGGACCGCTTCCTCGAGCGCGTCATGGTGGCGATGCTGGCCGGCGGCCACCTGCTGGTCGAGGGTGTTCCGGGCCTTGCGAAGACCCTCACGGTCAAGACGCTGGCCGACACGGTGCGCGGGCAGTTCAAGCGCATCCAGTTCACGCCCGACCTGGTGCCGGCGGACCTGGTCGGCACCCGCATCTACAACCAGAAGACCGGCGACTTCAGCACCTCGCTGGGCCCGGTGTTCGCCAATCTGCTGCTGGCCGACGAAATCAACCGCGCGCCGGCCAAGGTGCAGAGCGCGCTGCTCGAGGTGATGCAGGAACGCCAGGTCACGATCGCCGGCGAGACGCACAAGGTGCCGCGCCCCTTCCTCGTCATGGCCACGCAGAACCCGATCGAGACCGAGGGCACCTATCCGCTGCCCGAGGCGCAGGTCGACCGCTTCATGATGAAGGTGCTGGTCGACTACCCGACCGACGAGGAAGAGTTCGTCATCGTCCAGCGCGTCATCGGCCCCCAGGTCGATGCGCAGCCGGTCGCCAGCACCGAGCAGCTCGCTGCACTGCAGGCCGAGGCGCAGCGCGTCTACGTCGATCCCTCGCTGATCCAGTACGCGGTCAAGCTGGTGTCGGCCACGCGCACGCCCGAGAAGCACGGCCTCAAGGACATGCGCCGCTTCATCACCTTCGGCGCCAGCCCGCGCGCGAGCATCAACCTGACGCAGGGCGCACGCGCCCTGGCCATGCTGCGCGGCCGCAACTACGCGCTGCCGGAAGACATGACCGCGCTGGTGCCCGACGTGCTGCGCCACCGCGTGACGCTTTCCTACGAAGGCCTGTCCGAAGGGCTCACGCCCGACAGCCTGATCGAGCGCATCATGCGCGCCGTGCCTGCACCACCCAAGCCGCTCGAGCATGAAAAGCTGGTGGCCTAGGCGCGCGAAAGCCGCCAACGACGAGCAGCTCGCGGCCGTTGAAGCCGCGGCCAGCGGGGTCGAACGCGCGCTGCGTCGGCTCGAATGGACCGTCATACGACGCCTCGACGGCCTGCTGCAAGGCGACTACCGCACCCTGATGCGCGGCACCGGGCTGGACCTTGCCGATCTGCGCGAATACCAGCACCACGACGATGTGCGGCACATCGACTGGAACGTCACGGCCCGCCTGCAGTCGCCGCACGTTCGCGTGTTCACCGAAGACCGCGAGATGGCCGCCTGGTTCGTCCTCGACCTGAGCCGCTCGGTCGATTTCGGCTCCGGCGTGAAGGCCAAGCGCGAGATCTCTGCCGGCTTCGTCGGTGTCATCGCGCGCCTGCTCACGCGGCATGGCAACCGCGTCGGCGCGATGGTCTACGGCAACGATGTCGAAGCGGTGATTCCGCCGCGAAGCGGCCGCCGCCATGTGCTCCACCTCATGCACGCGATGGAGCGGCGCACCGCCGAGCGTGCACCGACCCAGAAGGGCATGACCCGCCTGGCCGACCTGCTCAAGTCGGCCGCCGTGCTGATTCCTCGCCGCTCGACCGTGTTCGTGGTTTCGGACTTCGTCACCGAGCCCGGCTGGGAGCGGCCGCTCGCGCATCTCGTTCAACGCCATGACGTGGTCGCCGTGCGCGTCTTCGATCCGCTCGAGCTCGAGCTGCCGGACCTCGGTCTGGTTCCGCTGCGCGACGCCGAGACCGGCGAGCAGCTCTGGGTCGACACGCACGACGCGGGCTTTCGCAAGCGCTTTGCCCGCATCGCCGCCGAACGCGAAGGACAGCTGCGCGAATCGCTGGCCAAGATCGGCGTCGACGCCCTCGAGCTCTCGACCGACGACGACCTGGTGGAAGCCATCGTGCGATTTGCCGACATGCGCAAGCGCCGCGTCCGCTCGGGCCAGGCGAACTCCAAGGCGGTGGCCGCATGAACTTCCTCTGGCCTCAATTCCTCTGGCTGCTGCTGGCCGTGCCGCTTCTGGTGCTGCTCTACCTGTGGCTCATCCGGCGCAAGAAGAAGCTCGCGCTGCGCTATGCGAGCCTGTCGATCGTGCGCGAGGCGATGGGCGCGGGCCAGACCGTGCGGCGGCACATCCCCCCTTTGCTGTTCCTGCTCGCGCTGACGGCGATGCTGATCGCCGCCGCACGGCCGATGGCGGTGGTGGTGCTGCCCTCCAACCAGCAGACCATCATCCTTGCGATGGACGTCTCGGGCAGCATGCGCGCCGCCGATGTGCAACCCAACCGGCTGGTCGCGGCGCAGGAAGCAGCCAAGAGCTTCCTCAAGGAACTGCCGCGCACCGTGAAGGTCGGCATCGTGGCCTTCGCCGGCAGTGCGCAGGTGGCGCAGCTGCCGACCACCAACCGCGACGACCTGGTCACGGCGATCGATTCCTTCCAGCTGCAGCGGGCCACCGCCACCGGCAATGCGATCGTGGTTTCGCTGGCCACGCTGTTCCCCGAGGCGGGCATCGACATCGCGGACTTCGCGCCCAAGAGCCGCCAGACCGGCACCCCGATCGAGCGCGCGGGCAAGCCGGCACCCAAGGAGTTCACGCCGGTGACGCCGGGCTCCTACACCTCGGCGGCGATCATCATGCTGACCGACGGCCAGCGCACCACGGGCGTCGATCCGCTCGACGCCGCCAAGGTGGCGGCCGACCGCGGCGTGCGCGTCTACACGGTGGGCATCGGCACGGTCGACGGCGAGACCATCGGCTTCGAGGGCTGGTCGATGCGCGTGCGGCTCGACGAGGAGACGCTCAAAGCGATCGCCAACAAGACCCAGGCCGAGTACTTCTATGCGGGCACCGCCAACGACCTCAAGAAGGTCTACAACACGCTGAGCTCGCGGCTCACGGTCGAGAAGAAGGAGACCGAGGTCTCGGCCCTGTTCGCGATGGCTGCCGCAGCGCTGGCGCTGGTCTCGGCAGGACTCTCGCTGCTCTGGTTCAACCGCATCCTCTAGAAAAATTCCTCCGCAAACGAAGGTCTACACCGACCTGAAGTTTTCCCCGGCTAAACTGGCCCGAAAGGGAGCCGAGGCCGCGACTTGACGGCCAAGCCCGGAGGAATCACGCACGTGCTCAGCGAGTTCGCAGACATTCTCAGAAGGCATCCCGAGATCGCCTTGTTCCTGGTGCTTTCGATCGGCTATGCGATCGGACAGATCAGCTTCGGACCGATCCAGCTCGGCGGCGTCTGCGGCACGCTGATCGTCGCGCTGCTCGTGGGCCAGCTCGGCATCACGCTCGACAACGGTGTGAAGAACGTCTTCTTCATGCTGTTCATCTTCGCGCTCGGCTACGCGGGCGGCCCGCAGTTCTTCGCCAATCTCGACGCCAAGGGCCTGCGCATGGGCTTGCTGTGCCTGGTGGAGGTGGTGGTGGTGATCGCACTCGTGGTGGGCGCGAGTCGCTTCTTCGGCTTCGATCCGGGCACCGCGGCCGGCCTCATGGCGGGCGCCGCGACAGAGTCGGCCGTGGTCGGTACCGCGACCGACGCCATCTCCAAGCTGGCTCTGCCGGCCGAGCAGATCCAGCAGTTGCAGGCCAATGTGGTGACCGCCTATTCGATCACCTACATCTTCGGACTGATCGCGATCGTGATCGTCACGAGCCAGATCTTTCCGCTGCTGTTGCGCATCAACCTGCGTGCCGAGGCCGACAAGCTCTGGCGCTCGATGGGCGGCGGTGCGACCGAAGGCGAGAGCGCGACGCCGGACATCGTCGGCCGCGTGTTCGACGTGGGTCCCAGGGGCCAGGGTCGCACGGTGGCCGAACTCATGGGACCCTTCGAGCGCCGCGCGGGCATCGAGCGCGTGAAGCGCGGCGACGCCACGCTCGAGATCACGCCTTCGCTGGTGCTGGCTGCCGACGATCGGGTGCTGGTGTTCGGCGAACGCAGCGCGATGGTGGCCATCGGCGCCGAGTTCGGTCGCGAGCATGCCGACACCAGCGACCTCGAGGTGGTGGTCGAGACTGCCGAGGTGGTGGTGAACCATCCCCAATGGTTCGACCGCAGCCTGCGCGAGCTCAAGGTGCACGACGGCGAGGCGCAGGGCACCTTGCCGCGGCTGCCGCAGAACCTGCACGTGGTCGGCGTGGTGCGCGACGGCCACACGATGCCGCTGCTGCCCGACTTCCGGCTCAAGAAACGCGACGTGCTCAAGCTGCTCGGCCCGAGCGCCGACATCACAAAGGTGCTGCCGCTCTTCGGCGACCGCGTCATCCGGTCCGCGCGCACCAACATGAGCTACATGGCGGCCGGCATCCTGGCGGGCGTGTTCATCGGCCACTTCAGCATCAAGTTCGGCGGCATCCCGTTCTCGCTCGGCACCGGTGGCGGTGCGCTGCTCAGCGGCCTCGCCTTCGGCTGGTGGCAGGCCCGGAACCCGCACCGGCTCAGCATCCCCGACGACGCCCTCGCGCTCATGAAGGACATCGGCCTGGCCACCTTCATCGCCTGCGTCGGCCTTGCATCGGGACCGCAGGCGCTGGACCTGATCCACAAGTTCGGTATCGCGCTGCCGCTGCTGGGCGTGGCGATCGCGGTGGTGCCTGCCTGCTGCTCGCTGTTCGTGGGGCGCAAGCTGCTCAAGATCGAGACACCGGTGCTGCTCGGCGCGATCGCCGGCCAGCAATGCAGCACGCCCGCGCTCAGCGCGGTCCAGAACGCGGCCGGCAATACCACGCCATTGCTCGGCTACACCATCACCTACGCGATCTCGAACGTGATACTGCCCCTGATGGGGCCGCTGATCGTCGGCATCGTCAGCGCCATGCAGGCGCACTGAACAAGGACCACCCGACCATGGAATGGCTGCACGAACTGTTCAAGCGATCGCCCGAGATGGCGCTCTTCCTCTCGCTGGCGGTCGGCTACTGGATCGGCAAGTTCAAGTTCGGCAAGTTCCAGCTCGGCGGCGTTGCCGGCTCGCTGCTGGCGGCCGTGGTGGTGAGCCAGGTCGGCGTGCAGATCGACAACGGTGTCAAGGCCGTGCTGTTCGCGCTGTTCATCTACGCGGTCGGCTTCGAGAGCGGCCCGCAATTCTTCAGCTCGCTGGGCAAGCGTTCGATAAAAGAGATCGTGCTGGCCGCTGTGATGGCACTGACCGGCCTGGCCACCGTGATCGTCATGGCCAAGCTGTTCTCGCTCGACAAGGGGCTGGCCGCGGGCATCGCGGCCGGCGGCCTCACGCAGTCGGCCATCATCGGCACCGCGGGCGACGCGATCGCCAAGCTCGGTCTCTCGGCCGACGAAACCACGCGGCTGCAGGGCAACGTCGCGATCGGCTATGCGGTGACCTACGTCTTCGGCTCCTTCGGCGCCATCATCGTGTGCGTCAACATCCTCCCGCGCTTCATGGGCCGCTCGATCCGCGACGATGCGGTGGCCGAGGAAATGCGCATGCAGGCCGGGGCCGCGGCGCTCGGCCCCGACCAGCAGGCGGCCGCGCCGGCGCTGGTGGGCCGCATCTACGAGCTCACGAGCGACCCGAAGCGCAGCGTTGCCGATATCGAGAACGCGACTCCGGCCACCACGATCACGATCGAGCGCGTCAAGCGCGACGGCAAGTTCATCGAGGTCGGGCCCGACCTGCGGCTCGCGCAGGGTGACATCGTGCTGGTGGTCGGGCGCCGCGAGGCCGTGGTGTCCAGCGCGCCGATGCTCGGGCGCGAGCTCGACGGCGTCGACGGCATGGAACTCACCATGCACAAGCGCGACATCGTGCTGGCCCGCAACGAGTTCGACGGCAAGACCATCGGCCGCATCCGCACAGAGACCGCCGGCGGCGCCCGCCACGGCATCTTCGTGACGCAGATCAGCCGCATGGGCCGGGTTTTGCCGATGAAGGACGACACGGTGGTGCAGGCCGGCGACCTGGTCTCGATCTTCGGTGCCGAGCAGGATGTCAAGCGGGTCGCCTCGCGCATCGGCGAGACCATCGTGCCCAGCAGCAAGACCGACTTCGTCTACCTCGGCGCCGGCCTCGTCGTGGGTCTGCTGATCGGCCTGCTGAGCGTCAAGCTCGGGGACATCCCGCTCACGCTCGGCAGCGGCGGCGGCGCGCTGCTGTCGGGCCTGCTGTTCGGCTGGTACCGCGCACGGCGCCAGACCTTCGGCGCCCTGCCGGCCGGTGCGGTGCAGTTGCTCAAGGACCTCGGCCTGGCCGGCTTCGTGGTGGTGGTGGGCCTGTCGTCGGGCCTGCAGGCGGTGCAGACCATCCGCGAACTCGGCCTCACGATCTTCGGCGTCGGCGTCGTCGTGACGCTGGTCCCGATGCTGATCACGATGGTCTTCGGCCGCTACGTGCTGCGCTACGACAACGTGGCGAACTTCGCCGGCGCGCTGTCGGGCTCGCGCAGTGCCAACCCGGCCTTCGGCGAGGTGCTCGACAAGGCCGAGAACGCGATCCCGACGGTGCCGTTCGCGATCACCTACGCGCTGGCCAACGTCTTTCTCACGCTGCTCGGACCGCTGATCGTGGCGCTGGTCTGAGCAGGCGTGCCATCCCTTCAATCTCGATCCCAAAGGAAACAACAATGGAATTCAGCGACGTCGAAAAGCTTGGCAACCTGAGCCCCTTCGAACTCAAGGATGCCCTGATCAAGGTCGCCAGCGAGAGCGATCGCCTGATGCTGAACGCGGGCCGCGGCAATCCGAACTTCCTGGCCACGACGCCACGCCACGGCTTCTTCCAGTTCGGCCTGTTCGCCATGAGCGAATCCGAGCGTTCCTATGTCTACATGGACGACGTCGGCGGCTTCCCGCAGCGCGAAGGCATCGAGGCGCGCTTCGAGATCTTCACGCAGACGAACCGCGGCGTGCCCGGCGTGCGCTTCATCGAGTCCGCGGTCTCGTACGTGCGCGACCAGCTCGGCCTGTCGGCCGGCGACTTCATCTACGAGATGTGCGAGGCCATCCTGGGCTGCAACTACCCGGTGCCCGACCGCATGCTGCGACTGTCGGAGATCATCGTGGGCCAGTACATCCACCGCGAGATGATCGGCACCCATCCCTTCGTGGGCAAGTTCGACATGTATGCGGTCGAAGGCGGCACCGCGGCCATGACCTACCTGTTCAACAGCCTGCGCGAGAACCACCTGATCGAAGCCGGCGACACGATCGCGCTCGGCATGCCGATCTTCACGCCCTACATCGAGATCCCGCATCTCAATGACTACCAGCTGCTCGAGCTCAACATCGACGCCGAGCCCGAGAACAACTGGCAGTACACCAAGAAGGAACTGCAGAAGCTGCTCGACCCGAAGGTCAAGGCCTTCTTCCTCTGCAATCCGAGCAATCCGCCCTCGGTCAAGATGAGCGACGAGGTGCTGGCGAACATCGCCGAGATCGTGAAGCAGCGGCCCGACCTGATCATCCTCACGGACGACGTCTACGGCACCTTCGCGGACAACTTCGTCTCGCTGTTCGCCATCTGCCCGCACAACACGATCCTGGTCTATTCGTTCTCGAAGTACTTCGGTGCCACGGGCTGGCGCATGGGCGTGGTGGCGACGCACGAGGACAACATCCTCGACCGCAAGATCGCGGCGCTGCCCGAAGCCAGGCGCAAGGAACTCGACGAACGCTACAGCTCGATCACCACCGAGCCGCGCAAGCTCAAGTTCATCGACCGGCTGGTGGCCGACAGCCGCACCGTGGCGCTCAACCACACGGCCGGCCTGTCGACGCCGGTGCAGGCGCAGATGGTGATGTTCTCGCTGTTCTCGCTGATGGACGAACCGCAGGCCTACAAGGCCGCCATGAAGCGCATCGTGCTGCGCCGCAAGGAGGCGCTCTACCGTGCGCTGGGCCTGCCGATGGTGGTCGACCCGAATTCGGTGCGCTACTACCACCTGCTCGACATGGAGGAGATCGCGACCCAGATGCACGGGCCGGCCTTCGCCAAGTGGCTGCTGACGCAGCTCAAGCCCAACGAGGCACTGTTCCGCCTCGCGGAGGAAACCAGCATCGTGCTGCTGCCGGGCCGCGGTTTCGGCGGCACGCACGCCTCGGGCCGCGTCTCGCTCGCGAACCTCAACGAGTACGACTACGCCAACATCGGCAAGTCGATCCGCGGCATGGCGTCGGAGTACTTCGAGCGCTTCCAGAAGGAGACCGGCGGCACGGCAAATGCGGGCAAGGCTTCCAAGCCCAAGGCGGTGAAGAAGGGCAGGAAGTAGTCCCGCCCATGGCCAGAACCAACGAATGGGTCGACAAGATGGTCGCGCTGCTGCGCACCGGCAACAGCACGGCCGCGATCGCGCAGATCAAGGTGGCGCCCGGCGCCAAGGAGCTGCGGCTGCTGCAGGCCGCGCTGGCCTCGGCGAAGCTCACCGGGCGCTGGCGCGACGTCGACGTCGCGATCGCCGACAACATCGACGCACTGGCGGCGCCGCGGCTGCATCGCTCGCCGTAGCGCCTGCGTGCGCCCGCCCGCTCAGCGGTCGGGCCACCGCTGCGGCACGCGGCGCAGCCCCTCCGTCGAATAGCCGAGCGCCTTCAGCCGCTGCACCGCGGCTGCATAGTCACTGTCCGCAATCCGCGGCGTTCGCGCCATGATCCACGCGTAGTCGCGCTGGCTGCGACCGATGATCGTGAGCCGGTAGGCCGGATCGAGATCGACGATGACGTATTCGGCCTCGATCGGCCAGACGAACTGCATGCCCCACACGGCGTTGCGCGTGCCGGGCCGCACGCGCCCGACCGGATGCAGGGTCTTGACGGGTGCCTCGAAGCTGCCGTCCCGGTATTCGAAGGTGGTGCGGATGGCGCCATCCGCATCGAGCACATACGATTCGCGCGCGTTGAAGGCCTCCCGCTCCAGCCGGGTCGGGATGTTCCCGATCACGTACCAGTCGCCCATGAAGCGCTCGAGGTCGACCTCGGCAACCGGCGCGATCGTCGGCGGCGCATGCGCGCAGCCGGCGATCCCGGCTCCCAGCGCGAGCGCGCCCAGCGACGCGACCGCAATCCGCATCCATCGATTCATCGCCCGACTCCGGTGACCAATCCCCGGTGTACGCAGGGACGCGGGCAGTGGATCAGTCCGCCAGTCGTCCCGCCGTCAGCCGCAGCACCCGGTCGCAGCGTGCAGCCAGGCTCTCGTCGTGCGTGACCATCACGAAGGCGGTGCCGCGGTCGCGCGCGAGCTGCAGCATCAGCGCGAAGACACCATCCGCGGTGGTGCGGTCGAGGTTGCCGGTGGGCTCGTCGGCCAGCACGCAGTCGGGCTGGGTCACGAGGGCGCGCGCGATCGCCACGCGCTGGCGCTCCCCGCCCGACAGCTCGGCCGGACGGTGCTGCACGCGCTCGCCGAGGCCCACGGACTGCAGCATCGCGGCTGCGGCGGCCGCCGATTCGGGCGGCGGCAGGCGCCGGATCTTGAGCGGCATCGCGACGTTGTCGAGTGCGCTGAACTCCGGCAGCAGGTGGTGGAACTGGTAGACGAAGCCCAGATGCCGGTTGCGCAGGCGCCCCTGCTCGGCCGCGTCCACGTGCGCGATGTTCTTGCCGTGCAGCTCGACGCTGCCCGCGGTCGGCGCATCGAGGCCGCCCATCAGATGCAGCAGCGTGCTCTTGCCCGAGCCCGAGGCGCCGACGATCGCCAGCGTCTCGCCCGCGTGCACGTCGAGGTCGACGCCATGCAGCACCGTGAGGTCGATGCGCCCTTCGTGGAAGCGCTTGGCCAGGCCTCTTACCTTCAGCACCACCTCACTCATAGCGCAGCGCCTCCGCGGGGTTGACGCGGCTCGCGCGCCAGCTCGGATAGAGCGTGGCCACGAAGGCCAGCACCAGCGAGATGATGGTGATCGGCATGATGTCGGCACGCTGCGGATCGCTCGGCATCTTGCTGATCAGGTAGATGTCCTTGGGCAGGAAGCTGGCATGGAACAGGCGCTCCAGCGCCGGCACGATGACGTCGATGTTGTAGGCGATGCCGAGGCCGAGCAGCAGACCGGCCAGCGTGCCGATCACGCCCACCATGGCGCCCTGCACCACGAAGATGCCCATGATGCTCTTCGGGCTCGAGCCCAGCGTGCGCAGGATCGCGATGTCGGCGCGCTTGTCGGTGACGGTCATGACCAGCGTCGACACCAGGTTGAACGCCGCCACCGCGACGATCAGCGTGAGGATGATGAACATCATGCGTTTCTCGACCTGCACCGCGGCGAACCAGGTCTTGTTGGCACGGGTCCAGTCGCGGATCAGGAACTCGCCGGGCAGCGTGGCCGCGAGCTGGTCGGCCACCTGGCGGGCCTGGTGCAGGTCCTTGAGCTTGAGCCGCACGCCGGTCGGGCCTTCGAGGCGGAACACGCGGGCGGCGTCCTGCTCGTGGACCATGGCGAGCGCCGAGTCGTACTCGTAGTGGCCCGAGTCGAAGGTGCCGACCACGGTGAAGGGCTTGAAGCGCGGCATCACGCCGGCCGGCGTGACCTGGCCGCCCGGAGCCACCAGCGTGACCTGGTCGCCGACGCGCACGTACATCGAGCGCGCCAGCTCCACGCCCAGCACGATGCCGAACTCGCCCGGCACCAGCTTGTCGAGCGCCCCCTGCTGCGCGGTGGTCGAGATGTCCGTCACCTGCGGCTCGAGCTTCGGGTCGATGCCGCGAATCAATGCGCCCTTCATGTCCTCGCCGCGCGCGAGCAGCGCCTGCGAGGTGACGAAGGGCGCGACGCCTATCACCTCGGGGTTCTTGCGCGCCGCCGCCATGATGGCGTCGATGTCGCCGAGCGCCTGGCCGTCGCGCGAGAAGATCTCGATGTGGGAGATGACGCCGAGCATGCGGTCGGTGACTTCCTTCTGGAAGCCGTTCATCACGCTCAGCACGATGATCAGCGCGGCGACGCCGAGCGCGATGCCGAACATCGACACGCCCGAGATGAAGGAGATGAAGCCGTTGCGCCGCGTGGCCCGGCCGGCACGGGTGTAACGCCAGCCGAGTTGCAGTTCATAGGGAAGGGGCATAAGGGCGGAATTGTGGCATCCCGGACAATAGGCCCATGCCCGCCTCCGCCATCGCCCGCCACTTGATCGTTCCTTTTGCCGGCCGGGGCACGCCCGGCTGCCGCGCGGCAGTGGCCGGCCTGCGGCTGCCGAAGCTCGAGGCGCTGCTGGCCCGGCTGACGCCGGTGCACGAGGACATCGGCGACGAGGCCACGCTGTCGCCGCCGCACGAACGGGCCCTGGCCGAGGCGCTGGGCATCGCTTCGGCCGACGGCTGCATCCCCTGGGCCGCGATGGAGGCGCGTGCGGCCGGCCTCCCGGCCACCGAGGCCGGCCAGCCCTGGGGCACCGCGACCCTGTGCCACTGGCAGGTCGGCATCGACGACGTGATGCTCGGCGACCCCGGCGATATCCGCATCGACGCCGCCGAATCCGCTGCCCTGCTGGCCGCTGCGCGACCCTTCTTCGAGGAGGACGGGATCGCCCTGCATGAATCCGCCACGCCGGGGCGCTGGGTGGTCCAGGGCGCGATCTTCGACCAGCTGCCGACCGCATCCATCGACCGCGCGGTGGGCTACCCGATCTCGCAATGGTCGCCGCTGTCCGAGGCCGGTCGGCCTCTGCGGCGGCTGCAGAACGAGATGCAGATGCTGCTCTACACCGAGCGCGTGAACGACGAACGCACCGCACGCGGCGTTCCGCCCATCAATTCCTTCTGGTTGAGCGGCACCGGCAGCCTGCCCGTGGCCTTCGTGCCGAGCGCCGCGCCGCCGGTGGTGGCGGACGCCCTTCGCAGCCCGGCGCTGCGCGACGATGGCGCAGCCTGGGCCTCAGCATGGCAGGCGCTCGACGCCGGCCCGGTGGCCGAACTGCTGGCGGCCGCCACGCGCGGCGAGACGGTCGCACTCACGCTCTGCGGCGATCGCGTCGCGCGGCGCTACGAACTGCGGCCACGCGGCTTCGCAGGGTGGGCCCGCAGCCTGTTCCGGCGGCCGGCACTGGCGCCCGTGCTGGAGTCGCTATGAGCACGATGAAGATCCTGGCCCGGGAGATTCCGCCGCGCAGCGCCTGGGCCCTCGAGCAGGCCGGCGTGCACCCGCTGCTCGCACGGCTCTATGCCGCCCGCGGCGTGCTGGCCAAGGCCGAGCTCGACGATGGCCTGGCGCTGCTGCTGCCGCCCGATACGCTGCGCGGCACGCGCGAGGCCGCCGTGCTGCTGGCCGACGCCATCCGCGATCACCGGCGCCTGTGCATCGTGGCCGACTACGACTGCGACGGTGCCACCGCCTGCGCGGTCGCGGTGCGCGGGCTGAGGCTGCTCGGCGCGCGCCATGTCGACTACCTGGTGCCCGACCGCGTGGTCGACGGCTACGGCCTCACGCCGCCGATCGCCGAGCGCGTCGCTGACAAGGGCGCCGACCTGCTGATCACGGTGGACAACGGCATTGCCAGCGTCGAGGGCGTCGCCGCCGCCAGGGCGCGCGGCCTCGCAGTGCTGGTGACCGACCATCACCTGCCCGGCCCCGAGCTGCCCGCGGCGGACGTGCTCGTCAACCCCAATCAGCCCGGCTGCGATTTCGACAGCAAGAGCATCGCGGGCGTCGGCGTGATGTTCTACGTGCTGCTGGCGCTGCGCGGCGAGCTGCGCCGGCGCGGCGTGTTCGACAGCACCAACCAGCCCAAGCTCGATGCGCTGCTGCCGCTGGTGGCGCTCGGCACGGTGGCCGATGTGGTGCGGCTCGACGCCAACAACCGTCGGCTGGTGGCGCAGGGGCTGCGCCGCATCAGGGCCGGTGCCATGCCCGCGGGCATCGCGGCGCTGTTCAAGGCGGCCGGCCGCAACGCGTCCGCGGCAACCACCTTCGATTTCGGCTTCGCGCTGGGTCCGCGCATCAATGCCGCGGGCCGCCTGTCGGACATGACGCTCGGCATCGAATGCCTGCTGACCGACGACGCCGGGCGCGCCGAGGAACTCGCGCGCACGCTCGACGGCATCAATCGCGAGCGGCGCGACATCGAGGGCGGCATGCGCGAGGCGGCGCTGGCGCTGGCCGAGACGCTGTTCGACGAACACGCCGCCCCGCCGGCCGCGATCAGCGTCTTCGGCGCCGACTTCCACGAAGGCGTGGTCGGCATCGTGGCCTCGCGCATCAAGGAACGCTTCCACCGGCCGACCTTCGTCTTTGCGGCCAGTGCCGCCGACGGCAGGTCGCACGAGCTCAAGGGCTCGGGCCGCTCGATCCCTGGCTTCCATCTGCGCGATGCGCTGGACCTGGTCGCCAAGCGGCATCCGGGCGTGCTGCTGCGCTTCGGCGGCCATGCGATGGCGGCGGGCTGCACCGTCGCGCGCGACCAGTTCCCGGTCTTCGAGCAGGCGCTCGCGCAGGTGGCGCAGGAGTGGCTCGATGCCGCCACGCTCACGCGCCGGCTCGACACCGACGGGCCACTGGCGCCCGAGTACCTGCGCGTCGACCTGGTCGACACGCTGCACCGCGAGGTCTGGGGCCAGGGCTTCGCCCCGCCGACCTTCAGCGAGGAGGTCGAGGTGGTGTCGCAGCGCCTGGTCGGCGAGAAGCACCTGGCACTCAAGCTCAGGCACCGCGGCAAGCCGGTGGACGGCATCTGGTTTGGACACACCGATCCGCTGCCGCCGAAGGTGGTGCTGGCCTGGCGGCTCGATGCCGACGAATGGCAGGGCGTGCGGCGGGTGCGCTTCCTGGTCGAGGGCGCCGAACTCTGAGCGCGGCCGCGTCGCAGCGATTGTTTCCAGCCTGCTAACGCCGCGGTTCCAAACACCGTGGTTGCGACTGCGCAGCGCGGTCCAAACTTCCATTCACCAACCAACCCTTGTGAAGGAAGTGAAATGAAAGCCTCGAAGATCATCGCCGCTGCCGCGCTCACCCTGCTTGCCGCCGCCGGCGCCCAGGCCGAAACCTACGACGGCGTGCATGCGCTGACCTCGTCGGCCAGCCGCTCGGAAGTGAGGAGCCAGGGCGTCGCCGCAGCCCGTGCCGGCAACGTCTATGCCGACGGTGCCAGCGCCGGTGCCCAGACCTTCAGCTCCACCGCCAGCCGCGCCACCGTGCGTGCCGAAGCAGTCGCCAAGTCGCACGATCCGCTCGCGAGCCTGGATCGCCGCGCCTTCTATCGCGACACGGTGCCGGCTGCCTACAGCAAGCCCAAGGTCTCGTTCACGCGCCAGGCCGCGCTGTAACTAGCGCTCGAACACCTGGTTGAGCCCGATCGCGTAGCCCCTGACGCCGTCGGGGCCGCTGCGCGCGGCGCTCAGGTCCAGGCTGATCGTCGGCGTGAGGTTGAAGCGCAGGCCGGCACGCGAAGTCCAGTTGTCGAAGGCCTTGAAGCGCTCGACCACCAGCGACACGGTGTCGTTGAAGGCCCAGTTGCCCTGCAGCCCGCCGCGTCCGGTGCGCTCGCCATTGCCGGGCGACCAGTCGTAGCCGAGATTGAGGTTCAGCCACAGCGGGTCCAGCGCATGCCAGCTCACGGGCACGGTGAACTGCCCGCCGGTACGCCCGCCGCGCGTGACGTCCCAGGTCGCGGCCAGGTAAAGCGCCGCCTGCAGGCGGGACTCGGGCGCCTCGCCCATGAAGGTCCACTTGAGCTGCGGACCGAAGCCGACGGCGTACTCGCCCGGCACCGACGCGCGATCGAGATTGAGGCCCAGCTCGACCGGGCCGACGCGGCACGAGGGCCCGAGGTGATACTCGGTCGCCTTCACGGCGCCGAAACGCCCGCCCCAGAGCTCGTACTGGCATTGGCCGGGATCGAGCGTGGCGGCGTCGTCGACATCGAAATGCCCGGCCGCATCGACCTGCGATGCGCACCAGGGAAGCAGCAGCAGGAGCGCCAGGCGTCGAAACATGCGGCGGATTCTAGAAGCGCGGCGTGACAGCTCCGTGGATGCGCACGCGCCGAATCAGATCTCGAACTGCGGCTGCAACTCGCGGATGCGCTTCATCGCCACGCCGGCCGCGGCGGTGCGCGTCTCGACGCCCAGCTTCACGTAGACGCGCTCGAGATGCTTCTTGGCCGTGGCCGGACTGCTGCCGAGGATCTCGCCGATGTCCTTGTTGGTCTTGCCCTTGACCACCCAGTAGAGCACCTCAGCCTCGCGCGCCGTGAGCTTGAGGCTCAGGCTCATGACCTCGATCACGGCCGTGTCCGACACCTCGCGCATGATGATCAGCCAGTCGTCGCCGCCATCGTCGTGGCCGGTCTGCTGGTGCAGCCGCAGGCTCAGGCTGCTGGCGCCCTGCGCGATGGCGAGGGCCGGCGGCTCGATCTGGCGCTGCTCGGCATCGGGCAGGTGGCGCCGCAGCCATTCGAGCACTGCCGGCGGCGTCACCGGCGCGCTGGTGCCGCAGTAGCGCAGCAGCATCTCGCGCGCCAGCGCGGTCTGCCAGATCAGCTTGCCCTCGGGCATGCGCACCGTGATGCTCGCGTAGCCGAAGGCGTCGAGCGCGTTGCGGGCCTGCCCCGCCTGCTGCGCATCCTGCCGCGCGCGGCGCGCCGCCTGCAGGTGCACGTTCATGCGCGCCAGCACTTCCTTGGGCTTGATGGGCTTGGTGACGTAGTCCACGCCGCCGGCATCGAGCGCCGCCACCAGGTGCTCGGTCTCGGTCAGGCCGGTCATGAAGACGATCGGGATGTGGGCCGTGGCCGCATCGGCCTTGAGCCGCCGCGCCACCTCGAAGCCGTCGATGCCCGGCATCATGGCGTCGAGCAGCACGATGTCGGGGCGCGCCTGCGCCGCACGCTGCAACGCCTGCTCGCCGCTGGTCGCGACCAGCACCGTGTAGCCGGATTCGTCGAGGGCATCGTGCAGCACCGCGAGGTTGTCGGGCACGTCGTCGACGATCAGCACCAAATCGCTGTTGCCCGTGCTGCCGCGCAGCGTGTCCACCAGCTGGCTGCCCGGCGCGGTCATGGCGCACCTTCGCGCAGCAGCGCTGCCGTCAGTGCGCGGCTCATGGCCTCGAACTGGAATTGCCGCGCGAGCGCGCGCTGTGCCTCGGTCCAGGCCGCACACTCGGGCTGGGCCGCATCGATGTCGTCGAGCTGATTCATGATCCCGCGAAAGTAACCCAGTGCGACCGCTTCCTCCAGCTGCCGCAGGCGGTCCGCGGAGGGCAGCACCCTCTGCGGCGCGGGCGGCGCGCTGGCGGGCGCCGCGCGCTCGGTCCAGGCGATGCCGAGCCGGCGCTCGAGCCAGTCCAGCAGTTCGCTGTGGCGCACCGGCTTGACGAAGAAGTCGTCCGGCGTGATGCCGACGTCGTTGTCCAGGCGCTTGTCGAAGGCGTTGGCCGAGACGATCGCGACCGCGGTGCGGCCCATGCCGAGCGCGCGCGCGCGCCGGATCGTCTCCCAGCCGTCGATGCCCGGCATCGCGAGGTCGACGAACATGGCGTCGGGCAGCCAGCCCGCGGCGATCAGGTCCAGCGCATCATGACCGCTGGCCGCGCTGCGCAGCTCGAACCCCAGCGGCGCCAGCACCTGGGCCAGCAGCTCGCGATCGGCTTCCTCGTTGTCGACCACCAGCAGGCGCCGGCGCCTGCCCTCGTAGCCGCGGCGCGCGCGCGCCGCCGGCGCGGACGCCCGCCGGCCCGCCGCGCCGGCCGGCTCGTGCACCCGCGGCAGGAACAGCCGCACGCTGAACACCGAGCCGACGCCGGGCGTGCTCTTGACGCTCATCTCGCCGCCCATGAGGTCGATCAGCATCTTCGCGATCGTGAGGCCGAGTCCGGCCCCGGGCGCCGCCGGGCCCGCGGTGGTTCCGCGCGCGAAGGGCTCGAAGATGCGGCCCAGTTCCTCGGCCGACATGCCGGGTCCGGTGTCCTCGATCTCGATCGCCGCGAATTCGCGTGCGTAGCGCAGCCTCAGCGTGACCTGGCCGCTGGCCGTGAACTTGATCGCGTTGCCGAGCAGGTTGAACAGGATCTGCCGCACCCGCTTCTCGTCCGCACGCACCGTCTCGGGCAGGTTGCCGCTGGGCTCGAAGCGGAACGCCAGGCCCTTCTCGGCCGCCTCCAGCTCGAACATGTCGGCCAGCTCGCTCATGAGATCCGCGAACAGCATCGGCCGGGCATTGAGCGTGAGCTTGCCTGCCTCGATGTGGGCGATGTCGAGCGTGCCTTCGATCAGCGACAGCAGGTGCTCGCCGCCGCGCTTGATCACGGCCACGGCCTGCCGGCGATGCGGCGGCACGGCAGCGTCCTCGCCCATCAGCTGCGCATAGCCCAGGATGCTGTTGAGCGGGGTGCGCAGCTCGTGGCTGATGGCGCTGATGTAGCGGCTCTTGGCCTGGTTGGCCTGCTCGGCCGCGCGCTTGGCGTCCTCGGCGATGCTGCGGGCCTGCTCTGCGGTCTGCTTGGCGGCCTGCAGCGCATGGTCGGTCTTGCGGTGCAGCTCGATCTCGCGCATGAGCAGGTGCGTCTGGCGGTTCGATTCCTCCTGCGCCACCTTGCGGCTCTGATGCGCAAGCACCAGCCACCAGGCCACGATGCCCGCGATCAGCAGCAGCGCCATGTAGGCCTTGACGAAGCCCGAACGCAGCGACGACGGCTGCATGCCGAGCAGCACGCCGTCGCGCGCGTTCATGACGACGGTCTCGGCAAGCGCACGCATCTCCTGCTGGTAGAGCACGCCGAACACGGCCGCCAGCAGTGGCACGACGATCAGCATCAGCAGCAGGAAATGGCCGAGCCCGGTGTCCAGGTAGGGCCAGACGCGGCGCGGCAGCAGCCAGCGCAATGTGCCCGACCATTGCGCCGACAGGCTCGCCTGCGGCTTGCAGAGGTCGCCGCAGCGCGCATCGAGCGTGCAGCACAGCGAGCAGATCGCGCCCTGGTAGGCCGGGCAGTGGGCCATGTCCGGGCCTTCGTATTCGCGCTCGCAGATCACGCAGCGCTGGGTCGAAAGGCGCTGGTAGCTGCCGGCGCCCGATTCGACCCTGGCCCAGCGCACGACGGATCGCCGGGGCGCGGGCTCGAAGGGGGCGGCACTGTCCTCGTTCGAGACCCGCGCGATGTAGTAGCGGCCCCGGGTGGCCCAGGCGATCAGCGGCGCCGTGACGAAGGCGGTCCCGAGCGCGATCAGCGCCGAGAAGGCCTGGGCCAGCGGACCGAAGACGCCCAGGTGCGCCGTGATCGACAGCACCGAGGCCAGCGCCATGGCGCCGACGCCGACCGGATTGATGTCCCAGAGATGGGCCCGCTTGAACTCGATGCCCGGCGGCGACAGGCCCAGCGGCTTGTTGACGACCAGATCCGCCACCACCGCCATCATCCAGGCGATCGCGATGTTGGCGTACAGGCCCAGCACGTCGCCGAGCGCCTCGAACACGTTCATCTCCATCAGCATGAAGGCGATCAGCGCGTTGAACACCACCCACACCACGCGTCCCGGATGGCTGTGCGTGACACGCGAAAAGAAGTTGCTCCAGGCCAGCGATCCCGCGTAGGCGTTGGTGACGTTGATCTTGATCTGCGAGATGACGACGAAGATCGCGGTCGCCGCCACCGCCCAGCCGAAGTTCGGGAACACGTACTCGTAGGCCGCGAGATACATCTGGTTCGGATCGACCGCACGCTCCGGCGGCACCATGTGGCTGATCGCGAGGTATGCCAGCAGGGCGCCGCCCAGCATCTTGAGCACGCCCATCACGACCCAGCCCGGCCCGCCCACGAGGACGGCGGCCCACCAGCCGCGGCGATTGGCCTCGCTTCGGGCGGGCATGAAGCGCAGGTAGTCGGCCTGCTCGCCCATCTGCGTAATGAGTGCGATGCCGACCGTCAGGGCGGCACCGAACAGGTGCAGATCGAAGCCTTCGGATGCGGATTTGACACCGATGTAGTGCGAGACGCCCGAGAACGCACCAGGATCGCGCGCCAGTACGTAGCCGAAGGGCACCACCATCATCAGGAGCCAGATCGGCTGGGTCCAGATCTGCAGCCGGCTGATGGCCGAGACGCCGTGGGTCACCAGCGGGATCACCACCAGCGCGCAGACCAGGTAGCCCCACACCGGCGGAATGCCGAGCGCGAGCTCGAGTGCATAGGCCATCACCGCAGCCTCGAGCGCAAAGAAGATGAAGGTGAAGCTCGCGTAGATCAGCGAGGTCAGCGTGGAGCCGATGTAGCCGAAGCCGGCACCGCGCGTGAGCAGATCCATGTCGACGCCGTAGCGCGCTGCATAGACGCTGATCGGCAGGCCTGCGAGGAAGATGATCAGGCCGGTGCAGAGGATGGCCCAGAAGGCGTTGACGAAGCCGTACTGCACCAGCAGCGTGGCGCCGACCGCCTCGAGGATCAGGAACGAGGCCGCGCCGCCGAACGCGGTGCTGGCAACGCGCCAGCCCGGCATGCGGCGAAAGCGCTGCGGCGTGTAGCGCAGCGCGTAGTCCTCGAGGGTTTCGCTCGCGACCCAGCTGTTGTAGTCGCGCCGGACCTTGACGATGCGCTGCGGCGCTTCGTCGCTCGGCGCGGAGGGAACGGCGGGGAGGTTCACACCATATCGGTGCATTTTTCGTGCCACGGCACGTCTGCTTCAATGCACAGCCGATGAAGCCGACTTCGCCGCGAAAGCGCTCGCTCGATTTGTCAATCGGAGCGCGGAGGCCGTATCCCCCGTCCGCCTCCAGTTATAACGGGCGTCGTTCATTTCGTTCGCATTTCGCGCTCGCTGCCTACGCACCGCCCTACCCGATGCTCACCGCCAACAAACTCATGCCCCAGGGAGGCGGCCTCGCAGCCGTCCTACTCAAGCGAGCTGCCACCGTCGAACTCGATTGGGACGTGCGCCAGAAGAGCCGCTTCGACGCCACCGATTCACTGGGCCGCCAGATCGGCGTCTTCCTGCCGCGCGGCACCTCGGTGCGCGGCGGCGACGTGCTGGTCGCCGAGGACGGCTCGCTGGTCAAGGTCGTGGCCGCGCCGCAGCCGGTGCTGGTCGTCACCCACTGCAGCGCGCACGGCACCCCCTTCGACCTCATGCGCGCGGCCTACCACCTGGGCAATCGCCACGTCCCCATCGAGCTCACGCCCGAGCACCTCAAGATCGAACCCGACCACGTGCTGGCCGCGATGCTGCGTTCGATGCACCTGATCGTGCGCGAGGCCGACGAGGCCTTCGAACCCGAGGGCGGCGCCTATGGCGCGCACCAGGGCGGCCACGGCCACGGCCACGGCCATGCGCAGGCGGGGGGCGGCGCGGCGCCGGTCGGGCCGGTGCTGCATCCCGATGCCTACGCGGGCGGCGCAAGCCATTCGCACGACCACGACCACGACCATGGTCACGATCACGGCGATTCCCACGGTCACTCCCACGGATGACCTCGCCACTGCCCGCCGCCAGCCTGCTGCAGCTGATCTGGCTGGCCTCGCCCGCGCTGCCCGTGGGCGGCTTCTCGTATTCCGAGGGCCTGGAAGCCGGCATCGAATGGGCCGGCGTCGCCAACGAGCAGGCCGCGGCCGACTGGTTGTCGGACCAGCTGCACCTGGGGCTCGCGCGTGCAGACCTCGCGGTGGTGGCGCAGGCCGTGCCGGCCTGGCGTGCCAATGACACCGCGCGCATCCAGGCACTGAACGACTGGGTCTTCCAGACCCGCGAAACCGCCGAATTCCTGCTGCAGACCGAGCAGATGGGCCGCTCCTTCGTCGAATGGCTCAAGCTGCACCATGACGACATCGCGCGCGTCTTCGAGGGGCTGCCCGCAAGCTACCCGATCGCCTTCGCGTTCGCCGCCGCGCGCACGGAAGCGGCAGTGGTCGACATCTGCCTGGCCTTCGCCTTCGGCTGGGCCGAGAACATGGCCAGTGCCGCGATCAAGGCCGTGCCACTGGGGCAGAGCGCAGGCCAGCGCATCCTGGGCCGTCTCGCGGCCGAGATTCCCATGGCAGTCGAACGGGCGATCGCGCTGGCGGATGATGAGCGCCAGTCCTTCGCACCGATGCTCGCGGTACTCTCCGCCCGCCACGAAAACCAGTACTCACGCCTCTTCAGAAGCTAAGGCCCATCGCATCATGTCCAACGCGCTCCACCACATTCCCAACCGCACCAAGAAGCTGCCGCCGCTGCGCGTGGGCATCGGCGGACCGGTCGGCTCCGGCAAGACCACGCTGCTCGAGATGCTGTGCAAGGCGATGCGCGACAAGTACGACCTGATCGCGATCACCAACGACATCTACACCAAGGAAGACCAGCGCCTGCTCACGGTCGCCGGTGCATTGCCGGGCGAACGCATCATGGGCGTGGAGACCGGCGGCTGCCCGCACACCGCGATCCGCGAGGACGCCTCGATCAACCTCGAGGCCATCGACCGCATGCTGGCCCAGTTCCCCGATGCCGACGTGGTGTTCGTGGAGTCGGGCGGCGACAACCTGGCCGCCACCTTCAGCCCCGAACTCTCGGACCTCACGATCTACGTGATCGACGTCGCGGGCGGCGAGAAGATTCCGCGCAAGGGTGGCCCCGGCATCACCAAGAGCGACCTGTTCGTGATCAACAAGACCGATCTCGCGCCCTACGTCGGCGCCGATCTCGGCGTGATGGAGGCCGACACGCTGCGCATGCGCAAGCAGCGTCCGTTCGTGATGACCAACCTCAAGACCCGTACCGGCCTGGCCGAGGTGGTGGCGTTCATCGAACAGCGCGGCATGCTCGCCGAAGGCTGATGAGGGACGGCGCAGGCCTGATGACCGGCAGCTAAAGCTGGCTCGCGTCCTTGAGCTGGCGCGCCTTGTAGACCAGGCGCAGGCCCGCATGGCGGCCATCGCCGCTGCTGCGCTGAACATAGACGTCCCAGTCGCCCTGGACCCAGGCTGCATAGGCACTGCCCGGATCGTTGGAGCCCAGCTCGGGCCCGAAGCTGGCGCGTCCCCAGGCCACCAGGCTGTCGAACGCCGCTGCGCCCTGGTCGGGCTCGGCGGCGGCAGAGGCCGACCACTCCACGCGCCGCAACTGGCCGCCCGCGAAGAAGAAGACAGGTTCGAAGGACAGCCCCGCCATCCGTGTCGGCGCCGCGCGCCAGCTGCCTGCCAGGCCGCCCGCCAGCCGCTGCGGGCGCGCCACCCGCTCCAGGCCCGGCAGCGCCGACTGCAGTTCACCGGCCGACATCCCGAGCCGCACGCCGGCCGGCAGCTCCTGCGCCGACGCCGCGGAGGCGAAAAAGGAACCGAGCAGAAGGAACAGCGTGCACAGCGTGCGAGCGTGCATCGAGTCAGGCAGTGTCATCGGGATGAAGGATAGAGCCCGGTTTCGGAGTACGGCCGGAGCCGCAAGTTCGGCCGCCAGCCGTGAAATGGTCCGCAACTTGCTGCGAGCCTATGCCAAAGGGCTTGTATCTCTCTGTCACACAAAGCGGGATACTGCCACAACCAGTTACAAACGGCGCCGATCATGGCATCAGAAGCGATCTTTCTTCCGTCCGCGGGCAGCGTCCAGTTCGCGATCTATCCCGACGGGCTCGACGGCGCCCGCATCATCGCCCGCATCGACGAAGAGGCCCTCCAGGCACGGTTCCATGCCTCGGAGGAATGCGTCGACGTCGACCTGGTCCAGGCCTACGAGCGCAACGCCGATTCGATCGATGCGCTGGCCACCGCGCGCTTCAGGGCCAATCCGGGCGTCGCGATCTGCCTGCACAGCGACGACTTCCAGCGCAGCGGCAACGAGGCCGAACGCCGCCCGGGCAAGGCTTGACCTTCGAGCCGCTTCAGGGTTTCCAATGCCTGCATGGCATCCCGAATCCCTGACGACACCTCGACCCTCGACGGCCCCGCCGTCGCGTTCCACCATCCGCACGAAGCCCACGCCGAGTCGCGTTCGCACGCCCTGCCCGTGACCGACGCGGGCTGCGGCGCCTGCTGCGCGGCCGAACCCCCGCTGCCGTCGACGCGATCCACCCGTGGCCCGATCGCGCCCGGGACCTTCCGCATCGCCACCATGGACTGCAGCGCCGAGGAGTCCGAGATCCGGCGCGCGGTCGAGCCGATCGAAGGCGTGCGCGGCCTGCATTTCCAGCTCGGCCAGCGCACGCTCCGCATCGACGCCAGCGACATCGCGCTGCCGCTCGCGCTCGAGGCCATCCGCAAGGCAGGGTTCGCGCCCGAGCCGCTCGTCGCGGGCACCGACGCCGGCGACGAAGCGGGCGCGCCGCACGACCATGCGCACGAAGGCGCCGCTGGCGGCTACCTGCGCCTGGCAGCCGCGCTGGGCTTCGCGATCGTTGCCGAGGCCGCCTCCTATTTCGCGCCCGACACCATGGCCTGGAAGGTCGCCGGCATGGCGATCGCGGCGCTCGCGATCGGGCTGGCCGGCCTCGAGACCTATGCCAAGGGCCTGGCCGCGCTGCGCCACGGCCGGCTCAACATCAACGCCCTGATGTCGGTGGCCGTCACGGGTGCCTTCCTGATCGGCCAGTGGCCCGAAGCCGCGATGGTGATGGCGCTCTATGCCATCGCCGAGCTGATCGAGGCGCGCGCGGTCGACCGCGCGCGCAACGCCATCAAGGGCCTGGTGGCGCTGGCGCCGGCCGAAGCCGAGGTGCAGCAGGCCGACGGCCGATGGCTGCGCGTGGCGGCCGGCAGCATCGCGCTCGGCGCCATCGCGCGCGTCAAGCCCGGCGAACGCGTGGCACTCGACGGCGTGGTCACGCGCGGCAGCAGCACGATCGACCAGTCGCCGGTCACGGGCGAGAGCATTCCGGTCGACAAGGGGCCCGGCGACCCGGTGTTCGCAGGCACCATCAATCAGGCCGGCGAGATCGACTTCCGCGTCACGGCCGCGGCCAGCGACACCACGCTCGCGCGCATCATCCACGCGGTCGAGGAGGCGCAAGGCACGCGCGCACCGACCCAGCGCTTCGTCGACCGCTTCGCCGCCATCTACACGCCGGCCGTGTTCGCGCTGGCGGTCGCGGTGGCCGTGCTGCCGCCGCTGCTGCTGGGCTGGCCGTGGCTCGCGGCGCTCTACAAGGCGCTGGTGCTGCTGGTGATCGCCTGCCCGTGTGCGCTCGTGATCTCGACGCCGGTGACGGTGGTGAGCGGCCTGGCGGCGGCGGCGCGGCGCGGCATCCTGATCAAGGGCGGCACCTACCTCGAGGACGCGCGGCTGATCAAGGCCGTGGCGCTCGACAAGACCGGCACCCTGACCGAGGGCAAGCCGCGGCTGGTGGCCTTCGAGGCCTGGGGCGGTGCCGAAGAGGCCCGCGTGCGCGGCCTCGCGAAGAGCCTCGCGGCGCGTTCGGACCACCCGGTGTCGCAGGCGATCGCGGCGGCCATCGACGAAGCGGCGAGCGAGGCCGACGACTTCCGGGCGCTGCTCGGGCGCGGCGTCGAAGGCCGTGTCCACGGCCGCGGTCTGGTGCTGGGAAATCACCGCCTGATCAGGGAGCGCGGCCTGGCCGACGCCGCGCTCGAGGCCGCGCTCGCGAACCATGAGGCGCAGGGCCGTACCGTGACGCTGCTGGCCGACGACGCGCGAGTGCTGGCGCTCTTCGCAGTGGCCGACACCCTCAAGCCGAGTTCGGTCGAGGCCATCGCCAAGCTGCACCAGCTCGGCGTCACGCCCGTGATGCTGAGCGGAGACAACCAGGCCACCGCGCAGGCGGTGGCGCGCGAGGCCGGCATCGCCGATGCCCGCGGCGGCCTGCTGCCCGAGGAAAAGCTGGTCGCGATCCGGGACCTGCGGCAACGCTACGGCCCGACCGCGATGGCAGGCGACGGCATCAACGATGCGCCGGCGCTCGCGCAGGCCGACATCGGCTTCGCGATGGGCGCGGCCGGCACCGACACGGCGATGGAAGCAGCCGACGTCGTGATCATGAACGACGATCTCGGCCGCATCGCCGAGACCATCCGGCTGTCGCGCCGCACGCATCGCGTGCTGTGGCAGAACATCGGGCTCGCGCTCGCGATCAAGAGCGTCTTCTTCGTGCTCGCGGTGTTCGGCACCGCCACCATGTGGATGGCGGTGTTCGCCGACATGGGGGCCAGCCTGCTGGTGGTGGCGAACGGGCTGCGCCTGTTGCGGCGCGCGGCGTAGGCAACGCAAGGCCGCTGCAGAAACGAAAAAACGGCCCCGAGGGGCCGTTCTTCATGAGCGGGACGCAGCTTACTTGCGTGCCTTCTTGGCCGGTGCGGCAGCCTTCTTGGCGGGTGCGGCAGCCTTCTTAGCGACCGGCTTGGCAGCGGCCTTGTCGGCCTTGCGCTTGGCCGCCTTGGGGTCGACGGCGGCCTTGAAGGCAGCGCCCGGCACGAACTTGGGCACCTTCTGGGCGGCGATCTTGATCGCTGCGCCGGCTTGCGGGTTGAAGCCGGTGCGCGCTGCGCGTGCCACCTGCTTGAAGGTGCCGAAGCCGATCAGCTGAACGGGGTCGCCCTTCTTGACGGCGGCGACGATGGAGCCGGTGACGGTCTCGAGGATGCGGGCCGCTTCGGCCTTGCTGAGGTTGTGCGTGGTGGCGATCTTCTCGACCAGTTCGATACGGTTCACTTCAATTTTCCTATCTGTGGTTTCGCCATGTTGCCTATGGCGGCGCAGCCTACGAAGCGGGCTGCAAGCGGCGCGGAGTGTATCTCAGCCGCCCTGGACGGCCTTCGGGCCGTGTCCGACGCCGCTCGCGCTGCTCCGCAGGCGCGTGCTTCATGTACTGCCATGCGCCGAGCGCGAACTCGCAGCCGACCAGCAGCACGAAGCGCGATCGTGAGCGCCGTGCCTTGCCGGTACATGCGACCGTCGGGCTCGATCCAGAGCCGCGTGCAGCGCCCGCGCACGACGCCGACGATCGCGCTCGGCAACAGGTGGAAGCCGTGTGAACAGGCCCTAGTAGCTCTCGAGCGCCTTGACCTGCGTCCAGTCGGGCCAGGTCAGCTCGAGCAGGTGCAGGATGCGGCCGTCGCGGTAGGTGGCAATCAGCACCACCTGCATCTCGACCGCGGCCTCACCGGGGCGGCGGGTCGTGATCCACAGCCGCGCGGCGACCTTGTCCGCGCTCTCGACCCACGACGCCTCGTCGTAGCGCACGTCGTAGCCGATCGAGGTCGGATAGACGCGCTCGTGGCCGGCCACGAAATCGGCGTAGCCCTGCTGCTGGCCGTTGGTCTCGAGCACGAAGTCCGGATGGTAGTAGCGCGAGGCCAGCGAGATGTCCTTCTTCAGGACCATCTCGCTGAACATCTCCTTCAGGAGCGAACGGTTCATGGCGGGCCTGGCCGATTGTTCAAGGGTTTCGATTCTGCCCGCAGCGACGGCCGGCTATCCTCGACGCACCGCGGCATTCACGGCCCGGCTTTGAAAGGACGCACATGACAGCCCCTGCAGTCTGGTGGTTGATGACCTTCGCGCTGGTGGCGCTCGAACTGGTCACGGGCACCATCTACGCGCTGCTGATCGCGATCGGCTTCGCGGTCGGCGCCATCGCGGCCCACCTGGGCGCCGCGATGCCGACGCAGATCGTCTGCGCCGCGGTGGCCTGCGTGGCCTTCGTCGGCGGCTGGTACCTGCGCCGGCGCGGACGGCCGAAGGCCAGCCTGGCCGACATGCAGATCGACGTCGGGGAACAGGTCACGGTGGCGGCCTGGTCCGAGGCGCGCAGCGCCGAGGTCCGCTACCGCGGTGCCACCTGGCAGGTGAAGCCCGCGGGCGACGGCCCCCTCCATCCCGGCATACATCGCATCGTCGATGTTCAAGGCAACTTCCTCGTGGTCGAATTCATCCGTTGAAGCGATGAAGCACACGAGCCTCTTTTCCTTCCTCTGAAAGCGCTCATGGAAATCTCGTTGGTCATCCTCGTCGTCGCGATCCTGTTCGTCGCCCGCGCGGTCAAGTTCGTTCCCCAGCAGCACGCGTGGGTGGTCGAGCGCATGGGCAAGTACCATGCGACGCTGCTGCCCGGTGCCAACTTCCTGGTGCCCTTCATCGATCGCGTGGCCTACCGGCATAGCCTGAAGGAAGTGCCCCTGGACGTGCCGAGCCAGGTCTGCATCACGCGCGACAACACCCAGCTCACGGTCGACGGCATCCTGTACTTCCAGGTCACCGACCCGATGCGCGCGAGCTACGGCTCGTCCAACTACATCACGGCCGTCACGCAGCTGGCCCAGACCTCGCTGCGCAGCGTGATCGGCAAGCTCGAGCTCGACAAGACCTTCGAGGAGCGCGACATCATCAACGCCCAGGTGGTGTCCGCGATCGACGAGGCCGCGCTCAACTGGGGCGTCAAGGTGCTGCGCTACGAGATCAAGGACCTCACGCCGCCGAAGGAAATCCTGCATGCGATGCAGTCGCAGATCACGGCCGAGCGCGAGAAGCGGGCGCTGATCGCAGCCTCGGAAGGCCGGCGCCAGGAGCAGATCAACATCGCGACCGGCGAGCGCGAGGCCGCGATCGCGCGTTCCGAGGGCGAGAAGCAGGCCGTGGTCAACAAGGCGCAGGGCGAGGCTGCCGCGATCGGCGCGGTGGCCGAGGCCACGGCCGGAGCGATCTCGCGCATTGCCCAGGCGATCCAGGAGCCCGGCGGCCACTCGGCCGTGCAGCTCAAGGTCGCCGAAGAAGCATTGCAGGCCTACGGCAAGGTGGCAGACAAGGCCAAGACCACCTTGATCGTGCCCAGCAACATGACCGAAGTGTCGACGCTGATCACCTCGGCGATGACGATGGTCAAGGGACCCGCCAGCTGAACCCAGGGAGACCGCCATGAAGCCGAAGACCGCCGCACGCGTCGCGGAGCGCGACCAGACCCCCGTCGAGGAACTGCTCAATTCGCTGAGCCACGGCCTCGGCCTGCTGCTCGCGATCGCATCCCTGCCGATCCTGGTCTACAGCGCAACCCAGAAGGACGCGGGCGCCTCGGCGGTGGTGGCGGCCAGCCTCTTCGCGGGCACGATGATCCTGCTGTACGCGGTCTCGACGCTCTACCACGCGCTGCCGCTTGGCCGCGCCAAGGCCTGGTTCAACCGCATCGACCATGCCGCGATCTTCCTGTTCATCGCGGGCAGCTACATGCCCTTCCTGTTCGGCGTGTTGCAGGGCCCGTGGGGCTGGACGCTGTTCGGCGCGATCTGGTGCGTGGCGGCCATCGGCGTCGGCGCCAAGCTTTTCAACCGGCTGCGCCATCCGCTGTGGTCGACCGGCCTCTACGTGGCGATGGGCTGGATGGCCGTGGCGGCCGCGGTGCCGCTCTACGAGCGCATGTCGTCGGCTGGCCTCGCGTGGCTGATCGCGGGCGGGCTGGCCTACACGGCCGGCGCGGTGGTGTTCCTCTTCGACTCCCGCCTGCGCTTCGGCCACTTCGTCTGGCACCTGTTCGTGCTGGCGGGCAGCGCCTGCCACTTCTTCGCGGCGCTCTGGCACTCGCACGGCTGAGCGCGGCAAGCCGCCCGGCCCTGTGTCTGCAGGATGGCGGCCTGCAGGATGGCGGCGAGCCCGACGCCCCGCCATCCAATCTCCCCCCCGATCGTTTCTCGCGAGGCGCCTGGTGCGCCAAACTCCTCGCGAATCTTCGACTATTTGACGAACGATCGTTAAGTTAACGAAAGTCATGCTATCGTTTTCGCCTGACAGCAAGCTCTACCCGACACCCAATGCGCTACGCCAGTACCCACAAGCAGGAAGTCCGAGAAAAGCTACTGGCCAGCAGCCGTGCGATCGCCAAGAGCGGCGGCTTCGAGGCCACCGGCGTCGATGCGCTGATGGGCGCCATCGGCATGACGGGCGGCGCGTTCTACAGCCACTTCCCTTCGAAGCAGGCGCTGTTCGAGGCGCTGATCAGCGAAGAGGTCGACAACAGCGCCGACATGCTGGCCGGCAACGAGGACTCCCCGGCCGATCACGTGGCGCGCTGCCTGCGCGGCTACCTCAGCAGCTTCCACGTCGAGAACCCCGACAAGGGCTGCGCGCTCACGGCGCTCGGCCCCGAGATCGCGCGCGCCGGCCCCGAGGTCCGCCGCGCGGTCGAAGCCAGCCTCAAGCGCACGCAGAAGAACTGGAGCGATCGCATCGGCGACTCCGACGCTGCCTGGGCACTGATCGCGCAATGCGTGGGCGCGGTCGTGCTCGCGCGCTCGGTCGAGAGCGACAAGACGCGCAAGGAACTGCTGGCCGCCAGCCGCCGCTTCATCGACCGGGCTCACGCGCTCGAGCATCCCTGCTCGACCTCGCCGAGCCGAAGGAAGGCCTGAAGCCACGGGCGCGCAACGCCGCGGTGCTTGACACCGCACACCTCATTGGCCAACGTCCGTTTGGCCGGACGAACACTCATCAATCAAAGGAGACACCATGGCGCAGACGAAGGAACAGGCAAGGGTCGCGCTCGTGATCGGCGCCGGCGACGCAACCGGCGGTGCCATCGCGGCGCGTTTCGCAAGGGAAGGCTACATCGCCTGCCTCACGCGGCGTTCGGCCGACAAGCTGCAGCCCACGGTGGACGCGATCCGAGCGGCCGGCGGCCAGGCCTTCGGCTACAGCAGCGACGCCCGGAAGGAAGACGACGTGATCGCACTGATCGAGCAGGTCGAGCGCGAGCACGGCCCGATCGAGGTGATGGTGTTCAACATCGGCGCCAACGTGCCGTGCAGCATCCTCGAGGAAACCGCGCGCAAGTATTTCAAGATCTGGGAGATGGCCTGCTTCAGCGCCTTTCTCAACGGCCGCGAGGTCGCCAAGCGCATGGTGACGCGCGGACGCGGCAGCATCCTGTTCACCGGCGCCACCGCGGGCCTGCGCGGCTCGGCCAACTTCGCCGCCTTCGCGGGCGCCAAGCATGCGCTGCGCGCACTGGCGCAGAGCATGGCGCGCGAGCTGGGCCCGCGCAACATCCACGTGGCGCATGTGGTGGTCGACGGCGCGATCGACACCGAGTTCATCCGCACCAGCTTCCCCGAACGCTATGCGCTCAAGGAGCAGGACGGCATCCTGAAGCCCGAGCACATCGCCGACAACTACTGGCACCTGCACACGCAGCCGCGCGACGCCTGGACTTTCGAGCTCGACCTGCGGCCTTACATGGAACGCTGGTAGGCTCCTGCGCGCCATTCGCATCTTCCACAACGAGACAAGAACGAGACATCAGATGAAGACACGCATCACGGAACTCTTCGGCATCGAGCACCCGATCATCCAGGGCGGCATGCACTACGTCGGCTTTGCCGAGCTGGCGGCCGCGGTGTCGAACGCCGGCGGACTCGGGCTGATCACCGGCCTCACCCAGAAGACGCCGGCGCTGCTCGCCAAGGAGATCGCGCGCTGCCGCGAGATGACCGACAAGCCCTTCGGCGTCAACCTCACCTTTCTCCCGACCTTCTCTGCGCCGCCCTATCCCGAATACATCGCGGCCATCGCCGAAGGCGGCGTCCGCGTGGTGGAGACCGCCGGGCGCAGCCCCGAGGCCTACATGCCTGCGCTCAAGGCCGCGGGCATGAAGGTGATCCACAAGTGCACCTCGGTGCGCCATGCGCTCAAGGCCGAGGCGATCGGCTGCGACGCGGTCAGCGTCGACGGCTTCGAATGCGGCGGCCATCCCGGCGAAGACGACCTGCCCAACATGATCCTGCTGCCGCGCGCGGCCGAAGAGCTGCGCATCCCCTTCGTGGCCTCGGGCGGCATGGCCGACGGTCGCAGCCTGGTGGCGGCGCTGGCGCTGGGCGCCGACGGCATGAACATGGGCACCCGCTTCATCGCCACCAAGGAAGCGCCGGTGCACGACAACGTCAAGCAGGCGATCGTGAAGGCCAGCGAGCTCGACACCCGCCTCGTGATGCGGCCGCTGAGAAACACCGAGCGCGTGCTCAACAACGCGGGCGTCGAGCGCATCCTCGAGATCGAGCGCGAGAAGGGCGCGGCGCTGCAGATCAGCGATGTCTACGACCAGGTGGCGGGCGTCTATCCCCGCGTGATGATCGAAGGCGACATGGACGCCGGCGCCTGGAGCTGCGGCATGGTGGCCGGGCTGATCCACGACGTGCCGAGCGTGCAGGAGCTGATCGACCGCATCATGGGCCAGGCCCACGACCTGATCACGGCGCGGCTGGCCGGCATGCTGGGACAGCCGGTCCGCGCCTGAGCCTGTCAGGCCACCCCGGATCCCAGGGCGCCCCGATTTCGCAAGAGCTGCCCGCTGTCGCCGACGCGCAACGCCAAGCTGCGACATGCGTGCGGATTGCACGATACGGCCGCCAACTTCGCGCGTCGGGCACGAACGGTCATCCCGGCGACGCATTCGCTGCGCATGATGCGTGCACAGCCCGAGGAAATGACCATGAACAGCCGCATCCGCTCGATCCGCGCCGGTCGCACGCCGAAGCCCACGGCACGCCATGCCATTGCCGAGGCCCTGCGCCGCAATCTGGGCCGCCTTGTCGGTGCCGACAGGCGCCAGGAGCGCCGGGTGCAAGAACGCCTCGAGCGGCTCGACCCCGACCAGCGCCTGCGCGAAATCGGCGAGTGGTAGTCCGGCCGCAACGCGCCGCGGTGTTCGATCGCGGGGCTGACGCAAAGGCCCAGGCTTCGTACCATGCCGTTGTTGCGACCTCGGAGGACAAGTCATGGGAATGCTGCTGGCCTTCGCGCCGTTCATCGTCTTCGCGCTCGTCGACCGTCTTGCCGGTTCGGGCGCCGGGCTCGTTGCCGGCGCCATCGTTTCGGCCGGACTGCTGCTGCGCGACTGGCTGAGCCCGGACCGCTCGCCCAAGATCCTCGAGATCGGCACCTTGATCCTGTTCGCGGGCATGGCGCTCTATGCCTACCTGGCCGATCCGGCATGGTCGGTGCTCGGCGTGCGGCTGCGTGTCGATGCCGGCCTGCTGGCGATCGTGCTGGCGTCGATGGCGCTGCGCATGCCCTTCACGCTCCAGTACGCCCGCGAGCGGGTCGCGCCCGAGGTCTGGCAGAGCCCGCGCTTCCTGCGCACCAACTATGTCATCACGGCGGCCTGGGCGCTCGCTTTCGCGGTGCTGGTGCTGGCCGACCTGCTCATGCTCTATCTGCCCGCGGTGCCGATGTCCTTCGGCATCCTGATCACCGTCGCCGCGCTGGTCGCTGCATTCAAGTTCACGAACTGGTATCCCTCGCGTGCGAAGGCCGCGGCCGGCTGACCTCGGAAATGTCGGACCCTGCGCCGATAGCGATGCCGATGACAGGCATCATCGGCACTGCAGTCCCCGAACGCCCATGGATCAAGTCAAGACATCCTTCCATCCTTCCACCCTCCTCCTCACGGCCACGCGCTTCGCTGCCGCGAGCCTCCTGAGTGCCGCGCTGATCGCCTGCGGCACTGCCACCAAGCCCGCGCCGGGTTCGCAATCCACTTCCAAGGCCGGCACCGGATCGCGGTCCGTACCCAGCCAGGGCAGCGCTTCGGGCTCGCCATCGTCGCGCCCGCCGTCGACGACGCCGGGCACCAAGGCCGATGGCGCCAAGGCCGGCAAGGACAAGGCGCCCAAGTCGGCTTCGAAGGCCCCGCGCGCATCGCCCGGCAAGCCGGCACCCGCTGCCGGCGCACTGGCCGGCACCTTCGTGTGGCCTGCGAGCGGTACGGTCACGGCACGCTTCGACGGCGCCAGCAACAAGGGCATCGACATCGCGGGCCGGCCCGGCGATCCGGTGCTGGCGGCAAGCGCCGGACGGGTCGTCTTCGCGGGCTCGACCATGCGCGGCTACGGCAACCTCGTGATGCTCAGGCACGGCGACAACCTGCTCACCGCCTACGCGCACAACCGCAAGCTGCTCGTGAAGGAAAACGAGAACGTCAAGGCCGGCCAGAAGATCGCCGAGATGGGCAACAGCGACAGCAACGCCACAAAGCTGCACTTCGAGGTGCGGCGCGCCGGGCAGGCGGTCGATCCGATGCCCTACCTCGGGTCGCAGGGCGCCGCGCCGGCACCCTGACGCACTCAGCGGGTCGCGCTGTTGTCCGAGATGCGCTGCACCGAGCGGCTGTCGCGGCCCGGAATGAAGTCGTACTGGCCGCTGCCCTGGCGCGCGCTGCCGACGCGCATGTCGGGCACCGCCATGCGGTCCACCGCCGCAACGCCAGAGGCATCGCGTTGCGGTCCCTGACCCTGGAAGGCCGCACCGCAGGGGCGATCCGAAATCACGGTCTGACCGTTCTCGTCCTTGCAGCGGCGGATCTCGGCGTTTGCCATCAGGCTGGTCACGCCGAGCGACAACAGGACCAGCACGCGCATCGATCGGGAAATGGAATCCGGCATGGTTTGCTTTCAGTGTTGGCGCGATGCTAGGGGCGCCGCGGCACGACCGAAAGGCTTTGGAACACGAAGTCGGCCGCTTTGTGACAAAGGTCCTGAGCGGCGTGCCGAGCGGCACCGAATTGAAAACTTATCTCTTAGCGCGTAAACGCCGAGTTCTAAATTCGGACGCCCATCAATCGCGCGCTCACGAGTTCCTGAACCAGCACGGCTTCGAGTTGCCGGCGCGCAATAAGCCGTACGCCGTCGTGCGCGTCTTCGCGTGTTTCACACCGAAGGTAATGGTCGATGCGACCCATGATGCGATGGACCGCGCCGGTACACGCGAGATCACGTGCGGGCGATGGTGTGGTCAGCGTCGATTCGAAGGGCGGCTCGTTGCCGAGCGTGGCTGCAGTCATGGATTCGGAATCAGGAGGACAGGAAGCGCACAAGTCTAGGAACGCGCGTCTCGCGCGTCAGTGAGAAAACTCTGAATAAAGCGCTGTCACTTCGCGGCGTCGACCCCCGCCGTGGGGATGTGCCGCACGTCCTGTCCCATTTCCTTGCCGATGCGCTGCAACTCGCCCGAGAGCCTTCGCACCTCCGCCAATGCCGCCTTGTTTCCGGATTGCAGGCTCTGGAATTCACGCGCGAAAGCGTCCGTGACTTCGGTCCAGCGACGGAATGCGGGATTGTCTGCAGGGATTGGTGCGTCCATTGAGGTCGGCCCGGTTGCGGCAATTGCCTAATGGACCGCAATAATGGACGAAATCGGTACTTAAGTACACAGGGAAAATGCGCTCCCGGCACCAGAACGTTATTCGCTAATCGATTTATCGTTACTTGTTGTAACCATCCCATCGCAGGCGATCAGGCACGGCAGCGGCTTCACAGGCAGTGCGCCGGTAGCCTTTGTCATCACCGAATCCCGCCCCGACATGCCGTGCGCGACCCCGCCCGGCCGCCGCCTATCGCGAGTGAACGTAGACTCGACGGGTCGGGCTTCGCACCAGCGGACCCGCTTGCCCGTTGCGGGCAGCACATGCACCTTTTTAGCGCACTGGAGAAAACCAATGGCATCCGGAAAATCGAAGATCATCTACACCCTCACGGACGAGGCCCCCTTGCTGGCGACCGCCTCACTGCTGCCCGTCATTCAGACCTTCGCCGCGCCCGCCGGCATCGAGGTGGCGACCAGCGACATCTCCGTGGCAGCCCGCATCCTGGCGGAATTCCCCGATGTGCTGACGCCCGAGCAGCAGGTGCCGGACAACCTCGGCGAACTCGGCCGCCTGACGCAGTCGCCCGACACCAACATCATCAAGCTGCCGAACATCAGTGCCTCGGTGCCCCAGTTGCAGGCCGCGATCCGTGAACTGCAGAGCCGCGGCTACAAGCTGCCCGACTTTCCCGAGAACCCGAAGACGGACGAGGACAAGGCCGTGCTCGCGCGCTATTCGAAGGCGCTCGGCAGCGCGGTCAACCCGGTGCTGCGCGAAGGCAATTCCGACCGTCGTGCGCCGGCGGCCGTCAAGCGCAGCGCGCGCAAGAATCCTCACTCGATGAGCAAGTGGAGCCCGGCTTCGCGGACGCACGTCTCGCACATGCACGGCGGCGACTTCTACGCCGGCGAGAAGAGCATGACGCTGACCAAGGCACGCGACGTCCAGATGGACCTGGTCACCAAGAGCGGCAAGACGATCGTGCTGAAGAAGAAGGTGGCGCTGCTCGAGGCAGAGATCATCGACAGCATGTTCATGAGCAAGAAGGCCTTGCTCAAGTTCTACGAAGACGAGATGGAAGACGCGCGCGAAACCGGCGTCATGTTCTCGCTGCACGTCAAGGCGACCATGATGAAGGTCTCGCATCCGATCGTCTTCGGCCACGCGGTCAAGGTCTTCTACAAGGATGCCTTCGCCAAGCACGGCAAGCTCTTCGAGGAACTCGGCGTCAATGTCAACAACGGCCTGTCGAGCGTCTACGACAAGATCGCCGACCTGCCGACCTCGCAGCGCGACCAGATCGTCAAGGACCTGCACGCCTGCCACGAGCACCGCCCCGAACTAGCCATGGTCGACTCGGCCAAGGGCATCACCAATCTGCATGCGCCCAACGACGTGATCGTCGACGCCTCGATGCCGGCGATGATCCGCCTGGGCGGCAAGATGTGGGGTCCGGACGGCCGTCCGAAGGACACCAAGGCCGTGATGCCCGAGAGCACCTTCGCCCGCATCTACCAGGAGATGATCAACTTCTGCAAGACCAACGGCGCCTTCAATCCGGTCACGATGGGCACCGTGCCGAACGTCGGCCTGATGGCGCAGAAGGCCGAGGAGTACGGCTCGCACGACAAGACCTTCGAGATCCCCGAAGACGGCGTGGCCCGCATCGTCGACATCGCCACCGGCGAAGTGCTGCTCGAGCAGAACGTCGAGACCGGCGACATCTGGCGCATGTGCCAGGTCAAGGACGCGGCGATCCGCGACTGGGTCAAGCTGGCCGTGAACCGCGCGCGCCTGTCGGGCATGCCTGCCGTGTTCTGGCTCGACGAATACCGTCCGCACGAGGCCGAGCTCATCAAGAAGGTCAATGCCTACCTGAAGGACCACGACACCAAGGGCCTCGACATCCAGATCATGTCGCAGGTGCGCGCCATGCGCTACACGCTCGAGCGCGTGATCCGCGGCAAGGACACCATCTCGGTCACCGGCAACATCCTGCGCGACTACCTGACCGACCTGTTCCCGATCATGGAACTCGGCACCAGCGCCAAGATGCTGTCGATCGTGCCGCTGATGGCCGGCGGCGCGATGTTCGAGACCGGCGCGGGCGGCTCGGCACCCAAGCACGTCAAGCAACTGGTCGAGGAGAACCACCTGCGCTGGGATTCGCTCGGCGAATTCCTGGCGCTGGCCGTTTCGCTCGAGGACCTCGGACAGAAGACCGGCAACAAGAAGGCCAAGGTGCTGGCCGAGACGCTCGACGCCGCCACCGGCATGCTGCTCGACAACAACAAGGGACCTTCGACCAAGACCGGCGAGCTCGACAACCGCGGCAGCCACTTCTACCTCGCGCTCTACTGGGCCCAGGCCCTTGCAGCACAGACCGAGGACAAGGAACTGCAGGCGCATTTCGCGCCGCTGGCCAAGTCGCTGACCGAGAACGAGCACAAGATCGTCGGCGAGCTCAAGGACGTGCAGGGCCAGCCGGCCGACATCGGCGGCTACTTCAAGCCCGACGTGGCAAAGACCGCTGCGGTGATGCGGCCCAGCGCGACATTCAACGCCGCGCTGGCCTCGGTAGCCGCCTGAGCTGCTGATCGAGTCGGACCGCCCTCGTCCGAGAGCGGTTCGCCGGCGGTCGACAGCAACCGCCCGACATGATCCCGGGACACGCGGGCCCCGTCCGGCCCGCGTTCATTGCAGAAGCTTCCCACGCGCATTGAGGACCGGCATGGCCGAGCCGGACGGTAGATTGCTCGCAGTCTTTCCGACCGGTTTCTTCAGCGCCATGAGCTCCCCGGGCGATATCGCCCTTCCCTTTGCCCACCCCGTCTACGTTCGCAGCGTGCTCGACTGCCTGAACAGTCGCGGCGTGCGCCCGGCCGGCGTGCTCGAGAGCGCGGGCCTCAGCTGGCAGGCGCTCAACGACGACCAGCAACTGGTCGATTTCGCGGTATTCCGCCGCTTCGTCGCCCATGCCATCCAGTCCAGCGGCGAACCCGCACTGGGCCTCGTGGCTGGCTCGATGCTGCAGCCGTACCACAGCCCTGTCGGCATCGCGGCCGTCACCAGCGACAGCCTGGGCCAGGCCTTGCAGGTGCTGAGCCGCCACGCCCGCCTGATCTTCGGCGGCATCGACTTCGAACTCGACAACGGTCCGCGCTGGAGCACGCTCAATGTCAGGCCGGCGCTGCCGCTGTGCGAGACGCAGGTGTTCGTCATGCAGTCGATCCTCGGCGCGCATTGCCGTCTGCTCGAGGCGATCCTCGGTCGACCCGTGGACGAGCTCGAAGTCGGTCTTCCCTACGCTCGCCCGGCCGGCAACGACGTGCCGTGCCTGCGCTACGTGAGGCGGGTCGAATTCGATCGCGACTGCCTGAGCTTCCGTCTGCCGGCCGGGCTGCTTCGTGCCGCCTCAGGCTCCGCAGATGCTCGGGCGTGCATCGACGCTGCACAGGCCTGCCAGCGCCTGGAATCGGAGCGTGTCCACGGCGACTTCGTGCAGCGCGTCCGCAGGGTCGTGCTGGATCGGCTCACGGCCAACCCCGAGATCGGCGACGTCGCACCCGAACTCGGCGTATCGCCACGCACCCTCGTGCGCAGGCTCGCCGACGCGGGCGCTACCTATTCGGACATCAAGGACGACCTGCGCAAGACCCACGCCGCCTGGTACCTGCAGCACACCGAACTGTCGATGGAGGCCATCGCAAGCCAGCTCGGCTACAACGATCCGACGAACTTCAGCCGCAAGTTCAAGTGCTGGTACCAGGTCGCACCGACCAGGATGCGCCAGGCGCTGCGCAACGGCCTGCACTGATCGGACGCGGCAGCGCGTCGCCCAGCCCATCGTCTCGTTGACCCGCGACAGCAGGTCGACACAACCCTCCTTGAGCGTGCGCCCGCGATCGGTCAGGAGCACCTTGCGCGTCGTGCGTTCGAGCAAGGGCGTCTCGAGCGCTGCTTCGAGCCGCTGGATGCTGCGGCTCGCGCTCGACCTGTGGATGCGAAGCGCATCGGCCGCCGAAGAGAAGCTCGTGAGCGATGCGACATACGCGAAGATGCGCAGGCCGTTGAGGTCGACCAACGCCCCTGTTGCAACTGCCGCGTGGATCAAAAGGATCTCGCGGTCCCTCATGGAAGTCTCTTGCCGGGCAGCCGAGCCCCTTCTCGATGAAACGAAAAAGGCCGCCCGACGATTGCCGGGCAGCCTTCAGGATCGACTAGGTCGATTTCGAGTCAGGGCTCAGATCAGAACGAATGGCGAATGCCGATGTCGTAGCCGGTCGAGGTCTTGGCGCGCATGTCGCTGACGTCGCCGCGACCGTTCACAGAGTTCTTCGTGTAGAACGCCGGGCCGCCCACCGAGAGATCGGCGCCGTTCTTGTTCTTCAGGTAGGCCACCGTGGTGTACAGCGCCGTACGCTTCGAAAGGTTGTGCACGTAGCCAAGCGCAAACTTGTTGGCCTTCGGCTCCGGCGCGAAACCGGTCAGATCGTTCCAGACGCTCGTCCTCTTGTAGTCGACTGCGGAGTACGACACGCGGATCAGACCAGGGCCGACCGGCATCGTGGCGCCGAGCAACCATCCCGCGGCGCCGGGCTGACGGAAACCATAGGGATCGATGTCCGTCGGGATGAAGACCAGCGACGAGTCTTGCTTCAGCTTTGCTTTCGAGTATTCGCCGAACAGCTTGACCATGCCGAAGTCATACGAAGCCCCAAGGTTCCAGGTGTTGAGGTTGTCGGTGGTACCGCCGAAGTAGTTCGAGGAGATCGTGCTCTGGCTGTAGGCCAGCGCCACGTCCAGCGGACCGCTGGCATAGCCGACGCGGCCACCGATGTAGCGGCCAGCACGCTCGTTCCTGCCCACGTCGGCAAGGGTCGGATTCGCGACGACGGCGCCGATGCCCGGAGGCGTCAGGCCGCCCGGGTCGTAGCTCGTCTTTTCGTTGAACGCATACATGAACTGGCCGTACACCCCGCCGAGGTTCGGAGGCAGGAAGTAGCCGATCGAGTTGCTGGCGCGAACGTAGTTGTTGTTCGCCGTGAAGCCGCTGGCGGCGCTGCCGGGGGTGTTGTAGCCATTGGCGGTCGAGATCAGGTTGGTACCCACGCCGTTGGTGCCGAACGGATCGAACACGGTGTCGTTCCAGAAGGTGGGGGTGTAGTCGCGACCAAGGCGGACCTCACCGAATGCACCGGACAGGCTGACGGTCGATCGGCGATTGAACAGGCCGTTCAGCGAGCCCGAGTTGGAGACATTGCCACCCGCGGTGCCATCATCATTGCCCAAAGCAGCTTCGAGCCAGAAGCTGGCTGCGAGGCCGCCGCCGAGGTCTTCGACGCCACGGAAGCCGAGACGGCTCGAGTTGTAGCCCGAATTGCGCAGCACGGTCTGCTTGACCTTCGCGCTCGGTGCCTGAAGGTAGCCCAGGTTTTCCAGGGTGGGACGGTTTGCGTCTTTCGACTTGTTCGAGAAGCCGCTGACGGCCGCATCGACCACACCGAAGAGGGTGACCGACGATTGGGCGGAGGCGACGCCGACGACAGCCAGAGCGGCCAGGGCGACTAGAGATTTTTTCATTGCAAGTTTCTCCAAGGTTAAACAGAGGGCTCAGGTGCGATTAGCTCGGGCCCCGGGCCAACCTCCTTTTGGGAAGTTGTCGCTATTGCATCAGAGCGATTCATTCGAGTTGGAGTCATTCATGCAACTTCAATCCATGACTATGCAATGTCAACCACTCAGACCTGAAGTTGCGTTGGCGAATTGCGACAGAGAGCGCGTCACTGGCTGATTCATCCGGTAAGCATCCTGGATGAAGATCTCCCACTGATAGAGATCGGCATGCGATCGAGGCGCCATGCAATGAGTGACTTTGACGAACTATCTGTATATGAGATTGGAAAATTCCGAACGTTTATGCGTTCAATCTCAATGAGTCGACGAACCAGTCTTCTCATCTCAATATTCATTCTCGAGATCGCGCGATATCTACCTTCGCCTAGCCGTTCGGGTAGTTATGAGATTCACTTCATTGCGCTGCAATTCACGGTTTCTCAAGGAATGGAGATGTCGAAATGCAATTCATTGCAGCAACCACCAGGGACTTGCCTGCCGAAATGCTGCGGCGGGTGGGCCGCTACCGGCACCGCGTGTTTGTCGATCGCCTCGGTTGGGCACTCGAAGCACGCAGTGGCCTGGAGTTCGACCAGTTCGACCGCGACGACACCCTGCACCTCATCGCGCTGCGTGACGACGGCGAGTTGATCGGCATCGCCCGGTTGCTGCCGACCGAGCGGCCCTATCTGATGGCTGAAGTCTTTCCGCAATTGCATGCACACGCGGCGATGCCGCGGTCGCCCGAGGTGTGGGAGTTGTCGCGCTTCGCGACGGTCGATCTCGACCTCGTCGACGGGCAGGCGGTACGGCCATTCGGCTCCGCGGTGGCGCCTGCGCTGTTGAGCAATGCGCTTCGCTGCGCGGCCGCGCACGGCGTGAAGCGCCTGATCAGCGTGTCGCCGATCGGCGTGGAACGGATCCTTGCGCACCTCGGGTTCACGGCCTGCCGCGCGGCAGAGCCCGTGTGGGTCGACGGTCGCATGCTGGTCGCGTGCTGGATCGAAGTGCCCGCCAACGCTGCTGGTGTGGGTTGCCAGGGTTGCGTAGCTTGCGAGGGTTGCGCAAGCCTCAGCGCAGCAGCCCCAGCACCGCTGCACGGGCGGCCGCCGATGCCCGCGTGCTCACACCGAGCTTTCGAACAGCGTTCCTGACGTGAAAGTCTGCGGTGTCTTCCGAGACGCCCAGGATGTCGCCGGTCTCGCATGAGGTCTTGCCATCGGCGGTCCATCGGAGGACCTCGATTTCGCGCCGCGTCAGCGGTGGGATGGCGTGGCAGGCGCCGGCAGTCAGCGCATCAGACAGCGCCTCGTGTGCGATGTCGACGAGCAGGCGCCATTGAGGCTGTCCGGCGGCAAGTTCAGCATGCGCTAGAGACTCGTGCGCACGCGCAAGGGAAAGCATCGCGACCGAACCGTCGGCATCGAAGCGCGACTGCGACCAGCCAATGCGCAGACCGAAGCCGCATGCCTCGTCCCACAAGGCCCGCGCCGCAGGTAACAGCGCATCGCTCCAGACCACAGGCCGATGCGATCGCAGGGCATGGCGGACCGTCGGGTCCACGCGCAGGTAGCCTGCCTCGGCGTAGCGCACCTGCCAGCGCGGATCGTAGTCGCTGACCCATTCAAGATGCGGATTGCTGAAGGGCAACGGCCTGCGCAGGCCGTAGGCGCAGCGCTCGAAGCCAAGCTGTCGCGCGCACCGGGCGATGCGTGAGAAGACTGCTTCGGCGCCTTTAACGTGTCGGAGATCGTCTAGGAGATCGGCGGCCCAGGCATTCATTTCGGTGACCTCGTGAGCGGTGGACGAGTGACCGAGTGTGGGTACGCTCAAGCGTCGCCGATAGCGAATTGCGTCCGGCAGAACTGCGGAAAGGTCGGACTTGCGCCCGGAAGGCTTCCGGTCCTGCGGCCGGCCGTCCAAGGCGGGGCAGGCAAAGACAGCGCACGCAGCCTCATTGCAATGAGATCGGCGCCGACGAGCGGAGAGAACACCACAGCGCCATCGGCCGGATGCCCTCAGCGGACCAGCAGGTACCAGGACAGGACGAGGTAGCCGACGATCGAAAGGGCGACCAGCGCCAGGAGGAATTTGAAGAACACGGAACTATCTTGCCACGCGGCCTTTGGTGCCTGCGGCCTTGTCCAGGGACGGGTGAGGATATCGAACTGGCCGATCGCCGATGAGAACATCGACACATGGCGGAGAGTGTGAGATTCGAACTCACGGACGCTTTCACGTCGGCAGTTTTCAAGACTGCTGGTTTAAACCACTCACCCAACTCTCCTGGGATCTGCCTTCGCTTCAACGTCGCGAGGCAGGCCGACGATTTTAGTCGGAGCACCGCGGGTCGGCTGGCTACGACTCGGGGGCCCAGCCGCGCAGCACCAGATCGACGATGCTTGCCGACCAGACACGGCGCTCTTCGGCGCCACCGAGCGGCCGCGAGATGAAGAAGCGCACACCGCCGAAGGCCAGTGTCGACAGCTGGATTGCCGCCATTTGCGGGTCGGCCACTCGGAGGCGGCCGGCGCGGCTGGCCTCGGCGAGATAGTCGACCACGGGCGCCAGCACGTAGCTGTTCTCGGTATAGAGCGCCTTGGCGAGTTCCGGGAAGCGGACCGCCTCGGCGATCACCAGGCGCATCAGCGCAAGGGTCTTGGGCTCGCTGGCGCTCAGATAGAGGCGCTCGACCAGGTCGATCAGCACCTGCCGGTCGTCCGGGCCGGGATGCACCAGCGCGTTCTGCATGGTCTCGCGGGCAGCACTGACGGCCCGGTGGGCGACCTCGCGAAACAGCGCCTCCTTGTTGTCGAACTGGCGATAGATCGTGATCTTGGCGACACCGGCCTCGCGGGCGATGGCCTCGATGCTGGTGGCCGAGTAGCCCTTCTCGAGGAAGGAGTCGAGCGCCGCGGTGAGAAAGGATTCGCGCAGCGCTGCGGCCTGTTCGGGACTGGGACGGCCGCGCGCGCGGCGCTTGATGTGGTTGGTGCCGGAGCCGTCGTTGTCGGCGGTCTCCGCAGGGCGAGGATGGAAATCGTTGTGGTCCATGGCAGTGTCCTCGTCAGTCCGGCAGGAAGATGGACTGGAGGTCGCTCAAAAAATCGAAGCCCCGCGTCGTCGGCCAGACGCGGGCGAGGTCTCTGGAAATCAACCCCTTGCGCTCGGCCTCTTCCAGGCCGCGCTGGATCGAGGTGATGGACAGCCCGGTACGCTCGCCGAAGTCGGCAAGCAGGAAACCGTCCTTGAGTCGCAGGGCATTGAGCATGTATTCGAAAGGCAAGGCCGCAATGCCGACTTCGTCGCTCTGGGCGACGGCAACGCCGGCGATCGCGTTGTCCATGTACCGCCGCGGCTCCCTGAACCGCACCTGTCGCACCACGCGGTGCGCAAAGCTCAATTTGCTGTGGGCACCGGCGCCGATCCCGAGGTAATCGCCGAACTGCCAATAGTTGAGATTGTGTGCACAGGCATGGCCTGGCCGGGCGTAGGCCGAAATCTCGTATCGCTGGAGGCCGCTCGCGGCAGTGCGTTCCGTGATGCGGTCGAGCATGTCGTATGCCGCATCGTCCTCGGGAATCTGCGGCGGGAACTTGGCGAAATAGGTGTTGGGCTCGATGGTCAGGTGGTAGACCGACAGGTGCGGCGGCGCCAACGCCAGCGCCTGGTCGAGGTCGGCGTCCAGCCCCGCCAGCGTCTGGCCGGGCAGCGCATACATCAGGTCGATGTTGAAGGTATCGAAGGCGGCCGCGGCCTCTTCGACCGCGGCGATGGCCTGGGCGCGATCGTGCACGCGGCCCAAGGCCTTCAGGTGTTCGTCGTCGAAGCTCTGCACGCCCACCGACAGGCGCGTGACGCCCGCCGCGCGATAGGCGCGGAAGCGGTCGCGCTCGAAGGTGCCCGGATTGGCCTCCATGCTGATCTCGCAGTCTGGCGCCAGCCGGAGGCGGGCGCGCAGGTCGCCGATCAGGCGATCGATGGCTTGCGGCGAGAACAGGCTCGGCGTGCCGCCGCCGATGAAGATGGTGTGCACCGTGCGCCCCCACACCAGCGGCAGTGCGGCGTCGAGGTCCGCCACCAGCGCATCGATGTAGCGGCCTTCGGGCAGGTCTTCGGTGCTGCCGGCGCGCCATTCATGCGAGTTGAAGTCGCAGTACGGGCACTTGCGCAGGCACCACGGCAGGTGCACATACAGCGACAGCGGCGGCAGCGCGCTGAGCTGCAGCGGGCCCGGACGCATCATCCGCAGCACGTCGTTGGCGTCGGCCGCGCCAGCGGCCGCCTCTTGCGGGGCGCCACTGGCGATCGGAATCACGATGCTCACGACAACAAGGGCCAGCGTTCGCGCATCAGCGCCAGCATCGTGCGCGCGGCCTGGCCGCGGTGGCTGTTGGCGTTCTTCACGTCGGTGGGCAACTGGGCGAAGGTCTTGCCGAACTGCGGCAGGAACATGACGGGGTCGAAGCCGAAGCCGTTGTCGCCGATCGGCTCGCGCGTGATCTCGCCGGGAGCGCGGCCGACCGCGATCAGCGGCTCGGGGTCGTCGGCGCTGCGCAGCGCAACCAGGGTGCTGACCAGCGCGGCGCGGCGGTCGGTCAGGCCCTGCATCTGCTCGAGCAGCGCGCGCACGTTGTGCGCGTCGCCCTTGGGATAGCCGAACCGGGTCGCGTAGTAGGCGGTGTCGACGCCGGGCAGGCCGCCGAAGGCCTCGACGCACAAGCCCGCATCGTCCGCGATCGCCGGCAGGCCGGTGGCAGCGGCCGCATGACGGGCCTTGGCGAGGGCGTTCTCGACGAAGGTGCGGAAGGGCTCGTCGGCCTCGCCGACGCCGAGTTCGGACTGCCGCACGAGCGCAACGCCAAGCGGCGCGAACAACGCCTGCAGCTCGGCCAGCTTGCCGGCATTGTTGGATGCGAGGACCAGTTTCATCTCATCGCCAGGGGGCGCAATGACGCGGGGCCGACCTCTTCAACTGGCCAGTGCCCGGGTCTGCAGCGCGGTCAGCTCAACGATGCCCTTCTCGGCCAGGGCCAGCAGCTGGTTCATCTCGTCGCGCGAGAAGGCGGCCCCTTCGGCCGTGCCCTGCACTTCCACGAAGTGGCCGGCGCCGGTCATGACGACGTTCATGTCGGTATCGCAGGCGGAATCCTCGACGTACTCGAGGTCGAGCAGCGGCGTGCGCTGCACGATGCCGACCGAGATGGCGGCCACGTGGCCGAGGATCGGCGTCGCCTGGATCTTGCCGGCCGCGAGCAGCTTGTTGACCGCGTCCTGAGCCGCCACGAAGGCGCCCGTGATCGCCGCAGTGCGCGTGCCGCCGTCGGCCTGCAGCACGTCGCAGTCGAGGTGGATGGTGCGTTCGCCGAGCGCCGCGAGATTGAAGACCGCGCGCATCGAGCGGCCGATCAGGCGCTGGATCTCCTGCGTGCGGCCGCTCTGCTTGCCGCGGGCCGCTTCACGGTCGCTGCGCGTGTGGGTGGCGCGCGGCAGCATGCCGTACTCGGCCGTGACCCAGCCTTCGCCGCTGCCGCGCTTGTGCGGAGGCACCTTCTCTTCGACCGAGGCGGTGCACAGCACGCGGGTCTGGCCGAACTCGATCAGCACCGAGCCTTCGGCATGGATGGTGAAACCGCGGGTGATGCGCACCGGGCGCAGCTGGTCGGCTGCACGGCCGCCGCTTCGAACGAAATCTGTCATGGCTTGGAAATCGGGAATTCTGCAGTTGGAAGGCTCAGGCCTTGCGGGCGGCCGAGCGCTTGATGGCTTCGTTGATCTCGGCGATGGAGCGCTCGATGGCGTCGTCGTCGAGATCGTCGAGCTCGCTGTCGGAAGGCATGCCGGCCTGGATGGTCGAGGCGAAGACGCCGTCGCTGATGCTGTCGGTGGACACGCCGCGCTGCTGGCCGGGCTCGTCGGGGGTTTCCCATTCGAGTGCGATCAGGGTGACGTTGTCGCTGTGGGTGCCGCCGTTGCGCAGCGCCATCTCGGCCAGGTCGGGTGCCGAGTCCGAGACCGGCTTGCCCGACGACAGGATGTGCACGATGACGCTGTCGTCGAGCACGCCCCAGACGCCATCGGAGCACAGCATGACGCGGTCGCCGCGCTGCAGCAGCAGCGGCGCCGAGACGTCGAACAGCGGCGTGGTGGGCGATCCGAGGCAGGTCAGGAGCAGGTTGCGGTTGACGGGCTCCGAACCGGCGTTCGCGCGTGGCCGCTCGGCATGCGAATGGTCGCGCGTGCGCGTGAGCAGCTCGCCGTCGCGGATCACGTAGAGGCGCGAGTCGCCGCAGTGGATCCAGGTGGCGGTGTTGCCCTGGATGACCGCCGCGACCACCGTGGTGCGCGGCGTGTCGAGCATCGCCTTGTTGCCTGCGTACCGCATGATCTGCTGGTGCGCCGCCATCACCGATGCGGTGAGGAAGGCCTTCACGTCCTTGACGATGGGCCGCGCCTCGCGCTGGTAGAGCGCCGCGATCGTCTGCAGGGCCAGCTGGGCCGCCACTTCGCCCTCGGGATGACCGCCCATGCCGTCGGCCAGCACGAACAGGCCCGATTCGCGGGTGTAGCAGTAGCCCATGCGGTCTTCGTTCTTGAGGCGGCCGCCCTTGCGGCTGACTTGGAATACGGAGAATTTCATGCGGGGCGGGTGGTGGGCGCTGCGGCTTTGGGCAGGCCCTTCTTTTCGAATGAACGCATGTTGTCGATGGACAGCCGGACCTTCTCGCCGACCGTGAGCTTGGTGTAGCGGCGCTCGCCTTCGCGGCTGAGCTCCTTCTGCAGCGCGAACACCGATTGCGGCCGCGACAGCGGATCGAGCGACATGCACCACTCGACCACCTCGATCAGGTTGTCGGAATACACGCCGCGCAGGCGCGACAGCGACAGGCCGAGGCGGTCCTTCTCGATGCGCTGCGGGGCATCGTTGGGCGGGTAGCCCTGCATGCAGGCGTAGATGCAGGCGCCGATGGCGTAGATGTCGGTCCAGGGGCCCATCGACGAATCGCGCCGGTACATCTCGGGGGCCGCGAAGCCCGGCGTGTACATCGGCCGGATGAAGTTGCCTTCCTTGGACAGCACCTCGCGCGCGGCACCGAAATCGATCATCACGGCGCGGTCGTCGTCGGTAACGAAGATGTTGGCGGGCTTGATGTCCAGGTGCAGCATCTTGTGCTGGTGGACGATGCGCAGGCCGCGCAGGATCTCGTCGAACAGCGAGCGGATCGTCGACTCCCTGAACACCTTCTGCTTTTTCAGGTCGCGGGCCGTGACGATGAAGTCCTGCAGGGTCGCGCCCTCCAGGTAGTTCATGACCATGTAGACGGTTTCGTTCTCGCGGAAGAAATTGAGCACGCTGACCACCGACGCATGCGAAATCTGGGCCAGCGAGCGCCCTTCCTCGAAGAAGCTCTTGAGGCCGAGCCGGTAAAGCGAGAGTTTCTCGGGCGAAACCTGGGGCGCGAGCTCGCCGGTGCCGCGGGTGGCCAGCGACGAGGGCAGGTATTCCTTGATGGCCACCTGTTGCCCGCTGTGGTCGACCGCCAGGTACACGACTCCGAAGCCGCCCGCGGACAGCCGCCGGACGACGCGATAGCCGCCGATGACCGTGTCAGGCAGCAGGGGCGAAGGTTTGACCTTTGACATAATCCGGGAGTTTCGCCCGAAGGCGGGGGTGCGGCAAGCGAACGCCGTGCCGGGCCCCGGCGAAACGCAAACAAACCACAGCGAGGCGCGATGCCAGTTTACAGCATGACCGGCTATGCCAGCGGCCAGAACGGCCCCACGGGCAGCCACTCCGACGCCGAGCCGCGCCCTGCCCAGGCAGGTCGCCTGGGGGTCGAGATCCGCTCGGTCAACAGCCGATTCCTCGACCTCACCTTCAAGCTCCCCGAGGAATTGCGCCAGCACGAGCCGGCGCTGCGCGAGCTGATCACCGGCCGCCTCAAGCGCGGCAAGGTCGAGCTCCGGGCCTCGATCGAAAGCGCCGGCACGGCCGGCATCGCCGATCCGTCGAGCCGGCTGCTGCAGCGCCTGAACGGCGTCCAGGACAGCATCAGGAGCTGGCTGCCGACCGCTCGGGAGCTCAGCGTCGCCGACGTGCTGCGCCTGGCGGCCGGCGATTCGACCCCGCGCGGCGACTGGGGCGCCGAGCTGGCCGAGCTGACCGAAAAGACCGTCGAGGCGCTGATGGCCGCACGCGAACGCGAAGGCGCGCGCCTGGCAAAGATGCTGCTGGACCACCTGGGCCAGTTGCGCAAGCTGGCCGCCCAGGCGCTGCCGCTGGTGCCCAAGCTGGTCGAGCAGCAGCGCGCCCGCTTCCTCGAACGCTGGCAGGAGGCCATGGGCCTGGGCGCCGGCGCCACGCCGCCCGAGGCGGCGCAGGATCGGGCGCTCTCGGAAGCCACCGCCTTCGCGATCCGCATCGACGTCGCCGAGGAGCTGACCCGCCTCGACTCCCACCTGGACGAGATCGAACGGCTGGTGAAGAAGGGCGGCGAGATCGGCAAGCGGCTGGATTTCCTGATCCAGGAGCTGCACCGGGAGGCCAACACCCTGGGATCCAAGTCGGCCACGCTCGAGATGACCCGCATCGGGGTCGACATGAAGGTGCTGGTCGAGCAGATGCGCGAGCAGGTGCAGAACATCGAGTGAGCCTTCGGGGTCGCGGCGGTCGCTGTCACAGAATGGCCCCGTCGAACGTCTTGCACGCATGACCGACCCCACCCTCATCTTCCATCGCCTGCGGCCACGCCTGCAGGGCATCGCCTACCGCATGCTCGGCTCGGTGGCCGAGGCCGAGGACGTGGTGCAGGACGCCTGGCTGCGCTGGCACGAGGCGGCGCGCGATGCCATCGACAACGCCGAGGCCTGGCTGGTGACGATCACGACCCGGATCGCCATCGACCGGCTGCGCGCCGCCAAGGTGCAGCGCGAGCACTACGTCGGCTACTGGCTGCCCGAGCCGATGCTGACCGATGCGCCCACGACGCCCGAGCAGACCCGCGAGCTGTCGGAGGACGTCTCGGTGGCCTTCCTGTTCATGCTCGAGCGGCTGGCGCCGGAGGCGCGCGCCGCCTTCCTGCTGCGCGAGGTGTTCGACGCCGACTACGGCGAGGTGGCGCTGGCGCTCGGCAAGAGCGAGGCCGCCTGCCGCCAGATCGTGCACCGCGCCAAGGCCCAGCTGCGCGAGGAGCGCCCGCGCTTCGCGGTGCCGCGCGACACCCATCACCAGCTCATGCGCGGCTTTGCCGAGGCGCTCTCGCGCGGCGACTTCGCGGCCATGAACGGCATGCTGGCCGAGAACGCCGAGCTGATCGGCGACGGCGGCGGCATCGTGCCGAGCTTCGGCGTACCCCTGCTGGGTGGCCGGCGCATCGCGCAGCTGTTCTATGCCACGCACCGGCGCTTCGGCGCAGGCGTGCACATCGAACTCGCACGGGTCAATGGCGACTGGTCGCTGCTGCGCTTCATCGACGGCGTGCTCGAGTCCGCGCAGGCCTACGAGACCGACGGCGAGCGCATCACGCGCATCCACGTGCAGCGCAATCCCGAGAAGCTGGCACGGCTGGCCGCCGCATTCCAGAGGCCCTGAGGCGAGGGCTGTCACAAGTCGCCCGGCTGGCGCGTCTTGTGGGCATGCGAGTGAATTTCGCAAGCGGACGCCTCGGCCGTTCCGGGGCACTCTCCTTCAGGAAAATGACCATGACCCAACGCATCAACGCGATGCAGCAATCGCCCGCGCTGTTCAAGAAGTTCGTCGAGTTCAGCATGCTGAACAAGGACAGCGCGATCGAGCAGAAGACGCTCGACCTCGTGCACATCCGCGCCTCGCAGATCAACGGCTGCGGCTTCTGCCTCGACATGCACGTGAAGGAAGCCAAGCTGCACGGCGAACGTGAGCTGCGCCTCCATCACCTCGCGATTTGGCGCGAATCGCAACTCTTCAGCGCCCGCGAACGCGCGGCACTGGCCTGGACCGAGATCCTCACGAGGCTGCCCGAGCAGGGCGTCCCCGACGAGGTCTACGACCGGGTGCGCACGCAGCTGTCGGAAAAGGAGCTCTCCGACCTGAGCTTTGCCGTGATGGCGATCAACGCCTGGAACCGCCTCAATGTCGGCTTCCGGACGGTGCCGGGCTCGGCCGACAAGGCCTATGGCCTGGACAAGGCAGGACTGGAATGAACGCCATGAAGATCGTCGTCATCGGCGGCTCCGGCCTGATCGGAAGCAAGCTCGTCGCCATCCTGCGCGAGCGTGGCCACGAGGTGCTCGCGGCCTCGCCGGCCTCGGGCGTCGACACCCTCACGGGCAAGGGCCTGGCCGAGGCGCTGGGGGGCGCGCAGGTGGTGGTCGACGTCGCGAACTCGCCCTCCTTCGAGGACCGCGCCGTGCTCGAATTCTTCGAGACCGCGGGCCGCAACCTGCTGGCCGCCGAGGCCGCGGCGGGCGTGAAGCACCACGTGGCGCTGTCGGTGGTGGGCACCGATCGCCTCGCCGAGAGCGGCTATTTCCGCGGCAAGATCGCGCAGGAAAGGCTGATCCGCGCGAGCGCCATTCCCTACACCATCGTGCACTCGACCCAGTTCTTCGAGTTCCTCGGCGGCATCGCGCAATCGGGCACCGATGGCCAGACCGTGCACCTGTCGCCGGCCTTCGTGCAGCCGATCACTTCGGACGACGTGGCGGCGGCCATGGCCGACCGCACGCTGGGCGCGCCGGTCAACGGCGTGGTCGAGATCGCCGGGCCCGAGCGCGTGCGGCTGTCGGACCTGGTGCAGCGCTATCTCGATGCGATGATGGACTCGCGCAGCGTGGTGGCCGATCCCGAGGCACGCTACTTCGGCGCCCGGCTGCAGGACGACACGCTGGTGCCGAGCGGCAAGAGCCCGTGGCTCGGCGCCACCGGCTTCGAGGCCTGGTTCGAGAAATCCGGGGCGGGCAGGAAGTAGCGCAGGCGCGATGGCGGGCCGCGGCCTTCAAGCGCCGCGCAGCCCCAGCCCGCCGACCCGCTCGACCCGCCTGCCGACCGCGCCCTGCATCGCCTCGGGCGCGGCCACCAGCGTGAACCACTGGCGGGCGCGCGTGATGCCCGTGTAGACCAGCTCGCGCGTGAGCACCGGGCTCGCGCGCTCGGGCAGCAGCAGCGCCGCGTGCGCGAACTCCGAGCCCTGCGACTTGTGGACCGTCATCGCGAACACGGTCTCGACCTCGCGCAGCCGGCTCGGCAGCACCCAGCGGATGCCTCCCTCGCCGTCGCCGGACGGGAAGGCGACGCGCAGCGTCCAGCGCGGGCGCTGCTCGCCGGCCACCACGCTCGGCGTTGCGAGCGTGACGCCGACGTCGCCGTTCATGAGGCCGAGGCCGTAGTCGTTGCGCGTGACCAGCACCGGGCGACCCGCATACCAGCCCGCGTGATCGGGCTCCAGCAGGCCCTCGGCGCGCAGCAGGCCGGCGATTCGGTGGTTGAGGCCGGCCACGCCCTGCGGGCCGCTGCGCAGGGCGCACAGCAGCTGGAAGCGGCCATAGCCGGCCAGCACCGCGCGCGCCCAGGCATCGAACTCGGCCGTGGGCGCGTCGATGTCCGGCTTGCCCTCGCGCATCAACGCCAGGTAGTGACGGTAGCCCGCCGGCGGCGGCACCGCCTGCACGCCTTCGCTGCGATGCCGGCCCGCGAAACCCTCGGGCGCGCCCTCGACCACCAGGCGTCGCAGCGCGGCATCGTCCAGGCGCGTCTGCCGGGCGAGATCGGGATAGCCGTGCTCGAACACGCGCCGCACCGCGCCGGCGTCGCCCGCGTTCACGGCCTCGGCCAGCCGGCCGATGCCGCTCGATTGGCTGAAGCGATGGCTGACACGCAGCTTGACCACCGCCTGGTCGAGCGCGCGACCGGCAGCGTCGCAGAGCTCGGGCGCGAGCAGTTCGCCGGTGACCGCCTCGAGCCACTGGGCGGTATCGACGTCGTAGTGACCTGCATCGGCGCGCTGGCACAGGTCGCCGAGCACCGCCCCGGCCTCGACCGAGGCCAGCTGGTCCTTGTCGCCGAGCAGGATCAAGGGCGCATGCGGCGGCAGCGCGGCGAACACGGCGGCCATCATCTCGAGGTCGAGCATCGAGGCTTCGTCGATGACCAGCAGGTCGAGCGCCAGCGGGTTGCGCGCGTCGTGGCGGAAATGGCGCGTATCGGGACGGCTGCCGAGCAGACGGTGCACCGTCGTGACCTCGGTCGGGATGGCGGCGCGCACGGCGTCCGGGTCCGAAAGGCCTGCGAGCGGCAGCCTTGCGACCGCTCCCGCGATCGATTCGTTCAGCCGCGCCGCGGCCTTGCCGGTCGGCGCGGCCAGTCGGATTCGCAGGCGCCGGCCTTCGCCGCCCGCAAGTGCCAGGTGCTGCAGCACCGCCAGCAGCCGCACCACGGTGGTGGTCTTGCCGGTCCCGGGTCCGCCCGTGACGATGCCGAAATGCTGCCGCGCCGCGAGCGCGCAGGCGATCTTCTGCCAGTCGACCGCGGCCCCGTCGCGATGCGGGAACAGCACATCGAGGGCCGCGGCCAGCATGGCCTGCATGCCGGGCGCCGCTGCCGCGGTCGGCAGTGCCACCCGGCCCGCGATCGCGGCGCGCACCGACTGCTCGTACTGCCAGTAGCGACGCAGGTAGAGGCGATGGCCGACGCACACCAGCGGCGTGCTGCCGGCGCCGGAAGCAACCAGGCCCGGATGGCCGAGTGCGCGGGTCCAGCGCGCCAGCGTGACGCCCGCAAGAAGGGCCGCGGGCGCGGTGATCGGCGCCGCATCCGCGGCGGCAGCGGCGGCGGCGGCGCCTTCGGGCGGCATCGACAGCGCCTGGCCGGCATCGGCCAGCGCCGCCTGCAGGTCCAGGCAGGCATGGCCGCGTCCCAACTGGTGACTGGCCAGCGCGGCGCCGAGGATCAGCAGCGGATCGGCATCGGGGGCACGTTGCGCGAGGAAGACCGCGAAGCTGCGGTCGAGCGCGCGCAGCCAGCCTTCGTCGACCCAGCGCGCGAGATCGGCCAGCAACGGCGCATGGCGCGCAGGCACGGCGCCGAGAAAGACCTCCGACCCGGCGGGCGCGCTTCGATCGGTCATGCCGCAGGCTCCATCGGTTCCGCAGCCTGCGCGTCGCTCGCGAACAGGCGGTCGAGTGCATCGATCAGCGCCTTGGGCGGCCGCTCGGCATGCAGGCCCTGCGTGGGTGCCGCATGGCCGCGCAGGAACAGGTAGACCGCGCCGCCGACGTGGCGCTCGTAGTCGTAGTCGGGCAGCCGGCTGCGCAGCAGCCGATGCAGCGCGAACACGTAGAGCACGTACTGGAGCTCGTAGCGATGCGCGAGCACCTGCGCGCGCAGCGCGGCGGGCGTGTAGTCGGCATCGTGCGCACCGAGCCAGTTGGACTTGTAGTCGGCCACGTAGTAGCGCCCCTCATGCGCGAACACCAGGTCGACATAGCCCTTGAGCATGCCGTTGAGCTGCTGCGGCTGCAGCGGCGGCCGCGGCGCGCCGCCGAGCGTGTGGCGGCACACCAGCGCATCCAGCGCGCGCAGGTCGACCCGGTGCACGGCGAACCAGAACTCCATCTCGATCTGCACGCGGCCCAGGTCGGCCGGTGCCACGGCGCCGGCACCGAGCGCGCCGAGTTCGAGCGGCGTCGCGAGCCAGGCCAGCAGCCAGTCGCGCAGCGGCCCGGTCCAGGCGCTCCAGCCGCCGAGGTTGCAGCGGCGCGCGATCAGGTCGGCCAGGTCGGCCTGCATGGCGGGATCGCTGCGCACGCGTGCGAAGCCCTGCCGGCCCACCCACTCCAGCAGGCCATGCAGGAAGCTGCCGGGATTGGCGCCGCGCGGAAAGCCGTGCAAGCCGCCGGCATCGGCGCCGAGCGTGGCACGGGCCGGTACGTCGTCCATGGGCGGCGGATCGGAGCGGCTGTCGGCGTAGATGTCCTCGGCCGCGCTCGACGGCGTGGGCGGCAGCGCGAGCCGGGTCTCGGGTTCGTCGATCGCGAGCGCTGCCTCGTCGTCGAGATGCTCGCCCGCGCGGCTCAATGCCGAGTAGCTCGCCACCCACCAGCGCTCGCGCGCTGCGGTGGACAGCGCCGGCTCGGGCGCCAGCGGCGCCTCTGCCGCAACCGGATCGAAGCGCGCCTCGGAGGCTGGCGGTGCAGCGCGGACCGCGATCGCGCCATCGCCTCCCGACAAGGCCGCCAGGGACTCGAGCGCCTGCTGCAGCGCGATCGGCGACAGCGCCTCGCCGCCGCCCAGCAGGTAGCCCAGCGCGCTGCGCTCGACACCCTCCAGGGGCGCCACGCCGACCCAGGTCGCGAAGCGCGCGCGCGTGAGCGCGACGTAGAGCTTGCGCAGGTCCTCGCCGAGGCGCTCGTGATCGACGCGGGCCAGCGCCCGGGCATCGGCCTGCAGCGCGACCACCAGCCGACCGGCATCGTCGTGCCACTTGAACGGCAGGTCGTCGGCCCTGGCAGCGCGGAAGAAGGTGGCGAAGGGCAGGAACACCAGCGGGTACTCGAGGCCCTTCGACTTGTGGACCGTGACCACCTTGACGAGATCGGCATCGCTCTCGAGACGCAGCTTGCGCACCTCGTTGTCGCTGCCCTCGTCCTGGCGCTGTTCGGCCAGCCAGCGGATGAGCGCGTGCTCGCCGTCGAGCTGGGCGCTGGCCTGCTGCAGCAGTTCAGCCAGGTGCAGGAGGTCGGTCAGCGCGCGTTCGTCGCCGGCGGCCAGCAGGCGCTGCGGCACGCCAAAGTCGTTGAGCAGGTGCCGCACCATCGGCAGCACGCCCTGGCGGCGCCAGGTCTGCTGGTAGCGGCGAAACTGCAGCACGCGCGACTCCCACTGCAGCTCGTCGTGGTTCAGGCGATCGAGCTCGACCCAGTCGAGCGCCAGCGTGGCGCTGCCCAACGCAGCGCGCAGCGGACGGTCGTCGTCGGGCTCGGCGCAGGCCTGCAGCCAGCGCTGCAGGTCGGCCGCCACCGCGGCCTGGAACACCGAATCCTTGTCCGAGAGATAGACGCTGCGCACGCCGCGCACGGCCAGCGAGCGCCGCACCGAAGCGGCCTCGCGGCCGCTGTTGACGAGCACCGCGACGTCGCCGGGCTTCACGGGCCTCAGCGCGCCGTCCGACAGCCGCGTGAAGCCGCTGCGGCCCGCGCTGCCGCCGTCGAGCAGGCGCACGATCTCGCTCGCGCAGGCTTCGGCCAGCGCGGTCTGCGCCTTGTCCTTGGATGGCGCGGCGCCGGCTTCGAGCGTCCAGCAGGTGAGCGCGGGCGCCGGGGCGCCGTCGATGCACCAGCCTGCATCGCGGCCGCGCGCAGCCACGGGGAGGAAGGGCAGCGGGTTGTCGCCGCCGGTGCGGAACAGGAAGGCCCCCTGCCCTTCGGCGCGTTGCTCGGCCTGCATGAACACGCGATTGACGGCGTCGACCATCGCGCCGGTCGAGCGGAAGTTGGTGCCGAGCGTGGCATGGCGGCCCGCCGTGTCGCGGCGCGCGGAGAGATAGGTGTGGATGTCGGCACCACGGAAGGCGTAGATCGCCTGCTTGGGATCGCCGATCAGCACCACGGCGGCATCCTGCGCATCGGCCGCGATGTCGTAGACGGCATCGAAGATGCGGTACTGCAGCGGATCCGTGTCCTGGAACTCGTCGATCAGCGCCACCGGGAACTGGCGCCGGATCAGGGCGCGCAGGCGCTCGCCATTCGGGCCGTGCAAGGCGGCGTCGAGGCGGCTCAGCAATTCGTCGAAGCCCATCTGCGCACGCCGCGCCTGCTCCCGGTCCAGCCGCGCGGCGGTCCAGCGCGCGGCGTGCCGCAGCAGGTCGTGGCGGCCGTCGGGGAGCGCCTGCAGGCGCGCCTTGAGGGTGAGCATGTCGTCGAGCGCGGGATGCACGGGCGCGCGATGGCCGTCCTTGAACACCTCGGCGAGGCCTTGCGGCGTGAGGCGGCTCCACCCGGTGCTCTTGTCGTCGAGCGGTTGCACTTCGTCGTTGCCGGCCCAGGTGCGCAAGCCCTCGAGCCAGGGCTGGTAGAAGCGCGCCTGCAGCTTGCGGCCCTCGACCTTCTTTCCCGCCACTGCATCGTCGAGCAGCAGTTGAAGCTCGTCGACCCATTGCCGCCACGGCCGCTTCATCGCGGTCAGTGAAGCTGCCCGCTGCTCGCGATGGGCTTGCAGCGCCGCGACCGGCGGCAGCCCCTCGCCGAGCGCATCGCCGAGGCCGACCAGCTTCTCGAGCGCCTTCTGCAGTGCCTCGGGCGTTTCCCACCATCCGCGCACCAGCTCGGCATCGCGCGCATCGAGCGGCGCGAGAAAGCTGCGCCAGTAGTCGCGCACGACCTCGGACTGCAGCTCGCGCTGGTCGGTCTCGAGCGTCTGCGTGAACAGGCTGCCGCTGTCGAAGGCGTGCTCGCGCAGCATGCGGTTGCACCAGCCGTGGATGGTCGACACGGCGGCCTCGTCCATCCACTCGGCCGCGAGGCGCAGCGTGCGTGCGCACTGCAGCCATTGCGAAGACGGGTATTCGGCGCGCAGGTCATGCAGCAGGTCGCGGCCCGCGGGCTGCGGCGCGATCGTGACGGGGTCGGCGAGAAAGGCCTCGGCCGCCTCGGCCAGGCGCGCGCGGATGCGATCGCGCAGTTCCTGCGTGGCGGCCTCGGTGAAGGTCACGACCAGAATCTCGGGCGGCACGAGCGGCCGCGCGAACGCGGCATCGCCGCCGTGGCCCAGCACCAGCCGCAGGTAGAGCGCCGCGATCGTGAAGGTCTTGCCGGTGCCGGCGCTGGCCTCGATGAGCCGGCTGCCGCGCAAGGGGAAGCGCAGCGGATCGAGCAGCACGGGGTCAGCGCTGTTCATGATCTTTCCTTCGCGGGCGCACGCACCACCGCGTCGTCGATCGGCTGGAGCAAGGCCATGCACCACTGCGCAAACTCACCGCCGGCCCACAACGCATCGAAGTCGGGAAAGGCTCGCGCGAGATAGGGGTTGCGATCCCGTTCGCCGACGAACCCGCGGTCGCGGTCGCTGTCCTCGTAGCTCGCGCGCGCGGCTTCGCGCGCCGCAGGCGAATCGGGGTCGTCCACATTGCCGCCCTTGTCGAGCCACGCAAATCCGCTCTTCAAGGCCAGCGGCAGGGGCCGCGCGAGGCCTTGTTGCCAGGCATCGAGCAGCCGCGCCCACTGCAGCCGCGCGGCTTCGGCGGACAACGCCTTCAGGCGAACCGCGCCGTTCTTGCCGATGACCACCGTGGTGATCGGCTCGCCGTCCAGATGCGCGGCGACGTGCGCGACCCAGAACCGCACGAGCTTGTCGAGCCGGTAGCGCTTGTCTTTCAGGAAGCTGCCGCTGTCGAGCAGCAGCCGGCAGCGCTCGCCCTGCGCATTGGCTCGCAGGTCGCCGAGCCAGTCCGAGAGGCGCAACGATTCGGGCAGGCCCTCGTCGATGTCGTCGAGCGCGGCATCGGGCAGCACCTCGGGCCAGGCCTCGAGCGCCTGTGCGTAGTCCGCGAACATCTTGTCCATCGGCTGGGCGAGCTGCTGCTGCGTGAGCACGCCGAACTGCCCGGCCGGCAGCTCGCCGCGGCGCGCCATGCGCTCGAGTCGATGCTGCATTGCCGCTTCGCGCGAGTCGCCAGCCTCGATCGCGGCCCGCTGCGCCTGGATCAGCTCGTCCTGCAGCTGCCAGTTCTCGAGCGCGTCGATGGCGAAGGGCTCCTCGTCCTCGCCGACCGGATCGTCGGCCTCGAAGTGGATGCCCAGGCGCTGCCTGAAGAAGCTCTTGACCGGGTCCTTCGCGAAGTCGGACAGTAGCCGCAGCGTGAGCGGGCCCTCGAAATCCCAGGGCGCCAGTTCGGACACGCCGGCCGCCCCCTGCTCTGCCCGAGGCCGCAGGCCGGCACGCCATTCGCGCGCGTGGCTGAAGAGGCGCGGGTCGCTGCCTTGCGTGAAGTAGTCGGGATGGAAGGGCTGCAGGCGGTGATGCACCGTGAGCGCATCGAGCAGGCGTGCACCTGCTTCGCGCGGCGACAGGGCCTCGTCGCCCGCAAGGCACCAGCCGGCGGCGAGGTGGTCGCGCAACTGCGCGACGAGCACCGAGGGGGCGCGCTCCGAGTCGTCGTGGATGCTGCGGCCGACCCAGCTGAGGTGCAGCCGTTCGCGCGCCGAAAGCAGCGCCTCGAGGAACAGGTAGCGGTCGTCCTCGCGCCGCGAGCGGTCGCCGGGCCGCCAGTCGTGGCCCATGAGGTCGAAGTCCATCGGCACGCGGCTGCGCGGATAGTCGCCGTCGTTCATGCCGAGCAGCGCCACCACGCGGAACGGGATGGCGCGCATCGGCATCAGCGTGGCGAAGGTGACGGCACCGGCGAAGAAGGGCTGGTTGAGCGTCGGCCGGTCGAGCTGCGCGAGCCAGTGCTCTCGCACCACCGACAGCGGCAGGGCCTCGGCCAGGCCCGCGCTGGCGCAAGCGTCGAGCCACTGCTGCAACGACAGCTCGAGCCGCTGCAGGGTGAAGCCGTCGCTGTCCTCGTCGGCGGCGAAGAAGTCGGCCAGCAGCGCACGCAGCCGTTCGCCCCAGAGCGCGGGCGCAGCCGGCGCCGACAGCGACCGCCAGTGCAATTCGAGCGTGGCAAGCAGCTGCGCGAGCGCGCCCAGCAGCGTGGCGTCGAGGCCGCCGATCTCGTCGAGCGGCTCGACGTCTGCCCAGCTCTCGCCGCTGCCGACCGCATAGCCCAGCAGCATGCGCTGCAGGCCGAAGTCCCAGCTGTTCTGCCCCGACGCCAGCGGCAGGTCGAGCGTGCGGCGCTGCTCGGCGTGCAGGCCCCAGCGGATGTTGGCGGCCGAGATCCAGCGATGCAGCAGCGGCAGCCGGCTCTCGTCGATGCCGAAGCGCGTGCGCAGCGCCGGCACCTCGAGCAGGTCGAGCAGGTCGCTGACCGCGATGCGCGACTGCGGCAGCGCCAGCAGTTTCTCGAGCGCGCCGAGCAGCGGGTCGTGGTGGCGCTGCCCCTGGTCGGCCAGGGTGTAGGGCACATGGCGCGGGTCGTCGGCGGCGAGCAGGCCGAAGACGGCCTGGATGTGCGGCGCGTAGGCCGCGACGTCGGGCACCATCACGATGACGTCGCGCGGCCGGAGCGTGGGGTCGGCCGCGAAGGCCGAGAGCAGGTGGTCGTGCAGCACCTCGACCTCGCGCTGCGGACCGTGGGTGACATGGAAGCGGATCGATCGATCCGCCTCAGCGTCGAGCGCGGGCCACAGGGCGCGGCTCTCGGCCAGCGGGCGCAGGTCGCGGATGTCGTCCTGCAGCTGGCGCAGCAGCGAATCGCCGGGGTTGGCATCGAAGACGTCGATGCGCTGGCCGATGGCCTCGAAGCGTTGCGCATAGCCTTCGCGCTCGTCGTGGGCATCGAGCAGGCGGATGAAGTCGCGGCCCTGCTTGCCCCAGGCGGCGAGCAAGGGCTGGGCATGCAGGTGCAGGGCCTCGTCGGCGATCGCGCCCTCGCTGCCGGGCCGCCGCTGCTGGCGCCAGCGCTCGGCACGCAGCAGGTCCTTGTCGGCCACGATGTGCGACCAGTCGTGCGCGCAGGGGTTGTGCACGCACATGAGCACCTGCGTCCAGCGCGCCAGCGCGGCCAGCACCTCGAGCGACTGCTGCGGCAGCGACGAGATGCCGAACACCACCAGCCGCCGCGGCAGGCCGGCCGGCCGCTCGCCCTGCCAGGCCGCGGCAGCCTCCATGAAGCGCCGATGCACCGCGGCCCGTCCATGGGCGGCACCGGCCGCGCCGACGTCGTCCTGCAGCGCGCGCCACAGCCGCGGCTGCCAGCGCAGCGCCTCGGGGAGCGGCTGCTCTCCGGCACGGCTCGCGACGATCGAATCGTGCCCCGCGGCCCAGCCCGCGAGCCAGTCGGCGCGATAGACCTGGTACTGGTCGAAGAGGTCGGCCAGGCGCTCGGCCAGCTGGTGGCGCTTTCGCAGGTCGCCATCCTCGGCCAGGAAGCGGCGCAGCGGCGCGAACACCTCTTCCTCCAGCAGCGCGGGCAAGAGACGCATGAGCCGCCACACCAGCAACGACTTGTCGAAGGGCGAAGCCTGCGGCACGGCCTGTGCGCCCAGCACCGCGCGGTAGGCCTGCCAGATGAAGGTGGCCGGCAGTTCGGTCTGCAGTGCCGCGGCGATGCCGATCCCGCCCTCGTCCGCGTCGCGCGCGAGCGAGAGCCTGAGCCACTGCGCGACGCCGTTGCTCTGCACCAGCACCCATTCGTCCTCGAGCGGCGCCAGCGGATGGCGCGCCATCCAGGCGAGCATCAGGTCGCGCATGGCTTCCGGATGGTTGCCATGCACGGCCATGAAGCCGGGGGCGATCGCTGGGTCGGTCATCGAGGGGATTGCAGGCAATTCAATTGAGCGTGCGCAGGGCCACGCCCATGTCCTGCCAATTCTGCGGGTGGCAGGTGAACAGCAGCACCTGGTGGCGCTGCGCGGCGTCGAAGAGAACGCGCTTCATCTGCGCGAGCCGCGGCGCGTCGCTGTGGACCAGCGCGTCGTCGAGGATCAGCAGCGTCGGCCGGCCGGCCTGCTGCAGCAGGTCGGCGTAGGCGAAGCGGGTGATCAGGCCGAGCTGCTCGCGGGCGCCGAAGCTCAGCTCCCGCGTCGGGCCCGATTCGGTGGCGCCGCCGGCCTGCGGCCGGCTCAGCGTGCCGGGTGCCAAGCCCTCGTCCATCTGCAGGCTGGCGCCCGGAAGCAGCAGCGGCAGGTAGTGCGCAAGGCGCGCCTGCAGCGGCGCCTGCAGGCGCGCGAGCGTGGCCTGGCGGCGGGCGTCGAGCATGCGGCACAGCAGGTCGAGCGCCTCGGCGCGGCGCTGCAGCTCGGCATGGCGGCGCTGCGCCTGGCCGAGCCGGCCTGCCAGCGCATCGCGCTGCTCCTCGAGCCCCTGGGCGCCGGCCTGCTGAAGGGTGTTCTCGAGCAGCAGGAGGTGCTCGCGGCGCTGCTGGTGGTTGCGCGTCAGCTGCTCGATGCTGCGCTGCAGCCGATCGATGTCCTGGGCCACGATGTCGGGCCGGGCCGCGCGCACCGCGTCGCCGGCCGCCGCGACGCGCGCGGCCAGCGCATCGTGCTCGGCGGTGCCGGCCAGCAGCTGCTGCCGGACCTCGGCCTGTCGCTGCGCGCGTGCCGGATCGGACAGCGCGGCCTGGGCCGCGAGATGCTCCCGCTGCGCGGTGTCGCGCAGGCTTTGCGCCGCAGCCTGGCGACGCTGCGCCTCGGCCAGCGCGGCCGTGCTCGTGGCTTCGCCGGCGGCGGCCGTGTCCTGCTCGGCCTCGGCCTGCTCGGGCGCCAGCACGGCATCGGCAGGCGCGGCGGCCGGCAGGCCTGCCAGCGCCTGCTGTGCTGCATCGATGCGCGCCTGGGCTTCGGCCTGCGCCATGCGCAATGGCTCCAGGCCCTTCGGCGCCACGATCGCGAAAGCCTGCTCGGCGAGTTTGACCTGCGCGGCCCGGTCGGCCGCAGCCGCCAGCCGCGCCTGGGCCTCGGCCGGATCGGCCACGCCGAGCGCGGCCAGCGCCGCCTGCAGGTCGTGGCGCGCCTCGTCGTGGCTGCGGGCCAGTTGCGCCAGGTCTTCGCCGCCCGGCGTGATGACCAGCGTACCGCCGCCGGGCAGCGCGAGCGTGGTCGGCGCGTCGAGCAGCCGCTCGCCGCGCGCGCGCAACGCGAGCTCCTGGCCGCCGATCTGGAGGGCCAGCGCCTGACCCTCCGGCAGTTCGTACTGCAGCCTTGTCGCCACGGCCTCGCGCCGCAGTGCGGCATCGCGTGCGGTGCGTTCGAGATCCAGCAGTCGCTGCACCTGGGCGCGGCCGATCGCGGGCATGGCGGCCGCGCCTGCGCGCACCGCCACCATGCGCTGCTGCGCCGCGTCGGCTCGCTGCAGCGCCTCGCCGCTGCGGCTCGCTTCGGCCTGTGCCTGCCGGAGCTGCTGCAAGAGGCTGGCGTGCTGCCCCTGCTGCCGGGCCAGGCGCGCTGCCACGCGCGCGGCGTCGGCGCGCACCCGGGCCGCCTGCGCATGCCCGCGTGCCGTGGCCAGCGCGGCATCGGCGAGCCGCAACTGCTCTGCAGCCTGTGCCAGCGCAAGTTCGCGTGCTGCCGCATCGGACTGCTGGCGCGCGAAGCCCTCGAGCTCCTTTGCGAGCAGCCCACGCGTGCCGTCGATCTGCAGCAGGCGGACGCGATCGGCCTCCAGCTGTGCCTGGCTGGCCTCGAGCGCCTGCTGGCGACGGCGTGCGTCGGCCAGCGCCTCGCGCAGCGCCTCCCAGGGCTGCGCCGCCTCGTCGGCAAGATGCTGCTGGCGCAGCGCGGCCAGCTGGTCGACCTGCTCACGGTAGCCGGCGATCTGGATGTCGAGCGCCGCGACCTCGGCTTCGAGCGCGGCCGAGAGCTTCACCGCTTCCTCGTACGCGCCCCTGGGCTTGCCCGTCGCCTGCGTCAGCAGTTCGTTGCGCTGCGCACGAAACTGCTCGAGCAGTTCGTCGCCGCCGGTGGCCGCCAGCGAACCCGCGACCGCCCCTACCTGCCCCTGCAGCGCGTCGTGAAGGTGGTCGCGCGCGGGATCGACATCGAGCACCTGGCCGCTGCCCTGCTCGATCCACAGCAGGCCGGGAATGCCCCAGTGCTCGGGCTTGCTGGCGCCCTTGGTCGCGAACGCGAAGCCGAAGCGCTGCGCCAAGTGGTCCTCGGCATCGACGCCGTCGAGCGTGCGCACGCCGATGCGCAGCGTGCAGCGCTTCTTTCCCAGGAAGCTCTTGACCAGCTCGTGCGGCTGGCCGTCGAGCAGGAAGTCGAGCTCGACCTGCGGCGCCGCGCCACTGCCTTCGCCCCAGGGGCGCAGGTCGTCGACCACGGTCGAGCGATGGCGCTCGAAGAAGGCGGCGCGGATCGCGCGCACCAGCGTGCTCTTGCCGGCCTCGTTGGGCGCCGTGAGGATGTTGAGCCCGGGCTCGAAGTCACGCAGTTCGAGCGGCTGGCGAAAGCGCCGCAGCTGCTCGACGCGCAGGCGGGTGATCTGAAGATGGCTCATGCCGCGGTCGCCTCGGTGGTCTGCAGCAAGGGCACGGCTGGCGCGCGCTGCACCAGCGCGGTGGTCAGCAGCGCCAGCGCCTGCTGCGCGACCTGCGCCTGATGCGCATCGGCACCGCCTTGCGCCGCGCGCAGTTCGGCGATCACGTCGCCGAGGTAGCCGTCGGCCTGCAGGTTCGCGATGTCCTCGTCGGTCGGCACCAGCTGGAGCGCCGCGAGATCGGCCTGCAGGTGCCGCGCCCGGGCCTCGGCGCTGCCGATGGCCGCCTGCAGCCGTTGCCGGCCCGCGAGGTCGATGCGCCCGTGCACGCGCAGGTCCACGACGTCCGCGGCGCCGAGGCGGGCCAGTTGCTCGAGCAGCAGCTCGACATCGCTCGCGACATGCAGCTGTGCGACCAGCTGATGCCAGCGAAAACGACCGACCGCCAGCGGCGTGACCCGCGGCTCGGCGCCCGGCGCCTCGATCTCCACGAGCAGTGCGTGGCCGGCGTCGTTGGCCTTGAAGCGGTCGGGTTCGGGCGTGCCGGCATACCAGGTGCGCGCATCGATGCGCTTGCAGCCGTGCCAGTCGCCGAGCGCGAGGTAGTCGAGCCGCGCGCTCGCGGCGCGCTCGGGCGCCAGCGGATTGGTCGAGTCGATGCCTTCGGCCAGGATGCCCTGCACGCTGCCGTGGCCGAGGCCGATGCGCAGCAGCCCTGGCGGCGTCTCGGCGCCATCGAACCAGGCCGTGAGGTCGTTGTAGGTATGGCGCTGCGTGAGCGGCGCCGGCAGCACGGCAAAGCCCTGGGCCTCGAACAGCCGCACTTCGGGCTTCAGAAGCAGATGGGCGTTCGGCGGCACGGCGCCCAGCCGCTGCGCGCGCGTCCAGACGCTCTCGGCCAGCGCGGCGTCGTGGTTGCCCGGAATCAGGATCCACGGACCCGCGAAGCCCGCGAGCGCATTGAAGAGCCGGCGCACGGTGCGCTCGGACACGGTCTGGGCATCGAAGACGTCGCCCGCCACCAGCACGGCGTCGACCCCCTGCTCGGTCGCCAGCGCGGCCAGCCGCTCGACCGCCGCGATGCGCGCCTCGGCCAGGATCGGCGCGTGCTCGGGGTCGAAGGTGGCGAACTGGCGGCCGATCTGCCAGTCGGCGGTATGGAGGAAGCGGGTCATGGTGCGGGTGCCGGTTCGTTGTGCCTTGCCGCCATTACATCATCATTTTGATTAGATTAAGTTGTCTTTTTGATCTTTTCTTATCGCGATCAGGTTACCATCCGAGCCATGCCGCAGACCTTCCAGCCGCTCCTGCCGACGCTTTCGCGCGCGTTGGTCGAGCGCCTGTCGTACATCGACTTCCGGCTCTACTTCCTCGGCGAGCTGCGGCGGTCCGACCTCGTGGGCCGCTTCGGCACCGGCCCGGCCGGGGCCACGCGCGACATCGCCCAATATCGCGAAGCCGCGCCCGGCAACCTCGAATTCGACGGCACGCGCAAGCTCTATCTGCCGAGCGCCTCGTTCACGCCGCTGTTCGACCATGCGCCCCAGCGCGTGCTGAGCGCCTTGTCGCAGGGCTTCGGCCAGGGCGCGGACGACGCGCTTTCGCCGCTGGTGCGCTGCGAGATCCCGAGCGCGCTCAGCGTGCCCCGCATGGAGGTGCTGGCGCCCGTCACGCGCGCGATCCACCGCGGCCGCGCGCTGCGCGTGATCTACCACTCGCTGTCGGGCGAGCCCGGCGAACGCGAACTGGTGCCTTTCGCGCTGGTCGATTCGGGCGTGCGCTGGCATGTCCGGGCCTTCGACCGCAAGTCGGCCGAATTCCGCGACTTCGTGCTGACCCGGATCGAATCGCCGCGGCTGCTCGAGGACGACGAGGTGGCGCCCACCGAGACCGCCGAGCACGACGTGCAGTGGAGCCGCATCGTCGAACTCGATCTGGTGCCCCATCCCTCGCACCCGCGCCCCGAAGTGATCCGCCGCGACTACGACATGGCCGACGGCGTGCTGCGCATCCGGGTGCGCGCGGCCAATGCCGGCTACATGCTCCGGCGCTGGAACGTCGACTGCTCGCCGGGCCATCGCCTGCGCGGGCCCGAATATGCGCTGGCCCTGGCCGACCCGCTGGTGCTCTACGGCGCCGCCAATGCGCTGCTGGCGCCCGGCTACCGCCCCCCGGGTCCTGCAAGCCCGGCTGATAAACTCGCAGGTTCCCGCCAACGCGACGCCACCCCGGAATCCGGCCGCTGAGGCCCGCCTCGCGCCTGGGCTGCGGGGCATCGAACAAAGCATCCATGGACTATCCCGGCAACATCTTCGTGGTCGCTGCACCGAGCGGCGCCGGCAAATCGAGCCTGGTCAAGGCGCTGATGGAGCTCGACTCGGCCGTCCAGCCCTCGGTCTCGCACACCACGCGCCCGCCGCGCGGCCAGGAGAAGCACGGCCGCGAATACTTCTTCGCCTCGCACCCGGAGTTCGACGCCATGGTCGAGGGCGACGCCTTCGTCGAATGGGCGCACGTGCACGGCCAGCGCTACGGCACCTCGAAGAAGGCGATCGAGGAACGCATCGCGCAGGGCGCCGACGTGATCCTCGAGATCGACTTCCAGGGCGCGCTGCAGATCCGCAAGACCTTCGCCAATGCCGTGATGATCTTCATCCTGCCGCCGAGCTGGGAAGAACTGCGCTCGCGGCTCGAGCGCCGCGGCGAGGACAGTGCCTCGATCATCGAATTGCGGCTCGCCAACGCCGCCGAGGAGATGGCGCGCGCCGGGGAATTCGACTTCGTTATAATCAACGAGGTATTTGAGCGCGCACTTTTCGACCTGAAAGCGATCGTCCACGCTCAGCGGCTGCGGTATTCCGCCCAGCGCCGCGCTCGCGCCGACACGTTCGCGGCGCTGAACATCCCCTGATTAGCCCCTCGTCCGCACACCGAAAGATCCTCTCATGGCCCGCATCACCGTCGAAGATTGTCTCGTCCACATCCCGAACCGCTTCCAGCTTGTGCTCGCCGCAACCTACCGCGCGCGCATGCTGAGCCAGGGCCACGCGCCCAAGATCGAGAGCAAGAACAAGCCGGCCGTGACCGCGCTGCGCGAAATCGCCGAAGGCAAGATCGGCCTCGAGATGCTCAAGAAGGTACCGGGCTGAGTTGACGCCCTCGTGCAACAAGAAAGCACCCTTCGCGGTGCTTTTTTTGCGCCTGAATGCGTCTCAGGCGCTGCCTTGCTAAAGTGCAAGGCATGAGCGCGGTCGTCAAGCCCCAGTCGGGGCCCCCTTCAGCACAGCGGCCGAGCCCCGCGGCGCTGAATGCGGCCGCCGCCAGTTTCGCGGCCCTGACCGACCGGCTCGACTACCTTTCGCCCGAGGACATCGACCAGGTCCGCCGGGCCTACCGCTTCGCCGACGAGGCCCACCTGGGCCAGCTGCGCAACAGCGGCGAGCCCTACATCACCCATCCGATCGCGGTCGCGGCGCAGTGCGCCGAATGGAAGCTCGACGCCCAGGCGCTCATGGCGGCACTGCTGCACGACGCCATCGAGGACTGCGGCGTCACCAAGTCCGAACTGATCGAGCGCTTCGGCGCCCCGGTGGCCGAACTGGTCGACGGCCTCACCAAGCTCGACAAGCTGCGCTTCAACACGCGCGAGGAAAACCAGGCCGAGTCCTTCCGCAAGATGCTGCTCGCGATGGCGCGCGACGTGCGCGTGATCCTGGTCAAGCTGGCCGACCGCACCCACAACATGCGCACGCTCGACGATGCGCCGCGCGAGAAATGGACCCGCATCTCGAGCGAGACGCTCGAGATCTACGCGCCGATCGCGCACCGCCTGGGCCTCAACCAGACCTATCGCGAACTGCAGGACCTGTCGTTCCGCCACATGCGGCCCTGGCGCTACGCCGTGCTGTCCAAGGCCGTGTCCAAGGCGCGCGGGCGCCGCCGCGATCTGATCCAGAAGGTGCAGGGCGAGCTCGAGGCAGGCTTCGCGGCCGCCAACATGAACGTGCGCATCGCGGGCCGCGAGAAGACGCTCTATTCCATCTACCGCAAGATGGAGGACAAGCACCTGAGCTTCGCCCAGGTCACCGACATCTACGGCTTCCGCCTCATCGTGCCGACCGTGATCGCCTGCTACACGGGCCTGGGCATCCTGCACCAGATGTACAAGCCGCTGCCCGGCAAGTTCAAGGACCACATCGCGATCGCCAAGCTCAACGGCTATCAGTCGCTGCACACCACGCTGGTGGGCCCTTCGGGCGTCAACGTCGAGTTCCAGCTGCGCACCGAGGCGATGCACGTGGTGGCCGAATCGGGCGTGGCGGCGCACTGGCTCTACAAGGCTGCCGATCCGGCCGCCGCGACCAGCGAACGGCTGGGCGCCAAGTGGCTGCAGTCGCTGCTCGACATCCAGGACGAGACCCGCGACGCGGCCGAGTTCTGGGACCACGTCAAGGTCGACCTGTTTCCCGACGCGGTCTACGTCTTCACGCCCAAGAGCCAGATCATGGCGCTGCCGCGCGGCGCCACGGTGGTGGACTTCGCCTATGCCATCCACAGCAACATCGGCGATCACACCTCGGCCGCGCGCATCAACGGCGACCAGGTGCCGCTGCGCACCGAGCTCAAGAACGGCGACGTGGTCGAGATCGTCACGGCGCCGGTGTCGACGCCCAACCCGGCCTGGCTCGGCTTCGTTCGCACGGGCCGCGCCCGTTCCAAGATCCGCCACTACCTCAAGACCCTGGCCCATGCCGAATCCGAAGGTCTGGGCGAGAAGCTGCTCGCGCAGGCGCTGCGCGCCGAAGGGCTGGGCACCCTGCCCGAGGACGACGCCGACCACCAGCAGGTGTGGGAGAAGCTGCTGCGCTTTACCGGCAACCGCACGCGCGCCGAACTGCTGACCGACATCGGGCTCGGCAAGCGCATCGCCACCATCGTCGCCAAGCGGCTCGTGGCGCTGATGGGCGAGCGCGGCGAGAAGCCCGACGCCCTCATGCTGAGCCGCGAGCGCTTCACTGCGCACGAGGCGGTGACGCAGGGCGCGGTCACGCTCGACGGCAGCGAGAACTCCTCGGTGCGCTTTGCGCTCTGCTGCCGGCCGATTCCCGGCGATCCGATCGTGGGCTACCTGGGGCACGGCGAGGGCCTGGTGGTCCACACCGGCGAATGCGGCGTCGGCCAGCGGCTGCGCTACAAGGACAGCGAGCGCTTCTTCGCGGTCGAGTGGGCCGACGATCCGGTGCGCACCTTCGAGACCGGCGTCGTCATCACGGTGCGCAACGACAAGGGCGTGCTGGCCCGCGTCGCAGCCACGCTGGCCGATGCCGAGGCCGACATCACGCATGTGGAGATGGCCGACGAGACGCCGCAGGATTCGACCGACCTGCGCTTCGTGATCGCGGTGCGCGACCGCACGCACCTCGATGCCGTGCTGCGCGCCGCGCGCCGCACCTCCTCGGTGATCGCGGCCTCGCGCACCGTGCCGGCGCCCTGAGCGCGGGGCGCCGCCCCCTCAGGCCGGTGCCGGATAGCGCACGTCGAGCACCTCGATCTCGCGCACGCCGAGCGGCGTCGCAAGCTTCACCACATCGCCTTCGCGCGCCTTCAGAAGCGCACGCGCGATCGGCGAGATCCAGCTGACCTGCGCCTCGGCGCTGTTGGCCTCGTCGATGCCGAGAATGGTCACTTCGCGCTCCTCGCCCTGCTCGTCGGCATAGCGCACCGTGGCGCCGAAGAACACCTGGTCGCTGCCGGCGTGCACCGAAGGATCGGTGACCTCGGCGACCTCGAGCCTCTTGGTCAGGAAGCGGATGCGGCGATCGATTTCGCGCAGGCGCTTCTTGCCGTAGAGGTAGTCGCCGTTCTCGGAGCGGTCGCCGTTCTTGGCGGCCCAGTGCACGGCCTCGACCACCTTGGGGCGCTCGTTGTCCATCAGGTCGAGCAGTTCGGCGCGCAGCCGGCCATAGCCGCCGGGCGTCATGTAGTTCTTGCTGCCCGCGGGCAACGGCGGCAGCGCCGGGCCCTCGTCGCCTTCGTCGTCGCCGCCGTCGCTTTCCTTCGTGAATGCCTTGCTCATCGCGCGATTGTCGTGGCACGCGCAAGCCGGCCCCCGCCGCAGGCGCGGCAGATGCGAACGGATACAGAAGATACCGGTGACGGCCGCAAGCGGGCCGCCTTTGTCAGCCGACCTGGAAGCGGAAATCGTCGTCGAGCGGGCCCGGAGAGGGGACCTCCTGCTGCTGCTGCATCTGTTGCACGACGCCATCGCCGCCGCGTTTGCCTATGCCGCCGCGCGCGAGGCCGCGGACCAGATGTCTCGGCAGCTGGTGCGTCTTGAGGAAATGGGCCAGGGCCTCGCTGCGCGCGGGCTCGGAGGCGGGCAGGAACATTTGCAGTGGACTCATCGTGACGCCCCAAGGAAATGCCAGGAGAAGAACCGGCCCCCGGCGCGACCGAGGGCGGATTATGGGCGCGGCCGCCGCGCCCGTCTCGCGTCGCCCACGCCGGCGGTAGTGTTGCTGACCGAGCCTGTTACAGGCGCGCGGAATCGACCCCGGCACCTGGCGTCCGCGGAGAGAATCGTCGCATCGCTCCACCTGGGGATTCCATGTATTTCATCTCGGTCGCCGGCCTGATGTTCGTCTTCCCGCTGCTGTCGATCGCGATCGATGCGATCCAGCATTCCGTGCCGGTCGGCATGGCGCTGATCGGCAAGTGGTACGTGTTCTGGGCGGTGGGGCTGCGGCTGCTGCTGGCCGGGCTGAAGCAGATCCTGCAGCCGCGCTACACGGCCGAGAAGATCCTCGGCATCAAGGGCGACGAGGCGCTGCTGCTGGTGCGCGAACTGGGCTTCGGCAACCTGTCGATCGGCATCGTCGGCAGCCTGAGCCTCTTCTTTCCGGGCTGGGTGCTGCCCGCCGCGCTCGTCGGCGGCGTGTTCTACCTGCTCGCCGGCATCAACCATGCGCTGCAAGGCCATCGCAACAAGCTCGAGAACGTCGCGATGCTCACCGACCTGTTCGCGGGCGTGCTGCTGCTGGGGTTCTGCGGCTGGTCGGCCTGGCGCGGCTAGGTTGCGCGACGGCGTTCAAGACCGGCCTCAGGCCTGCGGCGCGGGAATGTTGGCCGCGATGCGCTTGCCCATGCTGATGCGCGGCTCGACCACGTAGCCCAGCGCTTCGTAGAAGGCGGTCACCGCCTCGTTGCCGCCGACGATCTGCAGGTTGATCTTCATGCAACCCAGCGCCGCGAGGGCAGCCTCGGCATGTGCCACGAGCGCGCTGCCGATGCCGCCGCCACGGCGCTCCGGATCGACCGCGACCGAATACAGCCACCCGCGATGGCCGTCGTAGCCCGCCATCACGGTCCCCGCCACGCGCGCAGCGCCTTCGCGCTCGTCGAGTGCGACGAAAAGGAGACCGTCGGCCACGGCGAGCTTGCGGTCGATGGAAAGGCCGGGTGCGTTGTGCGCGGTCGCGTAGCCGAAGGCGGCAGTCCAGAGTGCGACGACATCGGCGCGATGCAGTTCATCTTCGTAGGGCGCGATGCGGATCATCGGGTTCCGGTCTTTGGTTCGTGCGAGGTTGCCCCTCGATTCTGGGGACAATCCTGGGGAAAACCGTGTGCGCTTCGAGCGGAATCGTTGACTGGCGCGGGCTGCGACACGGTGCCTTCGAATTGAGCAGCGCAGGAAAAGCGTTGCGCAAAAAGAAAATGGCCTGGAAGAAATGAATCTTCCAGGCCATTCAGAGAGTGGTGCGGCTGGCAGGAATTGAACCCACGACCCCTTGGTTCGTAGCCAAGTACTCTATCCAACTGAGCTACAGCCGCACAGCTTGCGATTATAGCATCCATTTCGGGACCCATTTCCGGGGCCTCCACTTCACGTGTCGAAGGCGCCGTCGCAGTCGAATCATACGCGTCCCCGAACTTGCATTCATAAACTTGCATTCATAGTATGTAAGTTCTATAAGAGGCGGCTGTCGATACGCGAGCGACGCATCGTTCGCTTTTTCTTCCTAGCTGAAAGGCTACGCCGTCCATGTTCGCTCTGTGCCCGCGTTGCGCTGCCGAGTCCCGCGCGGGTGCGCGCTTCTGTGACCAATGCGGCACGGCGCTTCCGTCGACCACCATCGACCGGCCCGAACTGCGGCAGGGCACGATGCTGTTCTGCGACCTCGTGCAATCGACCCGGCTCGCCAATGCGCTCGACCCGGACGACCTGCGACTGGTGTTCTCCTCGATTCATCGGGTGGTGCGCGAAGTCTCGCGGCGCCACTCGGGCTACATCATCCGCTTCGTCGGCGACGGCGCGTTCGTGGTCTTCGGCTATCCGGCAGTGCAGGAAGACTCGGCCGAATCGGCCGTGCGCGCAGGCATCGACTTCGTGCATTCGATCAAGGCCGTGCGCGCGCCGCCGCCGGCCACGCTCGAACTGCGCGTGGGCATCGCATCGGGCACGGTCGTGATGGGCGAGATGATCGCCGGCGCGGCGATCGACGAGCAATCCGTCACCGGGCCCGTGGCGCATCTCGCGGCGCGGCTCGTGGCTTCGGCGCCGCCGAGTGGCGTGGTGCTGTGCGAGCAGACCCGCCGCCTGGTCGGCCAGCGCTTCGAGCTGCGCGCGCTCGGCCCCCTGCGGCTCGACGGCTTCCCGCAGCCGGTGCCGGCCTGGCAGGCCTTCGCCGAGCTGCCGTCGCTGTCGCGCTTCGAGGCGCTTCGCACCGGTCGCGGCGCCAGCCAGCTGGTGGGCCGCGAAGGGCTGCTGGCCGAGCTCGCCACGCTGTGGCGCCAGGTCTCGCAGGGCAGCTGCGAGGTGGTCGAGCTGGTGGGCGAAGCCGGCGTCGGCAAGTCGCGACTGGTGCGCGCCCTTCAGCAGTCGCTGGCCGAGGAGCAGGCGATGCACCTCGACCTGCATTGCACGCCGCGCATGCAGAACGCACCGCTCTACCCGCTCGGCGTGCTGCTGCGCCGGCTGGCCGACGTGCAACCCGGCGACGACGAGGCCGGCACCCGGGACAAGACCCTGCTGCTGCTCGCCGCGACGATCGCCGGCCCGGCACCCGACAACGCCTGGCGCTACCTGCGCCCCGTGATGTGCCCGCAGGCCGCGGTGCCATCCGAGGGCGACAGCCCTGAGCTGGAACGCGAGAACACGGTCAAGCTGCTGGTCTGGCTGATGCGCGCGCTGACCCAGCGCAGCCCCGTGCTGCTCATCGTGGAAGACCTGCACTGGGCCGATGCGACCACCGGCCTGGTGCTGCGGCGCGTGATCGAAGATGCAGCCGGCCAGCGGCTCATGATCCTCGTGGCGCGCCGCAGCGACGCCGGCGCCTTCCTGGATGGCCTGCCGCGCGTGGTGCGCAAGAACCTCGAACCGCTCGACGCCGACGAGGCGGCGAAGCTGGTGCGCAGCCTGGCCGCGGGCGATGCGTTGAGCGACAGCGCGGTCGACGGCATCGTCGAGCGCGGCGAAGGCAACCCCCTGTTCCTCGAGGAACTGACGCGCGCCGTGATCGAGAAGAGCACCGGATCGGGCGACGAGATTCCGGCCACGCTGCAGCACCTGGTGCAGGCCCGTCTCGACCGCCTGCCGGCGCTGCGGGCCGTGGTGCAATCGGCCGCCGTGCTGGGCCGCGAGTTCTCGCCGCTGCTGCTCGAACGCCTGACCGGCGAGCCGCGCGACATGGCGGCGCCGATCGGGCGGCTGATCGAGGAAGGCATCCTGATCGCGACCAGCGCCGCTTCCTACGGCGCCCTGCGCTTTCGCCATGCGCTTATCCACGACGCGGTCTACCACACCCTGTTGCGCGGCGACCGCCAGCGGCTCCACGCGCGCGCGGCCGAGCTGCTGCAGACGAACGAAGGCAGAGCGCCCGGCGAAGTGCCGCTGGACCTGCTGGCGCATCACTTCGCGCAGGCCGGACAGACCGAACGCGCGGTGCGCACGCTGATCGACGCGAGCCGCCTGACCGCCGGCCGCGCCGCCTACGAGGAATCGATCGGCCACGCGCAGGCGGGCCTGAAGCTCACGGCCCAGATCGCCGAACCGTCGGCCAGCCGATCGCTGCGGCGGGCCTTGCTGTCGCAGCTCGGGCATTCGTTCACCGCCACCCGCGGCTATGTCGCGCCCGAGGTGGAGCATGCCTTCACCGAGGCGATGTCGCTGTGCGACGAAGAGACCCCGCCCGAGGACGCCTACCCCGTCTACCGCGGCAGCGGCTCGCACTATCTCGTGCGCGGACGCATCGTGCGTTCGTACGAGCTCGCCCAGGCCTGCATCCGCATGGCCGAGCAGTCGGGCCGGCTCGATCTGCTGATCGATGCGCTCGCCTTCGCCGCCTATCCGCTGCTCTACCTCGGCCGCCTCGACGAAGGCCAGCAGCACCTGGACCGCTGCCTGTCGCTCTACAAGGCCGAGAAGGGCAGCCGCTTCACCTATCCCAACGTGCAGGAGCCGGGCACCGCGGCCTGGTCGATGGTGACCACCATCGCCTGGCTGCGCGGCGACCTGCGCGCGGCCGAGGACGCGGCCGACGCACTGCATGCGCACCTCGAGACCCTGCACAGCCCCTTCGACCACAGCTACGGCAAAGTGTGGATGGCGGCGTCGCGGCTGCTGCAGCGGCGCTTCGCGAACGCGGCCGAACTGGCCTCGAACGGCCTCGCAGTGGCACAGGAACGCGGCTACAGCACCTGGATTCCGGCCGGGATGATGCAGCTGTGCATCGCGCAGGGTGCGCTCGGGCCGGCGCCCGAGGCGGTGGCGACGCTGCAGTTCGTGCACAAGGCCTTTCTCGATGCGGGCGCCGAGGTCAGCGCCACCTACTACACCTGGGGCATCGCGATGTCGCTGCTGGCGGCGGAAGACCGCGCCGGCGCGCTCGCCATGGTGCAGAGCGGGCTGCAGCGCGCCGCGGACGGGGAAGAGGTCTACATGGCGGGCGAGTTGCACATCCTCATGGCCCGCCTGGCCGACAACCCGGCCGATGCGCGCGCGCACCTGCTGCAGGCCATGGCGCATGCACGCAGCCACGGCGCGCTGACGGTGGCGCTGCGGGCCGCGGCGATGCTGCTGTGCCTGCTCGACGCCGACGGCCTGCGCGATGCCGCGCAGATGGCGCTCGAGGTTCTCGACGGCACGCTGCCCGTGCCCGACGACCCGGACTTCGTGCGCCTCACGCTGGTTCACTTCGAGGCCGCGATCGCCTCGCTGACTGCGCTCGCACTGACCTCAGACCAGCCCGTCGTCCACGCTCAGGTCGAGTGAGGAACGGCCGACATACCAGTCGCCGGTCGGCACCGTGAAAGGCTGATCGCCCAGCAGTTCCCTGAGGCGCGTGAACGCGCGCGGAAGCCTCGGGTCGGAATGCAGCTTGATCGTCGCGATGCCGGTCGGAAAGGTCGAGCGCAGGTCGCGCAGCCTGAACGAGCCCGTGATCCAGGCCTTGGGCAGCGGGCGGCCGTCGACCGGCGTCACCTGGATCGAGCGGAACCGGGTCAGGCCGTCTTCGAGCACGTCGCGCGCGAACGAGCGACGAAATTCCCTGCCGGCGAAGTCCCGCTGCTGCCAGCGCGGCCCGGCCGCGAGTTCGACGCCGAAGGTGTCGACGCGCTGCGCATGCGCGAGCCAGTCGGACGGAATCGGCGGCAGCGCGATGTCGGCGATGCGGACCGCCTCGGCACCGGGCGCGAGCGAATCCAGCTGGTCGATGTGCGCGATGTCGAACAGCGGCGAGCCGCTGCGCGGCGAGGCGCCGGGCGGCGCAAGCGGCTGCCCGTCGCAGTCCACGAAGCGTGCGAGCCGCTTCTCGAAACCCTGAAGCTCACGCCCGATCACCTTCGACCAGCCGTTGTCGACAAAGATCGCGGGCACGTAGGCGGCCGGATCGTGCGCCTGTGCGCCGTCGTCGTCGACCCGGCCGACCAGCACGCGCATCAGCAGTTCGTATTGCGATTCGAAGGGATCGATGCCGTCCTCGGGCACCTGCTCGCCCCAGTGCATGCGGCCGTAGCGCACCAGCTCGATCGACAGCGTGCGCGCGGCCGGGCGGTAGCTGAAGCCGAGCGCCGCGATGCGGTCGGACAGCCGCTGCGATTCGAGATGGAAGTTGAGCGGACGGATCATCTCGTTCAGCAGTTCGTCGGCGTCGGCGCCGAAGGGCCGGAGGTCGACCCGCATGCCGACCAGGTCGAGATCGCTGAACCGGTAGCCGGTGTTCTGGAACGGCTTGGGGCGCGGGGAACGCGACAGGCGCCCTGCAGGCATGGCGGCTCTCGAAACCTGGAGATCGGCATCCAGCGAACGGTAGAGGCCGCCGCAGAAGCTCCGGTCGAAAACCACGTGCTGGCCGCGGTAGCCAACGAACGGAAAGCGGGCGTCGTCCGCCACCTCGAGCGTGGCGCGCGAGGTGAGCAGGCTGGCATCGTCGCGCCGAAGGTCGACCCGGTCCGCGCTGATCACGAACTCGCTGTTCGCGGCACCCGCCGAGGGCGCGAAGCCCATTTGCGCGTAAACCAAGGGGAACGGCGGCTGCACGGCTTTGTCGCGGGTGCGTGGCCCGAAGCGCACGCCCCTGATCGTGAACAGCACCGGCGCCTGGCTCACGGCCTCGACCTCGGTGGTGGCAGCCTTCAGCGGCGCGCGGATCGCCAGGGTAAAGCTGCCGTGCTTGCCGGGTTCGGTGATATGGATCGGCGTCTCGATCGTCACGATGCCGCGCTGGCGCAGCGCATCGCCCCAGGCGACCCGATTGCTGAACCCGACCCAGCAGCTGAGCGCGCCCGATGCGCCGTGTTCGATGGTCGACACCAGCACCGCGATCGACGCCAAAGAATCGGACGAGCGCAACACGTCGACCGCCAGGCTGCGGCTGGCGGCAGGCAGCGGCGGGCCGACGGCGTCCCCCGACAACTCCGGCCCGAAGCCTCCCGGCACCTCCACGAGGCCGAGCCAGAAGCGCTCAAGCGACGGCGGCATGTTGGCTGGCATCGGTGACATCCTTACGCAACTCGAAGCGGCAGTCCGCGAACAGGCGCTTCATCGCCGGGTCGTCCTCCGCCATGACGTCGAACAGCTCGGCCGGCGTGCGCCAGCCCGGCAGCTTCCTGCGGGCCAGGCCCTCGGTGACGCCGAGCACGCAGTCGGCCGTGAAGTCGTAGGGGTCGGGCGTCTCCATGCGGCAGTCGATCAGCGTCCGGCCGGCGCCATCGTCGATCTCGAGCAGCACCGTGTGCCGGTCCTGCCTGCGCTCCTCGGCATTCGGCCCCTCGGGCAGCAGCGCGACCTGCGAGCGCACCAGCCGGCGCCAGGCGGGCAGCGCATGCAGGGGTGCCGACAGCGTGCCGAGCTGCACGAAGATGCGCGCGCCCTCGGGCATCTCGATGAAGCTCTCGATGCGGCGCACGCTCACGTGGCTGCGCATCGCCGTGATGCGCGCGGTCAGCAGGTCCAGCAGGTTGACCAGCATCGCGATGCGGCGCGGCGGCGCGGATTGGCCGGGCCCGTGCGCCCCGTTCCTCGCGCTGAAATCGAACATGCGTTCGATGCGACCCGAAGGCTCGTAGTCGAGCTCGAGCATCGGGCGCTCGCCGGCCTCGGCTGTTCGTGCGCGCACGACCATGGTCTGCTCGCGGATCGAGCGCCACGCCGTCTGCGCGCTGCCCTGCGAAGTAAACTTGACGTGCGAGAACGCAATGCGAACCGTGCCTACTTCGGTGATGCCCTGCCGGGCCAGCCGGGCCAGCGCGACCGCGAGCATCAGGTCGGAGGTGGTGGCCGAGTGGCCAGCTCCGCACACCATCGTGATGCCGCGCCGCTCCGCCAGGTAGCCGTAGTCGTCGAGCTGCTTGTAGACGTCGGCCTCGCCGTTGATGTCGACGTAGTGCCGCTCGTTGCGCAGTGCCGCCTTCGCCAGCGGTACCGCGGTTGCCGCGAAGGGGCCGGCGGCGTTGATCACGGCGAACATGCCCTGGGCACCGAGGATCTGGTCGAGACGCTGCGGATCGTCGAGCGCCACCACCCGCGTCTGCAGGCCGAGCTCGCGCCCGAGCGCGTTCAGCTTCGACGCGTCGCGGCCGGCCAGCACGGGCTCGAAGCCGCTCTTTGCATCGCCGGCCCAGCGGCGCGCGGCCGCGCGTGCCACGATGCGGCCCGAGAAGCCGGTGGCGCCGTAGAGCAGGATCTGTCGATACATGGTCTGGCCTTCCTGGATCGGTTGGTGCCCGCGGCTCAATGCGCGCGCTGCAGCACCCATGTCGGCATGGCGCGCAGGAAGCTCAGGTCGCGGCTCGGCGCCAGGCTGCCGAAGCAGCGCTCGAACTCGCACAGCGCAGCGCCAGCCAGGCCGGCCGCCACACCGCGCGCATGGTCCATCGACCCCGAGCGAACGATCAGCCCGTGGACCCAGCGAATCTCTGCCGCGCTGCGCCGTTCGCGCGGCAGCGTCAGGAAGCGCTGCAGCCGCGCACGCGCCGCCGGCGCGGCATGGGCCAGCGCATGGATGATCATCAGCGTGCGCTTGCCCTCGCGCAGGTCGCCGTCGGCTTCCTTGCCATAGCTCGCGCCGCTGTCGAGGTTCAGCAGGTCGTCCTGGATCTGGAAGGCGGCGCCGATGAAGTTGCCCAGGCGCACCAGCCGGTCGACGTCGTAGCGCCCGCGCGAACCGATCAGGCAGCCGACGCGCAACGGATGGATGAAGGCCAGCCAGCAGGTCTTGAGCAGCACCATCGTGAGGTAGTCCTCCTCGTCGATGTCGAGCCGCGATTCGCGCTGCCAGCCGAGCTCGAGGGCCTGGCCCTCGGCACTGGCCCAGGCGGTGCGCTCGGTCTCCTCGAAGATGCGCAGCGCGAGCGAGCTGCCGAGGCGCCCGAAGTTGGCCTTGAGCGGCGCCAGGCTCAGGAGCCCGAGCGCATCGCCGGCATTGAGCGCCAGCGGCACGCCGTGCAGCGCATGCAGGGTCGGGGCACCACGACGCTGGTCGCTCTCGTCCTCGATGTCGTCGTGGATCAGGAGAGCGTTGTGCAGCAGCTCGATCGACACCGCCGACGCCACCGCATCGTCGAGGTCGGCCCCGAGCAGCCGCGCCGCTGCCAGGCAGATGCAGGGCCGCAGCATCTTGCCGCCGCGCCGCGGGTAATCGGCCAGCAGCTCGTCGAGGTAGCTGCGCGGCGCCACCGTGGGCAGCCAGCGCTTGAGCTGGCGCCGCACGCGCTCGCCGTATTCGTCGAGCACCTCCTGCACGAGGCTGTCCTCGACCTGCTCGAAGGCCATGCGTCGGCGTTCGGTGGCCTGCATCTCAGAGCCTCAGCTCGACCAGGCCGATCTGCATGCCATCGGCATCGCAGATCGCCGCCGCCCACAGACCGGAGGGATGCTCGGCCTCGGTGCGCACGCGCAGCTCCATGCCGCCGTGGGCCAGCGGCACCAGCGTGGCCGCCAGCGGCGGGGTCTGCGGCGTCGCCGCATGATGGAAGACCAGCGGCAAGGGCCAGCCCTCGGGCCCCGGCGCCGACGACCAGCTGGCCTCGGTCAGGCGAACCACGCGCAGCGCACTGCCGGCCTCGTGCCGCACGACCAGCCGCGCCACCCTGCCTGCAGCAGCTTCCGGCAGGGACTGCGCCGCTGCGGCGGCCGCGGCAGGCACCGGCGGCTCGGCAGTCTTGTGGCCGGCGTCATGATGTTCCTTGTGCCTGGTGAGTCCGAAGGCGGCACCGAGCGCCTCGTACTCGGCCCGTGCCAGTCGCCGCAACGGCCCCTTGGGATCGACGGCCGCGCCCTCGACCCATTCGAGCAGCAGCAGCATCGAACGCGACAGCATGCGTTCGGCAGCGTCGACCGGCTGCGCCGCGCTGTCGATGCCCGCGCGCCTGGCCGCGCCGCCCAGCTGCTTCGCGAGCCGATGGCCGCGCTTGAGTTGCGCGTCGGCGACCTTGTAGCCGAGCTCGACCGCGGCCACCACGGCGTCCGACGCGGTCTGCATCGGCACGCCCGCGAGCGTCACGCCGTCGCGCTCGACATCGGCGCTCCGGTAGATGCCGCCAAAGCCGCGTCGGGGTTGGGTGACCGGCAGCGCCGGCCTGGTCCAGGGGCGGGTCATGGGTGGTGGAACCCCACGATGGCGTCGAGGTCGACGCGGCCGCTGACCGCGTGCGCCGCGAGCATTCCCGACATCACGGCCGCCTCGACGCAGCCGCCGTTGAAGCCGCAATCGGTCCAGTCGCCCGCGATCGTCATGTTGGCGAAGGTGGGGTCGAGCGGCGAGATGCGCGCGGTACCGCTGCCCGGCAGCGACTGCGTGTAGCGATCGCTGCCGATCCGGTGCTCGACCACGTATTGCTGCTGCAGGTGGGCCCTGCTGCCCGCGCCGAGACCATCGGCGGCCATCAGCAGGTCGATTGGCGACCGCTGACCGAGGAAGGCGCGCGGCCACAGCGGCCTCATCTCCGATTCGAGAAAGGCGCCGAGCTCGTCGATGGGATCAGGCGGCGGCGCCAACGGCCCTTTCCTGGGCTCGAGGGCGACGCCGCAGAAATACGCGACCGAGCGCACGCCGTCGGGCACGGCTGCATGCCCCGCGTCGCGCGCGACATTGGCGCGCCAGGCGCGCTCGGCGGCAAGCACGTGCGTCATGTCGGCCCAGGTCTCGTAGCGCCGGCTGATCTTCTGGCGCGGCTCGTCCCGCTGCGGCGCATCGAGCCCCGCGACGATCACGGGGCCGCGGTCCCAGCCCAGCGCCTCGAGGTCCTGCGACAGCCAGACCTGCGCCGAGCGGGTGGCCACGGTCTGCACGCGCTGCCGCATGAGCTCCCAGGCCGGCAGATCGACGAAGGGCGACACCTTGGAGGCGTCGGGTGCCGAGCCCTGGCAGGCGGCGACGAAATCGTCCTTGCCGACAGCGATTACCGCGACGTCGAAATCGGTGCCGGCACGAAGCGGCGGGGGGTCCGCGACCTTGGCGCGCACCGCCTGATCGAAAGCGGCCAGCGGATCGTCGGGCCAGCATCCCTGCGCATCGAGCGCCGACGCGCCGGAGCTTGCGAGCAGCGCCGCGTCGCCGCCGGTCGTGAAGCGCAGCGCCCGCAGCCGCGGCTGCCGGGGGCCGAAATCGAAATCCAGACCCGCCAGCTGATGCAGGAAGCGAAACCTGACACCGCGCCGCTCGAGCGCCCGGTACATCGGCGCGAACACGGCATCGCCCATCCCGGAGCACAGGCGCCAGAACATCGAGCCGCGGTAGGTGAAGAACATGCGCATCGCACCGCGCAGCGCCTGCGCGGCCGAGAGCGAAGGCTTGCGATGGTCGCCGTCGCGGTAGGCGAAGACGAGGTCGTAGATGCCCAGCACCAGCGGCGAATCGATGGCGCCCGTGGTCGCGCCGTGCTTCTGCAGCCAGTCGCGGTAGTCGATGCCGTCGATCGCATCGAGCCCGCGCTCGTCGAAGAAGACGCGGTCGCGGTAGAGGCCGATCACGATCGTCATGATCAGGTCGAGGATCTCGGTCTTGCGCCGCACCTCCTCGTCGATCAGCACCAGGTCCTGCAGTTGCCTGCGCGTGTTGGTGGCCAGGGCCTCGATCACCTTGAGCAGCGAGTTCGCGATCTGCGGCGCCGGATTCTGCTCGCGCAGCAGGCTCTCCACGAAGGTCGCCGCCTGCAGCAGCCCGGCGGCGGAGGTCAGCAGCACGCCGCGTGCGAGCACCGTGAAGCGTTCGACCAGCACGTCGGGCGAGGCGCCGGGGTCGAAGGAGAAGTCGAGTTCGACCGCCTCGTCGAGCGCCGAGCGGCCTCGCGGCGCGCGCGGACCGGTCTCGCGGCCCGCGTTCGGCGGCGCCAGCACGCTCTGGATCAGGGCCTTGGCCAGGGCTAGCGCGCGCGCCAGGTAGCCCCAGGCGCTGAAAGGATTGGTGGCGGCATCGAGCGGCTCGCCGGGCTGGCCCTTCATCGGCGGGAAGAAGCCGGACCAGGTCTCCCACGCGCCGTTGCGCCGGCTGGCGACGCCGATGTGCGGCTCGGGCGCAAAGGCATCGTCGAAGCGGCCGTGCGGCAGGCGCTTGCCCAGAGCCTTGTCGGGACCCCAGCCCGCGGCCTCGACCTCTGCATAGCATTCGCGCATCAGCCGGAAGGCGTTCTCGTAGAAGCCCAGCCAGACGTGCAGACCGTGCTCGAGGATGCGCCCGTGCGCATCGCGCACCGAGGCTCCCTTGCCGCCCAGCCGCCAGCTGGCCTCGTACAGCGTGATCCGGTATTCCGGCAGGCTGCGCTGCTCGGCCGGAGACAGCCTGGCCCGCTCGATGTTGAGATTGCCGAGCTGCCAGGCGGCGGCGACGCCCGCGCAGCCACCGCCCACGATCGCGACCCGCACGACCTTTCCTGCGTCGTCGGCCTGCCCCGCCCGGCTGCGCGCCCTGGATCCCGCACCTTGGACCAATCGCCCCTCCGATCGCTTAGGCTTTTGCTCTTGCTTCTTCGCGCCCTCGCGGATCGTGACGAGTGCGGGGCGCGGCGTCAAGACCGGCATCTACCTGATCGGGAGGATCGCCTTCGAAATGGTTGGCGGCTACTTGGCAAAAGGGCTGGTGCACCACTGCTGCTCGCAGGGCACGCCGTCGCCATCGCCATCCATCTCGACGCCCGGGCAGTTCCTGAGGAAGAACCTGGCCTCGGCGCACGAGCTCATCTGCGAGCAATGGGTCCGGCCGTCGCATCGGTAGACGCTGGCCGCGGGTTGGGGTGGGTCGACCGCCTGTGGCGCAAGGAGAGCCGACGCGTCTTGCTGCCGTGCATGGCGCTGGTACTGGAAATAACCGAAGGCCGCGATGGCGACCACGAGCACGAAGCCCACGAGTGCATTGACCGGCGAGCGCCCTGGACGCGCGGGCTGCGAAGCGGCACGTGGATAGGTGGACGGGTCCCCGAGAGCCTGCCGCAAGACCTTGACCGCCTGGGGCTTGCCGTCCTTGCCGCGGCCCAATTCGAAGCTGACCGTCTCGCCCACCGTGGGGCGGGAGCCGTCCCTCGGAAAGGCACTGATGTGAACGAACAGTTCGCGACCGCCGTCCCGCGGCGCAATGAAGCCGAAGCCCCGGTCGTCGTTCCAGCTGCTGAGCTTTCCGGTGAGTGCCATGTTCGAGGCGGCCTTGGCCATGATTGTCCCAAGGTCGAGTGTGCCCGGGGTTAAGCTTGCGGACACCCATCCGAACAGGAATCTCGCCCATGGCCAGCGACCTTCTCCCTTCGTGGAACAGCGGACCCGCCCGGGACGCCATCATCGACTTCGTCGCCCGCGTCACGCGCGAAGGCGGTGCCGATTTCGTGCGTCCTGCCGAACGCATCGCGACCTTCGACAACGACGGCACGCTGTGGTGCGAACAGCCCCTGCAGGCCCAGTTCTTCTTCGCCGATGCGCGCCTGAAGGCATTGGCCGAGAAGGATCCGGGCATGAAGGAGCGCCAGCCCTTCAAGGCCTTCCTCGAGCACGACCTGAAGACCATCGCGAGCCTGGGTAAGCAGGGTGCCTTCGAGGCCGCCTTCGCAACCCACGCCGGCATGACCGTCGACGAGTTCGACGCCATCGCGCGCGAATGGCTCGCCACCGCCGTGCATCCGAAGCTCGGGCGGCCCTTCACGCGCTGCGCCTACCAGCCGCAGATCGAGCTATTGGCGTACCTGCGCGCCCATGGCTTCAAGACCTTCATCGTGAGCGGCGGCGGCATCGACCTCATGCGCGCCTTCGCCGAGGAGGTCTATGGCATTCCGAACGAGCAGGTGATCGGCAGCAGCCTCAAGACCCGCTTCGAGGTCCGCGACGGCCGCGTCGAGATGCTCAAGCTGTCGGAACTCGGCAGCTTCGACGACCGCGAGGTCAAGACGCAGAACATCGCGCTGCACATCGGGCGACGGCCCATCCTCGCCTTCGGCAACTCCGACGGCGACCTGGCGATGCTGCGCTACGCCAAGTCGGGCAAGGGCGCGAGCCTGGCGCTGCTGCTGCACCATGACGACGCCGAGCGCGAGTTCGCCTACGACCGCGAGTTCAGGCTGAGCCCGCTGGTCGATGCGCTCGACCATGCGGCCGATTACGGCATCGACGTGGTCAGCATGAAGCGGGATTGGAAGAGCGTGTTCGTGCCGTGATGGCAGGGAAGACGACCGCCCGGATCGAGCGTGCAGGCGGTGAGAGTGGTAGGCCGTCCTGGGCTTGAACCAGGGACCAACGGATTATGAGTCCGCTGCTCTGACCAACTGAGCTAACGGCCCACTCGCCCGGGATTCTAGGGGAGCGCCTCGCCCTCCCCGCTACTTGCGATGGCTCAGCGCGTTGGTCACCAGCCTCGACGTGATGTCGACGATCTGGATCATGCGTTCGTAGGGCATGCGCGTGGGGCCGATGACGCCCAGCGTGCCGACCACCCGGCCGTCGACCTCGTAGTTCGCGCTCACGATCGACAGGTCGTCGAAAGGCACCACCTGGCTCTCGCCACCGATGAAGATGCGCACGCCCTCGGCCTGGCTCGAGACATCCAGCAGACGCATGATCTGGGTCTTCTGCTCGAACAGCTCGAAGGCGCGCCGCAGGTGGCTCATGTCGCTCGAGAAGTCGGTCACGGCGAGCAGGTTGCGCTCGCCCGCGATCACGACCTCGTCCTGGGCCTCGGTCATGACCTCGGAGCTGACCTGCACCGCGGCCTGCATCAGCGCCGCGATCTCGCCGCGCAGCTGCTCGACCTCGGACTGCAGCCGGTCGCGCACCTGCTCGATGCTGAGGCCCGCGAAATGGGCGTTGATGTAGTTCGCGGCCTCGACCAGCTGCGACTGCGTGTAGTCGGCCTCGGGAAAGATCACGCGGTTCTGCACGTCGCCGTCCGGCGCGACGATGATCACCAGCAGCCGGCGGTCGGACAGGCGCAGGAACTCGATCTGCCGGAACACCGAGGTGCGCCGCGGCGCCATCACCACACCGACGAACTGCGACAGGTTCGACAGCAGGTTGGCCGCATTGGCGATCACCTTCTGCGGCTGGTCGGGCGCCAGGCTGGGCGCGGAGGCGAACTGCTCGCGCTCCGCGGTCAGCATGGTGTCGACGAAGAGCCGGTAGCCGCGCGCGGTGGGAATGCGACCGGCCGAGGTGTGGGGGCTGGCAATGAGCCCCAGGACCTCGAGATCGGACATGACGTTGCGGATGGTTGCCGGCGACAGATCGAGCCCCGGCGCGCGCGACAAGGTGCGCGAGCCCACGGGCTGGCCGTCGGCGATGTAGCGCTCGACGAGAGTCTTCAGCAGCAACTTGGCACGGTCGTCCAGCATCGAGTGATTTTAATGTTGTAATTTGTGAATGAGCTCTCGCTTTCGGCACGTCGCACTGATCGGTAAATACCAGGCCTCCGGCGCCCGGGCGCAGTGCGGGGCGCAGGACAACGTCATGGAAGGCATCGGCAACTTCCTCGAATCGCAGGGCTGCCGGGTCTACGTCGAGAAGTCGCAGACCGAGGTCGAACAGGGCCCCTACCCGGCGCTCACGGTCGAGGAGATCGGCCAGCGGTGCGACCTCGGCCTGGTGGTCGGCGGCGACGGCACGATGCTCGGCATCGGCCGCCAGCTGGCGCCGCACGACCTGCCGCTGATCGGCATCAACCGCGGCCGGCTCGGCTTCGTGACCGACATCGCGCTCGACAACTACCAGGCGACGCTGGTGCCGATGCTGGCCGGCGAATACGAGGAAGACCTGCGAACGCTGATGCAGGCCACGGTGATGCGCGACGGCGTTTCGGTGTTCGACACGCTCGCCATGAACGACGTCGTGGTCAATCGCGGTGCCACCTCGGGCATGGTCGAGCTGCGGGTCACGGTCGGGCGCCACTTCGTGGCCAACCAGCGCGCCGACGGCATGATCCTCGCCACGCCCACCGGCTCGACCGCCTACGCGCTGTCGGCCGGCGGCCCGCTGCTTCATCCGGCGGTGCGTGGCTGGGTGCTGGTGCCGATCGCGCCGCACACGCTGTCGAACCGGCCGTTGCTGCTGCCCGATGCCGACGAGGTCACGATCGAGCTGGTCGGCGGCCGCGATGCCAGCGCCAATTTCGACATGCAGTCGCTGGCCTCGCTGGCGATCGGCGACCGCGTGATGGTGCGGCGCTCGGACTACCGCGTGCGCTTCCTGCACCCGCGGGGCTGGAGCTACTTCGACACCCTGCGCAAGAAGCTGCACTGGAACGAAGGAGGCTCCTGAACATGGCCCTGAGGCGCATAGCGCTGCGCGATTTCGTGATCGTGCGCTCGCTGGAAATCGATCTGTCCGCCGGCTTCACGGTGCTCACCGGCGAAACCGGCGCTGGCAAGTCGATCCTGATCGACGCCCTGCAGCTGGCGCTCGGCAATCGGGCCGATGCCGGTGCGGTGCGCGAAGGGGCCGAACGGCTCGACGTGAGCGCCGAATTCGATGCCGACCCGGCGCTGGCCGGCTGGCTCGACGACGGCGGCTTCGAGGCCGGCGGCGATGCCCTGCTGCTGCGCCGCACGGTCGACCTGCAGGGCCGCAGCCGCGGCTGGATCAACGGCAGCCCGGCCACCGCCACCCAGTTGCGCGAGCTCGGCGATCGGCTGCTCGACATCCACGGCCAGCATGCGTGGCAGAGCCTGACCCGGCCCGATGCGGTGCGCGGCCTGCTCGATGCCTATGCCGGCATCGCGAGCGGCACGCTCGACACCAGCTGGGGGGCCTGGCGCCAGGCCATCGCCGCGCTCGACACCGCGCGTTCGGCCCAGGATTCGCTGCAGCGCGAGCGCGAGCGCCTGCAATGGCAGCTGGCCGAGGTCGCCAAGCTTGGACCCGGCGAGGACGAATGGGCCGAGCTCTCGGCCAGCCACAGCCGCATTTCCAATGCCCAGGCCCTGATCGACGCCGCCCAGGGCGCCAGCAACGCGCTCGAGGACGACGACAACGGCGCCCTCGCCGCACTGAGCCGCGCGGTCGCGCTGCTGCAGAATTGCGAGCACATCGAGCCCGAGTTCAAGGCGCTCGGCGAAGTCCTGGCCTCGAGCGTCGCACAGGCGTCCGACGCCGCCCATTCGCTGCACGGCTACCTGCGCGAGGCCGACACCGACCCCGAGAAACTGGCCGAACTGGACGAGCGCATGGGCCTCTGGATGTCGCTCGCGCGCCGCTACCGGCGCCCGCCGTCCGAACTGCCGGCATTGCTGTCCGGCTGGCAGGCCGAGCTGGCCGCCCTCGACGCGCAAAGCGACCTCGAGGCGCTGGAACGCGCCGAGCAGGCGGCCCAGCAGGCCTACATGAAGGAAGCCAAGGCGCTCGCCAAGGCACGCAAGCAGGCGGCGCCCAGGCTCTCGCAGTCGGTCACGCAGGCCATGCAGGAACTCGGCATGAAGGGGGGGCGCTTCGAGGTCTCGCTGCAGCCCCTGGCGCAGCCCGGCCGCGCCGGCCTCGAGGAGATCGGCTTCCTGGTCGCGGGCCATGCGGGCAGCACGCCGCGCTCGATCGGCAAGGTGGCCTCGGGCGGCGAGCTGTCGCGCATCGCGCTGGCGATCGCGGTGACCACCAGCGAACTCGGTGCGGCGCAGACGCTGATCTTCGACGAGGTCGACGCGGGCGTGGGCGGCGCCGTCGCCGAGACCGTCGGCCGCCTCATGAAGCAGCTCGGCCGCGATCGCCAGGTGCTGGCCGTGACCCATCTGCCGCAGGTCGCCGCCAGCGCCGACCATCACCTGCGCGTCGAGAAGCGCCAGACACCCTCGAAGGGCACGCAGGCCGCTCGCACGGAGAGCGGCGTCGCCACGCTCGACCGCGAGGGGCGCGCCCAGGAAATCGCCCGCATGCTGGGCGGCGAGCGCGTCACCGGGACCTCGCTCGCGCATGCGCGCGAGATGCTGGGTCATCCCTCACCGGCCACCACGCCATGAGCCTCGACCTGGTCCTCATCACCGGCATGTCGGGCTCCGGCAAGTCCGTCGCCCTGCATGCACTGGAGGACGCCGGCTACTACTGCGTCGACAACCTGCCGCCCGAGCTGCTTGCGCCCTTCGTCGTGCTGCAACAGCAGCAGCAGGCCTCCAAGGTCGCGATCGCGATGGACGTGCGAAGCGGCGTCTCGCTGCCGCTGGTGCCGCAGCAGCTCGATTCGCTGCGCAAGCAGGGCATCGCGCTGCGCTCGCTGTTCCTCGACGCCACCACCGATGCACTGGTCCGGCGCTATTCGGAGACCCGGCGCCGCCATCCGCTGTCGCGCCAGGAGCCGCGCAGCGGCGATGCGCCCGAGCAGCAGCGCGTGCTGGTGCAGGCGATCGAGCTCGAACGCGAGCTGCTGGCCGACCTGCGCGACGGCGCCGACGTGATCGACACCAGCATCATCCGGCCGCCGCAGCTGCAGAGCTACGTCAAGGCACTGATCTCGGCGCCCGACAGCGCACTCACGCTGGTCTTCGAATCCTTCGCCTTCAAGCGCGGCGTGCCGCTCGATGCCGACTTCGTGTTCGACGTCCGCATGCTGCCCAATCCGCACTACGTAGCCGGCCTGCGCCCGCTGACCGGACGCGACCAGCCGGTGGCGGACTGGCTGCGCGAGCACGACGACGTGGCACGCATGTACGGCGACATCGAGCAGTTCCTGTCCCGCTGGCTCGATGCGCTGGCACGCGACCATCGAAGCTACGTGACGGTGGCCATCGGCTGCACCGGCGGCCAGCATCGCTCGGTGTTCCTGGTTGAGCAGCTCGCGCGCGGCTTCGGCGACCGCTGGGCCGCGCTCAAGCGGCACCGCGAGCTCGACGGCACGCTGGTCTAGCCCTGGCGGCAGCGACCGAAGCTCAACTGCCGAGCAGCTTGCGCACCGGCGCCGGCAGGCCCAGCACGCGCCAGGCATCGGCTTCGAACCAGGCGCCCTCGACCGCACCCATCGGCGCAGTGCCTGCGCGAGACAGCAGCACCGGATGCAGGTGCAGGTCCTTGTGCGTGAGCACATGCAGGAAGGCCGGAGCGTCGGTCAGCGCATCGCCCGCGCCTTCGGGCAATGCCCCCACCAGGGCTTCGCGGCTGTCGTAGACCGGCAGGCAATGAAGCCCGGCCCAGATGCCGCGTGCGGGCCGCTTCTGCAGCCACACGCGGTCTTCGGCGTCGCGCGCCAGCAGCAGCCAAAGGGATGCGGACGAGCGCCGCAGCTTGCGGGTCTTGACCGGAAATCGCTCGGGGGCGCCGAGCCGCCGCGCGAGGCACAGATCGCTCACCGGGCAGATCATGCAGCTGGGCTTGCGCGGCACGCAGACGGTGGCGCCCAGGTCCATCACGCCCTGCGTGTAGCGGGATATGGCCTCGGGATCGTCGGCCGGCGGCAGCAGCCCGGTCGCGCGATTCCAAAGCAGCCGCTCCTGGGCCGCCGAGGACATGTCGCCGTCGAAGGCCAAGAGCCGCGTCAGCACGCGCTTCACGTTGCCGTCGAGGATGGCCACGCGCTCGCCGAAGCAGAAGGCCGCGATTGCGGCGGCGGTCGAGCGGCCGATGCCCGGCAGGCTCTGCAGCTCGGCCGCGCTGCGCGGAAACCCGCCGCCGAAGCGCGCCACCACCTCCTGCGCGCAGCGGTGCATGTTGCGTGCGCGGCTGTAGTAGCCGAGGCCGCTCCACAGGCCGAAGACCTCGTCCTCGCTGCCCGCCGCGAGCGCTGCCACGGTGGGAAAGCGCGCCAGGAAGCGCGCGAAGTAGCCCAGCACGGTGCTGACCTGGGTCTGCTGCAGCATCACCTCGGACAGCCAGACGCGGTAAGGGTCACGGGTGTTCTGCCACGGCAGTTCGCTGCGCCCGTGGCTGCGCTGCCAGTCGACGATGCGTGTCGCGAATTCGCTCGGCGCGGGACCCGGCGCGGCGCGCTCGAGGACTTCAGGCGGCACTGAGTTCGGTGCGCGCCGACGGGGCATTCGGCGCCTCGTTGCTCGCGAGCAGCGAGGTCAGCTCCGCCAGACGCTTGTGCAGATCGCCCAGATGGCTTTCCTGCGCCGAGAGCTCGGCCAGGCGCTCGTCGAGGTTGCCGGCCGCGCCCTGGATGCGCTCGACGGCCTCGATGCGCTTGGTGAAGTTGCGCCGGCGCTCCTTGAGCTGCGCATCGAGCTGTGCGCCCGCGCCCTTGCTCCAGCGCTCGACCTCGGTCATGGCGGCCTCGTTGACCACGCGCAGCCGGCTCGCCAGGGCGCGCACCAGCTTGTCGCAGAAATCGGGCTGCGACAGCTTCAGCAGGTTGCCCACGCCCAGATAGTGGAGGTGGCTGCGCTCGATCTGGCCCAGCTGGTGCTCGAAGCTCGACAGGTCCGGCTCGGGCGGCGCCTGCAGCGTGAAGCCGTGTTCGGCATTGAGCTGGCGGAAGGTGGCGTTGAGCATCGACTGGATCTCGGCGCTCGTGGCCTGCACTTCGCTCAGGTTGTTGCGCAGCGAATCGAAGGTCTCGGCATACACCTTGCGCACGTTGAACTTCAGGCCGCGCCGCTTGAGCGCCGAGGCCAGTCGCGCCATGTCGGCCTTCAGTGCCGTGCTGCCGAGCACCGCGTAGACCTCGCGCAGCAGCTTGCCCTGCACCGAACGCAGCGCCAGGATGCGCGTGTTGCTGCCCTCGAACTCGGACTGCTCCTGCTCGATGCGCTGGCGCATGTGGCGGATCACCGAGCCGTTCTTGCCGCGCAGGCCCTGCAGCTCCAGCGCCTGCTCCGAGAGATCGCGCTGGCGCACGTTGAGGATGCGCGCAGCCTCGGCCCGCAGGGCGACGATGCCCGCGTCCACGGCCAGACGCAGCATGACCTCGCGCTTGCCGAGCAGGCCTTCGCCGAGCACCGCCTCGAGCGCGGGCAGCCGGCTCGCCTGCAGCAGCGGCTGGTCGCGGCGGATCTTGGCCTGCAGCCCCTTCTGGGCCGAGACCGGCAACACCTGCGGCAGCGGCACGCCGAGCAGTTCGGCCGCACCCTTGCGCTGGCGCTGGATCTGGGCATCGATCTGGGCCGGCGTGCTCAGGATGTCCCACATGGTGTCGATCTTGTTGAGCACCACGATGCGGGTCTCGCTGAGATCGCCTTCGGTCACCAGGTGTTCGCGCCAGATCGCGAGGTCGGATCGGGTCACGCCGGTGTCGGCGCCGAGGATGAAGACCACCGCGTGCGCCTGCGGGATCAGGCTCACAGTGAGTTCAGGTTCGGCGCCGATGGCGTTGAGGCCAGGCGTGTCGAGGATCACCAGGCCCTGCTCGAGCAGCGGATGCGGCATGTTGAGCAGCGCATGGCGCCAGCGCGGAATCTCGACCCGGCCGTCCGAATCGGGCACCGGGTTGTCGTCGGGGACGTCGTCGCTCCAGAAACCGAGCGCGCGGGCCTCGGCCAGCGGCACCCAGCGCACCTCGGCCACCTTGCCCATGGCCTGCGACAGCTGCTCGGCGTTCTCGACGTCGACCTCGACCTCGGTCCAGCGGTCGGGCTCGTCGCGCCAGTGGGCCAGCGAATGGGGTTCGAGCCGCGTCTCGATCGGCAGCAGGCGCAGGCCCGGCGGCAGCGTGGCGTCGTAGCCCAGCTCGGTCGGGCACATGGTGGTGCGACCGGCGCTGGCCGGCATGATCCGGCGGCCGTAGGACGCAAAGAAGATCGCGTTGATGAGCTCCGACTTGCCGCGCGAGAACTCGGCCACGAAGGCCACCATGACCTTGCTCGTGCGCAGCTGCGATTCGAGCTCGCGCAGCCGTTCGGCCACGCTCTGGTTCAGCAATTCGTTTTCATTCAGCCACCGCGACAGCCACTTGAGGCGATGCGCGAAATTGCGCCGCCAAGCGCCATGCTTGTCGAATTGCTGATTGAAGGAATCGGTCAAAGCAGGATTTGTAAGGGCGACTTACAAAATATAGCATCGGCACGCGCTTGGGTAATGCATTTGTCCGAGTGATTCAATGCTTTTGGCACAAAGGGCAGAAATACGTTGCGCGCTGTCCTTGCCGTATGGTGCGAATCGGGGTCGCGCAGACCCTGCAAGGCTCGTTGCGGCGGCCATAGACCGTCGCCTCGAGCTGGAAATAGCCGCTCTGGCCGTCGATGTTGGAGAAATCCCGCAGCGTGCTGCCGCCACGCTCGACCGCGCGCGCCAGGATCTCGCGCACCGCGGCATGCAGCCTGAGCGCGCGCGGCCGGCTGATACGGGCCGCTGACAGCGTCGGGCGGATGCCGGCCAGGAACAGCGCCTCCGACGCATAGATGTTGCCGACTCCGACCACCACGTCCCCTGCCAGCAGCACCTGCTTGATCGGCGCCCGGCGCCGGCGAAGCCCGGCATGGAAGGCCTCGAAATCGAAGCCGTCGCCGAGCGGCTCCATGCCGAGTCCGCCCAGCAGCTTGCGCGCCAGCGGCGATGCCTCGTCCTCGACGTAGACCACGGCACCGAAGCGGCGCGGATCGTTGAGCCGCAGCGTGCCGCGGCTCGTGACGAGGTCGAAGTGATCGTGGGCGCCGGGCGCAGGCAGCGAGGCGTCGAAGCGCAGGCTGCCCGACATGCCCAGGTGCATCAGCAGCAGGCCCGCGTCGAGATCCACCAGCAGGTACTTGCCGCGCCGGCGCACGCCGCGCACGGTGCGCCCGACGAGTGCCGCCGGATCGACCGCCAGCGCCCAGCGCAGCGGCTTGCCGGTGCGCACGGCCTCGATGCGGGCGCCCGCGATGCGATCCGCGAAACCGCGGCGAGTGACTTCGACTTCGGGAAGTTCGGGCATGGGAGGCGGCCTTGCGAGAAATATTGGCGCCGGCCCTGAAGCCCCACGCGACATGATGCAAAAGCCTTGGATTATTATGACTTCGATGACCCTCACGCTCCGCCGATCCCGCCTTGCGGCGGCCGCTTGCCTGGCCCTGATCGCGCTCGCGGCGCAAGGCCAGCCAGCCACGCCGGCTCCCGCCGCACCCACCAGCCCCGCCCCGATCGTCGAGCCTGCCGGCCAGCCGGCAGCGGCCGCAGCCGCCGCGGCGGCTCCCAAGGACCTCCCGCCCGAAGTCTCGGCCATGACGGCCGAGCTGTTCTACGAAGTGCTGCTGGGCGAACTCAACGCCCGCACCGACCCCGGTTCGGCCTACGGCCTGGTGCTCGACGCCGCGCGTCGCGCCCGGGACGGCAAGCTGTTCCAGCGCGCCATCGAGATCGCGCTGCAGGCGCGCCAGGGCGATTCGGCCCTCGAGGCCGCGCGCGCCTGGAAGGAGACCATGCCCGAATCGCGCGATGCGCGCCGCTTCGAGCTGCAGATCCTGATCGCCCTCAATCGCATCGCCGACACGGTGGCGCCGCTGCGCGCCGAGGTCGCGGCCACGCCGCAGATCGAGCGCCCCTTCCTGATGGCGCTGATCGCGCGCAACTACAGCCGCGCCACCGACAAGAAGCTCGCGGCTTCTGTGGTGGAGCAGGCTCTGGCCGACGAGCTCACCAATGCGGGCACCGGCCCGGCCGCCTGGTCCACCATCGGCCGGCTGCGGCTGGCCGCCGGCGACACCTCGGGTGCGCTCGACGCCGCGATCAAGGGCCAGAGCCTCGACCCCGCGGCCGAAGGCCCGGCGGTGCTCGCGCTCGAGCTCATCGACCCGAGCCAGCCGCTGGCCGAGCCGATCGTCAAGCGCTACCTCGCCGACCCCAAGGCCCTGCCCGAGATCCGCGTCGGCTACGCGCGCGTGCTGGTCGAAGGCCGCCGCTACGCCGAGGCCCAGGCCGAGCTCTCGACGCTCACCGCGGCGCGCCCCGAACTGCCCGAACCCTGGCTGCTCCTGGGCAGCCTGCAGACCCAGGCACGCCAGGACGCCGCCGCCGAGGCCTCGCTCAAGCGCTTCATCGCCCTTGCCCCCACGGTGCGCGATCCCGAGGGCCGCGAGCGCGGCCTGACCCAGGCCTATCTGCTGATGGCGCAACTCGCCGAGCGGCGCAAGGATTTCGCCGGCGCCGAAAGCTGGCTCGGGCGCATCGACAGCACCGACGACCTGGTCGGCGCCCAGGCGCGGCGGGCAGCGCTGCTGGCGCGCCAGGGCAAGCTGCCGCAGGCGCGCGAGCTGGTACGCAGCCTGCCCGAGCGCACGGCCGACGAGAAGAAGCAGAAGTTCCTGACCGAGGTCCAGCTGCTGCGCGACGCCAAGCAGTACCAGGCCGCCTTCGACATGCTGGCCCAGGCCAGCGTGGCCGCCCCGAACGACACCGACCTGCTCTACGACCAGGCCATGGTGGCCGAGAAGCTCAATCGACTCGACGAGATGGAACGCCTGCTGCGTCGCGTGATCGAGCTCAAGCCCGACAACCAGAACGCCTACAACGCGCTTGGCTACTCCCTGGCCGATCGCAAGGTGCGGCTCGAGGAAGCCCGCACGCTGATCCAGAAGGCGGTGCAGCTGGCGCCCGACGACCCGTTCATCGCCGACAGCCTGGGCTGGGTCGAATACCGGCTCGGCAACCTGTCCGAGGCCACCCGCATCCTCGAAGCCGCCTACAAGCGCCGGCCCGATCCGGAGATCGGCGCCCATCTCGGCGAAGTGCTCTGGGCCGCGGGCCAGCGCGACCGCGCCGTCAGCATCTGGAAGGAAGCATCGCTCGCGGATGCCGACAACGAGACGCTGCAGGAAACGCTCAAGCGCCTGCACGTGAAGCTTTGAAGCGCCGCGGCGCACTGATGCTCGGCGGCGCCGGGCTGCTGTCGCTGCTCGCGGGCTGCGCCACGCCGGCAGGCACGCCACGCAGCGCCGAAGGCGGCGCCTGGAGCGGGCGGCTGTCCCTGCGCGTCGAGGGCGACCAGAACCAGAGCTTCGCAGCCCTGTTCGAACTGCGCGGCGCGCCCGAGGCCGGCGAACTGGTGCTCACCAGCCCGATCGGCAGCACGCTCGCACAACTGCACTGGGCGCCCGGCGAAGCGCTGCTGCGCAACGGCAGCGAGACGCGGCGCTACGAGTCCGTCGATGCGCTGATCGTCGCCGCCACCGGCGCCGCGATACCGGTCGGCGCCCTCTTCGCCTGGCTGGCAGGCCGCGACGAGGCGGTGCCCGGCTGGCGGCCCGACCTGAGCCAGGTCGATGCCGGCCGGCTGCAGGCCACGCGCGAATCGCCGGCGCCGCGCGCCGACCTGCGGATCGTCTTCGAGCGCGCATGAAGGCCCTCTACGATCTCCCGGCGCCGGCCAAGCTCAACCTCTTCCTGCACATCACGGGCCGGCGCGCCGACGGCTACCACCTGCTGCAGTCGGTGTTCATGCTGATCGACTGGTGCGACACCCTGCATGTCGAGCGGCGCGCCGACGGACTCCTCACGCGCGAGGACCTCACCACCGCACTGCCGGCCGACGACCTGATCCTGCGCGCAGCACGCGCCCTGCAGGCGGCCACGGGCACTTCGCTGGGCGCTCACATCGGCATCGCCAAGCAGGTGCCTGCGCAGGCCGGCATGGGCGGAGGCTCCTCCGACGCCGCCACCTGCCTGCTGGCGCTCAACCGGCTCTGGGGGCTGCAGCTGCCGCTGCCGGCGCTGGAGCGCATCGGCCTCGCCCTGGGCGCGGATGTCCCTTTCTTCCTTCGCGGGCACAACGCCTGGGTCGAGGGGATCGGCGAGCAGATCACGCCGATTTCGCTGCCGCCGGGCCGCTTCGCGGTGGTGAAACCGGCCGAGGGAATCGACACGCGCGAGATTTTTGCAGCAGAAGATCTGCAACGCGCCACGACGGCTGCTATAATCACGGGCTTTGCTGCACACAGCGAATCGCATCGGGGCCAAACACACGCGTTCGGCTTTGGTCGAAACGACCTGCAGCCAGTTGCCCAGCGGCTTTGCCCCGCGGTGACCGACGCCATCGAATGGCTCGGCCGCCAAGGACTCGAAGCCCGGATGACCGGTTCGGGAAGTTCGGTGTTTGCAGCAATGCCGCAGGAAGCGGAACTCGCCGAGGCCCCCCAGGGCTGGCAGGTTCGCAAATGCAGCAATCTAGCCGTTCATCCCCTCGCGGGCTGGGCGGACTGAAGACGGATAGATCGGATCGCCCAGGCGGTTCGATGCGACATATATCGGTTGGCGACCTCGGTCGTCGACCCGTGTAGGGGAGTCGCCAAGCTGGTTAAGGCACTGGATTTTGATTCCAGCATGCAAAGGTTCGAATCCTTTCTCCCCTGCCAAATTCACTCACGAGAATTTTGGCGGCTCTCTCGAAAGAGCCATTTCGCATTGCCGGGACGTACACATGCAGGCTCAACACCCTGACTTCATGGTTTTCACCGGCAATGCCAATCCGGGCCTTGCCGCCGAGATCTCGCACCACCTGGGCACCTCGCTGGGTGCCGCACGGGTCGGTCGCTTCTCCGACGGCGAAGTCACGGTCGAGATCAACCAGAACGTGCGCGCCCGCGACGTCTTCGTGGTCCAGTCGACCTGTGCGCCGACCAACGAGAACCTGATGGAACTGCTCATCATGGTCGACGCGCTCAAGCGCGCCTCGGCCGAGCGCATCAGTGCCGTGATCCCGTACTTCGGCTATGCGCGCCAGGACCGCCGCCCGCGCTCGAGCCGGGTGCCGATCTCGGCCAAAGTGGTCGCCAACCTGCTCGAGACCGTGGGCGTGGCCCGCGTGCTCACCATGGACCTGCACGCCGACCAGATCCAGGGTTTCTTCGACATTCCGGTCGACAACATCTATGCCTCGCCGGTGCTTCTGGGCGATCTGCGGCAGAAGAACTACGAAGACCTGATCGTGGTCTCGCCGGACGTCGGCGGCGTGGTCCGCGCCCGGGCGCTGGCCAAGCAGCTGAACTGCGATCTGGCGATCATCGACAAGCGCCGCCCGCGCGCCAACGTGAGCGAAGTGATGCACGTCATCGGCGAGATCGACGGCCGCAACTGCGTGATCATGGACGACATGATCGACACCGCCGGCACGCTCGTGAAGGCGGCCGAGGTGCTCAAGGAGCGCGGCGCCAAGCAGGTCTACGCCTATTGCACGCACCCGATCTTCTCGGGTCCCGCGATCGAGCGCATCGCCCAGGGCAGCGCGCTCGACGAAGTGGTCGTGACCAACACGATCCCGCTGAGCGATGCGGCATTGGGCTGCACCAAGATCCGCCAGCTGTCCGTGGCGCCGCTGATCGCCGAGACGATCCAGCGCATCGCCAAGGGCGAGTCGGTGATGAGTTTGTTCTCGGACCAGGAAAACCTCTTCTGAGGTCTTCCCGGTTCCGGGCAAAGAGCCGGGCTTCCTGCGGGAAGCCCATTTTGAAATCGGAGTCGCACTGGTCGCGGTCGACTTCCACAGGAGCTAAACATGAAATTCGTCGCTTTTGAGCGCGCCAAGCAGGGCACGGGTGCGAGCCGCCGTCTCCGCATCACGGGCAAGACGCCCGGCATCGTCTACGGTGGTGAAGGCAAGCCGCAACTGATCGAGATCGATCACAACGCGCTGTGGCACGCCCTCAAGAAGGAAGCCTTCCACTCGTCGATCCTCGAGATGGAACTCGCGGGCGCCAGCACCAAGGTGCTGCTGCGCGACGTTCAGTACCACCCGTTCCGCCAGCTCGTGCAGCACATCGACTTCCAGCGCGTCGATGCCCGCACCCGCATGACGGTCAAGGTGCCGCTGCACTACAAGGGTGAGGAAGAGTCGCCGGCCGTCAAGACCGACCACAACCTCGTGAACCACGTGATGACCGAACTCGAAGTCAGCTGCCTGCCGGCCGACCTGCCCGAGTTCATCGAGGTCGACCTGTCGGGCCTGACCAAGCAAGCCACCGTGCACGTCAACGACATCAAGCTGCCCCGCGGCGTGAAGTTCGTGAGCCACGGCAAGGTCAACCCGGTGCTGGTGTCGGCCGTGGCGCCGCTGGTGGCCGAGGAAGCCCCTGCCGAAGGCGCAGCCGCTGAAGGCGCTGCCGCACCGGCCAAGGCCGATGCCAAGGCCCCCGCGAAGAAGAAGTAATTTCCGCTTCTCGTTTCGCCGAAGACGGCCCGCCTCGTGCGGGCCGTTTTCATTGGTGCAGCCCTCACAATCCCTGCTCATGATCAAGCTGTTTGCAGGCCTCGGAAACCCGGGCCCCGACTACGAATCCACCCGGCACAACGCCGGCTTCTGGTGGATCGATGCGCTCGCGCGCGACCTCAAGCTCACGCTCGCGCCCGAGCGCAGCTATCACGGCCTGGTGGCGCGCACGCAGATCGGCGGCCAGCCGGTCTGGCTGCTCGAGCCGCAGACCTTCATGAACCTTTCCGGCAAGTCGGTGGCCGCGCTCGCGCGCTTCTTCAAGATCGAGCCGCACGAGATCCTCATCGCGCACGACGAACTCGATGTCGTGCCGGGCCAGGCCAAGCTCAAGCGCGGCGGCAGCCATGCGGGCCACAACGGCCTGCGCGACATCCATGCGCAGCTCGGCAGCGCCGACTACTGGCGCCTGCGGATCGGCATCGGCCATCCGGGCGTCAAGTCCGAGGTGGTGGGCTGGGTGCTCAAGAAGCCGCAGAAGGAACAACGCGAAGCCATCGACGACGCCATCGTGCGCACGCTGCACGCCTTTCCGGCCCTGGTCGCCGGCGAGATGGACAAGGCGACATTGCTCATCCATACGAGCAAGCCGCCTCGCCCCAAGCCACCGCGGCGCGAGCCCGGCGAAGGGGGTGAACCCGCCGCGGGCTAGCGGAAACCAAGGAGAGCGAGAGAGAGAAAGGGAGAGATAAAAAAATGAACCTGTCACCGACCCGCATCGCGTCGCACGGCCTCTGGCTGGCCGGCGCCTGCCTTCAATGGGGCGCCATCGCCGCCGAGGCCAGTCCCTCGATCTGGCGCTGCGGCAACACCTACACCGACGTTCCCTGCCAGGCCGGCCAGTCGCTGGAAGCCGACGACGCGCGCAGCCCCGCGCAGCAGCGCGAAGCCGACCAGGCCACGCGCGCGGCCCGCGCCGAGGCGCAGCGCATGGAGCGCGACCGGCAGCGCCTCGAGGCGACGCAGCGCCCCGCGGTGCTGATCGATAACGCGCCGAAGCCGCGCACTGCCGCGGCACCGGCACCCATGCTTCGCAAGACCGGCGTACGCAAGGATCCGCTGTACGTCAATCCCGGCGAGACGCCGGCGTCGCGGCGCAAGAGGGGCAGGCTCGCAGGCGGCGAGCGCACCGAAGGAAGAGGCTAGTTCGACGGGGTCGCGGCCTGCGCGGCCCTTTCCGCTGGCTCGGCCTTCTCGGGCTGCCCGGCCGTCAGCCGCTCGAACTTCAGCCACAGCGTCTCGCGCGTCTCCACATGCCCGGGATGCGTCGGGATGCACGCGACCGGGCAGATCTGCACGCACTGCGGCTCGTCGAAGTGGCCCACGCATTCGGTGCACTTGTGCGGATCGATCTCGTAGATCGCTTCGCCCATGTAGATCGCGTCGTTGGGGCACTCGGGCTCGCAGACGTCGCAGTTGATGCATTCGTCGGTGATCATCAAGGCCATGGTTCCGATTATCGGCGCTGTCGGGCACGGACGTTGCGTGTCGGGTTATGCTGCCCCGCCCCATGAGTCTGTTCCTTTTCAAGCGTTTCCTGACCTTGATCGCCACCCTGATCGGCGCATCGGTCATCGTCTTCCTGGTCCTCGAGATCCTGCCCGGCAATGCCGCGCAGATGCTCATGGGTCCGGACGCCGCACCCGAGGCGGTGGCGGCGCTTGCGGTCAAGCTGGGCCTCGACCAGCCGGCCTGGACGCGCTACTGGCACTGGATCGGCGGCCTGCTGAGCGGCGAGCTCGGCGACAGCTACACCTACAGCTCTCCGGTGCTCGACCTGATCCTCGAACGCCTCGCGCTGACCGTGCCGCTGGCACTGCTCGCGATGTTCTTCACCACCGTGCTGGCGCTGCTCGTGGGCGTGACCGCGGCGGCGCGCCACAACAAGCTCGGCGACGTCGGCCTCATGGGCCTCACCCAGGTGGGCATCGCGATCCCGAACTTCTGGTTCGCGATCCTGCTGATCCTGGTGTTCTCGGTGCAATTGCAGTGGTTCTCGGCCGGCGGCTTCGAGGGCTGGGGCGAAGGCATCCTGCCGGGCCTCAAGGCGCTGCTGCTGCCGGCGCTGTCGCTGGCGGTGGTGCAGGCCGCCATCCTCGCGCGCATCACGCGCTCGGCGGTGCTCGAGGTGATGCGCGAGGACTTCGTGCGCACCGCACGCGCCAAGGGCGTGTCCCAGCGCGCGGTGCTCTGGCGCCATGTGCTGCGCAACGCGATGATCCCGGTGGTCACGGTGATGGGCATGCAGTTCTCCGAACTGCTGGCCGGCACCATCGTGGTCGAGAACGTGTTCTACCTGCCGGGCCTGGGCCGGCTGATCTTCCAGGCCATCAGCAACCGCGACCTGATCGTGGTGCGCAACTGCGTCATGCTGCTGGCGGCGATGGTCGTGATCGTCAACTTCGTGGTCGACGTGCTGTATGCGGTGATCGATCCGCGCATTAAGGCAAGCGACATATGAGCCGCACCGCCGCACCGAAGGCGCTCCGGTGAGCGCCGTTCCACAGACGGTGCCGAGTGCCGCCGCATTCAAGGTGCCGGGCTTCTGGCGCCGCGCGCTGCACCACCGCAGCTTCGTGATCGGCGCGGTGCTGACCCTGCTGCTGGTGCTGGCCGCCGCGGTGTCGCTGGTCTGGACGCCCTGGTCGCCCTACGAGATGGACCTCGCGAGCAAGCTGCAGAAGCCGAGCTGGCACCACTGGCTCGGCACCGACACCTACGGTCGGGACGTCGCATCGCTGCTTCTGGTGGGCGCGCGCGCCTCGATCCTGGTCGGCATGATCGCGGTCGGCATCGGCCTCACGGTCGGCACCGCGCTGGGCCTGCTCGCGGCCGCGCGCCGCGGCTGGGTCGAGGAAACCATCATGCGCCTGACCGACTTCACGATGGCCTTCCCGGCGATCCTCTCGGCCATCATGCTGACCGCGGTGTTCGGTGCCGGCATCGTCAACGCGATCATCGCGATCGGCATCTACAACATCCCGACCTTCGCCCGCATCACGCGCGCCTCGGCCAACGCCATCTGGTCGCGCGAATACGTGGCGGCCGCGCGCGCCTGCGGCAAGGGCTCGTTCGCGATCACGATGCAGCACGTGCTGCCCAACATCTCGGCGGTGCTGATCGTGCAGATCACGATCCGCTTCGCGGTGGCGATCCTGGCCGAGGCCGCGCTGTCCTACCTCGGGCTCGGCACCCAGCCGCCACAACCATCGTGGGGCCGCATGCTGAGCGAGGCCCAGACCATGATGTTCCAGGCGCCGCTGCTCGCGGTGTTCCCGGGCCTTGCGATCGCGTTCGCGGTGCTGGGCCTCAACCTGCTGGGCGACGGGCTGCGCGACCTGCTCGACCCGCGCCTCGCGCGCGCGCGCTGACCCGGACACGACATGGCCCTGCTCGAAGTCGACGACCTCCACGTGCTGCTGCAGACCCAGCGCGGCCCGGCCGAGGCCGTGCGCGGCATCGGCTTCACGCTCGAACGCGGCGAGACGCTCGGCATCGTCGGCGAATCGGGTTGCGGCAAGTCGATCACGGTGCAGTCTCTGATGGGCCTGCTGCCGGCCACCGCCAAGGTCAGCGGCAGCATCCGCTTCGACGGCCAGGAACTGGTCGGCCTGCCCGAGCGCGCGATGTGCGCCTTGCGCGGCGACCGCATCGGCATGATCTTCCAGGAGCCGATGACCGCGCTGAACCCGGTCCACACCATCGCGCGCCAGGTCGGCGAACCGCTGCGGCTGCATCGCGGGCTGTCGGCCGCCGAGGCGCGCAAGGAGGCGCTGGCGCTGCTAGAGCGCGTGGGCATTCCCGATGCGGCCTCGCGCCTCGATGCCTATCCGCACCAGTTCTCGGGCGGGCAGCGGCAGCGCATCGGCATCGCGATGGCGCTGGCCTGCGGGCCCGACCTGCTGATCGCGGACGAACCGACCACCGCGCTCGACGTCACGATCCAGAAGCAGATCCTCGAACTGATCCGCAGCCTGGTCGCCGAGCGCGGCATGGCGCTGATCCTGATCTCGCACGACCTCGGCGTGATCGCCGAGAGCGTCTCGAAGATGCTCGTGATGTACGGCGGCAGCGTGGTCGAGAGCGGCCCGACCGCGGCGGTCTTCGCCGAGCGCGCGCATCCCTACACGCAGGGGCTGTTCGCGGCCCGGCCCGCGCTCGGGGCGCCGCGCGGCACCCGGCTCGCGACCATCCGCGGCAGCGTGCCCGAGCTGATCGACCTGCCGCCGGGCTGCCCCTTCGCGGGCCGCTGCAGCTACACGGTCGACGCCTGCAGCGTGGCGCGGCCGCCGCCGGTGGCGCTGCCGCACGACCACCGGGTGCGCTGCATCCGGCTCGACGAGATCGCGGCCGCCGCGGAGGCCACGGCATGACGGCGCGCCCCTTCGATCCCGATCCGGAGTCCGTGCCGCTGCTCGAGGTGAGCGACCTGGTGCGCCACTACACGCTGCCGCGCGAGCGCCTGTTCGGCGCGCCGCCCAGCGTGAAGGCACTCAACGGCGTGAGCTTCAGCGTGCGGCCCGGCCAGAGCCTGGGCATCGTGGGCGAATCGGGCTCGGGCAAGTCGACCATCGCGCGGCTCGTGATGGCACTCGACCGGCCCACCTCGGGCAGCGTGAAGCTGCTGGGCCGCGACCTGCATGCACTGCCCCGGGCCGAGTTGCGCGCCGCCCGTCGCGACCTGCAGATGGTGTTCCAGGACCCCTACGGCTCGCTCGATCCGCGCCAGACCGTGGCACGCATCGTCGCCGAGCCGCTCGAGGCGCTGGCCGAGACCAGCCGTGCCGAGCAGCGCGAACGCGCCGGCGAGTCGCTGGCGGCCGTCGGCCTGCGCACGAGCGACCTGCACAAGTACCCGCACGAGTTCTCGGGCGGCCAGCGCCAGCGCATCGCGATCGCGCGGGCGCTGATCACGCGGCCGAAGCTGATCGTGGCCGACGAGCCGGTGAGCGCGCTCGACGTCTCGGTGCAGGCCCAGGTGCTCAACCTGATGCAGGACCTGCAGCAGCAGTTCGGCATCAGCTACCTGCTGATCAGCCACGACCTCGCGGTCGTGAACCACCTGTGCGACGAGGTCTGCGTGCTGCACCGCGGCCTGGTGGTCGAGCGCGGTGCGCCGCAGCAGCTGTTCGCGCATGCGCAGCATCCCTACACGCAGGCATTGCTGGCCGCGGTGCCGCGGGCCGAGCCGCTGGCCTCTGCATGAGCCGGATGCTTGCCGTCGCGACGGGCGTTCGCGATGATGTAACGTTCGATTTCCGATCCGCCTTTCCCTGGAGCTTCCAACCATGTTGAATCGCCGCACTCTTCTGACCACCGTCGCACTCGCCTCCGTACCGCTCGCCCTGCCGCAGTCCGCGCTGGCCCAGGGCCGCGGAAAGGACGCGATGGTGCTCGGCATGACGCTCGAACCGCCGGGCCTGGATCCGACGGCAGGTGCGGCCTCCGCGATCGCCGAGATCGTGCAATACAACATCCTCGAGACGCTGACCAAGATCAACGCCGACGGCACGGTTTCGCCGCTGCTGGCCGAGAGCTGGGAGGTCTCGCCCGACCTGCGCACCTATACCTTCAAGCTGCGGCGCGGCGTCAAGTTCCAGAACGGCGAGCCGTTCAACGCGCAGGCGGTCAAGTTCTCGTTCGACCGCGCGGGCGCCGAGAAGAGCACCAACAAGGACAAGCGCACCTTCGCGAACATCAGCACCCAGGTGGTCGACGACCACACGGTGGTGCTGATCAACAAGGAAATCGATCCCGACCTGCCCTTCGTGCTGGGCCAGGCCACGGCCGTGATCGTCGAGCCCAAGAGCGCCGACACCAACGTCACCAAGCCGGTCGGCACCGGCCCCTACAAGCTCGACAGCTGGAACAAGGGCAGCTCGCTCACGCTGAGCAAGTGGGACGGCTTCCGCAACCCGGGTGCCGCCAAGCTCAACAAGGTGACCTTCCGCTTCATCTCCGACCCGGCTGCGCAGGCCGCCTCGCTGCTGGCCGGCGACGTCGACGCCTTCCCGCGCATCGCGACGCGCGTGGTGCCGCAGTTCAGGAACAACCCGCAATACCAGGTGATCCTCGGCGGCTCGCGCGCCAAGACCATCCTCGCGATGAACAACAAGCGCAAGCCGCTGGACGATCCGCGCGTGCGCCGCGCGATCTCGATGGCGATCGACCGCAAGGCCGTGATCGAGGGCGCGGCCGACGGCTTCGGCGTGCCGATCGGCAGCCACTACGTGCCGGGCGCCGCGGGCTACGTCGACACCACGGCGATCAACCCGTTCAACATCGAGAAGGCCAAGCAACTGCTGGCCGAGGCCGGCGTGAAGACGCCGCTCGAGCTCACGATGACGCTGCCGCCGCCGCCCTACGCGCGCCAGGGCGGCGAGGTGATCGCAGCGCAGCTGGCCAAGATCGGCATCAACGTGAAGATCCAGAACGTCGAATGGGCCCAGTGGCTCAGCGCCACCTATGGCGGCGGCCACGACTACGACCTGAGCATCGTCTCGCACGTCGAGCCCTTCGATCTCGGCAACTACGCCAAGCCCGACTACTACTGGGGCTACCAGTCGAAGGACTTCAGCACCCTGTTCGACAAGATCAAGGCCACCGGCAGCGTGGCCGAGCGCAACAAGCTGCTCGGCGAGGCCCAGCGCATGCTGGCCAACGACGCCGCCAACGGCTTCCTGTTCCAGCCGCAGTTCCCGGTCATCGCGAAGAAGAACGTCAAGGGCCTCTGGAAGGAAATGCCGATCTTCGTCAACGACCTGTCGTCGCTGTCCTGGTCGTGAGCGACGCGCTGCACGCGCTGTCGGCGCGGGAGCTGCTGGCGGCCTATCGCGCCGGGCGCCTGTCGCCGGTCGAGGTCACGCGATCGGTGCTGGCCCACATCGAGCGCTGGGAGCCCCACCTGCAGGCCACCTGGCTGCTGCGCCCCGAGGAAGCGCTCGCGCAGGCGCGCGCCTCCGAGGCCCGCTGGCAGCGCGGCGAGCCGCTCGGCGCGCTCGACGGCGTGCCGACCACGGTCAAGGAGAACATCGCGACGCGCGGCGATCCGATGCCGGCCGGCACCGCGGCGGTCGACCTGCAGCCCGCGGCAGCCGACGCGCCACCCGCGGCACGGCTCAAGGAAGCCGGCGCGGTCATCGTGAGCAAGACCACCATGCCCGACTACGGCATGCTGTCCTCGGGCCTGTCGAGCTTCCACCAGCTGGCGCGCAATCCCTGGGACCTGTCGCGCACGCCGGGCGGCTCGAGCGCCGGCGCCGGCGCGGCCGCCGCCGCAGGCTACGGCCCGCTGCACATCGGCACCGACATCGGCGGCTCTCTGCGCCTGCCCGCGAGCTGGTGCGGCATCTTCACGCTCAAGCCCAGCCTGGGCCGGATTCCGATCGACCCGCCGTACATGGGACGCGCGGCCGGCCCGATGACGCGCAGCGTCGGCGACGCCGCGCTGATGATGCAGACGCTCTCGCTGCCCGACGCGCGCGACAGCATGAGCCTGCCCGCGCAGGACATCGCATGGAACGACTTCGAGGTCGACGCCGCACATCTGCGCGGCCTGCGCATCGGCCTCTTGCTCGATGCCGGCTGCGGCCTGCCGGTCGACCCCGAGGTGCTGGCCGCCGTGCAGCATGCGGCCCGCCTCTTCGAGCAGGCCGGCGCCGTCGTCGAGCCGATGCGGCCCTTCATGACCCAGGCCATGCTCGACGGCATGGACCACCTGTGGCGCATGCGCTCGCGGGTCGACATGCAGGCGCTGCGGCCCGAACAGCGCGCCCGCGTGCTGCCCTACATCCGGGCCTGGGCCGACAGCGCCGAGGGCTTCGACGGCGAGCACGTGTTTCGCGCCTTCAGCCAGTTCCACGCCACGCGGGTCGCGACCGTGGCGGCCTGCGCCGGCTACGACTACGTGATCTCGCCGGTGGCGCCGAACCTGCCCGCCGCGGCCGAGGCGCCCTCGCCCACCAACGACCCGCTGCGGCCGCTCGAGCACATCGGCTTCACGGTGCCGTTCAACATGTCGGAGCAGCCCGCGGCCTCGATCAACTGCGGCTATTCCAGCGGCGGATTGCCGATCGGCCTGCAGATCGCGGGACGGCGCTTCGACGACCTCGGCGTGCTGCAGGTGTCGCGCGCCTTCGAGCTGATCCGCGAGCCGCAGCGGCCCTGGCCCGAGCCGCCGCGCGGCTGAATCCAGTTGCCGGAGCGCGAAGCCCCATGAGCTTCACCGACAGCCTCGGCAATCCGGTCACGGCCGACGACGGCGCCGCGAGCCTGCGCGCGATCGACGCTTTCGTCGAGGGCTTCATCTCCTGCGAGGCGCGCGCGGTCGACGCGCTGGCGGCGGCGGACGACACCAGCCCGCTCGTGCAGGCCTACTGCGCCACGCTGCACCTGTTCGCCGAGTCGAAGCATGCAGCCGCCAATGCACGGCCCTTCCTCGCGCAGGCGCAGGCAGGCGCGGCACGCGCCACGCCGCGCGAGCGCCGCTACATCGAAGCCGTCGCGGCGTGGGCCCGGGGAGACATCGCCCGCGCGATCGCGCTGCACCAGGAGCTGGCGCGCGAGCATCCGCGCGACCTGGCCTCGCTCAAGCTCGGCCAGTACCACTGCTTCAACACCGGCGACTGCCCCGGCATGCTGCGGCTCGCGCTGGCCGCGCTGCCGGCCGCAGCCGACGTGCCCTACCTGCACGGGATGGCAGCCTTCGGCTACGAGCAGTGTCACCTGATGCGCGAGGCCGAGGCCAGCGCACGGCAGGCGATCGCGATGCGACGCAAGGAACCCTGGGCCCACCACGCGCTGGGCCACGTGATGCTGACCGAGGGCCGGCTGGCCGAAGGCCTGGAATTCATGCGCGCGGTGAGCGACACCTGGACCGGGCTCAACTCCTTCATGGTCACGCACAACTGGTGGCACGTGGCGCTGTTCCTGATCGACCTCGGCCGCGATGCCGAGGCGCTCGAGGTCTACGACCGCCGTGTGTGGGGCGTGGTGCCCGACTATTCGCAGGACCAGATCGGTGCGGTGTCGCTGCTCGCGCGCTTCGAGCTCGCCGACATCGATGCGGGCGATCGCTGGCAGGCGCTGGCGCCCTGGCTGGCCACGCGGCTCGACGACCACGTGCTGCCCTTCCTCGACCTGCAGTACCTCTACGGCCTCGCGCGCGCGGGCCGGCCCGAGGCCGACACGCTGCTGCAGCGCATCGAGGCCTTCGCGCCGACCGCACCGCCATCCACCCGCGATGCCTGGCAGCGCGTCTGCGTGCCCGCGGCGATCGGCCTGCACGCCCATGCGCGCGGCGACCACGCGGGCGCGGTCGAAGGCCTGGGTCTCGCGCTGCCGAGGCTGGTCGAGATCGGCGGCAGTCACGCCCAGCGCGACCTTTTCGAGCAGGTGTACCTGGATGCGCTGGTGCGCCTCGGCACGGAAGCATCGCTCACGGGCGCGCAGGGCATCCTGCAGCAGCAGCGCAATGGCCAGCCCGAATCGCTGCGGCTGCGGCGACAGGCGGGCGCGGTGATGAATCGCCTCGGCCTGCCCGCGTTCGACTGATCAGCCCGGCGCGACTTCGTGCGCGGCCATGGCCTCGAGCGCCTTCACCAGCGCCGAGTGGTCGAGCTGGTCCCAGCCGTGCGCGGCGCACGACTGCATCAGCTGCGCGGCCGAGGCGGTCTGCGGCAGCGATACGTCCATCTCCCTGGCACCCGCGAGCGCGAGGCTCAGGTCCTTCTGATGCAGCGCGATGCGAAAGCCCGGGTTGAAGGTGCGCTTGATCATGCGTTCGCCGTGCACCTCGAGGATGCGGCTGGCCGCGAAGCCGCCCATTAGCGCCTGCCGCACCTTGGCCGGATCGGCGCCGGCCTTGCTCGCGAACAGCAGCGCCTCGCCGACCGCCGCGATGTTGAGCGCCACGATGATCTGGTTCGCGACCTTGGTGGTCTGGCCGTCGCCGTTGCCGCCCACCAGCGTGATGTTCTTGCCCATGGCCTCGAACAGCGGCTTCGCGCGTTCGAACACCGCCTCGTCGCCGCCGACCATGATGGTCAGGCTCGCGGCCTTGGCGCCGACCTCGCCGCCCGACACCGGCGCGTCGAGATAGTCGCTGCCGAGCTCGTTGATCTTCTTCGCGAAGCGCTTGGTCTCCATCGGTGCGATCGAGCTCATGTCGATCACGGTCTTGCCCTTGCCGAGGCCGGAGGCGACGCCGTCCTCGCCGAACAGCACCTGCTCGACGTCGGGCGTGTCGGGCAGCATGAGGATCACGACCTCGGCCGCGCGCGCGACCTCGGCGTTGGTCTTGCAGACGGTGGCGCCCTGGAGGGCGTCGGGGACCTTGCTGCGCGTGCGCACGATCATCTCGTGGCCGGCCTTCATGAGGTTCTGCGCCATCGGGGCGCCCATGATCCCGAGGCCGATGAATCCGATCTTCATGGGGTGTTTCCTTTCAGTAAGAGGAGGAGCCGGGCGCGGCCGGTGTGGCGCGCATCTTCGACAGCAGCTGCTGCGAGCCCGCGGCCATGAGCCGCGCGTCCGAGCTCACGGTGACGAACTGGAAGCCCTTCGCGATGCGCGCGAGCGCGCCCTCGGCCGTGCCGTTGTGGATGCCTGCAACCAGCCCGTGCGCCTTGGCGCGTTCGAGGATGTGGTCGATGGCCTGCTGGGCCGGCGGATCGACGTCGTCGAACACCGGCCTGCAGCCGAGCGCGAGCGACAGGTCCGACGGGCCGATGTAGACCGCGTCCAGGCCTTCGACCGACATGATGGCGTCGAGGTTGTCGAGCGCCTGCGCGGTCTCGATCATCGCGAAGGTGACGATCGTGTCGTTGGCGTGCTGCGGATAGTCGACACCGCCGTAGAGCAGTGCCCGCACCGGGCCGAAGCTGCGCGTGCCGCGCGGGGCGTAGTGCGTGTAGGCGACCAGCCGGGCGGCCTCGTCGGGGGTGCTGATCATCGGGCAGATCACCCCGTAGGCGCCGGCGTCCAGCGCCTTCATGAGCGCGCTGGGGTCGAGCCAGGGCACGCGCACCACGGGCACCGTGTCGGTGGTCGAGATCGCCTGCAGCATCGGGATCATCGACTGGTAGTCGACCACGCCGTGCTGCAGGTCGATGGTCAGCGAGTCCCATCCCTGGTGGGCCATGGTCTCGGCCGAGAAGCCGTTCGGGATCGCGAGCCAGCCGTTGACCGCGGCGCCTCCCGATTTCCACAGCGTGCGCAGGCGGTTTTCTCTCATGGCTCAGTCTCCTTCGATCGGTCGCGGTTGTCGACCGTATGTGTGTGGCGCGTCAGCGATCGAACGCCGGCCGCTTGGGATCGAACTTCCATCCCGGGATCAGCGCCTGCATCGCAGCCGCATCATCGCGCGAACCGAGCCCATGCTGCTTGTAGAGCTGGTGGGCCTTGTCGACCTCGGCCATGTCGAGCTCGACGCCGAGGCCCGGCTTCTTCGGCACCTGCACCAGCCCGCCGACGATCTGCAGCGGCTCCTTCGTGAGCCGCTGGCCGTCCTGCCAGATCCAGTGGGTGTCGATCGCGGTGACGCGGCCCGGGGCGGCGGCGCCGACCTGCGTGAACATCGCGAGCGAGACGTCGAAGTGGTTGTTCGAATGCGAGCCCCAGGTCAGGCCCCAGTCGCGGCAGGTCTGGGCCACGCGCACCGAGCCGGCCATGGTCCAAAAGTGCGGGTCGGCCAGCGGGATGTCGACCGACTGCAGCGACAGCGCATGGCTCAGCTGGCGCCAGTCGGTGGCGATCATGTTGGTGGCGGTCGGCAGGCCGGTGGCGCGGCGGAACTCGGCCATGACCTCGCGGCCCGAGAAGCCCTCCTCGGCACCGCAGGGGTCCTCGGCATAGGCGACCACGCCGCGCATGCGCTGGCCCAGCCGGATGGCGTCCTTGAGCAGCCAGCCCCCGTTCGGGTCGAGCGTGACGCGGGCATCGGAGAAGCGCTCGTGCAGCGCCACGATGGCATCGACTTCCTCGTCGCCGCGCAGCACGCCGCCCTTGAGCTTGAAATCGTTGAAGCCGTACTTTTCGCGTGCCGCCTCGGCCAGCCGCACGATCGCCTCGGGCGTCATCGCCTTCTCGTGGCGCAGGCGGAACCAGTCGTTGTCGGCGTCGGCCTCGCGCGCATAGGGCAGATCGGACTTGTCGCGGTCGCCGACATAGAACAGGTAGCCGAGCATCTCGACCGCCTCGCGCTGCTGGCCTTCGCCGAGCAGCGCCGCCACCGGCACACCCAGGTGCTGGCCCAGCAGGTCGAGCAGTGCCGACTCGATCGCGGTCACGGCGTGGATGGTGGTGCGCAGGTCGAAGGTCTGCAGCCCGCGGCCGCCGCTGTCGCGGTCGGCGAACTGGCGCTGCACCTGCTGCAGCACCTGCTGGCAATTTCCGATCGACTGGCCGACCACGAGGCCGCGTGCGTCCTCGAGGGTCTGGCGGATCTTCTCGCCGCCCGGCACCTCGCCGACGCCGGTGCGTCCGGCGTTGTCGCTGAGGATCAGCAGGTTGCGCGTGAAGAAGGGGCCGTGGGCGCCGCTCAGATTCAGCAGCATGCTGTCGCGGCCCGCGACCGGGATCACGCGAAGTTCGGTGACGAGGGGAGTGGCATTCGACATGGAAAGTCCAATAGTTGATGACGACGGTAGTCCGTCTGCAGCCGAGGCGGGAAACGCCGCGGAACCGGCCTTGCCGGGCCGCTGGTGCTGCCCCCAGTCGGGCGTGGGCGGCTGCACGAGGAGAGCCAACCTGGGGGCGAGCCTAGTCTGCAGTGATCTTGCCGGTTTCGATCACCTTCTTCCAGCGCGCGAACTCCTGCTGCTGGAACCTGGCGAACTGTTCGGGCGTGTTGGCGACCACCTCGAGGCCGATGGCACCGAACTGCTGCTTCACGGCCGGGTCGTTGAGGGCGGCGGCCATCGCATCATGCGCCTTGCTGCGCACGGCGGGTGGCAGGCCCTTGGGCGCCACCACTGCCTGCCACGAATAGACCTCGAGGTTCTTCACACCGGCTTCGGCCGCGGTCGGCACGTTCGGCAGCACCGGCGAGCGCTTGTCGCCCGTCACCGCGAGCGCGCGCAGCTTGCCGGCATTGATGTGCGACACCACCGCGTTGACGTTCTGGAACGACGCATCGACCTGGCCGCCGAGCAGGTCGGTGATCGCCGGGGCGCCGCCCTTGTAAGGCACGTGCAGGCCGGTGGTGCCGGTCTGCTGCCAGAAGAGCTCGGCCGTCAGGTGGTCGCTCGAGCCGTTGCCCGAGGAGGCGAAGGTCATCTTGCCGGGGTTCTTCTTCTCGAAGGCGATCACGTCGGCCACGGTCTTGTGGGGCGAGCTCGCGGGCACCACGAGCACGTTGGGCGCCTGCACCGCCACCGTGATGAGGTCGAAGTCGTTGAGGGCGTCGTACTGCATGCCCTTGATCAGGTGGGGGGCGATCACCAGCGGACCGAGCGAGGTGACCAGGAAGGTGGCGCCATCGGGGGCGGAACGCTTGACCTGGGTGGCACCGATGGTGCCGGTGGCGCCGGCCTTGTTGTCGACCAGGAAGGTCTGGCCCAGCTTCTCGCCGAGCTTGGGCGCCATGGCGCGCGCCACCATGTCGGTCGAGCCGCCGGGCGGGAACGGCACCACCAGCGTGACGGCCTTCTGCGGCCAGTCCTGGGCCTGGACGGCGAGGGCCGTGAGGCCGAGGGCAACCGCGATCAAAGCTTTTCTCATGTCTGTCTCCTTGAATGGTAGCGCTACCTAACAGGGTTAAATGATAGCGCTACCGAACGCGGTCTTCAAGCCGTCCGACTAGGTGTTTGTACCGATCAGGCGCTGTCGCGCTCGATGATCTGGAAGCCGATGTCGACCAGGCGAGGACCGACCTGCCCGCCCTCGGCGCGCGCGATGATGAACTGCGCCGCCTGCCGGCCGATGGCGGTGCCGTCGATGCGCACGGTGGTCAGCGCCGGATGCAGGTCGGCCGCGAATTCGAGGTCGCCGAAGCCGACCACGGCCAGCTGCGCGGGCACCGCCAGGCCGCGCGCCTGCGCCTCGGTCATCACGCCGAGCGCCAGCAGGTCGGAGCTGCAGAACACGGCGTCGATCTGCGGCGCCGCCTCCAGCAGCCGGACGAGCGCGGCGCGGCCGCTCTTGAGCGTGGTCGGCGCCGGCACGACCACGACCGCGACCTCGGGCAGGCCGAGGTGGTGCGCCGCTTCCTGGAAGGCTTCGAGGCGGCGCCGGGCTCGCTCGTCGTCGCCCGCCACCACCGCGAGGCGGCGTCGGCCACGGGCGTGCAGGAACTCGACCACCGCGCGCCCGACGGCCGGGTGCGAGAAGCCGACCAGCATGTCCAGTGGCGTCGGCGTCAGGTCCCAGGTCTCGACCACCGGAATGCCGGCGGCCAGCAGGCGCTTGCGGCCCTCGGGCGAATGCATGATGCCGGTCAGCACAATGCCGTCGGGTCGGCGCCCGATGATGGCTTCGAGCAGCGCGTCCTCGCGCGAATCGACGTAACCGCTCTGGCCCAGCATGAGCTGGTAGCCGCGCTCGGCCAGCGCCTGCGTGAGCGCATTCACGGTCTGGAGGAACACCGGCCCGGCGATGGTCGGCACCACCGCGGCCACGAGCCGGCTGCGCGTGGAGGCCAGGCCGCCCGCCAGCACGTTGCGCACGTAGCCCGTGCGCTCGACCGCCGCCGTCACCTTCTGCAGCACCTCGGCCGAGACCTGGCGCGGCGTGCTCAGTGCCCGCGAGGCCGTGATCGGCGCCACGCCGGCCAGCTTGGCTACATCGTGCAGCGTGACCGCGCCACTGCTGCGCCGGGCGCGCCGTACCGGGGGTTCGTCGTTGCTGCCGTCGGCGCCCTTGCTGATGCTCATGCGCCGATTCTAGAACTCGGGTAGCGCTACCGCCCTCGGAATCTCAATGGCGGCGATGGCCGATCTCGAAGTCGTTGCGGCCACTGCGATCGACGCCGCGCAGCAGCCAGAGCGGGCGCCGTGCGAAGTCGACCGCCACGCCGGTCTTGCCCTCGGAGGGGCGCAGGTCGCGCTCGAAGACCGAGGTCGCGGGCATGTAGCGCAACGCAACGCCGGTGCGGCGCCGGGCCGAGGTGTTGGCCTTGGCGCCATGGATCATGTAGACGTCGTGCAGCGACATCTGGCCCGGCTGCAGCTCGAGGTCGACCGCGTCGGCCTCGTCGAAGACGCCATCGGCCATGCGCTGGTTCAGGGTCAGGTCGCTGCGGTCCTCGTGCAGGTGAGGATGCAGTTGCCGGTCGAGATGCGAGCGCGGGATCACGCGCAGGCAGCCGTTCTCGATCGTGGACGGCTCGAGCGCGACCCACACCGTGCAATTGGCCAGCGGGCGGATCGGCCAGTAGTGGCCGTCCTGGTGCCAGGGCGTCTCGTAGCCTTCGGCAGGCGGCTTGCAGAACACATGGCAGCCCCACAGCACGACGTCGTCGCCGATGACGCCCGACACCAGTTCGACGATCGCGGGGTCCATCGCGAGATCGAGGAAGCGGCGGCTGCCGCGCACGCCTTCGCCGTTGTCGCCCTCGACATGGGCAGAGACCAGCTTCTCGGGACGCACGCCCGGGTTGTTCCGGATCAGCTCGTCGAGTGCGTCGCGCACCGAAGCGACCTGCGGCTCGGGCAGCCTGAACTGCGGGATGACCCAGCCCTCGGACCGGTAGTGCGCGATTTCGGGAGTCGACAGTCGTGCCATGCATGCCCCTCGTGAGGGCACCATTATGGGCAGTCGGGCTGCGGCGCGGCGCTGCGCGGCGTTACTGCGAGGCGGCCCGCGGCCCTATCGGTTCTTCAGGTGCCGGCTCTGGTCGTAGGTCGGCTGCGGCGGCAGGTCCGCGAGGTGGCGCGTGTCGGCCCACTCGACGACCTCGATCCGGTCGGGCTGCGCGGCATCGGCGATGCGGATGCGGTTGAAGCCCGCGTTCGGGATCTCGCTCTGGCGCGGCCCGTTGAGCCCGAGGCCGCGGGCGGTGCGCCACACCATGTCGAGCACGCCGCCGTGCGTGACGACGAGCAGGTGCTGGCCTTCGTACTCGGTTGCGATGCGCCCGAGTGCCCCGATGATGCGGGCATGGAACTGCCGCGCCGATTCGCCCTCGGGCATCGCGTGGTCTTCGCGGAATTCCAGCCAGTCCTCCCAGGCGCGCGGATGCGCCTCGCGGATCTCGTCGGCGCGCATGCCTTCGACGACGCCGAAATGCTGCTCGCGCAGACCCACCGAGGTGAGGAACTCCAGCCCCAGCTGGCGCGCCGCGGGCGTCGCGGTCTGCTGCGCACGCAGCAGGTCGCTGCTCACGATCTGCTGCACCGGCTCGCCGGCCAGCCGCAGCCCGAGCCGGCGCGCCTGCTCGTGGCCCATGTCGTTGAGGGGAACGTCGATGTGGCCCTGGAAGCGCAGTTCGCGGTTCCAGTCGGTCTCGCCGTGGCGGATCAGGATGAGGTCGGTGGTGATGGGCATGTCTGAGCCCATTGTCCCGCAGGGACCATGCCAGCGTGATGACCGTGCGCGGCTCGTGCGCTCGCCGCCGGCTCGCCGCGGGTCATCGCGGGTCTGCGTGCGCCGGCCGTGCCCTGCGTCGAGAATCGCCGCATGCCCACACCACGACTCGTGCTCCTGCCCGGCCTTGCCTGCGACGAACGCCTCTGGGCCGCGCAGATCCCCGCCCTGCCCGCCGGCCTCGATGTTCGCGTGAGCGACGCCCACATGCGCCACGGCCGCATCGAGACGATGGCGGCGGCCGTGCTCGAGGAGCATCCCGGCCCGCTGATCCTCTGCGGTGCCTCGATGGGCGGCATGGTCGCGATGGAAGCCGCGCGCCAGGCGCCCGGGCGCATCGCGGGCCTTGCGCTGCTCGGCACCAACGCGGCACCCGAGACGCCCGAGCTCTACGAACTGCGGTCGGCGGCCATCGAGCTGTTCGAACGCGGCGATGCACGCGACGTGATCGTCAACAACGCGGGCTTCGCCTTCGACGCGTCGCACGTCGGTGACGCCGAACTGGTCGCGCGCTATGTCTCGCTGGTGCTCGATGCCGGCGCCGTCCAGCTGGTGCGCCAGAACCGCGCCGTGATGCAGCGCCCCGATGCGCGCGCGCACCTGCCGCGATTGCGCTGCCCGGTGCTCGTGATGTGCGGCGACGGCGACCGGCTCACGCCGCCCGATTGCGCGCGCGAGATCGCCGCGCTGGTGCCGCAGGCCGAGCTCGAATGGATTGCACGGTGCGGCCACATGCTCACGATGGAGCAGCCCGAGGCGGTCAACGCGATCCTCGTGCGCTGGCTCGAGCGCCTGCTTTCGGCACGCTGAACCTTTCTTGCGGCAGCGCAGGATCAGTGCAGCTGCCCGCCGCTTTCGCGCAGGTCCTCGCGCACCGAGAGCGCGGTCGCGATGGCGATGCGAAGGCCGGCGACCACCGTCTCGAGCGCCATGACAGGCAGGCCCGCAAGGTCCGGCCTCCGCGTCACCTGCTGTGGCAGGTAGGGGATGTGAACGAAGCCGCCGCGCATGCCGGGCGCCACGGGCCGGCTCGCGATGCGGTGCATGAGGCCGAAGAACAGGTGGTTGCAGACGAAGGTGCCGGCCGTGTTCGACACCGCGGCCGGAATGCCCGCGGCGCGCAAGTCGCGCACCATGGCCTTGATCGGCAGGCTGGCGAAATAGGCCGCGGGTGCACCGGGCACCACCGGCGCATCGATCGGCTGGCAGCCGGCGTTGTCGCAGATGCGGCCATCGTCGACGTTGATGGCCACGCGCTCGGGCGTGATCTCGCTGCGGCCGCCCGCCTGTCCGACGCACAGCACCAGATGCGGCTGCACCTCGTCGATCGCGGCATCGAGTTCGCGCAAGGACGCACCGAACACGCAGGAGATGCGGCGCGCATGCACCACGGCACCTTCGCAGCGCCAGCCATCGAGCGACTGCACCGCTTCCCAGGACGGATTGATCGCGTCCTGGTCGAAGGGCTCGAAGCCGGTCAGAAGGACGTTCACGTGGCGGCGACCGCGATGCCTTCGGCCGCCAGGCGCTCGCGGATGCGGCGCGCGAAGGCCAGCGCGTGGGCGCCATCGCCGTGCAGGCAGACGGTCTGCGCATTGACCGCCACCAGGCTGCCGTCGATGGCGCGCACCCGGTGATCGCGCACCAGCGACAGCGTCTGCGCGAGCGAAGCCTCCTCGTCCTCGATCAGGGCGCCGGGCTGGCTTCGAGGCACCAGGCTACCGTCGGGCATGTAGCCACGGTCGGCGAAGACCTCCTCGACCGGCGTCAGGCCCGCGCGCTCAGCGGCGTCGATCATGCCGCTGCCCGCGAGTCCGAAATAGCGCAGCGAAGGGTCGAAGCGGCGCACCGCCTCGCAGATCGCGGCGGCCAGCGCCGGCTCCTTGACCGCCTGGTTGTAGAGCGCGCCGTGCGGCTTCACGTGCGCGAGCCGCCCGCCTTCGGCCTTGACGATCGCGGCCAGCGCGCCGACCTGGTAGAGCACGCCCGCGACGATCTCCTCGGGCGGCAGGTTCATGGTGCTGCGGCCGAAGTTCTCGCGGTCGGGAAAGCTCGGGTGGGCGCCGATCGCGACGCCGTTGGCGATCGCCCAGCGCACGCACTGCTGCATGGTGCGGGCATCGCCTGCATGCCAGCCGCAGGCGATGTTGGCCGAGCTCACGAGGCCGAGCAGGGCTTCGTCGTTGTCGCATCCTTCGCCGAGGTCGGCGTTGAGGTCAATCTGCATGACTTCTTGCTCCTTCGACCGGATTTTGCGCCGCCACGCGCCAGCCCGCCGAGGCCAGGCCCTGCGCCACCTGCGCGAGGTAGCGCCGGCGCTGCTGCAAGGCCGACAGCGCGGCCGCCGCATCGACCTGCTCGAGCCGCAGCCAGCCGCCGAGCGGCGCCTGCGCGAGCTTCCACAGGTCGGCCTGGATCACGACCCCGATGCGCGGATAGCCGCCGGTGGTCTGGGCGTCGCCCATGAGGATGATCGGCTGGCCCGAGGGCGGGACCTGGATCGTGCCCGGGATCACGGCCGAGGACAGCATGTCGAAGGCACGGCGGCGCTTGAGCTCGAAGCCCTCGAGCCGGCTGCCCATGCGGTTGCTCTGCGGCGTGATGCGCCACGGGTCGCGCCAAAGCGCCTCGAGCGAGGCGGCCGTGAACTGCTCAAACTCGGGGCCGGGAAGCACGCGCAGCACGGTGGCGTCGTCGACCGGGTCCGCGTGGCCGCGAGGCGCCGCTTCGGGGGCTCGCACGCCGAAGGGTCGGGCGGCGAGCTGCCGTGCGTCGAGAGCCGAGGGGCCCAGCAGGAGCCGGTCGCCCTTGCGCAGCGCCCGGCCCTGGTGGCCGCCGAAGCCGGCCTTGAGGTCGGTGCTGCGCGAGCCGAGGACCGGTGGCACGTCGATGCCGCCCGCCACCGCGAGCCAGCTGCGCAGCCCCTTCTTCGACGGCGAATGATTGGCACCCGACAGGCGCAAGACCTGCCCGGCCGCCACCGGCACGCTCCAGCAAGCCCACAGCGGCACGCCGTCGAGCGCGGCGCCGAAGTCGTCGCCGGTGATCGCGATCCGGGTCGCGGTCTCGAAGCGCAGCTCGCAGTTGCCCATCGTCAGTTCGAGCCCGGCCGCGCCGTCGTCGTTGCCGACCAGTCGATTGGCGAGCGTCAGCGCGAGGGTGTCGAGCGCGCCGCCGGGGCAGATGCCGAGCTGGCGATGGCCGGGACGGCCCAGGTCCTGCACCGAGGCCAGCATGCCGGGGCGCAGCACCGTGAGTCCGTGCGCTGCGGCCATCAGAGCTCCACGCTCTCGGCCACGAAGCGGACGTGGTCGCCGGGCCGCAGCAGGGTCGGCTCGGCCGCGCCGGGGTCGAACATCTCGAGCGAGGTACGGCCGATCAGCTGCCAGCCGCCCGGCGAAACGAGCGGATAGATGCCGGTCTGCTCGCCGCCGATGCCGACCGAGCGCGCAGGCACGGCCACGCGCGGTTCGGCGCGGCGCGGCGTCGCGAGCTCGGGCGCGAGGCCGCCCATGAAGGCGAAGCCCGGCAGGAAGCCGAGCAGGTAGACCACGTAGTCACCCCCGCTGTGGCGCCGCACCACCTCGGCCGGCGAGAGGCCGGTGTGCCGCGCGACCTCGGCCAGGTCGGGCCCGGCTTCGCCGCCGTAGGCCACGGGAATCTCGATGCGCCGGCCCTGGACGCCGCTGGCGGCCAGCTGCGGCCAGGCCGCGAGCACCTGCATCTCGAGCTCGGCCGCATCGACCTGCGTCGGATCGAACAGCAGGCTCAGGTTGTTCATGCCCGGCAGCACCTCGTGCACGCCGCGCCACTGCAGCGCCTCGGTGGCCAGCGCCCAGATGCGCTGCTGGTGCGCGAGCGTGGCGGGCGGCGGCAGTTCGCACAGCAGCGCGGCCTCGCCCAGCGCATGCAGGCGAAGCGCGGGAATGGTCATTCGCGGCCGAGGCTGCGGACCTTGGCGAGCAGGCGGTCCTGCACGTTGGGCGAGACGAACTTGTCGACCTCGCCGCCGAGCATCGCGATCTCGCGCACGAAGGTGCTCGAGATGAACTGGTACTTGTCGCTCGGGGTCAGGAACACGGTCTCGACCTCGGGCATCAGCGAGCGGTTCATGCCCGCGAGCTGGAACTCGTAGTCGAAGTCGGTCACCGCGCGCAGGCCGCGCACCATCGCCTTGCCGCCACGCGCGACCACGAAGTCGCGCAGCAGTCCGGAGAAGCTCTCGACCGTGACCTGGTCGCTGTAGGGCTTGACCGCCTCGCTCGCCATCTCGATGCGCTCGGGCAGCGTGAACAGCGCCTTCTTGTGATGGCCGGCGGCAACCGCGACGATGACGCGCGAGAACAGCTGCGTCGCGCGCCGCACCACGTCCTCGTGGCCCAGCGTGATGGGGTCGAAGGTGCCGGGGTAGACGGCAATCACGTTGCTGGACATGGGGCTTCCTCCTGGTGCGGCCGTCGTGGCGGGTGCGGCGGATTATGCAGCGGCGTTCGCCGCGGCCGGCTGCAGCAGATGCGCGTGCACCGCACCGGCCTTGAGATGGCGAAACAGCACCAGCCCGAGCGCCGCCAGTTCGTCGTCGCTCCAGCGACGCGCGGCCTCGAGGTAGATCACGCCTTCGGGTCGCAGCGCCTTCAGCGCCGCCCGCAGTGCCGGCTCGTAGACGGCCGGGTTCTCGAACGGCGGATCGAGGAAGACCACGTGCAGGCTGCCGGCCGGGGTGCGCTCGAGCGCGGTCACGCCGTTGCCGCGCTCGATGCGCACTGCGGCGGCGTCGAGCTTGGTCTTGAGGGACTGAAGCTGCGCCACCAGCGCCGGTTCCTGCTCGCACAGCAGCACCGAGGCGGCGCCGCGCGATGCGGCCTCGAGGCCGATCGCGCCGGTGCCCGCGAAGGCATCCACGCAATGCCAGCCCGGCAGTTCGCCGCCGCCGACACCGGCCAGGCTGGCCAGCCAGTTGAACAGGGTCTCGCGCACGCGGTCGGGCGTCGGACGCAGGCCGGGCTTGTCGGCGACTGCGAGCCGGGTGCGCTTCCACTGGCCGCCGATGATGCGGACGAAATGCGGTGCCTTCGCGAGTTTGGCCGCGGTGGCGGCCTTGGCATCGGCGCCGGTCTTGGCCGGCGCGGGGGTTCTGGACTTCGGTTTCACAGGCGGAGCTTAACGGCTGCGGACCGCAGCGAAACGCTCAAGGCTTGCCGCCCACGATCACCGTGACCATGCGCTCGGGCTGGAGCTTGCGCGCGAAGGCGGCCTTGACGTCGGCCGCCGTGACCGCGTTCATGCGCGCCGTCCAGGTGTCGAGGTAGTCGAGCGGCAGGTCGTTCCAGGCGATGTTCGCCACATTGCCGACGAGCTTGCGGTTGCTGTCGAGCAGCAGCGGAAAGCCACCGATCAGGTTGTCCTTGGCAGCCTTGAGCTCGGCCGCGGTCGGGCCGTCGGCGACGAACTGCGCCACCACCTCGCGCGCCACCTTGACGGCCTGGTCGGCCTGGTCGGGCCGGGTCTGGAAGGCCACCCGGAAGGCACCCGCGTGCAACCCCGGCGAGAAGCCGCTGTAGACGCTGTAGGCCAGGCCGCGCTTCTCGCGCACCTGCTCGGTCAGGCGCGACACGAAGCCGCCGCCACCCAGGATGTAGTTGCCGAGCGTGAGCGCGAAGTGATCGGGGTCGGTGCGCTTGTAGCCGGGCTCGCCGATGACGACGTGGGACTGCGCCGAGGCGAAGGGAATGCGCTGTTCCTTGGCGGCAGCCAGCGGCGCCACCTCGGGCACCACCGGCAGCGGCGGACAGCCGGCCGGCGATGCCGGCAGCCGCGACAGCAGCTCGTTCGCGATGCTCTCGGCCTGCGCGCGCGTGACCGCGCCGACGATGCTGAGCTTGGCCCGGCACGGCACGATCAGCTGCTCCCAGCGCTGGCGCATGGCGGCGACGTCGATGCGCGCGAGCGTGGCTTCGGTGGTGTCCTGGCCGTAGGGATGGTCGCCGTAGACCGCCTGTGCGAAGGCACGGCCGGCCGCGGTGGCGGGCTTGGTGTTGGCCTCGCGGATCGCCGCATTGAGCCGCTCGCGTTCGCGCTGCCAGATGGCGTCCGGGAAGGCCGGCTCGCCGATCTCGCGCGCGGCCAGGCGCACCGCCTTGTTCAGCAGCACCGGATCGGCCAGCGAGCGCAGCGTGATGCTGGTGCGGTCGGCACCGGCGCCGACGTTGAACTCGGCGCCGAGGTCGGCCCAGGCTTCGCCGAGCGCGTTCTGGTCCATCGCGGGCTCGCTGCCGCTGGCGCGGATGCCCTTCTCGACCATCTCGGCGGTCACGCCGGCCAGGCCGGACTGGGCCGGCGGATCGCGCCGCGAACCGGCGTCGAAGTCGATCTGCACGTCGACGATCGGCAATGCATCGGTGGCGGCCAGGTAGATCCGGGCGCCGTTGGCCAGGGTCCAGTGCTGGATCGGGATCGCGGCCTGCGCGCCGGCGGCCAGCAGGAAGAATGCGGCGCCGAGAAGCACGGCGCGCAGCGTCGTTGTTTTGTTGGGGGACATGGTTTCCTTCAACGCAGGTCGCCGGCCGGCGCTGCGGGTGCGCGCGGACGGCGCGTGGTGTCGGGCGGCAGCGGCCGCAGCGTGGCAACCGTGAGCTGGTCGTCGCCGAAATACTTCGCGGCCACCGCCTGCACCTGCTCGGCCGTGACGGCCTGCAGCCGTTCGATGATCTTCGCGTTGGCGTCCAGCGGCAGGCCCTGCACCCAGTTGCTGCCCAGCTCGCGCGCCTGCGCCATCACCGAGTCGAGCTTGTAGGTCTCGCTCGCCACCCATTGCGTCTTGACGCGCGCGAGCTCGGCCGCGCCCACGCCTTCGCGCGCCACCTTGGCGACCTCGGCGCGCAAGGCGGCCTCGACCGCTTCGGGCGTCTTGCCCGCGGCCGGCACGCCATCGAGACCGAACAGTTGCGGCCCGCGGCCGACGAAGCCGGCATAGGCCCCGGCCGAGTCGGCGACGCGATCCGGGCCCTGCGTGAGTGCGCGGTCGAGGCGTGCGCCCGGGTAGCCGTCGAGCACCGCGGCCAGCACCAGCAGCGCATAGGGGTCGTTGTCGCCGTCGAGCTTGTCGGACGCCTCGATCTGCGGCGCGCGATAGGCCAGCGACACGTAGGCCTGCTCGGCCGGTGCCTTGAATTCGACGCGGCGGATGCCGCGCTGGGCCGGCTCGGTGCGCGGCTTGCGGGTGGGCACGGCGCGCGCCGGGATCGAGCCGTAGTACTTCTCGGCCCAGGCCCGTACCTGCGCGACGTCGACGTCGCCGGCCACCACGATCGCGGCGTTGGCGGGCACGTACCAGCGCTGGAAGAACTCGCGTGCGTCGGCGGGCGTCATGGCCTCGAGGTCGCTCATCCAGCCCACCACGGGCCGGTGGTAGGGCGAAGCCGTGAACACCGCGGCGTTCTGCTGCTCGCCCAGCAGGCCGCGGGGCTGGTCCTCGGTTCGCATGCGGCGCTCTTCCTTGACGACCTCGATCTCGCGCTTGAATTCGTCGTCCGGCCACTGGTTGTTGGCAAAACGATCGGATTCGAGCTTCATGATCTGCTCGAGCTTGTCGGCCGGGATCTGCTGGTAGTAGCCCGTGTAGTCGCGCGTGGTGAAGGCGTTTTCCTGCCCGCCCAGCGCGGCGACGCGGCGCGAGAATTCGCCGGGCTTGAGCGCCTTGCTGCCCTTGAACATCATGTGCTCGAGCACGTGGGCCACGCCCGAGGTGCCGTCGACCTCGTCCATCGATCCGACCCGCACCCACAGCATCTGGACCGCGGTCGGCGCGCGCCGGTCGGGCTTGACGATCAGGGTCATGCCGTTGGCGAGCGTGAACTGCTGGGCGGCGGCCGGCGCTGTGGCGGATGCGGCCGGAGAGACCGGGGACGGAGGCGCGCTCTGTGCGATGGCAGGCACGGCCCACGATGCGAAAAGCACCGAAGCCAGCACCGCACCCGACGCAGCGCGGCGTGGCAAGGGGTGTTTCATAGAATGGGTCCGATTGTAAAAAGCGCTCAATGTTCAGTTTCTTCAAGAAAAAACCTGCGGTCGAGAGCCCGGCGCCGGCTCCGGAGCCCCAGAGCCCGCCGCCGGCTGCGCCCGCGCCTGCAGCCAAATCCGTGTTCTCCCCGTCGTCCTGGTTCGGCGGCAAGCCCGCCGCCACACCGGCCGAGGATGCCCCGGCTCCCGCGCCGACGGCAGCGCCGTTGGCAGCACCGGCGCCGTTGGCGGCACCGGCGCCGGTCGTTGCGCCCGCGCCGCCCGCGCTTGTGCCTGCAACCACGCCCAGCGCAGCGCCGGCTGCCACGCCGATAGCGGCTCCGGCTCCCAGGCCAGTGCCGCCACTGGCACCTGCAGTCGCCGCCGGACCCGCCCTCGCACCAATCGCACCCGCAACCGCACTTCCACCCGCACCCGCCGCCGCTTCCGCCCCCGCATTCACCCCCGCCCCGGCCGCACGCGTTCCCGCGCCGACTCCGGTCACGCCGCCGCCCGCGCCCGAACGCAGCGGCTGGCTCGGCAAGCTGCGCCAAGGCCTGCGCAAGACCGGGAACAGCATCGCCGCCACCTTCGTCAACGCCCAGATCGACGACGCGCTCTACGACGAACTCGAAGAGGCCCTGCTGATGGCCGACACCGGCGTCAAGGCCACCGAGCACCTGCTCGAGGACCTGCGCCGCCGCGTCAAGAGCACGATGGCGACCGATGCCGCGCAGGTCAAGTCGCTGCTGGCCGACGCCATCGCCGACCTGCTGCGCCCGCTTGAGAAATCGCTGGTGATCGGCGAGTACACGCCGACCGTGATCATGGTGGCCGGCGTCAACGGCGCCGGCAAGACCACGTCGATCGGCAAGCTCACCAAGCACCTGGCCAACGAGGGCGCTTCGGTGCTGCTGGCCGCGGCCGACACCTTCCGCGCCGCCGCGCGCGAGCAGCTGATGGTCTGGGCCGACCGCAACACCGTCGAGATCGTGAGCCAGGAAGGCGGCGACCCGGCTGCCGTGAGCTTCGACGCCGTCAATGCGGGCAAGGCCCGTGGCAAGGACGTGGTGCTGGTCGACACCGCCGGGCGGCTGCCGACCCAGATCCACCTGATGGACGAGCTCAGGAAGATCAAGCGCGTGGTCCAGCGCGCCGAGCCGACCGCGCCGCACGAGGTGCTGCTGGTCATCGACGGCAACACCGGCCAGAACGCGCTGATGCAGGTCAAGGCCTTCGACGAGGCGCTCGGCCTGACCGGCCTGATCGTCACCAAGCTCGACGGCACCGCCAAGGGCGGCGTGCTGTGTGCGATCGCGCGCGAACGGCCGGTGCCGGTCTATTTCATCGGCGTCGGCGAAAAGCTCGAGGACCTCGAGACCTTCGACGCGCGCGAATTCGCCCAGGCGCTGCTCGGCATCTGACGCCACGGCGACCGGTCTCGGGGTCGTCCCGGTTTGTCGGCGCGACCGCCCTCTGGCATCATCGTCGGCGCCCGCCAAGAGGCATCGGAGACCGCCACATGAACACCGCAGCCGCCCCGCTGGCAGGCACCGACCGCAAGGTCGACCGCCTGCTCGCCCACTACGGCGAGAGCCATCGCCACCCGACCAACGAAGCGATCCACGTGTTCGCGATCCCCGCGATCATGCTGAGCCTGGTCGGCCTGCTGTACGCGCTGCACCCGTGGGTCGCCTACGCCTTCGTTGCCGCGAGCGCGGTCTACTACGTGACGCTGCGCTCGCCGGTCTTCCTGCTGTCGATGCTCGGCTCGATCGTCCTCGCGCTGGCGCTGGTGCATGCGATGGGAGACCTTGTGCTGCCGATCTGCGCCACCATCTTCGTGGTGGCCTGGATCTTCCAGTTCATCGGCCACAAGGTCGAGGGCCGGAAACCTTCCTTCTTCGAGGACATCCAATACCTCTGGGTCGGCCCGCTGTTCGTCTGGTCGCTGCTGTTCCGGCGGCTGGGAGTACGGTGGTAGTCCGGCCCGGGTAGGGCCAGGCTATCGGCCCCATAGAAATCAGGGGGAACCCTTGCCTTAGCACTCTCTCTAACCGAGTGCTAATATGGCCTTGAAAGAAGGAGTTTCCCCAATGACAACCTTGTCTGGAGCCTCTGCCAACCAGCTCGCCGTCGCCAACCCCTGGTCGATGGTGCCCCCGCTGGGTAACTTGGACGCCTACATCTCGGCAGCCAACCGCCTGCCGCTGCTCACGCTCGAGGAAGAGCAGGGTTTCGCGCGCAAGCTGCGTGACAACAACGATCTCGAAGCTGCCGGTGCGCTCATCCTGTCGCATCTTCGGCTAGTTGTATCCATCTCCCGCCAATACCTGGGCTACGGTCTGCCGCATGGCGACCTGATCCAGGAAGGCAATGTCGGCCTCATGAAGGCCGTGAAGCGCTTCGACCCCGACCAGGGCGTGCGGCTCGTGAGCTACGCCATGCACTGGATCAAGGCGGAGATCCACGAGTACATCCTGAAGAACTGGCGCATGGTCAAGGTCGCCACGACTAAGGCGCAGCGCAAGCTGTTCTTCAACCTGCGCTCGATGAAGCAGGGCTTCAAGGCCGACGCGGCAGCGGCCGATGCCGGCACGCACCGCGAGACGCTGAGCCCCGACGAGGTGTCGCAGATGGCGACCCGCCTCAACGTCAAGCCCGAGGAGGTGCTCGAGATGGAAACCCGGCTGTCGGGCGGCGACGTGCTGCTCGACCCGAGCCCGTCCGACGATGGCGACGAAGGCTTCGGCCCGATCGCCTATCTTGCCGACGCCACGCAGGAGCCGACGGCGCAGATCGAATCGCGCCAGCGCGACCGGCTGTCGACCGACGGCATCTCGACCGCGCTGGAAGCGCTCGACGACCGCAGCCGGCGCATCGTCGAGGAACGCTGGCTCAAGGTGAACGACGACGGTTCGGGCGGCATGACGCTGCACGACCTGGCCGCGGTGTATGGCGTGAGCGCCGAGCGCATCCGCCAGATCGAGGTCGCGGCGATGAAGAAGATGAAGAAGGCACTGGCCGAATACGCCTGATTCGCGCCGCTTCGATAAGAAAAGCCCGGTTTGCTTCCGGGCTTTTTTTTGGTTTCTAGGACGTCTTGAGGAGCGTCTTGAGGTCCGACACCATCGGCGCAACGCCAGCGCCATAGCGCGCGTAGAGGCGCAGCCGGCCCTGCGGGTCGTAGACGAAGCTGGCGGCCGAATGGTCCATCGAATAGCTGGACGGGGTCTTGCCGTCGACCTTCTTGTAATAGACCTTGAAGTCCTTGGCGAGCGCGCTCAGCTGCTCCGGCGTCGGGATCAGCGCCACGAAGGCCGGGTCGAAGGCGCCCATGTAGGCCTTCATGACCTCGGGCGTGTCGCGCGTCGGGTCGACCGTCACGAACAGCACCTGCAGCTTGTCGCCATCGGCGCCGAGCTGCTGCTTGACCTGCGCCATCTCGGTCATCGTCGTCGGGCAGACGTCGGGGCATTGGGCATAGCCGAAGAACAGAACCACGGCCTTGCCCTTGAAGTCGGCCATCGTGCGCACCTTGCCATCGGCATCGCTCAGCGAAAAATCCTTCGCATAGTCGGCGCCCGTGATGTCGACCGCCTGGAAGCTGGGCTTGGACTCGGTGCAGGCCGCGAGCGGCACGGCGACGGCTGCCGCGAGACCGGCCAGGGCCAGGGTGCGCAGCGCCTGCCGCTTGGTGAGGGGGTGGGTCATCGGAGGTAGTGGTCGACCAGCAGCGCCGCGAACAGCACGCTCAGGTGGATCAGTGAAAAACGGAAGGTCTTGCGCGCAAGCGCGTCGGAATAGTTGCGCCACAGCGCGAAGGCGTAGCCCGTGAAGCCGATGCTGACCGCCACCGCGACCACGAGGTACAGCCAGCCGCTCATGCCGTAGATGAAGGGCATCAGGCAGGCCGCGAACAGGATGAAGGTGTAGAGCAGCACCTGCAGCCGCGTGAACTCGTTGCCGTGCGTGACCGGCAGCATCGGCAGGCCGGCCTTGCGGTAGTCCTCGACGCGGTAGAGCGCCAGTGCCCAGAAATGCGGCGGGGTCCAGAGGAAGATGATCAGGAACAGGATCAATGCCTCGGGCCCGACGTCGCCGGTCATGGCGGCCCATCCGAGCACCGGCGGCATCGCGCCAGAGGCGCCGCCGATCACGATGTTCTGCGGCGTCAGCGGCTTGAGGATCACGGTGTAGACCACCGCGTAGCCGACGAAGGTGGCGAAGGTCAGCCACATCGTGAGCGGGTTCACCGTGAACCACAGCAGCACCGAGCCGGCCGCACACAGGACGGCCGAGAAGATCAGGGCCTGGCGGTCGCTGAGCTGGCCCCGCGCCGTGGGGCGCCAGGCGGTGCGCTTCATCTTGGCGTCGATGCCCTTCTCGACCAGGCAGTTGAAGGCGGCGGCAGCGCCGGCGACCAGCCAGATGCCGATGCAGGCCAGCGCGCCGCGCTGCAGGTCGGCGATGGTCGGCACGCCGGGCACCGCGAGCACCATGCCGATCAGGGCGCAGAAGACGATCAGCTGCACCACGCGCGGCTTGGTCAGCGCATAGAACTGGCGCAGCACGCTTGCCGCGCTGGTCGGCGATACGGAGGCGGGTGCGCTCATGAATAGACCTCCGCGCCGCGCACTGCGCCGGTTGCCGTGCGGGCGCTCTCGCGACGGCTCTCGCACAGGGTCCAGGTGAGCACCACGGCCAGGGCCGCGGCGCCGCCGGTGTGCAGCAGGGCAGCCAGCAACGGCCAGTCGAGCAGCACGTTGCCGAGGCCGGTGGCCAGCTGCAGCAGCGCCAGCCCTGCCAGCCAGCGGGATTGGGCGCGCAGAGCTGTGAAGCGATGCAGCCGCCAGGCCAGGAGGCCGATCGCCGCGAACACCAGGTAGGCCATCAGGCGGTGCACGTAGTGGATCGCCGTGAGGGCCGAGAAGTCGATCGGCGTGCCCGCCGAGGTCTCGCCGAGGTGGCGCCAGATCTCGAAGCCCTGCGCGAAGTTCATCGGTGGCCACCAGCTGTCCTGGCAGGTCGGGAACTGGGTGCAGGCCAGGACCGCATAGTTGGTGCTGACCCAGCCGCCGAGCGCGATCTGCACGCCGAGCAGCACGGTGGTGACCACCAGCAGCGTGCGCAGCGCGTCCGGCAGCGCGATCGGCAGGCGCTGCAGTGCGGCCTGCTGGTAGCGCACCGCCTGGATGCACAGCAGGGCGAGCAGCACGACGGCGCCCAGCAGGTGCAGCGTGACGATCGCGGGGAACAGTTTCCAGGTCACGGTCAGCGCGCCGAAGGCGCCCTGCAGGCAGACCCAGACCAGCGTGGCTGCGGGCCACCAGGCGCTCAGCGCGCGCTCGCCGCGGTGGTCGGGCCGGCGCTGGCGGCGCCGCGCGACCAGCGTCGCGATCGCCAGCACGAGGATCAGGAAGCCGACCGCGCTTGCCAGGTAGCGATGCACCATCTCGACCCAGGCCTTGGAATGCGTGACCGGTCCGGTCGGCTGCGCAGCCTGCGCCATCGCGATGTCGTGGCGCGCGCCGACCGGGCTCGCATTGCCGTAGCAGCCGGGCCAGTCGGGACACCCGAGACCGGAATCGCTCAGGCGCGTGAAGGCGCCGAACAGCGTGAGGTCGAAGGTCAGGAACAGCGTGAGCACGGTCAGCGCATGCAGACGGCGCGCCGCGCCGGCGCCCGCGTTGCGGCGCCAGACCCACAGCAGCGGGCCGAGCGCGAGCAGCACGCCGAACGCCAGCAGCCAGGCGATCGGCTTGAGGTCGTAGAGCGAGTTGGTGTCCATGGCGCGGGTCAGCGGCCGGCTTCGTCCCAGGACGAGGAGGCGCGCAGCAGGCGGTCGAGGTCGCGCTTGCCGCGGCTGGCGCCGGCGGCGTCCATGCGGGCCGGGAAGCGCATCATGAGATTGCCGAGCGGGTCGACCACGAACAGGTGCTCGGAGACGTCGTGGCCCGCACTGGCCGGCAGCCACTTCTGCAGCTCGGCCGCGGGCACGCGCAGCACCGTGGCGCCGCGCAGGCCCTGGGCCAGCCGCTCGGGCAACGGCTGGTCGTCGCTCACCAGCCAGACACGGTCGAGCCTGTCCTTCTCGCGGCCCAGGCTCTCCCGCAGCTGGCGCTGCAGGTAGAGCTGCTGTTCACACAGCGCGTCGCACGCAGCGCCGGCAACCGCCACCAGCAGCCACTGGCCCTTGAGCGCGGGCAGGCGCAGCACCTTGCCGTCGGGCTCGATGGCCTCGATGCCGGGCAGCGGGCGCTGCGGATCGATCAGTTCGCCATAGACGCTGCGGCCCTCCGGGCGCACCACGTAGTAGGTGAAGTAGGAGGCGATGACAGGCGCTGCGCAGCACAGCAGCACGAACAGCATCTTCCAGCGGCCCTGCAGCGTGCGCCGCGCCTCGGCCCCGGCCAGCGCCTGGCGCGGCGACGGCATCGAGTGCACGGTCAGGCCGAGCGGCTCGTCAGCCGCGGCGGGCAAGGCGTGCGCGGCGGTAGGGGGCGATGAATTGGAACCAGACATAGAGGAATATCACGAGGGCCGACAGGCCGAACCACTGGAACGCATAGCCGTAGTGCTTTTCCACGCCCAGTGCAGGAGCCGGCCAGTCGCGCTGCAGTCCCTCGGACGCCGGGCCGGTCTGCTGCAGGGAGACGTCGGTACGCAGGGGCAGACCGGTTTCGGCGCGGAACGCTTCAAGGCCGAGATTCTGCCGGATGCGCGAAGACCCCACGGAAGGCGGCACGGCGGGTGAGGCGGATGCCGCAGGTGCGGCAGCGGCACCTGCGGTCAGTGCCGATGCCGAACCCGGTGCGGCAGGCGCGGCCGCGGTCGTCTCCGACTTGCCGAGTTCGAGCAGGTGCGCAGGCGCCGGGGCGATGCGGGCCGTGACCTCGACCAGGCCGCTCGGCGTCTCGACCGCGCCGAGCAGCGCGCGATCGGTGAAGTTGCGCTGGATCCAGCCGCGCTGGATCAGCACGGTCTGCTCGCTGCCCTCGAGCGCGAACGGGGTCAGCACGTAGAAGCCCGGCACGCCATGCATCTGGCGGTTGTCGAGATAGACCGTGTGCGGCGTCAGCCAGAGCCCGCGCAGGCGCACCGGCTGGTGCATCGCGCCGGTGGCGTCGGCCAGGGCGAGAAAGGCCTGCGAATCGAGTGGCGGCAGGCTCTTGCGGGCGTCGATCTCGGCCTGCAGGGCTTCCTTCTGGGCGGCGCGCGAGAGCTGCCAGCGGCCGAGCGAGAAGGTGGCGGCCAGGGTCAGCAACGCCACGGTCGTGACCAGCCAGAAGCGGCCGGCGCGCGGGTGGACGGGCGTGGCGGCGGGGGGCTGTGCGTTCAAGGCACGGGGCGGCGCCGGCGGCCGATAATGCGGGTCATGAAATACCTTGTGGCCCTGGCCTTCATCGGCATCCTGGGCAGTCTCGCGGTGGCGCTCTACTTCATGCTGAGGGATGGGCGCGACGGCCGCTCCAAGAGCGGCGGCATGGTGCGCGCGCTCACGGTTCGGATCGGCCTTTCGGTCCTTTTGTTCCTCTGCGTGCTGCTGGCCTGGAAATTCGGCTACATCCAGCCAGGGGGCCTGCCGGTCGGAAAGTAGGTGATCCTCGTTCCACGAGAACCATGAAAAAAGCGCCTTGCGGCGCTTTTTCTTTTTGCCGTCGTCGCGAATGCTCAAAGCCAGTAGACCAGGAAGTAGAGGCCGAGCCACACCACGTCGACGAAATGCCAGTACCAGGCCGCGCCCTCGAAGCCGAAGTGCCGTTCGGCCGTGAAATGGCCCCGGCGCAGCCGCATCGTGATGAAGAACAGCATCAGCATGCCGATGAACACATGCAGGCCGTGGAAGCCGGTCAGCATGAAGAAGGTAGAGCCGTAGGCACCCGAGCTGAGCTTGAGGTTCAGGTCGTTGTAGAGGTGGTGGTATTCGTAGGCCTGCACGCACAGGAAGACGAAGCCGAGCACCACCGTGAGCCACATGAAGCGGATGGCCTGGGCGCGCTTGTCGACGCGCAGCGCGTGGTGGGCGATGGTCAGCGTGACACCCGAGCTCAGCAGCAGCGCGGTGTTGATGGTCGGCAGCCAGAACGGACCGACGGTCAGGAAGGGCTCGACGTTGCCGGCCGGCGAACCGGTGGCGCCCACCGCATTCGAGGGCCAGACGGCCTTGAAGTCGGGCCAGATCATCGCGTTGTCGAGGCTGCCGAGCGAAGGCAGCGCGTGGTTGCGAGCCCACCACAGCGCCGTGAAGAAGGCGCCGAAGAACATCACTTCCGAGAAGATGAACCAGCTCATGCTCCAGCGGAACGAGAGGTCGATCTTGTGGCCGTACAGACCGCCTTCGCTTTCGCGGATCGACTGCGCGAACCAGACGTAGAGCGTGCCGAGCCAGACGATCATGCCGGCCAGCAAGGACCACATGCCCCACTGATGGCCGTTGATCCACTGGGCCGCGCCCAGGATCACGAACAGCAGTCCGATGGCGGCCATGACCGGAAAGGCCGATGGACCGGGCACGAAGTAGTAGGGCGTGGTGCCGGGGGTGGTTGCGCTCATTTCGGGTCCTGGGTTTTCTTCTGTAGCTTCAAGTTCTGTGGGATGTCTTCGTCGTCAGGCTGTCGCGACCCATCGCACCAGCAAGACCAGCGCCGTCACGAACAGCGCCACGGCCACGAAGGCGACCGCGATGATGTGCAGCGGGTTGAGCCGTGCCAGGTCGTCCTGGAAGCCGCTCCGCTTGCGTACGCCGAAGAAGGACCAGCCCACGGCCTTCACCGTCTGCCACAACGAGCCCTTGCGTGCGACGCCGGATTCGCTGCTCATGAACGGGGCTCCGACAAGGCAGCAGGCACGGCCGCATTGGCGGCCACGGGCGCCGGTGGTGTCTTGCCGCCGACCTCGAAGAAGGTATAGCTCAGCGTGATGGTCTTCACATCCTTGGAGATCTTCGGGTCGATCACGAAGGCCACCGGCCACTGCTTCTTCTCGCCCGCCTCGAGCGTGTACTGGTTGAAGCAGAAGCACTCGAGCTTGTTGAAGTAGGGCGCGGCCTGCTGCGGCGCGTAACTGGGAATCGCCTGCGCGGCCATGCGCCGGTTCTGCACGTTCTGGAACTCGTACATCACGGTGTTGAGCTGGCCCGGATGGACCTGCATCGAGCGTTGCGCCGGCTTGAAGTCCCACAAGCCCCGCACGTTGGCATCGAACTCGACGGTGATGGTGCGGCTGGTGTCGACCTGCGAGTTGTCGGGCACACGCACCTTGTCGCCACCCGACGCACCGCCGGGCACCTGCAGCTCCGACAGGGCCAGGATGTTGATGCCGGTCATCTCGCAGATCGCGCGGTAGAGCGGCACCAGCGCGTAGCCGAAGGCGAACATGCCCATCGCGACGACGGCCAGCTTGCCGACCATGCGGGCGTTCGCTCGACGGATGCGCGGACCTGTCATTGCCGTGCCGCCTAGTGGCCGATCCAGACCATGCGCACGATGAAGCCGACGAGGAACAGCAGCGCGATCGAGGCCAGCGTGAGCCCCATGCGGCGGTTGCTGGCTTTCTGTTCGGGTGTCGTCATGGCGGCCTCGGCGTCAGCCGATCACTCGGGTTGCGGTGGCGTCGAGCTTGGGCGGGGTCTCGAAGGTGTGGAAGGGCGCCGGCGACGGCACTTCCCATTCGAGTCCTTCGGCGCCTTCCCAGGGCTTCTGCGGTGCCTTCTCGCCCTTGCCCATCATGGTGGGCAGCACGATGAAGAGGAAGAAGTACACCTGGGCCAGGCCGAAGCCGAAGGCACCGACCGTGGCGATCGCGTTGAAGTCGGCGAACTGCATCGGGTAGTCGGCATAGCGGCGCGGCATGCCCGCAAGGCCCAGGAAATGCATCGGGAAGAAGGTGACGTTGAACGAGATCAGCGACCACCAGAAGTGCACCTTGCCGCGCGTCTCGTTGTACATCACGCCGGTCCACTTCGGCGACCAGTAGTAGTAGCCGGCGAACATGGCATACAGCGAGCCGGCCACCAGCACGTAGTGGAAGTGGGCGACGACGTAGTAGGTGTCCTGCAGCTGCGTGTCGATCGGGGCGACCGCGAGGATCAGGCCCGTGAAGCCGCCCATCGTGAACACGAAGATGAAGCCGACCGCGAACAGCATCGGGGTCTCGAAGGTCATCGAGCCCTGCCACATGGTGGCGATCCAGTTGAAGACCTTCACCGCCGTGGGCACGGCGATCAGCATCGTGGCGTACATGAAGAACAGCTGGCCCGTGAGAGGCATGCCGGTCGTGAACATGTGGTGGGCCCAGACGATGAACGACAGGATCGCGATCGACGAGGTCGCATACACCATCGAGGCATAGCCGAAGAGCCGCTTGCGCGCGAACGCCGGCACGATCTGGCTGATGATGCCGAAGGCCGGCAAGATCATGATGTAGACCTCGGGGTGGCCGAAGAACCAGAAGATGTGCTGGTACATCACCGGGTCGCCGCCGCCCGCCGGGTTGAAGAAGCTGGTGCCGAAGTGGCGGTCGGTCAGCGTCATCGTGATGGCGCCTGCGAGCACCGGCATCACGGCGATCAGCAGGTAGGCGGTGATGAGCCAGGTCCAGCAGAACATCGGCATCTTCATGAGCGTCATGCCGGGGGCGCGCATGTTGAGGATGGTGACGATGATGTTGATGGAGCCCATGATCGACGAGGCACCCATGATGTGCATCGCGAAGATGCCGGCATCCATCGACGGGCCCATCTGCAGCGTCAGCGGCGCATAGAGCGTCCAGCCGGCCGCCGGTGCGCCGCCGGGCATGAAGAACGAACCGACCAGCATCAGCGCCGCCGGGATCAGCAGCCAGAAGCTGAAGTTGTTCATGCGCGCGAAGGCCATGTCCGAGGCGCCGATCTGGAGCGGGATCATCCAGTTCGCGAAGCCCACGAAGGCCGGCATGATGGCGCCGAACACCATGATGAGGCCGTGCATGGTGGTGAGCTGGTTGAACAGCTCGGGGTTCACCAGCTGCAGGCCGGGCTGGAACAGCTCGGCGCGGATCATCAGCGCGAGCACGCCGCCGACCATCAGCATCGTGAACGAGAACAGCAGGTACAGCGTGCCGATGTCCTTGTGGTTGGTCGCGAAGACCCAGCGGCGCCAGCCTGTGGGGGCGTCGTGATGCTCGTCGTGGCCGTGGTCGTCGTGACCGGTGGCGTGGCCGTGGGGATCGAGGACTGCGCTCATCTTGTTATTCCTTGGAGACTCTTCGGGGGCGCCGGCTTACTGCTTGCCGCGCTCGACCAACACTTCGGACGGCTGCACCAGCTGGCCGGTCTTGTTCGACCAGGCATTCTTGGTGAAGCTCACGACGGCGGCGATGTCGGTATCGCTGAGCTGCTTCCAGGCCGGCATGGCACCGCCGGCCTGGCCGAAGAGCACGATATGGAGCTGCTTCTGGTGGTCGGCGTCGAGCACCGTGGGCGAGCCGTCGAGCGCCTTGATCGGGCCGGCGCCGCGGCCGTTGGCCTGGTGGCAGGCCGCGCAGTTGGCGGCATAGACCTTCTCGCCGCGGGCCAGCAGTTCGGGCAGGGCCCAGACCTTGGTCGGGTCGTCCTGCTTGGCGGCGGCTTCCTTGCGCTTGGCGTCGACCCAGGCGGTGTAGTCGGCAGCCGACACGACCTTCACGTTGATCGGCATGTAGGCGTGTTCCTTGCCGCAGAGCTCCATGCACTGGCCGTAGTAGTCGCCGATCTTTTCGGCGCGGAACCAGGTGTCGCGCACGAAGCCCGGGATCGCGTCCTGCTTGACGCCCAGCTGCGGCACCGCGAAGGCGTGGATCACGTCGTTGGCGGTGGTGATCAGGCGCACCTTGGTGTTGACAGGCACCACGAGCGGGTTGTCCACGCGCAGCAGGTAGCCGTCGGGGATGTCGCCCTTGGCGCCGGCGTTGGAGATCGCGCGATGCGAGCTGTCGAGCGTCGAGATGAAGGACAGGCCCTCGCCCTCGCCCTTGAGGTAGTCGTAGCCCCACTTCCACTGGTAGCCGGTGGTCTTGATCGTGAGGTCGGAGTTGGTGGTGTCCTTCTGGGCCACGAGCACCTTGGTGGCGGGCAGCGCCATCAGGATCACGATCAGGAAGGGCACGATGGTCCAGAGGATTTCGACCACCACCGATTCGTGGAAGTTGGCCGCCTTGTGGCCGACCGACTTGCGGTGCTTCCAGATCGAATAGAACATGACCGCGAACACCGCCACGAAGATGACGGTGCACAGGATCATCATCGCGTTGTTCAGGAAGTACTGTTCCTGGGAGATCTTGGTGACGCCCACGGGAAGATTCAACTGACGCACCGACGGCCCGCCGGGCAGGTCGTTAACTGCGTGCGCCGCGCCGCTGAAAGCCGCGCCGGCCGCCAGCAGCAGATTCGCCGGCAAGAACTTGTTGCGCCAATTGCTCTTCATCGTGTTCACTTCTTCATTTTCCTGTTAACCCCACCGGTCCCCGCGGTGCGACATGGCGCTCGCCTCGTCAGGCGCTGCGCAATGCCATTCGAATCTCGCGCGCCAGCGCCGCGCGCAACTCCGGGCGCACATAGCGCCCCACCCTGACCGAACGACCCTGACCCGAGACCTCGATCAGCGAGCGATCGCTGGCCTGAGGCTCGATCCGCACCTGATGCGGCAAGAATTCCGTGCGCTCGTAGTGGCCGCCGTTCTCGAGTTCGACCACCAGCCGGCCTCCCTGCAGCGCGATCTTCTCGCCATCGGTTGCGTGACGCGCATACAGCACAAACGCAACCCCGACCGCGGCCAGCTCGAGCCAGGCGAAAGGCAACACCAGGCGCGCGCCGTTGACCCAGAACACGCCGCCGATGCCGAGCGACACCACGCACAGCGACGCGTAGAGCCAGCCGAGCTGGCTCGGCGTGACCGAGCAGTTGCGCTTCAGGAACCAGTGGATGCTCTGGCCTGAAACAGTGGCAAAACGAAACACGGAATTCGACACGGGCGAGTTCAGCAAATCGGTGCGTCGACACACTGCCAAACTTCGGTCGGACAGGCCTCGGCCACGGGACAATACCCGCGAGTTCACGCAGCGCCGGATTGTAGCGGGTGAACCGGGGCCGACTCAGTTGCCTACACGACCACGCTGGAGCATGGAACGCATTTCGCGCAAGGAAACTGCGCTTTCGGCGGACAGCGCCACGCGCGGCGCCGGCTTGAATGCGTGGCCATAGATGACCTCGAAGGTCAGCGCGATGTGGCCGCCGCCGCCCTCGGCCGGCGCGAACTCGGGCAGGGCCCGGCCCAGTGCACGGCGCCAGTCGCGCCCGCGCAACCCCGGGAAGCGGCCCGGGTGCAGGTTGCGGCCCAGCGTTCGCAGCTCGGCCAGCGCGGCCTCGGGGCTGGCCCAGGTCAGCACGATGCGCTCCATGTCCATGACCGGCTCGGCGAAGCCGGCGCCGACCAGCATGTCGCCCCAGTCGTGCATGTCGGTGAATTCGTGGCTCGCCGCCGGCCAGCCCAGCCGGCGGTAGAGGGCGCGCAATTCCTGCAGGGTGTCCGGGCCCAGGCACGAGAACATCAGGAAGCCGTCGGTCGCGACCAGCTGGTGCCAGCGTGCGATCAGGGCCTGCGGATCGGCCGCCATGTGCAGTGCCATGTTGGCCCACAGCAGGTCGACGCCGTCCTCGGGCGCCGGCTCGAAGCGGGGCTGGGCGCCCTGCCAGCGCCGCGCGCTCCACCACGGGGCGTTCAGCGTGCGGGCGGTCAGCGCAGCGAGCGCCGGATCGGGTTCGATCACGAAGGCCGCCGCATCGCGATAGCGTCGAGCGACCAGCGCATGCGCCTCGAGGCCGCCACGCAGCGGCGCCCAGTCGGCCCACTGGCGCGGCACGGCCTTGATCCACTGCAGGCGGTCCTCCATGCGACGGCCGATCTCCTCGTGCAGCCAGGGCGACTGGGCAGCGGCCGGCGCCAGCCGGCGCCAGTGATCGGCCGCCGTGGCATCGATGGTCGGCGGGCGCTGGGCAGGGTCGGTGGGCATGGGCCGCTGAGTATATTGAGGGATGTTCAGGCACTGGGCCGGCCGGTCTTTCTCGTCCCTGCTCGCGCGGCTGCCGAGCCAGTGCGCGGTCTGCCACGCCTGGCCCGCAGCACCCGTCTGCGAGGACTGCGTGGCGCGCTTCGCGGCACCCGAGCCGCGCTGCCCGCGCTGCGCCCTCCCCCTCGCGCGCGAGGGCGCACCCTGCGGCGAGTGCCGGCGGCATCCACCCGCGCTCGACGCCTGCGTGGTCGCCTGTGCCTACGCCTGGCCCTGGCCCGAAGGCATCGCGGCCTTCAAGTTCCAGGGCGACGCCGGCCGCGCGGCACCGCTGGCCGCCCTGCTCGCAAGCGCGCCCTGGGTCGAGCCCGAGCTCGAGCAGGCCGACCTGGTGCTGCCGATGCCGCTGGCGCCGGGCCGGCTGCGCGCACGCGGCTTCAACCAGGCGCATGAACTGGCCCGGCGGCTCGAGCCGGCCAAGTGCGATCCGACGCTGCTGCTTCGCACGCGGGAGACGCCGCCGCAGAGCAGCCTCGATCGCCGCGAGCGGCTGCGCAACCTCGCGGGCGCCTTCGCGCTCGATCCGCGGCGCGCCGGCGAGGTCCGCGGGCGGCGCGTGGTGCTGGTCGACGACGTGATGACCAGCGGGGCCTCGCTGTCGACGGCGGCAGGCGTGCTGCGGGCCGGAGGCGCCGCGCGGGTGTCGGCGGTGGTGCTGGCGCGCACCGATGCAACGGCCTAGGAAGCGCCAGCGGCCGTCGGCACGACAATCGCCCGATGTTCCATATCGTGCTTGTCGAACCCGAGATTCCGCCCAACACCGGCAACGTGATCCGGCTGGCCGCCAACACCGGCTGCACGCTTCATCTGGTCGAGCCGCTGGGCTTCTCGATGGACGACCGCCTGCTGCGCCGCGCCGGCCTGGACTACCACGAGTACGCGACCCTGCTGCGCCATGCCGACTGGCAGGCGCTGCTCGACAGCCAGCGGCCGCCCGTCGATCGGATGTTCGCGCTGACGACGCGCGGCACCCGCCAGGTTCACGACGTGGCGTTCCAGCCCGGCGACTGGCTGGTGTTCGGATCGGAAACGCGCGGACTGGCGCCCGAGCTGCGCGAGAGCTTCGCGCCGCCGCAGCGGCTGCGACTGCCGATGCGCGAAGGCCAGCGCAGCCTGAACCTGTCGAATGCGGTGGCGGTGACCGTCTTCGAGGCCTGGCGCCAGAACGGCTTCGGCTGAGCCACCCCTACCGGTATCGGCGGACCACCGATTCGGCCACGCAGGCCGGCTTGGGCGAGCCCTCGAGCTCGATCGTGGTTTCCCAGGTCATCTGCAGGCCGTCATTGGGAATCGGCTCGGAGCCGAGCAGCTTCATGCGCCCGCGCACCCGGCCGCCGACCGGCACCGGCGTCATGAACCGCACGCGGTTGAGCCCGTAGTTGACGCCCATGCGCGACTCGACCACTTCGAAGGCGACTTCGTAGAGCTTCGGCAGCAGCGACAGCGTGAGAAAGCCGTGCGCGATCGGCCCGCCGAAGGGCCCGGCCTTGGCGCGCTCGACATCGATGTGAATCCACTGGTGGTCGCCCGTGGCGTCGGCGAACTGGTTCACCTGCTCCTGCGTGATGGTGATCCAGTCGCTCACGGCGACTTCCTGGCCGACGCAAGCGGCGAGGTCCTGAAGGGTCTGGAAGGTCTTCTTGGTCATCGCTTCACTTTAGCGGCCGCTCCGGGGGCGTCCTGTCCATGTCGGGACAGGCGCGGATCGGGGTAAATACCGTGCCGCTCAGGCGTCGAGCCAGTCGGCGATCGGGCGCCACTGGTCGAGATCGCGCTGCACGCGACCGGGTGCGATGTCGAACAGCGTGAGCCCGCGGGCCGCGAGCTGGACGTAGTTCTGGGTGTCGCGCAGCTCGCCGAGCACCGGCACGTCGAGGCCGGCGACGAATTCGCGCAGCCGGTCGGCGGCCAGGGTGCGGGCGTCGACGCGCATGCCGATCAGACCGATCCGGGTCTTGCCGGCATGGCGGTTGGCGAGCAGCTTGTCGAGGAAGTCGCGCGTCGCATAGATGTCGAAGATGCTCGGCGACAGCGGCACCAGCACCTGGTCGGCCAGCGCCAGCGACTCCTTGAAGCGCGAACCGTGCAGGCCGGCCGGCGTGTCGATCACCGCATGGGTGGTGCCGCGCGGCGGCCGCACCACGCTGCCGTCCTCGGAGGCGTCCCAGCTGCGGATCTCGCGCGCCTGCTTCGGACGCAGGCCCAGCCACAGCCGCGAGGACTGCTGGCGGTCGATGTCGCCGAGCATCACCGCATGGCCGCGGCTCGCGTAGTAGCCGGCGACATGGGTCGCGAGAGTGGATTTACCGACACCGCCTTTGGGATTGGCGACCAGGACAACCGGCATGAAGTGCTCCGCTGCTGAAGACAGGCGCCATGGTAGCCGCGCCGATGCGGCGCAAATGCTAATGTGCGCGCCATGCCGACAACAACAACGGATCCCGAGGAAAACCGGCGCATCTACGTGATCGCCGCCCATCCACACTGGCGCGAGTCGCGCGTCAACCGCCGCCTGCTGCGGGCCGCGCAAGCGGTGCCTGGCGTCGAGGTCAACGACCTCTACGCCACCTATCCGGACTACGCGATCGACGTCAGGGCCGAGCAGGCGCGGCTGGCCCGGGCCGACCTGGTGGTGCTGCTGCATCCGATCCAGTGGTATTCGATGCCGGCGCTGCAGAAGCTCTGGGTCGACGATGTGCTGGACTACGGATGGGCCTACGGCCCCGGCGGACGGGCCCTCGAAGGCAAGGACTGCTGGCTGGTCGCGACCACCGGCGGGCCGGAGGCCAGCTACCACCCGCAAAGCTACAACCGCTATTTCTTCGATGCCTTCCTGCCGCCTTACGAGCAGACGGCCGCGCTGTGCGGCATGCGCTTCCTGCCGCCGCTGATGTTCCATGGGGCCCGAAGCGCGCCCAGTTCCGAGGTCGAGGCGCATGTCGAGGTATTCGCCGAGCGGCTGGCGAGCTACCCCGAGTGGCCCGAGATGGACGAGATCGACGCCTGCATCGCCTGCCCGGTTCCCCAGACCGACCGCCCGGTCGACCACCACGAGGAGGCCTGAGCATGGAACACGCACCGGGCTGGCTCGTCAACTCGCTGATCTACCTGAGCGCGGCGGTGCTCGTCGTGCCGCTGTCGAAGGCGCTCGGCCTCGGCTCGATCATCGGCTACCTGGTGGCCGGCATCGCGATCGGCCCCTGGGGCCTGAAGCTGGTCACCAACGTCGACGACATCCTGCACTTCGCCGAGTTCGGGGTCGTGCTGATGCTGTTCCTGGTCGGCCTCGAACTGGAGCCGAAGCGGCTCTGGAGCCTCAGGCGACCCATCTTCGGCTGGGGTTCGGCCCAGGTGCTGGGCTGCGCGCTGGTGCTGTTCCTGGCCGGCTGGGCCGCCGGCGCCGGCTGGCGCGTGGCGCTGGTGGCGGCACTCGGGCTCGCGCTGTCGTCGACCGCGATCGCGCTGCAGGTCTTCGGCGAGCGCAACCTGCTGCTGACGCCGAGCGGCCAGGCCGGCTTCTCGATCCTGCTGTTCCAGGACGTGGCGGCGATCCCGATCCTCGCGCTGCTGCCGCTGCTGGCGGTGGTGCACGATGCCGGCGCCGGCCTGAGCGGCTTCGAGCGCGCGCTGGAGGGCGCGAAGATCGTCGCCGTGATCGCGGCCATCATCGTGGGCGGCCGGCTCGCGTTGCGGCCGCTGCTGCGCTGGATCGCGCGCAGCAACACGCCCGAGATCTTCACCGCCACCTCGCTGCTGCTGGTGGTGGCGATCGCGGCGCTGATGCAGTTCATCGGCCTGTCGATGGCGCTGGGCGCCTTCCTCGCCGGCGTGCTGCTGGCCGAGAGCGAATACCGGCGCGAGCTCGAGACCGACATCGAGCCCTTCAAGGGGCTGCTGCTGGGGCTGTTCTTCATCGCGGTCGGCATGAGCATCGACTTCGGCGTGCTGATCGCGAATCCGGGGCTCATGGCGCTGGTGGTGATCGCCTTCATGGTGCTGAAGTTCGGCGTCATCTACGGCCTCGCGAAGGCGATGGAGGTGCCCTACCAGCAGCGGCCGGTGTTCACGCTGCTGCTCGCCCAGGGCGGCGAGTTCGCGTTCGTGGTGTTCCAGGCCGCCGGACCCGACGTGCTGCCGCCTGCGGTGGCCTCGTTCCTGATCGGCGCCGTGGCGCTGTCGATGCTGCTGTCGCCGCTGCTGCTGGTGGCGATCGACAAGTGGCTCATTCCCCACTACAGCGTGCACCACGCGACGGCGCTCGAGGAGATTTCCGAGCCGCAGAGCGCGAAGGTGGTCATCTGCGGCTTCGGCCGCTACGGCCAGATCATCGGCCGGCTCCTGACCGCGCAGGACGTGAGCATCACGGTGCTCGACCACGACCCCGACACCATCGAGTCGCTGCGGGAGTTCGGCATCCGCGTCTTCTACGGCGACGCGACGCGGCTCGACCTGCTGCGCACCGCAGGCGCCGCCACCGCGCGCGTGATCGTGGTGGCGGTGGACGACATGGAGCAGTCGCTCAAGATCGTCGACCTGGCGCGCGAGCATTTCCCGAATGCAAAGCTGGTCGTGCGTGCGCGCAACGTCACCCACCTCTACCAGCTGCAGGACCGCAAGGTCGAGTTCATCGAGCGCGAGGTCTTCGAATCGTCGCTGCGCAGTGCACGCTCGGTGCTCGAGTCGCTCGGCTGGCCCGCGCACGAGGCGCGCGAGGACACGATGCGCTTTCGAACACGCAACATCGAGCTGATGCAGGAGACCTACCCGCACTACAAGGGCGACCGCGCCAAGCTGATCGCGGTCGCGAAGAAGGGCCGGCAGCAGTTCCAGGAGCAGATGGCGCGCGAGCGGGCCGAGCGCAAGCAGCGCTCCGGCTCGGACTGGGACCGGGAACGGGCCGAGGAAGAGCGGCTTCCCTGAGCCCTCCCCAGGTGCCTCAGGTGCCCTGGGAGGCGGCCGCGGCCTTCTGGTCCAGCTTCAGCAGCCGCACCGCATTGCCCTTGAGGATGCCCGGCATCACCTCGGGCTTGAAGCCGGCGTCCTCGAAGTCCTTGAGCCATCGGTCGGGCGTGATCAGCGGGTAGTCGCTCGCGAACAGCACGCGGTCCTTGAGTAGCGTGTTGGCGTACTGCACCAGCTGCTTGGGGAAATACTTCGGGCTCCAGCCCGACAGGTCGATCCAGACATTGGGCTTGTGGGTGGCGACGCTGAGCGCCTCGTCCTGCCACGGGAAGCTCGGGTGGGCCATCACGATCTGCATGTCGGGGAAGTCGATCGCGACGTCGTCGAGGTGCATCGGATTGCTGTATTCGAGCCGGAGGCCGCCGCCGCAGCGCATGCCCGATCCGATGCCGCTGTGGCCGGTGTGGAAGACGGCCGGCAGCTTGTATTCGGCGATGACCTCGTAGATCGGCCAGGCCATCTTGTCGTAGGGGTGGTAGCCCTGCACCGTGGGGTGGAACTTGAAGCCCTTGACGCCGTGCTCCTCGATCAGCCGCCGGGCCTCGCGCGCGCCCATCTTGCCCTTGTGCGGATCGATGCTCGCGAACGCGATCATGATGTCCGAGTTCTTCTGCGCGGCCTCGGCGATCTCCTCGTTCGGAATCCGGCGCCGGCCCATGTTGGATTCGGCGTCGACCATGAACATCACGAGGCCGATCTTGCGTTCGCGGTAGTAGTCGATGCTTTCCTGGATGGTCGGGCGGCGGCCCGACTTGAAGTACTTGTCGGCGGCGCGGTCGTATTCCTCGCCGTAGTTGTCGAAGGGGTTCCAGCAGCTGATCTCGGCGTGCGTGTGGGTGTCGATGGCAATCAGGTTCTCGTGGTCCATGCGTGTCTCCGAACAGTTGTGAGCCTAGGGTAAATCCTCATGCCGCACGTCGGCGGGCAGCTTGAATTGATTATTTTTCATAACCATAATCGATCATCTTCCGGAATGCAATCATGACCCACCCCGACCTCAAGATCGAACTGCAGGGCGACATCGCCATCATCCGCCTGACACGCGGCGCCAAGCGCAATGCCCTGTCGGACGCCTTGATCCTGGCGCTGCGCAACGCCTTCGAGGGGCTGCCTTCGAGCGTTCGCGCCGCGGTGATCGACGGCGAAGGCCCGCACTTCTGCGCCGGGCTCGACCTCTCGGAGCTGCAGGAGCGCGATGCCGGCCAGGGGCTGCAGCATTCGCGCATGTGGCACGCGGCGCTCGAACTGGTCGAGCACGGCCCGGTGCCGGTGGTGGCGGCGCTGCACGGCGCGGTGGTCGGCGGCGGGCTCGAACTCGCGAGCGCCTGCCACATCCGCGTCGCCGACAGCAGCACCTTCTATGCGCTGCCCGAGGGCTCGCGCGGCATCTTCGTGGGCGGCGGCGGCTCGGTGCGGATCCCGAAGCTGATCGGCGCCGCGCGCATGACCGACATGATGATGACCGGCCGGGTCTACAACGCCGAAGACGGCGAGCGTGCCGGCTTCGCACAGTACCTGGTGCCCGAGGGCACGGCCTTCGACAAGGCGGTCGAACTGGCGAAGCGCGTGGCCACCAACGCGCCGCTGACCAACTACGCGCTGATGCACGCACTGCCGCGCATCGCCGAGCAGCCGGCCGACCACGGCTTCTTCACCGAGGCGCTGATGGCCGGCATCGCGCAGAGCTCGCCAGAGGCCAAGGACCGCGTGCGTGCCTTCCTCGAGGGCCGCGCCGGCAAGGTCACCAAGGGCTGAGGCTGCCTCGAACGCGGCCGCCGCCAAGGAGAACGACGAATGAACGAGACAACTTCCCCCGCCGCGCCGCGCTATCGCACGCTGGCCTTCGGCATCACCCGCGCGGTGCTGAGCGAGGGCGTGCCGGGCACGCGCTACCTGAAGGCCGAGGCCACGCTCGCGCCCTACGTCGGCCGCATGACAGACCGGCTGCAGCACTGGGCCGAGACCGCCCCCGATCGCACCTTCATCGCCCGCCGCGAACGCCTTTCGGACGGCAGCACCGGCGACTGGCAGCGCGTGAGCTATGCCGAGGCTCTGCACAAGGCGCGCAGCATCGCGCAGGCACTGATCGACCGCGGTCTCGACGCCGAGCGCCCGGTCGCGATCCTCAGCGAGAACGGCATCGAGCATGCGCTGATGGCGCTCGGCTGCCTCTACGCGGGGGTGCCCTTCTGCCCGGTCTCGCCGCCCTACTCGATCGTGAGCCAGGACTTCGACAAGCTGCGCCACGTGTTCGACACGCTGACGCCGGGCCTGGTCTTCGCCGCCGATGCGAAGCGCTTCGCGCGTGCGATCGCGGCCGTGGTGCCCGCCGACGTCGAGGTGGTGCTGGCCGAGGGCACGCTCGACGGCCGCGCCGTCACATCCTTCGATGCGCTCGCGGCCACGCCGGTCACTTCTGCAGTCGATGCCGCCCATGCCGCGGTCGGTCCCGACACCATCACCAAGTTCCTGTTCACCTCGGGCTCGACCAAGCTGCCGAAGGCCGTCGTCAACACGCACCGCATGTGGTGCGCCAACCAGCAGCAGTTGCGGCAGTCGATCCCGGCCCTCGGCGAGGAGCCGCCGGTGCTGGTCGACTGGCTGCCCTGGAACCACACCTTCGGCGGCAATCACAACGTCGGCATCGTGCTGGACAACGGCGGCACGCTGTACATCGACGACGGCAAGCCGACGCCGGCGCTGATGGGCGAGACGCTGCGCAACCTGCGCGAGATCGCGCCCACCATCTACTTCAACGTGCCGACCGGCTTCGAGGCGATCGCGCAGGCGATGGAGGCCGATGCGGTGCTGCGCCGCAACCTGCTGTCGCGCGTGAAGATGTTCTTCTATTCGGGCGCGGCGCTGTCGCAGCCGGTGTGGGACAGCCTGCACCGCACGCAGGAGGCCGAGATCGGCGAGCGCATCGTGATGGGCACCGGCCTCGGCATGACCGAATCGGGTCCGTTCGCGCTCTACGTCACCGGGCCCGAGGTGAAGTCGGGCGACCTGGGCCTGCCGGCCGCAGGCATCGAGATCAAGCTGGTCGAGGTCGACGGCAAGACCGAGGTGCGCTACCGCGGCCCCAACATCACGCCGGGCTACTGGCGCGCGCCGGACGCCACGGCCGAGGTGTTCGACGACGAGGGCTTCCTGTGCACCGGCGATGCCGTGCAGTGGATCGACCCCGACGACATCCATCGCGGCCTGCGCTTCGACGGCCGCATCGCGGAGGACTTCAAGCTCGCCACCGGCACCTTCGTGAGCGTGGGGCCGCTGCGCGCGAAGATCATCGCGGCCGGCGCGCCTTACGTGCAGGACGCGGTGCTGACCGGCATCAACCTCAGGGAGGTCGGCGCGCTGCTGTTCCCGACCCAGGCCGTGCGCGCGCTGGCCGGCCTGCCGGCCGACGCACCGCTGCAGCAGGTGCTGGAGAGCGCGCCGGTGCAGGCGCGGTTCCAGCAGATCCTCGACACGCTGGCGGCCGCGAGCACCGGCAGCGCCAACCGCATCGCCCGCGCGCACATCGTGTCCGAGCCGCCATCGATCGACCGCGGCGAGGTCACCGACAAGGGCTCCATCAACCAGCGGGCGGTGCTCAAGCATCGCGCCGCGCTGGTCGAGGCGCTGCACGCGGGCAGCCTGCCCTTCACCCTCCAGCCCCGATAAACCAACAGGAGACGACGACATGAACATCCAGGGACAAGCTGCACTCGTGACCGGCGGCGCTTCCGGCCTCGGCGAGGCCACGGCACGCGAACTGGCCCGGCTCGGTGCCAAGGTCGCGGTGGTCGACCGCAATGCGGCGCTGGCGGAGAAGGTCGCGGCCGAGATCGGCGCCGAATTCGGAGCTGGCTGCGCCGTGGCCTGCGTCTGCGACATCACGGACAGCGACAGCGTCACGGCTGCGCTCGATCGCGCCGAGGCCGCGCACGGCCCGGCGCGCATTCTCATGAACGTCGCCGGCATCGGCAGCGCCAAGCGCATCGTCGGCAAGGACGGCAACGCGGCGCCGCTCGAGGACTTCGTGCGCGTGGTCAACGTCAACCTGATCGGCGCCTACAACATCAGCCGCCTGTTCGCGGCACGCTGCGCCAGGCTCGCGCCTGAAGCAGGCGGCGAGCGCGGCACCATGCTGTTCACGGCCTCGGTCGCGGCCTTCGACGGCCAGGTCGGCCAGCAGGCCTACAGCGCCTCGAAGGGCGGGCTGGTGGGCATGACGCTGCCGATGGCGCGCGATCTCGCGCAGCACGGCATCCGTGTCTGCACCATCGCGCCGGGCCTGTTCGCGACGCCGCTGCTCAAGGAACTGCCCGAGGCGATACAGCAATCGCTCGCGGCCTCGATCCCGTTCCCGCCGCGCCTCGGCGATCCGGCCGAGTTCGCCGCCCTGGCCTGCCACTTCGTGACCAACGGCCACCTCAACGGCGAGGTGATCCGGCTCGACGGCGCGCTGCGCATGGCGCCACGCTGAACCGCCACCCCTCATCCCCATCGATCGAAGAACCCCACAGGAGACAAGCACCATGACCACGCGACGCCACTTCGTCCAAGTCCTCGGCAGCGCTGCCGCCCTCGGCGCCCTGCATCCGCTCGCCGCGCTCGCGCAGGCGGTCAACCAGGTCAAGATCCTCTACGGCTTCCCGGCGGGCAGTGCAGGCGACAGCGTGGCGCGCCGCGTCGGCGAGAAGCTCGCGGGCAGCGCCTACACGACCAACGCCGCCGTGGTCGACAACCGTCCCGGCGCGGGCGGACGCATCGCGCTCGAGACGCTCAAGAATTCGCCGGCCGACGGCTCGGTGCTCGCGCTTGCGCAGGCCTCGGCGCTGTCGACCTATCCGCACATCTACAGCAAGCTCAACTACGCCGTGAGCGACTTCGCGCCGGTCTCGGTGGGCGCGGTCATGACGCACGGCCTGGCGGTAGGTCCGATGGTGCCGGCCAGCGTGAAGACGCTCAAGGACTACATCGCCTGGGCCAAGGCCAATCCCAAGGAAGCCAGCTACGGCTCGCCGGGCGCGGGATCGACGCCGCACTTCCTGGGCGCGCTGCTGGCGATCAACAGCGGCGCCGACCTCAAGCACGTGCCGTACCGCGGCTCGCTGCCGGCCGTGAACGACGTGGTCGGTGGCCAGATCGCATCGAGCGTGACGACATCGGGCGACTACCTGCCCTTCGTCAAGGCCGGCAAGCTGCGCGTGCTCGCGACCTCGGGCAGCAAGCGTGCACCCTACCTGCCCGACGTGCCGACCTTCGCCGAGCAGGGCTTCCCGGAACTGGTGGCCGAGGAATGGTTCGGCTTCCTCGCGCCGGCCAAGACGCCGCCCGCGGTGATCGCCAGCGCCAACGCCGCCATCACGGCCGCGCTCAAGGACCCGGCCATCGTCGACGGCCTGTTCTCGGTCGGCCTGGTGGCAAGCGGCTCCACGCCCGAGGAGATGCGCAAGTCGATCCAGAGCGAATCCGAGCGCTGGGCGCCGCTGGTCAAGAAGATCGGCTTCACGGCCGAATCATGAGCGCGGACGCGAGTTCGGCCCGCCGCGGAGCCGCAACGGCCGCGCTGGCGCTGGCCTTGTCGGCCTGCGGCTCGAATGCCCCGCAGGCGCCGTCGGCCTCGGCTTCACCCAAGCTCGGAGCCGCGCGCCCCGGGCAGCTGCTGGCCTGCGGCGAGCTGGCCGATCGGGCCGCGGCGCAGGGCGTGGTCTACACGCGCGTGGTGGCGCTGCCGCCGGGTCCGGTCGCGGTCGGCAATGCCCAGATGCCCGCCCCCGCGCACTGCCTCGTGCAGGGCCACCTTCAGCAGCGCGTGAGCGCGGTCGACGGCAACACCTATGCGATCGGCTTCGAGATGCGGCTGCCGGTGGAATGGAACGGCCGCTTCTTCTATCAGGCGAACGGCGGACTCGATGGTGCCGTGGTGCCGGCGATCGGCGGCATCGGCGGCGGCGCGCCCGTGGACAGCGCGCTGCGCAAGGGCTTCGCGGTGATCAGTTCCGATGCCGGCCACGCCGGCGCGCTCGGCCCGCGCTTCGGCCTCGATCCGCAGGCGCGGCGCGACTACGGCTACAACGCGGTCGCGCAGCTCACGCCGCTTGCGCGCCACCTGATCACGCAGGCCTACGGCCGCGGGCCCGATCGCTCCTACATCGGCGGCTGCTCCAACGGCGGCCGCCACGCGATGGTGGCCGCGGCCCGCTCGACCGGTGGCTTCGACGGCATCCTCGCGGGCAATCCGGGCTTCAACCTGCCGCGCGCCGCGGTGGCGCAGCTCTATGGCGCGCAGCAATACGCGAAGGTGGCCACGGCCACCAACGCGGCGGGCCTGCCCGAGCTCGAATCGGCCTTCACGCCCGCCGAGCTCAAGCTGGTGGCCGACCGCGTGCTGGCGCGCTGCGATGCGCTCGACGGCCTGGCGGACGGCATCGTCGCCGACCTGCAGGCCTGCAAGGCGAACTTCGACCTGCAGCGCGACGTGCCCACCTGCGGCAGCGACGTGCGCGACGGGCAGTGCCTCAGTGCGGCGCGCAAGACCGCGCTCGAGCGCGTGTTCGCGGGCGCGCAGAACAGTGCCAGCAAGCCGCTCTACAGCAGCTTTCCGTTCGATGCCGGAATCGGCGGCGCCAACTGGCGCGAATGGAAGTTCGGCAGCTCGCAGACCCGCGACCCGGGCGCCGTGGCCTACATCTTCACGTCGCCGCCGCTGCACGCGCGCGCGGGCGGCCTGGCCTTTGCCCTCGGCTTCGACATGGACCGCGATGCGCCGCTGATCGACGCCACCGACGGGCTCTACCGCGAGTCCGCGATGACCTTCATGTCGCCGCCCAATGCCACCCAGCTCGCGCAGCTGCGCGCGCGCGGCGCGAAGATGATGGTCTACCACGGCACCAGCGACCCGGTGTTCTCGGCCGACGACACGGCCGCCTGGTACCAGGGCCTGCAGCAGCGAAACGGCGGCGATGCCTCGGGCTTCGTGCGCTATTTCCCGGTACCGGGCATGAACCATTGCTCGGGCGGCCCGGCCACCGACCAGTTCGACATGCTCGGGCCCCTGGTCGACTGGGTCGAGCAGGGCCAGGCGCCAGACTCGGTGATCGCGAGCGCGCGCGGCCCCGGCACCGCGGTCGTCAATCCCGAGCTGCCGGCCAGCTGGTCGGCGCGCCGCACGCGACCGCTCTGCCCCTATCCCCTGGTGGCCCGCTACCAGGGCGGCGACGCCGAGAGCGCGGCGAGCTTTGCCTGCCGGCCGCCTGCGTCCTGAGGCCCCTTCACCCAGACGCCATGAACTACCAACCGCGCCCCGACGACATCCGCTTCCTGCTCGACCGCGTGCTCGAGGCCGTGCCGCGCCTGCGCCGGCTGCCTGCCTTCGCCGAGATCGACCAGGACCTGCAGGCGCAGGTGCTCGAGGAGGCCGGCAAGTTCATGGCCGAGGTGATCGCGCCCTGCAACCGCGACGGCGACGAGATCGGCTGCCGCTTCGACGCCGGCGCGGTGACCACGCCGCCGGGCTTTCGCGACGCCTATCGCGCCTTCGTCGACGCGGGCTGGCCGGCGCTGCTGGCGGCGCCGGAGGACGGCGGCCAGGGCCTGCCCGAGCTGTTCGGCGCGGTGCTGTTCGAATGGCTCAACGCCGCCAACCACGGCTTCGCGATGGCGCCGGTGCTGCTGCACGGCGCCTATGAATGCCTGAAGCACCACGGCAGCGACGACCTGAAGCAGCGCTACCTGCCGAAGATCGCGAGCGGCGAGTGGCTGGCCACCATGTGCCTCACCGAGGCCCATGCCGGCAGCGACCTCGGCCAGGTGCGCACGCGCGCGCTGCAGCAGGCCGACGGCAGCCTTCGCGTCACTGGCGCCAAGATCTTCATCTCGGGCGGCGAGCACGACCTCAGCGACAACATCGTCCATCTGGTGCTGTGCCGGCTGCCCGACGCACCGGCCGGCCCCAAGGGCCTGTCGCTCGCGCTCGTGCCCAAGTTCCTGCCCGATGGCGCGCGCAACGCGGTGCATTGCGACCGCATCGAGCACAAGATGGGCCTGCACGGCAGCCCGACCTGCGCGATGCGCTTCGACGACGCCACCGGCTGGCTGATCGGCGAGCCCAATCGTGGCCTGGCCGCGATGTTCGTGATGATGAACGCGGCGCGCCTGCACACCGCACTGCAGGGCATCGGCCTGCTCGACGCCGCCTGGCAGAAGGCCGACGCCTATGCACGCGAGCGGCGCCAGATGCGCGCGCCCGGCCCGGTGCCGGCCAGCCGCGGCGCCGAGGCGGCCGACCTGGTGGCCGAGCATCCCGCCATCCGCCGCATCCTCGACACCCAGCGCGCCTGGATCGACGGCGCCCGCCTGATCGCCTACCGCAGCGCGGTGCAGCTCGACGTCGCCCGCCACGACGCCGATCCGAAGCAGCGCGAACGCGCGCAGCGCTGGTGCGCGCTGGTCACGCCGGTGCTCAAGGCCGCCTGCAGCCACCAGGCCTTCCATGGCGCGAGCGAATGCCTGCAGGTCTTCGGCGGCCATGGCTACGTGCGCGAATGGGGCATCGAGCAGGTGCTGCGCGATTCGCGCGTGAGCATGATCTACGAGGGCACCAACGAGATCCAGGCCATCGACCTGCTCGTGCGCAAGGTGCTCGCGGATGGCGGCACCGGCATGTCGGCGCTGCTGGTCGAGCTGCGCGACGAACTGGACGCCGCGCGCGACATCGACGCCGACGTGCAGCGCCGGCTGGCGCAGCTGCGCTATCTGACCACCACGATCGCCATGGCCGCGCAGGCCGATCCCGTGCTGCCCTACGAGTTGGCCGACGACTACCTGCGCATCGTGATGCTTGCCATGCTGGCCTGGGCATGGGCCCGCATCGAACGCGCGGCCCCACCGGACGACTGCCGCTGGTCGGACCCGGCCGCGGCCTTCCGGCGCTGGGTGCTGCCGGAGTTCGAACTGCGGCTCGGCATCGTCAAGCGTGCCTGCGACGCCGTGGTCGCCCGAGCGGCTGCAGCCTGAACGTCAGCCATCTGCAGGCGCACACGGTTACGCTCGGCGCATGGCCGCTTCCCGCAAGAAAACCACCTCTTCCACCACCGGCGCGGCTGCGGCCCCGCCGCGGCCCGAGCGCCACGACCGCCTCGACACCCGCGTGCTCGAGACCCTGGTCGGCTACAACGCGCGCCGCGCCTGGCTGATCGTGAGCCAGGTGTTCGCCGAACGCATGGCGGCCTATGGCCTCAAGCAGGTCGACTTCTCGGTGCTGTCGCTGATCGCTCACAACCCGGGCGCCACCTCGCGCCAGCTGTGCTCCACGCTCGACATCCTGCCGCCCAATCTCGTGAGCCTGATCGCCACCATGGACAGCCGCGGCCTGATCGAGCGTCGCCCGCATCCGCACGACGGCCGTGCCATCGGCCTGCACCTCACGCCAGCCGGCGAGGCGCTGGTGCGCGAGGCCGAGCAGACCGTGGTGCAGCTCGAGACCGACGCCAGCGCCCGGCTCACGCCGCGCGAGCGCGAGACGCTGATCCGGCTGCTGCAGAAGATGTACCTGTAGCGGGGTTCGGCGCCGCGGCACTCAGGCCAGGAAGCCGTCCCAGCACAGCTTGAGTCCCGTGAGCAGCATGCCGAGGTAGACGAAGCGGTAGAACCAGGTGGGCTCGATGGTGCGTGCCACGCGAATGCCGACCCAGACGCCGAGCGGCGCGAACGGCAGCAGCACCAGCGAGGTCGCCATGTTGCGCCAGTCGAGCAGGCCGAGCCAGGCATAGGGCACCCACTTGCTCAGATTCACGACGAAGAAGAAATAGGCCATGGTGGCGGTGAAGACCACCGGGCTGAGGCGCAGCGGTATCAGGTAGGCATTGACCGGCGGCCCGCCCGCATGCGCGATGAAGCTCGTGAAGCCGCCGATGGTGGTCAGCACCGCGCCGCCCACCTTCGAGGGCATCGGATCATCGGGGCGCGGCGGGAACAGCAGGCGCTGCGCAAGGAAGATCAGCGTGAAGACACCGACGATGCCGGCCACCGTGTGGGCCGCCAGCACCTTGAACAGCAATGCGCCGATCAGGGTGCCGACCAGGCCGCAGGGAATCAGGAACCACAGCAGCGCGCGATCGAAGTCGCGCCGGAAGGCGGCGACGCCGAGCAGGTCCATCAGCAGCAGCACCGGCATGAGGATGGCCGCGGCCTGCGGCACGCTGACCGCGAGCGCCAGCAGCGGCACGGCGAGCGAACCGAAGCCGGCGCCGAAGCCGCTCTTGCTGACGCCGAGCAGGAGCACGGCCGGAATGGCGACCGCATAGAAATGCGGGTCGGTGATGATCGGGAGGTTCAAGGCGATGAGCGGGTCGGCGTGCGGTTGCGGCGCTACATTCTCCACGTTCACACTCTCGCGACATCCGACCCATGCTGATCCTCGATGCCGACCGAACCCGCGCAGCGCTGGACTTCGGCCGCCTGGTGCCCGCCCTGCGCGGGGCCTTCGCGGGCCAGGCCACGGTGCCCGCACGCCACGTCCACACGGTCGGCGCCGGCGAAGAAAAGGGCACGGTGCTGATCATGCCGGCCTGGAGCGACGCCGGCTTCCTGGGCATCAAGACCGTCAACATCTATCCGGCCAACGGCACCCGAGGCCTGCCCGGACTGCACGCGACCTACGTGCTCTACGACGCGCGCACCGGCGTGCCGCTCGCGCAGATCGACGGCAACGAGATCACGGCGCGACGCACGGCGGCCGCGGCCGCACTGGGCGCCGACTTCCTTGCGCGCGAGGACGCCTCGACGCTGCTGGTGCTGGGCACCGGTCGCGTGGCGCAGCTGCTGCCGCAGGCGCATGCGAGCGTGCGGCCGATCCGCAGGCTCCGGGTGTGGAACCACCGCGCCGAGGGCGCGCGCACGCTTGCGGCGCAATGGCGCGCGGCGGGCTGGGAGGCCGAAGCGGTGGACGACCTGGGCGCCGCAGTGAAAGGCGCCGACATCGTCAGCTGCGCCACGCTCGCCAACGCGCCGCTGGTGCGCGGGGAATGGCTGGCCCCGGGCTCGCACCTCGACCTGATCGGCAGCTTCACGCCCGCCATGACCGAGGCCGATCCGGCCTGCTTCGCGAACGCGCGCGTCTTCGTCGATACCGACGAGGCACCTGCCAAGGCCGGCGATCTGCTCGACGCGTTCGCGGCCGGCACGCTCGCCGTCGAGGACATCGAGGCCAACCTCGCGCAACTGTGCCGCGGCGAGCGGCCGGGCCGCCGCACCACCGACGAGCGCACCGTCTTCAAGGCCGTCGGCAGCGCGCTCGAGGACCTGGCAGCGGCCACGCTGGTGTGGCGCAGCGTGGAGGCCTAGACGCGTTCGAGGATGAGCGCGATGCCCTGCCCGACGCCGATGCACATCGTGCACAGCGCGTAGCGGCCGCCGCCCTTGTGCAGCTGGTTGATCGCGGTGGTCGCGAGGCGCGCGCCGCTGGCACCCAGCGGATGGCCCAGCGCGATCGCGCCGCCGTTGATGTTGACGCGTGCGTCGTCGTCTGCGAGGCCGAGCAGGCGCAGCACCGCGAGGCCCTGGGCCGCGAAGGCCTCGTTGAGCTCGATGACGTCGATCTGGTCGAGCCTGAGGCCTGTCTGTGCAAGCACCTTCTGGGTTGCCGGCGCCGGGCCGATGCCCATGATGCGCGGCGCCACGCCCGCAACCGCCATGCCGACCACGCGGGCGCGCGGCGTCAGGCCATGCTTCGCGGCACTGGCTTCGTCGGCCAGCAGCAGTGCGACCGCGCCGTCGTTGACGCCGCTGGCATTGCCCGCCGTGACCGTGCCGTCGGCACGCACGATCGGCTTGAGCCTGGCCAGCGCCTCGAGGCTGGTCTCGCGCGGGTGCTCGTCCTTGTCGACGAGGATCGGGTCGCCCTTCTTCTGCGGCACCGGAACCGGCACGATCTCGGCATCGAAGAAGCCCGACTTCTGCGCCGCCACGGCGCGCTGCTGCGAGGCCAGCGCCATCCTGTCCTGCGCCTCGCGCTCGATCTTGTAGTCGGTCGCCACGTTCTCGGCGGTCTCGGGCATCGAGTCGATGCCGTACTGCGCCTTCATGAGCTTGTTGACGAAGCGCCAGCCGATCGTGGTGTCGTAGACCGCGTTGCTGCGGCTGAACGCGCTCTCGGCCTTCGGCATCACGAAGGGTGCGCGGCTCATGCTCTCGACGCCGCCCGCGATCATCAGGCCCGACTCGCCAGCCTTGATGGCACGCGACGCGGTGCCGATGGCGTCCAGCCCCGAGCCGCACAGGCGGTTGATGGTGCCACCGCCGACCTCGATCGGCAGGCCGGCCAGCAGCGCCGACATGCGCGCGACGTTGCGGTTGTCCTCGCCGGCCTGGTTGGCGCAGCCGTAGAGCACGTCGGTCACGGCCTGCCAGTCGACGCCCTTGTTGCGTTCCATCAGCGCCCTGAGCGGCACGGCGCCGAGGTCGTCGGTGCGCACGCTCGAGAGCGCGCCGCCATAGCGGCCGAAGGGGGTGCGAATCGCGTCGCAGATGAATGCCTGGTTGCTCATGGTTTGTCTTCCTTGGGGTTTCAGGGAGCGATCGGCAGGCCGATCAGGTTTTGGAGTTGCTCGCGGCCGAGGCCGTCGACCGTGTCGATCAGCCTGAGGCCCGAGGGCGAACATTCGAGCGTCGCGAGATCGCTGTAGATGCGCTTCACGCAGCCGACGCCGGTCAGCGGATAGCTGCAGCTGGCGACGACCTTGCTCTCGCCCTTCTTGGTCAGCAGGTCCATCATGACCCAGGTCTGCCGGGCACCGACCGCCAGGTCCATGGCGCCGCCGACCGCGGGGATCGCGCCGGCCTCGCCGGTGCTCCAGTTGGCCAGGTCGCCCGTGGCCGACACCTGGAAGGCGCCGAGCACGCAGATGTCGAGGTGGCCGCCGCGCATCATCGCGAAGCTGTCGGCGTGGTGGAAGAAGGCGCCGCCGGGCAGCAGCGTGACCGGCTGCTTGCCGGCGTTGATGAGGTCGAAGTCCTCGTCGCCCTCGCCTGCGGCCGGGCCCATGCCGAGGATGCCGTTCTCGCTGTGCAGGATCACCTCGCGGCCGGCGGGCAGATGGTTGGCCACCAGCGTCGGCTGGCCGATGCCGAGGTTGACGATCGCGCCGTCGAAGATGTCCCGGGCCACCCGGGCGGCGAGCTGGTCCTTGGTGCGTCGAGTGAAGTCGGACGCGTTCATGCCGCCTTCCTCACGAATCCGCCGCCCGCGGTCGCCACGCGCTCGACGCGGACGATGCTGCGCACGAAGATGCCGGGCGTGACGATGGCCTCGGGGTCGAGCGCGCCGAGCTCGACGATCTCGTGCACCGTGGCGATGGTGCGCCGCGAGGCCATGGCCATCACGGGACCGAAGTTGCGCGCCGCCTTGCGATAGACCAGGTTGCCCCAGCGGTCGCCGCGCTCGGCCTTGATCAACGCGACGTCGCCGTGGATCGGATATTCCAGCACGTAGTGCCTGCCGTCGATCTCGCGCGTCTCGCGGCCCTCTGCCAGCGGCGTGCCGAATCCGGTGGGGCAGAAGAAGGCGCCGATGCCGGCACCGGCGGCGCGGATGCGCTCGGCCAGGTTGCCCTGCGGCACGAGTTCGAGCTCGACCCGGCCGGTGCGGTAGAGGCCGTCGAAGACCTGGCTGTCGGCCTGGCGCGGAAAGCTGCAGATGATCTTGCGCACGCGCCCGGCCTTGAGCAGCGCGGCCAGGCCGGCTTCGCCGTTGCCCGCGTTGTTGTTGACCACCGTGAGCTCGCGTGCGCCCTGGTCGATCAGGCCGTCGATGAGTTCGTTCGGGATGCCGGCGGTGCCGAAGCCGCCGATCAGCACCGTGGCGCCGTCGGCAATGCCGGCCATGGCCTGCGCCACCGAGTCGGCGATCTTGTTGATCATGAGGAGATCCGCTGGTGCGCAAATGCGCGGAATTTGTTCGCAATACGAACTTTTGTTCGTAGAATGAATTCTAGGCAACATCATCCCCCATGGCAACCCATCAGAAACAGGCGCTCGCACCCGAACCGGGCGACAGCTACGTGCAGTCCTTCGCGCGCGGCCTGCAGGTGATCCGCTCGTTCAGCGCCAGCGCGCCGCGCCAGACGCTCAGCGAGGTGGCCGAAGCCACCGGCCTCACCCGCGCGGGTGCCCGCCGCATCCTGCTCACGCTGCAGACCCTGGGCTACGTCGACAACGACGGCAAGCACTTCGCGCTGACGCCGCGCATCCTCGACCTCGGCTTTGCCTACCTGTCGTCGATGCCGATCTGGAACCGCGCCGAGCCCGTGATGGAGGCGCTGGTGCGGCAGGTGCAGGAGTCGTGCTCGGCCGCGGTGCTCGACGCCACCGACATCGTCTACGTGATGCGCGTGCCGACGCAGAAGATCATGCGCATCGGCCTCGGCGTGGGCTCGCGGCTACCGGCCTACTGCACCTCGATGGGCCGGCTGCTGCTGGCCGACCTCGGTGCAGACGAACTCCGCGCGCGGCTCGAGGGCTCGGCGCTCGAAGCCTGCACCAGGCACACGGTGACCGACATCGACGCCCTCGTCGCCAAAGTGGCGCAGGCGCGGCGCCAGGGCTGGTGCCTGGTGAACCAGGAGCTGGAGGAAGGGCTGATCTCGATCGCCGCGCCGATCGTCGACCGCACCGGGCGCACCGTGGCGGCGCTCAACATCAGCGGCCAGGCCAACCGCACCAGCGCCCGGCTGATGCAGGAGAGCATGCTGCCGGCGCTGCTGGCGTCCGCGCAGGAAATCTCGCGCATGCTCTGAAGGGCGCTCGGCGCGCGAGGCTCAGGCCCGTTTGCGCTCCGACTGCCGCTGCAGCTGCGCACGCACGTAGTCCACGTGCTGGCGCAAGGTGTAGACGCGGTCCGTGAAGTCGAGCGGGAATTTCGAGCGGACCACCTCGTCCTCGATCTGATCCAGCCGCATGCGGGCCTGCTGGCGCTCGTGGTCGTCCAGTTCGCGCGAGGCCAGCTCCTGCTCGAGGAACTTGAGCTCGCCGTAACGGCGATAGAGCCGGCTCTGGCGGCGCCACGCGATCATCGCGGGCAGCACGCGCATCAGCGGCACGAGGATCGCTGCGAGCGGCACCAGCAGCAGCAGCAGCCGCTGCGCGTAGTTCGCGATCCAGAAAGGCAGATAAGCCTGGAGGAAGGGGCGGCCGTTCTTGAAGTAGCGCTCGGCTTCGGTCGCCAGGGGAAAGTCGGTGCCCGTCGGGCTCGGGAAATCGCCGGGGCGACTGATGATGCTGGGCTGGTGATGGACCTGCCGCGCGGCCTCCAGCAGCAGGTAGGCCAGCGCCGGATGAATCTCGTCGCGCACCACCAGGTTGGCGGTGGTCGCCAGCAGCTCGATGTCCTTCGGTGGCAGGTCGCGCTGCGGGTCGACCGAGCCGCGCTTGAGCGTCACGGTCTGGAAGAACGGCAGGCGCCGTGCCAGCCCCTGCACGTGATCGAGCGACGCCAGCTGCACGCTGCCATCGGCCAGCAGCTTCTGCACCGCGGGCGCCTGCGGTGCGGCGATCACGATCGCAGCGTCGATCCGGCCTGCGAGCAGCATGTCGGCGGCCGCCATGCCGCCATCGTTGACGACGGTGGTGCCCGGTGGCTTGTCGGGGCCGACGCCGTAGAGCGCGAGCAACTCGGTCGCGACTTGGCTGTTGCCGCTGCCGGGGACTCCGATCGCCACGCGCCTGCCGCCGAGCGGGGCCAGGCCCTTCGACAGGTCGAGCCCGCGGCTGAAGATCCAGACCGGCTCGTAGGCCACGGTCGCCAGCGAGCGCAGCGGCGTGGCGTCGGGCGAGGCGTCGGGCTGCTGCGCCAGCAGGCCGGTGCCGCCCTGCACGAACCCGACCGCGACCTCGCCGTCGTCGAGCCGCTGCAGGTTCTCCACGCCACCGCTCGAAGGCCGCAAGTCGAGCCGGATGCCGTTGGCCCGCAGGACCTCCTGATAGCGCTGGCCGAAGCGGTGGTAGGCGCCGTCGACGGTGCCCGTGCTCATCACGAGCGAGCGCGGCGGCGCCGGGCTCACGTAGCGCACCACGAGCCAGATGGCGGCCGTGAGGACGGCGATGCCCAGAAGCCAGACGAACAGCCGCCGGCCGGTCGGCAGGGTGGGCATGGTCGGCTTCTTCATGGTCCGGACCGCGCGTGTCGCTCAGCCCGGCTTGCGCGCGGTGTACTCGGAGAAGATGCCGAGCTCGGTGTGCCGCTGCACGTCCTCGAAGCCCGCCTCGCGCAGCGCCTCGAGCACCGATGCCGGCGCGATGCAGGCCTCGATCGTGTCCCAGTAGTAGCGCCACAGCTCGGCGGTGTCGTGGCCGCGCGCGACCACCTTGGCGATCAGCGGCACCACGCCGCGCATGTAGCCCTTGAGCACCGCGGTGCCGACACGGCCCTCGGGCTTCGTGATCTCGAGGACCACCAGGCGACCGCCCGGTCGCAGCACGCGATGAAACTCGGCAAAGGCCGCGTGCACGTCGGCGATGTGGCGCAGCGCATAGCCCATGCTCAGGAAGTCGCTGCTGGCATCCGCCCGCGGCAGCGCCTCGGCGCGCCCGCGCACCAGTTCGACGCCGGGCAGCGCGACCTGCCCCATCATTCCGGGGCTCGGATCGACGCCCACCAGGCGGCCGGCCGCACCGATCAGCGTCAGCGCCTCGCGCGCCACCAGGCCGGTGCCGATGCCGACGTCGAGCACCTCGGCGCCCGGCTGCAGGCCGGCCCGCTGCAGCGCGGAGCGCCGATACCAGGGGCCGGAGCCGAGCGCCAGCACGCGCTCGATGCGGTCGTAGTCGGGCGCGGTGTCGTCGAAGATGCGCCGAAGGTAGCGCTGGTGCTCTTCCTCGTCGCCGTAGTAGTCGGCGAGCGGCGCGTGGGGCGGAAGGATCGCGGGCGTCGGTTCTTGCATCGGGGGATTATGGACACGCCGCGCAAGCGCCCGGACGCCGGTGCTAATCTCGACCGATGTTCAATCCCTCCCAAGAGGAAGTACGTCGTTTCTTCTGCGACGTCTTCGCCAAGAGCCGCCGCGGCGCGCCGATGGAAGCGCTCGAGATCATCGCCAGCCGCTGGATCGACGAGCATCCCGAATACCACGCCGACCTGGCCGATGCCGATGCTGCAGTGGCCCGCGTCTACGACGGCAAGGACGGGCGCGAGAACCCCTTCCTTCACCTGTCGATGCATCTGTCGATCAGCGAGCAATGCTCGATCGACCAGCCTCGCGGCATCCGGCAGGCGGTCGAACTGCTGGCGGCGCGCCGCGATTCGCTGCTCGACGCCCACCACGAGGCCATGGAATGCCTGGGCCAGATGATGTGGGAGAGCCAGCGCGCGGGCCGACCACCCGACGGCGATGCATACATCGCCTGCGTCCAGCGCCGCGCGACGCGGGATTGAAAAAGCCCGCTGCGAGCGGGCTTTCAAAGAGAGTTCCGGGCGACTCAGTCGGCGCGATGAAAGCGCGACTCGGGCACCGTCTTGAGCTCGCCGGGCAGCGAGGCGATGTACGAGGAGAGCTCCTTGAGCTCGGCGTTGGTGAACTTCTTGGCCTGGCCGCTCATCACGCCGTTGGAACGGCCGATCTGCGCGTGGGGCTGTGCCTTGTACGACTTGAGCGCGACGAAGAGGTAGTCGGCGTACTGGCCCGCGAGCTTGGGCACGGTGCCGTCGTTGGGCGTGTTGAAGTTGGCGCCGTGGCACTTGGTGCAGGCGTTGTCCTTGTCACGCGCGATCAGGGCCTGAACCGTGGCGCTGGCTGCCTTGGGCGTGGCCGGCGGCGCGTCGCCTTCCTTCAGGCCGAGCGTGCTGTAGTAGGCCGCGAGATCGGCGATGTCCTGTTCGCTGAGCGTGTCGGCGATCGCGCGCATCGTGGGGTGGCGCCGCTCGCCGCCCTTGTACTGCGTGAGCGCGGAGGCGATGTAGGTGGCGCTCTGGCCCGCGATCATGGGCACCTTGTGGACCTCGGGAAAGCTCGCCTGGTAGCCGATGATGCCGTGGCAGCCCACGCACATCGCGATCTTCTTCGCGCCCGCTTCAGCATTGCCGGTGATCTTCTGGGCCTGCGCCGAGAACGTCACGCAGGCGACAGCGAGGGCAAACATCGTGGTCAACAACTTGTTCATTTTGCGCGCACAATCTCGTGGAGCTACTTGTTTCAAATCAACATTTGATTATATGGGGGCTCTTTGAGCACCCCGCCAGCGAACGATCGATGTTGTGTTCTTTCAACCACCCTCCGCTTCTCGACCATCCATGAAATTCAAGGGTTCAGACAACTACGTCGCCACTCAGGACCTGATGCTCGCGGTCAATGCCGCCATCACGCTCAAGCGCCCGCTGCTGGTCAAGGGCGAGCCCGGCACCGGCAAGACCATGCTGGCCGAGGAAGTGGCCCAGGCGCTCGGCCTGCCGCTGCTCCAGTGGCACATCAAGTCGACCACCAAGGCGCAGCAGGGCCTCTACGAATACGATGCCGTGAGCCGGCTGCGCGATTCGCAGCTCAAGGACCTCGACGGCGGCGAGCGCGTCAGCGACATCCACAACTACATCGTGAAGGGCGTGCTGTGGCAGGCCTTCACGGCCGACCAGCCGGTGGCGTTGCTGATCGACGAGATCGACAAGGCGGACATCGAATTCCCGAACGACCTGCTGCGCGAGATCGACCGCATGGAGTTCTATTGCTACGAGACCCGCGAGCTCATCCGCGCCAAGCACCGGCCGGTGGTGTTCATCACCTCGAACAACGAGAAGGAACTGCCCGACGCCTTCCTGCGCCGCTGCTTCTTCCACTACATCAAGTTCCCCGATGCCGAGACGATGAAGAGCATCGTCGCGGTGCACTTCCCGGGCCTCAAGCAGGAACTGCTGACGGCCGCGATGAAGACCTTCTACGACGTGCGCAACCTGCCCGGCCTGAAGAAGAAGCCTTCCACCTCCGAGCTGCTCGACTGGCTCAAGCTGCTGGTGGCCGAGGACATCCCGCTCGAGGCGCTGCAGAGCAAGGACGACAAGGTCGCGGTGCCCCCGCTGGTCGGCGCACTGCTCAAGAACGAACAGGACGTGACCCTGTTCGAGAAGCTCGTCTTCATGCAGCGCAACAACCGATGAGCGCCGCGCTGGGCCGCCCAGAGCAAGCTCGCACCCCCTCGGGGGGCAGCGAGGACACGAAGTGCCGAGCGTGGGGGTGCCGATGAGCGCCGCGCTGGGCCGCCCCGAGCAAGCTCGCGCCCCCTCGGGGGGCATCGAGGACACGAAGTGCCGAGCGTGGGGGTACCGATGAGCAACGGTCGGCATCCGACTTCGCAGCTGCTGCTGCTGGGCGTGGCGCAGGCCGTGCTGTTCGTGGCCGGCGCGCTGCTGGGCCGCTGGGTCGGCCTGCAGCTCGGGCTCGACGCCTTCGGCCCCGGCGGCTACGACAACAAGGCCATCTTCGGCATCCTGCTGATCGGCCTCGGCGGTGGCGGCGGCGTCCAGATCGCGCGCGCCTGGTACACGCGCAAGTACGGTCCCCCGGGGAGCTGAGCATGGCATTCGTCGAGCCCGTCACGCTGCGGTCGCGCGGCATCGCACTGGTGCCGCTGTCGCTGGCGCACGAGGAAGGCCTGCGCGCCGCGGCGGCCGACGGCGAACTCTGGAACATCCGCGTCACCTCGGTGCCCGAGCCCAAGGACACCCGCGGCTACATCGAATCCGCGCTGCAGATGCGCGAGGATGGCAACCGCTTCGCCTTCGCCGTCACCGACGAGGCCAGCGGCACCGTGCTCGGCAGCACCAGCTTCCACGACATCCTGCCCGCTGTGAAGCGGGTCGAGATCGGCTACACCTGGTATGCCAGGCGTTGCCAGCGCACCCACGTCAACACCACCTGCAAGCTGCTGATGCTCACGCATGCCTTCGATGCGCTCGGCTGCCATGTGGTGGGCTGGCGCACCGACAACTTCAACCATGCGTCGCAGCAGGCGATCGAGCGGCTCGGGGCCAGGAAGGACGGCGTGATCCGCGGCCACGCGCTGCGGCGCGACGGCACCATCCGCGACACCGTGATGTACAGCCTGCGCGCGGGCGAATGGCCAGAGGTCAGGGCGCAGCTGAACTACCTGCTTGACAAGCCCCGCCCGGCCTCGTCGAACGCATCTTCGCCCAGGGAGTGATTCGCCATGCTGATCGACTTCTTCTACACGCTGCGCTCGGCCAAGCTGCCGGTTTCGGTCAAGGAATACCTGACGCTGCTCGAGGCCCTGCAGGCCGACGTGGTGGGCCCGAACTCCGACGGCGCCTACGGCCTCGACGACTTCTACTACCTCTCGCGCACCGCGCTCGTCAAGGACGAGAAGCACTACGACAAGTTCGACCGCGCCTTCGCCGCCTACTTCAAGGGCGTCGAGATGCTGGCCGACTTCACCAAGGAAGTACCGCTCGACTGGCTGCGCAAGACGCTCGAGCGCGAGTTCACGGCCGAGGAGAAGGCCAAGATCGAGAAGATGGGCTGGGACGAGCTCATGGAGACGCTCAAGAAGCGCTTCGAGGAACAGAAGGAGCGCCACGAAGGCGGCAGCAAGTGGATCGGCACCGGCGGCACCTCGCCCTTCGGCCACGGCGGCTACAACCCGCAGGGCGTGCGCATCGGCGGCGCCGGCAAGAACAAGAGCGCGGTCAAGGTCTGGGACCAGCGCGCCTACAAGGACTACGACGACAGCCAGGAACTCGGCACCCGCAACATCAAGATCGCGTTGCGGCGCCTGCGCAAGTTCGCGCGCGAGGGCCACGAGGAAGAGCTCGACCTCGACGACACGATCCATTCGACCGCGGCCAACGCGGGCTACCTCGACATCAAGATGCGGCCCGAGCGCCACAACAACGTCAAGGTGCTGCTGCTGATGGACGTCGGCGGCACGATGGACGAACACATCCAGCGCGTGGAAGAGCTGTTCTCGGCGGTCAAGACCGAATTCAAGCACCTCGAGTTCTACTACTTCCACAACTGCGTGTACGACTTCATGTGGAAGAACAACCGGCGCCGCTTCTCCGAGAAGTTCGCGACCTGGGACATCATTCGCAAGTACAACAAGGACTACAAGCTGATCTTCGTGGGCGATGCCACCATGAGTCCCTACGAGATCCTGCAGCCCGGCGGCAGCGTCGAATACAACAACGAGGAAGCCGGTGCCGAATGGATGCAGCGCCTGACGCACGCCTTCCCGAAATTCGCCTGGATCAATCCCGAGCCGCAGGGCGTGTGGCAGTACCGCCAGAGCATCGCCGTGATGCAGCAGCTGGTGTCGCATCGCATGTATCCGCTGACCCTGCGCGGCCTCGAGGACGCCATGCGCCTGCTCTCCAAGTAGCGCCCCGGTCCGCTGCCCCGCGCGGCGGCCGGAAGGCCGCACGCATGCTGTCAAAATGGCCGCATGCTTAGGGTGGTCCGTTCTCGTACGCCGGCGTGGTTGCCGGCGTTGTTTTTTGCAGCCGTGGTCGCCCTGTCGGGGTGCAGCCTGCTGCCGAAGACCGACGCCGAGAACAGCAGCGAGACCGCGTCGACCTCGGTGAGCAGCGACACCCCGCGCTCCGGCGGCGAGGCCTTCGCCGTCGACATCGAGGCCCCGCGCGAGGTGCGCGACTACCTCGAGCGCCACCTCGAGATCCAGCGCTTTCGCGAACTCGACGACCTCGGCGCGGTCGAGATCTCGCGCCTGATGGTGGCGGCCGAAGCCAATGCGCGCGAGCTGCTGAACACCCTGGGCTACTTCACGCCCACGCTCACGCTCGAGCTGCGCGACACGCCCGGCGGCAAGGCCCCGCGCGAAGTGCACATCACGGTCGAGCCCGGTCCGCTCACCACCGTGAGCAAGGTGCAGATCGACTTCAGCGGCCCGATCGCCGAAGACCCGGGCAGCGAGGCCAGGCGCGATGCGCTGCGCAACGGCTGGAGCCTTCGCCCGGGCCAGGTCTTCAGCCAGCAGGGGTGGGACAGCGCCAAGACCGCCACGCTGCGCAGCCTCACGGCGCGCCGCTTCCCGACCGGCAGCATCCTCACGAGCCAGGCCAAGATCGACGCCGACCGCAGCGAGGCCGCGCTCGGCGTGACCTACGCTTCGGGGCCGGCCTACCGCTTCGGGCCGCTGGTGGTGAACGGCAACCAGCGCTACCCGGCCGACAGCATCCGCCGGCTCGCGCGCGTGCCGACCGGTGCCGAATACGACCAGCAGGCACTGCTTGATGCCCAACAGCGGCTCGCGAGCAGCGGCTACTTCGACTCGGTGTTCCTCACGCTCGACACCCGCGACACCGATCCGCAGGCCGCGCCCGTGATCGCGCAGGTGCGCGAGGCGCCCCTGCAGCGCGTGGTGCTCGGCGTCGGCTTCACCACCGACAGCGGCGCGCGGCTGTCGATCGACCATTCGCACAACGAGATCCCGGTGCTCGGCTGGCGCGCGGTGTCGCGGCTCACGCTCGACCGCGACGTGCAGTCGCTGGGCACCGAGTGGAACGCGATTCCCGACGACAACGGGTGGCGCTCCTTTACCTCGGCGCTGCTCAAGAGCGAGGTCTCGGGCAGCTACACGGTCGACAGCGGCCGGCTGCGCGGCGGCCGCAGCAAGAGCGCAGGCCACATCGACCGCAGCCTCTTCGTGCAGTACGACTACGCGACCAACCACGGCTTCAACCCGCCGCCCTCGGCCTCGGCCCTGAGCCTCAACTGGGGCTGGACCGGCCGCTACTTCGACAACCTGGCGGCGCCGACCCGCGGCCAGGGCGTGGCACTCGAGCTCGCGGGCGGCTACACGCTCAGCGGCGAGCAGCTGCCGTTCGCGCGCACCTACGTCCGGTGGGTCGGCTTCATCCCGGCCGGCAGGGTCGAGAACGCCGACCGCACGCAGTCGCGCAGTGCCCGCATCCAGCTGCGCGCCGAGGCCGGCGCCGTCACCGCGGCCGACCGGGCCCAGATTCCCTCCACGCTGAACTTCCTCACCGGCGGCGATACCACGGTGCGCGGCTATGGCTACCGCTCGATCGGTGCCATCAAGCCCGACGGCCAGGTCATCGCGGGCCGCTACCTCGGCGTCGCGAGCATCGAATACCTGCGGCCCTTCGTCTGGAACGGCAACCTCACCGCCTGGGACAGCACCACTTTCATCGACGTCGGCGGCGTGGCCGACAAGCCCGGCGACATGGAGGCCAAGGTCGGTGTCGGCGTCGGGGCGCGCTGGGCCAGTCCGATCGGCCCGGTGCAGATGGACCTGGCCTACGGCATCGACGACCGCAAGTTCCGCCTCCACGTGCGGCTGGGCTTCACCTTCTGACCGGGTCCCCGATGAGCAGCAGCACCGAATCCCGACCCGATCCCACGCCGGAGGCACCCGCCGCAGTGCCGGCCCGGCGCTCGCGTACGCGGCGCGCGCTGCGGGCGCTCGCCTGGACCTTCACGGGCCTGCTGGCGGCGCTGCTGCTGCTCGGCGCGGCGGCGTGGTGGTGGCTGGGCTCGGACCAGTCGCTGGCCTTCGCGCTCGCGCGCACCGCCCGCTACCTGCCGGCCGGCCAGACGCTCGAGAGCCGGGACGTCTCGGGCTCGCTGCGCGCGGGTGGCCGCATCGGCTGGCTGCGCTGGGAGAGCGAGAGCCTCGCGGTCGAGGTGCGCGATGCGCGCATCGGCTGGCGGCTCGCGCCGCTGCTGCAGCGCCGGGTCCAGCTCGGCGAGGTGCATGCGGCCCAGGTGTCGATCACGCAGCGTCCGCAGACCGAGAGCAAGCCGGTCGAGCCGCTCACCCAGATCGTGCTGCCCGTGGAAGTCGAGCTGCCGTTCAAGATCGACGACCTGCGCTGGACCGGACCGCCCGCGCTGCAGGCGACCGGGCTCGAAGGCAGCTACCGCTACCGCAACGACCACCACGAACTCGAGATCGCGGGCGTCGACATCGCCGACGGACACTACGGCGCGCAGCTGCGGCTGCAGGGGCCGGCGCCGATGGCGATCGATGCCTCGCTGAACGGCCGCGTGCGAGCGCTGCTGGCGCCCGAGCGCAACATCGACCTGCGCGCCGACGCCACCCTCCGTGGCACGCTGTCCGGCCCCGACGCGCAACTGGCCGTCGAGGCCGAGGTCAAGCCGGTCGAGGAAGGCGCCGAGCCGCCGATGCAGGGCCGGCTGCGCGCCAATCTCGCGCCCTGGCAGCCGCAGCCCGTGATCGACGCCCATGCCGAGCTGCAGAACCTCGACCTGGCCCGCCTCTGGCCCGAGGCGCCCGCCACACGGCTCAGTGGCGAGATCGACGCCGGCCCCGACAGCGCGGCCGGCGACAACGCCTGGAAGGCCAGCGCCAGCATCCGCAACACGCTGCCCGGTCCCTGGGACGAAGGCAGGCTGCCGGTCGAGCAGCTCGACCTGCGCGCCGGCTACGACGGCAGCACCTGGACCCTGCCGCAGGCCAGCGTGCGGGCCGGCGGGGGACGCATCGACGCCGAGGGCAGCTGGAGCCCCGCGCCGGCGCCGTGGAAGGTCGACGCCACGGTGCGCAACGTCAAGCCCGGTGCACTGCACACGCAGCTGGCCGGCGCGCCCGTGAGCGGCCGTATCCAGGCTTCGCAGGCCTCGCAGGCCGGCGACGCGATCCAGTTCGACATCGCGCTGCAGGCCGCGGGCGGTGTCGGCGCCCGCGGCGACCTGCAGGGGCTGCGGCTCGAGCGCGCACTCGCCAAGGGCCAGTGGCAGGGCCGCGTGCTCGACCTGCGCAGCCTGCGCGTCGAGGCCCAGGGTGCCAGCGTCGACGGGCGACTGCAGCTGCAGGTCGACGAGCAGGCCGCGAGCGGCCGGCTCAACCTCGTCATGCCCGGAGGCAGCGCGCTGGTCGACGGCCGCATCGCGCCGGCCAGCGGCAGCGGCGACCTCCAGGCCCGCGTCGAGGACGCGGCCGCGCTGCAGCGCTGGGTCGAGGGCCTGCCCGGGCTCGACTCGGCCTTCGCGGGCACGACGCTGCAAGGAAACGCGCGGCTCGACGCCAGCTGGCGCGGCGGCTGGCAGGCCGTCCAGCGGCGGTTGCAGGAGACCGGCGGGCCAGCGCCGCGCGGCGGCGCCGAGACCACGTTGCAAGCCACCCTCACGGTGCCGAAGCTCGAAATCAAGCCGGCAGCCGCAGCCGGCGCCACGGCCGCGCCGATTCTGCTGACCGGGGTGCGCGCCGAACTCGCGGGCAGCCTGGTCCAGGCGACGCTGAGCCTCAAGGGCGAGGCGCTGGTCCAGGGCCGCAAGATCACGCTGGACACGCGCGCCAGTGGCGGCATCGAGCGCCTGAACCAGTGGAACCTGGCGCTCGCGAGCCTCGAGGCCAGCCTGCTCGACACCACGCAGGCCGAGGCCAAGCCCTGGGTCCTGACCCTCGCCAGCCCGGTCAGCGCCAAGGTGCGCACGACGGCCGGCAGCGCCCCCCGGCTCGAGGTCGATGCCTCGGCGGCGAGTGCCACCTTGCGCGGCCCGGCGCCCGGCAGCGTCAAGATCGACTGGCAGCCGCTGCGCTACATCCGCAGCGGCACCGAGGCACAGCGCGCCTACCGGCTCACTTCCAAGGGCCGCCTGCAGGGCCTGCCGATGGCCTGGGCCGAGGTCCTGGGCGGCGGCGACGCCATGGCCAAGGCCGGCTTCAGCGGCGACCTGCTGTTCAACGGCGAATGGGATGTCGATGCCGGCGACACGCTGCGCGCCAAGGCGCGGCTGGTGCGCGAGAGCGGCGACCTGCGCGTGCAGGCCGGCGAGGCGGCGCTGGTCACGCGCATCCGCAGCCACGGCACAGGCACCGCGAGCGAACGCACCATGGACGCTGCCGGGCCGGGCACTGCCACGCCGGCCGGCTTGAAGCGCGCCGAACTCACGCTCGACGCCGAGGGCGACTCGGTGCGCGCCAACCTCGCTTGGGACAGCGAGCGCGCCGGCGAGATCCGCATCGAGGCCGGCACCCGCGTGCAGCAGCGCCAGGGCGGCTGGCAATGGGCGGGGGACGCGCCGCTGTCGGGACGCGTCTCGGCGCGGATGCCGAACCTCGGCGTCTGGTCGATCCTCGCGCCGCCGGGCTGGCGCATGGCCGGCACGCTCGAGGCCAACGCCACGCTCTCGGGCAGCCGCGACGAGCCGCGCTGGAACGGCACGCTGGCGGCCGACCAGCTCGCGCTGCGCGCACTGGTCGAAGGCCTGGACCTGCGCGACGGCCGGCTGCGCGCCACGCTGTCGGGCAACCGGGTCGAGGTCACCGAATTCACGCTCAAGGGCGGCGCCGGCGCGCAGACGCGCATCCCGGGCCAGAGCGGCAACCTCAGCACCGCCTCCAGCGAGGCCGCGCGGGGCGGCGGGTCGCTCGACGGCCGCGGCGAACTCTCCTGGGGCGCCACGCCCGCGGGCGCAGCCGCCGGCAGCGGCATCCGCATGTCGATGCAGGCCCAATTGCGCGCGCTGCGCGTGCTGGTGCGCGCCGACCGCCAGCTCACGCTCTCGGGCGACCTGCAGGCGCGTCTCGACAACGGGCAGTTCAGCCTGCGCGGCGATCTCAAGACCGACCGCGCCGTGATCATCCTGCCCGACGAGACCGCGCCGAGCCTGGGCAGCGACGTGGTGGTGCGCTCGGCGGCGATCGATCGCCAGGCGGCCGAGGAGGCAGCGCGGCGCACGGCGCTGAACCAGGCCGAGGTCGGACGCGCCCAGACCGCGAAGCCGCCCGACATCGCGGTGGACTTCGATCTCGGCACCGATTTCGCGGTGCAGGGCCGCGGCATCACGACCCGGCTCGCGGGCAAGCTCGCGATCAGCAGCAAGGCGCTCGATGCGCCGCCGCGCATCACGGGCGAGGTGCGCACGGTCAACGGCCAGTACCGCGCCTACGGGCAGCAGCTCACCATCGAGACCGGCGTGGCGCGCTTCAACGGGCCCTTCGACAACCCGCAACTCGACATCCTCGCGATCCGGCCGAACCTCTCGCAGCGCGTGGGGGTGCAGATCACGGGCACCGCGCAGTCGCCGCGCGTGCGGCTTTATTCCGAGCCCGCGCTGTCGGACCAGGAGACGCTGACCTGGCTCGTGCTTGGCCGCGCCTCGGCCACCAGCGGCGGCGAATCGGTGCTGCTGCAGCAGGCTGCGCTGGCACTGCTCGGTGGCATGGGCGGTTCGGGCGGCGGACTCGCGAGCCGCTTCGGCCTCGACGAGATCGGCTTCAAGGGGCCGGGCACCGGCGGCGACGTGCGCGAGTCGACCGTCACCGTCGGCAAGCGCGTGGCGCGCGACTTCTACATCACCTACGAAGCCAGCCTGGGCGGCACGCTCGGCACCTTCTTCATCTTCTACGACCTCACGCGACGGCTGACGCTGCGTGCCCAGGCCGGCCAGCAGAGCGCGATCGACCTGATCTACACGCTGCAGTTCGACTAGACGGCCGGGATCGGAGAGGCGGATCGAACTGGTAAAGTTCGGTCCCTCTCGTCTTCGTAGTTCAATGGATAGAACGGGGTCCTCCTAAGACTCAGATACAGGTTCGATTCCTGTCGAAGGCACCAGCAACGCCGAGCGCAGGCGTCGCCCGATCGATCCCTCGGAAGCCTCCCACGATGACCTCGCACCAGCGCCCGGGACCGGCTCGCCGCCTCGCAACGAGGCTCGGCGCAGCAGCCTTGTGCATTTCGGCGCTGCTCGTTGCCGCCGAGGTCCGGGCCCAGGACTGTGCCCAGGCGAGCCAGGATTTCAACGCGCTCAACGGCGCTCCGGTGCGCGACCGGCAGGCCATGGAGAGCGCGGCACGCGCCGTCAGGTCTGCCTGCGGGGAAGCGCCGGGCCAGGCGCCGCTGTCCGCGCCGTCCACGCTCGACGACGCACCGCGACGCCAGCCACCGGGTCCCTTCGTGCGCTGCGACCGTACGGGCTGCTTCGGCAGCGCCAACAACCTGCGCTACACCTACGTCGACGGCGGCAACCTGCAGGGCGCGGACGGCTCCTACTGCGTGCGCGGCGCCGACAGGCGCTATGCCTGCAACTGAGCTGCGCCGGCGCGTTCAGTCCGCCTGCCGCAAGGCCTCGACCAGCTCGGCCACGTTGGTCACCGACAGCTTTTCGTAGATCGACCGGATCTGGTTGCGGACCGTGGCCGGCGAACGGTCCAGCTCCTGCGCGATCTGCTTGTACGTGAGACCGCGGGCCAGCTGCTGCGCCACCATGCGTTCACGCGGACTGAGCTCGTCGGCTGGAGCCCGGGGCCGCGCCGCGAGAAACAGCAGCCCGTGCTCGGTGCCGTGCGCAAGCACCAGCTTGCGGCCCACGAAGCGGCCGTGCCCGCGCAGGAAATGATCGAGCACCTCCGGCGGCAGCGCACGGCCCGGCCAATCGTGCCACTCCTCGCGAAGCAGGCGCTCGAAGCCGGGGTCGGCGTGGTAGAGCACGCCCATCAGGTCGCCCATCGCGGCGCCGCGCCCGACGCGGTCGGCGGGCATCAGGCGATCGAGGTGCATCACGCGGTTCAGCGCCAGGGCCTGCATGAGATGCGGTGACAGCAGGGCCACGAGCTCGGTCTCGGCCGGCGTGTTCTGCCGCTCGGCATCGGCCCGGAACAGCGAGATCCACTCCATGAAGCGGGCCGAGGTGTCGTTGGCCATCGTGATGAGCATGTTGTTCTGCTCGTAGCGCTGGACGAAGTCGCGAAACGGCCGGCCCCGCTGATCGCCCCACCATGTCGCGGTGTTGAAGGCGCGCGTGCCGCGCGGCATGCCGAACAGGCTGGCCGCGGCCGTGTCCAGATGCTTGAACTCCTCGTAGTCGATCATCATCTGCGGCGATTTCTCGTGCAGATGCAGCGTGTGGACGTCGATGCCGCCCGGTGGCGCCGTGGCTGCCGTGCCCCACATCGCCGAATCGAAGAACACGATCGGCTTGACCAGGTTCAGCGCCTGGTCCTGGAACAGGTGCAGCGGCTGCTCGCGCGACAGCCGGTACAGGCGCAGCAGCAGCTCGCCGAAGTCGCTCAGGTGCGAAGGGGCCATCGGGACGCGCGTGTCGAATGGGCAAATGAAAAAGCCGCCCCGAAGGCGGCTTGATCGGCCGCAGCGCCCGTGGGCGCCGGCAGCATCGATTACTGCGGCGTGCCGCCTTGCGGGGCTGCCTTGCGATTCGGGCGCTTTTCGTTGCGCTTGGCTTCGCGTGCCTGGCCGGCCGCTGCCGACTTGCCGGTGCCGATGGCGCCGCCTTCGGGGGTGTTCAGGGTGTCGCCGCCTGCTGCCTTGACCTTGCCCTGGGGGCGTGCATCGACGCGGTCCTGGGCCCGGTCCTGCGACTTGCTGTTCGTGATGACGGAGCCCTCCGAAGAGCCTCCCTTGGGCGCTTGCGCGTAGGCACCGGCGGCGAAAAGACTGGCAATCAGGATGGCGAGAATCTTGTTCATTGGTTTTCCTCAAAGGTGGGAATAAGACGGGATTCCCCCGCTCGCGCGAGAGATCCGTCCGTCAGCATAAGCCGAATGGTCCTGAATCCGACCCACAATCGATCCGATGGAGCCCCTGGAGTCTCGAATTACATACACCTTGCCCCCGTCGACCGCTCCGCATGAGCTCGCGATCGTCATCGGCCGCTTCCAGCCTTTTCACGATGGACACCTGTCGGTCGTCCGCAAGGCGCTCGAGGTCGGCACCCGGGTGCTGGTGCTGATCGGCTCGGCCTTCACCGCGCGGACGCCGAGGCATCCCTTCGACTGGCAGGAACGCGCGGATGCCATCCGCACGGCCCTGCCCGCTGCCGATCGCGCCCGGGTCGCATTCGAGCCGCTGCGCGACCACTTCGACGAAGCCCGCTGGCTGGCCGAGGTACGCCGGGCAGCGACGCAGAGGCTGCCGCCCGCCGGGCCCGGCGCTGCGGCGAATTCGGTCGCCCTGGTCGGCCAGTTGCGCGACGCCACGCGCGACTACCTCGAGGCCTTTCCGGAATGGACGCCTTACCGCCTGCCGGAGGTGCCGGTGCGGCGCGCCAGCGAGATGCGCGATGCCTGGTTCGCTGCGCCCGAGGCCGCGCTGCACGCGCTCTCGGCGGAGATGCCGGCGTCGAGCATCGCGCTGCTGCGCAGCTGGAGCAGTCGGCCGCAGTTCGCCGAGCTGGCGCGCGAGGCCGAGCTCATGCGCGACTACCAGGCGACCTGGAAGGACGCGCCCTACCCGCCGGTGCTGGTGACCGTCGACTGCATCGTGAAGTGCAGCGACCACGTGCTGCTGATCACGCGCGGGCAGGCGCCCGGCAGAGGCATGCTCGCGGTGCCGGGCGGCTTCCTCGACCAGCGCGAAACCACGCGGCAGGCGGCCCTGCGGGAGCTCGAGGAAGAAACCCACCTGGACCTGCCGGCCGCGACCTTGCGCGCCTGCCTGCGCGCCAGCGACGTCTTCGACCGCCCCGACCGCAGCCAGCGCGGACGCACCATCACGCACGGCCACTTCTTCGACCTCGGGCAACGCCCGCTGCCGGCGCTGCGCGCCGACGACGATGCGCTGGCCGCCGAATGGGTGCCGATCGCCGAGGTGGCGGCGCGCGAGGACCGATTCATCGACGACCATTTCCAGATGCTCGACCACTACCTCGGCCTGCTCGACCGTCCACCGCTGTAGGCAAGGACCCACGAAGGTCCCTTGCATTGGCCGGCAGCCGCCGCGCCGGGTCTTCCCTATCGTGAACTCATCACTTCACCGGAGACCCTCATGAAAAGCATCATCCTCTGGCTCTGCGGCGTGCCGCTGGTCGTCATCATCGGGCTGAAGGTGTTCGGGATTCTCTGACACGAAGCAGACACTCGGTTTCCTCCTCCCGGCGCCCCTGGCGCCGTTGCACAGCGCCCCCCGGGGCGCTGTCTTTTTTTGGGGGGCACCTTGGTACCGGGTCGGACTCAGCGCAGCAATGGCTACCTGAGCTGCGCGCGCAGAGCCTGGATGTCGGCGTGCAGGCCGTGGGCCCACGCCCGCCGCTCGCGGCCGATCGAGTTCTGCGCTTCGCCATAGCGCACGATCGCCAGCAGCGGCGGCGCCTTCAGCGTCTTCCACAGCGAGCTCGCCAGGCTGTCGTCGCCCACGTAGCTGGGCGCGAAGCTGGTCTCGCCGGTGGCGGCATCGGCGAAGCGCAGCGCGGCCGGCTGCACCGGCGCACCGGCGGAGATGGCGGCCTGCAGCAGGTTGGCATGGAAGGGCAGCAAGCCGTGGCCGTCACCGGTCGTGCCTTCCGGGAAGACCGCGACCACGTCGCCCGCGCGCAGCGCCTCGGCCATGTGATGCACCACGCGCATCGCATCGCGCCGCCGTTCGCGCTCGATGTACAGCGTGCCGGCGCCGGTCGCCAGCGCGCCGATCACGGGCCAGTGCGCGACGCCCGCCTTGGACACGAACCGCACGTGACGCGCCGCGTGGATCGCCAGGATGTCGAGCCAGGAAAGGTGGTTGCACACCAGCAGCACCGGACCGTGCGCGGGCGGCGTGCCCAGCACCGTGAGTCGCACGCCGATCAGGTTGAGCATGCGTTCGGCCCATGCCTGCACGCAGCGCTCGCGCTCGGCCGGCGACAGGCTCGGGAAGCGGAAACGGATGGTCCACCAGCCGGAGAGCGCATGCGCGATCGCGCGCAGCAGCTTCCAGCAGGCCGCCAGCGTGCGCATCAGCCGTGAACCGGGCGGCCCGCCACCAGCGTGAAGCGGGCCCGGCCGCGCAGCGCATAGCCGCTGAACGGCGTGTGCTTGCCCTGGCTGCGGAGGTTCTCGGGCAGCACCTGCCACTCGTGCGCGGGATCGACCACGCAGAGGTCGGCCGCGCCGCCCACGGACAGCCGGCCCGCGCCCGCGGCGTCACCGGCAGCACCGAGCAGGCGGGCCGGCGCGGCGCTCACGGTCTCGATCGCGCGCAGCAGGCCGGCGCCGCTCTGTTCGCCCCACTGCAGCGCGAGCGGCAGCAGCAGTTCCAGGCCGGTGGCACCCGGCTCGCTCTCGGCGAAGGGCAGCGTCTTGGCATCGGCTTCGACCGGCGTGTGGTCGGACACCAGCGCGTCGATGGTGCCGTCGGCCAGCCCGGCCGACAGGGCATCGCGGTCGCGCTGCTGGCGCAGCGGCGGATTCAGGCGCGCACGGCTGTCGAAGAAGCCGATGTCGGTGTCGGCCAGGTGCAGCGAATTGATGCTGACGTCGCAGCTGATCGGCAGGCCCTCGGCCTTGGCGGCGCGCACCTGCGCCACGCCGGCCGCGCTCGACAGCCGGCACAGGTGGACGCGCGCGCCGGTGCTGCGCATCAGCTCGATGATCGTGAAGATCGCGATCGTCTCGGCCGACACCGGCACCCCCGAAAGCCCGAGCCGCGTGGCCAGCGGTCCGCTGGCCGCGACGCCCTTGCCGAGATCGCGCTCCTGCGGACGCAGCCACACCGTGTAGCCGAAGGTGCTCGCATAGAGCAGCGCGCGCTGCAGCACCTGCGTGTTGCCGAGCGGCACCTCGGCCTGGCCAAAGCCGATGCAGCCGGCCTCGGTCAGCTCGGCCATCTCGGTCAGCACCTCGCCGGCCAGGCCGCGCGTCAGCGCGCCGAGCGGGAACAGGCGCGCGCGCTGCATCTTCTCGGCCCGGAACTTGAGCATCTCGACCAGGCCCGGCTCGTCGAGCACCGGATCGGTATCGGGCGGGCAGACCAGGCTGGTGACGCCACCGGCCACCGCCGCCGCCATCTCGCTCTCGAGCATGCCCTCGTGCTCGTAGCCGGGCTCGCGCAGCCGCGCCGCAAGATCCACCAGTCCGGGCACCACGAGGCAGCCCTGCGCATCGAGCGTGCGCTCGGCGCGGAATTCGTCGGAGACATCGCCGATGGCCTGCACGACGCCGTCGGCGATCGCGATGTCGGCCTGGCGGTCGAGTTTCGAGGCCGGGTCGATCACCCGTCCGTTGACGATAAGGATGTTGCTCATGCTTCGTTACCCGCGACGATGCTCATGACCGCCATGCGCACGGCGATGCCGAAAGTGACCTGGGGCAGGATCACGCTCTGCCGGCCGTCGACCACGGCCGAGTCGATCTCGACGCCGCGGTTGATCGGCCCCGGATGCATCACGATCGCATCGGGCCTGGCGAGCTGCAGCTTCTCGGGCGTGAGGCCGAAGGTCTTGAAGAATTCCTGCGACGACGGCAGCAGCGCGCCGCTCATGCGCTCGTTCTGCAGCCGCAGCATGATGATCACGTCGCAATCCCTGATGCCCTCTTCGAGCGTGTGGCACACGCGCACGCCCATCTGCGCCATGTCGGCCGGCACCAGCGTCTTGGGGCCGACCACGCGCACCTCGGCGCAGCCCAGCGTGGTCAGGCCGTGGATGTCGGAGCGCGCCACGCGCGAATGCAGCACGTCGCCGACGATCGCCACCGTGAGGTTCGAGAAATCCTTCTTGTAGTGGCGGATCGTGTACATGTCGAGCAGCCCCTGCGTCGGGTGCGCATGGCGGCCGTCGCCGGCATTCACCACGTGCACGTGCGGCGCGACGTGCTGCGCGATAAGGTAGGGCGCGCCCGATTCGCTGTGGCGCACCACGAACAGGTCGGCCGCCATCGCGCTCAGGTTGGCGATGGTGTCGAGCAGCGATTCGCCCTTGGTCGCCGACGAGCGCGCGATGTCGAGGTTGATGACGTCGGCCGACAGCCGCTTGGCCGCGATCTCGAAGGTGGTGCGGGTGCGCGTGGAATTCTCGAAGAAGAGGTTGAACACGCTCTTGCCGCGCAAGAGCGGCACCTTCTTGACCTCGCGGTCGCTCACGCTCGTGAAGTTGGCCGCGGTGTCGAGGATGTGGGTGACGATGTCCTTGGGCAGGCCCTCGATCGACAGCAGGTGGATCAGCTCGCCGTTCCTGTTGAGCTGCGGATTGCGCTTGTAGAGCATTTCTTTACTTGCTTTCTTCGACCTGGAAGCTGAAGGCACCGCCGTCGCCGCGTGCCAGAGCCAGCGACTGCGTGGCCGGCAGCGCCAGGCTCTGGGCCGCGAAGTCGGCCGCCACGGGCAGTTCGCGGCCGCCGCGGTCGATCAGCACCGCCAGCCGCACGCAGGCCGGGCGCCCGAAGTCGAACAGCTCGTTGAGCACCGCGCGGATCGTGCGGCCGGTGTAGAGCACGTCGTCGAGCAGCAGCACGTCGGCGCCGTTGACGTCGAAGGGCAGCGTGGTCTGGGCGCTGGCGCTGAGGCCGCGGCGCGCGAAGTCGTCGCGATGCATCGCCGACGAGATCACGCCCGGCGCGCCGGCCAGGCCGAGATCCTTGTGCAGCCGCTCGACCAGCCAGGCACCGCCCGAAGTGATGCCGACCAGCCGGGTGTCGGGGCCGAGCAGGGATTTCACGCCGCGCAGCAGCTCGAGATAGAGCGCCTCGGCGTCGGGGATCGTGTTCACGGAAGGCTCCTCAGGAACTGTTCAAGGATGATGCAGGCCGATGCGGCGTCGGCGTCGCGGGCACCGGCGGCCAGCGCCTCGGTGGTGCTGTAGCGCTCGTCGACCTCGTACACCGGCAGGCCGAAGCGGCCGTGCAGCTGGCGCGCGAAGCGCTGCGCGGTGCGGGTGTTGTCGTGCGGCGCGCCGTCGGGATGGAAGGGCACGCCGACCACCAGGGCATCGGGCTGCCATTCGCGGATGCGGGCCTCGACCTGCGCGAAGCGGGCGTCGCCCTCGGCCTTGATCGTGGCCTGCGGCGTGGCGCTGCGCAGCAGCCGGTTGCCGCTGGCGACGCCGGTGCGCTTCTGGCCGTAGTCGAAGGCCAGGAAGCTCTGGAAATGGGCGGGAACTGGAACGGGAACAGGAGCGCCGGCGGGCTGTGCCGAAGCGCTCATTGCAAGAACCTCGCGGCAGTCATGCGTGCCCCGCGTCCGGCGAGAGCGTCCAGGCCTCGAGCCCGAGCAGGCCGAGCGCCTTGTCGTAGCGCTGCTCGATCGGTGTGTCGAAGATGACGGCCGGGTCGGCGCCGACCGTGAGCCAGCTGTTCTCGGCCAGTTCGGACTCGAGCTGGCCCTCGCCCCAGGCCGCATAGCCCAGCGAGACCAGCACCTTGCGCGGGCCGGCGCCGGTGGCCAGGGCCTCCAGCACATCCTTGGAGGTCGTCATCTCGAGTCCGCCCGGGATGGTCATAGTCGAGGCATAGACCGATTCGTCGGGCTTGTCGCCCTGGGCGAACACGGGTTCGTGCAGCACGAAGCCGCGCTCGGTCTGCACCGGGCCGCCCTGGAACACCGGCGCGCTGCCGAGTTCGGGCCGGGTCAGGCGCAGCTCGATCTTCTCGAACAGCACGCCGAGGTTGATGTCGCTGGGCTTGTTGATCACCAGGCCGAGCGCGCCGCGCTCGCTGTGCTCGCAGAGATAGACCACGCTGCGGTTGAAAGCCTTGTCCTCGAGACCCGGCATCGCGATCAGAAAATGATGCGTGAGGTTCATGGGGGCAGAATCGAAGGCCATGCCGCCGATTTTACTGGCCGTCGACAAGATCTACCCGAAGGGCCTGATGTGGTTCCGCCGCGACCTGCGCGTGGACGACAACGCCGCGCTCTATCAGGCCCTGCGCAGCTGCCGGCAGGTGGTCTGCGTGTTCGTCTTCGACCGCGCGATCCTCGATCCGCTGCCGCGCGCCGACCGGCGCGTGGAGTTCATCCGCGACTCGGTGGCCGAACTGCAGGCCGAGCTGGAATCGCTGGGCGGGTCGCTTGTGGTGCGCCATGCCGACGCCTCGCACGAGCTCGCCGAACTGGCGCGCACGCTCGAGGCGCAGGCGGTGTTCGCCAACCGCGACGACGAGCCCGAGGCGCTTGACCGCGATGCCAAGGTCCTGGGCGCGCTGGCCAATGCGGGCGTCGCCTTCCACACCTTCAAGGACCAGGCGGTGTTCGACCGCGACGAACTGCTGACCCAGGCCGGCCAGCCCTACAGCGTCTTCACGCCGTACAAGCGCGCCTGGCTGGCCAAGGTCGATGCCTTCTTCCTCAAGGCCTACCCGGTGCGTACCTACGCCGATGCCCTCGCGCCGGCACCCAGGGCGCTGCAAACGCCGGTGCCGCGGCTGGCCGACCTCGGCTTCGAGACCACCAACCTCGGCGAACTCGAGATCCCGACCGGCAGCCAGGGCGGAGCGGCGCTGCTCGACGACTTCCTGCAGCGCATCGACCGCTACGACACGACCCGCGACTTTCCGTCGGTGCGGGGCCCCAGCTACCTCGGCGTGCACCTGCGCTTCGGCACGGTGTCGATCCGGCGGCTCGCGGGCCTGGCCCACACGCTCTCGCAGCAGGGCAGCGCGGGCGCAGCGACCTGGCTCGGCGAGCTGATCTGGCGCGACTTCTACTTCCAGATCCTGGCCCACCATCCGCGCGTCGCGCAGGGCGAAAGCTTCCGACCCGAATACGACAAGATCCAGTGGCACCACGGCAAGCATGCCGACCAGCAGTTCGACGCCTGGTGCCAGGGCCGCACAGGCTACCCGCTGGTCGATGCCGCGATGGCGCAGATCAACCAGACCGGCTACATGCACAACCGGCTCCGGATGGTGGTGGCGAGCTTCCTGTGCAAGGACCTGGGGCTCGACTGGCGGCGCGGCGAGCGCTACTTCGCGCAGCAGCTCAACGACTTCGAGCTGGCGTCGAACAACGGCGGCTGGCAGTGGGCCAGCTCGAGCGGCTGCGATGCCCAGCCCTACTTCCGGATCTTCAACCCGGTCACGCAGAGCGAGCGCTTCGATCCCGAGGGCAAGTTCATCCGCCGCTACCTGCCGCAGCTCGGGGAACTGTCGAACGCCGCGATCCACGCGCCATGGACCGCGCGCCCCCTCGAGCTCGAGGCCGCCGGCGTGGTGCTCGGCCAGACCTACCCCAAGCCCGTGGTCGACCACGCCGAGGCGCGCGAGCGCACGCTGCAGCGCTACGCCGTGGTCAAGGGCTGAAGGAAGAGGCCTCGCAGCCGCTCAGGCGGCCAGCGCGGCCGGCAGCTCGGCGCCGGTGTAGCTGCGCACCAGGCGCAGCAGTTCGTCTTCCGAGTAGGGCTTGCCGAGATAGTGGTTCACGCCCAGCGCGCGCGCATGGTCGTGGTGCTTCTCGGCGATGCGCGAGGTGATCATGATGATCGGCAGGTCGGCCAGCGACTCGTCGGCGCGGATGTTGCGCGCGAGGTCGAAGCCGTCCATGCGCGGCATCTCGATGTCCGACAGCACGACCGCGGGACGCTCCTGCTGCAGCCGCTCGAGCGCCTGCAGGCCGTCGGCCGCGAGCGCGACACGGTAGCCCTCGCGCTGCAGCAGGCGCTGCGTGACGCGACGCACCGTGATCGAGTCGTCCACGACCAGGATCAGCGGCACCTGCGCCACCACCGGCGGCAGCGGCATCGCCGGCACTTCGGCATTGCCCTGCACGGCGGCGCTCGGCTGGCGCCGCGCGGCCGCCTGGTAGGCGCGGGCCCGGTCGCCATGCACCGAGGCCAGCGCCACCGGGTTGTAGATCAGCGCCACCGCACCCGAGGCCAGCACCGAGATGGCGGCCATGCCGGGCAGCCGCGACAGCTGCGGGCCGAGGTTCTTGACCACGACTTCCTGGTTGCCGAGCACTTCGTCGACGTGCAGCGCCACGCGCTGGGCCGCGCTTCGCACGATCACGAGCGTGTTGGCCTTGGCCGGCGGGCGGTCGCTGCGGGCCGACGACTGCAGCAGCGCGCCGGACCAGTAGAACGGCACCTGCTCGCCGCCGAAGGGGTAGCGCTCCTGCTCGTAGGCGTTCTCCAGGTCGTGGGCGTTGGCGCGCAGCACCAGTTCGACCAGGTTGGAGGGCACGCCGATCGTGGTGTTGCCGGCGCGCAGCATGACCACGTGCGTCACCGCGGTGGTCAGCGGCAGCACCAGCTTGAAGACGGTGCCCTGGCCGGCCTGGCTGTGGGTCTCGATGCGTCCGCCGAGTGCAGCGACTTCGGCTCGCACCACGTCCATGCCGATGCCGCGACCGGCCAGTTCGGAGACCTGTTCCGCGGTCGAGAAACCGGGCTGGAAGATCAGTTCGGCGGCCTCGGCGTGGCTCAGCGTCACGCCTTCTGGAAGCAATCCGAGCGTGCGGGCGCGTGCCGCGATGCGCGCGTGATCGAGGCCGGCGCCGTCGTCACGGAAGCTCACCGAGACGTCGTTGCCTTCGTGGTGCAGCTCGATCAGGATCAGGCCGCTGGCGTCCTTGCCGGCCTTCTCGCGCACCGCCGCATCCTCGATGCCGTGCGCCACGCAGTTGCGCAGCAGGTGCTCGAAGGCCGGCGTCATGCGGTCCAGCACGCCGCGGTCCATCTCGATCGAGCCGCCGGTGATGTCGAGCCGGACCTGCTTGCCGGTCTCCTTCGAAGCCTGGCGCACGACGCGGTAGAGCCGGTCCGAGATGCCCTCGAACTCCACCATGCGCGTGCGCAGCAGGCCGCGCTGCAGCTCGCGGGTCTGGCGGGCCTGGGCGCTCAGGTCGTCTTCCGTGGCCTGCACGGTCTTCTGCAGGGTGCGCTGCACGGTGGCGACGTCGTTGACCGACTCGGCCATCATGCGCGTGAGCTCCTGCACCCGCGTGAAGCGGTCGAATTCGAGCGGGTCGAAGCCCTGCTGCGAATCCTTGGCCTGGGCCAGGCGCGACTGCATCTGGCTTTCGGCCTGCACTTCGATGTCGCGCAGCTGCTGGCGCAGGCGATCCAGGTTGCCCGTCAGATCGCCGAGCGATGCGCGCAGCTGCCCGAGTTCGACCTCGAGGCGCGAGCGCGTGATGATGACTTCACCGGCCTGCGCGACCAGCCGGTCAAGCAGCTGGGTGCGAATGCGAACCGCCTGCGTCGACACCGCGCGCAGCGGCGCCAGGGTCGACGGCATCGGCAGCGCGATCCTGGCACGCGGCACGGCGTCCGCCGCTTCTGCGGCCACGGGTTCGGCTTCGGCTTCGGACGCGGTTTCGGCAGCGGCCAGCGCCGCGACCAGTTCCTGCTCCTCGGACGCGTCCGTCACCGCGGGCTCGGCCGGTGCGGGGGCAGCAGGTGCCGCCACAGCGCGCTGCGCCAGTTCGGTCTGGATCGCGTCGTCGGCGGCGCGCAGATCGTCGAAGGTGGCCTGCAGCGCGTCGAAACGTGCCAGCAGGCGCTCGACCGCCTGGCGATCGGCGCCGCCCGAGCCGAGCATCTCGATCTCGGACTCCATGCGGTGGGCGCGTTCGCCCAGGCGCATCGCGCCGGCCAGGCGCGCGCTGCCCTTGAGGGTGTGAAGCGTGCGCAGCGTTGCCGAACGAGGCGCCGCATCTTCGGGACGCTCGGCCCAGTCGCGCAGCGCGGTGCCGAGCTCGGGCAGCAGTTCCGCCGCCTCTTCCTCGAAGATCGGGAACAGGTCGACGTCGACGGCGTCGCTGACGTCGACCGCATCCTCGGAATCGTCGAGTGCCACTTCGGCCATGCCGTCGCGCACCAGGTGCGGATAGATGGTGCGGCCTTCGACCGGCTCGGCCGGCAGCAAGGAGGCCGCAACCTCTCGCAGCGCGCGCAGCGTGCCTTCGGCCGGATCCTTGAGGACGCCGGCAGCAAACTGGTGCAGCAGGCGGCGCAGCTCTTCGGCGGCGCCGACCAGCACCGCACCCTGCTGCGGCGTGCCGCGGCCCTGCATCTGCAGGTGCTGAAGTGCGGCCTCGATCAGGCGAGCCATGCCCGACAGGCTCTGGAAGCCCACGGTGGCCGAACTGCCGGCCAGCGAATGCGCGAGGCCGATGGTCGAGTCGGCCACCCTGCGGTGCGATTCGAGCGCCCATTCGCCGACCTCGGTGGCGAGCTGGCGCGACCATTCGTCGGCTTCGTTGAGATAGACGTTGTAGAGCGCGATGCCGATGCGCAGCGGGCCGATGACCTTGACCTGTTCCTCGGCGCTCGGCAGCGACGGCCGCTCGGCTTCGATGTCGAGCGGCGGCAGGTGGGCCGGCGCCTCGTCGGGCACGGCGGCGGCCGCCATGGCCGGTTCGACCTCGATCTCGGCTTCGATCTCGGCCTCGGCCTCGGTCGGGATGTCGGCTTCGGCGGCTTGTGCGGCCTCGGTCACCGGCGCGAGCGCCAGCGGTTCGACCACGGCGTCGACCTCGTCGACGGCAGGTGCTTCGGCATCCTCGGCAGCCTGCGCTGCCGTTGCCTCGACGGGCACATCTGCTTCTGCTTCTGCTTCTGCCTGCGGCTCGGTCGGCAGCGGCTGCGCCGCCTCGGGCTCGCTCTCGGACTCGAGGTTCAGCGCGAACGAGAGCTCGGCCTCATCCGGCTCGGCTGGAGCCGACACCGGCTGATCGGGCTGCGCGCTGCGCGTGGCTGGCGCAGGCACGGGCTCGAGCGAGGTATGCATCGTCTCGAGGAAGTCCACGTCCTCGAGTTCGCCGAGCGTTTCGGGCTCGGGCTCCGGCGTGGCTTCGAAATCGAGAAAGTCGGTGGACGCGAAGTCGCTGTCGGGTACGCGCGGCGCCTCGTCGTGGCCCGGGCGCGCATCCGATTCGTGCAGACCCGACCACACGGTCGAGTCTTCGGCCGGCGCCTCGACGCGTGCGGGTGCGGGTGCGGGCACGGCGGTGTCGAAATCCAGCGAAGGCAGGTCGGCCAGCGCGTCGAGCGGGATGGCGGCGGGCGCCGGTGCCTGCGCCGCCAGCGACTCGGCCGCGATGTGGCGGGCAGCAGCGACCAGCGCGTCGGCATCGGCCACGCGTGGCGCGGCTGCCAGCGGCTCGCCGGTGCGCAGGGCTTCGGCCATGCTGCGGAACGGCGCCGAATGCCAGCCATGCGGTTCGTTGGCGGCGATCGCCTCGACCCACTTGGCAAAGTCCATCAGGGCGCTGCGGGTGCCGGAAACCAGTTCGGGCGTGGCCGGACGCTGATCGGCCAGCCAGGTGTTGAGCACCTGCTCGAAGGACCAGGCGGCTTCGCCGAAGTCCATCAGGCCGACCATGCGCGAGCTGCCCTTGAGCGTGTGGAAGGCGCGGCGCAGCACGGTCAGCTCGCCGTCGTCGTCCGGACGCGTCGCCAGCGCCGACACCGCGGCCAGGCCGTTGTGCAGCACTTCGCGGGCTTCGTCCAGGAAGATGTTCTGGAGGTCGTCCTCCTCGAGCTCGGTGACCTCGGTGTCGGGCAGCAGCCCTTCGAGCGGCGCCGGGCCGGTGATCTTGGCGGTCCAGCTCGCGGTGGCACGGCTGAATTCCTCGATCGGCGAAGGCGCCGGCCTGCTGCGGCCGGGGGAAGCCAGCGCTGCGAGCTTGGCGGCGATCTGGGCGTCGACTTCCTCGACGCTGAGCACGGTCGCGGGCGCGGGCGCGGGCACCGGGCCGGCAGGCACGGGCGCGGCCACTGCGGGCTCGACGGCGGTGGCCGACGCTTCGGGCGCGCCGGGTTCGGCGCCCTGGCGTCCCATCAAGGGCTTGAGCTCGCCCTGCTCGGCGTCGAACACGAACAGCCGCTTGGCCAGCGCCGGCTGGTAGCTGAGCATGTCGATCAGGAAGCCCAGTGCGCCGAGGTTGTTGCCCAGCGAATCGAAGGTCTTGCCCTCGTCGGCCGGCGCGGCGTCGGCCAGCAGCTGGTCGACGTTGTCGCGCATGCGCTGCACGGTCTGTGCGGCCTGGTCCAGGCCCAGCACGGAGAACACGCCGCGCATCTGCAGCAGCTGGCTCGGCACGGTGCGCAGCAGGCCCTTTTCGGCCGGCCGGCGGAAGAACTGGTCGAGCGACTTCTCGAGCTCGCTGAGGTGGCTGCGCAGTTCGCTGACCACGGTGCCCATGGTCTGGCGGTCGCTCACGCGGCGGTAGAGCTCCTCCATCCAGGGCTCGAGCGGCTCCGAATGGCCGCCGTCGCGGGCGCGCTCGATGCGGCCGGCCAGCTGGACGGTGCGCGCCGTGAGTTGGCGATCGTGCGGATCGAGATCCTCGAAGGCGGCCTCCAGGTACAGCACCGAGGTCGCGACTTCCATCGCGAGCTCGGTCGCCGGCGGCTGGCCCGAGCGCATCGAGGCGTCGACCGCGTTGTTGAGCGCCTGCACCATCGGTGCGCTGGGCGGGTGCAGCTTCTGCAGCGACTCGCCGAGCTGCACGAAGGTGTCGACCACCTGGCGCGTGCGCGTGGTGTCGCCGCCCGAGAGCGCCGACCACATTTCCTTGGCGGCCTCGATGCGCTTGCGCGCCTGGGCCAGCACCAGCGGATCGAAACGGCCGAACTGCTCGATCGTGTAGTCGACCGTCTGCTCGTTGGCGACGCCCCATGCGACGCGCACGGCGCGCAGGGTCGCGGCTTCGTCGCGCGTGCCGGGCATGGCCTGGGCGCAGAAGAACAGCAGGTCCTGGCCGAGGCGGTCGGAAACCGTGTTGTCGCCGCGCGCAAGCGTCGCGTATTGCAGCAGCACGCGCGACGCGGCGCGCTTGACGTGCGAATCGGTGGGGATCAGGGCCAGCGCCAGCGCCTCGAAGAAGCCGGCAGCCAGGGTCCAGAAGCTCGCCACGCGCGGAATCGAGGCCCCGCGGCCCAAGCCCAGGCACAGGGCCTGCAGCCGGCGCGCCGCATGGTCATCGCCGGTCTTGACGACACGCAGCACCTCGCGGTCGAGCTTGGAGCGCACCGCGGGGTCATAGACCAGCGCGGTCTGCGTCGGCGAAGGCTTGATCTCGACCCAGCGCCAGGCCATGTTCCAGAGGTCGGCCGGATGCACGCGTTCGTTGCCGACCAGCTCGAGCACCTCGCGGTATTGCGGGAACAGCGCGACCGACGAGACGGTCTTGCCCGCCACCAGTGCATTGAGGAAGTCGGCCACCGCGAAGCCGGCGCGGTCGATCTTCTGCACCGCGGATTCGTTGCAGCGCAGCGGCTCGGTGACGAAGCTCTGGACCGCGAATTCCATCGCGCCCAGCACCATCGCGGGCGTCGTGTGGCCCACCATCTGGAGCGCCCCGACGGCCTGGTGCAGCTGCTGGCGCGTGAGCCGCAGCGGCGCCGTGTCGATCTCCGAGCCGGGCGCGGCCGCGGCCGCTTCGCGCGCGAAGCGGCGCAGCGTCTTGCTCACCCCGTCGAGCGATTTCTGGATTTCTCCCAATACCCAGGCCAGCGGCCCGAGATCCTCAGTGGCCGGCGCATTGCCGGCTGTATGGGCGGTGGCGGGGCTTTGGATCGACACGTTGTGGCGCTCGGCGTTCAGGCAATCTTGAATCGGGACACGGACTGGCGCAACTCTTCGGCCATGTGCGAGAGCTCGCGAACCTGCTGGGCGGTGGTCCGCGTGCCTTCACCGGTCTGTTCGGTCACGGCGAAGATGTGCTGGATGTTGGCCGCCACCACGTTGGCCGAATCGGCTTCGCGCGAGGCGGATTGCGAAATCTGCTCGATCAGCTCGGCCAGTCGGCGCGACACGCGGTCGATCTCGGACAGCGCGGTACCCGCGTTGTCGGACAGCTTGGCCCCCTCGACCACACCCTGCGTGGAACGCTCCATGGCGCCCACCGCATCCTGCGTGTCGGTCTGAATGGCCTTCACGAGTGCAGAGATCTGGCGCGTAGCGTCTGCGGAGCGTTCGGCCAGCCGCTGCACTTCTTCCGCCACCACCGAGAAGCCGCGACCGGCTTCACCGGCCGATGCGGCCTGAATGGCGGCATTCAGCGCCAGCACGTTGGTCTGTTCCGTAATGTCCGAGATCAGTTCGGTGATTTCGCCGATCTCCTGCGAGGACTCGCCCAGGCGCTTGATGCGCTTGGACGTTTCCTGGATCTGGTCGCGGATCGAGTTCATGCCGCCGATGGCGTTCTGCACCGCCTGCAGGCCCGACGAAGCGGCCTGCAGCGATTGCCGGGCCACCGTGGCCGATTCCTGCGCCTGCGAGGACACGCCGTTGATTCGCTCGGCCATGGTCAGCACCGACTGGCCGGTCTCGCGAATCTCGCGCAGCTGTTCGGTGGAGGCAGCGAGCAGTTCGGTCGAGGTGCTTTCCACCTGCGAGGTGGTCTGCGCCACCCGCGTGGCCGTGTTCTGCACGTTGCCGACCAGGAGGCGAAGTTCTTCCACCGTGTAGTTCACCGAGTCGGCGATCGCGCCCGTGATGTCCTCCGTCACCGTGGCTTCCTGCGTCAGGTCGCCTTCGGCCACCGTCTGCAGTTCGTTCATGAGGCGAAGAATGGCGGCCTGGTTGGCGGCATTGACGCGGCTGGCGTCCTCGCTCGCACGTTCGGCTTCGAGGCGTTCGAGTTCGGCCGCTGCGGCGCGCTCGCGGCCTTCGCGAACCTGCACGTAGCCGATGGCACCCGCCAGGGCAAGGGCGGCCAGCGAGAGCACCAGCAGCATCACGATCGTGCCGGCGCCGAGGCCGGTGCGGGCCGAGAGCTTTTCCTGCAGGTCGCCCAGCGAGGTACGCAGCGGTTCGCTGTCGGCCAGGATCGCGGCCTGCGCTTCGCGCGCCGCCACCAGGCCCTGCAGGTTGCCGAGGATGGCGCCGGCCTGGGTGCGGGTCGCTTCGTAGGTCTTGAGGATGGCTTCGAGCTGCTGGCGGGTCTGCGCGTCGCGGGTGCCCGGCAGGCGCTGCTGGGCGCTGCCGTCGAGCAGGCCGCGCGTGATTTCCTGGAAGCTGTTCAGGTCCTTGCCGAGCAGGAAGACGGCGTCGGGGCTCACGCCGTCGACCGTCAGGAATTCGTTGGCGGACTTGCCGATGCGCTGCGTCAGCATCACGAGCTGGCCGGCGGCCGAGATCTCGGGGATGGTCGCGTTCTGCTGCATCTTGAGCGAAGCCACGGTCTCGGTCATCTCGAGCAGGTCGGAGGACTGGCGATTGATGTCGCGCAGCGCGGTGCCGACCTGGGTCAGGATCTTCTGCTGGGCCAGCACGGCCTTGGCGCTGCGGTCGGCGCGCTCGACCAGGCCGCTGATCTTCGTGAGTTCGCCGTCGTACTGGCTGCCCACGCGATCGAGCTTGAGCGAATCGTCGCCGCTGGCCAGGCCCTGCACGCGGCGGGTCAGATCCTCGGCGCTCTCGCGCACTTCGGTGAACGCCGGCACGTTGCCGACCAGCGCCTGCGAGACCGACTTGGCGAGCCGCTGCGATTGCATCAGCGCCTGGCCGGTGGCCGCCACCTGCTGGGCCAGCCGTTCGGCGCGAAGGATCGCGGAGCCCGCAACCAGCAGCAGCAGCAGCACGACGGCAGCCAGGGCCAGCGCGAGGATCCGTTGCTGGCGAGCCGGATTGGCCCGCAGGCGCCTGCCCGGGGCGGCGAGCACTGCTTCGCCGGGCTCCGGGACGACCGGCTCGGCAGCCACGGCTTCGACCGGCGCCTGGATCTCGCCGCTCTGCAGGGCAAGCGTCTCGGGCAGCGGTGCGGCAGCGGCGGGCTCGGCCTCGTGCACGCTGTCGCGCTGCACGTGATCCGCGCGCGAGTGCTCGGGTTGCACGGTCTCGATGTGATCCATCGACAACGCGCCCGCGCTGTCGGCACCCACCGAAACGCGGTCGCCGCCCTGCGGCAGGAATTTCTTGAACTTGTCGGCGATCGAGCTCACGGTCGGTCCTTCAGGTTGTAAACGTTGCTCGGCAGGCCGTTCAGGCGCCGATGCTCAGGAACTGGGGTTGCTGCGAAAGGGCCTGCAGGTTGATTTCCTGCCAGCGCCCTCCGGCGGCGTCTTGGTACGAATGGCCGAGCCATGGCGGCGCGTCCTGTTGCGGGGCTTCCGAAGCGACGAAGGCATCGACGCCGCGCAGGCCGACCAGGCGGTCGATCAGCAGCGCGCAATTGACTTCGAGCAGCTCGTTGAGCGCCACCAGCCGCGACTGCGCGCGACTGGCTTCGTTCGCCACGGGAGCGCTCGCCGCGCCGCCCGCGAAGGTCGACAGCTGCACCACGCCGTAGAGGCCGCCGCGCAGGTTGGCGACACCCAGGAACCACGGCTCCGTGTAGGGCACGGATTGCGGCGCCACCCACGGGAAGATCTCGCCCGCGTGGCCCAGCGGGAACAGGTAGTTCGCCTCGCCGGCCTCGACGGCCAGCCAGGAAGCGGACACGTCCGAGGTGCGGGCGGCCTGCAGGCGGCCCGCCAGCCGGGACTGGAATGCGCGTAGGGCGTCGCGGTTGGCCATGAGACGTGCGGTCCTGCGATCAGGCCAGGGCGCTGATCTTGGCCATCAGCTCGGTGGCATTCACCGGCTTGACGATGTAGTCGCGCGCGCCCTGGCGCATGCCCCAGACGCGGTCGGTTTCCTGGTTCTTGCTCGTGCACAGGATGATGGGCACGCCCGCGTACTGCGGGTTGCGGGCAATCGCCCGCGTGAGCTGGAAGCCGTTCTGGCCCGGCATCACGACGTCCATCAGGATCAGGTCGGGTTGTTCTTCCTCGAGGCGGCGCATGGCGTCGTCCGCGTTCTCGGCGGTCTTGACCGAGAAGCCGTTTTTCTGGAGCAGGTCGGTCAGAAACACGAGCTCCGTCTTGGAGTCGTCGACCACGAGCACTTTGCGAATCGCCATTACTGGGCTTCCTGAACGAGACCGAACTGCTGCACGGCGTGCAGCAACTGGTCCTTGGTGAAAGGTTTGGTGAGGTAGTCCTGCGAGCCGACCATGCGGCCGCGCGCCTTGTCGAAGACGCCGTCCTTGGACGACAGCATCACGACCGGGACATTGGAGAAGGTTGCGTTGCGCTTGATGATGGCGCAGGTCTGATAGCCGTCGAGGCGCGGCATCAGGATGTCGCAGAAGATCAGATGGGGTTTGTGGTCGTTGACCTTGGACAGCGCGTCGAAGCCGTCTTCGGCGAGCAGCACCTCATGGCCGCCCTGCTTGAGGAAGATCTCGGCACTGCGCCGAATGGTGTTGCTGTCGTCGATGACGAGCACCTTGTAGCCGGATCCATTCGCGCTCATTTCGCACCGCTCCTTGTGACACCTTGTCGACCGCTGTGCCCCACGAAGGGCACAGGAAGCGCGGCCCTATGCCATGCTTCAGATCTCAACCATTTCGAAGTCTTCCTTGCGTGCCCCGCATTCCGGGCAGGTCCAGTTCATCGGGACATCGGCCCAAGCCGTTCCGGCCGCAATACCATCTTCCGGCACGCCCACCGACTCGTCGTAGATCCACCCACAAATCAGGCACATCCAGGTTTTCGTATTCATCGCAGCTTAAGGTCCCTGTTCATCAAATGCAACGATCGTATCCAAACGTATCAACGAATCTCGTGACAAGCGTCTCAGATATGCCACCATCCGTGGAGCCCTGATTCGAGTATGAAAACTTATCTACTACCACCAGAGCACGACCGCAAAACCAGCGATCTTACCGACCCCTCGGACGACTCCGAAGTGGCTGACGAGGGTGACGATGCGAATCCGCCCTGCGTGCTGGTCTTCAACGCCAGCGACCCGAGCGGCGCCGGCGGCCTGGCCGGCGATTCGCTGGCCATGTCGTCGGTCGGCGTCCATGTGCTGCCGGTGGTGACCGGCGCCTACGCGCGCGACACGGCCGAGGTCTTCGATCATTTCTCGTTCGACGAGGAAGCCGTGGCCGAACAGGCGCGGGCCATCCTCGAGGACGTCGAGGTGCAACTGATCAAGGTCGGTTTCGTCGGCTCGCCCGAAAACCTCAGCACGGTGGCGGAGACGGCGACCGACTATCCCGACGTGCCTGTCGTGGCCTACATGCCCAACCTCTCGTGGTGGGAGGACGCGCAGATCGAGGCCTACCTCGACGCCTTCCGCGACCTGGTGCTGCCGCAGACCACGGTGCTGGTCGGCAACCACAGCACGCTGTGGCGCTGGCTGCTGCCCGACTGGAACGGCGAGCGCCCGCCGACCGCCCGCGACATCGCCAAGGCAGCCAGCGAATTCGGCGTGCCCTACACGCTGGTGACCGGCCTGGTGCTGCCGGACCAGTTCATCGACAACGTGCTGGCCTCGCCGCAGTCGATCCTCGCGAGCGAGAAGTTCGAACGCCTCGACGCCGTCTTCGCAGGCGCCGGCGACACGCTGTCGGCAGCGCTCGCGGCGCTGCTCGCGAGCGGTACCGACCTCGTGGCCGCGACCAGCGAGGCGCTCAGCTACATGGACCGCTGCCTGGACTCGGGCTTTCGCCCCGGCATGGGCCATGTCCTGCCCGACCGCCTGTTCTGGGCCCAGCCCGAGGACGATGAGGACGACGACGAGGGCGAGCCGACGCCGAGCGATTTCGCCCTGCCGCCGCACGACACGCGGCACTGAAGCGCTCGACCCCGGCCTTGCCCGCTTCGCCGCACGGCGTGCAGCCCGGAAGACGCAGGCCGCCGAAGCGTCACGCGCATCACGGATACTTTGGGGATGGCACATCCTGATCCCAACGACATCCTCTTCGAGCGCGCCCGCGCCGTCATTCCCGGGGGCGTCAATTCGCCCGTGCGCGCCTTCAAGGCAGTCGGCGGCACGCCGCGCTTCATCAAGCGCGCCCAAGGTGCCTATTTCTGGGACGCCGCCGACAGGCGCTACATCGACTACATCGGCTCCTGGGGCCCGATGATCCTCGGCCACGGCCATCCCGCGGTGGTCGAGGCCGTGCAGCGCGCGGTGCTCGAAGGCTTCTCGTTCGGCGCGCCGACCGAGCGCGAGATCGAACTCGCCGAAGCCATCCTCGCCCTGCTGCCCTCGATGGAGATGGTGCGCCTCGTGAGCTCGGGCACCGAAGCCGCGATGAGCGCGCTGCGGCTCGCGCGCGGCGCCACCGGCCGCAAGACCATCATCAAGTTCGAAGGCTGCTACCACGGCCACGCCGATGCGCTGCTGGTGAAGGCCGGTTCGGGCCTCGCGACCTTCGGCAACCCGACCTCGGCCGGCGTGCCGCCCGAGGTGGTGCAGCACACGCTGGTCCTCGAGTACAACAACCTGGCCCAGTTGGAGGAGGCCTTCGCGTTGCACGGCAACGACATCGCCTGCCTGATGATCGAGGCGATCGCCGGCAACATGAACTTCGTGCGTGCAAGCGCAGCCTTCGCAAAGCGCTGCCGCGAGCTGTGCACCCGGCACGGCGCGTTGCTGGTGTTCGACGAGGTGATGACCGGCTTCCGCGTCGGCCTGCACGGCGCCCAGGGCGTGCTCGGCGTCACACCCGACCTGACGGTGCTCGGCAAGGTGATCGGCGGCGGCATGCCGCTCGCGGCCTTCGGCGGCCCGCGCGCGATCATGGAACAGCTCGCGCCGATGGGGCCGGTCTACCAGGCCGGCACGCTGTCGGGCAACCCCGTCGCGACCGCCTGCGGCCTCGCCACGCTCAAGGAAATCTCGCGGCCCGGCTTCTTCGACGCGCTGTCGGCCAGGACCGGTTCGCTGGTGCAGGGCCTGAAGGACGCCGCCGCGGCCGAGGGCGTGCCCTTCAGCGCCGACAGCGAGGGCGGCATGTTCGGCTTCTTCCTGCTCGATGCGCTGCCGCAGAACTATCCGAGCGTGATGAAGAGCGACGGCGCCAGGTTCAACGCCCTGTTCCACGGCCTGCTGGACCGCGGCGTGTACATCGCGCCTGCCCTCTACGAGGCCGGTTTCGTGAGCGCGGCTCACGGCGAGGACGACATCGCGGCCACGGTCGCCGCGGCGCGCGAGATCTTCAGGTCGCTCTAGCCGTGGCGGCCCGGCGTTCGATGGCATGCATGTCGGCGCTGCTGCTGGCGGCGCCGGCGTTCGCGCAGGTTCCGATCGAGCAGGTCTGGATCAACCCGGGCTTCTACTCGCTGCATTTCGACCGCAACAAGGGCCTGGAAGACGCCAACTACGGCATCGGTATCGAATGGCCGATCGACCGCACCTTCTCGGTCACGGCCGGCGCCTTTCGCAACAGCGACCGCGAACGCTCGCACTACCTGGGCCTCTACGTGATGCCCTTCGAGTTCCACGGCGTGAAGTTCGGCGCCGTGGTCGGCGGATTCGACGGCTATCCCAACACGAACAACGGCGGCTGGTTCGCGGCGCTGATCCCCACCGCGGCCATCGAGGGCAGGCACTGGGGACTCAACATCGCGATCGTGCCGAGCATCAGGAACCGCCTCTACGGAGCGATCAGCTTCCAGCTCAAGTACCGGTTCTCCGACGGCAACTAGGAGCTGCCAGCGCCATTTCCGGGGTCGCCGGAAATGGCGTCCACAGGCCCTGGCTCAGTGCCTGAAGTGCCTCACGCCCGAGAGCACCATCACCACGCCGCGCTCGTCGGCGGCGTCGATCACTTCCTGGTCGCGCATCGAGCCGCCGGGCTGGATCACGCAGCTCGCACCCGCGTCCACCACCACGTCGAGACCATCGCGGAACGGGAAGAAGGCGTCGCTCGCGACCGCGGTACCGGCCAGCGAGAGGCCCGCATGCTCGGCCTTGATGCTGGCGATGCGCGCGGAATCGAGGCGGCTCATCTGGCCGGCGCCGACGCCCATGGTCATGCCGTCGGCGCAGAACACGATCGCGTTGCTCTTCACGTACTTGGCGACCTTCCAGGCGAACAGCAGGTCCTGCAGCTGCTCAGGCGTCGGCTGCTTCTTGCTGACCACCTTGAGGTCCGCGAGCGCGAGTTCGTGGTTGTCGGCGGTCTGGATCAGCAGGCCCGAGCCGACGCGCTTGACGTCGGTGGCGTTGCGGCCGTTTTCCCAGTCGGTGGCACCGCCCTTGGGCAGCGCGATCTCGAGCACGCGCACGTTGAGCTTGGCCTTGGTGGCCTGGAACACCTCGAGCGCCTCGGGCGTGTAGCCGGGCGCCATCAGCACCTCGACGAACTGCTTGGCGATCTCCTGCGCCGTAGCGCCGTCGACCGGGCGATTGAAGGCGATGATGCCGCCAAAGGCCGAGGTCGGATCGGTCTTGAAGGCCTTGGCATAGGCCTCTGCCGCATCCTTGGCCGTCGCGACGCCGCAGGGGTTGGCATGCTTCACGATCACGCAGGCCGGGACGTCGAAGCTCTTCACGCATTCCCACGCGGCATCGGCATCGGCGATGTTGTTGTAGCTGAGCTCCTTGCCCTGCAGCTGGCGCGCCGAGACCAGCGATCCGGGCGCCGGGTAGAGGTCGCGGTAGAAGGCAGCCTGCTGGTGTGGATTCTCGCCGTAGCGCAGATCCTGGATCTTCACGAAGCGGCCGTTGCTCTGCGCCGGGAACAGCGTGCGCGTGGGCGTGGGCTGGCCGGTGCTGGCGTCGAAGTCGATCGCCGAGAGGTAGTCGCTGATCGCGCCGTCGTACTGGCTGATGCGATTGAACGCCGCCACCGAGAAGGCGAAGCGGGTCTTGTCGCTGAGCTTGCCGTGGGCCTGCAGCTCGGCCAGCGCCTGCGGGTATTGCGAGGCATCTGTCAGCACGCCGACGTCCTTCCAGTTCTTGGCCGCGCTGCGCACCATCGCGGGGCCGCCGATGTCGATGTTCTCGATCGCGTCCTCGAGCGTGCAGCCGGCCCTGGCGACGGTGGCCTCGAAGGGATAGAGGTTGACTACGAGCAGGTCGATGGTCGCGATGTCGTGTTCATCGAGCGCCGCCATGTGCGCAGGCAAGTCGCGGCGCGCGAGCAGGCCGCCGTGCACCTTGGGATGCAGCGTCTTGACGCGGCCGTCGAGCATTTCGGGAAAGCCCGTGTGGTCGGCCACCTCGGTCACGGGCAGGCCGGCGTCGGCCAGCAGCCTGGCGGTGCCGCCGGTGGACAGCAGCTTGATGCCCAGCGCATGCAGCGCCTGGGCGAATTCGAGGATGCCGGTCTTGTCGGAAACGGAAATCAGTGCGTTCGTCATCAGGGGTTACTTCAACAGTTTGTGTTCGACCAGCTTCTTGCGCAGCGTGTTGCGGTTCAGGCCCAGCCATTGGGCGGCCTTCGATTGATTGCCCTCGGCGCGCGTCATCACGACGTCGAGCAGCGGCTTCTCGACCACGCGCACCAGCATCTCGTACATGCCATCGGGCTCGATCCCGTGCAGGTCGCGGAAATAGCTGTCCAGGCTGCTGCGTACGCAGTCTTCGATGTGTTTCTTGCTCATGGCCTTCTCTTCTTCTCCTCTTGCTCTGCTTTCGCTCGGCTCGCTCTCTCTCTCTCTGCTTTCAGCTCGTTTCCCGGCGTCGATCAGGCCGCGAGGTCGGCCGACGGTTCGTCCTCGACCTCGCTCGCCGGCTCCGCGGCAATGACCGGAATGCGGTCCATCTGGGCGCCCAGCGCATCGAAGAACGCGGCCACGGCGTGCCATTGCGCCTCGCAGTCCTCGATGCGGTTCATCTCGGCGCGGAAGGCCTCGCCGCCCGGCAGCGTGCGCACGTACCACCCGATGTGCTTGCGCGCGGTGCGCACGCCGCTGTAGTCGCCGTAGAGCCCGTAGTGCTGCTGCAGGTGGTCGAGCAGCAGGCGCCGCACCTCCGCCACGAGCGGCGGCGCCAGGTGCGTGCCGGTGGCGAGGAAGTGCGCGATTTCGCGGAAGATCCACGGCCGCCCCTGCGCCGCGCGGCCGACCATGACGGCATCGGCGCCGGTGGCGGCGAACACGTCGCGCGCCTTCTCTGGCGAATTCACGTCGCCGTTGGCAACCACCGGAATGCGCACCGCGGCCTTGACCGCGGCGATGGTGTCGTATTCGGCGAAGCCCTTGTAGCCCTGCTCGCGCGTGCGCCCGTGCACCGTGAGCATCTGCACGCCCGCGGCCTCGAAGCGGCGCGCCAGCGCCACCGCGTTGCGATGCTCGTCGCTCCAGCCGGTGCGCATCTTGAGCGTGACCGGCACCCGGTGCGGCAGCGCCGCGCGCACCACGGCCTCGACGATCTCGAGCGCCAGCGGCTCGTCGCGCATGAGCGCGGAGCCGGCCCACTTGTTGCAGACCTTCTTGGCCGGGCAGCCCATGTTGATGTCGATGATCTGAGCGCCGCGATCGATGTTGTAGGCCGCAGCCTCGGCCATCATGTCGGCGTCGGTGCCGGCGATCTGCACCGAAACGGGGCCCGGCTCACCTTCGTGATTGGCGCGGCGCGAAGTCTTGAGCGTGCCCCACAGTTCCTTGCGCGAGGTGACCATCTCGCTCACCGCGTAGCCGGCGCCGAGTTCGCGGCACAGCATGCGGAAAGGCCGGTCCGTGACGCCCGCCATGGGCGCGACGAACAGGCTGTTCTCCAGCGCGATGTGGCCGATCTGCAGGGTCATGAAGGAAATCTGGCGCGCGCCGGGGTGCTGAAAAATGAGGCACGATTGTAGCGGCGCGCCGAGCCCGCGGCTGCAACGATTTGCACTGATTGCGCACGCAGGTGACAGGCGGCCGATGGCGCGGTCCGAGGGTTCCTGCCTACGCCGGAGCCCGGCGGCTCCTTTCTATACTCGCCGCACACATGCAAGCCTGGCTCGACTCACTTCTTGCGCTCCTCGCGCTTCCGCAGTACGGGCTCAGCACGGTGTTCATCGCCGCCTTCGTGTCGGCGACGCTGCTGCCGGTGGGCTCGGAGCCGGTGCTGTTCGGATTGCTCAAGCTCAATCCCGACATGTTCTGGCCGGCCATCGGGGTGGCGACGCTCGGCAACACCCTGGGCGGCATGGTCGACTGGTGGATGGGCTACGGCGCCCACAAGGTGGCCGACAAGTACTCGCACTCGAAGCATCACCTGCGCGTGCTGGGCTGGCTCGAACGGCTCGGGCCCAAGGCCTGCCTGCTGTCCTGGCTGCCGATCGTCGGCGATCCGCTGTGTGCGGTCGCGGGCTGGCTCAAGCTGTCGTTCTGGCCCTGCGTCTTCTACATGGCGATCGGCAAGTTCGCGCGCTATGTGACGATGACGGTGGCGCTGCTCTACATCTGGCCCAACAGCTGAGCCGCCGCCGAGTGGCGCCTTACTTCAGGAGCGCGTAGGGACCGCCGCGCTCGAGCGCGCGGCCGTACGCGGGCCTGGCATGGATCCGGTCGAGCCAGGCCATCAGGCGTGGCCGCGATTCGTCGAGGCCGCCACGGGCGCGCGCCGCCTCGACCGGAAAGCTCATCTGGATGTCGGCACCCGTGAAGTGGTCGCCCGCAAACCATGGGCCCTTGCCGAGCTCGCCCTCCATGAAGTCAAGGTGCGTGCGGATGCTCGGCAGGATGAAGGCCTTGCGGGCGCCGCTGGCGATCGAGCGCGCGATCGGCCTGGCGAAGAAGGGCATGCGTGCCTGCTCGATGCGGCCGAACATCAGCTGGAGCAGCAGCGGCGGCATGGCCGAGCCTTCGGCGTAGTGCAGCCAGTAGCGATAGCGCAGCGCCTCGGCGCCGCCGGGCGGCGGTGCCAGCCGGCCCTGGCCGTAGCGCTCGATCACGGTTTCGATGATGGCACCCGACTCGGCCAGCACGAGGCCGTCCTCTGTCACGACCACGGGCGACTTGCCGAGCGGATGCACGGCCTTCAGGGCCGGCGGCGCGAGCATGGTCTTCGGATCGCGCTCGTAGCGCACGACCTCGTAGGGCAGGCCCAGCTCCTCGAGCAGCCACAGAACACGCTGCGAGCGCGAGTTGTTCAGATGGTGGACGGTGAGCATTGCGGGCCAGGCGTCAGGAGCTGAAAAGGAAGTTCATAACGTCGCCATCCTTGACGACGTAGTCCTTGCCTTCGGCGCGCATCTTGCCCGCGTCCTTGGCGCCCTGCTCGCCCTTGTAGGCGATGAAGTCGTTGTAGGCGATGGTCTGGGCCCGGATGTAGCCCTTCTCGAAATCGGTGTGGATCACGCCGGCCGCCTGCGGGCCGGTGTCGCCGATGTGGATGGTCCAGGCGCGCACTTCCTTCACGCCGGCGGTGAAGTAGGTCTGCAGGCCCAGCAGCGTGTAGGCGGCACGGATCAGGCGGTTCAGGCCCGGCTCCTCCTGGCCGATCTCGGCCAGGAACATCTTGCGGTCCTCGTCGTCCATGTCGGCCAGCTCGGCCTCGATCTTGGCGCAGATCGCGACCACGGGCGCGTTCTGCGCGGCGGCGTATTCGCGCAGGCGGTCGAGGAAGGGGTTGTTCTCGAAGCCGTCCTCGGACACGTTGCCGACGAACATCGCCGGCTTGGCCGTGATCAGCGAGAACTGCTTGACCAGCGGCTTGTCTTCCTTGCTGAACTCGATCGAGCGCACCGGCTTGTTCTCGTTGAGCGCGGCCTGGCATTTCTCGAGCAGCGCCACCAGCTTGATGGCTTCCTTGTCGCCCGAGCGCGCGGTCTTGGTGTGGCGATGAAGCGCCTTCTCGACCGTCGACAGGTCGGCCAGGCAAAGCTCGGTCTGGATCACCTCGATGTCGGAGATCGGGTCGACCTTGCCGGCCACGTGGATCACGTTGTCGTCCTCGAAGCAGCGCACCACGTTGACGATCGCGTCGGTCTCGCGGATGTGGGCCAGGAACTGGTTGCCGAGGCCTTCGCCCTGGCTGGCACCGGCCACCAGGCCCGCGATGTCGACGAACTCGACGATCGCCGGCACCACGCGCTCGGGCTTCACGATCGCGCTCAGCGCGTCGAGCCGCGGATCGGGCACCTCGACCACGCCCACGTTGGGCTCGATGGTGCAGAAGGGATAGTTCTCGGCCGCGATGCCTGCCTTGGTCAAGGCATTGAAGAGAGTGGACTTGCCGACGTTGGGCAGGCCGACGATGCCGCACTGGAGGCTCATGGCGGGGTGCTTTCAGGAATGCTGGGGGGAACCGCGCATTTTAGGCTGCTTCAATCGAAGCGCAGGTTGCCGCCGACCGGCTGGCCGACGCGCAGCGCGTGCTCGATGCCCTGCAGCACGATGGTGTTCACGCCGAAGGTGATGGCGCCGTCGACGCGCGGATCGGCACGGTAGCTGCGCAGGGTGTCGCCGACCTCGGGGCTGCTGATGGCGGTCTGCGGGTCGATGTCGGGAATCGGGCAACGGGCGCAGGGCTTCACCGGACGCACCAGCACCTCGCCCTCGGCGGTCGTGATGTGCAGGGTCTCGACCCGGTCCTCGTCGTGGGCCTCGATGCCGGCCAGCACCACGTTGGGCCGGAAGCGCTCGATGCCGACCGCCGCGTGGCCGCCTGCCGCCAGCCGCTCGTTGAGCTCGGCGAGCGAGGCCTCGCTCGCCACCAGCAGCGGAAAGCCGTCGGCGAACTGGTTCGGGGCCTCGACGCCCTCGGTCCATTTCAGGCTCGACAGCCGCTGCTGCTCGGGATCGAAGCGCGCCAGGCGCAGCTTGCGCGGGCGCTCCGGCTCGGAGAGGAAGTCGCTGAACCACTGGGCCGCGATGTCGCCCATGTCGTAGGCGGCGACCTCGTCGTTCCAGACCTTGACGCGGGTCGCCTGCTCGACCCGGTCGAAGGCGATGTGCAGCGCGAGCATGCCGGGCGCGCGCAGCACCATCTCGGAGTGCCTGAGCTGTGGCCGGATCAGCGCCATGCGCGGGAGCTCGCGCTGGGTGACGAATTCGCCGTGCTCGTCGACCACCATCCAGGCGCGATCGAACTCGAGGCCGGTCTCGACCAGCAATGCCTCGTCGAGCTCGACGCCCGCGCAGGACTTGACCGGATAGACGAAGAGGCGGGCGATGGTGGCTCGGACATCGAATTCGGGGGCTTCGTTCACGCGCGGATCCTTTCTGTAGCCCCGGATTGTGAGGCCGCCTGCCGTCGGACGCCCGGCCTCCTACAATCCGGCGATGGCCCTTCCCCCCGAAGTTTGCATTCGCGGCGCCGGCATCGTCGGCCGCACGCTGGCCCTCCTGCTGGCACGCGAAAGGGTGCGCGTGGCCCTGGTGGCGCCCGCTGCGCCGCCGGCCGGCGCAGACGTCCGCGCCTATGCCCTCAACTCGGCCTCCAAGGCCCTGCTCGAATCCCTGCGCGCCTGGCCGGATGCCGCGCACGCCACGCCGGTGCGCGAGATGCTCGTGCACGGCGACGAGGGCGGCCGCGTCCAGTTCGCCGCCGGGCGCCAGAAGGTCGACGCGCTGGCCTGGATCGTCGATGTGCCGGCGCTCGAGCGCCAGCTGGGCGACGCGGTGCGTTTCCAGCCGCGCGTCGAGGTGGTGGCCGAAGCCGTTGCCGCGCCGCTCACCGTGGTCTGCGAAGGCCGCATCAGCGCCACGCGCGAAGCCCTCGGCGTCGGCTACGAGGTCACGCGCTATCCGCAGCACGCGATCGCGGCCCGGCTCGAGGCCGCGCAGGCGCACGACGGCGTCGCCCGGCAGTGGTTCAACGACAAGGGCGAGGTGCTCGCGCTGCTGCCGCTGGGCGACACCGAGCGCTCGCTGGCGCTGGTGTGGTCGGTCGACCAGTTCCGCGCGCCGGCGCTGCAGGCGCTGCCCGCCGAAGCCTTCTGCGAGGCGCTGCGCGCGGCCAGCCACGATGCACTCGGCGCCTTCACCCTGACGAGCGAGCGCGCGGCCTGGCCGCTGCAGCGCGCCATCGCCGACCGCTGGACCGGCGCCTTCGCCGACGGCGGCGCCTGGGCGCTGGCGGGCGACGCCGCCCACACCGTGCATCCGCTGGCCGGCCAGGGCCTCAACCTCGGCCTGGCCGACGTCGCCGCACTGGCCGAGGTCATCCGCACCCGTGACTACTGGCGCAGCGTGGGCGATGCTCGCCTGCTGCGCCGCTACGAACGTGCCCGCCGCACCGACGTGCTGTCGATGAGCCTGGCCACCGACGGCCTGCAGCAGCTCTTCGCCCACAGCGCCGACCCGCTTCCCGCCTTGCGCAACTGGGGCATGCGCGGCTTCGACCGCACGCGACTCGTCAAGAACTGGATCGCGCGCCAGGCCATGGGCCTGCAATGAACGCCCGGAACACCTTCTCCATCATGAAACTGCAGCAACTCCGCCCCCTTCTCCTCGCCGCGCTCGCGGCCACTGCGCTGGGCTCGGCGCTCGCCGTCCACGCAGGCGAAGCCGAGATCCGCAAGAACCTCGGGCGCATCCCGCAGTTCGCCAAGATCGACGAAGTCACGAAGGCGCCGCTGCCGGGCCTCTACGAAGTGCGCGTCAACGGCTTCGACATCTTCTATACCGACGAGCAGGGCAACTACCTGCTGCAGGGCAGTCTGTTCGACCTCAAGGAGCGCCGCAACCTCACCGAGGAACGGGTCGCCAAGCTCAGCGAGGTGGCCTTCGACAAGCTGCCGACCAAGGACGCGATCAAGATGGTGCGCGGCAACGGCAAGCGCCGGCTCGCGGTGTTCGCCGATCCCAACTGCGGCTACTGCAAGCAGTTCGAGCGCGACCTGATGAAGATCGACAACGTCACGATCCAGCTCTTCCTCTATCCGGTGCTGGGTCCCGATTCGGTCACCAAGTCGCGCAACATCTGGTGCGCCAAGGACAAGGCCAAGGTCTGGGACGACTGGATGCAGCGCGGCGTGATGCCGGCCAACGCCGAATGCGACACCGCAGCCCTCACGCGCAACCGCGAGTTCGGCCAGAAGTACAACATCACGGGCACGCCGACCCTGATCTTCGCCGACGGCACGCGCACGCCGGGCGCCATTCCGGCCGCGCAGGTCGAGAAGCAACTCTCCGCCGTCAACTGATGGCCACGCCGGCCGTCCACTGCCGCGTCGAGTGCGCGGACCGCAACGCGCACCTGTTCGCCGTCACGCTGACCATCGCCGAACCGGCCGCGCTGCAGCGCGTGGCGCTGCCGGCATGGATTCCGGGCAGCTACCTGCTGCGCGAGTTCTCGAAGAACCTGCAGCAGTTGCGCGCGCTGCAAGGCCGGCGCCGGCTCGCGCTGCGGCAGCTCGACAAGTGCAGCTGGGAGATCTCCTGCACGCCGGACAAGCCGCTGGTACTGCGCTACGAAGTCTGCGCCTACGACAACTCGGTGCGCACCGCCTGGCTCGATGCCGGACGCGGCTTCTTCAACGGCACCAGCCTGTGCCTGCAGGTCGAGGGCCACACCGATGCGGCCCATGCGCTCGAGGTGGTCGCCCCGCCGGTGCCGGCCGCCGGCTCGGGCGCGCGATGGTCCTGCGCCACTGCGCTGCGGCCGCTCAAGATCGACCGCCACGGCTTCGGCAGCTACCTGGCCGCCGACTACGACGAGCTGGCCGACAGCCCGGTCGAGCTGGGCCCGTTCTGGAGTGCCGAATTCGAGGCCTGCGGCGTGCCGCACCGCTTCGTGGTCGCGGGCGCCACGGCTGCCTTCGACGGCGAGCGGCTGATCGCCGACACGCGGGCGATCTGCGAGACCCAGATGCGCTTCTGGCACGGCGACAAGGTCGGCAAGCGCGGCGGACCGAAGCCGCCGCACGATCGCTACGTCTTCATGCTGAATGCGGTCGACGATGGCTACGGCGGTCTCGAGCATCGCCACTCCACGGCGCTGATCTGCACCCGGCGCGACCTTCCACAGCTGAACGCACGCAAGCATCCCGAAGGCTACACCACGCTGCTGGGCCTCATCAGCCACGAATACTTCCACACCTGGAACGTGAAGCGCCTGCGGCCTTCGGAGTTCGAGCGCTACGACTACGGCCGCGAGAACTACACCGAGATGCTGTGGCTGTTCGAAGGCTTCACGAGCTACTACGACGACCTGCTGCTGCGCCGCGCCGGCCGCATCGACGACGCCGGCTACCTTCGACTGGTCAACAAGACCGTCAACCAGGTCATGCAGACGCCGGGCCGGCTGGTGCAGTCGGTCGCGGAGGCCAGCTTCGACGCCTGGGTCAAGTACTACCGGCAGGACGAACAGACGCCCAACGCCACCGTGAGCTACTACACCAAGGGCGCGCTGGTCGCGATGTGCTTCGACCTCACGCTGCGCGCCGAAGGCAGGGGCTCGCTCGACGAGGTGATGCGCCTCCTCTGGCAGCAGACCGGCGGTGGCCCGATCACCGAAGCCGACTTCGCGGCCGCGCTCGAAGCGGTCGGTGGCCGCTCCTATGCGCGCGAGCTCGCAAGCTGGGTTCATTCGACGGAAGAACTTCCGCTGTCCGGGCTGCTGCGTGCGCACGGCGTCGCGGCGCTCGACGATCCGGCCCAGCGGGCCCAGGAACTCGGCCTGCGGGTGACCGAGACCGGGGGCAGCGTGCAGGTCAAGGTGGTGCTGCGCGGCGGCGCGGCCGAGCAGGCCGGCTTCGCGGCCAACGACGAATGGATCGGCATCGAACTGCCTGCGGCCAAGGGCAGGACCGCCCAGGGCTGGCGGCTCACGCGGCTCGACGACCTGGCGCTCTACCTCGGTCCGCTGCGGCGCGCCACTGCGCTGGTGGCGCGCGACCGGCGCCTGCTGCGCCTGCCGCTCGTGCTGCCCGCCGGGGTCACGACCTGGCGCCTGTTCGCGCAGGATGCGGCGAAGATGGCGGCCTGGCTGCAGCCGCAGTAGTCGCGGTAGCCGCAGCAGCCGCTGCGGCGCCCCCACGGATTGTTCGTTTCAAGGAGACCCCCATGAGCTACGAGAACATCGAAGTGCGCGTCGAGGCCGAGAAGGTCGGCATCATCACGCTCAACCGCCCGAAGGCACTCAACGCGCTCAACGATGCGCTGATGACCGAACTGGGCCAGGCGCTCAAGGCCTTCGACGCCGACCCGGCCATCGGCTGCATCATCCTGACCGGCAGCGAGCGCGCCTTCGCGGCCGGCGCCGACATCGCGGCGATGGCCAAGTACAGCTTCCTCGACGTCTACAAGGGCGACTACATCACGCGCAACTGGGAAACCATCCGCGAGATTCGCAAGCCCGTGATCGCGGCGGTGAGCGGCTTCGCGCTCGGCGGCGGCTGCGAGCTCGCGATGATGTGCGACTTCATCATCGCGGCCGACAACGCGAAGTTCGGCCAGCCCGAGATCAAGATCGGCGTCATTCCAGGCGCCGGCGGCACGCAGCGGCTGCCGCGCGCGGTCGGCAAGTCGAAGGCCATGGACATGGCCCTCACGGCCCGCATGATGGACGCTACCGAAGCCGAGCGCGCCGGCCTCGTGAGCCGCATCGTGCCCTACGAGAAGCTCGCCGAGGAAGCGCTGGGCGCGGCGCTGGTGATCGCCGGGATGTCGCAGGTCGCCGTGATGGCGGCCAAGGAGTCGGTCAACCGCGCCTTCGAGAGCGGCCTGTCGGACGGCGTGATGTTCGAGCGCCGGTTGTTCCATGCGCTGTTCGCGACCGCCGACCAGAAGGAAGGCATGGACGCCTTCCTGAGCAAGCGCGCGCCCGACTTCAAGCACCTGTAGCCAGGGCGCTCAGGGCGGGCTGCCCGAGGGCTCGGGTGGCGCTGGCTGGGCCGGTTCTGCCTGCGCCGGTTCTGCCTGCGCCGGTGCTGCCTGCGGCTGCGGTGGTGGTGGCGGCGGCGGCTGCACCGCATCGCTGAGTGCCTCGCGCAGCGCGGCGAGCGCAGGACCCGATGGCACGCCGGTGCCCGGCGGCAGCTTGCCTTCGCGCCAGCGCACCTGCGAGCCCGCGATCTCGAACACCGCCTGCACCTCGCCATTGCGCTCGAGCGTGACACGCCACTCGGGCGCACCGGCAAGCGGTCGCGGACCGACCGCCGACAGCGCCGCCGAACCCAGCAGGGCATTGAGCTCGCGCGCATCGGTGCGCGGCAGGCTGCGGGTTTCGCCGCTGCGCCGCGTGATCGTGATCCGGTTCCAGGAACGCAGGGCCTCGAAGTTGGGCGGCTCGGTCTCGTCGGTGCGCACGTTGGGTGCCGCCGACTTGGCGGCGGCCGCGGGGGCAGCTGGCGCAGCAGGTGCAGCAGGTGCAGCGGCGGGTGCTGGCGCCAGCCCGCCGGCCGGCGCTGGCAGACGCAGGGCCGCGCTTTCGTCGCGCCGCTCCCTCGCCGATGGTGCCGCCAGCGCTGCCGAAGGCGGTGCCGCTGGCGGTGCTGCGAAGGGCGCTGCAGAAGGCGCGGCCGGCGGCGTCACCGGCGTCGCGGCCGAAGGTGTGCGCGCGGCCTGCGTCCTGGCCGGCGCGGCGGCTGCGGGGGCTGCACGCTTTTCCGCCGGCGGCAGCGGTGCATTGGGTGGTTCGGGCGGCACGTCGATCGACGGCGATTCGAGCCCCGGCATCGGAACCTGGAAGGACGAGGAACCGGATGGCGCTGCGCTCGGAGCCTCCGGCACGGCCGCCGGCGCCGCGTCCGGCCGGGCGGCAGGGGCGGGCACAGGCGCCGAAGGCGGCGCCACCTCCTTCATCGGCGCCTGCGAATCCAGCGCCGGCCCCGGCACCGGTTCCCGATGCCACAGCACGCCGACCAGAACAGCAACCAGCACGGTCGCGAATGCCGCGTTCCACGGCATGCGCGAGCGCCCGCCATGCCCGGCCGGTGCCCGGCGCCACCAGGGTCTTGCCGCGGCCTCCAGCGCAGCCGAATCGGTCTCGGGATCGGTGGCACCGATGGCCTCGTGCGCCTTCGCGAGGATCGCCTTGCGCAGGCGCCAGTCGGGCGCCACGGCGTGATCGGGCGCGTGCGCGAGCGCGCGCCGCAGGTGCTCGTCGCGCAGTTCGTCTCGCTCTTCTTCGTTGCGGCTCATGAGGAGAGCCCCTTCGCGCGGCGCGCGCCCGCCACGGTCCGTGCAGGCTCGAGCACCGACAGGTAGCGCTCCATGCAGCCGCGCAGCTTGCGCAGTCCGTAGCGCAGCCGGCTGCGCACGGTCTCGAAGTTGACGTCGAGCGTCTCGGCCACCCGTTCGACCGTGAAGCCGTCCTCGTTGTGCAGCAGGAAGGCCGAGCGCTGGTCGTCGGGCAATTCGTCGAGGCAGGCCAGCAGACGTCGGCCGGCGGCGCGCCAGAAGGCCAGCTCCTCGGCCGACGGATGGGCGGCATCGCGTGCCGCGGCGCCCGTGTCGAGCAGGCCGCGGCTGAACAGGCGTGCAGCCTCGAGGCCGTCGCCGTCCTCGTCGTGGGCATAGAAGGCGACCTCGCGCCCGCTCAGGCGCAGGCGGTCCATCGCGAGGTTGTGGGCGATCGTGAAGGCCCAGGTGCGCCAGGTGGCACCCTGCGGCGAAAAGCCGTCGCGCGCCGCGATGATGCGCATCCAGGTGTCCTGGAACACCTCGTCGGCCTCGGGCGCCAGCCGCAGGCCCAGCAGGCGACGGATGAACCGGAGCAGCGCGCTCTCGTGGCGCGCATAGAGCGTGTCGAAGGCACGCGTGTCCCCAGCGGCATAGGCGAGCATCAACTGGTCGTCCGGCAGGGGATCGTCCTCGGATTCGGCGGGAAACGCGGCGGGCACAGGCATCGACAGATTTTCACCTCACCTTCTACGTGCGGATGCGCCGGTCGGGGTTAGCACGGTCAAGAAAAAGATGTCCGCGGCTCGACCCCGGACCGACGGGCCGGCCGTATCAGGCTGCATCCACAACCGGAGCTGCCGATGAACCACCGCCCCTTCTCCCTCTTGAAGCGACCGCTTGCCGCGCTGCTGTGCGCCCCCTTGCTGCTCACCGCATGCAGCGCGACCGAGCTTGCGCCCATGGCCGCGCGCTGGCCGACGCCGGCGCCGCAGCCCGAGCCGCAGGTGGTCGTCCAGGCATCGAGCCTGGCGCGCACCGCGCCCGGTTTCGAGGCGCCCTCGGCCACGCACTGCGCCAGGCCCGTGCAGACCTTCGAGGCGCCCGGGCGCGATCGCGGCCAACAGCGCCGCGAGACCCTGCGACCGCCTGTGCCCGACGACGGCATCCCGCATGCGGAAGCGGAACGCCCGCTCGCGGCCGCCGTGCCGGGTACCGGCCGCGCAGCCAGGGAAGCCGCGAAGTCCGCGCCGGCGGAATCGGGCGCCGCGGCGGATGCCGCCGCACCGCGCTTCGCACCGCCGGCGCCAGCGCCCGCTGCCCCACCGGTGCAGCGTCAGCGACCGGCGCAGGAGACCGTCACGGCCGGCCGCGTCGACGACAACGCGGATTTCGCGGCCTACCTGCAGTTCCGCCAGCGCACCCAGGTGCCGCACCGCGAACGCGACGTCGGCGAGCGCCACCTGCTGCAGGTGCGCAATGCCAGGGGCCAGGCGATGGCCGACGCCGAGGTCGCGGTGCGGGCCACGAGCGGCGCCGCGATGTGGGCGCGCACCGATGCCGCGGGCCGGGCCTGGCTGCATCCGAATGCCTTCGATCCGGCGCGCAGTCCGGTCTACGAAGTCGTGGTGCGCAAGAACGGGCGGCAGGCGACGGCGTTCCTGCGCCGCGGCCAGAAGAGCGCGGTCGACCTGGTGCTGCCCGACACCACGGCAGTGCCGCAGCGGGCGCGGCTCGACCTCGTGTTCCTGGTCGATGCGACGGGCTCGATGGGCGACGAGATCCACAAGCTCAAGACCTCGCTGCGCGCCATCGCGCAGGAGGTCGCGCAGCTGCCGAGCCGGCCCGACACCTGCTTCGGCCTGGTGGCCTACCGCGATCGCGGCGATGCTTTCCTGCTGCGCCGGCACGACCTGACCGACGACCTCGGTGCCTTCCAGGGCGTGCTCGATGCCTTGCGCGCAGACGGTGGCGGCGACTATCCCGAAGCGATGAACGAGGCACTGCACGAGACCGTGCACCGCATGAGCTGGCGCGGCAGCGACACCACGCGCATGGTGGTGCTGCTGGCCGATGCGCCGCCGCATCTGGACTACGGCGGCCCCCAGTACGACGACGACATGCTGGCCGCGCTGGGCAAGGGGATCAAGGTGTTCGCGGTCGGCGCGAGCGGTCTCGACAAGCAGGGCGAGTACATCCAGCGGCAGATCGCACAGTACACGGGCGCCAGCTTCGTGTTCCTGACCTACCGCGATGCCGGGCGTCCCGATCGCGGCCCGGGCCGGGAGACGGTGCACGACGTGCAGAACTATTCCGTCGATACGCTGGACCGCCTGATCGTGCGCCTGGTGTCCGATGAACTGGCCAAACTTTCGGCGGGCGGCTGACCCCTCCGCAGAAAAGGCTATAATCCTGGGCTCGGCTCTTTAGCTCAGTTGGTTAGAGCGATGGAATCATAATCCACAGGTCCGCGGTTCGAGTCCGTGAAGAGCCACCAGATCCAAGAAGGCCCCCGCAAGTCAGCGACTTGCGGGGGCCTTTCTTCTTTGGCACGCGACCGGCGCCGTGTCGGCCGCATCGCCCCGAAGGTCGGCGCCGCCGCCTGAGCAGTTCTGCCAATGCGATTCGGCCCTTATGACATTGGCCGAGAAGGACGTCGCTTCTACAGTTTGAGCGAACCGGCTCGAGGCCTGCGTGATCGGCGTGCCCGACGACCGCGAGGGCGAATCGGTGAAGCTCTTCGCCATCCTGCGGCCCGATCAGCGCGGCCGGATCGTCGAGGCGGACATCGTGGCCTGAGCGCGCGAGCGCATGGCCGCCTACAAGGTGCCGCGCATCGTGAGCTTCGTCGAAAGCCTGCCGCGCTCATCCACGGGCAAGATCCTCTGGCGCGAGTTGCATTGAAGGCCCGCGCGAAACCGCCTCGGCCCGCGCCATGATCCTGCCCAGGATCTCGGGCAGCTCGTACAGCGCCCGGTTCTCCACGCGTCGCGTCGCGGCCTGGTAGCGATCGAGATTCGACACCAGCTCCGCCACCGCCGGCGCCACGCCCGCATAGCTGCCGCAGACCAGGCCGACGCCGCGCTCGCGCACCCACTGCGCGTTGTAGCGTTCCTGCGGCAGCGTCCAGCGGTTGCGCACCACGATCACCGGCAGCTGCATCTGCACCGCTTCGCTGAGGCAGCCGGGCCCCGGCTTGCCGATGAAGAAGTCGGCCAGCTGCATGTGGCGCGCGATGTCGGGCGTGAAGCCGAGCACCAGCCGCGGCGCGCGGGCGGGCAACTCGCGCAGCGATTGCGCGAGTGCGGCGTTGTGGCCACAGGCGAGGATCAGTTGCGTGTCGGGCAGGCGCTTAGCGATCCCGAGCATCGCCTTCGAACCCTGGCCGCCGAACAGCACCAGGCCGGTGGGGCGCTCGGGGTCCATGCCCAGCAGGGCCCGTTCGGCGCGGCGATCGACGGTGCCGGGTTCATGGAACTCCGCGCGCATCAGCATGCCCGAACTGGCATGGATGCGGTCGTCCGCATGGCCGGCCGCACGCGCCTGCGCCACCGCCCTGGGCGAGCCGCAGACCAGGTGCTGGTCCATGCCTCGCTCGATCCAGAAGTTCGGCGGGTGGTCGGCCAGGTCAGTCAGCACGGTCACGTAGGGCACGCCCGGAAGGGTCGAGGCCAGCGACTCGCACAAGGCGCGATTGAAGTTCGGGATCAGCGAGACCACCATGTCGGGCTCGGTGGCGAGCCAGTGCTGCTGCAGCGGGCGCAGCAGCTTCGCATGGCCCCATCGGATCATCCCCTGCAGCAGCTTGAGTTCCTGCGCCAGGCCCAGCGTCCAGCCGCGCGCCAGCCGCTTGTTGTAGACGTCCTCGGGGTCCATGCCCGTGAACCGGCGAAAGCTGTCCTTCGGGTCGAGCACGCTGCGCAGGTTGACGCGGCGCACGGTCCACGGCAGGCCGGCGCGCCGGATCGCCGCCTCGAGCGCCAGCGCCGACGCGCGATGGCCGCCGCCGGCATCGAAGTACACGAGATCGACGATCCGGGTGCCGCCCGCTGCCGTCACGGCCGCGCTCACGCGCAGACCTCCGGGCTGCCCACCGCGCTGCGCGAGCGCGGCGTGCGGGCCGGCATCTGCTGTGCCCAGTGCAGGATCTCGAGCGAGCCGTCGGCATGCTCGGCCAGCGCGGTGAGGCTCTCGACCCAGTCGCCGTCGTTGGCGTAGAGGATGCCGTCGATGTCGCGCAGCTCGGCATGGTGGATGTGGCCGCAGACCACGCCCTGCACGCCGCGCCGCCGCGCCTCGCGCGCCACCGCGCCCTCGAAGTCGCCGACGTAGCTGACCGCGCGCTTGACCTTCTGCTTCAGGTACTTCGACAGCGACCAGTAGGGCAGGCCCATGCGCGCGCGCAGCGAGTTCAGGTGGCGATTGAGCTTGAGCGTGAACTCGTAGAGCGAATCGCCCACATGCGCGAGCCATTTCGCGCACTGGATGACGCCGTCGAACAGGTCGCCGTGCATCACCCACAGCTTGCGGCCGTCGGCGGTCTCGTGAATCCATTCCTCGGCGACGTCGATGCCGCCGAAGTTGTGATGCAGGTACTTGCGCGCGAACTCGTCGTGGTTGCCCGGAATGAAGATCACGCGCGTGCCCTTGCGCGCCTTGCGCAGCAGCTTCTGGATCACGTCGTTGTGGGCCTGCGGCCAGTGCCAGTGGCGGCGCAGCTGCCAGCCGTCGATGATGTCGCCGACCAGGAACAGGGTGTCGGATTCGGTGTGCTTGAGAAAGTCGAGCAGCGCATGCGCCTGGCAGCCCGGCGTGCCCAGGTGGAGGTCGGATATCCAGAGCGTGCGATAGCGCTTCGGCGGCCGCGTGACCTCGTCGTCGTCGGCGCTTCCAGCGAGGCGGGCGGTGTCGCGCCAGGCGCGAAGAAAGGCGTCGTCGCGTTGCATGGAAGCGCAGGATGTCAGCCGCGCATGACGCCACCGAGGCGCCGCGGTGACTGTCACATGACAGGGAAACCGCGGGGGAGCGGCGCCTTCGGCGGCGTCGAGAATCCCGGCCATGCGCCCTGGCCAGATCATCGTCCTCGCGACCCCCGTCTTCTTCCTGCTGATCGCGATCGAGTTCTGGGTCGGCCGACGGCGCGCGCGCCGCGGTGTCGGGCACGACACCTATCGCCTTCCCGACACGCTCAACAGCATCGGCCTGGGCATGCTGAGCCAGGTCGGCGCGGTGCTCACGGGCCTGCTGCGCATCGGCATCTACACGGCCTGCTGGTCGGCCTTCGCGCTGTTCCCCGACACCGACTTCTGGACCCGCTGGTACGGCTGGCTGCTGGCGCTGGTGTTCTACGACTTCTGCTACTACTGGCTGCACCGCTTCGGCCACGAGAGCGCGGTGCTGTGGGCCGCGCACGTGGTGCATCACCAGAGCCAGCACTACAACCTCTCGACCGCGCTGCGCCAGACCTCGAGCGGCGCGCTGTTCGGCTGGATCTTCTATCTGCCGATGGCGATCGCGGGCGTGCCGCCGCTGGTCTTCGTCGTGGTGGCGCTGGTCGACCTGCTCTACCAGTTCTGGGTCCACACCGAGCAGATCGGAAAGCTGGGCTGGTTCGACCGCTGGTTCTGCTCGCCCTCGAACCACCGCGTGCACCACGCGGTCAACGACCGCTATGTCGACCGAAACTACGGCGGCGTGCTGATCGTCTGGGATCGGCTGTTCGGCACCTTCCGCGAGGAGGACGAGCCGTGCGTCTACGGCACCCGCAGCCCGCTGCGCAGCTGGGATCCGTTGTGGGCCAATGCCGAGGTCTACTGGGGCCTGGCGCGCGACAGCTGGCGCACGCGGCGCTGGCGCGACAAGCTGCGCATCTGGCTCGCGCCGCCGGGCTGGCAGCCGGCCGACCTCGCGGCCAGCGATCCGAAGCCGGCCTTCGACATCGCGACGGTGGAACGCTACGAGCCCGCGGTCTCGCACGGCGTGCAGGTCTTCGGAGCGCTGCAGTTCATCGGCCTGCTGGCTGGCGCCACGGCCTTCCTGTGGTTCTCCGATTCGCTGCCCTTCGCCACTGCGGTGGCCTGGCTCTGCGCGCTCACGGCCGGCCTGTGGGCCACGGGTGCGCTGCTGCAGGGCCGGCTGCCGGTGCTCGGCGTGCTGTTCGTCGATGCGGCCGCGCTCGCGAGCGCGAGCGGCGCGCTGTCGATTCCCGCGCTGCACTTCATCGCCAAGCCGCTCGCGCTCTCACTGCTGATCGTGTTCGCGATCGTGCGCGCACGGCGCGAGGCGATGCCGCGCCGCTTCGCGCTGCTGCTGGTCGCGGGCCTCGCGGCCTCGCTGGCCGGTGACGTGCTGCTCATGTGGCCGCATCTCTTCGTACCCGGCCTGGTCGGCTTTCTGCTGGCCCACCTGGCCTATGTCGCGCTGTTCGCGCAGGGCGTCGCGCTGTTCCCGCGTCCACGCGCGCTCGCCCTCACGCTCGCGATCGCCGTGCTGATGTATGCCTTCCTGTGGTGGGGCGGGCTGCCCGCGGCCCTGCGCATCCCGGTGGGGCTCTACGTCGTGGTCATTGCCTGCATGGCGGCCCAGGCGCTCGGGCGCGCGGCCGTGATCGGCGATGCAGCGGCGCGCCGCGTGGCGCTGGGCGCCTGCCTGTTCATGCTGAGCGATGCGCTGCTCGCGACCAACCGCTTCGTCCAGCCGCTGCCGCTGGCCTCGCTGTGGGTGCTGGCCAGCTACTACGCGGCGCAGTGGCTCATTGCGGCCAACGTGCGGCCCCGCTGACGGCCCCGGCGCCTGCGGCGCCTCAGGCGCCGAACATGTCGCCGTCGCGCGTGGGCGGCGCCACGCCGAGGTGCCGGTACGCCGCCAGCGTCGCGATGCGTCCGCGCGGCGTGCGCTGCAGATAGCCCTGCTGGATCAGGTAGGGCTCGATGACGTCCTCGATGGTGCCGGATTCCTCGCCGATGCTGGCCGCGATGTTGTCGAGCCCCACGGGGCCGCCGTCGAAGCGGTGGATCACGGCCTCGAGCAGCTTGCGGTCCATCAGGTCGAAGCCCTGCGGATCGACGTCGAGCATCGCGAGCGCCTTGTGCGCGATATCGACCGTGATGCGGCCATCGCCCTTCACCTGCGCATAGTCGCGCACGCGGCGCAGCAGGCGGTTGGCGATGCGCGGCGTGCCGCGCGATCGGCGCGCGATCTCGAGGCCGCCCTGCTCGTCCATCGGCACGCCGAGCAGCCCCGCGCTGCGGCGCACGATGCGCGCAAGCTCTTCGGCCGTGTAGAACTCGAGCCGCGCGACGATGCCGAAGCGGTCGCGCAGCGGGTTGGTCAGCATGCCCGCACGCGTGGTGGCACCGACCAGCGTGAAGGGCTGCAGGTCGAGCTTGATGCTGCGCGCGGCCGGCCCCTCGCCGATCATGATGTCGATCTGGTAGTCCTCGAGCGCCGGGTAGAGGATTTCCTCGACTACGGGCGACAGGCGGTGGATCTCGTCGATGAACAGGACGTCATTGCGTTCGAGGTTGGTCAGCAGCGCGGCCAGATCCTTGGGCTTCTCGAGCACCGGGCCCGAGGTCTGCCGCAGGTTGACGCCGAGCTCGGCCGCGATGATGTGCGACAGCGTGGTCTTGCCGAGGCCCGGCGGGCCGAACAGCAGCACGTGGTCGAGCGCCTCGGCGCGGTGGCGGGCGGCACCGATGAAGATCTCGAGCTGCTCGCGCACCTTGGCCTGGCCCACGTAGTCGTCGAGCAGCTTGGGCCGCAGGGCCCGTTCGATGGCTTCCTCGTTGGGCGAGGCGGGCGCGGCGGAGACCACGCGTTGCGGGGCCGGGGCGAAATCGTCGGTCTGGATGGTCATGGGTTGAGGGCGCAGTTTAGGGCCAGTCGACACGCCGGCTGCGGCAGAATGCGCCACCCGCCAGAGAGACGAAAAGCCCCCGCCCATGAACGACCCCGACCGTGCGCTCTGCACCGCCACCGCAGGCCTGCTGCGCGCCAGCGCGGCGGTCGCTGCCTGGGGCCTCGCGCTGTCGTGCATCTCGCTGCTGGTGCTGGCGCTCACGGGACGCTCGCTGCCGGCGAGTTCGTGGGCCGCGTTCGCGGTGGTGGCGCTGGCCGGCCTGCTCGAGCGTCATGCCGCCTTCCGGCTGCGGCAGGAAGCCGCGATGTACGCGGCCCTGGCCCAGGGCGCGATCGCGACGCTGCCCGCTCTCGACGCCGCCCTGGTGTCGCTGGGCCTGCGCCCCGGGGGCGCGCCACCGGTGGCGCTGCCCGAACGCGTGCGTGCCACGCGCCAGCTGCTGCAGCGACAGGGCTTCACGGTGGCCGTCCAGACCATCGCCTTCGCGCTGGCGCTGGCCTTGCAGTAGCCGCGGCAGCCCGGGCGCGGGACCAGCCTATTTCGCCAGCGCGCGCAGGGCCAGCTTGATGCCCTCGCCGACCGGCACGTCCTTCGGCAATGCCTTGAGCGAGGCCGCCGCCTCCTTGTCGCTGTAGCCGAGCGCGACCAGCGCCTGCAGGATGTCGGCCTGCGCATCGGTGGCCGCATGCGCGGGCAGCGCGATGTCGGCGCCCAGCTTGCCCTTGAGCTCCAGCAGCAGTCGTTCGGCCGTCTTCTTGCCGATGCCCGGGATCTTCACGAGGCGGCCCGCGTCCTGCAGCGTGATCGCCTGCGCCAGCTCGGCCACACTGAGCCCGCTGAGCACGCCGAGCGCCATGCGCGGGCCGACGCCGGATATCTTGATCAGCATGCGGAACGCCGCCCTTTCCTGCGCGCTGCCGAAGCCGTAGAGGATCTGCGCATCCTCGCGCACCACGAAGTGCGTGAGCAGCGACACGCGCTCGCCGTTGGGCGGCAGGTTGTAGAAGGTGCTCATCGGCACATCGACCTCGTAGCCGACGCCGTTGCAGTCCACCAGCACCTGGGGCGGATTGCGTTCGGCCAGGATGCCGGTGAGTTTGCCTATCATGGGTGCCCTTTTCGCTTGAAATGAAATCCGCGTGATTCTGCGACACACCTTCGCCCCGCCCAACAACACGCGCCTCGGGCACCTCTGCGGGCCGCTCGACGCGCACCTGCGGCGCATCGAAGAAGCGCTCGACGTCAAGATCGCGCATCGCCACGAGCAGTTCAAGATCGACGGCCCCAAGCCCAATGCCCAGCGCGCCATGGAGGTCCTGCAGGCGCTCTACGAGATCGCCCAGCGCACCATCGACCCGGCCGTGGTGCAGCTCACGCTTGCCAGCGACGACTCGATGGACGAGCAGGCCGCCGGCCTGGCCACGCGCCGCGCCGACCTGCGCGCGCGCACGCCGACCCAGGCGCTGTACCTCGAGAACATCGCGAACCACGACATCACGCTCGGCATCGGCCCGGCCGGCACCGGCAAGACCTACCTTGCGGTGGCCTGCGCGGTCGACGCGCTCGAGCGCAGCGCGGTGCAGCGCATCGTGCTCACGCGGCCCGCGGTCGAGGCCGGCGAGCGGCTCGGCTTCCTGCCCGGCGACCTGACGCAGAAGGTCGACCCGTACCTGCGGCCGCTCTACGACGCGCTCTACGACCTGATGGGCTTCGAGCGCGTGCAGAAGGCCTTCGAGCGCAATGCGCTCGAGATCGCACCGCTGGCCTTCATGCGCGGTCGCACGCTCAACAACGCCTTCGTGATCCTCGACGAGGCGCAGAACACCACGGTCGAGCAGATGAAGATGTTCCTCACGCGCATCGGCTTCGGCGCCAAGGCGGTGGTCACGGGCGACGTCAGCCAGATCGACCTGCCGAAGACGCAGCCGAGCGGACTGATCGATGCCGAGCGGGTGCTCAAGCGCGTCAACGGCATCGCGATCACGCGCTTCACGAGCGCCGACGTGGTGCGGCATCCGCTGGTGGCGCGCATCGTCGACGCCTACGACAACGCGCGCAAGACCTCGGCGCGCAGGGTCGACTGATGGCGCTCGAAGCACTCTCGCTGTCGCTGCAGTTCGCGCGCTTTCCTGGCGTCGAGCGGCATCGTGCGGCGCTGCCGCGCCACGGTGTCCGCCGCTGGATCCGCCACGCGCTCGATGTGGAGGGCGAGATCACGGTGCGCATCGTCGACGCCGATGAAGGCCAGCGCCTGAACCGCGAATTCCGCGGCAAGGACTACGCCACCAACGTGCTGACCTTCGACTACGCGCAGTCGCCGGTCGTGATGGCCGACCTGGTGCTGTGCGCGCCGGTCGTCGCGCGCGAGGCCAGGGAACAGCGCAAGACGCTGGCCGCCCACTATGCACACCTGCTCGTGCACGGCACGCTGCATGCGCAGGGCTGGGACCACGAGACCGGCGAGGCGGACGCCGAGGCCATGGAAGCAAGAGAGATCGAGATCCTCGCCGGGCTCGGCATCAGAAACCCGTACTGAAGCCCCGCTGCCGCGGCGGCTACTTCATCTGCAGCGGAATCGTCACCGGCCCGTCGTTCATGAGATGGACCTGCATGTCGGCGCCGAATTCGCCGGTCGCCACCACGGGATGGGCCGCGCGCGCCAGGCCCACGAACAACTCGTAGAGACGCCGCCCCTCGTCGGGCGCCGCCGCCTGCGTGAAGCTGGGCCGGTTGCCGCCGCTCACGTCGGCCGCCAAGGTGAACTGGCTCACCACCAGCAGCCCGCCGCCGATGTCCTGCAGGCTGCGGTTCATCTTGCCTGCCTCGTCCGCGAAGATGCGCATCTTGAGGATCTTCGCGAGCAGGCGCTCGGCCAGCGCATCGTGGTCGCCGCGCTCGGCGCACAGCAGCACCAGCAAACCGGCCTCGATCGCTCCGACGGTCCGGCCCTCGACTTCCACCCGCGCGTGCGCCACGCGCTGCAGCACGGCCTTCATGGTGCCGCCTCCCGGCGGCAGGCGGGTCGGGAGCGCGGCGGCGTGGCGCGCGCCTCCATGCCGAGCGGCAGCAGCTGGATCGTGACGCGCAGGCCCGGCACCGCGTCCATGAGCGTCTTCTCGACGCCGTCGCGCAGGCCGGCCGCGCGCTGCAGCGACCAGTCGCCCGGCACGTGCATGTGCAGGTCGGCGAAACGCCGCTGCGCGGCACGGCGCGTCGCGAGGTGATCGAAGCGCAGCTGGGCCCCCTCGGGCACGGCGGCCGCGAAGCGCGCCAGCGCCGCGTTCAGCAGCGCCTGCGTCTCGGGCTCCAGCGCCTGGTCCATCAGGCCCTGCGACGAGCGCCAGACCAGCTTCGCACCCTCGCGCACGATGTTCAGCGCCACGCCGATGGCAAGCAGCGGGTCGAGCCACAGCCACCCCGTGAAGTGCACCGCCACGAGGCCGACCACCACCGCCCCCGAGGTCCAGACGTCCGTCATCAGGTGACGGGCGTCGGATTCGAGCGCGATCGAGCGGTGCGTGCGCGCGGCGCCGAACATCACCCACGCCAGCGCTGCGTTGAAGACCGAGCTCAGCACCGACAGCGCCAGGCCCCAGCCGAGCTGCTCGAGCGGTTGCGGCGACAGCAGCCGCAGCACGGCCACCCAGATGATCGCGACCGCGGCGCCGACGATCAGGATGCCCTCGAAGCCCGAGGAGAAGTACTCGGCCTTGTGATGGCCATAGGGATGGCCCTCGTCGGCCGGCCGGGCGGCCACCGTGACCATGGCCAGCGCGAACACCGCGCTCGCGAGGTTCACGAAGGACTCCATGGCGTCCGATATCAGGCCCATGGAGTGGGTGACGTAGCCGGCCGCGCCCTTCAGCACGATCGTGACCAGCGCCACCCCGATGGACACGCGCAGCAGCTGGGCCGGTTTCAGCGCCGAGAATCGCAAGGACGTTGCCTCAGGTGGAAGAAGTTGCAGGACAAGGCGCCGCGGCAGGGTCGCGCGCCGCGGGCGATTATCGGGGGCGCCCGGCTCCCCGCCCGCCTCGCGTACCATCGGCCGCCATGCCCCGGAATCGACGGGATGATCGAAGCAAATGCCGGTGACGCCGGCCCCACGACGTGGAAGTGCCCGTGAACGACAAGAAAATCCTGGCCCTGTGCGGCCTCGTCATGGCCGCCAGCACGGCAGCCGCCCAGACCGGCGCGACCGGCAGCCCTGCGGCGCCCGCCGCACCCGCCGTGGCCGAAGCGCGTGCCGGCCTCGTGAAATCGGTGCGCGGCGAGGTGCAATTGCTTGGCGGCGGCGCCGAGCCGCGTGCTGCGGCCGCCGGCGACGCCCTGTCGCCGATCGACCGCCTGCAGACCGGCAAGGATTCCGGCGCCAGCGTGGTGCTGCGCGACGGCACGCAGCTGGTGGTCGGCCCCTCCTCGCGGCTGGACCTCAAGCAGTTCCACTTCGACTCCACCACGCACGACGGCGGCATGCTGCTGTCCCTGCTGCGTGGCTCGCTGCGCATGGTCACCGGGCTGATCGGCAAGACGCACCCCGACGCCGTGCGCGTCGAGACCCAGACCGCGGTGATCGGAATCCGCGGCACCGATTTCATCGTCGAGGTGGATCCGCAACCGTGATGAGCCGACGACTTCCCCACTTTCTGATCGCCTGCTTCGCCGCCGCGCTGCTCGCGGCCTGTTCTTCGCCCGGAACCCGCGTCGTTCTGCTGCCGCAGTCCGACGGCAGGCCCTCGGCCGTGGTGGTCAGCACCGAAGACGGCGAGGAGACCCTGTCCACGCCCTACGAGCGGGCCACCGCCAAGCTAGGCGCCAAGGGCGCTCCGACCATCGACAAGGCCAACCCCGAGCGCGTCCAGCGTGACAACAGGATGCTGTTCGAGCTCCTGCCGCCGCCGGCTCAGAGCTTCACCGTGTATTTCGAACCGGGCGGGACCGTGCTCACTGCGGCCTCCCAGGCGACCCTGACCGAGGCGCTGGCCGCCGCGCGCGGGCGCAGCGGCGGCGAGATCGTGGTGACCGGTCACACGGACACCGTGGGACCCGCGGCGCTCAACGACAGCCTGTCGCTCACGCGCGCGCAGCAGATCCGTCAGCTCTTCATCGCGCGGGACTTCCCGTCGAACCGGATCGAGGCCGTGGGCCGGGGCGAGCGCGAACTCGCGGTGCGCACCGCCGAGGACGTCGACGAGCCGCGCAATCGCCGCGTGACGATCGAAGTCCGCTAGGACGCATGGCGCGACGGTCGGCCCGGCCGCGCCGACCGATCAGGCCAGAGTGACGCGCGCGAACTTGCGCTTGCCGACCTGCACCACGTAGCGGCCGGCCGAAAGCTTGAGCGCCTTGTCGCTGACCACCGCCGAGTCGATGCGCACGCCGCCGCCGTCGATCAGGCGGTTGCCCTCGGAGGTCGAGGGCGCAAGTCCGGCCTGCTTCAGCAACTGGGCGATGCCCAGCGGCGCGCCGTTCAGCACGACCTCGGGAATCTCGTCGGGGACACCGCCCTTGCTGCGGTTGATGAAATCCTGCTCGGCCGCCTCGGCCGCCGCCGCGCTGTGGAACCGGGTCGTGATTTCCTTCGCCAGGGCCACCTTGGCGTCCTTGGGATTGCGCCCGCCCTCGACCTCGGCCTTGAGCGCCGCGATCTCGGCCAGCGAGCGGAAGCTCAGCAGCGTGTACCAGCGCCACATCAGGGTGTCGGAGATCGACAGCACCTTGGCGAACATGTCGTTGGGCGCCTCGCTGATGCCGATGTAGTTGTTCTTGCTCTTGGACATCTTCTCGACGCCATCGAGCCCCTCAAGCAGTGGCATAGTAAGTATGCACTGCGGCTCCTGGCCGTATTCCTGCTGGAGATGTCGACCAACCAGCAGATTGAATTTCTGATCCGTACCGCCAAGCTCCAGGTCCGACTTGAGCGCCACCGAGTCGTAGCCCTGCATCAGCGGGTAGAGGAATTCGTGCACCGAGATCGACTGCCCGGCCTTGAAGCGCTTGCTGAAGTCGTCGCGCTCCATCATGCGCGCCACCGTGTACTTGGCGGCCAGCTGGATCATGCCGCGCGCGCCCAGCGGGTCGCTCCATTCGGAGTTGTAGCGGATCTCGGTCTTCGAGGGGTCCAGCACCAGGCTGGCCTGGCGGTAGTAGGTCTGGGCGTTGGCCTCGATCTGCTCGCGCGTCAGCGGCGGCCGGGTGCTGTTGCGCCCCGACGGATCGCCGATCGTGGTCGTGAAGTCGCCGATCAGGAAGATCACGGTATGGCCGAGATCCTGCAGCTGGCGCATCTTGTTGAGCACCACCGTGTGGCCGATGTGGATGTCGGGCGCGGTCGGATCGAGGCCCAGCTTGATCCGCAGCGGCTTGCCGGTGGCCTCGGAACGCTGCAGCTTGCGCACCCATTCGTCCTGGGGCAGCAATTCGTCGGTTCCGCGGAGGGAGATTTCGAGGGCCTGTCCTACGCCGTCGGACAGACTTGTGGATGTAACAAAACCGGGGTTCATTGGGCTTTTTGGCTGATTTCTCTATGGCCGAAGCTATACTCAGCCCGACTTTCCAAGCGCCGAATTCTAAGCGGCGCTGTAAGCGCACCGTCCTGCCGCCCGTCCGACACGGCCTCCGCAGCACGGATTTGCTGAACCTGAGCTGGAATTCGAAGTTTGATCAACGGCATTCTGGCCGCCGAGGAGCTGATTGCTTCGCGCGTGGCTCACACATTCCGGACCTACCCCAAGCAGATCACCGCTGCCATCGCCGCGTTGCTGCTGTCCGCCGGCGGCGGCGCGTTCGCCGTGGCCTCGCTGGGCCCCGATGCCTCCGAGCTGCCGGTGCGCCAGGTCTTCGAGGCTGTCCAGCCGAGCGCCTTTGCCGACCAGGTCGAAGCGCTCGACGCCCACAGCTTCACGCTGTTCCGCACCGACCTCACGCGCTCGAGCGACACCGCCGAGGCGCTGCTGCAGCGCCTGGGCCTGTCCGACCCTGACGCCGCTGCCTTCGTGCGCGGCAATGCCGAGGCCCGCAACGCCCTGCTCGGCCGTGCCGGCCGCACGGTCACGGCCGAGGCGACGCAGGAAAACGCCCTCAAGAAGCTCAGCGCGCGCTGGATTCCCGACGGCGACGGCGGCTTCAAGCGCCTGGTGGTCGAGAAGACGCCGAACGGCTTCCGCGCCCGCACCGAGACCGACGCCCTGACACCGGGCACCCGGCTGGCCAGCGGCATCGTGCGCACCTCGCTGTTCGCTGCCACCGACGACGCCCGCATCCCCGATCCGGTCGCGACGCAACTGGCCGACATCTTCGCGACCGACGTCGATTTCCGCTCGCTGCGCAAGGGCGACCGATTCGCGGTCGTCTACGAGACCTTCGACGCCGATGGCCAGACGCTGCGCAGCGGCCGTGTGCTGTCGGCCGAATTCGAGAGCAACGGCAAGCTCTATCAGGCGCTGTGGTTCCAGGAACCCGGCCAGAAGGGTGGCTACTACCGCCCGAACGGCGACAGCCTGCGCCGCGCCTACCTGAGCTCGCCCGTCGAGTTCACGCGCGTCAGCAGCGGCTTCGCGATGCGGATGCACCCGATCCTCAACAGTTGGCGCCAGCACCACGGCATCGATTTCTCGGCGCCCACGGGCACGCCGGTGCGCGCTGTCGGCGACGGCACGGTCGAGTTCGCGGGCACGCAGAACGGCTACGGCAACATCGTCATCGTGAAGCACCGCAACAACCAGGAAACGGCCTACGCCCACCTGAGCCGCATCGACGTCAAGACCGGTCAGAGCATCAGCCAGAGCCAGACCCTGGGTGCCGTCGGCTCGACGGGCTGGGCCACGGGCCCGCACCTGCATTTCGAGTTCCGCGTCGACGGCGAATACCGCGACCCGACCACGATCGCGCAGCAGGAAGGCGGCATGCCGATCACCGCGGCCGCACGGCCGGCCTTCGAGCGGCTGGCGATTGCCACCCGCACCGAACTGGCGGCCGCCTTCTCGGTGGTCCAGGCCAGCGCCGACTGATCCCGGGCCTTCGGGCCTCTCCTCGCATCGAACCGTCCGACCATGGCTGAACTCTTCATCGGCCTGATGTCGGGCACGTCGCTCGACGGCGTCGACGGCGTGCTGGCCGATTTCGCCAACGGCGGCATCGCGGTGCAGGGCTATGCCGCGGCGCCCTTCCCGATGGGCCTGCGCGCCGAACTCATGGGACTCAACAGCGCCGGCGGCAACGAACTGCACCGCGCGGCGCTGGCTGGCAACGAGCTCGCGCGGGTCTATGCGCGGGTGGTGCAGCAGCTGCTCGAGGACGCCGGCGTCGAAGCTGCGGCAGTCGCCGCGATCGGCGCCCACGGCCAGACCGTGCGCCACCGGCCCGGGGAGTTCGACGAGGTCGGCTACACACTGCAGATCAACAACCCCTCGCTGATCGCAGAACTCACGGGCATCGCGGTGGTGGCCGATTTCCGCAGCCGCGACCTTGCGGCCGGCGGCCAGGGCGCGCCGCTCGTGCCCGGCTTCCACAGCGCGCTGTTCGCGCGCGACGACCAGCCCGTGGCGGTGCTCAACATCGGCGGCATCGCCAATCTGAGCCTGCTGCCGGCCGGCAGCGGCACCGTGCTGGGCTTCGACTGCGGACCCGGCAATGCGCTCATCGACCACTGGTGCCAGACCCACATCGGCCAGCCCTACGACGCCGGCGGCCAGTGGGCCGCGAGCGGCCGGGTGCTGCCCGACTTGCTGGCGCGCCTCTTGGCCGATCCTTACTTCGCCAAGGCGCCACCCAAGAGCACGGGCCGCGACCTCTTCAATCCTACCTGGCTGGCTGCCCAGCTGGGCAGTCCGGACGCCCGGCCCGCCGACATCCAGGCCACGCTGACCGAGCTGACTGCCAGCAGCTGCGCCGCGCACCTGCTGCGCCATGGCGCCGGCAGCCAGACGCTGATCGTCTGCGGCGGGGGTGCCCTGAACCAGCATCTGATGGCGCGCCTGCGTGCCCTGTTGCCGGCGGTCGAGGTCGTGTCCTCGGCCGAACGCGGACTGCCGCCGCAGGAGGTCGAGGCCGCCGCCTTCGCCTGGCTGGCGCGGCGCACCCTGCGCGGCGAGCCGGGCAACCTCGCGAGCGTCACCGGCGCCCGGGAATCGCGCGTGCTCGGCGCGATCTGGCCGGCCTGATCGACCGGGCCCGGCCTAGCCCTGGCCCGACACCTCGGGCTGCACGGGCTGCACTGCCCGCGCTTCCGGCGGCAGATGCCAGAAGATCATCGCCGAGGCCAGCGTGATGAGCCCCATGCTGGCGAAAGTGGCCTCGAAGGCATGCAGCGTCGCGAGCGGGCTCGCCGTGCCGAAGACGCCCGTGTAGCCGTTGAGCACCGCGCTGGCCGTGGCCACGCCCATACTCATCGCGAGCATCTGCACCATCGACAGCAGCGTGTTGCCGCTGCTCGCCATGCTGCCGTCGAGGTCCTTGAGCGTGATGGTGTTCATGGCCGTGAACTGCAGCGAGTTCACTGCGCCGAACACCATCAGCTGCAGCAGGTGCAGTGCCAGCGGCTGGCCCGGTGCGGCCAGGCCGAAGCTGGCCATCGACAAGCCCACGAGCGCGGTATTGACCACCAGCACGCGACGGTAGCCATAGCGCAGGATCAGCGGGGTCGCGTAGCGCTTCATCGCCATGCCCGCCAGCGCGATGGGCAGCATCATGAGTCCGGCCTTCAGTGGCGAATAGCCCATCGACACCTGCAGCAGGAGCGGCAGCAGGAAGGGCATGCAGCCGCTGCCCAGGCGCGAGAACAGGTTGCCGAGCAGCCCGATGCCGAGCGTCGGGATGCCGAACAGCGCGGGCTCGAAAAGCGGATCGGCGATCCGCGCTGCGCGCAGCCAGTAGGCGGCGATGCTCGCGAAGCCGAAGATCACGAGCACCAGCACGCCGATGCCGTGCAGGCCCAGCCCCGAGACGCCGTCGATCGCGAGCGAGATCGCCACCATGCCGAAGGCCAGCATGGCATAGCCCACGGCATCGAAGCGCCTGCGTACGGCCGCACGCAGGTCGGGCATGACGTAGAGCGTGGCGATGCAGCCCACCAGGCCCACCGGCACGTTGATCAGGAAGATCCAGTGCCAGGACGCGTACTCCACCAGCCAGCCGCCCAGCGTCGGCCCGAGCAGCGGACCGATCAGGCCCGGAATGGCGACGAAGCTCATTGCCGCGAGAAATTCGGCACGCGGCACCGAGCGCAGCAGCGCGAGCCGGCCGACCGGCAGCAGCAGCGCGCCGCCCATGCCCTGGACCACGCGTGCCGCCACCAGCTGGCCGACGTCGCGCGAGACGGCGCACAGCAGCGAGCCCAGCACGAAGGTCACGATCGCGGCGAAGAACACACGGCGTGTGCCCAGGCGATCGGCGATCCAGCCCGATGCCGGGATCAGCATCGCCATCGCCAGCGCATAGGCCACCACGACGGACTGCATGCGCAGCGGACTTTCGCCCAGGCTGCGGGCCATGGCGGGCAGCGCCGTGTTGATGATGGTGGCATCCAGCGTCTGCATGAAGAAGCCGACGGCCACCAGCCACAGCAGGCTCTTGCGCGGGGATTGAGCGCCGGTCATCGCGATCGCCGGACAGCAAAAAGCCGCCCGGAGGCGGCTTCATGGGAGCGAAGGGCGCGTGGAACGGAAACGGCACGCGCCAGAGGCTCAGGCAGAGAAGCTCGAGCCGCAGCCGCAGGTGCTGGTCGCGTTCGGGTTCTTGATCACGAACTGGGCGCCCTGGAGGTCTTCCTTGTAGTCGATCTCGGCACCGATCAGGTACTGGTAGCTCATCGCGTCGATCAGCAGGGATACACCGTTCTTGGTCATGGTGGTGTCGTCCTCGTTGGTGATCTCGTCGAAGGTGAATCCGTACTGGAATCCCGAGCAGCCGCCACCCTGCACGAAGACGCGCAGCTTGAGGTCGGGATTGCCTTCCTCGGCGATCAGGTCGGCGACCTTGGCGGCCGCGCTGTCGGTGAAGACGATCGGCTCGGGCATCGCCGACGGGGTCTGGATGGTTTCTGCAACAGCGCTCATTGAACGGAACTCCTGTAAGGGGGCCGGACGGGCGGCCAATGGAAGGATGCTACTGCAACCAGCAAAAAGCCGCCCGAAGGCGGCTTTTTGACAGCACGGGCGGTAAGCCCAAGCACTCGTCTTTCGGCTTAGCGCTTCGAGAACTGCTTGCGGCGGCGTGCGGAATGCAGACCGACCTTCTTGCGTTCCACTTCGCGCGCATCGCGCGTCACGAAACCGGCCTGGCTCAGCACCGGCTTGAGGGTCGCGTCATAGTCGATCAGCGCACGGGTGATGCCGTGGCGCGCTGCGCCGGCCTGGCCCGATTCACCGCCGCCAGCGACGTTGATCATGATGTCGAAGGCTTCGACATTGTTCGTCAGGAACAGCGGCTGCTTCGCGATCATGATCGAGGTTTCCCGGCCGAAATAGGCCTGGATGTCCTTGCCATTGACCGTGATCTTGCCGGTGCCCTTCTTGATGAACACGCGGGCGACGCTCGATTTGCGACGGCCGGTGCCATTGTTCCATTCACCAATCATTCTCAAGGCTCCTGATTAGATTTCCAGCGCCTTGGGCTGCTGGGCGGTATGCGGGTGCTCTGCGCCACCGTAGACCTTGAGTTTCTTGATCATCGCGTAGCCGAGGGGGCCCTTGGGCAGCATGCCCTTGACCGCCTTTTCCAGGGCGCGGCCCGGGTGCTTGGCTTGCATGTCGCGGAAGTTGGTGGCCGTGATGCCGCCCGGGTAGCCCGAGTGACGGTAGTACACCTTGTCGATCGGCTTGGCGCCGGTGACGCGCAGCTGGGCTGCATTGATGATGACGATGAAGTCACCGGTATCGACGTGAGGCGTGTAAATGGCCTTGTGTTTGCCGCGCAAACGGAGAGCAACTTCGCTGGCTACTCGTCCGAGGACCTTGTCGGTCGCGTCAATCACAAACCACTCGTGCGTCACGTCAGCGGGCTTGGCGCTGAACGTTTTGGTCATGAGTTTTCTCTTCGAGAGGGTTTGGCGGGCTCCACGTGAACCCGCGAACGTTGGCCCTTTTCCACGGTCGGCGTTCCTCTGATGGGAATCTCTTAGGTGGGATGTAAAACTCCGCCGCGGGGCCACAAAAGCGCTGCGAAGCCCTCGATTATACGAAGAAATGGCTCGCAGGGCGAATTTCCGGTGCCGCGGGCACCGCCGGGCGGGATCGGCCCGTTACCATCGGGGCATGTTCAGTTACCGCCACGCCTTCCACGCCGGCAACCACGCCGACGTGCTCAAGCACACGGTGCTGATTGCCACCCTCGAGCATCTGCTCGAAAAGGAGGCCGCCCTCACGGTGGTCGACACCCACGCCGGCGCCGGCCTCTACCGGCTCGACGGCGACTACGCGGGCACCAGCGGCGAGGCCGCGGAGGGCGTCCTGCGCCTGCTCGCGGGAGCTGAGCCGGCAGCGGCCGCTGCCCCTCCGACGGCCGCCGGCAGTTCCGTCCCCGGCGCCGTCCCTGCAAAGAAGAGCCCCGCCAGGAAGACCACCAGCAAGCCACCGGAGCCCGTCGCCCCGGCATTGGCGCGCTACCTGGAGGTCGTCGGCGACTTCAACCCCAAGGGCGGCGCGCGCATCTACCCGGGCTCGCCCTTCATCGTCCATCACCTGCTGCGTGAGCACGACAAGCTCAAGCTGTTCGAGCTGCACCCGACCGACGCCCGGACGCTGGACGCCAACATCGCCCAGCTCGAGGCCGGCCGCCAGATCGCGGTGCTGCGCGACGACGGCTTCGGCAGTGCCACCAAGTTCCTGCCGCCCCCATCGCGCCGCGCGCTCGTGCTGTGCGACCCGAGCTACGAGATCAAGAGCGACTACGCGCGCGTGCTCGATTTCGTCGCCGAGGCGCTCAAGCGCTTCGCCACCGGAACCTACGCGGTGTGGTATCCGATCATTCCGCGGCCCGAGGCGCACGACCTGCCGCGCCGGCTCAAGACCATGGCGACGAAGGCCGGCAAATCGTGGCTGCACGCCACCCTGACGGTGAAGTCGAGCAAGATCACGACCGACGCCACCGGCGCCACGCACCGGCCCGGCCTGCCCGCGAGCGGGATGTTCCTGATCAATCCGCCCTACACGCTGAAGCCGCTGCTGGCCGCGGCCCTGCCCCAGATGGCGCAGCGGCTGGCACAGGACCGGCACGCCACCTCATCGCTCGACAGCGGCGGCTGAGGAAGGCAGCGCGCTAGCGTCGTTCGCGCGGCGGCACGCTGCGTGTCGTGGCCTTGTTGGGCACCGCCTTCGTCGCGCGCTGCGCTGCCGGCCTGGCCGGCGCATCGGCGACCGGCTGGACCGGCGTGTCGGCCGGTCCGACCGCAACGCCACCGCAACGGTCGCTCTCCTTGGCGGGAATCGACAGTGCCACCTGCTTGATGCCGAGCCCGAGCATGCCGATGGCCTCGGCGGCGGCGCGGCTCAGGTCGATGATGCGGCCCGAGGCATAGGGGCCGCGATCGTTCACCCGCACCAGCACCTCGCGGCCGTTGACCAGGCTGCGCACGCAGACGCGGGTGTTGAAGGGCAGGGTCTTGTGGGCCGCCGTGAACGCCGTCATGTCGAAGCGCTCGCCGTTGGCGGTCTTGCGCTGGTGGAACTGGATGCCGTACCACGAGGCACCGCCGCGCTCGAAGATCTCTCGCGGACCTTCGTCCCCGGGCACGCCGTCGTCGGGCGTCAGTTCGTCGGCGCCCGAGACGGCCAGGTCGTAGCGCACCGAGGGCACGGCCGAGCGCGGCGGGGCGCCGGGCGGCAGCGCGGGCTGCCGGGCCAGCGGCCGCAGGCTGGGGAACTGGAAGCCCTGCCCGGCATTGCCCGAGCCACCCTCGCCCTGCGGCGGCACGGTGCAGCCTGCGAGCAGCGCAGCGCCGATCAGCGCCACGAGCGACGCAGCGGATCGACCGCGCGCGCCCGTTGTTCCTGTCATGCAGCCCAGCCCAGCCGCTGCAGCACGCCGAGCGTCGCCACCGACTGGTTCATCGTGTAGAAGTGCAGCGCCGGTGCGCTGCCTTCGCGCAGCCGCTCGCACAGGGCGGCCACGACATCGAGGCCGAAGTCCTTGATCGATGCGGTGTCGTCGCCGAAGGCCTGCAGCCGCAGCCGGATCCAGCGCGGGATCTCGGCACCGCAGGCGTCCGAGAAGCGCATGAGTTGCGTCGAGCTCGTGATCGGCATGATGCCCGGCACGATCGGCGTCGCGAGGCCCAGCGCGCGCGCTTCGTCGACGAAGCGGAAGTACGCCTCGGCGCTGAAGAAATACTGCGTGATGGCCGAATCGGCGCCCGCCCGCACCTTGGCAGCGAAGGCCTGCAGGTCGGCTTCGGGCGACCGCGCCTGCGGATGCACCTCGGGGTAGCAGGCGACCTCGATGTGGAAGTCGCTTCCCGTTTCCGCACGGATGAAGGCCACGAGATCGCTGGCATAGAGGAATTCACCGCCGATGCCGTAGCCGCTCGGCAGGTCGCCGCGCAGCGCCACGAGGCGCTTGACGCCCATGGCCTTCAGTTCGGCCAGCTGCGAGCGCACGGTGGCCCGGGTCGCGCCGATGCACGAGAAGTGGCAGGCCGCCGACACGCCCTCCTCGAGGATCTCGCGCACCGCGCCGAAGGTGCCTTCGTGGGTCGAACCGCCGGCGCCATAGGTCACGGAGCAGAACTCGGGCGCCTGCGCATACAGCTGCTGGCGCACCGCGCGCAGCTTGACCGCGCCTTCGGGCGTCTTGGTCGGGAAGAACTCAAAGCTCAGAGGAAGGCGCACGGCCGGCTCCTGTGGGGCCGTCCTGGTGAACGGCGTGGATGAAGAACTCGTGGTTGCCGTCGCCGCCCTCGATCGGGCTGTCGAGCCAGCGCAGCACCCTGAGATCCAGGGCTTCGCAGGCATCGCGCAGGCGCTGCTCCACCACCGCATGGAGCGCCGGATCGCGCACGATGCCGCCCTTGCCGACCTGTCCCGGCTGCAGCTCGAACTGCGGCTTGACGAGCATCAGCAACTCGCCATCGGGCGCCAGCAGCGGCACCAGCGCCGGCAGCACCAGCGTGAGCGAGATGAAGGAGAGGTCGCCGACGATCAGGCCGAAGCCGGGGTCGGCCGCTTCGGCGTCGTCGTCGTCGCCTGCGTCGCCGTCGTCTGCCGGCTGCGCCCAGGCCTCGGCGGTCAGCGTGCGTGCATTGACGCCCTCGACCGCGATCACGCGTTCGTCGTCGCGCACGCGCGCATGCAGCTGGCCGTGACCGACATCGACGCCGACCACCTGCACCGCACCCCGCTGCAGCAGACAGTCGGTGAAGCCACCGGTCGACTGGCCGACGTCGAGGCAGCGCCGGCCGCGCGGGTCGACGCCGGTCGCGGCCAGCGCGCCCTCGAGCTTGAGGCCGCCGCGCGAGACGTAGCGCGCCTCGGCGGCGTCGAGCAACTCGAGCTCGGCGTGGTCGGGAATCTCCTCACGCGGCTTGGCCACGGCGCGCCAGTCGGCGCTGCCATCACGCCAGCGCAGGCCGCCCGCGATCAGCCTGACAGCCTGGGAGCGCGAAGCGGCCATGCCGCGTTCGACGAGCAACTGATCGGCGCGCAAAGCGGCGAACTCAGTAGCGGTAGGTGTCGGGCTTGTACGGGCCGTTCTTGTCGACGCCGATGTAGGCCGCCTGCGCGTCTGTCAGCTCGGTCAGCATGGCGCCGACCTTCTTCAGATGCAGGCGCGCGACCTTCTCGTCGAGGTGCTTGGGCAGCACGTAGACCTTGCCGGCCTGGTAGGCGTCGGGCTTGGTGAAGAGCTCGATCTGGGCGATGGTCTGGTTGGCGAACGAGGACGACATCACGAAGCTCGGATGGCCGGTGCCGCAGCCGAGGTTCACGAGGCGGCCCTTGGCCAGCAGGATGATCTTCTTGCCGTCCGGGAAGGTGATGTGGTCGACCTGCGGCTTGATCTCTTCCCACTCGTACTTCTCGAGCGCGGCGACCTCGATCTCGTTGTCGAAGTGGCCGATGTTGCAGACGATCGCCTGGTCCTTCATCTTCGCCATCGTGTCGTGCGTGATGACGTCCTTGTTGCCGGTGGTGGTGACGAAGATGTCGGCCTTGTCGGCCGCGTATTCCATGGTCACGACCTTGTAGCCTTCCATCGCGGCCTGCAGCGCGTTGATGGGGTCGATCTCGGTCACCCACACCTGGGCGCTGAGCGCACGCAGGGCCTGGGCCGAGCCCTTGCCGACGTCGCCGTAGCCGGCCACGCAGGCCACCTTGCCCGCGATCATCACGTCGGTGGCGCGCTTGATGCCGTCGACCAGCGATTCGCGGCAGCCGTAGAGGTTGTCGAACTTGCTCTTGGTGACCGAGTCGTTGACGTTGATGGCGCGGAACAGCAGCGTGCCCTTGGCCGACATCTCGTTCAAGCGGTGCACGCCGGTGGTGGTTTCCTCGGTCACGCCGATGATCTCGGCCGACTTGCGCGTGTACCAGGTGGCATCGGTCGCGAGCTTGGCCTTGATGGCTGCGTAGAGGATGCGTTCCTCGTCGCTGGTCGGGTTGGCGAGCACGCCCAGGTCCTTCTCGGCGCGCTGGCCCAGGTGCATCAGCAGCGTGGCGTCGCCGCCGTCGTCGAGGATCATGTTCGGGCCCTCGCCCTTCGAGCCCTTGGGTCCGAAGTCGAAGATCGCGTGCGTGTAGTCCCAGTAGTCCTCGAGCGACTCGCCCTTGATGGCGAACACCGGCGTGTTGCTGGCGGCGATCGCGGCGGCCGCGTGATCCTGCGTGGAGAAGATGTTGCACGAGGCCCAGCGCACGGTGGCGCCGAGCGCCTGCAGCGTCTCGATCAGCACCGCGGTCTGGATCGTCATGTGCAGCGAACCCGTGATGCGCGCGCCCTTGAGCGGCTGGCTCTTGGCGAATTCCTCGCGGATCGCCATCAGGCCGGGCATCTCGGTCTCCGCGATGCGGATCTCCTTGCGGCCCCAGGCGGCCAGGGACAGGTCGGCGATCGCCTGATCGGCGGTGGAGATGGGTTGGGGTTTGAGTACAGCGCTCATGTCGGCTCCAAAGCAATTTCGCAGGTGGTGCGAGTTTGAAAGATGCCGCTCAGTTCGGGGACGGACTCACCGCGAGCGAGCGGATGAGCGTGGTTGCGATGATGGTCCGAGCCTCACGCCTGGCGGCGCTGCAACGCTCCTCGGAACGGTGCATTTTAGCGCTTCGCCGGGCCGGGCCGCCAGCACGGCCGGCGCCGGCGGCCTGCACGCTGCCGGCCTCCCCGGTAAAATTGCGGGCTTTGCCTTCTGCAGCCCGCGCCCGTGAGCGCGCACCGCGTTCACCATGACCTTCGCCTCCGAAACCAAACGCCGCCGCACCTTCGCGATCATTTCGCACCCCGACGCCGGCAAGACCACGCTGACCGAGAAGCTGCTGCTGTTCTCGGGCGCGATCCAGATCGCGGGCTCGGTGAAGGCGCGCAAGGCCTCGCGCCACGCAACCTCCGACTGGATGGAGATCGAGAAGCAGCGCGGCATCTCGGTGGCGTCGTCGGTCATGCAGATGGTCTACCGCGACCATGTCATCAACCTGCTCGACACGCCCGGCCACAAGGACTTCTCGGAAGACACCTACCGCGTGCTGACCGCGGTCGACTCGGCGCTGATGGTGATCGATGCCGCCAACGGCGTCGAAGCCCAGACGCGCCGCCTGATCGAGGTCTGCCGCCAGCGCGACACGCCGATCATCACCTTCGTCAACAAGATGGACCGCGAGGTTCGCGAGCCGCTCGAACTGCTCGACGAGATCGAGCGCGAGCTCGGCATGCCCTGCGTGCCGATGACCTGGCCGGTGGGCCAGGGCAAGAGCTTCGGCGGCATCATCAACCTGCGCACGCAAGCCATGACGGTGTTCGAGTCGGGTCAGGAAAAGCTGCCGCAGGATTTCGAGACCATCCCGCTGACGGACCGCGAGGCCCTGCACAAGCGCTTCGGCCGCGAGTTCGACCTGGCGATGGAAAGCATGGAGCTGGCCACCGGCGCCTCGCCGAGCTGGGACCGCGAGGCCTTCCTGGCCGGGCAGCAGACGCCGGTGTTCTTCGGCTCCGGCGTCAACAACTTCGGCGTCATGGAAGTGCTCGATGCGCTGGTCGACCTGGCGCCGCAGCCGCAGTCGCGAACCAGCACCACGCTGGTCAACCGGCAGCCGGTGGTCAAGGAGATCCAGCCCGAGGACAAGGACTTCGCAGGCGTGGTCTTCAAGGTCCAGGCCAACATGGACGCCAATCACCGCGACCGCATCGCGTTCGTGCGCATGGCCTCGGGCCGCTACACGCCGGGCATGAAGCTGCGCGTGCAGCGCACCGCCAAGGAACTGCGCCCGACCAGCGTCGTGACCTTCATGAGCCAGCGCCGCGAGGCGGTCGAGGAAGCCTATGCCGGCGACATCGTGGGCTTCACGACCCACGGCGGCGTGCAGCTCGGCGACACCATCACCGACGGCGCCTCGCTGCAGTTCACGGGCCTGCCCTTCTTCGCGCCCGAGCTCTTCATGACCGTGATCCTCAAGAATCCGCTGCGCACCAAGCAGCTGCAGCAGGGGCTGGCCCAGCTCGGCGAGGAAGGCGCGATCCAGGTCTTCCGGCCCGAGATCGGCGGCCCCATGCTGCTCGGCGCGGTCGGCCAGCTGCAGTTCGAAGTGGTGCAGCACCGCCTGAAGACCGAATACGACGCCGACGTGCGGCTCGAGGGCTGCCAGTACACGGGCGCGCGCTGGATCACGGCCGACACGCCGGCCGAGCTGCGCGCCTTCGTCGACGCCTATCCGGCGCGCATGGCGCTCGATGCCGCCAACACGCTGGCCTACCTGTGCACCTCGCCCTACGACGTGCGCCTGGCGCAGGAACGCTTTCCGAAGATCCACTTCCACCCGCTGCGCGAGCACGCGGGCCTGGCGCTGCAGACGGCCGGCTGATGGCCCGCCGCTCGAGCATGCTGCCGATCGCGCAATGGCCGCTGGCCGAGCGGCGCGCACTGGTCGGCGTCTTCACCGACATCGACGACACGCTGACCACCGAAGGTGCGATCACGCCCGATGCGCTGGCCGCGCTCGGCGCACTCGAGACCGCCGGGCTGCATCGGGTGGCGATCACGGGCCGGCCGGTCGGCTGGAGCGTGCCCTTCGCGACCGCCTGGCCGGTCGACGCGATCGTGGCCGAGAACGGCGCGGTGGCGCTCCTGCCCGACGGCGCCGGCGGCCTCTGCAAGCGGTATCAGCAGGACGCCGGAACGCGCGCGCACAACTTCGCGCGCATGCAGGCGGTACTGGCACGCATCGAGGCCGAGATCCCCGGCGCGCGCCGCGCCACCGATTCGGCAGGCCGCGAATGCGACATCGCGATCGACCACAGCGAATTCACCACGCTCGACGATGCACAGATCGCCGCCGTGGTCGCGTTGATGAAGAGCGAAGGCATGCACGCGACGGTCAGCAGCATCCATGTCAACGGCTGGTACGGCGCACACGACAAGCTAGAAGGCGCGCGCTGGATCGTGCGCGAGCTCTGGGGCCGCACGCTCGACGAGGAATCGGATCGCTGGGCCTATGTCGGCGACTCCACCAACGACGCCCTGATGTTCGCGCACTTCGATCACAGCATCGGCGTGGAGAACATCCGCCGCTTCGAGGCGGCACTTCCGCAGTTGCCGCGCTACGTCACGCTGGCCGCACGCGGGGCCGGATTCGCCGAGGCGGCTGCCGCGGTGCTCGCGGCGCGCGCCTCCTGACCAGCTTCAGGGCGCTCGCGGCGCTCAGGGCACTGTGAACGACACCGGCTTCGCGCGTGCCACCACCTTGTCGGCGGTCGTGTTGCTCACGAGTTCGAGCCGGGCGGTGTAGCTGCCCTTGGGCGGGCTGAGCCACAGCTCGGTCTGGCCGCCGTCGAGCTCGATCGCTTCCGCCTTCTGTCCCGGCCGCTCGAGCACCAGCCGGAAGTGGCCGGTGTCGGCCACCTTGGGCGCCGAGTTCGAGACGTTGAGACCACTGGCATGGAACTGCAGGCGCAGCGGCAGCTGCACGCTGCTGCGGTCTGCCGGGCTCAGCAGTTCGATGCGCGGCTCGCCGAGCAGGCTGGCGGGCGTGACGCCCTTGTTCTGCTTGCTGACCGTGAAGCGCATCGGCTTGCTGTAGACGAAGTACGGGATGTGGCCCTGGTCGGCCAGCACCAGCCGCATCGTGTAGGTGCCGGGGGGCAGGTCGACCACGGTCTCCATCTGGCCCTTGCCGAAGTGGATGTAGTGCTCGGTGAAGGGTAGCGGCTTCGTGAAGTCGAGCGGCAGTGGCTGGTTGATCAGCAGGTGGTGATGGCCCGCCGTACCCGCGGTCTGGCCGGCCGGCACGATGCCGCGCATCGAAAGTCCGAAGCGCGCCACGAACGGCGTCTCGGTGGTCGAGCCGTCCTTGAGATTGGTGAAATAGGCCTCGGGCGACCAGTTCGGCGGCGGCACCACCCAGGGATGCACCACCAGCGCGGCAGCGTCGGGCTGGGCGACCGGGAGCCCGGCCGGCGCATGCGCGTGGGCCGCGGCAGGCGCCTGGGCCGCAGCGTCACCAGCGCCGACAAGCGACAAGGCCGCAGCGGCCACGGCGCCGCCGACCCATACCGACACCCCATGCTTTCGATCGACCATGAATACCCCCGGCTACGTGATCTTCGCGAATTGTGTATCCATTTGTACCAAATCCGTGCCACAAACGTTTGACGAATGCGAACAAAGGCCTGACATCCGATCGATCAGTAGTGCGGAGGCAACTCGTCGCGCGGATTTCGCGCTGCGCCCTGCCCGCCCTCCGGCGCCTGCCGGCGCAACTGCGCCACCTGCTGCACCAGGGCGTCGATCTGCTCCTGCTGGCGGTAGATCGTCAGATTGAGCTCGTCGAGCAGGTCTTCGGTAAAGCTGGCCTTGATCTCGAGTTCGGTGATGCGGCGTTGCGCGTCTTGCTGGGTGTCCATGGCCGCCATTGGACAGCAAGCGCGCAGCCGTGCCGACGCCAGCCGGCTAAGGCACCTGCAACAGCCACTGGAAGACGCGCGGCTCGTCGGCCTGGCCGATCTGCACGCAGCGCTTGCCGGTGCGTCGGCAGTGGTCCTCGACCAGCCAGTAGGCGCCGTGGCTGATGCAACCGGTCTGGCAGATCACGAGGTCGGCGTCGCGCAGGTCGGCTTCGAGCGCCTCGAAGTCGGAGACTTCGCCGCCCCATTCCTCGCATGACCAGGCCAGCATGGTGGTGCGGACGATCACCTCGGCGCGCAGGCGCAGCATCTGGGTGCGCAGGCGCTCGATCTCGGCGGCCTGCTGTCGCAGCTGCAGGCTGCAGCGCTCCTGCACGCTGGCGTATTGGGCCATCAGGGCGCGATGCTCGCGACGGATGTCGCCGTCGTCGCAGCGATGTCGGGGCGCGCTCACGTCCTGTCAGCCCAAGGCCGTGTCGAGCAGCATCATGATCACGAAGCCGAGCATGAGCCCGCCGGTCGCGAAGGCCTCGTGGCCCTTGCGGTGCGATTCGGGAATGATCTCGTGGCTGATGACGAACAGCATCGCGCCGCCTGCGAAGCCGAGGCCCCAGGGCAGCAGCGTGGCCGACCAGCCGATGACAGCGGCGCCGAGCCCGGCACCGATCGGCTCGACCAGGCCGGAGGCCATGCCGAGCGCCACCGCAAAGCTCCGCTTGTAGCCGGCCGCGAGCAACGCCACCGCCACCACCAGCCCCTCGGGCACGTCCTGGATCGCGATGCCGGCGGTCAGCGCACTTGCGCGCAGCGGGTCGGTGCCCGCATAGCCGACGCCGATCGCAAGCCCTTCGGGCAGGTTGTGCAGCGCGATCGCGAACACGAACAGCCAGGTGCGGCGCAGCTTCTTCGCCTGGTGCCCCTCGACGCCCTTGATGAAATGCTCGTGCGGCACCAGTCGCTCCATGGCCAGCAGCGCGGCCGCACCGAGCAGGATCGCCGCCGCCATGACGCCGCCCGCATGCCAGGCGCCGGCTCCGCTCGCGCGCAGCGCAGCCAGGCCGGGAATGATCAGCGAGAAGGCGCTGGCCGCGAGCATGACGCCGGCGCCGAAGCCGAAAAGCGTGTCCTGCGTGCGTTCGGACAGCCGCTGCGAGAACAGCACCGGCAGCGTGCCGAGCGCGGTGGCGAGCGCTGCCACCAGTCCGCCCAGGACGGCATCGCCGATCCGGGGGTTGGCGGCCATCTGATCGACGACGTGCAGTGCAAGCACCAGCAGGCCGAGCGCTGCCAGCGCGAACGCGATCCAGCGGCGGCCACGCATGGCCGGCGTCAACGTCAGGGCTCTCCAGGCTTGCAGCATCGCGACCGTCCTTCGTTGGGGCCTCAGGCGCCGAGCGCCTTGCGCGCAGCGGCGTGGCGGCGCGCCACTTCGGGCCAATGGATCACGTTATAGAAGGCCGCGATGTATTCGGGGCGGCGGTTCTGGTACTTCAGGTAGTAGGCGTGCTCCCACACGTCGAGGCCGAGCACCGGCGTGTTGCCGGACATCGGCCCGGCCATGAGCGGGCTGTCCTGGTTGCCGCTGTTCTCGACCACCAGGTGACCCGTGCGGTCCACGCACAGCCAGGCCCAGCCGCTGCCGAAGCGGGTCAGCGCGGCCTTGGTGAAGGCCTCCTTGAAGGCGTCGAAGCCGCCGAGCTCGGCATCGATCGCACGCGCCAGCTCGCCCTCGGGCGCGCCGCCGCCGCCGGGCGACATCACTTCCCAGAACAGGCTGTGGTTGGCATGGCCGCCGCCGTTGTTGCGCACCGGCAGGCGCAGGGCTTCGGGCAGCGTCTCGAGCCGGGCGACCAGCAGGTCGACAGGCAGCTCGGCGTACTCGGTACCGGCGAGCGCCGCGTTGAGGTTCGTGATGTAGGTCTGGTGGTGCTTCGAGTGATGGATCTCCATCGTGCGGCTGTCGATGTGCGGCTCGAGTGCGTCGTAGGCGTAAGGCAGGGCAGGCAGGGTGTAGGGCATGGAGAAACGTTTCCTCTTCGGATGGGGGGTGATCAGTGCAGGGCCCATTGGCCCGGGCTCAGCGTGAGCACGCCGATGCGCAGGGTGCGGGCGATGAGCGGGTCGGCGCCGTGCCGCGTCAGGTGCTCGAGCAATGCGGCATGGGTGTGGCGGCTGTGGCGCAGCGCCGCCTGCTGGCGCGCCGAGTCGCCGCACAGCACCAGCCGCATCAGGCTCGCATGGGCTTCGCACAGCTGCGCGACGGCCGCGTCGAGCTCACCGCAGTCGACCTGCACGTCGGCGAGGTTCAGGCGGGACACCACCAGTGCCGCGATGCGGTCGTCGATGCGATCGACGCCCGGCTGCTCGATGAGCTCGAGCGCGATGCCGAGTGCCGCCCGGCTTTGAGCCAACGCCGCCGCGAGACGGCCGTCGTTGCGCGAAGCGATCGCCTCGCGCGTGCTGCGCTGCCATTGCCCGAGGGAGGCCACGGCGGGCGGCGGTGCAGAGGGAATCGCGATGCCGAAGTCGGCGGTGGAACGGTTCACGGCAGAAAGCTCCTTTGGAGAGCCCTTTGCGTGAACGGATGTCTTACGTACTCGGGACGATCAAATGATAACGATTCTCATTTGATGCGTCCAGCGAAGCCCCTGGCGACAGAGGCTTCCGCCAGGCTCACTGCGGCTTGGCGAGTCCCAGCTTCTCGATCAGCGCCTTCTCGCGCATGAAGGTAGCCTGCGCGAACTTCGTGTAGTCGGCCGAGCTCATGTAGATCGGCAGCATGTCGTAGCGCCCCAGCGCCGCGACATAGCTCGGCTCCTCCATCGCCTGCTTGAAGGCATCGTGCAGCTTCTTCACGACCTCGGGCGGCGTGCCCTTGGGCGCGCCCAGGCCGAAGGGCGAGTTCTGCACGATGTCGACGCCGACCTCCTTCAGTGTCGGCGCGTCGGGGAACTTGGCCAGCCGCTTCTCGCCCCAGGTGTTGAGCACGCGCAGCTTGCCCGATTCGACCAGCGGCGCGAAACCGGTGGAGTCGGCGATGGCCATCAGGTGGCCGCCGAGCACCGCGGTGGAGAGGTCTGCGCTGCCCTTGTACGGCACGTGCTGCAGCTGGATGCCGAGCTGCTGCGCGATCAGCTCGGTCGTCAGGTGCGGGCTCGTGAGCGTCCCGGTCGAGCCGTAGCTGAGCTTGCCTGGGTTGGCCTTGGCGTAGGCGACGAAATCGCTCCAGGTCTTGAACGGGCTGTCGGCCGGCACCGCAATGCCGAAGGCATAGCCCGTGAGGTTGATCACGTAGCTGATGTCCTTGACCGGGTCCCAGTTGATCTTGGTCGTGTAGGGCAGGCGGAACACGCCCAGCGGGATCTGCGCGATGGTGTAGCCGTCGGCCGGCGCGGTCTGCAGCGCCTGCGCGGGCAGCGTGCCGCCGGCGCCCGGCTTGTTGTCGACCACCACGGGCTGGCCCAGGATCTTCGAGGCGTTGTCGGCCAGCTGCCGCATGGTGATGTCGGTAGGGCCGCCCGCCGGGAACGCGATGATCAGCTTGATCGGTCGGCTCGGAAAAGCTTGCTGCTGCGCGTGGACGGTGGTGGCAGCGGCGGCGGCGCCGAGCAGCGCGGCGCACAGGATGGAACGACGAAACATGGGGCACTCCGGACGGATTCGAATGGCCGAATTGGGCCGCAGGGACATCCGCGCAGCAAGCGGGTATGTCCCCGGTCGGGGTCGCGCGGGTGTCAGCCGGTGTGCGCGCTCAGCCCGCGTGCTGCATGAAGCCGTCGAGCACGTTCACCGCATTGACGCCGACCTCGGCCACCGCGTAGCCGCCCTCGAACACGAACACGGTCGGCAGGCCGGCGCTTGCGAGGTCCTCGCCGATGCGCAGGTAGTCGTCTGTCGCAAGGGCAAAGCCCGCCACCGGATCGCCGGCGAAGGTATCGAGCCCGAGCGAGACCACGAGCGCACCCGGCCTGAATCCGGCAATGCCGCGCAGCGCGAGATGCAGCGCCTCGCGCCAGGCCGCGAAGCCGGTGCCCTTCGGCAGCGGCAGGTTGTGGTTGAAGCCGAAGCCGGCACCCTCGCCGCGTTCGTCGGCATAGCCCAGGTAGTAGGGATATTCGGTGTGCGGGTCGCCGTGCACGCTCGTGAAATGCACGTCGGCCCGGTCGTAGAAGATGGCCTGCGTGCCGTTGCCGTGGTGGTAGTCGATGTCGAGCACCGCCACGCGTTCGATGCCCGCGTCGCGCAGGGCCTGCGCCGCGATCGCCGCATTGTTGAGGAAGCAGTAGCCGCCGAAGAAATCGGCCCCCGCATGATGGCCGGGCGGCCGCGTGAGCGCGAAGGCGGCGCGCTCGCCACCGAGCACGCGCGCCGCCGCCGTCAACGCGCAGCCGGCGCCGGCGCGCGCGGCGGTCCAGGTGCCCGCCGTGAGCGGCGTGCCCGCGTCGTACGAGAACAGGCCCATGCGGGCCGGGAAGCTCGCGGGCAGCACGTCGGCGCGGAAGGTGCGGATCGGCCAGTACGAAGGCAGGGCATCGCGCGTGGTGTTGGCGGGGTCCAGCGCCACCCATTCGTCCCAGGCGCTCGCGAGGAAGTCGAGGTAGCGCGGCGCATGCACGTGCGCAAGCGTCGCGTCATCGAAGGCATCGGGCGTCGTCTCGATGCGTCCGAGCCGGCGCCGCTGCAACTCGTGCAGCACGTGGTCGACCCGCGCGGGCACCTCGAAGCACGGCACCAGCTCGCCTCGGAACATCTCGACCTTGCCGTGGTGGAGGGCGTGCTGGTCGTTGTGGATCGTCAGCATCAGGCCTCCCGCCGCTGCAGCTCCGTCCCCCACAGCGGAAGCGCCAGCACCTCGTGGCGATCGCGCGATCGCGCGAGCACCGGCGCCAGCGCGACCCCGGTGTGCGTGCCGAGCTTCACGACATCCTCGGGCGGCGCCGCCGCCACCACGCGGCCGCCCGCATTGCCACCTTCGGGTCCGAGATCGATCAGCCAGTCGGCCTCGGCGATGACGTCGAGGTCGTGCTCGATCACCACCACGCTGTGGCCGCCGTTGACCAGCCGGTGCAGCACGTGGATCAGCTTCTCGACGTCGGCCATGTGCAGGCCGACCGTGGGCTCGTCGAGCACATAGAGCGTGTGCGGCGCCTTGTTGCCGCGCCGCGTGACGTCGTCGCGCACCTTGCTCAGCTCGGTCACGAGCTTGATGCGCTGCGCCTCGCCACCCGACAGCGTCGGCGAGGGCTGGCCCAGCGTGAGGTAGCCGAGGCCGACGTCCTTCAGCAGCTGCAGCGGATGGCTGATGTTGGGCATCGAGGCGAAGAACTCGACCGCCTCGTCGACCTCCATCTGCAGCACGTCGCCGATGCTCTTGCCGCGCCAGCTCACGGCCAGCGTCTCGGGGTTGAAGCGGGCGCCGTGGCAGACCTCGCACGGCACCTTCACGTCGGGCAGGAAGCTCATCTCGATGGTGCGCACGCCGGCGCCGTCGCAGCCCGGGCAGCGGCCCTCTCCGGTGTTGAAGCTGAAGCGCGCGGGCCCGTAGCCGCGCGCCTTGGCCTCGAGCGTGTCGGCGAACAGCTTGCGGATCGTGTCCCAGAAGCCGATGTAGGTTGCCGGGCAGCTGCGCGGCGTCTTGCCGATCGGCGTCTGGTCGACCTCGAGCACGCGGTCGATGGACTCGTAGCCTTCGACCGCGCTGCAGCCGACCCATTTCGGATGCTTGCCGGCCGCATCGGCATCGCGGCCCGCCTTGGTCATGCGCTGCACGACCACCGCGTACACGTTGGCCAGCAGCACGTCGCGCGCCAGGGTCGACTTGCCCGAGCCGCTGACGCCGGTGACGGCGACCAGCCGGTGCAGCGGCAGCGAGACCGCCACCTCCTTGAGGTTGTGCAGGTCGGCACCGCGCACGCTGAGCCAGTCGGGCGCGCCCGGCTCGGGCAACGGCACCGGACGCCGCGCCTGCAGCGGATGCCTGATCGCATCGCGCAGATAGCGGCCGGTCTGCGAATCGCCCGCGCCCTCGATGTCGGCCACCGTGCCTTCCGCCACCAGCCGGCCGCCGCGCTTGCCCGCGCTCGGGCCGATGTCGATGATGTGGTCGGCCCGGCGGATCGTGTCCTCGTCGTGCTCCACCACCACCAGCGTGTTGCCCTTGTCGCCGAGCTTGTGCAGGGCGTCGAGCAGGATGCGGTTGTCGCGCGCATGCAGGCCGATGGTCGGCTCGTCGAGCACGTAGCAGACGCCCTGCAGGTTGCTGCCGAGCTGCGCCGCGAGCCGGATGCGCTGCGCCTCGCCGCCCGAGAGCGTCGGTGCGCCGCGGTCGAGCGTGAGGTAGCCCAGGCCCACTTCCTCGAGGAACTCGAGCCGGCTCCGGATCTCGGGCACCAGGTCGCGCGCGATCTCGGCCTGTCGGCCTTCGAGCATCAGGCCTTCGAACCAGATGCGGATGTCGGTCACGCTCATGCGCGCGAGCTCGGTGATGCCGATGCCGCCGTCGCCCGCCGCTTCGTCGATCCGGCCGAAGGAGACGGCGCGCGCGGTCGCGTTGAGCCGCGTGCCCTCGCAGGTCGGGCACGCGACATCGCCGACGTCCTCGGCCTCGGGCTCGGCGAAGGTCTGCTCGCGCCCCTTCTGGTCGGCCGCCAGCACCGAGTCGTCGTAGACCTTGCGCTGGTCCTTCGTGAGCTTGACGCCGGTGCCCACGCAATCGGGGCACCAGCCGTGCTTGCTGTTGTAGGAGAACAGCCGCGGATCGAGCTCGGCATAGCTGGTGCTGCAGATCGGGCAGGCACGCAGCGTCGAGAACACATGGGCGTGCCCGATGCCCAGCGTCGGTGCGCCGGCCATCATCGCGGCGCGCAGGCCCGTGAGATCGCTCATCACGTGCACCACGCCCTTGCCATGCTCGAGCGCGCGCGTCAGCGCTTCGCGCAGCGCGGTCTCGTTCGAAGGCAGCACGTCGAGGCTCGCCACCGGCAGCTCGATGCTGTGCTCCTTGAAGCGGTCGATGCGCGGGAAGCCGGTGGTCGGCAGGAACTCGCCATCGACCCGCAGATGGGTGTAGCCGCGCGGCCGCGCCCAGTCGGCCAGCTCGGTGTAGACGCCCTTGCGGTTGCTGACCAGCGGCGCCAGGAGGCCGATGTGCTGGCCCTTGAAGCTCTTCAGCAGCTGGGCCGCGATGCTGTCGGGCGTCTGCGGCTGCACCGCGGCGCCGTCGTGGATGCAGTGCTGGATGCCGAGCTTGACGTAGAGCAGGCGCAGGAAGTGCCAGACCTCGGTGGTGGTGCCGACCGTGCTCTTGCGGCCGCCGCGCGACAGGCGCTGCTCGATCGCCACCGTGGGCGGAATGCCGTAGACCGCATCGACCTCGGGCCGGCCCGCGGGCTGCACGATGCTGCGCGCGTAGGCGTTGAGCGATTCGAGATAGCGGCGCTGGCCTTCGTTGAACAGGATGTCGAAGGCCAGCGTCGACTTGCCCGAGCCGCTGACGCCCGTGACCACGCTGAACTTGCCGCGCGGAATGTCGACCGACAGGTTCTTGAGGTTGTGCTCGCGGGCGTTGACGATCTGGATCGCCTCCCTGCCCGGCCCGGGCACCGCACGCGCCGCGTACGAACGCGCGGCGCGCTCGGCGACCTTGTAGGCGCCGGGGCCGATCGCCAGTTCGTAGTCGGCCAATGCCGCGCCCGTGAGCGAGTCGGGGTTCTCGCGCACCTGCTCGGGCGTGCCGACCGCGACCACCCGGCCGCCGCCCTCGCCGCCTTCGGGGCCGAGGTCGACGATCCAGTCGCTGGCGCGGATGACGTCGAGGTTGTGCTCGATCACGACCAGCGAATGGCCGGCGTCGAGCAGCTTGCGCAGCGCCCGCATGAGGCGCGCGATGTCGTCGAAATGCAGGCCGGTGGTCGGTTCGTCGAACAGGAACAGCGTGCCCTTGCGCGCCAGCGGCTGCTTGCTGCTGCTGCCGCTCTTGGCCGCCTCGGCCAGGAAGCCGGCCAGCTTCAGGCGCTGCGCCTCGCCGCCGCTCAGGGTCGGCACCGGCTGTCCCAGCTTCACGTAGTCGAGACCGACGTCGACGATCGGCTGCAGCACGCGCAGCACCTCGCGGTCGGCACCGAAGGCCTCGGCCGCCTCGGCCACGGTGAGGTCGAGCACGGCGGCCACGTTGAGCTGGCGGCCGGCGCGCTCGATCGTCACCTCGAGGATCTCGGGCCGGTAGCGCTGGCCGTCGCAATCGGGGCAGCGCAGGTAGACGTCCGAGAGGAACTGCATCTCCACGTGCTCGAAGCCCGAGCCGCCGCAGGTCGGGCAGCGGCCGTCGCCGCTGTTGAAGCTGAACTTCGAGGCCGTGTAGCCACGCTGGCGCGCCAGTGCCGCGGTGGCGAAGATCTCGCGGATCGCGTCCCAGGCACCGACGTAGCTGGCGGGGTTCGAGCGTGCGGTCTTGCCGATCGGCGACTGGTCGACGAAGACCACGTCGCTCAGGTGATCGGCGCCCAGCAGGCGGTCGTGTGCGCCCGGCGTCTCGGTGGCCTTGCCGAAGTGGCGCATCAGCGCGGGCGCCAGCACGTCCTGCACCAGCGTCGACTTGCCCGAACCGCTGACGCCCGTGATGCAGACCAGCCGCGACAGCGGCAGCTCGACCGTGACGTCCTGCAGGTTGTGCTCGCGCGCGCCCTCGAGGATCAGGCGCGGCGTGTTGTCGCTCACCATGCGTCGAAAGCCCATGCCGATCTGCTTGCGTCCGCCCAGGTACTGGCCGGTGAGCGTGTCGGCATCGCGCAGCGCATCGGTGCTGCCGTCGAACACGATCTGGCCGCCCCGTATGCCGGGGCCGGGGCCCATGTCGATCACGCGGTCGGCGGCCAGCATCACGGCCGGATCGTGCTCGACAACCACCAGCGTGTTGCCGGCATCGCGCAGCCGCAGCATCGCCTCGGTGATGCGGTTCATGTCGCGCGGATGCAGGCCGATGCTGGGCTCGTCGAGCACGAACAGCGTGTTGACGAGCGAAGTGCCGAGCGCGGTCGTCAGATTGATGCGCTGCACCTCGCCGCCCGACAGCGTGCGGCTCTGGCGGTCGAGCGTGAGGTAGCCGATGCCGACGTCGTGCAGGTAGCGCAGCCGGGTCGTGATCTCCTCGAACAGCAGCTTGAGCGCCTGCAGCTCGCCTTCGCTGGCGCCGCTGTCGTTGCCATGGCTCTCGATGCCGTCGAACAGGCGCCGCAGCCGCTCGATCGGCAGCAGCATCAGGTCGTGAAGGCACAGGCCCGGCAGCGCCTCGAGCTGCGCGCGGCTCCACTTCATGCCGACCGGCATGAAGCGCTTCGCGGGTGCCAGCACCGCATCGGCGTCTTCCTTGCTGCCGATGCGCCACTGCAGGCTCTCTGGCTTGAGCCGGGCGCCCGCGCACGCCGGGCACGGCGTGTAGCTGCGGTACTTCGACAAGAGCACGCGGATGTGCATTTTGTAGGCCTTGCTTTCGAGGTAGCCGAAGAAGCGGCGCACGCCATACCACTGCTGGTTCCACTTGCCCTTCCAGTTCGGCGAGCCCTCGATCACCCAGTGCTGCTGCTCGGGCGTGAGCTTGTTCCATGGCGTGTCGCGCGGAATGCCGGCCGCCTCGGCATGGCGCATGAGGTCGTCCTGGGCCTCCTTCCAGGCTGGCGTCTGGATGGTCTTGATCGCGCCGGCGCGCAGGGTGAGCCGGTCATTCGGAATCACCAGGCCGAGATCGACGCCGATCACGCGACCGAAGCCGCGGCAGGTCTCGCAGGCACCGACCGCCGAATTGAACGAGAACATCGAGGGAATCGGGTCGGCATAGCGGATGTCGCTCTCGGGGCAGTGCAGGCCGGTGGAGAACTTCCAGACTTCGGTTGCCCCCCCTTCCTGGGCCGGCACCGCATGGACCGTGAGCCGTCCGCTGCCGCGCTTCAACGCCACCTCGATCGCCTCGATCACGCGTGCGCGCTCGGCGTTCGCCATGCGGAAGCGGTCGGCCACCACGTCGAGCACCTTGCGCGGGCCGGTCGGCGTCGCGATCTCGCGCTCGGCCTGCACGCGCGTGAAGCCGCTAGCCGACAGCCACTGCGTCACCTCGTCGGCCGAGGTGCTGGCCGGCAGTTCGACCGGGAAGGTCAGCACCACGCGGGGATCGCCGGCGGCCGCGGCACGCGCCAGCAGTTCGGCATAGATCGAATCGGGCGAGTCGTGCCGAACCGGCAGCGCGGTCTCGCGGTCGAACAGCCGGCCGGCGCGCGCGAACAGCAGCTTCAGGTGGTCGTTGAGCTCCGTCATCGTGCCGACCGTCGAGCGCGACGAGCGCACCGGGTTGGTCTGGTCGATCGCGATCGCGGGCGGAACGCCCTCCACCTTGTCGACCGCGGGCTTGTCCATGCGGTCGAGGAACTGGCGCGCGTAGGCCGAGAAGGTCTCGACGTAGCGGCGCTGGCCTTCGGCGTAAAGCGTGTCGAACACCAGGCTCGACTTGCCCGAGCCGCTCGGGCCCGTGACCACCGTCATCTCGCCGGTGCGGATGTCGAGGTCGAGATTCTGGAGATTGTGCTGACGCGCACCGCGTATCCGGATGGAGCCCTGTGTCATGAATGCCTTGGGGGTGGGGCAGACATTCTAGGAACACCGGCGTGACAGGCCGGTGCGCTACCGGATGCTCCAGCGCAGCGCAGGGACTTCGCAGGGGCGCACGCTTACAAGAGGAAACAGGAGCGCGCCGCAGCGCGCCTGACGCCTCTTACTTGGCCGGGGCTGGCGCCGCCGGGGCCGCGGCGGGCGCCTCGGCCGGCGCATGCAGGGCGTCGCCCCCGTGCTTCTCGCCCGACATGTCGACGCTGCCGCCGGCCTTGCTCAGCACGTACATCACGATGGCCGCGAAGATGACGAAGCCGACGATGATCTTCCACATGTTTCAAGTCTCCTGAATTGTTCAAGAAAAAGGCCTCGCGCCGCGGGGGCGCGAAGCCTCTTTGTTGAACCGAGGGCCGGATGGCCCTCGTTCGTGCAGACGGTCAGTCGTTGGCGTAGATGTCGACGTCCTTGGTCTCGCGGATGAAGATGGTACCGACCACCAGCGTGATCGCGGCGATCACGATCGGGTACCAGAGGCCGTTGTACATGTTACCGGTGCTGGCCACGATCGCGAAGGCGGTGGTGGGCAGCAGGCCGCCGAACCAGCCGTTGCCGATGTGGTACGGCAGGCTCATCGAGGTGTAGCGGATGCGGGTCGGGAACAGTTCGACCAGCATGGCGGCGATCGGGCCGTAGACCATGGTCACCAGCAGCACCAGCCAGAACAGAAGCACCACGGTCATGACCTTGTTGATCTGCGCCGGGTCGGCCTTGGTCGGGTAGCCAGCGGCCTTGAGCTGCTCGGCCACGTTCTTCTTGAAGGCCGCGATCTCCTTGGCCGAAGCCTCGTCGAACTTGCTGTTGACCACGTTGCCGGTAGGCGCCGTGATGGTCGCGGAACCGATCTTGACGACGGCGGGCGAGCCGGCAGGACCGTCGGCGCGCTCGTAGCTCACCGAGTTCTGCACCAGGTAGCGCTTGGCGATGTCGCAGGAGCTGCTGAAGTCGATCTCGCGAGCCACCGGGTTGCCCTGGAACGAGCAGGAACGCGGATCGGCGGTCACCGTGACGCCGGCCGTGGCCTGCGCGCGGGCCAGTGCGGGGTTGGCGTTCTCGGTCAGCATCTTGAATACCGGGAAATAGGTCACGATGGCCAGCAGGCAGCCGGCCATGATGATGGGCTTGCGGCCGATCTTGTCCGACAGCGTGCCGAAGACCACGAAGAACGGCGTGCCGAGCAGCAGCGCGGCAGCGATCATCAGGTTGGCGGTGGTCGCATCGACCTTGAGCTGTTGCGTCAGGAAGAACAGCGCGTAGAACTGGCCCGTGTACCAGACCACGGCCTGGCCGGCGGTCAGGCCCACCAGCGCCAGGATCACGATCTTGAGGTTCTTCCACTCGCCGAAGGATTCGGACAGCGGTGCCTTCGAGGTCTTGCCCTCGGCCTTCATCTTCTGGAAGGCCGGCGATTCGGACAGCGAGAGGCGGATCCACACCGAGATGGCGAGCAGCAGGATCGAGACCAGGAACGGAATGCGCCAGCCCCACTCGGCGAAGGCGGCTTCACCGAGGCCTTCACGCACGCCCAGGATCACCAGCAGGCTCAGGAACAGGCCGAGCGTGGCGGTGGTCTGGATCCACGAGGTGTAGGCGCCGCGCTTGCCGTGCGGCGAATGCTCGGCCACGTAGGTGGCTGCACCGCCGTACTCGCCGCCGAGCGCGAGGCCCTGCAGCATGCGCAGCGCGATCAGGATCACGGGCGCCGCGACGCCGATGGTCGCGTAGCTGGGCAGCAGGCCGACGATGAAGGTCGACAGGCCCATGATCAGGATGGTCACGAGGAAGGTGTACTTGCGACCGATCATGTCGCCGAGGCGGCCGAACACGATGGCACCGAACGGACGCACCAGGAAACCGGCCGCGAAGGCCAGCAGCGCGAAGATGAAGGCCGCACCCGCGTCCAGGCCGCTGAAGAACTGGCGCGCGATGACCGCGGCGAGCGAGCCGTAGAGGTAGAAGTCGTACCACTCGAATACGGTCCCGAGCGACGAGGCGAAGATGACCTTCTTCTCCTCCGGGGTCATGGGCCGGGGAACTGCCGCTCCCCGCGAATCTAGTGTGGCTGCCATGTCGTCTCCTGTAAGAAATATCCACCCACGGCGTGGGCTGACGCATTCTTGGAGTGACGACTGACCCGAGGCTGTCGCGAAACTGAACCGTTGCTGACGGATTAAGGTCAAACCCGCGGACGACGTTTCGGATTGTAAGAAAACTACCGAATGTTGCTGCGCAGCAGTGAAGGTCGCTGGTCGGCGCCCTCCCAATCGGGCCCGTCGAACCACGGATCGCCCTGCAGGAAGCCGCGCAGCATCGGCAGGCCGTCGAAGCCCCAGAAGACCCGTCCGTCGACCTCGATGGCCGGCACGCCGAAGACGCCGCGCGCGACTGCTTCATCGACATTGGCCCGGAGCTGGGCCTTGACCTCATCGCCTGCAGGATCGCGCAGCAGTTGCAGCGAAGCCGCCAGCGCGGCCAGGCGCGCCGCATCGCCTGCTTCGCCCGCGCTTTGCCAGACGTCGCCGAAGATGCGCTCGGCCACGTGCCGGCTGATGTCGCCATCGTCGGTGGTGGCGAGCGCGAGCCGCAGGTGCGGCAGCGGGTTGTAGGGATGGCTGGCCGGCATGCGGATCGGAATGCCGTGCGCATGGCCGAGCCACAGCGCATGCCGGTAGGTCCAGCTGCGCTTGGAGGGAATCTCGGCCGGACCGAGCTGGCCATGGTGCTTGAGCAGTGCGCCCAGCAGCAGCGGCCGGTAGGCGACGCTGTAGCTGAGGCCCTCGAGTGCCTGCGGCAGGCGTTCGAAGGCCAGGTAGGCGTAGGGCGAGATGAAGTCGAGATGGAAGGTCAGGTGCTTCATGCGGGTTCCTGGTCGATGGCGGCGCCGAAGCCGGCCGCGGCGCGCAGTTCGATGGCGCGCCAGACGCTGCGCTTGCCGGCATCGTCCATGCGGCCCCAGCCCGCGATCTCGGGCAGGGTGCGCAGGCAGCCTTCGCAGAATCCGCTCGCCGCGTCCATGCGGCAGATCGAGATGCAGGGCGACGGCAGGTCGGCCGCCAGCGAGCGTGCAGCTGCCGCGCGCCGGGCCAGTTCGAGCGGCTGCAGGCCGGTCCTGAAGGCGCTCGCGGCGTTCACACCACGTCCGCGACCGGTGCGCCGGTCAGGCCTTCGAGGTCCTGCGGCCGCAGCCGCACCACGGCATGCGGATGCCCGGCCGCAGCCCAGACGTCATCGAAGCGGAACAGCTCGCGGTCGATCAGCATCACGGGCGGCGTGGCATGCGCGAAGGGCGAGACGCCGCCGATCGAGAAGCCGGTGCGCGCCTTGACGAAATCGGCATCGGCACGGCCCAGGCGGCCGACCAGTGCCTCGACCTTCTTCTCGTCGACACGGCGGTCGCCCGAGGTCACGACCAGCACCGCGACATCGTCCGCCTTGCGGCGGAAGACGATGCTCTTGGCGATCTGGCCCAGCGCGATGCCGAGCGCATCGGCCGCCTGCTGCGCGGTGCGGGCAGCGTCGTCGAGCATCTGCGGCGCGTGCGCATGGCCGCGTTGATGCAGCAGACGCGCGACGCGCTGCACGCCTTCGGGCAGGGATGTCAGTTCGGCGCCGCACATGTCAGCCGAGGCGCTTGTTGCGGATCGCCTTCGAGGCGCGCGAATTGGGCTCGCGCCCGAGCGCCTCGCTGATGTAGACGCCGGCATCGATCAGCCGATCGAGATCGATGCCGGTCTCGATGCCCATGCCCTGCAGCATGTAGACCACGTCCTCGGTCGCCACGTTCCCGGTGGCCCCCTTGGCGTAGGGGCAGCCACCCAGCCCGGCGGACGAGGACTGGAAGTTCCAGACCCCCAGCTCGAGCGAGGCCAGCGTGTTGACCAGCGCCTGCCCGTAGGTGTCGTGGAAGTGGCCCGAGACGCGGTCCACCTCGAAGTGCGCCAGCGTGGCCTCCATGGCAGCCCGCACCTTGCGCGGCGTGCCGACGCCGATGGTGTCGGCCACGTCCACCCGCTGCACGCCGATGTCCTTCATCAGCCTGGCCAGCATGCCGACGCGCTCGGGTGCGATCTCGCCCTCGTAGGGACATCCCACCGTGCACGACATGGCGCCACGCACCGCAATGCCCTGCTCGCGCGCCGCCGCCACCACCGGCGCGAAGCGCTCGATGCTCTCGGCGATCGAGCAGTTGATGTTCTTCTGGCTGAAGGCCTCGCTGGCGGCGCCGAAGACCACGATCTCGTCGGGCCACTCGGCGCGCGGCGCAGCCAGCGCGGCTTCGAGGCCCTTCATGTTGGGCGTCAGCACCGAGTAGCGCACGCCGGCCTTGCGCCGGATGCCGTGCATCACCTCGGCGTTGTCGGCCATCTGCGGCACCCACTTGGGCGAGACGAAGCTCGTGACCTCGATCTCCGTCAGGCCCGCATCCTGCAGGCGGTGCACGAGTCCGATCTTGATCTCGGCCGAGACCGGCTGCTTCTCGTTCTGGAGGCCGTCGCGCGGGCCGACGTCGACGATCCTGACGCGTGGGGGGAGTTTCATGTCCGTCTCTCTGGGGAAGGAATCAGTATCCGCGTTTCGCATCGACCACACCAGCCACGGGCTCTCCGCGATCGAGCGCCCGGATCTTGGTCGCGATCTGCGCGATCGAGGTGTCGCGCTCGGTGCGGGCCGAGCCGTGCGGCGTCACCGCGATCTTCGGGTGCGACCAGAACGCATGGCCCGCGGGCAGCGGCTCGACATCGAAGACGTCGAGCGTCGCGCCCGCGAGCTGGCCGCTGTCGAGCAGCGGGATCAGGTCGTCGTCGACCAGGTGCGCGCCGCGCGCGACGTTGATCAGGTAGCCGCCCGGACGTCCGTCGTTCAGCTTCGACAGCGTGCCGCCGTTCAGGATGCCGTGCGTCTCGTCGGTCAGCGGCAGCAGGTTCACGAGCACGCGGCTCGCGGACAGGAAGTCGTCGAACTGCGCGGCGCCCGCGAAGCCGCGCACGCCATCGATCCGCTTGGGCGAGCGGCTCCAGCCGTTCACGGGAAATTCGAACTGCGCGACCGCCCTGGCCACGCGCTCGCCGAGCACGCCGAGTCCCATCACGCCGACCGCGAAATCCTTGCGCTCGCGCGGCTTGCGGTAGCTCCATCGCCCGGCGCGCGACTCCGACTCGTAGGCATCGAATTCGCGGAAATGGCGGATCAGGAAATGGCAGACGTACTCGGCCATCTGCACCGACATGCCGGCGTCGTCGAGCCGCACCACGCGGGTGGCCGGTGGCAGGCGCAGCCGGAGCAGCGCGTCGACGCCCGCGCCGATGTTGAAGAGGCCGCGCAGACCGGGTTGCTCGTCGATGAAGGCCTGGGGCGGCGCCCACACCACCGCGTGGTCGGCTGGCGCGGCACCCGGCGCCCAGTCTTCGACCTCTGCCTCGGGCAGCGCGGCGCGCAGGCCCCGGACCCAGGGCTCGGCGCGGGTGTCGGTCAGGCAGGTGAGGATGCGCAGGCGTGATGTCGTCATGCCGCAAACTTAGTTAAACGGCGATGCGCAACAGCTCCGAGCCCTCGGTCACCTGGTCGCCGGGCGCGTAAAGAAGCTCCTCGACCGTGCCGTCGGCGGGGGCCGCGATCGTGTGCTCCATCTTCATCGCCTCCATCACCGCGAGCGGCTGGCCGCGGCTGACCTTGTCGCCGGCCTTGACCGCGAAGGAGACCACCTTCCCGGGCATCGGCGCGGTGAGCCGGCCGCCTTCGGCCTGGGTCTCGCCGGCGTGCGCGAGGCGGTCGATGGCGACGATGCGGGTCGCACCGGCGGCACCGAACACGTGGGCCGTATCCTCGTCCTGGTAGACCGTGAGCGTATGGCGCTTGCCGTCGAATTGCAGCTCGAGTTCGCCGTCCGCGAAGGCGCCGATGATGAGCGGGCCGCTGACTTCGCCGACCTGCAGCCACAGCGCGCCGTCGTGCAGGTAGCGAAGTTCGGCCTTCTCGGCCTGGCCGCGGAACTCGAATTCAAAGGGCCGGGTCGCGACGCCATGCGACTGCCAGCCGTCGCGGCGGCTGAACGGATCGGCCGTGGCAGTGGCCGCCTCGGCCAGCAGCGTGCGGGCGATCGAAGCCGCGGCCGCGAGCGGCAGGCCCAGCGGCTCCTGGTCGAACAGCACGGCGCGCTCGCGCTCGATCAGCGCGGTGTCGAGCTTCGCATTCGCGAACGAATCGGTGCGCAGCACGCCGCGCAGGAACTGGACGTTGGTCGCGACGCCGACGATGTGGGTCTGGGCCAGCGCCAGGTCGAGCCGGGCCAGCGCTTCCTCGCGCGTGGCGCCGTGCACGATCAGCTTGGCGATCATCGAGTCGTAGAACGGCGAGATCACGCCGCCCTCGCGCACGCCGTCGTCGATCCGCACGCGGCTGCGCTGGAAGGCCGTGGCCTGCGGCTTGCGATAGATGCGCAGCGTGCCGGTGGCGGGCAGGAAGTTGTTGTCGGGGTTCTCGGCGCAGATGCGCGCCTCGATCGCATGGCCGTGGATCTGCAACTGGTCCTGCTTCAGGGGCAGCGCCTCGCCGGAGGCCACGCGCAATTGCCATTCCACGAGGTCGAGGCCGGTGATGGCTTCGGTCACGGGATGCTCCACCTGCAAGCGCGTGTTCATCTCCATGAAGAAGAAATTCATCTCGTCGCTGCCGCGCTGCTCGACGATGAATTCCACCGTGCCTGCGCCGACGTAGTTCACGGCACGTGCTGCAGCCACCGCGGCCTCGCCCATCTGCCGGCGCATGGCCTCGGTCATGCCGGGCGCCGGCGCTTCCTCGAGCACCTTCTGGTGGCGCCGCTGCACCGAGCAGTCGCGCTCGAACAGGTAGACGTAGTTGCCCTGCGTGTCGCCGAAGACCTGGATCTCGATGTGGCGCGGCCGCTGCACGTACTTCTCGATCAGCACCGCATCGTCGCCGAAGCTGTTGATCGCCTCGCGCTGGCACGAGGCGAGTGCGGCGGCGAAGTCGGCCGACTGCTCGACCACGCGCATGCCCTTGCCACCCCCACCGGCGCTGGCCTTGATCAGCACCGGGTAGCCGATGCGGTCGGCCTCGCGCTGCAGCAGGGCCGGGTCCTGGTCGCTGCCGTGGTAGCCGGGCACCAGCGGCACGCGGGCCTTCTCCATGAGCTGCTTCGATTCGGCCTTGAGGCCCATGGCCTTGATCGCCGAAGGCGGCGGGCCGATGAACACCAGTCCGGCGTCGGCGCAGGCCTGCGCGAACTCCTCGTTCTCGCTCAGGAAGCCGTAGCCCGGATGCACCGCCTCGGCGCCGGAGGCCTTGGCAGCCTCGAGGATCTTCTCCCAGCGCAGGTAGCTTTCCTTCGGCGCGCTGCCGCCGAGGTGCACCGACTCGTCGCAGGCGCGAACGTGGTTGGCGTGCGCGTCGGCATCGGAGTACACGGCGACCGTGCGGATCGCCATGCGGCGCGCGGTGGCGGCCACGCGGCAGGCGATTTCACCTCTATTGGCGATCAGGATTTTCTTGAACATTCGATGAGTCTCCAGGAGGATTCTTCTTGAGCCGGAACGCGGAGACCACGCCAGGATCGGGGCGGCCGCTGAAGATGCGTGCCAGGCGGCCGAACAGGGATCTGAGGAAGCGCCAGCTCTTGCCGATCAGCCAGACGCTGAGCGCGAGCACGGCGACGAACAGCAGGCCGAAGGCCAGCGGATGCGCGACCGCGAGCCACAGGCCGACAGGCACGGCCGTGTCCTCGACCAGCGAGGCGCCGACGTTGCTGAAGGGCTCTGGCGAGGTGTTGATCGCGGCGCGCGTGGTCGCCTTGGCCGCATGGGCCGTGGCCGCGAAGCCGCCGCCGAGCAGCGCCGCCACCAGCGCCATCGCCGCATGGTCGGCGCCGAACACACCGGCCGCGAGCGCGGCACCGGCCGGGATGCGGATCACGGTGTGGACCATGTCCCAGATCGAATCGAGGCCCGGGATCTTGTCGGCGAAGAACTCGACGAAGACCATGAAGCCGCTGACCCCCAGCACCAGCGGATGCGCCAGCAGCTGCAGGCCGGCCGGCAGCGGCATCCAGCCCAGGTAGCCCGCCAGGCCGACCAGCAGCACCACGAGGTAGAGCCGCACGCCGCTCGCCCAGCCCAATGCCGCGGCCAGCGCGAGCAGTTGCGGCATGTCGAGAGCGTTCATCGTCGGCGCCTTGCGGGCTCAGCTCGTCAGCCAGTTCGGCTTGCGCTTCTGCAGGAACGACTGCACGCCTTCGCGGCCCTCGTCGCTGGCGCGGATGTCGGCGATGCCCTCGACCGTCTTCGCGACCAGCGCATCGTCGATCTCGCGGCCGGCCACGTCGGCGATGAGGGACTTGCAGGCGCGCACCGCGGCCGGGCTGGCGCCGGTCAGCGCCTTGACGATCTCGGCCACCTTGGCGTCGAGCGCGTCGGCAGCCACCACCTCGTGCACGAAGCCGATGCGGTGCGCCTCGACGGCGCCGAAGCGCTCGGCCGTGAGGAACCAGCGCTGCGCGGCGCGCGTGCCCATCGCACGCAATACATAGGGACTGATCGTGGCCGGCACCAGGCCGATGCGGACTTCGCTCAGGCAGTACCAGGCCGTGTCGACGCTGACCGCGATGTCGCAGGCCGCGACCAACCCCATGCCGCCCGCATAGACGTCGCCCTGCACGCGCGCGATGGTCGGCTTGGGGCAGTCGGCGATGGTGCGCAGCATCGCGGCCAGCTTGCCGGCGTCGGCGACGTTCTCGTCGCGCGTGTAGTCGGCCATGCGCCGCATCCAGTTGAGGTTGGCGCCGGCGCAGAAGGCCGGGCCGTTGGCCCCCAGCACGATCGCCCGCACCTGCGGCGCCGCACCGGCTTCGGTGAAGGCGCGCGTCAGTTCGGCGATCACCGTGTCGTCGAAGGCATTGCGGGCGTCGGGCTGGTCGAGCCAGATGCGCGCGACCGCACCCTCGACGGACAGCGTCAGCGTGTTGAAGGGCGTGCTCATCGGCTTCGGGCTTCCTGTTGCAGCAATTGGACCCAGTCCAGCTCGGCGCCGGGCAGCACCATCGCGGTCAGCGCGGCGGTCAGCTGGCCGCGGTGGTGGGTCGCGTGGTTGAAGACATGGCCGAGTGCGGGCGCGAACGGAATCCGCACTTCTTCGCCGTTGTTGCGCGTGTAGCAAAGCTCGCCGTCGTAGCGCCCGGCCGGCAGCGTTTCGAGCCATGGGCTCCAGCGCGTGACCGCCACGCCGAGCGCCTCGCAGACCGTGGCGCGGTCGACGTGCAGTTCGGTGTCGAGCGGCAGCCTCAGCGATCGGCCCTCGGCAAAGCGCGCGAACCAGATGTCGTCGGTCAGCAGCAGGTGGTTGACCGTGCGGTGCACCGAATGGAAGAACAGGCCGCAGTCGCGATGCCAGTCGGCGTCCGACACGGTCGCGAGATTGGAGGCGATCAGCTTCTGCGTCGCCCAGACGTGATAGCGCGCCAGGCTCGCAAAGTAGTTCGGCAGCGACATCGCGGCGGTCCTTTCCTCACATGCGGAAGATGCCGAACTTCGGCTCGGGGATCGGCGCGTTGCGCGATGCCGCCAGGCCCAGCGCGAGCACGCGCCGCGTGTCGGCCGGATCGATGATGCCGTCGTCCCACAGCCGCGCGGTGGCGTAGTAGGGATGGCCCTGGACCTCGTACTGCTGGCGGATCGGCGACTTGAAGGCTTCTTCCTCGTCGGCGCTCCACTGCCCGCCCTTGGCCTCGATGCCGTCGCGCTTGACCGTGGCCAGCACGCTGGCCGCCTGCTCGCCGCCCATCACGCTGATGCGCGCGTTGGGCCACATCCAGAGAAAGCGCGGCGAGTAGGCCCGGCCGCACATGCCGTAGTTGCCGGCGCCGAAGCTGCCGCCGATGATGATCGTGAACTTGGGCACGTTGGCCGTGGCAACCGCGGTCACCATCTTGGCGCCGTGGCGCGCGATGCCTTCGTTCTCGTACTTGCGCCCGACCATGAAGCCCGTGATGTTCTGCAGGAACACCAGCGGCGTCTTGCGCTGGCAGCACAGCTCGATGAAGTGCGCGCCCTTCTGCGCCGATTCGCTGAACAGGATGCCGTTGTTGGCGACGATGCCGACCGGCATGCCCTCGATCTCGGCGAAGCCGCAGACCAGCGTGCTGCCGAAGCGCGACTTGAACTCGTGGAACTCGCTGCCGTCGACCACGCGCGCGATGATCTCGCGCACGTCGAAGGGCTTGCGCGTGTCGGTGGGGATCACGCCGTAGAGCTCCTCGGCCGGGAGGGCCGGGGCGCGCACGGAGGCGGCCGGTGCTGCGGGAGCCTTCGGTGCGTTGAGGTTCGCCACCGCCGCCCGCGCCAGCGCGAGCGCGTGCAGGTCGTTCTGCGCCAGGTGGTCGGCCACGCCCGACAGCCGCGTGTGGACGTCGCCGCCGCCCAGGTCTTCGGCCGTGACGACCTCGCCGGTGGCTGCCTTCACGAGCGGCGGGCCGCCCAGGAAGATCGTGCCCTGGTTCTTCACGATGATGCTTTCGTCGCTCATCGCCGGCACGTAGGCGCCGCCCGCGGTGCACGAACCCATCACGACCGCGATCTGGGCGATGCCCTGCGCGCTCATGTTGGCCTGGTTGTAGAAGATGCGGCCGAAATGGTCCCGGTCCGGGAAGACCTCGTCCTGGTTCGGCAGGTTGGCACCGCCGGAATCGACCAGGTAGATGCAGGGCAGGCGGTTCTGCTCGGCGATCTCCTGCGCCCGCAGGTGCTTCTTCACCGTGACCGGGTAGTAGGTGCCGCCCTTCACGGTGGCGTCGTTGCAGACGATCATGCAGTCGACTCCGCTGACCCGGCCGATGCCCGCGATCAGGCCGGCACCGGGCGCGGCGCCGTGGTACATGGCATGCGCGGCGAGCGGCGCCACCTCGAGGAAGGGCGTGCCCGGGTCGAGCAGCTGCGCCACGCGGTCGCGCGGCAGCAGCTTGCCGCGGGCCGTGTGCTTGCTGCGCGCGGCCTCGCCGCCGCCGGCCTCCACCTTCGCGAACTGCTGGTGCAGGTCGTCGACCAGCGCGCGCATGGCGCTCGCGTTGGCCTGGAAATCCGCCGAGCGGGCGTTGAGTTTGCTTTCCAGCTTCATGGGGCCCCCACGCTCGGCACTGTCGTGTCCTCGCTGCCCCCCGAAGGGGCGCGAACTTGCTTGAAGCGGTTCTGCGCTGCGTTCATGCGGTCTTGTCCTCGTCCAGCCCGAGCTGGTGTTTCATTGCTTCACGAATCCTGAACTTCTGGATCTTGCCCGTGACCGTCATCGGGAACTCGGTCACGAACTCGATGTAGCGCGGCACCTTGTAGTGCGCGATCTGGCCCTTGCAGAAGTCGCGCACCTCGTCGGCGCTCACGCTCTGGCCCGGCTTGGCGATGATCCAGGCGCACAGCTCCTCGCCGTACTTCCTGTCGGGCAGGCCGACCACCTGCACGTCCTGCACCTTGGGGTGGCGGTAGAGGAATTCCTCGATCTCGCGCGGGTAGATGTTCTCGCCGCCGCGGATCACCAGGTCCTTGATGCGGCCGACGATGTTGACGTAGCCCTCGTCGTCCATGGTCGCGAGGTCGCCGGTGTGCATCCAGCCATCGGCATCGATCGCCTCGCGCGTGCGCGCCTCGTCTTCCCAATAGCCGTGCATCACCGAATAGCCGCGGGTGCAGAACTCGCCCGAGGCACCGCGGGGCACGAGCTCGCCCGTGACCGGATCGATGATCTTGATCTCCAGGTGCGGCTGCACCGTGCCGACGGTGGAGACGCGCTTGGCCAGCGGCGTGTCGGTCGAGCTCTGGCAGCTCACCGGGCTGGTCTCGGTCATGCCGTAGGCGATCGTGATTTCGCCGAGGTGCATCTGATCGACCACCCGCTTCATGACCTCGGTCGGGCACGGCGAGCCGGCCATGATGCCGGTGCGCAGCGTGCTGAAGTCGAACTCGGCGAAGCGCGGATGGTCAAGCTCGGCGATGAACATGGTGGGCACGCCGTGCAGGCCGGTGCATTTCTCGTCCTGCACCGTCTGCATCACGGTCAGCGGGTCGAAGCCGTCGTTCGGATAGACGATGGTGGCGCCGTGCGTGAGGCAGGCAAGGTTGCCCAGCACCATGCCGAAGCAGTGGTAGAGCGGCACCGGGATGCAGAGCCGGTCGACCGCCGTGAGCTTCATGCACTCGCCGATGAAGAAGCCGTTGTTGAGGATGTTGCGGTGCGTGAGCGTCGCGCCCTTCGGAAAGCCCGTGGTGCCGCTGGTGAACTGGATGTTGACCGGGTCGGTGGCCTTGAGCGTCTTCGCGATCGCGCCGACCTGCGGGTCGTCGGCGTTGCCGCTCTCGAGCAGGCTCGAGAAGCGCAGCAGGCCCGGCAGCTCGCCGCTGTCGGCCGGCGTGTCGATCCAGGCCACCGTGCGCAGGTGCGGCAGGCGCGCCGCCTCCAGCGCGCCGGGCGTGGCCGCGGCCAGCTCGGGTGCCAGTTCGCGCAGCATGCCGACGTAGTCGCTGGTCTTGAAGTGCTTCATCGTCACCAGCGCCTTGCAAGCGACCTTGTTGAGCGCGTATTCGAGCTCGGAGGTGCGGTAGGCCGGGTTGATGTTGACCAGGACGATGCCGACCTTGGCCGTGGCCAGCTGCATCAGCACCCAGGGCGCGTTGTTGTGCGACCAGATGCCCACGCGATCACCGGGCGCCAGGCCCAGGCCCAGCAGCGCGCTGGCCAGGCGGTCGGCCTCGCGCTGCAGTTCGCGGTAGCTGTAGCGCTTGCCTTCGTGCACGCTCACGAGCGCCTCGTGATCGCCCTGGCGGGCCGCCATGTCGTCGAAGAAGTCGCCGATGGTCTGCTCGATCAGCGGCACGTCGGTGGCGCCCTGCGCCTGGCTCGGCATCGCGGTCATGGCGCGGTCCTCAGGCCGTCTCGTTGTAGAGCTCGCGGCCGATCAGCATGCGGCGGATCTCGCTGGTGCCGGCGCCGATCTCGTAGAGCTTGGCGTCGCGCCACAGGCGTTCGACCGGAAAGTCCTTGGTGTAGCCCACGCCGCCGAGCGCCTGGATCGCCTCGCCGGCCATCCAGGTCGCCTTCTCGGCCGAATACAGGATGGCGCCGGCCGCATCCTTGCGGAAGGTGCGCGCATGGTCGTTGCGGTCGCAGGCCTTGCCGACCGCGTAGACGTAGGCCCGCGTGGCCTGCCAGGTCGAGTACATGTCGGCCAGCTTGCCCTGCATGAGCTGGAACTCGCCGATGCTCTGGCCGAACTGCTGGCGCTCGTGCACGAAGGGCAGCACCGCGTCCATGCAGGCCGCCATGATGCCGAGCGGGCCGCCCGAGAGCACCGCGCGTTCGAAGTCGAGGCCGCTCATGAGCACCTTGGCACCCAGGCCCTCGCCGCCCAGCACGTTTTCCTCGGGCACCTCGCAGTTGTCGAAGAACAGCGGATAGGTGTTGGAGCCGCGCATGCCGAGCTTGTCGAGCTTGGTGCCGGCCGAGAAGCCCTTGAAGCCCTTCTCGACGATGAAGGCCGTCATGCCGCGCGCGCCCATCTCGGGCTCGGTCTTGGCGTAGATGACCAGCGTGTCGGCATCGCCGCCGTTGGTGATCCACATCTTGCCGCCGTTGAGCACGTAGCGGTCGCCCTTCTTCTCGGCGCGCAGCTTCATGCTCACGACATCGGAGCCGGCATTGGGCTCGCTCATGGCGAGCGCGCCGACGTGCTCGCCGCTCACCAGCTTGGGCAGGTACTTCGCCTTCTGCGCCTCGCTGCCGTTGCGGTGGATCTGGTTCACGCACAGGTTGGAGTGGGCGCCGTACGAGAGCCCGACCGAGGCGGAGGCGCGCGAGACCTCCTCCATCGCGACGATGTGAGCGAGGTAGCCGAGCTCGGTGCCGCCGTATTCCTCCTTCACGGTCATGCCGTGCAGGCCGAGGTCGCCGAGCTTCTTCCAGAGGTCGGCCGGGAACAGGTTGTCGCTGTCGATGTCGGCGGCGCGCGGCGCAATCTCGTCGGCAACGAAGTCCTGGATGGCATGGCGCAGCGAATCGATGGTCTCGCCGAGGTCGAAGTTCAGGCCGGGATCGTGCATGGGTTTTGTCTCCTGGGTCGTCGGGCGGCGGCGCCATTCGGCCGCGCGGAAAGCGCAGCTTACGCCGTGTGCCGGTTCAATTGGCGCCACAATGGTTGCAAATCGCGCCAGTCAAACCACAGACGATGACGACATCCCCCTTGCGCAGCAGCCGCCGTGCCGCCACCCCGATGGCCTTCGTCCAGGCGATCGTGCGGGGGTACGAGCGCTACGGCGTGAACCCGGCAGAGGCCCTCGCGCAGGCACAGATCGCGCCGCGCGATCTCGCCGATCCACAGGCACGCGTCACGGCCTTGCAGTTCGAGCTGCTGTCGGGCTTCGCGATGCAGCAGCTCGACGACGAGGCGCTCGGATGGTTTTCGCGCCGGCTGCCCTGGGGCAGCTACGGCATGCTGTGCCGGGCCTCGCTCGGCGCACCCGACCTCGGCGTGGCGATCAGGCGCTGGTGCCGCCACCTGCGGCTGCTGGTCGGCGACATCACGCTCGACCTGGCGGTGGCGAACGGACGCGCCACCGTGTCCATCGCCGAGCACCGAGCCCTCGGCGACTTCCGGGAGTTCTGCCTGGTTTCGAACCTGCGCTTTCTGCATGGCTATGCCAGCTGGGCCATCGATTCGCGCGTCTCGCTGATGGACGCCGCCTTTCCGTTCGATGCGCCGCCGCACCGCGAGGCCTACCCGCTGATGTTCGGCGAGCAGGTGCGCTTCGGCGCCGCCCGGGCCAGCTACAGCTTCGATCCGCGCTACCTCGCGATGCCGCTGCGGCGCGACGAGGCGGCGCTGCGCACCATGCTTCGGCGCGCGCTGCCGCTCACGGTGCTGCAGTACCGGCGCGACCGCCTGCTCGGCCAGCGCGTGCGCGAGCTGCTGCGCACGCGCGGCACCGAGGCCGCGACCGCAGAGGGACTGGCCACCCTGCTGAACCTGTCGAGCCGCACGCTGCACCGGCAGTTGCAGGAAGAAGGCCTGTCGCTGCAGGCGCTCAAGGACGAGATCCGGCACGAGGCGGCAGCCGAGCAGCTGCGCCGCACCGACCGGCCGATCAAGCAGATCGCACTGGCCGTGGGCTTTCGCAACGAGAAGAGCTTCTCGCGCGCGTTCCGGGCCTGGTCCGGCCTGGCGCCCGGGGCCTTCCGGCGCCAGCGCGCGGCCGCACCCAGCGACGCACCCTAGTCGGGCTTTGCGCCGAGCGCTTTCTTGAGGGCCAGGAAATCGGGCGAGCGCTGCAGCACGCTGCGGCCGGCCGCGATCAGGCGCGTCACCTCGTCTTCGGTGATCGAGAACGCGGTCGGCACCTGCATCAGGCGCAGGCGCAGCTCGCCCTCGGCCGCATCGCGCAGATTGACCTGCACCACGTGGATCTGCGCATCGGAGGCGAAGGCGTCGAAGCCCTCGGGGCTGCGGGTCTTCAGGTCCTCGCGCCATTGCCGCGCGGTGTCGAGCAGGAACTCCTGGGTCTCGAGCGTCGAGCGGGCGCCGGCGCCGAACAGCAACGTGTCGGCCACGCTCCGGATGCCGGGCACGCGGCCACTCTGGTCGATGTTCTGAGCCGGGTCGCGGGCCGCATTGACGCTGATCACGATCAGCTTCTGCACGCTGCCGCGCGGGATGCCCACCTCCTCGAAGCTCTCGCGCAGCCCGCCGCCGACCAGCGCGCGGTCGAGCAGCCGCCGCACCGCGAGGTTGTCGGCCACGCCGCCGTCGACCAGGTGGATGAACGGACGGGCCTGGGAATCGAGATAGCTGTTGGCCTGCATGCGGAACATGCGGGCGCGGTAGTTGTCGCCGCCGCGCATCGCGAGCCGCGGCACGATGCCGCGGTCGCGGCAGTCCTGCGAGTAGTTCTTGAGCGTCAGCGGGCTCAGCAGGATCGGCACCGCGGACGAGGCGGCCACCGCGAACGACAGCGGCACGCTCTGCAGGTCGGAGCAGATCAGCTCGAACTGGTCGGACGTGAATTCGAAGGGCGTGCCCAGCGACATGTCGGTGGCCGCGATCACCAGCTGCGGATGGCGCGTGTTGCGTTCGATGTCGGCGTAGGTCTTGCCCTCGTAGATCTCGTCGAGCCGGCGCGCCAGCAGGTGCGTGCGGCCGTACCAGGGGGAGGTCAGGTCATAGAGGCTGCCGGGGCGGAGCGCCTGCAGGATCAGGCTGTTCTGGAAGTTCTGGCGCAGGAAGTCGCGCTCGAAATCGGGCAGCTTGTCGGCGCCGAAGGCCGCGTAGTAGGCCGCCAGGATGCTGCCGCCCGAGACGCCGCTGATGACGTCGGTGGCATCGAGCAGATCGGAATTGCGGCCGTTCAGCTGGAACTTGGTGCGTCGCAGTTCCTCGAGCACGCCGTAGCCGAAGGCGGCCGCGCGCGCACCGCCGCCCGAGAGGGCGACGGCCACGAGGATGGTCGGGTCGCGGCCCGACTCGGGCGCCATGATGGCGGCCGGCGACGGCGCAGCGGCCGCCAGCGGCTCGTTGACCCAGGGCCTGAGTGACGAGCAGCCCGCCAGGCAGGCCGCGATCAGCAGGCCGCAGAGTGCGCGCAGGCCGTGCATGGGCCGGCCCTCAGGCGAAGGCCGGCCGCCAGGCAGCCAGCAGCGCGGGCAGCCCGGCCATGTCGGTGAAGACGTCCGCGACGCCGACCGCACGCAATTCGTCGGGCCCGCTGTGGCCCAGGTCGGCCGGGCTGTAGCCGAAGACGGTGGCGCCTGCGGCCACGCCCGCCCTGGCGCCCGTGACCGTGTCCTCGATCACCGCGCAGCGCGCCGGATCGACGCCAAGCGCGGCGGCGGCTGCCAGGTACACGTCCGGGAAAGGCTTGGAACGCGGCGTCTCGTGACCGCTGAAGATGCGGCCCTCGAAGCAGTCGAGGATGCCGATCTTCGCGAGCTGCAGCTCGACCTTAAAGCGGTCCGCGCCCGAGGCACAGGCGATGCGGCCGCCGAGCGCCGCATGCAGCGCGCGCACCGCCGTGGCCGCGTTCGGAATGGCGACCAGGTCGCGCTCGAGCGCCTCGTTGCGGCGGCCGCGAAAGCCGTGCAGCCACTCGGGCGTGATCGCGAAGCCGGTCTTCGACTCGATCAGCGCGGCCTCGTCCTTGACCGCCTTACCCGTGAAGAGGCGCATCGATTCCTCGGTGCTGAGCGCCCAGCCCAGCTCGCCGAGCATCTCGGCGAGCACGCGGTTGGTGATGGGTTCGGAGTCGACCAGGACGCCGTCGCAGTCGAACAGGACGGCGTCGAAGGGGAAGGTTTGCATGGGGGCATCGTACCAACCCACCCCTTCGCCGCCGTGTCAGGCGGGCTTCAGGGGGATGTAGATCTCGCCCCCGGCGGCCTTGAACTCCGCCGACTTGCCGGCCATGCCGACCTCGAGTGCCGCAGTCTCCGCCACGCCGCTGCGGGCCGCGAACTCGCGCACCTCCTGCGTGATCTTCATCGAGCAGAACTTGGGACCGCACATCGAGCAGAAGTGCGCCACCTTGGCTGCATCCTTGGGCAGCGTCTCGTCATGGAACTCGCGGGCGGTGTCGGGATCGAGGCCGAGGTTGAACTGGTCCTGCCAGCGGAACTCGAAGCGCGCCTTGGAGAGCGCATCGTCGCGCGCGCGGGCGCCCGCGTGGCCCTTGGCGACGTCGGCCGCATGCGCCGCGATCTTGTAGGCGATGATTCCCTGCTTGACGTCGTCGCGGTCGGGCAGGCCCAGGTGCTCCTTGGGCGTCACGTAGCACAGCATCGCGGTGCCGGCCCAGCCGATCATCGCGGCGCCGATCGCGCTCGCGATGTGGTCGTAGCCCGGCGCGATGTCGATGGTCAGGGGGCCCAGCGTGTAGAACGGCGCCTCGTGGCAGTGCCGCAGCTGCTCGTCCATGTTGGCCTGGATCAGGTGCATCGGCACGTGGCCGGGGCCTTCGATCATGGTCTGCACGTCGTGCTTCCAGGCGATCTGCGTGAGCTCGCCCAGGGTGCGCAGCTCGGCGAACTGGGCCTCGTCGTTGGCGTCCGAGGCGCAGCCCGGGCGCAAGCCGTCGCCGAGCGAGAAGCTCACGTCGTAGGCCTTCATGATGTCGCAGATGTCCTCGAAGTGCGTATAGAGGAAGCTCTCCTGGTGATGCGAGATGCACCACTTGGCCATGATCGAGCCGCCGCGCGAGACGATGCCGGTGCGGCGGTCGGCCGTCAGGTGGATGAAGGGCAGGCGCAGCCCCGCATGGATGGTGAAGTAGTCGACGCCCTGCTCGGCCTGTTCGATCAGCGTGTCGCGGTAGATCGCCCAGGTGAGGTCTTCCGCCACGCCGCCCACCTTCTCGAGCGCCTGGTAGATCGGCACCGTGCCGATCGGCACCGGACTGTTGCGCACGATCCAGTCGCGCGTGGTGTGGATGTTGCGGCCGGTCGAGAGGTCCATGACGTTGTCCGCGCCCCAGCGGATCGCCCACACGAGCTTTTCGACCTCTTCCTCGATGCTCGAGGTCACGGCCGAGTTGCCGATGTTGGCGTTGATCTTGACCTTGAAGTTGCGCCCGATGGCCATCGGCTCGACCTCGGGATGGTTGATGTTGGCCGGGATGATCGCGCGGCCGCGCGCCACCTCGTCGCGCACGAATTCGGGCGTGATGCGCTTCGGGATCGTGGCGCCCATCGGGTTGCCGGCCAGGCGCTGCTCGCGCGCCGCATCGGCCGTGTATTCGGCCATCCATTCGCGCCTTCCGTTCTCCCGCAGCGCGACGTATTCCATCTCGGGCGTGACGATGCCGCGGCGCGCGTAGTGCATCTGCGTGACGTTGGCACCGGCCCTGGCACGGCGCGGCCGGCGCTGCAGGCCGGCGGCGCCCGCGCGCAGTTCGGCGATGCGCCGGGCGTCCCGGTCGGCATGGGTGGCGCCGTCGTCGAGCGCCAGGTGCAGGCGCCCTTCGTAGGCCTCGGTGTCGGCGCGCTCCGCGATCCAGGCCGTGCGAACGCCGGGCAGGCCGCGGCGCACGTCGATCTCGGCCGCAGGGTCGGTGTAGGGCCCCGAGGTGTCGTAGAGCGAGATCCGCTCGCCGTTGGTCAGCCGCACCTCGCGCACCGGCACCTGCAGGTCGGGGCGGCTGCCAGCGATGTGGCTCTTGGCGGAAGCGGGAAAGGGCTCGCGCGTGAGCGCGAGGAGGGAAGAGAACTTGTCTGCGGCATTCATGCGGGGCACTCCGGGTTGAGGTTCAACGGGTGCTCCGCGATCGCTCCGGGACGGCATCGCCCCCCAACGAAAAATGGAGGGAATGCCGGGGAGTCGCAGCTCTTCTTACGCTGGTATGAACCAGATCAAGTTCGCGGGTTCGGCCGCTTGGCCATCTCAGCACGCAACTGCGTGCACCCCGGAGCGGGGACGATTCTAGGCCGGGGAAGGCGCCCGCCTCAAGCCTGGCCCGCGGCAGCCAGCGGCGCAACCGCATCACGCGGCGGATCGCCGGCCGCGGCGTCGGCCGCGGGGGCGCGCACCGCGCCGAGCGCGACCCAGGCATCCAGGCCGCCCGCGAGAACGCGCACGCGCTGCAGGCCGGCGCCCTTGAGCAGGCGCGCAGCCGCGATCGCCGAGGCATCGTCGGGGCAGTCGCAGAAGACCACCAGCTCGCGGCCGTCGGAGAAGCCGACCACATGCTTGGGCAGCTGCTTGAGCGCGATGCCGATCGCACCGGGTATGGCACGCGGGTCGAGCGCGCGGGCCTCGTCGGAACGCACGTCGATCACGGTCGGCGCCACGGCCGCGGCCAGCGCGTCGCGCAGGGCCTCGACCTGGATGTGCTCGATGTCGTCGGCACGAAGCGCGAGGCGCCGCTGGCGATAGCGCCAGGCCACGAAGGCCGCGAGCGCGAGCACGCCGATCGCGAGCGCACCGAGGCCGATGTTCGAGATCACGGCGATGACGTCCTGGATGGCCGAATGGAAGATCCGGCCGACGAACAGGAAGCCCAGCGTCCAGATCAGCGCGGCGAGCGTCTCGTAGGCCAGGAAGCGCAGGTTCGACATGCCGAGCGCGCCCGCCATCGGCGGCGCCACCACCGACACCCCTGGGACGAACTTGGCCGCGATCAGCGACAGCCCGCCCCAGCGCGTGAGGATCGATTCGCTGCGCTTGACGCAGGAGTCGGCCGACAGCGAGATCCGGCACAGCAGACGCATGACGCTGTAGCCCCAACGGCGACCGGCCAGGAACCAGACGCCGTCGCCGAGGATGTTGCCGAGCATTGCGGCCGCCACCACGGCGGCAAACGACAGCTGGCCGCCCACCGTGAGGCCGCCCGCGACGATCAGGAACGGCACCGCGGGCACCGGCGCGCCGAGGCGCGTCGCCAGGGTGGCCACGAAGACCAGGACGGCGCCCTGGCTGGCGAGGAGTGCGGAGAAGTCGTCCATGGCTGGCGGCTACTGCCCCTTGGCCGGCGGCACCGTCGTCGCAGCCTGCTGGGCGTTCGGGCCGCCGAGCAGCATCACGTCCGAGAAGTAGGCGATGCCGTGGCCCTGGGTGTTGTCCGCGTCGGCCGAGATCGCGACCGCGACCACGTCGGGCATGGCGTCGCCGGCCTCGTCGCCGAAGGCGCGCTTGTAGTCGGCCAGCAGGTTGCGACGCTCGGCCATCCAGGTGCCCGGGCGCGTGGCCGGTCCGGACTCCAGCACCACCATGCGCACCCGCTTGGTGAAGGCGTTGATCAGCGCGCTGCCCTTGGGCTCCTTGCCGTCCCAGACGTAGCACAGGGCTTCGCTCGGCACCTGCTCGCCGGTGGCGCTGCGTGCCAGCGCGAGGCGGGTGCGCTCCGAGACCGGCAGCTTGTCGGTCGGGAAATCGAAGAACACGCAGACCTTGGCCGCACCGTCGTCGCCCGAGCGCGTGCGCAGGTCGGCGTTCTCCACGAACTCGTCGACACGCCAGCGCCAGGCCAGCGTGGTGGCGGCATTCAGCGGCGTCCTGGTGGGATGGACGAGGTTGCCGTAGGAGCGGTCGGCCTCCACCTTGAGCACCCGCTGGCCGTCGAGCGCGACCACCTCGAAGCTCGTGGCGGTCTTGTTCGGCAGCGTCGTGAAGCGCCAGGGAGCGGGCGCCTGCCCGCTCGAGGCGCTCGAGAAGGGCACCAGGGCTGGCGCCTCCTCGGCATGCGCCGCCGGAGCCGCGGCCCACAGCAACGCGGACAGAGCCAGTCCGGTCGAGCGCGCGAACCAGCCTCTCGAGCCTGCAAGACGATGCGTACGGGCATTCATGGTTGGCCTCTCGGTCCTGGGTGTTGGAATTGATCTTGGAGGATCGGGCGGCGCTGCGCGCACTACCGACCGATGCGAAGTGTGAGGCCGCAAGCCCGCAAGATAAATAGGCCAAAAGGAATCGCAGTGTCCCCAGGATGGACACAATGCGCTCGGCACTATGAAATGAATAGCGCGGACATCAGGCCCGTATTGGCCCGCTGCGGCTTTTTAAGGTCTCAGCGCAGATCGCCGTCGACGTAGTACCAGCGATGGAGAACGCCGTCCTCCTCGCGCACGAACCGGCTGCGCTCGTGCAGCCGGCTCGCGACGCCCGCACCATTGCGCTGGCGCGCCACGAACTCGACCTCGGCATGGTCGGCATCGAGCACCGAGCGCGACCGCAGGTCCAGACCCAGCCATTTGACGTCGGGCTCGAAGTCGAGCGCGGCCGGCCGTGTCGAGCGATGCCAGGTGGCCAGCAGGTAGTCCGCACGCTGGTGCACGAAGGCGGTGTAGCGCGAGCGCATGAGCGACTCGGCGTCGGGCGCCGGCGTGTTCGCGAAGTCGTCGACGAAGCGCCCGCAGCACTGCGTGAAGGCCAGCGGCAGCTCGCGCCGGTCGCGACGCCCGCAGGGGCAGGAAACACGGGCGATGCTGGAGGAGTTGGCGGACATGGAGAGGCGTGAAGCGGCGGGAATCCAGCGCGTATTGTGCCGGCCCCCGTACAAACCCCCGACCGGGGACGCCGCGGCCTCAGGCCAGGGCGCGCTGGATCAGCAGCTTCTGGATGTCCGACGTGCCTTCGTAGATCTGGCAGACGCGCACGTCGCGGTAGATGCGCTCGAGCGGGAAATCGTTGACGTAGCCGTAGCCGCCCAGCGTCTGGATCGCGGCGCTGCAGACGCGCTCGGCCATCTCGCTGGCGAACAGCTTGGCCATGGCGGCCTCCTTGAGGCAGGGGCGACCGGCATCGCGCAGGCTCGCCGCATGCCAGATCAGCTGGCGCGCGGCCTCGAGCTGGGTCGCGCATTCGGCGAGGCGAAAACCCACCGCCTGCTGCTCGAAGATGCTGCCGCCGAAGGCCTGGCGCTCCTTGGCATACGCCAGTGCCACGTCGAAGGCGCTGCGCGCCATGCCCACGCTCTGCGCCGCGATGCCGATGCGGCCGCCCTCGAGCGCGCCGAGCGCGATCTTGTAGCCCTCGCCTTCCTGGCCGATCAGGTTCTCGCGCGGAATGCGGCAGCCGTCGAAGTTGATCTGCGCGGTGTCGCTCGAATGCTGGCCGAGCTTGTCCTCGAGCCGCGCCACGTGGTAGCCGGGCGCATCGGTCGGCACGATGAAGGCGCTCATCCCTCGCTTGCCGGCGCCCTTGTCCGTGACCGCGATCACGATCGCGACCTGGCCGTTCTTGCCGCTCGTGATGAACTGCTTGACGCCGTCGATCACCCAGCCCTCGCCGTCCTTGCGCGCGGTGGTGCGCAGCGACGAAGCGTCGCTGCCGGCCTGCGGCTCGGTCAGGCAGAAGGCACCGAGCATCTGCCCCTGCGCGAGCGGCTGCAGCCACTGCTTCTTCTGCTGCACGTTGCCGTAGCGCATGAGGATCGCGTTGACCGGGCAGTTGGTGACGCTGATCGCGGTGCTGGTGCCGCCGTCGCCGGCCGCGATCTCCTCGAGCACCAGCGCCAGCGTGAGGTAGTCGAGGCCGGCGCCTCCGTCTTCCTCGGGTACGCAGATGCCGTAGGCGCCCAGCGCCGCGAGGCCGGCATGGGCCTCCTTGGGGAAGCTGTGGTCGCGGTCCCACTGAGGCGCGCGCGGCCAGAGTTCGGCCTGGGCGAATTCGCGCACCGCATCGCGGATGGCTTCCTGGTCGGCGCTGAGCAGCATGGTGATGGCGTCCTTGTCTCTTTTTCTACTTCGATGCGCCGAGGTCCATGATCAGCTTGCTCGCCATGTAGAGGCGGCGCGGAATGGCGCTGATGTCCACGTATTCGGCCTTGTCGCTGTGATAGCCGAAACCGGGCAGGCCCAGGCTCTCGATCACCGGCTTGCCGGCCAGCGCCGCGTAGGCTGCGTCGGTGCCGCCGCCCGTGCGCTCGACCACGCCGAGCTCGCCGCCGGCTTCCTTGTAGTAGGCGACCGCCTTGTCGACCAGCTTGCGGCCGCCCTCGCCCGCGTTGAAGGCCGGCCGGCCGCGCGTCACGAGCACCTTGACCTCGGCATCGGCTAGCTTCTTCTGCTGCGCCCGTTGCTCGAGCGTCTTCATCGCGGCGTCGAAGTCCTCGTTCTTCGCGTAGCGCACATCGGCATTCAGCGTGGCGCTGGCCGGGATGATGTTGGACACCGCGCCCGCCTTGCCGATGGTCCAGTTGAAGCGCAGGCCCTTGGCCTTGTCGTCGATGTCGAGCGTTCGCAGCACCAGGTCGGAAGCCTCGACCAGCGCGTTGACCCCGAGCTCCGGCGCCGCGCCCGCGTGCGAGGCCTTGCCCGTGATGTTGACCTGCACGTAGGCGATGCCCGAGGTGCCGAGCGAGAGGTCTTCCTTGCCCGCGCCCGTGGGCTCGAACGAGAGCACGTAGTCGGCCTTGGCGGCTTCCTCCTGGATCAGGTCGCGCGAGCCGAAGGAGCCTTTTTCCTCGTCGGTGTTGAACAGCACCGTGATCGTGCCGAAGTCATCGAAGCCGCGCTGCTTGAGCAGCCGCAGCGCGTGCACGATCACCGCATTGCCACCCTTGTCGTCGGCGATGCCGGGACCGTAGGCCTTGTCGCCCTCGACGCGGAAAGGCGCCTTGGCCAGGATGCCCTTCGGGTAGACCGTGTCCATGTGCGAGAGCAGCAGCAGGTTCTTGCCGCCCTTGCCCTTGAGCTTGCCGACGATGTTGTCGCCCACCACGATGCCGGCCGACTTGCTGCGCGTGACCGTGAATCCGAGCGCCTTGAGCTGCGCCTCGAGGTAGCTGCCCGCGGCGGCCATGCCTTCGGCGTCACCGGTGCCGGTCTCGATGTTGACGAGTTCCTCGAGCGTCTTGATCACTGCCGGCTTCTCGGCGGTGGCGGCGGCGAACAGGGCCTGGTCGCGCGACTGGCTCCAGGCGGCGGGGGCGATGAAGGCGCCGACCAGCAGGGCGGCGATGGCGTTGCGATGGAAAACCGGATGCATCAAAACGAAGAACTCCAAGGGTTGGGTAGGACCTGCGAACTTATCAGAGCAGCTCGATCGCGACCGCGGTGCCTTCGCCGCCGCCGATGCAGAGCGTGGCCACACCGCGCTTCTTGCCGCGCTGCTGCAGCGCATGGATCAGCGTGACCATGATGCGCGCGCCGCTGGCGCCGATCGGATGGCCCAGCGCGCAGGCGCCGCCGTGCACGTTGACGATGTCGTGCGCCACGTTCAGCTCGTGCATCAGCGCCATCGGCACCACCGCGAAGGCCTCGTTGACCTCCCACAGGTCGACGTCCTTGACGCCCCAGCCGGTCTTCTTGAACAGCTTGGCGACGGCACCGACCGGCGCGGTCGAGAACCACTCGGGCTGCTGCGCATGCGTGGCATGGCCGACCAGGCGCGCGATCGGCTTCGCGCCGTACTTCTTCGCGGTGCTCTCGGTCATCATGACCAGCGCGGCGGCGCCGTCGTTGATCGACGAGCTGGAGGCCGCGGTGATGGTGCCGCCGTCCTTCTTGAAGGCCGGCTTGAGGGTCGGGATCTTGTCGAGCTTGACCTTGCCCGGGCCTTCGTCGATGTCGATCACGGTCTCGCCGTTGCGGCCCTTGACGGTGACCGCCGCGATCTCGGCCTTGAAGGCGCCCGAGGCGGTGGCGGCCTTGGCGCGCTCGACGCTGGCGATGGCGAAGGCGTCCTGCTGCTCGCGCGTGAACTTGTACTTGGCCGCGCAGTCCTCGCCGAAGGTGCCCATCGAGCGGCCCGGCTGGTAGGCGTCCTCGAGGCCGTCGAGCATCATGTGGTCGAAGATGCGGTCGTGGCCCATGCGGTAGCCACCGCGGCCCTTGAGCATCAGGTAGGGCGCGTTGGTCATGCTTTCCATGCCGCCCGCGACCATCACCTCGTGGGTGCCGGCCAGCAGCATGTCGTGCGCCAGCATGGCCGCCTTCATCGCCGAGCCGCACATCTTGCTGAGCGTCACCGCACCGGCGCTGTCGGGCAGGCCGCCCTTGTAGGCCGCCTGGCGCGCGGGCGCCTGGCCCTGGCCGGCCATCAGGCAGTTGCCGAACAGCACCTCGCCGACGCTGTCGGCCGTTATGCCGGCACGCTCGACCGCGGCCTTGATCGCCACGCCGCCGAGGTCGTGCGCCGCAAGGGAGGAAAAGTCGCCCTGGAAGCCGCCCATCGGGGTGCGGGCGGCGCCGACGATCACGATCGATTCGCTCATGGAAATGCTCCTTCAGTGGTTGTGTGGTTGTCTGTCAGAAATAGGGAGTCGGGTTGTCGTGCTGGAAGCGCTGCGACTCGTCGTAGGGGAAGACGTCGAGCATCTGGCCGGCCTGGATGCGCTGCTTGTGGCTCTGCCAAAAGGTGGCGTCGAGCAGGTCGGCATGGTGCGCCATGAAGGCCTCGCGCACGGCCGGGTTGCCGAGCAGGAAGGGCTCGAAGGTCTCGGGAAACACGTCCTTCGGACCGACCGAATACCAGATCTCGCCGCTCATCTCTTCCTCCTCGTTGCGCGGCGCGGGCACCTTGCGGAAGTTGCAGTCGGTGAGGTATTCGATCTCGTCGTAGTCGTAGAACACCACCTTGCCGCCGCGCGTGACGCCGAAGTTCTTCCACAGCATGTCGCCCGGGAAGATGTTGGCCGCCACCATGTCCTTGATCGCATTGCCGTACTCGATCACCGCCCGTTCGAGCTGCTTGCCGGCCCGGCGCGCATGCTCGGGCTGGGCCAGCAGGTCGAAGGATTCCTGCAGGAACAGGTTCAGCGGGATCATGCGTCGCTCGATGTAGACGTGCTTGAGCACCAGCTCCATCTCCCCGTTGCCGTCGCGGTCGCCGATCTCGAGCTGGCTCGGCGCGAAACGGCGGATCTCCTCGACCAGTTCGGGCTCGAAGCGGTCGAGCGGAAAGCCGACGTCGCTGTATTCGAGCGTGTCGGCCATGCGGCCCACGCGGTCGTGCTGCTTCACGAGCTGGTACTTGGCCTTGATCTGCTCGCGCGTGGTGTCCTTCTGCGGCGGGTAGAAGTCCTTGATGACCTTGAACACGTAGGGAAACGACGGCAGGTCGAACACCAGCATCACCATGCCCTTGATGCCGGGCGCGATGCGGAAGCGGTCGCTCGAATAGGCCAGGTGGTAGAGGAAGTCGCGGTAGAACAGCGTCTTGCCCTGCTTGGCCAGGCCCAGCGCGCTGTAGATCTCGGCGCGCGGCTTGCGCGGCATCAGCGAGCGCAGGAACTGCACATAGGCCGAGGGCACCTCCATGTCGACCATGAAGTAGGCGCGAGCGAAGCTGAACAGCATCTGCAGGTCGTCCTCGCCGAACAGCGCCGCATCGACATGGAAGCGGCCCGAGGCGTCGTGCAGGATCGGCAGTGCGAACGGCAGTTCGATGAAGCCGTTGTTGATCTTGCCGACCACGTAGGCGCCCTTGTTGCGGAAGAACAGGCCCGACAGCACCTGCAGCTGGAAGTTGGCCCGCAGCTTGACCTGGTGGAAGCGCCCGAGGATCGCGGCCGCGACGCGTTCGGCGTCGCGCCGCCGGTCCGTCCAGCGGCCCTGCAGCGCGTAGTCGGAGAGCATGCGCTCGACCGTGTCGGCCAGCGTCTCGCGCGCCGGGTAGTAGGCGCGGTAGGTGGGCGCGTCGTGCGGCTCGAGGTATTCGGTGCTGATCGCCGGCCGCACGAAGATGAAGTCGTTCTGGAAGTAGGCGCGATGCAGGATCTTGGTCGTCACCGAGTTGAAGAAGCTCTCGGCCAGCTCGGGCTGGTGGTGCCCGACCAGCAGGCCGATGAAGTGCAGCTTGATCTGGTGCCAGACGTCCATCGGCTGCTCGCCGGCCTTGAACTCCTTCTCGAGGCGCTTCACGGCCTCGCTCACGCGCAGGTCGTAGAACTCGATGCGCTCGCGCTGCGCCCGCTGCTGGCCGGTCCAGTCGGCGGTCTCGAAGCGGTGCTTGGCGCGCGCCGACTCGGCCCGGAACAGCCGGTAGTGCCGATCGAAGCCGTCGCGCATCGCGCGTGCGACGTCGTAGGCGAGCGGCGAATCGAGGCGCTGCGGGAACATGGGGCCGGCGCGGCAGGCCTACTTGGGCGACCCGATCGTCTCGACCGCGCTCGCGCTGCCCTCCGCGGGCTTGCTCCACTTGTAGCGGATGCGCTGCACCGCGGCGCGGTACTGCGACTCGAGCGGCTTGGAGCCGTCGGCCGTGATGCCGAGGTCCTGCAGCAGGCCGTCGTTGACGCCGAAGGCCCAGCCATGGATGGTCACTTCCTGGCCGCGGCTCCAGGCATCGCACATCACGGTGCTGACCGCGACGTTGACCACCTGTTCGGCGACGTTGAGCTCGCACAACGCGTTGGCGCGGCTTTCCTCGGGGATGGTCTCGAGCATCACGCGGTGGCGGTCGCGCACATCCTGGATGTGGCGCAGCCAGTTGTCGGCGATGCCGATGCGCGCGCCTTCCAGCGCGGCCTGCACGCCCGAGCAGCCGTAGTGGCCGACCACCATGATGTGGCGCACCTTGAGTCGCTCGACCGCGAACTGGATCGCCGACAGCGCGTTGAGGTCGGAATGCACCACGATATTCGCCACGTTGCGGTGCACGAAGACCTCGCCCGGCTCGAGGCCGGTGATCTGGTTCGCGGGCACGCGGCTGTCGGAGCATCCGATCCACATGTACTTGGGTGTCTGCTGCTTCACCAGGCTGGTGAAGAAACCGGGACGATCGCGTTCCATTCGCGCCGACCAGGTGCGGTTGTGGGCGAACAGGTCGTCGAGGGTGTCGGGGAGTTTTTCCATGGTCGTCGGTGGGGTGGAGTGGATGGATTCAGGCGGTGGCGCGGCGCGGCTTGGGCCGGGCGGTGCGGGCCAGTGCGGCACGCGCCTGCTTTTCCTGGGCGCGCACCTCGGCAAGGTTGGCCTGCAGCTCGACCAGCTGGTTCTCGAGCTGCTCGCGGTGGCTGCCCAGTACGCCGAGGAAGCGCTCTAGCTGCACCGCGGTGTCGCGCGGGCTGTCGTACATGTCGAGGATCTCGCGCGCCTCGGTCAGCTTGAGGCCGAGCCGCTTGGCCCGCAGCGTGAGCGTGAGCCGGGCCCGGTCGCGCGAGGTGTAGATGCGCTGCAGGCCCGCGCGGCGCGGCGCCAGCAGGCCCATGTCCTCGTAGAAGCGGATCGCTCGCGTGGTGAGGTCGAACTCCTTGGCGAGTTCGCCGATGGTGAAGGTCTGCGAAGGCATGTTCGAGGGTCTGAACGGTGGCGACAGCACGCCGGGACGGCACTGCCTACAATGGTGGCTTCAAGCCATGACGTTTACGTTAACGTCAATCGTACATGAACATCCTCGAACGCGAACTCCACTACCCCCTCGGCGACACCCTGCCGGCTCCCGGCGAGACTGTCGAGGTGGCCGCGGGCGTGCGCTGGATCCGCATGGCGCTGCCCTTCGCGCTCGACCACATCAACCTCTGGCTGCTGCGCGACACCATCGACGGCGTCGAGGGCTGGAGCGTGGTCGACTGCTGCATCTCGCACGAGGCCTCGCGCGCCCAGTGGGAGCAGATCTTCGAGACCCAGCTCGAGGGCCTCCCGATCCTGCGCGTGATCGTGACCCACATGCACCCCGACCACATCGGCCTGGCCGACTGGCTGTGCAGGCGCTGGAACGTCCCGCTCTGGATCAGCGCCACCGACTACCACGTGGCGCGCGTGCTCACGAGCGCAGGCGACACGCTGGCCGGCGGCGATGCCGCGGCCGATTTCTTCATGCGACACGGCCTCGCGGACCCGGCCACGCTGGCCACGATCCGCAAGCGCAACAACTACTACGCCGACATGGTGCCGGCACTGCCCGAGAGCTTCGTGCGCATGATGGACGGCGACACGGTTCGCATCGGCGGGCGAGACTGGCGCTGCATCAGCGGCTACGGCCACGCGCCCGAGCACATCGCGCTCTACTGCGACGAGATCAAGGTGCTGCTGGGCGGCGACATGATGCTGCCGCGCATCTCGACCAACGTGAGCGTGCATGCGGGTGAGCCCGAGGCCAATTCGCTGCGCCTCTTCCTCGACAGCATCGAGCGCTTCAAGTCGCTGCCGGCCGACACGCTGGGGCTGCCCGCGCACGGCAAGCCCTTCACGGGCATCCACCGGCGCGTCGAGCAGCTCAAGGAGCACCACCGCGACCGCCTGGCCGAGCTTCTCGAGGCCTGCACCGCGCGTCCGCACAGCGCGGCGGAAGGCCTGCCCATCCTGTTCAAGCGCCAGCTCGACGTGCACCAGATGACCTTCGCGATGGGCGAGACCGTGGCCCACCTGCACCTGCTGTACTTCTCGGGCCAGCTGCAGCGCCGGCTCGGCGCGGACGGCGTCCTGCGCTTCGGCGTCTTCGCTTGAGTCGCCCGGCCGCTGGGCAGACGACGGCCGAGCACTGCTGCGCGAAGCCAGGCCGATGACCATGCTCGAGCGACTGCGTGCGGGCGAGCTCGTCGGGACGCAGCGGCTCGACCTGTCGGCCGGCCTCGCGGAATTTCCGCCCGAGATCTTCGGGCTCGCGGACACGCTCGAGGTGCTCAACCTCTCGGGCAATGCGCTTTCCTCGCTGCCTGCCGACCTGCACCGGCTGCACCGGCTGCGCGTGCTGTTCTGCTCCGACAATCGGTTCACCGAGCTGCCCGAGGCCCTCGGTCGCTGCGAGCGGCTCGAGATGGTCGGCTTCAAGGCCAACCGCATCGAACGGGTGGCCACCGCGTCGCTGCCACCTGCGCTGCGCTGGCTGATCCTCACCGACAACCGCATCGAGACGCTGCCCGAGGCGCTGGGCCAGCGGCCCCGGCTGCAGAAGCTGATGCTGGCCGGCAACCGGCTGCGGGCCCTGCCGGCCTCGATGGCCGCCGGCAGCGGCGCGCTCGAGCTGCTGCGCATCTCGGCCAACCGCTTCGAGGCCTTGCCAGACGGGCTCGCGCAGCTGCCGCGACTTTCATGGCTCGCCTTCGCGGGCAATCCCTTCGACGAGACGCCCGAAGCCCGCACGGTGCAGGCACAGGCGACCGCAGCGATCGACTGGCATCGGCTCGCGCTCGGCCCCAGGCTTGGCGAGGGCGCATCGGGCGTGATCCACCAGGCCGACTGGCAGCAGCCCGACGGCAGCTTGCGCCCGGTGGCGGTCAAGCGCTTCAAGGGCGCGGTCACCAGCGATGGCTGGCCGCACAGCGAGATGGCGGCCTGCCTCGGCGCCGGCGGCCATCCGAACCTGATCCCGGTGCTCGGCCGCATCGTCGGCCATCCGGAAGGAGTCGAAGGCCTGGTGCTCTCGCTGGTCGACCCCGCATTCACCAGCCTGGCCGGCCCGCCGAGCCTCGAGAGCTGCACGCGCGACGTCTACCCGGCCGATGCGCGCTGGTCGACCGGCACGGCGCTGGCCATGGCGCGCGGCATCGCCTCGGCCGTCGTGCAGCTGCACGCGCGCGGCATCCTGCACGGCGACCTCTACGCCCACAACATCCTCTGGAACGGCCAGGGCGACTGCCTGCTCGGCGACTTCGGCGCCGCGTCCTTCCTGCCGCGCGACGACGAAGACCGGTCGCAGGCCCTGCAGCGCATCGAGGTGCGCGCCTTCGGCTGCCTGCTCGAGGAGTTGCTCGCGCATTGCGATCCGACCGATGCCACCGCGACCGACCTGGCCGGAATGACGCGGCTGAAGTCGCGCTGCCTGGCCGCCGAGCCCACCGACCGACCGCTGTTCGCCGACATCGTGCGCAGCCTCGGCGCCTGAGAAGGCCGGCGATGGATTCGCTCCCGCTGCCCGTTCGCGACGGCGTGGGCCCGAGCTGCGTGTCGCTGCCGGCTGGCAACTGGCCGACCATCGCCGACTTCCTCGTCGAGCGCTTCGCGGCCATTGCGCCCGCAACCTGGGCGGCACGCATCGCGGCCGGCGACGTGGTCGACGAGCACGGCGTGCCGGTGACACCGCAGCGTGCCTACCAGCCGCGCCTGCGCGTCTACTACTACCGCGCGCTCGAGACCGAGCCCGCGATTCCGTTCGAGGAGCAGGTGCTGTTCCGCGACGAGCATCTGCTGGTGGTCGACAAGCCGCATTTCCTGCCGGTGACGCCGGTCGGCAAATACGTGCAGCAGAGCCTGCTGGTGCGGCTCAGGCGCAAGCTGGGCCTCGACCACCTGGCACCGCTGCACCGCATCGACCGCGAGACGGCGGGCATCGTGCTGTTCTCGGTGCAGCCGGCCGACCGCGCAGGCTATAGCGCGCTGTTCGCCGAGCGCGCGATCCACAAGCACTACGAGGCCATCGTGCACTGGGACGGCCGGCATGCGCTGCCCTCCATCCGCCGCAGCCGGCTCGCGCCCGACAGCCACTTCATGCGCATGGCCGAGGTCGAGGGCGAACCGAATGCCGAGACCCGCTTCACGCTGCTCGAGGCGCGCGACGGCCAGGCGAGGCTCGGCCTGTCGCCGGTCACGGGGCGCCGCCATCAGTTGCGCGTGCACTGCGCGGCGCTGGGCCTTGCGATCTGCAACGACGCGATCTACCCGGTGCTGCGGCCCGAGGGCGCGGACGACTTCGATCGGCCCCTGCAGCTGCTGGCCAAGGCCATCGCCTTTCGCGATCCCGTGACTGGCGCCGAACGCAGCTTCACGAGCGCGCGCACGCTGGTGCTGGCACCAAGGTGACGCGAAGCCGGTGCGTCTCGCACTAAGCTCGCCGAAAACCACCCAGGAGACACGCCGCATGGACACCACCCGACTCTTTTCGCTCGAAGGCCGCACCGCACTGATCACGGGCGGCTCGCGCGGCATCGGCCGCATGATCGCCGAGGGCTTTCTCGCCCAGGGCGCCCGCGTCTACATCTCCGCGCGCAAGGCCGCGGCCTGCGACCAGACCGCCAAGGAGCTGTCGGCCTTCGGCCACTGCGTCTCGCTGCCGGCCGACGTCTCGACCCTCGAAGGCGCGCAGGCACTGGTCGCGGCCTACGCAAAGCACGAAGGCTCGCTCGACATCCTCGTGAACAACGCCGGCGCGGCCTGGGGTGCGCCCTACGACGACTTCCCCGAGAGCGGCTGGGACAAGGTGGTCGACCTGAACCTGAAGACGCCCTTCTTCCTGACCCAGGCACTGACGCCGATGCTCAAGAAGGCCGCGACCGACCATCTGGCGAAGGTGATCAACATCGCATCGATCGACGGCATCTCGGTCAATCCGCAGGAGACGTATTCGTACGCGGCCAGCAAGGCCGGCCTGATCCAGCTCACGCGCCGCATGGCACTGCGCCTCGCGCAGGACCGCATCGTGGTCAGCGCGATCGCACCGGGCGCCTTCGCTTCCGACATGAACAAGGACGCGCGCGACCACGGCGACGAAGTCAAGGCGCGCATTCCGGCCGGTCGCATCGGCGAGCCCGAGGACATGGCGGCCGCCGCGATCTACCTGGCTTCGCGCGCTGGCGACTACGTGATGGGTTCGACCCTGGTGGTCGACGGCGGCGTCACGCACGCCCGCTGAACCGGCCGCCTGCTACCAGCGCGGCACCGGCTCGTCCTTGAGCTGCCGCCGCAGCTGGGCATAGTCGGGCATCACGCTCTCGACCGTCTCCCAGAAGCGCGGGCTGTGATCCATCACGCGCAGGTGGCTCAGCTCGTGCGCCACCACGTAGTCGATGACGGGCATGCGGAAATGCACCAGCCGCCAGTGCAGCCGGATCGCGCCGTCGGCGCTCGCGCTGCCCCAGCGCGTGGACGCGTTCGACAGCGACAGCTTGTGCCAGCGCACGCCCAGGCGCGGCGCGAAATGATCGAGCCGCTCGATGAAGATGCGCCGCGCCTGCCGCATCAGCCAGGCCTGCGCCGCATCGCGGATCTGCGCCGGCGTGGCGTTGTTGGCGAGCGCCAGCCGCAGCACCGGGTTCTCGCCAGCCAAACCGGCATCGAGCACTGCACCCACGCCCTGGAAGCCGTGCGCGGGGTCGAGCTTCACGCTCACCTGGCGGCCGAGGAACGGAAAGACGACACCGTCCTGCCACTCGATGCGCGCCGATTCGAGCCGAGCATGGCGCTGCTGCGTCTCGGCCAGCTTGCGCAGGATCCAGTCGCCCTTCTCGCGCACCGCGGCATCGACGTCGCGCAGCGCCACCCATTGCGGCGCGCGCACCGAAAGGCCCTCGGCGCCGACCACGAAGCCGATGGTGCGACGCTTGCCGCGCGTGAACTCGAACGCGATGCGCGCATCGCCGAGCCGGATCTCGCGCGAGGCGCGCGGATGAACGAAGCTCGCGAGGCCGAGCGGCGCATCGCCGGGCGTGGCCGGCGAAGGCAGGTCGTCGTTCGATGAGTCCGGCCGCGGCAGAACGGGCGTCAGCGGCGTCAGCGGCGCCGAAGGCCCTGCGCGCGGCGGATCGGCAGCCGTGTCGAACAGGTCGAGCGTGAACTGCAGCAGGCCGCGCATGATGCGTGCGCTTCAGGCGGTCGTGGTCGTCGAGTCGGCGGCCACGGTGGCGGGCGCGTAGGCCTCGGGGTCGAGGCGATGCATCTCGGCCTCGATCCAGGCCTCGACCTCGCGCATCAGCTCGTCGGGCTTGCGTCCGACGCTCGGAATGGCCGGGCCGATCGAGACGTCGACCACGCCGGGCCGCTTGACGAAGGCCTTGCGCGGCCAGACCTTGGCCGAGGTCACGGCGATCGGCACCACCGGCACGCCGGTCTCGCAGGCCAGCCGCGTGCCACCGCTCTTGTAGGTGCCCTTCTGGCCGCGCGGAATCCGCGTGCCCTCCGGGAACATGATGATCCAGATGCCCTGCTCGAGCAGCTTGCGGCCCTGCACCACGACCTTGTTGAAGGCCTGCGTTCGTTGGCTGCGATCGATGTGGATCATGTCGAGGCGTGCCATGGCCCAGCCGAAGAAGGGCACGTAGATCAGCTCCTTCTTGAACACGAAGGCCAGCGGATGCGGCATCAGCGTGGGCATCAGGAAGGTCTCGTAGGTCGACTGGTGCTTCACGAGCAGGATGCAGCCCGCGAGCTTGTCGGTCGGCAGGTTCTCCATGCCGGTGACGCGCGTACGGATGCCCAGCAGCACGCGGGCGCCGCCGATGGCCCAGCTGAGCCAGGTCACGGCCATCCAGTAGAGCGGAATGCCGCGCTTCCAGAGCGAGCTCACGCACATGATGATTCCCCACGGAACCACGGTGACCAGCATCCACAGCGCGTGGATCACGGAACGTATGAAAGCCATCAGACAGCTACCTTGAGCGTGGCGCGCTCTTCGCGGGCCAGCAGGAAATCGACGAATGCCGCGAGGTCGTCGTGGACCCGTGTGTTCGGCGGGTACTCGGGCGGCAGCGGCGACACGCCGCGGCAGGCCTGGCCCATGCCGGTCAGCAGCAGGTGCGGCTCGCAGCCCGCGGCGGCGCCGGCCTGCAGATCGCGCAGGCTGTCGCCCGCGGTCGGCACGTTGGCCAGGTCGACGCCGTAGCGCTCGCCGATCTGCACGAACAGGCCCGGCCGCGGCTTGCGGCAGTCGCAGCCCTCGTCGGGACTGTGCGGGCAGTAGAAGACCGCGTCGACCCGGCCGCCGACCGCCGCCAGCATCTTGTGCATCTTGGCGTGCATCGCGTTGAGCGAGGCGACGTCGAACAGGCCGCGGCCGAGGCCCGACTGGTTGGAGGCGATGACCACGTGCCAGCCCGCATGGTTGAGACGCGCCACCGCCTCGAGCGCGCCCGGCAGCGGTGTCCACTCGATGTCGCTCTTGACGAAGTCCTCGCGGTGGACGTTGAGCGTGCCGTTGCGGTCGAGGATGACGAGTTTCATAGGAGGGCGCCGTTCAGGCGGCCAGCCGTTCGAGCTGCGCCACGCGGTTCATGGCCGCATGCAGAAGCATCAGCAGGCCGAGCCGGTTGAGCCGCAGGTCGACCTGTTCGGCGTTCACCATCACGCCGTCGAAGAAGGCGTCGACCGGCTCGCGCAGCGCCGCCAGCGTCTGCAGCGAGGCCGTGTAGTCGCCCTTGTCGAACTGGGCGTCGGCCAGCGGCACGATGCGCTGCATCGCGGCATGGAGCGCCTGCTCGGCCGGCTCCTGCAGCAGCAGTTCGCTGACGTGGGCATCGGCCTCGGGCGACTTCTTGAGGATGTTGCCGATGCGCTTGTTGGCCGCGGCCAGCGCCGGCGCCTCGGGCAGCGAGGCGAAGGCACGCACCGCGTCGAGCCGCTTTGGGATCGTGGCCCAGGCGCCGAGCCTGCGCACGTAGACCGCGGCGTCGATCTCGACCGCCGAGTAGCCTTCGTCCTTGAAGTAGCTCTTGAGGCGCTCGATCAGGAATTCGTCGAGCTCCACGCTGCGGTCTTCCAGCAGGCCCGGAGCGAAGACGCCGAAGGCCTGCCGCGTGAGCTCGTGGAACTGCAGCGGCAGCGCGCCCTCGATCAGCATGCGGACCACGCCGAGCGCATGGCGGCGCAGCGCGAAGGGATCGCGGTCGCCGGTAGGCAGGTTGCCGATGCCGAACATGCCCACCAGGGTCTCGAGCTTGTCGGCCAGCGCCACCGCCACGCCGACCTGGTCGCGCGGCAGCGTGTCGCCCGCGAAGCGCGGCTTGTAGTGGTCCTCGATGGCGTCGGCGACCGTCCCGTCCAGCCCGTCGTGCAGCGCGTAGTAGCGGCCCATCGTGCCTTGCAGTTCGGGGAACTCGCCCACCATGTCGGTCACGAGATCGGCCTTGGCGAGCTGCGCAGCCTGCACCGCGTGCGCGGCCAGCCTGGCATCGCCCGAGGCGGCGCCGAGCTGCTCGCCGATCAGGCGCGCGATCGCCATCACGCGCTTGACGCGCTCGCCCTGCGTGCCCAGCTTGTTGTGATAGACCACCTTGGCCAGCGACTCGACGCGCGAGGCCAGCGACTTCTTGCGGTCCTGGTCGAAGAAGAACTTGGCGTCGGCCAGCCGCGGGCGCACCACGCGCTCGTTGCCGCCGATGACCGCGCTGGCGTCGGCGGGACTGATGTTGCTCACCACGAGGAAGCGGTTGGTGAGCTTGCCCGCGGCATCGAGCAGCGGGAAGTACTTCTGGTTGGCCTTCATCGTGAGGATCAGGCATTCCTGCGGCACCTCGAGGAACTCGGGCTCGAAGGCACAGACCAGCACGTTCGGGCGTTCGACCAGCGCCGTCACCTCGTCGAGCAGCGCGTCGTCGTGGATGGCCTGGGCGCCGCCGCCGACCTGCGCGGCCGCTGCGGCGAGCTGGCGCGCGATCTCGTTGCGGCGCGCATCGAAGCCCGCGATCACCGCGCCCTGCTCGCGCAACTGCTCGGCGTAGCTGTCGGCATCGCCGAGCGCGATCGGATCGACCGCGGCCTCGAAGCGATGGCCGTGCGTCTCGCGGCCGGCCGTGAGGCCGAGCGCGCCAACCTGGACCACCGCATCGCCATGCAGCGCCACCAGGCCGTGCGCAGGACGCACGAAGCTCACGCTGCTCCAGCCCGGCAGCTCGCAGCCGGATTCGAGCTGATAGCTCATGACCTTCGGAATCGGCAGCCTGGCGATCGCCTCGGCCAGCGCCTTCTGCAGGCCTTCAGCCAGCGTCGCGCCCTTGGCGATGCTCTCGAAGAACAGGGCCTCGGCCTTGCCGTCCATTGCGCGCCGCAGCGTCGGCACCGCGCTCGCATCGGCACCCAGCGCCGCCAGTCGCTTCTGCAGGGCCGGTGTGGCGTTGCCGGCGGCGTCGAGGCCGACCGTCACGGGCATCAGCTTCTGCGACACGGCCTTGTCGGCCGCCTGCGGCAGCACGCCCGTGAGGTGTGCTGCGAGCCGGCGCGGCGAGGCATAGGCCGTCAGCACCGAGCCGGCATCGGCCAGCCCTTGCGCGACCAGCTGGTCGCGCAGCACGGAAGCGAAGGCATCGCCGAGCTTCCTGAGCGCCTTGGGCGGCAGTTCCTCGACGAACAGCTCGACGAGCAGGTTGTTGTGGTTCGGGGTCGTCATGTCGCTCAGGCCGCCTTCTTCGTCATCTGCGCGACCCATTCGCGCGGTGCCATCGGGAATCCGAGGCGCTCGCGGCTCTCGTAGTAGCTCTGCGCGACGGAGCGCGCCAGGTTGCGGATGCGGCCGATGTAGGCCGCGCGCTCGGTCACGCTGATCGCGCCGCGCGCATCGAGCAGGTTGAAGCTGTGGGCCGCCTTGAGCACCTGCTCGTAGGCCGGCAGCGCGAGCTGCGCCTCCATCAGGTGCTTCGCCTGCTTCTCGTGCGCGGCGAAGGCGGTGAACAGGAACTCGGCATCGCTGTGCTCGAAGTTGTAGGTCGACTGCTCGATCTCGTTCTGCTTGAAGACGTCGCCATAGCTCAGGCCCGGCGTCCATTCGAGGTTGTAGACGTTGTCCACGCCCTGCAGGTACATCGCGAGGCGCTCGAGGCCGTAGGTGATCTCGCCCGTGATCGGCCGGCAGTCGATGCCGCCGACCTGTTGGAAGTAAGTGAACTGCGTCACCTCCATGCCGTTGAGCCAGACCTCCCAGCCCAGGCCCCAGGCGCCCAGCGTGGGGTTCTCCCAGTCGTCCTCGACGAAGCGGATGTCATTCTTCTTCAGGTCGAAGCCCAGGGCCTCGAGCGACCCGAGGTACAGCTCGAGGATGTTGCTCGGCGCAGGCTTCAGCACGACCTGGTACTGGTAGTAGTGCTGCAGCCGGTTCGGGTTCTCGCCGTAGCGGCCGTCCTTGGGGCGCCGGCTCGGCTGCACGTAGGCCGCCTTCCAGGGCTCCGGGCCGAGCGCGCGCAGGAAGGTCGCGGTGTGCGAGGTGCCGGCGCCGACCTCCATGTCGTACGGCTGCAGGAGCGCGCAGCCCTGGGCGTCCCAGTAGGCTTGGAGCTTGAGAATGATTTGTTGGAAGGTCAGCATGGTGGGCCTGGTGGCCGCAGGGGACGAACATCCCCGGCGCGGCGAACCGGCCATTTTAAGAGGCAGAACCCGAGAGCCAGAACCGCCTTCCATGCGTCGCCCCGCGCCAGCCGGGGCATGTTCGGGAAACGCCGCGGAACCGGCTCTGCCGGGCCGCAGGTGTTGCCCCCCGGCAGGGGGTGCCCGAGCTACACGAGCGCAGCGAGTGAACGAGGCTGGGGGGCGAGTCAATACTCCCAGAAGATCCGCTGCAGTTCCTTGGTGTCGCTGGTCTTGGTCAGCGCCACCATCGCGAGGATGCGCGCCTTCTGCGGCTTGAGGTCGTGCGCCACCACCCAGTCGTACTTGTCGTCGGGCTGCTCGGCGTTGCGGATCACGAAGCCGTCCGGCACCCGCGAGCTGCGCACCACGATCACGCCGTCGCCGCGCACCTTCTGCAGCACCGGCACGATCCGGTCGGCCACCGAGCCGTTGCCGGTGCCGCCGTGCACCAGCGCCTTGATGCCGCTGCCGGCCAGCGCCGTGATCGCGGTCGGCGCCACGCCCTCGTAGCCCATCGCGATCTCGACCGGCGGCAGCGTGTCGATGCGGTCGATATCGAACTCGGACTGCATCGTGTGGCGCTTCACGGGAGCGCGGAACCAGTAGTTGCGACCCTCGACCACCATGCCGAGCGCGCCCCACTGGCTCTTGAAGGCCTCGGTCTTGATGTTGACCGCCTTGCTGACGTCGCGGCCGCTCTGGATCTCGTCGTTCATCGTCACCAGCACGCCCTTGCCGCGCGCATCCTTGCTGGCGGCAACGCTCACCGCGTTCAGCAGATTGAGCGGGCCGTCGGCCGAGAGCGCGGTGCTCGGGCGCATCGAGCCCACCACGACGATCGGCTTGTCGGTGCGCACCGTGAGGTTCAGGAAGTAGGCCGTCTCCTCGAGCGTGTCGGTGCCGTGCGTGATCACGATGCCATCGACGTCGGACTGCTTGGCCAGCGCCGAGACGCGCTTGGCGAGCGTGAGCAGGTTGTCGTTCGTGAGGCTTTCCGATGCCACCTGGAACACCTGCTCGCCGCGCACGTTGGCCAGCTTCGACAGTTCGGGCAGGCCCGCGATGAGCTTGTCGACCGGCACCTTGGCTGCCGAGTAGGTGGCGCTGTTGGCGGCCGAGGCGCCGGCGCCCGCGATGGTGCCGCCGGTCGCGAGGATCATGACGTTGGGCAGCGCCTGGGCCTGCGCGATGGCGCTGGCGGCCAGCAGTGCGGCCGCGCCCGCCAGATTGCGGAATCGGGATGCGATGTACATGGGAACTCCTGTGGAGAGTGAGGGAAGAAGGGGCGTGAAGATACCGAATGCAGCCCGTCGCGGTGCATGCCCGCGATGCCGGGTGCGCATGCGCCCATGCGTGGGCACCCAGCATGCGCCCTCAGCAAGATCCGGGCAAGCCGCGAGCGCGCCGTGCTACGAAACGTTGCGGCGCAGGGTGCGGCGCTGCAGCAGCACCGTTGCCGCAACCACGGCCAGTGCCAGCCCCCACAGCGGCCAGAGTCCGAAGCGCGAGACCCAGACCGCGAACGGCGTGCGCCCCGTGCGGCCCTCGACCTCGGCCTCGAGCACGCCGCGCGTGAGGCGGGGCAGTTCGTGCGTCACGCGGCCCCGGTGGTCGATGACGACGGTGGCGCCGGTGTTGGTCGCGCGCACCATCGGCCGCTGGAACTCCAGCGCGCGCATGCGGGAGATCGCCAGATGCTGGTCGATCGCGATCGAATCGCCGAACCATGCGATGTTGCTGATGTTGAGCAGCATCGTGGGCGATGTGTCGGCGCTGCGGAAGTTGGCGCCGATCTCGTCGCCGAACAGGTCCTCGTAGCAGATGTTCGGTGCGATGCGCTGCCCCTGCCAGACGAAGGGCGCCTGCGCCAGCCCGCCGCTCGCGAAGTCGCCGAGCGGGATGTTCATCATGTCGGTGAACCACCGGAACAGGCCCGGAATGAACTCGCCGAACGGCACCAGATGGTGCTTGTCGTAGCGGTAGAGATCACCCGCACCCGGCCGGAACCCCAGTACCGAGTTGCTGTAGTTCCGGCCATCGCCGAGCGGCAGCCCCACGATCGCAGCCTGCCGGCCGCTCGCGTAGCGCGCCGCGATCGCGTTCAGGTAGTCGGGCGGCATCTGCGCCGGCAGCAGCGGCAGCGCGGTCTCGGGCGTGATCACGAGCGATGCATCGGCATTGCGCAGCTGCTCGCCGTACCACTGGAGTGCGGTCGCGACGCCGCCGCCGGGCACGAACTTCTCGTCCTGCGGGATGTTGCCCTGGAGCAGCGCCACGCCGAGGCGGCCGCCCGAGCGTGAAGCGTCGTCGGTGCGCGCACCGCGCGCGAGGTCGATCAGCGCCGGCACGCAGAACAGGACCAGCGCCAACCCGACCGGCCAGGCGAAGGCCCGCCCGCGCGCATGGCGAAACGCCAGCGGCACCAGGGTCGCGATGCCGGCGGCGATCGCGCCGATGCCGTAGACGCCGACCCACGGCGCGTAGACCGCGAGCGGCCCCTCCACGTGGGCATAGCCGCCCGCGCCCCATGGAAAGCCCGTGAACCAGCTGCCGCGCAGCAGCTCGGCGATGGTCCAAAGCGAAGCGAAGAAGGCGGCCGCGCGCAGCGGACTCGGGGGCGCGAAGGCCACGTAGACCGCGCAGGCCAGCGCGTAGTAGAGCGCCAGCGCAGCGGCCAGCGCGAAGACGGCCAACGCGGCCAGCGGTGCCGCCAGACCGCCATAGGTATGCAGCGAAATGAAGAGCCACCAGAAGGTGCCGCAGAGCCAGGCGGTGGCGAACAACCAGCCCCACAGCCCCGCGGTGCGCCACGGCCGGCGCTCGCCGGCTCCGTCGCCGATCGGCCGCAGCGCGTCGAGCTGCCAGACCAGCGCCGCGAGCGACAGCAGTTGAAGCCACCACTGCGGCTGGCCGTTCCATGGCGCGGCGATCGACGCCGCCTGGGCCAGTCCCGCGAGCCCGAAGCCCAGCGCGCGCAGAAGCGTTTTCAATCCGCGGCGTCGTCGCCGCGTGCCGGCGAGACCTTGAACCAGCGCACCGCGCCGCCCTTGGTGTGCAGCACGACGAAGTCGAAGGCACCGATCGCGTAGTGCTCCCCGCGCTTGGGCACGTGGCCCATCTCGTGCGCGATCAGGCCGCCGATGGTGTCGAAGGTCTCGCCGAGCGCCTTGTCGTCGAAGCTGATGCCGAAGGCCTCGGCCACGCGCTCGATCGGCGTGTCGCCCGAGACCCGGTAGGTGTGGTCGGCCAGGCCGAAGATGTCGCCCTCGTCCTCGGCGATGTCGAACTCGTCCTCGATCTCGCCGACGATCTGCTCGAGCACGTCCTCGATCGTGATCAGTCCGGCCACGCGGCCGAACTCGTCGATCACCACCGCCAGGTGGTTGCGATTGCCGCGGAACTCGCGCAGCAGATCGTTCAGGCCCTTGCTCTCGGGCACGAAGGTCGGCGGCCGCAGCAGCGCGCGGATGTTGAGCCCCGGCGCGCGCTGCAGCTTGAGCAGGTCCTTCGCGAGCAGGATGCCGATGATGTTTTCCTTCTCGCCTTCGTACACGGGGAAGCGCGAGTGCGCGGTGTCGATCACGAGGTGCAGCAACGCGTCGTAGGGCGCATCGATGTTGACCAGGTCCATGCGCGGCGCGGCGACCATGACGTCGCCGGCGGTCATGTCGGCCATGCGCAGCACGCCTTCGAGCATGACGCGCGACTCGGCGCCGATGACGTCGTTGTCCTCCGCGTCGGCCAGAGTCTCGATCAGCTCGTCGCGTGAATCGGGCCCGGGATGGATGAATTCGGCGAGCTTCTGCAGAAAGCCGCGCTTGTCTTCGCGTTCGACGGGCGCGCGATCAGGATGAGGGTCGGCCACTGCGGGAGGGCGGAGTTGGGGGAAGAGAAGGATAACTCACCCCCGGCCAACCCACGCTGGAGCCTGTGGCCAAGGGGCGCAGCCTGCTACTGCGCCGAGCGGTCGCGCGCGGCGCGCACGCCGCTGCGGATCTCCTGCAGCTCGCCCAGGAAGGCCCAGAACTGCTTGGCGCGGGTCTTGAGCTGGTAGTCGACCTGCGCGAAGTGGTTGAGCGCGATTTCGCTCATGCGGCTGTCGAAGGTGGCGGCGGGCAGTTCGAGGTGGGCTTCCGATTCGGAACCGCTGCGCACCACGGTGGCGCCTGCGTTGCGTGCGATCTTGAGCATCGCGGCGTTTTCGCTCAGTGCGTGGATGAACAGCATGCCCACGCCCTCGTTGCGCGCCACCACCACGGCGCGTTCGAACAGGCGCGCGCCGTAGCCGCGTCCGCGCGCATGCACCGAGACCGAGACGCCGAACTCGGCGCAGTCCTGCTGCTGCTCGGCCGGCGCGAAGGCCAGGTGCGCCATCGCGATCAGGTCGAGGCGGCGGTTGTAGATGCCGAAAAGCTCGTCGCGCTCGAAATCGAGGCCGTCGACATAGCGCCGGACCTGCTCGTCGGAGGCCGCGTAGCCGAAGCGCAGGTAACGGTCGTGCGCGGGAAGCGCAAGAAGATGCTGCGCGATGCGATCGCGCTCGCGCGGGCCGATCGAGCGGATCGGCACCATCACCGGGGTGGCCGCTGCGGACCGGGGCTGCGCCTCAACCATCGGCGCCTTCAGGAACGAACCGACGCCGAGCGAGGCAAGAAAGAGGGCCTTGGCGTTGAGCATGCATGGAATATAAGGGTTTTCCCTAGACCTTCAATCCCTCGGGAGATTGATTGAACAAGCGTCTGGTGGAGAAATGCCGATTTTCCTGATTAACAACAAGAGCAAGCACTCACAACGGCACCGCCGTCGTGGCCTTCACCCGGTCCAGAACGAAGCTGGTCTTGCAGTCCTGGACGCTCGGATGCTTGAGCAGCGTGTTCATGATGAAGCGGCTGTAGTGGGCCATGTCGGCAACCACCACGCGCAGCAGGTAATCCATCTCGCCCGTGAGCGCGGCACATTCGACCACTTCGGGCCAAGTCTGCACGCTGGCGCGGAACAAGTCCATCGGGTTTCGCTTGTGGCTTTCGGTGAGCTTCTCGAGCCGCACGTTGAGGTAGGCCGTGAGGCCGAGCCCGACCACTTCAGGCTTCACGAGCGCGACGTACCGATCGATGACACGGTTCTCCTCGAGCCGCTTGACGCGCCGCAGAACGGCGCTGGGGGACAGGCTCACCTCTTCGGCCAGCTGGTCGTAGGTGGCGCGACCGTCCGCCTGCAGGGTGCGCAAAAGCGCGCGATCTATCTTGTCGAGTGCATCCATTTCTGAATTCTTGCACTTTTCCTGCGCCAACCAATGCAACTGAGAATGAAAACGCAGAAATCATGATCCCTCGCGCTTTTACAGTTCCATACGGACGGCGCCGATGCGCGCCTGCACACTGAAACACCCCCGCACCGACCGGAGACCGCCGACATGAGCACCACCGACACCGCCGCCTTCACGCCCTGGGAGAACCCCATGGGCACCGACGGCTTCGAATTCATCGAGTACGCGGCGCCCGATCCGGCGGCGATGGGCCGCGTCTTCGAACAGATGGGTTTCAAGCCGATCGCGCGCCACCGCCACAAGAACGTGCTGCTCTATCGCCAGGGGACGATCAATTTCATCGTCAATGCCGAGCCCGACTCCTTTGCCCAGCGCTTCGCGCGCCAGCATGGCCCGAGCATCTGCGCCATTGCCTTTCGCGTGCAGGACGCCAAGGCCGCCTACGAACGCGCCATCGGTCTCGGCGCCTGGGGCTTCGCACCCGGTGCCGGCCCGGGCGAACTCAACATTCCGGCCATCAAGGGCATCGGCGACAGCCTGATCTACTTCGTCGACCGCTGGCGCGGCAAGAACGGCGCGCAGCCCGGCGACATCGGCAACATCGGCTTCTACGACGTCGACTTCGAGGCCCTGCCGGGCCTCACGGCCACCGAGGCGCTGGCGCCCGAAGGCCACGGCCTCACCTACATCGACCATCTCACGCACAACGTGCACCGCGGCCGCCTCAAGGAATGGGCCGACTTCTACGAGCGCCTGTTCAACTTCCGCGAGATCCGCTACTTCGACATCGAAGGCCAGGTCACGGGCGTCAAGAGCAAGGCCATGACCAGCCCCTGCGGCAAGATCCGCATCCCGATCAACGAGGAAGGCAACGAGAAGGCCGGCCAGATCCAGGAATACCTCGACAGCTACCACGGCGAGGGCATCCAGCACATCGCCATGGGCTCGCGCGACCTCCCGCATTCGGTCGATGCGCTGCGCGCGTCCGGCGTGACGCTGCTCGACACCATCGACACCTACTACGAGCTGATCGACAAGCGCATCCCGGGCCACGGCGAAGACGTCGCCGAACTCAAGAAGCGCAAGATCCTCGTCGACGGCAAGAAGGGCGCGCTGCTGCTTCAGATCTTCAGCGAGAACCAGCTCGGGCCGATCTTCTTCGAGTTCATCCAGCGCAAGGGCGACGACGGTTTCGGCGAAGGCAACTTCAAGGCGCTGTTCGAGAGCATCGAACTCGACCAGATCCGCCGCGGCGTGCTGAGCGCCGCGCTGTAGGCGCCCGGCATCGACCCGCACGAGGCGGGGAGCACGGGGACGGGATTACTCGTCGATGAGCGCCAGCGCCTCGGCGCGGATCTGCGCATCGAAGGCCATCTGCACATGGCCGCGCCCCGCCGCCAGGCGGTTGTCGGCGCCCGGCAGCGTGGCCACCGACGTCGGGAACACGATGTTGTCGCAGTTCGAATGCCAGCAGGTGAAGCGCACCTCGCGCGCGCTCGTGCGCTCGCCCTCGATGCGCTGCAACCATTGCCCGCCCATTCGCATCTGGCGCCCGTTGGTCGTGCGACCGAAGCGCGCGAGCCAGGTGCCGCTGTGCGGCGTGCCGATCGTGACGATTCGATGCACGCGGCCGGCATCCGATTCGCGCAGCCAGGCCCGCGCCGCCAGCCCGCCCATGCTGTGGCAGATCAGCACCGGCGGCCGGCCGGTAGCCGCCGTCACGCGCACGATCGCGGCGTCGATGATCTCGACGTAGCGATCGATCGAGCCGAACACCGGCTCGAGGTCGACCGCCACGAAGGCCCGCCCGTCCGCCCGCAACTCGCCGAGCCAGGGGTTCCAGAACGCGCGGTTGCAGACGAAGCCGTGAATCAGCACGACTCCGCGGCGATCGGTGCGCGGCAGCTGATCGGGCACCGCCTGCCAGCGAAAGGGCTGGTACCAGCAGAACACGCGCGGCGCGAGGCCGCTCTCGGCCAGCCAGGCCTTGAAGCATTGCACGAGGCTCGCGCGCGGCAGCGGATCAGTGCCGCCGACGATCCAGCTCAGCGCAAACTCGACCGCGAGGAACAGCGCATGGGCGCCGCAGAGCACCAGCACCCCGGCAATCGCGACCGTGGCCGAACGCGTCCACCAGTAGGCGGACCATCCGACCACGAGCAACAACCAACCGAAGACCAGCCATCTTTGTGCGCGTGCGACCATGCGTCGACTATCGCACGCGCGACATCGACGGCCTCACCCTAGGACAAGCCCGCTGGCGGCAGGGAGTGCCCCGCTCCGACAATCCGCGCCAAAGGAGATCGAATGCAGACATCAGTGCTTCAGAACTATCCGGCCGGCGTGCCGCACGAAGTCCATCCTGAGCAGTACCGGTCGCTGGGTCAACTGTTCGACGAGTCGTTCAAGCGCTTTGCAGAGCGCCCGTTTTCGGTCTGCATGGAACGCTGGATGTCCTATGGCGAACTCGACACGTTGTCGACCGCGATGGGCGCCTGGCTTCAATCGCTCGGCCTCGAACCCGGTGCGCGCGTAGCAGTGATGTTGCCGAACGTGCCGCAGTTCGCGGTCACGATCTGCGGCGTGCTGCGCGCGGGCTACACCTGCGTCAACGTCAATCCGCTCTACACGGCCCGCGAGCTCGAGCACCAGCTGAAAGACTCCGGCGCCACCGCGATCATCATCCTCGAGAACTTTGCCACGACGCTGGAGCAGGTCATCGACAAGACCGCGATCAAGCACGTGTGCGTGACCTCGATGGGCGACCTGCTCGGCGGCGCCTATGGCGCCTGGATCACGTTCGCGGTGCGGCATCTCGCGAAGATGGTGCCTGCCTACAAGATCGCGCTCTCGGGTGGCCGCACGGTCACGCCATTTGCGAAGGCGATCGACGCCGGCCGTGGCCGCAAGCTGGCAGCCGATCCGAGCACGCTCGACTCGATCGCCTTCCTGCAATACACGGGCGGCACCACGGGCCTGTCGAAGGGCGCAGTGCTCACCCATCGCAACATCGTCGCCGCCACGCTGCAGGCCGAAGCCTGGTTCACGCCGGCGCTCGCTCGGGCGGGCGACCTGGCCAAGGTCAACAGCATCGCGGCGCTGCCGCTCTATCACATCTTCGCGCTGACGCTGTGCCTGCTCGCGATACGGCAGGGTTCGCACCTCACGCTGATCCCCAATCCGCGCGACATGGACAAGTTCATCGCGGTGCTGAAGAAGCGGCCCTTCCACATGCTGCCGGCGGTGAACACGCTCTTCAACGGGCTGCTGTCGCATCCCGAATTCAAGACCCTCGATTTCTCGAGCCTGTTCGTCTCGCAGGCAGGCGGCATGGCCGCCTCCGAGGGCACGGCGCGCAAGTGGTTCGAGGTCACGCGCTGCCCGATGATCGAAGGCTGGGGCATGAGCGAGACCTGCGCGATCGGCACCAACAACCCGGTGTCGAACACGAAGTACACCGGCAACATCGGCCTGCCCCTGCCCGGCATCGAGATCGCGATCAAGGACGACGAGGGCCGTACGCTGCCCGCGGGCGAGGCTGGCGAACTCTGCATCAAGGGCCCGAACGTGATGGTCGGCTACTACAACCAGCCCGCCGAAACCGCTGCGGCCTTCACCGCGGACGGCTTCATGCGCACCGGCGACGTCGCCATCATGCAGGAGGACGGCTACAGCCGGATCGTCGACCGCAAGAAGGACATGATCATCGTGAGCGGGTTCAACGTCTATCCGAACGAACTCGAGAACGTCATCTCGCTGTGCCCCGGCGTGCTCGAATGCGCCGCGATCGGCTTTCCGGACGAGAAGCAGGGCGAGGCGATCCGCGTGTTCGTGGTTCGCAACGATCCCGCGCTCACCGAAGAGGCCGTGCTGCGCTATTGCCACGACCAGCTGACGGGCTACAAGCGACCGAAGCAGATCGAGTTCCGCGACGCGCTGCCCAAGACCAACGTCGGCAAGATCCTGCGCCGCCAGCTTCGTCCGGACGCAGTGTCTTGAAGACGACGGCCGAAGGCCTGCCGGCGGAACTCGAGGTCATCGAGCGCGGCTGGCTGTCGGCCAACAACATCGTCTTCAGGGGCCGCGACCAGACGGCGGTGGTCGACACCGGCTATGTGACGCACGCCGCGCAGACGGTCGCACTCATCGAGTTGGCGCTCGCTGGAAGGCCGCTCGACCTCGTGCTCAACACCCATCTGCACAGCGACCATTGCGGCGGCAACGCCGCCCTGCGCCGCCGCTATCCCGACGCGCGCACGCTGATTCCGCCAGGCGAATCTGCAGCCGTGCGTGATTGGGACTCGGCCGCCCTCAGCTTCGACGCCACGGGAGAACTGTGCGAGCGCTTCGGCTTCGACGGTCTGCTCGAGCCGGGACGCGAGATCGTCCTCGGTGACCGACCCTGGCAGATCCATGCCGCCCGAGGCCACGATCCTCATTCGATCGTGCTGTTCGAGCCACGATCGAAAACCTTATTGTCGGCCGATGCCCTTTGGGAGAACGGATTCGGGGTCGTCTTTCCCGAGTTGCACGGCGGGGACGCCTTCGACGAGGTTGCGGCGACCCTGGACATGATCGAGCAGCTGGCGCCATTGCACGTGGTGCCGGGCCACGGTGGCATCTTCCACGACTGCGCGGGTGCGCTAGTCAAGGCCCGGCGACGCCTGCAAGGCTTCCAGCAGGACCCGCTCAAGCATGCGCGGCATGGCTTCAAGGTGCTGCTGAAGTTCAAGCTGATGGAGTTGCAGACCTGGCCGCTCGAAGACCTGTTGGAATGGGTGAGGAAGACACCTTACGCCGGGCAGATCCAGCGCAGATTCTTTGCCGCCTCGACACTTGAGGAACTGTCGAAGGAAATCATCGCGGAGCTGGCCGCTGTCGGAGCCGCGAAGGTCGACGGCGCGAAGATCTTGAACAGCTGAGGCGCCTCAATTCCGCGCTCGACGGGCACCTCATTGCGCTATTGCCGATTCATTTCCCCAAAGCAAAGCGCCCAGCCTTTTGAGGGGCTGGGCGATTTGGGCTGTAAGAGCCTGACGATGACCTACTTTCACACGGGAACCCGCACTATCATCGGCGCTGAGGCGTTTCACTGTCCTGTTCGGGATGGGAAGGAGTGGGACCACCTCGCTATGGTCATCAGGCATAAAGGGTTGTCACCTTGACTGAGTCAAGGCAACGAATTCATAGAGTCTGGAATTAGCTTTTATGTTTTGAATGCGTCAACTTGGCATAACACCTTGATCGTAGATCAAAGTTATAGGGTCAAGCCGCACGAGCAATTAGTATCAGTTAGCTTAACGCATTACTGCGCTTCCACACCTGACCTATCAACGTCCTGGTCTTGAACGACTCTTTAGGGGGCTCAAGGCCCCGGCAGATCTCATCTTGAAACGAGTTTCCCGCTTAGATGCTTTCAGCGGTTATCTCTTCCACACTTAGCTACTCGGCAATGCCACTGGCGTGACAACCGATACACCAGAGGTGTGTCCACTCCGGTCCTCTCGTACTAGGAGCAGGCTTCCTCAAATCTGCAGCGCCCACGGAAGATAGGGACCAAACTGTCTCACGACGTTTTAAACCCAGCTCACGTACCTCTTTAAATGGCGAACAGCCATACCCTTGGGACCGGCTACAGCCCCAGGATGAGATGAGCCGACATCGAGGTGCCAAACACCGCCGTCGATATGAACTCTTGGGCGGTATCAGCCTGTTATCCCCAGAGTACCTTTTATCCGTTGAGCGATGGCCCTTCCATACAGAACCACCGGATCACTATGTCCTGCTTTCGCATCTGCTCGACTTGTCAGTCTCGCAGTTAAGCACGCTTATGCCATTGCACTATCGTCACGATGTCCGACCGTAACTAGCGTACCTTCGAACTCCTCCGTTACGCTTTGGGAGGAGACCGCCCCAGTCAAACTGCCTACCATGCACTGTCCCCGATCCAGATAATGGACCTAGGTTAGAACCTCAAACACACCAGGGTGGTATTTCAACGTTGGCTCCACAAGATCTAGCGACCCTGCTTCAAAGCCTCCCACCTATCCTACACAGATCTGTTCAAAGTCCAATACAAAGCTACAGTAAAGGTTCATGGGGTCTTTCCGTCTTTCCGCGGGGAGATTGCATCATCACAAACATTTCAACTTCGCTGAGTCTCAGGAGGAGACAGTGTGGCCATCGTTACGCCATTCGTGCAGGTCGGAACTTACCCGACAAGGAATTTCGCTACCTTAGGACCGTTATAGTTACGGCCGCCGTTTACTGGGACTTCAATCAAGAGCTTGCACCCCATCATTTAATCTTCCAGCACCGGGCAGGCGTCACACCCTATACGTCCACTTTCGTGTTTGCAGAGTGCTGTGTTTTTAATAAACAGTCGCAGCCACCGATTTTTTGCAACCCATTCATGCTCCGTTGTTCACTTCACACTAATAGGGCACACCTTCTTCCGAAGTTACGGTGTCAATTTGCCGAGTTCCTTCTCCTGAGTTCTCTCAAGCGCCTTAGAATACTCATCTCGCGCACCAGTGTCGGTTTGCGGTACGGTCGTGTGTAGCTGAAGCTTAGTGGCTTTTCCTGGAACCTCGTTCAGTCACTTCGCGAGCAAGCTCGCTCGATCATGGGCCTCGGTATATGTACGCCGGATTTGCCTAACGTACGCCTACTTCCCACTAAACCGGGATATCCAACACCCGGATGACCTATTAAGATCCGTCCCCACATCGCACTACACATCGGTACAGGAATATTGACCTGTTTCCCATCAGCTACGCATCTCTGCCTCGCCTTAGGGGCCGACTCACTCTACGCCGATGAACGTTGCGTAGAAAACCTTGCGCTTACGGCGAGGGGGCTTTTCACCCCCTTTAACGCTACTCATGTCAGCATTCGCACTTCTGATACCTCCAGCACGCTTTACAACGCACCTTCACAGGCTTACAGAACGCTCTCCTACCACTTGCAATAAATTGCAAATCCGCAGCTTCGGTAACTGGCTTAGCCCCGTTACATCTTCCGCGCAGGACGACTCGATCAGTGAGCTATTACGCTTTCTTTAAATGATGGCTGCTTCTAAGCCAACATCCTGACTGTTTTAGCCTTCCCACTTCGTTTCCCACTTAGCCAATTTTAGGGACCTTAGCTGGCGGTCTGGGTTGTTTCCCTCTTGAGTCCGGACGTTAGCACCCGGTGCTCTGTCTCCCAAGCTGTACTCGTCGGTATTCGGAGTTTGCCTTGGTTTGGTAAGTCGCCATGACCCCCTAGCCAAAACAGTGCTCTACCCCCGACGGTAATACTTGAGGCACTACCTAAATAGTTTTCGGAGAGAACCAGCTATTTCCAAGTTTGTTTAGCCTTTCACCCCTATCCACAGCTCATCCGCTAGTTTTGCAACACTAGTCGGTTCGGACCTCCAGTACCTGTTACGGCACCTTCATCCTGGCCATGGATAGATCACTTGGTTTCGGGTCTACACCCAGCGACTGATCGCCCTATTCGGACTCGATTTCTCTACGGCTTCCCTATTCGGTTAACCTTGCCACTGAATGTAAGTCGCTGACCCATTATACAAAAGGTACGCAGTCACCCCTTACGAGGCTCCTACTTTTTGTAAGCACGCGGTTTCAGGATCTATTTCACTCCCCTCCCGGGGTTCTTTTCGCCTTTCCCTCACGGTACTAGTTCACTATCGGTCGATGATGAGTATTTAGCCTTGGAGGATGGTCCCCCCATATTCAGACAGGATTTCTCGTGTCCCGCCCTACTTTTCGTTAGCTCAGTACCACACAGGTCTTTTCACGTACGGGGCTGTCACCCACTATGGCCAGTCTTTCCAAACTGTTCCGTTAAGTCTTGTGCTATCACTAACAGGCTCTTCCGATTTCGCTCGCCACTACTTTCGGAATCTCGGTTGATGTCTTTTCCTCGAGCTACTGAGATGTTTCAGTTCACCCGGTTCGCCTCGCATGCCTATGTATTCAGCATGCGATACCTTTGCAGGTGGGTTTCCCCATTCGGATATCTCCGGATCAAAGCTAATTTGCCAGCTCCCCGAAGCTTTTCGCAGGCTATCACGTCCTTCGTCGCCTATCATCGCCAAGGCATCCACCACGTGCTCTTATTCACTTGACCCTATAACTTTGACGTTTCCTCACGGAAACCAAAATCAATCAAGGAATTGACAGGTCTCTCACCTGTCGCGTTATGCCGTTCTTCATACTTTCAAGTTTCCTCGAAATTGAAGTTCATATTTGACGCAATCAAAAATTCATGTCGCTGATGGCACGGTCCGCACTAAACCTTTACGAATGTGCGGTTTCCACCAGCGACGCTAATTCGACTCTATGAATTTTTAAAGAACAGCCGATTGATCGAGAGATCTCGATCAACAACAAAGATGCCTCTTGCAAAGCAGCTTTGGTGTTGATTTTCTACTTGTTTTTCGTTGTACGGATTGGTGGAGGATGACGGGATCGAACCGACGACCCCCTGCTTGCAAAGCAGGTGCTCTCCCAGCTGAGCTAATCCCCCGGGTCCTCACATCCGGCACCGAGACGGCACCATGACCATTGGAAGAATTTGGTGGGTCTAGTTGGGCTCGAACCAACGACCCCCGCCTTATCAAGACGGTGCTCTAACCAGCTGAGCTACAGACCCATGTCGATCACTCGACTTCATCCAACAACCGATAAGTGTGGGCGTTCAGCTTGAACAGCTTTATTTCCAGAAAGGAGGTGATCCAGCCGCACCTTCCGATACGGCTACCTTGTTACGACTTCACCCCAGTCACGAACCCTGCCGTGGTAATCGCCCTCCTTGCGGTTAAGCTAACTACTTCTGGCAGAACCCGCTCCCATGGTGTGACGGGCGGTGTGTACAAGACCCGGGAACGTATTCACCGTGACATTCTGATCCACGATTACTAGCGATTCCGACTTCACGCAGTCGAGTTGCAGACTGCGATCCGGACTACGACTGGTTTTATGGGATTAGCTCCCCCTCGCGGGTTGGCAACCCTTTGTACCAGCCATTGTATGACGTGTGTAGCCCCACCTATAAGGGCCATGAGGACTTGACGTCATCCCCACCTTCCTCCGGTTTGTCACCGGCAGTCTCACTAGAGTGCCCAACTAAATGTAGCAACTAATGACAAGGGTTGCGCTCGTTGCGGGACTTAACCCAACATCTCACGACACGAGCTGACGACAGCCATGCAGCACCTGTGTTACGGTTCTCTTTCGAGCACTAAGCCATCTCTGGCAAATTCCGTACATGTCAAAGGTGGGTAAGGTTTTTCGCGTTGCATCGAATTAAACCACATCATCCACCGCTTGTGCGGGTCCCCGTCAATTCCTTTGAGTTTCAACCTTGCGGCCGTACTCCCCAGGCGGTCAACTTCACGCGTTAGCTTCGTTACTGAGTCAGTGAAGACCCAACAACCAGTTGACATCGTTTAGGGCGTGGACTACCAGGGTATCTAATCCTGTTTGCTCCCCACGCTTTCGTGCATGAGCGTCAGTACAGGTCCAGGGGATTGCCTTCGCCATCGGTGTTCCTCCGCATATCTACGCATTTCACTGCTACACGCGGAATTCCATCCCCCTCTACCGTACTCTAGCTATGCAGTCACAGATGCAGTTCCCAGGTTGAGCCCGGGGATTTCACAACTGTCTTACATAACCGCCTGCGCACGCTTTACGCCCAGTAATTCCGATTAACGCTTGCACCCTACGTATTACCGCGGCTGCTGGCACGTAGTTAGCCGGTGCTTATTCTTACGGTACCGTCATGAGCTCTCTTTATTAGAAAGAACCTTTTCGTTCCGTACAAAAGCAGTTTACAACCCGAAGGCCTTCATCCTGCACGCGGCATGGCTGGATCAGGCTTGCGCCCATTGTCCAAAATTCCCCACTGCTGCCTCCCGTAGGAGTCTGGGCCGTGTCTCAGTCCCAGTGTGGCTGGTCGTCCTCTCAGACCAGCTACAGATCGAAGGCTTGGTGAGCCTTTACCTCACCAACTACCTAATCTGCCATCGGCCGCTCCATTCGCGCAAGGTCTTGCGATCCCCTGCTTTCATCCGTAGATCTTATGCGGTATTAGCACAGCTTTCGCTGCGTTATCCCCCACGATTGGGCACGTTCCGATGTATTACTCACCCGTTCGCCACTCGCCGCCAGGATTGCTCCCGCGCTGCCGTTCGACTTGCATGTGTAAGGCATGCCGCCAGCGTTCAATCTGAGCCAGGATCAAACTCTATAGTTCGATCTTGATTTTGCGTCTGACCTCGCGGTCAAACAAAACTCATAAAAAAAGAAATTGAAGTGAACTTCACTTCTATTCTCATGAGCGTTTAAAGTCTTGAAGACTTTGTTCCGAAGAACTTAGCCATTCGCCTCAAACGCCCACGCTTATCGGCTGTATATTTTTAAGGATCCTCGCAAAAACATCTGACTGTTTTTGCCGACTCGCTGTGATCAGCGAAGCCTTCGATTCTAGCACGGTTTTAATAGAACCGGCAAACTATTTTTTCTTCCTTCGCCGAACTCACCAGACAAACCAGCGAATCCCACAAAGCCACCCTCTTCGATTCCCACTCGACCCCTCCAGGCAAAACCCTTCAGAACCGTTGCAGTCACCGCGCTGAGCGGAGCCTTCGATTATGACACAGATTTTTTGATCTCGTCAACCTCAAGAGGCTTTTTTCTTCCGCTCCACCGAACCCGCAATCAACAACCCCAGAGAGGCCTCGATCACTGCTTCGCTGCAGCTGAGCCGTCGATTATGACCTGTTTTTTACGACCTGGTCAACCATCTTTCGGCTTCGACTGGGTTCGACCTTGTCGACCCCAGCCTCTCGACTCATTTCTCCGAAGTTGCCTTCGCGTCATCAGCCGAGCCCACGAGTATATGCCATTTTGAAGCCGCCTCCGGCGCTTCGCTCCGATAATCGAGGCACATGGCACTCATCACACTTCTCGACGCGCAACTCGCGTTCGGTCACGTCCCGCTGCTCGATCATGCGGACTTCTCTCTCATCGAATCGGAACGCATCGGGCTCATCGGTCGCAACGGTGCCGGCAAGTCCTCGATGCTCAAGATATTGGCGGGCTTCGAGAAGCCGGACGACGGCACGCTCCAGATCCAGCAGGGTGTGCGCGTCACTTATGTAGCGCAAGAGCCCGTGCTCGACATGGATGCGGATGTCTTTACCGCGGCCAGCGCGGGCCTCGGCGAGGTGATAGCGATCCGCGACCAGTACCTCTCGGGCGCGGCGGGGCTCGACCTCGACGCGCTGCAGTCCCAGATCGAGGCCTACGACGCCTGGAACTGGGAGCAGCGGGTGGAGGAGACCTTGCACCGCCTGCACCTGGACGGCTCGGCCCTCATCGGCTCGCTCTCGGGCGGCACGCGCAAGCGGGTGGCGCTGGCGCAGGCGCTGGTGGCCGCTCCCGACGTGCTGCTGCTCGACGAGCCGACCAATCACCTGGACCTCGACTCGATCGAGTGGCTCGAACAGCTGCTGATCGATTTCAAAGGCAGCGTCGTGACCATCACCCACGACCGAAGCTTCCTGAACCGCGTCGCGACGCGCATCGTCGAGCTCGACCGCGGCAAGCTCAGCTCGTATCCCGGCAACTTCGAGCAGTACGTGCTGCAGAAGGAAGAGCAGCTGGCCCAGGAGGCGGTGATCAATGCCAAGGCCGACAAGCTGCTGGCACAGGAAGAGATCTGGATCCGCAAGGGCGTCGAGGCGCGCCGCACGCGCAGCCAGAGTCGCATCGGCCGGCTGCAGGAGATGCGCGCGAATCGTGCGGCGCGACGCGACGTGCAGGGCAGCGTGAACATGGACGTGGCGCAGGGCCAGGCCAGCGGCAAGATCGTGGCCGAGCTGACCGAGGCATCGAAGTCCTTCGGCGACAAGACCGTGATTCGAGGCTTCACCGGCACGATCCTGCGCGGCGACAAGGTCGGCCTGATCGGGCCCAACGGTGCCGGCAAGACCACGCTCCTCAAGCTGATCCTCGGCGAACTCGAGCCCGATGGCGGCAAGATCCGTCGCGGCGCTAACCTGCAGGTGGCGTATTTCGACCAGATGCGCAACGCGCTCAACCTCGATGCCACGCTGGAGGACTTCATCAGTCCGGGCAGCGAATGGATCGAGATCGGCAGCCAGCGCAAGCACGTGAAGAGCTACCTGGCCGACTTCCTCTTCTCGCCCGCGCGCGCTCATTCGCCGGTGCGGTCGCTGAGCGGCGGCGAACGCAACCGGCTGCTGCTGGCACGCCTGTTCGCGCGGCCGGCCAACGTGCTGGTGCTCGACGAGCCGACCAACGATCTCGACATCGACACGCTGGAGCTGCTCGAGGACCTGCTGCAGAACTACGACGGCACGGTGTTCCTCGTGAGCCATGACCGGACCTTCCTCGACAACGTCGTGACCAGCACCATTGCCTACGAGGGCGAGGGCCGCTGGCGCGAGTACGAAGGCAGCGTGCAGGACTGGCTGATCCAGTCGAAGCGCTCGCGCGAGATCGCGCTGCAGCGCGCGGCCGCCGCGCCGCCCGCACCGGCTCCGGCGCCCGCGCCTGTGGCTCCCGCGCCCACCGAGGCCAACGCCTCGCGCGCCGCGCCGCGCAAGAAGCTCAGCTACAAGGAACAGCGCGAGCTCGAAACCCTGCCGGCGCAGATCGCCGAACTCGAGGAAGAGCAGCAGCGCATCAGCGATGTGCTCGCCCTCGATGGCGGCGCCATCTATGCGACCGATGCGTCGCGCGCTGCCGAACTCGGCGAGCGACACGCCCGCATCGACGACGAACTGCTGGCCGCGCTGGAGCGACAGGAAGAACTGGGCGCGGCGCGCACCGCGTAGGGTCCTTGTCCGACGTGCAGGGGAGGGGCGCCGCGGTATACAGGGCGACCTCTGGCTCTTCCCCTCGCGCATGTCACTGTTTCTCCAGGTCCTGGGCCGCCCGGCCTCGCTGCTGCGCCGCTGCGTCGCGGTCATCGGCATCGCGCTCGGCCTGGGCGCCTGCGCGGAGCTGCCGAAGAACGTCGACCGGCCCGTGTCGAACGCGCTGACGACCAGCGCCGTCTCCGGGACGCCGTTGGCCTCGATCGTGAAGCAGCGACGCGACGCCGCCGCGGGGCGCCACGACAGCGGCTTCCTGCTGCTCGACGGCCCGCCGGCTGCCTACGGAAGTCGGCTCGCCCTGGTCGAAGGCGCGACCCGGACGCTCGACCTCCAGTACTACGCGATCCATGCCGACGCCAGCACCGCCCTCCTGCTGCGCGCCGTGCGCGACGCTGCAGCGCGCGGCGTACGCGTGCGCATCCTGCTCGACGACTTCCACAGCACCGGCCACGACGCCCTCGTGATGGCGATGGCCTTCGTGCCCAACGTCGAGATGCGGATGTTCAATCCGCTCGCTGGCAGCCGCGACTCGACGATGAGCCGGCTGCTCAGTTCGATTGACGATGCCGGGCGCATCCAGCAGCGCATGCACAACAAGCTGTTCATCGCCGACAACGTGCTCGCCGTGACCGGCGGGCGCAACCTCGGCGATGCCTATTTCGGGCGCGACGACAAGGGCAACTTCGTCGATCTCGACGTGCTGGTGGCGGGCCCGCTGGTGCAGGATCTGTCGCGCAGCTTCGACAGCTACTGGAACAACGAGCGCGCGTATCCCGTGCAGTCGCTGGTCTCGCGCAAGGAGCTTGAGGAGATCCGTGCCAAGGCACGCGACGCGGTCGAGGCGGCGCAGAAGAAACAGGAGGAGGCGCAGTCGCCATCTTCCGCGCCGCCCGACGCCGCACCGATGACCGCCGAGCAGCGTGCCCGCACCTGGGACGAGAAGGCGATGGACCTGCGCACCATCGATTTCACCTGGGCGCCCGCCGTGGTGCTGGCGGACAAGCCCGCCAAGATCGCGGCCGATGGCAACGGCGCCAGCCCGCAGGCGGGCAAGGCGCCCGGCCTCACGGTATCGCGGCAGGGCGCCGGTGCTGCGGGCACGGGCGACGGCAACCGTTCGTTGCATGCCGCGGCAGGTGCGGCAGCCGAAGGCGAGGACGTGGTCGAAGGCCTGCTGCAGCTGATCGGCATGGCGCAGCGCGACCTGCTCATCATCTCTCCCTACTTCGTGCCCGGTGATGACATGAAGCAGGCTTTCGCGGCGGCGCGGGCGCGGGGCGTGAAGGTTCGCGTGCTCACCAATTCGCTGGCCTCGAACGACGCACCGGTGGCCCATGTGGGGTACGCGCGCCATCGCGAGGCGCTTCTGGCGATGGGCGTGGAGCTCTACGAGCTGCGCAGCGAGCAGGCGGGGATGGGCAGCGCGTTCGGCGGTTCGGGCCGCAGCATCTCGGGCGAATCGCGCTCGATGCTGCACTCGAAGGCGCTGGTGATGGACGGACGCCTGCTGGTGGTCGGCTCGATGAACCTGGACCTGCGCTCGCAACTGCAGAACACCGAGATCGCGCTGCTGATCCGCAGCGACACCCTCTCGCGCATCGCGGGCGAGAAGATCGAGGAGGCCATGCGTGAAGGCGCATGGCGCGTCGAGCAGCAGGGCAACGGCAGCCTGGTGTGGCGCGCGCCGCAGGGGAGCAAGCTGTCCGACAGCAGCACCGAGCCCGACACCAGCGCCGGCCTGCGGCTGCTGCTGAAGGTCTTCGGACCGCTGGCGCCCGACCGGTTGCTTTGACCGGCTCCCGCGCGCGGGTCTCGCCTCAGATCTTCGCGCGCACCTTCGCGAAGACTTTCCAGAAGGTCGCGTCCTGCGCGGTCGCGAAGTTGATCCGCATCAGCGTGCCGGGTGGCCGCCGAGCGTGGAACAGCGAACCGGGCGCGATCAGGTAGCCCTCGTCGAGCATGCGCTGCGTGAGCGCATCGGTGTCGACGCCGGTGTCGACCCAGCCGAACAGGCCCGCCGGCTCCGAGGCCAGCTTGCAGCCCGAGGCCAGTGCCAGCTTGACGGTGCGTCCGCGCGCGCCGTCGAGCCGCAGGCGGATGCGCTCCGCATGGCGGCGCAACTGGCCCTGGTCGATGCACCAGGCCAGCGCGCGCTCGAAGAGCGAAGGCGTGGTGAGCGTGGCGATCAGCTTGGTCTCGAGCAGGCGACCGACCAGTGCGGGCGAGGCAGCGAGGAAGCCGATGCGCCAGTTGGGCGCCAGGATCTTGGCGAAGCCGCTCACGTAGATGGTGCGCTGCAGCCCGTCGAGCGCGCTCAGGCGCGTCGCATGCTCGGGCGCCAGGTGGCTGTAGGTGTCGTCCTCGACGATGTGGAAGTCGTGCTGATTCGCGAGTTGCAGCACGCGGTGCGCGCTACCGGGCGTGAGGCTGTATCCGGTCGGGTTGTGCAGCACGCTCACGCTCACGAACAATTTCGGCTTGTGGCCATCGCCCGCGCTGCAGTAGCGCGCCATGACGTCGAGGTCGGGTCCGTCGGCGCGGCGCGGTACCGGCAGGATGCGCATGCCGAGCGCTTCGAGCCGCGCGAACTCGAGCGCCCAGCCGGGCTCCTCGACCATCACGGGATCGCCGGGCCGCAGCAGCGTGCGGCTCACGATGTCGAGCGCATGGGTGGCGCCGACCGTGGTCACGATCTGCTCGGGGCCGGCCGGCACGTTGATGCTCGCGAGCTTGGCCGAAAGACTTCGCCGGAGGCCGCCGTACCCGGCCGGCTCGCCGTACTGCAGCGAGAACTCCTGCAAGGCCTTGGTGTTCGTGACGCGGCGCACTGCGGCCGGCATGAAGGTCGACTCGAGCCAGTCGGGCGGAAACACGCCCATGCCGGGCTGCGGCTTGTCGCTCGGGCGATGGAACATGCCGCGGATCAGCGCACTGGCATCGGCCGCGACCGGATGCACCGGTGCCTGCACCGCCACATGCCCGGCGGTGGTCGTCGCGCCGAGACCGGACTGCGGCGAGACCGCATCTCGCACGAAGAAGCCGCGCTGACGTCGTGCCTCCACCAGCCCTTGCGCCAGCAACTGGTCGTAGGCCGCGACCACGGTGTGCGGGCTCACGCCCTGCTGCTTGGCGCATTCGCGCACCGAAGGCAGCCGTGCGCCCGGCGCCAGCAGGCGGTTGCGTATGCGCTCGGAGAAACGCTCGGCGAGTTGCTCGGTCAGCGACTGGGTGGAAGTTCGTGTCAGCATGCGCCAGGAAGACTCTGTGTAGCCCATTTGACCAATACAGATAGGACTCATGTCCGGCCATCTGTATTGGTACTGTAATGGTCATCAGTTTAAAGTGTGTTCCATGAACTGGCAAGAATTCACCGCGTTGCTGGTGCTGGCCACCGCGATGAGTTTCTCGCCCGGCCCCAACACCACGCTGTCGACCGCGCTCGCGGCCAACGGCGGCCTGCCGCGCGCCATGCGCTTCGTCTTCGCGGTGCCGGTCGGCTGGACCCTGCTGCTCGTCCTGTGCGCGGCCGGCATCGGCGCCCTGGTGGTCGCCATGCCCTCGCTGCGCTGGGCCATCAAGGCACTCGGCATCGCCTATCTGCTGTGGCTGGCCTGGAAGCTCAGCGGCAGCGCCTCGATGGCGCAGGCCGACGGCGCACAGCTTCAGGTGGGATTCAAGCAGGGCGTGATGCTGCAGTTCCTCAACATCAAGGCCTGGCTGCTCGCGCTCACCCTCGTCGCGGGATGGATCGCCGGCCAGCCCGATGCGTTGCGGCGTTTCGCGATCGTGGCCCCCGTGATGGTGGTTTACGCCTTCGCCAGCAATTTCGTCTATGCGCTCGCGGGCGCGCTGCTGCGCCACTGGCTCGCCCAGGGCCGCCGGCTGCTGTGGTTCAACCGCCTGATGGCCCTGGTGCTGGTGCTCACCGCCTGGTGGATGGTCAAGGTATGAAGCTGCGCGACGAAACCCTGGGCATGTGGCTCGGCGTACTCGGCGTCGTGATCTTCGCGATCACGCTGCCGGCCACGCGGCTGGCCACCGGCACGCAGGCGGCGCCACAGCTTTCGCCGTGGTTCGTGACGCTCGGACGGGCCGCCCTCGCAGGCGTGCTGTCGGTGGGCTTCCTGCTGGCGACGCGTTCGCCGCTGCCGCGCCGGCCCCAATGGCGGCCGCTCGGCATGGCGGTGCTCGGGAATGCGATCGGCTACCCGCTGCTGCTGGGCTATGCGCTGCGCGTGGTCAGCGCGAGCCATGCGGCGGTGATCACTGCGCTGCTGCCTCTGGTGACCGCCGCCTGCGCGGCCTGGGTCCTGCATCAGCGCGCGCGGCTCGGTTTCTGGCTCTGCGCGCTCGCGGGCAGTGCGCTGGTGATCGTGTTCTCTCTGCTGCGCGCCGGCAGCCATGGCGGCGGCTTCGGCTTCGAATGGGCCGACCTGCTGCTGGTCGGCGCGGTCTTCGCCGCCTCGCTGGGCTACATCTACGGCGCCCAGGTGACGCCCGCACTGGGCGCGGAGCGGGTGATCTGCTGGGTCTGCGTCATGGCGCTGCCGCTCACGCTACCGGGCACGCTCTGGCTCTGGCCGCAGCAGCCGGTCGACACGTCGGCCTGGTTCGGCTTCGTCTACGTCGGCGTGTTCTCGATGTGGATCGGGTTCTTCGCCTGGTACCGCGGCCTCGCATTGGGCGGTGCGCTGCGGGTGAGCCAGACGCAGCTGCTGCAACCCTTTCTCTCGATCCTGGCGGCCGTGCCGCTGCTCGGCGAACCGCTCGACGTGGTCACGCTCGGCTTTGCGGCCGCCGTGGTGGCCACGGTGCTGGCAGGCAAGAAGCTGTCCCAGCCACGCATCCCCGCCACCATCGCGGCCGTCTCTCGCTGAAAATCGCCTATTCCCCAAGGAGCACAACAATGAACTGGAAACTCGCTGCCCGCGCCGAAAAGATGAATCCCTCGGCGATCCGTGAAATCCTCAAGGTCACCGAACGTCCCGACATCATCAGCCTGGCCGGCGGCCTGCCCTCGCCCAAGACCTTCCCGATCGCCGCCTTTGCCGAGGCCTGCGCCGAGGTGTTGCGCAAGGACGGCCAGGGTGCGCTGCAGTACGCAGCCAGCGAAGGCTATGCGCCGCTGCGTGAAGCGGTCGCCGCGATGCTGCCGTGGCAGGTCGATCCGGACCAGGTGCTGATCACCACCGGATCGCAGCAGGGGCTGGACCTGGTCGCCAAGGTGCTGCTCGACCCGGGCAGCAAGGTGCTGGTCGAGACGCCGACCTACCTGGGCGCGCTGCAGGCCTTCTCGCCGATGGAGCCCGAGCCCGTGAGCGTCGCGAGCGACGAGGGCGGCGTGCTGGTGGACGACCTGATCGCCAAGGCCAGCGATGCACGCTTCATCTACCTGCTGCCCAACTTCCAGAACCCGACCGGCCGCACGATGGACGAGGCGCGCCGCGCCGCGGTCTCGGCCGCAGCCGCCAAGGCCGGCCTGCCGATCGTCGAGGACAACCCCTACGGCGAGCTGTGGTTCGACGAAGCACCGCCGCTGCCGCTGACCGCACGCAATCCCGAGGGCTGCATCTACCTGGGCTCGTTCTCGAAGGTGCTGGCGCCGGGCCTGCGGCTGGGCTTCCTGGTGGCGCCCAAGGCGATCTTCCCGAAGCTGCTGCAGGCCAAGCAGGCCGCCGACCTTCACACGCCCAGCTTCAACCAGCGCATGGTGTCGGAGGTCATGAAGGACGGCTTCCTCGAGCGCCACGTGCCGACCATCCGCGCGCTCTACAAGCGCCAGCGCGACGCGATGCATGCCGCGCTCGGCCGCGAGATGAAGGGCCTCGGCGTCGAGTTCAACAAGCCGGTCGGCGGCATGTTCCTGTGGCTGCGCCTGCCGGCCGGGATGGATGCCACCGCGCTGCTGCCGAAGGCAGTGGAACGCGGCGTGGCCTTCGTGCCGGGCATTCCGTTCTATGCGGGCGTGGGCGATCCGCGCACGCTGCGGCTGTCCTTCGTGACCGCGAGCGTGGACGAGATCGACACCGCGATCGCGGCGCTGGCCGAGGCGGTCCGCGAGCAACTCGCCCACAACGCGGCCGCCGAGGTGCAGCGCCAGCTGGCCGCCAGCACCACCTGAGGCAGGTTCGAGCGCCATGATCGCCGGCAGCACCCTCGCGCTGTTCCTGCTCGCCGTGCTGGCGCTGTTCCTCGCGCCCGGGCCGAACATGGCGTTCGTGGTCTCGCACGCGATCGCGAGCGGTCCGCGGGCCGGGCTTGCGGCCGCGCTCGGCATTGCGGCGGCCGACCTGGTCCACACGCTGTGCGCGGCCACGGGCATCACGGCGCTGGTGGCCGCCTGGCCGCCGGCCTTCGACCTGCTGCGCTGGGCCGGCGCGCTCTACCTCGTCGGGCTCGCGTGGCAGGCATGGCGCCTCAGCGGCACGAGCTCATTCGATGCGGCCGGCGCATCGAGCTTCGCGCGTGTCGTTCGCATGGCCTGGCTCAACAACCTCGTGAACCCGAAGGCGCTGCTGTTCTTCATGGTCTTCCTGCCGCAGTTCGTCGATCCCGCGCGCGGCAGCGTGCCGCTGCAACTGGTGCAGCTCGGCGTCGTGCTGTCGGCGGCTGCGCTGGCCTTCAACACGCTGCTCGGCGCCTGCAGCGGACAGGTCGGACGCTGGCTGCAGGGCCGCCCGGGCGCCGCCAGGCTCCAGAGCCGGCTGCTCGCCGCCGTGATGCTGGGGCTGGCCGTGCGCCTGCTCCTGCTCGACCGGCCCGCGCCACGCTGAAGGCGCAGGAAGGCATCGTGCAGCTCCTGAATATCGCAGCGCCCGGCAACATGGCGATGCCACGCATGCCGGCCTGAGTCATCGAAAGACAAGAAGGAAATTCATCCATGCTCAACATCTGGGGTCGCATCAGTTCGATCAACGTCCGCAAGGTGGTGTGGTGCGCGCAGGAACTCGGCCTCGACTTCCAGCGCACCGAGGCCGGCGGCAAGTTCGGCGTCGTGCAGACGCCCGAATACCTGGCGCTCAATCCGAATGCCATGGTGCCGGTCATCGACGACGGCGAAGGCGACGACCGCGTGGTGCTCTGGGAATCGAACGTCATCGTGCGCTACCTGTGCGCCCGGCATGCACCGGGCACGCTCTATCCCGAGCCGCTCGCGGCTCGCTTCGACGCCGAGCGCTGGATGGACTGGCAGCAGACCACGCTGAACCCCGTCAGCGGCGGCGCCTTCCGCCAATGGGTTCGCACACCGGCCGCGCAGCGCCAGCCCGAGCTGATCGCCTACTCGGTGCAGTCGACCGAACCGCTGTTCGCTCTGCTCGACGCCCACCTGGCCAGCCGCCAGTTCATGCTCGGCGACCAGTTCACCATGGCCGACATTCCACTCGGCTGCGAGGCCCATCGCTGGTTCGGCCTGCCGCAGACCGAATACACACGGCCCGCGTGGCCCCACGTCGAGCGCTGGTTCGCCGATCTGCGCGCGCGCGCAGGGGCTCGCGGCGTGCTCGACCTCGCCCTCGAATGACAACGATGATCCAACGCCCCTTCAAGCAGGTCGACGTGTTCACGTCGACCCCCTATCTCGGCAACCCGCTCGCGGTGGTGCTCGACGGCGACGGCATCGACAGCGCCGCCATGCAGCGCTTCGCCTGCTGGACCAATCTTTCGGAAACCACCTTCCTGCTGCCGCCGACCGAGCCCTCGGCCGACTATTGCGTGCGCATCTTCACGCCGGGCGGCGAGCTGCCGTTCGCGGGCCATCCGACGCTCGGCAGCTGCCACGCCTGGCTGCAGGCCGGCGGCAAGCCGAAGGCGGCCGGACGCATCGTTCAGCAGAGCGCCGTGGGACTGGTGGCGATCCGACGCGAGGGCGAGCGCCTGGCCTTCGCCGCGCCGCCGGTGCGCCGCATCGCGCCGAGCCCGACGCTGCTGGCCAAGGTCGCGGCGGCGCTGGGCCTGCGGGCACAGCAGATCGTCGCCGCCCAGTTGCTCGACAACGGGCCTTCGTGGCTGGGCCTTCTGCTCAACGATGCCGATGTCGTGCTGACGCTCAAGCCCGACCACCGCGCGCTGCGCGAGCTCGGCCAGAAGGTCGGTGTCGCAGGGCTTCCGTCTTCCGATGGCTCGCCGCAGCTGATCGCACGCTCGAACCGCGAGGCCCGCGCCTTCGCCCGGGCCGGCGAGCCGGCGGCCGACATCGAGGTGCGCGCCTTCGCGGCGCCGATCGGCGTCGAGGAAGACCCGGTCACAGGCAGCTTCAACGCCAGCCTTGCCCAATGGCTGATCGCCGACGGCCACCTGCCCGAGCGCTACGTGGCAGCACAAGGGCAGACCCTGGGCCGCGCGGGACGCGTGCACATCTCGCGCGATGCCGAAGGCCAGGTCTGGGTCGGTGGCGATTCCGTGACTTGCGTCACCGGGAGCGTGACTCTCTGAGCGGTGACGCTGCAAGGCGTCACTACAATCGCGCCGTGCTCGCACCCGAACAGACGACGACCCAGACCACGCGCGTCATCATCGCGGACGATCACCCGATCATCGTGGCGGGCGTCCGGATGCTGCTCGATGGCCAGGTCGGCATCGAAGTGGTGGGCGAGGCCGACTCGCCCGACAACCTCCTGGCCACGCTGCGCGTCACGCCCTGCGACCTGCTGGTCACCGATTTCTCGATGCCCGGCGGCGCCGCTGCCGACGGCCTCACGCTGCTGCAGCGCATCCGGCGCGACCATCCGGCGCTGCCCATCATCGTTCTGACCATGATCGGCAACGCGGGCGTGCACGGCGCGGCGATCGAGGCCGGCGTGCTCGGGCTGGTCGACAAGTCTTCGGGCATGTCCGAGATCCTGCTCGGCATCCTGGCCGTGAGCCAGGGCCGCGAATACCTCAGTCCGAGCTTCAGGCAGGGCCTCCTGCAGAGCCGTTTCGATGCGGACGCAGGCGAGGCGGCACGACTGTCGCCGCGCGAGTACGAGGTGCTGCGCCTGTTCGCCACGGGCCTCACGATGACCGCCATCGCCGCACGCCTGTCGCGCAGCATCAAGACGGTGAGCCGCCAGAAGGCCGATGCGATGCAGAAGCTCGGCCTCCGGAGCGACCTCGACATCTTCGTCTACGCGCGCGCGCAGGCCCTGAACTCCTGAGCTGTTGCTGCGCCCTCAGGCCGCGTCGCCCTGCGCCAGCATGTAGGCATCGGCGCGTGCCAGCACGGCCATCAGTTCCTCGCGCGCGGCCGCGTAGTGCGCAGCGAGGGCCGGTGCCTCGGTCTCGTTCCCTTCATCCTGCGCCATGCGCTCGACCGCCTTGAAGGCGCTCACGGCTGCGGCCTCGTCGAGCTGGAAGCAGGCCGAGCTCAAGCGATGCGCCCACTGACCCAGCTTGTGCCAATCGCGCTTTCCAGCCGCATCGTCCATCGCAGACAGGTCGGCACGCGTGGCCTGCACGAACACGCGCACCAGCATGGCGACCTTTTCGAGACGGCCGCCGCACAGCTGGGTCAGGCTGGCATAGCCGGGCGTGGGCGCGGGCGCGGGCGCGGGAACCGGCCGTTCGACTGCAGCAGGACGCTGCTGCGCCTGCGCCATGAATGCAACCAGCGTTCGCCGCAGGTCGGGCACCTTCAGCGGTTTCGAGAGATAGGCGTCCATGCCGATCGCCAGGCAGCGCTCGGCTTCGCCTTGCAGCGCATTCGCGGTCAGCGCCACGATGGGCATGCGCGGCAGATCGTTCGCGGCCTCGTGCGCACGCAGCCGCATCGTCAGGCCGTAGCCGTCGAGTCTCGGCATCTGGCAGTCGGTCAGCAAAGCAAGGTAGGCATCGGGCCTGGCCATGAGCATCCTCCAGGCTTCCTCGCCATCCACCGCGCAGTCGCACTCGAAGCCGAGCTTCGCCAGCTGCATGGTGACGACCTCCCGGTTCAGCTCGTGGTCCTCGGCGATCAGGATCCGCCGGCCCTCACCGATCGCCAGGCGCCCGGCTGCCGCGTCGCTCGAGGAAGTCGCGGGGCTGTACGCAACGGGCTCGTCTTGAACGCGTGAATCGCCGTTCGGCATCCAGACCTTCAACGGCAGCTTCACCACGAAGCGGCTGCCGACGCCCGGCTCGCTTTCGCAGTGCACACTGCCGCTCATGAGTTCGACCAATTGCTTGACGATCGACAGACCGAGGCCGGTACCGCCGTAGCGCCGGCTGGTCGCGGGTCCGCCTTGCTCGAACGGACGGAACAGCGCCCCGACACCCTCGGCCGTGATGCCCACGCCGCTGTCGCGCACCGCGAGCTCGAACATGTCACCGTCGACCCGACGCGCCGAGACCCAGACGCCGCCGTGGTGCGTGAACTTGACAGCGTTGGCGATCAGGTTGGTCAGCACCTGGCGCAACCGCACGGGGTCGCCGAGGATGAAAGGCGGCAGGCCTTGCTCGATCTCGAATTGCAGGTCGATCGAGCGCGTCGCGATCTCGGGCGTGAAGCTGGCACAGACGTCGTCGATCAGGCCGTGAAGCGACAGCGGCCGGCTCTCGATCTCGAGCTTGCGGGCCTCGATCTTCGAGAAGTCGAGGATGTCGTTGATGATCGTGAGCAGTGCCACCGAGGCCTCGCGGCTGCGAAGCAGCATGGCGCGTTGCTCGGGCGCGAGATCGGTGTCGAGCACCATGTCGATCATGCCGAACACGCCGTTCAGCGGCGTGCGCACCTCGTGGCTCATCATGGCAAGGAATTCGCCGCGGGCCGCGACGGCTGCGCGCGCCTCTTCGGCCTTGGCAATCAGCTGCGACTTGAGTTCTTCCTCGCTGCTGACATCCTTGGAGATGCCGATGAAATGGACCCGCTCGGCTGCGTCCCGTGAGGGATCGGGCTCGAACTTCAGCATGCACTGCACGGCGATCGTGCGCAGGCGCCCGTCGGCGCTACGGACCCGGAACTGGTCGCTGTACGAGCGCAGGCGCTGCCGGAAGGCCTGGCTGAACGTGTCGGTCACGCGCGCCCGGTCTTCCGGATGGACCGCATCGAAGAAGTCGCGATAGCGCACGACGGAACCGGCGTCGACGCCGATGGCGCCGCGAATCTCGGCATCCGGAGTGACGACGGTGTCGAGCAGGTCTTGCGTCGCCGGCGTCTCGCCCTTTCCGGCCTGCGTGACCGAGCGCCATACATCGAGGCCGCCCGTCCTCAAGGCGAGTTCGAGACTGCCCTTGGATTCCTCGAGCTCGGCGAGCGCTCGATCGGCCTTGGCCTTGGCTTCGCGCAAGGCAATCTCGGCCAGTCGGCGCTCGGTGATGTCGCGGTTGACGCCGATCATGACCATGTGCCCGCCCTGCATTCGCGGCGGCGCCGAGTAGGCCTCTGCCCAGCGCACCGCGCCCGAAGCGTCGACGATCCGGAAGTCGTAGGAGGCAGTCGTGTTCTCCTCGCGCGCCTCGGCGAGTCGGCGGCGCATCTCGGCCATGTCGTCCGGATGAAAGCGCTGCAAGGCTGTCTCGAGATCGACTTCGCGCGCGCCCTCGGCCAGGCCGAGAACCTGCCGCGCGCGCTCGTCGACCAGCAGGTGACCGGTGTCGAAGTTCCGCTTCCAGGTTCCCATCTGGGCGGCCTTGAGCGCGGCCCGGAGCTGATCGTGCGCGTCCTCGAGTTCGCGCTGCAGCGCCTTCTGCGCCGTGACGTCGATCGCGACGCCGATCATGCCGCGCAAGCGACCCCAGCGATCGCGCACCGGGCGCTTGCTCGACTGGATGATGTGCACGCCATCCGAGTGCGACATCGTTTCCTCGAACGTCCGGGCTTCGCCCGAGCTCAGCAACGCGTGATCCTGCGAGATGAAGCGCTCTCCCCAGAACGGACCGAACAGTTCCATGTCGGTCTTGCCGACAGCCTCGCCGTGAGCGATCTCGAAGTGGCGTTCGAACTCGGCGTTCACCACGCGGTAGCGCAGGCTGCTGTCCTTGAAGAACAGCACGTGCGGTACCGCATCGAGAATGCCGAGCAGCTCGTCGTCACGCTGCTGCAGCATGCGCGAACGCATGAACTGAACGAGCAGCAAGGCGACCATGCAGCCCGTGAGCAGCGTGAGCCAGAGCCAGTGGTACACCATCGGCATCGGTTGGCCGAAGAAGTAGCTCGCGACCACGAGCACGCAGATCAGCACGGTGGTCAGGGCGCTCGAGGTGAACACCCGCGCAGAAGTGTTGCCGAAGATGTGCATGACGTGCTGCCTTCAATATCTGGAGCCGAATGAGAGATCAGGCGATCCGGCATCGAACGGCCAGCGATGCCCGCCCGACTGCGCGGCAAGAATCGATGCACGCGGGCCGGGCAGAACCTGGCCGAAGCGGCAACCGCAACGCGATGCCCGACGGCCGCCCTGAAAAAACTGGAACACTCTCCGCATCAGCGCTATCGTGGCAGCCCTGCTCGATCGATGACGGAACTCCTGGTATGACCCTTCGCGTGATTCTCGCCGACGACCATCCGCTGATCCGGGCGGGTGTCCGAACATTGCTCGAAGACGACCCCGGCCTTTCCGTGGTGGCCGAAGCCGAGTCCGCCGACCAGTTGCTGGCGATCCTGCGAGAGACGCCCGCCGACCTGCTGATCTCCGATTTCTCGATGCCCGGCGGCCAGGCCGCGGACGGCCTGGCATTGATCCAGCGCGTGCGCCGCGACTATCCGTCCTTGCCGCTCATCGTGCTGACGATGGTAGCCAACGTGGGCGTTCACGGTAGCATCATCGAGTCGGGTGCACTCGGGCTGATCGACAAGGGGGCGGGCATGGCCGAGATAGCGCTCGCGATCCGGGCGGTGGCGCAAGGCCGCGAATACGTCAGCGCCACCTTCCGGGAAGGCCTGCGGCAGAGCCAGTTCGACAAGGCGAACGGCGAAGCGGCGCGGCTGTCGCCCCGCGAGGCCGAGGTGCTTCGGTTGTTTGCCTCCGGGCTCACCGTGTCGGAGATCGCCGAGCGGCTGTCGCGCAGCATCAAGACGGTGAGCCGGCAGAAGAACGACGCCATGCTCAAGCTCGGCCTCAAGCACGACCTCGACATCTTCGTCTACGCCAACGAGCACGGCCTGACTTCCTGAGGCCTGAAGCGGGCGCAGCGCCCATGCGCGCGCGATGACGCGGGCGGGCAGAGCTAGTTGCCGGCCAGACTGACCCGGGCGTCCTGGGAGGCCTGCACGGGCTGCGCGACCGGCATGGCAACCGCTGCACGGCGGCGACGCGCTGGCGCCTTGGGTTCGCCTCGCCGAATGGGGAGCCCTGGCGCCGCGCCGGCCTCCGCCCGCCTTTCCGAACGCTGCAGGCGGTAGCTCCCGGCCTGCACCTCTTCGAGCGCCCAGCCCAGAGCGGCATCGAGCTGCATCGCCACGCGCAGGTCGGCGATGGTGCAGGCGAGGTTGTCGATGCGATGCCAGGAGGCGCCATGCGTGCCGGACGGAAGCATGCGTTCGAGGTGGCGGATGGCGAGCACCCGGCCTGCGTGGTGGAAGAATTCCAGCGCGACATCGAAGCTGACGGGATCGAGCTGCACGAAGCTCGCGCCGATGCCGACGCTGCAATCTGCCGGACGAAACGAGTAGTCGCCCCATGCGAGTCGCGGCGATGGCGAGCTGAATCCGTGCGAGACCAGAAAGGTCAGCATCGCCTTCACGAGATCGCCGAAGAAGAGCGGTGAGGCGAGGTGAACGCCGTCGACCGACACGGCACGGGTCCGAGAACGCACGGGCCGCTTGAGCGGTGCGTGCAGCACCGGAACGGCCGGCCCGATGACGGCCATCAGTTCCTTCAGGATGGTGCGACCGTGGCTGTCGGTCTCGGGCATGTCGCCAAGGAAGAGCATTTCGAAGCGCGCGGCGCGCGGCCCCGTCTGGAGCAGTTCGTCGAAGTTGGAGAATACGCGCGGCGCATAGCCCATGGAGCGCAGCACACGGCGCATCAGTTCGCGTGAACGCGGGGTGTAGGCGAGAACCGCCACCTGGAACAGGGCGGTCGGGCGAGTCATGAGACCACCGCCGCGAGAACCGACCGGGTGCGCTCGTCGCGAGGCAGGCGACCCCGCCGATCAAGTGAAGAATCTGCCGTCGGGAGCGCCCCTGCAGAGGCGATGGTCATCAGGTGGGTCACGTGGTTCCTTGTTGCACCTGCTCGACGAGCAGGCGTAGTCCATCGTATGAATCGCAAACGTTTCAGAAAATGAGAAACGTCTGAAACCGGAGACCCGAACGCAGCGCCCCGGAGGTCGCCGCCGCGACCGCGCCCGGCGCCGGCCCTTGGCAGAATCGCTCGCCATGGGAACCCTCTACCTCGTGCGCCACGGTCAGGCCAGCTTCGGCGCCGCCGACTACGACCAGCTCAGCGAACTCGGCCGCCGGCAATCGGTCCGCCTGGGCGAACACTGGCGCGAGCGCGGCATGCGCTTCGATGCCGTCATCACCGGCACGCTCAAGCGCCATCGCCAGACCTGGGAAGGCATCGCCGAAGGCCTCGGCATCGATCGCGAGGACGTGCTGCCCTGGCCCGGCCTCAACGAATACGACAGCGAAGCGATCATCGCGACGATCCATCCGGACAAGCTCCAGAAGCCCGATTCGCCCGAGATGTACCGCCATCACTTCCGCCTGCTGCGCGAAGGCCTGGGCGCCTGGATGCAGGGCCGCACCGAGCCGGTCGGCATGCCGAGCTACGTCGACTTCCTGGCTGGCGTGACCACCGCGCTCGACCACGTGCGCGAACGGCACCACGGCGCCCGGGTGCTCGTGGTGTCGAGCGGCGGGCCGATCAGCACCGCGGTCGGCCACGTGCTGGGCACCAGCCCCGAGACCACGGTCGAGCTCAACCTGCGCATCCGCAACACCGCCGTGACCGAGTTCGCATTCACACCCAAGCGTCACATGCTCGTGACCTACAACACGCTGCCGCACCTCGACGGGCCCGCCTACGAGGACTGGGTGACCTTCGCCTGACCTGCGAGCAGGGGGCCTCCGAGGCCCATTGACAAATTCAGGTTCGCGTGCTGAGGGGGCCTCCGGCGCGTTTAGGTGCGACGATCCGCATGGTTCCCCTCGCAACCTGCGTCAGCGTCACACCTCGGCATGAACAAGAACCCATCCCACGAACCGCGGCCGGTCGGCGGCAGCAGCGCCGCGGAGTGCCCCTGGGCGCGACTCGAGGACGGCGGCCAGGGCCTGACGAGCGAGGATTTCCTCACGACGATGATGAGCCACGCGAGCAACGCGCTGCGCCGGTCCATGACCGTGCCCTATGCCGAGCAGGCAGGCCTGACCCTCTCGGAATGGCGCATGCTGTCGGCGCTCGCGGAAGCCGGGCAGCTACCGTTCATGGAGGTGGTGGCGCGTACCGCCGCCGACAAGGCGCAGGTCAGCCGCACGCTGCGGCTCATGGAGGCGCGCGGACTGCTGTCGCTGCATCACGAGCACGAAGGCGCGCGCAAGTGGCAGACCTGCCGCATCAGCGAAGCGGGCCTGGCGCTCTACGCGCGGATCATCCCGGAGGTGCGCCAGCGCCAGGCGGCGGTGATCCGGCGTTTCAGCCCGCGCGAGCGTGCCCTGCTGTACCGGACCCTTCAGGCGCTGCGGCGCATCGGCGACGAGTCGACGCTGCCCGACAGGCATCACTGAGCCTTCAGGGCAGACGCGGCACCCCGTCACGGAATCGCGTGGGGTGGATTCATGCCTGCCAGACGCCGTAGCCCGCCTCGCGCAGCGCGATGCCGAGCTCGACTTCCATCTCGCGCGCCGCTTCGTAGGGCATCGGGTTGTACATCGCATAGAGCGCCGGCAGCAGCCGCAGGCCATGGTCGCGCACGAAGCCGTTGGCCTGGATACCGGCCTTGTGCTTGTCGAAGCGGACATCGGGATCGAGCCCGGTCATGCCGACATAGACGAAGGGCTTGCCGAGCTTCCAGTCGGGATTGGCGCGCCGGAACCGGGCCACGTTCCAGACCCGATCGTCGAGCTCGACCACGTAGACGTGGTGGTGGCCCCTGCTGCGGGACTTGCGGGCCGGCATGCGGCGCGCTGCGATCGGTCTCGCCTCGTCAGCTCTTGCGCTTGACGAGGCCGTAGAGGAAAAGCAGCACGATGGCGCCGACCACCGAAGCGATGAAGCCGGCACCCTGGCCCGCCGTGTACCAACCCATGGCCTGGCCGAGGTAGGTCGCGATCAGCGAACCGGCGATGCCGATCAGGGTGGTGATGATGAAACCGGCCGAGTCGTCGCCCGGCTTGATGGCGCGCGCCACGAGGCCCGCAACGAATCCGATCAGGATGGTCCAGACGATGCTCATACGGATCCTTGGTGGTGAAGGGCGGGCGCGGCGTCGGAATCGGCGCGCAATCATGATAGCGGGCGGCGGCCGACAGCGCCTGTAGGTCATCGCCCGCGCGAGCAGCCGTACGCAGCGCTATAAGGATTCGATGCTAGAGAAACTCCCGGACGTCATCGGCCACGCCTTGCAAGGCGTTCGCGCCGGGCTCGACGAAATCTTCTTCAACACGCTGGGCCTGCGGGCCGGCATGGCCTCGATCAAGGTCAGCAGTCTGGCCTTTGCCGACCACGCGCCGCTGCCCGAGCGTTACACGGCCGACGGCATCGGCCGCTCGCCGCGGATCGACTGGATCGGGGTACCGCCCGGCGCCGCCGCGCTGGTGCTGGTGGTCGAGGACGCCGATTCGCCGACGCCGCACCCGATGGTCCATGCGATCGCGGTCGACCTGCCGCCGTCCGACGGCCAGCTGCCCGAGGGCGCGTTGCCGAGCGCCGAGCACGAAGGCGCCGGCGTGCACACCGGACTCAACTCCTTCCTGCAGGCAGCCTGGCTGCCGCCCGATCCGCCGCCGGGGCATGGCGTGCACCGCTATGCCTTTCAGCTGTTCGCGCTCGCCGCGGCGCCTGGCTTCTCGCCCAATCCGGGGCGCGAGGAAGTGTTCGAGGCCCTGCGCGCGCATGCAATCGCGAGCGGTCTGCTGATCGGCACCTGCGAGCGCCCCGACGGCTCCATCCGGATCGGCGATGTCGCGCCGAGCGGCCCGCTGGTCGCCGGCTGAACGCCAGACTCAGGGCAGCGGCTGCGTGTGCGCGGTGGCGAGCGGCAGCCTCGAAACCTCGGCCAGCAGCGCCGCGAGCTGGGCAGCCCCCGCATCGATCAACGCCTGCCCTTTCTCGGCCGTGGCGGCTGCGGCATTTCCGGCGGCGCCGGCGGGGTTGTAGTCTTCCATCGCCCAGCCCAGCTTGGCGCTGCGGCCATTGCCGAGGATCTCGTACTCCGCCGCACGCTGGCGCGAGGTGGAGCCGAAGTCGGCCGCGGCTTCCATGCGGACCTGCGTGGGCGCGAGCGCCAGCATCATCGAGGTTTCCATTTCGCCTGCATGGACGCCGAAGCGATGCTCTTCGGCGCTGAACTGCGCGCCGGCCTCGCCGAGCGGGAGGTTGAACCAGCTCGTGCTGAAGACGATCAGGCCGTGCGCTGCGCGCAGTTCGCGCGCCACGATGTCCATCGGGCCCGAGTGCCCGCCGTGGGCATTGAACAGCACCAGCTTGCGCACGCCCGCGCGCGCCACGCCGGCGCCGATCTCGTTCCAGACCCGGATCAGGGTTTCGGCCGACAGCGTGAGCGTGCCCGCGAAGCGCGCGTGCTCGGGGCTCAGGCCCACGTTCTGCGTCGGCAGGAACAGCACCGGCAGGTCGGCCGGCAGCAGCGGCACCGTGGCGGCCACGATGCCGTCGGCCAGCGCCGAATCGACGCCGAGCGGCAGGTGCGGACCATGCTGCTCGGTGGCGCCGAGCGGCAGCACCGCGACGGTCGCGGCCGGATCGAGGGCGGCGAAATCGCGGGTCGTGAGCTGGGACCAGAAACGGCTGGCGGGGACTGTCATCCGGCAATCTTAGGGCTTGTGGCGGCGCGCGCGGGGGCGTCGAACTTCAGCGCGAGGAAGTCCACCAGCGCCCGTACCCGCGCCGGCACGAAGCGGCCGCTGGGCAGCAGCGCGTGCAGCGGATAGGGCTCGGTCTCCCATTCGGGCAGGAGACGCACCAGGTGGCCGGCCGCGATGTCGCGCTCGAGATCGAGCGCGGACTTGAGCGTGATGCCGCGGCCCGCGAGCGCCCATTCGCGTGCCAGCGAGGCATCGTCGGCGACGCGGTCGCCGTCCACCCGCACCTCGGTCCAATGGCCCAGGCGGGCGAAGCGCCACAGCCGATGGCGCCGGCCGCGCTGGTGGAAGGTCAGGCAGTTGTGCTGCAGCAGGTCGTGCGGGGTGGCGGGCGCGCCATGGCGCTGCAGATAGGCCGGCGCGGCGCACAGCGTCGGCCGCGAATCGGCCAGCCGCCGCGCCACCAGCCGGGAGTCGGCCAGCGGGCCGTAGCGCAGCGCCACGTCGACCTCGTCCCGCGTGACGTCGAGCGGCCGGTCGCCGACCGAGAGCGAGAGCTGCAGCCCCGGATGCCGGTCGAGGAATTCGTCGAGCCAGGGCAGCAGCGCGACCCGGGTCAGGTCGGACGGCGCGGCCAGGCGCACGCTGCCGACCAGCGCGCCGCGGTCGGCCAGCACCATCGACTCGCCCTCGGCCAGCAGGTCGAAGGCGCGAACGGCGTAGTCGAGCAGGGTCTGGCCCTGCGGTGTCAGGCGCATCGCGCGCGTGGAGCGCTCGAACAGCCGGGTGCCGAGCTGGGCCTCGAGCCGCTTCAGCGTGGCGCTGGCCGCGGCCGGCGTGATGCCGAGCGCAGCGGCGGCGGCCGTCAACGTGCCGCCGCGGGCCGTATGGACCAGCACGCGAAGGTCTGCGACATTTTCAATTTTCATTTGACATTGAAGCTTGCAGTGCCAGCCTTATCAATTCTGGATTGCAGGCCTACATTGTCGTCATCGCCACTCCACGCGCAAGAAAGCACGCCATGAAAGCCATCGGCTACCGCCAGTCCCTCCCGATCGACAATCCCGCCGCGCTCGAGGACCTCGAGCTGCCTGCGCCGACCGCGGGCCCGCGCGACCTGCTGGTGCGGGTCAAGGCGATCTCGGTCAATCCGGTCGACACCAAGGTGCGCAGGAACGTCGCACCCGAGGCCGGCCAGGCCAAGGTGCTGGGCTGGGACGCGGTCGGGACGGTCGAGGCGGTCGGGGCCGAGGTGCGCCAATTCAAGGCCGGCGACCGCGTCTACTACGCCGGCTCGATCGTGCGGCCCGGCGCCAACAGCGAACTGCACGCGGTCGACGAGCGCATCGTCGCGCTCGCGCCGAGCAGCCTGGGCGATGCCGAGGCCGCCGCGCTGCCGCTCACCACGATCACGGCCTGGGAACTGCTGTTCGATCGGCTCGGCGTCGCGCAGGGCGGCGGTGCCGGCCAGACCCTGCTGATCGTCGGCGGCGCGGGCGGCGTGGGCTCGATCCTCATCCAGCTGGCGCGCCAGCTCACGCAACTTCGCGTGATCGCCACGGCCTCGCGCGCGCAGACCCGCGACTGGTGTCTGCAGCTGGGCGCGCATGCGGTGATCGACCATTCGAAACCGCTGGCGGCCGAGCTGAAGGCCGGCGGCTTCGGCGAGGTCGACATGGTCGCGAGCCTCACGCAGACCGGCACGCACTACGCGCAGATCATCGAAAGCCTCAAGCCGCAAGGCCAGCTCGCGGTGATCGACGACATGCCGGTGCTCGACGCGATGGCGCTCAAGGGCAAGTGCATCTCGCTGCACTGGGAACTGATGTTCACGCGTTCGAAGTTCCAGACGCCCGACATGGCGCAACAGGGCGAACTGCTGGCCGAAGTCGCGAAGCTGGTCGACGCCGGACGCATCCGGACCACCGCCAACGCGGCCTTCGGCCGCATCGATGCAGCCAATCTGCGGCGTGCCCATGCGCTGATCGAGAGCGGCACGGCGCAGGGCAAGGTGGTGCTGGCAGGCTTCTGAAGCCCGTGCTCAACGGCGGCAGGCGAGCGCTCGCGCCGTCAGCGAACGCTCACTGGGTGGTCTTCGCGACCCGCCATACCGCGTTGCCGACGTCGTCGGCCACCAGCAGCGCGCCGCTGCGGTCGAGCGCCACGCCGACCGGACGGCCCTGCGCCTTTTCGTCCGCATCGAGGAAGCCGGTCAGGAAATCGACCGGCGTGCCGCTGGGCCGGCCGCCGATGAAGGGCACGAAGACCACCTTGTAGCCGGCCAGCGGCTTGCGGTTCCAGGAGCCGTGCTCGCCGATGAAGGCGCCGTTGGCGAATTCGGGCGGCATGCCGCGCGGGCTGGAGAAGGCGACGCCAAGCGGTGCGCGGTGCGAGCCCAGTGCGTAGTCGGGCACGACGGCCTTGGCCACCAGGTCGGGCCGCTGCGGATTGACGCGCGCGTCGACGTACGCGCCGTAGTAGCTCCAGGGCCAGCCGTAGAAGGCGCCGTCCCTGACCGAGGTCAGGTAGTCGGGCACCAGGTCGCTGCCGAGTTCGTCGCGCTCGTTGACCACGGTCCACAGCACGTTGGTGTCGGGCTCCCAGGCCGCCGCCGTGGGGTTGCGGAGGCCGCTCGCGAACAGGCGCTTCTCGCCGCTCTTGACGTCCACCTCCCAGATCGCGGCCCGGCCTTCCTCGGCCTCCAGGCCGTTCTCGCCGACGTTGCTGTTCGAGCCGACCGTCACGTAGAGCTTGGTGCCCTCGCGGTTCGCGACCACGTACTTGGTCCAGTGGTGGTTGATGCCTGCGGGCAGGTCCGTTACCTTGACCGGCGCGGCGGTGACCGCGGTCTGGCCTTCTGCGTAGGGCACCTTCACTAGCGCGTCGGCGTTGGCGATGAACAGCTCGTTGCCGACCAGGGCGACGCCGAACGGCGAATTCAGGTTCTGCATGAAGACCTGCTTCACCTCGGCCACCCCGTCGTGGTCGGCGTCACGCAGCAGGGTGATGCGGTTGGCGCTCGGCGTGCCTGCGCCGGCCCGCTTCATGACAAGGCCCATCACCATCTGCTTGACCTTGGCAACCGGCCCGCTGCCGCCGTCCTGGCTGCCCTCGGGCTTGGGCGGCTTGTTGCTCTCGACCACCAGCACGTCGCCGTTGGGCAGCGTGTAGACGGTGCGCGGATGGTCGAGGCCGCGCGCCAGCGCCGTGACCTTGAAGCCCTCGGGCGCGGTCGGACCCGCGGTGTCGGTCCAGCCGACCGCGGGCGCGATGCTGAGCGTGGGGATCATCGACGAGCGCGGGGCCGGCAGGCGTGGCGTCGGGCCGGTTTCGGCCTCGAGCGGGAGCTTGGCCGTGTCGCCGCAGCCGGTCAGCGACAGGGCGATGGCGATAGGCAGCAGAAACAGCGCGAGCCGCGGATAAGGGGGGCCGGGAAAGCGGGGGCTGGGGGAGCGGAGGCCCGGGGAGCGGGAGCTGGGAAAGGCGGTCATTGGTCTGATCCTTGATGGGGCCGGCTGCGACGGCGCCGGAGGGCGCCCGCCTTGGCAATGGCTCGATCTGGCCATGCGTCGCGGCGAGGTCGTGTCGGCTGTGGGCGCTTTCGGGCGTGGGCCCGCCCCGCCGCGGCCGCGCCGCTACCATCGGGCGATGACCACCGACGACCTGTTCCGCTCCGATGCCTACCTGCGCGAATGCGAGGCGCGCGTGCTCGGCATCGACGAGGCCGGCGTGCTGCTCGACCGCACCGTGTTCTACCCGGTGGGCGGGGGCCAGGCCGGCGACAGCGGCGAGCTGCTGCTGGCCGACGGCCGCGCCATCGCGATCGCCGACACGCGCAAGGCCAAGGATGCCGAGGGCAAGCCGACCGCCGGCATCGTCCACGTGCCGGCGCCCGGCCAGGAAACGCTGCTGGCCGCGCTCGCGGCCGGCGAGCGCGTGACGGCCCGCATCGACTGGGAGCGCCGCCACCGCCTGATGCGCTTTCATACCGCCACCCACCTGCTGTGCCACCTGGTGCCGCAGCCGGTCAACGGCTGCTCGATCACGCCCGACTACGCGCGGCTCGACTTCCACATGACCGAGCCGCTCGACAAGGAAGCCCTCGGCGCCGGCCTGGCGCGGCTGGTCGAGGCGGCTCATCCGCTGGCGGTCGGCGCCATCAGCGACGCCGAGCTCGACGCCAACCCGGCGCTGGTCAAGAGCATGAGCGTGCAGCCGCCGCGCGGCACGGGCACGGTGCGCACGATCCGCATCGGCGACCCGGCCTCCGAGACGGCGATCGACTTCCAGCCCTGCGGCGGCACCCACGTCGCCAACACGCGCGAGATCGGCGCCGTAATCGTCACCAAGATCGAGAAGAAGAGCGCCAACAGCCGCCGCGTGGTGCTTGGCTGGGCCGCATGAGCACGAGAGGATGGATCGCCGCGTTCGCGGCACTGGCCGCTTTCTCCGCCTGCCTGCCGGCCGCCGCCCAATTGCCATCGCGCGCCTCGCCGGTGGTCACCACGCCGCATGTGCGTGCCGAGCTGGTGGCTCATGCGCCCGATGGCGTGACGCCGGGAGCACCGCTCTGGGTCGGCCTGCAGATCGCGCACCAGCCGGAATGGCACACCTACTGGAAGAACGCCGGCGATTCCGGCCTGCCCACCGAGCTGGCCTGGACGCTGCCCGCCGGCATCTCCAGCGGCGATATCGCCTGGCCGGTACCGAAGAAGATCCCGATCGGCAACCTGGCCAACTACGGCTACGAGAACACGGTGCTGCTGCCGGTGCCGCTCACGGTGGCGCCCGACTTCAAGCCGCCGCTGGCCCTCGCGGGCGCCTCCGAGGTCGAGGTCAGGCTGCGGGCCTCGTGGCTGGTCTGCCGCAAGGAGTGCATCCCCGAGGACGGCGAGTTCCTGCTCAAGCTGCCGGTGCAGGGTTCGACCGCGCTGCACAAGGCCGACTTCGATGCCGCGCTCGCGGCGCAGCCCGTGGCGCTGGCCCGTCCGGGCCAGGTCACGATCGACGGCGACAAGCTGCAGGTCCGGCTCGAGGGCCTGCCGGCCGAGGCGCGCGGCAAGACGCTCGAGTTCTTCCCCGAAACCCCGGAAGTGGTGCACACGGCCGCAGTCCAGGGCAAGGACTGGACCCAGGCCTGGCAAGGCGACGTCTGGACCGCCACCGTGCCGCTCGCGGCGCAGCGCAGCGCCAGCCCCGAGACGATGCCGATCGTGGTGGCGCTCGCCGAGTCCGACCGGCAGCCCGGCCAGCCGATCGCCTGGCGCGCGGAGGCGCCCGTGACCGGCACCTGGCCGGCGGTGGCGCCGCCCGCGCAGGTGTCGCCGGCATTGCAGGCAGCGCTCGAATCCAACCGCAGCGCACCGTTGCCGCAGCAGACGCAATCGGCCGGCGGCGGCGGCTTCATCGTGGCGCTGCTCGGTGCGCTGCTCGGCGGGCTGCTGCTGAACCTGATGCCCTGCGTGTTCCCGGTGCTGGCGATCAAGGTGCTGGGCTTCACGCGCCATGCCGACGACCGCCGCGCCCACCGGGTGGCCGCGCTGGCCTACAGCGCGGGCGTGATCCTCTCGTTCCTGGCGCTGGGCGGCGCGATGCTCGCGCTGCGTGCGGCCGGCGCCCAGCTCGGCTGGGGTTTCCAGCTGCAGTCGCCTGCGGTGGTCGCCGCGCTGGCGGCGCTGTTCACGCTGATCGGCCTGAACCTGGCCGGCGTGTTCGAGTTCGGTCGCATGGCGCCGGCCTCGCTGGGCGCGGTTCAGGCGCGCCATCCTGTGGTCAACGACTTCCTCTCGGGCGTGCTGGCGGTGGTGGTGGCCTCGCCCTGCACCGCTCCTTTCATGGGCGCCTCGCTGGGCTTCGCGATCGGGCTGCCGGCGGCGCAGGCGCTGCTGCTGTTCGCCGTGCTCGGCTTCGGGCTCGCGCTGCCCTACCTGGCGGCGGGCTTCGTGCCCGCGGTGGCTCGACTGCTGCCGCGCCCGGGCGCCTGGATGGAGACGCTGCGCCGGCTGCTCGCCTTCCCGATGTTCGCGACGGTCGCCTGGCTGGTCTGGGTGCTGGGCCAGCAGAGCGGCATCGACGGCGCCGGCGCACTGCTCGGGCTGCTGGTGTGCCTGGCAGCCATCGCCTGGGCATTGACCCTGCGCGGCCGCACGCGCCTCGCGCTGACCGGGATTGCTGTCGCGCTGACCGCGCTGCTCGCGAGCGCCATCGGCGGCCACGTGGTGCGCCCGGCCGAGGCCGAGGTGGCCGCGGCGGCACCTGCCGGGCAGCGCTGGCAGCCCTGGTCGGTCGAACGCGCGAACCAGCTCGCGGCCGAGGGCCGCCCGGTATTCGTGGACTTCACGGCCGCCTGGTGCGTGACCTGCCAGTACAACAAGCGCAGCACGCTGTCGGATGCCGAGGTGCTGGCCGACTTCGACGCCCGCAAGGTGGCACTGCTGCGCGCCGACTGGACCCGGCGCGATCCGGCCATCACGGCCGCGCTGACCGCGCTGGGCCGCAGCGGCGTGCCGGTCTACCTGTTGCAGGCGCCCGGCAAGCCGCCCGTCGTGCTGACCGAGATTCTCGGCAAGGACGAGCTGCGCGCGGCCCTCGCGGCGCTTTGACCCCGAGGCCTTACGGGTTGTCACGCAAGGATGAAGAAAGCGTTCTAAGCTCTCGCAGTTGTTGCCTTTTTTGTCACAGGAGTTCAAGCTGACCATGGCCCCATCGTCATCCTCCGCCTCGCGTTCCTACCGTGCCGCGCGCAACGCGCGCGCAGCGCTGAGCCGGGCCTCGCGCCGCGCCATCATGACGGCAGCGGTCGCGCTCGGCGCCACCTTCCTCATGAACGCGCCGGCCATGGCGGCGCCCGCGGTGGGCCAGCCGGCGCCGGATTTCGTCGCGGTCGACACCACCGGCGCGAAGCACCGCCTGTCGGACTTCGCGGGCAAGTACGTGGTCCTCGAATGGACCAACCCGGGCTGCCCCTTCGTCAACAAGCATTACGGCGGCGGCAACATGCCCGCCACCCAGAAGGCCGCCACCGCCAAGGGCGTGGTCTGGCTGGCCATCAATTCCACCGAGCGCGATGCCAGCGACTACCTCAAGCCGGAGGCACTGGCCGCCTGGATGAAGGAGCGCTCGGCCGCCCCGACCGCGGTGCTGATGGACGAGGACGGCGTCATCGGCCGCGCCTACGGCGCCCGCACCACGCCGCACATCTTCATCGTCGACCCCAAGGGCACGCTGGTGTACGCGGGTGGCATCGACAGCATCGCCTCTGCCCGGCCCGAGGACATCAAGACCGCGACCAACTACGTCAATCAGGCGCTCGGCGAAGCCTTCGGCGGCAAGGCCATCAGCGCCGCCGCCACGCGGCCCTACGGCTGCTCGATCAAGTACAAATCCTGAATGTGGCCCCCACGCTCCCCCACTTCGTGTGGCTCGCTGCCCCCCCGAGGGGGCCGCAGGCCGCCTTGGGGCGGCCCGGCGCCGGCCTGATCGCTGAACCTCTGCGGCCCCCTGCGACAATGGCGGGATGCCTTTCGCCCCGCTGAAGAACGACTCTTTCCTGCGCGCCTGCTGGCGCCAGTCCACCGACCACACGCCCGTCTGGCTCATGCGCCAGGCCGGGCGCTACCTGCCCGAATACCTGGCCACCCGCGCCAAGGCCGGCAGCTTCATGGGGCTGGCGACCCACGTCGACTACGCCACCGAGGTCACGCTGCAGCCCCTGGAGCGCTTCCCGCTCGACGCGGCGATCCTGTTCTCCGACATCCTGACGGTGCCGGATGCCATGGGGCTGGGCCTGTCGTTCGAGGCCGGCGAAGGCCCGCGCTTCGCCCGGCCCGTGCGCGACGAGGCCGCGATCTCGGCGCTCGCCGTGCCCGACCTCGACAAGCTGCGCTACGTCTTCGATGCGGTTGCGTCGATCCGGCGCGCCCTCGATGGCCGGGTGCCGCTGATCGGCTTCTCTGGCAGCCCCTGGACGCTGGCCTGCTACATGGTCGAGGGTGCCGGTTCGAGCGACTACCGGCTGGTCAAGAGCCTGCTCTACAGCCGTCCCGACCTGATGCACCGACTGCTGGCAGTCAACGCCGATGCGGTGGCGGCCTACCTCAATGCCCAGATCGACGCCGGCGCGCAGGCCGTGATGATCTTCGACAGCTGGGGCGGTGTGCTGGCCGATGGCGCCTTCCAGGCCTTCAGCCTGGCCTACACGCAGCGCGTGCTCTCGCAGCTCAGGCGCGACGGGGCCGACGGCCAGCCCGTGCCGCGCATCGTCTTCACCAAGGGCGGCGGCCTGTGGCTCGAGGACATGCAGCCGCTGGACTGCGAGGTGCTGGGCCTCGACTGGACCGTGAACCTCGGCCAGGCCCGCACGCGGGTCGGCGAAGGCCCGCGCGGCAAGGCGCTGCAGGGCAACATCGATCCGAACGTGCTGTTCGCGCCGCCGGCGCAGATCGAGGCCGAGGTGGCCAAGGTGCTGCAGAGCTTCGGGCGACCGCACACCGATCCCGAGGGCACCGGCCCGACCCACATCTTCAACCTCGGCCACGGCATCAGCCAGTTCACGCCGCCCGACCACGTGGCCGCGCTCGTCGAAGCAGTGCATGTGCAGTCGAGAATGCTGCGTGCCTAACGCCATTTGTTATCACTTGTAAGCATTCGAGATCGTCTCGAAACGCGCTTGTCAAGCGCCTGAAGCGTAAGGAGTGACTGACTTATGCACAAAACGACTGCTGCGGTGCGCAAAAGCCCCGCTTCGCCGCCAAACCCTGCTACCAAAGCGATAGCGAAGCTAAGTCATTGATTCTTATAGGTTTTGAACTTTGCTTTTTTTGCGGGCATTCCAGCCGAAGCCTTGATTTTGAAGGGCTGGCGACGGGTCCGGACCTCGATATCAACAAAGTTATCCACAGAATCTCTGGATGGCTCGCAAAGTACTGAAGAATCAATGACTTAAGTGGTTTTGCTCAAATTGTCCTTAACAAACCGCCGAACCGGGAACCTGCCTTGAATTGGTGCATCCACGTCGCCGTACAGACTCCGGCGCACAGTGCACTAGGGGATGTACTTAGCTACACGAGCCCATGCGCTGTCGCGCCGGGGGCACTGGTGCGCGTGCCGCTGGGCCGGCGCGAGGTTCTCGGCGTGGTCTGGGCCGCCCGGTCGCCCGAGGAAGCGGCAACCGACGAGGCGAGCGCAGGCGCCCTGGACGTCGCGATGCCGGATCTCAAGCCGATCGCCGGCGTGCTGGACGCCCTGCCCGCGCTCGGCGACGCCTGGCGCGACCTCGTCGGCTTCGCTGCGCGCTACTACCAGCGCTCGCTCGGAGAGATCGCGCTGGCTGCCCTGCCGCCTCAATTGCGCGACATGTCGGCCGTGCAGCTCGGGCGCCGATTGAAGCGCAGAAGCGCCGCCGCCGACCGCGTCGCCGCTGCGCCCGAGGCCGGCCCCGTGGCCCTGACGCCCGAGCAGGCCCAGGCACTCGCGCGCATCGAGGCCGAGGCCGGCCCCTTCCTGCTGTTCGGCAGCACCGGCAGCGGCAAGACCGAGGTCTACCTGCGCAGCGTGGCGGCGCTGCTGGCGCGCGAACCCGACGCCCAGGCGCTCGTGATGGTGCCGGAAATCAACCTCACGCCGCAGCTCGAGGCCCGCTTCAAGGCCCGCTTCGGCGCCGAGGCCGTGGTCTCGCTGCACAGCGGCATGACCAACCCGCAGCGGCTCGCCAGCTGGATCGCGGCGCACGGCGGCAGCGCCCGCATCGTGCTGGGCACGCGGATGGCGGTGTTCGCCTCGATGCCCGCGCTGCGCCTGATCGTGGTCGACGAGGAGCACGACCCGAGCTACAAGCAGCAGGAAGGCGCCCGCTACTCGGCGCGCGACCTGGCGGTCTGGCGCGGCCAGCGCGAAGGCGCGAAGGTGGTGCTCGGCTCGGCCACGCCGTCGCTCGAGAGCTGGCACCGCAGCCGGCCCGCCACGGCCGGCGACGCCGGCGGCAACTACCTGCGACTCGCGATGCCTTCGCGCGTGGGCGCCGTCGCATTGCCGGCGGTGCGGCTGGTCGACATGAACCTGCAGCCGCCACGGACGGTGATCTCGGGCGCGCTGCTCGATGCCATCGGCCAGCGCATCGCGCGCGGCGAGCAGAGCATGATCTTCCTCAACCGCCGCGGCTACGCGCCCGTGCTGGCCTGCGGCGACTGCGGCTGGAAGAGCGAATGCCCGCACTGCAGCGCCTATCGCGTGTTCCACAAGATCGACCGCACGCTACGCTGCCACCACTGCGGCTTCACGGAACGCGTGCCACGCGCCTGTCCGGCCTGCGGCAACCCCGACATCGCGCCCGTGGGCCGCGGCACCGAGCGCCTCGAGGAGCACCTGGGCGAACTGTTCGCCGCAGTCAGGCATGCAGACGGCGGCGCGGTGCGCATCGCGCGCATCGACGCCGACAGCACGCGGCGGCAGGGTGCGCTCGAATCGCAGCTGGCCGCGGTGCATGCGGGCGAGGTCGACGTGCTGGTCGGCACCCAGATGATCGCCAAGGGCCACGACTTCCGGCGCATCACCCTGGTGGCTGCGGTCAACCCGGACGGTGCGCTGTTCTCGAGCGACTTCCGGGCACCCGAACGGCTGTTCTCGCTGCTCATGCAGTCGGCCGGCCGCGCCGGCCGCGATGCCGCCTATCTGGCAGCGCAGGGCAGCACTGCCGAAATGTGGATCCAGACCCACCACCCGCAGCATCCGCTGTTCGCGGCCCTGCGGCGCCACGACCATGCGGGCTTTGCGCAGGGCGAACTGGAAGAGCGCGCCGCGGCCGGCATGCCGCCGTTCGCTTTCCAGGCGCTGCTGCGGGCCGATGCGCGCACGCAGGAAGCCGCGCAGGCCTTCCTCAACGCGGCCAGCGCTGCGGCCGACTCGCTGCCCGGCGCCGAGCTCGTCACGCGCTATCCCGCGGTGCCATTGACGATTCAACGCATCGCGAACGTCGAGCGCGCGCAGATGCTGATCGAAAGCAGTTCACGTGCGGCCTTGCAAAGGCTGCTGGCGGGCTGGCAGCCACTGCTGCACGGGCTGCGCAAGGCGCCCGAGGGCAAGGGCGTGATCCGTTGGCTGGTGGACGTCGACCCTCAGAGCATCTGAGGGCGCAGGGGGCCGCCCATCTGGACGGCCCTCAGAGCAGGCCGACCGGCGCCTTGCCCATCTCGACGTAGCGAAGGCCCGATCGGCGGCGCCGATGCCAGGCGCCGGGGCGCAGCGCCAGCACGACGAGGCCCGCCAAGGCAGCCACGCCTACGGCCACGGCGCCGAGCGCACCGACCATCCAGAGCCAGCCCAAGGCGACCAGCCAAACCAAACAGATTCCCCCGCGCATCCAGCCCGTCATGCCAATCTCCCGCGTCGTTGACTTACTTTAGCAGTGCTTTTTAGAACCGAAGCATTAGTAATAAGCAATAGTTGACACTATCCGTACCGCGGTGAATGCGATGTAGGAAATACTCTGCAACATGAGTTGACGAAGCGCGCGAGCCTTGTCCAAGCTATGCGGGCGGCGAGGCTCACCCAGGGCATTGCGAAAGGGCCATCTCGTGAACACGCGATCAGGGACTTTGTTGAGCCTCGTTCTGGCTTTTGCCGCAACGGGCGCATGGGCGGCCGACCTCGAGCTCCAGGGCAGCCGGCTGATCGTCAGCGGCGTGCTCGACGGCAGCGCCGTCAAGGAATTCGAAGCGCGGCTGGCAGGGGGCCACGTGCGAACGGTCGTCTTCGAGAACGCACTCGGAGGATCGGCCGAGGTGGCCGAGGTCTTTGCCCGGGCGATCCGCAACGCGGGCGTCAACACCGAAGCCAAGGGACAGTGCCAGGCAGCCTGTGCCTTCGCCTTCCTGGCCGGCAAGGAGCACCGCTTCGGCCATGGCTTCCAGGTGCATGCGCTCCTGATCCCGGTGCAAGGCAAGCCGCAGCCCGGAGAACTCGCGAGCCGCTGGCGCGGCGACGACGCCAACCGCACGCTGGCCGAGTTCATCGAGCCGGCCGGCACGCATGCGCCGATGAGCGAAGGCGCAGCGCCTTCGGCCTTGATGCCCGCCGTGGAAGGGACCCCGGCCGCCACGCCGTCCGCTGCCCGGGATCGCTGGCAACCCAACCAGGGCGTGCTGTTCACCTCGACGCCGACCCTGTTCGGCCGCGTGAGCAACAGCTTCTACTGCGATGGCACCCAGGGGCGGGACCTGTCGCGCTGCGAGCTGCTGTCCGACGCCGATCCGGTCAAGCTCGGGGTGCTGACGCCATAGCGCTCCCGCGCCTTCGGACTGCCGGAGTTCTCACCCGACCCAGCGCGCCGCCAGCGGAAAGCTGAAGAAGGCGCCCACCGTGGTCCACAGGATGATCCGCGCGATCCGACCGTTGTCGGCGCCGAAGCGCTCGGCCAGCATCGAAACGTTGCTTGCGCTGGGCAGCGCGGCCGCCAGCACCATCGTCACCATCGCCGTCTGGCCCAGCGGCACGCCGAGCGCGCGGACGGCGTGCGCCAGAGCCCACACCAAAAGCGGATGCACGATGAGCTTGATCAGAACCGCAGGCAGCACGTCGACGAGCGGAGCCTGGGCCCTCGCGGCGGTCGGAGAAGGGCCCGCCGCGCTGCCCAGTGCGGCGGCCACGGCCGCGCTGGCCCGGTGCTCGCGCGCCAGCAGCGCCGAGCGGGCGAGCACCGCGCCGATCGTGAACAGGGCCACCGGAGAAGCGGCCTCCGCCAGCATCGCGACCGTGCGGTCGATCGGGCCCGGCAGCGTGAACTGCGTGGCCGAGGCCAGAACGCCGAGCAGGATGGACCACGGCATCGGGTTGTAGAGGATGCCGCGCATCGCCTGCCGCAGCGCCCGGGCGGCGCCCTGGCCGTCGGCCCCGTCGAGCCGCGACAGCGCGATGCACAGCGAGGACGTGACGACCATGTCGAAGGCCATGGTGACGATCGTGGTCGGGGCCGCGGCCGCGCCGAGGATCGCCACCAGCAGCGGCACGCCCATGAAGCCGGTGTTCGGGAAGGCCGCCACCAGCGCGCCGAAGGCGGCGTCGTTCCAGCCGATGCGCGGATTGCGGCTCAGGGCCACCGTGGCCGCGACCACCGTCAGTGCGGCCAGGCTCCAGACGATGGCGACGCCGCCGTCGAGAAGCTGCCCGATCGGCGCCCGGGCGCCGAAGCGGAACAGCATGCAGGGCAGCGCGAAGTACAGAACGAAGGCGTTCAGCCCCGGAATCGCCGCCAGCGGCAGCAGGCCGCCGCGGGCCGCCGCATAACCGGCCGCGATCAGCGCGAAGAACGGGACGGTGACGAGGAAGATCTGCAGCACGCGGCCATTGTCCATGGCGCGCCGCTTGCTTTGTCCGCCGACGGCACCGACCGGCGTCCTAGCACACCCGGCGTGGCATCCGCGCACGGGTGCCCCCGTATCATTCCGGCTTCCCGCTCGCTCCTGCCTCATGTCCTCCGGTCTCAATCTCGCGCAACAAGAAGCCGTCAACTACATGCACGGTCCCTGCCTGGTCCTGGCCGGGGCCGGCTCGGGCAAGACGCGCGTGATCACCCACAAGATCGCGCGCCTGATCCAGGCCGGGCTCGAGCCGAACCGCATCGCGGCCATCACCTTCACCAACAAGGCGGCCGCCGAGATGCGCGAGCGCGCCAAGGGACTGATCGGGCGCGACGCCAAGAAGGTGGTGGTGTGCACCTTCCACGCCCTGGGCGTGCGCATGATGCGCGAAGACGGCGCGGTGCTGGGCCTGAAGCCGGCCTTCAGCATCCTCGACAGCGACGACGTCACCAAGATCCTCAAGGATGCCGGCGGCACCACCGATGCCGCCACCGCGCGCATCTGGCAGTGGACCATCAGCAAGTGGAAGAACATGGGCCTCGACGCGGCCCAGGCCGAGGCCCAGGCGGTGGACGACAACGAGCGCATCACGGCCCGCATCATGGGCCGCTACGAGGAGCGCCTCGCGGCCTACCAGAGCGTCGACTTCGACGACCTGATCGGCCTGCCGCTCAAGCTGCTGCAGCAGCACGACGCGGTGCGCGCCAAGTGGCAGGCCGCGCTCGGCCACGTGCTGGTCGACGAATACCAGGACACCAACGCTACCCAGTACGAGGTGCTGAAGGCGCTGGTCGGCGAGCGCGGCCGCTTCACCGCGGTGGGCGACGACGACCAGTCGATCTACGGCTGGCGCGGCGCCACGCTCGACAACCTGAAGAAGCTGCCGGTCGACTATCCGAACCTCAAGGTCATCAAGCTCGAGCAGAACTACCGCAGCACCAGCGCGATCCTGCGCGCGGCCAACAACGTGATCGGGCCCAATCCCAAGCTGTTCCCGAAGACGCTGTTCAGCGAACTCGGCGAAGGCGAGCCGGTGCGCATCGTCGATGCCGACAGCGAGGCCCACGAGGCCGAGCGCACCGTGGCACGCATCCAGAGCCTGCGCGCGGGCGATGCCACCACTCAGGGGCCGCAGCACAAGGAGTTCCGCGACTTCGCCATCCTCTACCGCGCCAATCACCAGGCGCGCGTGTTCGAGCAGGCGCTGCGCAAGGCACAGATTCCCTACAAGGTGTCGGGCGGCCAGAGCTTCTTCGACCGGGCCGAGATCAAGGACCTCTGCGGCTGGTTCCGGCTGTGGGTCAACAACGACGACGACCCGGCCTTCCTGCGCGCCGTGACCACGCCCAAGCGCGGCATCGGCCACACCACGCTGGCCGCGCTCGGCACCTTCGCGAGCCAGTACAAGCTGAGCCTGTTCGAGGCGCTGTTCAGCCCCTCGCTGCCGAGCGTGATGCCCAAGCGTGCGCAGGAGGGCCTGCACGAGTTCGGCCGCTACATCAACGACCTCGAGTACCGCGCGCGCCGCACGCTGGGCGCCGAGGACGCGCGCGCCTTCCTGGCCGAATGGCTCAAGGAGATCGACTACGAGAAGCACCTCTACGACGGCGAGGACAGCGAGCAGCTCGCGGCCAGCCGCTGGACCAACGTGATGGAGTTCTGCGACTGGATGTCGCAGCGCTGCGGCGGCACCATCGACGACGCCTCGGGTGCCACGGTCGAGAGCGAACGCAAGAGCCTGCTCGAGGTGGCGCAGACCATCTCGCTGCTGTCGACCATCAGCGAGCGCGAGCAGGACCAGAACGTGGTCACGCTGTCGACGCTGCATGCGTCCAAGGGCCTCGAATGGCCGCACGTGATGCTGGTCGGCGTGACCGAGGGCCTGCTCCCGTTCAAGCTCGACGACGACAACGGCCGCCAGGAAAAGATCAGCGACGACACGCTGACCCGGCTGCAGGAAGAACGCCGGCTCATGTACGTGGGCATCACGCGGGCCCAGCGCAGCCTGGCCGTGAGCTGGACCAAGCGGCGCAAGAAGGGCCGCGAGATGGTGGCGGCGCAGCCGAGCCGCTTCATCGCAGAGATGGCGCTCGACAAGAAGACCGCCAAGGAAGACCCGCGCGAGAAGCTCAAGGCGCTGCGCGCCGAGTTCGCGCGCAAGGTCCAGGACAACGCGGCAGCGGCAGCAGCCGCCGCGGCGGCAGCGCCATGACGAAGCGCCTGCGCCTGGCCGGCATCGCCGCCGCCGCGAGCGTGCTGGCCGCCGCCGCAGCAGCCCAGACCGCACCGCCCCCCGCGGCGACGCGGACGCCGGCCCCGGCAAGCGCCGACTGTCCGGCGCGCGGCACCGAGCTTCCGTTGCCCAGACTCTTCGGCCAGTGGGAGGCCCGGATCGAAGGCACCGAGGGCGTCGCAAAAGTCAAGCTCAACCAACATCCGGACTATGCGGGCGTCCGGGGCACAATCACGCGCGCCGTACCCGGCAAGCCCGACTCGGTGGGCCAGCTCGCTGGCGACATCGACGACGACGGCATGCTGAGCCTCGACGAATCGCTCGATGGCCGCGGCATCAGCGGCGTCTGGCTCGGCGAGCTGCAGCCCGCCTCGTGCGGCCGGCAGTGGAAAGGCGTCTGGCGCAATGCCGCGGACGAAAGCCTGAAACCCTTCGTGCTCGACAAGACCGGCCCTGCTACACCCTGACAGATTGATGAATACACAAGCTTCCTTCCTCGCCGCCTTCTTCGCCGGCCTCGGCGCCACGGGCGCATGGGCACAGCCCGCGGACAAGCCGCCGAGCCCGCTGTCCGAATCGCAACTGACATGGCAGCAGTGCCAGAAGCTCGCAGGCAACGATGCCCGCCTGGCCTGCTTCGACCGCTGGGCGCAGCAGCAGACCCTGCCCGCGACCGCGGTGCCCGCGAGCCCGACCGTGCTGGTCGAGACCATGCCGCCCGTGGACGCCACGGTGCCGGCCACGCGAGTGGTGACGATCACCAGCGAGGACGGCTGCCGCGACCGCCAGTATTCACACCTGTCGCGCTTCTGGGAACTCGAGGAAGGCAGCAGCTGCGGCACCTTCGGCTTCCGCGGCTACCGGCCGCTGAGCGTCGGCCTCGGTGTCGCGGCGAATGAGCCCGAGACCCCCACCTCACCGGCGCCGAACCACACGGGCGAGGACCGGCCCTACCAGGCGCAGGACATGCGCATCGGCCTGTCGCTGCGGACCAAGCTCGCGCAGGGCATCCTCACGGGCGACGACCCCTCCAAGAAGGACGGCCTGTGGTTCGCCTATTCGCAGTTCTCGACCTGGCAGGTCTTCAACAGCGAACTGTCGCGGCCCTTCCGCACCACCGACCACGAGCCCGAAGTCATCTACAGCTACCCGCTCGACTACAAGCTGCCGTGGGGCTGGCGCCTGCGTTACACCGGCCTGGGGCTGGTGCACCAGTCGAACGGCCAGGACGAGCCCTACTCGCGCAGCTGGAACCGGGTCTACCTGATGGGTGGCATCGAGATGGGCGACAAGTTCGTCATCACGGGCCGCGTCTGGAAGCGCATCTCGGAGAACGCGGCCAACGACGACAACCCGGACATCACCAAGTATCTCGGCAACGCCGACGTCAAGGCCGCATGGCAGGTCGACCGCTTCAACCAGCTCGGCGTCCAGGTGCACGGCGGCAAGGGCGCGATCCGGCTCGAATGGCTCAAGGTCATCGGCGACCCGGTGCGCAGCAACCTGCGCTTCCAGACCCAGCTGTTCTATGGCTACGGCGACACGCTGGTCGACTACAACCGCAAACGCACCGTGTTCACGATCGGGCTGGCGCTGGTCGACTTCTAGTCGCGCGGCGGCGCCGGGCCGGGCCGGGCCGGGCCGGGCCGGCCCGGGCAACGACAATGCAGCTTTGCCCGACCGCACCGGCCTCGTGCCGGCCGACCGCTGCCATGACGTCCTCTCCGCTTCCCACGCTATCCCTGCTCGAAACCCGTGTCCTCGGCGTACTGGCAGAAAAGCAGCGCACCGTGCCCGACAGCTACCCGCTCACGCTGAACGCGCTGCTCGCGGGCTGCAACCAGAAGACCAGCCGCAACCCGATTCTCGAGGTGAGCGACGCCGAGGCGCAGGCCACGCTCGACAGCCTCAAGGGCCGCAGCCTGGTGTCGGAAACCAGCGGCGGGCGCACCTTCCGCTATGCGCACAACATCGACGGCGTGCTGCGCATTCCTTCGCAATCGATCATCCTGCTGACGGTGCTGATGCTGCGGGGGCCGCAGACCGCGGGCGAGCTGCGGATCGCCTGCGATCGGATGCACAACTTCGCGGACATCTCGGCCGTCGAAGGCTTTCTGGAAGAGATGGCGGAACGGGCGGCCGGCGCCCTGGTCGTCAAGCTGGCGCGCCTGCCCGGTGCGCGCGAGAGCCGCTGGGCACATCTGCTGAGCGGCGGTCCGGCAGAAGACGCGGCGACATCGGCGACGGGCCCGGGTACGCCGCTCGCTGCTGCCGATTTCTCGCTCGGTGAAGTGGCGGCATTGAAGGCGAACGTGGCCCGACTCGAAGGCGAAGTGGCGCGTCTGGATGCGCTGCTCGCGCGCGTCTGTTCGGAACTGGGCATCGATGCCGGAGGCTCGCGCTGAGCGGACTCGATCTCGCGACCCAACGAAAACGCCCCAGGACCTGAAGAGGTGCTGGGGCGTCTGGATTTGGTGGCCTGGGGCGGAATCGAACCACCGACACGCGGATTTTCAATCCGCTGCTCTACCAACTGAGCTACCGGGCCTTGGTGTGCAGCCTGCGATTATACAGCGCTTCGGCGGCCTCTCGAAAGATCGACGCCAAGTTGCTTGAGTTTTCGATACAGGTGGGTGCGCTCGAGGCCGGTCTTCTCGGCCACGCGGGTCATGGAGCCGTTCTCCATCGCGAGATGGAACTCGAAGTAGGCCTTCTCGAAACCGTCGCGTGCGTCGCGCAGCGGGCGGTCGAGATCGAAGCTCTGGGTCGACTGCGGACCGAGGTCGGCAGCCGGCAAGGAAGGCGCTGCCGGAACCAGCGTGCTGTCGCCCACCGTGGTCACGACGGCGGCGAAGCTGCTCGCGGGCGGCACCACGCTGGCAGCGGCGCGGCGTGCGCTTTCGCGGGCCAGGCCCTGCTCCACCGCCTTCAGCAGCTTCTGCAGCGTGATCGGCTTCTCGAGGAAGGCGAAGGCGCCGATGCGCGTGGCGTCGACCGCGGTGTCGATGGTGGCGTGGCCGCTCATCATCACGACCGGCATGCTCAGGAGGCCGGCAGCGGACCACTCCTTCAGCAGCGTGACGCCGTCGGTGTCGGGCATCCAGATGTCGAGCAGCACGAGGTCGGGGCGCGCACGCTGGCGCGCTGCGCGCGCTTCGGCGGCGTTCTCCGCCAGCTCCACGTTGTGGCCTTCGTCATTGAGAATTTCGAAGAGCAGGTCCCGGATGCCCAGCTCGTCGTCGACCACGAGGATGTTTGCCATGTCTGCTTGAGTTGTGCGCGTTGCTTGTAGTTAGGAGTGATCGGTTCGCTTGGCCGCCACTGCCGTGCGCGAGCGCTCAGGTGATGGATGACTTCGAATCTTCGGTGTGAGCGACCGCTCCCTGCGGCTGCGCTGCAAGCGCGAATGATAACGAGACTTGCGCCCCCGCCACAGCCCCTTCGACCACACGATTCGAAAGTTCGATCCGGGCTCCGTGCTCATCGGCGATCTTCTTGACCACCGCAAGGCCCAGGCCGGTGCCCTTGGCCTTGGTCGTGACGTAGGGCTCGAAGGCCCGCTTGAGGATGTTGTCGGCGAATCCGGTGCCGCTGTCCTGCACCGTGAGGCGCACCCGCTGGCCCGAATCACCGAGCCGCGTGCGGATGGTCACCTCGGCAGGCTGCCCCGTGCGCAGCGCCTGGCTCTCGGCGGCGTCCTGGGCGTTCTGCAACAGGTTGTGAATCACCTGCCGGATCTGCTGCTCGTCGCCGCGGATCGGCGGACAGCGCGCGTCGAGCTCGGCATGGAGCGCCACGCGCGCGTTCTCGGCCGGATACAGGTGCAGCACGTCGGCCACCAGCGCGTTGAGATCGACCGGCCTGAGGTCGGCTGCGGGCAGCCGCGCGTAGTCGCGGAATTCGTTGACCAGCCGCTTCATCGCATCGACTTGGTCGACGATGGTCTTGACCGACTTGGTGAGGATCGCCTGCTCCGGCTGGGCGACCTTGCCCGACAGCTTCATCTCGAGCCGCTCGGCCGAGAGCTGGATCGGCGTGAGCGGATTCTTGATCTCGTGGGCGAGCCGCCGCGCGACCTCGCCCCAGGCCTGCGCGCGCTGGGCCGAGACGATCTCGGAGATGTCGTCGAACACCAGCAGCCGTTCGGCGCCCGGCAGTTCGGCACCCCGGGCGACGATGTTGATCGCGTCCTGGCCCATGATCGAATCGCCTTCGGGATGCAGCTCGAAGGCATGCTGCCAGTGATCGAGGCCATGCTGCAGCCGCTCGACCTCGAAATCGTCGAACTGCTGCTGCACGTTCTGCGCGAAGGTGGCCAGGTTCGGCACCGCGGCCAGCTGCTGGCCCTCGAACGCCGCCAGCGGCGCACGCAGCACGCGCGTGGCACCCGGGTTGGTCGAGCGGATGTAGCCCGCGGCATCGAGCACGATCACGCCCGAGGTCAGGTTGTCGAGGATGGTCTGCAGGTTCGAGCGCGCGGCGTCGAGTTCGCCCATGGTCTTCTCGACCGCGCCGCGCGCGTCCGCGAGCTGCTGCGTCATGACCGCGAACGAGCGCGTGAGGCCGCCGAGCTCGTCGCGCCCCTGCAGCACCGCGGTGGGCCGCAGGTCGCCGGCCGCCACCTGGCGCACGCCATCGGCCAGCACCAGCAGCGGCCGCGCCAGCTGGGTGCCGAACAGCACCGCGAGCAGCACGGCGCCGAACACCGCGAGGAACAGCGTCAGCGTGAGCGTGCCGATGTACATGCGGCGCAGGCCCTCGCGCGCGAGCGCGCGCTCCTGGTATTCGCGGTTGGCCTCCTGAACCGCGAGCGCGTTGGTGACGACCGCCGGCGGCAGCGGCTGCGTGACCTGCAGGAAGCGCGGCTCGGTGTTGAACTCGAAACCCTGGCTCTGCACGAGCGCCAGCGCACGCACGCTGGCCGGCGGCGCCGGCGCACCACCGGCCGGCGTTTCGTCGAGGCCCTCGATGTGGGCCACTGCGCGATCGGCGCGCACCTGGCGCAGCTGCTGCTGGGTCGGCCGCTCGGGACTCAGCTGGAAGCGCGAGGCGCCGGCGCTGGCTACCAGCTGGCCGGTGCCGGTCCAGAGGATGACATCGGTGGCGCCGAGCTGGTCGCGGATGCGCTCCAGCACCAGGCCGGCCCGGGCATCGGGCACGTTGGCCAGCTGGCTGCTCGCCGTCCGGGTCTTGTTGGCAAGGTCGTCGGCCAGCGAGTCGAGCGTCGCCCGACCGAGGTTGAGGCCGGCATCGAGCGCGCCCTCGACCTTGACGTCGAACCAGCTCTCGATCGAGCGCGCGACGAACTGGTAGGAAACGACGTAGACCAGCACGCCGGGCACCACGCCGACCAGCGCGAAGATGGCCGCCAGCTTGATCAGCAGGCGGCTGCCAAACTTGCCCTGCCGCAGTCGCCGCAGCAGCCGGAACGCAACCCAGCCGATGACGATCACGAGCAGCGCCGCGACCACCACGTTGATCCCGAACAGGCGCGCGTAATTGCGCTCGTAGAAGTCGCGGTTGTTGGTCGCCTGGGCCAGCAGGAACATCAGCACCAGGCCGATTGCGGTGACCAGCGCCGCCACCACGCCGATGGCCCAGCGGATGGCGCGCGAACGCCGCGCCGCCGGCGACGCCCGCGACGCCGCCCGCGGATCGGTGCTCATTTCGTCTTCTCCACCGGCAGGCGGACGCTCTTCTCGACCGAGATGTTCCAGTCGTTCTGACCGACGGCGCCGATCTGGAACGGCCTCGGCAGCTGCGAGGTGTCGAGCCGGAACTTGAAGCTGACCGGGTGCGTGGCGTCGTCACCGAGCTCGGCGACGTCTCCGAGCCGCATGCGACCGATGCGGCTCACGACCTCGAGCGCATCGGCCAGCGTGTCGAAGTTCTGGTTCAGCGAAACGCCGAAGCCGGCGTTGGTGATCGGGGCGGATGACACGTTGAGTCGCCAGCGGCGCGTGAGGGGCTGGTAGGCCAGGCGCATGTAGCGCGAAGCCTGCGCGACCTTGAGATCGGTCCAGTACCAGCGCTCCCGATAGAGCTCGGCCTCGGCCACGAAATAGATCGCGATGCCCTTGTCGAGAACTTCCTCGACCAGCGGCGGCAGCTCGAAGCTCACCTGGGCTGCGAGATAGATTCCGTCGTCGGCCTGCTCGAGCCGCAGCTGGGTGATCGCGGCGCCGCGCCCTTCCGCCCGCGTGGCGCCGGGCAGCCAGCCGAGGACCAGTGCCAGGACCAGCAGCAGCGACGGCAACGCCAGCCGGGCCGCCCAACGCCTTTCAGCGGGGCAGCTTCTCGAGCAGCGCGTAGAAGAATCCGTCGTGATCACCCAAGGCATTGTCCGGGACGCCACGCGCATTCACGGCGCTTTGGGGCAGCAAATGGCCCGGGGAAGGCAGCAAACGGGCATCGGTGTTGTGTGCAAGGAACGCCTCGATCTGGTGCGCGCCCTCCTCCACAAACACCGAACAGGTGCAATAAAGGAGCCGGCCGCCCGGCCGTACCAGCGGCCAGAGTGCGGCCAGCAGCATGGCCTGCTGCAGCGCCAGCTGCTCGATGTCGCTCTCGCGGCGCAGCCAGCGCACGTCCGGGTGGCGCCGCACGATGCCCGAAGCGGTGCATGGCGCATCGAGCAGGATGGCGTCGAAGGGCCGGGCATCCCACCATTCGGCCGGCCGAGAGGCGTCCGCGACCAGAACCGTGGCGGCCAGCCCGAGGCGCGCCAGCGTGTCGTCGATCCGCCGGCTGCGGGTGGCGTCGACCTCGAGCGCCGTGACCTCGGCCGCAGGCGCCAGCTCGAGCAGGTGCGCGGTCTTGCCGCCCGGCGCGGCGCAGGCATCGAGCACCCGCAGCGCCGCTGCCGGGCGCAGGTCCAGGCCCGAAAGCAGCAGCGGCGCGGCGATCTGGGCGGCGGCGTCCTGCACCGAGCATTCGCCGTCGGCGAAGCCCGGGATCTGGCCCACCGGGCGGGCACGCTCGAGCTGCAGGCCACCGGCGCCTACCGGCCGCGACGGAATGCCCGCGGCCGCCAGTCCCTGGCGCATCGCCGCCACGCTCGTCTTTAGCAGGTTAACGCGCAGGGTCATCGGCGCCTGCATGTTGTCGGCCCCGAGCACGCGCTGCCACTCGCGCGGATGCTGGCGCTTGAGCCGCTCGACCCACCAGCGCGGGTGGTTCCACTGGGCCACGGGCTCGCGGTCGGTGAGCGCCACGAGATCGTCGCGCTCCCGCAGGAAGCGGCGCAGGCAGGCGTTGATGAAGCTGGCCTGGGCGCGGGTGCCGGGGTTGCGCTTGGCAGCCTCGACCGCCTGGTCGACCAGCGTGAAGGGCTCGTAAGGCGAGCGCTCGGCATCCCAGGCCAGCGCGAGCGCGGTGCACAAAAGGGCATCGGCGGCCGGCGGCGGGGTTCGCTTGGCGAGCTGGCGGCGCAGTGCCTCGGCCCGGCCCAGCCAGCGCAGCACCTGGAAGCCGAGGGCCTGCACGCCGGGCCTGAGCACCGGCTCGACGGCGTCGAAGGCCACCGAGCCAGAGACGCCGCTGCGTATGGCAGCGAGCGCGCCGGCCGTGAGCTGCAACTGGCGCCACAGGGGCGGCGAATCAAAAGGAGGGTCTGGTAGATCTGACAACTTGGGGTCGATGGTAAGCGAGGGGGGCGCGCGGGCCGCGCGGCGGGGGCGTCAGCGCAGCGGAGCGGCCGGGCGAAGCTGCATGATCCAGGCCACCAGCAGCGCCGGGAACTGATGGATCGCGTCGTTGTAGTGCAGCACGGCCAGATTGAACTGGCCGCGCGCGATCTCGGCCGCGGCCGAGGGTTCGGGCCAGGCGATCGGCGCGGTGCCTTCGACCGCCGGGACCGGCTCGGCCACGCCGCCGAGCGGCACCGGGCGCGACAGCGTGCCGTCGGCATCGAAGCTCAGAACCGCATCGGGATGCAGCCGCTGCCAGGCCGACACCAGCACGTGCAGGGCGGTGCCGAGCGCGGCGATGCCGGCCGGCGCCAGCGGGCGCAGCCGGGTGGCGGCCAGCAGCGTTGCGAGCTGACCGGCCGCCGCCTGCAGCGAGGTGCCCGACGACAGGCCCGGCACCGCCTCGTCCGCGCTGCCCTCGGCGGCATCAGCGTGGGCGCGCGCCAGGACGAACTCGAGCTGGCGGACCAGCGCGGCGTCGAGCGTCGTGTAGGCCTGCAGGGCCGCCGTGCGCAGCCGCATCAGGCGGTTGTAGGCGCCGACGAACCAGAACAGGACCAGCGCGAGCGCGATCCAGGGCATCAGCGAGTCGGGCAAGGCGCTCATGAGCTCCATGCGCCCAATGACGAAGCCCCCGATCCGCGGGCGGAAAGGGGGCTTCGGGTTCCGGTCATGACCGGGATGCTAACGCCTCACGAAGGCGTCATCGGCGCGTCACTCGGTGGCGGCGCCTTCGCTGGCGTCGACCGTGGTCGTGGTCTCTTCCGCCGAGGCGCTCGAACCGTTCAGTTCGGCAGCTTCGGCTTCGGCGATGGCGCGGCGCTCGGCCTCGTCCATCGCATCCTTGACCTTGCGGGCCTGGTGGTAGGCCATGCCGGTGCCTGCGGGAATCAGGCGGCCGACGATGACGTTCTCCTTCAGGCCGCGCAGCTCGTCGCGCTTGCCCATGATCGCGGCTTCGGTCAGCACGCGCGTCGTTTCCTGGAACGATGCGGCGCTGATGAAGCTGTCGGTCGAAAGCGATGCCTTCGTGATGCCGAGCAGCAGGTTGGTGAACGTGGCGGGGATCTTGCCGGCGGCGCGCAGGGCGTCGTTGGTGTTGAGCATCTCGCTGCGTTCGACCTGTTCACCGGCGATGTAGTTGGTATCGCCGATGTTCTCGACAACGACGCGGCGCAGCATCTGGCGAACGATCACCTCGATGTGCTTGTCGTTGATCTTCACGCCCTGCAGGCGGTAGACGTCCTGGACCTCGTCCACGATGTAGCGGGCGAGCTCTTCGGAACCCAGCAGGCGCAGGATGTCCTGCGGGTCCGCCGGGCCGTCGACCACGCTCTCGCCCTTGTTCACCACCTGGCCTTCGTGCACCAGGATGTTCTTTTCCTTCGGCACCAGGTCTTCCCAGACCGTGCCTTCGGGATCGGTGATCTGCAGGCGGATCTTGCCCTTCGTTTCCTTGCCGAACGACACGGTACCGGTCATCTCGGCCAGCATGCCCTTGTCCTTCGGCGAGCGGGCCTCGAACAGCTCGGCCACGCGCGGCAGACCGCCCGTGATGTCGCGGGTCTTCTGACCTTCGACCGGGATGCGCGCCAGCACCTCGCCGGGGCCCACGTCCTGACCGTCGCGGATCTGGACCAGCGCGCCGATCGGGAAGCCGATCGTCACCGAGTGATCGGTGCCGGGGATCTTCACTTCGGCGCCCGAGGCGTCGATCAGCTTCACTTGCGGACGCACGACCTTGGCAGCGCCGCGGCGCTTCGGGTCGATCACGACCAGGGTCGACAGGCCGGTGACTTCGTCCACCTGCTTGGCGACCGTGAGGCCTTCCTCGACGTTCTCGAACTTCGTCATGCCGGCGAATTCCGTGATGATCGGGCGCGTCAGCGGGTCCCAGTTGGCGAGCACGTGGCCGGCCTTGATGGTCTGGTCGGCCTTGACTGCCAGCGTGGCGCCGTATGGCACCTTGTGGCGTTCGCGCTCGCGGCCGTGCTCGTCGTGAATCACGATTTCGCCCGAACGCGAGATGACGACCAGCTCGTTCTTGCTGTTGGTCACGTAGCGCATCGTGGCGTTGAAGCCGATCGAGCCGTTCGACTTGGCTTCGACGCTCGAGGCCACCGCCGCACGCGACGCCGCGCCACCGATGTGGAAGGTCCGCATCGTGAGCTGGGTGCCGGGTTCGCCGATCGACTGAGCCGCGATCACGCCGACCGCTTCGCCGTTGTTGACCAGGCCGCCGCGGCCGAGGTCGCGGCCGTAGCACTTGGCGCAGATGCCGAAGCGCGTAGCGCAGGTCAGCGCGGTGCGGACCTTGACCTCGTCGACGCCGTCGAGCTCGATGGCATCGATCACGTCCTCGTCGAGCATGTCGCCGGCCTTGACCAGCACGGCACGGGTCTCGGGGTGCAGCACGTCTTCCGCGGCGGTGCGGCCGAGGATACGGTCGCGCAGCGATTCGATCGTTTCACCGCCTTCGACGATCGCGCGCATCACGGCGCCGTCGTGGGTGCCGCAATCCTGCTCGATCACGACCAGATCCTGCGTCACGTCGACAAGGCGGCGCGTCAGGTAGCCCGAGTTCGCGGTCTTGAGCGCCGTGTCGGCCAGACCCTTTCGGGCGCCGTGGGTGGAGATGAAGTACTCCAGCACGTTCAGGCCTTCGCGGAAGTTCGCGGTGATCGGCGTCTCGATGATCGAGCCGTCGGGCTTGGCCATCAGGCCCCGCATGCCGGCCACCTGGCGGATCTGCGCGGCGGAACCGCGGGCACCCGAGTCGGCCATCATGTAGATGGAGTTGAAGGACTCCTGGTCCACTTCCTTGCCGTGACGGTCGACGACCTTTTCCTTCGACAGCTTGGACATCATGACCTTCGACACTTCGTCGCCGGCCTTGCCCCAGATGTCGACCACCTTGTTGTAGCGCTCGCCCGAGGTCACCAGACCCGAGACGTACTGCTGCTCGATCTCCTTCACTTCCTTGGCCGAGCGGTCGATGATGCCGTGCTTCTCGGACGGCACCAGCATGTCGTCGATGGCGATCGAGATGCCGGCCTTGGTCGCGAGACGGAAGCCGTTCTGCAGCAGCTTGTCGGCGAAGACCACGGTCTCCTTCAGGCCGCACTTGCGGAACGAGACGTTGATGAGCTTGGAGATCTCCTTCTTCTTCAGCGCCTTGTTGATGTTCGAGAACGGCAGGCCCTTGGGCAGGATCTCGGACAGCAGTGCACGGCCCACGGTCGTGTCCACCAGCGAGGTCGAAGGCACGAACTCGTTCGTTTCCTTGTCCTTGGTGTACTCGGTGATGCGGACCGCGACCTTCGCGGTGAGCTCGACCACGTTGGCGTCGAGCGCGCGCTGGACTTCGCCGATGTCGGAGAAGACCAGGCCTTCGCCCTTGGCGTTGATGCGGTCGCGGGTCGTGTAGTACAGACCCAGCACCACGTCCTGCGAAGGAACGATCGACGGTTCGCCCGAAGCCGGGAACAGCACGTTGTTGGAGGCCAGCATCAGCGTGCGGGCTTCCATCTGCGCTTCCACCGACAGCGGCACGTGGACGGCCATCTGGTCGCCGTCGAAGTCGGCGTTGAAGGCGGCGCAGACCAGCGGGTGCAGCTGGATCGCCTTGCCTTCGATCAGGATCGGCTCGAAGGCCTGGATGCCCAGACGGTGCAGCGTGGGTGCACGGTTCAGCATCACCGGGTGTTCCTTGATCACCTCTTCGAGGATGTCCCAGACCACCGGCGTGCCGGATTCGACTTCCTTCTTCGCGGCCTTGATGGTGGTCGCGATGCCCATGGCTTCCAAGCGCGAGAAGATGAAGGGCTTGAACAGCTCGAGCGCCATCAGCTTCGGCAGGCCGCACTGGTGCAGCTTGAGCGTCGGGCCAACCACGATGACCGAACGGCCCGAGTAGTCGACGCGCTTGCCCAGCAGGTTCTGGCGGAAGCGGCCGCTCTTGCCCTTGATCATGTCGGCCAGCGACTTCAGCGCGCGCTTGTTGGCGCCCGTCATGGCCTTGCCGCGACGGCCGTTGTCGAGCAGCGAGTCGACGGCTTCCTGCAGCATCCGCTTCTCGTTGCGCGCGATGATTTCCGGCGCCTTCAGTTCGAGCAGGCGGCGCAGACGCGAGTTGCGGTTGATGACGCGGCGATACAGGTCGTTCAGGTCGGACGTGGCGAAGCGGCCACCATCCAGCGGCACCAGCGGACGCAGGTCCGGTGGCAGCACGGGCAGCACTTCGAGCACCATCCAGTTGGGCTTGATGCCCGACTTGCGGAAGGCCTCGAGCACCTTGAGGCGCTTGGAGTTCTTCTTGACCTTGACTTCGGAGCCGGTCAGGTCGCCGCGCAGGCGCTCGATCTCGCTGTCGAGTTCGATGCCTTCGAGCAGGTCCTTGATGCCTTCGGCGCCCATCTTGGCGACGAACTCGTCACCGTATTCCTTGCGCTTCGCGTCGTAGTCGTCCTCGGACATGATGTCGCGCTTCTTCAGCGGGGTCATGCCGGGGTCGGTGATCACGTAGGCTTCGAAGTACAGCACGCGTTCGATGTCGCGCAGCGTCATGTCGAGCACCAGGCCCAGGCGCGACGGCAGCGACTTCAGGAACCAGATGTGGGCGCAGGGCGCGGCCAGGTCGATGTGACCCATGCGCTCGCGACGCACCTTGGTCTGCGTCACTTCGACGCCGCACTTCTCGCAGATCACGCCGCGGTGCTTCAGGCGCTTGTACTTGCCGCACAGGCACTCGTAGTCCTTGATCGGGCCGAAGATCTTGGCGCAGAACAGGCCGTCGCGCTCGGGCTTGAACGTGCGGTAGTTGATGGTCTCGGGCTTCTTCACCTCGCCGAAGGACCACGAACGGATCTTCTCGGGCGAAGCCATGCCGATCTTGATGGCATCGAAATGCTCATCGGGCGTGAATTGCTTGAACAGGTCGAGTAGAGATTTCATAAGACTCTTTCCCTTTTCTTGCTTAAGAGCGTTCCAGTTCGATGTCCAGGCCCAAGGAACGAATTTCCTTGACCAGCACATTGAACGATTCCGGCATGCCGGCTTCGATCGAGTGTTCGCCCTTGACGATCGACTCGTAGACCTTGGTGCGGCCGACCACGTCGTCCGACTTCACGGTCAGCATTTCCTGCAGCACGTAGGCAGCGCCGTAGGCTTCCAGTGCCCACACTTCCATTTCACCGAAGCGCTGGCCGCCGAACTGCGCCTTGCCGCCCAGCGGTTGCTGCGTGACGAGCGAGTAAGGACCGGTCGAACGCGCGTGCATCTTGTCGTCCACCAGGTGATGCAGCTTCAGGAAGTGCATGTAGCCGACGGTGACCGGACGCTCGAACTGGTCGCCGGTGCGGCCGTCGTACAGGTAGGCCTGGGTGCGGGTATCGGTCAGGCCCTTGAGCTTGGCGATGTCGTCCGGGTAGGCAAGCTTCAGCATGCCGCGGATCTCCTCTTCCGAGGCACCGTCGAACACCGGCGTCGCGAAGGTCACGCCGCCCGACAGGTTGGCCGCCATCTCGAGCACGTCGGAGTCGCTGAGCTTGCTCAGGTCTTCCTTGCGGCCCGAGCCGTTGTAGAGCTCGTCCATGAACTTGCGCACTTCGGCCACCTTGGCCTCTTGCTGCAGCAGGTCGCCGATGCGCTGGCCGATGCCCTTGCCGGCCCAGCCCAGATGCACTTCGAGCACCTGGCCGACGTTCATCCGCGAAGGCACGCCCAGCGGGTTCAGGCAGATGTCGCACGGCGTGCCGTCGGCCATGTGGGGCATGTCCTCGACCGGAACGATCTTCGACACCACACCCTTGTTGCCGTGGCGGCCGGCCATCTTGTCGCCGGGTTGCAGGCGGCGCTTGACGGCCAGGTAGACCTTGACCATCTTGAGCACGCCCGCGGGCAGCTCGTCGCCCTGCGTGAGCTTCTTGCGCTTTTCCTCGAACGCGAGGTCGAAGCTGTGGCGGGTCTGCTCGAGCGAGTTCTTGATCGACTCGAGCTGGCTCGCGACTTCGTCTTCGGCCGGACGGATGTCGAACCAGTGGAACTTCTCGATCGACGTGAGGTACGCCTTGTCGAGCTTGGTGCCCTTGGCCAGCTTGTTCGGGCCGCCGTTGGCGACACGGCCGGTCAGCAGCTTCTCGATCCGGTCGAAGGCGTCGGCCTCGACGATGCGCAGCTGGTCGTTCAGGTCGAGGCGGAAGCGCTTGAGCTCGTCGTCGATGATCTGCTGGGCGCGCTTGTCGCGAGTGATGCCTTCGCGCGTGAACACCTGGACGTCGATCACCGTGCCCTGCGAGCCCTGGTCGACGCGCAGCGAGGTGTCCTTCACGTCCGAAGCCTTCTCGCCGAAGATCGCGCGCAGCAGCTTCTCCTCCGGCGTCAGCGTGGTCTCGCCCTTCGGCGTGACCTTGCCCACCAGCGTGTCGCCCGGCTGCACTTCGGCGCCGACGTAGATGATCCCGGATTCGTCCAGGCGGTTGAGCTGCTGCTCGGCCAGGTTCGGGATGTCGCGCGTGATTTCCTCGGCACCGAGCTTGGTGTCGCGGGCCATCACCACCAGTTCCTCGATGTGGATCGAGGTGTAGCGGTCTTCGGCGACCACGCGTTCGCTGATCAGGATCGAGTCTTCGAAGTTGTAGCCGTTCCAGGGCATGAACGCGATCAGCATGTTCTGGCCCAGGGCCAGTTCGCCGAGGTCGGTCGATGCGCCGTCGGCCACCACATCGCCCTTGGCGATCTTGTCGCCGCGCTTGACGATCGGACGCTGATGGATGTTCGTGTTCTGGTTCGAACGCTGGTACTTGATCAGGTTGTAGATGTCGACGCCGACTTCACCGGCCGTGGCTTCGTCGTCGTTGACGCGCACCACGATGCGGGTCGCATCGATGTAGTCGACGATGCCGCCGCGGGTTGCAGTGACGACGGTGCCCGAGTCGACCGCGGAGACGCGCTCGATGCCGGTACCGACAAAGGGCTTCTCGGGGCGCAGCACGGGCACGGCCTGGCGCTGCATGTTGGCGCCCATCAGCGCGCGGTTCGCATCGTCGTGCTCGAGGAAGGGCACGAGCGAGGCGGCAACCGACACGATCTGCGCCGGCGACACGTCCATGTATTGCACGCGCTCGGCACCGACCAGGATCGATTCGCCGGTTTCACGCGCCGAGACCAGGTCGCCGGTCAGCTTGCCGTCCTTGTCCAGGGCCGCGTTGGCCTGGGCGATGACGTACTTGCCTTCCTCGATGGCCGACAGGTAGTCGATGTCCATCGTGACCTTGCCGTCGACCACGCGACGGTACGGCGTCTCGATGAAGCCGTACTCGTTCAGGCGGGCGTACAGGGCCAGCGAATTGATCAGGCCGATGTTCGGGCCTTCGGGCGTTTCGATCGGGCAGACGCGGCCGTAATGGGTCACGTGCACGTCGCGCACTTCGAAGCCTGCGCGTTCGCGGGTCAGACCGCCCGGGCCGAGGGCCGAGACGCGACGCTTGTGCGTGATCTCGGACAGCGGGTTGGTCTGGTCCATGAACTGCGACAGCTGCGAGGCGCCGAAGAATTCCTTCAGCGCGGCCGAGATCGGCTTGCTGTTGATCAGGTCGTGGGGCATCAGCGGCTCCTGCTCGGCCTGACCCAGACGTTCCTTGACGGCCTTCTCGATGCGGGCCAGGCCGGTGCGGTACTGGTTCTCGGCCAGTTCGCCGACGCAACGCACGCGGCGGTTGCCCAGATGGTCGATGTCATCGACTTCGCCGCGGCCGTTGCGCAGGTCGACGAGGATCTTGACCACGGCCAGGATGTCCTCGTTGGTCAGCACCATCGGGCCGGTCGATTCGTCGCGGCCGACCTTGGCGTTGAACTTCATGCGGCCGACGCGCGACAGATCGTAGGTGTCGGGGTTGTAGAACAGGCGCTGGAACAGGGCCTGCACCGCGTCTTCCGTCGGCGGCTCGCCGGGGCGCATCATGCGGTAGATGGCGACACGGGCAGCGAACTCGTCGACCGTCTCGTCGATGCGCAGGGTCTGCGAGATGTACGCGCCCTGGTCGAGTTCGTTGGTGTAGATGGCCTGCACGTCCTGCACACCGGCCGTGCGCAGCTTCTTGAGCAGCGCTTCGGTCAGCTCGTCGTTGGCCTTGGCCAGGATCTCGCCGGTGTCCGGATCGACGATGTTGCGCGCGACCACGCGGCCGACCAGGAAGTCTTCCGGCACGCTGATGTGGGTGGTGCCCGACTGCTCGAGCTCGCGCGTGTGGCGCGCAGTGACCCGCTTGTCCTTGGCCACCACGACCTTGCCCGACTTGTCAGTGATGTCGAAGCGCGCCACTTCGCCGCGCAGGCGCTCGGAGACGAACTCCATCTGCGCGCCGCTGTCCATGAGGCGGAAGTTGTCGTTGACGAAGAAGTTCGCGAGGATCGATTCCGGGTTCAGGCCGATGGCCTTCAGCAGGATCGTCACCGGCATCTTGCGGCGGCGGTCGACGCGGAAGTACAGCATGTCCTTCGGGTCGAACTCGAAGTCGAGCCACGAACCGCGGTAGGGAATCACGCGGGCCGAGAACAGGAGCTTGCCCGAACTGTGGGTCTTGCCCTTGTCGTGTTCGAAGAACACGCCCGGCGAACGGTGCAGCTGCGACACGATGACGCGCTCGGTACCGTTGATGATGAACGAGCCCTTGTCGGTCATGAGCGGCACTTCGCCCATGTAGACCTCCTGCTCCTTGACTTCCTTGACCACCTTCGACTGCGAGGTCGACGACTCGCGGTCATAGATGATGAGCTGCACCTTGGCGCGCACGGCCGAGGCGAAGGTCAGGCCGCGGGTCTGGCACTCGCGCACGTCGAAGGCCGGCTTCGCGAGGTTGTACTCGAGGAACTTCATCTCGACGAAACCGTTGTGCGAGACGATCGGGAAAGCGGCGTCGAACGCGGCCTGCAGGCCTTCCACGGTCCGTTTCTGGGGGGCGATGCCGGCTTGCAGGAACGCGGTGTACGCGTCCTTCTGCATCTGCAGCAGGTAGGGGATTTCGACGACGCTGTCGCGATTGCCGAAATTCTTTCGGATGCGCTTGCGTTCGGTGTAACTGTACGTGGACGTTTGGGCCATGAGAGCTCCGGGGCTTGAGATCTTCAGCGACGTGGTGAGGTGCGCGAGCACCACTCTCCTTGGCGGCTGGCCACTACCAGCCCTGGCGGACGGTGATGCGTTGCACATCACCCGAACCAAGGGGTCTTCTGCAGTCGGGGTCAGAAGACACTCAAAAAACGACAGCGTGCGGGCCGGTTTTTGGGTGCGCTCTGAAAGCGGCAAAGGCTGGAGGGCCTTTCGGCACACTCCAGCCCTTCAGGGAGACTGAATTACTTCAGTTCCACCTTGGCGCCAGCATCTTCCAGCTTCTTCTTGGCGGCTTCGGCGTCAGCCTTCGACAGGCCTTCCTTGACGGCCTTGGGAGCGGCTTCCACCAGGTCCTTGGCTTCCTTGAGGCCCAGGCCGGTGATTTCGCGCACGGCCTTGATCGCCGACACCTTGTTCGCGCCAGCATCCATCAGCATGACGTTGAATTCGGTCTGCTCTTCCACTGCGGCAGCAGCGGCGCCACCGGCGGCTGCGGGAGCCGACATGGCTGCGGCGCTCACGCCGAACTTCTCTTCGATGGCCTTGACCAGGTCGTTGAGTTCCAGGACCGTCATGCTGTCGAGCGCGGTCAGAAATGCGTCTTTATCGAATGCCATTTTTGTTTCCTAACAATTGGGTTGAATGTTTCAAACGCAAGGCTCAGGCGGCCTGCGGTTCTGCGGCGGGAGCTTCCGCCGGTGCTTCGCCACCACCACGCTTCTCGGCCAGCGCCGCGAGCACGCGGGCGGTACGAGAGATCGGGGATTGCATCAAGCCCAGCAGCTGGGCCAGCAGCACTTCCTTGGAAGGGATGTTGGCCAGTTGCCTCACGCCGTCGACGTCCAGGGCCTTGCCACCGAAGGCACCGCCGCGAATCACCAACTTGTCGTTGGTCTTCGCGAAATCGGCCACCACTTTCGCGGCAGCCACGGCGTCTTCGGAGAAGCCATAGATCAGCGGACCGGTCATCTGGTCGCCGACGATCTCAAACGCGCTACCCGCAACAGCACGGCGTGCCAGCGTGTTCTTCAACACGCTGAGGGTCACACCCTTGCTGCGTGCTTCGGAACGCAGTTTGGTCATATCGGCCACCGTGATGCCACGGTATTCCGCCATCACGAGCGTTTGAGCTTTTGCGGCGAGGCTGGTCACATCACTGATGACCGCTTCTTTCTCACTGCGATTCAGACTCAAGGTCTACTCCTTTTCAATGCGACTCTCGGCGGATGCCTCGAATCGCGCTTCATGCAGCGACCAACTGTTTCGGAACAAAAACGAATTCCTTGCAGCGGGGTCGCCATCTGCGCTGGTTGCCGGACAAAAGGTCCGGCGATTAAGTGCAGGCACCCTGCACACCAGCGGTCTTGGATGGCTCACGGCAACCGAGGCTGCCGCAACCCACCACATTCGCCCCACCCTTGCGGGCAGAGCCAATCTCATCAGCTCGCCGAGATGGTTTGCGTGTCCACGCGGACACCCAGACCCATGGTCGACGACACCGCCACCTTGCGCAGGTAGACACCCTTGCTGGTGGCCGGCTTGGCCTTGACCAGCGCTTCGATCAGCGCGGCCAGGTTGCCTTGCAGCTTGTCGGTGTCGAACGAGCGACGGCCGATCGTGCCGTGGATGATGCCGGCCTTGTCGACGCGGAACTGGACCTGGCCAGCCTTGGCGTTCTTGACGGCGGTGGCGACGTCCGGCGTCACGGTGCCGACCTTGGGGTTGGGCATCATGCCGCGCGGGCCGAGGATCTGGCCGAGCGTACCGACGACGCGCATCGCGTCAGGTGCGGCGATCACGACGTCGAAGGGCATGTCGCCAGCCTTCACCATCGCTGCCAGGTCGTCCATGCCGACGATGTCGGCACCGGCAGCCTTGGCCTCTTCGGCCTTGGCGCCCTGGGCGAACACGGCCACGCGCTTGGTCTTGCCGGTGCCGTTGGGCAGCACGACGGCGCCACGCACGACCTGGTCCGACTTCTTCGCGTCGATGCCGAGCTGCACGGCCACGTCGATCGATTCATCGAACTTGGCGGTAGCGGCTTCCTTCACGAGACCGATCGCATCGACGAGGGCGTACAGCTTGTTGCTGTCGACCTTGCCCACGAGGGTCTTTTGCTTCTTGGTGATCTTGGCCATTTACACGCCCTCCACATTCACGCCCATCGAACGGGCAGAGCCGGCGATGGTACGAACGGCTGCGTCCAGATCGGCAGCGGTCAGGTCCTTCATCTTGGCCTTGGCGATGTCTTCGAGCTGTGCGCGCGTGATCTTGCCGACCTTGTCCAGGTGCGGACGGGCAGAACCCTTCTCGAGCTTGATGGCCTTCTTGATCAGCGTGATCGCCGGCGGCGTCTTGATGATGAAGGTGAAGCTCTTGTCGGCGAACGCGGTGATGACCACCGGCAGCGGCAGGCCCGGCTCGACGCCTTGGGTCTGCGCGTTGAACGCCTTGCAGAATTCCATGATGTTCAAACCGCGCTGGCCCAGGGCGGGACCGATGGGCGGTGACGGGTTGGCCTTACCAGCTGGCACTTGCAGCTTGATGAAGCCGACGATTTTTTTCGCCATGACTTACTCCTTGCGGGTGATAGCGCCTTGGCTTTTCGGCCGCGGCTCCCCGGGGTTGAACGACTCTTTCTGCAACTCTTCGCGCCGAGTCGGGTAGCGCGAAGACATCCAATCAGTTGAGGACAGAGCACGCTTCGCGCGGCCTGCCCCGCAGAGCATCAGGTTTTTTCGACCTGGCTGAATTCGAGCTCCACCGGCGTCGCGCGGCCGAAGATCATGACCGAGACGCGCACCTTGCTCTTCTCGTAGTTGACTTCCTCGACCGTGCCGTTGAAGTCGGTGAACGGGCCTTCCTTGACGCGCACGAACTCGCCGACGATGAACTCGACCTTGTGGCGCGGCTTCTCGGTGCCCTGCTGCATCTGGTTCACGATGTCCTCGACTTCCTTCTGGGAAATCGGGGCCGGACGGTTCTTGGCGCCGCCGACGAAGCCGGTGACCTTGTTGGTGTGCTTCACCAGGTGCCAGCTCTCGTCGTCCATGATCATCTCGACCAGCACGTAGCCCGGGAAGAAGCGGCGCTCGGTCGTGCGCTTCTGGCCGTTCTTGATCTCGACCACTTCTTCGGTCGGCACCAGGATGCGGCCGAACTTGGCTTGCATGCCCGCGCGGCTGATGCGCTCGAGGATGTTGCGTTCGACGGCCTTTTCCATGCCCGAATACGCGTGCACCACGTACCAGCGAAGGTCGGGGTTGCTCGCGGGGGCCAGCAGCGGATTGATTTCCGGTGTGGCTTCTGCTTCGACGGCTTGGTCAGTCATTATTTTCTCCAGCCCAGAATGAGGTCGAAAAACACCCATTCGAGCGTCTTGTCGGTGAGCCAAAGGAAGATCGACATCACCGCCACGAAGGCGAAGACGTAGGCGGTCATCTGGATCGCTTCCTTGCGGGTCGGCCAGACGACCTTCTTGACCTCGCGCCACGAATCGCGGCCGAAGGCCCAGAGCTGGCGACCACTCTCGGAGCTTCCGAAGGCGCCCACGGCAGCCGCGAGGCCGACCAGCAGCGCAGCCCACTGCACCACCGAGCCCTGACGCTGGAGCAGGTAGAACGCGACGATGGCGCCCACCGCCAGCACGACGGCGACGGCCAACTTGGCTTTGTCGGCGCTGGTACTGACGGTTTCGATTTGAGAAGTGGCCATCTTGGGCTTTGTTCCTGCGGCCTTGCGGCCTTCAATTCAATGCGTCTTTCTAGACGCCGAAGCCCGTCAGGCTGTGACGGGCTTTTTTTGCCTTGCCGTCAGCTTCGACGGACCCGGCTTTCGGGAGGTGCCACCTGGGTGGCAGGGGCAGTAGGAATCGAACCTACAACCTTCGGTTTTGGAGACCGACGCTCTGCCAATTGAGCTATACCCCTCCGTCAATTCCTTGGCTCAGATGTCGAGGATCTTGGCCACGACGCCCGAACCCACGGTACGGCCGCCTTCACGGATGGCGAAGCGCAGGCCTTCTTCCATCGCGATCGGGTTGATCAGCTTCACGGTGA
>NZ_JASZYQ010000019.1 GCF_030316885.1 Variovorax jilinensis | reverse complement strand
AGCACACCCTTCGGGTCGCCGGTGGTGCCGGAGGTGTAGCACAGCGAACTGGCGCTGTTCTCGTCGAGATTCGGCCATTCGAAGCGGTCGCTCGCGGCGGCCAGGATTTCCTCGTAGCACAGGAGACCGGGGACCTTGGTCGAGACCGGCAGGTGCGCCCGGTCGGTCATCGCGACGAAGGCCTTGATCGTCTTCACGCGTGAAGCGATCGCCTCCACGATCGGCAGGAAGCTCAGGTCGAAGAACAGCACCTGGTCTTCGGCATGGTCGGCGATCCACACCAGCTGGTCGGGGTGCAGGCGCGGATTGAGCGTGTGCAGCACCGCGCCAGAGCCCGAGACGCCGTAGTACAGCTCCATGTGGCGGTACCCGTTCCACGCCAGCGTGGCGACACGGTCTCCGAGTACGACGCCGCGCTGCGCCAGCGCGTTAGCCACGCGTCGTGCCCGAACGGCAAGCTCTCGGTAGGTGGTGCGGTGAATGTCGCCCTCGACACGGCGCGAGACTATTTCCTGTTCGCCATGGTGGCGTTCGGCGTGCGTCAGCAGGCTGGAGATCAGCAGCGGCTGCTGCATCATCTGTCCGTTCATGATGTCTGCTCCTTGAAGGGTGTCATTCAGGCTGAAAGCCGATGGCCTTCAGATGGGCGGCGTGCTTGTCGGACGCCGCGCGCAGAGACTTCGACAGCTCGTCGGGCGTCAGCGGCAAGCCGATGTCCTGGCCTTGTTCCCTGAAGCGCTCGATGACCTTCGGCTGCTGCAACACCTTCAGCGTGGCTTCGCGGACCTTGGCTTGCACATCCGCCGGCACATTCGGCGTGGTCCAGAGCCCCATCCAGGCGATGTCGCCGAGCCGCGGGTAGCCGAGCTCGGCCAAGGTCGGCACGTCGGGCAGCGCAGTCAGCCGCTTGGGGGTACCGACCGCAAAGGCCTTCAGCTTGCCAGCCTTGACCAGCGGCACCGAGGTCGCCGGGCCGTCGAACATCAGCGCGACATGGCCGCCCATCACGTCTTGAAGCGCCGGCGGCGAGCCCTTGTAGCCCGCATGCGTCATGTCCAGGCCGGCCAGCTTGTTGAGCTCCTGCCCCATCGTGTGCGACATCGATCCGCTGCTGTACGAGGCGTAGCTCACCTTGCCGGGGTGGGCCTTCACATAGGCGATGACTTCGCTCAGGTTCGATGCCGGCAGCGACGGCGTACCGACGAGCACGAGGCCGGTTTGGGTGAGCTGTGCCAAAGGTTGGATGTCCTTGAACATGTCGATCCGGGACTTCGCGATATGTGGAATCTCGCTCACCAAGCCGTTGACGCCCACCATGAAGGTGTAGCCATCGTGCGGCGACTGCACCAGGTCCTGGGTACCGATGGCGCCCATGGCCCCGGGCTTGTTGTCGACGATCACGGGCTGGCCGAGCAGAGGCGCCAGTCCTTCGGCCAACGTACGCGCGACGATGTCCGCGGTGCCGCCAGCCGGTGCGCCGACGACGAGCCGGATCGGTTTGCTGGGCCAGGTCTGGCCCAGTGCGGCGGGTGCCACGGCCACCAGGGATGCGGCTGCCAGGGCGCCGAGCATGGCGCGGCGCAGGGGTTTCGTCAGTGCTTGCATTTATGTCTCCGGGAATTGATGA
>NZ_JASZYQ010000018.1 GCF_030316885.1 Variovorax jilinensis | reverse complement strand
CCGCTGGTGGCGCACCCGGACGTGCGCGCGATCTCGTTCACCGGGTCCACCGCCACCGGCAACCGCATCGTCAAGAGCGCGGGTCTGAAGAAGTTCAGCATGGAGCTCGGCGGCAAGAGCCCGTTCGTGGTCTTCGAGGATGCCGACCTCGACCGCGCGCTCGACGCGGCCGTGTTCATGATCTTCAGCAACAACGGCGAGCGCTGCACCGCGGGCTCGCGCATCCTGGTGCAGCAGTCGATCTATGCCGACTTCGCGGCGAAGTTCGCCGAGCGCGCCAGGCGCATCACGGTCGGCGACCCGCTCGACGAGAAGACCATCGTCGGGCCGATGATCTCGCAGGCGCATCTGGCCAAGGTGCGCAGCTACATCGAGCTGGGCCCGAAGGAAGGCGCGACGCTGCTGTGCGGCGGGCTCGGTGCGCCCGAGCTGCCGGACCGCGTGAAGAAAGGGAACTACGTGCTGCCCACGGTCTTCGCCGACGTCGACAACCGCATGCGCATCGCGCAGGAGGAGATCTTCGGGCCGGTCGCCTGCCTGATCCCGTTCAAGGACGAGGCCGATGCGATCCGCCTGGCCAACGACATCGCCTACGGTCTCTCGAGCTACGTCTGGACCGAGAACATCGGCCGCGCGCACCGGGTGGCGGCGGCGGTCGAGGCCGGCATGTGCTTCGTCAACAGCCAGAACGTGCGCGACCTGCGCCAGCCCTTCGGCGGCACCAAGGCTTCGGGCACCGGCCGCGAGGGCGGCACCTGGAGCTACGAGGTGTTCTGCGAGCCCAAGAACGTCGCGGTGAGCCTGGGCAGCCACCACATCCCGCACTGGGGAGCCTGAGCATGGGCAAGCTCGCACTCGCCGCCAAGATCACGCACGTGCCCTCGCTGTACCTGAGCGAGCTCGACGGCCCGCGCAAGGGCAGCCGCCAGGCCGCGATCGACGGCCTGAAGGAGATCGGTCAGCGCTGCCGCGACCTGGGCGTCGACACCATCGTGGTCTTCGACACCCACTGGCTGGTCAACGCCAGCTACCACCTGAACTGCGCGCCGCATTTCAAGGGCGTCTACACCAGCAACGAGCTGCCGCACTTCATCAGCAACATGCCCTACGAGGTGCCGGGCAATCCCGAGCTCGGCCGGCTGCTCGCGAGCACCTGCAACGAATGGGGCGTGGAGACGCTCGCGCACGACGCCACCACGCTGGGCCCCGAGTACGGCACGCTGGTGCCGATGCGCTACATGAACGAGGACCTGCACTTCAAGGCGATCTGCGTGTCGGCCCTGTGCACCAGCCACTACCTCAACGACAGCGCCCGCCTGGGCTGGGCGATGCGCCGCGCGGTGGAGGACCACTACAACGGCACGGTCGCCTTCTTCGCCAGCGGCTCGCTGTCGCACCGCTTCGCGCAGAACGGCCTGGCGCCGCAGTTCGCCGACCGCGTCTGGAGCCCGCTGCTCGAGCGCATGGACCACGACGTGGTGAAGATGTGGGAAGGCGGCGAATGGGCCGACTTCTGCGCCATGCTGCCCGAGTACGCGGCCAAGGGCCACGGCGAGGGCTTCATGCACGACACCGCGATGGTGCTCGGCGCGCTGGGCTGGTCGGCCTACGACGGCCATGCGGAGGTGGTCACGCCCTACTTCGGCTCCTCGGCCACGGGCCAGATCAACGCCGTGTTCCCGGTCACGCCGCAGGACGGCCGCGCCATCCCCAAGGCCCAGGCTTCCAGCGCCGAGGGCTTCCAGAGCGTGTCGCGGCTCTGAGC
>NZ_JASZYQ010000017.1 GCF_030316885.1 Variovorax jilinensis | reverse complement strand
GTCGAGGGCACCTCTGGCAAGCGAAGCACCGGCGTGCGGGCAGCTGTCGGCGACCGCGTGCACGGCGTCATCGATGCGAAACAGCGCGATCTCGTGCCCATCGCGGCGCACAAAGCCGCGGCCGTGTGCCGTCAGTTCGTGCTCTCCGAGCACGTCGGTCCACCGCGGTGCCGCGGGATTCAAGTGGGCGGGGATTGACACGCGGTGGCTCCAAGGTCGGCGTCCAGTTGGCGCGACTCAGGCAGCGACACGCATCGGCACGCCGCGCTGGCCCTGCGTCCGGTTGGGCGCAAACCCGATGCGCGCCAGCGTCTCTTCGGTGCTTCGATAGGTCTCGCCGATGCGGTAGATGCTGCGCGCCTCGTCGCCGCTCGCGATGTCGCGGTTCAGCACCCGTGCAATCGCTACCATGGCCTCGATCTGCTGCACCGAGGTCATGCGCTCACCGGTGGGTCCGAACAGCGTGTCCTCGATGCCCACGCGCACATGCATGCCCATCGCGATGGCCATCGTGTTCAGCGGGATCACGTTTCGGTTGAGGGTCTCGATGGTCAGCGTCGCACCATCGGGCGTGCGGCGCACGAACTCCATCATGTCGCCCGGGTTGACACCGGCCGCACCGCCGCCAATCGCCACATAGTTCAGGATCAGCGGGCCCATGTACACCCCGCGACGAATGAGGCGCTCCACCGTCTCCAGTTGGCTCAGATGGGCGAGCATGAAATGCGGCTGAATGCCATTGGCCACCAGGCGTCGCAGGTGCTCCTCGTGCCAGGAGGGGTTGGAAGGCACGATCATGTCCCGGTAAGCCGCTTGAAGGGCCGGGTTGGCGAGCGACGTGCCCGCCACGTCAGCGGCGGTCATGAGCTCCATCACATTCATCTGGTTAGTGTTGATCGCGATCGTCACCTGGTCGGGCCGCGGGTTCAGGTCGGCCAGCATGTGGCGCGTGTCGTCCGTCATCCACTTGGCCGCCTGGCCGTCGTCCTCGGGGGCGAAGGAGATCGAGCCGCCCACTTGCAGGATCATCTTGGGCACCGCCTCGCGCAGGCGCGCCAGCATCTCGTTGAACTTGGACAGCCGCTTGCTGCCCTTGCCGTCTTCTTCACGCACGTGCACATGCAGCACCGTGGCGCCGGCGTTCCAGCAATCCACGGCCTTCTGGACCTGGGCGTCCATTGAGACGGCGATGTCGTCGGAGTCCTTGGCGTCCCACTGAGGACCGTAGGGTGCGACTTGGATGACCAGAGGTTGCTGGTTCTCGGGGAGGAGGGAGTCGTCGAGGAAATGCATGAGGTTGTCCTTCGTGGTTTGGAGAAAAGGGGGTTGCTGCCTGTCAGGCCGTGGGTGCGGAAGCCAGTTCGTCCAGCAGGATGGGCGCGGCGAGGCTCATGGTGTGGATGCCCAAGACGCTCACGCACTGCAGCACGGCGGAGATTTCTTCCTTCGTGGCGCCTAGGTCAAGCGCCTTGCGGATGTGCCGTCGCACGCCCGGGGCGTACATGTGGGTGCACGAGGCGTCGACGGCGATGGCAATGAATTCGATCGTCTTGGGATCGAGCACGCCGGAGAACATGGGCGTAAGGCCCATGACCATGAATTTCTCGGTCCAGTCGGGGTCGAGTTCAGCGAAGGGCTCCCAGTTGGGGTTCCAGTTGCCGCTCTTGCGCAGGCGGTCGCAAATAGGCGTCGAGGATGCAGTCTCGTATTGGTTCATCGGTCGGTTCTCCTGAGGTCGTCGCAGCTAGCAGCTCCTGATTTGGAGCACTGTCGGAAGACTTATTGTTCCGACCAAGGGAAGGAGCTGATTGACCGGCTGTGACATTGGTTTAACCTGACGTGACACATCGCGTTATCCCCATGTCCAACCTTGTTCGCAGTGCCAGCCTCACCAACTACCCCGAAGTGGCGCGTGCGGTCGGCCTCGATCCGCTACCCCTGCTGGCCAAGGTAGGACTGAATGCGGCGTGCTTGCACGACCGCGACATGCGCATCCCGAGTCGAGCGGTGCGGGACCTGCTGGAAGCATCGGCCAGTGCCAGCGGCGTGGACAACTTCGGCCTGCGCATGGCAGAGACGCGTGAGCTTTCCAACCTCGGTGCCGTGGCGCTGGTGGCTCGCGAGGAACCCACGGTGCGACGCGTCGTCAAGGCGATGATTCGTTACAGCCATGTGCTCAACGAATCATTGCTCGTGGCGCTCGAAGAGACCGATGGCATCGCGGTGATGCGGGAGCAATTTCTCGTGGGGCAGGCCGGCTCATCGCGTCAGGCGACGGAATTGCTGGTCGGGGTGACGTTCCGGAATATGAAGTTCTTCCTCGGCCCGGCATGGAACCCTTTGCAGGTCTGCTTCTCGCACGCACCGCCCCGCGATCCGAGCCTGCACTTCCGGCTTTTCGGCTACGGTGTCTACTTCGGGCAGGATTTCAACGGGATCGCTTGTACGAAGAGCGACCTGGATGCTCCCAACCCGATGGCCGATCCCGTGATGGCGCGCTACGCGCGCCAGGTTCTGGAGACTTCCGCCGGATCGACACGCATGAGTGCAACCGACAGCGTGCGCAACATCTTGCTGATGCTCTTGCCCTCGGGCCAAGGCTCGATCGAGCAGGTCGCACAGCA
>NZ_JASZYQ010000016.1 GCF_030316885.1 Variovorax jilinensis | reverse complement strand
GGTTCTTGGTGCGTCGATAGATCAAGGTCGCCTTCGTTCGCCGCATCGAATGCGTACCGTACTCAGCTGGATCAAGACCCAGCTCCTCAACCCACCCCTCGAGAATACGAGCGTACTGGCGTGTGCCGAGATGTGGGGAAGCGTGGACACGGCTTGGGAACAGAAAATCTTCTGGCTTCCGCCCCGCTTGCTTGATCCACTTCTGCACAGCATCGCGCGTTACCGGCGTGATCTCGAACTGCACAGGACGTTGGGTCTTGTGCTGCATCACCACGGCGCGTGTCGCCACTTGGTCGCCGTGGCAGATGTCCGGCACTTTGAGGCCGACTAGGTCGCAGCCGCGGAGCTTGCTGTCGATCCCGAGGTTGAAAAGCGCAAGCTCGCGCACCCGATGCTCCATTTGCAGACGAACCCGGAGCGCCCAGATGTCCTTGACCTTGAACGGCGCTTTTTGCCCGACTATCTTTCCCTTGTTCCATGGCTCGCGATGGACGGCGCTATGACTAGCTTCCATGATGGACTCCCATCAAGTTGAGGGAGATCAACCATGCACCGACCAGCAATCAACCACCCTGGCCACGGTCAAACCAGACCAAGTGGCGCCGACCTCCCCAAGGGCTGCTTTCGGGCGACGACGCCACCAGGCGGTCCCGGCCATGAGCAGCCGGTCATCCATCGGAGCGCAAGGCGCGGTATGGGACACATAGCTGACACTGAGACGTCGGCCGGAACGACTGCTCGAGGGAACCTACGTACCCTACGGCTTGTATGCGACATGCACTTTGTCGATGCGTCCGTTGAAGCTGAAGGGGGCACGGTCGTAGTAGTCGAGCGCAACCGGCGAGCCCAGATCCACGCCGACGTCGAACGTCTCTGTGGCGGTGAACGCCAGCGGCAGCGTGTAAGGCACGCTGGTGCGGCCGACCTCGGCGCCATCGACCCGCATGACGATCTGGGCCGCAGAGCCGGGCTTGGGTGACGCTACCACCGTCTCAACCTCGATGCGGACGCGGCCAGCGGGCAATGCAGCCGTCGAGCGCGCCACGCTGCGCTTGAGCGCCAGTGCGTTGTACTCATAGACCAGTTGGCCGCGATCGAGATAGAGGGTCACGCCCCCGGCCCCGCCGGCGCCGCGAAGTGAGGTCAATGCACGCGCTTTGGCGCTTTGTCGTGGGCCGTGGAGTGCTCGCTTTGTTCAGCGCGGCCCTGATCGCGCTCGCTGTCCCGGCGGCCGCGCACGACGCGCGCCCCGCTTACCTGGAAATCAGGCAGACGACGCCCGAGCGCTATGACGTGCTCTGGCGAACGCCGGTGCTTGCGGGCATGCCGCTACCGGTTGTTCTCAAGCTTCCGGATGGAACAAATGACATTGTTCCGCCGCACACTCAGGAACTGTCGGATTCCCAGGTCGAACGCCGCGTGATCGAGGCGCCCGGCGGTCTCGCAGGCCGTCGCATCGAGTTCACCGGCTTGCAAGGCACGATCACGGACGTGTTGGTGCGCGTGGAGCTCGCGGATGGCGACATGACGACGACATTGGTGCGGTCATCGCAACCCTGGATCGAGATCTCAGCGATTCCCGAGGGGCCGCTCGCCATCGCGGGCGCTTTCGTGAGGCACGGCATCGAGCACATCCTGCTTGGGTACGACCACCTGCTTTTCGTCTTCGCGCTGCTCCTGATCGTGCCGAGCACATGCGCGCTGGTGTGGTCTATCACCGCCTTCACGCTCGCGCATTCGATCACGCTGGCACTTGCCACATTGGGCGTGGTTCACGTTCCGGGACCGCCGGTCGAGGCTGCGATCGCATTCTCCGTACTGCTGCTCGCGAGCGAGATCGTGCGCACGCGCCGGGGCGAACCCAGCCTGACGGCGCGCTGGCCCTGGGTGATCGCCTTCTGCTTCGGATTGCTTCATGGCTTCGGCTTCGCCGGCGCGCTCTCCGAGATCGGCCTGCCGCGCGGTGACATTCCGCTCGCGCTGTTGGCTTTCAATGTCGGGGTCGAGCTCGGTCAGCTCGCGTTCATCGGCGCAGTGCTGGGAACAATGTGGGTCGCCAAGCGGTCAGGGATTTCGGCTCTTGTCGAGCGCCGCATCGTTCAAGCGGTGCCCTACGCCATCGGCGCGCTCGCGGGGTTCTGGTTCGTCGGGCGCGTCGCCGCGTTCTGGGGTTGAAATACCAGCGTCCGTAGATCGGTGGGCCGACGGCCGTAGCCACCGGTGGTGAATGCGCCCATCGAGCCGTCCGAGTTCTTCTTTAATTTCTGACGGCTCAGGCGGCCTGCAGTACGGCCTCTTCGAAGTTGCGCAGGGGCTTGATGAATGGCTCCAGCAGCTTGCCGGACTGTTCGCTCGTCAGCACTTCGGACGGCGCCAACTTGGTCAGCGTGCGCGCTGCCGGATTTGGCTCCCAAACGTCCTCGCCCAGCAGGCGGCATTGATCGTCATACGGCCAGAACATCTGCATGCCGGGAATGCGAATCAGGTAGTACGCGTTCTCGTCGTCAACCTGGATGCCATTGGCGGCCAAGGTTCTGCCGTGCGTTTGCTGGTACATGGTCGACACCGAAGCGATAAAGTTGTTGGCGACCGCGATCTGTTCGTCCTCCGCGTAAAAGATCGACTGGTTCGTCTGCGCCCAGACGGCGTAGAGCCCCTTGACGGATTCGGCGCCGTCGAGCGTGGCGCTGTTGCCTGCCACTTCGAAGTGATACTTCGGATTCGCGACCGTCATGTCAGGCGAGAAGATTTCTTCATAGCGACCCGCGATCTCGAGGAAGCGGTGACGGTGGTAGGCCTCAAGCATGAACCGGTGACGCGGGTTGGTCGTTACTTTTAGGAGCTCGTCGATGGCGCGGTTGGTCTTGCGTACGTCGAGGTTGGGATTGTTCAGGATCATCATGGGCTCGGTTAGTGGTTGTCGTGTCCATGGATCTTCAATCAGGGTCTCCGGCGGCGCACGGTCACTTACCGACACTTCCTAGTCAGTTCTCGCCATTCCGGTGGTTACCCTTACACCAAAGCGGCGAGCCGACACTCGCTTAGCGTGCCCATGCCGCTGCAAGGGTGAGCTTGCGCCAGGTCCGGTCGACCATTATCCGAAGATGAGCACTCCCCGGGGTTGCTTTGCTCCGACCAAGCCGCTCCAACGACCGGCGTGACCTATCGACACCGGACGGTTGAGTGAGAAGTGGGGAGCGGCGTAGGTGCACCGAGCCATCGGTGATCATGTCGATTCGGCATCGGATGAGATGTCGAATGTCTCATCCCGCTCGCATTGCTGACATGCTCGGGGCAAGGCCGAAGGACTTCGATGGGCCGGAATTGCCGTCCAAAGGCCGAAGGGGAAATGCCGTTCTGCAGCGAATGCCGACATCGAGGCTAGGTCCGTTTGATGCGGGAGAGCCCTACCACGGTCAGCCGGAAGACCTTCGCAAGGTCGGATCGAACGGTTTTCTACGGTGTCATGCGCGCGTCCAGTCTGTGTGTTGCTTGCCCCGATGGTGCCTAAGCAAAAGCGAACGCTGCTGACCGTTGGCTCAACGCGGAGGCGAAACGTCCAGCGTGACCGGTCGCGGCGTCACCTGGCCGCTGTCGATCCACAGTTCGCCCACGGAAATCGGCAGGCTGAAGCGACGCGGTCCCGCGCTGCCCGGGTTGACGAACAGCACCCCGTCGCGCTCGGCCATCGACGGCTTGTGCGAGTGACCCGACACCACCACACGCACGTTCGCACCGGCCGCAGCCAGGTTCAGATCGGCGATGTCGTGCACCGCGTGCACCGCGACGCCGCCCAGCACCACCGTCAACGACACGGGAATTTCGGCCGCCCATGGCGCGTGGTCGTTGTTGCCGCGTACCACGCTTACCGGTGCGATCTCCGACAGTCGCGCCAGGATGTCGGGCCCGCCGATGTCGCCGCCGTGGACGATGTGATCGCAGCCTGCGAGGAAGGCCAGGGCTTCGGGGCGCAGGAGGTTGTGGGTGTCGGAGATGAGGGCGATGCGGGGCATGGGAAATGAGGCGCCACGCGCTAGGGGGCTACAACTTTGACCTTCACTCGAACACGCAAGGTGATCGGCTGACCGTTGTGGCCTTTCGCCATAGCCGTATAGGCAAATTCGTCATCGCCGACGAATCCAGGCTGTGGCGTGTAAGTCGCTCGCGGCGGGGTGAAGGAAGCGGTGCCATGTGTGGCAGCAGACGTAATAGAGCCCGAGTAGGCCGCGTTCTGACGTTCGGCCGGAACGCCATAGTTTGTGATCGCGCACGATGCGCCCGTGTTTGCGATGGTCATCTCTGCGACCGCCCCCTGTGGCAATGTGGCGCCTGAAAAGGGCTGGATGTGACAGGTAGCGCTTGTTTCGGCGCCAGCTGCAATCGCAAGTGACGCGGCGGTGAAGAATGTAAGAACTGCGTGAGATTGCATGAGTTACCTTGGTGCCGAAACGGCTGCATCATGAACGATAGCGCCAAGCTAGCATTCCGCGGCGCCCAATGGCCGCACAAGGAGCGACGCACCAGAGCGCTCTTCCATGCGCTGCCTACATCACACCAACATGACAGGCCGGCGCGTTGGTAGCGGAGTGTGGCCTGCGCGTTCGCAGCGACTTCAGACAGTTGGCCTCGAGCAGGCAACGACGCAATCGGCCAGCAACGGACGTTCCGAGCGATCGAATGTATGACGCTATTGGCAGCTAAGCAGTCATCTAACAAGGCGCATCAGCGCTTCAGATCGAGCGCTGATTGACTCGCAAGGAAAGCTTCGCCGCGCTCTCCCGCCGCTCGCTGTACCGATCGACCAGGTACCCTGACACCTCGCGCGTCAGCAGCGTGAACTTGAACAGCTCCTCCATCACATCGACAACGCGCTCGTAGTAGGCCGAGGGCTTCATGCGGCCGAACTCGTCGAACTCGTCGTAGGCCTTGGCGATGGACGACTGGTTGGGGATCGTGATCATGCGCATCCAGCGCCCCAGCACGCGCAGTTGGTTCACCGCGTTGAACGACTGCGAGCCACCCGAGACCTGCATCACGGCGAGCGTCTTGCCCTGCGTCGGCCGCACTGCGCCGACGCTCAGTGGAATCCAGTCGATCTGCGCCTTCATGATGCCGGTCATCGCACCGTGGCGCTCGGGCGAGCACCAGACCATGCCTTCGGCCCACTGCGCCAGGCTGCGCAGCTCCTGCACCTTCGGGTGACTGTCGGGCGCACTGTCGGGCAGCGGCAGGCCGGCCGGATCGAACACGCGCACCTCACCACCCATGGCCGTCAGCAGCCGGCCGGCTTCTTCGACCGCGAGGCGGCTGAACGACCGGTCGCGCAGCGAGCCGTACAGCAGCAGGAACCTTGGAGCGTGGTCCGAAGGTTGGTGCGGCGCCAACCGATCCAGCGTGGGTGCCTCGAAGAGGCTTGCATCGAGGTTCGGGAGACTCGCCACGGCGCGTGCGTGGCGCTGAGTTTGAAGCGTGCTACCGGACACGGCGACCCTCCGCATCAACGACAATTTCGCCGTCCTCCTTCGTGAACGCGCCCCGTTGCGGCTGCGACAGCAGATCAAGCACCAGTTCGGAGGGCCGGCACAGCTTCGTGCCCAGCGGCGTTTCGACGATCGGCCTGCTCATGAGAATTGGGTGTGCCTCGATGGCGTCGAGCAGTTCGGCGTCGGACCACTTCGGATCGGCCAGGCCGAGCTCGTCGTAGGGCGTGCCCTTCTGCCGCAGCACTTCGCGCACGGTGATGCCCATGGCCGCGATCAGTTGCTCGAGGCGCTCCCGGCTCGGCGGCGTCTCGAGGTATTCGACAACGACGGGTTCGATGCCGGCGTTGCGGATGAGGGCCAGCGTGTTGCGCGAAGTGCCGCAAGCCGGGTTGTGAAAGATGGTGATGGAGGAAGGTGATTGCATAACTTCCATCATACGAGTATCGTTGAAATATGGATGAGAAAGACGTTGTGAGATCTCTTGCCGCGCTCGCGCAACCACTGCGCCTGCAGGTGTTCAGGGCCTTGGTGGTTGCCGGCGCCGATGGCCTGACCCCGGGCGCGCTGGTGGAGGCCCTGGGCGTGCCCGCCACCAGCCTGTCCTTCCACCTGAAGGAGCTGACGTCGTCGGGGTTGGTCACGCAGGAACGGCAGAGCCGGAATCTCATCTACCGTGCCGCGTTCAGCCAGGTAGTCGGCCTGATCGGCTACCTGACCGAGAACTGCTGCCAAGGCGCCCCGTGCCTGCCCGCGGCCGAAGCGCTCTGCCAATGCTGACCGAGTTCGCGCCGTCCCGATTCCTTCGGCGATCTTCATGACGGTCTCACAGACTCTGCGCGCCGACGACGCGGCGCCGCCCGCAATCGGCTTTTTCGAGCGCTACCTGACGGTGTGGGCCGCGCTCTGCATCGTCGCTGGCATCGTGCTCGGCCAGCTGCTACCAGGCGTGTTCCGTGCGATCGGCGCCCTCGAGGTGGCCCAGGTCAATGTGCCGGTGGGCGTGCTGATCTGGGTGATGATCATTCCGATGCTGCTGAAGATCGACTTCGCGGCGCTCGGCCAGGTCAAGGCGCACTGGCGCGGCATCGGCGTCACGCTCCTCATCAACTGGGGAGTGAAGCCTTTTTCGATGGCGCTGCTGGGCTACATCTTCATCCGCCACCTGTTCGCGCCGCTCCTGCCGGCGGCGCAACTGGACAGCTATATT
>NZ_JASZYQ010000015.1 GCF_030316885.1 Variovorax jilinensis | reverse complement strand
GGTGGTCAATCGCTCGCAGGCCTGGTACGCGCGCGGGTCGAGAGCGTGAGTTTGTGGCTGGAAGACTGACCGCTTTCGGTGGTGGACCGGACGTTCGTCGCACCGAACCCAGAGACTGGAGAGGGCCCTGAACGCCAATTCGCGACGTTGGGAATCAGCCATTCAAAGGACGTCGTGGCCCTGGCGCTGGGAGCGCTGGACAGCGAAGGTCAAGTTTCCAAGTGGACCGGCCGGTCGCGCACAAAAGCGCGAACGTCAGGTATCCGCGGTCTCCGACGCTCGCCGGCCAAAATCGACCGACTGCACCCAGTCTGAAGCTGCCGCCGCGATGGAGGCGGAGCTTCTCCATGGCCGTCTGACTGGGGTCGCTCTTTCGTGCGGCGCCGCCGAGGTTGACCGCGATGCTCGAGTTCAGTCGCAGACCACGCCTGTCAGGCCTCGATGCTCGGCGACCACGACAGCCTGCGTCCGGGTGCGCACCTCAAGCTTTGCAAGAATCGCCTTGACGTGGGTTTTGACCGTACCCAACTGGATGTCCAGGGAACGAGCAATGAGCTTGTTGCCAACGCCCTGTGACAGCAGTTTCAGGACGTCCTGCTCCCGCTTGGTCAGCGTTGCGTGAATCAGACTCTCGGCGAGCCGAGCCGAGACGGTATCGTCATAGCAGCGGCCACCACGGGCCAAGGAGCGGACAGCATGCACGAGCCGCTCGGCCGGGCATCCCAGAAGCAGGTATCCCGGCACACCCTGAGCCATCGCGCAGCGGATGTCCCACTCACCCGCCTTGGAAGTCACGATCAGCAGCCTTGGCAGCGATCCTCGGGTATCGGATTGAGCCGCCGACATCGCGCCGACGCACCTCAGGCCTGTGGCGTAGTCGGCAATCAGGACATCGCAGCGAAGGTCATCCGGCAAGCCATGATCCACTTCTCGGACACTCACGGACAGTCCTACCTGACCGTGCAGGGTGGCAGCAAGCCCGGCGCTGACCAGCGGAGAACTGTGGCATACGTAGACCTCGATAGGGGGAACGTTGTTCATGGCACCTTCCGGATAGATTGGCGGGCCTGTGCCCTGCGGGTGAGGAGTCTGCGACGTCGGTGTTTCAATGCAGTGCGTTTTCGACCTGGCGATGTGTCAGACGACACATAGAGGGATCGAGCTGACATCGCTGCTGGATAATTTGCTGCATCTCAATGGCCAAACAGGACATCCGGACGCCATGTCAGATCCGTCGACTCGCCTGCTTGAGGACCTCAGCCGATCGGAAGCACGATTCCACCATCTGGTGGAGGCCACTGGCGACGTGGTCTGGATCACCGAGTGCGATCCCGAGCGTGTCGTCTACTGCAGCCAGAGTTTTGAAGACATCTGGGGCTACAGCGTCGAGGCGCTGTACCGCGAGCCGGTGCTATGGATTCAGTGCATTCACGACGACGACCGCGAGCGGATCGGCCGCACCTTCCACGCATGGCTCTCGCAGCCAATGGGGCGCTGGGAAGCGGAGTTCCGTATCGTGCGCCCCGATGGCGAGGTCCGGTGGATCCACGAGCGCGGCGTCGCGATGGTGGAAGGCGACGGCAAGATGCGGGTCGTCGGGGCGTCGGCAGACATCACGCGGCTGCGCCTGACGGCAGCAGCGCTGCGCGAGTCGGAGGAGCGCTTTGCGCTGGCGGTCGAGGGATCGGCAGATGGTATCTGGGACTGGGACCTGCAGACCGGGATGATGTTCATGTCCGAGCGTGCGCAGTCCCTCTACGGGCTGCCACCGAGCGCCGACGCTCTACGGCCGCGCGCCGAATGGATGGCGCTGGTCCTTGAGCCGCAGGCGGACGTGGCTGCGCGACGAGACGCCATCGCTCGATACGTCGCTGGCGAATCAGATTCGCTCGACGCGGAGTGGCTATTCCGGCAACCCGACGGCACCGACCGGTGGCGACGAATCCGAGGGCGCTGCCTGCGCAATGCCGAAGGAAAAGCGACCCGACTGAGCGGCTCGATCAGCGACGTAGACGCGCGCAAGCGGGAGCAGGCATCACGGCAGCAATCGCAGCGACTGGAAGCGGTCGGCACATTCGCAGGTGGGATCGCGCACGATTTCAACAACATCCTGGGCGCCATCCTGGGGTTCGGCGAGATCTCGCTCCGGCGAACGCGTTCGGGAAGCCGCATGCGCCGCGATCTCGAATCCATCCTTACGGCGGGAGAACGGGGGCGCTCCTTGGTAGACCGGATCCTCGCCTTCAGCCGAAGCAGCATCAGCGAACGGACGTTGGTGCATTTCGAGCAGGTCGCGCGCGAATCGGTGGATCTGCTGAAGCCCGCCCTGCAAGGCGAGATCGATCTCGAGTGCGATTTCCGCGCTGGCACGGCTGCCATCATGGGAGACCCGACCCAGGTGCATCAGATCGTGGGCAATCTGGCGATCAATGCGATTCAGGCGATGCCGAACGGCGGCGTCCTGAGGATCGTGCTTGAATGCGCCTCTTTGTTGCAGGGGCGCTCGGTGACCACGGGCTCCATGGACGGCGGCGAATATGTCGCCCTGACCGTATCCGACACGGGGATCGGGATTGCACCTGAGAACCGGCAGCGCATCTTCGACCCGTTCTTCACCACGAAGGAGGTCAATCTGGGGACGGGACTCGGGTTGTCACTTGTGCATGGCATCGTGACGGAGTTGGGGGGCGCCATCGACGTCAGTTCCAGCGTCGGCAACGGCAGCACGTTCGTCGTCTACCTTCCGCGAATGGGCGACGTGCCCCACTCGCGCGCGATTGCGCCACAACGCCTGCCGCGTGGCACGAAGCAGCATGTGCTCGTCATTGACGACGATCCCGCGCTGAGCAGTCTGACCTCCCGGCTTTGCTCCGACCTGGGGTATCGATGGACGGCCTGCACTTCCAGCACGGAGGCCGCACGCATTTTTCGGGAAGGCCCCGACGTCTTCGACGCCGTGCTCACGGATGAACGCATGCCGGGAATGTCCGGCATCGCGCTGATGCGTTCGCTGAAGGAAGTGCGCCCGGACATTCCAGTCATCATGATGAGCGGCTATCTCGGCGACACCCTGGTGAACCGGGCCCGCGCGTCGGGCGCGTTGGCGGTGCTTGCAAAGCCGGTTGCGAAGGCCGATTTGGCGACGGCGCTGGCGTCGGTATTTGCGGGGTCAGTTGCGTCTGCCAATGGCCGCCGCGACGGCCGTCAGTAGTTCATTCCGGGTGTACGGCTTCGGAAGAACGGCCGCAGCCTGGAGGCGTGAGGCCAGCGCGGAGGATGGCTTCGAGCTGTTCCGCAGGTGGGCGGACATCACCAATATCGGCACGTCGTAGAACGCGCGCAGCGCTTCGACACGTCCGGCGGCACGTCCTGGATTCGCCACGTCCAGCATGATCAGGTCGAGTCGTCGGACCGCCTCCGATGGAGGCGTCGGAAGGACGACAAGTTCATGCCCGGCCTCGGACAGCCAACGCTCGGCCAGGTCCCGCATGAGGGGGTCGCTGTCGATGACCGCAATGCGAAAGCAACCTAGCAAGATTTGAATCCCCGTTCGCGTGCCAAGCGACATCCCCCGCAGGAAAATGAGGCGGGAGCGAACAACCATCGAAGGCTGCATGTTCCCTCACATGGACGGAAGATGCGCGCTTTTGTGTCAACTGACATTGTTGTTTCTTGTGCAAGGAGCAGGTTGAATGCTGGACAACGGTGCGTCGACACAGGCGCCGCACGTGCTTGCGGTCGACGATGACCCATCGGTGCGGGACCTGATCACGCACTACCTGGGCGACCACGACTTTCGCGTCACAGCGGTGACCACCGAGGGCGAGATGCGCTCGGTGCTCGCCCGCGATCCGGCCAACCTGGTGGTGCTCGACCTTCGTCTCGGTCGCGAAAGCGGGTTGCAGATCGCCCGGAATCTGCGCGAGCAGACCAAGGTCCCGATCATCATTCTTACCGCGTTGAAGGACGAGGCAGACCGGGTGATGGGACTCGAGCTCGGAGCCGACGACTACGTCACCAAGCCCTTCTCTCCGCGAGAGCTGCTGGCGCGCATTCGCGCACTGCTGCGCCGGTCAAGAATGCACGAGACCGTGGCGGATGCCGTGGCCGATGTGCGTGCGTACCGCTTCGAGGGATGGGAGCTCAATGTGCGTCTTCGCAAGCTGCGCTCTCCCACCGGCGAGATCACGGCGCTGCGCAATGCCGAATTTAACCTGTTGCTGGCATTTCTCGCTGCGCCGCACCGTGTCCTGTCCCGGGAGCGGCTACTCGCGCTTTCGAGGCTGCACAACGCCGAGGTCTACGACCGCTCCATCGACGTGATGGTCGGGCGACTGCGCCGCAAGATCGAGAAGGAGCCGCGCAACCCTGCCCTGATCCTTACCGAGCGGGGTGCGGGATACCTCTTCAGGCCCGCTGTCGAGACGCTTCGCGGCTGATCCCCGTATCGGCCGGAAGTGGCATTCCGAATGCCTCCTGGGAGCGAAGCGCACGTCGGCGAACGGAGCCAAAGTGGATTCCCGTTCCAGGAGTCGCCATGCCTTCCATCCAGACGTCAACGATTGCCTTGCAGCCAGGGGGGCCCGTGGTGCGCAGGCCCCGCTGCAACGATACGGCCTTCGTCGACCTGCTTGCGGCCTACCGTGACAGCGGCGGGCTCGCACGCTCATCCGATCTTCCATTCCTGCTGCGCGGCGACGCGCGGCGGCACACGCGAACCATTGCTGCGCTCGTCGATGGAGGGCAGGTCGTTCATCTCGAATGGGGAGATGCATGCTGGCTGCCCCTCTTCCAGTTCTGCCGGCCCGGGCTCAAGACACTGCCCGAGCTGCCACGTGTCATGGGTGCCCTGGCGCCAGCGCTCGATTCGTGGGGCATGGCTCTCTGGTTCTCGCGCCCCAGCGCATGGCTCGCCGGCGCGCGTCCGGCCGACCTTGCGGCGACGAACGGCGTTCGGGTGGTACAGGCGGCCATGGCCGACGGTCTTGCGTTCGCAAGCTGAGCAAGCCGCCGCCGGAAGAGGCCCTGGGCCAAAAAAAACGCTCAAGAAGCTGCCTCACGGTGCAGCTTGACCGGCTGTAAGGTTCGTGCGAACTTTGGAGGGTAATGTCGGGGATTCCCCCCACTTGTCCTCTCGGGACCCATGAACCTTCTCCGGCATGGCGACAACAAGTTTCCTCAGGCGCAACTGCTTTGCTCCTCGGGTGCGTTGGGCTGGCGGGGCATTGCCGCGGAGATGCGCTCCCACCCCGCCGGCGACCTGCCACCGTTCGTATCGAACCAGATCGAGATCACCATCGCGCCACAGACGACACCCGGCGCCTTCGTGAGCCGCAAGGGCTGGGGACAGCGGCAGCAGACGATGGTCCGGAAAGACACGATCTGGATCAGCCCGGTGGGCGTTGCCGAGGACGACATCAGGATCAGCGCGCACCTGCCGTCCATCTTTCACATCTACCTGTCCACCGACCGGCTGCTTGCCCTGTCCGACCCCGACGGCAACAGCGCCGCGTTCCTGCGCCAGGTCCGCTACCTCGCTGGCGTGCACGACGAAACGATCGTGCGGATCGGCCATGCGCTCGCCGAGGACATGCGGAACCCTTCGGCCGCCAGCCGGATGCTGATCGACTCGCTGACGACCGCGCTGGCGAACCGGCTCGCGCAGCGCTACTCCGACCTGGGAATGCCGCGCGGGTCCGCGGCGACCGCAGCGCGCGATGTGCGGCGCGTACGGCTCGCGGTGGAGTTCATGCAGGCGCACCTCGATCAACCGATCGGTCTCGACGAGATCGCCGCTGCCGTGGCGGTCAGCCCCTTCCACTTTGCCCGCCTCTTCCGTGCGTCGACGGGAATCGCGCCGTACCGCTACCTGGCCAACCTGCGCATGGAACAGGCCAAGCACCTGCTCTCCCAAGGTCGCTCATCGCTGGCGGAGATCGCCTCGTCGATGCAGTTTTCGACGCAGGCCAACTTTGCGCGTGCGTTCCGGCAGGCCACCGGCACGTCCCCGATGGCGTACCGCCGCCAGCGTTCCTGACGCAAGGCGCAGGCAATAGACACCAGGCACGGCGGCCCTGGCCCGAAGCAGCGTCGCCGTCGGGCGAATGGTCTTCTCGAGCGGTAGCGCCTGCAGCTCGTCCTTTGGAGAGAGACACCGAGACGCCGTTGTGGAGACGCGGGCGGGCGGGCGGTGCGCGATGCTGGCACCCATGACAGCAACGAATCTCCCGACGAGATCGCGACAGTTCCTGATCGTCGCAGCCCTGATCGTCGCAGTCCCATGCCTGCTGCTGTGCGTGAGGCCGGCCGGCGCAGCCCCCCTCCATCCCGCCGCCGCCACCACCTCCGCGCCGACGCTGCGCATGCAACTGGGCGAACAGGAGATCGCGTACCGCGTCATCGGTTCCGGCAACGGCGTGCCCTTGCTGCTGCTCAACCGGTTCCGCGGAACCATGGACCATTGGGACCCGAAGCTGATCGACGCCCTGGCGGCTCAACGGCCGGTGCTGATGTTCGACCAGCCGGGCTTCGGTCGCTCCTCGGGCCAGCCTTCGGACTCGCTGGGGGCCTTTGCCGCGACGGCGACGCGCGTCGCATCGCGGCTGGGCTATCGGCAAGTGGACGTGCTGGGCTTTTCGATGGGAGGCACGGTGGCCTTGCAATTGGTACTGGACCATCCGGGCTTCGTGCGACGCGCAGTCATCGCCGGTTCCGGTCCAGGCCATGTGCCGATCGATGCAGCCCGCGCCGCCCCGCCCGACGCGTCGATCTGGCAGGTGGCAACCAAGCCCGTCAACGACCACGAGGACTTCCTGTTCCTCTTCTTCGAAGCGACGCCGACCAGTCGTGCGGCCGGGCAGGCATACCTGGCCCGCCTGACTGCGCGCGGGGATGCATTCGCGAAGCAGGTCGAACCCGTGGCTTGGCAGGCTCAACTCAGAGCCGCCATGGCGGTTGGCTCGCCGGAGACCTCCCTGTTGCCGCGGCTGAATGAAGTGCGGCAGCCGGTCTTGGTGGCGAACGGCCGCCACGACGTCATGGTGCCGACTTATGCCTCCTACGCGATGGCGCAAGAGCTGCCCAATGCCCGGCTGGTCATTTATCCGGATTCGGGACACGGCTTCCTTTTCCAGTACCCCGAAGCCTTCTCGGCCGAAGTGAACCGCTTTCTCGAAGAGCGCTGAACGCATGAGGCGACGGCCAGCGCGCTCTCCGAGCACCTTCTCCGATCCACCACAAGGAAGCACCCGCATGCCTTTCATCAAGACCACAGACGACACCCAGATCTTCTACAAGGACTGGGGCAAGGGCCAGCCCATCGTTTTCTCCCACGGCTGGCCGCTCTCCGCGGACGACTGGGACAACCAGATGCTGTTCTTCCTGCATCAGGGCTT
>NZ_JASZYQ010000014.1 GCF_030316885.1 Variovorax jilinensis | reverse complement strand
CCGAAGGGGCACGCAGTGAGTTCTGCGGCACAGCCGGCCGCGCGAGCACCGCAGGGCAGTCGGTGCGCAGCACCGACCGCCCCACCGAAGCTCCGACGCCCACCGGCAGACACCCCGGATGCGCCCACGGCCAACCAACCGGCCGCGCCCAAATGGTCAAACAGCCAAGCGCCCCGCACTCCCTTACGATCCCCAGTTGCCCGCGCCCCCGATCCCACGCCCACTGATCCGCCTGGAGACCCTCGCATGACATCGATGCCTTCCACCGACCTTTCCCTGCCGCGCGATGCCGAGCGCGCCACCCTGGTCGGCCGCCTGTGGCTGCCCGATCTCGGTCCCGTGCTGGTCGCGGTGCACGAGGGCGGCCTGCACGACCTCTCGCGCGTCGCGCCGACGATGAGCCAGCTGCTCGAGCTCGACGATCCCGTGGGTGCGGTGCGCGAGGCGCTGCGTGACGAGCGCACCCTGCGCGTCGCCGCGCTCGATGCAGTGCTGGCCAACAGCGACGAGTCCGCGCGCAACGCGCAACACGGCTGGCTGCTCGCGCCCTGCGATCTGCAGGCCGTGAAGGCCAGCGGCGTCACCTTCGTCGCCAGCCTGCTGGAACGCGTGATCGAGGAGCAGTCGCGCGGCGACGCTTCCAGGGCCGAGGCCACCCGCGCCGCGCTCTCGGGCGTGCTCGGCGACAACCTCGCGGGCGTCGTGCCGGGCTCGGCCCAGGCCGCGAAGGTCAAGCAGGTGCTGATCGCGCAGGGTGCCTGGTCGCAATACCTCGAGGTCGGCATCGGTCCCGACGCCGAGATCTTCACCAAGGCACCGGTGCTGGCCGCGGTCGGCACCGGCGCCGATGCCGGCATCCATTCGGGCTCGGTCTGGAACAACCCCGAGCCCGAGGTGGTGCTGGCCGTGGACAGCCGTGGCCGCACGCTCGGCGCGGCGCTCGGCAACGACGTCAACCTGCGCGACTTCGAGGGCCGCAGCGCGCTGCTGCTGGGCAAGGCCAAGGACAACAATGCCTCGTGCGCGATCGGGCCCTTCATTCGCCTGTTCGACGAGCACTTCGGCATCGAGGAGGTGCGCCGCATCACGGTGGCGCTGCGCGTGGACGGACCCGAGGGCTTCGTGCTCGAGGGATCGAGTTCGCTCGCGAAGATCAGCCGCGATCCGCTCGACCTGGTGTCGCAGGCGATCGGGCCGCACCACGCCTATCCCGACGGCCTGATGCTGTTCCTCGGCACCATGTTCGCGCCCACGCAGGACCGCCACGGCCCCGGCCAGGGCTTCACGCACGTGGTCGGGGATCGCGTGACCATCTCGGCGCCCGAGCTCGGCGCGCTGCACAACCGCATCGTGCATTCGGATCAGGCGGCACGCTGGAGCTTCGGCATCGGTGCGCTGATGCGAAACCTGGCAGGACGCGGAATCATCTAGCCAGCTAGAGCGTGGCCTGCAGCGCCCGGCGGTACTGCACCGCTTCGGCGACGTGTTCCGCCGCCACCGCCTCGGCGCCCGCAAGATCGGCGATGGTGCGCGCCACCTTGAGCGCCCGGTGCGTGCTGCGCGCCGACCAGCCGAGCTTCGTGGCCGCGGTGTGCAGGAACTTCAGCGCCGCGGGCTCGAGCGCCGCGTGGCGGTCGATCTCGGCGCCCGAGAGCGCCTGGTTCGGCGCGCCCTGGCGCGCCAGCGCGCGGCTGCAGGCGATGGCTGCGCGCTCGCGGATGGCCTCGGTGCCTTCGCCGGCCGGCGACTCGAGCAGTTGCTGCGCCGAGATGGCCGCCACCTCCAGATGCAGGTCGATGCGGTCGAGCAGCGGGCCGCTGAGCCTGCGCTGATAGCGCGCGACCTGGTCCGGCGTGCAGCGGCAGGCCCGTGCGGTGCTGCCCAGGTAGCCGCAGGGGCAGGGGTTCATGGCGGCGATCAGCTGGAACCGGGCCGGGAACTCGGAGCGCCGGGCGGCGCGCGAGATCGTGATGGTGCCGGTCTCCAGCGGCTCGCGCAGCGCTTCGAGTGCCGAGCGCGAGAACTCCGGGAACTCGTCCAGGAACAGCACGCCGTGGTGCGCCAGCGAGATCTCGCCGGGACGCGGCGGCGAGCCGCCTCCCACCAGCGCCACCGCGCTGGCCGTGTGGTGCGGGCTGGCGGTGGGCCGGCACATCCACTGCGCGCTGGCGAAGCGCCCCGCAAGGCTCGCGACCGCTGCGCTTTCCAGCGCTTCGTCGAGCGTCATCGCGGGCAGCAGCCCGGCGAAGCGCTGCGCCAGCATCGACTTGCCCGAGCCCGGCGGGCCGACCATCAACAGGCTATGGCGACCGGCGGCGGCGATCTCCAGTGCCCGCTTGGCACCCATGTGGCCCTTGACCTCGGCGAGGTCGGCCGGGCGCGGCGCCGGCCCCGGCGGTGTCGGCAGGCAGCGCATCCAGCCGTCTTCGGGCGCCGTCGAGCCGGCCTCGTCCCCGGGCAGGGCGGCGCCGGGCGGCAGGAACCGACGCACCACGTCGAGCAGGTGCCGCGCGCCGTACACCTCCGAGCCGGGGACCAGCGCGGCTTCCCTTGCGCTTTCGGGCGGCAGCACCAGGCGGCAGGCGACGCCGCCCAGGTGCAGCGCGAGCGCCATCGCGAGCGCGCCGCGCACGGGCCGCAGCTGGCCGGAAAGCGAGAGCTCGCCCGCGAATTCGTGGCCGGCCAGTCGTGCGGCGTCGATCTGTCCGCTGGCCGCAAGGATGCCGAGCGCGATCGGAAGGTCGAAGCGGCCCGAGTCCTTGGGCAGGTCGGCCGGCGCCAGGTTGACCGTGATCCGCTTGTTATTGGGGAATTCGAGGCCCGCGTTCTGGATCGCCGACCGCACGCGCTCGCGCGCTTCCTTCACTTCCACATCGGCCAGCCCGACCAGCGTGAAGCTCGGCAGGCCGTTCGCCAGATGCACCTCCACCGTGACACTGGCCGCTTCCAGGCCCAGCAAGGCGCGACTCTGCACCAAAGACAAGCTCATTTCTCTCCCTTTCACCAAGATGGTGCGTCGCCATCTCTTGTTCTTCATTGTGACCAAGTGCTTCGGAGGTATCCCAGCGGGGCAGTGGGGCTTTGGCACGCTCCCTGCTTTGAGGAGAACTCCAACCCACTTCCAAAATCCGTAGGAGTCTCTCGATGATGTATCGCAAATCCGTCCAGATCCTGGCCCTGGGCACGCTTGCCGCCCTGCCGATGCTCGCCAGCGCGCAAGCTGCAGCTGCGGATCCGGCCCCCGCGCCGAATCTGACGGGCAACGTCGCGATCACCACCAACTACAAGTTCCGCGGCCAGGATCAGGACATGATCGGCAAGAACGACTACGCCAAGGACAGCTACGTCAAGCCCGCCATCCAGGGCGGCATCGACTACGCCTTCGGCTCCAGCGGCTTCTACGTGGGCAACTGGAACTCGAGCGTGAACTGGCTGCCGGGCAACTCGGTCGAGATGGACTTCTACGGCGGCTACAAGTTCAAGGGCGGCCCGATCGACTGGGACGTCGGCGTCCTGACCTATGTGTACCCGGGCAACACCGCCGGCAACACCACCGAGATCTACGGCGCCGGCACCTGGGCCGACGAGGCCATCGGCGCCTTCACGGCCAAGTACTCGTGGACCGTGTCGAAGGACTACTTCAACTACGCCGGCAACAAGGGCGGCTCGGGCCTCGACGGCACCAACACCGGCTACCTGAACTTCGCCTACACGAAGGAAATCATTCCGAAGGTCATCTTCAAGGCGGCTGTTGGCTACACCTTCTTCAGCAGCGACATCAAGAGCCTGGGCTACAAGGACTACCTCGACTACAACGTCGGCGCAGCCTACGACTTCGGCAGCGGCCTGACCCTGGGCGGCTACATCCAGGGCGGCAACGAGCAGAGCGCCTTCAATGTCCTGAGCAACCCGGGCGTCGACATCAACGGCACCACCTTCGGCGCGACCACCTTCTCGCCGAACAAGACCCGCTTCATCCTGACGCTGACCAAGACGCTGTAAACGCACGCGGCGCGGCCTGCATCAACGGCCGCGCCGACCTCTTCCATCTGTAGGAGAAACAATCATGAAGCTGGTCACAGCCATCATCAAACCATTCAAGCTCGACGAAGTGCGCGAAGCGCTGTCCGCCATCGGCGTGCAGGGCATCACGGTCACCGAGGTCAAGGGCTTCGGGCGCCAGAAGGGCCACACCGAGCTCTATCGCGGCGCCGAATACGTCGTCGACTTCCTGCCGAAGGTGAAGATCGAGGCCGCTGTCTCCGACGAACTGGTCGAGCGCGTGATCGAGGCGGTCGAGAGCGCGGCCCGCACCGGCAAGATCGGCGACGGCAAGGTCTTCGTCTACGACCTGGAGCAGGTCGTGCGCATCCGTACCGGCGAAACCGGCCGCGAAGCCCTCTGATCCGCAGGCACGAAAGAACAATCGAAATGAAAAAATTCCTTGTCTCACTTGCGCTCGGCATGAGCGTCCTCTTCGCCGGCGGTGCCGGCTTCGCGCAGACGCCTTCGTCGGGCGACCCGGCCGCCGCGGCGGCAGCTTCGCCCGCGGCCCCGGCCGCAGCCCCGGCTGCCGAGGCGCCCGCCGCGGCACCCGCAGCCGCCGCACCGGCACCGAAGATCGATTCGGGCGACACCGCCTGGATGCTGACCTCGACGATGCTCGTCATCCTGATGACCATCCCCGGCCTGGCGCTGTTCTACGGCGGCCTCGGACGCTCGAAGAACATGCTGTCGGTGCTGATGCAGGTCTTCGTGATCTTCTCGCTCATCAGCATTCTGTGGACGATCTACGGCTACAGCCTGACCTTCGCGGGCTCGGGAACGGTCGTGGGCGGGCTCGACAAGATCTTCCTCAAGGGCATCACGCTGGAAACCTTCGGCGCCCTGACGACGATCCCCGAGTACGTGTTCGTCTCGTTCCAGGGCACCTTCGCCGCCATCACCGTGGCGCTGATCGTCGGTGCCTTCGCCGAGCGCGCCAAGTTCTCGGCCGTGCTGCTGTTCTCGGTGCTGTGGTTCACCTTCAGCTACGTGCCGATCGCGCACATCGTCTGGGGCGGCGGTTTCCTCGCCACGCTCGGCGCACTCGACTTCGCGGGCGGTACCGTGGTGCACATCAACGCCGGTGTGGCCGGCCTGGTCGGTGCCTACGTGATCGGCAAGCGCATCGGTTTCGGCAAGGAAGCCTTCACGCCGCATTCGCTGACGCTCACCATGGTCGGCGCCTCGCTGCTGTGGGTCGGCTGGTTCGGTTTCAACGCGGGTTCGGCCGGTGCGGCCAACGCGACGGCCGGCCTGGCCTTCATCAACACGGTGCTGGCCACTGCCGCCGCGACGCTGTCCTGGATCCTGGGTGAAGCGCTGCACAAGGGCAAGGCCTCGATGCTGGGTGCCGCCTCGGGTGCCGTCGCCGGCCTCGTGGCCGTCACGCCGGCAGCCGGCTTCGTCGGCCCGATGGGTTCGATCGTGCTCGGCCTGATCGCCGGCCTGGTCTGCCTCTGGGGCGTCAGCGGCCTCAAGAAGATGCTCGGCGCGGACGACGCGTTCGACGTCTTCGGCGTCCACGGCGTGGGCGGCATCGTCGGCGCGGTCCTGACCGGCGTGTTCGCGGCGACCAGCCTCGGCGGCACCGGCGGCCCCACTCCCGACACCTTCTCGATCGGCGCGCAGGTCTGGATCCAGATCAAGAGCGTGGTGGTCACCGTGGTCTGGTCGGGCGTCGTCGCATTCATCGCCTTCAAGATCGCCGACCTCACGCTCGGCCTCCGGGTCAGCGAAGAGGCGGAGCGCGAAGGCCTCGACATCACCTCCCACGGCGAAACCGCCTACAACCGCTGAAGCGCAAGCAAGGGCTGCCCTTGGGGGTGGCCCCGCTTTCGCGGCAGGAATTTGTCAAGCGAGAGTCTCCTCTGGAACTTGAGCCCGCCCCGTGCGGGCTCTTTTTTTTGCCTGCGTCGGCGCCGTTTGGGCCTAAGCTCTGGCGCATGTGGACCACCCTCGACGACAGCTTGTGCCAGCTCGGCGAATCGCCCTTCTGGCATCCGGAGGAGCGATCGCTCTATTGGCTCGACATTCCGGGACGCGCGCTGCTGCGCACCCGCGGCGCGATCGACGGCTCGCCCACGGTCGAGCGCTGGGGCCTGCCGACCGAGCCCGGCTGCATGGCGCCGGCGCGGCGCGGCGGCCTCGTGGTCGCGCTGCGCGACGGCGTCTACCGCGCGCGCGAATGGGGCGGTGAGCTGACGCCGATCGCACGCGTCGACCACGACGTGCGCACCATGCGCTTCAACGACGGCAAGTGCGATTCCCTGGGCCGCTTCTGGGCCGGTTCGATGAACGAGGCCAAGGACCGCGCCAATGCCGTGCTGTACTGCCTTGACGCGCGCGGCGGTACGGCTGCCGGGCTGGTGCCGATGGCCAACGAGGCCACCACGGCCAATGGCCTGGCCTTCTCGCCCGACGACCGCACCGCCTACTGGGCCGATACCAACTCCCACCAGGTGCGCGCCTGGGACTGGGCCGCCGGCGTCAACCGGCTGTCGAACGAGCGCGTGTTCCAGCAGTTCGAGGCCAGGCCCGCCGACTGGACGCCGGCCTCGCCGGTGCGCTACGAGGGCCGGCCCGACGGCGCCGCCATCGATGCCGAGGGCCACTACTGGGTCTCGATGTACGAGGGTGGCCAGCTGCTGCGCTTCGCGCCCACCGGAGAGCGCGTGGCGGCGCTCCCTACCCCGGTGCAGTGCCCGACCATGCCCTGCTTCGGCGGCGACGACCTGCGCACGCTGTTCGTCACCACCGCGCGCAAGGGTCGGCCCGCAGCCGAGATCGAGGAGCGCCCGGCCTCGGGCAGCGTGATCCGCATGCGGGTCGAGACGCCGGGCCTGCCGGTCGCCTTCTTCGAGGGCTGAGGCGAAGGCGGCGCATGGCCCTGCAGCACATCCCGCCGATCCAGTGTCTGCTGACCTTCGAGGCGGTGGCGCGGCTGCGGCATGCGGGCCGGGCAGCCGACGAGCTGTGCGTGACGCCGAGCGCGGTGAGCCATCGGATCCGCCAGCTCGAATCGCATGTCGGCGTGAAGCTGTTCGGCCGCAGCGACTTCAGCCTCACGGCCGACGGCGCGGCCTACCTCGCGAACGTGCGCATCGGCCTGGCGGCGCTGCAGGCGGTGCCGAGCCGCGAGACGCCGCAGCGCGTCACTCGGTTGCGGCTGGCGGTCACGCCGACCTTCAGCCGCGAGCTGCTGATGCCGCGCCTCGAGCTGTTCCGCAACATCTACCCCGACGTCGACCTGATCCTGCAGGTGTCGATCCCCTTCCTCGACGTCACGGCCGAGCAGGCCGATCTCGAAGTGCGCTTCGGCAGCGGCAACTACGCCGACTGCGAGAGCCGGCTGGTGCTCGACGAGCAGGTGGTGCCGGCCTGCAGCCCGAGCTATCTCAACGAGTTCGGCCCCTTCACGGGTTTTCGCACCGAGGCCGAGATCGCCGCGGCGCGGCTGATCCGCAGTCCGCTAGAGCCCTGGAGCACCTGGTTCACGAGTTGCGGCCTGCGGCAGCCCGAGCCGCAGATCGGCGCCCAGTTCAACGACCTGGGCCTGGTCTACGACGCCGCGGCCAGCGGCTTCGGCGTGGCGCTGGTGCGCCAGAAGCTGGGCGCGCAGTGGCTCGAATCGGGACGGCTGGTGCCACTGTCGGACCGGCCGGTGTCATCGCCGCACCGGCACTACATCTGCTGGCAGCCCGGCGCGCTCGAGCGCTGGGAATGCGAGGCCTTCGCCGACTGGATCGTCCAGGCGTTGCGTTAGGCACCTGTCCCACGGGGGACATCCGCTGCGAAGTTCTTTCAACACGGCGGCGAAAAACCTTCAACCCGAAGGGCCAACGCTTCCCTAGAGTCCGGAGCACATCGAGACATCCGCATTGAAGGAGACCGCCATGACCTGGCAGCAAATCTACGACCCGTTCGGGAACATGATCATTTCCACCGCGCTGGCCGCGATTCCCGTGGTGGTGATGCTGGCCGCGCTCGGCTTCTTCCATATCAAGGCCCACATCGCGGCCGGCATGGGCCTGCTGGCCGCGATCGCCGTGGCCGTCTTCGCCTACGGCATGCCGGCCGACATGGCCGGCCGCGCGGCGCTGTTCGGCGGCTTCACGGGCCTGCTGCCGATCGGCTGGATCGTGCTCAACATCATCTTCCTGCAGCAGCTGGCCGAGCAGAACGGCAGCTTCAAGGTGCTGCAGGACTCGCTCTCGGGCATCACCGAGGACCGGCGCATCCAGCTGCTGCTGATCGCCTTCTGCTTCGGCGCCTTCTTCGAGGGCGCGGCCGGCTTCGGCACGCCGGTGGCGGTGACGGCGGGCATCCTGATCGGCCTGGGCTTCTCGCCGCTCGCGGCCTCGGGGCTGAGCCTGATCGCCAACACCGCGCCGGTGGCCTTCGGCGCGCTCGGCACGCCGGTCATCACACTGGCCAAGGTGCACGGCTACGACCTCATGGAGGTGACCGCGATGATCGGCCGCCAGCTGCCCTTCTTCTCGCTGCTGGTGCCGTTCTGGCTGATCTGGGCCTTCGCGGGACGCAAGGCCATGATGGAGATCTGGCCCGCGATCCTGGTCACGGGCCTGTCGTTCGCGATCCCCCAGTACCTGGTGTCGAACTTCATCGGCCCCGAATTGGTCGACATCATCGCGGCCATCGTCTCGATGGTCAGCCTGGTGCTGTTCCTCAAGGTGTGGCAGCCGAAGAAGATCTGGCACTCGCCCTCGCTCAAGGGCCATGACGTGAGTGCGCACGAGGCCAAGCCGCCGGCGCCGATCGTGGTCCACAGCCGCGAGGCGCTGGTGCGCGCCTGGATGCCCTGGCTGATCCTCTCGGTGTTCGTCTTCGTCTGGGGCCTGCCGCCGGTCAAGACCTGGCTCAACGGCATCTTCGCGCCCTCGTTCCCGATGGCCGGGCTGCACAACCTGATCGAGAAGGTGCCGCCCGTGGTGCCGGTGCCGCACAAGGAGGCCGCGGTCTACGTGCTGAACCTGCTGTCGGCCACCGGCACCGGCATCCTGCTGTCGGCGATCGTGAGCGCGTTCTTCATGCGCTACAACCCGCTCGAGATCGGGCGCATCTTCCTGCGCACGCTGTGGCTGGTGCGCTATTCGCTGCTGACCATCGTGCTGATGCTGGCCCTGGGCACGCTCACCCGCTTCTCGGGCACCGACACCACGCTCGGCCTGGCCTTCGCCAACACCGGTGCCTTCTATCCCTTCTTCGGCACGCTGATGGGCTGGATCGGCGTCGCGATGACGGGCTCCGATACGGCTTCCAACGTGCTCTTCGGCGGCATGCAGAAGGTGGCGGCCGAGCAGCTGGGCCTGTCGCCCAACCTGATGGGCGCGGCCAACAGCTCGGGCGGCGTGATGGGCAAGATGATCGACGCCCAGTCGATCGTGGTCGCCTCGACCGCCACGCGCTGGTTCAACCACGAAGGCGATATCCTGCGCTACGTGTTCTTCCACTCGATTGCGCTCGCGGCGCTGGTCGGGCTGTACGTCACGCTGCAGGCCTATGTCTGGCCCTTCACCCTGATGGTCGTCCACTGAAAGTCCCCGCCATGAATGCGCCACTTGCCGCCGCCGAACAGTCCTCGCTCTCGGCGTCGACCCGCCAGGCCCAGGTGGTGCAGGCGCTGCGGCCGCACCTTCCCGCGCATGCGCTGATCTGGCACGACGAGGACACCGTGCCCTACGAATGCGACGGCCTCACGGCCTATCGGCAGCGGCCGCTGGTCGTGGCCCTGCCCGAGACCGAGGCCCAGGTGGCGGCCGTGCTCCGGGCCTGCCACGCGCTCGGCGTGCCGGTGGTGGCGCGCGGTGCGGGCACGGGCCTCTCGGGCGGCGCGATGCCGCATGCGGCGGGTGTCACGCTGTCGCTCGCCAAGTTCAACCGCATCCTGAAGATCGATCCGGTGAGCCGCACCGCGGTCGTGCAGTGCGGGGTGCGCAACCTGGCGATCAGCGAGGCGGCCGCGCCCTTCAACCTCTACTACGCGCCGGACCCGTCAAGCCAGATCGCCTGCACCATCGGCGGCAACGTGGCCGAGAACTCGGGCGGTGTGCACTGCCTCAAGTACGGCCTCACGCTGCACAACGTGCTGCGCGTGCGCGGCTTCACGGTCGAGGGCGAGCCGATCGAATTCGGCGGCGAGGCGCTCGACGCGCCGGGCCTCGACCTGCTGGCGCTGGTGGTCGGCAGCGAGGGCATGCTGGCCGTCACCACCGAAGTCACGGTCAAGCTGGTGCCCAAGCCGCAGCTGGCGCGCTGCATCTTGGCCAGCTTCGACGACGTGCGAAAGGCCGGGGACGCGGTGGCGGCGGTGATCGCGGCCGGCATCATCCCGGCCGGCCTCGAGATGATGGACAAGCCCATGACCGCGGCGGTCGAGGACTTCGTGCGCGCGGGCTACGACCTCGACGCCGCTGCCATCCTGCTGTGCGAATCCGACGGCACGCCCGAGGAGGTGGAAGAGGAGATCGGCCGCATGACCGCGGTGCTGCGCGACTGCGGCGCGACCGCCATCGCCTGCAGCGAGAACGAGGAGGAGCGCCTGCGCTTCTGGAGCGGCCGCAAGAACGCCTTTCCCGCCTCGGGCCGCATCAGCCCCGACTACATGTGCCTCGACTCGACCATCCCGCGCAAGCGCCTGGCCGACATCCTGCTCGCGATCCAGCAGATGGAAGTGAAGTACGACCTGCGCTGCTGCAACGTCTTCCACGCCGGCGACGGCAACCTGCATCCGCTGGTGCTGTTCGATGCCAACGACCTCGACGAGCTGCACCGCTGCGAGCTGTTCGGCGCCGACATCCTCGAAACCAGCGTCGCGATGGGCGGCACCGTCTCGGGCGAGCATGGTGTCGGCGTCGAGAAGCTCAACAGCATGTGCGTGCAGTTCACGGCGGCCGAGAACGAGCAGATGTTCGGCGTGAAGCGCGCCTTCGATCCGGCCGGCACGTTGAACCCCGGCAAGGTGATCCCGACGCTGGTGCGCTGCGCCGAGTACGGCAAGCAGGTGTTCCGCGCCGGCCAGGCGACGCCCTTTGCCGACCTGCCGCGCTTCTGACTGCGGCCGGGCGTTTTCCTCATCCAGGCACAAAGAGACAGACACGATGGATTCCCCCGCATTGCGCGAGATCGTCGAGCGCATCCGCGCCGCGGCCGCCGACGGCCACGCGCTCGCCATCACCGGCGGCGACACCAAGCGCTTCTATGGCGAGCCCGCGCGCGGCACGCCCCTTTCCACCGGCGCACTCGCCGGCATCACGAGCTACGAGCCGAGCGAGCTGGTGGTCACGGTGCAGGGCGGCACGCCGCTGGCGGAGCTCGAGGCGCTGCTCGCCACGCGCGGCCAGTGCCTGCCCTTCGAGCCGCCGCGCTTTGCTGCCGGCGGCACGGTCGGCGGCTTCATCGCCGCGGGCCTGAGCGGCCCGGCGCGTGCCAGCGTCGGATCGGTGCGCGACTACCTGCTCGGCATCACGCTGGTCAACGGCCGCGCCGAGGTGCTGAGCTTCGGCGGCCAGGTCATGAAGAACGTGGCGGGCTACGACGTCTCGCGCGTGCTCGCGGGATCGATGGGCGCGCTCGGCCTGATCGCGGAGGCCAGCCTCAAGGTGCTGCCCGTGGCGCCGGCCGAGGCCACGCTCGAGTTCGCCTGCAGCCAGGCCGATGCGCTGCAGCTTCTCAACCAGTGGGGCGGCCGCCCCTTGCCTCTGAACGCCAGCGTGTGGCGCGAGCGCGACGGCACCGGCGTGCTGTCGCTGCGCCTGCGCGGCGCGGTGGCCGCGGTCGAGGCCGCCTGCGCGCAACTCGGTGGCGAGCGGCAGGATGCGGACCGCAGCGCGGCGGATTGGGAGTCGCTGCGCGACCATGGGCATCCGTGGTTTGCAGCGGACGAGGGGCACGAGCTGTGGCGTCTCTCGGTGCCCCAGACGGCACCTCCGCTCGCGCTCGAGGGCGAGCCCCTGATCGAATGGCACGGCGGCCAGCGCTGGTACCGCAGCGCGCCGGGCCAGGCCGGGCGCCTGCGCGCCGCGGCGCGCGCGGCGGGCGGCCACGCCACCCTTTTCCGGGGCGCGGAAGGCGGGGCGGCGGCCAGCGCCCCGGCGCCGACGCGCTTCGATGCCATGAGCGCGCCGATCGAGCGCATCCATCGCAGATTGCTCGGCGAGTTCGATCCCCAGGGCGTCTTCGACAGCCAGCGACTCCTGCCCACAGCCACAGCCACAGCCACAGCCACAGCCACAGCCACGGCGCCCGCCGTTCACTGAAGCCAACGATGCAAACCGAACTCGCTCCCGAATTCCAGGGCACCGCCGACGGCCGCGAAGCCGAGGCCATCCTGCGCAAGTGCGTGCACTGCGGCTTCTGCACCGCCACCTGCCCCACCTATCAGCTGCTGGGCGACGAGCTCGACGGCCCGCGCGGACGCATCTACCTGATCAAGCAGGTGCTCGAGGGCAAGGAGCCCACGCGCAGCACGCAGCTGCACCTCGACCGCTGCCTCACCTGCCGCAACTGCGAGACCACCTGTCCGAGCGGCGTGCAGTACGGCCACCTGGTCGACATCGGCCGCAGGATCGTCGACCAGAAGGTGCCGCGGCCGGCGCTCGAGGGCGCGCTGCGCTGGACGCTCAAGGAGGCCCTGCCGTCGCCGCTGTTCGGCCCCGCCATGAAGCTCGGGCAGTCGGTGCGCGGCCTGCTGCCCGCCAAGCTCCGGGCCAAGGTGCCGGCGCCGCAACCGGCCGGTGCCTGGCCCGTGCGCACGCATGCACGCAAGGTGCTGATGCTCGCGGGCTGCGTGCAGCCCTCGATGGCGCCCAACATCAACGCCGCCACCGCGCGCGTGCTCGACGCCGCAGGCATCGAGCCGGTCATCGCCGCCAAGGCCGGCTGCTGCGGCGCGGTGAAGTTCCACCTCAACGACCAGGACGGCGGCAAGCAGCAGATGCGCGCCAACATCGATGCCTGGTGGCCGCAGGTCGAGCGCGGCGAGGTCGAGGCGATCGTCATGAACGCCTCGGGCTGCGGCGTGACGGTGCGCGAATACGGCCACATCCTGCGCGACGATCCGGCCTACGCGCAGAAGGCGGCGCGCATCAGCGCGCTCACGCGCGATCTCAGCGAACTGCTGCCCGACCTGGTGCCGGCGCTGAAGCACCGCGTTCGAGCCCCGGCCGGCGTGGTGGCCTACCACCCGCCCTGCACGCTGCAGCACGGGCAGAAGCTGCGCAACGGCGTCGAGGTCAACCTGCGCGCGCTGGGCTTCGACATCCAGGTGGCGCGCAGCGAGGCGCACCTGTGCTGCGGCTCGGCCGGCACCTACTCGGTGCTGCAGCCCGAGCTGGCCTACCCGTTGCGCGACCGCAAGCTCGGCCACCTGGGCCAGTTGCAGCCGAGCACCATCGCATCGGCCAACATCGGTTGCATCACGCACCTGCAGAGCGGCACCGAGACGCCGGTGCGCCACTGGGTCGAACTGCTTGACGCGGCGCTCGCGCCCGAAGCGGCGGCCTGATCGCGGCGCCTGATTGCGGCGCCCGATTGCGGCGCGCGGCCCGAATCGGACCTGCGCAGGTCGCGCCAGGCGTTCGCCCGGACCTCGCTCAGGAGGCGGCGAGCGCCTTCTCGATGTCGCCCGCGATCGATTCGGGCTTGTCCATCGGCGCGTAGCGCCGGATGACCTGGCCGTCGCGGCCGACCAGGAACTTGGTGAAGTTCCATTTGATGGCCGTGCTGCCGAGCAGGCCGGGCGCTTCCTTCACCAGCCACTGGTAGAGCGGCGTGGCATCGGCGCCGTTGACGTCGATCTTCTCCATCATCGGAAAGCTCACGCCGTAGTTCTGCACGCAGAAGGCACCGATCTCGTCGTTGCTGCCCGGGTCCTGGCTCATGAACTGGTTCGACGGAAAGCCGAGCACCGAGAGGCCGCGCGCCGCGTACTTCCTGTAGAGCGCCTCCAGGCCCTCGAACTGCGGCGTGAAGCCGCATTTGCTCGCCGTGTTGACGATCAGGAGCACCTGGCCGCGGAACTCCGCCAGCGGCACCGCCTGGCCGTCGATGCGGCGGGCTTCGAAGTCATAGATGTTCGTCATGGATGTTCTCGGTACGACGGAGTGAGCCGACCTGGGGGCGAGCTAGTGATGCTTGTCGCTGCGGGCGATGGCCAGCAGGTGCTCGACCTCTTCGGGGTGGCGCTTCAGGTTGTTCTCGTGCCAGCGCTTGATCAGCCACATGAAGCCCGCCACCACCACGCCGAAGGCCGTGATCGCGGAGTAGGCCGACAGGCCGAGGCCGGTGCAGGCGCTGTAGAAGGCGCCCAGTAGCAGGATGCACGCCTGCTCGTTGAAGTTCTGCACGGCGATCGAGCGGCCGGCGCCCATGAGGTTGTGGCCGCGGTGCTGCAGCAGCGCGTTCATGGGCACCACGAGGAAGCCGCCGAGGCCGCCCAGGATGATCAGGAACGGCACGGCGAGCCAGATGTTGCCGATGAAGTTCATGCCGATCACCAGCACCCCCATGCCGATGCCCAGCGGGATCACGCGCGTCGCCATGTCGAGCCGCATGCGCATGGAGGCGACGATCGCGCCGACCGCGGTGCCGATCGCCACCACGCCGGTCAGCGACGAGGCCTGCGCCGTGTTGTAGCCCAGCGCCAGCGAGGCCCAGGCCAGCACGATGTACTTGAGGTTGCCGCCGGCGCCCCAGAACAGCGTGGTGGTGGCCAGCGAGATCTGGCCGAGCTTGTCGCGCCACAGGCGCGAGTTGCACTGCCAGAAGTCGGGCAGCAGCGCCGCCATGTTGCGCAGGATGCCGTGGTTCGGGTTGGCGCGCAGCGGGCGCATCTCGACGCCGGTCAGCGGGATGCGGGTGTTGAACCAGGCCGCGATCATGTAGACCAGGATCAGAGAGGCGATCGCGGCCTCGGGCGCCGAGTCGACGCCGGTGTCGATGAAGGGCAGGTCGAAAGCCAGCAGGTGGCTCGCCAGCGTGTGGCTGACCAGCTGGCCGCCGAGCACGATCCCCAGGATGATCGAGGCGATCGTGAGGCCCTCGATCCAGCCGTTGGCCTTGACCAGCTGCGAAGCCGGCAGCAGTTCGGTCAGGATGCCGTACTTGGCCGGCGAATAGGCCGCGGCGCCGAGCCCGACGACCGCATAGGCCAGCAGCGGATGCGAGCCGAACAGCATCATCACGCAGCCGACCACCTTGATCGCATTGCTGATGAACATCACGCGGCCCTTGGGCAGCGCGTCGGCGAAGGCGCCCACCAGCGGCGCCAGCGCGACGTAGAAGATGGTGAAGATGGGAACCAGCGCGGCACGCTTCCATTCGGGGGCGCCGCTGGTTCTCATCAGTTCCACCGCCGCGACGAAAAGCGCGTTGTCGGCCAGCGACGAAAAGAACTGGGCCGACATGATGGTGTAGAAACCGCGCTTCATCGATGAGCTGGCTGGCCGGCGAAGGGACTGCTGGCAATAGTGGAAAAGGGTTCCGCCTCGGAGGCGGGTGCGCGGTTATAGCATGGGGTGCGCGATGTCAGAATGGCGCTTTCCGCGCCCCACAACGGGCCTTTTTGTGTGAGTCATTCCTCCTTTTGACCGGGTTTTCGTCGTGCCTCGTCCCATCCTCGTGACCGTCCACGGCGCCGCGCTGCGCCACAACCTCGACCGGGCACGGCGCGCGGCTCTCGATTCGCGCGTCTGGGCGGTGGTCAAGGCCAATGCCTACGGCCACGGCATCGAGCGCGTGTTCGAGCACTTTCGCGCCGCCGACGGCTTCGCGCTGCTCGACCTGGACGAGGCCGAACGCGTGCGGGCCCTTGGCTGGCGCGGGCCGATCCTGCTGCTGGAAGGCGTATTCGAGGCGCGCGATCTCGAGCTCTGCTCGCGCCTCGGGCTCTGGCATGCGGTGCACTGCGACGCCCAGATCGACATGCTCGCGGCCCACAAGACCCAGGTGCCGCAACGCGTCTTCCTCAAGATGAACTCGGGCATGAACCGGCTGGGTTTCGCGCCCGAGCGCTTCCGTTCGGCCTGGACGCGGCTCAATGCGCTGCCGCAGGTCGACGAGATCTCGCTCATGACGCACCTGAGCGACGCCGACGGCCCGCGCGGCATCGCGCACCAGACCGAGGTCTTCGAGCGCGTCACGCAGGACCTGCCGGGCGAGCGGTCGGTCGCCAACAGCGCCGCCACGCTGCGCCATGCCGGGCAGACCCGCGCCGACTGGGTGCGCCCCGGCATCATGCTGTATGGCGGCGTGCCGGACTTTCCCGAGCACGACGCGGCGCACTGGCAGCTGCAACCGGCCATGACGCTCTCGACGCGGCTGATCGGCGTGCAGACACTGAAGGCCGGCGACACCATCGGCTACGGTTCGAGCTTCACCGCCGAAGGGCCGCTGCGCATCGGCATCGCGGCGGTCGGCTACGCCGACGGCTATCCGCGCCACTGCACCACGGGCACGCCGGTGCTCGTCGACGGCGTGCGCACGCGCATGGTCGGCCGCGTCAGCATGGACATGATCACGGTCGACCTGACGCCGGTGCCGCAGGCCGGCTTCGGGTCCGAGGTCACGCTGTGGGGCCGCGCGTCGGCCGGCGCCGAGCTGCCCATCGACGAGGTGGCACGCGCCGCCGGCACCGTCGGCTACGAGCTGATGTGTGCGGTGGCGCGGCGCGTGCCGGTCGCCGGCGATTGACCTTGCGCAGCGGGCCCGGCGGCGGGCTCAGTAGAGCCCGAGCTGCCGCGCCTGCAGCCGCGCCAGCCCCAGCAGCGCGTCGGTGAACGGCGTCGCGACGCCCGCGCGCTGACCCAGTTCGCGCACCGACGACACCAGCGCATCGAGCTCGACCGCGCGGCGCGCCTCCACGTCCTGCAGCATCGAGGTCTTGAAGGCCCCGAGCCTGCGCGTGATCACATGCCGGTCTTCCGGGGTGTCGGCGATCGGCACGCCGATGCGCGCGCCGACTTCCTTGGCCTCGAGCATGATCGTCGAGATCAGGCCACGCACCAGGTCGTCGTTGAGGATCAGGTCGGTGGTGGCGCCGGTCAGGGCACTGATCGGGTTGACCGTCATGTTGCCCCAGAGCTTGTACCAGACGTCCTTCTGGATCTGCGGCGAGAGCCTGGTCTCGATGCCGGCGTCGGCCAGCAGCGCACGCAGCGCCTGCGCGCGCGGCGTCGCCTCGCCCGAGGGCTCGCCGATGATGAGGCCGTTGCCGAACACATGGCGCACCACGCCGGGGCCTTCGAGCGCGCAGCTCGCATGCACCACGCAGCCGATCACGTGACGGGCCGGGATCGCGGCGTCGATGCGGCCGCCCGGATCGACCGCTTCCAGCTGGGCACCGGCCAGCGGGCCGCCGAACCCGCCCTGAAGGAACCACCAGGGCACGCCGTTCATCGCCGTGAGCACGATGGTGTCGGGGCCGAGCAGCGGGCCGATCTGGTGCGCCACCGCGGGCAGCGAGGGCGCCTTCACGGCGACGATCACCAGCTCCTGGACGCCGAGCGCCCGCGGATCGGCGTTCGCGTTCACGGGCACCGAGACGCGGCTGTCGCCGCTGGCGAGCGTGAGTCCGTCGCGCTGCAGCGCCTCGAGCGTGGCGCCGCGCGCCACCACGTCGATCGCGGAGCCCGCCTGTGCGAGCTTCGCGCCGATCCAGCCGCCGATCGCGCCGGCGCCGTAGATGCAGACCTTCATGTCTTCAGTTCTTGTAGCTGGTGTCGATGCGGTCGACCTGGCGCACCAGCGCGTCGAACACGTCCTGGCCGGCGCCGTGCGCCGGGTTGAATTGCAGCGCGTCGCGCGTGCAGCGCTCGGCGATCGCCTGCGGCACCGGGATCGGCGCGCCCATCGACAGCGTCGCGAGCTGGATCTCGCAGGCACGCTGCAGGGTCCAAAGGATCGCGAAGGTCTGCGGCAGGGTCTGGCCCCAGGTCAGCAGGCCGTGGTTGCGCAGGATCACGGCCTGGCGCTCGCCGATGCTCGCGAGCAGGCGCGGGCCCTCGTCGGCATGGATCGTGATGCCCTCGAAGTCGTGGTACGCCACCATGCCGTGCAGCTGGGCGGTGTAGAAGTTGGTCTGCTGCAGGCCGCCCTGCAGGCATGCCACCGCGACGCCCGCGGTGGTGTGCACGTGCATCACGCAATGGGCCTCGGGCAGGCCATCATGGATCGCCGCATGCACCGTGAAGCCGGCCGGGTTGACCGCATGGGTCGAGCCGTCAAGGACGCGGCCCTGCAGGTCGATCTTCACCAGGTTGCTTGCCGTGACCTCGCTGTAGTGCAGGCCGAAGGGGTTGATCAGGAACTGCTTCTCGCCACCGGTCACGCTGTCGGGCAGCCGAACCGTGATGTGGTTGTAGATCATCTCGGTCCAGCCCAGCATCGCGAACACGCGGTAGCAGGCCGCGAGCTGCAGCCGCGCGGCATGCTCGTCGGGGTGGATGGCGGGATGCACCAGCGCCGAGGGCGATGGGGTGGCGAGTGGGTTCATGTGCAGTTCCTTTGCATGGCTAGCCTTCCGCGGTGAACCCGACCTGCTTGACGATCGGGGCCCACTTGGCGGTGTCTTTCTTGATCAGTTCGCTGAGCTCGGCCGGCGACGAAGTCACGACCTCGAGGCCGAAGGTGCCGAGCCCGTCGATCACGTCCTTCTGCGCCAGCGCGACCTTGAAGGCGGCATTGGCGCGATTCACCACCTCGGGCGTGGCCTTGGGCGGCAGCAGGAAGGCGAACCACTCGCTGTGCGTGGCGTCCTTGATGCCCTGTTCCTCGAAGGTCGGGACGTCGGGAGCGAAGCGGCTGCGCTTGCTGCCCGAGACGCCGAGGATGCGCACCTTGCCCGTGGGCAGGTGCTGCGTGATGTCGCCGATCGGGCCCGACACCGCGGCCACGTTGCCGCCCAGCAGGTCGAGCATGGCCGGCTGCGTGCCGCGGTAGGCCGCGTGCTTCAGGTCGACGCCGGCACCCTTGCCGAGCAGCGCGCCGATGAAGTGCGGCGTCGAGCCCGCGGCCGGCGAGCCGAAATTCGCGCCTTCGGGATGGGTCTTGGCCCAGGCCAGGAACTCGGGCACGGTCTTGACCGTGAGCGGCACGGCCGGGCCGACCGCGAAGCCGAAGTCGAACAGGCAGGCGAGCGTGACGGGTGTCAGGTCGACCAGTGGGTCGTACGGCAGCTTCTTGTAGATGTGCGGATAGATCGTGAGGATCGAGGTCGGCGTCTGCAGGATGGTGGCGCCATCGGCCGGCTGGCTCTTGACGTAGGTGACCGCGATCTGGCCACCGGCGCCGGTGCGGTTCTCGACCACGACGGCCTTTCCGTAGTCGGGCTGCAGGCGCGAGGCGGTACGACGGCACAGCGTGTCCGAGGTGCCGCCCGCGGCGAAGCCGGTGATGAGCCGTGCGGTCTCGAACGGGAAGGCCTGGGTCTGGGCGAACACGCTCTGGCCCAGGCTGGCGAGCAGGGCCGAGGCGCTGGTGGTCTGCAGCAGGTGGCGGCGGGTGATGGTCATGGGCTGTCTCCTCGGGTATCGGATGTGTTGAAAAGCGCGTATTTTTCTCCCAACCGGGCCCCTCGGACACTCACGTTTACCTCACGTTCCGCGTCCCGGGTGCCCGCATCCGCCATGCCGAAGCTCAGTAGGTGCCGCCCTTGGCAGGCGCTGCCGCCGCATCCTTGAAGCTGGCCGCCAGCGCGCTGGTGCTGCGCACGAGCAGGTTGGTGTCGAGCCCCACCGCGACGAAGGTGGCGCCGAGCGCAAGGTACTTGCGCGCCAGCGCCTCGTTGGGTGTCAGGATGCCCGCGGCCTTGCCGGCGCGCTGGATGCGTGCGATGGCATCGGCGATCGCCGCCTGCACCTCGGGGTGGTCCGAATTGCCCACGTGGCCCATCGAGGCCGAGAGGTCGGCGGGCCCGATGAAGACGCCGTCGACGCCCTCGACCGCCGCGATCGCGTCGAGGTTGGCCAGCGCCTCGCGCGACTCGGCCTGCACCAGCAGGCAGACGCGCTCGTTGGCTTCCTTCGGATAGCTGGCGTAGCGGCCCCAGCGCGAGGCGCGCGCGCCGCCCATGCCGCGGATGCCTTCCGGCGGATAGCGCATGGCGCGCACCAGCGCGCCGGCCTGCTCGGCCGTGTCGACCATCGGCACCAGCAGCGTCTGCAGGCCGAGGTCGAGGTATTGCTTGATCAGCGCCGCGCCCGCGTCGCCATGGCCCAGCGGCACGCGCGCGATCGCATTGACGCCCGGGTAGCCCGCGATCGCCTGCGCCTGCTGCAGCACGCTGGCCAGGCCGTTGGGCGAATGTTCGCCGTCGATCAGCAGCCAGTCGAAGCCGGCACCGGCGCAGATCTCGGCGCTGTAGGCATCGGCGAGGCCGAGCCAGAGGCCGATCTGCGCGCGCTTGTCGATCAGGGCCTGCTTGAAGGGGTTGGGTGGCGTGGTCATCGTTCAGTGTCTTTCAGGCGAAGCGGAAGGAAATGCTGCCGAGCGGTCCGTAGTCGGCATGGAAGGTGTCGCCGGCCTGCGCCGGGGTCGGTCGGGTGAACGAGCCGCCCAGCACGATCTCGCCGGCCTCGAGGCACTCGTCCCAGGGCGCGAGCTTGTTTGCGAGCCAGGCCACGCCGGTCGCCGGGTGATTGAGCACTGCGGCAGCGATGCCCGATTCCTCGATCACGCCGTTCTTGTAGAGCAGGGCGCCGACCCAGCGCAGGTCCACCGCGTCGGGCCTGACCGGCCGGCCGCCGAGCACGATGCCGGCATTCGCCGCGTTGTCGGCGATGGTGTCGAACACCCGGCGCATGGCCTTGGTGTGGCGGTCGAACTGCTCGATGCGCGCATCGATGATCTCGATCGCGGGCACGACGTAGTCGGTGGCGTCGAGCACGTCGAAGATCGTCACGTTCGGCCCTCTGAGCCTCTTGCCGAGCCTGAAGGCCAGCTCGACCTCCACGCGCGGCGCGATGAAGCGCGAGAACGGGATGTCGCCGCCCTGCTCGAAGAACATGTCGTCGAGCAGCGTGCCGTAGTCGGGCTCGTCGATCTGGCTCGACAGCTGCATCGCGCGCGAGGTCAGGCCGATCTTGTGGCCCCTGACGATGCGGCCCTCGTCGATCTTGGTCTTCACCCATTCGCGCGAGATCGCATAGCCGTCCTCGATCGTCATCTCGGGGTGGCGCTTGGAGAAATGCTCGACCTGCACGCGCGACTTCTCGCTCTCGTGCAGCTCGGCGGCCAGTTGTCGGATCAGTTCGGGTGCGAGCATGTCTTGTCAGGCCTTGTTGAAGAGCGGGTGCAGGTTGCTGTGCTTGCCGTCGTAGACCTGGCCCGGGCTTTCGTCGATCTGCAGCGTGATGCCGATCGGGCGGCCGTCGAAGATCGGCGCGAAGTGCTGCTTGGTCACGGCGAGCAATGCATCGCCGACCCGCTGGTGCACCGCGGCGCTTCGGCCCGCGCCCATGCGCAGGTTGAGGTAGACGAAGGCGTAGTCGGCGCGGCCGTCGGCCACCGCGAAGTGTGCAGCCGGGTAGGCCAGCACGCGCGTGCCGCCGGTCGGGAACACCTGCTTGTCCGCGTCGTCGCGCTGCGCGAGCATGCAGTCGGCAAGGGAGCGGCACAGCGTCGACATCTCGGTCTCGGCTTCGATGTTGGGCGTGTAGAGGATCACGAGATGCGGCATGCGGTGCTCCGGGCAGGAAGTTCGCGCACCGGCTCAGAGCCGCGACACGCTCTGGAAGCCCTCGGCGCTGGAAGCCTGGGCCTTGGGGATGGCGCGGCCGTCCTGCGGCGTGACCGGGAACACGGCGTTGATCTGGCCCGTG
>NZ_JASZYQ010000013.1 GCF_030316885.1 Variovorax jilinensis | reverse complement strand
TGCGACCAGCGGCGCGAAGGCGACAACCATGATCGCGTCGTTCAGCGCCACCTGCGACAGCGTGAAGTACGGGTCTCCCTTGCAGAGCTGGCTCCAGACGAACACCATGGCCGTGCAGGGCGCTGCCGCGAGCAGGATGAGCCCGGCAATATAGCTGTCCAGTTGCGCCGCCGGCAGGAGCGGCGCGAACAGGTGGCGGATGAAGATGTAGCCCAGCAGCGCCATCGAAAAAGGCTTCACTCCCCAGTTGATGAGGAGAGTGACGCCGATGCCGCGCCAGTGCGCCTTGACCTGGCCGAGCGCCGCGAAGTCAATCTTCAGCAGCATCGGAATGATCATCACCCAGATCAGCACGCCCACCGGCACGTTGACCTGAGCCACCTCGAGGGCGCCGATCGCACGGAACACGCCTGGTAGCAGCTGGCCGAGCACGATGCCAGCGACGATGCAGAGCGCGACCCACACCGTCAGGTAGCGCTCGAAGAAGCCGATCGCGGGCGGCGCCGCGTCGTCGGCGTACAGAGTCTGTAAAACCGTCATGTGGATCGCCGATGGACTCGGGACGGCGCGAAGTCGGTCAGCATTGGCAGAGCGCTTCGGCCGCGGGCAGGCACGGGGCGCCTTGGCAGCAGTTTTCGGTCAGGTAGCCGATCAGGCCGACTACCTGGCTGAACGCGGCACGGTAGATGAGATTCCGGCTTTGCCGTTCCTGCGTGACCAACCCCGACGACGTCAGCTCCTTCAGGTGAAAGGACAGGCTGGTGGCGGGCACGCTCAGCGCTTTCACCAACGCACCTGGCGTGAGGCCATCGGCGCCGGCAACCACCAAGGCCCTGAACACCTGCAGGCGCAGTGGTTGCGCGAGCGCGGCAAGGGATCTCAAGACATCTTTCTCATCCATATTTCAACGATACTCGTATGATGGAAGTTATGCAATCACCTTCCTCCATCACCATCTTTCACAACCCGGCATGCGGCACCTCGGGCAATACGCTGGCCCTCATCCGAAACGCCGGCATTGAGCCCGTCGTTGTCGAATACCTCAAGACGCCGCCGAGCCGGGAGCGCCTCGAGCAACTGATCGCGGCCATGGGCATCACCGTGCGCGAAGTGCTGCGGCAGAAGGGCACGCCCTACGACGAGCTCGGCCTGGCCGACCCGAATTGGTCCGACGCCGAACTGCTCGACGCCATAGAGGCGCACCCAATTCTCATGAACAGGCCGATCGTCGAAACGCCGCTGGGCACGAAGCTGTGCCGGCCCTCCGAACTGGTGCTCGATCTGCTGTCGCAGCCGCAAGGCGGCGCGTTCACGAAGGAGGACGGCGAAATCGTCGTTGATGCGGAGGGTCGCCGTGTCCGGTAGCACGCTTCAAACCCAGCGCCACGCACGCACCGTGGCGAGTCTCCCGAACCTCGATGCAAGCCTCTTCGAGGCACCCACGCTGGATCGGTTGGCGCCGCACCAACCTTCGGACCACGCTCCAAGGTTCCTGCTGCTGTACGGCTCTCTGCGCGACCGGTCGTTCAGCCGGCTGGCGGTTGAAGAAGCCGGCCGGCTTCTGACGGCCATGGGCGGTGAGGTGCGCGTGTTCGACCCGGCCGGCCTGCCGCTGCCCGACAGTGCGCCCGACAGTCATCCGAAGGTGCAGGAGCTGCGCAGCCTGGCGCAGTGGGCCGAAGGCATGGTCTGGTGCTCGCCCGAGCGCCACGGTGCGATGACCGGCATCATGAAGGCGCAGATCGACTGGATTCCACTGAGCGTCGGCGCAGTGCGGCCGACGCAGGGCAAGACGCTCGCCGTGATGCAGGTCTCGGGTGGCTCGCAGTCGTTCAACGCGGTGAACCAACTGCGCGTGCTGGGGCGCTGGATGCGCATGATCACGATCCCCAACCAGTCGTCCATCGCCAAGGCCTACGACGAGTTCGACGAGTTCGGCCGCATGAAGCCATCGGCCTACTACGAGCGGGTGGTCGATGTGATGGAGGAGCTGTTCAAGTTCACGCTGCTGACGCGCGATGTGTCGGGGTACTTGGTGGATCGGTACAGCGAGAGGCGGGAGAGCGCGGCGAAGCTTTCCTTGCGAGTCAATCAGCGCTCGATCTGAAGCGCTGATGCGCCTTGTTAGATGACTGCTTAGCTGCCAATAGCGTCATACATTCGATCGCTCGGAACGTCCGTTGCTGGCCGTGACCGCCATTTTGAGGTGTCGCTAGGAAGCTACCGTTCGGGTGCATCGCCAAGGGCCTTGCCAGGGGGCCGTACCATCCAACGGCTTTGAAGATCCGCGATCGACCGGTACGTCCGATCGACTGCGGGGCGGGTCAGATTTCAGTTTGCTCGGAGATCTCCAACGCATCATCCACTTCGATGCCGAGGTACCTCACCGTCGACTCGAGCTTGGCATGGCCGAGCAGCAACTGCACAGCGCGCAGGTTCTTGGTGCGTCGATAGATCAAGGTCGCCTTCGTTCGCCGCATCGAATGCGTACCGTACTCAGCTGGATCAAGACCCAGCTCCTCAACCCACCCCTCGAGAATACGAGAGTACTGGCGTGTGCCGAGATGTGGAGAAGCGTGGACACGGCTTGGGAACAGAAAATCTTCTGGCTTCCGCCCCGCTTGCTTGATCCACTTCTGCACAGCATCGCGCGTTACTGGCGTGATCTCGAACTGCACAGGACGTTGGGTCTTGTGCTGCATCACCACGGCGCGTGCCGCCACTTGGTCGCCGTGGCAGATGTCCCGCACTTTGAGGCCGACTAGGTCGCAGCCGCGGAGCTTGCTGTCGATCCCGAGGTTGAAAAGCGCAAGCTCGCGCACCCGGTGCTCCATCTGAAGGCGAACCCGAAGCGCCCAGATGTCCTTAACCTTGAACGGCGCTTTCTGCCCGACGATCTTTCCCTTGTTCCATGGCTCGCGTTGAACGGCGCTATGAGTAGCTTCCATGACGGACTCCCATCAAGTTAAGGGAGATCAACCATGCACCGACCAGCAATCAACCACCCTGGCCACGGTCAAAGCAAACCAAGTGGCGCCGACCGCCCCAAGGGCTGCTTTCGGGCGACGACGCCACCAGGCGGTCCCGGCCACGACCGGCCATCCGTTCGCCCGCCCGCTACGACCGGTCTCGCCTGCTTAGCGGGCATCAGAGGAGCGCGCCTTGCCGGAGGCACATGCCGATCGCGAGGCTTAAACGGGTCCGGCTTTCCGAGGTCGTCCCAGGGGAAAGGCCAAACTCCCAAGAGCCCAAGCCCAACTGCAACATTGGAAAGAGGATCTGGCAAAGCCGCCATGGCTTCTTCCTGCGTCTCAGGATGTGCGGCGCAAGCCTTCGCCGTGACAGCGCATCGCCCCAGCTAGCACGCAGGAAAGCGCTGGTCGTGTACCGAGTCACCCCGAGATACCACCGATTGGGCTTGCCTGGCGGAGCGACTGCGAGGTCCGTTCGTGTGCGCGGATGAGGCCGTGACTTACAAGGCAACCGTGCGACAAAGCGCAAGGTGCAAGGTGCCGAGCCTGCGCAGGCGCCGCCCGACAAAGCGGCCCGACGAACGATGCCTCAGAAAGGCTCCCATGGTTGACGATCCCGAGCAGAGCAAAGACCGCCCACGGACAGACCGATGCGTCCGGGTCCGCGGCGCACGCGAACACAACCTCAAGAATGTGGACGTCGACTTGCCACGCGATGCACTGGTCGTGTTCAGCGGCGTTTCGGGTTCGGGCAAATCCTCGCTGGCCTTTGGCACGCTCTACGCCGAGGCGCAGCGACGCTACCTCGAATCGGTCGCGCCCTACGCACGTCGTCTCATCGACCAGGCCGGCGTGCCCGAATTCGATTCGATCACCGGCCTGCCGCCCGCCGTGGCGTTGCAGCAGCAGCGCGGCACGTCCAGCTCGCGCTCGTCCGTCGGGAGCGTGACGACGATTTCGAGTTCATTGCGCATGCTCTATTCGCGCGCCGGCACCTACCCGCCGCGTCAGCCTATGCTGTACGCCGAAGACTTCTCGCCCAACACGGTGCAGGGTGCGTGCCCCACGTGCCACGGGCTGGGGCGCACCTACGAAGTCACGGAGCGAACCATGGTTCCGGACGATTCGCTGACGATTCGTGAACGGGCCATCGCCGCCTGGCCGCCCGCGTGGCATGGGCAGAACCTGCGCGACATCCTCGTGACGCTGGGCCATGACGTCGACAAGCCTTGGCGCGACCTGCCGAAGAAGGTGCGCGACTGGATCCTCTTCACGGACGAGCAGCCGACGGTGCCCGTGTACGCGGGGTTCACGCCCGCGGAAACACGGGCCGCACTGCGCAGCAAGATGGAGCCGAGCTACCAGGGAACCTTCACGGGCGCCCGCAAATACGTACTGCACACCTTTGCGACCACGCAGAGCGACCTCATGAAGAAGCGCGTCGCCCGGTTCATGGAGCCCAGTGCCTGTCCCACCTGCAAGGGACGCCGGCTGAAGCGCGAGGCTTTGTCGGTGACTTTCGCGGGCCACGACATCGGAACGTTGTCGCAACTGCCGCTCTCCGAACTGGCGGGCGTGCTCGCACCGGCAGCGGATGGCTTCTTTTCCGGGAAGCCCGAGGCCAACGTGCTCAGCCGTGATGCGGCCAGGCGCGCCACGGCGAAGCGCGTAGCCGCTGGCGGGTCGGCACATCTTGCCGCCCCGGACGTGCGGCACACGCCGGCACTCTCGGAGGAAAAGCGCATCGCAGCCCAACGCATCGCCCATGATGTGCTCCAGCGTGTCACGACCCTGTTGGAACTCGGCCTCGGCTATCTTTCGCTCGATCGCCTCACACCCACGCTGTCGCCCGGCGAACAGCAACGGATGCGACTGGCCACGCAGATCCGCTCGAATCTGTTCGGGGTCGTCTATGTCCTCGACGAACCCTCCGCCGGCCTGCACCCCGCAGACAGCGAGGCACTGATGACTGCCCTGGACCGGCTCAAGGCGGCCGGCAACTCCCTTTTCGTCGTCGAGCACGACCTCGACATCATGCGGCGTGCAGACTGGCTCATCGATGTCGGCCCCGATGCCGGCGAAAAGGGAGGCCAGGTGCTCTTCAGCGGCCCGCCGGCCGGGCTTCGGGCGGTCAAGGCCTCGCATACCGCGCGCTACCTGTTCGACACGGCGCCACCGCGGCCCCGCACCCCGCGCGAGCCCGCCGCCTGGCTCGCCCTCGCGCAAGTCAGCTGCAACAACCTGACCCGACTCGACATCGAGTTTCCGCTCGGGGTGCTGACGGCCGTCACCGGTGTTTCGGGTTCCGGCAAATCGAGCCTGGTCACCCGAGTCCTGACGGAACTGGTCGCGGCGCGTCTCGGTCACGAGCCCCCACACGAGGAAGAAGACCGGATCGAGGCCGCGGCGCAGGACCGCGTGACGGGCCACATCGCGCGCGGCGCAGAGTTGCTGCGCAGGCTGGTGCATGTCGACCAGAAGCCGATCGGCCGGACGCCGCGGTCGAATCTCGCCACTTACACCGGCCTGTTCGACCACGTGCGCAAGTTGTTCGCCGCCACGCCCGCAGCCAAGTCACGGCGTTTCGATGCGGGACGCTTTTCCTTCAATGTGGCCAAAGGCCGATGCGACACCTGCGAGGGCGAAGGATTCGTCAGCGTGGAGTTGCTGTTCATGCCCAGCGTCTACGCGCCCTGCCCGACTTGCCATGGCGCTCGCTACAACGAGAAAACGCTCGCCATCACCTGGCGGGGAAAGAGCATCGCCGACATTCTCCGCATGACCGTTGACGAAGCTGTCGGCTTCTTCATCGACGAGCCTGCCGTGGAGCGTCCGCTGACGCTGTTGCAGGCCATCGGCCTGGGCTACCTCCGCCTGGGCCAGCCCGCCACCGAACTCTCAGGCGGCGAGGCACAACGCATCAAGCTCGCCTCCGAGCTGCAGCGCGCGCAACGTGGCAAAGGTTTGTACGTGCTCGACGAACCCACGACCGGACTCCATCCCTCCGATGTCGACAAGCTGATGCTGCAGCTCGACGGCCTGGTCGCCGCGGGCAATACGGTGATCGTGGTGGAGCACGACATGCGGGTCGTGGCGGCGTGCGATTGGGTGATCGACATGGGGCCGGGCGCAGGCCACGGGGGTGGCCGCGTGGTGGCGGCCGGAACGCCTGCGCATGTGGCCGATTCGACAAGCAGCCTCACGGCGCGCTACCTCGCGCCGGTGCTGCACGGTCGGTCGCGTGAAAGCTAGCAGATCGCTCACGACAGCGCGGCACCGCACGCGTTCACCATAGTTGTGTGCAGCATGCGCTTAAATACGCCGTTCCAGCCGTCGTCGCTCAGGCCGTCACCGTACCGGCCTCCGTACCGGCCTCCGCCCCCGCTTCCGCCTCTGCTTGCGCTTTCGTCTTCGTAGCGTCGGCACGCCGCTTCGCGCCCGGTACCGTCCCGTCGGACACCTTGTCGATGCGAAGCGCCTTCTGAACCGGGTCGTAGCCGAGCTTCACGCTCTGGCCCGCCGACACTTCGCCCTTGAGCATGGCGGTTGCCAGCCGCGATTCGACCTCCGAGCGCAGTTTGCGCTTGAGCATGCGGGCGCCGAACTCGGGGTCATAGCCGATCTCCGCCAGGTGGTCCACCAGCGAGTCGTCGAATTCCAGCTGCACGTTCTGCGCGGCCGCCGTGCGCGCCACACGCTGCAGCTGCAGCCCGACGATGGCATGAATCTCCGGCCGGCCCAGCGCGTGGAAGACCACGACCTCGTCGACTCGGTTCAGGAACTCGGGCCGGAAGTGGTGGCGCAGCAGTTCCATCAACCGGTCGCGCAGCGCCGGGTACTCGAGAACTTCGCGATCTTCGGCCTTGAGGTTGCGCTGGATTACGTCCGACCCGAGGTTGCTGGTGGCGATGACGATGGTGTTGGTGAAGTCGATCACCCGTCCCTTGCCGTCGGTGAGGCGCCCCTCGTCGAACAGCTGCAGCAGGATGTTGTGCACCTCGGAATGCGCCTTCTCGATCTCGTCGAGCAGCACGACGCTGTAGGGTCGGCGCCGCACGCGCTCGGTGAGCTGGCCGCCCTCCTCGTAGCCCACGTAGCCCGGCGGCGCGCCGACCAGCCGGGCGACCGTGTGCCGCTCGGAATACTCGCTCATGTCGATGCGCACCAGCGACTCCTCGCTGCCGAAGACGGTCGCTGCCAGGGCCTTGGCCAGCTCGGTCTTGCCGACGCCGGTGGGGCCGAGGAAGAGAAAGGTCGCGGTCGGCTTGCCTGCTTCGCCCAGGCCGGCTCGCGCCATGCGCACGGCTTCGCTGACTGCGTGCACCGCCTCCTCCTGGCCGACCACGCGTTCCCGCAGCCGGTCTTCGAGCTGGAGCAGCTTCTCACGGTCCTCGGTCGTCAGCTCGGACACCGGCACGCCGGTCAGCGCCGAGACGATCTGCGCCACATCCTCCACGCTCACTTCGGAAGAGCTGGTGCCACGCCGCTTCTTCCAGGCCGCAGTGGCGTCGGCGAGCTTCTTCTCGTCGCCCTTGATGCGGTCGCCCAGGTCCTTGGCCTTGTCATACTGCTTGGCCGCACCTGCGGCGTCCTGCTCCTGGCGCAGCTTGCGGACGTTGGCCTCGATGTGCTGCAGCTCCTGCGGCCGCGAGCTGGCATGGATGCGCACCCGCGCCGCAGCCTGGTCGATCAGGTCGATCGCCTTGTCAGGCAGGAAGCGCGCGGCGATGTAGCGTGCGGAGAGCTTGGCGGCCGCCTCGATCGCGCCTTCGCTGATCTTCACCTTGTGGTGCGCCTCCAGTCGGTCGCGCAGGCCGCGCAGGATCTCGATCGTGTCCTCGATGCTGGGCTCCGGCACCATCACCGGCTGGAAGCGCCGCTCCAGGGCAGCATCCTTCTCAATGTACTTCTGGTACTCATTGAGCGTGGTCGCGCCGATCAGGTGAAGCTCGCCGCGCGCCAGCGAGGGCTTGAACACGTTGGCGATGTCCAGTCCGCCCTCGCCGCCGCCGGCACCCGCGCCGACGATGGTGTGCAGCTCGTCGATGAAGATGATCAGCTCGTCCTGCCTGTCGATGATCTCGTCGAGCACCTGCTTGACGCGCTCCTCGAATTCGCCGCGGTACTTGGCGCCCGCGACCATGCTGTTGACGTTGAGCTCCATCACCCGCTTGCCGCGCAGCACGTCGGGCACCTGGTCCTGCACGATGCGCTGCGCCAGGCCCTCGACGATCGCGGTCTTCCCGACACCGGGTTCGCCGATCAGCACCGGGTTGTTTTTCTTGCGGCGCGCCAGCACCTCGATCGTCGTCTCGATCTCCTGAGCGCGGCCGATCACCGGGTCGAGCTTGCCCTGTCGGGCCAGTTCGCTCAGGTCGCGGCCGTACTTGTCGAGCGTCGGAGTGCCGCTGCGCTGCTTGAGCTTGCCTTCCTCCGCGCCCTTGCCGACGACCTTGACGACCTTCTGGCGCAGCGACTGCGAATTGAGGCCGAGTTTGCGCAGCAGTTCGCCGGCAAAGCCGTCTTCTTCTTCCACGAGGCCGATCAGGATGTGCTCCGGCCCGACATAGCTGTGGCCAAGTTCGCGCGACGCGATCATGGCCTGCTCAAGGGCGCTCTTGGCGCGCGGCGACACACCGATCTGCGGCGTCTCGCCCTTCACGACCTTGCGCTCGCCGCGGGGCGCGTTCTCTTCGATGTTCGACCGAAAATCCGCCTCCGACAGTTTGTAATCGCGCAGGATCTCCTGAACGATTTCGTTGTCGAGCAGCGCCAGCAGCAGGTGCTCGGTGTCGACCTCGTCCTTGCCGTACTCCAGCGCCTTCTCGGCTGCGACCTGGAGCCGATCCATCGCCGCTTCGTTCAGGAAGCTGCGCAGGTCCACCGACTCGCGCGAGCGCTGGCGCCGCGGCGCGCCGGCATGTGGCCGCGCCTTGTCGCCGCCTGCGCCGCCTGCGCCGCGTGCGCCGCCGGCGCCTGGCGACTCGCCGAACAGCGAGCCGCGATCGCCGAAGAAGCTCTGGAACTCGTCGAACAGACCGCCGCCGAACAACGACTCGAGCGGCGAGCGCCGGAGGGCGCTGCCCATCGTCTCCGCATAGTGTTCGTCGCAAAGTGCGACCTGGCGGGTCTTGCCGCCTTCGCGCAGTGTCAGTTGGGTGGAGGCGGGGCGTCCGCACACGTCGCACTTGGCCATGACTGCTCCTTCTTCAGGCGGTGTATTCGAACTTCGGCAGGGCCTTCAGTTCGTCCTTGCTCGCCTTGGGCAGCACGGCCTTCGGCGCGATGTGCGTGAACTGACGCACCGGAATCGCAACCAGGTGCTTACCCATGCCGAGAAAGCCGCCGACGTTCACGATCGCGGTCGAGAGGTTGCCGTCGGTCGAGACCACGAGGTCGTCAACCTTGCCGATCTTTTCGCCCTTCTCGTTGTAGACATCTTGGTGAAGCAGCTTCGAGGCGCGGTAGCCGGTGGCGACCAACTGGGTTTCGGCGATGGTCACGCCAATCGTGGCCTTCGCAGCCACCGGTGCCGGGGCTGCCTTGATGACCGCTTCCTTCGGCGCCGCGGGGTCAGGGGCTGCCTGGCCGCCGGCGAGTTGCGTCAGGCCGAGGCCGAGCATTGCACAAGCGATGCTGGTGCGAAGAAGTTTCGTGTCCATGATGTTTTACTCCGTAGGGGTTGAAGGGAATCACTTGATCTCGAGCTTGCGCGAAGCCTTGGTGTCACCGGCCTTCTTTGGCAGTCGCAGCGTCAGCACGCCCTGGTCGAAGCGTGCCTCGGCCTGCTCCAGGTCCACACCATCGTGCAGCGGCAGCACGCGCTGGAAACTGCCGAAAGCCCGCTCGAGCGGATAGCAGGCCTGCCCGACCCGCTTGGCATCCACGCGCTTCTCGCCGCGCAACACCAGGATGTTGTCTGCGACGTCTATTTCCAGGTCCTTCTTTTCCATGCCTGGCAGCTCGGCCGTGAGGCGCAATGCGTCGCCGTCGTCGAAGATGTCGATGCGCGGCTCGAACACGGCCGGGCCGAAGTCGCCGAACCACCCGCTTGTCCCGCCGAATGCGCCGCGCAACGGGCCCGGCAGCATGTTGAAGGGGTCCAGCGCCTGCAGCAGCTTCGTCGGTGCGGGCCACTCAGTGGACGAGCGCGCCTGCGACGAAGCCTCGCCGGTGGCGCCGCTGTCGGCAGGCCGCTCGGCGGCGCCGCTTCGGTTGAACTTGAAGGGAAACCACTTCTGTGAATCGAGTGTCATGTTCGAACTCCTTGTTGAGACTGAAGACTCAATGGCTGCCCACTGCGAGCGGCGCGTGCGTCGCGGGTTCTTTTGCTGCCCGTCGGATATGCAGGCCCACGCCGAGCAGCAGCACGCCGGTGAGCACCGCATGCAGGCTGATCAGCCACACGAGGGTCAGCGCGCCAGCCCCGGGCGCCGCGATGACCAGCGCGCCGAACACCAGCGAGACGATGCCGCTCAGCACCAGTGGCCACCTGGCGCGCAGCACGCGGCGCAGGCGGATCGCAAGCGCGATGTCGAGCGCACCGGTCAATACCGCGTTGACGCCCATGATCAGCACCAGCACGAGGGCGGTCAGCGCGGGATAGACCAGCGTATAGACGCCGGCCCCGACGCTCACGCTGCCCAGCAGCAGAAGCAGCCACCATTGCGGATCGCTGCGCCGCCTCACGAAGGCGGCCGCCACCGAGGAAAAACCGCCAACCAGCGTGTAGGCCGCGAACATCGCCAGGAGCAGGATCAGCGTCAGGCCCGGCCACGCGATCGCGAGCACCCCGAAAAGGATCGCGAATGCGCCGCGCAAGATCAACATCCAGGACGCCGCGCCGTCGGCTTGCGTATTCGATGACTCGCCATTCGCCCCAGGATCTGCATTGGTCGACATCTGAATGCTCCTTCGTATAAGTCGGTGGGAGGATCGAGGCTAGAGCGCCGGCGACGGCCTGTCTTGCCCGATCCTGCCGTTCGTACCGCAAAGGTGCGGAGCCAGACTCAAAGACCGATCGTGATGCGGTTCTCGACCGCGCTGACGCCCGGCGCCTTCCAGGCCGCGCGCTCCGCTTCCTCGCGCTCGGCCCAGGCGCGCACCCTGCCCTTGAGGGTCACCTTGCCACCGTCCACCTCGACCGTGATCCGCGCGGCGTCGGTCTGCGCACTGCGTACCAGTGCCTCCTCGACCTGCTTCTTGATGTCCGAAGGTTGCGCCTTGGGCTTCATCTCGATCAGGTTGCTGACGCCCTTCACGCCGGCGAGATTGCGCACTACCCGCTCGGCCTGCTGCTTCTTGTATTGCCAATCGACCGTGCCCTTCAGCGTGACCCAGCCCTTGGAGACGGTGACGTCGATCTTTTCCCGCTCCAGCAGAATGTCCCATTGCAGGGCGCGCGCTGCGGCGGCGGCAATATCCGAGTCGGTGCGCTCGTAGCTGGTACCCAGCCGGACCTCGATGTCGTTGGCCACGGCCTTCACTCCGCGCACGCGATGCGAAGCCTCTTCCGCCGCCCAGCGCTTGGTGTAGGAATCGACATAGCCGGTCAGCGTGACGACGCCTTCTTTCACGGCCACGCCGATCTCGTTGGATTGCACGCGTGGTTCCCATTTCAGTTCGGCCAGCACCTCGTTCTGAATATCGACGTCGGTGCGGGCAGCGGTAGCAACAGTCATGATTGATCCTCTATCTGTTCATCCAGCGCCCGCTGGGGAGAAGCGACTTCCATCCGACAACCACACGCGGGCGCAATGGCGCGAAAGTCGGTTGCTTGAAGAATAGGTCTGCAGATCGGCCCGGTCTTGCTCAGACCTGCGCAGCTATGTCGCGGGACTGCGCGCAACGAATCAAGCCACTGCCGCGCATTCATCCTGAAGCTGCGCGGCGTGAGGCCGGTATGGCCGCCTGCCCGTTAGAGATGCCGGGGCTGCCGGTCGCTGCTTGATCATGCGGACGCAATGGAAGGGGTCATCGACCTCTTGATGCCGAGGCCTCGCTCGGTGACCTGCCATGCGCCCTTCGCTCGCGATGCCATGTGCTTGAAATGCGACGCACTGCCCAGCGCCGGGCTTCGCCAGCATGCGCAGGAATCCGGAAGACGACTGCGGCCACTGCGCCTTACGCTGACCCGTCGAGAGTCAATCATTGGAGATGAGGAGCAGGCTGCCGAGCCGACGATTCTCGAATCCGACGAGACCCTCGCTTCGCAGTACCGAATGCGCCGAACCCCACTCAAGGAGAAGCCCGATGAAGCGTCTGTTCCTCTTCCTCGCCACCAACCTCGCGGTGATGATGGTGATGTCGGTCACCGTGCGGCTGCTGGGCGTGGACCGCTTTCTGACTGCCGCTGGGTTGGACGTCGGCACGCTGATGATCTTCTCGCTGGTGATCGGCTTCGGCGGTTCGTTCATCTCGCTGCTGATGTCCAAGCAGATCGCGAAATGGTCCACCGGCGCTCGGATCATCGAGCAGCCGCAGAGCACCGACGAGGTCTGGCTGCGCGACACCGTGCACGCGCTGGCGCGGCGCGCGGGCATCGGCCAACCGGAGGTCGCGATCTACCCCGGTGCGCCCAACGCCTTCGCGACCGGTGCCTTTCGCAACGCATCGCTCGTGGCCGTGTCGACCGGCCTGATGCAAAGCATGAACCGCGCGGAGATCGAGGCGGTGCTGGGCCACGAGGTGTCCCACGTGGCCAACGGCGACATGGTGACCATGACCCTGGTCCAGGGCGTGGTCAACACCTTCGTGGTGTTCTTCGCGCGCATGGTCGGCTACCTGGTCGACAGGCTCGTGCTTCGCCGCGACGATGACGAACACGCCGGCGGCGGGATCGGCTATTACGCGACGGTGTTCGCCTGCGAGATCGTGTTCGGCATAGCGGCTTCACTGATCGTGGCGTGGTTCTCGCGCCACCGCGAGTTCCGCGCCGACGCGGGGTCGGCACGCCTCTTGGGAACACCGGAGCCGATGATTCGCGCGCTGGGCCGTCTTGGCGGCATCGAAGCCGGTGAGCTGCCGCAGTCGCTGCGGACGCTGGGCTTCGCCGGCCTGCCGTCGTGGATGCATCTGTTCGCCAGCCATCCGCCGCTGGAGCAGCGCATCGCAGCGCTGCAGGTCGGACATGGAAGCCCCGTGCCGTGGGCGAACTGAGGCTTGGATCATGGCCTTCAACGATTTCAGAGCGCCGCCGTCGCCGGCGGGGCCGGCGCTGGTGAGGATTTACGGACGGCTGGGCAATGCCGCCGCCTGGGCTATACGCGACTTCCTGCATCGCAGCGACGTGCCCTTCGAATGGATCCCTCTGCCGAGCGACGACAGCGCACGCAGCAAAGTGCAGGTCGACCACCTGCACGATGCGCGCCTGCCGGTCTGCCTCTTCCCCGACGGCACACGCATGGAATGCCCGACGATCCGGCAGATCACCGAGAAGCTCGGCTGGTTCAGGAATCCGTCGCGCTCGGAATACGACCTGGCCATCTACGGCGCCGGGCCGGCCGGCCTGAGCGCCGCGGTGTACGCCGGGGCCGACGGCCTGTCGACCGTTCTGGTCGAGCGCCTGGCGGTCGGCGGCCAGGCCGGCAGCAGTTCGAAGATCGAGAACTACCTGGGATTTCCGCAGGGCATCAGCGGCATGGACCTCGCGGAGCGCGCCCGCGAGCAGGCGTGCAAGTTCGGCGTCGAGATCCTGCTTGCCCGCGAAGGCGTGCGCGCAGAACTGGAGCCCGGACGCGGCGTGGGCGTGCTCGAGGACGGCACTCGAATCGTCGCGCGCGCCGCAATCTGTGCCACCGGCGTGGCCTACCGGCGGCTCGGACTGCCCAACGAGGATCAGTTGATGGGCTCAGGCCTCTACTACGGCGCCGGCGCCAGCGAGGCACCGCTGGCGCGCGGTCAGCATGTGTTCATCGTCGGCGGCGGCAACTCGGCCGGCCAGGCGGCGATGCACTTCGCGCCGCACGCGAGTCGCGTCAGCATGGTGATACGGGACGCATCGCTGAAGGGCACCCTGTCGCGCTACCTGATCGACCGCATTGCCACCAGTGCCAACATCGAGGTCCTTGCGCGCACGGAGGTGAGTGCGCTGCACGGCGATGCCGCGCTGCGCGAGATCACGTTGCGCGACCTCGCGACAGGTGCCGAACGCCGCGTCGCGACGCAATGGCTCTTCGTGTGCATCGGCGGCGAGCCGCAAACCCATTGGGCGGAATCGATCGGCATGGAGCGCGACGAGGCAGGCTACGTCCTCACCGGCCCTGATCTGCTGCAAGGTGGCCGGCGCCCGCCGCAGTGGCCGCTGGACCGCGAGCCGTACTTTCTCGAGACCAGCACCCCAGGCGTTTTCGCGGCCGGCGACGTGCGGCACAACGCGGTGCGCCGCGTCGCGTCGGCGGTGGGCGAAGGCGCGATGGCGGTGGCCTTTGTGCACCGCCATCTCGACGCCAGCTGAATGTCGCCTTCTTCACGCGTCATCAACTGCCAATAGGCCCGCCGCAGCCGTCACCCCCGCAATTGGACACGAATCGCAGGCCCCAGGAAGACGCGGCGCAGGTGCGATTCCTATGCTCGACCCATCACATCTTTGACCTGCAATCTCAAGGAGACCCGATGAAGACACTTTCCCTCGTCGTCGCGCTGGCTCTCGCCCCGTGCGCACAGCCAGATTCCAGGACCTCATCCATGGATACGGACGATGTGCCCGTCGCGGCAGCGCACCGGGAGCAATGACATGGACGGCTACCAATCCATCCTGGTTCACCTGGATGCCTCGCCGCGCTGCGCGGAGCGGCTCGCGATGGCGCGCAAGATCGCGCCGGCCCACGGCGCGGCGACCCTGATCGCGCTGCTGGCCATCGAGCCGCGCTTGTTGCCCTTGCCGCTGCGCGTCGATGTCGAGGCCCTGGCCGTGCCGATCGTGCCCCAGATCGACCCCGAGCATCGCGACTTCGCCCGCAGCCTGTTCAACGGGGCCCTGGCCTCCGGCGATCCGGCCATGACCTGGGCGGAGGTGCCGGGCGATCCGCCCGTCTGGGGCACGGCGCAGGCCTCGCTCTATGTCGATCTGATGGTGCTGGGCCAGCATGATCCCGAAGAGCCGCGAACGCGGGACGTTCCGAGGGACTTTGTCGAATCGGTCGTGATGGAAAGCGGTAAGCCGGCCCTGGTGCTTCCGTATGTCGGGCGTTATCCGGCCGTCGGCCAGAACGTGCTCATCGCATGGAAGCCCACGCGCGAATGTGCCCGCGCCGTTGCCGGCGCGCTGCCGCTGATACGGCGCGCCAAGCGCGTGCACGTGGTGTCCTGGGGACCGGACAACTACGGCCCGGCGGAGACCACCTTCGGCATCGTGCGCGCGCTGCGCTGGCATGGCGTCGAGGCGTCCGCGAACCGCTACCCCGACGAGCCGAGTGAGCTGGGCGAGCTGCTGCTGTCCCACGCCGCGGATCAGGCCAGTGACCTGCTGGTGATGGGCTGCTACGGTCACCATCGCATCCACGAACTGCTGCTCGGCGGCGTGACGCGGACCGTGCTGCGCTCGATGACGCTGCCCGTGCTGATGGCGCATTGAAAGAGGGAGGCCACATGTCAGCAGTAATCCATGCAGGCGAACGCGATTTCGAATCGACGCTCGCAGCGCAGCAGAATCCGGTGCTGGTCGATTTTTCGGCCTCCTGGTGCGGACCGTGCCAGGCCATGGCGCCGGCGCTGGAGTCCTTCGCGGAGCGCCGGCGTCAGGAACTGGCCGTCGTCAAGGTCGACATCGACGAGGCGCCGTCCATCGCGGCGAAATATGCGATCCGTTCGGTGCCCACGCTGATGCTGTTCCACCAGAGCCAGAAGCTGGCCATGCAGCCGGGGATGATGAGCGAGTCCCAGCTCGGCGCCTTCGTGGACCGGCACCTGCCGCGCAGACCTGCCGCGGTGCAACAGGATCCGGGGCGCCCGCAGATCGACCTGGACTGGTAACGAGCCTGCTGCGCCGGAATGCGGGCCGTCAGGACGCTTCCTTGCGCGCACGAAGTTCGGTGATGAATTGGTCCGCAGGTGTGAAGAAGGGGTTCTCGTGCAGCACGCCACCTAGGATAGTGACGGGGTGCGTGCGCAGGACGTCTGCCATCAGCGCCGCACTGGTCTTCGAAAGGTCGTACATGCACACCACGGTATCGCGCCCTTCCGGCACTACGTCGTTGAGGCGGGCTTCGTACTCGAGGAAGTCTTCCACGCCCGGCCAGTCTTCGCCAGCCCATTCGGCGTGACCGGTGATCCGTGAGATCGGGGTCTGCGCACCGCCCGAGATATGCTGCTGGATGAAGCTGAGCATGCGGGAAACGTCGAAGTGCCCGTCCCGCAGGTACATGTCGAACACCGAGTGGACCTCGAGCATCCCTTCGCGCTCCTCCTGCGCGACGTCGATGCCGGCCGCATAGAGCTGCCGCAGATGTTCATCGCGAAGCGACGCGTCAACGATCTGGAAGGCCCGATCGCCTCGCTCGAGCCCATCCTTGATGAAGGGCATCATGATGCGGTTTTCCTCCTCGGCGGTGCGGAAGAAGGCGCAGATGTGGCGGTACTTGCCCAGTGTCGAGCCGGCGATTTCCATGGCGACCTGTTCGCCCTGACCGGACGACAAAGCCACGAGGCCGGTGAAACTTGAATTCATGATAATTCCTCCAGGTTTTCTGCCAACGTACGCCAAACCGCGCGCGGCGCGAGCGGTCGCACGCGAATCCTCAGAATCTTTTAGCACCTTTCTGAAAGAGAAAGTGCACTTTCCGAGGGCGATCCGTGCCACGCTTGCTGGTTGCCCTTGAATCGCAGACCATGGATGAACCCGCCATTGAAATCCGCCGCCTTCAGGACTGCATCAGCGGACTGATGAGTTTGCTCGCTCTGCCGTCCCTGTGGGACAGCCGCGATCCAATGTCCATCCTGCGAACGTTGCTCGAGATGCTGGCGCGCATGCTGGCCCTGGACTTGGCATACGCGCGGCTGGACGGCGAGGCGGCGCCGATGCTCGAGCTGGCACGCAGCGAGCATCTGCCCGACATCGCCCGACGTGCGGACGAGATCGGCGCAGTCATCGAACCGTGGCTACTGGCACAGCACCCCGGCGTGCCCTATGTGATGCCGAATCCGTTCCAGCAAGGCGATCTCCGCGTCACGCACCTATGGCTCGGGGTCAAGAAAGAGGTCGGAGTGATGCTGGCTGCCTCCCGGCGCCCCGGATTTCCGAGCGCCACCGAAACGCTGCTGCTGCGGGTGGCCGCGAACCAGGCGGCCGTCGAACTCCAGCGGGCACAGCTGGCCGCCACCCGACAGCGCGCCGAGGCCGCGGAACGGCTCAACGACGAGATCAAGGCGCACAACGCCTACCTGCGCCAGGAAACCGAACAGCCTTGGGGCGAGATCGTCGGTCGCAGCAAGTCGCTCGCACAGGCACTGACGCTGGTGGAGCGCGTTGCGCCGACCAATGCATGCGTCCTCGTCCAGGGCGAGACGGGGACCGGCAAGGAGCTGATCGCGCATGCCATACACCGGCTCAGCCGCCGCCGGCAATACCCCTTTGTCCGGCTCAACTGCGCAGCCATCCCCACCGGGCTGATCGAAGCCGAGTTGTTCGGACACGAGAAAGGCGCCTTCACCGGAGCCGTCGGCAAGCGCATCGGGCGCTTCGAACTGGCCGACAAGGGCACCATCTTCCTCGACGAGGTCGGCGAGATTCCGCTTGAACTGCAGGCCAAGCTGTTGCGCGTGCTGCAGGAGCACGAGTTCGAACGCCTGGGAAGCACCCACACGCAGAAGACCGACGTGCGTCTGATCGCGGCGTCCAATCGCGATCTGGCGCGGATGGTCGCCGCCCGCACCTTTCGCGACGATCTCTACTACCGCCTGAAGGTCTTCCCGATCGAGACGCCGCCGTTGCGTCATCGCGCGGACGACATCCCCGTGCTGGCCCAGCACTTTCTGCAGGTTCACTCGCGCGCCAACAACCGGTCGATCACGACCATTGCCCCCGAAAGCCTGGCGGCGCTCTGCCAGTATTCCTGGCCGGGCAACGTGCGTGAACTGTCGAACTTCATTGAGCGCTGCGTAATCCTCACGCAAGGCGCCACGCTGGAAGTCCCGGCCGGCGAATTGAAGCTTCGCCCCAATGCGGAAGATGCCTCGGACGAAAGTCTCGAACGCATGGAGCGCCAGCATATCCTGCGGGCCCTGGAAGAATGCAACTGGGTCATCGCCGGCCCTGCCGGTGCGGCCGCCAAGCTGGGCATGAAGCGCACGTCGCTGCAATCCAAGATGCAGAAGCTCGGCATCACGCGCAATTGACCGCGCTGCCGAAATGCCGGCAGCGGTGACGGAGGGCCGGCAGCCGCGTGTCTCATCAAGCGAGTCGCGAGCGCGGTCCTGCTGGCCCAAACCCTTGTCACGCCTCGTGATTTTGCAAAGCAGCGCGTCATTCGCCCGCGCTCGCGACATCGGCACGTCCCTTGCGAGATGAACAGCATGCCTGTCGTCGGCAGCGCAGGAAACAGACGAAAAAGGGGGCCCCATGCTTGCAGAAAACCATGTCGGAAACGACGGCTTGTTGAGTGCCCATTTCCCGAAGCGGCCGTATCCTCCGCCTCCAGGAACTGTGTGCGATCCGGTCATGCGCATTGCGCATCTGGGTGCAGCGGATCTCGGCAGCGTGCGCACACGCAATTCTGTCGACATCCTCGTGCCGAAGGAAACCGCGAATCTGTTCACCACCCATCGCATGGAGGCCGCGCGAGACCGAACTGCTTACGTCCGCGCGCCGCTGGTCGCTGTTGTTCCGCCGGCGCTCCCTCATTCGCTTGCAGACAGACCCGGCTCCAACACGCTCATCCTCAGCATCGCAGAGCCCTTCTTCAGCGAGACGGCCCGTGCCGCGCTGGGCAGCGACGAGTTCAGCTTTGTCCAACCCCATGCAGCGACCGATTCGCTGATCCGCGAAGTCGCCGACGCTGTCGACCGTGAATTCCCGAGCCACCGACTGGCGGCCAGCTTCCTGAACGCATTGGCCGCCCTGCTGGCTGCGCACGTCGCGAGGAACTACGTGGCCGCGGGACCTGCAAAGGCCATGTCCACCGGCGGATTGGCGGCCCACAAGATGCGCTGCGTCCGCACATTCGTTGCCGAGCATCTCGGCGAGACGATCCACGTCGAACAGCTGGCCGCTGAAGTGCATCTGAGTCCCTTTCATTTCGCGCGGATGTTCAAGCAATCGACGGAACAGTCGCCGCACCTGTACATCCTTCTGCAGCGCATCCAACGCGCCAAGGAGCTCCTGGCCGGCACCGACTCGCCGATCATCGAAGTGGCCGCTGATGTGGGTTTTCGCACGCAAGGCCACTTCACCGGCGTCTTTCATCGATATACCGGGTTCACGCCGAAGGTATTCCGGACGAGCGCGCGCGAGGCCTCGAGCCGGCCCATTGATCCATCAGGAGGCCACCATGACCGATGAGACATCCATGCACAACGCCGTCGCGTTCGAGCTGCGGTTCCAGTCGCTCTACCAACTGGGCCGCGCGCTCGCGTTTCCCTGTGATTGCGTGGGCAATGTCGACCTCGATCATTTCAGCGAGCGCGTCAGGAACAACTACCTGTTCGCTAGGGCGGTGATGGGGCGAGAGTACGGGTGGCCGCGGGTCACCCCCTGCCCGGGCACGTATGGCGCAAGCGATGACAACAGTGTGAAAGGCAGCGTGCCCTCGCCCTAACCGTCGGAGCTCGTCGAGTCGGCCGAACGCTCGTGGCGGCCTTTATCGCAGTGCCCCGGCGGTGCTCATTGCGCGATGGGAGAGTACGGCCGACCTTCGCACTGGCAGTCGCGCAGGGCCTCTTTGGCGTGCAGGGCGACCAGGCCGTAGAAGGTCAATTCGGGCCGAAGCGTCACTGGTATGAGCATGGGAACATCGATGTGAGCCCGATCGGGCGCTCCGCCAAGGGTCAGTTTCATCAACGTATTGCAGGCCAGGTGGAGGCATTGCCCGCGCACGCGGCGCGTCTCACGGAGCCGAGCAGGTCGAAAACCAGTCGGCCATTAGCAGGCTGATTCCACAGGGGCCACGTCCTGCGCCCATGCCAATGCCGACAGGTGCGCGGCGTTCACCTTCTCCGCGCTCATGAAGAGCGACTCGGACAAATGCGCCGCCTCGCTGCCGTCGACCTCGCAGGATTCAGCCAATGCGATGAAGGGTCCATGCACGCCCTCGCGCTTCAAGATCGCGAGCTGAACCGATTCGGAAAGCTGGACCTTTTCCAGCACCTCTTCCAGGGAGACGCCGAGCAGGCGATCGATGAGTGAAAACATGCCGGCTACGAACAGGTTGTCGGCTTCGTCCCGCGGCACTATCCCCTGGCCCATCAGCTCAACAAACCGGCCGCGGATGATCGCTTTCTTCGTCATGAACGCCGCGCTGCCCTTGTTGCTCGTCGCCAGCAGCACCGAAAGCCATCGGAACAGCGGCGAATAGCCGAGCATGGCCACCGCGTGGCGGAGCGACTGGATCTGGACGCCGATTCCGATGCCGGGCGAATTGATGTGGCGCAGCAGGCGGTAGGTCAGCGCGGCGTCATGCTTGAGGGCGGCTTCGATGGTACGCAAGTCTTCATTGCGTCGGATCGTCTGCATCAGGCGGACGATCAGCATGGATTCCGGCTGCAGGCTAGCCCCCGCTTCCATTGTCGGGACGATCGCTTCCGTGCCCTGCACGAAGACATCCAGGCGGCGCGCGGCGCAAGCGTCGAAGTCCTGCCAGGTTGCCATGTGCGTGGCGATCGGCTGAATGATCGGCGTCCCCAGCGGCTGTTCGCGCCGGATGTTCGTGACGAGTTCGGGATGGCCGTCACCCACGTCCACGTAGGTGATGATGGAGCACAGCTCGAGGTCTTCAGGCAGCACCTCGGCGCCGCACAGCATGAAGCCATAACCCTGCGTGCGAAGGTTCAGCAGCGTCGACCGGATGTGCGCATCCATCAGGTCGTCGAGACCCATGCACAGGACGACGTTCTCCGGTGGCAAGGCCTGCAACTCATTCAGGAAGAGCCCGTCGACCGTCATGTCGAAGAAGAGGACAAGCCTGCCAAGGCGCCACCCGGTCTTGGGAGGATTGAGGTTCGTCGCGACGCAGGAGAGGAGCGCCCGCAAGTTCTCGAAAGCGTTCGGCTCGCCATTTGGCAATGCCATGCGCCATGCGAGCTTGTAGCCCTTGACACGCTTCTGGGCGTCCAACAGAAGGGCGTAGGTCACGAAGCCGCCTGGCTCGACGTGCATGGCCTCGCTGACGGCCGGCTCGTTCGCCACATCGCATGCTGCGGCCGCGCGCGGGCGGCTGAAAAAATTGAATCGCATTGTCTTTGGTGTGAAGAACCCGTTCGATCTCCGGTGTTCCGATTGTTTGCAACCCGGCCTGCGCCGAACAGGGTCAGTCGGTGCCAGTTCGACCGGGCCAGTCCATCGGCGGCTCTCCTGTCCCCCGAACTGGACCGCCCGAATGCGTTGGAACTGACCCTATGCAGCCGGTGCATGGTCGGCAACACTGCCTTCCTTTGCGATTCGTTGCCGGGCGCTCCTGATTCGGCGTTGGAAGATCGGAATGAAAACCCCTGAAGTGATGGACATGGCGATCGCCCGCCAATTGATAGAAGTCATGCTCGACCGGTGCAAGAGCGACGATGCATTCGAATCGAATGTCACCGCGCAGGACCGGAGCGCGGTTCAGAAGAGCCTCGAGTCATCGAGGATGCTCATGGGCGTTGCGCATCAACTGATGGTCCAGCCCGAATCCTTGACGGCCAGGGATGGCGCAGAGCGTTTGAAGGCGTTACTCGAGGAAATCAAGATGGCGGCACGCATGGCCTACCAGGCGGGATTACTTTTGACGGGAAGGGACTGAGTGCGATGAAGAATTCTGTCAACACGCGAACCGCGGCGGTTTCAACACCGCAACCGCTCGACGAGCAGAGCCGTGCAGCGACTTCGTTTGCACGAATGGAGGAAGCGCTGCAATACGCAGCCAGCGAATTGAAAGCTGGCCGATGCGTCACGGTTTGGCCTGTTGACGCAGTCGGCTTCAGGTTGGTCGCATGGGACTTCGAGCAGCAGGTCGACGACGAGCACTTCGCGCCCACGGCGCCACTGGAGCTCGACCTCCCGGCCAAACGAGGGGGATCTATCTGAAGCTGAGTGACAGCGGCCGAGCCAATTCTTTGTGCCTCGCAATGGCCGCGCGTAGTCACCTCAAGTTCGATCTGGGAAATTCAAAGTCAGCTCGCGGCAAGTCGAACCGCCAACTCGCCCACTTTGCGGACTGCGGGGAGGAAGCGCCCGTCACCTCCATGACCTAGTTGATGCGCACGCAGTGGGTGAAGCGCCGGTCCGCAAACGCTCGATCGCGACCATTTCTCCCGCACCCGTTCGGCTCAAGTGTTCCTGCCGGCAGCTTGTTGCATTGCCCCATCGACGGCCCGGGCCGAGCCTGTATCCTGGCCCAGCAGCATCAATGCGGCCTGGTGGGCGGACCGCGCCCCGGCGCGGATTTCGTCCACCAGGTCCCGTAGCCGCCGGGCGTGATGCTCGGGCGACCGGTAGACGGGTTCGGTCATGAGGTGGTCATGAGGAGTTGTGTCACCGTCAGCAGCCTGGCGGCGGACGTCAGGCAGAAATGAATGGCTGCGCGCTCCTGGGATGCCTTGTTGGCCTCCTCGACCCTGCGGATGACGACCTCCTGCGCTGGCGGAGGCAGTTCGCCTAGATTGGTGGGGCCGGACCAGGGCGCAAATTCATGGTCGCCGTAGCGGGCGGCCAAGATGAGTTCGATCGAGTGGAGTGCCCGTTCGAGCTCTAGCATTTCGGTTGTTTTCATCTGACGTGTGACTGCCCGTGGCGGCGTGGCGGCCAGATGCCGCGCGAGTGTGTCGCCGCCTCGGGTCAAGCCTTCGATTCTCGGCAATCAAGCGCCCGGCGAACATGACCAGTTGCGCGCAATTCCGACCGGGCCAGATGGGCACTCCGCGTGCAACGGTACCTGCCCCAACTGAGCCACCGGCGGGATCGCCAGGGACCGCGCCGCGCCCCGAGCTTGGTGGCGAGGAAAACGAAGCTGCGCTTTATCGGTGGTCTCCTGAGGCGCACGCCTCAATGCTGCGGCGCGAGCGTTTCGTTGACCTCGGCATCGCTAGGTTCCAACTCGCCGCCAACAGGCTTGTCGCTCTGCGCGTCGGCCAGGGCCGGCAGCACCTCGGTGCCGATCTCCTCGAGCACCTCGGACGCCGGCCGCGCGCCGTACTTGAGGTTGAGGATGACGTGGTTGACGCCGACCACGCGCAGCGAGTCGAGAAAGCGCAGCAGGAAGTGCCGCCCGGCCTTGAACCCGAGATGGATGGGCGTCGGCGGCAGGTGCGGATCGTCGGCGAGATCGACGTAGAGCGATTGCACGAACGGCTTGAAGGCGCCCGGCTTGGCGGTATGGACCTCGCCGCGCCAGCGCGCCACCGTTTCGGCCTGGCGATCGATGCCGCGCGGATAGGTGATCCAGCCGTCGGCATGCCCGGCGATCCACGGCAGCGGCTGCCCGCTGTTTCCGGTGACGAGCATCGGCAGACGTCCGACCGGCTTGGGCACGAGGTCCGCGTTGGCGGCGAGCACCCCGGCCGTCGACGTCAACGTCGGGTACTCGCGCTCCAGCACGCGGCGGATCACCTCGAAGTATTCGCGGAACAGGGCGGCGCGCCGTTCGATGTCGACGCCGAAGGCCGGGAACTCCACCGGTCGGTCGCCCGACGCCACACCCAGCACCAGCCGGCCGCCCGACAGCCGGTCGACCGAGGCAGCGGCCTTGGCCACATGCAGCGGGTGCCGCAGCGGCAGCACGATGGAGCCCGTGGCCAGCGCGATCGTTTGCGTGTGTGCCGCAATCCAGCCGAGGTACACCCAGGGATCGTAGATCTGACCGAGGTCGCCGAAGCTCGGATCGCGCAGCGGCACGTCGCGCACCCACAGGGCGGCGTAGCCGAGCGCCTGGGCGCGCTGCGCAAGCCGCTCCTGGTCGTGCATCGACGCCTCATCGCCCATGTAGGCCTCTATGGGGAAGAAGACGCCGAGCGTGAGGCAGCCCACGCGGAACATGCGACTAAAGCCTGGCGCTTCGTCGACCGTGGCCATCGAATTGACTTTCAGCATGCGCGCTCCTGTTTGATGGCGCAAGCGTACGCAGGGCGAGGGCGCCAGTATTCCCGATTGCTGCGAAAACTGCCCAAGGACAGCGACATGTGCGGGCGGACGCGAACTACTGTTGTCCGCACCGAAACATGTGGGTGCCTAATGCAGGCGACGCCTTGTGCAAATGGAGCAGCCCCCTTCCTTGAATTCATGAACCTCTACGAACGCTATGCGAACGAAATTGCTGAGCTGATCCGCTCCGGAATGCTGCGGCCGGGCGACCGACTTCCCTCGGTGCGAGCTGCGAGCGCAGCCCGCGGCCTCAGCCGGACGACCATATTTGAAGCCTACTATCTGCTCGAAACGCGCGGTCTGGTCGAGGCGCGCTCCCGCTCCGGTTACTACGTGAAAGGAGACCTTGCCCAGGCGGAAATAACGGCGCCCGACGATTCGAGGCCCAATGGACGAGCGAGGCTGGTGGACACTGGCCAGTTGGTCTTCGAGTTGCTGGGTTCAATGAACCGCCGCGAGTTCGTACCGCTCGGCTCGGCGTTCCCGAGCCCGTCGCTGTGCCCGCTCACGCGACTGGCGCGACACCTCGGGAGCGAAATGCGTGACTTCGATCCATGGCGCTTGGTCGAGGACCTCGCTCCGGGCAACGAGGCGCTGCGCCGTCACATCGTATTGCGCTACGCGATGGACGGAATGGTCATCTCTCCCACCGAAGTCGTGCTGACCAATGGCGCGATGGAGGGGCTGAACCTGAGCCTGCAGGCGGTCACGAGGCCGGGGAGCGTGGTGGTGGTGGAGTCTCCGACGTTTTACGCCGCGCTGCAGGCGCTCGATCGACTGCAATTGCGCGCGCTTGAGGTCGCGACCTCGCCGGTTTGGGGCATCGACATTGACGCCTTGGCCGCAGCGCTGAAACGTCATAGCGTCGCGGCCTGTTGGCTCATGACGAACTTCCAGAATCCCCTGGGAAGTTTGATGCCCGATGATCGCAAAAAGGCGCTGGTTGCGCTGCTCGCAGAGCATGAGATTCCGCTGATCGAAGACGACGTCTATGCCGAGCTTTACTTCGGCGCAAAGAAGCCGCTGCCTGCCAAGGCGTTCGACGCCAAAGGCCTCGTGATCCATTGTGGCTCCTTCTCGAAGTGTTTGGCGCCCGGCTACCGCGTCGGCTGGGTTGCGGGCGGACGATTCGCCGCGAAGATTGAGCAGATGCGCCTCATGTACACACTCTCGCCGGCGATTCCCTCGGAGGCGGCCATCGCCGCCTACCTTGACCGTGGCGGCTACGACCGGCACCTGCGGCGCATGCGCGCAGCGCTCGCCCGGTATTTGGCTGTCGCCATGGAGGCCGTGCAGGCCAACTTTCCCGCCGGAACGCGCATGTCAGCACCGCAGGGCGGCTATATTCTCTGGCTCGAATTGCCCGAGAGCGTGGACACGACCAAATTGCACGCGCTGGCGCGTGAGCACGGCATCAGCCTGGCGCCGGGGCCGCTGTTTTCCGCCAACAGGCGCTTCACGCATTGCCTGCGCCTGAACTATGGCCACGGCGGCGATCCGCGCTTTACGTCGGCCATGCAAACTGTCGGCCAACTTGCGACATCCCTGATGCAAGGGTGACGGGGCTCAACTCAAAGCCCAGCCAGTCCGGTCGTCCGAAACCTCGATGCTCGCGAGCTCAGCGTTCGAGCTCGACGGGCCCAGTCCAAGCCGCACTCCGCACCTCGCCAGCAGTCATGCAGGCGCATCCTGCAGTCCTTGAGGTCGCAGAAAGCGATCCGTTGCCTCATGGCAGACCGAGGTGGCGAATGGGGCAGTCGAAGAACGGAATGGACCGCAATGATGCTGAGAGAATGCCGCTTGGGTCGACGCGAGCCCCAAGGGCTGCATGTTCTCGGTTGCCGATGTAGACGTCACCCTCGGCATCTCCGGGAATCGAGACCTGCTGCTGGCGGCCCTGGTGTACTTGCTTCACAACGCATTCAAGTTCACGCATGCGCACACAGAGGTCTCGCTAGGCGCCTATGCCGAGGGCGACCATGTTCTGCTGGACGTGGAGGACAACTGCGGAGGTCTTCCACCAGGAACGACCACGTCCATCTTTCAGCCGCTTGTGCAGGTTGGTGACAACAGGAGCGGATTGGGCCTCGGCCTATCCATCGCGCGGCGGAACGTAGAGGCCGATGGGGGGTGTTGACCGTCAGGGATCTGCCGAGCACGGGGTGCATCTTCACCATATCCCCACGGAGCAGTTCTAGGACAGGCTGTCGCGACGCAGCTCGCCTCCGGAGCGCAAGCGGCGCTTCAAAGCTCGATAAAGACACGAACGGGCCCATTACGCCTGTGTATGGATCACGGCCTGAACGTCCACTGGCGCCGCGAAGGCGCAGTGCTTGGCATCGAGGTGGAGGGCAGCAATGGGCCCATCCGATGCCATCTGCAGCCTGTGTTCCAAACACCCTGTCAAGAACAACTCCCATTCCTCAATCGACGGCGGCGATCGGCGACACCCCCACTGAAATCATGTTGCGGCGCTGCGCCGGACGCAGTAGAAGTACCTCATTGCTCTAAGGGGACAAAGACATGTTGGCAGCTGAGTGTGCATGGGCAGTGTTGCGTGTCGAGCACGCGCGCTTGCGTGAATTGCTCAACCTCGTCGACGACGCCCTGAACGACGGAGCTTGGGCCTGCAGCGGCCCTCAAGCGGGGGCGCTTTCCGCGCTTATCGAACGCTTGCAAGCATTCGACCACACCACGCATCGGCCCAAAGGCGTCGTTCTGGTGCAAACGCTGCGCGGCAGATCGGTGCAGGCCGACGACCTGCTGATCCGCCTCGAATCCACACGCGATTGCTGCGATGACCTGCTTCTGCAGGCCAAGACGAGATTGAAGGCCGCGGCCTCCGACCCGGCCGGCGTAGGTGACGGCATTGAAGCGCTGCTGCATGAGCACCGCCGATTGATGCTCGTCCATTTAGACGAAGAAGACTCTCTGCTGCATTCGCAGACAGCGACGCATCTGACGCGCGAGGAATGGGCCGCGGTGGCATCCTCGATCTCGGTGGCTATGGGGCAGGCCAAGGCTTGATCGCAGGTGCTGGTGCCGGTCTCTCGCGTATTTGCGAACCACCCGCTCGCTATGGCCTAGCCCAGAGAACCCGTTGCTCAAATTCTGCATGAGCGCGCGCGACGCTTGCTCTGAGCCTGAACCAGCAGTCAGTGCTCCTCGACGAGGTCCAGGCACATGGCCGCCGCGGTCCCCGCCGCCTCGCCCATGACAGCGCAGGTGGCCATCACCCGCGTAGCGCCAAGCCTGCATGACTCGCACTGATGTTGCGGCCAGCAAAGAGCAGATTGTCGTGCTTGCCATTCGCACCGATGCCATCGGCATCGAGCCTCCTGAGTGCGGGGAATCCCACGCAGGTCCACGCGTGTGACAACGGGAACGCCGCTCGGCTCGCGTTAGGGCCCGGTGCCCTCGAGCGATCCGCGGTCAGACCTCTCCTGCTCTCCGGATGCGCAGGACATCTGGCGCGCCAATCCGCTCGGCTGAGCCTAACGCCAGCTCTCGTCCACGCAAGCCTTGGGCGCCTCGCCGCGCTCCTGCGCCAGGCTGGGGTAGTCCGTGTAGCCCTTCTCGCCGCCGCCGTAGTACGTGGACCTGTCGTCCGCATTCAAAGGCGCGTGCGCGCGCAGCCGTTCCGGAAGATCCGGGTTGGCGATGAAGTTGCGGCCGATGGCAATCAGGTCGGCCCGGCCCTCCCTCAGCCATTGTTCGGCCGTCTCGGCGTCGAATCCGCCAGCGAGCATGAGCGGGCCGCTCCAGGCCTGGCGAATGCGCTGCAGCATCTGCATGGCCGCCGCACTGGGAGGCGTCTTGCTCTCCAGCGCGGCCATGGCCGGGTTGACGACGTGCAGATAGGCCAGCTTGCGGGAGTTCAGCTCGCACGTGGCATAGGTGAAGGTGGTCAGGGGATCGTCGTCGCGGATGTCGTTTGCCGTTGCCATCGGCGACAGGCGCACGCCCACCGCGTCGGCGTCCCAGACCTGCGTTACCGCGTCGACGACTTCCAGCAGCAGGCGCGCGCGGTTCTCGACCGGACCACCGTACGCGTCGGTTCGGCGGTTGGTGCCGCTGCACAAGAACTGGTCGAGCAGGTAGCCGTTGGCACCGTGGACCTCCACGCCGTCGAAACCGGCCTTGATCGCGTTGCGCGCCGCGCGCTCGTACTGGCGCACGAGGTAAGGCATTTCCTCGGACTGCAGCGCTCGCGGCGTCACGAAGGGCGTCAGCTCGCCTTCGCCCTTGTCGTTCTCGATGAATGCCATCCCCTCCGGCCGGATGGGAGAGGGCGCGACCGGTGGCATGCAATCGGGTTGCAGCGAGGGATGGGAGATCCGGCCCACATGCCACATCTGCAGGACGATGCGGCCGCCGGCTTCGTGCACCGCATCGGTGACCAGGCGCCACCCCTCTACCTGCTCACGGCTGTGGATGCCCGGAGTCCAGGCGTAGCCCTGCCCCTGCATCGAGACCTGCGTCGCCTCGGAAATGAGCAGCGCGGCCGAGGCGCGCTGCTGGTAGTAGCAGGCGTTCAGCGCCCACGGCACGTTCCCCGGTTGGCGTGCACGCGACCGGGTCAGCGGTGCCATGACGATGCGGTGCGGCAACTGGAAGCGACCGACTCTGATGGGCTGGAACAACAGCCGCTGCTCCGCGTCATGGGGCTCAGCGGCCTGGTTTGTCGCGGCGGGCGACTCGATGGTGGCGGACATAAAGGACTCCTTCTTTCGGGCATGACGAGCCGAAGTGTCGACCCTGGCCGGCGGCGAAACCGGACGCCGCGTGTCCAGGCTTCAAATGTCAGCCGGCCGCCGCCATGGACAGCAGGAAACCGAAATAAACGTCGGCGGCGCGCGGCTAACTTCGGTCCATGAACAAATTCACTGCTTCCATCAACGAGCGCGACCATCTGCGCGGTTCACCGGACGCACCGGTGGTGCTGGTCGAATACGGCGATTTCGAGTGCCCGTACTGCGGTGCGGCCTACGGGGTCGTGAAGAAGCTGGAGCAGGACCTGCCGGACACGCTGGCCGTCGTGTTCCGCCAGTTCCCGCTGGTCAGCGTGCACCCGCACGCGCAGCTCGCGGCCGAGGCCGCGGAAGCGGCGGGGGCCCAGGGCCGGTTCTGGAAGATGCACGACCTGCTCTTCGAGCACCAGGATGCACTGGCGCCCGCCGACCTGCTGAGGTACGCCGCCGCCCTGCACCTGGACCTGAATCGGTTCGCCGGCGACCTCTCCGGCCACGTGTTCCTGCCCAAGGTCCAGGACGACATGAAGGGTGGGCTGCAAAGCGGCGTCAAGGGAACGCCGGCCTTCTTCATCAACGGCGTGCTCCACCGGGGCGGGTACGACGAGACTTCCCTGCTCGCCTCGATCATGCTGGTCGCGGCCGGAGCCTCCTGAGCACCGCTCCCATGGCGCGCGAAAGGGATACCAGCGGCTGGATGCGGGGGCAGGCCTGCGACCTGATGGACCAGGCCGAGCGGCTGCACCGCCAGTTCTTCCGTCCCGAGGCGGTGCAGCAGGCCCAGGTGGTCTGGGAGCCGCCGTGGACCTGTTCGAAAACAAGCGCGAGATCGTCCTTGTTTGGTCGCCATGCCGGGCGTGAGCGCCGAACGCATCTAGGTGGTCGGCGAGCCCCGGCGCAAGCGTCGTGCGCGGAACACACCCGGTGCCGCTGGTGCCCGCCCTGTCGGTGCGGCGGCTGGAGATCCCGTACGGCACCTTCGAGCGGCGCGCCCTACGCGCAGGGCCGGGCTTCAGGCCTATGATGGCCTATGAAGGACCTGCGATATTTCGACCCTCACCGGCGCGCGACGTGGTTGGAGCTGTTCTTCGACCTGATCTTCGTCGTTTCCATTGGCGACGCCGGCGAGATTCTGAGCGAAGCGCATGAGGGCCACATCGGGGCGCATCAGATCCTGCGCTTCGTGCTCGTGTTCCTGCCACTGTGGTGGATCTGGGCGGGCCACACGATCTACGCCAATCGCTTCGACACCGACAGCCGCCAGCACAGGCTTTCCACCCTGCTGATCATGTTCCTGCTGATCGTGATCTCGGCGCAGATCTCGGCCGGCCTCCAGGAACACTACGCGCTGGCCGTAGCCTGTTACTGCGGGGCGCGGCTGATCATCGCCGTGATGTACTTCGTCTCCAGGCGCAAGCACCACGACCGTGGTGGCTTCGCGTCGACGGTGGGCACCGTGTTCGCCGTCGGCGCCGCGATCAGCCTTTCCTCGGTCATGTTGGAGCCACCGTGGAGCTACCTGGTCTTCTATGCCGGGATCGTGTTCGACATGGCGGCCCTTGTGCTGCTGAGCCGGAGGTTGCACGTCGTGCCGGCGCATGGGGCACACCTGGTCGAACGAGTCGGTTGCCTGACCATCATCATGCTGGGCGAATCGGTGATCAGCATCTCCGCGGCGCTGGCGGACATCACCTGGATCCGATCCAACGTCATCGCCGCAGTCAGCGGATTCGTCATGGTGTCGGCCATCTGGTGGATCTACTACGACAGCTTCCACTTGCTGGAACACCGCAAGTTGGCGACCGGGCACTCGATCCTCTATTCGCACTTCTTCCTGTTCATCGGCCTGGCGATCCTGGCCTCGCTGATCCGGCATGCGATCCTGGACGATCTCGACCCGGGTGACTTCCGTCAGCTGGCCGCGGTCGGTACGGTGCTGTTCTTCCTGGGCAAGCAATACGGCTACTACATGGAGGTGCCCGAACTGCGGCCTTACCTGCTGTCCAACACCGCGGCCGTGTTCGCCCTGACGGCACTCGTGCTGATGTTGCCGCTCGGGCTCGGCGCCATACTGGTGGGCCTCACGGCGACCATGATCTGCTACGTGCTGCTCAACCTGCGCTACCGCCATCTAGTGCGCGCCAGGCAGGCGGCGGCCTGAGCCGCTACGTGCGCAGCTTGAGGGAGGAGAAGCAGACTTGGGCTGGCCGTAGTTGTGCTGATTTTGTAAAGGTGCACAGCGTTGCTGCAGCGGGCCCTCAAGCGTCCCTGTGTCCGGCCGAAGCGGCGCCGCAGGATCTCGACAGCGTCTGGGGGTTAATGCATTTCGCCCCTGCATTGCTCCCGATCCCGGCCGACGATCTCATCTAATGGGCCCGGCTCGACGCCTCTCGCGCGTTCAACCGGAATGCCTTCGGCGTGAACCCGGTGTAGCGATGAAAGTCGCCGGTGAAGTGGCCTTGGGTGTACGGCATGCTCCGAAGTGGCTATTCGTTGCACATCGAAACGCCCTTCGGCGTGCGTGCTTGCCAAAGTCGGTCTCCGCACCAGCGCGTGGTCGTTCTGACCAACTATCCCACGCCCCAGATGCGCCGTCGGTGTCTTGATTTGGACGCGGATACGGTCTTCGACAAATCTGGCGAGTTGGAGGCGTTCTTCGACTACTGCAATGCGACGCCACGAGCCGGATGACTTGCCGGCACGCGGGCGCTGGGCGCCGGGTCGGGCGCTCCGGACCTGCAGACGTTGTCGTATGCCCGACGCAAAGGTCGGCTTCGGGGCAAATTGGACCAAGTCTGCGAATGGCGGGTTGCTCCGGTTCGACAAGCCCACGCAGATGTCTGCAACGGGCACGAAGCCGCAGATCCGGCCTGCCCTCCCCTTCGGCCGCTTTCGCTGCAGAACGGCATTTCCCCTTCGGCCTTTGGACGGCAATTCCGGGCCCTGAACGCCATTTCGCGACGTTGGGAAGAAGCCATTCAAAGGACGTCGTGGCCCTGGTCGCTGGGAGCCTGGACAGCAAAGGTCAAGTTTCCAAGTAGACCGGCCGGTCGCGCACAAAAGCGCGAACGTCAGGTATCCGCGGTCTCCGACGCTCGCCGGCCAAAATCGACCGACTGCACCCAGTCTAAATCGGGTGCTGCCTGTGAGCGGTTCGCTACCACTGCGCCGAGGAGCAAATCCGCCACGAGCATCCGGAGGAGGTGCGCGTCAGGGGCTCGCAGATCGCGCGCTGGATTGCGGAGACCCCCAAAGAGATCGCGGCGCACGCCCGATCGATGCTGGTCGATCTGCGGTCGGGTGCCTTGGTACAGAACGAGCTGGATCTTGGCGACGCGCAGGGGGACAACTCGACTCTCATCGGCGCCATGGATGGCCTGAACCGTCGCTTCGGCAAGGGAACCAGCTTTTGTACTGCTTGTCTACCTATGCGCTTGAGACGAGCGACTAGGGCCGCAGGCACCATTGGTGGTCGTCCAATCCTTCAGTCGAGAATTCTGTCGGCTCGATGCGAAAATTCGTGAGGGATGTCGAGGTTGAGCGCACGAGCAGTTGTGCGGTTCAGGACCAATTCGTACCGCGTCATGATGTGCACCGGCATCTCCGCGGGCCTCGCGCCCTTCAGGATCTTGTCGATTTGCTGCGCGGTCACCTTCGTAAATTCGCTGTACAGGGCGCCGTACGAAAAGAGGCACCCCGCTTTCACTTGAACTTCGTATTCGCAGACCATCGGAAGTCGCCTGGCCTTCTGGTACTCGAACCTGGGCATCAGCCACACGACTTCGTCGGTGTAGCTGAACGCGGCATCGAGATCGCTGCGGTCCATGGCAGCGAACCCAGCGGGGAAGTCCTTGGGCGCCTCCACCGGTACCAAAGTGATGTTCATCCCGAGTTTCCGGGCGACATCACCAGTCGACTTCAGGTGCCGTTCGGAACTGGGATTGCGCGGATTGAAGATGACGGCGACGTTGACCGCCTTGGGCACGATCAGACGCAGCAGTTCGGCTCGCTTTTCATCGAGGAAGGGCGATAGGGTCTCGCTGCCGGTCATGTTGCCGCCGGGGCGAGCCAGGCTCTGGAAGAGGCCGTCTGCGACTCCGTCATGTGCGCCAAGCACCACGGTGGGAATGGTCTTCGTTGCACTTTGAACCGCGACGGCGGCCGTGCTGGTGAATGCCATGATGACATCGACCTTAGCTTGAACCAGCTCGCGTGCAAGCTGTGGGAGCTCGTCGAGGGATCCCGTGGAAAAGCGCTCGACGATGATCGCGGTCCTGCCGTGTACCCACCCGATCCTCGCAAGCTCATTGACGACCGGTTTGGTGACGTCAGGGCCCCAGCCGGACAAGATCCCGATGCGCGGCAGCGCCGAGGCCGGCGTAGGCACGGTTGGATTTGTCGGTTGTGCGCAGCAACAGCCTACACCGATGGCATAGGAGGCGAACGCGCGCCCAATGGATCGAGAAGCGACTCCGCACTTGGACATACGGCACCCTCCCGGAGCAAAATTGCCGGCAACTCTAGCAGTCAAGCGTGAGGCTTGGTAGAGATAGCTGATAGCTCGACCACGACGCGCGCACTCTTGGGTGCGTCGGCAACTATACCGAGCTGCGGCACCGCCGGTCCATAGGCGTCTTGGCCGTGGTCTGGGTTGCGCAGTGGCGGTGACACACCTGCTGCGCATGAATGTCGCCTGGCGCAGCGAGTCACGGTGGCGACGCGGGCTCCCGGCGCTCGGTTACGCAGTTACGCCAGCTGGAACGGCGCAACTCCTGCCAAGTCTTGACCCGGCGCAACTGCCGGTCGGTCGGCTGGCACTGCCGCATCGCTGGCAGCACGGTAGAACGCCGAAAAAACGATAAGCAGCGTTTGGCGGACGCGCGACCGGTCGCGAAATTGCGAGTGACCGGCCTGTTTTGTCGCGCATTTAGGTGGTAACCCGCCCCTTTGTCGTGTTTCTCGACATTAGCGGTCCCGGGCGAGGGTCGATCCGTTGTCGCTGAGTCGTTGCCAAGCGTCGCGCGTGGCGTGTTTAGCGCGGTCCCATTCCAAGGACGACCGGCCGCGAGCTGTTCCCCAGTCACGTGCCAAGTCTCATCTGCTTCATCTGCCGCCTCCTACGTTGCCTGCGACGACAACGCACCAGATCACGGGGCGGTGGACTTGATCAGAGTCTCCCTAGCCCGCGAGTCCGACGCAGAGCGTAAGCGCCGGAGTCGGCAAGCCATCATCTTGGGAACATGGATCATGAGCAACAAGCCCGAACTCGCCGCAGCCATCGCGAAAAACGCGCTCCGACGTGATCAAGATCGTGCGGCGTTTGGTTTGCCCCCGCGGCAGGACAAAGCGCAGGCGCCTGCCACCGTGCCGCACGTCGAGGTCCCGCTGCTGACCGGAGACAAAAACGACCCGTCGCTTTCTTCCCAACTCCCCATAGGGCCTGGTTCCTGACACTCCGGTGGCGGGAAGTCGATCACGTTCGACTGGATTGCTCAGTCGCCTGGGTTTCGGCAACTGGCGCTTCGGCCGGGGAAGTGAAGAGCGAATGTGCGCCTGGAATCCGGGAGTCGGCAAGCTGTTCTGGAGAGCCGCCCGGGGGCGACCGAGCGGGCATCCGAGGAGAAGCGGCTATACGCAACCCGGGGACCGAAGACCTCAGTGCATCCGCGCCCGCCGCCATGCGCCAGGACTGACGCCCGTGACGCGGGTGAAACTGCGCGTGAAGTGGCTCTGGTCCGCAAAACCGCAGGCAGAGGCGGCCTCGCTGAGTGAAATGCCGCCGTGGAGCAACAGCCGCTTCGCCATCCGGATTCGCTGGTCCAGCAACCAGCGATGCGGCGGCATGCCGGCTGACAGGCGAAAAGCACGCGTGAAATGGCTGCGCGAAAGGCCGCACTCCTTCGCCAGGTCGGCCAGCGAGACATCCTCCGCAATGCGGTGCAGCAGATAGTCCTTGGCGCGTCGTTCCTGCCAGGGGGCGAGTGCGCCGGCGCGGCGGCGCGGCGGCAACTGGAGTCCCCCGTAGTGCGTGGCCAGGTGGATGTGCAGCGCGATGCCAACATGTTCCACGAAAAGCGCATTGGCCTCGCCGGGCCGCGCGAGTGCCGGCAGCAGCGTCTGGCCCAGACCCAGCAGCACGGGGTCGACCTCGCATTCCTGTGGCGCGCAGTTCAGCATGCCGATCCGCGGACCACCGTACTCGTCGACTACTTCGTCGAATGCGGCCCGCGTCACATGGAAGTGCAGGCAGTCGAAGGGGTCGATCATGTTCGCGCGCCACTGCTGGTCGAGGTTGTAGACGATGGCGGCGCCCGTCACGTAAGGCGCGGTGGGCATGCGGCGCCCGTCGCGCCACAGGTCGAGCCGGTTGAAGTCGCACAGGTGCAGGTAGACCGCAAAGGCGTCTTCCAGATCGTAGAGCGGCGTCAGGCCATGGTTGCGCGTGGCCACGCGCTCGCGATTCACGAACAGCGAAGCCTTGTCCAGCGTCCCCGCAAACAGAGTGGGCGCATCCGCCACGCCCAGATAGGACGTCAGCCGCTGCGGCGCGCAATAGTTGCCATCCATGGTCAGGCCTTTCCGGTCTTGTGGTTCGAGCTGCGACCGGGATTTTGCCGCCAAAGCTTTCAACAGTCTTGCATATTCCTCCGACTTCCGGCAGTGCTATCGCCATCGACAAAATCGACAATGCAACGTCGTTTCGGACAAGACTGCCGCGCCGGCGACCGATAGCGTCGCGGGATGTTCTCCACCACCGATCGCTTCATCCGCGTGCGCATTGCGCACCCTGAGTTCCTGTTGTCTATGGGGCTGGCCGCCGCCCTCGACCAGCAGCAGGACATCGAGGTCGTGGCCGACGATGGCGATGCGCGGAATTCCACCGACTCGCGGCGCGCCCACGTGGTCATCACCGACCGCGCAGGCGGCGTGGCGCTCGCCTTGCGTGTTCGGGAGTTGCCCGCCGGGCAGCGCGCAACAGCCCCGAAGGTGCTGGTGATCTCGTCCTCGTGCCGCGAGCACGAAACCCGCACGGCCCTGGAAGCGGGCGTCCAGGGCTACCTGCTGCAGGATTGCGGGACGCACGAACTGATCAACGGCGTGCGGCAACTGCACCAAGGCGCCCGCTATCTCGGGGCCGCCGTGGCGCAGGAAGTCGCCGCAAGCCTGGCGCGCGAGCCGCTGACCCTGCGCGAGCAACAGGTGCTCCACCAACTGGTGACCGGCAAGGGCAACAAGGCCATTGCCAATGCGCTGGGCATTTCGGAGGGCACGGTCAAGGCGCACGTGAAGGCAATACTGACAAAGTTGCAAGCCGCCACGCGCACGGAGGCGGTCGGCATCGCGGTCCAACGTGGACTGGTGCCACGCCCGCGACCCGCAGGCATGGGAAGTCGCCCCTCTGCCGCACGGCACGTCTATGCGCGGGACGCCTTCGTGCAGTAACGCCCTACCCCAATTGGACGATGGCCATCCCCCCCTATAAAGCATGGCGAAAGGCCGGGCCCCCGCCTACGCTGAGGGTCATTTTTCAGCGTCAAGGAGTCCATGAATGTCCATCACCGCCACGCCTGTTCCCAGCCCCGAGTTGCTCACGCCCAGCGATCACACGCTGATCATGATCGACTTTCAGTCGCAGATGGCTTTTGCCACGCACTCGATCGATGCGGTCGCGCTGCGCACCAACGCCGCACTCGTCGCTCATGCGGCCGCCGGCTTCGGCGCATCGACCATCCTGACGACCGTGGCCGAGAAGAGCTTCTCCGGCCCTATGTTCGACGAGATCACTGCCGCCTTTCCGGCGCAGAAGATGCTCGACCGGACCACGATGAACAGCTGGGAAGACGCCGGCGTAGTCCGCCGCGTCAACGAAATCGGCAAGGACCGGCTCGTGCTGTGCGGCCTGTGGACCAGCGTGTGCATCGTTGGCCCGGCCTTGTCAGCACTGGCGCAGGGTTACGAGGTCTACGTGCTGGCCGATGCCTGCGGCGACGTTTCGCCCGAAGCCCACGACCGCGCCATGGACCGCATGGTTCAGGCCGGTGTGCGGCCGATGACGTCCTTGCAATATCTGCTCGAGATGCAGCGCGACTGGGCCCGCGGCGAGACCTATGAGCTGACGACCGGCATCTCGCGCAGGTTCGCCGGCGCCTATGGGCTCGGCATCATCTACGCCAAGACCATGTTCGGTGCCCACGAAGGCTGAGGCTGCCATGAAGCCTTATGTGGTCTCCGCGGTGCTCGGGCTGCTGGTCGGCGTGATCTACGCGCTATTCAACGTTCGCTCGCCGGCGCCGCCGGTAATCGCGCTGGTGGGCCTGCTGGGAATCCTGCTGGGCGAGCAGATCCCGCCGCTCGTCAAGCAGGTGTTCGACAAAAGCGTGGCGACCACGTCGTGGTTTCACCGGCAGGTCAAGCCACACATGTTCGGCGAGCTGCCGCAATGCGACGCGCAGACCCGGGCCAGGGCAACATCAGGGGCCGAGGGTCGCCATGGCTGATGAAGCCGCGCCGGAACTGATCCTTTACAACGGCCGCTTCACCACACTCGACCGCGCCAACCCCTCAGCGCAAGCGGTCGCGATTCGGCACGGCCGGTTCACGCAGGTGGGCCGCAACGAAGATGTGATCGCGCTCGCCGGCGAACGCACGCGCCGCATCGACCTGCAAGGGCGCAGCGTGCTGCCGGGCCTGATCGACAACCACCTGCACATCATCCGCGGCGGCCTCAACTTCAACCTTGAACTGCGCTGGGACGGCGTTCGCAACCTTGCGGACGCGATGAACATGCTGCGCCGGCAGGTAGCAGCCACGCCGGCGCCGCAATGGGTGCGCGTGGTCGGCGGATTCAGCGAACACCAATTCGCCGAGAAGCGCTTGCCGACCCTTGCGGAACTCAACGCGGTGGCTCCCGACACTCCCGTGTTCATCCTGCACCTGTACGACCGAGCCCTCCTCAATGGCGCCGCACTGCGCGCCGTGGGCTATAACCGCGACACGCCGGCGCCGCCCGGCGGCGAGATCGTGCGGGATGCGGCCGGCAACCCGACCGGGCTGCTGCTGGCCAAACCGAATGCAGCCATCCTCTACGCCACGCTCGCGAAGGGGCCAAGGCTACCTTTCGAATACCAACTCAATTCGACTCGCCACTTCATGCGCGAGCTCAACCGTCTGGGCGTCACCGGCGCCATCGATGCGGGCGGCGGCTTTCAGAACTATCCCGAAGACTACGAGGTCATCCGCAAGCTGGCCGATGCGGGCCAGCTCACCGTCCGCCTCGCCTACAACCTCTTCACCCAGAAGCCAAAGCAGGAGAAACAGGACTTCCTGAACTGGACTGCCCAGTCGACATACAAGCAAGGGGACGATTACTTCCGCCACAACGGCGCGGGCGAAATGCTGGTGTTCTCGGCGGCCGACTTCGAGGACTTCCGCGAGCCGCGTCCCGACATGCCGCCGAACATGGAGGGCGACCTCGAAGAAGTGGTGCGCGTGCTTGCGCAGAACCGCTGGCCGTGGCGCATGCATGCGACCTACGACGAAACCATCACCCGCGCGCTCGATGTATTTGAGAAGGTCGACAAGGATATCCCGCTGGCCGGACTGAACTGGTTCTTCGATCACGCGGAGACCATCTCGGAGAAGTCGATCGACCGCATCGCCGCGCTCGGAGGCGGCATCGCGGTGCAGCACCGCATGGCCTACCAGGGCGAATACTTCGTCGAGCGCTATGGCCCGCGGGCGGCGGAAGCCACGCCGCCGGTCAAGCGCATGCTGGAGAAAGGCGCCAGGGTATCGGCCGGTACCGACGCCACTCGCGTCGCGTCTTACAACCCGTGGGTGTCGCTGTCGTGGCTCGTCACCGGACGCACGGTGGGCGGCCTGCAGATCACTTCGCAGCGCAACTGCGTGGACCGCGAGACCGCACTGCGCCTTTGGACCGAGAACGTCACCTGGTTCTCCAGCGAGGTCGGCAGGAAGGGGCGCATCGAAGCGGGCCAACTCGCCGACCTGGTGGTCCCCGACCGCGACTTCTTCGACTGCGCCGAATCCGAGATTGCAGACACGGCCGCGCTGCTCACGCTCGTGGGCGGCAAGGTGGTCTACGGCGCGGGACCCTTCGCCAAGGAGGATGACAGCCCGCCGCCCCCGGCCACGCCAGACTGGTCGCCCGTGCGCACCTTCAGAGGTTATGGCCGCTGGGCCGAATCTGAGGGGGCGCCGTTGCAGGCCGCACGCGCCGCCGCCGCGCCGTGGTGCGCATGCTCTACGGCCTGTGGCATGCACGGTCACCGTCACGCCAGCGCGTGGGGCCGCCCACTGCCGGTGGAAGACCTGAAGAGCTTCTGGGGCGCGCTCGGCTGCGCCTGCTGGGCGGTGTGAGGATGAACGCGCTGCGCAAGGCATTCACCACCGCGGCGGTGCACTGGTTCGCGCTGCTCTGCCTGTGCGCGGCGTATCTTCAAGGCGGCATCAGCAAGGCCACGGACTTCGCCGGGGCTCTGGCGGAGTTTCAGCACTTCGGCATCCCGATGCCCGCGCTGATTGCGATCGCGACCATCGTGGTCGAGCTGGGGGCATCTCTGATGATCCTTACGGACTTCCATCGCTGGCTGGGCGCACTTGCCCTGGCCGGCTTCACCCTGTTCGCGACCTTCGTCGCCAATCGCTTCTGGGGGATGGCGCCGCCGGAACGCTTCATGGCGGCGAATGCATTCTTTGAACACTGGGGACTCATCGGCGGATTCGTGCTGGTCGCATGGCACGACCTGCGGCACGGAGGTGATAATGCAGCACGCCCATGAATGCCTCGCGTCCTGAGCCTGCAGTTACACCCGCCGTGTCGGCGCCCCGCGGCAGTTTCGAGCCATTGCGCGAGCGTGTGTTTGCGGTGTTGTGGGCGGCCACCGTGCTGGGCAACATAGGCAGCTTCATGCGAGATGTCGCGAGCGCATGGATGGTCACCGAGCTGTCGGCGAGCCCGGCCGCAGTTGGGCTGGTGCAAGCCGCGGCCACGCTGCCCGTCTTCCTGCTCGCCATCCCGGCTGGCGTGCTTTCGGACATCCTCGACCGGCGGCGCTTCCTGATCGGGATCCAGGTCTTTCTTGCGCTGGTGAGCCTGTGCTTGCTCGTGCTCGCGAAGTCCGGCTCGCTCAGCGTCAACTCGCTGGTGGTGCTGACATTCATGGGCGGCATCGGCGCGGCATTGATGGGGCCGACCTGGCAGTCGATAGTGCCGGAACTGGTGCCGCGCGCCGAGCTCAAGAGCGCGGTGGCGCTCAACTCACTCGGCATCAACATCGCACGCGCAATCGGCCCGGCGGCCGGCGGGCTGCTGCTCGCGAGCTTCGGCGCAGCCTTGACCTATGGCGTCGACGTGCTGAGCTATGTGTTCGTGATTGCGGCGCTGCTCTGGTGGCGCAGACCGCAGGCGGGCGACGCCGCACTCCCTGAGCACTTCCTGGGCGCTTTCCGCGCCGGCATTCGCTTTACGCGCGCGAGCCGCGAGCTACACGTGGTGCTTTTGCGTGCGGCGATGTTCTTCTTGTTCTCAAGTTCCGTGTGGGCGCTGCTGCCGCTCGTCGCGCGCCAGATGCTCGGCGGCTCAGCGAGCTTCTACGGAGTTTTGCTGGGCGCCGTGGGCGCCGGTGCGATCGCCGGTGCGGTGGCTATGCCGCGCCTGCGCGCAGGTCTCGACGCCGACGGCCTGGTGCTGCTCGCCTCGCTGCTCACCGCGGGCGTGATGGCCGCCTTGTTCCTCGCACCGGCGAAGTGGCTGGCCGTGGTGCTGCTGCTAGTGCTTGGCATCGGATGGATCATCGCGCTCACCACGCTCAACGGCGTGGCGCAATCTATCCTGCCCAACTGGGTGCGCGGCCGCGGGCTTGCCGTGTACCTCACCGTCTTCAATGGCGCCTTGGCGGCCGGCAGCGTCATCTGGGGACTGGTCGCGCAACAAACCGGCGTGCCGCTGGCCTTGTTGATGGGCGCGGTGGGGCTCGTGGTCGTGGCCGCGCTCTTCCATCGCATCAGGCTGCCTGCCGGCGACACCGATCTCCAGCCATCACGCCACTGGCCCGAGCCGCTGTTGGCAGAGCCCGTGGACAACGACCGCGGTCCGGTCATGGTGCAGGTCGAGTACCGCGTGCGCAAGCAGGATCGGGCAGCATTCTGGCAAGCCATCCAGCGACTATCGCTGGCACGCCGCCGCGACGGCGCCTATGCCTGGGGCATCACCGAGGACGCGAGCGACCCAGACCGCCTGCTCGAATGGTTTCTCGTGGAGTCCTGGGCCGAACACCTGCGCCAGCATGAGCGCGTGTCGATGGCGCAAGCCGATGTGCAGTACGAGGCCTGGCGCTATCACATGGGCCCGGACCGGCCCCTCGTGCGCCATTACCTGGCGCTGGAGCCAGCCGCCGACGCCGGGCCGCCCTGACGGCCCTCCGCTTACCCTGTTTCAATGAGGTCGTGGGTCTAGGCACGCGCGCATGCCATTTTTCCGTTGCGCCCGGCTTTCACGCCGCCCCCCCAACTGGGCTAGAGAAGACCCTGCCTTTGGGCGCACCCGCATGACGACTACTAGCGGATGACAGCGTCGGGCAGGCGCCGGAGCATCGAGGCTTCACCACAGGAAGCCTCCATGTCCAAAGTTCTGGTTCTCTACTACTCCGCGTATGGCCACGTCGAAACCTTGGCCCAGGCCGTCGCCGAAGGCGCTCGATCGGCCGGCGCCACGGTCGACATCAAGCGCGTGCCCGAACTCGTGCCGCTCGAAGTCGCCAAAGCGGCCCACTACAAGCTCGTCCAGACGGCACCCATTGCCAACGTGGCTGAACTGGAGCACTACGACGCCATCATCATTGGCACCGGCACGCGCTTTGGCCGCATGGGCTCGCAGATGGCCAGCTTCCTGGACCAGGCCGGCGGACTGTGGGCGCGCGGCGCATTGCACGGCAAGGTCGGCGCGGCGTTCACGTCGACCGCCACCCAGCACGGCGGACAGGAGACGACGCTCTTTTCCATCATCACCAACATGCTGCATTTCGGCATGGTGGTGGTCGGTCTCGACTATGGCTTTTCCGGCCAGATGGGCCTCGAGCAAGCGCATGGCTGCTCGCCCTACGGCGCCAGCACGATTGCGGGCGGCGACGGCGCGCGCGCGCCGGTGGCGGTCGACCTGGACGGCGCCCGCTACCAGGGACGGCGCGTCGCCGAGACCAGCCTGAAGCTCCACGGCTGAATGTCGTCGCCCACGGACAAGGACGCGCAAGTGCAGTCGCGGCCGGTGCAAGCGCCTTATCGGTCCAGCGCCGCCTCGCGCGCACTGCCCCCCGAAACAACGGCAGTGCCGGGCACGACACCCGACTGGGCCTTCGTTGCGATGCTCCCCGGCTTTCGGGCGAGCGGCGGCATCGCCACCGACTGCGAGCTGGCAGGGCGGCTGGCCCGCAGCGCCAGCGGAACGCTGCCTGCGTTGGCCCGGCACATGGCGCGCGGCGACCTGGTGAGCTTCGACTGGAACGGCAAGCTCTGGCTTCCCCTCTTCCAGTTCGACCAGGACATGCACGTGGCCACCGGCCCGCTCGCTGTCGTTGGCGAGCTGGGCGGCGTGTTCGACGACGCGTGGGAGCTGGCGCATTGGTTCGTCCAGCCGCACGCTGCGCTGCGCAACCGGACGCCGGTGCAGGTGGTCAGCCATGACGTGGAAGCCGCGATTGGCGCGGCTCGCCTCGATCGCTTCATTGCGCTGGGCTGAAACCCGGCGCCATAAGGGACGCGTTCGCAGAATTAACGCAACTTAACTTGAGCCAGCGCAGCCCTGTGTGGATGATGTGTCGTTCATGTCCACGCTCAACTGGGGTTTGCTGCGTCTGGAATTGGCCCGGGGAGAGGCCTTCCATTCCAACACCCGCCTGCCGCTCGCGGCCGGCGATGTGACCCTGCTCGGGCTGCTGATGCAGCGCCCGGGCGAGTTCGTGCCGGACGATGCGCTACCCGCCGACGACGCGCTCCCGGCGCAGGTCGAGTTCGTCAACGAGGTGCTGGCCCGGCACTGCGGCCCCTCCTGCTACGTCATGCACCTGCCGGGCAGCGGCTGGGGCCTGGCACTGCCGGGGCTGACGCCCAGGCCGGCCACGTCGAAGCCGCTGGCTGAAGGCGCCACCCCCCTGCCCCGGTTGCGCACGCGCGTCGTCGGGCAAGGCGAGGCGGTCGCGTCGCTGGCTGCCAGGTTGCCGCAGGCGCGGCTGCTGGCGCTCGTGGGCCCGGGAGGCATTGGCAAGACCACGCTGGCCGTGAGCGTGGCGGCGCAACTGGCCGACCACTACCGCGATGGCGTGGTGTTCGTCGACCTCTCGCCGTTGACCAGTGCGGACGCGGTGCCGTCCGCGTTGGCCGCGGCGCTGCACATGCCGGCCGTGACGGGCATCGGCGTGCAGGACCTGGTGGCCTTCCTGCGCGGCCGGCAACTGTTGCTCGTCCTCGACAACTGCGAGCACGTGGTGTCGGCCGTGGCACAGGTGGCCGAAGCGGTTTCGAACGGGCCGTGTCTAGGTCGAGATGGCAGGGGCGCCGTCACAAGAAGACCACCATCCAAATTGAGATCGCGAGCAGCATGGGGACCGAAACGCTCGCGATCCGCCACATGACGCTGAAGTGAATCTGGTCTCTGCAGCTGGCTAGCAACCGATCGTGCAAGTCTGCCAGGGCGTCCAGTCGCATCGCCTCTTGCTCCTTCGCTAAGGCAGGCGCCAGTTCGCCAGCGCCGCCATCATCAGGGGTAGTTTTCAAGAGCACCTACGCAAGCATGGATTGTTCTGCACCGTGGCGAAATCAACGGCGTGCAAGGGGTGTGCCACAAGCCTCTTTTCGCCCCGCCGGAGGATAGCGCGCTGGACGCGGGGTGATCACGCTGCCGGCATCCGTCAGATGCTGAGTTCGTCCACTGCGCGATTCGTGGCATTGGCCATGCGAGAGGGGGAATTTGTACAGCCCCGCAATGAAATCGAGCCGGGATGCGAGGATCTTTGAAAGATCCTGGACGGCTCAACGAGTGCGTCTACCGAACTCTGTGCATTGAAGTCAGCGTTCGTCGGGTTGCGTCCGGCGGCGCAACCTGCAGCCGCGGACTGCGTTTTCCTGTTTCGGCGACCACACCGCGTTGTCATCGTCGTCGTAGCAAGCGGTCCAGCCCACGACGTCGTTTCCACGAACGATCATCCGCGCCGGCCGAAGCTGCCGCATGAAGCGCCGAAACCAGTTGCTTACCGGCACGGTGCTCTCGTGAAGCCCCCCTTGCGGCCGCGCTTTGGCGTGCAGCCACGCTGCGGGGTCTGGCGCTCGGTCATGCCGAGCGGTGCCCGGTTCGTGCTGCCAATTCATGTAATCCAACCTTCCAAGGCTCTGACCATATGCGTCGGCCTCATGCCGCTTCAAATCCCCATTTTCAATGCTGCAGCGCTGGAGCAGGCGGGTCGCGGTGACAAGGTTGTTTCCTATTGTGTACTACTTTATGACTACATAACTTGTGCGGGTTGATGCGTCAAAGATCGACTCTCGGCGCAGGCAAGTCCAACAACCGACGTGTCTAGGCAAGGCCAAACGGGCCTTCGGCACTCGCGGTCTAACGCCTTCGCATCGGCTCCGCCTACCCTACCCCTCCCCGCGCCACCTTCTAGTCAAGTCAGGTACCGACTTCATGCAGACCGCCTGCCGAGGCCGCTCGCACGGCGAGGAAAGCGAGGCGCGCATCGATGAAAAGACGCTGGCGAGATGCCGCGTTGCATGTGAGCGGCATGCTCTCCTCGGAAGGCGAGCTATTGGAAGAAGACCGCTAACGCGTCATTGACTGCGCGCGCAGCTGCTTTCGGCCTGTTGTTCGAGCGGCGCCACCTGCGAACGCGGTACAACGAAGTGGGCGTCCACGCCTGCTCGATGGCAGACCTCCTCAAGTTCGCAGAGAAGTCTATCGATCTGCCGTATCAACGATTTGCGATCGTGGGCAGGCTGGTTCGACACCAGGGCACACGACAGTTCGGCTAAGTCATCTTCGCCCGCAATGCGTGCCCAGCGGCGCACCTCACAATAGCAAACCGACGCCAACCGGCCGAGGTCATCTTGTCGCCTGGCGTAACTCACCTCACCGACGAGGTCTTCAAGTGCGTCGCGCATGCGCGCAGGCAGGGCATTCAAATCTTTTGCCATGGTCGCCCTTGATCAAAGGGCCATGGTTACCATGGGCTGCTTGGTGCAGTGCAGCATCTAATCGTATCTCGGGGTAGTCCTTCGCCTACCGGGGCAATGCCTAGCCGCGCTCGAAGGGAGCGCTTACTTTACCCTGCGATACAGCGCGGTGGTCGTCATCGAGGCATGACCCATGCGGTCCTGCAGGATTTCAACGGGTAACGGAGGGCCCCCCCAACCCCGGAGCGCATGCGCGCCATGGGTATGACGAAGCCAGTGCGCACTGGCCATGCGGAGTTCGCGGGCCGCGTCGGGTCCCAGCGCCTGGGCCGTTCGCGCGAAGAAGGTCTTCACGGCCTGGTGTAAGCCGGAGGTCGACCAAGGCAACGGCGGAGCCCCCGCAGATGGGAATCGGGAGAGCAAATGGACGCGCCGGTTGCTCTCCGCGTCCACCCGGGGTTCATGACCCTGGCGGCCGAGCTCCGCCTCTAATTCCTCGATCAGGTCCGCTGGCACAGGCACGCGACGGCGGCGCCCTCCCCGCCCTAGGACCGCCCACGACCAAGTGCCTGCATCCGGCTTCCCGCCCGGCGCGATGCGCTCAAGGTCCCCACATGTGGCTGCCGCCAATTCCATTTTTCGCGCGCCGGTCGCATAGAGCCAGCGTATCGCCCGTCGCAGCCGGCGTGCGGGCTCGCCAGCGCCGTCGGCCTCCAAGCGAGACTCCACCAGCGTCCACTGCGCGTCGTTCAGGCTGCGCGCGGTGTCGACGCAAGGACCCGCCGGGGGTATGACCTGGTCGGCGAACGGGTTGGCGGTGACGTAGTCGTGCGTCACCAGGAAGGCGAACAGGCTGCGCACGATAGTGAGGGCTTGGCGCAACGTCCCGGCATTGAGGGGGCCCTCGAGGGGCCGCCAGAGCGGCGACCACCGGGGATGGTGACGCGGCCCGCACCAGCTGGCCGGTGGCGCGCGCAGGAACGCTGCGTAGGCGGCAGCATCCGCCGGTCCGAGCGACGACAGGGCCCGTTGCCGCTCAAGCACTGCCCAGAGCAGCAGACGCTCAGCCTCCTTGCGGTAGGCGCGCTGAGTCGCGGTCAGGATCGTAGCGACCTCGCCGCCCTTACCACCCCGTTTCGGCACGCTGGTTCGGGCACCCCCTCCCTTGGCCTTGTCGGCCAGCCAGAGGGTGATGGCCGAGCGATCATCCGCCGCTTGAATGCTTCCCGAATCCGGCTGCCCCCGAAAACATCCCGCCCTCCCATCGAGGTGGCCCGGCACGATGAACTTTTCGAACGGCAGCAGCGCGGTGGCGGGCGACACCACGCCTGCCAAGTCCTCCGGCCTCAGCTGCATCCGCGGCACGGCGGCATGGCGGCCCACCCGCAGGCCACCGAGGACCGACTCATTGGTGCGCAGCCATTCCAGCACTCGCCGCGCCTTGGCCTCGCCAATGCCCGGGACCGCAGTCCACCAGCGCGCACCAACGCCGTTGATTCGCGCGACCAGTTCGAACAAGGTGGGAAGGCCGGCCTGTTCCAGACGGGTGGCCATCGCGGGATTGAGCCACGCCGCTACAGGGTCGCCAGGGCGCGGGTCCCGTGCAACCAGTCCTTCGAGCCAGTGCAGCGCTTCGAGCTGACGTTCGATGATTCGGGCCCTGCGGGACTGGCCGACGGCGCCCGCACCACCGGTCCTTCCACCTCGGCCTGGCACCGAAGGATAGGCCTGCGCATATGCCTCGATCTGCTCATCCTCCGAAAAGTCGGCCAGGCCCTGCGCCTCGGCGAATTCGGCCAGGCTCGGACGCGCCTCCTCGGCCGCGGGGAAATGAACGGGATCCAGCAGGATGAGCCGAGCCACGCCAGGTCGCTGCTCGCGGCGAGCCGCGGCGGCAAAGGCGTCGCGGATCCAGGCGACGGTGCGTCGAACCGTCCGCGCATCGCTGTGCTCTCCTTCCAACCTCAGGTATCGCTCCCAACTGGTGCGCTCGTCAAGACCCTGCGCCAAAGCGCGCATGAACGCAAAGTGCCCGCTGTGCAGCCGGCGCGGCGATGACTCCTTCATCCCTTCGCCTGGTTGTCCCAGAATTTCCACCATGGACGGGCAGCGCGCGGCACCTCGGGCAAAGCTTGACGCTCAGTCTCACGGACCCGGCGACGCTGCTCCACCTCCAGCGCGTGGGCGATGCCAAATGCAGATCGATCGCCCTGCGCCGCGCGGCTGCGCCAGACCGTGGCCTGGTGGGCCAGCGCTTCATCATCTAGTGCACTGACCTGCGCAGAGAGGGGGTTCGGGGCCATGACGGAGCGATTAGAACGCGGACACTTCAACATCGGATCTGCGATTTTAGTAATCATCCATGCCATTTTGCCATGCACAGGCCGCGGTTTTTTCATCTCCCCTTCTTAAGTGATTGTCAGGATTGGACTTTTTTCAGAAGTCCCAGTCAAGCTTCAAGCTCACTTAGGCCACCTTTGCCGACCTTCTGGCCAACGACAATTCAATAGGAAGTTTCTGCTTACTTCTTTCAATTGGGCTGCCACGAACTACCGGCAAGGCCCACAGCTATCGCGCGTTCCATCTGGGTCAGGACACCCTTCTATCCGATCCCCGTGCCGCGTCGCGGTCAAAGCCTTGTGAACTCACGAATGACTGATGCCCAGTAGCCCCGCGAGTCCACTGGTGTTGGAAAGGCGACGCCTCGCGGTTCCATCACGTTCATGTGAGCGTGCGCCGCAGGTCTGTTCGCTCGACCCGTTGGCGACGAACACCGGCCGCCATGGCGTCCCTCTGAGGCACATAAGCACTTGATGCGAAGCGGCGCAGGCGGCTAGATTTTCGGATTATGTTAGTTGTCGCTAACTTCAGGGACCCTTGCGAGCGACAAATCCTTCAATCAGTTTGGTCAGGCGGCGACGCTGGGACTCGTCCATTGGGTGGTCGAAAGCCACCGTCGCCCTCCCCTTTCGGTCGAAAGACAGAGTAGCCACGCGCTCGCCCTGCTCGTCCTTCCATTCGGATGGCGTCAAGGCGGCGCGAGCCGCTTTCCGCGCTCCGGTGAGCGCCGCGAAGACCTCGGCCGGTTTGGGCCTGGGCTGCCGCGCCGACACCTCCCGCGCCGACTGCAGCAGCCGTTCCGGATCGCGTTGGTGCGCATCCCTTAGGAAACTCGCCCATCGGAACTGCAGGTTCAAAGGTGATCCGAACGCGCTGACCACCTCCCCTGGCAGCCTCGCGAGCGCCATGGCCTTGCCAATGTTGCTCGGATCGCCGTCGATGGCTGCGGCCATTTGTTTGGCCGAGGGGAAGAGGCCTTGCTCCAAGGCGCGTAGGTACATGACGCCCTGCTCCCAGGCGGACAGGTCCTCGCGGCCCCGGTTCTCCCGCTCCATTTCCACGAACAGCTGCGTGTCGTTGAGGCCGGGTTCGATCATGGCAAGAACTGGCAAGCCGAGCTCGAGACACGCACGATGACGGCGATGTCCAAACACAACCTCAAACTGCGGATCCTGAGCCCCAGGGGTCGCAATTGGCCGTACCTTGATTGGCTGGACGTTTCCGCCAGCGCCCCCAATCTCTTCCTTCAACTGACGGAATCCCGCGGTCTCGAAATGCGCCGGATCACGATTGGCCCAGTTTGAGGGACGGATCGTCCTGGGATCGAGATGGCGCGTCACCTTTGCGCCCTCAAAGGTGGCAAGGCGCTCGCGAAGCGCTATCGCTTCCTTGTGCACATCAGACTGGCTCGCCATGAATGCCAGTAGGGAGCCGGGCGCAGTTTTCGGTGTTCCGGGCGGCTTGACGGCGGCCGGGCCCACCGGCGGCGCCACCCAAGCCGACGCTGGCTGGACCGGCGAGCGGCCGGCTCGATCGGCATGACCACCTGGCGCAACGGGAGTGCCCTCGCCCGCCACTAGTTCTGAGTCGACAACGGCGCTCGACTTCGGAGGCGCAGCGTTGTTCGCCCCGGCGGCGGTGGGATCTGGCGAGGTGGACGAGGGCGCGGGTGGTAGGTTCGCAGTCACGCTGAACGCACGCTTAATCAGGTTCTTGTTGGCCATTGCTTTCCTCTCAGACTGTCTTTGTCATGAATTCGGTTTGCGAAGTGAGGGCGGCGACGGATCCCGTGGGGGTGGTACGGTACCACCCGGCTGCTATCGAGCGCCCGAAACGATGCAGGAATGGTTTTCTCAGTCCTCAAAACGCGCCGTTCCCTGGAAAACTGGTTCGGGGTGGTACCGTACCACCCCTGCTTTCTAGACCGCCAACGCGCCCGCCGATCCGGGGCACATTTGCGCATTCGGCAACGATTCCCCAGAGCGCTCCCGAGAAGTATGCGCCAGGATGGTACGGTACCACCCCCCAGACCGGGCATGCCACCGACGCTCACGACGCGAGCGTGTTGGGTAGGGTGGTACCGTACCACCCCCCGGCGGGCACGGCCAACTGCCGAGCCCATGCATTGCGTACGGAAACTTCGATGTGCTGCACAAAGAGGTCATAGGCGTCGCGCGCCCGCTTGTACGTCTTGTCCTTCGCGTCACCCGGCTCGCTGTCGTAGACGGTTCCGAATCCGGACGACTTCTGTGACGCAATGGAGGTGCGCGGAATCTCGAGGGGGAGCACCTTCTCTTTATATGTGGCTGCGATCCATTCCCTCACCGCATCCGCCGTTGTCGACGCGCCGCGCCCCGCCTTCGGCGGAACGCGTGACAGCAGAATATTGATGAAATCGAAGTTCTTGGTCTGGCCCCGGCCCTCCAGCATCGTCTCGGTCAAATCTGAGAAAAGTGACCAAAACTGCGTAGAGGACGCGAAGTCCAGCGTCTCGGGCGGCAAGGGCATGATGATGCCGTTCGCGGCCATCAACGCGTTGATCGTCAGATAGGAGAGGGCAGGGGGGCTGTCGATGATGATGACGTCGTAGTCGGCGCGCACGTCGTCAATGCCCAGGTCCAGCACCTTATAGAACTGAAAGCCCGACACGCCTTCCTTTCCCTGACGCGACGGCAGCATGAACTCGGCGTCGAACAACGAGCTCGCGGCAGGGACCAGATCGAGCCCGTCCCAGTAAGTGGAGCGGATCATGGGCCGTACTGAGGTCTGAGAACCGTCAGCGAGCGACATGATGGTGTCCTGGCCCGCGATCTCGACATCTGGCAGGATGCCGAAGAGTGTGGTCAGCGAGGCCTGGGGATCGGTGTCGATCACCAACACCCGGTGGCCGAGCAGCGTGAGGCCTTGTGCCAGTGTCATGGCCGTCGTGGTCTTGGTCGTCCCCCCTTTGAAGTTCGCGATCGAGATGGTGATTGCCTCTGCCCCCTCGGGCCTGAGCATGTCCTTGCGGTAGTCCCGCACCCACTCGCGCGTCTCCCCCAGGGTGAAGACCCGCTTGCGGCCGTTAGACACCAAGGTCCCAGACGGCATATCCTTGCGACTGGTCACACGGTGCGCGAACGACCCACGCGACGTGGCCTCGCAAAGCGTAGCGACCTGGTCGGCGCTGAAGACCGGTGCTGCCTTGCGCACCATCGGTGCCAGCATCGCGGACCGGATGCTGGACAGCATAGCCGCGGCGTCGGCAGCCTGTTGGTGAACCCCAGCCAAGGTAATGAGCGGTCGAATTTCCATCGGTGAACCAGTTAGTGATCGATGCGCTGATTGTGCGTGTTGGACGTGTTTTGCGCAAACAATCCAAGTTTCGTCCAAACTTTCCTCTTGATTTCCTGAAAAGTCTCCATCAGCCCTTCCCGCGGGTTTTTAAGAGGTCCAATCCCTTCAACCCCTTTAATACTTTGCGCAACAAAAGTCATTTAGAATCAACAAGTTATAGAGGTATTTGGAGCTTTTTCAGTGGACTCCGGAGTGTTTACAGTGGACTGCTGAGTGGATTCAGTAACGGGTGGAGGTTTTCCGGTTCCGGGCCGGAGTGGACACGGTGAGCGCCTCAAGGTTGCCTAAAGCGGTGCCCGTGGCGGTCAGAGATCACCGAAAAGCCGCCGACGTGGAGCTTTTCCGGTGACCCCGAAGGCTATTAGGTGGCGGGCGCATACCTGCTGAATGGAGCTTTTACAGTCGATGTCGGCGTCGCCAGTCTGCGCACCTCACGTGAATCGCCAGTTCACATGAACTGGGCTACGATCGACCCATGGCTTCCGCAGAAAATCGAGACTCCTCCGCCTCCGGGCGAGGTGCGCCGTTGCTCAAGCCCGTCTTCTCGCTGGCGCTCGTTCCCCAGAACAGCAAGATCACCGCACTCGGGCGGCGGACCTGGAATGTGCTGCTGCACATTGCCCAGAATCAGGGGTTGGAACACGAGACCTTCAGGGCGGCGCTGACCGACATCGTCAAGGGTCTCGACTACAACAGCGGCGACATGAAGATCATCAAGACGCATCTGCGGTCGATGATCACCACGCTGGTCGAGTGGCAGTCGCCCACGGCCGGTGAGTGGCAGACCTGGGATGTCTGCGGCATGCTCTCTCATGCCCGTCTGACCAAGGAGCGTGGGCAAATCTGGGTCGAATGGTCGTACGCAGTGAACATGCGCAATGAGCTCCTTGATCCCGAGATTTTCGCAAAGCTGTCGCTCGAGGTCATCTCGCAACTGGGCTCGCACCCCGCCGTCGCGCTGTACGAGATCTGCTCGCGCTACCTCGGCGTGGGCCAGACTGCCCGCAAGCCCTGGACCTGGTGGCGCCCCGTGCTGCTAGGACGGCCCGACGACGAACGACTCCAGCGGCTTGAATACCGCATCTTCAAGCGCGACACGCTCAAGCCCGCGCTAGCGGAGATCAACGCGGTGGCCGACATCGAGATCGAGATGCTCGAGTTCAAGGCGGGGCGCTTCGTTTCCGACTTGCAGTTCACAGTGCGGAAGAAGCCGCAGCGCGTGCTCTCGCTGCAACAGCGCTCGGCGACCGAGCCTGTCGATGTCGCACTGCTCGCCGGGGCGGAACGCCTGGGGATCGACGCCGCGCGCATCGAGCGCCTGATCGACGAGTTCGGCGAGGCCGCGGTGGCGACCGCGCTCGAAGCGGTGGAGAAGCGCGCCGCGAGCGCCTTCCCCGAACCCCTTCGCGATCCGCTGCGGTACCTGAAGAGCGTGCTGCCGGGCCATCTCGCAGCCCAAGAAGAGGCACTGGAGAAAGCGGCTCCAGTGAAGGAAGCCGAGATCGCGCCTATTGCTCCGAGTGACCGCCTGGTGCAATGGGAGAAAAAATGGCTTTCCGCGCGCATCGAAGCACTCGTCGCCGAGGTCGCAGCCCTGCCGCCAGACCAGCAGGCGGAGCTCGTGCTGGGACTTCAAGAGGACTTGCGCCTTCGCAAGGCCCACCCCGCGGTCATACAGCGGCTGGCAGGCAAAGGGTGGACCCATCCCATGGTCCGCCATGAAATGGTGAGCTACTACGCCCAAGGAGCCTACGGCCCCGACTGGAACAAGCCCACCGACAAGCAGTTGCTCGAAGTAGCTGCCTCTCCGACGTAGGGGTCGATGGCGGGCAAGGCGGCCCGCGAGGCCTGTGCGCCCACGCACACCCATGGCAGCAGGTCGTCACTCCACGGGTCGGCACGAGACGGGGTTGCCCGCCGCCAGCTCAGAGCCGCAATCGCGACTCGGCGAGCCGCTAGAAGCTCAAATTGAGAGATCAGGATCGCGGCGTTTTGGCTGCGGTGACCAGTGCGGCATTCATCGATCATCGCCAGCCGCGTGCTCATCCCGCTGATGATCCGACAAGGTCCTGCGGCCATAGGATCGGACGGGGGAAACGTCTGCCATTCATTGAATGGCCGCAACGGCATGGCGACTCAACGTCTCGTCCAATTTTCCCCGGCCGAAGAGGTGCGCGCCGCCTGGTCGTCGTGCAGGCTCTTGGCGGCGCGGTGCGCGACATAGGCCACGTACAGGTCCTCGACCTGCTGCGCCCATTGCTCGATCTGCGAAGCACGCGTCGATGCCACCTCTTTTGACGTGCGAAGCACCTCCTGCTCGGCCTCGTGCACCCGTTCCGCGGTGATCGTGCCAGTTCGCGGAAACGGCGGGACGGAAACTCCGGCGCGCAGAAGAATCGCCTCTTTCTGGTCTGTCGTCAGCATGGCCTCCTCCTGCAAGGACCATTCCACATCCGAGCACCGCGCCCATTCTGTTGCGTGCCGGTCGCGAGTCTGAATCTCACGATGACTCTCTCTCGTCCCTTGCTGTCATTGGACGTGTGCTGGGTGCGCGAGGGAGCGGGGATTTCCCGCATGTGTGCTGTGACTTCCGTGTGCCTAGTGGAGCCGACGATGCGATGCGGGCGAAAAATGTACGCGTCGGTCCGACAACGCGGACCTGTCTTTCGTCCGCGCGGAACTGCTCGCATCGCGGGGTCCTCAGCCGCGAGGCCCCCGCACGGGCATCATCTCGGCGTCAGTCGTCGGGCGCTCTGAAGGTGGCCTTGCGCCACCGGGAGCATGCGGGCTGCAAGCTCCCTCAGCTCAACATCCTGCGCGCTCATCTGCGTCCTTTTCAGAAGTTGCTCTGCGACTACATGGTGTGCGATCGCGGCTCGGACAAACACTTGATCGAAACCTTTCGATTCGACACCCGCCAGCTCCGGCCATGGGCTGTCCCTCTCAGCCTTCGCGTCCGCGGGAAACTTGAAGTTGCGCGCGACCGCAAGTTTTTTGATTTCGATCCCGGCCTTGGTGTGATCCGCAATCATGGCGTCCGCGAGCTCCTTGAGTTCCGTGTTCCCGGATTTCTCGAGTGCGAGTGTTCCCGATGCAATCTCTGCACGATTGGCTGCATCTATGGCCACGAGCAGGTCGGCATCGGCCTTGTCCAAGCGATCGGGTGTCGCGCTGGCTGGCGCAACAGCCCAAAACGACAAGGCAATAGCAGCCGATGCAAGCAGTGCACCGATCATGGAACGAAAAGCCATCGCGATCTCCGAGGATGTCGACGAACCTTGGCATGCTCGCTTTCCTAGCGCTGTCGGTGAAGTGCGCAAGTTGATGACGTCGTCGCTGCCCTAGTCGGCTCGCAGTGCGTAGACCACGCGTGGCGCGGGCTGCAGCGATCGTTGAGATCCTCACACACACGATATCGAGTGTGAGCAACATCAACCATGCTCGCAGCGGCGCGATGCGCTTGCGATGTCAATGGATGTTAAACGGCGCGATTCGCACCTGGCGGCTTTCGCTTCTGAGGCTCTGCCAGTTCCCGCGCGGTCCAAGCCATCCAAACCTCATAGTCGACCAACAGCGGCCGGCGAAGCGAGATCGAGGCGTTCGCCGTTCTCCTCCCTTTCTTGGCGGGGCGAACGGGCGCCGCCGACGCAACGGTCGCCAAGGCGAGCTGTACCGACCGTCGGGTCTTCATGCGGGGACTGTGGGTTGCGCGTACGGCGCCAGGTAGCGTTGTTCCAGGTCGACAGTGGCGTGGCGACCGAGCTGGCTGCGATTCTCCTCGAGCCACACTTCGCACGCAGCCCGGCCCGTGCGGCGCAGCGACTCGAAGAGCGTCGGTCCAACCGTGCGTTTGATCGAGGGCTCGATCTCGCTCGCACTTCCCGCGTCCGGCAGGCTCAGCACATGCAGCCGAATGTCGGCTTCGGCCACCGAGCGATTGAGCGTCTCCAGCGCACGAACTTCGGAGATGAGCCCGTTGATCGATGCGATCTCGTTGATCCGGTTCAGGATGTTCTTTGCCGTGGTCGGCGTTTCGGGGCGGTGCAATGGTGTGAGCTCAACCATCATGATGTCGGTGTCGAGGTCCCCACGGTACAAGGGCCAGAGCATCGGGTTGCCTGCGTAACTGCCGTCCCAGTAGGACTCGCCCTCGATCTGCACGGCCTGAAACATCAACGGGGCGCAGGCTGACGCGAGGATCGCGTCGGCTGAAATGTCCTGCGGTCCGAAAACCCGCGACAGCCCGGAGTGGACATTCACCGCATTGACGAACAGTGGGTGGGGGGAGGGCGTGCGCAATGCCTCGATGTCCACGACCGCGTCGAGGACGTGGCGCAGGGGCGCGAGCGCCACTGGGTTGGTCTGGTAAGGAGACAACAGCGGCAGGGCGTCGTCCCAGACGCCCATGCCGGGCTTGCGCAGCGGCAGCAGCATGAACGTCATGGGTGCGCCGACCTCGGCGACCTTGTGCCACAGCCGCTCAAGGTTGTCCTTGGCGGCCTGGCGGCCACCGGTGACCAACCCTGACACCAGCGCGGCGCCGTTTAGCGCGCCGGCGCTGGTGCCGCTCACGCGGCCGATTTGGATGTCAGGCTGGTCGAGCAGGGCATCGAGCACACCCCAGGTGAATGCGCCGTGTGCGCCGCCGCCTTGAAGTGCGAGGTTGAGGACCTTGGAGCCCGTGCGGGTTGATTCGGACATAGGAGTTAACAGAGGATTGGTAAGAAAGAGGCGCAACGGCGACAGCGGTGCCGTGACAGTCAGTGCATTTGTAGCCTTGCCGCAACGCGGGCCCCTAGGCCGGGAGGCTGACGTGCTGTAGGTTGGACGGCGTACGTCGCCGATGTCCCGGTTCAGAAGATTCGCGCGGCCTCCATTGGCCGCCGCCTGAAGGAAGCGTCCGGCCACATCCGCTTGCTAGCACCCAGCCTGCGTGGATTCCCCCGTCAAGGGTCAATTTCCTGACCCATCCCCAGCCCCATCCTTCTACCTCGGACCCGTCCACCTGGCCGAGGCGGGTCCTGGCAACCGCATCTCTAAGGGACGTCAGGAGCCGGACGGGGTGACGCGATCTCTACGAACTCACCACTGACGTCGGCATCGACGTCACGTCGTTGTACTTGGCGCTTGGCTCACTTGCCGAACAGCTTGGCGACGTGCTGCCATGAACGAAGCATGAGGCCCGCGCGCTCCACGTCGGCTTGCGCGACCAATGGGGCTTCTCCCACCGGCTTGCCGCCCGAAGTCGCGACGACCTTGCCAATCACAGCGCCCTTGCTCACCGGGGCTTCAAGCGCCGGCTTGATTTGCACCGAGGTCTGCACCTGCTGGCCACGCGGTACGGTGACCGTCCATGGCGACCCCAGAACTGCAGAAACCGTGTCGGACTTGCCGAAGTCCACCTTGGCCGCGGCCACCGTTGTGTTTGGCTGAATAGGCGTGGCCTTTTCAAAGTTGCCGTAGCCCCACCCAAGCAAGGCGCGCGTCTGGTCGGCCCGCGCCTGCGCGCTATCCGTGTTGAGGATGACCGTGATGAGGCGCATCCCGCTTCGCGTCGACGAAGTGACAAGGCAGTAGCCCGCTTCCTGGGTGTGGCCGGTCTTCAGCCCGTCGACTGTGGGATCGGTGTATAGCAGGGCGTTCCGGTTTCCCTGCTTGATGCCGTTGTACTTGAATTCGCGCTCCGCGTAGATCGGATAGAACTCAGAGCTATCGCGGATGATGGCGCGCGCCAGGATTGCAAGGTCGCGCGCCGACGACCGGTGCCCCGGGTCGGGCAGACCCGTTGCATTCACGAAACGGGTCTGCGTCATCCCCAGGCGCTGCGCTTCCGCGTTCATGAGCTTCGCAAAGTTCTCCTCGGAGCCGGCCATGTGTTCGGCGATCGCCTTGGACGCGTCGTTGCCCGACTGGACGATGATGCCGCGCAGGATGTCGATCACTGTCGCCTGGCTGTTGAGTGGCAGGTACATACACGACTCGGAGCCCGACCCCCGGCACCAGGCATTCTGGCTGACCGCAACAAGGTCGTCCTTCCTGAGCTTGCCCGATCGCAATGCCTGCTCCACAAGGAAGCTTGTCATCATTTTGGTGAGTGACGCCGGCGGCAGCGGCTCATCAGGCTTTTCAGAGGCGAGCACCTGGCCGGATTCGAAATCCATCAGCAACCACGCTTTGGCGGGTAGCACCGGCAGCCCACCGCTTGCCATCTGTGCCGCTGCAGGCGTCGCAGACTTCGCACGCGTTGCTCCAGCCGCCGGCTTCTTGATGACAGCCGGCTTGGTGGGGTGGTTCGGAGATGCGAGAGCCGCGGAGTACGGCACGAAGGTGGCCGTGGTGGTCGCGAGGAACAAAGAGAGAACAGTAGAGAGTGCGGTTTGCTTGATGGACGGCATATCGGATGCGTTGCGGCGTGGGTCTCAGTTTCAACTTCCTACGAATCCAATATGCCCCCAAAGTTCATACCGAAGGGTTTCTTTTTTCCGGAGTGGTGCGCGATCGGGCGTGCCCATCTTCTGCCTTGCGGCCGCAGCGTTGGCTCGCCAAAATGCTGGCCATTCGGCTCGAGGCTTGCAGTTCACTTCCACCGCCCTCCATCGGCGCTCAACCATCTCTTCAGCATGACGGCACCCGCCATCTCGGTGAGAGCAGCTTGCCCGGTGGACGCACCTTCTGCGGCTGCGTGCGTCCATGCAGCCTTCGAGCGATATATCGAGCGGATTGGCCGAATGCCGGCGCCAATGCTGCTGGACTACCCGGCACTCATTGCCGAGCAGAAGGTCTGGGTTGCGGAGCAGGGTTCCGATGTGGTGGGCGTCCTGGTCCAGTACGAGACCGACGACGGGTTCTACATCGACACGGTCGCGGCGCTACCGCGCATGCACGGCAGGGGCGTGGGCCGCGCATTGCTAACGTTCGCGGAGACAACGGCTCGGGCACGCGGCCACGACGCGCTATACCTTTGCACCAATTCCAAGATGACCGAGAACCAGGTCCTCTATCCACGCATCGGTTACGTCGAGTATGACCGTCGCCCCCAAGGTGGCTACGACCGGGTGTTTTACCGGAAGCACCTGTGACTGTCGTGCTCAACACACCAAATCCTCGCGGAGCTTCGACTCCGCCTTGAATAGGCGAAAGTGGCCGAGGGGGAGAGTCCATGACCACGACGGCCTCCGAGCCGGTTCCATGCGTTGCATGCGAGAATAATGAGGCGTAAAATCTACTCATGACTCTCGCATCCTCGTTCTTCCAGAGATTCCCGCCACGCCGCAGCATGTCAGACCGCCTCGCGGGCGGGGGTGGCGCCGGCGTCCCGGATCTGGACGTGGAAACCATCGCCACCATGTTGGACAGCGTGCGTGTCGCGACCAGTCTCATCATGGATGAAGCAGCGCGCGTCGCCCAGAGTCCCAAGGACCGCAAAGTCAGTTCCGGCGTGTTGGCGCAGGTGCGCTTGGCGATCAACAAGGTCGAGCAGGCGTCTCTTCAGGAGCTGGCCGATTCCTATGAGCCGCGCCGACGCGCGGTCAGCCGTACCGACCTCGAGATGCGGGCGCTGGCTGCGATCATGAACGGCACGGACTGGCTTTCGGCGGCCGAGATCGGCCGCGAGCTCGATCCGAATGCGGCAAACCCGCATGCGACCGCGAGCCGCTGGCTGCAGAACAAGCAGGTGTTTGCCATCGATCACCGCGGCAAGAAGATGTTTCCTGCCTATGTGTTTGGCGAATCCTGGAAGCCGGTGCCGGAGATCAAGAAGGTGCTCGCCGTCCTCGAGGGTTACTCACCGCTTCGGCTCGCTTCCTGGTTCGAATCGACGAATGCGGCCTTGCAGGGGCGGCGGCCGCGCGAGGTGGTGAAGGGTGATCCGAAGGCTGTGATCAGGGCCGCGGAACGGCAGGTCGTGGGCGCTGTGCATGGCTAGCCGCCCGGCATTGCCTCTCCCTCCGCCAGCCCATCCCTTCCGTCCGCTTCCGCACAAGGAGCGAGCCTGGTTTCGCGTGCACGCCTTCGATGTGGCGACAGGGAAGTTTGCGCCGGCATCTTTCAACGATTCAGGCCTCGGCGACGCGCGATTCAGTCCCCTGACCCATCCCGCGACCGGCAAGCCCATTCCCACGCTCTACGCCGCCAGCACTGTGAATGCCGCGATCGCGGAGGTGGTCTTGCACAACGTGCCCACGCCTTCGACCGGCTACCTGCACGACCTCGAGCGCGACTATGGCAATCACCTGTTCCTGAGTCGTGTGCGCACCCCGGCCCTCAGTCTGGTCAACCTCACCGCGACCGGGCTGAAGGCGGCAGGCCTGACTGTCGGCTCGCTCTTCGGCGGCGACGAGAGTGACTACGCGCGCACGCAGGCGTGGTCGCAGTGGATCTGGGAGAACATGCCCAATGTCCAGGGGCTGCACTGGATGTCGAAGCGCGACAACCGGGCCGAGGTCATCGTCCTCTTTGGTGATCGGATTCCCTCCGGGATCATGGATGACGGCGACTCGCGGCCGCTCCAAGCCTACGAACAGGAGATCATCGACCTGCTTGATGAGATGGGCGCAGGCGTGGCGCTGAAATAGCGTTTTCGTCATCAGCGCGGGTTCTGGGTTCCGAGCGCCGCGGCGGCCGAGAACACGGGCTGCGCGTCGGCCCCTGCGATGGTTCGCGGAACCGACAGCCGATCAGCAGTGTGGGCCTGTTGAAGGTTTTGCTCCGTCCCGGGGACCAGGCCCATCGCGACCCTTAGAGAGCGCCTTGCGCAGGGGTCCGTGTTCCGCACGACGTGCTGTGCGGCCTGGGCGGGCGGCTTGCGCAGCCCATCGCCCACCAAGCTGCGGGGTCTTAGAGCTGCCAGCAAGCGGCACTGGTTGTCGGTCCTGTGCGTGCTTGGGCAGGCGCGCGATGCAGCGCCCGGCTTGCTTGCACCCGAGGGGAGGGCGTCTCCCCTTCGGGGGTCGGGCTCTCGTGCTCCGCATCGAGTCCTTCGGTCTCGTCCCTTCGGGCTTCCATCCCTGACGCCTTCGCGCCTTCGGCGCTGCGCCCTTCGGTTGCCTCAGCCAGGCAGGCCGCACGCGGCAGCGGAGGCGCTCGGCGCGCGCCGGGTTCGGGGGCGTGTGGCAGATCCGCCGTGCTCTCCGTACTTCTGAGTGCGCGCCATTCCCGGTGAACTTTGCGGCCCGGCTGCCGTGAGACCGGCTTCGCCTGCAAGGGGGTGTTCGTAACCCGCTTCGCGCGTGACGAAGACTTCCCCCTTGCTCTCCCGCCATCCGCTCCGCCGCATCTCACCGGGCGCGAACTCAGGAAGTACGGCGGCGAAATCCGGGAGCTGCCACTCGCCCCCGAACCCATCAATTGATGGGGCGGAATCTTGGAACCCGGTGGACTTAAGGAGAGAAAAACATGCAACTAGCTTCACGCTTTGGCCGTCATTCCCCATCCCTTCGCAGCCGGGAGCCGCTGTCGGACGAGCAGATGCGCGCGGTAGCGCCATCGATCTTCGCGGATGCCGCGCACGACAGTCGCTCTGAGCGCTACACGTACATCCCGACGTCGACGGTGCTCGATGGTCTGCGCAAGGAGGGGTTTCAGCCGTTCATGGTGGCGCAGACACGCGTCCGCGACGAGAGCCGGCGCGATTTCACGAAACACATGATCCGCCTCAGGCACGCGAACCAGATCAACGACGCGGAAGCCAACGAGGTGATCTTGCTGAACTCTCACGACGGGACCAGCAGCTATGCAGCGATGGCGGGTCTGTTCCGTTTCGTCTGTGCCAATGGTCTTGTGCACGGGGATCCGGTTGCCGATGTCCGCGTCCGCCACAAGGGCGATGTCGTCCACAACGTGATCGAAGGCGCTTTCGAAGTGCTGGACGGCTTCGAGCGTGTGCGCGAGCAGCGGGAGGAAATGCGCGGGGTCGAGCTTGATCGGGGAGAGGCCGAAATCCTTGCGCGGGCCGCAATCGCGCTGAAGTACGAGCCCGATGCGACGAAGCCCGCGCCGATCACCGAGGCACAGGTCCTCGCGCCGCGACGCGTGGCCGACGACAAGCCCGATCTCTGGAGCACGTTCAACCGCCTTCAGGAGAACCTGGTGCGTGGCGGCTTGGAGGCCAGGACCACGAACGGGCGCCGGCAACGCACCCGGCCCGTGCAGGGCATTGACCAGAACGTCAAGGTGAATCGTGCGCTCTGGATGCTTGCCGAAGAGATGAAGCGCCTGAAGGCCTGATTCAAAAGCAGGCGAGGCCCGGCCGCTGTGCGTTGCTGATAGCCGCTGATCGCGGCAGCCGGGCCTCTGACCACAAAGTCACCAAGAGAGAAAACGCGACATCATGGCTGCTTGCCATCCTATCGGGCCTGAGAGCCACAAGAGGGAGCTCACGAAGCTCATCCGCGCGAACGCGCATCGGCACCGGCTGCACCAGGTCGTCTCGGACTTCTGCGAGCTTGGAGCGCTCGCGATCAGCAATGCCGTTGACGTTGCGCAGCGCGCCGTACGCGAAGAGCGCTATTTGCAGATCGTCGGCCGCTACGCGCGTGAAGAGGTTGACCGCTTCCCGCGCATGTTGGCTACCCTGGTGGACTGGCTGGCGTGCGGGTTCGCCGATTGCCTCGGCGAGCTATTCATGTCGCTGGAACTGGCCGACCATTGGAAGGGACAGTTCTTCACGCCGTATTCAATCGCGTCGCTCATGGCGCGCGTGACCTTGAACGACGTCAAGGAGAAGGTTCAGCGCGAAGGCTTCGTCTCGATCTGCGAACCGGCCTGCGGCGCCGGAGGCATGGTGATCGCGTGCGCTGACGCGATCATGTCCGAGGGCGTCAACTATCAGCAGGCGATGCATGCCACGGCCATCGACATCGACGCCACGGCCGCTCACATGGCGTACCTGCAACTGTCGCTGCTGCACGTGCCCGCGATCGTGGTTCACGGAAACTCGCTGACGCTCGAGGAACGCGCGCACTGGGTGACGCCGGCGCATGTCCTGGGTGGATGGGACTGGCGGTTGCATCGGCGCGCCGCGGACGGTGATGCGGCGCGAGCGCACGCGGTGCCGATCCTGGCCGCCGATGTGCCGACGACAAATCCGCAGCACGCACGCCCGGACCAAGTCCGGGCGGAGGTGGTCGCTCACCGTCTCGACCAGCTGGATCTGTTTGCAGCTTGAGCCATCGCGCGGCATCTTGGTGACCGCGCAATCTGAATGCGGTTCCCAAGTGCGCTGGGGCATGCGCCGCAGCGGATCATCGCGGCTTCGACCCGTCGAAGCCGAGCACGCTCGGGTCGGCATCGAAGGCGGCTGCAAGCGTGGAAAGGGCAGGCCGCTCGGATAAAAGCCGCCTCGAACACTCGAGGCGGCTGAAGCTGCGGGCAACGCCCGGGAGACCATAGGCGCGCAGAAACCTCGACCCGCAGCGAGAGCATTCTCGGTGCCGGTTGATCGCGAAGCGTCTGAGTTACCTGGCGTCCCATTCGCGTGGCCGTACGACGACGCCTGCGCCCTGGGATGTGCCCGTTTTGGAGGCAACCCAGCGGAGCGCCCCGCGGGGTGCCGCTTGCGGAAATCGGTCCCGCACATGTCCACAAAGTTATCCACGGAAATCCGGTGCAACTTCGAGCATCAGCTCGCGACCGCACCTCGAAGCGCGCCTTGCTCGGCGCGCGAAGTCAAGTGCTCAAAGGTAAAGAAAGCTCTGCTCGGATCAGATCACCGAGGGTGTGCCTGTCGTTCTCATGCTCGCGAAATCGATCCGCGATCGCCGCGCTGGCGTCGACCGCTGACATCCAGAAATCCACAAGCATCTGGTCGGGCTTGTCGCCTTCCTTGATGAGGCCGACGCGCGCCGCCTCTCGCGTCAGGATCGTGATCGGATCGTCAGGATCCGGTGCAGCACCGACGGGGTCGTCGTCTTCATTCTCGACGCGAATCACGCTCGCAAGAAATCCCATTCCCATGGTCTTGGCTCCCAGGTGTAGGTGGTGTGCAGGTGGTGTGCGGTTGCACGTGCAGCATACCGAGCGACGTCGGAATCCGTGTCAGCGGCTACGCCGTTTTCTGGAGATGCTCGGCTCGTGGCCTTTGCCCACGAACCTCGACGTCTCCGTATCGGTTCCGCGCCCTTGGCGCTGCAGCGCTTCGCTCGCATCGAGCTTGCACCGCGTTGCGGCGAGCGATCGCCAACCCCTTAGGTTGGCGCGTGTTGCCGGTGCTGTGTGGAAGGCAGTCCGTTGCGCTCCTGGCCTGACCGGTGGCCGATCTGCTCTTCGTTGCCGTCTCTTGTTCGACGCGTAGCGCGGCCATTCCGGGCGTCGGGGTGAAGGCTTTGCCCACGTGCTCACCCGGTCCCTTCGCTGCGCTGCGGGCTGCGGCTTGCGCGCGTGCCCCTCTGCCCGGCCTGGCCGCGCTCCTTTGGCGTCGAGACGGCTCCGAAGAGCAGATTTTTTCAACCACCGACGAAAGGCACAGCCATGAGCACAACGAACCCACACAGCACCGACAACACCGACGCAGCGGGCTTTCCTCCCGCACCCCCCGAGACTCACCAAAGAGCAGCAGGAGGAAAGGGGCAGGGAGCAGGGGAGGGGGCCGAGACTCGGGAGCACCAGCCGCCGACCGGGCGAGACGTCACGATCGCGCTGCATCAGCTGAGGCTCTCTCCCGCGAACGTGCGCAAGCAGCGCGACGATCAGGGCATCCCGGAACTGGCAGCGCTGATTCGCTCGCAAGGCTTGCTGCAGCGGCCTTCGATCACGGACGCCGGCGACGGCACCTTCTCCGTCGAGGCAGGAGGGCGACGGCTGGCTGCCTGCCAATGGCTGGTGGCAGATGGCTTCTACGCCGAGGGTCAGCCGATCGAATGTCGCCTCTACGATTCTTCCCACGCGGTGGCGATCTCGATGGCAGAGAACTCGGGGCGGCTGAATATGCATCCGGCCGACGAGTTCGAGGCCTTTGCGCTGTTGATCGCACAAGGGCGCACGGTCAAGCAGGTGGCCGATCAGTTCGGTGTGTCGGTGTTGACGGTGGAGCGCCGCATGAAGCTTGCGAACCTCGCGCCTCGATTCATCCAGCTGTTCCGCGAGGGCGCGGCGAGCATGGACCAACTCAAGGTCTTGTGCCTGGTCGATGACCATGCGTTACAGAGCAACGCGTGGGATTCGCTGCATGAGTACAACCGCACGGCGTACATGCTTCGGCAGGCGCTGGTCAACGATGACGAGGTGGAGGGGGACAGCAGCCTTGCCAGGTTCGTTGGCATCGAGGCCTATGAAGCGGCGGGCGGACTGATCCGACGTGATCTCTTCTCGGAATCTACCGAGGCATGTTGGCTGCAGGACGGAGCGCTGGTGCAGCAGTTGGCAACGGCCCGTCTGGATGAGGTCGCTGAGGAAGAGCGCGCGGCGGGCTGGTCGTGGGTGGAGGCTCGCCTGCACACGGACTACGCGACGATGCAGGCCTTCGGCCGCGAGCGTGCGAAGTCGCGCAAGATGACCGAGGACGAAGCGAAGGCGCTGGATGACTGGAGAAGTCTGGCGGCCGAGGCTCATGCGTCGATCGCAGCACTCGAAGACGAGTATGCGAGTGCCGAGGAGGGGAGTGCGGCGGAGGAGGCACTTGCCAAGCGCATCGAGCAGGCAGAGGCCGACGCCGAGAACATTGAGGTGAGCATCGCGATCGCGCAGGAGTCCCTTGCCCAATGGAGCGACAAGCAACTGGCGACCTGCGGCGCGATCGTGACGTTGAGCCGGAGCGGTCAGGTCGAGATCACCCGCGGCCTCATGCGGCCGCAGGACAGGAAGGCGATCGTGGCCGATCTGAAGAAGGCAGGCAAGCCGATCCCTGCTGGCCTGCAGAGCGCCTCGCCGGGCAAGGGAGAGCGTGCAGCTCTCTCCGAACGCTTGATGCACGACCTCACCGCCCACCGAACGGCTGCGCTGCAGGCGGCGCTGACGGAGAACGCCCACGTGGCCCTTGCACTGGTGGTGCACAAGCTCGCGGCACCGATCTTCGCTTCGGGCTACTTCCAATCGACCAGTCCGCTGAAGCTGAGCGCGCACTTGACGGCGAATACGTCGCTGAGCAGCCGTGCGACGGAATATGGCGACTCGCAGGCGGCGGCCGTGCTGGAGAGGGCGCGCGAGGCCTGGGGTGACCGCTTGCCCGGTGGCGATGGCGAAGCATCGATGTTGCCCTGGTTTATCAAGCAGGACCGAGCCACGTTAATGGAACTGCTTGCCTTCTGCTCGGCGAGCATGTTGGACGCCATGCAGGGTCGTGAACGCACGGCATCGGATGATTCCGACGTGCTGGCCGAGGCGTTGGGGGTGGACATGGCTGACTGGTGGACGCCGACGCCCGCCAAGTACCTGGAGAGCGTGTCGAAGGCGCAGCTGATCGAGGCGGTGACCGAGGCCCGCGACGGCGAGGTGGCCCGTCTGATGACGGGTATGAAGAAGGGCGAGGCGATTGCGTATGCCGCCGCCAAGTTGGAAGGAACGCGCTGGCTGCCATTGCCGCTCCGGCCGATGTGCGCGCCTTCGAAGGCCTGACAGCCGCGATCCGGGCGGCTGCGCCGCCCGGTCATCGGCATTCCGACATCCCTTCCCGCGCACCATGGTGCGCGGCCTCCCCACATTCTAGAAAACTCATGATCCTGCCAACCAAAGATCAACGAGGCGACGAGCCTCTGAGCGCGAGATACACCCGCGCCTTTCCGACGACACTGCATCAATGGTTCGGCGTCCCGTCGTACCAGACGGCGGGGGTGGCGCCGCCCACCCAGGCGGACCGCATTGCACTATGCAAGCTGGCGGAAATCCAGGCACCTCGCAACGTCTTGGCTTTGACGGGGCTTACGCCATGAGCGTTCTGCCCGAAAACCTTCGATTGATCCTGCCGGACGAATCGGATGCGATTGCCTACTGGGCGGGTCGGGAGTGGAAGAAATGGGCCGTTCACATCGTGGCCGGCCCAACCCGACGGCCGACCTACAAGAAGACGGCCTATGTCAGGGCACGCACGAGGGAGAGTGCCATCGCCGTGGTTCGGCGCGACATCCTCCCGCCGCCGCCACGCTCTGCGCGCTTTGATGCTCGGCTTGCCGGCCCGCACGAGCTTGGATGCATCAGGGTCGTGGCGTCATCGTGCTGAATACCGTGTCGAGTGGGGCTCGCAGGGGGAAGGAAGCCCAGGGTTTCAGGCTCGGCTCCGCAGGCGAAAGCACACATGCGCTTCCCGAGACATCAGTTCGAGAAGCGGCCGGGGCGAATCAAAGACTCTTGCCCGCATGACACACATCCCAACGCTCGAGAGGTTCAGCCTGACCTGCCAGAGCGGCGAGGTAGGAGACCGGGGCAGGGCGTCTCCCTTCGCTTCGCTGCGGGCCGCGCCGTCGTGCTTCGCATCGAGCCCTGCGGTCTCGCCCCTTCGGGCTTCCATCCCTGACGCCTCCGCGCCGGCGGCGCTGCGCCCTTCGGTTGCCCTGCGCCCTTCGGTTGCCCTGCGCGCTGCGCTTGCCCAGCCAGGCGGCCGCAGCCGCGTGGGCGCTCGCCGCGCGGCGGTTGGTCGTGCGCCTGCCGAATAGGCCGTGCTCTCCGTTTTCCTGAGTTCCTCGCCATTCCGGTGACTCTGCGTTCTGGCCGCCCTGTGACCGGGCTGCGCCCTGCAAGGGGGTGTTCATAACGCTTCGCGTTACGAATGCTTCCCCCTTGCTCCCATGTCATCCAGGCCGCGCCGTTCACCGGGCGAGGAACTCAGGGAAACGGCGGCGAAATCCGGTCCCCCAGCAATCGCCCGCCAACCCAGGTTGCTGGGCTCCGAATCTAGGAACCCGGTAGCTCTCAGTTCAAAAACATAGAAAGGGAACCATGATGAACATGCACAGCACTCACCAGTCCACCAGCGCGCTCGGCGCCTTCGCCGCATCGTTGGTTGCCCGCTTCAAGGGCAGGCTCGCCCTTGGGGCCGCGGACGGCGCATCCTTCGGCGAGGCGGTGAGAGGGAACGTGTGTGTGCCGGTTTGGCGAGGCGAATGGACGATGGCGTGTGACGGCACGCACGAGACGCGCGCCTTCGTACGGCCTAGCGGCAGCAAATATCAGGCGGGATTTGAAGTTTCCTTTCAAGGCGGCGAGCCTTGCGAGTGCATCGATGAACGTGAGTGCTTTCTGATTGAGGACGCCGTCGTCGTGGCGCGATTGAGCGAGCGTGAGTGGCACTGGAAGCGATGAGGCTGAAAGCGGATTGAGAAACTGGCCGCCGAGTTCTTCGAGGAATCCGACGACGAACCGGCCAACAGGGTCACTGAAACAGTCGACCGGCGCAGATACTGGTGACAGAAAACCCCATGATCACGATGAACAAAACCAGAAATGCTCAAGCAGCGTTCGAACCGAGCGAGGCGCACCAAGGAAACCACGTCGAGCGCGGCGCTTGTCGCGCGTCGGCGCGCTTCAAGACCTCGTGCCCAGGTCTGCGGCGTGACGATGCGGAGCGCGAAGTTTCCGATGAAGAGAGATCGGAGCGAGCATGAACCGAATCCAACTGATCGGCCACGTTGGTCGCGATCCCGAAATCACCCATACCGCGCGAGGTCCGGTCGCCAAGTTCAGTGTGGCCACGAACGAGCACTGGACGGACCGTCAGAGCGGCGAACGGATGACGCATACCGAGTGGCATGACATCGTGTGCTTCGATCGTCTGGCAGAGATCGCCGCCGAGTTCCTCCAGAAGGGCAGCGAGGTCTACGTCGAGGGAAACCGGCGCACTAGTCGTTGGATGGACAAGGAAGGCAAGGAACGCCTGACCTATGAGGTCCGCGTCGACGAGCTTCGAATGCTGCGACCGCCGCGTTCGGACCTGATCTCGCGTACGGCCACCAGCCTTGCTGCATTGGAGCAGTTGGCGAAAGCGATGGCGAGCGGGGAGCGCGAGGACGTCTCGATCGCAGACTTCGCGAGCATGCTGGGGACCTTGCGGGAAGAGCTGCGCGGAGCAGATGGCGCCTCAGATCGATCTGCCTGAATCGGCGCCGGTCCTTGGCTAGCATCAGGTCACGATGTTCGAGATCACCGGCTTGGTGAACAAGTGTCTGAGCTGATCCACGGCCGTCGCCAGTCAGAGCGCCCCGATGCCTAAGGCCCAGGGGCGCTTGTCATTGCAGTGGACCCCCTTCGGGGGAGCAGCTACATGACGAGAAGCCAGTACATGAGCGCGGCACCAAGCGATCCTGCCAGAAGCGCGAACATGAACAGCAGCGCAGCCAAGCGCAAGGCCTTGCGGTCGAGCGTTGTCGCCGCTGCGATAAACGTTTCCGTGCCGCTGGTCATGGCGACGCCGATCTGGGCTGCCGCGTGGCGACCGTTCTTGAGAAGGACCTCCCCCCGCTCGCTCATCATCCGCTCGAAACTGTGCCGGCTCTCCGATAGCACTTCATTCGCTGCACTTTTTGTGGCGACGGCGATGCGGTCTGCAATCTTCGTCTCGGCTTCTTCAAAACGCACGGCGACCTTGTCCAGATCGCCGAGCATTTGCGCCATGAACGCCTCGCGGAGGGAGGTTTCCAGTTTCGTCATGCTTCCGTCTACTTGAACAATGCGTCGAAGGCCGCGTCCAAGTTCTTGGTCGCGGCCTTCGATAGGCGCTGAAGCAGCATCATCTCGAGCGCCTGCGCCTTGGCGGATTCGCTTTTCGCCTCGCGGAACTGAGCGCGGTAGTCGGTTTCATCCGCGAATACTGCAGCAACAGACTTTCCTGGTGGCAGACGATCGAAGAGGTCGTTCTCGTAGATCGCGGCGTCCGTGTTCAACGTGAAGTTCTTGCTCCTTGCGTGAAGTGCGAAGAGGGCGCCGAAATCGCTGCGAAGATCGTCAGCGCTTTCGATGTCGACGCGATTGAAGAGCAGGCGGATCTTCGTGGGCGCGACGCCCAACGCTGCGAGGGCTTGGATCGTGGCGACGGTATCGGTTTTCTGCTTCTTCTCGTTGGTGACCGGGACAACGTAGAAATCGAAATCTTCGTGCGATCCTTCAAAGCGGGCGATCTGCTTCATCACTTCTTCGATATTGGAGGCTCCGACGTCGATCACTGCAGAATCGAGCGCGATCAATTGCTTTTGAAGGTGCGCGAACTCCTTGCCTTTCAGCCGCTCGGCATAGCCGAGATCGTCATCGCCACCGGCGTTGATCGACTCGAAGACGAACTCCGGCGCATCCATGCGCGGCGCCAGAAGTTGGCGTGCAACGGTGGTTTTTCCCACGTTTCCGCTGAAATTGATGATGGCGACTTTCATTGTTTTCCCCTGATATGCGTAACATTTGTTGGGTGGGTGGTCGGTATGCGTTTAGCTTCGGGCCGTCATCCTCCTTTGACGCCTTTCTTCCTGAAGTAGCCACTCTCCCTCGCGTTCCAGTTCAGCGAACTCGGCTTGGCTCTGGGCAGGGTCAGGCCGCATCCGGCGCTGCACTTCCAGTTGTCCAAGCCCTTCGGAGGCCTTAGGCGAGGGCGCTTCAACCGGGCTGAGCGGTCCCCCTGGATGAGACATCAGCCTTGGCATTGAGTCGCGCTCGGACGGCGCAGTGCACTCGCGCTGCGCTGACGCCGCGGCGGTCTGAGCATTGGGTGAGGCGGACCACTCGGGATCGGGTGCAGCTTCTGCGGGCGAGGCCAGAGGACGAGTGCCTCGCGCTGCGGGAGGCGCAGAGCCTGTTTGCGACGAAGCGGCGCGCGCCACCTTGCCAGCTCGATGCCTGCTCAGGTAGTTCTTCAGCGTGCCTTCGCTGAGCTCCAAGCCTTGCTCGCGGAGGGTCCGGACGATGTCGGCGACGCGGACACCCTCGGCGATCTTCTGCGTGATGGCGGGCAGGATTTCGCGCAAGCGCGCCGCCTTCGTCTTCGGCTCCATGGCCAGTATTGCCTGTATGAGGTCCTGCCTTCCCACTTCGCTACCTTGGTGCTAACTGTTTGATGTCTGCACTGTATTGACCAGATGTCCCTGCGTCATCCGGTCGGTTCCGATCGTCGATCCAGACGCTTCCGAAGTTCTTCCGACGTGCCCACTTTCTCTCCATCGGCCTTCGGCCTTCGTGATCTGGACGTCCTTAACAGAGAGATTTAGGTCCTTAACAGGCCCCAAATCTCAATACACAGAACGCACCCCCTGCGGGGGAGCTAAGTCATTGATATCTAACGACTTGTGCGATTCGAAGACTTTTCTCACTCACCATGCAGACACCATGAACAGGGCGGGAAGCCGCATGGATGCTAGATTCATCATGGTGAAAAGACACCAGGGAGAGAAGTTGAATGAAGGGCGGAGAAAGCCTGTCGGTTTGGCTGTCGAATGAGGACCGCCGAAGGCTTGAGGAGGCGTGTGCAATCGCCGGCTACAGGCACCTGTCGCGATACGTTCGGGACCAAGTGCTCGATCGAATAGATGCCTCCAGTTCGGGTCGTCTAGGCGGCGGTTTCGTGGACTGGCAGCGCCTGGAGGAAAGAGGCTCTGGCTTGGCGGACCTCTCGAGAAGTCACAAGAGGATCGAGTTGATGTTGACCATGCTCTTGGGATTGGCGCGCCTTAGGGCTACGAGCAATGAAGTTGATGGGCTGATCGCCACAGCGGCGAAGCGTTCCGATGAGGACCCGCTCAGCGGTGTCGTGCCCGAACTTGCCGGAATGCTTCGGGAACTCACCAAGGATCACTAGGGCGGGGGGAGCTCAAGGCCAAGTGGCGATACGACTCCAAGGTTGATCGGGGCGTTCGGGCTGACTAGCTGCATAGGGCGGCATTGACGCCTGCCAAGTGCTGGTTCGCTTGAGCAGGCGAACGTTTCAGACTGGTTGCAGCGGGACGCTTGCGAACCGTGGATGTCGCAGATGGGGCACATCACGGTCCTTCGACCTCGGCTCCAGCATGTCCGAAATGCGTGTGATGTCGACGTTGGCCCAGTCGAGGCACGTCGAAGCCGCACAGAAACATTTTTTGTCCCGCTTGGGCCCTTCCCCGAATGGCACTCACCGCCCGATGGATGCCTTCAGTTCCGAGAAGCTCACGATTCGGCCGGCGATCGCACTGGCAGCCACGGTGGAAGGGCTGGCGAGCCACAGCGCGCCCGGGCCCGAGCGACCTGGAAAGTTGCGATTGATCGCGCTGATCGTGACTTGATCCTCGCGCTCGCTGGCGCCGGGGCCCGCATTGATGCACGCCCCGCATCCGGGGTCGACCAACTGAACGCCCATGCGCTCGAAGAGCGCCGCCATTTGCGCACGCTCGCTTCGCGCGCGCACGTCCTCGCTGCCGAACTGCAAGAAGAACCGCACGCCCGGCGCGATGCCGAGCCGGTGTTCCTCGGCCCAGGCGAGCACCGCGTGGTAGGCCTCGATGTCCTCGAGCTTGCCCCCCGTGCAGGAGCCACCGTAGGCAATGTCGATCGCGACCGCCTTGTCGAGCGCCGACAGCGCAAGGCCCTGCCCGGGATCCCCGGGGCGCGCCACCATGGGCTCGAGCGTGCCGCAATCCACCTCGATCTCGTGCGCATAGTGCGCCCCCTCGTCGCTCCGCATCCAGGGTTCGAGTCGAAAGTCGACGCCCCGACGCTCACGCAGGAAGCGAAGCGTTTCATCGTCGGGGGCCACGATGCCGGTCAGGCCGCCGATCTCGGCCACCATGTTGGTGAGCGTGGCGCGCGCGTCCGTCCCCATCGCGCGCAGCGCCTCGCCTGTGTACTCGAAGACGAGTCCCACCAGGCTGCCATTGCGGACTTCTGGCAGGCGCAGCAGATGCAGCACGACATCCTTGGCGTCAACCCCGTCGGGCAGCGTCCCGCGCAGCTGCACTCGGCAGACCTTCGGCGCGGCCACGCGCACATCGCCTGTGATCCATGCGTTGGCCATTTCGCTCGCACCGATGCCGAAGGCGAATGCCCCGAGCGCGCCGCAATGCGGGGTATGGGAATCGGTGCCGATCGCAACCTGGCCCGGCAAAACGTATCGCTCGGTCATGATGGAGTGGCAGATGCCTTCCGCCCCCTTCCTTCCGGGCACTCGGTGGTGCAAGCGGACCCCGTGCTGCGCGCAGAATCGTTCCTGCATCTTGCCCATCGCCATCGCCGAGTCGAGCAGCCCCAGGGCGCGCTTTGCCGGCGACATGGTCTCTTCGACATAGACCAGGTGATCCGCGAAGCACTGGATCGAAGCGACGTCGTGCAAGGTCATGTCGGGCCCCATTGCGTTGTTCATGAACGCGGCACACATCCCGGTCACGTAGTCGTGCGAGTAGCGCCAGTCCGCCTTCACGAAGCTGATGCCCGAAGTCGAAGGCGGCCTCCTGGCCGAGCGCGCGATGATCTTCTCGACATAGGTCAACGGGCGGCTCTCGGGCGGTTGCGGCTCCATCGCGATCTCGCCGGCGAGCCGCGCCTTCGTGTAGTTGAAGAGCCCACCGCGCGCCAACACCTCGGCCGTCACCGCATCCAATCCCGCCACCAGCTCCGAGACCGGGATCGCCTCGCCCGCGCGGATGCGGTCGACGAGGCCGAAGTCGCTCGACGTGAAGATGCCGAGGTTGTGGCAGTTCTGGCGATAGATGCGCTCGAACTTCTGCGCGATGACCAGGCGGATGCCTGCCATGCGCTCGGCATAGGGGCTGGCCTCGCGCGACGAGCCCTTGCCGTAGCGCGTGCCGGCCACCGTCACCGCGAAGCCGCCGCGCTGCACTTGGTCGGTGCCGACGGGGCGGCGACCCTCGCAGGTGAGGCCGACGTAGGGATAGCGGCCGAGCGTCTCGTCGACATGGAAGCAGGCCCAGCCCGGCGTGATCTCGTCCGTGGACACGTCGTCGCGCAGCTTGCCGGCCTCCGCCTGCGAGAGGTTCTCGCCGGCGATCTGCCGCTCGATCAGGGTCGGATCCTCCGACAGGAAAAGGACGCGGCCTTCGAATCGGATGGCAGGCATGTGGGCTCCTCTGGCTGCGCCGGTCATTCGACCAGCTTGACGTCGGCATCGCGAATGATGCCCTCGCGCTGCTGCCGTTCCGCCTGCATGCGCTTGGCGAAATCAGCCACCGTCCCGCCCGTGGGCGTGAGGCCCAGCTCGGCCAGCTTGCTGCCGACGCTCGGGTTGCGCAGCGCGATGCCGACCGCTTCATTGAGCCGAGCGACGATCGGCGCCGGCGTCGACTTGGGCGCCATCAAGCTGTAGCTCACCAGCATGTCCGTGCCGGGCAGGATCTGCCCCATGCGGGGAATCTGCGGCTGTGCCTCGTAGACCTTGGTGGTCGCCACGCCGACCAGCTTGATCTTTCCGGCCGCCACCATCGGCTGCGCCGTGCTGACCAGCGTGATCAGCATGTCGATCTGGCCTCCGGCGAGGTCGCCCAGCGCCGCACCGGCTCCGCGGTAGGGCACGTGATTGAGGCGGACCTGGCCCGCCTTGGCAATCAGTTCGCCCAACAGATGATGATCGGTCCCTACGCCGGGGGTGCCGAAGCTCAGCGGCGCGCTGCTGGCCTTCGCCTGCTTCAGGAGGCCTGCAAAGTCGTTGGCCGGTGACGCGCTGTTGACCGCGATCACGAGCGGCGCCTCCGCCAAGTGCGCGACCGGTGTGAGTGCGGCCACGGCGTCTTCCGCCTTCTTGCCGTAGAGCGCCGGGTTGATGGCGTACAGGCTGTCGGTCGTCAGCAGCAGCGTGTAGCCGTCGGCGGGCGCCTTGGCGACCAGCGAGGTTCCAACCAGTCCGCCCGCGCCCGTGCGGTTGTCGACCACGATCGGTTGCTTGAGCGTCTCGGTCAGCGAGTTGGCCAGCACCCGCCCCAGGATGTCGGCGCTTCCGCCTCCCGCAAAAGGCACTACGAGCGTGATCGGTCGGGCGGGATAGGCATCGGCGGCGGCAGCACCACTGACGATGCCGCAGGCGCAGGCGGCCAATGCGGCGCCGCGCATTAGCTTGCTGATGGCGAATTTCGCGCTGTTCAACTTCATGCTTGTCTCCATGTATGGGTATAGGCCTCACTGTAGATTTCCCTTAGAGACACAAACTTCAATTTGGCGCATCGTTCGTTCCCGTTTGGAACTCATCTGCACCGATGCGCATCGATTTCGATCCCGTTACCCTGCGCCTCTTCCTGGCCGTCTGCGAAGAGGGAAGCATCGTCAGGGCGGCCGATCGGATGTCCATCGTGCCCTCGGCCGTGAGCAAGCGAATGGCTGCGCTCGAGGAAGACGTCGGCATCGAGCTGCTTCAGCGTGGCTCCGGGGGCATGGGCCCAACCGAGGCTGGTCAGGCATTCGCGAGGCAGTCCCGGGAAGTGCTCGCCGGCATGGACCGCATGCACACAACCATGCGCGACATGGCGACGGGCGGCGCCGGGACGGTTCGCATCCTCGCGAGCCTCGCGGCGCTGTCGCACCGTCTGCCTGCCGACATCGCCGCCGTGCTCGGAAAGCACCCGGCCTTGAAACTTAGTCTGCGCGAGGCGTCCTCCAGCGAGATGGTGCGGCAGGTGAAAGAGGGCGCGGCCGACCTCGCGGTGTGCTGGGATGTCGCAGACTTGACGGGGCTGCGATCCGTGCCCTATCGACCCGACCATGCCTGCGCGCTGGTCTCGCGCGGCCATCCGCTGTCCCGAAGAAAGTCGGTGCCCTTCGCGGAAACGCTCGGCTACGACCATGTGAGCGCGATGCCCGGCAGCATGATGGAGACGATGTTGCGCCGGCATGCGGCAGTGGCGGGCAAGACCTTGCAGCCACGCATCGAAGTCGAGAGTTTCGAGGGCGTGGCCCATGTCGTCGCGGCCGACCTCGGCATCGGCATCCTGCCGCGCGAGGTCCTGCGCCCATGGGTCGACGCACTGCCGATTCGCGTGATTCCCTTGTCCGACGAGTGGGCCACTCGCCGTTTCGTCGTCTGCTTTCGGACGGAGCCCTATGTGTCGCGTGCCGCGCAGATCGTCGCAGAGGGTCTTCGGCTCGCCGCCACCACAGCGGCGGAATGAACGCGTCGGCTCTTTGCCCCTTCTCGAACGTTGAGCCACGCAGCGTCGAGCGTCCGCTTCTGGCCGATTGCCAGCTTTGCGGGCGCTTGGCATCTGAGGGAAGTGAAAGACACAGCGCACTTCAGGCGCTTGTGCGAAAGGCAACGGCGGACCGCGTCTACCTGAAGTCCCGACTCGACACCCGCAGTTCCCCCAACAGTGGCGTGTGATCCCACAGCTCCACCGCCACCAGCGAGCACACCCCTTTCTCGCTCTGCCAGGTCCCCTGCACCGTCAGCAGCCGCGACTGCCGCAGCTCCGATCGCTGCGCCTCCGCCAGCTTCGGCCATACGATGATGTTCACCGTCCCGGTCTCGTCCTCGAGCGTCGCGAAGATCACGCCCTTCGAGGTGCTCGGCTGCTGCCGATGCGTCACGATGCCGCTGGCTATGACGCGGTCGCGATCGCGGGCGAGCGTGCGCAGGTCCTCCGCCGTGCGGATCCCGAGCTCGGCCAGGCGGGGGCGGATCAGCGCGAGCGGATGCCTCCGCAGGCTGAGCCCCATCGACGCGTAGTCGTCCGCCACCTCGGCGCCTTCTGAAGGCTCGGGGAAGGCGAACGGATCCTCGACCGTGCGCGCCTTCCGCAGCATCTCGGTCGGCCGCGTGTCCACTGCTGCCGCCTCCCACACGGCATCGGGCCGCCGACCCGCCAGCGTGAGCAGCGCATCGGCCGCTGACAGGCACTTGAGATCGTGTGCATCCAGCCCTGCGCGCTTGACCAGGTCCTCGACGCTCGCGGACGGCCCAGCTTGCCGCGCCGCCACGATCCGCTCAGCCGCCTTCTCGCGCATACCCACGATGCGCGACATGCCCAGCCGCACCGCGCGCAGAGGCGTGGCGTAGGTGGCATCCCAGCGAGGCAGGGCCCTGGCTTGTGCCTCCTCCTCGAGCGTGCTCGCCCAGTCACTCACCGTCACGTCCACCGGCCGCACCACCACGCCATGCTCGCGCGCATCGCGCACCAGCTGCGCGGGCGCATAGAAGCCCATGGGCTGGCTGTTGAGCAGCGCCGCGAGGAACGCGTCGGGATGGTGCCGCTTCAAGTAGCACGACACGTACACCAGCAGCGCGAAGCTCGCCGCATGGCTCTCGGGGAAGCCATAGGAGCTGAAGCCTTCGACCTGTTTGGCGATCTGGCTTGCGAACTCCGGCGTGTAGCCCTTGGCCGTCATCCGGTCGACCAGGCGCTTCTGGTGGACATCGAGGCCGCCGCGCTTGCGCCAGGCACCCATCGCGCGGCGCAGTTGGTCGGCCTCGCCGGCGGTGAAGTCGGCCGCGGCCATCGCGATCTGCATCACCTGTTCCTGGAAGATCGGCACGCCCAGCGTGCGCTCGGTCGCCTGGCGGATCTCGTCGCTCGGGTAGGTCACTGCTTCTTCGCCCGCGCGGCGCCGCAGGTACGGATGCACCATGCCGCCCTGGATCGGCCCGGGCCGCACGATCGCCACCTGGATCACAAGGTCGTAGAAGCGCCGCGGGCGCATGCGCGGCAGCATCGTCATCTGCGCGCGGCTCTCGATCTGGAACACGCCCACCGTGTCGGCCTTGCAGATCATGTCGTAGGTGGCCGGATCTTCCGAGGGCACGTCCTGCATGCCGAAGGGCCGCCCGAGCTTCATCGCCACCAGGTCGAGCGCGCGGTGGATCGCGGTCAGGATGCCGAGTGCGAGCACGTCGACCTTGATGAGGCCGAGCGCATCGAGGTCGTTCTTGTCCCACTGCACCACGCTGCGGTTCTCCATCGAGGCGTTTTCGACCGGCACCAGGCGGCTCAACTTGTCGCGAGAGATCACGAAGCCGCCCGGGTGCTGGCTCAAGTGCCGCGGGAAGTCGCGGATCTCGTTGGCGAGCATCAGCCAGAGCTTGACCATGCGGTCGGCTGGATCGATTTCGTTCTCGAGCAGGCACGCCTCGCTGATCCACTGCTGCTCCGTGCCGTAGGCGGTCTTGGCCAGGCGGTCCACAACCTCGAGCGGGAAGCCGAGCGCCTTGCCCACGTCGCGGATCGCCGACTTGCTGCGGTAGGCGATCACCACGCCCGTGAGTGCCGCGCGATCGCGTCCGTACTTGCGGTAGATGTACTGCATGACCTCTTCGCGCCGCTGGTGCTCGAAGTCGATGTCGATGTCGGGAGGTTCCTTGCGCTCCACGCTGATGAAACGCTCAAACAGCACGTTCATGCGCTCGGGGTCCACCTCCGTCACGTAGAGGCAGTAGCAGATCGCCGAGTTGGCGGCCGAGCCGCGGCCCTGGCACAGAATGCCGCGCTCGCGCGCCCAGCGCACGATGTCCTCGACAGTGAGGAAGTAGGCCTCGTAGTCGAGCTGACGGATGATGCCGAGCTCGTGCTCGATCTGCGCGCGCACCTTGTCCGGGAGCAGGGCGGGGAAGCGCCTAGCGGCGCCGGCATACGTGAGCTTGCGCAGGTACGAGGGCGCGGTCTCGCCGGGCGGCACCAGCTCCTCGGGGTACTCGTAGCGCAGCTCCTCGAGGCTGAAGGTGCAGCGGCGCGCCACCTCGACCGTCTCGTAAAGGTAGCTCGCCGGGAACAGCTCGGCCAGGATCGCGCGACTGCGCAGATACGCCTCCGCATTGGCCTCCAGCGCGAAGCCGCATTGCTGCACTGGCCGGCCCACGCGCACGGCCGTCACCACGTCCTGCAGGCGTTTCCTGCTGCGCGTGTGCATGACCGGCGTGGAGCTGGCGACGATCGGCAGCGCGGTCATCTCCGACACCTGGTGGACCACATGCCAGCGGATGTCGTCGTCCAGGCCCATCGGCCATACCGTCACCAGCCAGGCGCGATCGCCGAACCAGGTCTTGAGCCACATCGCCTGCGCGAACAGGCTCTCGACCGTGGCGTCGCGCTCGGGCAGCAGCAGCGCGAGGCAGCCTGGCAGGCCGGCCAGGTGCGGCGCCTTGGCGGTCTTGCCCTCGAAGTCACCCACCTGGGCCAGATAGGTACCCTTGACGGCGCGGCGGCGGGCGAGGGTGATCGCCTCGCACAGGTTGCCGTACCCGCGCCGGTCCTGCGCCAGGAAGATGAGGCGAACGAAGGGCTGGCCGCCCGCGGTGGTCAGCAGGATTTCGCTGCCGACGATGAAGTGGATACCGCTCTCGCGCGCGGCCAGGTGGGCACGGACCACGCCCGACACCGAGCACTCGTCGGTGAGGGCAATGGCGGTGTAGCGCTTGGCGGCAGCGCGCTCGACGAGCTCCTCCGGTTCGGAGGCGCCGACCAGGAACGTGTAGTTCGAGCGGCAGTAGAGTTCGGCAAAGGGTGGGGGCTCGGGGGTGGCTGACATACTGTACAAAGATACAGTGTTTATCCGCCCGGCCCTAGAAATAAGTACTGGATGCACGTACAGTTTTGGCATGGACCCCATCACCGAAGACATCTGGATCGCCGCCTGCGCGCACGAGCTCCACCGGCGCTGGCGTACGGTCGATCCGGAGCAACTCGACGAGGTGGCGGCGGATCTGCGGCATGACGAGCGGTTGCGCACGATGCCGCCTGCGACGGCTGCAGTGATGTGGCTGGCGCCGGTCGCCTATGAGGCCCGCCCCGCCAGAAGACCGTAGAGCGTTAGCGGCGCGTCTTGCGTCTCGATGCCTTGGCAACGGTCTGACCGCTCCAGAAATCTACGATCTGCCTCGTGGCTTCGGCCTGGATAGCGCTTGCCTGCTGCTTGGCGGCACCGGCCACCTGTCCTTTTGCCGAACCCATCGTCCGGTTCGCCGCACTGAGCCACATGCTCATCAGGGGGTTTTTCTTCGTCCACGGGTTGCTCATGACCGACTCCTTGCCGACCATGAGTCGGTTCGGAACTGTCTTCTGAAAAGGCGAATGCGGCAGTGCAGCATTACGCCTGAATCGTCGTGGCTGTTCTCCTACGCTCCAGGGGCTCCTACGCGCTGGGTCGCTGGCGCACCCGCAAACGCTGCGGTGCACAATCGTGGTTTTCAAGGCATTCGATGGACACCCAGGCCAAAGAGGATTTTGCTCGTTTCGTCGTCACGCTCAGGTCCGACGGCGTTCGTGAGGCCCTGGCAACGTTGGTCAAGCGGACCGACTATCGATTCATAGGCATCTGGCGTTTCGAGGACGGCAAAGCCAATGCAGCGGTGCACTATGACCGCGAGCAGCCGGACGTGTTGACGGCTCAGGAGGTCCCAGACACAGCGACCTATTGCTGCTTCGTGCGCGAAGCCCAAGCGCCCTTCATGACACCGAATGCCATGATTGATGAACGCCTCGCGAAGCATCCGGCCCGAGAGCAGGTTCTGTCGTATTGCGGCGTGCCGCTGATGGACAGCGCAGGCACCTTGCTCGGCACGCTATGCCACTACGACCTGGTGCCGCGTGACCCGGAACAGGTTGACCTCGAGCTGATGCTCAGCGTGGCGAGCCACCTGACGCTGGGTGGTCACGTGCCGCCATATCCGAAGCAACCGAACAAGCCGATCGGCTGAGCGGCTCAGGCGTCGCTGCGCGCCTCAGGGTCGGCTTCGGACCCGAACGCTGCGAGGAGGCCCTGCAGCGCTAGCTGTGCCCCTTCTACTGCCGCGCGAAGTTCGGCGTTGCTTGCGCTGGGAACACCTGGCGGCGGCTCGAGCATGAAGCTCAGCCGCTCGCACGCGACAGTCCACTTGAGCTTCGCCTTGGTTTGAACGGGGGACGTTTTCACTGGACGTTTGGGGTGGTGGTGGTTCCATCCTACCCGGGCATATCCTGAGCGCCCACTCACGTGGAAATGATTCGTAATAGCGTGACGCCATACCAATCACAACGCAGCGAACAACGCGGCGAATTTCTCATGGCAGGCTTGTCGGTCTTTCTTGTCGAAGACAACCAGAAGATCCGCGATCACCTGATTCCGGCGCTGGCCGAGATGGGTTCGGCCAGCGTGATGGCTGTAGCTGGGTCTGAGGATGAAGCCATCGACTGGCTTGCGAGGCACAAGGGGGAGTGGGACCTGGCTGTGGTCGATCTTTTTCTGGAGCAGGGATCCGGCCTTGGTGTCGTGAAGTGGTGCCAGGGCCGCGAGCCGACGCAGCGCGTGGCAGTCCTCACCAACTATGCCGCCGAAAGCGTACGCAAGGCTTGTCTTGCGGCCGGCGCGGATGCTTTCTTCGACAAGTCCACGCAGCTAGAGGAGTTCTTCGAATTCTGTCTGGATCGCCCGTAGCTGGGTGACGCGCGATCACAGCTCCACCAGAATGCGCTGATGTGCAGCCATTACCAGGCCGAGAAGCGCCGCAAGCAGATCGAGAAGCTGTTCGGCATCCGCATGCCGCCAGACTGGGAGCCACCGCCCGGCGGCCTCCACGCGCGCACCGAGACCGTGGCCCAGCTCGCAGCGATGGTGGGGGAGCCGGCGGCGGCGAAGTCGCACAGGGCCAGTGCGAGTGCACCCAATAATGCTTCGCCAGAGCAACCGCCTTTGTTGTGAAGTGAGTTGGGCGACCTCGATTCGCTGAGCCTGCATGCGACCAGGAGCAGACACTCGTCGCTGCTCCGCAACGTCGACCTTGTGAGCGCGTGCGCACTGACCGTGCCGCGGTCAACAATCACCCAGAAACAGAGATCGCGCCACGTCGGCCGCGCACAACATCTGAGGTCCAGCTTGAGATTCATCATCCTTTTTGCGCTCGTCATGCTAAGCCAAGTCGCTACGGCAGAGACCGTCCAGGTCAAGTACCACGGCGGCGTAGCACTCGACGCCTTCGCGTGCTCGGACATCAAAGAGGGCAGCGACGTTTCGCGCGTCTGCTACGACAAGGCCGAGCGTTACATGGTCATCCAGCTCAAAACGACCTACTACCACTACTGCGAGATCGACGCGGCGACGGTACAGAGCCTGCTCGGGGCAGGCTCCAAGCGCCAGTTCTTCGAGACCCGAATTCGGGGAAGCGGCAAGGACGGTCCCTTTGATTGTCGGACGCACCCGATCCCGAAGAAGTATCGCCAGTGATCTGTTCCGTCGTCGATCGGCCAACACCGGACCTTCCGCCTCACCTTCCAAATCCATGGGCCTACGCCAGCATTTTCGGTTTTCCAGCACTTCGCAAGAAGCAGTGCTTGAGGTGTTCCGAGGATTCTCGGAGGTCGCCAACCTCGATGAGCGCGGCGCGTTTGTTGTCTTCAGCCAGCTCGACGGCGCCGAGTTTTCGTTCGACTGCGAGCTGGTGGAGGATGGCATCGTTTCCGAGCGTGCGGGCGGGTACTTTACGTTTCTCGGGATGTTCCTCGAAGCCCTCACAGGTACATTCGGCCCGGTCACCGTTGAAGACGTCTGACGGCCATAAGCTGACGGCTGACACCGGTTTCTGAAATTAAGGGGAACACAAAATTGCCACCTAAATGACCGAATTTGAAGCGACCATTCGAGAGTCTTTGTTAACCACGCTTTCGTTTCTCAGTTCGATATCGCAGCAAAGAGAGTTTGCGTCGAAGGTGCCATACGATTCGTATGCAGGTGAATTCGCCCATTGGTGGTTCGATACCTTCTATCCGGACGAACCGAACGCCTCTGTGATGTTTGACCCGAGAGAGCTTCTTGCGCTCAGGGCCTTCTCGGAGGACTTTGACCGGAACATCACAGCGCTCTCTGACGAAGGTCTTTCAATCGAAGAGTTGCAGGCGACGGCCGAGTGGAAAGCCATCGTCGAATCTGCGCGGACGGCGTCGCAGGTACTGCGGCTTCCTGCACCGTGATAACCGGGTGAGTCCTGGAGAGGGTCAGCCGGCAGTCCGCTTTGGAGTTGCACGCAAGACTGCTAAGGGCCCATAGGAGCCATTTGCAACGCGCATTGACGCATCACAAAGTCGACGTTCGTGCGGCGGATCGTTTCGCGCCTATGTTGATGCGTTGTCGCGGCCTCGCAACTTGG
>NZ_JASZYQ010000012.1 GCF_030316885.1 Variovorax jilinensis | reverse complement strand
GACCGGCAAGATCGTGGCGCCGCAGCTCTACATCGCGGCCGGCATCTCGGGTGCGATCCAGCATCTGGCCGGCATGAAGGATTCGAAGGTCATCGTCGCGATCAACAAGGATCCGGAGGCACCGATCTTCAGCGTCGCCGACTATGGGCTCGAAGCTGATCTGTTTGCCGCGGTGCCTGAACTGGTGCAGACGATCTGACCCCGCCATGCCCACGGTTTGAGCGCGGGATAGGCGTCCGGCCGCGATTGCTCGGCCGTTTCCAGCACGGCCTGGCACAGCTATGTCGAGACCACATGGAAACCGGTCGTCAACTAAGCTTGCTGCGTCATCGCGACAGGAGCCGGGCTGACAACGCGCGTTCAACAAGGTAGGGAAGGACGGCTAAGACTTGAAAACCTGCCATAGGTACAGAAGTCTCTCGAAAACTGGACGTCTGAAATCGGGCTGGCAGCGTAAGTTCAGCGAATGAGGGTGAGGGGCAGCAATCGCTGCGAAGCTGCGATTGCATGTCGTCGTCGACTTGAGACCGAATGTCACCCGGGCATCGATCGATCGCGGGCATGTGCCGCCGCAGACCGGCTGAACTTCATCCGCGAAGCCCCTCGCCTTGAAGGCGCGCACCACTTCGCCAGCCATGCCGCATCATGTGACGCACAGCCACGAGCGGTTGTAAGGAATGCGCCCGTATGTGTTCCGGACCCGGATATCGCGCCGCAGGCCGTGGACCCCAAGGCGTGGTCCCCGGGCCCCCCCTTTGCGGCGGCCACTTTTCAATCGGTCACCTCCGCCGCCGCCGCACTGCGCGTCAGCGGATATACGGCTGCGTGAGATAGCTGGGAGCGCTCTGCCGGCCGACGAGGCCGCCCACGGCCAACAGGGCCATCAGGTACGGAAGCGTGATGAGCAACGCATTGGGCACCTGGATGCCTAGAGCCGGCAGCTGGAACTGCAGCGCCGTCGCTGCGCCGAACAGCAGGCATGCGACCAGCATGCGGCCGACCTTCCAGTTTCCGAAGATCACCGCGGCAATCGCCAGATAGCCGGCGCCGCTGGTCATGCCTTCCGTGAATGTGTGGATGTCGCCGATCGACAGGAAGCATCCACCGATCGCCGACATCACGCCGGTGAAGAGCACTGCGCCATAGCGCACGGCCGTCACCGACAGCCCCGACTTGTCCACCGCCTTCGGTTCCGATCCTGCGGAATGCACCGCCAGGCCCAAGGCCGTGTGGCGCAGCGTCCAGGCCACCACCGCGACCAGCACCAACGCCAGGTACACCAGCCAGACCTGCGTGAAGAAGGCCTCGCCGAACACCGGGATGTCCGACAGGAGGGGCGGATGCCATTTGTCGAAGCCGGGCACCTGGGCGCGGGAACGCCCGCCGAAGATCTCGCGGTAAGCCAATGTCGTGGCACCGAGCGCCAAGATGTTGATGCCGATGCCGGTGACCACCTGGTTGGCACGCAGCGTGATGCTCAGAAACGCCTGCAGCAGCGCCACGGGCAGGACCGCGAGCACGCCGATGGCCAGACCGAGGGCAGGGCTGCCGGTGGCGACTGCACCGACTGCCCCTGCGAATGCGCCTGTAAGCATCATTCCTTCGACACTCATGTTGAGAACGCCGGCCCGTTCGCTGACCAGTTCGCCGGTGGCGCCCAGGACCAGCGGAATCGCAAGCCTCAGGGTGGAACCCGCAAACACAGCGAGCATCGCACCGCTGGCCGGATCGCTCATCGCGTACCTCCCTTGAAGTCCATCCAGCGTGCCGACCCTGCCAGCGCAACGATGATGACCCCCTGGATGACGAGCACGAGCGAACTGGGCACGCTGGCGACCATCTCCATGTTGATGCCTCCCGAGCGGATGAAGCCGAACAACGTCGCGCCCGCGAGCACGCCCACGACCGAGCCGCGCGCGAGCAGGCCGACCACCAGGCCGTCGAATCCGTAGCCCGACGAGAAGCCCGCCTTGAGCGTGTACTGCTCGCCCTGCAGCATCAGCGAGCCGGCCAGGCCGCCCAGCGCGCCGGCCGCGAAGAACACGCCGATCACCGAAGGCGCGATGGCGATGCCGGCCTTTCGCGCAGCCAGAGCATTGAGTCCGACCGCGCGCAGCCGCAGGCCGAACACGGTGCGATGCAACACCACGGCCGCAAGTGCCGCAAGCACCAGTGTCAGCGGCAGTCCGATGTTCAGCGGCATGCCGGCGTCTCCCGTCAACAGCGGCAGCTTCGTCGCATCGGGAATCTCCAGGGACTCCGGCAAGGTGCTGGAGGAGGTCATGGGTTGGCGCAACAAGGCCACGCTCTGCACGCTGCCATACAGCAGCCAGACGCCGATGAAGGACAGCATCAGGCTGCTGATCACCTCGTTGGTGCCGACCTTCACCTTGAGGACACCCACGATCGCGCCCCACAACCCGCCCACAACGCAGGCGGCCAGCATTGGAAGCACGAACGCCAGTCCGGCCGGCAGGTCTGCGACTCCGCCATGCAGGCAGATGGCGGTGGCCGCGATGGCACCGACCGCGATCTGCCCCTCGCCGCCGACGTTGGTGAGGTTCGCGCGGTTGGCCAGCACGAAGCCTAGGCCCACCAGCGCAAAGACCAGGCTGCGGTTGATCGAGGCGGCCAAGGCATAGGGCGAGCCCCACGCGCCTTCGGCAAACGCCAGTACGGCCTCGGGGATCGAGACGCCGATGGCAGCCACCAGGAGCAGCCCCATCAGCAGGGCGCCGACCACGGCCGTCAGCGACAGCAGGATCGCGCGCTGGTCGCGCATCAAGGTCGCGAGACTTGTCTGGTTCATTGGGAATGTCCTGCCATCCAGGCACCGATGCGCTCGCGCTGGGATAGATGCGCGTCGCACTGCCCCATGATGCGACCGCGATACAGCACCACGATCCGGTCTGCGACCTTCAGCAGTTCGTCGAACTCCGACGAGATCAGCAGCACGCCGACGCCGCGCGCGCAGGCGCCGACGATGTGGCCGTAGACGGCCTCGACGGCGCCGACATCCAGGCCCCGCGTGGGCTGTGCAGCCATGAGAAAGCGCAGGCCTTTCGTCGTCAGCTCGCGTGCCAGCACCGCCTTCTGCTGGTTGCCACCGGACAAGCCGCTGAACGCCACGTCCGGCCCGGCTGCCCGAACGTCGTAGGTCTGCATGAGGTCCAGTGCATCGCGACGCAGTGCCGTGCGGTCGAGCAGGCCCCACCGCTGGTAGTCGCCCAGCCGGTTGAGCAACATGTTCTCGGCCACGCTCATCGCCGTGACGCATCCGGAGGCGTGCCGGTCCTCGGGAACGATGCCGGCGCCCGCGGCCGTGACGGCCTTTGCGCTCTTTCCTGTCAGCTCGACACCATCCACGAAGAAGCGGCCTTCGGTGCTCCCCATCAGGCCCGACAGCACGCCCGCGAGCTCGACCTGGCCATTGCCCTCGACGCCGGCCACGCCGACGATCTCGCCGGGCGCCACCATGACGGTGAAATTGTCCAGGCGGGTCACGCCCTGGGCATCGCGGACACTGAGGCCGTCGACCATCAGCGCGGGGGAGGGGACGGCTTCTCCGACCGTCACTGCCAGACGTTCCGGCGACACCGGGATGACCTCGCTCGGATCTGCCAGGTCGCGCTGGATCATCGCGCGCACCAACATCTCCATTTCCTCGGCCGGGGCCTCGGAGCGCGCGACGATGCGGCCGGCCCGAAGGACCGTGGCACGGCGCGCAACCTGACGGATCTCGGCCAGCTTGTGGGTGACCAGGACCACGCCGCAGCCTTCGGCCGCGACCTTCTCGCAGACCTGGAGCAGGGCCCGGATCTCTTCCGGCAGCAGCACGGCCGTCGGCTCGTCCAGCACCAGCAGACGGGGTTCGCGCATCAGGCACTTGACGATCTCCACGCGCTGGCGCTCGCCCACCGACAGATCGCCGACCCGCGCATAGGGGTCGAGCGGCATGCCGTAGCGATCACCGAGTTCACGCACGCGCGCCGCACATTCGGCGCGCTTGAGCACCCCGCGCGACTGCCCGAGTAGGAGGTTGTCCACCACGCTCACATCCGGTACCAGACTGAAGTGCTGGTGGACCATCGCGATGCCATGGGCCAGCGCGTCGGCCGGCCGCGTGGGCCTGTAGGCAGCGCCGGCAAGCCGCATCCCGCCGGCGTCCGGGGCATGCACCCCGAAGATCAGGTTGCACAGGGTCGACTTGCCCGCGCCGTTCTCGCCGAGCAGGCAATGCACTTCGCCGGCTTCGAGCGTCAGGGACACGTCGTCGAGCACCTGAAGGCGCCCGAAGCGCTTGCCGAGTCCTGTCAGTTCGAGCAGGGGCGGGGCGGATCCAGGCGCGGCGTCGAAAGCCTGCACGTCGGGCGCTGCAACCATGTGTCTTCGATCCGTCTGCCGCGTCGACCGGTGGTCAGCCCTCGAGCACCTTGATCTTCCCGCTCTCGATGTCCTTCTTGATGGCATCGATCTTGGCCTTCATCTCCGGCGTGGCACCGCACAGGACCATGTCCGATGCCTTCGGCCCCATCGCCAGGCCGAAGGGCTTGTAGCCTGCCTTCCAGCTGCCGCCCACGGCTTCCTTGATGGCGTATTCGACCTGGTAGCCCACGCCGGTGATGCTGTAGGCCGGGTAGAGCGTGTCGGTGCCGCAACGGTCCGTGTAGCTGCCGATGATGTGCGTGTTCTTCTCCTTGGCTGCCTGCTCCATGCCGCGCAGGCCGAGGTTGAGGATGTGATAGTGGATGTCCGCGCCCTGCGCGATAGCCGCCAGCGTGGCTTCCTTCGACTTGGCGACGTTGTCGAAGTCGCCGGTGTAGTTCTCCACGTACTTGATCTTCGGATTGACATACGCCGCGCCCTTGCCGAACTCCTTGCCGGCGTTGACGATCGACGGAATCTCCATGCCGCCGACATAGCTCACCACGCCGGTCTTGCTCAGCATCGCCGCCGTGGCGCCCGCCACGAATGCGATCTCGGCCTGCTTCACGTCATAGCCGGCCACATTGGGAACCACATCGCCCTTGCTGCCGCCGACGATCGAGAACCGGGTCTTGGGAAAGCGCTTGGCGACCTTCAGCACCGCCGCCTGCGTCTGGCCTCCGACACCGATCACCAGGCTGTTTTTCGATGCGAGGTTGACCAACGCCTGCTCCATGTCGGCGTAGTTGATGTTCTCGATCATCTGCACCTTGATCTTGTCGCCGTACAGCTTCTGTGCCGCGGCCAGGCCGTCATATCCCGACTCCATCCAGCCCTTGTCGGATTTCGAGCCCGGGATCAGGACGCCCACGGTCAGCGGATCGGCGGCGTGCGCAGTCGTGACAAGCGCCAGGGTGGCAACCACCACGGAGGCGAACGAGGTGATCGGGGAGAGTGCTTTCGACATTGGCATTCCTTTCGCTTTAGGACGGTACTAAGTAACTGAACGATTACTAACGATCTGGTTCGGGGCGAGCGTTCGCAAGAACAGTGCCATCGCTGTCTCGGCAGGGCTTCCGCCAATGGGGGGAAGGCGAACGGATCGTTGGAGATCGCGAGGGAAGGAAATCGAGCGACCGTCGGGCGCACCACGACGGCGCCAGCGCCGGCACCGCTGCGGTGCCGATTCATCACCAACCTGGAGCCACGATCCATGCAGTCGAACAGACCCACCCCACCCGGAGCGCTCGGCGTTGCTTCGCAATACCACTGGCGTGCCACGCAGGACGAGGTCGACATGGCGATGCCTGCCCCCGCCCCGCGACCGCTGCGGCTCGGCGCCGAACCGCAGAACGTGGTGATCGACCTGGGCCGCACCGCCATCGTGGTCATCGACATGCAGAACGACTTCTGCACGTCCGGCGGCTGGGTCGACCACATCGGCGGCGACTTCGCGGCCGACCGTGCAGCGATCGGGCCGCTGCAGTCCGTGCTGCCTGCCCTGCGCCGTGCCTCGGTGCCCGTCATCTGGGTGAACTGGGGCAACCGTCCCGACCTGGCCAACATGCCTCCGAACCAGATCCACCTCTACAAGAACAGCGGAACGGGCACCGGCCTGGGCGACCCCTTGCCCGATGGTCGTGGCAACGTACTGGAGAAGGGTTCCTGGGCTGCGGCCATCGTCGACGAACTGGCGCCGCTGCCTGGCGACATCCTCGTCGACAAGCACCGCATCAGTGGCTTCTGGGATACGCCGCTCGACAGCATCCTGCGCAATCTCGGCGTCAGGACGATCCTGTTCGCAGGCTGCAACACCGACCAGTGCGTGCTGCACTCGCTGACCGACGCCAACTTCCTCGGCTACGGCTGCGTGATGCTGGAGGACTGCTGCGCCACTTCCTCGCCCGACTTCTGCACGCAGGCCACGGTATGGAACGTCAAGAAGTGCTTCGGCTTCGTGAGCGACTCGACGCTGCTGCTGGCCGCCCTGGACAAGCTGCCTTCATGACAGCCTGCCACCCGATCGACAATGGCCCGATGGTTTCCACATCCTCCGCCCGAAAGGTCGTCACGCGCGATCCCGCCAAGACCCGCGCACGCATCCTCAAGGCGGCCATCGCGGAGTTCTCGGCCAAGGGATACAGCGGGACGCGAACCTTGCAGATCGCCCTCAAGGCCAAGACGAACATCCGCATGCTGTACCACTACTACGGCGGCAAGGATGCGCTCTACATCCGCGTGCTCGAGGAAGTGCTGTCACGCTTGCGGATGGCCGAACTGCAGCTCGACTTCGGAAACGCGGAGCCCATGGACGGCATCGTGCAGATGTTCGACTTCATCGACACCCACTTCGGCGCACGACCCGAACTGCGGCGCCTGCTGGCCTTCGAGAACATGAACCAGGCACGGCACCTCAAGCGCTCGGCCATCATCCGCGAGACGGCGTCGCCCGTGCTGGACCTGATCGACAAGCTATTGCGCCGTGGCGAGGACTCCGGCGTGTTCCGCGCAGGCATCGACGCGATGCACCTCTACACCGCGATGGTGAGCCTGGCCTACTACAGCCGCGCCCACGGGCCGACGCTGTCACGGATCTTCGACATCGACATCCTGGGCGACGAATGGCAGGCCGATCACCGCACGCAGTCCCATCAGATGCTGATGGGGTTCCTCGCGCCCCCGCCGCCGGCGGCGATCCAGCGTGCGGCGGCTCAGTCCTCGAAGGCCACGGACGCCAGCTTGTCGGTCATGAAGTCCGGCCGCTCGAGGATCGGTCGGCCGATGGCCACCAGGTCGGCCTGACCGGCGGCGAGTACCTGCTCGATCAACGACCTGCGATGCAGACCCCCTACGGCAATGACGGGCAAGGCCGCTGCCTGCCGAATGGCGTGGGCGTAGCCGATCTGGTAGCCGGGGTGCGCGCTCTCCGGGCCCACGGGGAGGAGTCCGCCCGAAGACACATGGACGGCGGCCAACGCGTGGTGCTTCAGTTCGCAGACGGCGGCGGCTACCACCTCGGGGGTCAGGCCGTTCGGAACGTAGTCGCTGGCAGACACGCGCAACGTGATCGGAAAGGCCGTGCCGACGGCTTCGCGGATGCCGGCCAGTACTTCGTCGATGAAGCGCACGCGGTGCTTCAGGGCGCCGCCGTAGCCATCCTCGCGTCTGTTGCTCAACGGCGAGAGGAACTGATGGATCAGATAGCCGTGCGCGGCATGGAGTTCGATGCCATCGAAACCCGCGGCCACGGCGCGGCGCGCAGCGGCTGCAAAGGCGCGCACGGCGTGCTGGATAGCTTCCTTGCCCATGACGTCGGGCACCCCGTAGGCAGCGTCGAACGCGAGTGCGCTGGGCGCCAGCCGCGACATGCCGGCTGGCGGATTGGACTTTCGGCCCCCGTGCGAAAGCTGGATGAACACGGGTACGCCATGGGCATGCACGGCATCCGTCACGCGACGCAAGGAGTCGATGTGTGCATCGTCGAAGATGCCGATGTCATCCTTGAAAAGGCGGCCCTCCGGGGCGACCGCCGTGGACTCCACAATGATGAGGCCGACGCCGCCCTCGGCGCACCGCCCGTAGTGAAACGGGTGATACGCCGTGGCGCTTGCGTCGCTCGCGCCCCGGTATTGCTGCATCGGGGCCATCACCAGGCGATTCTTCAGTCGGAGCGGGCCGAGTTCGAACGGCGTGAAGGCAAGTGACATGATCGGAACGAAGGGTTGCAAAGTGTCTTCTCCCCAGAGCAAAGAGCGCGCCTGGATCGTGCTGCATGGGCGTCCTTGTCCATGAGCGCGCCGGCTCCACCCCCCGCCGGAACCAGCCTTGCGGCGATTGCCCAGGCGGTGAGATCGGGACACACGACCGCGCTTGCGTTGGTCGAAGAAACGTTCGCCCGAATTGCAGCGCTCGACGCTTCGCTGCATGCCTTCTGTACGTTGGACCCTGATGGTGCGTATGCCGCGGCAGAGCGAATCGACCAGCGCGTGCTGCGCAATGAACCCGTGGGACCTCTCGCAGGCGTGCCGGTGGCGGTCAAGGACCTGATCTGTACACGGGGTCTGCGCACCACATTCGGCTCGCGCCTGTATGCGAACCATGTACCCGACGAGGACGACGTGGTGGTGGAGCGGCTGCGACACGCGGGCGCCATCATCGTCGGCAAGACCAATACCTCCGAGTTCGGCTATGGCGCCTTCGGGCACAACGCGGTGTTCCCGACAACGCGCAATCCCTGGAACCTGGATCTCACGCCAGGCGGGTCGAGCGCGGGTTCGGGCGCAGCAGTGGCGGCCAACCTGGTGCCGCTTGCGATCGGCAGCGATGGTGGCGGCTCCGTCCGTGCGCCTGCCGCCCTGTGCGGCATCTACGGCATCAAGCCTTCGATGGGCCGGGTGCCTGCCTATCCGGGTTGCCGCGACGAGCGCTACCCGGGCGTCTCGAGCTGGGAGTCCCTCGAACACATCGGGCCGATGACCCGCACGGTCGCCGACGCGGCGCTCGCCTTGTCGGTGCTGGCCGGCCCGACGCCCAAGGACCGCTTTTCCTTGCCGTGCGATATCCGGGATTGGGGTGTGAGGCCCGCCGAGACCTTGCGGGGTGTGCGCATCGCGTTCAGTCCGGATCTAGGCTTTGCGGCGGTGGAGCCCGAGGTGCGCGCGATCGTGCAGGCGGCTGTGGTGCGCCTGGAGGGGGCGCTGGGTTGTAGCGTCGACATGGCGCACCCGGAGATCGGCGGCTACGCCGAGGCCTTCGAGACCCTTGTCGCCATGGACACCGACCGCCGGGGCCTGCGACGGATGGCGACCGAACAGGGCATTGCACTCGAAGGCTGGCTGGCCAGCCTGGTCGATCGCGACTGGAGCGCCGATGAATTCACCGATGCAGTGTTCGAGCGCAAGCGCATCGTGAATGCGACGTGGCGCTTCATGGAGCGATACGACTTCCTCGTCACGCCGACCACGGCTTGCGCAGCCTTCCCCCTGAACGTACCGGGACCCGACACGATCGACGGCCAGGCCGTCGCGGCAGGCAGCGCATGGCTCGCGTTCTCTGCGCTCGGCAACCTGACCGGCGCGCCGACTGCTTCGGTGCCGGTCGGTCTCACCCGCGACGGGCGACCGGTCGGCTTGCAGATCATGGGCAGGCATCTCGACGACCTCGGCGTGCTCGCGTTGTCCTCTGCGGTTGAAGCCCTGTATCCGCGCGTTGGGCCTGGCTTGGCCTGTTCCAGAAAATGGATTGCCGATTGACGGGCCGTGCATGAGTGAGCCGCACTGCAGTGCTTGAGGACTTCCTCAAGAGCAACGATTCGACGGGGCTGACCCTCGTGGCAGTGCACATCAGCGACCTCGCTTCTTGTTGCGAAAGGGGTGGGTTATCGCAACTGACAGTCGAGCACGAGGAGCGCAGAGAGGGAATCTGGCTTCGAACTGATCTGGCTCGCTCTGCCTCGCCTCGACTTAGCCGCTACAAAGTAAGGCCGCCGTCAATGGTCAGGCTCGCTCCCGTCATGTATCCGGCCTCCTCACTGGCCAGATACGAAATCAGCGCGCCGATCTCCTGCGGCTTGCCAACGCGCTTGAGCGGACTCTGCTGCGCCAATGCCTCCGTCCATTCAGCCGTCAGATCCGTCTCGATCGGGCCAGGCTGGATGTTGTTGACCGTGATGCGCCGCGGCGCTAGATCGAGCGCGGCCCCCTTGACCAGTCCTGCCACCGCCGTCTTCATGAGTTGAAAGACGCTGGCGCCTGCGAGCCCCGTGAGCACCGCGACGTTGCTGCCAATGGTGATCACCCGGCCTCCGTCCTGCACGTGCCGCACGGTGGTTTGTATGGACAGGAACACGCCGCGCACGTTGATGGCCAGCATCTGATCCAGGTCCGCCAGCGAAACGGCATCGATGCTGCCGCCCTTGTCGATGCCGGCATTCACCACGACCACCTGAAGAGCGCCGAAAAGTTCGACGGCCTGGGCAACGGCCTTGCGAATGGCATCGGCATCACCGCTGTCGGCAGCGAGTGGGATGGCACGCCCACCCGCTCGGGCGATCTGCGCCGCCAGCGCCTGGGCCTCGTCGGGCCGCGACACGTAGGTGAACGCGACGGCATGGCCGTCCGCCGCCAGGCGCTGAACGGCTGCGGCGCCGATGCCTCTCGAGCCCCCGAACACCAGGGCTGCGCCGCGAGTTGCAGTAGATCGATGCATTTCGTTCTCCTTTTCGGACACAACAGTCCGTGACTCATCGACAACCTGCATCCATGCATGCTCGCAGGACCAATAAAATTTGATTCGACTCGCGCCGACTCACCCGAACGTGAATGCGTAGGCACGCGCACCGGGCTCGAGGAAGCGGATCTCCACCGTGCGGGCCTTCACCGTTCCGCTCTGGTGCACCAGCTGGTAGAGGCGCGTGGCGTCGACGACGCCATTGCCATCGGCATCCACATCGGTGCCGTGGTCCGCGCCGGGGGGCCGACCGTCCAACGTCAGGCGAAACCGCACCGGACCGGTGATGCCTTTGCCCAGGACGAGGTTCACATCGCGCGCCTGGAAGCGCACCGCCACGCTGCCGCCCGCATCCGTGCCTTCGACGAACTCGGGCTTCCATGCCCACGTGCCGGCAAGGGACCAGGTATCGGGCCGCAAAGTGGTGGGCATGTAGTGCACCGGCTGGTCGGGCACGACACTGCCGGTCACGCGCGGGACGCGGCCCTTCTCGTAGCCGAGGTAGGTCTCGGGACTGCGAAGCGACTCCGCGTCGGCGGCCAACCCCGGACCTCGCGTATCGGGCTGCACGTTCGGTGGCACGGGGCTCGCCGTGTCACTGCCCGCTTCGCGCAGCAGTTCCTCGATCACGCGTTCGGACGCTGCATACCCGCCTTCGCCGAACTGGTGGTGGCGCACGCGGCCTTGCCCGTCAATGAAGTACAGCGCGGGCCAGTACTGGTTGTCGAAGCCGCGCCAGATGCGGTAGTCGTTGTCCTGTACCACCGGGTAGTAGATCTTCAGATCCTGCAGCGCCCGCTTGACGTGGGCCGCGTCCTTCTCGAACGCGAACTCGGGCGTGTGCACTCCCACCACGACGAGGCCGCGGTCGGCATATTTCTGCGCCCAGGCCTTCACGTAGGGCAGCGTGCGCAAGCAGTTGACGCAGGAGTAGGTCCAGAAATTCACCAGCACGACCTTGCCGTGCAGTGCGGCAATGGACTGTGGCGAAGCGTTGTGCCACTGCACGCCCCCTTCGAGGCTGACGCGCGTGGATTCGATCGGAAGCAGACTGGGGCGGGGCGCGCCCGGCCGTGCACCCGCCGGCTCCGCGGCTTCGGCATTGGGTATCGCGCGCTGCAGCAGGGCAGTCTCCAGGCCCGTGGCGCCCGGCGCCGCCAGTCGGGCCAGCAACACCGTGTCCAGGCCCGTGGCCACGGCGACCACGCCCGCCAGCATGACGGCCCCCGCGACGCGGCGGCCGGCCATGTGGGGCAGCAGCCGCGCTTTCAGGGCGGCGAGCGGCCCGGCTCCGATGCGCAGCGCCAGTGTCAGTGCGAGGGCCGCGCCCACCCCGTAGGACACCAGCAGCAACGCGGTGTGTGCGCCGGGACCCGCCAGCGCGGCGGTCGAGAGCACCACGCCCAGAACCGGTCCTGCGCAGGGTGTCCAGATCAAGCCTGTGGCCGTGCCCAGCAGCGCGGAGCTGCGCCAGGCGCTCCCGCTCTGTATGCGCGACAGGCGTTCGCCTGCCCGCACCGCGGGCGCGCTCCACCACGCAGCCAGCCGCGGCCACAACAGCGACGCGGCGAACAGCGCCAGCGCCACCAGCGCGATCCAGCGACCAACAAGGTTCAGCTGCACGGCCCATGCACCCGCAACGGCGCCCAGCGAGGCCACCGCCGCGAAGCTGGCGACGATGCCGGCCAGGAGAGGCAGCATGCCTTGCGCAAAGGGCCGGTCGTTGCGCGCGAAGACGAAGGGCAGCACCGGCAGGATGCAGGGGCTGAGCACGGTCAGCAGACCGGCGACGAAGGCAGCGAATGCGAGGCTCATGGGCAGCTCCGGAAAAGAAGAGTGGGAGTCAGGCTCAGAGCCGCGTCACGTCGATCACCGCCTGGGCGAAGGCGGTCGGCGCTTCCTGCGGCAGGTTGTGGCCGATGCCGCCATCGAGCTGGCGGTGCTGGTACTTCCCTGTGAACTTCCTGGCGTAGACGGCCGGGTCGGGATGCGGTGCGCCGTTGGCATCGCCTTCCATCGTGATCGATGGCACGGCGATGCTGGGGGCCGCGGCGAGCCGCAGCTCGAGCGCGTCGAAGCGCGACTCGCCCGCTGCCAGGCCGATGCGCCAGCGGTAGTTGTGGATCACGATCGCCACGTGATCGGGGTTGTCGAAGGCCTGCGCGCTGCGCTGGAAAGTCGCCTCGTCGAAGCGCCAGCGCGGCGAGGCCTGTTTCCAGATGAAGCGGTTGAAGCCAGCGGGGTCGGCCGCGTAGCCCTCGCGACCGCGCTCGGTCGCGAAATAGGACTGGTACCACCAAGCCAGCTCGGCGGCCGGCGGCAGCGGTCGGGCATTCGCTTTGGGGTTGCCAATCAGGTAGCCGCTCACCGACACCAGGCCGGTCACGCGCTCGGGCCAGACGGCCGCAACGATGCAGGCCGTGCGCGCCCCCCAGTCGAAGGCGCCCAGCACCGCCTGGCGAATGCCGAGCGCATCCATCAGCGCAACGATGTCCTGTGCCACCGCGGCCTGCTGGCCGTTGCGCTGCGTGTCGGTCGACAGGAAGCGGGTGGCGCCATGGCCGCGCAGGTAGGGCACGATGACACGGTAGCCGGCCGCCGCCAGGCGCGGCGCGACGTCGACGAAGGCATGGATGTCGTAGGGCCAGCCGTGCAGCAGGATGGCCACCGGGCCATCGGCAGCGCCGGCCTCGGCGTAAGCGACGCGCAAGTCGCCTGCGTCGACCGTGTGGATGGATTCGAAGCCGGCGGCGCCACCGACGGCTGTCGCATGGGCCGGCATTGCCAACAGGCTGCCGAGTGAGGCGATGGGCGCGGCGGCCAGGCTCAGCGCGGCCCCTCCGAGAAAGTCGCGGCGGCGGGTGGGCAGGTTCGTTGCGTGCGGCGGGTGCATGGCAGGGCCTTCAGGAGGTTGGGGACGGTGCCGGCGCCATGCGTCGGCTGGCCCCAAGTAAATCGCTGCGGTGTATGCGGCATGTGTCATGGGCGACGTGGAAATGCATGGCGATGTCGCGAAACGTGCGCCAGATACACAGGCATACAAAGGCGCATTCGCGCGGTGGATGCGGCAACCCCGAAACGACACCGCCGCCCAGAAAGGTGGCGGTGTCAGGTGGGCGAGGAGACGGAAGGGGACAGCCTGTCGTCAGGCACCGCGCCGCCGCGGTGGTGGTGCGGGGCTGGCCGACGGCACGGCGCAGGGGCGCCCCGCGACTTGGCTCATTTCCGAGGCCAGCCCGCCGAAGAGGAAGACCAAAGAGAACAGGAGCTTGCGCATCGCAGGCGCCTCAGGCGTCCAATGCCTCGACCTGCGCGGCGAAGACATAGCCTTCGCTGCGCACTGTCTTGATGTAGCGCGGCTCGCGCGCATCGTCCCCTAGGCACTTGCGCAGACGGCTGATCATGAGGTCGATGGAGCGCTCGAACAGCTCGGCCTCTCGGCCTTGGGTGATCGACAGGATCTGATCGCGCGTGAGCACCTTCTGCGGATGGTCCACCAAGGCGCGCAGCAGCCGGTACTCCGCACCGCTCATCGAGACCACCGTGCCGTCGTGGTCCAGCAGCACACGCTCAACGGTGTCCAGGCGCCAGTCGCCGAAGGCCAGGTAGCGCGCCTCGTCGGTGCTGCGCATGTTGGGTGGCAGCATGCGCGTGCGTCGAAGCACCGACTTGATGCGGGCCAGCAGTTCGCGCGCGGCGAAGGGCTTGGCCAGATAGTCGTCCGCCCCCATCTCGAGCCCTAGCACGCGGTCGGCCTCGTCGCCGCGTGCCGTGAGCATGATGATCGGCAGCGCCTTGTACTTGCCGGCGCGCAGGTCGCGGCACAGCGTCAACCCGTCTTCGCCGGGCAGCATCAGGTCGAGGATCACGAGGTCGAACGGCCCCGAGGTCTCGAGCGCCTGGCGCATGTGCCGGCCCGTGGGCACGGCGGTCACGCGCAGGCCGTTCTTCTGCAGATAGGCGCTGACCAGTTCGCGGATCTCGCGGTCGTCGTCGACCAGGAGAAGATGATCGCTGGTGGGCGAGGTGTGGGTCATGGATGGGGTCCTGGATGGCTCGGGCCGTTGGCAGGCGTGGGCAGGCTCAGGCTGGCGCACAAGCCGCCTTCAAGCCGGTTCTGCAAGTTCAGCTGTCCGCCGAGCGCCTGGGCCAGCTGGTGTGCGATCGCCAGGCCCAGCCCGGTGCCGCCGGTCTCGCGGTTGCGCGAACCCTCGACGCGGTAGAAGGGCTGCAGCACCGCGGCCAGCTGGTCCTCGGGAATGCCGGGCCCGTGGTCGCAGACCTCAATTTGCACTCGCCCGGCCCGCAGCCGCACGCCGACCTCGGCGCTCTCGCCGTACTTGAGCGCGTTGTCGATCAGGTTGGCGAGGATGCGGCGCAGCGCGTGCGGTCGGCTGTCCAACGACACACCGGCTTCCGCTGTGAGCGTGACCGGCCGGCCTGTGTCCGCGTAGTCATTGACGATGCTGCGTACCAGCGCGTCCAGGTCCAGGCGACGCGGCTTCTCGTCGGAGCCCTGCAGCGTCTTGGCATAGCTCACGCCCTCCTGCACCAGCGTGCGCATGGATTCGAGGTCCTGATGGAACTTGTCCGCGTCCGGCATGCCGTCCATCAGGTCGAGTCGAAGTCGCATGCGCGTGATGGGCGTCTGCAGGTCGTGAGAGATGGCCGCGAGGATCTGCATGCGCTCCTGCAGATAACCCGCGATGCGCTTTTGCATGGCATTGAAGGCACGCGCGGCCTGCGTCACCTCGGCCGGCCCGCCCTCCGCCACCAGCGATGGCCGCAGGTCCGGGCCGAGCTGGTCCGCTGCCGCTGCGAGCCGCGCCAACGGCCGCGTCACCAGCCGCATGCCGGCCCAGGCGCAGCCGGCAAGCGCCACCAGCTGCGCAAGCAGCAGCCAAGTGACCCAGTCGGCTACAGGCATCGGGACGCGGCGCGCCAGCACGTAGAGCGACGATCCGTCGTTCAAGCGCACCTGCATGCGCACGGCCTCCGGTTGCTGGCCGACCTGACCGACCGCCAGCACCGGGAAGGGCCGAAGCGCGTTGCCCACGATCTCGGCGAAGCGCGACAGGGCCGGAGCGGTCGGCGGCGGCGTGTCCACCACGCCCTCCAACGAGAAGCTGTAGTTGGGCCGCTCGAGGCGCGAAAGCCATTGGGTCCGCTCGCTGGCGGGCAGGCGGTCGAGGATGGCCACCGAACTGGCGATGTCACGCTCGACGCCGCTGACCATCAGATTCATCAAGGTCTGGCTGCGCTCGTAGCGGATCGCAAGGTAGGTCAGCACCTGAGCGACCGCCATGCCCAGCACCACCAGCAGCATGACGCGCGCCAGCAGGGTGGCGGGCCAGAGTCGTTGAAGGAAGGCGGGCATGGGGTCCTTGGCGGTCCTTGGGTCTGCGCGGCGTCCGGACTCAGGCGACCGACAGCGCGACCTCGATGTTGCCGCGCGTGGCCTTGGAGTAGGGACACAGCTGGTGAGCATCTTCCACGATGGCCAGGGCCGTGTCGTGTGCCACGCCAGGCACGCTGACCTTCAGCCGCGCCGCCAGCGCGAAGCCATCGGCGCCCTGCAGAAGATCGACTTCGGCGTCGACCGCCAACTCGGCCGGCAGCGCCACGCCGCGGGCTTGGGCCGCGCGCGCCATGGCGCCCATGAAGCAGGCCGACCAGCCGGCTGCGAACAACTGCTCGGGATTGGTGCCCGGACCCGCGGTGCCGAAGCGCGTGAGCGCAATATCCAGACGGCCGTCGTCGCTGCGCGCGGCGCCGCTGCGGCCGCCGGTGGTGCGGGTGCGGCCGGTGTAGAGAATCTTGTCTTGTGCGATGGTCATCATGCAGTCCTTCGGAGGGTTGTTGTCGAATTCACGGCGCGATTGTTCAGGCGCGTGGCAATTTGTCCGAGAGGATTTCTGACCGAATGTAGACGTCCGAAGCGCTTGTACAAAACTATACAAACCGTTTGCAAGTCAACCCTTAGCCCTCCACCTTGCCAACTGGTTGGACAGTTCGGCCGAGGCTCACAGGTCTGCGCACGCAGGCCGTTGACGCAGACCCTCGAGTGGCGACAGCCACACCTTCACGATCGGCTGGGTCTCCTCGAGATTGGGCGAGCGGGAAGTGGGGATCCCATTTCACTTGCAGGCCCCCAGCTGCTTCGGGTCAGAGGACATAGCCTCCATCAATGGTGACGCTTGCGCCTGTGACAAAACCGGCGTCATGACTGACTAGATATGAAGCTAGCGCGGCAGTTTCCCTCGGAGTACCCAGTCGCCGCAGCGGAACAAGCGCTTCGAGCGTCGACGCCATGTTCGCAGTCATATCGGTAGCCGTCGGCCCAGGCTGAATGTTGTTCACTGTGATTCGTCGAGGCGCGAGGTCCAGAGCGACGCCCTTGACCAATGCAGCCACAGCGGCCTTCGTCATCGCGTACACGCTGCTGCCCACTGAACCGGTCCGAATCGCCGTGTTGCTGCCAATGGTGACAACGCGTCCGCCATCGCGCATCTGTTCTACCGACGCTTGGATAGCGACAAACACACCGCGGACATTCACGTCCAGCATTAGATTGAAGACCTCGAGCCCAAAGGTCTCGATCGGGGCACGGCGAAGCATCCCCGCGTTCACCACTGCAACATCCAGGATGCCGAGTTCATTGACGGCATGGGCAACGGCACCGCGAATTTCTGCAGGATCGGCGCTGTCGGCCTGGATCGCAATGGCCCGTCGCCCAGATTTCTCGATTACTGCGACGACTTCTGCGGCGCGGTCCGACCGCGAAGCATAGGTGAATGCGACGTCGAATCCATCGCGAGCGAGCCGCTCGGCAATGGCTGCACCGATCCCGCGCGATCCACCGAATACCATGGCGATTCCGCGATCAGTCATGGAATCAGCAACAGCTTTCCAGTGGTGGCGCGGCTCTCCATATCTGCATGTGCCTTGGCTGCATCCAAAAGCGGATACTCACCGCCGATTCGAATCCGAAGCCGGCCGGACACTATCCAATCGAACAGGCGAGCCGAGCGGGCACGGAGCAGTTCAGGGGTTGGAATGTGATGCATGAAAGACGGATAGCCGAGCTTGATGCTTTTCGGGAGGCTCATGATGTCGATCGGCCCAGGGCCACCGAGAACGGGCCCATACCAAGCGAACGTTCCTGACGACCGCAGCGAGTTGAGAGACCCCCGGAAGGTCATCGGACCGGATCCGTCATAGACCACGTGTACACCTTGGCCGCCGGTCAGGCGGATCGTCTCTTCAGCAAAGCGGCCTTGGCTGTCCACGATCACGTGATCGGCGCCGGCTTCCTTCGCCACGGCCACCTTGTCTGGCGAAGAGACACGGCCGATCACTTTCCCACCCCTGAGCTTGATGATCTGCGTCAGCAGGAGGCCGAGTCCGCCAGCCGCTGCATGAACCAAGGCAACATCGCCAGGCTGAACTGGGTAGAAGTCCGTCGCGAAGTGACTGGCAGTGAGGCCTTGCATCATCACGGCCGCCGCAGTCCGATCATCGATCTCATCGGGCAATGGTACGAGCGATGTGGCCGGGATCAGCAACTCCTCGGCATAGCTTCCCGGCGCGTACACCCAAGCAACCCGCTGTCCTATGCGCAGGCTGTCAACGCCTTCACCGATGGCCAGCACGCGGCCGGCTCCTTCGACCCCGAGGGCCCTCGGAAGTGGCATTTCGGACCAGAAGTTGCCCTGCCTGACACCAATGTCCATGAAATTGACGCCGGCGGCAGCCACTTTCACAAGCACCTGACCTGCACTCATTGTCGGCAGTGGCCGGTCGATCGATTGCATCACGTTCGTCCCACCGGGACCGGTCATCACTATTGCTTTCATCTATATATTCCTTTTATTGACTAATCGTTCCAAAACAGGTCAAAAAAAAAGCAGCCCTATCTCAAAGCCCGGAGCGCCAATCGTGAGATTGCGAGTAGCTCTGGATCTCGGGCGCCGGCTCGCGCCGCAAGTCGGATCGCTGCTATGGTTGTCAACAGGAATGCTGCTGTGTGGTTCGGATCGAGGTCGGACGCCAAGTCCTTTTCGGCCTGGGCCCGCCTGATTGTCGATGCGAGGACTGTGCGCAGCGGCTTTCCTACCGCTTCACGGATCTTCGTCAAATCCTCGCGACCGTCACCGAACTCGCTGATCGAGTTCACGCCAAGGCACGGTTGGTGAGCCTCCGCCGCCACACGTTTCATCATGTACTCAATGCCAGCGAACGCCGACGTACCCCGCTGAAGCTCGTCGATGTGGCTCTTGGTCTCAGCCGTGGCATAGCGTTCCAACGCTGCGCAATACAGCGCCCATTTCCCGCCGAACGTGTTGTAGAGGCTCTGCTTTCCGATCTGCATCGCCTCGGTCAGCATCTCTGCGGAAGTCCCCGCAAAGCCGTACTCTCGAAACAGACCCACTGCTGCGTCGAGCGCCTCGTCTGGATCGAACTGCTTGGGTCTTGCCATCACGCGATTCTCCTTGTTTTTGAACGTTCAGTCAATAACTGAGAAGCGCAGGATCCGAGGGCCCACGTTGGGCAGATGCCGCAGCTGAGATTGCGCAAGACAAACAAGCTGAAAGACAGTTGATGGCCGCAACGGCAGCTCAAATGGAAGCAGACTTAGGCCCAACGGGGCACAACCCAACCCAACTTGCCACGGGGAAATTATGTTCATTTCATTCGCGGCGCGCCCCCGTCAAAGGCCGCTGGGAAAGAGCAGATGAGCGGGAAGGGCAGTAGGGGTCTGATGCAGCCGCGGGGGGCTTTGAGTTCTTAAGCACTCTCCCTGCCCGAGAAAAAGCCCGCTCGGCATAGGATGAAAAAGGCGCCGCGGGGTGGCGCGGGGGTGCGACAAACTGTCGCGGGCTTGGCGGGGGCGGCAGCGTTGGGTTTCGAATGGATGGGGACTTTTAAGGAGCCCTGTCATGCCATTTCTTGCGCCCTCGTTCGCTCGCTTGCCACCCCTCGAGTACTTGCTCGACGACCAGGTCGAGTCGCGAAGGCAAATTGCTCGGCATCTGGGGGTGAGCTTTAGGACGCTGCAGCGCTACCAGGCCAGCGGAAACGCGCCCGCGCGGTGTACTTAACCCTCTGGTTCGAGAGCCGCTGGGGCATGGCCGCCCTCCACACGCAGGCCTACAACGAAGCCCAGCACGCCCGCGCCTGGGTCGCGGCCCTGGAGCGCGAGTGCGAGCGGCTGCGTGGCGTCATCCGCGTCTACGAGAAAGCGCAGGGGAAGCCGGCGGCGAATGGGGCGGCTTTCCACTTGGTCTGAATGGCAAACGTGGACGAAGGCGACGGCGTCCTGGATGGCGGAGCGGTCTCGGCGAGGCTCTCACCGTCGTCAGGCAACACCGTTTGCCGAATTCGGCTCCGCAGCGAAAGCGGACCACTGGCCTCGTTCAACAGCTGACCGCTATCGCTGCGGAACCTCCTCGAACTGATGCAGAACTCGGTGTGAATGAATCCATGGAAGATCTACCCGCAATGAGTCAGCCGTATGCACATGCGCTCCTTGCTGGCTCTATGGACTCCCCAATGGTCGACGATCTCGGCAAGTTTGAGAGCCGCCACGTGGCATTCGCCGCCTTACTGCTACAGAAGGTCGCAAGGGGAAGCTCCGGAGGACATTCGAGGTCTGTTAAGGCCCGTGCGGGAGGCCGGAGAAGTCTCGTATGCGGCGCAAGCTTACGCGTGGCTCGGGGCTCTGATAGAAGCCGAATTCCCTGCCCTCGGTTGACGGGCGACGATGCTGGCTTCTCCGCCTGCAGCATCGGATCGGCCAAACTATGGTCACCGGGGGCCGCTGCGCGTGAAAAAAAGGGCGCATGGCATACGGATACAAGACGCCATCTTGCGTGGCACTGAGGACGTGCCGGTCGATGGCTTCTGGTCTCTCAGCGTTTACAACGCCGCGGGCTACTATGAAAAGAATGCGGCCAACGCCTATTCGTTGAACAACCTGACCGCCAAGCGCAGGAGCACGGCACGATCGACATCCAGTTCGGTGGATGCGAAATGCGCAAGGTGCCAACTGCCTCCCCATCGTCGAGGGCTCGAACTACACGGTGCGGCCGTAACGGCCTAGGGCGGACATTTTGGTGCGTGGCAATTTCCGGACCCGCAACAGGTGAACTAGAGCACAACTATCGCGCCAAGCGCCGCCACAAGAAACTGTCAAGCTCATTTCGATAGGTACAAGGTCCCGTAGGCCAAGCCACCGATGCGCTATAGAGTGCGGCGGTCTGGGCATCAAGGAGCAAACGACCATGGCGAAGAAGACGACCGCCTCCGCGGAATCCCTCCCTTTTCCTCCAACGCCTTCCGCCAGCACGGCGGGCCGGACGATGCAGGAGTCCGTGTACCAGCGCAGGGTCGAGCCGCAGCGCCTGCCCGATGATGCCCCCAACATCCTCATCGTGCTGATCGACGATGCCGGGCCCGGCCTGCCGAGCACGTTCGGCGGCGAGGTGCAGACCCGAGCCCTCGATCGCGTGGTGAGCCAGGGCATCGCCTACAACCGCTTCCACACCACCGCCATGTGCTCGCCGACACGGGCCTCGATGCTCACGGGGCGCAACCACCATCGCGTGGCCAGCGGTCAGATTGCAGAACTCGCCAACGACTGGGACGGCTACGCCGGCACCATCCCGAAGAGCAGCGCGCTCTGTGCCGAAGTCCTCAAGGACTACGGCTACAGCACCAGCGCCTTCGGCAAGTGGCACAACACGCCCGCCATGGAGACCACGGCCGCAGGCCCGTTCGAGAACTGGCCGACGAACATGGGCTTCGAATACTTCTACGGCTTCCTGGCCGGCGAGGCCTCGCAGTACGAGCCGAACCTGGTGCGCAACACCACCAGCGTGCTGCCGCCCCGCACGCCCGAAGAGGGCTATCACCTGAGCGAGGACCTGGCCGACGACGCCATCGGCTGGCTGCGTCGCCACAAGGCCTTCCAGGCCGACAAGCCCTTCTACATGTACTGGGCCAGTGGGGCGATCCACGGCCCTCACCACGTCATGAAGGAGTGGGCGGACAGGTACAAGGGCAAGTTCGACGCCGGCTGGGACGCCTACCGGGAGCGCGTCTTCCACAACGCCAAGGCCAAGGGCTGGATACCGGCCGACGCGCAGCTCACGCCGCGGCATCCGACCATGACCGCATGGGACGACATTCCCGAAAGCGAGCGTCCTTTCCAGGCCCGCCTGATGGAAGTGGCGGCGGGCTACGCCGAGCACGTCGACGTCCAGGTCGGGCGCCTGCTTGACGAGGTCGATGCCCTGGGCTATGCCGACAACACGCTGGTCTTCTACATCTGGGGCGACAACGGTTCGTCGTCCGAAGGGCAGAACGGCACCATCAGCGAACTGCTGGCGCAGAACGGCATTCCGACCACGGTCGATCAGCACATCAAGGCGCTCGACGCGCTCGGTGGGCTGGACGTGCTGGGCTCGCCGCTGGTCGACAACCAATACCATTCCGGCTGGGCCTGGGCAGGAAGCACGCCCTACAAGGGCACCAAGCTGCTGGCCTCGCACCTGGGCGGCACGCGCAATCCGATGGCGGTGCGCTGGCCGGCGAAGGTCAAGCCGGACACCACGCCGCGCACCCAGTTCCATCACTGCAACGACCTGGTTCCGACCATCTACGAGGTGATCGGCATTGAGCCGCCGAGGGTCGTGAACGGCGTGCCGCAAGACCCGATCGACGGCGTCAGCTTCGCCTATTCCTTCGACGACCCGAAGGCCGAGGGGCGGCTGCGCACCCAGTACTTCGAGATCATGGGCAGCCGCGCCATCTACCACGAAGGCTGGATGGCCAGCGCCTTCGGGCCGCGCACGCCGTGGATTCCGGGCCTGCCGCCGGGCATCCACGACTGGACGCCCGACAACGATGTCTGGGAGCTCTACAACCTGGCCGAAGACTGGACGCAGGCCAACGACCTTGCTGCCAAGATGCCCGAGAAGCTCGCGCAGTTGAAGGATCTCTTCCTGATCGAAGCCACAAGAAACAAGGTGCTTCCGATCGGCGGCGGGCTGTGGGCCGTCGCCTTGCATCCCGAACAGCGCCTGGGGCCGACCCAGACCGAGTGGAACTTCACGGGCGACATCACGCGCATGCCCGAATTCACGGCCCCGGCCCTGGGCAACAGGCCGAACCTCGTGACGATCGACGCCGACATCCCGGCTGATGCCCAGGGCGTGCTGTACAAGCTCGGCGCCAACAGTGGCGGCCTGACCCTGTTCGTCGAGGACGGCATCCTCTGCTACGAATACAACCTCTTCATCCTGATGCGCACCAAGATCCGCGCGAGGACCAAGCTACCGCTCGGCCGCGTGAAGATCGAGGTGGAAACCGTGTATGCGCAGCTGCGGCCCGCGGGCCCGCTGAAGATCACGCTGCGCGTCGACGGCGAAGAAGTGGCCGAAGGTGTCGTGCCCGTGAGTGCGCCGCTGCTGTTCACCGCCAACGACTGCCTCGACATCGGCGTCGCGCTCGGCTCGCCTGTGTCTCTCGACTATTTCAAGAAGGCGCCATTCAGGTTCAACGGTGCCATCGACAAGGTGAACGTCAAGTACATTCCCCAGCCCACGAAATAGCGATCGCGCCGTGGCGCGGTGCCGGGCGAGCGCATCTTGCGGAGGCCCGTCCTCAGGCCTGGGCTGATATTGCCGGGCGAGAAATCGGCGGCGACCCCTGGCCGAATTTCGGGCATCCACGCGCTGGATTCGTTGCTGCTCTTGAGGACGAGCCGCGAGTTCGAGCACCGGTCTAGGCAGCTCGGAAGGTGCTCAATTCGGGCAATCATGTTGATTGGAGTCGGGGTCAGGGGTGCGACAAGGCGTGCCGCATCGACGCCCAATGCGGATGTCTACGCAATCAGATGTTGCGAGCAAGGCGAGTCGACGCCGCTTTCGATCTCATCCTGGCGCTACGTCGAAGGCTCGTCGCCAAGTTTGCGGTAGAGCCGTGCGACGCCTTCTTCCACCACAAGCATCGAGACAATGATCGCGATCAGGATCGCGATGCCGTGAAAAGGGCCGTCGAATCGGACGTTCTCGCCGAAGGCCATGGTGAGCGCCTCGAGGATCACGAACTTGGAGCCGAACAGCACCAACCAGGCGCTAAAGAACCGAAAGAAGGTCATCAGCCCGCCGGACTTTCCCGCGAAGAAGTTCGCCACCTTGTGTTCGATTGCCAGCGTGAGCTTCAGCAGCACCTGGAGCACTACCGCAGCCAGCAGCGAGGTGGTGAAGGAATCGATGGTCACCCATTCCGAATACTCGACAAACAGGTTGAGCACGACGAGGTCGATCAGGATCGCCATGAAGTAGCGACCGAAAAGCCGCTGCTTGTTGGACTGCGGCTGGGCGATGACGGGCAGCAACGCTTCGCTGAACATATCGGTTCCTTTTCTTGCTCTTGATGGGGTCTGCATTTGCGGCGGTGTCGGTCAGGCCAAGTACCGTGGCAGTTGCACGGTTCGAGCACAGCGCTCAGCCGTCGGTGCCCAGCACCATCACCATGTAGGCCGACATCACGAGGCCGCCGGCCTGCATCAGGCAGTTGCGCGCGCCCCTGACCTGCCGCGCCCCGGCATCGCCGCGCAGCTGCCGCACCGACTCGATCAGCAGTGGCATGCCGAACATCCCGCCGTGGTTGAACGACAGACCGCCGCCCGAGGTGTTGAGCGCAAAGCTGCCGCCCGGTGCGACCCGGCCGTCCTTGACGAAGGCGCCGCTCTCGCCGCGGGCGCAGAAGCCGAGGTCCTCCAGGCCGATCAGCACGCCGATCGTGAAGGCGTCGTAGATCTGGACCAGGTCGATGTCCTTGCGCGCGAGGCCGGCGCGTTCGAGTGCCAGGCGGCCGACATCCGCCAGGATGCCGTTGTCGATCCAGTCGTCGCTGCCGAAGGGCGTGGCGTGCTGGATGTAGCGCTCGGCGAAGCCCTCCACCCTTACCGGCTTGCGGGGCAGATCTTCGGCATGCGACGAACGCACGAGCACCACCGCGCCGGCGCTGTCGGTCACCTGGCAGATGTCGAGCTTGCGCAGCGGGTCGGCGACCAGCGGCGAGGCCAGGTAGTCGTCCATCGAAAGCGGGCCGCGCGCGATCGCGTCGGGGTTGAGTTGTGCCCAGCGTCGCGCTGCGAGCGCGACCTCGCCGAGATCCTCGGCCCGGGTGCCATAGCGGTCCATGTGCAGGCGCGCCTGCATCGCGTAGAAGCCGATCGGGCTCAGCATGCCGTAGGGCTGGACGAACTGGCCGCTCGGCAGGCGCGCGTCCTGCGCGTGGCCACCGCGCGCCCGACTGCGGTCCAGGCGCTGGGTGCTGCCGTAGGTGATGAGGGCGACGTCGCACAGGCCGGCCTCCATCGCGGCGCAGGCATGGGCGACGTGGGTGAGGTTCGACTGGCCGCCGACAACCGTGCTGTCGACGTAGCGGGGCGCGAGGCCCATGTACTCGGTCACCAGCAGGCCCGCCGCGCGATCGTCCCAGTGTGCGAAGACGGCGTCGACGTCGCGGGGCCGCAGTCCGGCGTCGAGGATCGCGCGCCGGGCCGCCTCGCACTGCAGTGAGAGTGCCGTGTCGCCCGGTTGGGCCTTTCCCATGCCGGCTTCGCCGATGCCGGCGATCGCGTAGCGCCCACGCAGTGCCTTGGGGTCCATGCTTCGCCGTTCAGGCCTGCCCGGCCGCGGCCGCGAGCTGCGAGCGCACGTCCTTCTTGAGCACCTTGCCGACCGGGCTGCGCGGCAGCGACCCCCAGAACTCGACCTGCTTGGGCGTCTTGAGGCTTCCGAAGCGCTGCCGGCACATGTCGATGATCTCCTCGGCCGTCGCGCGGGTGCCTTCCTTCAACTCGACCACGGCCGTCAGGCGCTCGCCCCAGTCGGCATCGGGAACGCCGACCACCACGCAGTCCTGCACCGCGGGATGGCCCCATATCACCTGCTCGATCTCGCTCGGATAGATGTTGAAGCCGCCCGAGATCACCATGTCCTTCTTGCGGTCGACCACCGAGAGGAAGCCGTTCTCGTCGAACACGCCGATGTCGCCCGTGTGGTGCCAGCCGAAGGCGCGAGCCTCGGCGGTGGCCTCGGGGTTGTTGTAGTAGCCCGGCGAGACCAGGTCGCCGCGCGCCACGATCTCGCCCCGCTCGCCGATGCCGACGATGTTTCCTTCGTCGTCCATCAGCGCGACCTCGCAGGCACCGGAAGGGCGACCGGCCGAAGCCAGGTGTCGGTCGAGATTGGCATCGCCATGCACGAAGTGATCCTTGCGCGACAGGCAGGTGATCACGCCCGGCACCTCCGACTGGCCGTAGAACTGCACGAAGACCTGGCCCCAGCGCGCGAGGCCTTCGCGCAGCTTGTCGACCGACATCGGTGCCGCGCCGTACATCACATACTCCAGCGATGTGCAATCGCGGGTGGCGACGTCGGGATGGGCCAGCAAGCGGTAGATCATGGTCGGTGGCAGGAAGATGTGGGTGACGCGCTCGCGCTCGATGGCCTCGAGGATCACGGCCGGATCGGCAGAAGGCGCGATCACGTTGCGCGCGCCGATGCGTGCAAGTGCCACCATGGTCGCCCCCGCTGCATGCGTGAGCGGCGCCACGACCAGGTGTACCGGGTCCTTGCGCGGCGGCATGAATTGGTTGCTGATGCGGTAGGCCGTCTCGAGCGAGCGATGGCTCTGCATGATCGCCTTGGGCCGGCCCGTGGTACCGCCGGAGGACTTGATGATCGCGATGTCGTCGTCGGCCCGCCTCTCATTCACGCGCTGGCCCGCGAAATCGCGAACCCATTGCACGATGCTGTCGCCGGCCGGCTCCAGCACCTCGGTCAGGCCGATGACGCGTTCGAGCGTCGGAATGCCGGCCTTCATGCGCTCCAGGTGCGGTGCGTACTGCGCATGGCAGATCAGCACCCGGATCTCGCAGAAGCTCGCGAACCAGACGATGTCGTCGATCGGGTCGCGCGCGTTGAGCGGCACGAACACCGCGCCGCTGCGCATCACGCCCAGCATCGCGGGCAGCACCATCGCGTGGTTGGGCGACAGCACGCCGACGTGCGTTCCGGGTCGCACGTCGCGAACCAGTGCTGCCGCAACGGCATGCGAGGCGTCGGCCGCCGCGCGGTAGTCGAGTCGCAGGTCGCCGCCCTGGACGAACACGCGATCGGGAAAGGCGGCGGCGCCGGCGTCGAAGGAATCGATGATCATGAATTTTTCTCGGTTGTCTTGGAGGGAGGCAGCTTTCAGCGCTGCTTCGGCGATGCCGTCGATTCGCCGTCCGCGAGCCGGAACATCGGCAGCGCGACGGCGTCGCCGATCGGCTCGAAGCAGACCTCGACCGGCTCTCCGATCGCAAGGCGATCCGGAATCGGGGCGACGATGCCGGCCAGCATCCGCACGCCTTCCTCGAGCGCGACCATGCCGATCGCATAGGGCACGCGCGGTTCGAAGGCCGGGTGCGCCGCCACGTGGCAGACCGTGTAGGTGTAGATGTGGCCGCGGCCGCTGGCCTGGACCCATTCGATGCCGTCGGACAGGCACTCGGTGCAAAAGCGCCGCGGATAGAACTGGTGGCGATTGCAGCTACGGCAGAACTGGATCTTCAGCCGACCTTCCAGCGCGGCCTGCCAATAGGGCGCGGTCTCGGTCGTGGGAACGGGCTGCGGTCCCTGGGTCGATGGGGTCACCGGTGTCTCCTTATGGCAATGAAGCGATTGGATCATGGTTATCCTCGTATTGTCAACAATCTGAATGTCGAGTAAAGTCTGCGACCCGGACCGATGACCGGTCCCTTTCGTGAGGAACTCAGCTTGACCACGCAGACGATTCGCCCCGAGGTCACCGCCACGACCGGAGACTTCGATGAGCAGGGTGCGCAGCTCGAGATCCGCGTGGCCCTGGCCCTCGCGATGGGCGGGCCCGACAAGCTCGCGCAGCGGCGCGCCAGCGGCGCCTTGAATGCGCGCGAGCGCATCGAAGGCCTGCTGGACGCCGGCACCTTCGACGAGTCCGGCATGCTGGCCGTGTCGGTGGTACCCGGCGATCGCGCGACCACGCCGGCCGACGGCAAGGTCACGGGCACGGGCCGTGTCGCAGGCCGCCGCGTGGCAGTGGTCTCCAACGACATGACGGTCAAGGGCGCCTCCTCGTCGGCTGTCAACATGCGCAAGATCGCGCGCCTCAAGGAAACCGCGACGCGCAACGGGATGCCGCTGGTCTTCCTCGGCGAATCGAGCGGCTCGCGGGTGCCCGACAGCCTGGGCGCGGAAGCGATGGCGGCGGCAGGTCAGGACCCGCAGCAGTACTGCCGCCGGCGCGAGACGCCCTGGGCCAGCGCGGTGCTCGGCCCCTGCCTGGGCTCGTCGACCTGGTACACCTGCCTCTCGGACTTCGTCGTGATGCGCAAGGGCGCCTTCCTTGCGGTGTCGAGCGCGCGCGTGACTTCGCTGGCCATCGGCGAGGCGGTCGATCCCGAGGCGCTCGGCGGCTGGAAGCTCCATGCCGAGCAGACCGGACTGGTCGACCGGGTGGTCGACAGCGACGCCGAAGCGCTGGCCGAGATCAGGCGCTTCCTGGGCTACCTGCCTTCGCACGCGGAGGCACCGGCGCCCGGCCTGCCCGCGGGCGAGGCGATTGCACCCGACGCGGACGCGCTGGTCGACCTGGTGCCGCACGCGCGCAGCAAGACCTACGACATGCGGCGCGTGGTCGCGGGCATCGTGGACGAGGGCAGCTTCTTCAATCTCAAGGACCGCTTCGGCCGCGCGGCGGTCACAGGCCTCGCGCGCCTCGCCGGCCAGAGCATCGGCGTGGTGGCCTCGAACCCGATGTTCAAGGGCGGCGCGATGGACCCCGAGGCCTGCCGCAAGGTCACGTCCTTCGTGGTGCTGTGCGACTCGTTCAACATCCCGATCGTGTTCCTGGTCGACACGCCGGGTTTCCTCGTGGGCGTCGAAGGTGAGCGCAAGGCGGCCCCGGCACACATCATGAACATGATTCATGCGGTTCAGCTGTGCAGCGTGCCCAAGCTGTCGGTGATCCTGCGCAAGAGCTACGGCCAGGCCTACATCAACATGGGCGGCGGCCGCAACAGCGACGCCGTCGCGGCCTGGACCAGCGCCGACGTGAGCTTCATGGATCCGCAGATCGGCGTCAGCGTGCTGCACGGCATTCGGCGCGAGGAAGACCCCGAGCGCTTCGACCTGCTCAAGGCCGAGCTGTCGCGCGACACCTCCGCCTACGCGCTGGCCGGCGCCTTCGGCGTGCAGGCGGTGATCGCACCGCGGCAGACCCGGGATTGGCTGGTCGCGGGGCTCGCCACCCATCGGCGCGAGCGCACGGGAGGCATCGGCGCCCACGAACTGCGCGCCTGGCCCACCTACATCTGAAGGACGCCATGCGTAATGCAGCCACGACCCTGCTCGGCTGGCGCGGGCCGGCCAGCATCAACTTCCACGGCGTGCTGGTGTCCGCCGTGGTGGCAGTGGCGGCGCTCTCGCTGGCCGAGCACTACCACGTGTCGGCGATGCTGTTCGCGCTGCTGCTCGGCATGGCCCTGAACTTCCTGTCGTCCGAGGGCCGCTGCGTGCCCGGCATCCGCTTCTCGGCCAGCACGCTGCTGCGCATCGGGGTCGCGCTGCTCGGCGTGCGCATCACGCTCGGGCAGATCACGTCGCTGGGCGCGGGGCCGATCGCGATGGTGGTGGTCTCGGTCGCGGCGACGATCGGTTTCGGCATCGTGCTCGCCCGCCTGATGGGCTATCGCAGCCGCTTCGGCGTACTGACCGGCGGCGCGGTGGGCATCTGCGGCGCCTCGGCCGCGATGGCGATCGCGGCGGTGCTCCCGGCGCGCGCCGAGGACGAGGTGAGGGAGCGTGCCACCATCTTCACGGTGATCGGCGTCAGCACGCTGTCGACCGCCGCGATGGTGCTCTATCCCATGATCGCCGGGGCGCTCGGCTTCGGCAGCGAACGCGCCGGGATCTTCCTCGGCGGCACCATCCACGACGTGGCGCAGGTGGTGGGGGCGGGCTACGGCATGTCGAAGGAGACCGGCGACGTCGCGACCATCGTCAAGCTGCTGCGGGTCGCGATGCTGCTGCCGGTAATCCTCCTGATCACGCTGTCGTGTCGCAAGGCCCACGCGGCCGGCCCGGCGGGCGGCCCCAAGCCGCCGTTGCTCCCCTGGTTCGTGGTGGCGTTCGCGCTGCTCGTTGCCGTCAACAGTGCAGGGTGGATTCCGGCTGCCCTGCAGCAGGCGCTGCAGACGCTGTCGACCTGGCTGCTGGTGATCTCGATGGCCGCGATCGGCATGAAGTCGCACCTGAAGGATTTCGCTACCGTGGGCATCAGGCCGATCGCGCTGATGGTCAGCGAGACCGTGTTCCTGGCGCTGCTCGTCACCGCCTTCATCTACCTGCCGCGCTGAGCAGGTGTGCGTGAGATCGCCTCAACGCGAGGCTGCCGCTTCGAGAAGGCAACGGCGCAAGGTGTCGATCGCGGTCGACGGCGCGCCCGCGGCCTGCGTGAAGACCGCCACGGGCATCACCAGTCCCGGCGTGTCGACCTCGAGGGTGCGAAGCTGGCCGGCCATTGCAAGTCGGCGCGCCAGGTGCTGCGGCAGCACCCCGAGTGCATCGCCTTGGCCCAGCAGTTCGAGGATCAGGTCGAGCGAGAGCGTTTCCGCGAGCACGCGTGGCGGCGGACCGCCCGCGCGCCGGAAGAGGGCCTCGACCGCCGCACGCACGCGGGTCGTGCGCGGCGGCAGTACCCAGGCCTCGGCCGCCAGGGTCGTCCAGGCAGGACGGCGGCGCGCCGCCAGGGCGTGGCCGTTGCCGCAGACGATGGCCGGCGCGTCGATGTAGAGCGGCGTGCACTCGAGGTCGATCGGAATCACGCCGTCGGTCGTGGCGCCGACCACCAGGTCGAGCCGGCCCGTGCGCAACTGGCGCAGCAGGTGTTCACGCGTGCCCTCGCTCACCGTCACCGTCAGGGCGGGCAGGCGCGCGCGGCCCTGCCGGATGGCAGCCCCGAGCAGCGAACCGGTGCCGGCACCCGCGGTGGCCCCGACCGCCACGGCCTCTGCGATGCCCTGCTCGATGCCGGTCAGTTCGTCCACCGCGCGCGAGAGCTCGTTGGTCATCGTGTGGGCGTGGCGCAGCAGGCAGGCGCCGTGCGCGGTCGGCACCATGCCGCGCGGCGTGCGATCGAACAGCGCCACCCCGACGCCGTTCTCGATCTCGAGCAGCGCCTTCGACACCGCGGGCTGGGAGATGCTCAGGGCCGAAGCCACGCGGCCGACCTGACGCATGTCCTCGAGCGCAATGAGCAGGCGCATGTGCCTGAGCGTGAGTCCGCGCTGCACGAAGGCGCTCGAGATGTCGGCCATGATCGGCTCCGTGAAAAGCCTCAGAATAACCTGCAGGTTATGGGTTGGCGAGTCGAATTCATTAGGGCATCCCATGGTGCCGTCACCACAATCGGACAGGGCAGGTGCCCGCATGGAGACAGAAATGAAATCCCCGATCCAGCTCGACTTCCGCGCGCTCACCCCGGCGCTGGGCGCCGAAGTCTTCGGCGTCGATCTTGCGGCGCCGCTGTCGCAGGCGCAGGTCGATGCCATCCGTCACGCGCTGGTTGCGCACCAGGTCATCTTCTTTCGCGATCAGCGATTGAGCCACGCGCAGCACATCGCGCTGGGCCGGCGCTTCGGTTCGTTGCATGTGCATCCGCTCGCGCCGGCCAACCATCCACAGCATCCGGAACTGCTGCGCATCCACGCCGACGAGAGTTCGGCGCGCGTCGCCGGCGAGAGCTGGCACACCGATGTCAGCTGCGAGGAGGAGCCGCCGATGGGCAGCATGCTGTACCTGACGGAAGTGCCTGAGGCCGGGGGCGACACGATGTTCGCGAGCATGTATGCAGCCTACGACGCGCTTTCTAAGCCGATGCAGCAGTTCCTCGAAGGGCTCACCGCCGTCCATGACGGCGCCAAGGTCTGGAGCCGCTACGGCATGACGCCGTCGCGGCCCTTTGCGCGCAGCGAGCATCCGGTCGTTGCGGTGCATCCCGAGACCGGGCGCAAGCTGCTGTTCGTGAACCGCGTGTTCACCACCCATGTGCCGGGCCTTTCGGATCGCGAGAGCGAGGCGCTGCTCGAGATGCTCTACCGGCATATCGAGAACCCCCGCTTCATGTGCCGCTTTCGCTGGCAGCCGAATTCGGTGGCCTTCTGGGACAACCGCTGCACTCAGCACCAGGCGATTTTCGACTACTTCCCGGCGCGCCGCAGCGGCTATCGGGTCACGATCAACGGCACCCGGCCGCTGGCGGCGGCCCGCGCGGAGAGCGCCTGGAAGCGCGAGCCGGCCGAAGCGGCCGCCTGAGGAGCCGCGCATGCATCGACCCCTTTCGCGCCCTCGGCGTCAACTGCTGCTCGCGGCGCTGGCCGCACTGGCCCCGCTGTCGTCGCGGCTCGCACAGGCCGAGGAGCCCTACCCCTCACGGCCGATCATGCTGGTGCTGGGCAATGCGCCCGGCAGCGGCGGCGACCTGCTGTGCCGGACGATCGCGGCCGGGCTCGGCGCGTCGCTCAAGCAGCCCGTGGTGGTCGAGAACCGCGTCGGCGCCAACAGCACGATTGCGGCGCTGGCGGTGGTGCGCGCGAAGCCCGATGGCTACACGCTGCTGTTCGGCAATGCCTCCAGCACCGTGATCAACCAGGCGGTGCAGAAGGCGCCGGCCTTCGATGCCCTGAACGATCTGGCGCCGATCGCGCAGGTGGGTGCCGGTGGCGTGGCCCTGGTGGCGACGCCGGACTTCCCCGCCAGCGACATGCAGCAGTTCACCCACGCTGCCAAGGCCCATCCCGGCGCCTACGACTACGCGAGCTGGGGCACTGGCTCGCAAGGGCACCTGGTGATGGAGTGGCTCGAGCGGCAGAGCGGCATCCGGATGAACCATGTGCCCTACAAGTCGATCACCGCCATCACGCAGGACATGCAGGGCGGCGTGATCCGGCTCGGCTTCCTGGACGTGGCGAGCGCCATGCCGCTCGTGAAGCAGGGCCGTCTCAAGGTGCTCGGCCTGACCGGTTCGCTGCGCTCGCCCGGCCTGCCGTCGGCGCCGCTGATGGCTGAGCAAGGCATCGGCCCCACGGCTGACGGATGGTATGGCGTGTTCGCGCCCAGGGGCACGCCGACGGCCGTCGTGGCGCTGCTCAACCAGGAAGTGGCTCGCATCCTGGCCTCGCCTGCGATGCGCGAAAAGCTGCTGCAGCTCAACATCGCCGATGCGCCGCTCAAGTCGCCCGAGCAGTTCGCGAAGACCGTGCGAGACGACCTCGCGTTCTGGCAGCGAATCGCGCAGGCCGCCAGCATCAAGGTGGGCGACTAGCCATTGCCGATGGGGCGCCCGGCCGCCGAGGGGCCTGCCGAGGGCCGACACTCAGCCTGCGTTCATTGAGAAGCCGTCGCCTGCCACCTGCACCTGTGCCTTGCGTGCGCGCGCCGCAAGGCCCGCGGCGAGGTCGACCACCGGATGGTGCAGGCTGTAGCTGTCGTCCACCGGCGTCGGCTTCAGAGCGTCGACCTTCTCGTCGCCATACATGTAGCGCAGCAGCAACTCGTCGTCTCCAAGGTTGCCATAGCGTTGGCGCAGGCCCGGGAGCACGGGCTCGATCATCGGTGGCTCCAGCGCCACGTCACGCGAGCCGTTGGCGATGATCCGGTCCTTCACGTTCGCATCCACCGGCAGCGGCAGGTCGCCGAAGTAGCCGCAGACGTACTTCTTCACCTCGTCGGGCACGACCTTGTAGCGCTCCACGTTGAGCACGTTCATCACGGCCTGGGCCGAGACGATGGCCGGGTAAGGCGTGACCATGATCGGCGAGCCGAGCTCCACGCGCACGCGTCCGATCTCCTCGAGCACCGCGGGCAGCTTGTCGCTCAGGCCGGCCAGCTTGAGCTGCGACTCGAGGTTGCTCATCGCGCCGCCCGCGTACTGGGTGACGTAGTGGCTGGGTTCGTACTCCGCCGGCACGCCGACGGGCTGCCCTTCGCGTTCGGCCAGAGCCGAGAAATAGGCGCCCACCTCGTCGAGCACACCGTCGTCGACCCGCACGTCGAATCCGATCTCGCGCAGGTTGCGCGCGATCATCTGGCTGGCCGGCAGCGAGTTGCCGTTGGCCAGGGGATCGACCGCTGTCAGGATCGTGTCGGCGCCGTGCACCGCAGCCTCGATCGCCAGCAGCGGCCCGAGGCCGGTCAGGCAATGGGTATTGAATTCCAGCCGGGCGCGGTCGCCTATCGCCTGCTTGATCGCCGGCACCAGCGTGCGCACGCGCTCGAGCGTCAGGATGCCCGCCGCATCGGCGAGTGCGACGGTCTGCACGCCGAAGCGCTCCACCGCTTCGCGCGCCTTGGCGGCGTACAGGGCGTCGTCATAGCCGGGCGCGATGTTGTAGCCGAGCAGCAGCGTCACCGCAGCTCCGAGCCTGTGTGCGGCGGCAATGCTGGAGGCCAGGTTGTCGTTGCACATCAGGGCATCGAAAAGACCGATCTCGCGCACGCCGTTGGCGATCTGCCGCTCGACGAAGAGCTCGGTGACATCGTCCGCCACCGGGAAGAAGCCGCGCATCAGGTTGCTGCGGATGGCGGCGCGCATCGGTGTGCGCGTGATCCGCCCGGCCAGCAGGCGGATGCGCTCGAAAGGGTTCTGGTTGAGGAACAGCACGCTCGCATCGAACTGCACCAGCGCGATCGCCTGCAACGAGAGGAATCCCGCGCGGTCCATGCGTTCGGCGATCGGCAGCATGTGTTCGGTACGCATGCGCGTCGCCCACAGGCATTGCTGGCCGTCGCGCAGCGTGTCGTCGGTGAGGTGGATCGTGCGGCGCCGGCCGGTGCGCGCGGTCTCGGCGGCGACCAGCGTCTTGAGATGTTCGAGCATGGTGTCAGCCCTCGCTGCCTTGGAGTTGGATCGAGACGCCGGGGCCTTCGACCCCGAGCTGGGCATGGCGCGTGGCGCGCGCCGTGAGGCCGGCCAGCAAGGCTTCCGCCGGCGTGGCGGGCTGGTAACGCAGGCTGTCGGGAGCGGCCGGCGTCGGCTGCGACCCGGGCGACACGCCGCAGGCCTGCGCGATCACAAGTGCCGCATCGCTCGCGCCCGGCCACGTCTTGCGCAGCGCGGCCGCCGAACTCGGTGGCGAGGGCGGCAGCGCGCCGACCCGCCGGGCGAGGGACGCATCGACCGCCGCCGGGGCCGCAGCGTGAATCTGCTGCAGTGCGCGTCGCACGCCGGGCCGGATCTCGGAATAGCGCGGCAGGTCCTGCAGGTGCAGCAGCGCCTGCTCGGCGATGGCGCGCGCGAACGGCGCCTGCATCGGCGGCTGGCCAAGGTCCGAGCGCACGCGCGCACATTCGTTCGAGAAAGCGTGCAACCGGTGCGTGAGCCCCAGCGCGGAGAGTCGCTCCATGGCCCAGGCCGCGTCATCGCCCGGCAGCTGGTGGGCATAGGGTGCGAGATCGAAGACCCAGGCGGCGCCCGAGGGAAAGCCCTGTTCATTGGCGATCTCGGCGAGTTGCCTGTCGACCTCGGCCACGGCATGCAGGCGCTGCGCGCTCGCGGGCGCACCGATGCCGAGCAGGCGCAGCGATCGCAGCAAGGTTCCGAGCGAAGGCACCGAAGGGCCGTTTGCCAGCGGCGCGAACGCGGTGTCGAGGCCGTCGATGCCGAGGCGCACGGCCTCGGTGGCCAGCATCGGTCCGAGCGCGGTCTGGCATCGCAGGTGCAGGTCGAGCGGCGTCGCGCCGAGGCCGGACCGCAGCGCGGGCAGCAGCGTCGCCAGCCGATCGGCCGTGAGCAGTCCCGCATCGTCGCGCAGCATCACGCGGCTCGCTCCGGCCAGCGCGAGCGCCTGAGCGCGGACGCCCAGCGCCTTGTCCGCCTGTTCCGGCACGTAGGGCAGGGCGGCAATGGCGACGAGACCCAGGGTGCGGGCGGTATCCAGCACCGGCGCGAGGCGTTCCACGTCACCGAACGGGTCCGAATGGAGAACCTCGGACACGCCGTGCGCCGCCAGTTCCCGCAGCCACAGCGTGGCCACGCTGGCCGAGACCACGTCGGCGCCACGGCGCCCGTGTTCGGTGAACAGCGAAATGGCGGCGCGCAGCCGGACGCCGCGGCAGCGCTCGCGCAGCAGGGCGATGCGCTGCCAGGGCTCCTCGTTGCGCCCCAGGCATTGCCGAAGGGTCGCGGGCGATGCGATCTCGATGACCGCCACTTCGGTGTCCGCGATGCGGCTGGCGACGGCCAGCGCCATCGGTGTCGTCATGGCGCCTGCCCAGCGCGCCGACTGGCCGTCGCTCAGGCTGACGTCTGTGAAGCGCAGCGTGCGGTCGCTCATGATGTCTCCCTGGCGGCTGCCTTTTCCGCCTGGGCTGCGGCCTTCTGCTGCGCCTTGCGCTGGGGCAGGAAGCTTTCCTCGACCCAGCGCGTCGTGACCTTGCCGTCGACGAAATCCGCGTGGGCGAGCACGGCATCGTGAAAGGCGGCGGTGGTGGCCGGGCCCTCGATCTCGAGCCGGGAAATCGCGCTGCGCATGCGCTCGATGGCCAGCGCGCGCGTCGCCGCATGCACGATGAGCTTGCCCAGCAGCGAGTCGTAGTAGGGCGGCACGGTGTAGCCCGAATAGCAGTGGCTGTCGACGCGGATGCCCTCGCCGGTGGGCACCTGCCAGCGCGAGATGAGGCCCGGCCGCGGCAGGAAGTTGCGCTCCGGGTCCTCGGCATTGATCCGGCATTCAATCGCATGACCCTGCAGACGGACCTCGGCCTGGGTGAAGGACAGCGGAAGGCCGGCCGCCACGCGAATCTGCTCGGCCACCAGGTCGAAGCCCGTGATCATCTCGGTGACGGGATGCTCGACCTGGATGCGCGTGTTCATCTCGAGGAAGAAATAGCGGTTGTCGCGCTGGTCGACCACGAATTCGATGGTGCCCGCGCCGCAATAGTCGGCGTTGCGCGTCAGGCTGACCGCGCACTCGCCCATGGCGCGGCGCATTGCCTCGTCGACGGCCGGCGAGGGCGCCTCCTCGATTAGCTTCTGGTGCCGACGCTGGGTCGAGCACTCGCGCTCGCCGAGGTAGACCACGTTGCCGTGGGCATCGGCCATGACCTGGATCTCGATGTGACGCGCATGCTCGATGAACTTCTCCATGTAGAGCGTGTCGTCGCCGAAGGCGGACTTGGCCTCGTTCGCGGCCGAGGCCATGAGGGATTCGAGTTCGCCTTCATCGCGCACCACGCGCATCCCGCGGCCGCCGCCGCCGGCCGTCGCCTTGATCAGGACCGGATAGCCGATCTCTGCGCCCACGCGCCGTGCATGCGCGACGTCCGCGAGCGCGCCGGAACCAGGCACACGCGGGACGCCGGCGCGCTCGGCCAGGCCGACCGCCGTGATCTTGTCGCCCATGGCGTCGATCGCGGCGGCGGAAGGGCCGACGAAGGCCAACCCGGCTTCGTCGCAGGCGCGCACGAAGGAAGAACGCTCCGACAGGAAGCCGTAGCCCGGGTGGACGGCGTCGCAACCGCTTTGCAGCGCGGCCTCGACGATTCGGTCGGCGCGCAGGTAGCTCTCCGAGGCCAGCGCCGGGCCGAGCACCACGACCTGGTCGGCCATGCGCGCGGCCAGCGTTTCGGTGTCGGCTTCGGAAACGCCCGCGACCGATTCGATGCCCAGGCTGCGGCAGGCGCGGATCACGCGGACCGCGATCTCGCCGCGGTTGGCCACGAACAGCCGACGGATGTCGCGCCGGGCGACGGGGGTCGAAAGAGATTCGGCCATCGCTCAGGCCTCCTGCACGGGCTTGATCAGCATCACGATCTGATCGTGCTGCACGGGTTGTCCGTTGCCCACCAGGATGCGCTCCACGGTGCCTGCTATTTCCGTCTTGACCGTGTTGAACATCTTCATCACCTCGACCAGGCAGACCGTCTCGCCAGACTGCACGGTCCCGCCCACTGTGACGAAAGGCGGCTGGTCGGGGCTCGGGCGCAGGTAGAAGGTGCCCACCATCGGTGCCCGCACGGCGACCAGGCCTGCAGGCACCTCGGCGAGCGGGGCCGCGCTGGCGGCGGTGCCACGCGTCGCAGCGGCCTCGGGGGCTGCATCTGCGGCAGGCCCGGTGGCGGCAGCGGTGCGCGGACCGCTGACGGGCAACGCCCCTGCGGCGCCGTGCTTGCGCGCATGGAGCTCGAATTCGCCCACGGTGACGTCCAGGGAATCGAGGTGTTCGGCGCTGTCGAGGATCGCCAGGATCCGGCGCACGTCGTTGTGGGAAAGGGTCATTGCTCTTGTCTCCGGGTGGGCGGAACGCGTCCGCAAGGCAGCAGGGGCTGCGATGGATCGAATTAGATCATGAGCATAATCTGATTGTCAACAATCCTAATGTCGAGTAAAGTCGCGCAATCGACCGGTTGGGTCCGGTCCATTTCGAGGAACCAAGCAATGACGACACAGACGATTCGGTCCGAGATCACAGGCACCGTATGGAAGATCGTGGCCACGGAGGGGGCGGCCCTGCAGGCCGACGACACCCTCATGGTTCTCGAATCCATGAAGATGGAAATCCCCGTCGTGGCACCTGGCGACGGCGTGCTGCTCAAACTCCTAGTCGCCGAGGGCGCCGCGGTGCGCGAGGGACAGGACATCGCGGTGTTCGAAGAGCAATGAGCCTCCTGCGAACGCCCGGTGCGGCGGCCGCGACGGCCGGCCTGCGAGGAGGTCGGCCCCTGATGTCGCTGCCCGAGCAGATCGCCGAACGCATCTTCGCGGCCATTGCGCGCGGCGAATATGCGCCGGGCGAGCGCATCCGCGAAGAGATGCTGGCCGAGCAGTTCGCGGTCAGCCGCGGGCCGGTGCGCGAGGCGCTGCGCATCCTGGAGCGCGATTCGGTCGTGTGCATCCTGCCCAACCGGGGTTCGCACGTGACGCAGCTGTCGATCCAGGAAGTCAGCGACATCTTCGAGATCCGCCGCGACCTGCTCGGCGCCATGGTGCGCCGCATGGTGGCTGTCGATCCGCTGCTTATCGCGCGCATCGAGGCCGAGCTCGGCGAACTCGAGGCGCGCGCGAACCAGCCCGCTGCCGCCGAGGCGCATCTCGAAGCCACGGTGCGGATCGGCCGCCTGCTGGGCGAAACCTGCGGCAACGAGCGGCTGGCGCAGATCCTCGGATCGCTCGCGCGGCAGACGCGACGCTATTCCAGGCTCGGCCTGGCCACTGCGGCACGGCGTCGCGAATCGGCGCTCACCTGGCGTGCCATGGTCCGCTGCCTCGAGGCCGGCGACGCGAATGGCGCCGCCTCGGCCATCGAAGGCCTGATCGACGCGTCGCGGCGCGAGGCCGTGCGCCAGCTGCAAGCGGTGGCCGCGCCGCCGGTGTCGCAGCCGCCACCCCACAAGGACATCCTCCAATGACTTCCGAAAGAATCGCGGGCCAGGCGCTGTCCTGGGCCGCCGGTCAGTATCGAGACCGACCCGCCGTCGTGTTCCGCGACCGCAGCTACAGCTACACCGAGATCGAGCGGCGCAGCAACCAGTTCGCCAACGCGCTGATCGGCCTCGGCCTGCGTCCCGGCGAGCGCGTCGCCGTGCTGCTCAACAACTCCGTGCAGAGCATCGAGAGCCAGTTCGGCGCCGAGAAGGCGGCCCAGGGCTACGTCGCGCTCAACGCGCGCCATACCATGCGCGAGCAGGCGGCCATCCTCAACGACGCCGGAGCCTCGGTGCTGGTCGCCGGGCCCGAGTTCCAGGAGATTGCGCAGCAGGTGCGCGGGCTCGTGCCTTCGCTGCGTCATGTGGTGGGCGTGGGTTGGCGCGATGCACAAGTGCTCGACTTCGATGCGCTGCTCGCGCGCGCCGCCGATGGCGCGCCCGGTCTCAGGGTGCCGGACGACCTGCTGCTGCGCATCGCCTACACCTCGGGCACGACCGGTCAGCCCAAGGGCGTCGCCTACAGCATCCGGCGCTTTGAGGCGCGGCTCGCGAACCAGTTCGCGGCGATGGAATACGGGCTCGGCGTCGACGACGCGATGCTGCATGTGGGCCCGCTCACGCATGCGGCCGGGGTGCACCTGCTGCCCTGCTACCTGCGCGGCGCGCGCAACATCGTGGCCGACCGCTTTGATGCCGAGGAGGTGGTCGACCGCATCGCGCGCGATCGCATCAGCCAGCTGATGGTGGTGCCCACGATGCTCGGGCGCCTGCTCGCGACGCTGGCGGCCAGGCCCGACGCCGACCTGTCGGCGCTTCGGCGTGTCCACTATGGCACCGCGCCAACGCCCACGCCCATGATTCACGAGGCGCTCGAGCGCCTAGGCCCGATCCTGCGCCAGCAGTACGGCATGACCGAGGCCGTCCAGCCGTTGTGCGTGCTCTATCCGCACGAGCACCTGGAGGACGGCCGGCCGTCGGCACGCATCGCGTCCTGCGGCCGGCCGACGACGGACGTGCAGATCACGGTGCGCGACGCCGAGGGCCGGCCACTGGCCGCAGGCGAGATCGGTGAGATCGCGATCCGCCACCGCGGCATCGGAGAGGTGGCGTTCTGGCGCCGCCCCGACCTCGAGCGCGAATCGATCCGCGACGGCTGGTACTACAGCGGCGACCTCGGACGCCTCGACGACGAGGGCTTCCTCTACATCGTCGGACGCAACAAGGACATGATGATCAGCGGCGGCTTCAACGTCTATGCGCGCGAGGTCGAGGATGCGGTACAGGCCTATCCGGGCGTGGCCGAGGTCGCGGTGCTCGGCCTGCCCGATGCGCAGTGGGGCGAGGTGGTGGCGGCCTTCGTGGTGCGCCGCCCGGGCCATGCGATCGAGGCGGGTGCGCTCTCGGCGCATTGCGGCGAGCTGATCGCCGGCTACAAGAAGCCGCGGGTCATCGAGTTCGTCGATGCGCTGCCGCGCAATCACGCCGGCAAGGTGACCAAGAACGACCTGCGCGATGCCTACCTGGCGCGCCAACCCCAAGGAGCGACGACACCATGACGACGACGATCGAGACCAGCGGCCCCGCGCGCGGCGAATGGGCCGACGACCTGGAGGAACTGGCGCAGCGCCGCGCGATCGCGCACGCGCACGGCGGTGAGGAACAGGTAGCGCGCCACCACGCAGCCGGCAAGCTCACTGCACGCGAGCGCATCGACCATCTGCTCGATGCCGGGAGCTTCAAAGAGATCGGCGCACTGGCCGGTGGCGTCAAGTACGGCGCGGACCGCAGGCGCGAGAGCTTCACGCCCAGCAATGCGGTGGTCGGAATCGGCCGCATCGAGGGCCGACGCGCGGTGGTCGCCGCGGATGATTTCACAATCCGCGCGGGCTCCTCGGAGGGCTCAGTGTCCGAGAAATGGATCTTTGCCGACCGCTACGCCTGGGAATACAAGCTGCCGATCGTGCGCCTGATCGACAGCGCGGGTGGCAGCGTCAAGCTGCTCGACAAGCTCGGCCACACCAAGATCCCGGGCTACCCGCTGCTGCCGATGACGCAGTTGCTCGGCGCGGTACCCGTGGTTGGCATCGCGCTGGGTGCCTGTGCGGGCCTGGGAGCGCTGCGCGTGGCGTCGTCGCATCTGGCGATCATGATCCGCGGCAAGAGCCAGATCTTCGCGGGCGGGCCACCGGTCGTGAAGCAGGCGCTCGGCATGGAGATCGACAAGGAGGCGCTTGGCGGCTATGACGCGATGCACCGCTTCAGCGGTACGGTGCACCTGGCCGTCGACAGCGAGGAAGAGGCGCTGCAGGCCACCCGCCGATTCCTCTCCTACCTGCCCGCCAACGTGTGGGAGCAACCGCCGCGCATCGCCTGCGAGGACCCGGTCGATCGACGCGATCCGTGGCTGGACCGCGCGATCCCGGCCGACAAGCGCAAGATCTTTCAGCCACGGAGGATTCTTTCCGCCATCTTCGATCAGGGCTCGGTGTTCGAGATGTCGCCGGACTTCGGCGGCTCGGTGATCACCTGCCTGGCCCGGCTGGACGGCCATGCCGTCGGCGTGATGACCAACAACCCGATGGTGATGGGCGGCGCGCTCACGCGGGCGGCGGCACTCAAGATGGCGCGCTTCGTCGACCTGTGCGACACCTTCCACCTGCCGATCGTCAACCTCGCGGATCAGCCCGGCGTGATGACCGGCCCGGATGCCGAGCGCGAAGGCACGCTGGCCGCCGCGATGCAGGCGCTGAATGCGATCGAGCAGTCGGGCGTGCCGTGGCTCGCGATCGTGCTGCGGCGCTGCGTGGGGCTCGCCGGCGCGATGCTGAGCCCGTGGCACGGCCCTTCTGGGACCGCGCTGCCGAACCGCTACGCTTGGCCGTCCGCACGCTGGGGCTCGATCCCGGTCGAGGGTGGCGTGGCTGCGGCCTACAAGAAGGACATCGCGGCCGCCGAGGATCCGGTCGCCCATCGGCTGGAGCTCGAGGCGCACTACCACGCGATCTCGTCGCCGATGCGCACGGCCGAGCGCTTCGGAGTGCTGGACATCGTCGAGCCTTCAGCGACCCGGCCGCTGCTGTGCGCCTGGGTCGAGGACGCCGTCCGGGTGACCGCCCGGCGACTGGGCCCGGTGGGGCGCACGATGCGTTGAGCGGCCGGAGGTACCGGAATGAAGCCACGTTCCGGCCGAGGAGGCAGATGAGGAAATGGCGGTTGCGCGCTTGAGAGAGACCGGTTCGCCGAAGCCACAGTTTTCTCTGAATGTAGTATTGTCAACAATCCTAACATACACTATTCTTTGGGTACGCGATTTACTCCAACGGTTGCCGGCGGGCAGATCCGACCAGAAGGAACATTCCATGACACCCCTTTTCCACCGCCGCGCCCTTGCGGCCCTGCTGGCCGCAGCGCTCGGCACGCTCGCACTGCCCTCGGCACTGGCCCAGGCGCCCACCGACAAGCCGATCCGTGTGATCGTGGCGGGCCCGCCCGGTGGCTCACTCGACGTGGTCGGGCGCCTGCTGGTCGAAGGTCTGCAGAAGGAACTCAACCAGACGGCGATCGTCGAGCCGAAGGCCGGTGCCGGCGGCGCCCTCGCGGTCAACGACATGCTGCAGGCGCCGCACGACGGCAACACGATGGTCCTCGCACTCGATGCGCTCGTCACCGAGATTCCGCACATCGTCAAGCTGCGCATCGACATGACGAAGGAAGTGCGGCCACTGGCCGAAGTGGCACGCGGTGGCCTGGTGCTGGTCGGCAATCCGGCGGTGCCGGCTCGGACCTTGCCGGAACTCGTGAGCTACGTGAAGGCCAATCCGGGCAAGGTGAGCTACGCCTCCTACAGCGCCGGCACCGTATCGCACGTGATGGGCCTGCAACTCAACAAGGCAGCCGGCATCGACATGACGCACGTGGGCTACAAGGGCACGCCACCCGCGCTGGTCGACGTCATGGGCGGCCACATCCCGCTGATGTTCGCGGGTATCCCGAATGCGGTGCCGCTGATCAAGAGCGGCAAGATCAAGCCCTACGCCGTGAGTCTGCCGCAGCGCTCGCCCAATCTGCCCGACGTGCCGACCTTTGCCGAACTGGGTTATCCCCAGCTGGAGGCGCTGGTCTGGCTTGGCCTGTTCATTCCGACCGACGTTCCGGCGGCCGCCCAGGCCCGCATGCGCGATGCCGTGATGAAGGTCATGGCGCGTCCGGCCACGCAGGCTCAGTTGCGCGAATTCGGCCTCGATTCCGGACAACCGCGCTCCTCCGACGAACTCACCAAGGTGCTGCGCGCCAACCACGACCGCATCGGTGCGATCCTCAAATCGATCGACTTCAAACCTGAGTGACCGGCGCTGGGCGAGCAACGCGGAAGCACGTTGATCCCGCACTGCCCGGAGAGCACAGCGATGCAGCGGCGCTGCCGCGCTGCGGCCTCGGCATGACGGGACCATGAAGTACTGGAACAGGAAGGCGAACCATGTCCCCATCACACGTCGAACTCGCTGTCGAGCAGCGGCTTACGCGCAAACTGCTCGACGTCTTCATCAGGGCCGGCATGGTGTTTGCGTTGACCGCGCTTTGCTACCGGATCTTTTCTCCCTTCCTCGCGCTGATGGCCTGGGCACTGATTCTGGCCGTCACGCTGTATCCGGCCTGCACCCGGCTCGCACGCGCGTTGGGAGGGCGTCAGGGGAGGGCGGCGACGCTGATCGTTTTGGCCGGCCTGCTCCTCATCGTTGCGCCAACCGCGGCGCTGCTGTCCTCGATGGGCGACTCGGTGCATGAACTGGTCGACCGGCTGCGCGAGCACAGTCTGCAGATTCCGGCGCCGCCGGCCAGCGTCGTCGAGTGGCCGCTGATCGGCAACAAGGTCCACAGCCTGTGGTCGGTGGCCCATACCGACCTCCCCGCGGTGATGCAGCGTTTCCAGCCGCAGCTCGGCAGCCTCGCCATCCACGCGCTCGAGATGGTGGCTAGCATCGCCGGCACCATCTTGCTGTTTGTCTTCTCCTTCATCATCGCGGGGGTCATCATGGCCTTCGGCGGCTCGGGGGCTGCCAGCGCGAGCGCCATCTTCGCCCGGGTCGCTGACAACCGGCGCGGGGAGGAATTCGCACGATTGTCGACCGCCACCATTCGCGCCGTTGCGCTCGGTGTGCTCGGTGTGGCCTTTATCCAGGCGATCGTGGTCGGCCTGTTGCTGCTCTCCGCCGGCGTGCCATTTGCAGGCGTGCTCGCGATGGTGGTGCTGGTTCTGGGCGTAGCGCAAGTACCCGCGCTGCTGGTGACGCTCCCCGCGATCGCCTTTCTTTGGATGGGTTCCGAACACGGGACGGTGTCTGCCGCGATCTTCACGGTGCTGCTCTTCCTCGCGGGCATGCTCGACAACGTCCTGAAGCCGCTGCTGCTTGGCCGCGGGGTCGACGCGCCGATGCCCGTAGTGCTGCTCGGTGCGCTGGGCGGTCTGGCGAGCAGCGGCATACTGGGCATGTTCGTCGGAGCCACGTTGCTGGCATTGGGCTACCAGATCTTCATGCGATGGGTTGCCAGCGACCCCGACGCGCCACCCGCCGCGGTTGCTTCGGCGTCGACCGTGGCTTGAGACAGTGGTCCGTTCCTGGAGACCCGGAACTCTCGCGCTGGCGCTCGCGGGTGTTCTGTTCCTGGGCGGCTGCACCACCGTGGGCCCCGACTTCCAGCGGCCCGAGGTTGCGTGGTTGTCGGGCTGGAAGGGTGGGTCGCTCGAAACACTGCCTGAGGGAAAGTCGCCCGGCGTGGCGAACGCCCAGCTTCAGTCCAGCTGGTGGCGCGCCTTCGACGATCGGGCGCTGGACCGGCTGATCGCCGAGGCGCAGCGCGCGAACCCCAGTGTGCAAGTGGCTGGCATGCGCATCATGGAAGCCCGTGCGCAGCTCGGCATCGTGGGCAGCGCTCTCTATCCGCAGATGCAGCAGGCGACCGGCGACCTGCTGAACGTGGGCCAGCGCCGTGCCGGTGGTCCGGACATCAGCACAACCGTCCTCGAACTCGGCGGCCGCATCAGCTGGGAAGTCGACTTCTGGGGCAAGTTCCGCCGCAGCATCGAAGCTGCGGACGCGGGCTACTTTGCCAGCATCGCCCAATATGACGACATACAGGTGCTGATGGCTGCCCAGGTGGCGGGCTTCTACGCCTCGATCCGCACGGTCGAGGTGCGGCTGCAAATCGCCCGCGAGAACGCGGCGCTGCAGAAGCGCAGCCTCGACATCACGGAGCTGCTCTACAAGAGCGGCAACGATTCCGAGCTCGACGTGCAGCAGGCCCGGGCCCAGTACATCAGCACCCTCGCTACCATCCCGCAGCTTGAGATTGTGCTGCGCCAGACGCAGAACGCGCTCGCGATGCTGCTGGCACGCCCGCCGGGTCCGCTGCCCGAGCTGGCCGCGGGCCGGCAGGGAATTCCGAAGACCGAGCTGCAGCTCATCGTTGATCTGCCGGCCGACCTGTTGCGGCGCCGGCCCGACGTGCGCGCGGCCGAGATCCAGCTGGCCGCGCAGTCGGCCCTGATCGGCGTGAGCGTCGCCGACCTCTATCCCTCGATCTCGTTGATCGGCTCGCTCGGACTTTCGGCCACCTCGATGAGCGGCTCGCCCAACGTGTCGAACTGGGCGATGGGTCCGAGCCTGGTGTGGAACGTGTTCGACCACGGCCGGCTCAGCAACACGGTGCTGCTGCAGGACGCGCGGTTCCAGCAGCTCTACGCGCAATACCAGGCCACGGTGCTCGGCGCGGCGCGGGAGGTCGACGATGGTGCGGTCGCCTTCGCGCGCACCCGCGAGCAGATCGCGTTGCTGGCGGAAGCGGTGAAGGCGGCGCGGCGCTCGCTCGAGATCGCGACGCTCCAATACCGCGAAGGCCTGACCGACTTCCAGCGCGTGCTCGACTCGCAGCGCGCCCTGTTCGGCCTGCAGGAACAACTGGTGAGCGCGCGCGGCAGCCTGACGCACAGCCTGATCGCGATCTACAAGGCGATGGGCGGCGGCTGGGAAGAGGCGCGCAGCCGCCCCGTGGTCGACGACGCGACCCGCGAGATCATGGGCCGGCGCAGCGACTGGAAGAGCCTGCTGGCCCAGCCATTGCCCGCGCCCGGCACGGACGGCTTCGCCATCGAACCCGAGAGTCCACGACCATGAGTGCAGACCCTGTGAAATCCACGCCATCGCCATCGCCATCGCCTTCTCCCGCGGTCACGATCGATCCGCCCTTGACGCCGCAGCCACCCGCCAGCGGCAAGGGCAGCCGCATCGGCGGGCTCGTGGTGCTGCTGCTGATCGTGCTGAGCCTGCTCTGGTATTTCGTCTCGGATCGCCTCACGCCCACCAGCGCCCAGGCCCGCGTACAGGCGTTCGTCGTGCCCGTGGCTGCGGAGGTATCGGGCAAGGTGTTGAAGGTCCACGTGCGAAACAACGATGAGGTGCAGGCCGGCACGGCGCTGTTCGAGATCGACCCGACCCCCTACCGGATCGCGTTGCAGCGCAGCCGCTCCGACTATGAATCAGTGCGGCTCTCCGTCAGTGCCTCGACGGCCTCCGTGGATGCAGCGCGGGCCGGCGTGCGGGCGGCGTTGGCCAACCATGTCTATGCTCGCCAGGACGCGGCCCGGCTCGAGCAGATCTACGCCGAGGATCCGGGCGCGATCTCGCTGCGCCGGGTCGAGAGCGCCCGGGCCAATCTTGTGAAAGCCCAGAGCCAGGTGAAGTCGGCCGAGGCCGACCTGCGCCGCGCGCAGGAGACCGCGGGTGAGGTCGGCGATGGCAACGCCCAGTTGGTCAGCGCGCGTTTGGCGATCGAGAAGGCCGAGCTCGACCTCCAGCGCACGCGTGTGCTGGCGCCTTCGCGCGGAGCGGTCACCGACCTGCACACCGATGTTGGCTATTTCGTGCACGCCGGTGCGCCTGTGATAACGCTGATCGCCAGCCATGACCTCTGGATCAATGCCGACATGACCGAGAACAACCTCGGCAACATCAAGCCCGGCGACCCGGTCGCGATCGCGCTCGACGTGATGCCGGGCCAGGTGCTGAAGGGGCGGGTGCGCAGCGTGGGCAGCGGCGTTGGTTCAGGTCAGCAGACGCCGCCGGGTTCGCTGCCCAAGGTCGACAACAGCCGCGACTGGCTGCGGCAGGCGCAGCGCTTCCCGGTGGCGATCGAATTCGGTACCGGCCAGGAGGAGGCGATGCGTGCAGTGCGCATCGGCGGCCAGGCCGAGGTGATGGTCTATACCGGCGACCACAGCGCAATGAACTGGCTCGGCGCGCGCTATCTGGGGCTCATGAGCTACCTCTCGTACCTCTACTGAGCATCGCCATGGTCCGTGCGGACGCCTCTGCCCTCACCACTGTGGCCAACACTGCGAACAACACTGCGGACAAGGCGGTGCTCCGGTTAGCCATCGGCCTGGGCCTGTCCGTGCTCATCGCCTATGGCATGGGCTTGCCGGCACCGTTCGTGACCTGCGTGCTCGCGGTGCTGCTGCTGTGCAAGCCAGGGCCATCGATCCCGCTCGTCAAGGGCCTCGTGCTGGCGTTGTTGATCGCACTTCTGATGCTTGCCGGCGTGCTCCTGGTACCGATCCTCGAGCACTACGCGGTGGCGGGGCTGCTGATCATCGCCGTCCTGCTCTTCGTCGTCTTCCGCGCCGGTGCGCGTAGCGCCAATCCGTTCACGATCATCTTCGTCATTACCTTCACCTTCGTCCCGGTGGCGGGGGTGGCCGACCAGGCGCTGGTTTCGGTGCTCAGCATCGCGATGGCGCTCGGGCTCGGCGTCGGTGTCTTCGTGAGCGGGATGTCACATGCGCTGTTTCCTGATCCACCGCGGCCGGTTGCTCTGCAGCCGGCGCCGGCCGGACTCGACCTCCAGGCCGCCAGCTGGGCGGCGTTGCGCGCGACGCTGGTGGTGATGCCGGTGCTCGTGCTGGCGCTGGGCAATCCGTCCTTCTACTTGGCGGCGATCATCAAGACGGTGACGCTGGGCCAGCAGGCAAGTTCGGCGAACGCGCGCTCGGCCGGCCGCGAGTTGGTCGGCTCTACGCTGGCAGGCGCACTGCTGGCAGCCGCGGTCTGGGGTGGCCTCACGCTGCGTCCCAACCTCTGGATGCTGATGCTGTGGATCGTGGCGGCGGCACTCTGGACCGGCGTGCGGCTGTATCGGCTGCGGCCGACGGCGTTCGCGCCAACCTTCTGGACCAACGCGCTGGTCACGATGCTGATCCTGCTCGGCCCGGCCATCGAGGACAGCGCCAACGGCAAGGACGTCTATCGTGCCTCGGCGATCCGCGTGGCGCTGTTCGTAGGCGTTGCCCTCTACGCCTGGGCCACGGTACGCGTGCTCGATCGTTGGCGGATGGCAAATAGCAACCGGGCCGGCTAGAAGGGCAGAAATCAACGCCCAAGCTACGCAAAATCTGATGGATACATTAGAATTGTTGACAATACGCTTCAACTTCCCAGACTGCCTCTTATGAGTACACGAACGATCGGCGACCGCGAAATCGCAAAGACGCCCATCCGCCAGCTTCAGACGCTTCCCGAGCAGATCGCGGAGCGCATCTTCGCCGCGATCGCCAATGGCGAATACGCGCCCGGCGAGCGCATTCGCGAGGAGACGTTGGCCGAGCAGTTTGAAGTCAGCCGCGGGCCGGTGCGCGAGGCCCTGCGCATCCTGGAAAAGGATGGCGTCGTGCGCATCCTGGCCAACCGCGGCGCTCACGTGACGCAACTCTCTGCGAAAGAGGTGGCCGACATCTTCGAGATCCGCCGCAGCCTGTCGGGCAGTCTCGTTGCGCGCCTGTCCGTACCGGAAGCGGCGCGCATTGCGGGATTGATCGAGGCGGACGTTCGCGCACTGGACGCACTTGCGCATGCGGCCGACGGCAGTGCGGCCTATTTCGACACCACCTTCCGCCTGAGCCGGGTCTTGCGCGACGCCTGCGACAACGAACGCATGGCCGAGATCCTGACCTCGCTGGCGCGCCAAACTCTGCGCTATACACAGCTCGGCCTGGCAACGCCCGCACGACGCAAGGAGTCAGCGCGCAACTGGCGCGCGCTGCACAAGGCGCTCAAGGCCGGGGAGGTTGGGCTGGCGACCCAGGCGGCCGAAAAGCTCATCGAGGATTCCAAGCGCGAAGCCATCAAGCAACTGGGTTCCCTGCCAAAGAACTCGTAAACCCCGGTGGCGTTCGCTGCCAGAAGGACATTTCCATGGCCAAACGCCTCATCTTTCAGACGACGCTCGCAGGCGCGCTGATTCTGCTCGCTGGCTGTGCAGTTCGCCCGGTCAATCCACCGATCGCTCAAGCCGATCCGAACAAGGGCTACCGCTTCGAGACGCGCCAAGCCGAGGTGAAGGACAAGGATGCGCTTGTCATCCTCGCCTTCTCGGGCGGTGGGACGCGCGCGGCCGCGTTTTCGTACGGCGTCCTCGAATACTTGCGAAGGACCGAGATCGTGACGCCGAAGGGCAGGGGCCGGCTGCTTGACCAGGTCGACGTCATCACGGGCGTGTCGGGCGGCAGCTTCACGGCGCTGGCCTACGGTCTCTACGGCGACAAGCTCTTCGACGACTACGAGCAGCGCTTCCTGAAGCGCGACGTGCAGGGCGCGATCGTCTCGCGCTCGCTCAATCCCGGCAACTGGGCCCGGCTTTCCTCCCGGGCGTGGGGCCGTTCCGAACTCGCTTCCGAGCTGTATGACGAAGTGCTCTTCCATGGCGCCACGTTCGGCGACCTGAACCGCGGGAAGGGGCCACTGATCCTGGCCTCGGCCACCGACATCTCGAGCGGTTCCCGGGTGGTGTTCCAGCAGGGCATGTTCGACGTGCTGTGCTCCGACCTCGAAGCCATCCCGCTCTCGCGCGCCGCCGCTGCATCTTCGGCGGTGCCCGTGGTGCTATCGCCGGTCACGCTCAATAACTACGGCGGTAACTGCAACCAGGCGCAGCCGCCGTGGGTCAAGCGCTTCATCGACACCGACAATCCGCCGCGACCGGCCGCGCGCGCGATCCGTTCGCTCAAGTCGCTTGGCGACTTCGGCGACAGCAAGGCGCGGCCCTACATCCACCTCGTCGACGGTGGCGTGTCGGACAACGTCGGCATGCGCGGCGTGCTTGATGCGCTCGAGGTGCTCGAGGCCATGCAGGAAGCGGGCGTTCCGACACAACTCGACAGCGCCAAGCGGATCGTCGTCTTCATCGTCAACTCGCTATCGGTTCCGCCGACGAAGTGGGACGAGTCCGAATCGCCGCCCGGCAGCGTGGAGATCCTGCTTAAGTCGAGTGGCGTGCCGATCGACCGCAATTCTTTCGAAGCGGTGGAGCTGCTGCGCGACATGGCGGCACGCTGGAAGACGATGCGTCAGATCCGGCAATCCGCGGCCGTCGGCAACGACCCGGCGCTCGCCGCGATCACGCGGGGTCCCAATGCCGAGATCTATGCCGTGGACGTCTCATTTTCGGCGCTGAAGGACAAGTCGGAACTCGACTATCTGAACCAGCAGCCGACGAGCTTCGTGCTGCCTGACCAGGCGGTCGACCGGCTGCGTGCGGCGGCCGGTACGATCATCTCGGAGTCGCCAGAGTTCAAGCGTCTTCTCAAGGATGTGGGCGGTACGGTGAGCGGTGCACCTCCTGCCAATATCCAATTGGTCAAGTCGCAACCTTGACAGAGCAACGACGTGACGGAGGTTAAGGTCAGTCCAGGACCTTCACGTAACCTTCCGCTCTGCAAACGACGTTGTCGCCGGACGGAACGTCCACCTGCAGCTGATCTCCTTACCAGACCGCCTCATGACCCGTAACAACTCGAGCACTTCGTTCGTGCCATTGCGGACAACACGGACCCATACGAGTCAACAGTCATTGGATCCTTGATGCGATTCTGCGAGCAGACGTCGCGTTCACGGCGTCGATGGAAGCCGACATCTATCCGAAGGAACTGCCGAAACGAACGGACAAGATCGACGGGGCTATCGGCGTCCATCTCTTTCTGTCGAAAAGTGGCACTATCCGATGACTCGATTTGCCCGTATGTACAGCGACTGCGGCAGCGACAGATTGAGCGTCATAGCCGTTCTGCGGTTGATCACAAACTGAAAGTCAGTTGGACGTTCGATAGGCAGCTCTCCTGGTGGGGTGCCCTTAAGAATCCTGTCGATATAGTCAGCCGCTCGACGGCCCAAGGCTTCGAGGTCAACGCCGTAGCTCATCAGAAAGCCCGCTTCGGCTACCTGAGTCAGCACGCTGATCGAGGGCAAGCTGTACTTGATCGCGAGTTCGGCGAACACGACGCGATGCTCAAGAAGAAAGTTGCCGCCACTACCGACGAGTCCCTGCGCACCAGCGCGTACTGCGCGTTCCAGTTCCGATTTCATGCCTTCCAGGTCACCGGCTTCCAGAACGAGCAACTCCAGCTGAATATCACGCGCGATGCCCTCCATCTCGGCGCGATCCGTGCCTTTGCCGGGTAGCAGAACGGCAACTTTCTCGATGCCGGGTACCGCCAGTCGAAGGAGTTCGAATTGTTTTCGGACTACTTCGGGAAAGGTGACCGTCAAGCCCGTGACGTTGCCACCTGGCCGAGCGAACGATCTTGCCCATCCATCTCGAACTGGATCGCCGCCGGCAATCGCAACGATGGGAATCCGGAGTGTCGCCTCGCGTGCCGCATCCAAAGGCAATGGGCCTCCCGCAAAGATGACGTCGACCTTCGATCGAACAAGGTCGCTTGCATGGTCCGCCAACTGACGAGGCGTAGCGCCATGGCGAATCACGAGCTCGATGTTCTGGCCTTCTATATAGCCCAGCTCCAACAACCGGCGCCGTCCCCTGGCGATGGGATATGGCTCGGAGCCCACTGGCGGAGCGCCGAAAAGCAGCACCCCAACGCGCGGCATGGCGACCGCAGCGCTCTGCGCGAGCAACGCTCCGGCGCCTGTGGCCCCAAAAGCCGCGATCGCCGAGACAGCAAGACGACGGTGCATGCCGACAATTTGACGGCGCCGTTGACGCACGGTCAAGTGCATGACTGGAGGACGGCTTCAATTGCGACGTCAGCCAATCCCGCGGCGCAGGCGCACATCCGTCCGAGATCGACGCGCCTAGGTAGGTGGGTGCGCTTGGCAGCGGGAATGCTGCTCTGGACTCGTCTCAACTATGTTCATTTCATTCGCGGCGCGCACCCGCAAAAGGCTGCTGGGAAAACGCGGCTGAGCGAGGAGGGTAGTAGGAGTTAGGATGCAGCCCCCGGGGGGATTTGAGGCTTCGCATGATCTGCATGCCCGGGAAAAGCCCGCTCGGCATAAGAAGAAAAAGGCGCCGCGGGGTGGCATGGGACTGCGACAAACTGTCGCGGCCTTGGCGGGGTCGGGATCGCCGGGCTTCGCACGTTTGGGACCTTTTGCAGGAGCCTCGTCATGCCCTTCCTCGCCCCCTCGTTCGCTCGGCTGCCGCCCCTGGCTTACTTGCTCGACGACCAGGTCGAACCCCGAAGAAAAATTGCTCGGCACCTGGGGGTGAGCTTTAGGACGCTGCAGCGCTACTAGGCCAGCGGTAACGCACCCCGGGCGGTCTACCTTGCCCTTTGGTTCGAGAGCCGCTGGGGCATGGCCGCCCTCCATACGCATGCCTACAACGAAGCCCAGCACGCCCGCGCCTGGGTCGCGGCCCTGGAGCGCGAGTGCGAGCGGCTGCGTGGCGTCATCCGCGTCTACGAGAAGGCGCAGGGGCAGCCGGCGGCGAACGGAGCGGTTTTCCACTTGGTCTGAATTACAAACGTGGACGAAGACGACGTGCGGTCCTGGATGGGGGAGCGGTCTCGGCGAGGCTCTCACCGTCGTCGGGCAAGGCAACACCGTCTGCCGAATTCGGCTCCGCAGCGCTAACGGTCCTGCAAATGATGGGCGCGAAGGACTGCAAGTGGGCGCTGCGCTGCCTTTCAAAGCGCGTCAGTGTTGCTCCGCGCCTCGGAGATCGAATCCGCCAATTGCTCAGGCATAGTGGTCCCTCTCGCGAACTTACTCGACCATCGATTTGGGAATCATTGACCTCCATGAGGTTAGACAAGCTGTCGGTCTCTCCCAGCAGCGTCTGTTGGCAGCATCATCAGTATTGATGATGTAGCGGGTTCATTACAGCTATAGATTTCCTCTCCACGGCAGAACACCGTGATCGGCAGATGTTCACCTTACTTTGGCGAGGGATGATGACAAATACTCTCATCCGGCTAGCGCGAATCGTCGCTTTGGCGCCAACCTTGGCTGCTATGCCAGCGGCGCCACAAGTTCCGCCCCACTATCCCGGAACAATCTGCTTCACTTCGTACGTCTGGTGCTACCTGCCGGGAGCGGTTCCCGTGGGAACTCGCTGCTTCTGCAATACCCCTCAGGGCCCGATGTTTGGCTCAGCTGGATAGCGGTGTATGAGCGCTGATTTCAGCAGCATTGACGAGTTGGACGCCGAACTCGGCCGCCTCATCGCAGATGCACAGCTTGTGCAAAGGCATCTGGCAGACAGCGGAAGGCTACTTGACACTGCGCTTGGGGACGCGATCGAACTCGCAGTCAGGAATCGTGGAACCAGCGAGGCTTTAAAGGCCTACTCAATCTTGAGTGTTCAGTACAGCAAAGCGTTGAACTTATCGGAGAAAGTTTCTATAGACGAGCTTAGAAACGTTCACTCCAAGCTCTACTCCAGTCGCTGGGGAGGCGTCCGCCAGATCACGACAGCCCTCTTTGCGATTATCCTCATAGGCTTCGCCGTGATTGGCTTCGTTGTTGTTCAAAACCTTAACGACAACATTGCGCAACTGACCCGGATCAATACGCAAAATCCACTGCAGAAACTGACAGAACTTCGACGAATAATCAGCGAAGGAGCGCTCCGCGATCCAAAGTCAGCGTACTACGGCCAGTACTTGAAAGCGCATCACGAAGTTGCGCTCATGTTCGACAGTGCAAACCGAATCTTGGCTCGCACAGCGGCATCAAGCCAGCGTCGATCTCAGCCTCCACTCGGGGAGTACGGCGTGACTGCTAGCGTCGATGAAGTCGGCATTGTCAATCAGATTATTAATGTTGTGTGGTTTGAACTGTTCGGGCCGGCACAGCCCCCCCAAAACGCCGTCATATCTCAGACGCCCCTCCAAATTGGGAGCAAGCACGCTTCAATGCCTGTATCGGCGCCCTCCGTTGGCGGCACGCTCGAGGGAGTCTACGAGAATGTCGCCCTAATCAACGAAAAGAACTGCAAACCGTACAACGACGCACCCGTTCGAGCGCTGTACGGCAAAGGAAATCAGCAGTTCCTGCTGGCGGCACTCGACAAATTCGACGACTTCTGTCTAGCACAGACCCTAGATATTAGAGTTGGCTCGTACCGCCCTGCCTCGGCGATTCACGCAGTGCATGTGCTTCAGGACCAACTGTTTATCATCGGAGTACTGTTTCTGCCGATGATTGGTGGATTGCTGGGCGCGACTATCTCTATCATCTATGCAATCATCAACAATACGCGTTCCGCACAGCTCTCTCCAGGCTACATGGCGGTCCGCATTGCCGTGGGAGGCGCTTTCGGCGTCATCATCGGCTGGTTCTCAGCCACGGGACCCGGAAGTTCTTCTGACTTTGTTCAGCACGTCTCCGGAACGCCCTTCACACTCGCAATCTTGGCTGGCTTCAGCGTGCAATTGCTGTCGGCCGTACTCATGACCTTCTCGGCGACCCTCGAGAGGCAGAACGCAACCGACAAGATCCGTAAGCCCGCTGCATCTAGAGCGGCGGGAGCCAAGAGCGTCTGAGCGCACCAAGGCTAGAGCTGCCTCATCGAACTGCTGATCGGCCGCATGTATCAGCAGCTTTGATTCGGACTGCCATGCCTGGAAAACGGCAGTCAGGCTCCAGCGGACTACGTGGTCGAAATCCCACGCTTGCTTCCGCAACCCACCATGAAGCGGTCCTTAGGACTGAGGGCGCCGTAGGACAGCAGCCAGTCTGAAGCACGCGCTCGGTCCTAGCCGTCGAACTGGACCTTCCGGCCAACAGGCTTGGCCTCGGTTCAGGCCGGAGTCGCACCCCACCTACCGAGATGTGACTTTCGTTCGATCGAACTCAAACACCGATGTCTTTCCGTTCGCCGTGACCTCGAATCGGATCGTGTCGTTGGACTGCGCATACGGATCGCAGCACCCCTTCAGGATCAGTTCGCCCGATACCATGTGGAGAGGATCCACAGTATTTGCCTGCAGTATCGAATTGGCCGCCTGCTCCTGATTCTGCGCATTGAACTCGAGTTGCTGGATCCCCAAGCCGGTCGCGCCACCCACGGCAGCGCCGGCGACAATACCCGCCAGAGGGTCATAGACCCGAACGGTGTTCGCTCCGTAGAACGTCGTCACCCCGCCACGGCCCGCCACATAGCCGTTGTAGTTCGATTGGTACGTTCGATGGGATGCGCCATAGGCAGCCGCTCCGGCAGCTAGTCCACCAGCAATGGCGAGTGCGATCTGCTTGCTCTGCTTTTCGCTTTTGATTTCTGCGACGCGTTCCGTGTAGGTATAGATCGGCACAGGCTGGCCGCGGAAGTACGCTTTGACATTGTCGGTCGTAAAGTTGACGGGCTCGCGAGCGTTGTTCGCATAGCCGATGGTAAAGGTCGGCATCGCTGGGCCCTGCATCTTGAATGTCGGGTACATGAAGATCTCCTGCACCTCGTTCTTCTCGATCAGGCTCCCCACGCCCTGCGTGTACTTGATGGTCTGGACAGGAGTGTTCGCCTTCCCCGAGTATGTGACCATGGTGCTGCAGCCGCTCATCGCCAATGCAGCTGCGATGACGGCGACGCTACCGCGCCTCAATTCCAGACTCTTTGTATTCCCAGGCACGATCCAACGTCTCCATTGCTTTTCATGAACTTGAATTGTTGACGGAGCTCCCGTTGAGCGCGAGGAACAAAGTCGCATGGCCCTTGAAAACTGACTTTGCGTTCAGGTCCGCGAGCAGCTCTGGCGGTATGGCAGCGGGTGTCTTCGCTTGGGCCGGCGGCATCCTCTGCAGGGTCAATGACGCCTTGGCGATGTGCTTGTCGGCAGGAATTTGGCGGCGCCCAATCTTGGAGGCCTGCGCCTCCCGCATGGCGTCTTCATCGCGAAGGTAGGGTTCCACGATGCCGTCGATTTAGAACGCCGGGCCGTCCCTAGAGGTCCACTTGATCTAGCCGGCGCGGTTGTGCGAGTACCTCGAGGTTCCCTCCGTGCCCAGCGCGAAGGCGGCGTGGGGCTGCCCCGGTGGATCCTGGAGTCGGACAGCGAACAATACCCGGCGAAAATCTCCACTCCCCCAGCCTCTCGCCCAGCCCTCCCGATCCTCCAGGCTCCTATGCCATCCCCCGAACTCAAGGGATTCATCCTCACACGCCGCTGGCGCGACGCCCCGACCGGTACCGAAATCGAGTACTGGCTGGCAACGGACGCCGGTCCCATGAAGGTGCTTTTGACGTCCCAGATCTCGGTGGCCTTCGTCGAAACCGTCCACAGGCCCGCCGTTGACGCGCAGATAGCAAGCATGCCCGGTCTGCGGGTTGACGCGCTCGAACTCAAGACGTTCCAGCAGTCAGCGGTCTTCGGTGTCTATGCGAAGCATTTCCGCCAACTGGGCCAGTTGGCGCGCGCGCTCCAGCCCCAAGGGATTCGCGTGCTCGAAGCCGACGTGCGCCCCCACGACCGCTACCTCATGGAGCGGTTCCTCACCGCTGGCGTCCTGGTGGAAGGGGGGAAGAGGGACGGCTCCCACATCGTCGATTGCAAGCTGAAGCCTGCGCCCGACTACCGCCCGACGCTGACGGTGGTGTCCCTGGACATCGAAACCAGCCAGCACGAGGAGCTCTACTCCATCGCGCTGGACGGCACAGGTGAGCGTGTTGTCTTCATGCTGGGCGAACCACCGCGTGAGCCGGGGGAGTCCCTGGGCTTCGAGCTCATCTACTGCCCGACCCGCAGACACATGATCGAGCGGCTGAACGACTGGTTCGAGGGGAACGACCCCGACCTCCTCATCGGCTGGAACGTCATCCAGTTCGATCTCCGGGTGCTTCAGAAGACGGCCGACGACTGCGGGCTGCAACTCCTTCTGGGGCGGGAGCGCCGACCGATCGAGTGGCGCACGCACCCGGGCAAGCAGGGCTACCTGTTTGCACCGACGCCCGGCCGCGTGATCATCGACGGCATCGATGCGCTCAAGGCCGCGGTCTGGAGTTTTGCGTCCTTCAGCCTCGAGACCGTTTCCCAGACGCTGCTCGGCGAAGGCAAGGCGATCGGCGACGACTACGACAAGATGGCGGAGATCGAGCGCCGCTACCAGGAGGACAGGCCCGCCCTGGCCACCTACAACATCCGCGACTGTGAGCTGGTGCTGCGCATCTTCGAGAAGGCGCAGCTGCTGCCATTCGTGCTGGAGCGGGCCCAGACCACAGGCCTGCAGGCGGACCACTTCGGCGGCTCCATCGCTGCGTTCAGCCATCACTACCTGCCGCGGATGCATCGGCTCGGATACGTCGCGCCGAACGTCGGCGAGATTGCCAGCAAGGCCTTTCCCGGCGGTTACGTGATGGACTCGAAGCCGGGGTTCTACGACTCCGTCGTGGTGCTCGACTACAAGAGCCTTTACCCTTCGATCATTCGAACCTTCCTCGTGGACCCGGTGGGCTTCGTCGAGGGTGCCAAGGCCCAGGACCCCACCCAGGTCGTCCAGGGCCCTGGAGGCACCGTCTTCTCGCGCGAAACGCATTGCCTGCCCGAAATCGTCACCACCCTCTGGCGCGCCCGGGACGAAGCCAAGCGAGTCAGGAATGAGCCCTTGTCGCAAGCCCTGAAGTTGCTCATGAACTCGTTCGCCGGGGTGCTCGGCGCGGCCGACTGCCGTTTCTTCAATCCCGAGGTCGTGTCCGCCGTGACCTTGCGCGGCCACGAGATGATGAAGCTCACACGGGCATTCGTAGAGAAGCGGGGGTTCGAGGCCATCTACGGGGACACCGACTCCATTTTCATCTGGCTCAAGCGCGCCCACGGCAACGAGGAAGCGCATGCCATCGCCGCCAATCTGGTGAAAGACATCAATGCCTGGTGGACGCGAACCCTTCGCGAGGAACAGGGCCTGGACAACCACCTCGAGATCGAGTTCGACACGCACTACAAGAAGTTCTTCATGCCCACCATTCGAGGTTCGGAGGTGGGCAGCAAGAAACGCTACGCCGGCCTGAGCATGGATGCCAAGGGGAACGAGGAGATGATCTACCGCGGGCTCGAGATGGCCCGCAGCGATTGGACCCCTTTGGCGCGACAGTTCCAGGAGGGGCTGCTTTCACGCGTCTTCCACGACGAGCCGTACCAGGCGTTCGTAACCGACTTCGCGCAGGCGACGCTCGCGGGCACGATGGACGACCTGCTCATCTACCGCAAACGCCTTCGCCATCGGCTCGATGCCTATCAAGTCAACGTGCCGCCGCAAGTTCGCGCCGCCCGCATTGCGGACGAACACAACGATCGCGTTCAGAGGCCCAGGCAGTACCAGAACGGGGGCTGGATCCGGTACGTCATGACCGTGAACGGGCCGGAGCCCATGGAAGCGCGCCAGTCCCCGATCGACTACGAACACTATCTGAGCAAGCAACTCCAGCCGATCGCCGATGCGATCCTCCAGCCCCTGGGGGAGAGTTTCAGCGCGCTGACGACTTCGCAGCAAGCGCTCTTCTAGTTGTCCTGGAGAGGGTCGATCCCATGCCTGATCCTCAAACCCCGCCTGGATCGAGCTCAGGTCTTCGCTCGCCTGGATCGAGCTCAGGTCTTCGCAGGACCGTAGCCGAGTTTGCTGTTCGCCACGTGAATCACGTCGCTGGTCAGGAGGTGATCGATGAGCAGCTGCACCTTATGGGGCACCGGTGAGGGCCCAAATTTCGTCTGGATATGCCGCTCGAGCGCCGACATGCTCTTCGGCCGGTGCGTCTCGAGCTCCTTCAGGAGATCCCGGTACATCGCGATCGGGAGCTTCTCCTTCGTCTTCTTCCTTGCGGGGAGCTGTTCCGAGAGCGGCGCACTCTTCTTGGCGACTGCGGTCTCACCAGCCTTCGCGGGCTTCGCACTCGGCACCGATGCCTTCCTGGGCGCATCGGCAGGCTTGCTTGCCTTGGCCGCCACGACTTTCGGCGTCTTCGATGGGGCGCTGGATGAAGACGCTAGGGCGGGCAGGGCGCTCATGCGCCGGACCGAAAAGGCAAGCGTCCGTGCATGCACGAGCGGTGGACCGTAGCCGGTGTCCTTCGCGAGAACGACGAACTTGCAGTTGGGATGCTTCGCCGCCAAATACCCGAGATAGAACACCAGGTGAAAGTCCAGCGAGTTCGCACCGGTGCGTGAAATCGGAATGAGCGTCGATCGGGGGCTTTCGCGCTCGAAGCCGGCCTTGCGCTTGAGCTGGTGCGGGCCGTAGAAAATCCACGCCTGTCCCGCGTCGCCAAGCCATCCTTCCGCCTCTTTCGGAGATGGCTGCACGTTCTCCAGATCCACCAGCAAATGGACGCCGGCCGTCATGCTCAGGCGGTGCCGCGGCAACGGGGGTAGTCCGCGCAGCCCCAGAAGTCATGGCCCGCGTTCGCACCTTTTTTTGCGGTACGTCGGACCATTGTCTGCGTGCACCTCGGACAGCTTGGCGCTGCCTTCGTCGTGCTGGACGCCTGATCTGTGGCCCCCGTCGCAGCGCCAGCAGGCTCGGCGTGTTTTGCGCTGGAAGCGCCCCTGGCCTGTTTGAGCAGCCTATGAAGCTGCGGACCATCGATCAACTGGACGTTGCGCCCGCTGGCGAATTCTTCGGCCTCCGAGGTGAATCGACCGGAGGTAACGACAAACCCACCCGCCACGCCCCTCGCGGCCATGACGCCGTACAGCTCCCGCACCACGGGCACGCCGACCTTGAACGCGCGCCATTGCTTGCACTGCACCAGGTACAGCTCGCCGCTCCTGCGCAGGACCAGATCGACGCCGTCGTCCGGGCCACCCTTGAAGTTTTCTGCGACGCTGTAGCCCTGCGAGCGGAATCCCTCTCCCACGAGGATCTCAAATTCGCGCCAGCTCATCCCGTCCAGGACGTCGGGGGCTGTGGAACGCGTCGCGCTGTCGATCAACGACCTACGCATGTGGCGCCGCCAGGCCGAAATTGCTGCGCCGGCCACGCATACGAGCGGAACAACGAATTGGCCAGCCGACGCCAGACCGCGCCAGACCGCTCCCACCATCGCACCGCTGACTTCACCAGGCTTGAGCGCCAACAAAGGCGCTTCTGCTATTCGATGAAGGACAAGGTAGCCAAGGACGGCGAGCACGACGCCCATGTACCAGGGAAGCAAAGCGACCAAGTCGATCAGGTCTTCAACAGGACTGCATTTCTTGCGGCGGGCCATTTGCGATCCGTTAGTTCGCGCGATTCTGCCCGCAGAGCTTGTTGCGATGCCGCCCAACGACAGAGCAATCGAGCAATACCGCACGGAAGGCGCAAGTTGCCGGCCACGCCTAGACCCCCGCGCGCGAGATGCCGAGAGTCTCAGCGATGCTGGTCTTGGGTACGCCTTGCGCCTCCATCTAGACAATCTGCGGTTCGCGATGGGTAACGGTGCTCTTTGACCTGTTCGCAGAGTTGATATCGGGCGGCGCAAAGATTCGATGTATTGGCGCGATGAAACGCTCCATGGCGCCGCGCCAGTACGGTGATGTTGGCGATCAGCATGCGCATAAAACCAAGTCGTTGCCAAAATTGAACATCAAGTCCCGTTGCGTTGAAAACGAAGCTGATGGTCTATGCCGCATCGTCGCGTCAAAGCTCGGCGACTTGGCTGTCATTCAACACTCGTACGGCGAAGACGGCAAGCAGTCGCTTTGCCGCTTAGCAACAAGGTCCCCAAGGCGGTACGATCGCCGGATTCGCTACACCAGGGCCATGTCATGAGTCAACACCAAACACCCGGGCGGGGGCGCTTTGGCGCAGGGCCAGCTTCACTCGCATTGGCGTCGGCTCTCGCTCTCACGGCCTGTGTTGCGCCACCTCGGGTATCAGAGGCACCGCGCCCGGTGCAACCTCAGCCCAGCGCCGCTGGCGCTCCGGTCGATCGAGCGTTTGGTCTGCCCTCGACCGGACCAATCATTGCTGGGTTCGACGGACAGAGGAACAAGGGTGTTGATTTCGCTGGCAAACGGGGGGACCCCGTTGTAGCTGCAGGCGATGGGCGAGTCGTATACGCGGGGGCTGGGCTGCGCGGCTACGGCAATCTGGTCATCGTGAAGCACGACGATGTGTACCTCACAGCTTACGCGCATAACGACGCGCTCTTGGTCCGGGAAGGGGAGGCGGTTGCGCAGGGGCAGACCATCGGGCGGATGGGCAGCACCGACGCGGATCGGGTGAAACTTCACTTTGAAGTGCGTCGCAAAGGCGTGAGCGTAGACCCGAATCCCTACCTTTACCAGGCGCCCACAGCGTTCCAGCCGGCGGCACCCGCTGCGAAGGCGCCGGCAGCTAAGCCACCGGCGACTTCAGAAGGGCCTACAACCGGCTCGGGTTTCGCCGTCACCGACAAGTATTTGGTCACCAACGCGCACGTGGTGAATGGCTGCAAGTCAATCAACGTGGACGACCGGGGAGTTGCCAAGGTGCGGGCCATCGACAAGACGAATGACCTTGCACTACTCGAGACGGTTTCGCAGCCAGGCGTTGCTCGCCTGCGAGACGGCCGTTTGCGGCAGGGGGAACCAGTCACCGTTTTGGGATTCCCATTCGCGGGCATCCTTGGTGACGGACCGCAAGTGACCGCGGGGAACGTCACGGCGCTTTCTGGAATGGGAAGTGATACTCGGTTTATCCAGATCTCGGCGGCCGTTCAACCGGGCAACAGCGGAGGACCGGTGCTCGATCAGAGCGGAAACGTGATCGGCGTCGTTGTGAGCAAGCTTGGCCTGAAGTTTGCGGCAGTTACGGGGGATCTTCCCCAGAACCTCAATTTCGCGATTTCACTGGACGCGCTTCGTGGTTTTCTGAATGCAAATGGTGTCAAGTACGGCTCGGCCCCAATGGGGCGGGCGCTTTCGACGGCGGATGTGGCGGACGTTGCGAAGCCTTTCACGAACCTGGTGAGATGCTCCAATTGAGCTGCACCACTAGGCAGACCTGAGTTCGCGGTGCGATTGACAGAAATCGACCACCTCGGCCTTCACTATTCGGCAAAAGCGCATCAGGTCTCGGCTGCCACCATTGGACACCGGACTTCACAAGCGAAAGAGGCAATGATGAACCCGGACCCATTGGTCGTCGCTCAGTTGGCACTAACGTTCGTGCAGGTTGCGGTGGAAGTTCGTAAGATCTTCACTAGCGAAGTCCAAGCGCCCGATGGGGGAGGGGATCATCCAAAACGGGCAGTGGCAAGGACGATCTACATCGCAATTGCAGCAACCGAGGACTACCTAGCAGGGAACAAGGCGGGGGTAGGAAGCAAGTCACTTGACAAGCTTTGGAGCAATGCATCGGCAGCGGTATACAAGTTTGACCAGGACCTTGCCTACCGCATGTACCTCAAGGCGGACTATTGGAGCGACTTTAGCCAGCGGATCGACCCCATCTCGAAGGAGTCGATGAAACGCATGCGAATCACGCTGGAGGACATGAAGGCCGAGATGCTTAGGTTCCTCGATCAAACGTGAATCCGGGGTCTATCGGGTCATACAATGGTCACTCCTAAAAGACTAAAGTTGTTGGGTGGCTGTAACCAGCCTAGAACGGAAGTCCGGCGTGCCTGAGAGCTGCGTTGATGGCCCGTTCCTGCCGGTCACTGGCGAGAACGTTTGGCCGCAGGGGCTGTTGCAGAGCGGTCTACCGCAGCCTGCAGACATCGACGAGCATCAGACGAGGACTTAGTTTGTTAGTGCGCAGCGATGCCCAAACACGGGGACAAGCGGGAAGGGTGGATGGGCTTGCATGGACGATCGGACTCCTTGTTCATCGCAGCGGCTTCAGGCCGCAGGAAAGACCCTCCAGCTATCGGCGCTTGGCAGTTTGGCTTTGGGCCGAATCAGGTACAGGCGGCCGGTCTCGCGCCATCCTTCGCTTTCCACAATTCAGGGCAATGGTTGGGGATCAATGTGATGCCCGCCGCTGCGTACCGCGCGAGTAGGCTCTCTGAGTCCGGCGGCATGGCCTTTTGACGACCGAGCGCTCGCAGCCTAGGTCCTCGGCAACCGTGATGACTGCACGCAGCGCATGTTCAAGAACCTCCGGCGTGGTCTTGTCGCAATCAACAAGCACCGCGACGCGCGCGTTGGCGCCGACATCAATTTGGCTCATCCTTTTTTCTCCTCTGAGCAACGTCGAGCTGCACATACGATCTACGAATCGCCGAACCAAGTACGATTCCGCATGCCAAACCAACCAAAAGCACAGGTCAAGCCGCCAGCAAAGAAATCGACCAAGACGCACTCTGCGCGAGACGATTTCAGCGCCGCGGTGAAGAAACAGCTGCGTGAGCAGGCCGGGGACCGATGCTCCTTCCCCGGGTGCGACAAAAGCACGATTGGCCCCAGCAAAGAAAAGTCCGGAGCGGCTTCGGCTAGAACAGGTGCAGCGGCTCATATTACTGCTGCCGCAGCAGGGCCTGGAGCTCGTCGATACGACTCAACGCTGTCCAAGGGGGCCAGAGGCGCATTTGAGAACGGTATCTGGTGCTGCGCGGCGCACGCCAAGCTCATTGATACCGATGAGGAGACCTTCAGTGTGCCGTTGCTCAAGCACTGGCGCACGGTTGCTATCCGCAGAGCGGAGCTTGCGCAGTCGAGGGGCATTGAGACCTCTCTAAAGCTGGCCGTCGGCGAGCTTGGTCTGGCGCCAGACAAGGTAGGCTTCAATAAGATGCCTACGTCTAAGAAAGTGCATGCTGTGTTTTTGCATTCTTGGATCGCAGCGTTCATGCCGCTGGAGGCTTGGCAGGCTGCAAGAGACTTTGCCTATGAGCACATGCTGAACGCCTTTGAGCATGGACGAGCCACGACGACTGAACTGGAGTTTTCTTCGCACAGTGTTGCAATCCGGGACAACGGCATCGCATTTGATCTTGAGAGCTTGAAGCCAAAGGAGACACTCTTGGGCGGTGGGCTTTTTACGTATCGTGGTGTCGCGGAGCTGATCGGCTGCCCTCCCGTTCTGCTTCAAGTAGCGAATGGGCAACGAGAGTGCCGATTGATGCTCAAACTGAATAGAGAGGTGGCCCTGGATCAAAACCCTTGTTCGTTTGACATTCCCGTTCCCGACTGGAACGTAGGGGCTGCCTCGCGCGATATCGAGTCGCAAGAATTTCAGAGGGCGCTAGCTTCCAAGTCCGAGTGTGAGACGCTGTTCCTGGTCGCCGACACGGCAACAATGATCAGTCACCTCGGTGATCTCGGACCACGAATACAAGACGCATTGGCTACCGGCAAGAAGGTGATCGTCTGCTTTCCCGAAACATCTCAGAGGGTAGTCGATGAATATAAGGCCCGCTTTCCAGGGATTGATGCGGTGGTCTGGAACGAGGGTCCCGGAGAGGTTTACTTTTAGGCGTACCGATGTCTCACAAAACTTGGCTTAGATTGTGTTTAGCGCAGTAGTCCTTCTGCGCGGGAATCTCGGACCAGCAGGGCGCGCAAGTCGATGTCGGATGCGGCGGCCGGCGACTTTGCAACTTGCTGCGAGGCTCGCCAGCTCAGAGATCGACGGCCGCCGACGATAGTCAACTAATTTTGGAGCCACACGACTGGAGTATTGCCATGGCTGCCGCTGAATCGCTTCAACTTGGCTGCCGTAACGGCTCAAGCCAGTCGAACAACCGCGAGATCTTATCGGGCCCACCGTATCGGGAGCCAACCCTTGTGATGCGCGTGCCCGACTCGCTGGTGCCCAGGGTCAACCGGATGCTCGCAACGGCCAAGGCCGATGCTGCGGACGCGGCATGGCTAGAGAACGCTGCGGAGAAGTCGTCGCGTCAGACCATCTATGTCTGAGATTTGAATGGAAGCACGGCAGCGTTGTAGAGGTTCGCCCCCGTGGCTCTTTCCTGACGAAGTAGGTCACGCATGACATGGCTGAGATAGACGGTTCGTTTCAGTTCTGCGTCGGACAAGTGGCCATACTTTTCAAGAACCGAGTCCACTGTGGCGCGGTCGCTGAGGCTCAACGCTGGCGCGGTCAGGGCAGCCTCATCTTCAAGCGCGAGCTGACTGGGCAATGCGAGCATCAATTTCCCTCCCTCCGATCGAAGCTGAACACCCTCTATGAGTTGTGGGAGCTTGGCAGCGTGCAGGTCAACGAAGTATGGGCCGTCCTTTTGCCGAACGACGTAGGCATTGGTCATGCGTTCGCCATTCGCTTCAAGCGAAGCCAGTTCTGCGAGGAAGCAAAGCTTGTGTAGCGCAAAATAACTCAGACCTTCTGCTTTGCCCTCCAGGATGCGCCTAGCGACTATTCCTAGTTTGGCGGCGTCGGGCCGCGGCTTGGAACTTGATACTTTCCGCTTTGGCTGCCTCTGCCGCCTCAGGGTCTCAGCCACGTACTGGTAGTCGCTAAGCTGGTTCGCAAAGCTACGGTGAATCATTGCTCGTTGGCCGGGGTGGTAGGCTGGGATCAATGTTCGTTTCATCCAAACATTCGCAGTCCGGACGTGCTCCCGAAGCGACAGGGAGTGCGGCTCGAGCAGGCTGCATGCTTTCAGGGCCACAGCGCCAAGTGTCACCACGACAGCAGGATCGACAAGTTCGAGCGTCTCTCGAAGAAACGGCGCACAGTTTGCGATCTCTGCGGGCGAAGGAGTGGCATTGTTCCCTCGCTCGTCTTTTGGATTGCAGAGGACTGCGTTGGTGACGAAAACCTCATAGCGGCTGATACCGACTTGTTCGATCAGCCTCTCGAAGTTATGTCCTGATTTGTCTCCGTGAAAAGGAAGATGCGACCCGTCCGCCCCAAGGCGTCCGGGTGCCTCACCAACGAATACAAGCGGCGCTTTTAGCGGGCCGCAGCCTGGGCCTAGAACCCTGGCACTGTCGGCCATGCGAGGGCATCGGGTGCAAGCGACAACGCGATTGACGAGATCGACGAACTTCAGAGCTTTCGCGTCAGCTGTCATTGAATTAAGGCACGCAACTGCTGCTGTGTGGAGTCACGGTAGGCGTGGACCGAATGGCAGACCAGCTTGCCCGGCTGCTTGCCAGATTCCGTGCAAATGAATTTGAGCAATCTACCAAGGCCGACGTAGTTTCCGAGAACCTTGTTGAAGAAGTCGTGATTTCGGTAGACGACCACGAAATCAAGTGTGTCGTTCGCGTTCCACAGAATCTCCACGAACTGAAGGCAGGGCCCTCCACGCGTTCTTGGCGCGTCGAACGCCGGCGACGACAAATGAAACACCAGGCCAGTGGTGCTCCGCTGAGGCCAGGTATTCAGCTTCTCCACAACGCGATCGAGTTGGTTCACGCCTGACGCCGGAAATCGAACGAGCCGCTCGAAGTAGGTGCCCCATGCATGTCGACCCCTCTGCCATTTGTGGGCACGATCATGGGCGTTGAGATAGCGTGCATAGAACTCTGTGCGGTTGGCCGATCGTTCGTACGTCCGCTGCGGGAACAAGGTGTTTGCAACGTCACGGGCCACGTCGGCACCGCCCTTGTGAAGTGCAGGCGAGTGATGCTGAAGCCATTCATCGCCTGCGATGCAGGGCTGGTCTATAGTCGTGAGGAGATTGCTTATCTCACCGTTGCACTTAAGCAATAGCTCACACCCTGCTTGCCACGCCTCCAGAGCATTTGTGCCATGGACTGTACTTACCGTCATAGCGTTTGAGCTTTCGGCGCGGTTGGCGAGCGATAGGTGATTCGTTGCCTTGCAAGATCGACAGTCACATCACCACCGCCGTTCTTCTTAAGTTCCATGAATGCTGCATAACCTTGACAGATCGCGTCTTGCCACTGTTTTGCGGTACAAGCCCGGACCTCTAGCCCCGAGCAGATGCGGCGGATAGCCTTTAGTAGGCCAATGTCGATTGAGCCCTTGTCTGCATACCAACCCCGTTCCTCCGCTTGATTGAAAACCAGAATAGAGATTGCTTCTTCAATGATGCTTGCTCGGGCGCCGTCTTCGACCTCGTCAACTTTTATGTTCGACTTTCGTTTCCGCTTCAACAGTGATCTGCAAACTGGTGACCACCCAAGAACCGCGGCATATGCGAGGTGGAAAACGTCATGGAACCGGTAGCCATCATCGTTATGTGAGTTGTCGGTCAGTGCATCTCCGATGACCACATCGTTCACTGAGACCTTCACGTACAACCCGTGTTCCAGCGGCTTCTCGTAAAAGTTCACCGTGAACCGCCTTGGCAGGCGTTCGTCGGCGGGGAACTCTGCATCGAAAGTGTTGACGCCTCCCTTGGAGTAAAGCGATTCAGCTTTCTCCGAGTTCGCCTTGGCAATTTCCTCAAGTGAAATACCGTAGAGCGAAGCAAGGCTCGTCAGGTACCACAGAAGATCGCCAAACTCCTCACGCAGTTCGCCGCGAAAAGCTGGATTGTCCTTCTGAAGCAGGAGTTTCTTCATCATGCTGTGAAGATCGCCAACTTCTCCGACGAGGCCCATCAACGCGACCGCTCTGGAAGGGCGCTCGTTCGTGCGTTCAACCATCGCTTGGTAGTCGCCAAAAGTGGAGGGCGCAGAAACAGGAAACTCGTCTTGACGGTTTGCACTGTTCCTGTCTGAAGATTTCGCTCGCACTGCGCTCCTCCTTCTGCGCAGGCTGATTGCAACCCGCAGGTTTGACTTGTGACCCGATCGCGTGACGCGAACCCCGCTGGCTTCCCGTCAGGATCAATACAAATCGTAACCTCATTTGATCGTGGCTCCCGATTGCGATGCACTAGGTTTGGGCCACGTGGCATTCTTAGCGTGCCGAAACTTTAGGATTTCAGGTATTCGTACACGCTCGCGCGGGAGCGCCACGCGTCTGTGCGATATCCACCTTTGAAATGCCCTGTACCGCCTCCTGGCGGAGCGCCACGCGTGCCTGCTCGTCCAAGACGGGCTTCCGACCCTTGTAGACGCCCTTAGCTTTGGCGATCGCGATGCCTTCTCTCTGGCGCCCGCGGGTCAGCGCGCGCTCGGACTGACCTACGGCACCGAGCATCTGCATCGCGAGCTAAGGCCGGACGTAATAACATTGCCGACGCCGATCGAAGGACCTGGCGCCGGTTGTTGGGCGCGAGCATTGAGATGGCAAACGCGCCAGCGATTGAGCAAAATACGTTTCGCGTTCAATCTCTGATCTGCTCGCTTGGTTGACGAGCTTTCCAACGTTGACCGTACGGCACTCAATGGCCGAACGACCCATTTAGGCCTTGTCGGAGTCCTGTTTCCCCAAGTCCATCATCCGAGCCACCGCACTAACCTGCGCCGCCCCCGCTCTGAAATACCCCGCGACGGTGTCCGTGCTCCGATGCCCCGTCATCGCCATCGTTTCCTGAAGCGGCATGTTCTGCCTTCCCGCTTCGGTCACGAACCCCGACCGCAGCGAATGCGCAGAGAAATCCTCTCCCACACCCGCCAGGGCACACCGCGCCTTCACGATGTCCCGCACCGCCGTCCCCGAGAGCCCATCGGTGCCCAACTTGCCGTTCTTGAGGATCCGCCGGAAGAGGGGCCCCGATGAGATCCCGCTCGCCTTGAGCCAAGCTTCGAGCGCCATGGCAGCCGACCCCACCACTGGCTTCACGTCCTCCGCCCGGATTTTCCCGTTGTGGTTCGTCTTCGAACTCGCCAGCGTGTACAGGTAGGCGCCTTCATCCCCGCGGTGGAGGTTCTCGAAGACAGCTTCTGACACCTCCGAGCGCCGGCGCCCGCCCGAGGCCCAGGCAAAGAGGAGAAGGGCGCGGTCGCGTTTTCCTTTCAGCGAGTCGTCGCAGGTCTCCAGCACCGCCTCCAGCGGCTCTTTCGTCAGCGCACGCTGCTTGTGGGGCAGGGCGTTGCGCTTCGCATAGGCCTTTCTTGTCTTGCTCAAGAGCGCCTTCACCGCAGGGTCGACGCACGGATTGGGCTGCTTGGACACGTGGTGCGCCATCGAGAGCACCGAGACCCGGTGCACTAGGGTGTTCAATGCCGGCGCCCCGAGCTTGCCCTTGAAGCCGGCTTCCACCAGCGCCTGGTCGATCTCGGGCGGCAGTTGGTGCTCGAGGCCCGCCTTTGTCGAGCGCTGGGCGTGGTCGACGATGAACTGGACGACGACAGGAACGGCAACCGGCAGCGCCATCTGCCGTCCGTACCGCGCGCCGAACCAGGCGGCCCAGTAGCGCATGGCCGCGCGGTACGCCAGGCGCGTGTTGTCCGACTCGCCCTCGGCCATCAAGTCGTGCGCGGCTTCTTCGGCCATGTCCGACAGCTGGCTGGGATCTAGCAGCGCGTGGTCGCTTTTCAAAGGCACTAGGGCCTTGGACACCTTGGGCACCTGGGACGGCGACGTTTTCTCAGCAGATTTCATGGGCGAGCTCCAGCGGCATTGCCTTGGCGGACAGCGACAACGAAGTTCGCTTCAAACCGCCTTATCGTTATTTATCACACATGCCATGTATGATGTCTAACGTATATTCTATATAGTTTCCGATAATCTATTATTATCGAAAGCAAGAAACCAGGCAAGGATCAACCATGGACCCCAGAAGTTCGAGCGCCAACATCGTCCCGATCCGCAGCGGCCGTGGCATCCAGGAGGCCCAAGTCAGGGAAGCCGCCGACGCGCTTCTACAGGAGGGCCTGCGCCCGACCATCGAGCGCGTGCGCCAGAAGATCGGCAGCGGCTCGCCCAATACCGTGAGCCCGATGCTCGAGCGTTGGTTCGCCACGCTCGGCCGGCGGCTGGGTGGCGACGGCCGGCACTCGGCGCAGTCAAGCAGCAGCGGCGAGGCGCACCAGCTTCCATTGGCCATCGTCCAAGCTGCACAGCAGTTCTGGACCGTCGCCCAGCGCGAGGCCGACCAAGTGCAGATCCAGCAGACCGAAGCCACGCGACGAGCCCTCGAGTTGGAGCGCACTGACCTGGCGCATAGGGAGACGGAGCTCCAGCAACGACACGCATCCTTCGAGCAGGCGCGCGTCGCGCTCGATGAAGCCCTCACCTCTTCGCGCCAGGCTGTCACGGCCATGGAGGCGCAGATGCAGGCGCAGCAGCTGGAATCGGCTCGGCTGCTCAGCGCATCGGAAGCCGAGGTGCGGCGCCTGCGCAAGGCCCTCGACGAAGCCCTCGCCAGCAAGGAGGCACTGCGCGAGAAGTCGGCCATGGAACTGCAGGCCCAGCAACGCGCTGCCAGCGAAGCCGAGGATCGCCATCTGTCGCACGAGCGCCGCCTTCTCTCCGACATCGATCGCGAACGCATGGCCGCGCGACAGGTCACTGCGGAACTCGACAAGGCGCAGAAGAAGCATGCCACTCATGCCGAGGACGCGCGCAACGCTCTGAGCTCTGTTCAGATGGCACTACAGGATGCGAAGACCGCCCACCGGGACGCGGCAGCGGCCTCCTCGCTCCGCGAGCAGGCGATGCAGGTCGAACTGGCAGCGCTGCGAGAGCGAGCCGCCGGCGCTGAACAACGAGCAACCGACCTCGCCTCGCAGATTGAGCGCCTCGAGACGCAGTCGGAGCGCGAGATCGCCTCGCTGCAAGCAAGCCACGCATTGGCCAATACCTCCTTGCAGAGACTGGGAGCACAGCTCGGGGGAATCGAGAAGGCACCGCGCGGCCGCAAAAAGGTTGAGAGGTAGGAAACGCCCTTCGCGCGGAGCCCCTCGGTTGCGGAGCCAGGCACTACCGCTTTGCAGCGATTGCGGTCCCTCCCAGTTGGGAGGCGAACTTACGCAGTCGGCCCGTTTCCAGTCATCCAAGTGCCAAGGACACCTCGGTGTGGACGGCCGGTCCCAAGGCATTGCAGCCATAGCCCCCTGCCCGCCCCCAGCGAACCTCCCTTCAAAGAGTTGAACGTCTGCTCTATCCGCCATCCAAATAGGACTTCGGGCCCATGGCGGTCTGTCGGTGTCGCGCCGCCAAGTGCAGCAGCGCAGCGATTGCAGTCTGCCGCAACCGACCGGCGAACCCACGCGGTGAACCAGGCAGTCATTCGGGTGCGGCTAGCGTCGCAGCATCGACGACCGGTATAAGAGTTGTGCAGACATAGCCGCGCAGAACCCTCGAGGGGCATCTTGATCCATGCATTGAAGCCCGACCGAACGGCCGCTATGTTGACCGTCGGAGTGGTAATCCGGGCCCCCGCGCGACCTTCAACTTCGCTGCTTGAGTTTCCGCTTCGCACGTAAGCCGTCGTTGGACGTTCATGCTGAGAGGCCCTCCCGACTGACCAGTAGTCGTCGCTGCGGAGGGGCGTACTCAGGCGAATATGCTCGGGAGTTGAAACTGCTACCAGCGCACCTTGATGCCGAGCGACGCCTGCACCGAGAACTTGACAGTCGCATCGCCGCCGATGCTCCACAGGTGCCCGAGCTCGCCGTACAGGCTGGTTGCGGGGCTCAGTGCCAGCGTGGCGCCGGCGGCCACCTCGGCCGCGCTGTATCCGCCGCCGCTCGCAATCGCTAGGGACCCCGCCGGGCCGATGAAACGGACCACATCGTCGCCGAAGTGCGCCCAGTACAGGTTCGCGCGCGCGTAAGGCTGCAGCCGACCGGCACCGGTGGCAAGGTCGCCCTTGATGCGAACGCCCAGGCGCCCGATCCAGCCGTCGGCGTTGTCGTGGCTCACCTGTGCGCCACTGAGCACCATGTCGTCCACACTGCTGTGCTGCCATGCAACCTGAGCCTGGGGCTCCAAGCTCCAGCGCTCGCTGAGCGCGAAGGGCATGCCCGCCTCCACGGACGCCGTGAAGCTGCTGGCCTTGCCGGAGACGCTCGGATTGATGTCGGGGCGCACCGTGAAGCGCTGGTTGCCACCCTGCAGGACGCTGTCGACGTACAGACCGCTCGCCTGCATCCAGGTCGCATATGCGCCCAGGTAGCGCGATTGCAGTTCGTTTCTGCCCACAGTCGCGGTGATGCCGCGGGCGTGGCCGGAGACATCGACGCCGCCATCGACATAGCCCACGTAGACGCCCGCGCGCCATTCGCCGCCTGCCCACAGGTCGGTGCCCCCCTGCAGGCCGCTTACGCGCCCCTCCGTGTGCGCTTGGGCCACCCCGGGTTGCTGGATGTCCAGGTCCGAGTAGACCAAGCGCCCCCAGGCGCGACGTGCACCGGATTGCGTGCCTGTCTGCGGATCCAGCGCGTGGAAAGCCGGGGCCTCGTCGCCAATGCGCCTATGCAGGTTGCCCAGCATGGCCAGGTCGGCCTGTCGGAGTTGCGCGGGCAAGGCCGCCAGGAGCGGAACTTCCGCCCGGAAGGCCGGTACCTGCACGGGCTGGCCGACTGTCGGCAGCTCCGGTGCGGTGGAGCGCAGATACCAATTCTCCCCCGCGCCCTGCGCATCGGCTGCATAGAGCCTGTACTCGTAGGCGCCCGCGTCCACGTGGCCATTGGCCAAGGTAAACGCGCTCTTGGTCGTCTGCGCGGTCGTGGTGGCGCCATTGATGCCGCTCACCACCTCGATGCCGTTGCCGGTCGTGAGCGCGCCCAGCCCTCCCAGGTTCGTGACCTGGATGGAAGTTTTACCGCTGGCAGTCGCACCGGGACCGTCGAGCACCAGCCGGTCGCTCACGCTGCCGACTCCCCCCAGTTGCGTGCCCAGCCTCAACACGCTGTGTGCAGCATAGGGCCCGCTGACCGTCAACGTGCTGCCCGCGGTGGCGCCGAGGAGGCTCACCGTGCCGCTGTTGACCAGGGCCGCCACGCGCTGGTTGAAGCCACCGGTGTCGAGCGTCGCGCCATTTGCGACGGTGTGGGCCGAGGCGGCGCTGAAGGTGTTGGCCGCACCCGCCCTCAACGTGCCAGCGGTCACTGTGGTGGCACCTGCATAGGTGTTCGCGCCCGATAGCACGGTGGTGCCCGTACCGACCTGGCTCACCCCACCGCCGCCGGAGATGGCGCCTCCAAAGAAATAGACGTTGCTGCGGTTGAAGGAGAGTGTGCCGTTGTTGGTGATGTTGCCCCCGACGGAGCCGCTGCTGCCGCCGTCACCAAGCTGCAGCGTGCCGCTGCTGATCGTGGTGGTGCCGGTAAAGGTGCTGTCGCCGGTCAGCTTGAGCGTGTTGGTACCGCTCTGGGTCACGGTGCCGCTTCCGCTGATGACGCCTTCGTAGGTCAGGGCATCGCTGTGGCTGAATACTAGGGCCCCGTTGTTGAAGACGTCTCCGAGGATGCTGCCCATGGTGCCGCCATTTCCGAGTTGAAGGGTGCCCGCGCTGATGACGGTGCCGCCTTCGTAGTAGTTGTTGCCCGCGAGGACCAGCGTGCCATTTCCGAGTTTCGCGAGCCCGCCCCTGCCGCCGATGCTCTGCGCAATGGTCGCGTTGTGACCGTTCGTGTCGATGCGACCACCCCCGGCGTTGAGCGCGACGGCGCGCGTGGTCGCGAGGCTCAGGTCGGCGTCGAAGCGCAACGTCCCCCCAGCAAAATCCAGTGCACCGCCAGGTGCGCCGAGATTGGCATCACTCGCCACTGCAAGCACCCCGTTGCCGACGAGGTTGCCGCCGGTGTAGCTGTTGGCACCCGTGAGGACCAGGGTGCCGGCGCCCAGCTTGGTCAGCAAGCCGGGACCGGAGATCGGGCCTGTGAGGCTCAAGGTCGTGTTGACCTCGGGTGTGAACGTTCCGCCATCGACGCCGAGATCGACGTTGCGAGCGCTGCCGAAGGTTGCACTGGTGATCAGCGTGCCGCTGTTCAGGCTGAGGCCGCCGCTGGACAGTCCGAGGTTGTTGTCGCCCCTCACCTGCACTGCGCCCCCGTTGATCGCGGTACCGCCCGAGTAGGTGTTTGCTCCGCCCAGCACCAAGAGGCCCGCATCGGAGCGAATCAGCCGGGCGGGCCCACTCGCGCCGTCAACGATCGGCGCGTTGATGGTGGCGGTGACGAGCGGATCAACGCGGATGATCGTCGCCGGCTCGCCCGCTAGGGCGAAGCCGCCACCGTCGATCGTGTAGCCGCCGGTGCGAAATTCCATGCCCTCGAAGGCGATGCTCTCGCCCAGCGTGACGGTGCCGGCGGCGCCCTGGAAAACGGCGAAGCCGCTTTGCCATGGCGCATTCACGTTCCCTGTCGAGCCGGTCCAGTTGGCGGGTGTTGTGTGCCAGGTTCCCGTGCCACCATCGACCGCATTGTTGGAGGTGGTGTTCGCGCCGTCCCAGAACTGGAGCGCATAGCCACCCGACTGGACAATCAGGTTCACCTGGCCCGGAGTCGCAGTGTCGACCAGGAAGTCGCTGCTCACGAAGCGCGCCGGTACCGATCCCACCGCAAGTCCGTTGTTGGTCAGGACCCCGCCATAGTTGATGAGGCGGTACACGCCGGGCGCCATGCCGCCGAGGTTGGCCAGGTTGAGCGTCCCGTCCAGCGTGAGGTTGCCGGCCACTTGGGTGAGGTCGTTGACGCTGCCACCGACCAGACCTGGAAGGCCCAGTTCGTAGTCGAGCTGGGAGCTCGGGTGGAGCACCAGTGAGCCGAGGCTGAATGTACCAGCGCTGTTGCCCGGCGCGAGATGCCCCCCATCCGCCACATTGGACTGTCCAGCCACGGTGCCGGTGCCCCGCAGCGTGGCGCCATTGTTGACCTGCGCGTTGCCGCCGACCGTGCCATTCAGGGCGAGCACGCCGGAATTAACGCTCGTGAGCCCCGTGTAGATGCTGGCGCCGGAGAGGGTCAGGACGCCGCCCCCGGCCTGGGTGAGCGGGCCCGTGCCGCTGATGACACCCCCATAGGTGCGCGAGTCGCTGCGGCTGTACACCATCGCCCCGTCGTTGTGGATGTCTCCAGCAACGGTGCCGCTGCTGCCGCCGCCACCAACCTCGACGGTGCCACCGCTGATGGTCGTGGTGCCATTGAAGGTGTTTCCACCCGTGAGGATCAGCGTGCCGGTACCCAGCTTGATGAGCCGGCCGGGACCCCTGATTCCGGCCGTGAAGGTGGCGTTGTTGGTCCCGATGTCGATGGTTCCGGTGGTGTTGAGCGTCAAGGCCCGGTCGGAATTGAAAGACTGGGTGAGTTGCAGAACGCCGCCATTCGCAGTGCTGCCGCCAAAAGTCACTGGGGCGGCGGGCTCTCCAAGATTGGCATCAGTAGCCACACTCAGGACGCCGTTGTCGATGTGCGTGGTGCCGGTGTAGCTGTTCGCGCCCGTCAGCGTCAGTACGCCTGGACCCGCCTGGGTCAGGGTGCCCGTCCCACTGACCACGCCACTGAATATGAGCGCGTCGGACCGGTTGAAGGCCAGGGCCCCATTGTTGGTGACGTTGCCGATGATGCTGCCCGAGGTGCCGCCATTGCCGATCTGCAGCGTGCCCGTGTCAATGGTCGTGCCGCCTGTGTATCCCTCGTTACCGGTCAGCACCCAGGTCCCCGTTCCAGATTTCACCAACGAGGTCCCCCCGCCGATTTCGCCGATGACGGCGGCCAGCATGTTCGCACCCGTGTTGCTCCCGCCCAGCGTCAGGATACGAGCCCCCGTCTGGCCGTTGAACGCCATGGCGCCGGGGTTGGTGAAGTTAAGCGCGCCGTCGCCGGACACGTCGATGGTGCCCCCGCCCGTACCTACGCTGAACAGGCGATCGGTGCTGCCGGCGGCGCCCATGTAGCGCAGCGTGCCGCCGTCGAGTACCAGGTTGGCCGCCTCATTGGAGGATTTGCCGATATTGCTGGCGACGCGGCCATTGGCGATCTTCGAGACGCTCAGGCTCCCTTCCTTGATGATGGTGGGGCCCTCATAGGTGTTGTCGAAGGTCAGCACGGCGGTTCCCGGACCGGTCTTGGTCAGGGGCCCTGAAGAATTCCATAGTTTGGAGCTCACCAGCAGGCTGTCCCCGGGATCCAGGGTTTCCAGCGTGAGGGGTCTGAAGTTCAGGTTCAACCCGACGCCCGAAGTGCTGACAACCTTGTTTTCAGGGCCGCCGGTCGTCGTGATGGTCAAAGGGTCCACCAAGACCGTTCCGCCGCGGAAGTCCTCTCCTGTGAAATCCACGACCCCACCGCCCGTTGAATCGAACGTGATCCTCCCGCTGATGTCCTCGCGGCTGACGGCGTCGATGATGAAGGTCGACGGCCCGTTCACGTTGAACTCCCTGGATCGTATGGGCGATGCGTCCGACGGTGAGGAAAGGCGAAGGGTCGCTCCACCGGCCACCGTCGTCGAGCCGATGTATGAAAAGGCGCCGTCCGAACCAAGGGTGACGGAGCCTTTCAAGACGGTGAGGCTGCCGGCTCCGGAGAGGGTGCCAGTCACCGAAGAAGCCCCAGTGCTGGCGAACACGATCCCACCGCCGACGTTGTAGGTTCCCACCAGATTCACGCCCTTGCTCTCGAACGTCAGCGCCGACGTGCTGCCACTGCTCACCGAGACATCCGCGGCGTCGCCAATGCTGCTGCCGGCGCGAAGGGTGACGCCGTCGATGCCCAGTTGAGCATTGATCTGCCCGTCGGTGATGGTGTTGGTGGTGCTCGTCGACGTGCCATGGACGATGTACACGTCTTGTGCTTGCTGGGCATATGCGTTTCCGGGAACGGCCATCGTCAACAGCGCGGAGGCAAGGCTCATCGGCCACATGGCGGCGTGTTGAGTGCCCCCGCCAAACACCACCGCGGAGGTTGATTTGCAAAAGCCGCGTGTCAGTTCGGAGGTGACCCGGAACGCTTGGCGGACTGCGCTCCAGACCACCCGGTATGTTGCGTTCATCGTGCGCTCCTTCAAAGCATTGCTGTCAAGGCATTGCGGAGGCCGCAATCCGACGGCAGGGCGTCTCAAACGGCGTCGAGAAGGCTATCCGATCTGCGGCACTTGGACCAGTTCTTCCTGACGCACATTCGAGGTCTCGCCTTCGTACAGCCAGGGCGCGTCGAGCCAGAGCCCGCCCACCACACGCAGCGCTGCGTCCCGCTGGAATGAAAAATATCCCCATCACGCTTGGCTTGCGCCTGCACGCGGGCATTGCGGCGCCAGCGTGCGGCCGCGTAGCGTGCGAAAGCATCCGGCAAGCTGTCCGGGCCACCCTCTCCCGCGCACTCGGCCAGCGCCCCGGCGTCTCGATCGCCATGGCGGCGCCTTGCGCGAGATGCGGCGCCATCGGATGGGAAGCGTCGCCCAGAGGCGCGATTCGCTCGTTCGCCATTTCGTTGGGGCCCCCAACCGGAGGCCGGCTGTTCACGGTCCAGGCGCGCCCGGAATGCATCGCATCGATCTGAGCCTGACCCCGTCGCAGCGGTCCCCAATGACATTTAGCAAAACGTCGGCGCTGGCCTTCTGATCCCAGTCGCTAGGGTCGGTCACGGTCAACTCCGATTCGGCGATGACCACCAGACTGAGCCAGTCGCCTCCGCGCACCGGATAGGCCACAACATGGAGTTGCTCAGCGAGCCAAGCCTGCACGTCGACCCTTCGCAGTTTCGCCGGCAGGCTGTCACACGGAACAAGGGCGCGCCATGCAATGTGCCCGGTCGGGCGGGGTGGCAGCGTGCTGGCCACCACTCGCTCGCGCACGACGCTCCACAGCCCGTCCGCGCCAACCGGACCATCGCCTTCCCATTCGCGTGCACCGGATGCCCCGACTGAGACGGTCTCCCGACGCGTCACCACCTGTGATACGCGTGCGCTGTCTAAAGCAGACCTCCCCTGCCGCCCGTCGCAACGCTCCAAGACTTTGGAAAGGATGGGCAGCGTCGACTGTTCCTGACCGTTGCGGACTGCGTGGACCGGGGATGGGTAGCAACACGCCTAGCCTTGCCGCGGGTGCTGCTGAGCTTCCATTGCATGCAGCAATACCAGCGCGTCCTCGAACTCGAAGTCGTTGACCTTGCGGGAGATCCGCCGCACCGCCTCCTTGCGCGCCGGGTGGCCGACGAGGAGTTGCTCAAGCTCGGCCGTCAGATCCAGCGCACCAGGGTCGCTGTCGAGGAGTCGTTGCTTTAGACGCCTGACCACAGATTCGAAAGGCTCGAGCGTGGGCGCACCCGATAGCGCCGTCGCCGCTTGCCCTTGCGCCGATTCGAGCCCCCGCAGGCCGTTCATCACGACGCCCAGTTCGCCGCGCACGTCGGCTAAAGGCTCGCTCAGAGCATCACCGCGCAACCCCGCCTGGCATGCGCCTTCCAACACAGCGGCGGCACTCGCGAGCGATGCCGCGCCAATGTTGCCCGCCGTGCCGCGCAGCGTGTGGGCCGCACGCGCCGGTGCCGAGGCATCGGCATCTTGCAGTGCCTTCGCAAACTCGGTTTCAAATTCCGCCTGCGAATCCCGGAACATCGACAGCATGCGCCGATACAGCTCGGTGCGGCCCTGGCACGTGGCCAGGCCGGCCTGCTGATCGATTCCTGGCACTAGAGGAAGGCAGATGTCGGGCTCCTGTGCAGCAACGTGCTGGCCGGGCACATCCGGCCGCCGGTCCGCCTGCGGCGCACGGATCCACTTCGCCATCGTCGTGAACATCGTGAACTCGGACAGCGGCTTGGCGATGTGGTCATTCATCCCGCTGGCCAGCGCTCTCTCGCGATCGCCGGCCATCGCATTGGCCGTCATCGCGATGATCGGCAGCGCATGAAAACGCTCCTGCGCGCGCAGACCGCGGGTGGCCGAGTAGCCGTCCAGCACCGGCATCTGGCAATCCATCAGCACGCCGTCGAATGCGGCGTCCCGCTCCAGAACTTCGATCGCCTGCGCACCGTCGGTCGCAATGACCACCGCGATCCCCGCGCTCTCCAGCAGTTCGCGCGCAAGCTCCTGGTTCATGTCGTTGTCTTCGACGAGCAGCACCCGTGTGCCGGCCAGTTGCCTGGCGGCAGCCTCGCCTCGGTCGCCCCGCTCCGCCGCGCGCGTCTCGGCCAGATGCCCCTTGCCGAGTAGCCGGCCGATCGCTTCGAGCAGGGTGGAGGGCGTCACGGGCTTGGTCAGCACCACGGGCAGGCGGATACCGTGCCGATCTGCGGCCTCGAGCGCCTCCTCGCGGCCGAAGGCGGTGACCATGATGACCGCCGGGGGCTGCGCTGGTGCCTGAACGTGGATCTGCCGCGCCACCTCCACGCCGTCCATGCCCGGCATCCTCCAATCCAGCAGCACAAGGTCATGGGGCAGGCCTCTTCGCTGCGACCCGGTCACGAGCGCCAGGGCCTCGGGTCCGCTGCGGGCCACATTCACCTCCAGGCCGAAGCCCTTGGCCATCTGCGCAAGGATTTCGCGCGCGCTGGCGTTGTCGTCGACGACCAGGGCGCGCAGGCCCAGCAGTTCGTCGGTCTTGAACATGCGGCGCGATTGCGGCTGCGGCTGCGTCTGCAGGCCCAGGCGCGCAGTGAAGTGAAATGTCGATCCCTTGCCGGCCTCGCTGTCGACCCATATGCGGCCCCCCATCATGTCGACCAGGTTCTTCGAGATCGTCAGGCCCAGGCCCGTGCCGCCGTAGCGGCGCGTGACCGAGCTGTCGGCCTGGCTAAAGGCCTGGAACATGCGTCCGATCTGCTCAGGCGTCATGCCGATGCCGCTATCGCTGACCCGGAAATGCAGTTCCACTTCGGGGTCGAGTCGCTCCTGCACCTCGACACCGACGACGATCTCCCCAGCGTCGGTGAACTTGACGGCGTTGTTGCCGAGGTTGGTCAGCACCTGGCTCAGGCGCAGTGGGTCACCGACCAGGGCCGTCGGCAGCTCGGGCGGCGTGCTGAACAGCAACTCGAGGCCTTTGTCTTCGACCTTCAGGCCCACCATGCTCGCGAAATCGTCCAGGACGTCCTCGAGCCGGAATGGCACCCGCTCAAGCTCCATCTTGCCGGCTTCGATCTTCGAGAAGTCGAGGATGTCGTTGATGATGCCCAGCAGATTCTCGGCCGCGCGGTGCACCTTCTCGACGTAGCTGCGCTGCCGATTGTCGAGTGCCGTCTTCAACGCCAGATGACTCATCCCAATGATCGCGTTCATCGGCGTGCGGATTTCGTGGCTCATGTTCGCGAGGAAGTCGCTCTTCGCGCGCGTGGCCTCCTCGGCGATCTCGCGGGCACGCCGCACTTCGGCCTCGGCGGCGCGACGCTGCGTGATGTCGCGCACCGACGCGCAGACGCACACGCCGCGGCCTTCGATGGCCGGCAGCTGCGACAGGCCGATCTCCACCGAGAATCGGCTGCCGTCCTTGCGCAGGCCTTGCAGGTCGGCCTGTGTGCCGCCCATCTGGCGCGTCAGGCCCGGAGCCATGAATCGCGCCCGCAGTCCCGGGTGACGCGATCGGCTGTCGAAGGGCACCAGTGTCTCCAGCGATTGGCCGATCAGTTCACCCTCCGCGTAGCCAAAGAACTGGTTGAGCTGATGGTTGGTGAGCAGAATTCGACCCCCCGCATCGACGACCAGCATGCCATCGGGCGCCGCCTCGATGATGCCCTGGTACCAGGCCCTCGTCGCCTCGAGCGAGGCTCGCTGTACCTCCAGCGGTTTTCCCATCGGCCGGCCCTCAGGGCGGCTCGGCAATGAAGGCGATCGCATCGATCTGCCTGGCCATGTCCGCGTCGGTGTCGGCAAACCGCTGGGTGATTTCGCGGAAGGTGTCCAGGCACTCCAGGAAGGCATCGACGATGTCAGGATCGAAGTGAGACCCACGACCCTCCAGGATGATCTTCACCGCCTGCTCGTGCGGCATGGCTGGCTTGTAGACGCGGCGGCTGACCAGCGCGTCGTACACGTCGGCCACGGCCATCAGGCGCGCCGAGATCGGGATGTCGTCGCCGGAGCGGCCTTCGGGGTAGCCGCTGCCGTCCCACTTCTCCTGGTGGCTGTATGCGATCTCCTTGGCCAGGCGGAGGAATGCCACGTCGATGTCGAGATGCTTCTCGGCCTGTGCGATCGCGTCGCGGCCCAGCGTGGTGTGGGTTTTCATGATCTCGAACTCCTCGGGGGTCAACCGGCCCGGCTTGAGGAGGATGCGATCAGGAATACCGATCTTGCCGATGTCGTGCAGCGGCGCTGACTTGAACAGCAGCGTGATGGTCGCATCGTCAAGAAAATGAGCAAACCGTGGGTGATTGCGCAGATGCTCGGCGAGCACCTTGACGTAGTGCTGCGTACGGCGGATGTGGTTGCCTGTCTCGTTGTCGCGCGCCTCCGCCAGCCAGGCCATTGCATCGATCGTGACGTCCTGGATCGCGGTCACTTCCCGAGTACGGCGGGCAACTTCCTGCTCGAGGTACGCGTTCTGGTCGCGCAGGAAGTCGGCCGCGGCGTTGATCTTGATCTGCGTCTCCACCCGTGCCAGAAGCACCGGCGGCCGAATCGGCTTGGTGATGTAGTCAGCCGCCCCGAGCTCGAGCCCGAGCATCTCGTCCTGCTCAGATGACAAGGAGGTGAGAAAGATGATCGGGATGTCGCGCGTCTGCGAATCGGCCTTGAGTTCACGCGCGACTTCATGGCCCGAGAGGCCGGGCATCATGATGTCGAGCAGGATGAGATCCGGTGGGTCGCCGTGGCGGGCGATCTTCAAGGCCTTCTCGCCGCTGTTGGCGACCTTGATCAGGTACTCGTCCTTGAGCAAGTTGCTCATGAGCACCAGGTTGTCGGGCGTGTCGTCCACGATCAGAATGGACGGACGACGGGCGACGTCGAGATCAAGGTTCATGGCTGACCCCTCACGTTGCAGACCCCCGTTTATACGCCTCGTGGCCCACTTGGTGACGGTCGGTAACGTTGTCAGCGCTCTACGACGCATGCCGCGCCTCCGAAACCGACGACTGTTCGAACGTCCGATCTTCGCTCTGCTACGGAGCCACTTCCGCTTCGGGCCCCAGTCCGGGCCACTGCGGGAAGCGCGCGCACCAGCCACTCAGCATAGGGCAGGATGCGGGGCCATCAACCTACCTTTGACGACGCCTCGGGAATCGACTGCCTCCACAATTTTGAGGAGCAGCCGCGTCCAACTATGACGCTCACCGGACCATTCGTCGGTACGCAGTCAGATTCATACCAGCACAGGCAGAATGAGACGTTTCCACTCAGCTTGGCCCTCGCAGCCTCCCCACGTAGCGTTGAGCAAAGGATTTCTCCTGATGGTCGATGACGCATATGGTGACCCAGCAGGCCTCTCCGACCCGCAAAGGGCCCGCAAGGAATTTACTGCGCTTGCCGTCGCAGCTTCATTGATTCGGCTTGGTGACCACCTGGACCAGAAGCTGGTTGATCTCGCAAGCGAAGTCGCGTTGGAATGCGCCGCGATTGCCGACCCTTATGCCGGTCTACTGACATCAGGGACCGCTGGGGACCAGATTCGCCGACGGCTTGGGCTGGTCCGCAAGGGTGCCCCCGTGCCCACCCCGCTACGACAGGTGGAGGCCCAGAACTCGGTGAAGCGCCTTACAGGGCTCGCCGTCGCTGCCGGCGTCATCCACATAGGCGACGAACTCGACCAGAACGCAGTCGATTTTGCGAACAATGTCGTCGACCGCTGCGCGAGCATTGTGGAGCCGTTTTGGGACGGCGAGGCAGGCAGCAACGCGGCTGAGCACATCCGAGCCGAACTTGGCCGGTAGGCGTGTTCTCGACGTTTCAGCGACAGCTGGGCCCACCTGAGCAAGTCGTCATTGGGTTTAAGCCCTGCGGTCACGGCTGTGACTATTCCTCCCGAGTTCAATCAACGCCTGCCTTGTGAGTCGGACTTCTGCACTAAGGGCGCCGGCATTAGGCGGCACAGCGCCAAGTTGGTGACCGAGTACCAACGTTCGGTTCCGCTCAGGCCGCAAGTCGGCTTCGGGCCCTGCCCTGCCGGTCGTCAGCGACTGGCCTACAGCAGCTCCGCAGCGATTGCCGTCCTCTCCGACGCCAGACCAACTCCCGCTGTGATCCAGAGTGCGGTCGTTCAGGTGCCGCGAACATCTCAGAATCTACGGCCGGTCCCAAGGCATTGCGGACACGCCTCACCTGCATCGCCAACCCGGTTTCGAACCCAGATCAAGCGGCCGCTTTTCATGCAGCCGGAGTGGTAGTCAGGGCCCATAGGAGCCATTTGCAACGCGCATTGACGCATCACAAAGTCGACGTTCGTGCGGCGGATCGTTTCGCGCCTATGTTGATGCGTTGTCGCGGCCTCGCAACTTGGCCGAACTGTTGCCTGTACCACCGAGAAAAGGCACTCAACGCCGAGAACCCCAGCAGCTCGGCAACCTGCGACAGTGGCCGGTTGCCGTCTTCGATGTAGTGAACGGCGAGTTCGCGACGAATTGTGTTCACGACCTCCCGAAACGTCATGCCCTCACGAACGAGACGCCGATGCACGGTCTGCCGGTCGACGCCGAGTTGCTGTGCGACCTGCTCGATCGAGCCTTGGCCCGAGGGCAAGAGCATCAGCAAGATGTTGCGCACGCTGTCGGTTGCACTCATGCGTGTCGATCCGGCGGAAGTCTCCAGA
>NZ_JASZYQ010000011.1 GCF_030316885.1 Variovorax jilinensis | reverse complement strand
GCACGGTGGCAATCGCCGCCGTCAGCGTCGTCTTGCCATGGTCCACGTGACCGATCGTGCCGACGTTGACGTGCGGCTTCGTGCGGGTGAATTTTCCTTTTGCCATTTTCTATCCTTGAAAGAGCATTGCCCGTGTGAGGTTTAACGTCTGCACCCCGTTGCTGGTTCTCTCGCCACGGGCAACGAGAGGCACGGAGTCGCAGACAGAACCGGATTTACTTCGAGCGCGAGGCGACGATGGCTTCGGCCACGTTGCGCGGAGCTTCGGAGTAGTGCTTGAATTCCATGGTGTACGTGGCGCGGCCTTGCGTGGCCGAGCGCAGCGTGGTCGAGTAGCCGAACATTTCCGACAGCGGGACTTCGGCCTTGATGAGCTTGCCGCCACCGACCATGTCGTCCATGCCCTGCACCATGCCGCGACGCGACGAGAGGTCGCCCATCACGTTGCCGGCGTAGTCCTCCGGGGTCTCGACTTCCACGGCCATCATCGGCTCGAGGATCACCGGCGAAGCCTTGCGGGCGCCTTCCTTGAAGCCGAAGATGGCAGCCATCTTGAACGCCATTTCGTTCGAGTCCACGTCGTGGTACGAACCGAAGTGCAGCGTGACCTTGACGTCCACGACCGGATAGCCGGCCAGCACGCCCTGCGTCAGCGCTTCGATCACGCCCTTTTCCACCGCCGGGATGTACTCGCGCGGCACCACGCCGCCCTTGATCGCGTCGACGAACTCGAAGCCCTTGCCGGCTTCGTTCGGCTCGAGCTTGAGGATGACGTGACCGTACTGGCCCTTGCCGCCCGACTGGCGAACGAACTTGCCTTCGGCATCTTCGACCGTCTTGCGGATGGTTTCGCGGTAAGCCACCTGCGGCTTGCCGACGTTGGCTTCGACGCCGAACTCGCGCTTCATGCGGTCCACGATGATTTCGAGGTGGAGCTCGCCCATGCCCGAGATGATGGTCTGGCCGGATTCCTCGTCCGAACGCACGCGGAACGACGGATCTTCCGAAGCCAGGCGCTGCAGCGCGATGCCCATCTTTTCCTGGTCGGCCTTGGTCTTCGGCTCGACGGCCTGCGAGATCACGGGCTCGGGGAATTCCATGCGCTCGAGCGTGATGATCGCGTCGGGGTCGCACAGCGTCTCGCCGGTCGTGACGTCCTTCAGGCCCACGCACGCAGCGATGTCGCCGGCGCGGATTTCGTCGATCTCAAGACGCTCGTTGGCGTGCATCTGCACGATACGGCCGATGCGCTCCTTCTTGCCCTTGACCGGGTTGTAGACCGTGTCGCCCTTGCTCAGCACGCCCGAGTAGACGCGCACGAAGGTCAGCTGGCCGACGTAGGGGTCGGTCATCAGCTTGAAGGCCAGCGCCGAGAACTTCTCCTCGTCGGTCGGCTTGCGGTTGGTTTCCTTCTCGTCGTCGTCCGTGCCTTCGACCGGCGGGACGTCCTGCGGCGAGGGCATCAGTTCGATCACGGCGTCGAGCATGCGCTGCACGCCCTTGTTCTTGAACGCGCTGCCGCACATCATCGGCTGGATCTCGCCGGCGATGGTGCGCTGGCGCAGGCCGGCGGTGATTTCAGCCTCGGTGAGGTCGCCCTCTTCGAGGTACTTGTTCATCAGTTCCTCGGTGGCTTCGGCCGCGCTCTCGACCATCTTCTCGCGCCACTCCTTGGCGGACTCGAGCAGTTCGGCCGGGATGTCGCGGTAGTCGAACTTCATGCCCTGCGAGGCCTCGTCCCAGTAGATGGCCTTCATCTTGCGAAGATCGACCACGCCCTGGAACTTGTCCTCGGCACCGATCGGGATCACGATCGGCACGGGGTTGGCCTTCAGGCGGTCGACCATCATCTGGCGCACGCGGAAGAAGTTGGCGCCGATACGGTCCATCTTGTTCACGAATGCGAGACGCGGCACGCGGTACTTGTTGGCTTGGCGCCAGACCGTCTCGGACTGGGGCTGCACGCCGCCGACCGAGTCGTACACCATCACGGCGCCGTCGAGCACGCGCATCGAGCGCTCGACTTCAATCGTGAAGTCCACGTGGCCCGGGGTGTCGATGATGTTGATGCGGTGCTCGGGCATCGAGTGGTCCATGCCCTTCCAGAAGCAGGTCACGGCCGCCGAGGTGATCGTGATGCCGCGCTCTTGTTCCTGTTCCATCCAGTCGGTGGTCGCGGCGCCGTCATGCACCTCGCCCAGCTTGTGGGTGACGCCCGTGTAGAACAGGATGCGTTCCGTGGTGGTCGTCTTGCCGGCGTCGATGTGCGCCGAGATACCGATGTTGCGGTAGCGCTCGATGGGGGTCTTGCGTGCCATGAAATTTACTCCGTTAACGGATGAAAGCCCGCCCACCGCTCTCGGTGGGTCGGGCTTCCAGCCTGTCTGATTAGGGGGGACGAGTTCTTAGAAGCGGAAGTGGCTGAAGGCCTTGTTGGCCTCTGCCATGCGATGCACTTCATCGCGCTTCTTCATGGCACCGCCACGGCCTTCCGTGGCTTCCATGAGTTCGTTGGCCAGACGCAGGGCCATCGACTTCTCGCCGCGCTTGCGCGCGGCTTCCTTGATCCAGCGCATCGACAGCGCCAGGCGACGGACCGGGCGCACTTCGACGGGCACCTGGTAGTTCGCGCCACCGACGCGGCGGGACTTGACCTCGACCATCGGCTTGACGTTGTTGATGGCGATGGTGAAGGCCTCGACCGGGTCCTTGCCCGGGTTCTTCTTCTCGATCTGGTCAAGCGCACCATAGATGATGCGCTCGGCGATCGCCTTCTTGCCGCCTTCCATGATCACGTTCATGAACTTCGACAGCTCGACATTGCCGTACTTGGGATCCGGCAGGATTTCACGTTTGGGGACTTCGCGACGACGTGGCATTTTTCTAACCTCTTTGCTTCAGTTGGCGCCTCTTTCGAGACACCGCGAGAGCCAACAAGAACTCTCACTTACTCGACCCAATATCGGGTCACTTCGCTCGATGCACCGGCCAGGGCGCTCGAACACCGCTTGATGAACTACAGAAAGCCTCAGGCCTTCTTGGGACGCTTCGCGCCGTACTTGGAACGCGACTGCTTGCGGTCTTTCACGCCTTGCAGGTCGAGCGAACCGCGCACGATGTGGTAGCGGACACCGGGCAAGTCCTTGACACGACCGCCGCGAACCAGCACCACGCTGTGTTCCTGCAGGTTGTGGCCTTCGCCGCCGATGTAGGAGATGACTTCGAAGCCGTTCGTGAGGCGCACCTTGGCGACCTTGCGCAGCGCCGAGTTCGGCTTTTTCGGGGTCGTGGTGTAGACCCGGGTGCAGACACCGCGACGTTGCGGCGAGTTCTGCATGGCAGGGCTCTTCGAATTGATCTTTTCGACCGTCCGACCCTGACGCACCAGTTGATTGATGGTTGGCATGTGTGAATAAGTCCCAAAAACAAGCCCCGAAGGCCCTAGGCGTGAACCGGCCGGACGGGGTACGGCCAAGAACTGGCCGAAAACGTGAATCCCTTCGGATTTTCCGAAAAGCCCACGAGTATAGCAGGCAGGACGCCCTCTGCCTACCCAAAGAAGAAAGCGTTACTTGATCCAGAGCCGCACGGCATCCCAGGCCCGGCCGAGCACACCCGCCTGCTGCACCGCATCGAGCGCCACCAGCTGCACGTCGGCGACGGGCTGGTCGCCCAGCGTGACCTTGAGCGATCCGATCGGCTGGAGCTTGGCAAAGGGCGCCACCAAAGGATCGGGGCGCACCACCTGGGTCTTGATCTTGTTCGCCGAGCCCGCGGGCACCGCGACCACGATGGCCTCGGGACGGCCGAGCTTGACCGTGTTTTCCTTGCCCTTCCAGACCGGCGGCGTGGCCACGGCCTGGTTGGCGTCGAACAGGCGCACGGCGTCGAAGGCCGTGTAGCCCCAGTTGAGCAGCTTCTGCGATTCGTTGGCGCGCGCGTTCTCGCTCGCGGCGCCGAGCACGATGGTCAGAAGGCGCCGGCCACCCGTGAGATTCGGGAAGTCCCGCTTGGCGGTGACGATCATGCAGTAGCCCGCCGCCTGGGTGTGGCCGGTCTTCAGGCCGTCGACGGTCGGGTCGCGGAACAGCAGCAGGTTGCGGTTGGTGTCGTTCGTCGACGGCGTGCCCGGGAAACGGTACTTCTTGATCGAGTAGTAGTGGACGTACTCCGGAAAGTCGTGCATCAGCCGCGTGGCCAGGATGCTGAGGTCGCGCGCGGTCGTGGTGTGGCCGGGTTCGGTCAGGCCTTCGGGGTTCTTGAACGTGGTGTTCTTCATGCCGAGCGCCTTGGCCTGCTCGTTCATGAGTTCGACGAAGTGCTCGACGGTGCCGCCCACGCCCTCGGCCAGCGCGATGGTCGCGTCGTTGCCGGACTGCACGATCAGCCCCTTGATGAGGTCTTCCACCGGCACCTGCATCTTGGGGTCGATGAACATGCGCGACCCGGGCATCTTCCACGCCCGGACGCTCACCGGCAGGGTCTGGGTCAGCGTGATCTTCTTGGCCTTGAGCGCGTCGAAGACGAGGTAGGCGGACATCAGCTTGGTGAGCGAAGCCGGCTCGACCGGCGTGTCGATGTCCTTCTGCGCCAGCACCTGGTTGGCCGTGACGTCGAGCAGCATGTAGCTGCGTGCCGCGACCTCGGGCGGCACCGGCACCTGGGCGACGGCGACAAGACAGAAAGATGCGGCGGCGGCGACCGCGAACGCGCGCAGCGCGACGACAAGACGATTCATGGGAGTGCGGAAAACGGAAAAAGACTAGCCCGCGCGGAGATGGCGGACGACGAGATTCTTGAGCAGGGGCAATTGTCCGTGAAAGAAATGACCGCCCCCCGGAACGACTGTGACAGGAAGTGACTGCGGCCGCGCCCAGTCGAGCACGGCGGCCAGCGGCACCGTATCGTCCTGCTCGCCATGGACGACCAGAGCGCGCTCGTGGGCGTCGGCTGGCAGCGTCGCCACGGTGAAGCGCGACGCGGCGGTGCCGACCAGCACCACGTGGCGGATGTCGCGCGTCGACCAGAGCGCCTCGATCGCGCTGCTGGCCACGAAGGCCCCGAACGAGAAGCCGGCGATCGCGAGCGCGCCTTCGGGCGCCACCTGCTCGATCACGGCGCGCATGTCCTCGGCCTCGCCGCGGCCTTCGTCGTGCACGCCTTCGCTGGTGCCGATGCCGCGGAAATTGAAGCGCACCGCAGTCCAGCCGCAGGCGACGAAGGCGCGCGCCAGGGTCTGCACCACCTTGTTGTCCATGGTGCCGCCGAACAGCGGGTGCGGATGGGCGATCACCGCGACGCCGAGCGCGGGGGTGCCCGCCGCAGCGACGTCGCGCAGCGCCTCGATGTCACCCGCGGCACCCTTGAGCCTGAGCTTCTCGGTCGAGGAATTCATGGCATCAGCGCCCGATTTCCGGCGGCAGCAGCAGCCGCTCGACCACTTCGCCGTTCCGGAGATGCGATTCGACGATCTCGTCGATGTCGGCGGCGTCGAAGAAGGTGTACCAGACGGCCTCCGGGTAGACCACCGCGACCGGCCCGCCCGCGCAGCGGTCGAGGCAACCGGCCTTGTTGACGCGCACCTTGCCGGGACCGGACAGCCCGGCCTCCTTGACGCGCGACTTGCAGCGATCGAAGCCGGCCTGGGCCTCGTGCTTGGAACACGAATCCTCGCCGCCCTTGCGCTCGTTGAGGCAGAAGAAGATGTGGCGCTGGTAGTAGCCCGCCGGCGCCTGGATGCTGGGACTGGACATCGCGGCATTCTATTGAGCGCCGCGGCCGCGATGTCCCGGCAGGGTCACCCGGGCGCAGGGGTATCGGGCAGCGCCGGGCCGCCGCCGCGCCGCGACAGCAGGGCCAGCGCATAGACCAGGGTCGCGAAGGGCCAGATCCAACCCAGCCACTGGGCCAGGCCATGGAAGCGGATGAACCGCCCCTGCTCCCAGGTGGCGAGCGTCTGCGCGAAGTAGGCGCTCTCGGGCGCCTGGTTGAGCAGGCTCAGGTGGACCACCAGCGCGACCAGCAGCAGCGCCGCGCAGAAGCGCCGTGGCGCCGCGAGCAGCAGCACGCCGACGATCAGCGCCGCGGCAATGCCGATCTGCACCGGCAGGCTCAGCCAGGCCCACGCATGCGGCGGCCCGTAGCTGAGCGCCGCCGACAGCGCCGACGCCGCCACGCCGGCGATCAGCACCACGGGCAGCAGCACCGCGCGGCGCGCGACCGAGCGGGTCACGACGAAACCCAGCAGGCAGGGCACCAGCGCGCCCAGCATCACGCACAGCAGTTCGACGCCAGGCACCAGCGGCTCGAGCTCGAACTGGCGCACCGGCAGCCAGTCGATGAAAGGGGTGTCGACCAGCCAGTCGGCGACGCCGGCCTCGAGCCGCTCGAAGACCTGGCCGAGCCCGAAGCTGACGGCGGCGGGGAACAGCAGCGCGATCGGCCACAGGGCCAGCAGCACCAGGCCGCCGCGTGAGTCCTCGAGGAACCAGTTCGAGCGCGTCCGGTGCCAGTGCGTCACGGCTCCGAGGCGCTCGAGCACCGCCGCCAGCGTCGCGCCGATGAAGGCGCCGAGCACATTGAGTCCGAGATCGACGTTCGAGGGGATGCGGGCGGGCAGATAGCTCTGCAGCGTTTCCATCGCCAGCGCGATCGCAGCGCCCGCGGCGGTCGCGCGCAGCACCGCGGGAACGGCCCCGGTGCCTGGCCGGTTGCGGATCACCGCGATCGCCGCAAGGAAGCCCAGCGGCATGTAGCCGACGACGTTGATGCCGAAATCGAAGGCAGTCCAGTACTTGGGCCAGGGCGCCGCGAGGTAAGCCCAGGGCGCGATGCCCTGGTCGCGCCAATCGGAGAACGGATAGAGGCTCGCGTAGACGATCAGCGCCGCGTAGGCCAGCGCGAGGGGAAGCGCAACGGACTTGTGCGGCGTGACCACGCGCTCAGAAGGGCTTGACCACGACCAGCACCACGATGGCAAGCAGCAGCAGCACCGGCAGTTCGTTGAACCAGCGATACCAGCGGTGGCTGCGCCGGTCGCTGCCCGCCACGAAGCGACGCAGCAGCACGCCGCAGCCGTGGTGATAGCCGAGAGTGACCAGCACCAGCGCCAGCTTGGCATGCATCCAGCCGCTGCCCGGTCCTCGCCCGATGCCGTAGCCCATCCACAGCCAGAGCCCGAAGATCAGCGCCGGCACGGCCAGGAAGGTGGTGAAGCGAAACAGCTTGCGCGCCATCAGCACGAGACGCGCGCGCTCGGCCACGGACTCGGGCGCCACCATGGCCAGGTTGACGAAGATGCGCGGCAGGTAGAAGAGCCCCGCGAACCAGCTCACGACGAAGACGATGTGAAAGGATTTGACCCAGAGCATGGAGAGGCAGTTTAGTGGCGCGTCTCGGACGCGGGACGCACAAAAAAAAGCCCGGCGTCAGAACGCCGGGCTGGGAAGCCCTTTTGCTGTCACACATCAAGGCACCCGCTCAGGGAGGAAAAGCGGGGAGCGGCAAGCCGCCCGCGACAGAATTTAACAAAGGCCAAACAACCGATCAAGCAACGGCGTCGTTTTTTTAACCTTCCGGTTGATATCCCTAGTACCAATCCATTCACTTCCGATCTAACACTGAACTTCGCAGCCAACGCCGTGGACGTCGTACTGCGATGCAGCAAAAAGCTTCGGGCACAATTTTCGACATGACCTTCCATGCCCCCTTCCCCGCCGGCCGGCCGCGTCGACTGCGCCGCGACGCCTTCACGCGCGATCTCGTTCGCGAGCACGCACTCACGGCGAGCGACCTGATCTATCCCGTGTTCGTGCAGGAAGGCGAACGGCGGCGCGATGCCGTGGCCTCGATGCCCGGCGTCGAGCGGCTCAGCCTGGACCAGCTCCTGCCGGTCGCCGAGCAATGCGTCGCGCTCGGCATCCCGGTGCTGGCGCTCTTTCCGGTGATCGATGCCGGACTCAAGACGCCCGCCGGAGACGAGGCCTTCAACCCCGACGGCCTGATCCCGCGCGTGGTCGGTGCGCTCAAGGAGCGCTTCCCAGAACTCGGCGTGATGACCGACGTGGCGCTCGACCCCTACACCAGCCACGGCCAGGACGGCCTGCTCGACGACAGCGGCTACATCCTCAACGATCCGACGGTCGAGGTGCTCGTGAAGCAGGCGCTCGCGCAGTCGCGCGCGGGCGTCGACATCGTGGCGCCGAGCGACATGATGGACGGTCGCATCGGCGCCATCCGCGATGCGCTCGAGGCGCGCGGCGACGTGCACACGCGCATCATGGCCTACAGCGCCAAGTACGCGAGCGCCTTCTACGGCCCCTTCCGCGATGCGGTCGGCTCGGCCGCCAACCTCGGCAAGAGCAACAAGAAGGTCTACCAGATGGACCCGGGCAACAGCGACGAGGCGCTGCGCGAAGTCGCGATCGACATCGCCGAGGGTGCCGACATGGTGATGGTGAAGCCCGGCATGCCCTACCTCGACATCGTGCGCCGCGTGAAGGACCAGTTCCGCGTGCCCACCTTCGCCTACCAGGTCAGCGGCGAATACGCGATGCTGAAGGCGGCGGCGCAGAACGGCTGGCTCGACCACGACGCCGTGATGCTCGAGAGCCTGCTGGCCTTCAAGCGCGCCGGCGCCGACGGCGTGCTGACGTATTTCGCGCTCGACGCGGCGCGCCTCCTCAGGCGGGCCTGAGCGCGCCCCGTCTCATGCGCATCTTCAAGATCGACGGCACGCAGATCAGCGAGCACGACGCGCTCGCCGCGATGGCGGCGCCTGGCGCCTGCGAGCGCGGCTACCTGTGGCTGTCGCTGACGCGAGAGGAATTCCGGGCCTCGCTGCCGCAGGTGCAGGAGGTGCTGCAGGCGCTGTGCAACACGCTGCTGCTCGACCTGCACGTGAGCGACCTGCTCAACGACCAGCTGCCCTCGCGCTACGACTACACCTCGCAGTACGACCTGCTGGTGTTCCGGCGCCTGGCCGCCACCAACGGCAAGGAGCCTTCGACGCCACCCGAGCGCCCCGTGCGCGGTGGCCCGAGCGTGCTGCGCCGCGTCGACACGCGGCCGGTGGGTTTCGCGGTCTTCGACCGGGTCCTGCTGTCGGTGCATCCGGAGGACGGCGCGGTGCGCGACGCCTTCGCGGCCAAGCTGCTCGCGGCCGCCACGCCCGAGGGCCGCGGGGCCGGGCCGGTGCTCGACGTGCGCGCGGTATCGGCCCGCATCCCGAGCGGGCCGGCCGACCTCATGCTGCGCGTCATCAACCAGATCGTGGATGCCTACCTGGACATGCGCCGCGAGCTCACCCGTCAGCTGGAGCACTGGCAGGCCGAGTTGATCGATCCGCACAGCCGCTTCACCAACTGGAGCGCCCTGATGGAAACGCGCCAGTCGCTCTACCACCTCGACGAGATCTGCGAGGACCAGCGCGGTGCGATCCAGGACTGGATCGATTCGCTCGAGACCCTGCCCGCGCCCGGAAGCCCGGCCGAACAGCGGGAGCGCGAACTGGTCATGGTTCGCAGCCGCGACGTGCTCGAGCACATCGAGCGCGTGGTGCACCACGTGCGGCGGCTCGAGCAGAACGCCGAGACCGCCGTGCAGATGCACTTCAGCGTGCAGGGCCACCGGGCCAACGACATCATGCGGGTGCTGACCGTGCTGACCGCGGTATTCCTGCCGCTCAACCTGATCGCCGGCATCTTCGGCATGAACTTCGAGTTCATCCCGCTGGTGCACAAGGCCGACGGCTTCTGGATCGCGATGGGCACCATGGGCGCGATCGCGGTGGTGCTGGTGACGGTCTTCTGGCGCAAGCGCTACCTCGCGCGGCCCCATTGAAAAAGCCGGAAGGCGCTGTTCGCACCTTCCGGCTTTCGTAACGCGGCAGCCGCGGCTTACTTGGCCGTGACGGCGCCGTCCTTCTTGGCCTGGACCGCGGGTTCCGGCTTGTTCATGGTCGAGATCACGCGGCTGTTGACGCGCGAACCGCTGCTCACGTTCTGGTCGGGTGCATTGGCGGCGGCGACGGCCTGGGCGCGCACGGCTTCGGGGCTGGCGACCGAGTTGAACGGCTCGGCGCCGCGCGAGCCGCGCACCACGTTCTGGTTCGGAGCCGATGCGGCGGTGACCGCTTCGGCGGCGACTTCGCTGCGGCTCTTGGCCGACGCGCCGGCATGAACGCCGTCGTAGGTCTCGGCGTGGGCGCCGGCAGCGGCGGCGAGGGTCAGGACGGCAGCGGCGAGGATACGGGTCGTGTTCATGGAGTTCCTTCGGTTGATCAGGATGGTCTTCAAAACCAGGCTGGCGATGGCTGGCCTGTGGCACGAGTTTCGAGCCGATTGACTACGGGAAAACACTCAGTCCGGAGACACCGCGTTTCCACAATCGAAACAATCCCGTTTCCGCTCGCCAAAAGAGAAAGGCCGGCCCGATGACTCGGACCGGCCTTGGGAGCCGGATTCGCGCGGAGGATCAGAGGCCGGCTTGACGGGTGGTCGAGCGCTCGATCTTGTACTGCGACGGCACCACGCTGTTCACGAAGGCCTTGCGGTCCAGGTTCTGGTTCGGCTCGTGCGCGGTGGCGACGGCCTGGGCACGGATCACCGAGCGGTCGGCCGAGGCGGTCAGGGCCGGGGCGACGTGCGACGAGGCGCTGTCGGCGTACGGGTTCTCGCTGCGAGCGGCAACCACGGCCTGGCCGTTGACTTCGGCGCGGCTCAGGGCCGACACCGGCGCGTGGACGCCTTCGTAGGTTTCGGCCTGGGCACCTGCGGCGGCGAGGAGCGAGAGGGCGGCGGCGGCGATGATCTTCGAGGTGTTCATTTGATGTCCTTGTTGAGGGAAGCGGCGTGCTTCCGTGAGGACAAGTATGCGCCCATCTCTAGGTGGAAACCCGTAGAAAAAGGAATCGCGGTGTTCGTTGATTGGAAACAATGCCGCGCATTGAAGGCCAAAGCCGCATCAATGCATCGAAGCCGCCCGATGGCCCCGCTAACGCACCGAGAACATGTCTGCGGCATTGCCCCATGCGATGCGTCGTGCCACGTCGGGCGGCAGGTCGCCGAGCCAGGTGCGGTAGCCGCGCATGAGTTCGTCGTAGGCGCTCCAGCGCTGGTTGACCCAGGTGTCGGAGCCGACCAGGAAGCGGTCCGGGTAGCGCAGGATCAGTTGCCGCCACTCGGGGCACAACCGCCCGTCGGCGCAGGTCAGGCCCGGGCGGTACGACAGCTCGCCCATCAGTTGCGGGTAGCGCTCGAGCAGCGCCTGCACCCGCTCGATCGGCGGGCCGCCGATGCCCGTATGGGCCCAGATCAGCCGCAGGTTGCGGCCGCCCGCGGGCGCATGGGCCATCAGCAGGTCGATCGCGGTGTCGTCGACGTGGGCCAGCACCGCGAGCCTCTTCTGCTCGGCCAGCACGATGAGCTTCTTCGCGACCGGCCCGTTGGCGTTGGCGCTGTCGTAGAGGTGGAACTCGCCGATGCCCTGGTAGGGGCCACTGGCCGTGCCGCGTGCGAGTTCGGCCTGCACCATCTCGTAGATGGTCTCGTCGCGGAACCAGTTGCCGTAGTCGTCGCGGTTGCGATAGAGACGCACGAAGGGCACCACCGTCACGCCGGCTTCGCGCGTCTCGCGCGCGGCGGCCAGTGTGCGGGTGCCGGTGTTGGGCCGCGAGTTGGCGACGATCGCCTTGACGCCGTTGCGCTGCATGCGGGCCAGCGCCTCGGCGGGCGGGAAAGGCCCGCTGTCGCCATCCCAGGCTTCCACGTTGTAGTGAAGATGGGTGTCGAACAGCGGCCCGGCGTAGTCGGCCGCCAGGGCCGGCGCGGCGCCGGCCAGCAGCGCGGCCGCGAGGCCCGCCGCGAGCGCCGACGGGAAGCTGAAGCTGCGCGCGGCGCTCACGGCCGGCCCGCTCAGGCGAGATGCCGGGCGAAGAAGGCCAGCGTGCGCTCGCGCGCCAGCCTGGCGGCGCCGGCATCGTAGGAGCCGCGCTGGTCGCAGTTGAAGCCGTGGCCGCATTCGTAGACATGGACCTCGACCTCGGGATGGGCCTTCCTGAAGTCCTCGATGCTGTCGAGCGGAATCCAGTGGTCGTTGTTGCCGAAGTGCGCCAGCACCGGCACCTTGGGCTGCAGTGCGCTTTCCTCGGGCGTGGTCATGCCGCCGCCGTAGTAGGGCGCCGCTGCCGCGAGCCCGGCTACCTTGGCCGCCGCGCGCCAGGTCAGCAGGCCGCCCCAGCAGTAGCCCACGATGCCGACCTTGCCGGCCTTGGCCGCGTAGTCGACCGCGGCCTGGATGTCCTGCAGCACGCCGGGTGCCGGCAGCGCCTCGACCGCGGTCTTGAGCGCGAAGCCGGCCTTCATGTCGTCGTCGGTGTAGCCGAGCTCGACACCCTGCTTGACGCGGTGGAAGGTCGCCGGCGCCACGGCGAGGTAGCCCTCGGCCGCGTAGCCGTCGGCGACCGCGCGGATGTGCGAGTTGACGCCGAAGATCTCCTGCACCACGACGACTGCGCCGCGCGGCTTGCCGGAAGGCTCGGCCACGTAGGCCGGGAACGTGAAGCCGTCCTTGGCGGTGAGATCGATGAATTGACCCATGGTCATGCTCCTTGGATGGTGGTGGGTTGCTTCAGCGCGCGTTCGACGAAATCGAGCCGGTCCTGGCCCCAGAAGATCTCGCCATCGATGACGTAGCTGGGGGCGCCGAAGACCTTGCAGTCGATCGCCTGCTGCGTGTAGTCCTCGTAGCGCTCCTGCACCGCCTGGCTCTGCGCGTGATCGACGCGTCGTGCATCGAGCCCGCATTCTGCCGCCAATGCCTCGAGCACCTTGGGATCGGCGATGTTGCGCTCCTGGACCCAGATTGCCGCGAAGACCGCGCCGCAGAGCTTCATCGCGGCGTCGCAACCGTCGTGCATGTCGGCCGCGATGATGAGCCGGGCCGCGTCGTCGCTCGCCACCGGGAAGAACTTGGGCTTGGGATGGAGCTCGATGTCGAGGTGCCTCGAATAGCGCGCCAGATCGACCAGCCGGTAGGCCTGGCGCTGCGGCGCCCGCTTGCCGAGCGGCAGGCCGCCCGACACGGGAAACACGGCGCCGAAGTCGATCGGCCGTACCCGCACCGTGGCGCCCGCCGCTTGCGCGATGGCGGCAAAGCGCGCATGGCCGAGGTAGGTCCAGGGGCTCTGCGGCGTGAAGTAGTAGTCGATGATGCGGCTCACGAGCGTCTCCTCGATGATGTAATCGGAAGCTGACGGTTTTAACTGAGGCACGGCTTCCGTGCAGGAGGTGGGGTTTGGACCAGGTTCTCTTGATCACCGGCGCCAGCCGCGGCATCGGCGCCGCGACCGCCCTGCAGGCCGCGCGGCGCGGCTGGGCGGTCGCCGTCAACTACACGAGCAACTCGCTCGCGGCCGACGAGGTGGTGCGCGCAATCCGCGCCGGCGGCGGCACCGCGATCACGGTGCAGGCCGACGTCGGCGACGAGGCGCAGGTGCTCGCGATGTTCGCCAAGGTCGATGCCAAGCTCGGCCGCCTCACGGGGCTGGTCAACAACGCCGGCGTGGTCGACATGCAGGCCCGGGTCGACGAGATGAGCGTGGCGCGGCTCGAACGCATGCTGCGAATCAACGTGATCGGCAGCATCGTCTGCGCGCGCGAGGCGGTGCGCCGCATGAGCACGCGCCACGGCGGCAGCGGCGGCGCGATCGTCAACCTCTCTAGCGCCGCGGCGCGGCTCGGCTCGCCCGGCCAGTACGTCGACTACGCGGCCAGCAAAGGCGCGATCGACACCTTCACGGTCGGTCTGGCCAAGGAAGTGGCCGATGAAGGCATCCGCGTCAACGCGGTGCGCCCCGGGCTGATCGACACCGAGATCCACGCCTCGGGCGGGCTGCCCGACCGCGCCTTCCAGCTCGCGTCCACCGTCCCGATGAAGCGCACCGGCAGCGCCGACGAGGTCGCCAACGGCATCGTCTGGCTGCTGTCGGCCGAGGCCGGCTACGTGACGGGTACCGTCCTCGACGTCACGGGCGGGCGCTGATGGCCTCGCCGACGATGGACCTGGTCAAGCCGCTGATCACGCTGCTGGCCATCGTCAATCCGCTTGCGATCGTTCCGTTCTTCATCCATTTCACGCAGGAGTGCACCGACCTGCAACGCAGGCGCACGGCCTGGGTGTCGGCCTTCAGCGCCTTCATGGTGATCGCGGTCAGCGCCCTGCTCGGCCTGCAGGTGCTGTCCTTCTTCAACATCTCGATCGCGAGCTTCCAGGTCGGCGGCGGCATGTTGCTCCTGATCAGCGCGCTCAACATGCTGAACGCCGCGCCGGCGGAGTCGAAGACCAACAAGGACGAGATCCGCGCGACCGAGGTCAAGGCATCGCTGGGCGCCTCGATCGCCGTGGTGCCGCTCACGATCCCGCTGCTCACGGGACCGGCCACGATGTCGACCGTCGTGATCTACGCCGACAAGGCCCAGCACTACTGGGACCTCGCGGCGCTGGTGGGCTACGGCGCGGTGGTCGGGCTCGCGACCGGCGTGACCTTCTCGCTCGCCGATACGATCTCGCGCGTGCTCGGCAAGACCGGCATCAACGTAATGACGCGGCTGATGGGCCTGATCCTCGCGGCGCTCGCGGTCGAGGTGATGGCGGAAGGCCTCGGCACGCTGTTCCCGGTGCTGCGCCGCACCCTCTGAGCGCGGACCGGGGCCCGGCGGCCTAACGCGGCTGGTCGACCCAGGCGACCACTTCGGCCACCACCGCATCGCTGGCCGCGGCAAGCGCCTTGACACCGCCGGGTCCGTCGTTCGAGGGCGCCGGCCGTTCGGCCGTGAAGCTGCGTTGCGCCAGCACCCGCTCGCCGCCGGGGCCGCTGCGCAACAGCGTGGCGCTCACGCGCACCACGCCGATGCTGCGCTCGGGCGATTCGAAATACTGGTTGAACTCGTCGAGCGTGATGCGCAGCGTGTCGTGGCGACGGCCGTCGGCGCGCGCCAGCGTGGCGCTCTCCTCGGTCCCCAGCACCGTGTGATCGGCCGCCAGCGCCTCGCGCAGGCGCTGACGCAGCAGTTGCGCGGGCGGCTGGCTCCAGCGCGACTGGCCGTAGGGCCGCAATTCGTTCGAGTCCGCATAGCCGAGCCGGTACAGGAGCTGGGTGCCGTCGAGCCGCGAATTGGCGTCGATGTCGGCGAGCGCGATCACCGGCCGCACCGCGACGACGGCACCGGAGGCGCTCGCGGCCGTGCCGGGCGGGCTCGCGGGCGCCGCCTTGGCGGCTGTCGGCAGCGCGGGCCCGAAGTCGTACAGGGCCGCGCGCTGGGGCTTGTCCGGCAGTGCGCCGCAGCCGGCCATCAGCAGCGCCAGCGCCAGGACGGCACCGCGGCGCAGGAACGGTTGGTTGTTCGATGCATCGTTCATGGGAAGACCTTCGTCAGGGACGTGCGGAAGCGGGCGGCGCCACGAAGCCCGCCTCGCCCGGACCGGGAGCGACGCCACCGCTGCCGAACAGCAGCGACTGCGGGTTCTCGCTGATGCCGTCGGCCGCGCGGCCGAGCCGGCGCACCGCGCGCGAGGTGTCGTCGGCCACGCGGTTGACGCGCGGCAAGGTGGCGTTGTTGAACGACTCCACGCCCTGCGACAGCGCCTTCGTGCCCTCGCCCAGCTTGTCGATCGGGCCGTCCTTGGCATTGAGCCGGGTCACGGTGGTGTTGAAGTTGTTGGCCACGCGCGAGACGTCGGTGGCCGCGCCCTTGACTGCCACCATGGTCTCGCGCGTGCGCTCGACCAGCGGCGGCAGCGCCTTGAGCGTCGGATTGAGCCCGTTCCTGACCGTGCCGTCGAGCGACTGCGTGAGCTGGTTGGCGCTGGCCGCTGCGGCCGAGATGTTCTGCAGCGCGTCCGAGAAGCGCTTCTGGTTCTCGTCGCCGAGCATGGTGTTGAGCCGCTGCGTCACTTCCTCGACGCGGCCGATGATGATCTCGCCGCGATCCTGGAGCTGCGCCAGCAGCGACGGCTTGAGAGGGATGCGCGGCGGGTCGGCGTTGTCGGGCACCAGCGCGACCTGCGATTCACCCTTGTCGTCGAGCGCGATGAACGCCAGGCCGGTGACACCCTGGTAGCTCAGCGTCGCGAAGGTCGACTTGGTGAGCGGCACCTGGGCATCGACGGTGAACAGCACGCGCACGTTGCCCTTGGTCTTCGGGTCGAAGCCGATCGACGTCACCTTGCCGACCGCGATGCCGCGGTAGCGCACCATCGCCTGCGGCTGCAGGCCGCTGACCGCATCGCGGGTCGACAGCTCGTAGGTGTTGCGCACCACGGTGTCGCGCGTGAGCCAGACCACCAGCGCGACGAGCACGGCGACCAGGCCGAGCACGAAGGCCCCGGCGGCGATGGCATGCGACTTGTTTTCCATGGCGGCTACCTTTCTGTCAGCGGAGCCGGCCTGCTGGCCGCCCCTTCGTGCAGCGCTTCCATGGCGCGCTGGCCGCGGCCGCCCAGGAAGTACTCGTGGATGAACGGATGCGGATAGGCGATCACGTCGCGCGCCGTTCCGGAAACGATGACCTTCTGGTCGGCCAGCACCGCGATGCGGCTGCTGAGGTCGAACAAGGTGTCGAGGTCGTGCGTGACCATCACGACCGTCAGGCCCAGCTCGCGGTGCAGGCCGCGCAGCAGGTCGCAGAAGCTGTCGGCGCTCTCGGGGTCCAGGCCTGCGGTCGGCTCGTCGAGCAGCAGCAAGGGCGGGTCCATGATCAGCGCGCGCGCCAGCGCCACGCGCTTGGTCATCCCGCCCGAGAGGTCGGACGGGCTCTTGCCGGCCTGCTGCGGCGTGAGCCCCACCATCTGCAGCTTGACCAGCGCAGCGTCTCGAATCAGGTCGTCGGGCAAGAGCTTGAGCTCGCGCAGCGGAAAGGCGATGTTCTCGAGCACGCTGAAGGCCGAGAACAGCGCGCCGTGCTGGAACAGCATGCCGACGTTGGCCGCGCCCATCGCGCTGAGCTGGCCCGGCGGCTTGCCGAGCACCGAGACTTCGCCGCGGGTCGGATGCTCGAGGCCGAGGATCTGGCGCAGCAGCACCGTCTTGCCGGTGCCCGAGCCGCCGACCAGCGACAGCACCTCTCCGCGGTACAGGGACAGGTCGAGGTCGCGATGCACCACCTGCTCGCCGTCGGCCGACTTGAAGACCGTCCAGAGCTTGCGGATCTCGACCACGCGCTCGGCCGCTTCGGCGGCGGGGTCCCGGGGGTTTTGCAGGTCGGCCATCAGCGAAGTCCCACGCCCTTGAACAGCACCGCGAACAGGGCATCGACCAGGATCACCACCGTGATCGAGGTCACGACCGACGACGTGGTGCCGCGGCCGAGGCTCTCGGTGTTGGGCTTGACCTTCATGCCGAAGTAGCAGCCGATCAGCGCGATCAGCACGCCGAACACGGCCGACTTGGACAGCGCGAGATAGAGGTTCGACATCGGCACCGCGCGCGGCAGCGCGGACATGAAGTACTGGGGCGAGATGTCGAGCGCGAGGTCGGCCGCGATCATGCCGCCGGCGAGCGCCGCCATCGAGGTCCACATGCTGATCAGCGGCATCGCGATCGCGAGCGCGAGCACCCGCGGCATGACGAGCCGGAAACCGTGCGGGATGCCCATCACGCGCATCGCGTCGAGCTCTTCGGTGACGCGCATGACGCCGATCTGGGCCGTGATCGCCGAGCCCGAGCGGCCCGCAACCAGCACCGCGGCCAGCACCGGACCGAGCTCGCGGATCAGCGACAGCCCCAGGATGTTGACGATGAAGGTCTCGGCCCCGTACTGGCGCAGCTGCTGCGACGTCAGGTAGGCCAGCACCACGCCGATCAGCAGCCCCACGAGCGCGGTGATCGGCAGCGCGGTGGTGCCGAACTGGTAGATCTGGCCCGAGAAGTCGCGCCACGGGCCGCGGTGCGGCGCGCGCAGCAGCTTGCCGAGGTCGAGCACCAGCTGGCCCACCAGCGCCAGGTAGTCGCGCGCCACGAACATGATGCGCGGGCCGTTGTGAACGAAGGCACGCACGCGGTCAGCCAGGGTGTGCGTCGGCTCGACCGGCGGGCTGCAGGTGTACTGGGCGACCTGATCGAGCACCGCCTTGTGCTGCGAATCCATCTCGAGCCTCGCCGGCCAGGCCTGGCGCCAGTGGTTCCACAGCAGCTGCGCACCGATGTGGTCGAGCTGCACGATCGGGCGCAGGTCCCAGGCCCGGTCGTCCTGGGGCGGCACGCGCTTCAGGCTCTCCGAGAGTTCGCCCCAGGTGGCAGGCGTCGACATGCCGAGGACGGTCCAGCGCCCGCTCGCGATCGCCCAGCGGCCGCCATCCTGTTCGCGTTCGTCGACGCGCGGCTGCGCGCGCTGCGCGTCCGGCGCGTCGGCAGGCGTCTGCGAATCGGTGGGCATGGACAGCGGCAGGCAGTAAAAAGCAACGACGCAGCATCGTAACCGGGTGCGTACGCGCCCCGCGGCGCGATTGGCGTCCCTGCGCGTAGGCGATCGCGCACGGCGGCGGCCTTTTGCCACAATCGGCACCGCGACAGACCGGCCCGAGAACCACCAGAGAGACAACGCAAGCGAATGAGCGACACCACCTTCGACTACATCGTGATCGGCGGCGGCACGGCCGGCGCACTGATGTGCAACCGCCTGACCCGCAGCAAGCAGCAGCGCACGCTGCTGATCGAGGCCGGCCGCAAGGACGACTACCACTGGATCCACATTCCGGTCGGCTACCTCTACTGCATCGGCAACCCGCGCACCGACTGGCTCTACAGCACCGAGCCCGATGCGGGCCTCAACGGCCGCACGCTGCGCTATCCGCGCGGCAAGACCCTGGGCGGCTCGTCGAGCATCAACGGGATGATCTACATGCGCGGCCAGTCGCGCGACTACGACCAGTGGGCCGCGCTCACCGGCGACGACACCTGGCGCTGGAACAACGTGCTGCCGGCCTTCAAGCAGCACGAGGACTACTACCTGGGCGCCGACGAGATGCATGGCGCCGGCGGCGAGTGGCGCATCGAGAAGCAAAGGCTGCGCTGGGACATCCTCGATGCCTTCGCGCAGGCCGCGCAGCAGGCCGGCATTCCGCACAGCAGCGACTTCAACCGCGGCAACAACGAGGGCGTCGGCTACTTCCAGGTCAACCAGAAGGACGGCTGGCGCTGGAACACGGCCAAGGCCTTCCTGCGGCCGACCTGCTATGCGCGGCCCAACTTCGAGATGTGGGTCAATGCCCACGTGACCCGGCTGCTGATCGAGCCCCAGCCCGACGGCACGCAGCGCTGCACCGGCGTGCAGGTGTGGGACGGCCACGAGATGGTCACGGCCCACGCCACGCGCGAGGTGCTGCTGTGCGCGGGCAGCATCGGCTCGCCGCAGATGCTGCAGCTGTCGGGGATCGGCCCTGCCGAGCTGCTGCGCTCGCACGGCATCGACGTGGTGGCAGACCTGCCGGGCGTCGGTGCCAACCTGCAGGACCACCTGCAGATCCGCGCGGTCTACAAGATCAACGGCGCGCCCACGCTCAATGTCATGGCCTCGTCGAAGCTGGGCAAGGCGAAGATCGGGCTCGAATACCTCATGAAGCGCAGCGGCCCGATGAGCATGGCGCCGTCGCAGCTCGGTGCCTTCACGCGCAGTTCGCCCGCGCACGAATGGCCGAACCTCGAATACCACGTGCAGCCCCTGTCGCTCGATGCCTTCGGCGAGCCGCTGCACAGCTTCCCGGCCTTCACCGCCAGCGTCTGCAACCTGAACCCGACCAGCCGCGGCACGGTGCGCATCAAGAGCGCCCGCTGGCAGGACGCGCCGGCGATCGCACCCAACTACCTCAGCACCGAGGAAGACCGCAAGGTGGCTGCGGACTCCCTGCGCGTCACGCGCCGCATCGCCGGCCAGCCCGCGCTCGCCAGGTACAGCCCCGAGGAGTGGAAGCCGGGCCCCCAGTACCAGACCGACGAGGAGCTCGCGCGGCTGGCGGGCGACATCGCGACCACCATCTTCCATCCGGTCGGCACCACGCGCATGGGCGCCGACGGCGATCCGCTGGCGGTGCTCGATTCGCGCCTGCGCGTGCGCGGCATCCAGGGCCTGCGCGTGGTCGACGCGGGCGCGATGCCCACCATCACGAGCGGCAACACCAACAGCCCGACGCTCATGCTGGCCGAGAAGGCCGCGGCCTGGGTGCGCGAGGCCGCTTCCTGAGCGGGCGGCGTTTCCAGTTGTTTCAGGTGGCGGGTAATCCCCGATGCACTGCGACGGTGCGCCGAATTAAAGTCCGGGCACTCGCAAACGGGCCAGCCCGTAGCGCGGGGGACCGAGGAGACATCTTTCCAGAATCAGAACAAGCAAGACAAGGCATCCGTTCGAGATGCCGTTTTTTTGAGCAAGGCGCCGCTGGTCGGCGCCTTTTTTTTTGCCTGTTCGCACCGTGGCGATACGTCCGCGCCGCAGCCGCGCCAGTGGATCGGGCGCGTTTGCCGGATGAGACAATTTCGCCCATGGAAGTTCTGGTGCTCGCCCTTGCCTCGCTGTTCGCAGGCTTCATCGATTCCATCGTGGGTGGCGGCGGCCTCATCCTGGTGCCTGCGCTTTTCAGCGTGCTCCCCGGCACAGCGCCCGCGACCCTGCTGGGCACCAACAAGAGCGCCTCGGTCTGGGGCACGGCCGCGGCAGCGGCCCAGTTCCATCACCGGGTCGGACTGCGCTGGCGCACCCTGCTGCCGGCCGGTGCGCTGGCCTTCGGAGGCTCCATCGTCGGGGCCTGGGCCGTCACCGTGGTGCCCGGCGAATTCCTGCGCAAGCTGCTGCCGGTGATCCTGGTCGCGCTGCTGCTCTACACCCTGGCACGCAAGGACCTGGGCGTGCACCACAGGCCACGCTTCAGCGGCCGGGCCGAGCTCTATGCCACGGGCGCGATCGGTGCCCTGCTGGGCCTCTACGACGGCTTCTTCGGCCCCGGCACCGGCAGCTTCTTCGTCTTCCTGTTCGTGCGCTGGCTCGGCTACGACTTCCTCAACGCCGCCGGCTCGGCCAAGCTGCTCAACACCATGACCAACCTCGGCGCCCTGCTGCTGCTGGGCCTCAAGGGCCATGTGCTGTGGCAGCTCGGGCTCACGATGGCGGTGGCCAACGTGATCGGCAGCGTGGTCGGCGCACGCGTGGCGATCCGCCACGGCGCAGGCTTCGTGCGCCGCGTGTTCATCGGGGTCGTGGGCGCACTGATCCTCAAGACGTTCTACGACGCATTCCTTCGATAGCAGTGCGGCTTGCCCCGGACGCCGAAGTCCGGCCCGTTCGGGAAACACCGCGGAACCGGCTTTGCCGGGCCGCTGGTGTTGCCCCCGGCAGGGGGTGGGCGGCTACACGCAGTGAGCCAACCTGGGGGCGAGCTCAGTCGGTCCAGGCGACTTCGCTGGCGACGCGCGGCTTGCCGATCGGCGCGGTCGCCTTGCCGATCTGGATCGCCGCCATGTCGGCCTCGCTCGGGTACTGGTTCATGAGCCAGTAGTCGAACACGCGGCGCGCGATCGGCGCTGCAGCGCCGGCGCCCCAGCCGGCGTTCTCGACGATCAGCGCCACCGCGATCTTCGGGTCGTTGGCCGGCGCGAACGCCATGAAGAGTGCATGGTCGCGCTGGTGCTCCTCGAGCGCCTTGGCGTTGTACTTGGTGTTCTGTGCCTGGGTCACGGCCTGTGCCGTGCCGGTCTTGCCCGCGGCCTGGTAGCCCGCGCCCGCGAACACGCCGCGCGCGGTGCCGCTGGTCACGACCGAGGTGAGGCCTTCGCGGATCACCGCGATGTCGGCCGGCCGGTAGCCGAGGTTCTCGGCCGGCGGCTGCTCGACCGGCTTGACCTCGCCAGTCACGGTGTCGCGGATCGCGAGCACCAGATGCGGCTTGCGCTTGATGCCACCGTCGGCCACGATCGCCGTGGCCTGCGCGAGCTGCAGCATGGTGAAGGCGTTGTAGCCCTGGCCGATGCCGAGCGAAATGGTCTCGCCCGCATACCAGCGCTTCTGCTCCGGCCGCTTGTAGGCATTGCGCTTCCACTCGGTGCTGGGCAGCACGCCGCGCACCTCGCCGCCGATGTCGATGCCCGTGACCTGCCCGAAGCCCAGCGGCTTCATCGAGTCGTGGATCAGGTCCACGCCCATCTCGTTGGCCAGCGAGTAGTAGTAGATGTTGCTCGACAGCTGGATCGAGCGGCGCATGTCGATGTTGCCGATGTTGCCCTCGGGGCTGCCGAAGCGGTGGCCGCCGAAGTTGAAGTAGCCCGGATCGTTGACCAGCACGCTGGGCCCGCGCTTGCCGGTCCGCAGCGCGGCCAGGGCCATGAAGGGCTTGTAGGTGGAGCCGGGCGGGTAGGTGCCGCGCAGTGCGCGGTTGAGCAGCGGCTTGTCGAGCGACTCGCTGAGCTCCTTCCAGCTCTCGGTGTCGATGCCCTCGACGAACAGGTTGGGGTCGAAGGTGGGCTTGCTCACGAAGGCCAGGATCTCGCCGGTCCGGGGATCGAAGGCCACCAGCGCGCCGCGGCGCTCGCCGTACATGTCCTCGACCAGCTTCTGCAGCTTGATGTCGAGCGAGAGCATCACGGTGTTGCCGGGCGTGGCCGGATGCGCGGCGAGCCGACGCACCGCCCGGCCGCCGGCCGAGGTTTCCATCTGCTCGACGCCGGTCTGGCCGTGCAGGGTCTTCTCGTAGCTCTGCTCGATGCCGAGCTTGCCGATGTACTCGGTGCCCTTGTAGTTGGCCAGGTCCTCGTCTTCCCAGTCTTCCATGGCCGTCTTCTCGGCCTGGTTGATGCGCCCGATGTAGCCCAGCACGTGGCTCGCGAGCTCGCCGTGCGGGTAGTTGCGGAACAGGCGCGCCTTGATCTCCACGCCGGGGAAGCGGTAGCGCTGGGCCGCGAAGCGGGCCACTTCCTCGTCGCTCAGGCGGGTGCGGATCGGCACCGAATCGAAGCTGCGGGAGTCTTCGCGCAGCCGCTTGAAGCGACGGCGGTCGCGCGGCGAGATCTCGAGCACCTCGGTCAGTGCGTCGATGGTCTCCTCGACCTTGCCGGCCTTGGATGGCGTGATCTCGAGCGTGTAGGCCGAGTAGTTGGAGGCCAGTGTGATGCCGTTGCGGTCCAGGATCAGGCCGCGGCTCGGCACGACCGGTACGATCGCCGTGCGGTTGCTCTCGGCCTGCTCGGCCAGGTCGTCGTGCCGCACCACCTGCAGATAGGCGAGCCGCGCGCACAGCAGCCCGAACGCGACCAGCACGACCAGGCCGATCACGAACACCCGACGCCTGAAGCGGGTCAGTTCTGCGGCTACGTTGCGGATCTCGGTCATCGGGGCTGGAGCTTAAGGCCGCGCGCAGCCCGCAGGCAATGGGCCTTCGGGCGGGCGGAGTGGCTGTCAGAGTGGTCGGTTGGCGTCTGGTTCCGGCGTGCGACGCTGGGGAGCCAAAAGAATCAGGCTCGCGAGCGGCCAGAGCGCGGCTTCCAGCGCAGGCGCGACCAGCAGCGTCCAGCCCGGGAACACGCCGCCGCCGATCATCCGGATCGCGAGCTCGATCAGGTGCGACAGCGCAAACAGCGGCAGCAGCTGCAGCGCCTGCTGGAACACCGGGAACCACAGCAGTCGCCGATGGATCATGGTCGCGAGGAAGCACAGCGTGGTGTAGGAGAGCGCATGCTGGCCCAGCATGGCCGACTGGTGCACGTCCATCAGCAGGCCGAAGACGAAGGCCGCGCCGATGCCGACGCGGTCGGGCTGGTGCACGCTCCAGAACACGATCACGAGCGCCAGCAGGTCGGGCGTCCAGGCGGCACGGCCCACCGGCACCATGTTGACGAGCAGCGCCACCACCAGGCTGCTCCAGATGAACAGCGGGCTGACGGGCAACAGGAGCTGCTGCTGGCCGGGACGCATGATCATCGGGGGCTCGGCTCCTTCTTGTCGGTGGCCGGCTTGTCGACGCGCCTGGCCGCCTTGGCGTCGGCCTTGGCGTCAGCCTTCGCATCGGCCTTGGCATCCGCCTTGTCGGCCTTCTTCTTGGCCGCCACGGCCGAGGGCGAGCTCGGCAGCTGCGGCTTGGGCACCGCCTGCGAACCGGTCGGCGCCAGCACCAGCACGTAGCGCGCGGCCGTGACCTTGGCCAGCGGCTCGCAGTGGATGCGCGCGAAGGCGGAATCGGCGCGGCGCTCGATGCGGTCGATGCGCGCCACCGGCAGGCCCGGCGGATAGACGCCATCGACGCCGCTGGTGGTCAGCACGTCACCCTCCTGAACATCGGCATTGGCCTGGATGAAGCGCAGCTCGAGTCCGCCGCCGTGGGCGCTGGCATCGCCGAAGGCCACGCTGCGCGCGCCGGTGCGCACGTTCTGCACCGGGATCGCCAGATCGCGGTCGATCACCAGCGTGATCTCGCTCGAGAACGGCTGCACCTGCGTGACCTGGCCGAGCACGCCGAGCTCGTCGATCACGGGCGAGCCGGCCGCAATGCCGTTGTTGAGGCCCTGGTCGATCACCAGCTTGCGCGTGTAGGGATCGGCCGCGTCGTACAGCACCTCGGCCGCACGGCCGGGCACCTGCGTCGTCTCGCGCAGCTCGAGGATGGCGCGCAGGCGGGCGTTCTCCTGGGCCAGCGTGTCGGCCTGGCTGGCGCGCTCGGACTGCAGCGCAAGCGACTTGCGGGCCTCGGACTCGTTGCCTTGCGCCACCTGCAGGTCTTCGAGGTAGCGGCCGCCGTGGGCCACCAGCTGCACCGGCTTGAGCGCCAGCCACTGGACCGGATAGAGCACCGCGCCGATCGCCATGCGCAGCGGCTGGACGATGTGCAGCCGCGTATCGGCCACCATGAGGAACAGCGCCAGCGCGCTGAAGAAGATCAGCTTGCTCAGCGCCGACGGCCCCTGGTTGAAGAGGGGCGGTGCAGTGCGATCGAGGGTGCCGAGCGGCATGACGCTTTATGCCACGAGAGGTGCAGGAAGCGAAGTGCGCGCTACCTGGGGGCGGGTCATTCGCTGGTGAAGATGCTTCCGAGCCGGTCCATGCGTTCGAGCGCGATGCCGCAACCGCGCACCACGCAGGTCAGCGGGTCTTCGGCGACCAGCACCGGCAGGCCGGTTTCCTCGGCCAGCAGGCGGTCGAGGTCGCGCAGCAGCGCGCCGCCGCCGGTCAGCATCATCCCGCGCTCGGCGATGTCGGCGCCCAGCTCGGGCGGCGTCTGCTCGAGCGCGTTCTTGACCGCCGAGACGATGTTGTTGAGCGGATCGGTGAGCGCTTCCAGCACTTCGTTGCTGCTGATCGTGAAGCTGCGCGGCACGCCTTCGCTGAGATTGCGGCCCTTGACTTCCATTTCCTTGACCTCGGAGCCCGGGAAGGCCGAGCCGATGGTCTTCTTGATCACTTCGGCCGTCGGCTCGCCGATCAGCATGCCGTAGTTGCGCCGGATGTAGTTGATGATGGCCTCGTCGAAGCGGTCGCCGCCGACGCGGACGCTGCCCTTGTAGACCATGCCGCCGAGCGAGATCACGCCGACTTCGGTGGTGCCGCCGCCGATGTCGACCACCATCGAGCCGCTGGCCTCGGACACCGGCAGGCCGGCACCGATGGCGGCGGCCATGGGTTCCTCGATCAGGTAGACCGAGGTGGCGCCTGCCGCCTCGGCGGCGTCCTTGATGGCGCGGCGCTCGACCTGGGTCGAGCCGCAGGGCACGCAGATGATGATGCGCGGGCTCGGCGTGAGCAGCGAGCGCGGATGCACCATCTTGATGAACTGCTTGATCATCTGCTCGGTGATGACGAAATCGGCGATCACGCCGTCCTTCATGGGACGGATGGCCTCGATGTTGCCGGGGACCTTGCCGAGCATGGCCTTGGCCTCCCGGCCGACGGCCTGGATCACCTTCTTGCCGTGCGGGCCGCCTTCGTGGCGGATCGCGACCACCGACGGCTCATCCAGCACGATGCCCTTGTTGCGGGCAAAGATCAGGGTGTTGGCGGTGCCGAGGTCGATCGCGAGGTCGGTCGAAAAGTACCGACGAAAAGCTCCAAACATGTGGAATCCTCATGGGGCACGGCATGCGCGTCGGCAAGCCATCGCCCTTTTTTCTGGGTCGTGTGACGGGTGGTTTGAAACGGTTTTTGCGGCAAATGCCGGCGCGTTCGCGGGGGTTGCGGCAAAGGCGGGATAATAACCGAATCCCCCGACAGCCCCGCGTTCCAGCGCACCTTTACGGCCTGCGAACGCACCTGTTTTACGCCATAGCGGCCTTTTTTCCATGTCCCTCACCTCCACAGACATCGCGCGCATCGCCTCGCTCGCGCGGCTCCGGCTGGCGCCGGCCGAAAGCGAACGGATGCTCGGCCAGATCAACGGCTTCTTCGACCTGGTCGAGCAGATGCGCGCGGTCGACACCGCGGGAATCGAGCCCCTGGCCCATCCGGTGGCCGCCATCGAGGACATCACGCTTCGGCTGGCCGAGGACGTGGTCAGCGAACCGAACGACCGCGAGGCCAACCAGCGCAGCGCGCCGGCGGTCGAGAACGGCCTGTTCCTGGTGCCGAAGGTGATCGAATGAGCCTGGAACTGCACCAACTGGGCGTCGCCAGGCTCGCGCAGGCCCTGCGCGAACGCAAGGTCTCGGCGGTCGAGGCCGCGCAGCACCACCTGTCCCGGATCGCGGCGCACCCCGATCTCGGTGCCTTCGTGGCGGTCGACGAGCAGCTCACGCTGTCGCAGGCCCGCGCCGCCGACGAACGCATCGCCGCCGGATCGGCCGCGCCGCTCGAGGGCGTGCCGATCGCCCACAAGGACATCTTCGTCACCGCCGACCTGCCGACCACGGCCGGCTCGCGCATCCTCGCGGGCTACCGCTCGCCCTTCGACGCCACCGTGGTAAGCAGGCTGGCCGAGGCCGGCGCCGTGACGCTCGGCAAGCTCAGCTGCGACGAGTTCGCGATGGGCTCGGCCAACGAGAACGTCGCGGTTCCTGCGCTCGGCTTCGACAGCGCGGTGCCGGTGCGCAATCCCTGGGACAGCGCGCGCATCCCGGGTGGCTCGTCGGGCGGCAGCGCCGTGGCCGTGGCCGCCGGCCTGGCGCCGGCCGCCACCGGCACCGACACCGGTGGCTCGATCCGCCAGCCGGCCTCGTTCTGCGGCATCACCGGCATCAAGCCGACCTACGGCCGCGCCTCGCGCTACGGCATGGTGGCCTTCGCCTCCAGCCTCGACCAGGCCGGCCCGATGGCGCGCTCGGCCGAGGATTGCGCACTGCTGCTGTCGGCCATGTGCGGCCCGGACCCCGAACGCGACTCGACCTCGCTGGCCCGGCCGGCCGAGGACTTCTCGCGCGGGCTCAAGGGCTCGCTCGACGGCCTGCGCATCGGCGTGCCGAAGGAGTTCCTCGGCGCGGGCGTGGCGCCCGGCGTGCGGGCCGCGGTCGATGCGGCACTGGCCGAGTACGAGAAGCTCGGCGCCCGCCGCGTCGAGATCACGCTGCCGCGTACCGAGCTGTCGATCCCGGTCTACTACATCATTGCGGCCGCCGAGGCCTCGAGCAACCTGAGCCGCTTCGACGGCGTCAAGTTCGGCCACCGCGCCGAGAACTACATCGACCCCGCGAGCAGGAAGAGCGCGCTCGAGCAGATGTACGAGAGCACCCGCGAGGAAGGCTTCGGCGACGAGGTCAAGCGCCGCATCATGATCGGCACCTACGTGCTCTCGCACGGCTACTACGACGCCTACTACCTGCAGGCGCAGAAGGTGCGCCGCATGATCGCGGACGATTTCCAGCAGGCCTTCCGGCAGTGCGACGTCATCGCCGGCCCGGCCGCGCCCAGCGTGGCCTGGAAGATCGGCGAGCACGGCGACGATCCGGTGGCCGACTACCTGGCCGACATCTTCACGCTCCCGGCGTCGCTCGCGGGACTGCCCGGCATGAGCGTGCCGGCGGGCTTCGACGCCGGCCTGCCGGTCGGCCTGCAGCTGATCGGCAACTATTTCGCCGAAGCGAAGCTGCTCAACGCGGCGCACGCCTTCCAGCAAGCCACCGACTGGCACCTCCGCACCCCGGGAGGCTATTGAGATGACGACCCAGCAAGCACCCGCCACCACCGAGGAACTGCAGGCCGGCCGCCCCACCGGGCCGCTGGTCCAGGGCTACGAAGTCATCATCGGCTTCGAGACCCACGCCCAGCTTTCGACCGCCTCGAAGATCTTCAGCCGCGCCTCGACCGCCTTCGGCGCCGAGCCCAACACGCAGGCCTGCGCGGTCGACCTGGCGCTGCCCGGCACCCTGCCTGTGATGAACAAGGGCGCGGTCGAGCGGGCGATCAAGCTGGGCCTCGCGCTCGGCTCGACCATCGCGCCGCGCAGCGTCTTCGCGCGCAAGAACTACTTCTATCCCGACCTGCCCAAGGGCTACCAGATCAGCCAGTTCGAGATTCCCGTGGTTCAGGGCGGCTCGGTCAGCTTCTTCCTCGGCGACGAGCAGAAGACCGTGCGCCTGGTGCGTGCCCACCTCGAGGAAGACGCGGGCAAGTCGCTGCACGAGGACTTCGTCGGCCAGTCGGGCATCGACCTGAACCGCGCCGGCACGCCGCTGCTCGAGATCGTGACCGAGCCCGACATGCGCTCCACCGCCGAGGCCGTGGCCTATGCGCGCGAACTGCACAAGATCGTGACCTGGATCGGCATCTGCGACGGCAACATGCAGGAAGGCAGCTTCCGCTGCGACGCCAACGTCTCGGTGCGCAGGCCCGGCGGCAAGCTCGGCACGCGGCGCGAGATCAAGAACCTCAACAGCTTCAAGTTCATGCAGCAGGCGATCGACTACGAGATCCGCTGGCAGATCGAGGAGCTCGAGGACGGCCGCGCGGTGCAGCAGGCCACGGTGCTGTTCGACCCCGACACCGGCGAGACGCGCGCCATGCGCACCAAGGAGGACGCGGCCGACTACCGCTACTTCCCCGACCCCGACCTGCCGCCGCTGGCGATCGGCGCCGACTGGATCGAGCGCGTACGCGCCGGGATGCCCGAGTTGCCGCGCGCCATGGCCGAGCGCTACGTGCGCGAGCACGGCCTGTCGGCCTACGACGCCGCGCAGCTGACGCACAGCCCGGCCCTGGCAGGCTACTTCCAGGCGGCGGTGGCCGCCGGTGCCAACGCCAAGCTGGCCAGCAACTGGATCACGGGCGAGATCGCGCGCCGGCTCAATCAGCAGGACATCGCGATTACCGCGGCGCCCGTGGCCGCGGCCCAGCTGGCCGGCCTGGTCGGACGCATCGGCGACGGCACGATTTCGAACGCCGCGGCGCGCCAGGTCTTCGAGGCGCTCTGGAGCGGCGAAGGCTCGGAGGTCGACGCGCTGATCGAGGCCAAGGGCCTGAAGCAGATGAGCGATTCGGGCGCGCTGGAACAGATCATCGATCAGGTGCTCGCCACCAACGAGAAGAACATCGCCGAGTACCGCGCGGGCAAGGACAAGGCCTTCAACGCGCTGGTCGGCCAGGTCATGAAGGCCAGCCAGGGCAAGGCCAACCCGGCGCAGGTCAATGCGCTGCTGAAGTCGAAGCTGGGAGGCTGAGGGCGCGGGCGGCGCCGGCCGGCGTCCGATGCGGCGTCAGCGGGTCGCCGACTTGGCGGCCGCAGCGTTCGCGGCCCAGAGCGGCGCCAGGCGCGCCAGCTCCTCGTCGAAGCGCGCATTGACGCGCTTCTTCTCGTCTTCCTGCTCGCCGATGAAGCGGTTCTGCACCGCCACGCTGCGCGCGTTGTCCTCCAGCTTGCGCCGGATCGCGTCGGGCGCCTTGCTCGGGTCCTTCTTGTAGAACTCGAGCTCGTCGTCGGCCTTCTTGCGGTCCTGCGCGAGCTCGTCGACCCGCTTGCGGGCGGCCAGGATCACGACGTCGATCTGCACCAGCGCCTCGGCGCGTTCGCGGTCGTGCGCCGCGGCATTCGGATAGCGCACCAGCAGCGCGCGCTCGCGACGGCGTTCCTCGACCAGGCGCGCCGCCTGCTGCTGGGCGAGGCGTTCGCGGTCTTCGCGCTCGGCCTGCTCGCGTGCGGTGTAAGTGGGTTCGACCTTGCGGCGCGTCGTGCCGCTCGGGTTGAGCTCTCGCTGCTCGCGGTCGACGCAGTCGGGGATCGGGCGATCGGCCGTGAGGGTGCGGCCCTTGCTGTCGGTGCAGCTGTAGATGCCCGCGGAGCCGGACTTCCCGCCGGCGCTGCCCGGAGCGGGCTGCGCATGCACGGTTCCGGCAACGGTCAGCGAAAGCGCAAGGAATGTCCTCAACAGTGCTTGGGTGCTCGCCAACGTCGGTCCTTCGGTCGGTTGTGGTCAGCCGGCTCCGTAACGTGCCCGGTACGCCAGCACGCCCTGGCGGTGGGCGCCCAGTTCATCGTCGGCGCGGCCTGACAGGTACTGTAACAAGTCGTCGAGGTTTGAAATGGAAATTACTACAAGTCCAAGCTGATTGCGTACATATTGCACGGCGCTGTGGTCGACATCCTTGCCGTCTTCGGTCGCCTTCTCCTGTCGGTCGAGGGCGATCGCAACGGCATGCGGCGTGGCGCCGGCCGCGCGGATGGCTGCGATCGACTCGCGCACCGCGGTGCCGGCCGACATGACGTCGTCGACGATCAGCACCCGGCCCTTGAGCGGCGCACCGACCAGCGTGCCGCCCTCGCCGTGGTCCTTGGCCTCCTTGCGGTTGTAGGCGAAGGGCACGTTGCGCCCGCGCCGCGCGAGCTCGGTCGCCACGGTCGCGCCGAGCGGGATGCCCTTGTAGGCCGGCCCGAAGATCATGTCGAACTCGAGCCCGCTGGCCAGCAGGCGGTCTGCATAGAATCCCGCGAGCCGCGCCATCTTGGCGCCGTCGTCGAACAGACCCGCGTTGAAGAAATAGGGGCTGATCCGCCCGGCCTTGGTCTTGAACTCGCCGAAGCGCAGCACCCCCGACTCCAGCGCGAACTGCACGAAATCCTGTGCCAGTGCGTCGTCTTTTCCAATCTCTTCAGCCATAGGGAATCCTCGTGTTCAAACTGACCAGCCTCAACCTCAACGGCCTGCGATCGGCTGCCACCAAGGGCGTCGCCGACTGGGTCGGCGGACTGGCGCCGGATTGTATTTGCATGCAGGAGATCAGGGTCCAGGCCAGCGACGTCGAGGGCCGCTTCGAGGAGATGGCCGGGCTCAAGGGGCATTTCCACTTCGCCGAGAAGAAGGGCTATGCAGGCACCGCGATCTACTCGAAGCATGCGCCCAGCGACGTGGTCGTGGGCTGGGGCGATGCCGAGTTCGACGCCGAAGGCCGCTACCTCGAACTGCGCTTCGACACCCCCGCCCGCAAGCTGTCGATCATCAGCTGCTACTTCCCGAGCGGCTCGTCGGGCGAGGAGCGCCAGGCCGCCAAGTTCCGCTTCCTCAAGGGCTTCTTCCCGCACCTGAGCGCGCTCAAGCGCGAGCGCGAGTTCATCCTCTGCGGCGACATCAACATCGCGCACCAGGAGATCGACCTCAAGAACTGGCGCGGCAACCAGAAGAACAGCGGCTTCCTGCCCGAGGAGCGCGCCTGGATGACGCGGCTGCTCGACGCCGGCGCCGACGGCGCGGGCCTGGTCGACGTCTACCGCATGCTCAAGCCCGAGACCACGGGCGAGGCCTACACCTGGTGGAGCAACCGCGGCCAGGCCTACGCCAACAACGTGGGATGGCGGCTCGACTACCACCTGGCGACGCCGAAGACGGCGGCGCTGGCGCGCGAGGAGCAGATCTTCAGGACGCTCAAGTTCAGCGACCACGCGCCGATCACGGTGGACTACGACTTCACGCTCTGAGCCGGGCGATCGCCTGGCGCGGCGCCATCGAGCATGCCCGCCCGGATGGCCGCGGCGCGCTCTGCGATCCGCGCGCGCTCTTCAGCGCTCACGCGTTCGAGGCTCCTGACCTGCATCCGCGTGCGTGGATTGGCCGCCAGCATGGGCTCGTGGCGCACGAGGAAATCCCAGTAGAGCGTGGTGAACGGGCAGGCGTCGTCGCCCACGCGCTGGCCCGGATCGAAGCGGCAACCCCGGCACAGGCTGCCGGCGCTCATGCGCTCGATATAGCGGCCGCTCGCGATGTAGGGCTTGGTCGCCATCGCGCCGCCGTCCGCGAACTGACTCATGCCGAGGGTGTTCGGCAGCTCGACCCACTCGACCGCGTCGACATACACCGCGAGGTACCAGGCGTGCACCTCGCGCGGCTCCACCCCCAGCAGCAGTGCATAAAGCCCGGTCACCATCAGGCGCTGGATGTGGTGCGCGTAGCCGTGTTCGAGCGTCTGGCCGATGGCGTCCGCGAGGCAGGCCATCGGCGTACGGCCGTCCCAGTAGAAGGCCGGCAGGGGCGCGTGCGCGTCGAGCGCGTTCTCTTCGAGGTAGGCGGGCATGCGCGTCCAGTAGACGCCGCGCACGTACTCGCGCCAGCCGAGGATCTGCCGGATGAAGCCCTCGGCGCTCTCGAGCGGGACCCGGCCCGCACGCCACGCCGTCTCGGCCGCGGCGACGACCTCCCGCGGATTCAGCAGCTTCAGGTTGAGCGCGGCCGAGAGCTGCGAATGCCAGAGCCAGGGTTCGTGCGGCCACAGCGCGTCCTGCCAGCGGCCGAAGGAAGGGAGGCGTTCGGCGACGAAGCGCACCAGGCATTCCAGCGCCTGGTCGCGGGTCAACGGCCAGGCGAAGGATTCGAGCCGTCCCGGATGCCGCGCGAAGTGGCGGTCGACCAGCGCGAGTACCTCGCGCGTGATGGCGTCGGGCGGGAAGCGCGGCGGCGCCGGCACCTGCGCGGGGCCTGATTTGCCGAAGGCATGGCGATTCTCGGCATCGAAATTCCAGCGGCCGCCGGCGGGTTGGTCGCCGTCCATCAGCACGCGGTGGCGCTGGCGCATTTCGCGGTAGAAGTTCTCCATCACCAGCCGACCGTGCGTCGCGCGCGCATGGGCTGCGAATTCGCGCACGGTGCCGAAGAAGTGGCGGTCCGGCCGTATCTCGAGCGGCAGGCTGCGCGACGCGGCGACCTCGCGCAACGCGCGCAGCACGCGCGCATCGCCGGGCGCGGTCATCACGAGGGCCTGCGGCGCGAGGCGATCGATCGCGGCGGCCAGCTCGCCGGCCAGGCTGCCGAGGTTCTCGGCATCGTCGAGCCGCCGGTAGTGCAGCGGGCGGTCGAGCGCGCGCAGTGCCTCGGCGAAATGGCGCATGGCCGACAGGAACAACGCGATGCGTGGTTTGCTCGACCAGACGTGGGTCGATTCCTCGGCGACCTCGGCCATCCAGGCGGCATCGGACCGCGGATCGAAGCCGTCGAAGGCCGCCGCATCGAGGTCGAGCTGGTCGCCCAGCACGATGACCAGATGGCGGGTCATGCGCGGCGTCCGGCGCGGGTGCGCGGCACGCTAGTCGCCCATGGCCTGCAGCGCCACCTCGCGCCGGTGCGCGCGCTGCCGGTGTTCCCACAGGTAGATGCCCTGCCAGGTGCCGAGCGCCAGGCGGCCGGCGGCCACGGGAATCGACAACTGCGTGGCGGTGAGCGCGGCGCGCACGTGGGCCGGCATGTCGTCGGGCCCTTCGTCGCGGTGGCGGAACAGCGCATCGCCATCGGGCACCAGCCGCGCGAAGAAGCGGTCGAGGTCGCCGCGCACGTCGGGGTCGGCGTTCTCCTGAATCAGCAGGCTGGCCGAGGTGTGGCGCACGAACAGCGTCAGCAGGCCGTCGCGCAGGCCGCAGCCTTCGAGCCAGCGTACGACCGGCCGCGTGATTTCCTGCAGGCCGCGGCCCGGCGTGTCGATGGCGAGGGTGGTGCCGAACTGGCGCATCGGGCCAGCATAGCGCGGTGGCGGATGCGCCGCACCCGGCCTCGCGCGGCGGCGCTCAGCGCTCGCGCGGCGGCGTCCGCCCCGCATGCCGCGCCAGGTGCACCTGGTGCAGCGTGATCTTGCGCACCTCGGACTGGCTGGTCTCGATGTGCGCGCGCAGCAGCATCGCGGCCTGGTCGCCGCGGTTGGCGCGGATCGCCTTGAGGATCTTCGCGTGCTCGTCGTAGGTGGCGTCGATGCGCGGCTGCTTGGTGAAGTCGAGCCGGCGGATGATGCGGATGCGGTCGGTGACGTCGCGGTGCACGCGGGTCATCTCGCCGTTGCCCGCGGCGGCCACCAGCGAGCAATGGAAGGCCTCGTCCCACTGGGCCACCTGCACGGTGTCGGCGCTGCGCTGCGCCGCCGGCACCAGCCAGATGCCGCCGAGTTCGTCGAGCAGGCTGCGGTCGACCCGGTGGTCGCTCTCGCAGAGCCGGTGCACGGCGGTGGTCTCGAGCACCATGCGCAGGTCGTAGAGCTGCTCGAACTGGTCGAAGTCGAAGGGCAGCACGCGCCAGCCGCTGCGGAACAGCACCTCGACGAAGCCCTCCTGCTGCAGCCGGAACAGCGCCTGGCGCACCGGCGTGCGCGAGACACCGAGGCGCTCGCTGATCTCGTTCTCGGTGAAGCGGTCGCCCGGTACCAGGCTGAACTCGGCCACGTCGCGCTTGAGCTGCGCGTACACCTCGTCGGCGAGCGTGCGGAAGACGGGATCCGGTTCGACGGAGCGCTGGCGGACGGCGGGGGTTCGAACGGTCGACACGAGCCGGATATTAGTGCTTGCCGCTCAAGGGTGGCCGAGCGCCGCCAGCAGCGTCGTGCTCGGAGCGGTCCAGCCCACGATCCCGCCCTGGGCCCGGATCATCTCGACCGCCGCGGCCTTGAAGGCCGGGAAGTAGCTCTCGGTGCAGTCCTCCAGCAGCAGGCACTCGTAGCCGCGGTCGTTGGCCTCGCGCATGCTGGTCTGCACGCAGACCTCGGTCGTGACGCCGCCGAACAGCAGGTGGGTGATGCCGCGGCGCTTCAGCATCTCGTGCAGGCCGGTCGCATAGAAGGCGCCCTTGCCGGGCTTGTCGACCACGATCTCGCCCTCGACCGGCGCCAGCGCATCGATGATCTGGTTGCCCGGCTCGCCGATCACGAGGATGCGGCCCATCGGGCCGACGTCGCCGATGCGCAGGCTGGGGTTGCCGCGGTTGCGCTTGGCGGGCGGGCAATCCGACAGGTCGGGCTTGTGGGCCTCGCGCGTGTGGACCACGAGTCCGCCGGCCTGGCGCCAGCCCTCGAGCATGCGCTGCGTGGCCGGCACGATGGCCTCGAGCAGCGCGACGTCGTTGCCCAGCGTCTCGCCGAAGCCGCCCGGCTCGATGAAGTCACGCTGCATGTCGATGAGGACCAGCGCCGTCCGCGCGATGTCGAATTCGTAGGCGAAAGGCAGCGCTTCAATGTTCATGATGATCTCCACCCCCCATGTGCGCCCCCAGCACGTGCCGCTCCGCCGTGGCCGCGTCGGTCTCGTAGACCACGCGGCCTTCGCTCATCACGACGATGCGATCGGCCAGCTCGAGCAGCTCGTCGAGGTCTTCGCTGATCAACAGCACCGCGCCGCCGCGCGCGCGCACCTGCACGATGCGGCCGTGGATCTCGGCCACGGCCGCGAAGTCCAGGCCGAACACCGGGTTGGCCGCGATCAGCACGTTGATGTCGCCCGCCAGCTCGCGCGCCAGCACCGCGCGCTGCACGTTGCCGCCCGAGAGGCTGCGGATCGGCGCGCCCTCGCCCTGGGTCTTGACGCCGTACTCGGCAATCCATTCGCGGGCCCGGCTGCGCCAGAGCCCGAAGTTGAGCAGGCCGACGCCGAGCGCGGGCCAGGCCAGCGGCGGCTGGTCGAAGTCGCGCAGCGCCATGTTCTCGGCCACGCTGAGATCGCCCACGCAGGCGTTGCGCAGCGGCTCCTCGGGCAGGCTGCGCACCTTGAGGCGGCGGTTCTCGTCGCGCCGGGCCTCGTAGGCCTCGCCCATGACCGACACCCGGCCCGAGACGCGCGGCCGCTGGCCGACCAGCGCCTCCACCAGCTCGCGCTGGCCGTTGCCCGACACGCCCGCGACGCCGAGAATCTCGCCCGCGCGCACCGCGAGGCTGAGGTCGTGCACCGCCAGCGTGCCGCGGTCGCCCTGGGCCTGCAGGCGGTCCACCAGCAGCGCGATCGGCGCATTGGGTGCCACCGGCTGCAGCGCATGCAGCGCGCGGCCCGCCGGGGCCTCCACATCGCCCTCGGCCGGTGGGGGCGCATCGCCTTCGCCCATCATGGCCGCCGCCAGGCGCTGCGGATTGGTGTCCGCGACTTGGCAGTGATGCACCGCCTTGCCGCGCCGCAGCACCGTCACGCTGTCGGCGTAGGCCATCACCTCGCGGAACTTGTGCGTGATGATCAGCACCGTGCACATGCCGCTCTTGGCGAAGTCGCGGACATGGCCCAGCACCTCGTCGGCCTCCTGCGGCGTCAGCACCGAGGTCGGCTCGTCGAGGATCAGCAGCCGCGGCCTCAGGTAGAGCTGCTTGAGCAGCTCGAGCTTCTGCTTCTCGCCGGCCGCGAGTTCCGAGGGCCGGGCATCGAGATCGAGCCTGAAGGGCGTGGTCGCGAGGAAATCCTCGAGCTCCGCCCGCTTGTGCTTCCAGTCGATCAGCGCGGGCGTCTTGCCGCCGGCCAGGAGCAGGTTCTCGGCCACCGTCATGCCGGGCGCGAGCGTGAAGTGCTGGTAGACCATGCCGATGCCGAGCGCGCGCGCCACCACCGGGTTGGTGATGTCCTGCTCGCGGCCATCGATCAGGATGCTGCCCTCCTCGGCCCGCTGGAAGCCCGCCACGCACTTCACCAGCGTGCTCTTGCCGGCGCCGTTCTCGCCCAGCAGCGCATGCACCGTGCCGGGGGCCACGTGCATCGTGACGCGGTCCATTGCCGTGAAGGCGCCGAAGCGCTTGGTCAGCTCGAAGGTGTCGAGCGCGAGCGCGCCGCTGGCGGCAGGGGCGGGATGAACGGGGGCGATCATCGGGCGTTCCGTTCGTGGACCCGGGCGGCCGCCGGCAGGGCCTCGAGCAGCGCGGCCGAGGTCGCGTGGGCGCCGAACACGCCGCCCTGCATCGTGATCATCTTGAGCGCCGCCAGGTGGTTGCCGTGGTCGGTGGCGGCCGTGCAGTCCGACAGCAGCAGGCATTCGAAGCCGCGGTCGTTGGCGTCGCGCATCGTCGTGTGGACGCAGACGTCGGTCGTGATGCCGGCCAGGATCAGGTTCTGAATGCCGCGCGTGCGCAGCACCAGTTCCAGATCGGTGGCGTAGAACGAGCCCTTGCCTGGCTTGTCGATGACGACTTCGCCGGCCAGCGGCGCCAGCGCCGGGATGATCTCCCAGCCCGGTTCGCCGCGCACCAGGATGCGCCCGCAGGGGCCGTCGTCGCCGATGCCGACGTTGTTGGCGCCGATCTGGCGCGACCGCCAGCGCTTGTTGGCGGGCAGGTCGGCGAGGTCCGGGCGATGCCCCTCGCGCGTGTGGATGATCGTGAAGCCGAGAGGCCGCAGCCGCGCCAGCGTGCGCGCGATCGGCTCGATCGGCGCCTGTACCAGCGTGAGGTCGTAGCCCATCACGTCGACGTAGCCGCCCTTGCCGCAGAAGTCGGTCTGCATGTCGATCACGATCAGCGCCGTGTTGTCGGGCCGCAGGTCGCCGTTCCAGGGCCAGGCATAGGGTTGGGCGTCGACGTTCATCGCCAGGGCTTTCGTTGTCAGCGGGTGGAGGAAAGTTCGCCCGGGCTGCCGATCGCGACGCTGCCCGGCTTGCAGGTCAGCACCAGGATCACCAGCGTGAGCAGGTAGGGCACGGTGTTGAAGAGGTGGTAGCCCCAGCCGACCCCGATCGACTGCAGCGCCGGGCCGATCGCGCCGGCACCGCCGAACAGCAGCGCCGCACCGATGCAGCGCAGCGGGCTCCAGCGCGCGAAGATCACGAGCGCGACCGCGATCAGGCCCTGGCCGCTCGAGATGCCCTCGTTCCAGCTGCCGGGATAGAACAGCGTGAGCGAGGCGCCGCCGAGCCCGGCGATGAAGCCGCCCGCGGTGGTGGCCGCGATGCGCAGGCCCGCCACCGAGTAGCCGAGCGCGCGCGTCGCATTGGCCGAGTCGCCGGCCATGCGCACCAGGAGGCCGGCGCGCGTGCGCGCGAAGCCCCACCACATGAACAGCGCCAGCACGATGCCGATCGGCACCAGTGCATTGACCTGCAGCGCCGAACGGATCACCGGGTTGTCGCTCCAGTCGCCCAGCGGAATCGCCGGCAGCTGCGGCGCCTGCGGCTGGATCAGCGGCTTGCCGAGATAGAAGGCCAGGCCGGTTCCGAACAGCATCAGCGCGATGCCGGTCGCGACGTCGTTGACGCGGTCGAGCGAACACAGCAGGCCGTGCAGCAGCGCCAGCAGTGCGCCCGCGCAGGCACCGATCAGCACGCCCAGCCAGGGCGAGCCCGTGAGGTACGAGCCGCCGAAGGAGGCCATGGCCGACAGCACCAGCACGCCCTCGAGCCCGAGATTGATGCGGCCCGACTTCTCGGTCAGGCACTCGCCGAGACTCACGAACAGGAAGGGCGCACCGACCCGCAGGGCCCCGCCCACGATGCCCGCGACGAGGGCGATCCACTGGTCGGTGGTCATGATGCGGCCTCCTTGGCCAAGGGTGCCGCGACCGCGGGCGTGGTGGATGCGCTGCCCGGCCCGCGGTTCCTGAACAAGGCGGCCCAGTCGACCATGCGCAAGCCTTCGCTCGCGAGGATCAGCACGAAGGCCAGGCCCTGCAGCACCAGCACGGAGGCATCTGGCAGGCCGAGCCGGCGCTGCAACAGGCTGCCGGCGGCGCCGAAGCCGCCGAACAGGATCGCCACCGGGATGATCGCCACCGGGTTGTGGCGCGCGATGAAGGCCACCAGAATGCCCGCGTAGCCATAGCCCGTGATCAGCGAGGCGTTGGCGTTGGTATGCACCGCCGCCACCTCGACCGCGCCGGCCACGCCCGCGAAGCCGCCGCCGATGCCGCAGGCTGCCAGGATCAGCCGGTTGGCCGGCAGCCCGACCAGCTGCGCGGTGCGCGGGTTGCCGCCCACCACGCGCACCGAGAAGCCCGAGGCGGTGTTGCGCAGCCACAGCCCCGAGACCACGCAGGCGACGATGCCGATCACCAGGCCCCAGTGGATGTCCGAGCCGCCGATGCCGCCGATGCCCAGGCCATCGACGATCGAGCGCGTGGAAGGCTTGTTGAGGCTGGCCGGGTCGCGCAGCGGGCCTTCGACCAGGTGCTTGAAGAGGCCGATCGCGACATAGGCCAGCAGCAGGCTGCTGATGGTCTCGTTGATGCCGCGGTACTGGCGCAGCCAGCCCGCGAGCATGATCCAGAGCCCGCCCGCAACTGCGCCCGCGACGCAGAGCCCGAAGGTGCCGACGATGTTGGCCGGCAGCGGCAGCGCATAGGGCAGCGCGGCGGCGGCCAGGCCGCCGAGCACCAGCGCGCCCTCGCCACCGATGATCACCAGGCCGGCGCGCGCGGGGATCGCGACGCACAGCGCCGTGAGCATCAGCGGTGCGGCGCGCTGCAGCGTGTTCTGCCACGAGAACCAGTCGCCGAAGGCGCCCTCGAAGAGGATCACCCAGACCTCGACCGGGCTCACGCCGGCGAACCAGACGAAGATCCCGAAGAGAAGCAGCGCCGCCGCGATGGCGAACACCGGCAGTGCGATCTCTTTCAATGCGTGGCGCATCGTCGGCTCGCTCGGTGTGTGGCGGCGGTCAGCCGATCGAGCCGACGACGCCCTCGACCAGGTAGTTCATCTTCTCGAGCTCGAGGTCGGTCTGCTTGAGCGACTTGCCGGCCGGGATGACGACCGCGCCCTTGTTGTCCTTCTGGCCGCCCTTGAAGATGTCGAAGCCGCCCGCGATCATCTTGGCCTTGATCTCGTCGGCGTTCTTCTTGGCGACGTCGGTGACCATCGGGCCGTACGGCGACATCTTCACGTACTCCTCCTTGAGGCCGCCGCGCAGGAAGTTGGGATGCGGCTTGCCGGCCTGGGCGGCATCGACGATGGTCTTGTAGGGCGTGATCCAGTTCCATTCCGCGCCCGTGAGGTACGCGTTCGGCGCCAGCTTGGCCTGGCTCGCGTGGTAGCCGCAGACCATCTTGCCGCGCTTGGCCGCGGTCTCGACGATCACCTTCGGGCCGTCCACGTGCATCGTGAAGACGTCGCAGCCCTGGTCGGCCAGGCTGTTGGTGGCCTCGGCCTCCTTCACGGCCATCGACCAGTCGCCCGTGAAGATCACGCTGCAGGTGATGCCGGGCTTGACCGAGCGCGCGCCGAGCGTGAAGGCATTGATGTTGCGCAGCACCTGCGGGATCGGCTTGGCCGCGATGAAGGCGATCTTGTTGCTCTTCGTCATGTGGCCCGCGATCACGCCGTTGAGGAACTGGCATTCGTCGATGTAGCCGAAGAAGCTGCCGACGTTCTTCGGATGCTTGCCGTCGGTCCACATGCCTCCGCAGTGCGAGAAGCGCACGTCGGGGTACTTCGCGGCCTGCGCGAGGATGTGCGGATCGAAGTAGCCGAAGGAGGTCGGGAACAGCAGCGAGGCGCCGTCCTGCTGGATCATCCCGGTCATGGTCTTCTGCACCGCGGCGGTCTCGGGCACGTTCTCTTCCTCGACCACCTTGATGCCGGGCATCTTCTTGAGCAGGGCCGCGGCCGCGGCATGCGACTGGTTGTAGCCGTAGTCGTCGCGCGGGCCGACGTAGATCACGCCGACGGTCAGCGCCTTCTGCGCCTGCGCGAGGGCGCTCCATCCGCCGAGCGAGCCGGCGGCGGCCATCGCGGCCAGGGTCTTGAGTGATTCGCGACGATTGAACTGGCTCATGAGGCGGCTCCAGAAAATGAAGTTGAGATCGGCGACCCAAGCGCGTCCTGCCTTGGATACAAGATGGTGTGCATAAACCGTACCAGCGCGAATGGCCCTGAAACAGCCGGAAAGCCGGCGGAAATCAGCCCAGCAGGCTCACGTGGGCGGCCACCACGCGCCAGCCTTGTGCGGTGCGCATCCAGGTCTGGCTCTGGCGCCCCGTCCTTGTGCTTCCCTCGCGCCGGAACTCGAGGTTGGCGGTGGCGAAGTCGCGGCCATAGCTGGTGATGACGGTGCGCAGCACCTCGCGCGCCAGCCCCTGCGAGGGCCGTGCGGCGCGGAAGGCCTGGATCTCGTCGTAGCCGTAGAGGTTCTCGGTGGCGCCGTAGCGCAGCGTGTGCGGGCTCTGCCAGAACAGTTCGTCGAGCACCTCGACCTTGTTGTGGACCAGCGCATCCTCGTAGCGCTCGCAGGCGGCAATGACTTCGGCAATCACCTCGGGCAGGTTCACGGGCATGTCCATCGCTTCGTCCTCCTCAGAGCGCGGCCACGCGCGAATGCACGGCGCCGGCCGATTCGAGCGCTGCGGCGACGCGCAGCACCAGGTCCTCGCGCCAGGGGGCGCCGATCACCTGGACGCCGATCGGCAGCGCCGGATGCGCGCCCCACACGGGCACCGCGCACACCGGCAGTCCGATGCACGAGATGGGTTGCGTCAACAGGCCCATGGTCGGGCGCACTGGCAGCCGGTGGCCGTTGATCTCGAACCACTCGGTGCCGATGGGGGTCGCGGCACACGGGGTGGCGGCCGCGAGCAGGATGTCGAAGCGCTCGAACACGCGCGCCACCTGCTCGGCATAGAGACGGCGTACGCGCTGCGCACGCGCCACCCAGACCGCGGGAAGCAGCGCACCGGCCAAGAAGCGGTCGCGCGAGAGCGGCTCGAAGTCCTGGGCGCGGCGGCGAAGGTCGGGCAGGTGCAGCGCCGCACCCTCCGAATTGGTGATCAGGAAGGCCGCGGCGCGCCCGGCCTCGACCATCGGCAGCTCGACCGTCTGACTGGCGCCGAGCGCCTGCGCCACCGCGTCGACCGCGGTCAGGGCCTCGGGCTGCGCGTGCTGCCGGAAGTAGCCGCCCAGGATGCCGATGCGCAGGCCCTGCGCCCCGCGCACGAGCGTCGGCACGACCGGCTCCGCCGCGCGCTGGGCGCAGCCCGGGTCCTTGGGACCGTAGCCCTCGGGGCCCTGCATCGCGTCGTAGGCCAGCGCCAGGTCGCGCGCCGAGCGCGCGAACGGCCCCAGGTGGTCGAGGCTCGAGACGAAGGGATAGCTGCCGGTGCGCGGCAGCCGGCCGAAGGTCGGCTTGAGGCCGAACACGCCGCAGAGCGACGAGGGCACGCGGATCGAGCCGTTGGTGTCGGAGCCCAGCGTGAGCGGAACCTGGCCGGCGGCCACCGCGGCGCTCGAGCCGCCCGAGGAGCCGCCCGCGATGCGCCCGAGGTCGTGCGGGTTGTGCACCGGGCCTTCGTGGCTGTTCTCGTTCGTGAAGCCGTAGGCGTACTCGTCCATGTTGAGCGCGCCGACCAGCACCGCGCCGGCGCTCTCGAGCCGCTTGACGAGCGCCGCGTCGCCGCGGGCGGGCAGGCTCTCGCGCTCGATCTTCGAGCCCGCGAGCGTCTGCAGGCCCGCGATGTCGAACAGGTTCTTGACCGCGAAGGGCACCCCGAGCAACGGCAAGTCGCGCGTCTGCGCCGCCTTGTCGGACACCAGCGAGGCATCGACCTGCGCGGCGCGGCGCAGCGCGCGCTCGCGCACCACGTCGGTGAAGGCGTTCACCCTGGCGTTGGTGGCGTCGATGCGGTCCAGGCTCGCCTGCACCAGCGACATGGCGCTGGTGCTGCCCGCGCGCACCGCCTCGGCCATCGCGAAGCCGTCCTGGCGCAGCAGTTCGGCCGGCATCATCGCGTCTTCTCCGGCGGCGACACCGGCGCGAAGCTCAGGGCCGGCTCGTCGTGCGGCTGCAGCGGCACGGCTTCGACCAGCGCCGCGAACTCGGCCGCCAGGCCGAAGTAGCGCAGCACGCCGGCTCGGTGATCGGCGCGCAGCCTGAGGTCGAGCGCCGTGGCCGCGGCGTCGACATAGGCCTCGACCTGCGCTGCGGTCATCGTCATCTGCGCACCTCGCGCTGGAAGATCTCGAGGCTCAGCTTCTTCATCGCGACGAAGCTCGCCGAGCTCAGCGTCTCGAGCGTGCGCGGCCGCGCATCCGTGTACGAGAGGATCTCGGCCACCTTGGTCGGCCGCTTGGTCAGCAGCAGCACCTGATCGGCCAGGTAGACCGCCTCCTCGAGGTCGTGCGAGACCAGCAGCATGGTGGTGCCGGTCTGCATGAACACCTCCTGCAGCTTCTCGCGGATGAAGAGGGTCATCTCGAAGTCGAGCGCCGAGAAGGGTTCGTCGAGGAACAGCACCTCGGGGTTCGGCGCCAGCGCGCGCATGATCGAGGCCGTCTGCTGCTGGCCGCCCGAGAGCTCGTAGGGATAGCGGTTCAGGTCGAACTTGACGTCGAAGGAAGCCACCAGCTCGGCCATGCGGCGGTCGACCTCGGCCTTGGACCGGCCCTCGAGCTTGAGCGGGTAGGCGATGTTGTCGATGGTGCGCATCCACGGGAACATCGCCTCGCGGTAGTTCTGGAACACGTAGCCGATCTTGGTGTCCTTGAGCGACTTGCCATCGAACAGGATCTCGCCCGAATCGATCGGCACCAGGCCCGCGATCATGTTGATCAGGGTCGACTTGCCGCAGCCGTTGGGACCGAACACCGAGACGATCGCGCCCTTCGGGATGTCGAGGTCGAAGTTCTCGTAGAGCGGCCAGCCCGCGAAGTACTTGGTCAGGCCCCGGATCGTGATGTGGGTGCCGGCCGGGCCGGGCTTGAACACGGGCTTCGGCACATCGGCATAGACCGGGCCGTTGACGACGTTCTCGACGGTGGCTCTCATCTTCCGCTCCAGTGCACGATGCGGCGCTCGGCCACGAGGAAAAGGATGTTCAGCAGGTAGCCCAGCGCGCCCGCCGCGAGGATGGCGGCATACATGTCCTTGACGTTCATCACCTGCTGCGCATCGATGATGCGATGGCCCAGGCCGGCATCCGAGCCGATGAACATCTCGGCGACGATCACGATCACCAGCGCCATCGAGACCGCAGAGCGCAGGCCCACGAAGCTCGGCTGCAGGCTCTCCCACACCAGCACGTCGCGGAAGGTCTGCCAGCGCGAGGCTCCCATCACCTTGGCGGCCATCACCCGCTGCTTGCGCGCGTTGATGACGCCGTAGGCGCTGTTGAAGACCACGATCAGCAAGGCGCCGAAGGCCGCGATCGCGACCTTGTTGATGTCCGAGACGCCGAAGATCATGAGGAACAGCGGGATCAGCGCCGAAGATGGCGTCGAGCGGAAGAAGTCGATCAGGAACTCCACGCTGCGGTAGGCGCGCTCGTTGCTCCCGAGCAGGACGCCGAGCGGCACGCCGACCACCGCGGCGATCACGAAGGCCTGCAGCGTGCGCCAGACGGTCATCAGGAAATCCGTCATCAGGGCGCCGCCCGACAGGCCCGAGAACAGCGCCCCCAGCGTGGCCCACGGCGACGGCAGCAGGATGGCCTTGATGAGGCCGAAGCGCACCACCAGGTCCCAGACGATGAACAGCACCACCGGGCCGATCAGCGGCAGGTACTTGAGCCAGGGCGCCTCGCGCGGCGGCGCCGAGGCGGCCGCGTTGGCAGCGGGGGGAGACCAGGGAACGGAAGAGGCCGGTGTGCTCATGACGCTATCCCTTGTAGAGCATCGTGTCGACCTTCAGCGGGGTCGAGAAGATGCCTTTTTCAGCGAACAGATCGAAGAACTTCTGGAAGTACGCCACGTCCTGCGGCGTGAACTCCGTGTACATCGTGTAGGCCGCCAGCGGTACCTCGCCGGTCAGCGGGCCCTCGATGGCCGTGTAGCCCTTGAGGAACTTGCGCGCCTCGTCGGGCTTCTCGCGCACCAGCTTCACGCCCTGGCCGTAGGCGGCGATGAATTTCTTCGCTGCCTCCGGGTCCTTCTTGATGATCGCGGAGGTCAGCGAGGCCGAGCCGCCGAACCATGGCGCCATCGGGTCGCCGAGCACGTACCTGGCGATCACGCCGGCTTCGAGCACGCGCGTGCTGCCGTTGAGCCGGCCGATGGTGCCGGTCGGCTCCAGCGTGTAGCAGCCGTCGATCTGGCCGGCCGCGAGCGAGGCGACATGCTGGCCGATCGGCAGCTCGACCACCGTGGCGCCGGTCGCGCCGGCCCGCTCGAGCACGGTCTTGGCGAGCGTCACGTTCTGGATGCCGGGTCCCGAGCCCACGCGCTTGCCCTTCAGGTCCGCGATCGTCTTGGCCGTGCTCGCGGCCGGCACCAGGATCTCGTCGAGCACGTTCTTCACGTTGCTCGGGTTGGAGCAGAAGATCTTGAAGCTGCCCGGCTGCGCGATCTCGCCGATCGCGATGTTTGCCGAGCCGACGCCGTTCGCCGTTCCGTCGCAGCGATCGGCCAGCACGGCTTCCATCACCTGCTGCGCACCGGCGTAGCGCTGGACCTCGACATCCAGGCCCGCAGCCTTGAAGTAGCCGAGCTCGACCGCCGCATAGAACGGCAGACCGGCCGCGATCGGCCAGTAGCCCATGCGGATCTTCGGCGTGCCCTGGGCCCGCACGATGGCCGGTGCGGCGAGCACCGCGAGACCGGCCGCGCCGGCCTGCAGCAGTTGTCGCCTGGAAGCCCCGGCGGCGGGAGGGAGGGTTTTTCGGTGATCGAGGGCCATGGTTACTCCGGGAGGTTCGAGGGGTGAGAGGTCTTCTGAAAGGGATCAGGCGGGCGCGGGTGCGGTGCGCTGTGCCATGTAGGCGCGCCAGCCGCCCAGCGAAGTGATGTCGTCGGCGCCGTCCAACGCGAGCGATTCGCACAGGAAGCCCTGGACGCTGCGGCCGCCCGCCAGTGCCAGCGTGCCGATGCCCAGCGGCGCCGGGATCAGGGCGACGAAGCTGCCGTAGTGGGCGAGCGGCATCTCCCAGATCTCGACCGCGATCGCGGCGCCCTCTCCCGGCGCGACGCGCGCCAGCCCGGGCTTGGGCGGCACCGTTCCGGGCAGCGCATAGAGCCGGTAGTCGGCCGCGGTGTGTGTGGCTTCGACGAGTCGGGCGCCGCGCTCGGTCAGCTGCCCGTTGAGCGGCATGCCGGAGAGATGGGCGCCGACCACCGCCACGCGCACCGTCGGCACCGGCGCGATCTGGGGCAGCGTCTCCGGCGGCGGCAACGGCTGGCCGGTGGCGCCGAGCGCGAGTCCGGTGGCGTGATGAAAGCGCTGGCCCAGTTCGGCCAGCTGGAAGTCGCTGCCGGCGCGGCCGATCAACGTGATGCCGAAAGGCAGGCCGTCCTCGCGCAGGCAGGCCGGCACCGAGATCGCGGCGTAGTCGAGCAGGTTGACGAAGTTCGTGTATTCGCCGAGGTTGCGGTTGAGCGCCACCGGGTCGGCCTGCATGGCCGCGATCGTGTAGTGGGCCGGCGCGGTGGGCACCAGCAGCACGTCGATGTCGGCCCAGATCGCGGCGGCGCGCTGGCCCAGCGCCTGCAGCTTGACGCGCGCGTCGACGAAGTCGGCCGCACCGTAGCCGCGGCCCTGCGCCAGGATGCCGCGCACCGGCTCGATCACCTCGGAATCGTGGCCGTCGAAGAAGTCGCGCACCGCGGCATAGCGTTCGGCCACCAGCGCGCTGTCGTAGAGCAGGGCCGCCGCCTCGGACAGCGGCGAATAGTCGATCTCGACCGGACTGCCGCCGAGTGCGCGCAACTGCGCGAGCGAGCGCTCGAAGGCCGCCTCGGCCTGCGTGTCGCCGAAGAAGCGAAGCCGCGAGGGAACTCCGAAGCGGAACTGCGCCGGCAGCGGCCGGGTCTCGAGCTCCAGGCTGCGCGCGAACGGGTCCTCGGGATCGAAGCCGATCGCGGCCTGCAGCACGCGCGCCGCCACCGCCACGGTGCGCGCGAAGATCGAGACGCAGTCCACGCTCTGCGCCGCCGGCACCACGCCGCGGGCGCTGATCAGGCCGCGCGTGGGCTTGATGCCGACGATGTTGTTGAGGCCGGCCGGCACCCGGCCCGAGCCCGCGGTGTCGGTGCCGAGCGCGAAGTCGACCTGGCCGGTCGCCACCACGTAGGCCGAGCCGGAACTCGATCCGCCCGACACGTAGCGCGCGTCGAAGCTGTTGGGGACCGGGCCGTAGGGCGAGCGCGTGCCATTGAGGCCGCAGGCGAACTGGTCCAGGTTGGTCTTGCCGTGCAGCGCCGCACCGGCATCGAGCAGCCGCTGCACCACCTGGGCGTGGACGGCCGGGGTGCGCGCGAAGGCCGGGCAGGCGGCCGTGGTCGGCACGTCCGCGACGTCGATGTTGTCCTTGGCCGCGAACTGCAGGCCGGCCAGCGGCCCGCCCGCGGCGCCGGCCAGCGGCGCAGCCAGCCGCGTGATCCACGCCGCCGCAGCCGCGCCTTCGAGGAAATTGCCGGCCGGGCCCGCAGGCACGGCATCTTCATGCACCATCATCAAGCATCCTGTCTTGTGTACAAGATGTCATGCAAAGGGTGTGCCAGCCCGGTTCGCCGTTGGCCGGCCGCGGCAGCACTAATAATGCGAGCCACAACACCCGCACCGAATGTCCTCTCAACCGGCCGCCGAAGCCCCTCCCTCCCTGCCCTGGCGCGACGCGCTCAAGGTGTACTTCGAACCGGCTTCGCTGCGCATGCTGGCGCTGGGCTTCTCGGCGGGCCTGCCGCTGGTGCTGGTGCTGGGCACGCTGAGCTTTCGCCTGCGCGAGTCCGGCGTCGACCGCTCCACCATCGGCTTCCTGAGCTGGGTCGGGCTGGTCTACGGCTTCAAGTGGGTCTGGGCGCCGCTGGTCGACCGCCTGCCGGTGCCGCCCTTCACCACGCTGCTCGGTCGCCGTCGGGGCTGGCTGCTGCTGGCGCAGCTCGCGGTGATCGCGGGCATCGTCGGCATGGCCTTCAACGACCCGCGCCACGGCCTGTCGCCACTGGTCTGGTGCGCGCTGCTGACCGCCTTCGGCTCGGCCACGCAGGACATCGCGCTCGACGCCTTCCGGATCGAATCGGCCGTCGCGCGCAAGCAGGCGGCGCTCGCGGCCTCCTACCAGACCGGCTACCGGCTCGCGATGATCTGGGCCGGCGCCGGCGTGCTGTGGGTCGCGGCCTGGGCCGAGACACCGGGCCTGGCCGGCTACCAGGACGGCGCCTGGAAGACCGCCTACCTCGTGATGGCGGCCTCGATGGCGATCGGCGTCCTCACCGTGCTGCTGTCGCCCGAGCCGGCGCGGGTGGCGCTGCCGCCGGCCCGCAACGCGCGCGACTGGCTGCACAGCGTGCTGATCGAGCCGTTCGCGGACTTCATCCGCCGCTACCGCTGGCAGGCCGCGCTGATCCTCTCGCTGATCGCGATCTACCGCATCAGCGACGTGGTGATGGGGATCATGGCCAACCCCTTCTACGTCGACATGGGCTTCACCAAGGACGAGGTGGCGACCGTCAGCAAGATCTACGGCGTGATCATGACGCTGGCCGGCGCCTTCGTCGGCGGCGTGCTGTCGATGCGGCTGGGCGTGATGCGGGTGCTGATGCTCGGCGCCGTGCTGAGCGCGGCCAGCAACCTGCTGTTCGCCGGCCTGGCCACCCGCGGCCACGACCTCACCGCGCTGGTGCTGGTGGTGTCGGCCGACAACCTGGCCGGCGGCATCGCCTCGGCCGCCTTCATCGCCTACCTGTCGAGCCTGACGAACATCAGCTATTCGGCCACCCAGTACGCCCTCTTCAGCTCGCTGATGCTGCTGCTGCCCAAGTTCATTGCCGGCTATTCGGGCGTCTTCGTCGACGCCTACGGCTACCCGGCCTTCTTCATCAGCACCGCAGTGCTCGGCCTGCCGGTGCTGGTGCTGGTGGCCCTGGCGGCGCGCGGTGCCGCTCGCGCCGGGGCGGCACCCCCCAGGTCCTGAAACGACTTCGCCCCAGGTCGAGGCATTGGCCGACTTCGCCCGGACGCCGGGCTGGTAGGCTGTATCTCCCGGCAAGCCGCCAGCCCCGCCGGCGTCAGCCCATCCATTTTCTTTCCTGCCTGCGCCACCCGTGACCCCTGCACGCATTCCCCCGCTCCAGATCAGCGCCTACACCGCCACCTGCGCCCTCGGTGTCGGCAAGGCGCCGCTCGCCGATGCGCTCGCGCAGTCGCGCAGCGGCCTGCGCGCCAACGACTTCGGTGCCGCGCCCTTGCCCACGTGGATCGGCCGCGTCGACGGCCTCGAGGAAATGCAGCTGCCCGCCGAACTGGCCGGGTGGGACTGCCGCAACAACCGGCTGGCCTGGCTCGGCCTCCAGGCCGACGGCTTCCTCGAGGCGGTCGCGGCCGCGCGCGAACGCCACGGCCCAACGCGCATCGCGCTGATCCTCGGCACCTCGACATCCAGCATCGGCGAGACCGAAGCCGCCTACACGACGCTGGTCGACGGCGCCTTCGCGCCCGCGCAGCGCCGCCCGAAGGTCCACACGCCGCATTCGCTGACGATGTTCGTGCAGCAGGCGCTCGGGCTCGAGGGCCCGGCCGAGACGCTGTCCACGGCATGCTCGTCGAGCGCCAAGGTGTTCGCCTCGGCCGAGCGGCTGATCCGGCTCGGCCTGGTCGACGCGGCCGTGGTCGGCGGCGTCGACACGCTGTGCGGCAGCGTGCTCTACGGCTTCAACTCGCTGGAGCTGGTGTCGAGCGGACCCTGCCGTCCCTTCGATTCCACGCGCGACGGCATCAGCATCGGCGAGGCGGCGGGCTTCGCCCTGCTCGAGCGCGGCTGCGGCCCGCTCGAGCTGCGCGGCTACGGCGAGGCCAGCGACGCCCACCACATGTCGACGCCGCACCCCGAAGGCCTGGGCGCCGAGCGTGCGCTCGACGACGCCCTCGCACGCGCCGGCATCGAAGCGGCCGCCATCGACTACGTCAACCTGCACGGAACCGCGAGCGCCAAGAACGACGAGGTCGAGGGCGCGCTGCTGGCGCGCCGCTTCCCGCCCACTGCGCACGCGAGTTCGACCAAGGGCTTCACCGGCCACACGCTGGGCGCCGCCGGCATCCTCGAGGCCGTGATCAGCCTGCTGGCGATCGAGACCGGCCTCAAGCCCGGCACCGTCAACACCACCACGCTCGACGTCGACTGCGGCCCGCAGATCAGGCTGCAGCCGGCGCACGGTGAGGTGCGCCTCGCGCTCAGCAATTCCTTCGGCTTCGGCGGCAACAACTGCGCGCTGGTGTTCGGCAAGGGAGCCGCCGCATGACGACCGCCGCACCCGCCCGGCCGCCATCGCTCTTCATCGAGGGCCCGGCCTTCTGGTCGCCTGCGTTGCCGGGCTGGGAGATCGCAAGCGCGGTCTTTCGCGGCGAAGCCGCTCCCGCCGAGACGCCCGCCCGGCGCCCCTCGCCGCAGATGCTCGCGCCGGCCGAGCGCCGCCGCGCGCCGGACACCGTGGCGCTCGCGCTCGAGGTGGCCGCGGCCGCGGTGGCGGCCTCGGGCCGCAACGCGGCCGACCTGCCCTGCGTGTTCGCCTCGGCGCACGGCGACCTGGGCATCAACGACTACATGTGCGCCACGCTGGCGAACGACCCGCTGCTCCTGTCGCCGATCAAGTTCCACAACTCGGTGCACAACGCCGCCGTGGGCTACTGGACCATCGGCACCGGCTGCATGGCGGCCAGCAATTCGCTGACCGCCTTCGAGAGCAGCTTCGCCTCGGCACTGCTCGAGGCCGCGGCCCAGTGCGCGGCCGACCAGCGCGCGGTGCTGCTGGCGGGCTACGACATGCCGGCGGTCGGCGCGCTGGCCTCGATCACGGCCAGCCGCGAGATGCTGGCGGTGGCGCTGGTGCTGTCGCCGGTGCGCACGGCGCGCAGCCTGGCCGCGTTCGAATGGTCGCTGGCAGCCGGCGACGAGCCTCCCACGCGCGCGCGCAGCGCCGCCGCGCGTGCGCTGGAGGTCAACGCAATGGCCGACGCGCTGCCGCTGTTCGAGGCGCTGGCGCTTGGCGAGCCCACCCGGACGCTGCGACTCGCCCTGTCGCCGACGCTCGCCCTGCAACTCGAGTTGCAGCCCGCCCTGCAGCTCGAAACCGAGAGCTGATACCCATGACCGAGAGCCTGCCCCACACGCACGACGTCGTGATCATGGGCGGCGGGCTCGCGGGCCTCACGCTCGCGCTGCAGCTGCGGCGCCGCTTTGCCGACATCGACATCCTGGTGCTGGAACGACGCAGCCATCCGGTGCCGCACGCCACGCACAAGGTCGGCGAATCCTCGGTCGAGATCGGGGCCCACTACTTCGACACGGTGCTGGGTCTCGCGCCCCACATGCACGGCGCCCAGCTGCGCAAGTTCGGCTTCCGCTTCTTCTTCAGCGAAGGCCGGCGCGACATCGACCAGGTGACCGAGATCGGCGCCAGCCGTTTCCTGTCGGTGCCCAGCTACCAGATCGACCGCGGCATCTTCGAGAACTTCCTGGCCGAAGAGGCCGCGCGCCAGGGCGTGCGCTTCGTCGACGGCGCGACCGTGCGCAAGATCTCGCTGGCCGAAGACGGGCGCGGTCCGCACCGGCTCGAATGGAGCCGGGACGGCGAGAGCCACGCGCTGCAGGCACGCTGGCTGGTCGATGCCTGCGGCCGCGCCGGCATGCTCAAGCGCAAGCTCGGCCTGGCCGAGGCCAACGCCCACGACTGCAATGCCGTCTGGTTCCGCATCGGCGAACGCATCACGATCGACGACTGGTCCGACGACCCGCAGTGGCGCGCGCGCTGCGAGCCGCAGGCGCGCTGGCTGTCGACCAACCACCTGGTGGGCGCGGGCTACTGGGTCTGGCTGATCCCGCTGGCCTCGGGCTCGCACTCGGTCGGCATCGTGGCCGATCCGCGCCTGCATCCGCTCGAGAAGCTCGACAGCTTCGACAAGGCGATGGACTGGCTCCAGACCTGGCAGCCGCGCCTGCACGACGCGCTGAAGGACAAGCGCCACCTGCAGCAGGACTTCGCCTTCCTGCGCAACTTCTCGTACGGCTGCAAGCAGGTGTTCTCGGGCCAGCGCTGGGCGCTGACCGGCGAGGCCGGCCTCTTTCTCGACCCCTTCTATTCGCCGGGCAGCGACTTCATCGCGGTCGCCAACACCTACATCTGCGACCTGATCGCGCACGACCGCGCCGGCCATGCGCTCACGGCACGCGCACAGCTCTATGACCAGATCTTCCATTCCTTCTACGAAAGCACGCTCGCGCTCTACACCGACCAGTACCCGCTGTTCGGCGACCCCGAGGTGCTCCCGGTCAAGGTGATCTGGGACTACACCTACTACTGGGGCGTGCTGTCGCAGATCTTCTTCCAGCAGCGCCTGACCGACCTCGCCGTGCTCGGAAGCCTCAAGGACGAACTGCAGCACGCGCAGCAGCTCAACATCGCGGTGCAGGCCTTCTTTCGCGACTGGTCGGCGCACAGCCACCGGCGCAACCGGCCCGCGATGCTCGACCAGGCGGCGCTGCCGTGGTTCGCGGAGCTCAACCGCAGCCTGCTCGACCGGCTCGACGACGAGGCCTTCAAGGCGCGCATGCGGCGCTCGGTGGCGCAGCTCGCCACACTGGCCGAAGAGATCCTGACCCGCGCGCGCGCCGACCACCCCGGCCTGGACGGCGGCGCGCTGGGCGCCTTGCTGGCCCGCTCGCCACGCGCGCCGCTCGGCGCCGAAGCCCTGCTGTTCGCCGTCGAATGAATCCGGCGGTGCCGCAGGTTTACCCAACTTTACGTGGCCTTCAAGCCGGCGCGACCCTTCGGGTTCAAGCTGGAAGGCCGCGCACCCTGGCCGTGGCAGACGGCGCGGAGACACACGAATGAGCACACCCCAACTCCTGATGATCGAAGACGATGCCCGCCTGGCGCAGATGGTGGGCGAATACCTGACGCAGTCGGGTTTCGGCTTCGCGCACGCCGCCGACGGCGCCAGCGGCCTCGAACAGCTGCAGCAGCGGTCGCCGGACCTGGTGATCCTCGACCTGATGCTGCCCGACACCGACGGCCTCGAGGTCTGCCGCCGCATTCGCGCACTGCCGGGCGGCCAGGCCAAGGTCGCGGTGCTGATGCTGACCGCCAAGGGCGACCCGATGGACCGCATCATCGGGCTCGAGATCGGTGCCGACGACTACCTGCCCAAGCCCTTCGAGCCGCGCGAGCTGCTGGCGCGCATCCGTGCCGTTCTGCGGCGCCGTGGCGAAGGCCAGGCCGCGGCCGACACGCCGGCCGTGATGCGCTTCGGCACGCTCGACATCGACCGCAATGCACGCACCGTGACGGTCGGCGGCCAGCTCGCCGACCTCACCTCCTACCAGTTCGACCTGCTGGTCGCGATGGCCGAACGCGCCGGACGCGTGCTCACGCGCGACCAGATCATGGAAGCCGTGCGCGGCCGCGAGCTCGAGGCCTTCGACCGCTCGATCGACGTCCACATGGGCCGCATCCGCGCCGCCATCGAGGTCGACGCCAAGAACCCCAAGCGCATCCTCACGGTGCGCGGCGTCGGTTACGTGTTCGCCAAGCAGCAGGACTGATATGGCCCCCACGCTCCTCACTTCGTGTAGTCGCTGCCCCCCGGGGGGGCCGCGTCCGCCTTGGGGCGGCCCGGCGGCGGACTGACATGCTTCTCAATCTGTACAGACGCCATCTCTACGTGCGCATCTGGCTCGCGGTGGTGGCGGGCGTCTTCATCCTCACGCTGACCGCCAACTGGATCGTGCGCGAAGCCGCCGAGAGCGAGCGCGAGCGTCTGGCGCCCTTGCCGCGCGAGGTCGCGGTGCTCGACTCGAACGACAAGCAGATCGGCTCCGGCACGGCCACGCGCGTGCCGGGCGCCGGGCTCACCTTCGACGTCACGCTCGAGGACGGCCGCACCATGACCATGCAGGTGGCGGCGCGCGGGCGCCCGCCGGGCCCGCCGCCGGGCATCCTGGCCTGGCGTACGCCGTTCGGTCTCGGCTGGATGGTGGCGGTGGTCGGCTTCATCGTCGCGCTCGGGGTCTATCCGATCGTGCGCCGCCTCACCAAGCGGCTCGAGGTGCTGCAGCGCGGGGTGCAGCGCTGGGGCGAGGGCGACCTGTCGGTGCGCGTGCCCGAGCAGGGGCAGGACGAGGTCGCCGATTTGGCCAACGGCTTCAATGCCGCGGCCGCGCGCATCGAGGAACTGGTGCGCTCGCACAAGTCGCTGCTCGCCAACGCCTCGCACGAGCTGCGCTCGCCGCTCACGCGCATCCGCATGAGCCTCGAGCTGATGGGCGACCGGCCCAGCCCGGCCGCCCGGGACGAGATCTCGCGCAACGTCGCCGAGCTCGACCAGCTGATCGACGAGATCCTGCTGGCCAGCCGGCTCGACGCCAGGGAAGCCGACATGGGCACCATCGAGACGGTCGACCTGACGGGCCTGGCGGCCGAGGAATGCGCCCGCGCCGATGCCGACCTCGAGGTGCGTGCGGGCACCGACAGCGATGCGCTCGCGGTACGCGGCGTGTCGCGGCTGCTGCGGCGCGCGATCCGCAACCTGCTCGAGAATGCGCGCCGCTACGGCGCGGGCCAGACCACGGTCGAGATCGGCAGCCGCGGCGGCGCTGCCGAGATCCGCGTCAACGACCACGGCCCCGGCGTGCCGCCGGCCCTGCGCGAACGCATCTTCGAGCCCTTCTACCGCCTGCCGGGCGCCAGCGAACGCAATGGCGGCGTCGGCCTGGGCCTGGCGCTCGTGAAGTCGATCGTCGAGCGCCACGGCGGCAGCGTGCGCTGCGAGGACCGCCCGGGCGGCGGCGGCGGTGCCAGCTTCGTGATCACGCTTCCCCACTAGGGCCTGTCGACGCTGCTTCCGCGATCGCCACCCCGCCTCGCTTCGCCGGCCGGGCTTGCCGGGCGAGCCTTCTAGAATCCTGCCCCTATGCAGAGATCGCTCATCGTTCGGCCCGCGGCCATGTTCTGGGGGCTGACGGTGTTCATGCCGGTCGGTATCACCTATGTCGCGGCAGTGCTGCTGCTGGCCACGCTGCTCTGCGCCGGCGGCCTGCGCGAACGCGCCCAGCGGCTGCGCAGCAACCCGATGTGGTGGCCCGTCATGGCCTACGTGGCGTGGACCCTGGTGATCCTCGCGTTCGGTCCGCACTACGCCGAGACCGGCTCCAACCTGTTCCACGGTCTGCGCATCGCGCTGACCATCCTGATGGCGCTGGCGCTCACGCGCGAGGAAGCGATCTGGGCCGTGCGCGGCTTCTGGCTCATGGGCCTCGTCAACATCGTGATGATCGGGCTGTTCTACAGCGTGGGCTTCCCGCTGTGGGAGCCCTGGCGCGGCGTCATCATCCTGATCGGCAACAAGTCCATCAGCAACGCCCTGCTGTTCACGATCATGGCGGCGTCGGCGGTGGTCTACGGGCTGCAGGCGCTGGTAGAGCACCGGCGCTGGCAGGCGCTCGCGGCCTTCGCACTGGTGCCGGCCGTGATCGCGATCATCTCGCTCAATCTGCCCTCGCGCACCTCGCTGCTGGCGCTGCTGCTGGCGATTCCCGCGGCCTGCGTGCACCAGTGGCGCCGTCAACTCAAGGTGCTGGCCGTCGTGCTCGTGATCGGCGGCGCGGTGGCCGCCGCGGCACTCTGGAACACACCCATCGTGCAGCAGAAGTTCGCGGTCGGCATCCAGGAGATCGAGGCTGCCAAGGCCGGCGAGATCTCCGAGGCCAGCTGGGTCGTGCGCTACTACATGTACCGCGACACCGCCCGCATGATCATCGACCGGCCGTTGACCGGCTGGGGCATCGGCGCCTGGACCGAGCAGTGGCACCTGCGCGGGCCCAAGCTGCTCGACTACAAGAACATGCCGCACAACGACTTCCTGTGGATGGGCTCGCAGGCCGGCGTGCCCGGCGCGCTGACCCTGATCGTGATCATGTTGATGGCGCTGTGGCTGGCCTGGCGCCGCGACGACCAGGCCGGCCGCCTGGCCTTCGTCGCGACACTGATCATGTTCATCGCCACCAGCGTCAACTCGGCGCTGCGCGACGCCCAGATCGGCCTGGCCCTGCTATGGGTGGCCATGGTCTACCTGCGGCTCGCGCAGGCGCCCGGCGATTCGTGGCGCGACCTGCTGCCCGTCGCGCTGCGACGCGGCAGCGTGGCTGCCCCTGCTCAGTAGCCCACGAAGGGCCCGAAGAACACCAGTTCGCGGTCGAGGCCGGCGGCCAGCTCTTCCTGCTTGGGCAGCTCGTCGATGAATTCGGGCCAGGATTGCGCCACGTGGCGCGACCAGTCGCCGGGGTCGATGCGCGTCACCGGCCCCTGCGTGGAATGGAACTCGAATCCCTTGGCCGTGAGGCGCGAAATCGCGAGCCGGGTCGCGGCATCATGGTCGTCGGCCGCGACGTACGCCGACACGTAGGCGCCCGCCAGCGACGACGACATCAGCAGGTTCGAGCCGCGCCCGAGCTTGAGATTGACCAGGAACAGCCCGCGCTGCGACAGCGGCTCGCGCGGCCCGGCCCGCATCGACATCATCCCGGCAGGCCCGGCTTCAGTGATGTCCGCCGGCGACCTCGCCGGCCTTGAGGCGGTACACCGTGCCGCAATACGGGCACTTGGCCTCGCCGGTGCGCGCGACGTCGAGGTACACCTTGGGATGCGCGCTCCAGAGCTGCATGTCGGCCCTGGGATTGGGGCAGAACACGCCGCCCTGGTCGTTGAGATCCTTGGCCAGGAGTTCGATCGCGGAAGTGGACATGTCGTTGTTCAGATCTTGGTGAGCCAGTGGGCGTACTTGGGGTTCCGGCCGTTCACGATGTCGAAGAAGGCGCTCTGGATCTTCTCGGTGACCGGGCCGCGCGAGCCGATGCCGATCTCGATGCGGTCGAGTTCGCGGATCGGGGTGACCTCGGCCGCGGTGCCGGTGAAGAAGGCCTCTTCGGCAATGTAGACCTCGTCGCGCGTGATGCGCTTTTGCACCACCTCGATGCCGAGATCCTTGCAGATGTGAAGGATGGTGTTGCGCGTGATGCCGTTGAGCGCACCGGCCGAGAGGTCGGGCGTGTAGACCACGCCGCCCTTGACGACGAAGATGTTCTCGCCCGCGCCCTCGGAGACGAAGCCGCTGGCATCGAGCAGCAGCGCCTCATCGTAGCCGTCGTCGAGCGCCTCCATGTTGGCCAGGATCGAGTTGGTGTAGTTGCTGACCGCCTTGGCCTGCGTCATCGTGATGTTGACGTGATGCCGCGTGTAGCTCGAGGTCTTCACGCGGATGCCGCGCTTCAGGCCCTCGTCGCCCAGGTAGGCGCCCCAGGACCAGGCGGCCACCATGGCGTGGATCTTGTTGCCCTTGGGGCTGACGCCGAGCTTCTCGGAGCCGATCCAGACCAGCGGGCGCAGGTAGCAGCTCTCGAGCTTGTTGGCGCGCACCACCTCCAGCTGCGCCTGGTTGAGCTGTTCCTGGCTGAAGGGGATCTTCATGCGCAGGATCTTGGCGCTGTTGAAGAGCCGCTCGGTGTGCTCGGCGAGGCGGAAGATCGCGGTGCCGTCGACCGTCTTGTAGGCGCGAACGCCCTCGAAGGCGCCGCAGCCGTAGTGCAGCGTATGGCTCAGCACGTGAATCTTGGCTTCGCGCCAGTCGACGAATTCGCCGTCGATCCAGATCTTGCCGTCGCGGTCGTCGAGTGCGGGGGGCAGCACGCTCATGATCTTGTCCTTCAACCGGGGGTATGTCGCAAAAGCTTTCGATTTTAAGGGCGCCGGGCCGGACGCCGCCGCGACAATGGCGCCCTTTGCCAATCCCCAGAGAAAAGGGTTTCCGTGTCCGTCTTCAAGAACGTCATCGTCTACCGCATCGAAAGCACCTGGTCGCAGTCGCTCGACCAGGTCGAGGCCGGGCTGGCCACGCAGCGCTTCGTGCCGTGCAGCCCCTCGCAGGAAAGGTCCGCCGGCTGGGTCGAGCCGCGCGGCCAGGAACACGGTCCGCTGGCCGAATCGGTCGCCGGCCAGTGGCTGCTCGAGTTCATGATCGAGAGCAAGACGCTGCCGGCCTCGGTGGTGCGCCGCAAGGTCGACGAGCGCGCCGCGCAGATCGAGGCCACCACCGGCCGCAAGCCCGGCAAGAAGGAAAAGAAGGAGCTCAAGGAAGACGTCACCCACGAACTGCTGCCGCTGGCCTTCACGCGGCATGCGCGCGTCGCGGTGTGGATCGACCCGGCATCGCACCGGCTGGTGGTCAACTCGAGCAACGCGGCGCGCGCCGACGAGGTGGTCACGAGCCTCGTGAAATCGCTCGACGGCTTTGCCGTGGCGCTGGTCAACTCGCAGGTCGAGCCGGCCGCCGCAATGGCCGAATGGCTGTCGAGCCAGGAGCCGCCAGCGGGCTTCACGATCGACCGCGAATGCGAGCTCAAGGCCACCGACGAGTCGAAGGCGGTGGTGCGCTACGCCAAGCATGCGCTCGACATCGAGGAGGTGCGCCAGCACATCGCGGCCGGCAAGCGCCCCACGCGGCTGGCCATGACCTGGGACGACCGCGTCTCGTTCGAGCTCACCGAGGGCCTGCAGATCCGCAAGATCGTGTTCCTCGAGGGCACCCTCGATGACGCGCCGGCTGGGGGCAAGGAAGACAACTTCGACGCCGATGCCGCGATCGCCACCGGCGAACTGGGCCAGCTGGTGCCCGAGCTGCTCGAGGCGCTGGGCGGCGAGATGAAGCTCGGCGCAGCGCCGGTGGATGCGGCGCCGGCTGCGTCGAAGCCCAAGGCTGCGCTGCCCGCCGAGGAAGAAGCACTCGCGGACGATTCGGCGCCGTTCTGAGCGACTGTCCTCGAGGGTCAGGCAGGACGAGCGAAGCCTTGCCGGTTGCTGGAGGTGCGCGGCATGGCAGGGGGTGCGCGGCATGGCAGGGGCTGCGCGGCGCGGCTGTGGGTGTGGGTCGCGGGCTCCTGCCGTGGCGGTCGGCGCGTCGCGCCGACTCCGTTGCGGTGCTCGCCCGGGAGCGGCGCCGCAGAACTCGCTACGTGCTCCTTCGGCGCACTGCGCTCAGACAGCTGCGGCGAGCCAGTTAACGAAGCGCGTGTCTCCGCACGCGCCCCGCTCCCGGGCTGCGCTCCTCACCGCCCCGGAAGTCGCCCGCGCCCCACACCCCCAGCCACGCCGCGCCGGGACGTCGTGCCTGATCGAAGAGGAACGCACCGCTCGGCCTTCGGCCATCGGGTGCGTGGTCGCGCCCTGGCGCCAGCTCGGTTTGGTCCCCGGTCGTTATCGCGCGCTGAAACCGCCCCACCGCCCCCACAGCCGGGGTGTCTGCCGGTGGGCGGCGGTGCGCCTGTGGGGCGCCGAGGAGCGCAGTGCGGCCGGCTGCGCGTGCGAAGACACGCGCATCAACATCTAGCTTGCCGCAGCTGTTTGAACGGAGTGCACCGAAGGGGCACGCAGTGAGTTCTGCGGCACAGCCGGCCGCGCGAGCACCGCAGGGCAGTCGGTGCGCAGCACCGACCGCCCCACCGAAGCTCCGACGCCCACCGGCAGACGCCCCGGCTACGCCACCACCGTCGACCCAACCCGATGTTGCTGGCTCCGCCGCCCTAGGGCCCGGCCGCATCGACCAGCCGGGTACCCAGCGTCAAGCCTCTTCCGCGCCCTCGGTCACCACCGGCCGCGTCAGCGCCCATTCGGTCACCCGGCCGTCGAGGAAGGTCACGTCGACCCACGAACCGCCGGCATCGGTCCAGCGGAACACCTCGGGCTGCGCGTCCTTGGGCGAGCGCAGTTCGCCGATCGCGCGGGTCATCGCCACGACGTGCATCAGGTTCACGCGCGGCTTGAGCTTGGCGTTGAGCATGACGGCGCTGGCGACGGTGCCGATCGGCCGGTCGGCCGCCCGCTTGAGCACCTGCATTGCACGATTGAACTGCAGCAGCAGGAACATGACGAGGGCGCCGCCGACCAGCGCCACGCCGGGCCAGCTGTAGCTCCGATAGGCCACGCCAAGCATCACGAGGCCCACCACCGGCACGAAGAGTTTGCGGAAATTCATGGGGCTGGATTGTCGCGCGCGCGCGCACCCGTCCTGCAACAGGGCCCTGCAGGCCTTACAGGGCCATCTTGATGATCGTGAAGTCGTCCTCGAGGGCGCCCGGGCCATGCGTCTCGCGCGCGTACTCGAGCAGGTCGTCGAGCTCGGATCGGCCGTCGGCGACCGGCCGCGAGAGCGCCGCGGCGAGATCCTCGAACTCCAGCATCGATCCGTCGGTGCGCGTGATCTCGTAGGTGCCGTCGCTGAAGACGAACAGGCGCGCGGGCGACTGCAGCACGCATTGCGCCTCCTGGTAGCGCACCGCAGGCGAGATGCCGATGCAGGGGCCGCCGGCCGGCAGCGGCTCGGCATTGCCTGGTCCCTTGCCCGTGCCGCTCACCAGCAGCGCCGGCGGATGGCCGGCCGATGCATAGCGCAGCTGCCCCGTGGCACGCTGGTAGACGCCATACCAGACCGTGGAGAACAGCTCGCCGTGGCTCTCCATCTGGTAGGCCAGGTTGAGCGCACTGAGCACCTCCGCAGGTTGGCGGAAGTCGGTGTTCGACAGCGCCTGCGAGCGCAGCGTGTCGGCCACCGCGACCGACAGCAGCGCCGAGCCCACGCCGTGGCCGCAGACGTCGATGAGATAGATCGCGAAATGCGCCTCGTCGACCCAGTGGTAGCCGAAGGAGTCGCCGCCGAGCTCGGTGGTGGGCACGAAGCGCCAGTCGATCGCGATCGGCCCCTCGAGCGGCGCCGGCAGGATCGCGCGCACGTAGCGCTCGGCGTCGCGCAGTTCCTGCTGCAGCCGGTCGTGGGTGAGCTGCAGCGCCTCGCGCGAGGCCGCGAGCGCATCGTGCGCCCGCGTGAGTTCCTGGTTGGCCGCCTCGAGCTGCGCGATCAGCCGCGCCTCGCGCTGGCTCAGCAGCGTCATGTCGTAGGCCTTCTGCTGCACCAGCCGCGTTTCCTCGTACTCGGCCGTGACATCGAGCAGCAGCACCCACACGGTCTCGTCGTCGTCGGCGAAGAAGTGCACGTCGGCGATGCGCTTGCTCGGCATCTCCATCGAGCGGATCAGGAACGGCGTCTCGGCCAGCGGCAGCAGCCCTTCGAGCAGCGGCAGCGGATCGGATGCGAGGTCGCCGGGCTGCAGCCCGATCAGGCCGTAGTGCTCGAGGTGGCCGCCGATTTGCACCAGCCGCTGCGAGCCGTCGATCGACATGTGCGCGAGGAATCGCTGCGCATCGATCAGCAGCAGCAGCGAATCGGAGATGCGTGGCGGCAGGTTGAGCATGGCCATCTAGCGCGCGAGACGCCCCGCCAGTTCCAGGAAGGTTTCCTCGACCGCGAGGCCGGTCTTGGCGCTGGTGCGGCGGAAGTTCCAGCCCGCCGCCTCGAGCGCCTCGATGCGCTCGGGCGCCAATGCCCAGTCCTCGACCAGGTCCGACTTGTTGAGCAGCACGAAGAAGGGCACCGGGCCCAGCTCGGCGTCGATGCGCTTCTGGATCGAGGCGGCGGTCTCGAGCGTCTCGGGCCGCGTGCCGTCGACCACCAGCAGGTAGCCCGCGGCGCCGCGCAGGTAGCTCACGCGCACCGCGGACACTGCGTCCTCGCCGGCGATATCCCAGAGGATCAGCGCCATCTCCTCGCCCTCGACACCGAGCACCTTCTTGTCGATCTTCACGCCCACCGTCGTCAGGTAGGTGTCGGAAAAGATGGTGTCGACGTAGCGTCGCACCAGGCTGGTCTTGCCGACGCCGAAGGCACCGAGCAGGCAGATCTTCTTTTGCAGCATGGTTTCCTGTTCATTCGCCCGGAGTCATTCGCCGGTCGTCACGCCGAACGAGACGCGGCGGTTCATCGAGAGTTCGTCCTCGCTGGCGCCGGGCCGCAGCGGCTCGAGCGGCCCGGCACCGCGCACCGCGAGCACTGCCGCATCGACGCCGCGCGCGCGCAGCATCGAGCGCACGACTTCGGCGCGGCCCACGCTGAGCGCGAGGTTCGAGGTGTCCTTGCCGGTGGCATCGGCGTGGCCGACGATCGACACCTTGACCGGGAAGCCCTGCCTGCGGGCCAGCTGCACCAGCTCGCGCATGTCGGCCGCGACGGCGTCGAGCTTGGCGTCCTGGTCGGCCGCGGGTCGCGGCACGCTGAAGTCGAAATGGATCAGCACCGACTGGATCGCGTCGCGCAGGCGCACGTAGTCGGGGTCCTGCACGTCCTGGAGCGCACTGAGGTCGACCTTGGGTGCGCCCGCGGGCATGGTGAGCAGGTAGGCGCGCGCCTTGTCCATCCACTGCTGCGGCGCGCTGCCGCTGGCGCGGATGCCGCTGGCGTCCTGCGTGAGGCTCACGGTCGCGGGCGGCGAGAGCGTCGCCTGCAGCCGCCGCAGCACGATCGCCGGATGCAACGCGAGGTAAGGTTCCCAGCGGCCCGACACACGTGCCGGGTCGAGCTTCGACTGCGCGACCAGCGCCTCGGGCGGCACGGCCAGCGGGTCGCGCAGGCCCGACACCACCCAGCGGCCATCGCGGCGCTCGGTGCCCGTGACCACGATGCCGGGCTGGTCCTGCAACGCCGCCACGTAGCTGTCGACATGCCGGCGGTCGATGACGCGCTGCGCGACGTACCAGCCCAGCGCCGCCAGCAGCGCGAGCGGAATCAGCCACAGCCACAGGCTGTACTTGCGCTGGTGCTTGGCTTCCTGGGCCACCAGGCACGGTGCCAGCAGGCGCTCGCTGGCAGCCTCGAAGGGCGCAGTGTCGCCCTCGAAATCCTCGAGCGTGCCGCGGAACTCCTCGTGCACGGCCGTGAGCGCCTGGCCCAGGCGCGCGCGCAGCGAAGGCGGCGGATTGCCATGGATGACCGCAGCCAGGAAAGCCGATGGCCCTTCCTCGCACCACAGCAGCAGGTCGCCGAGGCGCAGGCTGTCGATGCTGCGGCCGCCGCCGGCCGCGCCGTCGGCTGTTTCAACGAAGGAGTCGCGCACGAAGTCCTGGATCGCCGACAGCATCGCCGACACCAGCTGCGGATCGCGCGAGGTGGCGTCGTCGCGCGCCACGTGCGCGAGCAGCAGCCCGGTCTTGCGGTGCACCAGGAAGACGTGCTCCACGCGGTAGACCGCCGTGTGCCGCAGCACCACCTCGGCGAAGGTGCTGCCGTTGCGCCAGGCCTCGACCCGCCAGGTGAGGCCGCGCCACGACAGCCCGTACTTGAGCGCATGGTTGAGCGATTGCAGCGTGCCGTCCAGGGTCTCGGCGATGGCCTTGCGGATCGCCGGCCCCATCACGGGGTACAGGATGTCGACCATCGTGAGCGGGTTCTTCCGGATCGAGGCCTGCGTCGCCCGTTCGACCGTCGGCGCCATCACCTGGCCGAGCCGGTCGTCGCGCGCCGCCGCCACGCGGAAGGCCGCGGGCAGGATCGAGCCCACGGCATCGGCGAACTGCTGCGGATCGTCGAACTTCTGCTGCAGCTGCGCCAGCGCCACGCGCTCGCGCTCGATCAGCATGCCGCGCATGGCCTCGAGCTGCGGATCGGCATCGAGCCGGCTCGGATGCGAGGCCGCGACCTCCGGATCGACGCAGCGGGCCAGCTCGATCAGCAGGCTGGCGAGCCGGTTGTTCGGATCCTCATCGGAAGCGTTGCCGCCCGGCGACCTGGTCGAGGCCAGCGACAGGCGCGCGTTCACCGCGCCCCCGCCGCGGGGTCGGCAGGCACGAGCGGACCGGGCGCGCGGATCGCGCGACTCAGCTGCGCTCGCCGCCGTTGCTGCCCTTGGGCGAGCTGTCCTGGTTCAGGCATTTGGCGATCTCGACGAACAGGCCCGCGAGCAGGTTGCGATCGGTCTTGACGTTGCTGAGCTCGGCGAACATGCGCTCGGTGGTGCTGCGCGCGTCTTCCTGGCGGCGCCGGATGTCCTCGCGCAGACCCTGCACCTCGTGGCCCAGCCGCTCGGTGAACTCGCGCTCCTGGCGTGCCAGCTGGTCCGACACCTGCGCCAGGCGCTTCTCGAGCGCCTGCGTGTGCTCGCGCTGGCTGCGCTCGAGTTCCTTGTCGGCCTCGGCGCGCAGGTCCTTCTCCTCGCGGAACTGGCCGGCCACGGATTCGAGCTGCTTCTTCATGGTCGACTCGAGCGCGCTCAGGCTGCGCATCGACTCCGACTCCAGGTCGCGCAGGCGCTGCGCGAAGCGGTCCTCGAGGATCGAGAAACGCTTGTCGTAGTCCTGCATCTGGTTGCCGAACAGCAGTTCGCGCATCTTGTCGACACCGGAGGTCTCGCCATTGCCGTTGCCGTTGGTCTGGCTCGCGAGTGCGGCCTGCGCGGCCAGTGCGCTCTGCGCATCGATCATTGGTGAGTTCTTTGCTGCCGTTCCCATTTGAGATCTCCTGATGAGTGGGTTGGAGGGTTGCTTGCGGCGTCGACGTCGGTCAGGGCGGCGCCGTCGCCCGGAAGATCAGCGTGAGACAGTTGCGGCCGTCCTGGTGCCGGTAGTGCACGTCGTCGGAGAAGCGCCGCACGATCGGGATGCCCCAGCCGCCGATGTGCGCGTCCTGGAGACTGGTGGCCGGCCTCGGCTCGGGCACGCCGCGCGGGTCGAAGCGATGGCCCTCGTCCTCGACCTCGAGCGCCACGTTCTCGCCCTGCCAGCCGAGCCTGAGGAAGATGCGCTGTGCATGGTGCTCGGCCACCGCGTGATTGACGATGTTGGTCACGACCTCGGTTGAGCAGAGGTCGAGGTTCAGGGCAACGCGCGCGGGCAGCTGCTGCAGCTTCGCCCATTCGTTGACCCACGCGCTCACCCGGGAGAGCTCGCGCAGCTCGCCGTCGACGGTCAGGGAGGCGTCTGGCTCCCCGTCGGAGCGGGACATCAGCGGCTTTCGAGGCCGGCAGAGAGTGCGCTGCAGGCGGTGTCGACATCGGGATAGACGGGAATGATCGTGTCGATACCTGCCATCCTGAGCACCTCCGCCACCATGGGTTGTGGATTTGCGAGCGCCATCATTCCACCGCGCGAGGACTGCGCCCTGGCATTGATCACGAGGGTGCGGATGCCGATCGACGCCAGGAACGACACCTCCGACATGTCGACCACGGCAAGCAGCTTGCGGCTGGCCACGACCGCCGCCAGCCGCAAGTTGATGTCATGTCCGCCGATGCTGTCCATGCGACCGACCAGACTGATCTTCTCAATTCCGTCGGCCAGCTGCTCGCTTCTCAGATCCATGGCTTCTCCGCAGTCGAAAAATCGGTGGCTTCGAAAAATGGTCCGCGCGTGTGAGGTCGAACTGGCGTTACGCAACTTTTCTTCTTGTTCCTGTTTGAAAACAAGAAAGCGTGTAGCAATTCACGGCTAGAACCTTTTTCTAGCTTACGCCCAATTCGGTGCGGCGTCGATGCTGCGCCCTCCCCCAAATGGCGTAGCCGATGGTCATCGGCCTGTTGCCTTTCATCTCTGCGGATCGGTTTTTCCAGCGGCTCTTGCGTCCAGGTGCCCATTCAGGCGGCAGAGCCTGCGACTGGGACCGGTGAAGTCGGGTTCGGGGTCGAGGGGGCGTAGCCGAGGTGTCTGCCGGTGGGCGTCGGAGCTTCGGTTGGGCGGTCGGTGCTGCGCACCGACTGCCCTGCGGTGCTCGCGCGGCCGGCTGTGCCGCAGAACTCACTGCGTGCCCCTTCGGTGCACTCCGTTCAAACAGCTGCGGCAAGCTAGATGTTGATGCGCGTGTCTTCGCACGCGCAGCCGGCCACGCTGCGCTCCTCGGCGCCCAACAGGCGCACCGCCGCCCACCGGCAGACACCCCGGCTGTGGGGGCGGTGTGGCGGTTTCACGGCGCGATCAACGACCGGGGACAAAACCGAGGTGACGCCAGGGCGCACTGCGCACCCGATGGCCGAAGGCCGAGACGGCTTCCTTCGATCAGGCACGACGTCCCGGCGCGGCGTGGCTGGGGGTGTGGGGCGCGGGCGACTTCCGGGGCGGTGAGGAGCGCAGCCCGGGAGCGGGGCGCGTGCGAAGACACGCGCTTCGTTGACTGGCTCGCCGCAGCTGTCTGAGCGCAGTGCGCCGAAGGAGCACGTAGCGAGTTCTGCGGCGCCGCTCCCGGGCGAGCACCGCAACGAAGTCGGCGCGCCGCGCCGACCGCCCCGGCAGGAGCCCGCGACCCGCACCCCCAGCCGCGCCGCGCAGCCCACAGCCACAGCCGCGCCGCGCGATCCACACGCCCAACCACGCGCGCAGCCCCAGACCCGCTCCACGCGCACAAGCGCTACTCAGCGGTCGGTCCGCGCCGGACTGTTGTTGAGGGCCTCCACCAGCCGGTCGACGCGGATCGGCTTCGTCACATAGTCATCCATGCCGGCAGCGAGGCAGGCTTCCTGGTCGCCCTGCATGGCGTTGGCGGTCATGGCGACGATCCGCGGCCGTTCGCCCACACCGTACAGCGCGCAGATCTGGCGCGTGGCATCGAGGCCGTCGAGCTCGGGCATCTGCACGTCCATCAGCACCACGTCGTAGGCCTGCCGCTGCACAGACTCCACGGCCTCGATGCCGTTGGAGGCGAGGTCGGCGCGATAGCCCATCTGCTGCAGCAGGCGCAGCGCCAGCTTCTGGTTCACCGCGTTGTCCTCGGCCAGCAGGATGCGCAGCGGATGGCGCTGCGCCATGCCGGCATCGATCTGCGGCCGCGCGGCTGGCGCCGGTGCGGGCCGCGCGACCGGCTCGTGCGCGAGCAGGCCCACCAGCGTGTCGAACAGCTGCGACTGGTGGAGCGGCTTCGAGAGGAAGGCATTGAACAGTGCATCGGCGTCGCCCGCCTCGCGCCGCCCCAGCGACGTGAAAAGCACCAGCGGCAGCGCCGCGTGGCCGCCGCTGCGAATGCGCCGCGCGAGCTCGACGCCGTCCATCTCCGGCATGTGCATGTCGAGGATCGCGAGGTCGAAGCGCTCGCCTTCGGCCAGCCAGCGCAGGGCTTCGGCCGGCGACTCGGCGGCACGCGATTCCATGCCCCACTTGGCGGTCTGCAGCGCGAGCAGGCGCCGATGGGTGGCGTTGTCGTCGACCACCAGCACGCGCTTGCCCTGCAACTCGACCTGCACGCCCGTGAAGGTGCGCCGCCGGGTCGGCGGTGTCTCGGCCACCGGCACCTCGATGGTCGCGAAGAAGGTGGCGCCGGTCCCGGGTCCGTCGCTCTCGACCCACATGGTGCCGCCCATGAGTTCGGCCAGCCGCTTGCTGATCGCCAGGCCGAGGCCGGTGCCGCCGTACTTGCGCGTGGTGCTCGAATCGGCCTGCGAGAACGACTGGAACAGGCGCGTGATGCCTTGCGGCGAGAGCCCGATGCCGGTGTCGCGCACCGCGAACCGGAGCGTCACCCGGCCATCCTCGAGCGGCGTCGCCGTCACGGTCACGACCACCTCGCCGCGCTCGGTGAACTTGACCGCATTGCTCAGCAGGTTCAGCAGGATCTGGCGCAGCCGCGTCAGGTCGCCGCTCACGCCTGCGGGCACCTCGCCCTCGAACACGTAGGCGATGTCGAGCCGCTTCTCGCTGGCACGCGTGCCGATGAGGTCGAGTGCCGATTCCACGCACTCGCGCAGATCGAAGGGATGGGCCTCGATGTCCATGCGACCGGCCTCGATCTTCGAGTAGTCGAGGATGTCGTTGATGATGGTCAGGAGCGCATCGCCCGAGTCGCGGATGGTCGCGACGTAGTCCTGCTGCTCGGCATCGAGCCGGGTGTCGAGCAGGAGGCCGCTCATGCCGATCACCGCGTTCATCGGCGTGCGTATCTCGTGACTCATGGTGGCGAGGAAGGCGCTCTTGGCCTCGTTGGTCGCCTCGGCCGCGGCGCGCGCCTCCCTGGCCTCGTTGTAGAGGCGCGCATTCTGGATCGCCACCACCGCCTGGTCGGCGAAGGTCTCCAGCAGCCTGATCTCCTTGTCGGCGAAGGGCTGCGGCGGCTGGCGCGAGACGTGGATCGAACCGATGTACCTGCCCTCCCAGGACAACGGCGCCAGCATCAGCGCGTAGTTGCCGATCGCGAGCGCCATCTCGCGCATGAAGGCGGGCAGGCCGGGCGTATTCAGCACATCGGGAAAGTGCAGCACATCGGGCCCCGCCATCGCCTGCCCCACCGACGACTGGTCGATCGGCCGCGGGTAGTAGCGCTCCAGCACCTCGCGCGCCGAGCCGCGGTGCGCGGCCAGGTGCATCCGGCCGTCGTCGCCGACCAGCGAGATGCCCAGCTGGATGCCAGAGAACAGGCGCTGGCAGCTCTCGAGGATCTTGTCGAACACCGGCTGCGGGTTCTCCATCGATTCGCTGATCACCTGCAGCACGTCGGCGGTCGCGGTCTGGCGCTCGAGCGCGTCGCGCGTCTCATGGATGAGGCGGATGTTCTCGATCGCCAGCACCGCCTGGTCGGCAAAGAGCTGCAGCAGATCGATCTGCCGTTGCGGCGTCTTGCCGGGGTCGGGCCAGGCGGCCGAGATGGCGCCGATCGGCACGCCGTCGCGCATCATCGGTGCGCAGATCATGCGGCGCCGATTGCCGGAGTTGGCCAGCCGGCGGTCGTAGTCGGGGTCGGACCAGGCGTCCTCGGTCGAGAGCGCGCGGCGCTCGAGGATGGCGCGGCCGTTCATCTGGTGCGGGTCGGGCGGCGCCGGCCAGACGCTGCGCGCGGTCTCGAGCGTCTGCGCCGACCAGTTGCGGGTCGCCGCCAGGTGCACCAGCCGGCCGTCGTAGCTGAACACCGCGGCGGTCGGGCCCTCGAACAGCCACATGGTGCAGTCGAGGATGGCCTCGTAGACCGGCATCACGTCGGTCGGCGATTCGCTGATGACGCGCAGCACGTCGCCCACCGCGGTCTGGTACTCGAGCGATTCGGTGAGTTCGGCGGTGCGCTCCTCGACCTGGTGCAGCGCCTGCTGCGCCTCGTTGAACAGGCGCGCGTTCTGGATCGCGATCACGGCCTGCTCGGCGAAGGTGCGCAGCAGCGCGCGGTCGCCGGCCGAGAACGCACCGAGCCGCGCCCGCTGCAGGCTCAGCACGCCGATGCCGCGGCCCTCCCAGATCAATGGCGCCGCGAGGTTGGCGAAGCTGCGGCCGACCACCCGGGCGCTCATGCGCAGCACCACGGGTGCATCGGGGTCGCCCAGCGCGTCGCCGATCTCGACCAGGTCGCGGATCTGGAAGGCGCGCTCGGCCGAGGTGCCCACCAGCGGCATCGGGTAGTTGGCCTGCATCGCGGCGTCGAGTTCGGCCAGCCGGTCGGCGCCGATCTCGATGCGGCCGCTGGCCGTGACCAACCAGCGCTTGAGCGCCAGCTTGCCGTCGTCGTCGACCATCAGGATCGCGAAGGAGGTGCAGTCGAACAGGCGCTCGCAGCACTCGACGATCTTGTCGAAGACCGGGCCCGGGTCGGCCATCGAGGCGCCGATGACCTGCAGCACCTCGGCCGTGGCCGCCTGGTGCGCATGCGCATCCTGCATCTCGCGGATGCGGGCCAGCGCCTGGGCCGCCTGGCGTGCCAGCGCCGCCAGCAGGTCGCGCTGTGCCGGGCCGAAGCGGCCCAGGTGGCCTTCGACGTCGGCGTAGAGATAGCCCGGGTACGGCCCGGTCTGCGGCCCCGTCGACGGACCCGCGACCAGCGGCGCGATCAGGCAGGAACGCTGCCGGGCCGGCGCGACGCCCTCGGGACCATGGCGCAGGCGGGTGCCATCGCCTGCGCGGCGCGCCTGCGCGAGCCAGGGCGCGATGGCCGAGAGCAGGTCGGACGCCTGCTCGCCGCGCGGCAGCATCGCGCCCGCGCTCTGCAGGCCGGCGTCGGTGTCGAGCACCAGCATCACGCGCTGCGCGCCGAGCAGGGCTGCCGCCTGGTCGACCGCCAGGGCATGCACTTCGCCCGCACTGCCGATTGCGTCGAAGCGCAGGCCGGACTCGACCAGCCGGCGCCACGGCTCGCGCTGATCGCGCGACGCAGTGCCGGGCGGGGCACGCTTCATGGGCGGTCGGGACCGGGACTCAGCCATTTGGCATAGGCCTTCAGCGATCGACGGGTTGATGCGCGAAGGAGCGCACACGGGGATGCAGTCTAGCGGCGAGGGACCTTCCACGCACGGCCGCGCGCATGCCGTCGCGGCCCGCGAGATTGGCGCGTTCGGCGAGTGAATTGGCAGCGCCGACGCTTGCCTCGGCGCGCGCAATGCGGTCGCAAACGCGACGTCGCGACGCAGGGGCGCGGACCGGGTCGGCACGAATGCTTGCTATCGTGTAGCCCGCTCCCGTTCGCCCCTCACGCTCCACCCGGAGACAACGCCCATGACCGACATCTTCTCCACCCCCGCGGCCCTGTGCGGCCCGCTGCGCCAGCCGCGTCAGATGCTGGCCGACCAGCAGTTCGACGGCCACAAGTCGATCCACGACGACGCGATGGCCGACAGCCTCGGCCTGCGCGCGGGCCCGATCGAGGGCCCCACGCACTTCAGCCAGTTCGATCCGCTGCTGTTCCGCATCTTCGGCCAGGCCTGGTTCGAGACCGGCTGCATCAGCGCGCACTACCAGAACATGGTGGTCGAGGGCGAGGAGGTGCGCGCCTTCGTCGAACTGCCGGCCCCAGGCAGCGACGCGAAGTTCGTGCGCATCCACGCCGAGAAGCGCGACGGCACGCCGGTACTGACCGGCAGCGCCTCGATCGGCGACCCCACCGGCCTGCCGCACGAACTGCAGGCGCGCATCGCGAAGCTGCGGCCGCCCACCGGACTGGTGATCAACCGCGATCTGCGCGTCGGCCAGCGCGGCGCCGTGGTCGAGAAGATCCGCATGGGCTTCGACCAGCACATGGGCGACCTCTATCCGTTCACGCTGGCACAGAAGCTCGCGGCCATCACCGAGCCCTGCCGCTGGTACACGCGCGAGGAAGGCAGCAGTTCGCCGTGGGGCCGGCCGATCATCCCGACGGAGATGATCAGCGTGCTGCTCGGCTCGAGCTCGGCACAGTCGGGCCTCAGCGGCCGCAAGCCCGCGGTCGGCCTCTTCGCAGGCCAGCAGATCCGGCTCGTGCAGGGCCCGCTCTTCGTCGACCAGGACTACGAGCTCGAGCGCGAGATCATCGCGCTGAGCGAGAGCGCGCGAACCGAATCGGTGTGGGTCCGCACGCGCGTGTACGAGGCCTCCACGGCGCGGCCGCTGGTGGCGGAGATGATCCTCAACGGCGCCGTGATGAAGGCCTCGTACGCGGCCTACGAAGCTGAGGCGAGGGAGCTCGGATTGCCGCAGGCCTGAGTCGATGTTCACGCTGACGCGCCTGACCTTCCAGCGCGCACGCAAGGAGCGCCTGCCGCAGGTCGCGGGCAGCCTGACCTTCACGACCCTGCTGTCGGTGGTGCCGCTGCTGGCCGCGAGCTTCGCGCTGTTCACGCAGTTCCCGGCCTTCGGTCGATTCAGGGATGCGCTGCAGGAGCTGTTGCTGAACCGGCTGCTGCCTGCGGACATCGCGCGCACGGTGCTCCGGTACCTGAACCAGTTCGCCGCCAACGCGAGCGGGCTGACCTGGGTCGGCTCGCTGTGCCTGCTCGGTGCCGCGATCGCGCTGCTGCTGACGGTCGAGAACGCGCTCAACCAGATGTGGCAGGTGAAGAAGAACCGGCCTTTCCTGAAGCGCGTCGGCCTCTACCTGCTGATGCTGGTGGTCGGGCCGCCCCTGCTGGGCCTGAGCCTCTGGGCCACCTCGTACCTGCTCGGCAGCTCGCTGGGGCTGTTCGGCGCGCTGCCACGATCGATTGCCTTCGTGCTCGACCTCGGGCCCTTCCTGCTCGGCGTGGTGGCGCTCGCGAGCCTGTTCTACTTCGTGCCGAACGCGCGCGTGCGGCTGATCGACGCGATTGCGGGCGGCGTGGTCGCGAGCCTCGGCTTCGAGCTCGGCAAGCGCGGATTCACGCACTACCTCGTGAAGGTGCCCACCTACCGCGCGGTCTACGGCACCTTCGCGGCATTGCCGATGTTCCTGCTCTGGATCTACTTCTCCTGGCTGGTGACGCTGGTGGCGGCCATGATGACGGCCAACCTGGCGCTGACGCGTCGGCGGGCGGGCGGCAAGATGTCCAGAGCCCAGCCACAGGCCCGATGAGCATGCCCGGCACCCGCCCCGCCTCGCTCTGGACCCGCTTCTGGTCGCCGACCAGCCTGCTCGAGCGCGTGCCGCCCGGGGCCTCCGACGAAGAGGCCGAAGCCGTCGCGCGGCGCAACGACGTCTGGCTCAAGACCTACATGGACATGTACATCCTGCGCTGGGGCGCGCTCTGGGCGGCTTCGGTGGTGGTGGCGCTGCTGCTCGCGGAGCTCGGAGGCCCGTTGTTCGGCCTGGCGCTGATCGGGAATCTTGCCGCGCTCGTGGGCCTCGCACGCATGATCTCGATCTACCGGCGGGCGTCATGGAGCGTCAGCCGACGCGGGCCGCGCGATCGCTGACGTGGCCGCGCGCGACGGCTGCTGCCGCAGCGAAGGCGCGCGATCCCGCTGCAGCGTCACCACCGGCAGTTCGGCCGCGCGCGCCCTGAGCTGGCCACAGCCGCCCGCCACGTCCTGCCCGGCCGAATAGCGCAGCTTCGTGAGAATGCCGCGCTCATGCAGCCGGCGCGCGATCGCCGCGCAGCGCTCCCGCGAGGGCCTGCTGAAGTCCACGCCATCTACCGCGTTGAACGGGATCATGTTGAGCACGCCGTACTTGCCCGAGAGCAGCCGCACGAGGCCTTCGATCTCGTCGTCGCCGTCGTTGACGCCTTCGAGCAGCGTCCACTGGTACTGGGTGGGATAGCCGCTCGCGCGCGCATAGCGCTCGCAGGCCTCGACCAGTTCCTCGGGCGTGAGCCGAGGCGCGCGCGGCAGCAGGCGTCGACGCAGTTCGGCCTTGGTCGTGTGCAGCGAGAGCGCGAGCGCGGGCCTCACGCGCTGCTGCCCGTGCAGCCGCTCGAAGGCACGCGGATCGCCCACGGTCGAGAACACGATGTTCTTGTGGCCGATGCCGCCCGCGGTGCCGAGCAGGTCGATCGCCTCCATCACGTTGTCGAGGTTGTGCGCGGGCTCGCCCATGCCCATGAACACCACCTTGCGCACCGGCCGGCGCGCACGTGCGAGCGCGACCTGCGCAATGATCTCGGCGCTGCCGAGCTGGCGCAGCAGGCCGTCACGCCCCGTCATGCAGAAGCCGCAGCCGACCGCACAGCCGATCTGCGACGAGACGCAGAGGCCGTGGCGCGGCAGCAGCACGCTCTCGACCGTCTGGCAATCGGCGAGCGCGACCAGCAGGCGTTCGGAACCGTCGGCACCCGCATGCACCGTGTGGACGCGCGCGAGTGCGGCGAGCTCGGCCTCGATGCCGGGCAGCGCGGCCAGCAGCGAGGCCGGAAAGAAGGTGCTGGGCAGGCGCCGCCCGCTCTCGCGTGGCAGCGCGTGCGACCACAGCCGCAGGATGCGGTGCTCGTGGAGCGGGCCGGCGCCGGCTTCACGCAGGCGGTGTTGGAGGTCGGGGATGCGCAGGAGGGATGACACGCGGGGATTGTGCATGCGCCAAGTCCGGCACCGGCTGCTGGCCGGGCCGCGATTGAATGCATGTGATCAAGGGACAAAGCCTTCAGATGCGCCGATGTCGCAAAGGGAAACGTTTCCATTTGCGTTCGCTGTCTGACGACGCCTCGGCGCCTTGCGCGAGGACTGAGGCTCGAAAGTCACATAACCCGCTTGCGCATTCGCGAGGGCGAATGATAGAAAGGCCCGGGTCGGCGATCGAGGAATCCGGTGTGGATGAATCTGCAAGGAATGCCAACGACCATGTCTTTGCTCCCAGCTGCGCCTGCACGAAGGCCGCGCGATGACCTCCCGGGTCGGCATCGTGTCGCTCCGTTGCCACGCCAGATCGCCGTCGTCTCGGCGTCCGTCGTAGCCGGCCTCTTCGCAGGATTGAACGCCAGGCTCGCCAGCGCGGATTGCCTGCCCAATCCACCGGCCAGCGGCCAGACCGTCACCTGCACCGGGCCCGCCCCCACGACCGTGCCGCTCGATGCCTCCGCGGCATCCGGCGTGACCGTCAACATCAATGCCGATGCGGTGGTCACGGGCGACGGCACCTTCAACCTCATCACGCTGGGGGCCGGCGCACAGCTCAACAACTACGGGCGCATCGCGCCGGTCGCGGGCACCATCGGCGTGGTCGCGGTGGGCGAGAACGCCACCCTTCGCAATTTCGGAACACTCGCGACCAACGGGCTCAACGCGCTGAGCTTCGTCGCCATCGGTACCAACAACGTGCTTCGCAACGAGCTCGGCGGGACGATCACCATCTCTGGCGACCTCGCCGCCGGCATGCTGGCCTCGAACAGCGACGGCAACAGCCTGATCAATGCGGGGCGCATCACGCTGAACACCTTCCAGGGCGGTGGCCTGTTCGTGCAGGCCAGCGATCGGGCGACGTTGACGAACACCGCGACCGGCGTGATCGAGTCGAACCTGGACCAGGCCTTCGGCATGAGCGCCACCAGCGGCACCGGGCACCAGCTGCGCAACGACGGCAGCATCGTCACGCGGGGCCAGGCCTCGCACGGCATGCTCCTCAACGACACGACCAATTCGTCGATGACCAATGCCGGATCGGTCACCACGTCGGGCGGCAGTTCGGAAACCGAGAACCGTGCGTTCGGCATGTTCGTTCTCGGCGGGCAGGGGAACACGGTGCAGAACCTCGCGGGCGGCGTCATTACCGCGAGCGGGCTCGGCTCGAGCGGCATGGAAGTCGCCGAAAGCACCGGCAATTTGCTGCGCAACGAGGGAACCCTGAACGTCAGCGGCCTGGGCGCGCACGGCATCTACGTCCTGTCCGGCGCGGGCAACACGCTGGAGAACCGCGGCACCGTCAACACCAGCGGCCAGCGCGGCAACGGACTGCGCGCCGACGACGGTGACAGCACCTTCATCAACAGCGGCGAACTCCTGGTCGGGGGTCGGGACGCCTTCGGTGTCTTCATGCAGGGCAACAACAACACCTTGGTGAACAGCGGCACGATCCGCGCGTCGGGCGTCAATGCCGACGGGGTCCTGTCCAACACGGTGGCCGGCAGCTTCGCGGCGAGGATCGAGAACACGGGCAGCATCATCAGCGAGCGCAGTTTCGCAGTGCGCGGCGTGAACGGACAGGAGACGCTGGTCAATGCGGGCCTGATCCGCAGCGATGTCGGAACCGCCATCGACCTGCGCGGCGGCAGCGACACGCTGATCCTTCGGACCGGCTCGCAGATCACCGGGCTCGCCGACGGTGGCGCGGGCAACGACGGCGTGACGCTGGAAGGAGCAGGCACCGCCACCAACGCATTCGCCAACTTCGAGACCCTGCGGATGACCGGGACGGACTGGACCCTGTCGGGAAGCGGCACGTTCAACAGCACGCAGGTCGAGAACGGCGTGCTGCGGATCAGCGGCACGCTGACCAGCCCCGTGACCGTGCGGCCGTCGACCCAGCTGCACATCGGCACCGGCGGAACCGGCGGAACCGTGGTCGGCAACATCACCGACAACGGCGCCCTGCTCTTCAATCGCAGCGACAACCTGAGCTACGGCGGCGTCATCAGCGGTACCGGGTCCGTGACGAAGAACGGCGCGGGCGTGCTCAACCTCACGGCCAGCAACACCTACGGCGGGGCGACCCTCATCAACCAGGGCGTGCTGGCATTCAGCAACCCCGCCAACCTGGGCGCGCTCGGGAACGCGATCGTGTTCGATGGCGGGACCCTCCGCTATCTGGCTTCGGCCTTCGGTTTCATCGGCCGTCCGGTCAACCTGCTGGCGGGCGGCGGCACCGTGGACACCAACGGCTTCTCGAGCGAGTACCGCGGCGTGGCGAGCGGCGCCGGAGCCCTGACGAAGATCGGGGCCGGCACGCTCACGATGACCGGCGCCAACACCTATACCGGCGCGACGACCATCGCCGGCGGCACCTTGCAGGTCGACGGCTCGCTCGCGAGCACGGCGACCACCGTCCGGAGCGGCGCGACGCTGGGAGGCAGCGGCCGCATCGCCGGCTCGGTGACGGTGCAGGATGGCGGCCACATCGCGCCGGGCGCCAGCCCAGGCACGCTGACCATCGGCGGCGACCTGTCGCTGTCCGCCGGCTCGATCCTCGACTACGAATTCGGTCAGGCCAACGTTGCGGGCGGTCCGCTCAACGACCTGACGGTGGTGGGCGGCAACCTGCTGCTCGACGGGACCCTGAACGTCACGCAGTCGGCCACCGGCAACTTCGGGCCAGGCGTGTACCGGGTGATCAACTACGGCGGCGCGTTGACCAACCAGGGCCTGAACCTGGGCACCATGCCACCCGGCAGCGGGCCGTTCTTCGTGCAGACGTCGGTGGCGAACCAGGTGAACCTGGTCCACACGCAGGGCCTTGCGCTGACCTTCTGGGACGGGAACGACAGCACGCGCTTCAACGACAGCGCGGTGAACGGTGGAACGGGCACCTGGCTGGCATCGCCGGCGAATGACGCTTGGACCGAGAGCACCGGCACCGTCAACGCGCCTTGGCAGACCAATGGCTTCGCGATCTTCCAGGGCACGCCCGGCACGGTGAATGTGGACAACAGCGCGGGGCCGGTGATCCTCGGCGGCGCGCAGTTCGCAGTCGACGGCTACACGGTCGGCGGCCAGCCGCTGACGACCACGACGGCCGACACCATCGTCCGCGTGGGAGATGGCACCGCGGCGGGAGCCGCGATGACCGCCACCATCGGTGCGGCGATCCAGGGTACCGGGGGCCTCGTCAAGACCGACGCCGGGACCCTCGTGCTGACCGGCAGCAACACCTACACCGGCAACACCACCGCCGACGGCGGGATCTTGAGCGTGCGGGGCGGCGCGATCACATCGCCGGCGGCCACGGTCACCGTCGGCCGTTCGGGCAACGGCACGATGCGCATCGAGAATGGCGGCCAGGTGACAGGCACGACGAGCGTCGTCGGCGCCGAACCGGGTTCGCAAGGTGCCGTGCTGGTGACCGGCGGCGGCTCCACGTGGACCACCAGCAGCGGCCTCACGATCGGCGATGCAGGGACGGGTGCGCTCACCGTCGAGAACGGCGGCGTCGTCCAGAGCGGCTTCGCGCTCGGTGCATTCCAGGGTGGCGCGACGTCCGTCCTGCGCGTCACCGGCAGCGGCTCGCGCTGGACGACCAGCAGCTTCCTGAGCCTGTTGTCGGGCACCAGCACGATGACCGTCGAGCAGGCCGGGCTGGTGCGCGCCGGCAGTGTGGTGATCGGTGAGAACGCCGGTGCGCAGGCCACCGTCGTGGTCAACGGGCCGGGGTCGACACTGGCGAGCGACTCGACCTTCGAGGTGGCCCGCAGCGGCGCCGGCGCGCTGACGGTTTCCGATGGGGCCACCGTGACCAGCGCACAGGGCTTCGTCGGCCGCCTCGCCGCAGGCGTGGGCAACGCCGTCGTCACGGGAGGTGGTTCGCGCTGGGTCAACACCGGGCCGGACCTGACGGTCGGCAACGGCGGCGCCGGGACTCTGACGATCAGCGAAGGGGGCACGGTCAGCGCGCCCGCGACCTACCTGGCCTATTTCCCGGGGTCGGCCGGCACGCTGAACATCGGTGCGCCGAGCGGCCAGGCACCCGCCGCCCCGGGCTCGCTCGACTCGCCCACCGTGGCACTGGGCGACGGCACGGCCACGGTCAACTTCAACCACAACGCGGCCGGCTACGCCTTCACTGCACTGATGAGCGGCACCGGCACGGTCAATGCGCTGGCCGGCACGACCATCCTGCTGGCCGACAGCACCTACGCGGGCGCCACGACGATCGCGGCGCCGGCCATCCTTCAACTGGGCAATGGCGGCACGACGGGAAGCTTCCGCGGCGATGTGGCAAACGATGGCACGCTGGCGTTCGACCGGTCCGATGCACTCACGTTCGGCGGCTCGATCTCCGGCGCCGGCCGGGTCGTCCAGCAGGGCGCGGGCACCGTGACGCTGGCCCCCGCGGCGGGCGGCGGCAACAGCTACGCGGGCGGCACGGTGCTCCAGCAGGGCGTGCTGGCCATCCCGGCCGACAACGTGCTCGGCGCGCCGTCGGGTGCCCTGACCTTCAACGGCGGCACGCTGCGATGGCTCGGCAGCTTCGAGCTGTCCGCGGCCCGTCCGATCTCGATCGAAGGCGGCGGGGCGACGCTGGACACGCAAGGCTTCGCGGCGATCGTCGAGCAGGGCATCACGGGCGCCGGCGCCATGACCAAGACCGGCGCAGGAACACTGATCCTCCAGGGCGCCAGCACCTTCGGCGGCGGCACCACGGTGAGCGCGGGAACGCTGGTGGTCGGCGACTCGGCCAGCCCAGGTGCCGCGCTGGCTGGCGGCGGGACGGTCGTGGTCGATGCGGGTGCCACGCTCGGCGGCTACGGCAGCGTGACCGGCGACGTCGTGAACAACGGCGTGCTGAAGGTCGCCGATGCGATCGCGAGCGCGAGCGCGACACCCCTTGCCGCCACCGCAGCGGGCAAGCCGGTCGCGCAGGCGCTCGCCAAGCCGGCAATCCTGGCGGGCGGCAACGGCGTCTTCACGATCAACGGGACACTGCGCAACGCCGGGCTGGCGCAGATCGGCGCCGTCAACGCGACGCCCGGCAACAGGCTGACCGTGAACAGCTACGCCGGAGCGCCCGGCAGCCGGGTGGCGCTCAACACCTTCCTGGGTGCCGACAACTCGCCGTCCGACCGGCTGGTCATCAACGGCGGCAGCGCAAGCGGCGCTTCGACGCTGCAGATCAGCAACGCGGGCGGGGGCGGGGCGCCTACGACCGCAGACGGGATCCTGGTGGTCGACGCAGCGAACGGCGCGACGACTGCGGGTTCGGCGTTTTCGCTGGGCGGCGCGCGGGCGGCGGCCGGCGCCTACGAATACCTGCTGTACCGGGGCGGGACGACAACTGGCGAGAGCTGGTACCTGCGTTCGACCTTGCCGGGGACAGCGCTCACGGCGCAACCCATTGGGGCGCCACCATGGCTAGGAGTTGGCTCGCCACCCGCCGCGACGGCCATCGCCGTGTTGCCGAACTACCGTGTCGAAGTCCCGCTCGACATGTCCATCCCCGTGCTAGGGAGCCGGCTGGGCGTCGCGATGCTCGGCACCTACCACGACCGCGCCGGCGAAGACGACATCACCGCGACGAGCGAAGGCCCGCGTCTGATGGGTGCGTGGGGGCGCCTGTTCGGAGCCAGCGGCGAAACCGGCAACGGCGGCGGCAGCAGCACGCTGGTCGATCGCCTCGACGACTTCACGCGCAACGGCCCGGCACTCGACTACAAGGAGGCGGGCGCGCAGACCGGGATCGACCTTCTCCGTCGCGTCGACGCTTCGGGCCAGAGCGATGTCGCAGGCGCCTACATCGCGATGGGCCACACCGACAGCAATGTCGATGCAATCTACGGCGGCCGGGCCGGCAGCGCATCGATGGACGGCTATGCGCTCGGCGCCTACTGGACACGCAAGGGGACTTCAGGGTGGTACGTGGACGGCGTGCTGCAAGGCACGCGCTACGACAACGTCAAGACCCAGTCGATCTTCGCCGAGAGGCTGTCGACCGATGGCTGGGGCGTCGCGGCATCGCTGGAGGGAGGGTACCCCTTCGCGCTCGCACCAGGCTGGGCACTCGAGCCGCAGGGCCAGCTCATCTACCAGTGGACGAAGATGGAAGACAGCGCGGACCGCATGGGCCGCATCTCGTTCGACGACACCAGCACCTTCTATGGCCGCATCGGCGCGCGCCTCACGCATCGCATCGCGCAGGGCGAAGGGTCGGGCGACATCTCGGCCTGGGCACGCCTGAACATCTGGCATGCCTTCGACTCCGACGCGACGACCACCTTCGCGAGCCTGCAGGGCACCAACGCGGTGGCACTGGGCGCACCACTCGGCGCGTCGACCTGGGCGCAGATCGGCATCGGACTGTCGGGGCAGATCGCGCGCAATGCGAGCGCGTTCGGCTCGGTCGACTACAACCGCTCGCTCGACAGCGGCGACAACCACGGCTGGGGCGGCCGGGTGGGGGTTCGCTTCAAGTGGTAGGGCCACGCGAAGCGCATGTCGGCGACTCGATCCTCGGCCGAATCGCCAGCAACCGCCCAATCACCCCAGCTTGAACGGCATCTCCCGCACCGCCTTCCCCGTCAGCGCCGCCACCGCATTCGCAAACGCCGGCGCCAGTGGCGGCAGGCCGGGTTCGCCCATGCCGGTGGGTGCATCCGCACTCGGCACCGTGAACACCGCGATCTGCGGCATGTCGGTGATGCGCGGAACCACGAAGTCGCCGAAGTTGCTCTGCTGCACCACGCCATCCTTCAGGGTGATCGCCGCGCCCGGCAGGCACATCGACAGCGCCATCACCGCGCCGCCCTGCACCTGCGCTTCGACGCTCTTCGGATTGACCACCAGGTTGCAGTGCACGCCGGCCGTGACGTTGTGCAGCGTGGGCGTGCCGTCCTTCACCGAGGCCTCGACCACATAGGCCACCACCGAGTCGAACGACTCGTGCACCGCCACGCCCCAGGCCCGGCCGGCTTCGAGCTTCCTCTTGCCATAGCCGGACTTGTCCACCGCCAGTTGCAGCGCCGCCTTGTGGCGCGGATGCTTGTCGCCGATGAGCTTCATGCGGTAGGCGACCGGGTCCTGCTTCGTGGTGCGCGCGATCTCGTCGAGCAGCGTCTCCATGACGAAGGCGGTGTGGGTGGAGCCCACGCTGCGCCACCAGAGCACCGGCACGTTGAGCTTCGGGTGGTGCACCGTGAGCCGCATCGGGAGCTCGTAGGGTTCCTTCATGCCTTCGACCGCGGTGCCGTCGATGCCGTCCTTGACCATCATGGACTCGAACATGGTGCCGGCCATCAGCGACTGGCCGACGATGACGTGGTCCCAGCCCGTGACCTTGCCCTGCGCGTCGAAGCCGATCTTCGCGCTGTGCAGGTGCATCGGCCGGTAGTAGCCGCCCTTGATGTCGTCCTCGCGGCTCCACAGCGTGCGGATCGGTGCCTTGATGCCCGCCGCCTGCGCCGCCTTGACCACGCTGCAGGCCTCGACCACGAAGTCGCTGCTCAGCAGGCCGCGACGGCCGAAGCCACCGCCCGCCATCTGCACGTTGACCTTGACGTTCTCGGGCGGCACGCCCAGCACCTTGGCGGCCGCCATGCCGTCGATGCCGGGCATCTGCGTGCCGGTCCAGACCTCGGCCTTGCCGCCGGCCAGGCTCACGGTGCAGTTGAGCGGCTCCATCGGCGCATGCGCGAGGTAGGGGAAGACGAACTCGGCGTCGATCCTGTGCGGCGCGCTCGCGATCTTCGAGACGTCGGCGTCGTACTTGCGCTTGCCCGGCCTGGCGGCGAGCTCGCGGTACTGCACCAGTTGCCTGTCGCTGTCGACCTTCTCGACGGCGCTGCTGTCCCATTCGATCTTGAGTGCATCGCGGCCCTGCTTCGCGGGCCAGTAGCCATCGGCGATGACGGCCACGCCTTCGGCGCCGCGATCGAGCGGCACGCGCAGCACGGCCTTGACGCCCTTGATCGCCTTTGCGGCCTTGTCGTCCACCGACTTGGGCTTGGCGCCGAACACCGGCGGATGCATCACCACGGCGGTCAGCATGCCGGGCAGCTTCATGTCGATGCCGTAGCTCTGTTGGCCGCTGGACTTGGCCTCGGCATCGAGCCGGCCCGTGGCCTTGCCGATGAGGCGGAAGTCCTTCGGGTCCTTGAGCTTGACCGTCTCGGGCACGGGCAGCTTCATCGCCGCCGCGGCCAGCTCGCCATAGCCGAGCTTCTTGCCGCCCGGACCGATCACGAATCCGTCGCGCGTCTGCAGCGTGGCCGCATCCACCTTCCATTGCGCCGCCGCTGCGCCGACCAGCATCGCGCGGGTGCGCGCGCCCAGTTCGCGGTACTGCGTGTACGAGTTCTTGATCGAGCCCGATCCCCCCGTGATGTGCATGCCGAAGGCGGGGTCGACGTAGGCCGGGTCGTTGCTGCCGTGCACGCTCCTCACCTTGGACCAGTCAGCGTCGAGCTCCTCGGCCAGGATCATCGGCAGCCCGGTCTGCACGCCCTGCCCGAAGTCGAGCCGGTTGATGGTGATGGTGGTGGTGCCGTCGCGGTCGATGCGCACGAAGGCTGCGGGCTGCTGCAGCGGCTTGAGGCCTGCAGGCTTGCCGGCCGTTGCCGCGGCTGCGTCCTTGCCCTTGTCCTGCGCCAGCGCGGCCGCCGGGAAGACGCCGAGCGCGAAGCCGCCGGCCGCCGTGAGCTTGAGGAAGCTGCGGCGCGCGAGGCCCTGGGGCTCTGCGCTGTCGACGTCGCGCGTGTTCAGCAGCGCGCGAAGGTTGGCGGGCAGTTCGAAAGTGGCTTGATCGAAGTTCATGGGAGGTCTTTCCTAGGCTTCTTCAGGCGAGGGACTTCGCGGCGTCGGCCACCGCGACGCGGATGCGGGCATAGGTGCCGCAGCGGCAGATGTTGCCGGCCATGGCCGAGTCGATCTCGGTCTCGCTGGGCAGCTTGCCGGCCGGCACCGACTTCAGGAAGGCAGTGGCCGACATGATCTGGCCGCTCTGGCAGTAGCCGCACTGGGCCACGTCATGCTTGACCCAGGCCGCGCGCACTGCCTTGCCGACCTTGTCGCTGCCTTCCGTGACCGCCTCGATGGTGGTGATCTTCTGGCCCGCGGCGGCCGAGATCGGCGTGATGCACGAGCGGATCGCCTGCCCGTTCAGATGCACCGTGCAGGCGCCGCAGAGCGCTGCACCGCAGCCGAACTTGGTGCCGGTCATGCCGAGCGTGTCGCGCAGCGCCCAGAGGATGGGGGTGGACGGGTCGGCGTCGACCTGGCGGTCGCGGCCATTGATGTGCAGCGTGGTGGTCATGTGGGGTTCTTCTTTTGATGAACAATAATTCGGTTAAACGATAGACCTGTGGCAGGAACAGGTCAAGTGATTCAGGCCGGCGCCGGGCCGTCCCAAGCCGGCCTGCGCCCCCTCGGGGGCCAGCGAGTACATGAAATGTCGAGCGTGGGGGCCATGTCAGGCCTTGATGCCGTCCCAGCAGAGCCCGAAGGCCTGCGCCAGGTGGGCGTCGGTGCGCTGCAGGGCGCCCGATCGAAGCAGGTTGGCGGTCTCGCGCACCGAGCCGCCGAAGCTGTTGATCAGCAGCACGGTCGGCACGTCCTTGAGGATCTGCTGCGTCTTGGCGGTCTCGATCAGCTCGACCCAGTCCTTGACGAGCCGTGCCGAGAGGTTGCGGCTCTGCTCGCCGAACCACGGCGAGTTGTAGTACTGCTCGATGAACACGACTTCTGCGTAGTGCGTGAGTCGGTGCTCGAGCCAGTTCATCCACATGCGCATGAAGCGGCTGCGGAACGGCGCCTTCGGGTCGTCGCCGTGCATGAGGCTCGCGGCGGTCGCGGTCTTGGCCTGCTCGTAGAGCGCGACCATCAGCTCTTCCTTGGACTTGAAGTAGACGTAGAGCGTGCCTGTGGCGAGGCCCGCCTCGCGCGCGATGGCCGCCATCGTGAGGCCGCTCAGTCCGGTCTGCTCGACCAGCATGAAGGTGGCCTCGGCGATGGCGCGGAGTTTGTCCTCGTCCTTGGGTTTCACGCCGCGATCTTAGCCGAACCGGCTTCTTTGGCGAACATATATTCGCTAAAGACCGTCTCGCATCACCCGCCGGCTACTGCATCTGCCGCACGATATCGAGCGCTTCCTCGATCCGTTCCACCGCGTGGATCGTGAGGCCCTCGATCTCCTTCGTGCCCTTGCGCGGCGCGTTGGCCTTGGGAACCACCGCGACGCTGAAGCCGAGCTTGGCGGCCTCGCGCAGCCGCTCCTGCCCGCGCGGCGCCGGCCGCACCTCGCCGGCCAGGCCGACTTCGCCGAAGGCGATGAAGCCCTTGGGCAGCGGCTTGCCGCGCAGGCTGGAGGTGATCGCGAGCATCACGGCCAGGTCGGCCGCGGGCTCGCTGATGCGCACGCCGCCGACGGCGTTGACGAACACGTCCTGGTCCATGCAGGCCACGCCCGCGTGCCGGTGCAGCACCGCGAGCAGCATCGCCAGGCGATCGCGGTCCAGGCCGACCGACAGGCGCCGCGGGCTCGGCCCGCCGTTGTCGACCAGCGCCTGGATCTCGACCAGCATCGGCCGCGTGCCCTCGAGCGTGACCAGCACCACGCTGCCGGGCACCGGCTCGGCATGCGTGCTCAGGAAGATCGCGCTCGGGTTGGCAACGCCCTTCAGGCCGCGCTCGGTCATCGCGAAGACGCCGATCTCGTTGACCGCGCCGAAGCGGTTCTTGATGGCCCGCACGAGGCGGAAGCTCGAATGCGTGTCGCCCTCGAAGTACAGCACCGTGTCGACCATGTGCTCGAGCACGCGCGGACCTGCCAGCGCGCCTTCCTTCGTGACGTGGCCCACCAGCACGATCGCGGTGCCGCTGGCCTTGGCGAAGCGCGTGAGGTGGGCGGCGCATTCGCGCACCTGCGCCACCGAGCCCGGTGCCGAGGTGAGCTGGTCGGAATACACCGTCTGGATCGAGTCGATGACCGCGATCGCCGGCCGGTGCGCGTCGAGGGTGGCGATGATCTTCTCGAGCTGGATCTCGGCCAGCACCTGCACCTGCGAGTGGTCGAGTCCGAGCCGGCGCGAGCGCAGCGCCACCTGCGCGCCGCTTTCCTCGCCCGTGACGTAGAGCGCGTTGCGGCCCGCGTGCTGAAGCGCGTCGACCGCCTGCAGCAGCAGCGTCGACTTGCCGATGCCGGGGTCGCCGCCGATCAGGGTCACGCCGCCGTCGACGATGCCGCCGCCGAGCACGCGGTCGAGTTCGTCGATGCCGGTGGGCGTGCGCGCGATGTCGGTGGCCTCGATCTCGGACAGCGTGGCGAGCTCCGAGGAGCCCGCGAGCGATGCGAACTGGGTGCCGAAGCGGTTGTTGGCCGGCCCGCCCGCGGGAGCGCCGACCTGCTCGATCAATGTGTTCCACGCGCCGCAGCTGGGGCACTTGCCGAGCCACTTGGGGCTGGTGCCGCCGCAGTCGCTGCAGACGTAGAGAGTTTTTTCCTTGGCCATGGGTCGAGTGTAGGGAGCCGCGCGGCCCTAGCCGGGCCGGCGCCGCCCTCCGCGATCCCCGTGCCGCGGAATCCAGTAGGCCAGCGTCGCGGCCGCTGCCAGCGCCATGAGCCCGGTCACCACGATCCCCGCCGCCAGCGACAGGGCCCCCGCCAGGAACGACAGCAGCGCCGGGCCGGAGGAGGAGCCGATGTCGGACATCAGCCGCCAGACGCCGAGGAAGTGCGCGCGGCCGTGGCGCGGCGAATGGTCGGCGCCGATGGTCATGATGATTCCCGATCCGATGCCGTTGCCGAAGCCGATCGCGAGCGCCACCGCCAGCAGCGTGAGGGCGCCGGTGGTCAGCGGCATCAGCAGCATCGCCGTGCCCATGACCAGCATCGACGGCACAGCGACCCAGACGCGGCCCTTCAGGTCCATGACCCGGCCGGCCGGATAGAAGACCAGCATGTCGATGCCGCCCGCCAGGCCGTAGATCAGCGAGGCCACCGAGGGCGCCAGCATCAGGTGGTCGGCCCACAGCGGGATCACGGCCTGCCGCGAAGCCCGCACGGCGCTGATCAGGATCACGCCGATGCCCAGCGTCAGGAACACGTGCCGGTGATCGCGCACCGTGGAGGCGATGGTGGCGGCCGCGGGCGCGACGTTGCCGGGCGGCAGCGGCGGCAATTCGAGGTCGGGGATGCGCGCGCCGGCGATCGCGGCGCCCACGGCCCCGAAGATGCCGACCACGTAGGCGGCAGACAGCCCGAAGAAATGCACCGCGGCCGCGGCGAGGAAGGGACCGATGAACATGCCGATGCGCATCACGCCGCCCAGCGTGGAGAGCGCCCGGGCGCGGAATTCCATCGGCACCGCCTCGGTCATGTAGCTCTGGCGCGCCAGGTTGTAGACCGCCTGCGACATGCCCACCATGAAGCAGCCGAGCGCGAACAGACCGAGGTGCGAGGTCCCCACGCACAGCGCCATGCCGAGCGCGCTCCAGATGCCGGCCGCCACGATCGCGCCGCGTTCGCCCCAGCGCATCGTGATGAAGGAGGCCGGGATGTTGTTGAGCAGCGAGCCGATGCCGATCAGCGCGACCATGAGCGCGGCGATCGGCACCGAGGCGCCGAGGTCGCGCGCCGTGAGCGGCACGATCGGCAGGATCGCGCCCTCGCCGATGCCGAACAGCAGCGACGGGCCGAAGGCCGGCACCGCGATGCGCCGCAGCGAGAACGAGGAGGACGATGAAGGAACCGGAGGGGGAACGGCGGGCGGGGATGACATGCGCGGGGTGAGCTTCGGATGGGTTGCCCTGGGCCGCCCGGCGGACAGAGGCCGGGCCATTGTCTCGCCGATGGCGGATGTCTGCAGGGCGCGGCTGGCGGCCCTTCCGTCCGGTTGACGTCGCTGCCGGCAGCGGCCTAGCATGATCGACGCGCTTGCCGGCCGATGCCGGCGGGTGCGAAAGGGAGATTGCCGATGAATCCCGTTGCCGCGTCCTCCACCTTCGTCGCCGCCGACGGCGATGCCTACGAGAAGCTCATGGGGCGCTGGAGCCGCCTGCTCGCGCTGCCCTTCCTCGACTTCACGGGCACCGCCGACGGCGAGCGCGTGCTCGACGTCGGCTGCGGCACCGGCCACCTGGCCTTTGCCGTGACGCGCCGCACCGGCGCCGGCGAGGTGCGCGGCATCGACCTCGCGCAGCCCTACATCGATCATGCGCGGCGACACAACCAGGACCCGCGCATCGTCTTCGAGGTCGGCGACGCCTGCGCGCTGCCCTTCGCCGACGGCAGCTTCGACCGCGTGCTCTCGCTGCTGGTGCTGCATTTCGTGCCGGCGGCCGAAAGGGCCGTGGCGGAGATGCGGCGCGTGGTCAGGCCGGGAGGCATGGTCGCCGCGACCGTCTGGGATGCGCGCGGCGGCTTCGTTCCGAGCCGCATCTTCTTCGACACGGCCGCTGCGCTCGATCCGCAGGCCGTTGCCCGGCGCGCACGCAACTTCACGCGGCCGATGACGCGGCCCGGCGAGCTGGCTCGCGCATGGCGGGAGGCCGGTCTGCAGCGGGTCGAGGAAACGACGCTCGGCATCCGGATGGAGTTCGCCTCCTTTGCGGACTACTGGAGCCCCTACGAGGGCAAGGACGGGCCCGGCGCGGAATACGTTGCCACGCTCGACGATGCGGCCCGCGCCAGGCTGCGCGCAGCCGTCGAAGCCGCCTACCTCGACGGCGATGCCGACGGGCCGCGCTCGTATGCAGCGATCGCCTGGGCGGTGAAGGGCGTGGCACCGCGGTAGCGCCCCTTCGCCGGCCGCAAGGGTTTACCCGCGGCATCGAGCACTTGACCCGACTATTTAATATATTAAATAATTCATCAGCCATGAGCAGCACCGCCTTCACCCATCGCAACCTGCCACGCCTGCTGCTGCAGGCGCGCGAGGCCGTCATGGGCCACACGCGGCCCAGCCTGCGCGAGCATGCGCTGTCCGACCAGCAATGGCGCGTGCTGCGCGTGCTCGGCGAGCACGGTGCGGTCGAGACCGGCCGCGTGGCGCGCGAGGCCTTCATCCTGGGTCCGAGCCTCACCGGCATGCTCGCGCGCATGGAGCGCGACGGCCTCGTCACGCGCAGCCGCGACCCCGAGGACCAGCGCAGCACCGTGGTCGAGGCCACCGCGCGCGGTCGCAAGCTCGTGACCAAGCTGTCGACCAGCATCGAGGCCCACTACACGTGGATGGAAGAGGCGCTGGGCAAGGACAAGCTCGCGCAGATGTATGCGCTGCTCGACGAACTGATCGCACTGGAAAAACCCGAACCATGAGCTTTCTCCCCACCGGCACCGTCTACGGCGTGCTGCTCAACTTCAGGGCGGAGGTCGAGGCGCTGGCGCCGCAGATGAACCAGCCGCCCTACAAGGCCCCGCCCAAAGCGCCGGTGCTCTACGTCAAGACCGCCAACACCTGGAGCCCGAGCGGCCGTGCGATCGCCGTGCCCGCAAGCGTCGACGCGGTCGAGGTCGGCGCCACCATCGCGATGGTGATCGGCGCCGAGAACGACGTCGAAGGCTTCGTGCTCATGAACGACATCTCGATACCTCACGCGAGCTTCTTCCGGCCGCCGGTCAGGTTCAAGTGCGTGGACGGCTTCCTCGGCGTCGGCCCCGCGCTGCGCGACGCGCAGGAGGTAGCCGACCCGGCGCAATTCAGGCTCGAGGTGCGCATCAACGGCGAGCTCAGGCAATCGGTCGACTTCGCGCACACGGTGCGCAGTGCCTCGCAATTGCTGGCCGATGTCGGCGAGTTCATGACGCTCGCGCATGGCGAGGTGCTGATGCTCGGCTGCGACGCCGGTCGGCCGCTGGCACGCGCGGGCGACCGCATCGAGATCAGCGCCCCGGGCTTCGAGACCCTGGTGAACACGCTCGAGAAGGAAGGTGAGGCATGAAGCACGCGCGCATCCTGTTCGAAGGCGCGGTGCACGACGCGATCGAGGCCGACGAAGGTCGGCTGCGACTGGCCGACGGCCGCCTGCTGCAGCCCGATGCCGTGTCGTGGCTGCCGCCGCTGGCGCCAGTGCCGCGTCCGCGCACCATCCTCGCGCTGGGCCTCAACTACGCCGACCACGCGAAGGAGCTGGAATTCAAGGCGCCCGAGGAACCGCTGGTGTTCGTCAAGGGCGAGAGCACGCTCACCGGCCACCGCCAGCTCACGTACCGGCCGGCCGAGGTGCAGTACATGCACTACGAATGCGAGCTCGTGATCGTGGTGGGCAAGACCGCAAAGAAGGTCAGGCGCGACGACGCCTACGACTTCATCGGCGGCTACACCGTGGCCAACGACTACGCGATCCGCGACTACCTCGAGAACTGGTACCGCCCCAACCTGCGCGTGAAGAACCGCGACACCTGCACGCCGATCGGCCCCTGGCTCGTCGATGCCGCAGACATCGACGACCCGATGGCGCTGGCGCTGTCGACCACGGTCAACGGCAAGCTCACGCAGCAGGGCAACACGCGCGACATGATCTTCGACGCGCGCTTCCTGATCGAATACTTCAGCGCCTTCATGACGCTGCAGCCCGGCGACCTGATCCTCACCGGCACGCCCGACGGCGTGGTCGACTGCCGCCCCGGCGACGTCGTCGTGACCGAGATCGCGCAGATCGGCGCGCTGGTCAACACCATCGCCGCGGCCTGACCCGCGCTCCACATCCTCCAGAGACGACCATGCAGATCGACCACCTCATCAACGGCAGATCCGTCGCCGGCCGCGACTACTTCCAGACCGTGAACCCCGCCACCCAGGAGGTTCTGGCCGAGGTCGCCTCGGGCGGCGAGGCCGAAGTCAACGCGGCCGTGGCCGCCGCCAAGGAAGCCATCCCCAAGTGGGCCGGCCTGCCCGCGCCCGAGCGCGCCAGGCTGATCCGCAAGCTCGGCGACCTGATCGCGGCGAACGTGCCCGAGATCGCCGAGACCGAGACCAACGACTGCGGC
>NZ_JASZYQ010000010.1 GCF_030316885.1 Variovorax jilinensis | reverse complement strand
AAGCCCTGATGCAGGAAGAACAGCATCTGGTTGTCCCAGTCGTCCGCGGAGAGCGGCCAGCCGTGGGAGAAAACGATGGGCTGGCCCTTGCCCCAGTCCTTGTAGAAGATCCGGGTGTCGTCTTGGGTCGTGATGAAAGGCATGTCGCAATTTCCTCCAGGTGGGAAGCGAAGCATGCGGGAGCGGCGTCCGCGACGCAAGTCGATCGCGCCGGAAGAGGCTACAGCAGCTCTTCGCGCACCAGCGGCGACAGCAACCAGTTCCTGAAGGCGAGGAACCAGCCGGCGTCGGGTTCGTCGTCGTAGACGGTCTGCCGGCCGTCGGCGTCCTGCCTGACCCACTCGATGCCGCCATCGCGGCCGAGCCGTACCTGATAGGCACTCGTGAAACGGTCCGTGCTCAGCTGATCGAAGTCCGCCTTGAGCGCGGCGCCGTCGATCAGCAGGCCGATCTCGGTGTTGTAGCTGGCCGAGCGGCCGTCCAGGTTCATCGAGCCGATGAACATCCAGCGGCCGTCGATCACCGCCATCTTGGCGTGCAGCCGGCTGGTCGAATTGCCGAAGCTGCCGTACTGGGCGCTCTGCCGCGACAACCCGGGCCCGAACTCGTGGATCAGCACGCCCTTCTCGAGCATCGCGCGGCGATAGCGCGCGTAGCCGGCATAGACCAGGGGTTCGTCGGTGGCGCCGAGCGAGTTGGTCAGCACCACCGTCACGACGCCCCGGGCGCCCGAGTCCTCGATCACGCCCATGCCGATGTCGCCGGGGATGAAATAGGGCGAGATGATCACCACGCGCGAGCGCGCGGAGCCGATGACCGCCAGCGTGCGCTGGGTCACGCTGCCGGCGAAGCGCGATTCGAAATCCTTGCGGCCGATCTTGGCCGGAGCGTCGGCGTAGACCTCGGCCTGCGCCCAGACCAGATCGAGCCTGCCGTCGGCGAGCTGCTGCGCGACGGCGCTGCGGTTCAGCACGTCGCGCGAGCGCGGCGCCGGATCGGGTGCGGCGCCCACTGCGAGCGAGTCGAAACGGGACATCGGGGACGAACTCGCCAGCTGGCCGATCGGATAGACGTGCTCGCTGTTCCAGTAGGCGTCGAAACTGGCCGATTGCGCGCGCACCGCGGCGCCGGTGGCCAGCACGTCCATGTCGATGAAGTTGGCATCGGCGGCGCGCATGAAGTACTCCTGCGCGATGTTGCGTCCGCCCGAGACCGAGACGCTGTTGTCCGCGATGAACAGCTTGTTGTGCATGCGGTGGTTGATGCGGCCGAACTCATGCAGCGACAACGCCAGCCGTGTGAGCAGACCGCCGTTGCGCGCCGGCAGCGGATTGAAGATGCGCAGCTCGACATTCGGATGGGCAGCGAAGGCATTGAAGAGGACATGCTCGCCGCCGTTGTAGAGGTCGTCGAGGATCACGCGCACCCGCACGCCCCGTTCGGCCGCATGGCGCAATTCGCGCAGCAGCAGCAGCCCGACTTCGTCGGGGGCCAGCAGGTAGTACTGGACGTCGAGCGATTTCTGCGCCGCGCGCGCCAATGCGATGCGCGCATCGAGAGAGAAGTCCGCCTCCGGCAGCAGGCGGATGCCCGTGAGTGCCGGCAGGGCGCCAGGTGGCGCACTGCGCGCCACGGTGCGCGCGAGCGCGGTGCCGGCCACGTCCTCGAGCGCCTGGCTCTCGCTGGCCGGGAGGCGTGTCGGCAGGCCGACGCATCCTGCCAGCACGACCGTGGCGAGTCCGACGAGAAGACCTGCGAAGTTCACCGGCGTCCTTTTTGGAGGGGCCGCGTTCGTGCGGCAACCGGTTTTTACCAGCGATCCGGCAGCCGGGCGGTGTCGTCGGCCGCCTGGCTACGCGCCATCCTTGCGAAATCCGAGCCGCTCGCTGGTGGCCTGCGCCTCCTGCCGCACGGCGCTGCCGATCGCGCCGTCTGCCGAGGGATCGAAGCCACCGCTCGCTCCCAGCGCGCAGAGCGCGGCGCAGACGCGCCCCGTGGCGTCGTGCACCGGTGCCGCCACTGCGCTGATGCCGCGCAGGTAGCTGTCGCGAACGGTCGCGCAGCCGGCCTGGCGGACCTGCCGGCGCAGCGCGCCGATCGGGTCCCTGGCGGCCAGTGTCGCGCGCAGTTCCGGGGGCGCCTCGGCGAGCTCGGCCTCGGCCATGCGCCGCACGCCGGCCTCGTCGAGCAGGCCGAGGAACACGCGGCCGGTTGCCGACCACAGCATCGACATCACCGAACCCGCGCGCACGTTCACGGTCACGGGCAGCGCCGGCTCCTCGAAGCGCACGATGGTCGGGCCCTTGTTGCCCATCACGGCAAGGAAGCAGGTGACTTCGAGGCTTTCGCGCAGCCGCACCAGCGAGGGCTCGGCGACCCGGATCGGATCGGCCTGGCGCATCGCGGCGAGGCCGATCTGGATTGCCTCGGTGCCCAGGTGGTACTGCGCGCCGCCGTCCTGGGCGACCAGTCCTTCCTCGATCAGGCTGGCCAGGTAGCGATGGACCTTCGCAGGGCTTTCGCCGACGTGCGCGGCCAGCGCCGTGAGGCTGGCGCGGCCGCCCATGCGCGCCAGGCCCTTGAGCACCACCATGCCGGTCTCGGCGGACTGGACGCGCTGGCGGCGGTTGGCGGGCGGGGTGGCGGGACTGGGCATGGGCGTCAGGGTAAATGCTGAACCCTGATTACGCATTGCGTACCAAAATTACGCTATCCGTACTTACCCCGCGAGAAAAGAGACAACACCCATGAACAAGTTCCTGACCACCTGCCTGCTCGCGCTGCCGTTGCTCGCGGGTTCCAACGCCATGGCGCAGCAGGGCTTTCCGACCAAGCCGATCCGCTGGGTGGTTCCCTACGCGGCCGGCGGCGGCTCCGACTTCCTGGCCCGCACGATCGCCCAGCCCTGGTCGGCTGCAGTGGGCCAGCCGGTGCTGGTAGACAACAAGCCGGGTGGCAATACCGCGCTGGGCGCCTCCGAGGTGGCACGTTCGGCGCCCGACGGCTACACCGTCCTGTCGGCCGACAACGGCACGCTGATCTTCAATCCGGTGCTCTACAAGTCGCTGAGCTACAACCCAGCCAAGGATCTCGCGCCGGTCACGCTGATGGGCCGCTTCCCGATGATCCTGGTGGTCGGCCCGGGCATCGCGACCGCCAGCGCCAAGGACTTCATCGCGCAGGCCAAGGCCAAGCCGGGCGGCCTCAACTACGCCTCGGCCGGTGCCGGCAGCCCTCACCACCTGGCGATGGAACTGCTCAAGTCCGAGGCCGGCCTGTTCATGGTGCATGCGCCGTACCGCGGCGCGGCACCCGCGCTGGCCGATGTCGCGGGCGGCCAGGTGCCGGCCATGATGGTCGACCTCGCGGCCGGCGCCGCCTTCATCAAGGCCGGCAAGGTCAAGGCGCTGGCCGTGGCCAACGCCACGCGCCTGCCGCAGCTGCCCGACGTGCCGACCTTCGCCGAGCTGGGCTACAAGAACGTCGAGGCCGCCGCGCTGGTCGGCATGGTGGTGCCCGCCGCGACGCCGCCCGAGACCATCGCCGCGCTCAACAAGCAGGTGGTGGCGGCCATCCACGAGCCGGCCGTGCACCAGCGGCTGGTGGACTTCGGCGTCGAGCCGGTGGGCAACACGCCGGCCCAGTTTGCAGCCCTGCTCGCGAGCGAGAGCGCCAAGTGGCAGAAGCTCATTCGCGACCTCAAGATCTCGCTCGACTGAGACTCGCGATGAATCCCGAATCCGTCGAATCGCCGCGCCGCGCCATTGGCTGCCCGGTGGCGCACGGCGCGCTGTCCGATGCACGCACGCCCACCGGCTGCCCGGTGAGCCAGCGCGCCGCCGACTTCGACCCCTTCGAGGACGGCTATCAGCAGGACCCGCCCGAGTACGTGCGCTGGGCGCGCGAGCGCGAGCCGATCTTCTGGAGCCCGAAGCTGGGCTACTGGGTGGTCACGCGCTACGACGACATCAAGGCCATCTTCCGCGACAACATCACGTTCAGCCCCTCGATCGCGCTCGAGAAGATCACGCCCACCGGCCCCGAGGCCAACGCGGTGCTCGCGAGCTACGGCTTCGCGCTCAACCGCACGCTGGTCAACGAGGACGAGCCGGCCCACATGCCGCGCCGGCGCGCGCTGATGGACCCGTTCACGCCCGAGGCACTGCGCCACCACGAGCCGCTGGTGCGCGAGCTCGCGCGCGACTACGTCGACCGCTTCATCGACGACGGCCGCGCCGACCTGGTCGACCAGATGCTGTGGGAGATCCCGCTGACCGTGGCGCTGCACTTCCTCGGCGTGCCCGAGGAGGACATGGACACGCTGCGCCGCTACTCGATCGCGCACACGGTCAACACCTGGGGCCGGCCCAAGCCCGAGGAACAGGTCGCTGTCGCGCATGCGGTCGGCAACTTCTGGCAGTTCGCAGGCCAGGTGCTCGACAAGATGCGCCAGGACCCCGAAGGCGGCGGGTGGATGCAGTACGGCCTGCGCAGGCAGCGCGAGCTGCCGGAGGTCGTGACCGACTCCTACCTGCACTCGATGATGATGGCCGGCATCGTGGCGGCGCACGAGACCACCGCCAATGCCACCGCCAACGCGATGAAGCTGCTGCTGCAGCATCCGCAGGTATGGCGCGAACTGTGCGAGGACCCGAGCCTGATTCCGAACGCGGTCGAGGAATGCCTGCGCCACAACGGCTCGGTGGCGGCCTGGCGCCGCATCACGACCGCCGACACGCAGGTCGGCGGCGTCGACCTGCCGGCAGGCTCGCGCCTGCTGATCGTGACCTCTTCGGCCAACCACGACGAAGCCCGCTTCGCGGATGCCGACCTGTTCGACATCCGGCGCGACAACGCGAGCGACCATCTCACCTTCGGCTACGGATCGCACCAGTGCATGGGCAAGAACCTCGCCCGCATGGAGATGCAGATCTTCCTCGAGGAGTTCACGCGCCGGCTGCCGCACCTGCGGCTGGCCGAGCAGCGCTTTTCCTACCTGCCGAACACCTCGTTCCGCGGGCCCGAGCATCTCTGGGTCGAATGGGACCCGGCGCACAACCCCGAGCGGTTGCAGCCCGCGCTGCGGCAGCCGGCCACGGCGCACCGGGTGCGCATCGGCGAGCCTTCCAAGGGCGCGATCACGCGGCCCGTGGTGGTGCAGAGCGTGACGCCGGTGGCCGACGGGATCGTCAGGCTGCGCCTCGTGGCGCCCGACGGCCGCGCCATGCCGCGCTGGGCGCCCGGCTCGCACATCGACGTCGAATGCGGGGACCCGGAGCGCTCGCGCCAGTACTCGCTGTGCGGCGACCCGGCCGATCCGCAGGCGCTCGAGATCGCGGTGCTGCGCGATCCGCAGAGCCGAGGCGGTTCGGCCTGGGTGCACGCGAATCTCCGGCCCGGCGACCGGCTGCGCATCCGCGGCCCGCGCAACCACTTCCACCTCGATGAGGGCGCGCGGCGGCTCATCTTCATCGCGGGCGGCATCGGCATCACGCCGATCAGCGCGATGGCGCGCCGCGCTGCCCAGCTCGGCTTCGACTACGAACTGCATTACAGCGGCCGCTCGCGCACACACATGGCCTTCCTGACCGAGCTCGAGGCGCTGCACGGCGACCGGCTTCGCGTGCATGCAGGCGACGAGGGCCGGCGCAACGATCTCGCCGCGCTGCTCGCCACGCCGGAGCCGGGCACCCAGGTCTATGCCTGCGGACCGGTGCGAATGCTCAAGGCGCTCGAGACGCATTGCGCGCACTGGCCCGACGAGGCGCTGCATGTGGAGCATTTCGAGTCGACGCTGGGCACGCTCGATCCCGAGCGCGAACATGCGTTCGAGGTCGAGCTCAGGGATTCCGGCATCGTGGTCCAGGTGCCGGCGGACCAGACCGTGCTGAGCGCGCTGCGTGCGGCCAACATCGATGTCCAGAGCGATTGCGAGGAAGGGCTTTGCGGCTCCTGCGAAGTGCGCGTGCTGGCGGGGCGCATCGATCACCGCGACGTGGTGCTCACCCGTGCCGAGCGCGAAGCCGGCAATCGAATGATGGCCTGCTGCTCGCGCGCCTGCGACGGCCGCCTGGTGCTGGAGCTCTGAGGCGCCCGTCGCCGGAGAAGCGTCGCCAGCCTGCGCGGGCTGGCGGGCAATTCCTACCCGCGCGCGCAGGGCTGCGCGCGAGCATCGAGGTTCACCAACCAATGGATGCTGCCATGCTGACGAACTTCAGCCTCGACCCGTCGATGCTCGCCACGATCGGTGGCACCTTCTACCCCACCGGCTATTCGATGGTGATGTTTCCGGACCAGGCCACGGCGGTCTCGGTCGGCACGGAGCTCGCCTCGACGCTCGACGGCAGCGAGGTGCTGCTCGTCACGCCCGCCGCGATGTTCGCGCAGATCACGCCGACGGTGAGCGACAACGACGATCCGCTGCCCTCGGCCGGCACCGAGGGCGCGACCGTGCGCGCCTACACCAAGCTCGCCAAGGAAGGCCACCACGGCCTGCTCGTCAAGACGCCCGACGAGGAAACGGCGGAGCGGATGATGCAGGTGGTGCGGCGCAGCCCCTATTCGATGGCGCAGCGCTATCGCATGCTGGTGATCGAAGACCTCTGAGCGAACCGGGCCGGAGCGGGGCGCTACCAGCGCCAGCGTTCGGACTCGAGGTCGTCGCCCACGTTGTAGTGATCGACCCGGCCGGTCGGGTCGACGTAGATGTAGAGGAAGCGCCGATTGTTGATGTGCAGGTAGCGCCATGACCAGACCGTGCCGTTGAACGAGGTGACCTGGGTCTGCTGGTAGGGCTGTCCGTAGGTGAAGAGCACGTCGGGCACGCGCCAGACGCCGGGCCGGATGGTGCTGCCGAACAGGCCTTCGTCCAGTTCCTGCCGCACCGAGCGCACGCGACCCGCCGTGTCGAGGTCGACGTTGGTCACCGCGAAGCCCAGCGGCCCGCGCGAATACTGAAGCCGGTCGCCCGTCGGCGTCCGGTACACGGCGGTCGGGCTGCCGACCTGCTGCAGCACCTGCTCGCGGCTCACGCCCATCGGCACGTTGGTCGGATCGCTGGCGCAGCCCGCGAGCAGCGCGCCGGCGAGGGTGGCGGTCGCGAGGCGGAACGGAAATCGGCGGGCGCTCGGCATGATGGCCGTAGTGTGACGCTTGCGGCGACGGCTGGCCTGTCGGACGACGGGCTGTGCGGCCGTCGAACAAATGCCCACCGCGGACCGGACTTCGGCACTAGACTGCGCGGCTGCCGCTGCTGCGGCTCACCTTCCAACTACCGGAGAAGCCCGCATGTCCAGGATCAAGAGCGTGTTTGCGTTGGTGGCCGTCGGCGTGGGCATCGGCTTGGCGGCTGCGACCGCGCAGGCCCAGATGCCCGCATTTCCGGCAGGCTTCAAGACGCAGGCAGTCCGCGTCGACGGCGCCACGCTGCACGTGCGCGTGGGCGGCAAGGGCCCCGCGGTCACGCTGATCCATGGCTACGGCGAGACCGGCGACATGTGGGCACTGATGGCGGCCGACCTCGCGCGCGACCACACGGTGGTGGTGCCCGATCTGCGCGGCATGGGGCTGTCGGACCATCCGGCCGGCGGCTACGACAAGAAGACCCAGGGTCGCGACATCGCCCAGCTGCTGGACCAGCTCAAGATCGCGCGCACCGACCTCGTGACGCACGACATCGGCAACATGGTGGGCTATGCCTTCGCCGCCCAGTACCGCGATCGCGTCGGCCGCTTCGTGCTGATCGATGCGCCGCTGCCCGGCATCGGACCCTGGGAGGAGATCCTCAAGACCCCGCTGCTGTGGCACTTCCGCTTCGGCGGCCCCGACATGGAGCGCCTCGTGGCAGGCCGCGAGCGCATCTACCTCGACCGCTTCTGGAACGAGTTCTCGGCCACGCCGGCGCGCTTCGACGAGGCCTCGCGCCGCCACTACGCCAAGCTCTATGCGCGGCCCGGTGCGATGCATTCGGGCTTTGCCCAGTTCGCGGCCTTCGACCAGGACGCGATCGACAACAAGGCCTTCCTGGCCCAGGGCAAGCTCGAGATGCCGGTGCTGGCGCTCGGCGGCGAGAAATCCTTCGGCCCCACGATGGCGGTCGTGATGCGCGCCGCCGCCACCAACGTCACCGAGGGCATCGTTCCCGATTCAGGCCACTGGATCATGGAAGAGAATCCGAAGGCGACGGTGAAGGCCGTGCGCACCTTCCTCGACAGCACCCCCTAGAGACCACGCACGGCGCCGATGGCAGACGAACGCCTTCCCAAGATCGATACCGCGCCCGAGCCCTCGGTCGGCATGATGGCCGAGCTGCCGATCCGCGAGACCGGCCTCGCGGTCGATGCCCTCGGCCAGGCGCTGCCGGTGGCCGACCTGCTCTTCGGCGGTATCTCGCTGGTGCTGGTGATCATGTTCCACGCCTTCTGGATCCGGCTCATCACCCATGCCTTTCTGAAGCGCTCCCAATGGGCGAGCGGCCACGCGCTGTGGCGCGCGGACCTGCTGTTCGCCGTGTCGGTGCTCGCACTGCTGGCGCTGCACCTCGGCGAGGTGATGCTGTGGTCGGGCGCACTGGTGATGCGCGGCATCATCCCGGATTGGTCGCGCGCCGCCTACTTCGCGGCCAACTGCTACACGGCGCTGGGCCAGCCCTTCTCGCTGCCGAGCAACTGGCGGATCGTCGCGCCGATCATCGCGATGTCGGGCATCTTCACCTTCGCGTGGACCGCCAGCGTGCTGGTCAACTTCGTCGCGCGCTACAACGCACTGCGCGCCGCGGTGATCGCGCGCGACGACAAGCCGGCGGGCTGATGTGGCCCCCACGCTCGCCCGCTTCGTGTGTCGGTCGCTGCGCCCCCGTCAACGCGCGCCGGATTGCGTCGGGTAGCCGGCTTCCTTCCAGGCCTTCATGCCGCCGTCGAGCGCGGCCACGCGCTGGAAGCCCATGGTGCGCAGCGTGGCGGCTGCAAGCGTCGAGATGCGTCCGAACTCGCAACAGGTCACGATGCGCGCGGTCGGGTCGGGCAGTTCCTCGTTGACGCGCAGCTCGAGCTGGCCGCGCGGCAGCAGGCGCGCACCGGGGATATGGCCGGCCTCGTAGGCGTCGCGCTCGCGCACGTCGAGCACCACGAGCCCCTGGGGCCCCGCTTCGACGCGGTCGCGCAGCTCTTCCATCGACATGAAGGGCACGCAGGCAGCGGCCTCGGCCAGCATCTGCGTCACCGTCTTGCCGCCGCTCATGTTGGTGCGCAGCGCCTCGGTCAGGTGGGTGGGCATCGACAGGTCGAGCGCCTTCATCATCCGCACGAAGGCTTCGAGCTCGCTGTGCTGCAGCCGCGGGTTGGTTCGCAGCTCGTCGCCGATGGTCGAGTGCGATCGGCCCTTGTAGTCGTGCGCCGGGTAGACCTTCAGCGCCGGATCGAGCTTGAGCAGGCGATCGAACAGGCTCGCATGCAGCGCGACCGGATCGCCGGTGGGCAGGTCGGTACGACCGGTTCCGCCGATCAGCAGGGTGTCGCCCGTGAAGACGCGGTCGCTGCCGACCAGGCACATGGAATCGGCCGTGTGGCCCGGCGTGTGCATGACGCGCAGGCGCAGCTTGCCGAGCGCGATCGATTCGCCGTCGTCCACGCGCATGTCGATGCCGGGCGCCGGGCTGCGGATGTGCATCACGGTCTTGGCGTGCAGGCGGTCGGCGACCTGGCGCGCGGCCGAGAAGTGGTCGGCATGGGTGTGGGTGTCGATCACGAACCGGATGCGCAATGCATCGCGCGAGGCCAGCGCGAGATAGCGGTCGATCTGGCTGACCTCGGGGTCGATCAGCGCTGTGGCGCAGGTGTCGGGGCAGCCCAGCAGATAGGACTGGCATCCGCCGGTGGCGATCTGCTCGAAGATCATGGGGTTCGGCACCTTTCCGGGAGAGTCCGGCGCGGCTCGTCGGGCTGCGGAATTATGGCGCGCGGCCGGGCTTCACGGTTCGCGGTAGAAGACCTCGACCTGGCCCTTGAGCTTGATCAGCAGCGGCTTGCCATGGCGGTCGAGCGCCCGGCCCGCGGGCACCTTGATCCAGCCCTCGCCGATGCAGTATTCCTCGACGTCGAAACGGTCCTTGCCGTTGAATCGGATGCCGATGTCGTGCTCGAAGATCGCGGCCACGTGGTGCGGGCTGCGCGGATCGATGGAGAGGTGGTCGGGCAGCGGGGGTTTGGAGGCTTCTTCGGACATGCCCCGCATTTTGCCTCGCGTCCTGCATCGCGACTGCGGCGCCCACCGCTCCGCGTCACAATGGCGCCATGCGGCACTTCCTGCTCCTCGCCTTCGCCGGCATGCTCGGAACGCTGGCGCCGATGGCCGGCGCCGAGGTGCTGCGCTGTGCCGATGCAGCGGGCAATCTGAGCTACACCGACGGCGCGTGTCCCGCGGGGACCAGGGCCATGGGCCGGGTGGCGATCCAGGACCCCGTCAGCGTGAGCCCGCAGGAGGCCGAGCAGCGGCGCCAGGCCCAGGCCCAGGCCGCGCCGGCCGGGCCGGCGGTCATCGACTCGCGGGGCTCCAGCATCGACAACGATCCGCGCACCGGCAGCTCGCGCTGGAGCGACCGCGGCGGCTATGACGACCCCGGTCTGATCGATCCCGGCTACGGCTGGCCCGCGGCCAGCGCACCCGCGCGGCCGCCGCGCGACATGCGTCCGCGCATCCGCAGCTGTGACGCCAGCGGCTGCAAGGACAGGCAGGGCAACCACTGGGACAACTCGGGCCAGCTCGACCGCTTCCGCAGCATCGACGGCCGGACCTGCCGGCCGGTCGGCACCACGACCATCTGCCGCTGACGCCGGCGCGCCCGCAGGCCTCAGCGCAGCATCCAGGCTGCAGCGGCGTCGAGCAGCTGCGCCATGACCTCGCCATCGGTGCGGCCCGAGCGCACCAGCACGTGGAAGCCGTGATCGGCCTCGGCGATCGGCACCAGCGTCGAGGTCGGACCCAGCTCGGCCGCCAGCTTCTCGATGCGGCCGAACTCCGCGAGCTTGTCGCGCGTGCCCTGCAGGAAGAGCATCGGGATGCGGATGTCGAACAGGTGGCGCGCACGCTCGCTCGAGGGCGCGCCGTCCGGATGAAGTGGAAAGCCGACGAACACCAGCCCTGCGACGCCGGCCATGGGTGCCAGCGCCTGCGCCTGCGAACTCATGCGGCCGCCGAAGGACTTGCCGCCCGCGAACAGCGGCATGCCCGGGAACAGCGTTGCCGCATGCGCCACCGCCGCGCGCACCGCGGCATGGGCGACCGCGGGTGGATCGGTGCGCCTGGCGCCGCGCTCCATCGACGGAAACTGGAAACGCAGCGTCGCGATGCCTCGCCGTGCGAGGCCGGCCGCGACCTCGGCCATGAATGCGTGCGTCATGCCGGCGCCTGCGCCATGGGCGAAGACGTAGCAGGCGCGAGGTTCGTCGGCCGGCCTCTGCACCAGCGCCGAGACGCTCTGGGTCTCGTCCAGCCGGACGGCGTCGGGTTGCGGTTCCAGGTGGTTCATCGTCGCTCCTTCCTCGGAAGAATGGTGGAGGGCCGGCCTGCCGGCGCGGCCTGGCCCATCGCCTGCGCGCAGGCCGAAGCCTCGCCGGCCGCCGATCGCAGCACGGGCGCCAGCAGCGAGATGCCGCCCGTCGCGGCCGCGATACCGACGCTCGCGGCCTGGCGCGCGGCGCCGCGCGGATTGATGCTCAGCGTCGGCGCCTCCAGCGGGCCTTCGAGCAGCAGCAGCTCGACCAGGCTGCCCGGGTTCAGGTCGAGACCACGCTTCACGCGCGGCTGGAACGCGAGCGAGAGCGTCTGATGCGAGAGGTCGATGCGGCCGCTCGCGCTGACCGCGATCTGCCGCGTCTCGACCGCGATCGAGCGGTCGATCGCCGCCACGCCGTTGCGCAACGGCAGCCGCGCCACCGCGCACTGCAGCACCAGGTTCTCGCGCGGCATGCCGCTCGGGATGAGCGCGTCCAGCAGCTGCTGCAGCAGGTCGCGGTCCCGTGCCGCGGACTGGCCTGCCAGCGCGACATCGCGCGCGTTCAGGCTCAGCTGGCCGTTGGCCGATGCGGCCAGCGCTCTCGGCGTTCGGCCGGCCATCGTGAGCCGCGCATCGAGGCTGGCCTGGCCGCCCTTGAAGCGGCGCACGCCGCCGGTCAGCGCCTCGAGCGCCTCGACCGACATCGACCTGGCATCGAGCTGCAGTTCGACGCGCGGTGCGCCCTGCGGCCCGAGTGCGACGTCGAAGCGGCCGCGCACCTGTCCGCCCGCGAATCCGAACGCCAGCGGCGCGAGCTGCAGCTGGTTGGCGTTCAGCGTCATGCGGGTCTGCAGCGCGGTCAGCACCGGCATCTTCGGCAGGCTCAGACGCTCGACCGCCAGCGCCAGCGTGATCGGCCATGCCGGTGGCGACGCAAAGGGCAGCGGCGTGTCGCCGAACAGCGCGGCCGGGCGGCCGGAGGCGGCGGCGGTCGACTTTGCGCCGCCTGCCGGCGCGGAGGGCACCTTGGTGAAGTCGAGCACCTGCGCGCTCAGGTCGAGGTCGAGATGCAGCGGCGCCTGGCCACGGCGTTCCAGCGTGGCCCTGCCCGTGAGTGTCTGCTTTCCGAGCGAGAGCTGCATCGGGTCGGCGCGCCAGCTCCCCGGTGCGTGCGCGAGCCGGGCGCGCCATTCGAGCGGAAATGGCAGGTGGCGCGCCGCGGATTCGCTCCATGCCGCGAGCGCCGCCGCGTCCTCCATGCGCACCGACGCCTCGGCATCGAGGCTGCCCGTGTGCGCGCCGGTGCCCATGCTGCCGTCGAGCGAAGCGCTTGCCCCCGCGGTCGTGGCCTTCAGTGCGAGCGGCCATGCAGGGGTGCCGGCCAGCAGCGCCGCCAGGCCGCCGATCTGTCCCGTCATCTGCCAGCGCTGGGGACCGAGCGCGAGCTGCGCCTGCAGCGCGGTCCGCGCACCGGCCGCGGCGAGCGCCATCGTGTCGATCGCGAGACTGTGCACGCTCCCCGTGCGGCCATTGCGGTAGTGGATCTGCACGGCGCTGGCATCCACGCGTTCCAGAGTGAACGGGGTGGCGCGCCGCTCCACTGCATCGGAGGCCGCGGCCCTGCGCGGTGCCAGACGCCAGTTGTAGCGGCCCGCGCCGTCGGCTTCGAGCCACAGCTCCGCGTTCTCGATCGTGACGCTGTCGATGCGCAGAACGCCGGACAGCAGTTCGCGCAGCGAGACGTCGAGCGCGACCCGGCGCGCGCGCAGCATGTCGGGCTGCGCGCTCCATTCGGCATTGGCGAGCGACACGTCGTTGGCCTCGATCGCGATCGACGGCACGACGCGCAGCTTGAGTTCGCCGTTGATGCGAAAGCTTCGTCCGGTGGCGTTGCTCACGTGTTCCCCGACCATCGCCGCGATGCGTTCGGGCGGATAGAAATGACGCAGTGCGGCCAGCGCGGCGACCGCCAGCAGCGCCACGACCGCGAGCGCGACCAGCGCGATGCGGGTGTAGCGGCCGAGGCCGCTCTGGCGATCCCGGACGGAGCTGGAGTTCATCCGCGCATTCTGATCGAGCCCGGAGGCCGCCGCCGCGGCGGTCCTTGCGAAAGCCCGGTTGTGTACACTGCGCCTCCATGTCGTGCTTCCCCATCACCTTCGCATCCGGCGCCGCCCTCCTGGGTCGCGGGCTGCTGCCTGCCTGCGCGCGGGCCCTGGGCGCACGAATGATTACCACCATTAGCACCGCGGCCCCCTGAGCACGCGCAGGTGGCCGTTCCGGCAGCCACCTGGTGTCCTCGCTTCTCCCGCGAACGAATCGAACCCAGCTCTGGCAGCTGGGTTTTGTTTTTTCGTCAGGAGATCCTCATGTACCGCGAACCCGTCAGCTCCCTCCAACCGCTCCATGTGCTGCCGCCCGCGATCGCGCGGCCGCTGCGCGTCGGCATGATCGGCATCGGCACCGTCGGCTCCGGCACCTTCCGCGTGCTGGCGCGCAACCAGGCCGAGATTGCGGGCCGGGCAGGGCGCGGCATCGAGATCGTCATCGTCGCGGCCCGCAACCTGGCGCGTGCCGCTGCCATCGTCGGCACCGGCGTGGCGCTCTGCGACGACCCGATGACCGTCGCCACGCATCCCGATGTCGACGTGGTGGTCGAAGTGGCCGGCGGCTGCGACCCGGCGCTCGGCTGGGTGCTGGCCGCCATCGCGCAGGGCAAGCACGTGATCACGGCCAACAAGGCGCTGCTCGCGCTGCACGGGGAACAGATCTTCGCTGCAGCGCGCGCGCAGGGCGTCGCCGTGGCCTACGAGGCTGCGGTGGCCGTGAGCATCCCCATCGTCAAGGCGCTGCGCGAGGGCCTCACGGCCAATCGCATCGAATGGGTGGCCGGCATCGTCAACGGCACCACCAACTTCATCCTCTCGAAGATGCGTGACGAAGGCGTGGGCTTCGCCGCCGCGCTAGCCGAGGCGCAGGCGCTGGGCTACGCCGAGGCCGATCCGGCCTTCGATGTCGACGGCATCGATGCGGCCCACAAGATCGCGCTGCTCGCGGCCACGGCCTTCGGCACGCCGGTGCGCTTCGACGACGTGCAGGTGGAGGGCATCGCCGCGCTGCAGCGCGCGGACGTGGCGGGCGCCGAGCAGCTCGGCTTCCGGATCAAGCTGCTGGCGATCGCACGCCGACGGGAAGACGGCATGGAACTGCGTGTGCAACCCGCGCTGCTGGCGGCCGATCAACTGATGGCGAACGTGAACGGCGCGATGAACGCGGTCATGGTGGCCGCCGACGCTGCGGGCCTCACGATGTACTACGGCGCCGGCGCAGGCTCGGAGCAGACCGCGTCGGCCGTCATCGCCGATCTCGTCGACGTGGCACGGCTGGAAGGCACGAAGCCGTCGCAGCGCGTGCCGCATCAGGGGTTCCATTGCGCCGCGATGAGGCCGCTGCCGGTGCTGCCGCGTGGCGAGGTCCACTGCCCGCACTACCTGCGACTGCCGCTGCGCGCCGAGATGACGGTCGAGGCGATCGCCGAGTTGCTGCACTCGATCGGCCTGACGCCGAAGCGCGTGCTGAGCGCCGATACGGCCCGGCCCGCGGCGCTGGTCCTGACCGCGCCGACGCTGCAGGCCGAGCTCGATGCGGCCGTCCGGGCCCTGCAGGTGCATCCGGCCGTGGACGGCACGGTGGTCGCGCTGCGGGTGGAGTCGCTCGGCGGCTAGGGCCCGAGCCTGCACGCGGCGAACTCTTCCTGGTCGGTCAGCCGCCGGCCGGCCGCACCTGACGCAGCGTCTGCGACAGCATCCGATGCAGGCTGTCCACGGCCTTCGAGCCCCGCGAAGCGGCGCTTCGATAGAGCGCCACCTGCATTGGTTCGAGCGGCCCCAGTCCGTGTGCCGTGCCGAGGATCTGCAGATGCGCGGGCGCGCTGCACTGGGTCAGGGCCGCCACCGCCAGCCCGCTCTCGACCGCCGCGATCTGGCCCGCCAGGCTGGAGCTGTTGTAGACGACCTTGTAGGGCCGGCCCTGCAGCGCCAGCGAACGGATCGCGCTGCGTCGACCCAGGCTCGCCGCTTCGTAGACCGCAATCGGCAATGGATCGCGATTCCAGATCTCGAACTGGGCCGCGCCCACCCAGACCATGGGCTCGTGGAAGAGCAAGGTGCCGCGCCGCGGGTTGTCGCGCGAGACCAGTGCCAGGTCGAGATCGCCGCGTGCCACGCGCGGTATCAGCGACGTCGATTGTTCGCAGTCGAGCTGGATCTCCACACCTCCATGGCGCGGCGCAAAACGCTTGAGGACTGGAGTCAGGTACCTGCTGGCGTAGTCGTCGGGCACGCCCAGCCGTACCAGCCCCGAGACCGCATCGCCGTGCAGGGCCGTCTGCGCCTCGGCATGGAGTTCGAGCATTCGCCGCGCATAGCCCAGCAGCGTCTGCCCCTCGAGGGTGAGCTCGACCTGGCGGGCGCCGCGGACCAGGAGCCGGCAGCCCGCGGCCGCCTCGAGCTTCTTCAGCTGCATGCTGACGGCCGATTGCGAGCGATGAAGCTCGGGCGCGGCGCTCGACAGCGATCCGGCGTCGACCGTGGCGACGAAGCTTTTCAACCAGTCGATCTGCAGATCCTGCAAGTATTCGATTCAAGAATGGGTAGTTCTCGAATTATGCGCTTTTCGCCATGCCAGGAAGCCGGCACAGTGCGTCCATGCGCTCGCTCGATCCCCTGCCGGCCGGACCTGCCGCCGTCCATTCGAAGTCCCTCACGGCGGGCCCGCTCGACGCGCGCGCGATCGGCGTCATGACCCTGCTGTGCCTGGTGTGGAGCCTGCAGCAGATCTCGCTCAAGGCGGTTGCCCATGAGGTCAGCCCGATGCTCATGGTGGCGCTGCGCTCCGGCGCGGCCCTGGTGCTGCTCGCGCTGCTCATGCATCGCCGCGGCGAGCGGCCGAGCCGCGCACGCTGGAGAGCCGGACTCGTGGTGGGCGCCCTGTTCGGCATCGAGTATCTGCTCGTGGCCGAGGCACTGCGACTGAGCGCGGCCTCGCATGTGATCGTGTTCCTCTACACGGCGCCGATCTTCGCCGCCGTGGGCCTGCACCTGCGCCTGCCCGCCGAGCGCCTCGGCGTGCAGCAGATCATCGGCATCGCGATCGCGTTCCTGGGCATCGCGTGGGCCTTCCTTGGGGGCGATGCCACGTCGTCGGCGCAGGCCGACCGGCGCGCGCTGTGGGGCGACGCACTGGCGCTGCTGGCCGGCATTGCGTGGGGTGCCACCACCGTGACGATCCGCTGCTCGAGCCTGGCGTCCGCGCCCGCCACCGAGACCCTGCTGTACCAGTTGCTCGGCGCCTTCGTGCTGCTGCTGCCGGCCTGCGGCATCACGGGCCAGATGCGCTTCGAATCGTCTGCCGTCGTGTGGGCGCATCTCGCCTTCCAGGCTGTCGTGGTTTCGTTCGCGAGCTTCCTGGCCTGGTGCTGGCTGCTGCGCCGCTACCTGGCCTCAAGGCTCGGCGTCTTCTCCTTCCTGACCCCGCTCTTCGGCGTCGCCCTGGGCATCGTGCTGCTCGCGGAGAAGCCCGAGGCCTCGTTCATCGCGGGCAGCGCACTGGTGCTCGCGGGCATCGTGCTCGTGAGCGGCCGTTGGTCGCGGCCCTTCGCACGCCCCGCACTGAACCAGAAACTGCGCGGCTGAGTCTTTTACCTACGCAAGCGGGTGTCCCTGTCTGCCGCGGCGCAGGGACTCGAGGACTCGACACTGTCCGGGCGCTCTCTCCTGCCGGCCGCTGCTCCAGCGACCGTGCGCTCCTCAACCCGATCCGCCCGCCGCCGCCATGCCCGACACCGACCGACCCCTGCCCATCGCTGCCGAGGGCGTCGCCCATCCGCTCGGTGCCACCTTCACGGGCGAGGGCGTCAACTTCGCCGTCTTCTCGGCGCACGCCACGCGCGTGGACGTCTGCCTCTACGACGACGCCGGCACGACCGAGATCGGCTGCTTCACGCTGCCCGAATACACGGACGAGGTCTGGCACGGCTTCATGCCGGGGCTGCGACCCGGCGCCCGCTACGGCCTGCGCGTGCACGGACCCTACGAGCCGCTGAAGGGCCATCGCTTCAATCCCAACAAGCTGCTGCTCGACCCCTATGCCAAGGCGCACATGGGCGAGTTGCGCTGGGGGCCGGAGATATTCGGCTACACGGTCGGCCATCCCGACGCCGACCTGAGCTTCGACGAACGCGACAGCGCGCCCTTCATGCCCAAGTGCGTGGTGGTGGACTCCCGCTTCGAGTGGCAGCAGACCGACGCGGTGCGCGTGCCCTGGAACCGGACCGTGTTCTACGAGACGCACGTGCGCGGCCACACGATGAAGCATCCGGAGGTGCCGGAGCAGTTCCGGGGCACTTTCGCGGGGCTTGCGCGCGACGAGGTGATCGGTCCGATCCGCGATCTCGGCGTGACCAGCGTGGAACTGCTGCCGGTGCAGATGTTCCTGAACCAGCCGTTCCTGACCGAGAAGGGGCTGACCAACTACTGGGGCTACGACACCATCGGCTTCTTCGCGCTCGACCCGCGCTACATGGACGGCCCGCACATCGAAGAGTTCAAGCACATGGTCGACCGTTTCCACGCCCACGGGCTGGAAGTGATCATGGACGTGGTCTACAACCACACGCCCGAGGGCAACGAACTCGGTCCGACGCTTTCCTTCAAGGGAATCGACAACGCGAGCTACTACCGCCTGATGCCCGAAGGCGAGGGCAGCGGGCCGCGCCACTACATCAACGACACCGGCACCGGCAACACGCTCAACCTGAGCCATCCGCGGGTGCTGCAGATGGTGACCGACAGTCTGCGCTACTGGGTCACGGAGATGCACGTCGACGGCTTCCGCTTCGATCTCGCGACCATCCTTGCGCGCGAGCCCGACGGCTTCGACGAGGGCGGCGGCTTTCTCAAGAGCTGCCGCCAGGAACCGGTACTCTCGAGCGTCAAGCTGATCGCCGAGCCCTGGGACGTCGGCCCGGGCGGCTATCAGGTCGGTGGCTTCCCGCCCGGCTGGGCCGAATGGAACGACCAGTTCCGCGACAACGTTCGCGCCTTCTGGAAGGGCGACGAGGGCACGGCGCCGGCGCTCGCGCAATGCCTGACGGCCAGCGGCGAGCGCTTCGACCGGCGCGGGCGCAGGCCCTGGGCCAGCGTCAACTTCATCAGTGCCCACGACGGCTTCACGCTCGCCGATACGGTGAGCTACAACGACAAGCACAACGAGGCCAACGGCGAGGACGGCCGGGACGGCCATTCCGACAACCGTTCCTGGAACTGCGGTGCCGAGGGCCCCACGGAAGACGAAGCGGTGCTCGCACTGCGCGCCCGCCAGCAGCGCAACATGCTCGCCACGCTGCTGCTGTCTCAGGGTACGCCGATGCTGTTGGCCGGCGACGAGTTCGGCCGCACCCAGCAGGGCAACAACAACGCCTACTGCCAGGACAACGAGATCTCCTGGTTCGACTGGGACCAGGCCGGAGCGCCGCGCGGTGCCGCCCTGGCCGCCTTCACGCAGCGCCTGCTGACGCTGCGGCGTGAACACCCCGTGCTGCGCCGCAACCGCTTCCTCAAAGGCGAGCGCTTTCTCGACCTGGACGCGAAGGACAGCGTCTGGTTCACGCCCGCGGGCGAAGAGATGCAGGCGCCTCAATGGCAGGACCCGCACACGCGTGCGCTGGCACTGCTGATCGATGGGCGAGCCCCGGCATCGGCTGTGCAGGTCGCTGCTGCGGACGCCAGCATGCTGCTGCTGGTCAATGGCTGGCACGAGACGCTGCCATTCACACTGCCGCCCGCGCCGGAAGGCGCCTGGACCTTGCTGCTGGACACGGCCGAGGCGGATACCGGAGCCAGCGAAGAGCCACGCTTGCAGCACGCCCTGCAAGGTCGAACGCTGGCGCTGTTCGTGAGCCGCCCAAACGCCTGAGCGCTGCGCCGGGCCTCAGTCGAAGTTGAGGATCACCTTCATCGCCTGCGTCCGGTCCGCTGCCAGCGCGAACGCGCGTGCCGAATCGCGGTACGACAGCGTCGCCGAGATCAGCGGCTTGACGTCGACCAGTCCCTTGTTGAGCAACTCGACCGCAATCGCGAATTCCTCGTGGAAGCGGAAGGCGCCGCGCAGCTCGAATTCCTTGGCCACGATGGTGTTGATCGGCAGCGTCATGTCGCCGCCCAGGCCCAGCTGCACGATGACGCCGCGCGGACGCAGCGCATCGAAGGCGCCCACCAGCGCGCGCGCATTGCCGCTGGCCTCGAACAGCACGTCGAAGCTGCCCTTGTCGGCCGTGAAGCGCTTCAACCCTTCGGGGTCTTCCGCCACGTTGACCACCTCGTCCGCGCCTACCTTGAGCGCCTTTCCCAGCGTGTGGGCGCCGACGTCGGTGGCCACGATGTGGGCGGCACCGGCGCGGCGCGCCGCGATGATCGCGAGCGCGCCGATCGGGCCGCATCCGGTGACCAGCACGCGCTTGCCGAGCAGGGGCCCCGCGCGGCGCACCGCATGCAGCGCCACCGCGAAGGGCTCGGCCATCGAGCCCTCGCCGTCGCTGACCGAATCGGCCAGCTTGTGGGCCTGGTGGGTCTCGACCACGATCTGCTGGCGGAAGGCGCCCTGCACGTGCGGCGTGCGCATCGCGCTGCCGTAGTAGCGCATGTCGAGGCAATGGTTCTGCAGGCCTTGCTGGCAGTAGCTGCAGGCGCCGCAGGGTCGGCTCGGGCTGATCGCAATGCGCTCGCCGGGCGCGAAGCCCTCGACCGCGCTGCCGACCGCCTCGATCACGCCGGCGACCTCGTGGCCCAGCACCATCGGCTCCTTGATGCGGATGGTGCCGAAGCCGCCATGCTGGTAGTAGTGCAGGTCGGAGCCGCAGATGCCGCCGCAGCGCACGCGCACCTGAAGCTGGCCGGGGCCGAGCGGCGCGGTCTCGAATTCTTCGACTCTGAGGTCGCCGGGCGCGTGGATGACGAGGGCTTGCATGCGGGTCCTCAGAGGGTTGCGGTCACGCCGCCATCGACGTAGAGGATGTGGCCGTTGACGAAGTTGGAGGCATCGCTCGACAGGAACACGGCGGCACCGACCAGGTCTTCGACGTCGCCCCAGCGGCGCGAGGGCGTGCGGCCCACGAGCCATTGCGTGAACTCGGCGTTGTTCACCAGCGCCTCGGTCAGCTCCGTCTTGAAGTAGCCGGGGCCGAGGCCGTTGACCTGGATGCCGTGCTGTCCCCAGTCGATCGCCATGCCCTTGGTAAGCATCTTCACGGCGCCCTTGCTGGCGGTATAGGGCGCGATGCCGGGGCGGCCCAGCTCGCTCTGCACCGAGCAGATGTTGACGATCTTGCCGCGCTTGCGGCCGATCATGTGGCGCGCCACGGCCTGCCCGACCAGGAACACGCTGTCGACGTTGGTCTTCATGAGCTCGTGCCAGTCGGCCTCGGCGAACTGGTCGAGCGGGGCGCGCCGCTGCATGCCGGCGTTGTTGACCAGGATGTCGATGGCGCCGACTTCGGCCTCGATGCGCGCCACGGCGGCGGTGACGGCATCACCGGAGGTGACGTCGAAGGCCGCGGTGAGCACCTGCAGCCCTTCGCCGCGCAGCTTCCTGGCGGCGGCTTCGAGCTTGTCGGCGTTGCGTGCGTTGAGGATCACCCGGGCCCCGGCGCCCGCGAGGCCGCGTGCGAGCGCGAAGCCGATGCCGGCGCTCGAGCCCGTGATGAGCGCGGTGCGCCCGGTGAGGTCGAAGCTCTTGAGGATGGCGTTCATGATGAGGTGGTCGGCGGTCTGGGAGCCGCGGCGCCCGATGTGCGCCAGCGGCCGTTGCCTCGGATGTCTCGTGGCTCGCATACTGCCATGTATTTGCGGGGCGGCACACTGGCACGGGGCATTGGACCGATTCGCGTTTTACGGTGAAACTTCGCGCGTGCCGCGCTCGACAAGCGGCTTCGACGCCCTGACGCTACCGGAGGAACCCATGTCCGAGACTTCCCTCGCCCCGCTGCAGGCGCCCGTGCGCCGCCAGCGCTGGCCTTTCTGGCTGAGCATCGCGGTCGTGATCGCGGTGGTGCTGGCCTTCATCGCGCACCACCAGGGCATCTTCCGCAGCGCGGCGCGCATGTACCTCGTGGTGTCGAGCGACCAACCTGTCAGGGAAGGCGCCGGGCAGCTGATGCAGGGCAAGGACACGCGGGTGATCGCGCAGGAGATGCAGGCTGCGCTGACGCCGGTGATCGCCAACGCGCAGAAGCTGACCGACAGCCTGCTGAACCCCGAAGGCCCGTTCCAGCAGACCCTGAAGGAGAGCCACGAACTGGTGCTCCGGATGCCGGCCGTGGCCGAGCAGGCCGGCGAGATCGCGGCCCAGGCGCAACAGTCGGTGAAGGCGATCGAGCAGGGCACGGTCGCCACGCTGCACAAGGCCGGCAACGCCTTCGACAAGGTCGAGCAGGCGGTTCCGAAGGTGATGGACAAGGTGCAGGAGGCCGCCGCCACCTCGCAGGCCGCGAGCGTGCAGATCCAGGCCTTCGCGGCGCAGGCCTCCGAGCGCCTGCCGGCGGTGCTCGACGAGGCGCAGGCCACCGCCGTGCAGGTCAACCAGATGGTCAGCAGCGCCCGTCAGACCTGGCCGCTCAGCATGCTGACCGGCACCGCCACCACCCCGCAGTCGCTGCCGATCGACAGCATCGGCGGGCTGCCGCTGCCCGGGGAGGCGCCATGAGGATGGCCCGATGGCGCCGATGCGCCGTGCTCGCCGCCTGCGCGCTGGCCGCGGTGCTCGCGGGCTGCTCGAGCGCGCCGGTGCGTTCGTCGACCGAAGTCCAGGCGCTGGGCCTCAACACCCAGGGCCTGGACCGCTACAAGGCCGGCGACCTGCCGCGCTCGCTGGCCTTCTTCCAGCAGGCGCTGGCCGTCGCGCAATCGATCGAGGACGAGAACATGATCGCGGTCGCGCGCATGAACATCGCGATGGTCTATCAGAAGATGGGTCGCCAGGACGAAGCGCTGGCGCAGTTCGACGCGGTGCTCGCCGAGCGACGGCTGGTGTTCGCCAGCGAGCGCCGGGCCGAGGCCGCGTTCAGGCGCGCGATGGTGCTGCAGGCCAGCGATCGTGCGCAGGCGGTGCAGTCGCTCGACCAGGCACTGGCGCTGTGCGGCAGCTGTGCGCTCAAGGGCAAGATCCTCAATCTCAAGGCCTATCTCGCGATCGACGCGGGCCAGCCGCAGGAGGGGCTGCGGCTCGCGCAGCAGGCGCATGGCGCACTGCCGAAGGACGACGGCCTGGAGCGCGCCAATGCGCTACGCCTGCAGGGCAGCGCGCTCATCGCGCTCAAGACCCCCGCCGCGGCGATCTCTCCGCTCGAGCAGGCCCTGGTGCTCGACAAGGCCGCGGGCTCAAGCGAGAAGATCTTCCAGGACCTGCTGCTGCTGGGCCAGGCTTCTCCCGCGCGGTCGGACGCGGCCCGGGATTACTGGACGCGAGCGCACGACGTGGCTGCCGCGGCAAGGAACGATGCCGGCGTCCGACAGGTGGGGAAGCTGCTGGCGTCGCCCTGAGGCCGATCGGCCGCCGGCCGGCCGAAGTTCGAGGCCGCGTCCGACACGCGACGCGGCCGCGGCGGGCGCATCCTTCAATCAGGTTTCCGGTGCGCCTCTCAAGTAGGCAAAGCAGCCTCTCGCAGGCAGACGCAGCACACGAACGGAAACCGGGGCCCGGCGAGCGCAACTCGCCGGGCTTCTCGTTTGCGCCTCGCATTCTTCTTCGTCACGCTTTCTTTCCGGGCCCTTCATGAGACTCCACGCCGTTTGCAAGATGACCGTCCAGGCCGCCGAGGACTGCCCGCTGGTGGCCATGATGCGGCCGCGCAGCGGCGAGGCGCAATGGATGGTCAGCGAGATCTACGAACTGCGGCCGTGGGTGCCGACCACCGAGTACATGGACCCCTACGGCAACCTGTGCCAGCGCTTCACCGTGCCGAAGGGCGAGATGCGCATCGAGGTCAGCATGGTGATGGAGACCGAGGACGTGATTGCGGTCGAGCCTTCGGCCGGCCTGGTCCCGGTCGAGTCGCTGCCCTCGGACGTGCTGATCTACCTGCTGCAGAGCCGCTACTGCCCTTCGGACAAGATGGAAGACAAGGCGCGCGAGATCGCGGGCGATGCGACGCCGGGCTATGCCCAGGTCGAGGCCGTGCGGGCCTGGATCCACGACAACCTCGAGTACAAGTACGGCGTGAGCGACGGCAGCACCGACGCGCTCGACTCGCTGGCGCTGGGCGCCGGCGTCTGCCGCGACTTCGCCCACATCGGGTGCGCCATCTGCCGCGCGCTGCACATCCCGGCGCGCATGGTGGTGGGCTACCTCCACGAACTCGACCCGATGGACATGCACGCCTGGTTCGAGGCCTTCGTGGGCGGTCGGTGGTACACCTTCGACGCCACCCAGTCGCAGCCGCGCGGCGGCCGCATCGTGGTCGGCTACGGACGCGATGCGGCCGACGTGGCCTTCCTGTCGAACTACGGCCCGCTCGAGATGGGCGAGATGAAGGTCGAGGTCTCGCGGCTGGGCTGAGACCTCGGTGCGCGCTAGCGCTTGGCCAGCAGCGCGCCCATCGCGAACACAGAGTTCGGCGCATTCACCGGCGGCGACTTCACGCGACCCGGCAGCACCGGAACGCGGGGTGCGCGCGAGGCCGTGACGCCCTTGCTGATCTGCTCGTCGACCAGGCTTTGCAGCGAGATCGATTCGAGGAACTCGACGGCACGCCGGTTCACCGAATCCCACAGCTCGTCCGTGGCGCAGCGGTGCGGCGCGCCGGGCGCGTCGGCACGCAGCCGTCGGCCCGTGGTTTCGGCATCGTCGTCGATCGAGAGGATGATGTCGGCGACGTTGATCTCCTCGGCGGCGCGCCCGAGCGAATAGCCACCGCCCGGCCCGCGGGTCGATTCGACCAGGCCATGGCGGCGCAGCTTGCCGAAAAGCTGCTCGAGGTAGGACAGCGAGATGCGCTGCCGGTGGTGGATGGACGACAGGTTGACGGGGCCGTTGCGGCCGTTGAGCGCCACGTCGATCATGGCGGTGACGGCGAAGCGACCTTTGGTGGTGAGACGCATCGAAATTCTTTCAGTGAGAGGCGGACATGCGCCGCCTGGGGACTGGCGGCGACGACGCGCACGGCGTCGTGCCGCAGAGCGCTGGCATCGGGGACGTGGGGCCCCCGCGTGCAGCGGGCCTAGAGCGTGAGGCCCTGGCCGCGCGGAGGGCGCTTGGGATGCTCGAGGAAAGGCGATGCCCGCAGGGATGCGGGTGCCGTGTGGGCGGTCAGCCCGAAGGGCGTCGGCACGAAGAGGGTGGGGGCGCCGACGAGAATCTCGTTGCAGTCGTGGCGCTGTTCGTCGTTGGCCGGACTGTTTTCGGTGTCTGCCGGCGTGCCGCTTGCGGGCAGTTGCGCGGCTGCCACCAGCTCGAGCGCCTGCGCATGGGGGTCGCAGGCCTGCTGGCGCGCGCCCGCGTGGCCCTGGGCCGCGGCGGAGAAGCCGAGGCAGCAGAGCAGGAGCGCGAGAGCGGCGGTGACGAGCCAACGGGGCATGGGCGGATTTTAGCGGGTCAGACGGCGCCCAGGTGTTCGTAGAGGATCGCGGCGCCGATGCCGATCAGCAGCACCCCGCCGATCGCCTCGGCCCAGCGGCCCGCGAAGTTGCCGAGTACACGGCCCACCATGACGCCCAGCGTCACCATCGCGAAGGTCGCGAAACCGATGGCGAGGGCCACCGGCACGATGTTGACGTCGAGGAAGGCGAGCCCGACGCCCACCGCCATGGCGTCGATGCTGGTGGCAAACCCCGTGATCGCGAGCAGCCAGAAGCCGTGGCGGTCCGGCTTCTCTGCCTCGTTCTCGTCGGGCGCGCGCAGCGCCGCGACGATCATGCGGATGCCCAGGATGGCAAGCAGCGTGAAGGCGATCCAGTGGTCCCAGTCCTTGACGTAGCTCGATGCGGCATAGCCCAGCGCCCAGCCGATCAGCGGCGTGATGGCTTCGATGACGCCGAAGATGGCGCCGGTGCGCAGGGCTTCGGACCAGCGAGGTTTCTGGAGGGCCGTGCCCTTGCCGACCGCAGCGGCGAAGGCGTCGGTCGACATGGCAAGCGCCAGCAACGCAGTGGAAGCGAAGTTCATGTGGGGGACATTCTTGTAGGGTCGGGCTGGAACGCAACGACACGTCTCCGCTGCCCGACCTGCGTCGCGGTGACATGCCGATGGTCTTGCCAACCGAAGAACGGTTGCCGGCGCCACGGCGTGCGAGACGCCGAGTATGTTGACGCAGGCGCTTTCAAGAACGAAAGCCGGCTACTCCCCAAGGGAGCGGCGATTGTAGATCAAGTGCCTCCATCTCGAGGGGGCGTGCGAGTCCCCGCATGTGAAGCGCTGCCCCCCAACCGATGGCAGTGGATTCGTTCGTGGACTGAGCACGGGACACCGACGGCTTGACGGGTTAGCCTCGCCGCCATGGATTCCCTGATCGCCGCCTCCGCGCGCGCGCTCGCCGCCGGCGATGCGCTCGGCGCGCTCAAGCGGGTCGCGCTGCGCGAAGACCCGCCGGCGCTCGCCTTGCGCGGCACCGCGATGGCCCAGCTGGGCGACCATCCGCGGGCGCGCGAGCTGCTGCGGCGCGCGGCGCGCGGCTTCGGCGCCCACGAGGAACTGGCGCGTGCCCGCTGCGTGGTGGCCGAGGCCGAGGTGGCGCTGGCGATGCGCGATCTCGGCGGCTCGCCGCGCGCGCTGGCGGCCGCGGCGGCTGCCCTCGAGGCGCGTGCCGACGACGCCAACGCCCTGCATGCACGCCTGATCGCCGTGCGCCGCCTGCTGCTGCTCGGCCGCCTGGACGAGGCCGGGGCGGCACTGGCGCCGCTCGAGGCGCGCGGGCTGCCGCCCGCGCTGGCGGCCGTGGCCGAGCTGACCGCGGCCGAACTCGCGCTGCGCTCGCTGCGCACCGGCCCCGCACGCCTGGCGCTGGACCGTGCGCAGGAGGCCGCGCGGCGGGCGGGCGTGCCGGCACTGATGGCCGAGGTGGCGGAGACGCGCGCCGTGCTCGAGAGTCCCGCCGCGCGGCGCCTGCTGCACGGCGGCGAACAGCCGCTGGGGCTGCCCGAGGTGGAAGCATTGCTGGGCTCGGGCGCCCTGGTGATCGATGCCTGCCGCCGGGGGCTGCGGGCCGACGCGGCCTGGCAACCGCTGGCGCGCCGGCCGGTGCTGTTCGCGCTGGCGCTGGCCTTGGCGCGCGCCTGGCCCGGCGACGTCGAGCGCGACGCCCTGATCGCAGCCGCCTTCCGCACGCGCCATCCCGACGAGACGCACCGGGCGCGGCTGCGGGTCGAGCTCGGTCGCCTGCGTGCACTCGTCGTCGCGCTGGCGCGCATCGAGGCGACGCCGCGCGGCTTCGCGCTGGCGCCGCTCGATGGCCGCGCGGTGGCCGTGATCGCACCGCCGATCGAGGGCGAGCAGGCCTCGCTGCTGGCGCTGCTGTCCGACGGCGCGCCGTGGTCGACCTCGGCGCTCGCGCTGGCGCTCGGCGACAGCCAGCGCACGGTGCAGCGCGCACTGGCCGAGCTCGAGGCGGACGGCCGCGTGCGCTCGGTCGGGCAGGCGCGTGCGCGGCGATGGCTGGCACCGCCGCTGGCCGGATTCACGACGATCTTGTTACTCCCCGCTGCGCTGCCGCTCGACTAGATTGCAGTCCTGGCGCCGCCCCTGGCGCCCATCCACCGAGGAATCGCAATGACCCGCATCACCCACGCAGAGACCTTCGAGGCAGCGCTGCAGGCCGCCGAGATCGTGCGCGAGTACGGCCCCTTCGAGGGCGCACCCGGCATTCATGGCGTGACCCATGACGGCCGCAGCGTCTGGGCCGCGACCAACGACCGCCTGCTGGCCTTCGATCCCCGGAGCGGGACGCCGCAACGCGAGCTGCCACACGCCTGCGATGCCGGTACCGCCTTCGACGGCACCTACCTCTACCAGATCGCCGAAGCCCGCATCGACAAGATCGATCCGGCCACGGGCCGGGTGCTGGCGTCGATCCCGGCGCCCGGCAAGGGCAACGATTCGGGCCTCACCTGGGCCGAAGGCAGCCTGTGGGTCGGCCAGTACCGCGACCGCCGCATCCACCGGATCGATCCCGAGACGGGTGCCGTGCTGCGCACCATCGACACGAACCGCTTCGTGACCGGCGTGACCTGGGTCGATGGCGAACTGTGGCATGGCACCTGGGAGGGCGACGAGAGCGAACTGCGCCGCATCGACCCGGAGAGCGGCGCCGTGCTCGAACGGCTCGGGATGCCCGACGGCACCGGCGTCAGCGGACTGGAATCGGATGGCGCGGACCTCTTCTACTGCGGGGGCGGGAGCAGCGGCAAGGTGCGCGCCGTGCGGCGCCCGCGGCGGACCGCTTCCTGACCGACGACACACGAAAGGAGAACCGCCATGACCACAGCCATCGCCGTCGAAGCCGACATCCCCCGGCGCCACGCAGTCGTCTCGGGTCCGCGCTGGCTGGAGGCGCGGCAGACCCTGCTCGCGCTCGAGAAGCAGCTCACTCGCCTGCAGGACCAGGTCGCCGAGGAACGCCGCGCGCTGCCCTGGGAGCGGATCGACAAGGGCTACGTCTTCGACACGCGTGACGGCCGCCGCACGCTGGCCGAGCTGTTCGAGGGCCGCAGCCAGCTGCTGGTGCAGCACTTCATGCTCGGGCCGCAATGGGCGCAGGGCTGCCCGAGCTGTTCCTTCATGGCGGATCACGTCGACGGCATGCTGGCGCATCTGGCGCAGCGCGACATCCGCTTCGTCGCCGTCTCGCGCGCGCCGCTGGCCGAGATCGATCGCTTCCGGCGCCGCATGGGCTGGCGCTTCGACTGGGTGTCGGCGCACGGCAGCGACTTCAATCACGACTTCGGTGTCAGCTTCACGCCCGAGCAGCTGGCGCGGGGCGCGGTCTTCTACAACTACGGGATGCGCGACTTCCCGAACGGCGAGGCGCCCGGCGTCAGCGTGTTTGTGCAGGACGAGGCCGGCGACGTGTTCCACACCTACTCGACCTTCGGCCGCGGCGTCGAGGTGATGATGGGCGCCTACCGGATGATGGACCTGGTGCCGAAGGGTCGCGGCGAGCGCGACGTGCCGCACAAGATGGAATGGGTGCGCCACCACGATCGCTACGAGTCCGCAGCTGCAGCGCATCCGTGCTGTGCTGCGGGTTCCTGAGGAACGCCCGGCAACGGCCGGTCCGAGGGTCGCCATGGCAAGCCTCTGGCCCTGGATCGCGGTGGCCACCGTCGGTGCGCTGCACGGTCTCAATCCCGCGTCGGGCTGGCCGCTGGCCGCAAGCTGGGGCGTTCGTGCGAACGATCGCGGGCAGGCCTTGCGCGCCCTGCTGCCGATCGGGCTCGGGCATGCGGTTTCGGTCGCGCTGGTGGCCGCCGCGGTGCTGCTCGGCATGGCGATCGATCGCGGGCTGTTGCAGATCGCGGCCGGCGCCGTGCTCCTCCTCCTGATCGCCGGATTCTGCGTGCGCCGGCTGCGCGCCCGAGGAGCTGGCGCGAGGCGTCCGGCATCGGCGCCCGCGCCGCTCGGCCAGGCCGGACTCGCGCTCTGGTCCTTCGCGATGTCGACCGCGCATGGGGCAGGGCTGATGCTGCTGCCGGCGCTGATGTCGGTCTGCATGGCGGACGCGCCTGCGCGGGAGATCACGGCCTCGGGCTCGCTGCTGCTGGCGCTGGCGGCGCTCGCCGTGCATGCCGCGGCCATGCTGGTGGTCACGGGGCTGCTGGCGGTCGGTGCCTGCCTCGGCTGGGACGCCGGCAGCGGCTGGCTACGCCGGCTGGCGCTTCACTTCCGGTAGGCACGAGAGCGCTGTCCGCCTGCATCGTGTCGCTCGCGACCGTTGGAGTTCAGCCCGACGACTTCAAGGCGCTGCTGCGTGTGCACGAGGAACTGGTGCATGTCTCGGTCGAGGTGAACCGCATGCAGCCGCTGTGCGAGAGGCTCCGTGACGGACCCCCGGTGTAAACTGCGCGGTTTTCCGATCTGGCGGTATGTTGCAAGTGTCACGGCCCACAGGTTTCACCGGGCCGGTGCTCATTCGCCTGCTGGCCCGACTCGAAGACGACAGCGATTCCGGCCGCGCACCCGCGCTGCCGGCTGCGGTTGCGCCAGCCACCTCGGCCACGGCCGACCGCCTGAGCCACTGGATCCGCTGGACCGACGCCATCTCGCTTTCCGAGGCGCTCGCTGCGTCGGCGCGCGTCGTGCCTGCAGGCGACCGCGTGGCGCCCGAGGTCGAGGAAGCCCAGTGCGCGCGCGTGCGTGAGGCATTGGCCCAGGCCATTGCCGAGGACAGCGCGGTGAAGCCGCGCGCCGGAACGCCGCTGGATTTCTCGCTGTTCCAGCGCCGCCTGCTCGCGCGCCAGCAGGCCATGGTCTCGAGCATCGGCGGGCTGCGCGAGCGCCTGCGTGGCTACTTGTCTGCCGCATCGCCCGCGATGGCGCGATTGGCGGCAGTCGATGCCGCCATGGAGCAGGTCATCGAGGTACGCGAGCGCAAGCTGCTCGCACGCCTGTCGCCGCTGCTCGAGAAGCGCTTCGCGCGGCTGCAGCAGGCGGACGACGCGGGCTGGCTGGCCGTCTTTCGCAAGGAATTCCACGAGGCGCTGATGGCCGAACTGGATCTCCGATTTCAACCCATCGAGGGGCTGCTGGAAGCCCTGCGCTCGGCCCCTCCGAAGGCGCACCCTGTGTGAAGCCAATCAAGAAGCAAATGAACAGATTCCTCCACTACGCCGTCTTCATCGCGGGCCTGGCCGCCGTGGTGTGGGTCGGTGCCGGCTATGTCGGCAACAACCCGCTCGCGCTCGCCATCACCGGCCTCGTCGCTGCCTTCTACCTGGTCGGCGCGCTCGAGCTGCATCGCTTCCAGCAAGCCACCTCGACCTTGTCTCGTGCAGTGGCGCAGCTGGGCGCTGCGCCCGCGGACCTCGGCGCCTGGCTGGCCGGGCTGCATCCGTCGCTGCAGAACGCGGTTCGCCTTCGCATCGAGGGCGAGCGCGTGGGCCTGCCGGGCCCTGCGCTCACGCCCTACCTGGCGGGGCTGCTGGTGCTGCTCGGCATGCTCGGCACCTTCCTCGGCATGGTGGTCACGCTCAACGGGACCGGCCTGGCGCTGGAGAGCGCGACCGACCTGCAGGCGATCCGCGCCTCGCTCTCGGCTCCTGTGAGGGGGCTGGGCCTGGCCTTCGGCACCTCGGTGGCCGGCGTGGCGGCATCCGCGATGCTGGGCCTGTGGTCGGCCCTGTGCCGGCGCGAGCGCGTGCAGGCCGGCCAGTTGCTCGACAGCCGCATCGCAACCAGCCTGCGCGTGCACTCTTCGGCCTATCGGCGCGAGGAAACTTTCCGCCTGCTGCAGCTGCAGGCCCAGGCGCTGCCCGCGCTGGTCGATCGCCTGCAGGCCATGGTGGCGGCTTCGGAGCGGCAGAGCGAGGCCCTCAACGAGCGACTGGTGACGAGCCAGGACCGCTTCCACGGCAGGGCCGAGGCCGTCTATGCCGAGCTGGCGGCTTCGGTCGGTCGTTCGCTGCAGCAGAGCCTGACCGAGAGCGCACGCATCGCCGGCGCGACCATCCAGCCCGTGGTCGAGACCACCATGGCCGGCATCGCGCGCGAGACCGGTGCGCTGCACCAGACGGTGGCGCACACCGTGCAGCAGCAGCTCGACGGCATGTCGGGCCGCTTCGAGGCCGCGACCGCGCAAGTGGCGCACCACTGGGACGAGGCGCTCGCCGACCATCGCAGGACCAGCGAGGCACTTGCCGGCGAGCTGCGAGAGGCCCAGGGCCGGTTCGCCGAGACCTTCGCCGATCGCTCGTCGGAGCTGGTGGACGCCGTGTCGACCCGCTTCGCCGAGCAGGCCGATGCGCTGCGCGGGGCCGTCGCCCGCTCGCAGGGCGAACTGCAGACGCGGATGGCGGCCAGCGACGCGCAGCGTCTGGCCGCCTGGAACGAATCGCTGGCCGCAATGGCCGCCGCGCTGCAGCGCGAATGGCAGCAGGCCGGCACCCAGGCCGCGGAGCGGCAGCAGGTGCTGACCGAGACGCTGGCGCGGACCGCGCACGAGATGTCTGCGCAGGCCGAGACCCATGCCAAGGGCACGGTGGCCGAGGTCGCGCAGCTGCTGCAGGCCGCCGCCGAGGCGCCGCGCGCCGCGGCCGAGGTGATCGCCGAATTGCGCCAGAAGCTGTCCGACAGCATGGCGCGCGACAACACGATGCTCGAGGAACGCGGCCGCATCCTCGAGACGCTGGCGACCCTGCTCGATGGCGTGAACCATGCGTCGACCGAGCAGCGCGCGGCGGTCGATGCGCTGGTCGCCACGACCTCCGAGGTGCTCGAGCGCGTCGGCGGCCGCTTCACTGCCAAGGTCGAGGCCGAGACCGATCGCCTGGCGGCGGTGTCGGCGCAGGTCACGGGCAGCGCGGTCGAGGTCGCGAGCCTCGGCGAAGCCTTCGGGTTGGCGGTGCAGATCTTCAGCGAATCGAACGAGAAGCTGGGTGCCCAGCTGCAGCGCATCGAGGGCGCCCTCGGCAAGTCGATCGCGCGCAGCGACGAGCAGCTTGCCTACTATGTGGCGCAGGCCCGCGAAGTGGTCGACCTCAGCGTGATGTCGCAGAAGCAGATGGTCGAGGACATGCAGCGCCTGACCCACGCGCGTGCCGCCGAGGGCAGCGCAGCGTGACGCACGACGAGCTCGACGCCGGCATCGAGCCGACCGTGCCCGTGTGGGCGGTGTTCGGGGACCTGATGTCGGGACTGCTGGGCGCCTTCGTGCTGATCCTGGTCTGCGTGATCGGCATGCAGCTCGACCTCGCGTCCAAGCTCGAGGCCGAGGTGCATCAGCGCCAGGCCGAGGAGCAGCGCCGGCTGGCGCTCGAGCAGGCGCTCGCCGGGCCGCTCGCGGCGGGGCGCGTGACGCTCGACAACGGCCGCATCGGCATCAGCGGCAGCCTGCTGTTCGCCTTCGCCTCGGCCGACCTGCAACCCGAGGGCCGGCAGCTGCTGCGCAGCATGGCGGCGCCGCTGGCGGCCTACCTGAAGTCGCGCGACGAGATCCTCATGGTGAGCGGCTTCACCGACGACCGCCAGATGCGCGACGGCAACCGCCGCTTCGCCGACAACTGGGAGCTTTCCGCGCAGCGCGCGCTGACCGTGACGCGCGCGCTGATCGAGGAGGGCCTGCCCTCGTCGTCGATCTTCGCGGCCGCCTTCGGGCCCGAGCAGGCCGTGGCCTCGAACGCCGACGCCGAGGGACGGGCGAAGAACCGGCGCGTCGAGATGGCGCCAACGCCGCGGCCGCCCAAGACCGGCGCCGCCAAGCCGCGTGGATAGCAGGCTCGAAGACTGGCGCGCGTGCGGCGACGACCGCCACGACCGCGTGCGCTTTCGCTTCATCGAGGCACTGGCGCGGCGCGCCGAGGCCCATGAAGGCGAGGCGCGACGGCTCCTCGATGCACGGCTGGCGTTGCTGATCGAGGGCTACGGTGCCGAGCTCGAGGCGGCCGTGCGCGGCGCGAAGCAGGCTGCAGGCACTGTTGCGGCAGCTGCCCGGGAAGCGGGGCCGGCCGACGCGGCGGCGCCCGACACGCTGTGCAGCCTGGTCGAACAGCTCTCGACCCACGGCACCGACGAGCTCAAGACGCTGAGCTACTTCCGCAGCACCTGGTCGAGGCTCAGCGCCGACCGCCGCCTCACGCAGTCGCTCGCCAAGGTGCCGGACAACGCCGGCCCGCTCAACTCGCACCAGCTCGTGCACCGGTCGCTGACGCTGATGCACGAGCTCTCGCCCGAATACCTGAACCGCTTCATGGCTTACGTCGAGGCGCTTATGTGGGCCGAGCGGCTCGAGGCCGACACGGCGCCAGCGCCGGCGGCCGCCGCGCGCGCCGAAGGCCAGCGCAAGGGCGGACGGCGCAAGGCAGCCTGACCCTTTCCGCTCTGCGGGATTCCACCAAGCCCCGTCGTCGCGGCAGGCGGCGCATACTGGCGGCAGACCCTGTTCCGGCCCTTCCCCCGGGGGCACCAAGGGCAGCCAGGAGACCGCCTTGCAGCGAACCAACATTGCCGACCCGGCCTATTTCCACAAGGTCGTGGATTGCCAGTACGCGTGTCCGGCACACACCCCCGTTCCCGAATACATCCGACTGATCGCGCAGCGTCGCTATGGCGATGCCTACATGGTCAACTGGATCTCCAACGTCTTCCCCGGCATCCTCGGGCGCACCTGCGACCGGCCCTGCGAACCGGCCTGCCGGCGCGGGCGGGTCGAGCAGAGCAATGCCAAGGACCCGGAACCGGTCGCGATCTGCCGCCTGAAGCGCGTGGCAGCCGACATGAAGGAGGACGTGCGCGCGCGCATGCCCGAGGTCGCGCCGCGCAATGGTCGGCGCGTGGCCTGCATCGGCGCCGGGCCGGCCTCTCTCACGGTGGCGCGCGACCTCGCGCCGCTGGGCTACGAGGTGACCGTGTTCGACGGCGAAGCCAAGGCCGGCGGTTTCATCCGCACCCAGATCCCGCGCTTCCGGCTGCCCGAGTCGGTGATCGACGAGGAGACCGGCTACATCCTGGACCTCGGCGTCGAGTTCCGCAGCGGTCAGCGTATCGAATCGATGAAGGCGCTGATGGCCGAGGACTGGGACGCCATCTTCGTCGGCTGCGGCGCGCCGCGCGGGCGCGACCTCGACCTGCCGGGCCGGCGCGAGGCCGCGGCTCACATCCACATCGGCATCGACTGGCTGGCCTCGGTCTCATTCGGCCACGTGACGTCGATCGGTCGCCGCGTGATCGTGCTCGGCGGCGGCAACACCGCGATGGACTGCTGCCGCTCGGCGCGACGGCTCGGCGGCAGCGACGTCAAGGTGATCGTGCGCAGCGGCTTCGACGAGATGAAGGCCTCGCCCTGGGAGAAGGAAGACGCCCAGCACGAAGGCATTCCGATCGTCAACTTCCACGTGCCCAAGGCCTTCGTGCACGAGAACGGCCAGCTGGTCGGCATGCGCTTCGAGATCGTGCAGGCCGAGTACGACAGCCGCGGCCGCCGCACGCTGGTGCCGAGCGGCCTGCCCGAGGTCTTCTTCGAATGCGACGAGGTGCTGGTGGCGGTGGGGCAGGAGAACGCATTCCCGTGGATCGAGCGCGACAGCGGCATCGCCTTCGACGAATGGGGCCTGCCGGTGCTCGATGCGCGCAGCTTCCAGTCCAGCGTGCCGAACGTGTTCTTCGGTGGCGATGCGGCCTTCGGCCCCAAGAACATCATCACGGCCGTCGCCCACGGCCACGAGGCCGCGGTCTCCATCGACAAGCTGCTGCACGACGATCCGGTCTACGTGCGGCCGGCGCCGATGGCCAACCTGGTGTCGCAGAAGATGGGCATCCACGAGTGGAGCTACGACAACGACACCTCGAACGACCTTCGCTACAAGGTGCCGTGGGAGAAGGCCGAGACCGCGCTGGCCAGCATCCGGGTCGAGGTCGAGTTGGGCTTCGATGCCGCCACTGCCTTCAAGGAGGCCGAGCGCTGCCTCAACTGCGACGTGCAGACTGTGTTCTCCGAGCCTGCCTGCATCGAATGCGACGCCTGCGTCGACATCTGCCCGATGGACTGCATCAGCTTCACGGTCAACGGCGAGGAAGCCGAGCTTCGACAGCGCCTGAAGGCGCCGGCACTCGACCTTTCGCAGGACCTCTACGTGTCGGGCGGCCTCAAGACCGGTCGCGTGATGGTCAAGGACGAGGACGTCTGCCTGCACTGCGGCCTCTGCGCCGAGCGCTGCCCGACCGGGGCCTGGGACATGCAGAAGTTCCTCCTCAAGATGACGCCGGCGGGGCCGCGGGCCCGCAGTGCGCAGGAGGCGGTCGCGTGAGCGCCGCACGGCCGCCCGAAGGCGCGAAGGGCCCCTCGGGGGGCAGCGAAGCACACGCAGTGGCGAGCGTGGGGGCCACATCACCCATCGAGGCAGTCAACGACTTCGTCATCAAGTTCGCCAACGTGAACGGATCGGGCTCGGCCTCTGCCAACGAGCTGTTCGCGAAGGCCATCCTGCGCATGGGCGTGCCCGTGAGCCCGCGCAACATCTTTCCGAGCAACATCCAGGGCCTGCCGACCTGGTACGAGGTGCGCGTGACCGAGGACGGCCACCTGGGCCGGCGCGGCGGCACCGACATGATGGTGGCGATGAACCCGCAGACCTGGGACGCCGACGTGGCCGAGCTCGAGCCCGGCGGCTACCTGTTCTACGACAGCACGCGTCCGTTGCCGCCGTCGAAGTTCCGCAGCGACGTTCGCGTGATCGGCATGCCGCTCACCGAGATCTGCAATGCGGTCTACAACGACCCGCGCCAGCGCCAGCTGTTCAAGAACATCGTCTACGTGGGCGCGCTGTGCGTGCTGCTCGGCATCGAGCCCGAGGTGGTCGAGAAGCTGTTCGGCGAGCAGTACAAGGGCAAGGAGAAGCTGCTGGCCTCGAACGTGCAGGCGCTGCACCTGGGCTGCGACTTCGCGCGCGAGAACATCCGCGAGCCCGTGGGGCTGCGGGTGCGCCGAGCCGACCGCGTGGGCGACCGCATCTTCGTCGACGGCAACAGCGCCGCGGCGCTGGGCTGCGTGTATGGCGGCGCCACGGTGGCGGCGTGGTATCCCATCACGCCCTCGTCCTCGGTGGCCGAGGCCTTCCAGAAGTACTGCAGCAAGTTCCGCATCGATCCCGACACCGGGCAGCACCGCTTCGCCATCGTGCAGGCCGAGGACGAGCTGGCCTCGATCGGCGTCGTCGTGGGCGCGGGCTGGAACGGCGCGCGCGCCTTCACGCCGACCTCGGGGCCCGGCATCTCCCTGATGAGCGAGTTCATCGGCCTGGCCTACTTCGCCGAGATCCCGATCACGCTGATCAACGTGCAGCGCGGCGGGCCCTCGACCGGCATGCCCACGCGCACCCAGCAGGCCGACGTTCTGATGTGCGCCTATGCCTCGCACGGCGACACCAAGCACGTGCTGCTGTTTCCCGAGGACCCGCACGAATGCTTCGAGCATGCGGCCGCCGCGCTGGACCTCGCGGACCGGCTGCAGACGCCGGTCTTCCTCATGACCGATCTCGACATCGGCATGAACCAGCGCCTGTGCAAGCCCTTCGAGTGGGACGATGCCCGCGCCTACGACCGCGGCAAGGTCATGACCGCCGAGGAGCTCGAGGCCGGCCGCGACTTCGGCCGCTACAAGGACGTCGACGGCGACGGCATCCCGTGGCGCACGCTGCCGGGCACCCATCCCACCAAGGGCAGCTACTTCACGCGCGGGACCACGCGCGATGCCTATGCGCGCTACTCCGAGCGCGGACCCGACTACATCTACAACATGGAGCGGCTGCTCGAGAAGTTTGCGACCGCGGCCACCCTGGTGCCGCAGCCGGTGCTTCGCCGGGCGCCGCACAAAACCGAACTGGGCGTGATCTATTACGGCTCGACCAGCCCGGCCATGCAGGAGGCGCTCGCGGCGCTCGAAGCCGACGGGATCGAGCTGGACGCGCTGCGGCTGCGCGCCTTTCCGTTCCCGGCCAGCGTGAGCGAATTCCTCGCCGGCCACCGCACGGTGTTCGTGGTCGAGCAGAACCGCGATGCCCAGATGCGAAGCCTGCTGGTCAACGAGCTCGACGCCGATCCGGCGCAACTCGTGCGCGTGCTGCATTACGACGGCACGCCGATCACTGCACGCTTCATCGTCGCGGCCATCACCGACCGGCTGCGCGCCGCGCGGTCCGCCGGTGCTGCCGGCAGCAGCAACAAGGAAACGGCATGACCTATCTCGCGAAGCCCCGGCTGCGCCATCCGACGCTGGCGGTGAACAAGGTCGGCTACACGCGGCGCGACTACGAGGGCAAGATCTCGACCTTGTGCGCCGGCTGCGGCCACGACTCCATCTCGGCCGCGATCATCGAGGCCTGCTGGGAACTGGACATCGAGCCGCACCGCGTGGCCAAGCTGTCGGGCATCGGCTGCAGCTCGAAGACGCCCGACTACTTCCTCGGCGCCTCGCACGGCTTCAACACCGTGCATGGCCGCATGCCCAGCGTGCTGACCGGCGCCAACCTCGCGAACCGCGACCTGCTGTACCTGGGCGTCTCGGGCGACGGCGACTCGGCCTCGATCGGCCTGGGCCAGTTCGCGCACGCGATGCGGCGCGGCGTGCGCATGGCCTACATCGTCGAGAACAACGGCGTCTACGGGCTTACCAAGGGCCAGTTCTCGGCCACCGCGGACCAGGGCTCCAAGAGCAAGAAAGGCGTGGTCAACACCGACAGCCCGATCGACCTGGTGGCGATGGCGCTGCAGATGGGCGCCACCTACGTCGGGCGCGGCTTCTCGGGCAACAAGGCGCAGCTGGTGCCGCTGATCAAGGGCGCGATCAGCCATGGCGGCGCGGCGCTGATCGACGTCATCAGCCCGTGCGTGGCCTTCAACAACCACCCGGGCAGCACCAAGAGCTACGACTACGTGCGCGAGCACAACGAGGCCGTGAGCCGCATCGACTTCATCAGCAGCCGTGACGAGATCTCGGTCGACATCGGGCCGGGCGAGGTGATGGACGTGCGCCAGCACGACGGCACGCTGCTGCGGCTGCGCAGCCTGCATCCCGACTACAACCCCGGCGACCGCCATGCCGCGATGGCCTACATGCAGCGGCATTCCGCCATGGGCGAGGTCGTGACCGGGCTGCTGTACGTCGATCCGCTCGCCACCGACCTGCACAACGCGCTCAACACCGTCGACCTGCCGCTCAATGGCCTGGGCACGGCGGAACTCAATCCGGGCGCCAAGGCGCTCGGCCGGCTCAACGACTCGTTGCGCTGATCGCCGCGAGGGCGTACAAGACGCGTTTCCCCGGAGGGCGCACCATGGCAGAACGCACGGTCTTCCAGTCGATCTCGCGCAAGCATGTCGTGAGCGTGGGGCCGCAGGCCAGCGTGCGCGACGCCGCCTGCGTCATGACCAGCGCCAACTGCGGCAGCGTGCTCGTCATGGAGCCGCCCGATCTCCTGCTGGGCATCCTGACCGAACGCGATCTCATGACGCGGGTGCTGGCGCGTGGCGTCGACCCCGAGCGCACCGCGGTACGTGACGTCATGACGCCGAACCCGATCTGCATCCCGCCCGAGACGCGGGTGTCGGACGCCGTGGTGCTGATGCTCGAGCGCGGCTTTCGCCACCTGCCGCTGGTGTCGGGCAGCAAGATCCTCGGCGTGTTCTCGGTGCGCGACGCGCTGCCGCGCGAGATCGGTGCGGCGCTGAGCCAGACCGAGTTCAACGAACAGGTGAACGACGCGCTGGGCTGAGCCCTTGATTCAGCGGCCCGCCTTGGCAGCCGGCTCACGAGGCAGCAGCCACCAGGCCAGAGCGAGTGCCAGCCTCACGGCGATCGCGGTCGCCCCGAAGCCCCAGGCGAAGGCCTCGGCCGAGCGGGCGGGATCGGCATCCCGGCTGCCGTTCGGGTTCAACCGCATCCCCGCGACGGCGTCGGCGGCCGCCATCAGGCCGGCGGCACCAGTGCCGGCCGCCGCTCGGACCAGCCCTCGAGCCAGGCATGAACCAGGTTCGCCTCCATGGGCCGCGCGATGAAATAGCCCTGCGCGAGATCGCAGCCGATCTCCTGCAGAAGCCGCCAGTCGTCCTCGGTCTCGACGCCCTCGGCCACCGACTGCATGCCCAGGCGCCGCGCCATCCCGATGCTGCCTTCGAGGATCGGACGCACCACGGCGTTGTCGCGTGCGCCGTGCACGAAGCCGCGATCGACCTTGAGTTCGGTGAAGGGCACGTCGCGCAACTGGGCCAGCGAGGAGTGGCCGGTGCCGAAGTCGTCGATCGAGAGGCCGAATCGCTTGACCCGCAGCCGCACCAGGTTCTCGAGCGACGCCACGGCGTGCGCGCTGAGCTTGCTCTCGGTGACCTCGAGGATCAGGTCCTGGGGCTGCATGGCCATTTCGCGCACGATGGCGGCCACGCGGCCTGCGAACCCGGGAGCCGCCAGGCTGTCCATCGACACGTTGACCGCCACCCGCGTGCTCAGGCCGCCCGTACGCCAGCGCGCGATCTGCGCCAGCGCCTCGCGCAGCGCCCAGTCGGTCATCGTATCGATCAGGCCGCAGGACTCGGCAAGACCGATGAAGCGGTCAGGCATCACGAGGCCCTGCACGGGATGACGCCAGCGCATGAGCGCCTCGAGGCTCGCGAGCGCACCGCTGGCGAGGTCCACCTTGGGCTGGTAGTGCAGCACCCACTGGGCTTCGGCATGCGCGACCCGCAGGTCGGCCTCGGTGAATGCGGGCGCGGCCGGAGCCCCCGGAGGACGCGCGGGCAGGCGCGTCTGCCAGGCGTCGATCAGCGCGCGCAGCGCCTCGCCGGATGCCGGCTTGTCGAGTGCGCCGAGCAGCACCAGCCGGCTGCGACCGAGCAGCCGCTGTACGGTCTGCACCACGCGGGTGCCTTCGCCGCTGAGCAGGATCACGCCGCCCGCGTAGCCCTCGGCGTCGAGGACCCTGAGCAGTTCGATGCCGTCCATGCCCGGCATGTTGAGGTCGCAGACCAGCACGTCGACCCGGCCCGGATTGCCGCGTATAAGCGCCAGCGCGACATCGGCGCTGATCGCGGTGCCGACGCGCCGATAGCCGATGCCATCGAGCAGCATCGCCTGGGCGGCGAGCATGAAGGCGTCGTCGTCGACCAGCAGGATGGCCGGCTGCGCAGCCGGATCCTCGCCGGCTTCGAGCGCGCGGGGCGCCTGGCCCGAAGGATCGCCGGAGGTCGTCATGGTCTTGTCGCCGTGTCTTGCATGGCGCTCGAGGCTACCGTGTTCGATCGAGCTTGTCTCGCGTCGGGGATGGCTGCCTGCCTGCAGTATCCTGCCCCGAGCCTCGAAGGGAATCCATGATGACGAGCGATTGGAAGCTGCGCGCCAAGGTCTTCATCCAGCGCTTCTGGCAGCCGACCAGCGCCTGCATGACCTGCATGCCCGGGAGCTGGGGCAACCTCATGAGTGCGGCGCACTGGACGCTGGCACTGCAGACCGGTCTGGTCACCGCGATCCTGGCCTTGCTGCTGACCTTCACGCCGGCGGCGAGGCTGTTCCGCAACAGATGGGGCAATGCGCTGGTCGTGGGCCTGCTGACCATGTTCGGCGACGCCTTCTCGCATGCCGATCACTACGGCACGCGGTGGGTCGAGCCCGTCCTGACGGGCCTGGTGTCGGGCCTGCTGGCCCTGGCGGGCTCCTACGTGTTCGAAGACCGGGCGCGGCGACTGCGTGCCGCGTGGGCACGGGTTCGCGGCAAGCGGGTGAGCTGAGGCGGTCGACCGGCTCGAGACTTTCCTCACGCTCTCCGCGCTTTCCAAGCGGCATCGGATGGCACAGGCGCGCCGACTTCAGCCACGCTTAAGGATCGGCGCCGAGACTGATTTCAACGGCAGAGGAAGAACCCCGACGCCGCATTCAGAAAGGTCATCCGCCATGAAGAAGTCCGCCGCCCCCGCGCCCCTGAACCCGTCCCAGATCCAGATGCTGGTCGAGCTGCTCGAGCTGCGCCAGCTGGCGCCCAAGGAAACCGCCGCCAGGTTCGACCGGCTGGCGCAGCTCGGTGTCTTCTCGCCGCCGCAACAGGACGCGATCGAGGTGCTGTTCTCGCTCGACGACGACGAGATTCCAGACGCCCTGTTCGATTTCGCCGACGACGAGGCGCGCAGCTTCGTGCGCGAGGGCCTGCCGCACGAGGCACGCCTGAGCTACGTCGCCGCCTGAGGCCGGCCGCCTGACCGCAGGCTGAACAATTCTCGCGCCGGATGCCCATTCCTTCACGCGGCCGAAGGGGCATCGGCGGTCACACTGGCTCCATGTTCAGAGCCATCCTCCTCCTCTCCATCGTTGCCGTTCCCGTGTGGTCCGTCTACATGTTCGGGCTCTGGGTACTGATCGCTTTCGTCGTGGCCGCGGCCGCGACCTTGTTCTCGCTCGGCCGCCCGCAGGAAGGCGACGTGGGCGAGGACACCCGCAGCGCGCCGCTCTCGGGCTATCACACGACCAGCATGGCGGGCTTCTAGCGCCTGCGTCTTTCAGCGGCGTCTTGCTGGCGCCGCTGCTTCTTTTGTTCCATGATCCGCGGCATCCCGGCCTTCGCCGGTGCATGCGAGGAAGCTCATGGCCCCCAGATTCCTGCTTCTGGCGCGCGGCGCCTTCAACCTGCTGTTCGGCATCGGCCTCTATGTCTGGCTGCAGGGTCAGGATGCGCAGCGCTTCGCCCCGGGCGGCACCTACGCGCTGATCGACGGTTTCCTGGGGCTGCTGCTGGCCTTCGCGCTGCGCGGTTCGGCCCGCGGGCGCTGGCTGTTCGGGCTGGTGCTCTGCGATGGCCTGCTGCGCCTGCTGATCGGCGCCATGATCTTCGCCAATCCCGGCCTCCAGCAGATGGTGCTCGGCAGCGTCTTCGTCCACGTCCTGATCATCTTTGCCTGCGGATTGCTGGGCCTCGGCGGCATCGTCTACCTGCTGGTCAGGCGGCCGCCCGCGGGCGACCCCTCGCGCGGCGCGGTCGGGCCGGCGCTCGCGATCTGCATCTTCACCTTCCTGCTCGGCGTCGGCCTGGCCTACGGACTGCTTGGCGCCGCCCAGGTCACCATGCTCGCGCTCTACGCGCTGTTGATGGGCATCGCGCTGCTGTACGCGGGCTGGCGGTCGGGTGCGGCCGTCGCGGGGCCGCCTCTGGCGTCGCCATGACGGCGGCCGTCGACCGGCCGGTTGCGCTCGTCACCCACGCTCGGCTGTTCGCCGGCCCGCCGGCCGTGGGGGCGCTCTGCGCCGCGGGCTTCCAGGTGGTCGTGCACGATGAGGCCTTTGCCTCGGCCGGCGCCAGGGAGGCCTACGGGCGCGCTCACGCAGGCGTGGTCGTGCTGGCGGAACAGGAGCCGGCGGACATCGTCCGGGCGGCGAACGCATGGGCCGATCGGCTGGACGTGCTGGTGAGCAACGATGCCTGCCCGCCGATCCACGAGCCGGTCGAGACAGCGGACCCGCAGGGGCTGCAGGACACGCTGGAGCGCCTGGTCGTGTTTCCGTTCCGGCTGGCGCAGGCTGCCATTCCGCATCTCAGGGGCCGGCAGAAGGCGCGCGTGGTGTTCATCACGTCGAATCGCAACCGCCTGCCGTTGGGCGCGGGATCCATTCCCGACATCGCCCGTGCCGGGGCCAATGCACTGGTCAGATCGCTCGGGATCGAGCTGGCGCCGCTCGGGATTCCCGTGAACGCCATTGCGCCCAACCACCTCGCCAGCGAGACCTACTACCCGCGGGCGCGGTTCGTCGACGAGCCTGCCGGACGCGCCTACATCGAGCGGACCGTGCCCGCGGGGCGCCTTGCCGATCCGGCGGAGATCGGCGAGCTGATCCGCTACCTCGCGACCATGGAGGGCAGCTTCCTGACCGGGACGGTGATCGATTTCTCGGGTGGATGGCCGGTGGGTATCCCGCCGCCCGCCGATCCCGCCTGAGGCTGCAAGGGGAGGCCGGCGACGACCCCGCTCACTTGCGCCAGAACGAAGGCGTGAGCAGCGCGATGAAGCTCAGCATCTCGAGCCGCCCGAGCACCATCGCGAAGGTGCAGACCCAGACCTGGAACTCCGTGAAGTGGCTGTAGTTGCCCGACGGCCCGACGCTGCCGAGCCCGGGGCCGGTGCAGTTCACGCTGGCCAGCACGGCGCTGAAGGCGGTCACCGGATCGAGGTCGGTCAGCACCAGCAGCATGCTCAGCGAGATCGTGGTCACGCCGTAGACCAGCATGAAGGCCAGCACCGAGAAGATCACGCGGTGGTCGACCACCATGCTGCCGAGCGTCACGGGCTGCACAGCGCGCGGGTGGACGAGGCGCGTCATCTCGCGCCGCGCCTGCTTGACCAGGATCAGCACGCGCACCATCTTGATGCCGCAGCCGGCCGAGCCCGCGCTGGTCGCCACGCCCGACAGCAGCAGCATGAAGAGCGGCGCGAACGCCGGCCAGGCCAGGTAGTCGACGGTCGCGAAGCCGGTCGTGCTGCCGAGCGAGATCGCATGGAAGATGCCGTAGCGCAGCGCGTCCACCACGCCGTAGACGTTCTTGGCCCACAGCACCGCCGCCACGATCAGGCCGCCGCCGATCAGCGCGATGAGCGTGCCGCGCAGCTCCGGGTCGCGCCAGAAGCCGCCCCAGTGGCCCTTGCGCATCGCGATGAAGTACAGCGCGAAGTTGCAGCTGGCGGCCAGCATGAAGACCACGGCGACGAGTTCCAGCGCGGGCGACGCGAAGTGCGCGAAGCTGGTGTCGTGCGAGCTCAGTCCGCCCAGGCTCACGGTGGCGAACATGTGCATCATGGCTTCGATGGCCGACATGCCGCCGGCCCAGTAGGCAAGGAAGCACGCGACCGAGAAGCTGGCGTAGATGCCCCACAGGCCCTTGGCTGTTTCCTTGACGCGCGGCGTGAGCTTGCTGTCCTTGATCGGGCCCGCAACCTCGGCCTTGAAGAGCTGGCTGCCACCCACGCCGAGCAGCGGCAGGATCGCCACCGCGAGCACCAGGATGCCCATGCCGCCCAGCCACTGCAGGAAGGTGCGCCACACGTTGATCGAGACCGGCAGGCTGTCGAGCTGCGTGAGCACCGTGGCGCCCGTGGTCGTGAGGCCCGACACGGCCTCGAAGTACGCATGCGTGAAGTCGATCGACCGGCCGACGTCGCGCAGCGACCACATCAGCGGCAGCGTGGCGAAGAGCGGCAGCAGCACCCAGGTGAAGGACACCAGGAAGATCCCGTGGCGCGGCTGCAGTTCGCGCTTGAAGCGATAGAGGCCGCCCCACAGCGCGCCGCCGCAGGCGGCACAGACGCCCGCCGAGACCGCCCACACGTGGCGCAGCCCGTCGTCGTGCGCCCACGAGAAGAACCACGGCACGAACATGCCGAGCGAGAAGAAGGTCAGCAGCGCGCCGAACACGCGCAGGACCGGAAGGAAATCGCTCATGGACGCCGGCCCGCGATCAGAAGAAGGTGGCGCTGACGCGGAACAGCTTCTCGACGTCGCGCAGCTGCCGCTTGCGTGGCACGAAGATCACGATGTGGTCGTTGCTCTGGATCACGGTGTCGCCACGCGCGATGATGACCTGCGCGGGCGTCGGCGTGCCGGTGCCGGCGGGCAGGGCGCCTTCGCCCATCTCGGGCAGGCCCCGCATCACGAGGCCGAACTGCGCGCCCTTGGGCAGCTCGATGTCCGAGATCTTGCGGCCGACCACGCGCGAGGTCTTGCGGTCGCCGCGCGCCACGATCTCGAGCGCCTCGGCCACGCCGCGCCGCAGGCTGTGCACGGCCTGCACGTCGCCCTGGCGCACGTAGGCCAGCAGCTCGCCGAGCATGGTCTGGGCCGGCGACAGCGCGATGTCGATCTGCGTGCCATGCATCAGGTCGGCATAGCTGCGCCGGTTGATCAGCGCCAGCACGCGCTTGGCGCCCAGGCGCTTGGCCAGCAGGCTGGCCATGATGTTGTCCTCGTCGTCGCTGGTCAGCGCGAGGAACAGGTCGATGCCCTCGATGCCTTCGTCCTCGAGCAGGTCCTCGTCGGTTCCGTCGCCATGCAGCACCAGCACGCTGGCGTTGGGCAGCTCGGAGGCCAGCTGCACGCAGCGCGCATGGCTGCGCTCAAGCAGCTTGATCTGGTACTTGACGCCCGTCTCGATGAGCTGCCTGGCAAGTCGCAGCCCGACCCGGCCACCGCCGGCGATCATGATGCGCTCGACCTTGCTCTGCTCGCCCGGGTCGTGGCGATGCAGCGCCGACAGCACGGCAGGCAGATGCTCGCGTGCCGACAGCACGAAGACCTCGTCGCCGGGCTCGATCAGGGTCGGGCCTTCGCAGACGATGAAGCGGTCGGGTTCGTTCTCGAGCCGGCGGTAGATGCCGACGATGCGCATGTCGGCACCGGGCACGCGCTCGCGCAGCTCTGCGATGCTGTGCCTCACGAGCGGTGCGCCGGCCACTGCGCGTACCGCCACCAGACAGGCCAGGCCATTGGCGAACTCGCGTACCTGAAGCGCCTCGGGATATTCGACCAGCTTGCCGATGTAGCGGGTGAGCGACTCCTCGGGGCAGATGACGCAGTCGACCGCGAAGCCTTCCTTGCCCAGCAGCGGGCTGCCCTCCTTGTAGGCATTGGAGCGCACGCGCGCGATGCGGGTCGGGATACCGAAGGTCTGGTAGGCGACCTTGCAGCAGACCAGGTTGGTCTCGTCCTGTGCGGCGCAGGCGATCAGCATGTCGGCATCGCGCGCCCCGGCCTCGGCCAGCACGTCCGGCTCGATGCCGCTGCCCACCACGCCGCGCAGCTCGAAGCGCTCTTCCAGTTCGCGCAGGCGCGCCGCATCGGTGTCGATGACGGTGATGTCGTTGCGTTCGGAGACCAGCGTGCCGGCCACGCTCTCGCCGATCCGGCCTGCCCCGAGGATGATGATTTTCAAGTGTTGGACTCCCGGGGAGGCGTTATACGCCGGTCGCCCGTGGCGGGTAACGGCAACTTCGCGATGCGGGCCTCGGCACGTTGCCGGGCCTCCTAGGGACGACGCGCCTCGAAGAGCAGCGCCAGCGCGAGCAGCGCGCACAGGGCGCCGATGCCGATCGCGATCCGGCGCGCCTTGCGGCGTGCCGCCAGCCGCCGCCGATCCTCCAGTTCCTCGAGGCGATCGAGCACCGACTCGATCAGCACCTCGTCTTCCTCGGGCAGCTCGAGGCGCTCCTCGACGGCCAGGGCCTGGAGTTTTCGGATCGCTTCGCTTCGGTCGGTCGACATGCGGGCATTTTGCAGCACCCGGCCCGGCAGCGTCCGGAACCGGACGACCGGACCTCCCAGGCGAGCACTACGCGATCCGAACGGCGGCAGCGTGGCCCGCGGGGTGCGCCATCATCCCGGGCCGAGAGGCATCGAATGATGCTCGTGGGTGATCTGCCACCGCCCGTTCGCCTTCCGCAGTCCGAGGGTCAGGCGGCAGTGTGCGTCGCCGCCACCGATGGTCAGCAGGCCGTGGGCGAATGCGACCCGGTCGCCGGCCTCGATCCTGAGTTCGTCGATCCGGAATCGTTCGGGGCCCGCGGGGTTGTGCGCAAAGAAGAGCCGCCAGGTCCGCCGGTAGGCGTCGATGCCGATCTCCTGCACCGGTTCGGGCACGTCGAACATCACGATGTCGTCGGCGTGGTCGGCCGTGACCCGGTCGAGGTCGCCGCTGCAGATGGCGTCCTGCCAGTCGTCGATCAGCGCGCGGATGAGGGTCTCGTCGTGTCGGGCGGGCATCTCAAGCCTCCTCGGCGAGCGCGCGCTGCCGCCTGCTGCGCCGGCCGAATGCGGTCGATGCGAACAGGAGGCTCGCTGCGAGCAGGATGACCGCGCCGACCCCCATCGCGATCGCGAAGCCCGTCGCGAAGGCCGACTGTGCCGACAGGCGCAGCGCGTCTCCGGCGGTGGCGGTCAATCCCGCCGCGATGGCCAGGGCACCGCCCAGCGTGTCGCGCGCAGCACCGGCCGCGGCTGCCGCGGTGCCTTCGGGAACGACGATCAGTGCGCGGTATGCCGCGACGCCGATGCTGCCGAGCAGCGCCACGCCCAGCGCGCCGCCGAGTTCGGCGCTGGTTTCCGAGATCGCGGCCGCCGCACCGGCCTTCTGTGCAGGGGCAGCCGCCAGCACGAGATCGATTCCCAGGGTCATGACGGTGGCGACACCGAAGCCCAGCAGCACCATGCCCGAGATGACGGCCGGCAATCCGAACGAGCCGGACAGAGCCGCCATGAGGGCCAGGCCCGAGGCCGTCAGCGCGAGCGCCCCGCCGATGACCTTCACCGACGAGAACCGCCGCGAGAGCGACGCAGCGCCCAGGCACGCTGCAACCGACGCGATCGCCGCGGGCACGGTCCACAGGCCCGCGTTCAGGGGCGACATGCCGACCACCAGTTGCAGATGCTGTGCGACGAGCAGCGAGGCACCCGTCCAGGCAAAGAGTGCAAGCGAGTTGGCCGCCAGCGCGGCCGAGAAGCCGGTGTCGCGAAACAGCGCGAGATCGACGAGCGGGGAGGGCAGACGTCGCTGACGCCGCAGGAACATGGCACCGGCCATCAGGCCCGCGACGAGTGCAAGCGCCGCCGTCGCGGTGGGGCCATGCTCGGCGAGCTGCTTCAGGGCGAAGGTGATCGACAGCAGGCCGAACACCGACTGCGCGACGCTGGGCCAGTCCAGAGGGTGCGTCGCGCGCTCGACGCGCTCCGGCAGGAACCGGGGCCCCAGCAGCAGCAATGGCAGCATGAACGGCACCGCCAGCAGGAACACGGAACCCCACCAGAAGAACTCGAGCAGGACGCCGCCCGCGATCGGCCCCAGCACGCCGCCGAGCGTGAAGCAGGCGGTCCAGATGCCGATCGCGACACTGCGCTGCCGCGTCGTCTCGAACAGGGTGCGTATCAGCGCGAGCGTCGATGGCAGCAGCGTGGCGCCTGCAACCCCGAGCAGGGCGCGGGCCCCGATCAGCATCGCCGGGCCGGTCGCGAAGGCGGCCAGTACGGAGAAGAAGCCGAAGAACGCCGCGCCGATCAGCAGCAGCCTGCGTCGACCGATCCGATCGCCGATCGCGCCCATGGGAATCAGCGCACCCGCGAGCAGGAAGGCGTAGATGTCCGAGATCCAGAGCAGCTCGGAGCCGCTGGGCCGAAGCGCCGCGCTGAGCGCGGGGGCCGCGAGGAACAGGATGCTCATGTCCATGGAAACGAGCAGGGTCGGCAGCGCGAGCACTGCCAGTCCGATCCATTCGCGGCGGCCGGCGGGTCGTGGCATCTCATCCATGGAGGCTCCCCTGGGCGGCGGCACCTGCACCGCAGCAAAAGTGGTCTGTTCGATATAGCTATCGATCGTTATAGTAAGCTCGGCCGGATCGACGTCAAGATATTTATAGCGATTGATACAAAATGACCCGAGGACGACCCCGAGAGTTCGACAAGGCGCAGGCGCTGGACACGGCGATGCGGATGTTCTGGCGCCACGGATACGAAGGCGCTTCCGTCGCCGCGCTCGCGGGCGAGATCGGCGTCACCGTTCCGAGCCTGTATCTGGCGTTCGGCAACAAGGAGAGCCTCTTCATGCAGGCGGTTGCCCACTACGGGCTCTACAGCGAGTGTCTTTATGAGAAGGCATTTGCGCGCGTATCGGCGCGGGAGGTCGCGCTCGACATCCTGATGGGAGAGGTGGCGCTGGTGTCCGGCCGGGACACCCCCGATGGATGCCTCATGATCCAGGGCGCTCTTGCGACCAGCCCCGACTCCGAGGCGGTGCAGCAAGCCATGGCCAAGCTTCGGCGGGATGCCGAGTCGGCCGTCGCCGCCCGCTTCGAACGCGCCCGGCAGCAAGGCGATCTCCCGGCTGGCTGGGAGCCGCAGTCACTGGCGAGCTACGTCATGACCGTGGCTGCCGGCATCGCGGTCCAGGCGAAGACGGGCTTGCCACGCAGGCGCCTTCAGCGCGTGGCGGAGATGGCCATGCTGATCTGGCCCGAGGGCCCTCAGGCCTCGGCGTCGAGGCGCAGGTCCGCCCAGGTCCCCGGCGCCAGGCCGTCGATCGAGTAGGGACCGATCGCGGTCCGGATCAGTCGCAAGGTGGGGAATCCCACGGCCGCGGTCATTCGCCGCACCTGGCGGTTGCGCCCTTCGCGGATCACGAGCTCCAGCCAGGCCGTCGGGATGGCCTGGCGGATGCGCACGGGCGGATCGCGCTCCCACACGGCGGGCGGCTCCTGCAGCAGCCGCGCGCGTGCCGGCAGCGTGAGCCCGTCGTTGAGTCGCACGCCTTGCCGAAGGGCGTCGAGCGCGGCTTCGTCGGGGCTTCCTTCGACCTGCGCCCAATAGGTCTTCTCCATCTTGAAGCGCGGGTCTGCGATGCGCGCCTGCAACCGGCCGTCGTCGGTGAGCAGCAGCAGGCCCTCGCTGTCGGCGTCGAGGCGGCCGGCGGCATAGACGCCGGGCAGGTCGATGAAGTCCTTCAGGCCACGCCAGCGGCCTTCGGCACCGAACTGGCTCAGCACGCCGTAGGGCTTGTTGAATCGGATCAGGCGCGATGAATCGCCGGCACCACGGGTGCCATCCGCCCTGACGATTCCTCCCCGTGTGCCTGCCATTCGCATCCGGCCATGATGCCAGCCCCGGGCCGCACGGCGCGCGCCTTCAGGTGTAGCGCCTTTCGAGCGCATCCCATTCCGGCTTGCCGACGAGCCGCTGCCGCTCCGCGAACGGCACGACCAGCGCGGGGTCCTCGTCCACGCGCTCGTGCTCGCGCAGCACCGTCAGCGCCTTCTGCATGCCCGCGACCGCACCCTGCAGCGCCGCGTTGGCGTACAGGACGATGCCGTAGCCGAGCTGGCCCAGTTCCTCGGCACCGAAGATCGGGGTCTTGCCGCCGATCACCATGTTCATGAGCTGCGGCTTGTCCAGGCGCAGCGGCAGCGCGCGGATCTCTTCGGCGGTGGTGACCGCCTCGACGAACAGGATGTCGGCGCCGGCCTCGGAGAACTTCTGCGCCCGCTCGAGCGCCGCCTCGAAGCCCTGCGTCGCGCAGGCGTCGGTGCGCGCCATGACGAGGAAGTCGGGGTCGGTCCGTGCGTCGACCGCGGCCTTGATCTTGCTCACGGCCTCCGCGGTGGAGATCACTTCCTTGCCCGAGAAATGGCCGCAGCGCTTGGGTGCGACCTGGTCCTCGAGCTGGATGCAGTCGGCGCCGGCACGCTCGAGCACGCGCACCGTGTGACGCACGTTCAGGGCATTGCCGAAGCCGGTGTCGGCGTCGACGATCAGGGGCAGACCGACCGCGTCGCGGATGCGCGCCGTGTGGTCCGCGATCTCGTGCAGGCCCATGAAGCCCTGGTCCGGCATGCCGAACCACATGTTGGTGACACCGGCGCCGGTGACGTAGATGGCTTCGTAGCCCAGGTCCTCGATGACCTTGGCGGACAGCGCGTTGAAGGCGCCCGGCACGATCGCGCCGCGGCGGGCCTCGACCAGGGTTCTCAGTTGCTTCTTGGTGGACATGCGGGACTTCCTCGGTTCAGAAACTGTCGCCGGGCACGCGCACGTGCCCTTCCATCAGCACGCGGGCGCTGCGGCTCATGAGGGCCTTGGTGACCGTCCACCGGCCGTCGACGTGCGCGGCCTCGGCGCCCACGCGCAGCGTGCCCGAGGGATGGCCGAAGCGCACGGCCTGGCGCGCACCGCCGCCGGCCGCGAGATTCACCAGCGTGCCCGGGATCGCCGCTGCGGTCCCGATGGCCACGGCCGCGGTGCCCATCATCGCGTGATGCAGCTTGCCCATGGACAGCGCGCGCACCAGCAGGTCGACGTCGGACGCCGCCACCGGCTTGCCGCTGGAGGCGGTGTAGCTCGCAGGCGGCGCGACGAAGGCCACCTTGGGTGTGTGCTGGCGCCGGGCGGCCTCGGCCACATCCCGGATCAGCCCCATGCGGACGGCACCGTGCGCACGGATGGACTCGAACATGGCCAGGGCCTCGCTGCTGCCATTGATCGCATCCTGCAGCTCGGTGCCGGTGCAGCCGACGGCCGCGGCGTCGACGAATATCGTGGGGATGCCGGCGTCGATCAGCGTGGCCTTCAGGCAGCCGAGCCCCGGAACCTCGAGATCGTCCACCACGTTGCCGGTCGGGAACATGGCACCGCCGGCTTCGCCGTCGCCCTCGTCGGCCGGGTCGATGAATTCCAGCTGCACTTCGGCGGCCGGGAAGGTCACGCCGTCGAGCTCGAAGTCGCCGGTCTCCTGGACGGCGCCGTCGGTCATGGGCACGTGCGCGACGATGGTCTTGCCGATGTTGGCCTGCCAGATCCGCACGGTCGCGGTGCCGTTGCGCGGCACCCGGCCTGCATCGAGCAGGCCGTTGCCGATCGCGAACGGCCCGACCGCGGCCGAGAGATTGCCGCAGTTGCCGCTCCAGTCGACGAAGGGCTGGTCGATCGACACCTGGCCGAACAGGTAGTCGACGTCGTGGTCCGGCCGGGTGCTGCGCGAGACGATCACCGCCTTGCTGGTGCTCGAGGTGGCGGCGCCCATGCCGTCGATCTGCTTGCCGTAGGGGTCGGGGCTGCCGATCACGCGCAGCAGCAACGCATCGCGCGCCGGGCCGGGAACACGTGCTTCCTCGGGCAGGTCCTGCAGGCGGAAGAACACGCCCTTGCTGGTGCCGCCGCGCATGAAGGTCGCGGCGATCCTGATCTGTGGCGTCGCTGGCATCAGGCGGTGTCCCCGGCAGCAAGGAAGTCTTGCGCAAAACGTTGCAGCACGCCACCGGCCTCGTAGATGGAGAGTTCCTCGGCCGTGTCGAGCCGGCAGGTCATCGGCACGTCGATGCGATCGCCGTTCCTCCGCCGGACCACCAGCGTGAGGTCCGCGCGCGGCCGGCGCTCGCCCACCACGTCGTAGGTCTCGCTGCCGTCCAGCCCCAGTGTCAGCCGGTTGACGCCGGCCTTGAACTCCAGTGGCAGCACGCCCATGCCGATCAGGTTGGTGCGATGGATCCGCTCGAAGCCTTCTGCCGCGATCGCCTCCACGCCCGCCAGCCTGACGCCCTTGGCCGCCCAGTCGCGCGAGCTGCCCTGGCCGTAGTCGGCGCCGGCGATGATGATCAGCGGCTGCTTTCTCTGCATGTAGGTCTCGATGCCCTCCCACATGCGCACCACCCGGCCCTCGGGCTCGACGCGCGTGAGCGACCCCTTCTTCACCTGGCCGTCGACCACCGCCATCTCGTTGACCAGCTGCGGGTTGGCGAAGGTGGCACGCTGCGCGGTCAGGTGGTCGCCGCGGTGGGTGGCGTAGGAGTTGAAGTCTTCCTCGGGCAGGCCCATCGCGTGCAGGTATTCGCCGGCTGCGCTGTCGCGCAGGATCGCGTTCGACGGCGACAGGTGATCGGTCGTGATGTTGTCGGGCAGCACGGCCAGGGGACGCAGGCCGCGCAGCGTGCGTTCGCCGGCCAGCGCGCCTTCCCAGTACGGCGGACGACGGATGTAGGTGCTCTGGGGGCGCCAGTCGTACAGCGGGCTGATCGGCTCGCCGCTGGCCACGCCGATCCTGAACATCGGATCGTAGACGCGGCGAAAGTGCTCGGGCTTGACGCTGCTGGCGACGACGGCGTCGACCTCGGCATCGCTCGGCCAGATGTCCTTCAAGGTCACGGGCCGGCCATCGGCGTCCGTGCCCAGCACGTCGCGCTCGATGTCGAAGCGCACGGTGCCTGCAATCGCATAGGCGACGACCAGCGGTGGCGATGCCAGGAAGGCCTGCCTCGCATAGGGGTGGATGCGGCCGTCGAAGTTGCGGTTGCCCGAGAGCACGGCGGTGGCGTACAGGTCGCGCTCGATCACTTCCTGCTGGATGAGCGGATCGAGCGCGCCCGACATGCCGTTGCAGGTGGTGCAGGCGAAGGCCACGATGCCGAAGCCCAGTTGCTCGAGTTCGGCCAGCAGGCCTGCTTCCTCCAGGTACAGCTGCACTGCCTTGGAGCCCGGCGCGAGAGAAGACTTGACCCAGGGCTTGCGCACGAGGCCGCGTGCGTTGGCGTTGCGCGCCAGCAGGCCGGCGGCGATCACGTTGCGCGGGTTGCTGGTGTTGGTGCAGCTCGTGATGGCGGCAATGATCACGGCGCCGTCGGGCATGCGGCCCGGCACGTCGTCCCAGGGCGCGGCGATGCCGCGCGCCGTCAGGTCGGAGGTCGGCAGGCGCTTGTGCGGGTTCGATGGCCCGGCCATGTTGCGCACCACCGAGGACAGGTCGAAGCGCAGCACGCGCTCGTATTCCGCGGTGGCCAGCGCGTCCGACCAGAGCCCCGCTTCCTTCGCGTATATCTCGACCAGGCGAACCTGTTCGTCCTCGCGCCCGGTCAGGCGCAGGTAGTCGATGGTCATCGCATCGATCGAGAACATGGCTGCCGTGGCGCCGAACTCGGGTGTCATGTTGGAGATCGTCGCACGGTCGCCCAGCGTCAGCGCGGCGGCGCCCTCGCCATGGAATTCCAGGTAGGCACCGACCACCTTCTGCTTGCGCAGGAACTCGGTCAGCGCGAGCACGATGTCGGTCGCGGTGATGCCGGACTGCGGCCGGCCGGTCAGCGCCACGCCGACGATGTCGGGCAGCCGCATCCAGGACGCACGGCCCAGCATCACGCTCTCGGCCTCGAGTCCGCCGACGCCGATCGCGATCACGCCGAGCGCATCCACGTGCGGCGTGTGGCTATCGGTGCCGACCAGCGTATCGGGGAAGGCCACGCCGTCCTGCGCGTGGATCACCGGCGACATCCGTTCCAGGTTGATCTGATGCATGATCCCGTTCCCCGGCGGTATCACCTCCACGTTCCTGAAGGCCTTGCGGGTCCATTCGATGAAGTGGAAGCGGTCTTCGTTGCGACGATCCTCGATGGCCCGGTTCTTGGCGAAGGCGTCGGGGTCGGAGCCGGCGAACTCGACCGCCAGCGAGTGATCCACGATCAGCTGGGTCTGCACGACGGGGTTCACCTGGGCCGGGTCGCCGCCCATGTCGGCGATCGCATCGCGCAGGCCGGCGAGGTCCACCAGCGCGGTCTGGCCCAGGATGTCGTGGCACACGACGCGCGCGGGGAACCAGGGAAAGTCGTGGTCGCGCCGGCGCTCGATCAGCTGCAGGAGCGACTGCGCAAGGATCGCCGGGTCGCAGCGGCGCACCAGGTTCTCGGCATGCACGCGCGAGGTGTAGGGCAGGCCGGCCCAGGCGCCCGGCTTCAGGGCATCGACCGCCTCGCGGGCGTCGAAGTAGTCCAGTGCGGTGCCCGGCAGGTTCTTTCGGTACAGGGTGTTCATGCGTGGGAGAAGAGCGCCTGTCAGCGGCGGTCGCCGATCGGCAGGAAGGCCAGGTCTTCGGGCCCGGTGTAGTTGGCGCTCGGGCGGATGATCTTGTTGTCGATGCGCTGCTCGATGACATGCGCGGCCCAGCCGCTGGTCCGCGCGATCACGAACAGCGGCGTGAACATGGCCGTCGGCACGCCCATCATGTGATAGCTCACGGCACTGAACCAGTCGAGGTTGGGGAACATCTTCTTGGCGTCCCACATGACCGACTCGAGCCGCTCGGCGATGTCGAACATCTTGCTCGAGCCGGCCTCTGCCGACAGCGACCGGGCCACGCCCTTGATGACGACGTTGCGCGGATCGCTCACGGTGTAGACCGGATGGCCGAAGCCGATCACCACTTCCCTGGCTTCCACGCGGCGCCGGATGTCGGCCTCGGCCTCGTCGGGCGATTCGTAGCGCTTCTGGACCTCGAAGGCGACTTCGTTGGCGCCGCCATGCTTGGGCCCGCGCAGCGCACCGATGGCGCCCGCGATGGACGAGTACATGTCGCTGCCGGTGCCGGCGATCACGCGCGCGGCGAAGGTCGAGGCATTGAACTCATGCTCGGCGTAGAGGTTGAGCGAGGTGTGCATGGCCCGCTCCCACGCGGCGCTCGGCCGGGTGCCGTGCAGCAGGTGCAGGAAGTGCGCGCCGATCGAATCGTCGTCCGTTTCCAGCTCGATGCGCTTGCCCTGGGTGGACCAGTGGTACCAGTACAGCAGCATGGAGCCCAGCGATGCCATCAGCCGATCGGCGATGTCGCGCGCACCGGGCGTGTTGTGATCGTCCTTCTCGGGCAGCGTGCAGCCCAGGGCCGAGACGGCGGTGCGCATCACGTCCATCGGATGTGCGCCGGCGGGGATCTGCTCCAGCGCCGACTTCACGCTCGCGGGCACGCCCCGCATGGCCTTCAGCTTGCCCTTGTAGGCGCGCAGTTCCGCCGCGGTCGGCAGCTTGCCGTGCACCAGCAGGTGCGCGATCTCCTCGAACTCGCAGACCTCGGCGATGTCGAGGATGTCGTAGCCCCGGTAGTGCAGGTCGTTGCCCGTGCGGCCGACGGTGCACAGCGCCGTGTTGCCGGCCGTGACGCCCGAGAGCGCAACGGATTTCTTGGCCTTGAATCCGGCCGGTGCGTTCGGGGTGGCGATAGTCATGCAGTCTCCTTGTCCAGATAAGAGCGATCGATGGGAACGGGGTGTCCTGCGGCATCCACGGCCACCATCTCGAACACACCCTTGAGAACTTCTTCCTCCGGCGCGCCGAGCGTCTCGGCGAGGCCGGTGACGCACACCGTCATCGAACTTCGACCCACGCGGCTCACCCACGAACGCAGGGTCAGCACGTGGCCGACCGGAATCGGGGAGAGGAACTCCGCGCCGGTCACGCCGGCCATCACGACGTCGCGTCGCGCCAGGCTGCGGCCTGCCAGAAAGGCGGCCTTGGCCATGAACTGGAGCCCATGGCCCGCAAACAGCGTGCCGTAGTGGTTGGCCTGGTCCGGAAAGACGATGTCCTTGAGCTCGACGGTCCCGTGGGGTGTTGTCATGCTTCGCAATTTACGCACAATCGAGGTTTGGCAGAAGGACTGAAAGGGCGAAGATTTGCGAATCGAAATCGGCAAATTTGCGAAGAGTGCAAATTGACGCCCGCCGGAGATCACGATGAAGAAGACTTTCATGGGCGTGCGCCTGCGCAAGCTGCGCGCCGAACGCGGCATGTCGCAGATCGCGCTGGCCCAGGCGCTCGAGCTCTCACCGAGCTACCTGAACCAGCTGGAGCAGAACCAGCGGCCGCTCACGGTCGGGGTCCTGCTCCGGATCAGCCGCGCGCTGGGCGTGGACGTGCAGCAGTTCTCCGAGGACGAGGAAGCGCGCCTGGTGGCGGGCATGCGGGAGGCCCTCGCGGACAACCCGGGCGGCGAGGCGGTGGCACTGCCGGAGCTGCTGGAGATCGCCTCGCAGATGCCTGCCGTCGGTCGCGCGCTGCTGGCCCTGCATCGGCGCAATGCCGACGCCACCCAGCGTCTCGAAGCCATGGCGCTGCGGCTGGGGGACGATCGCGCCGACATCGCGCCATTACGGCCGATGGCCTTCGAGAGGGTGCGCGACTTCTTCTTCGCCCATCAGAACCACTTCGATGCCGTGGACCGCGCGGCCGAGGCGCTGGCCGCCGAAGCGCGCGCCAAGGGCGGCGCCCTGTCCGACTGGCTGATCCAGCGGCTCGCCCGCAGGCACGGTGTGCAAGTGGTTCCCGCCCACGACGAGGCCGAAGAGAGCCAGCGCAGCTACGAGCCGGGCAGCCGGACGCTGCGCCTGTCCGGGTCGCTGGACGACGGTCAGCGTGCCTTCCAGCTGGCGACGCAGCTGGCGCTGCTGGAGCAGTCCTCGCTCCTCGATGCGCTCGCCGATACGCCGGACTTCCACCAGGAGCCGCAGGCCCGGACCCTGGCCCGCATCGGCCTGGCGAACTACTTCGCCGGGGCCCTGCTGCTGCCCTATGCGGAATTCCTGAAGGCCGCCGAGACCCTGCGCTACGACATCGACCGGCTGTCCAGCCGCTTCGGCGTGGGCTACGAAACCATCTGCCATCGCCTGAGCACGCTGCAGCGCGCGGAAGCGCCCGGCGTGCCGTTCTTCTTCATCCGCGTGGATCGGGCCGGCAACATCTCCAAGCGGCAATCCGCTACCCATTTCCATTTCTCGAAGACCGGCGGCACCTGTCCGCTCTGGAACGTCTACGAGGCCTTCTCCCAGCCGGGAAAGATCCTGCCGCAGCTGGCGCGCATGCCCGATGGCCGCACCTACCTCTGGATCGCCCGCACTGTGTCCAAGGGCATGGGCGGCTATGGCGCCCCGAACAAGACCTTCTCGGTCGCGCTGGGCTGCGACATCCGCCATGCGCCCCGCCTCGTCTACTCGCGGGGCATGAACCTCGACAACCCGGAGATCGCCATCCCGATCGGCATGGGATGCAAGGTGTGCGAGCGCACGCGATGCCCCCAGCGGGCGTTCCCCTTCGTCGGCCGACCGCTCGAGGTGAGCGAGAACGAGAGCCGGTTCACGCCCTATCCGGCCGATGCGGCCGGGCCGGGTTGAGCAATGGCCTGTAGTGCGCCTGCCACATGGCGCCTTCGGCAAGTGATTGGCGGATTCGGGCAGTGCCGTTCACCGCGCGCGCGCCTAGCATGCAAGCCCAAATCTGGCGTGAGCGGAGAAGGCAGCCCCATGTCGACTCTCCTGCGGGCTGGCGGGGTGAACATGATCGATTTCTTCAAGGGCAGCCTTGCGCTGGCCACCTTGTGCCTGGCGGCCTGCGGCGGGTCCGATGGCGCAAACATCCCGCTGCTTGCGAGCGCCGGGGGCGTGCCCGCAGTGTGCGCAAGCGCCTTCGATGGCCCGGCCGGCAGCAGCGAGAAGGGCGCGCTTTCCACTCATGCGAAGGAGGGCGACGAGGTGGGGCTCTCCTCGTGCCTCGATGCCCAGCGAAACGTGACCATCGGCGGGGCCGGCGGTTGCGGCCCGACCGTGGTCATCGACCGCTCCTTCACGGGCGCCGACGCCCTGGGCAAGATCACGATCGCAGCCAACGGCAAGCTGGCCGCGCCGCAAAACGGCGAGGTGCTGGAAATCGAGACCACCGGCATCGCCGTGGCCGGCGTGCTTTCGCTCGGCACCGCGGCATGCCCGATCGGCGGCGACAACAATCCGACGCAGCGCGTGCGCATCACCTTCACGGGCTCGCAGACCTCCCAGGATCCGACCGCCATGGGCAGCGGCGCCGACAAGGGGATCGAACTGCAGGCCGGCGGCATCCTGCGCCTGTTCGGCGCCAAGGGTGTGGCGCCGAAGGGCGTCAGCTGGACCTACCTGAGCCAGCCCGCGGGCCCGGCTGCCTACCAGACCACGCAGGAGAAGATCGGTGCACCGGTCGCGGAGGGCGGCCAGCGCCGCCTGCATCTGGCCGCCGATGTCACGCAGGGCAGCGCGGGCTGGAAGGCGGGCGACTGGATCGTGGTCGCCACCTCCAGCTTCAGCCCCTTCGAATCGGAATTCGTGCAGATCCAGTCGATCGAGCCCGCGGGTGGCGGCAGCGTCGTCACCCTGGTGCAGCCCCTGCGGCACTACCACTTCGGCGGCGCCGACCCGGGCCTGCCGTCGGAGGCCAACTTCGGCGCCGATGCCCGCACTAACTACGGCGTCGACGAGCGCAGCGAGGTCGGCCTCGTGAGCCGCAGCATCACCTTCACGGCCCGCACCGCTTCCGCCACAGACGATCCGAAGAACCAGAACCATCATTGGGGTGGCGAGATCCGGCTGCTGCCGGGCTTTGCCGAGGCCAGCATCCAGGGCGTGGAGCTCGAGAAGTTCGGCAAGGCGCGCAATGGCAGCTACCCGATCCACTTCCACATGACCGGCCAGGCCGGGCCGCACCTGATCGACAGCAACAGCATCCACCACAGCTACAACAAGTGCGTGACGGTGCACATGAGCCAGGGCGTGAAGGTCAGCAACAACGTCTGCGCGCGCGCCGTGGGCCATCTGTTCTACCAGGAGATGGCGCAGGAGCAGGGTGGCCAGTTCATCGGCAATCTCGGCATCGGTGCGATGAGCAACTCGTTCGGCATCGCGAAGACCTCGCGCCGGACCGCCGACGATCTCGACTATCTGAACTTCTGGGAAGGCGACTACCTCGCGAAGCAGAACGGCTACCACGGCCTCAACCTGCCCAACACCGACAACCAGCTCAACCCTTCGCACGGGCGCTGCTTCGTGCGCGACCCGAATCGCAGCGGTGCGCTGACGGCCGCGCGGCCCACCAGCCAGATACCGGGCGCGCCGCCGTGCATCGGCGACGAGTTCTACATGGAGCAGTCGAGCGGCTTCTGGATCGGCAATCCAGGTACCGTGCTCAAGGGCAACTCGATCGCCGGCTGCCAGGGCCTCGGCAAGGGCTACTGGTACGTGCCGCCCGCGAACGGCAACCAGAAGTTCGAGGAAGTCGGCGAGTTCCGCAACAACCGCGTGCACGGCTGCTACGACGGCCTGTTCGGCGAGACCGACATTGCGGCGGTGTCGGAGCAGCTGTTCCCGACGCTGGGCGGGAAGCCCACCGCCGAGGCCGAAACGCTCAACGTGATCGCGCATTTCCACGGCTTCACCGCGACCCGCATCCGCAACCGCGGGGTCTGGATGCGGCCTGCGTGGACCGCAGTGGAAGGCGGGCGTTTCGCCACCAACCGCGACTCGGTCTCGCTGGTGAGCTCGGGCGGCAACGACGGCAATTCGCCCGGCGTGTGGGCGCTGCTGAAGGATTCGGTGCTGGTCGGCCTCAGCACCAACAACGTCGACCGCTGGGGACCTTGCGCGCGCCACGACCTCGGCGAGGGTGAAGGCTGCGTGGACCTCAATCCCGAAGCCAACGAACTGCTCGAGAAGGGCTACCAGACGCCGCGCTGGAACTCGGCCGGCTACATGATCTACGACGGCCCGGTGCGCATCCTCCGCAACCACTTCGTGAACTATCTGAAGGACATCAAGCCGCTGCTGACCAACGACGACACCACGCTGCTCGGCAAGTTCGTGGCCTGGCCCGATCCGACCGCCGGCGTCTACGAGGGCGATGCCGCCCTCGGCTGGTTCCAGAACAACCAGAGCGCCTATCCCACCGCATCGACCAGCCGCGCGCTCAGCTTCGACAACGTCGACCTGCGACACCAGATCTACACCGAGAAGGTCAACCAGGGGGACTTCCGCGACGGCGACATGAACACCGCGCTGATCGATCTCGACGGTACGCTCACGGGCTACGTGGTGGTCGATGCGAATGGCGTGCGGGTGTCGGATGAGTTCCCGATCTCGCTCAACAACCTGCCGTTCAACCGCGCCGGCAATTCGGTCGACGAATGCCTCGCAACCGGTCCGCAGGACGAGAAGTTCGAGGGCCGCGCGACCTCGCTGATCTCGGCCGCCAACATGGCGACGCTGGAGTTCGAGGGCCAGGACCCCACCGGGCCCATATGGCAGAACATGGAATTCACCAAGGATTCGATGGATGCGGGCGTGCACCAGCGCATGTCGCTGATGAGCCGCAACCGCCAGGGCATCTGGGAGCCGAAGGTGGCCAGCGGCTACGGCTACACGGTGCGCGCGGTACCGACCACGGCGCCCGGGCAGGCCAAGGTCACGCCCGGCATGCCGGCCATCGTGCGCCTTGGATTCACCGATGCCGTCAAGCCGGCCATGGACACGAAGCCCTTCTATACGCGGCTGGGCATCTGCTATTCGAATCCGAACGGTTCTCCGCCGAGCGGCGCCAACATCAAGGTGGTGCGAGGCTACAAGTCCTGGGGGGGCGGCAGCGTGAGCTTCGACAATGCGCTGCTGCAGCAGTACTTCAACAGGCTGGTCGATCGGCGTGGCGGGCAGCATTGCCACAACCTCGACGACCAGGGGGGCAAGGCCAATCTCAACCCCGTGACCGGCTGCCCGGCCGAAGGCGTGACCGCGATGCCGGCCGGCGGCGTGTGTCCGGCCGGCTCGAGCGCCGAGGGCGACGGCACGAAGCGGGTCTGCGTCTTCCCGCGCGAGCAGCTGACGGCGGTTGGCAGCCTGGCCGCGCTCACCAACGCCGACGGCACGCCGGCCAACGGCGGCCGCAACTTCTTCTTCGATGCCCAGACCGGCATGCTGTTCCTCTACGTGCAGCAGGCCAGCCCCAACGCGCACGGGCCGTCGCCGCTCGGCAGCTGCCGCGGCCTGCCCGGCGACGACCCGGCATGCCCGGGCAAGGACGAGCTCGACACCTACTATTCCTGCCCGCCGCAGGGCTGCATCAATTACTCGGTGGAGCTCAACGATCCCAACTACGTGCCGGGCCCGGCCAACTGCGAGGCGCTCGCGGGCGGCAATCTCTACGGCCCGAACGGGTATTCCCTGCCCGAGCCGCCGCTCGGAAACCGTCTCGGCCTCGTGGTCACGAGCGGCCCTTCGCCGATCGTGGAGCCGCGGGCGGACCCGGTGGTGCGTGACGGCAAGACCTACCAGCGCTGGCTGTCGAACAAGGAGTCTTGCCCGATCACCCAGCCGCCGGTAAGGGCCACGCCGGTCGCCGCGCTCGGTGCGAAGCGCGAGGCTTCCACGCCCGGCGTGGCGCAATGGCTGCGCGATGGGCTGGCCACCGGCACCACGGCCGCCTCGCGCTGGTCGGGCGAGTGGTTCTCCGCCCGTCGCGCTCCCGCGCCGCAGATCGATCCGATGGCGCAGATCTGCATGGCCAAGCCCGCATGAGGCCGCAGCGGCATATCGCGGGCCTCCTCATCCACATAGAAAACCGAAGTCGGGCCACAGGCCCCCGCTCATGAAACGCTCTCTCTGGCTGGCCGTCTCGGCCCTGTGCGTCCTCGTCGCCTGCGGCGGCGGCGGTTCGTCCGCTTCGCGCTTCGCGCTGCTCGGTGCGCCCGCCAATGCGCAGTCGGGCAACGGCCCGCCGGCCATGCAGGTCACGCCGGTCACGATGCGCGTGCTGAACGCGCCGGTGCCCGTGAAGGGTTCCGACGGCCAGATGCACCTGGTCTACGAACTCGAACTCGGCAACTTCACGGGCGGCGTCGTCGCGCTGCAGGGACTGGATGTGCTCGATGCGGCCAGCGGCAGCGCCGTGGCCACGCTGAGTGCGGCCGACATCGCACAGCGTCTGGTGGTGCGGGACCGCGCCGCGGTCAAGGGCCGCCTGGGCGCGTCGCAGGTCGGCCTGCTCTACATGCACGTGAAGCTGGCCGACGCCGCGGCGATCCCGGCCACGCTCGCGCACCGGCTCACGGTCGACACGGGAGGCACGGGCGCCAGCGCGACCGTGGTCGAGATTGCAGGGCGCATCGCGCCCGCGGCTGCGACGACGCTGGTGCTCGGCTCGCCGCTGCGCGGCACCCGCTACATCGCGGGCGACGGCTGCTGCGACTCGACGCGCCACGTGCAGGCGACGCTGCCGCTCAACGGCCAGCTGTACACGGCGCAGCGCTTCGCGATCGACTGGGAACAGCTCGATGCACAGGGCCGCATCTATGTCGGCGACCCCAGGCTGCCGGCCAGCTACGTCATCTACGGCAAGCCGATCTACGCGGTCGCCGACGGCACTGTGGTCGCGGCCCTGGACGGCCTGCCCGATACGCCGCCCGGAGCCCTGCCGGATTCGATATCGATCGAGCAGGCCGATGGCAATCATGTGGTGCTGGATCTGGGCGGCGGCCGCTTCGCGCTGTTCGCGCACATGGTGCCGGGCTCGGTGCGCGTGCGTGCGGGCGACGTGGTGCGCGCCGGCCAGGTCCTCGGGCAGGTCGGCACCTCGGGCAATTCCTCGGAGCCGCATCTGCACTTCCATGTGATGGACAGCCCGTCACCGCTGGCCTCGAACGGCCTGCCCTTCCTGATGCAGAGCTTCAGCGCCTCCGAGCGTGGCGTGTCGACGGCCGCCTACGACCAGGCCAGCAGCCAGGGCACGCCGGTCGCGCTCGAACCGGTGGCGCAGCCGGGCCCGCGCCAGAACGCGATGCCGCTCGATCTCTGGATCGTCGACCTTCCGTCCTGAATCGGCCCAGATGACCTTCATCCATCGCCATCGCGTGCTCGCGCTTGCCGCGGCGTTCTGCGCGCTCGCAGCCTGCGGCGGAGGTGGCAGCAGCAACGCAGCGCTGCCGCTGCCGAGCACCGTGCAGCCAGTGCCCGAGGCCATCGCGCAGATCATGGACAAGCCGGTGTACCGCGAGGCGAAGTGGGCCCTGCGCGTGGTCGACCTCGACAGCGGCCGCGTGCTCTACGACAAGCAGGCCGGGCAGCCGATGCTGATCGGCTCGGTGCGCAAGCTGTTCTCGGTCGGCCTCGCGCTCGAGGCGCTGGGCCCCGGTCATGTGTTCCGCACGCCGGTCTATCGGCGCGGCACCGTCGATGCGACGGGCGTGCTGCATGGCGACCTGATCGTAGTCGCGAGCGGCGATCTCGCGATGGGCGGCCGCACCAACGCGGACGGCAGCTTCGCGATCCCGAACCAGGATCACAACGAGGCCAACGCGCTCGGCAACGCCACCCTGAGCACACCCGACCCGCTCGCAGGCTTCGATCGGCTGGCGACCGAGGTGGCGGCTGCCGGCATTCGCCAGGTGACCGGCGAGGTCATCGTCGATGACCGCCTGTTCGAGCATTTCGACTTCCGCGGCGAGTTCAAGGTCAGCCCGATGTTCGTCAACGACGACGTGGTCGACGTCGTCATCGACAGCAAGGCCGGCGTCGACTGGCGTCCGAAGTCGCAGGCCTTCGGCGTCCAGTCCGCACTCGTGCCGGGCGCGCAGGGCAGCGCGCTCCAGATCGAGCTTGAGCCCGAGCTGCCGACCTGCCTCGGCGCCGCCGCGTGCTTCGGACGCGTCGCGGGCTCGCTGCCGGCCGGCTTCGTGCCGCCGCTCACGGACAGCTATCCGCTGATCCGCACCTTCCGCATCACGGACCCGTCGACCTATGCGCGCACCGTGTTCATCGAGGCGCTGGCGCGGAAGGGCGTTGCGGCCGGCGCGCCGGCGGTGGCCCGCAACCCCGCGCCCTTGCTGCCGCCGGCTGCGTCGTATGCGGACGGTGCGCGCGTCGCGGAGCTGGTGTCGCATCCGTATCGCGACTTCGCCCGACTCATCCTCAAGGTCAGCTACAACCTCGGCGCGGACACCAGTCTCATGCTGCTCGGCCTCACGCAGGGCGCGACCACGCGCGCGGGCGCACAGGCGGTGGAGTCGGCACTGCTCGCCAGCCAGTTCGGCATCCAGCCCGCGGCCCTGTACTTCGTCGACGGCAGCGGCGGCGACCTCACGACCGCCACCAATGAGGCGGTCACGACCCTGCTTGCCGGCATGCGGAAGCGGCCGAGCTTCGCGGCGTTCCGCGACGCGCTGCCGCAGCTCGGCATCGACGGCTCGCTGGGGTTCGTGAAGGACTTCGAAGCCGACCCGGCCCTGGCCGGCGCCCGGGGCCAGGTGCAGGCCAAGACCGGCACCTTCGTCGCAGGCTCGGAGCGCGGCGCGATCCTTCGCGCGCAGGCACTGGCCGGCTACATCGACATGAGGGGTGGCGCCCGACTGGCGTTCACCCTGGCGGTCAACGACGTCGGCGTGATCCACGGCGTGGAGGACATCCTGCCGGTGTTCCAGGATTTCGGAACCATTTCGGCGCTGCTCTGGAAGCTGCACTGAGTTCGGGAGGCGTCGGAGCCCGACAATGGCCCATGCCCCACGCCGTCTCCCTGTTGCGCGCCGCCCGCCTGGCGCGCAGCGCCAAGCCCTTTCTCGCCCGCGGCGGCTTCAAGCGCGAGCGTTGCGCCGGCTGCAGGCTGGCCACCAGCCACTGCATGTGCACGGCGCGGCCGTCGGTACCCACGCGTGCCGGCGTGTGCCTGCTGATGGCCGACATCGAGCCGCTCAAGCCCAGCAACACGGGCTGGCTGATTGCCGACGTGGTGGCCGACACCTTCGCCTTCGGCTGGGCGCGCACCGAATGCGACCCCGCGTTGCTGGCGCTGTTGCGCGATCCCCGGTGGCAGCCCTGCGTGGTGTTTCCGGGGCAGTACGCGGCGCCCGAGCGGGTGGTGCACGCGGTGCCGCGCTCCGATGGCACCGAGGCGGATGAAGGCGGCCGGCGACCGCTCTTCATCCTGCTCGACGCGACCTGGACCGAGGCGCGCAAGATGTTCCGCCGCAGCCCCTACCTCGATGCGCTGCCCGTGCTGAGCCTGGAAACCGACCAGGCCTCGCAGTACAGGCTGCGCCGCTCCGGGCGCGACGACCACTTCTGCACCAGCGAGGTCGCAGCGCAGTGCATGAGCCTGGCGGGCGAGGACGTGGCCGCGCAGACGCTCGAGGCCTATCTCGCGGTGTTCACGCACCACTACCTGCAGGCGAAGAACCAGCAGCCGGTGGCGTGGGATGGCCCGGCGCATCGGCGGCTGCGCGATGTTGCGGGGCCGCTGCCGCCGCGGTAGATTGATTGCAGCCGCAACGCAGTCGGCATGGAAACTGCAAGTGCCGCCGCAACAACCACAGAGTCCACGCCATGTCCTTCACCCGGTCTTTCCTGATGGCGCTCGGCGCCGCCTCCAGCCTGCTCGCGGGCGTGCCGTGCGCCGCGCAGGACGCCTGGCCGAGCCGCCCGGTCAAGGTCATCGTCGCGCTGCCGGCCGGCGGCAGCGTGGACATGGTGGCGCGGCTGGTCAGCCAGCAGCTCGCGGCCGACCTCGGCCAGCCCTTCGTGGTCGACAACAAGGCCGGCGCCTCGGGCCAGATCGGCATGCCGGTGGTGGCGCGCGCGGCGCCCGACGGCTACACGCTCGCGGTATCGCCGGCCTCGTTCCTGACCACCAACCGCAGCATCTTCAAGACGCTGCCATACAACGTCGAGACCGACTTCGTGCCCGTCACCAAGCTGGTCAACCAGGCCATGGTGCTGGTGGTGCGCGACAAGTCGAGATTCGCGACCGTGGCCGACGTGCTCGCGGCGGCCAAGGCCAATCCGGGCAAGCTGACCTATGCCTCCTCGGGCGACGGCAGCCCGCAGCATCTCGCGGGCCTCATGTTCGAGAGCCGCACCGGCGTCCGCCTGCTGCACGTGCCATACAAGGGCGGCGCGCCCGCCATCACCGACCTCATGGGTGGCGTCGTCGACATGGCGTTCGCGCCATTGCCCGAGGCCCTGCCGCACATCAAGGCCGGCAAGCTGCATCCGGTCGGCGTGCTCAGCGAGAAGCGCGCGGTGTCGGCGCCGAACATCCCGACGCTGAAGGAGGGCGGCGTCGACAACGTCGTGCTGTCGGCCTGGATCGGGCTGCTGGCACCGGCGAAGACACCGCAGCCGATCCTCGACCGGCTCGACAAGTCCGTGAAAGCGCTGCTGCGCGGCGACGCCAGGGCAAGGCTGCTCGAAGTGGGCATGGAGCCGGCGGTGGATGACACGCGGCCGCTGGCGCAGGTGATCGCCGAGGAAACCCGCATCCATGCCGAACTCGTGAAGGCTGCGGGGCTGGTGCCGCAGTAGCTGCGACGCGCCTCGCGCACTTGCGGAAGGCGCCGACAGCATTCCGAAAGCTTCGTGCGCGCAACATGCGGGTCTTCCCAAAGAATCGACGGAGACCCCCATGCTTGCAGACCACCGCCGCGAGACCGCGGCCGAACGACTTTCGCCGCGACGCCGCTTCCTCCAGGCCGGCGGCGCGCTGGGCCTCGCCGGGCTGCTCCCGGGCCTGGCAACGGCGCAGGGCACCTGGCCGACCAAGTCGGTGCGCTTCGTGGTGCCGTTCGCGCCGGGTGGCAGCTCCGAGATCGTGGCCCGCTCGACCGCAGCCGAACTCTCGAACACTCTGGGCCAGAGCGTCTTCGTCGACAACAAGCCCGGCGCCGCCGGCAACATCGCGATGTCCGAGGTCGCGCGCAGCGACGACCAGCACACGATCATCCTCGGACACATCGGCACGCTGGCAGTCAACCCGTTCATCTTCGAGAAGCTGCCCTACGACGCCAACAGGGACTTCAAGCCGGTCAGCCTGCTGGCCAAGGTACCGAGCCTCTACGTCGTGCATCCCGACGTGCCGGCGAAGAACCTCAAGGAGTTCATCGCGTATGCCAAGGCAAAGCCGGGCAAGCTGAGCTATGGCTCGGCCGGCAACGGCAGCGCGGGTCACCTGGCCTTCGAATACCTCAAGATGACCTCGGGCGTCTTCATGCTGCACGTGCCGTACCGTGGCACCGGCCCGATGCTGACCGACCTGCTGTCGGGCCGGCTCGACGCCTCCGCCATCGGTGCGGCGGCCATCATTCCGTTCATCAAGTCGGGCAAGGTGCGCTGCATCGCGACCGGATCGGCCCAGCGGCTGCCGCAGCTGCCCGATGTGCCGACGGTGGCCGAGCAGGGCTACCCGGGATTCGAGATGACCCAGTGGTACGGCATGCTGGCGCCGGCCAGCATGGCGCCCGCCAACGTCGCGAAGCTCTCGACCGAGACCATGAAGGCGGTGCGCGCGCCGGCTGCCCTGGAACGCCTGCGCGGCGACGCAGCCGAATCCATCGGCGGCACGCCCGAGCAGTTCGCGCAGTTCATCGCCTCGGAGCAGGCGCGCTGGAAGACCGTGATCGCGCGCGCCAACATCAAGCCCGACTGAAGCCGCAACGCAGCGGCGGCCAGCCATCTACCATCGGCCCATGCGCATCCTGCTGGCCGAAGACGAGCACACCCTGGGCACCTGGCTCTGCAAGGCGCTCGAGCACGCCGGCATCCAGGTCGAGTGGGTGGACGACGGTCGCCTGGCCGACCGCGCGCTGCAGCAGCACGACTTCGACGCGCTGGTGCTCGACCTCGGCCTGCCCGGCCTCGACGGCCACCAGGTGCTGCAACGGCTGCGTGAACGCGACCAGCGGCTGCCGACGCTGATCCTCACGGCGCGCGATTCGCTGTCCGAGCGGGTGGCCTTGCTGAACGCGGGCGCCGACGATTTTCTTGCCAAGCCGTTCGCGCTGGCCGAACTCGAGGCGCGCCTGCAGGCATTGGTGCGGCGCGCGCGCGGCGTCGAGCATCCGCGCCTGGCATGCGGCCCGCTGGTGTACGACGGCGCCCGCAAGCAGTTCTCGCTGAACGGCGAACTGCTGTCGCTGTCGCCGCGCGAACTGGCGGTGCTGCGCGTGCTGGCCCAGCGCAGCGGCGAACCGCTTTCCAAGCTGCAGATCCTCGAGCGCGTGTTCTCGGACGACGACAACGTGCACCCCGAAGCGGTGGAAGTCTTCGTGCACCGTCTGCGCAAGCGGCTCGACGGCAGCGGCGTGCGTATCACCACGCTGCGCGGGCTGGGCTATGCGCTGGAGGCCGGCTGATTGAAGCCGCTGCGGCTCCCGTTCGCGGCGGCGGCGCGCTGGATGCGGCGCGCCAGCCTGCGGCAGCGCCTGGCCCTGCTGCTGCTTCCCCTGCTGGTGCTCGTGACCGGCGTCGAGCTCTGGATGACCCGCCACGACGCGCTGGCGGCCGCCAACGCGGCATATGACCGTTCGGTGCTGGGCGCGCTCAAGTCGATCGACGCCAACATCTCCACGGCCTCGGGCGGACTGGCGGTCGAGCTGCCCTACACGCTGTTCGAGTTCTTCGAGCTCACGGCCAGCGGGCAGGTCTATTTTCGCGTCGCCACCTCCGACGGGCTGGTGGAACTCGGCAGCGCCGACCTGCCCGAGCCTCGGGCCGCGCTGCGGCCCGGCGTGCCGGAGTTCTACGACGCCAGCTACTTCGGCGAACCCGTGCGGCTCGCGGCCTACCGGCGCGACCTCGACCGCGCACCTGCCGGCAGCCCGCAGCGCAGCGTGCTGATCCAGGTCGGCGAGAGCACGCGCTCGCGGCAGGAGTTCACCGATCGCTTCGTGCGCCGTGCTGCGCTGCGCGACGGCCTGGTGCTGGCGCTGCTGCTGCTCAGCACCGCGGTGGCCCTGGCCGCGGCATTGCGCCCGCTGACGCGGCTGGCGCGCGAGGTACAGGCACGCAAGCCCGAGGACATGACGCGCATCGCCGACGCCGACCTGCCCGCGGACATCCGACCGCTGGTCGACGCGGTCAACCAGCAGATGGCGCGCACGCAGGAACTGATCGCGCAGCGGCGCCAGTTTCTCGACGATGCCTCGCACCAGCTGCGAACCCATCTCACCACGCTGCAGATGCAGGTCGACTATGCACAGCGCGAGCAGGACCGCACCAAGGTCGACGCCGCGCTCGATGCACTGGGCGTGGAGATCGGCCGGGTGACGCGCACCACGCAGCAACTGCTCGCGCTGGGCCGCAGCGACACGGTAGCGCTGGCCTTCGAGCCGGTCGATCTGGCGGCGCTGCTGCGCGAAGTGGCAGTCGACCTGCTGCCGCTCGCGCGCGCGCGGCAGATCGACCTCGGCATCCATCCGCCCGCGCAGTCGCTGCTGGCGCTGGCCGATGCGGGCCTGCTGCGCGAGGCGCTCGGCAACCTCGTGGTCAACGCCATCCACTACACGCCGCCGCAGGGCAGCGTCACGCTCTTCGCCTCGCGCGAGCCGCGCGGCTGGCGGGTCGCGGTGGAGGACAGCGGGCCCGGGCTGAGCGAGGCCGAATGCGCGGCTCTGGGCCAGCGCTTCGTACGCGGTGCGCGTGCAGGGCAGGGCGGTTCGGGCCTGGGTCTCGCGATTGCGCGTTCGATCGCGCAGCGCCACCAGGGCGAGCTGGAGCTTCGGGCGCGCGAGGGCAGCCGGGGATTGCACGCCGCGCTCTGGTGGCCGGCGCGGGAAAGCTGAGTCAGCAACGATGCCCGAGTTCATGCCGAAGCGTCGTGATGCATTGCGGGCCCTGCCGTTGGTGCTGCTGCCCGGCCTTGGCGTGGCAACCCGGGTGCGGGCCGCAGCCGGCGACGATCCCAGCAACGCCGCAGCCGAGTGCGTGATCCCCGCCAAGGCCGGCGGGGGCTTCGACCTGACCTGCGCACTGGCGCGCGACAGCCTGCAGGTGGTGCGGCCGGGCCGACCGCCGCTGGCGCAGAGCTTCCTGCCGGGCGGCATCGGCGCCGTGGCCTTCGACCGCATCGCCACGGGGCGGCTCGGCGGACCCGAGGTGCTGGTGGCGTTCTCGAGCGGCTCGCTGCTCAACATCGCGCAGGGGCGCTTCGGTCCGCACTCGGCGTCGGCGGCGCGCTGGATCGCGGCGCTCGGCACCGACTACGGCGTGGTCGCCGTGCACCGCGATTCGCCCTTCCGCTCGCTCGCGGACATCATGGCGGCGCTGCGTCGCGAGCCCTCGCGCGTGGTGTTCGGCGCCGGCGGCACGGTCGGCAGCCAGGACTGGGTCAAGGCCGCGCTGCTTCTGCGAGCGGCCGGGCGCGATCCCAAGTCGATGCGCTTCGTCTCCTTCGAGGGGGGCGGCGACGCGCTCAACGCGCTGCAGGGCAAGCATGTCGACGTGTTTCCGGGCGACGCGGCCGAGGCGCTGCAGGCGATCGCGGCGGGCGCAGCCGTGCGCATCCTCGCGGTGCTCTCGGAATCCGCGCTGGGCGGAGGGCTCACCGGCATTCCCACGGCACGGTCGCAGCAGGTCGACCTGGTGTGGCCCACAGTGCGAGGCGTCTACATGAGCGCCGAGGTGGCCGAGCCTGCGCTGCGGGCCTGGGTCGACGCCTTCCGCGAGGCCATGGCCGCGCCCGGCTTTCCCGCCTTGCGCGAGCGCCATCGGCTGTACCCGTTCTCGCTCACCGGCGCTGCGCTGGAGGCCTACGTGGCGACGAGCCTCGCGCAGTACGCGAAGCTCGCGACCGAGCTCGGGCTGCGAAGGTGGAGCCGCTAGTCGGCGCCGGTCCAGGCGCCTTCATGCGCGGCTACCATCCGCCTTCCGACTTGACGGAAGGCGCGCAGCCCATGAAGACCCAGTACTACACCGCCAGCAGCCTCGACGGCTTCATCGCCACCGAGGACCACTCGCTCGAATGGCTGTTCCCGCTCGGCGACATCAACGACACCGGCTATCCGCAGTTCATCCAGGGTGTCGGCGCGCTCGCGATGGGTGCGTCGACCTACGAATGGATGCTGCGCCACGTGCCGACCTGGCCGTACACGCAGCCGGCCTGGGTGTTCAGCCACCGTGAACTGGCCGGCATGGCAGGCGCCGAGATCCGTTTCGTTCGCGGCGACGTCAGGCCGGTGCACGAAGCGATGAAGCGCGCCGCGGGCGAGAAGAACATCTGGCTGGTCGGTGGCGGCGACCTGGTCGGGCAGTTCCACGACGCGGGCCTCCTGGACGAGATCATCGTCCAGGTCGGATCGGTCACGCTGGGTGCGGGCCAGCCGCTGCTGCCCCGACGCATCGTGTCGCCGTCGCTGCGGCTCAGCGAGGCGAAGTTCGTGGGGCCGGGGTTCGCGGAACTGAGCTACTCGGTGGCCACCGCGAAGCCGAACGCCTAGGGGCCTCGCATGAGGCTGTCGGTCGAAGCCCTGGCACCGCGGCACTTCGACGGCCTGCGGCGTGCCCTCGACTCGGTGGCGCGGGAGAAGCGATACCTCGCCTTCACCGAAGCGCCGTCGATAGAGGAATGCCGGGCCTTCTATGCGTCGATCATCGCGAACGGCTGGTGCCAGCGCATCGCCCTGCTCGATGGCGAGGTCGTGGGCTGGTGCGATGTCCTGCCCACGCATGGTCAGGCGAGATCCCATGTCGGCACGCTCGGCATCGGCCTGGTGCCGTCGGCGCGCCGGCGAGGCATCGGCGAGCCACTGATGCGAGCGGCGATCGAGGCCGCGTGGGCAAGCGGACTCCGCCGCATCGAGCTCACCGTACGAACCGACAACCACAACGCGAAGGCGCTCTACGAGCGCCTCGGCTTCGTCGTCGAAGGCCTCCAGCGACGGTCCTTCCGGGTCGACGGCGAATACGCGGACAGCTATGCGATGGCGCTGCTTAGCGACGAGCCGTAAGCCCTGCTCGCGAGTCGCTCGATGCCTCTCTTCGGCGAGCGCCAATACAGCTGCGAGGACCGGGCGGGCATCGCTGGACCTTCTCGCAGTCGGTGTGCGACACGGACCCCGGCCAAATGGGGAGCCGGGGCCGGCTGAGTCATGGCGCCCCGGACTGCCGCGCGGCTCAGCCGTACGACAGCTTCGGATACCAGTTCGTGCCGCGTCCGCCCGGCGTCAGGTCGAGCATCGCCCACAGCGCCTCGGGATCCGGCGCGTTGCGCGCGTCCTGGCCTGGATCGTTGGTGCCGTCCGCCTCGCTGCCGCCCCAGAAGTGGCGCACGGTCTCGCCCTGCCGGGTCCACACGTCGAGTTGCGGCCATTCCTGGCCATCGGCGTGCAGGCCGCGATAGTCGGTCGGAAAGTCATCGCCGACGCATTGGTGGAAATCGAGAAAGCGCCAGCCGCGTTCGACCGCGAAGGCCAGCTGGCGCGACACCGGCGAGCGTCCCAGCACCGCGACCGCTGCCCGCTGGCCGAGGCTGCGGTTCGCTGCATCGAGCGCATCGAGAAATGTGGTGCACATGGGGCAGGGCCGCTCGCGCGCCGGGCCGTACATCCAGAAATAGCTGATCAGCGTGTCGTGTGGCCCGAACAGGTCCGCCAGGCCATGCGACTTGCCGTCCTTGTCGAGGAACTCATAGGGCTTGGTCACCTCGCCGCCGGGCGGCAGGGCGCGGCGCTGCTCGGCAACGCGCCAGATCTGCCGGCGCAGGTCGATTTCCTTTTCGAGCAGGGCCGTCCGGGCCTCCCGATAGGCGTCGCTGTCGTTGGGGTAGGGCTTGCTCGCCCGCTTTGCAAGCTCTGCCGATGAAACGAGTGACGACGTCAGGCCGGACGCCTCGATCGAGGCCGCCACTGGAGGCCGCGCTTTCATGCCTTCCTGTTCGCGGTGTCGAAGATCGGCTCGAAGCCACCGAAGATCATGCGCTTGCCGTCGAAGGGCATGTCCATGTCCTTCATGTCGGGGTCTTCCATGATCTTCTTGTTGGCGGCATCGCGGACCTCCTTCGACGGCCATTCGATCCACGAGAAGACCACGACCTCGCCGGGCCTGGCATCCACGGCCCGCTTGAAATCGGTCTGCTTGCCGTCGGGCACGTCGTCGCCCCAGCACTCGACCTGTCGCAGGGCACCGCAATCCTTGAACTTCTCATGGAACTTCTGCGCTGCGGCGCGGTAGCGCTCACGGTCACCCGAGGCCACGGGAATCACGAATCCGTCGATGTAGCTCATCTGGTCTGCTCCTTTTGGACAACGGCCAGGCACCGGCCGGTTTGAAAAAACGGGGCTGAAACCTTGCGGCGGTCCGTGCGCTTGCGGTGTAAGACAAGACCGCGTCCGAGGGGCAGGCGCTCCGATGCGCCGCCGCTAGGGCACGAGCCGGTAGCCGACGGCCGTTTCCGTCAGCAGGTGCCTGGGCTGGGCAGGATCGGCTTCCAGCTTCTGCCGCAGGTGGCCCATGTAGATGCGAAGGTAGTGGCTCTGCCCGGCCTGCGAGGGACCCCACACCTCGCGCAGCAGCTGGCGCTGCGTGAGCACGCGGCCCGGGTTGGCCGCAAGAACCGACAGCAGCCTGTATTCGGTCGGCGTGAGATGGACTTCGGCACCGGCGCGACGCACCACGCGCGCGGCGCGGTCGAGTTCGACCTGGCCGAAGCGGAACACGGCCTCGGGCTCGCCACTTCCCGCGCGCGGCCGACGCAGATTGGCACGCACCCGCGCCAGCAGCTCGCCGGTGCCGAAGGGTTTGGTCAGGTAGTCGTCGGCACCGGCGTCGAGGGCTGCGATCTTGTCTGATTCGTCGCTGCGGGCCGACAGCACGATGATCGGCACGCCGGACCAGCCGCGCACGTCGCGGATCAGCGTCACGCCGTCGCCGTCGGGCAGGCCGAGGTCGAGCACCAGCAGGTCGGGCTGGCGCGTGCCGGCCGCGGCCAGGCCATCTCGCAGGTTCGCGGCCTCGTGCACCTGCCAGCCCTCGGCCTCGAGCGCGCCGCGCACGAAGCGACGGATCTGGGGCTCATCCTCGATCACGATGGCGGTCGGCTGCGGCATGGCTCAAGTATCGGGGAAGGCCGGCAGGGCGGGCGGTGCACGCCGCGGCAGCGTGACGGTGAACTCGGCGCCCCCGCCCGTCGCATCGGCCGCGACGATCTCGCCGCCATGGGCGCTGACGATCGCCTTGCAGATCGCCAGGCCGAGCCCGACGCCCGGCGTCGGCGACTCGGCATCGCCGCGCGTGAACTTGTCGAACAGCGCCTGTTCATGGCCGCGCGATGCCGCCGGCAGCCCCGCGCCGTGGTCGCGCACGGCGAGCACCAGCGCCGCATCGGTCGGGCGCGCGCTCACCACGATCGGCGGCGCGCCGTACTTGGCTGCGTTCTCGAGCAGGTTCACCAGCACGCGCTCGATCAGTACCGCGTCGAATTCGACCAGCGGAAGGTCGGCGGCAAGCGCCGTCTGCACGCTGACACCGCCGAGCGCAGGTGCCGCGGCGCGAATGGCCGTTCCCACCACCTCTTCCACGGACTGCCAGTCGCGCCGCAGGCTGACCGCACCGCCGCCGCTCTCGAGCCGCGCCATGTCGAGCAGGTTGTCGACCAGCGCGCTGAGCGCGCGCGCCTGCGCCACGATCGCCTGCGCCGCGGCCCCGTGCTGGTCGGGTGGCAGGGCCTGCAGCGATTCGGCCAGCGCGATCAGCGCGGTGAGCGGCGTTCGTACGTCGTGCGAGATGGCGCCGAGCAGCGCGCTGCGCAGGCGCTCGGACTCCATCTCGACCAGCGCCGTCTGCGCGACCTCGACGTAGTGCACCCGCTCCAGCGCGATCGCGATCTGCCTGGCCAGCGTCTCCAGCTGCTGCGCCTGCTCGGGGATGAGCAGCCAGCGCGGCCGCGCGGGTTCCAGGGCCATCACGCCGCGCACCCGCATCGGTGCCCGCAGCGGGATGTAGTGCCACGACTGCGCAGCCAGCGTGGCGGTGGCGAGGCCGGCCGGCTGGCCCTGCCGAAAGGCCCAGTCCGCCACGCTGGCATCGAAGCCTGGTGGTGCCGTCGCCGGCTGCACCAGCCGGTCGTTCGCGTCGGCCACCAGCACCAGCGCCTGGCCACCGAAGTGGTCCTGCACGGCACCGGCGCCCAGTTCGACCACGCGGCGGGTCTCGAGCGCCGCCGACAGCTCGCGCGTGAGTTCGAACAGCGACTGGGCGCGGCGCTCGCGACTGGCCGACACCTGCACGGCAAAGCGCAGGCCGGCCGTGAGCTGCCCCACCAGCAGCCCGACCCCGAGCATCACGACGAAGGTCAGCAGGTATTGCACGTCGCTCACGGCAAAGGAGAACCGAGGCTGCACGAAGAAGTAGTCGAAGGCTGCAACGTTCAGCGCGGCCGCGAACGCCGCCGGCCCGCGGCCATGGCGCAGCGCGACGACAATCACGCCGAGCAGGAACAGCATCACGATGTTGGCCAGCTCCAGCACGCCCGCGAGCGGGGAGGCGAGCAGCGTGACCCCCACGCTGGTGGCCACCGTCCAGGCGTAGGCCGGCCAGCGGGCGCGCACAAGGCCTTGCGCGTCGTCCATGGCGCCGTCGCGGCCGCCGAAGCGTCCGTGGCCGAGCGGCTCGCGCGGCAGCTGCCGGGCGCTGGCGGCGTGGCCGACCTCCACGATGTCGACTGCCGGCGCCTGCCGCGCCAGCGCGCGTGCGATCGACGCCCGAGGCCAGGCGCGACGCCAGCCGGCAGCGGGCTTCGGCCGGCCGATCACCAGCATGGCGCAGTTGAGTCGCTGCGCCTGCGCTGCCAGTTGCTGCGCGATGTCGGCGCCGGTGAGCACCGCGGTTTCCGCACCCAGCTGTGCGGCGAGCTTGAGCGTGGCGAGGATGCGGTCGCGCTCGCTGGCGGCAAGCTGCTGCAGGCGCGGCGTCTCGACGTAGGCCGCATGCCAGCGAACGCTGAGCTGGCCTGCCAGCCGCGCCGCGGTTCGCACGGTCTGGGCGTCGTCGTCGTGCGGACCGACACACGCCAGGATCGCGCCCGAGGTGTTCCACGCCTGCAGGGGGCTCGTGCCCGACTGTTCGATGCGCCAGCCCCGCATGTCGTCTTCCACGTGTTCGGCCGTGCGGCGCAACGCGATCTCGCGCAGCGCCATCAGGTTGCCCTTGCGGAAGAAGTTGCGCGCCGCCTGCGCGGCCTGGTCGGGTAGGTAGACCTTGCCGGCCGCGAGCCGTGCGACGAGTTCGTCGGGTGTGACGTCGACCAGAACCACCTCGTCGGCCTCGTCGAGCACGGAGTCCGGGACGGTCTCGCGCACGCGCACGCCGGTGATGCTGCCCACGGTGCCGTTGAGGCTCTCGAGGTGCTGGACGTTGAGCGCGGACCAGACGTCGATGCCGGCCGCGAGCAGCTCCTGCACGTCCTGCCAGCGCTTGGCATGGCGCGACCCGGGTGCGTTGCTGTGTGCGAGTTCATCGACAAGCAGCAGTGCCGGCCGGCGCTCCAGAGCCGCATCGAGGTCGAACTCGGGCCGCGTGCGTTCCTGGTGCGACAGCTGCCGCGGCGCCAGTTGCGCCAGCCCTGCGAGCAGCGCCGCGGTCTCGGCGCGCCCGTGCGTCTCGGCCACGCCGACCAGTACCTCGCGCCCGGTCGCGCGTTCGCGCTGTGCGGCGCTCAGCATGGCCCAGGTCTTGCCGACACCCGCGCTGGCGCCGAAATAGATGCGCAGCCTGCCGCGTCCAGCGGCGGCCTGTTCGCCGCGCAGCTGCGCGATCAGTGCATCGGGATCGGGACGTGAGGCTTCGTTCATGGGCGGGCGACGGACAGGTTAGCTCAACCGCCCTTGCCCGCGGCGGCGGCCTCGAGCGCGAGGTTCAGCGCCAGCACGTTGACGCGCGGCTCGCCGAGCCAGCGCCAGCGTGCGCCCTCGGTGTGCAGATCCACCAGCCGCTGCACGTCGGCGACCGGCATGCCGCGCGCCAGCGCCACGCGCGCCGCCTGGTAGCGCGCTGCGGCCGGACTGATGTGCGGGTCCAGGCCACTGGCCGAAGTCGTCACGAGATCGATCGGCACCGCCGCCGTATTGCCCGGGTCGGCGGCGCGCAGGGCCTCGATGCGCGCCTTCACCGCGTCGACCAGCGCCGGATTCGACGGACCCTGGTTGGCGCCTCCCGAGGCGGCCGCGTTGTAGGGCGCGGGTGCGGTGGCCGAGGGGCGGCCCCAGAAGTTGCCCGGGTCCTTGAACGCCTGCCCGATCAGCGTCGAGCCGATCGCCGTGCCCCCGCGCAGCACGAGGCTGCCGGCCGCCTGCGCCGGAAAGAACGCCTGCGCGGCGCCGGTCACGGCGAGCGGATACAGCACGCCGGTGACCAGCGTGAGCGCGGCGAAGACGGCCAGCGCCGGACGAAGGATGGGTGTGGGAGCCATGGAAATCTTTCAGACGAGGCCGGCGGCGGCGAGCAGCCAGTCGATCGCCTTGATGCCGATGAAGGGAACGACCAGGCCGCCGAGGCCGTAGATCGCGAGATTGCGGCGCAGGAGTGCCGCGGCGCCGACCGGGCGGAAGCGCACGCCCTTGAGTGCCAGCGGAATCAGGAACACGATCACCAGCGCGTTGAAGATCACCGCGCTCAGGATCGCCGAGGACGGGCTCGCGAGCCGCATCACGTCGAGCGCCCCGAGCTGCGGATAGGTGGACACGAACAGGGCCGGAATGATCGCGAAGTACTTCGCCACGTCGTTGGCGATGGAGAAGGTGGTGAGCGAGCCGCGCGTCATGAGCAGCGCCTTGCCGGTCTCGACCACCTCGAGCAGCTTGGTCGGGTCGGAGTCCAGGTCGACCATGTTGGCGGCTTCCTTCGCGGCCTGGGTGCCGCTGCCCATCGCCACCGCGACGTCGGCTTGCGCCAGCGCGGGCGCGTCGTTGGTGCCGTCGCCGGTCATCGCGACCAGGCGGCCTTCGGCCTGGTAGCGGCGGATCAGCGCCAGCTTGTCCTCCGGCGTGGCCTCGGCGAGAAAGTCGTCCACGCCCGCTTCGGCCGCGATGGCGGCGGCCGTGAGCTTGTTGTCGCCCGTGACCATCACGGTCTTGATGCCCATGCGGCGCAGCTCGGCGAAGCGTTCGACCATGCCGGTCTTGACGATGTCCTTGAGCTCGACGATGCCGAGCACCCGGTCGCCCTCCGAAACCGCCAGCGGCGTGCTTCCGCGCCGCGCGACCTCGTCGGCCGCATGCGATAGCTCGGGCGCCATCGCGCCGCCCAGTCCCTCGACGTGGCGGCGCACGGCGTCGATGGCGCCCTTGCGCACGACCAGGTCGCCGATGTCGGCGCCGCTCATGCGTGTCTGCGCGGTGAAGGCCACGAAGTGCGCGCCCTCGGCGCCGGCTTCGCGCACGCCATGGCGTGCGGCCAGGGCGACGATGCTGCGCCCTTCGGGCGTCTCGTCGGCCAGCGACGCGACCAGCGCCGCCCTGGCCAGCCGATCGGGCGAAATGCCCGGAGCCGGGAGGAAGGCGGCGGCCTGCCGGTTGCCGTGGGTGATGGTGCCGGTCTTGTCGAGCAGCAGCACGTCGACGTCCCCGGCCGCCTCGACCGCGCGGCCGGAGGTCGCGATTACGTTGGCCTGCATCATGCGGCTCATGCCCGCGACGCCGACGGCCGACAGCAGCCCGCCGATGGTGGTCGGGATCAGGCACACGAGCAGCGCGACCAGCGCGGTCAGCGACACCACCGTGCCAGCGCCGGCCGCGGCCACGCTGAACATCGAGAACGGCAGCAGCGTGACCGTGACCATGAGAAACACCAGGGTCAGTGCCACCAGCAGGATCGTGAGCGCGACCTCGTTCGGGGTCTTGCGGCGCCTGGCCGCCTCGACCATGCCGATCATGCGGTCGAGGAAGGACTCGCCGGGGTTCACCGAGATGCGCACCACCAGCCAGTCGGACAGCACCCGGGTGCCGCCGGTGACGGCCGAGAAGTCGCCGCCCGATTCGCGCACCACCGGCGCCGACTCGCCCGTGATGGCGCTTTCGTCGACCGAGGCGGCACCCTGGACGACCTCGCCGTCGAGCGGGATCACGTCGCCGGCCTCGACCAGCACCGCGTCCCCCTTGCGCAGGTTCGGCGCCAGTTCCGGCAGGAATCCGGCGTCGCGCGTCGGCGCCTTGAGCTTCTTGGCCCAGGTGTCCTTGCGCAGCCCGCGCAACGAGGCCGCCTGTGCCTTGCCGCGGCCTTCGGCCAGGGCCTCGGCGAAGTTCGCGAACAGCACGGTGAACCAGAGCCAGACCGAGATGGCGAGCACGAAGCCGGTCCGCATGCCGCTGGCGCCTGCGGAGGCGCTGGCGTGCAGCCACAGCAGCGAGGTCAGGATGCTGCCGACGTAGACCACGAACATCACGGGATTGCGCCACTGCGTGCGCGGGCTCAGCTTGGCGAAGGCGCCGCGGAGCGCGGTTCGCAGCAGTGCGGGATCGCGCAGCGAGCTGCCGGCGACGGTTTGGGTTGTCTTCATGGGCCTACTTCCAGAGCATGAGGTGCTCGACCACCGGGCCCAGCGCGAGCGCGGGCACGTAGTTGAGCAGGCCGACCAGCAGCACCGTGCCGATCAGCAGAAACACGAACAGCGGGCCGTGCGTGGGCAGGGTGCCCGCGGTCTCGGGCAGCCGCTTCTTGGCCGCCAGGGAACCGGCCATGGCCAGCACCGCCACGATGACCCCGAAGCGGCCGAGCCACATCGCCAGGCCCAGCAAGGCGTTGTAGAACGGGGTGTTGGCCGAGAGCCCTGCAAAGGCGCTGCCGTTGTTGTTGCCGGCCGAGCTCAGTGCATAGAGGATCTCGGAGAAGCCGTGGGCGCCCGGGTTGGCGATGCCGGCCGTGCCGGCGCCCGTGGCCACCGCCAGGGCGGTGCCCGCGAGCACCAGGATCGGCGTGACCAGGATCGCGATCGAGGTCAGCTTCATCTCGCGCACCTCGATCTTCTTGCCCAGGTACTCCGGCGTGCGGCCGATCATCAGGCCGGCGATGAACACCGCGAGGATCGCGAAGACGAGCATGCCGTAGAGGCCGCTGCCGACGCCGCCGAACACCACCTCGCCGAGCTGCATCAGCACCAGCGTCACCATGCCGCCGAGCGGCGTGAGCGCGTCGTGCATCGCGTTGACCGCGCCGCAGGACGCGGCCGTGGTCACCGCCGCGAACAGCGCCGAGGCGTCGATGCCGAAGCGCACTTCCTTGCCTTCCATGTTGCCGCCGGCCTGCAGCGCGCTGGCGGACTGGTCGGCGCCGAGCGCGGCGAGCAGCGGATTGCCGGCGTGCTCGGCCGGCAGCAGCACGGCGACCGCCACCACGAACATCGTCGTCATCGCGGCCAGCAGTGCCCAGCCCTGTCGGCGGTCGCCGACGAGGCGCCCGAACGCCAGGCACAGGGCCGCCGGGATCAGGAAGATCGCCAGCATCTGGACGAAGTTGGCGAGCGCGGTCGGGTTCTCGTAGGGGTGTGCCGAATTGGCGTTGAAGAAGCCGCCGCCGTTGGTGCCCAGCATCTTGATCGCTTCCTGCGAGGCGACCGGCCCCATCGCGAGGCTCTGGCTTGCGCCCTCCATCGTCTGCACTGCGTGCGAGGCCTCGAAGGTCTGGATCACGCCCTGGCTCACGAAGAAGAGCGCCAGCGCGAACGAGAGCGGCAGCAGCAGCCAGAGCGTGATGCGCGTGATGTCGACCCAGAAGTTGCCGACCCGACCCTGGCCGTCGGTGCGTCTGGCCGCGAAGCCGCGGCTCAGCGCAAAGGCGACCGCGATACCGGTGGCGGCCGAAAGGAAGTTCTGCACGCCCAGGCCCAGCATCTGGGTCAGGTGGCTCATCGTGGTCTCGCCCGCATAGCCTTGCCAGTTCGTGTTGGAGACAAAGCTCACCGCGGTGTTGAAGGCCGAGTCGGGCGACACCGGCCCCATGCCCGCGGGATTGAGCGGCAGCCATGCCTGCAGGCGCTGCAGCGCGTAGACCGCGATCGCGCCGATCGCGTTGAAGGCGAGCAGGGCGAGCGCATAGTGCTTCCAGGGCATCGCTGCTTCCGGCGACGTGCCGGACAGCCGGTAGAGCGGTGCCTCGACGCGCTGCATCCAGCGCGGCAGACGTCCGTCGCACAACGCGGCAAGGAAGCGGCCGAGCGGCAGTGCGAGCGCCAGCAGCGCGACGAGGAAGCCGGCCAACAGGCTCCAGGCCGAAGCGTCCATCTCAGAACTCCTCGGCGCAGATCAGCGCGAACACCAGGTACGCGAACAGGCCGACCGCGACCAGGCCAGCGGCGCCATAGAGCAGTTCGAGGCCGATCATTGCCGCACCTTGCCGTCGCTTGCGCCCGGGCCATCGACCCGCGCGAGTCCCGACACCAGCGCCACCGCCACGCCCCAGAGCGCAGCCAGCGCGCCCAACCAGATGAAATCCATGCATCGCTCCTCGAAAAGACAGGAAGCCCAGTCTCGGCAAAGCGACGTAAAGATGGGGAAGAGACTTCGGGGTGGGGTGTAAATGAAGCGTAAACGGGCGGGCAGTCCGGAGCGGCCCTGCCGTACTTGCCAGCGGGAAGCTTTTGGAGTGAGATCGGCGCGCGAACGATTCACCGGAGGGCGAATGGAACCACTGACCCCTGCGCAGCAGTACTTCACGATCAGCCATCACGACGAGGCCGATTTCAAGGCCGATGGCTTGCGCGACTATTCGGCCTATCGCGACCTGGGGGTCGCGCAAGCCACCGGCGGCCTGGCCGAAGCCCACGTCATCCGGATGACTGCGCCGTTCCGGACCGAACTGAGCGTGCGACATCACCACGACGTCCAGTTCCAGCTGGTCTATTGCCTCAAGGGCTGGTTCGAGACCGACTTCGAAGGCGTCGGGCCGCGCCGGCTCGTCGCCGGCTCGTGCTGGGTGCAGCCACCGGGCATCCGGCACACGGTGGTGGGCTGGTCCGACGACTGCGAACTGCTCGAGGTGCTCATGCCGGCGCACCATGCGACCGTCAACGATCCCTGAGGGCTGACGGATACGCCGCCCATGAGCACCGAGATTCCCGTTCCTCGTACGCAGTACGTCGAATCCGATGGTCTGAGCATCGCGTACCAGGTCTTCGGGCACGGCGCGACCGACCTGGTGTTCGTTCCAGGCATCGTCTCGCACATCGAGATGAACTGGCTGGACCCGGACTACGCGCGGATGCTGCGCGCGCTTGGCGCCCACTTTCGGGTGATCATGTTCGACAAGCGTGGCCAGGGCCTCTCCGACCGCTTCGAAGGCGTGCCGACCCTGGAGCAGCGCATGGACGACGTGCGCGACGTGATGCGTGCTGCCGGCTCCACGCGCGCCGTGCTGCTGGCCCATTCGGAGGGTGGACCGATGGGCGCGCTGTTCACGGCCACCTATCCCGAACTGGTGGAGCGACTCATCCTGCTCGGCTCCATGGCCCGCTTCTCATGGGCACCGGACTATCCGTACCGGCCGACGATCGAGCAGACCCTTCAGAGCACGGCAGCGATCTGGGGCAAGCCGGAATCGGTTCGCCTTTTTGCACCCAGCCGCGTCGGCGATGCCGACTTCTGCGAAGCCGTGGCACGCTACCAGCGGCAGAGCACCTCGCCGAGCGCGATCAGGCGGCTGCATGTCGCCAACGACCAGATCGACGTGCGCGCCATCCTGCCGCAGGTGCGCCGGCCGACCCTGATCGTTCATCGGCGGGGCGATCGCGCGGTCAATGTCGCGAACGGGCGCTACCTTGCCGATCACGTGCCCGACGCCGAATACCTGGAACTGCCGGGCAACGACCATCTTCCCTTCACGGGCGACGTCGATCGGCTGGTCGAAGGCATCATGCGATTCGGCGTCTCCGGCCCCGTCCGTGCCGAAGCCCGCCCCGACGAGCGCTGGCTGGCGACCGTGCTCTTCACCGACCTCGTCGGTTCCACCGAACTGGCCGTGCGCCTGGGTGACAGCGCGTGGCGCGACCTGCAGCAGCGCTTCCATGCCATCGGCCGCAGCGCGCTGCAGGCACACCGAGGCAGCGAGATCGACACCGCGGGGGATGGCCTGTTCGCCACCTTCGATGGCCCTGCGCGGGCGGTGCGCTGCGCGGTGGAGATGGTGCGCGAGGTCAAGGCCCTGGGGCTGGACCTGCGCGCCGGCCTGCACACCGGCGAGGTCGAGAGCGCGGGCTCCAAGGTCAGCGGCATGGCCGTGCACGTGGGTGCGCGCATCTCGGCGCATGCGGGCGCCGGCGAGGTGCTGGTGTCGACGACCGTGAAGGACCTGGTGGCGGGCTCGGGCCTGCGTTTCGAGGCGCGCGGCATCCAGTCCCTGAAGGGCCTGCCCGGCGACTGGGCGCTGTTTCGGGCCATTGCAGATAGCGCCTGAGCCGGCACGCGTGGCGCCACATCGTTCACTCGATGGCGACCTTGGCTTCCCTGACCAGTCTTGCGTAGTTCGCGGTGTCGTCCTTGATCCGGGCTGCCATCTGGGCCGACGAGTCGCCGACGGGCTCGGCGCCGATTTCTTCCATCCGCTTCCTGAATTCCGGTGTCTGGATGATCTTGACGATCTCGGCATTGAGTTTGTCGACCACCTCCTTCGGCGTCGCTGCAGGCGCCAGGATGCCGAACCAGGTTCCCTGATTGAAGTCCTTCATGCCGGCTTCAGCCAGCGTCGGCACGTCGGGCAAGGTGGACGAGCGCTTCGCGGTCGTCACTGCCAAGGCACGCAGCTTCCCGCCCTTGATGTGCTGCACGAGCGGGGTCAGCGTGTCGAACGACATGTCGACCTGACCGCCCAGCAGGTCGGTGGTCAGCGGCGCGCTGCCCTTGTAGGGCACATGCAGCAGGTCGACGCCCGCGATGCTGGAGAACTGCGTGCCGATCAGGTGCTGCACCGTGCCGTTGCCGTTCGAGCCATACGACAGCTTGCCGGGCGAAGCCTTTGCGAGCGCGACGAGGCTCTTGACGTCCGTGGCGGGTGACTTGGCATTGACAACCAGCACGTTGGGCACCAGGGCGACGGTAGTGATCGGCGCGAAGCTCTTCTCGAAGTCGTAGGGCAGCTTCTTGTAGACGCTCGTGGCAATGGTGTGGTGCACTGCACCCATGAGCAGCGTGTAGCCGTCGGGTTTGGCCTTCGACACGTAGTCCGCACCGACCGTTGCGCCTGCACCTGGCTTGCTCTCCACGATCACGGGTTGGCCAAGGCTTTGCGAGAGCGGCGTGGTGATGGCACGGGCCAATGCATCCGAGCTGCCACCCGGTGGAAACGGCACCACGAGGGTGATCGGCTTGGCAGGAAATGCCTGCGCCGATGCGAGCGATGCGGCCAGGCCGAAGGCGATCGCAGTCAGGGCGCTGCGGGCATGGAATGTCGAAGTCTTCATGGTTGTCTCCTGGATCTTGTGCGTTGACTGTAGGTCGCCGCAGCCCTTCAAATCGGGCTGCGAGTGAATCCGTCTTTAACCTCAATTCAAGAATCGAATGGGCTCTACGACCTGTCCGGATCGCGGCTCGGCCTGCGAACGCGGCGGTGCACACGCCGAGGTCGGCGATGGTTGGTGTCCTCGGTCTCGCCAGAGCGGTGAGAGACCACCGCCGAACAGCCGGCCTTGTCGGCCATCGCGATGGCGGCCAGGGTCTCGGTCAAGGTGCCGATCCGGTTCGGCTTGTCGAGGATCGAGTTGGCCGCACCACGCGCGATGCAGGAAGGACGCCCTGGCCGTCGAGGGACGGCCAGGTTCGGGGGCAGGCCGGTCAGGCCGCCTTGCGCTGCGCGCTGCCGCTGACCTGCTCGCACACGGCCCTGGTGACTTGCAGGGTCGTCGCGGTGCCGCCCAGGTCACGGGTGTGCAACGACTTGTCGGCCGTGACCTTTTCGATGGCCTGCATCACACGCCGGGCGGCATCGGTCTCGCCAAGGTGCTCCAGCAGCATCACGACCGACCAGAAGGTGCCCACCGGGTTGGCCAGGCCCTTGCCCATGATGTCGAAGGCCGAACCATGGATCGGCTCGAACATCGACGGATAGCGGCGCTCCGGATCGATGTTGCCTGTGGGCGCGATGCCCAGGCTGCCGGCCAGCGCTGCGGCGAGATCGCTCAGGATGTCCGCATGCAGGTTGGTCGCGACGATGGTGTCGAGCGATGCCGGGTTGTTGATCATGCGGGCCGTCGACGCGTCGACCAGTTCCTTGTCCCACTTGACGTCGGGGAACTCCTTGGAGACCTGCACCGCGATCTCGTCCCACATCACCATCGCGTGGCGCTGTGCGTTGCTCTTGGTGATGACGGTCAGCAGCTTGCGGGGGCGAGACTGCGCCAGCCTGAATGCGAAACGCATGATGCGTTCGACGCCCGCGCGGGTCATCATCGACACGTCGGTTGCCGCTTCGATCGGGTGGCCCTGGTGCACGCGACCACCGACGCCCGAATACTCGCCTTCGGAGTTCTCGCGAACGATGACCCAGTTGAGGTCGTCCGGGCCGCAGCGCTTGAGCGGACCGTCGATGCCGGGAAGGATGCGCGTGGGGCGGACGTTGGCGTACTGGTCGAAGCCCTGGCAGATCTTCAGGCGCAGGCCCCAGAGGGTGATGTGGTCGGGAATGTGCGGGTCGCCGGCCGAGCCGAACAGGATGGCATCCTTGTCCCGGATGGCGTTCAGGCCGTCGTCCGGCATCATCACGCCGTGCTCGCGGAAGTAGTCGCCGCCCCAGTCGAAGTTCTCGAACTCGAACTTGAAGCCGCTGCCTGACGAGGCCAGCGCTTCCAGCACCTCCTGGCCGGCCGGCACGACTTCCTTGCCGATGCCGTCACCGGGGATGGTTGCGATCTTGTATGTCTTCATGCCTTTGTCTCCGAGGGGTTGTTGGGGTGAAGGGGTAGGCGTACTGTAAGAACTCGACACCCCGTTGGCACGGCGCTAAAGTGAATCCATTGTTAACCTCAGTTCAACGGTGAAGCGCCCATGACGAATGCAATCCAGCCGGCGGACCTTGGCTTCTTCTCGACGCTCGCCAGCGCGGGGAGCCTCAGCGCGGCGGCACGCGAACTCGGCGTCACGACCCCGGCGGTGAGCAAGCATCTTGCACTGATGGAGTCGCGCGTGGGCGTGCTGCTGGTCAACCGGTCGACGCGCCGCATGAGCCTCACGCCCGAAGGCGAGATGTACCTGGAGCATGCGCGGCGCATCATCGGCGAGATCGACGGCATGGAGGAGCTGCTCGGCGTGTCGAAGGCAACGCCGCAGGGCCTCCTGCGGGTCAACGCCACGCTCGGCTTCGGCCGCAGTCACGTGGCGCCGTTGATCTCCAGGTTCGTGCGCAAGTACCCGCGGGTCGAGCTGCAGCTGCAGCTTTCGGTCAACCCGCCCGCGCCGACCGAAGATCTCTTCGATGTCTGCGTGCGCTTCGGTGCGCCGCCGGACAGCCGGGTGATTGCAAGGCATATCGCCGCGAACCGTCGCTTGCTGTGTGCTGCGCCGGCCTATCTGGCCAAGCATGGCGTTCCGAAGGTGCCGAACGACCTGACGAAGCACAACTGCATCGGCATCCGCCAGGGCGAGGAAGCCTACGGCGTGTGGCGGCTTTCGAGCGGGAGGAACCGCAATGCGAAGACCGAAGCCGTGAAGACAAGGGGCAGCCTGGCGACCAACGACGGCGAGATCGCCGTGAACTGGGCGCTCGAAGGCCACGGCATCCTGATGCGGGCCGAATGGGACATCGAGCGATACCTGCGCAATGGCCGCCTGGTGCAGGTGTTGCCTCAGTATTTCACGCCGGACGCGGACATCTACGCGGTCTATCCCCAGCGCCACCAGCTGGCCGCCCGGGTCCGGGCTTTCGTGGACTTCCTGGCGCTGTCGTTCACTCAGCAGGCGGCGGGTGCGAAGGCGTAGTCTGGATTCGATGCAGAATCGCCGAGTCCTTCAGGAGATCCGCATGCGAGCGTTTCAGACCGTGCCGATGGATGGGGCGCCAGGGCGCTGCGAAGCCCTGGCTGCCCTCGGACATGGACTGACTGCATGAGCCGCCGACCCGTGTGCATGCGCCGGTCGCGATGCGCCGGCTCGAGTGAAGCCGCGTCATGAACGCCGAAGCGGCGCATCGACCTGCGCGCTGGACGCGGCCCTGGAAGGCCTTCCTGCTGGCGATGACGCTGTTCTGCATCACGCTCGACCTCGGGTCGCTCGTGCACTGGGAGCGTGGCATGACGCCCCAGACCACAGGCACGCTGGCGGTCGAGGTCGATCTTGCGGACCACGAAGGGTGGGCGCGCATCATCGGCCTGGGGGCACATTCCCCACTTGCCGAAGCCGGGGTGCGGGTGGGCGACGCGCTTCGCTTCGACCGTCCGGGCGATGGCTACAACACCGCAACCCGCAGCAACTACCGCGCACTGGGCGTCGACGAGCAGATCGGCGTGGCGGTCCGCTCGGGCGGCCAGACGCGGCACCTGCTGCTGCAGCCGGCGCCGAACCTGGAACTGTGGGCGGCGCCGCTCGGCGATCTTCTGCCGGCCGTGCGCGCGAGCTGGTTCTTCATCGGGATGCTCTACATCGCCCTGGGCTTCGCCATCGGATGGTCGCGCCCGAACAGTGGCCCGATGCGCGCGTACGCCCTCATGCTGATCGCCTCCGCGCTGCTCGCGGCATCGACCCGAATGCCCGGCAGCGCACTCCAGAGCGGGCTGGCCGTGCTATGGCCTCTTTTTTTCGCGACCAAGTTCGTCTGCGTCAGCGGCTTCGCCCTGAGCTTTCCGGAAGGCTCTTCGCACTGGCGTCGAACCTGGGTGCGCAGGAGCTTCGGCGTGTTCGCCGGCCTGTTCTTCGCCGTGACGCTGTGGCGGCTGGCCCACCGGATGCACCTGCTGCCCGAGCTGCTGGCGCCGGGCCTGCGGCTGGCCGATCAGTTGTTCGTGGTGCTCCTGCCAGTGTCGCTGGTGGTCGTGCTGGTCGCCTACGGCTTCACATGGGCCAGGAGTGCCGGCGCGATCCGCCAACGCGCGGCGTGGCTGGCCACCGCCTCGGTCTTCGAATACTCGTACATCTTCTTCATGCCGCTCATGAGTCGGGTTGCGTTCGGCTTCTCGCCCGCAGCCGAGGCCCTCTACGCCGTCACGCAGTTGCTCTTCATCGGCACGCTGGCCTACGCCATCCTGCGCCATCGGGTGTTCGACTTCGGCTTTGCCCTCAACCGCCTGGCCGTGTGGCTCACGGTCGTGGTGGGAATGGCTGTGGTGGTGGCCGTTCTCAATCGCGTCTTCGCCGAGCCGCTGCAACTGGCACAGCGCGGCCGTGGCCTGGCGTTCGATGCTGCCACGGCGCTGCTGCTGGTCGCGCTTTTCAAGCCGCTGCGCCGGGGCGCCGAATCCCTCGTGCAATCGCTGTTCTACGTCGGGTGGAAGGCGCGCGAGGCAGCGCTGCACACTTCGCTGAATTCGGCAGCCCACCTGCACGGTCGCGATGCGATGCTGACGCACACCATGGGCGCCATCAGCGCCTATGCCGCCGGCGCCGGTGTGGCGGTCTACCAGCTGGCGGGCGCGCGCAGCGCCGGCGTGGCGAGTGCGACTTGCCTCGCGTCCACGCTGCCAGGTGCGCCGGACCCGTTGCTGCTCGACGATCCGGCGCTGCACCGCATCCAGGCAAGGCGTCGCTCTGCATCGCTGATCGCTTTCGCGGGCGACGAGTGCCTGGTCATGCCCATGACCCACCGCGACGAACTCACTGGCTTCCTCGTGTTGGCTGGCAAGCCCGACTTCAGTGCCTACCGGCCTGACGAAGTGCGCGCCGTGGCCCGCGCCACCGCCTTGCTCGACCAGGATCTGCAGGCCGAGGCTGCGCGCGCGCGCAGCCAGGCGCTGGAGGACAAGGCAGCCGCCGAGCTCGAGGCCCGACGCGCTGCCGATGCGGCCAACGAGGCAAAGAGCGACTTCCTGGCGACGATTAGCCACGAGATCCGCACGCCCATGAACGGTGTCATCGGCATGAGCGGCGTGCTGCTGGATTCCTCTCTGACGCCGGACCAGCGCGACGTGGCCACGACCATCCGCGACAGCGGCGAGGCGCTGCTCACGATCATCAACGACATCCTCGATTTCTCGAAGATCGAGGCCGGGCGCATGGATGTGGAATCGCATCCCTTCGATCCGCGTGCCTGCGTCGAATCCGCGCTGGGGCTGATTCGTCCCCGCGCGAGCGAGAAGAACATCGAGCTGGTCGCCACCATCGCCGACGACGTGCCCATGGCGGTGTCGGGCGATGCCACGCGGCTGCGGCAGGTCCTGCTGAACCTGCTGTCGAACGCGGTCAAGTTCACCGAGCGCGGAAGCGTGGCACTGACGGTGCGGCGTGGCACGGGCGACATGCTGGCCTTCGCAGTCCGGGACAGCGGCATCGGTCTTTCCGAGGCGGGCATCGCCAGGCTGTTCCACCGCTTCAGCCAGGCCGAGGCGAGCACCACGCGCAAGTACGGCGGCACGGGCCTGGGGCTCGTCATCAGCAGGAAACTCGCAGAGCTCATGGGCGGTAGCATGACAGTGGAGAGTGCCGGTCCCGGGCACGGCTGCATCTTCAGCTTCAGCGTCCTGGCGCCGGCCGCTGCACCCGCGGACGCCCCGGCGGTCGCGAAGCAGGTCGCGACCGATCCCGGCATGGCGGCACGCCATCCGCTGCGCATCCTGCTGGCCGAGGACAACCTGGTGAATCAGAAACTCGCCATGCGCCTCCTGCAGCAGATGGGCTACCGCGCCGACCTGGCCAGCAACGGCGTGCAAGCCATCGAGAGCATCGCGAGCCGGCCTTACGACGTGGTGCTGATGGACGTTCAGATGCCCGAGATGGATGGCCTCGAAGCCTCGCGCACGATCACCGCCAGGTGGCCGCCGCACGAGCGCCCGCGCATCGTGGCAATGACCGCCAACGCCATGCAGGGTGACCGCGAGGAGTGTCTGGCCGCGGGCATGGACGACTACATCGCCAAGCCGATCCGAGTGGATGCGCTCGTGGAGGTGTTGGCCAGCGCGAAGAGTCGGCCGGGTTGACGGGTCCGCCCGGTCGGCGGCATGGGCCGGTCGGGCAGCGCCACCGCAGTGGCCAGCGCGCAATCCGCCAGCCTGTTCCGGATCCTCTTCTGGGATTGCTGCTCTTGGTCTCAGGCGCGCGGGCATCAGGGTTTACGCGAAAACCGGGCCCATCGCCGTGCGTCTACCATATGGACAAGCATCCACAATATGGACACGAGATCATGCCTATCGATGAATCGGACCCGAACCCGAAGACGCCATACCAGTACCCGAACCCGCCCGATGCACTGCCGGAGATCGTGGTGCCCCACGCGATCCCGATCGATGAGCGCCTCTGGGTGCCGCAGGCCGAGAACGTCTGGTTCCGGCCCCTGTGCCTGAACGCGAGCCAGGGCTACTGGATGAACCTGTTGCGGGTGCGCAAGTCGGGCGTTCTGAGCCGCCATCGGCATCCGCAGGCGGTGCATGGCTTCGTGCTGAAGGGCCGCTGGCGCTACCTCGAGCACGACTGGGAAGCCACCGAGGGCAGCTACGTGTTCGAACCCCCGGGCGAGACGCACACGCTCTACGTGCCGGAGGACGTGGAAGAGATGATCACGTACTTCCAGGTCAACGGCGTCATGTACTACACCGATCCCTGGGGCAAGGGCATGGGCTTCGAGGATGTCTTCACCAAGATCGACATGTGTCGCCAGCACTTCGAAGCGGTCGGCCTGGGCGCGGACTTCACCAAGCAATTCATTCGATGAGCGCGGGCTACGGCCGCGCGCGCTACGACTTCGTCGATGCGGTCGCGGTGGTCACCGGTGCGGCGAGCGGCATCGGTGCCGAAGTCGCCAGCCATCTGCGGCGCTGCGGTGCCCGCGTCGCGGCCTGGGACATGGCCGCGCAGGGTGACGATGTCGATGCCTGGCAGGTCGACGTGACGGACCTGGCCGCCCTCGAGCAGGCCGCGCGCGAAGTCGTGGGCCGCTTCGGGCGCATCGACTTCGTGGTCAATTGCGCGGGATTCGCCGGACCGACGGAGGCGCTGGATGCCTGCGACACCGTGCTGTGGCAGCGCGTGGTGGAGGTCAACCTGGTCGGAACCTTCAATGTCTGCCGCGCCGTGCTGCCTCATCTGCGCGCGGCGGGAAAGGGCCGCATCGTCAACATCGCATCGCTGGCCGGCAAGGAAGGCACGCCCAATGCATCGGCCTACAGCGCGGCCAAGGCGGGCGTGCTCGCCCTGACCAAATCGCTCGGCAAGGAACTGGCGACGACCGGCATCCTGGTGAATGCCATTGCACCGGCGGCGGTGCGTACGCCGATCCTCGATCAGATGTCGCCCGCGCACGTGCAGACCATGATCGACAAGAGTCCGATGCAGCGCCTGGGCGAGAGCGCCGAGGTGGCCGAGATGGTCGCCTGGCTGTGTTCGGGTTCGTGCACCTTCAACACGGCGGCCGTGTTCGACCTTTCGGGCGGACGCGCCAGCTACTGATTTCGCTTCCCACAACCACTGGAGACATCCGATGAATCGTTTCGCCCACAACCTGCGCCGTCTCGCGGTGCTCGCCATGCTGCCGGCCGCACTCGCCGCCGGGCAGGCCACGGCACAGGTGCGCGACTTCCCCAACAAGCCCATCGAGCTGGTGGTGCCGTTCCAGCCCGGCGGCGGCACCGACGCGCTGGCACGTGCCTTCGCCGATGCCACGCGCAAGCACATGCCGCAGAGCATGATCATCGTGAACAAGCCCGGTGCCAGCGGCGCCATCGGCTGGCAGGACGTGATCAATGCCAAGCCGGACGGCTATCGTCTCGCCGTGGTGACGGTGGAACTCACCACGTTGCCGCACATGGGGCTGGCCAAGTTCACCTATGACGACTTCACGCCCATTGCGCGCCTGAATGCCGACCAGGCTGCGATCACGGTGCGTGCCGACGCGCCGTGGAACACCATCGAGGAGTTCATTGCAGCGGCGAAGAAGGACAACGGCAAGCTCAGCATGGGCAACGCCGGCAACGGCTCGATCTGGCACCTGGCGGCCGCGGCACTCGAGGACAAGACCAGCGTGAAGTTCAACCACACGCCGTTCCAGGGCGCCGGCCCCGCCGTGCTCGCCTTGCTGGGCGGACACATCGACGCCGTGGCCGTGAGCCCCGCGGAGGTCACGACCTACGTGCAGGCCGGCAAGCTCAAGACGCTGGCCGTGATGGCCGACCAGCGTGTCAAGGGCTTCGACAAGGTGCCGACGTTGAAGGAGCGCGGCATCGACCTGACGATCGGCACCTGGCGCGGCATCGCGGCACCGAAGAACACGCCGCCGGAGGTCGTCGCCTACCTGAAGGACCTGAGCAAGAAGGCCGCCGACGAGCCGGCCTTCCGCGAAGTGCTCGACAAGCAGAACCTCGGGTTCGCCTACGCCGACGACGTTGCCTTCAAGGCGGTCATGGCCAAGGACAGCGCCTACTTCAAGACGCTGATGGGCAAGCTGGACATCAAGAACTGAGCGCGAACGACATGAGCTACCAGGCAGGAATCTTCAAGGGCAAGCGGGCCCTGGTGTCCGGTGCCACGCAGGGCATCGGTGCCGTCATCGCCAACCATCTGGCCGCGCTCGGCGCCGAGGTGACGGCCATCGGCCTGGGCAAGGGCGACGGTTCGCTCGATGCCGCGGTCGAGGTGAGACAGGCCGACGTGACCTCGGCCGAGAGCCTCGGTTCCGCGCTGGATGGCATCGCGCAACTGGACATCGTGTTCAACTGCGCCGGCATCATCCAGCGTGGTGCCGAGCACGATCTCGAGGTGTTCCAGAAGGTGCTGGAAGTGAATCTCACGGGCACCATGCGGGTGTGCACCATGACGCGCGAACGCCTGAAGTCGAGCGGAGGCTGCATCGTCAATACCGCCTCGATGCTGAGCTTCTTCGGCGGCGGCCTGGTGCCCGGCTACGCGGCCAGCAAGGGCGGCGTCGCGCAGCTCACCAAGTCGCTGGCGATCAGCTACGCACCGGACGGCATCCGCGTGAACGCGATCGCGCCCGGGTGGATCGCAACGCCGTTGACGAAGCCCTTGCAGGACGATCCGGCGCGCGCCGGTCCCATCCTGGCGCGCACGCCGCTCGGACGCTGGGGCACGCCTGACGACGTGGCGCGCGCCGCGATGTTCCTGTGCACCCCGGCCGCATCGTTCATGACCGGTGTGATCCTTCCGGTGGATGGTGGCTACATGGTGGCCTGACGAGCCCGGTCGGCCATGTCCCGTGGTGCGGACGCAGGGGTACGGATAATGTCCGGTCACCTTCCGCACCTCCTTGATCTCAATGCCTGCACCCCGGTCTTCTCCCACTGCCAAAGCTTCCCCGCCTTCCAGTTCGCAGGCGCAGGTCGCGGGCACGGCGTCGTTCTCGAAGTTCATGCACGTGCTGCAGCTGGTGGCCGACGCGGAGGAGCCGATGTCGGTCGGCGCACTGATGCGCGCCAGCGGCTACCCACGGCCCACTGTCCATCGGATCGTGGCCGCACTGATTTCCGAGCGCATGCTGGCCGAGAGTGCCGGCGGCGCCAGCCTGGCTCTGGGGCCGAGGCTCATCCAGCTCGCGAGCCGCAGCTGGGGGAGATCCGAACTGCGTGTCGCGGCCGTCGACGAACTCAAGCGACTGCGTGACCTGACAGGGGAGACCGTTCACCTGGCGGTCCCCAACGGCTCGAGCATGGTCTATATCGAGAAGCTCGAAAGCCCGAGTGCCGTGCGGATGAGTTCCCGGATCGGCACCAGCGTCTTTCTGCATTCGACCGCAGTGGGCAAGGCGTACCTTGCGGCACTCGATGACGGAACCTGCAAGGCCCTGCTCAAGGACCTCCCCATGCCGCGCCACACCGAACACACGACAGTGAAGGCTGCCGCGCTGCGAGCCCAGATCCTTGAGGCCCAGGCGCGCGGATGGGCGATGGACAACGAGGAGAACGAGCCGGGCATTCAGTGTTTCGGTGCCGCGATCCGCAATGCCGAGGGGGTGCCGATCGCGGCCATCAGCGTGAGCACGCTGGTGTTCCGGCAGAAGGCGGATGCGGAGCGCGCCTACGTGGCGCCACTGCTCGAGGCCTGCCGCACGGTGTCCGAGCGGATCGCGAATGCGCCGTTCTTCTCGGCCGAATGAGCGCCGCCGGACCCATGATTGCGCGGTCACTCATCCGGTCGTCGCCCAGGTTCGAGGGCGCGCGTCCGCTCACCAGGTCCAGCGCATCCCCGCGTTTCCAGCCAGCGCACGTTGACGAGAACCGCCGAGGTTGGTGATCCAGTTGGCCGTGACGAAGGTGCTCATCGACCGGTTCCACCTGGCGACGATGCCGGCGCCGAGCTGGGCACTCGTCTGTCCCACGCCGGTGTCGATGCCGGTCAGGCCGAAGGTCGTGGTGTCGTCCGAGCCGAAGCCGCGCAGTACGCTCAGTCGCATGTAGGGCTGCCAGCGTGCGCCGCCGGCGTCGAAGTTGCCCTGCAGTCGCACGCCGAGGCGGGCGACGAAGGTGTTCCCGCTGTCGAAGCGAACGGTCGAGACCCGGTCGTAGCCGTCGTCGATGGAGAGGTGCTGCCAGAGCAGCTGAGCCTGCGGTTCGATGACCAGGCCGTCGGCGATCGTGAACGGCATGCCGCCTTCGGCGGAGGCCGTGAAGGCGCTGCCGTTGGGGTCGACACCCAGGAACTGGGTGGACCTGGAATCGACCTTGAGCGAGCTGCCCATCAGGACGGCGTCGGTGTACCAGCCGCCGGCCCCGACCTGCGTCCAGTAGCCGCCGAGGCTGGTGGACTCGACCGACAGATGACCGACCCCGAGGCCGGCTCGGCCGAGGGCAAGGCCGTCGACGTCCCCGCTGGCCCGCGCGAAGCCGGCGAAGATGCCGTAGCGATTGCGAATGCCGCTTTCGCTCAGATGGGCGTAGATGTCCTGGCCGGCCTGGATGCCGTAGGTCGAGCCGTCGAAGTTGGGGTCGACGGTGCCCGAGCCGCGCGCCTCCGTGTGGCCGCCCCACACGCGCCCCCAGGACGACGACAGGGTGCCGGCATCCGTCAGCAGCGACTGCTCGCCCTGCCGCTCATGGAAGGTCGCGATCTGCGAGACGCCCAGCCGTCGGGCCACGCCGGGCGCGGCCGCATAGAGCGGAACCTCGGGGCGATACAAGGCCACGGCGGTCGGTCCGGGGGCCGGCAGCGCAGGTGAGCCCTCTGCGGGTATCGGTGTCGGAGTCTGGGACGAAGGATCCGTGACGTGCGGCACCGTGTTGCGCAGGTACCAGTCGTCCGACGTGCCTGCCGTCACGCCGCCCTTCGCAAGGTAGTAGGAGAACGCACCGGCCTGCACCGGCGAGGCGAGCGTGAATGCGCCGGCGGCGGTGGTGGCTCCGTTCGTCGCCGACACCACCTGGATGCCGCTGCCCACGGTTTGCGCGCCGGTGCCGCCCACGTTCGAGACCGCCAGGCGCGTCGCTCCGCTGGCACTGCCGCCGGAGATCACGAGCTTGTCGGAGGCCGAGCCATCGATGCCGACCACCGTGTTCAGGCCGACCGTGCCGTTCTGCCCGATGTAGCTGCCGATCACCACCAGCTGGTTGCCGACGCCCCGGCCGCCCACCTGCACCAGGCCGGCGTTGGCGAGCGAGCCGTTGATCGTGAACGTGCCGCCGGGGCCACCGGCGAAGAGGGGCATCGCATCGGCCACGCCGATCGTGCCGGCGTTGCTCACCGCGCCCGTCACGGCGCCGTAGCCGCCGAGGCTGGCGCCGGCTGCAACGGCAATGTTGCCGCCGCCGGCAAGCGCAGCGGCGGGATGGCGCACGTCGCCGATGGCCAGGGTGCCGGCTGCGACGGTCGTGCCTCCGGTGAAGCTGCTCGTGCCATTCATGACGAGACTGCCGGTGCCGATCTTGGTCAGCATGCCGCTGCCGGTGACCGGCTGCGCCAGGGTGGTCGTGAAGGACTGCGTGTCGATCGTGCCGCCGCCGGCGCCCAGCTGCACGGCCCGCGTGGCTCCGAGATCGAATCCGCTGGCGAACTGCAAGGTGCCACCGCCGAAGTTCAGTCCGCCCGCGGCCGCGCCCAGCGCGTTGTCGGCTGCGACCGCGAGCACGCCCTGATCGATGTTCGTGCCGCCCGCATACGTGTTGCCGCCGGCCTCTGCAGGTGCCAGCGTCAGCTTGCCGGCGCCCGACTTGGTCACGGCGCCGCTGCCGGCGATCATGCCGCCATACGTGCCTTCGGTCTGCTGGGCGAACCGCACCAGGCCGTTGTCGGTGACGGCCAGGGGCAGTGTCTGTGCGGTGGCCTGGAGCGTCGCGCCGGGATCGACCAGCGCGCTGGTGTTCGGACCCAGTGGGCTCAGCAGGTTGAGGGTGCCGGTCTGCACGTGTGCCCGGTCGAAGGTGCCGCTGCCGGTCCAGTCCCACGCCGTGCCCTGCATCGTCAGCGTCTGGAAGTTGGTGAAAGCATTGGCGGCCGTGCCGGTGCCCTGCAGCGTCACGCTGTCGATGCCGTCGCCGCCGTCGGCCGTGCCGATGATGGTGGAGCCGGTCTGCAGGATGAGGAAGTCGGCGCCGCCGCCGCCCATCGAGATCGCGGTTCCGGCGTTGCTCTGGATCAGGCCTGCGTTGACGATGGTCGTGCTGCCATTGAGGGTGCGCACGGCCGCGGCGGTCTCGCTCACGATCCGGCCGCCCGGAAGATTCTGGATCGTGGCGGTAAAGCTGGAACCGGCCGTGTTGGAGAACACCGCGTCCGATCCGCTGCCCGTCGCGGTGATCGTGCCGCTGTTCAGCAGCTGGTCGTTGTTGCCCTGCAGATAGGCGGCCGGGCTGGAGGCGCCGGTCGTCGACAGCGTGCCGCTGTTGTTGATCGTGCCGCTTCCACCCAGGATGGAGGCCGCGCGGGCATTGCTCCCGGCGGTCGACACCGTGCCGGTGTTGATCAGCGTGTTGTTGAGCTGCCCCTGGTTGGTCTGTCCCCAGGCGGCGGTCATCCCGAAGGCGCTGGGGCCGGTCGTCGTGATGCTTCCGTGGTTCGTGAGGGTGTTGCCGCTGCCGTTGGCGGCCATGCCGTCGTTGAAGGCGCCGGTCGTGGCGATCACCGCGCCCGCCGCGTTCGTCACCTGGTTGTTGTTGCCGGTGCCCAGCAGGCCGGCGCCGCGGGCCGTTCCGGTTCCGCCGCCACCGGTGAGCGTGATGCGGCCGCTGCTCGCGATCGCGCTGCCGGTATCTACGGAGAAGCCCACCGGGGCCGTGGTGCGCGCGAAGGTCGCAATGGTGGTGGCATCGATGCCGATCGACACCCCGGTACTGCCCGGCTGCGCCAGCACGGGCGCGACGGTCGGTCCCGAACAGACGACGGTGGTGCCGCTCGCAGGGTTGCTGTCCGTGCAGGCGGCAAAGGCCGAAGGGCCGAAGGCGCTCGCGACGAGTGCGGTGCCGACGGACAAGGTCGCCGAGCGCAGCTTCGCGATGCGTGGGGGTCGTGGCATGTGGCCTTCGGGGCCCGGGGACTTCGACGGATGCATGTGTGGCTTCTCTTCGCGTTGCTGGATTACGGCCGAGCGTAGCGGCGCTTCGGGTCGTCGAGGCGGTGTTGCTTCGGGTGGAATGTGATTGCCGTTGCATGCCGGCGCCACGCGCCTCGGACGCAAGCAAAAACACGCAGGCGGGCGTTCGTGATTCACCTAGCTGCCGTCGCGTTCGATGTCGGCGAGGACGACGTCGGGCCGCGATTCGATTGCGCGCTGCACCAGGGATTCACCGTCGGACACCACGTCGACCAGATCGAACGCGGGCGCCAGGAACTGCGCGATGGCGTCCGCAACCAACCGGTGTTCGTCGGCCAGCAAGACGCGAGGCCGCGACGGCGGGTGCATCGAATCGTGAGTCTCTCCAACCATTGGCCGCTTCTTCTTCCTCAGCACTGAAGGGGTAGCGAATCATTATGAAGTAAGCCCAAGGCACCATGCTTGCCTACGTAAAAACTTGATGAATGGCTCGGCCTTCTGCGAAGGGATCGCCACAAGTTGTCGTTCCCATCGTCAACCGACGAAGCGGGCGATAGACTGCCCTGGCGCCGGGCGTTGATCGCCCTGCATGTGCTTTCGTCAACCAAGGGACGCTCATGTTCAAGAATCGTTGTGCTGGCGTACTGCTGGGGCTTTTCCTTCCGCTTGCCGCAGTGCAGGCGGCCGTCGTGGTCGATGCGAAGGAGGCACGAGCCATCGCGAAGGAGGCCTACGTCTATGGCTTTCCGATGGAGGACAGCTACCGCACGATGTACGCCTTCTCGATCGCGAAGGGCAATCCCGAATACAAGGGACCGTTCAACTCGGTGCTGAACATCGCGCGCGTGTTCACGCCGGAGGACAAGGCCTTCGTGACGCCGAACTCCGACACGCCCTACACCTTCCTGGGGCTGGACCTGCGCGCCGAGCCGATCGTGCTGACGCTGCCCCCGATCGAGAAGAACCGGTACTACGTCTTCCAGATGATGGACCTGTACACCTTCAACTTCGACTATCTCGGCACCCGCACGACCGGCAACGCAGGCGGCAACTTCCTGGTGGCAGGGCCGGGCTGGAAGGGCAAGGCGCCCCAGGGCATCACCAAGGTGATCCGCTCCGAGACCGAGATGATCAACGTCATCGGACGCACCCAGCTCTTCGATCCGGGCGACCTCGACAAGGTCAAGAAGATCCAGGCCGGATACAAGGTGCAGCCCTTGTCGGCGTTCCTCGGCAAGCCGGCGCCGCCCGCGCTGCCCGAGCCCGACTGGATCAGGCCGCTGAGCCCTGCCGACCAGCGCAGCTCGCTGGAGTTCTTCAATGTGCTGAACTTCGCGCTGCAGTTCGCACCGACCCATCCGAGCGAGAAGGCACTGCGCGCACGCTTCGCGAAGATCGGTGTCGAGCCGGGCCGCCACATCGACGTGGCCGCGCTTGCGCCCGACATCAAGGCCGCGATGCAGGACGGCATGGCCGACGGGCAGAAGGCGATCGACGCCCGGCGCACCGCGCTCGGCGGCAAGATCGACACGCTGTTCGGCACGCGTGCCTACATGAAGAACAACGACCTCGATCGTGCGGTCGGCGCGCAGGTGGGAATCGGCGCCAATTCCAGGGAAGAGGCTCTCTATCCGATCTACGAGAAGGACGCGAGCGGACAACCGCTGGACGGCAGCAAGGGGCGCTACACGCTGCGTTTCGCGAAGGGGCAGATGCCACCGGTGAACGCGTTCTGGTCGCTCACGATGTACGGCCTGCCCGACCAGCTGCTGGTGAAGAACGAGCTGAATCGCTACCTGATCAACTCCCCGATGCTGCCGGGACTCAAGCCCGATGCCGACGGCGGACTCACGATCTACATCCAGAACGAGTCGCCGGGCAAGGACAAGGAAGCCAACTGGCTGCCTGCACCCAAGGGGCCTTTCATGCTGACGATGCGCTACTACCTGCCCAAGCCTGAACTGCTGAGTGGCCAATGGAAGTCCCCAGTGGTCCAGGTCTCGCCCTGAAGAAAGCAAGATGATGATTCTCAGATCGAAGCTCGCCCTCGCACCCTGGACGCCGCTGTTCGCCGTCGGCCCCGCGGCCGCGCAGGCATCCGGGTCGCCTGCACAGGCTCGCGCCATTGCCAGGGACGCGTACATCTACGCATCCGCGATGCTCGAGAACTACAACACCATGTACAGGCAGCTCGCCGATCCGGCGGGCCGGGAATACGTGGGCGGCTTCGGCAAGTTCCGGCACTACTCGGAGCTCTACACGCCCGAGAACCACGACGTGGTGACGCCCAACAACGACACCCCCTATTCATGGGCCTGGCTGGATCTGCGCGCCGAGCCCTGGGTGGTGAGCGTGCCCGCGGTGCCTAACCAGCGCTACTACGTCCAGCAGTGGGTCGACCTGTTCACCTACAACTTCGCGTACGTGGGTTCACGCGCCACCGGCAACGGGGCGGGCGACTACCTGATCGCGGGACCGAAATGGAAAGGGCCGACGCCCCCTGGAATCCGGGAGGTGTTCCGCTCCGAGTCCGACATCGTGATGACGCTCATGCGCACCGCGCTCGACGGAGAGGCCGACGTTCCCGCAGTGCGAGCGGTGCAGGCCGGACATCGGGCCGGGTCGCCCCTTCGATGCCGCGAAGCTGCCGCCGGCGCTGCTGGCCGCGATCGACGCAGGCGTCAAGGACGCGCAGGCTGAGCTGGCGAAAAAGGTCGATGTCACGGTGTCGTCGAACGGGCTGTTCGGCACCCGGGCGGAACTCCACAGCGACTACATGAAGCGAGCGGTCGCGGCCACGATGGGCCTGTACGGCAACTCGCTGGTCGAGGCCTGGTACGGCGGCTATGTGGGCGACGGCAACACGTTGTCGACGATCCGCTTTGCACCCGGACAGTTGCCACCCGCGAAGTTCTTCTGGTCCATGACGCTCTACACGTTGCCCGACCGCTTCCTCTACGCCAACCCGCTCAAGCGCTACTCGATCGGCGACCGTACTCCCGGCCTCAAGCGCGATCCGGACGGCGGCCTCACGCTGTACGTCGGCAATGCATCGCCGGGTGCGGACAAGGAGTCGAACTGGCTGCCGACCCCGCAGGGTCGCTACAGCGCCGTCGGCCGCATCTACGGGCCGAGCAGGGAAGCGATGGACGGCACCTGGAAACTGCCGCCGCTCGCGCCGGTTTCGATGGGCAGGTGATCGGGAGCCGGGCCCCGGTTGCCTCGACCAGTAGGCACAAGGTCGCATTGCCGCAACGGACGCTTGGCCGCAAGATGTCACGTCCATGCGAATGCAGGCTCATCGTTTGCGGGTGACGATCGAGGGGCTAAGCTTCAACACGAGGAGAAATCTGAATGCAGAAACAATTCTTCAGCGCCGCAGCCATTGCCTGCGCCGGCCTGCTCATCGTCGGCTGTGCTGCCCAGACGCCGCCGGACACCATCGGCGGCTACAAGCCGCCCGCCATCTTCGGCGGCTTCATGTCGCCGCAGAAGTCGCGCACCGGCTGCATCGACGCGGTCGCGCGCTATCTCAAGGTTCCGCGCGACAGCGTCACCCCGACCAGTGACCAGCAGACCATGCAGGACGGCTACTACGTCGTCACGCTGAGCGTGGCCGGGCAGGCGCGACCCTACAACTGCACGGTCGACGAGAACGGCAACACCTCCGACGTGATCCGCGCGCCCTGAGCGCGATGGGGTGAAGGCGGTCAGGAGGAAGCAGCGGGCAGTATCGGCAGCTCGACGCGCGCGAGGCTGCGCGCCTCGTCCCGATCCAGGCCGAGCACGATCAGCAGCAGTTCGGCGGTATCCGAGCCGACTTCCCGCCAGGTTCCGAGGCCCTCGATCACCGGCAGCATGGCAGCCAGCGTGCTGCCGGTCAGCATGCCGACCATGGCCGGCAGTTGCTCGGGCCTGATGCGGTAGCGCCCGCTCTCCATGCCGGCGCGAAGGTTGACGGCGGGATCGGAGGTCAGCACGGCCTGCAGCGATGCGCTGCTGAGGGCAAATCGGCTCATGAAGCGGCCCCACAGCGGCTCTTCATGGGCCCTCCGGATATAGAGCCGCACGCCGATCGCGAGCTGATGCGCCCGATCCTCGACACCGACGAAGCCGAGCATGACGCGTTCGACCATGTCGCGTACCAGCTCCGCCGCCACCTCCTCGAAGAGCGAATCGATGTCGGGGACGTTGCTGTAGATCGTGCCGCGCGCCATGCCGGCCGCCATGGCCAGCTCGCTCACGCTGACCCGGGTGACGCCCTGCTCGGCAAAAAGCTTCATGGCCGCCGCCTGGATGCGCCGGCGAGCCGGGGTGGCCGGAATCGGTGTGACTGGGGTCATGACCAGATCATAGTTGTTCAAAAATGATCGAATAGGTTCTCATTTGAACGACGAGGGGCTCTTTAATTGAGCGTTTGTGTATCATGTTGAACACCATTGTTCAATCACCAGCTTGCCATGAACACGTCGCGTCGCACCCTTCCGGTCCTCCTTGTCGTCCTGATGGCCGCCGCCGGCATCGATGTGCGCGCCGGCAACGCGCCGCCGCAGCGCCCCAACATCGTGTACATCATGGCCGACGACCAGGGCTGGAAGGACGCCGGCTTTCATGGCTCCGACATCCGCACGCCCAACCTCGACAAGCTGGCGCAGGGAGGTGCGAGGCTCGAGCAGTACTACGCCCAGCCGATGTGCACGCCGTCGCGCGCAGCGCTGATGACCGGCCGCTACCCGCATCGCTACGGGCTGCAGACGCTGGTGATCCCGTCGGCAGGCACCTATGGCCTGGCCACCGATGAATGGCTGCTGCCCCAGATGCTGAAGGATGCGGGATACCGCACTGCCATCGTCGGCAAGTGGCATCTCGGTCACGCCGACTACAAGTACTGGCCACGGCAGCGTGGCTTCGACTACCAGTACGGCGCGGTGCTCGGCGAGATCGACTATTTCACGCACAGCGCGCACGGAACGCGCGACTGGTTTCGCAACAACAAGCCCGTGAACGAAGCGGGCTACGTCACCGAACTTCTCGGCAACGACGCGGTGCGGCTGATCAGGCAGCACGACACGAAGAAGCCGCTCTTCCTCTATCTGGCCTTCACCGCGCCGCATTCGCCCTACCAGGCGCCCCAGAAGTACGTCGACCGGTACGCCGGCATCGCCGACCCTTCGCGCCGCAGCTATGCCGCCATGATCACCGCGATGGACGACCAGATCGGACGCGTTGTCGATGAACTCGACAGGCGCGGCATGCGCGACAACACCCTGATCGTCTTCCAGAGCGACAACGGCGGCCCGCGCGACGCCCGGTTCACCGGCGAGGTCGACATGTCCAAGAGCGTCATCCCGGCAGACAACGGGAAGTGGCGAGGCGGCAAGGCATCGCATTACGAAGGCGGCACGCGCGTGCTCGGACTGGCGAACTGGCCCGGGCGCATTGCCGCCGGCTCGGTCATCGACCAGCCGATGCACATGGTCGACATGTACCCGACCCTGGCCGCGTTCGCGGGTGCCTCGGTCGCCAAGGCCAAGCCGCTGGACGGGCTCGACATGGGTCCGACGCTGACCGAAGGCAAGCCATCGCCGCGCACCGAGGTGGTCTACGGCATCGAGCCGTTCCGTGCCGCCGTGCGCGACGGGGACTGGAAGCTGGTCTGGCAGGCAACGCTGCCATCGAAGGTGGAACTGTTCAACCTCGCGCTGGACCCGACCGAGTCCGACAACGTCGCGGCGGCCCATCCGGCCAGGGTGCAGGCGCTGCAGGAGCGTGCCGCGGCGCTGGCCAGGGAAGGCGTGGCCCCGCTGATCATGAGCGAGGTGATCGGGGCCACCAGGCACACGCTCTTCGGCTCGGTCGTCACGCCGAGCGAACAGAAGATGCTCGAGCAGCAGCCGTAGCGCGCGGGCCTGCGACGAGGTCGGTATATTGCGCGACACGTCTCAGAGGAGGTCAGGCCGATGAAGCTGTATTTCGACGACGAGGGCCTTGACGGGCAGTTGCAGCGCACGGTCGGCAAGTGCGACTCGGGCATGGCCAACGTCGGCGAGTGCCTGTACATCGCGTCGCGCATCGAGCCGCGCGACCGCCAGAGCTGGTACGCCGAATGGACGACGTTCGCCGACGGCCTCGTAGCGCAGGCGACCTCCGCAGAGCGGGGCGGTCACGACGTCAGCGCAGCAAGCCTCAGGCTGCGGGCCTCCGAGTACTACCGCCAGGCATTCTTCTGGCATCGCGACGATCTCGGCGGCAAGGAACTGACCACCGCTTGCCAGGCCAGCGTCGACGCCTTCCGCCGTGCATTGCCCGGGTTGCCGCGGGCCGGCCGGGTGATCGATGGCGACACGCCGGGCTACCTGTTCGTGCCGCCGGGCCGCGGGCCGTTCAAGACGATCCTGCACATCGGAGGTTACGACAACACGGCCGAGGAACTGTATGCGTCGGCGTATCCGGCGCTCGACCGGGGCTGGGCGTTCATCTGCCTCGATGGCCCGGGGCAGGGCAGCGTGCTCTACGAGCGGCGCGTGCCTCAGCGTCCCGACTGGGAGCACGTCGTGCCCGGCATGTTCGCGCTTGCCGCCGCACTGCCCGAGGTCGATGCAGACCGGATCGCGCTCGTCGGTCGATCGTTCGGCGGCCTGCTCGCCCCGCGCGGCGCCGCTGGAGTGCCGCGACTTGCCGCGCTGATCGTCGACCCCGGTCAATACGACATGGCGGCCGGCGTGGCTGCCCGGCTCGGCGAACTCTGGCGGCGCGTCGACGATCCTGCCGCCAAACCGGAGTTCGACGCGCTGCTCGAGATTCCGGCGCTGCGGACGCTGCTCGGGCCGCGCATGGCGACCCACGGTGTCGCCGACCCGCAGGCCTATTTCCAGGACATGTGCCGCTACACCAATGCCGAGCTCGCGCCCACGATCACATGCCCGAGCTTCGTCACCGACAACGAGACCGATCCCGTATCGACCGGCCAGGGGCGGCATCTCTTCGACGCGATGACCTGCCCGAAGGAATTCCGCAGGTTCACCCGTGCCGAGGGCGCCGAAGGCCACTGCGAGGGCCTGGCACCTATCGTGTTCTGGACCGCGGCCTTCGACTGGCTCGACGTCACGGTGCGTTGACAGACCCGCCAGCGTCAGGGGTCGCGCCCTCCGGGTGCCGCGCGAGCCTCTCGGCATCCACGATGCGGTCATAGGTCTCTTCGTCCACCAAGCCGAGCGACAACGCGGCAGCGCGCGGCGTGATCCCCCGCTCGAGCGCAACCGCCGTGATGCGCGCGACCTTGTCGTAGCCGAGGATCGGATTCAATGCCGTCACCAGCAGCAGCGAATGCTCGACGTTGCCGGCGAGGCGGGCGGCATCGACCTCGATGCCTCGCACCAGGCGACGTGCAGTGACGCTCGAAGCATCGGCCAGCAAGCGGATCGATTGCAGCAGATTGGCGATCAGTACCGGCTTCGCTACGTTGAGCTCGAAGTTGCCGGATGCATTGGCGAGCGTGATGGTCGCGTGGTTGCCGACGACCTGCATGCAGGCTTGCGCAAGTACTTCGGCGATGGTCGGGTTTCGCTTGCCGGGCATGATCGAACTCGTCAGGCCGTCGTCCGGCAGCTTCAGTTCCCCGAGGCCACAGCGCGGGCCGGAACCCAGCCACCGCAGGTCGTTGGCGATCTTGAGCAGCGATGTCGCCAGCACGTTGAGCGCTCCCGACACTTCGACCAGCGCATCGTGCGCTGCCATGCCCTCGAACTTCGATGCGTTGGGCGTGAAGGCGAATCCCGTGAGGGCGCCGACTTCCTCGCAGAAGAAGACATCGAACTTCGGCGGTGCATTCAGGCCGGTTCCGGCTGCGGTCCCGCCCTGCGGCAATGCGAGCAGCCGCGGCATGGCGGCATCGATGCGGTCGATCCCATGGGCGATCTGGCGAGCAAAGGTCTCGAAGGTCTGGCCCATGGTCATCGGCACGGCGTCCATCAGGTGGGTCCGCGCGATCTTGATCACGGCGGCGAAGGCGGTGGCCCGCTCCTGCAGGCTGTCGCGCAGCAGCACGAGCGACGGCTTCAGTCGCTGCTCCAGTTCCAGCACCGACACCAGGTGCATCACGGTCGGAAAGCTGTCGTTGGACGACTGCGACGCATTGACATGGTCGTTGGGATGCACCGGCGACCGGGTTCCGAGCGGCTGTCCGAGGATCTCGTTGGCCCGGTTGGCGATCACCTCGTTCGCGTTCATGTTGGTCTGCGTACCCGAACCCGTCTGCCAGATCGTGAGCGGGAAATGGGCGTCGAAGTGCCCGCTGCGCAACTCGTCCGCGGCGGCTTCGATCGCCGTTGCCAGTTCGGCCGGCAGCGCGCCACAGCGCAGATTGGCGCGTGCGGCCGCCTTCTTCTGAAGCCCGAAGGCGTGGATCAGGCAGACAGGAAATCGCTCCTCCCCCACCTCGAAAACGCCGAGCGCGCGTTGCGTCTGGGCGCCCCAGTACCGGTCGGCCGGAATCCCGACCGGGCCGAAGGCGTCGTGCTCCACGCGCGGCACGGTCATCGTCAATCCAGCGAGATGTTCGACTTCGCGGCGACGACCTTCCAGCGCGCCACCTCGCTCTCGGTGTGCTTGCCCAGCGCAGCGCCGGTGTACTGCTCGGCGGGAAGCAGCTGGATGGCCTGCTCGGACATCTTGTCCGTGAAGGCCTTGTCGGCCATGACCTTCTGATAGGCGGCCTGGACCTTGTCCAGCACCGGCTGCGGCGTGCCCTTGGGCGCGTAGATGCCGTACCAGGTCGATGCCTCGAAGTTCGGCAGCACGGTTTCCGACAGGGTCGGCACGTCCTTGAGCTGCGGCAAGCGCACCTTGGAGGTCACGGCCAGCGGTCGAACCTTGGCCTCCTTGATCTGAGGCAGCGCAGTGTTGGTCTGGTCGAAGATGCCGTCCACCTGACCGCCGATGACGTCGATCAGGGCCGGACCGGCGCCCTTGTACGGGATCTGCATGATCTTGATGCCTGCGGAGGACGCGAACAGCGCCGCGATCAGGTGCGAGCTCGAGCCGACGCCAGCGTTGCTGATCGTCAGCTTGTCCGGATTGCCCTTGCCGAAGTCGACCAGCGCCTTGATGTCCTTGGCGGGGTGTTCCTTGCGCACCATCAGCACCAGTGGCGTGTCCGGGAAACGAAACACGGGCGCGAAGTCCTTGATCGGGTCGTAGCTGAGCTTCTTGTACAAGGCCGGCGCGGCGCCCATGTAGCCCATGTGGCCGACCAGCATGGTGTAGCCGTCAGGCGCAGCGCGTGCAGCCTTGGCGGCGCCGACCGTGCCGCCCGCGCCAGGCGTGTTGTCGATGATGATCGGCTGGCCCAGTTCACGGGCCACGCGCTCGGCAATGTTGCGGGCAAGCGCATCGGTCGGGCCCCCTGCCGCGAACGGCACGATCCAGGTGACCGGCTTGGCGGGGTAGGTCTGCGCTGCGGTGGTGCCTGCGGCGAGCGCCAGGGCGAGTGCGGCAAGTTTCCAGTTCGACTTCATGATGGTTTCCTTGGGTTGATTCGATCAGCGGGCGGGGACCGGCGAATGCATGCCGATGCCGGTGGGATGGGGGTTGCCGTCCTTCATGTCCTCGGGCAGCAGGTTGCCGTCGGCGAGTTCGGCGTCGGCCGCTGCGATCTCCGGATGGCGTTCCGGATACAGATGCCGCTCAGCCACCTTCGGATCGAAGGTTCCGGACCACTTCGCGACCACCACCACGGCGACGCTGTTGCCGATGGTGTTGCAGGTGGCGATGGCCATCGACAGGAAGCGGTAGACGCCGAAGATCACCGCCAGCCCCTCGACCGGAAGAATCCCCGTCGAGGTCACGGTGGCCGCGAAGACGACGAACGATCCGCCCGACACCGTGGCCGCGCCCTTCGAGGTCAGCAGCATCAGCAGCAGGATGCCGATCTGGTGATCGATTGAGAGCGGAACGCCGTAGGCATGCGAGATGAACATCACGCCCATCGCCATGAAGATCGAGGTGCCGTCGAGGTTGAACGCGTAGCCGGTGGGGAGCACCAGGCCGACGGTCTGCTTGGCGCAGCCGAGGCGTTCGAGCTTGATCAGCAGGCGAGGCAGGGCGCTCTCGGAAGACGCCGTGCCCAGCACGATCAGGATCTCGTCCTTGATGTAGCGCAGGAAGCGCCACAGGCTGAAGCCCGCGAGCTTCGCGATCAGGCCCATCACGACAGCGATGAAGAGGAACACCACCGCATAGAAGCTCAGCACCAGTTGTGCGAGTGCGATCAGCACGGCCGAGCCGTTGCTGCCGACCGAGTAGGCGACCGCGCCGAAGGTTCCTATCGGCGCCAGCTTCATCACGAGGTTGATGAAAGAGAACAGCACCTCGGAGATGTAGTCCAGGCCACCGTTGATCTTCTCGCGCCGGCCTTCGGGAATCGCAAGGATGCCGATGCCGACCATCACGGCGAGCACCACCACCTGCAGCAGCTCGCCCTTGGCGAACGCACCGACGAAGTTGTCGGGGACGATGTGCGCCATGAACTCCAGGAAGCCTTGCGGAGCCGCAGCCTTCGCCACCGGAGCCGCAGCGCCGCTGGCGACGGTCGCCATGCCGCGGCCGATGCCGAGCAGGTTTCCCGCCAGCAGCCCCACGACCAGCGCGACCGTGGAGATCACTTCGAAGTACAGAATGGCCCGCCAACCGACGCGGCCCGCGCTCTTCACGTCGCCGGCCGAAGCGATGCCGTGCACGATGGTCAGGAACACCAGCGGTGCCACGCCTGCCTTGATCAGCGACAGGAACATGTCGCCCAGGAGCTTGAGCTGCGAAGCGAACTTCGGAAAGGCGAAGCCCACCACGATGCCGAGGACCAGCGAGATCAGGACCTGCGTTCCCAGCTTGCGATACCAGGGCAGCTTCCGGGTCGGCGCCGGGAGCGCAGCGGGCGCCAGGGTGGATGCGTTCGTCATGCTGTGTGCCTCCTTCGGCGCTTCAGGCGCTGATGTCTGCCGACAGCGCCAGCGCGCGGTCCACCATCTGCGGCGCGAGGCCGAGATAGTTGGCGGGGTCGGTGAGCCGATCGATGGTGGCGCGGTCGAAGTGCTTCGTGACCTCCGGCAGGGACGCGAGCGCTTCGGCCAAGGTGCCGCCCTTTTCGTTCACGGTGCGGCAGGCGTCGTAGACGACGTCGTGCGCCTGTTGCCGGCCGATGTGCGGCGCCATGCCCATCATCACGGCTTCGGCCACGATCAGGCCCTTGGTGATGCCCAGGTTGTGCGCCATGCGGGCCTCGTCCACGATGAGTCCGCCGAGCGCGAACTTGGCCTGGTGCAAGGCGCCTGAAGTGAGGATGAAGCTTTCCGGGATGGCGATCCACTCGGCATGCCACGGGCCGGTGGCTCGCTCGAAGTCTTGCACCATGGCATCGACCATCAGCCCGGCGTGCTGCCGCACCGCCTTCGATGCCGCCAGCATCAGCTCGCTGGATATCGGATTGCGCTTCTGCGGCATCGTGCTCGACGCACCGCGCCCCTTGACGAAGGGCTCGTAGACCTCGGCGAACTCGGTCGAGGCCATGATCATGATGTCGAGCGCGATCTTGCCGAGCGAGCCCGTGACAAGCGCCAGCAGGTTTACCGCCTCGGCGAAGCCGTCGCGTGCCACGTGCCAGGTGGTGGCTGGTACGCCAAGGTTCAGCTCGGTCGCCATCGCCTTCTGCACTTCGAAGCCCTTGTCGCCGAGCGAAGCCAGGGTGCCTGCGGCACCCGCGAACTCGACCACGGCCACACGCGGACGCAGTTCGGCGAGCCGCTGCTGATGGCGATCGAACATGGCAAGCCAGATCGCCACCTTGTAGCCGAAGGTCACGGGCAGCGCCTGCTGCAGATGGGTGCGACCGGCCATCGGCGTGTCGCGGTGTTTCCTTGCGAGCGCGGCGAGGATGGTGCGGAGTTCGCGGATGTCGGCGTCGACGCTGTCGAGCGCATCTCGCACCTGAAGCGCCACCGCGGTATCCATGATGTCCTGGGTGGTGGCGCCCCAATGCACGAATCGCCCCGCTTCGCCACACATCTCGACCAGCTGATGCACGAGCGGGAGGATCGGATAGCCGACGATGTCGGTCTCCTCGCGCATGTGGTCGAAATCGATCCGCTCCAGTTTCGATTCGCGCGCAATGACTTCCGCCGCCTCGGCGGGAATCACGCCAACCTTCGCCTCGGCCTTCGCCAGGGCCACCTCGACGTCGATGTAACGCTGGATCAGCGCGCCATCGGAGAAAATCCGGCGCATCTTCTGCGTGCCGAAGGCATCGCGAAACAGAATGGAATCTACGACCGTGCTGGCCATGGGAAACGAAGGAGTCGACATGTGAGCCTCTTGCGGTGACAGAGATGAACATCAATATGTTCGGACATATGCAACTGTAATATGTTCGGACATAACATCCATACGGGGTTTACCCTAAAAAAATGAAAACCACGCCCGAACCGACCCCGCAGAAGGCCAACTTCGCCAGCATCGCCCGCCATCTGACCGACGCCATCGTCTCGGGTCATTTCGGTGTGGGCACGCTCCTGCCGACCGAACTGGAGCTGTGCAAGCACTACGGCACGAGTCGGCACACCGTCCGCGCTGCACTGGCCGAACTGCAGCAGCTGGGCCTGGTATCCCGCCGCAAGAACGTCGGCACGCGCGTGGTTTCGGCCAGGCCCAGGGCGGGCTTCCGGCCATCGCTGGCCTCGGTCGACGACCTGGTCCAGTTCGGCGAGGAGCATCTGCGCGTGGTGCAGTCGATCGCGCCCGAGAAGCTGTCGGGCGATCTGGCGACCGAGTTGGGATGCAGCGCAGGAAGCGAGTGGCTGCGGATCTCCTCCTTGCGCATGGTCGGAGACGAATCGGCCCTGCCGATCGGTTGGACCGACGTGTACATCGATCCCGGTTACGCGGAAATCGGCGAGCTGGTCAAGGCATCGCCCGGTGCGCTGATCAGTTCGTTGATCGAGGAACGCTACGACCGGCAGATCGCCGAGATCCAACAGGACGTGCGCGCGTTCACCATCGTGGAAGGCGAAGTCGCCCGCAAGCTGCAGGTGAAGGCCGGAACCTCGGCGCTCAAGATCGTGCGTCGCTACTTCGATGCCGACGAGGAGCTGTTCGAGGTCTCGGTGTCGGTGCATCCGGCGGACCGCTTCTCGGTGTCGATGCGCCTGCGCAGGTAAGCCTCGACCTCGCCCATCCACAGCCTCGCCAGCGCGTCCAGCCTGGCTTGCGACCGCCATTTCGAAAGCGCCGGCCATAGCGGCGGCCGATGGCTGGATAGCCAATCGGTATTTGTCCCGACGGCCATGCGCCGGGACACTGCATGCCCGAGCCGCACCTGTCGTCAACGAGTCAGCCGTCGGCTTCCGATCCCAACCCTCCTGGAGAATCAGAATGACCATCGCGGATCTCATCGCACAGACGCTGGCGGTCGCCGGCGTGCAACGCATCTGGGGCGTCACGGGCGACAGCCTCAACGGCTTGAACGACAGCCTTCGACGCATGAAGCGCATCGCCTGGATGCATGTGCGCCATGAGGAAAGCGCGGCCTTCGCCGCGGGCGCGGAGGCCGCGGTCACAGGCGACCTGGCCGTCTGCGCAGGCAGCTGCGGCCCCGGCAACCTGCACCTGATCAACGGGCTGTTCGACTGCCACCGCAACCGCGTGCCCGTGCTGGCGATCGCGGCACACATTCCTTCTTCCGAGATCGGGCTGGGCTACTTCCAGGAGACCCATCCCCAGGAGCTGTTCAAGGAGTGCAGCCACTTCGTCGAACTGGTGACCCATCGGGCGCAGATGCCCGAGGTGCTGCACCGGGCGATGCGTGCGGCCATCGGCCAGCGCGGCGTCGCGGTCGTCGTGGTTCCGGGCGACGTGGCCCTGCTGCCCGCGCCGCAGGACGCGCGCATCGAATGGCCCGTGATGGCACCGCCGCGGCTGCTGCCCAACGAGGGCACGATCGCGCAACTGGCGCAGCTGCTGGATGCATCGGAGCGCGTGACCATCCTGGCCGGCAGCGGCTGCGCCGGCGCGCATGACGCCGTGGTGGCGCTCGCGGATCGTCTGGCCGCCCCGGTGGTTCATGCCCTGCGCGGCAAGGAGCACCTGGAATGGGACAACCCCTTCGACGTCGGCATGACCGGCCTCATCGGCTTCTCGTCGGGCTATCACGCGATGGAGGACTGCGATGCATTGCTGATGCTCGGCACCGACTTCCCTTACCGCGCCTTCTATCCCCGCCACGCCAGGATCATCCAGGTCGACCGCGATCCCACCATGCTGGGCCGCCGCGCCCAGCTCTCGATGGGCGTCGTCGCAGACATCGCCGAAACGGTGGATGCCCTGCTGCCCAGGCTGAGGCAAGGACGCAGCCGCCGCTTTCTCGAAGCGGCGCGCGCGCACTACCTCCAGGCGCGCCGCGGCCTCGACGATCTGGCGCGTCCCTCGGCGCCGGGCCGACCGATCCATCCTCAATACCTGGGTGCACTGTTGAGCGAGCTGGCCGACGACGACGCGATCTTCGTCGCCGAGGTCGGCACGCCGACCGCCTGGCTGGCGCGCTATCTGAAGATGAACGGCAAGCGTCGTCTGCTGGGCTCGTTCAACCATGGCTCCATGGCGAACGGCATGGTGCAGGCGATGGGCGCGCAGGCGGCGGCGCCGGGGCGGCAGGTGATCTCGCTGTCGGGCGATGGCGGCTTTGCGATGCTCATGGGCGACTTCCTCACGCTCGCCCAGCTCGGACTGCCGGTCAAGGTGGTCGTCGTGAACAACGGATCCCTGGGCTTCGTCGCCCTGGAGATGAAGGCCGAAGGCTTCCTGGACGACGGCACCACCGATCTGCGCAATCCGGACTTCGCGGCCATGGCGCGCGCGGTCGGCATCAGGGGGCTGCGCGTCGAGCTGGCCTCGGAACTTCCCGATGCACTGAGGCAGGCCCTCGCGGAGCCCGGGCCGGTTCTGGTCGACGTCGTCACGGCGAAGCAGGAGCTGGTCATCCCGCCGGCGATACAGGCAGAGCAGGCCAAGGGCTTCGGCCTGTACATGCTCAAGGCCGTGATGAACGGGCGCGGCGACGAGATCGTCGAGCTGGCGCACACCAATCTGTTTCGCTGAACGCGATGCGTCGGTCGATCGACCGGAAGGAGCACTCTGATGAAAACCGTTGAAACGATCGTCTCGGAGCGCAAAAGCCGGCGATGTCTTCCGGAATCGCTGGCCGCTGAAGAGATCGAGACCCGCGGCACGGGCCATGTAGCCCGATCGAAGGACAGGCGCGCCGTAGAATTGTTCGGCTTCATCCCACCAGGACCGCGAGGAGTCGAACATGAAGGCGTCCCAAGGGGCCAGGGTGCTCGCGATGGCCGTCGCTGCGATGGCTGCGATTTCTGCTGCGCAGGCGCGGCCGTTGAGCCTCTTCAATGCGATGCGGGATACACCGGTGACCCGATTCAACGGCGCCGACATCGACTTGATGACCCGGTCCGTCAACCGCACGCTCGACACGGGCGCCGATGGTGTCACCGTCACCTGGGAAAATCCTCGCACTTCCAGCAATGGCAGCATCACGCCGGCCGTCGACCCTGAAGGCAGGAAGAACTGCAGGGTGGCACGCATCGAGAATCGCCACAGGGCGCTGCAGAACTCCGCCAGCTATCTCTTCTGCCGGAGCAACGGAAAGTCGAACGGCGAGTGGCAGGTGGTCGGGCTCTTTCCGACGAACTGAGGCGTCTCCGCATGGGTGGCGGGCACGAAACGACAATGCACGAGGATCGACAGATGACCCCATCGGCGGAGACACGAGCCATCCGGCTCACGACGTTCGGCGGCCCGGAGGCGATGCGCCTCGAGACCATGGAACTGCCCGCCCCGGCGCCGGGTGAAGTCCGGCTGCGCCAGACGGCGATCGGCTTCAACTACATCGACATCTATCAGCGTTCGGGCAAGTACCCGCTGCCGCTGCCCTCGGGATTGGGCCACGAGGCCGCCGGCGTCGTGGAAGCCCTGGGTGACGGAGTCACGGATCTGCGCCTCGGTGAACGCGTGGTCTACATGAACGCCGGGCTCGGAGCCTACGCGGATCGCCGCAACGTGGCGGCCGACAGGCTCGTGAGGATTCCGGACGGCGTTGCCGTCGAAGACGCTGCGGCAGTGTTCTTCAAGGCGATGACGGCGCAGTACCTCGTGAGGAAGACGCATGCCGTGCGCCCGGGCGACGTGGTGCTTGTGCATGCGGCCGCCGGGGGTGTGGGCCAGATCCTCAGCGCCTGGGCCAAGGCACTCGGGGCCACGGTGATCGGCACCGCCGGCTCGCCCCCCAAGTGCGAGGCGGCACGCGCCGCGGGCTGCGATCGGGTCATCGACTATTCCGAGCCCGATTGGGTGGCGCGGGTCATCGCGGCGACCGACGGGCGCAAGGCCCGTGTGGTGTACGACTCGGTGGGGCAGCACACCTTCATGGGATCGCTCGACTGCGCAGCACCCTTCGGGCTGGTCGCGCTGTACGGCGCGGCCTCCGGTCCGGCTCCGGCCATCGACCCGGAGCTGCTGAACAAGAAGGGTTGTCTCTTTCTCACGCGGCCCTCGGTCTTCCCGCACAACGCCGATCTCGGAACGTTTCGCGCCAACGCCGCCGACGTGTTCGATGCCATGGAGGCGGGCATCGTGCGTGCCAGCATCGGCGCGCGCTTCGAGCTGGCGCAGGCGGCGCAGGCGCACCGCGCGGCCGAGAGCCGATCGACGGTCGGCGCCATCGTGATGATTCCCTGAATCAGGCGGCCTGCCTCGGCGCCTCGCTGCGCGCCAGCCACAGTCCGCTCGCAATGATCAGCGCACCGCCGCCGAGCGTCCATGCATCGGGCGCGGTGTGCCAGAAGAGCCAGTCCAGCACGATGGCCCAGGCGAGCGCGCTGTACTCGAAGGGGGCGATGGCGGCGGCCTTGCCGTGGCGGAAGGCTTCGGCGATGCACATCTGGCCCAGGAATCCGCTGAGGGCCAGGCCTGCAAGGACCCAGGCGTGCTCGGACTGTATCGGCACCCACTGTGGCGCTGCGATCAGGCTGCCGCCCACGGCCATGCCGGCGGTGGTCCAGAAGACCAGCGCGGCGCTCGATTCGGTGCGGCTGATGAGGCGGCCCAGCATGTTCGACAGCGCATAGCAGACCGCGGCCACCAGCACCGCCACGGCACCCATCGACAGGAAGGCAGCCTGCTCGGGCCGGAGCGCGATCACCACGCCGGCGAAGCCGAGGCCGATGGCGAGCCAATGCCGGGGCTGGACCGACTCGCCCAGCATGGGCACGGCAATGAGCACCATCAGCAAGGGTGCAATGAAGCTGAGCGTGTAGGCCTCGGCCAGACCCAGGGTCTTCAGCCCATAGACGAAGAGCACCAGCATCGTCATGTTCAGCGTGGCGCGCAGCAGGTGCAGGCGCCAACGCAGGCGCCGATGGAAGACGCCGGCGGCCTCGCGCCGCCATGCGATGTAGAGGCACACCAGGGGCAGGGCCGTGAGGCCGCGCAATGCCATGACCTGCACAGGCGGGTAGTGTCCGGCCAGGTTCTTGAGCAGTGCGTCCATGCAGGCAAAGAAGGCGCAGGCCAGCAGCATCGCGGCGATGCCGCGCAGGGTTCCGGTCGGATGCAAGGGTGGATTGTCTCTTGGCGACGGCCAGGGGATGGCCTTGTTCGTGGTGATCGAGCATAGCCGCCTGATGGAAACCGGGCGGCTGCATGGCCACGTCTTCAGCACGCGACCCGCTGCGCCAATGCTTCATCCCTTCGCCGAGGCCGCGATACGGCCAGGCCCTCGCTCACGGGAAGCTCGCATGCGCCGCCGCCCTGAGCTCGTCGACGCCGAGCCGGTACATCGCGGATATGCGTCGGTACACGAGTGCGAGGGCCGAGCTCGGCATGGCCTCGCGCACGTTCACGAGGCGCAGGGCGCCGCTCTCGAGCGGCTCGCGCACGAGCGTCATCGGTGCGATCGTGCAACCGAGGCCGGCCACGCACAGGCTGACGTTGCCCTGCAGGTTGGTGCCTTCGATGACCGGCACCGGCGGCATCGTCGAATCCATGTGGAACATCGCCTCGACCGCGCGGCGCATGTGGGTCGAGGCGGCCGGCAGGATCCACGGCATGGCGGCGAGTTCGCTCCAGCGCACCTTGCGCCGGCCGCCGGGGTGCAGCGCCGGCGGGGCGACGACGACGATCGGCTCGTCGCGCAGCTTCTCGATCGCCACCGCATCGGTGTTGGTGCCGGCCAGGTCACCCAGTGCATAGAGCGTGACCAGCGCATCGATCTGGCCCGCGAGCAACAGTTCGAACATCGCGCCGAGGTGGCCTTCGTGGATGCGCACCGTCATGCGCGAATCCGCCGCCTCGGCGGCACGCAGCGCCGACAGCAGCCCGGGCAGCACGTGCGCAATGACGTAGGGCGACGCGCCGAGGCGAATCAGCCCGCCCTGCCGCGGACTGGCGAGTGCGGAGTCGTCGGCCATGTAGCCGATCTCGTTGAGAAGCAGCCTCGCATGCGCGACGACGCGCTCGCCCCTGGCGGTCGGCGCCATGCCGCGCGGCAGGCGCTCGAAAAGTTCGAAGCCCAGGGATCGTTCGATTTCACGCAACGATTTGCTGATGGCCGCGGCCGACAAGTGCAGCCGTTCGGCCGCCATGCGTACGCCACCGGTCTCGGCGATCTCACTGATCATTTCAAGCTGGCTGAAGCGCAGCCGGGCGTAGGGACGGTCGGGAGCCATGGCGAGTTGTGTCAACCAGAAGTTGACGCAAGTGTCGAAGATGTCGTTTGCCCGGTCAACGCCGGCTGCCTAGACTGCGGCGATGGACCTCCTTTCTCGCGCCACCCTGCTTGCCGCCGCTCTGCTGCTTCCGCTTGCCGGGTGGACGCAGCCCGCGTCTCCTGCCACCTACCCCGACCCTGCCCGCACCATCCGGCTGGTGGTCCCGGCACCGCCCGGCGGCCCCGGCGACGTGGTGGCGCGGGCGCTGGCGCGCGAGCTGACCGCCAGCCTCGGGAATGCGATCGTGGTGGAGAACAAGCCCGGCGGGGCGAGCATTCCAGGCGCGCTCGAAGTGGCGCGGGCACCGGCCGACGGCTACACGCTGCTGCTCACGCTCAACACGACGCACACGCAGGTTCCTCACCTCTATGCCAAGGCTCCCTTCGATCCCTTCGCCGATTTCACGCCGATCGCGCAGGTCTATCGCGGCAGCTCGGTGCTGGTGGCGCATCCGTCGTTCCCCGCAAAAAACCTGGCCGAAGCCATTGCGCTGAGCCGCACCCAGACCGTCGCCTTCGCGTCGCCGAGCCCGGGCACCACCGGACACCTCTACATCGAGGCGCTCAATGCCGATTACGGCGCGAAGTTCGTCCACGTGCCCTACAAGGGCTCGAACCCGGCCGCGCAGGACCTGCTGGCCGGCCACGTGCAACTGCTGTTCGATTCGCCGGCGACCGCCATCCCCTACGTGCGCGCCGGCCGGCTCAAGGCGCTGGCCGCCGCAGGCACGAGCCGCCTCGCCACCCTGCCCGAGCTGCCCACCGCCAGGGAGCAGGGCTTCTCGGGTTTCGAGAGTTCGACCTGGCTCGGTGTCTTCGGCCCCGCGGGCCTGCCGTCGCCGATCGTCGCCAAGCTCAACCAGGAAATCTCCCGCGCCGTCAACGCCTCGCAGCTGCGCGAGCAGTTCTCCGCCATGGGCGTCGAACTCGTGAGCAGTTCGCCCGAGGCCTTCCGCGAAGTGATCCGCAAGGACCACGACGAATGGGGACGGCTGATCAAGCGCATCAACCTCAAGCTCGACTGACCCATGACAGAAGCCAGCCTCACTCTGCCCACGCCCGAGCGCCTTGCATTGCTCGAAGCCCGACTCGCCGCCGTCGAATCGGAGCTCTCGGAGCTCAAGGCGATCGAACTGATCAGCAAGCTCACGCGCATGTATGGCTACTACCTCGACAAGGCGCTGTGGGACGAGTTGCTGCCGCTCTTCACCGAGGATTGTTCGGTGGAGATTTCCGCCCTTGGCGTCTATCTCGGCCGCAAGCAGCTCGAGGTGCTGTTCAAGCAGTTTCTCGGCCAGGGGCCGGCCAAGAGCGGCCCGAACGGCCTGCTGCATGGCCAGCTCTACAACCACATGATGATTCAGGGCATCGTGCACGTGGCGCCGTGCGGCACCCGGGCCAAGGGCCGCTGGCGCTCGTTCATGCAGCTTGCCGAATTCGGCAAGTACGGGCGCTGGGGCGAAGGCGTCGAGACCTTCGAGTACGCGAGGGACGAGGGCGGTCGCTGGCAGATCTCGAAGATGCATTTCTATCGAACCTTCCACACGCCCTACGGCGAAAGCTGGGCCACCGCCGTCTCGCCCAAGGGCGGCATGCTGGCGGACTACCCGCCCGACCTGCCGCCGACCGAAGACTACGAACCCTTCCCGGGCGTCTACATCCCGCCCTTCCACTACCCGAACCCGATCACGGGCAAGTGAGCCGCGGCTACTCGAGCGCCGAGGCCGGCCCGAAGAACTCGTAGCGCGCCTGGCGCTCGGGCACGCCTAGCGTGTGCAGCGCCGTCTTCACCTGCTGCATGAAAGGCTTCGGGCCGAGGAAGTAGGAATCGACATCGCGCGTCGCCGGCAGCCATTGGCCTAGCTGCTGCACATCGAGGCGGCCGACCGCGTGCGGTGCATCGGACTGGGCGGCGTTCGTGGCTACCTGTTCGTAGCAGTAGAAGCGCTTCAACTGAGGATGCTTGTGCGCCAGCGCATCGATGGCGTGCCGGAATGCATGCACGCCGCGGGTGCGCGCGAAGTGGATGAAGTGCACCGCGCGCTCGGTCTTCAGCGCGGCCTCGAGCATCGCCAGGGTCGGCGTGATGCCGACGCCGCCGCTGATCAGCACCAGCGGCCGCTCGCCTGCCTGCAGGGTGAAGGCACCCGCGGGCGGGAACAGTTCGACCGTCGAGCCTTCGAAGACATGGTCGTGCAGATGGTTGGAGGCAACGCCGCCGGCTTCGCGCTTGACGCTGATGCGGTAGGTGGCGCCGTTGGGGGCGGCCGACAGCGAGTAGTTGCGGCGGATCTCCTTGCCGTCCACCACCAGTCTGAGGCCGATGTACTGGCCCGGCGCGAAGTCCAGGATCGCGCCGCCATCGGCCGGTGCGAGGTAGAAGGAATCGATCTCCTCGCTCTCGGCTTCCTTCTTCACCACCGTGAAAGCGCGAGCCCCGCGCCAGCCGCCCGGCGCAGCGGCGCGTTCGTCATAGGCCTGCTTCTCGGCGCCGATCAGGATGTCGGCGAGCTGGCCGTAGGCGGCGGCCCAGGCCGAGATCACCTCGTCGGTGGCGATCTCGGTGCCCAGCACCTCGCGGATGGCGCGCAGCAGGCAGGCGCCCACGATCGGGTAGTGCTCGGGCAGCACCTGCAACGCGACGTGCTTGTTGACGATCTGCCCCGCGAGGTCGCCGAGCGCCTCGAGCCGGTCGATGTTCTTCGCGTACATCAGCACGCCGTTGGCCAGGGCACGCGGCTGCGCGCCGCTGGCCTGGTGGGCCTGGTTGAAGAGCGGCCGCACTTCGGGATGCTCGTCGAGCAGGATCCGGTAGAAGTGCGTGGTCAGGGCCTCGCCGCCGGTTTCGAGCAGCGGCACGGTGGCGGAAACGATGGACTTTTGTTGAGCGGTCAGCACGGGAAGGACTCCTGGAGTTCACATGGGATGCGTGATGCAGCGCAACATCCGTTCCAGGCCTGTTCTCGTGGCAGATCAAGGACTTACAACGCCATGTGTCTCGATGACACGTCTATCATCGTGTCCAGATGACTCCAAATCGTGTCTTTTCGACTGCCGACAAGCTGCTCGAGGCGGTGGCGCCCCTGGTGGCCGATCTCGGCGCCGGTTTGCCTGCCGAGGAGCTTTATCGCCGCCTCCTGCAATCGCTGCGCGTGTTCCTGCCCTGCGATGCCGCGGCGCTGCTCCGGCTGGAAGACGGCAGCCTGCTGCCCCTGGCGGTCGACGGCCTGAGTCGCGACACGCTGGGTCGTCGCTTCCGGATCGCCGAGCATCCGCGCTTCGCGGCGCTGGTGGGCGCTGGCGGTCCCCTGCGCTTTCCCTCCGACAGCAGCCTGCCCGACCCCTACGACGGCCTGGTCGACGGCGTCGAGGGCGAGCTCGACGTGCACGACTGCGTCGGCTGCCCGATCCAGCTCAACCAGCGGATCTGGGGCTTGCTCACGCTCGATGCGCTGCAGCCCGATCGCTTCTCGCGCGCCGACCTGGCGGCACTGCAGCTGTTCGCCAGCCTGGCCGCGGCGATCGTCGGAGTGGCCGGCCGCATCGAGCAGCTGGAGCATCGGGTCGCGGCCGAGAGCCTGCGCGCGGAAGGCTTCCGGCTGGCCGCTGCGCCGCGTGCGCGCGAGCTGATCGGGCGCAGCGCCGCCATGCGGCAGCTCGTCGCCGACATCGCGCTGGTGGCGGGCAGCGAGCTGTCGGTGCTGATCCAGGGCGAGACCGGTGTCGGCAAGGAACTCGTGGCCGAGGCGATCCATGCGGGCTCCCTGCGCGCGGCGCGGCCGATGATCAGCCTCAACTGCGCGGCCCTGCCCGAGACGCTGGTCGAGAGCGAGCTCTTCGGCCATGTGAAGGGCGCATTCACCGGCGCGGCCGGCGACCGGCCCGGCAAGTTCGAGCTGGCCGACGGTGGCACCCTGTTCCTCGACGAGGTGGGCGAGCTGTCGATGCCGGTGCAGGCCAAGCTCTTGCGCGTGCTGCAGAGCGGCCAGCTGCAGCGCCTGGGTTCCGACCGCGAGCACCGCGTCGACGTGCGGCTGATCGCCGCCAGCAACCGCAACCTGGCCGAGGAAGTGCGGGCAGGACGCCTGCGCGCCGACTTCTATCACCGGCTCAGCGCCTATCCGCTGCGGGTGCCGCCGTTGCGCGAGCGCGGGCGCGACGTGCTGCTGCTGGCCGGCTTCTTCCTCGAGGAGAACCGCTCCCGGCTCGGCATCGGCGCCGCCCGGCTGGACGCGAGCGCGCAGGCGGCCCTGCTGGCCTACCCCTGGCCCGGCAACGTGCGCGAGCTGGAACACCTCCTGGGGCGCAGCGTGCTCAGGGCACGCGCGCGCAACCAGGAGCCGACGCGCATGCTGAGCCTCGGCGCGGAAGACCTCGAGCTGGCGTCGCAGTCCGCCGAGGAAACCACGACGGCAGCGACGCCGGCCGTCGCCATGGTGCTCGGCGATGCCGGCGTCGCGCAAAAGGGCGGATCGCTCCAGGATGCGGTCGATGCGCTCAAGCGGCAGCGGCTCGCCGCGGCGCTCGCGGCGCATGGCTTCAATCGGTCGGCGGCCGCCGAGGCGCTGGGGCTCGACCGGGCCAACTTCATCCGGCTCGCGAAGCGGCTGGGCGTCGCGCTCGAACGCGCCGAGCCGGCAGCTTCGCGCGGCCTATGATGGCTGGGCCCGCACACTTCCTACGCCCTCCATGCAACGTTTCACGATCTCGCTCGATGACGACCTGGCCGCGCAGTTCGACGCGCTGATTGCCGAAAAGGCCTATGTCAATCGCTCGGAGGCGGTGCGCGACCTGATCCGCTCGCAGCTCGGCAGCGTCACGCTGCGGCAGCCGGCGCGCGAGAAGACGGGCTGGTGCGTCGCCAACGTGAGCTACATCTACGATCACCACGAGCAGACGGTCACGACCCGCGTCCTCGACCTCCAGCACGACCACCACGATCTGGTCATCACCAGCCTGCACACGCATCTCGACCACGACCACTGCATGGAGACCGTGGTGCTGCGCGGGCCGATGGCCGCGGTGCAGGCCTGTGCCGACCAGCTCGTCGCGTTGCGGGGCGTGCGACACGGCAACGTGCACCTGGTGCCGCTCGATGGCAGCGGCGATCGGCATTCGCACGGCCACGGCAAGGGGCACGCGCACCTGAAGCCGCACAACTGATCGCCGGCGTCGGCCGGCGCATGGCTGGCCTGCTAGAGATCGAGCGACACGCCTGCGCGGCGATGCAGTTCCATGTAGTAGCTGTGTGCCGCCGCCACGATGATCGCCGCCGACCAGCCCATCGAGAGCGACCCCACGATGCCCTGCAGCGCAGCGAGGACGTCGTACCCCCGGGGTGGCAGGAAGTTGGCGAACCCCAGGGTCGAGAAGCACGACAGGGAGAAGAACAGTGCGTCATGGAAGGTCTGGAAACCGGAGGTCCACAGGTACATGAACGCCCAGATCAGCGACTGCAGGAAGGCCAGAACCAGCAGGGCGGTCGTCAGTGCGCCGACCTGGGCTGCCGCTCCCATCGCACTGATCGGGGCACCCGTCGGGGTTGCCCGGTCCCGAAGCCAGAGGGCACCGACGGTCGCGAGCATCTGCAAGCCGATCGTCAGGGCGAACATGACGACGGCCATGAACAACTGAAATGCCAGCTGGACTTCCATGAGACTCCTTCATTGACAACATGTCGACGCGACGGATTGTCCGCAGATCTGTAGTGCCATCCGTACGCTAGCGGCGCGCAGGTTCAGCATGCGCCGGCGCCCAGAATAATGCCGCGTCTCGCGCGCTTCAACATCGAGACGCTCGAGAGTTCGCATACGCCATGTGGTTGAGGTTCATGCCGCCGTACCCGGCCGCATACACTCTCAGGCACGTCGCCCGAAGCGGTTTCCGGCGGCTCATGCCCAGCGGCCAATGACACAAGACGATCCATATCGGAAAGCCAGCTGGGTGCATGAACTCACCCGGCTGCAATCGGCCCCCTGGCCGCGGGACGTGGCTGTCAGAGCCGCCATCTGCGTGGGTATCCCGCTCGCGCTGGGTCTGGTCACGGACCGCTTCGTGTTCGGCTTCCTCGTGGCCTTGGGCACGCTCAACATGGCGGCGGCCGAAGGCGCCGGCAGCTACCGATCACGCTTTCGTGACATCGCGATCTGCGCGCCCATCGCCGCTTCAGGCTACCTTGCGGGGTACCTCGCGGTCCTGCCCTATCCGGCCGTCGTTGTCGCCATGACGGTGCTGGCCTTTCTTGCAGGCATCGTCAACAGCTACGGAAAGGCCTTGTCGCTCGGCACGATGCAGGCGCTCATGCTGGCCGCGATCGCCATCGGCCTGCCGCAGATGGGACCGTTCTGGCAACCGGCGCTGCTTTACCTGGCGGGTGCTGTCTTCTATGCGCTGGTGCTGGCGGTCGAAGCAGCGATGGATTTCCAGCGACCCGAGCGCGCCATACAGGCCGACGAGGTGGCGGCGCTCGCCAATCTCGCGCGAGCCCGGGCAGACGAGGCCATGGCCGGCCAGGCGAGTCCGCAGGTGAGGTTGGCCCGTCGCGAAGCGATCGGTCGATCCCAGTACCTGCATCCGGCCATCGTGGACGCCAACGATCGCACCTTCGCAGCCATCATGGCCGAGACGGATCCGGCCGCACTGCGTTCTGCCGCCGCCTGGCTCGGCGCGATGGCGATGTCGGTGCGCCGCCGCGCCGCCGCACCACCGGTGTCGCTCGATCCGACCGGCAAGCTTGCCCACGGGCTCGCACAGCTGGCAGGAACCATTGGCGCCGGCGACATTGCCGCGAAGGCCGAGCCGCCTTCGCGTCTGGACAATGAAAGCGGCCGCGCCTGGTTCTCGGTCGAGAGGCCCGTCCTGCTTGCTGCCGCCTCGCTGGCACTGTGCATGGGCACGGCCTTTGCCATGAAGGGGCTCGTCGCCGGCGTTCACTGGTACTGGATTCCCATGACCGTTGCGCTGGTCATGAAGCCGGACCTGGGCTCGGTCTTCGCCCGCGCCGTGTTGCGCTGCCTGGGTACCAGCGTTGGCGTCGTCATCGGCGCGGCGGTGATGATCCTGCTGCCCAAGGGCACGGTGCTGGTGCTCGTCGTCGTCATGTTCGCGGCGCTGCTTCCATGGGCCAAGAGCCTTTCCTATGCGGCCCAGGCGGTCGTGTTCACTCCGCTCGTCCTCATCCTGGTCGACCTCATCGCACCCACAACGCACAACATCGACTACGGAGAAGCGCGCCTGGTGGCCACGCTGGTCGGCGCCGCAATTGCCCTTGTCCTTGGCTACTTCATCTGGCCGCGCCGGCATGGCGACCTGCTGGCGTCCGAATTCAGCGCCGTCATGTCGGCGACCGCCGACTACCTGGTCGCGGGCTGCTCGCCGGGCGATGCATCGACGCAGATCGTCGCCGCACGCGGGATTGCCTACGCGCGCCTCGCGAAGCTGCGCGCCACGCTGGCACGACTGTTGGCCGAGCCTCCGCCGGCAGGACGCGAGGCGTCAGAGTGGATCCCGTTCGTCGACGCCGCAGAAGAGTTGTGCACGCGCATTGGCGCCCACGCCGCGGGGCGCGACCGCAGCGGCAGTCGCCCGACCGCGGCCGAGCTTGCTGTCGTGGCCGATCGGTTGAGGGGCATCTCTGCAAGCACATCTCCGGCGACGGCGGCAGACATCCGTGTGAGCGATGCCTTTCTGGCCGAGGTCGCGGCAGAGGCGGCGCGGATTGCCGACCGCTTCAATGCCATTGCACTTAAATCTGTCACTCGCTGACGCTATTGGAGCGTCTGAGTACAACTCCATTGCGTCGATGTATGAAATACTCTGAATTCAGCTTACAGAGGTTGTCATGCGTCGTCGCCGCCTTATTCAATCGCTACCGCTCGCATTTGCCGGAATTCAACTCCTGCCGCTTCGTGCGCATGGCAACGGCACTTTTCCCGATCCAGCAAAAGTCATTCGCTTCATCGTTCCCTTCCCTGCGGGCGGCACCTCGGATGTCCGCGCCCGCCAGGTCGCAGAACGCATGCGGCAGGACACCGGGTGGTCGATCGTCATCGAGAACCGTCCCGGCGCGAGCGGAATGATCGGGTCGGACCTGGTCGCCAAGGCGCCTGCCGATGGCTACATGCTGCTGCTCGGCACCATCGGCTCGCTGGCCATCAATCCGGCCATGTTCCCGAACCAGCCCTACGACGTGCTGCGGGACTTCCAGCCGGTGACGCAGTTCTCGCGGTCCGTCACCGTGCTGATGGCGCATCAGCGTACGGGCTTCACCACCCTGGCCCAACTCGAAGATGCGGTTCGAACCGGCGCCCGACTGGCCTACGCCTCGACCGGGAACGGAACCATCGGGCACATGGTCGGCGAGCTCTACAAGAAGCGCGCCGGCCTCGACATCACGCATGTCCCCTACAAGGGCACGGCTCCCGCTGTCCAGGATTTCGTGGCCGGCCATGTCCCGCTGCTGTACGAAACCCCCTCTGCCGTCTGGGAGCATCTGAAGGCCGGTACGGCAGCGCCGCTCGCAGTCACGAGCGCATCGCGCATGCCTCAGATGCCGGCGGTGCCGACCTTCCGCGAACTCGGCTACGGTGATGTCGTGTTCGACACCTGGCAGGGCGTGGTCACCACCAAGGGGGTGCCGCCTGCCGTCCTCGATGCGCTCAACCGGGAAATGGTGAAGGCGCTGCGAAACCCCGAGGTGCTGCGCAGCCACGAAGAGCAGGTCAACGTGGTCGTCGCGAACACCCCGGAGCAGTTCGAGCGTTTCGTTGCAGAGGAAACCGCCAAATGGGGTGCGGTCGTCAAGGAAACGGGCGTCACTCCGGGGTAGGGCGCGTCGCGTATCGGCGATGGCGCATCTCGCCATCGGACGAAATCGCGCAGTGGACCCGCCGTCGACTTGCATCCGAATGACGCCTCGACGGAACGTGATTCAGCGCCGAATCAGATGACGTGATTGCGGGCACCTCTCCAACTCACCGCTACAGGCCTCGCAAATAAATCGGTGGCCTATTGAGATCCGAGATCCGCGTGAATTGACCTTCAATGGCGATCGCATTGCGGCCAGCCTTGTGTGTATTCACGATCTTTGACACAATTTGTTCAAGCCCTGCGCCGGACTGGACAGGATTCATCTTGCACGGGAGACTCAAGTCCATGCATTTGACACCGCGGGAGCAGGAAAAGCTTCTCATCTACACCCTCGCCGACGTCGCCCTGCGACGCAAGGCCAAAGGGTTGAAACTCAATCATCCCGAGTCTGTGGCCGTCATTGCGGCCGCAGCCATGGAGGGCGCTCGCGAAGGCAAGACGGTCGAGCAGGTCATGAAGGATGCAGCCGAAGTGCTGACCCTGAGCGACGTCATGGTCGGCGTGGCCGACATGATTCCTCTGGTGCAGGTCGAGGCCGTCTTCACCGACGGCAGCCGGCTCGTCACGGTCCACCAGCCGATCAAATAGCCTGTCCACCAGGAGATCCGAGCGTCATGGCACAGAAGAAAACCCCGCCTCCCGCGAAAGCCCGCGTGGCAGCCCCTTCGAACACTGTGCCCGTGGGTGGCCTGGTCTTCGGGGAGGGCGACATCGAGATCAACGCAGGCCGCGAGCAGACCAAACTGAAGGTGCGCAACACTGGCGATCGCCCGATCCAGGTCGGCTCGCACTACCATTTCTTCGAGGCGAATTCCTGGCTCGAGTTCGATCGCGAGCAGGCCTTCGGCAAGCGGCTCGACATTCCCGCGACCACGGCCGTCCGGTTCGAACCCGGCGACGAGAAGCTCGTGGTGCTGGTCCCCATCGCCGGCAAGCAGCGCATCTACGGCTTCAACAATCTGGTCGACGGCTGGACCGGAAGCGAGCACGACCATGGCTACCGCCCTCGGCTCGAAGAGTCGATGCAGCGCGCGAAGCTCTTCGGCTTCAAGTCCAAGAAATCCACGAGGAGCTAGCCGCATGGCCAAGATGTCCCGCAAGCAGTACGCCGATCTGTTCGGTCCGACCACGGGCGACAAGATTCGCCTGGGCGACACCGATCTCTACATCGAGATCGAGAAGGACCTGCGCAACTACGGCGACGAGGCGGTCTACGGTGGCGGCAAGACGCTGCGCGACGGCATGGGCATGGACAACCAGCTCACCGGCGCGGCCGGAGCGCCCGATCTCGTCATCACCAACGTCACGATCGTCGACCCCGTGCAAGGTGTGGTGAAGGCCGACCTCGGCATCAAGAACGGCTTCATCTGCGGCATCGGCAAGGCAGGCAACCCTTCCACCATGGCCGGCGTCACGCCATCGCTGGCCATCGGCCCTGCGACCGACGCGATCAGCGGCGAGCACCTGATCCTCACGGCCGGAGGCAACGACGGCCACGTGCACATGATCTCGCCGCAGCAGGTCTGGGCGGCCCTCTCCAACGGCATCACCACATTGTTCGGTGGCGGCGTGGGCCCCACCGACGGCACGAACGGCACCACGATCACCTCCGGCACCTGGAACATGGAGATGATGATGCGGGCCTTCGACGGCCTCCCGGTCAACGTCGGGCTGCTCGGCAAGGGCAACTCGTCCGGAGCCGCGCCGATCATCGAGCAGATCAACGCCGGCGCCGCCGGCCTCAAGATCCACGAGGACTGGGGCACCACGCCGGGCGCCATCCGCACGTCGCTGACCGTGGCCGACGAGATGGACGTGCAGGTGTGCATCCACACCGACACGCTCAACGAGGCCGGCTTCGTCGAGAACACGATCGCCGCCTTCGACGGCCGCACGATCCACACCTACCACACCGAGGGTGCGGGCGGCGGCCATGCGCCGGACATCATTCGCGTGGCCTCGATGCCGAACGTGCTGCCGAGCTCGACCAATCCCACGCTGCCCTACGGCGTGAATTCGCAGGCCGAGCTGTTCGACATGATCATGGTCTGCCACAACCTCAATCCGAAGATTCCTTCGGACGTGGCCTTCGCCGAAAGCCGCGTGCGGGCAGAGACGATCGCGGCCGAGAACGTGCTGCACGATCTGGGCGCCATCTCGATCATCTCGTCCGACTCGCAGGCCATGGGGCGCGTCGGCGAGAGCTTCCTGCGCTCCATCCAGACGGCCGATTGCATGAAGCGCGCGCGCGGCCCGCTGGCCGAAGATGCGCCCGGCAACGACAACTTCCGCGTGCTGCGCTATCTCGCCAAGGTGACGATCAACCCGGCCGTGGCGCAGGGCGTGAGCCACCTGATCGGCTCGATCGAGGTAGGCAAGCTTGCCGATCTCGTGCTGTGGGACTTCGCCATGTTCGGTGCCAAGCCCAAGTACGTCATCAAGGGCGGCATGGTGGTCTGGTATCCGATGGGCGACCCGAACGCCTCGCTGCCGACGCCGCAACCTGTGATCTACCGGCCGATGTTCGGCGCCAGCGGATCGGCACTCGCCAAGACCCGCTACACCTTCACCTCGCATGCGGCGTGGGAGAACGGCATCGCCGATCGCTACGGCCTGCAGAGCAATGTCGAGCCTGTCAGGGGAACCCGCCAGATCTCCAAGGCCGACATGGTGCGCAACTCGGCGACGCCCACCATCGAAGTTAATCCCGAGACCTTCGCGGTGAAGGTCGATGGCAAGCATGCGACCGTGCCGCCGGCGTCCGAGGTTCGCCTCAACCAGCTCTATTTCTTCAGCTAGCCTCGGCTTCGGCCGATCGCATCTTCAACCTGCCGACTTAACCCTGATTCACATGAACCTGATCGAAAGCGTGCTGGGCAATTGCAACGACGAAGAGTGGAAGTCACGCCTCGCGCCGCTTCGGATCGACGAGTTCCGGCTGGATCAGTGGGAGGCCCAGAAGAACCGGCTGCGCAAGAAGACGATCGGCGGAACCGAGCTCGCGGTCGCCTTGCCGAGGCTCTACCAGCTCAGGGACGGCGATGTGCTCGCCTGCAGCGACACCGACGCGATCGTGGTGCGCATCACGCTCAAGGAGGTGATGGTCATCGACCTGGCAGGCGCCGCCGCGCTGTCGCCCGACGCGATCGCCCGCAGCTGCTTCGAACTCGGGCACGCGCTGGGCAACCAGCACTGGCCCGCGGTGGTCAAGGACACGAATGTCTACGTGCCGTTGACCGTCGACCGCAAGGTGATGGATTCGGTGATGCGCACGCATCGCTTCGAGCACATCACGTACGCGTTCCAGCCAGGCGCCAGCGTGATCCCCTACCTTGCGCCGCACGAGGCACGTCGACTCTTCGGCGGTGCCGACGCCACGCCGCACAGCCATGCGCAGGCGTACCAGGCCGCCCCCGCCGCCCCCACGGTGCCTGCCGTGCCCGCGGCAGTGGCCCCGCACGACCACGAACACGAGCACGTCCATCCGCACGTGCACGAAGACGGCACCACGCACGCGCATCCGCATGCCCACGCGCATCAGCATCCGCATGCATCGGCGCCGCGTGGCGCGCACCAGCACGCCGAGCTGCACGGCAGCTTCGCCGCCCACGACCACGACCACTCGAGCGAACAAGGTCGTTGATGGCGACCACCACGGGCCGCGATGCAGTGGAGCTGATGCGCGTTCTGCAGTTCGGGGACTCGACCCTGCCGGTCGGCGCGTTCTCTTTCTCGAACGGTGTCGAATCGGCGATCCAGACCGGGATCGTGCGCGATCTCGAGAGCTTGAAGGGCTTCGTTCTCGCGGCTGCGTGGCAGTCGGCGCAGCTCGACGGCGTGGCCTTGCTGGCGGCCCATCGTGCCGCGCTCCGGCACGACCTCGAAGGCGTGATCGAGGCCGACAACGCGCTGATGCTGCGTCGCGTGGGTGACGAGCAGCGCCTGATGTCGACCCGGATGGGCAAGAAGCTGGCACAGCTCGGCAGTGGCCTGTTCGACGACGAACTGCTCGTCGGCTGGCTGGCCGCCATTGCCGATGGCCGCACGCCGGGTTCGTTCCCGGTCGCCCACGGACTGATGTTCGCCGCCCACGCGCTGCCTGAAGAAGACGCCTTCGCGGTGCACCAGTACGGCGTCACCCAGATGATGCTGGGCGCCGCCCTGCGGCTGATGCGCGTGGACCACCTGCAGACTCAGAAGATACTGTTCGACATCAGCGCCGGCGTGCACGACCTCTATGTGCAGGTGCGGGACGTCGAACTCGACGAGATGACGGGCTTCGCGCCGGTGTTCGATGTGCTTGTCGCGCATCATGTCGGCGCGCATGTCCGCATGTTCATGAACTAGCGCGGCGCCATCGTGCCGCAGTTGCAAGGAAAGCCATGAAGAAGATCACACGCATAGGCATCGGCGGCCCGGTGGGCTCCGGCAAGACCGCGATCGTGGAGGCCATCACGCCGCTCCTGATCGACGCGGGCGTCCGCGTGCTCATCATCACCAATGACGTGGTGACGACCGAGGATGCGCGCCACGTGCAGCGCACGCTCAAGGGCATCCTGGTGGAGGAGAAGATCATCGGCGTCGAGACCGGTGCCTGCCCCCATACCGCGGTTCGCGAAGACCCGTCGATGAACCTGGCTGCGGTCGAGGAGATGGAAGCGAAGTTTCCCGAGAGCGATGTCGTGCTGATCGAAAGCGGGGGCGACAATCTCACGCTCACCTTCAGCCCGGCGCTGGTCGACTTCTTCATCTACGTCATCGACGTGGCCGCCGGCGACAAGATCCCGCGCAAGAACGGCCCCGGCATCAGCCAGTCCGACATCTTGGTCATCAACAAGACCGACCTCGCGCCCTACGTCGGCGCCTCGCTCGAGGTGATGCGCGAAGGATCGAGCGTGATGCGCGGCGACAAGCCCTTCCTGTTCACCAATTGCAAGACCGGCGAGGGCATCCCCGAGCTGGTGTCGGCGATTCACGAGATGGCGCTGTTCGACGTCCCGCTCAAGAAGAAGCTCGCTGTCGCTGCTGCCTGAACCCGTGGCGCGTACCCCTGTGCACGCAGAGGCTGCACCATGCCCGCCCGCGAACACGTACGCCGATCCGTCGCGCCTCACGCTGCCGGAGCTGTCGGGCCTGCCGGAGCTTGCGGACTACCAGGACCAGCCTGCGCAGATGCCGGCCGGGGCGCCCGGCAAGGTGGGCTATCTGCGCCTGCGCTTCGCGCGCGGACCCGAGCGCTCGGAACTGGTCGAGCTGGAACGCATTGCCCCGCTGCTGGTGCAACGCGCGCTCTACTGGGACGAGGGCATGCCCGAGCTTCCGATCTGCATGGTCACCTCGGTGGGCGGCGGCACGCTCCAGGGCGACCGGCTCACCATCGTGGTCGACGTGGAGGAGGGCGCCTGCGCGCATGTGACCACCCAGGGCGCGACGCGTGTGCATGCCATGGATTCGAACCACGCGGCGCAGCTGCAGCTGCTGACGGTCGCCGAGGACGGCTACCTCGAGTACCTGCCCGAGGTCACCATCCCGTACCGCGGTGCACGCTACGCATCGCGCACGCGCATCGTGGCGGCACCGAGCGCGACCGTGCTGGTGGCCGAGGCCGTGATGGCAGGGCGCAAGCATCACGGCGGAGAGCGCTTTCGCTACGAGGTGCTGTCGTTGTCGACCGAGGTCGTGCGGCCGGACGGGACGCCCGTGTTCACCGAGAAGCTGCTGATCGAGCCGGCCCGCCGCTCGCCCGAACTGCCGGGCGTGATGCAGCACTTCGACGTCTTCGGCAACCTGCTGATCCTCACGCCGCCGGAGATCGTCGAGCGGGTGACTGCGCGAGTGCCTCCGCAGTTCGATCTCGCGGAAGGACTGGCGAGCGGCCTGAGCCGATTGCCGAACGGGGCCGGCCTGATGCTGCGCGTCGTCGCAACCGAGAGTCATCAGGTGCGCGCGCGCATGCGCGAGGTGTGGGCCGTCGTGCGCGAGGAGGCGACGGGCCGCACGCTGCCCGAGGAATTCGCGTGGCGCTGATCAGGGCGACGTGCGTGGCAGCGGCACCAAGCCGCGAGAAAAACTGCGAGGTGACATCATGACGCTCGGGAAGCCCCTGCCGGACAACCTGCTCACCAGCTGCCTGCGCGGCGCGGGCCAGGTGTTCTTCCAGCCGAACGCCGCGACCGGGCTGTTCTTCCTCGCGGCGATCGCCTGGGCTTCGCACGACAACGGCAACTGGAGCATCTTCGCGGGTGCCGTGGTCGGGCTGGTGGTGGCCACCTTGACCGCCCATCTCATCGGCTGCGATGCGCCGTCCATCCATCAGGGGCTGTACGGCTTCAACGGCATCCTGGTGGGCGTCGCGCTGCCGACATTCCTGTCCGTGAATCCGACCATGTGGGCCTACCTGGTGATCGGTGCCGCCGTGTCGTCCGTGGTGGTCGACGCGCTGTCCACGGTCGTGACGAGGAACTGGGGCATCGCGGGCTCGACCGCGCCGTTCGTGCTCGTGACCTGGCTGCTGCTGCTGGGCGCCTATGCCTTCGCGCACCTGCACATCGCGGGCATGGGCCCGCCGGCGCTTGCGACCGAACTGGCGGTGGGCGCCGACACCCTGAGCCTGCGGGAACTGCCGACCATCCTGTTCCTCAACATCGGTGAAGTCTTCCTGCTGGGCAGCGCGATCAGCGGCGTGCTCATCGTCATCGGGCTGGCGGTTTCGTCCGTGCCCGCGGCCATCGCCGCGCTGCTGGGCTCGGCCGTTGCCATCGGCTGCTCCATCGTGCTCGGTGTCGACACCGGTGCAATGCGCGAGGGACTCTACGGCTTCAGCCCGGTGCTCACGGCGATCGCGGTCGGCGTGGTGTTCCTCAAGACCAGCCCGAAGGTCGTGTTCTTCGCGTTCCTGGCGACGGTGTTCACCGTCATCGTCCAGGGCGCGATGGACACGCTGATGTCGCCCTGGGGCATCCCCACGCTCACTGCGCCCTACGTCCTGACGATGTGGCTCTTCACCTTGCCCAAGAAGGACATCAACCCGCATCCGCATCGCACCACGAAGGGCGGGCGCCTGGGCGGCTGAGTCCGCTCAGGCATCGCCGCGGCGTCCAGGCCGCGCGGGCGCGCGCAGCCGGGTACCGATGCGAAGTCCCAGCTGAACGAGCAGGAACCCGACCACCATGCTCGACAGCAGGTAGACGATGCCCGTGGTGCGTTCGCCCGGATTCATGAGCATCTGCTGCGTGCCCCAGATCAGCGAGCTGAATGTCGACATTCCGCCCATAACGCCTGTCGTGAGCAGCAATTTGCCGGTGGCGCCTACAGGCCCGTCCGGGACGCTGAGGGCGGCGAGGACGCCGATCAGCGCCGAAGCCACGACATTGGCGATGAAGATGGACATGGGAAAGCCGCCAGGCAGGTCCGCCACGCCGAGCATCAGCAGTTCGCGAATCACCGAGCCGACTCCGCCGCCGATCGCGACGCAAGCCGTGTCCCTGAACGCGGTGCTCATCGTCAGCTCCCGATCCAGCGGGCCGTGGCGTACCCCAGCACGGCCGCGCAGAGTCCCAGGGCCACCGAACCTGCCCAATAGGCAGCGGCGACAAGGCGCTGTCGCTTGCCGAAGAGTGTGACCGCATCGAGCTGATAGCTGCTGAAGGTCGTGTAGCCCCCCAGCAGCCCGGTCAGCACCAGCGCGGTGAGCGCGCTCCCGTAGCGATCGTGCCAGTCGACCTCGAACAGTGTCGAAAGGAAGCCCATGAGGAAGGCACCGCTGACGTTGATCAGCAAGGTGCCGAGCGGCGGGCCGGCCCTGGACCAGCGGCCGACGGCCGCGCCGACGAGCCACCGAAGCACGGACCCGGCCGCACCGCCGACGAAGACGAGCCCGATCACCGCGACATTGTTCACCTGATCTCCCTTCGGGTTCGACATCGCAGCGCGTGGACGCGGACGGCGCGCCATCGCGGCGTGCCGCTGCGGTCGATGGTATCGACGTCGATGCGGGTCGGCAATGCAGGTCCGATGGCGGCCGGCTTCATCCCGGTCCGCAGGCTGCCGGACTTGGCGTCGGTAGGAAGTTGTGCGACATTCGTCTCACATCCGACTTCTCCCGAACCGATCTGAATGGACGCTCTGCCTGCTACCTGGTCCGCCTTGTGCGTATTGGCCTTCGTCCTCGGTCTCAAGCACGGTTTCGACGCCGATCACCTCGCCACCATCGATGGCCTGACGCGCTACAACGCCCGCGCCAATCCGCGCCTCGCGAAGGTTGCTGGAACCCTGTTCTCGCTCGGCCACGGGGTGGTCATCCTGATCGTCGCATGGGTCGCCGGCACGGTCTCTTCCGGCTGGCAAACGCCGGGCTGGCTCGAAGTCACGGGTGTGGCGGTCTCCACCCTGTTCCTGTTCGGACTGGCCTTCGTCAACGTTCACGCGGTGCTGACCACTGCCCCGAACACGGTGGTTGCCCCGTCGGGCCTCAAGGGCCGCCTTCTGGGCCGGGTGCTCACCGTGCGTCGGCCATGGGCGATCGCCGCGGTCGGCATGCTGTTCGCGCTGTCCTTCGATACGGTCTCGCTGGCGGCGCTGTTCGCGCTGTCGGCAAGCCGCTTCGGCGGTGTGTTCCAGGCCCTGTTCGTCGCGGCGCTGTTCGTCTTCGGCATGTTCGTCGTCGACGGCATCAACGGCGTCTGGATCTCGGCGCTGATCCGCCGCGCCGACCGCGCCGCCGTCGTCGCTTCACGCATCATGGCTCTCGGGGTGGCGGCCCTCAGCCTCGCCGTGGGCATCTTCACGGTGACCAAGTTGCTGCTGCCGGCGGTCGATGCCTGGGCCGAGGGCCACAGCCTCGTCTTCGGCGCCGTCGTCGTCGGCGGCGTGATGCTGGCCTTCGCGGGTTCGATGTGGGCCGCGCGTCATCCGCGGCACGTGGTGGTCGCGGCTGCTTCGGCCAGCGACTGACTTCGTCTCGGCCGTCCGGGTCGTCGCCGGGAGCGACCCGCGTCTGAGGCATCGCCGCCACCCGCTGCGTTGATCCGAGGCAGCAGGCTGCGCATAATTGTATGAGAAATATAGGTTTCTTCATACACAATCCGACGATGCGTCTTGCCCGCCGCCTTCCTCATGCCGTGTCCATTGCCGCCATGCTCACCGGGAGCGCATGGGCCCAGGAAAGCCACCTGCCCGAGGTGGAAGTGCGCGGCCCGCGCGATGCCACCATCGGCTCGGCCGACAGCGCCAGCGAGGGGGCTGCCGAGCGCGAGGTGTTCCAGGCCCGCCCCAAGCTGCGTCCCGGCGACATCATCGAAGCCGTGCCGGGCGTGGTGGCGACCCAGCATTCGGGCGATGGCAAGGCCAACCAGTACTTCCTGCGCGGCTTCAACCTCGACCATGGCACCGATTTCTCGATGAAGGTCGACGGAATGCCGGTCAACATGCCGACCCATGGTCACGGCCAGGGCTATGCCGACCTGAACTTCCTGATTCCCGAACTGGTCTCGGGCGTGAGCTACCGCAAGGGTCCGTACTTCGCCGACAACAGCGACTTCGCGCTGGCCGGCAGCGCGACCATCGACTACCTGAGCGCGCTCGACGCGCCTTTCGCCGAGGTCACGTTCGGCTCCAACGACTATCGGCGCCTGCTCGCGGCCGGCTCGCGCACGGTGCAGGACCAGACCTGGCTCGGCGCCGTGGAACTGGTGGGCAACGACGGCCCCTGGGACGTGCCCGAGAACCTCAGGAAGGCCAATGCGCTGCTGCGCTATTCGCAAGGCTCGCCCACGCGTGGTTTCAGCATCACCGGCATGGCCTACAAGAGCCGGTGGAACGCCACCGACCAGGTGCCCGAGCGGCTGATCGCGAGCGGCGAACTGCCGCGCTTCGGCTCGCTCAACGCCACCGATGGCGGCGAGAGCCAGCGCTACAGCCTGTCGGGCAAGTGGTTCGACCGCGGCCAGAGCGGCCAGACCCAGGTCAACGTCTACGCGATGGCCTACCGCTTCGACCTGTTCTCGGACTTCACCTACTTCCTCAACAACCCCGTCAATGGCGACCAGTTCGAGCAGACCGATCGCCGCAACGTCTTCGGCGCCGAGGCCTCGCACCAGATGCCGAACAAGCTCGGCGCGCTCGACGGCGTGCTGAGCTTCGGTGCCCAATGGCGCGGCGACCGCATCGGCGAGGTCGGCCTGTACGACACCGAAGCGCGCCAGCGGCTTTCGACGGTGCGCAACGACAGGGTCGCGCAGGACCTGCTGTCGCTGTATGCGCAGCAGGCGCTGCAGTTCAGCGAGCGCTGGCGCGGCTATGTCGGGCTGCGCGGCGACATGCTGCGCTACGACGTTCAGGGGCGCGAGCCGGTGCATGGCCCGCTCAACAGCGGCAGCGGCCACGACTCGCAGGCCAGCCCCAAGGCCGGGCTGATCTTCACGCTCACGCCGCAGCACGAGTTCTATCTCAATGCCGGCACCGGCTTTCACAGCAACGACGTGCGCGGCGCCACCATCACGCTCGATCCGCAGACCGGGTTGCCGGCCGATCGCGTGCCGGCCCTGGCCAAGGGCAACGGCTCGGAGCTCGGGTGGCGCTTCCAGCCCAACGACGATGTGATGGCGACCGTGGCACTGTGGCAGTTGCGGCTCGACTCGGAACTGGTCTACGTGGGCGATGCAGGCACCACCGAGACTGGGCGCGCGAGCGACCGCCGCGGCATCGAGGCCACGCTGCGCTGGAAGCTGTCGAACGGCTTGCGCCTCGACGTCGACGCGGCCTATTCACGCGCGCGCTTTCGCGGCACGCCACCTGAAGGCGAAGGCAACTACGTGGACAACGCCGTCGAAAGCGTGCTCGCCACGGGCATCACCTACATCCAGGGCCCGTGGACCGGATCACTCTGGCTGCGCTATCTCGGTCCGCGTGCGCTCGATACGCTGAACACGGTGCGCTCGCGCAGCAACACGCTGCTGAACTTCGGCGTGCGCTATGCCGTGAACCCCCACCTCACGCTCGGGCTCGACGTCTTCAACCTGGCGGGCAAGAAGGGCAACGACATCGAGTACTTCTATGCCTCCTGCACGGCCGGCGAAGTCGCGAGCGGCGCCTGCGGTGCGGGCATCGAGGACAGGCACGTGCATCCGATGGAGCCGCGCAGCACGCGGGTCAGCGCGAAGTGGACGTTCTGACCCTGGTGCAGATTCGACAGGCGACGAGGCTCACACGGCAAGCGCAGCGCGCCGCACCATGCGCCGCGTGCGCACCAGCAGCGTGACGGCGATCGCCATGTTCAGCAGGTTCCAGGCGATGCCGTTGAGGAAGGCGGCGTGGTAGCTGCCGGTGAGGTCGAACACCTTGCCGGACATCCAGCCGCCCAGCGCCATGCCGAGCAGCGTGCAGCCGATGATCGTGCCCACGCGGGCGCCGGCCTCGGCCGGCGGGAAATGCTCGCGCACGATGATGGCGTACGAGGGCACGATGCCGCCCTGGAACAGCCCGAACATCGCCGACACGATGAACAGCGGCACCATGCCGTCGAAGGGCAGGAACAGCAGCAGCGCGGCGCATTGCAAAACCGATCCGAGCAGCAGCGTGCGCAGTCCGCCGATGCGGTCGCAGATGGCGCCGGAAACCAGGCGGCTCACGATGCCGCAGGCCAGCATCAGCGACAGCATCTGTGCGCCGCGCGCCGCGCCGTAGCCCAGGTCGGTGCAGTAGGCCACGATGTGCACCTGCGGCATCGCCATGGCCACGCAGCAGGCCACGCCGGCCACGCACAGCATGCCCTGCGCGACCCCGAGGCTCAGGCCGAAGGGCCGCATGGAGGGCATCGCGACCGTGCGGCCGGTGCCCGCAGGGGGCGGCGCCGCCATCACCGCGGCCGGTGGCCGCTCGCGCATGAAGAGCGCGAGCCCGGCCATGGACAGGCCGCAGAAGACGCCCAGGCCCACGTAGGTCGCGCGCCAGCCGCTCTGTTCCACGAACATCTGCACGATCGGCGGCCAGACCGCGCCCGCCAGGTAGTTGCCGCTGGCGCACACCGCCACCGCCATGCCGCGACGCTTCACGAACCACAGCGAGGTGTCGGCCACCAGCGGGGCGAAGACCGCGCCGCTGCCGAGACCCACCAGCAGCCCCTGCACGATCGAGAAGCCCAGGATGCCGGTGGCAAGACTCGAGACGACGAAACCGAGCCCGACGCACACGGAGCCGATCAGCAGTGGCCACATCACGCCGAACCGATCGGCCAGCTTGCCCATGACCACGCCGCCTACGCCGAAGCCGATCATCAGCAGCGTGTAGGGCATGGAGGCCTCGGCGCGCGCGACGCCGAAGTCGGCCTGCACTGCGGACAGCACCACCGACACCACGTACATGCCGCTGCTGCCCACGGTCATGATCAGCAGCGTGATCAGCAGGCGCCACATCGCATAGCGCGAGTCGACACGTGGCTGCAAGTTTGAAGGCATCGCCCAGTATATGAACCCGGCCGGCGCGTCCTCCCGCCGCCGATGAGATGCGTTCCTACGCCGGTCCGGCCCCCTGCGTCGCGGTGTAGACCGCATACAGCGACTGGCTCGCCGCCATGAAGAGCCGGTTGCGCTTCGGTCCGCCGAAGCTCACGTTGCCGCACACCTCGGGCAGCCGGATGCGCCCGATCAGGCGGCCTTGCGGCGTCCACACGGTCACGCCGCTGTAGCCCACGCTGCGGCCCGCATTGCTCGAACACCACAGGTTGCCGTCGACGTCGGCGCGCACGCCGTCGGGTCCGCACTTGATGCCGTCGATGACGAAGTTGTTGAACAGCTTGCCGCCCGTGAGCTTGCCTTCCGCCGACACATCGAACACGTGCATGTCGCCCTTGCCGCCCGCGATGGTGTCGCCCGGACCCTGGCCGGTGCTGACGATGTAGAGCTTCTTGAAGTCCGGCGAGAAGCACAGGCCGTTCGGATCCGGCACCACGTCCTCGCCCGCCACCTGCGTGAGCGTTCCGCTCTTGTCGAGGCGATAGACCGCCGTCGGCAACTCACGCTTGTAGCTGCCGATCTCGGGCGGCTGGCCTAGTCGCGGATTGAGGCGTCCGGCCTTGTTCGCTGGACCGCCCGCCGCATCGACCGTGCCCTCGTAGAGCTGGGCGCCATAAGGTGGATCGGTGAACCAGTAGCTGCCGTCCGGATGCGAGACGACATCGTTGGGCGAATTGAGCCGCTTGCCGTTGAACATAGACGCCAGGATGGTGACCGAACCGTCGAGCTCGTAGCGCACCAGGCGCCGCGTCAGATGCTCGCAGGACAGCTGGCGGCCCTGGAAGTCGAAGCTGTTGCCGTTGCTGTTGTTCGAAGGACTGCGGAACACGCTGACGTGGCCGTCGTCCTCGCTCCATCGCAGCTGCCGGTTGTTCGGGATGTCGCTCCAGACCAGGAAGCGCCCGACCGAGTTCCATGCCGGCCCCTCGGACCACAGGGCGCCGGTCCACAGCCGCTGGATGGGCGCATTGGGCTGACGCAGGCCGTCGAAGGCCGGGTCGACCGTGAGGACGTCCGGATCGGTGAAGTAGGTGGTGGGCGCACCGCGTCGGCTGAAATCTCGCGGCGGCTGGGTGACGGTGCTGGGAGGCGCCGCCGCTCCGCCTGAAGGTGCGCCTGCTGCCTGCGCGTCGGCCCAGCGCGGTGTCACCACCCAGGCCGCGCCGACCGCGGCACCCAGCCCGCGCAGCATGCTGCGGCGCGACACGGGGCCTCTGGATGCCGAGGCCGCGGACTCCTGAATCGCCATGATGATTCACCTCCCATGCGTCGCCAGGGGCGCGAAATGGAAAACGAGAGCGCGGATGCTACGCCGTTCGGCCTGGGCATTCCACCGGCTCGACGAGCGGTATCCGTGCGTCCGTGCGCCAGTCCGACTTTTAGTTGACACATGAACAGTTGAAAAGTAATGTATTGAACATCGATCCACTTCCAACTCGGCTTCATCTCATGAAAATCGCAATCCTGGGTGGCGGCCACGGCGCCTACGCGGCCGCTGCCGACCTGTCCGAAGCCGGCCACGAGGTGCGCCTGTGGCGTCGCGATGCGGCAGCGCTGGCGCCGCTGGTGCAGGCCGGTTCGATCACGCTGAAGGATGCCGACGGCAGCCGCGACGTGAAGATCGCGCTGGCCACGGCCGACATCGGCGCAGCGATGCGCGACGCCGAGCTGATCGTGATCCCGACGCCGGCCATTGCACAGGAAGACATCGCCCGCGCGATGGCGCCGCACCTGGTCGACGGGCAGGTGGTGTTCCTGCCACCGGGCACCTTCGGCAGCTACCTGATGGCGCGCCGGGTTGCCGAGGCCGGCAACCGCGCCGACGTCGCCTGGGCCGAGACCGGCACCTTGCCCTACCTCGCGCGCAAGCATGGCGAGCGCGAGGTGAACGTGACGATCCGCGCCATCCGCCTGCCGACCGGCGTCTATCCGGCACGCAAGGAAGCGCAGGCCATCGCGGTGATCCGCCGGGCCTATCCCAGCGTGCACGGCTGCGGCGACGCGCTGTCGGGCGCGCTCATGAACGCCGGCCCGGTGATCCATCCGCCGCTGATGGTGATGAACGCCGCGCCGCTGCAGCACTTCGAGCGCTGGGACATCCACAACGAGGGCACCCAGCGCGCAGTGCGCGACGTGACAGACCGGCTCGACCACGAGCGCATCGCGGTGCGCGAGGCGCTGGGGCAGGGCGCGCCGCACTATCCGCTGGCCGACCACTACGACAACGACCGCTGGATGTACGGCGATGCCCACAAGCAGCTGGTGAAGTCCGGCGACTGGCGCGAGAACATCGACCTGCACACCCACCGCTACATCACCGAGGACACCGAACTCGGCCTGGCCTTCCTGGCTTCGACCGCGCGCTTCGTCGGCGTCGATGCGCCGATCGCGCACGGGCTGCTGGCCATCGTGGGCGGCTTCCTCGGGCGCGACCTGCGCCAGGGTCCACGCACGCTCGAGTCGCTGGGCCTGGCGGCACTGACGCCGGCCCAACTCAAGGCCGGGCTGCACGATGGCTTCTGAGCTGCCCCGCTTCGCGGCGGTCGGCGCGGGCCGCATGGGCCGCGGCATCGCGATCGCCTTCGCCTACGCCGGCCATCGCATCGCGCTGGTCGATCTGCGCTCGCGCAGCGACGAGGCCTGGCAGAAGCTGCGCGACGAGGCACGCGCCGAGATCGAGGGCAGCCTGGCCGGACTCGCGCAGCTCGGCGTGATCGATGCCGCCCAGGTCGAGGCGATCGCGGCGCGGGTCGAGTTCGTGAACGCGGCGGCCGCACCGGCGGCGCTCGCCGCAGCCGAACTGCTCTTCGAGGGCGTGCCCGAGACGCTCGAGGCCAAGCGCGAGGCCTTCGAATGGCTCAACCGCCATTGCCGGGACGATGCCATCCTCACCTCGACCACCAGCAGCATCCTGGTGACGCAGCTGGCGGCGCTGGTGCGCAGGCCCGAGCGCTTCCTCAACATGCACTGGCTGAATCCGGCCTACGTGATCCCCGTGGTCGAGCTGAGCTGCCATGCGGGCACCGATCCGGCCGTGCTGGCACGCACCAAGGCACTGATGGAGGCCATCGGCAAGCTGCCGGTGGTCTGCGGCCCGACGCCGGGCTACATCGTGCCGCGGCTGCAGGCGCTCGTCATGAACGAGGCGGCCCGCATGATCGAGGAGGGCGCGGCCACGGCCGAGGAGATCGACAAGGCCACGCGCTACGGGCTGGGCCTGCGCTTCGCGGCGCTGGGGGTGGTGGAGTTCATCGACTTCGGCGGCTGCGACATCCTGCACCACGCGAGCCGCGAGATGTCGGCTTCGATCGACAAGTCGCGCTACGCGGCACCCGCGATCGTCGATCGGATGGTCGATGAAGGACGCCTGGGCCTGAAGAGCGGCAGCGGCTTCTACGACTACGAGGGCCGCGACGTCGGCGCCTACCGCCGCGACGTGCTGTCGCGCACGCTGGGGATGCTCCGGCATGCGGGGCTGTGGCAGCCGCCGGCGGAAAAGACGCAGCCATGACCATCCGGCGCGCCTTCGCCGACCTGTCGGTGGGCCAGGTGCACTACGCCGAATGCGGCGACGCGCGGGCGCCCGCCGTGCTGCTGCTGCACCAGTCGCCGCGCAGCTGGACCGAGTACCGTGCCGTTCTGCCGCTGCTCGCCCCACGCTGCCGCGCGATCGCGATGGACACGGCCGGCTTCGGCGATTCGGCCGCCATCGACGGGCCAGTCAGCATCGAGGCCTGGGCCCGCATCGCGGTCGAGCTTCTGGATGCGCTGGGCATCGACCGTTGCGACGTCGTGGGTCATCACACGGGCGGCGTGATCGCGCTGGAGATCGCGGCGCAGGCACCGGCACGGGTGCGCGGACTGGTGCTGTCCTCCACGCCCTTCACCGACGAGCGCTTCCGCCGCGCGCGCGCCGAACGGCCGCCGATCGACGAGGTCGAGCCCAGCACGGACGGCAGCCATCTCGCGGCGCTTTGGCAGCGCCGGCAGGGCTTCTATCCGCCCGGCCGGCCCGAACTGCTCGAGGCCTTCGTGCGCGACGCGCTCACGGCCAGCGGCAGCCCTGAGGACGGCCATCGCGCAGTGGCGGCCTATCGCATGGAAGATCGCATCGGCTGCATCGCGCAGCCGGTGCTCATCCTGCGCGCGACCGACGATCCCTTTGCCTCTGCGCATGCGGCCGAACTGAAGCATGCGCTGCCGCAGGCGCGCATCGTCGACATCGAGGGCGGCATGGTGCCGCTGCCCGACCAGCTTCCCGAGGACTTCGCGGCGGCGGTGCTGGTCTTCCGGGAGACGCTCGCGTGAAGGCGGCGCGCGTGCACGGCTTCGGCCAGCCACCGGTGATCGAGGCGCTGGCCGAACCGGAGCCACGCGCCGGCCGCACCCTCGTGCGCATGGAGGCCGCCACCGTCGGCCATATCGATCGCACCGTCTGGGGCGGCCGCTTCCTGCAGCACCCGCCCTTTCCGTACACGCCGGGCGTCGAGGCGGCAGGCGTGGTGGTCGCGGGCGACCGCCATGCCGTTGGCCAGCGCGTGTGGGTGCGCGGCAGCGGACTGGGCACGCTGTTCGACGGCACCTGGTGCGAGCTGATCGATGCGCCGGACGAGTCGATCGGCCTGCTGCCCGACGCGGTGCCCGCGACACTGGGCTCGGCCTTCTTCTCTCCATGCACCTCGGCCTGGGTGGCGCTGCACGAGGTCGCGCGGCTGCGTGCCGGCGAGCGCGTGCTAGTGAGCGGCGCCAGCGGCGCGGTCGGCTCGCTCGCGGTGCAGCTGGCGCTCGATGCCGGTGCGCATGTCACTGCCCTGGTGAGCAGCGCGGCGAAGCTGCAGCTGCCCGCGGCCGCCGAGCTGCGCGTGCTCGGCGACGATCCTTGCGCCGCACTGGCGGGCGTGGCAGCAGACCTGCTCGTCGACACCGTCGGCGGAGCGGTGCTGGCCGCGGCCTTGCCGTGCGTGCAGGCGGGCGGCCGTGCGGTGCTGGTGGGCTACACCGCGGGGCACGCGCTGTCGCTGGACCTCGCCCACTTCCTGCAGCGCGACGTCGCACTGCTGCCGCTCAACATGTTCCGCCGCGAAGCCGCGGGACGTGCGGCGGCGCCCGAACTGCTCGCGCGCCTGGCCGATGGCCGCCTGCATCTCGCGGTGGAGTCGTTCGGGCTCGGGGACGCGGCCTCGGCGCTGGCGTGGATCGCGCAACGCGGCCATCGAGGCCGCGCGGTGCTGGTGCCTGCGCGCTGAGGCCGGCGCGGTTCAGTCGTCGCCGTCCGCGTCGGCGGCGTCGCCGGGCACCTGCGCATGCAGCGCGACGATGTGGCGCAGCGTGCGCTTGAGTTCCTCCGCGCGCTCCAGGCCGAAGGGTTCGAGCACGCGCAGCTCGTGCTCGCGCGCGAGTTCCATCAGGTGTTCCACGGCCTGCGTACCTTGGGGCGTGATGCGCACCAGCGTGACTCGCCGATCACTGTCATGGGGCAGGCGCTCGACCTGGCCGCGCGCCTCCATGCGGTCCAGCAGGCGCGTCACGGTGGGCTGCTTGGTCACCGTGACCTGTGCCAGCGCGCCGATGCTGATCGGCTCGCCACCCGACAGCGAGGCCATCACCCGCCATTCCGACACCGAGAAGCCGTGCTGGCGCGCCACCCGGTGGAACTCCGACGAGATCAGCTGGCTCGCCTGCGCCAGCAGCGCGGGCAGGTAGTCGTCGACGAACCGGTGAGGTCCGTCCTGTGTCTGCTCCCCGACCCCCGGACCCGTGGCGGGCACGCTGCTTGCATGTCTAGGGTTATTCATGATTGTGAATACATTCAGTTGTCAACATTATATGGATCACGGTGTCGAAAGACGCACCGCTGGCCCCACGAATGAAGGAACACCATGGCAGAGCGATCGTTCGTCGAAGAGGTGAAGAAGCTGCGGCTGACCGGCGGCGACGTGTTCCGGGGTGAAGGCATTCTGGCAGTCACCAAGGCCTTGCTCGAATCCGGCGTGTCGTACGTGGCGGGCTACCAGGGCGCGCCGATCTCGCACCTGATGGACGTGCTGGCCGATGCGCAGGACATCCTGGCCGAGCAGGGCATCCGATTCGAGAACAGCGCCAGCGAGGCCACGGCCGCCGCCACGCTGGCCGCCTCGGTCAACTACCCGTTGCGCGGCGCCGTGACCTTCAAGGCCACGGTGGGCACCAACGTCGCATCGGACGCATTGGCCAACCTTGCCTCGGGCGGCGTCACCGGCGGCGCGCTGATCATCGTCGGCGAAGACTACGGCGAAGGCTCCTCGATCATGCAGGAGCGCAGCCATGCGTTCGCGATGAAGTCGCAGATCTGGCTGCTCGACCCGCGGCCCAACCTGCCGAGCATCGTCGATGCGGTGAAGACCGGCTTCGACCTCTCCGAAGCCAGCAACACGCCGGTGATGCTGCAGCTGCGCATCCGCGCCTGCCATGTGCACGGCCACTTCATCGCAGGCGACAACAAGCGCGCCAAGTTCACCTTGCAGGAAGCGCTCGAGAACCCGCAGCGCGACGTCAGCCGCATCGTGCTGCCGCCCGCCAGCTTCGTGCACGAGCAGGAGAAGGTGAAGGACCGCTGGCCCGCCGCGGTGCGGTTCATCGAAGAGCGCCAGCTCAACGAGTTTTTCTCGGAAGACGCCGACGACATCGGCATCATCGTGCAGGGCGGCAGCTACAACACGCTGCTGCGCGCGCTCGAACGCCTCGAGCTGGCCGACGTCTACGGCAACACCAAGGTGCCGCTCTACGTGATGAACGTGGCCTACCCGGTGATCGAGAGCGAAGTGATCCGCTTCTGCCAGGGCAAGCGCGCGGTGCTGATCGTGGAGGAGGGCCAGCCCAATTTCGTCGAGCAGAACCTCGCAACCATCCTGCGCCAGGCCGGCTCGGGCACCGCGCTGCACGGCAAGGACATGCTGCCGGTCGCGGGCGAGTACACCGCCTCCGAGCTGCTCAAGGGCGCGCGCAGCTTCTGCGAGCGCTACGAACGCCTGGCGCCGCTGCCGGTGCCCGCGCCGGTGCGCAAGGTGATACAGCTCAAGGAAGTGGCGGCCATCGGCGTCGACGCCGCGCCCGAGCCCGTGCAGCCTTCCACTGCGCTCGGCGAGGTCGTGCATGCGCGCCCGCCGGGCTTCTGCACCGGCTGCCCCGAGCGCCCGATCTTCAGCGCGATGAAGCTGGTCGAGCGCGAGCTCGGCGCGCACCACGTCAGCGCCGACATCGGCTGCCATCTGTTCTCGATCCTGCCGCCCTTCAACATCGGCAACACCACCATGGGCTACGGCCTCGGCGGCGCGGGCGCCTCGGCGCTCAATGCGCCGGCCGGCAAGCGTGCGATCTCGATGATGGGCGACGGCGGCTTCTGGCACAACGGCCTCACCAGCGGCGTGGCGAATGCGGTCTTCAACAAGAGCGACAACCTCACGATCGTCGTCGACAACAACTACACCTCGGCCACGGGCGGCCAGGACATCCTGTCGTCGAACGCGGTGAACAAGACGCGCAGCACCGGTCACGAGATCGAGCGCGCGGTGCGCGGCGTGGGCGTCGAGTGGGTGAAGACGCTGCGCCGCACCTACGACGTCGCCGGCATGCGTGATGCGCTCAAGGAGGCGCTCACCACGAAGGAGAAGGGCCCCAAGGTCCTGATCGCGCAGTCGGAATGCATGCTCAACAAGCAGCGCCGCGAGAAGCCGCAGGTCCGTCGGGCCATTGCCGACGGCAAGCGCATGGTGCGCGAGAAGTTCGGCGTCGACTCCGACACCTGCACCGGCGACCACTCGTGCATCCGGCTTTCCGGCTGCCCGTCGCTGTCGATCAAGCCCAACCCGGACCCGCTGCGCACCGATCCGGTCGCCACCGTGCTCGACAGCTGCGTGGGCTGCGGCGTGTGCGGCGAGGTCTCGCACGCCGCCGTGCTGTGCCCTTCCTTCTACAAGGCGCAGATCGTGAGCAACCCCGGCCGCTGGGACCTGCTGCGCGAACGCGTGCGCAGTGCCGTCATCGGCTGGCTGCAGCGAGGTGAAGCGCGCCGCCGCGAAGCCCATGCCTTCTGAATCCATGACGAACACGGCCCAGCCCATCAAGATCGCGATCCTCGCCATGGGCGGCGAGGGCGGCGGCGTGCTTGCCGACTGGATCGTCGACATGGGCGAGGCCAATGGCTACGTGGCCCAGACCACCTCGGTGCCGGGCGTTGCCCAGCGCACCGGCGCGACCATCTACTACGTCGAGCTGTACCCGATCGCGCAGGCCGAGGCCGACGGCGGACGGCCGGTGCTGGCCCTTATGCCGCTGCCCGGCGACGTCGACGTGGTGCTCGCGTCGGAACTGATGGAAGCCGGCCGCGCGGTGCAGCGCGGCCTGGTCACGAAGGACCGCACCACGCTCATCGCCTCGACGCACCGCGTGTACTCCATCGCGGAGAAGAGCGCGCTGGGCGATGGCCGGGTCGACAGCGCGCAACTGCTCGCGCACACCGCCCGGGCCGCCAAGCGCTTCATCCGCTTCGACATGGCGCAGGCGGCCGAGGCTTCGGGCAGCGTGATCAGTGCCGTGCTGTTCGGCGCGGTCGCGGGTTCGGGTGTCCTGCCCTTCAGCCGCGCCCAGTTCGAGGCCACCATCGAGCGCGGCGGCGTGGGCGTGAAGCCGAGCCTGAAGGCCTTCGGCGATGCCTTCGCCCGCGCGCAGGCTGGCGACGACGGCGAAGTGCCGCCGCAAGAGGCCCCGGCCGCGCCAGCCCCGCAACCCCGCCATCCGGCCGTGCGCGCGCTGGTCGAGCGGGTGCAGCAGGACTTCCCGCCGGCCGCACGGGATTTCCTGTTCGAGGGCGTGCGTCGCCTGATCGACTACCAGGACCCGGACTATGCGGGCCTGTATCTGGAGCGCATGGCCGCGATCGCCGCCCAGCCCGACGGCGATGACCACCGCCTGCTGCGCGAGACCGCGCGTCACCTCGCGCTCTGGATGTCCTACGAGGACACGGCCCGCGTGGCAGCCCTCAAGACCCGCGCCACCCGCTTCGAGCGCGTGCGCGGCGAAGCCCGCGTGCAGCCCGGCCAGGTGCTGGCCATCAACGAATACATGCATCCGCGCCTGCAGGAGATCTGCGAGACGCTGCCGGGCGGCATCGGGCGCTGGCTGATGGGCTCCACGCTGCCGAAGAAGCTGGTCGAGCGCTTCACGCAGCACGGCCGCGTGATCCAGACCAGCTCGCTGCGCGGCTACCTGATGCTGCGCACCGTGGCCGGCATGAAGCGCTTTCGCCGATCCACGATGCGCTATGCGGAAGAAAACCGCCGCATCGAGGAATGGCTGCAGCGCATCGCCGCGACCGCTCGGCGCAACCCCGAGCTGGCCGTCGAGCTCGCCCAGTGCCAGCGCCTGGTCAAGGGCTACAGCGATACCCACGAGCGCGGCGTGCGCAACTACGACACCGTGATGCGCGCATTCGAGCGTGCCGGCGCGCAACTCGCGCCCGCCACCTTGCGCGAATGGCGCGACGCGGCGCTTGCCGACGAACACGGCCACAAGCTGCAGGCCGCGCTGGCGCAGCACGCCATGGCCTGACGAGACGACCACGATGACCGCACCCACCGCCACGCTCCAGCTTCGCGTCGCCGAAGCGCGCGAACTCAATCCGTTGATCCGCATGCTGCGCCTGTGCGCGGAAGACGGCCGACCGTTGCCCGGCTTCGCGGCCGGTGCCCATGTCCGCGTGCAGGTGACGCTGGCCGACGGCAGGACCGACTGGCGTCACTACTCGCTGATCAACTTCGGCACGGCGCGCAACGCCACCACCGCGCCGACCGAGTACGTGATCGCGGTCCGCAAGGAGGCCGAGGGCCGCGGCGGTTCGCGCTTCATGCACGACGGACTGAAGGAGGGCGATGCGATCGCCGTCGAGGCGCCGAAGAACGACTTTCCGCTGCACACCGGCCCCGGCGGCACGGTGCTGGTGGCCGGTGGCATCGGCGTCACGCCGCTCGCGAGCATGGCCGCGCGCCGCCGCGCCGAGGAAGCACTGGTGCGCCTGCACTACGCCGGCCGCAGCCGCGATCTGATGGCCTTCCTGCCTGAACTGCAGGCGCTGCTGGGCGACGACCTGCGCGTGCATGCCGACGCGGAAGCCGGCGCGCCGCTCGACATCGAAGCGCTGCTCGACGGCGTGCCCGCCGGCGACCGGCTCTACGTGTGCGGCCCCAAGGTCATGCTCGATGCGGTGCTCGAACGCACCCAGGCCCGCGGCTGGGAGCACGACCGCGTGCACTTCGAACTCTTCACCGAGCCTGTCGCCGAGGAAGGCGACCAGCCCTTCGAGGTGGAACTCGCCCAGTCGGGGCAGCGCTTCACGGTCCCGGCCGACCAGAGCATCCTCGACTGCCTGATCGAGAACGGCTGCGACCCGATGTTCGACTGCATGCGCGGCGAATGCGGCGTCTGCGCCGTGCCGGTGATCGAAGGCGAGATCGACCACCGCGACTACGTGCTCACCGCCCGCGAGAAGGCGGAGGGCAACGTCATGCAGATCTGCATCTCGCGCGCCAAGGGTGCGCGCCTTGTGCTCGACCTCTGAAGGAGCCATGAAGACCATGACCTCGTACCGAGACAACCCCGATGCCGTGCGCGCGCTGGTGCACAACGACCGGGTGCACCGCGACCTGTACACCAGCCAGGAACTGTTCGAGCTGGAGCAGGAGCACTTCTTCGCCAACACCTGGAACTACGTCGGCCACGAAAGCCAGCTGCCGAAGCCCGGCGACTGGATCAGCAACGAGATCGCCGGCCGTCCGCTGATCGTCGTGCGCCACACCGACGGCAGCGTGCGCGCGATGATGAACCGCTGCGCCCACAAGGGCTCGCGCCTGGTAAGCGCAGCCTGTGGCAACACCGGCAAGTTCTTCCGCTGCCCCTACCACGCCTGGACCTTCAAGACCGATGGCTCGCTGCTGGCCATTCCGCTGAAGACCGGCTACGAGAACACGGCATTGCACGAGTGCGAGTCGGCCAAGGGGCTCACCACGGTCAGGCACGTGCGCAGCCACCGCGGCTTCATCTTCGTGAAGATCAACGACGCCGGCCCCGACTTCGAGGCCTACTTCGGCGATTCGCTGAGCTCCATCGACAACATGGCCGACCGCTCGCCCGAAGGCGAACTGGAGATCGCGGGCGGGTGCCTGCGCTTCATGCACCAGTGCAACTGGAAGATGTTCGTCGAGAACCTGAACGACACCATGCACCCCATGGTGGCGCACGAGTCTTCCGCCGGCACCGCCAAGCGCATGTGGGCCGACAAGCCGGCCGACGAGCCGAAGCCGATGGCGGTGGAACAGTTCGTGCCTTTCATGTCGGACTACAAGTTCTTCGAGGACATGGGCATCCGCACCTACGACAACGGCCACAGCTTCACGGGGGTGCACTTCAGCATCCACAGCAAGTACAAGGCGATCCCCGCCTACGACGACGCCATGAAGGCGCGCTACGGCGAAGAGAAGACCGCCCAGATCCTGGGCATGGCGCGGCACAACACCGTCTACTACCCGAACCTCACGATCAAGGGCGCGATCCAGGCGATCCGTGTGGTGAAGCCGATCTCGGCCGACAGGACGCTGATCGAGAGCTGGACCTTCCGCCTCAAGGGCGCACCGCCCGAGCTGCTGCAGCGCACGACCATGTACAACCGCCTCATCAACTCGCCGTTCTCGGTGGTGGGACACGACGACCTGCAGGCCTACCGCGGCATGCAGGCCGGCCTGCATTCCAGCGGCAACGAATGGGTCAGCCTGCATCGCGACTACGACCCCTCGGAACTCAAGGGCGGCGAGATCACCACCGGCGGCACCAACGAGCTGCCGATGCGCAACCAGTACCGCAGCTGGGTCGAGCGCATGACGGAGACGATGTGATGGCCGCCACCGACACCGACGCCCGCATCAACCGCCAGGACCTGATCGACTTCGTCGTCAACGAGGCGCATCTGCTCGACACGCGGCGCTACGAGGAATGGAACGCGCTCTTCACCGACGACGCCTTCTACTGGATTCCGCTGATTCCCGACCAGGAGGACGGACTCAACCACACCTCGCATCTCTACGAGGACAAGCTGCTGCGCGACCTGCGCATCGAACGGCTCAAGAGCCCGCGTGCGTTCTCGCAGCAGCCGCCGAGCCGCTGCCATCACCTGCTGCAAATGCCGGTGGTCGAGACCTTCGACGCCGAGTGCGGCCGCTTCGTGGTGCGCACCGGTTTCCACTACACCGAATCGCAGGGCGACGAGCTCCAGTTCTACGTGGGCACCTTTTTCCATCACCTCACGGTGCAGGACGGTGCGCTGCGCATGACGCTCAAGCGCGTCAACCTGCTCAACTGCGATGCGGCGCTTCCGGCCGTGCAGCTCTTCATCTGAGCACGCGATGCCACACACCACCGTCCACCAGGTCTTCGCGGCAACCGCGCAGCGCACGCCGCAGGCGGAGTTCCTGTTCACCGAATCGGTGACCGCGGCCGCCTATGGAATCGCCCCGGGCGCCATTCGATGGGGCGAGGCTGCTGCAGAGGTCGAACGGCTGCGCCAAGCCTATGCCGAGGCCGGCTACGGGCACGGCCATCGCGTCGGCCTGCTGCTGGAGAACCGGCCGGCCTTCCTCTTCCACTGGATCGCGCTCAACGCACTGGGCGCCAGCGTGGTGCCGATCAATGCCGAGATGCGCTCGGCCGAGCTGGTCTACCTCATCGGCCACAGCGAGATCGGCCTGGCCGTGACCCTGCCGGAGCGCGCCGCCGACCTGCGCGCGGCCGCCGAGCAGGCGGGCGTGGCCTTCGAGACGATGGGTCCCGACGACGCGGTGCCGAAGGCGAAGACGACCGCACCGCGGGCCGGCGAGGCGATCGGCATCGATACGGAATGCGGCCTGCTGTACACCTCGGGCACCACCGGACGCCCCAAGGGTTGCATCCTCGGCAACGCCTACTTCCTGCGGGCCGGCGAGTGGTATGCCGCGCTCGACGGCGTGTGCGGCATCCGACCTGACGCCGAGCGTGTCATCACGCCGCTGCCGCTCAACCACATGAACGCGATGGCGTTCTCCACCATGGTGGTGCTCATCGCGGGCGGATGCCTGGTGCAGCTCGATCGCTTCCATCCGAAGAGCTGGCTGGCCAGCGCGCGCGAGAGCGGTGCGACCATCGTGCACTACCTTGGCGTGATGCCGGCGATGCTGCTGTCCGCCCCTGCATCGGCCGCAGACCGCGACCATGCGATCCGCTGGGGCTTCGGCGCCGGCGTGGACCGCAAGAACCATGCGCCTTTCGAGGAACGCTTCGGCTTCCCGCTGGTCGAGGCCTGGGCCATGACAGAGACCGGCGCGGCCGCCTGCATCATGGCCAACCGCGAGCCGCGCCTCGTGGGCACCAGCTGCTTCGGTCGCCAGGAAGATTTCGTCCAGATCCGCCTCGTGGGCGAGGACGGCAGCGAGGTCGGCGTCGATGCACCGGGCGAACTGCTGGTGCGCTCGGCCGGCGACGATCCGAGGCGCTATTTCTTCTCCGGCTACCTGAAGGACGAGGACGCCACGCGCGAGGCCTGGGCCGACGGCTGGTTCCACACCGGCGATCTGGTTCGGCGCGATGCCGAGGGCAACTTCTTCTTCGTCGACCGCAAGAAGAACGTGATCCGCCGCAGCGGCGAGAACATCTCCGCGGTCGAGGTCGAGAGCGTGCTCAACCAGCATCCGGCCGTGAAGAGCTCGGCCGTGGCGGCCACGCCCGACGCAGTGCGCGGCGACGAGGTGCTGGCCTGCATCGTGGTGCGCGAAGGCACCGATGCATCGCGGCGCGCCGAGATCGCCGCCAGCATCGTTGCGCATGCGCTCGACCAGCTCGCCTACTACAAGGCGCCGGGCTACGTCGCCTTCGTCGATGCGCTGCCGCTGACGCCCTCGCAGAAGATCCAGCGCGGCCAGTTGCGCGAGATGGCGCATGCGCTGCCGGGGCAGGACCACTGCATCGACACGCGTTCGATGAAGAAACGACAAGTGGGGCAGGCATGACCAGGCAACGGCTTTCCTACGAAGGCGTCGCGGTGGCCGTGCCCGTCACGGTGCCCTACGTGCGCTACTCGACCCGCACCGCGCACTGGTTCATCGGACAGGCGATCGAGGCGCTGGTGCAGGCCAGCGGCGTGCCCAAGGACCAGATCGACGGCCTGTGCCTCAGCAGCTTCTCGCTGGCACCCGACACGGCCGTGGGCGTGACCCAGCACCTGGGGCTGTCGCCGCGCTGGCTCGACCATGTGCCCACGGGTGGCGCATCGGGCGTGATGTGCCTGCGCCGTGCCGCGCGCGCCGTGCAGGCGGGCGACGCCGACATCGTGGCCTGCGTGGGCGCCGACACCAACCACGTCGATTCCTTCCGCCAGACGCTCGGCAGCTTCAGCAACTTCGCACGCGATGCGAGCTACCCCTACGGTTCGGGCGGACCGAACTCCATCTTCGCGTTCATCACCGCCAACTACATGCGGACCTACGGCGCCAGGCGCGAGGACTTCGGCCGCATCTGCGTGGACCAGCGCACCAATGCGCTCGGCAATCCGAATGCGATGTTCAAGAAGGCGCTGACGCTCGACGAATACATGGCCGCGCGGCCGATCTCGGACCCGATCCATCTGTTCGACTGCGTGATGCCCTGTGCCGGTGCCGATGCCTTCCTCGTCATGAGCGAGGAGCGGGCGCGCGACCTGGGGCTGGCACACGTGGTCATCCGGGGCGCGATCGAGCGCCACAACGCCTACGCCGACGATCCGGTGATGGTGCAGGGCGGCTGGCGCAAGGACCGCGACGAGCTCTATGCACAGGCCGGCATGCGGCCCGCCGACCTGGATTTCGTGCAGACCTACGACGACTACCCCGTCATCGCGATGATGCAGTTCGAGGACCTGGGCTTCTGCGAGAAGGGCGAGGGCTCTGCCTTCGTGCAGTCGCACACCATGACCTTCGACGGCAGCTTTCCGAACAACACCAGCGGCGGGCAGCTCTCGGCCGGCCAGGCCGGCGCGGCCGGCGGCTTCCTCGGCATGGTGGAAGCGATTCGCCAGCTGACCGATCAGGCCGGTGCACGCGCCGTGCCCGATGCCCAGCTGGGTCTCGTCGCCGGCTTCGGCATGGTGACCTACGACCGCTGCCTGTGTACGGGCGCCGTGATCCTCGGGAGACCGGAATGATGTACCCCCACGTTTTCCGCTTCGCGGCTGCACTGCGCCCCGAGGGGGCCGCGCGCCTGCCTTGGGGCGGCCCGGCGGAGGCGCCATGACCATGCCCCTGATGCGCCCCCCACGCAAGAACCCGGTGCTGCGCACGCGGCAGATGAACCTGCCGCCGGGCGCCCGCGGCCGCGTGGCGCTGGGCCTCACGGCCGCGGCTGCCGAAGGCCGCTTCGAGCTCCAGACCTGCGAGGACTGCGGCACCGTGCAGTACCCGCCGCGCGAGGTCTGCCACAAGTGCCTCTCCGCTGCGTTGCGCTGGCGCGCGCAGAGCGGCGAGGGCGAGCTGCTCGGCAGCACCACGCTGCATCACAGCAACGACCTGTTCTTCCGCGAGCGGCTGCCGTGGCGGCTGGGCCTGGTGCACCTCGATGCCGGACCGACGCTGATGGTCCACCTGCACGGCGAGGTCGGCGATGCGCCGGCGCGCGTGCGCGTCGGCGCGCGCCTCGATCGCGCGGGCCAGGCGGTTCTCATTGGTTTTCCGAATGAAGGGAGTGCCCACATGGCCGACGACAAGATGCTGCGCGAGATGACCAGCGACCCCAAGTTCCGCAAGGCGCTGGTGACCGACGGCAAGACCGAGACCGGCCAGGCGATCGTGCGCGCGCTGGTCAAGGCCGGCGCCGACATCGTCTGGGTCGGCCATGCCGAGCCCTGGAAGAAGATGGGCGACGGCCTGGACGACATCTCGGCCCTGCCGCAGGTGACGCTGGTGCCGCTCGACCTCACCAACGGCCGCCAGGTGACCGAGCTTGCGGGCTCCATCGGCGGCAAGGTCGACATCGTGATCAACAACGCTGAGCTGCACCGCACCTTCGGCATCGGCGCGCGGCGCGGCACCGATGTTGCCAAGGCCGAGATGGACATCAACTACTTCGGGCTGCTGCGGCTGGCCCAGGAGTTCGGTCCCGCGCTCAAGGGCCGCTCGGCCGACGGTGCGACCGGGGCGACCGCCTGGGTCAACCTGCTGTCGATCTACGCGCTCAGCAACTTCCCGCCGCACGGCACCTTCAGTGCATCGAAGGCGGCAGCGCATTCGCTCGCCCAGTGCCTGCGCGCCGAGATGCGGCCGGCCGGCATCCGCGTGATCAACGTGTTCCCCGGACCGATCGACGACGAATGGAACCAGCACACGCCGCCGCCCAAGCTGGCGCCCACCGCACTGGCCAATGCCATCGTGAAGGCACTGCGTGATGGCGTGGAAGACGTGTATCCGGGCGACGTCGCGCAGGAATGGCTGGAACGCTGGCGCGAGAACCCCAAGGTGCTGGAACGCGAACTGGCCGCGGGCGGCTGAGAACAGGAGCCATACGATGACGACAAGCACCGAACTGATGTCCGCCGCCGAGATCCTCGGTGGCCTGGTGGGCGCGATGGCCAGCGGCCGCATCCGCGTGATCGACCTCACGCAGACCCTGACGCCCGAATTTCCGCAGATCGCGCTGCCGCCCGAGATGGGCCAGTGCTGGCCCTTCCGCATCGAGGAGGTGTCGAAGTACGACGAGCGCGGGCCGGGCTGGTACTGGAACAACTTCTCGTGCGGAGAACACACGGGCACGCACTTCGATGCGCCCATCCACTGGATCTCGGGCCGAGACCTGCCCAACAACTCGGTCGACACCATCCCCGTGCAGCACTTCGTTGCGCCGGCCTGCGTGATCGACTGCTCCGAGCAGGTCAAGGCCGACGACGACTACCTGCTGAGCATCGCCGACATCGAGCGCTACGAAAGCCGATACGGCCGGATCCCCAAGGGTGCGTGGGCGCTGATGCGCACCGACTGGTCGAAGCGCCAGGACCCCGAGGCCTATCAGAACTTCGACGAGACCGGCCAGCACACGCCGGGCCCGAGCACCGAGGCGGTGCGCTTCCTCGTGGAGCAGCGCGACGTGATCGGCTTCGGCTCCGAGGCCATCGGCACCGATGCCGGCCAGGGCTACCACCTTCGGCCGCCTTATCCGTGCCACTACTACATGCATGGCGCGGGCCGCTACGGCCTGCAGTGCCTGAGCAACCTCGACCTGCTGCCGCCCTCGGGCGCGGTGCTGATCTGCCCGCCGCTCAAGATCGAGAAGGGCAGCGGCAGTCCGTTGCGCGTGCTCGCGCTGGTGGGGGCCGGGGCATGAGCACGGCAGGCACCGCCGCGGTCACTGGCGAGCCCAGGATTGCCGCGGTCACCGGAGGCAGCGCCGGCATCGGCCGGGCCATCTGCGAGGACCTGCTCGCACGAGGCTACGAGGTGATCTCGCTGGCGCGCCGGCGTGCCGACATCGACCATCCGAAGCTGCACAGCATCGAGGTCGATCTGGCCGACCGCGCGGCCACTGCCGAGGCCGTGGCCGAAACGGTCCGGCGCTTCGAAGTGACCACCGTGGTGCACAACGCAGGCGTGATCCGGCCGGCGTTGATCGCCGACGTGAAGCTCTCGGATCTCGATGCGCTCGTCGACCTGCACCTGGGCTGCGCGATCCAACTGGTACAGGCTGCATTGCCCGCGATGCGCGCCCGGCGCTTCGGCCGCGTCGTGCTGCTGTCCTCGCGTGCGGCGCTTGGCTTGCAGACGCGCACCAGCTACTCGGCGACCAAGGCCGGCATGCTCGGCATGGCACGCACCTGGGCGCTCGAGCTCGCGCCCGAGGGCATCACGGTCAACGTGGTGGCGCCTGGACCGATCCGCACCGACATGTTCTACGACGTGGTCGAGGCCGGCAGCGAGCGCGAGCGCGCGCTCGCGGCATCGGTGCCCGTTCGGCGCCTCGGCGTAGCGGCCGACGTGGCACGGGCCGTGCATTTCTTCGCCGACCCCGACAACGGATTCGTCACGGGCCAGGTGCTCTACGTGTGCGGCGGCACCAGCGTCGGCAGCCTCGCGCTCTGACGCCAATCACCAGTTGATCATGGTTCTTTCGCTTGCCATCACACCAGTGCCTCATTAGCATGCTTGACACTTAAACATTTCATAAATCATGTTCTTGTTTGAAGTCCCCGGTTCGTCGTCCCACTCCAACCTCAGGAGGTTTGCATGAAAGTCTTGACCCGACTCTGCGCACTGGCGGGCCTCGCGGCCGGCCTCGGCGCCTTCCACGCCACGGCACTGGCCGCCGACCTCAAGGTCGGCTTCATCACCTCGCTGTCGGGGCCCGTGTCGTCGCTGGGCATCCCCTACGACAAGGGCATGAAGGCCGCGCTGGCCTACAAGTCCGAACTCAACGGCCGCAAGATCCAGCTGGTGCAGCTCGACGATGCTTCCGATCCGTCCACCGCCGCACGCAATGCGCGCAAGATGATCGACGAGGACAAGGTCGACGTCATCATCGGCACCGCGGGTTCGCCGGGCGCGCTCGCGATTGCCGCGGTGGCGCGCGAGACCAAGACGCCGCTGATCTCGATCGCCAACGCGAACCTGCCGGGCGAGGACGGCGCATGGATGGTCACGCTGCCGCAGCCGGCGCCGCTGATGGTCAGCGCGGTGGTCGAGCGCATGAAGAAGTCGGGCGTGAAGACGGTGGGCTACATCGGCTTCTCCGATGCCTGGGGCGACCTGGTCTACGACGCACTCAAGAAGAGCGCCGAGCCGGCCGGCATCCAGGTGGTGTCGAACGAGCGCTATGCGCGCGCCGATTCCTCGGTTACCGGCCAGGTGCTCAAGATCGTGGCGCTCAAGCCCGATGCAGTCATCACGGGCACGTCGGGCACGCCCGGCGCACTGCCGTACCTCGCGCTCGCGGAGCGCGGCTACAAGGGCCAGATCTACGGCATGCATGCGCTGATCAATCCCGATTTCGTGCGCGTCGGCGGCACCTCCGTCGAAGGCCTGCTGGCACCCACGGGTCCGGTGATCGTGGCCGAGCAGCTGCCCGACTCGAACCCGATCCGCAAGGTCTCGATGGACTTCCGCACGGCCTACCAGAAGGCCAACGGCGCACCGCCCACGGATGCCTTCTCCGCCTACTCCTTCGACGCCTGGCTGCTGTTCCTCGACGCCGCCGCGCGCGCCAAGGGCGAGCCCGGCACGCCGGCCTACCGCGTCGCGCTGCGCGACGCGATCGTCAGCACCAAGGAGCTGGTGGGCACGCACAGCGTCTACAACTTCAAGCCCGACGACCGCTATGGCTCGGACGACCGCTCGCGCGTGGTCGTCAAGCTGGAGAAGGGCCAGTGGAAGCTGGTGCCCTGACTCGTCCCCCTCCACACATGTCCCCAGCCCACCGACTCGTTGACCGGAAACCACAGATCATGCGCACCTTCATTCGATTCATCGGCGCCACGGCGGTAGCCCTGGCCGCTGCCCAGGCGATGGCCGGCGACCTCAAGGTCGGCTTCATCAGCTCGCTCTCAGGGCCGGTATCCGCGCTCGGCATTCCCTACGAGAAGGGCATCCGCGCCGCCATCGCCGAGCATCCGGTGCTGGCCGGCCACAAGGTCCAGCTGATCGTGCTCGACGACGCCTCCGACCCGACCACCGCGGGGCGCAACGCGCGCAAGCTGGTGGTGGAGGACAAGGTCGACGTCCTGATCGGCACCTCGGGCGTGCCCGGCGCGATGGCCATCGCAGCGGTGGCGCGCGAGCTCAACACGCCGCTGATCTCGCCCACGCCGGTCACCATCCCGGGCCCCGAGGGCGCCTGGACCGTGACTGTCTCGCAGCCGTTCCCGCTGATGGTCGCGGCGGTGGTCGAACGCATGAAGAAGTCGGGCGTCAAGACGGTCGCCTTCATCGGCTTCTCGGACGCGCTCGGCGACCTGGCCTACGACTCGCTCGTCAAGAGCGCCGAGGCGGCCGGCATCAAGGTGGTGGCCAACGAGCGCTATGCACGCAGCGATTCGTCGGTGGCGGGCCAGGTGCTCAAGATCCTCTCGACCAAGCCCGACGCCGTCTTCGCGGGCAACTCCGGCACGCCCGGCGCATTGCCCTACCTGGCGCTCGCCGACCGTGGCTACAAGGGCCAGATCTACGGCACGCACGGGCTGATCAATGCCGACTTCGTGCGTGTCGGAGGCGCCTCGATCGAGGGCCTGCAGGTGCCGAGCGGGCCGGTGCTGGTTGCCGACCAGCTGCCCGACACCAATCCGATCAAGAAGGTCTCGATGGCCTTCCGCAACGCCTACCAGAAGGCCAACGGCGCGGCGCCCAACGACGCCTTCTCCTCCTACACCTACGACGCCTACCTGCTGCTGGCCGATGCGGCCGCGCGCACCAAGGGCGAGCCCGGCACGCCGGCCTACCGCGCCGCGCTGCGCGATGCGATCGTCGACACCAAGGAGCTGGTCGGCACCCACGGCATCTACAACTTCAAGCCCGACAACCGCTACGGCTCCGACCAGCGCGCGGTCGTGATCGTGCGCAGCGAGAAGGGCCAGTGGAAGCTGGTTCCGTAGATGCCTGACTACCGCAGCCGGCCCGAAGCGATCGCCGCGCTCGTCGAGGACGATCGCGTGCACCGCGACCTCTACCTGAGCGAGGAACTGTTCGCGTTCGAGCAGGAGCGCTTCTTCGCGCGCACCTGGCTCTATGCGGGCCATGCGAGCCAGGTGCCGAATGCCGGCGACTTCTGGTCGCTGGAACTGGCGGGCCGGCCGGTGATGATGGTGCGCCAGCCCGATGGGGCGGTGCGCGTGTTCTACAACCGCTGTGCCCACAAGGGCAGCCGGCTGGTCACCGACGAGTGCGGCAACGCGGGCAGGTTCTTTCGCTGTCCGTACCACGCCTGGACCTACAAGCTCGACGGCGCACCGCTCGCGATCCCGCTCAAGAGCGGCTACGAAGGCACTCGGCTGAAGGAATGCGAATCGGGCCGGGGCCTGACCGAGATCGAGCACACGGCGGTCTATCGCGACTTCGTCTTCGTGCGGCTGGCAGACGAGGGACCGGACTTCCAGGACTACTTCGGCGAGGTGCTCGGCGCCATCGACAACATGGTCGACCGTTCGCCCGAGGGCCGGCTGACGGTCGGCGGCGGCGTGCTGCGCAACATCGTCCATTGCAACTGGAAGATGTATCTCGAGAACGTCAACGACACGGTGCATCCGATGTCGACCCACGAATCGGCCACGCAAGCCGCCGATGCGCTGTGGCAGGGCCAGCCGCCCGATGCGCCCAAGCCGATGGCCATGGAGCAGATCCTGCCCTTCGGCTCCGGCTACGACTTCTTCGACCGCATGGGCGGGCGCGTGTTCGCCAACGGGCACAGCGTGCTGGGCGTCAACTTCAGCATCCACTCGAACTACGCGCAGCTGCCCGACTACGAGCAGGCGATGCGCGATGCCCACGGCGCCGAGCGTGCCGCCGAGATCCTGCAGCGTTCGCCGCAGAACTCGGTGTTCTTCCCGAGCCTGTCGGTCAAGGGCTCGCCTCAGGCGATCCGTGTGATCCGCCCGCTGGCGCACGACCGCACGCTGATCGAGGCCTGGAGCTTCCGCGCCGCGGGTGCGCCCGCGCTGCTGTTCGAGCGCGCGATGAGCTACAACCGCCTGGTCTTCTCGCCCATGTCGGTGGTGGCACACGACGACGTCCACCTGTTCGAGAGCATGCAGCAGGGTCTGCGCGCCGACGGCAACGAGTGGATCAGCCTGCACCGCAACTTCGATCCGTCCGAGCTCGGGCAGTCGACCCTCACCACCAACGGCACCAACGAGCTGTTGATGCGCAACCAGTTCCGCGCCTGGGCGAAGTTCATGGCACCGTCCGCGGAGGCCCACGCGTGACGACTCCGGAAGACTTTGTCGCCGCCGAGGCCGCACTGCTCGATGCGCGCCGCTTCGACGACTGGCTGGCGCTGTTCGCCGAGGACGGGCACTACTGGGTGCCGCTGCAGGGCGCGGCGCAGGCCGACCCGCACTCCCACAACTCGATCGCCTACGAGGACCGGCTGCTGCTGCAGCTGCGTGTCGAGCGGCTCAGGAACCCGCGTGCCCATTCGCAGCATCCGGCCAGCCATTGCCAGCACGTGCTGCAGCGATCGCGCGTCGAGCCCGGGCCCGACGGCAGCGACGAGCTGCTGCTGCACACCCCCTTCCTCTACATCGAGGCGCGTGGCGACGACCAGCTGCTGCTCGCGGGCAGCTACCGCCATCGGCTCCTTCGCACCGCCACTGCCTGGTCGATCCGCGAGAAGCGCGTCGATCTCCTCAATGCCGGGCGCGCGCTGCCGGCCATCCAGTTGTTCATCTGAGCGCAGCGCTCATCCATTCCCACCCTCACCAGGAGTTCCGACATGAAGAGCTTGATGCAGACCTTGACCCGCAGCGCACTCGCGACCGCACTCGGACTCGGCCTCGGCGCCGCGGCGTTCGCGGCCGATCTCAAGGTCGGCCTGAGCGTCTCGCTCTCGGGCCCCAACTCCTCGCTCGGCGTGCCCTATGCCAAGGGCATGCAGGCGGCCCTCGCCTACAAGCCGGAAGTCAACGGCCGCAAGATCCAGTTGATCGTGCTCGACGACGGCTCCGACCCGACCACCGCCGGCCGCAACGCGCGCAAGCTGGTCGAGGAGGACAAGGTCGACATCCTGATGGGCACCTCGGGCGTGCCGGCCGCGATCGCCATGGCGCAGGTGGGCCGCGACGCCAAGGTGCCGATGATCGGCCTGACCCCGATCCAGCTCGACCCGGCCGAGAACGCCTGGGTGTTCACCGTGGCCCAGCCGACCCAGCTGATGATCGACGCCGTGGTCCAGCGCATGAAGAAGGATGGCGTCAAGTCGGTCGGCTACATCGGCTTCACCGATGCCTGGGGTGACCTGGTCTACAACGCCCTGATGAAGTCGGCGCCCGAGGCCGGCATCAAGGTGCTGGGCAACGAGCGCTATGCGCGGGCCGATGCCTCGGTCACGGGGCAGGTGCTCAAGCTGCTCGCGATGAAGCCCGACGCGGTGATGACCGGCGGCGCCGGAACGCCGGGCGCGCTGCCCTTCCTCGCGCTGACCGAGCGCGGCTTCAAGGGCCCGATGTACGGCCAGCATGGCCTGATCAATCCCGACTTCGTGCGCGTGGTCGGCGCGGCGGGGCAGGGTGCGCTGATGCCCACGGGCCCGGTGATCGTCGCCGAGCAGCTGCCAGACGGCTATCCGACCAAGAAGATCGCGATGGACTTCCGGAACGTGTTCCAGAAGGTCAACAACGCGCCGACCAGCGATGCCTTCTCGGCCTACTCGTTCGACGGCTGGCTGGTCTTCACCGACGCCGCCGCACGGGCCAAGGGCGAGCCCGGCACGCCGGAGTTCCGGCTCTCGCTGCGCGATGCGATCGCGAGCACCAGGGAAGTGGTCGGTACGCACGGGGTCTACAACTTCAAGCCGGGCAACCTGTACGGCGTCGACGAGCGTGCGCGCGTCATCGTGAAGCTCGACAACGGGCAGTGGAAGCTGGCGCAATGACAAAGGCCGAGAGTCGTACGGAACCAGGGGCACCAGGCCGGCGCCGGGCCGCCAGCGCGGAGAAGTCCGCGATGCCCACGGACGGGCGGCCTGCGGCCCCCTCGGGGGGCAGCGACCCACACGCAGTGGGGGAGCGTGGGGGCAACATTTTTCGAAGGGCATTTCAATGACATGGGACGTGGCGCTCATCCTGGGCATCGACGGGCTCGCCAATGGCGCGGTCTATCTGCTCGCAGGGCTCGGGCTGGTGCTGATCTTTTCGGTCACGCGGGTGGTGTTCGTGCCCTTCGGCGACATCGCGGCCTTCGCGGCACTGACCCTGGCGGCCTTCGAGACCGACCGCCTGCCGCCCACCATCGGCCTGGTGATGGTGCTGGCTGCGCTGGCGACGCTGACCGAGGTCGGCAGCCTGCTGCGCCGCGGCGAGGCACGCAAGCTGCCGCGGGCCATTCTTTCCTGGGGCGTGCTGCCGCTGCTGCCCTGCCTGCTCGCCTGGGCCGTGGCACGGCCCGGCATGCCGGCGGCGGTGCAGATCGCGACCACCGTGCTGCTGGTGGTCCCGATCGCGCCGCTGCTGGCGCGCGTCGTGTTCCAGCCCATTGCGGATGCCTCGGTGCTGGTGCTGCTGATCGTCTCGCTGGCGCTGCACTTCCTGCTGTCGGGACTGGGCCTGCTGTTCTTCGGGCCTGAAGGCTCGCGCACGCAGCCTCTTGCGGGCGGCAGCATTTCGCTGGGCGATGGCTTCTCGGTCAGCGGCCAGGTGGTGCTGATGGTCGGCGCGGCGATCGTGCTGAGCGGACTGTTCTTCCTGGTCTTCGAGCGCACGGTGGCCGGCAAGGCCCTGCGCGCCACCGCGGTGAATCGCGTAGGCGCGCGGCTGGTCGGCATCCGGCCGGCGCGTACCGCCCTGCTGGCCTACGGCAGCGCCTCGCTGCTGGCCGGCCTGATCGGCGTGCTGATCGCACCCGTGACCACCATGTACTACGACTCCGGCTTCATCATCGGCCTCAAGGCCTTCGTGGCCGCCATCATCGGCGGGCTCGTGAGCTACCCGATGACCGCCATCGGCGCCCTCGCCGTGGGCGTGGTCGAAAGCTTCGCGTCGTTCTGGAGCGGTGCGCTCAAGGACGTGATCGTGTTCAGCCTGCTGATCCCTGTGCTCATGCTGCGCTCCTTCCTGAGCGTTCATTCCGAAGAGGAAGAAGACGAGGTGGACCAATGAGCCGTACCGCCGCTCCCAAGACGAATGCCGAAGCGCAGCTGCCAGAAGGTAATTCGATGAGCCTCCTTCGCAACCGCAACTTCTGGGTCGGCCTGGTGGTCGTGCTGCTGGCCATCGCGCCGATGGTGGCCGGCAACTTCACGGTCTCGCTGCTCAACGACATCGGCATCGGTGCGCTGGTGGCGCTGGGCCTGGTGCTGCTGACCGGCATCGGCGGTGCCACCTCCTTCGGGCAGGCGGCATTCGTCGGCATCGCGGCCTATGCCACGGCGTGGCTCACGACCACGCAAGGGATGTCGCCCTGGATCGGCCTCCTGTTCGCGCTGCTGCTGATCGGCCTCTCCGCGCTCGCCATCGGCATGCTCACGCTGCGCCTGGGCGGGCACTTCCTGCCGCTCAGCACCATCGCGTGGGGCCTGTCGATCGCGATGCTGTTCGGCAACGTCGATGCGCTCGGGCGCCACACCGGCCTGTCGAACATTCCGCCGCTGCGCATCGGCGACTGGTCGCTGGCCGATCCGCGCGCGATCTACTACCTGATCTGGGCGCTGGTCGGCCTCGCCTTCCTGTTCAGCTACAACCTGCTGCAGTCGCGGCCCGGCCGCGCGATCCGCAGCCTGCGCGGCGGCGCGACGCTGCTCGCGAGCGTGGGCGCCGACGCCTACCGCGTGCGGCTCACGCTGTTCGTCACGGCGGCGCTGTTCGCGGGCATCGCGGGCTGGCTGTATGCGCACATGAACCGCTTCGTGAGCCCGTCGCCCTTCGACGTGCGCGCCAGCATCGAGTACCTGCTGATGGCGGTAGCCGGTGGCCTCGGACAGCTCGCAGGCGCGCTGGTCGGCGCCGGGCTGGTGCTGATCCTCAAGAACGGCCTGCAGGACGTGCTGCCGATGCTCACGCAGCGCGCCGGCCAGCTCGAGGCGGTGGCCTTCGCGACCTTGTTCATCCTGCTGCTGCACTTCGCGCGCGGCGGCCTGATGGGATTCGTGCGGCGCTGGACCCGCGGCCGCGTCTTGGCGCCTGCACCGCGCGTGCCGGCGGCGCCGGTCGAGCCGCTGGCGCATCGGACGCTGCCCGAGCGCGGCTCGCCCATCCTCTCGGTGACCGGCGCGGTGAAGCGCTTCGGTGGCCTGGTGGCGGTGAACGACGTCAGCTTCGACGTCAAGGCCGGCGAGATCGTCGGCCTGATCGGACCCAACGGCGCCGGCAAGTCGACCATGTTCAACCTGCTGACCTGCACCATGAAGATGAGCGCGGGGCAGGTGCGCTTTCTGGGGCAGGACATCGCGGGCCTGCCGCAGCGGACGGTCGCGCGGCTGGGGCTGGCGCGCACCTTCCAGCACGTGAAGCTGCGCCCGCAGATGAGTCTGCTCGACAACGTCGCGCTCGGCGCCCATTCGCGCACCAGGGCCGGTGTGCTGAAGGCCGGCATGCGGCTCGACCGCACCGAGGAGCGGCAGATCCTGCAGGAGGCGCAGCGCCAGCTGGACCGCATCGGCCTGGGCGACCGCGCCGGCGAGCTGGCCGGCAGCCTGCCGCTGGGCACCCAGCGCATCCTGGAGATTGCGCGTGCCCTCGCCGCCGATCCGGTTCTGCTGGTGCTCGACGAGCCAGCCGCGGGCCTGCGCCGCAAGGAAAAAATGGCACTCGGCGAGTTGCTGCGCAAGCTGCGCGACGAGGGCGTGACGATCCTGATCGTCGAACATGACATGGACTTCGTGATGAAACTGGTGGACCGGCTGGTGGTGATGAACTTCGGCTCCAAGCTGGTCGAGGGCGTGCCCTCGGCGGTGCGGGCGGACGAGCGCGTGCAGGCTGCCTACCTGGGGAGCGTCGTATGAGTGATGCGACCGCCATGCTGGAGATCGGCGACCTGCATGTCTCGTACGGGCAGGTCGACGCCGTGCGCGGTGTCTCGCTCAGCCTCGAGCATGGCCAGATCATTTCCGTGATCGGCCCCAACGGCGCCGGCAAGACCACGCTGCTCGCCGCCGCCATGGGCCTGCTGCCGAGCAAGGGCATCCTGAAGTTCGAAGGCGAGGACCTGCATGGCCTCGACGTCGAGGCGCGCGTGGAGCGCGGCCTCTGCCTGGTGCCCGAGAAGCGCGAACTGTTCGGCGAGCTGACCGTGCTCGACAACCTGCAGCTCGGTGCCTTCTCGCGGCGCCTCGGCCGGGACGCGCTCAAGCGGCAGCTGCAGCAGGTCTACGAACGCTTCCCGCGGCTGGCCGAGCGGCGTGCGCAACGCGCCGACACGCTCTCGGGCGGCGAGCGCCAGATGCTGGCCGTGGGCCGTGCGCTCATGTCGGCGCCGCGCCTGCTGATGCTCGACGAACCCAGCCTGGGCCTGGCGCCGCTGATCGTGCGCGACATCCTCGCGATCGTGCGCCAGCTGCGCGAAGACGGCGTCTCGATCCTGCTGGTCGAGCAGAACGCGCGCGCCGCGCTCGAGAGCTCCGACCACGGCTACGTGCTGGAGACTGGCGAGATCGCGCTGTCCGGGCCGTCGGCGCAGCTCGAGAGCGACCCGCGCGTGCAGGCCACCTACCTGGGTGGAGGCACCCATGACGACGACTGAGCCGCGCGCCATTCCGCCCGCGCAGCGCACGCTGCCGGCGATGCTGCAGCGGCAGGCGGCGCGGTTCGGGCAGCGCCCGCTGCTGCAGGTCGCGGGCAGGGCCTGGTCGCACGCGGACGCGGCCTCGGCCGCCGCCGGGCGCGCCGCGGCGCTGGCGCAGGCCGGGCTGGCGCGCGGCGATCGCGTGGCGCTCATGAGCGGCAACCGGATCGAGTTCCTCGAGGTCTTTCTCGGCGCCGGCTGGCTCGGCGCAGTCGCCGTGCCGATCAACACCGCCTCGATGGGGCCGCAGATCGAATACTTCCTCGCCAACAGCCAGGCCCGGCTGCTGGTGATCGAGGCCGAGCTGCTGCCGCGCCTGCACACCGCGGACCTGCGCCGCACGGTGCTCGAGGAGATCTGGGTGATCGGCGAGCCGGCCACCGACTGGCGCCCGGCAGAGGGCGTGCGCCTCGTGCGCTTTCCTTCGGCGGGGCAGGCGATCGAGCCGGCCGCGGTCGGACCCGGCGATCCGCTCGCGATCCTCTACACCAGCGGCACCACCGGCCCGGCGAAGGGCGTCGTGTGTCCGCATGCCCAGTATTTCTGGTGGAGCGTGAACAGTGCCGAAGTGCTCGGCGTCGGCCCCGACGACGTGCTGTGCAGCACGCTGCCGCTGTTCCACATCAACGCGCTCAACACCTTCGGCCAGGCCGCGCTGACCGGTGCCGAGGTGGTGTTCGAGTCGCGCTTCTCGGCCTCGGGCTTCTGGCCGTCGATGCGCGCCTGCAAGGCGACCGTGGTGTACCTGCTGGGCGCGATGGTGCCGATCCTGCTCGCCCAGCCCGAGGGCCCCGGTGAGCGCGACCACCGCGTGCGTACCGGGCTCGGCCCCGGCGTGCCTTCGGCCGCGGGCCAGGCCTTCATGGCGCGCACCGGCGTCCGCCTGCTCGAGGGCTACGGCTCGACCGAGACCAACTTCGCGATCGCCACCGCGCCCGATTCGCCGCGCGGCGGCGTCATGGGCTGGCTGCGTCCGGGCTTCCAGGCCCGGGTGGCCGACGCGCTCGACGCAGAGCTGCCCCCGGGCGAGGCGGGCGAACTGCTGCTGCGTGCCGACGAGCCCTTCGCCTTCGCGAGCGGCTACTTCGACATGCCCGAGAAGACCGTGGAGGCCTGGCGCAACCTGTGGTTCCACACCGGCGATCGCGTGCTGCGCGAGTCCGACGGTGCCTTCCGCTTCGTCGACCGCATCAAGGACGCGATCCGCCGCCGCGGCGAGAACATCTCCTCCTTCGAGGTCGAGCAGGTGCTGCTGAGCCATCCCGCGGTAGCTGCCTGCGCGGTCTATCCGGTCGGCTCCGACCTGGCCGAGGACGAGGTGATGGCCGCCCTCGTGGCCCGCGAGGGGCAGGCGCTCGTCCCCGATGAGCTGATGGCCTTTTGCGAGTCGCGCCTGCCGTACTTCGCCGTGCCGCGCTACGTCGATCTGCTCGACGACCTGCCGCGCACGGAGAACGGCAAGGTGCAGAAATACAAGCTGCGCGAACGCGGCGTCTCGGCCACCACCTGGGACCGTGGTCCGGCCGGACGCGCCAGGGCCTGAGCCATGTTCGCGCTGGACGGCCGAACCGCTTTCGTCACCGGCGCCGGGCAGGGCCTGGGTGCCGCGATCGCGCGCGGGCTGGCCGAAGCCGGCGCGGCCGTGGTGCTGGCCGACGTGGATGCGCAGGCCGCGGATGCGGCGGCCGACGCGCTTCGGGCCGCCGGCCACCACTGCCTCGCGCTGCCACTGGACGTGCGCGACGAGAGCGCCTTCACGCGCTGCCTCGATGCCGCGGTCGATCACTTCGGCGCGGTCGACATCATGGTGAACAACGCCGCCCGGACCTCATCGACCCCGCTGTGGGACATCGACGCCGACGAATGGGACGACGTGATGGCCGTGAACCTGCGCGGCAGCTTCTTCGGTTGCCGCATCGCCGGGCGTCACATGCGGGCGCGCGGCTCGGGTCGCATCGTCAACCTGGCTTCGATCGCCGGCCAGCAGGCCAGCGCGGCCACTGGCGCGCACTACGCGGCCTCCAAGGCCGGCCTGGTGGCGCTCACACGTTCGTTCGCGCAGGCACTGTCGGCCGACGGCGTCACGGTGAACGCGATCGCCCCCGCCGCGATCCGCAGCCCGCTGCTCGACGCCATGGCGCCGGAGCGGCAGCAGGCGCTGCTGGACGGCATCCCGCTCGGGCGCTTCGGCGAGCCGCAGGAGGTTGCGGCCGCGGTGGTCTACCTCGCCTCGCCGGCGGGCGCCTTCATCACCGGCGCCACGCTGGACCTCAACGGCGGCCGCCTGATGCGCTGAGGCGCATCGACAACTCGGCGCGGTCGCAATGTCCGGTCTTCTTCTCTTGCAGGCCCCATGAACGACAAAAGCAACGACCCGTCGCATGCGACGCTCAGCGACGCCGAGGAACTCGGCCACGAGGCGCGCGCCGGACACGACGACCATGCGGTACTCAAGCTGTGGCTGCGCCTGCTGGCCAGCACGACGCAGATCGAGGCCGAGATCCGCAAGCGGCTGCGCGAACGCTTCGACATCTCGCTGGCGCGCTTCGACTACATGGCGCAGCTCTACCGGTATCGCGACGGCCTCAAGATGCGCGTGCTCTCGCGCTACCTGATGGTGACCGGCGGCAACGTCACCGGCCTGACCGACGAGCTGGAGCGCGAGGGCGTGGTCCTGCGGGCGCCGAGTCCGGAAGACCGGCGCGCCTGGATCGTGAGCCTCACGCCCAAGGGCCGGCGCAGCTTCGAGGCCATGGCGGCCGAGCATGCGCAGTGGATCCAGGAGATGTTTGCAGGCCTGGACACGAAGACCGTGAAGCAGCTGCACAGCCAGCTCGGCCAGCTGCGCGTGCACGTGATGCGCAGCGAAGGGTAGGACCGGGAGGCGGCGCGGCTCAGGGCCGGATGCCCTGCTCGCCTTCGATCTGGAGGCGGTAGCGCGCCATCGTCTCGGCCGCGCTCTCGGTCACCGGGCCGGCGCCGATCTGGTCATGGATCATCTGGTTCATGCTGGGCAGCGCATTGCGCGAAACGGCCGTATCCGCCTGCCACAGCTGCGAACGCATGAAGGCCTTGGCGCAGTGCAGGTAGGCCTCGCGCACCGCGACCTCGATCACCAGCTTCGGCTGCTGGCGCTCCTGGGCGAAGCGGTGCGTGAAGGTCGGCTCGTCGCGCAGCAGCGCCGTGCCGTTCACGCGCAGCGTCTCGTCCACGCCCGGGATCATGAAGATCAGCGAGATGCGCGGGTCGACCAGCAGGTTCTCGAGCGTGTCGAGCCGGTTGTTGCCGCCCGAGTCCGGCAGCCACAGCGTGGCGCCATCCTCGCTCGCCTTGACGAAGCCCGGTGTGCCGCCGCGCGGCGAGACATCCAGCAAGGCGCCGTCCGTCCCGGCGCTGGCGACGACGCAGAAGGGCGCCAGGGCGACGAAGCGCCGGTCGTGGACGTCGAGGCGGTCGAGCTGCTTGCGCACCGCACGCTCGCCGGGTGCTGCGTAGAGGGCGCGCAGTTGCGCCAGGCTGCTGATCATCGTTCGTTCCCGTGTGACTCTGCGCGCGATTCTGCATCAGCGCACGGGACGGACGCGCCCTGCGCTCAGGCGGCGATCGGCTGCCGGACCCCGGTCGCAGCGGGCTCCGCGGGCGGCAGCTCGGCCTCCGGGGCCGCCGGCTCGACCGCGGAAGGGCCGTGCAGCACCACCGGCTCGCGCCGCTTCCTGTTGAAGAGCAGCTGCGTGACGTCGGGTCGCGAATAGTGGCCCGCCGGATCGCCCGCCGCCTTCGCCAGCGAGATCATGCCGAGGTCGATGTCGGCCACCACCAGGCCTTCCTCGTCTTCGGCGAGATTCTTGCCCAGCGGTGAACCGTCGGGCCCGTAGATGCGCGCGAAGCCGCCACCGACCAGCAGCATCTGCTGCTTGGAGGCATCGGTGCACAGCAGCTCGTGCATCGCCTTCGAGACCGTGGCGCAGGGCGCAACCACGAAGCACTGGCCCTCGGCCGCATAGACCTGGCTGGCCGCATTGTTGACCTCGGCGCCGAGCGCATAGGCGCCGCCGCGGTAGAGCGAGAAGCTGGGCCAGGCGCCGCAGTGGATCTGCTCGTTCTGCGAGTACATCGCGTACTTGCTGAGCGGCTGCAGATGTTCCCAGCACGACAGCGAACCGATGTTGCCGATCGGCGTCTCGACCACGGCCAGGTCCGAGCCGTCGCCTTCGCCGAACACGGTGCGCTCGACGTGGGTCGGCTTCAGCTTGCGGCGCGTCTGCAGGGTGTTGCCCTGGTCGTCGATCAGCGCCTGGGCGATGTAGAGGCTGCCTGCGGCCTTCTCGCTGTAGCCCAGCGAGACCCAGATGCGGTGCTTGCGGGCGGCCTCGCGGATGCGGTCGAATTCGGGCGAGCCCACGACCAGGGCGTTGTCGTGATAGCGCTGGACGTACTGCATGCCCCAGGCCGGCGAGTCCAGCCAGATCCACCACGGATAGCCGGGCACCCAGGTCTCGGGAAACGCGATCAGCTGCACGCCCTGGCCGGCGGCCTGGGCCATCAGCTCGATGGTCTTGTCGATGGTGCCGTCGAGGTCGAGGAAGACGGGTGCGGCCTGCACTGCGGCGACGCGAAGGCGGGGATGGGTTCGGCTGGACATGGCGGGCTCCGGGTTGATTGGCGCAAGGGGGCGAAGGGGCCCGCGGCATCCGGGTTAGCGCGGTGGCATGCGGGTTGCTTGAAGCGTAAGTTCGCCGCCTGGATTCACCTTGTCCGGAACTCGCGGCGTTCTTGATCCAGCGTCGCAAGCCGCACATGCCCCGGAAGGATCGCCCATGACCCGAGTGCTCAGCACCGACGTCGTCCCGCGCGAGCAGCGGCTCGCCTACTGGACCGACATGATCTGCAACGTCTATGTCCAGCTCGGCTGCGATCCGGTGGCACGGGCCGGCAGCGCGGGCGACTTCGACGGCAGCATCCGGCAGCACACGCTGCCCAGCCTCGACGTCTCGGTGGTCACTTCGGGGCCGCAGCGGGTGATGCGCACCGCCGGACACGTCGCGCGTTCGTCGGACGACTACTTCCTGGTCAGCATCCAGGCCAGGGGCCGCGGCGTGGTGCGCCAGGACGGACGCGACGCGGTCCTGTCGGTCGGCGACTTCGCCCTCTACGACAGCACGCGCCCCTACCAGCTGCAGTTCGACGACGCCTTCGAGCAGATCGTGCTCAAGCTGCCCGGCGAGCGCCTGCGCAGCGCGCTGCGCGAGACCCAGGCGCTGACGGCCACCACGGTGTCGGGCCGGGAAGGCGCCGGCCACCTGCTGCTCGGCATGATCCGCACCCTGCACGAGGACATCGACGCGCTGCAGCCGGCATCGGCGCTGGCGGTGGCCAACGGCGTGCTGAACATCCTGGTCGCCGGGCTGCAGACGCTGCCGGCGGCCCGTTCGCCCGGCCTGAGCAACCTGACCGCCTTCCACCTCGCGCGGATCAAGCGGAGCATCGACGAGCAGCTGCACGATCCCGAGCTGTCGGTCGGCTCGCTGGCGGCCGGGCTGGGCCTGTCGGTGAGCCAGATTCACCGCGTGTTCAAGAGCGAGCCGGTCACGCCGACGCAGTACATCTGGGAGCGCCGGCTCGAGGCCTGCAGCCGCGACCTGCTCGATCCGCGTGCGGCCGGCCGTTCCGTCGGCGAGATCGCCTACGGCCGTGGCTTCAGCGATGCAGCCCACTTCAGCCGCACGTTCCGCGAGCGCTTCGGCTGCTCGCCGCGAGAGTGGCGGCAGCCGGGCGGATGGAATGCAGATGGCGGGAAGGGGCGGTCCGGCAGGCCCGGGGCGCGCGACTTGACACACTGACGGGGCCCTCCTGCCCGCCTTTCGGCCATGGAGACGGAATGTATATAATTCATATACGTTTCATATAGAGATCGCCCATGGGTATCGTCAAGATTTCAGACCTGATGCACGAGAACCTGCGCGTGGCAGGGAATGCACTGAGCCGCTCCATCAACGCGCAGGCAGAGCACTGGATGCGGGTCGGCATGCTGATCGAGATGCACCCCGAACTGGACTACCGCGAGGTCTGCCAGCTGCTGATCGAGTCCGAGCTCTCGGGTGGGCTGGACATCGTCGCGGCGATCGCGTCACGACCGGGCAGGTCACGCGCGTCCTCGACCGAAAGGCACTGATGCGGCGCGAGGTCTCCATCAAGTCGGCCGAGGACATCGAGATGTCGCGGCGGGCCGGCAGGCTCGCGGCCGAGGTGCTCGGCATGATCGGGCCCTTCGTCGTGCCGGGCGTGAGCACCGATGCCCTCGACCGGATCTGCCACGACCATATCGTGAACGTCCAGGGCGTCATTCCGGCCAACGTCGGGTACCTGGGGTATCCCAAGACCATCCTGACCTCGGTCAACCAGGTGGTCTGCCATGGCATTCCCTCGGCAGACAAGATCCTGAAGAAGGGCGACATCGTCAACATCGATGTCGCGGTGATCAAGGACGGCTGGTTCGGCGACACCAGTCGCATGTTCTTCGTCGGAGAGCCCGGCGTGCTGGCTCGGCGGCTGGTGGAGACAACCTACGAAGCCATGCGGGCAGGCATCCGGCAGGTCAGGCCCGGCGCCACCCTGGGCGACGTCGGCCACGCCATCCAGTCGGTCGCCCACCGCGAGAACTTCAGCGTCGTGCGCGAATACTGCGGGCACGGCATCGGTCAGGTCTATCACGAGGAACTGCAGGTGCTGCACTACGGGCGGCGCGGCGAAGGGGTCGAGCTGGAGCCCGGAATGGTCTTCACCATCGAGCCGATGCTCAACGCCGGCAGGCGGGAGACCCGGCAACTGCCCGATGGGTGGACCGTCGTGACCCGGGACAGGTCGCTGTCCGCCCAGTGGGAGCACATGGTGGCTGTCACACCCACGGGATACGACGTGCTCACGACCTGGCCCGATGGCACTGGTGCCTACGCGCCGATCTGAACGAATGCCACCGTTCGGCCACGACGTTTTTCGGTGAACCGGCGTGCGCCGAGCGCTATGCTGGCGAACCCAGCGGTCACGACCGTGGACCGCGGCATCATTCATTCAATCATTTGCTTGCGAGGCCGTTCCCCACGGCGAAGGAGTCTCATTGAACGATCGAACATCGCCCGGCGCCGATGCTGGCAGCGAACCCCAGGCCCAGCCGGTCGCCGGCGTCCGCAAGTACCAGAACCCCGCCGGCGGCTGGGATGCGCTCGGCGCGGTCGCCAAGGCCATCCACGGCCAGATGAACGCGATCGCCGGCTCGCGGATCATGCTCAGGAACAACCAGCCCGACGGCTTCGACTGCCCGGGCTGCGCCTGGCCCGATCCGAAGCACACCTCGGCCTTCGAGTTCTGCGAGAACGGTGCCAAGGCCGTGAGCTGGGAAGCGACACGCAAGCGCGCGACGCCCGAGGTGTTCCAGCGTCACTCGGTCAGCGAACTGCTGACATGGAACGACCACGACATCGAGGACCTCGGACGCCTCACGCATCCGATGGCCTACGACGCGGCCACCGACCGCTACCTGCCGATCGGCTGGGACGAGGCCAACACGCGCATCGCCGCGGCGCTCCATGCATTGCCCGACCCGCGCATGGCCGAGTTCTACACCTCGGGCCGGGCGTCGAACGAAGCGGCGTTCCTCTACCAGCTGTTCGCGCGCGCCTACGGCAACAACAACTTTCCCGACTGCTCCAACATGTGCCATGAGCCGACCAGCGTCGGCCTGCCGCAGTCGATCGGCATCGGCAAGGGCACGGTGTCGCTCGACGATTTCGACCAGGCCGAACTGATCATCTCGATCGGCCACAACCCGGGCACCAACCATCCGCGGATGATGACTTCGCTGCATGCCGCGGCCCGGCGAGGCGCTCGCATCGTGGTCTTCAATCCGCTGCGCGAACGTGCGCTCGAGCGCTTCGCGGCGCCGCAGAATCCGGTCGAGATGGCCACCTTCTCTTCCACCGAGATCGCCAGCGACTACCTGCAGGTGAAGGTGGGTGGCGATGCGGCGGCACTCAAGGGCGTTATGAAGGGCGTGCTCGAGATCGATGCCGCCGACCTCGCCGCGGGCGGACTGGGTGTGCTCGATCGTGCCTTCATCGACACCCACACGCAGGGCTTCGAGGCGCTGGCCGACGACATCCGGACGACGTCCTGGGCCGACATCGAACGGGCCTCG
>NZ_JASZYQ010000001.1 GCF_030316885.1 Variovorax jilinensis | reverse complement strand
CCGTCGGTCGCCGCACCCACCGTCAGGTTGTCACCGGCCGCAGCCTGCTTGACCATGCCCACGCCACCGTTGTTGATCTGCGTGGTCAGGTTGCTCACGCTGCCTTCGACGTTCGTCACGCGGCCATCGATGTTCGTGATGTCGCCCTGGATCGCACCGATGTTGGTGTTGATCGTGCTGACATCGCCCTGGATGGTCGTGATGTTGCCTTCGGCGGTCGTCACTCGCTCGTTGGTCGCGAACAGCTGCGAGCCGATCACCGCCTCCTGGCTGTCGGCAGCCAGCGCGCCTTCGGCCACGCCCACGAGCTTGCGGGCACCGGCCGTGCCGGTGAAGTCCACCGCAGCGCCGTCGGTCGCGGCACCCACCGTCAGGTTGTCACCGGCCGCAGCCTGCTTGACCATGCCCACGCCACCGTTGTTGATCTGCGTGGTCAGGTCGTTCACGCTGCCTTCGACGTTCGTCACGCGGCCATCGATGTTCGTGATGTCGCCCTGGATCGCGCCGATGTTGGTGTTGATCGTGCTGACGTCGCCCTGGATGTTCGTGATCGACGTCTTGTTGTCGGACACGGCACCGCCCAGGTTGTTGACGCTGTCGCTCATCGCGGTCATGGCCTGCGGGATCGAAGCGTATTGCGCCACCGCGCCCACGATGCCGCCGGCGCCGATCGAGGCCGCGTCGAATTTAACCATCGAGACCGTGCCGCAGGTGCCGGCGCCAGTGGACGCGTCGCAGCCCGCGGTGCCGAGCATCGAACCGCCCAGCGCGCTGAGGATCGGATTGATCTGCTGGACGTTGACCGCGTCGTTGTCTCTCGTTCCGCGTGCGACATTCGCGAGCGTGCTGTAGAAGGAGTCCGTGTAGTGCGAGAGTGCGCCCCCGGTGTAGTACGCATCGCCAACGCCGTGGCCGAACGAAGTCACGTTCGCGCGGCCGCCATCGGACGAGCGGAAGCCGATCGCGGTGGATTGAGCACCGCCCGCATATGCGTCGTTGCCGATAGCCGTAGAACTGACGCCACGCGCGTTTGCGCCGCTGCCGTAGGCGCTGGCGCTGTTTGCATTCGCCGTCGCGTTGTTGCCGACCGCCGTTGAATAGGCGCCGCTCGCCGAGCCGCCGCCCACTTGGTAGGCGTTCTGCGCCTGAACGCCGCCAACACCCAGCAGCAGCATGGTAGCGATGCCGATCGCCATGGCGGCGCGGGACGACGTCGACGACTTGCTCTTTCCCTTGCTCAACTCGGAGGCAGCAACGTAGGTACCGGTCTTCTCACACCAAATGCTCTTGTACGACTTGTTCATCAATATTCCTAAGTAGAAAAAACGTTGCGATCAGCGCTTAAGAAACTGCGCTGAAATCGCGTCATGCCCGTTGTCTGGCTTCGCCGGTTTGGCTTGTTGCCGGCAACCTAAGCAATGCGTTCTTTAGTACTCGGAAGAGATTTGGAACCTACTTGGCTACCCGGACAGTTGGGTTGAGTCAATAGTAGGAAAACCTAGTTTTTTCGCACATCAGAACACTCTCAATTCACCCGAGCGAGCCTCCACCGCCGCCGAGATCGCGCTCATTTCGTGACTTCAATCACGACACAAGGCCGGCGAAGAGGGTTGCAAGCGACGAATAGGCAACGCCGAGGCGCGCGTCGGATGCGCAGGGCGGTTGCGATAGAGAAGCATGCGGTGCGCGGAGCACGAGTCACGCACCAGCCGCAGCCCAAGAAGAGGGAGAAAGAAGGGGATGAGGCCCGACGAGAGGCCGTCGTGTCCTCAGAAGGGCTCGGCTACCTTGGCCGATCGGGTGGCGGCAATCAACGCGCCGGACGATGCGGGCGGGGGGCCTCCCCGGCCAGCCCGAGCGTGGCGCGCGCAGACGTGCTCACGCCGGGAAAGCACGCCGACCGCCTGGCGCGCATGCCCCCATGAGATTTCGAGAGCCCGGCGCCGAGCGGCGCACCGGGCGACGCTTGGCCTCAGTGCAGGCTCAGTGCAGGCTCAGTGCAGGCTCAGTGCAGGTGGCGCGGACGCCGGCCGCCGCCGTGGCCGCCGCTGCCGGCGCCCCCTGTGCCGCCACGCGGGCGCTTGCCGATCTCGAGCGAGTTGACCAGCGCGTCGAAGCGCTCGCCGAACAGCTTGTCGATCTCTGCCACCACGCCGCCGAGTTCGGCGCCGTCGAAATGGCGTTCCATGAGATTGACCACGTCTTCCACCAGCAGGTCGCGCTGCACCTGCATGATCGCGGCCGGATTGGGCCCGACGAAGAGCATCAGGAAGTCGTCGCGCGATTCCTCGTCGGGGTCGCCCTCTTCCTCGTCGAAGTCGGTGTCGTAGAAGGTGACCTCGAGCGCGGCGCCCTGCTCGGCCAGTTCGTTGAGGGCCATGCACATCTCGTCGAGCGCCTGGCGGAAGTCTTCGTCGCCGGCGACCGTCCAGCAGATCTGGAGCACGTGCTCCTTCTGCTCGAAGCGGATGCCGGGCTCTTCTTCGTAGACGCTGGTGGCTCCATCGGCCAGCGACTTGGCGCCGGCGTACTTCCAGAGTGGGGCGAGCGCTTCCTGGATCTGCTCGAAGCTCACGTCGGAGCGCAGCGGCACGTCGCCGTGCACATGGATTTCGAACGGAGCGTTGTAGCGAGGCATGTCTTGCTCCCTTGTAATGTTGTGGTGCCCGGACCGGGGGTCGAACCCGGATGCTCCGATGAAGGAAGCGGCGGATTTTAAGTCCGATGTGTCTACCAGTTTCACCATCCGGGCTTCCGGTCGGAAAACGACGATACCGCAAACGAACCGAGCCCCGGCAACCTGGGTTGGCGGGGCTGCGAATTCGGTGCCGGGGGTGATGTCGGTGGAGGCGCGACCCGGAGTCGAACCGGGCTAGACGGATTTGCAATCCGTTGCATAACCGCTTTGCTATCGCGCCACGCTTGAAATCTTTTCTTCTCGAACCCGAAAAAAAGGGAAGCTTGAAGCTTCCCTTTTTCAAAAACTGGAGCGGGAAAAGAGTCTCGAACTCTCGACCTCAACCTTGGCAAGGTTGCGCTCTACCAACTGAGCTATTCCCGCGTTTCGAGCCTCGAATTATATAGCATTTTTCGAGGCTCCAGCAAGCCCGTCAATGCTTGACCGACCCTTCGGCAGGCGTCGCCGCGCGCTGCTTGGCGAGCTCGGCCACGGCCGCCGCGGAAGCCGCGACTTCCTCGTCGGACAGCGGCGTCGGCATCTTCTCGAGCGCGATCTCGAGCACCTTGTCGATCCACTTCACAGGCACGATCTCGAGGCCGTTCTTCACGTTCTCGGGGATGTCCTGCAGATCCTTGGCGTTCTCTTCCGGGATCAGCACGGTCTTGATGCCGCCGCGCAGCGCGGCCAGCAGCTTCTCCTTCAGGCCGCCGATGGCAGTGACCTCGCCGCGCAGCGTGATTTCGCCGGTCATCGCGACGTCGCCGCGCACCGGAATGCCGGTCAGCGCCGACACGAAGGCGGTGGTCATCGCCGCACCGGCGCTCGGTCCGTCCTTGGGCGTCGCGCCGTCGGGCACGTGGATGTGGATGTCGCGCTTCTCGAACACCTCGTCCTTGATGCCGAGCCGGCGGGCACGGCTGCGCACCACGGTGCGGGCAGCCTCCACCGATTCCTTCATCACGTCGCCGAGCGAGCCCGTGCGGCTGATCACGCCCTTGCCGGGCATGGTGACCGCCTCGATCGTGAGCAAGTCGCCGCCGACCTCGGTCCACGCGAGGCCGACCACCTGGCCGACCTGGTTCTGCTTCTCGGCCAGGCCGAAGCTGTACTTGCGCACGCCGAGGTAGTCGTTGAGGTTGGCGCCCGTCACCAGCACCTTGGGCTCGAGCTTCTTGAGTAGCAGGCCCTTGACCACCTTGCGGCAGATCTTCGAGAGCTCGCGCTCGAGCGAGCGCACGCCCGCCTCGCGCGTGTAGTAGCGCACGATGTCGCGCACCGCTTCCTCGTTGATCAGCAGTTCTTCTTCCTTCACGCCGTTGTTCTTCATCTGCTTGGGCAGCAGGTACTTCAGCGCGATGTGGGTCTTCTCGTCCTCCGTGTAGCCCGCCAGGCGGATCACTTCCATCCGGTCGAGCAGCGCCGGCGGGATGTTCATCGAGTTCGAGGTGGCGACGAACATCACGTCGCTGAGGTCGAAGTCGACCTCGACGTAGTGATCGCCGAAGGTGTGGTTCTGCTCCGGGTCGAGCACCTCGAGCAACGCGCTCGAGGGGTCGCCGCGGAAGTCGGTGCCCAGCTTGTCGATCTCGTCGAGCAGGAACAGCGGATTGCGCGTGCCGACCTTGTTGAGGCTCTGCAGCACCTTGCCCGGCAGCGCGCCGATGTAGGTGCGGCGATGGCCGCGGATCTCGGCCTCGTCACGCATGCCGCCGAGCGCCATGCGCGTGTACTTGCGGCCGGTCGCCTTCGCGATCGACTGCCCGAGCGAGGTCTTGCCGACGCCCGGAGGCCCGACCAGGCACAGGATCGGCGCCTTCACCTTGTCGACGCGCTGCTGGACCGCGAGATATTCCAGGATGCGGTCCTTGACCTTCTCGAGGCCGTAGTGGTCCTCGTTGAGCACGGCCTCGGCATTGGCCAGGTCGTGCTTGATCTTGGTCTTCTTGCTCCAGGGCAGGCCGATCAGCACGTCGATGTAGTTGCGCACGACGGTGGCCTCGGCCGACATCGGCGACATCAGCTTGAGCTTCTTGAGCTCGCCTTCGGCCTTCTTGAGCGCTTCCTTGGGCATCTTGGCGAGCTTGATCTTCTTCTCGATCTCCTCGATGTCCGCGCCCTCCTCGCCTTCGCCGAGCTCCTTCTGGATCGCCTTGACCTGCTCGTTGAGATAGAAGTCGCGCTGGTTCTTCTCCATCTGGCGCTTCACGCGGCCGCGGATCTTCTTGTCGACGTTGAGGATGTCGACCTCGCGCTCGAGCTGTCCGAACAGGTTCTCGAGCCGGGCCTTGATGTCGGCCAGGTCGAGCACGGCCTGCTTGTTGTCGAGCTTGAGCGGCAGGTGGGCCGCGATGGTGTCGGCCAGCCGGCCCGGATCGTCGATGCTCGAGATCGAGGTCAGGATCTCGGGCGGGATCTTCTTGTTGAGCTTCACGTACTGGTCGAACTGCTGCATCACGGCTCGGCGCAGCGCCTCGACCTCGGTGCCCTTCTGGACCGCGGCCTCGGCCGCTTCCACGGGCGTGACGTTGGCCGAGAAGTGGGTCTCGCCGTCATCGATGCGGTTCACGCGGGCGCGCTGCTGGCCCTCGACCAGCACCTTCACGGTGCCGTCGGGCAGCTTGAGCATCTGCAGGATGGTCGAGACGCAGCCGACCTCGAACATGTCCTCGACCGAGGGCTCGTCCTTGGCGGCGGCCTTCTGGGCCACCAGCATGATGCGGCGCTCGGCCTCCATCGCGAGCTCGAGCGCCTTGATGCTCTTCGGACGGCCGACGAACAGCGGGATGACCATGTGGGGGAACACGACCACGTCGCGCAGCGGGAGCAGCGGCAGGTCGAGTTCGGTGGCAGGCAGGGGGATATGACCGGACATGGAGATCCTTTGATTGATCACGGAAAGATGGTTGGCCGCGCGCACATTTCAAGTGCGCGGGCACGGTCTTCTTCGAAGACGTCGGACGCCTGGGGCTGGGCAGAGGTCGTCCGGTGGGGCATCAGGCTTTCTTGGCCGTCTCGCGGTAGACAAGGAGCGGCGGCTTGTTCTCGTCGATGGTGGATTCCTCGACCACCACCTTGTCGACGTTGGTGGCGTTGGGCAGCTCGAACATGGTGTCGATCAGCGACTGCTCGAGGATCGAGCGCAACCCGCGCGCGCCGGTCTTGCGCGCCAGTGCCTTGCGGGCGATGGCCTTGAGCGCCGCCGGGCGGATCTCCAGGTCGACGCCCTCCATCTGCAGCAGCTTGGTGAACTGCTTGACCACCGCGTTCTTGGGCTCGGTCAGGATCTGGACCAGCGCGTCCTCGCTGAGTTCGGCCAGCGATGCCACGACGGGCATGCGGCCGACCAGTTCGGGGATCAGGCCGAACTTGATCAGGTCCTCGGGCTCGACCTCGCGGAACACCTCGGTGATGCTGCGCTGGGCCTTGCTCTTGACCATGGCGCCGAAGCCGATGCCCGAGGCCTCGGTGCGGTTCTCGATCACCTTCTCGAGGCCCGCGAAGGCGCCGCCGCAGATGAACAGGATGTTGGTCGTGTCGATCTGCAGGAAATCCTGGTTCGGATGCTTGCGACCGCCCTGCGGCGGCACGCTGGCCATCGTGCCTTCGATCAGCTTCAGCAATGCCTGCTGCACACCCTCGCCCGAGACGTCGCGCGTGATCGAGGGGTTGTCCGACTTGCGCGAGATCTTGTCGATCTCGTCGATGTAGACGATGCCGCGCTGGGCCCGCTCGACCTCGTAGTTGCAGCTCTGCAGCAGCTTCTGGATGATGTTCTCGACGTCCTCGCCGACATAGCCGGCCTCGGTCAGCGTGGTGGCGTCGGCCATCACGAAGGGCACGTCGAGCATGCGGGCCAGGGTCTGCGCCAGCAGGGTCTTGCCGGAGCCGGTCGGGCCGATCAGCAGGATGTTGCTCTTGTTGAGCTCCACCTCGTCGCCCTTGGATTTCTCCTTGTGGCGCAGCCGCTTGTAGTGGTTGTAGACCGCCACCGAGAGCATGCGCTTGGCGGGCTCCTGGCCGATCACGTAGTTGTCGAGGTTGGTCTTGATCTCGAGCGGGGTCGGCAGGTCGCTGCGGGCCTCGCGCGACTCCTCACCCGCGGGCAACTCGTCTCGAATGATCTCGTTGCACAGGTCGATGCACTCGTCGCAAATGAAGACCGAAGGTCCGGCGATCAGCTTCTTGACCTCGTGCTGGCTCTTACCGCAGAACGAGCAGTAAAGCGTTTTTTCGCTGGAGGAGCCTTTTTTCTCGGCCATGGGCAAATGCCTCGTAACAGGAGATTAACAATGATAGCGAAGAAGAAAGCCCACAAACCCGTCGCAGGCCCGAAGCAACAACGGCGCTTTCCCCAGGGAAAACGCCGTTCTCGCCTGCGCGCCTGAGGCGCCGGTCGCCTTTTCAGCTCCGCTTGGAGATGACCTGGTCGATCAGGCCATAGTCCTTGGACTCGTCGGCCGTCAGGAAGTAGTCGCGCTCGGTGTCGCGCGCGATCTTCTCGAGCGGCTGGCCGGTGCGCTCGGCCAGGATCCGGTTCATCTGCTCGCGCGTCTTGAGGATGTCACGGGCGTGGATCTCGATATCCGTGGCCTGGCCGCGGGCGCCGCCGAGCACCTGGTGGATCATGATCTTCGAGTTGGGCAGCGAAAAGCGCTTGCCCTTCTCGCCGGCCGCCAGCAGGAAGGCGCCCATGCTGGCCGCGAAGCCGATGCACAGCGTCGACACGGCCGGCTTGATGAACTGCATGGTGTCGTAGATCGCCATGCCGGCACTGACGCTGCCGCCCGGCGAGTTGATGTAGAAGGAAATGTCCTTGTCCGGGTTCTCGCTCTCGAGGAACAGCAGCTGCGCCACCACGAGGTTGGCGGTCTGGTCGTTGACCTCGCCGACCAGGAAGATCACGCGCTCCTTGAGCAGGCGCGAATAGATGTCGTAGGAACGCTCGCCGCGGCCCGATTGCTCGATGACCATCGGAACCATGCCGAGGCCTTGAATGTCCTGTGCGCTCATGTGTGCTCTCCAGAGGGATTTCGTACTGTACCCAAACGAAATGGGGCTCGTGCCACAAAGCACAAGCCCCATGAAAACGCAGGCGGGGCCGGATCAGCCCTGCTGCGCCATCAGGTCGTCGAACGACACCGACTTGGCGTTGACCTTGGCCTTGCCGAGCACGAAATCGGTGACGTTGTTCTCGATGACCACGGCCTCGACCTCGGCCAGGCGGCGGTTGTCGCTGAAATACCAGCGCACCACGTCGGCCGGCTTCTCGTAGCTGGCTGCGAGCTCGTCGATGTGGGCCTTGATCTGCTCGGGCTTGGCCTGCAGTTCGTTGGCGCGCACCAGTTCGGCCACCACCAGGCCCAGGCGCACGCGGCGCTCGGCCTGCGGGCGGAACACGTCGTCGGGGATCGGTGCCTTGTCGGCGTCCTTGATGCCGCGCTGCTTGAGTTCGGCACGGGCGCCCTCGACCATGCGGTCGACTTCGGCCTGCACGCTCGACTTCGGCAGGTCGAGCTCGGCGCTCGCGAGCAGCGCGTCCATGACCGCGTTCTTGTTGCGCGCCAGCAGGCGGAACTTGACCTCGCGCTCGAGGTTGCGCTTGATGTCCGCGCGCAGGCCCTCGACCGTCGCGTCGGCGATGCCGAGCGACTTGGCCAGCTGTTCGTTGACTTCCGGCAGGTGCGAAGCCTCGATCTTCTTCACGGTGACCATGAAGTCGGCCTGCTTGCCGGCCACGTCCTTGCCGTGGTAGTCGGCCGGGAACGAGAGCGGGAAGGTGCGGCTGTCGCCGGACTTGAGGCCGCGAACGGCATCCTCGAACTCCTTGAGCATCTGGCCTTCGCCGACGATGAACTGGAAGTCGTCGGCCTTGCCGCCCTGGAAGGTCTCGCCGTCGATCTTGCCTTCGAAGTCGACCGTGACGCGGTCGCCATCGGCCACGGCGGCGTCCTGGGCGCGCTGGGCGAAGGTGCGGCGCTGCTTGCGCAGGATGTCGAGCGTCTTGTCGATCGCCTCGTCGCCGACTTCGGCGTCGACCTTCTCGACTTCGGCGCTGGACAGGTCGTTGATCTTGACTTCGGGGAAGACTTCGAACACCGCGTCGAAGGCCAGTTCGCCTTCGGGCGACTCTTCCTTCTCGGTGATGCGCGGCTGGCCGGCGACGCGCAGCTTGGCCTCGTTGGCGGCCTGAGCGAAGGCCTCGCCGACCTTGTCGTTCATGACCTCGTAGTGGACCGAGTAGCCGTAGCGCTGGGCGACGACGTTCATCGGCACCTTGCCTGGACGGAAGCCGTCCATCTTGACGGTGCGGGCCAGCTTCTTGAGGCGCGAATCGACCTCGGACTGGATGGTGCCGACCGGCAAGGTCAGCGTGATCTTGCGTTCGAGCTTCTCGAGGGTTTCAACGTTCACGGTCATTTCAGTCTTCCTTTTGAGGGGTCTTTTGTGCTGGTGCGCGGGGCCGGACTCGAACCGGCACGTTCTTGCGAACGTCAGGACCTAAACCTGGTGCGTCTACCAATTTCGCCACCCGCGCGGTTCCAGTGTTTTTCAGGTGTTGGCCGGGCAAACCGAGCGCGCCCTGGAAGGGGCGGCATGCTCGGGATCGTCCGGTGTCTTGCAGCGGCTGGGGCTCGTCGCCCCGGCCGCCTGAAATCGGTCAACCGCGCATTTTAAACGCTAACCGGGACGCTTCCCGGCGCCGGTGCACTCTCGCGCTTCACGCGGAAGCATGCCGCGTACATCGCGGGCAGCGCCAGCAGCGTGAGCACGGTCGCCACGATGAGGCCGCCCATGATCGCCACCGCCATCGGGCCCCAGAACACACTGCGCGACAGCGGGATCATCGCCAGCACCGCCGCCGCCGCGGTCAGCACGATCGGGCGCAGCCGCCGCACGGCCGATTCGACGATCGCGTCCCAGGCCGGCACGCCGGCCGCGCGGTCGATCTCGATCTGGTCGATCAGGATCACGGCGTTGCGCTGGATCATGCCCATCAGCGCGATCACGCCGAGCAAGGCGACGAAGCCGAAGGGCCGGTTCAGCAGCAGCAGCGCGCCGGCCACGCCGACGATGCCGAGCGGCCCCGTGATGAAGACCAGCAGCGAGCGGCTGAAACTGTGCAGCTGCAGCATCAGCAGGGTGAACACCAGGAACAGCATGATCGGCACGCCGGCCACGATCGAGGCCGAGCCCTTGCTGCTCTCCTCGACCGCGCCCGCGACGTCGATCCGGTAGGCGCCCTGCCCCGCGGCCTGCCACCTGGCCTCGAGCGCGCGCAGGGACGGCAGCAGTTCGTTGGTGACCGTCGCGCCCTGCATGCCTTCCACGATGTCGCCCTGCACGGTGATCGCGTAGTCGCGGTTCCAGCGCCACATCACGCCGGGCTCCCAGGTGAAGACCGGCTTGGCGATCTGCGTCAGCGGAATCGAGCGGCCCGAGGGCGTCGGCAGGTAGGCGTTGCCGATGTCGGAGATGGCTTCGCGCTCGTCGGGCGACTGGCGCAGCACGATGTCGATCAGCAGGTCGTTCTCGCGGTACTGGCCGACCGTGGTGCCGCTGAACATGGTGCGCGAGGCCTGCGCGATCGCCTGGCTCGTGACGCCGAGCGCGCGCGCCTTGTCCTGGTCGACCTCGAGCCGGATCACCTTGACCGATTCGTTCCAGTTGTCGTTGACGCCGCGCATGTGGGCGTTCTCGCGCATCAGCGCCTTGACCTCGTCGGCATGCCCGCGCAGCTGCGCCGGGTCGGGACCGACGACGCGGAACTGCACCGGGTAAGGCACCGGCGGGCCGTTGGGCAGGAGCTTGACGCGGCCGCGGGCCTCGGGGAATTCCTCCGCCAGCACGGCCGGCAGCTTGAGGCGCAGCTTCTCGCGCCACTTGAGGTCCTTCGAGAGCACCAGCAGTTGCGCCACGTTGGTCTGCGGGAACACCTGGTCGAGCGGCAGGTAGAAGCGCGGCACGCCCGAGCCGATCCAGCTCGTGACGGTCGTGATGCCGTCCTCGCCCTTGAGGCGCTGCTCGACGCGCTTGATCACTTCCTCGTTGGCGGCGAAGGAGGTGCCTTCGGGGAACCACATCTCGACCAGGATCTCGGGCCGGCTCGAATCGGGGAAGAACTGCTGCTGCACGCGCCCCATGCCGACGATGCCGAGCGCGAACATCAGCACCGTGGCGCCGATGGTCAGCCAGCGGTGCTCGACGCACCAGTTCACCGAGCGGCGGAAGGCGTTGTAGAACGGCGTGTCGAACAGCTCGTGCGGCGGCGCGTCGGGATCGTGCGGCTTTACCTTCAGCAGCAGCGTGCCGAGGTAGGGCACGAAGTACACCGAGACGAACCAGCTGAGCACCAGCGCGATGACGGTGACGGCGAAGATCGCGAAGGTGTATTCGCCGGTGACCGATTTCGCGAGGCCGATCGGCAGGAAGCCGGCCGCCGTGATCAGCGTGCCGGTGAGCATGGGCTTGGCCGTGACGTCGTAGGCGAAGGTGGCGGCGCGCACCTTGTCGTAGCCCTCCTCCATCTTGCGCACCATCATCTCGACCGCAATGATCGCGTCGTCCACCAGCAGGCCCAGCGCGATGATCAGCGAACCCAGCGAGATCTTGTGCAGCCCGATGCCCAGGTAGTTCATGGCCAGGAAGGTCATGGCGAGCACCAGCGGAATCGTGATCGCCACCACCAGCCCCGGCCGGACGTCGACGTACCAGCCGAAGCGCCCGCCCTTGTGCAGGCCGAGCGCGATGAAGCTCACGGCCAGCACGATCGCCACCGCCTCGAGCAGCACGCGCACGAACTCGTTGACCGAACTGGACACCGCCACCGGCTGGTCCTGCACCTGCACCAGCTTGACGCCGAGCGGCAGCCGCTTGTCGATCTCGGCGGTGGCGACATCGAGCGCCTTGCCGAGCGCGATGATGTCGCCGCCCTTGGCCATCGAGACGCCGAGCGCGATCACCTCGCGGCCCTGGTGGCGCACCTTGATCGCCGGCGGATCGACATAGCCGCGCCGGATCTCGGCGATGTCGCCCAGGCGCAGCTGGCTGCCGGAGCTGCCGCGGATCGGCATCGCGCGCAGCTGCTCGACGCTCGTGAACTGGCCGCCGACGCGCACCTGCACCACGTCGAGCGGCGACTGGATCGTGCCCGCGCTCTCGACCGCGTTCTGCGAGCCGATCTGCGCCAGCACCGCGTTGAAGTCGAGCCCGAGCTGGGCAATGCGCTTTTGCGAGACCTCGATGAAGATCTTCTCGTCCTGGACGCCGAACTGCTCGACCTTGGCCACGTCCTTGACGCGCAGGAGGCGCTGGCGCACGTCGTCGGCGAAGGCCTTGAGCTCGGCATAGCCGAAGCCCTCGCTCTCGAGCGCGTAGATCACGCCGTAGACGTCGCCGAAGTCGTCGTTGAAGAACGGGCCCTGGATGCCGGCCGGCAGCGTCTGGCGCATGTCGGCGATCTTCTTGCGCACCGTGTACCAGACGTTCGCGACCTCGCCGGCCTTCGACGAATCCTTGATCTCGAAGATGATCTGCGACTCGCCAGGCTTCGAGTAGCTGCGGATCTTGTCGGCGTAGGGTGCCTCCTGCAGCGTGCGCTCGAGCTTGTCGGTCACCTGCTCGGCCACCTGCTGCGCGGTGGCGCCAGGCCAGTAGGTGCGCACCACCATCGCGCGGAAGGTGAAGGGCGGGTCCTCGTCCTGGCCGAGCTGGAAGTAGGACGCGAAGCCCAGCAGCATCAGCACCAGCATCAGGTAGCGCGTGAGGGCCGCGTGCTCCAGGGCCCACTTGGAAAGGTTGAATCCGGCCTTGCCGGTCTCGGCGTTCTGCGGTTCGCTCATCGCGTCGGCCTCAGCGCTGGGCCACCGGGGCGGCTGCGGCCGGCTGCGCCGGGGCCTGCTGCTGCTGCAGAAGCGCATTCTTGTCGCGATAGATCGACACCTTCTGGCCCGGCTGCAGCACGTGCACGCCGGCCGCGACCACCATCATTCCCGGCGTGAGGCCCGAGGCGATCACGGCGTCGTTGCCGTCGGCCGTGGCCACCTGCACGGGCTGCGAGCGCACCGTCAGGCTGGCCGGATCGAGCACCCAGACCGCCGTGCCCGCGCCGTCCTGGCGCAGCGCGCTGGTCGGCAGCTTGATCACCTGCGCACCGTTGCGCGACAGCGCCTTGGGCCGCGCATAGACCGTGGCGCCGAGCGGCGGCGCGGTGGCGGCGTCGATCGAGACCTTGACGCCGTAGGTGCGCGTCACGGCGTCGGCGCTGGCAGCGACCTCGCGCACCGTGCCGTCGAAGGCCTCGTTGCTCGACCAGCCGCGCACCTTGACCGGCGAGCCCGGCTTGACCAGCGAGGCACGATCCTCGGGCACCGAGAAGACAACGTCGCGGGCGCCGTCCTGGGCGATGCGCACCACCGGGGCGCCGGCCGCCACCACCTGGCCCGGCTCGGCCTCGATCGCGGTCACGATGCCCGGCACGTCGGCCACCAGGTTGGCGTAGTTGGCCTGGTTGCCCTGCACCGAGAGCTGGGCCTGGGCCTGCTCGAGCTGCGCCTGGGCGGCCTTGTAGGTGCTTTCGCGGCGCTCGAGATCGGCGCCGCTGATGAAGTTCTGGTTGCGCAGTTCGCGGTAGCGCTTCAGGTCCGCGAGCGCCAGGTCGCGGTTGGTGAGCGCCGCCGCCTGCTGCGCGCGGGCGCCCTCGGCCGCGAGCTTGAGATCCTGCGGATCGAGCTGGGCCAGCACCTGGCCGGCCTTCACGTGCTGGCCGAGTTCGGCCTGGCGCCTGGCGATCTTGCCGGCGACGCGAAAGCCCAGGCGCGATTCGACCCGTGCCTTGACCTCGGCCGAGAACTCGGGTTCGGTGTCGTAGGTGCTGGCGCCGACCTGAACCACCTTGACCGCGCGCAGCGGCTCCTCGGGCGGCGGCGGCCTCGAACAACCGGCCAGTGCCAGCGCGGCCAGCGACAGGCACGCGAGGCGGAACACGGAACGGGAAGTCGACGCGGTCATGAAGTGAGCCCTCGAAATGGAACGGGGTCATTAATGACCGGCCGGTTAGTAATCTAGGGTAAACGTGAATCCATGTCAACAAATTGGAACTCGGCTTCGCTCTCGCGCTCGAAGGCGCGGCTGGCACCGGCGACTCCGCTCAGCCCCGCTGGCCGAGTTCGACCAGCCGGTTGCCCGGCAGCTCGAAGTAGTCGGAGGCGCGCCCCGCGTTGCGCTGCAGCCAGCTGAACAGCGCCCAGCGCAGCGCATTCATCCCGGGCAGAGGCTCCGACCCCAGCGCCGCGCGAGAGACGAAATACGAGATCGTCATCGATTCGCAGGCAAGCCCCTTCTGGTAGGCCAGGATGCGGATGAACTCGGGCACGTCGGCCCGCTCCATGTAGCCGTGGCGCGCGGTCACGACCCATATCCCGCTGCCGAGCGCGGCGGCCTCGATGCGATGGCGGGCGTCGACCCGCGGCGTGTCGCAGGCCAGCACGCGCAGCACGATCACCTGGTCGTGCAGCACCTGGTTGTGCTTGAGGTTGTGCAGCAGCGCGTGCGGCACCGCCTCGGCGTCCGGGTTGAGGAACACGGCCGTGCCCTTGACGCGGTGCGGCATGTGGGCCTCCAGCGAGGCGACGAAGGGCAGCAGCGGCAGCCGGTGCGCCTCGGCCGCCGCGAGCCCGAGCCGTCGCCCCTTGCCCCAGGTGGTGAACAGCAGCATCACGACCGCCGCCACCGCGAGCGTGAGCCAGCCGCCGTCGCCGATCTTGAGGCTGTTGGCGACGACGAAGGTAAGGTCGACCAGCGCGAAACACGCCACGCCGATCAGGACCGCGACCCGGTTCCAGCGCCACAGGCGCCAGGCGACGATGCCGGTCAGCAGCGTGGTGGTGACCATGGTGATCGACACCGCGATGCCGTAGGCGGCCGACAGCGCGCTCGAACTGCGAAAGCCCAGCACCAGCAGCAGCACGCCGGCCATCAGCAGCCAGTTGATGGTCGGCACGTAGATCTGGCCGATCGCGTCACCCGAGGTCTGGACGATGCGCATGCGCGGCAGGTAGCCCATGCGCATCGCCTGCGCCGTGAGCGAGAAGGCGCCCGAGACCACGGCCTGAGACGCGATGACCGTCGCCATCGCGGCCAGCACCACCATCGGCAGCACGCCCCAGGAGGGAAACAGGCGGAAGAAGGGGTTGTCGATCGCGTCCGGATTGCCGAGCACCAGCGCGCCCTGGCCGAAGTAGTTGAGCACCAGGCCCGGCAGCGCGATGAACAGCCACGCGAGCCGGATCGGCCGGGCGCCGAAATGCCCCATGTCGGCATACAGCGCCTCGCCGCCCGTGAAGGCCAGGAAGACCGCGCCCAGCACCGCGAGCGACTGCGCACGGTGCGTGACCAGGAAGCCGGCCGCATGGCGCGGATCGAGCGCGGCCAGCACCTGCGGCTGCTGCAGCACCTGCCACAGGCCGGCCGCCGCGATCAGCACGAACCACAGCAGCATCACGGGCCCGAACACGCGGCCCACCGCACCCGTACCCCGGCGCTGGACGGCAAAGAAGGCCACCAGGATCGCCACCGTGATCGGGATCACGAAGGGCTGCAGCCCAGGGGCCTGCACCTCGAGGCCCTCGACCGCCGACAGCACCGAGATCGCCGGCGTGATCAGGCTGTCGCCGTAGAAGGTGGCGGCCCCCACCAGCCCCAGCAGGCCGATCGCATGCCACAGCCAGCGCGGGGTCGAAGAGCCCTCGACCGCGTGCCGGGCCAGCGCCTGCAACGCGAGGATGCCGCCCTCGCCGTCGTGGTCGGCGCGAAGCACGAAGACCACGTACTTCAGCGTCACGACGAACATCAGGCCCCAGAAGATCAGCGACAGCAGGCCGAGCACCGATTCGGGCGCAAAGCCGATGCCGTGTTGCGGATTGAGGGTTTCCTTGAACGCATACAGCGGCGAGGTGCCGATGTCGCCGAACACCACGCCGAGCGCGCCGATGACGACCAGGGCACCCGTCGGGCGGGGGGGCGCGGCCTCGGCGGCGGGAGGCTTGCGCATCAGGGTGTTCATGGTGTGTGGAGGGCCGAGGCCAGCCGGATCGTAGCGTGCGGGACAATCCTGCGCGTGTCATCTCCTTCAATTCCCGAAACCGCGGCCCCACCGACCCACTACGAGAACTTCCCGGTCGCCTCCTGGCTGTGCCCGCCGCGGCTGCGGCCGCCGATCGCTGCCATCTACACCTTCGCCCGCACCGCGGACGACATCGCCGACGAGGGCGATGCCGACGCGGCCGAGCGGCTCGCGACCCTGCAGGCCTACCGTGCTGAGCTTGCGGCGGTGGCGGGCGGCAAGCCGCCGTCCGCTTCGCGCTGGCCCGAGGTGTTCGGCCCGCTGGCGCATGCGATCGCGGACTTCGGCCTGCCCGAATCGCTGCTCGCAGACCTGCTCTCGGCCTTCATGCAGGACATCGGCAAGAGCCGGGACCGCACGGGCTATGCCGACCGGGACGGTCTGCTCGACTACTGCAGCCGCTCGGCCAACCCGGTCGGCCGGCTGCTGCTGCACCTGTACGGCGTGCACGACACGCGTTCGCTGGCGCAGAGCGACGCCATCTGCAGCGCGCTGCAGCTGATCAACTTCTGGCAGGACCTGAGCGTCGACCTGCCGCGCGGGCGCTACTACCTGCCGCAGGCCGATTGCCTCGCCCATGGCCTGGCGCCCGCTGACTTCGCGGGCTTTGCGCCGATCGGGCCGGCCGCGCCGCCGCGCGCGGCGATCGAGCTGGTCGCGAGCCTCGTGGCGTGGGCTCGCGCGCTGATGAACGAGGGCGCACCGCTGGTGCACCGCCTGCCCGGTCGCGCGGGCTGGGAGCTGCGCTTCGTGGTCCAGGGGGGCCACCGCATCCTCGACAAGATCGAGGCGCGCGGCTGCGACACCTTCACGGGCCGCCCGACCGTCGGCGTCGCCGATGCACCCCTGCTGGCCTGGCGGGCCCTGCGGATGCGGAGACAATCGGCCGCATGAGGAGTTCCCCACGATGACCCCCGAGCAGTACGTCCAGGACAAGGCCGCTGCATCGGGCAGCAGCTTTTACTACGCCTTCCTGTTTCTGCCGAAGCCGCGGCGCGCCGCGATCACGGCCTTCTACGCCTTCTGCCGCGAGATCGACGACGTCGTCGACGAGGTCAGCGACCCCGGCGTCGCCGCCACCAAGCTGGCCTGGTGGCGCACCGAGGTCGCGCAGGCCTATGCCGGACAGCCGCGCCACCCGGTGCTGCAGGCGCTGATGCCGCACGCGGCAGCCTACGGCATCGAGGAGCGCCTGCTGCAGCAGGTGATCGAAGGCTGCCAGATGGACCTGGACCAGACCCGCTACCTCGACTTCCCCGCGCTGCGGCGCTACTGCCACCTCGTGGCCGGCGTGGTGGGCGAAGGCGCGGCGCGCATCTTCGGCCAGAGCGAGCCTCAGACCACGGACTACGCCCACAAGCTGGGCCTGGCGCTGCAGCTCACCAACATCATCCGCGACGTCGGCGAGGACGCACGGCGCGGGCGCATCTACCTGCCCGTCAACGAGCTGCAGCAGTTCGACGTCAAGGCGCACGAGATCCTCAACCGGGTGCATTCCGAGCGCTTCGTGGCGCTGATGCGCTTCCAGGCCGATCGCGCCCGCGCCGCCTACGACGAGGCGCTGGCCCTGCTGCCCGCCGCCGACCGCCGGACGCAGAAGCCCGGGCTCATGATGGCCAGCATCTACCGCACGCTGCTCGAGGAGATCGCGCGCGACGACTTCCAGGTGCTCGACCAGCGCGTGAGCCTGACGCCCGTGCGCAAGCTCTGGCTGGCGTGGCGCGTCCAGGCCCTGGGGAAGCTGTGACGCGCGCCCCGGCGCACCCGCCTCGGACAGGCCTGCAGTGAAGGTCGCGGTCGTTGGCGGCGGCTGGGCCGGCATGGCCTGCGCGGTCGAGGCGACGCGCGCCGGGCACGCGGTCACGGTGCTCGAGAGCGCGCGCCTGTGGGGTGGACGGGCGCGCGCCCTGCCCGCCACCCTGCCCGACGGCAGCAGCACGCTGCTCGACAACGGCCAGCACATCCTGATCGGTGCCTATGCCGAGACGCTGCGGCTGATGGCCGAGGTCGGCGTCGACCCCGGTGCCGCGCTGCAGCGCATTCCGCTCGCGCTGCGCTTTCCCGATGGCGGCGGCCTGTCGCTGCCGGCCCTGCCCGAGTGGCTCGACCGCGCCAGCCGCCGCCTGGTGCCGCTCGACGTGCTCGCGGGTGTGCTCGGCGCGCGCGGCTGGTCGTGGCAGGACAAGCTCTCGCTGCTGCGCACCTCGGGGCGCTGGCAGGCCGAGCGCTTTGCCTGCGCGGCCGACCAGACCGTGGCCGGGCTCTGCGCCGGGCTCACGCCGCGCGTGCATGCCGAACTGACCGAGCCGCTGTGCCTGTCGGCGCTCAACACGCCACCCGCGCGCGCGAGCGGCCAGGTGTTCCTGCGGGTGCTCGAGGATGCCTTGTTCAAGGTGCCCGGCGGCTCGCAGCTGCTGCTGCCGCGTGTCGACCTCGGCGCGCTCTTTCCCGACACGGCAGCGCAATGGCTGCTGCGCCAGGGCGCCCGGTGCGAGACGGGCCGTCGGGTGCAGACGATGACGCGCGACGGCGCAGGCTGGCAGGTCGACGGCCAGCACTTCGACCGCGTGGTTCTGGCCTGCCCGCCCGGCGAGGCGGCGCGCCTGGCGGTAGGGCTGGCGCCCGCATGGGCCGCGACGGCGGATGCGCTGCAGCACGAAGCCATCGCGACCATCTACCTGCACGGCAACGCAAGGCTCGCGCGGCCGCTGCTCGCGCTGCGCAGCACGGCCAACGCGCCGGCCCAGTTCGTCTTCGATCGCGGCCAGCTCGGCGGGCCGCACGGACTGCTGGCCTTCGTGGTCAGCGCCAGCCAGGGCGAGCGCGAGACGCTGCAGCAGCAGGTGCTCGCGCAGGCACACGCACAACTGGACCTTGGCGGGCTGCGGCCAGTGACGACCGTTGTCGAACGGCGCGCCACCTTCGCCTGCACGCCCGGCCTGCGGCGACCGCGGCAATGGGTGGCGGACGGCCTCTGGGCCTGCGGCGACCATGTCGAGGGGCCCTATCCGGCCACGCTCGAGGGCGCGGTGCGCAGCGCGGTCGCCGTGGCGGCCTCGCTCTGAACGAAGCGGACGAACGGCGCGCTATGCGCGCCCGGCCGGCTTCCCGGCCCGCGACCAGTCGGCCCGGAATGCGGTCTGCGGCGCATCCGCCGCGAAGACGTCTCGTGCCGCGTCGATCAGGCGTGCAGGCGGATCGCGCAGCGCCTGTGCCGCAGCGGGCCAGGCAGGCGTGGCATGCGGCCGCGATTCCGAATCGAGCGCGATGCCGTGCTTTTCCATGAGGCGATAGAGGGTCATGCGCGAGACGCCGAGTTCCCGCGCCGCATGCGTGATGTTGCGGCCGACGCGCGTGAGCGTGAGGCCGATGACGTCGCGCTCGGCCACGGTGCGCGCGGCGTCGAGGCCCATGCCCACGGGGTTGTCGACCGCCGCCAGGCCGAGGTCGGCCGGCGCGATCAGGCGCCGGTCCGTCATCACCACCGCACGCTGGACGCGGTTGAACAGCTCGCGCACGTTGCCGGGCCATTCGTGGGCCAGCATCGCGGTCACGGCCTGGCGGCTGAAACCGCGCACGCGGGTCGCGGTCTTGCCCTTGGCCGCGCATTGCTGAAAGAAGAACTCGGCCAGGATCGGCACGTCCTCCTTGCGACGGCGCAGCGGCGCGACGTCGATCGACAGCACGTTCAGGCGATAGAACAGGTCTTCGCGGAACTGGCCCACCGCCACCGCCTCCGCCAGGTCCACATGCGAAGCCGCGACCACGCGCACGTCCACATGCAGGTTGCGCACGCCGCCGACGCGGCTGATGGTCTTCTCCTGCAGGAAGCGCAGCAGGTTGGTCTGCAACTCGATCGGCAGGTCGCCGATCTCGTCGAGGAAGATGGTGCCGCCACTGGCCGCCTCGATGAATCCGCGCCGCTCGGACGAGGCGCCCGTGAAGGCGCCGCGCTCGTGGCCGAACAGCTCCGACTGGATCAGCGAAGGCGAGATGGCGCCGCAGTTCACGGCCACGAAGGGCCCTGCCGAGCGCGGCGAGCACTGGTGGATGGCGCGCGCGGCGAGCTCCTTGCCGCTGCCGCTCTCGCCGCCGATCAGCACCGGCGCCTCGGTCGCCGCGACCTTGCGGATCTGATGGCGCAGGCGCGTGAGCGCCGGCCCCTGCCCGACCATTCCCAGTTCGTCGATCGCATGGCGCCGGTCGGCCTCGTGGCGCTGACGCAGCAGCGCGCGCTGGCCGGCATGGCGCAGCAGGGCCTCCAGCTCGCGCAGGTCCAGCGGCAGCAGCACGTGACCGAGAAAGGAACCCAGCACGAGCTCGCGGAAGGCCGGTGCGTCGAGTGCCTCGGGCTCGCACACGGCCAGCCACTCGGAGCCCGACGAGGCCTGCACGCAGGTCTCGAGCGCGGACTCGGGCACGCCCGTCGCAGCGCCCGCGACCAGCAGGCTCACCGCGAACCGGCGCTGCGCCTGCAGCCGCGCCGCGCTCGCGAGGTCCGGCGCCTGCGCCACCTCCCAGCCGGCCGCGAGCAGTTGCTCTGCGACCCGACTCGACGGACCGCCCAGGTTGAGACACAGGAGAGAGAAGGCTTGCTTCAAGGGCGCACCCGCAACGCTAGAACGACATCGGCAGCCGCACCGTGAGCTGCAGGTCGGGCGTATCGCGCGTGAGGCCGGCACCGACCGTCACGTTGAGCGTGGTCTTCGGACCGTAGCGGTACGAATAGCCGAGCAGCAGGGAAGCCAGCTGCGTGCGCACCGAGCCGGCCACGGTCTGGCCGTTCTGCTGGGTGGGGCCAATCGAATACAGCTCCATGCCAAGGCTGAACGAGGAGCGTTCGTTGATCGACAGGCCCATGCCGAAGTTCAAGCCCCAGACGTTGCCGGGCTTCACGTCGCCGATGAATTCGCTCTCGCCGTTGAGGACGACGCGGCTGATGCCGCTGCGCGAGAAGTTGTAGGTGTAGTTGAGGCCGCCGAAGAACACTGCCGGGTCCGACGGCACCAGCCAGGTGATGCCGGGCTGCAGCGAATAGAAGCCCGAGCCGGTCGGCAGGTCCATCGGCAGGCCAGTGCCCGTGGCGTTGCCGACGCAGCGGGTCACGCAGTCGGTGACGACCTCGAACGGGTCCTTGCCGGTGCGGCTCTTGAAGCGCAGGCCGCCGATCACGTAGGGGACGTCGCCCTTGCCGTCGGTCAGCTGGTAGCGCGCCGCGAACTCGGCATCGCCGATGCCCTTGCCGCTGGTATTGAAGACGTTGTCGAGCGCGGAGCCCGTGAAGATCTCGCGGCTGATGGTCGAATCCGAACGCGACACGTACGGCAGCTTGGCCTCGAGCTCGAACCTGCTGGTCACGCCCCAGCGGCCGGTCAAGGTGCCGATGAAGGTGTTGCGCTTGAACTCGCGGACATCCACCAGTCCGATCAGCAGCGCGGGAATGACGGTGTAGCCGACCAGGGCGACGCGGTTGCTCGACGAGTAGCCGTAGTACATCGACGGCTCGAACACGAACTTGCCCTTGGGCGTGAGGACGCCTGGTTCGTCGAACAGCTGCGCGACCTGGGGCGGTTGAGACTCCTCGACCGGCGCGACGCCGACCTGGACCTGGCGCGGTGCATCGGCATCACCGCCTCCGCCACTGCCACCACCTCCGCCGGGAGCCGCGACCTGCGTCCTGCGATCACCAGCCTGCGCAGGTCCGGCAGGCGGCGGTGCGCCACGCGCCTCCTGCGTGGCGAGGCGCTCCTGCAGTTCGCGAAAGCGCGCATCCTGCTCGCCGGCCTGCTTCTGCAATGCATCGATCTGCCGGCCCTGCTCCTGCAGCTGCTGCTGCAGTGCCTCGATGCGCTTGCTCGCGCTCGCTGCGTTGCGCGCGGCCGGCGATGAAGTGTTCTGTGCCATCGCACCCGAGCACAGGAGCGACGAACAGGCCAGCAACGCCAGCGCCCGGTGCGGACCGTGAGTCTCCATTGACATCCCCTCTGTCAGCTTCTTGCTTCTGCTTTGCGGCTTCTGCACGACCCTTCTTCGAAGGCCTGTGCGGCGCAGACTAATCGTTTTAAACAAAAAGTGACAAGGTGCAAGTTGCAAACAAAGGTAAGCACTTATGCGTCCGAGCCTGCAGTGTCACACCCGCGATGCAGGTCGCGATTGCATGGATGGCCGCACCCGACGGGCAGCGCGGCCGAGGCGGCTCGCGACCGACTTGCGCGCCGAGACGGCGATCGACTCGCACATCGCGACAGATGCTGTCACTGCCACGTGACAGTGGCCACGCGCAAGGAGGTGACGCGAGGCATCGTGGCGGATCGCACGCCACTGCGGGCACAGGCGCGACTACGACGAACGGCCGTCCAAGGCCTGTGACACAACGCATGCCGAAAAGCGCTCCGTCGCCATGCCCCTTCATCGATTTCCCGCCACGCACGAGGGCCTCGAACGTGGTTTCTCCAGTGAGCGCGTGCAGCCGCGAAACAAGCCGTAATTTGCTGGCATCGAAGTTGCACATCGACCCCTGATTTGCGGCAACGCATATCAATTCCCCTTGTTCGTTCAACTTTCCGGAGGGTCCATGAAAAAGTCACTTCTGGCTTCGGCGATCGCCGTTGCCTTCGGCTTCATCGGCGCCGCGTCGGCGCAGCAGACGGCAGGTCCATCAGGGCGCGGCGACGATATCAACGCCAACATCAATGTCGAGTACAGCGACAGCAGCACCTACACCGACAGCAGCCAGCGCACGCGAACGGACAGCAGCCAGCGCACGAAGACCGGCGATGCATCGACCAGCGCATCGCGCTCCGCGGCGTTGAACAACGGCTCCACGGGAACCTTCGATAACGCCTTCAACTTCAACAAGACCACGGCGACCGCGAGCAGCAATCTCAACGGCACCGTGTCGTACAACGGCGTCAGCAATATCGGCAACCAGGCCGCGAACTACGGCAACGCCAACGGCGGCAAGGGCTATGGCGGCACCGGCGGCACCGGCAGGGGCGGCACGGCCAGCGGCAGCGGTACCGGCGGCACCGGCAATGGCGGCGCGGCCGCGGCCGGCGCCATCGGCGGCTCGGCCACGAACGGCAACGCCACCAACGGCAGCGCCACCAACGGCAGTTCGACTGCCGGCGACGGCGGCAACGGCTATGGCGGCAGCGCACGCGGTGCCAACCTCGGCGGCCTGGCGTTGGCCGGCGGCTCGCGCGGCGGCGCTGCGGGCTCGAGCGGCAGCGGTGGTGGCGGCGGTGGTGGCGGCGGCGGCGGCGGTGGCGGCGACGGCGGCAACAGCGGCCGTGCCAACGGCGACGGCGGCGGCACCACGGGTGCAGGTGGCGCAGGCGGCAACGGTGCCGCGGGCGGCGCGGGCGGCGCCGGCGCTGCGAGCGGCGCGGGCGGTGCAGGCGGCGCAAGCGGAGCCGGCGGCACGGCAACCAGTTCCGGCGGCGGCACCCGCACCGCGGGCAACGGCACCGGCGGCGCAGGCGGCACGAGCACCAATGGCAGCGCGACCAACGGCGGCGCCTCCAACGGCAGCAACACCGGCGGCGCAGGTGGCGACGGCGGCAGCGGTGCCGGCGGCACCGGTGGCGCCGGCAACGGCGGAACCAACACCGCGCAGGGCGGCACCGGCGGTGCAGGCGCAGGCGGCACGGGCGGCGCGGGCGGTACCAACACCGTCAATGCCGGCACCTTCAACATGAGCAACACCATGACCAGCGTCGGCCAGACCGCCGCCGGCATCATGGTCGCGAACCAGAACAGCGGCATGGCCTCGCTGGTTCAGCAAAGCGTGAACGTGCAGGCCAACCTGTCCGTGGGTCGCTGATCGCAGGGCGAGACCGATTCGCCGCCGCAGCGTCCGCCATGTGCGGGCCGTGCGGCGGCGAAGGTCTCGCGACCTCATAGAGGCTGAAAGGGAGACGCCATGAAGATCACCACCCTCCTCGGGCTCGCAGGCCTGGCGCTGGCGCCGCTGCTGCCGATGACGGCGGCGGCCCAGGCCGTCCACGCGACGCCAGCCGCGGCACCGATGCCGGCGGTCGCCTTCACGGCGCAGGCAGTCGACGCCGACACGCTCGCGCGCTCGCGCGGCGGTACCGACGTCCACAACGACATGATGCTGCGCGGCACGACGGCCAACAATTCGGCGCGCAACGTGAGCACCGGCGACAACAGCATCAGCGCCGGCTCCTTCGCGAACATGAACGGCCTGCCGATCGTTATCCAGAACAGCGGTGCCAACGTGCTGATCCAGAACGCGACCATCCTGCACCTGCAGATGAACTGAGGGCCGATCGCCATGCACCGCATGCTGATGTCGCTCGCCCTGCTTGCGGCGGCGGGCACGGCCTGCGCTCAGGGCGCCTACATGCCTTCGATCGCGATGGGCGACGTGGTGCTGCCCATGACCTCGCTGAAGATGGCGCGCACCGGCCGCACGACGATCCAGAAATACGACTTCAGCTGCGGCTCGGCCGCGATCGCGACGCTGCTGACCCACCACTACGGCTATCCGGTGAGCGAGCAGCGCGTGTTCGAGCAGATGTACGCCAATGGCGACCAGAAGAAGATCCAGACCGAGGGCTTCTCGCTGCTCGACATGAAGCGCTTCCTGGCCGCGCACGGCTTCGAGGCCGACGGTTTCGAGCAGCCGCTGGACAAGCTCAACGAGGCGCGGGTTCCGGCCATCGTGCTGATCAATGCCGACGGCTATCACCACTTCGTGGTCGTCAAGGGCCTGCAGGACGGCCGCGTGCTGATCGGCGATCCGGCCCAGGGCACGCGCGCGATGTCGCGCGAGGCCTTCGAGAAGAGCTGGCAGAACCATCTGCTCTTCGTGATCCACAACCGGATGGATGCGGCGCGCTTCAACGTCGCGGCCGACTGGCGCGCGGCGCCCCGTGCGCCCTTCTCCGCGGGCATCGCGCGCGAGAGCCTGACCGACATCACGCTGCCCAAGTTCGGGCCGGGGGATTTCTGATGGCGCCGTGGCACGCCCACCTGTCGCGCGCGCTGCCCGGCATCTGCCTGGCAGCGCTTGCGACGCTGGCTGCTGCACCGGCGGCTGCGGACGGGCCGGCGCCGATCGAGCGACACGCCGAGACCTGGCTGGCCGTCGGCGACCACACGCTCGACCGGTTGCGCGGCGGCTTCGATCCGGGCGGCGGACTTCTGGTCACCTTCGGGATCTCGCGCGCGACCTGGATCAACGGCAACCTCATGACGCAGACCACGCTGAACCTCGGCCAGCTCAACCAGTTGACCGCCGCGCAGGCGGCGCAGCTGAGCCGGCAGATGGCCGGCCTCAACCTCGTGCAGAATGGGCCCGGCAACCTGTTCGAGGCCCAGCAGGCCGGCAGCCACGGCACCGTGATCCAGAACACGCTCGACAACCAGCACATCGTCAATGAGACCGTGATCAACGCCAGCAGCAATGCACTCGGCACGGTGCGCAACCTCAATGCGCAGTCGACCGTGAACGACGCCATTGCACGCGCGGCCGGGGCGTTGCGCTGAAGGCGCGGCGCCGGTCCGCCCGAGGCTCTTTCATCACTCCCTGCTGGGATCCGATGACGATCAGCTTCTAGGGCTTTGCCCCTTGTCCATCAATCGCAAGGTCGAACCATGGCCTCGACCGATCGTGCATGGCATTGACCGTGACGACTGAGCCTTCTTCCAGGTGAAGCGGCTCGTCGAAGCAGTAGATCGTGTGCTGCCAGTTCGCGACAGGTCGGCGCTTCGCAGGGTGGTTCTCGAAGACGATACCGGCGCCGAGCTCGAAGCGAATCCACTGAATCACCCCGTAGCACAGCCCGCTCTGAACCGCAGTCAACTCGAGCCGCTTCTTTTCGGCGGGAAATGTCGACGCCTTGCAGAAATCGAAGCGGAAGGCCTCCGTATCGTCGGTCAGCAGAACGCGAGGCAGGTCTTCGCGATGAATCGGGCGCTTCTTCGGATGGATGGCATTGAACAGGCGCAGGTCGAATCCGAAGGCCTCTCCGACGTGAAGCTCTTTTCCAAGTTCATCTCCACCGACCAGCGCAATCATGATGCTTGCCGAGGACGGCAGGATCTCCCCACCCGGCTTGAGCAAGCGGGCCTTGGCATCCTCGATCGCTGGAAGGACATGCTCCCCCAACAGCTCGCTGGAAAAAATTTCGTGGACCAGTATGTCTGCCCTCTCGGGCAGGTCCTTCTGGAGCTGCACCGCATACGAGGGCTTTGCCAGGACCTTGATTCGGTCCTGGAAGTTGTTGCGCTCGATGATCTTCGAAGCAGTGTCGGCAACCACACTGACTGCCTCGCATGTGAAGACCTTCTGCGCCCCGAGCTTCGCGGCCATCATCGCAAGAAGCCCTGATCCCGTTCCGATCTCGAAGACGACCTTGTCCGGTGTGACGACCGATTTCAGCCCTTCGTAATAAGGACGATTGCGATCTTCCTCGTTCATCATCGACAAATGCCAAACCGGAACGAGCTTGCTCAACAACCATTCCGCGCCAAGCTTGGCCGTGAGGTTGTCCGGATGGAGTTTCAGAATCTCGCGGCAGAGCCGGATTCCCTCTTTGCCCCTGCCCAGTTGCAGCAGGCAATGGGTGGCTTTTTCCAAGGTCTGGCTGTCGTTCGGAGTGAGGGCCAGGGCCGCCGTATAGTCCGCGGCAGCCTGTTTCAGGTCGCCAACGATGTCGCACGTGTCACCCCGGTGAATCCTTAGCTCGGCGACGTCCGGCGCAAGTTGGATGGCCTGGGTGAAGCTGGCCAAAGCATCGTTGAAGAGCCGCATCGATTTCTGGCAGTTTCCCCGGACTGTCCACGCAGGCACCGAACGAGAGTCGAGCTTGATGGCCCGGTCGGCCAGCGCGACGCCTTCCTTGAACTCGTTCAAGTGAAACTTGCTCTCGGCCAAGCTTGCCCAACCATCCGCGTGGCCCGAAAACTTTTCGGTATAGGTCTTGAATGAGTCTGCTGCGCCCTTGAAATCCCTGAGCTCTCTCTGGCACGTCCCGATGTTGAACAGGACGTCCGCGTCCTCCGGGCTTTGCTTGCGAACCTGCTGTAGCAATTCGAGCGACCTGGCATAGTTGCCCACCAGCGCGTGCATCATGGCGCACAACCTCTTGACCTCGAAATGTGCAGGCTCCTGAACGCACAAGGCTTCGCACTCGGCGATGGCTTCCGTGTGCCGCCCCGCCCTGAAAGCCTGCTTCAACGCTTCGATGTCTTGCTTCATTCTTCTGTGGGAAAGGGTGGTGGCCGCATTATCTGTCAATGGGATCGACAGACTGGGCGCCCGCACCGTCCCATGCAGTCCACTTTCCGCATGCCTCAAAAGCCTCACGCGAGGATGCGCACCCTGATCAGTACGCGTGGTGCCCCATACGCGCGAAACACGCGTTCGGTGGTGCCGATGACAAGGTTCGGCTCTAAGGCGGCCCCCGCAGCTTCTCCACTCATGCGCGTTCCGGACGAAGACGATCCGAGGCTCTGCGGCAGGTCCCCGCCCGCATCGAACCCCCGATGTGCTCGATGAGTGCATCGGCGAGGCGCCCGAATGGCGCCATCGGTCAGAATCACCCGATCACCATTGGGAGCGTGGATGAGTTGGGTGACTGTGATCTGGGCCATGGTCGCGTCCGCATGCCTGACGCTGGCGGCCGTGCATTTCCCCGTGTGGCTCAAGGACCGCGCAGCGTGGCCCAGCCTCTTCTTCGCGCTGCTGGCGGCGGCCAATGCCGGCCTGGCCTTCTGCGAACTCGGGATGATGCATGCGCAGACTCCGGCCGACTATGCGGCTGCGCTGCGGGCCGGTCATGTGGCCGTCTGGCTGCTCACGGTGTCGCTCTTCGGCTTCGTGCGGAGCTATTTCAAGGCCGGGCGTCCGTGGCTCGGCTGGCTGGTGGTCGGGATGCGGACCGTGTCGCTCGTGCCCAACTACCTGACCGGGGTGGCCCTCAACTACACGCAGATCGCCACGCTCCAGGCGATCCCGTTCCTGGGGGAATCGGTGTCCCTCCCGGTTGGCACGGCCAATCCCTGGATGCTCCTCGGGCAGGTCGCCAATTGCCTGCTGGTGGTCTTCATCGCCGACGCGGCGCTTTCGGCCTGGCGGCGCGGGGAACGTGCCAAGGCGTTGTCGATCGGCGGCAGCGCCGTGCTCTTCGCGCTCGCGGGAATCGGCCAGGCGGTGCTGATCTTCTGGGGCGCCGCGAAGATGCCGATCACGATCAGCGTGTTCTCGCTCGGCGTCGTGCTTGCGATGGCCTATCAGCTGAGCCGCAACGTGTTGAATGCCGCCAGGCTGGTGCAGGATCTGCGCGAGAGCGAGGAGCGCATGACGCTGGCGGCGGAAGCGGCCCACCTCGGCATCTGGGTGCGGGACATGGCGCTCGGTACGTTCTGGGCCAGTCCGCGCGCGCGTGCGCTGTTCGACTTGAGCGCGACCGAAGCCGTCGATCTCGACCGCCTGCTGCGCAAGGTGCATCCCGATGACCGCCAGGCCATCGGTCAGACCCTGTCGTCGCCGGTTCCCGGCGCGGACCGATACAACGCCGAGTTCCGGGTGCTCGAGCCCGACGGCGGGGTGCGCTGGCTGTCCGTCCAGGGGCGATTCGAGTTCGAGGAGGGGCGGCCGCGACGCACGCGTGGTGCCTGCAGCGACATCACCGGCCGCAAGGAGAGGGAGCAGGAGATGCTGCGGCTGCGGCATGAGATCGCGCATGCCGGCCGCGTGTCGGTGATGGGCCAACTCGCCGCTGCCCTGGCCCATGAGATCAACCAGCCGCTCGGCGCGATCCTGCGCAATGCCGAGGCTGCGTCGATCCTGCTGCAGGCACCGCAGCCGGACGTCGAGGAGCTGCGTGCGATCGTCGAGGACATCCTCGGCGACGATCGGCGCGCCGGCGCGGTCATCGACCGCATGCGCTCGATGCTGCGTCGCCATGACATCGACATGCAGCCGCTGTCGGTCGACGACTTGCTCGGCGAGGTGAAGGCGCTGGTGCGCCCCGACGCCGCGGCGCGCCATGTGCGACTGGCGGTTCAGGTGGAAGAAGCGCTTCCCGGCGTCAGGGGCGACCGCGTGCACCTTCAGCAAGTGCTGCTCAACCTGATCTCCAACGGCATGGATGCGATCGATGAGTCGGGCGGCAAGGTGCGCGACGTCGTCGTCACGGGAAAGCTTCGCGATGCGCGTTGGGTCGAGATCGCCGTGTGCGACAGCGGTCCGGGCATCCCCGCGGACCGCGTCGAACAGGTGTTCGATTCCTTTTTCACGACCAAGCTGGCGGGAATGGGCATGGGCCTGTCGATCTCGCGCAGCCTGATCGAGGCGCATGGCGGCCGACTCTGGGCCGAAAGCCGCCAGCCGGACACGCCGGGCGCCTGCCTGCGCTTCACCTTGCCCGTCGCCGCGAAGGCAGACAATCGATCATGACATCCGCTTGCGTCTATGTCGTCGACGACGACGCCTCGTTTCTCACTGCGACATCGCGACTGCTGCGTGCGAGCGGGTTCGAAGTCGAGGCCTTCGGTGCCTCCAGCGACTTTCTCGCGCGATGCGAGGCACTGCCACCGGGCTGCGTGGTCGCCGACCTCCGGATGCCGGGCCTCGATGGCCTCGAGCTCCAGGCGGCCCTCGTGCGCACGCGCAACCCGATGCCGGTGGTGTTCCTCACCGGGCACGGCGACATCCCCACCACGGTGCGGGCCATGCGCGAAGGCGCGGAGGACTTTCTCGACAAGCGCGCGTCCAGGGAGGAACTGCTCGGCGCGGTCCGGCGCGCCCTGGCGCGCGGCGAGCGGGAACAGGCGGGGCGCGCTCGCCGTGACGACCTCCTGGCGCGTTTCGCAAGCCTTTCACCGCGCGAGCGCGAGGTGCTGTCCGGGGTTCTGAAAGGTCGCCTCAACAAGCAGATCGCAGGCGACCTCGACATCGGCGAACGCATGGTGAAGCTGCACCGCAGCGCCATCATGGCCAAGCTCGACGTGCGTGCCGTCGCCGAGCTGTCCCGGCTGGCGCAGGACGCAGGTTTCGACCGGGACACGGGGCGACCTGCGGCGTAGACCTCGCCTGACGGGTCGCTCAGCTCGCCGCGTTCCCGGCCGCACGGAGGATCGCATCGAGCACATCGGCGCCGGGGTCGTTCTTCCGGAACCAGGCCCGCGCGCCGAGCCCCATGGCCATTGCCCGGGACGCCTCGTCGTCGTGGGCAGTGATGAAGAGAAAGGGCACCACACTCCCCTGTTCGTTCAGGAGCCTGGCGAGCTCGAGCCCGGACATGCCGCCGAGCTCGATGTCGAGCACCAGGCAATCGAAGTGCGCATGCTGGCTGTCGGCCAGGAACGATTCGGCCGAGCCATAGCTGACCGGCTGCATACCTGAAGCACGCAACAGCCGGCCGAGCGAGCGGCAGAGGCTTTCATCGTCATCCACGACGGCGATGTTCAGGTGCGGTCGATGGCTCATGGAGTCCTGGCACTGTGAGCGTCTCGGCGGCGGCCGTCTACTTCCCCAAAGGGAAGGTGTGCGCGGCGTCGATTCGGAATAGCCTTGCGCCGTCCCATTTCAGGAGTTGCGGTGCACCCGATCCGATCCACCTGCGCAGCCGCCTTCATGGCGGTCGGCGCATTGCTTGCGGGTTGCTCGACCCCGGGCTATGACAGCAGCGGCATCGTTGCCTCCAACAACGCCGAGGCGAAGATCCGCAAGGTCGGCTTCCTCACCGAGCCCGGCCGGCTCAAGCCCACGCCGAGCGGCGAAGGCTTCCTCTGCTGGCTGCAGCCTGGGGTGAAATGGGGTGGCTACGACAAGGTGATGATCGAGCGCATCCAGGTGTACCTGGAGCCCTCCGACATCCAGAAGCCGATCGATCCGACCGATCTGAAGATGCTGGTCGACTACTTCCATGCGTCACTGGTCAGCAACCTGAAGGGCGGCGTGCAGATCGTCGAGGCGCCCGGGCCGGGTGTGCTGCGCCTGAGGTTCGCCCTGACCTCGCTGATTCCCACCGACACCGCCAAGAGCCTGGCCGGCACCGCGGTGCCGTACGGCTTCGTCGCCGAGATGGGTGCCGGTGCCGCCACCGGGCGGCCGGTCGGGTCGACCCCCTACATGGGCCAGACCGGCCTGGAAGCTCAGTTTCGCGATGGCGTCTCTGGCGAGGTGGTGGGCGAGTGCGCGGACACGCAGATCGGGCTCAAGTACGCCGCCGATCTCGACAAGGGCGCCACCACAGCGGCGATGGCCTGGATGAACGGCTATGTCAGTTCGTTCACGAGTTGGAGCTATGCCAAGGATGCCTTCAACAAGTGGTCGAGTGCCTTCGCGCGCCGGTTCGCCGTGCTGCGCAGTGCCTCTCAATGAAGCCGAAAGGAAATCACATCATGAACGGACCGTGCTCATTCACCGCCGCCATCGCCCTGGCGTTCGCGGCCCTGGTTCCCTTGGAGGCGTCGGCAGCGGCCTGCGCCAAGGGCGTGTACCGCGCGGGCTGTGTAGGGCCGAACGGCGCCGCCGTCGTGCGCAAGCCGGTGCCCCCGCCGCCGCCCAAGGTGGTTTGCGCAAACGGCGTCTACCGTGCGGGTTGCGCCGGCCCCCATGGCGCGGCCGTCGTTCGCAAGTAGTTTTCACGGAACCGGGGAATACCATGAAGAAGCAGAACTCCACCTTGTCAGCGCCCAGGCGCCGGCTGCCGCAGAACGGGATGCGCAGACTCGTTCAAGGCGTCGCCGCCTTGGCTGCAGCAATGGCATTTGCGACCGGGTGCGCCAGCAAGGACGATCCGGTCACGCAAGCGGCAAAGGCGGAAAGAGCCGCTGGCGTCGCGGCGCCGAGCCTCGCCGAGACCAAGTCGATCGCCGAGGAGGCCTTCATCTACGGCCTGCCCATCGTGATGAACTACGCCGTGATGAACGAATACGCGGTGGACAAGGGAGGCACGCAATTCAAGGCCCCGTTCAACGAGATCAAGAACGAGCCGCGCGTCTACACCTACCAGGACACGGCCGTCATCACGCCCAACAGCGACACGCCCTACTCGCTGGTCTGGATGGACCTGCGGGCCGAACCGATCGTGCTCACCGTCCCTGCGGTGGACAAGAAGCGCTACTACGCAGTGATGCTCAACGATGGCAACACCTACAACTTCGGCTACATCGGCAGCCGGGCCACCGGCAATGAGCCCGGCAGCTACATGGTGGTCGGACCGGACTGGAAGGGCCCGACCCCGCCCGGCATCCGCAAGGTCTTCAGCTCGACGACGCCGTTCGCGCTGGCGGTCTACCGCACGCAGCTCTTCAATCCGAAGGACATGCCCAACGTGGTGAAGGTGCAGTCGGGCTACAAGGTCCGCCCGCTGTCGGCGTTCCTCGGCAGGCCTGCGCCGCCGCCTGCGCCAGCGGTCAGTTTCCTCCCCGCGACCACCGACGGCATCAAGAAGAACTTCTACGAGTATCTGGACGCCGCCTTGAAGTACGTTCCGGCAACGGCAGAAGACCGTGAGGTGCGTGCGCGGATCGCGCGCATCGGCATCGGCCCAGGCAAGTCGTTCGAATTCAAGGACATGTCGCTCGAGCACAAGGCGGCGGTTCTGCTCGGCATGAAGGACGGCGACGAGAAGGTCGACAAGTGGCTGACCACGGGCATCAAGAACGTCAACGGCTGGAACATCGGCTCCTTCTTCGGTGACCGCAATTTCTACAAGCAGGACTGGCTGATGCGCGCCGGCGCCGCCAAGGGCGGCATCTACGGCAACGATTCCATCGAAGCCGCCTATCCCCTCACCCGCGTCGACGGCAAGGGAGAACCGCTCGATGGCAGCAAGCACAGCTACACCTTGACCTTCCCGGCCGGGCAGACGCCGCCCGTGAATGCGTTCTGGTCGGTGACCATGTACGACGGCAAGACGCAGCTGCTGATCAAGAACCCGATCAACCGCTACCTCATCAATTCGCCAATGGTCTCGGCGATGAAGAAGAACCGCGACGGCTCGCTCACGCTCTACATCCAGAAGGATTCGCCGGGCAAGGCGCTCGAGGCCAACTGGCTGCCGGCACCGGACGGCCCGATCTACCTCGCGATGCGCCTCTACTGGCCGAAGACGACGCCGCCTTCGATCCTGCCGGCCGGCGAAGGCACATGGAAGCCGCCGGGCATCGTTGCAGGCAAGTGATTCGGGAACTGGTCTCCCACAGGCATCTTCATCGTGAAACAACACAGGCACCATGGCGCGTTGACCGCACTCGCGCTCGGCATCGGCCTCGGCCTCTTCGGCGCCGCGGCGGCGCAGAAGGCGACGGCGGCCGCGCCTCTCGACCGCACCGTGCTGCCGATCGCCGAGCCCAGGCGGACGCCTGTCACCGAACTCGACGTCCGCAACGCCAAGGCGCCGCCCCGCTTCGAAGTGAAGGCACCGAAGGGCGCGCCGAACGTCGTGATCGTGCTGCTCGACGACATGGGCTTCGCGCATCCGAGCGCCTTCGGCGGCGCGATCGCGATGCCGACGCTCGACCGCCTGGCCGCCCACGGCCTGCGCTACAACAACATGCACGTGGCAGCACTGTGCTCGCCCTCGCGGGCGGCGCTGATCACGGGGCGCAACCATCACACCAACAACACCGGCGCAGTGCAGGAGATCGCCACCGCCTTCGAGGGCAACACCGGCATCCGTCCGGCCAGCGTGGCGCCGCTGCCGGAGATGCTGCGCCTCAACGGCTACAACACCGCGGCCTTCGGCAAGTGGCATCTGACGCCGGCCTGGGAGACCAGCATCTCGGGCCCGTACACCACATGGCCCACCAACTCGGGCTTCGAGAAGTTCTACGGCTTCCTCGGCGGCGAGACCAACCAGTGGTCACCGCTGCTGTATGACGGGGTGGCCCGGGTCGAATTGCCCACCGATCCGAACTACCACTTCATGACGGACATGACGAACCAGGCAATCGCCTGGACCCGGTTCCAGCAGTCGATGACACCCGACAAGCCGTTCTTCATGTACTTCGCACCGGGCGCGACTCACGCGCCGCACCACGTATCGAAGGAGTGGTCGGATAGGTACAAGGGCAAGTTCGATGCGGGATGGGATTCCTACCGCGAGGACGCCCTGGTCCGGCAGATCAGGCTCGGCATCGTGCCGCCCGGAACCCGGCTCGCGCCCAAGCCCGCCGGCATCAAGGACTGGGACAAGCTCACGCCCGACGAGCGCCGGCTCTTCGCGCGCCAGATGGAGGTCTTTGCAGGATTCGCCGAGCAGGCCGACTACGAGATCGGCCGCCTCGTGAAGGCGATCGAGGACCTGGGCGCGATGGACAACACGCTCTTCATCTACGTCGCCGGCGACAACGGCGCTAGCGCCGAGGGTGGGGCGACGGGCCTCTTCAACGAACTCACCTTCTTCAACGGCGTGCCGGAGTCCATCGAGGGCCAGTTGAGGAACCTCGACCAATGGGGTGGCCCTGAGACCTACCCGCACTACGCCGCGGGCTGGGCAGTGGCCGGCGATGCGCCTTTTGCGTGGACCAAGCAGGTGGCCGGCGACTACGGCGGCACCAAGACCGGCATGGTCGTGCACTGGCCCAAGGGCATCAGGTCCCAAGGGGAGATTCGCTCGCAGTGGCAGTACGTGACCGATCTCGCGCCGACGGTGATGGAGGCGGCGCATCTGCCGTTCCCGACGTCGGTCAACGGCACCGTTCAGAAGCCGTTCGAGGGCGTGAGCCTGGCCTACACGTTCAACGATGCGAAAGCCGCAGACCGACGCAAGACGCAGTATTTCGAGATCCTCGGCAACCGCGGCATCTACCATGACGGCTGGCTGGCGCGCACCGTGCACAGGGCGCCGTGGGAGCCCAAGCCGCGTGCGCCGCTCGACCAGGACACCTGGGAACTCTTCGATACCCGCAACGACTACAGCCTGTCCACCGACGTCGCGGCGAAGCAGCCCGCGAAGCTCAGGCAGATGCAGGCGGTGTTCCTGAAAGAGGCGGCGAAGTACAACGTGCTGCCGATCGACGACCGCAGTGTCGAACGCTTCAACGCGGCGATCGCCGGGCGGCCCGACCTGATGGGCACACGCACCTCCATCTCGCTCTACCCCGGCATGACCGGCATGATGGAAAACACCTTCATCAATGCGAAGAACCGATCCAGCACGATCACTGCCGAGATCGAGGTTCCGCAGGGCGGCGCCAATGGCGTGCTGTTCGCGCAGGGTGGCCGCTTCGGAGGCTTCAGCCTGTACCTGAAGGACGGCAAGCCCACCTACACCTACAACTGGGTCGGCCTCGAACGCTACACCGTGACCGCGCCGCAGGCGCTGGCACCCGGCAAGGCCACGATCAAGGTCGACTTCGCCTACGACGGCGGAGGTCCCGGAAAGGGCGGGACCGCTTCGATGTCCATCGGCGGCCAGAAGGTGGCCGAAGGCCGGATCGAGAAGACGATTCCCTTCATCATCTCGCCCGACGAGGGCGCCGACGTTGGCGAAGACGACGACACGCCGGTGTCCGAAGACTACGTGGCCGGCATCAAGAGCCGCTTCACGGGGAAGATCGAGAAGGTGACGCTGGAGGTTCGGTGAATCGAACGGACATCGCCGGCGATCATCGCAAAGGCATCAGGCAATGCCGGAGTACGTGTCGCGTCATCCCCAGCGCCATTTCGGCGGCTCGCCTTTCAGCCAGCAGATTCCGACCAGCCCGAGGCTCAGGACCCCGGTGGCCGCGAGAAACGCAAGCGGACTGCCGTCTGGGCGGAAAACCATGAAGGCCAGACCGAGCAGGAGGAAATACGCGATGAGAACGGCCCAGCCCTGCCAGCGCGTCGGCATGCCCCAACCCCACCCATAGCGTTTCGCCGGGAACCAGTAGCTGTCGCCGTGCGTCTTTGCGTCAAATCTCATCGTCTGCGTTGGCGCGGTAGTTGAGCCAGCCGGCCGTCATCGATCTTCCATCGCTCCGGTCCTTGGGGTGGCTTCGACCCTCCATCACAGGCACCTCACTGAAGTCGAACGGGCTGAGGCCGGAAATGCACGCCACGTTGACTCCGTACTGGCTCGGGACGGAACGTCGCGAGTGAAAGGTATAGATGCCGCAGACCGAGCAGAAGTAGTGCCGGGCTTGTCCGGTGTTGAACTGGTAGAGCGTGAGCTTGTCCGCGCCCTGCACGACGTGTATGTCGTTCAAGTCGGCGGAGATGACCACGGCGCCGCGCATGCTGCAGTAAGAGCAATTGCACCGGCGCGCGCTGCGCAGCCCGTCGGCCAGAACCAGCCGGAAACGCACGGCACCGCAGTGGCAAGCCGCATCAAGTTCGCGGCGTGAGTCAAGGTCAGGGAGGGTCAAGCTGCGCTCCTTCCGGTCGACTGCCGGCCAAGGTCAATCTGAATTCTGCATCGATCTGCGCCTGGATCTCCTCGATCACGGCGTCCTTCTCGCTCTTCATGGGGCTGTCTCCGGCCTTCTGCCGGCGTACTCCAGTTGCCTGCTCATCAATGCGTTGGGAATCGTCACCCCTCGAACGACCGGAAATCGCCGCTCGACGACTCGAAACCCGTGGCGGGCGAAAAAGGGCTCGGCGGTCCGGCTCACGTCGGAGGTCAGGGTGGCCAGACGAAGCTCCCGAGCCTGCCGATGCAGCCGGTTCATCAACAGCGTTCCGATGCCTTGGCGCGCGTGGGTCCCGGACACGAAGAAATGGTCGATGTAGCCGTTCCGCTGCACGTCGGCGTAGCCCACGATCTCGCCGCCGCTCTCCGCGACGAACGGGTCGATGCGGCGCACGCGTTCTGCCCACAGATCCGGATCGAGGTTTGCGGGGGCCCACGCGTCGATCTGCTCGGGTGCGTAGTCGCGGCATGCCACCTCGTGAATGGCCGTGAAATACACGCGGAACAATGCGGCTTCATCGCCCGTGCGGAATCGCCGGATCCTCATCGCAGTGCCCTGCCTCCGTGATGCGGCGCGCCGTCAGTGCGTGTCGAGCGCCATGCACAGCGCGTGCAGGTTCGGCACGATCAGCTGCGGCCGGGCGCCGTGCTCCCAGGGCCGCTCCTCGCGCACCAGCCAGGCGGCCTGCATGCCGGCATCGAGGGCACCCACGACATCGAGCGCGGCGTCGTCGCCCACGTGCAGCATGTCCTTGGGCAGCAGGCCGATCGACGCGGCGGCGGCACGGAAGATCGGCGCATGCGGCTTGCCGCTGCCGAACTCGCGCGCATTGAAGGCGGTCCGGAACCAGCGCCCGACGCCCGTGCGATGCACGTCGGCATTGCCGTTCGACACCGCCACCAGCGGATAGCGCTCGCTGAGCCACTTGAGCGCCGGCAGCGCATCGTCGTAGAGCGTCACGCGCTGGCGTTCGGCGAAGAAGGCCTCGAAGGCCGGCTCGGCCAGCGCCGGGTCCTCGCCCGCCCGCCTGAGCGCGCCCCGTATCGATTCGCGCCGCAGCGCGCTGAGGTCGTGCGCGAGATCCGAGCGCTCCTTGGCCGCCGCCTCGCGCAGCTCGCGCAGCACGCCGGGCGTGAGCAGCAGGTCGGCGGTGCGTGGCGCCTCGCGCAGCAGCCATTGGTGCAGCACGCGCTCGGCGCGCTCGATGGTGGGCCAGATCGGCCACAGCGTGTCGTCGAGATCGAGCGAGATGCCGGCGATGCGCCGGACGTCGAGAGCGAGTGGATCGGGGGTCGCGATGGCCATGACCGAGAATATCGCATGCCCCTTTTCCGAGCCGAACCGACCGTCGATGCCGCCGCCACGATCCGCACCGCGGTGCTGTGGTGCAACCTGGGATCTCCCGACGAAGCCACCGCGGCCGCCGTGCGCCCCTACCTGGCGGACTTCCTCGGCGATCGGCGCGTGGTCGAGATCCCGCGCGCGCTGTGGGCGCTGATCCTGCACGGCATCATCCTGCGCACGCGGCCCGCGAAGTCGGCCGCCAAGTACGCCAGCATCTGGACGCCCGAAGGCTCGCCCCTCAAGGTCTGGACCCGCAAGCAGGCGCTGCTGCTGGGCGGCTGGCTCGGCGAGCGCGGACATCGGGTCGCGGTTCGCGACGCCATGCGCTACGGCCAGCCCTCGCTGGGCTCGCAGCTCGACCGGCTCAAGGCCGAAGGCGTGACCCGCGTGCTCGTGCTGCAGGCCTATCCGCAGTACTCGGCCACCACCACTGCGAGCGTGATCGACGCGGTGAACGCCTGGAGCGCGAACGTGCGGCGGCTGCCCGAGTTCCGCTTCGTGAACGACTTCCACGACGACCCGGCCTACATCGATGCGCTCGCGCAGAGCGTCGAGCGCCACTGGAAGCACGAAGGCCGGCCCGACCGGCTCCTGATGAGCTTCCATGGCATCCCCGAACGCAACATCCGCCAGGGCGACCCCTACCAGGCGCAGTGCCAGACCACGGCGCATCTGCTCGCGGCGCGCCTGGGCCTCGCCGATTCAGCCTGGCAGCTGAGCTTCCAGTCGCGTTTCGGCCGCGCGAAATGGCTGGAGCCGTACACCGAACCGACGCTGCGCGCGCTTGGGCGTGCCGGCGTGGCGCGGGTGGACGTGATGTGTCCGGGCTTTCCGGCCGACTGCCTCGAGACGCTCGAGGAGATCGCCATGGAAGGCCGCGACGCCTTCCTGGAGGCCGGTGGCAAGGATTTCCGCTACATCCCCTGCCTCAACGACAGCCCGGCATGGATCACCGCGCTGAGCGGCATCGCCGAGCGGCATCTGCAGGGCTGGCCTACGAAGGCCGGCTGACCCGGCGCGGGCCGCGCTACTGGAAGCGGCCGAGGTAGTCCATCTTGCCGACCGCCACGCCGCTGTGGCGCAGCACGCCGTAGGCGGTCGTGACGTGGAAGAAGAAGTTGGGCAGCGCGAACTGCAGCAGATAGCGCTGGGCGGTGAACTTCAGTTCGTTGCCGCGCGCCTTCATGACCACCTCGCGCGCTTCGGCGCCGTCGATCAGCGACCGGTCGACCGAGTTCAGGTATTCGATGGTCTTCGCCACCCTCGCCTGCAACTCGACATAGGTGGCTTCGGTGTCGGGAAAGCTCGGCGCCGTGATGCCGGCGATGCGCGCGGTGCCGAGCTTGCTCGCATCGCTCGCGCTCTGCACCTGGCCGGTCAGCGTGAACATGTCGGGTGCGAGCCGCGCCTGCAGCAGCAGGTCGGGATCGGTGCCCGCGGCCTGCGCATGGGCCAGACCCTTGTCGAGCACGTGCGCGAGCTGGCCGAGACCGCGCGTGAATACCGGGACCGAGATGTCGTAGAGCGAGATCGCCATGGTCTGTTCCTGCATAGTGGAGCCGACCGATTGTGGGGCAGAGAGCAGGCCGGCGCCGGGCCGCGCCCGCGTGGGGCAGCGACCCCACGAAGTGGGAGCTTGGTTGTTACGCTGCCGCGCGAACGAAGGTCTCGATCGGACCCAGGTGCTCGGGCACGTTGAGCGCCGGCGCATGGCCGCAGCCGGCCACTTCGATCACCTTGAGACGGCCCGCGGCGCCCGGCCCGCGCCGGCGCATCTCGTCGAGCGTCGCGGGCAGCACGAGGTCGGATTCGACGCCGCGCAGGCACAGCACCGGCACTTCGATCGCGTCGTAGTGCTTCCAGATCAGGTAGTCGTCCGGCGTGGCCTCGAACTGCCGCACCATCGCGGGGTCGTAGTGCGGCGTCACGCGGCCGTCGGCCAGCCGGCGGGTCGAGGTCTCGGTCAGGCGGCGCCATTGGGCGTCGCTGAGCCAGCCGTAGGGCTTGTAGACCGTGCGGAAGAACTGCTCGAGCTCTGCGATGGTGTCGAAGGCCGGTGGCTTGCCCGCATAGGAACGGATGCGCTCGATCGCCGCGGGCGCGAGCTGCGGCGCGTTGTCGTTGAGCACCAGGCTCGCGATGCGCGGCTTCAGGGTCGGCTCCAGCAGCCCAGAGGCGCACACCATGCCGATCGCACCGCCCATCGAGGTGCCGATCCAGTGCACGCGCGTGAGCTTCAGCGCGTCGAACAGCCCGAGCGCCAGCCGGCCATAGAACGCCAGCCGGTATTCGTCGTCGGGCGCCGGACTCCACTGGCTCAGGCCGCGGCCCAGCGTGTCCGGGCAGATCACGCGAAAGCCGCGCGCCGCGAAATGCTCGGCCAGTTCGTCCATGTCGCGGCTGGTGCGCGCGAGGCCGTGCCACGCGACCACCACGGGGCCGTCCCGCGGACCCCAGTCCATCCAGTGGATCTCGCGGCCGGCGATCTGCAGGTAGTTGGAGCTTGGCTTCGGCGCGTTCATTTCAGGGCCCTCGCACGCAGGCGGCCGACGATGCCGGTCGGGAAGTAGTAGACCGAGAGCACGAACAGCACGCCCAGCCACAACAGCCAGCGGTCCGGCGACAGCAGCGCGGCGAGCCACGAAATGCCGCTGGCGGACTCGCTCGCGAACCGGAGCAGGTCCTGCAGGTAGCTCTGCGCCAGCACGAAGATCACCGAGCCGATGACTGCGCCGTAGATCGTGCCCATGCCACCGATGACCACGATGAGCAGCACGTCCATCATGATCTCGAAGCTCAGCGAGGTGTCGGGCCCGTTGTAGCGCAGCCAGATCGCGAGCATGGCGCCGGCCAGGGTCGCGAACAGCGCCGACAGCACCGAGGCCGTGGTGCGATAGACCACCACCCGGTAGCCGATCGCCTCGGCGCGGAACTCGTTCTCGCGGATCGCCTGCAGCACGCGACCGAACGGCGAGTTGACGATGCGCAGCAGCGCCAGCACCAGCGCCACCGCGGCCACGAACAGCAGGTAGTAGCACAGCAGGCGGCCGTCGAGCGAGACGCCGAGGAAGGGCTCCTCGGAGAACTCGAAGCTCGGCGAGATCAGCTCGGGCAGCTTGAAGGTCAGGCCGTCCTCGCCGCCCGTGAAGTCCGACAGCTGAGAGGCCAGGGTCTGGAAGGCCGAGGCCACCGCGAGCGTGATCATGGCGAAGAAGATCGCCCGCACGCGCAACGAGAACAGCCCGATCGCGAGCGACAGCACGAACGAGATCGCGAGCGCCGCCAGCAGCCCCAGCAGCACCGCATCCCAGCCCGCACCGAGGCGGCTGGCGGAGATCGCGATGCCATAGGCGCCGATGCCGAAGAACATGGTGTGCGCGAAGCTCACGATGCCGGTGTAGCCCAGCAGCAGGTCGAAGCTGGCGACCAGCACGATGAAGACCAGGATCTTGGCCGCGACGCTGAGCGCCTTGACCCCGGGAAAGATGAAGGGCGCAAAGGCCAGGCCCAGCACCAGCACGGCCAGCAGCAGCGCCAGCAGCCGGCTGCGCGGCAGGTCGTTGGACAGAAGTCGGGTCAGCATGAAAGGTTGCCTTCGTCAGCGATTGGCCACGGGATACACGCCCTGCGGGCGCCACAGCAGCACGGCCACCATGAGGAAGATGCTCGCGAACTGCGTCAGCGTCGGCACGATGAAGCCGACGTAGTTGGTCATCAGGCCGACCAGCAGCGCGCCGATCAGCGCGCCCGCGGTCGAGCCGAGGCCGCCGATGATGATCACGATGAAGATCATCACGTTGACCTGGGCGCCCATCTGCGGCACCAGGTTCTGCTGGAACAGCCCCCACATCACGCCGCCGAGGCCGGCCAGCGCGCTGCCGACCACGAACACGCCGATGAACAGGCGCCCGATGCGGTAGCCCAGCGACTCGACCATCTCGCGGTCCTGCACGCCGGCACGGATCAGCAGGCCGATCTTGGTGCGACCCAGCGTCCAGGCCAGCAGGCCGAACACGAAGACGCCGATGAAGACCGCAAGGATGCGGTACTTGCTGATCGCCGCGTCGCCGAAGAACAGCGAGCCGCGCAGCGCCTCGGGCAGCGGCAGCGGAATCTGCGCCGGGCCCCAGATGACCTTGATCAGCTCCTCGCCGATGATCAGGCCGCCCATCGTGATCAGGATCTGCTTCAGGTGTTGGCCGTAGACCGGCCGCACGATGAAGCGCTCGAAGGCCAGGCCGAGCACGCCGGCGACCGCCATCGCGACCAGCATCGCCGGGAACACCGCGACGAGGTTGCGCCACAGCTCGCCCGAGCCGGTCCAGTCGCTCATCGTCCCGAGCACGCTGCTGGCGACGAAGGCGCCGAGCGCGATGAACACGCCGTGGCCGAAGTTCAGCACGTCCATCAGGCCGAAGACCAGTGTCAGGCCCGAGGCGATGATGAAGATGATCATGCCCATCGCGAGCCCGGCCACGGTCAGCGTGAGCCAGGTCGAGACCGAGCCCGTGAGCGGCAGCGCGACCAGTGCCAGCACGGGCACCAGCAGCAGCGGCTTCCAGTCGAAGTCGATGTTTTTCATAGGGCGAGACCGAGCAGCGATTGCTGCAGTTGTTCGTCGGCCGAGAAGGCGGCCATGGTGCCGCTGTGGACCACGCGACCGTTGTCCATCACGGCCACCTGGTCGCCCAGGCGCTGCGCGAAATGGATGTTCTGCTCGACCAGCAGGATCGTGACGCCGCTGCGCTTGAGTTCGCTGAAGGCGTCGATCATGTTGTTGATGATGGCGGGCGCGAGGCCCTTGCTGGGCTCGTCGATCACGAGCAGCTCGCGCGGCTCGACGATCGCGCGCGACACGGCGAGCATCTGCTTCTGGCCGCCCGAGAGCTTGCCGGCCGGATGGTTCCAGAACTTCTCGACCGCGGGAAAGAGCTTGAATATCCACTTCAGGCGCGCGTCGTCCATCTGCTCGGCGTTCTTGGCGCCGCGCGCGGCCAGCAGCATGTTCTCCTTGACCGTGAGGTCCGAGAAGATGCCCATGTTCTCCGGCACGTACGCGATGCCGAGCCCGGCGATCTCAGGCGTCTTCAGCGCCGTGATGTCGCGCTCGCCGAAGCGCACGCTGCCCTGCGACGCATGCCACAGGCCCATCAGCGTGCGCAGCGTGGTGGTCTTGCCGGCGCCGTTGCGGCCCAGCAGCATCGTGAGCTGGCCGCGCGGCACCGCGAGGTCGACGCCGTGCAGGATGTGATACGCCCCGATGTGCGTGTGCACGCCCTTCATCTCGAGCAGGTTCGAAGGCAGGTTCGAAGTCATGCGGCCTCCTTCGTGACGCCGAGGTAGGCTTCCTGGACGATCGGCGAGGCGATCACCTCGGCCGGCTCGCCATCGGCCACCAGCTGGCCGTTGTGCAGCACGATGATGCGGTCGGCGAGTTCGCGCACCACGTCCATCTTGTGCTCGACCAGCAGGATGGTCTTGCTCTTGTCCTGCTTGAGCTTGCGGATCAGGTCGAGGATCACGGGCGCCTCGGCCGCGTTCATGCCGGCGGTCGGTTCGTCGAACATGAAGACCTTCGGCTCGAGCGCCATCAGCAGCGCGACCTCGAGCTTGCGCTGGTCGCCGTGCGGCAGGCTGGCCACGGTGGCGTCTTCCTTCGACTTGAGCGCCACGTCGGCCAGGATCTGGTCGGCGCGTTCGGTCAGCGCCCGGTGGTCGCTCCAGATGCTCCAGAGATTGAGGCCGCGCCGGTGCGCGCCGTCGCGCGTGGCCTGCACGGCCAGCCGCACGTTCTCGAGCACCGTGAGATTCGGGAACAGGTTCGTGAGCTGGAAGGCCCGCCCGAGCCCGGCCCGGGTGCGTGCCGACGCGCTCAGCCCGGACAGCAGCTGGCCGTCGAGCGACACCGTCCCAGCGGTCGCCTTGAGCTGCCCCGAGATCAGGTTGAAGTACGTGGTCTTGCCGGCCCCGTTGGGTCCGACGATCGCGGTCAGCGTGCCGGGCGCGAACGCGCACGACACGGCATTCACCGCCACGTGTCCGCCGAAGCGAATGGTGAGATCTTGAGTTTCGAGCATGAGTTGGACCCGGCCGGCGAAGCCAGGCCGTGTTGGTGAAACACCGAGGAACCGGCTTTGCCGGGCCTCAGGTGTTGCCCCCGGTAGGGGGTGGGCGCCCCGACACGAAGTGCGGGGCAACCTGGGGGCGAGCCAAATGTTTAGCGCTTGTTCCGGATGGGGATGTCCATCTCTTCCGGCTTGATCTCGTGCACCAGCTCAGGCACGCCCCACGCGAACGCCGGGTCGACCTTGATCTTGAAGTGGTACATCGACTGCATGGCCTGATGGTCTTCCTTGCGGAAGGTCATCTTGCCCTTGGGCGTGTCGAAGGCCATGCCTTCCATGGCCGTGATCAGCTTGTTGGTGTTCGTGTCGCCACCGGTCTTCTTGAGCGCGGTCACGATCGCCATCGCGGCCGAGAAGCCGCCGGCCGTGAAGAAGTCCGGCGGCGTCTTGAATTCCTTGTAGTGCATCGACACCATCGCGTCGTTGACCGGGTTCTTCGGGATGCCGAAGTAGTAGTAGGCCGCGCCTTCCATTCCCGGCAGCGACTTGTAGGCCGCCATCGCCGGCAGGATGTTGCCGCCGGTGGCGATCTCGATGCCGTAGCGCTTGAGGTCGAGGTCGACGATCTTGAACGGATTGCCCGCACCGGCCCAGACGATCCAGATGATCTTGCGGCCGGGCTGGTCCTTGAGCTTGTCGATCAGGCGCTGCGCACCGGCGGTGAAGTCGGTGGTGGCGGCCGGCAGGTATTCCTCGTGAACCAGCTTGGCCTTCTTCAGCGCCGCGCCGAAGGCCTTCACGCCGTCACGGCCGAAGGCGTTGTCCTGCGCCAGCGTGGCGACAGTGACACCGGCCTTGTCGACCGCGACCGCGTTCGAGATCGCGTCCTGCGAGCTGTTGCGGCCGGTGCGGAAGATGTACTTGTTCCACTTGTCGCCCGTGATCGAATCGGCGACGGCCGGCTCGACCAGCAGGATCTTCTTGTATTCCTCGGCCACCGGCAGCATCGCGAGCGCCACGCCCGAAGCAGTGGGGCCGACCGCGAGTGCGGCCTTGTCGTCCGCATAGGCCGCGGCCAGTTGCGACTTGCCGAGGTCGGGCTTGCCCTGGTCGTCCTTCTCGATCACGACGATCTTCTTGCCGTTGACCGTCATGGTGCCGCCGGTGGCGTAGTCCAGGCCCATCATCAGACCGGTCTGGGTCTGCTTGCCGTAGGCCTCGAGCGGGCCGGTCTTGCTGTAGACGTGGGCGATCTTGATCTCGTTGGACTGGGCCCAGGCCGGGGCGGCCAGCGATGCGGCAGCCAGGGTGGCCAGCGCGACGAGGTTGCGACGTTGCATTCTTTGTCTCCTGATGGTGATGGCTGAATATTGCACACTTCGTGCCAGCCGTCAGTGCCTTGAAAACAAAGGAGTTTCCCTCGTATCGCTTGGTAGCAGCCTGGAATCAGGACATTTCGAATGTCTTGATTTCAGACAATTGCACAAATCTCACGCAGGGTTTTCCAGACGTTCGTAGAGGGTCGCGCGCGAGATGCCGAGCAGGCGCGAGGTTGCCAGCTTGTTGCCGCCGGTCGCCGCCATTGCCGCCGCGATGGCGCGCCGCTCGAGCTCGGCCACCTGCTGGGCCAGCGGGCGCAGCAGCGCGGCGCTGTCGTCGGCATCGTTGGCTGCCGCGGGCGGCTCGGCGTCGGGGGCCGCGATCTGCTCCTGCCCGGCCTCGCGCAGGATGCGCTCGAGCTGCTGCGCATCGATGCGCTGCGAGTCGCTGCGCATCGTGACCTGCTCGAGCACGTTGCGCAGCTCGCGGATGTTGCCGCGCCAGTGCTGCGCCGCCAGCAGCGCGAGCGCCTCGGGCGTGAGCTCGGGCGGCGCCTCGCCACTGCGCAGCGCCATGTCTTCGCCCAGCACCTCGACCAGCGCCGGGATGTCGCCGCGCCGCTCGCGCAGCGGCGGCACACGCACCGGCAGCACGTTCAGACGGTAGTAGAGGTCTTCGCGAAAGCGCCCTTCCCTCACCAGCGCCGCGAGGTCGCGCGAGGTGGCGGCGATCACGCGCGCATCGAAGGGCACCAGCTTGTTCGAGCCCAGCGGCTCGATCTCGCCTTCCTGCAGCGCGCGCAGCAGCTTGGCCTGCAGGCCCAGCGGCATGTCGCCGATCTCGTCGAGGAACAGCGTGCCGCCGTCGGCGAGCTTGAACTTGCCTTCGCGCGCCTTGCGGTCGGCCCCCGTGAAGGCGCCCGGCGCGACGCCGAAGAACTCGGCCTCGAGCAGGGTGTCGGGCACGGCCGCGATGTTGACGCTGACGAACATGCCGCCCGCGCGGGCCGAGGCCGCATGGATCGCATGGGCCAGCAGTTCCTTGCCGGTGCCGGTCTCGCCGAGCAGCAGCACCGGGCTCGAGGACTGCGCCGCACGACGCGCATGGCGCTTGACCTCCACCGCGGCCGGGCTGCTGCCGATGAAGCTCGCGAAGGTGTACTTGGATCGCCGCTGGCCGTCGGCCGACTGCTGGTAGAGCGGATTGGCTCGCTGGCTGGCCAGTTCGCGCCGGGCGTCGTCGAGGTCGCGCTGCAGCAGCGCGAACTTGCTGATCAGCGGCTGCAGCGTGGTCTGGGGATGGTCGAACAGCACGATGCCGATGGCGCCGATCACGGCGCCCGGCGTGCCGGCGGCACCGGCGTCGGCCTCGTTCGTCTCGCGCAGCGGCAGGCGGCTGACCACGAAGGTGCCGGCCTTGTTGGTCAGCAGGTCGATCAGGATGGGCTCGCCCGTGTCGAGCACGTGGCGCATCTGAGTGTTGGGGATCACGTCCTCCACCAGATGGCCGAGGAACTGGTCGATCGACGAGAAGCCGAGCGCCGGCAGGAAGCGGCGGTAGCCCTCGTTGACCCAGACGATTCGCCCGCTGCGGTCGACCAGGAACATGCCCTGGCTGATGCTGGAGAACAGGTGGAACATCGAGCGCGCGGCGAGCGCGAGGATGCCTTCGGCATCGAGCGGCAGCGCGGGGGGTGCGGCGGTGGCGGGTGGCATGGGCGGATCGTAGCGTGAGCGGCGCGCCCGTCGCGAGACGCGGCGCCCGACTACAGGAAGCCCGTTCGCGCCTTGCTATGCTGCGCGGTTCGCACGGCCCGGCCCTCCAGCCAGCTGCCGATGCCCCCGGCGCCCAGGCGCGGCGACCTGCTCGCCACCGAACGTCACCCCATTTTTGCGGAATCTCATGAGGAACTCCCGGCTCCCCGCGCTTTGCCTTGCCGCCGCCCCGCTGCTGCTGCTCGCTGCATGCGCCGTCCCGCGCCCACCGGCCGAGGTCGCGGCGCCGATGCCGGCGCAATGGCAGACCCCGTTGCCGGCAGGTACCGCGGCGCTGCCGCACGGTGGCTCGATGCCGACGCTCGCCGAATGGTGGCGGCAGCTCCACGATCCCCTGCTGGTCGAGCTGATCCAGGCGGCAGAAGCCGCGAGCCCGACCGTGGCGAGCGCCGCCGCGCGCATCGGCGAGGCCCGCGCCTCGCGGGTGGCGGCCGGAGCGGCGCTGGTGCCGAACCTCGACGGCTCGCTCTCGGCCAGCCGCGGCAATTCGCCAAGCTCGGGCTTCTCGAGCACGCCGACCACCGGCGGCAGCACCAGCATCCCGCCGATCACGACCTTGCAGGCCGGCCTGCAGTCGAGCTGGGAGATCGATCTCTTCGGCGGCCTGCGGGCCAACCGCGATGCCACCCAGTCGCGCTTCGCCGGTGCCGACGCACGCTGGCACGACGCCCGCGTCTCGGTCGCGGCCGAGACCGCCAATGCCTACCTGGCCGAGCGCGCCTGTCGGCGGCAGCTCGTCGTGTCGACCTCGGATGCGCGTTCGCGCGCCGAGACCGCGCGCCTGACCGAACTCTCGGCCCGGGCCGGCTTCACGGCACCGGCCGATGCCGCACTGGCTCGCGCGAGCGCGGCCGAGGCTGCGAACCGGCTCACGCAGCAGCGCGCGCTGTGCCTGGTACAGCAGCAGGGCCTCGTTGCGCTGACAGGCATCGAGGGCCCGCTCCTCGCGGCCAAGCTCGAGGCTGCGCCGATCGACGTCGACCTGCCCGCGGTGCAGGCGGTCTACAGCGTGCCGGCCGATGCGCTGGCCCAGCGGCCCGACGTCTACGCGGCCGAGCTCGACGTCGCGGCCGCCAGTGCAGAGGCCGGCGCGGCGCTGGCCCAGCGCTTCCCGAAGCTGGGCCTGCAGGGTTCGATCGCGGCGCTTCAGATTCGCGGCGGCGGCCTGCGCGAATCGCTGGACACCTGGACCATCGGGCCGCTCGCGCTGACCGTGCCGATCTTCGATGCCGGCACGCGCGCCGCCAACGTCGAGGCCGCCGAGGGCCGCTACGACGAGGCGGTGTCGCTCTACCGCGCCAGCGTGCGGCGCGCCGTGCGCGAGGTCGAGGAAGCGCTGATCAACCTGCAGGGCACCGCAGACCGCGCGGCCGATGCCGACACCGCGGTGCGCAACTACCAGATCTCGCTCGACGCCACGCAGGCCCGCTTCGACACCGGCCTCGCGAGCCTGTTCGACCTCGAGGATGCGCGGCGCACGCTGTTCGTCTCGCAGACCGCCCGCGTCGCGCTGCAGCGCGAACGCGCCGAAGCCTGGGTTTCGCTCTACCGCGCCATGGGCGGCGGCTGGACGCGGCCCGAGTCCCTTGCCAGCACGGCCCCGATCGCCACGCCCTCGCCATGAAAAGAATGAAGCGTTCCACCCTCCTCGTCCTGCTGGCCGCCGTGCTGGTGATAGCCGCGGGCGCCTTCTTCGCCCTGCGCGGCAAGTCCTCCGACGCGCCCGACAAGAAGACCGAAGCCGCCGCGCGGCCTTCGCTGACCGTGACCGTCGCGAAGCCCGAGAGCACCGAGCTGACAGTCACGCTGCCGGCCAACGGCAACGTGGCGGCCTGGCAGGAAGCCAGCGTGGGTTCCGAATCGAACGCGCTCAAGCTTGCCGAGGTTCGCGTCAACGTCGGCGACGTGGTGAAGAAGGGCCAGGTGCTCGCCACCTTCTCCACCGATTCGGTGCAGGCCGACGTCGCCCAGGCCCGCGCCTCGCTCGCCGAGGCCCGCGCCACCGCGGCCGACGCCACCGGCACCGCAGCGCGCGCACGCACGCTGCAGGCCACCGGCGCGATGAGCCAGCAGCAGATCAACCAGTACCAGACCGCCGAGCAGACCGCCAAGGCACGGGTCGAGGCCGCCGAGGCCGTGCTGTCGGCGCAGCAGGTGCGCGGGCGCAACACGACGGTGGTGGCGCCCGACGACGGCGTGATCTCGTCGCGCACTGCCACGGTCGGCAGCGTGGTGGCCGCGGGCACCGAGCTGTTCCGCCTGATCCGCCAGGGCCGGCTCGAATGGCGCGCCGAGGTGACCTCGGCCGAACTCGGCCGCATCGCGGCCGGCACGCCCGCGGTGATCACGACCGCGAGCGGTGCCCAGGTCAAGGGCACGGTGCGCAGCATCGCGCCGACCGTCGATCCGCAGACGCGCGCGGCGCTGGTCTACGTCGACATCCCGAACGCACTGCAGAACACCGGCCTCAAGGCCGGAATGTTCGCGCGCGGCGATTTCCAGCTCGGCCGCAGCAGCGCATCGACCGTGCCGCAGGCCTCGGTGGTGCCGCGCGACGGCTTCAACTACCTGTTGCTGCTGCAGCCCGACAACCGGGTCGCGCAACTCAAGGTCGAGACCGGCCGCCGGGTCGGTGACCGGGTCGAGATCACCACGCCCCTGCCGGCCGATGCGCGCGTGGTCGTGCAGGGCGCCGGGTTCCTCAACGATGGCGACCTGGTGCGCGTCGTCGAATCCGCGGCCAGGCCGGCGGCGGAAGCCGCCAAGTGAACCGCCTGGCAACGCCGAAGGGAGCACGCGCATGAACGTCTCGGCCTGGTCCATCCGCAACCCGATTCCCGCAGTGATGCTGTTCGTGCTGCTCACGTTTGCGGGGCTGCTGTCGTTCAACGCGATGAAGGTGCAGAACTTTCCCGACATCGACCTGCCCACGGTCACGGTCACGGCATCCTTGCCGGGCGCCGCGCCCTCGCAGCTCGAGAACGACGTCGCGCGCAAGCTCGAGAACTCGATCGCCACCATCCAGGGCCTCAAGCACATCACGACCAAGGTGCAGGACGGCGCCGCCACGCTGATCATCGAGTTCCGGCTCGAGAAGCCGGTGCAGGAAGCGGTCGACGACGTGCGCTCGGCCGTGCAGCGCGTGCGCGCCGACCTGCCGGCCGACGTGCGCGACCCGGTGGTCACCAAGCTCGACTTCGCAGCCCAGCCGGTGCTGGCGTTCACGATCGCATCCTCGAGGATGGACGACGAGGCGCTGTCCTGGTTCGTCGACAACGACGTCAGCAAGAAGCTTCTCGCGCTGCCCGGCGTCGGCGCCGTGAACCGCGTCGGCGGCGTCACGCGCCAGGTGCACGTGGATCTCGATCCGGCCAAGCTGCAGGCGCTCGGCGCCACCGCGGCCGACATCTCGCGCCAGTTGCGGCTGGTGCAGACCGAAAGCGCGGGCGGCCGCACCGATGTCGGCGGCAGCGAGCAACCGGTGCGCACGCTGGCGACGGTGCAGTCGGCCGACCAGCTCGACGCGATGCAGATCGTGCTCGGCGACGGCCGCCGCATCCGGCTCGACGAGGTGGCGCGCATCCGCGACACCATCGCCGAGCCGCGCGCCTCGGCCCTGCTCGACGGCAAGCCCGTGGTCGGCTTCGAGGTCGCGCGCAGCCGCGGCGCCAGCGAGGTCGAGGTCGGTGCCGCGATCCAGAAGGCGCTGGCCGAGATGCGCGTGCAGCGGCCCGACATCCAGCTCACCGAGGCCTTCAACTTCGTGGCCCCGGTGGAAGAGGAATACGAAGGCTCGCTGCATCTGCTCTACGAAGGCGCGATCCTGGCCGTGATCGTGGTCTGGCTGTTCCTGCGCGACTGGCGCGCCACCTTCATCTCCGCGGTGGCGCTGCCGATGTCGGTGATCCCGGCCTTCGCGGGCATGTACCTGCTGGGCTTCTCGGTCAACGTGATCTCGCTGCTGGCGCTGTCGCTGGTGGTCGGCATCCTGGTCGACGACGCGATCGTGGAGGTCGAGAACATCGTTCGCCATTTGCGCATGGGCAAGTCGCCCTACCAGGCGGCGATGGAGGCGGCCGACGAGATCGGCCTGGCGGTGATCGCCACCACCTTCACGCTGATCGCGGTGTTCCTGCCGACCGCCTTCATGAGCGGCGTGGCCGGCAAGTTCTTCAAGCAGTTCGGCTGGACCGCCTCGCTTGCGGTCTTCGCCTCGCTGGTGGTGGCGCGGGTGCTGACGCCGATGATGGCGGCCTACATCCTGAAGCCCATCGTCGGCGCCGAGAAGGAGCCGCGCTGGCTCGCGATCTACATGCGCATAGCCGAGTGGTGCATGAGGCACCGCTTCACGACCATGGTGATGGCCACCCTCTTCTTCTTCGGCTCGGTGGCGATGATCCCGCTGCTCAAGACCGGCTTCATCCCGCCCGACGACAACTCGCAGACGCAGGTCTACCTGTCGCTCGCGCCGGGCGCCACGCTGGCCCAGACCACCGCGGCGGCCGAGGAAACGCGCCGCCGCGTGATGCAGATCGACCACGTGCGCAGCGTCTACACCACCATCGGCGGCGGCAACGCGGGCGGCGATCCGTTCGCGAACTTCGGCACGCCGGAGACGCGCAAGGCCACGCTCACGATCCAGCTCGATCCGCGCGGCGACCGGCCGCGCAAGCAGGTGATCGAGAACCAGGTCCGTGCCGCGCTCGAGTCGCTGCCCGGCGTGCGCAGCACGGTGGGCCTCGGCGGCTCGGGCGAGAAATACATCCTGGCGCTGAGCGGCGACGACCCGGCCGCGCTGACCACCGCGGCGCGCGCGGTCGAACGCGACCTGCGCACGATTCCCGGTCTCGGCAACATCACCTCGACCGCCAGCCTGATCCGGCCCGAGATCGCGGTGCGGCCCGACTTCGCGCGTGCCGCCGACCTGGGCGTGACCAGCTCCGCGATCGCCGAGACGCTGCGGGTCGCCACGCTCGGCGACTACGACCAGAACCTGCCCAAGCTGAACCTCGCGCAGCGCCAGGTGCCGATCGTGGTCAAGCTGGAAGATTCGGCGCGGCAGAACCTCGCGCTGCTGGAGCGGCTCTCGGTGCCCGGCGCCCGCGGGCCGGTGATGCTGGGCCAGGTGGCGGCGCTCACGGTCGAGGGTGGCCCGGCCGTCATCGACCGCTACGACCGCTCGCGCAACGTCAACTTCGAGATCGAGCTGTCGGGCGTGGGCCTGGGCGATGCCAAGGACGCGGCCATGAACCTGCCCTCGATCCGCGGCCTGCCGCCCGGCGTGCGGGTGGCCGAGGTCGGCGATGCCGAGGTCATGACCGAGCTGTTCGCGAGCTTCGGCCTCGCGATGCTGACCGGCGTGCTGTGCATCTACATCGTGCTGGTGCTGCTGTTCAAGGACTTCCTGCATCCCATCACCATCCTGTGCGCGCTGCCGCTCGCGCTCGGCGGCGCCTTCGTCGGCCTCCTGATCGGCCAGAAGGCGCTCTCGATGCCCTCGCTGATCGGGCTCATCATGCTGATGGGCATCGCGACCAAGAACTCGATCCTGCTGGTGGAATACGCGATCGTCGCGCGCCGCGAGCACGGCCTCTCGCGCTGGGATGCGCTGCGCGATGCCTGCCACAAGCGGGCGCGGCCGATCATCATGACCACGCTCGCGATGGGCGCCGGCATGATGCCGATCGCGATCGGGCTCGGCGCCGCCGACTCGAGCTTCCGCTCGCCGATGGCGATGGCCGTGATCGGCGGGCTGATCACCTCGACCGTGCTGAGCCTGCTCGTGGTGCCGGCGGTGTTCACCTACGTCGACGACGTGGAGGGCTGGATCCGGCGCACGGTGCGGCGACTGCGTGGCCAGCCGGCCGAGGCCGCGCACGAGCCGCCTTCGCACGAGCCGCCTTCGCACGGGACGCCTGCCACCGAACAGCCCGGATAGACTAGGCGCCGTCCCCCGACGGAGCCACACGACCATGATCCGAACCGCTTCCCGCCTTGCGCTTCACGGCGCCCTGCTGCTTGCCGCAGTGGCTTCCCAGGCCCAGAACGCCACCGACCTGGCAGAGGCGCAGGCGCGCTTCGACCAGGAAGTCGCACGGTGCAACGGCGGCCAGCTGCCCGCGCCCCAACGCGATGCCTGCGTGCGCAATGCGGGCGCCGCGCTCGACCGGGCTCGCGGCAGCGCCCCCGGCACCGTGACCACGCGCACGCCCGACCGGCGCGCCACGGTCGTCAAGCCCGAGGGCGCGCCGGTGCCGGGCGCCACCGAGACAGTGCGCTCGCGGCGTTCGACCACCGTGGTGCCGACCGAACAGGCGCCGCGCTGAATCCCCGCTGAAGCCCGCCAGTGCCCGTGCGCCGCAGTGCGCCCCGGGCCAGGCCTCATAATCCCGCCCCATGCCCGCACTCCGCCGCGCCCGCCTGCTCGCCAGCCTCGTGCTGGCGTGGTTCGCGCTGTCGCTCGGCGTCGCGGTGGCATCGCCCCTGGTGCAGCCGAGGACGATGGACATCGTGTGCTCGGCCTCCGGCAGCGCGATGCTGCTGGTGATGACCGACGACGGCGCGCAGGCGCCCGCCGCCGGCCATCTCGACTGTCCTCTCTGCCTGCCGACCGGTGCCCCGCCGCCGGCGCTGCCGCTCGCGCAGCTGCCCCGGCTGCTGCCGCTGGGCCATGCGGTTCAATCGATTCCCGCCGCGCGCATCGCGGCCGCCACCGCGGCGCCGCTGCCGGCGCGCGGCCCCCCACTCTCCCGAGCCTGAGCCAGACCTGATGCACGGGCACCCGACGGGTGCTTCGCTGCGCTTTCCAGCCCGAGCACCGGCGCCCGCGAATGGCCGCCGGGGAGTACTTCCCGATGAACAAGACACTGCTGTCGCTCGCCATGAGCGCAGCCTTCCCGTGGTGGGCCGGGCCCGCCCTGGCCCAGCAGGCGCCGGCCGAGCGCCCGGCCGACGCGGCACCCGAGCGGACGCGCTCGCTCGGCGTCGTCACCGTGACCGGCGGCCAACCGACCTCGCTGCCGACCCAGATCCCGACCACCATCGAGGGCGTGACGCGCGAGGAGATCGAGACCCGCATCAACGCCACCGACAGCGAGGACGCGCTCAAGTACCTGCCGAGCCTGCTGGTGCGCAAGCGCTACGTGGGCGACTACAACCACGCAATCCTCTCGACCCGGGCATCGGGCACCGGCAACAGTGCGCGCTCCGCGGTGTATGCCGACGGCATCCTGCTGTCGAACTACCTCGGCAACGGCATCGCCAACGGCAGCAACTACGCGCCGCGCTGGGGCCTCGTCACGCCCGAGGAGATCGAGCGCGTCGACGTCATGTACGGCCCGTTCTCGGCCGCCTATCCGGGCAACTCGGCGGGCGCAGTGGTCGACTACGTGACGCGCAAGCCCTCCCAGCTGGAGGCGCACGTCAAGATGGGCTACCAGTCGCAGCCCAACGACCTCTACGGCGCCAATCACACCTTCAACAGCTGGCAGACCAGTGCCTCGCTCGGCAGCCGCAGCGGCGACTGGTCGTGGTTCATCGACGTGAGCCGCGGCGACAGCCAGGGCCAGCCGCTGACGTTCACCACCGCCACCGTGGCCTCGGGCACGCCGGGCCGCGCCGGCACGCCCGTGGCGGGCTTCGTGCCGGGGCTCAACACGACGAACACGCCGTGGTACATCCTCGGAAGCGGCACCCAGTACCACACGGTCCAGGACCACGCGAAGCTCAAGCTGGCCTACGACTTCTCGACCAGCGTGACCGCGACCTATACGCTCGGCTGGTGGCAGAACAGCTCCGAAGGCCGACCCGAGAGCTACCTGCGGAACGCCGCAGGACAGCCGGTCTACAGCGGACCGGTCAACATCCTCGGGCGCAGCTACACGCTGGCGCCGACCGCCTTCCCGCTCACCGACGACGATCAGACGCACTACATGCACGGCCTCTCGGTCAAGAGCAACACGCGCGGCGAATGGGACTGGGAAGTCGCCGCGAGCCTCTACGACTACGCGAGGGACCGCCAGCGCGCGCCCACGGTGGCCATGCCGCTGGCGCAGTTCGGCGGCGCCGGCACCGTGCAGGACCAGGGCGGCAGCACCGGATGGAACACGCTCGCGGCCAAGGGCACCTGGCGGCCCCAGGGCGTGGGCGGCGCGCACATCGTCGATTTCGGCGTTGCACGCGACGCCTATCAGCTCGGCATCCTCAAGCGCAATGCGATCGGCAGCTGGCAGGACGGCCCTCCGGCCACGCTGGTGAGCAACGTCGGCGGCAACACCGAGACGGTCGCGGCCTGGGTGCAGGACAGCTGGTCCTTCGCGCCGCGCTGGAAGGCCGTGCTGGGGCTGCGCTGGGAAGACTGGCAGGCGAGCAACGGCTTCACGGCGACCGCATCGAGCTACCTGCCATATGCCACGCGCGGCGAGTCCGACGTGTCTCCGAAAGCCGCGCTGGCCTGGCAATGGACCGACGACACGGTGCTCAAGGCCTCGCTGGGCCGCGCGGTGCGCTATCCCACGGTGGGCGAACTCTACGGCGCGACCACGGGCGGCGCGCTGTCGTTCATCAACGACCCATGGCTCAGGCCCGAGAAATCCTGGACCAGCGAGCTCACGGCCGAGAAGGACCTCGGCAACGGCATCGCGCGCGCCACGCTGTTCCACGAAGACACGGACGACGCGCTCTACAGCCAGCTGATCCCCAACACCAGCATCTCGCGCGTGCAGAACATCAGGAAGGTGCGCACCACCGGCGTCGAGCTGGCCTACACCGGACAGGACGTCTGGATCCGGGGCCTGGACCTCGGTGCCAGCCTGACCTTCGCCGATTCGAAGATCGTCGCCAATCCGCTCAACCCGCCAAGCATCGGCAAATGGCAGCCGCGCGTGCCGCAATGGCGATCGACGGTCTACGCCACCTGGCGACCCGATGCACGCTGGGCTTTGACCGCGGCGGCCCGCTACAGCGGCCGGCAATACTCGACGCTCGACAATAGCGACGTCAACGGCTTCGCCTACTTCGGTGCCAGCAAGTACTTCACGGTCGACCTGCGGGCGCGCTTCCAGATCGACCGGCAATGGTCGGCGGCCTTCGGCATCGACAACGCCAACAACTACCAGTACTGGAATTTCCACCCCTATCCGCAGCGCACCTACACGGCCGAGCTGAGGTGGGATTACTGAGACCTTTCGGACCGACCTGAGACCCTGCGGGACAGACCAAGAATTGCGAAGCAGTTCCTGCCCTGTCCTCAACTGACTAAAGAGGAGCCTTTCAATGAACACCCCCTTCACCCTCCGCACCCTCGCCGCCTGCGCCGCGCTCTGCAGCACGGCCGCCATGGCCCACGTCACGCTGCCGCCCGGCGGTGCCGCGGCCGGCAGCGACTACGACGCCGCCTTCCGCGTCGGCCATGCCTGCGCCGATGCCAAGTCCACCACGGGCATCCGGGTGCAGCTGCCCGAAGGCTTCACGCTGCTGCAGGCGCAGCCGCGCGCCGGGTGGAAGCTCGCGTCGACCCCGCGCGAGGTCAGCTGGCAGGCCGAAGGTCCGCAGGCCGCGCTGCCCGGCAGCGAGCGCGCCGAGTTCGTCGTGCGCGGCAAGCTCACCGACAAGCCGGGTGCGCTCTACTTCAAGGTGCTGCAGAGCTGCGACGTCGGCAGCGCCGACTGGGCCCAGCTGCCGGTCGCCGGATCGAGCGAGAAGCAGGCGCTGCCCGCGGCCCGCCTCGACGTGCTGGCGCCCGGCGTGGCCGCGGTCGACGTGCGCGATGCGTGGGTCCGCCAGACCGTGCCTGGGCAGAGCGGCACCGGCGCCTTCATGAAGCTCACCGCACCGGCCGGCGCGCGCCTGGTCGGCGCCTCGACGCCGGCCGCCGGCATCGCCGAGGTGCACGAGATGAAGATGGAAGGCGACATCATGCGGATGCGCGAGCTCAAGGACGGCCTCGCGCTGCCGCCGCGGCAGACGGTGGAGCTCAAGCCGGGCGGTCTGCACGTGATGCTGATGGAACTCAAGCAGCCGATCGCCAAGGGCTCGACCATTCCGCTCACGCTGCGCTTCGAGGACGCCAGGGGTGCCAAGAGCGCGCTGCAGGTCGATCTGGCCGTCGGGGCACCCGCAGGAGCGGCCGCCGCGGCTGCGCCAGAATCGCACGGCCACATGCATCACAACTGATCCGCCCTGCCCATGCCCAACCTGCCGCTCTCCACCGTCCTTTCGCTCTCGAACGCCCAGATCGTGATCGAGATCGCGGCCACCGTGGCGTTCGCCATGTCGGGGCTGCTCGAGGCGGCGCGCAAGCGGCTCGATGCCATCGGCGTGGTGATGGTCGCGGGGCTGACGGCGTTCGGCGGCGGCACCCTGCGCGACGTGCTGCTCGACCGCCGCCCCTTCTTCTGGGTCGAGCATTCGAACTGGCTGTGGCTGCTGCTGGCGGTGTGCGCCTGCGCGATGGCCTTCCTGCGCGCCCAGCATTTCGCGCCCACCGAACGCGCGATGCAATGGCCCGACGCGCTCGGACTCGGGCTGTTCACGGCCACGGGCACGCAGATCGCGCTCGACGCCTCGATGCCGGCGATCGTCGCGGTGGTGATGGGCATGATGACCGCGGCCTTCGGCGGCGTGCTGCGCGACATCGTCTGCAACGAGATCCCGCGCGCCTTCAGCGACCACCAGCCCTACGCCATCTGTGCCTTCGTCGGCGCCTGGGTGATCGTCGTCTCGGAAGCGTTGCAGGCACCGGACTGGCTGGTCCTGACCCTCGGCGCCGGAACCACGGTGCTGTTGCGCATGCTCGCCATACGCACCGGGTGGAAGCTGCCGGGCTGGCGCGCCTAGGAGAAGCCGCGCACCTCGGCCACCAGCGCCGCCAGCCGCTCGACGTCGGCCACCACGAGCGCCTTGCCCTCCTTGGCCAGCAGGCCGTCGCGACGCATCGCATTGAGTTCCCGCGTGACCTGCTCGCGGTTGGTGCTCACGCGGCTGGCCAGCTCGACATGGGTCGGCGGCGGATCGAGCCGCGCGCGGTTGTCGGCAATTCCGGCGACCCGGGCCAGCCTCAACAGCTCGGCATGCACGCGGTTCTGCACGCCGAGCGTGCTGAGGTCGATCACACGCTCGGACAGCTGACGCACCATCGCCACGAGGTGGCGCATCACGCGGCCGGCGACCGCGGGCTCGTCGCGCAGCAGTTCGAGAAAGGCTTCGCGGTCCAGGCTGGCGACCAGCGTGGGCGTGAGCGTGACCACGTCGGCCGAGCGCGGATGACCGTCGATGGCCGACAGTTCGCCGAAGTGTTCTCCTTCCTGCGTATCGCGAAACGTGACCTGGCGTCCATTGGGCGAGTATGAGGTCACGCGCAGCGAGCCCGAGACCAGGAAGTAGATGTCGCTGTTGCGCTCCGATCGCAGCAGCACGGGCGTGCCTGCAGGCACGCTCTTCCATCGGCAGCGCTGTGCGAGGCGGTCGAGCCGTTCGACCGAAAGGCCCTGCAGCAGCGCGACCTGTTGCAGGCCGAGGCTGGAGCGCTGGGGCGCCATGACGACCTCCCGAGGCAGTGACGACGAATCGCGGAAAGCCGTGCGTAAACGCACAGCGTCGAAGGCGATGGACCGTCACAGTCGAGCCCTGTGAAGACCGCGATGTCCGCGGCCTCGCATCCACAGCCAGAGGAGATTTCATCATGAATGCAAGACAAGTTCTCGCTGTTTCCGCATTGGCGCTGGCGAGCGCCGCAAGCTTCGCGCAGACCGTGCCGGCCGAACAATGGGTGGGCGCGCCGATCGCCGCCACGACGAGCATGACCAGCCGCTCGGCCGTCGCATCCGACTACATGGCGAGCCGCAGCATGGCGAGCGCTCCGGCCGAGCTTCGCGTCGGCCCGGCCGATGCCGGCGTGGGCGCCGCGAGCCGCGCCGAGGTCGCGGCCGACCGCAATCTGTGGATCCGCTCCGGCCTGAGCCAGGTCGCGAACCGTGACGATTTCGATCCGACCAGCGCCGCCTACCGCAAGCAGGTCGCCACCTACCAGAACCTGCGCAACGGTCCGCAGTACATGGCCGAGGTGCAACGCGTGAAGAGCGGCAGCACGCGCGTGACGACCAGCGCACAGTACGGCACCGGATCGAGCGCCAACTGACGAGGGCGGCGCCGGCGAGCCGCCGCAGCGCAGCCGCAGCCGCGATCAGGCGGCCGCGGCCGCCCGCCTCTCGCTGATTCGCTTGGCGACGCGCGGCAGCACCATCACGGCCACGATGATGACCACCAGCGCGATCGACATCGGGCGCTGGAAGAAGACGGCCGGGCTGCCTTCGCCGATCGACATCGCGTTGCGGAGCTGGGCTTCGGCCAGCGGCCCGAGGATCATGCCCACCACCACCGGCGCGGTCGGGAAGTCGTAGCGCCGCATGATCACGCCGAGCACGCCGATGGCGTAGAGCAGCACCAGGTCGAAGGCGCTCTGGCGCATGCCGTAGGCACCCACGGTCGCGAAGATGAGGATGCCCGCATAGAGCTGCGGCTTCGGGATCTTGAGCAGCTTGACCCACAGCCCGACCATCGGCAGGTTCAGCACCAGCAGCATCACGTTGCCGATGTAGAGCGAGGCGATCAGTGCCCACACCAGCGCAGCCGAAGTGGTGAACAGCTGCGGACCGGGCTGGATGCCGTAGTTCTGGAAGGCGCCGAGCAGGATCGCGGTGGTGTTCGAGGTCGGGATGCCGAGCGTGAGCAGCGGAATCAGCGCCGCGGTCACGGTGGCGTTGTTGGCGGCCTCGGGGCCGGCCACGCCCTCGATCGCACCCTTGGTGCCGAACTCGGCCCTGGCGTCAGCGTCCTTGGCGAGCTTCTTCTCGGTCGCGTAGCTCAGGAAGGTCGGGATCTCGGTGCCGCCGGCCGGGATGCAGCCGAAGGGCGTGCCGATCGCGGTGCCGCGCAGCCAGGCCGGGATCGATCGCTTCCAGTCGCGCGCGCTCATGTGGACGCGGCTCAGCTTGTTCTGGCCCTCGACCACCTTGCCCTCGTACAGCACGGCATAGAGAACCTCGGCCACGGCGAACAGGCCCACCGCCACCAGCACGATCTCGATGCCGTCGAGCAGTTCGGGAATGCCGCCGGTGTAGCGGCCCTGGCCCGAGATCTGGTCGAGCCCGATGCAGCCTGCCGCGAGGCCGATGAACAGCGCCGTCATGCCGCGCAGCGTGCTCTTGCCCAGCACCGCGCTCACCGTGGTGAAGGCCAGCAGCATCAGGAGGAAATACTCGGGCGGTCCGAGCTTGACCGCGAAGTCGGCCACGAAGGGCGCGAACAGCGTGACGATCACGGTGGCGATGGTGCCGGCCACGAAGGAGCCGATTGCCGCGGTGGCCAGCGCTGCGCCCGCGCGCCCGCTCTTGGCCATCTTGTTGCCCTCCATCGCGGTCACCATGCTGGCGGTTTCGCCGGGCGTGTTGAGCAGGATCGAAGTGGTCGAGCCGCCGTACATGGCGCCGTAGTAGATGCCGGAGAAGAAGATCATCGAGGCCGTGACATCGACCTTGCCGGTGATCGGCAGCAGCATCGCGACCGCCACCGCCGGGCCGATGCCCGGCAGCACGCCGACCGCCGTTCCGAGCGCGCAGCCGACCAGGCACCAGAGAAGGTTCGCGGGCGTGATCGCCAGCGCGAAACCGTGCATCAGGGCATTGAAGATTTCCATGTCAGATCCAGCCCGTGCTCGTCAGGCCCGGAAGGTTGATGGCCAGGAATTTCGTGAACATCCAGAACACCGGCGCCGCGATCAGCGCACCGGTGAGCAGGTCGACCAGCCACGTGCGCGGCGAGTTGACGCCGCCCTGCCCGCTCGCGCGGCGCAGGCCCTGCACCGCCAGCACGTAGCACAGCGTGCAGCTCAGGATGAATCCGATCGTGGTGATCAGTGCCGCGTTCAGCAGCAACCCCGCCGACACCCAGACGAAGCCGGCCCAGTAGGCCTTCGGGGCACCGGTGGGCGTGTCCATCTCGCGAAAGCCGCCGGTGCGTGACTCCCAGACGATCCAGGCACCGCAGACGGTCAGCGCGATCGAGACCAGCCAGGGCAGGAAGTTGGGGCCTACGCCACCGTAGCCGGCCTCCGAAGAGATGCCGATGGCACCGAAGGCCAGTGCCAGGCCGGTGACCAGCACGCCGACGCCGACCAGCGTCTGGGGCCAGATCGCAGGCGGCTCGATGGACAGTGGGTCGTTGTTCGACATTGTTCTGACCTCGCAGACAGTGAATGATTTCGCACCGGCCGGCCCGGTGGGAACCGGTTTGGCGCCGGGCCGCCAGCGCGGCGGAGTCCGCGCTTCGCACGGCGGGGCGGTCTGCTGCTTCCACCTCGGAGGGCATCGACCCCCACGAAGCGGGGAAGCGCGGAGCCGGTTCCTCAGACCATGCCGGACTTGACCATCGTCGCGCGCAGGCTCGCGAACTCGTCGTCCACGAACTTGGCGAAGGCCTCGCCGGACAGCACCGCGGGCGTCCAGTCGTTCTTCTTCAGGGCCTCGGCCCAGTAAGGCGTCTTGAGCGCGGCCAGCACCAGGTCGGTCAGCGCCTTGCGCTGTTCGGCCGTGATGCCGGGGGCGCCGTAGACGCCGCGCCAGTTGCCGATCTCGACATCGATGCCCTGCTCCTTGAGCGTCGGCACGCTGCTGCCGGGCAGGCGCTGCGCCGAGGTGACCGCGATCGCCTTCATCTTGCCGGCATTGATGTATTCGGCGAACTCGCTGAAGCCGCTGCCGCCGACCGTGACGTTGCCGCCCAGGATGGCGGCCGTCGCCTCGCCGCCGCCGCGGAAGGCGACGTAGTTGATCTTGGACGGATCGACACCGACCTTCTGCGCGATCATGGCCGCCGCGATGTGCTCGGTCGAACCGCGCGAGCCGCCGCCCCACTTGACGCTGCCCGGATCCTTCTTGAGCTGCTCGACCACGTCCTTCATCGACTTGAGCGGCGAATTCGACGGCAGCACGAAGACGTTGTATTCGCTCGTGAGGCGTGCGATCGGCGTTGCCTGCGACAGGCTCACGGGCGGCTTGCCCGTGATGATGCCGCCCAGCATGACCGCGCCCATGATCATCATCGCGTTCGGGTCGCCCTTGGAGCCGTTCACGAACTGGGCCAGGCCGAGCGCACCGGCAGCGCCGCCCTTGTTGTCATAGGTGACGGTGTCGGCCAGCTTCGCATCGGTCATCGCCTTGCCCAGCGCGCGCCCCGTGGTGTCCCAGCCGCCGCCCGGATTGGCGGGGATCATCATCTTGATGTTGGGAGCGGCCCAGGCCGACAGGGGCAGGGCGCCGGTGGCGGCCAGTGCGGCCAGGGACTTCAGAAAGGTATCGCGACGCATGCATGTCTCCTTGAAACGGAAAAGCTGAGAGGAAGCTGACGCCGCTATGATGCGCCGCCCCGCTGTCAGTTGGCTGTCCGCGGCACTGGGGTAAACACCGAAAATTCCCGGCATGAAGTTGCTGTTGATCGAAGACGACCCGTCGATGCAGACCACCCTGCAGCGCAGCCTCGGCCGGCGCCAGATCGACGTGCGCCTGTGCGGCGACGGCGCGCTCGCACTCGCCCAGTGGCAGGCGCTGGAGCCCGACGTGGTGGCACTCGACCTCAGCCTGCCGGGCCTCGACGGCCTGCAGGTGCTGGCGCAGGCGCGCGCCGCCGGCCTGCGCACGCCGGTGCTCTTGCTGACCGCGCGCGGCACGGTCGGCGACCGCATCGTCGGCCTCAACGCCGGTGCCGACGACTACCTGCCGAAGCCCTTCGACCTCGACGAGCTCGAAGCCCGCATCCGCGCCCTGAACCGTCGCCACCAGAGTGCCGGCACCAACGAGGGCGCGCCGCGCCTGCCCGAGGTCGGCGGCCTGCGCTACGACCCCGACAGCGGCGCCATCTACCACCGCGCCGAGGTGCTCGAACTCACGCCGCGCGAGCTCGCGCTGCTCAAGGCCCTGATGGTCAAGCCGGGCCATGCGGTCGGCAAGGAGCGGCTGTTCGAGCTCGTCTTTCCGGGCGAATCGGAGGTGCAGTACGAGGCGGTCGAGGTCGTGGTCTATCGCTTGCGCAAGAAGCTGGCCGCCACCGGCGCCACGCTGATGACGCTGCGCGGCCTCGGCTACCTGCTGCGCGAAGAGGGCTGATGCGCGCCACCTCGCTGCGCGCCCGGCTGCTGCTGGGCATCCTGCTGCCGGTGGCGCTGTTCGTCGTGGTCAACAGCGTGAGCCTGTACCGCCAGAGCCTGGCGGCCGCCACCACCGCCTACGACCGCACCCTGCTGGCCTCGGCCAAGACCATCGGCGAGCAGCTCGACGTCGACGGCTACGACGACGGGGCCTCGCTGCACGCGATCGTGCCCTACTCCGCGCTCGAGGCCTTCGAGGCCGACAACCAGAGCCGCATGTACTACCGTGTCTCGTCGCTCGACGGCGAGATGGTGTCGGGCTTCGCCGAGCTGCCGTTCTGGCGCGGCCGGCTGCCGGACCGCCCGCCGTACGCGGCATTGGTCGACTTCTACGACGCCGAGTTCCGCGGCATGCCGGTGCGCGTGGCCGTGCTGCTGCAGCCGGTGGCCAGCGCACGCGGCCGCGGCATGGCGGTGGTGCAGGTGGCCGAGACGCTCGAGCTGCGCGAGACCCTTGCGCGCAAGCTCCTGATCGACACGCTGTGGCGCCAGCTGGTGCTGATGGCCGTGATCGCAGCGATCACGATCGTGGTCGTGCAGTTCGCCACGCGACCGGTGCGCGCGCTCGGCGAGGCGATCCAGGCGCGCGCCGACGACGACCTGTCGCCCATCGACGCACCCGATGCGCCGCGCGAGCTGCGTCCCCTGATCGATGCCACCACGCAGGTCATGGGCCGGCTCAGGCATCTGCTGGACCACCAGAAGCGCTTCGTGCGCGACAGCGCCCACCAGCTACGCACCCCGCTCGCCGTGCTCAAGGCGCAGGTGCAGTCGGCGCGCCGCGGTGACGTGCCGCCGGCCCAGGCGTTCGGCGAGATCAACGAGACCGTGGACCGCGCCACGGCCCTGGCCAACCAGATGCTGTCGCTGGCCAAGGTCGAGCAGCTGCGCCAGCAGCCCGAGTCGGCCAGGCTCGACCTCGCCGAGGCAGTGCGCGCGGTGGCGCTCGACCTGTCGCCGCTGGTGGCGGACAAGGCGCTCGACTTCGAGCTGCGCGAAGCCGGCGTGCCGGTGCCCGTGCGGGCCCATCGCTGGATGCTGCAGGAACTCGCGCGCAACCTGCTGCACAACGCGATCAAGCACAGCCCGCCCGGCGCGACGCTGGTGATCGAGGTCCGGCTCGACGGCGATGCCGCGGTGCTGCGCGTCGCCGACCAGGGCCTGGGAATCCCCGGCGAGCTGCGCGAGCGGCTGTTCGCGCCCTTCGCTGCCGGCGACGTGGCCAAGGGCTCCGGCCTCGGTCTTGCGATCTGCCGCGAGATCGTGCTGGCGCTCGGCGGCAGCATCGCACTCGACAACCGGGAATCCGGCGGACGGACGGTCGGCCTGGACGCCGTCGTGCGCCTGCCATTGGCGCGCGACAATCGCTGAAACATGGACCGCCTTCGCATCGACAAATGGCTCTGGGCCGCGCGCTTCTTCAAGACGCGATCGCTGGCTGCGGAGGAGATCGGCAAGAACCGCGTGCAGGTCAACGGCGACGTCGCCAAGGCCTCGCGGGAGGTCAAGGCCGGCGACACCGTCACGCTGCGGCTGGCCGGCGGCCTTTCGCGCGAGGTGCGGGTGCGCGGCATCAGCGGCCAGCGCGGGCCGGCGCCGGTGGCGCAACAGCTCTACGAGGAAACGCCCGAGAGCCTTGCCGCGCTCGCGGCCGCGCGCGAGCAGCGCCGGGTCGGCAGCGAGCCGGCGCTCAGCATCGTGCAGGGCCGGCCCACCAAGCGCGACCGGCGCGATCTCGACGGCGCCCGCCATGCCGACTGGGACAACCGCTGGAGCGCCACGCACGATCCCGACGACGCCTGACACGCGCGCCGGGCCAAACGCGTACCCTCGAGCTTTGAGCAAGGAGACCTCTCGCCCATGGCCAGCTTCAAGACCTACCGCGTCGACAGCAAGTTCAAGCTGTCCCGCATCGACCCCGGTGCCAAGCCATTCCTCGAGGGCTCCGAGGCAGCACAGCGCCAGGAGCTCGACACGCTCGCGATCGAGCTCGACCGGCTGCAGAACCTGCTGCACGCCGAAGGCCGGCGCAAGCTGCTGCTGGTGCTGCAGGGTCTGGACACCAGCGGCAAGGACGGCACCGTCCGCTGGGTCTTCTCGCGCACCTCGCCGCTCGGCGTCAAGGTGACGGCCTTCAAGGCGCCGAGCGCGGAAGAACTCGCGCGCGACTACCTCTGGCGCTGCCATGCCGTGGTGCCGCGCAACGGCGAGATCACGGTCTGGAACCGAAGCCACTACGAGGACGTGCTGGTGCCCGTCGTCGAAGGCTGGATCGACAAGGAAAAGACGCGCGAGCGCTATGCGCAGATCAACGACTTCGAGCGCCTGCTGACGCAGACCGGCACCGTGATCGTGAAGTGCATGCTGCACATCAGCAAGGACGAGCAGCGCGAGCGCCTGCAGGCGCGCATCGACGAACCCGACAAGCACTGGAAGTTCTCGATGGACGACCTCGCGGTGCGCAGGAAGTGGGACGCCTACCAGCAGGCCTACGAGAAGGCGTTGGCCGCGACCTCGACCGACGAGGCGCCGTGGTACGTGGTGCCCGCCGACAGCAAGCTGCACCGCAACCTCATGATCGCGAAGCTGCTCGTGAAGACCCTGAAGGACATGAAGCTCGCGGTGCCGCCCTCCGACCCGGCGCTCGAGGGCCTGGTCGTCGAATGAACCGGGGCGCTCAGAATCGAGGCACGATGCCGTAGGCGATGATGGCCAGGAACCCCACGATGCCGACCATCATGAGCGCCGGGCCCCAGCGCCGCTCGCGCCATGCAAAACCCACGGTCATGATGGCTGCGAAGACGATCGCGACGACGAAGGCGGATTCCAGGGTGAGTTCGGGCATGCGCGGATGTTAGCCCGCGCAGACGGTCGCGCCCCTACCAGAAGCGCCACCAGGGTGCCTTGGGCTTGACCTGGGGCAAGAGTTCGAGCGGTCCGCTCATCGAGGGCGTCGATCCCAGCCGTCGCCGCAGCTCCGCCTCCATCGCCTGCGCGATCTCGTTGGCCTGTCGGTCACCCTGCCGCGCACGCATGCGCCACACGTAGGCCGACGAAGCGAGTTCCTCGTCGTCGAGGCCGTCCAGTGATTCCATCGCAGCATTCTGCCGAACGGCCGGAGGCTTTCCCATACGCCAAGTGGCCGGTTGACGGGGCGCCAGGCGCCCTGCTGCTTCAGAACAGGCCGGGCTGCTCCGGCGGCGCCGTGGCAGGCGATGCGACGGCCTGGCGCGCGGCCTTCGGCGGCTTTGGAGGCAGGGGCTCGGCCACCATCGCGAGCCGGTCGGCCGGGAACTGGTTCATGAAGCTCATCGCCTGCTGCACCGGCGCGTCCAGCCATTCCTCGTACCGGGCCTCGGGCAGGATCACGACCATGCGCTTGTCCTGCTGATCGGCCGCACGGCTGGCGTCCGGCCTGTGCATGTGCCGGAACAGCGGATGGTCGTCGGCATTGATCGTCAGCATCGTGAAGCTGTTCACCCATGCACCGGTGGCCGGGTCCTTCCAGGGCGCCCACAGGCCGGCCACGCCCAGCATGTCGTCGTTCGCGGCGGTGAAGCGGGTCGGCACGTGCGAGCCGGAACGCCAGTCGGGCTCGTAGATCGCCTCGCACGGCACGATGCAGTGCCGGGCCCGGGCCCAGGCGTGCTTGAAGCTCGCGAGCTGGTCCACCGTCTCGACGCGCGCGTTGTAGGTGCGCAGGCCGAACTTCAGGTCCTTCGCAAAGCCCGGCAGCAGGCCGAAGCGGCCCTCGACTACCTCGAACGGCGGCACCGCCTCGTCGCCCGATTCGCGCTCGGGCGGTCGGCGGATGAACGGCGCCAGCTGCGTCGGATAGACGTGCAGGCCGCCCGGCGGCGGCTCCCAATCGGGCGGAAGGCGGATGCCGAAGCGCCGCTCGATCTGCTTGCGCCGCTTCTCGGCCTGGTAGTGGCTGCACATGGTGATCTGCAATGTAGCGCGATCGCGAACGAAGGGAGACGGCAGCTTTGCGCAGCAGCCGGCCTGGCGCGCGCCGCATCGGCATCCGACGACTATCCGTCCTGCGCGCTGGCGCTCCAGAACGCATGCGTCACGCCGGGCATCTGCTCGACCCTCTCCATCACTGCATCGAGCTGTTCCGGGACGACGGAGGTCGCATAGAGGATGGCCTGGATATGCACGTCCTCGCGGCCGAAGGGAATCTGCTCGACATGGCGCGCCGGGTATCCGTCTGCCTCCAGCCATTCGATCAGGCGGTCATGCACGACGGCGCGCTCCCGGCCGTGGCAGATCACCTGCACGGTGTAGCTGGACTCGCGGCTTTCCTCGTCCAGCGGGTTGCGGTTGATGCGGTCGGCCACCGGTCGCAGCAAGGTGTTGGCGGCCAGCACGAACGACGCCGCGACGAAGGCTTCGACGATGCGGTCGGCGCCGGCACAGGCACCGACCGCGGCCGAGCCCCAGAGGGTGGCCGCGGTGTTGATGCCGGTGACGTTGATGCCCTCCTTCATGATGGCGCCGGCGCCGAGGAAGCCGACGCCCGACACCACGTAGGCGATGACCCGGACCGCCCCCTCGTTGCCCGTCAGCCCCTGGGCCAGGTCGACGAACACGGCCGCACCCACCGCCACCAGCGTATTGGTCCGAAGGCCTGCCGTGCGCTGGCGCACCTGACGCTCGAGCCCGATCAGGCTGCCGAGGACGAAGGCGGCCCCGACGCTGACCAGGGTGTCGAGGATCGACTGCGGATTGAAGTAATGCAACGCTTGCATCGCGCGATTGTGCACATGGATTCGTGACACCCGCGGCACCCGCGCCGCGGCGGCGAGCGGCAGCGCCTATACCCACCCTGCCCGACGAAACCGGTAGTACAGGTAGCCGCACACGCTGGCAATGAGCAGCAGCGCGGCCGGGTAGCCGTAGCGCCATTTCAGCTCCGGCATCTGATCGAAGTTCATGCCCCAGACGCCGACGAACGCGGTGCAGACGGCAAAGATGCTGGCCCAGGCCGCCAGCCGCTTCGTCACTTCGTTGTCCTCGATCGTGACCATCGAGAAATTGACCTGGATCGCCGTGCCGATGGTCTCGCGCATGCCGTCGATCAGGCCGTTGATCCGCAGCAGATGGTCCATCACGTCCCGGAAGTACTCCTGGGATCCGACGCAGATCTGCGGCACGCGGCCCCCGTGCAGCTTGCCCGCGCCCTCCAGCAGCGGGGCGACGGCACGCTTGAGCACCAGGGTGCGCTGCTTGAGGTCGTACAGCTGCTTGATGCTTTCCCGCGCGGCACCCTTGTTGAAGATCTGCTGCTCGATCCGCTCCAGCTCGACCTCGAGGGCGTCGATGATCGGGAAGTAGCGATCGACCACCGCATCCATCAGCGCATAGAGCACGAAGCCGGAACCGTGGCGCAGCAGTTCGGGTTCGCGCTCGCAGCGTGCCCTGACGCCGAGGAAGCCCTGCCTGCTGCGGTTGCGCACCGACAGGATGTAGTTGGGGCCGACGAAGACATCGACCTCGCCGACGCTGAAGGCGCCGGGCTGGTCCGGCTCGGGTTCCAGCAGGTGCATGACCACGAACAGCGACGTGCCGTACTCCTCGATCTTCGGGCGCTGGTGACCGTGCTGCGCATCCTCGACGGCCAACTCGTGAAGACCGAACTCTTCGCGCATCTCCTCGAGTTCGGCGGGCGACGCATCGGCGAGCGCCACCCACACGAAGCAACCGGGCCGCGCGATGAACTCGCTGATGTCGGCCACCGGGATGTCCGCCAGCTTGGAGCCGTTGTCGTAGGCGACGCAATTGATCAGCATGCGATGCAACGAGACGAGGTGAACTGAAGGTCGTCGCGGCCCGGCAGCCGGGTGGCGTCTGGTTTTTTCTTCGGCATGGCGTCCATTCTGATCCCGAATCGCCTCGGGATTCCCGGCGCGGCATCGGCCGCGGCGCCAACTGACAAACGCCTGTCATATCCGCTGCGGATGATCCGCAGGTTTTGCGTGGCGCCGGAAGGCGGGCGCGCACCTGCCATCACTTTCAGAGGAAATCCATGTTGCATCGCACTCTTCAATGGGCACTGCCTGCCGCCTTGCTGACCATCGGCCTGGGCGCATCGGCCCAGGGCCGGACCGAACTGCTGGTCTACACCGCGCTCGAGGCCGACCAGGTGCAGGCCTACAAGTCGGCCTTCGAGAAGGACAACCCGTCGATCGAACTGAAGTTCGTGCGCGATTCCACCGGCATCGTCACGGCCAAGCTGCTGGCCGAGAAGGCCAACCCGCAGGCCGACATCGTCTGGGGCCTGGCCGCCACCTCGCTGATGCTGCTCGACAAGGAGGGCATGCTGCAGCCCTACGCGCCGAAGGGCCTGGAAGCCATCAAGCCGTCGATGCGCGACAGCGCCAACCCGCCCAAGTGGGTCGGCATGGACGTGTGGTCTTCCGCCCTGTGCTTCAACACGGTCGAGGCACAGAAGAAGAACCTGCCCAAGCCCACGAGCTGGGCCGACCTCGCCAACCCCGTCTACAAGGGCCAGATCACCATGCCGAGCCCGGCCGCCTCCGGCACCGGCTACCTGATGGTCTCGGGCTGGATCCAGATGATGGGCGAGGAGAAGGCCTGGCAGTACATGGACGCCCTGCACCAGAACATCGGCATCTACAGCCAGTCCGGCAGCAAGCCCTGCCGCCAGGCCGGCGCCGGCGAGTTCGCCGTCGGCATGTCCTTCGAGTACCGCGCCAACAAGACCAAGCGCGACGGTGCGCCGATCGACATCGTGCTGCCGAAGGAAGGCCTCGGCTGGGACATGGAAGCCACCGGCGTGATGAAGACGACGAAGAAGCCCGAAGCCGCCAAGGCGCTGGCCGACTGGGCCGTGACCAGGCAGGCGAACGAGCTCTATGCGAAGAACTTCGCCGTGCTCGCGCTGCCGGGCATCCAGGAGAAGCTGGAATTCGTGCCTGGCGACGTCGAGAAACTGCTGGCCAAGAACGACTTCGTCTGGGCCGCCGCCAATCGCGACCGCATCCTGACCGAATGGTCCAAGCGCTACGAGTCGAAGTCCGAGAAGAAGGCGCCCCTGTGACGATCCGGGCATGACGAGCTTCCTGTCCCTGCGGGGGATCGACAAGTCCTTTGGTTCGACGCGCGTGCTCGACGGCATCGACCTGGATGTCGAGCCCGGCGAGTTCGTCTGCCTGCTCGGGCCCTCGGGCTGCGGCAAGACCACGCTGCTGCGCATCGTCTGCGGCATCGAGCGGGCGGATCGGGGCCAGCTGCTGCTTGGCGGCCGGGACATCGCCAACCTGCCGCCGGCCGCACGCGGCTTCGGCGTGGTGTTCCAGTCCTATGCGCTCTTTCCGAACCTGACGGCGAGCCGGAACATCGCCTACGGCCTGCAGCGCAACGGGGCGCCGGCGCCGGCCATCGCGAAGCGCGCGGCCGAGATGCTCGACCTGGTCGGCCTTGCGGCGCACGCCGACAAGTATCCCTTGCAGCTCTCGGGCGGCCAGCAGCAGCGCGTGGCGCTGGCACGTGCCCTGGCGGCGAATCCGCGCCTGCTGCTGCTGGACGAACCGCTGTCGGCACTCGACGCACAGGTCCGCGCCAGCCTGCGCAGCGAGATCCGCGCACTGCAGAAGCGCCTGGGCGTGGTCACGATCATGGTCACGCACGATCAGGAAGAAGCGCTCTCGATGGCCGACCGCGTGGTGCTGATGCACGACGGGCGCATCGAACAGGCCGGCACGCCCGACGCGCTCTACCACCGGCCACGCACGCGCTTCGTCGCGAGCTTCGTGGGCCGCATGAACATGCTGCGCGCGACCGTGCTGCCCGACGGCCGCATGCGCGTGCGCGACAGCGAACTGCTCTGTTCGCCCGGCGATCTCGGCGTGGGCAAGCAGGCCACGCTGGGCATCCGGCCGGAGCAGGTCGTGGTGCGGCGCTTCGGCGACGACCTGGGCACCAACAGCTTCGCCGCGCGCCTGCTGGACACCGAGTTCTTCGGCAATCGGACCGCGGCTCGGCTCGCATGCGAGCCGCTCGGCATCGAGATCGAGGCCGACCTCCCCGCCGACCACCGCCACGGGCCGGCGCTGGTGCCCAGCAGCATGGTGCACATCCAGCTGCCGCAGCACGCGCTGTCGGTGCTGGCGCATTGAGCGCCCGCCCCGAGGCCACGCCCGTGTCGACGATCATCGCCGGCCCGACCGATCTTCCCCGCCCGCTCGGCGCCTTCGACCGCGAGCGCTGGCTGACCGGCGCCGGCGTCGCCCTGGCCGTGGCGGTGCTGATCGTGATCGTCGCGCTACCGGTGGGCGCACTGGTCGGCCAGAGCTTCTTCGATCGCGCAGGCGCATTCGTCGGCCTTGCCAATTTCGCACGCTACGTCGACAACCCCGCGCTGCTCCGGTCGGCCTTCAACAGCCTCTGGATCGCGGCCCTGAGCGCGGTGCTGTGCACCGGCATCGCCTACGTGTATGCCTACGGGCTCACGCTCTCGTGCATGCGCGGCAAGGGCCTGCTGCGCGCGATTGCGCTGATGCCGCTGCTCGCCCCCTCGCTGCTGCCGGCGATCAGCCTGGTGTACCTGTTCGGCAACCAGGGCGTCTTAAAGGGCCTGCTGGGCGATGTGTCGATCTACGGCCCGCTGGGGATCGTGCTCGGCTCGGTGTTCTGGACGCTGCCGCATGCGCTGCTGATCCTCACCACCGCGATGGCCACGTCAGACGGCCGCCTGTACGAAGCCGCGCAGACACTGGGTGCGTCGCGCTGGCGCATCTTCCGCTCCGTGACCCTGCCCGCCTCCCGCTACGGATTGATCGTGGCCGGCATGGTGGTGTTCGTTCTGGTCATCACCGATTTCGGCGTGCCGAAGGTGGTCGGCGGACAGACCAACGTGCTGGCGACCGACATCTACAAGCAGGTGGTGGGGCAGCAGAACTTCCAGATGGGCGCGGTGGTCGGCCTGGTGCTGCTGATACCGGCCGTGCTGTCCTTCCTGGTCGAGCGCCGCGTGCGCCGCCGGCAGGCGGCGGCCCTGTCCGCACGCGCCACGCCGCATGTGCCGGAGCCCGTTGCGATGCGCGACCGCGCCCTGCTCGCGGCCTGCCTCGTGATCGCCCTGTGCATCGTGGTGATGATCGGCATGGCGGTGTTCGCCTCGCTGGCGTCCTACTGGCCCTACAAGCTCACGCCGTCGCTCAGGAACTACGACTTCAGCAACATGGACGGCGGTGGCTGGGACAGCTACTTCAACTCGCTGCGGCTGGCCCTCGGCGCCGCGGTGGCAGGTGCGACCGCCACCTTTCTCTCGGCCTACCTGGTGGAAAAGCCGCGCCACTTCGCGCTGGGCCGCGAAGCCCTGAACCTGCTGGCCAACCTGCCGCTCGCCGTGCCCGGGCTGGTGCTGGGCGTGGGCTACATCTTCTTCTTCAACTCGCCGTCGAATCCCCTGCGCGGGCTGTACGGCGGGATGGCGATCCTGGTGATCTGCACGGTCGCCCACTTCTTCTCGGTGGCGCATCTGACCTCGCTCACCGCGCTGCGCCAGCTCGACCGCGAGTACGAACTGGTCGCCGAATCGATGGGCGTCCCCTTCTGGCGCACGCTGTGGCGGGTGCACCTGCCGGTGGCCCTGCCTGCCGTGCTCAACGTCGCGGGCTACTTCTTCGTCAACGCGATGACGACAGTGTCGGCGGTGGTGTTCCTCTATTCGCCTCAGACCACCCTGGCGGCGATCGCCGTGCTGAACATGGACGATGCGGGCGACGTGGCGCCAGCCGCGGCCATGGCGTCGCTGATCATGGTCACGGCCGCCATCGGGCGCGGCCTGTTCGCGCTGGCGGGTCGATCGGCACTCGCCCGGACCCAGGCCTGGAGAGACCGATGAGCATGACGCAACGCCAGAGCTTCGACCTCATCGAAGCGAGGCTGGCCCGAGACGAAAGGCCGCCAGCAGCCAGCTGAGCCGTCCGCGCACCGGCCGCCAGCAAATCTCCGGTCCGGGGAATGCGCGGCACGAAGCCTTCAGCGCGCACCTCCGCGCGCGGTCCGGCCTTATCCGGCCTGAACCTGAGTCTGTGCCGCGCTGGCGAGCATCCAGGCAATCGCGGTGGTGGTGATGATCCTGAAGATGGGCGAGCTTTCCATGTCGATCCTTGTGCGCTTCCGGCCGCACGATGCAGCCGGCGTCGGCACGAGCGTATTCGCCACAGATGGCGGCGCGATGACGCACCCCGCCTGGCGCCCCGGGATTCCGATCAGTTCGCGCCGTTGATCAGACGCAGCCAGCTCGGGAATTCGCGATCGAATTCCAGGGGCGTGATCTCGGCAAGGTGATCGCATGCGGCGTTCGGAAGCGCCACGCTCATGTCCCTGTGCCAGACCACGACGCCGGCAAGGCGACGCACCAGGAAGCGCTGTTCCCGCGGCACGGGAAACTCCGACACGTGGTGCGGAAGCCGCTCCATCACGACGCGCCGCCGCACCTCGGTCACCCAAGGGCCGTTGCGCTCCTCCCGGATGCAGCTTGCCTGGCCCATGCGCCATTGGAGGCTGAGCGCCCAACTGACCAGGCAGACGACGATGAACGATACAACCAACATCCGATTTGGGGCGTAAGTGCTTCGTGCGAAAGAGAAAAAAGCAGGTGAAAGCCAAGCGTATGCCTCGCGGAGCGGTACCGCAATAGCCCGAACGATCGGTCGTGGCAACTTTCCAACGCAACAGGATGTTTCGCCTTCGCGGTGCCGTCTGCCACCCCCCACGCCGACCGGCCGCCGCTGGATTACAGTCCTCCGCGCGGCCAATCCCGACCCGACGGAGCCTCACCCTGGATCTGCGCGACCTTCAATACTTCGAAGTCATTGCCGAGCTCGAGCACATGGGGCGGGCGGCCGAGCGCCTGCATCGCACGCAGCCCGCATTGACGAGCTGCGTGCGGCGGCTCGAGGAAGCCTGCGGCGCCGCCCTCTTCGAGAAGACCGGCCGCGGCATCCGGCTCACCACCGCCGGCAAGGCCCTGCTCAAGTGGGCGCAGCGCACGCGCTTCGATGTCGAGAGCGCCCGCCGCGAGATCGGCGACATCGGCCGCGGCCTGACCGGCAACATCAAGGTCGGCATCGTCCCGACGGCGGCGCAGTTCCTGTTGCCCCCCGCCGCACGCGACCTGATGCGCGAGGCACCTGGCGTCACCCTGCGTACCACGGTGGCGCTGGTCGACGTCCTGAAGCCGCTGCTGCGCGCCGGCGACATCGACCTGATGGTCGGCACGGAGGCCCCCGCGGAAGCCGGATACGCCTCCCAATACCTGGCCGAAGACGTCATCGTGGTGGCCGCTGCCGAGTCGCACGCCATCTTCGACAAGCCCAGGCCCGGCCTGAAGGACCTGACGGGCCATCGATGGGTGCTGCAGCCGCCCGGCGCGCCGACCCGTGACTGGCTCGACCAGACCTTCGATCGTCACCGTCTCTCGCGGCCGCTGGTGCAGGTCGAAAGCACGATGCTGCTGATGCTGCCGAGCCTGATCGGCGAGACGGGCCTGCTGAGCTTCATCTCGCGGCTGCATCTCCAGGCCGGCCGATCGGGTGCCGCGTTGCGCGAGGTGAGGCTGCCTGCCACGACCATGCGCCGCCGCATGGTCGTGACCTACCGCGACAGCGGCTACATCTCTCCTGCGGCCCAGCGCCTGATCGACTTGCTCGCGAAGTACGCCGTCGAACCGACGGCCTGATACCCCAAGCCAAATCTATCGATCTGAAAAAACTATCGATTGGACTGTATGGGCTGCGGCGCGAATACTTGGCCTCACTGAACGCACCGCTCGCAATCTGGCGAAGCGGGCCGAATGGAGACAAGACATGCAACACCGCGCTTCCACCGCCACGGCTTCGCGCCGCTTCACCGGCCTCGCGGCCACCACCGCGCTCGTCGCTGCCTCGATGCTCGCGATCCACGCACCGGCATCGGCCCAGGCGGCCTATCCCTCGCGGGCCATCAAGCTCATCGTGCCGTTTCCTGCGGGCGGCGGGACCGACCTGATCGCGCGTGAGGTCGCCAACAAGGTGGCGGTCTCCAACGGCTGGTCGATCATCATCGACAACAAGCCGGGCTCCGGCGGCAACCTCGGCGTCGATGCGGCGGCGAAGGCACCGGCCGACGGCTACACCCTGGTGCTCGGCCAGACGAGCAACCTCGCGATCAATCCGACGCTCTATCCCAAGCTCCCCTACAACCCGGAGAAGGACCTGACGCCGATCGTCACGGTCGCGAGCGCGCCGCTGGCCCTCGTGGTGGCGGCCGACTCGCCCTACAAGACCGTGGCCGACGTGGTGGCTGCGGCCAAGGCCAAGCCCGCCAGCCTCAACTACGCGAGCTCGGGGAGCGGCACGGTGGCACATCTGGCCACCGAGCTGCTGCAGAAGACCTCCGGCGTGAAGTTGACGCACGTCCCGTACAAGGGTGCCGCGCAAGGCTCGACCGACCTCATCGGCGGCCAGATCCAGATGTACATGTCGTCGGTGCCGACACTGATCGGCTACGTCAAGAACGGCAAGATGCGCATCCTCGCAGTCACCTCGGCCAAGCGCACCGCCGACCTGCCGAACGTGCCCACGGTGGCCGAGTCCGGCTTCAAGGACTTCGAGGCCGTGACCTGGTTCGGCGTCGCAGGACCGGCCGGCCTGCCCAAGGACGTGGTCACGAAGCTCAACACCGCCTTCAACAAGGCGCTGCAGGACCCGGAAGTGAAGAAGAAGCTCGCCAGCCAGGGCACCGATGCCCTGGGCGGGACGCCCGAGCAATTCGCCAAGCTGATCCACGACGACATCGGCCGCTGGGGCCCGATCGTCAAGGAATCCGGCGCCAAGGTCGACTGACCTACCCCCCACCGACGCGAGAACGATCGCTGAAGGCAGACGCGGTGTCCGCACCGCGGCCTGCCGGGGCGCAGCCATGCCCGCCTCGCGTCACTCGCTCCCTCATTCATCCATGCATCCATCCAACGAAAGCCGCTCATGACCGCCAAGCTTCCCGACATCATTCGTGACTTCGAACGCGTCCCGGCGCATATCGTGGCGCAGGCCGCGGAGCTGCAGCCCGCGATCCTGGCCGACGTGGCCGGCCGCCGCGGCGCGCTCGACGCCCGCATCAAGGCGCTCAGGCCGCGCATGAAGCTGGCCGGCACCGCGCTCACCGTCGAAGTGCGCCCCGGCGACAACCTGATGATCCATGCCGCCATCGCGATGGCCAAGCCGGGCGACGTGCTGGTGATCGACGGCAAGGGCGACCTGACCTCCGCGCTGATGGGCACGATCATGATGACCGCCTGCAAGCAGCTGGGCATCGCCGGCGTCGTCATGGACGGCGCCTGTCGCGACAGCCTCGAGATCGACGAGATGGACTATCCGGTGTTCTCGGTCGGCACCAATCCGAACGGGCCGACCAAGAGCATCGGCGGGCGCATCGGCCACCCGGTGTCGGTCGGCGGCGTCACGGTGCGCGCCGGCGACTTCGTGATCGGCGACGGCGACGGCGTGGTGGTGGTGGAGCGCGAGAAGATCGAGGCCCTGCTTCCGCTGGCCGCGAAGAAGGTCAAGGACGAGGCCGCGCGCATCGCCGCCATCAAGACCGGCGACACCGCCGCCAGGTGGCTCGACGCCGCCCTGCGCTCGGCCGGCGTGCTGAAGGAAGGGGAAGCGCTGTGAGCGCCATCCTCGTCACGGGTGCCGACCTCGCGCCGCAAGCCCTGGATCTGCTGACGGATCACGAAGTGATCTTCGCCGGCAAGACGCCGACCGAGGACGACATCGTGGCGCTGTGCGCCACCCACAACCCGGTCGCCATCATCGTGCGCTACAGCAAGGTGGGTGCAGCCGCGATGGACGCGGCGCCCGCACTGCGGGTGATCTCCAAGCACGGCAGCGGCACCGACACGATCGACAAGGTCGCCGCCGGGGAGCGGGGCGTCGAGGTGGTCGCGGCGGTCGGCGCCAATGCCGCGGCCGTTGCCGAGCAGGCCCTGGCGCTGCTCCTGGCCTGTGCCAAGTCCGTCGTCTCGCTGGATGCGCGCATGCATGCGGGCCATTGGGACAAGGCCACGCACAAGAGCATCGAACTGGCCGGACGCACGGTGGGCCTGATCGGGCTGGGCGCGATCGGCCTGCGCTTCGCCCGGATGGCCGACGCGCTGGACATGCGCGTCATCGGCTTCGACCCCTACGCGAACAACCTGCCCTCGTACGTCTCCAGCGTGGACCTGGAAACGATCTGGCGCGAATCGGATGCCATCTCGCTGCACTGCCCGTTGACCGAAGGCAACCGGAGCCTGCTGAACGCCGACACGATCGCAAAGTGCAAGCGAGGGGTGATCGTCGTCAATACCGCCCGTGGCGGCCTCGTCGACGAGGACGCCCTGCGGGCCGCGGTTCGATCGGGCCAGGTATCGAGCGCCGGCCTCGACAGCTTCGCCGTCGAACCGATGACCGCCGGCCACCCGTTCCAGAACGAACGCGGCCTGGTGCTGAGCCCGCACATCGGCGGAGTCACCAGCGACGCGTACGTGAACATGGGCGTTGCTGCCGCACGCAACGCACTCGAGGCGCTCGGCAGGCGTGCGACCGCCGCCGCCTGAGCCGCCTCTTCAGAGCCGACAGGAGACCTCCATGCCGAGGAACGATCGTCAAGCCGCCCTGACGCGCGGCAACTGCGTCTGGCGCGTGCCGCTGCTTGCCGACGGCAGCGTGGCGAAGGTCGGCCAGTTCTTCACCTCCTACGGTCCCAGCGGCCCGGACGGCCTGGCGGTCGATGCCGAAGGTCGCGTGCTGGTGGCCAATCCCGGTCTGGGCTACGTGTGGGTGCTGAATGCCCGCGCCGAGCCGATGCTGGTGCTGCGCGGTCCGGCGGGTGCGTCGATCACCAACATCGCCTTCGGCGGTGCGGACCGCTCGACCCTGTTCGTCACGGACTCGACCCATGGCTGCATCATGAAGCTGCGACTGGATGTGCCCGGGGTGCCGCTGCACCCGGGCATCGCCCCGCCCGGCGCACTGGAACCGCCGACGACGTCGACCAGGATGTCGACGCCGCCCCGGCGTACGAGTACCGACTGCGCCACTGCGGATGCACCTTCGGCCATCGACAGATTGGCCGCAACTTAGGCGTGATCGGCCAGGACCGGACGGTCGACGGGGCCACAGAATCGCACTGAAGGATGTGCCGCAACCGCGCTCGAGAGGACCCTTATTGGCCCAAGGTCCAATTTCCCGACGGCCTCGTCACCGCTAAGTTCAGTGCAATCGCGGCGACGAGCACACCTGCGCCGACGCCCATGCGCAGCGCACCGAGCCGACAGGTCATCGGCTTCCTGCCCGTGCCGATGGCCTTCACAACCGCAGGAGCAGGAGACTCTCATGAAACGACTTCGAAACTTCGGCGGCTTGCTGCTGCTGATCGTGTCGGCCGCGCTGGCGAGTGCCGCGATGGCCCAGTCCGCTCCGGCCAGGCCTGCGGCTGCCCGCGCCAAGGCCACGCAGGCAGCGGCGCTCGAACCCCGCGCCATGGATGTGCTTCGGGCCATGAGCACCACGCTGACCGGCGCCCAGTCGATGGCGTTCACCGCCGTCGCCACCTACGAGAGCCCCAGCCGGGTCGGCCCGCCCCTGGCCTACTTCACGACCAGCGAAGTGCTCATGCAGCGCCCCGACAAGCTGCGGGTCGTGACCGTGGGCGACGGGCCGGCGGCCGAGTACTACTACGACGGCAAGTCGCTCATGGCCTACGCACCGGCCGAGAAGCTGGTGGCGGTGGCGCCGGCGCCGCCATCCATCGATGCCATGCTGGAAAGCGCCTTCAAGAGCGCGGCGATCTATTTCCCGTTTGCCGACATCGTCGGCTCAGACCCCTACAAGCTGATCAGCGAAGGGCTCTCCAAGGCCTTCTACGTCGGCCAGTCCAAGGTGGTCGACGGCACGACCACGGACGTGCTGGCGCTGGTCAACGGCGAGATGTTCATGCAGCTGTGGGTCGGCAGCAGCGACCACCTGCCGCGCAAGATGCGCGTGGTCTACCGTGGCGATCCGCTGCGCCTGCGCCACGAGGTGACGCTGTCGAACTGGAAGCTCGATCCGGTCATCGCGGCCAATGCCTTCGCTTCGCTCGATGCCAGGAACGCCACGCCGATCACCTTCGCTTCGCCGAAGGCCCCGGCTGGCGCGCGCAAGGCCGCCAAGGCCCCCAAGACCACCGCCCCCTGAGGAGAGCTTCATGATCAAGGCCGCATACCTTCCTCTCGTGCTCGCGCTGTGCGCGGGCATCGGCTTCCACTCCCAGGCCTCGGCCTGGGCCAGCGCCAACCGCTTCGGCGGCCACTCGTTCGGCGGCGGCGGCACGGCCACCCACGACAACCGCTGGGGCGGCTCGACCTCGGCCAACGTCATGGGCGGCTGGAGCCATACCAATGCCGACGGCGGCCACAGCGCGGGTGTCGCGGGCTACGGCGGCTATCACACGACCGCGGGCGGCTTCACCACCTACCATCCGCCGGCCTACGGCGCCCCGGGCTATGCGCCCTATCACGCCCCGGTGGGCGTGGTGGGCGGCTGCTACGACTGCGGCGTCAGTGCCGGCGCGGTGGCCGCCGGCGTCGCCGTCGGTGCCGTGGCCGGCGCGGCCGTTGCCAGCGCCGCGGCGCGGCCGGTCTACGTGATGGGAACCAACTACACGGTGCTGCCGCCCGGCGCCGGGGTGGCCACCATCGGCGGCGTCAGCTACTACAACGTCGGCTCGAGCTGGTTCCGGCCCTACTACGGCGCCAACGGCGTCTATTACCAGGTGGTGCCGGCGCCCTGATGCCATCTCCATCCGCGTCCCGTCCGCGAACCCTGAGAACAGATCATGAAGCTCTTCAAGATCACGCTGTTGAATTGCGCCGCCATCTGAAGCGCGGGCCTTAAGGCCGACTCGGCCCTGGTCGCCAGAGCGCTGGACAGCGAAGGTCCAGTTCAAGAGCACCACGGCCGATCGCTGCATCCCGAAGTCAATAGGGCGTCGTCAGCATCGAATGGATGGTTCGCACCCCTTCCAGATAGTTGCCCAGCCGCAGGTTCTCGTCGAAGGTGTGCTGGTTGTCGTCGGCGTTGACGAGCGGCACCACCACGTAGGCCGTCTTGAGCACGTCGACCGCGCCGCTCATCGGCAGGGTCGAACCGCCCATGCGTGACTTCTGTGGCGCGATGTTGCGTGGCGCCGTCACGCCCTTGACCACCCAGGCCGCGAGCGGAGAGTCCATCTCGAGGCGTGCCGCGGTCGCGGTGCTCGGGTAGGCCATCAGGGTCATCGATGCGAGCAGCGGGTAGCGGGCACGTTCCTCGGCAGTCGGTGCCTTGCCGTCGATCACGTGATAGCCCTTGGCCTGCACATGGCGCTTCAGCAGATCGAAGAGGTAGTCCGGCGGCGTCTCCGGCACGGTGCGCATGTTGAGCGTGGCGACGGCAGTGGCCGGGATGGCATTGGCCGCTGTCGGTCCGGTTCCGCCGGACTGGATGCCGAGCAGGTCGAGCGAGGGGTATTGCACCGCCTCCACCGGGTTTGCCGCCAGCCGATCCAGACGCGCCACGCCGAAGCGCTCCTCGAGGTTGCCGGGTGGCGGTGCCTGTGCCGCCATCTGGCGGCGATCGTCCTCGCTGATCTTCACGCGGTCGTAGTAGCCGGGCACCGTCACCTTGCCGTCGGCGTCTTTCATGCTCGCGAGCAGATTGGCCAGATTCAGCGCAGGGTTGGGCACCACGTTGCCATAGGTGCCGCTGTGGGCGGCCGACGTCGCACCGAACACGGTCAGGTCGACCGCCACCGATCCACGATTGCCGAAGTTGATGCCGGGCTCGTTGCTCACCGGCATCGCGCCGTCGTGCACGACGATGCCGTCACTCTTGAGCAAGGCTTCGTGTTCGCGCATGACGAGGTGCAGTCTGGGCGAACCCTTCTCTTCCTCCGAATCGAGCAACACCTTGACGTTGATGTCGGGCTTGCGTCCGGCTGCATTCAGCGTGTCCATGGCAGCAAGGAACATCACGATCGGCCCCTTGTCGTCGGCGGAGGCGCGCGCGAACACGCGCCATTCCGGATCGATCGGCGATTGCTGCAAGCGCTCGATCGGCAGCACGGCCCATTCGCCGGCGGCATCGCGTGCCTTCAGAACCGGCTGCCACGGATCGGACTTCCACTCCGATGCCTTCACCGGTTGCGCATCGAAGTGCATGTAGTACAGCACCGTCCTGCGGCCTGGGACTTGCGGACCGAGCTCGGCATAGACCAGCGGCTTGCCTTCGTTGGCCAGGGTGCGGGTCTGGAAACCACGCTTCTGGAACGCCTTCTCGAGCCACGCCGCGTTCCGCTGGATGTCCGGCGGCTGCGCCGCATCGCTGGGGATCGCCAGCAGCTCGAGATACTCGGGAAACGAGGCCTTCGCGAAGCGCTCGGCATCGGCGGGCGAGAGCACGGATTGGGCATGCGAGGCGAACGCGCAGCAGGCCATGGCGGCGGAAGCGGCAAAGGTGCGCAGCGCGCAAGAGATCGAGGAAGAAGACAAGATGCACTCCAGGAGGTTGATGTCACATCGCGACGTAGCGGTCCTTGCGGTGGTTCAGCGCGACGACCAGGTTCAAGGCCACCGCGCCCGCCACTGACGGCAGCAGCGCCGCCGCGCCGACAACGAAGTACGCGAGTGCCAGGATCGCCAGGTCGATGCCGAGCATCAGGTGGCCGGCGCGCAGGCCGTAGCGGTCCTGCAGGTAGAGCGCGACGATGTTGATGCCGCCGAGGCTTGCCCCGTGGCGGAACAGGATCACGAAGCCGGTGCCCATGATGAAGCCACCCATGGCAGCGGCGTAGAACGGCGCCACGCCCTGCAGCGGCACGAACAGCGGGTGCACCGCCGAAAGCAACGAAACCAGCGCGACCGCCACGAAGGTCCTGGTCATGAATCGCAGGCCCATGCGGCGAAACGCCAGGTAGTAGAACGGCAGGTTGATCACGAAGAACACCCAGCCGAACCTCGCCCCGGTTGCGTAGTGCAGCAGGAACGCCAGGCCCGCCGTGCCGCCAGTCAACAGGCCGGCCTGCGTGTACATCGCTACGCCGAACGAGATGAACAGCGTCCCGATCGCCATGGCAAGCGCATCCTCGAATGCGCTGTGCGCCAGCGGCGCCTGCGATGACGCGGCGGCGACTGGAACGGCATCGGGACGGGGAGCTGGCATCCACCGAGCGTAAGCACCCTTCCCCATTCTCTGAAGCAGAGAAATAATCCCCCTTCGTTGCTGAATCGGCAATTCACGCAAGGGGCTCATGTTGCGTTCGCGTGCTCTGCAGGAAACCTCCCTGCGCTACTTTTCAGAGGTTGCCCGCAGCGGCTCGATCCAGGCAGCCTCGTTGCGCCTGCACGTGGCCGGGTCGGCCATCAGCCGGCAGATCGCCAATCTCGAGCGGGCGCTCGATGTTTCGCTGTTCGACAGGCGACGTCGCGGCATGGTGCCGACGGCGGCCGGCGAACTGCTCCTGGTCCATGCCCGCAAGGCGGCACTCGACACCCAACGCGTCGTGTTCGAGATCGAACGCCTCAAGGGCGCGCGGCGTGGCCTGATCCGCCTGTGCAGCGTCGAAGGATTCGCGAACGACTTCCTGCCGCGCACCGTCGCCCGCTTCCAGCGCGACAACCCCGATGTGCTGGTCGATCTGCTGGTGGCGCTGCCCGCCGAGGTGACGCGCCGTGTGCTGGAGGGCGATGCGGACATCGGAATGTCGTTCAGCCGGGTCGCAGAGAAAGGCATCGAGGTGGCGTTTCGCCGGCCGGCCCCGGTCATGGCCATGGTGCGTCGAGGGCATCCACTGGCCGGATCCCGGCGCGTCTCGCTCACGCGGCTGCTGGAGTTTCCGCTGGCGCTGCCGTCAAGCGACACCACGCTGCGGCAACTGATCGAGCTGGCTGCCAGCGCGAAGAAGCTCGACATCGTGCCGGCCTTCACATCGAACTCCGCGCAGGCCCTCTGCGCGTTCGTGCTGGAAGGCGATGGCATCACCTTCTGCGCCGAAGCCTCCGCGCGCGCCTTCCTGGCGTCGGGCGATGCGGCCGTGATACCGCTCAGCGATCGCGTCATGTCGGAGCGGCACCTCGAGATCCAGACAATGGCCGGACGCACGTTGCCGGATTTCATGAACGCCCTGGTCGCGGATCTCAAGGAGGCCGCGCGCTAGGACAGGACCGCTCGGGCGTTCAACCGGGCGCCTACCGATCCGCCCGGGCCAGCGTGCGGCGCGCCTGGCGCACGACCGGCAGGTCGACCATGCGCCCGTCGAGCTGCACCGCGGCCCCCTTTGCGGCCGCATCGGCTTCCACCACGCGGCGCGCCCAGGCCAGGTCCGCGACAGAAGGTGCCAGGCATTCATGGACCGCCGAGATCTGACGGGGGTGGATGCACAGCTTGGCGCCGAAGCCGTATCGAAGCGCTCTTCGGGTGTCGATGCGCAGGCGCTCTTCGTCGTCGACCTCTGCCGTCACGCCGTCTATCGCAGCGGCCAGCTTGTGGATGCGGGTGCTCATGGCGACCGCGAAGCGCAAGGGCGCCAGTTCGGACTGGTCGTCACCGCATTGAATGCCGCTGTCGACCATGAAATCGATATGCCCGACGACGAGGCGCAAGACGCCCGGGGCGCCGGCGATGGCATCCAGCGCCGCATGGCCGCCCACGCTCTCGATGAGCGGAAGAATCGGCACGGCCGGAAGGCCCGTGCGAACCACCGCCAGACCCTCGGCCGACTCGACCTTGGGCACCATGACGGCGGCCAGGCCCTCGAGCCATCCGATCCAACGCAGGTCGTCCTGTCCCAGCGCCTGGTCGACGGGGTTGATGCGCACGATCAGCGGGATGCCCAGCAGGCGAAGCGCGGGCCATGCCTGCCCGATGGCGTCGCGCGCGCCGCGCTTGGCGCCGAGCGGTACCGCATCCTCCAGGTCGAGCACCACGGCATCGGCGCCGCTGCGCAGCGCCTTCTCGAATCGCTCGGGTCGATTGCCCGGCACGAAGAGGAAGCTGCGGGCGTTCGCCACTTCGGCATTCAAGGGCTGGGTCATGGCAGGGCAAGTGCTTGGATCAATCTGCGAACTGGCCTGCGGCCTTGATGACCGGCGCATAGCGCAACGTCTCCTTCTCGAGCCAGGTCTGCAAGCCGGTCGGCGTCAGCTTGTCATCGGGCGGCACCACGGCACCCAGTTCGTCGAGCCGTTTGGCGACTGTCGGATCCTTGAGGGCGGTGCGAAGCGCTGCGCCGAACTTGTCGATGGCCTCCTTGGGCGTTCCCTTGGGTGCATAGATTCCGTGCCACACCACGACCTGGAAGCCCGGCAGGCCCTGCTCCGCCAGCGTGGGCGTGTCGGGCAGCGTCTTCAGCCGGGTCGGCGTGGTCACGCCGAACAGCTTCACCATGCCGGCCTTGATGTGCGGTGTGGTCGAGGTGGTCTGATCGCACAGCAGGTCGACCTGGCCGGCCAGCAAGGCATTCATGGCCGGGCCGGTGCCCTGGTACGGGATGGTCGTCATCGACACATCCATGGCTTGGCGAAGCAACACGCCGCACAGGTGCGAGACCGCCCCCAGGCCGGCATGCGCCAGGTTGACCTTCTCGCCCTTGGCCTTGGCGTAGGCCATCAACTCCTTGAAGTCCTTGGCAGGCAGGTCCTTGCGTCCCACAAGGGTCATCGGCACGTCGATGACCTGGCTGACGTACTCGAAGTCGGCGAGCGGCTTGTAGCTGAGCTTGCGATACAGGGCCGGCGCGGTCGCCATGCCGTTGTGGTGAATGAGGAAGGTGTAGCCGTCCGGTGTCGCGCGCGCCGTATAGGCAGCGGCGATGGTGCCACCCGCACCTGTCTTGTTCTCTACCACCACTGTCTGGCCCAAGCTGCGGGTCATGGCGGCACCCAGGGTGCGCGCCACCACGTCGGTGGGACCGCCGGCCGAGAAAGGCACGACCAGCGTGATGGGTTTGGTGGGATAGGCCTGCGCCAGCGCGGCCGTCGACACGGCCAGGGTAGCGAGCGTGCACAACGAGGCGAAAAGAATCTTGCGGATGGATTTCATGATGCTTGTCTCTTGGAATGGATTTGTGTGCTGCCCGGGCCGGCAGCTGGACTAGATGGCTCCGGCCTGCCGTATGGCATCGATGCCTTCCGACGACCATCCGAACTCCCGCAGGATGGCCTCGGTGTGCTCGCCCAGGCCTGGCACGGCGTCCATGCGCGGCGCGTAAGCGTCCGTCTTGCCCGGCGGCAGCAACGCGGGGATCGGGCCGCTGGGTGTCGAGACCTCGGTCCACCGTGCACGTGCCTTCAGCTGGGGATGGGCCCAGACGTCATGCATGTCGTTCACGCTGGCGTTGGCGATCTGCGCCTTCTCCAGTCGCTGCACCACCTGTTCCACAGTGAGCGACGAGAAGATCTCCACGATCAGCGCGCGCAGCGCGTCGCGGCTGGCCACCCGCCTGGAGTTGGACGAGAACCGCTCGTCCGCCGCGATCTCGGGGCGCTCGAGCACCGCGTTGCAGAAGGCCACCCACTCGCGCTCGTTCTGCAGCCCGAGCATGACCGTGCGTCCGTCGCCTGCCGGGAACGGGCCGTAGGGAAAGATGGTTGCATGCGCAGCGCCAGCCCGGGGCGGCGGCGCAGCGCCCTCGTAGGCGTAGTAGAGCGGATAGTTCATCCACTCCACCATGCTCTCGAGCATCGAGACGTCGATGCGGCTGCCATGCCCGGTCTTGCCCCGCTGCAGCAGCGCCGCCAGGATGCTCGAATAGGCATACATGCCGGCCGCGATGTCGGCGATCGAGCAGCCGGCCTTGGCCGGTTCGTCCTTCGAGCCTGTCACCGACAGGAAGCCCGACTCGCTCTGGATCAGCAGGTCGTAGGCCTTCTTGTCGCGGTACGGTCCGGGCGCCGCGGGATCATCGCCGTAGCCCGAGATGTCGCAGACGATCAGCTTCGGATGCGTCTCGTGCAGGGCCTCGAACGAGAGGCCCAGCCGGGCGGCGGCACCCGGTGCGAGGTTCTGCACGAGGACGTCGGCTTCCTCGAGCAGACGCGCCAGCACCTTCTGCGCCTCCGGGTGCTTGACGTCGAGCGTGAGGCTCTCCTTGGAGCGGTTGGTCCACACGAAGTGCGAGGCCATGCCGTTGACCCGTTCGTCGTAGGCGCGCGCGAAGTCGCCGGTGCCGGGCCGCTCGACCTTGATCACGCGCGCGCCGAGGTCGGCGAGCTGGCGCGTGCAGAAGGGTGCGGCGATCGCGTGCTCGAGCGTGACGACGGTGATGCCGTCCAGAGGGCGCGTCATGTCGTCGCCCTCAGAAGGACCGCGGCAGCCCGAGCACGTGCTCGGCCACGTAGGCGTAGATCAGGTTGGTCGAGATCGGCGCCACCTGGTAGAGCCGCGTCTCGCGGAACTTGCGCTCGATGTCGTATTCGTTGGCAAAGCCGAAACCGCCGTGGGTCTGCATGCAGACGTTGGCAGCCTCCCAGCTCGCCTTGGCCGCGAGGTACTTGGCCATGTTGGCCTGCGCCCCGCAGTCCTGGTGCGCATCGAAGCGCCGCGCGGCCTCGAAGCGCATGAGGTTGGCGGCTTCGATCTCGATGAAGGCATCGGCGATCGGAAACTGCACGCCCTGGTTCTTGCCGATCGGGCGGTCGAACACGATGCGCTCGCTGGCGTACTTGCGCGCGCGCTCGATGAACCAGTAGCCGTCGCCGATGCATTCGGCCGCAATCAGGGTGCGCTCGGCGTTGAGGCCGTCGAGGATGTACTTGAACCCCCTGCCCTCCTCGCCGATCAGGTTTTCCTCGGGAATCTCGAGGTTCTCGAAGAACAGCTCGTTGGTCTCGTGGTTGACCAGATTGGGAATCGGACGCACCGTGAGTCCGTGGCCGATGGCGTCCTTCAGGTCGACGATGAAGATCGACATGCCCTCGGACTTCTTCTTGACCTCGGCCAGCGGCGTGGTGCGCGCTAGCAGGATCATCAGGTCGGAATGCTGCACGCGCGAGATCCAGACCTTCTGGCCGTTGACCACGTAGCGGCCGTCCTTCTTGACGGCGGTGGTCTTGATCTTGGTGGTGTCGGTGCCCGTGGTGGGCTCGGTCACGGCCATCGACTGGATGCGCAACTTGCCGGCGGCGATGCCGGGCAGGTACTTGTCCTTCTGCGCCTTGCTGCCGCTGCGCAGCAGCGTGCCCATGTTGTACATCTGGCCGTGCACCGCACCGGCGTTGCCGCCCGATCGGTTGATCTCTTCCATGATCACGGTGGCAGCGGTCAGGCCCAGGCCGGTGCCGCCGTACTCCTCGGGAATCATCGCCGCCAGCCAGCCGGCCTCCATGAGCGCGTCGACGAACTTCTCGGGATAGGCCTTCTGCTCGTCGACCTTGCGGAAGTATTCATCGGGGAACTGCCGGCACAGGCCGCGCACGGCATCCCGGATTTCCTGGTAGTCATCCGCTTCGTTGAACATCTTGTCTCCTTGAGATGAGGTGGGTCAGTAGAGGCTGGCCGTGGCTTCCATCGCCAGGTGACCCTCGGGGGTGCGAGCCCAGAGCCGGACCGTCTCGGCATCCAACTGACGGCCACAGACGGTGAAAGGCGCGATGTCGAACAGCGGCTTGACCGCGCGGAACGAGAAAGCCCTGACCGTCGCTTCGGGCAGTCGGGTGCGCAGCAGGTCGAGCAGCAAGGTGGCAATCAGGGGGCCGTGGACGATCAGGCCCGGATAGCCCTCGACCTCGGTCACGTACTTGCGGTCGTAGTGGATGCGGTGGCCGTTGAAGGTCAGCGCGGAATAGCGGAACAGCAGGACGTCGTCGGGCTCGACGCGACGGGTCCACTGCGCATCCTCGGGGCACGCGGCGCCCGCGGGTGCCGGCTCGCCCGGCGCGGGCATGTCGCGATAGACGATGTCGTGCCGCTCCTTGATCGCCAGTTCGCCATCGGCCCGGATCTCGTGGTCCACGTTGACGAACACCAGCGGGCCTGCGCGCCCTTCCTTCATGCGCACGTCGGCGATGCGGGAGCTGCGCGTGATGTGCTGTCCGACTTTCAGCGGCGCAACGAACTCCAGCTGGCTGCCGGCCCACATCCGGCGCGGCAGCGGCACCGGGGGGAGGAAGCCGCCCCGCTTCGGATGGCCATCGGGGCCGATCTCCGACTGCCTCGCGATCGGCAGGAAGTACAGCCAATGCCAGCAAGGCGGAAGAAACGCACCTTGCGCGGCGGGCGCATCGTCGCGATCGAGCGTGGCGGTCAGGGCCTGGATCGGTACGCCGGTCACGACGTCGTCGACGACCGTCGTCCGGCCGATCCATGTCCGCAGATGGTCGATGTCCAAGCTCATGGTTGTCTCCGGTTGGGTGGATTCTGGGCGGCCCTCTGATATAAGGGAAATACAGAATCCGGCTAGCCGCTATCGCGAAAGACGATATCCATGGAACTTCGACAACTGCGTTACTTCATCGGCGCCAGCGAGGCCGGCAGCCTGCTCCAGGCCTCAGGCAGGTTGCACGTCGCCCAGCCGGCGCTGAGCCACCAGATCGCGACGCTCGAAGAAGAGATCGGCGCCAGGCTGTTCCATCGTTCGAGCCGGGGCATCACCCTGACCGAGGCCGGGCGGGTCTTCCTGCAGCACGCGAAGGTCGTGATCGCCGACGTCGACCGCGCCCGCTCGGCAGTGCTGGAGTCGGGCTCGGTGCCTCGCGGGGATGTGGCCATCGGCTTCACCACGACGGTGGCGCTCACGGCCACCATGCCGGTGCTCAGCGCCTGCCGCACGCAGCTTCCCGAGGTGCGCCTGAGAATCGTGGAGGCCTACAGCGGCTTCCTGCAGGAATGGCTGCACTCGGGTCGTCTCGATGTCGCCCTGATGTACGGCGATGCGCCCGAGCAGGGCCTCATGAAACGGCCATTGCTCGACGACAAGCTCGTGCTGGTGTCGGGCGTCACGGGCAGGCGCATGCCGCGCAAGCTGTCGCTGGCGTCCCTCGCCGAGCGTGACCTGGTGCTGCCGGGCCGCGACCACGGCTTGCGACGCATCATCGACGAGGCCTGCGCCCCGATGAAGCTGCAGCTCAAGGTGGTCGCCGAGATCGAATCGCTCGGCATCGTCAAGCGTGCCGTGGAGGCGGGGATCGGCGAGACGATCCTGCCGCTCGGGTCGGTGGCCGAGGAGGTCGCGGCAGGCCGGCTGCGGACCGCCGCAATCGACAGCCCCGCCATGTCCCGGCGGGTGGTGTACGCCACCAACACGGGGCGGCCCGACACCCTCGCGAAGGCCGCCGTCGGTGCGCTGGTGCACGACGTGCTGCGAGACATGGTCCGTTCCGGTGCCTGGCCGGCGCGCTGGATCGGCGGTTCCCCGACGTAGCGCGGCAGATCACGATGACTGCAGTCGGCTCGGGTGCAGGCATGCAGCTCGCAGGTGCCCGACGGCCGCATCAGCCTGAAGCCGACGCAGCCATCCGCGGATCGCGAAGTCGGCCCTACTGCGCCTCGATCCCGAACTCCTGCATGCGCTTCGTTATGACCTCGAAATCCCGCCTGTAGTTCTGGCTGAACTGCTCCGGCGTGGTGTTCAGCATCTCGAGGCCGCGTTCGGCCATCTTTGCCTGTACCTCGGGCAACGCGGCAGCAGCACGCAGTGCCGTCGTGAGGCGATCCACCACCGCAGGGGGCGTCTTCGCGGGCGCCACGAACGCGATCCAGACCGCCGCTTCGAACAGAGGATCGTCGAAGCCCAGTTCGCGCATCGTCGGTACCTGGGGCAGAACGGGCGAGCGCTCGCGCCCCATGATCGCCAACGGCACGATCTTGCCCGCTTGCACATGCTGGCGCGCCAGACCGGCCGACGTCAGCCCGACGCTCACGGTGTTGCTCAGCAGGTCGGCCATCACCGGAGCCTCGCCGCGCTGTGGCACGTGGACCATGTGCGCGTCGAGCTTTCGATTGAGCGCCTCTCCGGCGAGATGGCCGAGCCCGCCGGGGCCCCAGGTGCCGTAACTCAGCTGCTGGCCCGGCCTGGCCGCCAGCTTCCTGAAGTCGTTCATGTTCTTCACGCCCAACTCCAGGTTGGCCGAAAGGATGGCGGGGCTGCGTACCACCTGGGTAAGAAAGACGAAATCGCGCTGCGGATCGTAGGGAAGGCTCTTGTACAGGGCGACGTTGTTGATCAGCGAGTCGCCCAGCGTGATGGCGATCGTGTAGCCGTCGGGCGCGGCACGGGCCACCTCGCCGAGCCCCACGGCGCCGTTGGCACCGGCCTTGTTGTCGACGATGACCGGCTGGCCCAGGGACTTGGCGACATGCTCGCCGATCAGCCGTGCCACGAAATCATTGGCTCCACCGGCCTGGGCCGTGACGACGACGCGAATGGGCTTGGTCGGAAAGCTGGCTTGGGCGAAACCTGCAATCGGCAGGTTGGCAAGAAGGGTGGTCAGGCCAAGGGCCAGGAAAGTGCGGCGCATCGGGGGTCTCCTCTCGGGTGTTTTTGTTTCGTCGGCTCATGCAGTGGCGCGAAGGTTTGCGCCACTGCCCTGCTCTCGCTCGAATTCCAGCTGCAACAGGCGTCGGAAGCGCACCAGGGCCTGGTCCATCGCGAGCAGCAGCATCGGCACCTTGGGGTCGATGTTCAGATGCTGGGCCGTGATCGTCTCGCGGTCTTCCTCGAAGGCAGCGACCAGCCCGCGGTAGATCGTCTCGGTCACCCCAGCGTCCTCGATGCTGCTGCGATGCGACTGCTGGAAGAAGTAGTGGGTGGTGGTCTCGGTCTCCGGCGTCAGCGTCTGGCAGCTGTGAAGCTGAACGCCACCGCGCAGGTCGTCCTTGGCCTGCCCCACGGGCGCGCCGCCCGATCGCATCAACAAGGTGCCGGGGAGCACGAAGTCGTAGATGAAGTACCGGTCGACGTTGCTGTCGAAGCTCTGGAACGATCTCCAGAATGGTGACGGCGGCACGTCCGGCACGTGTCGCGTGACCCGGATGCCGCGCGGAATCGGATCGATCTTCGGAACGGCCTGCGCGATGGCGGTCGAGCCGCCCAGCGTGCTCTCATGCACGTAGCTCAAATGGGAGAAGTCGAGCAGGTTGTCGCACACAAGAAGGTACGGCGTGTCGTAGTGCACGTAGCCCGGCCTGTATGACCAGTCCGGATGGTCACAGGAGAAGTTGTCGGGCAACAGCTGAGGATCGGCCAGCGCCGGGTCGCCCATCCAGACGAAGATCCATTTGTTGTGCGAGACGACGGGATAGGTCGGCACGCGCGTCCTGACCGGGATGCTTGCCAGACCCGGCGCTTCCACGCAGACGCCGGCCGCATCGAACTTGAGGCCGTGGTAGCCGCAGCGCACGCAGTCGCCTTCGCGCCGGCCCCGCGACAGGGGCGCATGGCGATGGCAGCAGCGGTCCTGCATGGCAACCAGGCCACCATCACTCGTCCGATAGATCAGGATCGGTTCGTCGAGCACGCGACGCGTGAACATGCCCTCGGCGGGAACCTCGTGCTCCCAAGCGATGACATACCAGCAATTTCGTATCCACATGCCTGTCTCCACAGAGTGCAGGCAATGTAGGAAACAGCGAGTGTTCCGTCTGTCCTCGCAGAAGGGTACAAACGCGCAGGCCGCCGGCGGCGCTAGTGAATGAAGCGCAACAGCTGCTGCCGCCCGTGAATCGCAAGCTTGGCGTAGGCGCGCTTGCGCAGCGTCGCGACGGTCGACGCCGCGATGCGAAGGTCGACGGCGATGCCATCCGTGCCCATGCCGCAGGCGATGCGCGCGCACACGGCGCGCTCGCGGACCGAGAGCAATGGCGCCGTGCGCTGAAGCGCCCGCTCGATGTCGGGTCCGCGCAATTGCGGATCGGGCGACGCCAGATGGGCGAACAGCGCGTTGCGGTGCGCCTTCTTGAGGATCGTCGCCAGCCCGAGCAGCCGCTGCATGTCGGCTTCCTCGAAGCAACCGTCGTGCTGGTCGCGATAGAGGTTGATCGCGAACAGCGTGCGAGGCAGTGGCGCATAGAGAAAGCTCACTCGCCCCGTCAGCTGTCGACCGATGAAGATCTGGTCGCGCCAGCCGGGATCGGGAATGTCCTCGACGTCGTACAGCAACGCCGTCACGGGCGCGTCCATCGCGGTCTCGCCGGCCATTCGGGTGGCCAGGCGCGTGAGCTCGTCGGCCTGCCTGAAACGGCTCTTGTAGAGCGAGAAGCACTCCGCCGTGATGTTGTCGTGGCGCCCGGTCGAATGGCCTTCCACCTGCGAAGGGACGCCGTCCACGTATTCGACCAGCGAGATGTACTCGACCGGCAGCACGTGATTCACGAAGTCGAGCATCTCGCGCGCCGGCGCACGGCCGTCGCCCGCGTCGAGCAGGCGCGCAACCGCGCCCGAGTCGAGCGTGTGCCCTGCCGGCGGGCTGTCGAGCAACCAGGTTGAGGCCATGACGCCGGAATATAGACAAGCGGGTGTCGCTTCAACAGGGTGAATGCCCTGGGCCGATCGCCCTTGCGGGTAAACACCAATCCGTTGGGATTGCAACTAGTTGGCATCCCAATCAAAATAGCGTCGCCGATGCAGTCCCTCGCAGCGGCATGTCGGACCCAGAACCCTATCGGAGACTCACGATGAAATTCCACCGTCGCGCCATTGCATGTGCGCTTCTCGCCTCGGCTGCGCTGACGCTGGCCTCCCCCCAGGCCATGGCGCAAGCCGTCAAGGTCGGCATCGTCGGGCCCTTCTCGGGGCCGTTCGCGCACTACGGTTCGTTGTTCAAGGCAGCGGCGGAAGGCTACGTCGCGAGCCAGGGGGGCAAGCTGGGCGGCAAAGACGTCGAATTCATCTACCGCGACACCGGCGGCCCGAACCCCGCATTGACCAAGACCATGGTTCAGGAGCTGCTGGTCAAGGACAAGGTCGACTACCTCGGTGGCTTCGTGTTCACGCCGAACGCCATGGCCGTGGCGCCGCTGATCCAGCAATCGCAGACGCCCACGGTCATCTTCAATGCCGCGACCTCGGCCATCACCGAGAAATCCGAGTACTTCATCCGCACCAGCTACACCTTGTGGCAGGTCACGGTGCCAGCCGCGCAATGGGCGGCCAAGAACGGCATCAAGAAGGTCGTCACCGCCGTTACCGACTACGGCCCCGGCATCGACGCCGAGACGGCCTTCAAGAGCGAATTCACCAAACAGGGCGGCACCGTGGTCGAGACCATCCGCATGCCGATCGCCACCACCGACTTCGGACCCTTCGTGCAGCGCATCAAGGCGAGCGGCGCGCAAGCGGTCTACACCTTCCTGCCGGGCGGCCCGCCGAACCTCGGCTTCGTCAAGGCCTACAACGAGAACGGCCTCGCCAAGGCCGGCGTGCAGTTCCTCGGCTCGGCCGAGACCGACGAGTACGACCTGCAGAAGTTCGGCGATGCCGCGCTGGGACTGACGACCGCCTTCCACTACTCGGGTGCGCACGACTCGGCCGAGAACAAGAAGTTCGTCGCCGCGCTCAAGAAGCAGGACCCCAACGCGGTGGCCAACTACGCATCGGTCGGCGCCTGGGACGGCATGTACGTGATCCAGAAGATGATCGAGGCCACGGACGGCAAGAAGGATGGCCCCAAGGCCCTGGCCGCGGCCCGCTCGCTCAAGTGGGAGAGCCCGCGCGGCCCCGTGAGCATCGACCCCAAGACCCGCCACATCACGCAGAACGTCTACCTGCGCAAGGTCGAGAAGTCGGGCGACCAACTGGTCAACAAGGAAGTCCAGAGCTTCGGCCCGCAGACCGACTTCGGATTGGAAAAGTGATCGGGCACGGTCGCCGCCAAGCCTGAAGCCTGCTCGTGAACACCTTCCTCAACATCCTCATCGACGGACTGGCCTACGGCATGGTGCTGTTCGTCATCGCGGTCGGCCTGTCGGTGACGCTGGGACTGATGCGTTTCGTGAACCTCAGTCACGGCGCCTTCGCCATGGTCGGGGGCTACTGCGCGGCGTTGCTGACGCGCGAGGCGCAGTGGAGCTTCTGGCTGGCCGTGCCGGCCGCCATCGTGGCGACTGCGCTGCTCGGCGCGGTCCTCGAGGCGCTGGTCCTGCGGCACCTGTACCGCCGCAAGGAGCTCGAGCAGGTCCTGTTCACGATCGGGCTCAGCTTCGTGCTGATCGCCACCACCAACGCACTGGTCGGCCCCCAGGTGCAGATCATCCCGCTGCCGCCGCTGCTCGCTGGCTCGGTCGACCTCGGCTTCCGCACCCTGCCCGCCCAGCGCCTGCTGGTGATCGCGGCCGGTTGCGCCGTGGCGGCGTTCGCTGCCTGGACGGTCACGCGCACCCGCTTCGGCATCTGGCTGCGGGCCGCGGTCGACCACAGCGGCACGGCGTCGTCGCTCGGCATCCCGATCCGCACGGTGCAATGCGCGAGCTTCGCCGCCGGCGCTGCACTGGCGGGCCTGGGCGGCATCCTCGGCGCCGAACTGATGCCGCTGGAGCCCTACTACGCGCTCAAGTACCTGGTGCTGGTGCTGGTTGTGGTTTCGGTGGGCGGCATGGGCTCCATCACGGGATCGCTGGTGGCCGCCGTTTTGCTGGGCGTTATCGAGACCGCCAGCAAGTACCTGGCTTCCGAATGGGGCAGCCTGTTCTTCTTCGTCGCCATGGCTCTCCTGCTGGCCTGGCGTCCCAACGGTCTGCTGAAACGATGAACACGATGGCCACGACATCCCCACCGCTCGCCGGGGCAGCACCGAGCGGGGCGGCGTCGCCGCGTTGCGCACCGGCCTGGCGGGCCCCCATCCTCCTGCTCCTGATCGGCGTGGCGGCCTGTGCCTTGCTGCCGGAACAGTTGGGCCTGATGACGCGGATCTTCATCACCGCGCTGTTCGTACTGTCGCTCGACCTGGTCGTCGGCATCGCGGGCCTCGCGACCCTGGGCCATGCCGCCATGTTCGGCATGGGCGCCTACGCTGCGGGCATCTTCGCGATGCACGTCTATCCCGACCCGCTGGTGGGCCTGGCCGTGGGCATCGCCGCAGGTGCTTGCCTTGCCGCCTTGTCCGGCGCCTTCCTGCTGCGATTCCAGGGCTTCACGTTCCTGATGCTGACCATCGCGATCTCCCAGATCCTGCTGAGCCTGGCGCAGAAGGCCCGCGACTGGACCGGCGGCGACGACGGCCTGTCGGGCTTCGTGATGGGTCCGCTCCTGGGTCGCTTCCAGTTCGATCTCGAAGGTCGCGTCGCCGCGATGTATGCGCTGGCCGTGCTGGTGGTGCTCTTCTACGTCGCACGGCGCGTCGTCGACTCGCCGTTCGGCCTCACCGTGCGCGGCATTCACGAGAACCGCGCCCGCATGGCGGCATTGGGCACGCCGGTGTTCGCCCGGCTGTGGGTGCTCTATGCGGTGGCAGGCGCGCTGGCGGGCGCCGCCGGCGCGCTGTCGGCGCAGACCAACGCGGTCGTCGGCATGGACAGTCTGTCGTTCGCCCTCTCCGCCGAAGCCCTGGTCATGCTGATCCTGGGCGGTGCAGGCCGCCTCACCGGCGCCCTCGTCGGCGCGACCGTGTTCACGGTGCTGCATCACACCGCCGCCTCGATCAATCCGTACCACTGGCTGTTCGTGGTGGGCGCCCTTCTGATGGGTGTGGTGCTGGTGTCGCCTGCCAAGGGCTGGGCCTGGCTGCGTCGCCGGGCCGGAGGTGTGCGATGAGCGTCTTGCTCGAACTCAAGTCCCTCGACAAGCGCTTCGGCGGGCTGCACGTGACGCGCGGCGTCTCTTTCGCGCTGCGCGCCGGCGACCGGATGGCGCTGATCGGACCGAATGGCGCAGGCAAGACCACGCTGGTCAACCAGATCAGCGGCGTGCTGGCTCCCGACAGCGGCGAGATCTGGCTGCGCGGCGAGAACGTCACCTCGCAGAGCCAGGCCAGGCGCGTGCGCGCCGGCCTCGCCCGCACCTTCCAGATCACGACGCTGGCGCCGCACTTCGCGGTGCAGCGGCAGATCGAACTCGCCCTGTTCGAACGCGAGGGCATGACCGGCCGCATGTGGCGCAGCGTCGATGCCTACCCTGCCCTGCAGGCCGAAGCCCAAGGCATCCTGACCCGCTTCGGGCTGCGAGCGCACGCGGCCACGCCGACGCAGGACCTCGCCTATGGCGAGCAGCGCCTGATCGAGATGGCACTGGCGCTGGCGCTGCGGCCCAGGGTGCTGCTGCTCGACGAACCCATGGCCGGCGTGCCGAAGGGCGACGGCGAGCGCCTGCTGGACGCGCTCGATGCGCTGCCGAGCGACCTGGCCGTGCTGATCATCGAGCATGACATGGACCTCGTCTTTCGCTTCGCGAACCGCATCGTGGTGCTGGCCGAAGGGGCCGTGCTCGCCGACGGCTCGCCCGAAGACATCCGCCGCGACCCCAGGGTGCGCGCGGCCTACCTCGGAAACTGAGATGCCGGAACCCATTCTTCAGCTCGAAGCCGTGATCGCGGGCTACGGCCCGACCACGGTGCTCAATGGCCTGTCGTTCGCGATGCACCCGCGCGAGCGCCTGGCCATGGTCGGACGCAACGGCGTCGGCAAGACCACCGCGCTGCGGGCCATCATGGGGCTGGTGCCGCTGCGCAGCGGTCGCGTGAAATTCAGGGGCCAGGACATCACGGCGCTCGCACCGCATCAGCGCGCTGCGCTCGGACTGGGCTACGTGCCCCAGACTCGCGACATCTTCCCCTCGCTTACCGTCGAGGAGAACCTGCTGGCAGGTCTCAAGCGGCGACCGCGCAGCGCGCTGGATGAGGCTTACTCACTGTTTCCAAGGCTCGCCGAGCGACGCCGCAACGGCGGCGCCCAGCTGTCGGGCGGTGAGCAGCAAATGCTGTCCGTGGCGCGTGCGTTGCTGGGGCAGCCCTCGCTGCTGCTGCTCGACGAGCCGCTCGAAGGCCTTGCACCGCTGATCCGCCTGGAGCTGCTGCGCGCCTTCCAGGACCTGAGCGCGCAGACCGGCATCGCAGTCGTGATCGTCGAGCAGCAGGTCGACGAGGCGCTCGGCTATGCAGAGCGCGCGCTGATCCTCGACCATGGCACCGTGGTTCACAGCGGCAGCGCCTCGGCACTGCTCGACGACCCCGAGACGCTGGAGCGCTGGGTCGGCATGGCCGTGCACTGACTCCACGAGCAACGCCATGGTCCACCGCCATCTCCATGCCGCCGCCGATCCGCAAGGCGGCGCCACACCCCACACCGTGGACCTGGATCGCTATGTCCCGGCCTACCTGACCTGGATCGCAAACAAGCTCTCGCGTGGCGCCTCGCAGCACTACCTGAGCACCTTCGATGTCGGCATCGAGGTCTGGCGCTGCCTGGTCCTGCTCGCGGTGGAGGGTGCGACCTCTGCGCAGCAGGTGTCGAGCGTCATCGGCATGGACAAGGGCTCGGTGAGCCGCTGCTTCAGGCGCATGCAGGAGCGCGGGCTGATCCGCACCGAGCTCGACCGCTCGGACGGCCGCCTGCGGATCGCCGTCCTGACGCCCCAGGGCCGCCACCTGCATGACCAGATCATGGGCATGGCGCTGGAGCGCGAACGCGCCCTCCTCTCGGTGCTCGACGAAGACGAGGTGGAAGTCCTGCTCGGACTGATGCGTCGGCTTCACGCCAACCTGCCGGCCGTCGAAGCCTCGACCCAGGCCTATGTGCGCGAGCGATTTCCCCGTGCCGCCGCTGCACTGCCCTCCAAAGCCGACGAATCCAATGACGAATGAATTGAAGCTCCGCGTCGCCCGACGCATCGACGAAGCGCAGGACGTGTGCAGTTTCGAACTCGTCGCTGAAGACGGCAGCACCTTGCCACCCTTCTCGGCCGGTTCGCACATCGACGTCCACGTGGCGCCTGGCCTGATCCGCCAATACTCGCTCAGCAACGATCCGGCCGAACAGGACCGCTATCGCATCGCCGTCCTGCGCGAGCCGGCTTCGCGCGGCGGATCCGCCGGCATGCACGACAGCGTGCGGCCAGGCGACGTGCTGCGCGCGAGCGAACCCCGCAACCATTTCCCGCTGGTCGAGGCACCGCGCAGCCTGCTGCTGGCGGGCGGCATCGGCGTGACGCCGATCCTGGCCATGGCGCGCGCCCTGCACGCGCAGGGACGAAGCTTCGAGTTGCACTACTGCGGCCGCTCCGCGAGCCGGATGGCCTTTCTCGACGAGCTCGGGTCCGCAGGCTTCGCGGGCAGCGTCTTCCTGCATGCGGACGACGTGCCGGCGCAGAAGTTCGATGCCCAAGCCGTGCTGGCTCGACCCGAAAGCGACACGCACCTCTATGTGTGCGGACCGAACGGCTTCATGGACCATGTCCTCGATACCGCCAGGCGCAACGGCTGGTCCGAGGCGCAGCTGCACCGAGAGTACTTCGCCGGCGTGGCGACCGCGCTGGAATCGGACGGCAGTTTCGAGGTCCGCGTCGCGAGCACCGGCCTGAGCTGCCAGGTTCCAGCCGGCAAGACGGTGATCGAAGTGCTGGCCGCCCACGGCGTGGAAGTCCCGACCTCGTGCGAGGCGGGCGTCTGCGGCACCTGCCTGACCCGCGTCCTCGAAGGCACGCCCGATCACCGCGACAGTTTCCTCACCGACGGCGAGCGCGCTGCCAACGATCAGTTCACGCCCTGTTGCTCGCGGGCGCTCTCGCCGTTGCTGGTGCTCGACCTCTGATCCGACCTTCCTACAAGGAGATTCCCCATGACCACGACATCCATCCCCATCCAGAACGTCACGCAGAAGGCTGACACCCGCCGCTTCCCGCTCGATCAGTGGTATGTGGCGGGCTTTTCTTCCGAGCTCACCGACAAGCCCATCGCACGGACCTTCCTGAACCAGAAGGTGGTGCTGTTCCGCACCGGCGAAGGCCAGGTGGCGGCGCTGGAGGACCGCTGCTGCCACCGCTCCCTGCCACTGTCATGCGGAACGGTCGAAGGCACGGGCGTGCGATGCGGCTACCACGGCCTGCTCTACGCACCGAACGGGCAATGCATCGAGATTCCAGGGCAGGAACGGATCCCGTCCAAGGCCAGGGTGAAGTCCTATCGCGTCGTCGAGAAGAACCAGATCATCTGGATCTGGATGGCCCGGGACGACGCGGCCGAGCCGACCCGCTCGCCGCCCGACTACCCGTTCCACGACGACCCGCGCTACAAGTTCGGCAGCGGCAACTACCACTACCAGTCGCCCTGGCAACTGATCCACGACAACCTGCTCGATCTGAGCCACCTGGGCTACGTGCACCTGCACACCATCGGCGGCGATGCCAAGCTGCACATGAACGCGCCGATGAAGGTCACCTCCGAAGGCGACTGGGTCAAGGTCGTGCGGCTGATGCCCGATTCGTCGCCGCCGCCGACCTATCGCGCAGCCTGGCCGTTCGGCGACAAGTGCGAGCGCTGGCAGGAGATCGAATTCGACGTGACGCATCTGCGAATCTGGACCGGGGCCGTGGAGCCTGGCACGGACGCGATCGATGACCCGAACCGCGGCGGATTCCACATGCGCGGCTTTCACGGCATCACGCCCGAGACCGACGAGACCTGCCACTACTTCTGGAGCATGTCGAGCACCAAGCATCCCGACATGCCCGAGAACATCGACGCCGTCGTGCAGCAGACCGCCTTCACCTTCGACGAGGACCGCACGATCATCGAGGCGCAGTACCGCAACATGCTGGAGTTCGGGGACAAGGCGAACTGGATCGACATTCACGTCGATGCCGGCGCGAACCGCGCCCGGCGCATCGTGGCCGAACTGCTCAAGCAGCAGGCAGCGGCAGAGCCGACCCTTCCGTGAAACCGACAAGCAGGAGACACACCATGGCCGACAACAGAGGCGTCGTATACGTATCCCAGGGCAAGGTCGAGGTCCGCGCCATCGACTACCCCAAGCTGCTCAACCCGCAGGGTCGCACCGCCAACCATGGCGTCATCCTCAAGGTGCTGACGACCAACATCTGCGGCTCCGACCAGCACATGGTGCGAGGACGCACCACGGCGCCGGCCGGCCTGGTGCTGGGCCATGAGATCACCGGCGAGGTGATCGAAGCGGGCAAGGACGTCGAGACGCTCGCCGTCGGAGACATCGTCTCGGTGCCCTTCAATGTCGCCTGTGGGCGCTGCCGCCTGTGCAAGGAACGCCAGACCGGCGTGTGCCTGACGGTCAACGAGTCGCGTCCCGGCGGCGCCTATGGCTACGTCGACATGGGTGGCTGGGTCGGCGGACAGGCCGAGTACGTGATGGTGCCCTATGCCGACTTCAACCTCCTGAAGTTTCCCGACCGCGAGCAGGCGATCGAGAAGATCCGCGATCTCACCTGCCTGTCGGACATCCTGCCCACGGGCTACCACGGCGCCGTCACCGCGGGCGTGGGCCCGGGCAGCACGGTGTACGTGGCCGGCGCGGGCCCGGTGGGTCTGGCTGCCGCGGCATCGGCGCGTCTGCTGGGCGCCGCTGTCGTCATCGTGGGCGACGTCAACCCGGCCCGCCTCGAACACGCCAGGGCGGTCGGCTTCGAGACCGCCGACCTGTCCACCGACACACCCCTGGGCGAGCAGATCGCCGCCATCCTGGGTGTCCCGGAAGTCGACAGTGCGGTGGACGCGGTGGGCTTCGAGGCACGCGGTCATGGCCACGAGGGTGCGCAGCACGAAGCCCCCGCAACCGTGCTGAATTCGCTCATGGAGGTCACGCGCGCCGCTGGCAAGATCGGCATCCCCGGGCTGTACGTGACGGACGATCCAGGCGGTGTGGACAAGGCGGCCAAGACGGGTTCTCTCAGCATTCGGCTTGGCCTGGGCTGGGCCAAGTCCCACAGCTTCATGACCGGTCAGACGCCGGTGATGCAATACAACCGGGCGTTGATGCAGGCCATCCTGTGGAACCGCATCGACATCGCCAATGTGGTGGGCGTCAAGCTCATCTCGCTGGACGAGGCGCCGGCGGGTTATGCCCAGTTCGACGCCGGCGCGCCCACCAAGTTCGTCATCGACCCTCACGGGCAGCTCAGGAGATAGGCGCAACACCGCCAACACTCGCGCATGTCATGCGCGGGCCTGCGCATCGGGCCCTCCCGGGGGAGCTACAGTGGCGTCAGCAACTCCGAGTTCCTTCCCGATGCCTCGTACCAAGACTCCCCCCGCGCGCAAGGCAGCCTCCAAGGCCGCCGCGGGTGACGTGATCAATCTCGACAACTACGCGCCCGCGTACCTCACCTGGATCGCCAACAAACTGTCGAGCGGCGCCTCGCAGGCCTACCTCGCCGCCTTCGACGTCGGCATCGAGAGCTGGCGCGTGCTGGTGCTGCTGGCCATCGAAGGCTCGATCTCGGCCCAGAAGGCATGCGGCGTGATCGGCATGGACAAGGCATCGATGAGCCGCTGCTTCAAGAGCATGCAGGCACGCGGCTTCATCGACATCGCGCTCGACCCCGAGGACGGACGTGCCCGCATCGCGACGCTGACCCAGGCCGGTCGCGCCGTGCACGACCAGATCCGGGACATCGCGATGGAGCGCGAACGCGCCTTCATGTCGGTGCTGACGGCGGCCGAGCGCAAGCTGCTTCTGGACCTTCTGCGCCGACTGCATGAGAACCTGCCGGCGGTCGAGACTGCGACCCGTGCGCATCTGAGCCGGCACCATCCCCAGGCGTTGCGACGGCGGGGATCCAAGGATTCGGAATCCTGAGTCTTCGCTCGCCGCGGCCACGCGGGCTTCAGGGCAGATCGAACAGCCTGCGGGCGTTGCCGCCCAGGACGGCTGCGCGCTCCGAAGCATTCCAATCCGGTGCCACCAGTTCATGCGGCGTGTAGTGCCCCATGTCGAAGGGATAGTCGGTGCCCAGCAGCACCTGCGAAACGCCCACGACCTCGATGAGATGGCGCAGGGCCGCGCTGTCGTACACCACGGTGTCGAAGTACATCTCGCGCAGGTATTCCGAAGGCTTGCGCGCCATCGTCTGTGCCTCCGGCCGTACCTTGCGGGCGTGTTCCGAGCGCCCGAGATAGGTGGGCAGGTAGCCGCCCCCGTGCGCAGCCAGGAGGCGCAAGCCCGGATGCCGATCGAGCAGCCCGCTGAAGATGAGCCGTGACAGCGCAAGGGTCGTCTCCAGCGGCTGGCCGATCGTGTTGTTGAGATAGTGCGTCGCCACCCGGGCACCGAGCGTGGTGCCGAAGGGATGGACGAACACCACGGCCTCGAGACGGGCCGCCGCGTGCCAGAAGGGCTCGAGGCTCGGGTCGTCGAGCTCCTTGCCTTCCACCGACGTGGAAATCTCCACGCCTTCGAGGCCGAGCACGCGGATCGCGTACTCCAACTGTTCCGCGGCCATCTCCGGATGCTGCAAGGCCACGGTGCCGAGGCCGCGCAGCCGTCCGGGGTGCTGCGCGCACAGCGCAGCGATGCCTTCGTTCTGGACGCGGACGACTTCGCGCGCGAGCGCCGTCTCCGCCCAGTAGTAGTACTGGTTCGGCGACGGGCTGATGACCTGCACGTCCACGCCCATCGCATCCATGTCGTCCAGGCGCTGCGAGACCTGCGTGAGTCTGGGGAAGGCATGCGGCAGCATGGTCTTCAGGTTGTGTGCGACCGAGGCATCGCCCATCGCCTCGCGCATCGCAGCCGGCTCCGCGAGCTTCATCGGATGGGAAGCGACCAGTGCCTCCGCGGCGAGCGTCATCACGTGGCAATGGACGTCCACGACGAACAGCCGCTCGGGCCTGGACCCGCCCGCGGACCGCTCGCTGTCTGCCGGGCAGCATGGCGAGCCGCCGCGTCCGCAGAAATGCAACCAGTTCATCGCGCCGCCTGCAGGCGCTCGTCGAAGATCGCCACCGCGCGCGTCCAGCCCGCGGAAGCGGCACGGATCTTGTGCGGGAAGCACGAGATGTAGAAGCCGTGAGGCGGCAAGGCCTCCAGGTTGTGCAGCTTCTCGAGGTGGCAATAGCCGATGTCGCGTCCGGCCTTGTGGCCTTCCCACAGCAGGCTCTTGTCGCCGGTCTCGGCGAACTTCTTCGCGGTGTAGCTGAACGGGGCGTCCCAGCTCCAGGCGTCCGTGCCCGTAAGGCGCACGCCGCGCTCCAGCAGGTACATCGTCGCCTCGTAGCCCATGCCGCAGCCGGCGTTGACATAGTCGTTGTGGCCGTAGCGCGATCCGGCGCGCGTGTTGACCACCACGATGTCGAGCGGCGCCAGCGCATGGCCGATGCGCGCGAGTTCGGCATCGACTTCGGCAGCGCTCACCACATGGCCATCCGGAAGGTGCCGGAAGTCCAGCTTGACGCCGGGCTTGAAGCACCAGTCGAGCGGCACCTGATCGATGGTGATCGACGGCCGCGAGCCCCCCAGCTTGGCGTCCATGGTGGAATGAAAGTGCCATGGGGCGTCCAGGTGCGTACCGCTGTGGGTGGTGAGCCGCACCCACTCCGCCGCGGCCGCCTCGCCCTCGGGAAAATCATCCTCGTGCGTCCCTGGCAGCAGCTGGGTGAACTCCTTCACGGTGTCCTTGTGGGTCTGGTATTCGATGTGCGGCGCGAGCGGCGGCGGATCGGAGAGGACGTCGTTCTCCAGGAAGATCGAAAGGTCGACAAAGGTGGTGGTCATGGTGGGGTGTCCGACGGGAGTTGACGGGGCTTCAAGGCTGCTGCCAGCGCAGCAGCCGGCGCTCGATGAGCGAAAGGATGGCGTTGCTGCCGACGCCGATCAGCGCGAGCAGCACGACGCCTGCGAACAGTTCGGCGGAACGGAAGCTGCGCGCGGCCTGCATGACGGCGGTGCCGAGGCCGTCCTGCGAGGCCAGCATCTCGCCCACGATCGCCAGGATCAGCGCCACCGTGAGCGACAGCCGAAGCCCGCCCAGCACGTCGGGCAGCGCATTCGGCAGTCCGACCTTCCAGATGAAGGCCGCACGTGGCATGCGCAGCACCTGCCCGACCTCGACGAGCCGGGGCTCGACCGAGGCGAAGCCGTGCACCGTGGCCAGCAGCACCGGCCAGACCGCACCGAAGGCGATCACCGCGAGCACCATGCCGGGCGACAGGCCCATGAATGCGATCGCCAGCGGCATGACGGCCGAGGCGGGCAGCGGCCGGATGAATTCCAGCGTCGGCTGCAGCCAGGCACGCAGCAACGCCGAGGTGCCGATCAGGGCCCCGACCGCGATGCCGACCAGCGAGGCCAGCGCCCAACCGTAGGCCATGCGCTCCACCGTCAAGGCCAGCAGCCTTCCGAGCTCGCCTTGCGCGAAGCCTTCGCGCAGCGCCTGCAGGGTGGAGACCGGCCCGGGCAGGAACACGGGCGAAACCCATTCCTGGTGCGTCGCCAGCGCCCACAGCCCGACGAAGCCGAACACGACGGCCAGCGCCGCGGCCGCGTCCTGGATGCGCACTCGCCCGCTCATCGCGCGCCTCCACCGACCTGCATCGCGCCGAAGAAGCGCCGTTCGAAGGCTTCCAAGGCCGCATTGAGGCCCCAGCCGATGCAGCCCACCCACAGCAGCACCGCGAGCATCGTGTCGGGCGCCAGGCTTTGCTGCGCCGACAGCAGCGCATAACCCAGGCCCTGCGGATTGCTGGCGATCTCGGTGGTCACGGCGACCACGAGCGCAATGCCCACGCACAGGCGCAGCGCGACGAAGAGGCGCGGCAACGCCGCCGGCAGCACGATCTTGCGCACATGAGCGGCAAGCGACAGCCCCAGCACCGCACTGACTTCCGTGAGCCGGGCCGGCACGGTGCGCACCGCGGCATGCGCAAGCAGCAGCATCGGAAAGAACACCGCGAAGCCGATCACCGCGATCTCGAGTCGGTAGCCGAAGCCGAAGACCAGCATCGCGACCGGGATCAGTGCCACCGAAGGAAGCGGCCGCAGCAACTCCACGAGCAGTGCCGCGCTCGCCGCGGCGGGCCGTGACAGCCCCAGCAGCACGCCGGCCAGCAAGCCACCGCCCGCACCCACCAGCAGCCCGCCGAGCGACGCCAGCAGGGTCTGCGCGGTCGCCAGCGCAAGGCTGCCGTCGCCCAGCGCCACGAGCAGCGCGCGCAGCACGGCGCTCGGCGGCGCGACCGCGTCGCTCTGCACGGGATGAGCGCGCCAGGCCAGTTCGCAGCCGACCAGCGCCAGCAGCGGCACGACACCGCCGCGCCAGCGTGCCAGCGGATGGCCGGCGACCGACGAATCGGCCATCAGTGGGTCTCCAGCAGGTAGTCGTAGGCCTGTCGCCGCAGCCGCAGGAACTCGGGCGCCTCGCGCGTGGCGAGCTGCTGGCGCGGGCGCGGCAGGTGCACCGGGAAGGTCCGCGCCAGGCTCGATTGCTCGCCCGGATTGGCGCGCAGCGCAATCACGGTGTCGCTCAGGTAGATGGCCTCGTCGAGGTCGTGCGTGATGAAGAGCACGGTGGTGCCGCTCTCGCGCACCAGGCGCAACATCTCGTCCTGCAGATCCTGCCGCGTCATCGCGTCCAGGGCACCAAAGGGCTCGTCCATCAGCAGAATGGCGGGCTCCTGCGCCAGGCAGCGCGCGATCTGCAGCCGCTGCTGCATGCCGCCGGACAGCTGGCGCGGGAACTTGTCCGCATGCACCGCGAGGCCCACCTTGGCCAGCAGGGCCGCGATGCGCGGCGCGCGCTCCGCTGCGGGCATGCCTGCCGCCTCGAGCGCGAGGCTGACATTGCCGGCCACGGTGCGCCAGGGCAGCAGCGCGTTGGCGTAATCCTGGAAGACGATCGCGACATCGCCTGCCGGGCCGTCGATCGGACGACCCTCGCGCAACACCGCGCCACGCGTCGGCCGCAGCAGCCCCGTCACCAGACGCAGCAGCGTGGTCTTGCCGCAGCCCGAGGGACCGACCACGCTCACGATCTCGCCGGGACGCAGCGCGAAGCTCAGGCGGTGCAGCACGCGGCGCGGGCCGAAGTCGAGGCCCACCTCGTCGAAGGCGATCAACGCTGCGGCGCCCTCGACCACAGGCACCGCACGAAGGTGTGCAGTTCCCGCCGTCATGGCAGGATGGCCGAGCCCAGCATGGGCTGCTTCTTCAGCATGTCCTGGCTGCGCATGGTGTCGACCCAGAAGCGCAGGTGGTCGTCCTTCAACGTCGCGACCCAGTTCGGCCAAGGCGTGGCGCGCAGCACCGGCGGCGGCACCTTGAAGTACTTGCCGATGTCTTCATAGCCCTTGTCCTTGTTGGCATTGCCGAAGCTCACCGCCTCCTGCAGCGCGTCGCGGAAGGCCTTGACGATCTCCGGATTCGCCACCGCCCACTGCCGCGTGGAGACATAGAGCACCGACGAGAAGCCATTGGCCAGGTCATTGGAGAACGCCGGCACGGCCGTGCCGATCTGCCCCTGCACGATGCGCCCGACGAAGGGCTCGGCCGTGGCGACCACGTCGACGCTGCCGCCCTTCAGCACATCGGGCATCTGCGGAATCGCGACCTCGACGAAAGTGACCTTCTTCGGATCGACGCCGTGGTCCATCAGCCACTTGCGCACCAGGAGGTGGATGGTCGCATTGAAGCCCGGCACGCCGACCTTCTTGCCGACCAGGTCGGCCGGAGCGTTGACCGTCACGCCGTTGCGCGCGACCAGCCCGACGCCGCGCGAACTCTTCTCGTAGACGCCACCGCCGGCCACCGCCACCAGATCGAGTCCGCTGTCGATCGCCTGCAGCAGCACGGGCGGCGTCGTGCCGCCGATCTGCACCGACTTCGACATCACGGCCGCGGGAACATTGGGGCTGACCGGGATGAGCTGGAGCGTGACGTCGAGTCCGCGGCGCGCGAAGAATCCCTCTTCCTTGGCGATGAAGATGGCGCCGAATTCCGGCGTCGCGGTGTAGCTCACCGTGATCGGCATCGGCTTGGGCTGCGCCTGCGCAAGGCCAGCGGCCAGCGTGAGAGACAGCAGGCACGAAAGGCCCAGCAGGCGGCGACGGATGAAAGTGGTCATGGGAGTTGTCTCCTGGATGTGTGGATGTCAGCTGTCCGCCGTGATGCGCGCCTTGCGGATCACGCGCGCATAGCGATCGATCTCGGCACTCGTGAAGCGACCGAATTCCGCCGGCGACAGCGGTTGCGGCGCGCCGGTGCCGAACGGCGCCAGCCGCTCGAGCACGTCGGGCTGCCCCATGGCCCAGCGGGTGCCGGCGTTGAGCGTGTCCACGATGGCTGCCGGCGTGCCAGCAGGCGCCCAGAGTCCGAACCAGCTCGTGAACTCGAAGCCCGGAAAGCCCGACTCCGCCACCGTGGGAATGTCGGGCATGGCCGACGAGCGCTGCAGCCCGGTCTGGGCGATGGCGCGCAGCTTGCCGCTTTCGACGAAGGGCTGCACCGCGAGCCAGCTGTTGAGCATGAGCTGGATCTGGCCGCCGACCAGGTCGTTCACGATCGAAGCCGCTCCCTTGTAGGGCACATGCAGCAGTTCGATGCCTGCCGCCTGCGCCAGCATCTCGCCGCCCAGGTGCAGCGAATTGCCGATGCCGGCCGAGCCGTAGCTGATCGATCCCGGCCTCGCCTTGGCGTAGGCGATGAGTTCACGCAGGTCGCGAATCGGCAGCTGCGCGTTGACGACGATCACGAACGGCCCGGGCTGCACCACCTGTGCCACCGGTGCAAAGGCGTTCACGGGGTCGAAGGGAAGCTTGGGATAGAGCGTCGGATTGATGGCTTGTGCCGAACTGTTGAGCAGCAGCGTGTAGCCGTCGGGCGCCGATTTGGCGACGTAGTCGGCGGCGATGGTGCCGTTGGCGCCGGGCTTGGCCTCGATGACGAAGGGCTGCTTGAACCGCTCGGCGAGCTTGTTCGCGAGCAACCGTGCCACCGCATCGGCGCTGCCGCCGACCGCGAACGGCAGGATGATGCGCACCGGCTTGTCGGGATAGGCAGCGGCGTGCGCGACGCCGGTACCCGCGAAGGCGCTGGCGACGGCGCCACTGGCGACCGCGCGCAGGAAGACGCGGCGCGCGGCGTCATGGATGTGGGGTTCGGTCATGGTTGTCTCCTTGAGTCGTTGTAAGCAGGGGTTCGTGCGCCTGCAATGCATTGGCAATCAACAGCGCCGGCGTCGCGTCGTCGACGAAGCCTGCGACGCGCGCCAAGCGATCGTCGAGCGGCGGATAGCGTCCGAAGATGGCCTCGAGCGCGTCGTCGGGCTGGTACTCGACCAGCCGCCGGCGGCCGTCGCCGAATCGCTGCGCGAGCGCATCCACCACCTGCGCCAGAGACAGCCGAAGGACCGGCAACTGCCAAGTGCGACCTGGCTGCTGGGCGCTGGCGTCGAGACGTGCCGCATGCAGCAGATTGCGCACCGCGCATTCGCCGGACATCCACCAGGCACTGGCTTGTGCCGACACCGGACAGACGAAGCGTTCGCCGGCCGCCAAGGCGTGCATCAGTTCGCTCATGAACGCCGAAGCCTGCCCCGCGGGACCACGGGGCCGTGCCACGATGCCGGGCAGGCGAAGGCTGCAGCCCTCGAGTTCGCCTCGGCGCACGAAGTCGGCAAGCGCGATCTCGGCCATGCGCTTGTGCGCACCGTAGCTCAGCGCCGGATGCAGCGGCGTCCGGTCATCGACCTGCGCGGTCAGCCCGGTGCCATAGACGGCGATGGAGCTCGCGAAGACCATCACCGGTCGCGCTCCGTGCTCGGTGCCCGCGCTCGCCACCGCCTCGAACAGATCGAGCGTGGCGTCGAGGTTGATGCGCCGGCCGCGCGCCGGCTCCCGCTCTGCCTGGCCGCCGGGCTGGCTGGCCAGCTGGAACACGGTGTCGCAACGCTCGGCCGCCAGGCGATCGACAAAGGCGGGATCGGCCAGATCACCTTCGATCCAGCGCGCCGATCCTGTGACCGAAGCGCTCGCGCGATCGGCCAGCACCAGTTGCTCGATGCCGGCGTCCGCCGCGCTCAGCCTGCGCGCAAGCAGGCCACCGACGAATCCCGCCGCACCGGTGATCAGCACACGCTTCATGCCTGGCCGGACCCGTCGCGCACCACGCGTTGCTCGATCACGCCGAACGGCGCCTGCGCGTCGGCGCCGCCCTCGGTCCCTTCGAAGCGCGCCTCCATGCGCACCGTGTCGCCGAAACGCATGAAGCCTGTCCGGGCCTCGCCCTGGTCGAGCATCTCGAGCACCCGGCGCTCGGCGATGCAAGATGACCCGGCCTCGCGCTCGGCATTCGAGACGGTGCCGGAGCCGATCACGGTCCCGGCCGAGAGCCTGCGCGTGCGTGCCGCATGGGCGACCAACTCGCCGAAATGGAAGTTCATCGCGCCGCCATGCGCATGCCCGAACCACTGGCCGTTCCAGTCCACGTGCAGCCGCAACTGCACGCGGCCGTCGCGCCAGGCGTCTCCGAGTTCGTCCGGCGTGATCGCGACCGGCGCAAAGGCAGTGGACGGCTTGGCCTGCAGGAAGCCGAAGCCCGACCTCATCTCGCGCGGCCCGAGCGCGCGCAGGCTCCAGTCGTTGATCTGCACCAGCAGCCGGATGCGGTCGAGCGCCGCCGCGGGCGTCACGCCCATCGGCACGCTGTCGAGCACGACGCCGAACTCGCCTTCGAAATCGATCCCGTGCGCCTCGTCCGGCAGCGGCACGGCGTCGTGCGGCCCGAGAAAATCATCGCTCGCACCCTGGTACATCACCGGAACGGTGTCGAACTCGGGGATAGGCGGCGTGTTGAAGGCTCGCTCCATCAGGCGCCCGTGGTGCAGGAAGGCCGAGCCGTCGCACCACTGCGGCGAGCGCGGCAAGGGCGCGGCCGCCTGGCGCGGATCGAAGTCGAAGGCTTCGGGCGCCTGGTCGGAATTGAGCGCGGCGTAGCGCTGTTGCAGCGCCTGGTGACAGGCGCTCCACGTTTCGATGGCGTCGAGCAAGGTCGGGGCGATGTCGTCGGCGGCCACGGCGCGCCGCAGGTCGCGCGAGACGACGACCAGCCGGCCATCTCGGTGGCGAGGATGCTTCAGGGTGGCGAGTTTCATTCTTGTCTCCAGTCTTGGCGAATGCGCGAACGCCTCAGCGCACCTCGTCCCAGTGCACCATGGGCAAGCCCGCAACGGGCGAGCGGAAGCTCGGCAGGGTCGAGCCGCGCAGGCTGCCGAGATAGACCGTGCGCAGATCCGGTCCGCCGAAGGTGATGCTGGCCATCCAGGGTGCGAGGGTTCCGTGGGTCGCCGCGAGGATCTCGGGCGTGAGCCCGCCGGCATCGAAGGCGTCGAGCATGCGCTGCTTGGTGTCCGGCGTGCTGTCGTCGAGCAGCGTGAGCAGTTCGCCTTCGGGCGTGATCGCCACCAGTTCGTCGCTGAAGATCAGCGTCACCCAGAGGTTGCCGAAGGCATCGAACGCGAAACCATCGGGAAAGCCCGGCAACTGCCCGGGGCCGTAGACCTCGCGGTCGGTCAACGCGCCGTTCTCGCCGACACGCAGCCGGGAGATGCGCCTGCCGGTGCTCTCGACCACGTAGAGCCAATCCTCGTCGGCATCGAAGCGGATCTCGTTGGTGCCGCAGAAGCCTTGCGCGACCATCCTGCAGCCACCCTCGTCGATCAGTCCGATGTAGCCGTCGTGGTCCTTGGTCTGGAGCTGGCGGGTCCACGGCGCCTGGCGCGTGGTGACCGTGAACCAGATGCGGCCCTTTCGGTCCCGCAAGACGAAATTGGCCTTGCCCAGTGGTTCGCCGTCGATCCGATCGTGCAGGGTGTTGAGCGCTCCGGTGCGGTCCATGCGCTCGATGGCATCGGTGCCCCAGTTGGCGATCAGGAAGTCGCCATGGGCGTCGAAGGCGAGCCCGTTGGGCAACGATCCCTGGGCATCGACATAGCGGGCCTCGAAACCTTCCTGCGAGGGCTCGGCGGCCACTCGTGGCGTCACTAGCTCTTGCGCGCGGTCGCTGCCGATGCGCATCACGCCGCCACGGGCGTCGGCAGCCCACAGCGTGCCGTCGCGCTCGGCCAGAACGCACTCGGGGCGCTGCAGGTCGTGGCCCACATGGCGGATCGCGGCGCGATCCACCTGCCAGCCCTTCAAGGGGTTGTTGGAGACATGTGATCTGTTCATCGGGGCGCGATGCTATGCAGCACTGTCCGATTCGGGAAATCGACTTTGGCGATCCCAGCCATCGCTTTGCCGCATAGGGGTAAGCCCGCATCGATTGCCCTGCCATCGCGCCCGGCGATGGCAGGTATCGGCAGACTCTGTTTCCCGGTGCCGTACGGCGCGACTAAGCTGCCGCTCCTTCAGCAGAACAAGAATCGAGACAAGCACCGTGTTCCGTTACTTCCCCACCAACTACGTCTGGAACCTGTCGGTCGATCTCGCGCTCGAGATGGGCGCGCGAATAGGCGAGATCGAGGAGATGTGCGCGCCACTGCAGGCCGCCGCCACGCAGGCCGACGACGAGGGCACGCGCGCCTTCCTCGATTCCTGGGTGGCGATGGGCGACAAGCTCTGCCTGCTGGCGCGAGAAGACGAGTCGCACGGACGCCTGCTGTCGGCCGGTGAGAAGCTGTCGCGCGCCGCGGTGTACTTCCTCACCGCCGAGCGCATGCAGGCGCACGGAGCGCCAGGTCGCGCGGCGCTCTATGCGCGGATGCTCGACGCCTTCCAGCGTGGCGTGCGCCTCTCGCACGACAACTGCGAGCGCGTCGAGATTCCCTATGGCGAAAGCGTGATCGCCGGTCTGTACGTGCGCGCCGAAGCCGTATCGGGGCCGGCACCGGTGCTCGTGCAGGTCAACGGCCTCGACAGCACGAAGGAGATGAAATACCGCGTCGGCTTGCCCCACTGGCTCGCGAAACGCGGCGTGTCGTCGCTCGTGATCGACCAGCCCGGCACGGGCGAGGCGCTGCGCCTGCACGGCCTGACGGCGCGCTACGACAGCGAGGCCTGGGCCAGCCCCGTGGTCGATTGGCTCGAGGCGCGCGCAGACATCGACGCCACGCGCATCGGCCTGGAAGGCGTGTCGCTCGGCGGCTACTACTGCCCTCGCGCCGTGGCCTTCGAGCCACGCTTCGCGCTCGGCGTGGTGTGGGGCGCGAACCATGACTGGCGCGATGTGCAGAAGCGCCGGTTGGCGCGAGAAGGCGCGATGCCCGTGCCGCACTACTGGGAGCACGTGCGCTGGGTCTGGGGCGCGAAGGACATGGACGACTTCCTTCGCATTGCAGAGAAGGTCCATCTGGACGGCATCCTGGATCGCATCCGGGTGCCCTTTCTGGTGACGCACGGTGAATCCGACAAGCAGATCCCGCTGGCCTGGGCGCACCGCACCTACGAGCAACTGGTCAACAGCCCCGATCGCGAACTGAAGGTGTTCACGCCCCGCGAAGGCGGCATTCAGCACAGCAGCTTCGACAACAGCATCAACGCCGGCCATTACATCGCCGACTGGGTCGCCGAACGCTTCGACGCGCGCACGGCCTGACCGTCCCTGCAGGCGCGACCGTGCATGGCGCCGTCGTTCGCCTTTCGCCTTTCGCCTTTCGCCTTTCGCCTTTCGATTTGTCACTTCGTTCGAGGATCCCATGACCCTGACCCACTCCCACCTGCCTGCCCGACGCGACGTCCTGCGCACCCTGCTCGCCGCCGGCGCCTCCGCCGTCGCCCTGCCCGGCTGGGCCGCCGACACCTATCCGAGCCGGCCCATCGCCTGGGTCGTCCCCTATCCGACGGGCGGCTTCGGCGATGCGCTGTCGCGCTCGCTGGCACAAAAGCTCTCGGAAAGTCTCAAGGTTCCCGTGATCGTCGACAACCGGCCCGGCGCCGGGGGACAGATCGGCGTGTCCTATGCGAAGCAGCAGCCCGCCGACGGCTACACGCTGCTGTACGGCGACATCGGCCCGTTCTCGATGAATGCCGCCCTGTACGCGAAGCTGCCTTACGACATGCAGAAGGATTTCAGTCCGGTCACCCGGCTTCTGACCTCGCCCTCGTTGCTGGTCGTCGGCGCATCGAGCCCGATCAAGAACTTCGACGATCTCGTCAAGGCCGCGAAGACCGAGAGGGGCGTCAGCTACGGCTCGTACGGCGTCGGCAGCGCGCCCCACGTCTTCGGCGCCATGCTCCAGCGCGAGGCGGGCGGCCGCTACGAACATGTGGCCTACAAGGGGGCCGCGCCGGCCCTGCAGGACCTCATCGGCGGGCACATCGACGTGATGTGCGACGTGATCGCCTCCAGTGCACCGATGGTGCGCGACGGCAAGCTGCGCGCGCTGGCCGTGGTCGGGGTCGACCAGCGGGTGGCCCTGCTGCCCCAGGTACCGACGCTGGCCGAACTCGGTCACGGCTCCTTGAACCTGCTCGGCTGGACCGGCGTCGTTGTGCGCGCCGGCACGCCGCGTCCCATCGTCGATCGCCTGCATCTGGAACTCGTCCAGGCCTTGAAATCACCCGACATCGTCGCCCGCTATACCGAGCTCGGCCTGGGCATCTCGCCGCAGACGCCCGAGCAATTCGGCCAATTCATGCAGGGCGAGGCCCATCGTTGGGGGCAGGTGATCCAGGCCGCGAACATCCGCGTCGACTGAAAGCCTGCGCGCAGCGCCCCTATCATGGGCGCTTTGCCGAAGGCTTCAAGCATTCACCCATGCGATACCAGCGCATCGACCTCAACCTGCTCGTCGCGCTGGACGTTCTGCTCGCCGAGCAAAACGTCACCCGTGCCTCCGAGCGCCTGCACATGACGCAGTCGGCGACCAGCGGCGTGCTGGCGCGGCTGCGTGAGCATTTCGGCGACCCCTTGCTGGTGGCGATGGGACGCAGCATGCGGCTCACGCCGCTGGCCGAGAGCCTGGTGCAGCCGGTGCGTGACGTCATCCTGCGCGTCGATGCGACCCTGTCGATCAAGCCGGATTTCGAGCCGGCCGAGGCGCGGCGTCACTTCGTCATCATCGCCTCCGACTATGTCGATCGCGTGCTGCTTGCCGAGGTGCTGCGGCGGGTCAGTCATGTGGCGCCAGGCCTGAGCTTCGACCTGCGTCCGACCCACGCGGGGATGCTGGCGGACCTCGATCAGGGGCGCGCGGATTTCCTCGTGACGCCGGCCCATCTGGCGGTCGATGCCCATCCCCAACAGGTTCTGTTCGAAGACACCTACCGCGTGATCGCCTGCGAGCAGCATCCCGATCTTCGCGGCAGCATCGATCTGGAGCAATACAAGGAACTCGGCCACGTCGTCTATCAGGACGAGCAAGGCGGCAACCCGTGGTTCGAACAGTGGTACGCCAACGAATTCGGCCGCACGCGTCGCATCGAGGTCATCACGCACGGCTTCAACCTGATGCCGCGGTTTCTCGTCGGCACGCGACGAATTGCAACCATCCAGACGCGCTTGGCCGTGCAGGTCGAACAGTCGATGCCGATCCAGGTCCTCACGCCTCCGATGAACACGCCCCGACTGACGGAAGTGCTGCAATGGCACAGCTTGCGGGACTCCGACCCGGGCACGACCTGGATGCGCGAGCAGATCGTGGAGGTGGCGCGACGACTTCCGGAGCTTCGCCAATAGGCGAGGTCTGGCGCGTTCCGCGTGGCCTGGTTGGCCAATCCGGGCAGCTGAGAAGGCTCTGCAGCGGTTGCGGACAGTGGGCTTCGACCCAACGACGACGCGGTTCGGCCATGCGCGGTCGCATGACGGCGAGGGATCGTGGTGCCTGGTGCTACCAAACTGCGCAGACGGGTGGCACCATTGCCACCGTTTCCAACAGCCGCGGAGAAGCCAATGACTCGCCAGATCGTCTACACACCGAAGGCTGCCAAGCCGCCGGCGACCTACAGTCAGGCGGTCAAGGCCGCCGGGCTCGTCTTCGTCTCTGGAACGTCCCCTGCCGATGCCGTCACGGGCGCGATCGTCGGTAGCACGATCCAGGAACAGACCCGTCAGTGCATGACCAATGTGCAGGCAATTCTCGAGGCGGCGGGCAGCTCACTGGCGAAGGCCGTCAGTTTCACCGTTGTCCTTGCAGACGAAGACGACTTTGCGGGCATGAACGAGGAATGGATCCGATGGTTCCCCTCTGATCCTCCCGCCCGGCAAGGTGCCAAGCTGCCGGCGAGAATTCCGGGCCTCATGGTTTCCATCGCGGCGGTCGCCGAGGCATAAGGGTGAGTGGCGGCGCTCGGCCACAACCAGACGTTCAACCCAGACTTTCAATGGATGCGCTTCTCGAGATTCTCCTGGTGCTGACCGGCAAGGTGCTAGTGCACTTGCTTTCATTCGGGAGATGGCGCGGAGAGGCTCTGGCGAACACAGAGGCACGAATCTATTCAGCGGCAGGTGGACTCTCGTTCGTCCGCGAAGGTCGCCGTGTGGTGACGGTCGCGGGCCTCACACTGATCGGCATGGCGTTCTATGGACTGGTGCTGACAGGCGTCTTCGTTGCGCTTTCTTCATAGGTCAGGAGCCGGCCAGGAGCGGAAGTTACGGGTGAGCCCACCGCCCGTCGGGTCGTCTCAAGTCCATGCCAGCAAAGCTTCCATCCGAGACCCCCGTGGCTTCGGTAAGACCTTCCCCAAAGGGCAGTTGCGCAAGACCGACGGGAGCGCGTATGTTCAGCAATCATCATCGGGAGTTGGCAGATTGACTACGAACTGGCCCCTGACATCCATCATGCGCATCTCGATCACGACCCTCGCGCTCGCAGTCGCTCCGGCGTACTCGCAAGTGACCGCCACCCCGGCCGAGGTCCGTGCGATCGCCAAAGAGGCCTACATCTACGGCTACCCCTTGGTGGACAGTTACCGAATCCAGCATGACTACTTCGTCGATCGCTCGGCCAAGGAGTTCAAGGCGCCCTGGAACGAGATCGCGAACATCCCGCGCGTCTTCACACCCGCCGATACGGCCGTGCAGACGCCGAACTCGGACACGCCCTATTCCTGGCTCGGCCTCGACCTGCGCACCGAGCCGATCGTGCTCACGCTGCCGCCCATCGAGAAGGGCCGCTACTTCAGCGTGCAGTTCATCGATGCCTACACCTTCAACTTCGCCTACCTCGGCAGCCGCACCACCGGCAACGGCGGCGGCAGCTACCTGATCGCCGGACCGAACTGGAAAGGCACGGTGCCCAAGGGCGTGAAGAAGGTCATTCGGTCCGAGACCGAGCTGGTCCTGGCCGTCTACCGGACGCAGCTGTTCAAGCCAGACGACATCGACAACGTCAAGAAGATCCAGGCCGGCTACAAGGTCCAGCCGCTTTCGGCCTTCACGAACACCCCTGCGCCGAAGGCGGCGCCGGCCATCGATTTTCCGAAGCCTCTGACGGCCGAGGAGCAGAAGACCTCGCTGGAATTCTTCAACCTGCTGAACTTCGTGTTGCAGTTCGCGCCCACCGTTCCCTCGGAAAAGGCGCTCATGGATCGCTTCGCCAAGATCGGCGTCGGTGCGAGCAAGACCATCGATGTGAAGGCGCTCTCGCCGGAGGTCAAGGCCGCCTTCGAGCAAGGCCGGGCCGACGCATTCGTCGACTTCGCCGATGGAATGAAGCTCTTCGATTCCGGCAAGCTGACTTCGGGCGATGTGTTCGGCACGCGCCAGTTCCTGGCGAACAACTACCTCTATCGGTGGCTCGCCACGATCGGCATCTACGGCAATTCCAAGCAGGAAGCCATGTATCCGATCTATGCGGTCGATTCGGCCGGCCAGAAGCTCGACGGCTCCCACAAATACAAGCTGCGGCTCGCACCCGGCGCGTTGCCGCCTGTGAATGCGTTCTGGTCGCTCACGATGTATGAACTGCCGGCAAGCCTGTTGGTGGCGAACCCGATCGACCGCTACCTCATCAACTCGCCAATGCTGCCGCAGCTCAAGCGTGATTCCGACGGGGGCGTCACTCTGCTGGTCCAGAACGAGTCGCCAGGGGCCGCGTTGGAAAGCAACTGGCTCCCTGCTCCAAAAGGTCCGTTCAACGCTTACATGCGCCTCTACTGGCCGAAGGAATCCGCTCCGAATGGCTCATGGAAGGCGCCGCCGATGGTACGGACGCAGTGATCGAAATCGCAGCAGGAGGCAGTCGCCGCAACGCCCTACTGCATACTGCACTTGCGCTCCTGTGCCAAAGCGTCCCTGGAATCGGTTACGGCAATGGGTCCGAAGCTCCTGGTAGGCGACAGGCTACGGTCGGGCAGAAGGGGCCGCCCAGACGCATCATCGATCTGTATCCGACTGGTGAGGGCGAAGGCACGCTGATTGATCAACAGCAGCCGATATGGGTCACTTCATCGTTCGCCTCACCGACGCGAGCCCTTGTCATTGGCACTTCTCCCGAATGGCTCTCTGTTTCGGCGCTTTGCCCTCGAAGCCTTGACACGGCAACATCGCAGCTGGCACATGGCGCACGAAGCACCAATATTGCGGCCATCGAGGCGGCAGTTGCTGCCGGGCTGGCAGTGGCCGTGCTCCGGCAAGGCAGTGTGGATCTTTCGCGCTTGCGCGCCCTGGTGCCGGAGGATGGCTTCACTCCTCTGGCGCGTGCCGATGTGCGTTTGCAAGCGGCAGACCGTTTCCTTTCCCGGGCGACGGTCGAATTGCGTGACTTCCTGCTCGACAAGCTGTTGACCGACCAACTGGCTCGAAGCCCGCAATAGATCACGCGGCGGATGGCATCCGACACTCGCCGGCGGAAGTTGACCGGCTGCAACCAGTCTGAAGCACGCTTTCGAGATTGGCCGTCGACCTGGGCATACGGCCCAGTTGCGGTCCATCACCGCGCTGAGCGTGCGGCACTCAAGGCACGATTGCCCCCGTCGGCCGACTCGCAGATCTGGCCCCAGCGAAGACTTGAAGGCCTGCGGTGCCTGGGCCATACTGAATGGAGTCCGTGCTGCGACATCCAGCACTGAACTCCGTCCCGGAGATAAGCAGTGATTGAAGCTGACCCCTATTTTCTAGGCTATCGGCAGGCCGAGCAGGATCGTCTGGGGCGACAGGCGCAAGAGCTCGCCGCCGATTCGAACTGGTTATTTGATCATGTGGGTGTATCGGCGGGCTGGCGCGTAGTGGAGATTGGCTGTGGTCCCCAGGGTTGTCTGGGGCTCCTTGCCGGGCGCGTTGGTGCGACGGGCCGGGTCGTTGGCGTAGAGCGTAGCGTCGAGCAGGTGGAACGTGCGCGAAGCTTCGTTGCGGACGGTCACCTCGCGAACGTCGAAGTTCTCCATGGCGATGGCCGCAGGACTGGCCTGCCTGAGCAGTCATTTGATTTCGCGACCGCGCGGCTGGTTCTTGTCAACGTTCCGCAACCCGAGGACTTGCTGCAGGAAATGGTTCGGCTTGTCCGGCCCGGGGGCATCGTTGCGCTGCACGAGGCCGAGTCAAGCACGCAACGTTGCGATCCACCCCACCACGCGCAAACCCGTTTGCTCGAATTGCTCAATGCTTCGGCCGAACTGGATCAGATCGACCGGACGATCGGCTCGAAGGTGCCGCGTTTGATGCGTAACGCCGGGTTGACGGATATTCGCGTGCATCCGTGTGTGCACGCCTACCCAAAGGGCCATGGCCGTCGAATGCTGCTGCTCGATTTCGTAGAAAACGCGCGGACCAGAATGCTCCGTCAGCAGCTGATCGGAGACGCGGAGTTGAACGAGTTGACTGCTCTCCTGAAGTGCCACCTCGAAGACCCGGAAACCCTGGTGCTGTCGAGTGTCTTCGTTCAGGCCTGGGGTCTCACCCCGGATCAGCCATAGGTGCCGCCGCGTCTGCGGCAAAAACCCCGTTGGCCCGCGAGCCGCAGCAGCCGCCCCGACCCTGCTCGCTGCGGTGCCAAGTCCAACGACGGCGCTGGCGTGATGCGGTCACTCTTTTCAACCCGGTGGTAGGCAGAAATGCCCTACCCTGCCGGATGTCGGCAACCGCCGCAAGTCCGGCGTGCAGCGATTGCGGGCCTTCTCGGTTGGGCGAACTTACGCAGTCAGCCCTTTCCAGTCATCCAAGTACCGAGGACACCTCGGTGTGGACGGCCAGTCCCAAGGCATTGCAGCCATAGCCCCCCTGCTCGCTCCTAGCGAACCTGCCTTCAAAGAGTTGAACGTCTGCTCTATCCACCGTCAAAATGGGACTTCGGGCCCATAGCAGTCATTTGCTCAGTCTGAAGCGGCAGTACTCCACCACCCGACGCTCGTTGCCCCAACCCACCCTCACTCCCCCGCCGACCCCCAAGCCGTCCCCCCCGCCCCCCCATGCACCGGCAATTCGTGCATCCCCGCGTCGCTTCCCGCAGCCGTCGTAGGCGTCTCCTCCGGAATCCGGCAGATCCCCCAGTGCACCAGCCAGCGGCCCACGGCCGGATGCGCGCTCAGCCAGGCGAGCGGGATCGACCCGATCAGGCCCGCGAGGACAGGCGCCCAGAGCCAGAGCAGCCCTGGCGTGCGCCATGCCACCACCGCCGCCAACAGCAGGCCGACGGCGGTCTGCGGCCACAGCGCCTTCAACGCCACGCGCCAGTCGATGCCCTGCACGATGCGCTGCTGCGCCACCCATCCGACGCGGCGCCCGAAAGGCAGTCCGAGCATGAACACGGTGACGGCCAGGGCCACCACCGGCGCGACGAGCATCCAGAAACCGAACTCCAGCGCGGCGCCGGCGATGATGCGCGCCGCTCCGCCATACGCCCGGCGCAAGGGGGCGCGCAGCAGCACGTCGGCCAGGGTCGCGAGCTTGGGCGCCAGGCTCATTCCGAGCACCGTCAGCAGCAGGATCAGACCGAGGTCGGGCCGGAAGCCGTGCTGGCGCCACATGCCCAGCCCCATGAACGCGAGCCAGGCGGGCGCGCCCAGGTACATGCCGATGGCCAGCAGCAACTGGCAGCGGCTGACCGCGCGCAGCCGCGGCAGGCCGAGCAGGCGCAAGTACTGCATGTTGCCCTGGCACCAGCGCAGGTCGCGCCGGATGAATTCGAGCAGGTTGGGCGGGTTCTCTTCCCAGCTGCCGCCCTCGTCGGGCAGCACGCGCACCTCATGGCCGGCGCGGCGCATCAGCACCGCCTCCAGCTGGTCGTGGCTCAACACGGGGCCACCGAGCGGTGGCGGGCCGGGCAGCTCCGGCAGCTCGCAATGCGCGATGAAAGGCCGCAGCCGCAGGATCGCGTTGTGGCCCCAGTAGGGCCCGCAGTCGCCCTGCCAGCTGGCCGCGCCCAGCGTGTAGGAGCGCATACCCAGCCGCATGCCGAACTGGAACACGCGTGTGAACGCACTGGCGCTCGGCCGCGCGGTCACCAGTGTCTGCAGGATGCCGATCTCCGGACGCGCCTGCATCACGCGCACCAGCCTCAGCATGGCCTGCGGTGACATCACGCTGTCGGCGTCGAGCACGATCGCGAAGTCGTGGTCGGCACCCCAGCGTTCGCAGAAGTCGCGGATGTTGCCGGCCTTGAAACCGCAACTGTCGTCGCGGCGCCGGTAGCGCAGCGCGATGGCGCCGCCGAAGCGCGCTTCAAGTTCGGCCACCATGCGCGACTCGGCCGCCACGGTGGCGGGCTGGTCGCTGTCGCTCAGCAGATAGAGATGGAAGGCATGCGCCTCGCCGCTGTGCACCAGGCCTTCGAGCATCCAGATCAGGTTGTGCGAGAGCGGGTCCGTGTCCTCGTTGCGGAAGCAGGCCAGCAGCGCGGTCGAGGTCTCGATGCGCTGCTCGGGGTCGGCGGCATGCAGGTGCGGCGCCACTACGCCGGCGGCGTCGCGGCGGCAGAACATCATCAACGCCAGGCCGATGGCCGCGTTCCAGAAGCCGGTGACGGTCCAGGGCAGGGTGAATGCAAAGGCGACCAGCATCCCGGCGCCGAGCGCATCGACGCCATCGACGAACAACGCCTCGGCCATCAACCAGACAAGGCCGATGCAGGTACCGGCCACGGCAATGGCGAAGCCGATGCGGCGCCAGCGCAGGCGGTGGTCGAACCCGGGTGCCGGTGATTGCGGCTGCTGCTGCGCGTGTGGCGCGAGGTCATCGTCGGGCAGGGAATCCAAGAACGGTCCTTTGATGCGGAAAAACTGCGGCGAGCTTCACTACAGCATGCGGCGCAGCACGCCGTCGCGCCGGATCATGACGTGATGCACCACGCCCGCCAGGTGCGCCACGATCAGCACGCCGATCGCAATGGCGCCGCAGCCATGCAGGAACGAGAGGGCCTTGGCGATCTCCTCGTTCTTGCCCAGCGGCGACGGGATCGGCAGCACCCCGAACCATGAAAGTGGGAAGCCCCATGCATTGGTGGCGAGGAAACCGGTGAGCGGCATCAGCAGCAGCATGGCGTAGAGCGCGATGTGGTTCGCATGCGCGGCCATGCGCATCCAGCCCGGCATCTCGATCGGCAGCGGCGGCGGCGGGTTCAGGTGCCGGTTGACGACGCGCACCAGCACCAGCACGAACACCAGCACGCCCAGGCTCTCGTGCAGGTTGTACAGCCGCATCTTGAAGTTCTCGTCGGCCGGCTCGAAGAAGGCGATCCAGATGCCCAACGGAATGATGGCGAGTAGCAGCAGCACGGTGATCCAGTGCAGCCATCGGGACGAAGCAGCGTAGCGCGACACAGGTGTCATGGCGGGCCTCCGTTTTCATCGGGCGGCGAGCCAAGGCTGAGGGCGGGTGGATGGGTCCGCTTTGGCAGTGGTGGTGGCGCCGCTTGCAGATGTTAAAGGGGAACGCTGTTTCCCGGGCGACGCCGAGGCCTTCTATCCGCGCTCCTGGAACAACAAGGACGCCCACACGGGCGAGGTCCGCTTCGACATGATATTTGGCGAGCGGGGCGAGAAGAAGTTCGGCGCGCCTTACCTCCTGGCGCGCCGCGACGATCTGCACTCGGCGTTGCACTGCGCCGTACCCGATGAATTCATTCGACGCGGCCACAAATTGACAGCACTCCAACGAGAGACCGACGGCGTAAAGCTGAGTTCGCCAATGACCAGACGGTGAAGGCCGATGCCCGTCGTGAATGTCTGGTCTTGGCCGACTGCGGGTCTGCCGCTGCCCTTCAGGCGGAAGAGGTCGATCGCAATTTGGCGGCGCCGGCATCGCGCCTACAAGCGTTTGCAAGTTGATTGCGGGCGCGCCAGAATGAAATTGGGGGTACGCCATGATCGATGCAACGCTTCCGCAGCTCGCCGGTGGACTGTTTCTCAGCGACGGCGGGCTTGAGACGACGCTTGTCTTCCTGGAGGGCGTGGACTTGCCGCACTTCGCGGCGTTTGTCCTGCTGCAGGACTACGCGGGGCGCGAGCGGCTGACGCGCTACTACCGGCCTTATCTCGAACTGTGCGCCAGTACCCCTGGCGCCGGCTTCGTGCTGGAGACGCCAACCTGGCGGGCAAACCCCGACTGGGGTCGCCTGCTCGGGTATGACGCATCGGCGCTTGAACAGGCCAACATCGACGCCGCGCGTCTGGTGAGTGACCTTCGGGATGAATGGCGTTCGCGGTTGAGCGGGCCGGTGGTCCTGAGCGGCATCATCGGTCCGCGCGGCGACGGCTACGTGGCCGATGCACCAAGCAGCGCGGCCGATGCGGCGGCCTATCACCTGCCGCAAGCCGTGGCGCTGAAAAAGGGCGGCGTCGACATGTTGTCAGCGGTGACAATGACCACCAGTGCCGAGGCCATCGGCGTCGCTCGATCCGCCAAGGCGGTCGGCTTGCCGGTCGCAATTTCCTTCACGGTCGAGACTGATGGTCGGCTGCCCAGCGGCGAGTCGTTGCGCGAAGCGATGGAGCAAGTGGATGCAGATACGGCGCCCGCATACTTTGCGGTGAACTGCGCGCATCCGAGCCACGTCGAGCCGTGCTTCACCGACGGTGGAGCTTGGACCGCGAGGATTCAAGGCATTCGCGCGAACGCGTCGACGCGCAGCCACGCCGAGCTGGACGCCGCGACCGAGTTGGACATCGGTGACCCAGCCGATTTGGGTGAGCGCTACCGAAGGCTACGCACGCCGCTGCCGACGCTCAATGTGCTGGGCGGCTGCTGCGGTACCGACGACCGGCATCTACGCGCGATCCGAGACGCATGGGTTCAAGACCGCGTGACGTAGCAAATCTCGCGCTGCGGGCCCGCGATCAGTGCCGTAGCGCTGCAGCACAGCGGTCGCTTGCGATGGACTCCTTCTGGCCGACTTCAGTCTCGCCCAAGCGGTCCATAGACCGTTGCTCGCGTCAAATGCCCTGAACCGCGACTAGATTTGACATAGCTGCACGCTCGCGTATGGCGCGAAGAGGCAGATAGGCGGGGTCTTCCCAGAACGCCCTCAGAGACACCATGTCTGGAAACTCCAGGACTACTGTCCGCTTCGGCTCCCAGGTGCCTTCGAGAACTTCAACCGCACCTCCGCGAACAAGGTAGCGACCGCCGTGTGCCGCGATGAGCGCTGGCACTTGCGCTCTGTATTCCTCGTAAGCGTTTGGGTCGGTGACCTCAATGTCAACAAGAAGATATGCCGCCATATGCCCTCCAAAGCGGGAGATGCGAGCTCTGCATTGTTGAACAGCTTGTGCTGTCTGTCGAACGTCGGCTCCTGGCCGCATCCAGCCACACCTGGGCCGGCGCCATCCGGTCCATTGGAGACTCTCGTTTGACCGAAGAGGTCGTTGGTCCGCCATGACGAGCTGGGCCTGCTAGCGTCGACGGGTCCTCTGTACGCGTCCGGTGGTCCGCTTTGAACTTTTGGGCTTGTGCACCTCAGGCGGCGCAAACCGCATGCAAACGCGGTAGACCAATTCTCGGAGCCACTGATGCCCGGCATCGGTTTCGTGGCGAGCGTGCCAAACGAGCGAGAGGTCTACCGGCGGGACCTCGACAGGCAGCGGGCTCACGGCGAGGCCCAGCGCGCCGCTCAGCTCCCGTGCTGCCGTGCCCGGGAGCGAAGCGATGCCCTGGAAGCGTCGCAGCACAAACGGCAATGTGCTGAAGCGGGTCGTGGTCATCGTGACGTGGCGGGCAAGACCGCGCTGCTCCAGCACCTCGTCGACGTAGCCGACGAACTCGCCCCCGAATGAGGTCAGCAGATGAGGGTATGCAAGATACTCCTTGAGGCTGATTGGAATCCGAGCCCGAACCACTTTGGGGTCGAAGATGCAGGCGAAGAATTCCTGGAACAGCGGCTTGGTACGTATCCACTGCGCCGTGGCGCCAATATCCGTGATGGCAAGGTCCAGTGTCCCTGCTTCGAGCTGAGCGACCGCGTTGGCCCGGTCGACCGGTCGAAGTGCGAGCCGTACGCAGGGTGCCGCCGTCTCCATTTCACCCAGCAACTCAGGGCCGAGCGTGACCTCCCCGATGTCAAACATGCCGAGGGAGAACGTGCGGTCGCTCGAGGATGGGTCGAAGGCGCTGGTGGTGAAGAGCGCGGCACTCAGGCCTTCGAGGACCGGCTTGAGCCGCTCCGCGAGAGCGAGTGCATGGGTGGTCGGCTCCATGCCCCGCGCAGTGCGCACGAACAGGTCGTCACCGGCGAAGGCGCGCAGTCGGGCCAGGGATGCGCTGATGGCCGGCTGTCCGAGGTACAGGCGTTTGGCGGCCCGGGTGACGCTTCGCTCGCGCAGCAGCGCAGTGAAGACGAGCAGCAGATTCAGGTCGAGGCGATGAAAATCATGCTCGTTGATGTCAATCATGCTTTCAATCGATTTGAACAATTTGGGGAGCGACTTTAACCTTCATGGATAGACAACGCATCCCCCTCCTGGGAAAAACGTGCTGCGTCTTCACCAGTGCTACAGATTCATAGCAGTTCATCCAAGAGGACCACCATGCGCTACCAAGTTTTTGGCAACCACACTGGTTTGCGAGTCTCCCAACTGGCCCTCGGCACGGGCAACTTCGGTACGGCGTGGGGCTACGGTGCCGAACCGGATGAAGCCCGTCGCATGTTCGGTCGATACGTGGAGGCCGGGGGCAACTTCATCGATACGGCCGACAACTACCAAGCCGGCCAGTCAGAGGCGCTGCTCAGCGAATTGATTGCGCCGGTTCGCGAGAAGATTGTGTTGGCCAGCAAGTTCTCGCTGGGCCCCACTCCTGCGCAAGCTGGCGTTGCGGCGACCGGCAACTCGCGAAAGGTCATGGTCCAGTCGGTTGAAGCCAGCCTGAAGCGGCTGAAGACCGACCGTATCGACCTCCTTTGGGTCCACATGCCTGACGGCGTCACGCCGATGGAGGAAGTGCTGCGCGGTGTGGACGACCTGGCACGAGCCGGCAAGGTTGTGTACGCGGGCCTGTCGGACTTCCCGGCGTGGCGCGTGTCCCGTGCGGTCACCTTGGCCGAGATGCGGGGCTCGCTTCCCATCGCTGGCGTCCAGTTGGAGTACAGCTTGGTCGAGCGCACAGCCGAACGAGAGTTGCTGCCGATGGCGCAGGCACTGGGCCTCGGCACGGTGGCCTGGTCGCCGCTGGGCGGAGGTCTTCTCACTGGCAAGTACCGTCGTGGCGAAGTGGGCCGCGCGACTCAGTTGGGCGCGCTCATCCACCAAGAAGACAGCGCGCAGAAAGGCGCGGTCCTTGACGCCCTACATGCGGTCGCCGAAGAGATGGGGTCGAACCCGGGACGGGTTGCCATCGCCTGGGTGGCAGCACGCGGTGCCATTCCCATCATTGGGCCGAAGTCGGTGGTACAGCTGGAGGACAACCTTGCCGCCGCGGATGTGCGGCTCACAGAACAGCAACTTTCGCTATTGAACGCGGCGGGCTCGCCCAGTCTGGGATTTCCGCATGACCTGCTGAACCAAGCGTCCACCCGCCAGAGCTTGGCAGGAGGTCAGCTTGAGCAACTGGATCCGCCGAAGCGCTCGGTAGCATGAACCTCAACGAGGCAATGCGGCGTGCGGGTCGAGTGAACTCACGCTACACGATGGGCCATTTAAGGGAACGTCCGGTTATGGCCTGGACCGCCTGGTGGCGTCGTCGCCCGAAAGCAGCGAAAGCAGCGAAAGCAGCCCTTTGGGGCGGTCGGCGCGCCCATGCCCCTTCTTCGATCAAGCATCAAAGGATTCAGGCAGCATCTGGTGGCCGCGCGACGCCGCCTGGGCGAGGCGCTAAAGGTCTAGGACCAGGACGGGAGATCTGGAGCGCGAGCAACATGGCATGAACTGGTCATTCGCGGCATGTTCTTGGGCTGTCAGATAGTGGTCCCGGTGATCCGGGGTGCCGCGAAGTACGCGAGTGACGCATGTTCCACAGACGCCTTGCTCGCATGACGTCTCTACTTGGACGCCGTGTTGCGCCAACGCCTCCACCACGCTCTGCCCGCCAGGCACCCTGACAAGCAAGCCACTGCTGGAGATTTGCACTTCAAACTCCGCATCGCCATTGCTCTTCGAGACCTCGGCTCCAAAGTACTCGTAGTGAAGCTGGGCCGCGGGCCATGCAACTGCCTGCGCCGACTGGATGACCCAGTCCAAGAACCCTTGGGGACCGCACACGTACAGGTGAACCCCAGTCGCATCCCGGCGTGCTTCCAGGAGCTCGCGCAGGCGGATCTTTTGATCTTCGTCACCGTCGTCATGATGAAAGCTGACGCGCGCAGCAAAGGCTGAAGCAAGAATTCGACTGTGAAACGCCGTGCGGTCGAGCGAACGCGTGCAGTAGTGAAATTCAAACGACGCATCAGTGGCCGAAAGACGCTCGGCCATGCATAGGATCGGCGTCACCCCGATGCCGCCCGCCAGCAGGATGCTGTGGCTTGCATCGACCGCGAGCGGGAAATGGTTGCGCGGTGAACTGATCTCGAGGGTCGCTTCCTCCATGAGCAGATCATGCACAGCAGCAGATCCGCCCCTCGAGGCGGAATCTCGCAGCACCCCGATCTGATAACGATGGCTGTCGGCCGGGCTATTGCACAAAGAATATTGGCGGACCAGGCCGTTGGGCAGATGGACGTCGATATGGGAGCCAGCCGAAAAGGCCGGCAGTGGGTGCCTCGCCTCGTCGACGCTTGCCAGCTCCAAGACGGCAATGTCTGTCGCATCCATCGTTTTACGGGTGACACGTACCTGCAGCATCGTTCTACTCGAGCTTGATGCTGGCGTTCTTGATTACCAAGCCCCAACGCGCAGTCTCATCCTTCACAAAGGGGCCGAACTGTACGTCCGTCATCGGTGCGACCTCCAGCCCCTGATCGGTGAATTTCTTGGTCAGCTCCGGTGACTGCATTGCCTTGACGACTTCATTGCTTAGGAGCGAGACCACAGCAGGGGGCGTCCCTGCCCTGACCGCCATACCGAACCAGGCAACCAGATTGATGTCACCCAGACCCACCTCGGCCAGCGTGGGCACGTCAGGGAACTGGGCCGATCGCTTTTCAGCGCCGATGGCGAGCGCCCTGAGCTTTCCGTCTTTCACGAAGGGCCCACTCGTGATCATCGGATCAAAGAAGACCTCGACCTGGTTGCCGACCATGTCTATCAGTGCCGGTGACGAGCCTCGATACGGTACGTGGTTCAAGTTGCCCTTGGTTTTGTCGCGCAACATCTCCGCGAACAGATGTCCGCCCGAGCCCGTGCTCTGCGAGGCGATGCTCACGCCGCCTGGCTTCGTCTTCACGGCCGAGACCAGATCTGCCGCGGTCTTGTACGGGCTGTCGGCATTCACTACGAGAAGTGCCGGAGCGAGGGCCAGTCGAGCAAGCGGCGTGAAGTCCTTCAGCGGGTCGTAGCTCAGCTTGGCATAGAGATTTCCGTTGAGCGCGAAGGAGCCGATGTCCCCGATGAAGATCGTGTAGCCGTCTGCGGGCGCTTGTTTGACGAAGTTGGCGGCGATCTGCGCGCCGGCGCCTGGCCGGCTATCCACGATGACCGGGACCTTCAAGCTCTCGGACATCTTCTGACCGACACCGCGCGCGAGCTGGTCGGTGACACCGCCGGCCGGGAACGGCACCACGATGGTGATCGGCTTGCTGGGAAAGTTGCCACCTTGAGCTGAGGCCAAGGCGCTTGTGGTCGCGAGCAACGCTGCGGCTGCAACCTGCATGAATCGGGGAAAGTTCATCGAGGGTCTCCAAGTTGTTCTAGGTTTGCCGGGAAATCAAGGGGTCACGGGTATGAGTGGAATGACCGCTGGCGCCTTGTTCTCCAGGTCGATCAGTTCGTTCAGCAGCCGGCGGTATTGCATGAGCCCCGCATCGGCGGCCATGGCAACCATCGGTGACTCCGGCGAGTTGTCGATCATTTGCTGCTGTGCCTCGAGGATCTGCTTGTCCTCGATGAACGCACGCTTCTGGCTTTGATCGATGGATTCCGTAACGACAGCGTCGTCGAGCCGGAAGTTGTGAGCCTGCATGAAGAAGTAGTGCGTCGACTTTTCAGTCTCAGGGGTGATCGCCTGGCAACTGTGGAACTGGAGCGCGCCGCTCATGTCGTCGTCCGGTGTCGCAGCTGACTTGACGCCGGCATCGAGCAGCAGAATTCCAGGGACGTGAAAGTCGTATCGGAACCACCGATCAACCTTGCCTTCGAAGCTACCGAGGCGCTGGTGATACGGCGCAGGCACTGTGCCGCGCACCGGCCGACTGACCCGGACGCCTCGCGAGATACGCTGCACTTCGGGTCGGGCCTCTGCGATGTTGGGCGAACCACCAAAGGTCTTTTCGTGCACGTAGCTAAGGTGCGAAAAGTCGAGAAGGTTGTCGCTGATCAGGAGGTAGTTGCACTCGTAGTGCAGGTACGAAGGCTTCCATCGCCAGTCCGGATGAGCGAGCGAGAAGGTGTCGGGGATCAGCGTGTCGTCGGCGAGCGCCGGATCTCCCATCCAGATCCACACCCAGCGTTTGCGTTGAGCAGTGGGGTAGACACGTTGGCGCAGCTTGGGCGGGATCCGATCCTGGCCGGGGACCTCAACGCAGGCGCCGGTCGCATCGTATTTCGCTCCGTGGTACATGCATCGGACGCAATCCCCTTCCTTGCGTCCCATGTGCAACGGTGCGTGCCGGTGGCAGCACTTGTTGTCCATGGCAACAACCGTTCCGTCCTCCTTGCGGTAGAAAAGAACGGGCTGCCCCAGGAGGGTCCTCGACAAGAGCGTATCGCCGAGGATTTCGTGGTCCCAGGCTGCCACGTACCAGCAGTTCTTCAAGAACATGTTCATCGTCTCTCTAGGTGCGCCGCTCTGAAAACGGGGCGCTCGAGGGGGACTTTAGGGAAGCCCCTCTCCCCGCGCTACACGATTGAGTGGAAGATGACTATCTGTGAGAACGATAGACACAACTTTCGATCTGAACCTCTTGCGCGTGCTGGTGGCGCTCGCCGCAACTCGGAACGTGACCCAGGCTGCCCACGCGCTGGACATGAGCCAGTCGGGCTTCAGCACCGCGCTTGCGCGGTTGCGGCAGGTGCTCGATGACCCGCTTTTCGTTCGCACGCCAGTGGGTATGTCGCCCACCCCCCGGGCAGAGCAGATGATCGCGACAGCTCAGGGTGTGCTGTCCCGCGTCACTGAAGAGGTCCTGCAGAAGCCGGGGTTCGATCCGGCGACCGCCCGCACCGTCTTCCGACTGGCGATGGCTGATGTCGCGGAGATTGTTTTCCTTCCCAGGCTGCTCCAGCATCTGCAGCAGCACGCGCCCTATGCGACCGTCACCTGCGCCTCCATGGAGACGGAAACGCTGAAGCAGGCAATGTCCAATGGCGACATCGATCTCGCACTCGGGTACTTTCCCGATCTAGATTCGCAGTCGTCTTTTCAGCAGCGCCTGTACTTCCACACCTACGCCTGCATGCTTCGTCGTGGCCATCCACTCGCAGCCCGAGGTGTCACGGAGAAGAACTACTCCGAAATTGGTCACGTGGTGGTTTCCTCGCCTGCCAGGACCAATGCGCTGTTCGAAGCATTCCTGGAAAAGCGATCCATCAAGCGCCGGATCGTGCTTGAAACGCCTCACCATCTGAGCTTGCCTGCGATCGTCGAGAGCACAGATCTGATGGCCACCGTGCCGCTGGCAACCGGGGCTCGGTTCGTGCAGCTGGGAATGGTCGAGCTGCTGCGCCTGCCTTTCACGCCCCCCAGCTTTGCAGTGCAACAGCACTGGCATCCGCTCGTTCACCATGACGCTCGCAGCCAGTGGTTGAGAAAGCAGGTCGCGCAGCTCTTCAACGTGGAGTCCGACGAATGGCGTGAGCTTCAGGTTGCGTTGTACGGTCGGTCTATTCGACCGATCGCAGCGTGACCATGTGCCACCCCCCGACGTTCTGAACTCCCGCGTGCCGGCGCAAGAGGATCAAACGCGTGAGTGTCAGCTTCTGGGCTATCAGCTCCGCTGCGCGTACTTCCGCAACGGGCCCTGAACTGTCTTTACTACGACTCCAATGCGGTCCTCAGGACTCTCGTGGCCTAGTTTCGCAGTGCCGCGTCAGCGTGCCAAACCGAGAGCAAGAAGCCGGCAAGCCAAAGAGAACGTGACCATCCAGCAGTTCCACATTGCCGGCAACACCCAGCATGCGAGCGGACTCCAGCGGAGGTCGGTTTTTTTGCCGGCAGCGTCATGCAGTTACGCCTGGCGCGACGCTGGCTGGCCCCCGCCTGTGCCAGATCGGCTTGCCGCGGGCCTGGGCCGCCCGTACCACGGCGACCAGCTTGGATCGTGGTATCGCCTTGATGGGCATGGCACCGATGACCGGGAAGTCTTGCTGCCTGCGGGTGTGACGAACAGGCAGAGGCCGTGCCCGTTGGCCAGCTTGTAGGCCTTCTCGCGCGGCTTCGCCGCTTCGACAGTCTTCGCTGTCAATGTCATGTGGCATCGCTGCCTCTGGTGCCATGACCGATCCCACGATCAGCGCGCGGCCGGAGGAGGATCGGCCTGCACTTTACGGGTCGACGATGTGGGCGTCCCCAATGAAAAAGCCCCGCTGCACTGATGCAGCGGGGCTTTCAAGGATCGTCATAGACGATGTCTGGCGGAACCGGAGGGATTCGAACCCTCGATGAGGCTCTACACCCCATACTCCCTTAGCAGGGGAGCACCTTCGGCCACTCGGTCACAGTTCCTGAGCCGTTGATTATGCCACGTTCACGTGGTCGGCTGATCCAGATCGAAAGCCTTGTGCAGCGCGCGCACGGCGAGTTCCATGTATTTCTCGTCGATCACGACCGAGGTCTTGATCTCGCTGGTCGAGATCATCTGGATGTTGATGCCCTCCTCGCTCAGCACGCGGAACATCTTGCTGGCCACGCCGACGTGGCTGCGCATGCCGATGCCGACAATGCTGACCTTGCAGATCTTGGTGTCGCCGACGATGTCGGCTGCGCCCAGGGTCGGCAGGACCTTGGCCTTGAGCAGGTCGATTGCCTTGGCGTAGTCGTTGCGGTGCACCGTGAAGCTGAAGTCGGTGCGTCCGTCCTTGCTCAGGTTCTGGATGATCACGTCGACCTCGATGTTGGCATCCGCCACGGCGCCGAGGATGTGATACGCGATTCCCGGCTTGTCGGGCACGCCAAGGACCGAGATCTTGGCTTCGTCGCGGTTGAAGGCAATGCCGGATACGACGGCTTTTTCCATGTTTTCGTCTTCCTCGAAAGTGATCAGGGTGCCGGACTTGGCCTCTTCCTCGATGTCGATGTCCCAGGGCGTGAAGCTCGACAGCACGCGCAGCGGCACCTTGTACTTGCCCGCGAATTCGACCGAGCGGATCTGCAGCACCTTGGAGCCCAGGCTCGCCATCTCGAGCATTTCCTCGAAGCTCACGGTCTTGAGCCGGCGCGCGTCGGGCTCGACCCGCGGGTCGGTGGTGTAGACGCCGTCGACGTCGGTAAAGGTCAGGCATTCGTGCGCCTTGAGCGCCGCCGCGATCGCGACTGCCGAGGTGTCGCTGCCGCCGCGTCCGAGGGTCGTGATGTTGCCGCCCTCGTCCACGCCCTGGAAGCCGGTGATGACCACGACCCGCCCGGCGTCGAGGTCGGCGCGCACGCGCTCGTCGTCGATGCTCTCGATGCGCGCCTTGGTGTAGGCGCTGTCGGTCTTGACCTGCACCTGCCAGCCCGCATAGCTCACGGCCTCGAGGCCCTCGGCCTGCAGCGCGATGGCCAGCAGCGCCGACGAGGCCTGCTCGCCGGTGGAAGCAAGCATGTCGAGCTCGCGGTTGTAGGCGCCGCCTGCGGGGCCTACGGGCGCCAGTTCCTTGGCCAGGCCGAGCAGGCGATTGGTCTCGCCGCTCATGGCGCTCGGGACCACGACCATCTGGTGGCCGGCGCGCGCCCACTTGGCGACGCGCTTGGCGACATTGCGGATGCGCTCGGTCGAGCCCATCGACGTGCCGCCGTATTTATGAACGATCAATGCCATGGATGAGAGTCAAGGGAGAAATGTTCGGAGGCGGCAGGAAGCCACCATTCCTGGGCCCGACCTGCCTGGAAAGACACTCGACGAACGAACAAGGACGCTTCGAGCGCAACACGGCAGCAAGGCTGCAGGCTAGGGCGTGGGCGAAGCATTGTACCAACGCAGCACCGGCCCTTCGCGCTCCACACGGCCATCGGCGATCCGAAGCCGGATCCGGTGGCCGCGCGTGCTGCAGGCCGCGACCTGAACCAACAGCTGCGCGAGCTGAGCCTCGCTCGGCACGGCGCCGTGGTCGCGTCGCAGCCAGTGGCGCAGCGCATTGGCCAGGCGTTCGGCCGGCAGCGCCCGCAGCACCTCCAGTGCAGGCGGTGAACCGGCCGCCATCAGATCGCTTTCGGCCAGCTGGGAAAGCAGCGCCGAGGCCCGGGCCGCGTTGCGCGCCGAGCGCGCGAAGGTGTCGCGGTACTGCGGCAGCGCCGCCTGCAGCGCCGGCAGCACCAGCTGACGAATCCGGTTGCGCGTGTAGCGGGGATCGGCATTGCTCGGGTCCTCGACGTGGGCGATGCCCTGGCTTCGCAGCCATTCGCGCAGCACCGCAGCGGACAGCCCGATCAGCGGCCTGTGGAAGCTCACCCCGTGGCGCTCGATGCGCGCCGGCATGCCCGCCAGTCCGTCGAGGCCGGCGCCGCGGCCGAGCGCGATCAGCAGGGTCTCGACCTGGTCGTCGGCATGCTGGGCCAGCAGCACGTCCGCCAGGCCCCGGGATTGGGCAAGCGTGGCGAGCGTGGCGTAGCGCGCCCGGCGCGCGGCGTCCTCGGGGCTTTCGCCGGCGGCATGGCGGGCGTCGACGCGCCCCACCCACAGCGGGACGCCGAGCGCCTCGCAGGCGGCCATGCAATGGGCTTCGAAATGGTCCGCCGCGCCCTGCAGTCCATGGTGCACGTGCAGCGCCTGCACCTGGCCCGGCCAGCGAGCCGCCGCGGCATGCAGCAGCACGGTCGAGTCGGCGCCGCCGCTGAAGGCCACGGCGAGCGGCAACGCTGGCCCTGCTCCGGACGCCAGCGGCAGCGCTGGCCCTGCCCCGGGCGCCAGCGACAACGCCGGCGCCGCCCAGGACGCAAGTGCGGGGGCGGCGGGGTTTTCCATGGAATCGGGCGAAGGCGCGGGCGCGCGGGCCGAGGGGCCCGGGCCGCGCGGCGCCCTACTTGCTGCTCTCGGCCTTGGTGTCGGCGAAGCGGCCGTAGCTCTGCAGCCGCTCGTACCGGCGGTTCAGCAGGTCCTTGACCGAGAGGTCGCCGACCTGGCGGAAGGCATCGTTGAGCGCGCGCTTGAGAAAGGCTGCCATCTGGCGGTGGTCGCGGTGCGCGCCGCCGACCGGTTCGTTGACGATCTTGTCGACCAGGCCCAGCGCCTTGAGGCGGTGCGCCGTGATGCCGAGCGCGTCGGCGGCTTCCTGTGCCTTGTCGCTGGTCTTCCAGAGGATGGAAGCGCAGCCCTCGGGGCTGATCACCGAGTAGATCGAGTACTGGAGCATCACGACCTGGTCGCCGACCGAGATCGCGAGCGCGCCGCCGGAGCCGCCTTCGCCGATGATCGTGACGATGATGGGCACCTCGAGCTGCGCCATCTCGAAGATGTTGCGGCCGATGGCTTCCGACTGGCCGCGCTCCTCGGCGTCGATGCCGGGATAGGCGCCGGGCGTGTCGACGAAGGTGAACACCGGCAGCTTGAACTTCTCGGCCGTCTTCATGAGACGCAGCGCCTTGCGGTAGCCCTCGGGCTTGCTCATGCCGAAGTTGCGCGCGGTGCGCTCCTTGGTGTCGCGGCCCTTCTGGTGGCCCAGCACCATGCAGGGCGTGCCGTTGAAGCGGGCCAGGCCGCCGACGATCGAGAGGTCGTCGGAGAAGTGGCGGTCGCCGTGCAGTTCGACGAAGTCGGTGAAGATCTCGTTGACGTAGTCGAGCGTGTAGGGGCGTTCGGGATGACGCGCGATCTTGGTGATCTGCCAGGGCGTCAGGTCGCTGTAGATGTCCTTGGTGAGCTGCAGGCTCTTCTTGCCGAGCTGATCGATCTCTTCCGAGATGTCGACCGCCGATTCGGTCTGGACATATCGCAGTTCTTCGATCTTGCTTTCGAGCTCGGCAACCGGCTGCTCGAAGTCGAGAAAGGTTCGTTTCGCCAACGTCTTCTCCTGTTGTTCAATAAGCGACCGGCAGCGGGTCGAGCGATCGCCAAATATACCAAGTCGCCACGCTGCAGTACGGCGCCCAGGCGACCGCTACCTCGCGCGCATCGCTGCGGCTCACGGGGTCGCCCGAGAAGTAGTTCTGGCTGATGCCGGTGATCAGGCCGCCGTCGTCCAGCGGCAGCACGTTGGGGCGCATCAGGTGGAAGATCAGGAACATCTCGGCAGTCCAGCGCGAGATGCCGCGGATCTCGACCAGCTCGGCGATGATCATCTCGTCGGCCATGTGCTCCCAGGCATCGACGTGCACCGCGCCCGAATCGAAATGGATCGCGAGGTCGACCAGGTACTCGACCTTGCGCGCAGACAGCCCTGCCGCACGCATGTCGTCGACCTTGAGCTTGAGCACGTTGGCCGGCGTCAGCTTGCGCGGCAGCTCGACGAAGCGCCGCCAGACCGTTTGCGCGGCCTTCATCGAGATCTGCTGGCCGACGATGCTGCGCGCCAGCGTCGTGAAGGCGTCGCCGCGCGACTCGAGGCAGGCATCGCCGAAGCGCGGGATCAGCCGCTTCATCACACGGTCCTTCTTCGCCAGGTGCCTGCAGGCCTCTTCCCAATAGGCGGGCGTGTAGACCTGGACGACCGGCTCCTTGCCACCCGGCGTGGTGCGGGCGGCGCTCACTTCTCGGTGGTCCAGGTGGTGCCGCTGGCCGAATCCTTGAGCACGATGCCCTGCACGAGCAGTTCGTTGCGGATGCGATCGGCCGCGGCGAAGTCCTTCGCCGCCTTGGCGTCGGCGCGCTGCCGGATCAGGGCCTGGATGGTGGCGTCGTCGAGCGTGCTGCCGGCCTGCAGGAAGGCCTGCGGGTCGCCCTGCAGCAGGTTGAGGCAACCGGCCAGCGCCTTGAGCAGGCCCGATGCCGCGGGTGAGCGCGCGCGATTGACCTCGCCCGCCAGCTCGAACAGCACGGCCACGGCCTCGGGCGTGCCGAAGTCCTCGTCCATCGCGGCCTTGAAGCGTGCGGCATAGGGATCGGTCCAGTCGATCTCGACCGCGGCCGGCGGCACCAGGTGCAGCGCGTTGTAGAGCCGCCGCAGCGAGTTGCGCGCGTCGTCGAGGTGGACATCGCTGTAGTTGAGCGCGCTGCGGTAGTGCGCGCGCACGACGAAGAAGCGCACCGTCTCGGCGTCGTACGACTTCAGCACGTCCCGGATCAGGAAGAAGTTGCCCAGGCTCTTGGACATCTTCTCGTCGTCGATGTTGATGAAGCCGTTGTGCATCCACGTGCGCGCGAGCGGCTTGCCGCTGGCGCCTTCGCTCTGCGCGATCTCGTTCTCGTGATGCGGGAACTGGAGGTCCATGCCGCCGCCATGGATGTCGAGCGTCTCGCCGAGCAGCTGGCAGGCCATGGCCGAGCATTCGATGTGCCAGCCCGGACGACCGGGGCCGAAATCGCTGGCCCACTTGACTTCCTCGGGCTCGCTGGCCTTGGCGCTCTTCCAGAGCACCGGGTCGAGCGGGTCGTCCTTGCCGTCGAGCACGGCCACCCGTTCGCCTGCGTGCAGTTCGTCGAGCGACTTGCCGCTGAGCTTGCCGTAGCCCGGAAACTTGCGCACCGCGTAGTTGACGTCCCCGTTGGGCGAACGGTAGGCCAGGCCGCGGGTCTCGAGCGTCGCGATCATCGACAGCATCTGCGGAATGAACTCGGTCGCCCGCGGCTCGTGCGTCGGCCGTTCGATGCCGAGAGCGTCCGCGTCCTCGTGCAGCGCGTCGATCATGCGGTCGGTGAGCGCGCGGATGCTCTCGTTGTTCTCTACGGCGCGGCGGATGATCTTGTCGTCGATGTCGGTGATGTTGCGCACGTAGTCGACCGCGAAGTCCGAACGGCGCAGCCAGCGCTGCACCACGTCGAAGGCGATCATGGAGCGCGCATGGCCCAGGTGGCAGTAGTCGTACACCGTCATGCCGCACACGTACATGCGGACCCTGCCGGGTTGCAGAGGGATGAATTCCTCCAGTTCACGCGACAGCGTGTTGTAGATGCGAAGACTCATGAGGCTCGGAAAACGTCGGCTCGCGCGCGTTCCGGAACGGGCGAAGGACTGGGGTTTTTCAGGGGTGAGGAGGTGGTGGCTGCGAGCGGCCGTCCAGGGCCCCTCGGCTACAATCGCCCCCAGTATAAACGGCCCCCGCCGGATGTTTTCCGCGTGTTTCTACGAGGCCCGCGTCCGCTCAACTCCCGAGGCTCCATGCTGCACGCCGCTTTCTCTCCCTGCTCGATTTCCGGCACCGGCCCCGCCGTCAGGCGCTTCAGGCTTCTGCCGGCCCTGCTGCTCGCGCTCGCCTTCGGCGTCGCCCATGCCGACGATTACGGCGATGTCAACACGCTGCTGCGCCAGGGCAAGGCCGACGAGGCGCTCGCCAAGGCCGACGCCTACATCGCCGGCAAGCCGCGCGATCCGCAGATGCGCTTCCTGCGCGGCGTGATCCTGACCGAGCAGGGCAAGCAGGCCGACGCGGTCGTCGTCTTCACGGCGCTCACGCAGGATTTCCCCGAGCTGCCCGAGCCCTACAACAACCTGGCCGCGCTCTATGCGGCCCAGAGCCAGTTCGACAAGGCGCGCGCCGCGCTCGAGATGGCGATCAAGCTCAACCCCGACTACGCCACCGCACACGAGAACCTTGGCGACGTCTACGCACGGCTCGCGGCCCAGTCGTATGCGCGCGCGCTCAAGCTCGAGGCCGGCAACGCCACGGTGCCGGCGAAGCTCGCACTGGCGCGCCAGATGGTCGGCGCACCGGCCGCGGGCGCCCTGCCGCCCGCAACGCCGGTGGTGCGCAAGCCGGTCAAGAACTGAAGGCGGCCGCTCCCGACCGCGCTGCGGCAGCCTTCCGCCTTCCTTCTCCTTCCGTCTTTCCTCCCGCTCCTTTTCGAAAGCGATCCAACGTGACCCATCAAGCACTCTCGCGCCGCCGTGCGCTGGTCCTGGCCGCGACGCTGGCCGTCGGCGCAAGCGCCACCGGCGCCTGGGCGCAAGCCGACGCGCCGCGCGTCAAGTTCGTCACCTCGGCCGGCGACTTCGTGGTCGAACTGGCTCCCGCGAAGGCGCCGAAGACGGTCGAGAACTTCCTGCAGTACGTCAAGGACAAGCAATACGACGGCACGGTGTTCCACCGCGTCATCGACGGCTTCATGATCCAGGGCGGCGGTTTCACCCCCGACCTGAAGCAGAAGGCGACGCGCGCTGCGATCCCGCTCGAAGCCAAGAGCGGCCTCAAGAACGACAAGTACACCATCGCGATGGCGCGCACCTCCGACCCGAACTCGGCCACCGCGCAGTTCTTCATCAACGTGAAGGACAACGCCATGCTCGACGCACCCAACCCGGACGGCCACGGCTACGCGGTGTTCGGCAAGGTCGTCTCGGGCGCCGACGTGGTCGACAAGATCCGCGCCGTGCGCACCGGCAGCAAGGGCGGCATGCAGGACGTGCCGGTCGATCCCATCACCATCCAGTCCGCCACCCTGGTGGCGAAGTAAACGCAAAGGAAAATGCCATGAGCAACCCGCAAGTCGAACTGCACATCAAGGATCGGGGCGTCATCACGCTCGAACTGGACCAGGACAAGGCGCCCAAGTCGGTCGAGAACTTCATCGCCTACGTCGAGAAGGGCCACTACGACAACACCGTGTTCCACCGCGTGATTCCCGGCTTCATGGTCCAGGGCGGCGGCTTCGAGCCCGGCATGTCGCAAAAGCCCAGCGGCGCCGAGATCCAGAACGAGGCCAACAACGGCCTGAAGAACGACAACTACACGGTCGCCATGGCGCGCACCAGCGCACCGCACTCGGCCACGGCCCAGTTCTTCATCAACGTGGCCGACAACGGCTTCCTCAACCACACGGCACCCTCGGCCCAGGGCTGGGGCTACGCGGTGTTCGGCCGCGTGGTCGGCGGCAAGGAAGTGGTCGATGCGATCAAGACCGTCAAGACCGGCCGCAAGGGCTTTCATGACGACGTGCCGCTCGAGGACGTCGTGATCGAGAAGGCCGTCGTCAAGGCCTGAACGTGGCCCCCTCGGCCTTTGCCGAGATCGTCGCGCCCGCAAGCTGGCGCACGGTGGACCTGCTCTCCGACCTGCACCTGCAGGCCTCGGAGGCCGCGACCGTCGCCGCGTGGCAGGGCTACCTCGAGACCACGCCGGCCGATGCCGTCTTCATCCTCGGCGACCTGTTCGAGGTCTGGCCCGGCGACGACGCGGCCGATGCGCCGGGCTTCGAGGCCGACTGCGCAGCGCTGCTGCACCGCGCCGCGGCGCGGCGGCCGATCTTCTTCATGCACGGCAACCGTGATTTCCTGGTCGGCCCGGCCTTCGCCGCGCGCTGCGGCATGACGCTGATCGACGACCCCACGGTGCTGGTGCTGCACGACGTGCGCTGGCTGCTGAGCCATGGCGATGCGCTGTGCCTCGAAGACACCGAATACCTGCAGTTCCGCGCCCAGGTCCGCGAACCGGCCTGGCAGCAGGCACTGCTCGCACGTCCGCTCGAAGAGCGGCGCGCCCTCGCCCGTTCCGTGCGGGCCCGGAGCGAAGACCGCAAGCGCAGCCCCGACGCGGTCTGGGCCGACGTCGATGCCGCAGCAGCGCGCGACTGGCTGCGCCAGGCCGGTGCCGACACGCTGGTGCACGGCCACACCCACCGGCCTGCGATCCATGCACTCGGCGACGGCCTGCGCCGCATCGTGCTGAGCGACTGGGATGCAGACGCGGACCCGCCGCGCGCCCAGTTGCTGTGCCTTTCGGCCACCGGCGCCCGCCGCGTCGACCTTCGCTGATGCTGGGCTGGCTGCGCAGGCTGCGCCCTCCTCCCGCGCTGCCCGACGCCGACTGGCAGGCCACGCTGGCTCGCTATCCCTTCCTGGCCGAACGCAGCGCGGCCGAGCGCGAGCGGCTGCGTGAGCTGGCCGCCACCTTCCTGCGCGACAAGGAATTCCATGGTGCCCACGGCTTCGTGATCACCGACGAGGTGGCTCTGGCGATCGCCGCGCAGGCGGTGCTGCCGGTGCTGCACCTGAAGGGCGGACTGGCCTGGTACGACGACTTCGTCGGCATCGTGGTGCATCCGTCGGAGGTGATCGCGCATCGCACGACCACCGATGCAGTCGGGGTGGTGCACCACTACGACGAGGTCGTGGCCGGCGAGGCCATGGACCGCGGCCCGGTCATGCTGAGCTGGCAGGACGTGTTGGCCGGCAGCGTCACGCAGGCCGACGGCTACAACGTCGTGATCCACGAGTTCGCGCACAAGCTCGACATGGCGCAAGGCGAGGCCGACGGCTGCCCGCCGCTGCCGCCGGGCTTCCTTGGCAGCCGCAGCGCGCGCGCCGCGCGCAGTGCGTGGTTCGCGGTGCTGCAGCCGGCCTACGAGGCGCTGCGCGAGAAGGCCATCGTGGCCGAGCGCTTCGGCGGCGAGCCGCCCTGGCTCGACGACTACGGCGCGCAGTCGCCGGCGGAATTCTTCGCGGTGGCCTGCGAGGCCTACTTCGTGAACCGACAGGCGCTCGAAGCGGAGTTCCCGGCGCTGGTCGGTCTGTTCGACGCCTTCTTCAACGGCGCGCCGCACCGCTGAGAACCGGCCCGAATCGCACCGGATCGGGCGGCTGCTCCGAGAGCAGGGCCGCCCTTCCGCTCTACTTGCGCAGCAGGGCCTTCAGCGCGTTCTGCAGCCGTCGCGCCGAAGCCGCGTCGTGGCTTGCAGCCAGCACCTTGCCGGCATCCTGACCCCAGGTCTGCTCGGGCGTCGGATCACCGCGGCGCGTCAACAGCTTGAGCTGCAGCGCGCGGCGGGCATCGAGCTGCTCGGCCGGCGTCGGCACCTCGGCCGCCATCTCGAGGCGCAGCAGCGCCTCGGCGGTATCGGCCGAGGGTGCGGACGGTGCCGCGCCGAGGGCCTGCGACCAACCGCTGCGTACTGCGGGCGTCACCGCGCGGCCCAGCTCCTGCGCACTTGGCAGTTGCGCGGCGTCGCGCTTCTCCCAGGCGCCCAGCACCTGCGTGAGGGCTTCGCCATGGGCCTGCGACGCGAGCTTGCGCAGCGCGAAGTCGGCCCGCTCGAGCGCCTCGCGCTGGGCGCGGAAGGCCGCATCGCCGAGACGAGGACCGCGGTCTTCGAAGCGTGGCGGACGGTCGCCGAATCGGCCGCCGCCCGCGGGCGCACCGCGATCGCCGCCGGGACGCGGCGGCCGCTCGCCACCGCGGCCGCCAGGACCACCGGGTCCTCCGGGGCCGCCACGGCTGTCGCGACGATCGCCGAACTTGCCGCCGCCACGCCCTGCGGGCACGGCCTCGGCCTTCTTGTTGCCCGGCCGGTCGTCGCCACGCACGGCGATGACCGGCTTCGGTGCCGGCTTCGGCGCCGCCGCGGGCTTGGCTTCGGCATCCGAGCGGGCCGAGGCGTCGGCGCCGTCGGCCGGCGCGACCAGGTCGGTCTCGCCCGATGCGGCGGCCGCGGCCGACTCATCGGCGGCAGCTGCTGCCGGCACGGCGTCGGCATCCTCGGGCGCCGGCGACTGGCCGGCGCTTTCGCTGAATTCGGCCGCGGCCTGGCCCGGCGCCACCACCTCGGTTGCGCCCACGGCCGGCCCGTCGGCATTCGCCGCAGCGGCGGGCGCTTCCGATTTGGGGGCGGGTGCGGGTGCGGGGGCCGGTGGCGGCGCCTCGCCGCGGATCGCGCCTTCGAGCCGGGCGATCGCCGCGCGGATCTTCTGCGCGTCGCCGGTCGCGTTGGCGGCCTCGAGCGCCTTGGAGGCGTCGAGGACGTGGCGATCGTGCTCGCTCATGGCCGAACTGGCCTTCTCGCGCTCGGCGGTCTTGCGGTTGAAGGCCTCGTCGATCGGGGCCCGGAACGCATCCCAGAGCTTCTGTTCATGGCGGCGGTCGAGCGGCACCGACTGCGCTTCCTGCTGCCAGCGCTGCTGCAGCGCCTTGACCGCATCGATGCGCAGCATCGGCGCGGCGCCGAGTTCGGCGGCCTCGGCGATCATGGCCTGGCGGCGTTCGACGCTGGCCTTCTGCGCCGTCTCGAACGGTGCGCGCGCGGCGCCAAAGGCTTCGGCCCACTGGGCCTGAAGCTCGGCAAACGCCTTCTCGCCGACGTGGCCGGCATCGCGCCAGCGATCGGCGAACTGGTGCAGCGCGCGGTTGTGGGCCTTGAGGTCGGATGCCTGGGCATGCTCGGCGGCCCAGGCCTTCACTTCCTCGATCAGCGCCGTGCGCAGCGCACGGTGCTCGGCGGCGTCGGCGCGAACCTTCTCGAGCCAGGCCTCGACCACCTTGTGAGCCTCGTTGCAGGCCTCGTCGAAGCGCTTCCAGAGCGCGTGGTTCGGCACGCCGCCCTGGTCGGCCTGCTTCCACTGGTCGCGCAGCGCGCGCAGCGTCTCCTGCATCTTGCGGCCGCCCAGCGCCTGGCCTTCGGGCCGCTTGAGCAGGCCCTCGGCCTTGGCAACCAGGTCTTCCCGCACCTTGTCGGCGCTCCAGCGCTGCCAGCCTTCGAGTTCGCCAGCGGCCACCAGCGCCGCGTGCACGCGGGCCTCGAGCGGCGGCTCGACCAGTTTGCCGTGCTCCTTGAGCACTGCCCGCAGCGCGGCGGCGGCGCCGGCACTGGCCTTGCCGTGGCCTTCGGCGGTTTCCTGCTCGAGCTTGACGAGCGCGGCCTGCACCGCGTCCTGGGCAGCGGCCCGCTTTTCGGGATCGACCCGTGGCGCGGCCGGCTTGGGGGCGGCAGCCGGCGCGGCTTCGGGCGCACCGCCGCGCGCCACGCGCAGCTCGTCGGCCCAGACGGGCACCGGCGGCAACGGGGCGGCGGCATCGGCCGCGGCCGCCACGGCCTGCGCCAGCGCGCCGTTGAAGGCGTCGGACACCACCAGCAGTTGCGCCTTGGAGGCGTCGAGCTGCGGCGCGAAGCGGGCGTCGAGGCTGCTCCAGTTGGCGTCGGCGGTGATCTCGGCCGCCTGCTGCTGCCAGTGGGCGACGTCTGCGCGCAGGGCCTCTTCGACGCCCTGCGCATCGCGCCAGCTCTTGGTCGACAGGACCTCGAAGCGCTGGGCCAGCAGGACCGCGGCCTCGCGGTGCACCTGGGCCCGGTGCTGCAGGTCCTCGATGCCCTTCACGCGTTCGGCCAGCCGGGCCTTGAGGCCGGCCAGCGGCTCGCGCGACAGCGGCGCCCCGGCCTTGGCGGCATCGCGCTGCCAGGCCAGTGCATCGGCGATGTTGAGCTTGGGCTGCGCCAGCAGGGCCTCGGCCTTGTGGGTCCATTCGACGGCCAGCGCCTCCTGGCCCTTGGCGCGCTTGAGCTCGTCGAGCTTTTCGCGCAGCAGGCGCGCCGCGCCCTTGTCACGGCCGCTCAGTTCCTTGAAGACGTCCTGCATCTGCTCGGGCGACGGATTGGCCGCGAGCCAGTCCCGGATGCGCTGGGCGCGCTCGCCCGAGGTGGGCGCGGTGAAGGCGCCTCCGGTCAAGGTGTCGAGAGACTGGAGGTCGTGCGTCTTGGAAGAAGTTGAAGTCACTGAGCGAATATTCGTTGTCTGGTGGGGAAAAGCGCGACGCCGGCATTTGGCCGGCGCAGGGCTGCATTTTCACCGAGTTGGCGGAACCCGGGTCAACGGGTGGCAAGTTTCAGTTCGGCACCGGGTTTCCAGTCGGCGCCTTCGGCCTTGGTGCGCACCGCGCCGAGGAACAGCCGTTCACTCGGCAGCTTCTGCGCCAGCAGGTAGTCGCGCACCGCGGCACCGCGCTCCACGGCGAGCTGGCGCATCGCCTCCTCGTCGACCGGGATGCCGGCCATCAGCAGGTCTTCCATCTCGCTCACCGGCAGGTCCTTGGCCAGCCCCACCATGTTGCGCGGCTTGGTCACCTCGGAGCGCTTGTAGACCGCGGTCAGCAGCTCGGGGTATTCGGCGTCCGTGACCGGCCCGACCTCGGCCGCATCCTTGCCGGCGCGCACCGCGATGCGGCGCTTCTCGGACTGCGCCAGGGCGCGCACGCGCTGGCGCTGGTAGGCCTCGCGCTCCTTGTCGAGACTGGCGGTGCCGATCACCGTCATCTGCAGCGCCGGCCGGTCGACGAGCGCCTTCGCGACCTTGTCGAGGCTCTCGCCCGCATCCTTGCCGAGATCCGAGCTGCCCGGCGCGAAGGCTATGATGCTGGAGTCGCCGCCTCCGCCGCCGCCGCCGCCGGTGAGCAGCGAGAACGGCGCCGTCACGGCCTTGACGATCAGGTTGACGATCGCCTTCAGGATCAGCGGCCCGACGCTGAACTGGGGGTCGTTGATCGAGCCGCGCAGCGGCAGGTCGATGTCGATCACGCCGTTGCGGTCGGACAGCAGCGCCACCGCGAGCCGCACCGGCAGGCTGGCCGGTGCGCCCTCGACCTGCTCGCCGAACTGCAGCTGGTTCAGCACGATCTTGTTGGCCGCGGTGAGCGTGCCGTCGGGCGCGATCTTGTAGTTGACGTCCATGCTGAGCTTGCCGCGCTCGATGCCGTGGCCGGCGAAACGGATCGCGTAGGGCGACAACGGCGGCAGGTCGAGCTCCTTCATGCGCGCCGTGATGTCGAGCTCCAGAGGCTTGGCGAGCGGATTGAGCTTGCCGGTGATCTCGAGCGCGGCGGTCTGCTGGGCCTTGCCGCGCAGCTCGAGGTCGGCCAGCGCGGGCGACTTGGACGAGAAGGCACTGAGCTTGCCGGTCAGCTCGGTCAGGTCGGCCGAATAGTTGGGCTTGATGAAGAGGTCGGAGAAGTCGATGCGACCGTTGACCAGCGACATCGGTCCGAAGGTGATGACCGGTGCCATGGGATCGTCGGCCGCCGCAGGCGCAGCCGGTGCGGCCGCAACCGGAGCCGACGACTGGCCGCCGCCCACCATCAGCTCGGCCGGCGGCGCCGGACTCGCGGGAGCCGCAGCCGCCCTTCCCCTGCGAGCGCTCGGCGGCTTGGCAGTCGTGGTGGTGGTGCCGCCCAGGCTGCGCTCGGTCTGGACCTCGGGCATGGGCTCGTCGGCCGACGCCACCTGTCCTGGCTTCTTCACCAGGTACAGCAGATTCAGTCGGCCGGTCGGATCGATGATCACGCGGGCGAAGAAGTCGCTCAGCGTGGTCTCGCGCACGTCGACATTGAGCGGCGTGCCGGGCGCCATGTTGACCTGGAGGCCGCGCAGGCCCAGCGTCTTCCAGCTCAGCAGCTGCCGATTGGCCGACAGCCCGGGCGCCTGGGTCAGGATCACGCTGTTGGCGCGGAAGTCGTCGACCGCGGTGTCGCCCGCCAGCCGCACGCTGATGCCCGCGGGCAGGGTCGCGAACTTGACCGTTCCCCGGTAGCTCGCGAAGGCGCGCCGGATGTCCATGTTCAGGGCATCCGCGTAGTAAGCCTTGAAGGCATGGGCCGGAATTGCGGCCACCGTGAGCCGCCCCTCGGCGGCCATCGGCTTGAGCACCAGGTTGCCGTCGTATTCGAAGCGTCCCGCCTCGGCGCGCCCCGCCGCGATGCGGCCCGACAGCTTGAGCGGCGACACCGTGGCGGTATCGGGCGCGATCTTCTGCGCATTCAGTTTGAAGGCGCTGATCTCGAAGGCCACCGGCGTGGCGCTGGCGTTGTCGGCATAGGAGAGCACGCCGTTGTCGACCGCGACGGTGCCGATCGACAGCGCCCAGGGCTTGGTGTTGGCGCCCGCGGGCGGCGTCCCCGCGGCCTGGGATTCCTTGGGCGCGGCGACCTTGGCCGGTTCGGCATTGCCCGGGCTGGCGCCGGCCGGCGCCCGCAGCCAGCGCTCGAACATCCAGCGCTTCTCGTTGTCGCGCTCGATCCGCACCTTGGGGTTGGTGGCCGTGAAGGAGGCGATCGACAGCGTGTGCTTCGTCATGTCGGCCACCGCGTCGACCAGCTCGAAGCGGCCGACGCTCGCCAACGCGGTCTTCTCCTGGGTCAGCGCCAGGCCGTCGGCCACCACGCTGCGGGCGATGAACCGGATATCGGGCTTGTTGAATTCGACATCGACCTTGCCGCTGAGCTTGCCGTCGAGCGTGGGCTCCAGGCTCTGGGCCAGGTAGGGCGCGGCCAGCGACAGCGGCAGCCCCTCGATCTCCGTGTGGATCAGTGCCTTCTTGTCGGTGCCTTCGCCGCCGAACTTGAGCGGCGCCCCGCCGACCGCCATCGCGCCGTTGAACGTGGCGGGCTTCTCGATCGGCCAGGCGACGCCCTGGGCCTCGAGCGCGAGCGACTTGACGTCGATCGCGGCGGCAGGCTGGGTGGTCTGGTCACGCCAGCCGATCTGGCCGTCGGTCAGCACGAACTTGTCGAGCTGGAAGCGCAGCGGCAACGGCTCGGCCGGCTTGGCCGCCCCTTCGGGCGTCGGTGCGGGAACCTGCGCCACCTTCTCGGTCGCCCCGGTGGCGCGGTCGGTCGCCAGCAGGTTGAGCCGCCCGCCCTCGTCGCGCGCCACCACCAGGTTCGGCCCAGCGAGCGCAATCTCGGACAGGTGGAACACGCGCTCGAGCGGCCGCACGTCGGCCAGCGAGATCTTCAGCGAGTCGAAGGCCAGCAGGTCGCGGGCCCGGGCATCGTCCAGCTTGATGGCGTGGGCCGCCACCGTGCCCGTGATCTTGAGGCCGGTCGCCGCGGCCTGCTCGAAATCGATCTTGAGATCGGCATCGAGCGTGCCCGATTTCAGCGCCACCGGCAGGCCGCCGGGGATGTAACCCAGGTAGGGCACCAGGTCCAGTCCCTCGAAGCGGATGTGGGCGTCGGTCTTGCGGGTGTCGGCGAAGGGAGTGGTCTCTGCCGCCGAGTCGAACCTGCTGCCGTTCAGCACGAAGGCCAGCTTCGGGTCGGTCTTGATCTCCCGTTGCGAGGCCAGGTTGCTCAGGAACGGCACGCTGAGCGCGAAGTCGCGGACCTCGTGCTTGCGCTCCACGGTCTGGTCGGTGAAGTCGAAGGCGCCGTCGCTGATCGCGATGTTGTAGACAGCAAAGCGCGGCGGGCCCTTCTTGGGCGCTTCGGGCGGCTCGGGCGCCGGCGTCAGCCGGGCCACGATGTCGTCGATGTCGAAGCCGCCCTTGGCCAGCTTGGTGAGCTGGATCGCGGGCGCCTCGATGCGGACCGCATCGATCACGGGCGCCAGGCGCAGGATCGATTGCAATTCCGCGTCTACATAGATGCGCTTGATCGCCACCTGCGGCTGGCTGCCATCGGCCGTGGCGATGCGCAGGTCGTTCAGGGCCAGTTCGAGCGTCCAGGGCTTGAAGTCGATCTTGCCCACCGTGACCTGGCGGCCGAGCTTATCGCTCGCGATCTTCTGCAGCTGGCCCTTGACGATCGGCGGGACGGCGAGCCAGGCCAGCAGCCACACGCCCACCACGATCATCAGCGCGATCGCGATGCGCCGCACCCACTTGTTCTGTTTCAGCAAGGCAGGATTCATTGCCCGGAAGTGTGCCCCAAACGGATTTCGGTGCCCATCAACGAGAAAGCCCGGAGGCCCGACGAGAAGTCGTGCCTCCGGGCTCGATGGCGAGCGCAACGCCCATGCCATCTTTTCGCGCAACCGGAAGTTGAATCGTTCCAGTCATGCCGGCAGCAAGAGATTGCCACCATGGGGCCTCGGCCGCCGAACCCTCGGATTGCTCCGCCGGTTGCTCGGACCTCGGTAGACGCCTGAAAACTCAGGCAGGCTCAGCGTAGGCCTGTCGGCGATCAATTGCAAATCGGGTTTTCAATCAACCTGTCTCGGTCGATTTGTGCACTATTTCATACATTTTCTTACGATCGTTTTAGAGTAACGCCCCCAGTTCTTATTCTTGACCGGGTATGTAGCCACTTCTAGAATGCGACCTCCCCGGAACCCAACCCACCGGGCTCACCGAATCCGCCGCCGGCATGTGCCGGCTTGATCAGGCGGCCGCGCTCTCTCCCCTTGTCGCGCGGACCTGATCGCAACCAATCCATTGCGCCGCTTCCTTCCTTCTTCGCCCCATCCGGGCGTTGCGAGCAGGTGCCGCACAGAAAGGAAGAGCGATGAAACAGGCGTTAGATGCCACGGCCCGCGGGCTGAAGACCTTCGGGTCCGACGTGGTCGACGGCTTCTTCGAAATCACCCACAACAGCTTCGCCCTGCTCGGCCTGGCGCTGGTGTTCGCGGTGCTGGCGCTGGTCGCCCGCCCCGACCTGCGCCAGTCCGGCGAGGAGCAGCTGATGGGCTGGCTGCAGTCGCGCAAGCCCGCGCCCGAGGCGACCGACCTCGAGCCGACCGCGATCGATCGCACCACCGCCGCCAGCCCGCACGAGCTCCCCAAGCCGCAGGCTGCCGTCGCCTTCTGGCTCAGCAAGAAATACCGCGTGGCGCCCGAGCCGCTCAGCGTGCTCGTGGCCGAGGCCTTCGAACTCGGCAAGCGCACCAAGCTCGATCCGACGCTGATCCTCGCGATCATGGCAGTCGAATCCAGCTTCAACCCCTTCGCCCAGAGCCATGTCGGCGCCCAGGGGCTGATGCAGGTCATGACACGGGTGCATGGCGAGAAGTACGAGCGCGCGGGCGGCACCCTGACCGCCTTCGATCCGGTCACCAACATGCGCGTCGGCGTCAAGGTGCTGCAGGAATGCATCGCGCGCGCCGGCTCGCTCGAAGGCGGCCTGCGCTACTACGTCGGCGCCGCCAACCTCGCCGACGACGGCGGTTATGCCGGCAAGGTGCTGGCCGAGACCGAGCGCCTGCGCCAGGTCGTGGCGGGCCGTACGCCGCCGACCACCGTCACGCCGCCCCCCGCCGCAACGCCGCCGGGCATGCGCGCGACCCCGCTGCCGGTCGTGGCGCCTGCCAAGCCCCGCGCCGAACCCGATCCGCAAGTCGCGCTGCTCGGCGACTCCTGATCAAGGCCTTGGAGGCGGCCGCCGCGATCGCGGGCGCCCTCGGCTACACTCGACCAGCACGCGACTGGCGATAGGCGCAACCCTTTTCAGGTGCATTGCGCTGACGTGGAACACCACTGGGAAGCGTGCCGCCCGGACTTGCCGCCGGGCGTTCAGCCGTTCGCCTGGGCAGCCCTTGTTTGATTGAAGAACAAGGACCATCGTCATGAAGGACTGCCATGTACCACCGCAACATCCTGGTCGAACAGACCGATCCTGAGATCTTCGCCGCCATCCAGGCCGAGAACGCGCGCCAGGAACACCACATCGAGCTGATCGCGAGCGAGAACTACGCCTCGCCGGCCGTCATGGCCGCCCAGGGCTCGCAGCTCACCAACAAGTACGCCGAGGGCTATCCGGGCAAGCGCTACTACGGCGGCTGCGAGCACGTCGACGTGGCCGAGCAACTGGCGATCGACCGCGTCAAGCAGCTGTTCGGCGCCGACGCCGCCAATGTCCAGCCGCATTGCGGCGCCTCGGCCAACGAGGCCGTGATGCTGGCCTTCCTCAAGCCCGGCGACACCATCATGGGCATGAGCCTGGCCGAAGGCGGCCACCTGACCCACGGCATGCCGCTCAACATGAGCGGCAAGTGGTTCAACGTCGTGAGCTACGGGTTCGACGCCAACGAAGCCATCGACTACGACGCGATGGAGCGCAAGGCGCACGAGCACGCCCCGAAGCTGATCATCGCCGGCGCCTCGGCCTATTCGCTGCGCATCGACTTCGAGCGCTTCGCCAAGGTGGCGAAGGACGTCGGCGCGATCTTCATGGTCGACATCGCCCACTACGCGGGCCTGGTGGCGGCGGGCGTCTATCCGAACCCGGTGCCGCATGCCGACATCGTCACCTCGACCACCCACAAGAGCCTGCGCGGCCCGCGCGGCGGCATCATCCTCATGAAGTCGCAGCACGAGAAGGCAATCAACAGCGCCATCTTCCCGGGTCTGCAGGGCGGCCCGCTGATGCACGTGATCGCGGCCAAGGCCGTGGCCTTCAAGGAGGCGCTGTCGCCGGAATTCAAGTCCTACCAGCAGCAAGTGGTCAGGAACGCGCAGATCGTCGCCGAGACGCTGACCGAGCGTGGCCTGCGCATCGTGAGCGGACGCACCGAAAGCCATGTGATGCTGGTCGACCTGCGCGCCAAGGGCATCACGGGCAAGGAAGCCGAAGCCGTGCTGGGCGCCGCCCACATGACGATCAACAAGAACGCGATCCCGAACGACCCCGAGAAGCCGATGGTCACGAGCGGCGTGCGCATCGGCACGCCCGCCATGACCACCCGCGGCTTCAAGGACGAAGAGGCCCGCGCCACCGCCAACCTGATCGCCGACGTGCTCGAGAATCCGCGCGACGCCGCGAACATCGATGCCGTGCGCGCCAAGGTTCACGCGCTGACCAGCCGCTTCCCCGTCTACAAGTGACCTGCTTCGTCGCATGAAGTGCCCGTTCTGCGGCCATCTCGAAACCCAGGTCGTCGAGACCCGGGTCTCGGAGGACGGTGACTTCGTGCGCCGCCGCCGTCAGTGTGGCGGCTGCGACAAGCGCTTCACCACCTACGAACGCCCCGACGTCAACTTCCCGGTGGTGGTCAAGAAGGACGGCAGCCGCACCGACTTCGAGACAGCCAAGGTGCGCGCCTCGATGATGCTGGCGCTGCGCAAGCGCCCGGTGAGCATCGAGCAGATCGACAACGCGCTGCTGCGCATCGAGCAGAAGCTGCTTTCCAGCGGCCTGCGCGAGATCGAGACCACCAAGCTCGGCGAACTCGTCATGCGCGAACTGAAGAAGCTCGACAAGGTCGCCTACGTGCGCTTCGCCTCGGTCTATCGCAGCTTCGAGGACGTGGACGAGTTCCGGCAGCTGTTGCGCGACATCTGAGTCGGCATCGAGGCGCGGCGGCTTCTTGAAGATGCCGCCAAACTCCTTTCGAATCATCGTGGTGGCGAGCTATCCGACCGCGCGTCGGCAGCCGCGCGCCGCCGGTATCCCAGGGCCGAAGACACGCAAAGGGCGCTCCTAGCATGGCCCGCGATGACCTCCCGCGCTGCCGCACCCCTCGCCCACGGCCTCGTGCTCGTCGAACTGCTGGTCGTGGCCGCCATCGTGGCGATCCTGGCCGGACTGGCATCTCCGCACTTCAGCAGCGCGATCGTGCGCCAGCGAGTCCGCAATGCCGGTGACGACCTGGCCGCCGCGCTCCATCTCGCGCGCGCCGAGGCGCTGCGCCGCGGCAGCCAGGTGGTCCTGCGCAAGACCGAGGTGCCGGGCTGCCCTGCCCCTTCCGCGCGCGACTGGAGTTGCGGCTGGGCGGTCTTCGCAGACTTCGACGAAGACGGCCGCTTCGGGCCAGGCGACGAGCTGATCCAGGCCTGGCCGCCGCTGCGGAGCGTGCTGGCCACGACCAACGCCCCGGCGCCCTCGGATGCGTTGGCAGTGAATCGCTGGGGGCGGTTTCCGGGGCTCGGCGCCTTCCGTTTCACGCTCACGCCCTCGAACCAAAGCCGGGTCGACGCCACCGAGGTGCTGTGCATGAGTGCGGGCGGCCGCGTGCATCGGACGCGAGGCACCGGAGAATGCTGAGCGCCCGCTGCCGCGCGTGGCAGCGCGGACTCTCCCTGATCGAGGCGCTGGTCTCGCTGGCCCTTCTTGCGATCGCGCTGTACGGCATGCTGGGAATGCAGCTTGGCACCCTGGTCGACGCCCGCGCGAGCACGCACCAGTCCCAGGCGGTCCGTCTGGCGGACGACTTCGCCGAGCGCATCAAGGCGCACCCGGACGCCCCCGCATCGCTGCCCGCCTACGCGACCGGCTGGGACGCAGCAATCGCTCCGCCCGACTGCCGACGCAGTGCCGGCTGCGACGCCGCAGCGCTCGCGCAATGGGACATCGCGCGCTGGAAGCAGGCCGTGGCCGACGCACTGCCAGGCGGGCAAGGCGCTGCGTTCGAAGCGCCCGGCGGCGGGCGACTGACCGTCCTCGTGGCATGGCGGGCGACGGCACCGGCCGATCCGCGAGCCGCTTCGAACCCGAAAGGCAGCGCGTCCGTTCAACTGCCGACGGATGCACGGTGCCCGCCGGGTCTCGTCTGTCGCGTGACGCATGTCCAGCCCTAGGTCCATGGTGACGTATCACGCTAAAGCCCGCGGGCTGGCTCTGCTCGAAGTGCTTGTCGCCATGGCGATCGCGCTGATGGTCATGTACGCGGCGCTCGGCACGCTGCTCATCTCGCGTGGTGCAACCGCCCAGGTGCAGGAACTGGCGCAGCTGCAGCAGCAGGCCTCGTACGCGATGCACCTGATCGGCTTGCAGATACGGCAGGCCGGCGCGGTCGACCCGGTGCGCGATGAGGACAGCGGCCTGTACGCCTTTCCCGCGCCGGGCACGGACGTCGACGCAGGGCCGAAGGTCTTCGGCACCGAAGGCCGCGACGGCGCCAGCGACACCGTGACGTTGAGCTTCGCGCCGGTGCGCTGGCCGAACCCGGCGGCAAGGGCCGCCTGGCAATACGACTGCATCGGCGCCCGGGTCGAGAACGACGAGCGCGTACAGGCGCGCTTCGCGATCGACACCAGGCGCAGCAGCCTGGTCTGCCGCAGCCTGCGCGGCAGCCAGCCCGTCATCGGGCAGGTCGTCGATCTGCAGGTTCGCTATCGCGTCGTGACCGCAGGCGTGACGCGCGAACTCGACGCCAACCAGGTCGAGGCTGCGGCGCTCTGGCCCTCCGTGATGGCCCTCGAGGTCTGCCTCGACCTGAAGGGCGAGGAACGCGCGCCCGACTCCGCGGCGCTGCGCTATCGCGACTGCAGCGACCGCGAACGGCCGCGGGACGGTCGGGTGCACCAGGTCATTCGGCACCTCTTCCACCTGCGCAACGCATGAACCGATCCGACATCGCTCCCATGACGCCGCGCCGCCGCGCGCGCGGCTTCTCGCTCGTCGTGGTGATGGTCGCGGTGCTGCTGTGCTCGCTGCTCACGATGGCCGGACTGCGCGGAGCCCGCCTGAGCGAGCAATCGGCCGGCAGCGACAGCGACCACCAGCGCGCCCGCGAGGCCGCGCATGCACTGCTGCGCGACGCCGAGGCAGACATCCGCGGACTGGGCCCGGACGGCGCTCCCTGCCGCGTCGGCTGCCGCCCGGACGGGCCGATCGACATCGATGCCGGCCAGGTTTCGTATCCCTCCAACCTAGCCGAATGGCAGGACCTGCGGGCCAGCCTCGGCGCCCGTCGGCCTTCCTGTGCGGCCGGCATCTGCGTGCCCGACCGGGTCTCGCCGGGCTTCTGGGCCGACCGCGAGGCTCTCGACCGGATGAAGAAGGTCGCGGCCGCCTATGGCGCCCACACCGGGGCCTATTCCGAAGTCGACACCCCGCTGCTGGCGGCCGAGCCACGGCAGCGTGCCTGGTACTGGGTCGAGCTGCTCCCCTACGACATGGCTTCGGCGTTCGAAGGCGGAGCCGGGGGCGCCTTCGCGCCCGACGATCAGACGCCGTTCATCTATCGCATCACGGCGGTTGCGCAGGGACTTCGGCGTGGCACGCAGGCGGTGCTGCAGACGACGGTCGTCTGGAAAAGGGAGCCTTCATGAGCTGGATGAAATGGGGCCTCGGGCTGGCGCTCATGGCGAGCACCGTCGAAGGTGCGAGCCTGCCGCCGCCCGACGCGCAGGCCAAGTCGGACGAGACCGTGAGCTCGGTCACGATCGCGGCGGACTTCGACGCGCGGCGGGATGCGGCCCTCTTCGTGGCACGCTACGACGCCACGGGCCGCAGCGGATCGATCACCGGTCATCGGGTGCGCGCAGGCAGCAAGCTCGCCGACGCGACTGGCCTCTGGGGCGACCGCCCCGGCAGCCGGGACGCAGAAGCACTGCCGCACTCGACCGCCTCCCTGATGGACGCGCAAGGCAGCGACTGGCCGGCCGCCCGCGTCGTGCTGTCGCACCGGAGCGGGAGCGAAAGTCGGGCGGGCGGTGGCATTGCCTGGGAATGGGAGCAGCTCTCGGATTCGCAACGCATCGCCATGTCCGCGCCATGGCGCGCGGCCGCCGGTGAGCGCGATGGCAGCAGCCGGGACGACGGCTCCGCCGGCGACGTCGGAGGCCGCAGCGTGCTCGCCTACCTGCGCGGCGACCGCAGCCGCGAAGGCGAGGCCACGGCCCGCGTTGTCTTGCGCATCCGCCCCTCGCGTCACGGCGCGATCGTCCATTCGAAGCCCTGGTTCCAGCCCGCGCGGCCCACGGGCGGCTACGCCTTCGACGATCACGCGGGCTTTCGGCGCCTGCTCGGCGACCGCCTCGCGATGCTCTACGTCGGCGCCAGCGACGGCATGCTGCACGGCTTCGATGCCGTCACGGGCCATGAGCGCATCGCCTACGTGCCCGAGGGCTTCCATGCCACCCTCGCGCAGCACTTCGGTACGGCGCAGGGTCAAGGTGCGTTCGTCGACGGATCGCCGTTGTCCGGCGATGTCTACCTCGGCATGCCCGGAAGCCGCGACGCCAGGCTATGGCGCACCTACCTCGCCGGCTTCCCGGGCGCGGGCGGCCGAGGCTACTTCGTGCTCGACATCTCGCAGCCGCAGGCCTTCTCGGCAGGCCGGGCCTCCGACCTCGTGGTGCTCGACCGCACGGCGCCTTCAGGCATGGACCCCGACATCGGCCGCATCGAGGGCGAGCCTTCCACGGAGCCCGGCGACCCGACGACGAGCCGGCAGATCGCCCGCCTCAACAACGGCCGCTGGGCGCTGCTCATCGGCAACGGCAGCGGCAGCACCGACGGGCGGGCCGTGCTGCTGATCCAGTATCTCGACGGCGCGCGCGAACTGCACCGGATCGTGGCGGACGCCGGGCCCGACAACGGTCTTTCGACGCCGCGCCTGATCGACCTCGACGGCGACGGCCGCATCGATATTGCCTACGCCGGCGACCTGCAGGGCAATCTCTGGAAGTTCGACCTCACCCACGCCGACCCTGCCCGATGGAAACCCGCTTTCGGCGCCACGCCCTTCTTCGTCGCGCGCGACGGCACGGCCGCCGCAAGACGCCAGTCCATCGCCTCGGCACCGGTCTGGCGGCCGCATCCCGAGGGCGGACTCATGATTGCCTTCGGCACCGGACGACGCCCACCGGTGAGCGCGGACCAGGACCGCCAACCCCAGACACTCTACGGGCTGCGCGACGACACGCCGGTCCGAAGCCGGCCGGTCACTGATCCGGCCGCAGCTTCCGCGCGCCCGGCGACCGGGAGCGGCGCCATCACCGCCGGCCGTGCAGCGCTGGTGGCCCAGACTCTCAGCGTCGACGCGCGCAACGAATGGGGCACGCTGTCGACCCATGCGGTCCGCTACGGCGGCAGCGATGCCCGACGCGGCTGGTTCGTCGACCTGCCCGCGCCGCGCGAGCGCGTGCTGGCCAACCCGGGATGGCTCGATGGCCGCCTGATCGACATCTGGAGCGTGGTGCCCGCGGCCACCTCGGGCGACGCGCCGCACCCGCCCTCCGCGCCGAGCGCCGAATACCGCACCACGCTCGACATCGTCGATGGCTCCGCGCCACGCAGCGCGCTCTACGCGCAGGCGCCCGCGGCGGCCGGCGCACAGGCCTCGCGGACGCGCAGCGCTCCGGCGGCGGCGCTGCGCGACGCGCGATCCGAGGTCCGACTCGCGGCACCCGGCCAGCCGGCCCCGCCGTCGGTGCTGCGGCCTGTCCGCACGATGAAGCGTGTCAGCTGGCGCCAGTTGCAATGAGCGATCAAGGGAAGCGCCGAAGCGGCCGGCGGCCCGCACGAGGTTTCACGCTGATCGAAACGCTGATCGTCCTGGCATTGCTGGCTGTGCTCGCCGCCGTGGCGCTGCCGATCTACGACGACACGATCCGCCGCGGCCGGCGCAGCGAGGCCCGCGGCACGCTGCTGCAGGCCGCGCACTGGCTCGAGCGATTCGCGACCGCGAACGGCACCTATCCGGGCGAGGCATCGCACCTCCCCGGGGCCTTCAGGACGACGTCCTTCGCTTCCTACCGCATCGCCTACGAGCCGCGTGACGCGCAAGGCAGCGGCTACACTTTGACCGCACTGCCCCTGGGCGCACAGGCCACGGACCGTTGCGGCGGCTTCACCCTCGACGACGCCGGCGTCCGCGGCCTCACGGTCGCCGACGCATCGGACTCGCTCAAGGCCGAGTGCTGGATCCGTTGAAAGCCCAAGCCTCCCGCATGACTCCGCTGCCTTCCTCCACCCCGACGCTGTCCGCCGACGAAGCCATGCGACTCGCGCTCTCGCTTGCGCGCGACGCGAGCCGCACCGCGCCGCCCAATCCGGCGGTCGGCTGCGTGCTGGTCGCACCCGACGGCCGCATCGTCGGCAGCGGCCAGACTCAGCGGGTCGGCGGCGCCCATGCCGAGGTGATGGCGCTGCGCGATGCCACGGCTCGCGGAGAGGACACGCGCGGCGCGACTGCCTACGTCACGCTCGAGCCCTGCGCCCACCACGGCCGCACCGGCCCCTGCTGCGAGGCGCTGATCGAAGCCGGCGTCGCACGCGTGGTGGCCTCCATCGCCGATCCCAATCCGCTCGTGGCGGGCCAGGGCTTCGAACGGCTGCGCGCGGCGGGCCTCGCCGTCGAGGTCGGATCCGGTGCGTCGGAGGCGCGCGCGCTCAACATCGGATTCCTGAGCCGAATGGTGCGCCGCACCCCCTGGGTTCGGCTCAAGGTCGCGGCATCGCTCGACGGCAGGACCGCGCTCGAGAACGGCAGCAGCCAGTGGATCACGGGCGAGGCGGCACGCGCCGACGGCCACGCCTGGCGCGCACGCGCCGGCGCCGTGCTGACCGGCGTCGGCACCGTGATCGACGACGATCCGCAGCTCGACGTGCGCGCCGTCGAAACGCCGCGCCAGCCCCCGCTCGTGATCGTCGACAGCCGGCTGCAGACGCCGCCCGGGGCGCGACTGTTCGACGTTCCCGGCCGCGCGGTCTGGATCTATGCCGCGGCCGCCCACGAGGCCCGCGCCGGAGCGCTCCAGGCACGCGGCGCCGACATCCGCTACCTGCCCAACGTTGGTGGCAAGGTCGATCTCGCTGCCATGCTGGCCGACCTCGCCCGGCGCGAAGTCAACGAACTTCACGTGGAGGCCGGCCACAAGCTCAACGGCTCGCTGATGCGCGAGGGCCTGGTCGACGAACTGCTGCTCTACATGGCGCCGAAATTCATCGGCGACGGGCTCGGCATCGCAAGCCAGCCCTATGCGGGCGGCCCGCTGAACTCGCTCGACGGCGCGCTGGCGCTCGATTTCCACTCCATCGAGGCGATCGGCCCGGACCTGCGGATCGTCGCCCTCGTGGCCGGTCGCGACAGCTTCTAGAGACGCTTTCGGGGCCCCTTCGGCGCCGATCGCCGGGCCCGGCCCGCATCTCTGCGAAAATGCGGCGATGTTCACCGGAATCATCACCGGCGTGGGGCGCATCGCCGCCGTCCACGACCTCGGAAGCTCTTCCTCCCACGGCAAGCGTCTCAGCATTGCGGTGCCCGACGGCTATCTGGCCGATGTCGGGCTCGGCGACAGCATCGCCCTCAATGGCGCCTGCATGACGGTCACCACGCTCGACCCGGCCCAGCGGCAGTTCACGATCGACATCTCGGCCGAATCGCTGGACAAGACCGCGGGCCTGGCCGAAGCCGAGACCCGCATCAACCTCGAGAAGGCCCTGCGCGCGAGCGACCGGCTGGGCGGCCACATCGTCTCGGGCCATGTCGACGGCATCGGGCGCGTGAGCCGCTTCGAACCGGTCGGCGAAAGCTGGGAGCTGCGCGTGCTGGCGCCGCCCGAGCTGGCCCGCTTCCTGGCCTACAAGGGCTCGATCACGGTCAACGGCGTGAGCCTCACGGTCAACCGCGTCGAGGACCTGGCCGAAGGCAGCGAGGTGAGCATCAACCTGATTCCCCACACGGTCGAGAACACCGCGCTCGGCAGCCTCAAGGCCGGCAGCCGGGTCAACCTCGAGATCGACACCGTGGCGCGCTACGTGGAGCGCATGCTCCAGGCCGGCGCCATCCACATTCCAGAGAATCCCAAGAAAGACAGCCTCCCATGAACGCATCCGTGACGCCGATCGGCGCACAACGCAGCGGCCAGGCGCCCGCGCCCATCTCGCCGGTCGAGGACATCGTGGCCGAGCTGCGTGCCGGCCGCATGGTCATCCTGGTCGACGAGGAAGACCGCGAGAACGAAGGCGACATCGTGCTCGCGGCCGACCACGTGACCCCCGAGGCGATCAACTTCATGGCCCGGCATGCGCGCGGCCTGATCTGCCTGACGCTCTCGCGCGAGATGTGCGAGCGGCTGCAACTGCCGCCGATGGTGGCGCGCAACGGCGCCAAGCACTCGACCGCCTTCACGGTCTCGATCGAGGCCGCCGAGGGCGTCACGACCGGCATCTCGGCCGCCGACCGCTCGCGCACCGTGCAGGCCGCCGTCGCCCCCGATGCGGTGGCCGCCGACCTGGTGCAGCCGGGCCACATCTTCCCGCTGCAGGCGGTCGATGGCGGCGTGCTGATGCGCGCGGGCCATACCGAGGCCGGCTGCGACCTGGCCGCGATGGCCGGCTGCTCGCCCGCTTCGGTGATCTGCGAGGTCATGAACGAGGACGGCACGATGGCACGGCTGCCCGACCTGCAGCTGTTCGCGGCCGAGCACGACATCAAGATCGGCACCATCGCGGCCCTGATCGAACACCGCAGCCGCACCGAGACGCTGGTCGAGAAGGTCGGCTGCCGCGAGATCGAGACCGCCTGGGGGCCCTTCACGGCCCACGCATTCCGCGACAAGCCCAGTCACGGCGTCCACCTGGCGCTTGTGCGCGGCAGCTGGAGCGCCGACGACACGGTGGACGTGCGCGTGCACGAGCCACTGTCGGTGCTCGATGCGCTCGAGCGCAATCGCGCGCTGCATTCCTGGAGCCTGGACGCCAGCCTCGCGCACCTCGCGGCGCAGGGCAAGGGCGTGGCCGTGCTGCTGAATTGCGGCGAAACGGGCGCCGATCTGCTGGCCCAGTTCGACGGCACCGCGCGCCCCGCACAGGCGCCCGAACGCGGCCGCATGGACCTGCGCAGCTACGGCATCGGCGCCCAGATCCTGCGCGAATGCGGCGTCCACCGCATGAACCTCCTGGGCACGCCACGTCGCATGCCCAGCATGGCGGCCGGCTACGGCCTCGAAATCGCCGGCTACATCTCCAAGGACCAGAGCTGATGCAAGAAGCAAACAAGGGCGCGGACATCGCGCTGGACGGCCGGGGTCTGCGCATCGGCATCGTGCAGGCGCGCTTCAACGAGGACATCACGAACGCACTGGCCCAAGCCTGCCGCGACGAACTGTCGGCCCTCGGCGTGCTGGCGGTCGACATCGACCACGTGAGCGTCCCGGGCGCGCTCGAAGTGCCGGTGGCACTGCAGGCGATGGCCGGCCGCCAGCGCTACCACGCGCTGGTCGCGCTGGGCTGCATCATCCGCGGCGAGACCTACCACTTCGAGCTGGTGGCCAACGAATCCGGCGCCTGCGTGAGCCGGGTCGCGCTCGACCACCGCATCCCGATCGCCAACGCGATCCTCACCACCGAAAACCTCGAACAGGCTGTGGCCCGACAGACCGACAAGGGCCGCGATGCCGCACGCGTGGCGGTCGAGATGGCGCAGCTGCTCGCCACCCTCTCATGAACGAAGACACCACCAAGACACCGGGCGGCAAGCCGCGCCAGACCCGCACCGGACTCACCAGCACGGGCGCCCGCAAGGCGGCCGCCAAGTCCAACCGCAGCCGCGCGCGCGAATTCGCGCTGCAGGCGCTCTACCAGCACCTGGTGGGGCGCAACGACGCGGCATCGATCGACCAATTCACGCGCGACCTGGCCGGCTTCCACAAGGCCGACGCGGCCCACTACGACGCGCTGCTGCACGGCGCCATCGAGAACGCCGCTGCGCTCGACGCGCTGATCGTGCCGCTGCTCGACCGCAAGCTCGAGGAGATCTCGCCGATCGAGCATGGCGTGATGTGGATCGGCGTCTACGAGTTCCAGCACTGCCTCGACGTGCCGTGGCGGGTGGTGCTCAACGAGTGCATCGAGCTGGCGAAGGAATTCGGCGGCACCGACGGCCACAAGTACGTCAACGCGGTGCTCAACGGCCTGGCGCCGACGCTGCGGGCGACCGAGGTCGAGGCCGATCGCTCGGCGGGCAAGGCCCGGTGATGCGGATCTCGGGGCGCGCCGAGCGCATCGAGCCCTTCTACGTGATGGAGGTCGCGAAGGCGGCCTCGAAGCTGGCGCGCGAGGTCGCCCATACCGACCGGCCGATGATCTTCCTGAACATCGGCGAACCCGACTTTACGGCGCCGCCGCTGGTGCAGGAGGCGGCCGCCCGCGCAGTGCGTGCCGGTGCGACCCAGTACACGCCGGCCATGGGCCTGGACGCCCTGCGCGAACGCATCAGCGGCTGGTATGCCGAGCGCTTCAAGGCCGACGTGCCGGCGCGACGCATCGTGATCACGGCCGGTGCCTCGGCGGCGCTGCAGCTGGCCTGCCTGGCGCTGATCGAGGCCGGCGACGAGATGCTGCTGCCCGACCCCAGCTATCCGTGCAACCGGCATTTCGTGACCGCGGCCGACGGCCGCGCCGTGCTGGTGCCGACCACCGCGGCCGAGCGCTTCCAGCTCAGCGCCGCCAAGGTCGAGGCCGCCTGGACCGAGCGCACGCGCGGCGTGCTGCTGGCCTCGCCCTCGAACCCGACCGGCACCTCGATCGCGCCTGACGAACTGCGCCGCATCCACGAGGTGGTGAGCGCGCGCGGCGGCATCACGCTGATCGACGAGATCTACCTCGGCCTCTCGTACGACGACGCCTACGGCCAGACCGCGCTCGCCATCGACGACCAGGTCATCAGCATCAACAGCTTCAGCAAGTACTTCAACATGACCGGCTGGCGCCTGGGCTGGCTGGTGGTGCCCGATGCACTGGTGCCGGCGATCGAGCGGCTGGCGCAGAACCTCTTCATCTGCGCGAGCACGGTGTCGCAGCATGCGGCGCTGGCCTGCTTCGAGCCCGAGAGCATCGAGGAATACGAACGGCGCAGGGCGCAGTTCAAGGCCCGGCGCGACTGGTTCATCCCGCAGCTCGCGAGTCTCGGCCTCGAGGTGCCCGTGATGCCCGACGGCGCCTTCTACGCCTGGGCCGACTGCAGTACCCTGGCCCGCCGGCTCGGCATCTCGGGCAGCTGGGATTTCGCCTTCGAGGCCATGAAGCAGGCCCACGTGGCGGTCACGCCGGGGCGCGACTTCGGCAGCGACCAGACCGGCCGCTTCATCCGCTTCTCGACCGCCAGCTCGATGGCGCAGCTCGAGGAATCGGTGGCGCGCCTGCGTGCCTGGGCCGGTGCCGGCGTGCACGCATGAGCTTTGCACTGCCGATCCGCGTCTACTGGGAGGACACCGATGCCGGCGGCATCGTGTTCTATGCCAACTACCTCAAGTTCATGGAGCGCGCGCGCACCGAGTGGCTGCGCACCCTCGGCATCGCGCAGCGCCGCCTGCGCGAGGAAACGGGGGGCATGTTCGTGGTCAGCGAGACGCAGCTCAAGTACCACCGTTCCGCGCGCCTCGACGACGAACTGCTGGTTACAGCCGAGCTTCGCCGGATCGGCTCCGCGTCACTGATAATCGCCCAGCGCGTGCTATCAAATTCAGAGCAACCCGGCGCGTCGATCGCATCCGAGCCCCTGCTTCTGTGCGAAGGCACGATCCGCATCGGCTGGGTCGATGCGGCCACCCTGCGGCCGGCACGCATCCCGCTTCAAGTTTCGGGAACCCTCGAGGGCAACGCCGGCTCCATGTCTCAACCTCTCAAGCCATGAATCAACAAGACCTGTCGATCCTCTCCCTCCTGCTGCATGCCAGCCTGCCGGTCCAGCTCGTGGTGCTGCTGCTGATCGTCGTGTCGGTCGCCAGCTGGGCCGCGATCTTCCGCAAGTACTTCGCGCTCAAGCGCACGCGCTCGCTCAACGAGGACTTCGAACGCGACTTCTGGTCCGGCACCAGCCTCAACGAGCTGTTCTCGTCGGCCGCCCAGAACGCCAAGTTCGCGGGCCCGATGGAACGCATCTTCGCCTCCGGCATGCGCGAATACCAGAAGCTGCGCGAACGCCACGTCTCCGACACCGGCACGCTGCTCGACGGCGCACGCCGGGCGATGCGCGCCAGCTACCAGCGCGAGCTCGATGCGGTGGAACAGAACCTGTCCTTCCTGGCCACGGTCGGCTCGGTGTCCCCGTACGTCGGCCTGTTCGGTACGGTCTGGGGGATCATGCACGCCTTCACCGGACTGGCCGCGCTGGCCCAGGTGACGCTGTCGACCGTGGCGCCCGGCATCGCCGAGGCGCTGGTCGCCACCGCGATCGGCCTGTTCGCCGCCATCCCGGCCGTGGTCGCCTACAACCGCTTCGCCCGCGAGATCGACAAGATCGCGATCGCGCTCGAGACCTTCATCGAGGAGTTCTCGAACATCCTGCAGCGCAACCTGACCGCGCACGTGAACCCGGCCACCGTGACCCCGGCCGCCGGCCGCTGAACGGAGCGAAGCACCATGTCCGCCATGCAATCCCGCGGCCGCGGCCGCCGCACGATCAACGAGATCAACATGGTCCCGTTCATCGACGTGATGCTGGTGCTGCTGATCATCTTCATGGTGACGGCGCCGCTGATCACGCCGAGCGTGATCAACCTGCCGAGCGTCGACAAGGCCAGCAAGCAGCCCGACAAGCCGATCGAGATCGTCATCAAGAGCGATGACGAGGTGCAGATCAAGAAGGACGCATCCACCGGCACCGGCGGCAGCTCGATCCCGATGACGCAGATCGGCGCGGCCGCCAAGGCCGCGCAGGGCGGCGACGCCGAGCGCCCGGTCGTCATCAGTGCCGACAAGACCGTGAAGTACGAGACCGTGGTCAAGGCCATGAACCAGCTCAAGCGCAGCGGCATCGAACGCGTCGGCCTGTCGGTGCAGACCACCGGCGCGAAGTGATGTCGCTCGCCGCCGACCGACCCGAGTTCGCACCGCCGCCCCAGCGCGGCACGCCGCGGGCCGTGGTGCTGGCCCTGATCGCCCATGCCCTGCTGATCGCGGCACTGACCTGGGGCGTGAGCTGGCGCCGCGAGGCCGAGAACGACGCAGTCGAGGCCGAGTTGTGGTCGACCACGGTGCAGCAGGCCGCGCCGCGCGCGGTGGCGCCGGTCCCGGTGCCGCCGCAGCCGACGCCCACGCCGGCGCCTCCGCCGCCCCCACCGCCGCCGCCCCCACCCCAGGCGGTGCGTCCGCCCGATCCGACGCCGGTCCCGAAGGCGCCCGACATCGCACTCGAGCGCGAGAAGAAGCTGAAGGAGCAGCAGCGCGAACGCGAGCTCGAGCAGCAGGCCCAGCAGAAGAAGCTCGAGGCGCAACGCAAGGCGGCACAGGAAAAGCGCGAGGCCGAGGCCCGCGAGCGCGCCGAGGACGAAGCCGAGCGCAAGAAGGAAGAACAGAAGAAGCTGGCCGAGCAGAAGCGTCGCCAGGAAGCCGAGGCCGCCAAGCAGGCCGAGGCCGCGAAGAAGAAGGAAGCCGACGCGAAGCAGCAGGCACAGGCCGCCGCCGATCGCGCAGCCACGCTCAAGCGCATGCAGGCGATGGCCGGCTCGGGCGGCGAAGGTGCGGCCGCGAAGTCATCGGGGCCGTCGGGCAGCTATGGCGGCAAGGTCGCCGCTGCAGTGCGGCCCAACGTCGTGTTCCCCGATGCTGACATGGTGAGCGGCAATCCGGGCGCCGAGTTCGACGTGCGGCTGGCGCCCGACGGCACCATCGTCGGCACGCCGCAGCTGGTCAAGTCCAGCGGCCTGCCGAACTGGGACGACGCCGCGCTGCGTGCGCTGCAGAAGACCGAAAAGCTGCCGCGAGACATCGACGGCACGGTGCCGGCGCGGCTGATCGTGACGCTGCGGCCCAAGCGCTGAGCCGCTGCGGGCCATGCCGATACAGCCACAGCCCACGCTGACGGGCCGCCACGTGGCGCTGCGGCCGCTCGAGAGCGGCGACGCTGATGCGCTGCTCGCCGCCGCGGCCGACGGCGAACTCTGGAACATGACGCTGACCGTGGTGCCGGGCCCGGCCACGGTGCATGGCTACATCGAGACCGCGCTGTCCGGCCGTGACGCGGGCACCGTGATGCCCTTCGTGGTCGTCGATCGCGAGAGCGGCCGCGTGGTGGGCAGCACGCGATTCTGGAAGATCGATGCGCGCAACCGCAAGCTCGAGATCGGCCACACCTGGCTGGCCACGGGCGCGCAACGCTCGCCCGTTAATACCGAAGCCAAGTACCTGCTGCTGCAGCATGCCTTCGAGGCCATGCACTGCGTGCGCGTGCAGTTCACGACCGACGTGTTGAACGAGCGATCACGCGCCGCGATCCTGCGCATCGGCGCGACGCAGGAGGGCATCGTGCGCCACGAACGGATCATGCCGGACGGACGCAAGCGCAACTCGGTGCGCTTCAGCATCATCGACGACGAGTGGCCGCAGGTGAAGGCGGCGCTGGCGCTCCGGCTCGGGCGCTGAGCCCGAAACCTCAGGACAATCCGCCGCTGGTTCGGCTGCGGGCCCAAAAGGAAACCCGCTCGACGAGGGCATGCGCCGCGACTGCCGACAGGCCGCCGAGGCCGGCACCGATCGCGATGTCGAACGGATAGTGCACGCCCACGACCACGCGCGCCAGGCTCACCAGCGCCGCCAGGGCCAGCAGCACGCCACCGACCCAGCGCAACTTCGAGCCGAGCACGAAGGAGAAGGCCAGGGCGCCGTAGGCGGTCGCATGGCTGCTCGGAAACGAGGGGCTCCCGCTGTGCGGCAGGTGCAGCACCCCGAGGCCGCGCTCGAACGGACGCGGGCGATCCCAGGCGAGCGGGATCAGCTCGCAGGCCAGGGCCCCGAAAGCGATCGCCAGCGCCGCAACCCCGATCGGCCGCAGCAGCGGCCTGCTGCGACGGAGCGCCATGACCAGCAGCAGCACGAGCAGCAGCCAGTGCGCGTGCGCGGCGAAGAACTGGCCGCCATCGATGACCCAGTCGTGGGCATCGTCATCGGCGTTGAGCAGCAGGAACAGCTGGCGATCCACGGTGGTCATGGCGGCATCGTCCCGACGCTGTCGCGCTACTCGTAGACGATCGCGGCCTTGCCCGCGTCGGCCTGCGCCGTCCAGCTGGCCAGCGCCGCATCGGTGGGAAAGAACCTGGCGCGTTCGCCGAGCTGCAGCTCGACCTGTGCGCCGCCGCGCGCGAGCGACAGGCGGACGCCCAGCCCCTGCTGCAGCTCGCCGTGCTCACTTTGCTCGGTGCGGGGCGGGAAGTCCTTCACGAGCCGCGCGATGTCGGGCGCCTTGCCATTGACCGACACGCGCAGGAACTTGCCGAAGCGGCAGCGCGCCGTGGCCAGGTCCCACACCTGCTGGACCTGGAAGCGCGCCTCGAAGCCGCCGCGCCCGGGCTGCAGCCGGCCGCTCACGATGACCAGTTCGTCGTCCTTGAGCACGTTGCGGTTGGCGTTGAAGAGCGCCTCGTCGGCGGTGCCGTCGATCGCGCCCGACTTGTCGTCGAGCTTGAAGATCGCGAGGCGCCCGCGCTGGCCGTTGATGACCCGGAAATCGCTCACGATGCCTGCGATCACCTGCTGGTCGCGGCTGTCGAGCAGGTCGTCGATCTGGCGCTTGCAGAAGCGCCGGACCTCGTGCTCGACCTCGTCGAACAGATGGCCCGAGAGATAGAAGCCGACCGCGGTCTTCTCGTAGGTCAGGCGTTCCTTCACGCCCCAGGGCGTGGCGTCGACCAGCGCCGGCTCCTGCGTGGCCGAGCCGTGCTCGCAGTCGCCGAAGATGTCGACCTGGGCGACGTTGGCCTGCGTCGCGTTGGCGAATTCGAAGGCGCGATCGACCGAGGCGATCAGCGAGGCACGGTTCTGCTGCAGCGAATCGAAGGCGCCGGCCTTGATCAGCGCCTCGACCGTGCGCTTGTTGATGCGCTGGCGGTCCACGCGCACGCAGAAGTCGTAGAGGCTCGCGAAGGCGCCGCCCTCCTCGCGCGCCTTGACGATGGCCTCGACCGCCAGCTGGCCGGTGCCCTTGACCGCACCGAGGCCGTAGCGGATGGCGCGGTCGGTCACGGGCTCGAAGCGGTAGTTGCCCCGGTTCACGTCGGGCGGCTCGAAGCTGATGCCGAAGTTCTTCTGCGCGTCCTCGAACAGCACCTTGAGCTTGTCGGTGTCGTCCATTTCGACGGTCATGTTGGCGCAGAAGAACTCGGCCGTGTAGTGGACCTTGAGCCAACCCGTGTGGTAGGCCAGCAGCGAATAGGCCGCCGCGTGCGACTTGTTGAAGCCGTAGCCCGCGAACTTCTCCATCAGGTCGAAGATCTCGTCGGCCTTCGGCTGGTCGATGCCGTTGGTCGCCGCGCCCTTGCGGAAGATCTCGCGGTGCTCGGCCATCTCCTCGGCCTTCTTCTTGCCCATCGCGCGCCGCAAGAGGTCGGCGCCGCCGAGCGAGTAGCCGCCCAGGATCTGCGCGGTCTGCATCACCTGCTCCTGGTAGACCATGATGCCGTAGGTCTCGGACAGCATCTCGGCCACCAGCGGGTGCGGATACTCGACCGGCTCGCGGCCGTGCTTGCGCGCCACGAAGCTAGGGATCAGGTCCATCGGGCCCGGACGGTACAGCGCATTGAGCGCGATCAGGTCTTCCAGGCGGGTGGGACGCGCGTCCTTCAGCATGCCCTGCATGCCGCGTGATTCGAACTGGAACACGGCCTCGGTCTTGCCCTCGGCGAACAGCTTGTAGGTGGCGGCGTCGTCGAGCCTGATGTTCTCGTAGGCAAAGGCTTCCTGGCCCTTGTGGCGGGCGACGATGAAGTCCTTGGCGATCTCGAGGATCGTCAGCGTCGCCAGCCCCAGGAAGTCGAACTTCACGAGGCCCACGGCCTCGACGTCGTCCTTGTCGTACTGGCTCACGGCGGAGTCGCTGCCGGGCTGCTGGTAGAGCGGACAGAAGTCGGTCAGCTTGCCGGGCGCGATCAGCACGCCTCCTGCGTGCATGCCGATGTTGCGCGTCATGCCCTCGAGCTTCTGCGCCAGCTCGACCAGCATGCGTACTTCTTCCTCCTTCTCGATGCGGGCCGCCAGCTGGGGCTCCATCTCGATCGCGTAGTTGTTCTTGTCGCCCTCGGGCTTCGGCGACGGCGGGTACTGCAGCGTGACCGGCTGGCCCGGCTTGTTCGGGATCAGCTTGCTGATGCCGTCGCAGAACATGTAGCTCATGTCGAGCACGCGGCCGACGTCGCGGATCGCGGCGCGCGCAGCCATGGTGCCGAAGGTAGCGATCTGGCTCACCGCGTCGCGGCCGTACTTGTCCTTCACGTAGTCGATCACGCGATCGCGGTTGCCCTGGCAGAAGTCGATGTCGAAGTCGGGCATCGACACGCGCTCGGGGTTCAGGAAGCGCTCGAACAGCAGCTTGTATTCGAGCGGATCGAGGTCGGTGATCTTGAGCGCGTAGGCCACCAGCGAGCCGGCGCCGGAGCCGCGACCCGGGCCCACGGGGCAGCCGTTCTTCTTGGCCCAGTTGATGAAGTCGCCGACGATCAGGAAGTAGCCCGGGAAGCCCATCTTGAGGATGGTGTTGATCTCGAACTCGAGCCGCTCGACGTAGCGCGGCCGCTCGACGTCGCGCTTGCCGGCGTCGGGGTACAGGTGGGCGAGGCGCTCCTCGAGGCCCTCGAACGAGGCGACGCGGAAGTAGGCGTCGATCGGCATGCCGTCGGGCGTCGGGAAGTTCGGCAGCTGCGGCTTGCCGAGCACCAGCGTGAGGTTGCAGCGCTTGGCGATCTCGACCGTGTTGGCCAGCGCGCTCGGCAGGTCGGCGAACAACTCGGCCATCTCGGCGGCCGACTTGAAATACTGCTCGGGCGTGAACTTGCGAACCCGCCTCGGGTTGCCGAGGATCTCGCCCTCGGAGATGCAGACCCGGGCCTCGTGGGCCTCGTAGTCCTCGGCGGTCGCGAACTGCACCGGGTGCGTGGCGACCACCGGCAGCCTGAGCCGCGCCGCGAGCTTGACCGCGGCGACCACGTGCGGCTCGTCCTCGGGCCGGCCCGCGCGCTGCAACTCGATGTAGAAGCGGTGCGGAAACAGGCCGGCGAGCTGCAGCGCGACTTCGGCCGCGCGCTCTTCCTGCCCCTGCAGCAGCGGCGCCCCGAGCGGCCCGGCCTGGGCACCCGACAGCGCGATCAGCCCGCCCTGGAGCTCCTGGAGCCAGGCCAGCTTGCAGGCCGCCTGAGCCTGACCGCGGCCGACGTTCTGCGTCCAGGCGCGCGCCAGCAGCTCCGACAGGTGCAGGTAGCCTTCCTTGTTCTGCACCAGCAGCACGATCCGCGTGAGCGTGCCGGGCTCCGCGCCCAGCCCTTCGACGAACACCTCGGCGCCCAGCAGCGGCTTGACGCCCTTGCCGCGGGCTTCCTTGTAGAACTTGACCGCGCCGAACAGGTTGTTGAGGTCGGTGATGGCCAGCGCGGGCTGGCGGTCGGCGGCCGCCGCCTTGACGACTTCGTCGATGCGGTTGGTGCCGTCGACGACGGAAAACTCGGTGTGCAGGCGCAGGTGAACGAACATCCGGCCATTGTAGAAAGGGCCCGCTCCACGATGTGATCTCGCTCTCCCTACAATCGCGCCCCGTGAAAGAAATTCTGAACATCGCGGCCTACAAGTTCGTGCAGATCGACGACGCCGCCGATCTGCGCGAGCAGCTGCGCGCGCTGACCCATTCGCTGGCGCTCAAGGGCACCATCCTGCTCGCCCCCGAAGGCATCAACCTGTTCGTCGCCGGCACGGCCGAGGCGGTGCGCAGCTTCCTGCGGGCGCTGCGCGACGACGCGCGCTTCGCCGACCTCGAGGCCAAGGAAAGCTGGTCGGAGGCGCAGCCGTTCCGGCGCATGCTGGTCAAGATCAAGCGCGAGATCATCCGCATGGACCATCCCGCGATCCAGCCCGCCGCGGGCCGGGCGCCGGGCGTCGATGCGCGCACGCTCAAGCGCTGGCTCGACCAGGGCCATGACGACGCCGGCAAGCCGGTGGCGCTGCTCGACACCCGCAACGCCTTCGAGGTCGACCATGGCAGCTTCGAGGGCGCGATCGACTGGCGCATCGCCAAGTTCACCGAATTCCCGAAGGCGCTCGCGGCGCATGCCGACGCGCTGGCCGGCAAGACCGTGGTCAGCTTCTGCACCGGCGGCATCCGCTGCGAGAAGGCGGCCATCCTGATGCGCGAGGCGGGCGTGGCCGACGTGCTGCAGCTCGAGGGCGGCATCCTCAAGTACTTCGAGGAGGTGGGCGGTGCCCACTACCGCGGCGAATGCTTCGTCTTCGACGGCCGCGAGAGCCTGGCGCCCGATCTCAGCGCCCGCGCCAACCGCGCGAGCGCGCGTGCGCCCGAAGACCCGGATCTGTCGATCAAGCGCTGAGCGAGCACCTCGGGAGTCGAGCCGGGCGCGGCGCGACAGGGGTGCGAGCCGGTGTTCAGGTCGGCGTGGTGCCCGTATCCGCCGGCTGCTGTACCTGGAACGGATGCCCCGGCAGCGGAATGAATTCGGTCTCGCCCGGCACCTGGCCCATGCGTTGCGCGGCCCAGGCGGCGCCGGCCTCGAGGATGCGCTCGCGCCGGCTCGAGACGAAGTTCCAGGTGATGTAGCGCGGGCCGTCGAGCGGCTCGCCGCCGATCACGACCAGCCGCACAGCACCTTGCGCACTGAGCACGCCGCCCTGCCCGGCCGGCAGCATCGCCATCGTGTGCTGCGGCACCGGCTCGCCGCCGAGCGCGATGTCGCCGTCGACCGCATAGACCGCGAGCTCGGGCGCCAGCGCCGGCAGCTCGAAGCGGGCGCCGGCCGGCAGCGCGACATCCAGGTACACGGTCGGCGACAGCGTCGCCACCGGCGAGCGCACGCCGAAGGCCTCGCCGACCAGCACGCGCACCGGCACGCCCTGGACCTCGAGCGCCGGGATGTCGGCTGCGGCCGTGTGGACGAACGCCGGCTCGACCTCCTCGTGCGCCTGCGGCAGCGCGGCCCAGAGCTGCAGGCCGTGGTTCACGTAGGTGGCATCGCGCAGCGTGTCGGGCTTGCGCTCCGAATGCACGATGCCGCGGCCGGCGGTCATCCAGTTGATCGCGCCGGGGCGGATCTCCTGCACGCTGCCGAGGCTGTCGCGATGCATCATCGCGCCCTCGAACAGGTAGGTGACCGTGGCCAGGCCGATGTGCGGATGCGGCCGCACGTCGTGCTCGGAGCCCGGCACCTCGGTGGCCGGACCGAAGTGGTCGAAGAAGACGAAGGGTCCGACCGAGCGCTGCTTCGCGGCCGGAAGAAGCCGCCGGACCTTGAAGCCGCCGCCCAGGTCCTTGTCGTGCGGTTGGATCAGTAGCGCTGCGCTCATCGTGGTTCTCCGGTCGGTGGGTGGGTGTTCAGCGGCGCGATGTTGCCACCGCGGACACGCGTTCGCCGAAGGCGCGCGCGGTCTCGAGGTCGCCGCGCGCCATCTCGGCCGGGCTCGCGTCGGAGGGCGAGGTGGTCAGCAGGCCGTTGTAGCCGCCGACGTAGTTGATCGAGTCGCGGGTCGCGGCCTTGTGATTGCTCGGCATGATGCCGAGGCTGACCCACAGGCCGCCGTGCTGCATCGCAAGGTGCCAGAGGTAGGTCAGCGTCGCGTCCTTGTCGCCATTCATCGCGGCGCTGTTGGTGAAGCCCGCGAAGAGCTTGTCCTTCCAGCCCTGCGCGTACCAGACCTTGGACGAGGCATCGGCGAACTTCTTGAACTGCCAGCTCGGCCCGCCCATGTAGGTCGGTGCGCCCATCACGATGACGTCTGCCGCGGCCAGCAGCTCCCAGCCCTGGGGCGGCAGGTTGCCGTCCGCGTCGATGGCGAGCAGATGCGCCTCGGCGCCATCGGCGACCGCCTGCGCCACGCGCTGCGTATGGCCGTAGCCCGAATGAAAAACGACGACGATGTCGGCCATGCAAGTCCTGTGAAATCACTGAGCCCGACATCCTACGCAAAACAGGCGGCCGGCCGGCGCAGCCCGGCCGTGTTCGCGGAACACCGAGGAACCGGCTTTGCCGGGCCTCTGGTGTTGCCCCCGGTGAGGGGGTGGGCGGCTACACGAAGTGAGCCAACCCTGGGGGAGAGTTACTTCCTATCGATGCTGAAGCGACCGCCGCCGAAGGCAGCGAAGGCGAACACGCCGCCCGCGATCGCGAGGTTCTTGAAGAACTGCAGCTGGTTCATCTGCACCTTCTCGACCGGCATGGCCCAGTAGTTGTGGAAGAAGAAGGCGGTGGCGAGGGTGAACAGCGCCAGCACCAGCGCCGTCAGGCGGGTCTTGAAGCCGACCAGCAGCAGGATGCCGAGGCCGAGTTCGACGATCACCGCGATCGCGGCCGCCACTTGCGGCAGCGGCAGGCCGACGGCCGTGATGTAGCCCACGGTGCCCGCGAAGCCCGTGAGCTTGGCGAAGCCCGCGGGGATGAAGAGCAGCGCGATCAGGATGCGGCCCACGAGGGCCATCGCGTCCTGCGTCGCGGCGGTTGTGGCCGGAGCGGCGTAGTTGGAAGCGGTGGTGGTGGTCATTTTCGAAGTACTCCTGGGTTGAAAAAAATGAATGAGGGAATTGTCAGGCCGCGAGGTCGAACACCAGCACCTCGGCGTCCTTGGCCGCCGCGAGCTTGAGTTCGGACTCGCCCTCGATCAGGGCTGCGTCGCCGGTCGAGAGCCGGGTGCCGTTGGCTTCGAGCTCGCCGCGGACCAGGTGCACGTAGCTCTTGCGCTTCGGGTCCAGCGCCAGGCTGGCCTGCTCGTCGCCGTCGAGCAGCCCGGCGAACAGGCGCGCATCGGCATGCACGAGCACCGAGCCGTCGGCACCGTCGGGCGAGGCGACCAGGCGCAGCCGGCCGCGCTTCTCGGCGGTCGGGAAGGTCTTCTGTTCGTAGCCCGGCGCGATGCCACGCACGTTGGGCTCGATCCAGATCTGCAGGAAGTGCGTGGTCTCGTCGGGCTTGTGGTTGAACTCGCTGTGCATCACGCCGCGGCCGGCGCTCATGCGCTGCACGTCACCGGGCGGGATCGACTCCACGTTGCCCATGCTGTCCTTGTGGGCCAGCTCGCCCGACAGCACGTAGCTGATGATCTCCATGTCCTTGTGGCCATGGGTGCCGAAGCCGGCGCCCGCTGCGACGCGGTCCTCGTTGATCACGCGCAGGTTGCCGAACCCCATGTGGGCCGGGTCGTAGTAGCCGGCGAACGAGAAGCTGTGAAATGAGCGCAGCCAGCCATGGTCGGCATAGCCGCGTTCCTGCGATTTACGAACTTGCAACATCATCGAACTCCTGCCCTCTCGTGGAGGGCCTTCGAAATGCCGCGCCCTGTGCGCAGCGGATGAGTCGAACTTTAGGACTTGCGCCCTGCCCTGAAAGTGCGCGAGTTTGATGGCATCATTCAAATTTTTTGAATGATCGAGCCATGCCCACCGCCCGCGACGTCCTGACCCCCGATGCGCTGTCGATGCTGCAGACCGTCGCCGCAAGCGGCAGCTTCGCGGCCGCGGCCCGCTCCCTGAACCTGGTGCCGAGCGCGCTGAGCTACCGCGTGCGGCTGATCGAGGACGCGCTCGACGTGCTGCTGTTCGACCGCAGCGGCCGCCAGGCGCGCATCACCGAAGCCGGCGTGGAGCTGTTGCGCGAATCGACCCGGCTGCTCGGCGAGATCGACGCGGTCGCCAATCGCGTGAAGCGCATCGCCACCGGCTGGGAGCCGATGCTGACCATCGCCGTCGACAGCGTGATCGCGCGCGATCCGCTGCTCGACGTGGTCAACGACTTCTATGCACTCGATCCGCCGACGCGCCTCAAGCTGCGCGACGAGACGCTGCTCGGCACCATCGAGGCACTGACCAGCGGCGAGGCTGACATCGCCGTCGGGTCGGTGCTCGACGCCGCGAGCCTGGCCTTCACGGCCACCGGCATCCGCAGCCGCCCGCTGGGCGAACTGCCCTTCGTGTTCGCCGTGGCGCCGCACCACCCGCTGGCCACGCTGCCCGAGCCGCTCAGTGACGACGTGATGCGGGCCCATCGCGCGGTGGCGGCTGCCGATTCGGCGCGCGCGGGGCCGAGCATGACGGTCAACCTCGTCGGTGGCCAGGACGTGCTCACGGTGCCGACCATGCAGGCCAAGCTGGCGGCCCAGCTGCATGGCCTGGGCGGCGGCTTCCTGCCCGAGCCGATGGCGCGGCCCTACATCGAGGCCGGCCACCTGGTCGAGCGCCGCACCGAGCGCGCGCCGCCAATGGTCGCGCTGCACTGCGCGTGGCGCGTGCGCAGCGCCGGCAGCCCGGGCCGCGCCATGGCCTGGTGGCTGGAGCGCTTCGAGCACGAAGCCACGCGCCGCGCACTGCTCGAACGCCACCGCGGAAGGTAGGCCCGCAACCCGGTTAGAGTCCGATGGACTGCCACCCGACAAAAGAGACTCGCCATGAACATCCGACCCGTCGCCGATCGCCACCGAACCGCCGCCGCTGCACGCCACTACGCCGTCGTCGGCGCCGGCATCGCGGGCGTCGCCTGCGCCCGCACGCTGCTGCAGGCCGGCCACCGCGTGACCGTGTTCGAGCGCGAGGCCACGGTCGGCGGCCGCATGGCGAGCGTGACCACGCCTTTCGGCCGCTTTGACAGCGGCGCCCAGTACTTCACGGTGCGCGATCCCCGTTTCGCGCTGGCGCTCGAGACGGCGCCGCAGGTCTGCAAGCCCTGGAGCGCCAACCTCGTCCGCGTGCTCGATGCGCACGGCCGCGTGGCCGAGGCCGCCTTGCCCGCACGCGAGCCGCATTTCGTGGCCCAGCCAGGGATGGATTCACTGGTGGCCCGGTGGGCCGCCCCGCTCGGTGAGGCGCTCGTCACCGGCGCCCAGGTGACGCAGATCGAACGCGATGCGCTCGACGGCCGACGCTGGCAGCTGCGCACCGCGGGCGCGGACGATTCGCAGCACGTGTATTCGGGTTTCGATGCGGTGCTGCTCGCGGTGCCGCCGGCGCGCACCCGGGCGCTGCTCGGCGACGGCCGGCTGTCGGCCGAGCTCAGCCGCAGGATCGAGCCGGTGCGCATCGCGCCGTGCTGGACGCTGATGATTGCCTTCCCGCAGGCCAACCAGGCCACGTTGTCGCACCTGGGCCCGCAATGGAATGCGGCGCGCAGCACGCACCACCGCGTCGCCTGGCTGGCGCGCGAATCGTCCAAGCCGGGGCGCGACCGCATCGAACGCTGGACCCTGCAGGCCAGCGCCGCCTGGTCGCAGGAACATCTGCGCGACGATGCCGCGCGCGTGGAGGCGAAGCTGCTGCGCGCCTTCTCGGAGATCACCGGAGTTCGGGCCGAACCTTCGCACGCGCAGGCGCGCTGCTGGCCCGAGGCCCAGACCCAGGTGCCGGTCGGCAAGCCGCACCTGTGGGACGCCAAGGCCCGCATCGGCGTGGCCGGCGACTGGTGCATGGGCCATCGGGTCGAGGACGCGTTCCTGTCCGGCCTGACGCTCGCACTGAAGGTCCTCTAGGCATCCTGCCGCGGCTCGTGACCCGCATCGGCCGCTTTGCACCCTCTCCGACCGGACCGCTGCACGCCGGCTCGCTGGTCGCGGCGCTCGCGAGCTGGCTCGACGTGCGCGCGCGCGGCCCTGCGGCGCGCTGGCTGGTGCGCATCGAGGATGCCGACACCGAGCGCTGCCTGCCGGGCATGGGCGAACACATCCTGGCGCAGCTCGCTGCCTGCGGCCTTCGACCCGATGCGCCGCCTGCGTGGCAGACCGCGCGCTCCGCGCTCTACGAACGCGCGCTCGAACACCTCGTGGCAGCAGGCTGGGCCTACCCCTGCGGCTGCTCGCGCAAGGACATCGACCAGGCCCTGGCGCGCGACGGCGTGGTGCACGCGCGGCACGGCGAGCGCGTCTATCCCGGCACCTGTCGCGACGGGCTTCACGGCAAGCCGGCGCGCGCCTGGCGCTTCGCGACCACGAAATTCGAGGCTGCCGTACAGCCCGGCGGCCTCCTTCAGTGGCACGACCGCCGCCTCGGCGCCCAGCAACAGGCCGTCGCGCGCGAGATCGGCGACTTCGTGCTGCGGCGCGCCGACGGCCCCTGGGCCTACCAGCTCGCGGTGGTGGTCGACGATGCCGACCAGGGCGTGACCGACGTGGTACGCGGCGAGGATCTGGCCGACAACACGGCGCGCCAGATCCTGCTGCAGCGCGCACTCGGCCTGCCGACGCCGAGCTACCTGCACACGCCGCTGGTGCGAGCCGCCGACGGCGACAAGCTCTCCAAGCAGAACGGCGCGACGCCGATCGCCTGTGCCACGCCGGACGAGGCGCTGGCCGCGTTGCAGGCCGCAGCGGGCGTGCTCGGCCTGGGCCATTTGCAAGCCGCGTCGGTGCCCGAGGCGCTCGCGCGATGGGTGCCTGCATGGCGCGATCTCTACAATCCGCGGCCGTGACCCCATCCTCTTCCAACGACCTTCCGCGCACGCCGCCAACCGACGCACCTGCGTCCGAGCCCGAACTCACCGGCGAGAACCATCCGCTGCACCGCCGCCTCAAGAGCTTCGTGAAGCGCGGCGGCCGCACCACCGATGGCCAGCAGCGCGCCTACGACGACTACGGGCCGCGCTTCCTGCTGCCTTACCGCGCCGAGCCGCTGGACTTCGAAGCCGCCTTCGGCCGCAGCGCGCCGACGGTGCTCGAGATCGGCTTCGGCATGGGCGAGGCCACTGCGCACATCGCCGCGCTGATGCCCGAGAAGAACTTCCTCTGCTGCGAGGTGCACGAGCCCGGCGTCGGCGCGCTGCTCAAGCGCATCGGCGAGCAGCGGTTGCAGAACATCCGCATCTGCGCCCACGACGCTGTCGACGTGCTCGACCACATGCTGCCGCCCGGCACGCTCGCGGGCGTGCATGTGTTCTTTCCCGACCCCTGGCACAAGACGCGGCACAACAAGCGCCGGCTGATCCAGTCGCCCTTCGTGCGCAAGCTCGCGGACCGGCTGCAACCCGGTGGCTACCTTCATTGCGCCACCGACTGGCAGCCTTATGCGGAGCAGATGCTGGAAGTGCTGTCGGCCGAACCGCTGCTGCGCAACACGGCGCCCGGCTATGCGCCCAAGCCCGCCTACCGGCCGCTGACGAAGTTCGAGAACCGCGGCATCAAGCTCGGCCACGGCGTCTGGGACGTGGTGTTCGAGCGCGCCTGAGCGGCGCGCGCTCCCTCAGCGCAGCACGGGCGGCTGGCGATGTTCGTCGTCCTGCCCCTGGGCCTGCAGCACGTTCTGCTGTGCCGCCATGAGCAGCGCCGCGCGGTAGGCCGAGCGGCTCGCGATCTTGGTGTGGGTGATCAGCGCCTGCCATTCGCGCTCGAGTTCGGCTTCGTTGTGCTCGCGGTTGCGGTGCAGCAGCGCCTGGCTCACGTCGACCAGCGCCGCGGCCGAGCTCAGGCAGATGTTGATCGCGCTCTGGGCCGGGCTCTTGAGAAAGCGTCGTTGCTCGGCCTGCGTGGCCGAGCACATGGCCTCGAGCGGCATGTTCGCCGTCGGCCCGAGGTAGGGGGCATCCATCAGTTCGCTGTCGGCGTGGGCGAGCACCTTCTCGATGGCGACCAGCGCATTCTCGAGCAGGGCAATTTCGGTGGAAGTTGGCTTCATTTCATCCCGCCGGATCAATTCCGGTTCGTGGACCCGATGTTGACAGTGGAAGCCTCAAAGCCCCTGTGCAAAAAGCCACAACTGAAATACATAAGTTAACAATATAAAAGCCGCCATCGTGGCATTGCGCGGCCCGCCGGCATCCGCATCGGCCTGATCCATGACTTAGTACCTACGGGAAAGGCATCCAACTTGCTACATTATTCTTTGAAATGTAGCGAAAGGTTTCCAATGCATATCTCCCGGAGAAGCTGGCTGGCCCAGGCAAGCGTGGCCTTGCTGGCGGGCGGCAGCGCCCTCGTGGCCACGCGATCCCAAGCCCAGACGCCGGCGCCGGGCGCGGTGCCAAGGAGCACCGGCGGCGCGGTGCGCACCGTGGTGCTCGGCCAGTCGGTGCCGCTCACGGGCGCCGCCAGCGAGATCGGTCTGGCGTTTGCGGCCGGCAGCCGCCTCTACGCGACCGAATTCAACGAACACAACGCCGCCAGCGGCTTCCAGCTGAAGCTGGTGCAGCTCGACGACGGCTACGACGCGACGCGCGCCGCCGCCAATGCACGCACGCTGCTGGGCACCCACAAGGCCGACATGCTGTTCGGCTTCGTCGGCACCGCGAGCAGCGAGGCCGGCGCCAAGGTGGCGTCGCAACAGGGCAGCCAGCTGTTCGCGCCCTTCGCGGCGGGAGACAACCTGCGCGGAAGCGAGGCGCCCAACGTGTTCCACGTCCGCCCCAGCATGGCCGACGAGGCGTTCAAGATCGTGCGCCAGTGCGCCACCGTGGGTCAGACCCGCATCGCGCTGGTCGGCGACGACGACACGATGGGCCGCGCCGGCCTGGCCTCGGTGCAGCTCGCGATCGCCGACCTCAAGCTGCCGCCGCTGGTGGCCAGCGCGCTGGTGCCCACCAGCGGGCCCAAGCTGGAAGCCGCACTGGCCGAGGTGCAGAAGGCTTCACCCCAGGCGATCGTGCTGGTGTCGCTGTCGGCGACCACGGCCGACGTGATCCGGCGCCTGCGCAAGAGCGGCTACACGGGCAACTTCATGGCTTTCTCGATCGTCGGCATCGATCCGCTGTATGCCGAGCTCGGCAAGGACATCGGCGGCATCGTGATCTCGCAGGTGGTGCCTTCGCCGCGGCCCTCGGCGATCCCGATCGTCAAGGAATACCTGGCGGCGATCGAGAACTCGGACCAGACGCCCTCCTACGAGGGCCTCGAAGGCTTCATCGCCACCAAGGCCGCGGCCGAGGCCGTGCGGCGCGCCGGCCGGGGCTTCACGCCCGCGACGCTCCAGCGCACGATGACCGGCATGACCGACTACGACGTCGGCGGCTTTCGCATCAACCTGCGCCCGGGGCTGCGCGATCCGGGCCGCAGCATCGACCTGATCAGCATCACGAAGGACGGCCGGATCCTGCGCTGAGCCGGCCCGCGCGCTCTGGCGCACTGGCGGGCCCGCAGCACGGCGGCCGCCGGCGCTCAGCTCAGGTGCTTGCCGATGAGGCCAGCGATCTCGAACATCGTCACCTGGTCCTTGCCGAAGATCGGCCGGAGCTTCGCGTCGGCGTTGACGTTGCGCTTGTTCTTCTCGTCCTGCAGGTTGTGCGCCTTGATGTAGACCCACAGCTGCTTCACGACTTCGGTCCGCGCCACCGGCGTCGACCCGATCACCGCCGCCAGTTCGGCACTGGGCGTCAGGGTCTTCATGAAGGCCGGGTTCGGTGCACGCTTTGCTGCCGCCTTCTTGGCGGGAGCGGCTGGATTCTTTTCGGTGGTCATCTGTCTTTTCTCTGTCAGTTTGCGAGTGCCGATGCTAGCGGACACCGCGTTGCGCGGGATTTCAGCCGCGATAGGCCGATCGGATCGTGCCGCAGGCGCATGCCTGACGCCGTCCGATCGCGGGCTCAGGGCCGAAGTCGAACCGCCGGGGGCGTCCAGGAGCCGTCCATGGCAGCGGCCTTCGGCCAGTAGGCGCGAACGTAGAGCGAGAAATCGCCCTTCGGCGCGGGCAGCCAGTTGGCGCGCTGCACAGGGTCGGCGGGCGCATCGGATTGCACGAAGATCGTCAGCGAGCCGTCGGCATCGAACGCGAGATCCTTGTTCTTCGTGCCCACCGAGTAGCGGTCGATCTCGTTGGCCACGAAGAAGTGGTGTTCGTTGTAGATCGAAAGCGACCAGAAGCCGTTCACCGGCGGCGTGCCCCCCTTGGGGAAGCTGACGGTGTATCTGTGGCTGCTGTCGAGCCTCGCGCCCGTTTCGTCCAGGTCCTGGTAGAAATACTTCGTCTCGTCGGGCGAGTTGACCAGTATGTTGGACTTGGCGACCGCGGTGCGCGTGAAGTAGTCGGTGCCGAAGGCCGATTCGTTCGAGATGGTGCTCCAGTGGTGCGGCAAGCGCTGGCCGTAGTTGCGGAACTGGAACAACGGATTCACGAGTTCCTTCTCGGCTAGCCTTGCCGCTTCGATCATCGCCTGCTTCAGCTTCGGATCGCCATCGGCGGCGGCCAGCACGGCCAGCACCTGCGCATAGCGCGCTTCCTCGCCCGCAAGCGGCGGCGCATCGGCGAGCACCTGCGCAAGCTCGTCGAAGAACTTCTCGGGCAGCACCCACCGTGTCTCCTCCTCGCCGTGCGGCGCGGCCGCCACCCGCGGCAGCCTGCTCCAATCGATGGACTTCATCTGCCCGTCGTACTCCGCGAGCGGGTACATCACGATGCCGGTCAGGACTTGCTGGATCGCCTGCTTGTCCTGTGCCGTGTCGTCCTGGAAGATGCGCGGCGCGACCAGGCCGGTCTTGCTCGATGCGCGAAAAACGCGGGTGATTCCCGCTGGCACCTCGCCGTTCCAGTCGGGGCCGGCCAGGAGATAGAAGCCCGGCGTGCTGCCGTGCATCTTCCCGAGCTGGACGAAGCTGTCGGTGCGCAGATCGACGATCTGGTAGACCCAGAAGCGGTCGCCGAAATCCGGCACCTGGATCACCACCGGCGACACGTCCAGCGCCAGCATGCCGAGTCCGTAGACGACATCCTGGTTCGGGCACGCGACGTTGCGCTCATCGGGATCGACATAGTCGGTGAGCATGGTCAGCCGGTTGAGCGGTGCGTCGAGCAGCGGCCCGACGTAGCGGTGCTCCTTCATCTTCGAGAAGGCGATGCGGCGGTTGAAGAGGTTGACCAGCGGCCAGGCCCAGAAGAAGGCGTCGCGCGCGACATGGGCAGCATAGGCCTCGGTGATGGCGACGCGCGTGTCGGGGCCGGGCGGCAGCGCGCGAGCCCAGGCGGGCGACAGTTCGGTCGGTCTCACTTCGCGCTCCTTTTCGTCGCGGCCTTTCGGGGGCCGGAGGACCGGCGCGGGCTCGCCGCCGTGGGAGCCACGGCCAGCGGCCCGAGTTCGACGGTGACCTTCTCGATGGTGCCCGTGTAGGCAAAGGGCATCTTGTAGCTGAAATCGATCGGCGAGCCGATGTCCATGCCGACGTCCAGTCCCTCGCCCAGCGAGAACTGGATCGGGATCGTGCGCTCCAGACGGCCTTCGGCGATCTTCCGGCCGTTCGCGCTCATGGTGACGGTGCCGCCCTTGCCCATTCCGCCGCCGTCGTATTTGAAGGCCACGACCAGCGTGGCCTTGCCCGGAGGCAGCGCGTTCCTGGCAGTGAAGGTCGGCCGGTCGATGCTCAGGTAGTTGTAGACGAAGGTGGGCGTGCCGTCGCGCAGGTAGAGACCGTAGCCGCCCTCGAGCCCGCCGTGCGTCACGATCATTCCTTCGGCCTTCCCCTCGGGCACCTCGATCTCCGCGGTGATCGTCCAGGACTTGTTGCACATCGCGGGCGAGGCCGCATCGGGCAGGCCGATGGTGCCGGGGTAGTAGGTCATGCGGGTTCGCCCGGCAATGAGGCTGGGACGCCCCATCAGCTCGGCATTCATGCGGATCGTCGCGCGCCAGTCGAGCGGCAGCACGTTGTACTTGGCGGCCTCCACCCACCAGAGGTCCTGCAGCTTGCGCAGCTGGTCGGGGTGCTTCTTGGCGAGATCGTTGGCCTGGGAGAAGTCTTCCTCGATGTTGTACAGCTCCCAGGGCGCCTTGTCGGGGTCCCACTCCTGGCGGTTGGGGTCCCACGGGACGAAGGACGGCGACGAGGCCATCCAGCCGTCGTGATAGAGGCCGCGATTGCAGCCCAGTTCGAAATACTGGGTGTTGCGCGGACTGTCCGCGCCGCCGTCCGCCAGCGTGCCGGCGAAGCTCCTGCCTTCGATGGGCTTCTGCACGACGCCGTTCAGCATGGCCGGCGCCGTGATGCCGCAGAGCTCGTAGATCGTCGGCACGATGTCGATGGTGTGCAGGAACTGCTCGCGCAGCGCACCCTTGTCCTTGATGCGCGCCGGCCACGAGACGATCATCGGATTGCGGGTCCCGCCGAAATGGCTCGCCACCTGCTTGGTCCACTGGAAGGGCGTGTTCATCGCATGCGCCCACGCCGACGGAAAATGATTGAAGTGCTTCGGGCCGCCGAGTTCGTCGATCGCCTTGATGTTGTCCTGCCACTTCTCGGAGAAGCCGTTGAAGAACAGGTTCTCGCACAACGATCCCTCGATCCCGCCTTCGGCGCTCGCACCGTTGTCGCCGGCGATGTAGATGAAGAGCGTGTTGTCCGCGTCGGGCAGCTCCTTGCAGGCCTCGATGACGCGGCCGAGCTCGTGGTCGCAGTGCGCCGCGTAGCCCGCGAAGACTTCCATCATCCGGGCATAGAGCCGCTTCTGGTCGGCATTGAGCGAACTCCAGGCCGGCAGGCCCTTCGAGCGCGTGGTGAGCTTGGTTCCCTTCGGGATCACGCCCAGCTTCAGCTGCCGCGCGTGGGTCTGCTCGCGGTATCTGTCCCAGCCGCCGTCGAACTGGCCCTTGAACTTCGCGATCCAGTCTTCCGGCGTGTGGTGCGGCGCGTGGGTCGCGCCGGTCGCGAGGTAGAGGAAATACGGCCGGTCGGGCGCGACGCTCTTGGCCTGGCGGACCCAGGCGATCGACTTGTCGGCGAGGTCGGTCGTGAGGTGATAGTCCGGGTCCGTCGATGCCGGCACCAGATCCCGGTTCTGGTAGAGGATCGGGTTCCAGTGGTTCATGTCGCCGGCATTGAAGCCGTAGAAATAGTCGAAGCCCAGGCCGTTGGCCCAGCGGTCGAAGGGCCCGGCCATGCTGGTCTCCCAGGTCGGCGTGTTGTGGTTCTTGCCCACCCAGGCCGTCATGTAGCCGTTCTGTCGCAGCACCTCGCCCATCGTGCCGCAGCTCTTCGGCAGGATGCAGGTGTAGCCGTCATAGCCGGTCGCCAGTTCGGTGATGCCGGCGAAGGAGGTCGAATGATGATTGCGCCCCGTGATCAGCGCAGCGCGCGTGGGACTGCACAGCGCGGTGGTGTGGAAGCGGTTGTAGCGCAGGCCCTCGGCCGCCAGCTTGTCCATCGTGGGCGAAGGGATGCCGCCGCCGAAGGTGCCGTACTGGCCGAAACCGCAGTCGTCGATGAGGATCAGGACGATGTTCGGCGCTCCCTCGGGTGCCTGAACCGGCTTGGGGAAGCGGGCCGGGTCCGAATCGAGGTACGTGCGGCCGACCTCGCCGGGAAAGTGGAAGTCCGGCCGCGGCAGGATCGCGGGCGTGCCGCCTGCGGTCGCCTTCCCGACTGCAACCTGCCTGCGCGGATCGGGTTTGTTGTCCTTCTTCGCCATCGCATTGCTCCTGGAGCCCGCGAACCGGTCGGTGGACGACATATCCCCTTGCGGCTGCAGGCGCACGTCGACCATGACACCGTTCGAGCCGGCATGCAATTGCACCATGGGGCACCGCAGCGACCCGGATGAGGCACCAGCCCGTCGGCTAGGCCGCGCCGCCCAGATCCCGCAGTTCGTCGAGCGACAGCAGCTCGATGCGCCCGTAGCCGAGTGCGATCACGCCGAGTTCGGCCAGCGCGTTGAGCTCCTTCGACAAGGTCTGGCGGGTGACGCCGAGCATCATGGCGAGCGCCTCCTGCGGCAGCACCACCGAGGCCCGCGCCTGCGCCGATTGCGTGACATCGCCGTGCGCGAGCCGCAGGAGCCGCCGCGCCACGCGCGCGCGCAGGCCGCGCAGGGTTGCGTCTTCCATCAGGCCGTAGAGCCCGCGCACGCGCGCGGCCAGCAGCACCGCGATCGCGCGCACGAAGGCGGCATCCTGCATCTGCCGCGCAAAGGCCTCGAGCGGCACGACCAGCAGGTCGAGCGCGGTCAGCGCCGTGGCGTCGTGGGTGCGCGGCGAGCCGTCGATCAGGCTGATCTCGCCGAACCAGTTGCCGGGCTCGAGCACCGCGAGGATGGCTTCCCGGCCGTCCTGGCGCAAGGTCGATATCTTGATCAGGCCGTCGGCGAGGCCGAAGAAACCCGCGCCCGCCGCGTGCACGGGATCGCCCTGGCGGAACAGCATGGCACCGCGCCGCAGGTGCACGAGCTCGGCATCGCCGAGCAGCGCCTCGCGCTGGGCGCGCGGCATCGAGGCAAACCACGGGTTGGCCTCCATCACGCCGCGATGGGCTGGCGAGACGTGGACGATGTTCGGAGAAGTCATGCGATAGGCGCGCAAGTGGCGCGAGCGAGGGGCCGGGCCGCGGTCGGGCGGGGGTTTCCAGGGGGACTCCATTGTCAAATTCTTGACAGTTGAAGGTCAAGCACGGGTCTACAGTGCGTCCAGACACAAGGAAGACACGATGAACGCAAGAGCCACTTTCACGCGCATGCAGGACAGCACCCAGCAGGACTGGCAGCTGATCGGCGGCGAGTTCATGCAGTTCGCGGGCGGCCTGCCGGCGCGCGTGATCAAGCACCTGCAGATCCTCGAGGGCGACTACGGCGGCTTCCCGATCGACCGCTACAGCCATTCGCTGCAGACCGCCACGCGCGCGCTGCGCGATGGCCGCGACGAGGAATACGTGGTGTGCGCGCTGCTGCACGACATCGGCGACACGCTCGGCACCATGAACCACCCCGACATCGCGGCCGCCATCCTCAAGCCCTTCGTGAGCGAGGAGAACCACTGGATGGTGGCGCACCACGGCATCTTCCAGGGGCACTACTTCTTTCATCACATCGGCCTGGACCGGGATCTGCGCGAGAACTTCCGCAGCCATCCCTGCTTCGAGCGCACCGCCGAGTTCTGCGAGCTCTACGACAACCCGGCCTTCGACCCGAAGGCAGAGACGCTGCCCATCAGCGAGTTCGAACCGATGCTGCGGCGCCTCATGGCGGCCCCGCGCCAGAGCATCTACAAGAGTGCGAAGCAGCCCGACGCCGCGGCCGCCTGAGCCCCAGCCCACCCGAAGGAATCCCCATGAACGCCAATACCCAGAGCGAAATCCAGAAGCTCGTGAGCGCCGAGGAATGGCAGCTGCGCATCGACCTCGCGGCCTGCTACCGGCTGGTCGCGCTGTACGGCTGGAGCGACCTCGTCTTCACGCACATCAGCGCCCGGGTGCCGGGCCCCGAGCACCACTTCCTGATCAATCCCTACGGCCTGATGTTCGACGAGATCACCGCGTCGAGCCTCGTCAAGGTCGATCAGCAGTGCAACAAGGTCATCGAATCGCCCTACCCCGTGAACCCGGCCGGCTTCGTGATCCACAGCGCCGTGCATGCCGCGCGCGAGGACATCCAGTGCGTGCTGCACACCCACACGCGGGCAGGCATCGCAGTGAGCGCGCAGAAGAACGGCGTGCTGCCGATCAGCCAGCAGTCGACCTTCGTGCTGGCCTCGCTGGCCTACCACGACTACGAGGGCGTCGCCTTCCGCGACGACGAGAAGCCGCGCCTGCAGGCCGACATGGGCTCGGCCAACTTCCTCATGCTGCGCAACCACGGCCTCCTGACCTGCGGCCGGACCATCGCCGATGCCTTCCTGAGCATGTACACCTTCGAGAACACCTGCCAGATCCAGATCGCGGCCCAGGCCGGCGGCGGCGAGCTCACGCAGGTCGACCCGCGCATCGTCGAAGGCGTGGGCCAGGCCATGAAGGTGCAGACCGGCGGCATGGGCGGCGCGTTCGTGTGGCCGTCGCTGATCCGCAAGCTGGACCGGATCGACCAGAGCTACAAGGAATAGCTGCACCAGGCCGCCTGAACGGCGCCTGACGCCACGGCTCGGGACATTCCCCGAGCGCGTGGACGGCTGATCGACAGCTTGGATTCCTACGATGGAAGTGAACGCGGCCGCGGGCCGCGCACCCCGTAGGAGACACATCCATGAGCACAGCCATCCTCGCCGAGGACCCGACCCCGGCCCCGGCCGGCACTTCCAGACTCGGCGCCGTGCTGCGCGTCACGAGCGGCAACTTCCTCGAACAGTTCGACTTCTTCCTGTTCGGCTTCTATGCGACCTCCATCTCGAAGGCCTTCTTCCCGGCCAGCAGCGACTTCGCCTCGCTGATGCTGACCTTCGCGGTGTTCGGCGCCGGCTTCCTGATGCGGCCGCTGGGCGCCATCGTGCTGGGCGCCTACATCGACGAGGTGGGTCGCCGCAAGGGCCTGATCGTCACGCTCGCCATCATGGCCAGCGGCACCGTGCTGATCGCTTTCGTGCCGGGCTACGCGACCATCGGACTGATCGCGCCGGTGCTGGTGCTGCTGGGCCGCCTGCTGCAGGGCTTCTCGGCCGGGGCCGAGCTCGGTGGCGTCTCGGTGTATCTCGCCGAGATGGCGACGCCGGGCCACAAGGGCTTCTACACCGCCTGGCAGTCGGCCAGCCAGCAGGTGGCGATCGTGCTTGCCGCGGCGCTGGGCTTCGCGCTCAACGAATTGCTGCCGCCCGCGGCGCTCGGCGAATGGGGCTGGCGCATTCCCTTCTTCGTCGGCTGCATGATCATCCCGTGCATCTTCGTGCTGCGCCGCTCGCTGCAGGAGACCGAGGCCTTCCAGGCCCGCAAGCACCATCCGAGCACGCGCGAGGTGTTCCGCTCGATGGCGCGCAACTGGCGCATCGTGCTGTGCGGAATGCTGCTGGTGGCGATGACCACCACCACCTTCTACCTGATCACGGTCTACACGCCGACCTTCGGCCGCAGCGTGCTGCACCTGAGCGCGCGTGACAGCCTGATCGTGACCCTGCTGGTGGCCGTGACCAACTTCATCTGGCTGCCGATCGGCGGCGCGCTGTCGGACCGCATCGGCCGCAAGCCGCTGCTGCTCGCGGTGACGCTGCTGGCGATCTGCACTGCCTATCCGGCCATGCACTGGCTCGCGGCGGCGCCGAGCTTCGGCCGCATGCTCGACGTGCTGCTGTGGTTCTCGTTCCTGTTCGGCATGTACAACGGCGCGATGGTGGTGGCGCTGACCGAGGTGATGCCGGTCGAGGTGCGCGTGGTGGGCTTCTCGCTGGCCTACAGCCTGGCGACCGCGGTCTTCGGCGGCTTCACGCCCGCGATCTCGACCTGGCTGATCGAGGCCACGGGCGACAAGGCGGCGCCGGCGCTGTGGCTCAGCGTGGCAGCCGTGTGCGGGCTCGTGGCGACGCTGATCCTCTACCGCAAGGGACGGCGCCCGGCGGTGGCCTGAAAGCTGCCGCGCGCGCAGAGCCGCTGCGGCAGAATCCGGGCGATGAGCAGCACCCTCCTCCCCGCGGCCGTCGTCTCGGCCTTCACGCCCGCCGGCGCGCTGCGCGCCTCCATCAATCTCGGCAACCCGATCCTCGCGGGCCGCGGCGCCGACGGCGAGCCTGCCGGCGTCTCGGTCGACCTGGCACGCGCCTTCGCCGAGCGGCTCGGCGTCGCGCTCGAGCTCGTGGTGTTCGAGAAGGCCGCGGCTTCCGTCGATGCGGTTCGCAACGAACAGGCCGACATCGGCTTCTTCGCGATCGATCCCGCGCGCAGCGAGGGCCTGCGCTTCACCGCACCCTACGTGCTGATCGAAGGCAGCTACCTGGTTCCGGCAGGCTCGGCCATCGGGCGCAACGACGACGTGGACCGCGAGAGCCAGCGCATCGCGGTCGGCACGGGCAGTGCCTACGACCTGTTCCTCACGCGCGAGATCCGGCGCGCGCAGATCGTGCGCGTGCAGGGCGCGAGCGGCGTCATGCAGAGCCTGCGAGCGGGCGAGGTCGAGGTGGCGGCCGGCATCCGACAGGTGCTCGAGGCCGAGGCCGCAGCCGACGCCGGACTGCGACTGCTGCCGGGCCGCTTCATGGTGATCCAGCAGGCCATGGGCACGCCGGCCTCGCGTGGCGCCGAGGCGCAGGCCGCGCTCGCCGGGTTCGTCGAGGAGATGAAGGCCGGGGGCTTCGTCGCCGAGGCCCTGAAGCGGCATGGCATCGCAGGCGCCAGCGTGGCGCCGGCCGCCGCGCCCTGAAGCCCGGCCTCAGGCGTAGCGCGCGACGCCGAGGCCTTCCATGTCGATCTCCGGGGCGCGTCCCGACACCAGGTCGGCGATCACGCGGCCGGTGCCGGCCGCCATGGTCCATCCGAGCGTGCCGTGTCCCGTGGCCAGCATCAGGTTCGGCAGCGCCGTGGCGCCGAGCACCGGTGTGCCATCAGGCGTCATCGGGCGAAGGCCGGTCCAGAACTCGCCGCCCATCGCCTGCGCCCCGCGCGGGAACAGGTCGCCCACCACGTGCTCCAGCGTGTCGCGGCGGCGCGCATCGAGCTTGAGGTCGTAGCCCGAGAGCTGTGCCGTGCCGCCGACGCGGATGCGGTCGCCGAGGCGCGTGACCGCCACCTTGAAGGTCTCGTCCATCACGGTCGATTCGGGGGCCATCTCCGCGTCCGTGATCGGAAGCGTGAGCGAGAAGCCCTTGACCGGATAGACCGGCAGCCGGATGCCGAGTGGCCGCAGCAGCTGCGGCGAGTGGCTACCGAGCGCCACCAGGTAGCGGTCGGCCTCGAAGCTGCCGGCGTCGGTATGCACCGCGACCACGCCCTCGGCATGGCCCGCGATCTCCTCGATCGCGACACCGAAGCGAAAGCGCGCGCCCTCGGCCTCGGCCATCGCCGCCAGCCGCTGCGTGAACTTGAAGCAGTCGCCGGTCTCGTCGCCCGGCAGCCTCAGGCCGCCCACGAACTTGTGCCGCACCGCGCCCAGCGCCGGTTCGTATTCGACGCAGCCGTCGCGGTCGAGCAGCTGGTAGGGCACGCGGTAGCGCTCGAGCACCGCGATGTCCTTGGCCGCACCTTCGAACTGCTTTCGCGTGCGGAACAGCTGCAGCGTGCCGAGGGCGCGCTCGTCGTAGCGGATGCCGGTCTCGGCGCGCAGCGCCACGAGGCAGTCGCGGCTGTACTCGGCCAGCCGCATCATGCGGCCCTTGTTGAGCTCGTAGCGCGCCTGCGTGCAGTTGCGCAGCATCGAGAGGCCCCAGCGCCACATGGCGGGATCGAGCATCGGCTTGATCACGAGCGGACTGTGCTGCATGAGCATCCACTGGATCGCCTTGAGCGGCACGCCGGGGCCGGCCCAGGGCGCCGAGTAGCCCGGCGAGACCTCGCCCGCGTTGGCATAGCTGGTCTCGAGCGCCGGTGCCGGCTGGCGGTCGAGCACCGTGACCTCGTGGCCGGCCTTCGCGAGGTAGTACGCACAGGTGGTGCCGATGACACCACTGCCCAGAATCAGAACGTGCATGCGGACCCTCGAGAACTACAGCCCCAGCGCTGCCTGCAATTGCCGTGCCGGCCAGCGCTCGCGGCGCTCGGGCCAGGCTTCCAGCAGCGCCACCATCTTCGCGTTGAGCGGTGCATCGATGCCTTGCGCTTGCGCAAGCCGCACGACTTCGCCGCACAACACGTCGACCTCGGTGCGCCGTCCCAGCGCGAGGTCGTCGGCCATGCTCGAACGGGCCTTGGCATCGATGCGCAGCATGCGCGCCGCGACCAGCCTGAACAGCGGCGTCGGCAGGCGCAGGATGGCCGGGATGCGCGCCGGCGGCACCGGTCCGAGCTGCGCCGGCGCGATACCGGCCCGCGCCAGCACCGCGAGCGCCTCGTCGATCAGCGCCGCGAAGCAGACGCGGTAGCCGCGTTCGAGCAGCTCGGCGCGCAGCGGCAGGCCCGACAGCGCATTGACCGGGTTGTTGAGATTGAACAGCAGCTTGCCCCATTGCACGGGCAGCAGTGCCTCGTGCAGGTCGATCGGGATGCCGGCGCGCTCGAACACCGCCACCCAGGGCCTGAGCGCGGGATCGTCCTGCGCCGCGAGCCGCCCCGTGGTGCCCCGATGGAAGGCGCCGGGGCCGATCTCGGCGATGTTGTAGGGCACCATCGCGGGCATCACGCGCAGCGAGGCTGCCGCATGGGCCGCCACGGCCGCGTTGGAAATGCCGTTCTGGAGCGACAGCACCAGCGTGCCGGCCGGCAGCACGGTGCCGAGTTCGGCCGCAGCCTCGGCGGTGGCGCCGCTCTTGACGGTCAGCAGCACCAGGGCGGGACGCACCCCTTCGGGCACCTGCCCCGCCAGCCGAAGCTCGCCCGCCGGCACCTGATGGCGACCGCCTTCCAGGTCGGTCAGCGTGAGGCCGTGTGCGGCCACCGCATCGAGCACGCGCGGTCGCCCGACCAGGCAGACCCGCACGCCCGCTGCCGCCAGACTGCCGCCGATGAAGCAGCCGACCGTGCCGGCGCCCATCACGAGGATGTCGACGGGCCGTGCCTGGGTCACTCGCAGACCTTCGCGCTTCGCGCTGCGGTGCGAGCGCCTTCGGGCGGCCGGGCGGCGCTCATTCGAAAACCTTCGCGCTGCGCGCTGCGGTGCGAGCGCCTTCGGGCGGCCGTGCGGCGCTCATTCGAAAACCTCCGCGCTTCGCGCTGCGGTGCGAGCGCCTTCGGGCGGCCGTGCGGCGCTCATCCCTTCACGCGTTCCGCGACCCAGGCCTGCACCGATTGCAGCGCCGCCGGCACGGCGGCCGCATCGGTGCCGCCGGCCATGGCCATGTCGGCCTTGCCGCCGCCCTTGCCGCCGACCTGCTGGGCGACGAAGTTGACCAGCTCTCCGGCCTTCACCCGGCCCAGCGTGTCGGCGGTGACGCCGGCCGCGATCTGGACCTTGGCGCCATCCACGGCCGCCAGCACGATGGCCGCGGTCTTGAGCTTGTCCTTGAGCTTGTCCATGGTGTCGCGCAGCGTCTTGGCGTCGGCACCGTCGAGCTTGGCCGCCAGAACCTTGACGCCATTGACATCGACCGCCTGCGCCAGCAGCTCGTCGCCCTTGGACGAAGCCAGCTTGCCCTTGAGCGCACCGACCTCGCGTTCGAGCGAGCGCACCTGCTCGAGCACCTGCGCGAGCCGTGCCTGCAGCTCGGCCGCGGGCGTCTTGAGCGTCGCGGCCGCACTGTGCACGGTGGACTCGAGCTGCTGCAGGTAGGCCAGCGCATTGGCGCCGGTCACGGCCTCGATGCGGCGCACGCCGGCGGCGACGCCGCCTTCGCTCGTGACCTTGAAGAGGCCGATGTCGCCGGTGCGCGTGACATGCGTGCCCCCGCACAGCTCGCGGCTGGTGCCGATGTCGAGCACGCGGACGGTCTCGCCGTATTTCTCGCCGAACAGCATGACGGCGCCGGTCTGCTGGGCCGCCTCCATGTCCATCACGCGGGCCTGGGTGGCCTGGTTGGCGAGGATCTCGGCATTCACGCGGCGTTCGATCTCGACGATCTGCTCGGGCGTGACCGCGGCGTTGTGGGCGAAGTCGAAGCGCGTCTTGTCGGCGTCGACCAGCGAGCCCTTCTGCTGCACGTGGCCGCCGAGCACCTCGCGCAGTGCCTTGTGCATCAGGTGGGTGACGCTGTGGTTGCGCATGGTGGCGGCACGGCGCTCGGTGTCGACCCGCGCAGTGACCGTGTCGCCGACCTTCAGCGTGCCCTGGGTCTGGATGCCGTGATGGCCATAGACATCGGACTTGATCTTCTGCGTGTCCTCGACGCCGAACTGCAGGCCCTCGGCCGCGAGCACGCCCTGGTCACCGACCTGGCCGCCGCTCTCGGCATAGAAGGGCGTGGTGTCGAGCACCACGATGCCGGGCTGCCCTTCGTCGAGCTGCTGCACCGGCACGCCCTCGAAGTACAGCGCCACCACGCGCGCCTGCTGCTCGAGCTGCTCGTAGCCCGTGAATGCATTGCCGGCGCCCGTGTACTCGACCGCGCGCTCCATCTTGAACTTGCCGGCCGCGCGGCCCGCGGCCTTCTGCTTTTCCATGGCGGCCTGGAAGCCGGCCTCGTCGACCGCCACGCCGCGCTCGCGGCAGACGTCGGCCGAGAGGTCCAGAGGGAAGCCGTAGGTATCGTGCAGCTTGAAGGCCACTTCGCCGGGCAGCACCCTGGCATCGCCGGCCAGGGCCGCGTCGAGGATCTCCATGCCGTTGGCGAGCGTCTCGAAAAAGCGCTCCTCCTCGGCCTTCAAGGTCTCGGTGATGCGCTTTTCGTCGGCACGCAGCTTGGGATAGGCGTCGCCCATCACGGCCACGAGGTCGGGCACCAGCTTGTGGAAGAAGGGCTTCTTCCGGCCCAGCTTGTAGCCGTGGCGGATGGCACGACGAACGATGCGGCGCTGCACGTAGCCGCGGCCCTCGTTCGATGGAATCACGCCGTCGGCCACCAGGAAGGCGGTGGCGCGGATGTGGTCGGCGATCACGCGCAGGCTCTTGTTGCCGAGGTCCTTTTCGCCGGTCTCGCGCGAGGCGGCCTTGATCAGCGCGTCGAACAGGTCGATCTCGTAGTTGCTGTGGACGTGCTGCAGGATGGCGGCCAGGCGCTCGAGGCCCATGCCGGTGTCGACGCAGGGGGCCGGCAGGGGCTTCACGCTGCCGTCGGGCTGCATGTCGAACTGCATGAACACGTTGTTCCAGATCTCGATGTAGCGGTCGCCGTCCTCGTCCGGGCTGCCGGGCGGACCGCCCGCGATCTCGGGGCCGTGGTCGTAGAAGATCTCGCTGCAGGGGCCGCAGGGGCCGGTGTCGGCCATCATCCAGAAGTTGTCGGACATGTAGCGGCCGCCCTTGTTGTCGCCGATGCGCACGACGCGCTCGGGCGGCAGGCCGATCTCCCTGGTCCAGATGTCGTAGGCCTCGTCGTCCTCGATGTAGACCGTGGCCCAGAGCTTCTCGGCCGGCAGCTTGTAGACCTGCGTCAGCAGCTCGAAGGCCCACTTGAGCGAATCGCGCTTGAAGTAGTCGCCGAAGCTCCAGTTGCCCAGCATCTCGAAGAAGGTGTGGTGGCGCGCGGTGTAACCGACGTTCTCGAGGTCGTTGTGCTTGCCGCCCGCGCGCAGGCAGGCCTGGACCGAGGCGGCGCGCACGTAGGGACGCTTGTCGCTGCCCAGGAACACGTCCTTGAACTGCACCATGCCCGAGTTCGTGAACATCAGGGTCGGGTCGTTGCCCGGCACCAGCGAGCTGGAGGGAACGACCGTGTGACCCTTGGTCGCGAAGAAATCGAGAAACGACTTGCGGATGTCGGCGACGCTGAAGGTGGGCTGGCTCATTTGGGGTGTGGCTGGTGGCGCAGGCGGCCGGCAGGGGCAGCCCCTCTTGGCGAAGCCACCTGTCTGCCTGTTCTGCTTGGAGCCCTCGATTATAGGTTTGGGGGCTGTCCGGCCGCCTCGACCTCGGCCAGCAGCTCGGCCGCGCGGCGGAAGCGCAGTTCCTGCATCGCGCGCTCGAGCTCCGCGAACCGGCGCTCGCCGAGGCGCTCCTGCAGCCAGGGGGTCATGGCGTCGTAGCGCGACAGGGCCGAGCCGCTGCGATTGCGCAGGGCGTCGATCAGGTCGGCGAGCGGGGTCGCCGGGTTCACCGGGTTCCGCGCTACCGTTGCCGTCGCCGTCGCCATCGGCGGTGCCGGGTCGGCCGCCGGAGCGGCAGCCGGCTTCTGCGCTGCGCCAGTGGCGATGCTGCCGCTGCCACCCGGCGCTGCAACCCCCTGTCCGCGCGACCGCTCGACACAGCGACGCACGGTGCGCACCAGCGCATCGGCGTCGAAGGGCTTGCTCACGAAGTCGTTCATGCCGGCCTCGAAGGCCCGCAGCCGCTCGGCCACCAGTGCGCTGGCGGTCAGCGCGATCACGGGCAGCGTCGCGAGGCCGAGCTCGCCGCGGATCTCGCGCGTCGCCGCATTGCCGTCGAGCACCGGCATGTGAACGTCCATGAGCACGATGTCGAAGGCCGCGGGGTCGGCGCGCAGGCGCTCGACCGCCTCGCGGCCGTCCCTGGCCAGGCTGGGCTCGGCCCCCGCACGCGCCAGGATGTTCTGGCAGACCAGCAGGTTGACCGGGCTGTCGTCCACCACCAGCACGCGGATGCCGGCGAGGCCCGGTTCGTGTCCGTCGTCGTCGGCCTCCGGCAGCGCAACGCTGTCGACCGCCTCGAACGGCAGCCGGACCCAGAACTCGCTGCCCTGCCCCGGCGTGCTCGAGACGCCGATCTCGCCGCCCATCAGCTCGGTCAGCTGCTTGACGATCGACAACCCGAGCCCGGTGCCGCCGAAGCGCCGCGTGGTCGATGAATCGGCCTGGACGAAGGGCGCGAAGACGCGCCCGAGCTGATCGGCCTCGATGCCGATGCCGGTGTCGATCACCGCGAAGCGCAGGAGCACGCGTGCGTCGCGGGCCGGCTCGGCGGTCACGCACAGTCGCACCGAGCCTTCGGCCGTGAACTTGACCGCGTTGCTCATCAGGTTGAGCAGGATCTGGCGCAGCCGCGTGACGTCGCCGCGCAGCTGCGCGGGCAGGCCGGGCTCGACCTCGAGGCGCAGATCGACGGCCTTGCCGCCGGCGTTCACCGAGGCCATGGCCATCACGCCGTCGAGCAGTTCGTCGAGCTTGAAGCGGGTCTGCTCGAGCGCCATCTCGCCGGCCTCGATCTTCGAGATGTCCAGGATGTCGTTGATGACGCCGAGCAAGGCGCTGCTGGAGGCGTCGATCTTCTGCAGGTAGTCGAGCTGGGAGGCGTCGAGCGGTGTCTGGCGCAGCAGGTAGGCCAGTCCGATCACCGCGTTGAGCGGGGAACGGATCTCGTGGCTCATGTTGGCGAGGAACTCGCTCTTGGCGCGGCTCGCCGATTCGGCCTGCGCGCTGCGCGCGTTGAGCGCGAGGTTCAGCGCCTCGAGCTGGTCCTGCGCGCGCCGCATGTCGGTGACATCGACCGCCACCGAGATGTAGCCCTGCACCACGCCGTGCTCGTCGCGGTCGGGCACGTAGTGCAGCCAGTAGTGGGCCACCGTGCCGTCGGCCAGGGTGCGGGTGCGCATCACGCGCTGCTCATCGCCGGCGAGCGCGGCGCGCATGTAGGGCTCGTTGACGCGGAACTGCTCGGGACCCAGCAGCTCGAGCTGGCTGGTGCCGATCATCTGCTCGGGCGTGAGGCCGAGCCAGCGACGGTAGCCGCTGTTCGCGAAGGTGCAGCGCATGTCGGGCGTCCAGTAGGCGACGATGCCCGGGATGTTGTCGGTCACGATGCGCATGAAGCGCTCGTTGTTGCGCAGCTTCTCCTCGGTCAGCTTGCGCTGCGAGAGGTCGGAGCAGATCGCGATGAAGCCGACCACCAGGTTCTCGGTATCTCGCAGCGGACTGACGTTGAGATGCACCGGCACCCGGCTGCCGTCCTTGCGTACCCAGGTCCATTCGCCGGGATCGCCGTGGCCGGATTCGAGCGGCCGCGCGAAGACCTCGCCGACCACCAGCGGACGTTCGAGCTCGGCGGCCAGTGCCTGCGAGCGCTCCCGGACCTCGACCGGATCGTGGAAGCGGGTCAGCTCGAAGCGGTCGACCACCTCGGCGGCGGTGTAGCCCAGCAAGGCCTCGGCGGCGGGATTGAAGAGCGTCACCACGCCGTCGACGTCGGTCGCGATGATGGCGCTCGCGGCATCGGCCAGGATCGCACGTTCGCGCAGCGACAGCGCCACCACCTGGGCAGTGCGTTCGGTGACCTGCTCCTCGAGCGTGGCGTTGAGCTCGAGGATGCGCGCCTTGGTCGCCTTCTCGTGCGTGATGTCGCGCACGGTCTGCGCCGCCCCCACCACGCTGCCGTCGGCCGAGCGGATCGGCGCCGCCGCCACCGACACCGCCACCGGGCTGCCGTCCCGGTGCAGCCGGAAGGTCTCGAAGGCAGCCACCGAGAAGCCGTCCGAGACCTGCCGCAGCAGTGCCTCTTCCTCGGGCTCCGAGCCGGGCGGCACCAGCAGCGACCGGATCGGCTGACCGACCGCCTCCTGGACGGAATGGCCGAAGATCTTCGTCGCGGCGTCGTTCCACTCGGTGATGCGGCCTTCCAGGTCGCAGCCGATGATGGCGTCGTTGGAACTGGTCACGATCGCGGCCAGGCGCGAGCGCTGCTCGCTCTCGCGCTGCTTGCGGCGGCGCGACGACTGCTCGAAGAAGGACAGCGCCGAGAACAGCGCAGCCAGCGTCACGGCAACCAGGAACACCACCCAGGGGCTGCGCAGGTTGAGCGTCTTGAGGAACTGCGGCTTGGCCGCCAGCTCGACCAGCCAGGTGCGGCCGTAGAGCGCGAGCGGAATCGTGGCGTTCAGGCCTCGCACGCCCGCAGGGTGATGCTGCGGCGAGACGAAGAAGCGGTCGGGATTCGCGGCGTCCGAGGTGTCGGTCAGCGTCATCGTGAACTGGCCGTCCTGGAAATCGAAGTCCTTGAGCACCTCGTCCATCACCAGCGGCGTGTAGATCCATCCGACCGTGTCTTCGGGCGTGCCGTGCACCGGGGCCGAGCGGCGATCCCGCTGCTTGAGTGCCTCGAGTTCGGCCTCGATGCGAAACACCGGTAGCAGAACCAGCACCGAGCGGCGCGGTGGCGTGGTCACCGCCTGCATCAGCGTGATCGGCGCGGTCATGGCGATCTCGCCGGTGGCCATCGCCCGCTCGGCTGCGGCGCGGCGGCGCGCCTCCGAGGCGATGTCGAGCCCGATCGCGGGACTGTTGGGCAGGGAAGGCTCGAAGAACTGGATCACGAAGCGCTCGTCGTCGTGGGGCGCAATCTGGCGGATCTCGAAGTCGGGCTTGTCATCTCGCCGGGCGGCGGCCACGAAGTCGGCCTCCTTCTCGCGCGGCACGCGGCGCACGAAGCCGAAGCCGCCCGAGCCCGGAAACTCGCGCTCGAGATCGATCGACGCGCTGTGCTGCGCAAAGCGCAGCCGCGTGATGCCGGTGTCGCCGCCGGCCGCGATCACGGCCCCGCGCGCGCCGCGCAGCCCGTACTCGAAGGCCTGCATGCGCGCGCCCACCTGCTCCACGGCGCGCCGGGACAGGGCCTCGAAGCGCGTTTCCATGAGCGATTCGTTGTAGCGGAACTGCCAGAGGGCAGCGGCACCGGCCAGGGTCAGGCCGATGGCCAGCAGGGCCAGTGAACGCGCGTAGTAGCGCGCAGTTTTCGTCATCGCGGCATTTTGCCGGACCCGCTGCGCGCCGACGCAGGGCCGGACTCGCGAGATCGATCCGCAATAATCCGGCCCCACTCTCCTTCGATCCATGAATCCCGCCGCCGGCATTCCCTTCGAGGCCATCGTCGAGCAATCGGTGGCCGGGATCTACGTGATCCAGGACGACCGCTTCGTCTACGCCAACAGCACCTGGGCCGCCATCGCCGGCTACACGCCCGAAGAGGTCATCGGCATGCCGCTCGCGCGCATCGTGCCGCCGGACTTCCTGGACGAAGTGCGCCAGCGGGTCGAGACGCGCCTGCGCGGCGATCCGCCCAGCATGCACTTCATCACGCGCGGGCTGCATCGCGAGGGCCATGTGGTGCTGGTGGAGGTTCATGGGTCGCGCATGGACTACCGGGGCCGGCCGGCCGTGATCGGCGTCGGCGTCGATGTCACCGAGCGCCTGCACAACGAGGCCGAACAGCGCCGCCTGCTGGCCCAGCTGCAGGCCTTCAGCAGCCACACGGCCGCGCGCCTCGAGGCGCAGCGCAGTGCCTTCGCGCGCGAGGTGCAGGAGGTGCTGGGCGGCATGCTGAGCAACATCCGCACCGATGCGGCCCGCGTGCTGCACAGCGCCCAGGGTGGGGAATTGCAGGCCCTGACCGAACGGCTGCTGGGGCTGACGAGGCAGACCATCGAGGCGGTCGGCCAGATCGCCGCGGCCCTCGGGCCGGCCTCGGAAGCTTCGCCCACGCCACCGGGACAGGCCGCGCCGGCACCGCTGCCGCCCCACCGGCGGCTGAGCGAGCGCGAGCAGCAGTTGCTGCCCTTGCTGCTGAAGGGCCTGTCGCCGACCGAGATCGGTGCCCGCATGGGCATCAGCGTGAAGACGGTGAGCACCCATCGCGGCAACATCTTCCGCAAGCTCGAGGTGGCCAGCACCGCGCAGCTGGTGCTCTACGCCGTGCGCCACGACCTGGTGCCTTGACCGGCCGACGTCGCACTGGCTCTAGCAAGGGCGCGAGCGCCTGTCAATCAGCCGATTCCGAGGCGACCCTGGGGAATGACCAGAGGCCGGCGCTATCGATCGCTTCGAGAATGCCGAAGGAGCCCAGCGAGCTCCACCAGATAACAACCAGGAGACAGCCGTGAACCTCGAACTCTCGCCCGCGCCTTGGGCGCGCTGGCGCCGCATGGCCCTGCGCAGCGTGGCCTTCATCGCCGCCGTGTCCGGCCTGGGCCCGGCGCTCGCCGCCTACGACCAGCAGCTGACGCGCCAGCTCGACGCCGGCAAGATCTACGGCAAGGCCGCTGCCAACAACACCCAGGCCTTCCTGGGCGTGCCCTTCGCCCAGCCGCCTGTCGACGCCCTGCGCTGGCGCGCGCCGCAGCCGCCGGTGGCCTGGACCGGATCGCGCGCCGCGACCAGCTTCGCGTCGATGTGCGTGCAGATGGGCAGCTTCTTCGGCGAGCCCGATCCGGCCACCTTCGACCAGCCGGTGGGCAGCGAGGACTGCCTGTACCTCAACGTCTGGCGGCCCAACTCGAGTGCCGACAAGCTGCCGGTGTTCTTCTGGATCCACGGCGGCAGCAACATCAAGGGATCGGCACGCGAGCCGCTCTATGACGGCGCCTACCTGGCCGCCAAGGCCAACATGGTGGTGGTCACGGTGCAGTACCGGCTCGGCATGCTGGGCTGGCTCAAGCATTCCGCGCTGGCCAACGGCAACGCCAAGGACGACTCCGGCAACTTCGCGACGCTGGACCTGGTGCGCGGACTCGACTGGGTGCGAACCAACATCGGCGCCTTCGGCGGCGATCCCAACCTGGTGACCGTGGCGGGCCAGTCCGCCGGCTGCATCAACACCTGGGGGCTGCTGCAGTCGCCCCTGGCGGCCGGCAAGTTCCAGCGCGCCCTGTGCATGTCGGGCATCCCCAACGGCTACCCCTCGGCCGTGGGCCAGCTGGCGGCCGAGGATCTGGTCAACAAGCTGCTGGTCGACAGCGGCCGCGCGTCCACGCCCGAGCAGGCCGCCGCCCAGCGCCTGGGCATGAGTGCGGCCGACGTGGCGGCACTGCTGCGCGGCGCCACCGCGGCGCAGATCATGAAGTACACGCCCTACCCCGTCGTGCCGGGCCATTTCACCGACGGCACCGTGATCCGTTCGAGCGGCCTGGTGGGGCTGGTGGCGGGGAACTACAACAAGATGCCGCTGATGATCGGCTCCACCCACGACGAGGGCTCCTACTTCGCCTTCTCCTTCGGCATGGGCAAGCCGAGTGCGCAGGAGTATTGGCAGCTGGCCAACTACGCGGCGCCCGGCAGCGTCGGCTTCAACGACCTGATCAAGCCGGAGTTCCAGCCGATCTACACCCAGACGCACGAGGCCATCTCCTATGCGATGGACAACATCATCGACAACGTGGTGCGGCTGCTGCGCCTGCAGCAGGGCGGCATCTACCGCTACAACTTCAACTGGGACGACACGCCGCAGCCCTGGAAGAACACCTTCGCGGCCTTCCACGGCCTCGACATCGGGCCGCTGTTCGGCAACTTCGTCACCAGCGAGCCGAACTTCATGCGCTTTGCATGGGACGGCAGCAACACGGCCAGCCGCCAGGCGCTGTCGGACCGCTTCATCAGGCACGTCGCGACCTTCGCCCGCACCGGTGCGCCCTCCCAGTTGTTCGACGGCCAGACTTCCTGGCCCGACTGGACCAACTTCACCTGCTGCGCCAAGCGCATGATCCTCGACAACAACTCGTACATGTCGTCGGCCGACTACTTCTTCTTCTGGCCGCGCTACGCGCTGCTGTCGCCGCAGCAGAAGGAATATCTCTGGAAAGCGATCGACTTCAACGCTCTGCCGGCCAACGTCGATCCGATGCGCAACGGGCTGCGCTGAACGGCAGGCACCCATGAAAAACGGCCCCGCGGTGCGGGGCCGTTTTTCAGCTGGATCTGGAGCGGGTGAAGGGAATCGAACCCTCGTATGAAGCTTGGGAAGCTGCCGTTCTGCCATTGAACTACACCCGCATTTCGTAAGTCGTTGACGCGCAACGAATTTTCGACCTAAGTGTTTGATCTATAGAGGGAAATCAGCTCATAGGTCGCTTTGACATTCCCCAAAGCCGGCCGGCGTCACCCCTATACACTTTGCACTTCGGCGTAGGTTTCGGCGTAGCTTTTGAGACAACCGCGCCACCCCCTACCCGTCGCGGGATCCCTTGAGGGCACCCCTCGACGACAGCCGGAGTATAGGTCCCCCATGTTCTTCGATGTTCGCGCCGCCAAGCTGCTGAAGCCTGGTGAACACCTCGTTGTCGACGGCTGCGAAGGTCTCCGCCTGGTGGCTTCAGCGTCGAAGGCGACGTGGACCTATCGCTACAAGCACCCGGTGTCAGGCTTGATGAAGCAGACGGCCATCGGCCCCTACCCGAAGATGCGGGCATCCAAGGCCGCGGCTATCTGGGAGGACCTCCGCGCCAAACGCGCCGACGGAATCGACCCGAAGGAATTCCAGCGGCAGCGTCGCAAGCCTGCCGGCTCTGCTCCGCCGCCCGCCGAGCTGTTCACCGTGCGCAAGCTGGTCCAAGACTACATCATGGGTCACCTCGAGGCCGAGCGGAAGGCGGCCGGCGCACTCGCTGCGCGCAGAGCGCTCGAGCGGCTTCTGGACGAAGAACCGACGTTCGCGGCCAGCCTGGCGAACTCGGTGACCAGATCGACATGCTTCGACCTGCTGGAAGCGCGGAAAGCTACGCCGACGGCCGCTCAAAAGCTACGCTCGATGCTCGGTGCAGCGTGGGCACTGGCGCTGGACTCAGGCCGCCTAGACCAAGACACGCCGAACTGGTGGCCAGCCGTGCAAAAGGGCCGGCTGAAAAGCAAGGGGAAGATCGTCGGCGGCGAGCACCAGGGCCAGCAGCGGCGCTTGCTACGCGACGAAGAGGTCGGCACGTTGCTCGGGTGGCTGCCCAACATGCACGAGCTCGGCCAGGACACCCTGCAGATGTACCTGTGGACGTGCACACGTGGCGGCGAGATCCTAGCGATTCGGCCCGAGCACATCAGCGAGGAAAAAGATGGCACCTGGTGGACCGTCCCTAAGGCACTCACGAAGAACGAGCGGTTCGCTGTTGCCGTCGACCTCCGAGTGCCACTCATCGGCCGCGCGCGGAAGATCATTCAGCGGCGCCTGAAGGCGGTCGGCAAGTCGGGCTTCCTCTTCGAAGACGCGCGCGGCGAGCAGTACACCCAGCATGATTTCTCGACCTACATCTACGGCCTGCAGCCGTATTCCGCCAAGGTGGCTAAACGTGAAAGCGAGGGCCTGATGCTGCCGGTCATCCACTGGACGCCGCACAACCTGCGGCGCACGAGCCGCACGATGCTCGCCGCGCTAGGGTGCCCCGGAGAAGTGGCTGAGGCGATCCTGGGTCATCTGCCGCCGGTGATTGAGGGCACTTACAACGCCCACAGCTACGACACCGAGCGCAGGCTTTGGCTCACTAAGCTCTCGAAGCACCTCGAGGGCCTAGCCCGCAAATCGGGATAGATGCGATTCGCTCAACCAGCCCTCCCCCATCCGGATGAGATCTTTCCGATGGACGCGAGGGGATCGTGGTGACCTGCTGCTCGCTACCAAACTGCGCAGGCGGGTGGCGCCATCGCCACCGTTTCTAACAGTCGCTGAGAAGCCAATGACTCGCCAGATCGTCTACACACCGAAGGCTGCCAGCCAAGCCGCCGGCGACCTACAGTCAGGCGGTCAAAGCCGCCGGACTCGTCTTCCTCTCTGGAACGTCCCCTGCCGATGCCGTCACGGGCGCAATCGTCGGTAGCACGATCCAGGAACAGACCCGTCAGTGCATGACCAATGTGCAGGCAATTCTCGAGGCCGCGGGCAGCTCACTGGCGAAGGCTGTCAGGTTCACCGTTGTCCTTGCAGACGAAGACGACTTTGCGGGCATGAACGAGGAATGGATCAGATGGTTCCCCTCTGATCCTCCCGCCCAGCAAGGTGCCAAGCTGCCGGCGAGAATTCCGGGGCTTAAGGTTTCCATCGCGGCGGTCGCTGAGGCATAAAGGTGAGTGGCGGAGCGTGGCCAACAGTGGACCTTCGTCGCTGGCTCACAACAAGGCCGTCCGGAGCGCGTGCGCACTCACGGAAGTACGCACAACAATCCGTCATCGGCGCGGCGTTGCCGCTTTAAATAGGGCCAGAGGAGATTTGGTGGGCTGGTTCACAAGGTTGCTGGTTGGTGCGGTTGTCTTGTTCTTCGCTGTGGCGGCTGGCGGCATGGCACAGCGAGGCGCATATCAGTCTGCGTTGATGTGCCTAGCCTTTGCCCTTTTCTTTGCTGGCATCGGGGCGGTCGCGCTGATTGAGGCCAAGCACCTTCCCAAGAAGCAGGCGCCTGGCGCGCCCAGACTTAACCCTTGGTCCACGTTTGGCTTGCTGTGGCGGGCTCCCGGATGGGGTGGAAAGTTTGTCGTCATCTTCTGCGGCGGCATCATCCTGATAGGGGCGTTTTTTAAAGCAATGTCGATGTTTCGCTAACGTCGATTACCGGCCAGTAGCAGTCGTTGGTTGGCAGGGTCCAACTGGGTGGATCGTCGTGTTTGCGCACTAACCAACTACCAAGCAAGAATTGAGAGTTGAATCGCCGTCGCACGGCAGGGGACGCACTACGGCCAGTAAGTCATTCGCAACTCGCCCGATATTTTTGGCTGCTTGCAGCGCCGTCCTGGTAGCCTGGTCAATGGTTGGGTTTGCTACCGGGCACGTCTATGTGCAGTATGGGCGTGCGCCGCCGCTCCATTTCAGCGATTGGGCTGCTTTTGGGTTCTGCGTCGCGCTTGCGGCACTAGCGATGGGCTTGGTGGTCCGCATATTCGACGATCGGGCCCTCGCTCTATCCATCTCTAACAGAATGCTGGTCGCTTCCTTGGTGGTCGCGTTGGTGTCGCTGTGCCTCCGATCTGAATTGCTCTCCGTGACTTCTTTGCTTGGCACCAACTTCGCCGGGCTCTTCGATGACGCAACGCTCGCACGGCGGCTCGATAGACCCCAACTCGCTGACTTTGCGGTGGCCAGCTTGCCGGATGTGTTCAAGTGGCTGAGATATTCTTGCGTCTGCCTCCTCTTCACAGCAGTCGTATGTCGGCTGCTCGGCGCCACTAAACTATCAATCACCAGTCACCCTCGAACGTCACTAGTCCTAATGATCGGCTTCGCTGCCCCATTTTTGGCATGGTTGTCCCTCGAGGCAGTAGCGTACGTCTTCGGCGAGATTCCGACTGTCGCGAAGAACGAGCCCGCATGGCGAGCGAGTGCGTCATTGATGGCTTCACTGCTGATAGTGTTCACTGCAGCGTGGTTCTTTTTTGTCCTTGGTTTGCTCTCCGTGGCGCTTCGGTCCTTCGGGATAAAAGTTACTTGGCGGAGATGACTGCATGCAATTCCCATTGACACGCGATCGGATGTGGAGGAAGCATCTTTTCGGCCAGGAGCAGACGATCACGCCAGCTTCCGTCAATACTTTTCGAGGGTCGGCGTGGAGATTCCGTGAGTTGAGCCCATCGAAGAACCGCAAGCCTGGACAGCTACGATCGTCTTGTAGAAAGGTTCAACGCTCGTGCCCATTGGCTGTCGTTGGTAATTGATCTCGACTTCAAACACGTCCCAAGAAAGAAAGCCACGGCTCGCGGTCCGATTCACCCCGCAACAGTCTGGATTGGCATGAAGGAACTCATCGACCTGCCCTTGGTCCGCATCGTCGCCCAGGATGACGTGCCTGACGGCGGCTTCGATCAATTCTCTATCCTTGAGGATGCGAAACTGCGACACGCAGACGCCCGCGTGGAGACCCCATGACCACGCGGCAAAGACCGCGAGGATCAGCGAAATGACGACCACAGTCGGCCTTCTCGCGACGCGCCACATGAGCGGTTTTGCATCAATGTGATCGCAGCTTGAGTCCATGGCGAATGGTAGCCGGTCGGCTAGATTGAAAATGGCCTACTTCCGCTGTGGGCCCAACTCGGTCTTTCGTGGCACGCGTCTGGATGGCAGGTATGCATCGATTGAAGACATCGACGTGGGTTCGGCCAATGACCGTTGATGCTTAAGGCTTGCGGACGCGCATGTCCTCAAGCATGCGTTGCCTGCGTGTCCGCTACAACAATGGCACGTCTATTCGAAACTCTTTCCCTATTCTTGAGACCATGTTCCGGCCCTTGTCGTGTCGCGTAATGACCTTGGCTTTACGCTTCAAAGGTCTAGTACGAGCTCAGCCGTTTGAGCCCTTGAAACGCAGACCAGCAACGAACGCTGAGCGTCGCGCTCTTCTTCGGAAAGCACCCAATCCCGGTGGTCTGCACGCCCTGCGCAAATGCTTGTCTCGCACGTCCGGCACAAACCTTCGCGGCACGAGAAAGGGATCGCGACCCCGCTATCTTCCAGCGCTTGCAGGATGCTTTTTTCTTCAAGCACGAGAATGCGCTGTCCTGACGACTTCACAACCACCGTGAACTCAGACGCAGGCGACGAGTTCTCAAGCGGCCGATCACCTGCAGCAAACCACTCCAGATGAACGGAGCCTTTGGGTCGGTCTCCGCAATGCTCCTGTACCGAGTGCATCAGCGACGCGGGGCCGCAGCAGTACACATGTTCTTCGGTCTTCTTGCTCCCCAGATACATGGCGAGATCTGCTCGTTCGCCGCCTGCCTCATCCGCAAAGTGGAAATGAATCCGATTGCCATACTGCTGCAGTTCTTCGTAGAACGCGGTCCGAAGCCGGTTGCGCGTGCAATACAGCAGTGACCAGCTCTTGCCTTGCGCCTCGCACCAACCAATCATCGACATGATCGGCGTGATTCCGATGCCACCCGCCACGAAGCGGTAGTGACTTGCAGCAGGAACGAGCGCAAAGTTGTTGATCGGTAGGGAAGCGTTGATTAGGCCGCCAACGCGGATCGTCTCGTGAACCGCCCTCGACCCACCCCGGCCGGCGTGCGCGAAACCGACAGCGATCACATAGCGATCCGTTTCGAGCGGACTGTTGCATAGCGAGTAATGCCGGATCATCGGCATGGTTTGTTCTCGCGTCGTCGGCAACCGAATCTCAAGGTGCGCCCCTGCAGCGAAGGGTGTAAGCCTCGCGCCCTCAGGATGCCGCAGTTCGACCGATAGGACATCCCGCGCCTCTGCGCGGATAGCGCTGACCGTCAGGACTTGTTGACTGGCGCTATTCACGCTGCAAGTTCCTTCTTTGCCATCTGGTCAACGACCCAACGGAATTGCGACAAGGCCGCATCAACGCTGAGCGGCACCATCTTGAAGGCGGCATCGTGCGCAAGGTTCTGCTGTTGCGACGTGATCATGACCCGGTCTTCCTCGAATGCGCGCTCGACACCGGCGTGGATCTCGGCCGTGACATCCGGGCGGTCTAGCATGAAGTTGTGCGCATGCGCGAAGAAGTAGTGCGTAGAGGTCTCGGTCTCCGGGGTCAACGCTTGGCATCCCCTGAATGCCACTGAGTTTTCGCGGTGTGCATCCTGGCCACCTGTGCCGGCCGGCATCATCCCGGTGTCCATCAACAGCACGCCCGGAACGATGAAGTCGTAGTAAGTCCACCTGTCTACTTGCGCGCCCGGGGCGTAGTTCGCATATTTCGCGGAGTAGGCCGGTGGCTCGGTGTTCGGCACCCATTTGGTCAGACGGACGCCACGTGCGTTTCGCTCCACCTTCGGGAGGACCGCTGCATAGTCGGGGGATCCTCCCAGCGTGCTGGGGTGTAGGAACGGAAGGTGAGAGAAATCCAATAGGTTGTCCGCGATCAAGAGGTAGTCGACGTCGTAGTGGAGGTAGCCGTCCTTCGAGCGCCATTCCGGATGGTCCAGCCATTGCGTGTCCGGGATGAGGGCGGGATCGGCCGCTTGGGGGTCGCCCATCCAGATCCAGACCCAGCGATGGCGCTCGACCACGGGAAAGCTCTGGACCCTGGCCTGCGGCGGAATCCGGTCCTGGGCTGGTGCGGCGATGCACTGCCCGGTTCGGTCGAACACGAGCCCGTGGTACATGCAGCGGACGCAATCCCCGCCGTTTTCCTTTCGGCCCATGGACAGCTTGGCGCCACGGTGACAGCAACGATCGACCAGTGCAATCACCTTTGACTCCGCGTCGCGCCAAAGCACGACGGGCGTGTTGATGATGGTCCTGCTCAGGAAACCATCGGCCGGAACTTCCTTGTCCCAGGCCGCAACGTACCAGCAATTTCGGATGAACATATCGTCTCCCTTGAGAAGGTTCGCACACTGGCCACGCAGCGCGCAGTTGAAGATTTTTTGCTTCGAGGCTGCCAGCTACGCTGGCAGGCTGAAATGCCGGACGTAGGGTTCGCCGTAGATGTGACCGTCTAGTAGCGCCCGCCAATCGCCATAGCGAGCGGACTGCCGGAAGCCGATCACGTGGTCGTCCACGGCGCGCCACCAGACGAGCAGAACGTGGGCATCAGGTTCGTCGATGCCGGGTGCAAACCGGTGATCCCGATAGCCTTCGGCGGCGCGCAGTATCGGCAGAGCCTGCTCCATGGCACGCGCAAACTTGTGGCTTTCGCCCTTGCGCGCGCGAAAGAGCACAACCTGGAGCGCCATCGGAGTGCAAGGTACATCGACGGCGACAGTCTTACTCGACAACACGACCCGTCCTCAGGTAGTACAGGGCGAACAACAGGTAAGCCGTTCCCCAGATGACCTCACTGCGATTTGCATATCGCTTGGGCTGGTTGAAGCACGCATCGCGCAGCATTCCAGGTGGCGATCCATCGCCTGTCGCGCGGCCCATGTGAGCGATCAGGCCGTCGAGCATCGGTTCCAGCCGTGCGCAAGCCCGGCTCGCGTCCGGCGGCAAGCCGCCCTTGACCGCCATGCGTGCAAGCTGTTCTACGACGATGGCCGAAGCCGATGTGTCGAGTGGGACGCTACCCGGATTCGTGTCGAGTTCCGGGTCCTTGAAGTCCCAGGGCGGCACGCCGTCAGCACCGCAGTTCGCCATCCAGTAGTCGAGCAGGCGATTGCCCACAGACAGGTAGCGGTTGTCGCCAAGCGCTTCCCACGCGCGCAGGTACCCTGCGACGGCCCAGGCCTGGCCGCGTGACCAGCAACTGTCGTCATGGGCGCCCAGTAGCGTGAAGTGGCGCAGGGGCTTTCCGGATGCTACGTCGTAGTCTATAAATTCGATCGTGGATCCATCGTCCAGAACGAAGTCCCGCAGGGTGAGGTCGAGGTGGCGCCGCGCACCATCCGCGAAGGCCTGATCTCCCGTTTCCTTCAGCGCCCACCAGTCCAGGATCAGGTTCGGGTGGACGTTGTCCACGCACACCTTATGCCTGCCGCTGAGCTGCGTCGAGCGGACCTGCACCTGGGTCCCGATCGGCATGGCGCCGTTGGACGGAATGGCCATGGAGCGAACAGCCCACGCGCCCGCCAGCGCCAGCGTCCTGAATTTCTTTTCGCCTGTCCAGGCGTACTGTCGCGCCGCCGAGTAGTAGAACCGGTGCGCGCGGAACATGTCGTCTCTTTCGAGGTACTGTCGAAGGCGTTCGGTCCGCGATTCGGCCTCCTGCTGCAAGACCCTATCGCCGGACAGCTCGCCCACGATGCGAAGACATTCGACCCAGTGGCCACCACACCAGTCACCGTCTGCGGTGGTATCCCACTGGCCGCTCGCCGGATCGCAGTGGTAAGGCCATGCCTCGCCACAGGCATCACGGATCTGAAGGACGCGCTCGCACAGATCGTCAAGGGCGACCTGCCACGCTGGCTTGAATTCGTACATGCTGCGGCGCCCTTTCTATTCGTCCAGCGAGAAGCCGCTCGCCTTGACAAGGGGTCGCCACAGGTCGCGGTCCTTGCGCACTTTCTCTTCAAATGCCGCCGGAGTGAGGATGAGGGTCCCGTAACCCATCTCTGCGACACGCTTCTGCATTTCGGGCTTGCGCATGGCGTCGGACACGGCGGTGTTGATGCGCGCAACGGTCGCAGGGGGCGTCTTGGCCGGCGCGAACAGGCCGAACTGCTCGTTCATGACCAGCGACTTGAAGCCAAGTTCGGAGAATGTTGGGACATCCGGCGTCAAGGTCGAGCGCTGAGCGCCAGCCGTCGCGAGAATCTTTACCTTGCCGGCCGCCCGATATTGCAAGAACTCACCGAGTACGTTGATGCAGGCGGGCACCTGGCCGCCGACCAGATCCTGCATAGCAGGCGCCGATCCTTTGTAGGGGACGACAGTGAGCGGGACGTTGGCCGCTTGTGCCAGCGCTACCCCGAGAAAGTGCAGCGATGTACCTGCGGCAGGAACGGCGTAGAGACCCATCTTCTCGGGGTTCCTTTTGACCGCTTCGAGATACTCCGCAAGCGACGAGATCGGGCTGCTGCCGGGAACTGCCAGCGCGAAATCGTACGAAACCACAGGGGCAACCGGTATCAGGTCGGACACTGCGTCATAGCCTAGCTTCTGGTACACGTGGGGGTAGATGGTGAGCGGCGAGAGGGTCGTGTAAAGCAGGGTCTTCCCGTCCGGCGCGGCGGCCTTTACATACTGCAATGCGATTCGCAGCGCACCGCCAGGCTTGTTCTCGACAATCACCGTTCCGATGACATCCCGGACGCCCTCGGCGATCAGGCGGGCCGTGCTGTCCATGCCGCCGCCGGCGGGCACCGGGACGATGAATCGGGTGACGCCTTCGGGCTGCGCATGCGCCAACCCTGCGGGCAATGCACCTACGGCTGCACCCGCGAGAAGAAGGCGCCGGCGTGTGATCTGGGGAAATGCGAGCTTCATTGTGGTTGGCCCTTTGAGTATGATGTGATAGTTACAAATGAAAGTTTATATAGTTTCATATGAAATCAAATAGGGTTTCCACCAGTCGCTCCCGCCAGCCTGTGGCGCGTTCGCTAGCGCTCGAAGAATATGTTCCGTACAAGCTTGCGCTGCTTTCGAGCCGGCTCAGCCACGGACTCGAATCCGCGTGCGAGCGCGAGTGCGGGATTTCGCGGACCGACTGGCGGGTGCTTGCGTCGATCGCCCAGCAGGAAGGTTGTCCTGCAGCCAGCCTCGTGGACCCGCACATCATGGATGCGGTCGCGGTGCACCGCGCCGTACGGCGCCTCGAAACGGCTGGGCTGGTTGTCGCGAAGGCTGTTGAAGCGGACCGCCGGATGCGGCTTCTCATGACAACAGCCAGCGGCCGCAAGGTCTACGAAACACTCGTTCCGTATGCCCTTGAACTGGAAGAGCGCATGCTTTCAGCGCTTCCCGAGAGCAATCGGGCACAGTTTGCTGCTTCGCTCGGAAAATTGCTTTCCATTCCGATTGAAGACTTGCTTGTCTAACGCAATATCCAGCCTGTGCGGGTCGCCGTCGGAGTGGCCCGTACCTCCGACTGGAATCGCGTTCTTTGGTGACACCTTTCGCGTGCACTCACACCTCGGCCGGCTCCCCGCCGGCCCGGTACGGCCTCAGGCCGTCTGCAACACTCCGCGGCGCACCTGATCGCGCTCGATCGACTGGAACAGCGCCTTGAAGTTGCCTTCGCCGAAGCCGTCGCTGTAGTCGCCCTTGCGCTGGATGAACTCGAAGAACACCGGGCCCCCGAAGGCGGTCTCGGAGAAGATCTGGAGCAACAGACGTGGCGTGCCGCCCTCGGTGGTGCCGTCGAGCAGGATGCCGCGCGCCTGCAGTTCGCCCACCGGCTCGCCGTGGCCGGGCAGGCGCGTCTCGAGCATCTCGTAGTAGACGTCGTTGGGCGCGGTCATCAGCGGCACGCCGGCAAGACCCAGCTGGTCGATGGTGTCGATCAGGTTGTCGCTCAACAAGGCGATGTGCTGGATGCCCTCGCCGTTGAACTTCATGAGGTATTCCTCGATCTGGCCCGAGCCTTTGGCCGACTCCTCGTTCAGCGGGATGCGGATCTTGCCGTCGGGCGCGGTCAGCGCCTTGGAGGTCAGCCCGGTGTATTCGCCCTGGATGTCGAAGTAGCGGATCTCGCGGAAGTTGAAGAGCTTCTCGTAGAAGTTGGCCCAGAAGGTCATGCGGCCGCGGTAGACGTTGTGGGTGAGATGGTCGATTACCTTCAAGCCGTGGCCTGCGGGATGCCGCTCCACCCCTTCCACGAATTCGAAGTCGATGTCGTAGATCGACTTGCCGTCCTCGAAGCGGTCGATGAGGTAGAGCGGCGCGCCGCCGATGCCCTTGATCGCGGGCAGGCGCAGCTCCATGGGGCCGGTGGCGATCTCGATCGGCTGGGCGCCGAGCTCGAGCGCACGCGCATAGGCCTTGTGGGAGTCCTTGACGCGGAACGCCATGCCGCAGGCCGAGGGTCCGTGTTCGGCAGCGAAGTAGGCGGCCGGGCTGTTGGGCTCGCGGTTGACGACGAAGTTGATGTCACCCTGGCGGTACAGCACCACGTCCTTGGAACGGTGCCTGGCGACCAGCGAGAAGCCGAGCTTCTCGAAGAAGGGCTCGAGGGTGTCGGGCGTGGGCGAGGCGAACTCGACGAACTCGAAGCCCATCAGGCCCATCGGGTTTTCGAACAGATCTGTCATGAAGGAGTTTCCTGGAATGGTTGAAGTTCATTTGAGCGTGAGGTCGGCGCCGTAGGCTACGCGCTCCGCATAGTTGGCAGCGCTCTCCACCAAGCGTGCGACGTCTTCGTCGGACGACTGGCTCACCACCTTCGCGCGCGCCAAGAGTGAGCGAGCGATCCGGGAGGACGATGAAGCGCGTGATCCCTTCCGGCTGCGCGCGAACACTGTTCCTGCCGGCAGTGCGCCAGATGCTGAGGAGGCCATCAGCAGGCGCCTGCGGGTGATCTGAGTGGCGGCAAATTCATAGTGGGCAAATTGATAAACTCATTACAAATGAAAGTTTAATTAGTTTCATATGAAACGACATAGGGTTTCCCCCCAGTCGTTCTCGCAAGCCAGTGGCGCTCAGTCTTGACGACACGTCCCCTATCAGCTCGCCCTACAGTCGAGTCGCCTTAGCCATGGTCTGGAAGCTGCCTGCCTGCGCGAGTGCGGCATCTCCCGCGGGGACTGGCGAGTCCTTGCGGCGATTGCAATGACGGCTGCCCTGCTGCGAGCCATAATCTCGCCCCGCAGATCATGGATGCCGTAGCTGTGCATCGGGCAGTACGAAGACCTGATGCTGCTCCCTTCGTCGTTGCAGAAGCGGTTGTGGAGGACCGTCGCATGCGGCTGTACGTTTGAACGGTATCCGGACTTCTGGGTGGACGCCGAGCAGGTCGACGGATATGACGTCGGGGATCAGACATGCTTTCTGATCACCTCTAAGTGTCCGCTTGTGAGCGCCTAGCCGAAATTGAACAACGCGCAGCGAGCGACCGCAAATGGCCGAATCCGGTCCTCAGTTGGGGCAAAGCTTCAGTTCTGTGGGAGCCTGAGAGTTAATCTTGCAGTACGCAACTTCGCCGTCGTACCGATAGTTTTTGTCGTAAGCGGACCGCACCGACTTGGCAATAAACGACTCAATGTCCGCATCCTTGACCAGGCGGTCCCAGTGATAGACGCCATCCTTGTCTTTCGACCACGGCGGCTGCAGTTCCTCGAAGGTGCTGGCGTCGCGTGGAACCCTCTTGTGGCCAGAGAAAACGACGCGTTCATCAAGCGCGTACGTACCATACTTGGACACCCGAAGCTTCACCGGGTCAAGCTCTTCCAACTCGCGCCCCTCGAGATACACCGCCCGTCGGTCCTTGAACAGGTATCTGTCGACTTGCTCGAAGGTTGCAACATCAGCCCCCGGAATGGCTACTCCGCGGAAGTAGACATGCGCCTTGTCGCGCGTGATACCGACGCTCGGGCGCCAAGCCTGAAATGTCGGGGCATCCGTCACCTTCAAGGGGATGCCACTCATGAAGACCTCTTTGTCTGTCTTGGCATAGTTGTGGTCCAGCATGACAAACCCGCTGCCCTGTACGCGGCGCCCCAACGCATAGTAGCCATACTTGTCCTGCGCATACTCTGCGCTGATGACCTTCCATGTCGCGGGGTCGGCGCCGGCGACGAGCTTGCCTCGAAAGTAAATCCGCGTCTTGTCGCGGGCGTACTCCCTGTCGATGAACGTCCATGTCGCGGGGTCGGCGTCACCGATGGGCTCACCGCGAAAGTACACCCGAGCCTTGTCTCGGCCGTACGCTGAAGGCGGGGGTGAGCAGTAGCTCCCACTAGTTGCCGGATAGTCCATGACTTCGAAGGAGGCCCGGTCCGCGCCCCGCAGCACAATCGCGTCGGCATCGGTCCACGAGACCTGGAAGCGGATTGCCTCGCCTCGAAAGTCATAGCGTTCGGGGTTTGGAGGAGCACAGGCCGCCGACGAACTGAAGCTTGCGAGCAAAGCGATGACGGAAACGACGCACTTTCCCGCAGTGGCGATGGTCACATGAGTCAATTCGGCGGCTCCTCGTCTGTTTTCGCCCTCAACTACCAGCGTTGCCACTGCGTGGAAGGCTATGCGGTAGGAGATTCTTTACCGCGACGGGGTCAGTGCGCACGCGCTTCGCCAGCCGCACTCGAACGGCTGCTTCTGGTCGAAATCGGAAAACTGCCTCAAACCCCACCGCTCACCTACATGTTCTTCAAGACCTCAGCACCGCGCGCAGTCATGCTCGGCGCGAACTCGAGCACATCAGCCCGAGCGCATCCACCCTTCACGAACGGGTCGAGTTGCAAGATGGCCTCGAGCGCCTGGCGGTCCCCGGAGCGCGCAAGGATCACGCCACCATTGCGCGGCACCTGCCGCCCCGACGCGATGAAGAGGCCGCTTTTGTAGTGCTTCTTCAGCCAGGCAACGTGCTTCGGCATGAGCGCGTCGAGCTCGTCGAGCGGACGGATGTACGTGAGGGTGATGACGAACATGCAACTTCGGCGTCCGTCTCAGATCAGCGGCGGCTCGGCCAGCGGCGCATCAGTGACCGGCGGCGCCTCCGACTTCAATGCCTTCGGTGGTGGCGGCTCTGCCACCATGGCAAAGCGCTCGGCGGGAAACTGATTCATGAACGCCATCGACCGCTCGGCCGGCGCATCCAGCCACTCGCCGTACTGTGCCTGCGCCAGCACCACCACCATCCTCTTGTCCTGCTTCTCCGGCGGCCGCTTCGGATCCGGGCGGTGCATGTGCCTGAAGAGCGGATGCTCGTCCGCATTGATCGTGAGCATCGTGAAGCTCAGCTCCCACTGCGCAGTCTCCGGGTTCTTCCATGGCGACCACAGCCCGGCCACGCCGAGCGTCTCATCGTTGGCGGCAGTGAACCGCGTCGAGATGAACTTGCCCGTGCGCCAGTCCGGCTCGTAGATCGCCTCGCACGGCACGATGCAGTGCCGGGGCTTGGCCCAGGCGTTCTTGAAGCTGGCGAGCTGGGCCACGGTTTCCGTGCGTGCGTTGTACGTCTTGAGGCCGTACTTCACATCCTTCGCGAAGCCGGGTAGCAACCCGAAGTGCCCCTCGACGAGCTCGAAGTCGGGAACGGCCTCGTCCCCCGACTCGCGCTCGGGCGGGCGGCGGATGAACGGTGCCATCTGGGTCGGGTAGATGTGCAGGCCGCCCGGCGGCGGCTCCCAGTCGGGCGGCATGCGGATGCCGAACAGCTTCTCGATCTGCTTGCGGCGCTTCTCGGCCTGGTAGTGGCTGCACATCGCCGAAATGTACCCGCCACTCAGTGTTCAATCGGTGAAAGCCACTCGGCCGCAGCCATGGCCGGCGGCAGTTCGCGAAGTCTTTCGTTTCGCCAGAGTTCGGCGGCCACCTCCTCCAGCTCGATGGGATCGACCGTGCGCCAGTGCTGCTGGAGGCGGTGCGCGCAGGCCGCGATCCAGATCTCGGCAAGTTTGTTAGTGTCCATGCCAAAACTGTACGCGCATCCAGTACTTATTTCTAGGGTCGAACGGATAAACACTGTATCTTTGTACAGCATGTCAGCCACCCCTGAACCCCCACCCTTTGCCGAACTCTACTGCCGCTCGAACTACACCTTCCTGGTCGGCGCCTCCGAGCCCGAGGAGCTCGTCGAGCGCGCCGCCGCCAAGCGCTACACGGCCATTGCCCTCACCGACGAATGCTCCGTCTCGGGCGTGGTCCGCGCCCACCTGGCCGCGCGCGAGAGCGGTATCCACTTCATCGTCGGCAGCGAGATCCTGCTGACCACCGCGGGCGGACAGCCCTTCGTTCGCCTCATCTTCTTGGCGCAGGACCGACGCGGCTACGGCAACCTCTGCGAGGCGATCACCCTCGCCCGCCGCCGCGCCGCCAAGGGCACCTACCTGGCCCAGGTGGGTGACTTCGAGGGCAAGACCGCCAAGGCGCCGCATCTGGCCGGCCTGCCAGGCTGCCTCGCGCTGCTGCTGCCCGAGCGCGACGCCACGGTCGAGAGCCTCTTCGCCCAGGCGATGTGGCTCAAGACCTGGTTCGGCGATCGGGCCTGGCTGGTGACTGTGTGGCCGATGGGCCTGGACGACGACATCCGCTGGCATGTGGTCCACCAGGTGTCGGAGATGACCGAGCTGCCGATCGTCGCCAGCTCCACGCCGGTCATGCACACGCGCAGCAGAAAGCGCCTGCAGGACGTGGTGACGGCCGTGCGCGTGGGCCGGTCGGTGCAGCAATGCGGCTTCGCGCTGGAGGCCAATGCCGAGGCGTATCTGCGTAGCCGCGCGATCCTGGCGGAGCTGTTCCCAGCGAGCTACCTCTACGAGACGGTCGAGGTGGCGCGCCGCTGCACCTTCAGCCTCGAGGAGCTGCGCTACGAATACCCCGAGGAGCTGGTTCCGCCCGGCGAGACCGCGCCCTCGTACCTTCGCAAGCTCACGTATGCCGGAGCGGCCAAGCGCTTCCCTGCCCTGCTCCCGGACAAGGTGCGCGCGCAGATCGAGCACGAGCTCGGCATCATCCGCCAGCTCGACTACGAGGCCTATTTCCTCACGGTCGAGGACATCGTGCGCTGGGCGCGTGATCGCGGCATCTTGTGCCAGGGCCGGGGATCGGCTGCCAACTCGGCGATCTGCTACTGCCTCTACGTGACGGAGGTGGACCCCGAGCGAATGAACGTGCTGTTCGAGCGCTTCATCAGCGTGGAGCGCAAGGAACCCCCGGACATCGACATCGACTTCGAGCACCAGCGCCGCGAAGAGGTCATGCAGTACATCTACCGCAAGTACGGGCGCGATCGCGCGGCGCTGACAGGCGTGGTGATTGCCTACCGCAGCAAGTCGGCGATCCGCGACGTGGGCAAGGCGCTGGGCTTTACGCTCAAGGTAGTCGACCGCCTCGCCAAGACCGCCTACGGCACGGAGCAGCAGTGGATCAGCGAGGCGTGCCTGATCGAGAACGAAATCGATCCGGCCGACCGCATGGTCAAGCTCTGGCTGATGCTGGCGAATGAGATCCGCGACTTCCCGCGGCACCTGAGCCAGCACCCGGGCGGCTTCGTCATCTCGCGCGACAAGCTGAGCCGCCTGGTGCCGGTCGAGAACGCCTCGATGGAGAACCGCAGCGTGGTGCAGTGGGACAAGAACGACCTCGATGCGCTCGGGCTCATCAAGGTCGACGTGCTCGCGCTCGGCATCCTCACCGCGATCCATCGCGCGCTCGACCTGGTGGCGATCAAGCTGGGCAGGCCCTTCGGCATGCAGGACGTGCCCTCGGAAGACCCTGCTACCTACGACATGATCTGCAAGGCCGACACGGTGGGCGTGTTCCAGATCGAGAGCCGCGCGCAGATGACGATGCTGCCGCGCATGCGCCCGCGGCGCTTCTACGACCTGGTGATCCAGGTGGCGATCGTGCGGCCCGGGCCGATTCAGGGCGGCATGGTGCACCCGTACCTGCGCCGCCGCGCGGGCGAAGAAGCCGTGACCTACCCGAGCGAGGAGATCAAGCAGGCGACCGAGCGCACGCTGGGCGTGCCGATCTTCCAGGAGCAGGTGATGCAGATCGCCATGGCCGCGGCCGACTTCACCGCCGGCGAGGCCGACCAACTGCGCCGCGCGATGGGTGCCTGGAGAAAGCGCGGCGGCCTCGATGTCCACCAGAAGCGCCTGGTCGACCGGATGACGGCCAAGGGCTACACGCCGGAGTTCGCAAGCCAGATCGCCAAACAGGTCGAAGGCTTCAGCTCCTATGGCTTCCCCGAGAGCCATGCGGCGAGCTTCGCGCTGCTGGTGTACGTGTCGTGCTACTTGAAGCGGCACCATCCCGACGCGTTCCTCGCGGCGCTGCTCAACAGCCAGCCCATGGGCTTCTATGCGCCCGCGCAGCTGGTGCGCGATGCGCGCGAGCATGGCGTGGTGGTGCGGCCGGTGGACGTGACGGTGAGTGACTGGGGGAGCACGCTCGAGGAAGAGGCACAAGCCAGGGCCCTGCCTCGCTGGGATGCCACCTACGCCACGCCTCTGCGCGCGGTGCGGCTGGGCATGTCGCGCATCGTGGGTATGCGCGAGAAGGCGGCTGAGCGGATCGTGGCGGCGCGGCAAGCTGGGCCGTTCGCGAGCGTCGAGGACCTGGTCAAGCGCGCAGGGCTGGATGCACACGATCTCAAGTGCCTGTCAGCGGCCGATGCGCTGCTCACGCTGGCGGGTCGGCGGCCCGATGCCGTGTGGGACGCGGCGGGCGTAGACACGCGGCCGACCGAGATGCTGCGGGAGGCGCGCACGGTCGAGGATCCGTTCGCCTTCCCCGAGCCGTCTGAAGGCGCCGAGGTCGCGGATGACTACGCCTCGATGGGGCTCAGTCTGCGGAGGCATCCGCTCGCGCTGATTCGCCCTCGCCTGGCCGAACTCGGGATTCGCACCGCAGAGGATCTGCGCACGCAGGCGCGCGATCGCGATCGGGTCATGGCCAGCGGCATCGTCACGCATCGGCAGCAGCCGAGCACCTCGAAGGGGGTGATCTTCGCGACGCTCGAGGACGAGACCGGGACGGTGAACATCATCGTGTGGCCGAAGCTGGCGCAGGCGCAGCGGGCTCAGCTGCGGCAGTCGCGGCTGCTGACGGTTCAGGGGACCTGGCAGAGCGAGAAAGGGGTGTGCTCGCTGGTAGCTGGAGAGCTATGGGACCACACGCCGCTGTTGGGGGAACTGCGGGTGTCGAGTCGGGATTTCAGGTAGACGCGGTCTGCCGTTGCCTTTCGCGCAAAGCCGGCAATCGGCCAAAATTTTTCGATGGCGGTAGATTGATGCGGTCGTTCAATCTATGTATCGCCGGCGCACTTCAAGTGGGCGACAGGTTACTGACAGGGCGTCCAGTGCTATATTCGTAAGTCAACGGGCTGGCGCTGTTGATGGGGGGCAGCTCCTAGATGAAACGGGTAGGCCGCAAGGACTATCTGGACGGGTGGTTCGATTCCCCTGCCGTTATTTCCAAATAGCGTGGTGGTGTTTATCCTTCACATATTTGAAGTTCTTCGCTTCCTTCAGCGCCTCAGGGTCCAGATTTTTCGCGCCGATAAAGTTTGCACTTCTCAGGTCTGCGTTCTTAAACTTTACTCCTCGACAATCGACGTCGCGAAAAATTGCGCTACGCAGGTCCGCGTTCGTAAAGTCCGCCATCTGAAGTTCACAGCCAGAGAAGTTGCAGCCATTTAGTTGTGCACCCTGGAACTTGGCTCTCCGAAGATTGACGTTGCTCAATACGACATGACGAAAACGGGCGCCAGCGAAGATTGCAGCTTCGCACTGACAGTTTTCGAGTGTTACGCGAAGCAGGGTTGTATTCGCAAAATTGACGGCGCGAAGGTTGGAGTCTTTCAAAGATACGTCGGAGATTTCAACCTCATTCAAAATGGCTTCAGGAAGTTGAAAGGATTGAACTCCGAGTTCAACCAGCCGCTTCAGTTGACCCAGAATGCGGTATGACGCATCAGGTCCTCGGTAGAAACGAAGATCCGCAAGAGTATGCATATGCGACTTGATCGTATTGGCCGCATCGCGCCTCCTCTCGAACCAGAATAGCACTACGCCGATTACAAAGAGATCGATCAGAGCGCCATGTGCTTCCACAAGCACGTTCTCAAAGAACTCTCGAGAGTAAAGTCCCCAAGTCTGCTCGTTGAAGGTGTGCGACACGACAACCGGCCAGAAGCCAGTAACGAGCACAACTATCAGCCCAAAGATTGCAAGTGTGATTGTAGGGAGGCGCATTTAAGACTTGAGTGTAGCGAGTGCAGCCCGTTTACAGACGGCAAACTGCATGACGGCTTTGGACTTATTGTCTGGGCGAAGTCGACATCTATCTTTCCCGAGAGTAGCCGTTCAGGAGCCTTAGGAGGATTGGTAAAGCGCCACAGCGATGTAAGCCGCGATCAATGCAAGTGCGCCAACTTGTGCGCAGCGCACAACTGCCTTGCCTGTCAATTTTGCTCTTAGCGGATGCTGATGAGGAAGCATGCGCTTCAACGCCCAAGCGCCAGCCCACAAGAGCAAGAACAGTGCCGCGAAAACCGCGAAGAAGATGATCTCGGCGGCGGTCTTGCCACTTAAGTTCGATGGATTCATGTCCTATACGCGAAGCACACTCCACCACGGCCCTCGAGCACTATTTTCCCTGTCGAGTCAGCAACTCAAGAATCGGATGCGGCAAGCCCTCATCTTTCACTAGACCGTCCGACGCTGGTCGAAAAAGTGGCGCCAGAATGAGCTTGCGATCGTCGCCTGACTCCATTTTCCCTTCTTCGAGCAGCGACAAGTAGGTCTGAACCATCGTCACACGTTCCTCGGCATCGGTCGCCAAGTGCGAGTTGCTGAGAAACATTCGTACGATGAGCCGTATGGCCCAGATGCCCAAGGTTCCCAGAAGAATCATCACGGCGAACTTTCGAAAGTCAGACGTGCCAGCCAGAGTCCACCACGCGGCAAGGCAGAGCACGACCGCAAGTAGTCCCATTGCAATGAACGACGCCTTAAGTAGCTCTTCCGCCTTTTCGGCGTGAGTCCTTGCCTTCGTCTTCCAATACTCCACTGGCGCCCTCAACGCCATTCCCTCGCGGAAAGCTTTCTGCGTGGACTCCATCTTTTCGTGATGATCAGCCAAAGCCGATCTGTATGCTTCATCCGACGAACTCAAGAGCGCTGAGAATCTGCTCTCTTGATCGCTCATCGCGTCAGCGATACTTCGGGAACTGAATTCGTAGCTCCGGTGAAGACCATCCAGAGTGATGCGCTTCTCTCCAATGAGCGTCTCAGCGCGCTCGTGGAGCAACTCCAGCGCGTTGCGTTGCGCCCTGATGGCGGGTTCATGATTTGACGCGAATTCATACCGCTCTGCCAACCCAGTGACAAGCCCTCGCCATCCGGCCAGGTCTCTAGCATCGAATCTATGAACCTGTCCAGGCACCGGGGGAAGCTGCGCATACAAGTACGCGACTCCAGCAATTTGGTCTTCCGCGCTAAGTTCGAGTACGCGCTGTCCAAGTGATGACGTGCTATGCGGAAATGTGCGGGCCTGAAATGCCTCCCGAATGCGCTCTGAGACTTGGGAAATCTGCTCGCGTGCAGCTTGGTCGTTTGATTGAGCCGCGTAAGTTCTTGATTGGCGAGCAAAGTGGAGCGCCTCATTGATGGGCTGGTACGCATAGTCCAAGACCGACCTGTGATCCACACCAGGCGTGCCCAGTACCCACACCCATGCTTGATACTCCGTCTCGACCCACCTCTCCATCTCCTCGATCGATGTCGGAGCGAACCGCCCACCATTCGCACCAAGGTCTAGATCAAACAGCGGCTCGTTGGGAGCTCCAATTGACTCTTGCTTCGTTTCTTCTGTCATTGCTTCCTCTTAGCCCGGGGGCCCCTCTAGAAGTATCACCTGTTGCGCCTATGTGGGATCGATCCTGCCTTCTTCGTCTTCACCCAAAGCGGACGGCAGCGGCGGCGGCGCAAAATCCGCCTGCACTCGATCAATGTCCGGGATTCCCCGGTACCTCAACACTCGATACCCCGCCTTCTCGAGCAGCGCATCGCGCTTCCCATCGCGGCCCTCGTTGCCATCATGACTGCCGTCGTCCAACTCGACGATCGCAACGACCTTGAACGACCTCTCGCAAACGACGAAGTCAGCTCGCTTTCGATTGAACGTACTGCGGGCGGCCATCGATCTGGCAGTGAGCAAGGCACTGAACGACACCTGCGAGAGCACGACGAGTCCGGGCAGCGCACCTTGCAGACGGAAGTACATCGCCTGCTCATGCCGCGTAAGCGGCGATGTGGCCCTCGGGAGTTCTAAAGGCGCTTGTTTGCGCGGCCGGCGAGTCGCGCCAAGAAGCACCGCGCCTAAGACAAGCGCCATGAAGAACAGCACTGGCCCGAATCCTTTCATCCTCACTCCGTTTGATTTGTTGCGCGGCGAGTATGCGACGGGTATGCGGCCAGAGTGCCCCTCGACCGCCACCCCAAAGCAGAGAAACCGTGATGGCCTGCACAACTGGACCACCGTTCCAGGCGTCTAGAACAACCCTGCCGGCTCAGCCACCACATCCCAGCTGAAGATCAGCAGTTCCTTGCGCTCCGCGCCCCGGTGCCCTCCCCCGACCTGGTACGTGATGTCCAGCGACTCCATGTGCAGCCCCTCGAAGCAGGCCCGCACGTCCGGGTGATCGTTGATGCTCAGGATCGCCTTGCCCTGCAGCCCCTTCAGCGTTTCGGCCATCGCTTCGTACTGCTCCCACGCGAACGGAACGCCGTAGCCCTCGGTCTGCCAGTACGGCGGATCCAGGTAGAACAGCGTGTGCGGCCGGTCGTAGCGGCGCATGCACTCGCGCCAGTCGAGCCGCTCGATGTGCGTGCCGGCCAGGCGAAGGTGCGCGGCGCTCAGTTGCTCCTCGAGCCGCAGCAGGTTCACCGGCGGCGCCGTGGTTGCGGTGCCCCAGGTCTGCCCTGAGACCTTGCCGCCGAAAGCATGGTGCTGCAGATAGAAGAAGCGCGCCGCGCGCTGGATGTCGGTGAGCGTGGAGGGCGGCGTGTCCTGCAGCCACTTGAAGACCTCGCGGCTCGACAGCGCCCACTTGAACTGGCGCACGAACTCCTCGAGGTGGTTCTGCACCACGCGGTAGAGGTTGACCAGCTCGCCGTTGACGTCGTTGATGACCTCGACTTCGGCGGCCGGCCGCAGGAAGTAGAGCGCGGCGCCGCCCGCGAAGACCTCGACGTAGCAGGTATGCGCCGGGAAGCGCGGAATGATGGTGTCGGCCAAGCGGCGCTTGCCACCGAGCCAGGGGACGATTGGGATTGCCATGAGGTGTTCCAGACTGCGTTTAAACTCGCCCCGCCTCTAGAGGTGGACAGGGCCTTGGCTGGGCTCACAGGCGCGTACTGTGTGTTCGGTGGCTCAACAAGGTGGTCCAACACCGAGGCGAGTCGCCCTGTTCTTTTTTTCTATGAAGGTGCGACCGGCGCCGTGCAGGCATCGACCACGGCGCGCAGCTCGAGCTCGTAGCCTTCGCGGATCTCGATCTCGGCCAGGGCGCTTGCCGCGAAGCGGTCGAGGGCAAGACCCGGCACCAGCAATTCGGTCGGCATGGCGGGACGCGATGGCGTCTGCACGCGGCACTCCACGGGCACCGGAATCTTCACGACAGCGCCGCTGGTGGTGACGCAGCCCGAGACCGCGACCATCGCCACGAGCCAGGCGATCGCCATCGAGGCCAGCAGGCCACTGCGACGCCTCATCGCGCCACTCCTCGCTCGATCAACCAGCGGTCGACGCGCACACGCGCGCTGCCGCAGTCGTCGCCGGTCAGCGCCGCCGGGGTCGAGAGAATCGTTTGCGCGAGCTGCTCGTGCGCGGCAGCCTGGCTGCGGGCGATGGCCTGGGCCTTCTTCGCGACAGCCGCGCGCCGATCGGCGAGCTTGCGCAGATCGTCGGTCGCGTCACTGCAGGCCGAGGCCGACGACCGGGCCAGATCGCGATCGCTGACGGCCTGGACAAGCGCATCGCGCGTGCCGAGCCATGCCCAGCCAAGGACCGCATTGCCCGCGAGGCTCAGCACCAGCGCACTCGCCACGGCAACCAGTGCCGGGCTCATGCCAAGACCCCCAGCGCCCCACGACTCGCCAGGTGGTAGCCGGCCCAGGTCTGCGGATGCGGCTTGCCGGGTCGCCAGGTTCGCACGGCATACAGATCCCATGCACCGGCCACGTCGTCGATCGACGGTAGCGGCTTCGGATCCGTCCACAGCAGCAGCCTGGCGACGCAGGCCGCGAGGATGTCGTCGCGCTCGAGCGCCGACCAGATCGCGTCGGGTTCGAAATTCACGCGCCGCGCCCGGCACAGCACCTCCAGGTAGCCGCGGCTCTGCTCGTGCAGGAACACGCCCCACACACCGCCCCGGCTCGCCCGTGTGCCGCGCTCGAACTGCCAGAGGCCGCGCGCGGGACCGTTACCCAACTGGCGGCGAAACTCGAAGCGGCTCTCCTGCTGGCCGATCGCCAGCAGCATCACGCGCGCCGCGGTGCTGTCCATGCGCGCGGGCAGCAGCCTGGCCGCGGGCTCGAGGATCTCGGCCAGGACCGAACGCAGCGCCATCATTTGCGCGCGCCCAGACGTGCCTGCAGGGCGCGGATTGCACGAATCAGCACCGAGATGTCGCCACGCACCAGCCACACCTGCCAGAGCACGAGCGCGTTGACCGCGACCTCGGTGGGCTCGACCGGCGTGTAGTACCAGCCGCCCAGCACGCGCAACGCCACGACGCCGTACACCGCCGCCAGCACATAGCGCGCGATGCGCCCCTGCGCCGCGAAGGCGTCGTCGGCATCCGGGTGGGCCAGCACCAGCAGCAGGAAGATTCCTCCGGCGATGAGACCGTTTGCCAGCAGCAGCACCAGGTCGAGCGGGCCGCGGGCCCCGAAGTACACCAACAGCTCAGTCATTTCTTTTCACTTCCACTTTCACCTCCACCCCCGAGAACACGCTCCACCAGGCGACTCAGGATCTGCGGCACGCTGGCCTCGGCCCAGTCGAGCACCACCATCGCGATCGCCACCAGCAGCGCCGACGAGACGAAGGCGGCCAGCCACAGCGGCAGCGAGGGCACGGCCTCGCCGAGGTGCGGCGTGAGCGCGTAGCCGCCGACCAGCGACACCCCGAAATACACCGCCTTCTTGAGCCGCGACGGCTCCCTGCTGCGCAGCAAGAACACGAGCGCGCCGCAGAAGACGCCGCTCAGCAGCACGATGTCGGGCTGCGACCAGGCCGCGGCCGGCCCGATTCCGTTGACCGCGCCGGCAGCGGTGGCGGCAGCGGCCGCACCCATCGATGGAACACGCTCAGGCAACGGGCACCTCCTCCGATTCCGAGGGCTCCTCTGCCGGGTCGACCGGCTCGAGCGGCGGCACGAAGAGGCGCGGCAGCAACTCGTGCAGCTGCTCGACGCTCGGCTCCTCGGCCTCGCCGGCCTGGACGCGGGCGAGCAGGTCGTAGCAGGCCTCCCACACCAGCGATCGCCAGGCGCGCATTGCGCGGCCTTCGTTCTGGAACTTGGGGACTGCGGGTTCCTCCGCGTAGGTCACGGCGGTGCTGATGTCGTCGTAGTTGTAGGAGCGCGCCATGGCGTCCATGTATTCCTGCACCAGCGCCCTGAGCATGTCGGCACGCTCCGCGAAGGTGGGCGGCTCGGATGGCGGCCGCGGGAGCTCGGGCTCTGCGGGCTCACCGGGCGCGCCGGGCGTCTCGAGCGCCGGCGGGGCGGGGATGGCCTCCAGCGCCCACGCGCCCTCCACCATGACGGCTCGCATGCCCTCCTCTGCCGGCGGGGGCGGGTCGAAGGTGGCGAAAGCCGGGAGCAGGAAGCAGCCAGGCTCGAGCGGCGAAGGGTCGGCCTCGCTCTCTCCGGTGTAGACGCCCGTGGCGGGGTCAAAGCAATAGACGCGCATGACGATCCTCAGTACTTGATGAACAGGGGGTAGGCGATGTTTCTGGGCCGGCTCTCGGCGCCGCCACTGGCATGGATGGCAATGCCGGTGGCCGATGCATGAATGCCGATGCCCGTGCCAGCGGCACCGACGCCGACGTTGTGGCCGTGCTGCCCGTTGCCGTCGGTGCGTCTGCCACCGTCAACACCGAAGAGGCCGATATTTCCGGTGTGCGCCCCCGAGCCGAACTGCAGGCCGTGCAGACCGTTGTTGCCGTTCAGTCCGTTCGCGTGGTCGTGCCAGCCTTGGGCATCGGTCCAGGCCGGGTGGGTGTGCGTGGGGTCTGCCACCGGGTGCGCGTGCGTGGGGTCGGCCACGGCGTGCGCATGCGAGCGGTTGTCGGAGTCCTGGTGCGTGCCCCAGGCACGGTCCGGATCGAAGCCTCGACCATCGTCCAGGCCGCGCAATGCCAGACCACGAAGGTCGGGCACCCGGAAGGTGGTCGAGCCGTTGCCCAGGCTGAAGCGGCCGAAGGCGCCGCCGAACCACTCCGACTCGCCCACCAACCCCTGTTCCTTCGCAAAATTGAACAGGTCGGCGTATGCCACGCGCGAAGCCAGCGTTCCGTTGAGGCGCAGCCATGCTGACGGCGTTCGCGTGGTGGCGAAATGCGCCACCATGCCCACGGGCACGCCAAAAGCCGAGCGCGCGGGCGCAAACACCTCTTCGGAAGTGCGCAGTTCGTACACACGGCCAGCGGCGTCCGCCACCATGATCCGGTTCGGACCGCTGGAGGCGAGCGGCAGCCCAAGCTGGGCCAGCGTCGCCGTCGGGCCGCTGCCGGTGATCGTCCAGCCCGCGTGCTCGCCCTGGCCCTGGGTCATGCCCTGGCCGACGACCACGCTCATGTGGCCCGTGGCCGCGTCATAGGTGATCACCACGCCACCCATGCCGATCTCGGCCGGCGCCGCGGTGCGCGCGATGCGTACATGCTGGCCCTCGGCCCACAGCCGGGCCGGCTGGGTCAGAAAGGTCTTCATGCCAGGGCTCACCGAGAGCGACGCCGCCGTCGTGCTCGGCATGGCAGGCGACGCCGCGGCGGCAGCGGCCGAGAGCGCGGCCGCACGGCGGGAGAGTTCGGAGGCCGCAGCCGAATCCCATGCTTTCGCCTCGCTCTGCGCGGCCGCGATGGCGGACGCATCGGCATCGCCGCCGCGCTGCCCCATGTAGAGGCCCATCGCGTTCATGCCGTCCACGACGGAGGGCAACGCGCCCAGGGTCGCATCGGCGCGCGCCGCAAAGTTCTCGGGGTCGTTGCGCGTCGGTACCGGCGTCGGCACCGAGGGAATGGTGGGGCGGTTCATCGGACTGGGGCTGGCGGTCATCAGGTGAGGCCCTCGATGTCGAGGGAGCAGAAGGAATGGGTGTGGTGCGCGACGACGATGTCGAAGCTGCGATAGAAGCCATAGACGATGAGCGAGCTGAAGCGCTCGTCGTCCGCGCTCCAGATCAGCGGCGTGGCGCGGTGCTTGTTGAGCAGGCGGTAGACCTCGTCGACCAGGCGGTTGTCGACCAGCACGCTGACGCTCATGCGCCGGGAGAACGCGCGCTCGACCACGAAGTAGTCGCCCCAGGCATCGGCTTCCTTGCGCGAGTAGTCGGTGATCCCCAGGCGCGGCGAGATCTGCGTCTGGCCGAAGGTCATCGAACGGCCCACGAGCACCTCGCCCACGGCGACGTCGTTGACGGGCTTGGCGACGGTCAGCGTGAGCACGCCCTGCGCGTACGGAGGCACGCCCGTGAAGATCACGTCGGTGCGGTTCCTGAACTCCGAGAAGAAGTAGTCGAACCAGTTGACGATCACCTCGCCGGTGCGCAGGTCGCGCTCGGACCGCCACACCACCTCGCCGCCATCGCGCAGTTCGAGCAGGGCCGACTCGGCATCGACGTTTAGCACCGCAACGTCGCTGACGATGCCGGGCGCGAACTCGACCACGATGGGCGTCGCGCGGCGCGACTGGCTGCCCACCTTCTGGTCGAACATCGCCCAGCGGTTCGTGGCACCCAGGTCGACCCAGTATTCGGGGTTGTCGCTGGGCGGCTGGCCTTTGCCTGCCTTCACGGCTTCCCAGATCCGCCGCTCGGAGATCACGCGCTGCGCGACCGCGTAGGTGACGCCGGCCTGCCAGGCCGGCAGGTCTTCCTCGCTCACGTTGCTCGCGAGCAGATTGGCGGGCGTGATGGCCACGGGGAACGTCACCTTCATGCCGAGGCCCTCATGACGCGGGCGCGGGTCGGCGGCGCGTCGAGCGCGCTCGAATCTCGCGTGCGCAACGCGTCGCCGCCATCGCTCAGGCGATCGAGCAGCCGGTGCGTGCGAAGGCCCATCTCGGCGATCGCGGCGTCGCCGACGCGGCCTTCATCGTTTCCGCGGATGCACTCGGCGATCAGGGCATCCAGCCGCTGCACGATGCGATCGTCGATCGCAGCCTGGCTCGAGCCGGTCGACCGCGCCTGCGGACGTCGCCAGATGCGGTCGCCCTCCCCCTCGCCGTCGTCCTTGCCCGCCGATCCCGACAGCGCGTCCGCGAGCTGATCCTGGTTCCAGATCCGCGAAGGCCCCGTGGCCTCGATCTCCCATCCCCGTTCGCCGACCAGGCGTAGACCGCCCGCGTGCATGCCGCCTTCGGCAAACGCGGGCAGTGTCGAGCCCACCGCGCGCCCGGCCAGCACTGCGCGCGCGAAGTCGACCAGGTTCGCATTGATCGACTGCAGCTCAAAGACCTGCCGGGCGCTCGCGTCCGCGATCACCTGCTGGATGTCCGCCTGCTCCTCCGCCTGCTCGAGCACGGCGCCGAGCTTGGCCTCGGTGAGCGCGCGATCGCGCAGGTAATCGGCGCGCGTGGCGCTGGTGCGCTCGGCCGCCTGCAGGAAGCCCGTGGCCGAGGCACCGACGCGCCGTGCCGCCTCGATGTCGCCGGCCAGGGCCTGCACGACGTCGCGGTCCAGCTGCGCCAGACCGCGCGCATAGCGCAGCATCGGATCGACGAGGTTCTGGCTGTCGGCGTGCAGGCGCTCGATGTCACCGCGCAGGCCGTTGGCGACCGATCGCCAGGCATCGGCCGCGGATTGCGCCGCCGAGATCGCGGCCTGTGCCTGCGCGTCGGCTGCCGCCGCGGCCGCATCGGCGACCTCGGCGAACTGGCCCGAGAGCTGCATCAGCTGCCCGAAGAGGTTCGCACCGGCATCGGTGGAGGTGTCGAGGCTCTCGACCAGCGCGCGGAAGGCCTCCTTGCTCACCGGCACGGCCACGCCGACCCGGGCGAACTCCTCGGCCAGGCGCGCGGCGTTGGCGGCGCGCTGCTCCACTTCGGTGAAGAAGCCGTCGAAGTAGTCCTGCAGCCCAGTCTGCAGCGCCTCGATGCCGCCGGCGCCGCGCACCATCGCCGCCGACAGGTCCGCGCCTGCGGCGCCCACCGAGCGCATCGCGCCGCGAACGTCCGAGAGGACCCGGTACAGGTCGATCAGCTCGTCGTAGGAGCCCGTGAAGACCTCGATGATCTGCCCCACGCCGGTGAGCGCGCCGGAGGCCGTGTACTCGAGCGCGGCCACCGACTGCCGCACGATCTCGGTCGCGAGGTCGCCGCTCTTGTTGAGCACCTGCGTGTAGTCGATCGCGGCGACGCCGAACTTCTCGAGCGCGTACTCCGCCTTCTCGACGTCGGCTGCGACGCGCAGGAGCGTCTCGAACATGCCCTCGCCGACCCTCTGGAACGCCGCAAGGGAAGGCACCGCCGCGCGTGCAATCTGGTCGCCGAGGCTGGAGAACAGCGCCTCGAGTTCGTCCTGCGCTTCCTTGCCGGACTTGCCCTTGAGCGACACCATGCCGCCACCGGCGATGCCCATCATGCGCATCATCGACGTGTCGCCGAGGTCCGGCATGATGGAAAGGATCCGCGACATCATGTCCGGGTCGTCGAGCCGGAGGCTGTGCGCCGCCGTGGCGACTGCATCCACCATGCCGATGACCATGGACTGCATGGAGCCCGTGAGTGCGGCGTCGAGCGCGGTGTAGCTCGCGCTCGCGCCCTTCTTCTTGGCCCAGTTGACCGTGTAGCCGTGGCCCTGCACACCCTTGGCGATCATGTCGCCGATGGTCTGTGGCGAGAACGCGATGCCGCTGTCGATGAGCTCCGCGCCGCTGATGCTGGCCGCGGTCGCCGTGCCGCCGCGCAGGCCCTGGCTGCGTGCGACGACGGAACCCAGGCCCGCAATGCCATCGCGCACACCGCTCATCACGGACAGCATGCGCTGCGTGAGCGGCAGCTCGATGCGGCTGTTGGCCGCGAGCAGCTCGATCGCGTTGCCGATCGACTTCGACTGCTGGCCCTCGGCGCCGAGCACCGTGCCCGTGCCGGCCACGGGCGTCGTGTAGCTGTCGCCACCGCCGGATCCACCGGCGCCGCGCACCGCGAAGCCCATCGCCGCCATCACGGCCGCCATCGCTGCCATGCGCGCCCATGCCGAGTACGGGTCGCCCTGCGCCTGCGTCGCGACGCCCACCACGGCCGCGGACTGCCCCTTGACCTGGTCGGCCGCGAGCTGGACGTCCACGCCCTGGGTGATCGCGTTGCTCTTGGCCTGCTCGCCGATCGCGGTGGCGGCGACCACCTGCGTGATGCCCAAGACCTTCTTGGCCGTGGACTCCAATGCCATCGCGATCTCGACCGCGCGGAAGGCCTTCTCGGCCGCCTGCATGGCCTTGTAGCCCTTGGAGTGGTCCTTGAAGAGCCCCTTGGCTGCCCCGGCGATGCTGGCGTAGCCGCTCACCTGGAGTGCGGCGGAAGCCTTGGCGAGCTGCATCTCGCGCACGAGGCGATCGGCAGCGTTGATGCTCTTGTCCTCGGCCAGCGCCTTCTGCATGGCGCCGAGCTGGGCCTGCTTCTGGGCGAAGTCCTGCAGGGCATTCGCCATCTGTGCGAGCGCGTTGCCGGCCTCGCCGAAGCTGTCGCGCAGCGCGGTGCCAAAGTCCTTGGCCTTGGCCGGATCCAGGTAGGCATCGATCGCCTTCAGCGTCTCGATGGAATTCGCCCTCATCGCGGCGCCGTACTGCATGTCCGCGAGCTCGCGCATGGCCGCGGCCTGGCGCAGCAGAGCCTCGGTCGTCTCGCCGCTGAGGTCACGGCCCCGCTCCATCTCGGCGCGGCGCTCGATCTGCGCGGCGGTGTCGTAAGCCCACGAGCGCTCGAGCGCCGCCAGGCTCTCGACAAGGTCGTAGTTGGACGCACCCGCCCCCTTGGCCGCGTGCGCGTATTCGACGCCGAGCAACTGGGCCTGGCGCCGCTGCATGCGGACGGCCGACTCCGCGGCGTCTGCCGCCTTGCCGGCGTCCTGGTAGCGCGCCTCGAGGGCATCGCTCTCGCGCTTGTCGAGCAGCGCGGTATCGGCGGCCGCCTTGCGGCGCGCCTCGACATGGTTGCGCTCGATCTCTGCCAGGCGCGCGAGCACGCCCTCCTGGTCCTTCAGGCTGTTGGCGCGCGTGCGGAGGTTCGACAGCTCGGCGTTCGCGAGCGCCGTGCGCCTGGCGAAGACTTCCTCTTCCCTCGCAAGCTGCGCCTCGATCGCCTCGAGCTCGGTGCGGGTGCCGAGCCGCACGGCGAGCGCGATGTCCTCGAAGTGGGTCTTGCGGGCCTCGAGGATGGCCTTGTCGGCAGCCTTGATGCGGGCGCTGGCGGCGGCATCGGCGTCGGCCGCGGCGCGGTTGGCGCCCGCGCGCTGCGCCTCGGTCTGGAGCTGGATCTCCTTCGTGCGGCGGGCGTTCGCAGCCAGTGCCGACACGGCGGAGTCACCCGCCCCCGACCAGACCTTCTCGATCTGCGCGGCGGTGGACTTCGCGTCGTCTTTCATGTCGGCCATCCACTCGTTGCCGATCGCGGTCGCCCCTGCGAAGTCGCGGCGCAGCAGCGCGGCGACCTGGGCCGCCGCCGCGGCGAGCGTGGTGCCAACGGTCTTGAACACCTGCACGATGCCGATGCCGACCGTGTAGAGGATCTTGAGGGACGCAGCCAGGAAGTCCGCGACCTTGCGGAGGCCATCGCCCTGCGTGAGCGTGTCGAAGAAGGCCCCCGCGATGCTGTTGAGCGTGGGCAACAGCTGGGCGGCGAGCTGCGTGCTCACGCCCCGGCCCGCTTCCTGAAGAAGGTTGAGCGTGTCGTTGAAGCTGCCGGCCGCGGTGGCTGTCTGGTCGTCGATCACGAGGCCCAGGCGCTCGGCCATCTCAGCCATGTCGCGCAGTCCTTCGGCACCGCCGTCGAGGAGCGGGATCAGGTCGGTGCCGGACCTGCCGAAGATCTCCACCGCGAGCGTGGATTTCGCAGCGCCGGTCTTGAGCTCCGCGAAGCTGTCCGCAACGTCGTAGAGGATGTCCTTGGTGTCGCGGTAGGCGCCGGAGGCGGTCCGGGTCTTGATGCCCAGCTGCTCGAGCGCCCTGCTGCCGCCCGTGATCCCGACCGACAGCTTGGCCATCGCGGTCTGCATGCCTGCTGCGTTGACGCCGGCCATGCCGAAAGCCAGCTGCAGGCCGGCGACGTCCTTCGTTGCGATGCCGGCCTTCTGGCCGAGCTTGCCGGTGGCCTCGGCCGCCTCGATGGCCTCGCGCACCCAGCCGGAGATCGCCGACACGCTGACGCTCAAGCCCACGGCAGCGAGTGCACCTGCGGCGAACTTCGCGGCCTTCGTGATGCCCTCGAGCGAGGCGCCGATGCCGCGCTCCATCTTGCGGACCTCCGCCAGCGCCTGCTCGACGTTGGCAAGGAACCGCATCTCGAATTCGCTTCCGGTGCTGACCATCTCTCGTGTTCTCGATTCCAGTTCAGTCGCGCAGGAACGCCCTGATGCGCCTGGCGGTCTTCGCGCCTTCGCGCGGGGCCTCCTTCGCGAGCCACGGCGGCGGACAGTCGCGCTGGCGGGCTTCCTCGGCCTGCGCGACATAGGCCGCCGACATGCGGCGCAGCGTGCGGACCTCCCACGAGCCGAGCGCGTAGCCGGTCTGCTGCTGCCAGGCCTGCATCTCGCCGAAGCTGATCGGCACCGCGCCCATGCCCGTCGGCATCGACGGGCCGATCTGCCACAGCACATCCACCAGGTGCGCCGCGGCATCGAGCGGCGGCATGTCGACCGCGAAGCCGGCGGCTTCGCGCTGCGCGCCGCGGCTCTGAGGGCTGGCAGGATGGGTCACTCTGGCGGTGCTGCTGTCGTCGGCGGGCACGGCCGCCAGCCAGGCGGCGTGGCGCACGTGCAGGATCAGGTCGGCTGCGAGGCCTTCGTAAAATTTGCCCAGTCCGCCGCGTGCTTGTTGACCTGTTCGGTGATGAAGCCGAGCGAGCCATCGCCGTAGATGGCGAGGGCCAAGTCGCGGCCCTGGAGGCCGTCGTATTCGAGGTTCTCGAAGGCGACCGTGAGGTCCGCAAGCTGCTCGGCCTGGTCGCGCAGGCGTTCGTCCGCCGATGGCGCGGCCTTGCCGCGCTTTCTCATGCGCTCGACCAGGCGGTTCTGGGCATTGGCCTGGACGCGCTGGTACTCCTTGCTGCCAGGGCCGTAGACCGTGACGCGCACCGGCTTGGTCGCGTCAGGGTTGCCTTGCGCATCGGGCGCGAAGAGCGGCTCGTCGTTGCCGTCGAGGAGCTGGAAGGTGCTGGTGTTCCTGGCGGCCAGGGTCTTGAGATTGAGGGTCATGGTTCAGTGATTCAGGGGAACGCTTGAGAGCGTGTGAGATGGCCTGCGACGTGATGCGCAGCGACTTCAGGGCGCGGCGGGCGCAGGCGCTTCGACGATGCCGATCCCGGCCTTGCTGGTGGTGAGCGACAGGTTGACCGTCGCCGAGCGGATGCTGTCGACGCCCGCGGTGGCCTTCTCGAAGGACAGGACCTTGGCCTGGAAGTAGTCGGTGGCGCCATCCTGGTAGACGACGGCGAAGCTGTAGTCCTTGTCGGAATGCAGGGCCTCCTTCAGCACGAGCTGGCCGAGGTCGTCGTCGTCGATCGCGAGCTGCAGCGTCTTGGTTCCCTCGTTGAACGAGCCCTTGAACTTCTGCGTGCCGCGGGAATTGATCGGCTGGTGCGTGACCTCGGCATAGGTGCGGCCGTGCGAGCCGCCGTCAGTGACCTCGCCGATCTCCTCGTAGTCGAGCTCGGCGTAGGCCGCGACCGTGAAGGCGATCGGCGTCTTGTCGGAGATGCGCAGGCTGGTGCCGGCAACGGTTTGAACGGTCATGGTGTTCGCTTTCTTGAGTGGATGTGAGTGACGTCAGGCGGCCAGCGAGTGGTCGGGCGCACCTTCCTTGCAGAGGTAGGTCACGCGCCAGTGCGTGCGGATGCCGTAGACGACGCGGGAGGCACCGCCATCGCGCTCGGGCTCGGACCCCAGGAGCTGCAGGCCCTCGGGTGCGATGCCGTCGGCACTGCGCGCCTGCGGTGTGCCGTGGATGGCGCGCTCGACCTGGCCGAGGATCTCGGCGGCGCGCTCGCGGTAGCCGCTGTTCTGTGCCACCACGATGCGGATGACGAGGCTCAGCGTTCGCCGCAGCGTGCGCGGTGCCTTGATCGTCAGGGCCTCGACCTGCTCGGGGCCGACCTCGATCGCGATAGCGGGCGCGCTGTCGGCCGGAATCTCGTCGACGCCCTCGACCTGGACACGCCCCGGCGCCACGATTGCGGCGTCGACGAGCGTGCGCTGGAGGCTCGCGACGATCTGGTCCTGAAGATGCAGCGCCATGGTCAGGCCTCGCGTAGCTGGAGGGTGAGCCAGCCGGATGCGTCGGGTTCCAGGCCGCCGACCACCAGGTACGGGCGGCCGTCGACGGCGATGCTGCTCTGCAGGCCCAGCCCGGGCGCGAGGTGGCGCGCGAAGCTGATCGTCGGCACGGCGGCCTCGACCAGGCCGAGCGGGTCTGCCCGCTCGCGCTCGAAGATGACGCCGAAGGGCTCGCCATCGCCGACGCGCGCGCTGGCATTGCACAGGCGCCCGCCGACCGCGCGGTTGATGCGCTGTTCGATCGACGCGAAGCCGCAGCTCATTGCGAAACGACGCAGGGAACGCCGGTGAACTTCACCAGGACGGTTTGGGCTTCGGCGCTGGCGGCGGCGAAGGCCACGGCGCCCAACCCTTCGGCGCGGGGGCCTGAGCTGAGCTCGGCAGCAAAGGCGCCGGTGTCGATCTCGCAGGCCAACGCCTGGCCCTGCGCGAACGCGACGCCGAGCTCCTTCGGGCACTCGAAGACGCCCTCCAGAGCGACCGAACCTGTCGCCTGCGGTGCGATGTCCACCAATGCAACGCCGAGCAGCGTGCCGGCGACGACCACGTCGCCCGCGGCCACGGCGTTCGGGCCCGGGTTCACGAAATCCAGCGTGTGGCCGGCCTGTACGAAATTGCGTGCCATGTCAGTTGTTCTCCTGGCTGATTAATGAGGTGGCCGCCACTCAGGCGCCGGCGTTGGTCGCCGCGCCGCGGTAGTCGTGGCCGGCCACGCCGTAGTCGAGGCGCACCTTGAAGCGCGCGCCGTCGGTGTCGAAGGCGGTCTCCTGCTCGAGGTAGGGCGTGTCGATTCCGTCGAGGAAGGCGACCTCGAGCGCGGGCGCCTGGGTCGGATCGGCGAAGGCGTAGTGACGCGTCCCGGAGAGACGCGGCGATCCGACGATGTCGCGGAACATGCCGAGCGCAATGTTGGGCGTGAGCGCATTCATCTCGACGTTCGGCTCGTACTGCGCCTGGTTGACCAGCTTGGCCTGGGCCTCGAGGCCGATCGGGCCGAGCCACACGGCGGGCTGCAGATCGAGGTAGTCGTTGCCCGAGACGTCCATCTGCTTGGCAAGCGCGATGCGGAAGTCGTTGAAGCTCGCGCTGCTGGGCGCCGAGGCGGCGGCGATCAGGTTTCCGTGGCTCTTGTGGAAGAGCGTCTTGCCGTCGCTCAGCACCGGGCCGAGGCCATCGTTCGACAGCAGCAGCGCGTAGATGTCCGCCTCGACCGTGCGGGCGGCCGACTGGCCCATGGCGGCGGCCTGGTCGGTGATGGCGCCCAGGTCGTCGTTGATGACGATCTCGCGGCTCAGATTGATGATGTAGCCCTTGGTCTGCGCGGAGATGCTCGAGCGCTCGCCGTCAGGGATCGCGACGTTCTTGTACTCGCCGAGCTCGTTCTTGGCTTGCAGGTTGCCAAGCGAGCCGACGCGGAAACGGTTGTGCGCGCGGAAGTCGCTGACGCTGCCGCGCTTGGCGAAGCGGGTCCAGGTGAAGGGCTGCAGCGCGTAGGCGGCCAGCAGCGTGCGGTGAATCGCATCGGTGAGCAACACCGGGAAGTCGCTCGTGCTCTGCGTGAAGGCGGCGGCGACCAGCTCGCGCTTGTCCATGCCTCGGGCGTTGACGCCAGCGCGGTCCAGGCTCGCGCGGGCGTGCTCGAGCAACGTGAGGCCGCGGTAGGGGTTGCTGCCGTGCGCAGCGACCGTTTCGCGGCTGGCGTAGCCGGCGCGCACGAGCAGCGCGGCGACAACGCCATCGCGGCGCTTGTCGGCCTCGTCCTCGGTCGTGACGACACGGGGGCCGGCAACGGGCGAGGCCTGGCTGCCGAGATGGGCGAGCAGGCGCTGGCCGGCGGCCTCGATGCCGGTGGCGGTGTCGTCCTCGCAGACGCGCTGCAGCTCGGCCACGCCCTGGTGGGCGGCGAAGGGTGCGAAGCTCGCGCGGATCCTGTCGCGGCGGCTGCGATCGGCAGCGAGCGCGGCGGCGGCGATGTCGGATGCGGCGGCAGCAGGTGCGGCAGCGGCTGCGGCGGGCGCAGTCGGGTTCGAAGGTGCCGCCGGGGCGGTGGTGGCTTGAGGCATGAAGGGCTCCGGAAGAGGCGCGGCAACGGCCGCAGGGGGGCCCGCGGCCAGCAGCGATGCCGGCAGCGAGCGATAGCGATGAAGAGGAAGGTCGCGCGCGCTGGCGGCGACCGGGAAGGGTTCGGTGATCGCGTCGACCAGGCCGGCGGCAAGCGCTTCGGCGGCGGTGAAGTAGTGGTCCCGGCCGTCGGTGACGAGCGCGAGCATCGCGGCCTGGTCGCCCGTGCGCGCGGCGTAGCTGGTCGACATGGCCGCGGCCCAGGTGTCGAGCTGGTCGGCCTGGTCACGCAGCGCGGCGCTGTTGCCGACGGCGTGGGTCCAGGGCGCGTGGATCATGAGCACGGCGTTCTCGGCCATGTGAACCTTGTCGCCGCCCATGGCGATCAGGCTGGCGATCGAGAGCGCCATGCTGTCGACTTCGGTCGTGATGTCTGCGGGGTGCCGGCGCATCGCGTTGTGGATCGCCAGGCCGTCGGGGACGGAGCCGCCGAGGCTGCTGATGCGCACCGAGATGTGGTCGACCTGAAGCGCGTTCAGCTCGCGCACGAAGTTGGCGGCGCTGACCGTCTCCTCGTACCAGCTCTCGCCGATGTCACCGTAGATGAAGATCTCGGCTGCGGAGCCGACGCCCGAGGCAGCAGCGGCCTGCGCCGTCTTGCGGCGGATGGCGTACCAGGGGGTGGATTGCTTTGCTGCGCTGCTGCTGCTCACTGCGGACTTCCCTTGCATCGTTTGGATGCACGGGAGTCTGCGGATTTCAGTGTTTCAGTCTTAGGTAAGGATTGGGACTAAAGGCATCACAGGCGAGCGCCCTTCGCGTCCATTGACTATGAGGTCGACCTAGACCGCTTGAAGGATGGTCCGGGCACTCTCTTGGATCCGACGCTTCTTGTCTTGGACGCTCTCGAGCTCTGCTCGAATCAGCGCCTTAACTTCATCTAGAGGCTGTGCCTCCAAGGCAGCATGAATTCGTCGCCAGAAGTCACCGAACTCCTCGACGATCAGGCTTTCATCCAATTGCAGTTCCGAGAGCAATGTTTCGATCCTCTTCCGCTCACCAATCTGGACCGAATGCGGCATGGCATCGAACATGCGGCTGAAGCGATCTCGCAACAGCCTGAGGCCTTTGCAGATCTTGAACTCGCTGTGGTAGCGGTAGAGCGTCTTCTCGGCCTCGAAGAAGTGCTTCCCGATCTCCTGCTTGGAATCCAGGTACGCCGCGCCGCGTATGTAGGTCGCGACCAACCCGAGCCCCTCCTCGACCTCGGATGCCATGTCACTGATGACCGTCACGATTTCATCTCGCGACGCGGCGTTCGCATCCACTGCCTTCCCGAGAAGCGGCACGAGCAGCGAAGCAAGTTCCGAGAAGATATCGGTTACTTTGTACATCGAACACCTCCTCGAAGTGATCCTTTGGCGTGGGACGCGATCGGAACGATACGCCGATGTGGCGCCACTTGCACCCCCAGTCTTGACGAGGTGATTGACCCATCAGCCTCGACTCGCGTTCGACTTGCCGTCGCCGGTTGTCGAGGGGGTGCCACGGCCCTCGCTCGCGTTGCTGGTGAATTGAAGGGCACGCTCTGACGCTTCCTTGCGCCATTCCGCGATCTGATCAAGAAGATCTCTGGGGTTTCCGCCTCGCCTGCGAATCACCTCGACCTCGCTTGCAAAGCCAGCTTGCGTCAGTGCCAGCCAGGCCTGCGCCTCCTTGAGCGGGTCGATCCACGGCATCGACTGCCCCAGGAACAGGCAATCGTCCGCAGTCGACGGATCCACGTCATCCGGCATCCGCAGCACGCCGCTCAGGTTGGCCACCGCCACGATCGACTGCCACACCGGCTGGGTGTACATCCCCACGAAGTCATCCGTCAGCACCGCGTAGTGCACCCACTGCTCGACCAGCTCCTGCCGCAGCGAGCTGTAGGTGCCGTCGTAGTCGCGGCTGATGCTCGAGTAGCTCGCCCCGAGCCCCGCCGCGTATGCGCGCAGCTGCCCTGATCGCCAGCTCACCAGATTGGGGTTCGGCCTGTTGGTATCGACCAGGCCGATCTCCTCGCCGACCGCCAGGTTGTCGAGGATCATCCCGGGCTCCATCCGAAGATCCCGCGCCGACGCGTCGTCCGACTCGCCCGGCTTCTTCGATGGCGCCTCGTACCCGTCCGGGCTCGTGCGCTTGACGTAGGCCGTAAGCGATGCCGCAATCTTCGCTGCGACCCGCTCGCTTTCCTCGTAATCCTTCAGATCCTCGACGCGCGTCAACACGCTGGCGAACTCCGACACGCCGCGCCACTGATGCAGGCGGTCGAGCGTGCTGACATGGATCATGCTGCTGGCAGGTACAAGCTTCAGTGCCGACGGCGACAACAGCCAGGCGCCGGCATCGCGCGGATCGCCCTTGTAGACGTGATACCCGGTCGCCCTGCCCCATGCGTTGACCTGCACGCCCTGGCGGATGTTGCGGCCGGCATCGTTGAACTCGAGCGGCACGAAGTCCGGCTCGAGCAGCTCGAGCGAGAACGGCAGCGCCGATCCATGGACCAGGCCGGGCGCGTTGCCGATGACTTTCTGCGCGAAGCACTCGCCATCGCGGATCCAGGTGTAGGCCACCATGCGCTCGGCCTGCGCCGCGTGCATGCGTCCGGTCACCTCGGGCCGCAGGCGCCACTCGCGATGGAGCTTGCGAAGGGCCGCGGCGTACTCTGTGTGGATGGTGCCGTCGTGGCGCCGGGGCTGCGGCTCGATGCCGATGCCGCCGGGGCCGACGATGTTGTTCACCATGACGCGCAGCGCGCCGCGCGTGAGGTCGTGGTTGCGCTCGAGGTAGCGCGCGTGAGCCCGCAGGGCGACGGCGCTGCGCTGGACCAGGGCGTTCGGGCTCTGGTTGTCGCTGCGCTTCTTCCGCAGACGCGAGGGCTGTGCCGCCTCGTAGTGGGCCAGCGCGGTGCGCGCGCGGGCGCGCTCAAGGGCCTGTCTGGGGTCGGCCCAGGCGATGCATCGATCGATCAGGTTCATGGTGCTGTCCTCAGTCGAATCGGGCGAGGCCGTAGCTTCGGCCACCGAAGGTGTTGGTCGCGCCGCGCGACGCGGCCTTGTCGAGCTCGGCGCGGATCATGTCGCGTGCGCGGACCAGGTCGAGCATGGAGCGGTAGGTGACCGAGCGGCCGTTGTTGCTGACCGAGAGCTCGCCGCTGGCGATGGCGCGCTCGACGGCGACCAGGTCGGATGAAGTGAAGGCCATGAATGTCCGGAGAGTGAAGTGAAGAAGCTAGCGCTCGTCCGATGCCGAAGCACGGGAGGGAGCGGGATCCTTGGGGCTGGAGACGCCGATGCCGGTACGGCGCGGGCGGCCGTCGTTGACGATCCGGAAGAGGCTCGAGCGACTGATGCCGTGCTCGCGCATGACGCGGGGGCCGTTGGTGCCGTCGTAGGCGCGGCGGATCGCCTCGTTGCGCTCGGTCTTGCTGGGAGCCGGGATGTACAGGCCGCGGGTGCCCAGGCGCATGCCGCCCCAGCGCTTGCGGATGCCGCGCACCAGGTCGGCGGCGAGCTCGAATGCGGCCGGATCGGCGAGGCCGCGCTCCTCGCGCAGGATCTCGACCAGGTCGTGCTCGAGCTGCAGCGCGCCGTCGTCGGGCTTTGCGGTGGTCGAGGCGTGCGGCGGCGTCATAGGCGGGCGTTCCATTCTTCGGAGGCGAAGCTGTGCGGGCGATGGGCGGGGCGCCGCGCGAACCTGGGTTTGGGTGCGGCGGGCGCGATGGCGGGCTCCGACGCGGCCTCGGCCTCAGTCTCCGCCCGGGGCCGAGGCGCCGCGAAGAGATCCGCGTTGGCCGGCTGGACCGTCGACTCGAGCCGGCTCCACATCGCGCCGGTGTAGGTGTGCAAGCCCAGCGCGTGGGTGCAGAAGATGGCGTACACGCTGCAGTCGAGCACCTCGTTGCGGGCGCGCTTGCTGTTGACCCAGCGGTATTCGATGCCGCGGCTGGTGCGTTGCGGCACGCGTGCCTCGGCGGTGAGCTGGTGATAGAACTCAGGCGGCAGGTCCTTGCTGAAGTGGACGTAGCCTGCGCCGGGCTGCGTCACGCAGAGGCGGCCGTAGATCAGGTCCTTGGCGGTGTCGGTGCCGACGTACCAGAGCCGCACGCCGCGCTTGACCACCCTGCCCCGCCAGTTCACGTCCTGGATCGTGGCCTTGCCCTTGACCATCTTGCTGGGCTGCGGATCGCCGCGCACGGCGAAGACGCGATCGCGCTCGCGCTGGCGGCAGTAGTTGTAGACCAGGTGCGTGAAGTGGCCGCCGGTGTCGACCGCCATCGCCTCGATGCGCAGGGCCTGGCCGCTCGCGTGGGTGAAGAGGGTCTCGCGGTAGGCGTCGAGGCGGTCCCAGTCGCGCTCGTCGGCGGGGTTGGCGTGAATGACGCTGTAGTCGACGGCCCACATCTCCTCGCCGCGGCCGATCGCCCACACGACGACCTCGAAGCGGTCGTCCTGGACGTCGACGCCGGCCACGAGCACCAGGCCGCCGAAGGGGACGGTGAAGCGGCGGTAGTCCTCGGCGCGGCGGGCCAGCGCATGCTCGTCGGCGCGCTCGACGGTCTCTTCCCAGTACTGCGCGAGTGTCTCGTTGACGAAGCCTTCGAGCGGGCCGGTCTCGCCGGCCTTGGCCTTGGTGCTGGCCTCGAGGAACTCGCGCACGATGTCCGACCAGCTGCGCTGCGGGCTGTAGGCGGTCCAGGCTTCGGAGAAGGCGACGTGGCGCGGCGCGCGCACGGTCGCGCCGTGTGCGTCGGTCCAGCGGTGCTGGTGATGGTCGTAGCGATACCGGCCGCATTCGCTGACCCACATCGCGCCCTGGTCCCAGATGCGCAGGTAGTCGGCCTGGGCGATGCTGCCGTGGCAGTGCGGGCAGACGTGGCGCGCGGTGTCGGGGTCGACGCCGTCCCATTTGAACCCGTGGCGCACGTCCTTGCCGCCCCACAGCAGCGGATGCTCGGCGCTGCAGTGCGGGCAGACGACCTGGTAGCGCATGCGGGCGTCGGCGTGCTCTTCGCGGTATTCGATGTGGCTCAGGCCCTTCACGCGCACGGTGCTGCCGGCGATGAGCTTCGGAAACGGCGCGCCTTCGAGACGGCCGCGGGCCAGCGTGATCGGGTCGGAGGACTTCTCGATCTTCTGGTCGAAGGCATCGGCCTCGTCGAGCATGGCGACGGCCACGGTGATGCGGCGGTAGGCGCGTGCGGCCTTGCCGCCGAGCAGGTGCAGGACGGAGCCCAGGAAGGTCTTGAGCTTCATGGTGGCCTCGCGGCCTGGCAGCGTGACGGCCTCGAGGGCCTGGACATCGCGCAGCATCGGCTCGACCTCGGACTTCACGAAGCTGTCTCGGTCGTCGTCGGTGGGCTGCCAGAGGGCTTGCTTTCGGCGCCGGTGCGCCGCGTTGTAGGCGATGAAGGCCAGGATGGTCTTGGTGTAGCCGACGCGCTTGGCCTTGCGGACCGTGACCTCCTCGATGTCGTCGTTGCTGAAGGCGTCCATCCAGCCGCGCTGGAACGGATAGGCATGCCAGCGTCCCTGGATGTGGCTGGCCTCGGCCGACAGGAAGAAGTTCTCCTCAGCCCAGGCGCTGAGCGGCTGCGGCGGCACGGTGGTGAGTGGCGAGAGGCCGGCGGCGACGGCGGAGACGACGGCGCGCAGGGTCTCGTTGGGCGCGTGGCTCATGCGTAGATCACCTCGTCGGCTTCGCCATCGTCGCCGTTGTCGAGCTGCTGAGCGACCAGGCGCTCGGTGCTGCGCACCCATTCGTTGCGGGCCTCGGCGATGGTCGACATGACCTGGTCGCGCGCGGCGTCGGGCATGTCGGGGCAGGCCTTGCGCAGCGCGCCGGGCAGCTGCTCGAAGCGCTCGGAGACGGTCTGGCTGGCGGTGGCGAGCACCTCGGCCAGCAGCGAGACCGGCGAGTACTCGCCGCGGGCGACGGCGTTCTTGATCTCGATACCCAGGCGCTGCTCGCGCGCGAGGGCGGCGCGCTCCTGCACCAGGTCGAGGCCGCCGACCTCGGCGCCGAGGCGGCCGGCGGCCTGGTCGCGCAGGCGCTGGCAGTAGGCGTGCACCAGGTCGCCGAGCATGCCGGTCGGCGGGAGCTTGCCCTCGCCCATCAGCGCGCTGATGTTCTGTTGGCTCACGCCGACGATCTCGGCGAGCTCGGCCTGCGTGCCGGTAGCCCGAAGGTCGATCAGCACAATACAACCCCCATAGGAAGGCCATCAAACAGTCCGCGATCGGGGTTCGAATTACCCGTGCGGCGACCCTCCCGGGAGGACCCGTGGTTTCGCGTGGAACATCGATTCATCGCGCCGCTCCGCCGAGCTTGCGCAGCTCGAACTCCAGCGCCCGCGCCATCTGCCGCGCGCCCTGTGCATCGACCACGCGCTGGGCGACGGCCTCGATGTCCAGGCGCTTCGCGTAGGTCGGCTGGCGGACGAACAGGATGACCGGCTCGAGCTTCATGCCGTGCAGGCCCGAGCGCGACCAGATGCCGGGCTCGAGGTGTGACCCGCGATGGCCGCCGCGCAGCCGCCCGTGCGTGGCGAAGTACTGCACGCCGCCGATGGTCCGATAGCCGCGATCGGTCTTGCCGGCCTTAGACATCGACGCGCGCCGCTTGTCCGTCATGTTCGCGCGGTAGCCCTGTTCGCCGAAGGCCTGCAGGTAGCTGATGAGCTTGACGATGAACGCCGCTCGTATGTTGCCGTAGGCATCGAGCGGCGCCTTCCCTCCCGGCACGGCGAAGTAGCCCTTGGGCAGGATGCCCGCGCGGTCCAGCAGGATCTCGAAGCGCTTCAGGCGACGCGGCCCGCCGGTGATCTCGGCGCGCAGCACGCTCTCGGGCTCGACGCCCTTGCCGCCCGGATAGCGCATCGATACCTTCGACGCGAGGCGATCGGGCGTGGCCTGCGTCACGAACGGGCTGTTCGTGATGAACGGCGTCGGCCTGTCGAACACGTCGCGCATCTCCTGCTGAACTGCCTTCCTCGCATCGAAGGCCACGTTGTTCAACCCTCGCGCGGTGGCTCGTGGGATGACGTCGCGACGCAGCTGTGCCGATAGCGCTTTCAGCGCCGCGGTGTCGAAGGTCACGCGCATCGGTCGGCCTCCATGGCGCACGCGCAGTGATCTGCGCCGGCCTGGTCAATGACCTGGTACCAGCGCTCGCCCCGCAGGCGCAGGCAGCGGATCTGCCCGCCCTGCTCCAGGTCGAGCAGCACCGCGCGGACGTCGACCGGATGCCAGCCGCAGATCGCGTACAGGTCCTCCAGCCGCAGCTCACCGATCGCCAGCAGCTTCACCATCGCCTCTGCTCGCGTCATGCCGGCCTCCTCTGCGCCCATGGCCCGCTGCCTGCCGCCTCGAAGACCCGCCCGCGGTAGGCCTTCCAGTGCTCCAGCCGGCGATCGTCCGTGTAGGCGTTGCCGAGCTCCGCCAGGTCGAAGATCAGGCCGAGCGATTCGCCCATGGCCTGGACGCCCGCCGACGATTCCCACCACACCGCAGGCACGCCGGCATCAGTCACGTCACGCCATCGCTCGCCATGCAGCCAGGTGCTCGGCATCGGAACCCATCGCCCGCCATCCCGATTCCACTGTTCGCAGCGCGTCTGCGCCTCGACAGCGGCCAGCATTCGCATCTGCAGCGCCGGGTTCGGGTTGAGGCGTACCCACTGCCGCCTGGCCCGCATCTCGCCGGTCTTGCGCGGATAGGCCTGCCAGAACGCTTCGAAGCCACCGTGCCCGGTCGGGCGATCTGCGGGCATCTGCATCGCATCGCGCTCGCCCCCCGCATCGGCGGGGGGTTGGGGGGTTTTTGGTTCTTGGCGGTTCTTGACGATTAGGGTCCGCCTCGCGGACGGGTCGGGTGCGCCTGGCGGACGGGTTCGGTCCGCGTGGCGTACCGGTTTGCCAGGCGCACCGGTACGCGAGGCGGATGGGTTGGCGGGGTTGTCCACAGCCTCTGCTGTGAAGTTCTCGGGCTCGACCCAGTAGGTGGTGCTCCGCCCAGTCATGCGGTTCGGTCGCACGATGCCGTGCGCTTCGAGCCAGGCGATCGCGTTGATGACCGCGGTGCGCCCGAAGCAGGTGCGCTCGCACAGCCGCTCGAGGCTCGGCCAGCAATAGCCCTCGTCGTTCGCCATGTCGGCGAGTGCGATCAGCACGGCCTTGGCAGGCGGCCCCATCTGCAGCCGCCAGCAGAGTCCCATGATTCGAGTGCTCAAGGCCGCGCAACCTTCCTGAAGTTCTGACCGCTCATGACACCCGCAGAGGCCGCGCGAATCCGTTGTGGTCCATCGCCGGCCTGCTCGCCGCATGCCTAGCCCGGGCGCCCGCGCACACCGCCTGCGCTCGTTCCACCAGCTCCTCGATCTCGCGCTCTACGTGCCGCAGCTCGTTGTCGCTGATCGTCTCGTCGGCAAGCGCCTCGGTGACTACCGCGACCGTGTCCGAGCACTCCTTCAGCAGGCCAGCGACGTCGGCGCGTATGTCCTGCTTGTTCGCGCCTTCGTGAGCCGGCAGTTCGACAAGCCGCCCCGCCCTGCCCGCGACCTCATTGACGAAGGCGTAGCAGTGCGGCGACTGGGCCTCGATGCACATGTCCGAGATCGTCACCGCGTCGGCCAGGCCGTGCTTGAAAGCGCCGTGGCCGCTCGTCTCCTTGCGCAGCACCTCCTCGCTCTTGCCGATCCTTACGGCCACCGCAGCGCGGCCACCGGGATAGTTGTCGATCATCAGGCGCATGGCGTCGAGTGGACTCATGTTGTCCGGTTCCTTTTGGGTTTGGATGTGGCATCGCGAGACGCGCACGGGCACAGTGCGGACATGGATCGAGCCCCTATCCGCAGCAGCATTTCGAGTGAAAGAATTCGCGTGCCGTACCGCCGCGGGCGGCGCTGCCGCGCACACGGCGCCTACTCATGGCAAGGCTGTGGCTTCAATCGGCAAGCGCTCTCGCGCAGATAGGCAAACGCCTCCGCCCTGTCCGGCCGCAGGTGCTCGCAGGTCACTTCGCCGGCAGTAGCACGCTCAATATCGATGCACAGACCTTCGCTCAAGCGCTGACCTTTGCTCAGCGCTTTGCGCAGATAACCGACAGACGTCCCGCAATCCCGCGCGAAGTCCGCCTGAGCGAAGGTCGACATCGAGTTGAGGTAGCGGCGCAAGTCATTCATGGGCGAGAACTTTACCCACGGGTATAGCTATCGGTCAATACCTCCAGGCCATTTACCTAAAGGTACGCAGTTGCAACAATTCCTCATGGAAATCGCTGAGCACTGGCGCTTGCGCCTGATCGAACTTAAAAATGATCTGGGCCTGACGCAGGCCTCTCTGGCACTCAAGTTGGACAAGTCCCCTGACTATGTGTCGCGCTTGCTCTACGAGCCGCACAAGAAGGGGCGCAAGAACCTCGGCTTGCAGACGATTCGGACGGCCACGGAGAGCTTCGAGTTGCCACCCGGCTGGTTCGACATGCCCACCGGCTCGCAACTGCCAAGCGGTCGTCGACCAGGTACTCCATCGAATGACGAGCGCAAGGTCTCCTCGATGACGAAATGGCCCTTTCGGCGAGTCACTCCTGCGAACTATGCGAGATTGACGCGGGCTCAACAGGACCACATCGAGGACACGATTCAGATGATCCTCCCCCCGGCAAGCGAATCGCCTGCTGCAAAAAGGGGGCGCGCGTGAATCAGTCTTTTCTCCTTCTCGCGTGATTCCCTTCCCGTTGTGGCGGCTCCCGATTCGAGAGATGCACGCGGAAAAGTTCTGTGATGAATCCATGCTTGAGCGCTGCCCGGACGGCTGACTCAGATGTTTACCCGAAGGTATTGACAGGGTAAGTTACCCGCAGGTATTGTTCGGCCCGTTACAACGACGGAGGCCGAAATGCCCGCACCCTCTCCCGCCGCAGCGCCGGCACACACCCCGACCCCCACCTGCGAAATCTGGATCCGCAACGTCGGCTCCCGCCGCCAAGCGTTCGTCCGATGCTTTCCGAAGCACACGCACTGGCAGAAGATCTCCGTGCCCCAGGCGGACAGGGCTCTGAAAGAAGGCAAGGTCGCCAGCGGCCCGTTCGCCGGCATCCCGCTGGTTTCACGCGAAACGGCGAACCCGACTCATCCGCGTCGCGAGGCCTTCGCAGAGCAGGCCCACGTTCTCAACCGTCAGATCGACGCCATGAACGCACGCGCGAGGCATGCGACATGAGGTCGTCTATCGGACGCAGCGCAGGCGAGGGCTCAAGTGAAGGCGAAGCCGGCCGCGATCGCCGCCCCCCGCGCGCAAGCCTGAACACGCTCGTGAACTGGATCGCTGCCGCGGTGGTCGCCGTAGCCATGTCAATCACATGGGGCGACGACCAGGCGCTGCAGGCCACGGCCGACGACCTGGCCGACGCCATTCAATCGGCGCAGGCCTCGGCGCTCGCCATGGACGATGAATGACGTCGGGTCGCTCGACGCTTGCTGGAATCGCCATGCCAACCATCACATCCGGCCTGTTCTTCGTCGCCAAGGATCGCCCTGGCCGCGCGGCGATCGCCGCGGCCTGCGACGCCAGCGGCACGTTCATCGCCACGATGCGCGTTTTCGACAACCAGGGGCCGCGTCGCCTCGAGTCCTATGTCGTGCGCTGGACTGGCGCCGACGCGCGTGCTTGGTGGGATGCACACGGCCCGCTCAAGGCCGGCGACGCCCTCGCCCTCGAGCTGCTCAACCCGCGCTCGTTCCCGGGCTTCAACGCGCCCGAGATCCACGCCGACGTATCGCGCTGCCGCCTGATGCCGCGGCACACGCCATCGGCGACGGCGGCCGCCGCATGAGCTGGGTCGAGATCGTCGCGATCGACACCGTGCGCCGGATCGCCAAGGAAACCGCAGAGCACGGCCTCGAGCTCAACGACGCGTGCCCGTGGCCCTTCGATAGCGCGGCCGGCCGTCTCTTCAAGAACGAGTTCATTTTTCACAAGGCGGCGCTGGAGGCGCTCGCCGGGGAGTCAACGACATGAATTGGATGGTCACCGCCACAGGTGCGGAATATCACCTGGTCGGCGCCCACGTGCTGACCGACGCCGGGCGGCCGGTACGCATCGACGACATCGCGCACCAGCTCGCCAACATCAACCGCTTCCACGGCGCGACGACCAGGCCGTACAGCGTGGCCGAGCACAGCCTGCTGTGCAGCGAGATCGCCCAGCGCGCGATGGCGAAGCCCATCACCCAGCTGGCTGCGCTGCTGCACGACGCGCACGAGATCTACACCAACGACCTCAGCTCGCCCGCCAAGCGCGCCGTCAACTTCCGCAGCATCGCGGCCGGCGGCACTCGGGCATGGGACGTGTTCGAGGACGAGCACGCCCGCACCGTCCGCGCGCACTTCGGGGTGTCGTCCGTGAGTCGGACGATGCACACCGCGCTGCGCACCATCGACCTGGTCGCGCTCGCCACCGAGCGGCGCGACCTGCTGCCCTGGCGGGCGGAGACGCACCAGCCCTGGGCCGTGCTCGGCGATGAGCACGACGGCGCGATTGAGCCGCTGTGCTGGATGCGGCTCGACACGCCGGAGCGCGAGGCGATGACCTGGCGGGATTGGAGGCAGCAGTTTCGGGATCGGTTTGATGAGCTGGTGTTTCGCCTCGAACTCGACACTCCAAGGAGAGCCGCATGACCGCGACCGCGATGCCGCCCAAGCCACGAAAAAAGGAACTGCCGCCCATCGTGCAGATCCGGCCGTTGTACCTAGCGCGGCCCGATGCCGCGGCCTTCCTCGCGCTCTCGGAGAGCACGCTCGATGCGCTGGTGTCGCGTGGCGACGCGCCGAAGCCGCGGAAGCTCAGCAAAGGCCGCACGGCATGGCTCGTGGACGACCTGGAGAGCTGGGGGCGCGAACGCCCCGTGTCCGACCTGCTGCCGCCGCAGAACTCCGGCTACGGCCGCGCAGGTGCCCCGGAAAAGCATTGAGGCCTTGTCTGCCTGCAGCCCGCGCTCGCTGCATGGCAGATACAGATGCGCGACCCAAGCGCTGCCGGCGCCTCGAAACACGCCGCGTAGGATTTCAACCACCTCAAGTCGGGCGCAATGCTGCACTGCGTCATTCATGTCGGCGCAGACAGTCCGTTGATCGACCACCGGTCAGCTGAGCATTGAACATGAGCAATCCCTGGACGAAGAAGAACCCGCTGATGAGCATGTGGCTCAGCGCGGCCAACAAATCGATCGGCGCCGCCCGCGGGCAAGCCGTCGGGGCAGCGAAGCGACAGGCAGGCGCGATGCAGGCCGACGCCGTCAAGCAGATCGCGGATTTCTGGAGCGGGAAGACGGCCTTAAAGGCCTCGAGGCGCAAGACTCGCCTCTGAGATGCGGCTGGAGCACGCTGCTCGATGCGGCACCTTTTGGCGTAGGTTTTGGCGTAGGTTTTGAGCTTTTCTACCCGTTTCCCCTAGAAGATGCTGTTCTGCCATTGAACTACACCCGCAGCGGGATCGGATTCTATCGACAGTCACGGTGCGCGCTTTTCGCGCTCGTCGAGCCCCGGGCGACAGCCTGGACGGCTTGAAGCGGCTCATCGAACCGAGGCCCGATCCGGCGCCCCGCGGTTACAAGTTGCGCCCGTTCGCCGGTCCGTCCGGCGTTGCGCCGCCACTTCGCGCGTCAATATGTCTAAAGCAAGCCATTTGGACGGTGAGCGGTGCCTTCATAGGCAATTCCGCCTAGTGTGTTCTTTGCGATACAGGCAAAAAATTCACACCGACACCCTCCGCGGGCGCGTCACAGTGAAAACTTTGGTACACAATCTGTACCTTCAGAAACAAATGAAGCAGCATGTCACGTGTCGGGCCAGGCTCGATCGAAGCGGGCTTTGCTGCTTCCCGCAATCAGTTGCAACGAGGGGGTCTATGAGAGTTCTTGTCACGGGAAATATGGGCTACGTGGGTTCGCTGGTGGCCAAGCATCTGCGCGCAAAGCACCCGGAAGCGGTGCTTCACGGTTTCGACAACGCGTACTTCGCACACGGCCTGACCGGGACCACCGTGGTGCCGGAGCGAAGCCTGAACGAGCAGTTCTACGGCGACGTGCGCAAGCTCACGGCAGAGCAGGTCGGCGGCTACGACGCCATCGTCCAGCTCGCAGCGATCTCCAACGACCCGATGGGCGATCGCTTCGAGGCGCCCACCATGGAGATCAACCAGGACTCGAGCATCGCGCTGGCCCACCTGGCCGCCGCGGCCGGGGTGAAGAACTACGTATTTGCCTCGAGCTGCAGCGTTTACGGCGTCGCGGCGGGCGGGCCGCGCAAGGAGAGCGACGGCCTCAACCCCATGACGGCCTACGCGCGCTCCAAGATCGGCACGGAGCAGGCGCTGGAAAAGATGCAGACGGACATGACCATCTCCGCCCTTCGCTTCTCGACGGCCTGCGGCATGTCGGACCGGTTGCGCCTCGACCTCGTGCTCAACGACTTCGTGGCCTGCGCGCTCAGCCAGCGCAAGATCACGGTGCTCTCCGACGGCACGCCCTGGCGCCCGCTCATCGACGTGGCGGACATGGCGCGGGCCATCGATTGGGCCATTTCCAGGCCGGCCTCCAATGGCGGGCAGTACCTCGCCGTCAACGTCGGCTCGGACGACCGCAACTACCAGGTGCGCGATCTCGCGAAGGCCGTGGCCGATGCCGTCCCCGGCACCGAGGTGTCGATCAACCTCGACGCCCCGGCCGACAGCCGCTCCTACCAGGTCGACTTCGGCCTGTACGCCGGCCTCGCGCCCGACCACCAGCCACAGGTCACGCTCGCCCAGTCAATCACGAACCTCATCGACGGGATGAAGCGCATGAACTTCACGGACGCGCAGTTCCGCCAGTCGGACCTGATCCGCCTGAACGTGCTGCAGGGCCATATCGCCAGCCATCGCCTGAACAAGTCGTTCGAGTGGCAGACGCTCGGCGACTGAATCTCGACCACACCAACTTGCGCAGGAGTTATCGATGAAGGTGGTTCTACTAGCAGGCGGATACGGCACGCGGCTGAGCGAGGAGACGACCATTCGGCCCAAGCCCCTGGTCGAGATCGGCGGCAAGCCGATCATGTGGCACATCATGCAGATCTACGCCCACTACGGCCACAAGGACTTCGTCGTGCTGGGCGGCTACAAGGTCGAGACAATCCGCGAGTACTTCCTGCAGTACCTCTCGCGCAATTCCGACTTCACCGTCGACCTGAGCACCGGCAGCGTCGAATGGTTCGGAACCCGCGGCCACGACTGGCGCGTGACGGTGCTGGACACCGGCGTGGAGACGATGACGGCCGGCCGACTGAAGCGCGCCATGCACCTGCTGCAGGATGGCCCCTTCTGCATGACCTATGGTGACGGCGTCGCCGACGTCAACATCGACAAGCTGGTGAAGTTCCACCAACAGACGAATGCACACTGCACGCTCACTGCGGTGACGCAGCCGGGCCGCTTCGGCGCGCTGCACCTGTCCAGCGACGGCAGGCAGGTGCAGGGTTTCCGCGAGAAGGGCGCCACCGACGGCGGCCTGATCAACGGCGGCTTCTTCGTCTGCGAGCCGGAAGTCTTCGACTGCATCGACGGCGACCACCAGATGTGGGAGGCCGAACCCATGGCGCGCCTGGTCGAACGTGGCAAGCTGGCCAGCTACCACCACGACGGCTACTGGCAAAGCATGGATTCGCTGCGCGACAAGCAGGTGTTGGAGCAGCTGTGGAACAGCGGCAAGCGGGCGCCCTGGAAAGTCTGGAACGACTGAAGCCCGCCCGAAGACCCGGCCACCAGACAAAGGACATCAATGATCATCGTCGACACCGCGCTCAAGAAGCGTCATGCAGCCAACAACCCGATCAAGGTCGGACTGATCGGCGCCGGGTTCCAGGGCCGCGGCATCGCGCTCCAGATCATCGCCTCCACGCCGGGCATGCGCCTGTGCGCCGTGGCCAACCGGAACATTGCGCCCGCCATTCGCGCGTACACCGAGGCAGGCGTCGAACCGAAGACCTGCGAGAGTCGCGCCGAGCTCGAGGCGGCCATCCGTGCCGGCATTCCCGCCGTCACGGAAGATGCCCTCGCACTGGCCACTGCCGAAGGCCTGGATGCCGTCATCGAGGTGACGGGATCGCTCGAGTACGCGGCGACCGTGGTGCTTGCCGCCATCGAGGCCGGCAAGCATGTCGTGCAAATGAATGCCGAGCTGGACGGCACGGTCGGCCCCATCCTCAAGCATCGCGCCGATGCCAAGGGTGTGGTCTACACCTTCGCGGACGGCGACCAGCCGGGCGTGCAGATGAACCTGGTGCGTTTCGTCCAGGGCCTGGGCGCCAGGCCCGTGCTGTGCGGGAACATCAAGGGTCTGCACGATCCCTACCGCAATCCGACGACGCAGAAGGCCTTCGCCGAGAAGTGGGGGCAGAAGCCGGCCATGGTGGCGTCGTTTGCCGACGGAACGAAGATTTCGTTCGAGCAGGCGATCGTCGCCAACGGCACCGACATGGAGGTGGCTCGTCGCGGCATGCTGGGCCCGGACTTCTCGGGCGGCAATCCTGGCGCACCACTGGTGCCACTGGAAGACACCGTGAGCGCCTTTGCGGCACATCTCGACAAGGGTGGCCCCGGCATCGTGGACTACGTGGTGGGCGCGCGACCCGGCCCCGGTGTGTTCGTGCTGGCCACGCATCACGATGCGCGGCAGGCCCACTACCTCAACCTGTACAAGCTCGGCACCGGCCCCTACTACTTCTTCTACACGCCCTACCACCTCTGCCATTTCGAGGTGCCTACCTCGGTCGCCCGCGCCGTGCTGTTCCAGGATGCCGTTCTGGCACCGACGGGCGGGCCGCGCGTGGGGGTGGTGGCGATCGCCAAGAAAGACCTGCAGGCCGGCGAATTGATCGATGAGCTCGGCGGCTACGAGGTGTACGGCGTGGCGGAGAACATCGGGCCGATACGCTCCGAGCGCCTGCTGCCCATCGGCCTGGCCGTGGGCTGCAAGCTCAGGCATGCAGTCGCGAAGGACAAGCCGCTGACCTTCGACGATGTCGACATTCCCGCCGGACGTCTGATCGACGCGCTGTACGCCGAGCAGGAGAAGCTGTTTGCTACAGGCGCGAGCGCGCTCGCGCCTGATTCGTCGAGAGAGCGCGTCGCCAACCTGGAGACCCAACGATGATCTTCAACGCCACCACGCTGAAGGATGCCTGGCTGATCGACCTGGAGAAGCGCGGCGATGCGCGCGGCTTCTTCGCGCGCACCATGTGCAAGGACGAGTTCGCCGCCAAGGGCCTGATCACCGACTACGTGCAGCAGAACACGTCTTCGTCGGCCTTCAAGGGCACGCTGCGAGGCCTGCACTTCCAGAAGGGCGAGGCATCCGAGGCCAAGCTGGTCCGCTGCACCCGGGGCAGCATCGTCGACGTGATCGTCGATCTGCGCGCCGGCTCGCCGACGTACATGCACCACGAAGCTTTCGAGCTCAGCGCCAGCAACTATCGGGAACTCTACGTGCCGCCCGGCTTCGCGCATTCCTTCCAGACGCTGGAAGACGACGTGGAAGTGAGCTACCTCGTTTCGTCCCCCTACACGCCCGCGGCCGAATGGGGCCTGCGCTACTCCGACCCGCAACTTCAGATCCATTGGCCGTTGCCGGTTACCACCATCTCGGACAAGGATGCGGCCTGGCCGCTCCTGGAGACCGGCGCCAAGCCATTCTTCTAAAACGAACGGACCCCTTCCGACTTCCTGCCCCGGAGAGAACAATGAAAACAGCGTCCCGGCGTTTCCTGGTTGTTGTCAGAGCCGGCAGCCAATCGCTTCACCCATCCTGGCTGGGTGAACCAAGCACGAGCCGCAACTGGGATCTGCAGCTCAGCACCTACGGCGACAACGCGGAGTCGCTCGGCCAGGCCGACCTTCCGACCGTCGTCGACCAGGGAACCAAGTGGGACAGCATGGCGCGGCACTTCCAGGCCCGGCCCGAGCTGCTCGACCGCTACGAATACATCATGCTGGCCGACGACGACCTCCTGATGCGACCCGAGGACATCAACCGCATGTTCGAGCGGTCGGCGCAGCACAAGCTGGCGGTCTCGCAGATGTCGTTGTCGCGTGACAGCTGGGTGACCTATCCGGTGGTGATGCAGTGCCCGACATTCGCGATGCGCTACACCAACCACATCGACTGCATGTCGCCGTGCTTCGAGAGCGGCTACCTGCGCAGTACCGTCCTGCCGCTGGTCGAGAAGTACATCTGCGGCTGGGGCGCGGACCACGTGTGGGCCATGCTGATGGAAAACCCCGCCTACCGTTGCGCGGTATTCGACGACATTGCCATGGTGCATACGCGCCCGTTGGGCAAGGGCACCCTGCAGGGGGCCTTCGCGCGACTGGGCACGGACCCGTTCGACGAGGTGCGCACAGTCACAGGCCTGTTCGAAAACTACCCGGGTGTCGACATCACCTATGCCGGCTTGCTGCCCAACGGCAAGCGCGTGGGAAGCTCGCGCGTCCAGGTCATCAACGGGCTGCACCTGATCGTCTCGTCGCTGCGCACCAGGACGCCCTACAAGATCTTCCGCAAGGGCGTCGGCATGCTGCTGCAGACCTTCTCGCGCGCAGGCTACCTGCCGGAGCAACTTCACCGGCGAGCCACCGAGTCGACGCCGGCGCAAGCCGCGCAGTCGGTCGCGCCGCCCCAACAGGCGCTCTGAGTCGAGCGGCCTTCGCGGCAACCTGCTGGATATCGGCCCATTGAGGTCGCGGTCCTACGCGCCCGCATGCCGCCTGCCCACCCTTCGCCCGCCTCGTCCGGCCGAGACTGCGCCGATGCCAAAACGTATAACCCTCGTGAGAAAGATCCAGGCGCTGTCCAAGGAGGAAGGCATGCGACAGCCGCCCGCCGATGAGTGGCTGGCGAATCAGGATCGCGCAACGCGAGCGACCGGGGTCATCGACGATCGGCCGTTCGCGGAAAGCGTCGACTCCGACGAAGGCGACGCCGCCGACAAGAGCGAGCAGAAGCGATGAGAAAACCTAGGCTGAGGTCGGCGTGTCCGCAGCCGCCCCGGACCTGGGCAGCACCTGCGAGAGGGCCCGCGCGACACCCTGCAGGTGTGCGTACTCGGTGTCGCTCAGCGGCTGCTGACGCACGTCGAAGTGGCACAGCGAGCCGAACAGCTCGCCCTCTCCGTCGAGCACCGGCACGCCGTGGTAGGCGACCATCACGCCCTTGTAGGGATGGCCGTCGAGCCTGTCGTCCTCGCCGGAGTCGCTGGTCAGGAATGCGCCGTCGCGCAGCACGAACTGGCAGAAACTGTCGGTCAGCGGCACGGCAGCCAGGAACTCGGGACGCACTTCCCGTGCCTTGTCGATCAGCTCGACGTTCTTCAGCACCGATGCATCGAGCCTGTAGAGCGCCGTGTAGCGGTGCGGCACGCGCTCGTTGAGCCGGGTGAGCGCAGCGGTCAGACCTTCGGCATGGCAGGCATCGACGAAGGCCCGGACTTCGTCGCCGGGTTGGGCCTGCGGCGGGCGCTGCACGAGCTGCAGGTAGAGGCGATCGATCTTCTCGTCCCACGCGGCGCAGGCCTGCAGGAAGACGCGGTCCGCTTCGCGCCGCGCATCGACGCCGTCGCCTTCGACCGCGGCCGGCGGCACCGGGTACGCCGGCACCTCGACGCCTTCGGCCTTCAGGGCTCGCTCCTTGTGCAATCTCGACAGGGGTGTCATGAGAACCAGTCTACCCCGGCAATCGAATCGGTCACGCCACATTTGCGAATCGCTCACCGCCTACAATGGCGCCTCCATGATCGTGTCATCGCCCTCTCACCGTAGCCTCGACGCTGCAGCCTCCATCGCTTCGGCGAAGGGCTTCGGCGTGCGTGCCGGCGGCATCCGCCGCCCGGCGACGCCGTTGCAGTCGGGACCGCACGAGCCGGCCGCAGACTCCACCGCCCGGCGATCCCCCTCCTTCCTCTCTCTTTAGCGCAACCATCGATCGCCGGGCCTCCGCCCCGCGCGACCGCGACCCCCCAGGCCTTGCCGCGGGGTCGCAACGACTGGAGTGCCTTTCATGTCCCCAACGACCTGCGGCGAGCGCACGCTCACCGAACTCGATCACGTCCGTCTCAGCAAGCTGATCGAAGGCAAGTCCGCGTTGCCCGCGCTTGCCGACCTGCTCGACACCGCCGATGTGGTGCCGGCACCGGACATCGCGCCTGAAGTGATCACGATGTATTCCAAGTTCCTCGTCGTCGATGCCCACTCGGGCCAGCGCCAGGAACTCACGCTCTGCTATTCGCGCGATGCGGCGCCGGGCGCGGGACTGGTGTCGGTGGTGTCGCCCGTGGGCACCGGCCTGCTCGGGCTGCGGGTCGGCGAAACCGCGCGCTGGCGCATGCCCGGCGGTGCCGAAGGAGGCGCCCGGGTGCTCGAGATGCTCTTCCAGCCCGAAGCGCATGGCGACTTCACGACCTGAACTCGATCGCTACCCCTTGCGCCAGGCGCTGACCGGTCCGCCCGATCGGCTGGCTGCCCTGCGACACAGCGGACTGCTCGACTGGCTGGGCAAGCCCGGCCGCTGCCTGTTCGTGGAGACCCAGAGCGGCATCACGGTCTGCGCTGCCGACGAAGACGTCCTGCAGGAAGTGACCGCCTGCGTGCGGCAGGCCCAGGGCGCAAGCATCGCGTTCGATGCACCGCGCGTGCACACGATGCGCGACCCGCTCCGCGGACTGCTGCAGCCGTCGATGTTCGTGCGCCTGCGCGCGCCCCATCCCGAAGCCGAGCGCGCGCTGGCCGAACTGCTGCGCCGCGGCGCACGCATCCTCGAGCGCGAATGGCAGCCCGACGCGCTGGTGCTGCGCGCCGAAGCCCTGCTCGCAGACCTGCTGGGCTATCCGGCCTTCGTGCGCACGCTGGCGCAGGGTCGGGCGACGTTGTGGATCTGGCTGCGCCGCTATGTGAGCGCGCAGGCCTGAGCCGGCCCGGCTCAGGTTCCGGGCACCGCCACCTTCTGCCAGCCCTCGCCCGGATCGAAGCGCACGATGGCCGCACTCTTCACGATCGGCGACGGGAAGGTCCAGTCGCCATCGCCGGCCGCGAGCAGGGCCTCGTCGGGGCCGTCGGACACGATGCCGTGCTTCAGGGCCCAGGCCGCGTTGAAGGCGTCGACGTCCGAGCGGGCGATGCTGCCCGGCGGCACGAAGCGCTGCCAGCCGGGCCCCGAGATACGGGCAGCAACGACCGCCCGCCATTGCACCTGAGGGCAGCAAGGCTGCACGCGGCCTCAGTCCTCGGAGCCGGCCAGCATTTCCTGCAGGTCGTCGTCGAAGCCGGTCACCGGCTGCGCCTTGGCGAGCGCCATCCAGACCGCGAACGGCATGCGCGGCAGCGCCCGATGAACCGCCGAGCGCGCGACCGCGAGCCGGCCTTCCTGCACCACCAGCACGCCGCATTGCGCGGGGATCTCGTCGGGCTCGCCGATCGGTCGTCCGCGTGCGTCGCAGCCCAGCACGTACCAGCATTCGCCGCCGAGATCGAGATAGGCGGCGTACTTGTCGGGCTTGCGCAGGTCGCTCAGCAGATCGGCGCGGTTGACCTTGACCTCGTGCACGATCGGCTGCGCGTAGGCCTCGACGCTGGTGTTGCGAATCGAGAAGACGTCCGGCCGCGCGATGTGCCAGCGCGGCTTGTCGCCCTCGTTCGCGCCGGGCAGGCGGGCGCGCAGGCTGAGACCGCGCCACGCCAGGCGGCCGGCACGTGTCATCTCGCGCGCCACCTGCTCGACCAGCGCCTCGTGGCGCGACAGGGCGCTGCGGTTGACCACCAGCGTGCGAGCCAGCATTGCGATGCCGGCATCGGTCAGGCGCAGCGTCTCGTGGCCGTGCGCCGAACGCAGGCGTTCGAGCAGGCCCGCGGCCAGCAGGTCGACCTCGATCGCATCGCAGCAGGGCCAGCCCGCGGAGCGATGGATCTCGCGCAGGCGGCGCGCATGCAGCCGGCCGATCGCGAGCGCGCCGGGCGCGGGATCGGACACCGGCGGCGGCGCGCCCGGATCGACCTGCGGCGGATCGGCGGCCGGCGGGTCGACCACGGGCGCCGGCGCGGGCGGCGCGGCCGGCGGCGGCACCGGAATGTCGGGCGCCGGCGGCGGCGGGCCGATCGGCGTGCCGGCGACGACGGAATGCAGGGCGAAGGAAGGCATCGCGCAAGGTTAGCGAAAACCGCCGCCGCATGCCCGCCGAAGGCGCCGCCGACCCCAGGGGGCATCACAGCCTGTCGTTCACTACACTGCGCCGCAGTCCGACTGCATTTCGACGCCCTCATGACCTCTTCCCCCTCCCCCGTGGCCGCCGACTTCCTCGTGATCGGCGGCGGCATCGCGGGCGCCTCGGTGGCCCACTGGCTGGCACCGCACGGCCGCGTGATCGTGCTCGAGCGCGAATCGCAGCCGGGCTACCACTCGACGGGCCGCTCGGCCGCGCTCTTCATGGAAAGCTACGGCACGCCACAGGTGCGCGCGCTGACGCTGGCGAGCCGGGCCTTCCTGCAGCAGCCGCCGCCCGGCTTTGCCGAGCATGCGCTGCTGACGCCGCGCGGCGCGATGATGGTGGCCGCGCCGGGCCAGCAGGCGCAGCTCGATGCGCACTGGGAGGTGCTGCGCGCGATGGCACCCGGCGCGCGCCGCCTGAGCCCGCAGGAGGCCTGCACGCTGGTGCCGGCGCTGCGGCCCGAACTGCTGATCGGCGCGGTGCTCGAGCCCGAGGCGGCCGACATGGACGTGCATGCCATTCACCAGGGGTATCTGCGCGGCATGCGTCGCGCCGGCGGCCAACTGGTCTGCGATGCGGAGGTGACCGCCATGGCCTGGCAGGACGGTCGCTGGCGCGTCGAGGCCGGCGGCATCGGCTACCAGGCGCCCGTGGTGCTCAATGCCGCCGGCGCCTGGGTCGATGCGGTGGCGCGCCTGGCGGGCGTGCGGCCCCTGGGCATCGAGCCGCGGCGCCGTTCGGCTTTCGTCTTCGCCCCGCCCGCGGGCCTGGACTGCAGCGGCTGGCCGCTGGTGCACGGCGCGGAGGAGGACTGGTACATCAAGCCCGACGCCGGCATGCTGCTCGGCTCGCCGGCCAATGCCGACCCGGTCGAGCCGCAGGACGTGCAGCCCGAGGAGATCGACATCGCGCTTGCGATCCAGCGTATCGAGGGAGCGACCACGCTCGCGATTCCGCGGCCGGCGCGCACCTGGGCCGGCCTGCGCTCCTTCGTCGCCGACGGCGATCTGGTCGGCGGCTTCGACGACCAGGCGCCCGGCTTCTTCTGGGTTGCTGCGCAGGGCGGCTACGGCATCCAGACATCGGCGGCGATGGGCGAGAGCTGCGCTGCGCTCGCGCGCGGGCTGCCGGTGCCGGCGCATCCCGCATCGTTCGGCATCGACGCCGCGATGCTGGGGCCGGCGCGCCTGCAGCGGCCCTAGAAGAATCCGAACACGGCCGCCAGCATCAGTGCGCTGCCGACCGCCACGCTGGCCCAGTGCGCGACATGCGCAGCGCGGTCCCAATGGTCCCACTCGGTCCAGTCCAGATCGCGGTCCTCGACCGCAGGCAAGAACCGAAAATCCAGTTGCATGACTCGACACCTCCTGCTGGGTCGATGCTAGGCGCGCCAGAGCGATCGCCTCGATGAAATCGAAGGCGGCCATTGATGCCGGCTGCACATGAATCACCGCCCGATCGATCAGTGGAAGTCGCGGCTGGTGCTGCTCTGTGCGAGCCGGCCGAGCAGTGGCGTGAGGTCCTTGAAGCCGGTGGCCACCAGGTGGCGCACGCGGCCGCCGCTGTCGTCGTCGCGCTCCCAGGTGCCCTGCACCGCGAGCAGCTTCGCTTTCAGCAGCGGCTCGCGCCAGGCCTCGACCACGTGGTTCCAGACGATCACGTTGACATTGCCTGTTTCATCCTCGAGCGTGACGAATATCGTGCCCTTGGCGGTCTGCGGGCGCTGGCGTCCCATGACGATGCCGCAGGCGCGCGCGGTGCGGCCGCTCGGCAGCGTGCCCAGTTCGTCGGCGCTCATGAGCCTCATGCGCGCGAGGCGCGGGCGCAGCAGCGCCAGCGGATGGCGGCGAAGCGTGAGGCCGAGCGCCGCGTAGTCGCCGACGATCTCCTCGCCTTCGGGCGCGGCCGGCAGTTGCAGGGCGGTCTCGTGGATCGGCACGCCGCGCAGCAGCGCCGGCGAGCGCCGCTGCGCGGTGGCGTCCCAGACCTGCTGGCGCCGATGGCCCGACAGCGACTGCAGCGCATCGGCCGCGGCCAGCGCCGCCATGTCGCCGGCATCGAGCTCGGCGCGCAGCGCCAGGTCCTCGGTGCTCGTGAAGGGCGCCCGCGCGCGCGCCTCGAGCAGCCGCTTCATTCCGGCCTCGCCGAGGCCCAAGACGCGCCGCAGCCCGAGCCGCACGGCCGGCTGATCGGCACGGCCGGGCCGGCCCGCATGGCGCGCATCGGCGCCGGGCGACAGCCGCGGCGCATCGGCTGAGCGCGGTTCGAGCGTGCTTTCGATCGCGCTCGCCGTGACGTCGACCGGCCGCACCTCGACCCCGTGGCGGCGCGCATCCTGCACCAGCTGCGAAGGGCTGTAGAAGCCCATCGGCTGGGCATCGAGCAGTGCCGCGAGGAAGCAGGCCGGCTCGTGGAACTTGAGCCAGCTGCTGACCGTGACCAGCAGCGCGAAGCTCGCGGCGTGGCTTTCGGGAAAGCCGTAGTCGCCGAAGCCCAGCACCTGCTGGAAGATGGCTTCGGCGAAGGCGCGCGCGTAGCCGCGATCGACCATGCCCTCGACCAGCTTGTCGTGGAAGCCCTCGAGGCCGCCCTTGCGCTTCCACGCCGCCATCGCGCGGCGCAGCCGGTCGGCCTCGTCGGCCGAGAACCCGGCCGCGATCATCGCGATCTGCATCACCTGCTCCTGGAAGATCGGCACGCCGAGCGTTCGCCCGAGCGCCTCCTTGAGCTCTTCCTTCTCGTAGACGATCGGCAGCCCTTGTCGCACGCGCTCGCGCTGCTTGAGGTAGGGATGCACCATGCCGCCCTGGATCGGGCCGGGCCGCACGATCGCGACCTCGATCACCAGGTCTTCATAGGTGCGCGGCAGCAGCCGAGGCAGCATCGACATCTGGGCCCGGCTTTCGATCTGGAACACCCCCACGGTGTCGGCGTCGCAGATCATGTCGAACACCTTGGAGTCGTCGTTCGGCACCTCGTGCATCTGCGTCGTGCTGCCGCGCCACCGGTTCATGAGCTCGAGCCCGCGCCGGATCGCGCTCAGCATGCCGAGCGCGAGCACGTCGACCTTGAGCATGCCCATGGCCTCGAGGTCGTCCTTCTCCCACTGGATGACCGAGCGGTTCTTCATGGAGGCCTTCTCGACCGGCACCAGCCGCGTGAGCTTGGTGTGCGTGAGCACGAAGCCGCCCACGTGCTGGCTCAGGTGGCGCGGGAAGCCCTTGAGCTTGCTCGTGAGCTCGATCCACTGCGTGAGGCGCAGCGGGTCTTCCGCGACGCCCGCGCGCTCGCAGGCGGCCTGCAGCTGCTCGCCGAGCACGGCCTCGTCGAACCAGTAGTGGTCCTTGGCGAACTCGTCGACCAGCCGCGCATCGACGCCGAGCGCGCGGCCGACGTCGCGCAGCGCACTGCGGGAGCGATAGCAGATCACGACCGCCGCGATGGCGGCGCGCTCGCGGCCGTACTTCCTGTAGATGTACTGGATCACCTCTTCGCGCCGCTGGTGCTCGAAATCGACGTCGATGTCGGGCGGCTCCTTGCGATGCCGGCTCAGGAAGCGCTCGAACAGCAGGTGGCCCTTGGCCGGATCGATGGCCGTGATGCCGAGGCAGAAGCAGACCGCCGAATTGGCCGAGGAACCGCGGCCCTGGCAGAGGATGTTCTGCGAGCGCGCGAAGCGCACGATGTCTTCCACCGTGAGGAAGAACATCTCGTAGTTGAGCTCGCGGATCAGATCGAGCTCGCGCAGCAGCTGCTCGCGCACCTTCTGCGGAATGCCGGCCGGGTACTTGTGGTGCGCGCCTTCCCAGGTCTTGCGTGCCAGCGTCTGCGTGGGCGTCTCGCCGTTCCCCAGGTTCTCCAGCGGGTACTTGTAGTTCTCGCGGATCACCTCGGGATCGAATCGGCAGCGTCCGGCCACGACCAGCGTGTTGGCGAGCATCTCGTCGGTGTAGAGCGCGGCCAGCCGCACGCGTCGGCGCAGGTGGCGCTCGGCGTTGGACTGCAGCGCGAAGCCGCACTCGGCCACCGGACGGCCCTCGCGCACGGCCACCAGCACGTCCTGCAGCGGCTTGCGCGAGCGCGCATGCATGTGCACGTCGCCGGCCGCCACCAGCGGCACGCCGGCCTGCTCGCCGGTCTCGTAGAGCGCCATGAAGCAGAGGTCGTCGTCGAGCTCGTCGTGCATCTCGACCGCCAGCCAGAGATCGTCGCCGAACAGCGCCCTGGCGGCCTGCAGATCGTGCAGCAGCGCGGCGCGATCGATGCCGGTGCCGGGCCGGCGATCGGGCACCAGGATCAACTGGCAATGGCGCAGCGATGCCACCGCGGGATCGTCCCAGCGCACACGGTAGCTGCCCTTGGGCAGCTCGGTGGTGCGCGCCGCGGTGATGAATTCGCACAGGTTGCCCCAGCCCTCGGTGTCGTTCGCGATCACTACGAGCCGGAAGCGCTCGAAGCGGAACTCGCTGCCGAACAGCAGGCGGAAATCCGGGTTGCGCGGAACGGGCGGCTCGTCGGGATTCTCGCGTTCGTACTGGTCCAGCCGCGCGGGCAGCTCGCGCAGGCAGACGTGTGCGCGCACGATGCCGGCCACCGAGCATTCGTCGGTGATGGCCAGCGCCGCATAGCCGAGCTGGTAGGCGCGCTCGACCAGTTCCTCCGGGCTCGAGGCGCCGCGCTGGAAGCTGAAGCTCGTGAGGCAGTGCAGCTCGGCATAGCCGGGAAGGCCCTGTTTCGGCGCCGGCCGGCGCGGCAGCGGACGGATATCGCCGGGCATGCGCGCGCGCAGCTGCTTGTCGCTGAGCTCAGGCATAGAGACCCTGCAGGTACCAGCGCACCTCGCCGGCGGCGAAGCAGGCCGCCGAACGCTCGCGGAAGATCCAGACGAGGCCGGCCTCGGGGCTCTCGGCGATGAAATATTCGCGCAACGCCGGCCGCCCGCCGTCCTCGACGCCGCCCCACCAGCCGGCCTCGACCTTGCGCGGGCCGCTAAGCCGGCGCAGCGGCCCACGCCAGCAGGGATGCTCGCCGTCCATCTCGAGGCGCACCGGCGCCGGCAGCAGCCAGGCGGGATAGATGACGTCGCCCTCCTCCGCCGCGCGGGCCTGGCCGGCACGGCGGCCAGGGTCCGGGGCGGTGGCGGTGCGCGCCGCTTCGGCCCGCTGCAGGGCCGGGCGCCAGGCCTGCATGCGCTCGGGCCGGTGGTCGGCCTGTGCCGTGGGCACCAGCACCTGCTGCCTGCCGAGCCGCGCGCTGAGCCGCTCGACCAGTTCGTGCAGCCGGTCGCCCTTGCGCGTGTCCTCTGGCAGGAAGCTGGTGCTGGCGCCGGCGCAGGGCGCGGTCTCGAGGCTGCGCAGGCGCAGCCAGCTCGCGGGCGCGGCGAGCGTGGTGAGCGCGAGGCGCTCGGCCATCAGCCGGCGCAGGTGCGCCATGTCCTGGGTCGGCTCGGCCGTGCGCACGGTGATCTGCTGGTGCGGCGGCAGGTCGACGCCGTTGTAGCGCCGGAGGTCGAGCGTCCATTGCAGTTCGAGCGCCACCGCACCGCGCTGGCGCGCGCGCAGCCAGATCTGCAGCGCCGCGAGCAGGCGGTTGGCCGACCACATGAGTTCGGGTGCACCCTCGGCCAGCGCCGGCAGCTCGATCTTCTGCTCGAAGGCCTCGGGCAGCGTGAGCCAGCGATGGCTCTCGGGACGCAGGCCGTACGCGACATCGAGGGCGGCGCGCAACTCCTTGCCGAAGCGGCGCGTGAAGCCGCCGCGCGGCAACGCCGCCACCTGGCCCCAGTGGCGGCAGCCCAGGTTCGCCAGCACGTCGAGGTGGGCGCGCGCGGCGCTCAGCGTGTCGAGCGGCAGACCGGCCGGAAGATCGGCGGGCGGGCGCTCGCCGCGCGCAAACATCCTCAGCCGCGCCAGCGCGATCAGGCTGGTCGCGCCATGGGCCTGCTGCAGCCGCCAAAGCGGCGCGGGATTCAGGTGGGCCAGCTGGCGCATCAGGGCCAGCCGGCCGCCCCACAAACGCTCGCAGGCCGACACCTCGAGCAGCAGGGCCTCGTCGACGCGCGCGACGCGCGGCGAGAACTGCAGCGCCCACCATCCCAGGCTCTCTTCGGAGGGCATGGAGGGCTCGTCGGGGGGCAGCGAACCACACGCAGTGGGGAGCGTGGGGGCCTCGGGCCGGCGCCGGGCCGCCCCAAGGCGGCCTGCGGCCCCCTCGGGGGGCAGCGAACCACACGAAGTGGGGAGCGTGGGGGCCCCATTCCTAGGCTGCCAGCGCAAGGCGATCCATTGCATGGCGCTTCTCCTGGAAATCGATGCGCACGACCGTCGCGCCTTGCTCGACCGGCAAGACACCCTGCTCGCGGCGCAACAGCTTGCGGCGAAACTGCCCCCCGGCCAGCAACGTCGACATGCGCTCGCTGCGTGCCGGCAACTGCACCGCAGAGGCCAGCGGCGGCCCGCGGCGCTTGAGGATGTGGACATCGAGCAGTGCCGTGTCGTCCTCGCAAAGGGCCAGCTGCAGCCGCAGCCGTGCCGGCGAGGTGGCGGCCGCGGCGCTCGTGGGCCGGAACACGAACAGCAAGGCCTCGTGCTGCGCTGCCGCCAGTTGCAGCCGCCGCAGTTCGCCCACGCGGGCCTGCGGCAGCCAGGCCAGCACGGCCGCCACGTCGGCGCAGCGCAGCGCCTGCTCGCAGGCCCAGAGCCTCGCATTCGGCGGCTCGCTGCGGATCCACAGCAGCGACTCGACCGGCAGCCCGGCGGCCCCCAGCGCGGGGCCGAAAGGTTCGTGCGGGGCACCGATCAGCGCCACCGGACCGCGGCCGCCCTGCACCGCCCGGGCCAGCGCAGGCAGCAGCAGATGCCAGGAATGCGCCTCGGGCTCGGATTGCAGCAGCTCGGTCATCGCGCCGACCGGCCAGCCGCCGCCGGGCAGTTCGGCGTCGAGCGCCGCATGGCCCGTGGACAGCACCTGCGCATCGGCCAGGCCGAGCTCGTCCGCGCGCCAGACCTTGTGGCGCGCGGAGGCAGAGAAGGAGTCGAGGGAAGGGAGGCCCATGATGGATCGAATGACTGTATTTTTATACAGTATTCTTCGGGCCCGCCATCATTTTTTACATTGCCGTCCGCGCCGCCATGAATGCGATAGATTGACCCTCATGGAACACCCGGGCGCACCCGTCCCCACCCGAAGACGGCTGCTGCGCCTCGGCGCTGCCCTGCCCCTCTCCGCCGCCCTGCCCCATCCAGCCCTGGCCCAGACCCCGGGAGTCCCGCGCATGAACACCCGCCCCATCCCCGCCACCCGCGAAGCCCTGCCCGTGGTCGGCTGCGGCACCTGGATCGGCTTCGACGTCACACCCGGAAGCCCCGAGTTCCAGCGCCTGCCGGGCGTGCTCGAGGCGCTGTTCGCGGCCGGCGGCTCGGTGCTGGACAGCTCGCCGATGTACGGCCGCTCCGAAGCCGTCACGGGCGACCTGCTGGCCGCCGCGGGCGCCCGCCCGCGCGCCTTCCTCGCGACCAAGGTCTGGACCAGCGGCCGCGAGGCCGGCATCGCGCAGATGGAGCAGTCGTTCCAGCGGCTGCGCACCGACCGCATCGACCTGCTGCAGGTGCACAACCTGGTCGACTGGCGCACCCACCTGAAGACGCTGCGCGGCTGGAAGGACCGGGGCCGCGTGCGCTACATCGGCGTCACGCACTACACGGCCTCGGCGCATGCCGAGGTCGAGGCGGTGCTGCGCGCCGAGAAGCTCGATTTCGTGCAGATCAACTACTCGATCGACCAGCGCGAGGCGGCGCAACGCCTGCTGCCGCTGGCAGCCGAGCGCGGCGTGGCGGTGATCGTCAACATGCCCTTCGGCGGCGGCGGCCTGCTGCGCCGGCTGCGCGACCAGCCGCTGCCCGGATGGGCCGCCGAGATCGGCTGCACCAGCTGGGCCCAGGTACTGATCAGGTTCGTCCTGAGCCATCCGGCGGTGACCTGCACCATACCGGGCACCAGCCGGCCCGAGCACATGGCCGACAACGCCGCGGCCGGTGCGGGCGCATTTCCCGACGCCGCCTTCTGGCAGCGCCACGCTGGCTCACTGCCGATCTAGGAAGCGCAGGAGCTGCGCGTTGACTTCGTCGGCGCGTTCGAACTGCGCCCAATGCCCGGCGCCTTCGATCACCAGGCCCTCGCGAAGCGGATGGCCGGCCACGAGCTGCGGCACCAGCGTGCGCGGCTCGGCCGTCACGTCCCATTCGCCCCACAGCAGCAGCTGCGGCCCGCCGAAGGCCTCGAGCGCCGCCTGAAGGCCACCCGCGAGCGACACCTCCTTGCTGCGAAAACGGGTGCCGTGGCACGAGAGATCGTGGATCGCGAAAGCCAGCGCATCGATGGCAGCCTTGTCGTGCAGCATCAGCGCGCCCAGGTTGTGCAGCAGGGCTGCGCGCTCCTGGTCGCGGTCCTCGGCAGCGCGCCAGTTGACCATCTCGACGGTCATGCGGCGCAGCGTGCCGTGGCCGCCGCTGCCGACCAGCGCGAGCCGGCGCACGCTGCCGCGCGCGAGCGCGAATCTCGAAGCGACCAGGCCGCCGAAGGAGAAGCCGCCGAGATCGATCTCGGTCTGCGCGCCGATCAATTCATCGAGCGTCGAGGCCAGCGCACCGAGCAGCGAATCGATCGCGCTCCCGCCCTGCGGTGGCGTCGAGGGCGCGTCGGAATCGTGGAAGCCCGGCATGTCGGGCAGCCACACGGCGCGCGTGGCCGACAGCGCCTCGACATTGCGCAGCCAGTGCATCCAGCTGCCGTGGCCGCCATGCAGCAGCACCAGTGGCGGGCGGCCGGCGTCGCCGCTGCCGAAGCGGCGCCAGCGCACCCTCACGCCGTCATGCATGACATCGTGATGGACCGAGAGCGCATCGATGCGGGCGATCAGCGCCAGCGCATCGGATTCCGCGTGGGGATCGTAGGTGGAGAAATAGGGCACGCGCCTATTGTGCGTGCGTCTGACCGAAGCGGAAGCTCGACACCGAGATGCCGCCCATGAAGTCGTCCTCGTGGTAGATGCGCTCGCCGGCCTCGCGCTCGGCCGCGCCGACCGCCACCATCAGCGGGAGCAGGTGCTCCTCGCGCGGATGGGCCATGCGCGCCGCGGGCGCGGTCGACCAGGCCAGCAGCCGTTCGACGCGATCGGCGGGCGTGCTGTCGACCACCGAGGCATCGAGCCAGTCGTCGAAGGCCTTGGAGACATCGCGCGCCTGCGGCCCGAAGTTGCGCAGGTTGTGATAGCTCAGGCCGCTGGCCACGATCAGCACGTTCTCGTCGCGCAGCGGGGCGATGGCGCGGCCGAGTGCGATGTGCTCGGCGGGATCGAGTCCGCGGCGCAGCGACAGCTGCACCATCGGCACCTCGGCCTTCGGGTACATGGCGGCCATCGGCGAGAAGGCGCCATGGTCGAAGCCGCGTTCGGCGTCGAAGGCGGCCGGCAGGCCCGCGGCCTCGATCAGTTGCTGCACGCGGCGCGCCAGCTCGGGCGCGCCGGGGGCGTCGTAGTGCACCTGGTAGGTGTGGGCCGGGAAGCCGCCGTAGTCGTAGACCATCGGCGGATGCGGGTTGCCCATCACCGTGAAGGCGGGCTCCTCCCAGTGCGCCGAGACCATGAGGATCGCCGCAGGCGTGCGGCCGATCTGGCGCGGCATGTCGGCCAGCGCGGCCTCGAGCTGCTGATAGACCGGGCCCATCTCCTTTTTCATCCACGGCCACGGGCCGCCGCCATGCGAGATGAAATACGTCGGAAGGGTCGAACTGAGGGTCGTCATGGTGGGATTGGCTCCTGAAGAGGCAAGTCTAGAGATTTCCCAAGAGGAAATCGATAGGCTAGGATTCATCGATTCATTTCCCCACAGGAAACCATCCATGGATCGACTTACCAGTCTTCGCGTCTTCAGGGAGGTGGTCGAATCGGGCAGCTTCGTGGCGGCGGCAGAGCGGCTCGGCATCTCGGCGCCGATGGTCAGCAAGCACGTGGCCCAGCTCGAGAAGTCGCTGGGCGCGCGCCTGCTGCATCGGTCGAGTCGCCACCTGAGCCTCACGGAGGCCGGGCAGGCCTGGCACGAACAGAGCCGGCGCGCGCTCGACCTGCTGGATGCGGCCGAGAGCGCGATCGGCCAGACCCACGACACGCCGCGCGGCCAGCTCAAGGTCAGCGCGCCCGTGTGGTGCGCCACGCCGCGCTTCGCGGCCGTGCTGGCGGGCTACCGCGAGCGCTGCCCGGAGGTCGTGGTCGACATGCACCTCGAGAACCGCAAGGTCGACCTGGCGGCGGACGGCTACGACCTCGCACTGCGCGCCACGCAGGAACCCTCGCCCGCGCTGATTGCGCGCCCCCTGTGCAAGCTGCAGTTCCACCTGGTGGCGGCGCCGGCGTGCATCGCGCGCGCCGGCATGCCCGCGCTGCCTGCCGACCTCGCGAGGCTCGACGCCATCGTGCCGAGCTACGTGAGCATCGAGGGTCTGGCGCTGCGCGGCAGCAATGGCCGGCAGGCCGCGCTCAAGCTGCAGCCCGTGATGCGCTCGGACGACACCAACCTCACGCTGCACGCGGTGCGCGCGGGCATCGGCATGTCCTTCCTGCCCGAATGGCTGGTCGACGAGGACCTGGCGTCGGGCCGCCTGCTGCGGCTGGTGCCCGACTACGCGGCGCCGCCCGTGACGCTGTTCGCGGTCTACACCAGCCGGCATTACATGGCGCCCAAGCTGCGCAGCTTCATCGACTTTCTCGGCGAACGGCTGCGCGCGCCGTGAGCCCTTCGGCGCCGCCCGATGCACGGCCTCGCGCGCGCCGCTAAAGTGGCGCCTCACTGGAGACCCTGCGCCTTGTTCCGTTTCTTCGAAAAACTGCTTCCCGCCTACCCCGCTCCCGAGCCCGATCTGCCGCCACGCGGCCTGCTGCCCTTCCTGTGGGCCTGCACGCGCGGCGTGCGCGGCAGCATCGCCGCCATGGCGCTGCTGACCGCGGTCATGTCGGCCTTCGAGGCGCTGCTGTTCGCGATGCTCGGACGCATCGTCGACTGGCTCGGCGACCAGGTGCCCGCGCGCCTCTGGGAAGAGCGCGGCACGACGCTGATGTGGCTCGGCATCGCGCTGCTCGCAAGCATCGGCGTGGTGGCGCTGCAGACGATCGTCAAGCACCAGACCCTGGCCGTGAACCTGCCGATGCGCCTGCGCTGGAACTTCCACCGCCTGATGCTCGGACAGAGCATGGCCTTCTACCAGGACGAGTTCGCGGGCCGGATCACGGCCAAGGTGATGCAGACCGCGCTCGCGGTGCGCGACACCGTCTTCGTGCTGGCCGACGTGCTGGTCGCGATGGGCGTCTACGTCGGCACCATGATCGTGCTGGCCGCGGTGCTCGATGCGCAGCTGATGCTGCCCTTCGTCGTCTGGCTCGTCCTGTACGTGGGAGCGCTGGCCTTCTTCGTGCCGCGACTGGGCAAGGTCGGCAAGGCGCAGGCCGACGCGCGCGCGCTGATGACCGGCCGCGTCACCGATGCCTACACCAACATCGCGACCGTCAAGCTGTTCTCGCACACGCAGCGCGAGGCCGGCTTCGCGCGCGCCGCGATGAAGGAGTTCATGCACACCGGCTACGGCCAGATGCGGCTGGTGAGCGCCTTCGAGATCGTCAACCACACGCTCAGCATGGGCCTCACGGCCGGCATGGCGGGCATGTCGCTGTGGCTCTGGTCGCAGGGCGCGGTGGGCATCGGGGCGGTGGCGGCCGCCACGGCGATGGCACTGCGGCTGCAGGGGATGTCGCACTGGATCATGTGGGAGATGACCAGCCTGTTCGAAAGCATCGGTACCGTGCAGGACGGCATGAACACGCTCTCGCGGCCGCGCACGGTGATCGACGCGCCGGCCGCGAAGACGCTCGAGGTGCCACGCGGCGAGGTGCGCTTCGAGCATGCGGGCTTCCGCTACGGCGACGCCGGCCGGCGCGTGATCGACGACCTCACGCTCACGGTCGCACCGGGCGAGAAGATCGGCCTGGTCGGGCGCTCGGGCGCCGGCAAGTCCACGCTCGTGAACCTGCTGCTGCGCTTTCACGACCTCGACAGCGGGCGCATCCTGATCGACGGCCAGGACATCGCGGGCGTCACGCAGGACAGCCTGCGCTCGCACATCGGCATGGTCACGCAGGACACGTCGCTGATGCACCGCTCGGTGGCCGACAACATCGCCTACGGCAAGCCCGATGCGGACGAAGCCGAGATCCGCGTCGCCGCCGGCCAGGCCGAGGCGGCCGACTTCATCGAATCGCTCGGCGACCCCAACGGCCGCCGCGGACTGCAGGCGCACGTGGGCGAGCGTGGCGTCAAGCTTTCGGGCGGCCAGCGCCAGCGCATCGCGATCGCGCGCGTGATGCTCAAGGACGCGCCGATCCTGCTGCTCGACGAAGCCACCAGCGCTCTCGACTCCGAGGTCGAGGCGGCCATCCAGGCCAGTCTCTACCGCCTCATGGAAGGCAAGACCGTGATCGCGATCGCGCACCGGCTGTCGACCATCGCGGCCATGGACCGCCTGATCGTGCTCGACCAGGGCCGCGTGGTCGAGCAGGGCGACCATCGAACGCTGCTGGCGCAGGGCGGCCTCTACGCGCGGCTGTGGGCGCACCAGAGCGGCGGCTTCCTGGGCGACGGCAGCGACGAGGAAAGCGCAGCCGAGGCCGGCGATCCGATGCCTGCCTGAGACGCGATCGAATGGGAGTCCTACAGGCCGCGGTGACGAAGGCCGACATCCGGAAGACGGCCCCCGGGCGCACAGTAGACACGTCTTCAACAAGAGGAGTCTACACCGTGAATTCCATCATCTACATCGTCGGTCTGGTCGTTGTCGTGGTTGCCGTGCTTTCGTTCTTCGGCCTTCGCTGAACCACCGACTCTCCTCCTTACTGCCCTCGCCGCGACGAGGGTTCACGGGGCTGCTTGGCAGCCCCGTTTTTCTTGGTGCTCCGGCTTGCGTTCGGCCGGCACCCATCTCGCGCCCCCACAGGTCGCCATTCCGATCCAGGTTTAAGGCGCCTTCGATGGCCCCTTTTTCAGCCGGGCGAATCCCGTCGTGCCGCCGGCGTTCGCGCCGACGCCCGTGCCGGGGGACTCGACGGCTTCGGTAGCTTCCGTACTCGCTCCCGTGCGCGGCGCCGCCGTCATTCGTTGCCCGAATGCCGCCGCAAATCATTCATATCGGCCCCGACTTCTCCGCTATTTGCACACTTATTGACATAGCCAATTGACTTTCGGAACTATCTGATAGTAATGAGAAAGACCCCTCCCTAAACTTCAATTCGTGCTGATAAAGGCACGTTCCTAGATAGAGAGATGGCTACCGAATCCGGCACGACCAATCGCTATCTTTTGCTACCCCTCTTAGAGTTGAAATAAAAAATCATGAAGAAGATTTTCCTTAGCGTTGCAATTCTGTCGGCATTGGGCGTTTCCGCCGTGAGCCAGGCGGCCACCGTCGGCGCCACCGGCACGATCACCTTCAAAGGCCAGATCAACGCCGACAGCTGCGTGATCCACACGAACGGCCCCGGCAGCGCAGGCGGCCGCGACCTGCTGGTCGACATGGGCTCGGTCTCGGCCGACTCGCTCGGTACCGAGGCTCAGCCGACCGTGTCCGGCGGCACCATCACGGCCTTGCCTACCGACGTCGCACTGACGCTGGAATGCGTATCCGGCACCTCGGTCGAGCTCGCACTGACCCCGGGCATCGCTTCGGGCAAGGGCATCGGCGTGACCGGCGGCGCCCAAGGCGTGCAGATCATGCTGACGCAAGCCGGCAACGCACTGGATTTCAGCGCAGGCCCCGTCACGCTGAATGCGCCGCTGAACGCGGGCGTCGCCAACATCGATCTGCGTGCCTTCTACACCCGTCAACTCGGTAAGGCCGTGGCTGACGTCGTGCCCGGCAACGCCGTCGGTACCGCCAGCTACGTGCTGAGCTACAACTAATTGGCGCCTCCCCTCCTCTTCCATGCGTATCGCTCCCCGGCAGAGGGGGGGTTCTTGTGAGTTTGCATCTTGATCGCCTTTCGTACCCACGCCATTGCCCGACGTCTATTCATCGCGCTGACATTCGTCGGCAGCCTGAATGCGTACGCGGCAATCTCGCTCAATACAACCCGCGTCCTGTTCGACGGATCGAACAAGGAAGCCAACGTCATCGTCCGCAACTCGAATTCAGATATCCTGGTTCAGTCGTGGATTGAAAGCAATACGCCCGGCGACTCAGGCGAATTGCCTTTCGCCGTCACGCCGCCACTCGCCAAGATGCAGGCCAACGGCCAACAATTGTTGCGGGTCCTTTATGCGGGCGGCAAGGGCACCATGCCCACCGACAAGGAATCGGTGCTGTGGCTCAACGTACAAGAAGTTCCCCAGCAAACCGATAGCGAAAATGCGCTGCAGCTTGCCGTGCGCCAACGCATCAAGGTGTTCTTCCGTCCCGTCGGATTGCCGGGCTCTGCGGCGCAAGCGCCCGCTGAACTCCAATGGTCGATGGAAAACGAAGGTGACGCACAGATCCTCAAGGTCGTGAATCCAAGCGCCTTCAACGTGTCGATGCCGAACATCGAACTCGGCCCCGTCGGCGAAGCCCGACGCATTTCCTCGGCGGCAATGATCGGCCCCGGAGAAACGATGACATTTCCTGCCAAGAGCCATCCGGCCGACACCAGACTCGGCTTCTCGGTGATCAACGACTACGGCGGCAGCGAGGCCTACCAGGCCCAGTTGACCGGCACCACGGCGGCGCATGCCAGCTTCGTGCCACGCGTCAAGCAGTAGTCGCCCCCCGTTAGCCGCACACCCCGCCAGCGCCCCCCGGGGCCGAAACGACCGGTTCGCCACGCGAACCGGCGAGGGATGTGTTCGTCCTCGCATTTACCGAGCCAGCCAGAAAAATAGCCATGCAGAAACTCAGGGCCGGATCAAACCCGGCACGCTTGTCCAGTTCGTTCCGTCTCACGCCGTTGAACTGCCTCATCTACAGCGCATTCGGGATGCTTCTTCCCTTTTGCGCAACGGCGCAGACCGAGCGCCCTGCATCGGCACAAGTGCGCGACACGGTGCTCGTGGCGCAGGCCGGCGCTGGCAACACCCTTTCGCCGACCACGACGAAGAAGGACGCGAATGGAACGGCCGCCGAGCCGCAAGCCACGGTGGTCGCGATGAACGACCTCGGCGTGCAGGACTACCTGAAGCTGCCCAGCTACAGCACCGCATTTCTGCAGGGCATCGGACCCGCGGTGGACGTCAAGTCCCTGCTGTCCGGCAGCGAGATCTTCGCGGGCACCTACCGGGTCGACATCTACGTGAACAGCCTGCTGGCCGGCCGCCAGGACGTGACCTTCTCGGCCAACCCCGCGACGGGCGAGGTGGAGCCCTGCTTCACCACCGACATGCTGACGCTGATGGGCGTGGACATGGCCAAGCTGCAGGAGGCAGGCAGCCTCACGGGCGACGGTTCCTGCCACCGCATTCGCGAGATGAGCCCCCAGGCCACCGCGCGATACGATGCCCCGCGCCTGCGGCTGGACGTGAACGTGCCCCAGGCATCGATGAGCCGGTCGCGACGCGGCTATGTCGATCCTTCGCTGTGGAGCGACGGTGTGCCGGCGGCCTCCCTCAACTACAACTACAACACGCGCTACGCCAGCGGCTCGGCCCTCCCGTCGTCAAGCCAATACAGCAGCCTGGGATTGCGCGCCGGCATGAGCATGGGCGGCTGGCACCTGCACAACAACAGCTTCGTGACCACCGGCACTGGGCAGTCGACCCGGTTTCGAAGCCAGAACACCTACGTGCAGCGCGACATCACCTCGCTGAGCAGTCAACTCTGGGTGGGTGATACCTATACCAATTCGCAGTTGTTCGACGGGGTCCGATTCCGTGGCGTTCAGATCGCTTCCGACGAGGCCATGCGCCCGGACAATGAGCAAGGCTACGCGCCGGTGATTCGCGGCGTGGCGGAAAGCAATGCCACGGTCGAAGTCCGGCAGAACGGCTTTCTGCTCTATACCGCCAACGTGGCGCCGGGGCCATTCGAGATCAGCGATCTCGCCCCGTCGGGCTCCAACGGAAACCTGGAAATCACCGTCGTCGAAGCGGACGGGCGCCGCCGCACCACCCTGCAGGCTTTCTCGAGCCCGCCCCTGATGGTGCGCGAAGGCCGCCTGAAGTACGACGCGACCGTGGGTCAGTTCCGCCAGAACTACTACGGCACCGATACCCCCATGTTCGGCAGTGCGTCCATGCTGTACGGCCTGACCGGCAATCTGACGCTGGCGGCCGGCATGCAAGCCTCGTCGGGCTACCAGATCTACACGCTGGGCGCGGGCTTCAACACGCCGTATGGCGCGGTATCGCTGGACGGGTCCCAGTCGCGCAGCAGTACCTACGGCAAGACGAAGACCGGCGAGAGCCTGCGCCTGCTGTACGGCAAGTTCTTTGAACAGTCGTCCACCAACTTGTCCGTCTCGGTCCAGCGCAGCCTGAGCGACGACTTCCGCACCCTGAGCGGTCACGTGGCGGAAAAAGGCGGAGCTTCCCCCTATCAAGGGTTCGACGGGTTCCGCGATGCCGCGTCCACGAGCCCCCGCAATCTCTTCAGCGTTTACCTGAACCAGAACCTGGGTTCGAGCAGCCGCTATGGCAACCTGTACTTGAGCGCCTCCGATGCCCGGAACTGGGACTCGTCCGGTTCGCGCAGCGTGTCCGCGGGCTACAGCAACTCGTTCGGAAACGTCAGCGTCAACCTGGCCTACACCCACTCGCGCAACGCGGATCCGGGCCACCTCAACGGCCGCTACAGCGACAACCTCCTTTCGTTGACCCTGGCGTTCCCACTGGGCGCACCAGGCCCCTCGACGCCGAATGCCTACACCACGGTGAGCCATCAGAAGTCCGGCACCTCGGCGCTGGCGGGGGTCAGCGGCATGCTGCCGGTGGAGCGCGACGTCAGCTATTCCATCAACGCCGGGCGCGATTCCGACGGCGCCGGCTCGGCCTCGGGATATCTCTCGACGCAGACCTCGCTCGCATCGCTGAACGCAGGCTACAGCTACGGCAGTCACTCCGGCACCGCCACCTTCGGGGCCAGCGGATCGATCGTTGCGCACCAGGGCGGATTCAACCTGGGCTTGCCGGTCGGCGAGACCTTCATGCTGGCCCAGATCGATCCACCCGTGCCGGACGTGCCCCTTTCGACCTATCGAGGTGCCGCCACGGGCGCCAACGGCTATGCCGTGGTCCCCTCCGCAGTTCCCTACAGAAGCAACTGGATCGGCCTGAGCAGCCTGCAGATGGACGCCGACATCGAACTCGACAATGGACGGCAGCAGGTCGTGCCGCGCCGCGGCGCTGTGGCATTGGCCACCTTCAAGAGCAACGTGGGACGACGCGTGCAGTTCGAGCTGAGCCAGCCCGATGGCACGCCGATGCCTTTCGGTGCCATCGTCGAACAGGCCGACGGCCTGCGCCTGGGCATCACCGATCCCCGCGGGCGGGTGCTGGCCATGCTGGACAAGGACCAGGTCCAGGGCGACCTGTACGTACGCTGGGACGGCAAGGGATGCCGCATCCCCTTCAGCCTGCCTGCCAAGGTCGCCGGCGAGAACTACCAGCGCAGTGTGCTGTCCTGCGCCCAAGCCGAGCCGGAACGGCCCAAGGCCAATGGCAATGGCTCGGGATTGGCAAAGGCCGCAAGCCCCGCCTCGAACTCCACTCAGGGATCTTGATCATGCGCATTTCATCACTCAAAGAATCTGCCCGCCGCTTCGTGGCGAGGCCCGCCAAGGCTTTTGCGTTCGGGATCGGCTTCGCGTCCCTCGTCTCGACTTCGGCAGTGATGGCGCAAGCCACGTGCGTACCCGATCCCCTCGATCCGGCCAGGGGATGGCAAGTGAACACCGCACTCGATTCCTCCGACTTGAAGGTGGGCGACGTGCTTGCCAGCGCGGACGTGCAGGTTCGCTACACGGGCACCTTCAGCAGGACTTTCACGCTCCAGCTCGGCGGTGGCATCAGTCGGGGTGCCCCTGTCGTCGCCGTCCCGAATCGTGGGGCCGGTAACAGCCCCGACCTGAAGGCCGTGCCGCTAAACAACATTCCGGGCGTTGGTCTCGCGATCGTCTGGCAGGACGTATGGGGCGGACGAGCCCCGATCAACTCCTGGAACTATGGCGGCTATATCACCATCATGAACGGTTGGACCTTCGAGGTCTCAAACGCGGCACAGGGATGGGACCTCTTCACCGAGGTCGCGCTTGCTCCCAGGGACGGCTATACCTACGCCAACGGCTGGAGATACACGCAAGGATACCGTTACGTATTGGTCGTCACCAATCCCGCCAGATACGAAGGGGGCTCGTTCAGCGGCTTCCAACTGCAGGGCGGCGCGACGTTCTGGGCATCGGGAGCCATGAAAGAAGCTCCCAGCATCACCTGCGGCCGACGAGATCTGATTGCGGACCTGAACACCACGCTGCCGACCATTCCGCCGCTGCCGCCACCGGTGGCCCCCACCTGCACCTTCGATCAGGCCACGCTGAACCAGACCGTGCCTATGGATTCCGCATCGCCGAGCAGGATCGCCGTCCAGGGCAGTTCACGCGAAGCGGGCGCCGAGGGTCAGGCCGCTTTCCGTCTCAACGCGGTTTGCCCGAAGCCCAAGGCGTTCAATCTCTATTTCACCGATGTCGCGAATCCCGCGGAGAATGCTGCGCCGTTCATCAAGCAGGCGGCCGGCGCAAGCAAGGAGACGGTGGGCCTGCGGCTGTTCCACGACCAGGACACGAATCCTCTCAGCTTCGGCGTGGCACCGACGGGCAGCACCATCCCGACGCGCGCGCCCCTGGCATTCAACTCGACACAGGACAACCAGGCCTTCAGCATCCCGCTCACCGCGCAATACGTGCGACTGCCCGGGGTGACGAGCGCAGCCCCCATCTCGAGCGGGCCGTTTCAAGCCCGATCCACGGTGACGGTCGTCTATCCCTAGTTCGAGTACTCCTGACTCCCGGAACGGGGCCGCATTCGCGGCCCCTTCTTCGTGGGCCGCCGGGTCGGGCCTCGGCGGGCATAATTTCGCGCTCCAACCGGTGCGCCGGCCATGCCCGACCCTCGCCAAGGAAGCCGTTGAATCCCGCCGCGCCACCGCTCCTCCTGCCCCTGTCGCTGCAAGACTCGGTCATCACGGAAGCTGTCGCGCTGATCGAGACGTCGGGCCCTCTCGACGACGCCCAGGCGATGCGACAGGCCATGGTGGCGCACGGCGACGGCAGGGGCCGCATCGTGGCGCGTGCGCGCGCGCTGGGCGAACGCGTGGGCCTGCAGGCCGAACTCTCCCGCGCCCGGGCGTGGGCGCCCTGGGTGCTGCTGGGGCTGGTGGCACTGACCGTGATCGCGGGCCTTTCGCTCGCCGGCAACGTGCTCGGCGGCGAGCGGCAGATCAACGTCGTGGTGGCCCTGGCCAGCCTGCTGGGGCTGCACCTGTGCACGCTCGCGCTCTGGCTCATCGGCCTGCTGCTGCCCTTCAGCGCCTTCCCCGCTTCATTCGGCTGGCTCTGGCTGAGCCTCACGGCGCGCGTCGCAGGCGGACGGCACGGCCAGGCACCGCTGCTGCTGCGTGCGGTCTCGCGGCTGCTGGCGCGGGCCCGGCTGCTGCCGTGGGCCCTGGGCTTCGTGAGCCATGCCGTGTGGACGCTCTCGTTCGCCGTCGTGGTCGCCTCGCTGCTGTTCGCGCTCGCCTTCCGCAACTACACGCTGAACTGGGAGACGACCATCCTCGAGCCCGAATTCTTCGTGCACAGCGTGCAATGGCTGGGGCGGGCGCCTTCGTGGCTCGGCTTTCCGGTGCCCGATGCGCAGGCCGTGCTGTCGCCGCTGGCCGCGAGCGCAGGCCAGCGCGCCTGGGCACTCTGGCTCACGGGCTGCATCGTGGTCTACGGCCTGCTGCCGCGGCTTGCGCTCACGCTGCTCTGCGGCGCGGTATGGACGCTGCGCCGCCAGGCGATCGCACCCGATCTTTCGGAGCCGGGCTTCCAGCGCCTGCTGGCGCGCTTCGCCGCGCTCGAGCCGCGCCGCATCGTCGATGCCGACCCGGGCCGCATGCCCCCCGGCCCCGGACAGCCGCTCGCGCCGGATGGCAGCACCGACACGCTGTTCGCGATCGGCTTCGAACTGCCTCCCGAACTGCCCTGGCCGCCTGCACGACTCCAGGCCGGCCAGACCCTTCGCGTCGACGGCAGCGCGGCACAGCGGCGCGAACTGCTCGACACGCTGGCGCGCGTGCGTCCGCGCCGCGCCGTGATCGGCTGCCGCGCGGCATCGAGCCCCGACCGCGGCACCGAACGCTTCGTGCGCGAGGTGGCAGCCCTGAGCGTCGATTGCCGGCTGTGGCTGGTCGGCGATGGTGACGATGGCACCGATCCCGACGGCGTGTCACCCGAGCGCCGCGAGGCCTGGCTTCGCTGGCGCGACGACGCCGGCCTCGCGACGCCATTCGCCGGCCGCGATGCCGAGTCGCTACCGCTGGCGAAGGAGCCCCCTTGACCGAGCCGATCCGGATCGCCGTGGTCGGCCACACCAACGCGGGCAAGACCTCGCTGCTGCGCACGCTGACGCGGCGCCGCAGCTTCGGCGAGGTCTCGACGCGACCCGGCACCACGCGCCACGTCGAGGCGGTCGACCTGCAGGTCGACGGCAGCGCCGCGGTGCGCTTCCTGGACACACCGGGCCTCGAGGACGCCGTCGCGCTGCGCGAGCACATCGACATGCGCGAGGACAGGTCGGCGACTCCGCCCGAGCGCATCGCGGGCTTCCTGAAGGGCCCCGAGGCGCACGGCGTCTTCGAGCAGGAGGCCAAGGTGCTGCGGGCGCTCGGCGAGGTCGATGCGGCCTTCCTCGTGATCGATGCGCGCGAACCCGTGCTGCCCAAGTTCCGGGCCGAGATCGAACTGCTCGGCGCGTGTGCGCGGCCGCTGCTGCCGGTGCTCAACTTCGTGCGCGACGCGGCGAGCCGCGAAGACGAATGGAAAACCCTGCTGGCCGCCTACGGCCTGCATGCGGTGGTGCGCTTCGATGCTGCCGCGCCCTTCGTGGGCGCCGAGCGCGAGCTGTACCGCGACCTCGCGACGCTGCTGCGCGATCGCCGCGCGCAGCTCGATCGCGTGGCGGTCAGCCTCGAGGCCGAGGCAGCTCAGCGGCGCGCCGGCGCCGGCCGGCGCATCGCCGAACTGCTGGTCGATGCCGCGGCCACGCGGCGCACCGTGCCGGCGGCCGACTTCGACGATGCCGCCAAGCGCACGCGCCTGATCGCCGAACTGCAGAAGTCGGTGTTCGACAAGGCCCAGCGCTGCGCCGACGACCTGCTCGCGCTGTACGGCTTTCGCGACGGCGATGCCGACGAGGCGCCATTGCCGCTGCTCGAAGGCCGCTGGACGCTGGACTTCTTCCATCCCGAGGCGCTCAAGGATGCCGGCATCTTGCTCGGCAAGGGCGTGGCCGTGGGCGCCGCGGTCGGCGTGGTGGCCGACCTCGCGCTGGCCGGCCTTTCGCTCGGCGCAGGTGCCGCGCTGGGCGGCGCCATCGGCGGGGCGCTGTCGCAGGGCTGGGGGCCGCTGGGCCGCAAGCTCGCCAACCGCCTGCGCGACCTGCGCGAGCTCACGATCGAGGACCGCGTGCTGTTCGTTCTCGCCGACTGGCAGCTGCGCCTGCAGCGCGCGCTCGAGCGGCGCGGCCATGCGGCGATCGAAAGGATCGCGGCCGGCTCCAACGGCCAGGCTGGCCAGGCGGGCGAAGCCGACGCGCGCTTGCTGGCCGAGGCCGTGCGCGCGGCCCAGCCCGCGCGCAGCCATGCCGACTGGGAGAGCGGCACGCGGCTGCGCTGGCGCGAGCCGCCGCAGCGGCAGGCGCTGGTCGAGCAGGTCGCACGCCGGCTTGCGGCCGCGATCGAGCGGCCCGACTCCGGCATCATCGCGTGATGGAGAACACGCATCCGCGCCCGCTCGCGATCATCAAGACCGGCGACACCTTCGAGCCGCTGCGCGCCGAGCGCGGCGACTTCGAGAACTGGATGGCCGACGGCCTCGGCGCCACGCGGCTGCCGGTCGTGGTGCTCGATCCGCGCCGCGGCGACCGGCTGCCGCCGCCCGACCGGATCTCGGGCGCCATCGTCTCGGGCTCGCATGCCATGGTGTCGCACCGCGAAGCCTGGAGCGAAGCCACGGGACGCTGGCTGGCGCAGCTGGTGGCGCACGGCACGCCTGTGCTGGGCATCTGCTTCGGTCACCAGCTGCTGGCCGATGCGCTGGGCGGCGCTGCCGGCGACCATCCGGCCGGCATCGAGATCGGCACGGTCGAGGTCAGGCTCACGCCCGAGGCCGCGCACGATCCGCTGATGCACGACCTGCCGGCGCGCTTCGAGGCCCACGTGGTGCATCGGCAGAGCGCGCTGCGGCTGCCCGCGCAGGCGGTCCGGCTGGCCGGCAACGACTTCGAGGCGGTCCAGGCCTTTCGCATCGGCGCCAACGCCTGGGGCCTGCAGTTCCATCCCGAATTCGACGCCGGGATCATGCGCGGCTACGTCGACCAGCTGGCCGGCGAGCTGCGCGCACAGGGCCGCGATCCGGAGGCCCTGCGCGAGCAGGTCGGTGCCACCGTGGTCGCGGCGCAGTTGCTGGGGCGCTTCGCGCACATTGCCGAGGAACACGACGCCTTGGCGACAGCGCCCCCGGGTTAGCACCGCCTCGCGGCAGGCGGGCCTCGCCATGTAATCGACGCCTGGTTTCCACTTCGATCGGCCCCCTGCCCATGACCGTCCACTTCTCTTGCCCCCGCGCTCCCGCAGCGATGGCCCTCGCCATCGCCGCATTGCTGGCCGGCTGCGCCAGCACGCCCGCCCCGGGCGCGCGCAACGTCACCATCGAGCGCACCACCTACGGCATCGCCCACATCACGGCCGCCGACTACGAGGGCATCGCCTACGGCGTCGGCTACGCCCATGCACAGGACAACGTCTGCCAGACCGCCGAGCACCTGCTCACGGTGCGCGGCGAGCGCTCCCAGTTCCTGGGTCCCGACGGCATGGGCGAGCTCGGCCTGGGCCGCGCGACCAATTCCCAGATCGATCTGTTCATCCGCTCACACATGGACGATGCCGCGCTCGCGCGGGCCTCGGCCGACCTCTCGACCGACGTGCGCGACTCGCTGCGCGGCTATGTCGCGGGCTACAACCGCTACCTGCAGGACGTGGGCCCGAACGGCCTGCCCGAGGCCTGCCGCGGCAAGCCCTGGGTGCGGCCCATGACCCAGGCCGACCTGTCGCGCACCACCGAGATGTCGATGATCCAGGGCGGCGTCGGCGCGCTCGCCGCCGCGGTACTGGCGGCAACGCCGCCGGCCGCGGGCGCGAAGACCTCGAGCGCACCGGTCGACCTGCAGCAGGCGGTGGCCGAGATCGCACGCCACAGCTTCAACGCCAACCCCGAAGGCGGCGAGCTGGGCTCCAACGGCTGGGCTTTCGGCCGCAACGCCACGCCCGACGGCCGCGGCCTGGTCCTCGGCAATCCGCACTTCCCATGGGTCGGCACCAACCGCTTCTGGGAAATGCACCTGACGATCCCGCGCAGGCTCGACGTCATGGGTGCCACCGGCGGCCTGAGCCCGGTGGTGGCGATCGGCTTCAACAAGGACGTGGCCTGGACCCACACGGTCTCGACCGGCAAGCGCTTCACCATCTACGAACTCAAGCTCGATCCGAACGACCCGACCACCTACATCGTCGACGGCCAGCCGCGCAAGATGACGGCCCGCACCATCGTGCTGCCGGCCAATGCAGCGGCGCCCGGCACGGCGCCCGCGCAGAAGACCTTCTATTCCACCGAATGGGGCCCCGTGATCTCGCTGCCGCGCGCCGGCCTCGACTGGACCGCGACCAAGGCCTACGCGATCCGCGACGTCAACACGCTCAACACGCGCTCGGCCCAGAGCTGGATGAACATGGCGCTGGCACGCAACGTGGGCGAGCTGCGCGCCGCCATGGGCAACCAGGGCATGCCGTGGATCAACACCATCGCGGCGGATCGCGAAGGCAATGCGATGTACGCCGACCTGTCGGTGGTGCCCGACGTCTCGGCCGAGCTGCTCAAGACCTGCGCGCCCTCGCCCGGTGCCGCCGCGCTGCTTGCCGCGGCCGGCCTGCCGGTGCTCGACGGCTCGCGCTCGGCCTGCGGCTGGACGCGCGACAGCGCCGCTGCGAATCCCGGCGCGATCCCGCCGGCCCGCATGCCCGTGATCGTCACGCCCGACTGGGTGCAGAACAGCAACGACAGCTTCTGGCTCAGCAACCCGCGGCTCGCGGCGCCGGCCGGCATCTCGCCGCTGGTCGGCTTCACGAACACGCCGCAGCGGCTGCGCACGCGCAGCGGCATCATGGAGATCGAGGGCCGGCTCGCCGGCAGCGACGGCCTGCCCGGCAACAAGATGGGCGCGGCCGACCTGCGCAGCGTGATCTTCCGCAACAAGAACCTGGCCGGCATGCTCGTGATGGACGACCTCTCGGCAGCCTGTACCGCCCAGGGCAGCGCGCTGGCGCCCGATGCCGCGCTCGGCTGCCGCGTGCTGGCCGGCTGGGACCGCACCAGCAACAGCGCATCGAAGGGTGCGCCGCTGTTCCGCGAGTTCTGGCGCAAGGCCAAGGACATCCCGAAGGTCTGGCGCGTGCCCTTCGACCCGGCGCGCCCGGTGGTGACGCCGGCGGGCCTCGACATGGCGACGCCGGCCACGCGCGACGCGGTCTTCAAGGCGCTCGGCGATGCGGTCGGCGTGGTGCGCGTGGCGGGCTTCACGGCCGACGTGCCGCTGGCCGAGGTACAGGCGCGCATGGTCCGCGGCCAGAAGGTCACGATCCCGGGCGGCGACGAGTTCGAGGGCGTGCTCAACAAGGTCGAGAGCCAGGGCCAGTCCTACATCGATCCCAAGGGCTACAACATCAACTACGGCAGCAGCTACATCCAGGCCGTGGGCTTCGACGAGCGCGGCCCGGTGGCCCAGGGCCTGCTGACCTACGGCCAGAGCAGCGACCCGGCCTCGCCGCGCAACTACGACCAGCTGCCGATGTTCTCGGCCGGCAAATGGCACCCGCTGCCCTTCCACCGCGCCGACATCGAGGCCCAGCGCCAGGGCGCGCCGCTGCAACTCGCCTACTGAAACCCGGCGATGCGGCGCCCGCCGCATCGGACTGCGACTACACCGGCCGGCCCCGGTATGCGCTAAGGTGCGTCGCAGTTTCACGGGAACCATCATGTCCACTCCTGCTCCCGGCTCTACGCGGCCGCCGCGCAAACATTTCTCGATGATCCGCGGCTTCCACCTGGCCGATGCCTTCACGCTCGGCAATGCGGCCTGCGGCGTCGGCGCGATCTTCCTCGCGATGCTGTACGTGCGCAGCCAGTCGCTGCCCCACTTCCTGTGGGCGGCGGCGCTGGCGCCCGCGGCATTCATCTTCGACGTCTTCGACGGCCGCATCGCGCGCTGGCGCCAGACCCACTCGGCCCTCGGGCGCGAACTCGACTCGCTGGCCGACGTGATCTCCTTCGGCGTGCTGCCCGCGGCGCTGGCCTTCGCGGCCGGTCTCGACGGCGGCTGGGACTGCGTGCTGCTGATCTATTTCGTCTGTTGCGGCGTGAGCCGGCTGGCCCGCTACAACGTCACGGCCGAGGCGCTCTCCGAAGGCGCCGACAAGGTCAAGTACTTCGAAGGCACGCCGATCCCGACCAGCGTGGTGCTGGTCGGCGTGCTCGCGCTGGCCGCATGGCAGGGCCGCATCGGCGAGGCGATCTGGGGCGGTGCCTGGGCCGTCGGCCCGTGGGTGCTGCATCCGCTCACGCTGTTGTTCGGGCTGTCGGGCACGCTGATGATCAGCAAGACGCTGCACATTCCCAAGCTCTAGAAGCAAGGCTGCCGCGCGGCTCCGGCACGCGCTGCAACCTGCCTAGAATGGCCGCACAGCCATAGCCGGATCGATTCGTGTCCTCTGTGCCCATCGCATCTCCTGCGTCGTCGATCGCCTCCCGCCTGCTGGCAACGGCACTGCTCGGCCTCGCGCTCGTCGTTGCGGGCTGCTCGAGCCTGCCGTCGCAGGTCCAGCGGAACCCCACCACTGCCTTCGCGAACACCGCCGAGACATCGCTCGGCAAGACCTTCGCGAAGGTGGAGGCCGCGCACCCCGGCCTGTCGGGCATCCGTGCCCTGCCATCGGCCGAGGATGCCTACGCGGCCCGCATCCTGCTGGCGCGCGGCGCCGAGCGCAGCCTCGACCTGCAGTACTACATCTGGCGCAACGACACCACGGGCAAGCTGATGTGGCAAGCGCTGTGGGATGCCGCCGAACGCGGCGTGCGCGTGCGCGTGCTGCTCGACGACGCCAACACCGCGGGCCTCGATCCGATGCTGGCCGCGCTCGACGCCCATCCCAACATCGAGATCCGGCTCTTCAATCCGTTCGCCAACCGCGGCCTGCGCGCGGGCGACTTCGCCTTCGACTTCTCGCGCGTGAACCGGCGCATGCACAACAAGTCGTTCACAGCCGACAACCAGCTCACGATCGTGGGCGGGCGCAACATCGGCGACGAGTACTTCGGCGCCAACATGGAGCTCGGCTTCCAGGACCTGGACGTGCTTGCGGTCGGGCCGGTGGTGCGCGAGGTGTCGACCGCCTTCGACCTGTTCTGGAACAGCCCTTCGGCCTATCCCGCCGCGAGCCTGCTGCGGCCGCCCGGCCCGAACGATGCTGCCGAGCTCGTGACCGGCTGGAACCGCGTTCGCAACGACCCCGTGGCCATGCGCTACCTCGAGGCGGTGCGCAAGACGCCGTTGCTCGTGGAACTCGGCCAGGGCAGCCTCGCGTTCGACTGGACCCAGGCCCGTGTGGTCCACGACGACCCGGCGAAGGTGCTCGAGCCCGACGACCGCGCCGATCTGCAGATGCTGCCGCAGCTCGAGGCCGCCTTCGCGCACCCCCGGCGCGAACTCGATCTGGTCTCGCCCTACTTCGTGCCGGGCAAGGACGGCACGCAGTCGCTGGTCGCGATGGCCAAGGCGGGCATCCAGGTGCGCGTGCTGACCAATTCGCTCGCGGCCACCGATGTCAGCGCGGTGCATGCGGGCTATTCGAAGTACCGGCAGCGCCTGCTCGAAGGCGGCGTCCGGGTCTACGAACTCAAGCCCGGCGACGGCGTGCCGCCGCCCGACGAAGGCGGGAAGGACGAGCGCTCGGGCGTCCAGCTGCCGGGCAGCGGAAGGTCGGGCAGTTCGGCCGCGAGCCTGCATGCCAAGACCTTCGCGGTCGACCGCGAGCGCATCTTCGTCGGCTCCTTCAACCTCGATCCGCGCTCGGCCCGGCTCAACACCGAGATGGGCGTGATCATCGACAGCCCGCAGCTCGCGGGCCACCTCGCGAACCAGCTCGACACCGTGATCCCCGACAAGGCCTTCGAGGTCCGCATGCAGCCGGACGGCCGTGGGCTGGTCTGGATCGACCGCACGCCGCAGGGCGAGGTCCGCACGAACAGCGAGCCCGGCGCGGGCGCCGTGAAGAAGCTGTGGATCGACCTGCTCGAAGTGCTGCCCATCGAATGGCTTCTCTGATTCACCGAAAACCTGCCCGATGAACAATCCCGGACTCCGGCAACTCGCCGACCTTGCCGCCGCCGACCCGATCGCGCCGGCCTGCGACCACTTCTACTTCCTGCGCCATGGGCAGACCGCCTGCAATGCGCGCCGCATCTTCCAGGATGCCGACGAGCCGCTCAACGAAGTCGGCCTCGCGCAGGCCGCCCGGGCTGCCGAGCTGCTGGCGGGCGAGCCGATCCGCAGCATCGTCAGCAGCAGCCTCAATCGCGCGCTGACCACTGCGCGTGCGGTCGGCGTGCCGCACCGCATCGATCCGGTCGTGATGGAAGACCTGCGCGAGCGGCACTTCGGCGCCCTGATCGGCAGTTCCTCGGCCGACATCGACTGGGCCTGCGCGCCCGAGGGCGGCGACACGCTGGCCGACTTCGTGCGCCGCAAGCGCGGCGCACTCGAACGCGCCCTCGCGCATCCGGGCCCGGTGCTCGTGGTGGCGCACGGTGGCTCGCTCTACGTGCTTGCCGCACTGCTCGGCGTTCCCATCGACGCCAGCGTGCTTGGCAATGCGCAGCCGCTGCGCTTCACGCGCGAAGGCACCGCCTGGCGCGCCGAGGCGCTGCTGGCGCAGACCGAGGGCGGCGCCGCCATCGCCTGACCCCTTCTCCAACACCCCGCTCGCAACACACCATGGACTTCAAGGACTACTACAAGATCCTCGGCGTCGAACGCGGCGCCTCGGAAGACGAGGTGCGCAAGGCCTACCGGAAGCTGGCGCGCAAGTACCACCCGGACGTCAGCAAGGAGCCCGATGCCGAGGTGCGCATGCGCGACGTCAACGAGGCCAACGACGTACTGCGCGACAAGGAGAAGCGCGCCGCCTACGACCAGCTCGCCGACCACGTGGCGCGCGGCGGCAGCCCCGAGGGCGGCTTCCAGGCGCCGCCCGGATGGGACGAGGGCTTCGAGTTCCACCGCGGCCCGAACCAGGGCCCGGCCGACCATGCCGACTTCAGCGAGTTCTTCTCGTCGATGTTCGGCGCCGCCGAGCAGCGCGGCGCCCAGCGCCGCAACTACCGCGCGCGCGGCGAGGACCATCACGCGGCGATCGAGATCGCGCTGGAAGACGCGCTCAACGGCGCCGAGCGCGAGATCACGCTGCGCTCGCAGCAGATCGACGCGCAGGGCCGGCCCGAGCTCAAGACCCGCACGCTGAGCGTGAAGATCCCGCCCGGCGTGCACCCGGGCCAGTTCATCCGGCTGGCCGGACAGGGCATGCCCGGGCACGGCGGCGAGCCGGCCGGCGACATGTACCTCGAGGTCCGGATCGCGCCGCACAAGCTCTACCGCATCGAGGACCGCGACCTCTACATGACGCTGCCGATCACGCCGACCGAGGGCGCGCTGGGCGCGCAGGTCCAGGTGCCGACGCCGGGCGGCGGCGTGGTCGAGGTCACGGTGCCGCGCAACGCCCGCAACGGCCTCAAGCTGCGGCTCAAGGAGCGCGGCCTGCCGGGCAAGCCGCCCGGACATCTCTACCTGCTGCTCGAGATCGCGCTGCCGCCGGCCGACACCGAGGCCGCGCGCGCGGCCTACGAGCAGCTCGCCAAGGCCGCGCCTTTCGATCCGCGGCGCCACCTGGGAGTGTGATCGCCATGACTACCTTTTCCGTCACCACCACCACCCTGAGCGCCTCGCATCCGCTGGCCACCCACGAGCTCGCCCATGCCTGCGGCGCGGGCGTCGACTGGGTGATCCAGCTGGTGGAAGTGGGCATCGTCACGTCGCGCACGCCGGCCGAACGGCCCGACGACTGGCGCTTTCATGGCGCGGATCTGCAATGCGCGCTCGAGGCCCGCAGGCTCGAGCGCGACTTCGGCGTCGGGCTCGACGCCGCGGCGCTGATCCTGGACCTCGAGCACGAGGTCCGTCGGCTCAAGGCCGTGCTGCGCACGCAGGGCCTGGAGCGGGAGCTCTAGGAGCCCTCGCGGGCCCCCGGGCGTCACCAGCGCGGCTGCTGCCGTCCGCCGTGGATGTTGCCGGCCACGCCGCCCGCCAGGCCGCCGATCGCGGCACCGGTCCAGGCGTCCCCGCCCGAGATCGCCGCGATGCCGGCGCCGCCCAGCGCCCCCATGCCGGCACCCGAGAGGGTGCCCTGCTGGCGCGGCGTCATGTCGGTGCAGCCGGCGCCGAGCAGAAGCACGGCCGCGACGCTCGCGATGCAAGTGAGTTTCTTCATGGTGCTTCCTTGGCTTACTTGTTCTTCTGCAGGCCCGGCACCGCCATCTCGAACCAGATGGTGTCGAGCACGGGGCGCTTGAGCATCGCGGGATTGGCCGCGTAGTAGCGGTCGAGGGCCTGGCGAACGCCGTCGAGGGTCTGGCCCTGCATGCCCTTGGCCAGGCGCGGCAGGATGCTTTGCGAATCGGCCGGCGGCTTGCCGCCCTGGTAGGCGATCTCGACCTGCGCCAGGTTCTGCAATCCGACCAGGTAGGCCTTCTTGACCGCTTCGCTCGAGGTGGTCCAGTGCTCGCCCGTGACCAGCGGGATGTCGGCGGCATGCGCCGGTCCCCAGGCCATGGCCAGCGTGACGCAGGTGGCGGCAAGGGCCGCGCGCAGCTGCAGTTTTCTCGTCATGGGATTCTCCTTGTGGCAAAGCCCCGGCATTCCGGAGCTGCCACAGTTTGAACCCGTTGAGGGCCGGTGCCAAACCCTTCGTCTGGCTTGACGCCGTGTCCGGCTATTGCATCGTTCTGAGATTGCCGATGCGCACCAGCATCTCGGTGAACATCTGCATGTCGGCGTCGAGGTCGGCCACCTCCTTGAATTCCTTCGCGTTGTGGGCCGTGTATTTCTTGCCCGGCATCGCGGGGCCGAAGTTGATCGCGTTCGGCATCAGCTTGGCGGTGGTGCTGCCGGCGGTCGAGACCGGTCTGGCTTCGAGGCCGGTGGTCGCACCGTAGATGTCGAGCAGGGTCGCGAGCCAGGCGCCCTTCGGATCGCGCGCCATCCAGTTGCCCTGCTGGTAGTCGATCTCGATGCGGGCCTGGCTGCCATTGGCCCAGGCGCCGATCTTTTCCTTGAGCGTCTCCGTCAGCGCCTCGGGCGTGCTGCCGCGCGGCATGCGGACGTTGGTCGTGACTTCGAGCCGGCCGTCCCGTTCGCGCACCAGGTTCGGCGACAGCGTGAGCGGCCCCATGAAGTCGTCGCCGTAGCCGACGCCCAGCTTCTCGCCGAGGTAGCCGGTGCCGTAGAGGTCGACCAGGTAGCGAACGGCCTTCGTGTAGTGGTTGGCCGCAGTCACCACGCCCGATTCCTGCAGGAACAGCGCGAGCCTCGGCAGCGGGTTCACGCCTTCCTCCGGGCGCGAACCGTGCGCCGAGACGCCCATGACCTTGACCACGATGCGGTCGCTCTCCTTCGCGATGTCGATGGAGAAGCCCCCGCCCTGCCCCTCGTACTTGCGGATGAAAGGCCCCTTCACGAATTCGAGCCGGGCCGCCACCTGCGCGAGGTCGCCGCCCTCCAGCGTGGCGGTCGCGGTCTGCGGCACGGCGTTGGCCGCGGACGCGCCCGCCATGGCGACGATCGCCGTGCGCACCGCCGGGCTGCCGTCGGGTGGTTCGACCGGAAAGAAGACCTTGAGCGCGCCCGAGCCCTTCTCGGCCACCACCGCCGGGTACTTGCTGTCGAGCACGATGTTGTAGTCCGGCAGCGGTCCCTTGGCACGGTAGTACTTCATCGCGTCGCCGCCGGTTTCCTCGGTGGTCTCGATCATCAGGCGGATCGTGCGATCCAGCGGCAGGCCACTCTCCTTCACGGCCTTCATCGCGTACATCACGGCCGCGATCGATCCCTTGTCGTCGATCGTGCCGCGGCCATACAGCAGCTCGCCCACGCGCGTCATCTTGAAGGGGTCGAGCCGGGTGCCGTCCTCGAGCACCCATTCGTCGGCCACCGCGGGCACGACGTCGGCATGCGTGAGGATGCCGAACTCCTCGCGCCCGCGGCCCGGCAGGCGGACCTCGAAGATCCGGTTGTCGACGTTGCGGAACACGAGGCCGAACTCGCCCGCCATCTTCTCGATGAGGCGCCCGAACTCGATGATCGGCCGGCTCTCGTGCGGCGGCACCTTGTCGTCGCGCACGGTCGGCAGCGCCACCATCTGCTCGAGCGAGGCCAGCACCGCCTTCTGGTTGTGCAGGCGGTTGTAGAGGCCGAGCAGGCGCGCGATGCGAGTCAGCTGTTCGGGCGACAGGCTCCGGTTGGCGTTGTAGGCGGCGACGGTCGGCCCGAGGCCGGGATCGATCCTGGCGGCCTGGGCCAGGAAGACGCGAAAGTTCGCCGCGGACGCCGCCGGCGCGCTCGCCGCGATGCGGTCCAGCTGCGTCTTGGCCAGCGGTGCCTGCGCCTGCGCAGTCGCCGCCATGACGGCGAGCGAGAGCACCAGGGTCTTCGCGCCGACGCAGAAACTGAATGATGGGTTCATGGGAGGGCTCCGGGAACGATGAGAGATGCGTTGCAGCAGTCTACGTTTGCGCCAAGACCCTCGGGCCGAATCGCGTAGGCCTGCGCTGGCAGACAGCACCGGCCCGAGGGCTCAAAGTGACGGGTTGATGTTTCAGCGCCCAGGAGTGCCGAATGCCCGTCAGTTGTCCCGCCTGCCAGACCGAGAACCGCGATGCCGCGAAGTTCTGCCATGGCTGCGCGCGCAAGCTGCCGAGCTTCTCGCCGACCGACCCGTTGCTGGCGGGCGCCGTCCACTCACGGCGGCCCATGTCGCGGCCGATGCCAGCCAGCCACCGCGGCACGACTTCCGACGCCAATGCGCCGCGCAGCTTCTGGCTGGCGCTCGGCGCGGTGATGCTGGCCGCGTTCGTCGGCTTCGGCGGCTGGTTCGGCTACGTGACCCGCAAGCCTCCGAGCGCAGCGCAGCTCGAAGGGCCGGCCGCGACCGGCCCCTTGCCGATGGCACCGCCCGTGGCCACCGTGCCAGTCCCGGTCGATGCGCCGCAGGTCTTGCAGCGCGCGCCGCCAGACGCTCCACAACGGTCCGCCGAGGCTGCGGCCGATGTGCCGCTCTCGGCCTCGCTCGGCAAAGGCGAGGCCGAAGTCGCGGTCGATCCGCCCGTGGCCGCGATGCCGGGCGCTGCGGCTGCGCCGACGGCACCACCGCCAGCGGCGGTCGCGCGACGCACGCCGCCGGCCCCCGTGCCGCCCGCACGCTCCGCGGCGCTCGATCCACGCCGCGGTTGCGAGAACCTCAATTTCTTCTCCGCCGCACGCTGCGAGGCCGCGCACTGCGACCAGGCGGCCTATGCCCGCCATCCGCGCTGCGATGCGGTGCGCGAGGACCGGCGCCGCGACGAGGCCCGGCGCAATCCCATGCTCGGGACCTGAGGCCCGGACGAAGTCCGGCGTGCTGCCGGACGGGAATCAGCCCTGCCGCGCCTGCACCAGTTTGATCACGCTCGAGAAGTCGAGCGCGCCGTTCCCGCCCAAGCTGTGGGCGGCGTACAGGTTGCGTGCCAGGCCGCCGAGCGGCGTCGATGCACGCACCGCGGCCGCGTTCTCCTGCGCCAGGCCCAGGTCCTTGAGCATCAGGTCGGTGCCGAAGCCGCCCGCGTAGCCCTTGGAGGCCGGCGCCGTGTCCATCACGCCCGGCAGCGGGTTGTATTTCTCGAGTGCCCAGTTGCCGCCCGAACTGCGCCGCATGATCTCCGACAGCACCTTGGGATCGAGCCCGTTGGCGACGCCCAGCGCGATCGCCTCCGAGGTGCCGATCATGAGGATGCCGAGCAGCATGTTGTTGCAGATCTTGGCGGTCTGCCCGGCGCCCGCAGCGCCCGCATGGAAGATGTTGCTGCCCATCTTCTCGAGCACTGGCCGCGCGCGTTCGAGGTCGGCTTCGGAGCCGCCGACCATGAAGGTCAGCGTGCCCGCGATCGCACCGCCCGTACCGCCCGAGACCGGCGCGTCGATCACCGCGATCCCGTGCGCCGCGCCCGCCTCGGCGACCTTACGCGAGGTGGCGGCGGCGATCGTGCTGCTGTCGATGACGAGCGCGCCGGGCGCGATCCTGCCGAGCAGGCCGTCGCTGCCGAGGTAGAGGCCTTCGACATGCGCGCTGGCCGGCAGCATGCTGATCACGACGTCGGCGCCTTCGACCGCGGCGGCCGCCGAGGCCGCGATCGGAAGGCCATCGGCACCGAACTTCCTGCAGGCCTCGGCCGAGAGGTCGAAGGCGCTCAGCGCATGGCCGGCCTTCTGCAGGTTGAGGGCCATCGGGCCGCCCATGTTGCCCAGGCCGATGAAAGCGATCTTCATGTCGTGTGTCTCCGTTCTTGAACTCGAAAGCGGGCGGTGCGCTCAGGCGAGCGACACCAGTTCGGGCGCCATCTCGCCGCGCGGGCGCAGGTGGTCGTCGATGAAGGCGGGCGTGATCTCCTCGAGCGTGGCGGGGGTCCACTTCGGGTTGCGGTCCTTGTCGACCAGCACGGCGCGAATGCCTTCGGCGAAGTCGGCATGTGCGCAGCAACCCAGCGATGCCCAGTACTCGAGACGGAACACCTCGGCCAGCGACATGCGCTGCACGCGCTGCCAGAGCGCGAAGCTCAGTGCGGCCGAACTCGGCGCGCCCTTGGCGAAGGTGGCGGCAGCGGCCTGCAGCCAGGGGTCTTCGCTCTTGAGCTCGCGCAGGCGGCGCGCAATGTCGAGCAGGTCGTCGCCGGCCATCAGCGTGTTGATCGTGTCGAAGTGCTCGCGCAGCTTCGAGGCCGGCAGCTCGGCGCCCTCGCCGGCCGCGGCCAGCAGGCGCGAGAGCGTGGCGCGGTCGGCCGCGGGCTCGCCCTTCCATGCGGCGCCCGCGATGGCGTCGAGCACCCCTGCCTTGTTCGCGTGCGGCACGAGCAGGTCGGCCAGGCCGCAGAAGATCGCGTCGGCCGCATTCAGCGGCGCCGCGGTCAGCGCGAGGAACAGGCCGACGCGGCCCGGCATGCGGCGCAGGAACCAGCTGCCGCCGACGTCCGGGTAGAGGCCGATGTTGATCTCGGGCATCGCGACCCGGCTCTGCGCCGTGACCACGCGGTGCGAGGCGCCGGCCATGAGGCCGACCCCGCCGCCCATGACGATGCCGTGGCCCCAGCACAGGAAGGGCTTCGGGAAGGTGTGGATCAGATGGTCGAGTTCGTATTCCTCGCCGAAGAAGCGCTCGGCGTATTCGTTGCGCTCGGCACCGCAGTCGCGCAGCGTCTGGTAGAGCTGGCGCAGGTCGCCACCGGCGCAGAAGGATTTCTCGCCCGCGGCATCGAGCAGCACGCCGGCGATGCCGGCGTCGGCCGCCCATTCGCGCAGCCTGGGGGTGAGCAGCCGCACCATGGCGACCGACAGCGAGTTGAGCGAGGCCGGCGCATTGAGCGTGGCAACGCCGAAGCGCTTGCCGTTGGCGGCCTTGATTTCGTTGAAGAGAACCACGGAGTCGGTCATCGGATGTCGCTATCGCCTTCCAGCAGCTTGCGCGCGACGATCACGCGCATGATTTCATTGGTGCCTTCGAGGATCTGGTGCACGCGCGCATCGCGCACCAGCCGCTCCAGCGGGAATTCGCTCAGGTAGCCGTAGCCCCCGTGCAGTTGCAATGCATCGTTGCAGACGTTGAAGCCGGCATCGGTCGCGAAGCGCTTGGCCATCGCGCAGTAGGTGCTGGCGTCGACGTGGCCGGCGTCGAGCTTGGCTGCAGCCAGGCGCACCATCTGGCGCGCGGCGACCAGCTCGGTCGCCATGTCGGCGAGCTTGAACTGCAGCGCCTGGAAGCTCGCGAGCGGCTTGCCGAACTGCTGGCGCTCGTGCAGGTAGCGGCGCGCGGCATCGAGCGCGCCCTGGGCCGCGCCGATCGAGCAGGTCGCGATGTTGATGCGGCCGCCGTCGAGGCCCTTCATCGCGATGCGGAAGCCCTCGCCTTCGCTGCCCAGCAGGTTCTCGGCCGGGATGCGCACGTTGTCGAAGTCGATGGTGCGCGTGGGCTGGCTGTTCCAGCCCATCTTGTGCTCCTTCTTGCCGTAGCTGATGCCGGGCGCGTCGGCCGGCACCGCAAAGGCCGAGATGCCGCCCGCGCCGCCGCCGCCGCTGCGCGCCATCAGCACCAGCACGTCGGTCGAGCCCGCGCCCGAGATGAAGGCCTTGCCGCCGTTGATGACGTATTCGTTGCCCTGGAGTTCGGCCCGCGTCTTCAGCGATGCAGCGTCGGAGCCCGCGCCCGGCTCGGTCAGGCAGTAGGAAGCGAGCTTGCGGCCGCTCGTGAGGTCGGCGCCCCAGCGCTCGCGCACGGCCGGGCCACCCCAGGTGCCGAGCATCCAGGTCGCCATGTTGTGGATCGTGATGAAGGCCGTGGTCGACGGATCGACCGCGGCCATTTCCTCGAACACCAGCGTGGCATCGAGGCGCGGCAGCGCGAGGCCGTCGATGCTCTCGGGTGCGTAGAGGCCGCAGAAGCCGAGCTCGCCGGCCTTGGCGATCGCCTCCTTCGGAAAGAAGGCCTCGGCGTCCCAGCGCGCCGCATGCGGCGCGAATTCGTGCAGTGCGAATTCGCGCGCGGTCTGGGCAAAGGCGCGCTGCTCCTCGGTGAGTTCGAAGTCCATGCGCCCGAGACTACTTCAGGCTGATCGTGGTGTTGACGCCTTGGCTCACGGTGCTGTCGTCGAACCAGCGCGCGGTGATCGTCTTGGTCTGCGTGTAGAACATGATGACCTGCTTGCCGTAGGGGCCGAGGTCGCCGAGCTTGGAGGCGCGCGAGCCCGTGAACGAGAACATCGGCACCGGCACCGGGATCGGCACGTTGATGCCGACCTGGCCGACGTCGATGTCTTCCTGGAAGCGGCGCGCCGCGGCACCCGACTGCGTGAAGATCGCCGTGCCATTGCCGTTCGGGTTGGCGTTGATCATCTCGATCGCCTCGTCGATGGTGGCGGCATTGGCCAGGCACAGCACCGGTCCGAAGATTTCCTGTTCGTAGATGGTCATGCCGGGCTTGACGTCGGCGAAGACGGTCGGGCCCACGAAGTTGCCCTTCTCGTAGCCCGGCACGGTCGGCTTGCGGCCGTCGAGCGCGAGCGTCGCGCCGTCGGCCACGCCGCGCTCGATCAGGCCGTTGACGCGGTCGTAGGCCGCGCAGGACACCAGCGGGCCGACGTCGACGCCCTTCTCGGTGCCGGCGCCGATCTTCAGCGTCTGGGCCTTGGCGACCAGTTCGGGCACCCACTTCTGCGCATCGCCCACCAGCACCGCCACCGAGACTGCCATGCAGCGCTGGCCTGCGGCGCCGAAGCTGGCGCCAGCCAGGGCGTTGAGGGTCTGCTCCTTGTTGGCGTCGGGCATCACGATCGCGTGGTTCTTCGCGCCCATCATGCATTGCACGCGCTTGCCGGCCAGCGTGGCGCGGTTGTAGACGTGGGTGCCGACCTTGGTCGAGCCGACGAAGGAGATCGCCTTGATGTCGGCGTGGTCGCAGATCGCGTTGACCACCGACTCGCCGCCATGCACGACGTTGAGCACGCCCGCGGGAATGCCGGCCTCGAGCGCCAGTTCGCACAGGCGCATCGTGACCATCGGGTCCTGCTCGGAGGGCTTGAGCACGAAGGTGTTGCCCGTGACGATCGCCATCGGGAACATCCACAGCGGGATCATCGCGGGGAAGTTGAACGGCGTGATGCCGGCGCAGACGCCCAGCGGCTGCAGCAGCGTGTAGGTATCGACGCCGTTGGCCACGTTGTTGGCGATCTCGCCGAGCTGCAGGTTGCCGATCGCGGCCGCATGCTCGACCACCTCGAGGCCACGGAACACGTCGCCCTCGGCATCGGGCAGCGTCTTGCCCTGCTCGGCCGTGAGGATCGCGGCCAGCTCGGCCATGTTCTCGCGGATCAGCTGCTGGTACTTGAGGAAGATGCGCGCACGCGCGCCGATCGGCGTCTTGCGCCAGGTCTTGAAGGCGTCCTTGGCCGAGGCCACGGCGGCGTCGACCTCGGCTGCGGTGGCGAACGGCACCTTGGCCAGCACCTGCTGTGTGGCCGGGTTGACGATGTCGCGCCACTCGGTGGTCTTCGATTCGACGAACTTGCCGCCGATCAAGAGCTTGACGGTGGCGACCTGGGTGGCGGGGGTGGTGGTGGCATCCATGTGAACTTGTCTCCTTGAATTTGCGGGCAGCGAAGGGCGATGCTAGCTTTGCACTTTTGCTATGGCAATAGACAAATATGCAGCGCTGATCTGCATAATTGCACACCATGGACTGGGACAACCTGCGCTTCTTTCTCGAGCTGTCGCGCACCGGCACGCTGGTCGGCGCCGCGCGGCGGCTCGCGGTCGACCACACCACCGTGGCGCGCCGCATCCAGGCGCTCGAGAAGCAGCTGGGCGGCGCCCTCTTCTCGCGCGAGGCCGACGGCCACCGCCTGACCGAGGCCGGCCGGCGCCTGCAGCCGCAGGTGGAGGCGATGGAAAACGCCTTCCGCACGGTCGAGCGCGCCGCACCGGCCTCGCAGGAGGGGCTGTCGGGCCTCGTGCGCATCGGCGCCACCGAGGGCTTCGGCACGGTCGTCCTGGCGCCGCAGCTGGCGCTGTTCGCCCAGGCGCACCCGAGCCTGGTGATCGACCTGCTGGCGATGCCGCGGCTGGTGCATCTGTCGCGCCGCGAGGCCGACATCGTGATCTCGCTGGAGCGGCCGGCGCGCGGGCCCGTGGTCGTGACCAAGCTCAGCGACTACGTGCTGCGCCTCTACGCCTCCAGGGCCTACCTCGCAAGGCACCCGCCCATCAGGTCGCGGGAAGACCTGCGAGGCCACACCTTCATCAGCTACGTGGACGACCTGCTGTTCAGCAAGGAACTGCAGTATCTGGACGAGCTCTACAAGCCCGACTCCTTCGCGCTGCGCAGCACCAGCATCCTCGCGCAGCACCAGGCCGCGGCAGCGGGCGCGGGCATCGCGGTGCTGCCGGCCTTCATCGCCGAGCGCGACCGTTCGCTCGGCCGCGTGCTGGCGGGCGAAGCCAATTTCACGCGCACCTTCTGGATGTCGGTGCCAGCCGAGACGCGGCACCTGGCGCGCATGAAGGCGGTGTGGGATTTCCTGCGCGAGACCGCACTTCAGCATCGCGGGGTGCTGCTCCCCGACGAAGCGCCCGCATGACGGGGCCCCCGAGGCGGCCGGTAGAATCCGCCCCTCTCGGCGCATCGCCGCCAGCCAGGGTGCTGTAACCAGGAGCTGCATGCAACTCATCGTTTCGGCCGGATCGATCCTGGCCATCGTGCTGTGGGGCATCCTCGCCCCCGCCCACCTGGGCGCCGTCTTCGACGGCGCTCTCGCCATGATCACGCGCAATTTCGGCTGGTTCTACCTCTGGGCGGTACTGGGCCTGGTCGTGCTCGCGCTGGTGCTGGCGGTCAGCCGCTACGGCAACATCAAGCTCGGCGCCGACGACGAGGAGCCCGAGTTCTCGCTCGGGGCCTGGTTCGCGATGCTGTTCGCAGCCGGCATGGGCATCGGCCTGGTGTTCTGGGGCGTGGCCGAGCCGATCTCGCACTACGGCGCGCCGCCGCCCGGCGTGGTGGCGAACACGCCCGAAGCCGCCAACGCCGCCATGCGCTACAGCTTCTTCCACTGGGGCGTGCATCCGTGGGCCGTGTACAGCATCGTGGCGCTGGCGATCGCCTTCTTCCAGTTTCGCCGCGGCGGCTCGGCCCTGGTCAGCACGGCGGTGGAGGCGCTGCCCTGGGCGCCGCTGCGCCGCGTCGGGCCGCTGGTCAATGTGCTGGCGGTGATCGCCACCGCGTTCGGCGTCGCGGCCTCGCTCGGCATGGGCGCGCTGCAGATCAACAGCGGCCTGCATGCGGTGTTCGGCCTGCCGGTCGGCAAGGCCCAGCAACTGGGCATCATCGGCATCACCACCGCGCTGTTCCTGGCCTCGGCCCTCAGCGGCATCGGCCGCGGCATCAAGTGGCTGTCGAGCTTCAACGTGCTGCTGGCCGGGCTGCTGGCGCTGGCCGTGTTCGTGCTCGGCCCGACCGTGGTGATCATCGACACGCTGACCTCCACGCTGGGCAGCTACCTGAGCGAAGTGGTGCGCATGAGCCTGCGCATGACGCCGTTCCGGGACAGCGGCTGGGTCGGCAGCTGGACCATCTTCTACTGGGCATGGTGGGTGAGCTGGTCGCCCTTCGTCGGCCTGTTCATCGCCCGCGTCTCGCGCGGTCGCACGGTGCGCGAGTTCATCATCGGCACGGTGGCGGTGCCGACGCTCGCCGCCTTCGTCTGGTTCTCCGTCTTCGGCGGCACCGCGCTGTACATGCAGATCGCGCAGCAGGTACCGATTGCGGCGGCGGTCCAGGCCGACCCCTCGACCGCACTGTTCGCGCTGCTGCACCAGTTGCCGCTGGGCACGCTGATGTCGGGCGTCGCGACCGTGCTGGTGATGGTGTTCTTCGTCACCTCGGGCGATTCGGCGGTGCTGGTGCTGGGCACGATGAGCACCGGCGGCGATCAGGACCCGAGCGCGCGCGTCAAGGTCGCCTGGGGCCTGCTGGTGGCCGGCATCGCGGCCAGCCTGCTGATGGCCGGCGGACTGAAGTCGGTACAGACCGCGACCATCGTCTTCGCGCTGCCCTTCACGGTCGTGATCGTCCTGATGGCCGTCTCGCTGTGGCGTGGCCTGCGCGACGACCACGATGCGGAGCAGCGCCGCGATCGTGCGCTGCGGTCGCGCATGCGCGCCCTTGTCGAGCCCGTGGACACGGCGAAGAAGCGCGAGGCGGGCCGGCCATGACGCTCGAAGTGCTGGGCGCCTTCGGCAAGGGCTTCCTGTTCGTCTTTGCCGCGTTGCTGCCGATCCTGAACCCGGCGGCCACCGCGCCGATCTTCCTCGGCCTGACCGAGGGCGCCTCGGCCGCGACGCGCACACTGCTGGCGCGCCGCATCGCGCGCAACATGTTCTGGCTGCTGCTGGGCGCAATGCTGATCGGCTCCTACCTGCTGGAGTTCTTCGGCATATCGCTTCCGATCGTGCGCGTCGGCGGCGGCCTGATCGTCGCCGCCAACGCCTGGCGGCTGCTGACCGCCTCGCAGCCGACTGCCGACAGCCGCACCGAGCTGGCCGAGAGCTTCACGCCGGAGATGGCGCGGCGCCAGGCCTTCTATCCGCTGACCTTTCCGATCAGCTGCGGACCGGGCTCGATCGCGGCGGCCATCACCGTCGGCGTATCGCTGTCCGATCCGCGGATCTCGATCGCGCTCGGTCGCACGGCCGGCGCGGTGCTCGGCCTGGTGGCGATCGGCCTGCTGGTGTACCTGGCGTTCCGCTATGCGCAGCAGCTCCTGAAGCCGCTGGGCGAAGTGGGCACCTTGATCTTCCTGCGCCTGTCGGCCTTCATCCTGCTGTGCCTGGGCGTCCAGATCATCTGGGACGGACTCCACGAGCTCGGCGTGGCGCTGCTGCGCGAAGCCATCGTGCAGGCACGCGAGTGATCCGCGGCATCGGCGAATCCGGCGACGGCACCGAGCTTTTTCTGGGAGGAACGGAACTGTGAACTTCGACGAGCTGCTGACCACGAAGGTCATCCACGAGGTCTCGACCCTGCTGCGCGACCAGCTGAAGAAGGACTTCGACCTCGAAGTCGGCAACATGGAGCTGGCACCGATCAGCAAGCAGGTGGCCCGCCATGTGGGCGCCCTCTTCTTCAATGCCGGGGTTCAGGCGGCCCTGGAGACCGTGCGCCGGCGGACCGCGGATCTGGAGAACGACATCGAGTGCCTGGAGCTGCCGGTTCGATGAACGCCGGCTTCGGCGCACTTGGAGAACCGACGAAGCCCGGGACAATCGGCATGCCCACCCAAGACCGAGGATGACCCCATGCGCCTGCTCTCATTCATCGTTCAGCTGTCGATGTTCTGGATTCCGATGGCCGTCGCGCTGCTCACCATCGGCTATGCCTTCTACCTGGGCAGCGTCGGCATGGGCGTCTTCGGCGTGATCTTTGTCCTGGTCCTGGGGCTCGGCAAGGCCATCATGATCGGCGCTGCCGGCCCGAAGAAGTAGTCGGCGCGCTCAGGGCCCGCTCAGGGCCCGCTCAGGTCGATTCGACCACCGCAGCCAGCCGTTCGAACAACTCCTGCGCGAGATTGAAGTCGCGGCGCGAACCATCCGGCGTGGCGTTCACCATCACCGACACCGTGGCGCTGCGCGACACGAGGTTCATGGTCGCGACCTGGAAGCCCACGCCGCTGCCGGTGTGCCCCCACCAGTTGCCGATCTGTCCGATGCCGAGGCTGTAGTTGTCGTATTCCGGGCCGTTGGTGACGGCGCGGGCGCGCGACTTGCGGGTGGCCTGCAGCGCCGGCGTGAGCAGCGAGCCTGTTCCCAGCGCGTCGCCCCACACGAGCAGATCGGCGAGCGTGGAGGCGATGGCTCCCGAGCCGGCGAGCGAGGTCGGGCTGATCGGTGGTTGATCGTCCACGGCACCCGTGGCGATGTCGACCGCATAGGGCGTGGGCGTGGGCGGCGGCAGCCCGGGCGTCGAAGGGTAGCTGGTGCCCGACAGGGCCAGCGGCCTGAAGATCTGCGCCGCCAGCACCTCGCCGAGCGGCTGGCGCATCACGGCCTCGATCACCATGCCGAGCAGCACCGTGTTGGTGTTGCTGTACTGATACTGCTCGCCGGGAAGGAAGAGCGGGGGCACGGCGAAGGCGATGGCCACGAGTTGCTGCGGCGTCCAGACGCGCAGCGTGTCCTCCACAAAGGCTTCGAGGAAGGCGGGCTGCGCCGAATAGTCCGCCAGGCCGCTCTGATTGCCCGCGAGATCGGCCAGGCCGATCAGGTCGCCATTCGGCACGCCCGCGATGTAGCGCCCCACCTTGTCGTCCAGCCCGAGCGCGCCGAGCTGCACCAGTTGCAGCAGCAGCGTGGCCGTGAACGACTTGGTGACGCTGCGTACCGGGAAGGTGCTGTTCAACGCCATCGGCGTGGCGCTGGCCACGTCGGCCATGCCGAAGGCTCGGGTCCAGGGCGCCTCGCCGGCGACGCGCACGCCCGCCAGGGCGCCCGGCACGCGATAGTCGGCAAAGATGCTTTCGACGGCCTTCAGGTAGCCGGCTTCGCGCGTGCCCGCGGTCGCGGGCGGAACGAAGACCACCGGATCGCTGGAGCCACCGCCTCCGCACGATGCGAGCCACGGAGCGAGCGCCGCCGCACCGGCCCAGCGGCCGAGATGGCGACGGGAGAGATCGAGAGTCATGATGGCATTGCCCCGCTGAACTGGTTGAGCTGCGCGACATTGCGCCCGCGGCATCCTATACGTCCGGCCGATGCGCGCAAAGCGCCGATGGTGCGAATGCGCCCCGCCTGCTGTCTCAGGCCCGCTGCTTGAGCGCCAGCACCGAGAGCCCGGCGCCGATGAAGGTCAGGCCGGCGCCCACGTTGAGCCCGGTGCCGGCGCGCGGATGCCGCTGCAGCCAGCCCGAGAGCTTCGAGGCGAAGCTGCCGAGCAGCGAGAAGATGACGGCGGTCAGCACCGCGAAGATCGCGCCGTACACCAGCATCTGGATGGGCACCGAGCCGCGGCCCGCGCTCACGAACTGCGGCAGGAAGGCCAGCACGAACAGCCCCGGCTTGGGGTTCAGCACGTTGGACAGCAGGCCCGTGAGGAAGACCGTGCGCAGCGGCTGGTGCGCGCTCGGCGCGAAGCTCACCAGGTTGCGCGAGGACAGCGCCCTGTAGCCCAGCCACAGCAGGTAGAGGCCGCCGACCGCCTTGACGGCCCAGAAGGCCACCGGCGAGGCCTGGATGATCAGCGAGAGCCCGAGCGTCGCCGCCACCGTGTGGAACATGATGCCGAGCCCGGCGCCCACCGAGGATAGGCAGGCCGCCGCCCTGCCCTGGCTCAGGCCGCGGCTCAGTGCCAGGATGTTGTCGGGGCCCGGCGCGATCACCACGACCAGGCAGGCCATCAGATAGGTGAACAGCAGGTCGGGCGGGAACATCGCAGCCCTATCCGGCCAGGCCCACGAACACGTTCTGCACGTCGTCGTTGGCATCGATGGCGGCCAGGAAGGCCTCCACTTCCTCGAGATGCTCGGCGCTCAGGCTGGCCGGGTCGACCGGGTTCTTGGCCTTGTAGCCGAGCTTGGCAGACAGCACCGTGTAGCCCTGCGCGGGCAGCGCCCGGCTCACGATGTCGAGATCGGCCGGGTCGGTCAGGAAGACAGCGACGCCCTCGTCGCCCGGCTCGAAATCCTGTGCACCGGCCTCGATGGCCGCGAGCTCGGGGTCGGCGTCGGCCTGCTGGGCCTCGGCCTCGATCATGCCGAGGTGGTCGAAGTCCCAGGCCACCGAACCCGAGGCACCGAGCTGGCCCTTGCGGAACAGCACGCGCATCTCGGGCGCGGTGCGGTTCACGTTGTCGGTCAGGCACTCGACCATCACGGGCACGCGGTGCGGCGCGAAGCCTTCGTAGATCACGTGATCGAAGTGCACCGATTCGCCGGTCAGGCCGGCGCCCTTCTTGATCGCACGCTCCAGCGTGTCCTTGGGCATCGAGACCTTGCGCGCCTGCTCGACCACCAGCCGCAGCCGCGCGTTGGAGCCCGGGTCGGCACCGCTGCGCGCGGCGATCATGATTTCCTTGGCCAGCTTGCCGAACAGCCGGCCCTTGGCGTTGGCCGCCAGGTCCTTGTGCTTGGCTTTCCATTGCGCGCCCATGTGCGAGTTTCCTTGTGAGTGGGTCAGTGATTGTGATCGCTCGGGCGAGCCCTACGGCAGCAGCTCGAAGCCCTGCTGGCGCACGTTCTGCGAGTCGAGTCCGATCTGCACGTTGAACTGGCCCGGCTCGGCCACGCGGCGCAGCTGGGCGTTGAAGAACTTGAGCCTGTCCTCGTCGATCGTGAAGCGCAGCACGCGTTCCTCGCCGGGCTGCAGCATGACCTTGCGGAAGTCGCGCAGCTCCTTGACCGGCCGAACCACGCTCGCGGCCACGTCCTGGATGTAGAGCTGGACCACGGTCTCGCCCGCGCGCCGGCCGGTGTTCTTCACGGTCACGGCGGCCTCGATCCTTCCCTTCGGCTGCATCTTCGGGCTCGACAGGCTCACGTCCGAGAGCGTGAAGTCGGTGTAGCTCAGCCCGTAGCCGAAGGGATAGAGCGGGCCCGTGACCTCCTCGTAGTACTGCGAGGTGTAGTTGCCGGGCTTGCCCTCGGTGAAGGGCCGTCCGAGGCGCGCATGGTTGTAGTAGGTCGGGATCTGGCCGACCGAGCGCGGGAACGAGATCGGCAGCTTGCCGGCCGGGTTGTAGTCCCCGTAGAGCACGTCGGCGATCGCGTTGCCGCCCTCGGTGCCGGTGTACCAGGTCTCGAGGATCGCGTCGGCCTCCTTCTGCTCGCGCGCCAGCGAGAGCGGCCGGCCGTTCATGAGCACCAGCACCAGCGGCTTGCCCGTGGCCTTGAGCGCGGTGATCAGGTCGCGCTGGCTCTGCGGCAGGTCGAGGCTGGTGCGGCTCGACGATTCGTGCGACATGCCGCGCGCCTCGCCCACCGCGGCCACGACGACGTCGGACTGCTGCGCGACCTTGACGGCCTCGGCGATCATCTCGGCCGGCGTGCGCGGGTCCTGCGTGACCTCGGGGGTGTCCCAGTTGAGGAAGTTGAGGTATTTGACGATGCCCTCGTCGTTCGTGATGTTGGCGCCGCGCGCGTAGGTCACGCGGCCCTTGCCCTGCTTCGCGACCGCGGCATCGAGGCCGGCGCGCAACGTGACCGCGTTCTTCGAATAGCCGGCGGCCGACCAGCTGCCGAGCATGTCGATCGGCGCATCGGCCAGCGGGCCGACCAGCGCGATCGAGGCGCCCCTGGCCAGCGGCAGCGTCTGGTTGCGGTTCTCGAGCAGCACCATCGACTGTCGTGCCACGGTCAGCGCAGCGGCACGGTCGAGCCGGCTCGCGGCATTGAGGTCCGGCGGATCGTCCTTGGCCACGCCGATGCGCAGGTAGGGATCGGCGAACAGGCCCATGTCGTACTTCGCGCCGAGCACTTCGCGCACCGCGGCGTCGATCGCCTTCATCTTGACCTCGCCCGACTTCACGAGCCCGGGCAGTTCGTTGAGGTAGACCGAATCGGCCATGCTGAGGTCGATGCCGTTGTTGATCGCCAGCTTGGCCGCCTCCCGCTCGTCCTTGGCGACGCCATGGCGGATCAGCTCGACGATGGCGCCGTGGTCGCTCACGGTCACGCCCTTGAAGCCCCAGTCGCGGCGCAGCAGGTCCTGCATGAGCCAGGTGTTGGACGTGGCGGGCACGCCGTTGATGGAATTGAGCGCCACCATGACGCCGCCCGAGCCGGCGTCGATCGCGGCGCGGTACGGCGGCAGGTAGTCCTGGTACATGCGCATGGGGCTCATGTCGACCGTGTTGTAGTCGCGGCCGCCTTCCACGGCGCCGTAGAGCGCGAAGTGCTTCACGGCGGTCATGATGCTGCTGGCGCTGATCGGCATCTTGTCGCCCTGGAAGCCACGCACCGCGGCCTTGGCGATCTCCGAGACCAGGTACGGGTCCTCGCCGAAGCCCTCGGAGGTGCGCCCCCAGCGCGGATCGCGCGCGATGTCGACCATCGGCGCGAAGGTCATGTCGATGGAATCCGCGCTGGCTTCGCGGGCGGCGGTGCGCGCCATCAGGCCGATCGACGCCATGTCCCAGGTCGAGGCCAGGCCGAGCCCGATCGGGAAGGTGGTGCGGTGGCCGTGGATCACGTCGTAGGCGTAGAACATCGGGATCTTCATCCGGCTCTGCATCGCCGCGTCCTGCAGCCGGCGGTTGTCGGGACGGTTGACTGAATTGAAGGTGCCGCCGACGCGCCCGGCCTTGATTTCCTCGGCGAGTTGCGCAATCGGCATCTCGGGGCCGATGCTGATCAGCCGCAGCTGGCCGATCTTCTCGTCGAGCGTCATGCGGCGGATCAGGTCGGCGACGAAGGCGTCCTTGGCCTTGTTGTCCTTGCTCGCGGCCTTGGCCGCTGCGGGCGCGCTCTGGACCGGGGTCTGGGTGAAGGCCAGCGGGCTGGCGAGGCCGGCCACGAGGGCCAGCAGGTACGGCATCTTCATTCAGGGAACTTTCATGGATTCTTTGCGGCGTTGCGTCGAAAGCCCTCGGGCACGCCCTTCGCGACAGCCTGGCCGTCGAGCCCCGGATGCTAAGCTAAGCCGCCAATCCATCGGACCGTTCCTGGAAACGGCAGGAATATTGCATTCGACCTCTCCCATGATTCTTTCAGCCGCACGCCGCCAGAAGACAGCCAAGCTCGCGCTGCTCTCGCTGGTCTCCGCCGCCTCGCTGCTGGGTGCCGCCCAGGCCCTGGCCTTCTCGCTCGACGATGTCACCGCGCAGGCCCGCGCGCTGATGCAGAAGCCCTACGTCGCGCCCGTGAACAACCTGCCGCCCGAGTTCAGCGGCATGCAGTTCGCCGACTACCAGAAGATGCAGCCGCGTTCCGACCGCTTCGAATGGAGCGACCAGCCGACGCCGTTCCGGCTCAACTTCTATCACCAGGGGATGCAGTTCAATTCGGCGGTGCGGATCAACGAGATCACCGCCGACGGCGCCGTCAGGCAGATCCAGTACGACCCCGAGCGCTTCGACTTCGGCGGCCTTGCGTTCGACAAGAACGCCACCCGCACGCTGGGCTACGCGGGCTTTCGCGTGCTCTATCCGGTGAACCAGCCCGACAAGCTCGACGAGGTCGCGAGCTTCCTGGGCGCGAGCTATTTCCGCGTGATCGGCAAGGGCCAGGTCTACGGGCTGTCGAGCCGAGGCCTCGCGATCGATACCGCGCCGCCGGGTGGCGAGGAGTTCCCGAACTTCCGCGAGTTCTGGATCCAGCGCCCCGGGCCCGATGACCGCCAGGTGGTCATCTACGCTCTGCTCGATTCGCCGCGCGCCACCGGCGCCTACCAGTTCATCGTGCGGCCCGGCGGCAAGGACGCAGTGGTCGACGTGCAGGCCAACATCTTCGTGCGCGGCGACATCCAGTCGATCGGCATCGCGCCGCTCACGAGCATGTTCCTGTACGGACCGAACCAGCAGTCGGAGTTCAGGCGCAACTTCCGGCCCGCGATCCACGACTCGAACGGGCTCGCGATCCACACCGGCAGCGGCGAATGGATATGGCGCCCGCTCAACAATCCCAAGACCCTCGCGATCAGCTCGTTCCAGGTCGACGACCCGAAGGGCTTCGGCCTGCTGCAGCGCGGGCGCGAATTCTCGCGCTACGAAGACCTGAAGGACCGCTACGACCTGCGCCCGAGCGCCTGGATCGAACCGCAGAACAAGTGGGGCAAGGGCAGCGTCACGCTGATGGAGATCCCGACGCCCGACGAGACCAACGACAACATCGTCGCCTACTGGACCCCCGCGGAGCCCACCCGGCGCGGCCAGATGCTGCAGTTCGCCTACCGCATGCACTGGACCAGCGACGAGCCGGCGCTGCACGGCGCCGACAACGCCTGGGTCAGGCAGACCTTCCACACCGACAACGAGCACCTGCAGGCCAACCTGATCCGCAAGTTCGACGGCAACAGCGCCTTCCTGATCGACTTCGAGGGCCCGGCGCTGGCCAACCTGCCGGCCGATGCCACGCTGGCGCCGCAGGTCAGCGTGGGCGACAACGCCGAGTTGCTCGGCGTCGGCCTGGAACGCAACCCGGCCATCAAGGGCTGGCGCGTGGCGCTGCGCGTGAAGGTGAAGAACCCGGCGCTGCCGGTCGAGATGCGCGCCGCCCTGGTGCAGGGCGACAAGCCGGTCAGCGAGACCTGGAGCTACCAGCTGCCGCCGAATCCGCAGGCGGCGGCAGCTGCTGCTGCACCGGCTCCGGCACCGGCCCCGGCCCCGGCACCGACCGCCACCCGCTGACCGCATCGCCCGCGGCCTGCGAGACCGAAGCAGGCCAAGTCCAGGGATACCGCGGAACCGGCTCCGCCGGGCCGCAGGTATCGCCCCCTGAAAGGCGGAGGCGCCGCAGGCGCTTCGGGGGTTATTTCAACAGCTTCACGCCGGTCTTGGCCTGCAACTGCTCGAAGCTCACGCCATCGGCCAGCTCGACCACCTTGAGGCCCTCGGGCACGACGTCCATCACGGCCAGGTCGGTGATCACGCGGTCGACCACGCCGACGCCGGTCAGCGGCAGGGTGCACTGCTCGAGGATCTTCAGGTCCTCGGTGCCGTCCTTCTTGCGGGCGACGTGCTCCATCAGCACGATCACGCGCTTGACGCCTGCCACCAGGTCCATCGCGCCGCCCATGCCCTTGACCATCTTGCCCGGGATCATCCAGTTGGCGAGGTCGCCCTTCTCGCTCACCTGCATCGCGCCGAGGATCGATAGGTTGATCTTGCCGCCGCGGATCATCGCGAAGCTGTCGTGGCTGCCGAAGATCGCGCTGCCGGGCAGCGTGGTGACCGTCTGCTTGCCGGCGTTGATGAGGTCGGCGTCGACCTGCTCCTCGGTCGGGAACGGGCCGATGCCGAGCATGCCGTTCTCGCTCTGCAGCCAGACTTCCTTGTCGCCGACGAAGTTGGCCACCAGCGTCGGGATGCCGATGCCGAGGTTGACGTAGAAGCCGTCTTCGAGTTCTTGCGCCGCGCGTGCGGCCATCTGGTCCTGGGTCCAGGGCATGTTCAGGCTCCCTTAGCGTTGTTCTTGACGGGTGCGGGCACTTCGACGCCCGCTGCGGCTTGGGCGATCGCGGCCTGCGCCTCGACCTTGGCGGCAGCGGCATCGACCGGCGCGGCGGCGCTCACGGTGCGCTTCTCGATGCGTTTCTCGGGCGTCTCGTTGAGCACGATGCGGTGTACGTAGATGCCCGGCAGGTGGATGTCGTCGGGCGCCAGCTCGCCGACCTCGACGATGCGCTCGACCTCGACGATGCAGACCTTGCCGGCCATCGCGGCGGCCGGGTTGAAGTTGCGCGCGGTGAGCCGGAAGCGCAGGTTGCCCGACTTGTCGGCCACGTCGGCCTTCACCAGCGCCACGTCGGGCACCAGCGAATGCTCCATCACGTAGGTCTCGCCGTTGAACTCGCGCGTTTCCTTGCCTTCGGCCACCAGCGTGCCGACGCCGGTCTTGGTGAAGAAGGCCGGGATGCCGGCGCCGCCGGCGCGCAGCTTCTCGGCCAGCGTGCCCTGCGGCGTGAACTCGAGCTCGAGCTCGCCGGCCAGGTACTGGCGCTCGAACTCCTTGTTCTCGCCGACGTAGCTCGCGACCATCTTCTTGATCTGCCGCGTGCCGAGCAGCTTGCCGAGGCCGAAGCCGTCGACGCCCGCGTTGTTCGAGATGCAGGTCAGGTTCTTCACGCCCGAATCGTGCAGCGCGTCGATCAGCGCCTCGGGAATGCCGCAGAGGCCGAAGCCGCCGACCGCCAGGGTCTGGCCGTCGGCCACGACCCCTTTGAGCGCCGCGTCGGCGGAGGGATAGATCTTGTTCGCCATGGGTCCTCGCTGGGTGAAAAGGAAAACGGGAGAAGACGCGGTGAAGTGCGTCGAATCGGCCTCAGACGATACTACGTACTCGCATACGTAGTATTTCGTAATGGACTCCCCCGACACCGCGCTCGCCCCGATCGACTACCGGCTCGCCTTCGAGCAGGCGCCGGTCGGCATGGTGTTGTCGCGGCATCGCATCATCGTCGACTGCAATGCCCGCCTGTGCGAGATGTTCGGTGCCACGCGCGCCGCGCTGGTGGGCCAGTCCTTCCGCGTCCTGTACCCGAGCGTCGCCGAATTCGAGCGGATCGGCAAGCGCATGGAGCCGATCCTCAACGCCAGCGGCCGCTACGCCGACAACCGGATGATGAAGAGGATCGGCGGCCTGCACGGCGCCTTCGCGGGCGAAACCTTCTGGTGCCACGTGAGTGGCCAGGCGCTGAACCGCGAGGCGCCGCACGAGGCCGGCATCTGGAGCTTCGAGGACCTGGGCTCGCGTCGCACGGCCAAGGCCGACCTCACGCCGCGCGAGCGCGAGGTCGCGGCCCAGGTCATGCAGGGCCTGACCTCGAAGGAAATCGGCCGCGCCCTGGCCATCAGCCATCGCACGGTGGAAATCCACCGCGCGCGGCTGATGCGCAAGTACACCGCGGCCACGACGGCCGAACTGGTGCAGAAACTGATCGCCGGTTAGGGCCTGTTCATACTACTTCCGGGGATCGCGTTGTCGAGCAAAGGGGCTGGATGCAAGGCGCCCGCGCGCAGCAAGGCTTTGGCCTTGCAAGCGCGGGCAACGCGGCAGACGGCCCCTTTGCTGGACAACCCAACGGGAAGGTATGCCAGGGCGGGCCACTCCGCGTTGCACTCCTTGCATGTGCCAACGCACAAGCGGCGTCGCGCGCCTCGATTGGCCCACCCTGGCATACCTTCGCGACCCCGGAAGTAGTATGAACAGGCCCTAGTCTTCGGCACCGCCATGAACCCCTATCACGATCCCGCCAAGCCGCATCACCGCGCCGACGGCTTCCAGAACAACTACCTCGAGTTCCAGCCGAAGAGCCTGTCGGAGGTGCTCCGCTGGCGCCGCGAGGCCGCACGCCTGCGCCTGCCGCCGAAGCCGCTCGCGCCCACGCCGCGCGTCGTGCCCGAACTGGCCTGGCTGCGCGCCAATGCCGCCGCGGGCGCGGCGATGCAGCCGGCCGTCACCTGGATCGGCCATGCGACCGCCATGGTGCAGCTGGGCGGAATCACGCTGCTGACCGATCCGATGTTCTCGCACCGCGCCTCGCCATTGCCGTTGGTCGGCCCGCGTCGGCATGCGGCGCCCGGGCTGGCGCTGGCCGAATTGCCGCACGTCGACCTGGTGCTGGTCTCGCACAACCACTACGACCATCTCGACGCCGCCTCGGTGGCGGCGCTCAACCGCCAGCCCGGCGGACCGCCGCTGTTCGCGGTGCCGCTCGGACTCAAGCCCTGGCTCGCGGCGCGCGGCATCACGCGCACCGTGGAGCTCGACTGGTGGGACCGGCAGCGCCTCGAAGGCCCGCTGGGTGCGGTCGAGGTGGCGCTGGTGCCGGCGCAGCACTGGTCCTCGCGCAGTCCGCGCGATGCGATGGCGACGCTGTGGGGCGGCTTCGCGATGCTCGCGCCCGACTGTCACCTGCTGTTCACGGGCGACACCGGCTATTCGCGCGACTTCGGCGACATCCGCGAGCACTTCGGCGACCGTCAGACCAAGGCGCAGGGCGGCGGCTTCGACCTGGCGCTGATCCCGATCGGCGCCTACGCACCGCGCTGGTTCATGCGCGACCAGCATGTCGACGTGGCCGAGGCGCTGCGCATCCACGCCGATCTCGGCGCCAAGCGCTCGCTCGGCATCCACTGGGGCGTGTTCCAGCTCACCGACGAGGCGCTCGACGAGCCGCCGCGCAAGCTCGCCGAACTGCGCGCGCTCCGCGAGATGCCCGAGGAGGAGTTCTTCGTCACCGCGATCGGCGAGACGCGGCGGCTCGCGCCGCGCGTGCCGCTGGGCCCGCTCACCCCGCTTTGCGGAACGTAAGGTTGATGCGGCAGTCGCCCAGCAGCGGATGGCTGCCATCCTTCAACGGCAACACGCCATGGAAGTGCAGCCGCGCCGGCCCGCCCCAAACGACCACGTCGCCATGCGCGAGCGGCACGCGACGCGGTCGCTCGCCGCGCGTCGCGCCTCCGAACTGGAACACCGCCGGCAGGCCCAGCGACATCGAGACGATCGGCTGCCGCAGGTCGCGCTCGTCGCGGTCCTGGTGCAGCGAGAGGCGGGTGCCGGGCCGGTAGCGATTGATCAGGCAGGCATCGGGCGCGAAGCCGTCGAAGCCCGCGGCCGCCGCGGCGCGCGCGGCCAGTGCGGCGAAGGGCTCGGGCATGGCCGGCCAGGGGCGGCCGCCCTCGGGGTCGATGGCGTCGTAGCGATAGCCGCTCCGGTCGCTGACCCAGCCGAGCGCGCCGCAGTTGGTCATCGCGACCGACATCGTGAAGCCGCCCGGCGTCACGAGATGCCGGAACGGTGCCTGCTCGGTGACCGCCTGCACCGCTGCAAGCAGTGCGGCCTGGTGGCTCGACGCGAACTGCCGCAGCACCACGGCGCCCGGCTCGAGCGGTTCCGTCGATGGGGCGTCGGGTTCGAAGAGATCCGGCGTCATCGGTGTTCAGGCCGCATCGTGGAAGATGATGCCGAGCGTATGGCGCTGCCCCGACCTCACCCGGCTCACGCCGTGGCGCAGGTTCACGCGATAGCTGCCGCGCGTGCCCTGCACGGGCCGGTGCTGCACGGCGATCACGGCCGCGTCGCCCTGGTGGCGCAGCGCAAGCACCATCGGCCGCGACTGCATGCGCGGACGCTGCTCGGTCATGACGAACTCGCCGCCCGTGAAATCGCGCCCGGGCTCCGACAGCAGCACCACGAGCTGCAGCGGGAAGACCTCCTCGCCATAGAGATCCTGGTGCAGGCAGTTGTAGTCGCCCGCGCCGTACTGCAGCAGCAGCGGCGTGGCCCGCGACTGGCCGGCCGCATGGCAGCGGGCGATGAACTCGGCGTGCTGCGGGGGATAGCGCGTGTCGACGCCCATCACCTCGTTCCAGCGGTTGGCAATCGGCGCCAGCCGCGGATACACCGACTCGCGCAAGCCTTCGACCAGCCCCGGCAACGGATAGTCGAAGTACTTGTACTCGCCGCGGCCGAAGCCGTGGCGTTCCATCACGACGCGGCTGCGGAAAGGCGCCGGGAGGGCATAGAGCGCCGCCATCGACCGACATTGCTCGGCGGTAAGCAGGCCGCCGATGACCGCATGGCCCTGGGCGTCGAGCGCGTCCTCGACACCGGACCAGTCGACGCCATCGATGTCGCGCGCGCTCACGAGTCCTGCGCCTCGCGCCGCAGCAGCGTGCCCTTGCGATCGACGCCCCAGCGGTAGCCCGACAGGCTGCCGTCGCTGCGCACCACGCGATGGCAGGGAATCGCGACCGCGAGCGTGTTGGCGCCGCAGGCCTGGGCCACGGCGCGCACCGATTTCGGGGCGCCGATGCGCTCGGCGATCTGGCTGTAGCTCGCGGTCGTCCCGGGTGGAATCTCGCGCAGAGCCTGCCAGACACGCTGCTGGAAGGCGGTGCCGCGCAGGTCCAGCGGCAGGTCGAGCCCCAGCGCGGGCGCCTCGACGAAGCCGATGACCTTCGCCACCAGCGCCTCGAAGGCGGCATCGCCGCCGATCAGCCGGGCCTTCGGGAAGCGGTCCTGCAACTCGCGCGCGAGGCGGTCGGGGTCATCGCCCAGTGCGATCGCGCAGACGCCGCGTTCGCTCTGCGCGACCAGGATCGCGCCGAGCGCGCACTGGCCGATCGCGAAGCGGATCTCGGTGTCGGCCCCGCCCGCGCGCCAGGCGCTGGGTGTCATGCCGAGCATGCCGTCGGCTTCGGCGTAGAAGCGGCCGTTGGAGTTGTAGCCGGCGTCGTAGATGGCGTCCGTGACCGTGTCGCTGCGCGCGAGCGCGGCCCGCACCCGGCCTGCTCGGTGCGCCGTCGCATAGGCCTTGGGCGTCAGCCCGGTGACTTCCCTGAATCGGCGGTGCAGGTGCGAGGCGCTCAGGCCTGCGCGCTCGGCCAGTTCTTCGAGTGTGGGCGCCTGCTCGGCCTGCTCGATGTAGCGGCACAGTCCGGCCACCAGTTCGGCATCGCGTTCGGCACGCACGGGCTGGTCCGGCTTGCAGCGCTTGCAGGGCCGGAAGCCGGCGCGCTCGGCATCCGCCGCACTCGCATGGAAGGCCACGTTCTCGGGCCGCGCGGGCCGCGCCGCACACGACGGCCGACAGTAGACGCCGGTGGTCCGCACCGAATAGAAGAAGCGGTCGTCGGCGTCGCGATCGCGCGCGGCGACCCGCGCCCAGCGCGGATCGCTCACGGTGGCCAGTGCGCGCAGTTCATTGCTGTCCTTCATGTTCATCGCGGTCCTCGACGGTGTTGAGTTTCGATGGGTCCACTGTAGAAAGGAAGGCCCGCATGCGCACTCCGGGTCTTGCTTTCGAATTCGAGGTCCATGGCCCGGCATGTAGGACCACGCGGCAGCGGCAGGCGCCACAAACCTACGGCCTGCCGCCGCCGGCATCGCTAGCATGCAGGCCACATGATCGATCGTCGCTCACTTCTCGGCGCAACGGGCGCCTCGCTCGCGCTGGCGGCCCTCGGCCTGCCTGCAGATGCCCTCGCCGCCCAGGGCCTCCAGCTCGGCCGTCCGGCGCCCTTCTCGTTCGACCGCCTGGTCGCGCTTTCCAGGACGCTCGCCGCCAGCCCCTATCTCGCGGACCGTTCGCTGCCCGCCGATGTGCTGCAGCGCATCGACTACGACGCCCACGGCAGGATCCGCTTCGACACCGACCATGCGCTGTTCCGCAACGGTCCCGGGCCATTCCCGGTCAGCTTCTTCCACCTCGGGCGCTTCTTTCCGGTGCCGGTCCACATGTTCGTGCTCGAGAGTGCGGCCGGCGACGGTTTCGCGCGTGAGATCCTGTACGACGCGGCCGCCTTCTCGATGCCTGCCGACAGCCCGGCGCGCAAGCTGCCGGACGGCGCCGGCTTCGCGGGCTTCAAGGTGCAGGAGAGCCGCCTCGGCGACCAGGGCCGGCTGCCCTGGCAGAAGAACGACTGGGTGGCTTTCCTGGGCGCCTCGTACTTCCGCGCCATCGGCGAGCTGTACCAGTACGGCCTGTCGGCGCGCGGCATCGCGCTCGACGCCGCGGTACCGGACCGGCCCGAGGAGTTTCCCGACTTCACGCGCTTCTACTTCGAGCCGCCCGCCGAGGGCTCGGATGCGATGACGATCTACGCGCTGCTCGAGGGACCGAGTCTCGCGGGGGCCTACAAGTTCGTGCTGACGCGCGGCAAGGGCGTGCTGATGGACATCGAGTGCCGCCTCTTCCTGCGCCGCGAGGTGCAGCGCTTTGGCCTGGCGCCGCTGACCTCGATGTTCTGGTATTCGGAATCCCAGAAGCCGACCGCCATCGACTGGCGCCCCGAGGTCCACGACTCCGACGGCCTGGCGATGTGGAACGGCGCCGGCGAACGCATCTGGCGCCCGCTCAACAACCCGACGCAGACCCGGGCATCGACCTTCAGCGACAACAATCCCAAGGGCTTCGGCCTGTTGCAGCGCGACCGCAGCTTCGACCACTACCAGGACGGCGTGTACTACGAGAAGCGCCCCAGCCTCTGGGTCGAGCCGGTGGGCAGCTGGGGCGAAGGCCAGGTACAGCTGATCGAGATCCCGACCGACGACGAGATCCACGACAACGTGCTGGCCTGCTGGGTGCCCAAGGCGCCGGCCGCGGCGGGCTCGAGCGTGACCCTCAAGTACCGCCTGCACTGGACCGCCGAGGAGCCCTTTCCGTCACCGCTGGCGCGCTGCATCGCGACCCGCATGGGACGCGGCGGACAGCCCGGGCAGCCGCGACCGGCGGGCGTGCGCAAGTTCATGGTCGAGTTCATCGGCAAGCCGCTGGAGACGCTGCCCTCGGGCGTGAAGCCCGAGCTGGTGCTGACGGCAGCCCGCGGCAAGTTCTCGTACGTGTTTTCCGAGGCGGTGCCGAACGGCGTTCCGGGCCACTGGCGCGCGCAGTTCGACTTCACGCCCGAAGGCAACGAGCCGGTGGACATGCGGCTCTACTTGCGCAACGGGGACCAGACCTTGTCGGAGACCTGGCTGTTCCAGTATCAGCCCGGAGGCAACGTCGGTTGAGACGGCGCCGCCCGGACTGCATCACTTCCCCTTGACCGCGATCAGCTCGATCTCGAAGTTCAGGGTCGCATTCGGCGGAATCACGCCACCCGCACCGCGCGAGCCATAGGCGATGCCCGGGGGGCAGGTCAGCTTGGCCTTGCCGCCGACCTTCATGAGCTGGACGCCCTCGGTCCAGCAGGGGATCACGCCGTTGAGCGGGAACTCGGTCGGCTCGCCGCGCTTGTACGAGCTGTCGAACTCCTTGCCGTCGGGGAAGGTGCCGCGGTAGTGCACCTTGACCACGTCGGTGGCGGCCGGCGAGGCGCCCTTGCCTTCGGTCAGCGACTGGAACACCAGGCCGCTGGGCTTGGTGACGGGCGCCGTCTGCGCGAAGGCGCTCGGCAGGACGATGGAAGAAACGACGGCTGCGAAAAGAATGGATCGCACGGCAGGCCCTTGGTTGAATGATGAAACGGGCCCATTATTGCCGGGCCGGGAGCCCCCTGGCACCGCTCTTGCACGCGTCCTCCGACGCATTCGACGCACCTGACGACTCCACGGACCTCACCATGCGCTACCGGACGACGATCGAATCGCAGGCCTTCGAATTCGAGGACCTGCGCCAGGTCATGGCCTTCGCGAGTCCGGCCCGCTCGGGCGACCAGCTGGCCGGCATCGCCGCCGACACCGCGCAGCAGCGCATGGCGGCGCGCCACGTGCTCGCCGAGACGCCGCTCGGGCAATTCCTCACCGAAGCCCTGGTGCCCTACGAAGCGGACAACATCACCCGCCTGATCATCGACGGCCACGACGCCACGGCCTTCGCGCCGGTGTCGCACCTGACGGTCGGCGACTTCCGCAACTGGCTGCTGTCGGACCGCGCGGACACCGCGGCGCTCACCGCGCTCGCGCCCGGCCTCACGCCCGAGATGGTGGCCGCGGTCTCCAAGCTGATGCGCAACCAGGACCTCGTGGCGGTGGCGCGCAAGTGCAGCGTGGTCACGCGCTTTCGCGACACCATCGGACTCCCTGGCCGTCTCTCGGTGCGGCTGCAGCCCAACCATCCGACGGACGATCTGCGCGGCGTCGCCGCCTCGATGCTCGACGGCCTGCTGATGGGTTCGGGCGACGCCGTGATCGGACTCAACCCGGCCTCGGACAGCATGCCCGTGCTCGGCGACCTGCTGCGCCTGATGGACGAGGTGATCCAGCGCTTCGAGATCCCGACCCAGAGCTGCGTGCTGACCCATGTCACGAACACCCTGAAGCTGGCCGAGTCGGGCGCACCGATCGACCTCGTCTTCCAGTCGATCGGCGGCACCGAGAAGACCAACCTCTCGTTCGGCGTCACGCCCGAACTGCTCGACGAGGCCCATGCGGCAGCGCAATCGCTCGGGCGCGGCACCGTGGGCCGCAATGTGATGTATTTCGAGACCGGCCAGGGCAGCGCGCTGTCGGCGAACGCGAACTTCGGCGTCGACCAGCAGACCTGCGAGGCGCGCGCCTATGCGCTCGCGCGGCGCTACCAGCCGCTGCTGATCAACACCGTGGTCGGCTTCATCGGGCCCGAGTACCTCTACGACGGCAAGCAGATCATCCGGGCCGGCCTGGAGGACCACTTCTGCGGCAAGCTCATGGGCCTGCCGATCGGCTGCGACATCTGCTACACCAACCATGCCGAGGCCGACCAGGACGACATGGACACGCTGCTGGTGCTGCTGGGTACCGCGGGCATCAACTTCATCATGGGCGTGCCGGGTGCCGACGACGTGATGCTCAACTACCAGAGCACCTCCTTCCACGATGCGCTGTTCCTGCGCCAGACACTGGGCCTCGCGCGGGCACCGGAGTTCGAGGCCTGGCTGGCACGCATGCAGATCACCGATGCCGCGGGCCGGCTGCAGCCGCCCGCGGCCAACCGACTGCTGGCAGACATGGGTGCGTTGAAGGGCCTTGCGCCATGAGCGACGAACCCATCGTCACCGCAAGCCCCCTGGGCGACTGGCGCCGGGCCACGCCGGCGCGGCTCGCACTGGGCCGCGCAGGCGCCGGCATGCCGACCGACGAGGTGCTGCGCTTCGGCTGGGCCCACGCGATGGCGCGCGATGCGATCCATGCGGCGCTGGATCTGCCCGCGCTCGAGGCCGCGCTGCGCGCCGAAGGCTTCGAGCCGCTGCAGGTGCGCAGCCGCGCGCCCGATCGCACGAGCTACCTGCGCCGCCCCGACCTCGGCCGCCAGCTCGATCCCGGCGATGCCGAACGCCTGCGCGCGCTCGGCGCCGCGCCGGCCGATGTATGCATCGTGATCGGTGACGGCCTCTCGTCGCTCGCAGTGGATCGACAGGCGGTGCCGCTGCTCGCGGCCCTGCGCGTGCATCTGGCGCCCGAGCTCTCGCTGGCGCCGGTGGTGGTCGTCGCATCGCAGTCGCGGGTCGCGCTGGCCGACGAGGTCGGCGAGGCGCTCGGCGCGCGCCTGTCGATCATGCTGATCGGCGAGCGGCCCGGCCTCAGCTCGCCCGACAGCCTCGGCATCTACGTCACGCACGCACCCCGGCGCGGTCGCCACGACGCCGAGCGCAATTGCATCTCGAACGTGCGCCCCGAAGGCCTGGGCCATGCCGCCGCCGCCTTCAAGCTCGGCTGGCTTCTGCGCGAGGCGCTGCGCCTCGGGCTGACCGGCGTCGAACTCAAGGACCACAGCGACCGGGACCTGCTCGACTCCCTATGATCGGGCGCTTGCCCGATCCCAAGGAGACATGCATGACCGAACGCTACCCGCTGGCCGAACTCAAGGACCTCCCCGAGGACATCCGCACCCAGGTGCTCGCGGTGCAGGAGAAGGCCGGCTTCGTGCCCAACGTGTTCCTCGGCCTGGCGCGCCGCCCGGCCGAATGGCGCGCCTTCTTCGCCTACCACGACGCGCTGATGCTGAAGGAGGAAGGCTCGCTGACCAAGGGCGACCGCGAGATGATCGTGACCGCCACCAGCGCGGTCAACAAGTGCCTCTATTGCGTGGTGGCGCACGGCGCGCTGCTGCGCATCTACGAGAAGAAGCCGCTGGTGGCCGACCAGGTGGCCGTCAACTGGCGAAAGGCCGACATCACGCCGCGCCAGCACGCGATGCTCGCGTTCGCGATGAAGGTCTGCGAGCACTCCGACCAGATCGACGAAGGCGACTTCGCAGCGCTGCATGCCCATGGCTTCGACGACGAGGACATCTGGGACATCGCGTCGATCACGGCCTTCTTCGGCCTCTCGAACCGGATCGCGAGCTTCAGCGGCATGCAGCCGAACCCGGAGTTCTTCCTGATGGGCCGGGTCCCGCGCGAGAAGAAGTAGCGTCGACGAGCCCTAGCGCGCGGCGACCGCGTCACCGCCGCGGCATGAGGCGAGCGCATCGAGCGCGGGCTTGTAACTCGGGGTCGTCACGTCCATGAGGCCGAGCACCGTGTGAAAGAGGTTGTCGTGCGTGAGCGGCGTGTCGAGCCCGGCCGTCATGCAGGCGGACGACAGCCTGCGGCGCGCCTTCATGCCGTCGCCCATCCAGCTGACCATGGGCACGTGCTTCTGCACTTCCGGCGCGAAGTTGTAGGGCAGGCCGTGCAGGAAGAGGCCGTACTCGCCCAGCGATTCGCCATGGTCGCTCAGGTAGAGCAGCGCCGGGTCGTAGTGGCCGGACTGTGCCTTGAGCCAGTCGATGGTCTTGCCGAGGAAGCGGTCCGTGTAGGCAATCGAGTTGTCGTACGCGTTCATGAGCTCTGAATGGCTGCACTCGGCCAGCGCGTTGCTCGTGCATTCGGGCAGGAATCGCTTGGCGTCGGGCGACGAGCGCTTGGAATACGCGGGCCCGTGGCTGCCCATCTGGTGCATCACGAGCACCACGCCCTTCGCCCTGCGTTCGGCCGGCAGCGTGGCCAGGCGCGCGTCCAGGTTGCGCAGCATGACGTCGTCGAGGCACTCGTCGCCGTCGCAGAGCGCGGCCTTGACGCCGTCCTCGAGCTGGTCGGAGGCCGAGGCATGCGGGACCCGGTCGCAGACGCCCTTGCAGCCGCCGGCCTGGTTGTCAAGCCAGAACACCGCAAGGCCCGAAGCCTGGAGCACGTCCATCAGGTTCTCGTAGTCGTCCTTGCGCACTTCGTAGCCCAGCTTGCCGAGCGGCGAGAACATGCACGGCACCGAGGCCAGCGTGTTGGTACCGCAGGAGTGCACGTCGCGCCAGCTCAGCACCTGCCGCGCCGCCAGCTCGGGCGTGGTGTCGCGCGCATAGCCGTTGAGCGAGAAGTGATCGGCGCGCGCGGTCTCGCCCACCACCAGCACGAACAGCGGCGGCTTCGACTGCGCTGCGTAGCTCGCGCCGAGCGCGGTGCCGGCCGTGATCGGCACCAGCCTGCGGCTGTGCTTGAACATCGGCCGGATCGTGGCGGAGGCCGTCGAATAGAGGCTCGCGACCGGATTCATCATGTAGCGCAGGCCGACGTTGTTGCGCATCAACGGCGCGAGTTGCCGGTTCATGACCATGGCGCCGCCAGCGGCAACGACCGCAACCGCGAGCAGCAGCAGTCCGTTGCGCCAGGCCTGCGACAGCAGCGGCTGCGGCAAGAGCCGCACGCGCCAGATGGCCCAGCCAGGCAAGGCGCAGACCCACAGCAGGTTGAACGCGAGCCGCCAGCTCAGCAGGTCGCGCACCTCGGCCGGATCGGTCTGCAGCGCGTTGGCGAGCATGGTCGGGTCCATCACCACGTGGTAGCTCAGCATGTAGTGCTGCACGCCCGCGGCCAGCAGCACGATGCCGAACCAGAGCGGCTTCATCCAGCGCGTCCAGGCCGTCAAGGACAGCAGCGCCACCGTGCCGCAGACCGTGAGCAACGCCATCGACGCGATCGAGGGCAGGTAGACGCTGGGCGCGCCGCCGATGCGCGCGAGTTCGATCCACAGCGGCCAGTTGGCGGCCAGCGCGAGATAGAGGCCGAGCCACACCACCACCTGGCGCGGCGAGCGCGGACGCGCCATCCAGGCATCGACGGCGGCCCAGGGCGTGGCCATCGCATCGTGCGTGCCGCGCTGCGGGGCGTTGCGGGAATCGTTGCGGGAATCGAGGGAGGCGGGCGTGCGCGGCGCAGGAAATCGAAGCATCCTGCAAGGCTATGAACCGGGACTGAAAAGTCCCTGAACCTCTCGATCAGCTTTCGTTCAGATTCGGCACGGCCACGCGGCCCGCGCGACGCGCGCGCAGGCGCGCGCCGGCCTCCATCGCCACGTCGATCGCGTAGGCCGTGACCCAGCAGAGCCAGCCGGTCCACAGCGTGTGGCTCATGAAGTGGGCGCCGCGCAGCTGTTGCGCCAGGCCGAGCGCCAGCCCGGCCGCGAGAGCGCCGGCGAACCAGATGCGCGCCACCGACGGCGCGGTGCGACGGAAGGCGAACCAGCCCCCCAGGTAGGCAAAGGCCGCCGACGCGTGGCCGGCCGGGAAGCACATGCCCGAGCCGCCGTCGCGCACGCCCCATGCCCAGTGCGATACGTGCTGCGCCACGCCGCCGAAGGCCTGCAGCTCCCAGGGGCAGCTGGTGCGGCTGGTGTACTTGAGCATCGAGATGACCAGCACGCTGGCCAGGGCCGTGACGGCGAGCTGCACCCGGCCGCGCGCATCGAACCGGCGCAGCACGCCGAACGGCCAGCGGATGGCCGCGAACAGCGCCACCACCAGCAGCCAGCTCAGCGACTTGGCGCCCTCATGCATCACCTTCACGAGAAAGGCGTTGTCGCGCAGCGGGAAACCCATCGGCGTACCCGCCAGGCCGGCCAGCGCGACGTCGAGCCCGCCGGCATCCCACAGCAGGAGCAGGATCAGCGCGACCACGGTGGCGGCAAAAGGACGGGGCAAGGCGGCTGGGCGAATCATGCGGCGCAAGTCTGCAATCCGGTTCTGAACGCCGGCTGAAGAACAGGTGGCCTAGACTCCAGGGCTTACAAGAAAAAGAGTGGAGCTCGAACGTGCGAATCCTGCTGGTCGAAGACGACGCCGCGCTCGCAGGCGCGGTCTGCAGCTACCTCGAGGCCAAGGCTTTCGTGGTCGACGTCGCTCCCGGCCTGGCCGAGGCCCGCGCGGCACTGGTGGCGGTGCAGTACGCGGCCGTGCTGCTCGACCTGCACCTGGGTGACGGCGACGGCCTGTCGCTGCTGCCCAGCGTGCGGGCGCTGCGCGAGCGCCCGATCGTGATCGTGCTCACTGCACGCGACCAGGTCACGGACCGCATCCGCGGCCTCGACGCCGGCGCCGACGACTACCTGATCAAGCCCTACGACCCGGCCGAACTGCTGGCGCGGCTGCGAGCGGTCGAGCGCCGCCGCAGCACCAGCAGCGCACCGGTGCTTCGCCTGGGCACGCTCGAGATCGATCTCGCGCGCGACCTGGTGCGCAAGGACGGCCTGCCGATCACGCTGACGCAGAAGGAATGGGCGCTGCTGCGCGTCATGGCGACGCGGCCCGATCGAATCCACACGCGCGAGAACCTGGCCGATGCGCTCTACGGCTTCGGCGACGAGGCCGACAGCAACACGCTGGAGGTGTTCATCAGCCGGCTGCGCCGCAAGCTCGGACGCAGCCACATCCAGACCCTGCGCGGCCTGGGCTACCGCCTCTCCTACGCGCCCGAGGAAGACGACGAATGAAGGCGCGGGTGATCGACCGGCTCCGCGCCGGACATCTGGGCCAGAGCGACTCGCTGGCCGGCCGGCTCACGCGCACGCTGATCGTCTGGGTCGGCGGCGTCTGGCTGCTGTGCGTGCTGGGCGTGGTCTGGTACGTGGACCGCGAGATCAACCACAACTTCGACAGCGAGCTGGTCGAGGTCTCGCACCGCATGTTCGACATGGCGGTGCAGGAACTCGACAAGCTGCAGAACGAGCGCCCCGACACGCGGCGCACGCTGATCGCACCGCGACAGCTGTTTCCCACCGACGCCGTGATCTACCAGGTGGTGGACCTGCACGAGCGGGTGCTGCTGCGCTCGGCCGAGGCGCCGGTGAACGCCTTCGACGTGCCGCTCGCACCGGGCTTCGCGAACAACGAATCCTGGCGCATCTACACGGTGCGTCATCCCACGCGGGAACTCTTCTTCCAGGTCGCCGATCCGCTCGACGAGCGCCGCACTGCACTCAACCGCACGCTGTTCGGGCTCATCATTCCGCTCGGCGCGGTGCTGCCGCTGCTGGCGCTGGTGCTGCGCAACGTGGCGCGCACCGAGCTGCGCGTGCTGCAGCGGCTGGCGGGCGAGATCGAGCAGCGCAGCGGCACCGACCTGCGCCCCATCCGGCTGCCGGGGCTGCCGAAGGAACTGCGCTCGGTGGGCGATCACGTCAACCAGCTGCTCGAGCGCCTTTCACAGTCGCTCGACGTCGAGCGCGCATTGGCGTCCAATGCCGCGCACGAGCTGCGCACCCCGCTCGCGGCTGCGCGCTTGCGGCTGCAGACTGCGCTCGAACACGAGCTCAAGCGCGAGGACGTGCAGGCCGCGCTCGATGCGCTGCAGATGCTGGGCCACCGCACCGAGAAGCTGCTGCAGCTGTCGCGCGCCGAATCGGGCGCCTCGCTGACGCGTTCTCCGATCGACCTCGTCCAGCTGGCAGGCACGGTGGCGCAGGAGTTCTGGCAGGACCCGCGCGTCAACGAGCGGCTCTCGCTCAAGGTGCCCGAGGACCAGGAGGCACCGGTCGGCCTCGGCGACGTCGACGCGCTCGCCATCGCGCTGCGCAACCTGGTCGAGAACGGGCTGCGCTACGGCCACGGCCGGGTGGTGATCGAGGTGATGGCGCCCTGCACGCTCGCCGTGCGCGACTTCGGCCCCGGCGTCAGCGCCGAGCAGCTCAGCACGCTGCAGCACCGCCACGTGCGCCATGGATCGGACCGCGCCGGCTACGGCCTCGGCATGTCGATCGTCGCCACCATCGTCGAGAAGCTCGGCGCCCGGCTCGAACTGAATTCACCGCCCGCGGGTGCCACGAGCGGCTTCGAAGCCCGGATCGTGATGCGCCCGGCCTGAAGGCCCGGACCCGCTACGCGCCTACCAGCGCGCGCAGCCAGTCCGGCAGCGGCAGCGCCTTCTGCTTCGGGAAGTCGACCCAGATGGTGGTCGCGCCGCCGGCGGCGCAGATCACGTCGGGCGCGTCGGCGCGCGCCATCGTGCCCCAGGTCTCGAAGGTGGTGCGGGCCGGATCGCTCACGTACATGCGCAGCAGCACGTCGCCCGGATACTCGAGCTGGCGATAGAAATTGCAGAAGGCGTTGACGATCACCATGCCGTGGCCTGCGGGCGCCGGCTCCTGGCCGATCGAGTGCATCCAGTCGATGCGTGCGGTCTCGAGATAGCGAAAGTAGCTGGCGTTGTTGAGATGGCCCATGGCGTCCATGTCGCCCCATCGGATCGGGATGGTCGTCTCGTAGACCAGCTTCTTGCGCTCGGGGATTTCGATTCTCATGCATGTGCCTCGATGGAGTCGCCCAGGCGACGCCCGGGGACGGAAGCGGGCGACGCATAAAATGGCGCCGCCCGCCGCGGTGCCTCGCACCCTCAAAATCATTATCGAGTAGACCCACATGACGAATGACGAAATCCTCGCCCAGTTCGGCCCCCGCGAATCCATGGAATACGACGTGGTCGTGGTGGGCGCCGGCCCGGGCGGCCTTGCGACCGCCATCCGCCTGAAGCAGCTGGCCGCCACGCATGGCAAGGAGATCTCGGTCGTGGTGCTCGAGAAGGGCTCCGAACCCGGCGCCCACATCCTCTCGGGCGCGATCATGGATCCGCGCGCGCTCTACGAGCTGATTCCCGACTGGAAGGAACTCGGCGCGCCGCTCAACCAGCCGGTCACGCGCGACACCTTCCTCATGATGAGCGAGACGGGCGCCACGCGGGTGCCGAACTTCGCGCTGCCGGCCAACTTCCACAACGACGGCAACTACATCGTGAGCCTCGGCAACGTGGTGCGCTGGCTCGCTCAGCAGGCCGAGGCCCTCGGCGTCGAGATCTTCGCGGGCTTCCCGGCGGCCGAGGTGCTCTACACCGAAGACGGCAAGGTGCGCGGCGTCGCCACCGGCAACCTCGGCATCGGCAAGGACGGCGAGCCGACCGAGAACTTCCAGCTCGGCATGGAGCTGCTCGGCAAGTACACGGTGTTCGCCGAAGGCGCGCGCGGCCACCTGGGCCGCCAGCTGATCGCGAAGTACAAGCTCGACGAGGGCAAGGACCCGCAGAGCTACGGCATCGGCATCAAGGAGCTGTGGGAGATCGACCCGGCGCGTCACGAACCCGGCCTGGCGGTGCACACGGCCGGCTGGCCGCTGCCCTCGGACACCTATGGCGGCTCGTTCCTCTATCACGCCGAGAACAACCAGCTCGTGATCGGCTACGTGGTCGGCCTGGACTACCAGAACCCCTACATGAGCCCGTTCGAGGAGTTCCAGCGCTTCAAGACGCATCCGAACATCCGCTGGTACTTCGAAGGCCAGGACAAGGGCCTGAAGGCGCCGAAGCGCCTGAGCTACGGCGCGCGAGCGATCACCGCGGGCGGACTGCTGTCGCTGCCCAAGACCGTGTTCCCGGGCGGCGCGCTGGTGGGCTGCGAGGCGGGCTACCTCAACGCGAGCCGCATCAAGGGCAGCCATGCCGCGATCAAGACCGGCATGATGGCCGCCGAAGCCGCCTTCGAGGCCGTGACGGCCGGTCGCCAGCAGGACGAGCTGTCGGCCTATCCGGCGGCCTTCGAGAAGAGCTGGCTGCATGCCGAGCTCAACCGCGCGCGCAACTTCAAGCAGTGGTTCAAGAAGGGCCTGGCGATCGGCACGCTGATGACCGGCATCGAGCAGAAGGTGCTGGGCGGCCACATCCCGTGGACCATCCACCGCCAGCAGCCCGACAACGAGCGCCTGAAGCGCGCGGCCGCCAGCAAGAAGATCGACTACCCCAAGCCCGACGGCAAGCTCACCTTCGACCGGCTCTCCTCGGTGTTCATCAGCAACACCAACCACGAGGAGAACCAGCCCGCGCACCTGACGCTCAAGAACGCCGCGGTGCCCACCACCATCAACCTGCCCGAGTACGCGGGCCCCGAGCAGCGCTACTGCCCGGCCGGCGTGTACGAGTTCGTGCCCGATGGCGAAGGCGGCAAGCAGAAGCTGCAGATCAACGCGCAGAACTGCGTGCACTGCAAGACCTGCGACATCAAGGACCCGACGCAGAACATCGTCTGGGTCACGCCCGAGGGCGGCGGCGGTCCGAACTACGTCGGGATGTAACAGGGCCCCCACGCTCCCCCACTTCGTGTGGGTCGCTGCCCCCCGAGAGGGAAGCAACAGGCCGCCCGTCAGTGCGAAGCGCGGACTTCGCCGCGCTGGCGGCCCGGCGCCGGCCTGGCACCCGCGGCAAAAGCGTGCTTACTTGCCCACCAGCTGCGTCAGTCGCTCGGCCTCGAAGCTGTCGTCGCGCGCCGCATCGCACGGCACGCAGTCCTTCTTGCCGGGCTGTGCCGCAAGCGACTCGATCGCCTGCCACAGCAGCGCGATCTGATGCTCCTGGCCCGCGGCGCTGTCGATCAGGCCGCGCATCGCGAGCGACAGCGGATCGTCTTCGAGCGTGATGCCGTAGGCCGAGAACTTCGGGTCGGCGGTCGTCACGTCGGCGCTGGCGCCGCTCTTCGACGGGATGATGCGCGCCGGGATGCCCACCGCCGTGGCGCCGGCCGGCACCGGCTTGATCACCACCGCATTGCTGCCGATCTTGGCGCCGTCGCCGACCACGAAGCCGCCGAGCACCTTGGCCCCCGCGCTCACGACCACGTTGCGGCCCAGTGTCGGATGCCGCTTGGTGCCCTTGTAGAGGGAGGTGCCGCCGAGCGTCACACCCTGGTAGATGGTGCAGCCGTCGCCGATCTCGGCGGTCTCGCCGACCACCACGCCCATGGCGTGATCGAAGAACACGCGCTCGCCGACCACCGCGCCCGGATGGATCTCGATGCCCGTGAGCCAGCGTGAAAGCTGCGAGACGAAGCGCCCCAGCCACTTGAGGCCGTGGCCCCAGCACCAGTGCGCGAGCCGGTGCAGCACCACGGCATGCAGGCCGGGGTAGAGAGTCAGCACTTCCCAGCGCGTGCGCGCCGCGGGATCGCGGTCGAGGATGCACTGGATGTCGGAGCGCAGGCGCGAGAACATGCGAATTCGTTATATCGATAGCGGGCAGCGAGTCTATCGCCCGGCGTCGTCGCCTGCGGCAGAGGGGGCTTTGGCGCCGCCGGCCGCTTCCGCCATCGATTTGGCGATGCCGCGCAGGATGTGGATCTCCTCGGCCGTCGGCTGGGCGCGGTTGAACAGCTGCTGCAGGCGCGGCATCAGCTTCTTGGGCGCCGCGGGGTCGAGGAAGCCGATCTCCACGAGCGAACGCTCCCAGTGGTCGAGCATGCCGGCCAGCGCCCTGGCGTCGGCCGCGGCCGGCACGGCGGTGGCATCGCGCACCGCGTAGCCGCCCAGTGCCAGTCGCCATTCGTAGGCGATGACCTGGATCGCGGCGCCGAGATTCAGCGAACCGAAGGCGGGATCGGTCGGGATGCTCAGCGCGACGTTGCAACGGTAGACGTCCTCGTTGCGCATGCCGAAGCGCTCGGAGCCGAACAGGAAGGCCACGTGCTGCGCCTCGCCCCGGGCCAGCGGCTCCAGGTGCTCGCGCGGCGTGCGCGTGGGCGGGCCGAAGTCGCGCGGGATCATCGCGGTGGCGCACAGGTGGGTGACGCCGTCGAGTGCCTCGTCCAGGGTCTCGACGATGCGGGCGTTGTTCAGCACGTCGAGCGCGCCGCTCGCGCGCTGGATGGTTTCCTCGCGCCGCAGCACGTTGGCCCAGCGCGGCGCGACCAGCACCAGCTCGCCGAAGCCCATGGTCTTCATGGCGCGCGCGGCGGCGCCGACATTGCCGGCATGGCTGGTCTGGATCAGGATGAAACGGGTACGCATGGAGACGGGTAAAATGCTCCGATTCTCGCCGCCCGCATCGCCGGGCCGCATTCCAGGGGGCCGCCGCTCAACACTCCGGGCCCTTTTTCGTTCTTCGCACAATTCATGTCGTCCCCCAACCTGCACCCCATGCTCAACGTGGCCGTCAAGGCCGCCCGCGCCGCCGGCGCCATCATCAATCGCGCTGCGCTCGACGTCGAGGCCGTGCGGGTGTCACAGAAGCAGGTCAACGACTTCGTGACCGAAGTCGATCACGCGAGCGAGAAGGTCATCATCGAGACCCTGCTCACCGCGTACCCGGGGCACGGCATCCTGGCCGAGGAATCGGGCACCGAGCACGGCGCCAAGGATTCCGACTACGTCTGGATCATCGATCCGCTCGACGGCACCACCAACTTCATCCACGGCTTCCCGGTCTATTGCGTCTCGATCGCGCTGGCAGTCCGCGGCAAGGTCGAGCAGGCGGTCATCTACGACCCGAGCCGAAACGACCTGTTCACGGCCACCAAGGGCCGCGGCGCCTTCATGAACGACCGCCGCCTGCGCGTGAGCAAGCGGACCCGGCTGTCGGAGTGCCTGATCTCCACGGGCTTCCCGTTCCGCACCGGCGACAACTTCAAGCAGTACCTGGCGATCATGGCCGACCTGATGCCGCGCGCCGCGGGCCTGCGCCGCCCGGGCGCGGCCGCGCTCGACCTCGCCTACGTGGCGGCCGGCTTCACCGACGCCTTCTTCGAGACCGGCCTCAACATCTGGGACGTGGCGGCCGGTTCGCTGATCGTCACCGAGGCCGGCGGCCTGATCGGCAACTTCACGGGCGAGCCCGAGTTCCTCGAACAGCGCGAATGCCTGGCCGGCGCGCCGCGCATCTACGGCCAGCTGGTGCCGCTCCTGGCCAAGTACTCGAAGTTCGCCGGCATCGACGACAAGCTGCGCGCCAGCGACCGCATGCGCGCGGTCGACCCCGCCGCCCACGGCGACGACATCTACGCGCGCAGCACCATCGACGCCGCACCTGCAGCGGGCGACGACGCGCCGGAGCCCGCGGCCGCCGCGCCGGCCGCAGCGCCGCGCAAGCTCACGCGCATCCGCCGCGAAGCCCCTGCCGCGCCCGCCGAAGGCGACTCCGCCGCCAAGTGATGGGTGCGCCGCGCGCGGCCGCCCTTCGCAGCCGCGCGGCGATGCGCGTCGCGCTGGGCCACTACATCGCGAACGGCGTGTCGGTGGCCTTCGGGCTGCTGCTGATCTCGGGCGGCGTCCATCTGGTGCTCGGCACCATCGCGGCCACGGCCGCCTCGGTCGGCGTCATCGTGACCGCGCCGCCCGATCTGCCGGGCCCGCGCCGCGGCAAGCTGCTGCAGATGCTGCCGGCGCCGCTGATCGGCCTGCCGCTGTTCTTCCTGGTGCAGCTGCTTCACGCCGCGCCGCTGCGGCTCGGCCTGCTGCTGGTGCCGGCCACCTTCCTGGCCTTCCTCGCGATGGCCTGGGGCAAGCGCGGCATCCCGATCGCGATCGCCGTGATGTTCTCGATGATCTTCTCGATGGCCACGCCGAAGCCGGTCGACATGGCCGAGGCGGTGCAGCGCACGCTGCATTTCGGCCTCGGCGCCGCGCTCTACGTGGTCTATGCGGTGCTGGCCAACCTGGCGCTCAACGCGCGCTACCGCGTGCAGGTGATGGCCGACCTGCTGCTCTCGCTGGCCGCGCTGATGCGCACCGAGGCACGTCAGTTCACGCCGCGCGACGACGCCGACGACATCCGCGAGGTGCCGGCCTCGCTGCTGGGCCAGCTGCTGCGCGAACAGGCGGCGCTGGCCGACCTGCTGCAGGCGGCGCGCGACATCGTGCTCGAATCGCCGCGCACGCCACGGCGCCAGCGCCTCGCGGGCATGCTGATGACGGTGCTCGAGCTGCGCGACCTGCTGCTGGCCAGCGAGCTCGACCTCGACGCCCTCAAGTCCCATCCGGGCCATGCGGCGGCGCTGGTCGAGATGCGGCGCATCCTGGAAGAGCTGGCGGCCGACACCACGGCACTGGCCGATGCGCTGCTGCTGGGACGCCAGCCGGCCGTGGTGATCGATCGGCGCAGCGAACTGTCGGCGATCCGCCTGCAGGACGCCGCGCCCGAATCGCTGCGCGGCCATGCCGGCCCGACCCCGGCCGTGCTGGCACGGGGGCTGGCCAGCCGCATCGGCCACATCAACGACGAGGTGATGCGGCTGTCCGGCCTCGCGCGCGGCGACCGAGAGCCCGACCTCGCGGTGGTGCGCGCCAGCTGGCAGATGTTCGTGAGCCCCACGGAATGGTCGCTGCGGCCCTTCCTCGCGCTCTGGCGCTGGGATGCGCCGCCGCTGCGCCACGCGATCCGCGCGTCGCTGGCGATCGCGGCCGGCTACGGCATCGCGCTGGCCCTGCCCTGGGGCTCGCATGAGTACTGGATCCTGCTGACCATCGTCGTGGTGTTGCGGGGCAGCCTCTCGCAGACGCTCGAGCGCCGCAACAGCCGCGTCGCCGGCACGCTGCTCGGCTGCGTGTTCGCGGTGGCGCTGCTGTCGGCTCACCCGACTGCGCTGGCGCTGCTCGTGGCCATGACGCTGGCCCAGGCGGTGGCGCACGGCTTTGCCGTGAGGCGCTACCTGATCACCTCGGTGGCGGCCACCGTGCTGGGCCTGGTGCAGGCCCACATGCTCAACACCGGCATGAGCCCGACCTTCGCGCTGGTGGAGCGCGTGGCCGACACGCTGATCGGCGCCGCCCTGGCCTGGGCCTTCTGCTACGTGCTGCCCTCCTGGGAGCGCGGGCAGATTCCGGCGCTGGTGGCCCGCGTGCTCAATGCCCAGGCGCGGCATGCGCGGCTCGCGCTCGGCCTCGGCCAGTTGCGCGCGGTCGAGGCCAGCCCCGAACTCGAATGGCGGCTGGCACGCCGCGAAGCCTACGACAGCCTCTCGGCGCTGGTGCAGGCCACGCAGCGCTCGCTGTCGGAGCCACGTGCGGTGCGCCCGCCGCTCGAGCCGCTCGAGCACCTGCAGGCCCACAGCTACCAGCTGCTGGCGCAGCTCAGCGCGGTGAAGTCGATGCTGGTGCTGCGTCGCGACCGCCTCACGCTCGCCGAGATCGAAGGGCCGCTCGCGCGCACCGCCCAGCGCATCGAGGCCGCGATCGGCGCCGCACCGAGCAGCGGCCCGGCCATGCCCGATGCCGCGCCCGCCACCACGCTGGCCGGCCCGATCCCGCTGCCCGACCCGTTCGACAACGACATCTCGCCCTGGCTGCTCCGCCGGCTCGACATCACGACCGGCATCGCTGCCCAGCTGCGCGACGATGCGGCACGCATCCTGCAAACCCTCGCCGAAGAAGGCCCAGAGCCCCTCCCGACCGCCCGATGATCCTGACCCTGTTCGCCCACCCCTGGGCCGGCCCGCTGCTGGCCGCGCTGCTCGTCGTGCCGCTGATGCTGGTCGTGCACCGGCTCGCCGGACTGCTGCTGGAACGCATCACGCGCTCGGTGCCGGTGCTGCATGGGGCGCTGCTCGCGATCAGGCCGGCCGCACGCTGGGTGCTGCCCCTGATCGCGCTGCAGCTCGTCTGGCAGGCCGCACCCGACGACCTGCGCTTCATCGGCCAGGTGAGGCACCTCAACGGCCTGCTGCTGATCGCGGCCGCGACCTGGCTGGCGGTGCGTGCAGTGAGCGGCTTCGCCGAGGGCATGGTGAAGATGCATCCGTCGGACGTGCAGGACAACCTGCAGGCGCGTCGCATCCTGACCCAGACACGGGTGCTGGCGCGCACCGCGAACGCGGTGCTGCTGGTGGCCGGCGCCGCGCTGATGCTCATGACCTTCCCGGGGGCGCGCCAGGTCGGCGCCAGCCTGCTGGCCTCGGCCGGCGTGATCGGCATCGTGGCAGGCCTGGCGGCCAAGCCGGTGTTCAGCAACCTGATCGCGGGGCTGCAGATCGCGCTCGCGCAGCCGATCCGCATCGACGACGTGCTGGTGGTCGAGGGCGAATGGGGCCGGGTCGAGGAGATCACCGGCACCTTCGTGGTGCTGCGCATCTGGGACGACCGCCGGCTGATCCTGCCGCTCACCTACTTCATCGAGAAGCCGTTCCAGAACTGGACCCGGCACGACGCGCAGCTGCTGGGATCGGTGTTCGTGTTCGCCGACTACGGCATGCCGCTGGCGCCGCTGCGCGCCGAGGTCGAGCGCATCGTGCGCGCCGCGCCCGAGTGGGACGGCCGCTTCTTCAACCTGCGCGTGACCGACACCACCGAGCGCTCGATGCAGATCCGCGTGCTGTGCACCGCAGCCTCATCGGCGCTGGCCTTCGACCTGCGCTGCACGGTGCGCGAAGGGCTCATCGAGTTCATGCAGCGCGAATACCCGCAGTTCCTGCCGCGGGTGCGGCTCGAGAGCGAGTCCGCGAGGCAGCCGGCCGCCGCCGGCTGAGACCAGGAGCCGCGCTCAGCTCGCCTGGCGATGCTTCCCGGCACGCTGGGCCGAGGCGCGCAGGAACAGCACCGCGCCGCTGACCGCGGCGAAGACGGCGGCCAGACGCGCCACCATCGGCTTGAAGACAGACGGCTCGTCACGGCCGAGGTGACGCGATTCGTCGTTCGCGAGCTCGCGCTCGAAGCTGTCCGTGAACTTGGGATTGCGGGCGATGTAGGCGTTGAAAGTGGTCATGGCTCGTATTTTAAGGGTTTACCCTTAATCCGGCCTGAAGCCGTGTTTATTACCCGGATGAAAAAGTGCACTACTGCACGGGCTACGGATCGGCCTCGGATGAGTCTGACCGCGGCGGGCAAAGGGATTCTTCGTTTCCACGATTGACGGCGACACTATTTAGATATATCTTTTGTAGATTAGATATACAAAGAGGTGCCTCACCAATGCGTCCTTTCAGAACATTTCCCCATTGCAACCGCCACGGTGACCACGCCGAAGGCCACGACAGCGGCCGAGGCGAGGGACTCGCCGGCCGCGAGGGCCGCGGAGGCCCGCGAGGCGGCGGCCGCATCTTCGGCCATGGTGGCCTGCGCTTCGTGCTGCTGCAGCTGATCGCCAACAAGCCCAGCCATGGCTACGAACTCATCAAGGCCATCGAGGAACGCCTCGGCGGCCGCTACAGCCCGAGCCCGGGCATCGTCTACCCCACCCTCACGCTGCTCGAGGAACTCGGCTGCGTGAGCGTCGACCAGCCCGACGGTGGCGGGCGCAAGCGCTACACCGTGACGCCGGTCGGCCAGGAGTTCCTGGCGGCCAACCGCGCCGCCACCGACGAGATGATGGCTCGCATGGACGGCGGCGTGGACGGTGCCGGACCCCGTGCCGGCCGCCCGCCACAGGTGGTGCGCGCCATCGAGAACCTCAAGCTCGCGATGCGCCTGCGCCTCGCGGGCTCCCCGCTCACCGAACAACAGGCCCACGAATTCGCCGCGGTGCTCGACAGCGCCGCCCAGCAACTTGAACGCATCTGAATCCATGAATCCCAGTCCCGACACCCACACTTCCGCCCCCGATCGCCTGCCGCAGCGCGTGCGCCACGAACTGCGCTTCCGCCAGCTCCAGGTACGAAGCACCGAACGCATCACGCCGCACCTGATCCGCATCACGCTCGAGGGCGAGCAGCTCGCGGGCTTTCACAGCCCGGGCTTCGACGACCACGCCAAGCTCTTCTTCCCCGACGCCGAGACCGGCGAGCTGCGCGTGCCGACCGCGGGCCCCGACGGCCTCGTCTGGCCGCCCGGCCCGAAGCCGGCCATGCGCGACTACACGCCGCGCCGCCACGACGCCGCCGCCGGCACGCTCGAGATCGACTTCGCGCTGCACGATGCCGGGCCGGCCACGAAGTGGGCCGAAACGGCACGCCCCGGCGACCTCGTCGGGGTCGGCGGACCGCGCGGCTCCTTCATCGTGCCGACCTCATTCGACTGGCACCTGCTGATCGGCGACGACACCGCGCTGCCTGCGATCTCGCGCCGGCTGGCCGAACTGCCAGCGGGCGCGAAAGTCGTCGTGCTGGCCGAAGTCGACGCCGAAGCCGACCAGATCCCGCTGCCGACGGCGGCGGCGCTCGAACTGCACTGGGTACACCGGGCTGGCGCGACCGCCAGCGGCGCCGAGTCGCCCTTGCTCGCGCGGTTGCGGGAACTGGCGCTGCCCGCGGGCGATTTCCACGCCTGGGTCGGCTGCGAATCGGCGGCCGCCAAGGCCCTGCGCGCGCACCTGGTGGCCGAACGCGGAGCCCACCCCCGGTGGATCCGCGCCTCGGGCTACTGGCGGCGCGGCGCCAGCGCCACCCACGACAGCCATGACAGCCATGACGACTAGTTGTGGCCCCACGCTCCCCAAGGAATGATGTAGCCCCGGACTCCATGTAACGAAGGTCGTATGCCGCGCGGCCGTTTGACGACGAACGGCCGATCATGAAAAATGCTCTAGAGAGTACTTATTCATTAACACGCGGAGGTTCGGGGCATGAACGTCGGTCCGGCGCAATGGCAGCTTCCCATGGCGCTGCTCACCATTGCCTTGCTGTTCGGCATCGCGATGTGGGCGTGGCGACGGGTGGCGGGCCGGCGCGATGCCGAGCGGCGCATCGCGGCCGCGCGCGTGCGCTCGGGTCACGTGCCGCTCGAGATTCCCACGGTGCGCGGCGCGGTCGCCACGGGCTCCGGCGACTCGGTGCCCGACACGCTGCCCGAATGGTTCATCCAGGGCAAGGGCGAGCATGCGGTGGTCGACGAGACGCCGCGCATCCGGCTGCGCTACCTCGACAGCCACGACCGCAAGCACGAATGTGTCCTGCAGGTCGAGCACCTCGACGTCCAGAAGAAGACCGTGCTCGGCCACGGCGACCTGCCCGGCGACGTGCGCAAGATCCCGCTGCACCGCATCACCAGCGCCCGCATCGCGGACTCGGGCCAGCGCTTCAACGTCGACACCTGGCTGGATGCGGTCCGCGTCGCGCGACGCCGCCGCGGGCAGCTCTGACCCGTCGCCGCGTACCGCGGCAGCCATCGAAGCGCCCTTGGCGCCCGAACGGGACCGTCGGCGCGCGCCATCGCGCGCATGGTGCCCTCCACCATAATGGCGCTCCCGCCCGCCCCAGTTCCGTCAGGTGCCACTCCGTTGAACGACGTCTCCGAAAATCATCGAATCCTCAATGAAATCAACGAGGTAGGCGTTGGGCGAAGCGCCGGATCGAAGGTCGATCTGGCGGGGCATACGCCGATGATGGCGCAATATCTCGGCCTCAAGGCCGACCACCCCGACACCCTGCTGTTCTACCGCATGGGCGACTTCTACGAGTTGTTCTATGCCGATGCCGAGAAGGCCGCGCGCCTGCTCGACATCACGTTGACCCAGCGCGGCCAGTCGGCCGGGCAGCCGGTCGTCATGTGCGGCGTTCCCTTCCACTCGGTCGACACCTACCTGGGCCGGCTGATCAAGCTCGGCGAATCGGTGGCGATCTGCGAGCAGGTCGGCGAGGTTGGCGCCACCAAGGGGCCGGTCGAGCGCAAGGTCGTGCGGGTCGTGACCCCGGGCACCCTCACGGACGCCGAACTGCTCAACGACAAGAGCGAATCGCTGCTGCTCGCGGTGCACGCCGGTAGCCGCAATGCGTGCGGCCTGGCCTGGCTCAGCGTGACCGGCGCCGAACTGCGCCTGGCCGAATGCCCGGCCGACGCCCTCGAAGCCTGGATCGCGCGCATCGCGCCGAGCGAGCTGCTCTACAGCGCCGAGGTGACGCCGGCCTTCGAGCAGCGCCTGAAGGCCGCGCGCAGCGCCGTGCCGTTCACGCTCTCGCTGCGGCCGGCCTGGCAGTTCGACGGCGGCCTCGGCGAGCGCAAGCTCTGCGCCCAGATGGGCAGCGCCAACCTCGCGGCCTGGAACGCCGAAGGGCTGGCCAACGCGCATGCCGCCGCGGCCGCGCTGCTGGGCTATGCCGAGCACACGCAGGGCCGCGCGCTGGCCCACGTGCAGCGGCTCGCGGTCGAGCGCGATGGCGAGCTGATCGAGCTGCCGCCCACCACGCGGCGCAACCTCGAGCTGGTCCAGACGCTGCGCGGCGAGGATTCGCCGACCCTCTTCTCGCTGCTCGACACCTGCATGACAGGCATGGGCAGCCGCCTGCTCAAGCGCTGGCTGCTCACGCCCCGGCGCGAACGCGACGCCGCCCGCGAGAGGCTCGAAGCCATTGCGGCCCTGCAGGCCAGCCTGCCGGGCGGCATCGCCACGCCCTGGCGCAGCCTGCGCGAGCAGTTGAAGAACACCAGCGACGTCGAACGCATTGCGGCGCGCATCTCGCTGCGCCAGGTTCGCCCGCGCGAACTGGTCGCTCTTTGCATGGCCCTCGCCAAGGCCGAGCGGCTGGCCCCCGCGCTGCCGGGCGCGTCCGCCCTGCTGTCGCGGATCGGCGCCGAGCTCGCGCCGCCGCCCGGCTGCGTCGCGCTGCTGACGGCGGCGATCCATCCCGAGCCTGCGGCGCTGGTGCGCGACGGCGGCGTGATCGCCGACGGCCACGACGCCGAGCTCGACGAGCTGCGCGCGATCAGCACGAACTGCGACGACTTCCTGCTCCAGCTCGAAGCCAGCGAACGCGAGCGCACCGGCATCGCGAACCTGCGCGTGCAATTCAACCGCGTGCACGGCTTCTACATCGAGGTGACGCAGAGCGCGCTCGCCAAGGTGCCGGACAACTACCGCCGGCGCCAGACACTCAAGAACGCCGAGCGCTTCATCACGCCCGAGCTCAAGACCTTCGAGGACAAGGCCCTGTCGGCCCAGGACCGTGCGCTGGCACGCGAGAAGTGGCTCTACGAGCAGCTGCTGGATGCGTTGCAGCCCTCGGTCGCGGCCCTCGGGCGCCTGGCAGAGGCCATCGCCACGCTGGACGCGCTGTGCACGCTGGCCGAACGCTCGCACACGCTGCACTGGCATGCGCCGAGCTTCGTTTCCCATCCCTGCATCGAGATCGAGCAGGGTCGCCATCCGGTGGTCGAAGCGCGGCTGGCCGAGAAGTCCTCGGGCGCCTTCATCGCCAACGACACACGCATGGGCCCGCAGCAGCGCATGCAGGTCATCACCGGCCCGAACATGGGCGGCAAGTCGACCTACATGCGGCAGGTCGCGATCGTGGTGCTGCTGGCCTCGATCGGCTCGCACGTGCCGGCGGCCGCCTGCCGGCTCGGCCCGATCGACGCCATCCACACGCGCATCGGCGCCGCCGACGACCTGGCCAACGCGCAGTCGACCTTCATGCTCGAGATGACCGAGGCGGCGCAGATCCTGCACGGCGCCACCGCCCACTCGCTGGTGCTGATGGACGAGATCGGCCGTGGCACCAGCACCTTCGACGGCCTCGCGCTGGCGGCCGGCATCGCGGCCCAGCTGCACGACCGCACGCGGGCCTTCACGCTGTTCGCGACCCACTACTTCGAGCTCACCGAGTTCCCCGCCAGCCACCACGGCGCGGTCAACATGCACGTGAGCGCGACCGAAGCCGGCCGCGACATCGTCTTCCTGCACGAGATGCAGCCCGGGCCCGCCAGCAAGAGCTATGGCATCCAGGTGGCTCGGCTGGCCGGCATGCCGGCCGCGGTGGTCAACCATGCGCGCCAGGCGCTGGAGGCACTCGAGGCCCAGCAGAGCCAGACGCGCGCCCAGGTCGACCTGTTCGCGCCGCCGCCGGCGGCCGAGGCCACGCCGGCGAGCGCCGTAGAATCCGCGCTGACCGCGATCGATCCCGACGCGATGAGCCCTCGCGAGGCGCTCGAAGCCCTCTACACACTGAAGAAACTCCAGGCGCGCGATGCAGGCTGATGGCCCGGATCGTGCGAGAGACGACCTCATGACTTACTGCGTCGGCATCAAACTCAACGCCGGACTGGTTTTCCTGTCCGATTCGCGCACCAACGCGGGCGTGGACCACATCAGCACGTTCCGCAAGATGATCGTCTACGAGCAGCCCGGCGATCGCGTCATGGTGCTGCTGTCGGCAGGCAACCTGAGCATCTCGCAATCGGTGCGCGAGATCCTGCAGATCGAGGAACTGCGCGAGACCCGAGAGGACGGCGAGCAAAGCCCGCCGATCACCATCTGGAACGCCAAGAGCATGTTCGACGCCGCCCGCGTGCTGGGCTCGGCGGTGCGCCACGTCTACGACCGCGACGCCGAGGCGCTCAAGCATGCGGGGCTCGACTTCAACGTCTCGTTCGTGTTCGGAGGCCAGGTCAAGGGCGAGGGCATGCGCCTCTTCCTGGTCTATGCCGCAGGCAACTTCATCGAGGCCACCACCGAGACGCCCTACTTCCAGGTCGGCGAATCGAAGTACGGCAAGCCGGTGCTCGACCGCGTGCTGACGCCCGACACGCCGCTCGACGAGGCCGCCAAGTGCGCGCTGGTGTCGATGGACTCGACCATGAAGTCGAACCTGTCGGTCGGCCTGCCGCTCGATCTCGTGGTGTACGAGGCCAACTCGCTGCGCACCGACAAGGTGGTCTGCATCGACGCCGACAACCCCTACTACCGCATGATGCACAACAGCTGGGGCCAGAAGCTGCGCGAGGTGTTCGACAGCATCGAGGACCCGGTCTGGGACGACGCCTTCACCGAGCATCCGCTGAAGATGCCTGCCACGCGCCACAGCGCGCTGCGCAAGATCTCGACGCCCGAAGAAAAACTGATCTAGAACGCAGGCCCCCGCGCTCCCCCACTGCGTTTGGGTCGCTGCCCCCGAGGGGGCGGCATGCTGCCTTGGGGCGGCCCGGCGCCGGCCTGATGACCACGCATAGCCAAATCATGCTTCCTCCAGTCATCTTCTCGCACGGGAACAGCTTCCCTGCGAGCACCTACCGCGTGATGCTCGACAGCCTGCGCAATCGCGGCTTCGAGGTCGATGCGGTCGAGAAATTCGGCCACGACCCCAAGTACCCGGTGACCGACAACTGGCCGCACCTGGTGCAGCAGCTGGCCGACTTCGCGCGCGCGCGGGTCGAGCGCGAAGGCGCGCCGGTGCTGCTGGTCGGCCATTCGCTGGGCGGTTTCCTCAGCGTGATGTGCGCCGCCCTGCACCCCGAGCTGGCAGCCGGCGTGGTGCTGGTCGATTCGCCGCTGGTCGGCGGCTGGCGCGCCGGCACGATGAACATCGTCAAGCGCACGCCGCTCATGAAGGGTGTGCTGCCGAGCGTCATCAGCCGCCGGCGCCAGAACACCTGGCAGGACCGCGAGGCCGTGTTCGACTACTTCCGCACCAAGAAGGCCTTCGCGAAGTGGGACGAGCGCGTGCTGCGCGACTACATCGAGCACGGCACCTTCGACCGCGACGACACGCGTGCCCTGAGCTTCGACCGCGACATCGAGAGCGCGATCTACGACACCCTGCCGCACAACCTCGGCGCCCTGCTGCGCGCCCACCCGCTCAAGTGCCGCGCGGCCTTCATCGGCGGGCGCCAGTCGGTCGAGATGCGGCGCGTCGGCATGGGCATGACGCAGCTGGTCACGCGCGGACGCATCACGATGCTCGACGGCGGCCACCTGTTCCCGATGGAAAAGCCGATCGCCACCGCGGCGGCGATCGAGGCTTCGCTGCGCAACCTGCTGGGCTGAGCGCCCGCGAAGCGCGCTCAGGGCTTCAGTCGGCCCAGACGACCAGCCCGCTCCACGCGGTCGCCAGCACCACGATGCCGAAGGCGATGCGGTACCAGGCAAAGGGCACGAAGTCGTGCGTGCTGATGTAGCGCAGCAGCCAGCGCACGCAGACGAGCGCGCTCAGGAACGAGAACACCAGGCCGACCGCGAACATCGGGATGTCGGCCATCGATAGCAGCGCGCGCTCCTTGTAGAGGCTGTAGGCGCCGGCGCCGATCAGGGTCGGGATCGCCAGGAAGAACGAGAAGTCCGTCGCCGCCTTGCGCGACAGGCCGAGCAGCATGCCGCCGATGATGGTCGAGCCGCTGCGGCTGGTGCCCGGGATCATCGCGAAGCACTGCACCAGGCCGACCTTGAGCGCGTCCCAGGGCGTCATGTCGTCGACGTTCTCGATGCGCACCGAGCCGGGCGGCCGCCGCTCGGCCCACAGGATGATGAAGCCGCCGATGATGAAGGTGCTGGCCACCACCGTGGGCGTGAACAGATGCGCCTTGATCACCTTGCCGAACAGCAGGCCCAGCACGACCGCGGGCAGGAACGCGATCAGGATGTTGAGCGCGAAGCGCCGCGCCTTGGGCTGCCGTGGCAGCGCCACGATGGTCGAATGGATCTTCTGCCAGTAGACCAGGATGACCGCGAAGATCGCGCCGGTCTGGATCGCGATGTCGAAGACCTTGGCCTTGTCGTCGTCGAAGCCCAGCAGCGAGCCCACGAGGATCAGGTGACCGGTCGATGAAATCGGCAGGAACTCGGTGAGTCCCTCGACGATGCCCATGATGGCGGCCTTGGCCAGCAGAACGATATCCACGCACACTCCTTGAAAGAGCGTCGATTATCGCGATGCCGGCGGTCAGGCTCCGTTCAGCACGACGACGCGCACCACCGTTTCGCGATCGTCCTCGAAGCCCATCTGCAGATACAGGCGATGCGCATGCGCGTTGTCGCGCATCACGTGCAGGAACGGCGTCTCCGCGCGCTGCAGCTGGCGCCGGACCAGCATCGCCATCAGCCGCCGCGCGATGCCGCGGCCCTGCAGCTCCGGATGCGTGCAGACGCCGCTGATCTCGTGCAGCGAACCCGCCTGCATGCGCTCGCCCGCCATGGCCAGCAGCCGGCCGTCCTCGAAGCAGCCGAAGTATTCGCCCAGCTCGAGAGTGCGCGGCCCGAAGGGACCCGGGCGCGTGAGCGCGGCCAGCTCGAGCGCCTGGGCCGCATGCTCGGGGCCGAGCCGCGTCACGGCCAGCGCCTCGTCGGCCGCCGGCATGCCGCCCTGCCACACCATGCGGAACATGGTGCTGTCGAGCGTCACCTGCCAGCCCGCGGGCGCGGCGCCCGACCAGTCCATGCAGTAGAGCGGCTCGCCCGCGGTGCAGAACGGTGCGAGCGCGTCGAAATCGGGTCGCTCGGCATCGGCGAAGCCGGCGATGGGCGAGAAGCCCGGTGCGTAGCGCCGCGCGGCGCCGGTGCCGACCGCAAAGCGGGCCTGGCAGTCCGAGAGGCTGTGCCAGGCGATGTTGTCGAGGAGTGGCCGTTGCATGGCCGCCATGCTAAGGCTTGGCGGTCACGGGCCCTGCGGCTGCCACCGGCTCCGGCCCCATCCAGTCCGCGTGCCAGCCGCCGCCAAGCGACTGGATCAGCGTGACCGCCGCCACCTGGCGGTTGAGCTGCACCTGCAGCAGCGTGCGGCGGCCGTTGAGGGCGGACACCTGGGCCACCACCACGCTGGTGTAGTCGATGGTGCCGGCGCGGTAGCGGTTGAGGAACTGCTGCTCGGTCTTGTCGGCCGCGGCCGAGCCCTGGCGGCGCAGGACTTCCTGGCGGGCCAGGCTGCCGCTCGCCGTGAGCTGGTCCTCGACGCTCTGGAAGGCCGACAGCACCGTCTGCCGATAGCGCGCCACCGAGGCCTCGTGGCCGGCCTTGGCGGCATCGACGCTGGCACCGATCGCACCGCCGTCGAACACCACCTGCGCGACCGAGAGTCCGAGCGACCACAGCGTGTTCGACGCGTTGAACAGATCGCTCACGCGCGAGGTGCTGCTGCTGATGCCGCCGCTCAGGCTGAAGCTCGGGTAGTAGGCCGCGCGCGCGATGCCGATCTGCGCATTGGCCGCCGCCACCTGGCGCTCGGCGGCCGCGATGTCGGGCCGGCGTTCGAGCAGCGTGCTCGGAAGCTCGGCCGGCACGTTCGGCACCGTGACCTTCCACTCGGCCACCGGGAGGCTGAAATCCGCCGGCGCGACGCCGACCAGCACCGCGATCGCATGTTCGAGCGCGTCGCGATTGCGCTGCAGCGCGATCTGCTCGGCCTGGGTGTTGGCCAGCAGCGTCTCGGCCTGCTGCACGTCGCTGAGCGCCGCGATGCTGGCCTCGTAGCGGTTGCGCGTGATCTGCAGGCTGCGCTGGTAGCCTTCGAGCGTCTCGGACAGGATGCGCAGCTCGGCATCGGCCTCGCGCAGCGAGAAATAGTTGGTCGCCAGTTCGCCCACCGACGACAGCCGGGCCGAGGCCAGGTCGGCCTCGCTGGCCTGGGCGCTGGCCTGGGCGCTGTCGACCGCCTGGCGCAACCGGCCCCAGACATCGGGCTGCCAGTCGACGCCGAGCGAACCAGCCGCAGCGGTCGTCGACGAGATCTCGCTGCCGCCGGTACGCCGCGCGCTGCCGCCCAGCGAAACCTGCGGCAGCATGTTCGCGCGCTGGCCGCGCACCAGCGCCTGCGCCTGCGCGTAGTTGGCGACCGCGGCCGCGATGTTCTGGTTCGACACCTGCACGCGAGCGGCCAGCTCGTCGAGCGTGGCGTCGCCGAAGAGCTTCCACCACTCGCCGCGATCGTAGGCGTCGGCCGGCGCCGCCGGCTGCCAGCCGGCGGCGGCCGGGGCCGATTTCCAGGCCGCCGGCGCGGCCACCGCCGGGCGCTCGTAGGCCGGGCCCACGGCGCAGCCGGCCAGGGCCGCCGACAGCGCCAGCAGCATCGCGTCACTGATCGGACGCAGGCGCCCCAAGGGGCCGGAAGGGTTTCGGTTCGATGCGGTCATGGATTCGTCGTTGCGAGGTCGCTCGTGCCGCCGGCGGCGCGGCTCAGGGACTTCTCGTTGGCCGGCCGCCGGCGCAGCTTGTCGAGCAGCACGTAGACGACCGGCGTGGTCAGCAGGGTCAGCAACTGGCTCGCGATCAGGCCGCCGATGATGGCCACGCCGAGCGGCTGGCGCAGCTCCGAGCCGAGGCCGAAGCCGATCGCGAGCGGCAGCGCACCGAGCGCGGCTGCCAGCGTGGTCATGAGGATGGGGCGGAAGCGCATCAGGCAGGCCTCGCGCACGGCCTCGGTGGCGCTCAGGCCGCGCGAGCGCTCGGCCTCGAGCGCAAAGTCGATGATCAGGATGGCGTTCTTCTTCACGATGCCGATCAGCAGGAAGACACCGATCAGCGCGATGATCGAGAACTCCATGCGGAACAGCATCAGCGCGAGCACCGCGCCGACGCCCGCCGACGGCAGGGTGGTCAGCACCGTGATCGGATGGATCAGGCTCTCGTAGAGCACGCCTAGCACGATGTAGATCACGATCAGCGCCGCGAGGATCAGGAACCACTGCTGGCCCTGCGACTGCTGCGCCGCGAGCGCGGTGCCCTGGAAGCTGCCGCGCACGTTGATCGGCATCGCGATGTCGGCCTCGGCCTGGGCCACGATGCGCTTGGCGTCCGACAGGCTCACGCCCTCGGCCAGGCTGAACGAGACGGTGCTCGCGAGCTCGGTGTCCTGGTGGTCGATCGACGTCGGCACCGCGCGTTCGCTGAGCTTCGCGAAGGCCGACAGCGGCACCATGTGCGTGGTGTCGGTCGCGAGCTGCTGGCCGGTCGAGGCCGAGCGCAGCGCCGGATTCGCCGACACCGTGGTCGAGGTGCCGGTGTTGGCGTCGGTCGTGTTCTTGACCGAGCTCACGATCGACGCCCCGCTCGCATCCGTGGCGGCCGCGAGCGTCGATGGCACATAGAGATCCTTGAGCACGATCGGCCCGCGCTGGAAGCGCGGCGCCCATTCCATGATCACCGAATACTGGTTGAGCTCGTCGTAGATGGTGGCCACCGAGCGCTGGCCGTAGGCGTTGTAGAGCGCGTTGTCGACCGCCGCGGAGGTCACGCCGAGCCGGGCCGCCGCATCGCGATCGACCTCGACATAGGTCTCGACGCCGTTGTCGGCATCGTCGCTGTCGACGTCGGTCAGCGCCGTCTCCTGGCGCAGCCGGTCGGCCAGCTTGCTCGACCATGCGCGCAGGTCGGCCAGGTTGTCGCTCTTGAGCGTGTACTGGTAGGTCGAGTTGCTCGATCGCCCGCCCATGCGCAGGTCCTGCACCGGGCTCAGGAACACGCGCAGGCCGGTGAGCTGGTTGAGCTGCGGCCGCAGCCGGTCGATCACGGCCTGGGTCTTCTCCTTGCGTTCGTCCGCCTTCTTGAGGTTCACGAACATGAAGCCGCCGCCCGAGCGGCCGCCGCCCGAGAAGCCCACCACGGTATCGACCGCCGGGTCCTTGCGGATGATGTCCACCGCCTGGCGCAGCTTCTCCGCGATCGCGGCCGACGAGATGCTCTGGTCGGCGCGCAGGCCGGCGTTGAGCTGGCCGTTGTCCTGCTGCGGAAAGTAGCCCTTGGGGATCGCGTTGAACAGGTAGACGTTGAGGCCGATCACGACCAGCAGCACCGCGATCACCACGCCCTTGCTGGCCAGAGCCCAGTCGAGACTGTGGGCATAGACGCTCAGCGTCGCGTTCCAGGCCCGCTCGGCCCGGCGGCCCAGCCAGGCGCGCAGGCGGCCCGGCGGCTTGCGCGCGTTCTCGTCGGCCTCGCTGCGCAGCAGCAAGGCGCACAGCATCGGCGTGGTCGTGAGCGAGATCACCAGCGAGATCAGCACCGCGGCCGACAAGGTCACCGCGAACTCGCGGAACAGCCGTCCGATCTGGCCGCCCATGAACAGCAGCGGGATGAACACCGCCACCAGCGACAGGCTGATCGACAGCACGGTGAAGCCGACCTCGCGCGCGCCGCGCAGCGCGGCCTCGACCCGGTTCATGCCGGCCTCGATGTGGCGGGTGGTGTTCTCGAGCACCACGATCGCATCGTCGACCACGAAGCCGGTGGCGACCGTGAGCGCCATCAGGCTCAGGTTGTTGAGGCTGTAGCCCAGCAGGTACATGACGCCGAAGGTGCCGAGCAGCGACACGACGGTCGCCACCGCGGGCACGATGGTGGCGCGCGCCCGGCGCAGGAACAGGCCGACCACCAGCACCACCAGCACGACCGAGATCAGCAGCGTGATCTCGATCTCGCGCAGGGATGCGCGGATGGTGTTGGTGCGGTCCGAGGCGACCTGGATCTCGATGTCCTGCGGCAGCTGGGCGCGCAGTTCGGGCAGCAGCTCGCGCACGCCGTCGACCGTCTCGATGATGTTGGCTCCGGGCGCCTGCGTCACGAGCACGATCACGGCCGGCTCGCCGTTGAAGAGGCCGAGCGTGCGCGTGTTCTCGACGCCGTCGATCACCCGCGCGACGTCGCCCAGGCGCACCGCGGCATCGTTGCGCCAGGCGATCACCATCTCGCGATAGTCGGCCGCGCGCCGGCCCGGTGCCGGCGTGTAGATCTGCAGCCGGCGCGCGTCGCTCTCGATCGCGCCCTTGGGCCGGTTGGCGTTGTTGGCCTGGATGGCGGCGCGGACGTCCTCGCTGCTGATGCCGAACTGGTTCAGCGCGTAGGGCTCGAGCTCCACCCGCACCGCGGGCAGCGAGCCGCCGCCGATCTCGACCTCGCCCACGCCCTCGACCTGCGACAGGCGCTGGCTCACGATGTTCGACACCGCCTCGTAGATCTGGCCCGGCGTGCGGGTCTTCGAGGTCAGCGCGAGGATCACGATCGGCGCTGCCGTGGGATTGCGCTTGCGGTAGGTCGGGTTGCTGCGCAGCGTGGCCGGCAGGTCGGCACGGGCGGCATTGATGGCGGCCTGCACCTCGCGCGCGGCGCTGTCGATGTTGCGGCTCAGGTCGAACTGCAGCGTGACCCGCGCCGAGCCGTTGGAACTGCTCGAGGTCAGCTCGTTGACGCCGGGGATGATGCCCAGCCGCCGCTCCAGCGGCGTCGCCACGCTCGAGGCCATGGTGCTCGGGCTGGCGCCCGCCAGGCTGGCGGACACCGAGATCGTCGGGTAGTCGACCTGCGGCAACGGCGACACCGGCAGCACGAAGAAGGCCACGATGCCGGCCAGCGCCAGCCCGATGGTCAGCAGCACCGTCGCGATCGGCCGCTCGACGAAGGGCTTCGAGAGGTTCACGCCGATGCCTCGTGCGCGTCATGGCCCTCGGCGGGCCGCCGGCCCCCGAATCGCCGGCCGAGGCGGTCGAAGGCGAGGTAGATCACCGGCGTGGTGAACAGCGTGAGCACCTGGCTCACCACCAGGCCGCCGAAGATCGCGATGCCCAGCGGCCGGCGCAGCTCGGCGCCCTCGCCCCATCCGAGCATCAGCGGCAGCGCCGCGAACAGCGCCGCCAGCGTGGTCATGAGGATCGGCCGGAAGCGCAGCAGCGCGGCCTGGTGGATCGCCTCCAGCGGCGCCTTGCCCTGGTGGCGCTCGGCGTCGATCGCAAAGTCGATCATCATGATCGCGTTCTTCTTGACGATGCCGATCAGCAGGATGATGCCGATGATCCCGATCACGCCGAGGTCGTTGCCGGTCAGCATCAGCGCCAGCAGCGCACCGACGCCGGCCGAAGGCAGGGTCGACAGGATCGTGAGCGGATGCACGTAGCTCTCGTAGAGCACGCCCAGCACGATGTACACGCATACCACCGCGGCCAGGATCAGCCACAGCTGGTTGGTCAGCGATTTCTCGAAGGCGCCGGCGGCGCCGAGGAAGGTCAGTGTCACGCTGGGCGGCAGCGCGATGTCCTTGGCGGCGGCGCGGATCGCGGCCACCGACTTGCCGAGCGAGACGCCCTTGGGCGTGTCGAAGCCGATCGTGGTGGCCGGATACTGCGCGACGCGCGTCACCTGCAGCGGCGCGTACTGCTCGCGCACGGTGGCCAGGGCGGACAGCGGCGTGGCCGTGCCGGAGCCGGTGCGCAGCTGCAGGTTGCCGAGGTCCCCGGGCGAAGACAGCCCTTCGCGCTGGGCCTCCAGGATCACGCGGTACTGGTTGGTCTCGGTGAAGATGGTCGACACGATGCGCTGGCCGAAGGCGCTGTAGAGCGCATCGTCGACCGAACTCGCCGTCACCGACAGCCGCGAGGCCGTGTTGCGGTCGATGTCCACGTAGGCCGACAGCCCCTTGGCGCCTGCGTCGGTGGTCGGGTTGCGCACCTCGGGCACGCTGCGCAGGCGCTCCACCAGCTTCAGCGCCCAGTCGTTCACGGTGGTCGTGTCTGCGCCCTCGAGCGAGACGCGGAACTCGGTCGGCCCGGTCTCGGCGTCGATGGTCAGGTCCTGCGTGGGCTGCAGGTAGAGCGAGACGCCGGCCACCTGGTCACGCACGCGGTCGCGCAGGCGCTGCATCACCGTGCCCTGCGACTCGTGGCCGGGGCGCAGGTTGATCAGCATGCTGCCGGTGTTGAGCGCCATGTTGTTGGCGGCGTCGACACCCACCACCGAGCTCACGCTCTGCACCTCGGGGTCGGACAGGATCACGTTGGCCGCCTGCTGCTGCAGCTCGGCCATGCGCACATAGGAGACGTCCTGCGCAGCCTGCACGCGGGCCTTGAGCTGGCCGGTGTCCTGGGTCGGGAACAGTCCCTTGGGGATCGCGACGTAGAGCAGCACGGTCAGCGCGAGCGTGAGCAGCGCCGCCAGCAGCGTCAGCGGCTGGTGGCGGAACACCCACTGCAGCCAGATGTCGTAGCGCGCGATCACGCGGTCGAAGAAGCGCTGCACGGCGGCACCGAAGCGCCCGCCCTCCTCGGCCTGCGGCTTGAGCCAGCGCGCCGACATCATCGGCACCAGCGTGAGCGAGACCACGGCCGAGATCAGGATCGTGATCGCCAGCGTGACCGCGAACTCGCGGAAGAGGCGGCCCACCACGTCGCCCATGAACAGCAGCGGGATCAGTACCGCGATCAGCGAGACGGTGAGCGAGATGATCGTGAAGCCGATCTGGGAGGCGCCCTTGATCGCGGCCTGGAACGGCGGCTCGCCCTTCTCGAGGTAGCGCGCGATGTTCTCGATCATCACGATCGCATCGTCGACCACGAAGCCGGTCGCGATGGTCAGCGCCATCAGGCTCAGGTTGTTGAGGCTGTAGCCCAGCAGGTACATCAGGCCGCAGGTGCCGATCAGCGAGATCGGCACCGCGATGCTGGCGATCACCGTGGCGCGCACGCTGTGCAGGAAGAAGAAGATCACCAGCACGACCAGCACCACGGCCAGCGCGAGCTCGAGCTTCACGTGGTTGACCGAGGCGCGGATGCCGGTGGTGCGATCGCTCAGCACCTCGACCTTCAGCGAGCCCGGCAGCGAGGCCTCGAGCTCGGGCAGCAGCTTCCTGATGGCGTCGACCGTGCCGATCACGTTGGCACCGGGCTGGCGCTGCACGTTGAGGATGATCGCCGGATAGAGCTTTCCGTCGGACGCGCCCGACGCGCCCGACGCGCCGGACGCGTTGACGCCGGCCCAGGCACCGAGCTGCGTGTTCTCGGCACCGTCCACCACGCGCGCCACGTCGCTCATGCGAACCGGCGCGCCGTTCTTCCACGCCACCACCAGGTTCTTGTAGTCCGCCGCGGTGACGAGCTGGTCGTTGGCGTTGATCGTGTAGGCGCGCTTGGGGCCGTCGAAGCCGCCCTTGGCGCTGTTGGCGTTGGCGGCCGCGATCGCGGTGCGCAGCGTGTCCAGGCCGATGCCCACCGAGGCCAGCGCGTTGGTGTTGGCCTGGATGCGGACCGCGGGCCGCTGGCCGCCCGACAGCGACACCAGGCCGACGCCGCCGACCTGGCTGATCTTCTGCGCCAGCCGCGTGTTCACGAGGTTCTGCACCTCGGTCAGCGGCATGGTGTCCGAGCTGACCGCCAGCGTGAGGATCGGCGAGTCGGCCGGGTTCACCTTGGCATAGACCGGTGGTGCCGGCAGGTCGGCCGGCAGCAGCGAGCCGCCGGCGTTGATCGCGGCCTGGACCTGCTGCTCGGCCACGTCGAGCGTCTGGTCGAGCGCGAACTGCAGCGTGACGATCGACACGCCGGTGGCGCTGGTCGAGCTCATGCGGTCGAGGCCCGCCATCTGGCCGAACTGCCGCTCGAGCGGCGCGGTGACGGTGCGGCTCATGACCTCCGGGCTGGCGCCCGGGTACAGCGTCTGCACCTGGATCGTCGGGTAGTCGACCTGGGGCAGGGCCGCGAGCGGCAGGAAGCGGAATCCGACCAGGCCCGCGAGCACGATCGCGAGCATGAGCAGCGCGGTCGCGACCGGCCGCTCGATGAAGGGGCGCGAAGGACTCACCGCCGCCCCTTATTGCGGCGGCGGCCGCTGGCGGCGGCCCTCGCCGTTGGGCGCGCCCTGCGAACCCGGGGCGCCCGCAGCGCCAGGCGCACCCGGGCCGCCCGGGCCGCGGGCCCCCGGCGTCCGCTGCCGCGGCGCCGCGCTCGGCTTGTCGCCCTGCAGCAGCACGCGTGCGCCGTCCTTCAGGCGGTCGCCGCCCTCGGTGACCACCAGCTCGCCGTCCTTCAGGCCGTCGACGATCGCCACCACGTCGACCGTGGCCTCGCCGCGCTTGACCGGGCGCATCGACACCGTGCGGTCCTCGTTGACGACATAGACGAAATTGCCGCTCGGCCCGGTACGCACGGCCGTGACCGGCACCACGATCGCGTCGACCGTGCGCAGCACCATCTGCACGTTGACGAACTGGTTCGGGAACAGCGGCGTGCCGACGTTGTTGAAGCGCGCCTTGGCGCGTACCGTGCCCGTGCTGGTGTCGACCACGTTGTCGAGGGTGGAGAAGGTGCCGGTGTCGAGCACCGCGCTGCGCACGCGGTCGAGCGCCTTCACCGCCAGCGGCGCGCCCTTGGCGAGCTGGGCCTGGATGTCGGGCACGCGGTCCTGCGGCACCGCGAACTGGACGTCGATCGGGTTCATCTGCGTGATCACCGCGATGCCGGTCGCGGCGTTGGCCGTGACGATGTTGCCCGGATCGACCGTGCGCAGGCCGATGCGGCCGGCGACCGGTGACGTGACACGGGTGTAGTCGAGGTTGAGCCTGGCCGCGGCCTCGGCCGCACGGTCGGTGAGGACCGTGCCTTCGAGCTGCTTGACCAGCGCCGACTGGGTGTCGACGTCCTGGCGCGCGATCGAGTCCTGGCCCAGGAGCGTGCGGTAGCGCGACAGGGTGACGCGGGCGGCTTCGAGCTGGGCCTCGTCGCGCGCACGGTTGCCCTGTGCCTGCATCAGCGCCTGTTCGTAGGGGCGGGGATCGATGCGCGCCAACAGCTGGCCCTTGCTGACGGTCTGGCCCTCGGTGTAGAGAACCTCGGTCAGCACGCCGCCGACCTGCGGCTTGAGCGTGACGGTCGCCAGCGGCGTCACGGTGCCCAGGGCATCGATCAGGATGGGCAGGTCCATGCGGCGCGCGGCCGCATGGCCGACCGTGGAACTGGCGCCGCCGAATCCGCCCCCGGGGCCGCCGGGGCCGCGGCCCGCAGCCGGCTCGTTCGAGCGTTTCACCACGTACCAGGCCGCTCCCGCGAGCGCCAGCACCACGATCAGCGCCAGCAGGCTGCCGAGCCAGCGACGGCGCCGGGAAGGCGGCCGACGCGGCGCTGGGGATTCTTCGGCAAGGGGCTCTGGATAGGGAGACGACATGGAATGGGCAGGGGCGAAAAGGCGGCAGCAGGTAGTGGAGCGCCGAATCGTAGCGTCCACGGCTTACGAACCGTAAAGCCTCGGTAAAGCCGGCCCGGACCGACTGCCGCGGCCGCATCCCGCGCCCGCGAAATGCATCTGGCGCCGCCGGAAGGCGGTTCGTCGCATCGGCGTGGCGGCCCCGGGCGGCCCTCGGCACAGTCCGCCCATCGACCGCCGAACCGCTTCCCTCCCCCCATTCCCTCCAGGAGCAGACCATGACCACCATGCTGAGCCAGATCTTCATGCACACCCCCAAGTGGGTCTACGTTCTCTTCGCCACGCTGCTGTGGCTGGGCGCAAGGCAGCTGTTCGCCCATGGGCTCAGCCTGTTCCGCGTGACGCTGCTGCCGGTGGTGATGACCGGCCTGTCGATCTTCGGCGTCGCCTCGGCCTTCGGCGATTCGCCCTCCGCGCTGCTCGCCTGGGCGGCCGCCGCGCTGGTGCTGCTGGCCTTCGTGCTCCGGCGCCCGGTGCCGCGAGGCATCCGCTACGAGCCCGGCTCGCGCCGCTTCGCCATGCCGGGCAGCGCGGTGCCGCTGGTGCTGATGATGGGCATCTTCTTTACCAAGTACGGTGTCGGCGTGCTGCTCGCGCTGCATCCGCAGCTTGCCCGCCAGGCCGCGTTCGCGATCGGCATCAGCGCCTTCTACGGCACCTTCACGGGCCTCTTCGCGGGGCGGGCCCTGCGCCTGTGGAAGCTGGCCATCGCCGCCGACCGGCGCGGCAGCGCCCAGGCCGCCCCGGCCATCGACGCCCTGCAGGCCTGATAGGGTCGATCCCCATCGCCGGCCGACTCCCGTTCGCAACAATCCACTGTCCGAGGCGCCCGCCATGACTTCCTCCTTCCGCTCTTCCCACTCCTCCCGTTCCTCCCGCTCCACCGAACCCGATGCCGTCGAACGGCTGGCGCGCCGCCGCGCCGGTGCCAAGCTGGGCTGGTACCTGCACGCGGCGGTCTACCTGGTCGTGAACCTCGGGCTGGTCGGCCTTGCGGCCTCGCGCGGCCACGGCTGGGCGATCTACCCGCTGCTGGGCTGGGGACTCGGCCTGCTGATCCACGGCGCGGTGGTCTTCTTCGTGGCGCCGGGCGGCGACCTGTACGAACGGCTGCTGGCGCGCGAACGCAAGGCGCTGGGCGCCGGAGACCCCTGGTGATCGCCAATCTCAGACGCAACCTCACGCGCGAGAGCGCGCTCGACCTGCTTCGGCACGGCCTGAGCACCGTCGCCTTCTCGTGCCTGATCGCCGCCGCGCTGGCGTTGTCGGGGCGGGGCCGATGGGACGTGCAGCTGGTCTATTCGCTCGCCATCGGGATGATCAGCTGGTTCGTGATCGACATCGGCCGGCTCGCGCTGAGCGACCAGAGCCTGTGGCCCCACGGCGCGCGCGGCTTCGTGCTGGTCATCGTCGGCATCGCGACCGGCTTCTTCGGCGGCAACGCGATCGGCGACGCCTACAGCGGCGCGAAGGCCTTCGATTTCCTGCATTCGCACAGCTTCGCTTCCACCATCGTGATCACGGTGCTGGCTGGCATCGCGATCTGCTACTTCTATTACAGCCGCGGCAAGAGCAAGTACCTCGAGGGCGAGATCGCGCTGGCCCAGCGCGACGCTGCCGATGCGCGCCTCAAGCTGCTCGAAACCCAGCTCGAGCCGCACATGCTGTTCAACACGCTGGCCAACCTGCGTGCGCTGATCGCCACCGATCCGCCGCGCGCGATCGCCATGCTCGACCGCCTCAACGGCTACCTGCGCGTGACCCTGAGCGGCTCGCGCGCGCTGTCGCATCCGCTTGCGGCCGAGTTCGAGCGGCTTTCCGACTATCTCGAACTGATGGCGGTACGCATGGGCGACCGGCTGCGTTTCGTGCTCGAGCTGCCCGATGCGCTGCGCGCGGTGCCGGTCCCGCCGCTGATGCTGCAGCCGCTGGTCGAGAACAGCATCCGGCACGGCCTCGAGCCCAAGGTCGAAGGGGGCCAGGTCACGGTGCGGGCGCGCCAGGATGGCAAACGGCTGGTGATCGAGCTGATCGACACCGGCGTCGGCATCGATGCACCGGCAGGCGACGCGCCCTCCGCCGGCGGCTTCGGCGTGGCGCAGGTGCGCGAGCGGCTCGAGACCATCTACGGCGCCGAGGCCAGCCTCGCGCTGAGCACGCCGCCCGGCGGAGGCGTCTGTGCCACCATCGTGCTGCCGCTCGGCAAGCCGACACCCGCTGCCCGGCCGCTCGCCTGCCCATGAACGCCCCTCTTCCCACCGCCCTGATCGCCGAAGACGAACCGCTGCTCGCGCAGGCCCTGCGCGCCGAGCTGGCTGCGGCCTGGCCGGAGCTCGAGGTGCTGGCGAGCGTGCGCGACGGCCGCAGCGCCGTGCGCGAGGCGCTCGAGCGGCTGCCACGGGTGCTGTTCCTCGACATCCGGATGCCGGGGCTCGACGGCCTCGGGGTCGCGGCCGAGCTGGCCGATGCCTGGCCGGTCGACGAGGCGCCGATGCCGCAGCTGGTGTTCGTCACCGCCTACGACGAATACGCGGCCCGCGCGTTCGAGGCCGAGGCGATCGACTACGTTCTCAAACCGGTGCAGCCCGAGCGCCTGCGCCGCACGGTGGCACGCCTGCAACAGGCCATGGCGACGCGTGCCCCGGCTTCTGCGCAGGCTGCCGAGGCCGACCTCGCGGGCACGCTGGCCCAGTGGCAGAAGGCGCTGGCGGCGGCGGGCGCAACCGCGCCGGGTGCGCCGGGTACGCCGTCTGCGCCGATCCGGCTGATCGCCGCCAGCGAGGCCGGCTCCAGCGGCCAGAGCGTGCGCATGATCCCGATCGACGAGGTGCTGTACTTCGAGGCCGCCGACAAGTACGTGCGCGTGCTCACGGCCGGCCACGAGTACCTGATCCGCACGCCGCTGCGCCAGTTGCTGCCGCAGCTAGACGCCGAGGTCTTCTGGCAGGTGCACCGGGCAGTGGTGGTGCGCGCGGGCGCGATCGACGCCGTGCATCGCGACGAGGCTGGCAAGCAGCACCTTACGCTGCGCGGGCGCGACGAGAAGATTCCCGTGAGCCGCCTCTACGCCCACCTGTTCCGCGCCATGTGATGCGCCCGCCGCGCCTGGCGCGGTCGAAAAAAAACCGGCCCGTCGATACGGGCCGGTTTTTCTCTGGGTGACAGCAGATTTGCTCGGTTGGCCTCAGCGGTAGTAGCCGTTGTGGTGGTGGCCGTTGCCGCGGTAACCCGGCGCGGGCCGGTAGTAGCCCGGGCCCGGCCCGTAGTAGGCACGCGGCGGCGCGTAGTAGACAGGCGCCGGACGGTAGTAGCGCGGCGGCGGGCCGTAGTAGGCGGGCGGCGGCGGATAGTAGACCGGTGCCGGTGCCACGTAGACCGGCGCCGGCGCGTAATAGGGTTGCGGCGCGGCGACGCCGATCGCCACGCCAGGCACGTTGACGCCGACCGACCAGCCGACCGCGGCGCTGGCCGAGGCGGTGGCGAACAGCGCGCCTGCCGCGACGAGGCCGGCAGCGGCCCATTTGAAGAATCTGGTTTGGCTCATGGTGGAACTCCTTGTGACTGGCGGGTGTTGGCCGCCATGTGTGTATTCAACGCGGGAGCTGTGAAGGTGGTGCACGCTGGCGTGTGAAGAAGGTTGCCAAAGGTAACCCGCCCTGGGGGCCCACCTAGAATGAGCACATGACTTCCCCTGCAGACCACGACAGCACCAAGCCGAGCAATTTCCTGCGCCACGTGATCGAAAACGACCTCGAACAGGGCCAGTATTCCGCCCGTACCTGGGGTGGATCGCCCGGCGACGCCGCCCACCATGCGCAAGGCATGCAGGACCCGGCCAAGGTGCGCATGCGCTTCCCTCCGGAGCCCAACGGCTACCTGCACATCGGCCACGCCAAGAGCATCTGGCTGAATTTCGAGCTCGCGAAGGAATACGGCGGCGTCTGCCACCTGCGCTTCGACGACACCAACCCCGAAAAGGAAGAGCAGGAATACGTCGACGCGATCCGCGACGCCGTGCAATGGCTGGGTTACGACACCCGGCTGGCCGACAACCCGCGCCAGCCTGGCGAAGTCGACGAGCATGTGTACTTCGCAAGTAACTACTTCGACTTCATGTACCGGGCAGCCGAATACCTGATCGGCGCCGGCCTGGCCTATGTCGACGAGCAAAGCGCCGAGCAGATCCGCGCCACGCGCGGCGACTTCAACACGCCGGGCACCGACAGCCCCTTCCGCGGCCGCACGCCCGAAGAGAACCTGGCGCGCTTTCGTGCCATGCGCGACGGCCAGCTCGCCGACGGCGCCGCGGTGCTGCGCGCGCGCATCGACATGGCGAGCCCGAACATCAACATGCGCGATCCGGCGCTCTACCGCATCCGGCGGGCGACCCACCACAACACCGGCGACACCTGGTGCATCTACCCGATGTACACCTTCGCGCATCCGATCGAGGACGCGCTCGAGCAGATCACGCACAGCATCTGCACGCTCGAGTTCGAGGACCAGCGCCCCTTCTACGACTGGCTGCTCGACCGCCTCGCCGAAGGCGGCCTGATCGCGACGCCGCATCCGCGCCAGTACGAGTTCGCGCGGCTCAACGTCACGCACGTCATCACCAGCAAGCGGCGGCTGCGCCAGCTGGTCGAGGAAAAGCATGTCGACGGCTGGGACGATCCGCGCATGCCCACGCTGGCCGGCCTGCGCCGCCGCGGCTACACGCCGGCCGCGCTCAAGCTGTTCTGCGAGCGCTCGGGCGTCACCAAGTCGGGTGGCTGGATCGACTACGCGAGCCTCGAGGCCGCGCTGCGCGACACGCTCGACCCGATCGCGCCGCGTGCGATGGCGGTGCTCGACCCGGTCCCTCTCGTCATCACGAACTGGGACGAGCTGATGGGCGCCGGCTTTCTCGACGACTGCACGGCACCCGTCCATCCGCACCATCCCGAGCGCGGCCAGCGCAGCTTCAAGATCGGCCGCGAAGTCTGGATCGAGCGCACCGACTACGAGGACGTGCAGCCCAAGGGCTTCTTCCGCCTGTTCCCGGGCAACAAGGTGCGGCTCAAGTACGGCCACACGATCGAATGCACCGGCGCCACGCGCGATGCGGAAGGCCGGCTGCTCGAGGTGCAGGCACTGCTGGTGCCCGACACCAAGAGCGGCACGCCCGGCGCCGACGCGATCAAGGTCAAGGGCAACATCACCTGGGTGGCCGCCGCCGATGCACTGCCGGCCGAGGTGCGGCTCTACGAGCGCCTCTTCGCGGCTGCGCAACCCGGCAGCGGCGAACTGCTCGACGAGCTCAACCGCGACAGCCTGTTGACCGCGCAGGCCTTCGTCGAGCCCTCGCTGGCCCACGCGGCCGAGGGCGGCGCGGGCTTCCAGTTCGAGCGCCACGGCTACTTCGTGGTCGATGCGAAGGCCGCCGCGGCCGGCACGCGCGTCTTCAATCGCGCAGCCGGCATGAGGGACGGCTGGGGCAAGTGAGGCGGCGCCCGGACATGGAGCGACGCTCGCTGCTTCTCGCGACCGCGGGCCTGCTCGCGCTGCCGCCGCTGCGCGCCGGTGCTGCGCCCTCGCCTGCTTCGACTTCGGCTTCGACGGATGCCGCGCTGCGGCCGCACGGCGCGCAGGTCCCGGGCGGCGTCGCTCGCCTGTCGCTCGGCCCGGCGGCTGAGCGGCCGCTCGCACGCACCGAGGCCGGCCTGCCGCTGCTGGTGATCGGCGACGCGATCGAATGGACGGCGCTGGTCGGCATTCCGCTGGCGGCGGCGCCCGGCAACGCGCGCATCTCGGTGCGCGACGAGAGCGGCCGCGAGCGGCAGATCGCCTATGTGGTCGCACCCAAGAAATACCAGGAGCAGCGCCTCAAGGTGGCGCCCGGCACGGTCGACCTCTCGGCCGCCGACCAGGCGCGCTACGAACGCGAACGCCTGCACCTGGCGAGCGTGACCGCGACCTTCAGCGCGCCGCCTGCCCTGCAGGACCTCCGGATGGCGGTGCCGGTGCCGGGCCGCCGGTCGAGTTCCTTCGGACTGCGCCGCGTCTTCAACGGCCAGTCGCGCAATCCGCACAGCGGCATGGACATCGCGGCCGGCACCGGCACGCCGGTGCTGGCGCCGCTGCAAGGCCGCGTGATCGACACCGGCGACTATTTCTTCAACGGCGGCACCGTCTGGCTCGACCATGGCGGCGGGCTGCTCACGATGTACTGCCACCTGAGCCGGATCGACGCGAAGCCCGGCGACCTGCTGCAGACGGGCGAGCGCCTGGCGGCGGTCGGCGCGACCGGCCGCGTGACCGGACCGCATCTGCATTGGTCGGTGATGCTGAATCAGGCGATGGTGGATCCGGCGCTCTTCGTCGCCGGCTGAATCAATCCTGCAGCGGTCTCGTGAGGTACACCGCCTCGCGGCCCACGATCGCGCGCTGGGCCGGCATGAAGATCGTGCAGCCGTCGCAGGGCGAACGGATCTCCTCGGGGCCCTGGGTGGCGATCAGCTCGCCTTGGGCGAAGGTCTCGAAGCCGACGAAGGGACGCACGAAGCGGAAATCCTCGAACTTGATCATGTGCGTCTGCAGCAGCTCGAAACGCCGCTGCGGCGCGGCCGGGGCCACCGCGCCTGCGCGCTCGATGAGCCCGAAGTGGGCCAGGAAGCGCAGCGCCACTTCGGTTGCCAGGTCGGCCGCCGACTGCCTGAAGTGCTGCCCGCACTCGACCACCATCGCAGCGCCCGGCGCATCTGCGCCGGCGTGCAGCCCGTGCTGGATCAGCGGCGTGCCCGAGCCCAGGCCGCTCGGCATCACGAGGTGCACCGGCGGCAGGCCGATCGCCATCGCCACGCGGGCATTGCGCTCGAAATCCGGATAGACCCAGAACGGCACCACGTCCTGGCTCGTGGAATGGATGTCGAGGATGTGGTCGGCGTCCTTCACGATCGGCCGCAGCGCTCGCGCGCGCCGCAGTTCGGGGCTGTCCTCGGGGCCGTCGAGCCATTCGTCGGACCAGACTCGATTGAGGTTGTGGACGATCTGGCGGTTGTCGAAGGGCTTCACGGGATCGAAGGCATCGTAGGCCTCGACGTGCGCGAAGCTCACGGTGAGCGTGCCGATCAGCGGCCGCACGTTCGTGTCGAGCAGGTGCGCCGCGGCCACCATGCCGCAGATCTCGTTGCCGTGCGTGAGCGCGTTGATCAGCACCTTCGGGCCCGGCTTGCCCGATTCGAAACGGTGCACGTAGTCGATGCCGGTGTTGCCTTGGCGGTAGGCGCTGATGTCGCGCGGGAGGACTTCGAGGATGGGCTGGGCTTCGGTCATGGCACCGATTCTCCCGCACCGAAGCGCGGGTCGCCGGCGCCCGCCTCCGATGCCCTTGCTCAGTGCCCGCTGCCGAGGTAGGCCGCCTTCACCCCCGGATCGTTGCGCAGCTTCTCGGCCGGCCCGTGCAGCGAGATGCGGCCGTTCTCGAGCACGTAGCCGTAGTCGGCCACGCCCAGCGCGGCGGCCGCGAACTGCTCCACCAGCAGCATGGTGACGCCCTCCTGCTTGAGCCGCTCGATGATGCGGAACACCTCGGCGACCAGGATCGGCGCGAGGCCCATCGAGGGCTCGTCGAGCAGCACCACCTCGGGGTTCAGCATCACGGCGCGCGCCATCGCGAGCATCTGCTGTTCGCCGCCGGACAGCGTGCCGGCCAGCTGCGTGCGCCGCTCCTTGAGCCGCGGGAACAGGTCGAGCGCACGCTCGAGGTCGCCCGGCACGTCGCCGCGCGGACGGCTGCCGGTCAGGCGCGGGAAGGCGCCGAGCGTGAGGTTGTCGGTCACGGTCATGGTGGCGAACACGCGCCGGCCCTCGGGCGAGTGCGCGAGGCCGAGCTTGGCGATGTGATACGACTCGAGGCCGTCGATGCGCTTGCCGTTGAGCGTGATCTCGCCCGCGGTCGGCTGGATCATGCCGGACACCGCACGCATGGTGGTGGTCTTGCCGGCGCCGTTGGAGCCGATCAGCGTCACGATCTTGCCCTTGGGCACGTCGATCGAGACGCCTTGCAGCACCTGCACCTTGCCGTAGCCGGCCGATAGATTCTTGATGGTGAGCATCTGTTTCCTTAGGCAGGCTGCGGCTCGGCGTCCTGGCCGCCGAGATAGGCTTCGATGACCTTCGGGTCGGACTGCACGGCCGCGGGTTCGCCCTCGGCGATCTTCTGGCCGAAGTCGAGCACCGACACCGTGTCGCACATGCTCATCACGACGTCCATGTGGTGCTCGATCAGGATCACGGTCACGCCGTGTTCGCGGATCTTGCGGATGATCGCGATCAGCTCCTTGATGTCGGGCGCCGTGAGGCCGGCCGCGGGCTCGTCGAGCAGCAGCAGCTGCGGGTCGAGCGCGAGCGCGCGCGCGATCTCGAGCAGGCGCTGCTTGCCATAGGGCAGGTTGCGCGCCTCCTCGTTGGCGAATTCCGCGAGGCCGACGAACTTCAGCAGCCCCAGCGCGCGGTTGGCGGCCGCGGCGCTCTCGCGCTTGTAGCGCGGCGTGTGCAGCGAGACGTCCAGCAGGTTGCTGCGGAAGGTGTGATGCAGGCCCACCTGCACGTTCTGCTGCGCGGTCATCTCGCCGAACAGCTGCACGTTCTGGAAGGTACGCGCGATGCCCGACAGCGCGATGTCGGCCGAGGTGCGCCCGACCAGCGAGCGGCCGCCGAAGCTGATGGCGCCCGCGGTCGGCACGTAGATGCCGGTCAGCACGTTCATCATCGTGCTCTTGCCCGAGCCGTTGGGGCCGATCAGGCCGTGGATGGTGCCGCGCCTGACGCTCAGGTCGACGTTGTTGAGCGCCTTCAGTCCGCCGAACTGCATCAGCACGCCAGCCGCATGCAACACCTCGGGCTCGCCACCGCCCTTGGCTGCGGTCGACACGGCGTCGGCCGGTGCGATGCCCGGGCCCTCGACCTCGAGCTGCGCCTTCGGCCGGCGCAGGTTCAGCGCATTGCGCACGAAGCCCACGATGCCGTCCTGCAGGTAGTAGACGACGAACAGCATGATCACGCCGAAGATCGACAGCCGCCAGTCGGTCATGGTCTTGAGCCAGAAGGCCAGGGCCGCCAGCGCGATGCTGCCGACCACCGGGATCACCATCTGCTGCGCAGTCACGCGCTTGCGCTGCACGCCGACCACCGCGACGACCATCACCAGCACCGCGAGGCCCACCGAGACATAGCGGAAGAGCTCCACGTCGTCCAGCAGCTTGGGCAGCAGCACGATGATGGTGGCGCCCAGCAGCGCGCCGATGCGGCTCTTGCGCCCGCCCATGATCACCGCGAGCAGGAACAGCACCGTGAGCTCGAAGTTGTAGGTGTTGGGCGAGATGTACTGCTCCGAGTACGCATACAGGCTGCCGGCCAGGCCCGCGAAGCCGGCGCTGATCACGAAGGCGTAGACCTTGTAGCGGTAGACCGAGACGCCCATGCAGTCCGACGCGACGGGGCTGCCGCGCAGCGCCTCGAAGGCGCGCCCCAGGTGAGAGCGCAGGATGCGGTGCACCACCACCAGCGACAGCACCAGCATCACGACCACGAGCCAGTAGAACTCGCGCTCGTCGAGCTTGTAGCCGAACAGCGGCGGCTTGCTGAGCTTGATGCCCATCGGGCCCTCGGTCAGGAAGCTCATCTCGTTGATCAGGATCTGGATGATGGTGCCGAAGGCCAGCGTGACCATCGCCAGGTACGGTCCCGTGACGCGCAGCGCCGGCAGCGCCAGCAGCGCGCCGAACAGCGCCGTGACCCCGATCGAGGCGATCAGCGCCACCATCAGCGGCGCGCCCAGCTTGTAGACCAGTACGCCCGAGGTGTAGGCGCCGAGGCCGAACAGGCCTGCATGGCCCAGCGACACCTGGCCCGTGTAGCCGACCACGATGTCCAGCCCGAACAGCAGGATCGCGTAGATCAGGATGGTCTCGAGCAGGTGGATGTAATAGGGGTTGTCGACCGCGACCGGGAACAGCATGAGCGCTGCGAAGCCCGCGATCGCGAGGATGAAACGCGTGATTTTCGAATTCATGTGCAGCTCAGACCTTCTTGATCGCAGTCTTGCCGAACAGGCCGGCCGGACGAACCGCCAGCACGATCAGCAGCAGCACCAGGCCGGGAACGTCCTTGTAGCCGGTGCTCAGGTAGAAGCCCGTGGTGGTCTCGGCGATGCCGAGGATGATGCCGCCCAGGATGATGCCCATGCCGCTGGTCAGCCCGCCGATGATCGCCACCGCGAAGGCCTTGAGGCCCAGCACCGCGCCCATGGTGGCGCCGGTCAGCGTCAGCGGCGCGATCAGCACGCCAGCGAAGGCGGCGGTCATCGACGACAGCGCGTACGAGAAGGTGATCACGAGCCCGGTGTTGATGCCCATCAGCTTGGCCGCGTCGCGGTCGTTGAAGGTCGCGACCACGGCCTTGCCGTAGATCGAGCGGCGGTTGAACACTTCCACCGCCAGCATCATGAGGACGGCGCCGACCACCACGAGGATTTCCATCGGCAGCACGTTGGCGTTGAGGAACTTGATCGGCGCTTCCGGCAGCGGCGACGGGAACTTGAGGTCGTCGCGGCCCCAGACGTTCTCGGCCACGTTCTTGAAGATGATGCCGAGCGCGATGGTCGACATGATCCAGCCGAACTCCGACTTGATCTTGATGGCGGGCCGCACGCCGATGCGCTCCACCACGGCGCCCTGGATCGCGCCGAACAGGCAGACGATCGGGATCATGAGCCAGTAGTTCACGCCCAGCGTGACGAGCGTGAGGCCGACCAGGGCGCCGAGCATCAGCGCATCGCCCTGGCCGAAATTGAGTGTGTCCGAAGTGGCGAAGGTGAGCTGATAGCCGAAGGCGATGACGGCATAGATCATGCCCAGCGCAATGCCGCTGAAGATAAGTTGGGTCAGGATTTGCATGGCGGTTTCCGCATGGCTTTGGACATGAAAAGGCGCCGCCGCGGGCAGGACCCAGGGCGGCGCCGGCGCATCAGCGCGGTTACTGCTTCAGCAGGGCGTCGTTGGCCGCCACGTCCTTCACGCGGACCTGTGCGGCATTCTTCATGTCGTCGGGGTTGGCATACACCACGCGCCCGCCCTTGACTTCGCCGAACACCGGGATGTTGGCCGTGATCGCGTCATGGTCGGTCTTCGAGAAGGGCTTGTTGTAGGTCGTGACCACGCCCGCGACCGGTGCCTGCAGGTCTTCCAGCGCGGCCTTGATCTTCGGGCCTTCGGTGCTGTTGGCCTGCTTCATCGCGGCGGCCAGCAGGTAGATGGAGTCGTAGCCCTGCGCCGCCGACACCGGCGAGTCGATGCGGTCGTTCTTGGGCTTGAAGGTCTTGAGGTAGCTCGCGATGAACTCCTTGCGCTTGGGCGTCGTGCCTTCCTGGATGAAGGTCTGCGGCATGCGCGCACCGTCGCCGCCGGGGCCTGCGTTGTCGATGAAGTTGGCCATCGAGAGCGTCCAGCTGCCGATGATCGGCACCTTCCAGCCCAGCTTGGTCATGCCGTTGGCGATCTGGGCCAGCTCGGGGCCGATGCCGTAGGTCAGCACGGCTTCGGCGCCGGCTTCCTTGGCCTTGAGCAACTGGGCCGTCATGTCGACGTCCTTGATGTTGAACTTCTCGACCGCGACGGGCGTGATGCCCTTGGCCTTGAGCGCCTTCTCGAGGTCTTCGCGGCCGAGCTGGCCGTAGTTGGTCGAGTCGGCCAGGATCGCGACCTTCTTGTAGCCGCGGCGGGTCACCGCCTCCTGCACGATCATCGGCGCCTGGATGCTGTCGTGCGCGGCATTGCGGAACACGTAGTTGTCGGGCTCCTTGTCGAACTGGCGCGTGATGATCGAGCCGGTCGCGACGTTGTTCATCACCGGGATCTTGGCTTCCTGGAAGAAGCGCTGCGACGCCAGCGCGACGCCGGTGTTGATGTAGCCGACCACGGCCACGACCTTTTCCTTGTTGATGAATTCCTGGGCGATCTGCACGCCGCGCTCGTTCTTGGCTTCGTCGTCGCGCTCCACCAGCAGGATCGGACGGCCCAGCACGCCGCCGCTCTTGTTGATTTCCTCGGCCGCGAGGCGAACGCCGTCGCGCATGCTGACGCCCATCGAGGACGAACCGCCGGTGAACGGGCCGTCGACGCCGATCTTGATCGGATCGGCAGCGAAGGCGCCGGCGGAAAAGGCGATGGCGCCGGCCACCGCAAGAAGCTTGAAACGCACGAGCATCGAAATGTCTCCAGATTTGGGGGGTGAAATGCCTGACGAACATAAGCGAAACCACCCCGCCCCCTGGAGAGTGACAACCCTAAAGTCGCCACAAGGATGCGGCCGGCAGGCCGCCGCGCCTCCGCATTCAGGCGCGGCGTTCGGCCAGCTGCTTGCGGCGGTTCTCGCCCTGGCGCGCGAACATCCAGCCCGGGTATTCGGCCGGCAGGCGGCTGGCGGCATCGATCTGCGCCAGCTCGCCGGCGTCGAGCGCGAGCGCCGTGGCCGCGAGGTTGTCGGCCAGCTGCTCGGGACGGCGGGCGCCGACGATGACGCTGGTCACCTGCGGCTGATGCAGCAGCCAGGCCAGCGCCACCTGCGCGACCGAGACGCCGCGCGCCTCGGCGATCGGGCGCATGGCGTCGACGCAGTCCCAGGCCCGTTCCTTGTCGACCGGCGGGAAATCGAAGCTCACGCGCCGGCTGCCGGTCTCGCCCTGCTGCTCGCGCCCGTACTTGCCGCTCAGCAGGCCGCCCGCGAGCGGACTCCAGACCATCAGCCCCAGGCCTTCGCTCTGCAGCATAGGGATCAGCTCGCGCTCCAGGTCGCGCCCGGCGACGGTGTAGTAGGCCTGCAGCGATTCGAAGCGCGCGAGGCCGAGCCGCTCGGAGATGCCGAGCGCCTTGGCGATCTGCCAGGCCGCCCAGTTCGACACGCCCACGTAGCGCACGTGGCCGTGGCGCACCAGCTGGTCGAGCGCCCGCACCGTCTCCTCGATCGGCGTCGCCGGGTCGAAACCGTGGATCTGGTAAAGGTCGATGTGGTCGAGCTGCAGGCGCTGCAGGCTGGCCTTCACGCCGTCCATGATGTGGCCGCGGGAGGCCCCGCGCATGTTGGGGCCGGGGCCCGCCTCGCCGAAGACCTTGGTCGCGATCACGACCTGCTCGCGCGGCACCTTGAGGTTGCGCAAGGCCCGGCCCGTGATCCGCTCCGACTCGCCGCCCGAATAGATGTCCGCGGTGTCGATGAAGTTGATGCCGGCATCGAGCGACTGACCCACGAGCCGTTCGGCGTCGGCCTGCTGCAGGTCGCCGATCTGGCTCCAGATGCCGTCGCTGCCGCCGAAGGTCATGGTGCCCAGGCAGAGCTCGGAAACGAACAGGCCGGTGCGGCCGAGGGAATGGTGTCGCATGCAGGAACTCCTTGGTTGGGGAAGCCCGGCACGCGGCGCGGGCAGCCCGCGAGCATAGGCCGGCGCCCGGATTCCTGCAGGCGCCCTTGCGGCGCCTAGTCGGGCGCGGCTTCGGGGTCCGGCGGTGCCGATGCGTCCTCGCGCCGGCCCGAGCCCTTCTTGCGCCCGCGCGCCGCCTTCTTCGCCGCGCGCTCGGCATCGGCATGCTGGCCGGCTGCGAGCCACCGGGCGAACTCGTCGGGCGTCTCGAGCGTGATGCGGCCGATGTTGCCGCTGCGGAACTCGTTCATCACGATCTCGGCCGCCTTCTGCAGGTTGACGCGGCCGCGTCCCAGCAACGCGCCGCGCTTGCGGCCGATGGCATCCAGCACCTCGTCTTCGGTGGCCGCGCCGATGGGATCGATCTTGAAGCGGGCTTCGATCAGGCCCGCGTAGTGGCCCTTGAGGTAGGCCAGCAGTTCGAGCGCGACCTCCTCCTCGTCGAAGGCATTGCGCCCGATGGCGCCGCTGGCCGCCAGGTTGAAGCCGCTGCGCGCCACGATGATGCGCGGCCACAGCATGCCGGGCGTGTCCCAGAGATAGAAGTCGTCGGCCAGCACGATGCGCTGCTCGAGCTTGGTGATGCCGGCCTCGTCGCCGGTCTTGGCCTTGCGGCTGCCGGTCAGCGTGTTGATGAGGGTCGACTTGCCGACGTTGGGAATGCCGCAGATCAGCACCCGCATCGGCTTCGCCATGCCGCCGCGCGACGGCGCCAGCGCATGGCAGGCCTCGATCAGCTGGCGCGCAGGCGTGGTCAGGCTGGCGTCGAGGCCGATGGCGCGCGTGTCGGGCAAGGCGTTGTAGTGCGCAAGCCAGAGTGCGGTGCGCTCGGGGTCGGCCAGGTCCTGCTTGTTGAGCACCTTCAGCCCCGGCTTGTGACCGGTCAGCTCGGCCAGCATGGGATTGGCGCTCGAGCCCGGCAGCCGGGCGTCGAGCAGCTCGATCACGACGTCGATGTCCTTGATCCGCTCGGCAATGGCCTTCTGGGTCAGGTGCATGTGACCGGGGAACCACTGGATGGCCATCGGAAAACTCTTTCACTTTCTTGCAAATCGCAGGTCCGATTGTCGCCGGGACGCGCATGTGGTCATTCCGACCTCGACCACTTTGCCCAAATGCTTACGCACGCCGGCGTCCCGAGGGCGCACAGTGAGGACTCGTACGACTCGCACCGAAAGAAGGGAATTCCATGCAGATCCAGGTCAACACCAGCAACGGCATCGAGAACAAGGAAACACTCGAACAATGGGCCGATGGCGAGATGCGCCAGAACCTGTCGCGCTTCGCGGGCGAGGTGACGCGGGTCGAGATCCACCTGAGCGACGAGAACAGCCGCCGCGGCGGCGCCGCCGACAAGCGCTGCACCATGGAGGCGCGGCTCGCGGGCCATCAGCCCCTGGCCGTCAGCCACGACGGCGCCACCATCGACGAGGCCTTCCGGGGAGCCTCGGACAAGCTCAAGCGCTCGCTCGACAGCACGCTGGGCCGGCTCCTCGACCACCGCGACCGCGACTCGATCCGCAAGGACGCCGACGCGGCGCTCGAATGAGGGCGCCGCACGAATGTCGGAGCAACATCAGTGGCAGTTCTTTCGAGCCGGAGGCGTCGACCAGGTCGTGATCCGCAACGGCGCCGATGTCCGCCACATCGGCGAACTCGACCAGAAGCTGTGGGTGGCCCTGGCATGCCCCACGCGCGGCCTGGAATTCGACACCCGCACGCTCGACCTGATCGACACCGACCATGACGGCCGCATCCGGGCGCCCGAGCTGATCGCGGCATGCCGATGGACCTGCGCCCGCCTGCGCGATCCCGACGTCCTCATGGAAGGCAGCGACGCGATCGCCCTCACCGACATCGCCGACGAGCCCGACGAGACGATCACGCTGGCGGACGAGGCGCGACGCGTGCTCGCGCTGGCCGGCAAGGAAGGGGCCGAGATGATCGCGCTCGCCGACGTCGTGCAGCGCACCGAGCTGCTGACCGCCATGCGCTTCAATGGCGACGGCGTCGTCACGCCCGAGACCTCGAAGGACGATGCGGCCGTGCGCGCGACCCTGCTTCGCATCGTGCAGACCCACGGCAGCGTGAAGGACCGCAACGGCATCGACGGCATCGACCGCATGCGCGCCGAGGCCTTCTTCGCCGAGGCCGAGGCGCTTCGTGCGTGGCATGCCGGCGAAGGTGCGCCGGGTGGGCACGACCCCGTGCTGCTCGCCGCCGCCGAGGCCGTGAATGCGGTGCGCGAAAAGGTCGACGACTTCTTCGCGCGCTGCCGTGTCGCTGCCTTCGATCCGCAGGCCGTGGCCGCCCTCAATGCCTCGAGCGAGAACTACGAGGCGCTCGGTGCGCAGTCGCTTCACCTGCAGACCGACGGCATTGCCGCCCTGCCCCTGGCCGCGATCCGGCCCGGACGCAGCCTGCCGCTGCGCGAGGGCGCCAACCCGGCCTGGGCCGACGCGCTCGATGCCTTGCACGAGCAGGCGGTTGCGCCGGTGCTCGGCGACACGCTCGAGGTGCTCGACGAGGCTGCGTGGAACGACCTGCTGCAACGGCTGGAACCGAGCCAGCAGTGGCTCGAACGCAAGCCTGCCAGTGCGCTGGCGGGCGAGGATGTCGATGCCATCGCCACACTGCTCGACACGCGCGGGGCGCTGATGGCGCTGATTGCCGAGGACGAGAGCGTCGAGCGCCACAACGCCCGGCTGGTCGACCTCGAGAAGCTGCTGCGCTTCAAGCGCGACCTCGTGCGCCTGCTGAACAACTTCGTCTCGTTCAGCGACTTCTACCGCCGGGTCGGTGCGATCTTCCAGGCCGGAACGCTGTACCTGGACGGTCGCAGCTGCGATCTCACCGTGCAGGTCGCCGATGCCAAGCAGCACGCAGTCTTGGCGGGCCTCGCCAAGACCTGTCTGGCTTATTGCGAATGCACGCGCGAGGGCCGCAAGATGGGCATCGTCGCGGCCTTCACGGCCGGCGACGTCGACTTCCTCTTCGTCGGCCGCAACGGCCTCTTCTACGACCGCCAGGGCCATGACTGGGATGCCACCATCACGCGCCTGATCGAGAACCCGACCAGCGTGGCGCAGGCCTTCTTCTCGCCCTACAAGAAGTTCGTCCGCATGATCGAGGAGCAGGTGGCCAAGCGTGCCGCGGCGAGCGAGGCCAGTGCGCAGGGCACGCTCGGAACGCTCGCGAGCACACTGGCCCATGCGGGCGCGCCGCCGCCTGCCGGCGCCGCGGTGGCCGCACCGGCGGCTGCTCCTGCAATCCGGCCGCTTCCTCAGGGCCGCATCGACGTCGGCACGGTGGCTGCGATCGGCGTCGCGATGGGCAGCATCAGCGCAGTGCTGGTGGCGCTGTTCAGCAAGTTCATCGACCTCGGCCAGTGGATACCGATCGCGATCGTCGGCATGGTGCTCGCGATCTCGGGACCCAGCATGCTGATCGCCTGGCTCAAGCTGCATCAGCGCAGCCTGGGCCCGATCCTCGACGCCAGCGGCTGGGCCATCAACGGCCGCATGAAGGTCAACGTCCGGCTCGGCGCCTCGCTGTCGAAGACGGCGCAGGTCCCGCGCCGCGCGAGCCGCATCCTCCACGACCCCTTCGCCGATCGGCGCGGCCTTGCGACCGCGCTCGCCGCGCTGGCGCTGGTCGCGGTGGCCACGCTGCTGGTGTGGCAGTTCGGCCTCCTCGATGCGCGCCTGCCTTCGGCGCTGCAGCACGCGCCGCCGGGCGCGGTGCGGCAGGCGAGCTAGGTCGGGCTCAGCGTTGGCCGGCGTTGGCCATCGCCTTGCCGACCTCGTTGCTGCCCTGCGCGGCGCCGCTCTGCGGCACGATCTCGCCCGAGCGATCGGTCACCTCGGCCAGGCGCGCCGCAAGCTGTTCTGGGGCGTCGGCCACGAGGCCGATCCAGCTGCCGCCGGTCAGCGTGATGTTCGCGGCCTCGAAGGTGCCGGCGCCGGCGCACAGGATGGTGCGGTTCGGCGCCCCTTCGGACACCAGCACCAGCATGGCCGGCACCACGGCCTCCGGCCGCAAGGCCTTCAGCACGGCCTCGGGCATCAGGTCTTCGGTCATGCGCGTGGCCGCGGTGGGCGCCAGGCAGTTGACGCGGATGTCGTTCTTCGCACCCTCGATCGAGAGCGTCTGCATCAGGCCCACGAGCGCCATCTTGGCGGCGCCGTAGTTGCTCTGGCCGAAGTTGCCGTAGAGCCCCGAGGACGAGGTCGTCATGAGGATGCGCCCGTACTTCTGCGCGTTCATGTGCGGCCAGACGGCCTTGGTGCAATGCACGGCACCCATCAGGTGAACGTCCACCACGAGGCGGAAGTCGGCCACCTCCATCTTCGCGAAGCTCTTGTCGCGCAGGATGCCGGCGTTGTTCACGAGGATGTCGACGCGGCCCCAGGCCTCCACGGCCTGGGCGACCATCGCCTGCACGGCATCGAAGTCGGTGACCGACGCGCCGTTGGCGATGGCTTCGCCGCCGGCCGCGCGAATCTCGTCCACCACTGCCTGCGCGGCGCTGACTGATCCGCCCGAGCCGTCGCGCGCGCCGCCGAGATCGTTGACCAGGACCTTGGCGCCTCGCGCGGCCAGGGCCAGGGCGTGCTCGCGGCCGAGGCCGCCGCCGGCGCCCGTGACGATGGCGACGCGACCCTTGAAATCGATAGTGCTGCTCATGCTGGATGCTTTCCTGAAAGTTGACGCGACGCGTTTTACATCAGAAAAGCAGGGCGCCCGGCCGGCGCGGCGAATCGCTCAGTCGTTTCGGCGACTCAGCCGTTCGCAGTAGTCGAGGAAGAGGTCGATCTCGGCCGACTTGTCGAAGAAGGCGTCGGCGCCCATGGCCTTGGAGCGGGCCCGGACGTCGGGCGTGGCGTAGTTGCTGACCACGATCACTTTCTGGTGCGGGGCACGCCGGCGACAGGCGTCGACCACGCCGAGCCCGTTGCCCTGGTCGAGGAACAGGTCGACGATGGCAACGTCCCAACCGTCGCGATGGCTGTCGAGCCAGGCCACGGCCTCGTCCTCGCCACTGGCATGGGCCACGATCGTGGCATCGACGATGTCCTCGAGAAAGCCGATCAGGTTCTCGCGAATCACGGGGTTGTCTTCGACCAGGTAGGTCTTGAAGGTCATGGGAAGGCGGGTCCGGTCGGAAGCTGGCAAGTGTCTGTCTCGCATGAGTTCCGATCATCCGCATTCGCCGAGCCTGCCGGGTGGGCGGAGGCGGCCAATGAGGGTAGGTTCAGGCCTACCCTCCTCCGACGGCGCGAGACGCGCCAGCCCTCAGAGCGCCGCGCGCTGGCTCACGGCTGCTTCGCCCGGCGTTTCGGCCCAGTGGTTCTTGAAGCCCAGGCGGGCCGGCGACACGTATTGCTCGCGGTAGATCTCGAACGGCATGCTGTCGCTGGCCTCGATGCGCTGCTGGGCCGCGATCGACGCCTGCGTCATGCGCTCGAAGGCTTCGCGCCGGGCCTCGGCCAGCGGCAGCGCGAGCAGCGTGGCGCGGGTTTCCTCGGAGCGCGCGCGCAGGAAGGCGACGAAGGAGTCGCCGTGCGACTTCATCGCCTCGAGCACCCGGGCCGAAGGCAGCAGCGCCGGCTCGCGCAGCGCGGCCGCGGCCGACCGTACTGCCTCGGCATGGTGGGAGCCGCCATGCGCGGCGTCGAGCGCTGCGGCGATCGGCTCGAACTCGGCCAGCAGTTCGGCGCCCCAAACGCTCAGCGTCTCGTCGCGGCCATTGCGCCGCAGCGCGAGGCCGGGCTCACGCCCGCGCGCTGCGGTCAGGTGCTGGTTGTGGGCCAGGTCGGCGATCTCCGCGCGGGTGTCGGGCGGACTGTCGGTGATCAGGCAATGCAGCAGGAAGACGTCCAGGAAGCGCATGGTCTGGGCGTTGATGCCGACCGGCTCGAAGGGGTCGAGGTCCATCAACCGGACCTCGACGTATTCGACGCCACGCTCGCGCAGCGCATGCAGCGGCCGCTCGCCCGGGTAGATCACGCGCTTGGGGCGGATCGTGCCGTAGAACTCGTTCTCGATCTGCAGCAGGCTGGTGGCGAGCTGGTTGTAGTCGCCGCCGAGGTTGCGGATGCCGATGGCCTCGTAGGCCGGCCATGGCCGGGTCAGCGCGTCCTGCAGCGAGGCGCCGTAGCCGTCGAGGCTGTTGTAGCTCACGGCCAGCGAGGCCTGCGCCTCGCTCTGGTAGCCGAGCCGCCCCATGCGCAGCGAGGTGCCGTGGGGCATGTGCATGCTGCCCTCGCCGAGCGGCTGCAGTTCGTGCGGGCGGCCGTCGACGAAGCTCGAACACAGCGCCGGCGAGGCGCCGAAAAGGTACAGCAGCAGGAAGGCGTGGCGGCGGAAGTTGCGGATCAGGGCGAAATACTGCTCGCTCGACACCTCGGGCAGCGACCAGTTGTAGTGGATGCCCGAAATGGTCTGCATGCGCCGGCCATAGCGGTGGCTCAGGCCCATGCGGTAGACGCTCTTGGCGCGGCCCACGTTGGAGGAGCCGTAGCGGCCGATCGGGATGGTCTCGTCGGTCGGCAGGCCGCAGGGCATGCTCGAGACCCAGAGCCGCTCGTTGCCGGCCTGGTCGAGTACGCCGTAGGTGAAGCGGTGGACGTCGACCAGCTCCTGGAGCGCAGCCTCGACGTCGGAATGGACGCCCGTGATCAGCTCGAGCTGAGACTCGCTGAAGTCGGTCGTGATGTGCGGATGGGTCAGCGCCGAGCCCAGCGCCAGGGGATGCGGTGTCAATGCCAGCTTGCCGTCAGGCTGCGCGCGCAGGCTCTCCTTCTCGATCCCGCGCCGGACTCCCTTCAGCCGCGCGGGCGAGAGCGCTTCGAGGCGCTCCTTGATCTTGCTCGTATCCATATGACCCATCGTTCTTTCGTGGGGCTGGAAGGTAGCACGGGCGCCGAAGTCTCGCAGCAGCGCCGAAAAAAGCCGTGGCTCAGGCCAGGACCCGCAGCAGGAAGCCGTTCAGGTCGGCGATTTCCTCCATGCAGACCGAGTGCTCCATGGGGTATTCGTGCCACTCGATGTCGTAGCCCAGGGCCAGCAGCGCGTCCCGGCCATAGGCCGCGCGCGCCAGCGGCACCACGCCGTCGCGCTGGCCGTGGGCCTGGAAGATCGGAGTCTTCTGGTTGGCCGGGCTCCGCTCGGCGGCGATCTTGTCGGCCAGCGGCAGGTAGCCCGAGAGGCCGACGATGCCGGCCAGCTTCTCGGGATGGCGCAGGCCGGTCATGAACGACATCGCGCACCCCTGCGAGAAGCCGGCCACGACGATGCGCGAAGCCGGGATGCCGCGCGCCTTCTCGGCGGCGATCAAGGCCTCGATCGCGGCCTGCGAGGCGCGCAGGCCCGCTTCGTCTTCGGGTGCGCCGGGGCCCAGGATGTCGTACCAGGCCGGCATGCGGTAGCCGCCGTTGATCGTCACCGGCAGCAGCGGCGCGTTCGGGAACACGAAGCGCACGGGGCCGACCTCGGCCAGCCTGAGTTCCTTGGCGATCGGCACGAAGTCGTTGCCATCGGCGCCCAGGCCATGCATGACGAGGACCGTGGCGGTCGGATTCGGGGCGGTTTCGATTTCGATGGGAGGATTTGGCATGTCCCCGAAGTTACCGCAGAAAGCACCGTCGCCACCGGCAGGACGGCGGGTTGGCTGACTCGGCCGCGTGCCGTTCGCGCCTAGCATCGCTGCTTGCACCAGGGAAAAGCCAAAGGAAATGCAGTGAGCTCATCCGACGACAGCCCCGCGCGCGCGGCCCCCTTCGTGAAGCCGAAGTTCGGCGGCGTGGCGCTGGTCTGCGGCGACTGCGAGGAGCGCAGCAGCGGGCCTTCGAAAATCGATGCCAGGCAGGTTCGCAAGCTGCTGAAGGCCGAACTGCATCGGCTGCCGGTGCGCCTGCGCGTGGTGCAGTGCAGTTGCCTCGGGCTGTGTCCGAAGAAGGCGATCGCGATCTCGGTGGCGGCCGATGGCCGGCTGCTGGCGGCCGAAGTGCATTCGGAGCGCGAAGCGCGGGAGGCGGCGTCCGCCATCGCGAAGCTCCTCGGCTAGGGTCGCCCTTTCGCATCCTCGCCGGCGCGGCGATCATCGGGGTCTGAAGGAAGAAAAGGACCCCATGCACAGTACCTCCGCCACCCGTCATTTCTCGGGCAGCTACGCCGAAGCCCGCAACAAGTTCCTCGATGCCGCGCGCAACGCAGGCGCCGATATCGAAAGCTTCGAACTCGATAGCCACCGCGGCGCGTTCGGCGAGGCGCTGGCCACCGACGTCGCGCGCCTCGGCGCGCCCGAGGCCACGCGCCTCCTGATCGTCAGTTCGGGCACGCACGGGCCCGAAGGCTTCTGCGGCTCGGGCTGCCAGGTCGCGACGCTGCACGACGCCGACCTGCTGGCCCGGCTCGCAGAGGCCGGGGTCGCGCTGCTGCTGGTGCACGCGATCAATCCGCACGGCTTCTCGCATCTGCACCGCACCAACGAGCACAACATCGACCTCAACCGCAACCACATCGACTTCGCAGCGCCGCTGCCCGTCAACGCGGCCTATGCCGAGGTCGAGCCCCTCGTGCTGCCGCAGGGCTGGCCCCCGGGCCCCGCCGACGAGGCCGCGATCGCCGACTACATCGAACGCAAGGGCTTGCGCGCCTGGCGTGCGGCGGTCACCACCGGCCAGTACACCTCGCCCGACGGCGTGTTCTACGGCGGCACCAGCCCGTCCTGGAGCAACCGCACGATCCGGGCGATCCTGCGCCAGCATGCGCAGGCCGCGCGCGACATCGCGTGGATCGACATCCACACCGGGCTCGGACCCTACGGCCACGGCGAGAAGATCTATCCGGGCCGCAATGCGGCACCCGACCTGGCACGCGCCCGGGCCTGGTGGGGTGCCGACGTGTTCGCCCCCTTCGAAGGCACTTCGGCCTCGGCCGACGTCTCGGGTCCCGTGGTGTCCACGGTCTACGACGAATGTCCGCAGGCCAACGCATCGCTCATGGGCCTGGAGTTCGGCACCCTGCCCGACATGGAGGTCCTGACCCGGCTGCGCGCCGACACCTGGCTGCGGCGCCATCCCGAGGCACCGGAGGCACAGCAGCGCGCGATCCGCCAGGACCTGCGCGACGCCTTCTACTGCGACAACGACGAATGGAAGGGCATGGTGCTGGGCCAGACGCGCGTCGTGCTGCTGCAGACGCTGCTTGGCCTCAAGGCCTGCTGAAGCCGCGTTTCAGGGAAAGCGGGGTGCGCGCCGTTCGCGCAGCGAGGCCACGCCTTCGCGCACGTCGGGCCCCGCGAAGCCCATGAACTCGAGCGCGAGCGAAGCGTCGAAGGTCGGCCCGGCCTGGCGCAGCCAGTTGTTGAGCGCGTACTTGGTGAAGCGGATCGCGCTCTGGCTGCCGGCCGCGAGCCGGTCCGCCACCTCGTAGGCACGCGGCAGCAGTTCGGCATCCTCGACCGCGAGCGACACCAGGCCGATGCGCTCGGCCTCCTCGCCGCTCACGGGCTCGCACAGCAGCAGGTGGTACTTGGCCTTGGCCATGCCGCACAGGAGCGGCCAGACGATCGCGGCATGGTCGCCCGCGGCCACGCCGAGCCGCGTGTGGCCGTCGACGATCTTCGCGCTGCGCGCCGCGATCGAGATGTCGGCCAGCAGGCCAGCCACCAGGCCCGCGCCCACGGCCGGGCCATGCATGGCGCTGACGATCGGCTTGTCGCAGTTGACGAGGTTGTAGACCAGGTCGCGCGCCTCCTTCCAGACGCGCAGGCGCACCGCATCGTCGGTCGCCATCTGCTCGACCAGTGCCAGGTCGCCGCCGCCCGAGAAGCCCATGCCTTCTCCGCGCAGCACGGCGCAGCGCACGCTGTCGTCGGCCGACACGTCGCGCCAGATTTCGGCCAGCTCGCGATGGCCTTCGTGGCCCGCGGTCGGCAGCTTGCCGTTGGGCGCTCGCATCTGGATGTCGAGCACGCCGCCGGCGGTGCCGCGGCGGGTGATCGCGAGGCTGTGGTAGCGGCTGTAGTCCATGGAGGGTCCTCCGAAGGCGTCAGCGCCTGGCCGCGAGCTCGCGGCACTGCTGCAGGTTGCTGTCGAACTTGGCGGCCATGCCGGGTTCGCAGGCCGAGCTGGTGGTCATGATGCGGCACATGCCAACCACGAGAAAGTCGGACACGGCGTCGGTGCACATCGAATACCGGGCCAGCGCCGGGTTGTCGCGCGACTTGAAGCCCCACCGGTCCGAGAAGTCGAGCATGCGGCCCATCGCGTCCTCGAAATAGTCGCGATCGCGGGCCGCGACGGCGGCTTCCATGGCCGGCATCTCCGTCCCCAGGAAGCGCACCGCGGCCGCCGGGAACTGGCTGGCGTCCTGTGCCGCGGCGAGCGATGCCGCTGCACAGAGCACCAGCGGCGCAGAGGCGCGCAGCGAAGAGGCGAGAAGACGAATGCGAGGAAGGTCCATGGCTTGGCGGTCGTGCGGTGGCGTCGAAGGCCGCCCGAGGTCCGGCGGCCGCGAAGCCCGTATTTGAACCGAAACCCGGACCCCCCCTGCTACCAGCTCAGGCGCATGCCGATCGAGCCCTGTACCGACGATTTCACGCGCGCGTCGCCGCCGTTGCTGTAGAGCTGTCCGACTTCGCCGTACAGCGTGGCCACCGGCGTCAGCTTGAGCGTCATGCCCGCCGCGAGCTCGGTCGAGGTGTAGCCGGTCGCGCTGGCAATCGCGGTGCTGCCGGCCGGGCCGACGAAGGTCGCGATGTCGGTGCCCGAGCCGCCGTTGTAGACGTTCAGGCGGGCATAGGGCTGCAGCCGACCGGCGGCAGTGGCGAGGTCGCCCTTGACGCGCACCCCGAGGCGCCCGATCCAGCCGCCGTCGGCGTCCTGGCCCACGATTGCGCCACCGATCAGCACGTTGTCGAAGCGGCTGCTCTGGCGGATCAACTGCGCCTGGGGCTCGATGCTCCAGTTCTCGGCCAGCGGGAAGGCCTTGCCGATCTCGATCGAGGCGGTCAGGCTGGTGGCCTTGCCGTCGATGCTCGGATTGCCGAGCGGTCGAACCGTGTAGTCGTGGCGGCCGCCCTGCAGCACCGAGTCGGCATACATGCCGTCGGCGCCCATCCAGGTCGCATAGGCGCCGACGTAGCGTGCATCGATGTCGTTGCTGCCGACCGTGCCGATCAGGCCGCGTGCGTTGCCGCTGACATCGGCATTGCCGTCCAGCATGCCGACATAGATGCCGGCGCGCCAGTTGCCGCTCGCCAGCAGGTCGGTGCCGGCCTGAAGCCCGCTCACGTGGCCGTCGCTCCTGGCATTGGCCAGGCCCTTCTGGCGGATGTCGAGGTCGCTGTAGACCGCGCGGGCCCAGGCCTGGCGCACGCCCTCGCCGCTGGCGGAAGCCGCAGGCGCGGTTTGGTCGCCGACGCGGCGATGCAGGTTGCCCAGCATCGACAGGTCGGTCTGGCGCAGTTGCGCCGGCAGGGCTGCGAACAACGGCACCTCGAGCCGGTAGGTCGGCACGGGAACGGCGCCGGGGTCGACCGGCTTGGTCGGGTCGACCGGATTGACCGGCGGCACCGGGTCGACCGGCGGCACGGTGGTGGTCGAGCGCAGGTACCAGTTCTCTCCCGCGCCGCTGGCATCGGCCGCATAGAGGCGGTACTCGAAGGCGCCGGCATCGACATGGCCGTTGGCCAGCGCGAAGGCGTTGCGCGTGGTCTGGGCGGTGGTGGTGGCGCCGTTCTGGGCGGTCACGACCTCGATGCCGTTGCCGGTGGTGAGCGCACCGAGGCCACCGAGGTTCGTGATGCGAACCGTGGTGTTGCCGGTGGCGCTGGCCGCGCTGCCGTTCAGCACCAGGCGATCGCTGAGGCTGCTGCTGCCGGCCAGCACGGTGCCGAGATTCAGCACGCCGTTGTTGCCGACATAGGCGCCGTTCACGGTCAACGTGCTGCCGGCCGCGCCGCTCAGCAGGTTGACGGTGCCGGCATTGCTCAGGCTGGCGACGGTCTGGTTGAAGCCGCCCGTGTCGAGCGTGGCACCGGCTGCGACCGCATGGGCCGAAGAAGCGCTGAACGCATTGGCTGCGCCCGCCCTGAGCGCCCCGGCCGCCACCGTGGTGGGTCCCAAGTAGCTGTTGGCACCGGTCAGCACCGTGCTGCCGCTGCCGGCCTGGACCAGCGCACCCGTGCCGCTGATCGCGCCATCGAGTTGCAGCGCGTTCGAGCGATCGATGCGCAGCGTGCCGTTGTTCAGCACGTCGCCCACGATCGCGCCGCTGGTGCCGCCCGCGCCGAGCTGCAGGGTGCCGGCGCTGATCGTGGTGCCGCCTGCATAGGTGTTGTCGGCCGTGAAGGTGGTCGTGCCGGCGCCCTGCTGCGTCACGCTGCCGCTGCCGGTGATCGGCGCCGCCAGCGTCAAGGCGTTCGAGCGGTCGATCACCAGCGAAGCGTTGTTGAGGATCGGGCCCGTCACGCTGCCCGTGGTGCCGCCGGCGCCGAGCTGCAGGACGCCGGCCGCGATCGTCGTAGTGCCTACATAGCTGTTGTCCGCCGTGAAAGTCGTTGTGCCGGCGCCCTGCTGGGTCACGCTGCCGCTGCCGGTGATGGGCGCCGCCAGCGTCAGCGCGTTCGAGCGGTCGATCACCAGCGCCGCGTTGTTGAGGATCGGACCGGTCACGCTGCCCGTGGTGCCACCGGCGCCGAGCTGCAGGGTACCGGCGCTGATCGTGGTGCCGCCGCCGTAGCTGTTGTCGGCCGTGAAGGTGGTCGTGCCCGCGCCCTGCTGGGTCACGCTGCCGCTGCCGGTGATCGGCCCGGCCAGCGTGATCGCGTTCGAGCGGTCGATCACCAGCGCCGCGTTGTTCAGGATCGGGCCCGTCACGCCGCCCGTGGTGCCGCCCGCGCCGAGCTGCAAGGTGCCGGCGCTGATGGTGGTGCTGCCTGCATAGGTGTTGTCGGCCGTGAAGATGGTCGTGCCCGCGCCCTGCTGAGTGACGCTGCCGCTGCCGGTAATGGGCGACGCGAACGTGACCGTGTCGGAGCGATCGATGGCCAGCGCCGCGTTGTTGACGATCGGGCCCGTGACCATGCCCGCCGTGCCGCCCGCGCCGAGCTGCAGCGTGCCGGCGCTGATGGTGGTGGTGCCGGTGATGGCCTGGTCCGTGAGCAGCGTGAGCGTCGCTGCGCCGGTCTTTTCGATGCCGCCGCTGCCGCTCAGCAGGCCGTCGTAACTGCCGTTGGCGGTCTGCTCGAAGCGCACGAGGCCGTTGTCCGTGATGACCTTGGGTGCAAACGCGCCCGAGGTCTGCAGGATGCCGTCGGGCGCCACGGTCATGGTGCCGGTACTGCTGTAGCCGCTCTCGTCTGCACCCAGGATCAGCGTGCCGCTCTGCACCGTCGTGGCCGTGATGCCGGAGGCCTGCAGCGAGTCCTGGAAGGTCCAGGTGCCGGTGCCGGCCTTGATCAGCGACTGGAAATTCGAGAACGGCTTCACGAAGGTGTCTGTGCCCGCGCCGTTGAGTTCCAGCGTGTTGCTGCCGCCGCCGCCGTCGATCGTGCCGCTGATGCTCGAGCCGGTGTCGATGCGCAGCCGGTCGTCGCCGTCGGTAAAGGTCAGCGAACCCGTGATCGTGCCCTTGTTCGTGAAGTCCACCGTCGCCATCGCGCCGGACATGCCGAGGATGCTGGCACCGCTGGCGTACTGGATCGTGCCGCCGACTTCGTTGATGATCGTGTTTTTGCCGTCGGGCTGCTCGAGCCAGAAGGCTGCGCCGCCGGCGTTCGAGAAGATCGTGCCGTAATTGGTCAGCGTGTTGCCGGTGCCGACCATGTTGATCGCCTCGGCGTTGAACGCCGTGCCCTCGGAACGCACCTGGGCACCCGCGCCGATGGTCACCGTGTTGTTGCTGCCCATCTCGATCGTGTTGGCGCCCGTGCCGAAGTTGCCGCCTGTCGTCGACGTGACGGTGTTCTGTACCAGCGCGTCGTTGCCGATCGCAATGGTCGAACCGTCGCCGATGCTGATCGCGGTGTTGTCGCCGGTGTTGAGGATCGCATTCGGCAGCACGTTCACCAGGGTGCCTGCAGGCATGGCGGGTCCGTCGCCCACGATGGTGGTCTGCACGCTGTCCGCGGCGCAGGTGATCACGGCGCCTGACGTCGTGCAGGCGGCCTGCGCCGCGCCACCGAAGCCCGCCAGGCCCGCAGCCATGGCGATGTGCAGGGCAGCCAGCCGGACCGGGTGGCCCGACACGCCTCGGGACAGGGTGCCGGACTGGCGGCCCTTGCCGGCAAGCTCGGACGCCACGGCCCAGACTTGCAGGGAGGAGTTCCAAACGACACTGAAAACGCGATTCATGCGGTTGCTCTTTTCGAAAGAAATATGTGACCGAAGCCGTAACTAGTACTTACGAATGTAAGCCACTAGTATTCTTTTTCGAGAAGAACAAGTTCACGAAACGCACGAATTTAAGGCGGAACTCTTAAAAAACGCTATGGTTCGCATAGCAAGCGGGGCAAATCCGGTGTGGGTTTTGAGCCTGAGGCACGATTTCAGTGCGAATGACAGGGCTGTGGCAGCGGGATGTCAGCGGTTGTGACGCGGCCATGACGCAGGAAGCGGCCGTGTGCAGGCCCTAAACTCGGGCAATGGCCCCCCAGCGACCCTCCCGCGGACCGCGCATGCTCGAGCGCGGCCTGCTCTGCATCCTGATCGGCGCGGCGGTGCTGATCGCTCCGAGCTTCCTCACATCGCCGGGCTGGCGGGAGACGGTGGCGGGCGCCAACGTGGTGGGCTGGTTCGCCCTGGTGCTCGGTGTGGCGCTGGTGGTGGTGGCGCTGATCCAGCGAGTGAGGGCTCCGCGCCGCTGAGGCCGGGGCACTCGGCTTTTCGGCTTGTCGGCTTGTCGGGTTCTCGGCTCAGCCACTCGGCTGTGCACCGGCTGCCGAAGCCGCGCTCAGCCCTTGCGGCGCAGCTTCTTCACGCCCTCGACCACTGCCAGCACGATGGCGCCGGCAACGATGCCGATCCCGGCATTGGCCGCCATCGACGCCAGAGAGCCGCCGAAGCCGCCGAGCGTGGCGGCCCAGCCTTCCACCGCATGCGCGAGCGCCGGCACGCCGTGAACCAGGATGCCGCCACCGACCAGGAACATGGCGGCCGTGCCCGCGATCGACAGGCCCTTCATGAGCCAGGGCGCGGTGGCGAGGATGCCGCGGCCCAGGGCCTGTGCGCCCGCACCGTCACGCTGGCTGAGATAGAGGCCGGCATCGTCGAGCTTCACGATGCCCGCAACCAGGCCGTAGACGCCCACGGTCATTGCGAGCGCGATGCCCACCAGCACGGTGAGTTGGGTCACGAAAGGCTGACCCTGCACCGTGCCGAGCGTGATCGCGATGATCTCGGCCGACAGGATGAAGTCGGTGCGCACGGCACCCTTGATCTTCTGCTTCTCGACCGCCCCGACATCCACCGGCGGGTCGGCCACGGCCTGCTCGTGGCGGGCCGTGTCGGCGGCATGATCAGCCTTGTGCAGGTACTTGTGGGCCAGCTTCTCGAAGCCCTCGAAGCACAGGAAGGCGCCGCCCACCATCAGCAGCGGCGTCACCAGCCATGGGAGCCAGGTGCCGATCGCCAGTGCGGCAGGCACCAGGATCGCCTTGTTGACGAAGGAACCCTTGCACACCGCCCACACCACCGGCAGTTCGCGGTCGGCCTTGACGCCGGAAACCTGCTGGGCATTGAGCGCAAGGTCGTCGCCAAGCACCCCGGCGGTCTTCTTGGCCGCCACCTTGGTCAGGACCGAGACGTCGTCCAGGACCGTCGCGATGTCGTCGAGCAGCAGCAGCAGACTGGTGGCCATGGTGCTTGGCCGCTCAGACGCTGCGCTTGAGTCGGATCTCTTCGATCTTCACGCTTCCGATGGCCGTGGTCTTGGCCGTCTTCATTTCTCGCTTGAAGCCGGCGAGCTCGATGAAGCGCATGGCGCGGTCGTTTCGCAGCGGGACCCAGATCGTGACCACGGTGCAGCCCTCTTCCTCGAGCCCGTCGCGCGCGGCGTCCCACAGGGCCACGCCCACGCCCTTGCCCCAGTGCTCGGGCTTGACATGGAGAGCCCAGATCTCGCCGGTGGTCGAAGGCGTCTTGGGGTCGCGCGAGCGGTCGAAGCCGACGAAGCCGACGATCTCGCCGTCGAGTTCGGCGACCTGCACCTGCGGTTCGCTGAATTCGATCGCCTCGCGCCACTTGGCCTCGCGGGTGGCGGGAGCCAGCGCGCGCAGTTCGTCGTCGGGCAGGATACCGTCGTAGGCCGCGCGGGCGGCAGCAGCGTGGACTTCGGCGACGGCCTTGGCATCGCGAAGAGTGGCGGGGCGAACTTCGTAATCGGACATGAATGCGGCAGAACAGAAACGTTGGATGCCGTATTGTCGCCGCGCCGGAGGTGCGGGCTAAACTTGCCTCCACATTTGCATTTGCATCATCCCCGGAGAACCTCATGGCCAAGAGTCAGCAGCGCAGCACCAAGGAAGCCAAGAAGCCCAAGAAGGACACGACACCGCCGAAACCGGTCGGCGCCGGCATCGAACCCGTGCGCACGATCACCACGGCGGTGATCCCGCGCGGCAAGCTCAAGAACAAGTGACCCAGGCCGGCGAGCCCGGCGCGGCCGCCGCGAAGCAGCCGCGCAACCCGTTGCACGGTCTCACGCTCGAGGCCATCGTGACCGCGCTCGCCGCGCACTACGGCTGGGCCGGGCTCGGTGAGCGCATCCCGGTGCGCTGCTTCACGAGCGACCCGAGCGTGGCGTCGAGCCTGAAGTTCCTGCGCAAGACCCCCTGGGCGCGCGAAAAGGTCGAGAGCCTCTACCTGTTCATGCTGCGCGAAGAGCGTCGGCAGCAGGCGGCGTCGCGCACCCGCGGCGAATGAAGGCCCACATCACGCCCGGCGGCTTCGACTTTGCCACCGAAGCCGGTGCCACGCTGCTGCAATCGGCCGAGGCGGCCGGCATCGAACTGCCGAGCTCGTGCCGCAACGGCACCTGCCGCACCTGCATCTGCCAGCTGGCGGCGGGCGAGATCCGCTACCGCATTGAGTGGCCCGGCGTGAGCGCCGACGAGAAGGCCGAAGGCTGGATCCTCCCGTGCGTGGCCGAGCCCCTGGGCGACGTGACGCTCGACGTGCCGCACGCGTTCACCGTCTTCTGACGAGGGGCACACGGCGGCGACACCCGGCGGCGTCGCTAGCCGGGCCGCACCAACCTGTCCCGCTGCGCCAGCGACGGAAAGAGCCGGAACCAGGCCAGCGCCACGATCACCGTGCCTACGCCGCCCAGGACCACCGAGCCGACCGGCCCGAGCAGCGCGGCGGTGGCGCCCGACTCGAATTCGCCGAGCTGGTTGCTGGCGCCGATGAAGATCGAATTGACCGCGCTCACGCGGCCTCGCATCGCGTCGGGCGTCTCGAGCTGCACCAGCGTCTGGCGGATCACGACATTGACCATGTCGGCGCCCCCCGAGATCGCGAGCGCGATCAGCGAGAGCACGAAGCTGCGCGACAGTCCGAAGACCACCATGCAGAGGCCGAACACGCCCACCGCCAGCAGCAGCGTGCGGCCCACGTGGCGCTCGACCGGCCTTCGCGTGAGCAGGATCGACATCGCGAGCGCGCCCACGGCCGGCGCGCCGCGCAGCAGGCCCAGCCCCCAGGGGCCGGTGTTCAGGATGTCCTTGGCGTAGATCGGCAGCAGCGCCACCGCGCCGCCCAGCAGCACCGCGAACAGGTCGAGCGAAACCGCGCCGAGCACCGGCTTGCGCTTCCAGATGAAATCGACGCCGGCCAGCACCGTGGCCACCGTCACCGGCTCGCGTGGCGGTGCCGTGTGCCCATAGCGCAGCCGCAGCACGAGCGCAGCCGCCAGGACGAAGAAGGCCAGCGAGGCGCCGTAGACCACGCCCATCCCGGCCACGAAGAGCAGCCCGCCGAGCGCGGGCCCGCCGATGATCGCGCCCTGCATCCCGGCCGAGCTGAAGGCCATGGCGCGCGGGAGCATCAGCGGCGGCACCAGCAGCGGCGTCAGCGCCTGCTGGGCCGGCATCTGGAAGGCGCGCACCGCGCCCAGCACCAGGGACAGGCCGAGCAGCAGCGTGCGCGTGTCGTGTCCGAAGGCCACCGCCAGCAGCAGGACCAGCGCCACCGCGCCCTGGGTCGCGAAACAGGCCGCGACGATGCGGCCGCGATGGCGGCGGTCGACCACGTGGCCCGCGAGCAGCGCCAGCAGCAGCGCCGGCACGAACTGGTAGAGGCCGACCAGGCCCAGGTCCCAGGCGCTCGCCGTGAGTTCGTACATGTGCCAGCCGATCGCCACCATCATCATCTGGCTGGCCGCGGTGCCGAACAGGCGCGCCACCCACAGACGCATGAAGGGCCGCTCGCGCGTGAGGTCCGAGAAGGTTGCGGGGGTCTGGGAATCGGGCGCGGCAGGCATCGCGACGAGGATAGCCGAGCGGGTTCGGACCTAGACTCCAGCCTCGCGATGACCGACCTGCAAGCCCTCCACGTAGACCCTCACCTGCTGGTGCTCGAGAAGCCGGCCGGCCTGCTCTGCGTGCCGGGCCGCGGCGAGGACAAGCAGGACTGCCTGAGCGCCCGTGCCCAGCGACAGTGGCCCGATGCGCTGGTGGTGCACCGGCTCGACATGGCGACCAGCGGGCTCGTGCTGATGGCGCGCAGCCCGCAGATGCAGCGCGCCCTCGGCGACGCCTTCGCCACGCGGCGCGTGCACAAGCGCTATGACGCGATCGTCGACGGGCTGTTGCCGGACCACGGCGAGTGGTCGCTCATCGACGCGCCGCTGGCGGCCGACTGGCCGCGCCGGCCGCTGCAGAAGGTCGATGCCGCGGGCAAGCCCAGCCAGACCCTGTGGCGGCTCGCGCGTGCACTGCCGGAGCGCCATGCAAGCCATCTGTGGCTCGAGCCGCTGACCGGCCGCAGCCACCAGCTGCGCGTGCACCTGCTGTCGATCGGCCATCCGATCCTCGGCGATGCGTTGTACGGAAACGATGACATACGCGCTCGCGCGCCGCGCCTCCTGCTGCATGCGAGCCGGCTCGGCTTCGAGCATCCGGCGGACGGCAGGCCGATGTGCTTCGAGAGTGCGCCGCCCTTTTGCTGAGTTCGCCTGAGTCGCTTGCGTTCGCGTCAGTTCAGATCGCCGCGCACCACGAGCACCGGGCAGCGGGCTTCCTGCAGCACGCGCTGCGTGACGCTGCCGAGCAGCAGCTTCTCGATGCCCGTGCGTCCGTGCGAGCCCATCACGATCAGGTCGGCGCCGATGGCGATCGCGGTGTCGACGATGCCTTCGTGCACCACGTGGCCGTCGATCACGCGTTGGTCGCTGTGCAGGCCCTCGGCGGCCAGCGCCGCGACACCGCGCGCGAGCGCCGCGTTGGCGCTGCTGGTGGCGGCCGCGAGATATTCGTTCTGGCCCAGCGCATAGTCCGCGCCGACGCCGATGAAGGGGTAGTTGTCCACCACATGGATGAGCGTGATGCGGCTGCCGAACGCCAGCGCCAGCCCGCTGGCCTTGCTGACCGCGAGCATCGAGGTGTCGGACCCGTCGATCGGGACCAGGATGTGATTGAACATGGCAGACCTCTTTGATTCTCTACAGGGCTCGCCGGAAGCGAGTCGGGACCCGAATTTACATCCAAGCCGCAGGCGGCGGCTGTAGGACGCCCGCGAACGGCGCGCGGTTGCTCAATCGCCCTGGAAGCCGTTCGCCCGGCAGGTCACGACCAGCGTGTCGCGCCAGCCCGGCTCGCCCTCTACCAGCGGCTGGATCGGCGTCGACTCGTGGATCACGCGCGCGTCGTCCAGCAGCAGCAGCGTCCATGGTTCGGTGAGCGTGAAGCGTTCGCCGCGCCGGCCCTCCGCCTCGAACACCCGCGTCTCGCCTCCCTTGACGTTGTGACGGCCGACGAGCGCCACCGCCACCAGGTCGACCCCATCGCGGTGCGCGCCCTCGGGCGTCGGCCGGCCGATGCCGTCGGTGGTGTCGATCCGAAACTGGTGCGCCTCGACGAACCAGGGCTGGGCGTCGCGCAGGCCGCTGGCGGCGCCGCCCAGCGAGCGCATCAACGCCTGCCAGACCGGCGTCGCCACGGTGCCGGCCTCCATCGGCGCGAACCAGCGCTGCATGCCACCGTGCAGCGCGTTGTATTCGACCGGTTGCCAGTGGGCGCGATGCGGAACCTGCTCCAGCGCCTCGCCGTCCGCACGGAAGCACGCATGGCGCCGCGTGCGGTAGCGGCCGCCGTCCTTCAGATAGTCATCGGGGGGAAGCCGGCCCCAGTCGCCGTGCAGCGCCTCGAGTTGGGCGAGCGGCGCCCCGAGCCATTCGGCGACGCCCTGCGGGCTGAGCACCGCATAGCCGTCCTGGCGCAGCGTGGCAACGAGTCGGTCGGGGGGAGTAAAAGGCGGACTGAACGCAGCATTCACTGCGTCACCTTCACGTCCTTCCAGAAGGCGACGCGGTTCTTGACTTCTTCCGCCGCGGGCTTGGGATCGGCGTAGTACCAGGCGGCATCGGTGTGCAGCTCTCCGTTCACCAGCAGCGAGTAGTAGCTTGCGGTGCCCTTCCAGGGGCAGGTGGTCTTGTGGTTGCTGAAGGTCACGTAGTCGCGGTTGAGCGAATCCATCGGGAAGTAGTGATTGCCTTCGACCAGTACCGTGTCGTCGCTCTCGGCCACGGTGACGCCGTTCCAGACTGCTTTCATTCGAGGTTCTCCGGTGCCCGCCACAGTGGGGGCGTGCCGCTATTGTGCCGCGGGTGCCTGCAGCCAATGGACGGAGAACAGCCGGTCGGGATCGGTCCACACCGCGCCCGGCCGGAAGCCTGCCTTGAGCGCCAGCGAGCGCAGGCTGTCGATCGTGAACTTGTGCGAGTTCTCGGTATGCAGCGTCTCGCCCTCCGCGAAGTCGAAGGCCTGGCCGTCGAGCGTCACGGTCTGCGGGCGGCGGCTCACGAGGTGCATCTCGATGCGGCGCTGCGGCGAGTTGTAGAAGGCCGCGTGCGTGAAGCCGTCGAGGTCGAAGTCGCAACCGAGTTCGCGGTTGGCCCGCCGCAGCAGGTTGAGGTTGAAGGCTGCGGTGACGCCTTCGGCATCGTTGTAGGCGGCATGCAGCAGGGCCGGGTCCTTCACGAGATCGACGCCGATCAGCAGTCCGCCGCCGCGCAGCAGGCGCTGCGCGAGCTGCAGAAAGGCCAGCGCCTCGTTGGGCGTGAAGTTCCCGAGCGTCGAGCCCGGAAAGAAGCCCACGCGCTGACCGGCGCCCTTCTCGCGCGCGGGCGGCAGCACCAGCGGCATCGTGTAGTCCGCCACCACGGGCTGCACCGCGAGGCGCGGATAGTCGGTGCGAAGGCGTGCGGCCGCCGCCTCGAGATGTTCGCCCGAGATGTCGATCGGCACGTAGCGCCGTGGCGCCTCGAGCGCATCGAGCAGCAGCCGCACCTTGGTCAGCGAGCCCGCGCCGAACTCGATGATCTCGGCGTCGGGACCGATCTGCCCGGCGATCTCTTCCGCCGATTCGGTGAGGATGCGCAGCTCGGTGCGCGTCGGGTAGTACTCGGGCAGCTCGCAGATGCGGTCGAACAGCGCCGAGCCCTCGACGTCGTAGAAGAACTTGGGCGAGATGCTGCGTGTCTCGAGGCTGAGGCCGGCATGCAGTTCGCGTGCGAAATCCGACAGCGGCGCGGCGCGCTGTGCGGCGCGAAAGGCGTGGAGGTTGAATGCGGGAGTGCCCATCAGAGGTCCTTCGCGAGCCGCAGCCCCGAGAATTGCCAGCGCGCGGCCGGCGGAAAGAAGTTGCGGTAGCTGCGGCGCGTGTGCCCTTCGGGCGTCGCGACGCTGCCGCCACGCAGCACCAGCTGGCCGACCATGAACTTGCCGTTGTATTCGGCCGCCACGCCCGGGAGCGGACGGAAGCCCGGATACGGGTCGTAGGACGAGCGCGTCCATTGCCACACGTGTCCGCTCATCTGCCGGATGCCGGGCAGGTCGTGCGCGGCCTCCCATTCGAATTCGGTCGGCAGACGGGCGCCGGCCCATTCGGCATAGGCCGCTGCCTCGAAGAAGCTGAGCTGCGACACCGGTGCCTCGGGCTCGAGCGGACGCAGGCCGTGCAGGCCGAACACCTGCCAGCCCGCGGGGCCGCCCTCGTGAGCCCGACGCGGGTCGTCCGGCGCCAGCCAGTAGGCAGGCGCTCGCCAGCCCTGCGACTGCACCGCGGCCCAGCCGTCGGACAGCCACAGCTCGGGGCGCTGGTAGCCGCCGTCGGCCACGAACTGCGCATAGTCGCCGCAGTTGACGAGCCGGTCGGCGATCGCGTGCGGACGCAGCAGTGCCTCGTGGCGCGGCAGCTCGTTGTCGAACGCGAAGCCCGCACCGTCATGGCCGACCTCGACCACGCCGCCGGGCTGCTCCAGCCACTTCATCGCGGGCGTCGAACCGGCGAGCCGCAGCGCAGGGCCGGCGGGCGCGCGATAGGCCGGCAGCAGCGGATTGCACGACAGCGCATGCAGGATGTCGGTGAGGATCAGCTCCTGGTGCTGCTGCTCGTGATGCAGCCCGAGCGTGAGGATGGGCTCGATCACGGCCCATTGCGCCGAGCCTTCGGCCTGCTCCAGCAGCTGCAGCACGGCATGGTCGACATGACGGCGGTAGTCGTGAACCTGGTCGATCGAAGGCCGCGTCAGCAGCCCGCGTTGCGGTCTCGGATGGCGCGGTCCGAGCGCTTCGTAGTAGGAGTTGAAGAGGTACTGGAAACGCGGGTCGAAGCCAAGGTAGCCGCTCGCATGGGGCTGCAGAAGCACCGTCTCGAAGAACCAGGTGGTATGGGCCAGGTGCCACTTGGTCGGGCTGGCATCGGGCATCGACTGGATGCACTGGTCTTCGGGGGACAAAGGCGCCGCGAGCGAAAGGCTGTGCGTTCGCACCGCGACGAAACGATCGCGCAGCGCTTCTGCCGCCGGCTGATCCGGTCGGGTCAGGTTCATGGAGCCTCCAGGTTTTCGGACTTTTGCACATTTAGCCCACGTCGACGCGCCCAGCCCGTAGGACAAGATCGCGCCGCGGCGCGGACCGCCGTCCCACCGGTGGCGGCGGGCTGTGCGGCGAATCGGCCACTTTGGCACAGCCGGAATCTTTCTGCTGGCCGGCTGCGTATCATCCGCCGATGAGCACATCCCCGGCGTCGCAGGCCAACGGCCGCCCCCAGGTCCTGATCATCGGCTGCGGCTTCGGTGGCCTGGAAGCGGCACGCGAACTCCAGAAGACCGGCGTCGACGTCACGATCGTCGACAAGACCAACCATCACCTGTTCCAGCCCCTGCTCTACCAGGTGGCGACCGCCGGCCTCGCGGCACCCTCGATCGCCGCGCCGATCCGGCTGCTGTTCCGGCGCCAGCCCAACATCACGACCCTGCTCGGCGAGGTCGTCGGCATCGACCCGGCGGCAAGGAAGGTCGAACTGGCGGACGGTACCCAGCTGGCCTGGGACCACCTGATCGTGGCGGCCGGCGCCACGGACAACTATTTCGGCAACGACGCCTGGGAGCCGATGGCGCCCGGCCTCAAGACGCTGGCCGATGCCTTCGAGGTCAGGCGCCGCGTGCTCGTGAGCTTCGAGGCGGCCGAGATCGAGACCGATCCGGCCAGGCGCCGCGCGCTGCTGACCTTCGCCGTGATCGGCGCCGGGCCCACGGGCGTCGAGATGGCCGGCACGCTGTCGGAGATCGCGCACCACACGCTCGAGGGCGAGTTCCGCAACATCGATCCCGGCAGCGCCGAGGTGCTGCTGATCGAGGGCGGCCCGCGCGTACTGCAGGCCATGCCGGAGTCGCTGAGCCAGAAGGCCCTCGAGCAGTTGCAGAAGCTGGGCGTGCAGGTGCGGCTCAACGCGCGCGTCACGGCGATCGACGAGACCGGCCTGGTCGTGAGCTCACCGTTCAGCGACGGCGGCGCCGGGCTGGGCAGCCACCGCATCGACTGCGGCTGCGTGATCTGGGCCGCGGGCGTCGCCGCCTCGCCGCTGGGCCGCCTGCTGGCCGCCGCCACCGGCGCCGAGACCGACCGCGCAGGCCGCGTGAAGGTGCAGCCCGACTTGAGCCTGCCCGGCCGGCCCGACATCAGCGTGGTCGGCGACCTCGCGGCCGCCATGAGCCATGCGCCCGGCAAGGAACCGAAGCCGGTGCCCGGCGTGTCGCCCGGCGCCAAGCAGATGGGGCGCGCGGCAGCGGCCAACGTGCTGCGCCGCATCGCGGGCCAGCCTACCGAGCCCTTCCGCTACCGCGACTACGGCAGCCTCGCGACCATCGGCCGCAACTCGGCGGTGGTCGACATCGGCTCGCCCTTCGGCCCGCTGCGTTTCTCGGGCAAGCTCGCGTGGCTGTTCTGGCTGTTCGCCCACATCTACTTCCTGATCGGCTTTCGCAACCGATTCGTGGTGCTGATGGACTGGGCCAGCGCCTACTGGAGCTTCCAGCGCCACGCACGGGTGGTGGCAGACGTGCAGGCGCCGCGCAAGGACTAGCGCTCGGCCTCAGCCCTTGCCTTCGGCCTCCTGCAGCAGCCGCCACATCACCTTGCCGCTGCCGCTCTTCGGCAGCGCGTCGACGAACTGGACCGCACGCGGAATCTTGTAGACCGCCATGTTCTCGCGGCACCAGTCCATGATCTCTTGCGCGGTCGTGTCCTTATGCGTCTGGCGCAGCACCACCACGGCCTTGACCGACTCGCCGCGGTAGTCGTCCTTCATCGAGATCACGCAGGCTTCCTGGATCGCGGGATGGCGGAACATCAGCAGCTCCACCTCGGCCGGCCAGACCTTGAAGCCGCTCGCGTTGATCATGCGCTTGAGCCGGTCGGTGATGAAGAAGTAGCCGTCCTCGTCCATGCGGCCCATGTCGCCGGAGCGGAAGAAGCGCTGGCCCTCGAAGTCGATGAAGGCCGCCGCGGTCGCGTCGGGCCGCTTCCAGTAGCCCTCGAAGACGCCCGGGCCGCGCATGATGATCTCGCCCGATTCGCCGACCGGCACCTCGACCAGCGTATCGGGGTCGATCACGCGCGCGTCGGTGCTCATGTAGGGAATGCCCAGGCACTGCTGCTTGGGGTTCTCGAAGGGGTTGGCATGCGAGGGCGCTGCCGTCTCGGTGAGGCCGTAGCCTTCCTGGTACTTGAGGCCGAACTGCTCCAGCAGGCGCTGCGCCACGGCCTGGGGCATCGCGGCGCCCCCGCCGCCGATGTAGACGAGGCTGCCGAGGTCGTAGCTGGCGAAATTCGGACTCGCCATGAGATCGATCACCATGGTCGGGATGTTGGTCCAGCTCGTGACCTTGCGGCGCGAGATCAGGCGGCCCGCCACGTCGCGGTCCCAGCGCGGCATGATGACCAGCGTGCCGCCGACCAGCACGGCCGTGTGCATCATGCTGACCACGCCCGTGATGTGGAACATCGGCACCACCGCGAGCACCACCATGTCGGCCGACCCCAGGCCCCAGAGCTGGCCCGCGCAGGCGTTGTGCATCAGGCTCGAATGGTTGTGGATGCAGCCCTTGGGCAGACCGGTGGTGCCGCTGGTGTAGGGCAGCAGCGCCATGTCGTTGGCGCCCACCACGTGCTCGGGCGGCGCATGGCCGGCGCCGAGCGCGTCGGTCCAGCTCATGACGGCGCCATCCTGCAGCGTCGGCAATGGATGGCGCGTGAGCAGCCATTCGCGCCAGGCGGCGGCCGGCGCCTCGTCGCCCTCGATCGCGGGATCGAAGGCGTCGGTGAACTGCGTGACGATCATGTGCGCGAGCCGGTCCTTCGGATCGAGCGCGTTGCTGGCCTTGGCCAGCTCGGGCGCGAGGTCGCCCGTGGTGATCGCGAACCTGGCGTCGGGGTCGGTGATGTAGTGCTTGAGCTCCTCGGCCCGGTTCATCGGGTTCACGGGCACGACCACCGCGTTGGCGCGCAGGATCGCGAAATGCGCGATCACGAGCTGCGGGCAGTTCTGCATGTCGAGGATCACGCGGTCGCCGCGCTTCACGCCCAGCGCATGCAGCGTGCCGGCCAGGCGCTCGGCCTGCGACTCGAACTCGGCATAGCTGATCTCGCTGCCGAAGAAGACCAGCGCAGCCTTGTCGGGATAGCGCGCGGCGTTGACCGCGAGGTTGTGCCACAGCGACGTGGCGGGCACGGTGATCGAATGAGGCAGGCGCTGAGGCCAGAACTTGTAATGCGGGCGATCCATACAGTCTCCAGAGAGCGACCGAGGGTACTTGGCGCTCGCCGCCCGCTGCACCGGGGAAGCCCGCACAAGGTCACCTCCGCGACTCGCGCGCGAAGGCGCGGCCGATGGAGCGCACCGGAATTGCCCCCTTCGGCCGACAGACGCGGCGGCCGATCTGCCGTACAACCGCAGACTTTCATCCACCACCACCGAGGAGCTTCCATGGCAGCAGACAAGCACGCGAGCGTTCACTGGGAAGGCGCCGGCAAGACCGGCAAGGGCCTGATCTCCACCGAGACCGGGGCGCTCAAGGACTACCCCTACGGCTTCGCCAGCCGCTTCGAGGACGACCGGCGCGGCACCAATCCCGAGGAGATCCTCGGCGCCGCGCATGCCGGCTGCCTCACGATGGCCTTCGCGTTCGCGCTCGAAGGCGCCGGCATCACGGCGACATCGATCGACACCAAGGCCGCGGTGCGCCTGGCCAAGGACGGCCCGGGCTTCAAGATCGACCGCATCCAGCTCGAGCTCGAGGCCGTGGTGCCCGGCATCGACGAGGCAAAGTTCCAGGAACTCGCCAAGGGCGCCAAGGAAGGCTGCCCGCTGTCGAAGGCGCTCGCGAGCGTACCCGAGATCAGCTTCAAGGCCACGCTCAAGAGCTGAGACGGCAGCGCGGGCGGCGCTGCTTATGATCGTCGCCACAAGAACAGGAGACGACATGAACATCGCCCGCAAAGGCATCGCCGCTGCATTGCTGGGGCTCGCGGCTTCGGCCGGCGCCCTGGCTGCATTTCCCGACAAGCCCATCAAGGTGGTCATCGGCTTTCCGGCCGGGGGTCCGCTGGACCAGCATGCGCGCCTGCTGACCGACCGGCTGCAGGCCGTGCTGGGCCAGCCGATCGTGATCGACTACAAGCCCGGCGCCGGTGGCTCGGTCGGCGCCGAGTCGGTGGCCAAGAGCGCGCCCGACGGCTACACGCTGATGCTCGCCAACACCGGCGTCGCCGTGATCAACGGCGCGCTCTACACCAAGCTGCCCTACGACACACTGCGCGACTTCACGCCGATCGCGCGCACCGCGATGCAGCCGCTGGCGTTGCTCGTCACGCCCAAGCTGCCGGTCACCGACCTGCGGCAGTTCGTGGACTACGCACGCAGCCGCCCCGGCCAGCTCAACTACGGATCGGCCGGCAACGGCGGCATCAGCCACCTGGTGCCCGAGATGTTCAAGAGCGCGACCGGCCTCTTCATGGTCCACATCCCCTACCGCGGCAGCGCACCGGCGTTCACCGACCTCATGGGCGGCCAGGTGCAGTTCATGGCCGAGTCGATCCCGCAGGCCGCCAACTATCACAAGCAGGGCAAGGTGCGCGCCCTGGCCGTGACCAGCGCCACGCGCAACCCGGCGTTGCCCGACGTGCCCACCGTCATCGAATCCGGCATCAAGGGCTTCGAGGTGGTCGGCTTCTATGGCTTCCTTGCGCCCGCCGGCACGCCGAAGGACGTGATCGCGAAGCTCAGCGACGCCTTCAGGACCGTGCTGACCAGCCCCGAGGTGCGCGAGCGCATGGTGAGCCAGGGCGCGGACCCGGCCTTCCTCGGCAGCGACGATTTCGCGAGATTCCTGGTCGCCGAAACGCCGCGCTGGGCGAAGGCCGTCAAGGCCTCTGGCGCGAAGATGGATTGAGCCGCCGGGAGGCTCGAAGGCCTACAACTTTCGACAGCTTCCCCGATGCGTTTCATGTAAACAGAATGCCTTACATGGAACACCTGAACTTCTCCGGCCGACGCGAGGTCGACACCGATGGGCTGTTCGGCATGCGGCGCCTGCGCCTGCCTCCCGAGCAGCAGGCGGGCAGCAGCGTGTCGACCGCCGCACGCGAACGTCCGCCCTCGCCCCTGACGCCCGCGGAAATGGCGCAGGTCGCCCAGGCCTGGCGCCGGCGCGCGGACGGTTCGTCGCTGAGGGTCGCCGAAGTCCTCGAGGACCTGGCCGCGCGGCGCGCGCCCGAACCGGTGCCAACGCCCGTTGCCCGGCGGCCGAAAACCGTGGTGCAGCGGATTTCCGAGTTCATGGGCCTCTGATCGGTGCGAAATGAAAGCCAAAGAAGTACGTTGCGTCAGGTAACAGTCAGCGATCGTCGACTTATTCACACACAACGAGGCGCAACAGCGCGAAAATCACCTCGCTAGTTATTGCTGCAAGTGCAATCAAGGTTCGGCCCGCCTCGTGCGGGCCTTTTTTTCGGCCTGTCGCCCAGCCTTGCACCAAACTCTTGCATACAAGATGGCATGAAAGCTGCTGATGTGCAGGCATGTCCATCACCGCTCCCGAAATCAGTGCACGCATCGTCGAAGCGGTGATGGCGCAGAAGCTCGCGCCCGGCGCCCGCCTCGGCGAGCAGCAGCTGGCGATGCTGTTCGACTGCAGCCGCACGATCGTGCGCGAGGCGTTGACCCGGCTCGCGGCCCGCGGCATCGTCACCGTCAGCGCGCGCCGTGGCTGGTTCGTGATCGAGCCTTCGCACGACGAGGCGCGCGAGGCCTTCGAGGCACGACGCGTGATCGAGTCCGGCCTGATCCGCAGCGTCGGCACGATCGACAAGAAGGCGCTGCGCTCGCTCAAGGAGCACCTCAAGCGCGAGAAGGCGGCGCTCAAGGACAGCGACGTCGGCACGCGCAGCTATCTGCTCGGTGACTTCCACGTCTGCCTGGCCGAATGCCTGGGCAATTCGCTGCTGGCCGACACGCTGCGCGACTTCACGGCGCGCACGACGCTGATCGCGATGCTCTACCAGTCCTCGCACGACGCCGCGCAGTCCTGCGAGGACCACGTGCGCATCGTCGCCGCGCTCGAGCGCGGCGACACCGCCGAGGCCGAGGCGCTCATGAGCGCGCACATCGGCACCGTGCAGTCGGCACTGCGCGTGCAGACCCAGACCGATCCGCTCGCGCAGCTGCGCGATGCACTGGCACCGATGCAGGGCGCCACCGCACCTGCCAGGCCAGAGGCACAGCTCTTGCGTACCGCCTCCTCCAGGCGCGCCCGCAAATCCCCCGCACCCGACCCATCCCCAGACGATTCATCGACCTACCTAGGAGCCCTGTTATGAAGCCCACCCAGCGCACGCTCGCTTTCGCCCTCGCCACTGCCGCCCTGTTCGCCACAGGCCTCTCGCACGCCCAGAGCGCGCTCGACAACGTGATGAAGGCCAAGGTGATCAAGATCGCGGTACCGGTCGACTACCCGCCCTACGGTTCGGTCGACAAGACCATGACGCCGCAGGGTCTGGACGTCGAGATGGCACAGCTGATCGCCAAGAAACTCGGCGTCAAGGTCGAGCTGGTGCCCGTGACCAGCGCCAACCGCATCCCCTACCTGCAGACCCGCAAGGCCGATCTCGTGATCTCCACCCTGGGCAAGAACGCGGAGCGCGAGAAGGTGATCGACTTCTCGTCCGCCTACGCGCCCTTCTTCCAGGCCGTGTACGGGCCCAAGACGGTTGCCATCAAGAGCTTCGCCGACCTCGGCGGCAAGACCGTGGCCGTGACCCGCGGCGCGATGGAGGACCAGGAACTCGCCAAGGTCGCGCCGGCCACCCTCGAATACAAGCGCTTCGAGGACAACAACGCCACCATCGCGGCCTTCGTGGCCGGCCAGACCCAGACCCTGGCCACCAGCGCCGCGGTCGCGGGCGACATGATGGAAAAGAATCCGAAGCTCGGCGCCGAGTACAAGCTGCTGCTCAAGGACAGCCCCTGCTTCGTCGGCATCGCCAAGGGCGAGGATCCGCTGAAGGCCAAGGTCAACGAGATCATTGCCGAAGCGCGCAAGGACGGCACGCTCGACACGATGTCGAAGAAGTGGCTCGGCCGCCCCATCGGCGACCTGCCGGTCTGATCGGCCCCAGATGGGCATCGAATTCGACTTCGGCGCCGTCCTCGGCGAGTGGCCCCTGATCGTCAGGGGCGTGCTCTGGACCCTGGGCCTGACGGCGGTCTCGACCGTGATCGGCATGGTGGTCGGCGTCGCCTGCGCCTGGTCGCGCGCGAACGGGCCGACATGGCTGCGCTGGGTGGTCGGCAGCTACGTCGAGCTGATCCGCAACACGCCCTTCATCGTGCAGCTGTTCTTCATCTTCTTCGGACTGCCCGCGGCCGGCTTCAAGCTTTCGCCCGAGGTCGCCTCGGTGATCGCGATGGTGCTGAACCTCGGCGCCTACGCGACCGAGATCATCCGGGCCGGCATCGAGGCCACGCCGCGCGGGCAGATCGAAGCCGCCGTGAGCCTGGCACTCAACAAGCTGCAGGTGTTCATGCGGGTGGTGCTGCCGCCCGCGATGAAGAAGGTGTGGCCGTCGATGGTGAGCCAGATCATCATCGTGATGCTGGGCTCCGCCGTGTGCAGCCAGATCTCGACCGAGGAGCTGAGCTACGCCGCGAACCTGATCCAGAGCCGCAACTTCCGCGCCTTCGAGGCCTTCATCATCGCCACGGTGATCTACCTTGCCCTGTCGGTCGGCGCGCGGCGCCTGTTGAACTGGGTCGGGCCCAGGTACTTCTTCGGACGGTGAGGCGCACATGAACGATTTCTCCCTCTGGGACATCCTGCGCAATCTGCTGCTGGCGCTGCGCTGGACCGTCGTGCTGTCGATGATCGCCTTCGTCGGCGGCGGCCTGGTCGGCGCCCTGCTGCTGTTCGCGCGGCTGTCGGGCGGCCCGGTGGTCGACCGGCTGATCGGCCTCTACGTGCAGGTCTTCCAGGGCACGCCGCTGCTGATGCAGCTGTTCCTGGCCTACTTCGGCCTGGCGCTGTTCGGCATCGACGTCTCGGCCTGGACCGCGGCCTCGCTGGCGCTCACGCTCTACACCAGCGCCTACCTGGCCGAGATCTGGCGCGGCTGCGTCGCCTCGATCCCCAAGGGCCAGTGGGAAGCCTCCAGCAGCCTCGCGCTGAGCTTTCGCGAGCAGATGCGCCACGTGATCCTGCCGCAGGCCAAGCGCATCGCGGTGGCGCCCACCGTGGGCTTCCTGGTGCAGGTCATCAAGGGCACGGCGCTGGCCTCGGTGATCGGCTTCATCGAGCTCACCAAGGCCGGCAGCATGATCTCCAACGCCACCTTCAAGCCCTTCGTGGTGTTCAGTTGCGTCGCCCTTCTTTACTTCGTGCTGTGCTTTCCCGTAAGCCTCTACGCCAGAAACCTCGAGAGGAAAATCAATGTCGCTCGTCGCTGAAGCCCCCGTGTCCGGAACCGCCCGCACGCTCTCGCCGACCGCGGCGCCCATCGTGCGCATCACGGCGCTGCGCAAGTCCTACGGGACCAACGAGGTGCTCAAGGGCATCGACCTCGAGGTCAAGCGCGGCGAGGTGATCGCGATCATCGGCAAGAGCGGTTCGGGCAAGAGCACGCTGCTGCGCTGCATCAACGGGCTCGAGGTGTTCCAGGAAGGCTCGCTCACGGTCGACGGCAAGCCGCTGCTGCACGACAGTGCGATGGCGATGCGCGAGCTGCGCCAGCACGTGGGCATGATCTTCCAGGGCTTCAATCTCTTTCCCCACCTGACGGTGGGCCGCAACGTCATGCTGGCGCCCACCCTGGTCAAGAAGCGCAGCGGCATCGAGGCCGCCTCGCAGGCGCGCAAGCTGCTCGCGCGCGTGGGCCTGGCCGAGAAGTTCGACGCCATGCCCGACCAGTTGTCGGGCGGCCAGCAGCAGCGGGTCGCGATCGCGCGCGCGCTCGCGATGGAACCGGCCGTTCTGCTGTGCGACGAGATCACCTCGGCACTCGACCCCGAGCTCGTGGGCGAGGTGCTTCGCGTGGTCGAGTCGCTGGCGGTCGAGGGCATGACGCTGCTGATGGTGACGCACGAAATGCATTTCGCACGCAAGGTGAGCGACCGCGTGATCTTCATGCACCAGGGCCGCGTGCACGAGATGGGGCCGCCCGCGGAACTCTTCGGCAACCCGCGCACACCGGAACTGCAACAGTTTCTTTCATCGCTGCAGGACTGAGCCTCGATCGGCAGGGAACCCCGCGTGCTGTGGCAAGCTCGGAGTTCCATGCATGACCGCACGTCCTCCTCCCCTACCGGCACTGCGCGCCGCCTGCTCCTGCGGGCCCTGATCGGCGCTGCCGCACTGCCCGCGCCGCTCGCCGCATGGGCCGGCTTCAATTTCTTCACCAGCGAATACACGGCCAGCCGCGACGAGTTGCAGGCGCAGGTCGCCAAGCGCTTTCCGGTGCAGCAGCGCTATGCGGAGCTCTTCACGGTGGCGTTGCGCGATCCGCAGCTCGCGCTCGATGCACGCAGCAATCGGGCCGCGATCACGGCGGTGCTGTCGATCGCGAGCCCTCTGCTCAGGCAGCAGTCGGTCGAGGGCGTGGTCACGGTCAGCAGCGCGCTCAAGTACGACGCCGCCAACCGCGCCCTGCGGCTCGATCGCCCGCAGGCCGACCGCATCGAGCTGCAAGGCCTGGGCGGCCGGGACGCCGAGCGGCTGCAGCAGATCGGCGCGATCGTGGCCGAGGAACTGCTGCGCGACCAGCCGCTGCGCACCTTCAGGCCCGAGGAACTCACGGTCGGGCGCAAGACCTACGAGATCGGCGCCATCACCGTCCAGCAGGACGGCATCACGGTGGAGCTCAAATGAGTCTTCTTCGATCGATCCCGCACCCGATGCGGCCGCGCCGTATCGCGCTGTTGATTCTGCTGCCGCTGGCACTCCTGGCCGGCTGCACCGTGCAGCGCGGCGCCGGTTCGCAGTCCTTCGACCTGCAGGCCCACCGCGGCGGCCGCGCGCTGGCGCCCGAGAACACGCTGGCAGCCTTCTCCAACGCGATCGCGCTCGGCGTCACCACCCTCGAGCTCGACATCGGCCTGAGCGCCGACGACGTGGTCGTGATCTCGCACGACACGGTGCTGAACCCCGACCACACGCGCGATGCCTCGGGCGCCTTCCTGAAGGCCAAGGGGCCGTCGATCCGTTCGCTGACGGTGGCGCAGCTGCAGGGCTACGACGTCGGCCTGATCGATCCCGCGAGCAGCTACGGCAAGCCCTTTCCGCACCAGCTGTCGCGCGACGGCGAACGCATCCCGACGCTGGCCGCGCTGTTCGCGCGCGTCGACGCGCTCGACGCGCGCAAGGTGCTGTTCAACATCGAGACCAAGCTCGATCCCTCGCGTCCCGAGGAAACCGCCACACCCGAACAGATGGTGCGCGCATTGCTGGCCGAGATCGACAAGGCCGGCATGGCCGGACGCGTGACGGTCCAGAGTTTCGACTGGCGCTCGCTGGCGCTGGTCGGCCAGCAGGCGCCGCGGCTGCCGCGGGCCTACCTCACGAGCGCCCGCACGCTCAAGGACAGCCGCTGGACGGCGGGACTGCGCATCGAGGACTTCGGCTCGGCCCCGCGGCTCGTGAAGGCCGCCGCGGGCGACGGCAAGGGCCGCGTGATCTGGTCGCCGGCCCATGCGGAGCTGACGCCGGCACTGCTGCAGGAGGCCCATGCGCTGGGCCTCGCCGTGCTGCCGTGGACCGTGAACCAGCGCGCCGACATGACGCGCCTGCTCGACTGGGGCGTCGACGGCATCATCACCGACGACCCCGCGCTGCTGCGCGAGGTGCTGGCCGCTCGCGGTGCCACGCTGCCGACCCCGGGGAAATAGGGCCCCCACGCTCCCTCACTTCGTGTGGTCGCTGCCCCCCGAGGGGGAAGCCGCAGGCCGCCCGTTCGCCCAAAGCGCGGACTTCGCCGCGCTGGCGGCCCGGCGCCGGCCTGGGGCCAAGCCTCAGACGTGCCGCGCCGCACGCCCACGCTGCGGCTGCGTCGCTGGCTGCCGGTCGGCCCTCGCATGCAGGGTCTCGATGATGTGGCACTGCGCATCGGTGCCGTCGCAGCAGTCGCGCAGCGCGATCAGGTCCTTCTCGAGCGAACGCAGCTCCCGCAGGCGCTCCCGCACGTGGCCCAGGTGGGCATCGAGCGCGACGCAGGCCGCGTCGCAGTCGGCCTTGCTGCGCAGGTCGAGCGCCAGCAGGGTGCGCACCTCGTCGAGCGACATGTCCATGGCCCGGCACAGCCGGATGAAGCGCAGCCGGTGGACGTCGCCGTCGCCGTAGAAGCGGTAGCTGTTGTCGCCGCGGCTCGGCGGCTCGATCAGGCCCTCCTTCTCGTAATAGCGGATGTTGGCCGCGGTCACGCCGCTGCGGGCCGCGGCATCGCCGATGCGATAGGCCGAGACGCCTGGGAGATCAGGTGTGGAATTCATCGCGAAACCTTCAAGCAACTCAAAGCTAGGACATCATCGCAGCGGCGCGCGCCGGGGGCAAGCCGGCGCCGCGGTCGATAATCGCGGGCGATGCCCGATCACCTTTTCTCCGACCTGCCGCACGCCGGCGCCATCACCGACGTCGCCGGCATCGAGGTCGGCCATTTCAGCGACCCGCGCCGGCCTACGGGCTGCACCGTGATCCTCGCGCGCGAAGGCGCCGTCGGCGGCGTCGACGTGCGCGGTGCCGCGCCCGGCACGCGCGAGACCGACCTGCTGGCACCGGGCAACCTGGTGCAGGAAGTGCACGCCGTAATGCTCGCGGGCGGCAGCGCCTGGGGCCTGGCGGCAGCCGACGGCGCCATGCGCTGGCTCGAGGAACAGGGCATCGGCCTCGACGTGCGCTTCGGCATCCTGCCGATCGTGCCCGCGGCCGTGTTGTTCGACCTGCCGGTCGGCGATGCGCGCATCCGGCCCGGGGCCGATGCGGGCTACGCGGCCTGTGCAGCGGCGTCGCGCGCCGCACCGGCCGAGGGCAACGTCGGCGCCGGCAGCGGCGCGCTGGTGGGAAAGCTGTTTGGTCTGCACCGCGCGATGAAGGGCGGCATCGGCACCGCCTCGGTCACGGTCAAGGGCGTCACGGTGGGCGCGCTGATCGCCTGCAACGCCCTGGGCGACGTGCTGGACCCGCATACCGCCCGGGTGATCGCGGGCGCGCGCACCGAAGACGGCAGCGCGCTGCTCGACACCCGGCGCGCGCTGCTGCGCGGCGACCTCCCGCAGCCGCTGCTGGCCGGCACCAACACCACGCTCGGCGTGATCGCCACCGACGCGGTGCTGACCAAGGTGCAGGCCAACCGGCTCGCGACCGTGGCGCACGACGGCCTGGCCCGCGCGATCAATCCGGTGCACACCATGAGCGACGGCGACACCCTCTTCGCGCTCGCCACCGGGCGCGTCGCGCTCGAGGGCGATGCGCCGGGCATGAGCGCACTCGGCGCCATGGCGGCCGAGGTGGTGGCGGTCGCCACGCTGCGCGCCGTGCGTGCCGCGCGTTCTGTGCGCATCGGCGACAGCTGGTTTCCGGCCGCCGCCGACCTGGCCTGAAGGCGTGACGGCGCCAGCGAGCGCTTTGTAACGAGGCCGCGCCCGAAAGCAAAGAGAATGCCGCTGCAGCGGTCAGCCGACCGTCGTTGTCCGCCCTGATCGTCGTCGCCGCATGCCCCAAGCCATTCGCCTGTTCCTGCTGTCCATCCGTGACCTGATCGCCTCCGCGGGGCCGGTCATCCTCCTCGTCGTCGGCCTGCTGGTCGCTGCCTACTGGTGGCTGCAGCCGCAGCCGCCCAAGCGCGTGACGCTCGCCACCGGGCCGGCGGGCAGCGCCTACGCCGAGTTCGGCAAGCGCTATGCCGCAGCGCTCGGGCACGACGGCATCGAGGTCGAGCTCAAGCCCACCGACGGCTCGCTCGACAACCTCGAGCTGCTGCGCAGCGGCGGCGCCGACGTGGCCTTCGTGCGCGGCGGCAGCGCCGATCCCGTGAAGGACGAGGCCGAGGGCCTGACCTCGCTCGGCAGCCTGTTCTACGAGCCGCTGTGGTTCTTCTACCGCACCGATGCAGCGCGGCAGGTAGACCGCAAGACCGGCAAGCTCAGCACGCTGACGCAGCTCAAGGACCTGCGCATCAACGTCGACAAGGCTGGCAGCGGCGTGCCGGACATCATGGACCGGATGTTCCGCGCCAACCACATGGACCCGTCGACGCTGAACCTGTCGAACCTCGAGCAGACGCCCGCCACGGAGGCCCTGCAGGCCGGCCTGCTCGACGTCATCGTGCTGGCTTCGGCGCCGCAGTCGCCGCTGGTGCAGAAGCTGCTGCGTTCCCCCGACATCCAGCTCATGGACTTCGCGCAGAGCGATGCCTATTCGCGCCGCTTCAGTTTCCTGCAGCCCGTGACGCTGCCGCGCGGCGTGGTCGACCTGGCGGCCGACCTGCCGGCACAGGACGTCTCGCTGCTGGCCGCCACCACCTCGCTGCTGTCGCGCGAGGAGACCCACCCGGCCCTGCGCCAGCTGTTCGCGCAGACTGCCCAGACGCTGCACAGCGGCGCCGGCTGGTTCCACCGCGCACGCGACTTCCCCAACACGCGCACCAGCGAACTGCCGGTGAGCCCCGAGGGCGATCGCGCGATCAACGGCACGCCACCCTTCTGGCAGCGCTACCTGCCCTTCTGGGCCAGCAATCTCGTCGAGCGCATGTGGCTGGTGCTCGGCGGCCTGCTGGTGCTGATGCTGCCTCTGTCGCGCATCGTGCCGCCGCTCTACCAGTTCCGCGTGCGGCGCCGCGTCTTCCGCTGGTATGCGCGGCTGCGCGAGGTCGAGCACCGGCTGGAGGCCGGCAGCGCCGACACCGAAGGGCTGCTGAAGGAGCTCGCCGATCTCGACCGCGTGGTCAACAAGGTCGCGGTGCCGCTTTCCTATGCGGACGAACTCTACGCCCTGCGCAACAACATCCACGCGGTGCGAAAGCGCGTCCAGGCGCGGGCGCCGGGCGGCGAGGCAGTGGTGGCCGCAGCCTGATCGCCGCGCCGGCCTTCAGGGCGTCTGCAGGCGCAGCAGCTTGCCGTTGCTGCCGTCGGTCAGCAGGTAGAGCCAGCCGTCGGGGCCCTGGCGCACGTCACGGATGCGTTCGCCGCGCTCGGCCAGGAGCCGTTCGCGTGCCGAGACCGTGTCGCCGTTCAGCGTGAGCCGCCACAGCGCGGTGCCGGCCAGCGCGCCGACGAAGAGATTGCCCTTCCACGCGGGCAGCTGGTCGCCGGTGTAGAACGCCATCCCGCTCGGCGCGATGGAAGACTTGGCGGTGCCGGGCGTCCAGGCCGAGCCGTCGGCCCGCTCCCACCAGGCCAGCGGCTGTTCCAGGCCGGCCTTGGCCGTGCCCTCGCCGATCTGCGTCAGCGTGCCGTATTCCTGGCCGTAGCTGATCACGGGCCAGCCGTAGTTGCGGCCGGGCAGCGTGAGGTTGACCTCGTCGCCGCCCTGCGGACCGTGCTCGCTGGTCCACAGTTCACCGGTCACGGGATGCAGGGCCGCGCCCTGCGGGTTGCGGTGGCCGTAGCTCCAGATCGCCGGCTGCGCGCCGGCCGGTCCGGCCGCGAAGGGATTGCCGGGCGCCGCGGCGCCATCGGTCGTGATCCGCATCACCTTGCCGTTGCCGCGCGTGAGGTCCTGCGCGAAGCCGCGCTCACCGGGCAGCAGGCGCTCGCCAAGCGTGACGAACAGGTAGCCGTTGCGATCGAACACCAGCCGCGAACCGAAGTGCGCGCTGCTCGCGACCTTGGGCAACTGGCGGTAGATGACGGCAAGGTTCGACAGCGTGTGGCTCGCCGCATCGAGCTCGGCCCGCGCCACCGCCGTGCCGTTGAGGCTCGGGTTGGTGCCGTCGCTCTCGGCAAAGCTGAAGTAGATGCGGCGGTTGCTCGCGAAGGCCGGATCGACCGCCACGTCGAGCAGCCCGCCCTGCCCGCTGGCCGCGACCGCGGGCAGGCCCGCGATCTGGTCGGCGCCACCGTTGGCTGCACTGCCGTCGGCATTGCGCAGCCGAAGCTGGCCGCCGCGCTGGGTGATCAGCATCCGGCCATCGGGCAGAAAGGCCAGGCCCCAGGGCGTGTCGAGTCCGGTGGCGAGTTCGGTCACCTTGAACTGCATCGGGGTCGGGGTCGGGGTCGGGGTCGGGGCCGGCGCGGCCGGTCCGGTGGCCTGCGTCGTGACCGTGATGTCGGGCTGGGACGGCACCACCGCGGGCGTCGGCGTGGAGGTTGCGCCGACGCCGAAGGCGGAAACCGCGACATTGACGCCGCCGCCCCCGCCACCGCAGCCCGAGAGCACCGCGAGGCCGGCCAGCGCCATCAGGCCGGAGGCCGACAGGGCCGGCACGCAAGCGATCGAGGCTTTCACTGCACGCTCCTTCGAGCGCCCGGCGCTCGGTTGTCGATGGAGCGCCAGTTTGCCAGCCGCGGCCGCGCGCGGAAAGCGGGTTGAACGCCTTGCTACTTGAGCGCCTTGAAGCGCATGCGGTGCGGCTTCGCGCCCTCTTCGCCCAGGCGCTTCTTCTTGTCGGCCTCGTACTCCTGGTAGTTGCCGTTGAAGAAGGTCCACTGGCTGTCGCCTTCTGCGGCCAGGATGTGGGTCGCGATCCGGTCGAGAAACCAGCGGTCGTGGCTGATGACCAGCACCGAGCCCGCGAACTCGAGCAGCGCGTCTTCCAGTGCGCGCAGCGTCTCGACGTCGAGGTCGTTCGACGGTTCGTCGAGCATCAGCACGTTGCCGCCCGCGATCAGGGTCTTGGCCAGGTGCAGCCGGCCGCGTTCACCGCCCGACAGCGTGCCGACCTTCTTCTGCTGGTCGGCGCCGTTGAAGTTGAAGCGCCCGGCGTAGGCCCGGCTGGCCATCTGGAACTTGCCGACGTTGATGATGTCGAGGCCGTTCGAGATGTCTTCCCACACGGTCTTCTCGTTGCCGAGTGCATCGCGGCTCTGGTCGACGAAGGCCATCTTGACGGTCGAGCCGATCACGACCTCGCCGGTATCGGGCGTCTCCTTGCCGGCGATCAGCTTGAACAGCGTCGACTTGCCGGCGCCATTCGGGCCGATGATGCCGACGATCGCGCCGGCCGGGATCTCGAAGCTCAGGTTGTCGATCAGCACGCGGTCGCCGAAGGACTTGGTGACGTTCTTGAATTCGATCACCTGGTTGCCGAGGCGCTCGGCGACCGGAATGAAGATTTCCTGCGTCTCGTTGCGCTTCTGGTATTCGAAGTCGCTCAGCTCCTCGAAGCGGGCCAGACGCGACTTGCTCTTCGCCTGGCGTGCCTTCGGGTTCTGGCGCGACCATTCGAGTTCCTTCTTCAGGGCCTTGGCGTGGGCTTCCTCGCTCTTCTGCTCCTGCGCCAGGCGTTCGCCCTTCTGCTCGAGCCAGGTGCTGTAGTTGCCCTTCCAGGGAATGCCACGGCCGCGGTCGAGTTCCAGGATCCACTCGGCCGCGTTGTCGAGGAAGTAGCGATCGTGGGTGATCGCGACCACGGTGCCCGGAAAGCGCTGCAGGAACACCTCGAGCCACTCGACCGATTCGGCGTCCAGGTGGTTGGTGGGTTCGTCGAGCAGCAGCATGTCGGGCTTGGACAGCAGCAGGCGGCACAGCGCCACGCGGCGCTTCTCGCCGCCCGACAGCACGCCGATGTTGGCGTCCCAGGGCGGCAGGCGCAGCGCGTCGGCGGCAATCTCGAGCTGGTGCTCGGAATCGGTGCCGGCGGTGGCGATGATGGCCTCGAGTTCGGCCTGCTCGGCGGCCAGCGCGTCGAAGTCGGCGTCCTCGGCGCCGTAGGCCACGTAGACCTCCTCGAGGCGTGCCTTGGCCGCGTAGACCGCGCCCATGGCCTCCTCGACCGACTCGCGCACGGTATGCGCGGCGTTGAGCTTGGGTTCCTGCTCGAGGTAGCCGATCGTGAGGCCGGGCATCGGCAGTGCCTCGCCTTCGATCTCCTTGTCGATGCCGGCCATGATCTTCAGGAGCGAAGACTTGCCCGAGCCGTTCAAGCCCAGGACGCCGATCTTGGCGCCCGGGAAGAACGACAGCGAAATGTCCTTCAAGATCTGCCGCTTGGGCGGCACGGTCTTGCTGACCTTGTTCATGGTGTAGACGTACTGGGCCATCAGATTGCTTGCATTTCAGAGGTGAGAGGGGCTGCGCGGGCACCCGGAGCGGGCGCGGCGGAACACCGATTATCGACTCATGCGACAATAGGGCCTGTTGCCGGGTCCAGTTGCCCGCAACGCCGGCTCTCTGCCGGGGACGAAGAAGGCCTTTCCTCACTCTGAAGACAGGCATTCGGGCTCCCACCCCTGACCTTCATCCGCCCTTACTGGCTCGACGTCCGCATGACGCCCGAGCGGGTGGATACCACTGCGCCGTGTAGGGCGCTTATTGAACTCAATGAACTTTGATGAACTGAAGCTGGCCCCGGCCATCTTGAAGGCCGTGCATGAGCAAGGCTACGAAACGCCGACGCCGATCCAGGCCCAGGCCATTCCGGCCGTGCTCGACGGCCACGACCTGCTGGGCGGCGCCCAGACCGGCACCGGCAAGACCGCTGCCTTCACCCTCCCCCTGCTGCACAAGCTCTCGATGAGCCGCAGCGCCACCAACAAGTTCGGCGGCACCGGCATCCGTGCGCTGGTGCTGACCCCCACGCGGGAACTCGCGGCCCAGGTCGAGGAATCGATCCGCACCTACGGCAAGTACCTGCAGCTGAGCTCGACCGTGATCTTCGGCGGCGTCGGCATGAACCCGCAGATCAGCAAGCTCAAGAGCGGCATCGACATCCTGGTCGCCACGCCCGGCCGCCTGCTCGACCTCCAGCAGCAAGGCATGCTCGACCTGTCGCAGGTGCAGATGCTGGTGCTCGACGAGGCCGACCGCATGCTCGACATGGGCTTCATCCACGACGTCAAGAAGATCCTCGCGCTGGTGCCCCGTGAAAAGCAGAGCCTGCTGTTCTCGGCCACCTTCAGCGACGAGATCCGCGACCTCGCGGCCACGCTGCTCAAGAACCCGCAGAGCATCCAGGTCACGCCACGCAATACCACGGTGCAGCGCATCACGCAGGTGATCCACCCGGTCGGCCGCGGCAAGAAGAAGGCGCTGCTCGCGCACATCATCAACGAGCACAAGTGGAGCCAGGTGCTGGTCTTCACGCGCACCAAGTTCGGCGCCAACAACGTCGCCGAGTTCCTGACCAAGAACGGCATCGAGGCGATGGCGCTGCACGGCAACAAGAGCCAGAGCGCACGCACCCAGGCGCTGGCCGGCTTCAAGAGCGGCGACATCCGTGCCCTGGTCGCGACCGACATCGCGGCCCGCGGCATCGACATCGACGAGCTGCCGCACGTCGTCAACTACGAGATCCCGAACGTCAGCGAAGACTACGTGCACCGCATCGGCCGCACCGGCCGCGCGGGCTCGAGCGGCGAGGCCGTGAGCTTCGTCTGCCTCGACGAGGAAGGCTTCATGCAGGAGATCGAACGCTTCACGAAGCAGACGATCCCGGTCCAGGTGATCGATGGTTTCGGTCCCGAAGAGGGCGAGCGCGCCGAACCGATCGCCATGGGCCGCCAGACCATCTGGGGCGGCGCCGGTCGTCCGCCGAGCCGCGAGGTCATGCAGGCTGCGGCCAAGGCGGCACGCAGCGAGATGATGCAGCGCATCCGCGACAACAAGGCCGGCCAGGGCGAACGCCCGGGCGGCGGCGGTGGTGGCGGCGGCAACGGCGGTGGCCAGCGCCGCGGTGGCGGAGCCGGCAACGGCCAGGGCGCCCCGGCAGGTCGCGGTGGCAATGGCGGCGGCCAGGGTGGGCGCGGCCAGGGCGGCCGTGGCCAGGGCCCGGCGCGCTCGTCGCAAGGTCCGGCACGCACGCCGCACCATGCGCCGGCCCATCACCTGCCGCATGAAGAGCGCCAGCCGCGCCATCATGGCAACAGCCACAGCCCGACCCAGGCCGACGCGGTGGCGCATCTGCGCGCCGAAGCGGTCGCAGGCGGCGAGGGTCAGCCGGATCCGTTGCGCACCAGCGTCGACAGCCTCGGCGGCGGTCGCGGTCGTCGCGGCGGCGGTGGCGGCTTCGGCGGCAACCGTTCCGGCGGTGGCGGCGGTGGCCGCTCGGGCGGCGGCTACGGCGGCGGCGGTGGCCGTTCGGGTGGCGGCGGCTACGGCGGTGGCGGCGGTGGCCGTTCGTTCGGCCGCTGAGCGCATCGGCGCCCGGCCAGTTCAAGAAGGGTGCCTCGGCACCCTTTTTTCATGGTGCTGCCGCAGACGATAAGCTGCATGCCATGAACGCCTCGAAGCTGCGCCTCGCTCTCCTGACCCTGCTGGCGGCCGCCCTCCTTGCGGCCAGCTGGTGGTCGCCCACGGACCGCGCCGCGCGCGAGCAGATGACGTCGGGCCTGCAGCGCTCGCTCGCGGTGTTCGCCGCCGCGCGCGCGCTCGGCGCCGTGATCTCGGTGGCGCAGGGCACGCAGCTCGACGTCAAGCCCGTGGGGGTCGGCGTGAGCCTCGCACCGGGCCAAGCGCTGCAGCCGATCAACGCGCTGATCGACCAATTCTCCACCGTGATGCTGGTGGCCAGCGTGTCCTTCGGCATCCAGCTGCTGCTGCTCGAGATCGGCAGCCACTGGACGGTGTCGGCACTGCTCTCGGCCGCGGTGCTGGCGGCCGCCCTCCTCGGCTGGCGCGGCCGCCCGGGTGCGGGGCGCTGGCTGCGCCCGCTGCTGGTGCTGCTGATCGTGCTGCGCTTCGCGGTGCCGATGACCGCGCTGGCCAACGGCGTGCTGCATCGCGTCTTCATGGAGGAGGAATACCGCGCCGAGCTCGCGAGCATCGAACGCTCGCCCGCCACGGTTCTCGGCAAGGCCGCGGACAAGGCGCCGGTGGACGACAGCCTGGGCGCCCGCATCCGCCAGTGGGTGCCCGACCTGACGGAGCTGCGCGCCAGCTACGACGCCATGCTCAAGGCGGCGGCCGACTGGAGCCGAACCATCGTCAAGCTGATCGCGCTGTTCGTGCTGCAGACCGTGATGCTGCCCGTGGTGCTGCTGTGGCTCTCGTGGCGGCTGGCACGCGCGATCGCGGCCAGGCTGCTGCCGTCCGCGCGCAACGCCTGACATCCGCCGCGCCGACACGGCGCGCGCGTTTCAGCTCAGGCGCTTGCCGCTCTGGCGGTCGAACAGGTGAACGCTCTCGGCGCCGATCACGAGCCCCACGATCTGGTCGGGCCCGACGTCGACCCGGCCATGCACCGTGAGCGTGAGCTGGGCTTCGCCGACCTGCACCAGCAGCTCGGTCTCGGCGCCCGTGGGCTCGACCACGATCACCTTCGCCGGCACGCCGTTGCCGGCCTCGGCAAGCGCGATGTCTCCCGGACGCACGCCGTAGTGCACCGGCTGGCCGTCGGCTGCGCTACCGGCGGCCGGAGCCGGCCAGGAGGCGCCCTGGGCCTCGACCCGACACTCGCCGCCGGTGCGCCGCACCGTGCCCTCGAGCACGTTCATCGAGGGCGAGCCGATGAACTGGGCCACGAACAGGTTGTCGGGGCGGTCGTAGAGCTCGAGCGGCGTGCCGATCTGCTCGACCGCGCCGTCGTGCATCACCACGATGCGATCGGCCATGGTCATGGCCTCGATCTGGTCGTGCGTGACATAGACGGTGGTGGTCTTGAGGCGCTGGTGCAGGGCCTTGATCTCGGCCCGCATCGCGACCCGCAGCTTGGCATCGAGGTTCGACAGCGGCTCGTCGAACAGGAACACCTTGGGGTCGCGCACGATGGCGCGTCCCATGGCCACGCGCTGCCGCTGGCCGCCCGAGAGCTCGCGCGGGTAGCGCCCGAGCAGCGGGCCGAGGTTGAGGATCTTCGCGGCATCGGCGACGCGCTGCTCGGTCAGCGCCTTCTCGGCCTTGCGCAGCCGCAGGCTGAAGCCCATGTTCTCGCCGACCGTCATGTGCGGATAGAGCGCGTAGCTCTGGAACACCATCGCGATGTCGCGGTCCTTCGATTCGAGCTCGTTGACCACCCGGCCGTCGATCATGATCTCGCCGCCGCTGATCTCCTCGAGGCCCGCCAGCATGCGCAGCAGGGTCGACTTGCCGCAGCCCGAGGGCCCAACCAGCACCACGAACTCGCCGTCCTCGATCTCGAAGCCCAGCCGCTCGATGATGCGGGTCTTGCCGTAGGACTTCTGGACGTCCTTGAAGGTCACTGAGGCCATGTTGCTTCTCTTTCTCTCTGTTGGCCCGGCGAAGCCCGGGCCCGTTCGGGGGACACCGCGGAACCGGCTTTGCCGGGCCGCAGGTGTCGCCCCCTGAAAGGGGGTGGGCGCCCGGACACGAAGTGCCGGGCAACCTGGGGGTCAGCTCTTGACCGCTCCGGCCGTGATGCCGCCGACCATGTAGCGCTTAAAGGTGTAGTAGATGGCCGCCGGCGGCAGCGCGTAGATGATCCCGGTCGCCATGAGCAGCTCCCACGGCGAGTCGTCGGCCGCGAGGAAGTTGCCGAGCGCCACGGCGAGCGTCACGCTGCGGTCGTTCGACAGCAGCAGGAAGGCGTAGAGGTACTCGTTCCAGGCCAGCAGCAGTGCGTAGGTTCCCACCGCCACCAGCGACGGCACCATGAGCGGCAGGTAGACCAGCCGGAACAGCTGCAGCGGCGAGGCGCCGTCCATGCGCGCAGCCTCGTCGAGCTCGTAGGGCAGCTTGTCCGAGGCCTGCTTGAGCACCCAGATGCAGTAGGGCGAGGCGATGGTCACCATCGCGAGGATCAGTGCCCACTGGCTGTTGAGCAGGCCGTAGTTGCCCATGGTCTTGTACATCGGCACCGCGAGGAAGGCCGCGGGGATGAAGTAGGTGAAGAGCGCCATGTTCATCACCGTGCGGCCACCGCGCACGCGCAGCCGGCTGATCGCGAAGGCGGCCGTGGTGGCGACGAACAGCGTGATCGCACCGACCGCCACCGCGATGAACAGCGAGTTGCCGAGCTGCACCCAGAAGTGGTCGAGGTAGAAGTGCTTCTGCTGGAACACGGTGCTGAAGTTGTCGAAGGTCGGCGAATCGGGCCACAGGCGTCCGCTGGTCGCGGTGCCGCGCGGCGAGATCGCGAACAGCACCATGTGGTAGACCGGGATCAGCGTCCACAGCAGCACCGGGATGCCGATCAGCAGCAGCTTGGCCTCGTTGCCGACGGCCTTGAGGGTCCAGCGCTTGCGGCTCATTTCGACAACCTCTTCATCATGAAATACACCAGCGGCAGCACCAGCGGCATGGCAACCACGATCGAGGCCATCGACAGGTCGACCTGGTCGAGCCGCAGGTAGCGGATGCCGAGCGTGGCGAGCACATGCGTGAGGTCGGCCGGCCCGCCGCCGGTCAGCAGGTAGACGCTGTTGAAGTCGCCGAGGGTCCAGATCATCGACAGGATCAGCGAGGTCACGTAGAGCGTGCGCAGCGCCGGCCAGCTGATGAAGCGGAACTTCTGCCAGGAGCTCGCGCCGTCGACCGATGCCGCCTCGTACTGCTCGCCCGGGATCGCAAGTCGGCCGGCGACCAGGATCAGGGTCCAGAACGGCAGCGACTTCCAGATGTGCATCAGCATCGCGAAGATCAGTGCCAGCGTCGGGTCGTTGAGCCAGTTGGGGCCGTCGAGACCGGTCAGCCGGAAGATGGTGGAGTTGATCACGCCCCACTCGGGATTCAGCATGAAGCGCACCGAGAGGATGGTCGGGATCGACGGCAAGGCCCACGGCAGGATGAAGATCCCCGCGAGGATCTTGATCCACCAGCGCGAGCGCACGAAGAAGCCCGAGAGCACCAGCGCCACCCCCATCTTCACGTTGATGGCGACCACCAGGAAGATGATGGTGTTGAGCACCGAGCGGAAGAAGATCGGGTCTTCCACCAGGTGCACGTAGCTCTGCGGATGGCGTGCCAGCCAGAGCCCGTAGCACACCGGGTAGAGCACGAAGATGGCGAACACCAGCAGGTAGGGGATGGCCATCATCCGGCCCCAGAACTGCCAGCGTCCGAGCTTCGTGGCGGGGATCGCGGCGGGCCCGGCAGCGGCCACTGCGCTTGCGTTGGAACTCATGTCGGGCACCGCCTCGGGTCAGCGTCCCGCGACGACCTTGATGCGCTCGATCATCTCGTCGACCGCCTTGTCCACCGGCACCTTGTCGCTCACGACCCGGTTCATCGCCTTGGCCCAGACGTTCTCGTTGTTGAGGATCGTGAACTTGTAGTTCTTCGTGAACTCGAAGGTCACGGTGCCTGCCGCGTACTGGTTGTAGACCGACTTGCGGTGCGCGTCGGCCTGCCAGAACGGGCTCGCCTGGCCGGCCTTGGTCACGGGGAACCAGCGTCCCAGCGAGCCTTCGACGTACGGCGTGAGGTTCTCCTCCTGCAGCAGGAAGGCCACGAATTCCTTGGCGCGCTGCTTGTTCTTGGCTTCCTTGAACACCACGCCGGTCTTCACGGCCGTGCGATAGACCATCTTGCTGCCGTCGGGCTTGCTCGGGAAGCCGGCGGTGCGGATGCGCTCGGTGTAGTTCTTCCGGGCTTCCTCGCGCTGCTCGGGCGTGAGCGACGCGTTGTTGGAATCATCGAGCCACTTGGCCGGCAACGAGATGGTCGCGTTGTGCGTCATCACGGTGGTCTTGTTGTGGAAGGCGACATTGTTGTCCGGGTCCTTCCAGCTGGTCGACGACGGCGGCGTGCAGCCCGTCAGGTAGGGCTTGGTGTAGTCGGTCATGGCCGCGATCAGGCCGGCGCGCACGGCCGGGTCGTCGACCATCAGCTTGCCGCTGTCGCTCACCAGCTTCACGTTGTAGGCATCGGCGAAGGTCAGGAACGAATAGAACGCATCGCTCGAGTCCACGCCCATCGGCATGCCGATGCCGAAGTTGCGCTTGCCGCTCTTCTGCCGGCTCGCGGGCTGCACCTTCTCGCACCAGAACGACCAGTAGTCCTTCCAGTTGGTCGGGATGTCCGATTCCTTGAATCCTGCCTCGTTGAGCATGTCGATCCAGTACTCGACGTGCATCGTCTGCTGCTTGATCGGGAAGGCGTAGTAGGCCTTGGACTTGGTCTTGTCGTTGTAGAGGAAGGTGGTCTCGATGGTGTTGGGCGAGAAGCGCGAGGCGATCGGCGCCATCACGCTCGTGATGTCCTCGAGCTTGTCGTCGTAGGCCCACTTGCCCGTGACCTGGAAGTCGTAGACGTCGGCGTACGCAACGTCGGGCGGGCTGCCGGAATCGAGCGCCGAGACGGTCTTCGGGATCATGTCCTGCACCGGATACTGCGACAGCTCGACCTTCACGCCCTTGTGCTTGTCCTCGAACTTCTTGATCGCCGCGAACAGCGCATCGTCCTCGGCCTTGTAGAAGCCCTTGACCCACCAGATGGTGAGCTTCTCCTGCGCCGAAGCCTGCCCGGCGACGACCAGGCCCAGGGCCATCAGCGCCGGAACCACGATTGCTTTGAGTTTCATGTCTCTGGTCTCCTTCTTCTTGCAACGGTCTGCTCGATGCTTCGAGCGGGGGGTGGGAAACGAAACGGGTCGGCGCGCGGCCTCAGGCGGTCGCGCGAATGTGTTGTGGCGGTCGGGACAGGCGCGGCAGGCGTCGGCGCGAGCCCAGCACCTCGTCGATGTCCTCGCGGGCGCCGTCGATGAGCTTGATGATCGCGCGCTCGGCACGCGCCGGATTGCGTGCGATGACGGCATCGAGCACCGCGCGGTGCATCGGCAGCGATTGCGCCGGGCCATCCTTCTTGATGGTGGAGATCTCGAAGCTGGTGCGCAGCAGGGCATGCAGCGCCTTGCTCATCTGCGCCAGCATGCGGTTGCGCGCGCTGCGCAGCAGCCCGTTGTGGAAGCGCAGGTCGTAGGTGACGTAGTCGCCGCCGAACTCGACCGCGTGCTTCATGCCCGCGTAGGCGGCCTCGATCTCCTCGATGTCGGCATCGGTGGCGCGTTCGGCCGCCAGGCGCACGGCGGCCGGCTCGACGGCCCGGCGGAGGTCCTGCAGGTCGCGCAGGAACTCGGGCGTCAGGCCGGCACGCGCCTGCCAGGTGATGACGTCGGGATCGAACCAGTTCCAGTGCTCGTCCGGCAGGACGCGGGTGCCGAGCTTGGGGCCCGTGATGATCAGGCCCTTGGCCACCAGCGACTTCACGGCCTCACGCACCACGGTGCGGCTCACACCCAGCGATTCGCACAGGATCGGCTCGGCCGGCATCGGGGTGCCGACTGCATAGCGGCGCGAGACGATGGCCTCGCCGAGCAGGTCGAGCGTGCGGCCGTGCGTGTTCTTGGTCATGCCGCGTTCAGGCGTCGACGGGAGTCAGCAGCGGCTGTCCCGCGAAATGCGCGCACAGGTTGTCGAAGGTGAGGCGGGCCATCGCCTCGCGCGTCTGCCGCGTGCCGCTGCCGATGTGCGGCGTCAGCACCACGTTGGGCATGTTGCGCAACGACTCGGGCACGTTCGGCTCGCCGACGAAGACATCGAGTGCGGCGCCCGCGATGATGCCGCCCTGCAGCGCATCGACCAGCGCCGGCTGGTCGACCACGGTGCCGCGCGCGACGTTGACCAGGTAGCCGTCGGGGCCGAGCGCCTTGAGCACGTCCGCATCGATCATGCCGAGCGTGCCCGCGCCGCCCGGCGTGATGACGACCAGGAAGTCGCTCGCCGCGGCCAGCGACACGGCGTCGGGGTGATAGCCATAGCCGACGCCGGCCCGCGGCGAGCGCGCGGTGTAGGCGATCTGCATGCCGAAGGCGGTGGCGCGGTGCGCGATGGCCTGGCCGATGCGGCCCATTCCGACGATGCCGAGCTTCGCGCCGCTGACCTTGCGGCTCAGCGTGAACGGGCCGCTCGTCCATTCGCCGGCGCGCACGAAGCGGTCGGCCTGCGGTATGCGTCGAGCGACGGAGATCAGCAGACCGATCGCGAGGTCGGCCACGTCGTCGTTGAGCACGTCGGGCGTGTTGGTGACGGGAACGCCGCGCTCGTGCGCGGCCGCCACGTCGACGCCGTCGTAGCCGACGCCGAAGACCGTGATGACCTCGAGCGCCGGCAGCTGCGCGATCAGTTCGCGCGGCACCTTGGCCTCGCCGTTGGCGACCACGCCGCGGATGCGCGGCGCCACCGCCGCGAAGGCGGCCGGGTCGCTAGCGTGGATGCGGTCGTGCACCGTGAACCTGCCGCGCAGCGCTTCCATCAGGAAGGGCATCAGCGGGGCGACGACCAGTACGTCCGGAAGACTCATGGCTTGCTCACACCTTGATGCCGAGCTTCTGCACCAGCTGTTTGAAGTAGTCGTGGTCGCGCTGCATCGCCTTGCCGAAATCATCGGCGTCGAGGTAGGCGAAGCCGAGGTTGAGCTTCTCGAGCTGCTCGCGGAACTGCGGCTCGTCGGCGCCCTTGCGCGCGGTGTTGCGCAGCACGGTGGAAATGTTCGCCGGCGTGGCCTTGTGCACCGCCAGGCCGCGCCAGGTGCCGATCGAGAGATCGATCTTTCGCTCCTTGAGCGTGGGCACCTTGTCGAAGGCCTTGAGCCGCTGGTCGGCCATCACGGCCAGCATCTTGAGCTTGCCGCTCTGCACGTGGACCGCGACCTCGCCGGGGCTCACGGCCACCGCGTCGATGTGGCCGCCGAGCAGTGCCACCACGCCGGGCGCGGCGCCCTGGAACGGCACGTGGTTGAACCTGGTGCCGGTCTTGTCCTCGAGGCCGGCGGCCGCCAGATGCCAGATCGAGCCGTTGCCGGAGTTGCCGACCTTCATCTCGTCGGGCTTGGCCTTGGCGGCCGCGATGAATTCCTCGATGGTGTTCCAGGGCGCATCGGCGCGCACCGTGATCGCGGCCGGATCGGCATTGAGCCGCGCGATGGGCTGGAAGTCGGCATAGCTGAACTTGGCGAGGCCCAGGTGCGGCAGGATCACGAGCTCGGCGATCACGACGCACACCTTCGAGCCATCGGGCTTGCCGTTGAGCACGTCGCTCATGCCGACCACGCCGCTCGCGCCGGGCCGGTCGTTGACCACCAGCGGCTGGGAGATGTGGGTCTTGGCGGCCTCGGCGAAGGCACGCGCCAGGGCATCGGTACCGCCACCTGCGGATGCCGGCACGACCAGCTCGACAGGCTTGGTCGGATAGTCCTCGGCATGGACCGACCAGGCCGTCGGCAGCAGTGCCGCGGCACCGAGACCTTGCAGCACGCGACGGCGGCTGACGTTCGAGGGAATGCGCATGAAAAGTTGTCTCCTGCGATGGGTCCGGACGGCCACGGGGCCGTTCGATGCGCGGCTCTCTGGCCGGGTCTGAATCAAATCATATGATGATTGAATTGCGCCTCGCGCAGGACAAACCCTGAGTGCCCGAACGCACCCCGGAGGCCACCGGCGCGCCATCGCTCACCGCTCCGGAGCGTCCGCGTCAGCCGCCTGAAACTTTCAGAAACGTGTATGGATGGCGCCGGTCACCGCGCCGTCGTCCTCGACCAGCGCCATCCAGCGCCACTTGTCGAAGGTGGTGCACGGATGCGAGATGCCCAGGGCCACGCGGTCGCCGACCTGCGGCGTGATCGCGCCCGGATCGAAACGCAGGTAGGCATGCTGGTCGTTGAGCGCGCTCACGTGCCAGCCGGCCGGCGCCTTCGATGCCACGCGTTCGCCGCGGCGCGCATGGCGCACCGGGATCGGCATGTCGATGTCGAAGGAAATGTCGCGCCGGCCGCAGCTCAGCAGCGCCAGGCCGGGCTCGGGCACCGACTGCACCATCGACCAGACCTCGAGCGCCGCACGCAGTGAGCTCTCGAGACCTTCGCGCTGCTCGACCTGCCGCAGGAAGCGCGCGTAGTTGCCGTGGTCGTGCGTGACGTAGCAGCCCGAGCGCAGCACGCCCTGCACCGGGCGCGAAAGGCCCTGCGCACGCAGCAGCGGCACGACGAGATCGAACACCGCCGATCCGCCGGCGCTCAGCAGCAGGTGCTCGTCGCCGAACAGGCCGCGCGCATCGCAGGCGCGCGCAGCCGCGAGCACACGCTCGACGAGTGCGGTCACTTCGCGCGCGTCGTGTGCACTGTCGCAGCGCGCGAGCCCGCCTTCGTAGCATTCGATGCCGCCGAGCCGCACCGCCGGTGAAGCAGCGATCGCACCGGCCAGCGCAAGCGCCTCTTCGTGCGTGCGGCAGCCCGTGCGCTGGCCCTCGATGCCGATCTCGAGCAGCACGTCGAAGCGGCGTGCCGAGCGGCGACGGCGCTGCCAGTCCTCGATCACCGCGAGCTGTGCGGATGAATCGACGAGGAACCACACGCGCAGGCCATCGTGGCGCGTGAGCAGCAGGTCGAGTCCATCGAGATCGGCGCCACCGAGCACCTGGTTGGCGATGATGGCGCGCCGCACGCCGGCCTCCACGCCCACCGCCAGCTGGAACACGGTCGCGAAGGTCAGGCCCCAGGCGCCGCCGGCCAGCTGCATGGCGAAAAGCTCGGGCGACATGGTCGTCTTGCCGTGCGGCGCCAGCAGCACGCCCTTGCGGCGCGCGTAGTCCTGCATCCACGCGATGTTGTGCGCCAGGGCGGAGCGGCTGAGGGTCGCCAGCGGATAGGGCAGCGCGTCGTCGAGCACGTGCCAGCCATGCTCGCCGATCCGCGCGGCCTCGCAGGGCGTGGCGCCGATCGGATAGCTCTTGCTTCTGTGGTCGAGGGTCGTGTCGGTTGTCATGGCAGGAACGATGTGGATTATTCTCGGCGCAGGACAGCGTACCAAAGGACCGAATGATGAATCGCCTGGTGGCCATCGACTGGGGCACGACCTCGCTGCGTGGCGCCCTGCTCGACGCGGACGGCCGCGTGCTCGAGTCGCAGAGCCATGCGCGCGGCATCCTCAGCGTCGAGCCCGGCGCCTTCACGCAGGTGTTCGAGACGCTGTTCGGCGACTGGATGCTTCCTGCAGGCACGCGTTGCCTGATCTCGGGCATGGCGGGCAGCAAGCAGGGCTGGGTCGAGGCGCCCTATTGCGCCTGCCCCGCGGGCGCGGCCGAGGTGCGGCGTCGGGTCCTCGAGATCGAGCCGGGCCGCATCTCGATCGTGCCGGGCCTGAGCGACATGCACGACGGCGTGCCCGACGTGATGCGCGGCGAGGAAGTGCAGATCTTCGGCGCCATGGCGCTCACCGGCCTGCGCGACGGCCTGTTCGTGCTGCCGGGCACCCACAACAAGTGGGCCCGCGTCAACAAGGGCACGGTCACCGGCTTCCGGACCTTCATGACGGGCGAGTTCTACGCGCTCCTGAGCCAGCATTCGCTCCTGTCGCGCACCATCGACGCCGACGCGCCGCTCGACGAGGCCGCCTTTCTCCAGGGCGTGGCGCAGTCCGACAACGGCCAGGGCGTGATGCACAACGCCTTCGGCGCGCGCACCCTCGCGCTGTTCGGCCGCATGCCGGCGCGCGAACTGTCGAGCTACTTGTCGGGCGTGCTGATCGGAGAGGAACTGCGCACGCAATCGATCCACGCCGCCACGGACGTGGTGCTGATCGGCTCCGAGGCCCTCACGCTGCGCTACGCGCTGGCCCTGCATGCCGCAGGCATCGAGGCCCGCACGCTCGGCGCCGAAGCCACCTGGGCCGGCCTGCACGCCCTTTCCACCCCCGACGACGAGACCACGCCATGAGCACGCCCCATTCCAAGTTTTCCGCCGCCATGCAGCAGTTGCCGCTGGTCGCGATCCTGCGCGGCCTGACGCCGGAGGAGGCACCCGATGTCGGCGATGCGATCGTCGAGTCGGGCTTCCGCCTGCTCGAGGTGCCGCTGAATTCGCCGCACCCCTTCGCGAGCATCGCGCTGATGCGCCAGCGCTTTCCCGATGCGCTGGTGGGCGCCGGAACGGTTCTGAGTGCACTGCAGGTGCGCGAGGTGAACGATGCCGGCGGGCAGCTGATCGTCTCACCCAACTTCGATGCCGGCGTGGTCGCCGAGGCTGCGCGCCTGGGCCTCGTCTGCCTGCCCGGCGTCATGACGCCGACCGAGGCCTTCGGCGCGCTCGCGGCGGGCGCCAGCGGCCTCAAGCTGTTTCCGGCCGAACTGGCCTCGCCGGCCATGGTCAAGGCGCTGCTCGCGGTACTGCCCGCGGGCACGCCGGTGATGCCGGTCGGCGGCATCGCGCCCGACAACATGCAGGCCTGGCGCGCGGCCGGCGCGGCCGGCTTCGGCATCGGGTCGGCACTCTACAAGCCCGGCAAGAGCGCCGCCGCGGTACGCCAGTCGGCGCTGGACTTCGTCGCCGCATGGACCGGCGCCGTGCGCGCCTGAAACCACCACGAACCCCACACCTGGAGACGACATGCCCTCTGCCGACGCCGACTACGCCAGCCCCGCCGTGCGCACGCTGCGCCAGGACCTCGCCCTCGCCTTGCGCGCTGCCGCCCACCACGGCCTCTCGGAGGGGGTCTGCAACCATTTCAGCGTCGCGCTGCCGGCCGCGGGCGGCATCTCCGACCGCTACCTGATCAACCCGCGCGGCCTGCACTGGAGCGAGATCGGACCCGACGACATCGTGCTGATCGACGTCCGCGGCGAGGTGCTCGCGGGCCGCCACCGGGTCGAGCCGACCGCCCTCTTCATCCACGGCGCCGTGCATCGCATCACCGGCCACGCGGTGGTCCTGCATTGCCACATGCCCTATGCCACCGCGCTCACGCTCACGGCCGAGCGCGCGCTCGATCCGACGCTGAGCCAGAACGCCATGCGCTTCATGAACCGGATCGCGATCAACGCGCGCTACAACGGCCTCGCGCTCGACGATCGCGAAGGCGAACGCATTGCCAACGCCATGCTCGGCAAGGACGTGGCATTCCTTGCGAACCACGGCGTGGTCGTGGCCGGGGCAAGCATCGCCCATGCCTACGACGACCTCTACTACCTCGAGCGCGCCTGCCTGCACCAGGTGATCGCGCAGTCGACCGGGCGGCCGCTGCTGCCCGTCGATGCCGCGCTCGCCGCGCACGTGGCGGCGCAGATCCAGGGCGAGCGCGAGCAGTCCGACCTGTTCTTCGAGGCGCTGCGGCGGCTGCTGCCGGCCCCGCGTTCGCTTCAGCCGGCGCGCGCTGCGGCGTAGGGCGGGGCCTCGGCCGACAGCCCCTGCTTGACCTGGCGCGTCAGCGGATCGGCCAGCACCTCGAAGTGCCCCGCCTCCAGCGCCGCGAAGGTCTGCGCGACCACGTCGTCGGGTGAGGCCTTGGGGCCCGGGATCTTGCTCGTCATGTCGGTGTCCATGAAGGCCACGTGCAGGCTCAGCACCTGCGTGCCCTGCTCGCGCAGCGCGTCGCGCAGGCCGTTGCTGAGCGACCAGGCGGCCGACTTCGAGGCGCTGTAGGTGGCGGCGCCCGGCAGGCTCAGCCAGCTCAGGACGGACAGCACGTTGACGATCGCGCCGCCGCCGTTGCGGGCCAGCACCGGCGCGAAGGCGCGGCTCAGGGCCCATGGTCCGAAGAAGTTGGTCTCGAGCTCCGCGCGGGCGGAAGCGAAGGCCTCGGCCGCATCGCCGCCGCCCAGCAGGCCCGTGCCGCGCGAGATGCCCGCGTTGTTGATCAGCAGCGTGACGTCGCCGCATTCGCGCGCGGCCGCCTCGGCCTGACCGGGCTGCGTCACGTCGAGCGCCACGGCATGTACGCCGGCCAGCGTGATGGTCCTGGGGTCGCGCGCGGCGGCGTAGACCTTCCTGGCGCCGGCAGCCAGCGCAGCGCGCGCAAACGCCAGGCCGAGCCCGCGATTGGCACCGGTGATGAAGACGACGGAGTCCTTGAGTTGCATGACGAGCTTTCGAATGGAGAGGAAAGAGATCAGGTGGCCTGCAGCCGGCGCAGCAGCCCGTGCGGCGTGCGCGGCCAGCCGACGCGGCCGAACCAGGCCCCGCCCGCGATCGCCGAGGCGATGACGATGCCGTACACCACCAGCGCCGCGGCCTGGGCGTAGAAGACCTGCACCAGCTGGCCGCCCCAGCGCAGCGCGAGCCAGCCGCCGAGGCCGGCCACCGCCAGGCGCATGAGGTTGCCGATCACGGGCCACAGCAGCCGGCCTGCGCCCTGCGAGGCGAAGTACAGCACCAGGCCGACGCCGAAGAAGCCGTAGAAGGGCCCGACTGCGCGCAGGTACTGCGTGCCGGCCTCGAGCATCGCGGGATCGCTGCCGAACAGCATGAGCCAGGGGCGCGGGAACAGGGCCGCCGCAAGACCGATCGATCCCGACAGCAGGAAGGCCAGGCCGGCGCCGGCCCAGGTGGCGCGCAGCGCCCGCTCGCGCTGGCCGGCGCCGATGCAGGTGCCGACCATCGCGAGCAGCGGCGCACCGAGGCCGAACACCATCGGCACCAGCAGATACTCGAGCCGCGAGGCCGTGCCGTAGCCCGCGATCGCGTTGGGCCCGAAATGGCCGCTGAGCGCGGTCGCGATGCCGATCGAGAGATTGGTCGACACGGTCGCGATCGCACCTACCAGTCCGATGCGCAGGATGTCGCGAAACAGCGGCCAGCGAAAGCGCATGCCGGCCCACGTGGGCTTCAGCAGGCTGCGCGAGGAACGCAGGTAGACCCACAGCGCGATCGTGCCGCCGAGGTAGTAGGCCAGCAGCGCCGCCGCGCCGCCCGCGATGCCCATGCCCGGTATCGGACCCCAGCCGAAGATCAGCAGCGGCGACAGGGGGATCAGCACCACGACGCCCGCCACCGTGATGTTGGCCGGGACCGCCATGTTGCCGGTGCCGCGGATCACCGCCGCCAGCGAGTTGAACAACCAGACCAGAATCGCGCCTGCGAACACCACGTGCGAATAGACCAGCGCCGCCTCGAGCGAAGCGCCGGTACCGCCCATCAGCGTGAACAACGCACGACCGCCCAGCAGCATCGCCACCGTGAAGAGCAGCCCGAAGCCGACCGCGATCGCCATCGCGTGCAGCACCAGCGCATCCCCATCCTCGCGCCGCCGTGCGCCGAGCGCCCGTGCGATGGCCGATGCGATGCCGCCGCCCATGGCGCCGGCCGAGGTCATCTGCATCAGCATCACGATCGGGAAGACCAGCGCCATGCCGGCCAGCGCGTCGGTGCCGAGCTTGCCGACGAAGTAGGTCTCGATGAGCCCGACCGCCGCCTGCGCGACCATCACGAGCACGTTGGGCGCGGCGAGGCGCAGCAGCGTCGGCACGATCGGTGCCTCGAGCAGGCGCCGGGTGCGTGGATCGATGTCGGTGTCGGCCATGGCGTCAGGCCGGCTTCGCCACCAGACCCGGCCGCGCTTCGCGGATGGGCAGGTTGATCAGCGCGGCGCCCGCGGCCAGCGCGATGTCGATGTACCAGACGATGTCGTAGCTGCCGGTGGCCTGGAACACGTAGCCACCCAGGAAGGCACCGAGGAAGCCGCCGACCTGATGCGCGAGCATCACGACGCCGAACAGCATCGCCATGTTGGCCGGGCCGAACATCTTCGCCACCAGGCCCGCCGTGGGCGGCACGGTCGACAGGAAGGTGATGCCCATGACGGCCGCGAACACCAGCATCACGGCCGGCGTCTTCGGCGCCAGCAGGAACACCAGCACCGCGAGGCCGCGCGTCGCGTAGAGCAGCGACAGCAGCGACTTCATGCGCCAGCGGCCGACCGCCCAGCCCATCAGCAGGCTGCCGACGATGTTGAACAGGCCGATGATGGCGAGCGCCCAGCCGCCGATCTCGGGCGGCAGCCCGCAGGCGGCCACGACGCCGGGGAGGTGGGTGGCCAGGAAGGCGACGTGGAAGCCGCAGACCAGGAAGCCCAGGCTCAGGTAGCGGTAGCTCGGTGTCGCGAGCGCCTGGCCGATAGCCTGGCGCGCGGTGAGCTGCCGGGTGCCGCTCGCGGCCGCCGACTGCGCCGCGAGCGCCTTCGAGTTGCCCTGGAGGATGAACACCGCCGGCAGCGCCAGCAGGATCAGCACGCCCATCCATTGCATCGCGCTGGCCCAGCCCACGCCGGCCATCAGGCCGATCGCGATCGGCGCCATCGCGAACTGCCCGAACGAGCCGCCGGCATTGACGATGCCGGTCGCGAGGCCGCGCTTCTCGGGCGCCACCAGGCGCGTCGCGGTCGCCATCAGCACCGAGGGGCCGGCCATGCCCGCCCCTCCCGCTGCCAGCACGCCGATCGCGAAGATCAGACCGGCGGTGCTGGTCATGAACGGGGTGATGAAGGTGCCGAGCGCCACCAGCAGCACGCCGATGAAGACCACGCGCCCGGTGCCGATGCGATCCGCCACCGCACCGGCGAACGGCTGCGTGAGGCCCCACCAGAGCTGCCCGAAGGCGAAGGCCAGGCTGATGCTGCCGATGCCCAGGCCGGTCGAGGTGTTGAGAGACGACAGGAAGAGCCCCATGCTCTGCCGCACGCCCATGGTCAGAGCGAAGGTGCCGCCGGCCGCCAGCATCACGAGCCAGAAGGCGTGGCGCCTGATGACCGCAGCGGCACGCGGGCCCGTGCCGGGGGAAATGGTGTTGTCAGTCATCGCGTTCCGCCTCGTTGTCTTCGCCTTCGGGTTGCAGGATCGCGATGCTCTCGTCGATCAGCGCATGCAGTGCCAGCACGCGCTCGACACCGAGCTGCGCATTGAGCTTTTCCTGTGCGACGCGCCAGTGGCGCTGCGCCTCGGTGCGCTTCCTGCGGCCTTCCTCGGTGATCGACACCATGCGGCTGCGTGCGTCGGGCCCCTCGCCCTGCAGCAGCCAGCCGGCCTCGAGCATCGGCTTGAGATTGCGCGAGAGCGTCGAGGCGTCGATGCTCATCGCCTGCGCGAGATCGACCGGCCGCAGCGGCCCCAGATGCTGCACGTGCGTGAGCAGCGAGTACTGGGTGGTCTTGAGGCCGCTCTTCACGACCTCGGCGTCATAGTGACGGGCGACCAGCCGCAGCAGTCGCCGCAGCCGGAAATTGGTACAGCCTTGCGGCTTGACGATGGCATCCATGCGAAAGATTGTAGCTACAATCAATGCATATGCAACTGTAAGAGGAAACCAGATGAATCCGTCCGACCTTCTCGCCGCCTGGATCGCCGAGGAAGAAGTGATCAAGGCAAGGCTCGACGCCGGCCCCGGGCCGGGTGTCGCACACCCCGAGCAGATCGCCGGCAAGACCGGGCTCGAGATGATGCAGATGATGATCAACGCCGAGATCCCGTACGCCGCGATCGCCAAGACGCTTTCGTTCCAGATCATCGAGGTCAGCCCGGGCCGCGCCGTGTTCCAGGGCCGGCCGCTGCCGGAGCACCTGAATCCGCTCGGCAGCATCCACGGTGGCTGGTTCGCCACGCTGCTCGACTCCGCGCTCGGCTGCGCGGTCCACACCCTGATGCCGGCGGGCCGGAGCTATACCACGGCCGAGCTCGGCGTGAACCTCGTCAAGGCCATCACGCCAAAGGTGCAGCGCGTGCGCGCCGAAGGCAAGGTGATCCATTGCGGCCGGCAACTGGCCACCGCCGAGGCTCGCATCGTCGGCGCCGACGGCACGCTGTATGCGCACGCGACCACCACATGCCTGGTGTTCGAGTTGCCCAAGCGCTGACAGCGGCCGGGTCAGGCGGAGCTGCTGGCGAGTTCGACTTCGCCCTCGATCTCGACGGGAATGCCGAATGGCAGTTCCGCGACACCCACCGCGCTGCGCGCATGGGCGCCCACCTCGGGCCCGAAGACCTCCTGGATCAGTTCCGTGAACCCGTTGATCACGGCAGGCTGCCGATGGTAGCCGGGCGCGGAATTCACCATGCCGAAGATCCGGGTCCAGGCCACGATGCGGTCGAGGTCGCCGAGCTGCCGCTGCAGGCTGCCGAGGATGGCGAGGCCCGTGAGCCGCGCCGCCTCGTGGGCCTCCCGTTCGGTCACGTCGAGGCCGACCTTGCCCAGCGGCATGGCGAGCGATCCGTCGAGGTTGGTAGGCCCATGGCCGGAGATCAACGCCCTCGACCCCACGATCCGCACCATCGGAAACGGCAGCACCACGCCGGGCGGAAGCCGCAGCGGCGCCGGCAACTCGATTCGAAGGACGGCAAGACGGTCGGATATCTGGGACATGGCGAATGGATCAGTATGGGCAGGCGGATGCGCCCGGTCAACGCAACCGGGCGGGCACCGGTCAACCGCGGATTAGGCCTGCAATCCATGCGTGTTTGGATTCGGCACGGCCCCGGACCCTGGAATGATTCGCATTGGCGCGCGCGCACGCATGCGCGACAGCGTCAAGAACCATTCCACATCGCATCCGGGAGATCCTCATGACCGCACGCCTTCGCGCGCCCGCCCGCGCCACCCTCGCGCTCGGCGCCACGGCCCTCGCGCTGCTCGCCACCGCCCTGCCCGCCCATGCGGCCGGCGAGGTCACGGTCTACACCACGCGCGAGCCCGGCCTGATCCAGCCGCTGCTGGCGGCCTTCAGCGCCCAGAACGACGTCAAGGTCAACACCGTGTTCGTCAAGGACGGACTGCTCGAGCGCGTCAAGGCCGAAGGCGCACGCTCGCCGGCCGACCTGCTCATGACCGTCGACATCGGCAACCTCGTCGACCTGGTCGACGGCGGCGTCACGCAGCCCGTGAAGTCGGCGGCGCTCGAATCCGCGATCCCGTCCAACCTGCGCGCCGCCGACGGCCAGTGGTACGGCCTCTCGATGCGCGCGCGCGTGGCCTATGCCGACAAGGACCTGCCAATCGCGTCGCTGCGCTACGAGGACTTCGCCGACCCCAGGTACAAGGGCAAGGTCTGCATCCGTTCGGGCCAGCACCCGTACAACGTCGGGCTGGTGTCGGCCATGCTCGCGCACGACGGCGAGGCCAAGACCGAGCAGTGGCTGCGCGGCGTGAAGGCCAACCTAGGCCGCAAGGCCACCGGGGGCGATCGCGACGTGGCGCGCGACATCCTCGGCGGCATCTGCGATGTCGGCCTCGCGAACTCCTACTACGTCGGCCAGCTCAAGGGCGCCAAGGAAGGCACCGACGCGCGCAAGTGGGGCGATGCGATCAAGGTCGTGAAACCCACCTTCGCCAAGGGTGGCGGCACGCACGTCAACATCAGCGGCGCTGCCGTGGCGAAGAACGCGCCGCATCGCGACAACGCGGTCAAGCTGCTCGAGTTCCTGGTCTCGCCCTCGGCCCAGGTGCTCTACGCCGAGGCCAACTACGAATACCCGGTGCGCAAGGGCGTCGCGCTCGACCCGATCATCGCGCGCAGCATCGGCGAACTGAAGGTCGATCCGCTGCCGATCGCCGAGATCGCCAAGTACCGCAAGCAGGCCAGCGCCCTGGTCGACAAGGTCGCGTTCGACCAGTGACTCGGCTGCGGCCGGTCGGCCGGCTCTGGCAGGCCACCACGCTGCTGATCGCGCTCGGCGTGCTGGCGCCGGTGGCGAGCCTGCTGTGGCTGGCCTTCGGGTCGGGCCTCGGCCATTGGGCACATCTGGCACGCCACGTGCTGCCGCAGGCGGCGCTCGACACAGCCATCCTGCTGGCCGGCGTGGGCCTGCTGGTGCTCGTGATCGGCACCGGCTGCGCCTGGCTGGTGACCGCCTGCGATTTCCCCGGCCGCGGCGTGCTGCACTGGGCACTGCTGCTGCCGCTCGCCATGCCGACCTACATCGTCGCCTTCGCCTACCTCGACCTGCTGCATCCGCTCGGCCCGGTGCAGGGTGCGCTGCGCTGGCTGCTGGGCTTCGACAGCCCGCGCCAGTTCCGCCTGCCCGACCTTCGATCGATGCCGGGCGCCACGTTGCTGCTGGGCTTCGTGCTCTACCCTTATGTCTACATGACAGCACGCGCCATGTTCATGACCCAGCCGGCCCATCTGATGGAAGCCGCGCGTTCGCTTGGCGAGAGCCGGACCGGCGCCTTCTTTCGTGTCGCGCTGCCGCTGGCTCGCCCCGCGCTCGCGGTGGGCCTGAGCCTGGCGCTGCTCGAGACGCTCAACGACATCGGCGCCTCCGAGTTCCTCGGCATCCGTACGCTGACGGTCGCGGTCTACACCACCTGGGTCACGCGCTCGGACCTCGCGGGCGCCGCGCAGATCGCCTGCGCGATGCTGTTCGTGGTGGTGGCGCTGGTGCTGCTCGAGCGCCACGGGCGGCGCCACCAGCGCTTCGGCTCGGTGCAGCGCATGCGCGCGATCCGGCCGCGACCGCTGCACGGCGCCGCGGCATGGCTCGCCACCGCCGCGGCCGCCCTGCCGGTGCTCATCGGGTTCGTGGCGCCGGCTCTCTATCTCGTGTGGGAGACAGCCCAGCGGCTGCGGCAAGGCAGCGGCATCTCGCGCGGCCTGATCGACAGCCTGCTCAACACGCTGGGCGTGGCCACCGGCGTCACCGCGGTGGCGCTCGCGGCCGGCCTCGTCGTTGCCTGGGCGGTGCGTGCGCAGGGTTCGACACCCGGACGCGACCGCTGGCAGGGCCGCGCCACAACGCTGGGCTACGCGGTGCCGGGCACCGTGCTGGCGATCGGCCTGCTGACGCCCGCGCTGGCCGCCGATGCCGCCCTGGCCTCGCTGATCGGCCATCCGGGCCTGCCGCTCATGGGCGCCGGCGTGGTGCTGGTGGTGGCCTGCGCGATCCGCTTCCTCGCGATGCCGGTGGGAGGCATCGAGGCCGGCCTGGCGCGCATCCCGCCGGCCCTCGAGCAATCGGCCCGCCTGCTGGGCGAGAGCCCTGGCGGCACGCTGCGCCGCGTGCACCTGCCCCTGCTGCGGCCGGCGATCGCTGCCAGCGCGCTGCTGGTCTTCGTCGACGCCATGAAGGAACTGCCGGCCACGCTGCTGCTGCGGCCCGCCAACTTCGAGACCCTCGCGACCTCGCTCTATGCGGAAGCGGCGCGCGGCACTTACGAGGAAGGCGCCATCGCCGCACTGGCGATCGTGCTGGCGGGGCTGCTGCCGGTGGTGCTGCTGGCGCGCAACGGCCTGTCGGAGACCACGGCATGAGCCGGACGCCCGCCACCGAAGCGAATGCCGAAGCACTGCAGCGCGGACCTGCTGCAGCCAGCGCGGCGCTCGCCATCGAAGACCTGCGCCTGGCCTACGAGGGGCCGCGCGGCACGCACACGGTGGTCGATGGCTTCTCGCTCGGGCTCGCTGCGGGCGAGATCGGCTGCCTGCTCGGCCCTTCGGGCTGCGGAAAATCCACGGTGCTGCGCGCGATCGCGGGCTTCGAGCCGGCACGCGCGGGCAGCATCCGGCTCGGCGACGCCCTGCTCTCTTCCACGCAGGTGCACCTGGCGCCCGAGCGCCGCCGCGTCGGCATGATGTTCCAGGACTACGCGCTGTTCCCGCACCTGAGCGCCGCGCAGAACGTCGGCTTCGGCCTGCGTCGCCTGCCGCGCGCCGAGCAACTGCGTCGCGTCGCGGCCATGCTCGCGCTGGTGGGCCTGCCGGAGGCCGGCGATCGCCATCCGCACGAGTTGTCGGGCGGCCAGCAGCAGCGCATCGCGCTGGCCCGCGCGCTGGCACCCGCACCGGCCCTGCTGCTGCTCGACGAGCCGTTCTCGAACCTCGACGGCGCCACCCGCGAGCGCCTGACCGCCGATGTCCGCAAGATCCTGAAGGCCGCAGGCCAGACCGCGGTGCTGGTCACGCACAACGAGGCCGAGGCCCATGCGATGGCCGATCGCATCGGCGTGATGCACGACGGCCGCCTGAGCCGCTGGGACGCCCCTTCGCGCCCATAGCGATCGCGTCGGGGCGAGAATGACGCCCACGACAACTGACGACGACCACGATATGCGACTCCTCCACACCATGCTGCGCGTCGGCGACCTGCAGCGCTCGATCGACTTCTACACGAAGGTGCTGGGCATGCAATTGCTGCGCACCTCCGAGAACCCCGAGTACAAGTACAGCCTGGCCTTCGTCGGCTACGAGGGCAACCCGGCCCAGGCCGAGATCGAACTGACCTACAACTGGGGCACCGACGGCTACGAGATGGGCACTGCCTACGGCCACATCGCGCTCGGCGTGCCAGACGCCTACGCGGCCTGCGACAAGATCAAGGCCGCAGGCGGCAACGTCACGCGCGAAGCCGGACCGGTGAAGGGCGGCAGCACCGTGATCGCGTTCGTGACGGATCCGGATGGGTACAAGATCGAGTTGATACAGCGGGCGGAAGGTGCGGCCGGAGGTGGACTGCGCTGACGCGCGTCCTCAAGAGCAAGGCAGCGGAATGGTTCCGGCGCTCGCTGGACTTTGCAGTGACCTCGAGCTTCGTCAGGCGCCTGCACATTGCGGCCGGACTACGCGGCAGAAGGTATGGCTTCACGGCCGAGGCTGCGCAACGCGGTAGGGGCTGCGTGACGCAAGCTCCTGCCGGGGCGGTCGGCGCTGCGCGCCGACTCCGTTGCGGTTCTCGCCTGCGGGCGGCGTCGCGGAACTCGCTGCGTGCCCCTTCGGTGCACTCCGCTCAAACAGCCGCGACGAGTCAGAGTTGATGCGCGTGCTACGCACGCTCCCGCCCACAGGCTCCGCTCCTCACCGCCCCGGAAGTCGCCCGCGCCCCACAGCCCCTACCGCGCTGCGCCGGGACGTTGTGCCTGTTCGACGCCGAAGCGCGACAGCACGGCCTCCGCACTCGACAAGGGCATACGCGCTCAAGTCATTCCCTGGCTGTCAAATCGCGCGTCAAGACCGACGCAACATGTCCACAGCCGGGGTGTCAGCCGATGCGCGGCGGTGCGCCTGTGGGGCGCCGAGGAGCGCAGCGTGGCCGGCTGCGCGTGCGAAGACACGCGCATCAACCTCTGACTTGCCGCAGCTGTCTGAGCGCAGCGCGCCAAAGGAGCGCGAAGCGAGTTCTGCGGCACAGCCGGCCACGCGAGCACCGCAGGGAAGTCGGTGCGCAGCACCGACCGCTCCACCGAAGCTCCGCCGCGCATCGGCTGACACCCCGGCTGCGCCCACAGCCTTACCGTGTCTCGGCCAGTCCTTGCAGACTCAAGGCCGCTGCGAGCCCCGCGTCTTCAACAGCCGAGCAAGTCGGCCAAGGCGACGATGTCCCGCGCATGCAAGGTGTTGTCCGCATGCGGCGACACATCCTTCGGCTGCTTCGTGCCGAACTCGAGCGGCCGCTCGATGTAGCCGGTGCGCAGGCCGCAGGCGCGTGCCGCGGCGAGGTCGTCGTGGTGCGCCGCGGCCAGCATCACCTGTCCGGGGGTGACGTCGAACACCGCCGCCACGCCGAGGTAGGTGCGCGGGTCGGGCTTGTAGGCCTTGAACACCTCGGCCGACAGCACGCAATCCCATGGCAGGCCGGCGCGCTTGGCCATCTCGGTCAGCAGGCCGATGTTGCCGTTCGAGAGCGGGCAGATGGTGAACCTGCGCTTGAGCCGCGCGAGGCCGTCGACCGCGTCGGGCCAGGCCGGCAGGCGATGCCAGGCGGTGTTGAGTTCGCGCTTCTTCGCGGGGTCGAGGTCGACGACGCCGAACTCGCGCAGCACGCCGCCGAGGATGCCCATGTGCAGTTCGTCGAGCAGCGTGAAGCCGCCCTCGCCGGCCGCCAGCCGTTCCATCACGCCCTTCATTGCTGGCTGGTAGCCGGCACGCCAGGCCAGCGCGAAGGCACTGCCGTCGATGCCGGGGACGATGCGCTCGGCCTCGGCCGCGATGCCCGAATGCCAGTCGACGACCGTGCCGAAGACGTCGAAGGCGATGACCTTCAGGTCGCCGAGGTCGGTCGTCGCGTCGCTCGTCGGCATGCGGGCTGCTCCCTCGTCTTCGTCTTCGTCAGCGGGCCAGCTGGCAGGCCTCGCGTGCGAGCGCCTCGATGCGCTTCCAGTCGCCGGCCGCGATGGCGTCGGTCGGCACGATCCACGAGCCGCCCACGCACGCCACGTTGGACAGCGCAAGGAATTCGGCCGCGTTGCCCGCATGCACGCCGCCCGTGGGGCAGAACCTGACCTCGCCGAACGGGCCCTGCCACGCCTTGAGCATCGCCAGCCCGCCGGCCTGCACGGCCGGGAAGAACTTGAGCTCGGTCAGGCCGTCTTCCTGCGCCATCATGATCTCGCTGCCAGTGGCGACGCCGGGCAGCAGCGGCAGGCCGAGGTCGTGGCAGGCCTTGCCGACGGCCCGCGTGTAGCCCGGGCTGACGCCGAAGCGCGCACCGGCCAGCGCCGAGGCCTGGGCATCGGCAGCGCTGCGTATCGTGCCCGCACCGGCCACGGCTTCGGGCACTTCCTTGGCGATCAGCTCGATGCATTCGAGTGCCTCGCGCGTGCGCAGCGTGACCTCGAGCATGCGGATGCCGCCCGCCACCAGCGCGCGCGCCAGCGGCACGGCGTCCTTGACGTCGTGCAGCACGATCACCGGAATCACCGGCGCGTCGCGCATCACGTCGAGCGCGGTGAGGGTTTCATTCACAGCCATGAACAGGCTCCTTCTTCAGCAGTCAGTGCATTGCGCCGCATTCCGGCGAACAGGTCGCGCCCGAGGCCGCGGCCATTGGCGGCACGCGCGGCGTCGGGCATGACGGCATTCTCGCGCGCCGCCCATTCATCTTCGGGCAGCAGCACGGTGAGCGTGCCGGCGACGCCGTCGAGCCGGATCAGATCGCCGTCGCGCACCTTGGCCAGCGGACCGCCCGCGGCCGCCTCTGGCGATACGTGGATGGCCGCGGGAATCTTGCCCGAGGCACCGCTCATGCGGCCGTCGGTGACGAGCGCCACGCGGAATCCCTTGCCCTGCAGCACCGACAGCGGCGGCGTGAGCTTGTGCAGCTCGGGCATGCCGTTGGCCTGCGGACCCTGCCAGCGCACCACGCAGACCACGTCGCGCTCGAGCTCGCCCGCGGTGAAGGCCTGTTGCAGTTCGGCCTGCGAATCGAACACGCGCGCGGGCGCCTCGATCACGTGGCGATCGGCGGGCACCGACGAGATCTTGATCACGCTGCGCCCCAGGTTGCCCTGCAGCAGCTTGAGGCCGCCGGTGGCGCTGAAGGGCGCAGACACCGGGCGGGCCACCGTGTCGTCCTTCGACGGCGCGGCCGACACCCACCGCAGCGGCCGCTCGCCCGAGGGCTGGCCGTCGAGCACCGGGATGCCGGCGAATTCGCGGATGCCGCCCGCACGCACGCTGAGCACGTCGGCGTGCATGAGGCCGGCGTCGAGCAGCTCGCCGATCACGAAGCCCGGGCCGCCCGCTTCCTGGAAGCCGTTGACGTCGGCCGTGCCGTTGGGATAGACGCGCGTCAGCAGCGGCACCACCTCGGACAGCTCGGCGAAGTCGTTCCAGTCGATCAGGATGCCGGCCGCGCGCGCCACCGCGACCCAGTGGATCAGGTGGTTGGTCGAGCCACCGGTCGCCAGCAGCGCCGACATGGCGTTGACGATGACGCGCTCGTCGACCAGCTCGCCGATCGGCGGCACCGCGAAGGCCGAATCGCCGGCGCGGCCCAGCACGGTGCGCACGGCCTCGCGCGTGAGCGCCTCGCGCATGTCGTCGCCGGGCTGGATGAAGGCCGATCCCGGCACGTGCAGGCCCATGGCCTCGAGCAGCATCTGGTTGCTGTTGGCGGTGCCGTAGAAGGTGCAGGTGCCCTGCGCGTGATAGGCCTGCATCTCGGCATCGAGAAGGCCCTGGCGGCCGACCAGGCCCTGTGCCGCCTGCTCGCGCACCTTCGACTTGGCGGTGTTCGACAAGCCCGAGGGCATGGGACCGGCCGGCACGAAGACGGTCGGCAGATGGCCGAAATGCAGCGCGCCAATCAGCAGGCCCGGCACGATCTTGTCGCAGACGCCGAGCAGCAGGGCGGCATCGAACATGTCGTGCGTCAGCGCGACCGCGGTCCCCATGGCGATCACGTCGCGGCTGAAGAGACTGAGCTCCATGCCCGGCGTGCCCTGCGTGACGCCGTCGCACATGGCGGGCACGCCACCCGCCACCTGGGCCGTGGCGCCGAGCCGGCGTGCCTCGTGCTTGACGATGTCGGGATAGCCCTGGTACGGCGCATGGGCCGACAGCATGTCGTTGTAGGCGGTGACGATGCCGATGTTCGGCGCCCGCTCGCTCACGACCCGGAACTTGTCGTTGGCCGGGATGCCGGCCACGGCGTGAGCCACGTTGGCGCAGCCCATGCGGTCGGAGCCGCGGTCCCGGTTGCGCGTCTCGGCGACGTCCTGCAGGTAGGCGCTGCGCAGCGTCTGGCTGCGCGCACGGATGCGCTCGGTGACAGCGCGGACGGTGGAATGGAGGGTCATGGGCCTTGTCGCTCTGCCGATGAGCCGTCGTGGGCCGGCTCGGTTCCGTGCATGGTAGCAACTCCCCCAAGCAAAAACCCGGCCGAGCCGGGTTTTTTGTTGCAGTGCAGCGTACCTGCCGCCGACCTCAGTCGATCAGCTTGACCTCGACCCGGCGCGCCTCGGCGTTGTTGCCGCTGCCGGCGGTGACGGCGGGTTTCTGCATGTCGACCTTGGAGCCCGGAACGCCGAGTCCGACCAGCACGTCGCGCACCGTTTCGGCGCGCTTCTTGGCCAGCGCCTCGTTGACCGCCGGATCGCCGGTGGTGTCGTGGAAGCCCGAGACGACCGCCTTGCGGCCGCCCTCGACGCCCTTGATCACCACGGCGAGCGCCTCGGCGGCGCCTGGCGCCAGGTCGGCGCTGGCGGTGGCGAAATAGAAGTTCACGACGCCGCCCAGCACGCGGATGCTGGCGCCGTCGGGAATCACGACCGTGACGGTCTCGGTCACGACCGCCAGCGTGACCGGCGCACCGGACGCGGCGGCAGCGGCGGGCGGCGGCGTCGGGCCCATCATGTGGCTGCGCGCATAGAGCACGATGCCGATCACGAACAGGATCACGAGCGCGATCAGGCCGAGCAGGAAGGCAAGGATGAAATTCTGTTGGCCTTCGTCATCACTGTTCGCGGACATGGGAGGGTCTCCGTAATTGAGGGGTCGGTAAATAATGGTGCGGTGAACCATGACCGCCAAATTGTAGGGGGCGCCCGTGACACCGGCGCCACCAGCGATCCGGGCCCACCGGGCCTGGACCCCCTGCCCGCGCCGCTGCGCGACCCCAAGCCGATGCTCGACCGCGTGATCGCCGAATGGGGCGGCCACGACGACCTGTGGCTGTTCGGCTACGGCTCGCTGATCTGGCGCCCGGACTTCGGCTTCGTCGAACGCCAGCCGGCGCGCGTGCACGGCTGGCATCGCGCCTTGAAGATGTGGAGCCGCGTCAACCGCGGCACGGTCGAGAACCCGGGCCTGGTGTTCGGGCTGCTGTCGGGCGGCTGCTGCCGCGGCATGGTGTTCCGCGTGCCGGCCGCGGATGGCCTCGAGACGCTGGGCCGGCTCTGGCTGCGCGAGATGCCGACCGGCGTCTACGACCCGCGCTGGCTCGAATGCGTCACGCCGCATTCGACCGTGCGCGCGCTGGCATTCACGCTGTCGCGGCGCAGCCCCAACTTCACGGGCGAGCTCAGCGACGAGCGCTACGCGCAGATCTTCGAGAGCGCGGTGGGGCGCTACGGCAGCTCGCTCGACTACGCCCACCAGACGCTGCTCGAGCTGCGCCGCCATGCGATCCACGACGCCGCGCTGGCGCGTCTGATCAAGCTCGCGGAAAGCCGCTTGTCGGCTCAGGCCGACAGCGGCGCATCGAAGTCTCCGGTATACCCTCCTGATTCGACCTCGAACCACGGATCCAAGGAGTAGTCCGACCATGCGCCAACGCCTCATCGCCCCCGCCTTCGCCGTCTGCGCGGCCGGCCTGCTCGCCGCCTGCGGCACCATGGGGCCGAAGGCCGGCGCCGGTGCCGACCTGGCGCCGACGGCAGCCGTCTCGCCGAACCCGACCATGGGCCGCGTGAGCTTCACGGCGCTCGACCACGGCGTGCGGGTGAAGGGCGAGGTACGCGGCCTGCAGCCGGGCACCGAGCACGGCTTCCACATCCACGAGAAGGGCGATTGCGGCAACAACGGCGACGCCTCTGGCGGCCACTTCAACCCGGCCGGCGGCACCCATGGCAAGTTCGCCGCGCCGGGCAGCCATGCAGGCGAACTGCCGAGCCTGGTGGCCGACGCCGCGGGCGTCGCGCGCTTCAGCGTCGACGTCCACACGCTGTCGCTGACCGAAGGCGCGGCCAACAACGTCATCGGCCGCGCCGTGGTCGTGCACCGCGACCGCGACGACTTCACGACCCAGCCGGCCGGCAACTCGGGCCCGCGCATCGCCTGCGGGGTGATTGCGCGCAGCTAGCCGGGCAACGCTTCAGGCAGCGTCCTGCCGCGCGCGCATCAGCGCCTCGGCACGCGCCAGTTCCTCGGGCGTGTCGATGTCGGTCACGATGCCGACGTCATCGACCTCCACGTCCGCCACCTGCCCCGCTTCGCGCAGCGTGCGCAACACCGGCGCCGCGCCCAGATTGCCCGCCAGCGCCTCGAGCGCCTCGCGGCAGGTCGCGGCGAAGGCGACCGGATGCCCGCGCTGGTCGCGGTAGTGCGGCTGTGCCGCTTGCACCTGCGGTCCGGCGAGCGCCTGCGCCACCATTCGGAGCGTGGCCGGCTGCACCAGCGGCAGATCGGCCGGCAGGATCAGCCAGCCCGCCGCCTGGGGCGTGGCGCGCACCGCCGCGGCGATCGAGTCGCCCATGCCGGGATGGCCGACGTCTTCCAGGTGCCACGGCAGGCCGCTCGCACGCACGGCGGCCAGCGTGTGCCCGAGCACCGTGTCCCCGGCCAGTGGCGCCTGCAGCTTGTGGCCGGCACCGCCGGCCGCGCGAAAGCGCTCGCCACGGCCCGAGGCGAGGACGATGACCATGGGCGGGCGTGGTTCGGCTGCTGCATCCATGGCGCGCAGTATCCATGCTTCGCTTGCGCAACAATGGCGCCATGAGTTCTCCCAACGAATCGCTGGCCGCCCTGCGCAAGAGCTACGAGCGCGCCGAGCTCGACGAAACCCGCAGCGCCGCCGACCCGCTGGCCCAGTTCGAGCGCTGGCTGGCCGAGGCGATCGACGCCCGCCTGCCCGAACCCAACGCCATGACGCTCGCAACGGTGGGCGGCGATCTGCGGCCCTCGACGCGCATCGTGCTGATCAAGGGCTTCGACGCGCGCGGCATCGTCTGGTACACCAACTACGAGAGCCGCAAGGGCCGCGAGCTGGCCGGCAACCCGAATGCCGCGCTGCAGTTCCACTGGGTCGAGCTCGAGCGCGTGGTGCGCATCGAGGGCCGGGTGCACAAGGTCGACGAGGCCGAGAGCGATGCCTACTTCGCGAGCCGCCCGCTCGATTCGCGCATCGGCGCCTGGGCGAGCCCGCAGAGCGAGGTGATCGCCGGCCGCGACGTGCTCGTGAAGAACGTCGCGGTGCAGGCGGCACGGCACCTGCTGTCGCCGCCGCGGCCGCCGCACTGGGGCGGATTTCGTCTCGTGCCTGATCGCTGGGAGTTCTGGCAGGGCCGCAGGAGCCGGCTGCACGACCGGCTGCGCTATCGCAGCGAAGGCGGCGCCTGGGTGCGCGAGCGGCTGGCGCCCTGACCCGGACGCGGGACTGCGCCTTCCTCAGAATCCGCCGACGAGCGACATCACGATCGAAAGGCTGAACAGCGCCAGCACGGTCGAGACGACCACGCTCGCGGTGACCAGTTCCTCCGAGGTGCGGTAGCGCTGCGCGAACAGGAAGACATTGGCACCGATCGGCAGCGCCGCAGCCACCACCATCACCGTGAGCGGCAGGCCGCGCAGGCCGAACAGCCAGCCCAGGCCGGCCACCAGCGCCGGATGCACCAGGTTCTTGACCAGCGCCTGCGCGAGCGCGTTGCGCCAGTGCAGGCCGACCGGCGTGAGTGCCAGCGTGATGCCGACCAGCATCAGTGCGACCGGGCTGAAGGCATGGCCGAGCAGCGCCAGCGGCTTGTCGATGACTTCGGGAATCGCGAGCCCGGTCTGGGCGAAGAGCAGGCCGAGCAGGATCGGCGCCTGCACCGGATGGATGATGGCGTTGCGCAGCGCCCGGCCGACGGTGCGCGCCATGCCGGGCCGGCCCTGGTCGGCGCCGATCCGCAGTGCTTCCTCGCGGGCAACTGCGAGTTCCAGGAAGACGGTGGCGCTGGTCAGCAGCACCAGCGAGTGCAGCGAGATCAGCGTCAGCAGCACCACCATGCCCTCGGGCCCGTAGGCCAGGCCGACGAGCGCGATGCCGATCATCACGGTGTTGCTGTAGGTGTTGGCGAGCGCGAGCACGACGCCGGTGCGGCCGAAGCCGCGCCACACGAGCGTCGCCGCGAAGATGAGGCCTGCAGCGACAAAGTAGGCTGCCACCGGCTCGAGGCGCAGCTGCTCGATGCGCACCGTGCTCATCGAGCGAAACAGCAGCGGCGGCGCCAGCAGCAGGAACACCAGGTTCGACAGATCGCTCACCGCGGCGCCCTGGATCCAGCGTCGCTTGCCAGCCAGAAAGCCGACCGCGATCAGGAAGACGACAGGCAGCAGAGAGGAGATGACGGGGCCATTCATGTGCGGTCGAGAATAGTCGACCTCTCCCTGCTGCCGCCCGGCGCGGCAGAGCCCTAGAACGTCGCCCGCAACCCCACCTTCAGGCTGCGGCCCGGCAGCGGCGCGTCGGGATACACCGTGGTCGTGAGGATCGAGGTCGCGCTGTAGGCGAGCGTGTTGCCGATGTTGTCGATCCGCGCATACCAGGTGAGGTTGGCGTTCTGCACCCGCATGCGGTAGTTGAGCGACGCGTTCCACAGCGTGTAGGCCTCGGTCGCGCGGTCGCCCAGCGGCGGCACGCGGTTCTGCGCGGCGTTGTAGTCGAAGCCGACTCGTGCGGTCCAGGGGCCGTTGCCGTAGGCCAGCGTGCTGCCGATGCGCCAGGGCGCGATGCGCGGCAGCGGCTCGCCGGTGTCGGTGTTGGTCGCCCGCACCAGGTCGCCGCGCCATTCGAGGTCCAGCGTGGAGCCATCGGCAGGACGCGAGAAACCGTCGGCACCGAGCAGTTGCAGGTTGCCGCTGGCCTCCAGGCCCCGGAAGCGCGCACGCACGCCGTGGTAGACGTAGTCGGCGAAGGTCTCGGGTTCGATCAGCAGGCCATCGGGGAGCTCGATCGGCGGCGGGTTCAGTTCGCCATCGGCGCCGCGCACGTTGCCGGTCGCCGTGAGGCCGATGTAGTTGCTGAAGCGGGTGACGTAGGCATTGAACCTGGCCGTGTTGGCGCCCTGCTTCCATTGCGCGCCGAGGTCCAGGCCGGTCGACTTCTCGACCTTGAGGTTCGGGTCGCCGGTCTCCCAGGCCGCGGTCGCGACGTGCGGACCGTTGGCGAACAGCTCGTAGTCCTTGGGCGCGCGTTCGGTGTAGGCCAGGTTGGAACTCAGCTGCCATTGCGGCGTGAGGTTCACCAGCCCGCCCAAGGCCGCGCTGCTCGGATGGAAGTCGCGATCGCCGACGAAGAAGCGCGAATTGGCCGGATTGCCTGGATCGCCGAGGGACTGCACGTCGACCTGCTCGGTGCGCGCGCCGAAGCTCAGGCGCCCCCACGAGGTGCCGAGCTCCTCGTGCAGGAACAGCGCGTTCGACTGCGTGCGGCTGTTCGGCGCGAAGGCCTCCTCGCCGGTGGCCGAGAAGCGGCCGCGTTCGCTGGTGAAGCCCACCATGCCTTCCAGGTTGCCGATCTTCTGGTGCCGGGCCTCGATGCGCAGGTCGTTGCTGTCGTTCCTGAAGGTGGTGCCGGGCAGCGGGCCTTCGTACTCGGTATGGCGGTACTCGGTACGGCTCAGCTTGGCATGCACGTTCGTGAAGAAACCGCCGGGCCGCCACTCGCCCTCGAGCGCGTAGCGATCGGACTTCATGCCGATGGTGACGTCGTCCTCGGCCACGGTGCCGTAGTTGCTGCGGTAGGTGCTGGCCGACGCACCGAGCCAGCCCTGGTCGAAGAACAGCGTGCCGCCGAAGGCACCGCCGTCGGCCTCGTTGGCCGAATTGCAGATCTTGCGCGCGAAGCCGGGCCGATGCGGGTTCTCGCAGCCGAGCTCGATCGGCACCGAGACATCGTCGGAGTCGCGACGGAAGGCATCGACGTGCAACGCATAGCGGTCGTTGCCGCCCTCGAGCACCACCCCGCCCGACTTCTCGCGGTTGCCGGTGGCATAGCCGAGGTCGGCGCGCCCGCCGAAGCCATCGATCGGCTCGGTCGGGATGCGGTTGTCGATCACGTTGACGACGCCGCCGACCGCGCTGCCGCCGTACTGCAGCGCGGCCGGGCCGCGCAGCACTTCGATGCGTTCGGTCACCAGCGCATCGACCGGCACCGAATGGTCGTAGCTGAGCGCAGAGGCATCGGGCGCGCTGCCGCCGTTCTGCAGGATGCGGATGCGGTCGCCGTCCTGGCCGCGGATCGTGGGCCGGCTGGCATTGGGACCGAAGTAGGTGCTGCCGACACCGGGCAGCCCGTTGAGCGTCTCGCCGAGCGTGGATTGCGAGCGCAGCAGCAGCGCATCGTTGGCCAGCGAACTGGTCGGGGCGATCAGGTCGGTGGCGCCGAGCGGATTGCCGGTGACGGTCACCTCGCCCAGGGACGGGGCGGATGCGTCGCTCGTGGTGGCGGGGGCGGTGGAGGCGGCGCCGGCTTGCGCCCAGCTGGCGCCGGGCGTGCAGGCGATGAGAGCGAGCACCGCGGCGCCGACGCCGTGGCGATGAAGAGGAAATGACATGGGATGGGAAACACTCGTTGAATGGCCGGGCTCGGCCGCGCGCCCATCGACAACGAGACGGGCGCAGCAACCGGAAGACGGGGGTTCAGCGAGTGGAAGGCGGACCGCGCGCGTCGAACAGCGCGATCCAGCGGGCGAAGACTTCGCCCTCGAGCCAGACGAAGCTGGCGGCCGGCAGCAGCACCGGCATCAGGACGGGCGGCACGCAGGGCGCGGCCGAGCCGTGGGACAACTGGTCGTAGAGCCGGCACTCGGCTTCGGTGTGGTCGCCGAACAGCGCCGCGATGCCGTGGGCGTGGGCGGCGGCCGGCTTGTCGGCATGCAACGCGCCGACCGTTGCCCCGCCCGCGGCCGTCGCGGGCGCGCCGACGTGCAGCACGCGGTGCACCATGCCGAGCGTGGTCGCCATCCACAGCGCGAACGCCAGCACGCACAGGAGTGAGCGGCTGCGAAGGGAGCGCTGGGCGACGAAATGCATTTCGAAGCGAACCGGTCAGGCCTTGACGCGTGCCGCGAAGGTCTTCTGGAACTTCTCGACCTTGGGCCCGACCACGAAGGCGCAGTAGCCCTGGTTCGGGTTGTTCAGGAAGTAGTCCTGGTGGTAGGCCTCGGCGGTCGAGTAGTTGGCGAGCGGCGCCAGCTCGGTCACGATCGGCGCGCTGTAGGTCCTGCTCTCGCCGATCTCGCGGATCACGTCCTGGGCGACCTGCTTTTGCGCCTCGTTCGTGTAGTAGATGCCGCTGCGGTATTGGGTGCCGACGTCGTTGCCCTGGCGGTTCAGCGTGGTGGGGTCGTGCACGACGAAGAAGATCTCGAGGATCTCGTGCAGCGAGATCTGCGCCGGATCGAACGCCACGCGAACCACCTCGGCCACGCCGGTGCGGCCCGTGCAGACCTGCTCGTAGCTGGGGTTGCTGACCTGGCCGTTGCTGTACCCCGATTCGACGTCGACCACGCCCTGCACGCGGTCGAACACGGCTTCGGTGCACCAGAAGCAGCCGCCGCCGAGGACGATGGTTTCTGTGGGCGTGGTTGGGGATGACATGGCGGCTCCGGCAATTTCTGGCGAACTGCGCATTGTGCCGGCTTGACGCCTGGAAGCCGCCTGACTACATTACTAACCCGTCAGTCATTAAAAACATGCCCGCCCCCAGATTCCTCAAGGACAAGCTCTGCCCGGTGAGCGCCAAGCGCGAGCGGCGCAAGGAGGCGCGCCCGGGCGAACTGCTCGAGGCGGCGCTCGATCTGTTCGTCGACAAGGGCTTTGCGGCCACCCGATCGGAAGAGGTCGCGACCCGGGCGGGCGTCTCGAAGGGCACCCTCTTCCTCTATTTCCAGAGCAAGGAAGAGCTGTTCAAGGCGGTCGTGATGGAAAACCTCGGCGGCCGCTTCCCGCAGTGGAACCGCGAGTTCGAGGAATTCGAAGGCTCGACCGCCGAGATGCTGCGCTACTGCATGCGCGTCTGGTGGGAGCGCGTCGGCACCACCAAGGCCTCGGGCCTGACCAAGCTCATGATGAGCGAGGGACGGAACTTTCCCGAACTGACCGAGTTCTACCGCCGCGAAGTGGTGCAGCCGGCGCATCAGCTGCTCCGGCGCATCCTGAAGCGCGGCATCGACAGCGGCGAGTTCGCACCGGTCGACATCAACCTCGCCATCTACACCGTCATCGCGCCGATGATCTTCCTGATGCTCATGAAGCATTCGCCCTCGATCTGTGTCGACGACATGTCGGACATCGACCCCGAGCAATACCTGGCGCTTCAGGCCGAGACCGTGCTTCACGGCCTCTGCGCGGCGCCCAAGGCCGCCCCATGAAAAGAACGATGAAGTGGGCCATTGCGGCCCTGGTGCTGGCGCTGCTGGTGGCTGGCGCCATGCGGTCGATCGGCGCACGCAAGGCCGAGCAGGCGCGACTGGCGGCGGCCGGCAGTGCCTCCGAGACCGTGGTGGAACTCGCCCCTGGCGACGTGGTGCGCGTGGCACGCCGCGAACTCGCCGAGACGCTGCCGGTGTCGGGCACATTGCGCGCGGTCGATTCGGCGCAGGTCAAGGCGCGCGTCGCGGGCGAGCTGACCGGTCTCTCGGTACGGGAAGGCGACACGGTCGCGGCCGGGCAGGTGATCGCGCGCATCGACCCGATCGAGTTCCGGTCGCGCCTGCGCCAGGCCCAGGAGCAGGCCGATTCGGCACGCTCGCAGGCCGAGGTGGCGCAGCGCACCTTCGACAACAACAAGGCGCTGGTCGCGCAGGGCTTCATCTCGAAGAACGCGCTCGAGACCTCGCAGTCGAATCTCGACGCCGCGCTCTCCACCCACCGGGCCGCGCTCGCGGCGGTCGAGATGACGCGCAAGTCGCTCGACGACACGGTGCTCAAGAGCCCGATCGCGGGCCAGGTCTCGCAGCGGCTCGCGCAATCGGGCGAGCGCGTGGGCATCGACACCAAGATCATCGAGGTGGTCGACCTGAGCCGCATCGAGGTCGAGGCGGCGCTGGCGGCCGCCGATTCGGTCGCGGTGCGCGTCGGCCAGCGCGCGACGCTGCAGATCGAGGGCGGCGGCGTTGCCGATCCCAAGAGCGGCGAGCGCACGGTCGGCGCCAGCGTGGTGCGGGTCAACCCGAGCGCGCAGGCCGGCAGCCGCAGCGTGCTGGTCTACCTGCGGCTTGACCGCAGCACGGGCTTCCGCCAGGGCCTGTTCGCGCAGGGCACGATCGACGTCGGCCGCACCGACACGCTGGCCCTGCCGCTGACCGCAGTGCGCACCGACAAGCCGGCGCCCTACGTGCAGATGGTGGTCGACGGCCGCATCGAGCACCGCGCGGTCGAACCCGGCCTGCGCGGCACGGCCGACGGCCAGGCGCTGGTTGCGGTGCGCGGCCTCGACGAAGGCGCGGTGGTCGTGGCCGGCAGCCTCGGACCGCTGCGCCAGGGCACCGCGGTCCGCCTCGCACCGACTTCGGCACCGGCAGCGGCCACCGTGGCTGCGCCCTCCCCGACCGCGGCCGCAGCCCCCTCGGCGCGCAGCGCGCCCTGAGGGCCCGCCCGCATGTGGTTCACGCGCGTCAGTCTCAAGAACCCGGTCTTCGCGACCATGCTGATGCTCGCGCTCGTCGTGCTGGGCGCCTTCTCGTACCAGCGCCTGCAGGTCGACCAGTTCCCGAACATCGACTTCCCGGTGGTGGTGGTGATCACCGAGTACCCGGGCGCCTCGCCCGAGATCGTCGAGAGCGAGGTCACCAAGAAGATCGAGGAAGCGGTCAACTCGATCGCCGGCATCAACGCGCTGACCTCGCGCAGCTACGAAGGCCAGTCGGTCGTCATCATCGAGTTCCAGCTCTACGTCGATGGCCGCAAGGCGGCAGAGGACGTGCGCGAGAAGGTGGCCGCGGTGCGGCCGCTGTTTCGTGACGAGGTGAAGGACCCGCGCGTGCTGCGCTTCGACCCGGCCTCGCGCGCCGTGTGGTCGGTGGCGGTGCTGCCCGATGGCGACAAGGCGAACCAGCCGAGCGCGGTCGAGCTCACGAACTGGGCCGACCAGGTGCTCAAGAAGCGGCTCGAGAACGTGCGCGGTGTCGGCTCGGTCACGCTGGTCGGCGGCACCAAGCGCGAGATCAACATCTACCTGAACCCGCAGGCCATGGAGGCCTTCGGCGTCAGCGCCAGCCAGGTGGTGGATGCGGTGCGCACCGAGAACCAGGCGCTGCCGGTCGGCTCGGTGCGCTCGCTCGAGCAGGACCGCGTGGTGCAGATCGACGCCCGCATGGAGCGCCCCGAGGACTTCGGCCGCATCATCGTGGCGCGCAAGGGCGGCGCGCCGATCCGCATCGACCAGGTGGCGCGCGTGAGCGACGGCGCCCAGGAGATCGACAGCCTCGCGCTCTACAACGGCCAGCGCACGCTGCTGCTGTCGGTGCAGAAGGCGCAGGACGAGAACACCATCCAGGTGGTCGACGGCCTCGTGAAGGCCATCGCCGAGATCAAGCCGCAACTGCCGCCGGGCGTGCGGCTGGAGCCGATCGGCGACGCCTCGCGCCCGATCCGCGTGGCGGTGCAGAACGTGCGCCAGACGCTGATCGAGGGCGCGGTGCTCACCGTGCTGATCGTGTTCCTGTTCCTCAACTCGTGGCGATCGACCGTGATCACGGGCCTGACGCTGCCGATCGCGCTGATCGGCACCTTCTGGTTCATGGCGATGTTCGGCTTCACGATCAACATGATCACGCTGATGGCGCTGTCGCTGTGCGTGGGCCTTCTGATCGACGACGCGATCGTGGTGCGCGAAAACATCGTGCGCCACGTGCAGATGGGCAAGACGCCCTACAAGGCCTCGCTCGACGGCACGCAGGAGATCGGCCTCGCGGTGCTGGCGACCACGCTGTCGATCGTCGCGGTGTTCCTGCCGATCGGCTTCATGGAAGGCATCATCGGCAAGTTCTTTCACGAGTTCGGCATCACGATCGTGGCGGCCGTGATGATCTCGATGTTCGTGAGCTTCACGCTCGACCCGATGATGTCGAGCATCTGGCACGACCCGGCCATCGACAAGCACGGCAAGAACGAAGCCCCGGTCAGCTTCTACGACAAGACCATCGGCCGCGTCACCGGCTGGTTCGACCGCGGCACCGAGCGCCTGGCCGAGGGCTACCAGGGCATCCTGCGCTGGGCCCTGGTGCACAAGCTCGCCACGGTGATCGCGGCCTTCGCGATCTTCGTCGGCAGCATCTTCATGGTGCCGCTGCTGGGCACCGAGTTCGTGCCCAAGGCCGACTTCTCCGAGACCGCGATCAACTTCTACACGCCCGTGGGCTCGTCGCTCGAGGTCACGGAGGCGCGTGCGCGCCAGGTCGAGGCGGTGCTGCGCGAGATGCCCGAGGTGCGCTACACGCTCACCACCATCAACAGCGGCGATGCCCAGGGCAAGATCTACGCGAGCATCTACGTGCGGCTGGTCGACCGTCGTGCCCGAAACCGCAGCGTCGACCAGATGTCGGGCGTGCTGCGCGAGCGGCTCCGGTCGGTGCCGGGCATCACGGTCACGCACGTCGGGCTGCGCGATTCGGTGGGCGGCAACAAGCCGATCGAGTTCTCGCTCCAGGGACCGGACCTCAAGGAGCTCGAGCGCCTCACGTGGCGCGTGATGGAGGCGATCCGCCCGATCCCGGGCCTGGTCGACCTCGACTCGAGCCTGAAGCCCGACAAGCCGACTGTCAGCGTGGTGGTGCGGCGCGATGCCGCTTCCGACCTCGGCCTCGGCGTGGCGCCGATCGCGGCCTCGCTGCGCACGCTGGTGGCCGGCACCACTGTGGGCAACTGGCGGGCGCCCGACGACCAGACCTACGACGTCAACGTGCGGCTGGCGCCGGATGTGCGCAACTCGCCGGCCGACCTCGCGCGCCTGCCCTTCGTGAGCACCGCGGTGGGTGCCAATGCCGATGGCTCGAGCCGCATCGTGCGGCTGGCGCAGGTAGCCGAGGTGCGCGAATCCACCGGCCCGAACCAGATCAACCGGCGCGCACTGGCGCGCGAGGTCAGCATCAACGCCAACGTCGACGGACGTTCGGCCGGCGAGATCTCGGCCGACATCCGCACCGCGCTGGCCGGGATCAGTTTCCCGCCCGGCTACGGCTGGCAGTTCAGCGGCTCGACCAAGAACATGCAGGAATCGTTCGGCTACGCCGTGTCGGCGCTGGCGCTCGCGGTGATCTTCATCTACATGATCCTGGCCAGCCAGTTCAGGAGCTTCCTGCAGCCGCTCGCGCTCATGACCTCGCTGCCGCTGACGCTGATCGGCGTGGTGCTGGCGCTCTTGATCTTCCGCTCGACGCTGTCGATGTTCTCGATCATCGGCGTCGTGATGCTGATGGGCCTGGTGACCAAGAACGCGATCCTGCTGGTGGATTTCGCGATCCGTGCGCGCGAACCCGGCGTGGCCGAGGACGGCGTCACGCCCGTGCCCGGCCTGCCGCGCGCCGAGGCGCTGCTGATGGCAGCCCGCGTGCGGCTGCGCCCGATCCTCATGACCACGCTGGCGATGATCTTCGGCATGGTGCCGCTGGCCTTCGCGGTCAGCGAAGGCTCGGAGCAGCGCGCGCCGATGGGGCAGGCCGTGATCGGCGGCGTCATCACGTCCTCGCTGCTCACGCTGGTGGTGGTGCCGGTGGTCTATTGCTACATGGACGACCTCGCCAACTGGGCACGCCGCCGCTGGGCCGGCCAGCCCAGACAGGCCGCGGATGCGTCGCCCGTCACGCCCCCTAAAATTAAGGGTTTGTCCTGAATCCCGCAGCAAGGAGAGCCGTCCCATGAATCCCACCCCCACCCTGGAGCGCCTGCGCTTCAACATGATCGAGCAGCAGATCCGCCCCTGGGACGTGCTCGACCTCGACATCCTCGACCTGCTGGCACGCATCCGGCGCGAGGACTACGTGCCCGAGGCACATCGCGCGCTGGCCTTCTTCGACATGGAGCTCCCGCTCGAAGGCGCGAGCACGGCTTCCGAGCCCGGCCAATGCATGCTCTCGCCCAAGGTCGAGGCCCGCATGCTGCAGGACCTGCACATCCAGAAGCACGAGACCGTGCTCGAGATCGGTACCGGCAGCGGATTCATGGCGGCCCTGCTGGCCGACCGCGCGGCCCAGGTGCTGTCGCTCGAGATCGATCCGGGCCTGGCGGCCTTCGCGACCCAGAACCTGCGTCGCAACGGCGTGATGAACGTCGAGGTGCGCAACGCCGACGGCGCCTCGCCGTTGCCGAGCGGGCCGACCTTCGACGTCATCGTGCTGAGCGGTTCGGTCGCGCGCATTCCGCAGGGCCTGCTGGGCTCGCTCAAGCCGGGCGGCCGCCTCGCGGCCGTGGTCGGCGACGAACCGATGATGCGCGCCCACTTCGTGACCCGCACCGGCGAAGGGAAGTGGGACACGATCCAGCCCTGGGACACGGTGGCGCCGCGCCTCCTGAACTTCCCCGTGCCGTCGCGCTTCAACTTCTGACCCGGCGCGCCACCCCATGATCGATCAGATCCGCCCCACCGAACTTGCCGACTGGCTGGCCCGCAATCCCGGCGCCAAGCCGGTGTTGCTCGACGTTCGCGAGCCGTGGGAACTGCAGACCGCGAGCGTGACGCCGAGCGGCTTCACGCTGGTCGCGATTCCGATGAACGAGGTGCCTGCGCGGCTCGGCGAGCTCGACCCGGCCCAGCGCATCGCCTGCCTCTGCCACCACGGCGCACGCAGCCAGCGCGTGGCCGCCTTCCTGGTGCAGAACGGCTTCGACGAGGTGGCCAACATCGCGGGCGGCATCGACGCCTGGTCGGCCCAGCAGGACCCCGCGGTCCCGCGCTATTGATCTTCCCGCGCGCCACCCGTCACAGATTTCGAATCCCCAAGGACGCTTCATGCCCGTGCTCCGGCCTACCCCCCTTTCGGCAGCGCTCGCGACCCTGTTCGTCGCGACGCTCGCGCTGCCGGCCCATGGCCAGAGCCTGATCCAACTCTATGACGCCGCGCGCGGCTACGACGCCACCTACCAGGGCGCCCGCGCGCAGTACGACGCCAGCCTGGCGCGCGCCGCGCAGGCCAAGGCCGGCATCCTGCCGGCGGTCGGGCTGTCGGGCAACGCCACTGCCACGCACCAGGAGCTGTCGGCCGACAGCGTGTCGCTGACCCGCGGCATCCCCACCCAGGCCGCGGGCGTCAACGCCACGCAGCCGCTCTACCGCCCCGCCAACTGGGCGACCTACGAACAGAGCAAGCGCCAGGTCGACATCGCAGGCGACGTGCTCAGGATCGCCGAGCAGGACCTCGTGGTGCGCGTGAGCCAGGCCTACTTCGACGTGCTCTCGAGCCAGGACACGCTCGCGCTGGTGCGCCAGCAGAAGCTCGGCGTGGCCGAGCAGCTCGCCTCGGCCAAGCGCAACTTCGAGGTCGGCACCTCGACCATCACCGACACGCGCGAGGCCCAGGCCCGCTTCGACCTCGTACTGGCGCAGGAGATCGCGGCCGAGAACGACCTGCAGGTCAAGAAGATCGCGCTCGACCTGCTGGTCGGCCAGCCCAACAGCCAGCCGGTGCCGCTGGCCGCGCCGGTGGTGCTGCCCGTGGTTCAGCCGGCCGACATGAACGCCTGGGTCACGCAGGCCGAGGACACCCACCCCGCGATCGAGCAGGCGCGCCTGGGCGTGGAGGTGGCGCGGCTCGAGGTCGAGAAGGCCCAGGCCGGCCACAAGCCCACGCTCGATGCGCAGCTCGGCTACAACGTCACGAACAATCCCAACGGCAGCACCACCAGCACCACCACCGGCAAGGTGCGCGTGAACGCCGCCAGCATCGCGGTGGTGTTCAACATGCCGCTGTTCGCGGGCTTCGCGACCGAGAACCGCATCAAGGAAACGCTGGCGCTCGAGGAGCAGCAGCGCCAGCAGCTCGAATCGACGCGCCGCAGCGTCTCGCAGGCCACGCGCACCGCCTACCTGGGGCTGGTCTCGGGCGCGGGGCAGGTCAAGGCGCTCGAGGCCGCGGAGGCGTCGAGCCAGAGCGCGCTTGAGGCCAACCGGCTCGGCTACGAGGTCGGCGTGCGCATCAACATCGACGTGCTCAATTCGCAGAGCCAGCTGTTCCAGACCCGGCGCGACCTCGCCGTGGCGCGCTACAACGTGCTGGTGGGCAACCTCAGGCTGCGCCAGGCCAACGGCACGCTGACCGCGGCCGACCTCGAGGCCGTCAACGCCACGCTCGCGCTCGGCGGACGCGCGAACGTGCAGAGCGAAGCTTCGCCGACGCGGCCCTCGGCCGCGACGCAGAGCCCGGTGCCGGTGCCGCCGCCGGTGCTGCCGAGCCCGGCCGGCACCTCTGCGATCCCGGTGGTACCGCCCGTCGTGACGCCGCCCTTCAGTCCGCAGGCGCCCGCGATGCCGGTGCCGCCGCCACCGCCCGTCATCGAGCAACTGCCGCAGCGCACGCGCTGAGCGCGCCGCGGTCTTGGGCTATGGGCGTTTTTGGGCTGCGGCGCTGTAAAGGTGTGGTGTTGCGGGCTGGGGTGGCGCGGCGCGGCTGAGGGTGTGGGGCGGTCGGTGCGCAGCACCGGCCGCCCCACCGAAGCACCGACGCCCACTGGCAGGCACCCCGGCTGCGTCCACGATGGCGCACGCTACACGGCCTTGACCGCCTTCCCCCCCGCCGGCGCCATCATCTCGTGCACCAGACGCGTGAAGGCCAGCGCAGCCGGCGACATGGTTCGATTCGCCGGTAGCACGATGCTGTAGTGCGTCTGCATGCGCGTGAAGCGCTTGATGACCAGTCGCTCGAGTGATTCCGTGCCGTGATTGAGTCCGACCGCATCGGGCGCGAGGATCACGGCATCGGCGCTGAGCGCCAGGTGGCGCAGCGTGCCCAGGTCGTCGCAGACGAGGTTGAAGACGGGCCGGTCGCTGCGCCTGACCTGGCGCTCGAAGTACGCCGCCACGGCCGCTGGCAGGTTCGGGCTCGCAACAGGGAAATCCATCGCCTGCTCGAGCGTGACGCCTTCGTGGGCCAGCAGCGGATGTCCGGCGCGCACGAAGAAGGACACGTCGACGTTGGGCAGTCGCTTGAACTGCAGGCCCGGTTGCCGCTTCAAGTCGCGCGAGTCGGCGATGAACAGGTCGAGCTGGCGCCGATGCAGCCGCTCGCCGAGCGTGGCCGGGTCGGCCATGTCGATGCGCACCGTGAGCTTCGGATGCCGCTGTGCCATGAGCGACAGCGCCGGCCGGCCCAGCATGCCCGCGGCGAAGGGCCCGAGCCCCACCTGCAGGCTTCCGGTTGCGAGGCCCTGCAGCAGCAGGACGTCCCGCTGCACCTGGTCGGCGTCGGCCAGCAACTCGCGCGCACGCGCCAGGACCAGGTCGCCGGCCGCCGTGAAGCGCACCTGGCCGTAGGCGCGGTCGACCAGGCGCGCCTGAATGTCTTCCTCCAGCTTCTCGATGCTGCGCGAGAGAGCGGGCTGCGACAGGTGCACGGCCTCGGCGGCGCGGCCGAAGCTGCCCTGTTCGGCAAGGGCCAGCAGGTGACGGAGCTGACGAAGCTGCATTTTTGCGTTCGAGTACAGATTGAACGCCATATTTTGCATTGGCTTTCATATTGCATGCTGCCGAGAATGGCGCACACGATGCCAAGACGGAGACACCCGATGAACATTTCAACCAAGCGGCAGTGGGCCTGGGCGCTGATGGCCCTGCTCGCATGCCACGCCCAGGCCCAGGCGCAGGACTACCCGGCCAAGGCCGTCACCGTGGTCGTGCCCTATGCGGCCGGCGGCGGCACCGACGTGGTGGCGCGCGCGCTCGCCGAGCAGATGGCGCGGCAACTGGGGCAGCCCGTGATCATCGACAACAAGCCGGGTGCGAGCGGCATCCTCGGCACCCAGGCGGTGGCCAAGGCGGCGCCGGACGGCTACACGCTGCTGGTGGGCCTGACGCAGTCGCTGCTGACGAACCAGTTCCTCTACGACAAGCTGGGCTACGACCCGCGCCGCGAACTCACGCTGGTGACGCAGATCGCGACCGCCCCGCTGCTGCTGCTGGTGCCGGCCGGCTCCAAGGCCCAGAACGTGGCCGACCTGAAGCGCGAGATGCGCGCCTTGGCCAATGGCGGCAACTGCGGCTCGTGGGGCGCGGGCTCCTACCCGCACCTGGCCTGCGCCCACATGGCATCGAGCTGGAAGACCAGGCTTACGCACGTGGCCTACAAGGGTGAGGCACCGATGCTGCAGGACCTGGCGGGCGGCCAGCTCGATTTCACCTTCGCGAGCATCGTCTCGGCCAAGCCCTATCTCGATGGCGGCAAGTTGCGCGCGATCGCGATCACCGGTGAGGAGCGGCTGCCGGTCCTCGCGGCCGTTCCGACCTTCACCGAGGCCGGCTTCGCGGATCCCGAATTCCGCATGTCGGGCTGGCTCGCGCTCGCGGTGCCGCACGGCACGCCGGCACCGATCGTCGCGAAGCTGCAGCGCGCGGCGCAGCAGTCGCTGTCGGCACCCGACCTGCTCAAGCGCTTCGAGCTGCTGGGCATGGTGCCCATGGGCACCAGCGCCGAGCAATCGCGCAGGAACTACGACGCCGACTGGCCCGTGTGGGAGCGCTTGGTGAAGGTCTCCGGAGCCAAGCTGGACTGACGACATGCAACCCAACGCAGCAACACTCAAAGCGCCGGCCACCGACGAGCCGGCCACCCGCGGCTTCATCGCGACCTGGCCGAATGCAGAGATCCGCGGCGCCGACGGGCGCGTGGTCTGGACCCTCGCCGGCTACGAATTCCTGGAGGCCGAGGAAGCAGCGCCTACGGTGCATCCGGGCCTCTGGCAGCAGGCCCGCCGCAACATGGCGCACGGCCTTTTCAAAGTCTGCGAACGCATCTACCAGGTGCGCGGCTTCGACCTCGCGAACATGACGATCATCGAGGGCGAACGCGGCATCGTCATCATCGACCCCCTCACCTGCGCCGAGACCGCTGCCGCGGCGCTCAAGCTGTATCGCGAACAGCGCGGCGAACGGCCCGTGACTGCCGTCATCTACAGCCACAGCCACGTCGACCACTTCGGCGGCGTGCGCGGCGTGATCGACGAGCAGGATGCGATCCGCCGCGGCGTGCCGATCATCGCGCCCGCGGGCTTCGTCTGGCACACCGTGGCCGAGAACATGATCGCGGGCAACGCGATGTCGCGCCGATCGCAGTTCCAGTTCGGCAACACGCTGCCGCGCGGCGTGTGCGGCCAGGTCGACTGCGGGCTCGGCAAGAGCCTGCCGAACGGCACCGTGACGCTGATTCCGCCCACGCGCACGATCGAGAAGGAGCGCGAGCGGCACGTCGTCGACGGCATCGAGATCGTCTTCGCGCTGGCACCCGAGAGCGAGGCGCCCTCGGAGATGTTCTTCTTCTTTCCCCAGTTGCGCGCGCTCAACCTGGCCGAGCTGGGCCAGCACACGATGCACAACCTGTGCCCGCTGCGCGGCGCGCAGGTGCGCGATGCGCGGCTGTGGTCGCGCTACCTCGACGAGGCGCTGCACGAGTTCGCCCCGCATTCGGATGTGGTCTTCGCGCAGCACAACTGGCCGACCTGGGGCCGCGAGGCGCTGACCGGATTCATCGCGCAGCAGCGCGACCTCTACAAGTACGTGCACGACCAGACCGTGCGGCTCATGAACACGGGCCTGACCGCGATCGAGATCGCCGAGGTGCTGCGGCTGCCGCCGGAACTGGTCGACGTGCCGCATGCGCAGGGCTACTACGGCACGCTGGTGCATAACGTCAAGGCCGTGGTGCAGCACTACCTCGGCTGGTACGACGGCAACCCGTCGCGGCTGCACGCGTTGCCGCCTGTCGAGGCCGGCACGCGCTACGTGGCCTACATGGGCGGGGCCGAAGCCCTGCTCGCACGGGCGCAGGCCGACTTCGAGCGCGGCGACCACCGGTGGGTGGCCGAGGTCACGAGCCACCTGGTGTTCGCCGAGCCGGGCAACCAGCCGGCGCGCGCGCTGTGCGCGGCATCGCTCGAGGCACTCGGCTTCGCCAGCGAATCGGCCACCTGGCGCAATGCCTACCTGCTCGCCGCGCGCGAGCTGCGCGTGGGCGTGCCGGCGGCGCGCCGCCGCAGCATGAGCTACGACCTGCTCAAGGCCGTGCCGATGGAGATGTTCCTCGACTGCCTCGCGATCCGGCTGGTGGCCGAGCGCGCAAGCGGCCATCGCATGCGCCTGGACTGGCACATCGTCGATGCCCGCGAGCACTGGACGCTGACCCTGGACAACGCCGCGCTGACCTACCGCCCCGGCAACCCCGCCGACAGCGCAGCGGTCGCGGACGCATCCATCGCGGTCAGCCGCGACGGCCTGGCCCGCCTGCTCGCGCACGAATCGGGCATCGCGGCGGCGATCGACGCCGGCATGCAGGCCGGCCAGATCGCGGTCGACGGCGATCGCGCCAAGGTGTCCGCGCTGCTCGGGATGCTCGACGAGTTCGAACCGATGTTCAACGTCGTCGAGCCCTGAACGGCCCGGCCGCGGACGCTACTTGAGGTCGCTGAGGTTCACCGGCTTGATCTTGCCGCCCTCGACGGTGGCGACGAGCGGGTCGACCAGCGTTCCGCCTACCGCATCGACGCCCTTGAAGCCGCCGGCATTGATGTCGGTCGGCAGCTTGGCCAGCGCGTCGCCCATCTTGGCGCGGATCGCGGCGGCGTCGGTGGTGGTGCCAGCCATCTTCATCGCGCTCGCGAGTGCGTGGACCAGCGTGTAGTTGTACGAAGACTCGGTCGTCGGGTCCTTGTCGGCACCATAGGCCTTGCGGTAGGCCGCCGCGAAGGTCTTGGGGCCGACGCGCTCGTCATAGGACACCGGCAGCACGCCGATCGAGCCTTCGAGCGGCGCCAGGCCACCGGTCACCTTGGCCATCTCGTCGAGCTTGGCCTGGTCCATGATGAGGAAGCCGCCCTTGAAGCCAAGCTCGCGCGCCTGCTTGACCACCAGCGCGGTCGGCTCCGACGGGCCGCCGACGAACAGCACCTCGGGCTTCTCGGCCAGCACGCGGCTCACGCCGCTGTAGAAGTCGGCCGAGCGGTTGTAGGACATCGGGTTGTTCGAGACGATCGTGCCGCCGGCCTTCTCCCAGGCCGGGCCGAACAGCTGGGTCCAGTTCTTCGCGTACTCGTGGTCGCCCGGCAGCATGCCGACCTTCTTGCCGAACTTCTTCATCTCGTAGCTGGTGAAGGGCTCGATGTAGGTGTTGAAGGTCGGCGGAATGCGGATCGTGAGCTTGTTGCCGGTCTCCGTGATCTTCGGCGTGCTGGAGTACGCCATCACGATGAACTTCTCCTGCTCGTTGAAGGCCTGCATCGCGTAGATGCCGCCCGAGTGCGGCACGAAGACCGCCGGCGTCTGGTACTGCTGCACCAGCCGGCGCGCATTGATCGCGGCCTCGGCCGGCGCGTACTTGTCGTCGAGCGCCACCAGCTCGAGCTTGACCTTTTTGCCCGCGACCTCGAGGCCGGCCGCATTGACCTCCTTGATCGCCATCTCCATGCCGTTGACCACGTTCTTGCCGTAGAGAGCGGCACCGCCGCTCAACGGGCCCGTGAAGCCGATCTTGACGGTCTCCTGCGCGAAGGCGCTGCCGGCGCCGAAGGCAGCCGCGCAGGCCAGGGCGAGCGGCAGCATGACGCGATGGGTGCGGAAGTCTTTTTTCATTTCGGTTTGTCTCCGGTGGTGGGTTGAAGAAATCTCGAGGCCTCAGGCGCCTATGTAGGCGGCACGAACGGCCTCGTTGTGCAGCAGCGAATCGCGATCGCCCTCGAGCGCGATGCGGCCGCGCTCGATCACGTAAGCACGGTCTGCGATGGCCAGTGCCGAATAGGCGTTCTGCTCGGCCAGCAGCACCGTGGTGCCGGCCTTGTTGATGCGCTGGATGACCTCGAACACCTGCTTGACGATCAGCGGCGCGAGACCGAGCGAGGGCTCGTCGAGCAGCAGCAGCCTGGGCCGGCCGAGCAGCGCGCGGCCGATCGCCACCATCTGCTGCTGGCCGCCCGAGAGCGAGCCGGCCGGATGGTCCTGCTTCTGAGCGAGGATCGGGAACAGCTCGAACACCTCGTCGAGCGAACGCTGGATGCCGGCCGCGTCGCGCCGGTGCACGTAGGCGCCGAGCGTGAGGTTCTTCTTCACGGTCATCATCGGGAACAGCTTGCGGCCTTCCGGGCAATGCACGAGGCCCGAGGCCACGATCTGGGCCGGCCGCAGGCCGACCAGCTCGCGCTCCCCGAAGCGGATGCTGCCCGCGCTGGGCTTGTGGATGCCGCTGGCCGCCATGAAGATCGAGGTCTTGCCCGCGCCGTTGGCGCCCAGCAGCACCACCAGCTCGCCGGGCGCTGCATGCAGCGTGACGCCCGACAGCGCACGGAAGCTGCCGTAGTGCAGGTCGACGCCCTCAAACCGCAACATGGTCGGCTCCCAGGTAGGCCTCGATCACCTGCGGATCGCGGCGGATCTGCTCTGGCGTGCCCTCGGCGATCTTGGCGCCGTTGTTGAGCACCACGATGCGGTCGGCCAGTCGCATGATCATGTCCATCTTGTGCTCGATCAGGCACACGGTCTTGCCGTGGTCCACCAGCTTGCGGATCAGCGCCGCAAGACCGACGGTTTCCTCGGGATTGACGCCGCCGGCCGGCTCGTCGAGCAGCAGCAGCTCGGGGTCGGTCGCGAGCGCCAGCGCGAAGGCGACGCGCTTGCGCTCCTCCTGCGTGATGTCGGCCGCGATGCGGTGGGCGATGTGCGAGAGCCCGACGAAGTCGAGCGCCTCGCGCGCCTTCTCGCGGCACAGGCGCTCCTCGTCCTGCAGCCGGCGCGTGTTCGCAAGCACGTCCCACAGGCCCGATCGGGTGCGCAGGCGGTGGCCGACGATCAGGTTGTCGAGCACGGTCGCGTTGTCGAACAGGTGCGTGGTCTGGAAGGTGCGCGCGATGCCGAGCCTGGCCACGTGATCGGGCCGCATGCCGGTCACGTCCTGGCCCTTGAAGCGGATGCGGCCCGAGCTCGGCTTGTGGGTGCCCGCGACCAGGTTGAAGAAGGTGGTCTTGCCGGCGCCGTTGGGTCCGATGATGGCGCTGACCTGGCCGCGCTCGAAGCGGGTCGAGACATGGTCGACCGCGGTCAGGCCGAAGAACAGCTTGGTCAGCGATTCGATCTCAAGCATGGCGGCCTCCCTCCTGCGCGACCGGGTCGCCCGTTGCCTCGTCGTGTGTCTGCGCGCGTTGCTGCTGCTGCGCCCTCGCGGCATCGGCGCGCTGGGCGCGGCGCTTGAGCCAGGTGCCGACGATGCCGTCGGGCAGGAAGATGATCAGCGCGATCAGCACCGGCCCGAACACCACCATGCGGTAGTCCTGCAGGAACTGCAGGCTCTGCGTGAGCCAGGTGACGAGGAAGGTGCCGACCAGCGGGCCCAGCAGGGTGCCGATGCCGCCCACCAGCACGAACATCACGAGGTCGAAGGTCACGGCCTCGCTCGCGAGGTCGGGGCCGAGGAAGCGCACCTGCCCCGCATACAGCGCGCCCGCGAAGCCCGCATAGATTACCGACAGCACGAATGAAAGCGTCTTGGTGCGCATCAGGTCGACCCCGAGCGCCTCGGCCAGGTCGTCGCTGTTGCGCACCGCCATGAAGCTGCGGCCCAGCAGCGAATGCACGATGCGCGACATGATCCACAGTCCGAGCGCCAGGAAGGCCAGCACCAGGTAGTACTGCGAGAGCGGCGTGCCGAACTGCAGCGGACCGATGCCGGTCGGCGACGGGATGCCCATGATGCCCACCGGCCCGTGCGTGAGGCTCTCCCACTTCTCGATCAGCAGGAACATGATGTAGCTCACGCACAGCGTGAAGATCGAGAAATAGTGGCCGCGCAGGCGCAGCGACAGCAGGCCGATGAAGTAGCCGAGCACCGCGGTCACGACGCCGGCCGCCAGGAAGGCGATCCAGAACGGCACGTGGTGGTCGACCGTGAGGATGCCGACCGTGTAGGCCCCGACCGCCATGAAGGCGCCGTGCGCGAGGTTGAACTGCCCCGTGTAGCCCGTGATCAGGTTGAGCCCCAGTGCCGCGATCGCCATGATGAAGGCCTGCGTCGCGACCGAGATCAGGTAGTTGTTCTGCACGAACAGCGGGAACGCCAGCGCCAGCACCGCGAGCAGCGCCCAGCCGGTCTTGCCTTGCAGCAGCCGGGTCATCAGCGCGCCCCTTTCGGCACGAACAGGCCCTGCGGCCGGAACGAGAGGATCACGACCAGCAGCACGAAGGCGATGATGTCCTTGTAGTCGGTCGAGAAGTAGAAGCCGCCGAAGCTCTCGGCCATGCCGATGATCAGGCCGCCGACGATGGCGCCCGGGAAGCTGCCCATGCCGCCCAGGATGATGATCACGAAGGCCTTCGTGATGACCAGGTTGCCCATCGCGGGATAGACCAGGTTGATCGGCGCGTAGAGCACCGCGGCCACGGCCGCCAGCGCGCCCGAGATCGCGAACACCAGCAGCGTCACGCGGGTGGCATCGATGCCGACCAGCGCCGCGCCGTCCCGGTTCTGCGCCATCGCGATGATGGTCGAGCCGACCACCGTGTGATTGAGGAACAGGTGCAGCAGCACCATGAGGCCGAAGGCGCCCGCGATGATCAGGAGACGCTGCAGCGGTGCCGTGAGGCCGAAGACCTCGACCACCTGGCCATAGGGCGTGGGCATGCGATGGAAGTCGGCACCGAAGAGGGCCTGGGCGCCGGCCTCGAGGAACAGCAGCACGCCGATGGCCGCGATCATGTCGTGCAGCTCGGGCGCGTTGCGCAGCGGATGGAACACCAGCCGCTGCGTGAGCATCGAGATCACGGCCACCAGCGCCGCGGCGCCGGCCATCGCGAGCCAGTAGTTGAGGCCCAGCTTGGCCATCAGGTAGTAACCCGCGAAGGCGCCCGACATGTAGAACGCGCCGTGCGCGAAGTTCGGCACGTGCAGGATGCCGTACACCAGTGTCAGGCCCAGGGCCACCAGGCTGTAGACGCCCCCGACGGTGAGACCGTTGAGGAGCTGCTGAAAGAACATTTCCACGTGATTCCTCGCATCGAGCCGAAGGGATGCGGCGGGGGCCGCATCGAACGCACCGATGCATTGTGGAAGCGCGTTCGCGGCGGCAGGTTAAGGTTTCTCCCGGGGTCGCGTCGCCTTGGGGACTCGCGCTCCTACCGGGCGGTAGGGGCGCAGAATGGCGCGCCTGGAGGCTTTCATGACACGCACACTCGCCGAACGCCGCGCCGACTTCCGCATCCTTCACGACCAGGGCTGCTTCGTTCTGCCCAACCCCTGGGACGTGGGCAGCGCGCGCTACCTGCAGGGCCTGGGTTTCAAGGCCCTCGCCACCACCAGTTCGGGCTGCGCATGGTCGCGGGGCCTGCCCGATGGCGCGATGTCGCGCGAGGCGGTGCTGGCCCATCTGCGCGACATCGTGGCGGCCACCGACCTGCCCGTGAACGCCGATTTCGAGAACGGCTTCGCGAACGATGCGGGGGGCGTTGCCCAGAGCGTGCGCATGGCGATCGACACCGGTGTGGCCGGCTTGTCGATCGAGGACTCCACCGGCGATCCGGCGAACCCCCTGTTCGACATCGACACCGCCGTGGCGCGGCTGCGCGCCGCCCGCGACGCCATCGACGAAGCCGAAGTTCAGGTCCTGCTGGTGGGACGGGCCGAGAACTTCTTCGCCGGCCGGCCCGACCTCGACGACACGATCGTGCGCCTCCGCGCCTATGCCGAGGCCGGCGCCGATTGCCTCTACGCGCCGGGCATCGGCACGCGCCAGCAGATCGCGGCCGTGGTCGCCGCCGTGGCGCCCAAGCCGGTCAACCTGCTGGTCGGATCGGCCAGCGAACTCACGCTGGCCGACATCGAGGCGCTCGGCGTGCGTCGCGTCAGCGTCGGCGGCGCGATGGCACGCGCGGCCTGGGGCGGCTTCATCCGCGCCGCGCGCGGCATCGCCGATTCGGGACGCTTCGACGGTTTTACAGATGCGGCTTCGGGGAACGAGCTGAACGCGCTGTTCAGGGCTGGACGGTAGTCGGCCACGAGCGGCTTGGCCGAGGCGATCGACCACTTGGGGTGCGCAGCCGACGTCTCTGCCGGTGGGCGTCGGTGCTTCGGTGGGGCGGTCGGTGCTGCGCACCGACTGCCCTGCGGTGCTCGCGCGGCCGGCTGTGCCGCAGAACTCACTGCGTGCCCCTTCGGTGCACTCCGTTCAAACAGCTGCGGCAAGCTAGATGTTGATGCGCGTGTCTTCGCACGCGCAGCCGGCCACGCTGCGCTCCTCGGCGCCCCACAGGCGCACCGCCGCCCACCGGCAGACACCCCGGCTGTGGTGGCGGTGTGGCGGTTTCAGGGCGCGATCAACGACCGGGGACCCCACCGAGGTGACGCCAGGGCGCACTGCGCACCCGATGGCCGAAGGCCGAGACGGGTTCTTCGATCAAGCAAGGCGTCCCGGCGCGGCGTGGCTGGGGGTGTGGGGCGCGGGCGACTTCCGGGGCGGTGAGGAGCGCAGCCTGCGGGCGGGCGCGTGCGAAGACACGCGCTTCGTTGTCTGGCTTGTCGCGGCTGTCCGAGTGGCGTGCACCGAAGGGGCACGCAACGAGTTCCGCGACACCGTCCGCAGGCGAGCACCGCAACGGAGTCGGCGCTACGCGCCGACCGCCACGGCAGGAGCCCGCGACCCACAGCCCCAGCCGCGCCGCGCAACCGCAGGCCGTCACACAACGCTTCCCCCATCGGCAAGCTCCCGACCACGCTCGACGTCAGCAAAAAATCCAAGCCAGCGGGAAAGAACCCATTCAAGCAAGCTGGACGTCTGAAAACCCTCAGGCCGTGATCTCCACCCGATTCCCGTCCGGGTCCAGCACCACGCTCTCGTAGTAGCCGTCGCCGGTGCGACGCGGTCCGTCGAGCACCGGATGGCCGTCGCCGCGCAGCCGCTCGGTGAGCCGGTCGACCGCATCTTCGGAGCCCAGCGACACCGCGAAATGGGTCAGGCCCATGCGCTGCGCGCCGGGCTCGATCGCGAGCGGCCGCAGCGTCGTGGTCGTCATGGCCTCGATGCGTGCGCCGTCGCCGAAGCTCAGGAAGCAGGATTCGAAGCCCTTGGCCGCGTTGACGTAGCCGCTGCCGGCGCTGGCGCCGAAGTAGTCGACGTAGAAGCGCTTGAAGCGATCGAGGTCGGTGGTCCAGAGGGCGATGTGTTCGATGCGCATCGACTCACTCCAGGCTCGGCTCCGCCCTCTCCCCCTCACCCACCGGCGACGCCTTCTCCGCAATCGCCAGCAGCGCGGTCGCCGTGCGCTCCGCCGCACCCCGGTTGGCCGATGCAAATGCCAGCGCGGCCTGCGACATCGCCTCGCGGCGCTCCGGGTTCTCGGTGAGCTTGAGAGCCGCCGTCACCGCGTGTTCCAGGTCCTGCACACGCAGCGAGGCGCCGGCCGCGAGCGACAGTTCGGCCGCCTCGGCGAAATTGAAGGTCGAGGGGCCCATGATCACCGGGCAGCCGCAGGCCGCGGCCTCGATCAGGTTCTGGCCGCCGAGCGGCTCGAAGCTTCCGCCCAGCAAGGCGACGTCTGCCAGCCCGTAGTAGAGCGCCATCTCGCCGAGCGAATCGCCGAGCCAGATCTCGGCCTCGGCCGGCGCACCCGCGGCGCTGCGGCGCGCCACCGCGAAGCCGTGCGCCTCGACCAGCGCAGCCACCTCGTCGAAGCGCTGGGGATGGCGCGGCACGATCATCCATTGCACGTCGTGCACGCGCCGCACGATCGAGCGCACCGCTTCCTGCTCGGGCGGCACCGGCGCCAGCGCACCGAAGCGCTTGAGCACCTCGAGCAGCTGCCGCTCCTCGCCGTCGCGCGAACTCGCGAACACCACGATCGGGCGCGGCAGCTGTCCGCGCAGCCTGGCAGCCGCGTTGAGCTGGCGCACATCGGGCGTGGCGTCGAACTTGAGGTTGCCGTAGACGCCCGCCACCTTGGCACCGAGCGACACCAGCCGATGCGAATCGGCCTCGGTCTGGGCCCACACGGCGGCCAGCGCCGAGTAGGCGGGCCGTGCGAGCCAGGCCAGGCGCTCGGCGTTGGCGAGCGACCGCTCGTTGAGCCGCGCGTTGGCCAGCACCAGCGGAATGCCTCGCTCGGTGCAGGCAGCCGTCATCTCGGGCCAGACCTCGGTTTCCATCAGCACACCGATGCGCGGACGGAAACGGTCGAGAAAGCGCGCCACCGCACCGGGCGCGTCCCACGGTTGCCAGACCTGCAGATCGCCTTCCTCGAGCAGCTTGGCGCCTTCCTCGCGGCCGGTGGCGGTGCCGTTGGTGAGCAGGATCGGGATGCCCGGGTATTGCCGCCGCAGCTCGGCGATCAGGATGCCCGCGGCGCGGGCCTCGCCGAGCGAGACCGCATGGATCCAGCACCAGCCGGTGCCGGTGGCAGCTGCGTCGTAGTGGCCGAAGCGTTCCTCGACCGCATGCGCGTAGCCGGGCTCGGCGACGGCGCGGCGGCGCAGCTTGCGCCGCACCAGCGGCTGGGCCAGGGTGGTGAAGGCGCCATACAGGCGCAGCAGCAGCGAACGCACGCTCTTGACAGCCTCAGTGCGCGGCGGCCGCGAGCTGGGCGTCGGACTTCACGCTGCGCAGCAGCGCGAGCATCTCGGCCTCGATGCGGTGCAGCGCGGCCTCGGTCTGGCCCTCGAAGCGCAGCACCAGCACCGGCGTGGTGTTCGACGCCCGCACCAGGCCGAAGCCGTCGGGCCAGTCGACCCGCACGCCGTCGATGGTCGAGACCTGGGCCGGCGGCGCGAACTTCGCGCGCTCGACCAGCTGGGCGACCACCGCATGCGGCTCGCCCTCGGCGCAGGCCACGTTGAGCTCGGGCGTCGAGAAGCTGGTCGGCAGGCCGTCGAGCACCGTGCTCGCGTTCGGGCTCTTGCTGAGGATCTCGAGCAGGCGGCAGCCGGCATAGGTGCCGTCGTCGAAGCCGAACCAGCGCTCCTTGAAGAAGATGTGGCCGCTCATCTCGCCGCCGAGCGGGGAGTCGATCTCCTTCATCTTGGCCTTGATCAGCGAATGGCCGGTCTTGAAGATCAGCGGCTTGCCGCCCGCCGCCTCGATCGCCGGGCCCAGGCGCTGCGAGCACTTGACGTCGTAGACGATGGTGCCGCCCGGCACGCGCGACAGCACGTCCTGCGCGAACAGCATCATCTGCCGGTCCGGGTAGATGTTGTTGCCCTCGCGCGTGACGATGCCCAGGCGGTCGCCGTCGCCGTCGAAGGCCAGGCCGAGTTCGGCGTCGCCGGACTTCAGCGCGGCGATCAGGTCCTTGAGGTTCTCGGGCTTGCTGGGATCGGGATGGTGGTTCGGGAAGTCGCCGTCGACTTCGCTGAACAGCTCGGTGACCTCGCAGCCGATGGCCCGCAGGATCGACGGTGCCGTGGCGCCCGCGATGCCGTTGCCCGAATCGACCACGATCTTCAGCGGCCGCGCGAGCCTGATGTCGCCCACGATGCGCTGCGTATAGGCCTCGGTGACGTCGACCTGGCGCACGCTGCCGCCGGGCGCCAGCTTGGCGCTGCCGTCTTCCATCACGCGGCGCAGGCCCTGGATCTCGTCGCCGTAGATGGCGCGGCCGGCCAGCACCATCTTGAAGCCGTTGTAGTCCTTGGGGTTGTGGCTGCCCGTGACCTGGATGCCGCTGCGCGACAGCGTGTGGGCGGCGAAGTACAGCATCGGCGTGGTGACGGCGCCGACGTCGATGACCTCGATGCCGGTCGCGACGAGGCCCTTGATCAGGGCGCCCGCGAGCGTCGGGCCCGACAGGCGGCCGTCGCGGCCCACGGCCACCGAGGTCTCGCCGGCCGCGCGTGCGGCGCTGCCGAAGGCCCGTCCGAGCGCCTCGGCGACCTCGGCGTCGAGCGTGGCGGGCACCACGCCCCGGATGTCATAGGCCTTGAAGATCGATGCGCTGAGCTGCATGGGAAAACAACCTCTGGAAGTTCCAAAAACGTAGAACATTGTAGGCATCGGCCCAGGGTGCCAGATGTCCGGAAATGGCTATTCCTGCACGATCGCGGCCGTATCATCGTGCCCATGTCCACCGCCCCCGCCACCACCGCCGGACTCGAGAGCGACGCCTGCTACCTGGCGATGAAGGCGCACGACGCACGCTTCGACGGTTCGTTCTTCACGGGCGTGACATCCACCGGCATCTACTGCCGGCCGGTCTGCCGCGTCAGGCTGCCGCGGCGCGAGAACTGCTGCTTCTTTCGCCACGCGGCGCAGGCCGAGGCCGCGGGCTTCCGGCCCTGCCTGCGCTGCCGGCCCGAACTGGCACCGCGCGCCGCGAGCTGGTCGACCGAGGACGCCTCGCGCATCCTGGCCCTGCAGGCCGCGCGCCTGATCGACGAACCCGACGCCTGGTCCGCGGACGGCCCGGGCGCCGCCCGCATCGCCGAGCGGCTGGGCGTCAGCGACCGCCATCTGCGGCGCATCTTCGAATCGCAGTTCGGCGTCTCGCCGCTGCAATACCTGCAGACCCGCCGCCTGCTGGCCGCCAAGCAGCTGATCGCCGACACCCGCCTGCCGATGACCCAGGTGGCGCTGGCCAGCGGCTTCGCGAGCGTGCGGCGCTTCAACGCCGCCTTCCTGGGGCACTACGGCCTCAACCCGAGCGCGCTGCGGCGCGCCGGCGCCTCGCGCGACGCCCGCACGGCCGACTCGGTCGAGGTGCGGCTGGGTTTCCGGCCGCCCTACGACCATCGCGCGATGTTGGCCTTCTTCGAGCGCCGCGCGCTGCGCGGCATGGAAGCGATCGACGACACAGATGCGCAAACGCCCTCCTTCGCCCGCTCGCTGCGCGTGGCGCACGGCAAGCACACGCTGACCGGCTGGCTGCAGCTGCGCTTCGATGCCGGGCGCGACCAGCTGCTGCTGCGCGTCGACCATCGGCTCGCGGCCATGCTGCCGACCGTGATCAGCCGCGTGCGCGCCATGCTCGACCTCGACGCCGACCCGATGGCGATCAACGCTGCACTGCATGCCAGCTTTCCGCAGGGCGACGGCCTGCGCGTGCCGGGCACGGTCGACGGCTTCGAGCTCGCGGTGCGCGCAGTGCTGGGCCAGCAGATCACGGTAGCCGCCGCGCGCACGCTCGGCAGCCGGCTGGTCGAGGCCTTCGGCGAGCCGATCGCGACACCCATCGAAGGCCTCGATCGACTGTTCCCCACGCCCGCGGCGATCGCGGCAGCGAGCGGCGATGCGCTGGGCCGGCTCGGCATCGTGCGCCAGCGGCAGGCGGCGCTGCTCGCGATCGCCAACGAGGTCGGTTCGGGCCGGCTCGCGCTGCATCCCGGTGCCGACGTGCCCGCCACGCTGGCTGCGCTGCAGGCGCTGCCCGGCATCGGCGACTGGACAGCGCAATACATCGCGATGCGCGCACTGCGCTGGCCCGATGCCTTTCCGGCCGGCGACGTCGCGCTGCAGAAGGCGCTCGGCGTCACGACGGCGCGCGCAGCGGCCGAGGCTTCCCGGGCCTGGCGTCCGTGGCGCGGCTATGCCGTGCTGCGCGCCTGGCACCATCCCACACCCCTACCCGCGCCGGCAGCCGATGCGTGCGCCAGCGCCAGACAGCCATGAAATTCAAGACCACGTCCCTGCACTGCACCACCATCGACAGCCCGCTCGGGCCGCTGCTGCTCGCCGCCACCGATCGCGGCCTGGCCGGCGCCTGGTTCGAGCGCCAGCGCCACTGGCCCGACACCACGGGCTGGTCGAACGACGACGCCCACCCGGTGCTGCGCCAGGCCGCCGCCCAGCTCGGCGACTATTTCGCGGGCCGGCGCGCGCATTTCGACCTGCCGCTCGACCTCGCGCACGGCACCGCCTTCCAGCAGTCGGTGTGGCAGGCGCTGCTTGCGATCCCGCGCGGCCAGACCACCAGCTACGGCGCGCTCAGCGCCGGTGTCGGCAAGCCGGCCGCGGTGCGCGCGGTGGGGGCCGCGGTCGGCCGCAACCCGATCAGCGTGATCGTGCCCTGCCACCGCGTGCTCGGCGCCAACGGCTCGCTCACCGGCTATGCGGGCGGGCTCGAGCGCAAGTCCGCGCTGCTCGCGCTCGAGGGTGCGCTGTGAGCGAGAACACCGGCAACGCCACCGAAGCACCGACCGCCACGTCCCCGCCCGTCATCGCTCCGCGCGCCAGCCGCGCCTGGCTGATCGACCTGGTCCTGCTCGGCGCGCTGTGGGGCGCGTCCTTCCTGTTCATGCGCATCGGCGCGGCCGAGTTCGGCGCCCTGCCGACCGCCGCGGTGCGGGTCGGGGTCGCGATGCTGTTCCTGCTGCCGCTGCTGCTGCTGCGTGGCCAGTGGGCCGCGCTGCGCCAGCACTGGAAGCCGGCGCTGAGCATCGGCATCCTGAACTCGGGCCTGCCCTTCGCGTTCTTCGCCTTCGCCCTGCTCACGCTCACGAGCGGGCTCGGGGCGGTGCTGAACGCCACCGTGCCGATGTTCGGCGCGCTGGTCGCCTGGGCCCTGTTCAACGACCGCCCGGACGGCTCGCGCATCCTCGGGCTGGTGATCGGCTTCACGGGCGTCGCGATGCTGGCCGGCCGCAGCGCGGGCTTCCATTCGGGCGCCGATGAAAGCGCGGTGCTGTGGGCGATCGGCGCCTGCCTCGCGGCCTGCATCTGCTATGCGTTCTCGGCCAACCTCACGCGCCGTTACCTCTCCGGCGTGCCAGCGCTCGCGACCGCCACCGGCAGCCAGGTCGGCGCCACGCTGGCGCTTGCCCTGCCGGCCGCCTGGCTGTGGCCCACCCAGATGCCGAGCCTTCGGGCCTGGCTCGCGCTGGTGGCCCTGGGCACCGCCTGCACCGGCCTGGCCTACATCCTGTTCTTCCGCCTGATCGAGCGGGCCGGGCCCGCGCGCGCGCTGACCGTGACCTTCCTGGTGCCGGTATTCGCGATCTTCTACGGCGTGGTGTTCCTCGGCGAGCACGTGACGGCGTGGATGCTGCTGTGCGCCGTGGTGATCGTCTGCGGCGTGGCGCTATCGACAGGACTGGTGAAGCTGGGCCGTCGTGCCGCCGCCCGATGAGCCGCCGTCCCCCGAGTTCTGCATCAGCGATGCGACGACGTTGATCGACATGGCCAGCACCAGCAGGTTGAACACGAACGACAGCACGCCATGGACCAGCGTGATGCGCCGCATCTCGCGCGAGCTGACCTGCACGTCCGACACCTGCGAGGTCATGCCGACCACGAAGGAATGGTAGAGAAAGTCGAAATAGTCGGGCTCGAGCTTGCCCGGGAACTGCAGGCCCGGCCCTTCGGTCGCCGGGTCCATCTCGGACTGGTAGTAGCGGTGCGCGTAGTGGAAGGCGTAGATCGTGTGGATCATCAGCCACGAGCCGCCGAGCGCCAGCAGCCCGAGCGCGATATGGCCCGCCCGCTCTGCGCCGCAAAGCTGGGGCACGCGCTGCAGCAGCATCGCGATCACGCCCATGCTGACCGCGATGACGCTGACCATGATGGCCAGGATCAGCGCGCTCGGCTGGTCCTGCGACTGGGCCCGCGAGCGCGTGCGCTCGGCGTTGGAATGCTCGGCCAGCCACCAGGCCGGCAGCAGGTAGGCCGCGGCACCCGCGCACCATCCGATCAGGCCGCGCGCCACGCCGTCCGAAGGATTCGGCAGCAGACCCAGCCCGAAGCCCAGCGCGAGGCCGATCGCGGCGCTGATCAGCAGGCGGGCCCAGCCGGGCATCTGGACGTATCGGAAGTGCATCGGGCGACTGTAGCCGCTCGCGTGCGCAACTGATCCGGTCGAATCACGCAGCACTGACCCTGTTCTTTTGCCCGCCCATCGCCGACAGTCGCAGCTCATGATCCATTTCCGCTTCCTGCCATCGTCGTGGCGCTGCCTGGCGCTGCCGTTGCTGCTGCTCGCGGTGGCCGGCGCGACGGCGTCGTCTGCCGCCACCCCGCCGATGCAGCTCCCCGACACCATCGCCCAGCGCGCCGCGGCCTGCATCGCCTGCCACGGCCGCGAGGGCGCGAGCACCGACGGCGGCTATTTCCCGCGACTGTCGGGCAAGCCCGCGGGCTACCTTTTCAACCAGCTGCAGAGCTTTCGCGACGGGCGGCGCTTCAATGCCGACATGACCCGCATGGTGCAGCACCTGTCGGACGACTACCTGCGCGAGCTCGCAGCCTATTTCGCCGGGCTGGACCTGCCCTATCCGCGCGTGCCCGCTGACAGCGACGCCTCCGCCGCCATGCTCGCGCGCGGCCGTGCCCTGGTCTTCGAGGGCGATGCGCAACGCGGCATCCCGGCCTGCACGCAGTGCCACGGGCAGGCGCTCACGGGCGTGCAGCCGGGCATTCCGGGCCTGCTCGGGCTGCCGCGCCTCTACCTCTCGTCGCAGCTCGGCGCCTGGCTCACGCACGACCGGCGCGCGCCCGCGCCCGACTGCATGGCCGAGGTGGGACGCAAGCTCTCCACCGCCGACATCAACGCCGTGACCAGCTGGCTCGCGCTGCAGCCGGTTCCCGCCGATTCCCACGCGGTCGCGGCCCTGCCGGGTCCGCTGCCGCAGCCCTGCAGCGCGATGCCGCGCTGAACGCCCATGCGACGTCCTTTCCAACTGCTGATCTTCATCGTGGCGCTGGCCATCGCGGTGCTGGTCGCCGTCGTGGCGCTGAACCTGCGCGGCGAGGACCCGCTGCCCGACCCTGCGGCCGCAGCCGCCGAATGGAAGCCCGACGCGGCGACCGTCGAGCGCGGCCGCTACCTCGCGCTGGCAGGCAACTGCGCGGGCTGCCACACGGCACGCGGCGGCGCCGACTATGCGGGCGGTGTCGGCATCGAGACGCCCTTCGGCACCGTGTTCTCGAGCAACCTCACGCCCGACCCGAAGGCCGGCATCGGCAGCTGGAACGCAGCGCACTTCTGGCGCGCGATGCACAACGGCCGCTCGAAGGACGGGCGCCTGCTCTACCCGGCCTTTCCGTACCCGAGCTTCACGCGCGTGACGCGCGAGGATTCGGACGCGATCTTCGCGTACCTGCGCAGCCTGCCGCCGGACGCGTCGCCGAATCCGCCGCACCGGCTGCGCTTTCCCTACGACACGCAGGCCGCGCTTGCCGTGTGGCGGGCACTGTCGTTCAAGCCGGGCAGCTTCGCGCCCGATCCGGCGCAGCCGGCCGAATGGAACCGCGGCGCCTACCTGGTCGAGGGCCTGGGCCACTGCATCGCCTGCCACGGCACGCGCAACGTGCTCGGCGCCACGCAGGAAAGGCTGGGCCTCTCGGGCGGCCTGATCCCGGTCGAGAACTGGTATGCGCCCTCGCTGGCCTCGGCGCGCGAGGCCGGCGTGGCGGGATGGAACCCGCACGACATCGTCGCGCTGCTCAAGACCGGCACCTCGGCCCGCGGCTCGGTCATGGGGCCGATGGCCGACGTGGTGTTCCGCAGCACCCAGCACCTCGACGAGGCCGACCTGCGGGCGATGGCCGGCTACCTGAAGGCTCTGCCCGAGGCCGATGCCGATGCTGCTGCCGCCGCGCCGGGGCGATCGAGGGCTGCGGCCGGACCGCGCGACCCGCGGGTGATGGCGCGCGGCGAGAAGGTCTACGACCAGCGCTGCGCCTACTGCCACGGCGACGTCGGCCAGGGTGCCGAGGGCGCCTACCCGCCGCTCGCCGGCAATCGCGCGGTGCTGATGGATTCGCCGGTCAACCTGATCCAGATCGTGCGGCACGGCGGCTTCCTGCCGGCCACTGCGGGCAATCCACGGCCCTACGGCATGCCGCCGTTCAACCAGGTGCTCGACGACGAGGACGTGGCCGCCGTGCTGAGCTTCGTGCGCGGCGCCTGGGGCAATGCCGCGCCGATGGTCACGGCGAGCGACATGCTCCGGCGCTGACGCGCGACGCCATCGCGTCGCCGAAAGGGTTGACCTTTCCATGATGGTAAGGTTGACACTTCTTCCGAAGCCGCACGCATCGCGGCCGGAAGGACCCCTTTCAAGATGAGTTCCCTTGCTGCATTCCCGCCGGTCGCCACCGGCCCCCAGGCCTGGTCGCTGCCGATCGAAGGCATGAGCTGCGCCTCGTGCGTGACGCGCGTCGAGAAGGCGCTGGTCGCGCTGCAAGGCGTCAGCGATGCCAGCGTCAACCTCGCGACCGAAGCCGCCAGCGTGCACACCGACGGCTCGATCGGCCTCGACAGGCTGCGCGCCGCCATCGAGAAGGCCGGCTACACGGTCGGCGAGGCCCACCTCGAGGGCCAGGAGCCGGATGCCGACACGCTCGAGGCCGCGCACGCATCGGCGCCGCCGCGCGCCCGTGCGGGCCGTCGGGTGGCATGGGCGGCGCTGTTGTCGGCACCGCTCGCGCTGCCGATGTTCGGCATGCTGGCGGGCCACGACTGGATGCTGCCGGGTTGGGTGCAACTGCTGCTCGCGACGCCGGTGCAGTTCTGGCTCGGCGCGCGCTTCTACCGCGCGGGCTGGGCGGCCCTGCGCGCGGGCGCCGGCAACATGGACCTGCTGGTGGCGCTCGGCACCAGTGCGGCCTACGGCCTGAGCCTCTACCTGCTGATCGCGCACGACGGCCACGGCATGCCGCCGCACCTGTACTTCGAGGCCTCGGCCGTCGTCATCACGCTGGTGCTGCTCGGCAAGTGGCTCGAGGCCCGCGCCAAGCGCCAGACCACCGAAGCCATCCGCGCGCTGCAGGCGCTGCGACCCGACCACGCCCTGGTGCGGCGCGGGGGTGTCGACCAGGAACTGCCGCTGGCGCAGGTGCGCATCGGCGACATGGTCGTCGTGCGGCCCGGGGAGCGCGTGCCGGTCGATGGCCGGGTCGCCGAAGGCACGAGCGAGGTCGACGAATCGCTCATCAGCGGCGAGAGCCTGCCCGTGGCCAAGCAGCCCGGCGCCCGGGTGACCGGCGGCGCGGTCAACGGCGAAGGACTGCTGCTGGTGGAGACCACCGCCATCGGCGCCGAATCGACGCTGGCGCGCATCGTGCGGCTGGTGGAGTCGGCGCAGGCGAAGAAGGCGCCGATCCAGCGACTGGTCGACAAGGTGAGCGCCGTCTTCGTGCCGGTGGTGATCGGCATCGCCCTGCTCACGCTGCTGGGCTGGGGCCTCGGGACAGGCCGCTGGGAAGACGCGATCCTCAATGCGGTCGCGGTGCTGGTGATCGCCTGCCCGTGCGCCCTCGGCCTGGCCACGCCGGCCGCGATCATGGCCGGCACCGGCGCCGCGGCGCGCCAGGGCGTGCTGATCAAGGACGCCGAGGCTCTGGAGCTCGCGCATGCGGTCGGCATCGTGGCATTCGACAAGACCGGCACGCTGACCGAGGGCCGCCCCGAGCTGGTCGCCTGCGAGGCGGTCGACGGCGACACCCGGTCGCTGCTGCGCGCGAGCGCCGCGATCCAGGCCGGCAGCGAGCATCCGCTGGCGCGCGCGGTGCTGAAGGCCGCGCACCGAGATGGCATCGAGCCGCCGCGCGCGAGCGAGCTCAAGGCAGTGGCGGGCCGCGGCGTTGCGGCCACGGTCGAGGGCCGCGCGCTGCGGCTCGGGAGCGGTCGCTACATGCAGGAACTCTCGGTGCCGATCGGCGCACTGGCCGCGCGTGCACGGCAGTTGCAGGACGAGGGGCGCACGGTCTCGTGGCTGGCCGACGTCGGCACGCCGCCGACCCTGCTCGGCCTGCTGGCCTTCGGCGACCAGCTCAAGGAAGGCGCCGCGGCGGCCATCGGGCACCTGCATGCGCAGGGCATCCGCACCGCCCTGGTCTCGGGCGACAACCGCGGCAGCGCCGAGGCGGTCGCGCGGCTGCTCGGCATCGGCACGGTGCGCGCCGAGGTCCTGCCCGAGGACAAGGCGAGCATCGTCGCGGCATTCAAGGCCGAGGGCCGCAAGGTCGCCATGGTCGGTGACGGCATCAACGATGCGCCCGCGTTGGCAGCGGCCGACGTCGGCATCGCGATGTCCACCGGCACGGATGTCGCGATGCACGCGGCCGGCATCACGCTGATGCGCGGCGATCCGTCGCTGGTCGGCGATGCGATCGAGATCTCGCGCCGCACCTACGCGAAGATCCGGCAGAACCTGTTCTGGGCCTTCGCCTACAACGTGGTCGGCATTCCGCTGGCCGCCTTCGGGCTGCTGAGCCCGGTGATCGCGGGCGCCGCGATGGCCTTCAGCAGCGTGAGCGTGGTCGGCAACGCGCTGCTGCTGCGGCGCTGGAAGGGAAAGGGACACTGAGCATGGAACCGTTCAACATCGGCACCGCGGCGGCGCGCTCGGGCGTGTCGGCCAAGATGGTCCGGCACTACGAATCGCTGGGCCTGCTGCCCGAGGTGGCCCGCACCGATGCGGGCTACCGGCAATACACGGACAGCAACGTCCACACGCTGCGCTTCATCCGGCGCGCGCGCGACCTCGGATTCAGCATGGCCGAGATCGCCGAGCTGCTGAAGCTGTGGCAGAACAAGGAGCGCGCCAGCGCCGACGTGAAGCGCATCGCGCTCGCCCATGCGCAGGACCTGCATCACCGCATCGAGCAGATGAGCGCCATGAAGCGCACGCTGGAGCGGCTCGCCGACTGCTGCCACGGCGACCATCGGCCGGATTGCCCGATCCTCGACGAGCTGGGGTCCTGAGCGCGAAGGCGCCGCGTTCCCTCAGCGGTTCTCGAAGCGGTTCAAGTCCAGGATGCCGGCCTGCAGTGGCTGGTCGCGCCGGTAGCGCTCGACCAGCCCGTCGCTGACCGCCCAGAACTCGGGGTTGGTGCGGCGCACCGCGAAGCGTTCGGAGAAGGCCGCGTAGTCGGCCTCGGAACGCAGCTTGCCGATCGCCTCGGCCAGCGCGGGCAGCTGCGCCGGACTCACACGGTAGAAGGCATTCGGATAGGCGCCGATGACGCCGGGCACCAGGGTCAGCGTGTTCTCGTCGGGAAGCAGTTCCTTGCGCTCGCCGACCAGGTGCGACACGGTGGCATGCGCCGTGTTGCGCAGCAGGCTGTAGGTGGCGGGCGCGACGCCAGGGCCTTCGACCACCAGCGCGGCTTCCTCGGGCAGCCACTGCAGCCCCGGACCGCGCACCGCCTCGACCTGGCGCAACGACGGCTGCAGCGCCGGCGGCGCGCGGTCGAGCGCGAAGTTCGTCGCCAGCACCGGCGCGAGGCGCGCCTTCATCATGCCGAGCAGTTCGAGCCGCGGGTCGGCGGTCTGGTAGCGGATGCCGCTTTCGACCGGCAGCGTGGTCGACGGCCCGCCGTAGACCTGCTCGCGTGTGGCCTGGCTGTCGGCGCGGTACCACTGATCGCGCGTCGCGATGCGCTGCGCCTGGGGCAGCAGGATCAGGAAGTTGAACTCGCCCTCCATGCGCAGGAAGTCCATGTAGAGACGCGAGTTGAGCTGGTGGCCGACGTTGCCGAAGACGTCGTAGTTGGCCACCAGCAGGTAGTGGATGCGCTCGAGCAGCGGATAGCCGATGACCCAGGCGGTCTTGGGCGCATCGCCGACCAGGCCCTTCACCACGCTGGCGCTGTCGAAGTGCCTGAAGACCGTGAGTCCGGCGTTGTCGTTGCGGCCGTCGCCGTCCCACATCAGGCGCAGGTCGAGCTTCTCGGGCCCACTCAGGGCACGCGCAAGGAAGTCGGTCTTCACGCGCAGGTACTGGTTCTCGAGCCGCGCGTATTCGAGCCACGGCGCCAGGACCCGCTCGTTGCTGCTGCCGGTGGGCAGCCGCAGCAGGTTGCGGTCGCGCGACAGCAGTTCGGCCTGTTCGCTGTCGGCACGGCTGCCAGGTGCCGCGAAGGTGACCCAGAAGCGATCCTCGATGACGTCGAGCGCCATCTGGCCGCGGCACACGGGCCCCTTGATGAAGCCCATGATCGTGAACTCGGCCTCGTCCAGCATGAAGCGGTAGCGCGCGTCCACCGGCAGCGCCGCGAAGGTCGAGAACGGATTGGCCGCGGTGTCGGCGCTGTAGCCCGGCAGCCGGTCGACCGTGAACGGCGCATCGTGGAACAGCGCGCGCCAGCGGGCCATGCGCGCGGCACCGAGCGCATAGGGCATGTGGGTCTTGGCGACGATGGTCTCGCGCTCCGGCACCAGGCGGTAGTACACGCGCTCGACGCCGGGATCGTCCACCGGCCGCCGGCTCGCGATCAGTTGCACCGGCTGGCCCGGCGGCGTGACCGAACGCACCAGCTTGAAGAACTGGCGCCCGGCGTCGTCGTCGAAATACAGGTGCGCCAGGAACAGGTGCTCGTAGGCGTAGCGGCTGAAGAGCCGGTCCTTCATCGAATCGCCGTTGAAGAAGCGCTCCCACATCGCGATGCGCTGCAGCGCCAGCGGCGTCAGCGCGGGCGGGCCCTCGAACGGCGCGCCGCGTTCGATCCAGCGCTTGAGCACGTCCTGCTCGACCGGCGCCAGCCCGGGCAGTCCGAAAGGCATGCCGGCCAGCGGCATCTTGCGTTCGTAGTCGTCGATCTGGGCGCCGACCGGGCACATCGCCTCGCGGTCGATCGTGAAATCGAGCCCGCCGCCGACCACGCCGTGCGTGGGCAGCGGGTTCTTCTCCTTCAGCACCAGCAGGCGGTGCATGAGGCTCGCGGCACGATTGGCCTCGGCGGTCGGCGCATGCTCGTTGAGCACCGGGAAGAAGCCCAGGTCGCGCCATTCCGAAGGCTGCTGCGCATCGACGAAGAGCCGCGTCGGCTGCGCCGCGAGCAGCCGCGAAGCGTCGTAGACCGGCGTCTGGCTGGCGCCGCGCGCCAGGCCTTCCCAGGCGGTCGTCTTGAGCTGGCACGGCGCGTCGTAGCAGGCGTGGCAGACCACGCAACGCCGGTCCAGGATCGGCTGGATCGTCTGGGCATAGGACTCGCCGGCCGCAGGCACCAGGGGATGGTCGAAGCGCTTGGGGTCCGAAGGGCCGTAGAGCTGGTCGAAGCGGTCGATGGCCAAAGTGGTGCATGCAGCGACCAGAACGACGAGAAACAGGGATGCGGCACGACGCATGAACAGACTTCCGACAGGTCGATGGGATGCCTGCGACTGTACCCGGCACCCGCCCGCGCCGTCAGCGCGCCGCTTCGATCCGCGTCACTGTGAGTCGCCCCTGGATCTGCTCGGCGTGGAAGCGTACCTTGTCGCCGGGTCGGACCGCGTCGAGCATGGCGCCGTCGGCAACCCGGAACACCATCGTCATGCCGGGCATGTCGAGGTTTTCGAGCGGACCGTGCGCGAGCGTCAGACGGCCGGCCTCCTTGTCGACCTTGCGGACTTCGCCCTCGCTGAGCGGCATGGCGGCGGCGGCCTGCGCGTGGGCGGCGCCGGCGAGCATCAGGGCGGCGGCGGCCGCGAGGATCATCTTCGGGAACGTGTTCATGGCAATGTGCTTCGTTGAATGGATGGCAGATCAATGGCCCGCATGCGGACCCGGCTTGCGGACCCGCACCTCGGTGTCGCCGGCGCGCGCCGGGCGGGCGTCGGACGTGGCATCGGGCGCGCGCGGCGCAGGCTGCGGCGGTCCGGCCACCTCGCGCGCCTGCGTGCCGGGCGGATGCCGGAACCAGCCCGGATCGGCGTAGTCGCCGCGACGCTGGCCACGGCGCACCTTGAGCACGCTGAACATGCCGCCCATGCCGATCGGGCCGAAGGGCCCGTCGCCGGCCATCATCGGCAGCGTGTTGTCGGGCAGCGGCATCTCCATCTCGCTCATCTCGTGCATGCCGCGCTCGCCCATCGCCATGTAGCCCGGTACCAGCCGCGCCAACTTGCCCGCCAGGTCGCGCTGGTCGACGCCGAGCATGTTGGGCACATCGTGGCCCATGGCGTTCATCGTGTGATGGCTCTTGTGGCAGTGGAAGGCCCAGTCGCCCTCCTCGTCGGCCACGAACTCGAGCTGCCGCATCTGGCCCACCGCGACGTCGGCCGTCACCTCGGGCCAGCGCGCCGCGAGCGGCCGCGGGCCGCCGTCACCGCCCGTGACAGTGAACTCGTGGCCGTGCAGGTGCATCGGATGGTTGGTCATCGTGAGGTTGCCGACCCGGATGCGGACCCTGTCGCCCTGCCGCGCGACCAGCGGATCGATGCCCGGGAAGACGCGGCTGTTCCACGACCAGAGGTTGAAGTCGAGCATGGTCGCGATCTTCGGCGTCGCGCTGCCGGGCTCGATGTCGTAGGCGTTGAGCAGCAGAACGTAGTCGCGGTCGACCGCCTCGATCAGCGGGTTCGGCGCCCTGGGATGCGTGATCCACGAACCCATCATGCCCATGGCCATCTGCACCATCTCGTCGGCATGCGGGTGGTACATGAAGGTGCCGGGCCGGCGCGCGACGAACTCGTAGACGAAGGTCTTGCCGGGCGCGATGGCCGGCTGCGTGAGACCCGACACGCCGTCCATGCCGTTCGGTAGCCGCTGGCCGTGCCAGTGGATGCTGGTGGCCTCGGGCAGCCGGTTGGTGACGAAGATGCGCACCCGATCGCCCTCCACCACCTCGATCGTGGGACCGGGCGACTGCCCGTTGTAGCCCCACAGCCTGGCCTTGAAGCCCGGCGCCATCTCGCGCACGACCGGCTCGGCCACCAGGTGGAACTCCTTCACGCCCTGGTTCATGCGCCAGGGGAGGGTCCAGCCGTTGAGCGTGACCACGGGGTTGTAGGGGCGGCCGCTGGCCGGCTGCAGCGGCGGCATGGTGTCGGGCCGTGTCTGCAGCACCGGCTCGGGCAGCGCGGCCATCGCGGCGCGCGCGACCGAGGCGGTGGCCATGGCGCCCGCGATCGCGCCGGCGCCGCTGAGGAATTTGCGTCGGGGGTTCATGGGGTCTCGAAGGTGGTGGTGGACGTCGGCGGACGTCCGATCAGGGAAGCCGCGAGTGCGGCATCGGCGAGCCAGAACTGCTGCTCGGCATCGATCGCGGCGCGCACGCCTGCGATCTGCTCACGCGTCTCGGCCAGCAGCTCGAAGACGCCGATCAGCATGCCGTTGTAGCGCAGCAGGTTCTCCTCGGCGATGCGCTGGCGCAGCGGCAGGATCTCGTCGCGGTGGCGCTGCGCGAGCGCCCATGCGCTGCGATAGCCGGCGTAATCCTCGCGCAGCTGCGATGCGGCGCCGCGCGCGGTGGCCTGGTAGCGATTCAGCGCCGCGAGCGCCTGCGCATCGAGTGCGTCGCGCCGGCTCGTGCCGAGGTCGAACAGCGGCAGCCGGATGTCGAGCTCCCAGCCGCTGCGGGTCGCGCGCGTGTCGCCCGCGAAGACGCTGTCGTGGCGGCCGCCGAGCTCGGCATCGACGAAGCTCGGCACCAGATCGAGACCCTGCGACTTCGCCGCGGCATCGAGGCGCGCGCGCGCAAGCTGCAGGTCGATGCGCTGCGAACCGGCATCGGCCGCCAGCGCCAGGGCATCGCGCAGCTTGCGCGGCAGCTCGGGCAGGCGGGGCGGCAGAACCAGCCGCGCGGCCTGCGCATCGTCGAGGCCCAGTACCCGAACCAGCGCCTCGCGGCTCGCGACCGCGGCCTGCTCGGCCTGCGTGCGCTGGATGCCCGCATCGGCCTCGAACACCTGCTGGCGCGCCTGCTGCAGGCGGCTGAAGTTGCCGGCCTGCTGCATGCGGCGCGCCAGTTCGGCGCCGGCATCCGCAGCCTCCGCCACCTGCTTCGCATAGGCCAGCGACTGCCCCGCCGCGACCGCACGCACCCAGGCCTGTCGCACCTGCGTCACCTGGTCGACCACGCTGGCCGCCAGTTGCAGCCGGGCCTGCTCGCTCAGGCTCTTCGAGAGCGAGAGCCGTTGCGGCAGCAGCAGGAGGTCGACGAGGCCCACCGACAGCAGCCGGCCGATCTCGAGCTCGTCGCCGAGCCGCAGGCGCTCGAACTTGAACAGCGGATTGACCGGCCGTCCGGCCTGGTCGGCCGCCGCCAGCTCGGCCCAGCGCTCGGCCAGCAGCGCCTGCAGCGCGGGGCTGTTGACCAGCGCCAGGCGCACCGCGTCGTCTTCGGACAGCGGCGCGGACAGCAGCGAATCGGCCAGCGCAGCGCGAGCCGCGCGCTGCTCCGGCGTGCGCGCGAGCGAGAGATCGCCGCGGGTGAATGCGGCAGTGCGCGCATCGGTGTCGCGCAGGGCCTGGTCGATGTCGACGGTGCCGCAGCCGGCTGCGAGCAGCGTGGCCGCGAGCACGAGGGAAAGGACCGGCCATCGGGCCGGCGGACGAGAGAGCATGGAAGCCTCGCAAGGAACATGAACGTGGCGTCGGCAGGCCTCGACGAGGCCGGACGGCGAGCGATGCATGGACGTGCGTCGACGCCCGCCGGCGGCTTCGACAGCCGCCGGAGGCAGGACGCGATCAGGCGCGAGGAGGCTTGTCGGGGACGCGCGGCGCGCGGGTCGCGAGCGCGCGGGCCGGCTCGGCCAGATCGGCCGCCGGCAGCAGATGGGCCGGGACGGCCGGCAGCACGCTGGTCAGCGCAACCGCATGGCAGGCGGCGCAGTTGGCGCAGGGGTGGGATTCGTCGGCGGACGCGTGGTGCGACGCGGCGGCGTGTGCATCGGCGGAAGCGGCATCGAGGGCGGCGCCGTCGGCATGGCCATGGTGCGCGTGCGTGGCCATATCGTGGTCCACCGCCATCGGTGCGGCCGCGGCGGCTGCCTGCTGCGGCCCCGCGCACAGCGCCATCGATGCGGCCGCATACCCCTGCAGGGGCACGGCGAACATCAGCAGGCACATGAGGAACACGCGAACGCGGGACATCCGCCGATTCTACGGGCTGCGATTCGCCGCCACGGCCGCTATGGGCAATGGACGGCGATCCATCGCGCCCACTGTGCCGCGGCGGCCCTTCGGGCCGTCTCGTCGGCGCCATTCGGATCGTAGGAACCCAGCGACCGCCACAACGTCGCCCAGTCGCCGGCATCCGGCATCGCCGACACCAGCGCCTGCACCACCGCGAAGGCGCGCTGGCGCGTCATCGGCAGCGGCGCGTCGAGCAGCGGCGCGACCGACGGCAGCACGTCGCGGCCGCGCGCGATCAGCACGTAGGTGGCCACGGTATGCGGCGCATGCAGCAGGTCGGGGAAATCGTCGATGGTGCGCACCAGCGCATCGAGGGCGCGCGGATCGCCGATCGAGGCCAGGCCCTGCGCCGCACGGCCGCGCACCTTCGGCTCGGCATCGGCGAGCGCTGCGGCCAGCGCGTCGGCGGCGCGCGGGTCGGCGATCTCGGCCAGCCCCTGCGCGGCCTTCTCGCGCACCTCGGGGTCGGCGCTTGCGAGCGCGCGCAGCAAGGTCGGGGTGGAGGCGCGGCCGGCCACCACGAGCGCCGCGAGGGCGCTCGCGCGTTCGGTCGCGGAGGCGGCATCGAGTCCGCCGAACTCGGCGCTGGTGCTGCTCATGACATACGTCCTCTCGGCAGCGCTTCGGTATTCGTGCGGCTCATGGCCCAGCCGCCGGCGCAGTGGCCGGTCGCGAGAAGCTCACGACCACGCGCCGGTTGGCCCAGCGGTTGGCCTCGCGCGACTGGTCGGCCCCGAGCGCCGCGTCGCCGCCCTGGTCGCCCGTGCCGGCGTCGGCGGTGGCGGCGGTCGAGGCGCCGTGGCCCAGGGAGATCGCATCGAAGCGCCCGGCAGCGAGGCCGCGCGCCATCAGCGCCGCCTGCACCGCATCGACCCGCCGCATCGAGAGCGCCGCGTTGTAGGCACCCCGGCCGCCCACCTGGTCGGCGAAGCCCTCGAGCGAGACGGTGACGTCGCCATGGCGCTGCAGGTAGGGCATGAAGTCGTCGATGCGCGCGGCCTCACCGGCAGCGAGCAGGTCGCTGTCGAAATCGAAGTAGAAGCTCACGGGCTCGTGGACATAGAAGTCGCGATGCCGCTCGAGCGTCTCGCCGAAGGTGGCGCTGGCCGTGTCGGCCACCGAGAGATGCTCGTCGGTCACGCGGCCCGCGCGCAGGCCGAAGCCCCAGTGGACGGCACCGAGCTCGATGCCCTTGTCCTGCGCCATCGCGACCGACTCGAATTCGAAGTCGAGGTTGAACGAGGTGCTGGCCACGCCGGGCGTGTCGTAGAGCGCGGCCGAGCGGATGTCGGCCGCATCGTTGGAGCGCTTGAAGCCCGGCGTGTGGCCCATCACGCCGCCGATGCCGCCGCCGTAGAAGTCGGGCTGCGCGACCTGCCCCACGGCACCGGTGATGCCCGGCCCGGCGGGCTCGAAGGGAAAGGCGGTCGACAGCCCCTGGCGCGCGGGCGCGGCCGGCGCGCCGACGTTGCCCTGGTGGTGCACGTCGGTGAAGAAGCCGCCTTCGACGCCCGCTGCGGCGTTGTCCTCGGTCAGGATGCCGGGCTTGCCGAGCGCACCGCGCGCCGCCCGGTCGGCCGGCATGGTGGCGGGCGCCACGTCGGCGCCCGTGAGGTCGGTGAGCTTCACGATCTGCACCATCTCGATCTGGTTCGAGAGCGGCGCATCCTCGCCCGGCACGAAGCGGATGTAGCCGTCGAGGCCGCTCGCGGTCGGCGGCGTGTCGACCGCGCCTTCGCGGGTCTGGAGGTCGATCTCGAAGCCGCCGTTCGCGACCGCGAAGCTGCCGTTGCGGCTGCGCTGGATCGCATTCGGCGCCGCACCGAGGCCCGGCCCGCCGCCCGACTGCTGCACCACGTGCGAGAGCTCATGGGTGGTCAGCGCATCGTCGGCCGGCGCATGGCCGGCGCCGAAGAAGACGTCGTGGCCGTGGGTGAAGGCATCGGCGCCGATGTCGCGCGCGAGCAGCGCGGCCTGCGGCCCCGTGTGCGTGCGGACGGCACCGAAGTCGGCGCCCAGCCGCGCCTCCATCGCGGCGCGCGTACGGCCGTCGAGCGCCGCGCCGGTCGAGCCGGCCTGCTCGGCGATGGACGATGGCGCGGACGACGCTGCAACCGCCGGCGGCGCGCCCTGCCCCAGCGCAAGCGGCGCCAGGCCCGCGCGCGCCGCGTGTGCGTCGGCCTCGCGCTCACGGGCGTCGGCCTCGCGTCCCAGCGGCACCTGCAGGAAGCGCTGCACGCCGCTGCCCGTGCGGGTCGCGGCCTTTCGCACGCCGGGATTCGCGGCCGCGTTGTCGTGCCTGGCCGGCGCTGTGCTCATGCGTCCGTTCACATGTCTCATGGCAGTTTCCTCGGGGTCATCGTCGCTCTCCGGTGAAGCCCTGACGGCCGCGCCACGCGCGCGCAGCAACACGACCTTGCAGCATCTTCCGGAACGCGCACCAGCGCAAGCTGCAGCGGGCCGGCACGCTAGATTCCCGCGGGCATCTGGCGCCCGAGCTTGCGGTATTCGGCCTCGATCGCGCTGCGCAGCGTTGCATAGTCGATCGCACCCGTGCCGGCATCGGCTGCGGCGGCCAACGTCGCATTTCGGATATGCCCGCCCGCGAGATCGCAGGAAGCCGCGATCCGGTTGACCTGCGCGATCTCGAGGCCGTGGTGCGTGCCCAGATGCGCGAGCCACAGCGCGCGCCGCTCCTGCGGCCCCGGCATCGGGAACTCGATGATCGCGTCGAGCCGCCGCGTGAAGGCGCTGTCGAAGCGCGAGCGGCTGTTGCTGGTCAGCACCGCAATGCCGTCGAAGGATTCGATGCGCTGCAGCAGATAGTTGGTCTGCTGGTTGGCGAAGCGGTCGTTGGCGTCCTTGACGTCGGTGCGCTTGCCGAAGAGGGAATCGGCCTCGTCGAACAGCAGCACCACCTCGGCATGCTCGGCGCGCGCGAACAGCTGCGCGAGGTTCTTCTCGGTCTCGCCGATGTACTTGCTCGCCACCGAGGCCAGGTCCACACGGTAGAGCGGCAGGCCGAGCTGCGAGGCCAGCCAGGCGACGGCAAGGGTCTTGCCGGTGCCGGACGCGCCCACCAGCAGCGCCCGCACGCCGGGCCGGTAGCGCGTGCGCGCCGAGGGCCCGAGCGCATCGGCGAGCCCCTCGCGCCGCATGCAGCGCCGGCACAGCGCCTGCAGTGCGGCCTGCAGCTCGGGCGGCATCACGAGGGCCTCGTCGGGCACCTCGTCGGGCACCCGCTGCGCGAGCGTTCCGAGCTCGCCGGCCGCGCCCAGGCGCGCCGCCTGCTTGACGTGGTGCTCGGACAGCGTCTCGTCACCGGCCAGCCGCGCCTGGTGCCGCGCCGCCCGCACCAGATGCGCGACGTGGGCAGGCGCGTGCCGATGGGTGCGGCCGATGCGCTCGGCGGCGGCCGGATCGAGGTGCGCCTGCCACAGCGCCACGCGCTCGTCGGGCAGCGGCAGCGGCACGCGCCAGCTGCCCACGGCGTCGCCGTCGCGCTCGAAGCTGCCGTCGATGCCGCAAGCGAGCAGCAGGGGGCCCCGATGACCCGGCAGTTCGGGCAGCCGGCGCGACTCGCCGGGCGCCAGCTCGGTGCACAGCACCGGCGCCGCGCGGCGCAGCCAGAGCCAGGGCGCCAGCCCGCGCGGCAGCTCGCCATCGACGAAGGCCGGCTGCAGGCCGAGCGCGGTCGCCACCAGCGCGGCTGCACCCTGCGCCTCGCGCGGATGGCCGCTGCGCACCGCGAGCACGCTGGCGCCCGTGGCCGCATGGCGCAGGGCCGAGGCCTGCCGGGAAGCCGCCTCGCGCAGCGAGGCCGGCGCATCGGCCGGCACCGGCCCGATGCGCACGCCGGGCCACAGGCCGCGCGAGCCGCCCGCACCGCGCAACGCAAGCACGATCGGCACCGGCATCTGCAAGGCCTGCTCGGGCAGCGGATGCCTGTCGTCGTCGACCACGAGCAGGCCGCAGGCGCGCGCCGGTCCGTCGACCAGGGCCGCGAGCGCATCGGGCAGGCCGAGCCGTGCAGCCAGCGTCAGCACCAAGCCGATGGTGGGGCGCGCCACGCCGGTGGGCGCCTGCAGCCAGGCGAGCACCCGCCCGGCCATCGGATCGAACTCCACCGCCGCGGCGAGCGCGACCGCAATGCATTCGGCCTCGGCCAGGCCGAAGGCGCCCGCGAGCGCATGCACTCGTGCGTCGCTCTCGGGCGGCCCACGCAGCCAGTCGGCCAGCGTCCAGCCGCCCGCCAGCTGCGCCCGGGCCCGCAGCCAGTCGGCCTCGGCGCCGTGCGATTCGGTGTCGGCCAGCGTCGCGAGCGCGAGCATGTGCAGCGGCGGCACGGCAGGTTTCGCAGCCGCCGCCGTGGACGTGCCTGCCGGTGCGGCAGCGGCTCGCGCGGTCAGCGGCTCCGACGCGCTCATGGCGATCTCGGCGCGTCGCCGTAGTGGAAGGTCACGACCCGACCGAACCAGGGCAGCCAGCCCGGATCGATGTCGAGCCCGATGCGGCGCACGCGCAGATCGACCGCGTCGATGCCGAAGTGCAGATCGGCATGCGTCGGCGTGAGGCCGAGCCCTCCGGGCCGCAACACCAGTCGCGCGAGTCCGATGCCCGCATGGCGTCGCAGCCAGCCGCGAAGCTCGGCCAGCCAGCCCCGCAACGCGTGCGGCAGGAGCGGCGCCGCGTCGCCCACGAGCGCGCGGATCGGATCGTCCGCGGCCAAGCGCAGGCGATCGAGCACCGCGCACAGGATCGCGCGCGTCCACGCCGCCGCATCGCCGCCCGCGCGCTCCGCGCGACGCGGCAGCCCCAGCCGGTCGAGCACGGGCAGCAGGAACAGCAGGCCCGCAGCGCGCGTGGGCATCGCGGCCAGCAATGCGAAGTCCTCGCCGCGATCACCGCCTGCAGGCGCCATCGGCTCGACATCGGTGGCCCGACCCAGCGCGGCATCGATCGCCACTGCGGGACCTTCGAAGTCGACAGACCCCGTCGCCGATTCAAGCGCGCGAACCCGATCGACGCCGCGCTCCCCGTCATCGGCCGGCGCGCGCTGCTGCCCGAGTGTTGCAGCGGAACCGGGCACTTTCGCCATCGGCGGCGTGGCCAGGTGCAAGGCCGGCCCGGCACTCGGCATCGATGCCGTCCCGCCGCGAACCTGCGCCGATGCATCGGCGTACTGCCGCACCGGCCCGCCGCCCGCGTCGAGCACGCTGTCGAGCCAGGCCGGCAGACGCACGCTCGATGAAACATCGCGCCCGATGCCTTGCGATGAAGGCACGCGCATGCGCAGCCCGGCCTGTTCCACGAGTGCGACGCCGAAGGGCTCCGGCAGCACCGCCGCGAGCCGCGGCGCGAGGCCATCGCTTGCCAGTGCGCACGCCCAGGCCGGCAGCGCCACCCTCGCCTCCTCGGACAGCGCCAGGCCGCGCGCGATCGCGCTCAGGTTGGCGGCCACGTCTTCGGCAGCGCGGAACCCGGGCACGGCGAGCGGCCAATACCAGGCAGTGCAGGCGTGGTCACGCAGCAGGCGGCGCGCCAGTGCCACCCGTGCATGCCAGGCGCTCGCGAATACGACGTGCGAGGCATCGCGGGCATCGCCGATGGCGCCCTCGGTCCAGCGCACCGCCTGCAGGTCGAGCCGCCGCTCGATCAGGCGCGCGAGCGATTGCGTCGAACCCTGCGCCGGAATACGGCCGAGCGAGAGTCGGCGCACCAGCATGAATCTCGCGCCGGCATCGGGCAGGCTCGCACAGCGCAGGGCGTCCTCGAGGCGTGGCACCGCGGCATGCGCCGCCTCGTCGCTGGCGGCCATCAGCCGCAGGCGCCTCGCGTGACGTTGCGGCAATGCCATCGCTTTCGTCCCGCGTGGCCGTCAGCGGCCGAACAGCGTGCGCGTCGCGCTCGCGGCCTTCAGGCTCAGCATCGCAGCGTCCTCGAAATGCACGCGCACGTCGGTGCCGAGCTCGACCTGCACCGCCATGGTCTGCACCACGCGCGCCGAAACCTCGGCCTGGCCGATGTCCTCCACCAGCGCGCGCGCCACCACCTGCTCGCCTCGATAGGCCACGGCCTGCATGCCGACGCGAAGCTTCGAGAAATCGATCGCCAGCAGAGGGATGCGCGTGCCGACCACGACCGCAGGCATCGGCCGCGCCAGGCGGCCCGTGACGATGCGGTCCACCGGCGCGTGGCTCGCGAGCAGCAGGCACATGCGCACCACGTCGTTGACCAGCGCCACGGCCTCGGGCTTGCCGGGCTCGATCTGGCCGAACAGCCAGTCGACGTAGGCCTGCATCTGGCGCCGGTCCTCGAAGCCGATCCCGGACCAGCGCGGCAGGCTCGCGAGGTTGCGCAGGTTGGGCGCGGCGTCGAATTCCGACAGCGTCTCGGCCCATTGCAGCCGCAGCGCTGGCAGCAGCGCCGAGAACTCGGCATGCAGACAGACCACGATGCTGCGGATGTTCTCGAGTTCGGTGGCGGCCGCACGCGCCACGTCGGCACGGCCGTGGCCGCCATCGGCCAGGTCGGCGAAGGACACCACCTGCTCGGCCTGCACGCGCTGGCCCTGCCAGGTGAGGCCGGACAGCGCCCCGAGGTCGAGCGTCTGCATCGCCGCGATGCGCGGTGCCAGCGCCTGCACCTGGCGCGTCGCGACGCCCGCGATCGCCTGGCTGATCTTCGTCAGGCCCGCGCTGGCCGCCACGATCGGCGTCGCGAGACCGGACAGCGCGCGCACCTTGGCCACCTGCACCATGCGCAGCAGCGGCTCGGAGCGGTCCAGTCGCCGCAGGATCGGCGGTGCGCCGACGAACCAGGTGGCCGGTGCCTCGCGCACCACGCGCATCATGTCGGCGATCTCGTCCGGCACGTCGGGATGCTCGCGCAGGCAGGCCGGCACGGGCGCCTCCAGCAGGCCCGGATCGATCGAATGGGTGGGCGTCGCGAGCAGGTTCTCGACCTCGCGCGGCCGCACGAAGGCGAGGAACTTGACTTCGTCCGCCAGCACGCGGATCCGGTTGGCGTTGACCGCGTCGAGCCGTCCGGTTTCCTCGGCCAGCAGCGAGCGCGCCACGCTCACGTCGTGCCGCGCCTCGGCCAGTTCGTCGGCCACCGCGACCAGCCGCGTGCCGACCGCACCGAAGGCGCTGCGAACGCCGGTGGCCGCGGCGTTGCAGACCGCGATCGCATCGCGGTAGAGCTTGATGCGCCCTTCCATCTTGCGCATCAGCGCCACCACGTGGTCCGACAGGTCGGTGCTGTCGGAGAACATCGCGCCCTCGTCGGGGTCGCCCGTGGTCTGGCCCGCGGGCAGTCGCGTCGGCACCTTCAGCAGCGCGCCGAGCAGGGGCCGCTTGAGCAGGAAGTCGGTGAAGGGCCGCTCGAGCGGCTTCAGCCCGCCCTCGGGCGTCGCCAGGTCGTCGAGGAAGGTGTCGCCCTCGAGGCCCCGCATCGACACGTCCTCGAACAGGCCCGGCGTGACGCCGCCGTCCTCCGCGGTCAGCGTGTCGGCCAGGCGCACCAGCGACAGCACGGCCTCGTAGCGCGACGAGGTCGCGTAGTCGCGCGCCTCCTTCGACTTCGGATCCTCGAGCCGCTTGGCGATGGTGGTCGTGCGGATGAAGGCGCTGCCGGTCAACGGCTCGGCGTTCGAGACGTCGGTCGGCGACGGCGGTGCCGGCACGGCCTTGCCGCCGCCCACGCCGATCACCTTGATGTCGCCGAGCGTGCGCTTGTCGAGCAGTTCGGCCCGGCTGCCCGCGACGCTGCCGGCCACGGAGCCCGCGAGGCTGCCCGCGAGCCCGGTCGAGATCGGCACCTTGACCGAGGCCGTGTCTCCCAGCGTGGTGCCGATCACGCCGCTGCCGATGCGCGTGCCGACGCTGCCGCCGACCGAGATCACGCCGGTGTCGATGCGCGTGGAAAGCGGCGACAGCCTGAGGCTGCTGCCGGCGCGCGCGCCGATCGCGGTGGCGGCGGCTGCACGCGAGACCGCGCGAACCGGCGCGGCCGGTGCCGGCGGCGGCGTGGTCACGACCACCTTCTTGCGCAGATCGGCGATGAAGCTCGAGATCTGTTCCTGCGAGGCGGTGGCGGTCTCGGCCTGGGCAATGGTCGCAAGCACCGGAGAGACCGCGAGACGTGTTGCTGCGGTGGTGCCGAGCATCAGCTGGCGTACGCGATAGACGTCGGTCTGCACCTTGACGAAGCCGTAGTCGACCAGGTCGTCCGCCCGGTCGGTGCGCGACTTGAGATAGGCCGCGAAGCCTTCGACACCGAGCAGGTAGAGCTGCAGCCTCTCGTTCGTCGACAGCACCTGCAGGGCCGGATGCACGAACAGGTCGTCGAGCGCCGCCACGCGGCCACTCGTCGATGCGGCGGTGGGTGCGCGCAGCTGCGCGGCGGTCAGCAAATTCCAGCCCGGGTTGGTGGTCGGGCCGCCGCCTGCGGCATCGGCGACAGTGATCCACGGCCGCTCGGTGGACGGCACGCCCGTCGCGTCAGCGGTCAGGGCGCCGCTCGGCCCGAAGACCGCGAAACCGTCGAACTGCATGAAGTCGAGCGCCGTGAAAGATGCGCCGTTCGGCAGGTCGAGCGCCGCCAGCGGAACCGACAGGCGCGCCCATCGACCGGGTTGCGGCAGCGAACCCGCATGCACGCCGGGATGGGTGTCGGCGCTGCTCGGAACGCTGATGCGGTCCCAGCCCCAGAAGGCACGGCGCGCGATGTTGCCGTCGCGCACGCGCCATTGCAGCAGGATCTGGCGCGGCGGATCGTTGGGGTCGAGATAGACCCAGGCATACAGGCTTTCCGCCGCCTGCACGGCGAAGGCCGGCGGCCGCGGCGTCGGTGCCAGCGCGATGTCGTAGCTGTGGAAATGCAGGCCCTGAGCGGGCGCGTCGGCATGGGCGCCCGAATCGAAGGTGGGCTTTTCGGGCGTCGCGGGCAGCACGCCGAGCGCAGGCTCGAAGGGCGTCCACAGATCGTTGTCGGCGAGCATCTCCCAGCCGTCTTCGCCGAAGGCCTGGGCGCCGGCCGGCAGCAGATTGCCGAACCAGGCGCGCTCCTTTCCGGCGCTGCCGCTGCCTGCCGTGCTCCAGGCGGCACGGCCGTCGAACAGGGTGAAGGCCATCCCGTCGATGGTCGCGTCGGCCAGGCCCAGGTCGGCGGAAGGCACCTCGATGCGCAGCCAGCCCCCGGCCGGCGGAAGCTCGCCCATGCGCCTTCGTGCCTGCGTGCCGTCGGCGCCGAAGCCGATCAGGTTCTCGCCCCAGTAGGCGCGATGCTCCCAGTCGCCCCCTGCCACATGCCACTGCAGCATCAGCGTGCGCGGCGGGTTGTCGGGATCGAGATGCACCCAGGCAAAGAGCGGCTCCCCGCGCGGCACCAGCACATCGGTGGCGCGATCGAAGAAGTGCTGGTGCACCCCGGGCATGAGCCTGCTGCGATGCCCGCCACCGGCCGGCGGCGGACCCCAGGGCGAGAGGAACTCGGCTTCCACCGCGTCGTCGTCGTCATCCCACGCGACCACATCGGCGGCCCGGCCGTCGAGTCCGTGCGCGAGCACCGACTGGCGCACCCGCAGGCCCTGTCGAAGACCCAGCGTGCGCGCGCGCGTGAGCAGGAAGCGGTCGAGCGTGCGCTGGAATTCCGCGTCGGGCTTCTCGTCGGTGATCAGCAGGCGCGGTTCCCACGAGGCCAGCGGCACCGGCACCAGCAAGCGGACGCTCTCGGCCGGCCCGCGCATGTCGAGCGGCGCGAGCGAAGCGTTCGCGCGCACGGCGATGTCGAGCTGCTCGACCGGCACCGGCACCGCATCGATGTCGAAGCCGGCCGGGAAGAAGCCGCTGTGCCGCGTCACGGGCTCGTAGCAGTTGCGCGGCAGCAGGCCCATCGGCGGCAGGAAGTCGGTGAACGACTGCGCGAGCTGTTCGGGCGGCAGCGCCTCGACGGCCGACAGCGCCGCGACCTCTTCCGCGAACTGCTCGATGCGCGCCTGCTGCAGCGAAGGCAGGCGGCTGCTCGCGACCAGCAGCGGCGCGCCTTCGGTCCCGCTCGCGAGCTGCAGCCGCGCATTGCGCGCCAAGCCGCCACGGCGCACCACGCTCGCTCGATCGACCCACAGCGGCTGCTCGGTCGCGAGGTCGAGCTGCACCAGCGCCACCGGCACGCCCCAGCCCTCCCATGGCAGCGCGCCCGCGGCCGGCAGCTGCGCCTCGGCCTCGAAGACGGTCCAGGCCAGCGCATTGCGCATGCCGGCGCCGGGCGCGGGCAGCGCGCGCCATTCGCTCGGCCACACGTACCAGAGCAGGCGCACCGCATCGCCGATGCGCCAGTCCTCGAACACGCTCGGGTCGCCGGTCGCGCCTTCGTCGCAGGCCGAGCGCTCGCAGGGGTCCTGCGGATCGAAGGCCGAGGTGTCGGCCAGCGCGGGCTGCAGCAGCAGCACGCCGACCGAAGGCAGCGTGGCGCGTGCGGCCGCCGGCAGCTCCCCCAGCGCAGCACCGATCGCGCGCGGGTTCAGCGAGCCGTCGGCGGTCGGCGCACCGACGCCGCTGCCGTCGACGAAGAAGCCCGGCGGCGCGATCACCGGGACGCTCGCGAGCGTGGTCGACAGCGGCTGCCGCAGCACTGCGTCCTCGCCGGTCACCGCGAGGCCGCGTCCGGCGCCGATGCGCAGCTCGACGTCGGCGAAGCGCGTCGCGCCCGCGGGGCCGCGCAACAGCGCCTCCAGGCCGTCGACCGTGCCGGGCACCCGGTCCTGGCCGCGCTGCGCGATGTGTCCGGCCTGCCACGCCTGGCGCTGGGCGAGCGCGCCGGCCGAAAGCGCACGGCCCGCGAAGAGATTGAGCCGACGCTGCCAGAAGGTGGAGGCGTCGGTCGCGTTCTCGGGCGACAGCGCGATCACTCTTTCACCCGCGAGCGGCGTGGCGATGGGACGGATGGCCATGGCGGATTCCTTGTGGCGTGCGCGGCATGCGCGGCAATGGGATCAGGCGCTCTTCCTCGTCGCCTTCGCGGCCGGCTTCTTCGGCGCCGCGGTCTTCCTGGCGGGCGCCCTGGTGGCCGTCTTCCCCGCGGCTGCCGGCCTGGCTGCGGCCTTGGCCGCGGGCTTGGCCCGCGCGGGGGTGCGTGGCACCGGACGCGGCGCGGCCGGCGCAGGTGGCGATGGCGGTGGCGGCGCCGGCACCGGTCCGCCGATCACGGGCAGCGGCGTGCCGGCGAGGTCGTCGCGGTACGCGAGGTTGCGGCGACGCACGTACCACAGGCGCGGCAGGTTCGCGAGCCGCGTCCACTCGGCATCCGACGGGGCCGGCGCGGGTACCGGCAGCGGCAGGCGCAGCCGCGTGAGGATCTCGAGCGGCTTGCGCAGCGCGACCTGGTTCGGAGCCGCCGGACGCAGCGTGCGCACGCGCGACTCGAGCCGGGCGATCACGGCTCGCCATTCGGCGCGCGGCACCGGCGCCAGGACCAGCACCGCCGTGCGGTCCAGCGCCGCCTCCTCGTCCTGCAGGTCGATCGGCGGCAGCGCGAGCGACTCCTCGACCAGCGCCGGCAATTCGTCCTCGGGGATCACCGAGAAGTCGACATCGACCTCGGAGGGAAAGTAGCGTTGCGTGAAATCGTTGGTGGCGATGATGCCGGGCGGCAGCGGACCGGCCGGCGGCAGCGCCTCGAACTGCGTGGCGGCGGGAAAGCTGCGGCCGCCGAGCTGGCGCGTCACGTCTTCCAGATGCGTCGTGTGCTGCATCAGGTGCGCGAGCCGCAGCGCGCGCGGCGCGAAGCCCAGGCCCGGCAGGTCGCCGCGGTCGGCGCCGAGCTCGCGCCGCACCATCGCCTCGTCGATCCAGACCAGCATGTTGCCCTCGAGAGCGAGCATCGCGAGCGGCAGCAGTCCCGAGGCCACCGCGGCGTTGCCGCCCTGCACGAAGATCGACCGCGCGGCATGCGAACGCCGCGCCTGCAGCGCATCGGCGGCGCCGTCGTCCTGCCACGGCACCAGCGTGACGGCCGTGGCCTCGACCACGTCGCCGTCCTCCACGGTGCGTGGTCCGGTCAGCGTCGTCGGATAGGCGCCGATCGGATTGGCCGTGTATTCCACCGGCCGCAGCGCGAGCACGAACAGGCCGGTGCGGCTGCGCATCGGTGCCGCCGGAATCCGGCCGAGCCCGAAGCGCGCCGACAGCTGCTCGGCCAGCGGCAGGTCGCCGAGGTTGATGCGCAGGTCGGCCGGCAGCAGCACCAGTTCGCCGCTCGGCGTGATCCCCTGGCCGGCGCCGATCACCAGCTGTGAGGCACCGTCGCCGATGTCGACCTGCAGGCCGCTCGCGACGCCCGAGCCCGCCGCGCGCCCCAGGTCCGCTTCGCGCGTGAGGAAATATTGCTGGTCCTTGATGAGATCGCGGGCTGCGAGGAAGCGGCCGTCGAAGTAGCGCGGTCGCTCGCGCCGCCCATCCTCGACCAGCACGCCGCTGCTGCGCAGGCGACGCACCTCCTCCAGGGCGATCTGCTCGCGCGAGGCGCCGCGCGCGACATTCGAGAAATTGGCGCTGCGCGTGTCGAGGAATGAGGTGGCCATGGCGAAGCTCCGTTGCGTGGAAAGTGGGTCGGTGACGAATCAGGAGAGGCCGGCCGACTGCCACAGCAGCGGCCCCGAGGGCAGGAAGCGGCGCGCGAAGTTGTCGACCAGCGGCAAGTCGCTCGTGCGCTGCGGGGGATTGGCCGCCCCGACGGGCAGCAGCACGCGCGCGACGAAGACCGCGCTGGTGTCGAGGTTCGGCGGATGCTCGGGCCCGGGCGGCAGGCCCTGCGCGGTGCCACCCACGTGGCCGCTGGTCACGTAGCCACCGAGCACCGCATCCTGCGCGGCGGCGCGGCGTTCGTCGGCGCTGCCGGTCCCGAGCAGCGGATCGGCGGGCGGCAGCGGCAGCCCGGCCTGGGTGTCGGACAGGCCGGTGCGCGGCACCATCACGAGCTCGTAGGCATCGCGGATGCGCGAGGTCGAGACTGCATTGAGCGCATCGAAGGGGCCTGCGGCGAAGCTCGGCGTGAGGCCGACCGCGCATTGCGCGAAACGCACGAAGACGTCGGCGACGATCGCGCGCGCGGGCAGCGCGGGGCCGGCGGCCAGGAAGCGCGGCGACAGGAAGCGCTGCAGCTGGTCGTAGGCGCTGGTGCGCAGCGTGTCGCCGCCATCGGCCGCCGCGACGTCGGCGAACCAGTCGGCCAGCGCGCGGCAGGCCGGGCGCGGCAGCTCGACCAGGCGGCCCAGCCTGTCGACCGCGACGCCGGGCTGCACGAGCACTTCCTCGGCCTGGGTCGGGCTCTGCGGCCGGTGCTCGACCGCGAGCCCGGCCAGCGTGCCGCCGCCGGCCAGCATCGACAGCGCGAGCGCAAGCCGGCCGCGATGGTAGGTCTGCTCGTCGCTGAAGTCCTGCGCGTCGAGCAGCATGCCGGTGGCATAGGCGGGCCGCTCGGCGCGCGGCTGGGCATACAGGGGATCGGCACTGGTGGCCAGGATGCTCATGGCTTTCTCCTCTTGCTCTTGCGTGCGGCGGTCGGCGGCTTGGGCGGCGGGGGCACGGGCACGGGCTTGCGCACGATCACCGGCGACACGACCGGGCCCGCGACGACGGGACCCGCAATGACCGGTCCGGTCACCGGCGGCCCCACGGGATCGACGGCGGGCCCGCTGATCGGCGGGCGCACGACGACGATCGGCGGACCGACAGGCGGACGCACCACGACCGGCGGATCGACGGGCGGCCGAACCACGACCGGCGGGCCGACGGGCGGCCGAACGATGCGGCCGCGCACGACGACGACGATGGTGTCGGGCTGCGAGCGCACGCCGTCGTTGTCCTCCACCACGAGCTGGAAGCGATGGCTGCCCGCGGACATGCCGTCCACCTCGATGCCCGGGACATCGGTGGTGACCGGCTTGCCGATGACGAAGGCGACCATGCGCGGACTCCGCTCGCGGCCTCAGGTGGCCGGGCCGACGTAGGTCCAGATGTACTTCACGACCTTGCCGCCACCGACGTCGAAGGACTTCTCGCCGCTGAGCTTGAAGCTGGCGCCCGATGCCACGGTCTGCGGCCCGGCGAGCACGGCGGTCGGCGCGCCCTGGTCGGCGACGATGACGACGATCTGGTCGGGCTTGGATTCGTTGCCCGAGTCGTCGACCACGACGAGCCGGAAGAACTGCCGCCCGACGGGCAAGGGCCGGTCGGGGTTCACTGTGACTTCGATCACCGCTTCGTCGGTGCTGATGTCGGTACCGATCACGAATTCAGCCATGTGGTTTCTCCTTGGGTTGAACGGGGGGATGACTGGGCGTTTGCGGTGGGTGCGCCTTGGCCTCAACCCTCTTGCGGCGGCAGCAGCCGCCACCGGTATTCGGTGATGCGACGCCCCGAGGCCGCGCGCGACGCGCTGCCGTCGAGCTCGAAGCTGGCGCCCGCGGGCACGCTGCGATTCGCTCCGGCGTCGGCCACGGGCGGGCCCGTGAGAACGCCCGTGTTGCCGGCCAGTCGCGGGTCGAGCACGCCGGGGCCGATCAGGCGATCGCCAAGCCCCACCGCCGAAACACCCACGCGTACCGGCCGTGGACGACGCGGCGGACCCAGATAGGTGTCGACGCCGACCAGGCTCGCGATGCCGACCAGCAGCGGCCAGGTGGCGCCGACCACGCGCACGATCACATGGGCCGGCGCCTCGAGTTGCGCGATGCGGCGGATCAGCGCGAAGTCTTGCGGCGCGATCTCCTGGTGCACCAGCACCGTCGCGCGATAGGCCAGGCGACCGAGGAACTCGCGTGCCGAGACGTCCTCGGCGTCGGTCGTGGCGACGTCGGCATAGAGCGCGGCCAGCTCGGCGCCCTCGCTGCTGCCGACGAACAGCGTGTCGCCGACGATCGAGTTGCCGCTCTGGTGCAGGCCCGGCAGCAAGGGATCGTGCGCGTCGCTCATGTCGACGCCGAGCAGCGTCGCCAGGATGCGGCGCAGCCGGAAGTCCTCGATCACGACGATCTCGCCGCCGCGCACCCCGCCCCCGCTCGCGACATCGAGCGCCAGCCGCAGGCCATCGCGCGTGCCGTGGCGGCGTGCCAGCTCGGGCGCGGCGCGCAGCCACTCGCGGCGGCGCTCGGGCGGCAACGCAGCATCGAAGGCAACGCCGATCCAGCTGCCCAGCCATTCGAGGTTCGGCTCGGGCACCGCCTGCGGGTCGCTCATCAGGTGTGCCGCCGCGACCCGATCCTCGAGCTGCGTGAGCACGCCTTCGAAGTTCGCGACCAGGCGCGCGTTGAAATCGGCCGGCGTGGCTTGCGGCTGGTAGATCGCGACGAAGTCGAGGCGGCTGCCGTCCGGCCGCGGTTCGCTCTCGCGCCGCAGCCGCCAGGCGCCGGCCGCATCGCCCGCTTCGCGCAGCAGCCATGCCTGTCCACTGCGCTCCACTGTCACGCTGGCCGCGGCGCCGGGCCGCAGGCCCGCGAGCATGAGACGCGCACGCAGCGTGTCGTCCAGCGGGCCACCGGCATCGAGCGCGGCCGCATGGGCGATCTCGATCCGGCCCGCGCCGATGCCGGGCGCGAGCGCCGCATCGCCGAACAGGCTCTCGCGGTAGACCCGCGGCAGGTACCGCTCGACGTAGGAGAAGCGGCTGGCCCACGCGCGCAGCGCCACGATCTCGGGGCTGGCGCGGCCGTCGCCCGTGAGCACGACGCGCAGCCACAGGTAGCGGCCCTGCAGGTTGCGCACGCGCCGGCGGCTGGCCTGCACGAGCACGCCGAACAGGCCGCGCCGATCCGGGATGCGCTCACCCGCGAGCAGGCCCGGATGTCCCGCGAGCTCGCTCGGTGCGCGGTCCCATGCGGCCTGCGGCACCTGCGGGCCGCGCGCGGCCTCGTCGACCACCGCGGCTTCGCTGCCGAAGGCATGCGGATGCCATTGCGTGCCGTCGTCGTCGGGGGGCGGCCGCGCGACGTTGGTGGCGGCCAGCCAGACCACGAAGGCACAGTGCGGCGGGATCGCGGCCTCGGCGTTGAGCCGGTGCCAGAGCGTCGTGGTGTCGCCGCTGTCGATCATCGAGGCACGCAAATCGTTCTCGGCCGCGAGCCGGTAGTTGCGCGCCTCGCCTCGCCGGGCCGAGGTCTGGTAGGACAACGAATGCAGGGGCTCCGCGTGCCGCGCCGCCACCGGATAGTGAGGCGGCCGGCCGGCCTCGCGCACGCCGCCGCAGAACGGCGCCTCGCGGGCCTCGGCATGCAGCGGATACACCTCGCCGAGCGGCGTCACGGCGCGCGCCGCGTCGGCCGCCGCGAGGTCGAAGGCCGGTGCGTCGCGCCGGCCCGGCACGCGCACGGCGATGCGATCGCCTTCGAGCTGCGCGAGCGAATAGCCGTAGGCGGCGCCGGCAAGGCGCAACGGCGCATCGAAACGAGCCTCGGCCGCATTCCAGCACCGCACGGCCGCCGAGCCTTCGCCGTCGAGCCAGCACAGGAGCATCGGGCCGCCCGTGGCCCGGTCGTCGGCGATCGCGAGCACGCGCTCGCTGGCCCCCTGCACCACGCTCGCGAACAGCGCGAGCGTGGGCGGGCAGGCGTTCTCCGGCTGCGGTCGGAACACCTGCGGCCCGTACATGTCGGTGGTCGGCGTCTGCGCGCGCAGGGGCCTGCCGGACAGCCGCGCAACGCGGCCGCTGCCGCGCTCGAGCACCCAGGCGCCGCCGCCCTCATGGTCGCCATGGCCTGCGATGGGCGCCAGGCGCCACGGCTGGAAGCCCTCGAGCGCCGCGAACGCATCGGCCCAGCGGTCGCGCAGGTCGTGCAGCAGCACGCGGCCCGCGAGCGCCGCCAGCAGCACGCCGTCGTGCGCCACGCAGAGGTCGCTCGGCGGCTCGTCGAGTTCGCGCAGCAGCACGTCGTCGGGCAGCGGGCCGTGCACGACGATGCCGCGCAGGCCACCGTCCCAGCTCGCGACGCATTCGAGCGCGTCGACCGCGCGCGGCACTTCGTCGAGCGCGGCCTGCGCCGCCGCGAAGGCCGCCGCCGGCGCCAGCGCGGGCTGCAGCGTGCGCTCCGAAGCCAGCCGCAGCGCGGCGCACTCGCCCTGCACGCCCGCATGCCGCAGGTCGGGCCATGCGGTGCGATCCGCGAGCTGCCAGAAGCGCAGGCCGTTGGCGTCCATCAGCAGACCTCGGGCACCACGGGCACCGCCACCGCGTTGTCGTCCGCGAACGGGTTCGGCACGGCCGACAGGTCGGTGGGCGGCGCATCGCCTTCCACCGCCACCACGGCCAGCAACTCGGGCAGCTGCCACTGCAGCAGCGCCAGGACCTGCGCGCCGTCCGACGCGATCGACGGCAGCGCCTGCCACGCCTCGCCATTGCGCTGGAACAGCGTGATGCCCCGCAACTCGTCGACGCCGTCGACGCGCGAGACCTCGACCTCGAGTTCGCGGCTGCGCACCGCGCGGCCCAGCGGCCAGCCCTTGCGGTCGAGGCCGCCCGGCGCCAGCGGCCACAGCAGCCGGCGCAGCGCCTCGCGGACCTCGAGCAGCACCTTGTCGCGCGCATGGCCGTCGCGCAGCCGCACCGCCACCGCGATGCCGAGCGCCACGTAGTCGCAGCCGATCACGTACAGCTCGGTGGCCAGCGGCACGCGCGCCGCCAGGTGCGCATGCAGGCGCTCGATGAAGGGCCGGTCGGGCCGCGGGTTGGGCGCCGGCTGCAGCGGCGCGTCCGGCAGGCCCATCACGCTGACCACGCCGGGCACGTCGAAGCGCCGGTCGGCGGGCTTGAAGCGCGGCAGCACCTCGATGCGGCCGACGTCGATGCCGGGCGCCTCGGCAGAGAGCCGGCGGTAGTCCTCCTCGGTGACCGCGCGATCGCGGTGCCGGAGCATCGCGGGAATGCGGTGCTCGGCCAGCGCGAGCGTCTCGGCGTCCTCGCCGCCATCGGCCGCGAGCGGCTGCTGCACCGCGATCGCGGGCGCGGCGCGGCCGTCGATGCGCAGCGCGCGCAGCTCGCCCATGCTGCCGGGCGGCAGGTTGCCCGCACGGCCGCCCCCGAAGCGTCCGATCGCGAGCCGCACGCGCATCTCGCGCTCGGGCACGCGGCCGCGAACGCCGTCGCCGAACAGCAGGGTGCCAGCCTCGGCGTCGAGCTGGAAGACGCGTGCCTCGCGCGCCTCGGCCGCATCGGCGCTGATCGCGGCCAGGTCGCCTACGGCATGCCAGTCGCGATAGCCGAGCCCGGGCTCCTCGACCTGCACCTGCAGCGAGGCCGGGTCCACCGATCCCGAAGGCAGCGCGAAGCTCTGCGAACCGGCACCGGTCGAGACGCCGAGCACGCGGGCCGTGACCGTCGTGCGCTGGTCGACCTCGGCCGCGTTGATGCCGACCCAGGCCAGCTTGAGCGACTCGATGCTCTCGCCGGGCTTGGGCCGCAGCCGCAGCCAGGCCACGAGCCGGCTGGCGCGGTCCGGGTCGTCGAGCCGCGGCGGCGCATCGCCGACACCGGCCAGCGGATTGAGGCCGACGTCGTTGGGCGGGGCCCAGATCTCGCGCTGTCCGGGCAGCTGCAGCCGCAGTGTGCCGGCCCGCGCCAGGCCGTTGCTGCTGTCGCTGCCGGGCTGCACGCCGAGCGTCAGGTAGTCGGTGGCGAAGCCGCTCGCGCCCTGGGTCGTGAGCTCCCACAGCACGGGCACCGGCACCGGCACGGCCACCGCCTCGAACAGCGCGGGCATGGCGAGTGCCGGCACCACCCCGACCGACAGCAGCGCCGGCAGCCCGCCGCCGCCGGTGCCCATGGCGAGCGTGGCGGCGGCGTTGACCGAAGGCTGGTCGACCGGCCTCGGCGCCACCGGCGCCAGCAGCGCGACCCACAGCGCGCGGTCGGCGCTCCGGCCGAAGACGTCGATGCCACCGGGCACGGCCCTGCCCTCGGCGAACACCGGCGTGGTCTCGTAGCCCTGCGGCAGGCCCGCGAGGCCGTGGATGCGCGCGAGCCCCTGCAGCAGCTCGGAGCGGTCGGCGCGCTCCTGCGGCGTCAGGCGGCGCTTGATGTAGGCCTCGCCCACGAGCGGCAGCACCGTGGTCTCGGCCAGCGTCTCGAAGGGCTGAGCGGCCTTCACGCTGCCATGCGGCGCCAGCGTGTGCGCGCCGAGCTCGGTGGGCTGCGCATAGGCCAGGCTGACGATGGCACGCGCCGGCAGCGCAGGCTTCAGGCCCATGCCGAGCAGCTTGAGGAACACCAGCCGCTGCCGCTCGGGAATCAGGTTGGCGCGGTACAGCAGCGCATCGCCGAGCCAGGCGAACAGCTCGATCAGCGTGCGGCCGGGATCGCCGAGGCGGGGGTTCGTCCATTCCGGCGTGTGGGCGGGAATGCGGGCGATCAGGTCCTCGACCAGATCGTCGAAGCGGCGGTCGTCGAGCGAAGGCGGCAGGATGGGCATGGTTCAGCCTTCCAGTTGCACGGTCACGTTCATGGCGCCCGGGGCACCGGTGCGCGCGAGCCGGAACACGATCTCGACCCGCAGCGCGCCGGGCTCGCCCTCGACCTCCCAGACCTCGACCGCATCGAGCAGGATGCGGCGCTCCCAGCGCGTGAGCGCATCCCGCACCAGGTCGCGGATCTGGCGCCGGGTCGCGACCGTGTTGGGCGCGTGCAGGAGGCGGTCGAGGCCGCCGCCGAAGTCGGGCCGCATGAGCTGCTCGCCGGGGCGCGTCGACAGGATCAGCCGGATGCCGTCGCGCACCGACTGCGCGAGATCGGGCCACGCGAGGGTGCCGTTCGCGTCGGGCAGTGGAAGCAATGGAAAGCCGCTCATGTGTGCCCTGCGCTCATGTCGAAAAGGGCGGCTTCGCCGGCGCCTTGTTGCCGAGCTTCGGAAACGGCACGCAGATCTTGATGAAGAACAGCCAGCCGAAGATCAGGTTGAACAGCGTGAGGAAGATGTTCAGCACGATGAAGGCGCAGATCGTGATGACCGGGATGTTGAAGCCGCAGATCCAGCTGATGCCGAGCGAGCCCGTGCTGGCCTTGCCTTCCATCAGGTCCTTCGCCTTGCCCGACAGCAGGTTCTGCATCGACGGCGGCACCACGAAGGCGACGTTGGGCTTGAGCTGTCGGAGCATGTGGCGGTCGCTTGCATCGGGCAGCGGGATCTGGACCGGCGGCCGCGCATCGGCGCTCTCGTACCAGGGCGCGATCACGAAGGGTTCGCTTTCCTGGCTCCAGACGATGCGCACCGGGCAGGCGCCCTCGGCCTTGATGCGCACGAAGGCGCGCACCTGGTAGCGGGCGCCGGGTTCGTCGTAGCGGCCGCTCTGCGGCATCAGCGTGGCGGCGCGCGCCTGCATCGCCGAATGCATCGCCTGCGCGAGCGCCCGGGTGCGGGCCTCGTCGAGCGCAGGCCAGCGCTCGGGCATCTCGAGCGGCGCCGCGACGGCCTCCTTCTTGAGCAGCACCTTGCAGGCGTCGGAAAGGAAGATGTCGGCGCGCACATGGTCCGGCGCCAGCTGCCCTTCCCTCAGCACCAGCGGCAGCTGCACCGCGGCCAGTGCATGGCGCAGCGCGTCGGCCTCGGCGCCGCCGTCGAAGGCATTGAACTCGCTCGCGAGCTGGCGCAGCAGCAGCAGGAAGACGCGCATCTGGCCGGCCGGCTGGGCCGGCGTATCGCTGTCCTCGAGCGGCAGGCTCAGGGCCGCGAACTGCGCGTCCGTGATGTCGGCCGGCCGCACCGCGCCCGGTGCCTCGCTGGCGTCGAACCAGCCGGCGGCGACGGTCGCGCCGGCGAAGGGGAACGGTGTCTCGAGGCCGCGCAGCGGCGCCACCAGATGGGTGCGGAAGGCGCTCGAGTCCGGTCCGAAATCCACCGCGTCGGGCGCGCTCGCGGCCGGCGGGGCCTCGCTGAGCTCGCTGCTGACGGTGGGCACCATGCCGTAGAACACGCTCTTGCCGGCATCGGCGCAGACGTCGGGCGGTGCGATGAACATCGGCACCACGTCCTCTTCGAGCAGGTTGTCGGGCTGCTGCAGCGCGAAGCCGCCGAGCTGGCGATCGATGTCGGCGACCCCCGTGAGGCGGCGCTGCAGCCGGTGCTTCGGCATCGGGTCGGTGACGGCACTGCCGACCCGCGTCAGCGGCACCCAGCCGCGAACACGGCCGTTCGAGCGCATCCAGCCCTGCGGCTGGCCATTGGCATCGAGCCGCCGCACCACGAGGCCAGCCGAGTCGACGCGAGAAGGATCGATGCGCGGCCCGCCGGGCGTATCGCACCAGGCCTCGATCAGTGCCAGATGGAACTGGCGCTGGATCGGCTGGAACAGCTTCAGCGTGCCCTGCCCGTCGACCGCCCTGGCGCGCCGCGTGGCCAGCGCCTGCCGCCCCTCGGCACTGCGGAGCTCGTCGAGCGTGGACTGGATGAAGTCCTCGTCGCTGCGCTGCAGGAGCACGGGCCGGGCCGTGGCCTGCATGTCGCGCGGGGACCCGATGCGGATGTCGTGCATGTGGCTCCCCTGCCCTACCAGACGTTGCCCGCGCCGGGCGTGTAGCTGGTCGAGATCACCGCATTGGTCTGCAGCACCTCGCACTTGACGATGCCCGAGAACTTCGACATCGCGGCGTCGACCGTGACCATGCCGGCCGTGACCTCGACCGTCGAGGCCTGCACCTTGACCTTGGCCGCGGCCTGCACCGTGATTCCCGCGCTCTCTAGCGTGATCGAATTGCCGTTGCTGTCCTCGATCGTCACGCTGCCGGGGCCGTCCCTGAGCGTGAGCATCTGGCCGCCGGGCGTCTTCAGCTCGAGCATCTCCTGGCCGCTCTGGTCGTCGAGCGTGATGACGATGCCGTTCTTCGACTGGATGCGCTTGAGGCGGTTGCGCCCGCCCGATTCGATCGCCGCCGGCGGCGCCGCCGAGCCGTTCCACAGGCCGCCGATCACGAGCGGATGGCGAGGGTCGCCCTGCACGAAGACCACGAGCACCTCGTCGTCGACCTCGGGCAGGAAGAAGACGCCACGGTCGCTGCCCGCGAACGGGCACACCACGCGCGCCCACATGGTCGAGTCCTGTTCGGCCACGTCCGCGAACGACAGCAGCTTGACCTGGACCCGGCTGCGCCCCTCGGGATCGTCGAGCGAGACGACGCGCGCAAGAAAGCCCGACTGCATCCAGCCCGCGGGGTTCGTGAAGACGGCGTCGCGTTGCATGGCGTGGATGTCAGTTGCCCAGGTAGGCGCACTCGGCGCGGAACTCGGTGCGATAGCCCTGCCGCATGTCGAACAGGTGCCGCGCCTCGATCACGTAGTAGCTGTTGTCGAACTGGGCCGAGATGCCAGCCAGCCGCACCTGGGCGCCGACGCGCATGCGCGCGTTGCCCTCGGCCGTGCCCTCGGCGCGGACGAAGCGGCGCGCGCGCTGGTCGAGCGCGGCCTCGGCCAGCGCCTGGGCCTCGGCATCGGTGGAGGCCACCGGGTTGCCCAGGTGTTCGCTGCGGGCTCCGAACACTTCCTCCGCCCATGCGAGGCCGCTCCTGCCGCTGCCCGGACCGCCGTGCGTGATGCCGGTGGCCGAGCCGCTGACCGGACTGCCATCGGCCGGGTTCCAGCCCGCGGCCGTGACCGCCGTGACCTGGTCGGCGAGATCGGCCGTGATGCGGACGCGCGCCAGCTGGCTGTTGAGCGTGAGCTCGATGGTGCCGCGCTGCACTTCCTGGCGCGGTGCCACCGCGAGCGCCGTGCCGCTGACCTGCAGGTCGGCCTCGAAGCGGGCCGCGAGCCGGCGCAGGAAGCCCAGGTCGGTCTCGTCGAGCTGCACCCACGTGCCGTGCGGTGCGTCGAGGCCGGTGACGGTCGGCGACAGCGCCAGGTTGCCGGCAACGGCGCGAATCACCTCGGCCGGCGACATGTCCGCATAGACCTTGGTGCGGCGCGCCCGCCGCGCGGCTGTCAGCGCATCCTCGGCCAGCACCACGAGCTCGGGCGGCTGACCGTAGCTGCAGACCATCTCGAGCGCGCTCACCTTGCCGCGAAAGATCTCGTTCGGCGCTGCCTCGTCGCCGGTGCCCACCAGGAGTTCGGCGCCGAGCCGGAGCGGCGACTGCCCATCGAAGGCCAGTTCGGCACCACCGCCGCCGGTCGCGACCCAGTTCGAGAGGCGCAGCTCGAGCGTGCTCATGCCGCCCTCGGATTCCTCCATGCGCATCGCGCTCAGCAGCGCGCTCACGCGCTCGACCGCCTGGCCGCCCACGTGCACCACGGGGCGGGCGCTGAAGATCGCCGACTGGCTCAGGCTGGTTTCGGCCATGCGCGTGCCTCCTTCATCAGTGGTCCGAGAGCCGCATGCGGCGCTCGGCATGGATGCGCAGTTCGCGCTCGAACTGCTCGCGCGGATCGGGCGCCGGTGCAGCGGGCGCGGCCGCGCTGCCGGCTCCGCCCGTGCCTTGTTCGGGATCGCGCTCGATCTCGGCCGAGACTTCGTCGAATGTGATGGGCATGTTCAGGCGCCTCCGAATCCGATGCGGGCATGAAGGTCGGCGCCGGCACCGACGTCGGCCGAGAGGCTGGCACCGCCGCTCGCGGTCGCGCGGCCGCCGGGACCGAAGGAGACGGCGCCGCTCGTGCCCGCGGCCGGCAGCAAGGCGGCGCGCGCGGCGGCGCTGTCGACCGCCAGCGCACGGCCACCGGAGCCCGCGCGCAGGCCCGCGAACGCGGCGCCCGCGGTGGCGCCGATGCCGAGACTCCCGCTGGCGCCGAACGACAGACCGATGCCTGCACCCGCGCCGCCGGCAGCGCCCGCGGAAAAGGCCACCGGCGCGCCGATGCCCACGGCGCCGCCCACCGACAACGAGGCACCGGCACCGAAGCGCAGGCTGGCCGAGGCATTGGCCGATGCGATCGCACGCGCGGCGCGCGGGTCGCCGAGCGCATTGGCGACCGCGGCCGGCGCCGCGCCGGGCGGCAGGTCGACCGGGTCGGGCGAGAGGCTGCCGTCGACGCTGGCGTCCGGGTTCTTGCTGCTCTGGAACTCGACCTCCTGCGCCGCCAGCGTGAGTGCGATGCTGGCGCGCAGCGGCACGCCGCTGGCCGCGAAGAAGTCGATCGTTTCCTTGTACTGCTCGATCACGCCCTTGAAGCTGTAGGTGCCCCAGCCGAACTCGACCTTGGGCGCGTACTTCTTGCGGCCGTCGCGCGCGGGCTCCATCAGGCCCGAGATGGTCTCGGTCTGGATGCGCACGTCGCTTCCGTCGTCGGTGCTGTCGTAGACCAGCGTCATCGACAGCCTGGCGGTGCTCTTCTTGACGAACTGGCGCGCGCCGTTGTTGCCGTTGCGATCGTCGAACTCGTTGGCGATGGTGTACTCGAGCGACACCGGGTTGAACTGCACCGCGACCGCGCCGCCGCCCGCGCCCGGCCCCTCGATGACTTCGAAGGTCGCGCTCGCCACGCTGGGTGCGTCGGGCAGCCGTGCCATCAGCCTGCTCCCTCGACCACCAGCCGCAGCCCCTCGTGCGCCAGGTGCAGTTCCTCGACGCCGATCTCGTTGTTCCTGGCGCTGAGGTCCGAGGCCTTGAACTTGACCGGCATGCAGTGGTCCAGGCCCCATGTCAGCACCGTCTCGCCGGCCGAATCCTGCATCTGGATCTCGGCCGAGAGCCGGTACGCATAGGCGCCGCCGGCCACCAGCTGGAACCACTTGAAGGCATCGCGCGTGGTGGTCATGCCGCGCTTGAGCACCACGGTCGCGAAGCTCACGCGACCGGGTCGCTGGGCCGCGCCGTAGTTGGCGCCGCCGGCCTTGATCACCTTGGGTTCCATGGTGGCCTCGAGACCGGTGCACTCGGCGAAGGCACCGCTGCAGATGTCCACTGCATCGCCGCCGTTCGCGTTCGAGAAGCTCACGTGGAAGCGGAACGCATGCAGCGGCTGCAGCAGGTTCTCGGGCAGGTCGCGCGCAGGCATCAGGCGGCCTCCCGCAGCGCCTGGGCGCCGCTCGCGTTGTTGAGGTCGAGCACCACCGTGATGCGCTCGATCGATGCCGCCGGACGCACCGTGATCTCGACGACCAGGCGGCCCGCATCGAGATCGGCCTGGGTCATGGTGGAACGGTCGCAGCGCACAGCGAAGGCATCGGCCAGCGTGGCACCGGCGAAGGCACCCTCGTTCCAGAAGCCCGTCAGGAGGCGCTCGATGGCACGCCGCAGGCCAGCCCAGGTGGCCGGGCCGTTGAGGTCGAAGACCAGGCTGTCGCCGGCCGCACGCGCGGACCGCAGGAGGGTGCCCATGAGCCGCGAGCTGCCTCCGAAGCGCCAGCCTTCATGCGAAGACAGCGTGACGTCCGACTGGAGCGCCCAGCCGTCGGGCTGCTGCGCGAACAGGCAGACATGGCGCGCCAGCTGCGCATCGGGGCTGTCGTCGCCGAGGCCCCACGAAGGCCGCGGCTCGGCGTCGGCCACATCGCGCAGGCGCGGCACCGAGAAGTCGCCGGCCACCGAGCGGAAGCTGCCGCGCGCGGTCGCACCCGCGGCCACCAGGCCCGCCAGCACGCCGTCGGGCGACTCCAGCCATTCGGGCAGGTCGGCCGCGGCGTGGGTGCGCAACCAGGGCCAGGCCAGCTGCACGAAGGCGCTCGCAGCGCCCGCGTCCTGGTCGGAAGGGATCGGCGACGGCGGCACGATGCCGATGCGCTGAAGGTAGGCCAGCATCGCGGCCTGCGCATGCACCTGGCCGTCGCCGCTCACGCGCTGCGTGTCGGGCTGGGGCAGCGGTAGCGCCGCCAGCAGCATCACCTCGCGCTGGTGGCGCGCGAGAAAGGCGCGCACCGCCACCAGTGCGAGCTGCCACGCCAGGTAGCCGTCGCTGTCGAGCCGCGGCGCGGGCACGCGGCGCAGCGTGCTGTCGTCGGGCGGCGCGTCGTTGGCGCTGCATTCGACGAAGCCGGTCGGCACCGCGGGCGGCGGCAGTTCGGTGCGCGGTGCGGCCTCGGTGACGCAGCAGGCGTCGGCGAGGTCGGGCAGCAGCACCAGGCTCACGTCGCGCAGGCCGTACAGGTGGTGGATGCCCTGCCAGGTCGAGGGCTCGGTGGGCACGAAGAGGCGCGCCGCGTTGCTGCGGTCGGCGAAGTCCGGCACCATCCGGCGCAGCCGTTCGCGCCGTGCCGCGGCCGGGTCGGCCAGGGTCTCGATGTAGGGCCACGGATCGCCGACCCGCACCACCACGGCACGCCGGCCGCCGCGCGCGAAGAAGCTGCGCACCGCGGCACCCAGGTAGGTCGCGCAGACGGCGATGCCGGTGTCGGTATCGGCCGGGTCGGCTCGAAGCGGCCGCGCCTCCCAGGCGAACAGCGCATCGAAGCGGGCCCAGCTGTCGATCACCACCGGCAGGTTCAGCAGCGACTCGACCTCCGCGGACGGCCGGGCCCGGATGCCGTCGATCCAGCCCCCCTCGCGCAGTTGCGCACGCACCGCATCGGGCAGCGGCACCGCGCTGCGCCGTGCCACATGGCCGACGAAGCAGGCGACGTCGGCACGCCGCAGGTCGGCGGCCAGCGGCGGGGCAGCGGTCTCGAACAGCAGGCTCATGGTGCGGCGGGCCGTTGGATGGCGCTCAGGCTTCCATCTCGAGCGCTTCGGACGAAAGCACCAGCTCTTCCATCGCGACGTCGCCGCCGCCCTTGGCCGCCAGCGTCGGGCCTGTGTACTTCATCGGCAGCACGCCGCGCAGCACCCAGGTCTGCACCGGCTTCTGCGATTCGTCGAGCAGCAGGATCGTGATGCTCTTCTTCGCGTCCGGCCCCTTGGTGCGCGAGTCCTTGATCCACTGGAACAGCGAGATCGAGTTGACGATGCCGCGCTTGAGCGTGACATCGCTCACCTTGTGCACGCCGCCGACCTTGCGCACGTGGTTCTCGCGGTCGTTGCCATTGCGGTACTCGGCGATGGTGAGCTCGGTGCCGATGCCCGAGACGTCGGAAAAGCCGCCGAAGGTCTCGCCGCCGTCGAAGTTGACGACGAAGTTGAAGGCGCCGTAGGGCGTGGTGCGATTGGCCATGTGGTTCCCCTTGGATCAGGTCAGGCTCTTGCGTCGGCGGTCTTCTGGCCGATGCGGAAGATGACGAACTCGGCCGGCTTGATGATCGCCACGCCGATGAGGCAGATCAGCCGTCCGTTGTCGAGGTCGTTCTGCGTCATCGTCGTGCGGTCGCAGCGCACGAAGAAGGCTTCCTCGGTGGTGCTGCCCAGCAGCGCCCCGCCGCGCCATTCGTTGTAGAGGTAGTCCGAGATGGTCTGGCGCACGTTGGCCCAGAGCCGCTCGCCGTTGGGCTCGAACACGGCCCATTGCGTGCCGCGGTCGATCGACGATTCGAGGTAGTTGAAGTAGCGCCGGTCCGAGACGTATTTCCACTCGGGATCGCTGGAGGCCAGCCGCGCGCCCCAGACGCGATAGCCGCGGCCCGACAGGTAGCGCAGGCAGTTCACGCCGATCGGGTTCAGCACTTCCTGCTGCGCGAAGTTGATGTCGGTCTCGAAGCGCAACGCGCCCGCGACCACCTCGTTGGCCGGCGCCTTGTAGACGCCGCGCTGCGTGTCGTTGCGCGCGTAGATGCCGGCCACGAAGCCCGAGGGCGGCAGCGAGATCTCGCGCGGGATGTCTTCGCGACCGGGCCGCGCGAGCGGGTTCGAGACGATCACCCACGGGTAGTAGAGCGCCGCGTACTTCGAGTCGATGCGGCCGCGCGCGATCCGCATGTCGCCGGGCGTCTGGTTCGGCGCGCAGTCGAGCACCGCGATGCGGTAGGCGCGCCGGCGCTCGGCATGCACGATCAGCGCGCCCTGGACCGCCGGGCCGTCCGCGTAGGCGCTGCTGCCCGGTGCCGCGACGATCGAGATGTCCTCCAGCCCGGACAGCGTGGCCAGCGCATCGGCATAGCTGCCGGCCGTTCCCTCGGCGCCCGTGATCGGGGCGCTGCCGTCGCTGCCGCCGGCCAGGGTCAGCAATCGCCGGCCATCGGTGTCGCCGACCACGGCCGGCAGCGCGCGCACCGCGGCCGCCAGCTCGAAGCCGCTGACCCCGGTGCCGATCTGCGCCGCCACGAGGTTCGACAGTGCATCGGCGCGGTTGGCCGGCTCCTGCGCCAGCACCGTGCCGATGAAGCGCGGATGACCCGGTGCGAAGCCCAGGTCGTCCCACGATTGCGCGTAGCCGTCGGCATCGACGACATCGACCGCGAGCGTCACGATGTTGGCGACCGCGTCGGCCGGACCCGGCGTGGCCTCGGGCGCCAGGCCGTCGAGCGCCAGCGCCGTGTTGCCGCTGGTCAGCCATGCCGTTCCGCTGCCGACGTAGAGCGTCTCGGCGTCGTCGACCCGGATGCTCAGCAGGCTGCCGGCCGGTGCCGTTCCGAGCGTGCGAACGGTGGCGGGTCGCGCCGCTTCGCGGAACAGCACGCGGCCGTTGTAGGCCGCACCCGCGAAGCGCGCGCGAATCGTGGCGTTCTCGGCATCGGCACCGCCGTTCAGCAGCACGCCGCTGGCCGTGTCCGCCGCATTGAGCGCGCGCACCACGTAGAGCCGCGAGCCGCCATTGTCGAAATACGCACGCGCCGCATGGCCCACGAAGTTGAGCCGGCGCGCTGCGTCGGTCACGTCGTCGAGGTCGAGGTTCTCGAGGCTGCCGTAGATGCGCTCGAAGTCGGGCAGGCTCGTGACCAGCTCCGGCACGCCGCCCACCGGCCCGCGGCGCGTGGGTCCGACGAAGGCGGTGGTGCTGGTGCCGACGCCTTCGATCGACTTGGCGCGGAAGCTGGTTTCTTCGACGTAGACGCCGGGTGCCAGGTATTCGGGCATGGCCTATCTCCTTTGCATGAAGCTTGCAGGTATGGGACGACGGAGGACTCGCGGGGCCTTCATGGCAATGCGAGCGCGAGGGAAAGGGTTTGCGAGCGGCCGGCCCGCAGCTGCAGGTCGACGACGGCGCCGGGCAGGTCGGCGCGCTCGGCCTCGAGCCGGTCCGGGTCGACCTGCGGCAGCCGCGCGGGTGCGCGGCCGGCGCGCACGTCGGCGGCCGGCACGCGCAGGCCCGCGGCCGGGTCCCAGACCAGTTCGAGCCGGGCCGCGGTCTCGCTGACGACCACCGCCTCGGCCTCGTCGGACCAGGTCGTGACCGGCACGCCGGGCACCGGCACCAGGGCCTCGCCGCGCCAGTCGCTGAGGCCGCGGGCCAGCACGCGGGTGCCGCTGCGCACCAGCAGCAAGGCACCGCCGAGCGCATCGCCGCTGGCCGCCTCGGTGAGGGAGACGCGCAGCACCGCCCAGTTGACGCCGAGCGCCGCGGTGGCGCCCGGATACATCGCGATCTCGATCGGGCGGAACAGCGATCCGGCTGCGCTTGCGTTCGCAGGCGCCGCATCGCGCGGCAGCGCAATCGTCGCGATGCGCGGCAGGTAGGCGCCGCTCGGATCGATCAGCGAGGCGGTCAGTGCCACCGACCCGAGCGCCGGCTCGGCCGGTGCGTCCTCGAAGGCCGATGCGTGCGCAGCCAGCCCGTCGGCCTCGGTGATGACGTGCAGGCCGCTGCGGTTGCGCCGCACGCGCGCGCCCTCGATGCGCACCGCGAGCGGCAGATCGATCGCGCTGCGCGTGCCCGCATCGACGCAGCGCAGCGCGCCGAGAACCCGGGCGTCGATCTGCTCGAGCTGGCGGATCGCGAGCGTCATGGCGCGCCTCCGACCTTCTGCGCCGTGCCCCAGCCGAAGCGGGTCGCGACCACCGGCCCGGCGTCGTCGAAGGCATCGGGGTCCAGCCGCACGAGCCGCGCCACGTACGACACCGACAACCGGTAGGGGGGCGTGAGCGCATCCCAGATGCGCATCATGTCCTCGACCGGCAGTTCGGACGGAATGATCTGGATCACTTCCTCGGTGCTCCAGCCAGCCTCGGGCGACAGCGAGGAGGCATCGAGGATGGGATGCAGGTACAGCTGGCGCAAGGCCCAGGCAAAGGGCAGCAGCTCGTCCTGCGCGGTGCCGGCCCAGGCGCTCAGCAGGAAGTGCAGGTCGAGCCCGAGCGGCGCCTGCTGCTGCGGCGACATCAGGCCCGGACGCTGCTGGCGGTTGTGCTCGTTGGCGGTCACGCGGTAGAGGTACAGCGTGATGCGCGTGGCCTCGTCGATGGTGCCGGCCAGTTCGCCCGACGACACCAGCGCGAAATCGCACTGAGGCATCGGCTGATCGCCCACGACGGCCGGATAGGTGTTGCGCAGGAAGGTCGCGAGGGATGCGCCGACCGAGTGGATTGCCTGGATGTTCGCCATGGTCGCTCAGGACTCAGTGCGGCCTTGGCCCGTGGCGCCACCGGGCGCCGGCGGTTGCGCCGCGGCGCGAAAGATCACGCTGCCCTCGGGCAGATGGGTGCGCGTCATCACGCGCAGCTGCACCAGCCGTTCGAGCGCGGCCCGCACGTCGGACAGCGGCAGGTCCACGCCCATGCGCGGCAACCACCAGCGCGCGATGCCCTCCTCGGTGTCGGCAGCCTGCGGCCAGCGGGCGAGATAGGCCTCGATGGCCTGGCTCGCGCGCTGCGCCCTGCTTTCCGCCGACCCTTCGAGCAATGCGATCTCCAGGCATGGTCATGGGCTCGTCAATGCGAATCGCGTGCCACCGGCCCGGGGTTCGCAAGTGCTTGATTTGTTTGGGGACCCAGCGTCCTGCCATGCAACGACCGGGTCATCGCGAACCCGCCGCAAGCGACCCACCGGGGCAATGCGAACCCGCCCGCAGGCATCGGATCACGCGGGCAGAATGGGCCTCGAACTGAAAGGCTCCGGATGACCGCGACCAAGACCCTCATTGCCCTGCTCGTCCCGCTCGCCGCATGCGGCATGCATGCAGCGAGCGCACAGACGCCCGCCAACAGCCATTGGCGCGGCGATTTCGTCTACTTCGCCGATGCTGCGCAGTTCACCGACTGTGCGAGCGGCAAGCGCTGGCCGGTCGCGATGGCGGGCGACATGGTGGCTCTGCAGCGCAGCTACCTCAAGTGGCAGAAGGCGCCTGCGACCCCGCTGCTCGTGAACTTCGAGGGCCGGCTCGAGGTGCGCGAGTCGATGGAAGGCCCGCCGCGCGAACAGCTCGTGGTCGAGCGCTTCGACTCGGTCGAGCCGGGCAGCGATTGCGCCACGCTGGCCGCGGCCAAGGGGAGCGTGACGCCCAGGCCGGGCGGCAACTGAAGCGCGTCGGGCGGGGGAGCAGGCGGAGTGCCGCGCCGGTCGCGCGCGGTGAGCCTCAGCGCGTGCGCTCGCGATCCCGGAAGTGGGCCGGCGTCAGGCCGGTCCACTTGCGGAATGCCTTGCGGAAGTTGGAGACGTCCGAATAGCCGCTGCGCTCGGCGATCTCCTGCACCGAGAGATCGGTGCGTTCGAGGAACTCGATCGCCAGCCGCTCGCGCAGGCCGTCGATGATCTGCTGGTAGCTGGTGCCGGCATCGACCAGCCGCCGGTGCAGCGTGCGGGTCGACAGATGCAGCTGCTCGGCCATCTGCTCGGCGCGCGGCAGCTGGGCCAGGCTGTTGAGGCAAGCCTCCTTGATGGTCTTCACGAGCTGGGGCTCGCCGTCGATCCGCTCGAGCATGCGGGCGCAGAAGCTCGCGCTGGCCTCGGCCGTGATCGGGTTCGCGTTCGGCAGCGGCAGGTCCAGCAGTGCGGCGTCGAAGCGCCACTGCAGCACGCCGGCATCGAATTGCACCCGGCAGTGCAGCAGCTCCTCGTAGCGCGCCGCGTGGGCCGGCGCGGGATAGGGGAGCAGCAACACCCCGCCCTCGTTGTCGGGCCGTTCGAGCGCATGGCTCATGAGCGCATGGATCGAGCTGAACCAGAACTCGGTGGCGAGTGGCAGCAGCGGCCCGAGGTCGATCACGTCGTGGCCCTCGAAGACCGCCTGTTCGCCTTCGATGCGAAAGCTCTTCTCGAGCACCGGTCCGGCCAGCCGCAGGTGCTGCATGCCGAAGCTCACCGCATCGCCCAGCGTGGCGCTGCTGAGCACCGCGTAACCGAAGACGCCGAAGTCCGAGATGCGTTGTCGCCGTCCCGCGATCAGCCCGATCGCGGGCTCGGGGCTGAGCCGGTGCACGTTGGCGAACAGCGCGATCTTCTGCCGGTGGGAGATGCGCGCCTCGGGGTCCGACAGGGCAGCCGGCGCGATGCCGGTGCCCTCGAACAGAACGGCCGGCGAGACGCCGAAGCCGGCCAGCGTGTCGACCAGCACGCCCAGCCCGAGCATGCTGTGGATCGGCGCGTCGAGGTCGTTGCCGTAGCGCAGCGCCAGGCGCGAGACGGGGGGCTTGCGGGCCGTGGAATGAAGATGCGGCACGGTGGGCAAATCGGAAGGTTGGCAGATTTTCACCCTGAACTGTCGGAGTTGAACCTAGGCTTCACCCTTGCGAAGCCCTAAATTCGCAGGCACCGCGCATCGCTGCCCGCCACGGCCGGCGAGCGCATCCAGGAGACAGCGATGAACGACACCACCGACCTGCGGCACGCGGCCGCGGCCAGTGCCGCCAACGAGCGCGTGCAGCGCCTTTTCGCGGCGCAGCGCGCGGCCTTCGCGCTCGAGCCGGCCGCCCCTGCAGCGCTGCGTCGCGCCCGGCTCCGCAGCCTCAAGCAGCAGGTGCAGCGCTACCAGGACCTGCTGGCCGAGGCCATGAGCAGCGATTTCGGCTACCGCTCGCACGACGAGTCGAAGATGCTCGACCTGCTCGGCAGCATGCTCGACCTCAACCACACGATCTCGCACCTGAAGCGCTGGATGGCGCCGAGCCGGCGCTCGACCGAGCTGCTCTTCATCAGCAACAGCGTCGAGGTGCGCTACCAGCCCAAGGGCGTGGTCGGCGTGATCGTGCCGTGGAACTTCCCGATCTACCTCGCGCTGGGCCCGCTGATCGCAGCACTGGCCGCGGGCAACCGCGTGCTCGTCAAGATGCCCGAGACGACGCCGGCCACCAATGCGGTGCTGCGCCGCCTGCTGGCCGAGGTCTTCGCGGAGGACCTTGTGGCGGTGGTCGGCGAGGAACTGCAGGACCCGGGCGTCTTCACCGCCCTGCCCTTCGACCACATCGTCTTCACCGGCTCGCCGGCCGTGGGCCGGATCGTGATGCGCACCGCAGCCGAGAACCTCACGCCCGTGACGCTCGAGCTCGGCGGCAAGTCGCCGGCGATCGTGACGCGCAACTATCCGGTGGCCGACGCGGCCATGCGCATCACGCACGGCAAGTCGGCCAATGCGGGGCAGATCTGCGTGTCGCCCGACTACGCGCTGGTGCCGCGCGAGCGCACCGAGGAATTCATCGCCGGCGTGCGCAGCACCTACCGGCGCTTCTACGACGGCCGCACCGACGGCAATGCCGACTACACGGCGATCGTCAACCAGCGCCAGTTCGATCGCCTGCAGGCGCTGCTCGACGATGCGCGTGCCAAGGGCGCGACGGTCGAGGCCTGCGCACCGGTCGGCAGCGGCCGCCAGATGCCGCTGCACATCGTGACCGGCCTCCGGCCCGACATGCGCCTGCTCGGCGAGGAGCTGTTCGGCCCGATCCTGCCAGTGGTGCCCTACGACACCCTCGACGATGCGCTGGCCTTCGTCCACGCACGCCCGCGCCCGCTCGCGCTCTACTGCTTCAGCCACGACGGCGCCGAGCGCGACGATGTGCTGGCGCGCACCCACTCGGGCGGCGTCGCGGTCAACGACTGGGGCTGGCAGGTGGTGAACCACGACGCGCCCTTCGGCGGCATCGGCAATTCGGGCATGGGGACCTACCACGGCGAGGAAGGCTTCCGCGAGCTCTCCCATGCGCGCACCGTGTTCCAGCGCCAGCGCTTCTTTCCGATCGGCCTCTTCTACCCGCCGTACGGCAGCCGGCTGCAGAAATTCGCGCTGCGCTTCTTCCTCGGACGCCCGGACCCTTCGCTCGCCGCCAGGCCGGACCAGCAGGTGCCGGCCAGCCCGCCGAAGTCGCGATGAGCGCGCAGACGTTCGACTACGTCGTCGTCGGCGGCGGCTCGGCCGGCTGCGTGCTCGCCTCGCGTCTGAGCGAGGACCCGCGCGTCTCGGTCTGCCTGCTGGAGGCCGGCGGCAGCGACGCCAGCGTCTTCATCCAGGCGCCCGCGGGCGTGGCTGCGACGCTGCCCGGTCCGTTCAAGAACTGGGCCTTCAAGACCGTGCCGCAGAAGGGGCTCAACGGCCGCCGGGGCTACCAGCCGCGCGGGAAGGTGCTGGGCGGATCGAGCTCGACCAACGCCATGCTCTACGTTCGCGGTCACCGCAGCGACTACGACCACTGGGCCGCGCTCGGCAATCCGGGGTGGTCCTACGACGAGGTGCTGCCCTGTTTCAGGCGCGCAGAACACAACGAGACCCACGCCGAAGGCCTCTACCACGGCACGGGCGGGCCGCTCAACGTCGCCGAACTGCGCTGCCCGAGCCCGCTGAACCAGGCCTTCATCGCGGCAGCCGCGCTGCACGGCGTGCCGCCGGTGGCCGACTACAACGGGCCCGACCAGTTCGGCGCCTTCATGTACCAGGTGACGCAGAAGAACGGCGAGCGCTGCAGCGTCGCCAAGGGCTACCTCACGCCGCACCTGGCGCGCCCCAACCTGTGCGTGAAGACCGGCGCGCAGTCCTCTCGCGTGCTCTTCGAAGGCCGACGCGCCTGTGCTGTCGAATTCGTGCACGGGGGCCGGACACAGCAGGTGCGGGCGCAGCGCGAGGTGATCGTCTCCTCGGGCGCCTTCGGCTCGCCGCAGCTGCTGATGCTGTCGGGCATCGGCGACGGCCCGGCGCTGCAGGCGCTTGGCATCCCTGTGCTGCACCACCTGCCCGGAGTGGGCGAGAACCTGCACGATCACATCGACCACGTGCAGGGCTGGCGCGCGCGCAGCGATTCGCCGACCTTCGGCTTCTCGCTGCGCGGCGGCATGGCGATCACGAAGGCCATGGGCCAATGGCGGCGCGAGCGCACCGGACTCGTCACATCGAATTTCGCCGAGTCGGGCGCCTTCGTGCGCTCCGCGCCCGACGTCGAGGTGCCGGACCTGCAGATGGTGTTCGTGGTGGCGCTGGTCGACGATCACAACCGCAAGATGCACTGGGGCCACGGCTACTCGTGCCACATCGAGGTTCTGCGCCCGCACAGCCGCGGCAGCGTGCGCCTGGCCAGCCCCGATCCGCGCGCCGCACCGCTCATCGACCCCAACTTCCTGGCCGACGAGCGCGACCTCGCCCTGCTGGTGAAGGGGGTCCAGCTGCAGATGGACATGATGGCGAGCCCGCCCTTCGATCGCTGGCGCGGCAGCATGCTCTACCCGGTGGACCGCAACGACAGCGCCGCGATCGCGGAGGACATCCGCAACCGCGCCGACACCCAGTACCACCCCGTGGGCACCTGCAAGATGGGCCGCGACGACGATCCGATGGCGGTGGTCGATGCACGGCTGCGCGTGCACGGCATCGCCGGCCTGCGCGTGGTCGATGCCTCGATCATGCCGGTGCTGTGCGGCGGCAACACCAACGCACCGACCGTCATGATCGGCGAGAAGGCCGCGGACATGATCCGCGCCGACGCGCAGGCCTGACGCTTTCCAGATTCACGACAACGACAACGAGACCTCCATGAACACCCGCCCGCGCAGCCTCATTGCCTGCCTCGTCGCCGCCGCCTTCGCCAGCGGCTGCGCCACCTCGACCGCGCCCGGTGCCGACGCCACGCCGGCCGGCACGACCCAGGCCACGCCACCGAAACCCGCCACGGAAACCACCGTGCGCGCCAACCAGGCCGTGGGCCGCAGCCTCGCGCTCGACGATGCACGCGACTTCGCCGACGCCACGCGCGGCCTGATCGCCACCCTGCCCGACCCGCTGGTGAGGAGCGCGGACGGCAAGCTGGTGTGGGATGCCAACCGCTTCGACTTCGTGAAGGGTGATGCGCCCGCCACGGTCAATCCAAGCCTCTGGCGGCAGGAGAAGCTCAACAACGCGCGCGGCCTTTTCAAGGTGACCGACGGCATCTACCAGATCCGCGGCTACGACATCGCCAACATGACGCTGGTCGAAGGCAAGACCGGCTGGATCGTGATCGACACCCTGCTCACGGCCGAGATCTCGCGTGCCACGCTGGCCTTCGCACTCGACAAGCTCGGCAGCACGAAGCCGGTGGTGGCCGTGATCTACACCCACAGCCATGCCGACCACTATGGTGGCGTGCGCGGCGTGGTCGACGAGGCCGACGTGCGGGCCGGCAAGGTCCGGGTGATCGCGCCCGAAGGCTTCATGGACAGCGCCGTGGCCGAGAACGTGCTCGCGGGCAATGCGATGACGCGCCGGGCGGTCTACCAGTTCGGCGCCGGGCTCGACGCCAACGAGCGACAGGGCGTGGGCAGCGGACTCGGCAAGGCGCTGAGCAGCGGCACCGTGGGCCTGATCCCGCCGACCGACATCGTCTCCAAGTCCGGCCAGGAGATGACGGTCGATGGCGTGCGCATCGTGTTCCAGATGGCGCAGGGCTCGGAGGCGCCGTCCGAGATGATGTTCTATTTTCCAGGCCGCAAGGCGCTGTGCCTGTCGGAGGTGATGACCAAGCACATGCACAACGTCTACACCATCCGCGGCGCGAAGATGCGCGACGCGCTGGGCTGGAGCAAGTACGCCAACGAGGCACTCGACATGTTCCCCGAGGCCGAGGTCGCGTTCGCGAGCCACCACTGGCCGACCTGGGGCAGCGACAACATCCGCGCCTACATGGCCAGGCAGCGCGACACCTACCGCTTCATCCACGACCAGGCGATGAATCTCGCCAACAAGGGCCAGGTGATGGACGAGATCGGCGATGCCACCTTCTTCCCCAAGGGCCTCGCCGCCGATGCCGGCTCGCGCGGCTACTACGGCACGCTGAGCCACAACCTGCGTGCGGTCTACAACTTCTACCTCGGCTACTACGACGGCAACCCCGCGAGCCTGAACCGCCTGCCGCCGGCCGAGACCGCGAAGCGCTACGTCGCCGCGATGGGTGGCGAGGCCGCGGTGCTCGCCACTGCGCGCAAGGCCTTCGATGCCGGCGACTACCGCTGGGTAGCCGAATTGACGAACCACGTCGTGTTCGCCAACCCCGACAACGCGGCGGCACGTGCGCTGCAGGCCGACACGCTGGAGCAGCTCGGCTACCAAGCCGAGGCCGGCACCTGGCGCAATGCCTACCTGGTGGGTGCGCGCGAACTGCGCGACGGCGTGCTCAAGCCGCCGACATCGACGCAGGGTCCGGACGTGGTGCGCGGCATGAACCAGGAACTGCTGTTCGACTACATCGCACTGCGGCTCGATCACCAGAAGCTCGACGGCGTGAAGGCCGGCATCAGCATGGAGTTCACCGACCTCAAGGAGACCTGGGCGCTCGAGCTGTCGAACTCGGTGCTCAACAACACGAAGGGGCGCGTGCTGAAGAATCCCGACGTCAAGCTCACGCTCACGCGCCCGGTCTTCCTGTCGATGCTGCTGCAGGGCAGGAAGCTGCCCGAGCTGGTGCAGGCGGGCCAGGTGAAGGTCGAGGGCGATCCGCGCGTGCTGGCGGCCGTGTTCTCGAACGTGCAGACCTTCGATCCCTACTTCAACATCGTGACGCCCTAGCCTCGCTAGCCGAGGCGCGCCGCGCCGACGCGATGAATCGGGGTCGCTGCCTAGATGCGCATGAAGTCCGACAGGCGCTGGCCGACGGCGCTGGCGCGGCTGCGCGGCCGCGCTGCGGCGCGACGGTAGTCGGCCAGCGATTCGAGCGCCTGGGCGACCGTGTCGGCGCGGCCATCTTCCTCATCGGAACGGCTGCGCCAGTTCTTCGCCACCTCGCCGAGTTCCTCGACACTGAGCGGCTCGGGCGGATCGGTGAGCGCGCGCGCGACAGGCGCAGCGGCAGGCCTGGATGCCTGTGCGCCGGCCCTGGGCAGGCTGGATCGCAGCAGGGCCAGGATGGCCTTGGGGGTCCATTGCTTGGTGGAATCTCGGTTGGATCGCATGTAATCCATTATGACTATTAACACTTTTGGTTACAAGCAGTCCGGAAGGCGTAGCCCCAAAGCTTTCGAGGCTTTTTGCGCAGAATTCGCTGGGAAGGGGCCTTGGTGTTGCATCGAAGCAGTTCGGCCGGCTCGTTATGATTTTCTGTTATGATTCACGGTCCCCGAAATGCCCCAGGCCTCTTTCGGTGGTTGCCTGCGCAGGCAAGCCGCATCTCACGCCGGCGCGTCGAAGTCAGAACGACGAGAAAAACAAGAGCTGACTTCCGCAAGTGAACATTTGCCGTAACGTGGGCCGCGTGAGTGCCCACGACCAACATCCAGAGCCTCGGCCTGCTGCCGCAAGCTCCCCAGATAAAGCCCGCCCCGCGCGGGCTTTTTCATTGGTTGCCGCCGCCTGCTTCCGGCGCACAGTGCCGCTGCCGGCGGGGCTATCCCATCCTGCCTAGCACTTCTGTCGTCTTTGCAGGACGCGCCGGCTACATACACTGACCTTCGTAGCAAACTGAAACCTTTTGATTTACACGGAGGTGCCCCATGGAGCCGTTCACCGATGATGCCGCCCGCCTGCGGGCCGCCGCAACCCGCGCCGATGCCCTGGCCCGGCGTTCGCAGCGCGCAGCAAACGAAGCCTTCCACGTCTTCCTGCGCGACGACGGTGCCGCTTCGCCCGACCAGGCCGTCGACGAGGCCAAAGCAAGCGCCCGAGCCGCGCAGGAAGCATGGCGCAACTACGTGCACTACGTCGCCCTGCATGGCGGCCATCTGCATCGCTGCTGACTTGCGCAACGGCCGCTCCACCGGGAGCGGGCCCGACGCCAGGTTCGCGAGACCTGTGCGCAAACGCACATCGCCGCGCGGATCCTGCTGGCAAAGTTCGCCCCGTGCGAACACAACCCCAGGAGCTGCCATGGTGAAGAAGATCCAGCTCAACGACGAACAGTGGAAGACGCTTCAGTTCCTGCTCGAAGCGGCCTCCCGGCAGGCGGCTACCGCCGGCATCCAGGTGCCTGACCGCCTGTGGTCGAACGGCTTCGTGGCCATCGACCCCCACGGCAGCAAGCTGCTGACCCTGCAGGGGCGCGAAAGGCTCAGCCAGGGTCGCTGAGCGATCCGTCGCCGGGCTCGCGCTCGAGCAGCACCCGGAGCATGCGTTCGGGGCTGGCAAGGAAATCACGCGTCACCCTGAAATGCTGGGTCGCCTCGTATGCCACCTTCGACACGCCCTCGGCGCCGAATTGGTAGATGCAGGCGTCCGGATAGGCCATGAGGATCGGCGAATGCGTCGCGATGATGAATTGCGATCCGTCGCGCACCAGGTCGTGCATGCGCGACAGCACGGCCAGTTGCCTCTGCGGGGACAGCGCGGCCTCGGGCTCGTCGAGGATGTAGAGGCCCTGGCCGCCGAAGCGCTCGGTCAGGAGCGCCATGAAGGATTCGCCGTGCGACTGTTCATGCAATGACCGCCCGCCGTACGACTCGATCACCGGCGGCCCGAACGAAGGCGCGGCGTCGAGCTGCTCGATTTCCGTGGCCACGTTGAAGAAGCTCTCGGCGCGCAGGAAATAGCCATCGCGCGGCCGCCTGATCCCCTTGGAAAGGCGCAGGCAGGCATGCAGTTCGGAGTGCGAACGCCGGGTGCCGAAGTTGAAGTTGCGGCTGCCGCCCTCGGCGTTGAAGCCCAGCGACACGGCCATCGCCTCGAGCAGCGTCGACTTGCCCGATCCGTTCTCGCCGACGAAGAAGTTCACCCGCGGATGGAGCTCGAGCCGATCGAAGCCGCGCAGCGCGGGCAGGTTGAATGGATAGCGATCGAAGGACTCGACCCGATCACGCAACAGGGCCACGCGGCTGACAAAGGGTGCTGCATTCATTGGCGGTGATTCTGAGCGAGCCGGAGGGCACGGCACCCGCGGATGGAAACCGTCGGCCGGCGTGCGCTACCACGTGTACTTCGCGCCGAGGCGCAGCGTGGTGTTCCGGAAGTCCTGGCTGCCCCACTGGTAACCCAGATTGCCCCAGCCGGCCCAGCCCCGACTCAGGTCCGCATTGAGGCCCAGCTTGACCTCGTAGCGGTTCGACGGATACATGCCGCCGAGCACCACCTGGTTGAAGGTCGCTGCGTTGTCGAGCTTGTCGTGCCACCAGTTCAGGGTCAGGTACGGCTGAAGCTTGCGGCCGTCTTCGCGGACCCAGGTGCGCTGTGTGCGAACCCCGAGCCGAGAGATCCATCCGCTGCCTTCGCCTCCGCTGATGCGCGTGCCGTTGGGCTCGTCGATGTCGTCTTCGCTGTACCGGATGTACGCCAGTTGCGCCTGCGGTTCCACCACCCAGTCGGTGCTGCCGAGCTTCATCGCGTAGCCGACCTCGCCGGAAAGCGTGAGCGCCTTGGCGTGGTATTCCACTTCGGGCAGCGTGTCGCCACGCACCTTGTTGTCGAACCAGCCGTAGCTGCCCCATACGTCGGCATACCAGCCGAGCCGGTTCTCGTCGTTCTGGTACCAGGTGCCGTAGCCGCCGACACTCCAGCCTTCGGACTCGCCCTTGGCGCGCGCCCGGTTTCCGTCCGCGCTGGCGTCGCTGTTGGCCTTGCCGTAGCCGAGCATCAGGCCCAGATGCAGCCGGTCGGCGGGACCGGCTGCCTGGCCCTTCGCGAGCGACCATTGCGCGATGTCGCCGCCTCCCTGGATCAGCGTGCTGTCGGTATCGACGCCGAAGTTTCCGTCGCGACTGGTCGCCCTGCCATCCTTGCCCACCACGCGCACCCAGGCCGAGCGGCGCTTGTCGTCCGCGTTGTCGAAGGACTGGGTCTCCACCCACTGCGGCTCACCGAGCCGGTCGTGCAGGCTGTGCAGGAACATGCCGCTTGCCTGGCGCTGGTTGGACAGGTAGGCCCCGACCTCGGGCCGATACAGCGGACGCTTCGGACCTGGCGGCACCACGTCCGGGATCGGCGCGGGCGCGGGCGCGGGAGCGGGTGGCGGTGGCTCGGGTGCAGGCGGTCCGGGCGGCGGCGCGGGAGGGACCGGCGGCGGCGGGACCGGCGGAGGCGGCGGAACGGGCGGCTGCTCTGAGCGCAGGTACCAGCCCTGCGCGTTCGACGCGTCGACGCTGCCGCGGTACAGCAGGTACTCGTAGGGCCCACCCACCACGCGGCTCGCGAGCGTGAACGCGCCAGGCGCGGTCGTGCCGCCGTTCACCGTGTCGACCACCTGGATGCCGTTGGCCAGCGTCAGGGCACCGCTGCCGCCGGCATTGGTGATCCGCAGGCTGGTCAGCCCGGTGGCGCCGCCGCCGTCGAGCAGCAGCCGATCCGACGGTGAGCCGTCGCCACCCAGCCGCGTGTTGAGGCCGATGACGCCTGCGGCGCCCGCGTAGTTGACGACGGTCAGGGTCTTGAACGCGCCCGCCGCCGGTGCGGCGAAAAGGATCTGGCTGGCACTGTTGGTCAACGCGGTGACGTTGGAACTGGCCGTCATGTTCCACACCGTGCCGTTGGCAAGTGACACCGTCGATGTCGCGCCGGGCTCGGTCAGCGCAGCGCCGTTGAGCTGGGCGGCAGAGGCCGTGACGTTCACCGCGCTCACGGGCGCAGCCAGCGGCGCTGCAACCACACCCGGTGCAATGGTGACGCCGACACCCGACAGGCCTGCGCTCGACGTGCTGAACGTCGTGATTTCGTCCGGTGCGGCAAATCTGTCCGACGCCGCGGCGGTGCCACCCATCACGCGCAGCCAGTTGACGGCGCCGGTCACCTGGGTGCCGGAGATGCTGACATCGGCGGCCCCGCCATTCACGGCGATGGCGTCGGACTGCGCGCTGCGCACGGAGCCCCCGCTCAGCACGACGCGCGCGGTCTGTCCTGCGCCGCTGCTCAGGCCGAGGCCCGCGGCATCTGCGCCGTTCGCTTGCAACGCGGTGTTGGTCACGGTGAGCGTGCCGTCGGCCACCCGGCCGGCCATGGCGCCCTGGCCGTTCGTCGTCACCGTGGCGCCATCGACCGTGAGGCTCGCCAGCGGGCCACGTGCATAAAGGCCGTACGCGTTGTCGGCCTGCGTCTGGACGCTGCCCCCGGTGAAGCTGGCCTGCACGTTGTCGGTTGGGTTCACGGCCCATGCCGTCAGGCCGGGTGCCTGGGCTGCCAGAACGGCGACGTTGGTGGCATTGAGTCGCGCGCCCGCGCCATAGCTCAGCAGGCCGTAGCCGTTCGTGCCGACGACGTCGAAGCGCGAGTCGCGAATGCTGATCGTCGATCCGGCGTCTGCCCAGGCGCCGTAGGCGCCGCTGCCCGACACGTTCGCCACCAGGTTGGCGGCACTGACCGTCGAGGTGGTGCGCGCAATGATCGCGTGGGCGCTGCTGCCGGTGGTGTTGATGGTCGTGCCGTCGACGGTGAGGTCGGAGGCAAGCCCGAAGATGCCGTAGGCGATGTTGCCGGACGTGCGCAGCGAGCCGCCCGTCAGCTGCATGGTGCCGCGTACGCCGTCGAGCGAAGCGGCTATCGCGGCGTAGGCGCCGTAGTTGACTCCGCCGTAGCTGTACGAGCCCGCGCGCGTCTCGACGGCCACGCCATCCAGAGTGACCCGGCCGCCGAACGCATAGGCGGCGGCCGATCCGAGGCCCTCGGTCAGGATGCTCGCATTGGCCAGGGATATCTGGCTGTTGTGGCTGGCCACCGCACCGTAGGACCCGACCGGCAACCCGTTGACCAGGCCGTAGCTGCCGGTGGTACGCAGGGTCGCATTGCCCGCCGAACTCGCTGAGACGCCTCGATTCTGGGTCCAGAGTGCGGCCGCTGCACCGCCGGTGGTGAACAGAGAGGTCGCACCGTTCTGCATGTCGACGATGCCGCCCGTGGCGTAGATGGCAAATGCGTTGTAGGCCGTTGCATTGAGTGCGATCGCCCCCCGGGTCGGACTTGCAGGTTCGAGCTGCAGCCTGCCACCGGTCACGAGAGCCGCGCTGCCCGGCGTCTGCACTGTCGTTCCACCGACTACCGTGGTGATGCCGCTGCCGACGTTGATGGTGGCGGTGACGGAGCCCGGCCCCACCGTCTGGGCACTTGCATGCGCCATGAAGAAACACGGTGCCAGTCCGCCCGCAATGCCGGCAGCGTCCCGCCAGCGATTGCGTCCCACGGGGATCGTTCCGGCGGTTTCCGCATTGTCATTCTGCATGCTGTCTCCTCTTGTGTGGGCGAGCAGACGACATCCAGACGTCGCAGTCAAGTGTTTTGATGGTCTGCCGCAAGTCGCGCCGCCCACGCATCGACCGTCAACGGCTTGTCGAACAACCAGCCTTGGGCATAGGGGACGCCCCAGCTCAGCAGCGTCACGGCCTGCGCTTCGGTCTCGACGCCTTCGGCGATCACGGTCATGCGCAGCGTCGCGGCCATGTCGATGATGTGATTGACGACATGGCTGGTGGCCGCATTCTGGTCGATCGCATCGACGAAGGATTTGTCGATCTTCAGATAGTCGAACTTGAGGTTCGAAAGATAGGAGAGGCTCGAGTGCCCGGTACCGAAATCGTCGATCGCCACGCGTATTCCCATCGAATGCAGTTCGTCCAGGATGCCGCGCGCGGCATCGAGATTGAGCATGCCGCGCTCGGTCGCCTCGACCACGATACGGGATGATTCGACACCCACCGCCGCGAAGCGTGCACGCAGCATGGGGGCTGTCGACGCGGATTGCAGGTCGGCCGGAGACAGGTTGATGGCGACATGGCATTCGGGATGCGCGAGCAGCAACGCCGCAGTGTCGCGCGCGACGATCGACACCACCCGTTCCGTGATTCTTTCAATCAGGCCGCATTCCTCGGCCACCGGAATGAAGAGATCGGGGCGCACCAGATTGCCGTTCGCCTGCCGCCAGCGGATCAGTGCCTCGGCTCCGATGCAGCGCCGGGTCCGAAGGTCGATCGTAGGCTGGTAGAGCACGAAGAACTCGTTCCTCCTGAGTGCGCCGCGCAGCATCGCCGGCACCGAACCCCGATGGCGGCGAAGCCGATCGAGTGCCAGCACCAGCAGGATGCCTGCGCCGGCTCCGGCAGGTGCGAGCGTGCGTGAAAAATAGTGCGTAGCTGCGTCCAGGTAGCGCAGCGGAAGGGCGGCGAAGCCACCGAATTCATAGCGCGTCGAGCGCTGCACTGCGACCACGTTGCCATCGCCCCGGAACACAGCCTCGGGCCCGTTGCCCAATGCGCGGTTCCACTTCGAGTCGAAACGGCCCTGCTCCCAGATCGGATGGCCATCCTTGAGAGTGAACGTACCGAACGAAGCTGCGCGGTCGTCGGCAAAGATGTCGCTGGCCACGCTGTGTCGAACGAGCATGGCATAGCCATCCTTCACGGCAACCACGAAGGGCACGTTGGGTGCAATGGGCAGCAGCACGCGGCGCCGTATCGCGAGGCCGCTGTCCGACACGAGATCGGTCGGGCCGAGAAGATAGGGGGAGGCCTGCTCCCCGAACGACGAGCATTCGAGAAAATCGCCCGACACGCGGCCCATGGCATCGAAGTGGAGCGCACGCAAGGTGATCTCGCGCATTCGAGTGACATCGGCTTCGGAGCATCGATCGATGCCTGGATCCAGCTTCAGTTGGGCGATGCCGTGCTCGAACTGCTCCAGCGCCTGGTCCGAGCGGCGTACGACTTCTGCGGCCAGCGAGCGGGTCTCGGCCTCGAGTTCTTCGGCTGCGAGATGGCGTGCAATGAGGATCGCGCCGACGATCGGCAAGCCGAAGGCAAGGAGCGCGGCAAGAGCGCGTGTGAAGGTCGTCCGGAGTTGACTCATCGGGGATGCACTCCTCTGCGCGGCCGGGCGAACCGCCCGATCTGCGCAGATTGGAGCCGCAACTGACAGTGAGGTCAAACTGCGTGCGGCCCCGAGCAGCAGAAGTGCCGCGAGATCCGCCTGCCCGCGACAACGCTCCGCGTCGGCGTGGCTGTCGGACACTCGCCAACAACGTAGTTGCGCGCCTACCGAAACTCGGCCTTGGCGCCGCGTGCCGGTTTCGCAGCACAGAGCTACGTTGCGGCATGACACCGACGATCCGAAAAGGACAGGCGCCAGGCGAACTGGAGCGCGCCGAGTTCCACGAGCGCTTCATGCAGAACTATCAAGACCCGGCCTTCCAGGCCGAGGCCGAGTCGCTGCGCCGCATCGAAATCGTCGCCTGGGAGGCCTATCACGAGGGGCGCAAGGCGCCCGTGACGCGCAAGGCCGGTCCGGGCTATGCGGACCCCGACTACGACCTCTCCGTCGACTGGCTCGATGCAAAGGCGCGCATCGATGCGGCGCAGGCGGCATGGGGCCGTCCCGAGACGCGATCGCGCGTGTTGCTGGTCAACGGTTCACCGCGCAACGACGGCACATGCCCCGGCGAGATGTCGAAGTCATGGCGCTTGACGGAGCTCGCGCGTGAAGTGCTCGCAGCCGACGGCATCGAGGCCGACGTGCTCGACCTGAGCCTCGTCACCTCGGAATACGGCAAGCAGATCCACCCTTGCAAGAGCTGCGTGTCCACGGCCATGCCGCTGTGCCACTGGCCCTGCAGCTGCTACCCCAATCATTCGCTGCGCCAGACCGGCGACTGGATGAACGACATCTACGAGCGCTGGGTGGCGGCACACGGCGTGATCCTCATCACGCCCACGCACTGGTACCAGGCAACCAGCCCGCTCAAGCTCATGATCGACCGGCTCGTATGCGCCGATGGCGGCAACCCCGATCCCACGAGCACGCACGGCAAGAAGGCCGACGAGGCCAAGGCGCTCGAACTCGACGGCGACGGCTGGCATTTCCCGAAGCATCTGGACGGCCGCGTCTATGGCGTGCTCGTCCACGGCGACGTGGCCGGCATCGAAAGTCTGCGACGTAACCTGTGCGACTGGCTCGACTGGATGGGGCTTGTCGACGCTGGCGTGCAGGCGCGGCTCGACCGCTACATCGGCTACTACGAGCCCTACGCCACGAGCCACGATGCACTCGACAAGGATACGGACGTGCAGGAAGAGACACGCAACGTGGCGCGCGCCGTCGCCCGCGCCGTGGGCGAACTGCGCGCTGGCAGGCTCAGCATGCCCGACAGGTCCTTGAAGCGGCCCCGGCCCAAGTAGCCGTGCGCCAGCGCCCGGTAACGAAGAGAAAGCCGCTCGATGCTCGATCTTGTGCAATGGCCCGCCTTCGCCGCGTCCGTCGCCGCCGCCTGGCTGGTGGCATCCAATTCGCAAAGCCGGCGCAATGCGGGCTTCTGGATCTTTCTCGGCAGCAACGTGCTCTGGATCGTCTGGGGCGTTCACAGTGCAGCGTGGGCGCTCATCGCGCTGCAGATATGCCTTGCAGCGCTGAACATCCGGGGATTGTTCAAGACCGAGGAGCGCGGCCACTGATGGGGGCGCTGGAGAAGCCGGTACAGGATGACTTGCGAGAGCGCCCCAGAAAGAGAAAAACCCTTGCAAGTCGTTGACTCGCAAGGGTTTCGATCTGGCGGAGTGGACGGGACTCGAACCCGCGACCCCCGGCGTGACAGGCCGGTATTCTAACCAACTGAACTACCACTCCTGGTAGACAACGTTCGCTCCTTGCGGAGCCGAGTGCTGCGACTCGTGCCGGCTTCATCTTGCGATGAAACTGGCGACCCTACGGGGATTCGAACCCCGGTAGCCACCGTGAAAGGGTGGTGTCCTAGGCCTCTAGACGATAGGGTCAAAACCTTAGGAACCGCGCTGCGATCAGCGCTTGTTTCTTCTTCAAACTCTTCTCGACACCATTGTTGGTGGAGGTAAGCGGGATCGAACCGCTGACCTCTTGCATGCCATGCAAGCGCTCTCCCAGCTGAGCTATACCCCCCTGGGTGTCGAGCCTCAAATTATAGCCTGAAAATCAGGCCTCTTTCAATCTCTTCAAAACAGTTTCGCGAGAAAAAAGCGCGAGCACCGAATCGAGGGATGGCGTCTGCGGCGTGCCCATCACGAGCACCCGCACCGGCATGGCCAGTACCGGCATCTTGAGACCTTGCGCGACCAGCACTTCCTTGATGGCCGTTGCGATCGCTGCCTTGTCCCAGGCGACGGTCGATAGTTTATCCGCAAGCGCAGCGACCGCCGGGCGCACCGCATCGGTCAGGTGCTGCGCGCGATCGGCATCGCTCGCCTTCACGTCGGCGTAGAAGGCCGCGGCCCATCCGGCCAGCGCGGCCGTGGTGTCGCAGCGGTCCTTGAAAAGGCCGCAGATGGCCGGCAGGCGATCGTCCGCCACGATGCCGTGGGCCTTGTGCAGCTGCGCGGCCACCAGCGGCGCCAGGGCATCGTCGGCCATCGCCTTCAGGTGCTGCGCGTTGACCCAGCGCAGCTTGGTCTCGTCGAACTGCGCGGCGCTGCGGCCCAGGTGGTCGAGGTTGAACCACTCGACGAACTGCGCGCGCGAGAAGATCTCGTCGTCGCCGTGGCTCCAGCCCAGGCGCGCGAGGTAGTTGACCATCGCCTCGGGCAGGAAGCCTTCGTCGCGAAACTGCGTCACGGGCTTGGCGCCGTTGCGCTTGCTCATCTTCTCGCCCTGCTCGTTGAGCACGGTGGGCAGGTGCGCGTACACCGGCGGTTCCTTGCCGAGCGCACGGAAGATGTTGATCTGCCGCGGCGTGTTGTTGACGTGGTCGTCACCGCGGATCACGTGCGTGATCGCCATGTCGATGTCGTCGACCACGACGCAGAAGTTGTAGGTGGGCGTGCCGTCGGGCCGCGCGATCACGAGATCGTCGAGCTCGTCGTTGCCGATCTCGATGCGGCCCTTGACCTTGTCGTCCCAGGCGACCACACCGCCCTGCGGATTGCGAAAGCGCAGCACCGGCTGCACGCGCTCGGGCACCGGCGGCAGCGTCTTGCCGGGCTCGGGACGCCAGGTGCCGTCGTAGCGCGGCTTCTCCTTGGCGGCCATCTGCTTCTCGCGCAGCGCGTCGAGCTCGGCCATGCTCATGTAGCAGGGGTAGACCTGGTCCGCCGCCTGCAGTTCGGCCAGCACCGCCTTGTAGCGGTCCATGCGCTGCATCTGATAGAACGGCCCCTCGTCGTGGTCGAGACCGAGCCAGGCCATGCCCTCGAGGATCACGTCGACCGCGGCCTGCGTCGAGCGCTCGACGTCGGTGTCCTCGATGCGCAGGATGAAGTCGCCCCCCGTGGAGCGCGCGAAGGCCCATGGATAGAGGGCCGAACGGATGTTGCCGAGGTGGATGAAGCCGGTCGGTGACGGCGCGAAACGGGTACGGGTCTTCAGGGTGGTCATGCGAGCGTGCCGAGCCCGCGCAGCAGGTCGGCCTTGATGTCGTCGATATGGTCGAGGCCCACCGCGACGCGGATCAGGCCCTGGCCGATGCCGGCCGCCTGGCGCTGCGCTTCGGTCAGGCGCCCGTGCGAGGTGGTGGCCGGATGGGTGATGGTGGTCTTGGTGTCGCCGAGGTTGGCCGTGATGCTCAGCACGCGCGTGCTGTCGATCACGTGGAAGGCGTTCGCGCGCGATGCCTCGGGGCCGTCGCCCTCGACGTCGAAGGACACGACCGCGCCGCCGAGGCCCGACTGCTGCCGCATCGCGAGCGCATGCTGCGGATGCGAGGCCAGGCCCGGGTAGTAGACACGCGCCACACCGGGCTGGGTCTCGAGCCACTGCGCGAGCGCCAGCGCGCCGGCGCAATGCGCCTGCATGCGGATGCCCAGCGTCTCGAGGCCCTTGAGCACCACCCAGGCGTTGAACGGCGACAGCGCCATGCCCGCGGTGCGCACCACGGGGCCGAAGACCTCGTTGACCAGCTTGGCCGAGCCGCAGATCGCGCCGGCCAGCACGCGCCCCTGCCCTTCGAGGTACTTGGTGCCCGAATGGATGATCAGGTCGGCGCCGAGCTCGACCGGCCGCTGCAGTGCCGGCGAGCAGAAGCAGTTGTCGACCGCCAGCAGCGCGCCCGCGCCGTGCGCCAGATCGGCCAGCGCGCGGATGTCGCAGACATCGGTCAGCGGATTGGTCGGCGTCTCGGCGAACAGCAGCTTCGTGCTCGGGCGGACCGCGGCCTGCCATTCGGCGACGTCGGTCTGCGAGACGAAGGTGGTCTCGACGCCGAACTTGGCGAACTCGCGCCCGATCAGGTTGAGCGTGGAGCCGAACACCGAACGCGAGCACACGACATGGTCGCCCGCGCGCAGCAGCCCCATGCACATCATGAGGATCGCGCCCATGCCGCTCGAGGCGCCGATGGCCGCCTCGGTGCCCTCGAGCGCGGCCAGCCGCTGCTCGAAGCTCGCGACCGTCGGGTTCGAGGTGCGCGTGTAGGTGAAGCCTTCCTCGGTGCCTGCGAAGCGGCGCGCCGAAGTCTCGGCATCGGGCTGCACGAAGCTGCTCGTGAGGAACAGCGCCTCGGAGTTCTCGCCGTACTGGCTGCGCTCGAGCGCGGTGCGCACCGCGAGCGTGTCACGGTGCAGGCCGGCGGGCAGGGATCGGTCGGTCACGCGCTCACTCCGCCAGGTTGGGCAGCGCGAGACGCGAGGAATCTTCCTCGTTCTCCTCGACGCGCGGACGCGAGCCGTTCATGCGCAAGATGGCCTCGGTGTCGATGTCGCCCGTCACGTAGACGCCATCGAAGCAGGATGCATCGAAACCGTCGATCTTCGGATTGAGCGAGCCGATGGCGCGCTTCATCGCATCGACATCCTGGTAGATCAGCGCGTCGCAGCCGATCAGTTCGCGGATCTCGTCGACCGTGCGGTCGTGCGCCACCAGCTCGTCCTTGGTCGGCATGTCGATGCCGTAGACGTTGGGATAGCGCACCGGCGGCGCGGCGCTCGCGAGGTAGACCTTGCGCGCACCGGCGTCGCGCGCCATCTGCACGATCTCGCGGCTGGTGGTGCCGCGGACGATGGAGTCGTCGACCAGCAGCACGTTGCGGCCCTTGAACTCGCTCGCGATCACGTTGAGCTTCTGGCGCACAGACTTCTTGCGAACGCCCTGCCCCGGCATGATGAAGGTGCGGCCGACGTAGCGGTTCTTCACGAAGCCTTCGCGGTACGGAATGCCCAGCAGGTGCGCGAGCTGCGTGGCGCTCGGCCGGCTCGATTCGGGGATCGGGATGATGACGTCGATGTCCTTGGGCGGCACGGTCGAGACCACGCGCTTGGCCAGCGTCTCGCCGAGGTTCAGCCGCGCCTGGTAGACCGAGATGCCGTCGAGCACCGAGTCGGGACGCGCGAGGTACACGAACTCGAAGATGCAGGGGTGGAGCGACGGCGCGTCGGCGCACTGCTCGGCATGGACCTGGCCCGCGAGGTCGATGAAGACCGCCTCGCCGGGCGCGATGTTGCGTTCGAACACGTGGCCCGAACCTTCGAGCGCCACCGACTCGCTGGCCACCATCACGGTGCCGTCGGCGCCGCGGCCCATGGCCAGCGGGCGGATGCCGTAGGGATCGCGGAAGGCCAGCAGGCCGTGGCCGGCAATCAGCGCCACCACCGCGTACGAGCCGCGCAGGCGCCGCTGCATGCTGCGCACCGCTTCGAACACGGTGGCCGAATTGAGCATGCCGCCGCGCGTGGCGCGATCGAGCTCGTGCGCGAGCACGTTCAGCAGCACCTCGGAGTCGCTCTCGGTGTTGGTGTGGCGATGGTCGGTGGAGAACAGCTCGGCGCGCAGCGCGTGCGCGTTGGTCAGGTTGCCGTTGTGCACCAGCACGATGCCGAAGGGCGCGTTGACGTAGAAGGGCTGGGCCTCTTCCTCGCTGTAGGCGTTGCCCGCGGTCGGGTAGCGCACCTGCCCGAGGCCGACATTGCCCGGCAGGCCGCGCATGTTGCGGGTGCGAAAGACGTCGCGCACCATGCCCTTGGCCTTGTGCATGAAGAACTTGCGCTCGAGCAGCGTGACGATGCCCGCCGCATCCTGGCCGCGATGCTGCAGCAGCAGCAATGCGTCGTAGAGCAGTTGATTGACGGGGGCGTTGCTGACGACGCCGACGATTCCACACATGAAGAGATCCTCTCAGGGCAGGTAGCTTGCCAACTTATCAGGCAGCGCGGGTTTCAGGCCCTGCAATGCCGCATCGAGAACAACGGCGCTGCGCGAATCGTGCCACCAGGCACTGTCGCTCAACGCCAGCAAATGAACAACCACCGCGACCGCCAGCAGCGCCACCGCGCCGCGCGCCACGCCGAACACGCCGCCGAGGATCCGGTCCACCGGCCGCAGGCCGATCGCCGCGATCAGCTTGCGCGTCAGCGCCGCCATCAGGCCGACCCCGAACGCCACGGCCACGAACACGAGCACGAAGCCCGCCGCGTAGCGCCAGCTTCCGGCCGGATCGCCGAGCGGCAGCCAGCGGCCGACGTCTTCGGCGAGCCACTGCGCCGCCACGAAAGCCAGCACCCAGCCGGCCAGCGAGATCACTTCGAACACCAGCCCGCGCACCAGGCCCAGCAGCATCGACACCAGCAGCAGCGCGACGGCGATCCAGTCGAGCGTGGCCACGTCGGCTGCGAGCCTACAAGCTGAGGACGGCAGCCGGCAAAGACAAGCCCTTGACCTTGCCCGCCGCCTTGTCGGCCTCGGCACGCGAGGCGAAGGGGCCGACCCGCACGCGTGTGCGTTCGCCGTCAGCCGTCTTGGCTACGCTCGTGTAGGTCTTCAGGCCCGACTTCTCGAGCTTCTGGCGCACCTCGCGCGCCTTGTCGGCATCGGCGAAGGCACCGACCTGGACCACGAAACGGCCGTTCTCGTCGGACGGCTTGGCGGTCGGCGCGGTGGCTGCCGCGGCGGTGGCTGCCGCGGCGGCCGCGACCGGGGCGGACTTGCCTTCCAGCAGGGCGCGTGCCCGCGCGGCGTCGTCGAGCGGCGCCGGCTTCGGCGCGGCGGGCTTGGCTTCGGGCTTCGGCTCGGGCTTGGCTTCGGCCTTGATCTCGGCCTTGCGGGGTTCGGGCTTGGGGGCCGCCTTGGTCTCGGGGGCCGGTTCGGAGCGGGTTGCGGTCGCCGTTTCGCTGGCGGCCAGCTTGCCGGCCGGAATCTCCGAGCCGTCGGCGGATTCGGTGATCATCCCGGCGCTGCCCGAATGGGCAGGGGCCGGCGCGGGCGCCGGCGTGGCAGCGGGCGGCGCTGCGGCCTTGTCATTGGCGGCCACGGGCGGCGTCGGCAGTACCAGCGGCTTGGCCTTGTTGCGATCGGGAATCTCGATCGGGATGTCGACCGAGATCGGTCGCGGCTGGGTGTCGAACAGAAGCGGAAACCCGACCACGCCGATCAGCACCAGCACGGCCGCGCCGAGCAGCCGGTGGCGGGCCCGGCGGCGCAGCGCCTCGATGCTTTCCGCCGGTGGCGCAGTGGCCGCGGCGCTGCGGCCTTCGTTGCCCTGAGGACCGCGGTTGCGGAACTTGAAGAACGCCATGAATTTCGTTGTCCTGGAGGGTGCAGCGTGCGGTTGAAACGGAAAGGAAGGCGCCGTGAATCAGGCGGTTTTCAGGGGCCCGGAGACAGGTGCCTGGCTCCCAGACGGGGTGTTCCGTGCTCGAGCACACCACCCACGGTGAAGAACGATCCGAAGACCACGATTCTATCAGTGGGGTCCGCGCGATCGATGGCCGCCTGCAGCGCCTCCATGGGCCCGCCGTGCACGCTCGCGGCGACGTCCTTGCGCCGATTCTGAGCCTGCCAGCGAACGATCAGGTCGTCGGCCTTTGCCGCCCTCGCGACCGGCAGATCGGTGAAATACCAGCGGTCGATCATCGGCCCGATGCGCGCGAACATCGGCGCCAGGTCCTTGTCCGCCATCACGCCGAACACCGCATGGGTGGTGGGATAGAAGCCCATGGCGTCGAGGTTCTCGGCCAGCGCCGCGACCGCGTGCGGGTTGTGCGCCACGTCGAGCACGAGCGTCGGCTCGCCGGGCACGATCTGGAAGCGCCCCGGCAGCTCGACCATCGCGAGGCCGGTGCGCACCGCCTGGGCCGTGACCGGCAGCTTCTGGCGCAGCGCCTCGAGCGCCGCCAGCACCCCGGCCGCGTTCACCAGCTGGTTGGCGCCGCGCAGCGCCGGATAGGCCAGCCCGCTGTAGCGCCGGCCGCGGCCGCTCCAGCCCCATTGCTGCTGGTCGCCCATCACGTTGAAGTCGCGCCCGACGCGCCAGAGGTCGGCGCCGATCGCCTCTGCATGGTCGATCACGCTCTGCGGCGGCACCGGATCGCTGACGATCACGGGCTTGCCGGCGCGCATCACGCCAGCCTTCTCGAAGCCGATGCTTTCGCGGTCGGGCCCGAGGAACTCCATGTGGTCGAGGTCGATGCTCGTGATGACCGCACAGTCGGCATCGACGATGTTGACGGCGTCGAGCCGGCCGCCCAGGCCGACCTCGAGGATCGCGACGTCGGGCCTGGCGGCCGCGCTGCACAGCAGGATGGCGAGCGTGGTGAATTCGAAGTAGGTCAGCGCGACGTCGCCGCGGCCCTGCTCCACCTGCTCGAAGAAGGGGGCCAGCCGGTCGCCGGCCACGGCCTCGCCTGCGAGGCGCAGCCGCTCCTCGAAACGCACGAGATGCGGCGAGGTGAAGACCGCGGTCCGGTAGCCCGCATGGCCCAGGATCGACTCGAGCATGGCGCAGGTCGAGCCCTTGCCGTTGGTGCCGGCCACCGTGATGACCGGGCAGTCGAAGGCCAGGCCCAGGCGCTGCGCCACCGCGCGGATGCGATCGAGGCCCAGCTCGATGTTCTTGGGATGCAGGTGCTCGGCGTGCGCCAGCCAGTCGTCTAGGGTTTTCATGGAGGCCGGAATTGTCGCCGACCGGCCGCGCGGGCATCATCGGCGCATGACGACGACCCTCTACGGCATTCCGAACTGCGACACGGTGAAGCGCGCCCGCACCTGGCTCGACGCGCACGGCGTGGCCTACACCTTCCACGATTTCAAGAAGGCCGGCGTGCCCGAGGCCGAGCTCGACCGCTGGCTGCAGGCGCCGGGCTGGGAGGCTCTGGTCAACCGGCGCGGCACGACCTGGCGCCGGCTCGACGACGCCACGCGGGCGTCGGTGGTCGATGCCGCCTCGGCCCGCGCGGTGCTGCTCGAGAACCCCAGCCTGATCAAGCGGCCGGTGGTCAACTGGGGCGCAGCCCGGGACGTTACGACCGGATTCGACGCCGATGCGTGGAAAAATCACGTCTGAGACCGGCAAGGCGGCTTCTACCTGCAATTTGCCGGAACCCCCAGGGGCCGAATTCATCCAACCGCGTTGCGAGGGGCGGTTCCGCCCCGGGAAATCCAGGAGAAAAGACATGACCCGAACGAGCATCCGCACCCTTTCCGCCCTGTCGCTGCTGACTGCACTGGCCGCCTTCGGCACGGCGGCCCAAGCCGAGCAGGTGCAGGCCCGCGTGATCACGAGTTCGCCCGTGACCAACTCGAACGGCAACATCCGCTACAACGTCGTCTACGAATACGCCGGCCGCCAGTACAACACCACGGTCGCGAACCCGCCGGGCGCCAGCATCTGGGTCGATTCCACGGCCTACGGGCTCGCCACTCCGTCGCCGGTGGCGCCCCAGCCGCAGATCGCCACGGCACCGGTCGATGCTCCGCAGCAGATGCAGCAGATGCAGCCGATGCCGCAGCAGTCCTGGCAGAACGTGGTGCCCGAGCCGGGCGTGGTGGTCTCGGGCGGCGGCGCCCCGGTCTACGCCCAGCCGGCGCAGGTCTACACGCCGCCACCCGCGGTCTATGCGCCGGCGCCGGTCTACGTGCAGCCGGCCCCGGTCTACTACAGCGCCCCGGCCTACTACCCGCAGCCGGCCTACGCCTTCCCGCCGATCGGCATCTCGCTGGGCTTCGGCTACTCGCGCGGCTGGCGCTGAAACGCCCGTCCGGGCGGGGAAGCGGGTCGGCAAGCCTAAAATCACGGGCTTTGCACCGCGCCAGCTTCCTACCATGAGCACTACCGAATCCCTCCCCAACGCCACGGTCTCGGCCAAGGCCAACGTCTACTTCGACGGCAAGTGCGTGAGCCACAACCTCACGCTGGCCGACGGCAGCAAGAAATCGGTGGGCGTGATCCTGCCCTCGACCCTGACCTTCAACACGGGCGCGCCCGAGATCATGGAGGGCGTGGGCGGCAGCTGCGAATACCTGCTCGCGGGCAGCACCGAATGGCAGTCCTCGGGCGCGGGCCAGAAGTTCAGCATCCCCGGCAACGCGAGCTTCCAGATCCGCGTGAGCGGCGAACCCTACAGCTACATCTGCCACTTCGGCTGAACCGGATTCCGAGCATGTCCACGATTCTCCAGAGCGTTCCCGCCGGCCAGAAGGTCGGTATCGCCTTCTCGGGCGGCCTCGACACCAGTGCCGCGCTGCACTGGATGCGCAACAAGGGCGCCGTGCCCTACGCCTACACCGCCAACCTCGGCCAGCCCGACGAACCCGACTACGAAGAGATCCCGCGCAAGGCGATGCTCTACGGCGCCGAACTGGCGCGGCTGATCGACTGCCGCACGCAGCTCGCCGCCGAAGGGCTCGCCGCCCTGCAGGCCGGCGCCTTCCACGTCACGACCGCGGGCCTGACCTACTTCAACACGACGCCGCTGGGCCGCGCCGTGACCGGCACCATGCTGGTGTCGGCGATGAAGGAAGACGACGTCCACATCTGGGGCGACGGCAGCACCTTCAAGGGCAACGACATCGAGCGCTTCTATCGCTACGGCCTGCTCACCAACCCGGCGCTCAAGATCTACAAGCCCTGGCTCGACCAGACCTTCATCGACGAGCTCGGCGGCCGCAAGGAGATGTCGGAGTTCATGCAGAAGGCCGGCTTCGCCTACAAGATGTCGAGCGAGAAGGCCTATTCGACCGACTCCAACATGCTCGGCGCCACGCACGAGGCCAAGGACCTCGAGTTCCTGAACAGCGGCATGAAGATCGTGCAGCCGATCATGGGCGTCGCCTTCTGGAAGGACGAGGTCGAGGTCAAGCGCGAAGAGGTCACGGTGCGCTTCGAGGAAGGCCGCCCGGTGGCGATCAACGGCGTCGAATACCCGAACCTTGTCGAGCTGATCCTCGAAGCCAACAAGGTCGGCGGCCGCCACGGCCTGGGCATGAGCGACCAGATCGAGAACCGCATCATCGAAGCCAAGAGCCGCGGCATCTACGAGGCGCCCGGCCTCGCGCTGCTGTTCATCGCCTACGAACGGCTCGTGACCGGCATCCACAACGAGGACACGATCGAGCAGTACCGCGACCACGGACGCCGCCTGGGCCGCCTGCTCTATCAGGGCCGCTGGTTCGACCCGCAGGCGATCATGCTGCGCGAGACCGCACAGCGCTGGGTGGCGCGTGCGGTCACCGGCGAGGTCACGATCGAATTGCGCCGCGGCAACGACTACTCGATCCTGAATACCGAGAGCCCCAACCTCACCTACGCACCCGAGCGCCTGTCGATGGAAAAGGTCGAGGACGCGCCCTTCAGTCCGCTCGACCGCATCGGCCAGCTGACGATGCGCAACCTCGACATCGTCGACACGCGCGCCAAGCTCGGCATCTACACGCAGGCCGGCCTGCTGTCGACGACGCAAGGGGCTTCGCTGCCCCGGCTCAAGAACGACGAAAAGTAGGCTCGCCCCCGGGTTCCCCAGCACTTCGTGTCCGGGCGCCCACCCCCGCCGGGGCAACACCAGCGGCCCGGCAAAGCCGGTTCCGCGGTGTTTCACGAACAGGCCTGGCTGCGCCGGCCGCGATTCACACCACGACCGGCTCGGGCTCCAGCCGGATGCCGAATCGTTCGTAGACGCTGGTCTGGATCGCCTTGGCCAGTGTCATGACCTCGCCGCCAGTCACCGGGTTGGTGCTGCCGCCGCGGTTGACCAGCACCAGTGCCTGGCGCTCGTACACGCCAGCATTGCCGACCGACTTGCCCTTCCAGCCGCAGGCATCGATGAGCCAGCCGGCTGCGAGCTTGATGCTGCCGTCGGCCATCGGGTAGTGAACGATCTTGGGATCGCGCGCGATGATGTCGGCGCACTGCTCGGGTGTCACGGTCGGGTTCTTGAAGAAGCTGCCCGCATTGCCCAGCACGCGCCAGTCGGGCAGCTTGGCGCGGCGGATGGCGCAGATCCAGTCGAAGATCTCGGTCGCCGTGGGCTGGAAGTTGCCGGTCTCGTCCATCTTGCGCTCGAGGTCGAGGTAGCCGAGCACCGGCTTCCATGGCTTGGGCAGGCGAAAGCGCACGCGCGTGATCAGCGCCCGGCCCGCCAGCCCGAAATCGTTGTCGCCACTGGCCGCATGCTTGAACACCGAATCGCGGTAGCCGAACGCGCATTCGGCCGCGTCGAGCGTGAAGGCGCGGCCGCTGCGCAGATCGATGGCGTCGAGCGAATCGAAGCGGTCTTGCAGCTCGACCCCGTAGGCACCGATGTTCTGCACCGGCGAGCCGCCCACCGTGCCCGGGATCAGCGCGAGGTTCTCGAGGCCGGGGAAGCCCTGCGCGAGCGTCCAGCGCACCGTATCGTGCCAGACCTCGCCGGCGCCGGCCTCGACGATCCAGGCCCGCGGCGTCTCCTCGACCAGGCGCAGGCCCTTGATCTCGACCTTGAGCACGAGCGGCTTGACGTCGCCGGTCAGGACGATATTGCTGCCGCCGCCGAGCACGAACTTGGGTGCATCGCGCCAGCGGGCGTCGGCCAGCAGCGCCGCCACGTCGGCCTCGCCGGCGATGCGCGCCAGATGCTGCGCGCGCGCGACGATGCCGAAGCTGTTGTGCTGCTGCAGGGCGACGTTGGACTCCACGATCATGGGAGAATTGTCGCATTCGCACGCCGCGCAACACGGTGCGCTGCACATTCCTTTTCGTTTCCGGAGCCTCCTACATGCCGTCCTTCGACACCGTCTGTGAACCCAACCTGCCCGAGGTCAAGAACGCGGTCGAGAACACCGCCAAGGAGATCGGCACGCGCTTCGACTTCAAGGGCACGGCGGCGGCGGTCGAGCTCAAGGACAAGGAAATCACCATGATCGGCGACGCCGAGTTCCAGCTCGTGCAGGTCGAGGAAATCCTGCGCAACAAGCTGACCAAGCGCAGCGTCGACGTCCGCTTCCTCGACAAGGGCGACGTCCAGAAGATCGGCGGCGACAAGGTCAAGCAGGTGGTCAAGGTCCGCAGCGGCATCGAGACCGAGACCTCGAAGAAGATCCAGCGCCTGATCAAGGACAGCAAGCTCAAGGTGCAGGCCGCGATCCAGGGCGACGCGGTGCGCGTCACGGGCGCCAAGCGCGACGACCTCCAGGCCGCGATGGCGCTGATCAAGAAGGACGTCCCGGACCTGCCACTCACCTTCAACAACTTCCGCGATTGATCGCCTTCCCATGAAGGCATTCCTCGCGCTGCTGCTGGCCGCCGCCTGCGGCCTCGTCCACGCCCAGTCGGTCACGCTGACCGGCACCATCGGCAGCCGCGCGATCCTGATCGTGAACTCCGGCGCGCCCAAGACGCTGGCGGTCGGCGAGACCTTCCAGGGCGTCAGGCTGGTGTCGCTGCAAGGCGAGACGGCGACCGTCGAGGCCGCCGGCAAGCGCGCGGTGCTTCGCATGGACACGCCGGTGAGCATCGGCGGCGGCGGCGCCTCGGGCGCAGGCGGCACGCGCATCGTGCTGCCGGTGTCGAGCGGCGGCCATTTCATGGCGCAGGGCGCGATCAACGGGCGCGCGGTGTCCTTCATGCTCGACACCGGTGCCACCACGGTCGCGATGTCGGCCGCCGATGCGCAGCGCATCGGGCTCGACTTCAGCAAGGGCCAGCCGGTGCGCATGAACACCGCCAACGGCGTGGCGCAGGGCTATCGCGTGCGACTCGATTCGGTGCGGGTGGGCGACGTCGAGGTCTACGACGTCGAGGCCATCGTCTCGCAGCAGCCGATGCCCTTCATCCTGCTCGGCAACAGCTTCATCAGCCGCTTCTCGATGCGCCGCGACGCCGACCAGATGGTGCTGGAAAAACGGTTCTGACTCAGGCCGCGGCCGCAGTCACCACGATCTCGATCTTGTAGCCCTGCTTGGCCATCGCGGCCTGCACGGTGGCACGCGGCGGCGTGTTTCCGGCCGGGATCCAGGCGTCCCAGACGTCGTTCATGGCCGTGATGTCCGTGATGTCGGACAGGAATATCTGCGTCATGAGGATGCGCGACTTGTCGCTGCCGGCCTCTTCCAGCAGGCGCTCGACCATGCCGAGCACCTGCGCGGTCTGGCCCCGGATGTCCTGCGACAGGTCGTCCGGCACCTGGCCGGCCAGGTAGACGGTGCCGTTGTGGATCGCGATCTCGCTGAGCCGCGGTCCGACGTGAAAGCGCTGGATATCTGCCATGTCGTTGTCCCCTGTGAATCAATTGCCGGGTTTGGCCTTGGCGCCGAGCCGCGACTCGGTCCCGGTCGCGAGCCGACGGATGTTCTCGCGGTGGCGCCAGACCAGCAGCAGGCTGATCGAGACCAGCGCCAGCAGCACCCAGAGGTCGAGCGGCCAGGCGATCTGGCCGCCGATCAGGTAGTAGGCCGGCGCGAAGAAGGCGGCCACGATCGAGGCGAGCGACGAGTAGCGGAAGAACACCGCGATGATCAGCCAGGTGAGCGCAGTCGCAAGCCCGAGCAGCGGGCCGATGCCGAACAGCGCGCCGGCCGCGGTCGCCACGCCCTTGCCCCCCTGGAAGCCGAAGAACACCGGATACAGGTGGCCCAGGAAGGCGGCCAGGCCGCACACCGCCGCGACACCGGCGTCCATGCCCCAGGCAGCGCCGAACTGCTGCACCAGGAACACCGGCAGCCAGCCCTTGAGCGCATCGAGCAGCAGCGTCGCGAGCGCGGCGCCCTTGTTGCCCGAGCGCAGCACGTTGGTGGCGCCCGGATTCTTGCTGCCGTAGCTGCGGGGATCGGCCATGCCGAGGGACTTGCTGACGATGACCGCGAAGGACAGCGAACCCAGCAGATAGGACAGCAAGACCGCGATCAGCGGGGGAATGAAGGAACTCACGGGCAAGGCTCTGGTTGTCGATGGCGCCGGGCGACCCGGCGGCGAGGCCCGAAACGGGGCAACCGGCTATTCTGCCAGCGCGCACTGCACCGGACGGGCGTCGAGCAGGCTCAGGCACAGCCGCGGATCGATCCCCACCAGGTAGCCGCGCCGCCCGCCGTTGATCGCGATGCGCGGCAGCTCGAGGATGGTCGACTCGATGTAGACCGGCATCGCCCGCCGCGTGCCGAAGGGCGAGGTGCCGCCGACCAGGTAGCCGCTGTGCCGGTTCGCGACCTCGGGCTTGCACGGCTCGACCGACTTGGCACCGATCTGGCGCGCGAGGTTCTTGGTCGATACCGTGCGATTGCCGTGCATCAGCACGATCAGCGGCTTGGCGTCCTGGTCCTGCATGACGAGCGTCTTGACCACCGTGAAGGGGTCGAGGCCGAGCACCTCGGCGCTGTGCTGGGCGCCGCCGTGCTCGAGGTACTCGTAGGGATGCTCGGTGAAGGCGACACCGCGCGCCCGCAGCAGCTGGGTGGCGGGAGTTTCCGAGACGTGGGGTTTCTTGGCCACGGGTCTTCAGTCAGTTGAGGACAGAGCAAAAACCGCTACGCGGTTTCTTGGTCTGTCCCGCAAGGTCTCAAGATGCCGGGTCGCGCAGTTCCCAGCGGATCTTGTCGATCTCGGCCAGCACTTCGGCCGACAGCGTGGTGCCCCAGGCGTCGAGGTCCTGGTCGAGCTGCGCCACCGAGGTCACGCCGATGATGGTGCTTGCCACCTGCCACTTGGTGTAGCAGAAGGCCAGCGCCATCTGCGCCGGCGTCAGGCCGTGCTCGATGGCCAGCGCGTTGTAGCGGCGCGCGGCCTTGAGGGCATCGGGCCGGCCCCAGCGCTGCTTGCGCACCGATTCGTAGCTCGAGATGCGCGCACCCTTGGGCGCATCGGGGCCCTCGGTGCCGCTCTGGTCGTACTTGCCGGTCAGAAGGCCGAAGGCCAGCGGCGAGTAGGCCAGCAGCGACACGTCGAGCCGGTGCATGGTCTCGTCGAGGCCGTTCTCCAGCGCGCGGCTGACCAGGCAATAGACGTTCTGCACGCTCGCGACGCGCGGCAGACCGTGCTGCTCGGCCAGGCGGACGAACTCGTGCACGCCGTAGGGTGTCTCGTTCGAGAGCCCGATGGCGCGCACCTTGCCGGCCGCGACCAGCTTGCCGAGCGCTTCGAGCTGCTCGTGGATCGGCGTCGCCGAGGTCTCCTTCTGCGGGTCGTAGTAGAGCTGTCCGAAGGCCGGCACGTGGCGCTCGGGCCAATGGATCTGGTAGAGGTCGATGGCGTCGGTCTTCAGGCGCCTGAGGCTGGCCTCGCACGAGGCCGTGATGTCCGCCGCCGTCATGCCGCTGCCCTCGCGCACCCAGGGCATGCCACGCGACGGGCCCGCCACCTTGGTCGCGAGCACGAGCTTGCCCCGAGCGCCCGGATTCTTGTCGAACCAGTTGCCGATGATGGTCTCTGTGGCGCCGAAGGTTTCGCGGCGCGCGGGCACGGCATACATCTCGGCCGTATCGATGAAATCGACGCCGCGTTCGAGCGAGCGGTCGAGGATGGCGTGGGCGGTGGCCTCGTCGACCTGCTCGCCGAAGGTCATGGTGCCGAGGCAGATCGGGGTGACGTGCAGGTCGCTGCGACCGAGTTGGATCTTTTTCATGCGCGGGATGCTAGCGCGCTTTGCGGACTGTCGTGCGGCGGACTGCGGCCGCCGGCGCCGCTCCTTATCATCGGCGTCCATGTACCAAGTCCTTCGTCCCTCGCGCAGCGAATTCGTGCCCGTGCGCAATCTCAGCTACCACGTGCGCCTGTGGGGCGATCCGTCCGATCCGCGGCCCGCGCTGGTGCTGCTGCACGGATGGATGGACGTCGGCGCATCGTGGCAATTCGTGGTGGATGCGCTGGCCGACGACCGCTTCGTCCTCGCGCCCGACTGGCGCGGCTTCGGCCTCACCGATGGCGGCGGCGTCGACAACTACTGGCTGGCCGACTACATGGCGGACCTCGAATGGCTGCTCGATCACTACACGGGCGCCGGCGATGCCGCGCGTCCGGTCGACCTGGTCGGCCACAGCATGGGCGGCAACGTCGTGATGCACTACGCGGGCGTGCGGCCGCAGCGCATCCGCCGGCTCATCAACCTCGAAGGCTTCGGCATGCCCTTTCGCAAGCCCGACGAGGCGCCCGCGCGCTACGGCCAGTGGATCGACGAGCTCAAGAGCCTGCACCGCGGCGAGAAGGCGCTGGCGGCCTATCCCGGCGTCGAGGGCGTGGCGCGCCGGCTCATGAAGACCAACCCGCGCCTGACGGCCGACAAGGCGAACTGGCTCGCGGGCCACTGGGCCGCCAGCGACGCGCAACCCGACGGCAGCGCGCGCTGGCACATCCTCGGCGACCCGGCGCACAAGATCGTCAACGCCCACATCTTCCGCGTCGACGAGACGCTCGCGCTCTATGCCCGCATCACGGCGCCGACGCTGATGGTCGAGGCCTCGGACGACAGCCTCTCGGGCTGGTGGAAGCACCGCTACACGCTGGAGGAATTCCACGAGCGGCTGCGGTCGGTGCCCTCGGTGCGCATCGAGGCATTGCCCGATTCCGGCCACATGCTGCACCACGACCAGCCGCTGCGCGTGGCACGGCTGATCGAGGAATTCACCACCTGACGCACGGCTGAAAGCGCGCGCCCGGGCGCACCCTGCATCCCGTGAGAAAATGCGAGGTTTCCCCGAACACCGTCAGGACACCCCATGGATGCAGAGCAAATCAACCAAATCGGCGCAACCCTCGCGGACCTGAGCGCCCGCACGGTCGATTTACGGAGGTATCTTTGACTACGATGCCAAAGCCGAACGCCTGAGGACGGTCAACGCCTCGCTCGAAGACCCCAACGTCTGGAACGACCCCAAGAAGGCGCAGGAACTGGGCCGCGAGAAGAAGTCGCTCGACGACGTCGTGGTCACGCTCGACCGCCTCACCAGCGGCCTCTCGGACAACACCGAACTGTTCGAGATGTCGAAGGAAGACGGCGACATGGACGGCCTGCAGGCCATCGCCGATGACGCCGCCCTGCTCGAGGCCGACATCAAGCAGCTCGAGTTCCGCCGGATGTTCAACAACCCGGCCGACCCGCTGAACGCCTTCGTCGACATCCAGGCCGGCGCCGGCGGCACCGAGGCCTGCGACTGGGCGAGCATGCTGCTGCGCCAGTACCTCAAGTACGCCGAGCGCAAGGGCTTCAAGACCCAGATCGAGGACGAGACGCCGGGCGACACCGCGGGCATCAAGGGCGCGACCATCAAGGTCGAGGGCGACTACGCCTTCGGCCTGCTGCGCACCGAGACCGGCGTGCACCGCCTGGTGCGCAAGTCGCCCTTTGACTCCTCAGGCGGGCGCCACACGAGCTTCGCGAGCATCTTCGTCTACCCCGAGATCGACGACTCGATCGAGATCGACATCAATCCGGCCGACGTGCGCACCGACACCTTCCGCGCCAGCGGCGCCGGCGGCCAGCACATCAACAAGACCGACTCGGCGGTGCGGCTCACGCACATCCCGACCGGCATCGTGGTGCAGTGCCAGGACGGCCGCAGCCAGCACAGCAACCGCGACGTCGCCTGGAAGCGGCTGCGCTCGCGCCTGTACGACCACGAGATGCGCAAGCGCCAGGAAGAGCAGCAGAAGCTCGAGGACAGCAAGACCGACGTCGGCTGGGGCCACCAGATCCGCAGCTACGTGCTGGACAACAGCCGCATCAAGGACCTGCGCACCAACGTCGAGGTCTCGGCCACGCAGAAGGTGCTCGACGGCGACCTCGACGTCTTCATCGAAGCCTCGCTGAAACAGGGCGTCTGATGCAGGCCTCGACACGGCGGGTGGAAGCCCTGATCTTCGACATGGACGGCACGATGGTCGACTCCATGCCCTGGCACGCCAAGGCATGGATCGAATACGGCGTGCGCCACGGCGTCGAGATCGACGTGCCGAGGTTCATGCGCCAGACCACCGGCCGCACCGCCTTCGAATGCGCCTGCGAACTGATGGGCCGCGAAGTGACCGAGGCCGAGAGCGCCGAGATCACGCATCGCAAGGAATCGATCTACCGCGAGCTCTTCGGCGCCCGGTTCCGAGAGGTGTCCGGCTTCACGCCCTTCTACCGCGCCGCGGTGGCACGCGGCCTCAAGGTCGCGGTCGGCACCGCGGGAGACCGGCACAACATCGCCTTCACCATGGCCAACCTGCGGCCCGACCCGGCGCCGCTGGCCATCGTGGGCGGCGACGAGGGCCTGCCCGGCAAGCCGCAGCCGGCGATCTTCCTCGAGGCGGCACGCCGCATCGGCGTGGCGCCCTCGCGCTGCATCGTGTTCGAGGACGCGCCCTTCGGCATCGAAGCCGCGCGCCGCGGCGGCATGCTGGCGGTCGCGATCTGCACCACTCATTCGGCCTCCGAACTCGCGGGGCCGCACGTGATCGCGGCCGTGCGTGACTACGACGATCTGAACAACTCAAACTTCCTGGAGACACTCGATGCTGTTTCGTGATGCCCAAGGCCAACCGATCGCGATCCGTCGCGAGGACTACAGCGCGCCGGCCTACTGGATCGACACGGTCGAGCTCACCTTCGACCTCGATCCCGCCAAGACCCGCGTGCTCAACCGCATGCGGCTGCGCCGCAATCCCGACGTCGCACCCGAGCCGCTGCGCCTGGACGGCGACGAGCTCAATCTCGCGCGCGTGCTGGTCGACGGCCAGGGCGCCTCGTTCCGCATGGATGTCGACCAGCTGGTGATCGACAATCTGCCCGACACCTTCGAGCTCGAGATCTTCACGACCTGCTGCCCGGCCAAGAACACCAAGCTGATGGGCCTGTTCGTCAGCGAAGACACCTTCTTCACGCAGTGCGAGGCCGAGGGCTTCCGCCGCATCACCTACTTCCTCGACCGCCCCGACGTGATGGCGAACTACACCGTGACGCTGCGTGCCGCCAAGGCCGCCTATCCGGTGCTGCTGTCGAACGGCAACCTGGTCGAGTCGGGCGACCTGCCCGAGGGCCGCCATTTCGCGAAATGGGTCGATCCCTTCCGCAAGCCCAGCTACCTGTTCGCGCTGGTCGCCGGCAAGCTGGTGGCGCGCGAGCAGCGCATCAAGGCGCGCAACGGCCGCGAGCACCTGCTGCAGGTGTACGTGCGCGCGGGCGACCTCGACAAGACCGAGCACGCGATGAACTCGCTGATCAACTCGGTGCTGTGGGACGAGGCCCGCTTCGGCCTGCCGCTCGACCTCGACCGCTTCATGATCGTCGCCACCAGCGACTTCAACATGGGCGCGATGGAGAACAAGGGCCTCAACATCTTCAACACCAAGTACGTGCTGGCCAACCAGGCCACCGCCACCGATGCCGACTACGGCAACATCGAGAGCGTGGTCGGCCACGAGTACTTCCACAACTGGAGCGGCGACCGCGTCACCTGCCGCGACTGGTTCCAGCTCTCGCTCAAGGAAGGCCTCACGGTGTTCCGCGACCAGGAGTTCAGCCAGGACCTGTGCGCCGAGGCCTCGGCGCGCGCAGTCAAGCGCATCGAGGACGTGCGCGTTCTGCGCACCGCCCAGTTCCCCGAGGATGCGGGCCCGATGGCGCATCCCGTGCGCCCCGACAGCTACATCGAGATCAGCAACTTCTACACCGTCACCATCTACGAGAAGGGTGCCGAGGTGGTGCGCATGATGCAGACGCTGGTCGGCCGCAAGGGCTTCGAGCGCGGCATCACGCTGTACTTCGAGCGCCACGACGGCCAGGCCGTGACCTGCGACGACTTCGCGCAGGCGATCGCCGACGCCAACCCCGGCACCGAGCTCGCGCGCCTGCTGCCGCAGTTCAAGCGCTGGTATGCCCAGGCCGGCACGCCGCGCCTGGCCGCCCACGGCGTCTACGACGCGGCCTCGCGCAGCTACACGCTGAGCTTCGTGCAGAGCTGCCCGCCGACCCCGGGCCAGCCGGTCAAGGACCCGTTCGTGATCCCGGTCAACCTCGGGCTCCTGAGCGCCGACGGCCGCGAGCTGCCGGTACAGCTCGAAGGCGAGGCTGAGGCCACCTCGGGCACGCGCACGCTGGTGCTCACGCGCGCCGGCGAGCAGTTCACCTTCGTCGGCCTCGATGCCGAGCCCGTGCCCTCGATCCTGCGCGGCTTCAGCGCGCCGGTGATCCTCGACTACCAGTACACCGACGCCCAGCTGCTCACGCTGCTCGCGAACGATCCCGATCCGTTCAACCGCTGGGAAGCGGGCCAGCGCCTGGCGCTGCGTGCCGCGCTGCGCGCGATCGCCGAGCCGGCCGCGGCCGGAGAGCAACCGCTCGGCGCAGCCTTCATCGACGCGATGCGCAGCGTGCTGGGCCACCCGCAGCTCGATGCGGCCTTCAAGGAACTGGTGCTCACGCTGCCCTCGGAGACCTACATCGCCGAACAGCTCGAGACGGTCGATCCGCAGCGCGTGCACGTGGTGCGCGAAGCCATGCGCGCCCAGCTCGCGACCGCCCTCTTCACCGAATGGGAGCAGGCCTACGAGCAGAACCGGGACACCGGCGCCTACGTGCCCGATCCGGTCTCGTCGGGGCGCCGCGCGCTCGCGGGCATCGCCCTCACCCACCTGTGCCTGGCGGCTCGCGCCTCGGGCGACAGCGTGTGGCCGGGCAAGACGCTGCAGCGCTTCAAGGACGCCGGCAACATGACCGACCGCTTCAACGCGCTGAGCGCGCTGGTGTCCTCGGGCCATGCGCTCGCGGCGCAGGCGCTCGCACGCTTCCACCAGATCTTCAAGGACGAGGCGCTGGTCATCGACAAGTGGTTCTCGCTGCAGGCCGGCTCGCCCGACCGCGGCGGCGACATCCTGCCGCTGGTCAAGCAGCTCATGAAGCACCCCGACTTCTCGATCAAGAACCCGAACCGCGCGCGCAGCGTGATCTTCAGCTACTGCAGCGGCAACCCGGGCGCCCTGCACCGCGCCGACGCAGCCGGCTACGTGTTCTGGAGCGACCGCGTGATCGAGCTCGACGCCATCAACCCGCAAGTCGCCGCTCGACTCGCACGGGCACTCGACCGCTGGAGCAAGCTGGCCGAGCCCTATCGCAGCGCGGCCCGCGAGGCGATCGCACGCGTCGCGGCGCGCCCGGACCTCAGCAAGGACACGCTCGAAGTCGTGACCCGCGCGCTGTCCATCTAAGCATCCAAGGACCCCTCTACATGGCCCAATCCAAGATATCCCTCACCCGCTACCTGGTCGAGCAGCAACGCGCCGACGGCCTCATCCCCGGCCAGCTGCGCCTGCTGCTCGAAGTGGTGGCCCGCGCCTGCAAGAGCATCAGCCAGGCGGTCAACAAGGGCGCGCTCGGCGGCGTGCTCGGCAGCGCCGAGAGCGAGAACGTGCAGGGCGAGGTGCAGAAGAAACTCGACATCATCGCCAACGAGGTGCTGATCGAGGCCAACGAATGGGGCGGCCACCTCGCGGCCATGGCCAGCGAGGAGATGGACAGCATCTACGTGGTGCCCAACCGCTATCCGCAGGGCGAATACCTGCTGCTTTTCGATCCGCTGGACGGCTCGAGCAACATCGACGTCAACGTCAGCATCGGCACCATCTTCAGCGTGCTCAAGAAGCCCGACGACACGCCCGGCGTGCAGGAGGCCGACTTCCTGCAGGCCGGCAACAGGCAGGTCGCGGCCGGCTACTGCATCTACGGCCCGCAGACCACGCTGGTGCTGACCGTGGGCAGCGGCGTGGCGATGTTCACGCTCGACCGCGAACAGGGCTCGTTCATGCTCACGCAGGAAGACATCCAGATCCCGGCCGACACCCGGGAGTTCGCGATCAACATGAGCAACATGCGTCACTGGGACCAGCCGGTGAAGCGCTACATCGACGAATGCCTGCAGGGCAAGGAAGGCCCGCGCGGCAAGGACTTCAACATGCGCTGGATCGCCAGCATGGTGGCCGACGTGCACCGCATCCTGATGCGCGGCGGCGTGTTCATGTACCCCTGGGACAAGCGCGAGCCCGAGAAGGCCGGCAAGCTGCGCCTGATGTACGAGGCCAACCCGATGAGCTGGCTGGTCGAGCAGGCCGGCGGCGCCTCCACCAACGGGCGCCAGCGCATCATGGACCTCGAGCCGTCCAAGCTGCACGAGCGCGTCGCGGTGTTGCTCGGATCCAGGAACGAAGTCGAGCGCCTGACGGGCTACCACGATAAGGTATAATCGAAGGCTAAGCCGGTGTAGCTCAGTCGGTAGAGCAGCTCATTCGTAATGAGAAGGTCGGGTGTTCGATTCATCTCTCCGGCACCAATGTCAGCAAGAAGAAGCCCGCCATCCAAAAGATGGCGGGCTTCTTTGTCTTCTGCCGGCCCGCAAGGCGGCGATTCACCGCCGCGCCGCCGCCCTCGCCTCGTCCGTCAAGGCGACCGGCCGCCGCCCGCGCTCAGTTCCGCCCAGTCGAGCTCCTGGATCAGCACCCAGTAGGCGTCGTCGCCGATGATGTCGTCGCGCCGCATCTCGAAGGCGCGCTCGCGGGCGACCGCGATCGCCCGCCGCCGCAACGGCCCGCCGGGCACCTCGTGCAGCGGCGCATCGCGCGGCGCGCTGGCGTTGAGGTCGATGACGGCGCCGTACTGCTTGCGCAGCAGCTTGCCCTCGTGCGTGTCGTCGTCCTTGATCGCCTCCAGCAAGGCGGCGTAGGCATGCGTGCGACCGAGCCGGATCTCGCTCGCCACCGGGTCGTCGTCGCTAAGGTCCAGGCGGCGAATCAGCGGCTTGAGCGTCAGGCCCTGCAACACCAGCGTGCCCAGCACCACCGCGAAGGCGCACAGCAGAATCAGGTCCCGGTAGGGAAAGGGCGAGCCGTCGGGCAGCATCTCGGGAATGGCGAAGGCGGCCGCCAACGTCACGATGCCGCGCATGCCGGACCATGACAGCAGGATGCCGTTGGCGATCCGGGGCCGCGCCGGACCGGTGCCGTCGGCCGGCCCGCGGCGCGCCATCCGCCACCGCATCAGGGTGTTGTGGCCCATGACCCAGACGAAGCGCGCCGCGATGGTGACGAGCAGAACGACCAGCGCGGTGACGAAGGCCGTGTCGCGGCCGCCGTCGATGGTCAGGCGCTCCCAGATCGGCCGCAGCTGCATGCCGATCAGCACGAAGGCGAAGGCGTTCAGCACGAAGACGGCGGTCTCCCAGACCGCGAAGATCGGCACCCGCATGTGGGCCGGCATGAGCTTGCCGCTGCGCCGCGCGAGCGTCATGCCGTAGGCGACCAGCGTCAGGATGCCGGACAGGCCGACCGCCTCGGCCGCGATCCAGACGCCGAAGGTGAACACGAACTGCATGATCAGCGCGGTCGGCACGTCGCGCACGCCGATCGCGAGCGGCCGCGCCACGCGGGCCAGCCCCACGCCCACCGCGAGGCTGCCGAACACGGTCAGGAGGAACACCGGCGCGAAGCTCGCGAAGCCCAGGTGGCCGGCCAGCACGGTCATGATCGCGAGCCTGTAGACCAGCAGTGCGCTCGCATCGTTGAGCAGGCTCTCGCCTTCGATGATCTTGAGCAGCCGGTGCGGCAGCTTGAGCTGGCGCATGACCGCGGTCGCTGCCGCAGCGTCCGGCGGCGCGACGATGGCGCCGAGCGCGATCGCGATCGCCCACGGCATGTCGGGCACCAGCCAGCGGACCGCGACCGCGACCGCCAGCACGGTGGTGCCGACCGCGGCCAGCACCAGCCCGGCGATCGGCCGCCAGTTGGCGCGCAGGTCGCGCAGCGAGGTGTCATAGGCGGCCCGCCCGAGCACCGGCGCGACGAACAGCGTGAGCGCCAGGTGCGGATCGAGCGTCCAGCGGGGGCTCGACGGCACGAAGGCCAGCAGCACCCCACCCAGGGCCAGGAAGGTCGGATACGGCGCCCCCACGCGGCGCGCGAGTTCGGCCAGCAGCGCTGCGCCCAGCAGCAGCGCGATGATCCATTCGAAGGTGCTCATGGTCGAAACCGGTCCGTGAAGCGGTGACCGGCGAAGCTTAGTAGGATTTGGCAGCCCGCCAGCGTCCGACGGCGATGCGCCGCGGCCGGTCGCCCCATGTCGCAGCATGCCCGTTCGTCCACCCTGGAGACCTCATGAAGATGCATCTGTCCTTCGTCCGGCGAGCCGCGCCTGTGGTCGCGCTGTCGATCCTCGCGGCGACGGCCTCGGCCCAGCCGCCCGGCGCCGCCGAGGCGCGCGCGATCGCCAAGAAGGCCTACGTGTACGGCTTTCCGATGGTGGACAGCTACCGGATCCAGTACGCCTACAACGTCGACCGGAGCGGACCCGAGTTCAAGGCCCCCTGGAACGAGATCGCCAGCACCGCGCGCGTGTTCACGCCGGCGGACACCACCATCCAGACGCCCAACTCCGACACGCCCTATTCGTTCATCGGCATGGACCTGCGCGCCGAGCCGATCGTGCTGACCATCCCGCCGATCGAGAAGGGGCGCTATTTCTCGGTCCAGCTCATCGACGCCTACACCTTCAACTTCGCCTACCTGGGCAGCCGCGCCACCGGCAACGGCGGTGGCACCTACATGGTCGCCGGTCCGGGCTGGAAGGGCGGCAAGCCGGCCGGAATCGACGCCGTCATCCGCAGCGAGACGCAGCTCATCAACGCGATCTACCGCACGCAGCTGTTCGGGCCGGACGATCTGGAGAAGGTCAAGAAGATCCAGGCCGGCTACAAGGCGCAGCCGCTGTCGGCCTTCCTCGGCAAGCCGGCGCCCGCCGCCGCGCCGGCGCTCGCCTTCCCGAAACCGCTGGGCGCGCAGGACGAGCGCAGCTCACCCGAGCTCTTCTCGACGCTCAACTTCATCCTGGGCCTTTCGCCGGTCAACCCGTCCGAGAAGGCACTGATGGCGCGCTTCGCCAAGCTCGGCATCGGCCCGGGACAGCGCTTCGACTTCGCGGCGCTGTCGCCGGAGCTCAAGCAAGCGGTCCGGGACGGCATCGCCGACGCCTGGAAGTCCAACGAAGCGACGAAGCAACGGCTCGATACGCATCAGATCAGCAGCGGCGACCTCTTCGGCACGCGCGCCTTCCTGAAGAACAACTACCAGTACCGCATGACCGCCGCCGTGGCGGGCATCTACGGCAACTCGAAGGACGAGGCGATCTACCCCGTCCTGGCCCTCGATTCCAAGGGCCGGCGGCTGGACGGCTCGCACGCCTACACGCTGCGCTTCGCGCCCGGACAGCTGCCGCCGGTCCATGCATTCTGGTCGGTCACGATGTATCGCATGCCAGAAAGCCTGCTCGTGGCCAACCCGATCCACCGCTACCTCGTCAACTCGCCGATGCTTCCGCAGCTGAAGAAGGACGCCGACGGCGGTGTCACGCTCCATCTGCAGAACGCATCGCCCGGGGCCGAGAGGGAATCGAACTGGCTGCCGGCCCCATCGGGCCCCTTCGTGGCCGCCATGCGCCTGTATTGGCCGAAGCAGGAAGCCTTGAACGGCAAGTGGAAGGCGCCACAGCTGCAGCGCGTGGATTGATGGACTGAATGCGCCACCTGCCTGCAGGGGCGCGCTCCGCATTCATCGATCCATGGAGGTGCGGCCGCCCTCGCGCCTGGCAAAGCCCTCCAGCATCTCCACGAAGCTCGCCGCCGCCGGCGAGAGCGATCGGTCGGCGGCGCTGTAGACGCAGACCTCGCGGTGGAAATCCGGCGCGTCCAGGCGCACCATGCGCAAGCCGTGGGCACGCACCAGTGACGCCGAGTACGAGGGGCAGACGGTCAGGCCGAGGCCGTTGGCGACCATGCCGAGCGCGGTCGTCATGTACGACACCTCCAGGGTTTCGCTGCGCTGCATCCAGGCGCGCACCTCGGCCGGGAGCTCGGGCATCACGCGCTGGCGGAAGTCGCGCGTGGGGGCGATGAAGGTGTAGGGTGCGAGTTCGCTCCAGCGCACCTTGCGGCGGTTCGCGAAGCGGTGATCCGCCGGGCAGATCAGCCAGTGGCGGTCGCGAAACAGGATGCGCCTGTCGATCGTGGCATCGACCTCGACATCCTGGCCGACCGCAAGCTCTGCCTCGCCGGTCGCCAGGCCGGCCAGCAGGTGCTCGGGCAGCGTGTCGATGAGGTTGACCGCAACGCCGGGGTAGCGCTCGCGCCATGCCGCGATGACGCGCGGCATCAGCGTGCAGGCCATCAGCTGCGGCGCCGCAAGCCGCAGCAGGCCCGTCTTCTTGTCGCGCAGGTCGCCGAGGTCGGCGACGGCGCTAGCCAGGTCGGCCAGCAGGCGCTGGATCAGCGGCTGGAAGGTGCGCCCCGCGTCCGAGAGCAGCACGCGCCGCGTATGGCGATCGAACAGCTGCACGCCGGTCTCGCGCTCGAGTTCCCGCACCAGCACGCTGAGCGCCGACTGCGTCAGGTGGAGCGCCTTGGCCGCAGCGGTGAAGCTGCCGGTCTCGGCGACGGCGTCGAAGGCCCGGAGCTGCCGCAATGTGAGATTCATATGAATGGCTCATCAATCGATGAAATTTTTTCGATTGAATCATACGAGCATGCAGCGTCCAATCGCCTCGTCCCACCCGAAGACGCAGAGACATCCATTCATGACGCCAGCTTCCCCGATCGCGCCAGCAACAGCACCCGTCCCGGTGCGCGGCCTGCACCACTTCGCCTGGCGCTGCCGCGACAGCGAGGAGACCCGCCGTTTCTACGAAGACCTGCTCGGCCTGCCGCTGGTGCACGTGATCAAGAGCGACCACGTGCCGAGCACCGGCGAGTACTGCCCCTACGTCCACATCTTCTTCCAGATGCGCGACGGCTCGTACATCGCCTTCTTCGATCTCGGCGACGACATCGCGGCCCTGCCCTCTCCCAACACGCCGTCGTGGGTCAACCACATCGCGCTGCGGGTCGACTCGCATGCCGACCTACTCGCGGCCAAGGCACGCCTGCAGGCGGCCGGCGTCGAGGTGCTCGGGCTGACCGACCACCACATCATCGAGTCGATCTATTTCTTCGACCCCAATGGCATCCGGGTCGAACTGACCACGCCCACGGTGCCTCAGGCCGAGATGGACGCCCACGCGCTGCATGCGCGCGCAGACCTCGACGCCTGGACCGTGCGCAAGGCGCAGCTGCAGCGCGATGCGGCCCGAACGGCCGAGGCCGCCCGCACCGGGGATACCGCATGAGCGATCTGCAACTCGCGGTCATCGACGTCAAGCCCGGCGCCACGCTCGAGAGCCAGTCGGGGCTGCAGATGCTGCGCCCGCGCATCTACGGCGCCTGGCGCGCGCCCGCAGGCCCGAAGCGGGTCGCGGCCATCGTGATGCACCCGACCAGCAACTTCATGGGCCACTACCTGATCGACCCGCTGGCCGAGCGGGGCATCTGCTGCATGGGCCTCAACTCGCGCTACATGGGCAACGACACGGTGCTGCTGATGGAACGCGCGATCCAGGACCTGGGCGCGGGCGTCAAGTTCCTGCGTGCGGCCGGCTACGAGCGCGTGCTGCTGATCGGCAACTCGGGCGGGGCCGCGCTCGCGAGCTTCTACCAGTCGCAGGCCGAGCGCCTCACGGCCCATCATTTCGCCGACGGCGAGCCGACCCACCTGCATCCGGACGACCTGCCGCGCGTGGACGGCATCGCACTGTGCGCCGCGCACCAGGGGCGCTCGAAGCTGATGCGCGACTGGATCGATCCCTCGGTCACCGACGAGCACGACCCGCTGGCGGTCGATCCCGCGCTCGACATGTACGACCTGCGGCACGCGCGCCCCTACGACGCCGACTTCCTGGCACGCTTCGGCGCCGCCCAGAAGGCCCGGCTGGACCGCATCGAGGGCTGGGCGCTCGACCGGCTGCGCCTGCTGCGCGCCACGCCGGGCGCGCCCCGCGACCAGGCCTTCATCGTCTACCGCACGCACGCCGATCCGCGCTGCGTCGACCTCACGATCGATCGCAACGACCGCGCGCCCGGCAGCGTCTGGGGCGATGCGCGCCAGGTCAACTACTCGGCCAACGCGATGGGTCGTACCACCTCGCTGACCGCCTTCCTGTCGCAGTGGTCGTCGCTGTCGCAGGCCGACGGACCCTCGAACCTCGCGCGTTGCACCGTGCCGCAACTGCTGCTGACCTACACCGGCGACCAGTCGACCTTCCCGAGCACCCGCGATGCATGGCTCGCGGCCGGCGGCCCGCGCATCCGCAATGTCGACATCGTGGGCGGTAACCACTACCTGGCGGGCCAGCCGCAACTGGTACAGCAGGCGGCGGACGCCATCGCCGAATGGGCACACGCCCTCTGAAGAGCCGGCCGCAGACACGACGGCGGCGCCCACCACGCGGCGCATCGCGACAAGAACGAGAGACAGCACCAACGATGGAAACCTACACCTTCGCCCCCGCCTACGAACTGCCCCGATGGCCCTTCGAGCCGCCCGCGGAACTGACCGAGGGCGCGCGCACCCGTCATCCGATCGTGATCGTCGGCGCCGGGCCGGCTGGCCTCACGCTGGCCTGCGATCTCGCGAGCCGGGGCGTGCGCTCGGTGCTGATCGATGAAGACGACACGGTCGGCGTCCGCGGCGCATCGTCGCGCGGCATCTGCTATGCGCAGAAGAGCCTCGAGACCTTCGAACGCCTCGGCATCTACGAGCGCATCGCCGCGAAGGGCATCACCTGGTCATTCGGACGCACCTTCTCGGGCGAGCGGGAGGTCTACCAGTTCAACCTGCAGACCGACAGCGTCTCGAAGCAGCCGCCCTTCATCAACCTGCAGCAGTTCTACGTCGAGTGGTTCCTGGTCGACCGCATCCTCGAACTGGGCCTGACCGATGTGCGCTGGAAGAGCCGGGCGACCCGCATCGAGGCGCTGGCCGACGGCGTGCGCCTGGAGATCGAGACGCCGGCCGGCAGCTACTCCCTGGAAGCCGATCACCTCATCGACGCCACCGGTGCCAACAGCCCGTTGCGCGCACAGCTCGGCGTGCCCGCGCATGCCTCGCGCAGCACCGACCGCTGGTGCATCAGCGACGTGCGCTTCAAGAAGCCGCTGCCGATCGAGCGCTGGACCTGGGTCGACGCGCCCTTCAACCAGGGCCGCGGCGTCTGGCAGCACCTGATGGCCGACGGGGTCTGGCGCATCGACTACCAGATGCCCGAGGACTGCGACCCGGAGGAGATCAGCCGCCCCGAGGTGGCCGGCGCCCGCCTGCGCGAGCAGCTCGGCCCGGATGTCGAGTTCGAGTTCGTCTGGATCGGGCCCTACGGCTACCGCGACCACCTGCTCGAGCGCTTCCGGCATGGCCGCGTGATCTTCATCGGCGACTCGGCGCACGTCGTCAGCCCCTTCGGCGCGCGCGGCGGCAACAACGGCATCCAGGATGCCGCCAACCTGGCATGGAAGCTGGCGCTGGTGGTGCGCGGCGAGGCGGCCGATGCCCTGCTCGACAGCTACGACGCCGAGCGCCGCCCCGCGGCGGTCGAGAACCTCGAGGTCACCAGCCGCTCGGCGCGCTTTCTCGCGCCGCGCTCGCCGGCCGAGCACACGATGCGCCGCGCCGTGGTGGCACTCGCCTCGCGCCATGCCTTTGCGCGCGGCCTCGTGAACACCGGGCGCATGGCGGTCGCCAACGCCTATCCGCCGGCGCCGCACCTGCCCGAGGGTGCGCGCACCGTGCAGAACCTGCTGCTGCGGCCCGGCGACGGGCAAGCCGCAGAAGCGCGCACGCTGATGCAATGGCTGGCCGGCGGCACGCACTTCGTCGGCATCTGGCGGGAGCCCTCGCGTGCCGACGCGGCAGCAGCGGCCGATTCGCTGGCCGGACGGCCGATCCGCCTGCTCGCGGTCGGCGGCGATGCTGCGGACGCCCCATTGCCGAGGCTGCAGGCCGACGACACGCTGCTGCGGCATCTCGGACTCGAAGCGCCGGGCAGCTTCTGCCTGATCCGGCCCGACGCCTACCGCGCCGCGCTGCTGCCCCACGCTACCCCAGCGCGCATCGACCACGCCCTCGCGCGCGCCATCAGCGCCACGGAGACCCCATGAAGACCGAAGCGAACATTCCCGACCCCGACGGCTTCTACAGCGCCTGGCTGTCGGCGCAGGAAGGCCTCGACGACCCGGGCAGCGCCGACTTCAACGCACGGCTGGTGCTGCTGCTGGCCAACCAGTGCGGCAATCAGGCCACGCTGCTGGCCTGCATCGAAGAGGCACGCGCGAGCGGCCTGCCGATCCATTCCGCCCCCTCAGAAGCATCGAACACATGACCACGACTTCCACGACCTCCTTCGCTTCCGCCTCCGACAACCGCGAACAGAAACCCCAGGTCCAGGAGCTGGCCTCGGGCGTCTTCGGCTACATCAGCGACTTCGATCCCAACTGCGGCTTCGTGGTCGGCGACGACCACGTGGTGGTGATCGATACGCGGCCCACGCCACGCATGGCGCGCGACTTCATCGCCGACATCCGCACCGTGACCGACAAGCCGGTCCGCTTCATCGTTCTGACGCACTACCACGCAGTGCGCGTGATGGGCGCCAGCGCCTTCACCGATGCCCAGGCCATCATCGCCAGCAACGGCACGGCGGGCTGGGTGCGCGAGCGCGGCCAGGCCGACTTCGACTCCGAGGTCGGCCGCTTCCCGCGCCTGTTCGCGGGTGTCGAGGAAGTGCCGGGCCTCACGATCCCCACGCTGACCTTCGAGAGCGAGATGAGCCTCTGGCTGGGCCAGCGCGAGCTGCGCCTGATGGGCCTGGGCCGCGGCCACTCGGGCGGCGACACGGTGGCCTGGCTGCCCGACTGCGGCGTGCTGTTCTCGGGCGACGTGGTCGAGAACCACTGCGGCGTCTATGCCGGCGACGCCTACCTGCACGACTGGCGCGGCACGCTCGACGCCACGCTCGCGCTCCGGCCCCGCACGCTGGTGCCGGGCCGCGGCGCGGTGCTGCGCGGCGAGGCCGCCTGCGCCGAGGCGATCGCGCTGACCAAGGACTTCATCACCACCCTGCTCGACAGCGTGAAGGCCGGCGTCGACCGCGGCGAGGGCCTGCGCGCCTGCTTCGAACGCGCCGAAGCGGCGATGACGCCGCGCTTCGGCAGCTGGCCGGTGTTCCAGCACGTGCTGCCCTTCGACGTCTCGCGCGCCTTCGACGAGCTCAGCGGCATCGAGCATCCCGTCGTCTGGACGGCCGAACGCGACCGTGAACTCTGGCAGGTGCTGCGCGGCTGAGCGGCTTCCGGCCATCCCATCAATCCATCCACCAACGACCGAGAGACTGAACCCATGAAGAACCTGATCCGCCTGCTGGCGTCCGGCCTGCTGCTGGCCGCCGCCGCCACCACCGCGCTTGCGCAGGGCGCCTTCCCGAACCAGCCGATCAAGTGGCTGGTGCCCTACTCGGCCGGCGGCGGCACCGACAGCATCGCGCGCCAGCTGGCCGAGGTCATGCAGCAGTCGCTGGGCCAGCCGATCGTGATCGACAACAAGCCCGGCGCCTCCACCAACATCGCGGTCGCGACGCTGATGCAGGCCAAGCCCGACGGCTACACGATCATGCAGGCCGAGAACGCGGCACTGCTCTTCAACGAGCACATGTTCGGCAAGCTGCCGTACAAGCCCGCAAGCGACTTCACCTACATCGGCGCCATCGGCCGGATCCCGCTGGCGCTCGTGGTGCGGCCCGACTTCACGGGCGGGAAGTCGCTCGGCGAGTTCGTGAGCTACGTGAAGGCCAACCCCGACAAGCTCAACTACGCGTCGCCCGGTGTCGGCACGCCGCACCAGATGGCCATGGAGCTGTTCAAGCAGAAGGCCGGCCTCGGCCTGACGCACGTGGCCTACAAGGGCGGCGCACCCGCGATGCAGGACATGATGGGCGGCCAGGTGCAGGTCATGATGCTCGACCTCACGGCCGCGCTGCCCTACCTCAAGGCCGGCAAGCTGCGTGCGCTGGCCATCGCGCTGCCGCAACGCGCCAAGGCGCTGCCCGATGTGCCCACCTTTGCCGAACTCGGCTACCCGCAGGTCAACGCCTTCGCGTTCCACGGCCTGATCGGCCCCGCGGGCATGCCGCCCGAGATCGTCGACCGGCTCAACGCCGAGCTGCGCAAGGCCATGCAGGCGCCGCGCATCCAGCAGGTGTTCGGCGAATGGGGCTTCGAGGCGCTGCCCGGCACACCGAAGGAATTCCGAGACCTCGCGCGCAGCGAGAGCGCGCACTGGGGCGAAGTCATCAAGAGCTCCGGCGTCAGGCTCGACTAAAGATGAGCACGTCTTCCCTACCCAGGCTCGGCTTCATCGGTCTCGGCGTGATGGGCGGCCCGATGGCCGGCCATCTCGAGAAGGCCGGCTACGCGGTGTCCGTGTTCGACGCCCTGGCCAGTACTTCGCAGGCGCTTGCCGACGCACAAGCCGACATCACGGCGCGACCGACACCGGCGGAGGTCGCCCGCCACAGCGACATCGTCGTGACCATGCTCCCGAACGGGCGCGTGGTGCGCGACGTGGTGTTCGACGACGACGGCCTGCTGGCCGGCTGGAAGGCCGGCGCGCTGCTGCTGGACACATCGTCGGCCGAGCCGTGGATCACGCGCGAGACGGCCGCGCGCCTGGAGGAACGCGGCATCGCGATGGTCGACGCCCCGGTCTCCGGCGCGGCCTGGGGGGCCCAGGCGGCGGAACTAGTCTTCATGGTCGGAGGGGACCAGGCCGCGGTCGAGCGCGTGCGTCCGCTGCTCGACGCCATGGGCCGCGCCACCTTCCATCTGGGTCCGCTCGGCGCGGGTCACACGATGAAGTGCCTGAACAACCTGGTCACCGCGATCACGCTCACCGCCACGGCCGAAGGCCTGGCGATCGGCACGCGCGCCGGTCTCGATCCGGCCGTGATGACCGAGGTCATGAACGAGAGCACCGCCGGTTCGTGGATCACGCGCACCCACATCCACCAGCGGGTGCTGAACCGCAGCTTCGACGATCCCTTCAAGCTCGAACTGATGCTCAAGGACATGGGCATCGCGGTCGACCTGGCACGCCAGCAGGGCATGCCGGCGCCGATCAGCAGCGCCGGTCAGCAGCTCTGGCAGGCCGCCAGCCTGGCGCGCGGTCCGGGCGTCAGCGTGAGCGAGCTGGTCCGGTGGGTGGAGACGCAGATGCAGGTGGAGATCCGCAGCCAATGAAAACATTCACCAACACCCTCGACGGCCGCGCCGTCGCATCGGCCACGAGCTTCGAGTCGAAGAATCCGTCGACCGGCGAAACGATCGGGCTGGTGCCGCATTCCGAGCCGGCCCAGATCGCCGAAGCGGTGGCCGCCGCCCGGTCGGCGCAGCCGGCCTGGGCCGCCCTGCCCGATGAAAAGCGGTGCGCCTACACACCCAGCTCGGCGCGATCCATCCGATGGTGCCTTTCGGCGGCGTCAAGCGCTCGGGCTGGGGCGTGGAGTTCGGCACCGAAGGCCTGAAGGCGGTCACGCAGGCGCAGGTCATCAGCATCCCGAAGTGAGCTGCCGCGCCTTCGTGGCGCTTGCCCTCGCCGGCTACGCCCGGTTGGGCAGGTCCCGGATCGCCGGACGCGTGGCCGACGACGCATGCGCTGCCGGCATCGCACCATCCGCAAGGATCAGTTCGCGCATCCGCGCCGTGACGGCTGCAGCGAGCGCATCTTCCGCCGCGAGTTCCGGGGGCCTTCCGAACGCGACCCTGGCCACCAGCCGGCGATAGCGCGGCAGGGCCACCTGCAAGGCGGCGGCGAGCTTCTCCCTGTCGCGTGCGGTGCGGCGCAGCAGGGTCGCCGGATGCCGCTGTGCCTCCGGCGAAATGACGTGGCTCACCAGTGCGGGCACGAAGCGCGTCCCGGGAACGAGCCGCGCGAACAAGGCATAGCTGTCGGACCAGTTCCGCAGCGAATCCGTTGCCCGCCGTGCGCCGAAGGTCGCCGGATCGGGTTCGATCTCGCCGGCCGGAAAGGTCAGCAGCGCACCGCCGTCCTTCAGATGCCTGGCGGCGGCCCGCATCGCGGCCATGCGCCCGCCGCCCTCGTCGGGCAGGAAGATCAGCCGCTGCGCCACATGGGGCAAGGCACGAAGGAACGGGCGGTCCGAGGCGATCACCCGCAATTCGGGGCGCGAGGCAAGGCTGGTGAAGAGCGCGACCGTGTCCACCATTCCGGGATGGTTGGCGAGCACCACGACCGGCCCTTCGGCCGGGACGTGCTCCGCGCCCGAGGTGACGATGCCGCCCGTCATCCGGCTCACCAGCCAGGCGCTGCCGGGCGCGAGGCCCTCGGCACCGACGCGCAGATCGAACTCGTGCGCCGCGAGGGCGAAGCGGCGGGCCGCGGGCCGGAACAGCCGGCGCAGGGGCGTGTGGCGCAGCCGCAGCAGCCCGGCCGAATCCAGCAGGTCTGCCAGGCTGATCTCGGTCAGTGCATCGAGCGACGGTGAGGCGATCGGGCTCATCGGATGCGGTGTCCTTGAGCTCGCGAAGCCGCCGCCGGGGAAGCCGCGGCCGCCTGGGCCCGCCATGCCGCGGGCGTGGTGTCGGTCCAGCGCCGGAATGCGCGGTTGAACGCGCTCGCATCCGCGTAGTCGAGCGCGGCCGCCACGCCGGCCGTCGTCAGGTCGGTGTCGAGCAGGAGCTGGCGTGCAAACTCGTAGCGCACATCCTCGAGCAGCACGCGCATGCTGGTGCCCTGCTCGGCCAGCCTGCGGTGCAGCGTGCGCCGCGGCATCGAGAGCCGGTCGCACAGCAGGCTTTCGCTCGCTCGCCCCTCGGCCACCATGCGGCGCAGCGTGGCCGTGATGTGGTGCACCAGCGCGTGGGGCGCCACGCTTTCTTGCGCGAGGATCTCGCGCTGCAGATGGCGATGGCGTTCGGCGTCCGATGCCAGCGGCGGCTGCGCGAGCCAGCGGCGCTCGAAACGCAGCTCGGTGCGGTCGGCGTCGAACACCAGGCGACATCCGAACAGCCTGCGGTAGGGGCCGATGTCCTTGGGCCGGCCGTGCGCGAAGCTCACCTCGACCGGCGACCAGCGCGGACCGCAGAGTGCCCGCAGGATGTTGAACTCGAATGCGGCCACGAGGTCGTAGGCCTGCGCGGTGCCCGGCATGTCGCGCAGGTAGATCGCATAGCCGAAGGTGGCGTGCAGCCCCTCGATCGCATGCGTGGGCACGCCGCCGCGGGTCTGCAGATGCAGATGCGCGATCAGGCTGTGCAGCGCCGCTTCGACGGTGCGCGAACGCTGGATCAGTTCGCCGAGCTGGCCGAGCGAACCGGGATGCGCGTGCTGCCCCGCCAGCAGGCCGAAGTGAGGACAGCCGGTGGCTTCCGCCGCGCGCAGCAGCAGCCGTCCGCCGGCGCGATAGCTGATGCGGTTGTCGGGACGATCGAAGGTCGCGGCAGCCAGTCCGGTCTCGGCGAGCAGCTGCGCCAGGTCGACACCTCTTTCGCGCAGCACCTCGGGCACGCCCGCGAGGGCCGCGATCCGCACGCTGCCCTGGTCGTCGCTCGACGCGCCCGCGACAGGCGGGAGCCAAGCGCTCGGGACCGATCCGGCCATCGGGAGTCGCCCTTCGAAATACGCCGTATGCTGGTGTGCGTGGCCCAATATGTCAAGCCGACCTGAGTCGGAATGTATTAACGTTCGCGCGCCACCAACGAAAGCGCCATGCCGAAGCCGGAGAGTTCTTGAAGTCGCCGATCGCCCGCTGGGTCCGATTCCCGCTTTTCGTGTTGTGCCTGCTGGCGCTGTCCGGCGGCGGCGCCGTGGCGGCCGACAGCCGCAGCGTGCTCGTGCTGTATTCCAACGGCCGACTGGTGCCCGGCAACGTCTCGGTCGAGGCCGGACTGCGCAGCACGATCGAGAGCAGCGCCGGGCGTCCGGTCGTGGTCTTCACCGAATTCCTCGACAACCCCGAGTTCACGGGCGACGGCTACGAGCGCACGATGACGACCTACCTGCGCGACAAGTACGTCGGCCACCCGCCTTCGGTCATCGTCGCGGTCGCGCGGGAATCGCTGGACTTCGTGCTGCGCCATCGCGACGAGCTGTTTCCCGGCGTGCCGGTGGTCCACGCGGCGGTGTTCAACTCGTTTCCGAAGCCCGTAGGGCCGCTGCCCGCCGACGTCGTCGGCGTGCCGGTCGGCTACGAGATCGCGGGCACCATCGACCAGGCGCTGCGATGGCATCCGAAGACCGACCGGATGGTGTTCGTGACCGGCAGCACGCCGCGAGACCTCGAGTGGGAGAGACTGTTTCGCTCCACGGCCACGGCCTTGCCGCCGCAGGTCAAGGTCGAGTTCCTCGCGGGCCTGCCGATCGATGCGCTGAGCCAGCGCCTGGCCGAGCTCGACGCTCGCACGCTGGTCTTCACGGCGGGCTTCTACCAGAGCGGCGACGCGCTGCGCTTCACGCCGCGCGACGCGGCCGCGCTGGTCGCGCAGAAATCGGCCGTTCCGGTGTATGGCACCTTCAGCTCCTTCCTCGGCACGGGGGTGGTCGGCGGCGTCGTGCCCCGCTTCGAAGCGATGGGCCGGCAGGCCGGGGACATCGTCAATGCCCTGCTCGACGGCACCGTACCGTCATCGCTCGAACTGCCCGAGCGCACGCGCAACACCCTGAGCGTCGACCAGCGGCAGACCCGGCGCTGGGGCATCGCCGACCGCGACATCCCGGCCGACGCATACGTGGAGTTCAGGCAGCCCACGTTCTGGGAGGTCTATCGCACCGCAGCGCTGATCGGCGGCGGCGTGATCCTGCTCCAGAGCGCGCTGATCGCCGCGCTGATGCTCGAGCACCGGCGCCGCCTCAAGGCCGAGGGCACGCTGGTGCAGCGCGGCAGCGAACTCGCGCACGCCTCGCGGCTCGCGATCGCGGGCGAGCTGACCGCATCGATCGCGCACGAGATCAACCAGCCCCTGGCGGCGATCCTGGCCAACACCGAAGCGGCCGAGCTCATGATGAAGTCGGGCATGCAGAAGCCCGAGGTCATCGGCAACATCCTCGCCGACATACGCCGCGACGACCTGCGCGCGAGCGACGTCATCGCGCGGCTGCGCTCGCTGCTTGCCAGGCATGCGGTCGCGCGCCAGCCGATCGAGCTCAACGAGGCGATCGCGCAGGGTTGCGCACTGCTCGACGCCGAGGCACGCCGGCGCGCGATCGAGCTCGCGGTGCGGCCCGGCCCGAGTCCGCTGCCGATAGTCGGCGACCAGATCCAGATCCAGCAGGTCCTGATCAATCTGGTGCTCAACGCCATGGATGCGGTGGGCGAGCTGCCCGAGAGCCGGCGCACGATCGTGGTCTCGACCGACCGCCACCCGGACCACGTCACGCTGAGCGTGAGCGACCGCGGCCACGGCATCGCGCCCGAGCACCTGCCCCGCCTGTTCGATTCCTTCTTCAGTACCAAGAGCCGGGGCATGGGGCTCGGCCTGTCGATCTCGCGCTCGATCGTGGAGGCGCACGCGGGTCGCCTGCGCGTCGAGAGCACGCCCGGCAAGGGCACCGTCTTCCACGTCGATCTGCCCTCGCTCCGGCCCGACGGCACGGCACCGAAGGAATACCGATGGACATGAAGCCGCTGATCCACGTCGTCGACGACGACCATTCGCTGCGCGTGGCGCTGACCCGGCTGCTCGACGCCACGGGCCACGAGACGCGAGGCTACGCCGACACCGGCGAGTTCCTGCTGCATCCGCTGCCCGACCGGCCCGGCTGCCTGCTGCTCGACGTCAACCTGCCCGGCCCTTCGGGCCTCGAGCTGCAGGAGGTGCTGCAGCAGCACGGTTGCCTGCTGCCGGTGGTGTTCCTGAGCGGCCGCTCCGACATCCCCTCCAGCGTGCGGGCGATGAAGGCCGGCGCAGTCGACTTCCTGCAGAAGCCGGTGCAGAGCGAGGCGCTGATCGCGGCCATCGAGCGGGCCCTCGCGCGCGACGCCACGTCGCGGGCTGCGCGCGAGGAGCAGCGGCGGCTCAAGGCGCTGTTCGCCACGCTGACGCCACGCGAGCGCGACGTTTTCGACCGCATCGTCGCGGGCAAGCTCAACAAGCAGATCGCCGACGAGCTCGACACCAGCGAGCGCACCGTGAAGACGCAGCGCTCGCAGCTCATGCAGAAGCTCGGCGCCGATTCCGCGGCCGAACTCGGCCGGCTCGACGAGCGGCTGCGCCAGGCCGCCTCGGACTAGGGTGCGTGCGGCACCAGCGTGCTGCCTGCGTCCTTCAGCAGCCGCGCGAACTCGGGCGACTCGAGGATCAGCGTCGAGGCGGCCGCGCGCAGCCGGTCGACCGCCTCGTCGGGCAGGTGAAGGCTGGTCGGCTGGCTGTTGAGGTAGCTGCGTTCGGCGCGGTCCTTCAGCGCGGCGAAGGACACGTCGATCGCATAGATCTCGGCATCGGGCATGCGCATGAGCTCGGCGATCGCGGGGTCCTTGTTGGCGGCCATGGCGGTCGACTCGCGGATACGCTTCATCGTCTGCCAGCGCGCCGCGGTGTCGCGCAGCAGCTCGACCGCCTCATACGAGTTGTGGTCGATCGGCACGCCGCTCGCCTTCAGCAGGATCTCGACGCTGCCGGGCGGCGTCGCCGACCGGTCCCAGTTCGTGGGCGGCGTCGACAGCGAGTTGACGATGAAGACCACCACGCGCCGCACATGATCGAGCGGGGTCGGCATGCCGGCCTCGTGCAGGGCCTCGAGCAGCTCCAGCGCGTCGAGCACGCCGCGCATGCCGACGTTGTCGGAGACACCGCCGTCCACCAGGTGCACGAAGGGCCGCTCGGCGCCATCGCCGAGCGCTGCCATCGAGTCGATCGAGCGGATCGCACGTGCGGCCGGCCGTGGCGGCGCCACCTCGCCGTTGAAGGTCCTGGCCCAAGGCGGCAGGCGGTAGCCGCAGGTGCCGCCGTAGTTGTTCAGCGTGACCGGCGACAGCACGACCGGCACTGCCGACGATGCCGCCGCGGCGCGCGACAGCGACACCGCGCCGAGGTCCGAGCACATTACGTCGAACACGCCCTGCTGGAACACCAGCCGCGCGCCGGTCGAGATGTCGGTGGCCGAGGCCAGAACCAGCGGACCCTTGCCGCGAGCCAGATCGCCGAAGGTGGCGCCCTTGAAGAGGATCTCGTCGTACAGCTGGGCCGCGAGCTCCGAGCGCCCCCAGCCGGTCGAGCCCAGATCGACCCAGTAGTCGGGCTTGAAGGCGCGCGCGATCAGGTCGCCCTGCACATCGCGCTTGAGGAAGCGCTGCACGTAGTCGTCGAACAGCCGATCGCCGTACAGGCCATAGGCCAGCGCCGTGAAGCTGCCGCCGGACACGCCCGTGATGATGTCGACCTGGTCGATCAGCCGGCCCTTCTGCCCGCGCGGGCCGACCACCTCGGTGCGGCGCAGGAACTCCAGCACGCCGTACGAGAAGGCGGCGGCGCGCGTGCCGCCGCCCGAGAAGGCGAGGATGACGAGGTTTTCCTTCTCGCGCTCGGGGGCCGGTCGGGTCTCGAATCGATAGCCGCGTTGCGGGTCGGCCTGGGCCAGCGGCGGATTGACCGGCCGCGATGCGCAGCCGGCCAGCAACAGGCCCGCGCAGGCGGCGAGGCAGGTGCCCGCCCAGGCGCGCGGACGACTGCGCGGCTTCGTCGACTCGGTCATGGTGCCATCCAGGGCAGCTTTCTCGGGTCGGCCCACTCTAACCGCGGCCGGCCGCCGCGGCACTTCCCCTTCGGGCAATCGAGTTGCCCCTGCACCCGATTCACGTTCCGCACCGCGGTGCGGATGATGGTCGCCCGAGGGTGACCGCAGGGCCGCCGGCTTTTCGTTGCTTACTCCAAGGAGCCTCTCATGATCCGGTCCCGTCTCGCTGCCGCGCTGGTGCTCGCCGCAGCCACCCTGTTCGCCGCGGGAGCCGTCGCCCAGAACGCCGCGCCTGCGCAAGCCTCGAAGCCCGCGCGCACGGCCGCCAAGGGCCAGCCCAAGGCACCGCAGCTCGAGGCCCGCGCCTTGGAACTGCTGCGCGCGATGGGCAGCACGCTCACGGGCGCGAAGTCGCTGGCCTTCACGGCCGTCAGCACCTACGAGAGCCCGAGCAGCGTGGGCCCGGCGCTGGCCTATGCCACCACCTCCGAGGTGCTGCTGCAGCGCCCCGACCGGCTGCGCGTCGTGACGCTCGGCGACGGCCCGGCCTCCGAGTTCTACTACGACGGCAAGACCCTCACGGCCTTCGCGCCGGCCGAGAACCTGGTCGCGGTGGCCCCGGCGCCGCCGACCATCGACGCCATGCTCAAGCAGGCCTTCGACGACGCGGCGATCTACTTCCCGTTCGCCGACATCCTGGGCAGCGACCCGTACCGGCTGCTCACCGACGGCCTCGGCAAGGCCTTCTACATCGGCCAGTCGAAGGTGGTCGGCGGCACCACCACCGACATGGTCGCGATCGCGAGCGACCAGCTCTTCATGCAGATCTGGATCGGCGCCGAGGACAAGCTGCCGCGCAAGATGCGCGCGGTGTTCCGCGGCGACCCGCTGCAGCTGCGCCACCAGGTCGAGCTGTCGAACTGGAAGCTCGACCCGGTGATCGCGGCCGAGGCGTTCGCGGCAATGAACGCGGCCAACGCGAAGAAGATCGCCTTCGCGGCGCCCAAACCGGCCGCGCCCGCGCGCAAGGCCGGCAGCAAGCCCGCGGCCGCCAAGGCGAAATAGGCGCACCAGCCCCCCACACGGTGAACACCATGACCCACACCTCGACACGCAAGACCCTGTTGCCGCTGCTGGCCGCGCTGCTGATCGGCGCCGGCTTCCATGGCCAGGCCAACGCCTGGGCCAGCGCGAACCGCTTCGGCGGCCATTCCTCGGGCGGCTGGGGCGGCGCCGAGCACACCAACGCCTGGGGCGGCAGCACATCGCACAGCTGGGACGGCGCCACCAGCCATACCAACATGTACGGCGGCACCACCACGGGCGTGGCCGGCTACGGCGCGGTCCACACCACCGCGGGCGGCTACAGCGCCTACCGCCCCCCGGCCTACGGCTATGCCGGCTACGCGCCTTACCACGCACCGGTGGCGGTGCCCTACTACCACGCGGGCTGCTACGACTGCGCGGGCGCGGTGGCCGCCGGCGCGGTGGTCGGCGTGGCGGCCGGTGCGGCCGTCGCGACCGCCGCCAACCGCGCCGTCTACCCGATGGGTGTGAGCTACGCCACGGTGCCGGCCGGCGCGGTGATGGTCAACCGCTACGGCACCGACTACTACCAGGTCGGCGACAGCTGGTTCCGGCCTTTCTATGGCGCCAACGGCGTCTACTACACGGTCGTCGGTGCACCATGACGAGCGACCGTCGCATCCAGCAACCACGAAGGACCTCGATGAAATTCCGCTTCCAGCGTGCTTCGCTCCCGGCCTGCCTCGCGGCAGCGGCGTTCGCGCTTCTCGCCACCGGCTGCGCCGCACCGGGTTCGGGCAACGCCAACATCACGGCTTCCGAGAACAACGTCGCCAAGGTGTCGAACGTGGGCTTCCTCTCGGACCCGGGCAAGCTGCGTGCGCAGCCCGCCAACGGCGGCTTCCTGTGCTGGCGCCAGGCCGGCGTCGACTGGCGGGTCTACGACAAGGTCATGATCGAGCGCATCAAGGTGTATGTGACGCCCGCCAGCGATCAGAGCCCGATCGATCCGAGCGACCTGAAGGCGCTGATCGACTACTTCCACAGCGCGCTGGTGAAGAACCTGTCGCCCACCGTCAAGATCGTCGATGCGCCCGGCCCCGGCGTGCTGCGCGTGAGGCTCGCCTTGACCTCGCTGGTGCCGACCAACCAGCTGGCCAGCCTGGCGGGCACCGCGGTGCCCTACGGCTTCGTGGCCGAGATGGGTTCGGGCGCGGCCACGGGCCGGCCGCCCGGCTCCACGCCCTACCTGGGCAAGACCGGGCTCGAGGCCCAGTTCCGCGACGGCGCCACCGGCAACGTGCTGGCCGAATGCGCCGACACCCAGATCGGCCTGAAGTACGCGGCCGACCTCAAGGGTGACGCCACCACCGCGGCCGAGGCCTGGATGAACGGCTACGTCAGTTCCTTCACGGCCTGGAGCTACGCCCAGGACGCCTTCAACAAGTGGTCGGCCGCCTTCGCGCGCCGACTGGCCGAACTCAAGACCCAATCACCGCAATGAGCACCCCGAAGCACTTCATGAAGACGCTGGCCGCCTGCGCCACCGCGCTGGCCTGCCTGCCCGCCGCGGCGCAGACGACGCTGGCCTCGACCAACGACTGGCAGTTCGAGTTCGTGCCGTACCTCTGGCTCGCGGGCATCAAGTCGGACCTGAAGCTCGGCCCCTTGCCGGGCAGCACGCTGAGCGTGAGCTCCAAGAACGTCCTCGAGGCGCTGGACTTCGGCGCCATGGGCACGCTCGAGGCGCGCAAGGGCGCCTGGGGCGGCATGCTCGATGTGCAGTACGTCAAGCTGGGCGTCGGCAACCAGTACGCGGGTGGCCTGCTGGGCGGCTACAACGTCAAGTTCGAGCAGACCATCGCGACCCTCGCGGGCTTCTACCGTGTGGTCGAAGGCCCGGCGGTGGCGGTCGACCTGCTGGCCGGTGTTCGCTATGTCGATGCGAAGACGAATGTCCAGATCACGCCGAGGCCGCCCGGCTTCAGCCGCTATCTCGATGAGTCGGGCGGCGCGGCCAACGGCATCGTCGGCGTGCGGGCGATCGTGCCTGTCGGCGACAAGTGGTCGCTGCTGGGCTACCTCGACGTCGGCGAAGGCGGCTCGAGCTCGAGCTGGCAGGCCATCGCCGGCGCGAGCTACCAATACTCGCCCACCACCTCGCTGAAGTTCGGCTACCGCTACCTCGACTACCGGCGCGACGACGCGCTGCTGGAAAAGGTGGCGATGGGTGGCCTGTACTTCGGGGCCGGGTTCAGGTTCTGACACCGCGCATGACGATCGACACTTCCGAAGCGATCGCTGCCGCCCCCGCGGCCGCGCCGCATCCCGGCATGCTGTGGATACCCGGCGGCACCTTCCGCATGGGTTCGGACCACCACTACCCCGAGGAGAAGCCCGCACATCGCGTGACGGTCGACGGCTTCTGGATGGATGCGACCCCGGTCACCAACGCACAGTTCAGGACCTTCGTCGAGGCCACGGGTCACGTCACCTTCTGCGAGATCCCGCCCGACCCCAAGGACTATCCGGGCGCCTTGCCCGAGATGCTCAGGGCCGCGTCCTCGGTCTTCGTGCCGCCGCCCGGACGCGTGAGCCTGCGCGACCACTTCCGCTGGTGGGGCTTCGTCCCCGATGCCCACTGGCGGCAACCGCAGGGCCCGGGCAGCAGCATCGAGGGCAAGGACGATCATCCGGTGGTGCACGTGGCCTGGAGCGACGTGCAAGCCTATGCGCAATGGGCCGGCAAGGACATCCCGACCGAGGCCGAGTGGGAGTTCGCCGCGCGCGGCGGGCTGGAGGGCGCCGAATACGCCTGGGGCGACGAGCTCGCTCCCGGCGGCGTGCACCAGGCCAACACCTGGCAGGGCGAGTTCCCGTGGCAGAACCTGGCCGAGGACGGCTTCAAAGGCACCTCGCCGGTCGGCAGCTACGCGGCCAACGGTTGGGGCCTCTTCGACATGACCGGCAACGTATGGGAATGGACCGGGAGCTGGTATGCGCCGCGCCATCCCGACGAGAAGCCCAAGGCCTGCTGCATTCCCGTGAACCCGCGCGGCGCCGCCAGGGAGCAGAGCTTCGATCCCGGCATGCCGCAGCTGCCGATTCCGCGCAAGGTCATGAAGGGCGGCTCGCACCTGTGCGCACCCAACTACTGCCGCCGCTACCGGCCGGCCGCACGCATGCCGCAGCCGATCGACACCTCGACCTCGCACCTGGGATTTCGTTGCGTGGTCCGCGAGGGGCTGGGCGGATGACGCGCACCCCGCGCGGCCGGCTTGCCACGATCCTCGCGGTGGCCTCGATCATCGAGATCACCACCGGCCTCGCGCTGCTGCTGGTGCCCGCGCTCGTGATCGCCCTGCTGCTTGGCGCCGCATCCGCAGGCGTGACGCTGGCCATTGCAAGGTTGTGCGGCATCGCACTCGCGATGCTCGGCTGGTCCTGCTGGCCGGGCCGCCGCGCCTCGTTCATCGCCTCCAACGGCACGCGTGCCATGCTGGCCTACAACGCCGCGGCGGCGCTGTACCTCGCGTGGCTGGGCTTCGCACACGGGCCAGCCGGGCCGCTGCTGTGGCCTGCGGTCGTGCTGCATGCGGTGCTTGCGGCGCTGCTGATTCACAGCGCGCGCCAGGAGCCCTGAGTCGCCATCGCGCGCGCTTCCCTTTCGGGCAACGGTTCTGCCCTTCGACCCGGTTTCATTGCAGGGGTCCGCGCGCAATGATCTGCACACATCCTCGGCGCAACTCACGACCAGACCAAGCCATGCAAGCGCACGACCGCCATCCCAGCCGCAGTGCCTGCGCCGCAGCACCGATGCGCGCGGTCGTTCGCCGCCGGCTGAGCGGCTGGGCGCTCGGCGCGCTCTTGGTGTTCGTGGCCCCGCTCGCACGGGCCCAGACCGATCCGCTGCCCTCGTGGAACGACGGTGCCGCGAAGCGCGCGATCGTCGCCTTCGTCAAGGAGACGACCGACAAGGCGAGCCCGAAGTTCGTGGCGCCCGAGGCGCGCATCGTCACATTCGACCAGGACGGCACGACCTGGGTCGAGCAGCCCAACTACGCCGAGGCCATGTTCGCCTTCGACCGCGTGGCGATCGAGCTCGACAAGCACCCCCGGCTCAAGCTTGTGGAGCCCTTCAAGACGATCATGTCGGGCAACCAGGCGGCGATCGCGAAGCTGACCAACGAGGACCTTCTCAAGGTCGCGGCCGCGCTCACGCACAGCGGCATGACGGTGGACGAGTTCCGCAAGATCGTTGGCGACTGGCTCGCAAGTGCGAAGCACCCGCGCTTCAAGCGGCCCTACACCGAGCTCGTGTTCCAGCCGATGCTCGAGGTGATGCAGTACATGCGCGCGAATGGCTACAAGACCTATTTCGCCACCGGCGGAGGCCAGGACTTCGTGCGCGAGTACGCCGAGAAGGTCTACGGCATTCCGCCCGAGCAGGTGATCGGCTCGGCCGCCGACACCTCCTTCGGCTACACGAAGGACGGCCGGGCCGTGCTGACCAAGACCCACAAGATGCTCTACGTGGACGACAAGGCCGGCAAGCCGATCGCGATCCACCAGATGATCGGCCGCCGGCCGGTGGCGGCCTTTGGCAATTCGGTCGGCGACCAGCAGATGCTCGAATACGTGCAGGCCGGCGAGGGCGCGCGGCTCATGGTGCTGGTTCATCACGACGACGCAGCGCGCGAGTACGCCTACGGTCCCAGGTCGAAGGTCGGCACCTTCACCGACGCCCTCGGCGCCGAGGCGAAGAAGCGCGACTGGGTGGTGATCAGCATGAAGAACGATTGGAAGCGGATCTTCGCCTGGGAATGAACGAAGCTCCCACGGCCGAAGAACGATCGCCCACCATGCCACTGTCCCTCACCGGTGTGATCCTCGTGGTGGACGACGACGACAGCATGCGCCAGGCGATCCAGCGGCTGCTCAACGCGGCCGGCTTCAAGACCGAGGCCTATGCCTCGGCCGAGGCGCTCCTGGCCGACGGCCGGGCCGCCTTCGCGGCCTGCCTGGTAAGCGACTACAAGCTGCCGGGCATGTCCGGGCTCGACCTTCTGAGCGAGTTGCGCACGCGCGGCTTCAAGCCGCCCACGATCGTCGTCACGGCCCACGATTCCATCGATCTGCGAGAGGAGGCGATGCGCCGCGGCGCCACCGGTTACCTCGCGAAGCCGTTTCGCAGCGCCGACCTGCTCGACGCGATCGAGCGCGCAGTCAAGGGCCGGCCGCCGCCGTGAACCCGATGGCGAGTCATTCCAAAACACCGCTTTTTCCCTGGTCAACTTCAACAATCGATGGAGGTCGAATGAAAAAAGTTCGAATGTTCCCACTGGGCGGCGTGCAGGCCGCGGTGCTCGCCGCGGCGCTGGTCACGGTGCCTGCCGGTGCGCAAGTCATCACCGGCGACCTCGGCCAGCCGAGCGCGACCATGACGATTCCCGGCAATCAGATCCCGGCACCCGAGTTTCCCTTCGGCGGCGTCATCAAGGACACGCTCGCGGGGTCCAAGACCTTCTGGGCGCCGCGCGTCGTGCCGCCCAAGGGGGCGCCCAACGTGCTGCTGATCATGACGGACGACCAGGGCTATGGCGTCAGCGGCACCTTCGGCGGCGTGGTGCCCACACCGGCACTCGACCGCGTGGCCAAGGCCGGCCTGCGCTATACGCAGTTCAACTCCACGGCACTGTGCTCCCCCACGCGGGCCGCGCTGCTCACCGGACGCAACCATCATTCGGTGGGCTTCGGCGTCATCACCGAGCTGTCTACCGGCTTCCCGGGCTACGACTCGATCATCGGCCCCGACAACGCGACCATCGGCGCCCTGCTCAAGGGCAACGGCTATGCCACCTCGTGGTTCGGCAAGAACCACAACACGCCGGACTTCCAGTACAGCAAGGCCGGCCCCTTCGACCAGTGGCCTTCGGGCATGGGCTTCGACTATTTCTACGGCTTCCAGGGCGGCGAGACCGACCAGTGGACCCCGTACCTGTTCCAGAACAACCGGCAGATCTTCCCGTGGATCGGAAAGCAGGGCTACAACCTGATCACCGACATGGCGGACGAGGCGATCAACTACATGCAGAGCGTCAAGGCCGAGGCCCCCGCCTCGCCATGGTTCGTCTACTACGCGCCGGGCGGCACCCATTCGCCACACAACCCCAAGCCTGAATTCGTGGCCCCGTTCAAGGGCAAGTTCGACAAGGGCTGGAATGCCTTGCGCGAGGAAATCTTCGCCAACCAGAAGCGGTTGGGTGTGATACCGGAGAACGCCAAGCTCACCGACTGGCCCGACAGCCTGCCGAAGTGGGAAAGCCTCAGCGCCGACCAGAAGAAGCTGTTCGCGCGCCAGGCCGAGGTGTTCGCGGGCTACGCGGCCTACACCGACTTCGAGATCGGGCGCGTGATCCAGCAGGTCGAGGACATGGGCCAGCTCGACAACACGCTGATCATCTACATCGTCGGCGACAACGGCACCAGCCCCGAGGGCACGTTGAGCGGCACCCCGAACCAGTGGACCTCGTACAACGGCATCCTCGATTTCCCGGTGGCCGAGCAGCTGAAGTTCTACGAGGCCTGGGGGTCGGCCGCGACCTATCCGCACATGGCGGTGGCATGGTCCTGGGCCTTCGACACACCCTTCAAGTGGACCAAGCAGATCGGCTCGCACTTCGGCGGCACGCGCCAGGGCCTCGCCATCTCGTGGCCCAACCGCATCAAGGATGCTGGCGGCATCCGAACGCAGTTCCACCACGTGATCGACATCGTGCCGACCATTCTCGAAGCCACCGGCATCAAGGCCCCCGAGATGGTCAACGGCATCAGGCAGAAGCCGATCGAAGGCACCAGCATGGCCTACACGTGGGACAAGGCCAATGCCAACGTCGCCTCGACGCGCAAGACGCAGTACTTCGAGATGATCGCCAACCGCGGTATCTACAGCGACGGCTGGTACGCCAACACGACGCCGCCGCACGGCCCCTGGATCCTGAATGCACCGCTGCCTCCGATCGCCGACTACAAGTGGGAGCTCTACAACATCAAGGAGGACTACTCGCAGGCCAACGACCTCGCGGCAGCGATGCCGGACAAGCTCAAGGAGATGCAGGCCCTGTTCGTGCAGGAAGCCGCCAAGTACCAGGTGCTGCCGCTGGACAACCGCTCGTTCGCGCGCGCGGTCGAGCCCCGTCCGAGCACGACCGCGGGCCGTTCGGTGTTCACCTACACCGGCATGAACCCCGGCATTCCGGTCGCCAACGCGCCGAACATCCTGGGCAAGTCGTACAACATCACGGCCGACGTCGACATCCCGCAGGGCGGCGGCAAGGGCGTGCTCGCCACGCTGGGTGGTCGATGGGGCGGATGGGGCCTGTACATCGTCGATGGCAAGCCCATCTTCGACTACAACATGCTGATCCTCGCGCACTACCGCTGGGTCGGCCAGGAGGCGCTGTCGCCCGGCAAGCACACGATCGAGTTCGACTACACCTACGACGGCCCCGGCATTGCCAAGGGCGGCAGCGGGGTGCTCAAGGTCGATGGCAAGGTGGTGGCCACCGGCAAGCAGCCCAACTCCATCGCCTTCCTGCAGGTGTCCGACGAGACCTTCGACGTGGGCACCGACCTGTATACCGAGCTGAACGCCAAGGACTACACCCTCCCCTTCGCCTTCAACGGCAAGATCAACAAGCTCGTCGTCACCCTGGGCAAGTCGCAGTTGACGGCCGAGGAGCAGCGCCAGACCGAGCACATGGTCGCCAAGGCCCGCGACTGATGCGCCAGCCATGGACATCGACAGGCCTCGGCCTGCTGCTCGCGGGACTGCTCGCCGGCGCGGGCCCGGCCTTCGCACAGGGCACGGGCTCCGGCACCGGGCCGGCCAAGGCCGGCCTCGAGGCCCTGGTGGGTGCATGGAAGCGCAGCGACGGCAACTACATCATCCTGATCCGAGAGGCCGGCAGGAACGGCGAGCTCACCGCCTCGTACTTCAACCCGAACCCCCTGCCCTTCGCGAAGGCGCAGGCGGTGCAGGAGGGCGGCAGCGTGCGCGCGGCCTTCGAACTGCAGGCCGGCGGATATGGTGGCTCGACCTATGCGCTGCGCTACGACCCCGCGAGCGATCGGCTGGTCGGCGAGTACTACCAGGCCGTCGCGAAGCAGACCTTCGACGTGGTCTTCTCGCGGCAGCGCACCGAGGGTAAGCTGCGCTGAGCGCGCGCCCTCGTCCCATGGATTCCCTTATGGAGCATCTCCAATGAAACTTCCCCTTCACCGATTCGGCCGCCAGGCCGGGATCACGCTGCTCGTGGCCACCGCGCTGCTGGGCGCCGACCGGATTGCATGGGCACAGGACGCCTCCAAGCCCGCAACCGCCGCCGCTCCCGTGAAGGACGAGCGCGCGCTGGCTCTGCTCAAGGGCATGAGCGACAGGCTCGCGGGTGCCAAGACCCTGAGCTTCAAGGTGCGCGGCATCGTGCCGACGCCCGCGCCCAACGGCCAGTACGTGAGCCTGTTCGCCTCGTCGCGCGTGGTGATGCAGCGGCCCGACAAGCTGTTCGTCGAGGCCCGCGGCGACCTGTTCCCGAGCGACAGCTACTACGACGGCAAGAACGTGACCGTGATCGGCGCCGACCGCAGGTTCTATACACGGCAGGCTGCCGCGGGCAGTGCAGTCGAGGCGCTGATGAAGAGCGTGCAGCCGGGCTCCGACGCCACGGCGCCTTTCCTGGATCTGCTCGTGACCGATCCCTACGCATTCCTCACGAAGGACTTCACCAGCGCCTTCTGGGTCGGGCAGTCGACCGTCGGCGGCGTCAAGACCGAGCACCTGGCCTTCACGGCACCGGGGCTCGACTGGGAGGTCTGGATCGGCTCGGCCGACAGGCTGCCGCGCCTGATGGTCATCTCCTACCGCACGGGCGATCGCCAGCCGACCTTCACGGCCGAGTTCTCGGACTGGAAGCTCGATGCGCCGGTGCCCGCCAAGACCTTCGTCGCCGCGATCCCGCCGGGCGCCGTAAAGCTCGATTTCAAGCCAATGGGTCCCTCCAAGTGACCGCGACCAGGAGCCATGCCATGAAGCATTTCAAGTCCCTCGCCCTCGGCGCCGCCGTCATGGCTGGCGCACTCGTTCCGCTCGCGAACGCCAACGCCTGGGTCGCGGCCGCGGGTGGCTGGCGCGGCGGCGCGGTCGCGGTCGGCGGCTACCACCCCTACTACCGGCCCTCGGGCTGCTATGGCTGCGGCGCCGCCGTGGGCGCGGTCGCGGGCATGGCCGTGGGCGCGGCGATTGCCGATGCAAGCCGGCCCGCCACCGTGGTGGTGCAGCAGCCGGCCGTGATCGTGCAGCCGCCGCCGGCCTACGTGGTCCAGGGCAGCATGCCCATCGGCACCCAGATCGCGGCCCTGCCGGGCGGCGCGCGCAGCATGGTGGTCAACGGCGTCAACTACTACCAGGCCGGACCGACCTGGTACAAGCCGTACTTCGGCTCCAGCGGCGTCTACTACGAGGTGGTGCCGGCACCGTAGCGCCCGGCTCGGGCGGCCCGGCTCGGGCGGCCCGCCCTCAGGCCGGAGGACCGCCGGGCCGCGTTTCGTGGAAGGCGTGGCGATCGGTGAGGAACATCCGCACCAGCCTTCCTTCGCCGAGCGTCTCGGCCAGCATCTCGAATGCAAAGTACGGAATCAGCACCAGCAGCAGCACGAGCACGCCGGCCAGCGTCTCGGGCAGTCGCATGCCGAACAGCTCTGCCATCGACTCGGCCACCGTCATATGGTGGAACCAGCCCGTGACGATCTCCTCGAGCACGGTCAGCACGAACAGCAGCACCAGGAAGGCGAAGGCCTTGTGCAGCGTGGGCCAGATCAGCGGGCTGTTCTTGTTGTGCTCCCCGACCTTGAGCGCCTTGCCCAGCAGCACGAACTTGGCGAGCAGTGCTGCCTTGACGATGGCCACGCCCCAGTAGGCCACGTGCACGCCGTGGTCGTGCAGCACGGCGGCCTTCATGACGTTCACGGCGCCGATCGTGATGAACAGGTAGGCCGTGAGGACGCCGATCTCCAGCGCCTCGTCGATCGCACGACGGCGCCACGGCGGCTTTGGCGGCGGCGCTGCTGCAGGTTCCATCTCAGGTGCCGCTGCCTCGGCTGCCTTCCTGCAGCAGCTGCAGCGCCTTCTCCACGCTCAGCGAGCCCGAGACCTGGCTCGGCGGGTAGTCCTTGAACGTGCCGAGGAAGCGCCCGACGATGCCCACCGCGGGAATCATGGTCCAGAGCTTCTCGCCCCACCAGCGGCCGTACAAGAGGCTTTCGCTCTGGTAACGCTCCCACGGGTCCTGGCGCAGGTTGGTCACGAGCGGCACGTTGGTGGAGTCGGGCTTGCCATTGAAGAGGTTGCCCTCGATGGTCTTGAAGCTCACCTTCCAGGCGTTGTAGCGCAGCGCCATCAGGTCGGCGTTGTCGCTGAAGTAGAAGAACTCGTGGCGCGGGCCCGGGCCCTGGCAACCGCCCTGGAAGAAGGGCTTGAAGTTGTAGCCGTCGAGATGGTTCTTGAAGGTCTTCTCGCCGGCCTTGTAGCCGGTCAGGAGCTTCTCCTTGACCTCGGGCTCGCCGGCTGCGGCGACCAGCGTCGGCAGCCAGTCCTCGGCCGCCATGATCTCGTTGACGATGGTGCCGGGCTCGATCACGCCGGGCCACTTGGCCAGCATCGGGACGCGGAAGCCGCCCTCGAACACGGTGCCCTTCTCGCCGCGGAACGGATGGTTGCCGCCATCGGGCCAGCTGAAGATCTCGGCGCCGTTGTCGCTCGTGAACATCACGATCGTGTTGTCGGCGATGCCCTCGTCATCGAGCTTCTTCAGGATCTCGCCGACGATCCAGTCGAGCTCCATCATCGCGTCGGCATAGAGGCCGAAGCCGCTCTTGTCCTTCCATTTCTCGGACAGGTGGGTCCAGACGTGGCAGCGCGTGGAGTTGTGCCACAGGAAGAAGGGCTTGTCGGCCTTCACCGAGCGATCGATGAAGTCGAGCGAGCGGCGCACCAGCTCGGCGTCAACGTCCTCCATGTTGAACTTGGCCGCCGGGTCCATGCCCGGATGCGGCGGCAGCGGGCCGCAGTCGTTGATCTTCTGCTTGCCGACGCGGCCCCAGCGCGGCTCTTCGGTCGGGTCGTCCACGTCGGTGGCGAAGGACTCGATGACGTTGCGCGGGCCGAACTGCTCGTGGAAGCCCGGCACCTTCGGATACTCGCCGTCGTAGGGCTCTTCCATCGCGTTGAGGTGGTACAGGATGCCGTAGAACTCGTCGAAGCCATGCACGGTGGGCAGGTATTCGTTGCGGTCGCCCAGGTGGTTCTTGCCGATCTGCGCAGTGGCGTAGCCGAGCGGCTTGAGCAGCTCGGCGATGGTCGGGTCCTTGTCCTGCAGGCCCTGCTTGGCGGCGGGCATGCCGACCTTGAGCAGGCCGGTGCGGAACGGCGTCTGTCCGAGGATGAAGGCGGCCCGGCCCGCGGTGCACGACTGCTGGCCGTAGTAGTCGGTGAACAGCGCGCCCTCCTTCGCGAGGCGGTCGATGTTGGGCGTGCTGCCGCCCATCATGCCGCGGTGGTAGGCGCTCAGGTTCCAGATGCCGACGTCGTCGGCCATGATCATGATGATGTTGGGGGCTTTCGCAGCCATGGGCTTCTCTCCGGGGTTGGGTCCAGTTGCGCCACCCATCCTGACAGCCGTGGCCAGCGCTGCAAATAGGGCCAACGGGCAAGGCGATTGCCCTAAAGGGCAACCGGTGTCGTTTCTCGCTCCGATGCATGGACGCCGGCGTTCGCGCCATGCATAGTGGTGGACAGACCATGAACCCTGCGACTTCCCCTTCCCCGACCGGCTCCGAGCCGCCGCACCCCAAGACCTCCGACGAGCTGGCGCAGATCCGCACCGACCTCGCGGTCGAACGCACGCTGATGGCCGCCGACCGCTCGCTCATGGCCTGGGTACGCACGGGCCTGTCGATGATCAGCTTCGGCTTCACGATCTACAAGTTGCTCGAGGCCTTCCAGCAGCAGGGCGGCCAGCTCCACAACCTCAACACGGCACGCAACGTCGGCCTGTTCCTGACCGGGCTCGGCACGGTCAGCATCGTCGTCGGCACGATCGAATACTGGGCCCGGCTCAAGGCGCTCAACCGGAGCCGGCAATTCCGCCTGGCCCAGCCCTCGCTCGTGATCGCGCTGATCATGTCGGTGGCGGGCCTGGTGATGTTCTTCAGCATCCTGCGCCGCGTCATCTGAGCCATGGAAATCTTCGAGCCCTTCGTGCGCACCTGGGCCGACATCACGAGCGGCCGCCACGTGCCGCTGGCCTTCAGGTTCGTGCTGCAGCCTTGCGTCGCGGCCTTCTTCGCCTGGCGCGCCGGACTCGCTGACGCCCGCGCCGGTCGGCCCTACTATTTCTGGGCCCTGGTCAGCGACCCGGCCCATCGCCGCCGGCTGCTGCGCGAAGGCTGGCGCCAGATCGGCAAGGTGTTCCTGGTCGCGCTGCTCGCCGATGCCATCTACCAGGCGATCGAGCTGCACTGGTTCTATCCGTTCCAGGCCCTCATGATCGCAATGCTGCTGGCCGTGCTGCCCTACCTGGTATTCCGCAGCATCGTCAACCGGATCCTGCACGGCCGTTGGCACGGCCGCTGAAGACCACGGCGTGCGCGTCTGCGCCACGCGCGTCTCGTTGCGATGGACTGCCCTTTCGGGCAGCCGGCTTGCCCCCCTCCCCGATTCCCTTCGCAGGACGGCAGGCTCAAGATGGCCTCGCCAAACGCGGTCTCAACGTCTCATTCAACGCAAAGGATCCATCATGAAACTCAACAAGCTCGCCATCGCGCTGTGCGCGCTCGTCCTCGCGACCGGATGCGTCACCAAGGGCACCTACAACACCGAGGTCCAGAAGGCGAACAACTACGCTGCGCTCAACACGCAACTGACGAGCGAACTGAGTGCCGACCAGGCCCAGATCACGCAACTGCAGAACGAGCTCAAGGTGACGCTGGTCAACGAGATCCTGTTCCCCGAGGGCGGCTGGCGCCTGAGCCCCAAGGGCGAAGCGACGCTCACGAAGATCGCGCCGACGCTCGCCAACCTGCCGGGCCAGCAGATCATCGTCCAGGGCTTCACGGACAACGAGCCGATCGGGCCCGAGCTGCGGCGCCGGTTCCCGTCCAATCTCGAGCTGTCGTCCGCGCGCGCCGACGACGTCGTGCGCTATCTCACGGCCAAGGGCGTGCCGGCCGCGACCATCTCGGCCCAGGGCTTCGGCGAAGCGCGCCCCGTGGCCAGCAACGCGACGCCGCAGGGCAAGGCCAAGAACCGCCGCGTCGAGATCGTGATCTCGGCGGCCAGCCGTCCCTGATCCGATGACATCGTCCAAGGCGCTGCAGCTCGGCCGGGACCATGTCGAACAGTTCCCGGTCGCGATGCGCCATCGGAGGGGTCTTGAACTGCTCCGCGTAGCGCAGATCGGGTAGCTGGGGGAACCGCCGGTCGCCCGAAGCGGCATGACCCACCCGGACAGGCAAAAAAAAGTTGCCCGAAGTTCTCCCTGCTTACTGGGGAAAACTTTGGGGACAACCGCCATGAATGGGCGGGAAATCGTTGCCTGGCGCGGCTTCCGACACGGTGCCTCCCAAAGCAGCAGCCGCCTTCGTCCGGGAAGATCGCGGTTGCGGATGTGTTATGCGTTCACTCCGCCAACGCCACGGGTTCCGGCGCCGGCGATGCGCCGAGCGAGCGCCGCTTGTGGGCCCTGAACACGAAGGCCACCACCTGCCAGGTGATGAAGACGGCGATCAGCGCCATCAGGCTGCCGCTGATCGGCCGCGAGAAGAAGATTCCGAAGCTGCCGCGGCTCAGGAGCAGCGCGCGGCGGAAGTTCTCCTCGAGCATCGGCCCGAGGATGAAGCCCAGCATCAATGGCGCGGCATCGAGTTCGAGCTTCATGAACATGTAGCCCAGGAAGCCGAAGGCCGCCGTGATGTAGATGTCCTCCATGTTGTTGTTGACGCTGTAGGTGCCGATGCAGCAGAAGAACAGGATCGACGGGAACAGCACGCTGTAGGGGATCTTGAACACCGACAGCCAGTAGCGCACCAGCGGCACGTTGAGCACCAGCAGGAACACGTTGCCGATCCACATGCTCGCGACCAGCCCCCAGAACAATTCGGGGTGGCTCGCGATCATGTTCGGCCCCGGCTGGATGCCCTTGATGATGAAGGCGGCGAGCATCAGCGCCATGACCGCGTTCTCGGGGATGCCGATGCTCATCAGCGGAATGAAGCTGGTGCGCGCGGCCGCCTCGTCGGCTGCGGCCTGGCCCGCCACGCCCTCGATCACGCCGCTGCCGATCTCGTCCTTGTACTTGCTGACCTTCTTGTCGAGCGCGTAGGCCGCGAACTGCGCGATCGTCGGTCCACCGCCGGGCAGGATGCCCAGGAAGGAACCCACCACGCTGCCGCGCAGCGCGCTCGGGATGATGCGCTTGAACTCGGACCAGGTCGGGATCAGGTTGATCTTGCCGTTGAAGGGCGAGCGCTCCTCGCGCGAGTCGAGGTTCTTCGTGATCTCGGCGATGCCGAAGCAGCCCAGCGCGATGCTCACGATGCCGACGCCGTCGGCCAGGAAGGGCAGGTCCATCGTGAAGCGCTGCGCGCCGCTGTTGACGTCGGTGCCGATGGTGCCGAGCAGCACGCCGATCATGCACATCGCCAGGCCGTTGAGCAGGCTGCCGGTGGTCACGAAGCTCACGCAGACGAAGCCCACGAGCATCATCGCCACGTAGTCGGCCGGACCGAACAGGAAGGCCACCTCGCCGAGCGACGGCGCCAGGAACGAGAGCACCAGGATCGCCACCGTGCCGCCGATGAAGCTCGAGAAGCCCGCCGTGAACAGCGCCAGCCCCGTCTGCCCCTTGAGCGTCATCTGGTAGCCGTCGATGCAGGCCACGATGCTGCTCGCATGCGGGATCTTCATCGTGATCGCGCTCACGCTGTCGCCGTACTGCGCGCCGTAGTAGATGCCGGCCAGCATGATCAGCGCGCCGGTGGTCGGGATCGAGTAGGTCAGCGGCAGCAGCAGGCTGATGGTGGCGAGCGGGCCCAGGCCGGGCAGCAGGCCGACCAGCGTGCCCACCGTGCAGCCGATGGCGCAGAACATGAGGTTCTGCAGGGTCAGGGCGTGCGAGAAGCCGAACGCCAGGTTGTTGAGGACGTCCAACATCTCAGTAGAGCGGCAGGTTGAGGCCGAGGAGTTTCTGCAGGGCCAGGGCCATGAGCAGCAGGCCGGCGCAGATCTTGACGTTGCGCCACCACGAGTAGGAGCTCCCCGCCAGCGTCGAGAAGAACACCATGAAGACGATCCCGAGGACCATGTTCAGGTAGGTCGAGATCAGCGCCAGGCCGCACAGGCTGCCGAGGATGATCGCGATGTTCCGGAGATTGATGTCGAGCCGCACGCGCTCCACGTAGAAGGAACGGATCACGGTCGAGACGCCGATGATCAGCAGGAAGCCGCTGATCAGCGCTGGAAACAGGCCCGGGCCCGCGCGGCTGAAATCGCCTATCGGATAGCGCAGCGCCGTCAGCCCGAAGGCCAGCGATATCGCCACGAGGAAGAAGCCTCTGACTAGATTTCGGTTCATTTGCGGGGACGCGGTGTCGCCTGTGGTGTTGTCGAACCGTGCGATGGTCTGGCGGCGTCGCTGATGGGAATCTGACGATCCGGCGAGTGAAATTACGTATCGGGTTTCCCCGAGTTGCCTGCGCGCGCGGCTATGCTCGGGGCCCGCAGACCACCGGACCGCCCGCCTTGCAGCACGATCTCCATCTCGATGCCTACGTCAGCTTCACGCTGGCCATCCTGCTGCTGTTCGTGGGCAAGGCCTGCACGCGCCGCTTCGAGGTGCTGCGCCGCTACAGCATCCCCGAGCCCGTGATCGGCGGCCTGGCATGCATCGCGGTGGTCAGCACGCTGTACCTGGTGTTCGGCCTCAAGCTGGACTTCCAGCTCGGCGCGCGCGACGTGCTGCTGCTCTACTTCTTTGCCGCGATCGGTCTCGGCTCGGACATCCGCACGCTGGCGAAGGGCGGGCGGCCGCTGGTGATCCTTGCCGTGGTCGCCAGCGTGTTCATGGTCATGCAGAACCTGCTCGGCATGGGCGTGGCGCGCAGCTTCGGGCTCGACGAGCGCGCAGGACTGCTGGTGGGCTCGATCTCGCTCACGGGCGGGGTCGGCACCACGCTGGCATGGGCACCGCATTTCGTGAAGGACCTCGGCATCCTCAATGCCGAGGCCATCGGCCTGGCCGCCAACATGGCGGGCCTGATCGCCGCCTGCGCGATCGGCGGCCCGATCGCCACCTGGCTGATGCGCCGACACCGCCTGGCCTCGTCGACCGATGGCGCGCTCGAGATCAGCGTTCGCCACGAGGACGAGTCGCATGCGCGGCTCGACTACCACAGCGTGCTGCTGGCACTGCTGTGGCTCAACCTCGCGCTGATCCTGGGCCGCGGCGTGAGCAGCGCGATCGCGATGACCGGCCTGCGCCTGCCCGACTTCGTGGGTAGCCTGATCGCCGGCATCGTGCTGCGCAACGTCAGCGCCCGATTCACCAAGCAGCGCGGCCAGCTGTGGCACTGGGACCGCATGCGTCCGGGCGTGGCGCTGATCTCGGACGTCTGTCTCGGCGTCTTCCTGACCATGGCCCTGATGGGCCTGCAGGTCTGGCAGATGAACGGCGTGGCGCTCTTCGTGCTGACCGCGGCGGCCCTGCAGATCCTGATGGCGATCGCCTTCACGGTCTTCGTGGTCTATTACGTCATGGGGCGCGACTACGAGTCGGCCGTGATCTGCGCCGGCTTCGGAGGCATCGCGCTGGGCTCGACCGCCACCGCCATCGCGAACATGACCGCAGTCACGCGCGAGCACGGCGCCGCGCCGCGCGCCTTCATCGTGGTGCCGCTGGTCTGCGGCTTCTTCATCGATCTCGTGAACGCACTCGTGATCGGCTTCATGGGCCGCTGAGGGATCAGTGACAGCGCCGGCGCGCGGTCGCACAATCGCGCTCGCGGCGTCGGTTCTGGCATCTGCTGCAGGCCCGGCGTGACGCCCCGCCAACCTGAAGATGCACGGTTTCCGTGCCCATCCGGAAAGGATGATCCCGTGACCTCACTCGAAGCATTGAGCGCGAAGGCCGGCCTGCTGGCCGCTTCGGCCGCGGTGGCCCTGCTCGGCCTGGTCCCGCTGGAAGCCGGCGCCGTCGCCTGCGCCAAGGGCGTCTACCGGGCCGGCTGCGTCGGCCCGAACGGCGCCGCGGTCGTGGCGCGCCCCCCGCCGCCGCCGCCACCGGTGTACCGCGGCGGCGTCAAGTGCGTCGACGGCGTGTACCGCGCCGGCTGCGCAGGACCCAGGGGCGCCGCGGTGGTCCGCAAGTAGCAACGCAACGGCGCCGCGCCACGCACCGGCTGCGAACGGCCGCGCCGGGCGAAGCGCGCACGGGACTTGCGTATGCGAGTGCAACCCTTGCTCGAAAGGAGCGCTCATGCCGATGGAGCTTCTGCGCCGGATTGCCGGACGACGACTGCCCTACACCCTCTACGCGGCCGCCGACATCGACCGCTTGCGTGCGTTGCGCACCGCCGGCCTGGTCACGGCCTGGGTGCCTCCGCCGGCCGAACAGATGCAGGCCGGCGGTGATCCCGACAGCCCGGCCCAGGTGCTCGCGATCACACCGAAGGGGCGCAAGGTCCTGGCCGGCGAGCTCGGCGATCCGGGCCTCTAGCAAAGGCCTCGCCGCTTGCGCCCGCGCGGCGCTGGACGCCGGAAACCGGACGCCGTAACATGCGGCATCATGAATACCTTTCGCTTACTTTCTTGCATGGCCCTGCTGGGCCTCATGACCGCCGCGAACGCCGAGCAGCGGCTCATCCAGTGCAAGGACGAGCGCGGCCGCGTGACGATGAGCGACCGCGGCTGCGATGCGCCCACCGTGGGCCAGCATCCCGGCAAACCGGTGACCGAGAGCTCGCTCGATCGACTCGAGGCGCCGGACATCTTCAGGGCCAGGGCCAAGGTGCGCGAGGGCGACACCGCGATGCCGCCCGCCGCCGAAAGCCGTACCGGCCCGTCGAAGCCGACACAGACCTACTAGGACCTGTCAGCGCATCGGGAAGTCCGTCGATGCGGCGAGCGCCTGCCACGCCGCGGTTTCCTGTTCCACGAAGGCATGCTTGCTGTGGATCACCGCGAGCGCGTCGGTGCCGAGCGGCAGCCGCAGCGGCGGCACCGGCGCCTCCACCAGCGTGATCAGCGCCTGCGCGAGCCGCACCGGGTCTCCGGGCTGGTTGTGGCTGATCTGCCTTGCGGCCTCGCGCACGCGGCCAGCGCTCTCGGCGTAGTCCTCGATCTCGAGCGGCGAGATGCCCAGCGAGCTGCCGTCGAGAAAGTCGGTGCGGAAGTAGCCGGGCTCGACCACGGTGGCGTGGATGCCGAGCGGTGCCAGTTCGGCATGCAGGCCCTCGGTCAGGCCCTCGACCGCGAACTTGGTCGAGCAATAGACGCCGAAGCCCGGCCCCGACTGATAGCCGCCCAACGACGAGATGTTGACCACGTGGCCGCTGCGCCGCGCGCGCATCGACGGCAGCACCGCGCGCGTGACGTTGAGCAGGCCGAAGACGTTGGTCTCGTAGAGCCTGCGCACCTCGTCGGCCGTGGCCTCCTCGATCGCTCCGAGCAGACCGAAGCCGGCGTTGTTGACCAGCACGTCGATGCGGCCGAAGCGCGCGATCGCGGCCCGCGCAGCGTCGGCAGCCTGAGACTCGTTCGTGACATCGAGAGAAACAGCCAACAACGCCGGACTTTCGCCGAAGCGCCCGGTGAGCGAGGCGGCATCGCGCGCCGTCGCGACCACGGCATCGCCGTGGGCCAGCGCGGCCTCGACGATGCGTGCGCCGATGCCGCGCGAGGCGCCGGTGACGAACCAGACGCGCTTGAATTCGGAAGAAGGGGTGACCATGGTGATTCCTTTCGGGAGAGGTGGATGAATGCGTTGCGGTGAGGGCAATGTAGGTTTCCGATTGATAAGCAACTAGCCCACAATCCAATGCTTCATTCACAAGCCGATCGTGATAATCCTTCATGGCATTCAACGAACTGCGCGCCATCTCCACCTTCATCCAGGCTGCCGAGCTCGGCAGCCTGCGCCAGGCCGCCGCGGCCCAGGCCATCACGCCGCAGGCCGCGAGCCAGGCCCTGGGCCAGCTCGAAGCGCACCTGGGCGTGCGGCTCTTCCACCGCACCACGCGGCGCCTGAGCCTGACCGAGGAAGGCGGTCGCTTCCTCGAGGCCGCGCAACCGGGCCTGGCTTCCCTGCAGCGCGCGCTGCACGGCGCGCGGCGCGGGCGCGAGGAGATCGCTGGGCCGCTGCGCATCGTCGCGCCGCGCGCCACCATGCTGCAGGTGCTGTGGCCTCTGCTCGAGGAGTTCTGCCGCCTGCATCCGCAGGTGGAGCCCGACGTCCAGCTCGACGACCGCATCGGGAACTGGGTCGAGGACCGGGTCGACATCGGATTCCGGGTCGGCATCGCGCCCGAGGAAGGCCTGATCGCGCGCCGCCTGATGCCGGTGCAGCTGGTGGTCTGCGCCGCGCCGGCCTACCTCGCGCGCCACGGCGCCCCGGCCACCATCGATGACCTGGCCCGGCACCGCTGCAGCTGCTTTCGGCACCCGACCAGCGGCCGCGTGATGCCGTGGGAGTTCAAGGTCGGCGAAGAGACCGTGCAACGCAACGTTGCGCCCGCGCTGTGCACCAACGATGTCGACCTCGAGGCCCGCGCCGTGGTGGCGGGCCAGGTCGTCGGACAGCTGGTCGGCGCGACCGCGGCACCGCTGGTGCGCTCGGGCCAGGTGGTGCCCCTGCTGGTCGAGCACGTGACGGACCACCTGGGGCTCTACGTCTACTACGGCAGTCGCGTCGGGCAGCCCGCGCGCGTGCGAGCCTTCATCGACCTGGCGGCCGAGCGACTTGCCGACAACGACGAGTTCCGGCTGACCGCGCAGGACCTCCGGCCGGTGCCGAAGCCAAGGGCGAGGCGCCGCGCGCGGCCCTGAGGGGCGGATGCCTCAGCGCCCGGTCCACGTGGGCCTGCGCTTCTCGTTGAACGACGCCAGGCCTTCCCTGGCGTCCTCGGTCATCGCGAGCAGTGCGATCTGGCTCTCGGTGTAGGCGATGCCTTCGTCGAAGGACATGGCCTCGAGCGCTCGCATCGCGTACTTGCCACGCCGGATCGCGGTCGGCGACTTGCCGGCCAGCCGGTCGATCAGCCACTGGGTCTTGGCGTCGAGTTCGGACGCCGGCACCACGTGGTTGAGCAGGCCGTGCAGCTTGGCTTCGGCGGCGTCGAAGGGCTCGCCCGTGAGGCACCATTCGCGCACGACGCGGCGCGGCGCGATGCGCTGCAGCAGGCTCAGCACCTGCATCGGAAAGAGCCCGATCTTCACCTCGGGCAGGCCGAACTGGACGTGATCGGCGGCGACCGCCATGTCGGTCATGCACAGCAGGCCGAGGCCGCCCGCCATGCACACGCCGTTGATGCGCGCGATGCTCGGCAAGGTCGAATCCTGCGCCTCGCGCAGCATGTCGGCGTAGTCGATGTTGGGCCGCGACAGATCGAACGCGAAGCCCGCGCCCGGCTGCAGGTCGCCACCCGCGCAGAAGGCCTTGTCGCCCGCCGCGGTCAGCACGATCACCCGGATCTGCGGATCCGCGTGCGCCTGCCGGTAGCCTTCGCGAATGCCCGCGATCACGTCCTTGTTGATCGCGTTGCGCTTGTCGGGGCGGTTGATCGTGACCCAGAAGGCGTGGTCGCGCCTCTCGTGGAGAACGGCGTCGGTGGGGTCGGTCATGAGTCTCCTTCGGCTGCTGGGTCGTTCTTGGCTTCGCGCGCCGGGCGGCCGGCCCGAGGGCCGGGCTCAGGGTCACGCAGGCGCCGCCTCCGCCACCTCGATCTCGGCCACCACGCGGCTCGCCCCGACCTGCTCACCCATCGACACATGCAGCGCCGACAGGCGTCCCGCGACCGGTGCCGTGTGCACGTGCTCCATCTTCATGGCTTCGAGCGTGACGATGGGCTGGCCGGCCGCGACGGTGTCGCCGACCGCCGCGAGCACGGCCACCACGCGGCCGTTCATGGAAGCACGCAGCTTGCCGTCGCCGCCCGAGTCGCCCTGGCGCGCGGAGGCCGCCCGGGTCTTGTCCTCGATGCGCAGCGCCAGGCCGCGGTACTGCAGCAGCAGCGTGGCGCCGTCGCGGAACCAGGTCGCATGCTCCTGCAATCCGTCGCAGACGAAGCGCACGCTGTCCTCGCCGAGCACCAGGCCTTCGATCGCGAAGCGTCGCTCATCGAGCGCGACCTCGAAACGGCCTTGCCGGGGCAGGGTCACGCTTGCGGCCTGCGCCTTGCCGCCGAGCTCGAAGCGCAGCGAGATCGGCAGGTTGTGCAAGAGCCGCCGGCCCGCCGCGCGAGGCCCGCGCGCTCCCGTGGTCTCGTAGAGCAGCACCGCGGCCAGCGCTGCCGCGCGGGCACGGGCCGCATCGTCGGATGCCAGCAGTTCCGCCTGGTGCTGGCCGATGAAGGCCGTGGTCGCGCCGCCGGCGGCGAACACCGGATGCGCGAGGCAACTGCGCAGGAAGGCCTGGTTGGTGGTGACGCCGAGCGCCACGGCGTCTTCCAGCCCGGCGGCAAGCTTGCGCCTGGCTTCGTCGCGCGTGCGGCCGTGGCTGATGAGCTTGGCGATCATCGAGTCGTAGTACGGAGGAATCTCGGCGCCCGAGCACAGCGCATCCTCGATCCGCAGCCGGGTCGGCATCTTCCACAGCGCCACCGTGCCGCTTTGCGGCATGAAGTTCTGGTCGGCATCCTCGGCGCACAGGCGCACCTCGATCGCATGGCCCTCGAAGCGAACCTGTGCCTGCGTCAGCGGCAGGGCCTCGCCGGCCGCCACGCGCAGCTGCAACTCGACCAGATCGAGCCCGGTCACGGCCTCGGTCACGGGATGCTCGACCTGCAGCCGCGTGTTCATCTCCATGAAGTAGAAGTTTCCCTCGCGGTCGAGCAGGAACTCGAGCGTGCCCGCACCTTCGTAGCGGATCGCCTTCACGGCCGCCACCGCGGTCGCGCCCATGCGCTCGCGCAAGGCGGCATCGACCGCGGGCGACGGCGCCTCCTCGATCAGCTTCTGGTGGCGGCGCTGCACCGAGCAGTCGCGCTCGCCCAGGTGGATCGCATTGCCGTGGCGGTCGGCGAAGATCTGGATCTCGATGTGGCGCGGCTCGACGATCGCACGCTCGAGGATCACCTCGGGGTCGCCGAAGGCACTTTGCGCTTCCGAACGCGCGCTGCGCAGCAGCTCGGCAAACTCGGCCGCCGACGGCACCAGCCGCATGCCGCGTCCGCCACCGCCCGCCGTGGCCTTGATCATCACGGGGAAGCCGATGCGCGCGGCTTCCCGGGCCAGGCGCTCTTCGCCCTGGTCCTCACCCTGGTAGCCCGGAATGCAGGGCACGCCGGCCGCCTGCATCAAGGTCTTGGCGCCGGCCTTGTTGCCCATCGAGACGATGGCCTCGGCCGAGGGCCCGATGAAGACCAGGCCCGCGTCCTTGCAGGCCTGCGCGAAATCTTCGTTCTCGGCCAGGAAGCCGTAGCCCGGGTGCACCGCATCGGCGCCGCTCAGGCGCGCGGCCTCGATGATGGCCTCGATGCGAAGGTAGGACTGCGCAGGCAGCGGTTCGCCGATGCACACCGCCTGGTCGGCCTCCTGCACATGGCGCGCATCGGCATCGGCCGTGGAGTGAACCGCCACCGTGCGGTAGCCCATGGCGCGCGCGCTGCGGATCACGCGCAGCGCGATCTCGCCGCGGTTCGCGATCAGGATCTTGTGGAAGGGCGTGGCGGTCCCGGCCGGAATGGTGTCGTGGGTCATTTGCAGGCGCTTTCGGCTTCAGGGGCGAGCAACCGAGAACTGCATCCGGTGCGGCTCGCGCAGCTCGGCGTCGCGGCAGATCGACAGCACCTTCGAGAGCACGGTGCGCGTGTCGCGCGGATCGATCACGCCGTCGTCGAGCAGGCGCGCGCTGGTCGTGAAGACGCTCATCTGGCTGTCGAAGCGCTCGACGATGCGGCGCTCCATCTCGTCGAGCTTCTCGCGGTCGACCTCGCCCCCCTTGCGCTTCATGGCAGCCTCGGTCACGTTGACCATGGTCTGCGCGGCCTGCTCGCCGCCCATCACGGCGGTCTTGGCGTTGGGCCAGGAAAAGCAGAAGCGCGGATGAAAGCCACGCCCGCACATGCCGTAGTTGCCGGCGCCGAACGAGGCGCCGCAGTAGATCGTGATCTGCGGCACCGTGGCGTTGGTCACGGCCTGGATCATCTTGGAGCCATGCTTGATCATGCCGGCCTCCTCGTAATCGCGCCCGACCATGTAGCCGGTCGTGTTGTTGAGGTAGAGGATCGGCGTCCTCGACTGGCAGCAGGCCTGGATGAAGTGCGTGGCCTTGGTGGCGCCGGCCGGGTCGATCGGGCCGTTGTTGGTGATGACGCCCAGCGGCAGACCCTCGATCTTGATGTGGCCGACCACGGTCGCGCCGCCGTAGTTCTCGCCGAACTCGAGGAACTCGGAATCGTCGGCGATGCGCGCGATGACCTGCTTCATGTCGACCGGACGCTTGTGGTCCATCGGCATGATGCCGAGCAGTTCCTCGGCATCGTGGCGCGGCGGCTTGAAGGCGCGCGGCGGCTCCACCCGCAGGTCGCGGTTCCAGTCGATTTTGGCGAGGATCTCGCGCGCGATGCGGATCGCGTCGCGGTCGTCCTCGGCCAGGTAGTCGCCCAGGCCCGAGATCGAGGTGTGCATGACGGCGCCGCCGAGTTCCTCCTCGGTGGCGATCTCGCCGGTCGCGGCCTTCAGCAGCGGCGGGCCCGCGAGGAAGGCCCGCGAGCGTCCGCGCACCATCACGATGTAGTCCGACAGCCCGGTCTGGTAGGCGCCGCCCGCGGTCGACGAGCCGTGCGTGACGGTGACCACCGGCAGCCCCGCGGCCGAGATGCGTGCGAGGTTGCGAAACAGGCTGCCGCCCGTGACGAACTCCTCGACCTTGTAGGTCATGAGGTTGGCACCCGCGCTCTCGACCAGCTGGATGTAGGGCAGCTTGTTCTCGAGCGCGAGTTCCTGCATGCGCAGCTGCTTGGGAATGCCCATGGGCTGCAGCGCACCGGCGTCGATGCCGGAATCGGAGGCGTTGATCATCGCGCGCACGCCCGAGACCCAGCCGATGCCGCCGATCACGCCGCCGCCCGGCACGCTCTTCTCGAGGTCGGGGTTGTCGAGGCCGAGCCCGGCCAGCGACGAGATCTCGAGGAAGGGTGAGCCCGGATCGAGCAGCAGCGACAGGCGCTCGCGCGGCAGCAGCTGGCCGCGCTTCTCGAAGCGCTCGCGCGACCTGGCCGAGGTCGCGACGCTGCGGCGTTCGTAGCCGCGCACGCGCTCGAGCAGTGCGAGCATGCCATCGGCATTCGACTTGAAGGCCTCGCTGCCCGGGGAGATGGTGGATTCGATGATGGCCATGGTCGCTGGAGGTGGTGTGGTTCGAGCTTAGGGACCGGCTCGGTGCCGGTCTTGCGCGAAGTGGCTGCGCCGAGTTCAGAGCCCGAGCTGGCGCGCCGCGAGGTCCTTCATGACCTCCTCCGATCCGCCGCCGATCATCATGACCTTGACCTCGCGGTAGATGCGCTCGCTGCGCGTGCCGCGCATGAAGCCCATGCCGCCGAGCAGCTGCACGGCCTGGTCGGCGCAGAACTGCATCGCCTGCGTGGCCTGCACCTTGGCCAGGCAGACCCGCGCCACCAGCCGTGCCGGATCGGCCAGCTTGTGCTCGATGCGGTAGGCCAGGTCGTAGATCAGCGTGCGGGCGGCATCGATGCGCATCGTCATGTCCATGACCTTGTGGCGCACCACCTGGCGTTCCGACAGCGGCATGCCGAAGGAAGTGCGCTGGCGCGTCCAGTCGACCGCCTCCTCGAGGCAGACCTCGGCGAAGCCGCAGGCCAGCGTGGCCATGAACAGGCGCTCGGTGTTGAAGTTGTTCATGAAGGTCTTGAAGCCCTTGTTCTCCACCCCCACGAGATTGACCAACGGCACGCGGCAGTCGTCGAAGCGGAGGTGGGCGGTGTCGGAACTCCACCAGCCCATCTTCTTGAGCGCGGTGCGGCTGAGGCCCGGCGTGTCGCCGTCGATCAACAGCACCGAGATGCCGCCCGCGCCCTTGATCGAAGGATCGGTCCGCACCGCGGTGGTGATGAAGTCCGCGCGCATGCCCGAGGTGATGAAGGTCTTCTCGCCATTGACCACGTAGTGGTCGCCGTCGCGGATCGCGGTGGTCTTCAGCGCCGCCACGTCGGAGCCGCCCGAAGGCTCGGTGACCGCCAGCGCCGCGATCTTCCGGCCGGCCAGCACCGGCGGAATGACGCGTTGCTTGAGCGCGTCGCTGCCGGCATGCAGGATCGGCGGCAGCGCGATGCTGTGCGAATTGAGCGAGGCCTGCAGCCCGCCGCCGCCGCAGCGTGCGAATTCCTCGGCCACGATGAGCTGGAAGAACACGTCGGCCGGCGTTCCGCCATAGGCCTCGGGATAACCCAGCCCCTGCACCCCCATCTCGGCCGCGCGCACGTAGAGTTCGCGCGGAAAGGTCTCGGCCTCGTCCCACTCGGCGACGAAGGGCGTGATCTCGCGCGCGATGAACTCGCGCAGGCCGGCGCGGAACTGCTCGTGCTCGGGCGTGAAATAGAACGGCAGCGGTGGGGCCTCTAGGAATTCCATGGTGTCTCCTGTGGGCGCGAGGCTAGCCCGGCGCCGGCGCGGGGTCTTGTGCCTAGTGGCTGCCCGCCTGCGGGTGCAGAATGCACGCCGTCCCCACAGCCGACCGCGCGAACCGCTTCGATGCCTCATCACGTCCTCGCCGCCTCATCCGCCTGCGCCGCCCGCAGGCGTCTGCTGTGCTCGGCACCGCTCGCCGCCGGCCTGCTGCTCACCGCGGGCTGTGCCACCCGCCCTCCCGCCGCGTCGTTCGACAGCTATCCGGGCGCGCTGACCGCCGAGCAATCGAACGACATCGCGATCCAGGCGCTGGGCCTGGTCGGCACGCCGTACCGCTATGGGGGCAACACGCCCCAGGGCGGCTTCGACTGCAGCGGCCTGATCGGCTACGCCTACCGCCAGGGGGCCGGCCAGGCCACGCCGCGCACGGTGGCGCGCATGACGGGCTTCGGGCGCCCGGTGCCCATGGCCAGCCTGCGCACCGGCGATCTCGTGCTGTTCGGCGCGGCGACACCCTCGCATGCCGGCATCTACGTGGGCGAAGGCCGCTTCGTGCATGCGCCCTCGACAGGCGGCGAGGTGCGGCTCGACCGGCTCGACGGCATCTACTGGTCGCGCCAGCCGACGCAGGCACGCCGGCTCTGAGGCCAGGCCGCGGCGCCGGCAGCGACTTGGCGCAAGCGTTTTGCGCCCCTCGTGGCTAAGCTCGTAGTCCCGTTGCGACCGAGAAGCGAACCGACATGACCACCTCCGAGCCCCAGCCCGCGCCGAAGAAGACCACCGTCCGCATCGGAGGCGCCTCGGGCTTCTGGGGCGACAGCATGGTCGCCGCGCCGCAGCTCGTGAAGCTGGGCCGGCTCGACTACCTGGTGTTCGACTTCCTGGCCGAGACCACGATGTCGATCCTCGCCTCCGCGCGCGCCAGGAAGCCCGAGATGGGCTACGCCACCGATTTCGTCGAGATCGCCATGAAGTCCGTGCTGGCCGAGGTCAAGCGCCAGGGCGTCAAGGTCGTGAGCAACGCGGGCGGCATCAACCCTCACGGCTGTGCCGCCGCTCTGCAGGCGCTGGCAGAGGCCGAGGGCATCGCGCTGCGCATCGCGGTGGTCGAAGGCGACGACGTCAGCACGCAGATGCCGCAGCTGCGCGAGAACGGCACGCGCGACATGTTCACCGGCGAGGCACTGCCCGAGAAGGTGCTGAGCGCCAACGCCTACCTGGGCGCACTGCCGATCGCCGCCGCACTGGCCGCGGGCGCGGACGTGGTCATCACCGGCCGCTGCGTCGACAGCGCCGTGACGCTGGGCCCGCTCATGCACGAGTTCGGCTGGACGAGCGACGACTTCGACCTGCTGGCCTCGGGCAGCCTCGCGGGCCACATCATCGAATGCGGCTGCCAGGCCACCGGCGGCCTGCACACCGACTGGGAAGACATTCCCGACTGGGCCCACATGGGCTACCCGATCGTCGAATGCCAGGCGGACGGCAGCTTCGTCGTCACCAAGCCCGAAGGCACCGGTGGCAAGGTGATCCGCGCCAACGTGATCGAGCAGCTGCTCTACGAGATCGGCGACCCCGGCGCCTACCTGCTGCCCGACGTGAGCTGCGACTTCCGCGAGGTCGTGATCGAGCAGGTCGGCCCCGACCGCGTGCGCGTGGGCCCGGCCCGAGGCTACGCGCCGCCGGCCAGCTACAAGGTCTCGGCCACCCAGCTCGACGGCTTCCGCTGCGCCGGCAGCATGATCTTCATCGGCATCGATGCCGAGAAAAAGGCGGTGCGCACGGCCGAGGCCATCATCGAGCGCACCGGCGAGATCCTGCAGCAGATGGGCCTGCCGCCCTTCAGTTCGACCTTCATCGAGGTCATCGGCTCCGAGTGGCTGTACGGCCCGCATTCGCGCACGCGCCAGGTCCGCGAGGTGACGATGCGCGTGGTCGCCAATCATCCGCAGAAGGCGGCGCTCGCGATGTTCGCGCGCGAGATCGCGCCTTCGGGCACCTCGTGGGCACCCGGCACCACGAGCCCGGGTGGCGGCCGACCCGCGGTGTCGCCGCTGATCAAGCCCTTCGCCTTCACGCTCGCCAAGTCCGAGGTGCCGACCGCCTTCGTGCTCGACGGCGAACGCCATGCGGTGGCGCTGCCGGCCGCGGCGCGTTCGAGCGGCCCGGCGGCCGCAGCGGCCGATCCGCAGCCCTTCACCGGCGACGACGAGGAACAGGTGGCGCTGCGCCTCATCGACCTGGCCTGGGCCCGCAGCGGCGACAAGGGCAATCTCTCGAACATCGGCCTCGTCGCACGCCGCCCCGAATGGATGTCGCTGCTGTGGTCGCGCATCACGCCGGATTTCGTGCGCAGCTATTTCGCGCACCTGGTGCACGGCAAGGTCGAGCGCTTCCACCTGCCCGGCACCGTTTCGATGAACCTGCTGCTGCACGATGCACTCGACGGCGGCGGTCCGTCGTCGATGCGCATGGACCCGCTGGGCAAGGGGATGGCGCAGATGCTGCTGGATGCGACCGTGATGGTGCCGCGACGGGTGGCCGAGGCGGCGACAGGCGCGCGCTGAGACGCAGCTTCCGAGGGCTGGCGACGCGGCGCCCGCCGACACCCTCCGCGGCGATCTCGCGCTGCCCATGCTCGACCTGCTGCGCGCCGACACCTACGTCTCCTTCACCTGGGACAAGGCCGCCCATCGCTTCGATCGCGTCAAGGCGCTCAACATGTCGGTCGAGAACCTGCGCAGCTGGGACGAGTACTACCGCTTCATCGACCCGCTCACCTTCCCGATGATGGAGCGCCGCCATCCCACGCTGGCTACCCAGATCCTCTGCCAGAGCGACCTGTCGCGCACCGAGTTCTTCAACGACTTCCTGGCCCGCGACCACATGCACTGAGGCGTCAACGTCTACGTGTTCGCGCAGGGCGAGTGCACCGGCGACATGCGGATCTGGCGTCGGCGCGAGCGCGGCAACTTCGAGAGCAACGCGATCGATGCGCTGCGCCTGGTCGAGCCCGCCTTTGCCGCCGCGCTTGCGCGCTTCCAGTGGGAGGCAGACCCACTGCTGTCGGCACCGGCGCGCGAGAGCGTCACCGAACTGCTGCAGCGGCGCTCGGCCTTGAGCCACCGCGAAGCGGAGGCGGTGGCACTGGTGCTCTCGGGCTGCCCCGACAAGCAGATCGCGCGCAACATGGCAGTCGGCCTGCCCACCGTGCGCTTCCATCTCGCCAACGCCTTTCGCAAGCTGCGCGTCGAGAACCGCACCCAGCTCGCGGCGCGGGCCCAGGCGCTGGTCCACGACTAGGGCCAGGCCCGGTTTCGAGTCGCACGCGCTCAGTCGTGCATCAGCTGCCGCATCAGCTCGCGCACGATCGCAAGGCCAGGTGCCTGCGTGCGCCGCCGCAGCGTCACCAGCCCGAAGCGCGCCACCCGCAGGTGTGCGGACTGCAGCTTCAGCTCGACGAGATCGGGCGCCGCGGCCCTGATCGCGAGCAGCACCGCATCGCTGCTGCGCGCCACGTCGACCAGACTCGCCAGTTCCTCGCATTGCAGCGTCACGCACTGCGCCGGATGGGCGTCCGGGCCATAGGCCTCGACCAGGCTGCGCGCCACCTCGTCGCTCAGGGGCGTCGATGCGATCGGATAGGGCTTCAGCGCATCGAAGCGGATGGCGCTGCGCTTGCGAGCCAGCGGATGCCCCTTGCGGCACATGAAGACGCCGCGCATCTCGCAGAAGGTGTCGATCTCCAGATCGACACCGGGCACCAGCGAGCGGGCGTCCACCACCAGCGCATCGAGCGTGCGCGCGCGCAGGGCCTGGGTCAGCAGCTCGGTGGCACCGCGCGCCACCGTCACGCGCACCTTGGGATGGTGCTTCGCCATGTGCATCAGCAGCGGGGTCATGAGCATCGCGCCGGGGCCCGAGCCCATGCCGATGCGGATCGCACCGCCCTGCCCCTCGTGCATGCGGCGCGCGCTGTCGCGCAGCTCGCCGGCCTCCAGCACCAGCTGGCCTGCGCGCACCACCACGTCGCGGCCGAGAGGCGTGAGCTCGCTGCGGCGGCCGATGCGATCGAACAGCGGCGCACCGAGCTCGTCCTCGAGCGCGCGGATGCTGCGGCTGAAGGCCGGTTGCGTGATGCACATGGCCTGTGCCGACTTGCTGAAGGACCCGCTCTCGGCCAGAGAGATGAGGTGCCTGAGTTGAACCAGCGTCATGGCGGCGGCCTTTCATGCATGCATTGAAAGAATGGTAACGCGCACAACAATGCATTGGATGTTCGCAGCCGGTGCTCCTAGCATGCGATCCACCCCCACGTCATCGAGGAGCTCCATGAAGCCGCTGATCCAACGTTCGATCGCCGCCGGCCTGTTGCTGCTGGCCGCAGCCGCCGCCTGTGCCCAGGGTTACCCGAACAAGCCCGTGTCGCTGATGGTGCCCTACCCGGCGGGAGGGCCCTCCGACGCGGCCGCGCGCATCTTCACGGTGCCGCTCGGCAAGGAGCTCGGCCAGCAGGTGATCGTCGAGAACCTCGGCGGCGTGGCCGGCGCGCTGGCGGCGCAGAAGGTGCTGGCGGCGCCGGCGGACGGCTACTACCTGTTCCAGGGTTCGCCCAACGAGGTCATCCTCGCGCCGCTCGCCAACGCCGCGGTCAAGCTCAAGGCCGAGGACTTCCGCCTGGTGCATCCGGTGACCGATGCGGTCATGGTGGTGGTGGCGCGCAAGGACCTGCCGGCCAACAGCATGGACGAGCTGATCGCGCTGGCGCGCAAGTCGGCCGACAAGCCGCTCACCTACGGCAGCGTCGGCGTCGGCTCGCTCTACCACCTGATCCTCGAGGACGTGCAGCGCCGCGCCGGCATCCAGCTGATTCACGCACCCTACAAGGGCAACGCGCCGCTGCTGCAGGACATCGGCGGCAGCCAGGTCGATTTCGCGGTGCTGGTCTACAGTGCCGGCATGGGCGCCATGGCCGAGCAGGGCCGGCTCAAGGTCATCGGCCAGCTCGGCGCCAGGCGCTCGGAGCTGCTCAAGAACCTGCCGACCGTGAGCGAGGGCAAGGAGCTGAAGGATTTCGCGTTCCAGATCTGGAGCGGCTTCATGGTGCCGAAGACCACGCCCGAGCCGGTCGTGCAGCGGCTGCACGATGCCATCGGCGCCACGTTGAAGGACCCGAACGTCCGTGCCCAGCTGGCTGCCCAGACGCAGCTCGCGGCGCCGCCGATGTCGCTGGCCGAGGCGGCAAAGTTCTACGAGAGCGAGACCGCCCGCTACCGCGCGATCGCGAAATCGATCAACCTGCAACCGCAATGAGGAACCCCGCATGAGCGCACTACTGGACCGCCTCCATGGCCAGGCCGACGAGTTCATCGACCTGCGCCGCGACATCCACCGCCATCCCGAACTGGCCTTCGACGAGCACCGTACCTCGGCCCTTGTGGCCGAGAAGCTGCAGGCCTGGGGCTACCAGGTGCAGCGCGGCCTCGGCGGCACGGGCCTGGTGGGCCAGCTGGTGCGCGGCGACGGCACGAAGCGGCTCGGCGTGCGCGCCGACATGGACGCGCTGCCGATCGACGAAGCCACCGGCCTGCACTACGCAAGCAGCCATGCGGGCGTGATGCATGCCTGCGGGCACGACGGCCACACCGCGATGCTGCTGGCCGCGGCGCACCACCTGGCAGAGCACGGCCGCTTCTCGGGCACGCTGAACCTGATCTTCCAGCCGGCCGAGGAAGGCGGCGGCGGCGCGCTGCGCATGATGGAGGACGGCCTGTTCGAGCGCTATCCCTGCGACGCGGTATTTGCCATGCACAACATGCCCGGCATGCCGCAGGGTCGGCTGGTGCTGCGAGAAGGTGCGGCGATGGCCTCGTCGGACTACGCCACCGTCACGCTCACGGGCGTCGGCGGCCATGGCGCGATGCCGCATCGCGCAGCCGATCCGGTGGTGGCGGCCGCGAGCATCGTGATGGCGCTGCAGACCGTGGTCTCGCGCAACATCGATCCGCTGCAGATGGCGGTGGTCACGGTCGGCGCGCTGCATGCGGGCAAGGCCAACAACGTGATCCCGCAGAGCGCGACGCTCGAGATCAGCATTCGAGCGCTCGACCGCGAGGTGCGCGCCAGGCTGGAACAGCGCGTCAAGACGGTGATTGCTGCGCAGGCCGAGAGCTTCGGCGTCACGGCCCGCATCGACTGGCGCCCCGGCTACGCAGTGCTGGTCAACACGCCCGCCGAGACCGACTTCGCGCGCAAGGTGGCGCTCGAGCTGGTCGGCGCCGACCAGGTCGAGCTGCAGGGTCCGGCGCTGCCGGGCAGCGAGGACTTCGCCTTCATGCTCGAGCGCGTGCCGGGCAGCTACCTCTTCATCGGCAACGGCGACGGCGACAGTGCCGGCGCCTGCATGGTGCACAACCCGGGCTACGACTTCAACGATGCCAACGTGGCAATCGGGTCGGCCTACTGGGTCTTGCTGGCAGAGCGCTTCCTGGCGGCATGAGGCGGGGCGGCCGGCTCCGCGATACTCGCGGGTCCACCGCACCTTCAGCCGCCACATGCCCGTCCAACGCCACACGGCGCCCACCGCGCTCCTCCTCGCCTCGGCGGTGCTCATCGCGCTGCTCGTGCTCTCGGGCCTGCGCCCGTACGACCGCGCCACCTGGTGGATGGAGGTGGCGCCGGTGCTGATCGTGCTGCCGCTGCTGTGGTTCACGCACGGCCGCTATCCGCTCACGCCGCTGCTCTATGCACTGGTCTTCGTCCACTGCGGCGTGCTGATGCTCGGCGGCGCCTACAGCTATGCCCGCGTGCCGCTGGGCTTCTGGCTGCAGGAGCTGCTGCAGCTTCACCGCAATCCCTACGACAAGATCGGCCACTTCATGCAGGGGCTGGTGCCTGCGATCGCGGCACGCGAGATCCTGCTGCGCGGCGACTACGTGCGCGGACGCCGGATGCTGGCCTTCGTGGTCGTGTGCATCGTGCTGGCGATCAGCGCGAGCTACGAGCTGATCGAATGGGGCGCCGCCCTCGCAATGGGTCAGGGCGCCGACGAGTTCCTCGGCACCCAGGGCGATCCGTGGGACACGCAATCGGACATGTTCATGGCGCTGATCGGTGCGATCGCGGCGCTGTTGCTGCTCTCGCGCCCGCACGATCGGCAACTCGCGGCGCTCTCTGCGCGACTGCCTGCACGGCCGGCCGACAGCGCGGTCAGAAGCTGAGGCGCAGGCCCAGGTCGCGTAGCCGGCCGGCACGCCTGGTTCAGGCCGGAGGATGATTGGTGGGCCGACGCTACCTGGCGGGATTGAGCAGGTACTTTTCGCCCGTGGCGTGGCGCGAATACACCGCGATGCGCTCGGGCGTGAGCGCCTCGGCCATCGAGACCTCGCTCGTGTAGCGGCTCGCGAAGGTGGTCTTGAGCTCGGCCGCCACGCGCGCCCTGAGCCGCGCCTGCCCTTCGGGCCCGATCTTCTGCAGGAAGGGGAACAGCAGCCAGCCGCCCATGCCCCAGGTCATGCCGAAATTGCGCGCGAACTCGGTCGGCCCGCGGTCGAGGCCTCCGTAGATGTAGACCTGCTTGTGGGTGGTCGATCCATAGCGGCTGTACTCGGTGGCGGTCCGGTTGAGCGCGACCTCCATCGCCGTGAGGATCTGCCCCGCGAGCTTGCCGCCGCCGATGGCATCGAAGGCCAGCGTGGCGCCGGTGGCGACCAGGGCCTCGACCAGCGTCGCCATGAAGTCGGGCGCACTGGCATCGCAGACGTGCACGGCGCCGAGGCCGCGCAGCAGTTCGGCCTGCTCCTGGCGGCGCACGATGTTCACGAGGCCGACGCCGTCGGCGATGCAGATGCGGTTGAGCATCTGGCCGAGGTTGGAGGCCGCCGCGGTGTGCACCAGCGCCTTGTGTCCTTCGCGCCGCATCGTCTCGACCATGCCGAGCGCGGTCAGCGGATTGACGAAGGCCGAGGCGCCTTCGGCCGCCGTCGTGCCCTCGGGCAGCGGCAGGCACTGGGCCGCGGCGATCGTGCGGTACTGCGTGTACATGGCGCCGCCGAGCACTGCCACGGTGCGCCCCAGCAGCGCCTGCGTCGCGGGCGAGCTGCCGGCTGCCACCACGGTGCCGGCACCTTCGTTGCCCACCGGCATCGGCTGGTCGAGCCGTGCCGCCATGCTCTTCAGCGCCGCTTGCGGAACCTTCGCGACCACCACCGGGCGGCTCGCGGTCCCCGAAGCCACTACCGTGCCGAGGTCGGCGGCGCCGAACAGCAGGCCGAGGTCGGAAGGGTTCATCGGCGCTGCCTCGACGCGCACGACCACCTCGTCGGCCCCCGGAGGCGCGAGCGGCACTTCGGCCAGCGAGAGCGTGAGCTCGCCCTGGCGGCTCACGAGGGAGTGGATCTGCAGCGTGGTGGCGGGAAGGGTCATGGCGGTCTCCTGGGCAGGCTGGGGGGCTGGGGCGGGCCAGTATAGGAGGCCTGCGCGGGCGCTTCGCTGTCAGGCAACGGCAGCAGCCAGCCGGCCACACGGCTGGACTTCAAAGCCCTGCTCAGGGCGCCAGGTCGGCCGCGCCGGCGTCGGGGTAGGCCAGCACGCGATCGATGCGCTTGCCCTCGAGCGCCGCCACCTCGAAGCACCAGCCCGCGCAGTCGATGCGCTCGCCGACCTCGGGCAGATGGCCCGAGACCAGCATCAGCAGCCCCGCGACCGTGTTGTAGCGGTCGCGGTCCTCGTCGGGGAGCTCGCGGATGCCGAGGCGCGCGCGCAGCTCCGACACCGGCATCAGGCCATCGAGCTCCCAGACGCCGTCGGGCCGCTCGCGCGCCCAGGCCTCGGCATGGGTGGCCACCTGCAGTTCGCCCGTGATGGCCTCGAGCAGGTCGCGCGGCGTCATGAGGCCCTGCACCACGCCGTATTCGTCGACCACGAAGACCAGCCGGCCGGCCTGCGAGCGGAACTGTTCGAGCAGCTCCATGCCGGTCAGCGTCTCGGGCACGAACACGGCCCCCTGGGCCGCCTGTTCGATGGTGCCCTCGTGCGCGGGCCCGAGGCGCAGCAGGTGGGCCACACTGATCACGCCGACCACGTCGTCGAGCGATCCGCGGCACACGGGGTACCACGAGTGCACGAGGTTCAGGGCGCCGGCTGCCGACACCTTCTGCAGGCTCTCGGCCACGCTCCATGCGGCGTCGAGCCACTCGATGTCGGCGCGCGGGATCATCAGCGAGCTCAGGCGACGGTCGTCGAGATGGAACACGTTGCGCACCATCTGGTGCTCGTGCATCTCGATCACGCCGGCGTCCACGCCCTCCTCGAGGCTGGCCGAGATCTCTTCCTCGGTCACGGTGCGGGCCGTGTTCGAGTCGATGCGCAGCAGCTTCAGCGTGGCCGCGGTGACGCCCGAGAGCAGCAGCACGAAGGGCTTCGCCGCGGTGGCGAGACCGCGCATCGGCCGCGCCACGTAGCGCGCCACCGATTCCGGATAGAGCTGGCCGATGCGCTTGGGCACCAGCTCGCCGAAGATGATCGTGAAGAAGGTGATGCAGGTCACGACCACCGCGGTCGACACGATGCTCGCGGTGCCTTCTCCCAGCCCCCATCCGTGCATCACCACGGCCAGCGGCTCGGCGAAGGCGGCTTCGCCGACGATGCCGCTCAGCATGCCGATCGACGTGATGCCGATCTGCACGCTCGAGAGAAACTGAGTCGGATCCTCCATCAGCTTGAGCGCCGCGGCGGCACCTGCATCACCGGTTTCGGCCAAGGCCGCGAGGCGCGCGCGGCGGCTGACCGAGAGGGCCATTTCGGACATTGCGAACAACGCGTTGAGCGTGGTCAGCAAGGCCAGCAGGAAGACATCCATGAAGGGGGGAGAGAATGGGAACATGGCACTTTACTTGATCGGCGACGTGCAGGGCTGCGACGAACCCCTGGGCCGTCTGCTCGACCGCATCGACTTCTCGGCCAGCCGCGACACGCTCGTGCTGCTCGGCGACCTCGTCAATCGCGGTCCGGCGTCGGCCGCCGTGCTGCGCCGCGTGCAACGGCTGGGCGCGTCCGCGAGCAGCCTGCTCGGCAACCACGACCTGCACCTGCTCGGGGTCGCGCACGGCGTGCGCAGGCGCGGACGCAAGGACACGATGGCGGCCGTCCTCGATGCGCCCGATGCCGCGGCCATGCTCGACTGGCTGCGCCACCAGCACATGGCACTGCATCGCAGCGTGGCCGGCGCCGACCTGCTGATGGTGCATGCGGGCGTACTGCCGCAATGGAGCGTGGGCGACGTGCGGGCGCGCGCGGACGAAGTCGAGTCGGTGCTTCGCGGGCCCGCGCTGGGCGATTTCCTTCAGACGATGTACGGCGACGAGCCCGCGCAATGGAGCGATGCGCTCACGGGCAGCGCCCGGCTTCGCGTCATCGTCAACGCGCTGACCCGGCTGCGCTTCTGCTCGGCCGAGGGCGTGATGGAGTTCGACACCAAGGACAGCGCAGGCGCCCCGCCCGCGGGCTTCATGCCGTGGTTCGACGTGCCGGGCCGGCGCACCGCGGCCGCCTCGGTGGCCTTCGGCCACTGGTCGACGCTGGGCTGGCTGTCGCGGCCCGATCTGCTGTCGACCGATACCGGCTGCGTCTGGGGCGGCTGCCTCAGCGCGGTGCGCATCGGCGCCACGCTGCAGCAGCGCGAACTGATCCAGGTCGACTGCCCGCAGGCGCAGCGACCCGGCTGATCGTCAGTTCGACGAGGTCTCGGTGCTGGGCGCAGCGGGGGTGGTGGCCTTGAACAGGGCTGCCACCTTGCGCTTGGTCTTGATGTTGGCCGAGATGCCGCGCGCCGGCGCGGCCTTGGCGGCGGATTCCCAGGCCGGCGTGGCCTCGCGCTCGACCGGTGCCTCGTAAGGCTGCTCGAAGAAGGGGTCGCGCGATGCCGCGGGCGCGCGGTGCGGCCGCGTGCTGCGAACCGGGCGCGATTCGGTGCTGCTGCGCTCGCGCGGACGGTCGAGCGTGTCGAGCACGTCGCGTGCATCGCCGGCCTCTCCCTCTTCGCGCCAGTGGCGGCGACCGTCGTTGATGCGGCCGCGCGGGCGGTCTTCGTCGAACTCGATCGCCTCGAGCTCGATCTTCTTCTTGATCAGCTTCTCGATGTCGGCCACGAGTCGGACGTCGTTGCCGCCGCTCGCGAAGCTCACCGCCAGGCCCGAGGCACCGGCGCGGCCGGTGCGGCCGATGCGGTGCACGTAGTCCTCGGCATTGAACGGGATGTCGAAGTTGAAGACCGCGGGCACGTCCTTGATGTCGAGGCCGCGCGCCGCGACGTCGGTCGCCACCAGCAGGTCGACCTCGCCGGCCTTGAAGGCGGCCAGCGCCTTGAGGCGCTCGTCCTGGCTCTTGTCGCCGTGCAGCGCGGTGGTCTTGAGGCCTTCGCGCTCGAGCGAGCGCGCGAGCCGCGCACAGCCGAGCTTGCTGTTGACGAAGACGAAGGCCTGCGTGATGCCGCGTTGGCGGATGATCTGCTTGAGCGCGCGCCGCTTGTCGTCGTCGCTGACGCTGAAGAAGCGCTGCTCGACCGTGGAGGCGGTCTCGTTGGGCCGCGCGACCTCGATCGTCACCGGGTTCTGCAGGTAGCTGCCGGCCAGCCGCTTGATCTCGGGCGAGAAGGTGGCAGAGAACAGCAACGTGGTGCGCTGCTTGGGCAGGTAGGACAGGATGCGCTGCAGGTCGGGCAGGAAGCCGATGTCGAGCATGCGGTCGGCTTCGTCGAGCACCACGTACTCGACCTGGTTGAGCACCGCGTTCTTGGCCTCGATGTGGTCGAGCAGGCGGCCCGGCGTGGCAACCAGCACCTCGACGCCCTTCTTGAGTTCGAGCGTCTGCGGCTTCATGTCGATGCCGCCGAACACCACCGCGCTGCGCAGGTTGGTGTACTTGGCGTAGAGCTTGACCTGCTGCGCGACCTGGTCGGCCAGCTCGCGCGTGGGCAGCAGCACCAGCGCCCGCACCGGATGGCGCGCCGGGGAGGTCGAGCTGTTCTCGTGCTTGAGCATGCGCTGCAGCAGCGGCAGCGAGAAGGCCGCGGTCTTGCCGGTGCCGGTCTGCGCCGCACCCATCACGTCCTGGCCCGAAAGAACCACCGGAATGGCCTGTTCCTGGATCGGCGTCATGGTCTCGTAGCCCATTTCGGCTACGGCGCGCGCGAGAGGTTCGGACAGGGAAAGATTGGAGAAGGAGCTTGTCATGAAGCCCTCGATTGTCGCACTTTGGCGAAAATCGGCCATGACAGGCCCGTGACGAGGGATTTCCGCGCCCACGCCGGGGCCCTTCGGCTCCCCGGCGGGCGGGTTTCCGGCTACAGCGTCTTGGCCGCGAAGGTGTCGCAGTCGCGCATGTTGCCCGACTTGAAGCCGGCGCCGAACCAGCGCTGGCGCTGGGCGCTGGTGCCGTGCGTGAAGCTGTCGGGCACCACGGCGCGGCCGGCCGAACGCTGCAGTGCGTCGTCGCCGATCTTCTGGGCCGCGTTCATCGCGGCCTCGATGTCGCCCGGGTCCAGCCACTGCTTCGATTGCTGCGAGTGATGGGCCCAGACGCCGGCCAGGCAGTCGGCCTGCAGCTCGACGCGCACGCTCAGCGCATTGTTCTGGGCCTGGCTCAGGCGCCCGCGCATCTGGTCGACCTTGCCGGTGATGCCGAGCTGGTCCTGCACGTGATGGCCGATCTCGTGGGCGATCACATAGGCCTGGGCGAACACGCCGGGCGCGCCGAGCTGGTTCTTCAAGGTGTCGAAGAAGCCGAGGTCGATGTAGACCTTCTGGTCGCCCGGGCAATAGAAGGGCCCCATGGCCGACTGGCCGGTGCCGCAGGCGGTCGGCGTGGCGCCGCGGAAGAGCACCAGGCGCGAGGGCTGGTAGGTGCTGCCGTTCTGCCGGAAGACATCGGTCCAGACCACCTCGGTGTTCTTGAGCACGGTCGAGACGAAGGCCGCCTCTCGGTCTTCCGGCGGCGGCTTGGGTGCCGGACCCTGCTGCACCTGTGGTGACGGATCGCCGCCTCCGCCGGCCAGCATGCCGAGCATGGTGAGCGGGTTGATGCCGAAGATCCAGCCCGCGATCAGCGCCACCGCGACCGTGCCGATGCCGACGCTGCGGCCCCCGATCGGGAGGCCGATGCCCCTGCCACCGCCGTTGCGGCGGTCCTCGACGTTGTCGGACTGCTCGTTGCCTTCCCACCTCATGGCTCGCTCCTCGCCACCCGATGGGCAGCCGTCGCGGAATGGTACGCGGTCAACGGTTCACCAGGTAGCCCACGTTCATGACACCGCCAGCCGTGGCGCGCTGCGCCGTCGGCGTGACCGACGCAGCCTTCGACGACGGCGCCGGCGCGGCACTGGCAGCGGCGGTGCGTTCCGCGGCGTAGTGCGCCTCGGCCTTGCGCACCTGCGATTGCGTCACCAGGGCCATCGATACGCTCAAGGCCAACGCGATGGCGGCCAGAGTGGCGATCAACAGCCACCGCAGTGGACTGGTCTCGGGTGCGCTGTCGAAGATCGGCGTCGTCATGTTCTCGCTCCTTGGGCCCGCGCCGAAGCACGCGGGATGGAACGAAATGTTGCCGGCGGCCCTGCCGGTGCGCAGGCCGTGGCGCGCCCGAGACGCTGTAGGACCGCGCCGAAGCCGCGCCTCAGGCTTTGGGAAGCGTGACGCCGCGCTGGCCCTGGTACTTGCCGCCGCGGTCCTTGTAGCTGACCTCGCAGACCTCGTCGCTCTCGAAGAACAGCACCTGCGCACAGCCCTCGCCGGCGTAGATCTTGGCCGGCAGCGGCGTGGTGTTGCTGAACTCGAGCGTCACGTACCCTTCCCATTCGGGCTCGAAGGGAGTCACGTTGACGATGATGCCGCAGCGCGCGTAGGTGCTCTTGCCCAGGCAGATGGTCAGCACGTTGCGCGGGATGCGGAAGTACTCGACCGTGCGCGCCAGCGCGAAGCTGTTGGGCGGGATGATGCAGCTGTCGCCATGGAAGTCGACGAAGCTCTTCTCGTCGAAGTTCTTCGGATCGACCACCGTGCTGTGGATGTTCGTGAAGACCTTGAACTCTGGCGCGCAGCGGATGTCGTAGCCGTAGCTCGAGGTGCCGTAGCTGATGATCTTGTGGCCGTCCTGTTCGCGGATCTGGCCCGGCTCGAAGGGCTCGATCATGCCGTTCTTCTCGGCCATGCGCCGGATCCACTTGTCGCTCTTGATGCTCATTTCAGGTCCTTGCTGGGGCCGCCATTCTAGAAGCGACGCCCGTCCGGCTCAGGCGGCACCGGCCTGCTGGGAGATGACCGTACGCTCGATCAGGCGGTCGTCGCCCAGCACGATCAGCGAGAACAGCAGTTCCTCGAGGTTGTTCGCGAGTGCGGTCTTGCGCGCCAGCAGCGGCGTGGCCTTCGGGTCGATCACCAGGAAATCCGCCTCGCAGCCCGGCTGCAGGTTGCCGATCACGCCGTCGAGGCCGAGCGCGCGCGCGGCGCCGCCCGTGTGGCGCCACCACAGCTGCGACGGCGCGATGCTGACGCCCTTCTTGGTCTGCCCCTCGCGGCCCACGTAGTAGGCCGCCATCATGGTCGCGAAGGGGCTGAAGCTGGTGCCGCCGCCGACGTCGCTGGCCAGGCCGTAGCGGTTGCCGATGCGATCGGCGCCCTCGAAGTCGAAGAAGCCGCTGCCGAGGAACAGGTTGCTGGTCGGGCTGACGGCGGCGGCGGTGCCAGTCTGCTGCATCAGCTGCCGGTCGGCATCGTCGAGCCAGATGCAGTGGGCATAGACCGCGCGCTCGCGCATCAGGCCGAAGCCGGCGTAGACATCGAGATAGGAACGCGCCTGCGGGAACAGTTCGCGCGCCCATTTGACCTCGTCGCGGTTCTCCGCCACGTGCGAGTGGATCCAGGTGTCGGGGTACTTCGCCGCCAGCTCGCCGGCCCCGCGCAGCTGCGCATCGGTGCTGGTGGGCGCGAAGCGCGGCGTGATCGCATAGCCCAGGCGATCGTGGTTGTGCCAGCGGCGGATCAGCGATTCGGTGTCGGCCAGGCTCTGCTCGGTCTCATCGCGCACGCCGTCGGGCGAATGGCGGTCCTGCAGCACCTTGCCGCTGATCATGCGCAGCCGGCGGCGTCGGGCCGCCTCGAAAAAGGCATCGACCGACTGCGGATGCGAGGTCGCGAAGGTGAGCGAGGTCGTCACCCCGTTGCGCAGCATCTCGTCGAGGAAGAACTCGGCCACCGAGGCCGAATGGGCCGGATCGGCAAAGCGGCTCTCCGCAGGGAAGGTGTAGTTCTCGAGCCAGGGCAGGAGCCCCTCGGCGGGCGCGCCGATGATGTCCGTCTGCGGGAAGTGGATGTGCATGTCGACGAAACCCGGTGCCAGGATGCGTCCGGGCAGGTGCGTGACCGCCACATGCGGATGGCGGGCCGCCACCTCGGCATGGGCGCCGGCGTCCTGCACGCGCTGCCGGCCGTCGGCATCCGGCCCGACCACCAGCAGGCCGTCGGTGTCGTAGACCGGCTGGCCGGCGTCGTCGAATCGCAGAAGGGAGGCGCGGTAGGCTTGCATGGCACCGAGGGTAAGGCAGCCCGGCTGCGACGCAATGTGCGTGCCCGTATGAGGGCTATATGTCACGGACGCTGGCGACGGCCGGCGCCGTGGGTGCCGGCAGCGCGACCGGCGACCCCGATAATCCGCCGACGCCACTCCACCACCCCGCCGAATGAAGAACCGCTGCGCCACCGCCAGGCCCGCCCGCCACCGATGAAAGTGCTTCTCGTCACCAACTACGTGCCCGACCAGCAGAACAGCATGCTCGCCTTCCGGCGCGTGCTCGAACGCGAGTTGCCGCACCAGGGTTGCGAGGTTCGCGTGGTCGCCCCGGCCGAACGCGTGCTGCGCTTCGCGCCCTCGGCGCGCTGGCGCAAGTGGTTCGGCTACGTCGACAAGTTCATCCTGTTCATTCCCGCGCTCCGGCGCGCGGCGCGATGGGCCGACGTGGTGCACGTGACCGACCACTCGAACGGCATGTACATCCCGTGGATCGAGAGCAAGCCCAATGTCGCGACCTGCCACGACGTGATCGCGATCCAGGCCGCGAAGGGCCATGCCGAAGGCTGGCAAGTGGGCTTCACGGGGCGCGTGTTCCAGCGGCTGATCGCGCGCGGCCTGGGGCATGCCGACATCGTGGCCTGCGTCTCCGAGCTGACGCGGCGCGAACTGCTTGCGCTGAATCTCGTCGAGCCGTCGCGCGTGACCAGCGCCCACAACGGGCTCAACGACGATTTCGCGCCGATGCCTGCGCAGGAACGGACGAGCATCCTCGCCAGGCTCGGCGTTCCGGCCGGGTCCTACCTGCTCCACGTGGGCATGCAGCATCCACGCAAGAACCGCGAGCGCGTGCTCGATGCCTTCATCGCGCTCCAGGCGCGGGCCGCCGCGGCCGGACGGGCGCCGGTGATGGAGCGGCTGGTCTTCGTCGGCCCGCCGCCCGAAGGCGAGATGCTCGACGCCGCCCGCAAGCACGGCGTCGCAGATCGCATCGTGGCGCTGGAGGGCATTTCGCACGCCGAGCTGCGCGCGGTCTACGGCGGCGCGACCGCACTGCTCTTTCCTTCGCTCCAGGAAGGCTTCGGCTGGCCGGTGATCGAAGCCCAGGCCAGCGGCTGTCCGGTGTTCACCTCGAATTTCGCGCCGATGAACGAAATCGGCGGCGAAGGTGCGGTCTATGTCGACGCCCGCGACCCGGTCGCGATGGCGCAGGCCATCGAGGAAGCCGCGCCGCGCCTGGAAGAAATGCGCCGCCTGGGCCTCGAGAACGCGGCCCATTACACGCCGTCCCGCATGGCCGCCGCCTACGTGGCGGCCTACGCCCTCGCGCTGGAACGGCGCGGCGGCCAGCCCCGCTAGGCACAGGCCCGGATCAGGCCTGCAGCCAGGGCTGAAGCACCCCGGCCACCCAGTCCATGAAGGCCAGGACGCGCTTGGGCTGGTGGCGCCGGTTCGCATAGACCAGCGACACCGGCATCGGCTCGCCCGGCAGTTCGGGCATGACCTCGACCAGCCGGCCATCGGCCAGTGCATCCCGCAGCCCCAGGCGTGGCGACTGGATCAGCCCCAGGCCCGCGATGCAGGCCGCCTTGTAGGCATCGGTGTTGGTCACGGTGACCAGCGACGCCATCGGCCGCAGCTGCCACCGCTTGCCGTCGTGGTATTCCCAGCCCAGCGGCGAGACGCCGAGCGCCTGCGCATAGTTGACGATCCAGTGGCGATCCAGGTCGGCCAGCACCTTCGGTACACCGCATCGCTCCAGGTAGGCAGGGCTGGCTGCATTGACGAGCGCCATCGTGCCGAGCGGCCGCGCGACCAGTTCGGAATCGCCGAGCCGGCCCACGCGCAGCACGCAGTCGAAGCCCTCGTGCACCAGATCGACTCGGCGGTCGGTGGTGCTGAGCTCGAGCGCCACCTGCGGGTGCGCGGCGAAGAACTCGGGCAGGCGCGGGATCACGGCCAGCTGCGCGATGCCGTTGGGCATGTCCACGCGCAGACGGCCGCGCAGGCTGGTCGGCGTTCGCTCGAACATGGAAGCGAGTTCCTCGGCGTCGGCCAGCAGGCCCTGGCAGGCCTGCAGGAACTGTTCGCCGTCGGGCGTCATGCGCACGCTGCGCGTGGTGCGGTGGAGCAGCCGGGTGCCGAGCTGCGTCTCGAGTTGCTGCACGCCGGTCGTGACGCGCGCGGGTGTCAGGCCCAGTTGCTCGGCGGCACGCACAAAACTCGACAGCGTGGCGACACGCGCATAGATGCGGAGCAGGTCGAGATCCATGACCAATTATTACTCTCGACCAAATAATTGATTATTGATGATCTCATTTATTTCCGTCCGATGCAGCAATAAAGTCAGGTCTTCCCTCCCCTCTAGGACCGCCCGACATGACCTTCGCCCCTCACGCCACCACCCCGATCGCCCTCGTCACCGGCGCCAGCCGCGGCCTCGGCAAGGCCACCGCACTGCACCTCGCGGAACGCGGTGTCGACCTCGTCATCACCTACCGCGACCAGGCCGCGCAGGCGCAGGAAGTGGTGGCCGCCGCCGAGGCCATGGGCCGGCGCGCGCTCGCGCTTCGACTCGACGTCGCAGTCAGCGCGGGTTTCGAGGACTTTGCCGGGCGACTGCGCGAGGGCCTCGCCGCCACGTGGCAGCGCGAACGCTTCGACTACCTCGTCAACAACGCGGGCGTCGGCGTGCACGCGGCCTTCGCCGAGACCACGGAGGAGCAGTTCGACATGCTGGTCGCGACGCACCTCAAGGGCCCGTTCTTCCTGACCCAGCGCCTGCTGCCGCTGATCGAGGATGGCGGCCGCATCGTCAACATCTCAACGGGGCTGGCGCGCTTCACGCTGCCCGGCTTTGCGGCCTATGCGGCCATGAAGGGCGGCATCGAGGTGCTGACGCGCTATCTCGCGAAGGAGCTGGGGCCGCGCGGCATCGCGGTCAACACGGTGGCGCCCGGCGCCGTCGAGACCGACTTCGGCGGCGGTGCCGTGCGCGACAACGCACAGATGAACCGCCAGATCGCCGCGCAGACCGCGCTCGGCCGGGTGGGCCTGCCCGACGACATCGGCGGCGCGATCTCGATGCTGCTGGCGCCCGACAACCGCTGGGTCACGGGCCAGCGCATCGAGGTCTCGGGCGGCCAGTCGATCTGATGCGCGTCAGGGCGCGCGGCGCGCCACCTTGCCCTGCACGCCGTCGACCAGCCAGTTCATGTTGAGGATCTGCTCGTCGGTCAGGCCCTGGCCCTTGGCGATCACGACCCGGCCCTCGTTGTCGCGCACGTCGGCAGCAACCGCGGCGAAGGGCTTGAGCCGGCCTGCCGCGATGTCCTGCTGGCGCGCCATCACCTCGTCCTGAACCGCCTTCGGCACCTTGGAGCCGAAGTCGCCGACCCGGATCATTCCCTCCTTGACGCCGCCCCAGACGCTGCCGCTCTTCCAGCTGCCGTCGAGCACCGCGCGGGCGCGCTGCGTGTAGTAGCCGCCCCACTGGTGCGTGACCGCGGCGATCTGGGCGTCGGGCGCCACCTTGCGCATGTCGGAGTGGTAGGCCACGGCCAGCTTGCCGCGTTCCTGCGCCGCCGCCATGACGGCGGTCGAGCCGGTGTGGAAGGCGATCACGTCGACGTCCTGGTTGAACAGGGCCATCGCAGCCTCGCGCTCCTTCGACGGATCGAACCAGACGTCGAGCCAGACCACCTTGACCTGCGCCTTCGGATCGACCGAGCGCATGCCCAGCGTGAAGGCGTTGATGCCCTGCAGCACCTCGGGGATCGGGAAGCCGGCGACGTAGCCGGCGACATGGGTCTTGGACATCCGGCCGGCCGCCACGCCTGCCAGGTAGCGGCCCTCGTAGTAGCGCGCGTTGGCGATCGCCACGTTGGGCGCGGTCTTGTAGCCGGTGATCGACTCGAACTTCACGTCCGGGAAGTCGCGCGCGACCTTCAGCGTGGGCTCCATGTAGCCGAAGCTGGAAGTGAAGATGAGCCGATGGCCCTGCCGTGCCAGGTCGCGGATCACGCGCTCTGCGTCGGCACCCTCGGCGACGTTCTCGACGAACGTGGTCTTGACCTTGGCGCCGAGCGCGGCCTCGACCGCCTTGCGGCCGTCGTCGTGCTGGCGCGTCCAGCCGGCGTCGGTGACCGGCGAGACGTACACGAAGCCGACCTGGAGCGGATCGGCCGGAGCCGGCGCAGTCGGGGAAGTCTGGGAAAAAGTCGGCGTGAAGAAACAGGCGGCCGCGAGCGCGGCAGCGAGGTTTTTATACATGGTAGTCCTCTACATGGCCCCGGAATGAAAGAGGCGCCGCGGGGCAGCGGCGCCGGCCCGCATTTTACCGAAGGGCCCGGAGGCTCAGAAAAGGTCCTGGTTGACCAGCGGCAGCAGCAGCCAGAACTGCAGCCGGTAGCGCCAGTCGTCGCCGGGCTCCACGCGGTGGATCTTCTGGCTGCCGTCGGCTTCGGTCGCGATCCATTCGGTGTGATTTCCCTCGGGCGACAGCCGCAGCCGATAGGCGCCGGCCGCGAGCCGCTGCCCCAGCAGGTCGGCGACCGTGTAGGCGATCTCGTGGCTGTCGATGACCACGCCGATCTCGGTGTTCTCGAGCGCCGAGCGGCCATCGAGGTTCATCGACCCGATGAAGACCAGGCGCTCGTCGATCACCGCCACCTTGGCGTGCAGCCGGCTGATCGACTGGTGGAAGGCCCCGCCCAGGTCATCGGTCATGCGGCTCAGCTCGGGGCCCAGCTCGAAGATCTGCACGCCGGCCTCGAGCATGGCCTTGCGGTACTTCGCGTATTCGGCATAGGCCAGCGGTTCGTCGGTGGAACCGAGCGAATTGGTGACCAGCACGATGCGGCCGTTGGCCTGCGTCGCGCCGGCCTTGCGCATCATCGCCATGCCGCGTTCGCCTGGGATGAAGTACGGCGACACGATCCGCACCTGTTCCCGCGCCTCGGCGAACAGCGCCATGGTCTGGTGGTTGACGCTGACCTCGGCCACCGCGGGCGTGAAGCCCAGTGCCTTGGCCGGGCTGTCCGCGAAGACGCGCGCGGTCGCGATCGTCTGCACCAGGCGCCCGGCCGCGAGCTGCTGCGCCACCGGCACCGCACCGAGGATGTCACGTGGCCTCTCGGTGACCGGTTCGCCGGCCTGGGCCACCAGTGCATCGAAGCGCGCGCGCCGCTCGGCCGCCGACGCCGGTGCCGCCAGTTGGTCGACCGGCCGCACCTGCGGGCTGTTCCAGAAGCTGTCGAAGACGGCCGAGAGCTTCGGCACCACGGCGCCCGTGGACAGCACGTCGAGATCGATGAAATTGGCCTCCCTGCTCTGCATGAAATAGGGATTCGCCATGTTCCGCCCGCCCGACACCGAGACTGCGTTGTCGGCCACGAAGAGCTTGTTGTGCATGCGGCGGTTGATGCGTTCGAAATCGTCGGCCGAGCGCAGCACCCGCCAGACCAGCGAGGACGAGCGCGAGGGCAGCGGATTGAACAGCCGCACCTCGACGTTCGGGAAGGCGGCCAGGCCGGCCAGCAACGGGTCTTCCCCGCCGGCATAGATGTCGTCGACGATAAGCCGCACGCGCACGCCGCGCGCGGCGGCGTCGCGCAGCTCGCGCAGGAACTGCAGGCCGACGCGGTCGCTGGCGATCAGGTAGTACATCGCGTCGACGGACTGCTGCGCATTGCGCGTCAGCGCGATGCGCGCATTGAAGGCGGTGCCGCCCTCGGGCAGCAGCCGGAAGCCCGAGATGACGGCGGCGTCGCCTGCGGGCAGCGAGTCGCGTGCGATGGCGCCCAGCCGGGTCTGCGCGCCAGGCTGGATCGCCGACGAAGGCGCGTCGGGCCGTACCGGCGGCAACTGCGCGCAGCCCGCCAGCAGGGCGACGAGAGCGGCCAGCGCGACCCACACCAGCTGCCGGCTCCGGCGCGCGCCGTGCATTGCGAATGCCGCCCTGAGAAACGAGGAATTCGGCATGCCGGCGGCCCGCCTTCAGGCGAAGGTGGCGAAGGCGGCGTTCAGACGGTCCATGTAGGCGCGCTTGGCAGCGGCATCGGCGAAGCTGCCCTCGAAGCTGTTGGCCGCCAGCTGCCACGCATGCCGCGCGCTGAGCCCGGTGGCGGCGAAGGTCTCGGTGAAGTTCTGGTTCATGTAGCCGCCGAAGTAGGCCGGATCGTCCGAGTTCACGGTGGCGACCAGGCCGGCGTCGAGCAGCGCGCGCAGGTTGTGCTGCGCCAGGTCCGGGAACACGCAGAGCTTGAGATTGGACAGCGGGCAGACGGTCAGCGGGATGCGGTCCTGCGCGAGCCGCTTCATGAGGGCGGCGTCCTTCGTGCTTTGCACGCCGTGGTCGATGCGCTCGACCTTGAGCACGTCGAGTGCGCTCCACACGTAGGCCGGCGGGCCCTCCTCGCCCGCATGCGCGACCAGGTGGAAGCCCAGTTCGCGGCAACGTGCGAACACGCGCGCGAACTTCTCGGGCGGATGGCCGAGTTCGCTCGAGTCGAGGCCGACGCCGATGAAGCTGTCGCGAAACGGCAGCGCCTGTTCGAGGGTGGCGAAGGCGTCCTCTTCGCTCAGGTGCCGCAGGAAGCACAGGATCAGCTCGGCATCCACGCCCAGCCTGGCCTTGGCATCGACACAGGCGCGATGCAGGCCGTCGATCACGGTCTGCATCGCGACGCCGCGCTCGGTGTGGGTCTGCGGATCGAAGAACATCTCGGTGCGCACCACGTTGTCGGCCGCTGCGCGTTCGAGGTAGGCCCAGGCCATGTCGTAGAAGTCCTGCTCCTTCAGCAGCACGCTGGCGCCCGCGTAGTAGATGTCGAGGAAGGTCTGCAGGTTGGTGAAGGCATAGGCGGCGCGCAGGTCCTCGACGCTCGCATAGGGAATGGCGACGCCGTTGCGCTGCGCCAGCGCGAAGATCAGCTCGGGCTCGAGCGAGCCTTCGATGTGGATGTGAAGCTCGGCCTTGGGCATGGCGCGCAGCAGCGCCGGCAGCCGCTCGGGCGCGATCTCCGGCAAGGTGGGTGGTGTAGTCATCAGCAGACTCCGAAGGTGATGCCACGCATTCTGAGGTGGCGGCGGTAGGTCGACGAGGCCTTGTCGGCCACGGTATGGAGTTCGGCACGCAGGTCGAGCGGCAGCGCCCTGGGGCGCTGCGATTCGAGCACCGGCCGGTCCTGCAGGAAGATCGTGTCCTGGAAGGCGCGCACCGAGGCCTCGTCGCGCTCGAAGTCCGAGGTCGCGAAGCGGAACCAGACGCGCGAGCGTTCCGGGTCGACCGGGCAGATCTGCAGCGCGATCGATTCACGGTAGCCATCGACACCGCCCACGCTCGCGGCTTCGGGCACCTTGGTCAGCACCGCCGCATAGGGCGCCGTGACCTCGTAGGCGTATTCGACCTGCGCGGGCGCGGTGGAATGAACGGTCGAGCGCGGCTGCCAGGCCTTGCAGCCGGTGGCGCGCAGGCCCTCCGGCGTGGCCTCGACGCGGTAGTCGTCGATCACGGCCATCTGGCGCGCGCCAAGCCAGCCTTCGTGCACGAAGCCGAAGTGCGCCATGTCGAGGAAGTTCTCGACCAGCCGCGGCGCGCTGGTCTCGACCTCGTACGGGCCGCAGCTGATCTTGCGCATGCGCGCATCGTCCTCGGCCGAAAAGGCCGGCAGCGCACTCGGCGCGGCAGCCTCGGCCGGCGGCTCGAGCCGGACCCAGACCAGCCCCTGCGCCTCGACCGCCTCGTGCGCCACGGCCCGGTGCGTGGCCGGTGGCACGAAGCCCGGCAGCGCGGGCACATGGGTGCAGCGGCCACCGGCCTCGAAGCGCCAGCCGTGATACGGGCATTCGAGCGCCTTCGCGCCATTGCAGTCGACGACGCGCCCGAGCGAGAGCTGCGCGCCGCGGTGCGGGCAGCGGTCGGCCCAGGCATGCACCCGGGCGGCCTCGTCGCGCCACAGCACCAGGTTCTCGCCCAGCAGGCGCGCCGGCAGCGGCGTCGCCGCGACTTCCTCGGCCAGCACCACCGGGTGCCAGAGTTGTCTTTCGATCATCGTGGGGCCCCAAACGAAAAAGGGTTGCCCGGGGGCAACCCTTTGCGCCGGAATATATCCGGAGCGCGGCTTACTTCTTGTCGCCGCCCGGCACCTTGCCTTCGACGCCCTTGACGTAGAAGTTGACGCCGGAGAGGAACTTGTCGTCGGCCACGGCACCGGCCGCGACCACTTCCTTGCCTTCCTGGTCGACGATCGGGCCCTTCCAGATCGAGAAGCTGCCGTCCTTCAGGCCCTTCTTGATCTCTTCGACCTTGGCCTTGGTCTCGGCCGGAATGTCCTCGGCCATCGACACCAGGTCGATCGCGCCTTCCTTGACGCCCCACCAGGTCTGGCCCGTGGCCCACTTGCCGTCCAGCATGTCCTGCGTGGCCTTGGTGTAGTACGGGGTCCAGTTGATGATGGCCGAGCCCAGGTGGGCCTTGGGACCGTAGGCGGTCATGTCGGAATCCCAGCCGAAGGCGCGCTTGCCCTTTTCCTGCGCGGTCTTGAGCACGGCCGGGGAATCGGTGTTCTGGAACAGCACGTCGGCGCCGCCGTTGATCAGGGCCGTGGCGGCCTCGGTTTCCTTGGGCGGGCTGAACCATTCGTTGACCCACACCACCTTGGTCGTGACCTTCGGGTTGACCGACTGCGCGCCCAGCGTGAAGCTGTTGATGTTGCGCAGCACCTCGGGGATCGGCACCGAGCCGACTACGCCGAGCGTGTTGCTCTTGGTCATCGCGCCCGCGATCACGCCGGCCATGTAGGCACCCTCGTAGGTGCGGCTGTCGTAGGTGCGCATGTTGTCGGCCGTCTTGTAGCCGGTGGCGTGCTCGAACTTCACGTCCTTGTTGTCGGCCGCGACCTTGAGCATCGGCTCCATGTAGCCGAAGGTGGTGCCGAAGATCAGCTTGTTGCCCTGGCCCACCATGTCGCGGAACACGCGCTCGGCGTCGGCGCTCTCGGGCACGCTCTCGACGAAGGTGGTCTTGATCTTGTCGCCGAATTCCTTCTCGATCGCCTTGCGGGCGTTGTCGTGCGCGAAGGACCAGCCGCCGTCGCCCACCGGGCCGACGTAGGCGAAGGCGATGTTGAGCGGCGCGGCCGGAGCCGGTGCGGCGGCAGCGGGCGCCGGGGCTGCGGGCGCAGCGGCCGGGGCAGCCGCCTCTTCCTTCTTGCCGCAACCGATGAGCGCGGCCGAAGCCACGGTGGTCAGGGCGGCGAGCTTGAGCAGGGAACGCTTGTTCAGATCGATCATTGTTTGGAATCCTCGAAGGACAGGTTGGCGGAGAAACAAAACGAAACGCGAGATTATGAGCCGGGGTAGAACGGTTTTCCGATAGAAGCCGGCATGTTCACGCGGATGAATGCCGGGTTGCGCGAGATCAGGGCCAGCACCACGATCGGCGCGATGTAGGTCAGCATGCTCAGGAACTGGCTCGGGATGTTGACACCGGTGCTCTGCAGGTGGAAGCCCAGCATCGAGACGCCGCCGAACAGGTAGGCGCCCAGCAGCACCCGCACCGGCCGCCAGGTCGCGAAGGTGGTCAGGGCCAGCGCGATCCAGCCGCGGCCCGCCACCATCCCCTCGACCCACAGCGGCGTGTACACCGTCGACAGGTAGGCGCCCGAGAGTCCGCATAGCGCGCCGCCCGCGATCACCGCCAGGAAGCGGATGCGCCGCACCGGATAGCCCAGCGCATGCGAGGACTCGGGCGATTCGCCGACGGAGCGCAGCACCAGGCCGGAGCGCGTGCGGTACAGGAACCAGATCAGCCCGATCGTGAGCACGACCGCGAAATAGACCATCGGATGGTGGCGGAACAGCGCCGGGCCCAGCAGCGGGATGTCGCCCAGCACCGGCAGCGCGTACGAGATGCTCTCGGGCAGCTTGGCCTGCACGAAGTTGATGCCCACGAAGGCCGAGAAGCCGACGCCGAACAGGCTCAGCGCGAGCCCGGTCGCGTACTGGTTGGTGTTGAGCCAGATCACGAGCACGCCGAAGAAGGCCGCGAGCAGCGCCCCGGCCAGCATGCCGGCCAGGAAGCCGAGCCAGGCGTTGCGCGTGACCACGACGGTGGCGAACCCCGCGATCGCGGCGCACAGCATCATGCCCTCGGCCCCGAGGTTCACGATGCCGGCCTTCTCGTTGATCAGGAGGCCCAGCGCCGCGATGGCGAGGACCGTGCCGGCGCTCAGCGTGGAGCCGAGCAGAAGTGCGTAGCTTTCCATCATGCCTCCCGACGGGCCGCCGCTAGGGAGGCATGCGCCCCCTCGGGGGGCAGCGAATACACGAAGTGATGAGCGTGGGGGTTCATGGTCATGCGGCTCCTTCGGTGGGACGGGCCACCGGTGCGGTGAGTGGGGTACTCGCTTGAAGTGAGCCGGTGCCGGAAGAAGACGCCGCCGCAGCGGTCTTCACCGCCGACTTGCGCTTGATGCGATAGGCGATCAGCGTGTCGCAGGCCAGCAGCGTGAACAGCAGCAGGCCCTGGAACACGCCGGTCAGCGACTTGGGCAGACCGAGCCGCGACTGGGCCAGTTCGCCGCCGATGTAGAACATGCTCATGAGGATGGCCGAGAAGATCATGCCGACCGGATGCAGCCGGCCGACGAAGGCCACGATGATCGCGGCGAAGCCGTAGCCGGCGGGCACGTAGGGCGTGAGCTGGCCGATCGGGCCTGCGACCTCGAGCGCCCCCGCGAGGCCGGCGGCGCCGCCCGAGGTGAGCAGCGCGATCCACACCGCGCGCCGGGCCGAGAAGCCCGCGTAGCGGGCGGCTGCCGGCGCCAGGCCGCCCACCTGCTGGGCAAAGCCGGCGCGCGTGCGGAACAGGAACACCCACAGCGCCGCCGAGCCGGCCAGCGCGATCAAGAGGCCGATGCTCACGCGCGAACCCTTGATGAGCCGCGGGATCTGCGTCACCGCATCGAAGGTCTTGGTCTGCGGGAAGTTGTAGCCCTGCGGGTCCTTCCATGGGCCGTAGACCATGTAGCCCAGCAGCAGCACTGCCACGTAGACCAGCATCAGGCTCACGAGGATCTCGTTGGCATTGAACTTGTCGCGCAGGAAGGCCACGATGCCGGCCCAGACCATGCCGCCCAGCACGCCCGCGACCAGGATCGCGCCCACGATCCAGCCGCCGGTCGACTTGTCGGCCAGGAGCGCGACGCCGCCGGCCGCGATGGCGCCGAACACGAACTGCCCTTCGGCGCCGATGTTCCAGACGTTGGAGCGGAAGCACACCGCAAGGCCGAGCGCGATGATCAGCAGCGGCGTCGCCTTGACCATCAGCTCGCCGAGCGCGTAGCCGCTCTTGATCGGCTCCCAGAAGAAGACCGCGAGGCCCTTGATCGGGTCCTTGCCGAGCAGCGCGAACAGCGCCATGCCGATCAGCACCGTGATCAGCAGCGCGAGGATCGGCGAGCCGTAGCTCCAGAAGCGCGAGAGCTGGGGGCGGGGTTCGAGCTTAAGCATGGGCCACCTCCTCCGGGCTTGCGCGGCCGGCGTGGGAGGCAGTGTCCCAGAGGCCGCTCATCCATTCGCCGATCTGCGGCACCGTCGCCGCGGCGCGGTCGATCGAGGGCGACAGCCGTCCCTTGGCGATCACGTGCAGCCGGTCGCTGATCTCGAACAGCTCGTCGAGCTCCTCGCTGACCACCAGCACCGCGCAGCCGGCATCGCGCAGCGCGAGGATCTCGCCGCGGATCAGTGCCGCCGCGCCGACGTCCACGCCCCAGGTGGGCTGCGAGACGATGAAGATCTTCGGATTCGCATCGATCTCGCGGCCGACGATGAATTTCTGCAGGTTGCCGCCCGACAGCGAACGCGCTGCCGCGCCCGGGCCACCGGCCTTGACGTTGAAGCGGCGGATGATCTCGCTCGCGTGCTGCTGCAGCGCGCCGGTGCGAATCCAGCCGCCGCGGCCGACTGCGTTGCTGCGCGTGAGCAGCATGTTCTGCGCGAGACCGAGCGTCGGCACGGCGCCGCGTCCCAGCCGTTCCTCGGGCACGAAGTGCAGGCCCAGCGCGCGCCTGCGCCGCGGCCGGAAGTGCGCCGCCGGTGCGCCGAAGACCTCGATCATGCGGGCCTCGGCGCGTGTGTCCTCGCCCGAGAGCGCATAGAGCAGTTCCTTCTGACCGTTGCCCGAGACGCCGGCGATGCCCACCACCTCGCCGGCCCGGACGTCGAGCGAGATGCCCTCGAGATCGACACCGAACTGGTCCTCGCGCGCCAGGCTCAGTCCCTGCACGCGCAGCGCCACGCCGCCCACCTTCGAGGGCCGGTGCTGCAGCGGCGGCGGTTCGGCGCCGATCATGAGCCGCGACAGCGATTCGTTCGATTCCTGCTGCGGATTGCAAACGCCCGTGACCTTGCCGCCGCGCAGCACGGTGCAGGCGGTGCACAGCTCGCGGATCTCGTGCAGCTTGTGGCTGATGTAGAGGATGCTGCAGCCCTCGGAAGCCAGCTTCTTGAGCACCACGAACAGCTTCTGCACTGCCTGCGGCGTCAGCACCGAGGTCGGCTCGTCGAGGATCAGCAGCTTGGGGTCGGTCAGCAGCGCGCGGATGATCTCGACCCGCTGCATCTCGCCCACCGACAGCGTGTGCACCGGCCGCTGGGGATCGATGTCGAGGCCGTACTCCGCCGCCTTGGCCTGGACCCGGCGCGCCACCTCTGCCAGCGCCAGACTCTTGTCGAGGCCGAGCCATACGTTCTCGGCCACGGTCAGGGTGTCGAACAGGCTGAAGTGCTGGAACACCATGCTGATGCCGAGCGCACGGGCCTCCTGCGGATTGCGCACGTTCACCGGCTGGCCGTTGAACATCACGCTGCCCTCGTCGGGCTTGACCGAGCCGTAGATGATCTTCATCAGGGTCGATTTGCCGGCGCCGTTCTCGCCGAGCACCGCGTGGGTCTCGCCCGGCGCAACCGTGAGCGACACATCGCTGTTGGCGACCACCGCGGGGTAGCGCTTGGTGATGTGCGCGAGCTGGAGTCTTTGGATTGTCATGCCTGTGCCTGGCCTTTTCGTTTTTAGCGACGCATTGTCGTCAGTGTCCGCCGATGTAAATGAACTTGAACAGGAAAACGCCACCGATCAGCCACACCATCCAGTGGACCTCGCGGGCGCGCCCGGTGAACAGCTTCAGCACCGCGTAGGTGATGAAGCCGAAGGCCAGGCCGTTGGCGATCGAATACGTGAAGGGCATCACCAGCGCGGTGATCGCGGCCGGAATGACCTCGGTGGTTTCGTTCCAGTCGAGCTCGGTCAATTCCCTAAGCATCAAACAGGCCACGAACAGCAGCGCGGGCGCCGTGGCATAGGCGGGCACCGCGCCGGCCAGCGGCGAGATCACCAGCGCGGCGAGGAAGAGCACCGCCACGGTGAGCGCCGTGAGCCCGGTGCGGCCGCCGGCCTGCACGCCGGCCGCGCTCTCCACGTAGGCCGTGGTGCTCGAGGTGCCGAGCAGCGAGCCCGCGAAGATCGCGCCGCTGTCGGCCAGCAGCGCCTTGTTGAGCCGGTCCATCTTGCCCGGCACCAGCAGGCCGGCACGCCGCGCCACGCCCATCAGCGTGCCGGTGGCATCGAACAGCTCGACCAGGAAGAACACCAGGATCACGTTCAGGATGCCGCCCGTGAGCGCGGCCTTGATGTCGAGCTGCAGGAAGGTCGGCGCGATCGACGGCGGCATCGCGAACACGCCGCGGAAGATGTTGCCGCCGAAGAAGAACGAGGCCACCGTGACCGCCACGATGCCGATCAGGATTGCGCCGGGCACCTTGAGGCGGTCCAGCACCACGATGGTGAAGAAGCCCAGCACCGCGAGCACGGCCTGCGGCGTGTGCAGGTCGCCGAGCGTGACGAAGGTGGCCGGCGATGCCGCCACGATGCCCGCGCTCTTGAGCGCGATGATCGCGAGGAACAGGCCGATGCCGACCGTGATCGCGATCCGGATCGAATGCGGGATGCCGCGGATGATCAGCTCGCGCAGCTTGAAGACCGTGACCAGCAGGAACAGGCAGCCCGAGACGAACACCGCGCCCAGGGCCGCCTGCCAGGTGAAGCCCATCTGGCCCACCACGACGTAGGCGAAGTAGGCGTTGAGCCCCATGCCGGGCGCCAGCGCGATCGGGTAGTTGGCGTAGAAGGCCATGATGCCGGTGCCGAGCGCGGCGATCAGGCATGTGGCGACGAACACCGCCTCCTTCGGCATGCCCGCGTCGCCGAGGATCGACGGGTTGACGAAGATGATGTAGGCCATCGTCAGGAAGGTGGTGAGGCCCGCCACCAGCTCGGTTCGCACCGTGGTGCCGTGCTCCCTGAGCTTGAAGATGCGCTCGATCCAGCCGCGCGCGGGTTCGGCTTGCCCGCGCGGGTCGAGCACCTGTTCTGTCCGGTTCATCGTCTCTTGTCTCCGTATTTTTTGGGGTCCGTGGCGTGTCTGTCGAAGCTCGCGACGCCGGCGCGAGAAAAAGTGCGTCCTATCCCGGGTCGGCGGGGGCGACGGCGCCGGCCGATGCGATCGCGGCGGGCGGTGGCCTGAGCGAAGCGGCCACCGACTTGATGCGCTCGCGCAGCCAGCGCGCCGAGCTCGAGGAATGGGTGCGCTCGTGCCAGAGCTGGTAGTACATGAGCCGCGGCAGCGCGATCGGGCAGTCGAGGATCGCCACCGGCAGGCGCTCGAGAAAGCGCTCGCAATACTGGCGGCCCGTGACCAGCACCAGCAGGCTCGAGGCCACCATGTCGGGGATCAGGCCGAAGTGCGCGCAGCGCGCCGTGATGTTTCGCTGCCGGCCCATCTCGTCGAGCATCTGGTCGATGATGCCGCGGCCGCCCGGATGCATCGGCGTCGGCGCGATGTGCTCGGCCGCGAGCCAGCTGTCCAGGTCCCAGCCGCGGCGCACCGCGGGATGGTCCTTGTTGACCAGCGAGACGATCTCGTCGCCGAACAGCCGCGCCATGTGCAGGTCCTCGGGCGGCTTGAGCCAGTTGCCGATGACCAGGTCGAACTGCCCCAGCGACAGGTGCGTGTGGTAGTCCGAATCGGAAGACAGCGCATGGATCTCGATGCGGCACAGCGGCGCCTGGCTCTTGATCTGCGCCACCAGCATCGGCAGGAACTGCGGGTCGAGGTAGTCGCTCGCGGCGATGCGGAAGGTGGTGGCGGCGGTCTGCGGGTCGAAGCCGCGCGCATCGCTGAACAGCACCTCGGCCGAACGCAGGATCTCGGCCGCGGGCTCGATCATGCGCAGCCCGGCGTCGGTGGGGACCATGCCCGAGCCCGAGCGCACCAGCAGCGGATCGCCCGACAGCTCGCGCAGCCGCTTGAGGGCGGCCGAGACGGCGGGCTGGTACATCCCCAGTCGGATGGCGGCTCGCGAAACGCTGCGGTCGGTCAGCACGGTATGAAGTACCCGGATCAGGTGAAGGTCGATCTTGTCTAGAAGTGCCTGGTCTCTCATGGCTGCCCACCGTGGTCTGAAAAGTGCGGGCAGTTATACACAGTCACGTCGCGTCATTCACATGGGCCATCCCTCAGGCGCCCGCCTGCTGCACCGCGGTGATGGCGCGCAGGATCGATTCGCTGGTGGCCGGCGCCGACAGCGGCGGATCGCTGCGGTGCTCGCCCGCGGCCGACACCGCATCGCGGATGGCGAAGAAGACCGAGAACGGCAGCAGCAGCGGCGGCTCTCCGACCGCCTTGCTGCGGTGGATCGAATCCTCGAAGTTCTGGCCATCGAACAGCCGCACGTTGAAGACCGGCGGGCAGTCGTTGGCGGTCGGGATCTTGTAGGTGCTCGGCGCGTGCGTGGTGAGCAGCCCGGTCTTGGGGTGCCAGACCAGCTCCTCGGTCGTGAGCCAGCCCATGCCCTGGATGAATGCGCCCTCGACCTGGCCGATGTCGACCGCGGGATTCAGCGACTTGCCGGCGTCGTGCAGAATGTCGGCGCGCAGCAGCTTCCATTCGCCCGTGAGCGTGTCCACGATGACCTCGCTGACCGCCGCGCCATAGGCGAAGTAGTAGAAGGGGCGTCCGAACATCCTGTCCTTGTCCCACGAGAGGCCGGGCGTGGCGTAGAAGCCGTCCGACCACAGCTGCACGCGGTCGAGGTAGGCCTCGCCGACCACGGTGGCGAAGCTCAGGCTGCGCCCGGCGACCTCGACCTTGTCGTTGGCGAAGCGGACTTCCTCGGCCGTGCCGCCGTGGCGCGCGGCAGCGCAGGCGGCCAGCCGTTCGCGGATCTGGCGCGCCGCATCCTGCGCCGCCTTGCCGTTGAGGTCGGCGCCGGTCGATGCCGCGGTGGCCGATGTGTTGGCGACCTTCTGGGTGTCGGTGGCCGTCACCTTGACACTGTCGAAGCTCACGCCGAGCTCGTGCGCCACCACCTGCGCCACCTTGGTGTTGAGGCCCTGCCCCATCTCGGTGCCGCCGTGGTTCACGAGGATCGAGCCGTCGGTGTAGACATGGACCAGCGCCCCGGCCTGGTTGAAGTGCTTGACGTTGAACGAAATGCCGAACTTGAGCGGCGCCAGCGCGATGCCGCGCTTGAGCACCGGGCTTGCGGCATTGAAGGCCGCGGCCTCTTCGCGCCGCGCGCGGTAGTCGCTGGTCTGCTCCAGCTCGGCCACCAGCTCGTGGATGATGTTGTCGCTGACCGTCTGGCCGTAGGGCGTCACGTTGTTCTCGCCCTTGCCGTAGAAGTTGGCGCGCCGCACGTCGAGCGGATCACGGCCCAGTTCGCGCGCCACGCTGTCGAGGATGTTCTCGATCGCGATCGCGCCCTGGGGGCCGCCGAAGCCGCGGAAGGCGGTGTTGCTCTGCGTGTTGGTCTTGCCCGAGAACCCGTGCATGGCCACGTCCGGCAGCCAGTAGGCGTTGTCGAAGTGGCACAGCGCGCGCGTCATGACCGGACCCGACAGGTCGGCCGAGTGGCCGGCGCGCGAGACCATCGTGATCTCGGCGCCGAGGATGCGGCCCTCGTCGTCGTAGCCGACCTCGTATTCGTACCAGAAGCAGTGGCGGCGGCCCGTGATCATGAAGTCGTCGTCGCGGTCCAGCCGCAGCTTGACCGGGCGCTGCAGCTTGTGGGCCGCCACCGCGGCGACGCAGGCGAACAGGCCCGACTGCGATTCCTTGCCGCCGAAGCCGCCGCCCATGCGCCTGCATTCGACCTGCACCTCGTTGGCGTGCAGATGCAGCGCGTGCGCGACCAGGTGCTGCATCTCGCTCGGATGCTGGGTCGAGCAATGCACGTGCATCGCGCCGCCCTCCTTCGGGATCGCGTAGCTGATCTGGCCTTCGAGATAGAACTGCTCCTGGCCGCCGACGTCGAGCTGCGCCTTGTGACGGTGCGGCGCCCGCGCGATCGCGGCCTGGGCGCCGCCCTCGCCGGTGCTGCGCACCAGGTGCATCGGCGGCACCACGTACTGGCCCCTGGCGTGGGCGTCCTGCGGCGTCAGCACCGGCGGCGCGGCCTCGATGTCGAGCACGCTCTTCGCACGCGCCGCGGCCCGGCGCGCGATGTCGCGCGTCTCGGCGATCACCGCGAACACCGGCTGGCCCAGGTAGCGGATGTCGCCCGCGCAGAGGATCGGATCGTCGTGGATGATCGAGCCGCAGTCGTTGCTGCCCGGGATGTCGCTCGCGGTCAGCACCGCCACCACGCCCGGCAGCGCGCGGATCGCCGCCAGGTCCATGCCCTTGAGCCGGCCGTTGGCGACCGGCGAGAGGCCCAGCGCGCAATGCAGCGTGCCCGCGAGTTCCGGGATGTCGTCGATGTAGGTGGCTTCGCCCGCCACATGCAGCCGGGCCGATTCGTGCGGCCGGCTGATGCCGACGCGGGCGCCGCCATCGTGCGCACGCGCCTCGGCCTTGGCGTCGATGCGCGCGGCCGTGTTGGCGACGTAGTCGGCAAAGGCCTCGGCCGACTGGAACAGGCTGGGATCGAGGGGTTTGTTCATTTCAGGCCTCCTTTTCAGGCTCGGGCCGCGGCGTGCGGCATCACGCTCCAGACGCTGGTGGCTTCCACGGGCAGCGGATCGGCCGTGCGGGTCTCGAGCCACAGGCGCTGCAGCAGGTTCTGCGCCACCTGCAGGCGGTAGTCGGCACTGGCGCGCATGTCGCTGAGCGGCTTGAAGTCCTGCGCCAGCGCGAGCTTGGCGGCATTGACGCTGCCCTGGCTCCAGGGCTTGCCGACCAGCGCGGCCTCGGCCTGCACGCCGCGCTTGACGGTCGCCGCCATGCCGCCGAAGGCCAGGCGCACTTCCCTGACCACGTCACCATCCAACTCGATCGCGAAGCCCGCGCACAGCGCCGAGATGTCGCAGTCGAAGCGCTTGCTGATCTTGTAGGCCCGGACCTGGCGCCGCAGGGCCGAGAGCGGCAGTGCGAGGCCCTGCACGAACTCGCCGGGCTCGAGCCGGTTCTTCATGTAGTCGACGTAGAAGTCAGGCAGCGGCATGCGCCGCACGCGATCGCCACGACGCAGCTCGATCTGGGCGTCGAGCGCCATCAGCACCGGCGGCGAATCGCCGATCGGCGAGCCGTTGGCGACGTTGCCGCCCATGGTGCCGGCATGGCGGATCGGCGGCGAGGCGAAGCGCAGCCAGACGTCGGTCAGGCTGGGCACGCGTGCGACCAGCGCGGCGAAGGCGCTCTCGAGCGAGGCACCGGCGCCGATGTAGAGCTCGTCGGCGCGCTCCTCGATCGTCTTCATCTCGGCCACGTCGCCGACGAAGATGATCTCGCCGAGGTCGCGGAACTGCTTGTTGACCCACAGGCCGACGTCGGTCGAGCCCGCCAGCAGCTGGGCGGCCGGCCTGGCCTCGCGCAGCGCCGCCAGCTCGGCCAGCGTGGTCGGGGCATGGAAATGATCGATGCGCTGGCCCAGCGGCGCCGCGTATTCGAAGGTCCGGTCGCGGCGCAGGCTCTCGAGCGCCTGCACCACCGGCTCGGTCGCCAGCCGGACGCCGGGCAGGTCGAACATCCGCTGGCCAGCGTCGAGGATCGGGCGATAGCCGGTACAGCGGCAGAGGTTGCCCGAGAGGTCGTCGGCCAGCTGCTGGCGCGTGGGCCGCGTGCCTTCGGCCTGGTGATGCTCGTAGCTGGACCACAGTGACATCACGAAGCCCGGCGTGCAGAAGCCGCACTGCGAGCCGTGGCAGTCGACCAGTGCCTGCTGCACCGGATGCAGGCGCTGCACCGGGTGCTTGTCGTTCTGGGCCGGGTCGCTGGCCTTGCCGCACTGGGGCTTGAGGTCTTCCACCGTGAACAGCGCCTTGCCGTGCAGCGTGGGCATGAACTGGATGCACGCGTTGACGGTCGACAGGCGCAGCCCGCCCACGGCATCCTTGGCGCCGGGCTCGGCCAGCTCGCCGATCACCACGGTGCATGCACCGCAATCGCCCTCGTTGCAACCCTCTTTGGTGCCGGTGCAGCGCGCATCCTCGCGCAGCCAGTCGAGCACCGAGCGGGTCGGGTGAACGCCGCTCACGTCGACGATCCGGCCGCGGTGGAAGAAGCGGATGGGTTGGGTGTTCGGGGTCATGCTCAATCTCGTGGGGCGACTCGGGGTGACGTTCAAAAAACGGGCCAACCGGACATTAGGGCCTGGCGCGGCCCGAGGCATATGTTCGCCCCCATAGGGCCTATGTGGCGAGCGGTATGTAACGGGTGGGAAAACCCTCGGTTCTCAGCCCTGCACGAACAGCTCCTGGATGACCCCGCGCAGCCAGCGGTTCGCAGCGTCCGCCTCGAAGCGCCGGCTCCAGTGCAGCGAGACGCTGAAGTCGCGCAGCGGAAAGGCCGGCTCGACGATGGCGTAGCCGCCCTCCTGCGCGAAGCCGCGCGCGATGTTGCGCGGCATCACCACCGCCAGGTCGGTCGCCCGCACGATCGCCGGCAGCACCATGAAATGCTCGGTCGTGAGCCGCACCCGGTCCTCGAGATTGAGCAGCTGCAGGATGCGCAGCGTCTCGGCATGGGTGCGCACCGCCACGTATTCCAGGGTCTGCAAGGCGTCGAGCAGCGCGCGGCTGCCACGCCTTCCGCGCGTGAAGGGATGGCCCTCGCGCAGCAGCACGATGTAGCGGTCCTTGAGCAGATGGACGCGCCGGGTGTCGCGCACCTTGGGCAGGAAGCCGAAGGCGAAGTCGATGCGCCCGTTGTCGAGCGCCGGCGCGATGTCGGCCGGCTGCAGCGGCTGGGTCTCCAGCCGCACGCCGGGCGCCTGCGCGCCGAGCCGCGCCATCAGCAGCGGCAGGAAGCGGCCTTCGCCGATGTCGCTCATGTGGATGCGGAAGACCTTGCGCGAGGCCGAGGGCTCGAAGCGGTCGGGCTCGTTGAGCGCTTCCTCGAGCGTGCCCAGCGCCGCCTGCACCGCGACCGCCAGGCGGTCGGCGCGCGGGGTCGGCGCCACGCCGCCCGGGCTGCGCGTGAACAGCGCGTCGTTGAGCAGCAGCCGCAGCCGGCCCAGGCCGTGGCTGGCGGCCGGCTGAGTCAGGCCGAGCGACTCCGCGGCCCGGCTCACGCTGCGTGCGCGATAGACCGCATCGAAGAGCCGCAGCAGGTTCAGGTCGATGGCATCGATATGCATGACATTCATATTGCTTAGTCCGATTATTTTATTGATGCCCGCATCCGGCGCCGCGACACTGGCACCCGGCCCAGCGCCGACCCACGAGAAGGAGACAAACACATGAGCACGATGCGTCAACGCGCGGCACTCGCCGTCCTCTTTTGCGCGGCCTCTGCCGCGTGGGCCCAGCAGCCGCCGGCCGAAGAGCCCGGGTGGGCCAAGGGCCGCCCCAAGACCGAGGCCGCCGGCCGCATGGCGCCGGTGCCGGCGTTCCCGATCCCGACCGCGGCCGACCAGCTGCCCACCGCAAAGTTCAAGCTGCCGCCGGGCTTCAAGGTCGAGACCTGGGCGCCCGGGGTGCTGGACGCACGCGCGCTGCGCCAGGGCCCGGACGGCACCGTGCTCGTGAGCACGCTGTTCGTCGGCAACAAGGTCTACGCCATCGCCGAGGAGAAGGGCAAGCGCGCGCCGCAGACCGTGATCGACAAGATGGAGTTCGCGACCGGCATCGAGTACAACAAGGGCTCGCTGTACGTCGCCACCAACAAGCAAATCCTGCGCTACGACAACGTGGCCGGCAAGCTCGACAAGCTCGGCGCCCCGGTGGTGCTCAGCGACAAGCTGCCGGGCGGCCAGGACCACAGCTGGCGCTACCTGCGCATCCACGGCGACAAGCTCTACTACGCGGTCGGCGCGCCCTGCAACCTGTGCGACCCCGACGAGCGGCATGCGCGCATCTTCCGCATGAACCTCGACGGCAGCAACGTCGAGACCGTGGCGCGCGGCGTGCGCAACACGGTGGGCTTCGACTTCGATCCAAAGACCGGCAACCTCTGGTTCACCGACAACGGCCGCGACTGGTTCAGCGAATCGCTGCCCAACGACGAGCTCAACCAGATCACGGCCAAGGACCAGCACTTCGGCTTCCCGTACTGCCACCAGGGCAACATCCTCGACAGCGAGTTCGGCTGGGGCAAGAGCTGCGACGAGTTCGCGAAGCCGGCCGCGCTGCTGGGCCCGCACGCCGGCGCGCTGGGCCTCACCTTCTACCGCGGCAAGATGTTCCCGGCCAAGTACCAGGGCGCGATGTTCATCGCCCGCCACGGGCCCTGGAACCGCTCGGTCAAGTACGCCGACATCGCCGTCGCATGGCCCGACGGCAAGGGCGGCGCGCGGGTCGAGCCATTCATGACCGGCTTCGTCGAGAACAACGCCTACCTGGGCCGTCCGGTCGACTTCCTGGTGCTCAGGGACGGCTCGATGCTGGTCAGCGACGACCACGCAGGCGCCATCTACCGCATCAGCTACGGCGGCAAATGAGGCGCGTGGGCCGGGCCGCGGCAATCACCTGCGCGCTTGCGGCCACGCTGTCCGCCGGGCTCGGCATCCCGCTGCCCGCACAGTCCCAGGCGCAGCCGAAGCCGCAGGCCCAGAACAAGCCTGCAGCGGCCGCACCGGCCGCACCCGCGGCCACCGGCTCCGCTTCCTATGCGCAGCGCTTCGCCTCCCTGTGCGCGGCCTGCCACGGCGCCAACGGCCGCAGCGAGATGCCGGGCACGCCGGCGCTCGCAGGCCAGCATTCGTTCTACGCGATCACGCAACTCTTCCTGTTCCGCGAGGGCCGGCGCGGCAACGAGGCGATGTCGGCCGTTGCCAAGACGATGAGCGACGCCGACCTGCGCGGCTTCTCCGAGTACATCGGAACCCTGCCGCCGGTGCCCGCGCCGCCGCCCGCCACGCCGCCCGACGCCGCCCGCATGCTGCGCGGCCAGGCGCTGGCGCAGGAGCACCGCTGCGTCAACTGCCACGGGGCGGATTTCAGCGGCGGCCAGCAGGTGCCGCGCATCGCGCAGCAGCGCGAGGACTACCTGCAGCTCACGCTGCGCGAATTCAGCACGGGCAAGCGCCCGGGCTACACGCAGGCGATGGGCGCGGCACTCAGCGGCATCCCGGTCGCCGACCTCGACACCCTCGCCTACTACCTCGCGCGCTTCCCGGGCCCGGGCGGCGCGCCCGGCGGCAAATAGGAGCACCCGGTCTTGGAAGTCTCATTCAGCAAGGAGATCGAGGCCCTGCGCCTGGGCGCCGGCGACACCTTCCATGGCGAGGGCATCCTCGCGATCACCAAGGGCCTGCTGCAATCGGGCGTGGCCTACGTCGGCGGCTACCAGGGCGCGCCGGTGTCGCACCTGCTCGACGTGATGGTCCAGGCCAAGCCCTACATGGACCAGCTCGGCGTGCACGTGGAGGCCTGCTCGAACGAAGCCTCGGCCGCCGCGATGCTCGGCGCCTCGATCCACTACCCGCTGCGCGGCGCGGTGACGTGGAAGTCGATCGTCGGCACCAACGTGGCGGCCGACGCGCTGTCGAACCTGTCGTCGCCGGGCGTGCGCGGCGGCGTGCTGATCGTGGTCGGCGAGGACTACGGCGAAGGCGCCTCGGTGATCCAGGAGCGCACCCATGCCTACGCGCTCAAGTCCAGCATGTGCCTGCTCGACCCGCGGCCCGACCTGGGCGTGATGGTGGACATGGTCGAGCACGGCTTCCGGCTGTCCGAGGCATCCAGCATGCCCTGCATGATGGAACTGCGCATCCGCACCTGCCACGTGCGCGGCAGCTTCGAATGCAAGGACAACCAGCCACCCGCGATCTCCACGCGCACGCTGATGGCCGAGCCCGCCGGCTTCGACTACATGCGGCTCGCACATCCGCCCGTGACCTTTCGCCACGAGAAGCTCAAGGGCGAGGAGCGGCTGCCCGCGGCCCGCCGCTACATCGCCGAGCACCGGCTCAACGAGCAGATCCCCGGGCGCCATGAATCGCTCGGCATCGTGGTGCAGGGCGGCCTCTACAACGCGCTGATCCGCAGCCTGCAGCAGCTGGGCCTGGCCGACGCCTTCGGCGCCACCGACATCCCGCTGCTGGTGCTCAACGTCGCCTATCCGCTGGTGCCGGAGGAAGTCGCGGACTTCTGCGCGCACAAGCTCGCCGTGCTGGTGGTGGAGGAAGGCCAGCCCGAATACATCGAGCAGGAGATCGCCACGCTGCTGCGCCGCCGCGACATCCGGACCGCGCTGCACGGCTGCGACCTGCTGCCGCCCGCGGGTGAATACGGCGTCGAGGTGCTGGCCACCGGGCTCGGCCTCTTCGTGCAGCGCCACCTGCCGGGCCATGCGCGCGATTCGGCCGAGGCCTGGCTCGATGGCAACCGCGAGCGCCGCGCCGCGGTGGCGGCCAGGCTCGGCGCGCCGCTGCCGAACCGGCCGCCGAGCTTCTGCATCGGCTGCCCCGAGCGGCCGGTGTTCGCCGCGCTCAAGCTCGCGCAGCAGGACAGCGGCCCGGTGCACATCGCGGCCGACATCGGCTGCCATGCCTTCGGCACCTTCGAGCCCTTCTCGATGGGGCATTCGATCCTGGGCTACGGCATGAGCCTCGCGAGCCGCGCGGGCGTGTCGCCGATGATGCAGCGCCGCGCGCTGTCGATCATGGGCGACGGCGGCTTCTGGCACAACGGGCTGCTCACGGGCGTGCAGAGCGCGCTCTTCAACGGCGACGATGCGGTACTGCTGATCTTCAAGAACGGCTACACCTCGGCCACCGGCACGCAGGACATCATCTCGACCCCCGGCGACGACGTGAAGGAACGCGCGGCCGACAGGCAGCAGAGCCTGGTCGACAAGAACCAGACCATCGAGGCCACCCTCAAGGGGCTCGGGGCGCAGTGGCTGCGCACGGTCCACACCTACGACGTGGCGAAGATGCGCAAGACGCTCAACGAGGCCTTCACGAGCGACTTCGACGGCCTCAAGGTGATCATTGCCGAAGGCGAATGCCAGCTCGAGCGGCAGCGCCGCATCAAGCCCTGGATCGCGGGCCTGCTGCGGCGCGGCGAGCGCGTGGTGCGCGTCAGGTACGGCGTCGACGAGGACGTCTGCAACGGCGACCATGCCTGCATCCGGCTGTCGGGCTGCCCGACGCTCACGGTGAAGGACAACCCCGATCCGCTCAAGGTCGACCCGGTGGCCGTGGTGATCGACGGCTGCGTGGGCTGCGGCCTGTGCGGCGCCAACGCGCATGCGGCCACGCTGTGCCCGAGCTTCTACCGCGCCGAGGTGGTGCAGAACGCGAAGTGGCACGAACGACTGCTGCACGCCCTGCGCGGCGCCGTGGTGCGCGCCATGCAACCCGCCTGAGATGGCAAACGGCACCCGACCGATCACCCTCCTCGTCTGCGCGCTCGGCGGCGAAGGCGGTGGCGTGCTCAGCGAATGGCTGGTCGACATCGCGCGCCATGCGGGCTACGCGGCGCAGAGCACCTCGATCCCCGGCGTCGCGCAGCGCACGGGCGCGACCACCTACTACATCGAGGTGTTCCCGCTGCCGCTGGCCGGGCTCGCAGGGCGCAAGCCGGTCTTCAGCCTGAGCCCGGTGCCGGGTGCGCTCGACGCGATCGTCTCGTCCGAGCTGCTCGAGACCGTGCGCCAGATCGGCAACGGCATGAGCGCGCCGCAGCGCACGCTGGTGATCAGCTCGACCGGGCGCACGCTGACGACCGCCGAACGCATGCAGCCTGGCGACGGCCGCGCCGACGCCGCACGGTTCGTCGAGGTGGTCAAGGCCTTCAGCCGCGAGCATCACCTGTTCGACATGGGCGCCGCGGCGCGCGAGGCCGGCACCGTGGTCAGCGCCGTGATGCTCGGCGCGATCGCGGGCAGCGGTCTCTTTCCTTTTCCGCGCGCGGCTTTCGAGGCCGTGGTGCGTGGCAGCGACACGCAGGCGCCCGAGAAGCTCGGCGCGATGGCGGCCGCCAGCCTGCGCGGCTTCGCGAGCGCATTCGACGCCGTGCAACGGCCGCGTGAACAGGCCGCGATGGTCGCGCGCCTGCTGGCCGATGACGACGAGACCGCGCACCGGGCGGAAGGCGGCCTGCCCTTGAATCCTGCCCTGCCGGCCGAGGTCGCCGCGCGCTTTCCTCCCGCGCTGCACGGCCTGCTTTCGCTCGGCCATGCGCGCGTGCTCGACTACCAGGACCCGGCCTATGCCGCGCTCTACGTCGAGCGGCTGCAGCAGGTGCTCGAGGCCGAGCGCAGCATCGATCCGGCCGGCGCCCGCGGCTTCGCCGTGACGCACGAGATGGCGCGCTGGCTCGCGCTCTGGATGGCCTTCGACGACATCGTGCGGGTGGCAGAGCTCAAGAGCCGCGCGAGCCGCACGCGCCGCGTGCACGCCGAGGTCAAGGCCGGCGAGACGGACATCGTCAAGGTCTGGGACCACTTCAAGCCCGGCGCCCCCGAGTTCGCGGCCCTGCTGCCGCCCGCGCTTGCACGGCGCCTGCTGGCATGGGACCGGCGCCGCGCGACGCCGTGGGCGCTGCCGCTCAAGGTCGGCAGCCACTCGGTCGCGGGCATGGCCTCGCTGCGCTTGCTGGCGTCGCTCCGCTGGCTGCGCAGGCGCGGCCAGCGCTTCGGCGAAGAGCAGGCGCTGATCGCCCGCTGGCTGGACGCGGTGATCGCAGGCTGCCGCAGCGACTGGCGGCTGGGCCACGAGATCGCGCTCTGCGGCCGCCTGATCAAGGGCTACGGCAGCACCAACGAACGCGGCAAGGCCAACCTGCTGCACGTGATCGACCAGCTCGCGATCGCGCCGCTGCCCGACGGCGCGCCCGAGGCGCGAGCGCGCGCGATCGCAGCTGCGCGTGAGGCCGCGCTGGCCGACGAGGCCGGCAACGCCCTCGATGCCGAACTGGTGCGCCATGGCGCGCCGCCGCGGCCCGTGAAGGAACAGCCGATCCGCTGGATGAAGCGCAGGCCGGAGGCCGCGCCGCGTTGAGCGGGCGCGCAACGCCACTCAAGGTAAATGCCGATGCACGCGCTGCAGATTCTTATAAAAAATAACCGGATTGCATGCGCGTACCGGTTCGAAGACTCAACGACAACAGCCAGGAGACAGCCATGACTTTGCATTCCGCCCAGCCGCTCGGACGAGCGGCCCTCGCACTCTGCGCCGCCCTCGCGCTGGCCGCCGGGCCCGCGCTGTCGCAGGACAAGCCGGTCAACCTCAAGATGTCGAGCTGGGTGCCCGCGCAGCATCCGCTCAACCCGTCGCTGCAGGCCTGGGCGGACGACATCAAGAAGGCATCGAACGGCACCATCACCGCCACGCTGTTCCCCTCCGAGCAGCTCGGCAAGGCCTTCGACCACTACGACATGGCGCGCGACGGCATCGCCGACTTCGCCTACATCAACCCCGGCTACCAGCCGGGCCGCTTCCCGATCATGGCCGGCGCGTCGCTGCCCTTCCTGTTCGCCAACGGCAAGGGCGGCTCGGCCGCGATCGACGAGTGGTACCGCCAGTACGCAGCCAAGGAGATGAAGGACGTCAAGTTCTGCTTCGCCTTCGTGCACGACCCCGGCACCTTCCACGCACGCAAGAAGATCACGCTGCCGACCGACATCAAGGGCATGAAGATCCGGCCTGCCACGAGCACCATCGGCCAGATGGTCACCTCGCTGGGCGGCACCAACGTGCAGGCCTCCGCGCCCGAGTCGCGCGACATGCTCGAGCGCGGCGTGGCCGATGCGATCACCTTCCCGTGGGGCTCGATCGGCCTGTTCGGCATCGACAAGGTCGTGAGCTATCACATGGACGTGCCGCTCTACGTCACGCCCTTCGTCTGGGCCATGAACCAGAGCAAGTACGACAGCATGTCGCCGGCGCAGAAGAAGGTGATCGACGACCACTGCACCAGCGAATGGGCCGAGAAGGTGGCGGCGCCCTGGGCCGATTTCGAGTTCGCGGGCCGCGCCAAGATCGCGGGCCAGGCCGGCCACGAGATCTACAAGCTCACGCCCGAGCAGCTCGACGCCTGGCGCAAGGCCACCGCCCCCGGCGAGGCCCAGTGGGCCGAGGGCGTGAAGAAGGTCGGGCAGGATCCGAAGGCCGTGATGGACGCGCTCAAGGCCAGCCTGGCGAAGAACAAGTCGGCGCTCTGACCCGGGCGAGGCACGAACGATGGCCAGCGGAGATGCGATGAAGACGCCGAGGCCGCGCGTCGGGTTCATGGACCGCATGATCAACTCGATCGAGTGGCTCGCCGCCATGTTCGTGGGCATCGTCGCGCTCAACATCTTCCTCGCGGTGGTGCTGCGCAAGTTCTTCGACACCTCGATTCCCGATTCCTACGACTTCGGCCGCATGCTGCTGGGCATCCTGATCTTCTGGGGCATCGCGGCGACCAGCTACCGCGGCGGGCACATCACGGTCGACCTGGTGTGGACCGCGGCCGGGCCGCGCATGAAGCGCTGGATCGACGTCTTCGCCACGCTGGTGCTGCTGTTCGTGGTCGCGGTGCAGACCGCCATGCTGTTCGACAAGGTGCGCAGCACCTACGTCGATAACGTGCTGACCTACGACATGAACATCCCGACCTGGCCCTTCTACGCAGTGGCCTGGCTCGGCGACGTCTCGGCCGTGGTGCTGATCGCGATCCGCACCTACAGGCTGATCTTCCACCCCGAGCTGCTGCATGACGAGAAGCCGGAAATGAAGGCTGATGAATGAGCACCGCCGGACCGCTCCAAGGTGCGAAGGCCCCCTCGGGGGGCAGTGAGGACACGACAGTGCCGAACGTGGGGGCCCCATGAGCACCGATGCGATCGCGGTACTGGGCTTCGTGGTGCTCTTCGCCCTGATGCTGCTGCGCGTGCCGGTGGGCATGGCGATGGGCCTGGTCGGCGTCACCGGCTATGCATGGATCGTGGGCCCGGGCCCCGCGCTCAAGCTGGTCGGCCAGACCTCGATGCGCACGGTGACCGACTACACCTTCGGCGTGATCCCGATGTTCATGCTGATGGGTGCGCTGGTGTCGGTGTCGGGCGTGAGCCGCGAGCTGTTCAAGGCCGCCAATTCGATGATCGGCCACCTGCGCGGCGGGCTCGGCGTGGCCACGGTGCTGGCCTGCGGCGGCTTTGCCGCGATCTGCGGCTCGTCGGTGGCCACGGCCGCGACCTTCTCGGCCGTGGCCTACCCCGAGATGCGCCGCTTCAACTACCCGCAGTCCTTCTCGACCGGCGTGATCGCCGCCGGCGGCACGCTGGGCGCCATCCTGCCGCCTTCCACGGTGCTCGCGGTGTACGCCATCCTCACGCAGCAGGACATCGGCAAGCTCTTCATGGCCGGCATCGTGCCCGGCATCCTGGCCATGGGGATGTACGTGCTGACGATCGCGATCATCGTGCGCGTGCGGCCCGCGTGGCTGCCCGGTGGCACGCTCAGGCCGTGGTCCGAACGGGTGGCCGACCTCAAGAACGTCTGGGCGCCGCTGGTGCTGTTCGTGTTCGTCATCGGCGGCCTCTACGGCGGCTTCTTCACGCCCACCGAGGCCGGCGGCGTGGGGGCGAGTGGTGCCTTCATCCTCGGCGTGCTGCGGCGCAAGCTCGATGGCCCGAAGATCCGCGAGGCGCTGCTGTCGGCCACGCGCACCGCCGCCGCGGTCTTCACGGTGCTGATCGGCGCGCTGCTGTTCGGCTACTTCCTGACCATCACGCAGAGCCCGCAGAAGCTCACGGAGTTCCTCACCGGCCTGGGCATCGGCCGCTACGGCGTGCTGGCGCTGATCATGCTGATGTACCTGGTGCTCGGCTGCCTGATGGACGCGATGGCGATGATCATCCTCACGGTGCCGATCATCTTCCCGGTGATCGTGGCGCTGGGCTTCGATCCGATCTGGTTCGGCGTGATCATCGTGATGACGGTGGAACTTGGCCTGATCCATCCACCCGTGGGCATGAACGTGTTCGTGATCAAGAGCGTGGTGAAGGACGTGAGCTTCACCACCATCTTCAAGGGCGTGCTGCCCTTCATCGTGACCGACATCATCCGCCTGGTGATCCTGATCGCGTTCCCGGTGATTGCGCTGTGGCTGCCGACGAAAATGGGCTGATGAGCATCCAAGTCACCTACACGGTCCGGGTCGAATTCGGCGACTGCGACCCCGCCGGCATCGTCTGGTTCCCGAACTTCTTCCGCTGGATCGATGCCGCCTCGCGCCACTTCTTCGCCGAGCGCGGCGTGCCGCGCTGGGAGGAGACTGCGCGCACCCTGGGCGTCATCGGCACGCCGCTGGTCGACACCCACACGCGCTTCGTCAAGAGCGCGAGCTACGGCGACACGCTGCAGATCGCGGTGGCGATCACCGAATGGCGCGACAAGAGCTTCGTCCAGACCTATCGCGTCACGCGTGGCGATGACCTGATCCTCGAGTGCGAGGAGGTCCGCATCTTCGCCGCCGCGCGCGAGGGTGGCGGCATCCGCGCGGTGCCGATCCCGCCCGAGATCCGGCGCCTCTGCGAATAGCGCGCACCGTCGGCGCCCTGCGCCCCTGCCGTGCGCTATACCTCCTTTGGTGGGCGCGAGCCGCGGTCCCCGCGTGTCCAATGCCGGGAGAAGACTGGAGGCATCGCATGAAGAAGCTCGCCCTGTGCATCGGCATCAACAACTATCCCGGCACCGACATGGACCTGCGGGGCTGTGTCAACGACGCCGGCGACTGGGCCGCCGAGCTTGCCAGGCGCGGCTTCAGCGTCAGCAAGCTGATCGACGAACAGGCCACCAAGGCCGGCATGGTGGAGGGCTTCCGGCGCGTGATCTCGCAGGCCGCAGCGGGTGACCTGGTGGTCATCACCTACTCGGGCCACGGCACCTACCAGTACGACACCGATGGCGAGGAGGCCGACGGCCTCGACGAGGCGCTCTGTCCCCACGACATCCGCAAGCTCGGCGCCGCACTGATCGACGACGAGATCCACGCCATCTTCAAGACCCGGCGCGAGGGCGTGCACCTGGTGCTGATTTCCGACAGCTGCCATTCGGGCACCGTCAACCGCGCGCCGCCCAGCGCCGCCGACCGCGACGCCGACCGCATGCCGCGCTTCCTGCCGATGCAGGCCTGGCTGCCGGAGGCGCGGGCCGCGTCGGCGGGCCCGAAGGGTGCGGCGCTGCCGAAGGCCGGCTCGCACGGCGGCGGTTCCGCCTTCAGGCCGAAGAACGACAAGGACGACGCGGGCGACGTGCTGCTCGCGGGCTGCGAAGAGGGCGAAGGCCACTTCAGCTACGACGCCAATTTCATGAACCGTCCCAACGGCGCCTTCACCTTCTATGCACTGAAGGCCCTGCGCACGTTGCCAGAGAAGGCCAGCTACGCCGACTGGCATGCGGCACTGGCGGACGACCTGCCCTCCACCCGCTATCCGCAGAAGCCGCAGATCCAGGGCGCCAGCGCCTCGGTGCGTCGCGCGGTGTTCGCTTGAGGCGCGCAGCGATGGCCGAAGAAGCGATCGTCCTGCGCATCACCGGACAACGCAGCGCGCACCCCGAACTGCCCTCGTTGCTGCGCAGCGCCACGCGCAGCACGGGTGCGCCCGGCGCTGCGCCCGACGACTTCCTGCCGCCGGGCCTGCTGGAGCCCCGGGACAGCGTCGACCTGAGCGCCGCCGCGCGCGGACAGCCCGAAGGCGGGACGGCCGATCTCGAGGCCGATGCCGACGAGGTGCTGGTGATCGAACTGGCCGACGGCGGCACGCTGATCACGAGCCCTGCGCGGCTGCAGGCGGCGTTGCTGCGCAACCGGCCCGATCTGGTCGATGCCGACGGCCGGGTGCTGTTCGACCGCATGAATGCCGAGGGTGCCGTGATGCAGCGCGGCATCTTCACGAGCACCGCCGGCAGTCTGGTCAGCAAGGTGATCTCGCTGGCCGTGGGCCAGGACGCGCTGATGGACCTGGCCCGCACCCGCCTCGGCGAGCTGCTCGGCAGCAAGGGCAAGGCCAGGCTCGCGGGTCTCGAAGGCCTGGGCGTGAGCTGGCTCGGAACCAAGGCGCTGATGTGGGCGGTCGAGGAGAAGCTCGCGCGCCCGCCAGGTCACCTGTACCGCTGGGACGACGGCGCCTCGAAGCTCGAGGGCGGCACCGCCGACGACACCGCGCGCATGATCGACGCCGACGGCAAACCGCGCCCCGCACTGGTCTTCATCCATGGCACGGGCTCGAGCACGCTCGGCAGCTTCGGCGACCTGCAGCGCAGCGACCGCGGCCTCTGGGCCCGGCTAGAGAGCCGCTTCCCGGGCGGCATCTACGGCTTCGAGCACCGCACGCTGTCCGAGAGCCCGATCGAGAACGCGCTGCAGCTCGCCACCGCGCTGCCGCGCGGCGCTCGCATCAGCCTGGTGACGCATTCGCGCGGCGGCCTGGTCGGCGACCTCATGTGCCTGCAGGACATCGACCAGCACATCGACCGCTACAGCTACGCCTTCAAGGGTGTCGGCGATGCGCAAGGGCGCGAGACCGAAGTGCGCAAGGACCTGGACACCGCCCACGCCGAGCACCGCGAGCAGCTCCACGCCCTGTTCACGATGCTGCGCGACAAGGCGCCCGTGATCGATCGCTACGTTCGCGTGGCAAGCCCGGCGCAGGGCACCAAACTCGCGAGCGGAAACTTCGACGTCTTCCTCTCGGGCCTGCTGACGCTGATCGGCCACGTGCCCTACTTCTTCGGCAACCCGCTCTACGCAGCCTTCAAGCGCGTGGTGGTCGAGATCGCCCGCAACCGCACCAACCCGCACCTGGTACCGGGCCTCGAGGCGATGCTGCCCGATTCGCCGATGGCAGCGCTGCTGCGCGACGGCGCTGTGCAGCCGGGGCTGCGCATGGCACTGATCGCGGGCGACATCCAGGGCGGCAACCTGCTGATGCGCATGGGCGTGCTGCTGACCGACTTCCTGCTGTTCGAGAATACCGACAACGACCTCGTGGTCGACACCTCGGCCATGCTCGCGGGCGTGGCCGTGAAGAGCAACGCCCGCGTGCTGTTCGACCGGGCGGCCGATGTCTCGCATTTCAACTACTTCGGCAATCTCGAGACCCGCAGCGCGATGCGCGACTGGCTCGTCGACGACGACACCGACCGCCTCGACGCCTTCCGGCCGATCCCGGTCGGCTTCACCAACCTCGACGCCGCCGGCATCGGCAAGTCGCGCGCGGGCACGCCGCCAGCAGACCGCCCGATCGTGGTCGTGCTGCCCGGCGTGATGGGCACCTACCTCGATGCCGATGGCCGGCGGGTCTGGCTCGATCCGCTGTCGCTGGCCGCCGGCGGCCTGCGGAACATCGCCTTCGGCGCCGACAAGGTCACGGCCGGCGAACTGTTCGGCAAGGCCTATGGCGACATCTGCGAGCACCTCTCGGCCAGCCACCAGGTGCTGCCCTTCCCCTACGACTGGCGCCAGCCGCTCGACGTGCTCGGCGAGCGGCTCGGCACCTTCCTCGAGCAGTTGCTGCGGCAGACCGCGCAGCCCGTGCGCCTGCTTGCGCACAGCATGGGCGGGCTGGTGGTGCGGGCCTGCATCTACCGCCGTCGCGAGGTCATGGACGCGCTCATGAAGCGCGACGGCGCCCGGCTCGTCATGGCCGGCACGCCGCACCAGGGCTCGCACTCGATGGTCGAGAACATGCTCGGCAAGGGCAATTCGCTGCGCTCGCTGGCGCGGCTCGACTTCCGCCACGACATGCAGGACGTGCTCGACATCGTGTCGGGATTCCGCGGCGCGCTGCAGCTGCTGCCAGCACCCTGGTTCGTCGACACTTTCCAGGGCCAGCCCGAGGGCGGCCAGGCGCACGCCTACTGGGAGGCCGACACCTGGGCCACGCTCAAGTCGCAGAACACCGATCTCTGGTTCGGCGACCAGCGCTGCGGCCAGCCCGATGCAGACACGCTGGCGCAGGCCGGCTGGCTCTGGACCGAGGACGCCAAGGCCGGCACGCCGCCGAGCCTGCCGGCCGACTACCAGCCCAAGGCCATCTACGTGTGCGGCATCGCGCCCAACACGCCCTGCGGCCTGCGGCTGGAGGAACGCGGCGGCAAGCCCCGGCTGCGCATGGTGTCGACTGCGCGCGGCGACGGCACCGTGACCTGGGACTCGGGCCGCATCGGCAACGTCGGCAGCACCTACTACCTGCCCGCGGTGCATGGCGACCTGCTCTCGACCCCCGACGGTTTCGTCGCGCTCGGCGAGCTGCTGGTCACCGGCGCGACCGCGCGACTCGATCGCAATCCGCCGACCACGCGCGCGACCGCGCCCGAGCGCCCCGTGAGCTACGACCCGGGCCCGCCGAACGCGATCGACGACATCAACCTCGCGGCCGCGATGATCGGGGGCACGCCGGGCAGCCGGATCACGCCACGCGGCAAGCTCCGGCTCGAGGTCAACATGAAGGCCATGGACCTGCGCTTCCTGGCCTGCCCGATCATGGTCGGCCACTACGAGAACGACTCGATGGCCGGCACCGAGGCGCTGATCGACGCCGAGCTCATGGACGGCCAGCTCGCGCAACGCAAGGCGCTCGACCTCTATGCCGGTCCGCTCGGCACCGCAGCCGTCGTGCTGCGCGCGCCGAGCGCACTCGACCGCCGGCTCGGCGTGCTGACCGGCGCCGTGGTCACCGGTCTCGGCAGCTACGAGGGCAACCTGAGCCAGGAGTCGCTGATGCTCGCCGTGCGCACGGGCGTGCTGCGCTATCTGCTGCAGGTGGTCGACGTCATGGGCCGCGAGGACCGCGAGGTGCCGCTGGCCACGCTGCTGCTGGGCTACAACTCGTCGGCCAATCTCTCGATCGCGGCTTCGGTCGAGGCCATCGTGCGCGGCGTCGTCGATGCCAACGAGAAGTTCAAGCGCACCACGGGACTCTCGGTGCGCGTGGCACGGCTCGACATCGTCGAGCTCTACCTCGACACCGCGATCACCGCGGTCTACGAGCTGCGCCAGCTGGCACCGCGCCTGGCCGATGCGGCGGCGGCCCGCGACACGGTGCTGGCCTGCAGCGGCGAGCTGCTGCAGGGCGTGGGGCTGCGCCAGCGCCTGTTCGACACCCGCGGCGCGAGCTACTGGCCGCGGCTGGTGGTCACCGATGCCGACGACCAGCCCGGCGTGGCCCGGCCCGAGGGCGCGAGTCGTCTCGCGAACCGGCTGCGCTTCCTCTACGTGGGCCAGCGCGCGCGCGCCGAGACCGTGGTGCAGCAGCGCCAGCCCAGCCTGATCGAGACCCTGGTGCAGCAGCAGATCAGCCAGACCCGCTGGAATTCCGACTTCGGCCGCATGCTGTTCCAGCTCATCGTGCCGCCCGACTTCAAGGATGCGGCGCGGCAGCTGCAGCGCATCGTCCTGGTGGTCGACGGCGCCACGGCGAACCTGCCGTGGGAGCTGATGCTGACCGACCCTCTGTTCACGCCCGAGGCCCAGGGCGACGGCCCGCTGCTGCCGCTCGCGCTGTGCACGCCGGTGGTGCGGCAGCTGTCCTCGTCGACCTTCCGGCGCGACGTGCGCCAGAGCCTGGCTCGCAACGCCTACGTCATCGGCAATCCCTCGGTGCAGGGCTTCGGCCTGGCCTTCCCGGATCCGGCCAACCCCGGCCGCCAGGACCCCGACGCGCTCGCGGGCGCCGAGGTCGAGGCCACCGCGATCGCGACGCTGTTCGCCAACATGGGCTACGACGTGAGCCGCGCGATCGGCGCCGACAAGCTGGCCACCGACGTGCTGGCCAAGCTCTACCGCAAGCCCTATCGCATCCTTCACGTGTCGGCACACGGCGTGTTCGAGCAGCCGCACGCCGACGGCCTGCGCCGCAGCGGCGTGGTGCTGTCGGGCGGCCTGCTGATCACGGCGGCCGAGATCGCGGCGATGGAGTCGGTGCCCGAGCTGGTGTTCCTCAACTGCTGCCACCTCGGACGCATCGATCCGGGCAGCGCGGCAGGCCCGACCGTGCGCGACGGCAACAAGCTGGCCGCCAGCGTGGCGCGCGAGCTCATGGACATCGGCGTGCGCTGCGTCGTGGTGGCCGGCTGGGCGGTCGACGACAAGCTCGCCCAGCAGTTCGGCGAGGTCTTCTACCAGTCGCTGCTGCAGAACCGCAGGCCCTTCGGCACCGCGGTTTTCGAGGCGCGCCAGGCGCTCTGGGCCGCGCGCCCCGACAACGTGACCTGGGGCGCGTTCCAGGCCTACGGCGATCCGCTCTGGCTGGCCGAAGCCGAGGCCGACGGCGCCGGCGGCGCATCGAAGGGCCGCAGCGCCTTCGTCTCGCTCGACGAGATGCTCGACGAACTGGCGCGGGCCCGCGTCGAGGCCTCGCGCCGGCCGGACCGGCCGCTCGACAGCGACCGCCAGGCCCGCATCCGGGCGATCGAGGATGCCCGCGATCGGCGCTGTCCGCCGGCCTGGCTGCGACTGCCGGCATTGCAGTCGGCGTTGGGCGCCACCTGGCGCGAACTCGGCTGCCACGAACAGGCGCGACAGGCCCTGATGTCCGCGATCCAGGCGGTCGACCTGCAGGGCCGGGTGCCGATCCGCGACATCGAACAGCTGGCCGCGGTCGAGATCGAGCTCGGTGCCGAGCGCGCGGGCCAGGACTTCCGCAGCGCCGAGGGCCTGCCGCTGGTCGAGCAGGGGCTCGAGCGGCTGCTGTCGCTCGACAAGCTGGTGGCCGGGCCCGGACTCGGGGCCCCGGGGGTGTCGAGCGCGGTCAACAGCGACCGCTATGCGCTGCTGGCCAGCGGCCACAAGCGGCGCGCCGTGGTGTTCGCGCTGCAGCTCCTGCGCGCGGGCGGCAGCGCCGCGCAGCGCGAGCGCTGGACCAAGGGCATGGGCGAGTCGGCGCAGGCCGGCGTGCTGGCCTACGAACGGGCCCAGGGCGCGCCCGGCGACGACAGCTTCAGGCCCTACCCCGCGCTGCACGGCCTGGCGCTGCGCATCGTGCTGGACGACTGGAACCTCGCCGACGAGGCAGCCGCGGGCGTGGCGCTCGCGCGGCAATGCGGCCTCGCGGTATCGCGCCTGCATGCGCTCGGCGGCGACCCATGGGACGTGGTGCTGAGCCCCGAAGCGGTGCTGGTCGAGCGGCTGCGCGACGGCAGCCTGGCCGCCGCCGGCGCGGTGGGCGATGCGGCGCTCGACGAGGTGCTCGTGGCGTATCGCAATGCGATCGAGCACCTCGGACCGAAGGTGCGCCACGTCGACCGCACGGTCGAGCACATGGAGATGCTCGCCGTGCTCTTCGATGCCCGCTTCCTGCTCGGCGCCGGACCCGGCTACCGCCGCATGGCGGATGCGCTGCTGGCGCTGGTCGGCCAGCTCAGGCCGGGCCGCACGCCACGCACCGGGCGGCCGGAGGCGCCGCTGGCCGAATGACGCGTGATCGGCTGCTCGCGACTCGGCACTGCCTTCGGATTCCGCTCAGCGCGTGGCCCAGAACTCGCGCTGCATCGCGATGGTCTCCTGCGCGATCTCCTGCACCGGACCGATCAGCTCGACCGGCTTCTGGCAATGGTCGAAGACGTAGCGCGAGGACACGCTCATGGTCGGGTTCTCGGCATGGCTGCCGGTCTCGGCCAGCAGCTGCGCCTCGGTCATGCCGAACACCACGCGGCCGATGTTGGCCCAGTAGGCGGTGCCGGCGCACATGCAGCAGGGCTCGACCGCGGTGTAGAGCGTGCAGCTCCAGAGGAACTCGGGCGTGAAGTTGGTGGCGGCCACGCGCGCCAGCGTCGACTCGGCATGGTTGACGGTGTCGATGTTGCACTGCTCGAGCAGCACCGTCTCCTGGTCGGGTCCGACCAGCACCGCGCCGAAGGGATGGTGGCCGAGGCCGACCGCGCGTCTTGCGACCTCGTTCGAACGGCGCAGGTGGCGCAGCATCTGATCCTGCGTGGGTCGCAGGCCCTGGGGCGGCAATGAATCGATGTCGGGCATTCTCGAATTCTTACACGCGTCTTCACACGTCCGCTGCCTATCGTCGGGGCTCCTTCAACCTCCACAGGAGTCCGCCATGCCGAAATATGTGATCGAACGTTCCATCCCCGGGCTCGGTGCCCTCAAGCCCGCCGAACTGCAGGCGGTTTCGCAGAAATCCTGCAGCGTGCTGGACGAGATGGGCACCCGGGTCCAGTGGGTGCAGAGCTACGCCACGGCCGACAAGATGTACTGCATCTACAACGCCGCCAGCGAGGAGCTGGTGCGCGAGCATGCACGCCGCGGCGGCTTCCCGGCAGACAGCGTGGCCCGCGTGACGGCCATCGTCGATCCGGTCACGGCCGAGGCCTGAGAGCTTGGTGGCGCAACGCGGCGGCGCACTGCTTGCGGGCGGTGACGCCCTGCGCGACCATCGCGCCATGGGCCTCTCGATCCGTCTGCTCGGCGCGCCGCAGGTGCTGCGCGACGGCCTGCCGCTGCCCCCGCCGCGCGGGCACAAGGCCTGGGCCTTGCTCGCCTGCCTGCTGCGCAGCGAACGCCCGCCGAGCCGCCGGCAGCTCGCCGCGCTGCTGTTCGAGGATGCGGACGACCCGCTCGCGGCGCTGCGCTGGAACCTCAGCGAACTGCGCCGCCTGCTCGGGCCCGCGCTGCTGCGCGGCGATCCGCCCCGGCCCGCGGTCGACCCCGCCACCTCGATCGACGTCTCGGTGGTGGCCTCGGGCAGCTGGACCGAAGCCCTTCGGCTGCCCGGGCTGGGCCACGAGCTGCTCGAAGGCATGAGCTTCGCGAGCAGCCCTTCGTTCGAGGTCTGGCTGGCCAACGAGCGGCGACATCTGCAGGCCGCAGCCGAAGCCGTGCTGCGCGAGGCCGCGCTGGCCCGCCTTGCCGCCGGTGCCGCAGGCGAGGCGGCCGACCTCGCGGCCCGCCTCGTGCGGCTCAACCCGCTCGAGGAGAATTTCCAGGCGCTGCTGATCCGCAGCCTCGCGGCCGCGGGCGACGGTGTCGCTGCAGCGCGCCAGGTCGCGGCCTGCCGCGAGCTGTTCCTGCGCGAACTCGGCGTCGCGCCCGGGCCGGCGATCGAATCCGCGCTGCGCACGTCCACGGCGGCACCGACCGCGCGTCCGGCCACGGGCCGCGCCGCCGCGGTCGCTCAACTGCAGGCCGGCGAGGCCGCGATCGCAGCGGGTGCGCTCGACGCCGGCCTCCACTGCCTCCGGCGCGCCGTCACCGAAGCCGATGCCGACGGCGATGTCGAACTGCGCGGCCGCACGCGGGTCGCGCTCGGCGGCGCCCTGGTGCACGCGGCACGCGGGCGCGACGAGGAAGGCGCAACGGCGCTGCACGAGGCACTGGCGGTCGGCGAGCGGGCGTCGCCCTCGATCGCGGCGGCCGCCTGCCGCGAGCTCGGCTATGTCGAGTTCCTGCGCGGGCGCTACGAACGGGCGGCAGGCTGGCTGCGCCGCGCCGCGCTGCTCGCCGAAGGAGAGCCGGCCGAGCAGGCACGCATTGCGACCGTGCATGGCGCGGTGCTCAGCGACACCGCGCACTACGCGGACGCGATCGCCATGCTGCGCCATGCCGCTGCGCTTGCGGGCGGCGTCGGCGACCGCAGGCAGATCGCCTATGCGCTGTCGATGCAGGGCCGCGCACTGCTGCTGTGCGGCGATCTGGCGGGCGCCACCGACGTGCTCGACCGATCGGTCGCGATCGCCGAGCAGGGCTGGACCGCATTGCTGCCGTGGCCGCAGTCGCTGCGGGCCGAGGTCGACCTGGCTCGGGGCGACGTCGGCGCCGCGGCCGAGCGCTTCGAGCACGCGTTCGCGCTCGGATGCCAGCTCGGCGACCCGTGCTGGGAGGGCATCGCGGGGCGCGGGCTCGGCCGCATCGCGCTGGCCCGTGGCGAGGCCGGTCGCGCGGTCGAGATCCTGGTCGACACCATGGCGCGCGCGGTGCGCCTGCCCGACGCCTACCTGTGGTGCAAGGCCTATGCGCTCGAGACCCTGTGCGGCCTTGCCGTGGACGAGCGGCTGGCGCAGGCACCGGGCTGGATCGAGGCGCTGGGCCACATGGCGTCGCGCACCGGCATGCGCGAACTCGGAGTGCGTGCCGGCCTGCACGCAGCCGCACTCGGCGACGGCGCGAGCGGCGCGGCGGCCAGACTGGCCGCAACCGACATCGACAACCCGCTGCTTCGCCGCGCGGCCGGGCTCACTCCTTGACCGAACCGGTCAGGCCGGAGACGTAGTACTCCACGAAGAACGAATAGATGAAGGCCACCGGCAGCGAGCCCAGCAAGGCGCCGGCCATCAGCGGACCCCATTGGTAGACGTCGCCCTGCACGAGCTCGGTCACCACGCCCACCGGCAGCGTCTTGATCTCGGACGACGAGATGAAGGTCAGCGCGTAGATGAACTCGTTCCACGACAGCGTGAAGGCGAAGATGCCGGCCGAGATCAGGCCAGGCACCGCAAGCGGCAGCACGATCTTCACGAGGATCTGCCAGCGGCTCGCGCCGTCGATCAGCGCGCATTCCTCGAGCTCGGCCGGGATCGAGCGGAAGTAGCCCATCAGCAGCCAGGTGCAGAACGGGATCAGGAAGGTCGGATAGGTCAGGATCAGTGCCCAGCGCGTGTCGAACAGGCCGAGGTTGAACACCACGCTGGCCAGCGGGATGAACAGGATCGACGGCGGCACCAGGTAGGCCAGGAAGATCGCGAGGCCGGTCTGGCGCGAGCCGTTGAAGCGCAGGCGCTCGATCGCATACGCCGCCAGCACCGAGACCGCGAGCGAGGCGAAGGTCGACACCACCGACACCAGCACCGTGTTCCAGAGCCACTGCGGATAGGCGGTCTCGAACAGCAGCTTGTGGAAATGGTTGAGCGTGGGCGCGATCACCCAGAACGGATTGCCCTCGCGCGAGAGCAGCTCGGCCTCGGGCTTCACGGCCGTGATCGCCATCCAGTAGAACGGGAACAGCAGCACGATCAGGAACACCACCAGCGGCAGATACACCGTGACCATCTTGCGCGGCACGGTGTCGAGGTAGCTCATCCCGACGACGTCGACCTGTCCGGCATTGCTCATGAAGTCTCCTCGCGTCCGGTCATTTCTGCCACGCCCTGCGTTGCAGCCCGAAGAAGCTGAACATGATGCAACCCAGCAGGAACGGCACCATCGCGATCGCGATTGCCGCGCCTTCCCCGAGCGCACCGCCCGAGATCGCGCGCTGGAACGACAGCGTGGCCATCAGGTGCGTCGCGTTAAGCGGCCCGCCGCGCGTGATCACGTAGATCAGCTGGAAGTCGGTGAAGGTGAACAGCACCGAGAAGGTCATCACCACGGCGATGATCGGCGTGAGCAGCGGCAGCGTGACAAAGCGGAACTGCTGCCACGGCGTGGCGCCGTCGATCGCCGAGGCCTCGTAGTAGGACGGCGAGATGGTCTGCAGCCCGGCCAGCAGCGTGATCGCCACGAAAGGCACGCCGCGCCAGACGTTCGCCGCGATCACCGCGAAGCGCGCATTCCACGGTTCGCCGAGGAAGTCGATGTAGGTGTCGATCAGCCCCATCTTGACCAGCGCCCAGCTGATGATCGAGAACTGCGAGTCGTAGATCCACCAGAAGGCGATCGCCGACAGTGCGGTCGGCACGATGTAGGGCAGCAGGATGACCGCGCGGAAGAAGGTCTTGAAGCGGATGTTCTTGTTGAGCAGCACCGCGAGCCAGAGGCCGAGGAAGAACTTGAACACGCTCGCGACGGTCGTGTAGAAGAGCGTGTTGAAGAGCGCCAGGCGCGTGACCGAGTCGCCCCACAGGAAGATGTAGTTCTCCAGGCCGATCCACTCGCCGGGCCGGCCGACCTTGGTATCGGTGAAGCCCAGCCAGGTCCCCAGGCCCAGCGGATAGGTAAGGAACAGCAGCAGCAGCACCGCCGCCGGCAACATGAAGATGAAGCCGAGGGCGTTGCGGCTGTTCTGCAGCCGGGTGAGCAGCGTCATAGAGCGCACATTGCCGGTTCCCTGCGGGCTCCCTTCCAGGAACACCGAGGAACCGGCTTTGCCGGGCCTCTGGTGTTGCCCCCGGTGAGGGGGTGGGCGGCTACACGAAGTGAGCCAACCTGGGGGAGAGCTTCCATTTCAGACCTTGTAGTAGCGCTCGGCGCGCTTCTGCGCCCGCTCCGCGGCTTCCTTCGGCGTCTTCGATCCGCTCGCGGCCTCGGCCACCATGTTCGGGATGATGAAGTCGGCCGCCGCGCCTGCCGAGGCGTAGCCCAGCTTGCCCTCGTAGCCGGCCGGCCGCAGGTTCTTGACCGAATCGCGGTATGGCGTGTTCTTCGGATCGGAGGTCCAGATCGGATTGGCCTCGTAGGCGCGCAGCGGCTGTGCCACGTAGCCTCCCGCGCCCTGCAGCCAGTCGTCGAACTGCGGCCGCTCCATCATGAAGCGCAGGAACTCCTTGGCCGCGTTCGGGTACTTCGTGTACTTCATCGCCATCTGGTTGAAGAACAGGTGCGACTCGGTCGGCACGCCCACCGGGCCCACCGGGAACACGGCGTGGTTGATGTCCGCCGCCATCTCCTTGACCTTCGGGTCGGGCGAATTCTTGGCCGCGTAGTACACCGAGATGCCGTTGTTCGTGACGGCGATCTGGCCGTCGAGGAAGGCCTTGTTGTTGTTCGGATCGAGCCACGACAGGGTGCCCGGGATGAAGTTGGCGTAGAGCTCCTTGGCGTACTCGAGCGCCTTCAGCGTCTCGGGGCTGTCGATCACCACCTTGTTGTTCTTGTCGACCAGCTTGCCGCCGAAGGACCAGATGAGCCAGTTGGTCCAGGTGCTGTCGCCGGTCGCGTTGCCGAGCGCCATTCCGCCCGGCGTGCCCTTTTCCTTGAGCGCCTTGTAGAGCTTGAGGAAGTCGTCGTTGGTCTTCGGGAAGGTGTCGAAGCCCGCGGCCTTGACCAGGCTCTGCCGATAGACGATCAGGGAGCCCGAAGCGCCCAGCGGCAGGCCGATCCACTTCTTGCCGTCGGGGCGCATGAAGAGCTCGGCCGCGGGGTACCAGCCGCCGTACTTCTTGCCCAGGTACTCGGCCACGTCGGTGACGTCGAGCAGCTTGTCCGGATACAGGTTCGCATCGTCGTTGGTCGACAGGATGATGTCGGGACCGGCGCCCGTGTTGGCGGCCACCGCGGCCTTCGGCCGCACGTCCTCCCATCCTTCGTTGTCCACGCGCACCTCGATGCCGGTGGCATCGCTGAAGCGCTTGACGTTGACCATGTAGGCATCGATGTCGCCCTGCACGAAGCGGCTCCAGCGCAGCACGCGCAGCTTGGCGCCCTTCTCGGGCTTGAAGGTCATCGTCTGCGCGCCCGCGAGCGGCGCGAAGATGGCGCTGCCGACGCCGATCGAGGCGGCCGCGAGGCCGGCCGAACTCTTCAGAATCTTGCGGCGATTGAAATCACTCATTCCTGTCTCCTGTTGTTGAACGACCAGCGGGAAAGCAATCAGGCCACGAGCCGCTGGCCCGAGGCCGCATCGAACAGATGGGCGCGCTGAAGATCTGGCTGCAGGTGGATGGTGGTTCCGGGCGCGAAGTCGTGGCGCTCGCGGAATACGGCCGACAGTTCGACGCCCTCGTGCCGGCAGGCCACGAAGGTGTCCATCCCGGTCGGCTCCATCACCGCCACGCGGGCGGGAATGCCACCGTCCTGCGCCAGGCTCAGATGTTCGGGCCGCGTGCCGTAGACGACCGCCTGGCCGTCGGCGCCGCCGGCCGAGTGCGGCGCATCGAGCTGCGTGCCGTCGGGCAGCACGACCCGCGCCGCGCCCCCCGAGCGGTGCAGCGTGCCGGGCAGGAAGTTCATCGACGGCGAGCCGATGAAACCGGCCACGAACTGGTTCGCCGGCCGGTCGTAGAGATCGAGCGGGCTGCCGGTCTGCTCGATGCGGCCGTCGCGCATGACGACGATCTTGTCGCCCATGGTCATGGCCTCGATCTGGTCGTGCGTGACGTAGATCGAGGTGGTCTTGAGACGCTGGTGCAGTTCCTTGATCTCGCTGCGCATCGCGACGCGCAGCTTGGCGTCGAGGTTGGAGAGCGGCTCGTCGAACAGGAACACCTGGGGGTCGCGCACGATCGCGCGGCCCATCGCGACGCGCTGCCGCTGGCCGCCCGAGAGCTGGCGCGGATAGCGGTCGAGCAGGGGTGCCAGCGCGAGGATTTCGGCCGCGCGCCCGACCTTGGACTCGATCGCCGACTTGTCCATCTTCGCGAGCGACAGCGCGAAGGCCATGTTCTCGCGCACCGTCATGTGCGGATAGAGCGCGTAGTTCTGGAACACCATGGCGATGTCGCGTTCCTTCGGCGGCAGGTCGTTGACCCGCTTGTCGCCGATGCGGATCTCGCCGCCGTTGATCTCCTCGAGCCCGGCGATCATGCGCAGCAGGGTCGACTTGCCGCAGCCCGACGGCCCCACCAGCACGGTGAAGGAACCGTCCTGGATGTCGATGTCCACGCCATGGAGGATGGGGACATCACCGAAGTTCTTCTTGACTGACTGGATCGTGACACTGGCCATGCACTGAAGTCCTGAAAGGTCGCAAGTCGACATCGGGCCATGGAGGGCTCCATGCCGCAGGGCGCAGTATTGGCATCGCGACCGCGCGGCGCATCAGGGCAAACCGTTAGGCATTAACCCGCGAAAGATTTGTATGATGACCAGATAACTGCCGTCAGCCATCCCCACGCCGTGCGGGCCTCAGCCCAACTCCAGCCCCCACACCAACCGCAGCCGCTGGTCGTCGACCGGTTGTCGGACCGGTTGGCTGCGCTGCTGGGCGCGCAGATCGAGGGCGGCACTCTGCAGGCCGGCGACCGGCTCCCCACCGAGCAGCAGCTGGCGGCCGCCCATGGCGTGTCGCGCACCGTCGTGCGCGAGGCCGTGCATCAGCTCAAGTCCAGGGCCTTGGTGCAGTCGCGCCAGGGCTCCGGCGTGTTCGTGGCGGCGCGTCCCGTGAACCAGCCGCTGGCCTTCGATCCGGCCGTGCTGACCTCGGTGCAGGCCGTGGTCCACGTGGTCGAGGTCCGGCGCGTGCTCGAAGGCGAGATCGCCGCGCTGGCCGCCGAGCGGGCCACCCGCAGCCAGGTTGCAGCGCTGCGGCGCGCACTCGAGGCCATCGACACCGCCGTGGCCGAAGGCCGCGACGGCGTGGCCGAGGACCTGGCCTTCCACCGCGTGATCGGCGAAGCCACGGGCAATCCGCAGTTCCGGCTGCTGCTGGGCTTCCTCGAGCAATACCTGCGCGAGGGCATGCGCATCACGCGCGGCAACGAGGCCCGGCGCACCGACTTCATGAACGCGGTGCAAGAGGAGCATCGCGCGATCTACGAGGCCATCGCGGCCCGCGACCCGGTGGCAGCGCGGCTGCATGCCAACGAACACCTGATCCGGGGCGAGCAGCGGCTGGTCGAGGGCGGCGTCATTGCCGGCCGGCGCCGCCTTGCCGCCGCACGGGCTGCGCGCGGCGTGGCTGCGCCACCGATCCGAAAGAAACCCAGGCACTGAAGGAGACCCGAATGAAACTGATGATTACCGGCGGCGGGGGCTTCGTGGGCGCCCGCCTCGCGCGCACCCTGCTGGCCCGCGGCACCCTCGACGGCCAGCGCATCGAGCGCATGGTGCTGACCGACATCGCGCCACCGCCGGCCGACCTGCTGGCCGATGCCCGCGTCGAGGCCCGCACCGGGCCGCTGCTGGCCCAGACCGAAGCGCTGCGAGAGGAGCCCTTCGACGCCATCTTTCACCTGGCCTCGGCGGTGTCGGGCGAATGCGAGCTCGATTTCGATCTCGGCATGCGCTCCAACCTCGACAGCACGCGGGCGCTGCTCGACGCGCTGCGCGCGCACGTCAACGGCGGCGGCAAGGTCGCACGGCTGGTCTTCTCGAGCTCGGTCGCGGTCTACGGCCCGGACCCCGCGGTGCCGCTGCCCAAGCTCGTCGGCGACACCACGCTGCCCGCACCCCAGACTTCCTACGGCACGCAGAAGCTGATCTGCGAGCACCTGATCGCCGACTACACGCGCAAGGGCTACGTCGACGGCCGGGCGGCTCGCCTCATGACGGTCACGGTACGGCCGGGCCGGCCCAACGGCGCGGCCTCCTCGTTCTTCAGCGGCATCATCCGCGAGCCGCTCGCCGGGGTCGAATCGATCTGCCCGGTCTCGCCCGAGGTGTCGCATCCGATGTCCTCGCCCTCGCGCACCATCGACGGCCTGATCGCGGTCTACGAGGCCACGCGCGAAGCCTTCTGCGGCCGCACCGCGCTCAACCTGCCCGCGCTCAACGTGCGCGTGGCCGACATGCTCGACGCACTCGAGCAGGTGGCCGGTCCCAAGGTGCGCGCGCTGGTGCGCTTCGAGCGCGACGAGCGGATCGCGGGCATCGTCGCCAACTGGCCGGGTGGCGCCACCGCCGAGCGCGCCGCGCGGCTGGGCCTGCTGCCGCACGAGAATTTCGCCGACATCGTCCGCCAGTACATCGACGACTGCGCAGCCCTGCCGAACGCCGACCAGACCTTGAAGGGAATGTCCTGATGAAAGCCCCCGCGAAGAAGAAGACCCCGAAGAGCCAGAAGTCCAAGCCGCTCGCGCTGCGCTCGCAGGCCTGGTTCGACAACCCCGACAACGCCGACATGACGGCGCTCTACCTCGAGCGCACGATGAACTTCGGGCTCGGCTTCGACGAGCTGCAGTCGGGTCGTCCGATCATCGGCATCGCGCAGTCGGGCTCCGACATCGCCCCCTGCAATCGCCATCACCTGGTGCTGGCCGAGCGCGTGCGCGAGGGCATCCGCGACGCCGGCGGCATAGCCTTCGAGTTCCCGATCCATCCGATCCAGGAAACCTGCAAGCGGCCGACCGCAGCGCTCGACCGCAATCTGCAATACCTGTCGCTGGTCGAGGTGCTCTACGGCTATCCGCTGGACGGCGTCGTGCTCACCACCGGCTGCGACAAGACCACGCCCGCCCAGCTGATGGCCGCGGCCACCGTCGACATTCCCGCGATCGCGCTCAACTCGGGGCCGATGCTCAACGGCTGGTACCAGGGCGAGCGCACCGGCTCGGGGACCATCGTCTGGAAGGCGCGCGAACTGATGGCCGCGGGCGAGATCGGCTATCAGGAGTTCCTCAAGCTGGTGGCTTCATCGGCACCCTCGACCGGCCACTGCAACACCATGGGCACGGCCTCGACCATGAATTCGCTGGCCGAGGCGCTCGGCATGACGCTGCCCGGCAGCGCCGCGATTCCCGCCCCGTACCGGGACCGCCAGGAGATGGCCTACATGACCGGCAAGCGCATCGTCGAGATGGTGCGCGAGGACCTCAAGCCCTCCGACATCCTTACGCGCGCTGCCTTCGAGAACGCGATCGTGGTCAACTCCGCGCTCGGCGGCTCGACCAATGCGCCGGTGCACCTGATCGCGATCGCGCGCCACATCGGCGTCGAGCTCACGCCCGACGACTGGGAGAAGCACGGCTACAAGGTGCCGCTGCTGGTCAACCTGCAGCCGGCCGGCGAGTACCTGGGCGAGGACTACTACCGCGCGGGCGGCGTGCCCGCGGTGGTGGCCGAGCTGATCGCCAGGGGCAAGATCCAGCCCGCGCTCACGGCCAACGGCAAGACGCTGATCGAGAACTGCGAAGGCCAGTTCACGAGCGACCGCAAGGTGATCTGGCCCTATGCAAAGCCGATGAAGAAGAACGCCGGCTTCCTCAACCTCAAGGGCAACCTGTTCGACTCGGCGATCATGAAGACCAGCGTGATCACGCCCGAATTCCACGACCGCTACCTGCAGGACCCGAACGACCCGATGGCCTTCGAGGGCACCGCCGTGGTGTTCGACGGCCCCGAGGACTACCACCACCGCATCGACGATCCGAACATGAAGATCGGCCCGAACAGCGTGCTGTTCATGCGCGGTGTCGGACCGGTGGGCTATCCGGGTGCGGCCGAGGTGGTGAACATGCGCGCACCGTCCTACCTGATCAAGAAGGGCATCACGGCCCTGCCCTGCATCGGCGACGGCCGGCAGTCGGGCACCTCGGGCTCACCGTCCATCCTCAACGCCTCGCCCGAGGCCGCCACGGGCGGCGGGCTGGCGCTGGTGAAGACCGGCGACCGCGTGCGCATCGACCTGAAGAAGCGCACCGCCAACATGCTGGTGCCGGAAGAGGAACTGGAAAAGCGCCGCGCCGCATTGGCCGCCGCGGGCGGCTACCCCTATCCACCGAGCCAGACGCCGTGGCAGGAGATCCAGCGCGGCATCGTCGACGAGCTGTCCGCCGGCATGGTGCTGAAGCCCGCGGTGAAGTACCAGAAGATCCACGCGACCTTCGGCATTCCCCGGGACAACCACTAGCGGGGCAGGCCCGCGAACATCTTGTCCAGCGCGGTCTGAAGCATCGCGTTCATGCGTGCGGGATCGTCATGCACGGTGCCGCTCGCGCTGCCGCGCCACATCGAGCGCTTGTTCGATGCGTCGACGAGATCGACCACCAGCGTGCCGACCTCGAAGGTCTCGGGCGGCATCGGGCTGTTGGGCGTTGCCGGCCCGAAGCCGCCCCAGCCCACGTAGCCGACGCGCGCGTAGTAGCTGTTGAGGCTTTCCTTCTCGGACGACGAGACGTGCGCCGAGACATGCACGTCGCCGTTGGCCGCGGGCCTCCATCCGCGAGCCTGCAGCCGCGCGTCGATCCCGTCGACGATGCGCTGCTGCATCAGCGGCGTGCCGCCGTCGGGCCGCGCGACCCAGCTGTAGGTGCGCACCCTGGAGAAGTTGGCGGCCGGATCGACGTTGATCTTGACCGTGGGGGCGCCCCCGACGGTGGCGCAGCCCGCGAGCAGCAGTGCGAGGCCCAGGGCAGCATAGCGACGTCCGATCATTGGTGGTGTTCCCGATGCGATGAACAAGTGATTCGAAGCCGATCGCGGCGCGCCGGCATGCAGCCAGTTTAGCGTTCAGGCGCGGCTGAACAGCAGCACCGAATTCGTGCCGCCGAAGGCGAAGGAGTTGCTTATGGCGGCCTCCAGCCGAGGCGCCGCGCAGCCACCGGCGGGCACCAGGTCGAGGCTGCACGCGGGGTCGGTCGCGCCGCCGTGCATGTTGGGCGGAAGCTCGCGCCGGTGCACGGCCAGCACGGTGATCAGCGCCTCGAGCGCACCCGCGGCGCCGAGCAGGTGGCCGTGCAGTGCCTTGGTCGAGCTGACCTGCAGGCGCTCGAGATCGCCGCCCCAGACCGTCGCCAGCGCGTCGCGCTCGACCGCGTCGCCGATCCGTGTGGCGGTGCCGTGGGCGTTGCAGTAGCCGATGTCGGACGGTCGCAGACCCGCCTGCTTCAATGCCTGGCGCAGCGCGCGCGCCTGGCCCGGCGCATCGGGCTTGGTCAGGTGCGTGGCGTCGCAGCTCAGGCCCCAGCCCGCCAGCTGCGCATAGCAGCGCGCCGTGCGCCGACGCGCGCGCTCGGCCGACTCGAGCACCAGGAAGGCCGCGCCCTCGCCGAGCGCAAAGCCGCTGCGATCGGTGGCGAAAGGCCGCACGGCCCTGGACTCCTCGCCGGGCTTGACGGCTGCCAGTGTCTGCATCGCCTGCCACGCCAGCACCACGCCCGGCACGATCAGGGCTTCGCTGCCGCCCGCGATCGCGAGATCGACGTCGCCGCGCTGCACCGCGCGCGCGGCCTCGGCGATCGCGATCGACGACGAGGCGCAGGCCACGGAATAGGTCAGCACCGGGCCCTGCACGCCCTGGCGCATGGCGACGTGCGAGGCCGGCGCGCTCGGCATGAAGGCAGGGATCGTCAGCGGCGGCACGCGGCCGCCGCCGCGGTAGGCGGTCTCCAGGGCTGCGGCGCCGCCCATGCCGCAACCCGCGTAGACGCCGATGCGCTCCGGGTCGAGCTCGCCGACCGCGCCCGCATCCTTCATGGCGAGGTCGGCGGCCGCCACCGCGAGCTGGCTCACGCGGTCGACGCCGGCCAGCTGCAGCTTGGTGAACCAGCGCGATTCGTCGAAGGAAGCCAGGGCTGCGACGGCAGGCTTGGGAAGCTCGGGAAAGACCGGGGCCAGCGCCGATTCGCCGCGCATCAGCCGCTCGAACAGCGCATCGGGCTGGTCGCCATGCGGCGCCACGACGCCGAGGCCCGTGACGACGACGGTGTTCACGTGGTCTGCGTCGCGCGCACCTTGTCGACCACGGCCGCAAGCTGGGCCAGCGTGTCGATGCCGGGGTCGTCGTCGGGCATGGTGATGCCGAAGTGGTCTTCGATTGCGAACACGAATTCGACCAGCGCCAGCGAATCGAATCCCTTTTCCCGCATGGATGCCTGCGGATCCAGCGCCGAGGCTTCGATGCCGTACTTCTCGTGGATCAGGTCCTGCAATTCCTTGAGCGAACTCATCGTGCGATGTCCGTCGTCTTTTCTGGCCGTCGACACTCCCTGCAGACGGCAATGTTGTGAATGGATGTCCGCCGCTCAGCCCCTCCCGGCGCGGCCGCCGAATCGGCCCACGGGCAGCGACGACTCATGATATCCGCTCCAGGCCGCCGAACTGGCACCCGCACGAGGGCGCCAGCGCAGCGAAGGCGGCACGAAGGCAAGGCCCAGCAGCGCCCCCGCCAGCACGTCAAGCACCACGTGCTGCTTGACCGCCAGCGTCGAATAGGCAATGGCCGCGAACCACAGCGCGTTGAGCACGCGCAGCACGATCGGGGCGCCCGCGTGGCGCAGGATGTGCTCGATCCACACCGCAGTGAAGATCGCGATCGCCACGTGCATCGACGGACACGCGTTGCCGGCGGCATCCACCCCCTGCAGGATCGCGAAGCCCGGAAAGTCGGTCGGCGGCAGGGTCAGCGGTGGTATCCGGGTCGGCCACAGATAGAAGATGGAGAGGCCGGTCAGGCACAGCGCGCCGACCCAGAGCGCGTACACCACCAAGGCCTTGAAGGTCAGCTGCAGCCCCGGCGCGACACCCACGTAGAGCCAGAGCGAGAAGTAGGCGACCAGCATCTGCGGCTGGAAGGCGACGAGATGGTCGAGCGCGGTCAGCGGCATCACGGCCACCGTGCCGACCGGCTCGCGAAGCAGGTGGAAGTAGCCGATGAAGAAGACCCAGGTGAAGGCCGTGGTCCCGATCACCTTGAGCAGGAAGTGGCGACGCATCCGCAGCCAGAGCTCGGCCTTCCAGCGGTCGGGGCGATGCGGATCTTGGGATGGCTGCATGAGGCTCGGCGTTGCGGCCGATTCTCGCATCCGGCCCCTAGAGGATCAGCAGCGCACGGAAATCGTTGACGTTGGTATGCGTCGGCCCGGTGATCAACAGGTCGCCGATGGCCTCGAAGTAGCCATAGGCATCGTTGCGATCGAGATGATCGGCCAGCTTGACGCCGGCCGCGGCCGCACGCGCCAGCGTATCGGGCGTGACGACCGCACCCGCGTTGTCCTCGACGCCATCGATGCCGTCGGTGTCCGCGGCCAGCGCCCAGACGCCCTCGCAGCCGGCGAGTGCACCCGCGAGGCCCATGCAGAACTCGCCCGCGCGGCCTCCGCGTCCCTTGGCCTGGCCGGGCTGGCGCGGCCGGATCGTGACCGTGGTCTCGCCGCCCGAGAGGATCACGCAGGGCTTCGAGAAAGGCATGCCGCGCCGGGCCACCGAGCGCGCCAGAGCACCATGCACCTTGCCCACCTCGCGCGACTCGCCTTCGATCTCGTCGCTCAGCACATGGGCGTCGATGCCGGCTGCGCGGGCGGCGTCGGCGGCCGCTTCGAGCGACTGCTGCGGCGCCGCGATCACGTGCGTCACGTGGCCGTCGAACACGGCGTCGCCGGGCTTCGGCGTCTCGAGGGTGCCGTTCTCGAGCGCTGCGCGCACGGGCGCCGGCACCTCGATGCGATAGCGCGCGAGGATTGCGAGCGCATCCGCGCAGGTGCTGGCATCGGGCACCGTGGGCCCGCTCGCGATGACCGCCGGGTCGTCGCCGGGGACGTCGCTGATGGTGAGCGTCACGACCCGCGCCGGGGCACAGGCAGCCGCGAGCCGGCCGCCCTTGATGCGCGAGAGGTGCTTGCGCACGCAGTTCATCTCGCCGATATGGGCGCCCGATTCGAGCAGCTGGGTGTTGATGCGCTGCTTGTCGGCCAGGGTCATGCCCTCGGCCGGCAGCGTGAGCAGCGAGGATCCGCCGCCCGAGATCAGGCACAGCACGAGGTCGTCGGCCGTCAGGCCCTCGGTCAGCGCGAGGATGCGGCGCGCGGCATCGAGCCCGGCCTGGTCGGGCACCGGATGGGCCGCCTCGACCACCTCGATGCGCTGCGCGAGCCCTTCGGGCCGCGGCGGAATGTGCCCATAGCGCGTGACCACCAGACCTTCGAGCGGTGCATCGGCCGGCCACAGCGCCTCGAGCGCCTGCGCCATGGAGCCGCCGGCCTTGCCGGCCCCGAGCACCAGCGTGCGGCCCTTCGGGGGCGCGGGCAGGCAGGCGCCCATGCTCTGCAGCGGCAGCGCGCGATCGACCGCGACGCGGTAGAGGTGTTCGAGGAAATCGCGCGGTGCGAAACGCGGGTCAGGCGCCCGCTGCAGTGTCGGTGTGTTCATATCGGCTCCTGCGCCATTGTCTCCGGGTCGGCCCGTCGCGCCGCGAGACGCACGGGCGGTTCGTGGAACACCGCGGAACCGGTCTGCCCGCCCAGCCGGTATTGCTCCTCGGCAGGGGGTGGGCGGCGGCTGCACGCAGCGAGCGACAGCCAACCCGGGGCCGGTCTACTTCGTCGGAGCGCCACCCTCGAACCATTTGCCGACCAATGCACGTTCGGCATCGGTGATGCCGGTCGAGTTGTTCATCGGCATGATCTTGGTCACCACCACCTGCTGGTAGACCGCCTGCGCATGGGCGGCGACCTGATCGGGCGTGTCGAGCCGCACGTTCTTCATCTGCACCTGCGCGCCGTGGCACATGTAGCAGCGCTGCTCGAGCACCTTCTGCACTTCGCCGAAGGACACCTTCTGGACCGCGGCACCGGGCGCCGGCGCCGCGGCGGGCTCGGGCTTCATCCAGACGATGGTGAGGCCCAGCACCGCGATGCCGAACAGCGCATAGGGAATCGGATTGCGGGCATTGCCGAGCTTGAAGCGGTGGCGCACGACGAAGAACTGCCGGATCGCCGCGCCGCCGAGCATGATCAGCAGCAGCACGATCCAGTTGTACTTGTGCGTGTAGGTGAAGCTGTAGTGGTTGCTCAGCATCGCGAACAGCACCGGCAGCGTGAAGTAGGTGTTGTGCACGCTGCGCTGCTTGCCGCGCTGGCCGTGGACCGGGTCGACCGGCCGGCCTTCGCGCAGCGCCTGGACGTTCTTGCGCTGGCCGGGAATGATCCAGAAGAAGACGTTGCCGCTCATCGTGGTGGCCATCATGGCGCCGACCAGCAGGAAGGCCGCGCGGCCGGCGAACCACTGGCAGGCCAGCCAGGTCGCGAAGACGATGAACAGCGCGATCAGCACGCCGACGATGGTGTCGCCGTTCTTGCGCCGGCCGAAGACCTGGCAGATGCCGTCGTAGACCATCCAGAAGACCACGAAGAAGGCCAGCGCGACGCCGATCGCGGCGCCGGGCTGCCAGTCCATCTTCGACTTGTCGATCAGGTAGGTGCTCGCGTTCCACAGATAGGACATCGTGAACAGCGCGAAGCCCGTGAGCCAGGTGGAGTAGCTCTCCCAGTAGGACCAGTGCAGGTGGTCGGGCAGCTTCTTGGGCGCCAGCGCGTACTTCTGCATGTTGTAGAAGCCGCCGCCGTGCACCGCCCATTGCTCGCCGCCCACGCCCTTGTCGAGCGACTCCTGGTCCTGCGGCTTCTCGAGGCTGTTGTCCAGCATCACGAAGTAGAAGGAGGCGCCGATCCAGGCGATGGCGGTGATGACGTGGACCCAGCGCAGCAGCAGGTTGGCCCAGTCGAGATAGTAGCTTTCCATTCGCTCTCAACCTTGTCGGCGCGTGGAGACGCCTTGATGGGGTTCCGGCCTGCTCACCACTGCGGGCGCTGTAAGCAGAGATAGTGCCGCGAACGCAGATCCTGCGAGGAATCCGGCTCCGCTACGGCTTGTGGACTGGAGTGTATACACTTTTGACGGCGGCCTTCGGGGTTTTGCAGGCACCCGGCGTGCTCGAAAACCCTGAGTCCCTCACTTGGGCGAAGTCGATTGCAACAACTGTGCCGCCACCGCGACCGCGATCACCTCGGGCTCCTTGCCGCCGATGCCGGGCACGCCGATCGGGCAGGTCACGCGCGCCATTTCATCGGCCGTGAAGCCGCGCGCCTCGAGCCGATGGCGGAAGGTGGCCCATTTGGTCTTGCTGCCGATCAGGCCGATGTAGGGCAGGTCGTCGCGCTCGCGCAGGCGCCGCAGGCATGCGATCACGATGTCGAGATCCTCGGCATGGCTGAAGCTCATGATCAGCACGCGCGAGCCGGGGACGAGATCGGCGACGGCCTGCTGCACCGGTTCGGAATGCTCGGTCTCGATGCGCACCGGCAGCGCCGTCGGAAAGACACCGTCGCGGCTGTCGATCCAGCGCACCGAGAAAGGCAGGCTGGCCAGGAGCCGCGCAAGCGCCGCACCCACGTGGCCGCCACCGAACAGCGCCACCGGCGCGAGCCGCGACGACAGTTCGCCTTGCAGCGCCGCGGCGTCGGCGGCCTCGATGCGGCGGTAGCGCAGGTACATGACGCCGCCGCAGCACTGGCCCAGGCTGGGCCCGAGCGGATAGCGCCGCGTACCCTCGATCGCCGTACCGCCCTCAAGCCAGGCGCGCGCCTCCTCGATGGCCTGGAACTCCAGCTGGCCGCCGCCGATGGTGGCCGTGAGGCCTTCCGCCCAGACCGCCATCCAGGTGCCCGCCTCTCGCGGGGCCGAGCCTTCGGTGGCGACCACCTGCACCAGCACGCCGGCTTCGCGCCGAAGGCGCCCGAGCAGTTCGTCGAGCGCGGCGATCATCGCGTGCTCCCTGGCATCGGCACCGCCGACCCGTGGCCGCACGGGGCTCTTGCCGGCACGGTATAAACCCGCCGATGCATTTCTCCACCACGCCACGCCGCATCGCATGCGCGGCAACGATCGTCTCCAGCCTGCTGCTCGCCGCCTGCGGCAGCCTGCCCTCGGGCGGCGCCGTGCCGGGCCAGCTCAGCGACGCCCGGCCGCCCGCGGCGGCCGACGCCAGCCGCGCCAGGCCGCGGCCATCGGATGCCGCCACTGCGCGCGACTATCGGCGCGACGCCGCGCGCCGTGTCTACGACCTCAACAAGGACCGCATCTACGCAGGCAAGCTGCCGCCGGAGCTGTACGCGGTGGGCACGCTGCAGGTCGACCTCGATGCCGGTGGCAAGGTGCAGGCCATGAACTGGCTGCGGGCGCCCAGCCATGCGCCCGAGGTGGTGGCCGAGATCGAACGCACGGTGCTGGCGGCCGCGCCCTACCCGGTGCCGGCCCGGTTGGGCAAGGTGACCTGGACCGATACCTGGCTGTGGGACGAAGGCGGCCATTTCCAGCTCGACACGCTCAGCGAAGGGCAACTGCAGCCTCAGGACCCGCGGTAGGTCGAGTAGCTCCAGGGGCTCACGAGCAGCGGCACGTGGTAGTGCTGGTCGGTGTGGGCCACGCCGAAATCCAGCGCCACGCGGTTGAGGAAGTTGGGCTCGGGCAGCACGGCACCGCGCGCCTTGAAGTAGCCCGCGACATCGAACACCAGCCGGTAGGTGCCGGCCTTGATCGTGCTGTTGTCGTAGAGCGGCCCGTCGCTGCGGCCATCGGCGTTGAGCGTGAAGCGACGCACCAAGGTGGCGCGCGCGTCCTCGCGGGTGCCATCGGTGGTGAACAGTGCCACCTCCATGCCGGCGGCCGGACAGCCGTTCATCGTGTCGAGTACGTGGGTGCTGAGTCCCATGATCTGCTCCTTCGGTGCATTGGGGAAAATCTGGTCGACAAAAGTGTATACAGTTCCTGGCTTTGGGTCTATCATGAAAAACATGGACTCGACCACCACCCGCGCCATCGTCGACGCACTCACGAAAGCCATCGTAGAGCACCGGCTGCAGCCGGGCAGCAAGCTGGCCGAGCAGAAGCTCGCGGATCACTTCGGCGTCTCTCGCACGCTGGTGAGGCAAGCGCTGTTCCAGCTTTCGCAGAACAAGCTGATCCGGCTCGAGCCGGCCCGCGGCGCCTTCGTGGCCGCGCCCGAGGTTGCCGAGGCGCGTCAGGTATTCGCGGTGCGCCGCATGCTCGAGGCCGAGATGACGCGCGCCTTCGTGCGCACCGTGACGCCGGCCAAGATCAAGGCGCTCAGGGAACACGTCGCACTGGAAAAGGCCGCGGTCTCGGGCGAGGACATCTCCGACCGCACCGAGCTGCTCGGCGACTTCCACGTGCGCATGGCCGAGCTCATGGGCAACGCGGTGCTGGCGCAGATCCTCGGCGAGCTGATCTCGCGCTGCGCGCTCATCACGCTGATGTACCAGAGCGCCACGGCCGCCGAGCATTCGAACGACGAGCATGCCGACATCGTCAAGGCGCTCGCCGCACGCGACGAGGAACGCGCCGTGCAGCTCATGACCGAACACCTCGACAACGTCGAGGCCAACCTCACCTTCGACCGCAAGGTCCCCACCAGCGACATCTCCCTCGCCCTCGCATGAGGCCACGCACATGACAGACAACGCCAGCACCCCCTACCCCCGCGACCTCGTCGGCTACGGCCGCAATGTGCCGCATGCGCAATGGCCCGGCCGGGCCAGGATCGCGCTGCAGTTCGTCCTCAACTACGAGGAAGGCGGCGAGAACAACGTGCTGCACGGCGACCCGACCTCCGAGACCTTCCTGTCGGAGCTGGTCACGGCGCAGGCCTACGAGAACCGACACATGACCATGGAGTCGATGTACGAGTACGGCTCGCGCGCCGGCGTCTGGCGCATCCTGCGCGAGTTCGAGTCGCGCGGCCTGCCGATGACCATCTTCGGCGTCGGCATGGCCCTGCAGCGCTATCCCGAGCTGCTCGAGACCTTCATGAAGAACGGCTACGAGATCGCCAACCACGGCCTGCGCTGGATCCACTACCAGAATCTGCCGATCGCGACCGAGAAGCGCCACATCGACATCGGCACCCACGTGCTGCGCGACATGACCGGCGGCCAGTGGCCGCTCGGCTGGTACACCGGCCGCGACAGCCCCAACACGCGCCGGCTGGTGGTCGACCACGGCGGCTACGAATACGACAGCGACTACTACGGCGACGACCTGCCGTTCTGGATGGAGGTCGAGAAGACCGACGGCAGCAAGGCGCCGCACCTGGTCGTGCCCTATTCGCTCGACTGCAACGACATGCGCTTCGTGCAGGCGCAGGGTTTCAATACGGGCGAGCACTTCTTCAACTACCTGAAGGACAGCTTCGACGCCCTCTACGCCGAAGGCGAGGAAGCACCGAAGATGATGAGCATCGGCATGCATTGCCGGCTGCTCGGCAAGCCCGGCCGCATCGGCGCGCTGCGCCGCTTCCTGGACTACGTCCAGGGCCATGAGCGAGTCTGGATCTGCCGCCGCATCGACATTGCCCGGCACTGGAAGCAGGTGCATCCCTTCGGCGCCAACGCCGCCGCCTGACGCCATCACGGAGGTTCCATGGCACTCACGATCGATCAAGTCAACGCGGCCGAGGCCGAGGCAGCCGTCGCGCTGCTCGACGGCGTCTACGAGCATTCGCCCTGGATCGCGGCTCGCGCGATGAGCGCGCGCCCGTTCCGCAGCCTGCCGCACCTCAAGCACGCACTGGTGCAGGCCGTCGCCCATGCCTCGAAGGACGAGCAGCTCGGCCTGATCCGCGCCCACCCCGAACTCGCGGGCAAGGCGATGGTCAGCAAGAGCCTCACGGCCGAATCCACCAACGAGCAGAGCAAGGCCGGCCTGACCGACTGCACGGCGGACGAATTCGCGAAGATCCAGCAGCTCAATGCCGACTACAACGCCAAGTTCGGCTTTCCCTTCATCCTCGCGGTCCGCGGCCCGCGCGGACTCGGCCTGCCCAAGCGCGAGATCATCGACACCTTCGAGCGCCGCCTGCACCACCATCCCGACTTCGAGCTCGGCGAGGCATTGCGAAACATCCACCGCATCGCCGAGATCCGCCTGGACGACAAGTTCGACGCCCAGCCCGCGCTCGGCAACGAGGTCTGGGACTGGCACGAGAAGCTCGCGGCCCATACCGATCCGGGCTACGCCGAGAAGGGCCAGCTCACGGTCACCTACCTGACCGACGCGCACCGTGCCTGTGCCGCGCAGATCGCCCAGGACATGCGCGACGCCGGCTTCGACAGCGTGCGCATCGACGCGGTCGGCAACGTGGTCGGTCGCTATGAAGGCGCCACGCCCGAGGCCAGGACCCTGCTCACGGGCTCGCACTACGACACCGTTCGCAACGGCGGCAAGTACGACGGCCGGCTCGGCATCTTCGTGCCGATCGCCTGCGTGCGCGAGCTCAAGCGCCGGAATCGCCGCCTGCCCTACGCCTTCGAGGTGGTCGGCTTCGCCGAGGAGGAAGGCCAGCGCTACAAGGCCACCTTCCTTGGCTCGGGCGCGCTGATCGGCCACTTCGATCCGCAATGGCTCGACCAGAAGGACGCCGACGGCATCACGATGCGCGAGGCACGCCGCAATGCCGGCCTCGACGACGACGCGATCGCGGGCGAGCAGCGCGATCCCGCGAGGTACCTGGGCTTCGTCGAGGTCCACATCGAGCAGGGGCCGGTGCTCACCGAGCTCGACCTGCCGCTCGGCATCGTGACCTCGATCAACGGCAGCGTGCGCTACGTCGGCGAGGTGATCGGCATGGCCAGCCACGCCGGCACCACGCCGATGGATCGGCGCCGCGATGCCGCCGCCGCAGTAGCCGAGCTGATCCTGTTCGCCGAGCAACGGGCCGCCAGGGACGGCGACTCGGTCGCCACCGTCGGCATGCTCGAGGTGCCGAACGGCTCGATCAACGTGGTGCCGGGCCGCTGCAAGTTCAGCCTCGACCTGCGCGCGCCCAACAATGCACAGCGCGATTCGCTGGCCGGTGACGTGCTGAGCGCGCTCAAGGCCATCTGCGAGCGCCGCGGCGTACGGCTGGTGCTCGAGGAAACGATGCGTGCCGCCGCCGCACCGAGCGCGCCCGACTGGCAGCAGCGCTGGGAACGTGCGGTCGATGCGCTCGGCGTGCCGCTGTTCCGCATGCCAAGCGGCGCCGGCCACGACGCCATGAAGCTGCACGAGGTGATGCCGCAGGCCATGCTGTTCGTGCGCGGCATCAACTCCGGCATCAGCCACAACCCGCTCGAATCGAGCACCAACGACGACATCCAGCTGGCGGTGCAGGCCTTCCAGCTGTTGCTCGACAACCTCGCCACCGAGCAGAGCCAACCATGACCGACTACAAGCAACTCGACGCCTGGATCGACGCCCATTTCGACGAGGAAGTGCGCTTCCTGCAGGAACTCGTCCGCGTGCCGACAGACACCCCACCCGGCAACAACGCACCGCACGCGGAACGCACCGCCGAACTGATCCAGGCCTTCGGCTTCGAAGCCGAGAAGCACCCGGTGCCGGCCCAGGAAGTGAAAGACTACGGCCTCGAATCGATCACCAACCTGATCGTGCGCCGCAACTACGGCGAAACCGGCGGCCGCAAGGAAGGAGAACGACCCAGCCGAGGCCTGGTCGTGGCCCTCAACGCCCACGGCGACGTGGTGCCGCCGGGCGAAGGCTGGAGCCACGACCCCTACGGCGGCGAGATCGAGGACGGCAGCCTCTATGGCCGCGCCGCCGCCGTCAGCAAGAGCGACTTCGCGAGCTTCACCTTCGCGGTGCGCGCACTCGAGGCGGTGGCCCGGCCCACGCAGGGAAGCATCGAGCTGCACTTCACCTACGACGAGGAATTCGGCGGCATCCTGGGCCCGGGCTGGCTGCTCAAGAACGGCCTGACGAAGCCCGACCTGATGATCGCGGCCGGCTTCAGCTACGAGGTGGTCACGGCGCACAACGGCTGCCTGCAGATGGAAGTCACCGTGCACGGCAAGATGGCGCACGCGGCCATCCCTAGCACCGGCGTCGACGCGCTGCAGGGCGCGGTGCGCATCCTCAACGCGCTCTATGCGCAGAACACGCTCTACCAGCAGGTGACGTCGAAGGTCGAGGGCATCACGCACCCCTATCTCAACGTCGGCCGCATCGAAGGCGGCACCAACACCAACGTCGTGCCCGGCAAGGTCGTGTTCAAGCTCGACCGCCGCATGATTCCCGAAGAGAACCCGGTCGAGGTCGAGGCGACGATCCGCAAGGTCATCGCCGACGCGGCCGCGGAAATGCCCGGCATCACGGTCGAGATCCGGCGCATGCTGCTGGCCAACTCGATGAAGCCGCTCGCCGGCAACAAGCCTCTGGTCGATGCGATCCAGAAGCATGGCCAAGCGCTGTTCGGCGAGCCGATCAAGGCCATGGGAACGCCGCTCTACACCGACGTTCGCCTCTATGGCGAAGCGGGCATCCCGGGCGTGATCTACGGCGCCGGCCCGCGCACGGTGCTCGAATCGCATGCCAAGCGCAACGACGAGCGCGTGGTGCTCGAGGACCTGCGCCGCGCGACCAAGGTCATCGCTCGGACGCTCAGCGATCTGCTGGCCTGAGGCGCCGGGTCGATCGCCCGCTGCACCGCCACAGCGGCGCAGGGGTCAGTCCATGCCGGCCAGCTGGGTGCGGATCGCCTCGTCGAACGCGTCGACGCTGTCGACCAGCTCCGCGAGCGCTTCGTCGAGCGGTGCCGTGGGCTCGTCGGCGATCGCGCGCTCGAGCGCCTCGCAGGCTTCGATCACGCGCCAGGCCTGCACCATGCGCGCCGCCCCCTTGATCTTGTGAGCCAGCGCGGCGACCTCGGCCCGATGGCCGTTGCCGAACCCGACGACGATGGCCCGCAGATCGCTCAGGTTGGTGCGCAGCAGGGTCTGGAGGAATTGCTTCTCGACCCGCACGTCGCCGTCCGAGATGCTGCGCAGTGCCGCCGGATCGTAGGCCGCCTTCCGGACCGGCCCCTGAGCTTCCGAGCCGGGAGACGCCCCCGGCGCACCCGACGGACCATCGGGCAGGTGACGGTGCAACGCCGTCAACAGCGCGCCAAGGCTGAAGGGCTTCATGAGGCAGTCGTCCATGCCGACCTGCAGGGCGTGGCGCCTTTCCTCCTCCTGCACGTGGGCGGTGCAGCCCAGAATCGGCGTGCGCTGCAGGCCTTCGCTGCGCTCGGCCTCGCGTATCGCCGCCGTGAGCCGGTAGCCGTCCATCACCGGCATCGAGCAATCGGTGATCACGAGATCGAAGCCACCTCCACGCCAGAGCGCGAGTGCGGACTCGCCGTTCTCCGCGAGGTCGCACGCGAGGCCCAGGTGCTCGAGCTGGCGCTGCATCAGCAAGCGGTTGGCAGGATGGTCGTCGACCGCAAGCACACGGCGCCCTTGCCATGACGGCGCGGCGTCGATCGCACGGTCGTCCGCTTGCGTGGCGATTGCCCAATCGGGCGGGGCCGGGACGGCCGGGACATCGAAACTTGCGCGCACCCGCGTGCCGACGCCGAGTTCGCTCGCGACGTTGACGCTGCCGCCCATCAGCACGCACAGGCGCTGCACGATCGGCAGGCCGAGGCCGGTACCGCCAATGGCGCGCGGCCCTGCCGACTCGGCCTGGAAGAAGGGGCGGAACAGGTTGGCCAGGTCGTCGGGCTTGATGCCGATGCCGGTGTCCTCGACTTCCAGCACGATCGACTCGATGTCCGCGACGCGGGCGGCACTGCGCAACCGCACCGTGACCCGGCCGGTGTCGGTGTACTTGATCGCGTTGCTCAGCAGGTTGCTGGCGATCTGCCTGAAGCGCACGGCGTCGATCGAGTGCCACTCGGCGAGCGCCGGATCGAGCTCGACCTCGATCGCCAGGCCGCTCTGCTGCGCGAGGCTCGCGAAAACGCGCACGACCTCGTCGACGATGGAGCGCAGCCGTGCCGGCGCTGGGTGGATCTCGAGGCCTCCGGCGTCGATCTTCGAGATGTCGAGGATGTCGTCGATGATCCCGAGCAGCGATCGCGCCGACGTGCGCGCCACCTCGATCGAATCCTGATCCCGGCTGGCGAGGCGCCCCTGGCGCGCCAGCAGTTCGAGCATGCCCATCACGGCGTTCATCGGCGTACGAATCTCGTGGCTCATCGTGGCGAGGAAGCTGGACTTCGCGCGGTTGGCCTCTTCGGCCTTGGCGAGCGCCTCGGCGATCTGCTGGATCAGCTGGTGGCGGTCCGTGATGTCGATCGCGCCCGCAACCAGGGCGCGCGGGCCGGCCTCACTGAGTTGCGGGATCGAGGTCGCCCAATGCAGGAGGCGGCGCGACTCGCCGTGCAGCGAGACGCTGGTGTCCTGGCTGATGTTGCCGCCCTCGTTCAGCAGCTTCAGGTAGCACTGATGCAGAGCGCGCATGCGCGCGGGTTCCACGAAATCGAGGCCGCTTTCGGAGACCGCCTTGCCGATCATCGCGCTGCGCCGGATGTCGAAGAGGCGCTCGAAGGCGGCGTTGCAGAAGATCAGCCGCGCCTCGGCGTCTCGTACGCAGACCGCATAGGGAATGCCGTCGAGCATCGCGCTCTGGAAGGCCAGCTTCTCGCGCAACGTGGCCTTGATGTGCATCCGCCTGCGCAGTTCATCGGTCAGCGCACGATTCCGGCAGACCAGCGCAAGGCACATGGCCGCGGCTGCGACGGTCACGAAGAACCAGGGGCTCGCGACGGCCCAGTTGCCGGAGTTCATCGGTGCAGGCCCTCAGGAAACGATATTGCGGGCGCGCGTGAAGTCGACGAGTTCGACCAGCGTCGAAATGCCGAGCTTCTCGAAGATGCGCGTCTTGTAGCTGCTGATCGTCTTGTTGCTGATGAGCAGTGTCTCGGCGATTTCCTTGTTGCTCAGGCCGCGCGCCAGGTATTGCAGGACCGTCAGTTCCCGATCGGACAGCGTATTGAGCAGGGCGTCGCCGCTGGCAGCAGTGCCCGAGCCGGCTCGCGCCGACAGCGCCGAGGAGGGAAACATGCTGTAGCCCGCCAGCACGGTCTGCACCGCCTGCACCACGGCAGCCATGTTCTCGCTCTTGCTCATGAATCCGTTGGCGCCGGCCTGCACCGTGCGCGACGCGAATATCGATTCCTGCTGCGCCGACAGCACCAGCAGCCGGGTGGCAGGCTGGGACTTGCGTACCCGGTCGATCAGGTCGAGCCCGCTCAGCCGCGGCAGGTCGAGGTCGAGGATGACCAGGTCGGGGCGCAGTTCGCGGATGGCTGCCAGGGCCGACGGGCCGTCGTTCGATTCACCGATCACCTTGATGTTGCCGGTTGCTTCGAGCGCCGAGCGGACCGCCAGTCGAATGGCGGGATGGTCGTCGACGACGATCACTGTGTGCATGGCAGGTCCTTCTTCGTGGGGGAATTGGTTGGGCAGTTCGATTGCAAATTCAATTCAATTTTAAGGATGTTCATGAATAAGCAGAGAATGATTCGCTCGAAAAAGTTTATCTCATTCGGTGAAATTGCGACAAAATATGCAAACCCTGATGCGAATAATTATTCAGATTTCAGACTATTCTTATTGAATTAAATGTCGACATGATTATTCCCCCAAGAAAATGCTGATCTGGAATTAATTGCAATTGATTAAACTTAAAATCGATCGGATGTTTCCGTCGCGACGCCGCGATCCGCGACCATTCCGTGCATTGACTCGGCTTTTTCTCACCCCGCCCGGCCGGCCTGCTTAGGATCGCAACCGTCGATGCGCGCGCGACTCTTCATGCCGTACGACATCACGAGGAGCTCCTGTCATGCCCCATGTCTCGTTCGAGAGCGACGGCCCGGTCTGCACCATCCGCCTGGAGCGCCCCGGCAAGCGCAACGCGGTCGATGGTCCGATGGCGGCCGAGCTGCGATCGGCCTTCGAACGATTCGAGGCCGATGGCGACCTGCGGGTCGCGGTGCTGGCCGGATCGGGTGGCCACTTCTGTGCTGGCGCCGACCTCGCCGCGGTGGCGGATCCGGCGCTGCGCAACGAACTGGCTCCCGACGGCGGCGGCAGCGGGCCGATGGGACCGACGCGCCTCGCACTGAGCAAGCCGCTGATCGCTGCCATCGACGGCCATGCCGTGGCCGGCGGCCTCGAGCTCGCCCTCCTGGCCGACCTCCGCGTGGCCGGCGAGGAGGCGGTGCTCGGCGTCTTCTGCCGCCGCTGGGGCGTGCCGCTGATCGATGGCGGAACGGTGCGGCTGCCGCGCCTGATCGGCATGGGACGCGCGCTCGACATGATCCTGACCGGCCGGCCGGTGGGCGCGGCCGAGGCGCTGGCAATGGGTCTGGTCAACCGCGTCGTGCCCACCGGCGAGGCAACGGCGGCCGCCCAGGCGCTGGCGCGCGAGATCGCAGCCTTCCCGCAGCAATGCATGCTGACCGACCGGCGTTCGGCCTACGACCAGTGGTCGTTGTCGCTCGCGCAGGCGCTGCGCGCCGAGGGCGCGGCGGGGGTGCCGATCGTCTTCGCCGAAGGCGCCTCGGGCGCCGAGCGCTTCGCGCAAGGCGCTGGCCGCCACGGGCGTTTCGGCGGCAGCTGAGGCCCGAGCGTCGAGGGTAAACACGCCCCCACTCTCGGAATCTTCGCCTTGTTTAGGCCCCCTGCATTGCACGCAAATACGGGGCGCCACCGGCCCGGCCCATCGGGTCCGGACCGCCGAGAAACAAGGAGGAGAACACCGTGTACAGCACCGCCCCAACGGCAGCCGCAGAGCTGCCCCATCCCGCTGTCGGGCAGGCCATCGCACCGAATGCGCTGATCAAGCCTGGCTACGACCCCCGGCTCACCAACGAAGACCTCGCGCCCCTGCGGCGCCAGACCTGGAGCCCGTACAACATCTTCGCGTTCTGGATGTCCGACGTGCACAGCGTCGGGGGCTACATCACGGCCGGCAGCCTGTTCGCGCTGGGTCTGTCGAGCTGGCAGGTCCTGGTGTCGCTGCTGGCGGGCATCCTGATCGTTCAGTTCTTCTGCAACCTGGTGGCCAGGCCGAGCCAGGCGACGGGCACGCCCTATCCGGTGATCTGTCGCGCGTCCTTCGGCGTGCTCGGCGCCAACATCCCGGCCGTCATCCGCGGCCTGATCGCGGTCGCCTGGTACGGCATCCAGACCTATCTGGCCTCGGGCGCCTTCCTGCTTCTGGCCCTGCACTTCCGGCCGGACCTCGCACCCTATGCGGACGTGGCACGCCACGGCTTCCTCGGCCTGTCGATGCTCGGCTGGGTCGCATTCATGCTGATGTGGGTGCTGCAGGCCTTCGTGTTCTGGCACGGCATGGAGGCCATCCGCCGCTTCATCGACTGGGCCGGCCCTGCGGTCTACGTCGTGATGGCCGCGCTTTGCGGCTGGCTGGTCTGGAAGGCCGGCTGGCAGAACATCGACATGCGGCTCGGAGGCGTCAGGTTCGAAGGCTGGGACGCACTGCCCGTGATGCTTGGCGCGACCGCGCTGGTGGTCAGCTACTTCAGCGGACCGATGCTCAACTTCGGTGACTTCTCGCGCTACGGACGCAGCTTCGAGGCGGTCAGGAAAGGCAACTTCTGGGGCCTGCCGGTCAACTTCCTGTTCTTCTCGCTGCTGGCCGTGGTGACCTCGGCCGCCACGCTGCCCGTGTTCGGCGAACTGATCACCGACCCGGTCCACACCGTGGCGCGAATCGACAGCAGCACCGCGGTGGTGATCGGCGCCCTGACCTTCATCGTCGCCACCGTAGGCATCAACATCGTTGCCAATTTCGTCTCGCCGGCCTTCGACTTCTCGAACGTGGCGCCGCAGCACATCAGCTGGCGCACGGGCGGCATGATCGCGGCCGTCGCATCGATCTTCATCACGCCCTGGAACCTCTACGACAACCCCGCGGTGATCCACTACACGCTCGACGTGCTGGGGGCCTTCATCGGCCCGCTGTTCGGCATCCTGATCGCCGACTACTACCTGGTGCAGAAGCAGCGCGTCGACATCGACGCGCTCTACACGCTCGACCCGCGCGGCGCCTATTGGTACACCAACGGCTACAACCGCCGCGCCATCGGCGCCATGGTGCCGGCCGCCGCGGTGCCGATGCTCTGCGTTCTGATTCCCGACCTGCGGGGCGCTGCCAGCTACGCCTGGTTCATCGGCACCGGGCTCGCCTTCGCGATCTACATCGCGCTGCAACCGCGCCGGCGCTGAGCAAGGCCTTCCGGGAATCAAGCAGATGCACATCAAGATCATCAACCCCAACACCACCTGGCGCATGACCGAGAAGATCGGGGCCTGCGCGCGCGCGGTGGCACGCCCCGGCACCCGCATCGAGGCGGTCAACCCGCCGATGGGTCCGGCCTCCATCGAGAGTCACTACGACGAGGCTCTGGCGGTGCCGGGCCTGCTGCACGAGATCGCGCTCGGCGAGCAGGAAGGCGCATCGGGCTACGTGATCGCCTGCTTCGGCGACCCGGGCCTGAAGGCCGCGCGCGAACTGGCGAGCGTGCCGGTGGTCGGCATCGCCGAGGCCGCGATGCACCTGGCGAGCCTGGTCGCGACCCGCTTCAGCGTGGTGACCACCCTGCAGCGCACCGTGGGCCAGGCCTGGCATCTGGCCGAGGCGTATGGCATGAAGCGCTTCTGCGCCAACGTCAGGGCCTGCGACATCCCTGTGCTCGCGCTCGAGGAGCCGGGCTCGGCGGCGCGCAATCGCATCGTCGAGGAATGCCGGCGCGCGCTCGAGGAAGACGGCTCGGACGCCATCGTGCTCGGATGCGCAGGCATGGCCGACCTGTGCGCCGACATCGGCCAGGCGCTCGGTGTGCCGGTGATCGATGGCGTCGCGGCCGGCATCCAGCTGGTCGAGTCGCTCGTGAACCTGCGGCTCGCCACCAGCAAGCGCGGCGAACTGGCACGGCCGCTGCCCAAGCCGATCGCCGGACTGCTGGGCAGCTTCTCGCTGGCACCCGCAGGCATGGACCGCAGCAGCCACTGAGTGCCCGGCCGGGTCGACGGGAGCCTGGCCCGCGAGTTGCATGAGCAGGAAACGCGGGTTTTCCGCGATACGAATCTGCATAGGATTTGTATACAGTTTCGCGTACACCTTGGTAGACGATGCACGGGGACATCGTCGAACGCCAGCCCAGCTTCCTCCCGCTGCTCCAGGAGATTCGACACATGACGGCTGCTTCCCTCTCTTCCGCCACCCATCCGGTCGACGAACGATTGCCCGCCGGCAAGCTCACGGCGCTGGGCCTTCAGCACGTGCTCGTGATGTACGCGGGCGCCGTGGCGGTGCCGCTGATCGTCGGGCGCGCGCTCAAGCTGACGCCGCAGGAGGTCGCACTGCTGATCTCCGCCGACCTGTTCTGCTGCGGCATCGCTACGCTCATCCAGTCGCTCGGTGCCACCCAGTGGTTCGGCATTCGCCTGCCGGTGATGATGGGCGTGACCTTCGCCTCGGTTGCGCCGATGGTGTCGATCGCGAACGCCAATCCGGGCCAGTCCGGCGCGCAACTGCTGTTCGGCGCCATCATCGGCGCCGGCATCATCTCGATACTGATCGCACCGATGATCTCGCGCATGCTGCGCTTCTTTCCACCGGTGGTCACGGGCACCATCATCGCGGTGATCGGCATCAGCCTCATGCGCGTGGGCATCAACTGGATCTTCGGCAACCCGGTCGGCCCGACCGCTCCCGCGCTGGTCGACCCGGTCTATACCAAGTGGCTGGCCGACGTCACCTCGCCGGGCTCCGCCGTGCCGCCGGTGCCCAAGGGCATGTCGATCGTGCCGTCGGTGCCCAACCCGCGCTACGCCGACCTCGGCGGCCTCGGCATCGCGGCGCTGGTGCTGGTCTCGATCCTGCTGATCGTCAAGTACGCCAAGGGCTTCATCGCCAACATCTCGGTGCTGCTGGGCATCGTGATCGGCGCAGTGGTCGCCAGCATCTTCGGCTTCATGACCTTCGAGAAGGTCGGCAACGCCGCCTGGTTCGATCTCGTCCTGCCCTTCCACTTCGGCCTGCCGAAGTTCGATCCGATCCTGATCCTCACGATGTCGCTGATCATGATCGTCGTGATGATCGAATCGACCGGCATGTTCCTCGCGCTCGGCGAGATGACCGACCGCAAGATCAGCCAGCAGGACCTGGCGCGCGGCCTGCGGACCGACGGCCTCGGCACGCTGATCGGCGGCATCTTCAACACCTTCCCGTACACCAGCTTCTCGCAGAACGTCGGCCTGGTGGCCGTGACGGGCATCAAGAGCCGCTACGTCTGCGTGGCCGGCGGCGTGATCCTGGTGGTGCTGGGCCTGCTGCCCAAGATGGCGGCGCTGGTGGAATCGCTGCCGACCGTGGTGCTGGGCGGCGCCGGCCTCGTGATGTTCGGCATGGTGACCGCCACCGGCATCCGCATCCTCGCGGGCGTGGATTTCAAGAACAATCGCCATAACGCGATGATCGTCGCCGTGGCGATCGGCATCGGCATGATTCCGCTGATCGCCCCCAACTTCAAGCAGTGGATGCCGCATGCGATCCACTCGCTGGTGGAATCGGGCATCCTGCTGGCGTCGATCACCGCGGTGCTGCTGAACCTGTTCCTCAACGGCGCCAAGCATGACGAGCAGGCGATCATCGCCGCCGCCAAGCAGGCCGAAGCACACTAGATCATCGCGAGCGGCATCTTGCGCCGCGGCGCGGGATGCAGCCGATCGATCTCGGCCAGCACCTCGGGCGACAGCCGCAAGCCGGCCGCCGCGAGGTTTTCTTCCAGGTGCTCCTTGCGCATGGCCTTGGGGATGGCGGCGACGCCGCCCTGCGTCAGCAGCCACGCCAGCGCGAGCTGCGCCGCGCTGATGCCGATACCGCGGGCGATGGCCTGCAGGCCGGCGTCGGCAGCCAGCGCACCCTGGTCGATCGGGCTGTAGGCCATGAGCGGGATGCCGCGCTCGCGCTGCCAAGGCAGCAGGCTGAACTCGGGGCCACGCTCGGCGAGCGAGTAATAGACCTGGTTCGCAGCACATTCGGCGCCGCCCTCGAGCGCTGCGAGCTCCTCCATGTCGTCGGTGTCGAAGTTGCTGACGCCCCAATGGCGGATGCGCCCCTGCAGCACCAGTTCGCGCAGCGCGTCGCAGGTCGCGTCCAGCGGGTGCGATCCACGCCAGTGCAGCAGGTAGAGGTCGACATGGTCCAGTCCGAGGCGCGACAGGCTGCGCGCACAGGCCTTGGCCGTGACAGTGCGGCTCGCATTGTGCGGATACACCTTGCTGACCACGAAGAGTTCCTCGCGGCTGACATCGCCGGCCCGCAGCGCCTCGGCCAGCGCCTGGCCGACCACCTCCTCGGCGCCGCCTTCGCCGTACATCTCGGCAGTGTCGACGAGCCGGTAGCCCATCTCGATCGCCGCGCGCACGGCCGCGACCTCGGCGCTGCGACGGCCGGCCGACTCGCCCATCTTCCAGGTGCCGAGTCCGAGTGCAGGCATGCGGCCGGCGCCGGGGAGTTCGAGTTGATGCATGCGGGTTCCTTGTGGTCGGGGGCAAGCGGGGTGCGGCCGCCGCCCACCATGCCAAGGCGCGCGCCTTCGCGCAATGGCTGGACGATCCATCCAATATATAGGATACTGACTCCACCATGACGGAACAGGCCGACAGTCTCAACCACCGCATTGCCGAGCGCGTGCGCGAGTTGCGCGCCTCGAGCGGCATGTCGCTCGATGCACTGGCCACGCACTGCGGGGTCAGCCGTTCGATGATCTCTCTGATCGAGCGCGGCGAGAGCAGTCCCACGGCGGTGGTGCTCGAGAAGCTCGCGACCGGGCTCGGCGTGGCGCTGGCGTCGCTGTTCGATCCGCCCCGGGCCGCGGGCGATCCCGTGGCCAGGCTCGCCGACCAGCCGTCGTGGCGCGATCCGCACTCGGGCTACGTGCGGCGCAACGTGTCGCCGTCCGGTGTGGCGTCGCCGATCCAGATCGTCGAGGTGGCTTTTCCGCCCAAGGCCCGCGTGGCCTACGAGACCGGCGCGCGCGAGCCGCGCATCCACCAGCAGGTGTGGGTGCTCGAGAACGCGATCGAGGTCACGGTCGGCGACGCGATTCACCGGCTTGCGGCCGGCGACTGCCTGGCCCACGTGCTGGACCGCCCGGTCAGCTACCACAACCCCACGCGCCGTCTCACGCGCTACGCCGTGGTGATTGCCACCCTGTCCGGCACATGGGGATGAAATGAACCGGCAAGACCAGGTCCGAAGGCTGACCACCGTGTCACCCGCGCAGCAGCAGGCGCTGGCCGAACTGCTGATCGACTGCGTCGAGGGCGGCGCCTCGGTGAGCTTCATGCTGCCGCTCACGCTCGAGCGCGCCCTGGCCTTCTGGGCCCGCGTCGCGGACGGCGTGGCGCGCGGCGAACGCGCCCTGCTGGTGGCCGAAGATGCACACGGGCTGTGCGGCACGGTGCAACTGGTGCTCGACCAGCCCGAGAACCAGCCGCACCGCGCAGACCTGGCGAAGATGCTGGTCCATCGGCGGGCGCGGCGTCGAGGCTGGGGCGAAGCGCTGATGCGTCAGGCCGAACGGACCGCACGCGAATGCGGCCGGACACTGCTGGTGCTCGACACCTCGGACGATTCGGCCGAACGCCTCTATGCGCGGCTCGGATGGCAGCGCGTGGGCCTGGTTCCGGGCTACGCGCTGCTGCCCGCAGGCGGGCTCTGCGCCACCACCTTCTTCTATCGCGCGCTCGACTGACGGCGGGCGCCGAACGCGCGTGCCGCCTCCCAGGCAGGCCATCGGCTCGAGAGCCGCCGGGCGGCTTTCATCGCCGTGGGTCCCCCAGCCGCGTCACGACTTGTAAAGCCTCACCGATCGCGGGAATACCCTCAAAACGTCTGAGTGAATCTTGCCTACATTGCTTGCATGCAAGACAACGTGAGGCTTGCATACAACTTCACAAAGGAAGTCCCATGCCACGTTTTGCCAAATCACTCTTCGGTCAGGTGGTCATCGCGCTGGTGCTCGGCGTCGTGGCGGGCCTGTTCTTCCCGGAGTTCGCCGTCAAGCTCAAGCCGCTCGGCGACGGCTTCATCAAGCTGATCAAGATGATCATTCCGGTGCTCGTCTTCTGCGTCGTGGTGCACGGCATCGCCGGCGCCGGCGACCTCCGGCGGGTGGGCCGGGTCGGCGTCAAGGCGCTGATCTACTTCGAGGTGCTGACCACCATCGCGCTCGCGATGGGCCTGGCGCTGGCCTTCGTGTTCCAGCCCGGCGTGGGCATGAACGTCGATCCGTCGAAGCTCGACCCTGCGGCCATGAGCGCCTACGCATCGAACGCCGACAAGCTCACCAGCGGCGGCACGGTCGACTTCCTCATGAAGCTGATCCCGAGCACGGTGGTGAACGCCTTCGCCACCGGGGACGTGCTGCAGGTGCTGCTGTTCGCGGTGCTGTTCGGCTGTGCGCTCACCCTGCTCGGCGAGCGCGGCCGCCCGGTGGCGGCGGTGATCGACGCCACCTCGCTGGTGCTGTTCAAGATCATGGGCATCATCATCAAGCTGGCGCCGCTGGGGGTGCTCGGTGCCATCGCCTTCACGGTCGGCCAGTACGGCGTCGGCTCGCTCAAGCAGCTCGGCATGCTGGTGGCACTGTTCTATGTCGCGGTGCTGCTGTTCGTCTTCGTGGTGCTCGGGCTCGTGATGCGCCTCTCGGGCTTCAGCCTGATCAAGCTGCTGCGCTACCTGCGCGAAGAGCTCACCATCGTCTTCGCCACCACGTCCTCGGACAGCGTGCTGCCGCAGATCATGGCCAAGCTGCGCCACATGGGCATCCGCGACTCCACCGTGGGCCTCGTGATTCCCACCGGCTATTCGTTCAATCTCGACGCCTTCTCGATCTACATCACGCTGGCGGCGGTCTTCATCGCCCAGGCCACCAACACGCCGATCGGAATGGCCGACCTGATGACGATCCTCGCGATCGCGCTGGTCACGTCGAAGGGCGCGCACGGCGTGCCGGGCTCGGCGATCGTGGTGCTGGCCGCGACACTGCACGCCATTCCCGCGATCCCGGCCATCGGCCTGGTGCTGGTGCTGTCGGTCGACTGGTTCATGGGCATCGCCCGCGCGCTCGGCAACCTGATCGGCAACTGCGTCGCCACCGTGGCGATCGCAGCCTGGGAAGGCGACATCGACCGTGAACGTGCCCATGCGGTGCTGAACGGCACCCACTCGCCCGAAGACGAACCGCTGGCCGAGCCCGAGGTGGCGACCACGGCGGCGGCCCATTGAAGGCGGCCATGACCGACGTCTCGCCGACCCGCATCGCCGAGCGCGTGGTCGAGGCCATCCTGGCGCAGAAGCTCGCCCCGGGCGAGCGGCTCGGCGAACAGGCGCTGGCCGAGAACTTCAACGTCAGCCGCACCATGGTGCGCGAGGCACTGATGCAGTTGCAGGCCCGCGGCTTCGTCGCCGTGCAGTCGCGCCGCGGCTGGTTCGTGGTGGAGCCCTCGGCCGACGAGGCGCGCGATGCCTTCGCCGCGCGCCGCATCGTCGAATCGGGCATCCTGGCCGAGGCCGGTCGGCCGCTCTCGAAGGTCATCCGCAAGCTGCGCGAGCACATCGCCGACGAGCAGCGCGCCATCGCGGGCGCCGATGCCGCCACGCGTGCCTTCCTGCTGGCGGACTTCCATGTCTGCCTGGCCGAGCAGATGGGCCACCGGCTGCTGTGCGACGTGCTGCGCGACCTGACGGCACGCACCACGCTGGCCGCCACGCTGTTCCAGTCGCGCCACGAGGCTGCCGCCTCCTGCGACGAGCATGCAGCGATCGTCGCCGCGCTGGAGGCAGGCGACACCGGGCGCGCACGCTCGCTGATGCTGGCCCACATCGGCAACGTCGAGCAGGCATTGCAGGTGGAGGTGGCCCAGGCGCCCGACGCCGACGAGCGGCTGCGCGCCACGCTGGCTCCGGTGGCATTGCCACGCGGCATTCGCTGACACGAATCGCGCTTTTTCAGGCCCGGGTTTCGGCTAAAGTCGACTCGGTCATGAACACCTCCGGCGTCCAGCGCGGCACCTTTCTTCTCCTGCTGGCAGTCGTCACGATCGCCTTCGGCTGGCTGCTGCTGCCGTTCTTCGGTGCCGTGATGTGGGGCATCGCGCTGGCCATCCTCTTCACGCCGATCTACCGGCGCCTGCTCAAGAAGATGCGCGGCCGGCGCAACCTCGCGGCGCTCGCGACGCTGATGCTCGCGACCATCGTGGTCGTCATTCCGCTCACCCTCATCACGGTCTCGCTGGTCGACGAAGTCTCGCTGGTGTCGCAGATGGTGCGCTCGGGTGACATCAGCTTCTCGAACTACTTCCAGCAGGTGGTCAACGCGGTTCCCAAGTGGGTGCTCGACCTGCTCAACCGCTTCGGACTCGGCAACGTCGAAGGGCTGATCAACCAGCTGTCGCAGGCAGCGGCGCGCGGCAGCCAGGTGATCGCCACCCATGCGGTCGCGATCGGCCAGAACACCTTCGAATTCGTCATCAGCTTCGGCATCATGCTGTACCTGCTGTTCTTCCTGCTGCGCGACGGGACCGAGCTGTCGCGCAAGGTGCGCGAATCGCTGCCGCTGGCCAAGCCGCACACGCACTACCTGCTGAACAAGTTCACGACCGTCATCCGCGCCACCATCAAGGGCAACATCGCGGTCGCGGCGGCGCAGGGCATCATCGGCGGCGTCACGTTCTCGCTCATGGGGCTCCAGGGCGCACTGCTGTGGGGTGTGCTGATGGCCTTCCTCTCCCTGCTGCCCGCAGTCGGCGCGGCACTGATCTGGGGGCCGGTGGCGATCTACTACCTGGCGGTCGGCCAGATCGGCCACGCGCTGATCCTGATCTTCGTCGGGGTCTTCGTGATCGGCCTGGTCGACAACATCCTGCGCCCGCTGCTGGTGGGCAAGGACACGCAGATGCCCGACTACATCGTGCTGATGTCCACCATCGGCGGCATCGCGCTGTTCGGCATCAACGGCTTCGTGATCGGGCCGCTGATCGCCGCGCTGTTCATGGCGTCCTGGGATCTGTTCGCGTCATCGGGCGACGATCGTGAGAACGTGCCGCCGCCCCCCTGAAACGCCGCTCGCGGCGAGCCGTCAACGGGCTCCCAGCCACCACTGTTCCCCGAAGCGCCCCTGCAGAAAGGCCACGAAGCCCGACACCTTGCCGGGAACCAGCTTCGGCGAAGGAAACACCGCATGGATCTCCTGCTCGGCCAGCGCGTGGTCGGCCAGCACCTCGACCACCTGCCCGGCCGCCAGCGAATCTCTCGCCACGTAACGCGGCATCAGCGCGATGCCGAGGCCGGCGCGCGCGGCGGCGAGCACGGCCGAGACGTTGTTCGAGCGCAGCCGGCCCGACACCGGCACCGTGAGTGCCTCGCCTCTCGGCGTATGCAGGTGCCAGACGTCGTCGCCGACCACGCTGCTGTAGATCAGCGCCACGTGGGCGCTCAGGTCCTGGGCCTTTCTCGGCGTGCCGTGCTTCTTCAGGTAGGCCGGCGCGGCCACCATGACCCAGGGATTCATGCCGAGGAAGCGCGCGCCGAGCGATGAATCGGCCAGCTTGCCCATGCGGATCGCGACGTCGATGCCCTGGGCCACGAGATCGACATAGCGGTCCTCGAAGCTCAGGTCGACCTGCACCTGGGGATGGCGCGCCATGAATTCGAGCGCCAGCGGAACAACCACGCGGCGGCCGAACGCGGTCGAGGTGCCGATGCGCAGCAGGCCCTGGGCCTGCGACTGGCGCAGCTTGACGATGCTCTCGGCTTCCTCGGCGTCGCGCACGATGGCCTTGCACTTCTCGTAGTAGAGCGCGCCGGCTTCGGTGAGGCTCACGCCGCGCGTGTTGCGGTTGAGCAGCCGTGCCTTGAGGCGCGTCTCGGTGGCCGCCACCTGCTTGGTCACGGTGGGCTGTGTGGTGTTGAATTCGCGCGCCGCCTTGGAGAAGCTGCCGGTCTCCACCACGCGCACGAACATCTCCATCGCGAGCAATCTGTCCATGGGCGAATGGTAGTCACTTATTCCACGCAGGAATAGGCGATATGGCACTGCGCCCTCTTCTGGCAACGGACTCGAATTCCTACAGTCGAGCCCAACCCCCAAGGAGATTTCGCATGGCAAAGATGACCGCGGCCCAGGCCGCCGTACTCGTGATGGAAAAGGAAGGCGTGACCCAGGCCTTCGGCGTGCCGGGCGCCGCCATCAATCCGCTGTACTCGGCGCTGCGCAAGCACGGCGGCATCGGACACATCCTCGCGCGCCACGTCGAGGGCGCCTCGCACATGGCCGAGGGCTACACGCGCGCCGTGGCCGGCAACATCGGCGTCTGCATCGGCACCTCGGGACCGGCCGGCACCGACATGATCACGGGCCTCTACTCGGCCTGGGCCGATTCGATCCCCATCCTGTGCATCACGGGCCAGGCGCCGAGGGCGCGCCTCTACAAGGAAGACTTCCAGGCCGTCGACATCGAATCGATCTCCAAGCCCGTCACCAAGTGGTCGGTCACGGTGCGGGAGCCGGGCCAGGTGCCGCAGGTGTTCCAGCAGGCCTTCCACCTGATGCGCTCGGGCCGCCCGGGCCCGGTGCTGATCGACCTGCCCTTCGACGTGCAGATGGCGCAGATCGAGTTCGACATCGACACCTACCAGCCGCTCGTTCCCTACAAGCCGGCCGCGACCCGGGCCCAGATCGAGAAGGCCATCACGATGCTCAACGCGGCCGAACGCCCGCTGATCGTGGCCGGCGGCGGCGTCATCAACGCCGACGCGAGCGACCTGCTGGTGCGCTTCGCCGAGGCCACCGGCGTGCCGGTGATCCCCACGCTGATGGCCTGGGGCGCGATCCCCGACGACCATCCGCTGATGGCCGGCATGTGCGGCCTGCAGACCAGCCACCGCTACGGCAACGCGACGCTGCTGGCCTCGGACTTCGTGCTCGGCATCGGCAACCGCTGGGCCAATCGGCATACCGGGTCGATCGATGTCTACACCAAGGGCCGCACCTTCGTGCACGTCGACATCGAACCGACGCAGATCGGCCGCGTCTTCACGCCGGACTTCGGCATCGTCTCGGACGCCAGGGCGGCGCTGGAGCAGTTCGTCCAGGTGGCCGAGGAGATGAAGGCCGCGGGCCGCCTGCCCGACCGCAGCGGCTGGGCCGCCGACTGCCGGGACCGCAAGAAGACGATGCTGCGCAAGACCAACTTCGCGGACGTGCCGATGAAGCCGCAGCGGGTCTACCAGTGCATGAACAACAACTTCGACCACGATACCTGCTACGTCAGCACGATCGGCCTGTCGCAGATCGCGGCGGCGCAGTTCCTGCACGTCTACAACCCGCGCCACTGGATCAATTGCGGCCAGGCCGGCCCGCTGGGCTGGACCATTCCGGCCGCGCTCGGGGTGCGAGCCGCGGACCCGACGCGCAAGATCGTCGCGCTCTCGGGCGACTACGACTTCCAGTTCATGATCGAGGAGCTCGCCGTGGGCGCGCAGTTCAAGCTGCCCTACATCCACATCGTGGTGAACAACTCCTATCTCGGCCTCATTCGCCAGTCGCAGCGCGGCTTCGAGATGGACTACTGCGTGCAGCTGGGCTTCGACAACATCAACGCCGCCGAGGACGCCGGCATCGAGCGCAGCTACGGCGTCGACCACATGAAGGTGGTCGAGGGCCTGGGCTGCAAGGCCATCCGCGTGCACAAGCAGGAGCAGATGACGCCCGCGATCGAGCGCGCCGAAGCGCTCATGGCCGAGTTCGGCGTGCCGGTGGTGATCGAGGTGATGCTCGAACGCGTCACCAACATCGCGATGGGCACCGAGATCGACGCCATCAACGAGTTCGAGGCGCTGGCCGAGAGCGTCGAGGATGCGCCCACTTCCATCGCCGTGGCGATGCTCGATTGAGACTTGCGCGACCGACCAGAGAGACCTTCAACCATGCCCAAGTTCGCAGCCAACCTCACGATGCTGTTCAACGAGCTACCGTTCATGCAGCGCTTCGAGGCCGCCGCCAAGGCCGGCTTCGAGGCCGTCGAATACCTGTTCCCCTATGCCTACGACCGGAAGGAGCTGGCCGCAGCGCTGCGCGACAACGGCCTGGTGCAGGCCCTGCACAACCTGCCGGCCGGCAACTGGGAGGGCGGCGAGCGAGGCATCGCCTGCCATCCCGATCGTGTGCCCGAGTTCCGCGAAGGCGTGGCACGCGCCATCGACTACGCCAGCGCGCTCGGCTGCCCGCAGGTCAACTGCCTGCTCGGCAAGCTGCCCGAGGCCGTCACGGCCGGCGACGCGCGCCGCGTGGTGGTCGAAAACCTGCGCTTCGCCGCGAAGGAACTCGAGGCCGCCGGCATCCGCCTGCTGATCGAGCCGGTCAACAGCTTCGACATCCCGGGCTTCTGCCTCACGCGCACCGACCAGGCGTTGTCGCTGATCGACGAGGTCGGCTCGGCCAACCTGCTGCTGCAGTACGACATCTATCACGCACAGCGCATGGAGGGCGAGCTCGGCGCCACGCTCACGAAGCAGATCGCTCGAATCGGTCACATCCAGCTCGCCGACAACCCGGGCCGCGGCGAACCCGGCACCGGCGAGATCAACTACCCGTGGCTGTTCAGGCATATCGACGCGCTCGGCTATGCAGGCTGGATCGGCTGCGAATACAAGCCGCGCGGCGCCACGGTCGAAGGGCTGGGCTGGCGCGAGGCGCTCACGCGCTGATCCAGATTTCTTCCTCACACACCAACGACGAAAAGGGACCCCGGGCAATGCCTTCCAACACCGCATCGCAACAACAGCAGCAGAAGATCGGCTTCATCGGCCTCGGCATCATGGGTGCACCCATGGCCGGCCACCTGCTCGAGGCCGGCCATCGGCTGTTCGTCCACACGCGCGGCAAGATGCCCGAGCCCTTCGACTCGCAGGCGATGGTGTGCGCGAATGCGGCCGAGGTCGCGCGCGAGGCCGACATCGTCTTCGTGATGGTGCCGGACACGCCCGACGTCGAGGCCGTGCTGTTCGGCGAGGACGGCGCGGCGGGCGGCCTGTCCAGGGGCAAGCTGGTGGTCGACTGCAGCTCGATCGACCCGATCGCGACCAGGGCCTTCGCCGCGCGGATCGCCGCGCTGGGCTGCGGCTACGTCGATGCGCCGGTATCGGGCGGCGAGGTGGGTGCCAAGGCGGCCAGCCTCACGATCATGTGCGGCGGCGACGAAGGCGACTTCGGCCGCGTGCGGCCGCTGCTCGAGAAGATGGGCAGGAACATCACGCTGGTCGGTGGCGTCGGCGACGGCCAGGTGTGCAAGGTGGCGAACCAGATCATCGTCGCACTCAACATCGCGGCCGTCGGCGAGGCGCTGGTGTTCGCCTCCAAGGCCGGGGCCGATCCGGCCAAGGTGCGCAACGCGCTGATGGGCGGCTTCGCGTCCTCGCGCATCCTCGAGGTGCACGGCGAACGCATGATCAAGCGCAGCTTCGCACCCGGCTTCCGGATCGCGCTGCACCAGAAGGACCTGAACCTCGCGCTGCAGGGCGCCCGCTCGCTCGGCGTCGCGCTGCCGCAGACGGCGAGCGCGGCCCAGCTCATGAACGCCTGCGTGGCGCTCGGCCATGGCCAGCAGGACCATTCGGCGCTGGTGCGGGCGCTGGAGGCGATGGCGCAGCACCCGGTGGCGCCCGAGACGGATTGATCGCCACCTTCCCTGCAACAGCGCACTTTGGGGTAGCCTCTATCTCTGAAGCCAAGACAGCAAGGAGACAACGATGGCCCCCACCCTTTCCCCTGCCGAAGAAGCGCTGCGCGATGCCGCACGCGACTATCACCGCTCGCCGGTCCGAGGCAAGATCTCGATCTCTCCGACCAAGCCGCTGCTGAACCAGCGCGACCTGTCACTGGCCTACTCGCCCGGCGTTGCCTATCCCTGCCTCGACATCGAGGCCAACCCGGCGCTGGCGGCGGAATACACCTCGCGCGGCAACCTGGTCGGCGTGATCACCAACGGCACGGCGGTGCTGGGCCTGGGCAACATCGGGCCTCTGGCCAGCAAGCCGGTCATGGAAGGCAAGGGCTGCCTGTTCAAGAAGTTCGCGGGCATCGACGTCTTCGACATCGAGCTGGCCGAGAACGATCCCGACAAGCTGGTCGAGATCATTGCCGCGCTCGAGCCCACGCTCGGCGGCATCAACCTCGAGGACATCAAGGCGCCCGAGTGCTTCTACATCGAGAAGAAGCTGCGCGAACGCATGAACATCCCGGTGTTCCACGACGACCAGCACGGCACGGCCATCATCTCGGCCGCCGCGCTGCTCAACGGGCTGGAACTGGTCGGCAAGAAGATCGAGGACGTGAAGATCGCGGTCTCGGGCGCGGGTGCCGCGGCCATCGCCTGCCTCGACGTCATGGTGGGCCTCGGCGCCAAGGCGGCCAACATCCACGCGGTCGACTCCAAGGGCCTGATCTACATCGGCCGCCCCGGCGGCTTCGACGATTCGAAGACCCGCTACGCCCAGAAGGACACCGGCGCCCGCACGCTGGCCGATGTCATGAAGGATGCCGACGTCTTCCTCGGCTGCTCGGCGCCCGGCGTGGTCTCTCAGGACATGGTCAAGAGCATGGGCAGCCAGCCGATCATCCTCGCGCTGGCCAATCCCGAACCGGAGATCCGGCCCGAACTGGCGAAGGCCGTGCGTCCCGACTGCATCATCGCGACCGGCCGCTCGGACTACCCGAACCAGGTCAACAACGTCCTGTGCTTTCCCTACATCTTCCGCGGCGCGCTCGACTGCGGCGCCAGCAAGATCACCGAGGAGATGAAGCTGGCCTGCGTGCGCGAGATCGCCGACCTCACCAAGGCCGACATCAGCGAGGAAGTGGCCACCGCCTACGCCGGCCAGGAGCTTTCGTTCGGCCCGGACTACATCATTCCCAAGCCCTTCGACTCGCGCCTGATCCTGCGCATCGCGCCCGCGGTCGCCAAGGCGGCGCAAGCCTCGGGCGTGGCCACTCGCCCGATCGAGGACCTCGACACCTATCGCCAGCACCTCACGCGCTTCGTCTACCAGACCGGCATGTTCATGCGACCGGTGTTCGCGGCCGCCAAGCTGGCCAGCGCCAAGCGCGTGGCCTATGCCGAGGGCGAGGACGACCGCGTGCTGCGCGCGGCCCAGCTCGCGGTCGACGAGGGCCTGGCCCGGCCGATCCTGGTCGGCCGCCCCGCCGTCATCGAGGCTCGCATCAAGAAGGCCGGGCTGCACATCGCGCTTGGCAGGGACGTCGAATGCGTCGACCCCGAGGACGATCCGCGCTTTCGCACCTACTGGGAAACCTATCACCAGATCATGGGCCGGCGCGGCATCACGCCGGAAGCCTCCAAGGCCATGGTGCGGCGCTCCAACACCACGATCGCATCGCTGATGCTGCACCTGGGCGATGCCGATGCCATGCTGTGCGGCCTGGTCGGGCGCTTCGACAGCCATCTCAAGATCCTGCACCAGGTGCTGGGCCTGAAGCGCGGCGCGCCGGGCTTCGCGACGCTCAACGCGCTCACGCTCGAGAAGTACACGCTGTTCATCGCCGACACCAACGTGCATGAAGACCCGAGTGCCGAGACGCTCGCCAACATCGCGCTGATGGCGGCCGAAGAGGTGCGCCGCTTCGGGCTGCCGCCCAAGGTGGCCTTCCTGTCGCATTCCAATTTCGGATCGTCGGAGCGCGGATCGGCGCGCAAGATGCGGCTCGCGCGCGACCTGTTCGCGAAGATAGCGCCCGACATCGAGTGCGACGGCGAGATGCACGGCGACTCCGCACTGTCCGAGGACGTGCGGCTCAAGGCACTGCCCGAGACCTCGCTCACCGGCGAGGCCAACCTGCTGATCTGCCCCAACCTCGATGCCGCGAACATCCTCTTCAACGTGCTCAAGATGACCGGCGGCAACGGCGTCACCGTGGGCCCGATCCTCATGGGCGCCAAGGGCTCGGCCCACATCCTCACGCCCTCGTCAACCGTGCGGCGGGTTGTCAACATGACGGCGCTGGCGGTGGCCGACGCCAACATCGACCGCTAGCCCGACAGGCTCACTTCATCCGCGGCCCCAGCGGCTTGCCGTTCAGGGTCGGGGTGCCTCGCTCGAAGACCAGCGCGGCCGTCAGGTCGTCGCCGTCGCGCACCAGGAAGCCCTGGCCGATCGCGTGGTCGAGCATCGCCTCGGTCTGCACGGCACGCAGTTGCGCCTGGTCGGAGCCGGCGCCGAAGGCACCTATCTTCTCGACCCAGGCCACGGGCAGCCGGGCATCGGCGCGCAGCGTCAGGGCCTGGGCCAGGCGAGGCAGCGCCGCCGCGAATTCCTCGCCCTCGGCCAGCCTGAAGCCGTGCACGCCCGCCGAGTACGAGAGCTCGCCGCGGCGCCCTTCATGGGTCAGGGCGAACTTCTCGATCGCCACGTCCGGGTCGTGGGCGAGCAGCGGCAGCAGCTGTTCGGCCTGCTGCCGCGCCCGCTCGGCCTGCTCGGCCGGCGGTGCGGCATCGGTCTCGCAATTCGACACCTCGGCCATCGCGCCCTCGAACCACTTCTGGATCGTCGGCACGTGCAGGCGCTTGAACGACTCCTTGAGCTCGATGTCCTCGAACAGCAGCGGCGTGGCCTCGTCGCCCAGGCTCAGCGCCGCATCGGCTCGCATGGCGAGACTGCCGCTCATGAGGTCCTTGTCGTTGGCGACCTCGGTCGTGTAGTCGAGTTTCGAGAGCCGAAGCGACATCGGCTGCTCGCCCAGCCGCGTCTGCAACTCGATGCTGCCGATCTTGACGGCGCCGTTGCCGGCACGCATCCAGAGGCTGCCACTGCCGTGGTTCTCGCTGCGCAGCTGCAGGTCGGCGAGCCTGAAGCGGCTGCCCTTCGCCTCGTCGCTCTGGAAGACCAGCTCAGGCAGCGTCGCCTCGACCGCATTGGCCTCGCCGTTCACCAGGCCGGCGCTCGACAGGCGCGTCTCGGGCCAGCTCAGCTTGCCGCCGGCTGCCTGAATCTCGCCGGCCGGCAACCGCACCGCGGTGCGGTAGTCGCCGCCGTAGCCCACCTGCGTGTGGATGTCCTCGGGCTTCAGGCCCGCGACATACTTGCGCAGGGCCTCGGGTGCGTTCGCCGGAAGCACGACCTGCGAATCGATCGTGGCCGCACCGAACCGCGCGAACCCCGGGAAGGGTCCGTTGCGCACATGGTCCACGAAGTGGACCTCGAAGGATGGGAGCGCGTTCGAACCATCGCCCTTCGCAGCGCCTGCGTTGACGCAGCCGACACGCAAGCCGGTGCTGAAGGTGGAGGAAAGCAGTCCCCGGTCGACCGTGCGTTCGACGAAGCGCTGAAAGGGCAGCTGCTTCCCGACCTGGTCCAGCCTGGCCTCGTAGGCCGCCGCGACCCTGTGCCCGGTATAGGCCGTCGCGCCGATGTACACCGCCACGAGAACGGCGACCGCTGCAGCAACGCCGGTGAGTGTTTTCCTCTTCATCAAGCCCTCTTTCTGTCATTGGATTCGAATGCGGCGTCCGCTCATGGCTCGCGGCGCCAGACGCACTTTAACGAAGCATGCGCGCGCACCCGGATGGGCGGTATCTGCCTTCGGGTGGTGCACACGGAAGGGTTCGCACCAAGTGCGTGCGGGCACCGTTTTTGCTTGAATCCCGTGCACCTCTTATCTCCTCATCCACGGAATTCTCGAATGAACAAGCGCCATCTGCTCCAGACCTTCCTCGCCGCCTCTGCTCTGTGCTTCGGACTGGGCCAGTCCCACGCGCAGACCCCGACGCCGATCAAGTTCCAGCTCGACTGGCGCTTCGAGGGCCCGGGCGCATTCTTCACGCATCCGGCCGCCAAGGGCTACTTCAAGCAGGCCGGCCTCGACGTCACGGTCGACGCCGGCAACGGCTCGGGCGGCGCGGTCACGCGCGTGGCCTCGGGCGCCTACGACATGGGCTTCGCCGACCTGGCCGCGCTGATGGAATTCCACGCCAACAATCCCGACAGCCCGAACAAGCCGGTCGCGGTGATGATGGTCTACAACAATACGCCGGCCTCGGTGATGGCGCTGAAGAAGAGCGGCATCACGAAACCGGCCGACCTCACCGGCAAGAAGCTAGGCGCGCCGGTGTTCGACGCCGGCCGCCGTGCCTTCCCGATCTTTGCCAAGGCCAACAACGTCGGCGCCGTGAACTGGACCGCGATGGACCCGACCCTGCGCGAGACCATGCTGCTGCGCGGCGACATCGATGCGATCACCGGCTTCACGTTCACTTCGCTGCTGAACCTGGAATCGCGTGGCGCCAAGGCGGCCGACATCGTGGTCCTGCCCTATCCCGACTTCGGCGTGAAGCTGTACGGCAACGCGATCATCGCCTCGCCCAAGCTCATCAAGGAGAACCCGGCCGCGGTCAAGGCCTTCCTGCAGGCCTTCAGCAAGGGCGCCAAGGAAGTGATCGCCAATCCCGCCGTCGCGATCGAGTCGATCAAGGCGCGCGACGGCATCGTCAACAGCGAGCTCGAGACCCGTCGCCTGAAGCTTGCGATCGATACCGTCGTCAACACGCCGGACGCCCGCGCCGAGGGCTTTGGCCAGGTCAATGCCGGCCGCCTGTCGCTGATGGCCTCGCAGGTGTCGGACGCCTTCGCGACGAAGACGCGCGTCAACCCCGACGCCGTCTGGACGCCCGCGCTGCTGCCGAGCGCAGCCGAACTGAACATCCTGCGCAAGTGATGGCGCAGCCCGATCAGGAAAGGCCCTTCGTCGACTTCCAGGACGTCTGGCTTGCCTACAACGAGGAGCTGCTGCGCGCCAACCACTTCGCGGTGGAGGCGATCGACCTGAAGGTCAAGCGCGGCGAATTCATTGCCATCGTCGGGCCTTCGGGCTGCGGCAAGTCGACCTTCATGAAGCTCACGACCGGGCTGCGCATGCCGTCGATGGGCAAGATCCGGATCGACGGCGAACCGGTCACCGGACCGCTGAAGATCTCGGGCATGGCCTTCCAGGCGCCTTCGCTGCTGCCCTGGCGCACCACGGTCGACAACGTGCTGCTGCCGCTCGAGATCGTCGAACCCTATCGCTCGACCTTCAAGGCCAAGCGAAAGGAATACGTCGAGCGCGCGCGCCGGCTGCTGCAGAAGGTCGGCCTTGGCGGCTACGAGGACAAGTTCCCGTGGCAGCTCTCGGGCGGCATGCAGCAGCGCGCGAGCATCTGCCGCGCGCTGATCCACGAGCCGAAGATGCTGCTGCTCGACGAACCCTTCGGCGCGCTCGACGCCTTCACGCGCGAGGAGCTCTGGTGCATCCTGCGCGACCTCTGGACCGAGCAGCAGTTCAACGTGATCCTCGTCACGCACGACCTGCGCGAATCGGTGTTCCTGGCCGACACGGTGTACGTGATGAGCAAGAGCCCGGGCCGCTTCGTGGTCAAGCGCGACATCGAGCTGCCGCGCCCGCGCGAGCTCGAGCTCACCTACACCAAGGAATTCACCGACATCGTGCTTGAGCTGCGCAGCCACATCGGCGCCATCCGCAGCAATGCCATCGCCGACGCCGCCAAGGCGCCGGTGGCGATCCCGCAATAAGCCATTCATGAAGAACAACAAGCAAATCGAACGCTGGTCGCCCTGGCTGCTGCTGATCGCGGTCCTGGTGCTGTGGCAGATCATCTGCTCGGGCTTCGGTGTCTCGGAATTCATCTTTCCGAGCCCGTGGCGCATCTGGACCCAGTTCTGGGAATTCAAGGAAGTCATCGCGGGCCACGCATGGCGCACCTACTGGGTGACGATGGCGGGCTTCGGCCTCGCGATCGTGGTGGGCGTGCTGCTGGGCTTCGTGATCGGGAGCTCGCGGCTGGCCTACGCCGCCATGTACCCGCTGATGACCGCCTTCAACGCCCTGCCCAAGGCCGCCTTCATCCCGATCCTGGTCGTGTGGTTCGGCATCGGCGTCGGCCCGGCGATCCTCACGGCCTTCCTGATCAGCTTCTTCCCGATCATGGTCAACATCTCGACCGGGCTGGCGACGCTCGAGCCCGAGCTCGAGGACGTGTTGCGCGTGCTGGGGGCCAAGCGCTGGGACGTGCTCGTGAAGATCGGCTTCCCGCGCTCGCTGCCCTACTTCTACGCGTCGCTCAAGGTCGCGATCACGCTGGCCTTCGTCGGCACCACGGTGTCGGAGATGACGGCGTCGAACGAGGGCATCGGCTACCTGCTGATCTCGGCCGGCTCGTCGATGCAGATGGGCCTGGCCTTTGCCGGCCTGATGGTGGTCGGCGCGATGGCAATGGGCATGTACGAGCTCTTCAGCGCGATCGAGAAGCACACGACCGGCTGGGCACACCGCGGTTCGCAGGGCGAGTGATCTGGCGGCGGGGGCCGGTTGCGCCTATCCTCGACGGTTCACTTCCTGAAGGAGACGAACTTGATCAAGGTCAGCGTGATGTACCCCCACCAGCCCGGCGCCCGGTTCGACCACGACTACTACCGCGACAAGCACATGCCGCTGCTCAAGGCGCGCATGGGTGATGCCTGCAAGTCCTACACGATCGACCGCGGCCTCGCCGGCGGCGCGCCCGGCCAGCCGCCGACCTATGTCGGCATGTGCCACGTGTTCGCCGATTCGGTGGAGTCCTTCCAGGCGGCGTTCGGCCCGCATGCGAAGGAGATCCTGGGCGACATTCCCAACTACACCGACATCCAGCCCGTGATGCAGATCAGCGAAGTGGTGGTCGGCTAGCGCGTTACGAGTTCTAGTCGGCCAGCCGCGTCGCGATCTCGGTCTTGACCTCGGTCATGAGCCGGTGAATGGGGCATTTGCCGGCCACCCTCAGCAGTTCGGCGCGCTGCGCCTCGGTCAGCGCCCCGCTCACGCGCAGCGTGCTGTCGAGGCGATAGGTGCCATGCCGTTCCTCGCTGTCGTCGCGGTCCACGGCCACCTCGATCTCCTCGACCGGCATGCCCTTGCGCCGCGCATAGAGCAGCACGGTCAGCGCCTTGCACGCCGCCAGCGAGGCGTCGTAGAGGTCGTGCGGCGTCGGGCCCGCGTCGGCGCCGCCGCCTTCGGGCGAGGCGTCCACCGGAATCTCGTGGGCGCGAATCCTGAGGACGTGGCGCGTGGTGCCTGCGACGCCGTCGCGTCGGACCGTGATGCTCATGCTTGCTCCTGAAGTTCGAGTGATCGGGCGCCGACGTGGCGCCCGACACGCATCATGACCTCAGGCGGTCTGCGCCAGCGGAACCACGCGCATCCCGCGGTGCACCTCGGCCTCGCCGTGGCGTGCCAGAAGCTGCATCAGGTGCTTGCGGATCAGCATGCCGGGCCGGTCGGATTCCATCGAGTATTCGACGCCGCGGCGCCGCGTGTCGACCAAAGCATCGGGATCAGTGGATTCGAGGATGTCCTTGTCCTCGCGCGTGATCTCCTCGTCGAAGTCGATCAGCATCTGCGCCGGGCAGTCGGCCTCGGTGTCGTTGCGGAACAGCCATTGGCACAGCTGCATGCGGCCGTCGTCGATCGGCGTGAAGCAGTTGATGATGATGTGGCGGATGCCCGAGGGGTACTCGATGTCGAGCCGGCGCGAGAACGGCAGGAAGTAGGCATTGCGCATGTGGCGCGTGGTGATCGCATCGGTGACGCCGCTGATCGCGTGGAACTTGGCCGGGTTCACCGCCTCGATCACGGTCTCGGCATGGAAGCCGCCCTCGGTCTCGATCAGCTCGTACTTGCTCGGCTTGGGGCTGGCCGCAACGCCGAAGGTGGCACGGTGCACGAAGCTGAAGTGCGAGTTGTCGAAGGAGTTCTCGAGCGCGCGCATCGGGCTCGTCTGCCACTCCTCGTAGAACTGGTGGATGGTGCGGTAGCCCGCGTCGTCGAATTCGGGAATCGCGGGAATCTCGGCGATCGGATCTTCGAGTGCGACCCAGGCATAGCCGTAGCGCGCGCTGCAGTGGTAGGCGGTGGTCTTGTACTCGGGCGAGATCCTGCGCTCGGGTTCGTACTGCGGAATGCGGATCACCTGGCCGCTGCGGTCGTAGGTCCAGCCGTGGTAGCCGCACTGAATCGCGCCCTGTCCGCAGGCCTTGCCCTCGCCATCGACGCACCAGCCCTTGGAGAGCTTCGCGGTGCGGTGGCAGCAGCGGTCGCGCAGCGCAGCGGGCTGGCCGTCGGCATCGAGGAACAGGACGATGTTCTCGCCGAGCAGCGTGAAGGGCTTCGGGCCCTGCTGCAGGTCGGCCAGCGGCATGACGGCATGCCAGAACTTGCGGAAGACGGGTTGTTGCGTGACGAGCATGAAAAAGACTCCTTCGGTTGTGCGTGTGGGAACGACATGAAAGAGCAATTTCCCGTCGCGGACGGCCTGGAGAAGACCAGGACGCCGGACTGAACGCTTCTACTCTGCGCCAGACTTGCAGCAAGTTGCGCGCCCGGATTGTCGCGCGCACCTGCGATGCATGGCAAGGCCGGCGTCGCGAACCGGAGCGAATCACCTTGGCATGGCTCCTGCATGTACGAGTGCAAGAGTAGAAGCGTTCAGCAGCGCACGCACACCGTTGGTGCGCCGCCCGGAAATTGCTCTTGAAGCCCCAGCCCGTTGGCGCTGGCGTTCCAAGACCCACGATCTTCCGGAGATATCTTCCATGCAACGCCGTACCTTCCTCGCAGCCGCCACCGTCGGCGCCACCTCGCTTGCCGCGCCCGCCGTGTTCGCGCAGGGCAGCGCGAAGCTCACGCCGCTCAAGTTCACGCTCGACTTCCGCATCAACGGCCAGACGGCGCCCTTCTTCCTGGCCGAGAGCAAGGGCTACTACAAGGACGAGGGCCTCGACGTCACGATCGACACCGGCGCCGGCTCGGTGGCCTCGATCACGCGCATCGCGAGCGGCGTCTACCAGCTCGGCCTCGGCGATATCAGTTCGCTGGTCGAGTTCAATGCCCAGCACCCGGGCACGCCCGTGGTGCAGGCGGTCTACCAGTACTACAACCGCGCACCCTTCGTGATCATCGGTCGCAAGGACCGCGGCATCGGCGCCGACTTCAAGAGCCTGCAGGGCAAGAGGGTCGCGGCGGCGGCGGTGGAATCGACGCGCCGCGCCTGGCCGATGGTGGCGCGCAAGCAGGGCATGAAGGCCGACGCGCTGCTGTGGCAGACCACCGACTTCAGCGCCCGCGACAACGTGATGGTGCGCGGCGACGTCGATGCCGCCACCTACTTCCACGACTCGGCGGTCTCGCTGTTCGCCCGCATGAAGAGCGAGGAACTGTCGGTGCTCAAGTATTCGGATGCGGGCGTGAACCTCTACGGCAACGCGATCCTGGCCAGCAGCAACCTGATCGCGCAGAACCCGAAGGCGGTGGCGGCCTTCCTGCGCGCCACCAACCGCGCGATCGTCGAGACCTTCGCCGATCCGGCGCCCAGCATTGCCGCGATGCGGCAGCGCGAACCCATTCTCGACGCCCGCATCGAGATGGACCGCTGGGCCATCACGGCACAATACGTCGGTGCCGCCGATACCCGCAGCCACGGCCTCGGCGACATCCGCAAGCTCACGCTCGAGCAGCAGGTGGACGAGGTGGCCGAGGTCTATGGCCTCAAGACCAGGCCCTCGGCCGACGCCATCTTCAACACCTCGATGCTGCCCCCGCGCAGCGAACGCAGCCTCAAGGCATGAACACACAAGCCAGCGCCAAACTCCCTTCCGAAACCTCGCTCGACGAGCGCGACGGCCGCTACCTGCGCAAGGCGATCGTCTGGTCGCATGCCGGTCGGCGCCGCGGCAACCGGCCGTTCGGCGCGGTCGTGGTCTCGGCCGCGGGCGAGGTGCTGGCCGAGGCCTACTGCAGCACGACCGAGACCGGCGACGTCACGGCCCATGCCGAGACCAACGCGGTCCGCATGCTCGCGACACGCAAGCTGTCGCGCGAGGAGCTGGCCGGCGCCACGATCTATTCCTCGGCCGAGCCCTGCGTGATGTGCGCGGGCGCGATCTTCTGGGCCAACATCGGCCGCGTGGTGTTCGGCATCGATGCCGAACGCCTGCGCGTGTTCCGCGGCGACCACGGCGACCAGCGCGATGCCGAGCTGTCCTGCCGCGACGTGTTCCGTGCCTCGCCGCATGCGATCGAGTGCATCGGCCCGGCGCTGGTGGACGAAGCCGGCGCAGCCCATGTCGGGGCCTGGAAAAGCTGAGCGGGCTTTGCCTACACTCGTGCCATGCCCTGGCACGCCCGACTCGATCTCTCCTACCAGCTTGAAGCGCGGCGCAGCGTCGCGCGCTTCCGTCACGACGGACCGCTGCGCATCCTGCAGAGCCTCTACCCCGAGGGCGACGCGGTCTGCCACAACGTGCTGGTGCATCCACCGGGCGGGCTGGTCGGCGGCGACACGCTCGACATCCGCGTGCACGCCGCCGCCGGCAGCCACGGCCTGATCACCACGCCGGGCGCCTCGCGCTTCTACCGCTCGGACGGCGAACTGGCACTGCAGCGCAGCGAGCTCACGCTCGAGGCCGGCGCCCGCCTCGAATGGCTGCCGCTCGAGGCGATCTGCTTCAACGGCTGCCTGGCCGAGAACCGGGTCACGATGCGTCTCGCGCCGGACGCCGAGCTGATCGGCTGGGACGTCACGGCACTGGGCCTGCCGAACGCCGGCAAGCCCTTCGAGACCGGCACGCTGCGGCAGCACATCGAGGTGCCCGGCACCTGGCTCGAGCGCGCCCGCATCGACGCCAGCGACCAGCGCCTGCTGCAGAGCCCGATCGGCCTTGCGGGGCAGCGTTGCCTGGCGTCGATCTTCTTCGTCGCCGGGACGCCGCTGGCGCGCGCGCGGCGCGATGCGGCACTCGATGCCGCCCGCGCCCTGATCGAGGCGCACGAACTGCAGCCGAGCGCCGGAGCGACCAGCCCGCATGCGGAAATCATCGTGCTGCGCGTGCTGGCACCGGTGGTCGAGCCGGCGATGCGGCTGCTGCGGCAGGTCTGGAAGGCCTGGCGCGCCGAGCTCTGGCGGATGAGCAGCGAGCCGCCGCGCATCTGGTCGATGTAGGCCGCCGAACGGGCGCTCGTCCGACGGGGACGCACCGCCGCGGTGCCTAGACTGCGCCCGATGACCCGCACCGACATACCGGCCCGGCTGGACCGTCTTCCGTGGTCGCGCTGGCACTGGCGCGTGGTGATCGCGCTGGGCGTCGCCTGGGTACTCGACGGACTCGAGGTGACGCTGGTCGGCTCGCTCGGCGGCGTGCTCGAGCGGCCCGACACCCTGGGCCTCAGCGCCACCCAGATCGGCTGGACCGGCTCGCTCTACATCGGTGGCGCGGTGGTTGGCGCGCTGGTCTTCGGCCGGCTCGCCGACCGGCTGGGACGCAAGCGGCTGTTCCTCGTCACGCTCGCGGTCTATGCAGTCGCCACGCTGGCCACGGCCTTCTCGACCGACTTCGCCTTCTTCGCGCTGTGCCGCTTCGCGACCGGCCTGGGCATCGGCGGCGAGTACGCAGCCATCAACTCGGCCATCGACGAGCTGATTCCAGCGCGCGTGCGCGGCCGCGTGAACCTCGCGATCAACGGCAGCTTCTGGATCGGTGCCGCGCTCGGCGCCGGCCTGAGCCTGTGGCTGCTCGATCCCAGCGTGCTTGGGCCGGTCTGGGGCTGGCGCGCAGGCTTCGCGCTCGGCGCCCTGCTGGCGGTGGCGATCCTGCTGGTGCGGCGAGACCTGCCGGAAAGCCCGCGCTGGCTGATCGCGCACGGCCGCGCCGAAGAGGCCGAGCGCATCGTGCAGCGCATCGAGGCCGAGGCCGTCGCACAACACGGCGCCCTGCCCGCGGCGGTCGGCTCGCTGCAATTCGACGAGCGTGCAAGCCCAGGCTGGCGCGAGGTGGCGCAGGTGCTGCTGCGGCGCTATCCGAAACGCAGCGCGGTGGCGCTCGCGCTGATGGTCTCGCAGGCCTTCTTCTACAACGCGATCTTCTTCACCTATGCGCTGGTGCTGACGCGCTTCCACGGCGTGCCCGAGGGGCGTGTCGCGCTCTACATCTTCCCGTTCGCACTCGGCAACGTGCTGGGGCCGCTGCTGCTGGGGCCGCTGTTCGACCGCATCGGCCGGCGCCGCATGATCGCGCTGACCTACGTGCTGTCGGGCATCGGGCTCGGCCTGACGGGCTGGGCCTTCATGCAGGGCTGGCTGGATGCCCTCAGCCAGGCCCTGTGCTGGTCGGCCGTCTTCTTCCTGGCCTCGGCGGCGGCCAGCTCGGCCTACCTCACGGTCAGCGAGGTGTTTCCGCTCGAGATGCGCGCGATCTCGATCTCGATCTTCTACGCGGTGGGAACCGGCGCCGGCGGCTTCGTGGCGCCGGTGCTGTTCGGCGCGCTGATCGAGACCGGCAGCCGCGGCGCGGTGGCGGCCGGCTATGCGGTGGGCGCGGTGCTCGTGATCTTCGCGGGCCTGCTGGCGCTGCGTTGGGCGGTGAACGCCGAACGCAGACCGCTCGAGGAAGTGGCGCCGCCGCTTGGATCGGTGCCTTCTGGCGACGACCCCACGGCGCGTTGATCGCCGCCTTGTGACGGAAGCTCAGATGGCGACCAGCTGGCGCACGCCGTCGGCTTCCATGTCCTTGCCCAGGCCGCGCGCGATGAATTCGCCGCGTTCCATGACGAGGTAGTCGTCGGCCAGTTCCTGCGCGAAGTCGTAGTACTGCTCGCACAGCACGATCGCCATGTCGCCGCGGTCGGCCAGCATGCGGATCACGCGGCCGATGTCCTTGATGATGCTCGGCTGGATGCCCTCGGTCGGCTCGTCGAGGATCAGCAGCTTCGGCTTGGGCGCCAGGGCCCGCGCGATCGCGAGCTGCTGCTGCTGTCCGCCCGAGAGATCGCCGCCGCGACGGTTCAGCATCTGCTTCAGCACCGGGAACAGCTCGTAGAGCTCGGGCGGGATCGGCGTCGAGCCCGACCGGTAGGCCAGCCCCATGCGCAGGTTCTCCTCGACCGTGAGGCGCGCGAAGATCTCGCGGCCCTGCGGCACGAATCCCATGCCGGCGCGGGCGCGCTCGTAGGGCGTGGACTTCTGGATCTGCGCGCCGTCGAACTCGATGCTGCCGCTCTTGATCGGCACCAGGCCCATGAGCGACTTGAGCAGCGTGGTCTTGCCGACGCCGTTGCGGCCCAGCAGTACCGTGACCTTGCCGAGACGGGCCTCGAAGCTCACGTCGCGCAGGATGTGGGAGCCGCCGTAGTACTGCTGGATGTTCTTGACGCTGAGCATGTTCATTCTTCCCTGGATCAGCGGCCGAGGTAGACCTCGATCACCCGCTCGTCGGACTGGACCTCGTCGAGCGTGCCTTGCGCCAGCACCGAGCCGTCGCACAGCACCGTGACGATTTCCGAGATGGTGCGGATGAAGCTCATGTCGTGCTCCACCACCATCAGCGAATGCTTGCCCTTGAGCGTGAGAAACAGCTCGGCCGTGCGCGCGGTTTCCTCGTCGGTCATGCCGGCCACCGGTTCGTCCAGCAGCAGCAGCTTGGGGTCCTGCATCAGCAGCATGCCGATCTCGAGCCACTGCTTCTGGCCGTGGCTCAGGTTGCCCGCCAGCCGCTCCACGCTGTCCGCGAGATGGATCGTGTGCAGCACCTCGGCCAGACGGTCGGACTGGGCCGAGTCGAGCCTGAACAGCATCGAGGCCTTGACGCCCTTGTCGGTCTTGAGCGCGAGCTCGAGGTTCTCGAACACCGTGAGATGCTCGAACACGGTCGGCTTCTGGAACTTGCGTCCGATGCCGAGCTGCGCGATCTCGCTTTCCTTGTGGCGCAGCAGGTCGATCGTGCTGCCGAAGAACACCGTGCCTTCGTCGGGCCGCGTCTTGCCCGTGATGATGTCCATCATGGTGGTCTTGCCGGCGCCGTTCGGGCCGATGATGCAGCGCAGCTCGCCCGGCGCGATGTCGAGCGACAGCTTGTTGATGGCCTTGAAGCCGTCGAAGCTCACGCTGACGTCCTCGAGATAGAGGATGCGGCCGTGCGTGACGTCGACCTCGCCGCTCGCGTGGCGGCCGTAGCCGGCCGAGCGGCCTCCCGATTCGGTCTGCGGCACGAGGCCCGGCTCGCCGGACAGGCGCGCGATGCGTTCGGCGCCGGCTTCCATCAGGTCGGGCGTCATGCGCGGGCTCCCTTGGCGTCGACCGCGAGCGGTGCCAGGGCCGAGGCCTCGACGCCCTGTTCGGCCGCCAGCGAGCGCTGCGCCTCGCGCCGCCCCGCGCTCGGTGCCTTGATGCGCGCCTTCCATTTCTTCACCAGGCCGACGATGCCGTCGGGCAGGAACAGCGTGACCGCGATGAACAGCGCACCCAGGAAGTACAGCCAGTACTCGGGATAGGCCACCGTGAGCCAGCTCTTCGCGCCGTTGACGACGAAGGCGCCGATGATCGGCCCGATCAGCGTGGCCCGGCCGCCGACCGCGGCCCAGATCGCGATCTCGATCGAGTTGGCCGCGCTCATCTCGCCCGGGTTGATGATGCCGACCTGCGGCACGTAGAGCGCGCCGGCCACTCCGCACATGATGGCCGAGATGACCCAGATCGTGAGCTTGTAGCCGAGCGGGCTGTAGCCCGAGAACATGACGCGGGTCTCCGCATCGCGGATGGCCTGCAGCACGCGGCCGAACTTGCTCGCGATCAGCCACTTCGAGAACAGGAAGAAGCCCAGCAGCGTGAGGCCGGTGAGCGCAAACAGCGTCATGCGCATCTCCTGCGTCTGCATCGGGATGCCCAGGATGCGCTTGAAGTCGGTGAAGCCGTTGTTGCCGCCGAAGCCGGTCTCGTTGCGGAAGAACAGCAGCATCGCGGCGAAGGTCATGGCCTGCGTGATGATCGAGAAGTAGACGCCCTTGATGCGCGAGCGGAAGGCGAAGAAGCCGAATACGAAGGCGATCAGGCCCGGCACCGCGACGATCATGATCAGCGTGGCAATGAAGCTGTCGCTGAAGGTCCAGTGCCAGGGCAGCGTCTTCCAGTCGAGGAACACCATGAAGTCGGGCAGATCGCTCTTGTAGTTGCCGTCGCGGCCGATCTGGCGCATGAGGTACATGCCCATCACGTAGCCGCCGAGCGCGAAGAACAGGCCGTGGCCGAGCGAGAGGATGCCGGTGTAGCCCCAGATCAGGTCCATCGCCAGCGCGCAGATGGCGTAGCACATGATCTTGCCGACCAGCGCCACCGCGTAGTCGCTCATGTGCAGCGCGCTGCCCTCGGGCACCAGCATGTTGAGCATCGGCGCCAGCGCGCAGACCGCGATCAGGGCAACGAAGAAGGCGGTCCAGCCCTTGCCGCTCAGCAGCGGGCCCTTGGTGGGTAGTTTGGTCATGCTTCTGCGCTCCGGCCCTTCATGGCGAAGATGCCCTGCGGACGCTTCTGGATGAAGATGATGATGAAGACCAGCACCGCGATCTTCGCGAGCACCGCGCCGGCCCAGCCTTCGATGAACTTGTTGAGGATGCCCAGGCCCATGGCCGCGTACACGGTGCCCGCGAGCTGGCCGACGCCGCCCATCACGACCACCATGAACGAGTCGACGATGTAGCTCTGGCCGAGGTCGGGGCCGACGTTGCCGATCTGCGAGAGCGCGCAGCCCGCCAGGCCCGCGATGCCCGAGCCGAGAGCGAAGGCATAGGTATCGATGCGGGCGGTGTTGACGCCCATGCAGGAGGCGATCGGGCGGTTCTGCGTCACGCCGCGCACGAACAGGCCAAGCCGCGTGCGGCCGATCAGCCAGGCCATCGCGAGCAGCACCAGTCCCGCGAAGATGATGATGCCGATGCGGTTCCACGGCAGCACCACGTTGCTCAGCATGGTCAGGCCGCCACTCATCCACGACGGGTTCTCGACGCCGACGTTCTGGGCGCCAAAGATCGAGCGCACCAGCTGCTGCAGCACCAGCGAGATGCCCCAGGTGGCCAGCAGCGTCTCGAGCGGGCGGCCGTACAGGAAGCGGATCACGCCGCGCTCGAGCACTGCGCCGACCAGCGCCGAGGCCATGAAGGCCACGGGGATCGCCGCCACCAGGTACCAGCCGAAGGCCGATTCGGGGAAGTAGCGCTGGAACACGCCCTGCACCACGTAGGTCGCATAGGCGCCGATCATCATCAGTTCGCCGTGCGCCATGTTGATGACGCCCATCAGGCCGTAGGTGATGGCGAGGCCGAGCGCGGACAGCAGCAGTACCGAGCCGAGGCTGATGCCGCTGAAGATGGCGTTGATGCGGTCGCCCCAGACCAGCGAGCCGTCGATGCTCGCGATCGAGGCCACGATGGCGGCCTTGACGTCGGCCTCGGTCTCGTCGGCCAGCCGCTGGTTCAGCAGCAGCTTGGTGTCGGGGCTGCGGCTGGCGCCGAGGTCGGTGGCGGCGGCGAGGCGCTTGCCCTTGTCGGTGCTCGTGAGCATGCTGGCGGCGCGCACCAGTTCGAGCTGCGCCTTGATCTTCGGGTTGGTCTCGGCGGCCAGCGCCTTCTCGACCATCGGCAGCCGCGACTCGTCGGGCTCCTTGAACAGGGCCAGCGCCGCTTCGGAGCGCTGCGCGTCGTCCTTGCTCGTGAGCTTGAGCGCTGCCTGCGCGGCATCGAGGGCGCCGCGCATCATGTTGTTGTTGACCACGTCCTCGGCGTCGGCCGGCAGCGTCTGCTCGGCGCCCGTGACGGGATCGTAGGCCTTGTCGTCCTTGATGACGAACACCTTCGTCGCAGTGAACTTGACCGCGTCGTCCGCCATCGCCTGGATGAAGGCCGCCGTCTTCTCGTCGGCAGTGGTCACCGCCTTGTTGAGGGCCGCGATGCGCTCCTCGGATTCGCCCGAGGCGATGGCCTTGGCTTCCTCGTTGGTGAGCGCGTGACCCGGAAGGGCCAACAGCAGCATGAGCGCCGCCAGGCAGAATTGAATAAGGCGCATAGGAATGAGAAGACTGGCGACGTTCCGTATCTGATCCAGGAACACCGCGGAACCGGCTTCGCCGGGCCGCTGGTGTTACCCCCTCGAGGGGGACCTCGCTACACGAAGTGAGCGAGTTCGGGGGTGGTTGCATCCTCCCCGGTAGGGGGTGGGTGCCCGGACACGAAGTGCCGGGCAACCTGGGGGCGAGCCCAGTTACATCGATTTTCCGGCGGGCTGATCGGGCTTCTTGTCGTTGCCTTCGATGAACGGGCTCCACGGCTTGGCCTTGACCGGGCCCGGCGTCTTCCACACCACGTTGAACTGGCCGTCGGCCTTGATCTCGCCGATGAACACGCTCTTGTGCAGGTGATGGTTCTTCTCGTCCATCTTCGAGACGATGCCCGAAGGTGCGGTGAAGGTCTGGCCGGCCATCGCCGCGATCACCTTGTCGGTGTCGGTGCTCTTGGCCTTCTCGACCGCCTGCGCCCACATGTGGACGCCGATCCAGGTGGCTTCCATCGGATCGTTGGTCAGCGGCTTGTCCTTGTGGCCGGCGATGTTCTTGGCCTTGGCGTAGTCGCTCCACTGCTTGATGAACGCCGTGTTGGTCGGGTTCTTGAGGCTCATGAAGTAGTTCCAGGCGGCCAGGTGGCCGACCAGCGGCTTGGTGTCGACGCCGCGCAGCTCTTCCTCGCCCACCGAGAAGGCAACCACCGGCACGTCCTTGGCCTTCAGGCCGGCGTTGCCGAGTTCCTTGTAGAAGGGCACGTTGGAGTCGCCGTTGATGGTCGAGACCACGGCGGTCTTGCCGCCGGCCGAGAACTTCTTGATGTCGGCGACGATGGTCTGGTAGTCGCTGTGGCCGAAGGGCGTGTACTTCTCGTCGATGTCCGAATCCTTCACGCCCTTGCTCTTGAGGTAGGCGCGCAGGATCTTGTTGGTGGTGCGCGGATAGACGTAGTCGGTGCCCAGCAGCACCCAGCGCTTGGCGCCGCCACCTTCCTTGCTCATCAGGTAGTCGACCGCGGGAATCGCCTGCTGATTGGGCGCGGCACCGGTGTAGAACACGTTCTTGCTGAGCTCTTCGCCTTCGTACTGCACGGGGTAGAACAGCAGGCCGTTCATTTCCTCGAGCACCGGCAGCGCCGACTTGCGCGACACCGAGGTCCAGCAGCCGAAGATCACGGCAACCTTGTCCTGGCCCAGCAGCTGCTTGGTCTTCTCGGCGAACAGCGGCCAGTTGGAGGCCGGGTCGACCACCACGGGCTCGAGCTTCTTGCCGAGCAGGCCGCCCTTGGCATTGATCTCGTCGATCGCCATCAGCACCGTGTCCTTGAGGACGGTCTCGGAGATCGCCATCGTGCCGGACAGCGAGTGCAGCACGCCGACCTTGATGGTGTCCTGCGCGAACGCAGGAACGGCGGTCAGGCCCGCGAGGGCGACGGCGGCGGTGAGCGCCTTGAGTGTGAATCGACGTTGCATGGAAACCTTCTCCTGTTGGTGTGAACGATGGGAAGGAGTCTGCGGATGGGGCGTCGGCGCGGAAATACGCCGGGTGGCGTACGGTGGTCGCCCGGCCCGGTCAACGCAAGCGCGCTAGTCGAAGAAGGCGCGCACGTAGTTGATCGGCGCGTGATCGGCCAGCTCGCGCAGCAGCACCGAGCCGCTGCGCCAGGCATGCTCTGTCGCGTAGCGGGCCCGGCCCTCGAGGCGGTCGGCGTCGATCTCCGCCGGGCTCGGCTCCTCGACGCAGACGCCGTCGACACAGCGGATGTAGTTGACGGCGCCTGCGTGGGCGTAGAACGAGAGCGCCGGCGGCAGCTGCGTGACGATGTCGCAGCCGTCGACCACGCGCAGCACGTGATGCTTCGCGAGCGCGGCCACGAAATCCGAATCGCCGACGCGCGGCGAACCCAGCGTCACGAGCAGGGCCGGCCGCAGCACCGTCGCGGCCAGCGTCGCGAGTGCGGCGCCGAGGCTGTGGCCGGCGAGGATCAGCCGGGCGTGCTCGCGGGCCGGGCCGCCCAGCCAGGCACCGATCTGCGGCAGCACCGAGCGGGCGGCCTTGGCGAAGCCGGCGTGCACGCGGCCGCCACTTTCGTTCCAGTCGGTCTGCTGCGCCTGAAGGTTGGTCGCGAGGTGGCGGATCTCGTCCGGCTGCGTGCCCCGGAAAGCCACCAGCGCACTGCCGTCGCCGCCATGCAGGCAGCCGAAAGCGAAGGTGGCGCCGTCGGCGAACAGCGTGGGCGCACCGAAGCCCGCGGCTGCAAGCGCCGCGGCCAGGCGCGCCAGCTCGGTCGCCGATTCGTCGGCCCGGTAGTAGGTGAGCCGAGCCGCCTCGACCGCCCACTCGACAGGCGTGTGGCTGCGGCCGGCCACGAACACCGTGTCGCGCCGCTCGGGCGTGTAGAGGGCGCTGCGGCTGGCGTCGTAGGGGATCGAGGAGGTCATCTGCGAGGTCCTGCATTCATGGCGGCGGCAGGATCGCCTGGCCGAGTCGGAACTGCCGCTGCGCAAAGGCCCACACCAGCCTCGAGGCATCCGGGCCGGCGGCGTCGCTGAACAGCATGCTGGCCGCACCGCCGCTCCAGGCATGGCCCAGGCCCTTGATCTCGCACAACGTGACCGCGGTCGCGCCACGGCGCGTGTAGTCGGTGACGGTCATCGGATGCCGCTTGCCGCGCTGCTGCACCCTCGGCGCGCCGGGCCGCGCGCCGGTCGCGGCGGCCCAGACCGCGGCGGTGCTGGTCGCGTTGCTGGCCGACACCACGGCATCCGCATCGCCATGGAGCACCAGCAGCGGCGGCAGCGTCGTGAACTGGGCCGCGGCGCCCATCGCCTTGCCGACCGCGGTGGCGGGCATCGGCGGCACGTTCTGCCCCCGCATCGCGCCGAGCGCCGTGGCCGGCGACTTCGCGGCGCCGGGCGCCACGCCCGAATGCATCGCCACCGCCTTGAAGCGCAGTGGATAGCGGGTCGCGACCAGGGCCGCCATGCTCGCGCCGGCCGACAGCCCGCAGATCGCGACGCGCTCGCGGTCGGCCGGATAGAGCAGCAGCACCTGGTCGACCGCGGCCATCAGCGTCGAGGCCTCGGCATCGGCCTTGCCCGAACGACGCTCATACCAGTTCCAGCAGCCCTGTGGGTGCGCGATGCGGTCCTGCTCAGGGTAGAGGACGAGGAAGCGCTCGCGATCGGCGAGCCGGTTCATGCGCGTGCTCACCGCGAAGTCGCGCCCGGTCTGGCCGCAGCCGTGCAGCATCACCATGAGCGGCAGCTTCTCGCCGGGTGCCAACTGAAGACCGGGCGGACGGTAGAGGTGCCAGCGACGCGCGCCCGCGGGGCCGAGCGCCGCACCGGCCAGCCAGTCGCCGCGCCCCGGTGGCGGCTTCAACTGCTTCACCGCCGCGCGCTTCACCTGGGTCGCGATCCGCTTGCCGCTCCCCAGCGTCGCTTTCGTGAGCGCCTTGAGGTTGCGCTTGTAGGCGCGCGTCAGCGTGGAAGAAAGGGTGCGGCGGGCCATGGACTTGCGCGGGAGCGGGTCCGGACACGGTAGCAGCTTAGGCGCCCGCGATCCACCCGATCCCCGCGCACGGGGCCAGTCAATATTTCTCGGGCACGTACATGCTGGCCGGCACCGGATGGCGCAGGTAGTCGGCGTTGCGCACGCGCGCCGGAAGCTCCACCGGTGGATGCGGCACGTCGTGGTAGGGCAGCTGATCCAGCAGGTGGCTGATGCAGTTGAGCCGCGCCTTCTTCTTGTCGACCGCCTGCACCACCCACCAGGGCGCCTCGGGGATGTGGGTGCGCTCGAGCATCGTCTCCTTGGCCTTGGTGTATTCCTCCCAGCGGCGGCGCGACTCGAGGTCCATCGGGCTCAGCTTCCATTGCTTGAGCGGATCGTGAATGCGGCCGAGGAAGCGCATGTGCTGCTCCTCGTCGGTGATCGAGAACCAGTACTTGATGAGCTTGATGCCCGAACGCACCAGCATGCGCTCGAAGTCGGGCACGGTGCGGAAGAACTCCTCGTACTCCTCATCGGAGCAGAAGCCCATCACGCGCTCGACGCCGGCGCGGTTGTACCAGCTGCGATCGAACAGCACCATCTCGCCGGCCGCGGGCAGATGTGCCACATAGCGCTGGAAGTACCACTGCGTGCGCTCGCGGTCGTTGGGTGCGGGCAGCGCCGCCACCCGCGCCACGCGCGGATTGAGCCGCTGCGTGATGCGCTTGATGACGCCGCCCTTGCCGGCCGCGTCGCGCCCCTCGAACAGGATCACGACCTTCTGCCCGCTGCTCTGGACCCAGTCCTGCAGTTCGACCAGTTCGCCCTGGAGCCGGAACAGCTCCCTGAAATAGGCCTGGCGGGCTGCCTTGTCGGTGACTCTGCCGCCGTCGAGTTCATCGAGGCTGCGGTCCTCGAGTTCGAGTTCGATCTCCTCGTCGTAGCTGTCGACCAGGTCGCGCGCCAGGCGCGCCATCAGGTCTTCGTGGTCATGCAGATTACTCGGAAGGGTCATGGTGGCACTCGAAAGACGAACAAAAGGCGATCCTGACGCCACCGCATGACCGTCCCGTGACAGGAAGTACGCAGACCCGGGGTCGTCACACGGCTGACACATGGCGCGGCGATCATCCGGCGGCTTAAGCACCATGCCCCTCGTCGCACCATGAATTCGATCGCTGGCGCCTATGGCAGCGACGACGCCGGATTGATCTGCGGCTGGCTGTTCGACGCCGCCGCGCCCGAGCCGACCCGGGCCGTCGATTCCGCCCAGGCGGCCGACTGGCTGGCCGCGGGCACGCCGCCGGGCGCCTACCTGTGGCTGCACTTCAACCTGAGCCAGGCCCCGGCCGAACGCTGGCTGCAGCGCCATGCCGGCCTTTCGCCGCTGTTCTTCGAGACGCTGCGCGAAGGCCTGCATTCGACCCGCATCGAGCGTGCCGACGATTCCCTGATCGCGGTGATCAACGACGTGCACTTCGAGTTCAGCTTCGAGCCGTCCGACATCTCGACGCTGTGGATCAGCGTCGGCCCGCGTCTCGTGGTGACGGCCCGCACCCAGCCGCTGCGCTCGGTCGACGCGCTGCGCACCGCGGTCAAGGCCGGCGACGCGCCGCGCTCGAGCACCGAGCTGCTCGAGCACCTGTTGCGCATGCAGGCCGACGTGCTCGTGAATGTCGTGCGCGGCGTCACCCTGCGGGTCGACGACATCGAGGACGACCTGCTGGCCGGCCGGCTCGACCACAAGCGGATGCGGCTCGGCGTCCTGCGACGCGTGCTGGTGCGGCTGCAGCGACTGCTGGCGCCCGAACCGGCGGCGTTGTTCCGGCTGCTGCAGAGCCCGCCGAGCTGGATGACCGAGCCCGACGTGCAGGAGCTGCGCGGCTCGACCGAGGCCTTCTCGGTGGTGCTGCGCGACATGGGGGCGCTGCAGGAACGCATCAAGCTGCTGCAGGAGGAGATCGCGGCCGGCGTCAACGAGGACAACAACCGCAGCCTGTTCGTGCTCACGGTCGTGACCGTGCTGGCGCTGCCGATCAACATCCTGGCCGGCCTGTTCGGCATGAACGTGGGCGGCATTCCGCTCGCCGAGGACGGCCATGGCTTCTGGGTCGTGGTGGCGATCGTGGTGAGCTTCACGGCCGTCGCGGCCTGGGTCGCCCTGCGCAAGAAGCGCTAGGGACCCCACGCTCCCCCACTGCGTGTGGGTCGCTGTGCCCCCAAGGGGCCGCCGACGCCCTGCAACGAGAACGAATAAGATCGTGCGGTGTCCTCCATCCTCAACGCCGATCTGCACTGCCACTCCGTGGTGTCCGACGGCACGCTGACGCCCGAGGAACTGGCCGCCCGCGCGGCCGCCAACGGCGTCGAGCTCTGGGCCCTCACGGACCACGACGAGATCGGCGGCCAGCATCGCGCCGCGCAGGCGGCGCGCGCCAACGGCCTCAAGTACCTCACGGGCACCGAGATCTCGGTCACCTTCGCCGGCGAGACGGTGCACATCGTGGGCCTGGGCTTCGACCCCGACGACGCCGCGATCAGCCAAGGCCTCTACGAGACCCGCGGCGGGCGTGGCAAGCGTGCGCAGGAGATGGCCGAAGGCCTGGCCCGCGTCGGCATCCATGGCGCCTACGAAGGCGCGCTGCGCTTCGTCGGCAATCCCGAGCTGATCTCGCGAACCCACTTCGCACGCTTCCTGGTCGAGGCCGGCCACTGCCGCGACACGCCTGAAGTTTTTCGCAAGTTCCTGACCGAAGGCAAGCCGGGCTACGTGCCGCACCGCTGGGCCTCGCTCAAGGACGCGGTGCAGTGGATCACGAACGCCAAGGGCCTCGCGGTGATCGCGCACCCCGGCCGCTACAAGTTCACGGCCAACGAGGAATACGCCCTCTTCATCGAATTCAAGGCACATGGCGGCCAGGCGATCGAGGTCGTGACCGGCAGCCACACGCCGGCCGAATACGTCGAGTATGCCGACAAGGCCCTCGAGTTCGAGTTCGCGGCTTCGCGCGGCAGCGATTTCCACAGCCCCGACGAAAGCCACTGCGACCTCGGCCGCCTGCCGCCTCTGCCGGGCAAGCTGACCCCGGTCTGGGAACTGCTCGCGCACCGCATCCAGTGATGGCGCCGGGGACCGACGCCAACGCCGACGCCGACGCCAGCAAGAAAAGCACGCGCGACATCGAGTCCGAGCGCATCCTGGCCGGCATCGGGCTGGTGCTTCTCGCGGTGGCCTGCTTCGCTTCGCTCGACACCGCCACCAAGCTCTCGACCGCCGCAGTCCCGATCCTCATGGGCGTCTGGGTGCGCTACGCCTTCCAGGCCGTGGCGACCACGCTGGTGCTGCTGCCGCGGCACGGAACCGCGCTGCTGCGCACGCGCCATCCGCGCTACCAGCTGCTGCGCGGCGCCCTGCTGCTGGCGTCGAGCACGCTGGCCTTCTTCAGCCTGCGCTACATGCCGCTGGCGGAATTCACCTCGATCGTGCTGGTGGCGCCGCTGGTCATCACGCTGCTGGCCGCCACCACGCTCAAGGAGCACGTGTCGCCGCTGCGCTGGTCGCTGGTGGGCGGTGGCTTCGTCGGCACGCTCGTGATCCTGCGCCCCGGTGGCGATGCCTTCAGCTGGGCCATGCTGCTGCCGATCAGCCTGGTGATGACCAACGCCTGGTTCCAGGTGCTGACGAGCAAGCTGGCACGGACCGAAGACCCGCTCACCATGCACTTCTATACCGGCTGGGTCGGCGCGCTGCTGGCCTCGCTGGCACTGCCCTTCGTCTGGACCGCGCTGCCTTCGTGGCACTGGTGGGCGCTGCTGTGCCTGATGGGTTTTCTGGGCACGGTCGGCCATTTCATCCTGATCCTGGCCTACCAGCGCGCACCGGCCTCGACGCTCACGCCCTACCTCTATGCCCAGATCGCCTTCGCGATGCTGGGCGGCTGGATCATGTTCTCGTACGTGCCGGACCGCATTTCGCTGATCGGGATGGCCCTGATCGCCGTCTGCGGCGCCGCCGGGGCCTGGCTGACCGTGCGCGAGCGCCGGGTGCCGATCGAGCCCGCGGAGTCATAAGGCCCCCACGCTTCCCCACTGCGTGTGGGTCGCTGCCCCCCGAGGGGGCCGCAGGCCGCCTTGGGGCGGCCCGGCGACGGCCTGGTACCTGCCAAAATACCTCATGGCCCAGTTCTTCGAAGTCCACCCCGACAACCCCCAGCAACGGCTGCTCAAGCAGGCGGTCGCGCTGCTCGCCCGCGGCGAGATCGTCGCCGTGCCGACCGACTCCAGCTACGCGCTGGCCTGCCACCTCGACGACAAGGATGCGGTCGACCAGCTGCGCCGCATCCGCCAGGTCGACGACAAGCACCATCTGACGCTGATCTGCCGCGACCTGAGCGAGCTCTCGAACTACGCCCGGGTCGACAACAAGCAGTACCGGCTGTTGAAGGCGGCCACTCCGGGCCCCTACACCTTCCTGCTCGAGGCCACCAAGGAAGTGCCGCGCCGGGTCAGCCATCCGCAGCGCAAGACCATCGGCCTCCGGGTGCCCGACCACCGCGTGCTGCTCGAACTGCTCGCGCTGCACGGCGAGCCGCTGCTCGCCACCACCCTGATCCCGCCCGGCGAGACCCAGGCGCTCAACGACGCCACCGAGATCCGCGAGCGCTTCGAAAAGCAGATCGGCGCCGTCATCGACGCCGGCGCCTGCCCTTCCGAGCCCACCACCGTGGTCGACCTGACGCCCATGGGCAGCGGCGGCGATCCGCTGCTGGTGCGCCAGGGCCGCGGCGCGCTCGCCGCCGTGGGCCTCTGAGCGCCTCGGTTGCGGTCTGAGACAATCCGCACGGTGGATATTTCAAATCTCGTACAAACCGTCCTGATCTACGCGTTGCCGGTGATCTTCGCGATCACCATCCACGAAGCCGCCCACGGCTACGTGGCGCGCTACTTCGGCGACAACACGGCCTATGTCATGGGGCGCGTGACGCTCAACCCGATCAAGCACATCGACCCCATCGGCACCATCCTGATGCCGATCCTGCTGTATTTCGCGACTTCGGGCGCCTTCCTTTTCGGCTATGCCAAGCCGGTGCCGGTCAACTTCAACCGCCTGCGCCATCCCAAGCGCGACATGGTCTGGGTCGCGCTGGCGGGCCCGGCCTCGAACTTCTTCCAGGCCATTCTTTGGGCGCTGCTGCTGATCGGCCTCGTCGGCGCAGGCATCGACGAGACCTTCTTCCTCAAGATGGCGCAGGGCGGCATCCTGGTGAACCTCGTGATGTGGGCCTTCAACCTGTTCCCGCTGCCGCCGCTCGACGGCGGCCGGGTGCTGGCCGGCCTGCTGCCGCGCGGCGGTGCCCAGGAGCTGCTGGCCCGCATCGAGCCCTACGGCTTCTTCATCGTCATGGGCCTGGTGATCGCCGGCATCGTGGGCACCTATTGGCTCAGCCCGCTGATGGGCTTCGGCTACCAGGCCATCTCGCTCCTGCTGAGCCCGCTGACCGCGCTCGTTCGCTGAATCTTTCATGGCCCTCCTTCCCGACACCCCCACCCGCTTCCTCACGGGCATCACGACCAGCGGCACGCCGCACCTGGGCAACTACGTCGGCTCGGTGCGTCATTCGGTGCGCTTCAGCCGCCGCGACGACGTCCAGAGCTTCTATTTCCTGGCCGACTTCCACGCCCTGATCAAGGTCGGCGAGCCGGCGCGCATCCAGCGCTCGACGCTCGAGATTGCCGCCACCTGGCTGGCCTGCGGGCTCGACCCCGAGCGCGTCACCTTCTACCGCCAGTCCGACATTCCCGAGATTCCCGAGCTGACCTGGTTCCTGACCTGCGTCACCGGCAAGGGTCTGCTCAATCGCGCCCATGCCTACAAGGCGCAGGTGGACAAGAACAACGCCAAGGGCGAGGACCCGGACGCGGACGTCAACGCCGGGCTGTTCATGTACCCGGTACTGATGGGCGCCGACATCCTCCTGTTCAACGCCCACAAGGTGCCCGTGGGCCGCGACCAGGTGCAGCACATCGAGATGGCGCGCGACATGGCGCAGCACTTCAACCACCTCTACGGCGAGCATTTCACGCTGCCCGAGGCCGAGATCGACGAGGCGGTCGCCACCCTGCCCGGCCTCGACGGCCGCAAGATGAGCAAGAGCTACGACAACACGATCCCGCTCTTCACCCCGCGCGCCCAGCTGCAGAAGCTGATCAACGGCATCGTGACCGACTCGCGTGCCCCGGGGGAGCCCAAGGACACCGAAGGCTCGGCCCTGTTCCAGATCTACCAGGCCTTCGCCAACGACGAGGAAACCGAGACCCTGCGCCGGGCCTATGCCGACGGCATCGGCTGGGGCGACGCCAAGCAGCTGCTGTTCGAGCGCATCGATCGCGAGGTGGCGCCCATGCGCGCGCACTACGAGGCGCTGATCAACGATCCGTCCCGCATCGAACTCACGCTGCGCGCCGGCGCCGAGAAGGCGCGCGCCATCTCCAGGCCCTTCCTCGACGATCTGCGCCACGCCGTCGGCCTGCGCAACCTGGCCAGCCAGGACAATGGCGCCGCGCGCAAGGGTGCGAAGGGCAGCAAGGTCGCCCAGCCGAGCTTCAAGCAATACCGCGAGAGCGACGGCAACTTCTACTTCAAGCTGCTCGACGCGGGCGGGTCACTGCTGGTACAAAGCCGGGGGTTCGCAACGCCGCAGGAGGCAGGCCGGGCGATCGGCGCGCTGCGGCAGCAGCGCGGGGCCGCACTGGCGGAAATCGCCGCGCAGCTCGAGCCGCTCGACAACGAAGGCGTGCGCGCGGCCTCGGCCGCGCTCGAGGCGCTGGCGGCCGAAGCGGCCGCGGGCAACTGAGCAGGAACGGATCAACACAGGAAAGACAACCGCGGAGATGGGCGAAGCCCGAACTGCGGACACCACGAGCAAATCATGAGTATCTATGTCATCGACGACCACCCCCTGATGCGCGACGCCATCGTGATGGTGCTGCGCCGCCTTCGTCCGGCCGAGAACATCGTCGAACTCGAGCGCCTCGACAAGCTGGCCGCCGCGGTCAAGCAGCACGGCGCGCCGGGCCTGTTCTGCCTCGACCTCAAGCTGCCCGACACCACGGGCGTCTCGGGCGTGAAGGCGGTCAAGCAGGGCTACCCGGACGTGCCGATCGCGGTGTACTCGGCTTCGCCCTCGGCCGACATGGAAGAGGCCTGCATCGAGGCCGGCGCCGACACCTACATCGAGAAATCGGCCAGCTCGGCCGAACTCACGGCCGCGCTGCGCGGCCTGCTGATGGCCGACAGCGATGCCGAGGAGCCGGCCGCCGCCACGAACAGCAAGCTGTCGAAGCGTCAGACCCAGCTGATCGCGATGCTCGACCAGGGCATGAGCAACCGCGACATCGCGACCGAACTCGACATCAGCGAGCACACGGTCAAGGTGCACCTGTGGCGCCTGTTCCGCCGTCTCGGCGTCAAGAGCCGCACGCAGGCGCTGCACCACGCGCGCACCAACGGCCTGCTGTCGTCGAACTGAGCCCGGTGCGGCCGCGCCGGGCGCGGCGCTAGAACTGCGCTCAGCCCACCGCGCCCGAGATCCGGGCCTGGGCCTGCGACTCGTCGGCGTCGAACAGCGCCACGCGGAACACGCTGCCGCGGCCCAGTCGCGAACGCACGCTGACCGGATGACCGAGCGCGTGCGACAGCCGCGCCACGATCGCGAGGCCGAGCCCGAAGCCGTCCGAGGTGCCGGCATGGTCGGCCACCTTGTAGAACTCCAGGAACACGTCGCGCAGGTGCTCGCGCGCGATGCCGATGCCGGTGTCCCACACTTCCACGCGCAGGCCGTCGCGGGTCTGGCGCGAGGCCAGCAGGATGCCGCCCTCGGCCGTGTACTTGATCGCGTTGGCCAGCAGGTTGCCGATCATGCGCCGCACCCGGATCGGGTCGGTCAGCACGGTGCCCGGGCTCACGTGCATCCTGAACGCCAGCCCCTTGGCCTCGGCCACGGGGCGGTACTGCAGTTCCAGGTCGTGCAGCAGCTGGGCCACCTCGACCCGCTCGATATGCAGCCGCACTTGGCCCGAATCGATGCGCGCCAGGTCGAACAGCGAATCGAAGAGCGCGTTGACCGCATGCGTGGCGCGCACGATCTTGGGCGCGATCTCGGCCACCAGTTCGGGTTCGTTGCGCAGCCAGTCGGCGTAGAGCGAGAGCGCCAGCACGGGCTGGCGCATGTCGTGCGCTGCGCTGGCGAGGAAGCGGTTCTTCATCGCCACGGCCGAGACCGCCGCCTGCCGCTGCTGGGTCAGCGAATTGATCAGGATGTGGTTGTGGAAAAGCAGCTCGAAGCTGTTGCGCGCCGTCTCGTGGATGCGACGGCCGGCCCTGAGCAGCAGCCACCAGTGCAGGATCGGCAGCAGCAGGAAGCCGAAGTGGAAGTTCGGCCGCTCGAACTTCAGCTCGATCATGCGCACGACCACCGAAGCGAGCATGGTGAAGAAGAGCGTGTTGGTGTAACGCCTGAGCAGCGGCGGGTGCAGCGCCAGCCCGTTGAGCGGGAAGGTGGCCACGCCCGCCACGATCAGCCAGCACATGAACTGGTTCACGAGCGGCGCGCGCTCGAAGAAGATCAGGATCGACAGGCCCCAGGCGAAGCCGCTGGCGCTCCACAGCCATCGGTAGCGCTCGACGAAGAATTCCTGCGCCGCCGAATCGCGGTCGGCATAGTGGCGCGCGTAGACCTGCTCGCCCCAGATTCGGCAGCCGGTGGCGCCGAGGCCGATCGCGAGCCAGACCAGCAACTGCCAGGAAGGCACGTGGCCCCAGCTCAGGCCCACCATGGCCGGCATCAGTGCGGCGGCCAGCAGGTAGGAGCCGCGCGACGCACGCATGAGGCTGCGGATCAGCTCGCCGCGCACCCACGGTTCGGCCTCATCCGCCGAGGCGGGTGCCGGCGTGAGGCTTGCGAAGGACGAGTTGCCCAGTCCCGCAAACGACGAATTACCGATCATGGCTTCAAACGCCCCTGTCTTTCAGGCCCTGGCGGGCCGCAAAAAAGGCCCCTCGAGGGGGCCCTGCAATGTGCGGCACGACGGCCTCGCCGCTTCGTGCCACGCGCCCCCCGGGGGCAGCAGGCGCTCTAGCGCTCGATCTTATGGGGTGCCGGAGGGCGGCGCCTCAAAACAGCCGGCACCACGTCGCGTGCGCACAACGCCCGCGACGCGGCGCGTGGCCGCGCGTCAGCTCGCAACCACCGCGATGCCGCGGATCTGGCCGGCCTTGGCCTCGCCCACCGGACGCGGATAGCGCTCGGGCGCGAATCGGTGCAGCAGCTCGGCCTCGCGGCCACGCGCCAGCGCGAGGTTGGCGAGCTTGACGTGCCCGTAGCCGCGGATGGTCAGCGGTACCGCCGCGATCTGGGCTGCGAGCTTCTGGTTGCCGACCGTCAGGCCTTCGGCGAGCTCGTCGAGCCGGGCCTCGAAGCGGCCGATCAGTTCGCGCTCGAGCCGACGCTCCTCGGTGCGGCCGAAGACGTCGAAGGCGCTCCCGCGAAGCACCTTGCCGCGCGCCAGCCACTTCATCGCCGGCAGCATCCAGCCACCCAGCCGGATCTTGGCCGGCGGCTGGCCGTTCCGGGGCCGTGCAAGGAACGGCGGCGCCATGTGGAATTCGAGCTTCAGGTCGCCCTCGAACTGCTCGGCCAGCTTCTCGCGGAAGCTGCCGTCGCTGTAGAGACGCGCCACCTCGTACTCGTCCTTGTAGCTCATGAGCTTCTGCAGGCTGCGCGCCGCGTTGCGCGTCAACGGCAGCGACTCGTCGCCGCCTGCAAGCGCGGCTTCCCGCTGCTGCAGCGCCTTGAGGCGCAGCTCGAAGCGCCGTGCCCAGGCTGCGTTCTGATAGTCGGCGAGGAAGGCCGCGGCGCGCGCGATCAGCGCATCGGCCGAGTCGTCCACGGCCACGGCCGCCGGCGCATCGCGCAAGGTCTCGATCGCTCGCGGATCGGCGGCCGCGAGGCGGCCGAGCGAGAAAGCCATCTGGTTGGCGGCCACCGCGACGCCGTTGAGCTCGATCGCACGCGTGAGGGCTTCCAGCCCGATCGGGATCAGGCCGCGCTGCCAGGCGAAGCCGGCCGCGAGGATGTTCGACGCCAGCGTGTCGCCGAGGAATTCCTCGGCCAGCGTCTGGGCGTCGAAGGTCTGGACCTGGTCGCGTCCGGCGACGAACTTCATCTTCTCGAGCAGCAGCGCGGTCTTCAGGTCGGCGTCCGGGTTGCGCAGGGATTCGGCCACCGGAATCTCGTGCATGTTGGCGAGGATGCGCGTGCGGCCGTGGCGAACGGTCTGCAGCGCATCTGGCGAGGCACCGACCACCACGTCGCAGGCCAGGATCGCGTCGGCCTGCTGGGTATCGATGCGCACCTGATTCAGGCGCTCGGGCGTGTCGGCCAGTCGCACGAAGCTCAGTACCGCGCCGCCCTTCTGCGCGAAGCCCATGAAGTCGAGCACGCTGGCCGACTTGCCCTCGAGATGCGCGGCCATGGCAATCACCGCGCCCACGGTCACCACGCCGGTGCCGCCGACACCGGTGACCAGCAGGTCGTAGGGCGCGCTCCAGCCATGGGGCGCGGGCCGCGGAAGCGCCGCCACATGGGCCAGGAAGGCATCCTTGCCGGCCGCGAGCGCGCCACTCTTCCTGCGCAGGGCGCCGCCCGTGACGCCGACGAAGCTCGGGCAGAAGCCCTTGGCGCACGAGTAGTCCTTGTTGCAGCTGGTCTGGTCGATCTTGCGCTTGCGACCCAACGCGGTCTCGTGCGGCAGCACCGCCACGCAGTTGCTCTGCACGCCGCAGTCGCCACAGCCTTCGCACACCGCCTCGTTGATGAACAGGCGCCTGGCCGGATCGGCCATCTCGCCCTTCTTGCGGCGGCGCCGCTTCTCGGCCGCGCAAGTCTGTTCGTAGATGAGCACCGTCACGCCCGGCACTTCGCGCAGCCGCCGCTGCACGTCGTCGAGCTCGGCGCGGTCGTGGAACTCGGTGCCGGCCGGGAACCTGCCCTTGATGGCGTCGTACTTGTCGATCGCGTCGCTCACGACCACCACCTGCTTGACGCCTTCGGACTCCACCTGGCGCGCGATCGCATCGACGCTGATGATGCCGTCGACCGGCTGGCCGCCGGTCATGGCCACCGCGTCGTTGAACAGGATCTTGTAGGTCAGCGTGGCCTTGGCCGCCACCGCCTGGCGGATCGCAAGGTAGCCCGAGTGGTAGTAGGTGCCGTCGCCGAGGTTCTGGAACACGTGCGGCGTGCGCGTGAACATCGAGTGCGAAACCCAGTCGACGCCCTCGCCGCCCATCTGGATCAGGCCGGCCGTGTCGCGGTCCATCCAGTTGGCCATGAAGTGGCAGCCGATGCCCGCACGCGCGGTCGATCCCGCGGGCACCCTGGTGCTCGTGTTGTGGGGGCAGCCGGCGCAGAAGTACGGCATGCGCTTGACCGCGTCGGCATCGTTGCTGAGCAGCTCGGGCGGCGTGAAGTCGCGCACGTGCTGCAGGTGGTCCCCGAGCTCGCCGTTGTTCGGGAAGTGCTCGCCGAGCCAGTGCGCGACCAGCTCGATCAGGCGCGAGGGCCGCAGCTCGCCGAGCGCCGACACCAGCGGCCGGCCGTTGCGGTCCTGCTTGCCGACCAGCGCCGGCCGGGCCCCGGGCGGCGCGTTGTAGAAGATGTCGCGCAGCTGCGTCTCGACGATCGCGCCCTTCTCTTCCACGATCAGGATCTCGTCGAGGCCCTCTGCGAAGGCCTTGATGCGCGTCTGCTCGATCGGAAAGCTCAGCCCCACCTTGTAGAGCCGCACGCCCGCGCGCGCGAGCGCCTCGGGCGTGACCTCGAGCCGGCGCAACACCTCCATGAGATCGAAATGCGCCTTGCCGCAGGTCACGATGCCGACCCGGGCCTGCGGGCTCTCGATCACGTGGCGGTCGACGCTGTTGATGCGCGTGAAGGCGGCCACGGCCTCGAGCTTGTCGGCCAGCCGCGACTCGATGCGCAGCGAAGGCAGGTCGGGCCAGCGGTAGTGCAAGCCATCGGCCGGTGCGACATGGCCGGTGGCGGCGCGCACCGTGTCGGCATCGGCCCAGGCCGCGACCCGCGCGGCGACGCGATCGAGATCGACCGTGCTCGCGCTCTCCACGACTTCCGACAATGCCGCCATGCCGACCCAGGCGCCCGAGTAGCGCGACAGCTCGTAGCCGTAGAGGCCGAACTCGAGGTATTCGGCCACCGAGGCCGGTTGCAGCACCGGCATGCTCCAGGCGGCGAAGGCATGGTCGCTCTGGTGCGGCATCGACGACGAGACGCAGCCGTGGTCGTCGCCCGCGACCACCAGCACGCCGCCGTGCGGCGACGAGCCGTAGGCATTGCCGTGCTTGAGCGCGTCACCCGCGCGGTCGACGCCCGGCCCCTTGCCGTACCACATCGCGAACACGCCTTCGACCGTGCGCTCGGGATCGGATTCGACCCGCTGCGTGCCGAGCACCTGCGTGGCCGCCAGTTCCTCGTTGATGGCCGGCACGAAGCGGATGCCGGATTCCTTGAAGCCCTTGCCGGCTTTCCAGATGGCCTGGTCGACCATGCCCAGCGGCGAGCCGCGGTAGCCGCTCACGAAACCCTGGGTGTCGAGGCCACGCGCCGCATCGCGCTGGCGCTGCATCAGCAGGATGCGGATCAGCGCCTGGGTGCCGGTCAGGAAGACGGCGCCCGAGGAGGCCCAGAGGCTGTCGGCCAGGCGGTAGTCGGGAGGCAGGATGGACGCATCGTGGGAATCTTGTTCTTTCATTCCAAAATTCTTCCACTGCGCGGCGAGGAAGTGCTTCTTCAATACACTATCGATTCCCCCAGATTGGAGAATGAAACTCTCCAAAATTGCCATGAACGTCGATTCCATTCTTCTTGACGCGCACAGCCTGAAGATTCTTTTCGAGCTCCAGCGCGATGCGCGGCAGACGGTGCAGCAGATCTCCGAAGCCGTCGGACTGTCGCCGACGCCTTGCTGGAAGCGCATCAAGGACATGGAGGCGGCCGGCGTGATCCGCGGCTACACGGCCGTGATCGACCGCGAGAAGGTCGGCCTGCACGTCGCCGCCGTGGCCGAGGTCAATCTCGACCGCCACAGCGAATCGCAGGTGCAGCGCTTCGAGGAAGCGGTGGCGGCCAGTCCGCAGATCACCAGCTGCGTATCGGCGACCGGGCCGGCCGACTACATCCTCACCGTGCTCGTGCAGGACATGAAGCACTACGAGCGCTTCCTGCACCAGACCCTGTTCAGCCTGCCCGGCGTGACCCACGTGCGCTCGAGCATCGTGCTCAGGCAGGTGAAGTCGGAGGTGGCGCTGCCGATCGAGCAGGTGGAACGGCCGGCTGCGTCGGTGCCGCGCGGGCGGCGGCGCTGACTCGCGTCGCTTGCCGAGACGGATCGAGTTCCGCCTTGCTCGACAGCCGCCAATCTGGCAGGAAGCATGAGGCCATTGACCGCCATTCGCGCGCGATTGCCTACACTGTCGGCATGACCACCGCCCTTGCTTGCACCCACGCCCTGGCCGTCCTGCTTCTTGCAGCGACCTTCGCGCGTGCGGTCGCAAAGCTGGCTCGTCGTCATCAGACGCCAGCACTTTCCTAGGCCCGGCGGTCCGCTCTCCCCTTCAGCGCAACCATCCACCGCCGGGCCAGCATCCAGCGCGGTAGCGACGCCGCCCGACCAGGGCGACGCCTTGCATCGACCCAGCCGTCGACCCGGAGCGCTTGCCATGCGGGCGCACCTGTCTTGCCCAACGTGCCTGCCCCACGGTCCACGACCGGCCCTGGAGGCGCGCGCCAGCCATTCCCGAAAGTCCTGACCATGACTCCACACACCATCCTCGCCGTCACCGACTTCTCCACCCGGGGCGACCATGCCCTCGCGCGCGCAGCGCACCTGTGCGCCGAGCATGGCGCCGCGCTCAGGCTCGCCTACTTTGCGGCGCCTGGCCACACCCCGCCGCCGGACGCCGCCTGCAGGCTCGGGCACCACGCACAGCAGCTCGGTCAGCGGCACGGCATTCGCGCAGGTGCCGCGAACCGGCTTGCCTTCGGCGTCGAGCACCTGCTTGCCGAGACCCGCTGCGCCGACCTCGTGGTGTGGGGCACCGAGCCGGATCGCAGGTTGCGCTCCCTCTTCGTGGGCCAGCCGGTGGAGGGCCTTCTGCGGGCCTGCCGCCGTCCCGTGCTCGTCGTGAGGCGTCCGGCCAGCAGGCCCTATGCAAGCCTGCTGGTTGCCGTCGATTTCTCGCCGGCATCGCGCGCGCTGGTCGATCTGGGATTCGCGCTCAACACGACGGCCGAGGTGGAACTCTTCCATGCGATCAGCACCGCCAACGAGGGCAAGCTTCGGTACGCCGACGTTTCCGAGAAAGCCATCCTGGCCTACCGGCACGAGTGCCGCCGCTACGCGCAGGGTCGGATGTTCTGGCTGACCGATAGCTACGACGCGCGGCGCAACCGCGTGCTGTCCGACATCGGCCATGGCGACCCCGCCCGACAGACCGTGGTGCAGCAACAGCACAGCCGGGCCGAACTGATCGTCGTCGGCAAGCATCCGGCGTCGGCGATGTCGGACTTCATTGCCGGGAGCGTCGCGAAGCGCGTCCTCAGACACAGCAGGACCGACGTCCTCGTGGTGCCGCACGACCGCGAAGCCGCCACCAGCGCGTCTGCCGCAATCCGTCTTGCTGCCGAGCCGGCTACCACGCGTCGAGTGAGAGCCGGTGCACCGAGGCCACCGCGACGGCCCAATCCGGCTGCGATGCCAGGGTGAACCGGCAGGGGCGGTCACTGGTACGGGATGCTCACGCCGATGTGCGACGCAGCAAGCAAGGCTCGCGGATCGCAGCGTCGATCAGGAAGACCGGCACCAGGCTTTTCTTTTCGAGCAGCGCCACGCGAACCCGATGCGGCACGCGGTCCGCATCATGTGCGCCGACGAGCCATGACCCCCTGTTGCGCGGCGGCAGGCTGGTCCACTGCGCGTGGGTCATGTGGCGGAAACCGAGGCCGGGGTAGTTGTACAGATCGGCCTGGATGTCGCGAAGCTCGGCGACTTCCACCGCGGCGGCCGGCATCGTGGCGCCCTCGATCCAGCGCAGCAGCACCTCGGAGACCTGCTCCTGATCGAACCTGCGGTCATTGACCGCACGACGAGAGAGCGACCGTGACACTTGCACGATGATTGTCTCCAGATATTGGATCGATGCATCGAAGTGTCAAAGGCCTGACTCAGGGCCGATATGCGAAACGTCTGAATCGAGCGGCCGACTCGTCTCTTTCTTGATCGGAAATTTCGCACCGCCCTTCGGGCACGGACACCACCAAAGAAAAAAGCCCAAGTGAATCACTCACTTGGGCTTTCGTCTGGAGGAGAGGGAGGGATTCGAACCCTCGGTACTATCGCTAGTACGCCTGATTTCGAGTCAGGTACATTCGACCACTCTGCCACCTCTCCGGTGTCTGTCGAGCCAGCGATTATAGCAAACTATTTCGGGCTCTTTCTCAGCCGCGAAGCACCTCGATACCGCCCAGGTACGGCCGCAGCGCTGCCGGCACGCGGATCGAGCCATCCTCGTTCTGGTGGTTCTCGAGCACCGCCACGAGCGCGCGGCCCACGGCCAGGCCCGAGCCGTTGAGCGTGTGGACCAGTTCGTTCTTGCCCTGCGCGTTCTTGAAGCGAGCCTGCAGCCGGCGCGCCTGGAAGGCCTCGCAGTTCGAGACCGAGCTGATCTCGCGGTAGGTGTCCTGCGCCGGCAGCCAGACTTCGAGGTCGTAGGTCTTGGTCGAGCCGAAGCCCATGTCGCCGGTGCACAGCAGCACCACGCGGTACGGCAGTTCCAGCGCCTTGAGCACCGCCTCGGCGTGGCCGGTCATGGCTTCGAGCGCTTCGTAGCTCTGGTCGGGATGCGTGATCTGCACCATCTCGACCTTGTCGAACTGGTGCTGGCGGATCATGCCGCGCGTGTCGCGACCGGCACTTCCGGCCTCGGAACGGAAGCACGGCGTGTGGGCCGTGAGCCGGATGGGCAGTTGCGACTCGGCCACCACTTCATCGCGCACGAAGTTGGTGAGCGGCACCTCGCTGGTCGGGATCAGGTAGAGCGCCGCGTGATCGGGCGCAGGCTCGCCATCCTGGCCGCCCTTCTTGGCGGCGAACAGGTCGCCCTCGAACTTGGGCAGCTGGCCGGTGCCGCGCATCGAATCGGCGTTCACGACATAGGGCACGTAGCACTCGGTGTAGCCGTGCTGGCCGGTCTGGAGGTCGATCATGAACTGTGCGAGCGCACGGTGCAGTCGAGCGATCGGGCCCTTCATGACGGTGAAGCGCGAGCCCGAGAGCTTGGCGCCCATCTCGAAGTCGAGCCCCAGCGGCGCGCCGAGGTCGACGTGGTCGCGCGGCGCGAAGCCGAGCGTCGACGCCGAGCCGCCATCGCCGCCCTGCGGGCTCCAGCGCCGCACCTCGACGTTGCCGTGCTCGTCCTCGCCCACCGGCACGCTGGCGTGCGGCAGATTGGGCACAGCAAGCAGCAGCGCCTGCAGTTCGGGCTGCAGGGCATCGAGGCGCGTGGCCGAGGATTCCTGCTCGGCCTTGAGCGCGTTGACCTCGGTCATCAGCGCATCGACCGATTCGCCCTTGGCCTTCAACGGCCCGATCTGCTTGTTGAGGCTGTTGCGGCGTGCCTGCAGTTCCTCGGTGCGGGTCTGCAGCGTCTTGCGCTCGGCTTCGAGCGCACTGAAGCTCGCGACATCGAGGAAGGTCTGGTTCTTCTTGCGGGTTTCGAGGCGCGCAACGACCGAAGCGAGGTCCTTGCGTAACAGAGTGATATCGAGCATGGCGTGATTTTAGGTGCGCGCTAGGATCGCGCTTTTCGCTCACCCACTCCGAGGAATCGCGATGCAAGCCTACCTGTCATTCAACGGCAACGCGGCCGAGGCGCTGGCCTTCTACGCCCAGGCGCTCGGCGGCAAGATCCTCTACAGCATGACCTTTGCCGAGAGCCCGATGGCGGACCAGACGCCGGCCGACTTCAAGCAGAAGATCATGCACGCCACGCTCGAGGCGCGCGGCCACCAGATCATGGCTTCCGACCTGCCACCCGGCATGGCCTTCGAGGGCTACAAGGGCTTCTCGCTCTCGGTGCAGTCGAAGGACGTGCCCGAGGGCCGGAAGCTCTTCGACGCGCTCGCCGCAGGTGGCAAGGTCACGATGCCGTATGCCGCCACCTTCTGGTCGGCGGGCTTCGGCATGCTCGAAGACAGGTTCGGCGTGCCGTGGATGGTCAACTGCGAGCAGGAGCCCGGCAAGGGCTGAGCCGGATCGGCCCTAGTTCAGCGTCGCGGGGTCGAGGTTGGCGCCGCAGACGATGAGGCATATCCGCTGCCCCGCGCCCGGCACATGCGCGCCCGACTGCAGCGCGGCAAGCGGCAGCGCCGCGGCCGGCTCCACCGCGAGCTTGAGCTCCTTCCACATCCATTGCTGAGAGGCGCGGATCGCGTCGTCGGTCAGCAGCAATGCCTCGGGCACATGGCGCTGCGCGATCTCCCAGGCGATGGCGCCGATGCGCCTGGCGCCGAGCGAATCGGCCGCGATGCCACTGACGTCCACATCCACCGGTTCGCCGGCCTGGCGTGCGCGCCACAGCGTCGGCGCGCGCTCGGGCTCGAGCGCCACCACGCGGCTGCGCTGGCCGAACCAGGCCGCGACGCCGCCGATCAGGCCGCCGCCGCCCACGCTCACCAGCACCGCATCGGGCAGGCCACCCGCCTGTCGCTCGATCTCGCGCCCGAGCGTGCCGGCGCCCGCGACGACCTCGGGTTGGTCGTACGCATGGGTGAGCAGCGCGCCGGTCGTGCGCTGGCGCTCGAGACAGGCCGCAAGCGCATCGGAGTACGCCGCGCCGCCGACCACCACGGTGGCGCCGAGGGCCCGCAGGCGGGCGCGCTTGGCCTCGGGCGAGACCTCGGGCAGGTAGACCTCGCAGGGCACGCCGAGCGCCTGGGCGGCGGCCGCGGTCGCGATGCCGGCATTGCCGCCGGAAGCCACGATCACGCCGCCGGCCGGAATGTCGTTGGCCAGCAGGCGGTTCATCATGCCGCGCGCCTTGAAGCTGCCGCTGGTCTGCAACTGCTCGAGCTTGAGCCAGATCTCGACACCGGGCGTCTGCACGCCCAACGCGGCGCCAGGCAGCCGCCACAGCGGCGTCTCGCGCAGGAAGCCCGGCGCGCGCGCCTCGATGCGCTGCGCCGCGGCTTCGATGTCGGCGCGCCAGTCGATGGTCGCCCGGCTCAAGAGATGTGCCCCGGCGGCGGCACGTGCTCGAGCTTGAGGCCCTTGGGCAGCGGGAACTTGAGGGTTTCCTGGATGCCGTCCATCTTGCGGATCGACACCGCGCCGAGCGCCTTGATGCGGTCGATCACCTCGCGCACGAGCACTTCGGGCGCCGAGGCGCCTGCCGTGAGGCCGATGCGCGACTTGCCCTCGAACCACTCGGGCTTCAGCTCGGAGGCCGAATCGATCATGTAGCTCTCGGTGCCCAGGCGCTGCGCGAGCTCGCGCAGCCGGTTGCTGTTGGAACTGGTGGGGCTGCCGACCACGATCACCAGGTCGACCTGCGGACTCAGCATCTTGACGGCGTCCTGCCGGTTCTGCGTTGCATAGCAGATGTCCTGCTGCTTGGGCTCGCGCACGCTGGGAAAGCGCGCCCGCACGGCGGCCGAGATCTCGGCGGCATCGTCGACCGACAGCGTGGTCTGCGTCACGACCGCGAGCTTCTCGGTCTGTGCCGGCGCGACGGTGGCGACATCGCTCACCTGTTCCACCAGGTGGATGCCGCTCGACAGCTGGCCCATCGTGCCTTCGACCTCGGGATGCCCCTTGTGGCCGATCATGATGAACTCGTAGCCCTCCTTGGCCAGCTTCGCCACCTCGACATGCACCTTGGTCACGAGCGGGCAGGTGGCGTCGAAGACGTCGAAGCCGCGCTCGCGTGCCTCGGCCTGCACCGCCTTGCTGACGCCGTGCGCGCTGAACACCAGCGTGGCGCCCGGCGGCACCTCGGCCAGGTCCTCGATGAAGATCGCGCCCTTGGCCTTGAGCTCGTTGACGACGTAGGTGTTGTGCACGATCTCGTGGCGCACGTAGATCGGCGCGCCGAACTTGGCGATGGCGCGCTCGACGATCTCGATCGCGCGGTCGACGCCGGCGCAGAAGCCGCGCGGCTCGGCCAGGATGACCTCTTCGAGCCTCTTCACAACACGCCGATCAGGCGGACCTCGAAGGTCACGGGCTGGCCTGCGAGCGGATGGTTGAAGTCGAAGCGGACCGCGGTCTCGTTCGACTCGACCACGGCGCCCGCGTAGCTGCCGGTGCCGTCGGGCGTCGGGAACTCGACGACGTCGCCGACCGCGTACTGCTCGGCCGGATCGCCGATCTGCAGCAGCAGCTTGCGCGCCACCCATTGCTGCATCTCGGGATTGCGCTCGCCGAAGGCCTCGCCGGCCGGCAGTTCGAAGGTGGCGTGCGCGCCTTCCTCGAGTCCGATCAGGCGCTGCTCGACGGCCGGCGACAGCTCGCCGGTGCCCAGCGACAGCGTGGCGGGCTTGTCGCTGAAGGTGTTGATGATGTCGCCCGCAGGGCCGGCCAGACGGTAGTGCAGCGTGAGGAAGGATCCGGCGGTGACGGCGGCGATGGAGGTCGAAGACAAGGTGGCGTCCCTTTAGACTGGGGTACGTATTTTAGGGAGTGGGGCCAGAACCCCGTGCACGCCATGTCTTTCAAGGACCTGCCGGAGAGCGCGCGCCCGCGCGAGAAGCTCATCGCGCACGGCGCCGCGGCGCTGGCCGACGTCGAGTTGCTTGCGTTGCTGCTGCGCACCGGCACCGCCGGCAAGAACGTGCTCCAGCTGGCCCACGAGCTGCTCGAGCGCTTCGGCGGCGTGGCCGGACTGCTGCACGCGCACACCGACGACCTGCGAAGCGTCAAGGGCCTGGGCGGCACCGCCAAGCGCGCCGAACTGGCGGCGGTGCTCGAGCTGTCGCGTCGTGCGCTGGCCGAACGGCTCAGGGAACGCCCGGTCTTCGATTCGCCCGCCACCGTGATGCAGTTCCTGCAGTCGCACCTGGCGGCGCGGCCGCACGAGGTCTTCGCCGCCCTCTTCCTCGATGCCCAGCACCGGCTGATCGTGCTCGAGGAGCTGTTCCGCGGCACGCTCACGCAGACCAGCGTCTATCCACGCGAGGTGGTCACGCGCGCACTGCACCACGGCGCGGCCGCCCTGGTGCTGGCCCACAACCATCCGAGCGGCACGGTCGAGCCCTCGCGCGCCGACGAGCAGCTGACGAGGGCGCTCAAGTCCGCGCTGGCATTGATAGACGTGCGGGTGCTCGACCACGTCATCGTGGCGCCTGGCCGCGCGCTGTCGATGGCCGAGCGAGGAATGGTCTGATCTGGCGCCGGCCTGATCTGATCGTGACCCACGGCAATCCGGGACAATCGACCGGACCATGCCGTCCAAGCCCCCTTCCCTCAAGAGCCTCGCCGACCTCAAGCAGGTGCAGCGCTCCCTGGCCGAGCAGCGCGAGCGCGATGCGGCGCTCGAGGCGGCGCGCGCCGCTGCCGAGAAGAAGCGGCTGGCCGAGCAGGACCTGTTCGCGCGCGCCATCGGCGCCACACGGCCCTTGCGCAAGACGGCCGCCGTGGCCCTGTCGCCCGAGCCTCCGGCGCCGATTCCCGTTCAGCACCAGCTCGACGAGCAGCGCGTGCTGCACGAGTCGCTTTCAGACGAATTCGACGTCACCACCTTGCTCGATGCCGACGACGCGATGAGCTTCCGGCGCCCGGGCATCCGCACCGACGTCACGCGCAAGCTGCGCGCGGGCGAATGGTCGATCCAGCGCCAGCTCGACCTGCACGGCATGCGCAGCGACGAGGCCCGCGAAGCGCTCGGCGCCTTCATCCGCGAAGCCTGGAAGCAGGGCGTGCGCTGCGTGCGCGTGGTGCACGGCAAGGGCCTGGGCTCGCCCGGCCGGCAGCCGGTGCTCAAGGCCAAGGTCCAGCGCTGGCTGATCCAGAAGAACGAGACCCTGGCCTTCGTGCAGGCCAAGCCGGCGGAGGGCGGAGCCGGGGCCCTGCTGGTGCTGCTGGCACCGTCGCGGCGCTAGCAGCCGGGCCGCGGCCCGCGCGTGCTACGGCGCGTACGGATTGCGCTTTTCTTCTTCGAGCCGCTGGCGGCGCCGAACCTCCTCGCATTGGGCGTGCGCCTTGAACTGGGGCTTCTCGCACTGCTGCGCCATGCAGCGCGACTCGGCGAAGAAGCCCTTGTCCGTGCAGGCGCTGCTCGGCGCGCTCGATGCAGCCTGGGGCCGGGTCGTCGGGGGCGCCTCACGGCGAATCGGCGTCGGCACGGGGTGAGGTGCCTGTGCCGCTGCCGCTGCAGGGGCCTGGCTGGGCTTCTCGACGACTGTCGTCGGCGCGACGACGGCCCGCTCCACAGGGGCGAGAGGGGCTGCCGGCGTCACCGGTGACTCGACGGTCGGCGTGAGTGTGGGCGTAGGCGCGGGCATTGCCGCGATCGAGTGCGGCGCAACCTGCGCGGCCGGGGTGGGCTCAGGCAGCGGATGCACCTGCGCCTTGCCGGCCGAATACAGGTACCAGCCGCCGGCGCCGGCCACCAGCCAGCCCGCAGCCCCGACCACCAGGGCCACGGTCAGCGCCGCGACACTGACCCACAGGCCCTTCGAGAACGGCACGGCGGCGCCGGCTTCCCCGTCGCCGCGCTGCCAGGGCATCGCAATCGGTGCGCGGGGTCGTGGAGGCGGCAGCGTCCCGATGCATTCGATGCAGAACTTGGCGATGCTGCGGTTTTCGGTGTTGCACTGGGGACAGACGATGGACATCGCTCGAGTCTCCCGCGCCCGGACCTCCAGGCCGCGTGCTAAATCACACGAACTGATACATAACTTACAAAATGGCCGCCTCGAGCGCGCAAGGCTGCGCGCACCGGAAGGTGCGTGAGGCGAGTCAAAGCCCCGTCTTGACCGCTTCCGCGCGATTGCGCATCCAGTCGGCGGTCTGGAAGAACGAGGCGCGCAGGCGCTCGCGCAGCGCCTCGGGCACGCCCGTCTCGCCCATCGCCTGGTCCATGCATGCCAGCCACTGATCGCGCTCGGCGATGCCGATCGTGTGGCCGCCGATGCTCTGCGGCAGATGGCGCGCGCGCAGCATCGGGTGGCCGAAACGGTCGGTGTAGTGCTGCGGGCCACCGAGCCAGCCGCACAGGAACCAGAACAGGCGCTGGCGGGCGTTGTCGAGCGTGCTGCCATGCACCGAACGCAGCTGCGCATAGGACGGCTCGAGATCCATGAGGTCGTAGAAGCGCTCCACCAGCGCATGGACCGCGGCTTCGCCGCCGATCCATTCGAAAGGCGTGTCGACGGGTGGCTTGTCGGAAATCTGCATGGCCGTCATTGTCCCAAGACTTGCGGCACCATCGCGGCCATGGCCGATTCATCCCCCAACCCCTCGACCGATGCCCTGCCCGTGATCGACGTCTCGGCCCTGGTCGCCGGCAGCCCCGATCGCGAACTCGCCGCCGCCCGGATCGGCGCCGCCTGCCGTGCCCACGGCTTCTTCTACGTCACCGGCCACGGCGTCGACGCGGCGCTGGTGCAGCGGCTCGAAGACCTGAGCCGTCGCTTCTTCGCCCAGGACGAAGCGACCAAGATGCGCTGGCGCATGGCACTCGGCGGCCGTGCCTGGCGCGGCTACTTCCCGCTCGCAGGCGAGCTGACCTCGGGCCGTCCGGACTGGAAGGAAGGCCTGTACCTCGGCACCGAACTGGCGGCCGACCATCCGCGTGTGCGCGCAGGCACGCCGGTGCACGGGCCCAATCTGTTTCCCGACATCGAAGGTCTGCGCGAGACCGTGCTGGCCTACATGGACGCGGTCACGCGACTGGGCCACCGGGTCATGGAAGGCATCGCGCTGAGCCTCGGCCTGCCCGCCGGCTATTTCGCCGAGCGCTACACGGCGGACCCGCTGATCCTGTTCCGGCTCTTCAACTACCCGACGCAGCCGGTGCCCGAAGGCATGGACGTGCACTGGGGGGTCGGCGAGCACACCGACTACGGCCTGCTCACCCTGCTGTACCAGGACACGGTGGGCGGGCTGCAGGTGCGCACGCCGCAGGGCTGGATCGATGCGCCGCCGGTGCCCGGCTCCTTCGTCTGCAACATCGGCGACATGCTCGACCGCATGACCGGCGGCCGCTACAAGTCGACCCCGCACCGCGTGATGCGCAACACCTCGGGCCGCGACCGGCTGTCGTTCCCGCTGTTCTTCGATCCGGACTTCGAGGCCCGGGTGCGGCCGATCGAGGGCCTGGCGGGCGCCGCGGCGCTCGACGACAGCGCCGAGCGCTGGGACCGCGCCAATGTGCACGCCTTCAACGGCCGCTACGGCGACTACCTGCTCGCCAAGGTGTCGAAGGTCTTTCCGCAGCTGCGCGACGAGGTGCTCTAGCCGCGCCGTGGTGGCCTGCGCGGCCCACCGCGAGGCCCGCTGGGCGCCCTACTGCGCGGCCTGCCGCAGCGTGGCGACCACGGGCCGTCGCAGCACTTCGCGCAGCCCCCACCAGCCCGCGGCCAGCGCCAGCACCGCCCCCGCGAGCGCTCCCACCACGAGCACCAGCGGCGAGGCGGTCCAGGCGAAGGCAAACACCCAGCGCGCCAGCGCCCAGCCGATGACCGAAGCCACCACGCTCGCGAGGAAGCCCGCAAGCAGGCCGACGCCGATCAGCTCCGCGCGCTGCACCTGGCGCAACAGGCTGGCCCGCGCGCCGACCGCGCGCATCACGGCGAACTCGCGCGCGCGCTCCTCGCGCGTGGCGGTGACGGCCGCGAACAGCACCACCAGCCCGGCCGCGAGCGTGAAGGCGAACAGGAACTCGACCGCCCGGATCACCTGGTCGAGCACGCGCTGCACCTGGCCGATGGTGGCGCTCATGTCGACGTTGGTGACGTTCGGATAGCTGCGCACCAGCGCGTTGTCGAAGCCCTTGACCTCGGGCGCGCGGAAGGCGCCCATGTAGGTGACGGGCACGTCGCCCATCGACGCGGTGGTGTACATGACGAAGAAGTTGGCATGCATCGAGGCCCAGTCCACCTTGCGCAGCGAGGTGATGCGGGCCTCGCTCGGCATGCCGCCGATGTCGAAGCGCAGCTTGTCGCCGAGCTTGAGGCCGAGGGTCTCGGTGAGGCCTTCCTCGACGCTCACCTCGCCCGGCGCATCGGGCTTCCAGGCGCCGGCCGTGATCGTGTTGTGCGGCGGTGCCTCGGCCGCATTGCTGAGGTTGAACTCGCGGTCGACCAGCCGCTTGGCGCGGTCCTCGGTGAAGTCGTCGGGCGAGATCGGCTTGTCGTTCACCGCCACCAGGCGGCCGCGGATCATCGGGTACCAGTCGAACTTGGCCACGCCGCCGTCGCGCAGGCTCTTCTGGAAGGCATCGCTCTGATCGGGCATGACGTTGATGACGAATCGGTTCGGCGCGTCGGGCGGCGTCGCCTTGCGCCAGCTCGAGACCAGGTCGGTGCGCAGCAGCACGAGCAGGATCAGCGCCAGCAGGCCGACTGCAAGAGCGCTCACCTGCACCACCGCGTAGACCGGGCGGGCCGAGATCTGCCGCGTCGCGAGCACCAGCCAGCGCGGCGCCGTGGTCTCCCGCACGCTGCGACGCAGCACCCACACCGCCAGCCAGCTCAGCGCCGCGAACACCGCCACCGCGACCGCGAAGCCGCCGACCGCGATCAGCCCGAGCTTGAGGTCGCTGCTGGCCGCCACCAGCAGCGCCGCGAAGCCCGCCACGCCGATGCCGAGCACCGCCGCCGAGGCCGGCTTCAGGTTGCCGACGTCGCGCCGGATGACGCGCAGCGGCGGCACCCGCGCGAGCTGCAGCACCGGCGGCAGTCCGAAGGCGAAAAGCAGCGTGAGGCCAACGCCGAGTCCGAAGGCCACCGGCCAGAGCGTCGGCGCCGGCAGCGAGCCATCGACCAGCCCGGCGAGCAGCAGCACGAAGGCATAGTGCACGCCGAAGCCGATCGCCACGCCGACACCGCTCGCGAACAGGCCGATCACCGCGAACTCGAAGGCATAGGCACCGGCGATGGTGCGCTGGCTCTGGCCCAGCACGCGCAGCATCGCGCAGTCGTCGAGGTGGCTGGCCGCGAAGCCGCGCGCCGCGAGCGCCACCGCCACCGCCGACAGCAGCGCCGCCAGCAGCGCCACGAGGTTCAGGAATTTCTCCGCCCGGTCGAGGGTCTGCGCCATTTCCGGTCGGCTGCCCTCGAAGGTCTCGAGCCGTACGCCGCGCAGCTCGCCCTTCTTGATCGCGGCGTCGACGCCGTCGCTGAAGCGCTTCACGGCGGCCGGCTCCCCCGCCACCGCGAAGCGATAGCTGATGCGGCTGGCCGGCTGCACGAGGCCGGTGCGCGCCACGTCGGCCTGATTCAGCATCACGCGCGGCGCGAAGCTCATGAAGCCGCCGCCGCGCTCGGGCTCGACCTTGATCACGCGCGCAATCCGCAGGGCGGCATCGCCCAGCAGCACCGTGTCGCCGACCTTGAGGCCGAGCGATTCGAGCAGCGGCGGATCGACCCAGGCCTCGCCTGCGGCCGGCACCTCGCGCGTCGGCTGGCCCGGCGCCTCCGGATCGGTCGCCACCTGCAGGTCGCCGCGCAGCGGATAGCCGGGGGCGACCGCCTTGAGGCCCACCAGCTTGCTGGCGCCGCCCTGCGCGTCGTCCGCGCGCGCCATGGTCGGAAAGCTGTAGATGCTCATGGTGTCGAGCCCCAGCGCCCTGGCCTGCGCGGCGATCGCGGGCGGGGTCGGGTTGTCGCTGGCGAGCACGGCGTCGCCGCCGATCAGCTGGCGGGCGTCGCGGTGCAGTCCGCCCTTGATCCGGTCGGCGAAGAAACCCACCGCGGTCAGCGCTGCCACCGCGAGCACCACCGCGAGGATCAGGAGACGGAGTTCGCCGGCGCGCAGGTCGCGCCAGAGCGTGCGCCAGCCGAGGCGGAGAAAAGCATTCATGGCCCGACGATAGCCGAGCCGGTGCCGGCCAGCGAAATGGAAGGATTTCGGCGCGACGGCTTCGTCCGGGGCCAATCGGGGTCGGATTGTGTGACAAAGGTCCCGAATGAAATGGAAACCATAGTTCTCGTTTTGCAGGAATCCGGCTTCGGTGCGCTCCAATGAAGGCCTTCCAACGGAGACACCCATGAGCTACTACCCCCACGATCTCGCACCGACCTCCGTCGAGGTGACCGTGTCGGAGCTGCTGATGGCGACCCCCGACATGAGCGACCCGCTGCTCGACCCTTCCGTGCATCAGGTGCTCAAGCTGCTGCGCGAGCAGCATGCGATGGAGGCCGCGTTCGCCTGCGAGTTCGTCGACGGCCGCCAGGTCTCGCATCGCCAGCAGCCCTCGGGACGGGCCCAGTTCATCGACGAGCAGGCCGAGCCGCTCGAGCTGGCCTTCTGCAAGCAGGTGCTCAACGCCAAGGTGCCTGCCGGCTGCTACCTCAGCGCACCCGTGCTGCTCGGCAATGGCGCCATCTACGGCACCTTCTATTCGTACAGCTTCAATCCCGATCCTGCCCTTGAGGCGCGCGATCTCAAGAAGATCGAGATGGCGGCCCAGCTGGCCGCCCGGCTGATCGCGAGCCGGCAGGCCGCGCCCGCACTCAGTGCGTGACCCGGCCTCGCATCGCCGCCGGATGGCCGCCCAGGCTGAAGGACTTGCCCGTGTCGACCAGCGTGTCGCCGTCGACCCGCAGGATCGAGATGTCCTGATCGATGAAGTTGCCCACGTACAGGTACCTGCCGTCGGCGCTGAACACCGCCCCTTCCGGCAGGCCGCGCACGATCACCTCGTTGCCGCGCGTGACCTTCTTGCCGTCGATCCTGAGCGCCACCACCGAGCCGCTGCGGTTGTAGAAGTAGGCGTTCTTCGCTGAATTGCTGCCGCGCAGGATCACCGCCACGGCCAGCTTGCCGGTCGGGCTCACGGCCAGGCCTTCGGGGCCGTCGCCGACCACCACCTTGTCGATCACGCGGGGCGGCTGGGCCTCGAGATCGATCACGCTGACGGTGTCGATCTGGCCGTCGGAGGCACCCGAGTTGCCGTTGTCGGCGGTCAGCGCGAGCTTGCCGTCGGGCGTGACGTCGACGTTGTAGGGCCACAGGCCGGCCGCCAGGTCGACCTTGTTGTAGACCACCTTCTCGCCGTCGACCTCGAGCAGCGCGACCTTGTGGTTCGGGAACTTGGTCGCCAGCGCGCGCCGGCCGTCGGGCGTGAAGCGCACGTGCGAGACCGATTCGCCCATCGCCACGGTGTCGATCAGCGTCACCTTCTGGCCTGCGATGCGCAGCACGCTGATCGAGTTGTCGGCCCGGTTGGCAACCAGCGCAAGGGTGCCCGCGCGGTTGATCGACAGGCCCGACGGCTGCTTGCCGACCAGCACGGTATCGATCAGCTTCGGCGGCGTGGCCGCGAGGTCGATCACGAACAGGCGGTTGTCGGGCACCTGCCTGCGCACGCCGTTCTCCTCCACCACGTTGAGCGAATTGGCGACCAGCGCCAGCCGCTCGTCGGCCGTGATCGCGAGGTTGGTCGGCGGCCCGGCGATCGTGTTGTCGAGCGCCAGGGTTCCGACCGAGCGCGGTGCCAGCGGATCGCTGCCGATGTCGAGGATCTGCACGCTGTCGCGGCCGTGCGGCGCGAGCTGCACCGCCCCGGCATCGTTCCAGGACTGCTTCTCGTCGTTGGCGACGAGCATGAGCTGGCGCTGCCCCCCGCCCCCCGGCGTGCTGCTGCAGCCGTAGAGCGCCGCGCAGGCGGCCAGGGCAAGGAGCGCGAGCGGGCGCGCCGAAGGAATGCGAAGGGTCATGGTGTCTCCGTGTTGTTGTCGTGCGGTGCTCCGCCGGCCCGAATGTAGGGCCGGGCGCCGCGCGCGTAAATGCCGCGGAGCGGTCGGCGTCAGGCCGGCGGGCGCCCGCGGGACTTGAAGCGGGTCTCGAGGAAGTCGAGCAGCACGCGCAGCGCCGCGCTGTTCAGGCGGCGCTGCAGGTAGGCCACCGACAGCCACATGTCGCTGCGCGTGAAGTCCTGCAGCACCGGCACCAGTTCGCCCTGGTCGATGTGCGGCTGCACCAGCATGTCGGCCATGTAGATGACGCCGAAGCCCTGCATCGCGACCTGGATCAGCGGCGCGCTCTCGGTCGCATCCATGCGGCTCTTCACCGCGACGTCGAAGGGCTTGCCGTCGACCTCGAAGCGCCAGTGCGGGTGCTGGCCCTGGCGCGACTGGGTCAGCGCGTCATGGGTCGACAGCTCGCCCGGATGCGTCGGCTTGCCGTGCTTCTTCCAGTAGATCGGCGAGGCGCAGACCAGCAGGTTGCGCCTTGCCAGCTTGCGCACGATCAGGTTCTCGTCCTCGATCGGACCGAAGTGCAGCGCGAGGTCGATGCCGTCCTCGGCCATGTCGATCGTGCGGTTCGTGAGTTCGAGGCTGATGCTGACATCCGGGTAGAAGCCCATGAACTGGCCCAGCGCCTTCGGCAGGTCACCCTGGCCGGCGCCCGCCGGTGCCGAGATGCGCAGCCGGCCCGCGGGCTTGCTCGCACGCTCCTGCACCTCGGCCTGCGTGAGCTCGAACAGCTCCATCATCGGCTTGCTGCGCTCCAGCAGCAGCGCGCCGGCATCGGTCAGGCTCACGGCGCGCGTGGAGCGGTTGAGCAGCCGCACGCCCAGGCGCGTCTCGAGCTCGGCGATGTACTTGCTGACCGTGGCCTTCGAGACATCGAGCCGCGTGGCGGCCCGCGAGAAGCTGCCGTGGGAGGCCACCTCGCGGAAGGTCTTGATCAGGTCGAGGCTGTCCATGTCCGGATCAGGTGTCCTTGGAAACCGTGATGGTCGGGAACTTGGCCGAGAAATCCTTTGCCTTCTCGGCGATGCCGACCGCCACGCGCCGCGCCACCGCCTTGTAGAGGGCGGCCAGCTCGCCGTCGGGTTCGGCCGCCACGGTCGGCTTGCCGCTGTCGGCCTGCAGCCGGATGTGGATGTCCAGAGGCAGCGCGCCGAGGTATTCGGTCTTGTACTGCTCGGCCATCCTGCGGCCGCCGTCGGCGCCGAAGATGTGCTCGACGTGACCGCAGTTCGAGCACACGTGCACCGCCATGTTCTCGACGATGCCGAGGATCGGCACGCCCACCTTCTCGAACATCGTGATGCCCTTGCGCGCGTCGAGCAGCGCGATGTCCTGCGGCGTCGTGACGATCACGGCGCCGGTCATGGGCACGCGCTGCGACAGCGTGAGCTGGATGTCGCCGGTGCCGGGCGGCATGTCGACCACGAGGTAGTCGAGGTCCTTCCAGTTGGTCTGGCGCAGCAGCTGGTCGAGCGCCTGCGTCGCCATCGGGCCGCGCCAGATCATGGCCTGGTCGGGGTCGACCAGGAACCCGATCGACATCACCTGCACGCCATGGTTGCGCATCGGCTCCATGGTCTTGCCGTCCTCGCTCGCGGGCTTGCCCTCGATGCCGAGCATGGTGGGCAGGCTGGGACCGTAGATATCGGCATCGAGCAGGCCGACGCTGGCGCCCTCGGCGGCCAGCGCGAGCGCGAGGTTGGCGGCCGTGGTGCTCTTGCCGACGCCGCCCTTGCCCGAGGCCACCGCGATGATGTTCCTGACGTTGGGCATCAGCTGCACGCCGCGCTGAACCGCATGGCTGACGACCTTGGTCGTGATCTGGACCGAGACGTTGCCGACCCCCGCGACCGCCTTCGCAGCCGCCACCAGCGCGCTGCGCATGGCCGGCATCTGGCTCTTCGCCGGGTAGCCGAGCTCGACGTCGAACGAGACATCGCCTTGATGGATCTGGATGTTCCTGAGCGCCTTCGTGGCGACGAAACTCTGGCCGGTGTTGGGATCGAGAACGGCCTCGAGCGCCTGCACGAGCGCTTCCTGCGTGACGGACATGGGTGACTCCTGAATGGCAGGTAGTCTAGGGCCTGTTCATCCTACTTCCGGGGTCGCGTTGTCGAGCAAAGGGGCTGGATGCAAGGCGCCCGCGCGCAGCAAGGCTTTGGCCTTGCAAGCGCGGGCAACGCCGCGGACGGCCCCTTTGCTCGGCAACCCGAAGGGAAGGTATGCCAGGGCGGGCCACTCCGCGTTGCACCGCTTGCATGTGCCAACGCACATGCGGCGTCGCGCGCCTTGATTGGCCCGCCCTGGCATACCTTCGCGACCCCGGAAGTAGGGTGAACAGGCCCTGGTTCGACGCCGCGAAGGTGCCGCGCGCACGCCCGATGGCCCCACGCCGCCACCCGGGCCGGGTACGCTCGAACGCATGCCGCTCGCCCGCCAAGCCCACGCTGCCCAGGCCGCACCCGTCACCGGCCTGGTGCTGACCGGTGGCGGCGCGCGCGCCGCTTATCAGGTCGGCGTGCTCGAGGCGATCGCCCGGCTGCGCCGCCAGAGCCGCCGGCCGGGCCGGGCCGATGCCTCGGCCCCGTTTCCGATCATCACGGGCACCTCGGCCGGCGCCATCAATGCCGCTGCGCTGGCCTGCGGCGCCGACGACTTCGACCGCGCCGTGCTGCGCATGGCCCGGGTCTGGCGCCGCTTCCACGCCGACCAGGTCTATCGCGCCGATTCGCTGGCGATGCTCGACGCCGCGGCGCGCTGGCGCCTGCTGCTCGGCGTCGGCCAGCTGATCACGCGCTGGCTGCGCATCCGGCCGCGTTCGCTGCTCGACAACGCGCCGCTGGCCGAGCTGCTCGCGCACCTGGTGCCGCTCGAGCGGCTGCCCTCGCTGATGGCAACGGGCCACTTGCGGGCGCTTGCGGTCACGGCCTCGAGCTACAGCTCGGGCGAGCACGTCACCTTCTACGACAGCGCGGCGCCGATCGCGCCATGGGTGCGCTCGCAACGCAGCGCGGTGCCGGACCGCATCACGCATGCCCACCTGATGGCCTCGTCGGCGATCCCGTTCATCTTCCCGGCGGCCGCGCTGCCCATCCAGGGACGCGCCGAGTACTTCGGCGACGGCTCGATGCGACAGACGGCACCGATGGCGGCGGCCATCCACCTGGGTGCCGAGCGCATCCTGGCGATCGGCGCCGGCCGCATGCACGAGCCGCGCAGCGAGGTGCCGCCCAACGCGCTCACGGGCTACCCCTCGGTAGCGCAGATCGCGGGGCATGCGCTGTCGAGCATCTTCCTCGACGCACTCGCGGTGGATGTCGAGCGCCTGCGCCGCATCAACCACACGCTGAGCCTGATCCCGCCCGAGGCGCGGCATGCCAGCACACTGAGGCCGCTAGACCTGCTCGTGATCTCGCCCTCGCAGCGCATCGACGCGATCGCGGCGCGACATGTCGATGCCCTGCCCGGCGCGGTGCGGCGGCTGTTCGGCGGACTCGCCGCCGACCCGTCCGCGACCGTCAAGGGCGCGGCCTTCGCAAGCTACCTGCTGTTCGAATCGCGCTTCACGCGCGAGCTGATGGCGCTGGGACGCGCCGACACGCTGCGCCAGCGTGCCGAGGTCGAGCGCTTCTTCGGCTGGGATGCGGCGGGAGACTGAGCCTCATTCCGCGGGTGCCGCGCCGATGCGCTTGACCATGCGCACCGCGTCCTCGACATCCTCGTAGTAGCCGCGCGCGAGACCGGTCTCGGTGAAGCCGTGACGCAGGTAGAAGGACTTGGCCGACGCGTTGCCGGCGCGCGCCTCGAGCTTGATCGCGCTCAGGCCGGCAACCTCGGCCGTGGTCTCGAGCCAGGCCAGCAGCGCCGAGCCGAGGCCCGCGCGGCGCTGCGCCGCCTGCACGGCGAACAGCGAGATGTGGGCCTCCGTATCGCCGTACTGCATGATCGCGAATCCGGCCAGCGCACCTGCCTGGCGCACCACGACGACATTGCACGCCGCATCCTGCATGCAGCGCAGCACGCGGCGCTCGGTCCAGCGCCACGACAGCCCCTGCTCGATGGCATCGCGCGACAACACCGCGATGGCCGCAGCATCGGCCGGCTGTGCAAGAGTGATTTCGTGCTCGGTGATCACGGCGAAGTCGGGTTGGCGCAGCGACTATAGTCCCGCCGCCTAAAATGCATCTCCCTGCGCCGGCGCGGCCGCCAGGGCAGCTCCGTCACCGTTTCGTCTCTCTCCCGAAAGCGCCCCTCGCGATGTCCCAGCGCAAACTCTTCGTCACCACCGCCCTGCCGTATGCCAACGGCAAGTTCCACGTCGGCCACATCATGGAATACATCCAGGCCGACATCTGGGTGCGGTTCCAGCGCATGCAGGGCCACATGGTTCACTTCGTGGGCGCCGACGATGCGCATGGCGCGCCGATCATGATCGCGGCCGAGAAGGCCGGCAAGACGCCGCAGCAGTTCGTCGGCGAGATCGCGGCCGGCCGCCGCGAGTACCTCGACGGCTTCCACATCCGCTTCGACAACTGGCATTCGACCGACAGCCCCGAGAACACCGAGCTGGCCCAGGGCATCTACCGCAGGCTCAAGGCCGGCGGCATGATCGCCACGCGCACCATCGAGCAGTTCTACGATCCGGTGAAGGGCATGTTCCTGCCCGACCGCTACATCAAGGGCGAATGCCCCGTCTGCCACGCCAAGGACCAGTACGGCGATGCCTGCGAGGTCTGCAGCAGCGTCTACGCGCCGACCGAGCTCATCAATCCCTATTCGACGCTGACCGGGGCGACGCCCGAACTGCGCAGCTCCGAGCACTTCTTCTTCAAGCTGTCCGACCCGCAGGTGGTCGACTTCCTCAAGGCCTGGACGCAGGACGGCAAGCTGCAGCCCGAGATGGCACGCAAGGCCGGCGAATGGTTCGAGGCCGGCATGGCCGACTGGGACATCTCGCGCGAGGCGCCCTACTTCGGCATCGAGATTCCCGATGCGCCGGGCAAGTACTTCTACGTCTGGCTCGATGCGCCCGTGGGCTACCTCGCGAGCCTCAAGAACCACTTTGACAAGGGCCAGGCGGCCGACCATTGGCATGCGCCCTCGCGCACCCCGCAGAGCTTCGACGAGTTCGTCGCCGATCCCGCGGTCGAGCAGGTGCATTTCATCGGCAAGGACATCGTCTACTTCCACACGCTGTTCTGGCCCGCGATGCTGCAGTTCAGCGGCCGCAAGACGCCGAGCCAGGTCAACGTGCACGGCTTCATCACGGTCTCGGGCGAGAAGATGAGCAAGAGCCGCGGCACCGGCATCGACCCGCTCAAGTACCTGGCGATCGGCATGAACCCCGAATGGCTGCGCTACTACATCGCGGCCAAGCTCAACGCCAAGGTCGAGGACGTCGACTTCACGGCCGAGGATTTCATGGCGCGCGTCAACGCCGACCTGATCGGCAAGTACATCAACATCGCGAGCCGCGCGGCGGGCTTCATCGCCAAGCGCTTCGGCGGCCGGCTCGGCGCGCCCACGGCCGATGGTGCGGCGCTGCTGGCCACACTGCAGGCGGCGTCGGCCTCCATGCAGGCGCTCTACGACAGCCGCGACTACGCACGCGCCCAGCGCGAGATCATGGCGCTGGCCGACAAGGTCAACGAATACGTCGACCAGAACAAGCCCTGGGAACTGGCCAAGAAGGAGGGCATGGAAGCCCGCCTGCACGATGTCTGCACCACCTGCATCGAAGCCTTCCGCCTGCTCACGATCTACCTGAAGCCGGTGCTGCCGGTGCTGGCGCAGCAGGTCGAGGCCTTCCTCGCGACCGAGCCGCTGCTGTTCGCCGATGCCGGACGCCTGCTCGGCGCCGGCCACGTGATCCAGGCCTACAGCCACCTGATGCAGCGGGTCGACGACAAGCAGCTCGACCAGCTGTTCGAGCCGGCCGTGGCCGAAGCCGCCGCACCCGAAGCAGCCGCCGTGCTGCCGGGCGGCGAAGCCATCGCGCCCACGATCACCATCGACGACTTCGCGAAGATCGACCTGCGGATCGCGAAGATCGTCGACTGCCAGAAGGTCGAAGGCTCGACCAAGCTGCTGCAGCTCACGCTCGACGCCGGCGAAGGCCGCACGCGCAACGTCTTCTCGGGCATCGCCTCGGCCTACCGGCCCGATCAGCTGGTGGGCAAGCTCACGGTGCTGGTCGCTAACCTGGCACCGCGCAAGATGAAGTTCGGCATCTCCGAAGGCATGGTGCTGGCCGCCAGCCATGCCGACGAGAAGGCCGAGCCGGGCATCCACGTGCTCGAGCCCTGGGCCGGCGCGACCCCCGGCATGCGCGTGCGCTGAACGCACCACGCCCGAACGAAGGACCGGACATGAACCGCTTCGCCTGCCTGGCCGCGCTGGCGGCACTCGTCTCGCTCGGCGGCTGCGCGGTCGTCAGTGTCGCGAGCACCGCGGTCAGCGTCGGCGCCGGCGCGGTCGGCCTGGCCGCCGATGCCGCGATCGGCACCGTGCGCATCACCGGCAAGGCGGTCGGCGCAGCGGCCGATGCGGTGCTGCCCGGCGACGCGGACTGAGCCGCGAGGGGGCGCGTACACAATAGCCCCATGTCCTCGCCGCTCAAGCTCGCAGCCTTCCGTCCGCGACTGATCGAGGCGCTGGCGGGCTACGACCGGACGCGCTTCTTCAAGGACGTGGGCGCCGGCGTCACGGTCGGCATCGTGGCGCTGCCGCTGGCGATGGCCTTCGCCATCGCTTCGGGCCTCAAGCCCGAGGCCGGCATCTGGACCGCGATCATCGCGGGCTTCCTGATCTCCGCGCTCGGCGGCTCGGCGGTGCAGATCGGCGGCCCGGCCGGGGCCTACATCGTGATCGTCTACGGCATCGTCGAGCGCTACGGCGTCGCGAACCTCCTGATCGCGACTGCCTGCGCCGGCGTGCTGCTGTTCCTCATGGGGCTGTTCCGCCTCGGCACGCTGGTGCGCTTCGTGCCGCTGTCGATCGTCGTCGGCTTCACCAACGGCATCGCGGCGCTGATCCTGATCTCGCAGTTGAAGGACTGGCTCGGCCTGTCGATCCCCAAGATGCCGGCCGACATGTTCTCGCAGCTGCACGCGCTGGCCAGCCACCTCGACAGCTTCAATCCGAATGCCTTCGCGCTCGGCCTGGCCTGCGTGCTCGGACTCGTCGCCTGGCCCCAGCTGCTGCTGGCGACCACCCGGCTCGGCCGCGGCGTGCACCGCCTGTTCGGACGCGCTGCCCGCTCGCGCGCAGCGCAGGCCGGCTCCCGCCTGCCGGGGCCGATGGTGGCGCTGGTCACGCTGACGCTGGTGTCCTGGGGCTTCGCGCTGCCGGTGGAAACCATCGGCACGCGCTTCGGCGGCATTCCGGAGGGCCTGCCGACCTTCGCGCTGCCGGCGTTCTCGTGGGAGACGGTCAAGCAGCTGGTGACGCCCACGCTCACGATCGCGCTGCTCGGCGCCATCGAATCGCTGCTGTGTGCACGCGTGGCCGACCAGGTCGGCGGCCTGCCGCGTCACGACCCGAACCAGGAGCTGATGGCGCAGGGCATCGCCAACGCGGTCACGCCATTCTTCGGCGGCATGCCGGCCACGGGCACCATCGCGCGCACCGTGACCAACGTGCGTGCCGGCGCCAGCTCACCGATCGCGGGCATGGTGCATGCGCTCACCCTGCTCGCGGTGGTGCTGCTGGCCGCGCCGCTGGCCCGGCACGTGCCGCTCGCGGTGCTCGCGGGCGTGCTGATCTTCGTGGCCTGGAACATGGGCGAATGGCGCGAGTTCTCGCCGGGCATGCTGCGGCGCTTCAGCCGCCACTACCGACTGCTGATGCTCGGCACCTTCTTCCTCACGGTGGTGTTCGATCTCACGGTGGCAGTACAGGTCGGCATCGTGCTGGCCTGCGCGCTGTTCGTGCGGCGCATGAGCACGCTGTTCAGCATCGAACTGGTCGCAGTGCAGCCACCGGTGCTGACCTACCGGCTCTATGGCGCGCTGTTCTTCGGCGCCGCCGCCAAGCTCGATCCGGTCGTGACCGCGGTCGAGCGTGCGCCTCGCGGCATGACCGTGGTGCTCGATGCGATGCAGCTGATCTCGGTCGACGCCACCGGCCTCGATGCGCTGCGCCAGCTGCACAAGGCGGTGCGTGAGCGCGGCGGTGTGCTACGGGTCGAATCGCTGCAGGCGCAGCCGCAGGAAGTGTTCGAGCGATCGGGCTTCGCGGCGGAGCTCGAAGGCAGCGCCGCCGAGGCCGCGCCGGGCACCGCGCACTGAGCGGTCGGCGCTGCGCGGCCAGGGCCCGCTCGCTCGCTAAACTGCCGCATCGATTCGCCTGCGAGGAAGACCGATGCGCCGTTCCTGGATCCCCTGCCTGACGCTCGCCCTGGCCCTGCTGGGATTTGCCAGTGCCCACGCGCAGGCCCGCCTCGACTGGCGCGACTCGACGCCCGCCGAGCAGGCCCTGGACGCCACCGCGTTCGCAGGCATCGGCGACACGATCACGAAGGACATGCCCGACGTCCAGAGCGCGGTCGTCGTGCTGCGGGGGCGCGCGGTGTTCAGCTTCCATCGCGACGGCAACCCGGACACGCTGCGCCCGGTGCACTCGATCGCCAAGAGCGCGCTCGCATCGCTGGTCGGCGCTGCCATCGGCGAGGGCAGGATCGCGAACGTCGACGTCCCGGTACTGTCGCTGATGCCCGAGTGGACGTCGCTCAACGACGACCCGCGTGCCGCCCGCATCACCCTGCGCCACCTGCTCACCATGACGGCTGGCTTCGAGGTGAACGACCCGACCGGCACGGCGCCTGCAATGGCTCCCGCCAAGGCCTGGGCGCGGCCGCTGCGCCATGCGCCCGGCGAATTCTTCGCCTACGACAACGCGCTGGTGCCTCTGCTGTCGGCGCTGGTCGAGAGCGCCACCGGCACACCCTTGGCCGACTACGCACGCGAGCGACTCGTCGCGCCGCTGGGATTCGCCGAGCCGGGCTATCGCAACGGCCTCTCGCTGCGCACGCTGGACATGGCGAAGCTGGGCCAGCTCTACCTCCAGGACGGGCGCTGGGGCGACCGGCAGCTGGTCCCGCAGGCGTTCGTGGCCGCCGCCTCGCAGCCGCAGAACGCAGGCGGACTGCCGGTGTCGCTGCCCTACGGCTACCTGTGGTGGGTGGTGCCTTCCAACAATGCCAAGGCGGCGCGCAACACCTTCTTCGCGAGCGGCTTCGGCGGCCAGATGGTCTGGGTGTTCCCGCCCGGCGACCTGGTGGTGGCGGTCACCTCCGCGGCCTCGCCCGAGAGCGCACGCCGCGGCCAGGCGCTGCAACTCACGCGCAACCAGCTGTTCACCGCGGCCCGCCAGCGTGCCTCGATGGACCCGCGCTGACAGGCTGCGCAAGCCTTGCAACGCCCGAAGCGACGTGAAAAGACAATGTCATTGACAAGGTTTCGATGTGTTAGATACCGTGTCCAAATGAAACCTGACGTCGGTTGACGAGCCAGTCGGCCGCCACGGCGACGGCTTCAACAGGGAGTTCGACATGGCACGACATCACGCAACTTTCCACCGGCTGGCAGGGCTCGCACTGCTCTCGATCTGCGGCGCAGCGGCCGCGAGCGCCGCCGGAACGAACATCGGCACCATCCACTTCGCAGGGACCATCGTGGCCCCGCCTCATGCGCTTGTCCTGGCGCCAGCGGCGTCCCACTCGAGCGATTCAGCTTCGGCGGCGGGCGTTCATGTGCACTTCTCGGCCGGCCTCGGCCAGAGCGCGCACGTGCACGCCGATGGCGTAGACGGGTTGGAGATCGGCATGCGCTGCATCGAGCTCAGGCACACGGCTGCAGGCGGGTGCGTACTCGATTCGAATGGCGGCACGATCTCGATCGCGGCGCTGGCCCTGCCAGGCGATGGTGCACGCCGCGCCGCGATCCTGACCGTCGCCTACGACTGAAGTTCAGGTCCCCACGCCGGCGGCAGGCCGCGACCGATTTGTTCGGTCCGGCCGCGCGGCTTCAGTTCTGAGCGAAACAGTAGAGCAGGCCGCCGCCGCCGGTCCTCTTGAGCGCGTCGAGGCTGCAGCCCTGCGTGGCATGAGACGAATTCCAGGACTTGGCCGGTGCGCTTTCGTCGAGGCCGGTGCGGTCGTGGTGGCCGACGATCGCCGAACCGTCGCCGCTCGAGGTCCAGTTGGCGCAGGTCGTGTCCTTGGGGCCCGGTGCCGCACGCCCGTCGGGCGACGAGCCGGTCAGGATGTCGTGCAGGTTGACCGGGTCGCCGCGGCCGCTGATCGTCGCGCCCTTCTCGGTCACGGCGCTCTGCTTGGTCAGTCCGTTGCTGGCGGAATGCAGGCCGTCGACGTTGCTGGCGATCAACTGGCCCGTCACGCTGTACCAGGGTCCGGTGCCGATGCGGTCGCGCGCATTGACGGCCGGCGCGGTGGGCGTGGCAGTGGTGCTCAGGTAGGCGCGCCAGGTTCGCCCCCCCGCGCCGACGGCGGTCGCGAGGCTCTGGCAGAAGCGGTCGGCGCCCGAGAGTCCGCCGAAATCGGCGCCCTTGCCCGGGTTGCTGCTCGTCACGAAGAAGCCCATCTTGCCCTGCGGCGTGTCCGGCCCCTTGGTGCTGCAGGACGCCAGCAGGACGACGGCAGCGGCCGCTGCAGCAAGGGTCATCGAATGTCGACGCTTCATGGGCGAATCTCCTGGAATGGTTGGGAGCCGCCACGCTAACGCATGCCGATGCCGCCTTCAAGGCGGAATCCACCCGGTAAAATGCGGCAAAAGGTCCCCACCGCCATGTCCCTCTTCGCCCGCCCCCACTACACCTCCGAGATCACGAACTTCATCGACGAGATGAAGGAAAAGAAGCCGACGCTCGAGGCCGAACAGCGCGCCGGCCGCGCCCTGCTGTGGGACAAGCACCTCGACCGCAGCCTGCTCGAGGAATACAGCGAAGGCCGTATCCCGATGCAGCCCTACGTCTACCAGACCCGCGCCAAGTAAGGTGGTCATTCGGGCCGTCCCGGGTTCCGGCGCGCGCCGCCAGGGCGAAGGCGGCTCGCCCAGCGTCGACGATGCCCGGTCGACGTCCGACGAGGTCATCGTCGACGACGGCACCGGCCAGATCCCGGACGCGATGCCCGACGTCATCGACCAGGTCGCGCTGGCGCGCCTCTATGGCGAGCCGCTGTTCGCGCTGCCCAACGACCTCTACATCCCGCCCGAAGCGCTGCAGGTCTTCCTCGAGGCCTTCGAGGGCCCGCTCGACCTGCTGCTCTACCTGATCCGCAAGCAGAACTTCAACATCCTCGACATCCCGATGGCGGGCGTGACGCGCCAGTACCTGAGCTACGTCGAGGAGATCCGCCACACCAACCTCGAACTCGCCGCGGAATACCTCCTGATGGCCGCGATGCTGATCGAGATCAAGTCGCGCATGCTGCTGCCGCCCAAGAAGTCGGCCGACGGCGAGGAAGCCGAGGACCCGCGCGCCGAACTCGTTCGCCGCCTGCTCGAATACGAACAGACCAAGCTGCAGGCCGCCGCGCTGAGCGCCACGCCGCTGGCCGGGCGCGACTTCTGGAAGGCCCAGGTCTACATCGAGCAGTCGCTCAAGCCACGCTTTCCGGACATGAACGTGGTCGATCTGCGCGACGCCTGGGCCGACATCCTGCGCCGCGCCAAGCTCGTGCAGCACCACAAGATCTCGCGCGAGGAACTCAGCGTGCGCGAACACATGAGCATCGTGCTGCGCCACCTGCAGGGCCGGCAGTTCGTCGAGTTCGAGAAGCTGTTCGACGTCACGCGCGGCGTGCCGGTGCTGATCGTGACCTTCATCGCGATGCTCGAGCTCGCCAAGGAAACCCTGATCGACATCACGCAGGCGGAAGCCTTCGCGCCGATCTACGTGCGGCTGGCTTACGCGCCGGCCTGAAATCGCCCCCACGCTCCCCCACTTCGTGTGGGTCGCTGCCCCCCGAGGGGGCCGCAGGCCGCCTTGGGGCGGCCCGGCGTCGGCCTGATCCTGGCCCCCACGCTCCCCCACTCCGTGTGGGTCGCTGCCCCCCGAGGGGGCCGCAGGCCGCCTTGGGGCGGCCCGGCGTCGGCCTGATCTGGCCCCCACGCTCCCCCACTCCGTGTGGGTCGCTGCCCCCCGAGGGGGCCGCAGGCCGCCTTGGGGCGGCCCGGCGTCGGCCTGAATCCGGCTCCGCCGGGGCACCGCCGGCGCCATGGCCGCTCAAGCCCGCTCGACGCCCGGCTCCCGCCCCATCAGTTCGGCCACGGCCTGGGCGGGCCGCACATGGCCGTCGAGCACGCCCACCACGCCGGCGGCGATCGGCATCTCGATGCCCAGGTGACGCGCGCGCTGCACGACGGTGCGTGCGCAATAGACGCCTTCGGCCACGTGGCCCAGCGAATCGACCGCCTGCGCGAGGGACTTGCCCTCGGCAAGCAGGAGCCCGACCTTGCGGTTGCGCGACAGGTCGCCGGTCGAGGTGAGCACCAGGTCGCCCAGACCCGAGAGGCCCATGAAGGTTTCGGCACGCGCGCCGAGCGCGACGCCGAAGCGGGTCATCTCGGCCAGGCCACGCGTGATCAGCGCGGCGCGCGCGTTGAGGCCCAGGCCGAGGCCGTCGGCCAGCCCGGTCGCGATCGCCAGCACGTTCTTGACCGCGCCGCCCACCTCCACGCCGACGATGTCATCGTTGGCGTAGACACGCAATGCCGGTCCGTGGAAAGCCTCGACCAGCGCCTCGCGCACATCGGCGTGGACGCTGGCGGCGACCAGTGCGGTCGGTCGCGCCTGCGCGACCTCCTGGGCGAAGCTGGGGCCGCTGAGGACACCCGCGCGCAGGCCGGGCGCCACCTGGGCCTGGATTTCGTGCGCCAGCAGCCCGAACGCGGGCATGTCGGAATCCGCCGCCGCCGCTGCCGGCTCGACTCCCTTGGACAGCCATGCGACCGGGCAGCCGAGGGCGCTCAAGCGCTGCAATTGCTCGCGCAGCGCCGCCATCGGCGTTGCAACGATGACGAGCTCGGCGTCCGCCACCGCGGCCGTTGCGTCGCCGCCAACGAGCGAAAGAGAGGGGGGAAGCGCCGCACCGGGCAGGTAGCGCACGTTCTCGCGCGCGGCCTGCATGGCGGCGATCTGGTCCGAATCGCGCGCCCAGAGCGCGACCGTGTGACGGCCGGCGGCATTGAGCGCCAGCGCCGTGCCCCAGGCGCCGGCACCGAGCACGCAGAGCTTCATCGGAAGCGCCCGCGCGGCCGGCTTACTGCGTGACGATCTGCGGGGCCTGGCCGGCGGCCTGGGCCTGCTGCTGCTCGAACATGGCCTGGAAGTTGATTTCAGCCAGGTGCACCGGCGGGAAGCCGCCGCGCTGGATGACGTCGGCCACGTTGCCGCGCAGGTAGGGGTACACGATCTGCGGGCAGGCGATGCCGAGGATCGGGGCCATCTGGTCTTCCGGCAGGTTGCGGATCTCGAAGATGCCGGCCTGCTTGGCTTCGACCAGGAACACGGTCTTGTCGCCGATCTTGGTCTGCACGGTGGCCGACACGGTGATCTCGTAGATGCCGTCGGTCACGGGCTGGGCGTCGACGCCGAGCTGGATGTCGACCGTGGGTTGTTCCTGTTCGAGCAGGATGGCCGGCGAATTGGGCTGCTCGAGCGAGAGATCCTTGAGATAGACGCGCTGGATCTGGAAAACGGGGTCTTGTGCTTGCTGGTCGGCCATGGCTCTAACTTTCGAGGATCAAAACGAGGCCCGCGCGAGACATCCCGCAGCGGGTTTCAGGGAAGGTAGCCGGCGATTATCGCCCGGCTGCAAGACCGGCCGGAGACGGCCCGTAGCTTCAGGCGCCCTGCAGCAGCGGCGCCAGGCCGCCGCGGCCGTCGAGCGCGATCAGGTCGTCGCAGCCGCCGACATGGGTGTCGCCGATGAAGATCTGCGGCACGGTGCGGCGGCGTGTCAGGTCCATCATGGTGGCGCGCGCCTGGGGATCGGTGTCGATGCGGATCTCCTGGATCTGCTCGACGCCCTTGGACTTGAGGATCTGCTTCGCTCGTATGCAGTAGGGGCAGACGGCGGTGGTGTACATCTTGACGGCTTGCATCTGGGCTATCTCGTGAGGGTTCAGGCCTTTTCAAGCGGCAGATTAGCGTCTTTCCAGGATTTGAGTCCGCCGGCCACGGCTTGGGCCTGTTCGTAGCCGAGCTTCTTGGCGGTCGCCACGGCGCGCTGCGCGCGCGAGCCGGTCGCGCAGACAAGCAACAGTGGCAACGACTTGTTCTTCACCGTGGCGGGCAGCTTCTGCTCGAGCTCGGCCAGCGGCACGTTGCGGGCGCCGGTCACGTGGCCGGCAGCGAATTCCTCGGGCGCGCGCACGTCGACCACCACCGCACGCTCGCGGTTGATGAGCTGCACCGCCCCCTGCGCCGTGAGCGAGCCGGCATTGGCGCCGCGCAGCAGCGGCCAGGCGAGCATGCCGCCCGAGCTGAGCGCAATCAGGATCAGCATCCAGTTGTCGACAATGAATTTCACGGTGTTCCTTCTGTGGCAAACCCTGGATTTTAGAATGTCGGCTTTCCGACCGCGTTCCCAAAGGCTTCTCCCATGCACAAACTGGTACTGATCCGCCACGGCGAATCGACCTGGAATCTCGAAAACCGCTTCACCGGCTGGACCGATGTCGACCTCACGCCCACCGGCGTCGAGCAGGCCAAGCAGGCCGGTCGGCTGCTCAAGGCCGAGGGCTACGACTTCGACGTCGCCTACACCAGCGTGCTCAAGCGCGCCACCCGCACGCTGTGGCACACCCTCGACGAGCTCGACCGCACCTGGCTGCCGGTGGTCCATTCCTGGCGCCTGAACGAACGCCACTACGGCGGCCTGCAGGGGCTCAACAAGGCCGAGACGGCCAAGAAGTACGGCGACGAGCAGGTGCTGGTCTGGCGCCGCAGCTACGGCACGCCGCCGCCGCCGCTCGAGCCGAACGACCCGCGCAGCGAGCGCGGCGACGTCCGCTATGCCAAGCTGTCGCCCGAGCAGGTGCCGCTGACCGAGTGCCTCAAGGACACGGTGGCGCGCGTGCTGCCGTTCTGGAACGAGTCGATGGCGCCCGCGATCCGCGCCGGCCGCCGGCTGGTGGTGGCGGCGCACGGCAATTCGATCCGCGCGCTCGTGAAGTATCTCGACGGCATCTCCGACGACGAGATCGTCGGCCTCAACATCCCCAACGGGATTCCGCTGGTCTACGAACTCGACGACGAGCTCAAGCCGCTGCGCCACTACTACCTGGGCGATGCCGAAGCCGCCGAGAAAGCGGTTGCAGCCGTGGCCTCCCAGGGCAAAGCGTAACGAAATTGTGAGATTGCAGGTCGGGTTCGCGGAACCCCGGCAGACAAGTTGCTTCCAAGATGTGTATATTGGTTTGACAGCCGACTGAGGACACTACACATGGGCCAGAAAATGAAGATTACCGGCTGGGTTGCCGCAGGCGTGTGCGCCGGCGTGCTGACTACCGTTTCGTTGCAAACCGTCGCTCGCGGCTCGCTGGCTCCCCTGCCGCTCGAGGAACTGCAGCAACTCGCTGCCGTGTTCGGCATGGTCAAGAGCGACTACGTCGAGCCGGTGGACGAGAAGAAGCTCATCTCGGATGCCATCTCCGGCATGGTCGCGGGGCTCGATCCGCATTCCCAGTATTTCGACAAGAAGTCCTTCAAGGAATTCCGCGAAGGCACAACCGGCCGCTTCGTCGGCGTCGGCATCGAGATCTCGCAGGAAGACGGCCTGATTAAGTTGGTGTCGCCGATCGAAGGCTCCCCGGCCTTCCGTGCCGGCCTCAAGCCGAACGACCTGATCACCAAGATCGACGACACCGCCGTGCGCGGCCTGTCCCTCAACGAGGCGGTCAAGCGCATGCGCGGCGAGGCCAACACCAAGGTGCTGCTGACCATCTTCCGCAAGGACGAGAACCGCACCTTCCCGGTCACCATCACGCGCGAGGAAATCCGCACGCAGTCGGTCCGCGGCAAGGTCGTGGAGCCGGGCTACGCGTGGATTCGACTGTCGCAGTTCCAGGAACGCACGGTCGACGACTTCGTGAAGAAGGTCGAGGAGATCTACAAGCAGGACCCGAACCTCAAGGGTCTGGTGCTTGACCTGCGCAACGACCCGGGCGGCCTGCTCGACGCGGCAGTTGCCATCTCGGCCGCCTTCCTGCCCGAGAACGTCACGGTCGTGTCGACCGACGGCCAGCTCGCTGAGAGCAAGTCGATCTACAAGGCCGCGCCCGAGTTCTACCAGCGTCGCGCGGGCAGCGACCCGCTGCGCAACCTGCCGGCCGCGCTCAAGACCGTGCCGCTGGTCGTTCTCGTGAACGAAGGCTCGGCCTCGGCCAGCGAGATCGTCGCGGGCGCCCTGCAGGACCACAAGCGCGCCACCATCATGGGCAGCCAGACCTTCGGCAAGGGTTCGGTGCAGACCGTGCGCCCGCTCGGCCCCGACACCGGCCTGAAGATCACGACCGCGCGCTACTACACGCCGAGCGGCACCTCGATCCAGGCCAAGGGCATCGTGCCCAACGTGCTGGTCGACGAGAGCGCCGAAGGCAGCCCCTTCGCCGCGCTGCGGATGCGCGAGGCCGACCTCGAGAAGCACCTGGCCAGCGGCCAGGGCCCCGAGAGCAAGGACCCGGAACGCGAGAAGGCGCGCGACGAGGCCCGCAAGCGCCTCGAGGAAGAGGCCAAGAAGCCGCCGCAGGACCGCAAGGTGCCCGAGTTCGGCGCCACCGACGACTTCGCGCTCGCGCAGGCCGTCAAGAGCCTCAAGGGCCAGCCGGTGCTCGTGAGCAAGACCCAGGTCATCGTCGACAACAAGGAAGAGAAGAAGGACAACTGATCCGGCGCAGTCGCCGGGCCCGTGCGGCCCGGGCGACCGTCGAATCGGTTCCGCGCGGCGCATGGAAGACCAGGACCTGCTGCGCTACTCGCGCCACATCCTGCTGGAAGAATTCGGCATCGACGGCCAGGCGCGCGTGAGCGCCGCCCATGCGCTGGTGATCGGTGCCGGCGGACTCGGCTCGCCGGCCCTGCTCTACCTCGCCGCGGCCGGTGTCGGCCAGATCACGCTGGTCGACGACGACACGCTCGATCTCACCAACCTGCAGCGCCAGGTGGCGCACACGACGGCGCGGGTCGGGTTGGCCAAGGTCGATTCGGCGGCCGTCGCGATGCGCGAGCTCAATCCCGATATCCGCATCGATACGCACCGGTTGCGCGCCGACGACGCCCTGCTCGGCCAGCTGGTCGCGAGTGCCGACGTGGTGCTCGACTGCAGCGACAACTTCGCCACGCGCCACGCGGTGAATCGCGCCTGCGTGGCGCATGCGGTTCCGCTGGTGGCGGGCGCGGCGATCCGTTTCGACGGCCAGCTGAGCGTCTACGACACGCGCGACGCCGTTTCGCCCTGCTACGCCTGCATCTTCCCGCCCGAGGCCGATTTCGAAGAGACACGCTGCGCCGTGCTCGGCGTGCTGGGACCGGTGGTCGGCACCATCGGCACGCTGCAGGCCAGCGAGGCGATCAAGCTGCTCGCGGGCATCGGTCCCTCGATGGCGGGCCGGCTGCTGATGTTCGACGGCCGGCGCACCGCATTCGACACGCTGGGCGTGGCACGCGACCCCGGCTGCCGGGTCTGCGGGCACCGGCCCTTGCCCAAACCTGCCGACTGAGGCGCAGCTGCTTCAACCGCCGTTGGCCGGCTGCTGCCTGGCCTTGGCGGCACCCGCTGCGGCCGCACCGGCCGATGGCTTCCTGGCTTCCGCCAGCACCGCGGCGCAATCGGCGTCCTTGCCCGGACCGGTCTCGATCGTCGCGGCCAGCGCCAGCAGCGGGTTGATGGCCGCCAGGGCCACGGCAGCCGCGCCACGGGCCGCCAGCGGCGCCGCTTCCACGCCGGCCTTCGGCGAGCCGAAGGTGCCGTGCACGCGCAGCGGCGTGCGAAGCGCGAGGATGCTCATGTCCTTGGGCTGCTGGCGGATCACGATGTCCATGCTCTCGCTGCCGAGGTTGACGTTGCCGGTGGCATTGAAGACCGTGTCGGTGGTGTCGAACACCACGCTGCGGCTTTTCATCACGCCCTTCTCGACATCGAAGGCCAGCGCAGCGCAGCGCAACTCGACGTTGTGGTCGCCCTCGAGCAGGAACTTGATGATCTCGCCGCCGTCGAGGCCGAGAAACTCGAGCAGCAGGTTGCTGAACTGGCCCCGCCCCGTGATCGCCGCGACGTCTCCCGAGGCGTTGCCGAGCCAGGTCGCGACCGAGTTGCCCCGTCCTGAAAGATGGATGCGACCGTCGAGCTTGCCGAAGCTGGTCTTGAGGGTCTCGACCTTGGGAATCAGGCGGTTGAGCTGCATCGCACGCACTTCGAGCGCGGCGCGGATGTCGGCCGGATTCTGCGTCGCATCGATGCGGATGGCGCCCGCGATCTTCCCGCTCGCCACGCCAAGATCGAGCGGGTCGAGCGTCAGTACGCCGTCCTTGAGCTTGACCTGCACACTGCCACGGTCGAGCGGCAGCTCGCGCACGTTCTTGATGCGTTCGGCGGTGTAGCTGACGTCGGCATTCATCGCGCGCAGGCGCTCGAAGTCGAGCGTGGCATCGGGCAGGACCTTGCCGCCCGGACGCTTCGCCTGCTCGATGGTGGGCGGCGGCGCCACCCCCTCGACGGCGTTGGCCGAGCGCTCGGTGGGGGGCAGGCCGATCAGCGGGCCGAGGTCGTCCATGTCCATGACCTTGGACTTCAGCGTGCCGCCGAGGTGGGGGATCTTCTGCGACTTGTCGAACTGCATGTCGCCGCCGATGTCCGAGAGGCCCAGGCGGCCCTTCATGCCGCGGACTTCCCACAGGGCCGCGTTCTTGCGCAGGTTGCCGCTCAGCGCATAGGGCGGCGTCTGCGGCAACGCGATGCCGAGCGCCGGATAGAGGCGTCCGAGATTGGGGCCGCGGATGTCGAACTGGGCATCGAGGCCGTCTAGCTCTGTCAACTCGGCCACGGTTCCCTTGGCCTGCAGTCGCGTCTGCGCCACCTTGAGGTCGATCTCGAGCGGGAACGGCGGCTGCCCGGCCGAGGTCAGCTGCATGACGTTGCCGGTCCGCCCCTTGGCCGAAAGCGGCTGGCCCCGAGTGCGGCCCTTGATCTCGAAGTCGAGCGGCATGTCGCCGCGGCTGCTGTCGAAGCTGAAGGCGGCCTGCAGGTCCATCTGCTTCGCCGGCGCAAGAAAATCGAGGGTGCCGCCGTCGACCTGGATCAGTCCGATGGTCGGCACCGTGCCGGAGCCGTCGCCCTCGGTGTCGAAGGCCCAGGTCCGACGACCGTCCTCTTCCATCTGCAGGCCAATGGCCGGCGAGTCGAGCTTGACGCGCGGCAGAACCACGCGATTGGCGATCAGTTGCCAGAAGCGGATGTCGAACTCCCCGCCCTGCGCGCGCACGAGATAGGGTTCGCGTGCCCAGCCCGGGTTGGCGAACTCGATGCCATCGAACATCACGGTCGCCTGGCGCAGGCCGAGCTTCACATCGAGCTTGCGCGTGATCTCGAACTTGCGCCCTGTGCGCTCGCTCACGTAGCGGTTGATGGGTTCACGCAGCAGATCCCAGGGGAAGAAGGCGAGCAGCAGCCAGATCGCGACCAGCAGGCCCACCACCACGGCCGCAAATCTCTTCCAGAAGCCAGGGTGGCTCAGGAACGCAGGCGTCGTCGACGGCATGGCGATCCCTGTCGTCAGTCGGCCGGGGCGGCGACCTGGATGGAGAGTGGCCGAGCTTCCAGTTCCGATTCGGCAAGCAGCACCGCCATCGACGCCCCGGAGGCGGCCGCCGAAGTCGCGGCCTCGGCCAATCGAAGCTCGGCAATCGCCGGCTCTCCAGCGACGACCGCCGCGCCCGCTGCCAAGGTGATAGCGCCGACGGCGACATAGCTCCAGACGAAGTTCATGCGGGCACCCGAGTGATGGAAGAAGAGGAAACGCAACCCACTGTCGCGTCGACCCTCACAGGCTAGGAAAGTCCGCGTGATCGCAGGGTCGGTCACCGGCCGTATTGGCTGTGGGGCACTGCCTACGGCTGCAATCGCCCGTCCGCGTAAGAACCAGCCTACAGCTTCAGGCCGCCCCAGACGTCATGATCCAGGCTGTAATTCTTTTAGCATCGCGATGCCGGCTTTCCTTGCGGGCAGCCAGGTTCGTCAAGGGGCAGCGGTTCTCATGGACCCAAGATTGAAAACCTACATCGTCGAAGACAACGTCACGATCCGAGAGAATCTCGTCGGCACCTTGGAGGAACTCACCTGCATTTCGGCCATCGGATTTGCGGAAACCGAGGCCGATGCCAGCCTGTGGCTGCGCGATCACGCCGACGAATGGGAACTGGCCATCGTCGATCTCTTCCTGAAGCAGGGCAGCGGCCTGGGTGTGCTGCAGGCCTGCCTCGATCGCCGTCCCGACCAGAAGGTGGTGGTGCTGAGCAACTACGCCACGCCCGACATCCGCAAGCGTTGCGCCCAGTTCGGCGTCGATGCCGTGTTCGACAAGTCGAACGAGATCGATGCCCTGATCGACTTCTGCATCGAGCAGGCAGCGCGCCTGCGCAGTTCGCCCAGCCACGGCTGAAGCCCGATGGCCGCCAAGGCCCGGGGCCTGCAGCTCAATCGATCAGCTTGTTCTTGAGTGCGTAGTAGGTCAGGTCGCTGTTGGACGAGAGATTCATCTTCTCCATGAGCCGCGTGCGATAGGTGCTCACGGTCTTCACCGACAGCGACAGCGTCTTGGCGATGTCGCCCGCGGTCTCGCCCTTGGCGAGCTTGAGGAAGACCTGGAACTCGCGCTCGGACAACTGCTCGTGAGGCGCCGCGTCGTCCTTGCGGTCGAGCTGCCGCGCCAGCAGCTCGGCCACTGCGGGCGTGATGTAGCGCCGGCCCAGCGAAATGGTGCGGATCGCGTTGACGATGTCGATCGGATCGCATTCCTTGTTGAGGTAGCCGCTGGCACCCTGGCGGATCAGGTTCATCGCATAGTGCTCCTCGGGATAGCCGCTGAGGATCAGGATGCCGACGTCGGGCGCCTTGGCGCGGATCATGGCCAGCGCGTCGATACCGCTCTGGCCCGGCATGGAGAGGTCCATGACGAGCACGTCGAGCTCCGTGGTGCGCACGAGTTCGATGGCCTCGCGGCCGCTGGCAGCCTCACCCACCACGCGCAGGTCGACATGCTCAGAAAAAAACTGGCGCAGGCCGGAACGCACGATGGCGTGGTCGTCCACAATTCCGATCTTGATCATCTGTTACCTTCGTCGTTGCATCGCGGCCGAGGGGGTTGCGAATTGCCGGTCCCTGATCGGCACCGATTATTCCCGAATTTGAACGGCTGGCATTGCTCCGAGACCTCATGCGCTGGTTAGCTTTTCCCAAGATGGCCCTCAGCCTCACGCTTGCCGCACTGGCGGCACTGGCGCTGGTCGGCATCAACGAGGCGGGCTACAGCCGATCGCACCAGGCACTGCAGGAAGTCGGCGATGCGCAGCAGGCGCGCACGGTGCTCAACCTCATGCTGCAGAACGTGCTCGATGCGGAAACCGGTCAGCGCGGCTTCCTGCTGACCGGGGAAGCCCGCTACCGCGAGCCCTACGACGTGGCCGTGAAGCAGGTGGACGGAAACCTCGCGGCGCTGCAGGCGCTTTATGCGGGCCGCCCGAACGAACTGGCGCGGCTTGGCGAACTTGCCAAGCACGTGAGCCGCAAGCTCGCCGAGATGGAGATGAGCGTGCGCCTGCGCCAGGCCGGCAGCGAGGACGCCTGGAAGTTCGTCATCACGACCGATGTAGGGCGGGAGGAAATGGACGCGATCCGCAACCAGGTCGGCGCGCTGATCTCGAGCAGCAACGAGGAGCTCAACCGCGGCCAGGCCCAGATCGCGAGCTCGCTGCGTTTCGGGCGCATCGGCATCGCGCTGGTGGCACTGGCCGGCCTGCTGGCCTTCTATCTCTATCTGCGCCAGACCCACGCGCTGCGGTCGATCGGCGAACGGCAGCAGGAAGCGCTGCAGCGCGAACGCAATGCGCTCGAAGGCGAGGTTCGAGAACGCACCGCGACGCTCGGCGAACTGGCGACGCACCTGCAGCAGGTGCGCGAGACGGAGCGCGGCTTCCTGGCGCGCGAACTGCACGACGAACTCGGCTCGCTGCTCACCGCCGCCAAGCTCGACGTGGCGCGTCTCAAGTCGAGGCTGAACGACGCGCCCGACGCCGCCCAGCGGCTGCAACATCTCAACGAACTCCTCAACAGCGGCATCGCGCTCAAGCGCCGCATCATCGAGGACCTGCGACCGTCCTCGCTGTCCAACCTCGGGCTGGTGGCTTCGCTGGAGATCCTCGGACGCGAGTTCGCGGAGCAATCGGGCATGGAGGTCGAAATGGTGCTGGAGCCCGTGGACCTCGACGAATCGAACCAGCTCACGGCCTACCGCATGGTGCAGGAGAGCCTCACCAACATCGGCAAGTACGCGCAGGCCACCGAGGCCAGCATCGTGATGAAGAACTACGGCAACCATGCCGTCATCGAGGTGATGGACAACGGCAAGGGTTTCGACACGCAGCGCGCTCGGCCATCCACGCACGGCCTCGCGGGCATGCGCCATCGCGTGGAGGCAGCCAAGGGCAAGCTCACGATTGCGTCGACGCCCGGCCAGGGCACGCACCTGAGCGCCATCCTGCCGTCGCTGCGCGGCTGAGCGGGGTCCACGGGGCGCGGGTGGTTTGGGCCCTCTCCTACGCCCCACGCGCCCTGCTGCTGACAGGGCTTCGCCCGCCGCGCTCCTATCGTTGAGCCCAAGCCGCCCGACAAGGGCGTGCCCTCGGTATCCACCCATCTGCAAGGAGAATCAGCATGTTGCACTACGCAGTCGTCTTCCTGGTCATCGCGCTGGTCGCCGCCCTGTTTGGCTTCGGCGGCATCGCCGCCAGTGCGGTGGGCATCGCGAAGATCCTGTTCGTCATCTTCCTGGTCCTGGCGCTTGCCAGCTTCATCGCGGGCTTGATGCGACGCAGGTAGCCGCTACGATGGAGCGGCCGGTATCCCAATTTTCAGCAAGAAGGAATTGAACTCATGAACACAACCACCAAGTCGGCCTCGCAACTGGCCGACGATGCACGTCAGACGGCACATGAGGCCATCGATGCCACGCGCGCCTATGCCCAGAACGCGGTGAACGCTGCCGGCGAGAAGGTCCGCGACCTGCGCCGCGAAGCAGAGCCCACGGTGGAACAGCTGGCGGCCCGCGTCCAGCAGGCAGTTCAGCGCGGCCTCGATGCGGCATCGACGACCAGCGCCCGCGCGCAGCGTCGCCTCGAAGCTGCGGCCGACGTCACCGGCAAGTACATCTCCGACCAGCCGGTGCGCTCGGTGCTGGTGGCAGCCGCAGCCGGCGCCGTGATCACGGCGCTGATCGTGCTCGCGAGCCGCCGCCGCGACGACTACTGAAGCCCGGCCTCCAAGCCGTTTTGATTCCAGGCGGCTACGGCCGCCTTGTCTTTGCTTCACCGGTTGCCCCGCACCATGATCCATCCCCTCTTCTCAACGGTGCTCGGGCACCCCGATCTCGTCGCCGAGCATCTCGCCAATTACGGTGCCCTGGTGCGTCAGGAGGCCCAGGAGGCCAGTCGCGGCATCGTGGCACGGGCGGTTGCCGGCGTGCTGGCCGCAGTGAGCGCCATGCTCGCGCTGGCACTCATCGGCGTTGCCGTGATGCTGGGCGTGATGCACGGGAGCTTTCACTGGGTGCTGGCAGCGGTTCCGGGTGTCGCGGTCCTGATCGCACTCGTAGCGGGCTACATCGCGGCCCGTCCATCCCCCTTCCATGGTTTCGCCGACCTGCGGGAGCAGCTCGACGCCGACCTGCACGCCTTGCGTGCCGCAGGAGATCGCCATGGCAATTGATGAACCCGTCCTGACCCCCCAGCAGCGCCTCGCGCGTTCCCGACGGGCCCTGGTCGACCAGTTGCAGGGCGGACGCCCGCGGCGCGACGACGAATTCGATGCCTATCCGCCGGACGAAGGCGAAACCCAAGCCACGGGAGATGGCGCCGATGAACCTCGCGGCGCCCATCCGTTCGCCTGGACTTCGATCGCACGCGGCGTGGCCCGGCGCTGGTGGCGCCGTCATCCGGCCAACGCGGTAGGCCAGCTCGCGCGGCCGCTGCTCGACCGCTATGCCCGCGACGAACCCGCCAAGCTGGTCGCAGCAGCGGCGGCCACCGGCGCGCTGGTGGTGCTGATCAAGCCGTGGCGCCTGCTATCGATCACGGCGGTGCTGGCGGCCCTGCTCAAGAGTTCGGACGTTGCAGACATGGTCACCACGCTGATGGAGAAGAATGCCCATCCGCCAAAGGACGTGTCCTAAAACTCCAGCTCCTGGCGCGGCGAAGACACTGAATCCGATCCCCCGCCGACAGGGGCCGCATGCCCAAAGCAAAAGCCCGGACCAGCCGGGCTTTGTTGCTTCGAGGCGCTCCGTGGCGCCTGCCGACAAGCTCACATCTTGACTTCGAGCTTGTTGTCGACCGCGCTCACGCCCTGCACGGACTTCGCAATCTCCTCCGCACGCGCCTTCGCGGTCGGATTCGGTGCCGGTCCGGTCAGCGTCACGCGCCCGCCCTTGGTATCGACATCGATCTTGATCGCGCTCAGGTCCGGATCCTTCGCGAGGCCGGTCGAGACCGCGGCGGTGATCGAGGCATCGTCCATGGCGCCTGCCACGGAGGAGGCCGCCGACTCTGTCTTGGCCTTTGCGGTATCGGCCGCCTGGCCGGTCTTGGCGACTGCCGAGTCCATCTTCTGGCCCGCAGTCTCGTTCCTGTTGCAACCTGCCATGCCCAATGCGGCAACCGCCAGCGCGATCACCGCGACGCTGCGCAGCTGGAACTTCGTTTCGGTCATCTCTGTACTCCTCTCGGAAGAAAAGGGCCGGGCTCCGAAATGCGGGGCCTGACCTTGCATGCGCGCTGTCAAAGCTTGTCTGCGCCCTTCTTGATCGCGTCCTTCGCGTCTTCCTTGGCGTCGCCGTAGGTCTTCTGTACCTTGCCGCTCGCCTGGTCGACGACACCTTCCGCCTGCAGCTTCTCGCTGCCGGTCACCTTGCCGGCGACTTCCTTGATCTTGCCCTTGGCCTCGTCGACGCGGCCTGCCACTTGATCCTTGTTCATGGTGCTTTCCCTTCTCAGGTTGAATGAAACCGTGACCCGGGGTGAGCCACTGATTTCAATCTATCGATTCGGCTCATCGCCGAGGGCGGGCAGCATCTTGTCCTGCTGTAGGACAGCGGGAGGTCAGGCCGTCACGATCCAGCCCTCGAGCGGATCGATGTCCGCAGGCAGGCCCCAGCCCGGTCCCGGATGGCTTTCCCGCCGCGCCGCCGCCCATCCGGCCTGGAGCAGGCACAGGGCGGCGTCGAGGCAGTCGCCCTTCGCGTCATCGAGCAACAGGGTGCGCGCAGCGTCATCGATCGCGAGGCGCAAGCCCAGTCGCGGCGAGCCGCGCTCGAGCGCAGCCAGCAGATCGACGCGTGCCTGCCGCCGCTCCTCGGTCTGCGCCGCGCCGGCGTCGCTCTTGTAGCTGCGCCGCCCGATCAGTTCACGCGCAAGCAGCCCCGGATAGGCCTCGAGCGCAATGCGCGCCCCGCCCTCGGCCGGCGCATGCAGGCCGGGCAGCGTGGCGCCGGCGGCGATCAGGCGCGGCACGCCTGCGTGCAGCATGAACGCCACCGGCGGATTCACCCATTTCATCGAGGGGCTGGAACCGGCCGGTCCGTCGGTGCGCCGGTGCGCGAACTTGCCGCCGGTCGGCCGCGCCGCGCAGAAGGCTGCGAAACGGCCGCGGATCTCGTCGCGGCCCAGGCTGGCGTAGTGGTCGATGAGCGGCGCCCATTCGAGCGGCCATCCCAGCTGCAGCACCAGTTCGCGCGGGAGTCCGAACGGCAGGTCGAAACCGCCCACCCAGGCCGGGGTGTCGGCGAGCCATCGGCCCCAGGCATCGAGCGTGGGGAAGGCGACGAAGCCCGTGAGCGCGATGGTGGCCGTCCCACGGGCCGCGCCGAGCGCGACCACGATGGGCTTGCGCGGGCTCGGCGCGCTCGAGAAATCGCAGCCGAGCAGCAGTTCGGGCTTCAGTGGCGTCCGACGATGGCGGCGGTGGCCATCAGTTCCTCGAGCAGCGCCAGCGAGACCTTGCCCGAGACCGCGTAGGGATCGAGTTCGGGTCGCTCGGAATACTTGAGCAGGGTCGATGCGTTGAGCTTCGACAGGTTGACCTGGCCCATGGTCCAGCCACCGAAACGGCGCTCGGAGATCTCTTCGTAGTGCAGCAGCACCACGTCCTTGTGCCGCGGGTCGCGCTGGATGTGGCCGTAGAGCTCGCTGATGGCCGTGCGCCCGCCTTCGATGGCCTGCAGGAACACGCCCGCGCCGTGGCAGAGGATGCCCGTGATGCCGCAGGCGGTGTTGTGCGAGCGGGCCTGCGCGAGGATCGCCTCGAGGGCGGCCTGGCTGGTGTCGGCGGCGCGGCTGGCGTAGAGAAGGCGTACGAGCATGGTGTGGGCTCAGCTCAGTCGAGGTGCAGGTGAGGTGCAGGTGAGAGGTCGACGCGGGGCGTGCTAGCCCCGCTTGCGCGGCAGCAGCGAGAGGAATTCGCGGCGCAGGTTCGGGTCCTTGAGGAAGACACCGCGCATGACCGAGTTGATCATCTTGCTGTCCATTTCCTTGACGCCGCGCCACTGCATGCAGAAATGCTCGGCCTCCATCACGAGGGCCAGTCCGTCGGGCTGGGTCTTCTCCTGGATCAGGTCGGCCAGCTGAACCACGGCTTCTTCCTGGATCTGGGGCCGGCCCATGACCCATTCGGCCAGCCGCGCGTACTTGGACAGGCCGATCACGTTGGTCTTCTCGTTCGGCATGACGCCGATCCAGAGCTTGCCGATGATCGGGCAGAAGTGGTGCGAGCAGGCGCTGCGCACCGTGATCGGGCCGACGATCATCAGCTCGTTGAGATGCTCCGCGTTCGGGAATTCGGTCAGCGAGGGTGGCGGCACGTAGCGCCCCTTGAACACCTCGTTGACATACATCTTCGCGACGCGGCGCGCGGTGTTGCCGGTGTTGTGGTCGTTCTCGAGGTCGATCACGAGGCTCTCGAGCACGTCCTTCATCTTGACCTCGACCTCGTCGAGCAGGCCTTCGAGTTCGCCGGGCTGGATGAACTCCGCGATGTTGTCGTTGGCGTTGAAGCGGCGGCGGGCGGCGACGATTCGCTCGCGGATCTTCTGGGAGACGGGCGTGCCCTCGTCTTCATCCCCTGGCGCGGGGCGCGGTACGGCTTCGATGGTCCTGAGCATCCGCCCATCGTATCAGCGAATGCAATTCCGGCCATGCGCCCGCCAGGGCCTCCCCGCCTGCCGACTCAGCTATTGTTTTGATAGCGCAAAGTCGGTCACCAGCGGCAGGTGGTCGGACATGCGGGCCCAGACCGGCCCGCGCGGCACCGAACTCGAGAGCGGCTGGACCTGGCGACCATAGATGAAGTCGAGCTGTGCCACGGGCAGCCGCGAGGGATAGGTCAGCGTGCGGGGCCCGCGCAGGTCGCTGGAATCGCGCATGCCCATGGCGTTCATCGCATAGCGCATGCGCGCACCCCAGTCGTTGAAGTCGCCGGCCACGACCAGCGCCTCGCCGGCCGGGATCTCGCGCTCGATGAACTCGCGCAGCTGCGCGATCTGCCGGATGCGGCTGCCCTTGATCAGCCCGAGGTGCACCACGATGGTGTGCACCGGCTGGCCGTCGAAGTCGATCGCCACGTGCAGCAGCCCGCGCTGCTCGAAGCGGTGATCGGAGATGTCCAGGTGCGTCTTGCGCAGCACGGGCCAGCGCGTGAGCAACGCATTGCCGTGTTCGCCATGCTTGGTGATGGCATTGGTCTCGTAGACCGCCGTATAGCCCTCGGGCGCGAGGAAGTCGGCCTGCGGCAGCTCGGGCCAGCGGTTGAAGCGCGCGGCCGCCTGGCGGTTCATCTTGCGCACTTCCTGCAGGCAGACGATGTCGGCATCGAGCTGCTCGATCGCGTGCCCGAGGTTGTGGATCTCGAGGCGCCGCGCGGGCCCGATGCCCTGCACACCCTTGTGGATGTTGTAGGTGGCCACGCGGAAGCTGTTCGTCGCCTGTGAATTCATCGCGCAAATTGTGGCAGGCGCAGGATGGCTGCGGCGTTGGTCGAGGAAAAAGCCAGCGCCGCAGCGTCGCGAAACGGCAGCCAGCACCAGTCCGTGTGCTCGCAAGGATCGAGCCGCGGCTCGCGCACCTCGGGCAGGCAGAGGCTGAACAGGTGCTCGGTGTTGTGCGTGACGTCGGGCGCATAGCGCGATCGCCAGCGCGGCAGGATCTCGAAGGCGTGCTGCTCGTGCCAGTCGCGCAATTGCAGCGCAAGGGGCGCGCCCAGGCCGCATTCGAAGCCGGTCTCTTCCGCCACCTCGCGCGCCGCGGTCGCGGCGGGCGCCTCGTCGGCGAAGTCCTTGCTGCCGGTGACCGACTGCCAGAGCGCTTCGTCGCTGTCTGCGCGGCGGATCAGCAGCACCTCGAGCGCCGGCGTGTGGATCACGACCAGCACCGACTCGGGGATCTTCCAGGGCGCGCGGCTCATGTTCTCCGCGCCGCCCCGGCGGCCTCAGACCGCCTGCGGCGTGTTGCGCAGGCGGATGTGCAGCTCGCGCAGCTGCTTCTCGTCGACCGGGCTCGGCGCCTGCGTGAGCAGGTCCTGCGCGCGCTGGGTCTTCGGGAAGGCGATCACGTCGCGGATCGATTCGGCGCCGGTCAGCAGCATGACCAGGCGGTCGAGGCCGATCGCGATGCCGCCGTGTGGCGGCGCGCCGTATTGCAGCGCGTCGAGCAGGAAGCCGAACTTGTGCTGCGCATCCTCGGCGTTGATCTTGAGCGCGCGGAACACCTTGCTCTGCACTTCCTCGCGATGGATACGGACCGAGCCGCCGCCCATCTCGATGCCGTTGAGCACCATGTCGTAGGCCTTGGCGATGCACTTCTCGGGTGCCGTGTCCATCAGGTCCTCATGGCCGTCCTTGGGCGCGGTGAAGGGATGGTGCACGGCCGACCAGCGCTGGCCTTCCTCGTCGAACTCGAACATCGGGAAGTCGACCACCCACAGCGGCGCCCAGCGGTCGTCGAACAGGCCGTTCTTCCTGCCGAAGGCGCTGTGGCCGATCTTCACGCGCAGCGCGCCGATGGCGTCGTTGACGACCTTTTCCTTGTCGGCACCGAAGAACAGGATGTCGCCGTTGCGGGCGCCGGTGCGGGCGATGATCTCGGCCAGCGAGGCATCGTTGAGGTTCTTGACGATCGGGCTCTGCAGGCCCTCGCGGCCCAGCGCCGCGTCGTTGACCTTGATGTAGGCCAGGCCCTTGGCGCCGTAGATCTTGACGAACTCGGTGTAGCCGTCGATGTCGCCGCGCGAGAGTCCGCCTTCACCACCGCCACCGGGAACCCGCAGCGCGACCACGCGGCCGCCGGGCGTGCCGGCCGCCTGTGCGAAGACCTTGAACTCGACATTGCGCATCACGTCGGTGAGCTCGGTGAACTCGAGCTTGACGCGCAGGTCCGGCTTGTCGGAGCCGTACTTGAACATGGCGTCGCCGTAGCTCATGACCGGGAACGGCGGCAGCTCGACCTCGGCCGCGGCGCGGAACACCTTGCGGATCATCCCTTCGAACATCTCGCGGATCTCTTCCTCGGCCATGAACGAGGTCTCGATGTCGATCTGCGTGAATTCGGGCTGGCGGTCGGCGCGAAGGTCCTCGTCGCGGAAGCACTTGACGATCTGGTAGTAGCGGTCGTAGCCCGCCACCATCAGCAGCTGCTTGAAGAGCTGCGGCGATTGCGGCAGCGCGAAGAAGCTGCCGTCGTGCACCCGGCTCGGCACCAGGTAGTCGCGCGCGCCCTCGGGCGTGGACTTGCCGAGCATCGGCGTCTCGATGTCGATGAAGCCGTTGGCGTCGAGGAACTTGCGCGCCTCCATCGTGACCTTGTAGCGCAGCATCATGTTGCGCTGCATCGCGGGACGGCGCAGGTCGAGCACGCGGTGCGTGAGGCGCGTGGTCTCCGACAGGTTGTCGTCGTCGAGCAGGAAGGGCGGCGTGACCGAAGGATTCAGCACCTTCATCTCGTGGCACAGCACCTCGATCTTGCCGCTCTTGAGGTTGTCGTTGACCGTGCCTTCCGGACGCGCGCGCACCAGCCCCGTGATCTGCAGGCAGAACTCGTTGCGCAGGCCTTCCGCGGTGGCGAACTGCGCGGCACGGTCGGGATCGCACACCACCTGCACGTAGCCTTCGCGATCGCGCAGGTCGATGAAGATCACGCCGCCGTGGTCGCGCCGGCGATTGACCCAGCCGCAGAGGGTGACGGTTTGGCCCAGCAGGGCTTCGGTCACGAGACCGCAATAGTTTGAACGCATGGCCATAGATGGATTCCGGCGCCGCAGGGGCGCGTGCTTGTCTTCTTTACTTGGTCGCGATCGCCGCGGGGCCGCCTGGAACGACCACCCCCATCGACACGATGTACTTGAGCGCGTCGTCCACGCTCATCCGGAGTTCGATGCAGTCGCTGCGCTTGAGCATCACGAAATAGCCGCCGGTGGGATTCGGCGTGGTCGGCACGTAGACGCCGAGGTAGTCGCCACCGCCCAGGTGGTCGACGACTTCATGGCCGGGGGTGCCGGTCACGAAGGCGATGGTCCAGGCGTTCGGGCGCGGCCACTCGATCAGCACCGCGGTGCGGAATGCGTTGCCGTTCTCGGAGAACAGCGTGTCCGAGACCTGCTTCACGCTGGAGTAGATGGAACGCACCACCGGGATGCGGCGCACCACGGCGTCGCCCCAGCCGAGCAGGCGCTTGCCGACGAAGTTGCTCGCGATGGCACCGACGGCCAGCAGGATGGCGAGCGTCAGCAGCACGCCAAGGCCGCGCACCTTGTGGTCGGTGAGGTACTTCTGCCATTCTTCCGGCAGCAGCCACAGCGTCTGGTCGAGCGTGCCGATGATCCAGTTCAGCACGCCCAGCGTGATGACCAGCGGCACGATGACCAGCAAGCCGGAGAGCAGCCATTTGCGCAGCGCGAGCATCGGCCTGCCCTCAGTCGCTGCTGCCGCCCGAGGACGCGGGCGCGGGCGCTGCCGCTGCCGGCGCGCTGGCCGGTGCGACCGCTGCGGGCTTGGACGTTGCCGGGTCGGCAGCCGGAGCAGCGGCCGAGTCGGCGCCGGCGGCCGGCGCGGCATCGCCGCCTTCGGATTTCTTGCCGCCTTCCGCGCCCTTCTTGCCGTCGCGGAAGTCGGTCACGTACCAGCCCGAGCCCTTGAGCTGGAAGCCGGCCGCGGTCAGCTGCTTGCTGAACGCACTCGCCCCGCAGGACGGGCACACGGTGAGCGGCGCGTCGGACATTTTCTGCAGCGCGTCCTTGGCAAAGCCGCAGGCGCCGCACTTGTAGGCGTAGATAGGCATGGGGATGGGGGCACAGGAAGCAGCCGGCGGCCGCTCGCAAAGCCCTCGATTATAAGGGCCGCCCCGGCCCCGGCGGCCTCGCTCCGGATCGTGCCGGGCCGCTCGGCCGCTCAGGCCGGGTCGACGGCGAGCGGCCGGTGCGGCGTGTGGGTGTCGGTCACCCACTGCGGCGCCAGCGAACCGGCCAGCATGCCGACGAACGAGGCCAGCACACCCGCGAGCTGGGCCGGGAAGGCCTCGCCCCACGGCAGGGCCAGGAACAGCAGCCAGGTGCCGATGCCCAGCAGCACCGACGCCATCGCGCCCTGCGTGGTCGCACGCTTCCAGTAGAGCCCGCACACGAGCGGCACGAAGGCCCCCACCAGCGGCACCTGGTAGGCGCCCGAGACCAGCTCGTAGATCGGGGTGCCCTGCATGCGGATCGCGTAAGCCAGCACCGCGACGCTGAACAGCAGCACCGTGATGCGCATGGTCAGCAGGTTCTCGCGATCGCTGCCCGAGGGGCGGAACTGGCGCCAGATGTTCTCGGTGAAGGTGACGCTGGGCGCCAGCAGGGTGGCCGAGGCGGTCGACTTGATGGCCGACAGCAGCGCGCCGAAGAACAGCACCTGCATCACGAAGGGCATCTTCTGCAGCACCAGCGTGGGCAGCACCTTCTGCGGATCGTCCTTGAGCAGCTCGGCGGTCTCGGTCGGCATGATCAGCAGCGCGCTGGCCACCAGGAACATCGGCACGAAGGCGAACAGGATGTAGGCCGCGCCGCCGATCACCGGCCCGCGCGTGGCCGCCTTCACGCTGTTGGCCGACATCACGCGCTGGAACACGTCCTGCTGCGGAATGGAGCCGAGCATCATGGTGATCGCGGCGGCGAAGAAGAACACCATGTCCCGGTAGTTGGGCTCGGGCCAGAACTTGAACAGGTCCTTGCTGACCGCGAATGCGACCACCTTGTCGGCGCCGCCCGCCATGTTGCCCGCGAAGACCGCGATCACGGCCAGGCCCAGCACCAGGATGATCACCTGGATGAAGTCGGTGACGGCCACCGACCACATGCCGCCGAACAGCGTGTAGGCCAGGATCGAGACCACCCCGATCACCATGCCCATCGAGATGCCGATGGCGCCCCCCGAGAGCACGTTGAACACCAGCCCCAGCGCCGTGACCTGGGCCGAGACCCAGCCGAGGTAGCTCAGCATGATGATCAGCGAGCAGGCCACCTCGATGGTGCGGCCGTAGCGCTCGCGGTAGTAGTCGCTGATGGTCAGCAGCGTCATGCGGTAGAGCTTGCCGGCGAAGAACAGGCCGACCAGGATCAGGCAGGTGCCGGCACCGAACGGGTCCTCGACCACGCCGTTCAGGCCGCCTTCGATGAACTTGGCCGGAATGCCGAGGACGGTCTCGGAGCCGAACCAGGTCGCGAAGGTGGTGGTCACGATCATGTACAGCGGCAGGTGCCTGCCCGCGATCGCGAAGTCGGTGGTGTTCTTGACGCGCCGGGCCGCGTAGAGGCCGATGGCGATGGTGATCAGGAGATAGACGAAGACCAGCGTCAGCAGCACGGCAGCGATTCCTTTGTTGTCAGAACAGACGCACGCGCACCAGCACCTGCATCACGATCAATCCCAATACAAAACCCATGCCACCGTAGATGATGGCCTGCAGCAGCCGGTTGGTGCGCTTCTGGGCGGCCAGCAGTTCCAGCAGTTCGCGTCGATGGTCCGGCGGGCGATTCTCCAGGAATTCGTGGAAGAGGCGCGGCAGTTGCGGCAGCAGCTTGGCGTAGCGCGGCGCTTCGGCGCGCAGCTGCTCGAACAGCTTGTGCGGCCCGATCTGGTCGCTCATCCACTTCTCGAGGAAGGGCTTGGCGGTGTGCCAGAGGTCGAGCTCGGGGTCGAGCTGGCGGCCCAGGCCCTCGATGTTGAGCAGCGTCTTCTGCAGCAGCACCAGCTGCGGCTGGATCTCGACATGGAAGCGGCGCGAGGTCTGGAACAGCCGCATCAGCACCATGCCGAGCGAGATCTCCTTGAGGGGGCGGTCGAAGTAGGGCTCGCAGACGGTGCGGATCGCGGCCTCGAGCTCGTCGATGCGCGTGCCCACGGGCACCCAGCCGCTTTCGAGATGCAGCTCGGCGACGCGCTTGTAGTCGCGGCGAAAGAAGGCCACGAAGTTCTGCGCCAGGTATTCCTTGTCCGACTCGGTGAGCGTGCCGATGATGCCGAAGTCGAGCGATATGTAGCGCCCGAAAGTCCCGGGTTCGAGGCTGACCTGGATGTTGCCCGGGTGCATGTCGGCGTGGAAAAAGCCGTCGCGGAACACCTGGGTGAAGAAGATCGTGACGCCGTCGCGAGCCAGCTTCGGGATGTCGACACCGGCCGCGCGCAGGCGGTCGAGCTGCGCGATCGGCACGCCCTTCATGCGCTCCATCACCATCACCTCGGGATGGCAGAAATCCCAGAACATCTCGGGGATCAGCACCAGCTCGAGCTTCTCCATGTTGCGCCGCAGCTGCGCCGCGTTGGCCGCCTCACGCACCAGGTCGAGCTCGTCGTGCAGGTACTTGTCGAACTCGGCCACCACCTCGCGCGGCTTCAGGCGCTTGCCGTCGGCCGACATGCCCTCGACCCAGCCGGCCATCAGGGCCATCAGCGCGAGGTCCTTCTCGATCACGCCGCGCATGCCCGGGCGCAGCACCTTGACCGCGGCCTCGCGCACCGAGCCATCGGCCAGCCGCACGGTGGCGAAGTGCACCTGGGCGATCGAGGCGCTGGCCACCGGGGTCTCGTCGAACTGGACGAAGATGTCGCCGACCGGCCGGCGGAAGGCGCGCTCGATGGTGGCGATCGCGACCGCAGAAGGAAACGGCGGGACGCGGTCCTGCAGCCAGGCCAGCTCGTCCGCGATGTCGGGCGGCAGCAGGTCGCGCCGGGTGGACAGCACCTGGCCGAACTTGACGAAGATCGGGCCCAGCCGCTCGAGTGCCTCGCGCAGCCGCTGGCCGCGCGGCGCGTCGAGATTTCGCCCGACCGACACGATGCGCGCGACCACGCGCAGCCATGGCTTTTGGAAGCTGGTGAGGACGAGCTCGTCGAGGCCGTAGCGCAGCGCGACCCAGACGATGAAGATGCCTCGGTAGAAGCGCCTCATTCGGCTGCAGGCCCGCCGGGCTTGCTCCGACTCTGGCCAACGAACTGCCGCAGCGCCTCGACGACGCGGCGGGCGCCAGAGGCGACGGTGTGCGCCGGCACGTCGCCGATGGCGCGCGCAAGGTCGTCCTCGACGTCCCAGCGCACGTGATCGACCAGCCAGTTGACCTCGGCCGCCAGCTGCACGTCGCCCTCGATGCGCACCGCGGGCTTCTCGCCCTTGAAGGCGGCACGGGCCAGGCTCAGCGGCGAGACGTCGGTGACGGCCAGCGTCAGTTCGGACGCTGCGCCTTCGGGCGCCAGGTCGAGCAGGCCAGCCGGCGTCGCGATCAGCTTCATCGTGACGAAGCGCCACTCGAACTGCACCACGCGGCCCTGCAGCCGCAGCAGCCTCTGCTGGGCCTCGGGCTCCTGCTGCAGCACGTGGTTGAGGAACAGCACTGCGCGGTGCTGGATTTCGTGGACGGCCCATGCCGGCGGCTGCAGACGGCTGCCGACGCGGTTGACGAGGTCATCCAGGAACGAAAAAGGGGACGATGGTGTAACCATGTCCCCATTATTCCCGCTCTTGCTGCGGTCCTGCGACCGCAACGCGGCTTAGTTGGTGTCTATTGCAGCGCCTGGACGCCAGCGACGAGCCAGCCGCTGCCGCCGTCCGTGGTCTTGGTCATGTTCCAGACCTCGCGGAAGGGGCTCGGTCCTGCGGACATGTCTTCGCGGATCATGCCCGAGAACTCCACGCTGGCCATGTAGGCGTCGGGCATCTCCTCGATGCCGAGCAGCTTGGCGTCGAGCATGACGACCTCGGTCTTGTTCGGCCGGCCGCCCGTGTGGGTCTCGCGCTCGCCCAGCTGCTGGCGGATCTCGCCGACCATGCCGTCGGTCATCATCGAGCGCAGGGTGCCGATGTCGGCGCGGTCCCAGGCGTCCTGCAGGGTCACGAAGTTGCGCTTGGCGGCGGCCAGGAAGCCGTCGGCGTCGAAGCCGGCCGGAATGCCCCAGGCCTGCGAGCCCGCGAGCGCCGAGCCGATCATGCTGCCGCCAGCGGCAGCGGCGCCGGCCATCGAGGAGCCACCGGCGCGCTCGGCGGCCGGATGCTCGGCCTGATGGGCCTGGGCGTCGAAGGCAGCGGTGTTGCTTTCCCAGGGACGTGCCGAGGCGTCGTTGCCGACGTTGCGCGGGCTGTACTGCGGCGGCGCGGTGGCGTCGGCCGGGCTGCCAGCGCCCTGGAACGCGAAGCCGCCGGCGCGGGGCGACGCAGCGCCACGCGAGCGGGCCGCGAAGATCCGCCACACCACCACGGCCGCGAGCACCAGCAGGCCGATCAGCAGGATGTTGCCGAAGGCTTCGCCCAGGCCCAGCGAATGCGCGAGCCAGGCCAGGCCCAGGCCGGCCGCGAGGCCGCCGAGCATGCCGGCCCAGGGCCGCTTGGCCGCGGCAGCGGCGGGCGCTGCGGCAGCGGGCTTGGCGGCGGCCGCACTGTTGACGTTCTGCGCAGGGGCGCCCGGGGCCGCGGGTGGCGTGGCCTGGCGCTGCGTCACGTTGCCGGACTGCTTGCCGAAGGATTTACCGCCGCCCATGCGGGCCGCGCTGGCGTCGATGCTCACGACGGCCAACGCACACACCAGTAACAAGGAACCAAGATTCTTCATGACGTCTCCTCAACGGCGAACAAAAAGCTTCAACATTTGATTCCAACATGCAGAGCGACAACGCCGCCCGTCATGTTGTGATAGTCCACATGCCCGAAACCGCCCTCCTTCATGAGGGTCTTGAGGTCTTCCTGAGCCGGGTGCATGCGGATCGATTCGGCCAGGTAGCGGTAGCTCGCGTCGTCGCCGGCGACCACCTTGCCCAGGCGTGGCAGCACGCTGAACGAATACCAGTCGTAGGCGCGGCGCAGCGGCTTCGCGACCTTGGAGAACTCGAGCACCAGCAGCTTGCCGCGCGGCTTCAGCACACGGTTCATCTCCTTGAGCGCCAGGTCCTTGTGCGTCATGTTGCGCAGCCCGAAGGCCACGGTCACGACATCGAAATGGTGGTCGGGGAACGGCAGCTTCTCGGCGTCGCAGACCATCGTGGGCAGGGCGACACCGGCATCCAGCAGGCGGTCGCGGCCGGTGCGCAGCATGGCCTCGTTGATGTCGGTGTGGATCACCTCACCGCTCGCGCCGACCTTCTTCGCGAACGCGAGCGCGAGGTCGCCGGTGCCGCCCGCGATGTCCAGCACCTTCGAGCCTTCGCCGACGTTGGCGACCATCACGGTGTAGGCCTTCCAGGCGCGGTGCAGCCCCATCGACATGAGGTCGTTCATGAGGTCGTAGCGCGATGCGACCGAATCGAAGACACCGCGCACGCGCTGCGCCTTGTCTTTCTCCTCGACCGATTCGAATCCGAAGTGGGTGGTACTCATGGACCCGATGTTAGGCCGGAAGCGCTCGCATCAAGTCCGATACCCCGTTCCGGGCCCGGACTTTCGCTGCTCAGTGGCTGGCGCAGCCGTGGCCGCCGTGGCCTGCGCCACCGCCGGCCTTGCCGGCCATCGGCGCATCGCGATCGATCCCCGCGGCGGCGAGCCGGCGTTCGTAGTCGGCCCACAGCTCGGCCTCGCGCGCGCCGAGGTCGTAGAGCAGGTTCCACGAGAAGATGCCGCTCTCGTGGCCGTCGCTGAATCGGGGCTGCACCGCGTAGTTGCCGACCGGCTGCAGGTCGACCAGGCCGATCTCGCGCTTGCCGGTCTGCAGCACCTCCTGCCCCGGGCCATGGCCCTGCACCTCGGCGGAGGGCGAGTAGATGCGCATGAGCTCGAACGGAATCCTAAAGCTCGCGCCGTCGGAGAACCCCACCTCGAGCACGCGCGACTGCCCATGTACCGTGATCGACACGGGCGTCGGTGCGCCTGCCTGCAAACCTGCCATCAGAAACCTCCGGTTGCCAGATGCCGGATCATCTCGCGTTCGAGCGCCGGCAGGCCGAATGCGACGGCCTGCTCGCGCTGCGGATCGCCCGCACGCTGCTCGGCGGCCCAGACGGGCGACGGAAAGCGGTTGTCCCACTCGAAGCGCGCGATCACGTGCCAGTGCAGGTGCGCCACCATGTTGCCGAGCGCGGCGAGGTTGATCTTGGTCGGCGCCAGCGCATCGCGCAGGCAACGCTCGACCACGGCCACGGCTTCCATGCACAGCGCGCGCTCGTCGGCCGACAGGTCCGACCACTCCGCAACGTGGTCGTTCCAGACCACGCGGTAGAAGGCCGGAAAGCCCGCCTCGTCGGCATGGATGACCCGCAGCCTTCGGCCCTGGAACACGAGCCGGCCGCCCGCCGAATCGCACAGCGGACAACCGGGCCGATGCACGCTGGCACTCATACCAGCACGCGCTCGATGCCGCCGTGGTTGGCGGCCTTCACGTAGGCCGGCAGCCAGTCGTCGCCGAGGATGCGGTTGGCCATCTCGACCACGATGTAGTCGGCCTCGAGCAGTCCGTTGTCGAGGTCGTTGCCGTAGCGGCTCAGGCCCTGCAGGCAGCTCGGGCAGCTGGTGAGGATCTTGACGTTGGCCTCGGGCCCGACCTTGCCCGTGGCGCGCAGCGCGGCTTCGCCCTTCTTCAGTTCCTCTTCCTTGCGGAAGCGGATCTGGGTCGAGATGTCGGGCCGGGTCACGCCCAGCGTGCCCGATTCGCCGCAGCAGCGGTCGTTCTTCATGACGTTGTCGCCGACCAGCGCCTTGACGGTCTTCATCGGGTCCTGCAGCTTCATCGGCGTGTGGCAGGGGTCGTGGTAGAGGTAGCCGCCACCGCCCATGTCGCCCAGCGTGATGCCCTTCTCGAGCAGGTATTCGTGGATGTCGATGATCCGGCAGCCCGGGAAGATCTTGTCGAACTGGTAGCCCTGCAACTGGTCGTAGCAGGTTCCGCAGCTCACGACCACCGTCTTGATGTCGAGGTAGTTGAGCGTATTGGCGACGCGGTGGAAGAGCACCCGGTTGTCGGTGATCATCTTCTCGGCCTTGTCGAACTGGCCGCTGCCGCGCTGCGGGTAGCCGCAGCACAGGTAGCCCGGTGGCAGCACGGTCTGCACGCCGGCATGCCACAGCATGGCCTGCGTGGCCAGGCCGACCTGCGAGAACAGCCGCTCCGAGCCGCAACCCGGAAAGTAGAACACCGCCTCGGTCTCGGGCGTGGTGGCCGCGGGGTTGCGGATGATCGGCACGTAGTCGGCATCCTCGATGTCGAGCAGCGCGCGCGCCGTCTTCTTGGGCAGGCCGCCCGGCATCTTCTTGTTGATGAAGTGGATCACCTGCTCCTTGATCGGCGCCGGGCCCAGCGTCGCCGGCGGCGCGGCGGTCTGCTTCTTGGCGAGGCCGCGCAGCAGGTCGTTGGCCAGGCGCTGGGCCTTGAAGCCGATGTCGACCATGCCGCTTCGCATCAGCTTGATGGTCTGCGGGCTGGTGGCGTTGAGGAAGAACATCGCGGCGGCATTGCCGGGCCGGAAGGACTTCTGCCCCATCTTGCGCAGCAGGTTGCGCATGTTCATCGAGACGTCGCCGAAGTCGATGTTGACCGGGCACGGCGTCAGGCACTTGTGGCAGACCGTGCAGTGGTCGGCCACGTCCTCGAATTCCTCCCAATGCTTGAGGCTGACGCCGCGCCGGGTCTGCTCCTCGTACAGGAAGGCCTCAACGAGCAGCGAGGTCGCGAGGATCTTGTTGCGCGGCGAATAGAGCAGGTTGGCGCGCGGCACGTGCGTGGCGCACACGGGCTTGCACTTGCCGCAGCGCAGGCAGTCCTTGACGCTGTCGGCAATGGCGCCGATGTCGCTCTGCTGCATGATGATCGACTCGTGGCCCATGAGGCCGAAGCTCGGCGTGTAGGCATCGGTCAGGTCGGAATGCAGCGGCCGGCCATCGGGCCCCAGGTGGCTGCCGTCGCGCAGCAGCTTGCCCTTGTTGAAGCGGCCTTCGGGGTCGACCCGCTTCTTGTAGTCGGTGAAGGGCTGCAGCTCGGCGTCGCTCAGGAACTCGAGCTTGGTGATGCCGATGCCGTGCTCGCCAGAGATCACGCCGTCGAGCCGGCGCGCCAGCGCCATGATGCGCACCACGGCCGCATGGGCGGTCTGCAGCATCTCGTAGTTGTCGCTGTTGACGGGGATGTTGGTGTGCACGTTGCCGTCGCCGGCATGCATGTGCAGCGCGACCCAGACGCGACCCTTGAGCACGCGCTGGTGGATCTGGTTGCACTCGGCAAGGATCGGCGCGAACTCGGTGCCGGTGAAGATCGCGGCCAGCGGCGCGCGCAGCTGGGTCTTCCAGCTGGCGCGCAGGGAATGGTCCTGCAGCTGGGGGAACAGCGCGTCGACATCGGCCAGCCAGCCCTGCCACAACGCCCGCACATCGCGCACGAGCGCCACGGCCTGGGCCACGCGCTCCTCGAGCATCTCGGCCGACGGCAGCTCGGTGATGCCGTCGCTCTTGCCGAGCGGCAGATTGCCGCGCGCGAGGAAGTCCTCGAGCGCATCGGCCAGCGCGATCTTGTTGGCAAGCGACAGCTCGATGTTGATGCGTTCGATGCCGTCGGTGTATTCGGCCATCCGCGGCAACGGGATCACCACGTCCTCGTTGATCTTGAAGGCATTGGTGTGGCGGCTGATGGCGGCGGTCCGCTTGCGGTCGAGCCAGAACTTCTTGCGCGCCTCGGGGCTGATCGCGATGAAGCCCTCGCCGCTGCGCGAATTGGCGATGCGCACCACCTCGGAGGTGACGCGCGCCACCGCGTCGGCGTCGTCGCCCGCGATGTCGCCGAACAGCACCATCTTCGGCAGCCCGCCGTGGCGCTTCGACTTGGTGGCGTAGCCGACCGCCTTGAGGTAGCGGTCGTCGAGATGTTCGAGGCCTGCCAACAGGACCCCCGAGCGCTTCTGTTCCGCGAACATGAAGTCCTTGATCTCGACGATGCTCGGCACCGCGTCCTTGGCATTGCCGAAGAACTCGAGGCAGACCGTTCGCGTGTGCGCGGGCATGCGGTGCACGATCCAGCGGCAGCTGGTGATCAGGCCGTCGCAGCCTTCCTTCTGGATGCCGGGCAGACCCGAGAGGAACTTGTCGGTGACGTCCTTGCCGAGACCCTCCTTGCGGAAGGTGCGGCCGGGGATCTCGAGCCGCTCGCTGCGCAGCGGCGTCCTGCCGTCGGCGGCAAAGTAGGCCAGCTCGAAGACCGCGCTCTCGGCGTCGTGGATCTTGCCGAGGTTGTGGCCGAGGCGCGTGACCTCGAGCCATTCGGCATCGGGCGTGACCATGCGCCAGGAGGCCAGGTTGTCGAGCGCGGTGCCCCACAGCACGGCCTTCTTGCCGCCCGCGTTCATCGCCACGTTGCCGCCCACGCACGAGGCCTCCGCCGACGTGGGATCGACCGCGAACACGAAGCCGCCGCGCTCGGCCGCATCGGCCACGCGCTGCGTGACCACGCCGGCCTCGGTCCAGATGGTCGGCACCGGCGCCTCGAGCCCCGGAAGCGAACGCATCTCGACCTCGGTCATGGCTTCGAGCTTCTCGGTGTTGATGACCGCGCTGTTCCAGGTCAGGGGAATGGCGCCGCCGGTGTAGCCGGTACCGCCGCCACGCGGCACGATGGTCAGGCCCAGCTCGATGCAGCCCTTGACCAGGCCGGCCATCTCTGCCTCGGTATCGGGCGTCAGCACCACGAAGGGGTATTCGACGCGCCAGTCGGTGGCGTCCGTGACGTGCGAGACACGCGACAGGCCGTCGAACTTGATGTTGTCCCTGGCGGTCAGGCGCCCCAAAGCACGCGTGGCCTTGCGGCGCAGTGCAGCCACCTCGCGGAACATGCCGTCGAAGGCCCCGACCGCGCGCGCGACCAGCTCGGTCAGCTCGCCGACCGAGACGTCGCGCTGGGCGTCGCTCGCGGGCGTGCGGCGCTTCTGCACCTCGCCCAGGCGATGGTTGAGCGCCTCCACCAGCTGGCCGCGGCGGCGCGGGTTGTCGAGCAGGTCGTCGACCAGGTAGGGGTTGCGCTGAACCACCCAGATGTCGCCCAGCACCTCGTAGAGCATGCGCGCCGAACGGCCGGTGCGGCGCTCCGAGCGCAGGCTCTGCAGCAGCTCCCAGCCACGTTCGCCCAGCAGGCGGATGACGATCTCGCGATCGGAGAAGCTGGTGTAGTTGTAGGGGATCTCACGAAGTCGCGCGGGCTCTGCGGCCTGCGACAACAACGCCGTCAGCGCGGTCGGAGCATTCATCGGGGGAAACGCCTCGGTCGGGCACTGCGCGCCCTGGAACCGGGGGGTGGATTTTAAGTCAGCCCGGCCGGCCGTGCCGGCGCAGGGCAACGGGGCTACGACAGCAATGGCCAGCTGCAGGCCCTGAACGAAGAACGGCCCGCATGAAGCGGGCCGTCTCGTATCGCTGTCCGGAGCGATCAGGTCAGGGCACGTTGGCGCCCGTTATCTGGTAGGCCTTGCCTGGCAACGCATAGGCGCCGCCGAACTCAAATTCCTGTGACATCCCACAGCCGTTCGGCGACCGGCAGGCGGCGCCGGAACCGGTGTTGGTATAGAAGATGACCGGCCCGTAGCGGTAGTTCAACACCTGCCTGCCCTCGTAGTCGGCCACCGTCAGCACGAACGATTCGGTCCCGTGGTTGTCCGCGTCTTCGGCCCACACCGGATCCTTGAGCCGCGAGTCCTGGAACTCGCGCCGGATCGAGCCGCTGTTGCGGTCGGCGTTGAAGTGCACCCACTGGATCTTCTTGTCGCCGCGCGAGACCACGATCACGTTGTTGTTCAACGTCACCGTTCGCTCGGCGGGATCGTGCTTCACGTAGGCCAGCGCCGTCGGGTTCTTCCCGATCGGCACCGAGCCCGTGAGCGCGATGTCGCCCGGCACCGCCGAACCATTCGACGCGTAGTTGCCCAGGCTGTAGATCTGCAGCGTGCCGTCCTCGGTCGCCACCCAGGCACGCTGGGTCGAATACAGCGCCGCCTTCACCGCCGTCGGGCGCTTCTTGTCGGCAAGCACGATCGTCTTGATCACGGTCGGCTTCTGCACCGGCGCCTGCTCGAAGGTGAGCGGCCACTGGGCAGGCTCCTGGCCCACCGTCAGGGTCTTCTGGAAGTTCGCGCTGGTGCCGAAGTACATCGACTGGTAGTAGTCGAACAGCGGCTTCAGGTTCACGAACGAGACCTTCCCCTCCGACTTCGACACCACCACCGCCACCCCGCCGTGGGCATTGGTGTTGTAGTTGCAGGCGCCCGCCATGAAGGTCTGGCGGTTGGCCTCGACGGTCAGCGGCAGCTGCTCGTGCGAAGTGAAGGGATCGGCACAACGGCCCGGCGGGTACACCCGCTGGAGTTGCTCGTTGTCCATCCCGGTGGTGACCGAGATCTCGGTCGGCGCGATCATGTCCGGCAGGTCCACGTAGCCGATGACCTTCATGAACGCGATGTTGCCCAGGTTCGGCAGGCCGGGCACGATCGAGGTCCACTCGCCCCAGTACGAGCCACCCGGGGGGCAATGCTTGCAGCCGCCGGCCAGGGCGACCAGCGCGACCTGGCCCTTGAGGTTCACCGTGTCCCACACCGTGACCAGCGCGAACTCACCACCGTTGGTGACGGCCACCGCGGTCGGCACCTTGCCGGCGCCCAGTTGCGCGGTGGTGCGGTTGTCGGCCGTGTTGCTGCCGGTGGTGGCGAGCAGACCGTTCTGGAAGGCCATGATCGTCTGCGCGCACCACGTCAGGCGCCCGTAGCAGCGGCCCATCGCCACCGGGTTGGTCTGCACGCCGGCCGGGATCAGCGACCGGTACGAGGCCTTCGTGGCCGGATCGTCCAGACCGGGGGCGAGCACCCAGCTGAGCTGCGGCGACTCCGAGAAGGTGTTGCTGCGCTGCGCCAGCAATTCGAACGTCGACACGCCCAGGTACTGGGTCGGGTTGTCGGGCAGCCAGGACACCTGGCCCATGGTGGTGGAGTAGTCGCCCTCGCTGCTGCCGTCGTACGAGCCGACCTGCCAGACCATGTTGGTGAAGCGCGAGCTGGCCGGGTATTTGTTGGCCGCCGGACCGGCATAGGTCGTCGACGTCCCCGCCGCGGCGGTCCCCTTGCCATAGCGGTACTCGATGCCCGCCGCCTTGTTCAGCTGCGTCGCCATGGCCTGGTAGCCAGGCACCGAGACGCTGCCCCCGGCATCGACCACGTCGCCGGGCAGCGCCGGTCCGGTGGTGGTGCCGGCAGACCCGCCGCCCGTGCTGCCACCGCCGGTGCTGCCACCGCCCGTGCTGCCGCCACCCGTGCTGCCGCCACCCGTGGAGGGCGGAGGCGTGCCCCCGCCGCTTGCGGCGCCGAGCGAATAGCAGGCCTTGCGCGTGCCAGGCACCGGATCCTGGCCGAAGTAGGCGTTGCTGCAGCTCGCCGTGCCCGTGACCGTCTTCTCCACCCACTTCGAGCCCGCGCCGTACTTGACGACCGTGGCCGTGGCGACGGTGAATGAACCTCCTTCATTCGCCAGCAACGCGGACGAAGCCGGCGGTGCCGTCGTCGTCGGGGGCGTCGTCGTCGGGGGAGGCGTCGTCGGGGGAGGCGTCGTCGGGGTGCTCGACGCGAAGCACTTTTTCATGACGCCAGGCAAAGGGTCCTGGCCGAAGTAGGCATTGCTGCAGATCGCCGACCCCCTCACCGTCTTTTCCACCCAATTCGAGCCTGCGCCATAGCGCACGGTCGTGGCCGTGGTGAGAGTGAACGACTGACCTTCGGACGCGATCCGGACCCAGCTGGCGTCGAGCTTCTGCTCGGCGGCTGCCTGCTTGGATCCGGTTGCGGCCAGGGCGACTGCGTCGCCTGCGTATTCGGCCTCGACCATCTTGGTCGTTCCGGCCGTGGTGGCCGTCGCGGCCGTGTCACCGATGCCGGAGGCACCTGCGAGTGCGCCACCGTCCGAACCACTTCCGCCGCCACAGGCAGCCAGGACGGCCGCCACCACGAGGCACAGGCCTCTCGATATTACTTTCACGATTGATTCCTCCACTTGACATGATTTTTCAGGCTTATGCATGTCATGTGCAGGATTTTTCCTACATTTTGTGCTCGTACATGGGGTTACCAGTTGGCACCGTTTTCCCCGCCGAGCTCAAGCGCCACTGATAGGACAACTGGCTAAAAATGCAACCAAGTTGTTGCCAACGGCGGTCAAAAAGACCACAACGGCCTTACACCCTTTCACAAAAGGGCGACTTCAATCGTCTCAGGAACAACAGTCGGAGGGTGCGCTGAGCTAGAACAGCACGCGGCTGCGGATCGTGCCGGGCACCTTCGCCAGCTTCTCGAGCGCGAGGTCGGACGAGGCGGCATCGATGTCGGTCACGACATAGCCGACCTTCTCGTTGGTCTGCAGGAACTGCGAGGCGATGTTGATCCTGTTGTCCGAGAAGATCCTGTTGATCTCCGACAGCACGCCGGGCACGTTGCGGTGGATGTGCAGCAGCCGGTGCTTGCCCGGGTGCGCCGGCAGCGCGACCTCGGGGAAATTGACCGACGAGGTCGAGGTGCCGTTGTCGCTGTACTTGACCAGCTTTTCTGCCACCTCGAGGCCGATGTTGGCCTGGGCTTCCATCGTCGAGCCACCGATGTGGGGTGTCAGGATGACGTTGTCGAGCCCGCGCAGCGGTGACTGGAACTCGTCCTTGTTGCTTCGCGGCTCGACCGGGAAAACGTCGATCGCCGCGCCGAGGAGCTTCTTCGCCTTGAGTGCCTCGGCCAGCGACTCGATCTCGACCACGGTGCCGCGCGAGGCGTTGATCAGGATCGCGCCGGGCTTCATGGCCGCGATCTCGGCGGCGCCGATCATCCACTGCGTGGCCTGCGTCTCGGGGACGTGCAGGCTCACGATGTCGCTCTGCGCCAGCAGGTCGGGCAGCAGGCGCACCTGCCGTGCGTTGCCGAGCGGCAGCTTGGTGACGACATCGAAGAAGGCGACCTGCATGCCGAGCGCCTCGGCCAGCACCGACAACTGGGCGCCGATCGAGCCGTATCCCACGATGCCGAGCGTCTTGCCGCGGATCTCGAAGGCGTTCTCGGCCGACTTGAGCCAGCCCCCGCGATGCGCCACCGCGCTCTTCTCGGGTACGCCGCGAAGCAGCAGGATGGCCTCGGCCAGCACCAGTTCGGCCACCGAGCGCGTATTGGAATACGGTGCGTTGAACACCGCCACGCCGTGCTCGCGCGCGGCATCGAGATCGATCTGATTGGTGCCGATGCAGAAGGCGCCCACCGCGACCAGCTTGCCGGCCTCGGCGAAGACCTCGGCCGTGAGCTGGGTGCGCGAGCGGATGCCCAGGAAGTGGACATCGGCGATGCGGGCCTTGAGTTCGGCATCGGGCAAGGCGCCCGCAAGCGATTCGATCTGGGTGTAGCCGGCGGCCTGCAGCACCTCGACGGCCGAAGGGTGGATGCCCTCGAGCAGGAGGAACTTGATCTTGCTTTTGTCGAGTGAAGTCTTGCTCATGCCGGTGTCCGAAAGACGGACGGCGATGCTAGCATGGTGCGCTGCAGCATCGCCGCCGGCGCCCCGCCCAAAAGGGTTTCCCCGGTTGGCCGGCGCCGAGGCGCGCGCCAAGAATGGCCGACGCCTTCCTGTCATGTGCGCGAGCTAACATCGCGCGCTTTTCTGGCGCTTCCCAATTTCCCCTCAGGAGTCTTCATGCGATTCAAAACGCTCGCCTTGGCATCGGCCCTGGCTGCCACGCTTTCCACTTCCGCGCTGGCCCAGACCGAAATCCAATGGTGGCATTCGATGACCGCCGTCAACGGCGAATGGGTCAACGACCTGGCCCGGCAGTTCAACGAGAGCCAGAAGGAATACAAGATCGTCCCGACCTACAAGGGCCAGTACGACGAATCGATGACCGCGGCCATCGCCGCCTTCCGCGCCGGCAACGCCCCGCACATCCTGCAGGTGTTCGAGGTCGGCACCGCGACCATGATGGCCAGCAAGGGCGCGATCGTGCCGGTCGGCCAGGTCATGAAGGACGCGGGCGAGAAGTTCGATCCGTCGGGCTACATCCCGGCGGTCGCCGGCTACTACACGGCGCCCAACGGCCAGATGCTGAGCTTCCCGTTCAACAGCTCGACCACCATCTTCTATTTCAACAAGGACGCCTTCAAGGCCGCCGGCCTGCCGACCGACAAGGCGCCGACGACCTGGCCCGAAGTGGTCGCGGCGGCCGCCAAGCTCAAGGCCAGCGGCCACAAGTGCCCGTTCACGACCGCCTGGCAGAACTGGACGCAGCTCGAGAGCTTCTCGGCCTGGCACAACGTCGAGTTCGCGACCAAGAACAACGGCCTGTCGGGCACCGACACCCGCCTGAAGGTCAACTCGCCGCTGCATGAGCGCCATATCGAGAACCTCGCGAGCATGGCCAAGCAGGGCCTCTTCGTCTACAAGGGCCGCTCGAACATTCCCGAGGCCTCGTTCGTCTCGGGCGAGTGCGCGATGATCGCGACCTCGTCGGGCTTCTACGGCAACGTGGCGAAGAACGCCAAGTTCGCCTACGGCCTGACCGCACTGCCCTACTACCCGGACGTGCCCGGTGCGCCGCAGAACACGGTCATCGGCGGCGCCAGCCTGTGGGTGATGGCGGGCAAGAAGTCCGAGGAATACAAGGGCATCGCGAAGTTCTTCAACTTCATCTCGACGCCCGAAGTGCAGTCGGCCAGCCACAAGCGCACGGGCTACCTGCCCATCACCACGGCCGCCTACCAGCTCACCGACAAGTCCGGCTTCTACAAGGAGCACCCGGGCACCGACGTCGCCGTGACGCAGATGATCCGCAAGGTGACCGACAAGAGCCGCGGCATCCGCCTGGGCAACTACGTGCAGATCCGCGCCATCGAGGACGAAGAGCTCGAGCAGGTCTGGAGCGGCAAGAAGACGGCCAAGGAAGCCCTCGACGCCATCGTGACCCGTGGCAACGAACAGCTCGAGCGCTTCCAGAAGGCGAACAAGGGCTGACGCTCTTGCCAGCCTTCGCTGACAGGCTGGCACCCCGGCCTGCCCTCCCCGCCGAGCGGGGAGGGTTCCTGCCGGGGTTCTGAGGGCCTTCGCGGCAGTTAGACTCGCAGCCCCGCCGGACGCAAGAATCGGCGGGGTTTTTTGCTTTTTGAGGGATCCATGGAAAAACGCGTCGTCTTTCGCTCGGGCTGGTTGCCGTGGGCGCTGCTCGCGCCGCAATTGATCGTCATCAGCGTGTTCTTCTTCTGGCCGGCAAGCCAGGCGCTGATGCAGTCGATGCAGATGCAGGACGCCTTCGGCACATCGACCGAATGGGTCGGCCTCGACAACTTCAAGCAGCTCTTCGCCGACCCGAAGTACGTGCAGTCCTTCGAGACGACAGCGCTGTTCTCGGTCCTGGTGGCCTTCTTCGGACTGTCGATCTCGCTCGTGCTGGCGGTCTTTGCCGACCGCATCGTGCGCGGCGCGATGGTCTACAAGACGCTGTTGATCCTGCCCTACGCGGTGGCGCCGGCGGTGGCCGCGGTGCTGTGGCTCTTCATGTTCTCGCCCTCGCTCGGCGTCGTCGCCTATGCGCTCGGCAAGCTCGGCCTCGACTGGAACCACCTGCTCAATTCGACCCACGCGATGACGCTGATCGTCATGGCTGCGGTCTGGAAGCAGATCTCCTACAACTTCCTGTTCTTCCTGGCCGGCCTGCAGTCGATCCCGAGGTCCCTGATCGAGGCTGCCTCCATCGATGGCGCCGGACCCTGGAGGCGCTTCTGGACCGTGCAGTTCCCGCTGCTGTCGCCGACCACCTTCTTCCTGCTGGTGATCAACGTGGTCTACGCCTTCTTCGACACCTTCGCGATCGTCGACACCGCGACGCAGGGCGGCCCGGGGCGTGCGACCTCCATCCTGGTCTACAAGGTGTACTACGACGCCTTCAAGGCCATGGACCTCGGCGGCTCGGCCGCCCAGTCGGTGGTGCTGATGGCGATCGTCGTGGTCCTGACGGTCGTCCAGTTCCGGTACGTAGAAAAGAAAGTGAACTACTGATGCACAGCCTCCACGCGCATCGCTGCCCCCCGGGGGCGCACTGACATGGTCGAGAGAAACCCCACCCTGGGCATCCTCGCGCACGCCGTGATGATCTTCGGCGTGCTGATCGTCGCCTTCCCGCTCTACCTGGCCTTCGTGGCCTCGACCCACACCGCGCAGGAGATCGTGCAGTCGCCGATGCCGCTGCTGCCGGGCGGCCATTTCTGGGAAACCTACAAGGCTGCGCTGTTCGGCCGCGAGTCCGGCGCCGGATCGACCGCACCCGTGGCACGCATGATGTGGGTCAGCCTGGTGTCGGCGCTGGTCATCACCTTCGGCAAGATCTCGATCTCGCTGCTGTCGGCCTTCGCGGTCGTGTACTTCCGCTTTCCGTTCAAGGGCCTGTGCTTCTGGGCCATCTTCATCACGCTGATGCTGCCGGTGGAAGTGCGCATCGGGCCGACCTACCAGGTCGTCTCCGACCTCGGCATGCTCAACAGCTACGCCGGCCTCACGGTTCCGCTCATTGCCTCGGCGACCGCCACCTTCCTGTTCCGCCAGTTCTTCCTGACGGTGCCCGACGAGCTGATCGAGGCCGCCCGCATGGACGGGGCAGGGCCGATGCGCTTCTTCTGGGACGTTCTGCTGCCGCTGTCGAAGACGTCGGTCGCGGCGCTGTTCGTGATCCAGTTCATCTACGGCTGGAACCAGTACCTTTGGCCGCTGCTCGCGACCACGTCGGAGGACATGTACCCGGTCGTGATCGGCATCAAGCGGATGATCGCGGGCGGTGACGGCCAGAACGAATGGAACATCGTGATGGCCACCGCGCTGCTTGCGATGCTGCCGCCCGCGGTGGTCGTGATCCTGATGCAGAAGTGGTTCGTCAAGGGCCTCGTCGATACGGAGAAGTGACGCCGCATCCAGGCGTCCCATTGGAAAACCGAGAAGAAAAACATGGCAGCACTTTCACTGCGCAACGTCATCAAGCGCTACGGGCACGGCCCGAAGGCCAACCAGGTCATCCACGGCGTCAGCGCCGAGATTCCCGACCACGAGTTCGTCGTCATCGTCGGGCCCTCGGGCTGCGGCAAGTCGACGCTGCTGCGCATGGTCGCGGGGCTCGAGGAGATCAGCGCCGGCGAGATCCGCATCGGCGACCGCGTCGTCAACGACCTCGAACCGGCCGAGCGCGACATCGCGATGGTGTTCCAGAACTACGCGCTCTATCCGCACATGACGGTGTTCGACAACATGGCCTACGGGCTGAAGATCGCCAAGGTGCCGGTGCCCGAGATCAAGACCCGCGTCGACAAGGCGGCCGGCATCCTCGAGCTCGGCCACCTGCTCGCGCGCAAGCCGCGCGAGCTGTCGGGCGGGCAGCGCCAGCGCGTCGCGATGGGGCGGGCCATCGTCCGCCAGCCCAAGGTGTTCCTGTTCGACGAGCCGCTGTCGAACCTCGACGCCAAGCTGCGCGCCCAGACCCGGCTCGAGATCCAGAAGCTGCACCGCGAGCTCGGCATCACCTCGCTGTTCGTGACCCACGATCAGGTCGAGGCGATGACGCTCGCACAGCGCATCATCGTGATGAACGGCGGCGTGATGGACCAGTTCGCGACGCCCGACGAGGTGTATTCCCGCCCTGCCACCACCTTCGTCGCGAGCTTCATCGGCTCGCCGCCGATGAACCTACTGCGCAACGCCCCGGGCGTGCGTCCCGGCATGATCCTCGGCATCCGTCCCGAGCACCTGACGCTCGACCCGAACGGCTGGTCGGTGCAGATCGAGCACGTGGAGCTGCTGGGCGCCGAGCGGCTGATCTACGGCCGCATCGGCGAAGAGCAGCTGATCATGCGGGTCGACGAGAGCCATGTGCCGCCGACCGCCGGCGACACGCTGCGCATCGCTGCCCGTCAGGACAAGCTGCACTGGTTCGACGCCGGCTCCGGCAAGCGCAGCGCCTGAACGCGGCGGTTCGCATGGAGCCCTGGCCCTACCCCCGCTGGATCGCGCACCGCGGTGCCGGCCGGCTCGCGCCCGAGAACACGCTGGCGGCCTTTCGCCTCGGTGCCGAGCACGGCTTCCGGATGTTCGAGTGCGATGCCAAGCTCAGCGCCGACGGCGTCGCCTTCCTGCTGCACGATGCCACGCTCGAGCGCACCAGCAATGGCCACGGCGTCGCCGGCGAACACGACTGGTCGACGCTGTCGGGGCTCGATGCCGGCGGCTGGCATTCGCGCCGTCATGCCGGCGAACCGCTCGCGCGCCTGGAAGGGCTGATCCGCTTCTGCCTCGCGAACCGCCATGCGCTCAACATCGAGATCAAGCCGACGCCGGGTCACGAGCGCGCCACCGGCGAGGTGGTGGCGCGCGAGGCCGCGTCGCTGTGGCACGACGCAAGCCTGCCGCCGCCGTTTCTCACGTCCTTCTCGCGCGAGGCACTGGACGCCGCGCGCAGCGCCGCCCCATCGCTGCCGCGCGGCCTGCTTCTCGACACGCTGCCCACCGACTGGCTCGAGGCCGCGCTCGCGCTCGGCTGCGTGGCGATCGTCTGCAACCACGCGCTCTGGGACGCCGCCACCGTGGCCCGGGCGCATGCGGCCGGCCTGCGGGCGCTGAGCTACACGGTGAACGACGAATGGGCCGCCGAGCGGCTGATCGCGCTCGGCACCGACGGCATCATCACCGACCGGGTCGACCGCTTCAGTCCCGCGGGCTGAGCACGGGCGCATGCCGCCCCGCGGCGACACGACACCGGACTCGGGCCGCCCGCAAACCGGGGCTTCTATGATGAAGACCATGCATCGCCTCCTGCGCCACCTGACCCCGCCGCTGTGCGCGGCCGTGCTGCTGCTGGCCGGCCTGCTCGGCACCGTCCCGGCGATCGCGCAGGGCGGCGCCACGGGGGCCGAAGCCCTGCCCACGGTCAACGCGCTGCGCAGTCGCGTCGACGGACTGCCGGAGAAGGTCGAGACCAACGCCGACGTACGCGGCGTGGTCGAGCAGCTCAACGCGATCAGCGCCTCGAGCGACAAGCTCATTGCCCAGCGCAGCAGCGATCTCAACGACCTCAACGCGCGGCTCGGCGAACTCGGCCCGCCGCCTGCTGCCGGCACCAGCGAGAACCCCGACGTCACGCGCCGGCGCGATACGCTGACCAAGGAGCGCAACACGGTCGACGCCGACATCCGGCTCGCCAAGCTGGTCTCGGTCGACGCACAGCAGCGCGCCAAGGACCTGCTGTCCAAGCGCCGTGCGCTGTTCGAGGCCCAGCTCACGGAGCGTGCGCCGACCCCGCTCGCCGGGGAGTTCTGGGAGGACATCGTCGCTGCCTGGCCAGGCGACATGGACAGGCTGAAGAAGCTCGCGGCCGAGCTCAAGGTCGGACTGCAGACGCTTCGCGAGCGCTCCGGTGCCCTCAAGCTGGCGGGCGCGGTCGTTCTCGCGCTGCTCGCCGCGCTGCTCGGCAACTGGCTGGCCGAACGGGCGCTGGTGCGGCTGGCCGTGCGCTTCCTGCCGGCCGGGCGGCTGCGGCGTTCGCTGCTCGTGATCGCCATCGTCACGACCAACGTGCTGCTGGTGGGGATCGCGGCGCAGGGTGTCTTCACGCTGCTCGAGACCCACGGCGCCTGGGGCCCGCAGACCCGCAAGCTCGGCATGGCCGTCGTGCAGTCGAGCGTCTTCCTTGCCTTCGTCATCGGGCTCGGACGGGCCCTGCTGTCGAACGCCCGGCCGTCGTGGCGGCTGCCGCCGATCTCGGACGCGCTGGCCGCGCGGCTGGCGCCCTTCCCGTGGCTCATGGGCATCGTGGCGGCGGTCGTCTGGGCGCCGACGCAGATCAACGCGGTGGTCGAGGCGAGCTTCGCGGCGGTGGTCGCGACCCATGTGGTCACCGCGCTGGCCCTGACCGCGATGATCGGCGCGATGCTGCTGCGGCTGCAGGGCACGCCGGTGGCCGAGCCGCCGCCGGTCGAGGCCGACAAGGAACAGCCAGCCAATGGGTCGGGCCTGGCTCCGCCCGCCACGCCCTCGGCGCCTGGCGTGCTCGAGCGCCCCATGTGGGTCGGCGTCCTGCTGGCGGTCGTCACGCTGATCCTGATCGCGATCTGGATCCTCGTGGCCACGGGCTATCTCGCGATGGCGAGCTTCCTGGCCAGCCAGCTCAACTGGGCCGGCATCGTGATCGCGGCCTTCTACGTGCTGTTCAAGTTCGCCGACGACCTGTTCGCGGCGGTCGTGTCCTCGCGAAGCCCATTCGGCCAGCGGCTGCAGCTGAGCTTCGGCCTGCAGGCGCGCACCCTCGACCAGGCGGCGGTGGTGCTGTCGGGGCTGACGCGCGTGGCGCTCTTCTTCTACATGCTGATCGCGCTGGCGACGCCGCTCGGCACCAGCCCCGGCGAGGTGTTCCAGCGCAGCGGCAAGTTCGGCAGCGGCGTCAAGGTCGGCGAGATCGTCCTCGTTCCGACCGCGATCTTCACGGCCACCGCGGTGCTCGGGATCGGCTTCCTGGCGCTGCGCGTGCTCAAGCGCTGGCTCGAGCAGAGCCTGCTGCCGCACACCGGGCTCGAGCCGGGCATGCAGAGTTCGATCACCACGCTGCTCGGCTACGTCGGCGGCATTCTCGTGGTGGCGCTCGGCCTCTCGGCCCTCGGCATCGGCATCGAGCGCATCGCCTGGGTGGCGAGCGCGCTGTCGGTCGGCATCGGCTTCGGCCTGCAGGCCATCGTGCAGAACTTCATCTCGGGGCTGATCCTGCTGGCGGAGCGGCCGGTCAAGGTCGGCGACTGGGTGGTGCTCGGCAATGCCGAAGGCGACGTGCGCCGCATCAACGTGCGCGCCACCGAGATCCAGCTCGGCGACCGCTCGACCATGATCGTGCCGAACTCGGAGTTCATCACCAAGACCGTGCGCAACATGACGCTGTCGAACGCCGAAGGCCGCGTGCTGATCCGTCTGCCGATGCCACTCACCACGCACGCGACACGGGCTCGCGAGGTGATGCTGGCGGCCTTCGCGAACCACCCCGGCGTGCTGGCGACGCCGGCGCCTTCGGTCACGCTCGAGGGGGTCGAGGTCGGCTTCCTGATCTTCCAGGCCGTGGCCTACGTCCAGAGCCCGCGGCTGGCCGGCGGCGTGCGCAGCGACGTGCTGTTCTCGATGCTCGAGGGCCTGCGCGCGGCCGACCTGCCGATGGCGGCCTATCCCGGCACCGCGGCCTATCCCGGATCGGCGGGAGCGCCGGGCGTTCCGGCACCGGTGGCACCGCCGCCGCCCCCGGTCCTGCCGGGCCTGGCCGGATAAGCGGTCAGGCGGACCGCCAGCCGCCCGCCACGAGCCACTGGCTGGTGGCGCAGGCAAGCACCAGCGCGACGTAGGTCGCCATCATCCCGTCGCGGCCGAAGTAGACGAGGCCGCCTGCCAGCACCGCGACGCCGACCAGCGCATTGACCGCGCCCTGCACCCACAAGGCCGGCGCCCTGGCCGACCTGCGCATGGAGAAGCGGCCCAGCAATGCGCACAGGAACCCGACCGCGAAGGCCGGGGCGACGAAGTTCAGCAGGTGGTTGACGAGATCCGACGGTGCCATGAGTGGGGTGGAGCCGTGCCGCACGGCCTTTTTTCGACCCGCGGGCGATCCCGGCGCTGCACATTTTATAATCAGGGGCTATGTCAGTCTGGGCCCTCGGGTTGAACCACACGACCGCGCCGCTCGACCTGCGCGGTCGCTTTGCGTTCGCCCTCGACCAGATCGCGCCCACGCTGCAGAGCCTGCGGCATTCCTTCGGCTCGCAGCGCCATCCCGGCGTCGAGGCCGCGATCATCTCCACCTGCAACCGCACCGAGATCTATTGCGCCGCCGACCACATCGCGCTCGACCACACGGTCGACTGGCTGGCAAGGAGCGGCGGCGTCGCACCGGTCCTGCTGCGCTCGCATGCCTACACGCTGCACGACGACCATGCCGCGCGCCACGCCTTCCGCGTCGCCAGCGGCCTGGATTCGATGGTGCTCGGCGAGGCCCAGATCCTCGGCCAGATGAAGGACGCCGTGCGTGCCGCCGAAACCGCGGGCGCGCTCGGCAGCACGCTGAACCAGCTGTTCCAGCGCTCCTTCGCGGTCGCCAAGGAAGTCCGCACCGCGACCGAGATCGGCGCCCATTCGATCAGCATGGCGGCCGCCGCCGTGCGCCTGGCCGCCCAGCTGTTCGAAGACCTGCGGCACACGCGCGTGCTGTTCGTCGGCGCCGGCGAGATGATCGATCTCGCCGCCACCCATTTCGCGGCCCGGCAGCCGAAGTCGATCGTCATCGCCAACCGCACGCTCGAGCGTGGCGAGAAGCTGGCCTCGCGCTTCGGCGGCGAGGCGATGCGGCTGGCCGACCTGCCCGCGCGCCTGGCGGAGTTCGACATCGTCGTGAGCTGCACCGCGAGCACGCTGCCGCTGATCGGCCTCGGCGCAGTCGAGCGCGCGCTCAAGGCGCGCAAGCACCGCCCGATGTTCATGGTCGACCTCGCAGTGCCGCGCGACATCGAGCCCGAGGTCAAGGCGCTCGAGGACGTCTACCTCTACACGGTCGACGACCTGGCCCAGGTGGTCCAGCAGGGCCAGGCCAACCGGCAGGCTGCCGTGGCGCAGGCCGAGGTCATCATCGATGCCGGCGTCCAGAGCTTCATGCACTGGCTCGACCAGCGCGGCACGGTGCCGCTGATCCGCCAGCTCAACGCCCAGACCGACGAATGGCGCGCCACCGAGCTGGCCCGCGCGCGCAAGCTGCTGGCCAAGGGCGAGAGCGTCGATGCCGTGCTGGAGGCGCTCTCGCGCGGCCTGACGCAGAAGATGCTGCACGGCGCGCTGGCCGAGCTGCATGCCGGCGACGCCGCCGCACGCGAGCAGACCGCGCAGACCGTGTCGCGACTCTTCCTGCGCAGCGAGCCGCGGCGCGAGAATTAGCGACGCCCGTCGCCATGGCGCCGCCGGCGCCGCCTTCGCCATCGCCGCGCCCGTGCGCGGCCCGTCCAACTGGCCTTGCCGATCCCCGTGAAAACCTTCCTGCGTCACCAACTCGAGCGCTACGCGCAACGCCTGGCCGAACTCGACTTCCTGCTCTCGCGCGAGGACATCATGTCCGACATGGCGCAATACCGCACGATCTCGCGCGAGCATGCCGAGGTGACCCAGATCGCGGGCCGCTACGCGCGCTACCTGCAGCGCGAGGCCGATCTCGCCAGCGCCCGCGAGATGCTCGACGACCCCGACATGGCCGAGATGGCGCAGGAGGAAATCGCCAGCGCCGAGGCCGAGCTGCTGCAGCTCGACGACGAACTGCAGCGCCTGCTGCTGCCGAAGGATCCGGAGGACGTCCGCAACGCCTTCCTGGAAATCCGCGCCGGCACCGGCGGCGACGAATCGGCGCTGTTCGCGGGCGACCTCCTGCGCATGTACACGCGCTACGCCGAGCGCGCCGGCTGGCGCTGCGAGATCGTGAGCGAAAGCGAGAGCGAGCTCGGCGGCTACAAGGAAGTCGTGGTGCGCATCGTCGGCGATGACGTGTTCGGCAAGCTGCGCTTCGAATCGGGCGGCCACCGGGTGCAGCGCGTGCCGGCCACCGAGACCCAGGGCCGCATCCACACCAGCGCCTGCACGGTCGCGGTGCTGGCCGAGCCCGATGAGGCGCAGGCCGTGCAGATCAACCCGGCCGACCTGCGCATCGACACCTACCGCGCGAGCGGCGCCGGCGGCCAGCACATCAACAAGACCGATTCGGCGGTGCGCATCACGCACATCCCGACCGGCATCGTCGCCGAATGCCAGGACGACCGCAGCCAGCACCGCAACAAGGCCAAGGCGCTGCAGGTGCTGTCGGCCCGCATCCAGGAGAAGGACCGCAGCGAGCGTGCGGCCAAGGATGCGGCCATGCGCAAGGGCCTGATCGGCACCGGCGACCGCTCGGACCGCATCCGCACCTACAACTTCCCCCAGGGCCGGCTGACCGACCACCGGATCAACCTCACGCTCTACAAGCTGCTCGCGATCATGGAAGGCGACCTCGGCGACGTGCTGGCCGCACTGCAGGCCGCACGCGAGGCCGAGCAGCTGGCCGAGCTCGAAGCCAGCCTGCCCGCATGAACAAACACCCCCGAAGCGCCTGCGGCGCCTCCCCCTCGAGGGGGCGATACCAGCGGCCCGGCAAAGCCGGTTCCGCGGTATCCCTGGGCTGGGCCGCGCCAGGTCCTCGCCGCTGCACGAAGGTCGCCCGATGACGCATTCGACCCCAGCCCAGATGCTGGCTGCGGCGGCCGCTCTCAAGGTCGACCGACTGGACGCCCAGCTGCTGCTGCTGCACGTGCTGGGCCGGTCCTCGGCCGAGCGCGCCTGGCTGCTGGCGCACGACACGGACCCGCTGCCCGAAGCCGCCTGGCCGGCCTACGAGCGCCTGTGCGCACGTCGCCTGACCGGTGAGCCCGTGGCCTACCTGGTCGGCGAGAAGGAGTTCCACGGCCTCGGCCTGCAGGTCGACGCCCGCGTGCTGGTGCCGCGGCCCGACACCGAGACGCTGGTGGACTGGGCGCTGCAATGCCTGGAAGGACGCAGCGCGCCGCGCGTGCTCGACCTCGGCACCGGCAGTGGCGCGATCGCGCTCGCGATCCGGCACGCGCGGCCCGACGCCGAACTCACGGCGGTCGATGCCAGCGCCGCCGCGCTGGGCGTGGCGCGCGCCAATGCCGAGCGCCTCGGCCTGCCCGTGCACTTCGTCGAGGCCGACTGGCTCGAGGGCGCCGGGCACGGCTTCGATCTGATCGTCTCGAATCCGCCCTACATCGTGGCCGGCGATCCGCACCTGGAGGCCCTGTGCCACGAGCCGCAGCAGGCGCTGGTCTCGGGCGCCGACGGGCTGGACGACATCCGCCGCATCGTCGCCGCGGCCCCGGGCCACCTCGCCGAAGGTGGCTGGCTGCTGCTGGAACACGGCCACGACCAGGCCGCGGCGGTGCGCGACCTGCTGGCTGCCCGGGGCTTCGCCGAGGTGCAAAGCCGCGACGACCTCGCCGGCATCGCGCGCTGCTCGGGCGGAATTCGGCGCACAGTGAAATAATCCGCCCAGCCCAATTTCAGGAGTCCCCATGTCCGACACCCAGCAACGCATCGACGAACTCGTCAAGACCAACGACCTCGTGCTCTTCATGAAGGGCAACGCCAGCTTCCCGATGTGCGGCTTCTCGGGCCGTGCGATCCAGATCCTCAAGGCCGTCGGCGTCGACACGCGCACGCTCAAGACGGTCAACGTGCTGGACGACGCCGAAGTGCGCCAGGGCATCAAGGAATACAGCAACTGGCCGACCATCCCCCAGCTGTACGTGAAGGGCGAATTCGTCGGCGGCTCGGACATCCTCATGGAGATGTACGAATCGGGCGAGCTGCAGGAGATGATCAACAGCAGCCCCGCCTGAGCCCCGCGCGGCCATGAGCCACGACCCCGCCGCTCACGACCACGACCACGCGCACGACGGCGAGCCCGCCTGGAAGCACGACGGCGTGCGGGTCGTGCCGGCCGACCGGCTCGACACCCATACGGCGCAGACCCCCGGCATGAACCGGGCCGCCGCCATCGACTTCGCGCGCGTCGGCGCCCAGAAGCTCTGGGCCGGCACCGTGACCATCCATGCCAACGCCAAGACCGGCGCCCACCACCACGGCCATCTCGAATCGGTGATCTACGTGGTCCGTGGCAAGGCGCGCATGCGCTGGGGCGAGCGGCTCGAATTCACCGCCGAGGCCGGCCCCGGCGACTTCATCTACGTGCCGCCCTACGTGCCGCACCAGGAGATCAACGCCAGCGAGACCGAAGCGCTCGAATGCGTGCTCTGCCGCAGCGACGGCCAGGCCGTGGCCATCAACCTCGACATCGAGCCGGTCGAAAAGCCCGAATCGGTGCTGTGGGTCGACCCGACCCACCCGCAGGGCGGCGTGTGAGGCTGCCGCCACATCCGGGCAAAAGCGCGGAAAACGAGAAAACATAGACATCCGGCGCGCCTGGGCACGGCTTATGCTGTGTCCAAGTGTTCGAAACCGGAGGTGTCCATGGATTCCCGCAGTCTCGTCCCCGCGTCGCCGACCTTCCAGCTGCCGGTCGCCAACCTGCGCAGCGTGTTCCAGACGCACGACGTCGAGCGCAAGCTGGCCAAGCTGCCGGACCGCGACCACGAACACCTGCGCACCACCTACGAGCGCATGCTCGAGCGCGGCCCCGACCGCTTCCAGGTCAAGCCCAGCGGGGTGCCGGAGATGGCCTCCCTCTATGCACAGCTGCCCAACTTCACCGAGGTGCTCGACGACGTGCGCCGCCATGTCGCGCTGGCGCAGGACAGCCGCGACGGCCTCGAGGTGACGCCGATGCTGCTGCTCGGCCCGCCCGGCATCGGCAAGACCCATTTCGCCAAGAAGCTCGCCGAGCTGCTGGGCACCGGCATGTCGCTGGTGCCGATGAACTCCATGACCGCCGGCTGGCTGCTCTCGGGCGCCTCCTCGCAGTGGAAGGGCGCCAAGCCCGGCCGCGTGTTCGAGGCCCTGGTCGACGGCCAGTACGCCAATCCCGTGATGGTGATCGACGAGATCGACAAGGCCGGCGCCGACAGCCAGTACGACCCGCTCGGCGCGCTCTACAACCTGCTCGAGCACGACACGGCCCACGCCTTCGTCGACGAGTTCGCCGAAGTCGCCATCGATGCCAGCCAGGTGATCTGGATCACGACGGCCAACGACGCACGCGGCATTCCCGAGCCGATCCTCAACCGCATGAACGTGTTCGAGATCGATGCGCCCACGCACGAGGCGGCGCGCCAGATCGCGCACCAGCTCTACAGCGCCATCCGCGCCGACCACGACTGGGGCCGGCTGCTGGCCGAAACGCCGCGCCCCGACGTGCTGGACCAGCTGGCAACGCTGGCGCCTCGAGAGATGCGCCGCGCCCTCATGACCGGCTTCGGCAATGCCCGCCTGGCCGGCCGCGACGAGGTCCGCATCGAGGATCTGCCTCGCGCCAACGCGGCGCGCAGCCGCATCGGCTTCGTCCAGTAGCGATGCGCTTCGCGGTCATGGCACGATGGGGGGCTTCCCCGACCGTTCCATGACCCTCACCCAAAGCCTCCTCGTCATCGTCGCGCTGATCGCCACCAGCGCCTTCTTCTCGCTGGCCGAAATCTCCCTGGCCGCCTCGCGCCGGCTTCGCCTGCGCCAGATGGCCGACGAGGGCGACCCGCGCGCCGAGCGCGTGCTGCGCATCCAGGAGCAGCCCGGCCACTACTTCACCGTGGTGCAGATCGGCCTCAATGCGGTGGCGATTCTCGGCGGCGTCGTCGGCGAAGGCGCGCTGAGCCCGTACTTCGCGCGCCTGTTCGAGCTCTGGCTGACGGTCGACGGCGCGCAGACAGCAGCCTTCCTGGCCTCCTTCGTCACCATCATCTCGGTGTTCCTGGTGTTCGCCGACCTGTTCCCCAAGCGCCTGGGCATGAGCAGCCCCGAGCTGCTCGCGGTGCGCATGGTCGGTCCGATGCAGGTTCTGATCACTACCTTCAAGCCGCTGGTGTGGTTCTTCACCGTCTCCACGGACGTGCTGTTCAAGCTGCTCGGCATGCCCCTGCAGCGTGACGAGAAGATCACCTCGGCCGACATCCTCGCCATGACCGAGGCCGGCGCCCGTGCCGGCGTGCTGGCGGTGCGCGAACAGCAGGTCATCGCCAACGTCTTCGAGCTCGACACGCGGCTGGTCAGCAGCGTCATGACCTCGCGCGACCGCGTCGCCTGGTTCCTGCGCGACGATCCCGAGTCGGTGCTGCGCGCGCGCATCGTGGCCGAACCCTTCTCGGCCTACCCCGTGTGCGACGGCGACATCGACCACGTGCTGGGCTACGTCGACGCCAAGGACATGTTCCAGCGCGTGCTGAGCGGCCAGCCGCTGGCGTTCGACCAGGGCCTGCCGCTGCACAAGGCGCTCGTGATCCCCGACCGCCTGTCGCTCACCGAAGTGCTCGAGCAGTTCCAGCAGGCCCACGAGGACTTCGCGATCGTGGTCAACGAATACAGCCTCGTGGTGGGCGTGATCACGCTCAACGACGTCATGAGCACCGTGATGGGCGACCTCGTGGGCGACCAGGACGAGGAGCAGCAGATCGTCCGGCGCGACGAGAACTCCTGGCTGATCGACGGCGTCACGCCGATCCAGGACGTGCAGCGCGCGCTCGACATCGAGACCCTGCCGCACGAGGACGAATACGAGACCCTGGCCGGATTCCTCATGGTGATGCTGCGCCGCGTGCCCAAGCGCACCGACAGCGTGACCTGGGCCGGCTACACCTTCGAGGTGATGGACGTCGACAGCTACCGCATCGATCAGGTGATGGTGACGAAGCTTTGACTCGCCCCAGCTCCGCTGCGCCGGAGCCTCTCAGCCTTCGACCTTGCGGTCCTTTTCGAAGGGATCCTTGAACACCCACAGGCGCTGGTTCGCGAACACCGCATCCGGATACGGCGACTTGCCGCGGCTGCCGTTGTAGCGGCCGAGGGTCATGAACAGGTCACCGCGCTCGCGGTCGAGGTAGTGGCGCAGGATCACGCAGCCGAAGCGCATGTTGGTCTGCATGTGGAACAGCTTGGACGGATCGCTGTCGCCGATCACGCGGGTCCAGAACGGCATCACCTGCATGTAGCCGCGTGCGCCCGCGCTCGACACCGCGAACTTCCGGAAGTTGCTCTCGACCTGGACCAGGCCCAGCACCAGGCTCACGTCGAGGCCCGAGCGCCGCGACTCGTACCAGGCCGTCTGCAGGAATTCCTTGCGGGTCGGCCAGTCGGGCATCTTCTTCTTGAGGCGCTCGCTCATCTCGCCGAGCCAGCGCAGGTAGGCCATGCGCGCGTCGGTGCTCGCGAACTCCGGCACCGGCGGCGCCTTGTTCTGGATCGCCGAACTCAGCGCGGTGCGCACCGAGTCGATCAGCGGCTCCTCGATCTGGGCGCCGGCCATGGCCGCGCGCGGCAGCGCCAGCGACAGCGCACCGGCGGCCGCACCGCCGAGGCACAGCCGCCGAGACGGACCGGAAGCGCCCAGGCTCACGGCTTCAGGCCGCGGCCAGCCGGCCCGCGATGAACTCCGCGATGCCCGCGGCAGGCACCTTGGTCGCTGCGGTGTCGCGGCGGTGCTGGTATTCGAGCTGGCCTTCCTTGAGGCCGCGGTCGGAGATCACCACCCGGTGCGGCACGCCGATCAGCTCCCAGTCCGCGAACATCGCGCCCGGACGCTCGCCCCGATCGTCGAGCAGCACGTCGACGCCACTGGCCAGGAGCTGCTCGTAGAGCGCCTCGGCCGCGACCTTGACCTCCGGGCTGCGGTCCATGCCGATCGGGCAGACCACCACGGTGAACGGCGCCAGGGCGTCGGGCCAGATGATGCCGCGCTCGTCGTGGTTCTGCTCGATGGCGGCGGCCGGCAGGCGCGTGATGCCGATGCCGTAGCAGCCCATCTCGAGGAATTGAGGCTTGCCGCCCTCGTCCAGGTAGGTGGCGTTCATGGCCTTGCTGTACTTGGTGCCGAGCACGAAGACATGGCCCACCTCGATGCCGCGTTCGATGGCCAGCGCGCCCTTGCCGTCGGGCGAGGCGTCGCCCGCGACGACATTGCGCAGGTCGGCCACCAGATCGGGCTCGGGCAGGTCGCGGCCCCAATTCACGCCGGTCATGTGGAAGTCGACCTCGTTGGCACCGGTGACCCAGTCGGCCAGAACCGCAGCTTCGCGGTCGGCGATCAGTTTGACGGGCTTCTTCAGGTTCAGCGGGCCGAGGTAGCCGGGCTTGCAGCCGAAGTGGTCGTCGATCTCGGCGAGCGTGGCGAAGCGGAAACCGTTGTCCAGGCCCGGCACCTTGGCGACCTTGATCTCGTTCATGTCGTGGTCGCCGCGCAGCAGCAGCAGCCAGACCTGCGAACCCTTCGGGTTGCCGCCTTCGTCGACGATGTCGGTGGCCAGCACCAGCGACTTGACGGTGGTCGCGAGCGGGATGCCCAGCAGCTCGGCCACGTCGGCGCAGGTGCTCTTGGCCGGCGTCGGGGTCTTCTCGAGCGCGTTGGACGCCGCGGGACGCGGACCGGCCGGGGCGAGGGCCTCGGCCTTCTCCATATTGGCGGCGTAGTCGCTTTCGGGGCAGTACACGATGGCGTCTTCGCCGGTGGCGGCGATCACCTGGAACTCTTCGCTCAGGTCGCCGCCGATGGCGCCGCTGTCCGCGGCCACGGCACGGTAGCGCAGGCCGAAGCGGTCGAAGATGTTGCGGTACGCCTGCGCCATGACCTGGTAGCTGGACTTGGCCGCGTCGAGGTCGCGGTCGAAGCTGTAGGCGTCCTTCATGATGAACTCGCGTCCGCGCATCAGGCCGAAGCGCGGCCGGCGCTCGTCGCGGAACTTGGTCTGGATCTGGTAGAAGTTCTTCGGCAGCTGCTTGTAGCTGCGGATCTCCTGGCGGGCGATGTCGGTCACCACCTCTTCGCTGGTGGGCTGGACGACGAAGTCGCGGTCATGCCGATCCTTGATGCGCAGCAGCTCGGGACCCATCTTCTCGAAGCGGCCGGTCTCCTGCCAGAACTCGGCCGGCTGCACCACCGGCATCGCGAGTTCGACCGCGCCCGCCCGGTTCATCTCTTCCCGCACGATCGCCTCGACCTTGCGGATCACGCGCAGGCCCATGGGCATGTAGGTATAGATGCCGGTGCCAAGCTTCTTGATCATGCCGGCGCGCATCATGAGCCTGTGGCTCGCGACCTCCGCATCGGCAGGCGCTTCCTTGAGGGTGGAGACAAAGAATCTGGAAGCTTTCATCGGTCGCGGGATGGCTGGAATGGGGGTTGGAAGGACGGAAGCCTGGAGGGTTCCCGGAACCGGTCGCTTGCCGTGGGGAACCCGGCATGCATAATCGACTCAGTTCAAAAAATTGGGGTTTGATTATGCTCGACCGGGACGGCTTCAGGCCCAACGTCGGCATCATCCTGCTCAACCAGAGAAACCAGGTTTTCTGGGGCAAACGCATCCGCACCCATTCCTGGCAGTTCCCGCAGGGCGGCATCGACCGCGGCGAAAGTCCCGAGCAAGCCATGTTCCGGGAACTGCACGAGGAAGTGGGTCTCCATCCGGAGCATGTGCGGATCGTCGCCCGTACCCGCGACTGGTTGCGCTACGAGGTGCCGGATCGGTTCATCCGCCGTGACGCACGGGGCCATTACAAGGGCCAGAAGCAGATCTGGTATCTGCTGCAGCTCACCGGCCACGACTGGGATCTGAACCTGCGCGCCACCGACCATCCGGAATTCGATGCGTGGCGCTGGCACGACTACTGGGTCCCGCTCGACGTGGTGGTGGAGTTCAAGCGTGGCGTCTACGAGATGGCGCTGACCGAGCTCGCGCGCTACCTGCCGCGGCAGGACTTCCGCAACCGCTTCCTGCGCAGCAATGTGCGGGCCCGCGAATTCGACCGCCATCCCTCCGGTGCGGGCCATGAATCGACCTTCGAGCTGCCGCCCGGCGCCAGCTTCGATCCCAATCCGAATGCCAATCTTGCCAACGACACGTTCCCGACCATCGATCCGCCCCCCGTCGCGCGCTAGCCGCGCCCTGCTGGTCGCCTGCCTGCTGGGCGCCGGGGGCCTCGCGCAGGCGCAGTTCTTCGCCGACGCCGACTGGAAGGAAAGCGACGTGCCGCCGCCGCCCTCCTTCGATCAGGACAAACTGATCCCGATCGACATGCCGCGCTACATGACGCTCAAGTTCGGCATCGACCCGGCAACGATCAAGATCACCGGCGACGGCGTGGTTCGCTATGTGGTGGTGGCCACGCATGGCGAAGGCGGCGGCTTCAATGCCTTCTACGAGGGGCTGCGCTGCTCCACCGACGAATACCGCAGCTACGCGCGCTTCACCAACGGCAAGTGGGACGTGTCGCCCGCGCCGGAGTGGAAGCGCTTCGCCGATCGCAACTCGAGCTACACCCGGATGCTGGCCCAGCAGGGCCTGTGCCGGGGCCATGCACCGCGCGCCTCGGTCGGCGAGATGGTGCGTTCCCTCAAGGCGCCGGTGCGCGAGGTCGAATAGGCCGCACGGCCGCTCAGGCCGGCAGCAGCACCATGTTGTCGCGGTGGACCATCTCGGGCTCGGCGGCATAGCCGAGCAGGCGCTCGAACTCGCTCGAGGGCTTGCGGCACAGCATGCGGGCCTCGACACTCGAATAGTTCGCGAGACCGCGCGCCAGTTCCACGCCCTTGTCGTCTCGGATCGCGATCACGTCGCCGCGCGAGAAGTCGCCTTCCACCGCGGTCATGCCGATCGGCAGCAGGCTCTTGCCCTCCGAGCGCAGCTTGGCCGCCGCGCCCGGGTCCACGGTCACGGCACCGCGCAACTGGAGGTGGTCGGCCATCCAGCGCTTGCGGGCCTGGTGCTTGGCGGTCTGCGCCACCAGCAGCGTGCCGATCGCTTCGCCGCGCGCCAGACGCAGCAGCGCATCGGGTTCGCGACCCCAGGCGATCACGGTCGAAGCCCCCGAGCCGGCTGCCCGCTTGGCGGCCAGGATCTTGGTGATCATGCCGCCGCGCCCGATGCTGCTGCCCGCGCCGCCGGCCATCGCCTCGAGCTCGGGCTCGCCGGCTGCCGCCTCGTGGATGAAGCGCGCTTGCGGGTCCTTGCGCGGGTCGGCGCTGAACAGGCCCTTCTGGTCGGTCAGGATGACGAGCGCGTCGGCCTCGACCAGATTGGCGACCAGTGCGCCGAGCGTGTCGTTGTCGCCGAACTTGATCTCGTCGTTGACCACCGTGTCGTTCTCGTTGATGACCGGCACCACGCCGAGACGCAGCAGCGTGACCAGCGTCGAGCGCGCATTGAGGTAGCGCTCGCGGTCGGCCAGGTCGGCATGCGTGAGCAGCACCTGGGCGCTGCCGAGGCCGTTCTCGCGCAGCTTGGTCTCGTAGATCTGCGCCAGGCCCATCTGGCCCACCGCAGCGGCCGCCTGCAGCTCATGCACCTCGTGCGGACGGGTGCTCCAGCCCAGGCGCTTCATGCCCTCGGCGATCGCGCCGCTCGAGACCATCACGACCTCGCGGCCGTCGCGCACCAGGGTGGCCAGTTGCCGGCACCACTCGCCGATGGCCGCCGCGTCGAGGCCGCGGCCTTCGTTGGTGACGAGGCTGGAGCCGACCTTGACGACGATGCGGCGTGCATCGCGCAGCGCCGTGGATGCGGTGCTGCCGGTCATTGCGCGTCCGGAAACCGCGGATCGACCTCGACCGGCGGTTGCTCGGCCACCTGCTGGGCCTTGATGTGCTGGTAGATCGCCTGGACGAGCGGCTCGCAGCCCTCGCGCGTGAGCGCCGAGATCTCGAACACCGGACCCTTGAAGCGCATCCGCTTGACGAAGTCCTTGACGCGCGCGGCGCGCTCGTCATCGGCCACCATGTCGAGCTTGTTGAGCACCAGCCAGCGCGGCTTCTCGTAGAGCGCCTTGTCGTACTTCTTGAGTTCGCCCGCGATCGCCTTGGCCTGCGCGACCGGATCCACGCCCTCGTCGAAGGGCGCCAGGTCGACCACGTGCAGCAGCAGTCGCGTGCGCTGCAGGTGACGCAGGAACAGGTGGCCCAGGCCCGCGCCTTCCGACGCGCCCTCGATGAGCCCCGGCAGGTCGGCGACCACGAAGCTCTGCTCCGGGCCCACGCGCACCACGCCCAGGTTCGGATGCAGCGTGGTGAACGGGTAGTCGGCGATGCGCGGCCGCGCATTGGAGATGGCGCTGATCAGGGTCGACTTGCCGGCGTTCGGCATGCCCAGCAGGCCGACGTCGGCCAGCACCTTGAGTTCAAGCTTGAGGTTTCTCTTCTCGCCGGGCCAGCCGGGCGTCTTCTGGCGCGGGGCACGGTTGATCGCGCTCTTGAAGCGCATGTTGCCGAAACCGCCGTCGCCGCCCTTGGCGATCGTGATCACCTCGCCCGGCGTCAGCAGCTCGAACAGTACCTCGCCGGTCTCGGCGTCGGAAATGATGGTGCCGACCGGCATCTTGAGCGTGACGTCGTCGCCGGCCGCGCCGAACATGTCGGAGCCCATGCCGTGCTGGCCGCGCTTGGCATCGTGGCGGCGCGAATAGCGGAAGTCGACCAGCGTGTTGAGGTTCGAGTCCGCGACCGCGAACACGTGGCCGCCGCGACCGCCGTCACCGCCGTTGGGGCCGCCGAATTCCTTGTACTTCTCATGCCGGAACGACACGCAGCCATTGCCGCCGTCGCCGGCCGCAACGTCGATGAAGGCTTCGTCCACGAACTTCATGAGATATCCAGTCTATTCAAAAAGCCAACGGGCCCCACTCGCGAGTGGGTCACCGCCCGTGGAGGCCACCAAAAAAAGAAGCCCCGACAAAGCGGGGCTTCGAGCAGATCGAAGTGACTGGCTTACGCCGGCGTCACGTTGACCGTGTGCTTGTTGAGTGCACCCTTGGTGCCGAAGGACACATGGCCCTCGACCAGGGCGAACAGCGTGTGGTCCTTGCCGATGCCGACGTTGACGCCGGGATGGAACTGGGTACCGCGCTGGCGCACGATGATCGAGCCTGCGCTGATCAGTTCGCCGCCGAAGCGCTTCACGCCGAGCATCTTGGGCTTGGAATCGCGCCCGTTTCGCGTTGAGCCGCCGCCTTTTTTCTGTGCCATGGAATGTTCTCCTTAGCCGGCGATCGCGCCGATTTGCAGTTCCGTGAACTGCTGGCGATGGCCTTGACGTTTCTGATAGTGCTTGCGACGGCGCATCTTGAAGATGCGAACCTTGTCGTGCTTGCCGTGCGACAGCACCGTGACCGTCACTGTGGCGCCGGACACCAGGGGCGTGCCGACCTTGATTTCGCTGCCGGTTCCGACTGCGAGCACCTGATCGATCACGATTTCCTGGCCCACGTCCGCAGCAATCTGTTCTACTTTAATTTTTTCGCCGGAAGCAACGCGATACTGCTTGCCACCGGTTTTTATGACCGCGTACATATTGACCTCTTAGACTTCTTTCGAAGTAGATAGCTCCACGGCGAATTCCGTAGAGCCCGCGATTATAGCATCCCGGCGCTTTTCGGCTACCCCCGAGCCAGGCGGCGGGCAGTGCCTCCGGCGGCGTCCCTATAATTGTCCGCATTCCGGCCCCAGCGCCATCGACGCACCTCCAGCAGCGCGCAAGCGCCCTCGCCCTTGTCAGTTCCCGCCGCCGATCCCTCCCCCGCCGCTGCCGCCCTCGATCTGATCGCCGATGACATGGCTGGCGTCGACCGCGTGATCGAGCGCCGGCTCGACAGCGGCGTCCCGCTGGTCGCCCAGGTCTCCAAGTACATCATCTCGGCCGGCGGCAAGCGGCTGCGGCCGGCCCTGCTGCTGCTGATGGCGGGCGCGCTCGGCTACCGCGGCGAACAACGCTTCAACCTGGCCGCGGTGGTGGAGTTCATCCATACCGCCACCCTGCTGCACGACGACGTCGTCGACGAATCCACCCTGCGGCGCGGCCGACCGACCGCAAACGAGTCCTTCGGAAACCCCGCCAGCGTGCTGGTCGGCGACTTCCTCTATTCGCGCGCCTTCCAGATGATGCTGGACGCCGACGACGTGCGCGTGATGCAGATCCTGGCCGAGGCGACCAACGTGATCGCCGAGGGCGAGGTGCTGCAGCTCATGAACATGCACGACGCCACGCTCGACGAGGAAGCGTACCTGCGCGTGATCCGCTCCAAGACCGCCAAGCTGTTCGAGGCCAGCACCCGCCTGGCCGCAGTGCTGGCCGGCGTCGGTCCCGAGGTCGAGCAGGCCTGCGGCGCATACGGCCAGGCCCTGGGCACCGCCTTCCAGGTCATCGACGACGTGCTCGACTACGCAGGCGATGCCAGCGAGACCGGGAAGAACGTCGGCGACGACCTGCGCGAAGGCAAGACCACACTGCCGCTGATCCTCGCGATGCAGCGCGGCACGCCCGAACAGAGTGCGCTGATCCGGGCCGCGATCGAGGCCGGCGACACCGCCCAGTTGCCGCAGATCGTCGCGATCGTGCGCGAAACCGGCGCCCTCGACGCCACGCGCGCCGCTGCCGCAGCCGAAGCACAACGCGCCATCGACGCACTTCGTGGTTTTTCTGCAAATCCGCACTCCGCGGCTTTGCTACAATTGGCGGCTCAGTTGCTTGAGCGACGCGCCTGACGAATCCACGCAAGTGGATACTTTTGGACGATTTCTCAGTACTTGCAACCACCAAATCGGGGTGTAGCTTAGCCTGGTAGAGCGCTACGTTCGGGACGTAGAGGCCGGAGGTTCGAATCCTCTCACCCCGACCAGCCTTTTAGGGCTGTAATTGCCAAATGCTTCGCGGATCCGCTGCCGCGCAGCGGTTTACAGCGCTTGGGCGATCAGCGATGATCGTGAAGCAAATTTTCACGTTTCTTACATTCGTTGAATGGCCGCAGCCGAACCCCTCGTCAAAGAAAGCTCGCCGATCGCCCTCCCAGGGCTGGCGCGTGCGTTGGTTTCGGCCGGTAAGCTGCCCGCGAAGAGCGCTGAAGACATCTATCAGAAGTCGCTCAGCGGCCGCACCAGCTTCATCGCCGAACTGACCGGCACCGGCGCCGTCTCGGCAGCCGATCTGGCCCACACGCTGTCGGGCGCATTCGGGGCTCCGTTGCTCGACCTCGACGCCATCGATCCCCAGCGCCTGCCCAAGGACCTGCTCGACCCCAAGCTGTGCCAGGCCTACCGCGTGGTGGTGCTGAGCAAGCGCAACAACCGTCTCATCGTCGCCACGGCCGACCCGTCCGACCAGCAGGCCGCCGAGAAGATCAAGTTCGCGTCGCAGATGGGCGTGGACTGGGTCATCGCGGAATACGACAAGCTCTCGCGCATGATCGAGGCGGCGGCGGTCTCGGCCTCCGAGACCATCGACAGCATGATCGGCGCCGAGTTCGAATTCGACGACGTCGCCGCCGATACCGCGACCGAAAGCAACGACCCGGCGGCTGCCGAGGTCGAAGACGCTCCGGTGGTTCGCTTCCTGCACAAGATGCTGCTCGACGCCTTCAGCATGCGGGCCTCGGACATCCACTTCGAGCCTTACGAGCACAACTACCGGGTGCGCTTCCGCATCGACGGCGAACTGCGCGAGATCGCCAGCCCGCCCACGGTCATCAAGGAAAAGCTGGCCTCGCGCATCAAGGTCATCTCGCGCCTGGACATCTCGGAGAAGCGCATCCCGCAGGACGGGCGCATGAAGCTCAAGATCGGCGCCGACCGCGTGATCGACTTCCGCGTCAGCACCTTGCCGACCCTGTTCGGCGAGAAGATCGTGATCCGGATCCTGGATCCGAGCAGCGCCCGCCTCGGCATCGACGCGCTCGGCTACGACGCCGACGAAAAGGAACGCCTGCTCACGGCCATCGGCCGACCCTACGGCATGGTGCTGGTCACCGGGCCCACGGGCTCGGGCAAGACCGTGTCGCTCTACACCTGCCTGAACCTGCTCAACAAGCCTGGCGTGAACATCGCGACCGCCGAGGACCCGTCGGAAATCAACCTGCCGGGCGTCAACCAGGTCAACGTCAACGAGAAGGCCGGCCTCACGTTCGCGACCGCGCTGCGCGCCTTCCTGCGGCAGGATCCGGACATCATCATGGTGGGCGAAATCCGCGACATCGAGACCGCGGACATCTCCATCAAGGCGGCGCAGACCGGTCACCTGGTGCTCTCCACGCTCCACACCAACGACGCGCCGACCACGCTCACGCGGATGCGCAACATGGGCATCGCGCCCTTCAACATCGCCTCCAGCGTGATCCTGATCACGGCCCAGCGGCTGGCCCGGCGCCTGTGCACCGTCTGCCGCGCGCCGGTCGAGGTTCCGCGGCAGGCGCTGCTCGACGCCGGCTTCAAGGAAGCCGACCTCGACGGCAGCTGGAAGCCCTACCACCCGGTCGGATGCTCGGCCTGCAACAGCGGCTACAAGGGCCGGGTCGGCATCTACCAGGTCATGCCGATCACCGAGGCGATCCAGATGATCATCCTGCGCGACGGCACCGCGCTCGATATCGCCAAGCAGTCGGAGGCCGAGGGCGTGCGATCGTTGCGCCAGTCGGGCCTGAAGAAAGTCATGCAGGGACTGACCTCGCTCGAGGAAGTGCTGGCAGTCACCAACGAATAGCAGCAGCAGCACGCGCAGCAGCAAGGCAGAAGCGGAGATCCCATGGCCACGGCAACAGCATCGTCCCGGACCCTCAAGGAATTCGTCTACGAGTGGGAAGGCAAGGACCGCAACGGCAAGGCCGTGCGCGGCGAAGTGCGCGCGGCCGGCGAGAACCAGGTGCAGGCCGCCCTGCGGCGCCAGGGCATCCTCACGACCAAGATCAAGAAGCGGCGGATGCGCTCGGGCAAGTCGATCAAGCCCAAGGACATCGCGATCTTCACGCGCCAGCTGGCCACGATGATGAAGGCCGGCGTGCCGCTGCTGCAATCGTTCGACATCGTCGGCCGCGGCAACGCCAACCCGAGCGTGGCCAAACTGCTCAACGACATCCGCAGCGACGTCGAGACCGGCACCTCGCTGTCGTCGGCCTTCCGCAAGTTTCCCAAGTACTTCGACAGCCTCTACTGCAACCTGGTGGAGGCCGGTGAAGCCGCCGGTATCCTTGAAGAGCTGCTCGATCGCCTCGCCACATACATGGAGAAGACCGAGGCGATCAAGGGCAAGATCAAGTCGGCGCTCATGTATCCGATCTCGGTCGTGGTGGTGGCCTTCGTGGTGGTCGCGATCATCATGATCTTCGTGATTCCGGCCTTCAAGCAGGTGTTCACGTCCTTCGGTGCCGACCTGCCTGCACCGACGCTGATCGTCATGGCTATCAGCGAATTCTTCGTCTCCTACTGGTGGCTGATCTTCAGTGTGGTGGGTGGCGGCATCTACTTCTTCCTGCAGGCCTGGAAGCGCAGCGAGCGGGTGCAGAAGGTCATGGACCGCCTGCTGCTGAGAATCCCGATCTTCGGCGCGCTCATCGAGAAATCCTGCGTGGCGCGCTGGACCCGTACCCTGGCCACGATGTTCGCGGCCGGCGTGCCGCTGGTCGAGGCGCTCGACTCCGTCGGTGGCGCCTCGGGCAATTCGGTGTACGCCGACGCGACGTCCAAGATCCAGGCCGAGGTGTCGACCGGCACCAGCCTCACGACCGCGATGACCAACGCCAACCTGTTCCCCTCGATGGTCATCCAGATGACGGCGATCGGCGAGGAATCGGGCTCGATCGACCACATGCTGGGCAAGGCGGCCGACTTCTACGAGGCCGAGGTCGACGAGATGGTGGCAGGCCTGTCGAGCCTGATGGAGCCGATCATCATCGTCTTCCTGGGCGTGCTCATCGGCGGCATCGTGGTGTCGATGTATCTGCCCATCTTCAAGCTCGGCCAGGTCGTCTGATGCTGGTGTCGCAGGGAGTGGACGCCGCGTTGGCCGGCGTGCTGGGTCTCTTGATCGGCAGCTTCCTCAACGTGGTGATCTACCGGCTGCCGAAGATGCTCGAGCGGCAGTGGGCCGCCGAGTGCGCCGACTTCGCGGCCAGCGCCGAGGGCGCGATCGCAGCAGGCGGCACGGGCTCGAGCGCTGCCATCGAGGCCAAGCCGGTCGAGCCCTTCAACCTCATGGTGCCGCACTCCCGTTGCCAGGGATGCGGCCATGCGATCCGCTGGTACGAGAACGTGCCTGTCGTCAGCTGGCTCGCGCTGCGCGGCAAATGCTCGTCCTGCCGCGCGCCGATCAGCGTGCGCTACCCACTGGTCGAGCTGGCGACCGGTGCGCTCTTTGCCTGGTGCGTCTGGCGCATGCCGGGCAGCTACGGCGCGCTGGCCTGGTGCGGCTTCGCGGCCGCGCTGCTGGCGCTGGCCCTGATCGACTGGGACACCACGCTGCTGCCTGACGACATCACGCTGCCGTTGCTGTGGGCGGGCCTGCTGGCCGCGATCGCGGGCTTCACCGGCGTGTCGCTCGCGAACGCGGTCTGGGGCGCGGTGGGTGGTTACGTCTCGCTGTGGGCGGTCTACTGGCTGTTCAAGCTCGCCACCGGAAAGGAAGGCATGGGCTACGGCGACTTCAAGCTGTTCGCGGCGCTGGGCGCCTGGTTCGGCTGGCAAGCGCTGGTGCCGATCATCCTGATGGCCTCGGTGATCGGCGTGGTGATCGGCCTGGCGCTTAAGTTCAACAGCGGCCTGCGCGAAGGCGGCTACGTGCCCTTCGGGCCCTTCCTGGCCGGAGCGGGCTTCACGGCCATGTTCTTCGGCCCGGACGCGATCCTGCGGGCGGTCGGACTCTGAGGGCGGGCCGGGCCATGCGCATCGGCCTCACGGGCGGCATCGGCAGCGGCAAGAGCACGGTCGCGTCGATGCTGGTCGGGCTCGGCGCCTGGCTGGTCGATACCGACGCCATCGCGCGCGCCATCGCGCAGCCCGGCGGGGCCGCGATGCCGGCGCTGGCGGCCGAATTCGGACCCTCGGTGATCGGCGCCGACGGTGGCCTGGACCGGGCCGCCATGCGCACGCTGGTGTTCGCCGACCCGGCCGCCAAGCGTCGCCTCGAAGGCATCCTGCATCCGCTGATCGGGGCCGAATGCGAGCGGCAGGCCGCCTGCGCCGCGCCCGGCCAGCCGATCGTCTTCGACGTGCCGCTGCTGGTCGAGTCGAGGCGCTGGCGTGCCATCGTCGACCGCGTTCTGGTGGTCGACGCCTCGGAGGCGGTTCAGCTCGAACGCGTGGTGGCGCGCTCGGGCTGGGCCGAGGATGCGGTGCGCGCCGTGATCGCCCAGCAGGCCGAGCGCAGCCTGCGGCGCGCCGCGGCCGACGCGCTGATATTCAACGAGCGAATGACGCTGGCGGAACTGTCCGTCGAAGTGCGGAGTCTTTGGAAACGTTGGGTCGACGCGGACACGCGATAATCCCCGCTCCGCCGGCGCGTGCGTGCGCCCCAAGAACAAGAATGCGGCGCGGGCCTGCCCTGCGACACAGCTGCCCCTCCTTCGATGCTCTTCAATTCGTACGCGTTCATCTTCATCTATTTCCCGATCGTCCTGTTCGGGTTCTTCCTGATCGGCAGACGAAGCACGCGGGCCGCCGCCGGCTTCCTCGCTCTGGCCTCGCTGTTCTTCTACGGCTGGTGGAGCGTGCAGGCGCTGCCGCTGCTGGTGGGCTCGATTTGCTTCAACTACTGGGCCGGCCTGCGGCTCACGCGGGCCCCGGGCCGCAGCGATGCGGCGCGCAAGCGCATGCTGATCTTCGCGCTGGTCGTGAACCTCGGCACGCTCGCGACCTTCAAGTACGCCGACTTCTTCGTCGGCAACGTGAACGAGGGGCTGTCGGCCGCCGGCATCGGGCCGCTGCCGCTGCTGCACGTGGCCCTGCCGATCGGCATCTCGTTCTACACCTTCACGCAGATCGCCTTCCTGGTCGACTGCTGGCAGGACAAGGTCCACGAGCGCAGCTTCGTGCACTACGTGCTGTTCGTGACCTACTTCCCGCACCTGATCGCGGGTCCGGTGCTGCATCACGCGCAGATGATGCCGCAGTTCGCCAACCCGGCCACCTACCGCGTCGACTTCGACAAGATCTCGCTCGGGCTCGCGATCTTCGTCTTCGGGCTCTCGAAGAAGCTGCTGATCGGCGACCCCATGGGCCAGTACGCCGACCTGATGTTCACGGGCGTGCACAACGGCGTGAGCCCGACCATCGCCAGCGCCTGGTTCGGCGTGCTGGCCTATACGCTGCAGATCTATTTCGACTTCTCGGGCTACTCCGACATGGCCATCGGCCTCTCGCTGTGCCTGGGCGTGTACCTTCCGCTCAACTTCAACTCGCCGTACAAGTCGACCAACATCATCGAGTTCTGGCGCCGCTGGCACATCACGCTGTCGACCTTCCTGCGTGACTATCTCTACGTGCCGCTGGGCGGCAACCGCAAGGGTCCGGCGCGGCGCTACCTGAACCTGTTCCTGACCATGCTGCTGGGCGGCCTGTGGCACGGCGCGGCCTGGACCTTCGTGATCTGGGGCGCGCTGCACGGCTTCTACCTGATGGTGAACCACCTCTGGAATGCCAAGGTGCGGCGCAATGCCAAGCCCGGCGTGGTCGGACGCGTGCTGGGCTGGCTGCTGACCTTCGTCTGCGTGATGGTCGCGTGGGTGGTGTTCCGCGCCGAAAGCATGGCGGCCGCCACCGAGATCTACAAGGGCATGCTGGGCATGAACGGCATGACGCAGTCGATCTTCAGCGAGTTCGGCTCCATCCCCTATCGCAAGCCCGAGTTCTTCCACACGATGCTCGTGGGCATGATCATCTGCCTCGCGCTGCCGCCGACCATCACGCTGCAGCGCTGGGTTCCGCAGGCCCAGGCGCTGGCCGGCCGTTCCCGGCTGAGCCTCGTGTTCAGCGCCGCCATGGCGCTGTTCACCGTGATCCTGCTCGGCGTCTGCGTCTCGAAGCTGGGCTCCTACAGCCCCTTCCTCTACTTCCAGTTCTGACATGAGCGGCACTACTGTTTCCTGGTTTACCGCCCCGCGCGGAGGCACCGATCCGAGGCCTGCCCGGCTCTGGCTCAAGATCTTCGCGGCCGGCTTCGTGCTGATCGTCGGACTCCTGATCGTGACACTCAGGACGCCGCCCTTCTTCGGCGACATGACCCGCATCGGGCTCCTGTCCGAGAACGCCTTCGGCTGGACCATCGAGCCGCCACAGGTGCCCGACCAGTACCTGGCGGCCGTGCCGGTCAGCGAAGCCGACGTGCTGGTGATCGGCGACAGCTTCTCGATGTCCAACCGCTGGCAGTCCGAGCTGGTGCGCAGCGGCCTGCGCGTGACCACGATCTTCTGGGGCCAGATCGCCGAGGCCCTCTGCGGCGACTTCGATGCATGGCTGGACAAGGCCGGCTTCAAGGGCAAGACCGTGGTGATCGAGAGCGTCGAGCGCCTGCTGGCCGAGCGCCTGGCGAACTCGCAGAACTGCAAGAAGATGCAGAAGCCCTTCACGGCCGGCACCAAGCCCTTCTTCGCGCCGCTCGACCACGTGCCGCCGCCGGCGGTCAACTGGGACGGCAAGCTGACCTCGGGCCTCAACATCTATCGCAACACCGAACGCGCGCGCAAGGCCACGGGCGACTTCCTCTCGAACAAGCGCATCCTGGTGCGCCCTGTGGCCGATGGCTGCTCGATGTTCAGCAGCCGCCTGTGCGACCGCGCGCCGTTCTGGCCCGCGGACGACGAGAACGGCGAACTCACGCCGCAGCACGTGGCGCAGATGCGCGCCATCGGCGAGGCGCATCCCAAGCGATCCCTCGTCTGGATGGTCATTCCCAACAAGACCACGGTCTATGTCAAGCCGGAACATTCGAAAGACTTCGTGACAGCGCTGGGCGCGTCCGGCCTGGGACCCGACCTTTTCGGCTTCTCGCAGGAGCAGAAGAAGCAGGTTCGCGATTACTATTTCCCCAACGACACGCACCTGTCGATGCACGGGCAACTGGCTGTCGGCAAGCGCATGCTCGAGGCGGTGCGCAAGACCCAGCCAGCCCCGCCCTCGAAAGACTCTTGAAGCTATCATTCGCAACCGGAAGCCACCACGCGTGATCCTCTACGAGTACCCCTTCAACGAGCGCATCCGGACCTACCTTCGGCTCGAGCACCTGTTCCGCCGCCTCGGCGAACTGGTCCCGGCCGATTCCCCGCTGCTGCATCACTACGCGCTGGTCACGATCTTCGAGATCATGGACGTGGCAGCGCGCGCCGACCTCAAGGCGGATGTGCTGCGCGATCTCGACAAGCACAAGAACGTCTTCAACAGCTACCGCGGCAACCCCGCGATCGCCGAGTCGGTGCTCGACCAGGTGGTGGCCAAGCTCGAGAGCAACTTCGCCACCCTCAACACCGTGCCGGGCAAGGCCGGGCAGGCGCTGACCGAGAACGAGTGGCTCATGAGCATCCGCAGCCGGGCCGGCATTCCGGGCGGTACCTGCGAATTCGACCTGCCGGCCTACTTCGCCTGGCAAAACCGCCGCGCACCCGAGCGCCGCGCCGATCTCGAGCGCTGGTCGTCCACCCTCGCGCCGCTGGCCGAATCGATCTACCTGCTGCTCAAGCTGCTGCGCGATGCCGACGTGCCCTACAAGGTGATCGCGGCCAACGGACAGTTCCAGCAGACGCTGCCGCAGGGCCGCAGCTTCCAGTTGCTGCGCCTGCGCATCGATCCCAAGCTCGGGCTGATCCCCGAGATCAGCGGCAACCGGCTCATGGTCTCGGTGCGCCTGATGCGCCACGCCGACGACGACCGCCTGCACCAGAGCACCGAGGACGCCCCCTTCGAGCTCACCCTCTGCGCATGAGCAGCGTGGAAGACGCCATCGGCGAGCGCATCGTCCGCTGCCCGGCCTGCGGCGGCGACAGCGTCTATGCCGCGAGCAATCCCTACCGGCCGTTCTGCAGCGCGCGCTGCAAGGGCATCGATCTGGGCGCCTGGGCGAGCGAAGAATTCAGGATGCCGGCCGACACGCCGCCGGACGACGATCCCTTCGGCGACCCCAAGCGCCAGCAGTGACCGTCTGAACGCAGGTAGCCGGCTCAGGCCGCGGGCGGCGTGGCAGCGAGTGCCGCAAGGCCGCGCTCCTCTGCCATCCAGGCCAGCACCGGCAGCGCGCCCGGCAGCACCGGCGTCACCTCGAGGGGCAGTTGCTGCCAGCACATCTGCTGGCCTTCGCGCATCTCGAATTCGCCGCGCCATGCGCGCACCTTGCACCAGTGCAGCCGCACCAGCGCATGCGGGTAGTCGTGCTCGGTGACCTTCCAGACCTCCGCAGCGCCGATCTCGATGCCGAGTTCCTCGTGCAGTTCGCGCCGCAGCGCCTGCTCGACGGTTTCGCCGGCCTCGAGCTTGCCGCCGGGGAACTCCCAGTAGCCTGCATAGGGCTTGCCCTCGGGCCGGGTCGACAGCAGCAGTGCACCATCGGCGCGGATCAGGATGCCGACTGCGACCTCGGTGTGCTTGCGCGCATCGCTCATGGCGCAGGAGCGGCGGCCCGGCCCGCATAGTCACGCGCGAACTGGTAGGCCACGCGGCCGCTGCGCGAGCCGCGCTCGAGCGCCCAGACCAGCGCCTCGGGGCGTGCGGCCTCGATCGCCTCCGCCGTGACGCCGAACGAACCCAGCCACTGGGCCGCGATCGCGAGGTATTCGTTCTGAGTGAACGGATAGAAGCTGACCCAGAGGCCGAAGCGCTCGGACAGCGAGATCTTCTCCTCGATCACCTCGCCCGGATGGACCTCGCCGTCCTCCGTGTGGGTGTAGCTGAGGTTGTCCTTCATGTACTCGGGCAGCAGATGGCGCCGATTGCTGGTCGCGTAGATCAGCACGTTGGCGGTCGAGGCGGCGATCGAGCCGTCGAGGATGGACTTCAGTGCCTTGTAGCCCGGCTCGCCCTCGTCGAAGCTCAGGTCGTCGCTGAAGACGATGAACTTCTCGGGCCGGTTCGCGACCACCTCGATGATGTCGGGCAGGTCGACGAGTTCCGCCTTGTCGACCTCGATCAGGCGCAGCCCCTGCGGCGCATAGGCCTGCAGGCAGGCGCGGATCAGGGACGACTTGCCGGTGCCGCGCGCGCCCGTGAGCAGCACGTTGTTGGCCGGCTTGCCCTCGACGAACTGGCGCGTGTTGCGCTCGATCTTCTCCTTCTGGAGATCGATCTCCTTCAGCGCATCAAGCGGCATCTGCGCCACGTGGCGCACCGGCTCGAGCGTGCCGTGGCCCGTGCTGCGGCGCCGATAGCGCCAGGCGATCGAGGCATTCCAGTCGGCCGGTGCCGCGAGCGGCTGCGGCAGGATCGATTCGATCCGGCCGATGAGCTGTTCGGCGCGCTCGATCAGCTTCTGGAACTGCTCGTTCATGACCGATAGTCGGCGTTGATGGTCACGTACTCGTGGCTGAAGTCGCAGGTCCACACCGTGTCGCTGGCGGTGCCGCGACCGAGGCCGATGCGCACCGTGATCTCGCTCTGCTTCATCACGCGCTGGCCGTCTTCCTCGCGGTAGTCGGGATTGCGGCCGCCCTTGACCGCCACATGGACGTCGTCCAGGTACAGGTCGATGCCGGTCTGGTCGAGATCGGCGATGCCCGCGTAGCCCACTGCCGCCAGGATGCGGCCGAGGTTCGGGTCGCTGGCGTAGAACGCGGTCTTGACCAGCGGCGAATGGGCGATGGCGTAGGCCACCTGCGCGCATTCCGCGGCATCGCGTCCGCCTTCGACCTGGATGGTGATGAACTTGGTCGCGCCTTCGCCGTCGCGCACGATGGCCTGCGCCAGCAGGCGGGCCACGTTCTGCATGGCAGCCACCAGCGCCCGGCCGTCGGGCGAATCGAGCGACGTGATGGTCGCGTGCGCCGCCTTCTGCGTGGCGATGACTACGAACGAATCGTTGGTCGAGGTGTCGCCGTCGATGGTCACGCGGTTGAACGAGGCATCGGCCAGCCGCCTGGCCAGCGGCTGGATCAGGGACGGGTCGATCTTCGCGTCGGTGGCCATGAAGCCGAGCATGGTCGCCATGTTCGGCCGGATCATGCCCGCGCCCTTGCTGATGCCGGTGATGGTGACGGTGGCGCCGCCGATCTGCAGCTGCTCGCTGAAGGCCTTGGGCACGGTGTCGGTGGTCATGATGCCCTCGGCCGCGCGCGCCCAGTGGTCGGGCCGTGCATCGTCGAGCGCGGCAGGCAGGCCGGCCTCGATGCGGTCGATCGGCAGCGGCTCCATGATCACGCCGGTCGAGAACGGCAGGATCTGCTCGGGCGCGATGTTCAGATGGCGCGCCAGCGCGATGCAGGTCGCGCGCGTGCGTGCCAGGCCGTCCTGTCCGGTGCCGGCGTTGGCGTTGCCGGTGTTGATCAGCATCGCGCGGATGCCGAAGTCCTGCGCCAGGTGTTCGCGGCAGACCTGCACCGGTGCGGCACAGAAACGGTTCTGCGTGAACACACCGCCGACCGCGGCGCCCTCGTCGATCAGCACCACCGTCAGGTCCTTGCGGTTGGCCTTGCGCACGCCCGCTTCGGCGACGCCGATGCGCACGCCGGGTACCGCATGCAGCGCGGCGGGATCGGGGGCGGAGAGTTTCACGGGCATGGCATGTCCTGGTGGTTGGGGCTCAGCTGAGCTTGCCGTGGCACTGCTTGAACTTCTTGCCGCTGCCGCAGGGGCAGGGATCGTTGCGGCCGACCCGCGCGAAGGCCGCGGCCCCGGCACCGAGGCCGGTGGCGGCCTGGCGGCGCAGGCTCTCCTCGTCGACCCGCACCTCGATCTCGCCGGTCTCGGTGGGCGCGGTGTAGGTGATGTTCGAGAGGTTCTCGCCGCGGCTTTCCATGGCCTCGGCCGCCTGCTCGAGCTGTTCGTTCGACTGCACGCGCACCGTCATCAGCTGGCGCGTGACTTCGTTCTTGACCGAATCCAGCAGCTGGCCGAAGAGTTCGAAGGCCTCGCGCTTGTACTCCTGCTTGGGCTGCTTCTGCGCATAGCCGCGCAGGTGGATGCCCTGGCGCAGGTAGTCCAGCGAAGCCAGGTGCTCGCGCCAATGGGTGTCGATGCTCTGCAGCAGCACCATGCGTTCGAACTGGAGGAAGTTCTCGGCGCCGATCAGCGCCACCTTGGCGTTGAAGGCCTCGTTGCTCGCGCCCACCACCTTCTCGACCACTTCGTCGTCGCCGATCGCGCTCGCGGCTTCGACTTCCTTCTGCAGCGGCAGCTCGAGGCCCCATTCGTCGGCAAGCGTCTTCTCGAGCGCAGGCAGCTGCCACTGTTCCTCGACCGATTCGGCCGGCACGTACTGGCGGACCAGGTCGGTGAAGCAGCCTTCGCGCAGCGCGTCGATCTGCGCCGTCAGGTCGGAGGCGTCGAGGATGTCGTTGCGCTGCTGGTAGATCACCTTGCGCTGATCGTTCGAGACGTCGTCGTACTCGAGCAGTTGCTTGCGGACGTCGAAGTTGCGCGCCTCGACCTTGCGCTGCGCGCTCTCGATGCTGCGCGTGACGATGCCGGCCTCGATCGCTTCGCCGTCGGGCATCTTGAGGCGATCCATGATCGCCTTGACGCGGTCGCCGGCGAAGATGCGCATCAGCGGATCGTCGAGGCTCAGGTAGAAGCGCGAGGAGCCCGGATCGCCCTGTCGGCCCGAGCGGCCGCGCAGCTGGTTGTCGATGCGCCGCGACTCGTGACGCTCGGTGGCGATGATGCGCAGGCCGCCGAGCGACTTCACGAACTCGTGGTCCTTGTCCCATTCGGCGCGCAGGCGCGCGGCCTCCGCTGCCTTGGCAGTGTCGTCGAGCGATTCATCGGCCTCGACCGCCTCGATCATCTTCTCGACGTTGCCGCCGAGCACGATGTCGGTTCCGCGGCCGGCCATGTTGGTCGCAATCGTGATCATCTTGGTGCGGCCGGCCTGGGCCACGATGTCGGCTTCGCGCGCATGCTGCTTGGCGTTCAGCACCTGGTGCGGCAGGCCTGCCTTCTCGAGCAGCCCGTCGATGATTTCCGAGTTCTCGATCGACGAGGTGCCGACCAGCACCGGCTGTCCGCGCTCGTAGCATTCGCGGATGTCCTGGATCGCGGCCTCGTACTTCTCGCGCGTGGTCTTGTAGACGCGGTCGAGCTGGTCCTCGCGCTTGCTGATGCGGTTGGGCGGGATGATCATGGTCTCGAGACCATAGATTTCCTGGAACTCGTAGGCCTCGGTGTCGGCGGTGCCGGTCATGCCGGCCAGCTTGGCGTAGAGGCGGAAGTAGTTCTGGAAGGTGATCGAGGCCAGGGTCTGGTTCTCGGCCTGGATCTCGACGCCTTCCTTGGCTTCCACGGCCTGGTGCAGGCCGTCGCTCCAGCGGCGGCCGGTCATCAGGCGGCCGGTGAACTCGTCGACGATCACGACTTCGCCCTGCTGCACCACGTAGTGCTGGTCGCGGTGGTAGAGATGCCGCGCACGCAGCGCCGCATTCAGGTGATGCATCAGCGTGATGTTGGCCGGGTCGTACAGCGATGCGCCTTCGGGCAGCAGCTTGAACTCTGACAGCACCTGCTCGGCCTTCTCGTGGCCGTCCTCGGTCAGGAACACCTGGTGGGTCTTCTCGTCGACCGTGAAGTCGCCGGGCTTGGTGACGCCCTCGCCGGTGCGCGGGTCGGCCTCGCCTTCCTGCTTGACCAGCAGCGGCACCACCTTGTTGATCGCCAGGTAGAGCTCGGTGTGATCCTCGGCCTGGCCGCTGATGATCAGCGGCGTGCGCGCCTCGTCGATCAGGATCGAGTCGACCTCGTCGACGATCGCGTAGTTGAGGCCGCGCTGCACGCGGTCGCGCGGCTCGTAGACCATGTTGTCGCGCAGGTAGTCGAAGCCGTACTCGTTGTTGGTGCCGTACGTGATGTCGCTGCCGTAGGCCTCCTGCTTTTCCTCGCGCGGCATCTGCGGCAGGTTGATGCCGACCGACAGCCCGAGGTAGTTGTAGAGACGGCCCATCCACTTGGCGTCGCGGCTCGCGAGGTAGTCGTTGACCGTGACCACGTGCACACCCTTGCCCGTGAGCGCGTTGAGGTACACCGGCAGCGTGGCGGTCAGGGTCTTGCCCTCGCCCGTGCGCATCTCGGAGATCTTGCCGTTGTGCAGCGCCATGCCGCCGAGCAGCTGCACGTCGAAGTGGCGCATCTTCATGATCCGCTTGGAGGCTTCGCGCACGGTCGCGAAGGCCTCGGGCAGCAGGTCGTCGAGCGTCTCGCCCTTGGCGACGCGGTCCTTGAATTCCTGCGTCTTGGCGCGCAGCGCGGCGTCGTCGAGCTTCTCGAAGGACGGCTCCAGGGCGTTGATGCGCTCGACCGTCTTGCGATACTGCTTCAGGAGCCGATCGTTGCGACTGCCGAAAATTTGGGTCAGGAAGTTGGTGGCCATGAATGGAGGGCCGATGCACACTTGCGGATTGCAGATGCAGCGACCGGGATCCCTAAGATAGACGAGAAACGAACTTGGGCGCGCTTTGCCAAAAGCCAAGCGGTCCGGCCGGAAGGATTGCCGGCAAACCGCTGATTTTAGCCGCCTTGCCGTCCCCCTCCAGAGCATCGTCCATTGCCATGAATCGCCGCTACAACGCCATCACCGTGCTCGAAGCCACCGAGGGTTCGCCCACGCTCGCGAGCCTGGCTGCCCGCGCACGCGACGCCAACGAACGGCTGGCGGCGGTGCAGGACCTGATCCCGCCCGACATGCGCCCCGCGGTGCAGGCCGGACCTGCCGAGGGAGACATCTGGTGCATGCTGGTCAACGGCAGCGCCGCGGCCGCCAAGCTGCGCCAGTTGGCGCCGATGCTGCAGTCGCGCCTGCGCTCACGCGGCTGGGATGTCGCGACGATCCGCATCAAGGTGCTGTCCCGGCGCTGAGCAGCTCGCGGGCCCTCGCCCGTGCCGCTTCGCGCGACCTGTCAGAGCTGCGCGAGCACCAGCCCCAGGGTCAGGGCGACCGAAGTGCCGAAGATCGCCAGCCCGACCGCACGCCGGCGGTGCGTGAGCATCCACAGCAGCACGCCCGAGATCGACAGGAAGATGATGCTGCCGGCCAGCGTGTCGACCAGCAGGACCCAGCCCACGGACATGCCGGTGCCCTTGTGCATGTTGCTGAGCGTGGCGACGAAGCCGTTGCGGGTCGTCGTGACGCCGACCGAACGATTGCCGCGCCAGTAGTCGGCCTGCACCGTGGCGTCCGGGCCGCCGAAGTTGAAGACCCAGCGCTCGGGCTGCATGAGCGGCGGCCTGGCAGCACCCCCGCCCTCGGCGCCCTCGACGGCCGGCCGGGCCTTCTCGGTCCACGCGACGGGCCGCGACGGCTCGGTGCGCACCGAATTCGGTGGCCGGGGCTGTTCGAGCGCTGCCTGCAGCCAGACCGCCATCTCGGCCACGCTGGACGGCGCCGGCTCGGTCAGCGCGAGCTGGACGTTGCTGCGCTCCTGCGCCATGGGCAGCTTGAGCACCGAGCGGTGATTGAGCCAGATGCCTGCGGTGCCGAAGATCAGGCCCAGGACCGCGCCCCAGAGCCCGATCCAGCCGTGGGTCTTGCGGATCCACTGCACCGCCGTGCTGCGGCGCTGCTGCGCCTGCGCGCGCGCGTTCGGGGCGGTCGAGGCGGTCGCGTGGGAATTCATGGGTCGAAGCCGAAGCGCTGTGGCGATCGGTCGTGACGGATGCAGATTGGTGCCGCTTGTCGGAATCGAACTGACGACCTACCGCTTACAAGGCGGTTGCTCTACCAACTGAGCTAAAGCGGCGGGAACCGGATTTTAGCGGCCCGGCCGGACCGCGTTCATTCACTTGATGCGCTTGAGCGAGGGGCGCGCGCCGCCGCCGGCGGGGGGGCGCGGCGGCTCGTCGGTACCGATGGGCGCGTCGCCGCTTCCGATCGATTCGTCGCCTTCGCCGGGCACCAGGTGCACGACCTTGCCGGCATCGCCCTCGGTGCCGCGCGAGGCGTCGCGCAGCGGCGTGCGCGTGGCGGCCACCGAAGGCTGGGCGCCGCCGCTCGCCGGCGCCGCATGCCCGCCATCGCCCTGCGAAGCCGCAGGTGCCGGGAAGGCCATGCCCTGGCCGTTCTCGCGCGCATAGATCGCCAGCACGCGACCGACCGGCACGCTGATCTCGCGCGCGGTGCCAGCGAAGCGGGCCTTGAACTCGATGAAGTCGTTGCCGAGCTTGAGCGAGCTGGTGGCGTCGAAGCTGATGTTGAGGACGATCTCGCCGTTCTTCACGTACTCGCGCGGCACCTGGACCGTGTCGTCGACCTGCACCGCCACATACGGCGTGAAGCCGTTGTCGGTGCACCATTCATACAGCGCCCGGATCAGGTACGGGCGGGTCGAGGACGATTCGAGCGCGTTGATCATGACCGACGACGCCAGCCGCTCACTTGCGCATGACCTTTTCGGACGGCGTCAGCGCCTCGATGTAGGCCGGGCGCGAGAAGATGCGCTCGGCGTACTTCAGCAGCGGTGCAGCGTTCTTGCTGAGGTCGATGCCGTAGTAGTCGAGGCGCCAGAGCAGCGGCGCGATCGCGACGTCGAGCATCGAGAAGTTGTCGCCCAGCATGTATTTGTTCTTGAGGAACACCGGGGCCAGTTGCGTGAGCCGGTCGCGGATGTGCGAGCGCGCCTTCTCGAGCGCCTTCTCGTTGCCCTTGGTGGTGCGGTTCTCGAGCGTCGAGACGTGGACGAAGAGTTCCTTCTCGAAGTTGAGCAGGAACAGCCGCACGCGCGCGCGATCGACCGGGTCGCCGGGCATCAGCTGCGGATGCGGGAAGCGCTCGTCGATGTACTCGTTGATGATGTTCGACTCGTACAGGATCAGGTCGCGTTCGACCAGGATCGGCACCTGGCCGTACGGGTTCATCACGTTGATGTCTTCGGGCTTGTTGTAGAGATCGACATCGCGGATCTCGAAATCCATGCCCTTCTCGAACAGGACGAAGCGGCAGCGGTGGGAAAAGGGGCAGGTCGTTCCCGAATACAGGACCATCATGGCGAAAGACTCCTAAAAATCAAAAAGAGTGGGTCTGCACGAACGGCAACCCACTCCACAAGAACGCGGGTCCGGCAAGGCCGGACCGCGCTCACGTTCACTTCACGTCTTTCCAGTACGAGGCATTCAGACGCCATGTGAAGACCACGGCCATCACCAGGAACAACAGCACCCAGACGCCGACGCGGATGCGGGTGTTCTGCGCCGGCTCGGCCATCCACTGGAGGTAGCCCACGAGGTCGGCGACTTCCCGGTCGAACTGAATCGGCGTGAGGGTGCCGGGGCTGACTTGCTCCCAGCCCTTGAAGACTTCGGTCTCGTGGCCATGGGCCATGACCTTCTCGAACACCGGACGACGCTCGCCCTGCAGTTCCCACATCACGTGCGGCATCGCGACCGCCGGGAACGCGAGGTTGTTCCAGCCGGTGGCCTTGGAGTCGTCGCGGTAGAAGGTACGCAGGTAGGTGTAGAGATAGTCGGCGCCGGTGCCGCCGTGTCCCGCGCGCGAGCGTGCGACCAGGGTCAGGTCGGGCGGCACGGTGCCGAACCACTCCTTGGCCTGGCGCGGATTCATGTTGACATTCATGGTCTCGCCGATCTTGTCGGTCGGGAACAGGAGGTTGTCCTTGATCTGCTGCTCGGAAATGCCGAGGTCCTGCAGACGGTTGAATCGCATGTACGACGCCGAGTGGCAGTTCAGGCAGTAGTTGACGAACAGCTTGGCGCCGTTCTGCAGCGAAGCGAGGTCGTTCGTGTGGTTCGGCGCCTTGTCCCAGGCGATGCCACCTTCCGCGGCGTGTGCGCCACCGACGATGCCGAGAGCCGCGATCAACGTGAGGATCAGTTTCTTCATTCTTGTCGTCTCCCGGTCAGTGAGCGTTGAAAACCACGCGCTCGGGGACCGGCTTGAATTCGCCGAGGCGGCTCCACCACGGCATCAGCAGGAAGAAACCGAAATAGAACAGCGATCCGATCTGGGAGATCCGCTCGCCGAGCGGCGATGGCGGCTGCACGCCGAGATAGCCGAGCACCAGGAAGTTGACGACGAACACGCCGTACACGTACTTGTGCCAGGTCGGACGGTAGCGGATCGACTTCACGGGACTGTGGTCGAGCCAGGGCAGGAAGAACAGGATGACGACCGCGCCACCCATCACCACCACGCCCCAGAACTTGGCATCGATCGACAGCATCATCGCCACCGCACCGACTGCGACCACGACGATCACGCCCTTGATGATGGACGGCAGCCGGGCCTTCCAGACGCCGTAGGCGGCAGCGCCGATGACGCAGGCGATCAGCGCATACATCATCTCGCTCGTGATCGCGCGCAGCATCGAATAGAACGGCGTGAAGTACCAGACCGGTGCGATGTGGTTCGGCGTCTTGAGCGAATCGGCCGGGATGAAGTTGTTGTACTCGAGGAAGTAGCCGCCAGCCTCGGGCGCGAAGAAGATCACGGCCGAGAAGATGGTCAGGAACACCACGACGCCGAAGATGTCGTGCACCGTGTAGTACGGGTGCGAGGGAATGCCGTCGACCGGATGGCCGTCGGGGCCGCGGTTGGCCTTGATCTCGATGCCATCGGGGTTGTTGGAACCCACCTCGTGCAGCGCGATCAGGTGGGCCACGACGAGGCCCAGCAGCACCAGCGGCACCGCGATCACGTGGAAGGCGAAGAAGCGGTTCAGCGTGGCGTCGCTCACGACGTAGTCGCCGCGGATCAGCAGCGCCAGGTCGGGGCCGATGAACGGGATCGCCGCGAACAGGTTCACGATCACCTGCGCGCCCCAGTAGCTCATCTGGCCCCAGGGCAGCAGGTAGCCCATGAAGGCCTCGGCCATCAGGCACAGGAAGATCGCGCAGCCGAAGATCCAGATCAGCTCGCGCGGCTTGCGGTAGCTGCCGTACATGAGCCCGCGGAACATGTGCAGGTAGACCACGATGAAGAAGGCCGATGCACCCGTGGAGTGCATGTAGCGGATCAGCCAGCCCCAGGGCACGTCGCGCATGATGTACTCGACCGAGCCGAAGGCCAGCGCGGCATCGGGCTTGTAGTGCATCACGAGGAAGATGCCGGTCACGATCTGGATCACGAGGACCAGCATCGCGAGCGAGCCGAAGATGTACCAGAAGTTGAAATTCTTCGGGGCATAGTACTTGCCCCACTGGTCGTTCCAGAGCTTCGTCAGGGGGAAGCGGTTGTCGACCCAGTTGAGCGCCTTCTCGGCCGCTGGTGCGTTCGGGGATATCTCGTGGAATTCAGCCATGTTCTTTTCTCTCCTCAGGCCTTCTTGTCGTCGCCGATCAGGAGACGCGTGTCGGAGAGATACATGTGCGGCGGCACCGGCAGGTTGTCGGGCGCGGGCTTGTTCTTGAACACCCGGCCGGCCAGGTCGAAGGTCGAGCCGTGGCAGGGGCAGAGGAAGCCGCCTTCCCAGTTGTCGGGCAGCGAGGCCTGCGGGCCGGCCTGCAGGCGATCGACGGGCGAGCAGCCCAGGTGCGTGCAGATGCCGACGACCACGAGGATCTCGGGCTTGATCGAGCGATGGTCGTTGCGTGCGTAGGCCGGCGTGAACTCGTCCGGGTTGCGCTTGGATTGCGGATCGGCCAGCAGCGGATCGAGCTTGGGGAGTTCGGCGACCTGAGCCGGCGAGCGCTTGAGGATCCAGACCGGCTTGCCGCGCCATTCGACCGTCATCTTCTCGCCGACCTGCAGCCCGGAGATGTCGGCCTCGACTGCGGCACCGGCCGCCTTGGCCTTCTCGGACGGCTGGAACGAACTCACGAAGGGCACGGCCACGGCGGCACCACCCACTGCGCCAGCGCAGCCTGATGCGATCAACCATGTCCGCTTGCTGGAATCGATCCGGGGGTGGCCGGCGCTGCTCACGGTGCTGTCACTCATCAGGAAATCCTCAAATCTTCTTCGTAGGGGCTTGGGTCAACCAAGGATTGTAGCGGAGCGTAAAAGGCAAATTCAACGACGACAAGGCACGCCGGCCGGCCCGCGCACGCTCGCCGAAACGAAGCCCGCGCCTATACTGGCCGGCGTTGCAAACCACCGAAGCAGAGAGGGTCCCGGACATGAGCTTTATGAAAGAGTTCCGCGAGTTCGCCGTCAAAGGCAGCGTGGTCGACCTCGCGGTCGGCGTGATCATCGGCACGGCCTTCGGGAAGATCGTCGACTCGCTGGTCAGCGACATCATCATGCCGCTGGTCGGCCTGATCTTCGGCAAGCTCGACTTCTCGAATCTGTACATCATGCTCGGGCCGCGGCCCGCCGGCGTCGCCGATACCCTGGTCGAACTCAAGAAGGCCGGCGCGCCGGTGCTGGCCTACGGCAGCTTCATCACGGTCGCGGTCAACTTCGTCATCCTGGCCTTCATCATCTTTCTGATGGTCAGGCAGATCAACCGGCTGCGCAACGCGATCGAGCCGCCGGCGCCCCCGGCCGTGCCGCCCACGCCCGAGGACGTGGTCCTGCTGCGCGAGATCCGCGACAGCCTCAGGCGCCCCTGAGCGGCCGGCGCGCCGCGCCACTCAGCGAGCGCGCCATCCGCACCGCCTCGATCAGGCTCGAGGCATCGGCGCGGCCGCTGCCTGCGATGTCGAACGCGGTCCCGTGATCGGGGCTGGTCCGCACCAGCGGCAGCCCCAGCGTCACGTTGACGCCCTTCTCGACGCCAAGGTACTTGACCGGAATCAGCCCCTGGTCGTGGTACATCGCGACCACGACGTCGAATTCGCCCAGCCCGCCCGCCCTGGCGCGGGCTCGCATGAACACCGTGTCGGGCGCATGCGGCCCGTCGGCGTCGATGCCCTCGGCCCGCGCGGCCGCAATCGCGGGCGCGATGATCTCGCGCTCCTCGGAGCCGAACAGCCCGCCCTCCCCCGCATGCGGATTGAGGCCCGCCACGCCGATCCGCGGCGGCCGCCCGAGCACCGCACCCAGGGCCCGGTGAGCGATGCGCAGCGTCTCCAGCACGCCATCGAAGCGCACCGCCTCGATGGCGTCGCGCAGCGACATGTGGATGCTCACGAGCACGGTGCGCAGTTCGTCGTTGGCCAGCATCATGCGCACCGGCATCTCGGCGATCGAAAGGCCCCGGTGCACGGCGGCCTCGGCCTGCAGCAGTTCGGTGTGGCCCGGGAAGGGAAAGCCGGCCGCCGCGAGCGCCTCCTTGTGCAGCGGCGCCGTGACCAGCGCGGCGATCTCGCCGGCAAGCGCGGCGCGCGCGGCCCAGACCACGCAGTCACCGGCGATGCGTCCGGCTTCGGCGTCGACACGGCCCAGCACGATGCTTGCAGGCGGCGGCGCGACCACCTGCAGCACCGGGATGCAGCCGGGCGGCGCCTGCTCGTGCGGCGACTCGATGCTGGCGACCGGCAGCGCCGGCACACCGGCTCCGGCGATGGCCTGCGAGGCCCGGCGCACGCTGCCGACGTCGCCGGCCACGAAGCAGCCGCGCAGCACCTGCGGCGCGTCGCGGAACGCCTTCGCGATGATCTCCGGGCCGATGCCCGCCGGGTCGCCGAGCGTGACCGCGATCGGCTCGAGGGCTTCGTCGATGGTGTTCACGCCGGGTTGTCGATGTCGATGAATTCGTGCGCGAGGCCCAACTGCGCCGCCACGTGGCCTGCCACAGCCGGCGCGCCATAGCGTTCGGTCGCGTGGTGCCCGCAGGCCAGAAAGGCGACGCCGGTCTCGCGCGCATAGTGCGCCTGCGGCTCGGAGATCTCGCCGGTGATGAAGGCGTCGGCGCCGGCGGCGATCGCAGCCTCGAAATAGCCCTGGGCACCGCCCGTGCACCACGCCACCCGCCGGATCGGCCGCGGCGCGCCCTCGACCAGCGTGACCGGCCGGCCGAGCACGCGCTCGGCGTGGCCCGCCAGCGCGCGGGCGCTGTCGAAGGCCTCGCCGTTGTCGCGGCCGCCCAGGAAACCGAGCTCCTGATCGCCGAAGCGGCCACCCGATCCGGCCTGCGCGACCAGGCCGAGTTGCAGGCCGAGCTGTGCGTTGTTGCCGAGCTCGGGATGGGCGTCGAGCGGCAGGTGGTAGGCGAACAGATTGACGTCGTCGCCGAGCAGCAGGCCCAGGCGCTGCCGCATCCAGCCCGTGACGCGGCCGTCCTGGCCGCGCCAGAACAGGCCGTGGTGGACGAAGATCGCATCGGCTTCGGCATGGATCGCGGCCTCGATCAGGGCCCGGCTGGCGGTCACGCCCGAGACGATCTTGCGTACCGTGGTGCGGCCCTCGACCTGCAGGCCGTTGGGGCCGTAGTCCTTGAAGCGCTCGGGCGCCAGCAGCAGGTCGAAGGCGTGCAGGAGCTCATGACGGGTGGTGCTCATGGCCCGATTGTCGCCCCGGCGCCGGACGTTGAGGGACAATCGTCCCTGGCTGCCCGCGCTCCCCGCCGCACCCGTCTTTCTCCACGTGTCTCCATCCGTTTTCCAAGCTTTTTCATGAAACGCACCTGGCTGCTGTTTGCCCAAGCCGTGACGATCCTGCTCGCGGCCTTTTTCGTCGTTGCCACGCTCAAGCCCGAATGGGTGGCGCGCCGCAGCGGCCCGCTCACGGGCCTGGTCTCGGTGATCGAGGCACCCGCGCCGGCACCTGGCGCGAGCATCACCGCCGGCAGCCTCAGCGCGGCGGCCAAGAAGGCCTCGCCCGCGGTGGTCAGCATCAACACCAGCAAGGCGGCGCAGCGCACGCCGCGCAGCAACGACCCGTGGTTCCGCTTCTTCTTCGGCGACCAGGGCGACCAGCCGCAGGTCGGCCTGGGCAGCGGCGTGATCGTCAGCAGCGAAGGCTACATCCTGACCAACAACCACGTGGTCGAGGGCGCCGACGAGATCGACGTCACGCTCAACGACAGCCGGCATGCGCGTGGCAAGGTGATCGGCACCGACCCCGAGACCGACCTCGCGGTGCTCAAGATCGAACTCGACAAGCTGCCGGTGATCGTGCTGGGCAATTCGGACGCACTCCAGGTGGGCGACCAGGTGCTCGCGATCGGCAACCCGTTCGGAGTCGGCCAGACCGTCACCAGTGGCATCGTCTCGGCGCTCGGGCGCAACCAGCTCGGCATCAACATCTTCGAGAACTTCATCCAGACCGACGCCGCGATCAACCCCGGCAACTCGGGCGGCGCGCTGATCGATGTCAACGGCAACCTCGAGGGCATCAACACCGCGATCTACTCGCGCACCGGCGGCAACATGGGCATCGGCTTCGCGATTCCGGTGTCGACCGCCAAGCAGGTGCTCGAGGACATCGTGAAGTCCGGCAAGGTGACGCGCGGCTGGATCGGCGTCGAGCCGAACGAGCTCTCGCCCGAGCTGGCCGAGACCTTCGGCGTCAAGGCGGCGAGCGGCGTGATCATCACGGGCGTGCTGCAGAACGGCCCGGCAGCCAGGGCCGGCGTGCGGCCCGGCGACGTGATCACGAGCGTGGGCGACAAGGCCATCGGCAACACGCAGGAGCTGCTGACCGCGGTGGCCGGCCTCAAGCCCGGCATCGCGACGCGATTCGCGCTGCAGCGCGGCAGCGACCGGGTGGAGCTCGACGTTACGCCGGGCCTGCGGCCGCGCTCGCCGGTGCAGCGGGTGCCCGGGCAGGCCGAATAGGGCTTCGAAGAAGAGCGCCGCGGCCCGGGGCCGTGGGTCGCCTCGGAGCCGGTTTCAGTTGCCGGCCGGGCCCGGTTCAGGTCTTGGACGAATCGGCCGGATCGGCCGCTGCGCCTTCCTCGGCCGGCGGCTTGGAATAGCGCGTGAAGTAGCGCGCGCCGATGATGCCGACCTCGTAGAGCAGGCACATCGGGATCGCGAGCGCGAGCTGCGACACCACGTCGGGAGGCGTCAGCACCGCCGCCACCACGAAGGCCAGCACGATGAAGTAGCCGCGGAAGGAGCGCAGCTTCTCGATCGTGACCATCTCGAAGCGCACCAGCAGCATGACCACGATCGGCACCTGGAAGGCGACCCCGAAGGCGATGTAGAGCGACAGGATGGCCTCGACGTACGAGGAGATGTCGGGCGTCGCGTTGACCGAGGGCGGCGTGAACTTCTGGATGAAGCCGAACATCTTGTCGAGAACGAAGAACTGCACGAAGGCGATGCCGGTGTAGGCCAGCAGGCTGCCGAAGAAGATCAGGGGCAGCGCGAAGCGCTTTTCGTGGCTGTAGAGGCCGGGCGCGACGAACATCCAGCACTGGTACATGAGCCACGGCAGCGCCAGCAGCACCGAGGTCATGCCGAGCACCTTGAGCGGCACGAAGAAGGGCGAGAACACGCCGATGGCGATCAGCTTGGCGTCGGGCGGCATGTGGGCCCGGATCGGCACCGCGATCATGTCGATCAGCCCGGCCGGCCCGGGCCAGATGGCCAGCAGGATGCCGGCCACGGCCAGCCCGTAGACGCAGTAGAGCAGCCGGTCGCGCAGCTCCATGAGGTGCGCGACGAAGGGCTGCTCGGTGCCGGCCAGCTCGTCTTCCTTGTTCTTGTCGGTGGATTCGGCCATGTGGGGTCGCTGCGCTCGGATGCGGCGCGCGCCGCATGCCGCCGCCGTCTGTCGTCGATGCGGCTAGTTGATCTTGTGAGGGCGATAGCGGGCGACGCGCGCGGCGCCCGACAGCGCCTTGGTGCGAACGCCGTTGCGCGCCTTGTACCACTGTGGCGTGGCGCCCTGCTTCAGGCGCCAGTTCTTGCGTGGGTGCTTGTATTCGGGATAGGACGGCGGGCTGTCGGCCAGCTCGGAGAGCGTCTGGCCGCTTTCGGAGAACTGCTTCTCGAAGTCGCTGGCGCCGGCGTGGATGCTCTGCTCGACGTCGCGCGCGGCTTCCTGCACCGTGTCCTTCATCTTGCGCAGCTCGTCGAGGTCCATCGAGCGATTGACCTCGGCCTTGACGTCGTTGACGTAGCGCTGGGCCTTGCCCAGCAGCGTGCCCACGGTGCGCGCCACGCGCGGCAGCTTTTCGGGCCCGATGACGATCAGCGCCACGGCGCCGATCAGGGCCAGCTTCGAGATGCCGAGGTCGATCACGTACGGACGATCGGGCGTTAGGACTTCTGACGCGCTTCGACGTCGATCGTCGTCTTGTCGGCGCTCGCGTTGCCGGTCACCTGGGCGTTCGGGTTGACGACGGGCGTCTCGGGCGTGCCGCCTTCCTTCATGCCGTCCTTGAAGCCCTTCACGGCGCCGCCGAGGTCGGAGCCCATGTTGCGCAGCTTCTTGGTGCCGAAGATCATCACGACGACGAGCAGCACGATCAACCAGTGCCAGATGGAAAAGGAACCCATGGATTACTCCTGAAGAATGTGCCGGATTTTAGACGGCGCGCGATGGTGAGCCAAAAGAATGGCTATAGGCCGCGCGCGGCGATGAAAGGATGCGAAGAAAGGCTCAGCCCCTGGCCCAGGGCCTGGGCCCACCCATGACGTGCACGTGGAGATGATGCACCTCCTGCCCGCCCTCGTTGCCGGTGTTGACCACGATGCGGAAACCGCCCTCGGGGTAGGGCCTGCAGCCCTGCTCGGCGGCCAGGCGGGGTGCCAGGGTCATGATCTTGCCCATCAGCGCCGCGTCGTCGGGCGTGACCTGGGCCATCGATGCGATGTGGCGCTTCGGCACGATCATGAAATGCACCGGCGCCCAGGGCGCGATGTCGTGAAAGGCGAAAAGGTCTTCGTCCTCGTAGACCTTGCGCGAAGGGATCTTGCCTTCGACGATCTTGCAGAAGAGGCAGCTGGGATCAGATGACATTGCCGGTTTCCATGGGTCGTCCCGCATTCATGCGCACCATCCCCTTGACGATGCGATAGAGGAACCAAAGCGAAATCAGTGCCCAGGCGATCCAGCCCGGCACCAGGAAGAGCAGCCACAGCCAGGAGGTCAGCACGTACAGCACGCCGGCCCACAGCACCGAGCGGATGCGCCAGCTGAAGTGCGAGGCCTGCCAGGTGCCGGCGGCGTCCTCGCGCTTGACCAGATCGATGATCAGCGCGATGAGCAGCAGCCCGACCGAGGCCTGCGCGCCCGGCAGAACGGCGCCGATCGCCACCACCAGGTGCAGGATGTAGCTGACCCAGCCCCAGGTCTTGAGCGAGTCGTCGGGCTCGACGGTGATGATGTCGTTGGACATGGCGTGCGCTCCTTTTCAGTCATTGGATGCTTCGCGGTCCTGCGCCTTGCGCAGGGCCTTTTCCTCGATGCCGCTGGTGCCCTCTCGGCGCTCGAGCTCGGCGATCACGTCGGCCGGCGTGAAGCCGTAGTGCGCCAGCGCCACCATGCTGTGGAACCAGAGGTCGGCGACCTCGTTCACGAGCTTGGTGCGGTCGCCGCCGTGGTCGGCGTCCTTGGCGGCCATCACGACCTCGGTGGCTTCCTCGCCGATCTTCTTGAGGAAGGCATCCGGGCCGCGGTGCAGCAGGCGCGCGACATAGCTCTTGTCGGGGTCGCCGCCGTTCGCGGGCAGCCGGCTCTCGATCACGGCGGCCAGGCGGGCCAGCGCGTCCTCGGCGTTGCGGCGGGTGTCGGAATTCATCGTGAGGACGAGGTATAGATCGAGGCCGGATCCTTCAAGACCGGTTCGGTGGCCGTCCAGCGGCCGTCCTGGTACTTGCTGAAGAAGCAGCTGTGGCGGCCGGTGTGGCAGGCGATGCCGGGTTCGTGGCCCTGCTGCGTGACCTGCAGCAGCAGCACGTCGTTGTCGCAGTCGATGCGGATCTCGTGCACGAGCTGCACGTGGCCGGACTCCTCGCCCTTGAACCAGAGCTTGCCGCGCGATCGGCTGAAGTACACGGCACGGCCGAGCTCGGCGGTCCTGGCCAGCGCCTCGCGGTCCATCCAGGCGAACATCAGCACGTCGTTGCTGCCTTTTTCCTGCGCGATCACGGGCACCAGGCCGTTCGCGTCCCATTTCACTTCGTCGAGCCAGTTCATAGCGGGCTATTGTCGGTCACGGGTGTCACAGGCGCACCGGGATGCCACGCGCGGCCATCTGGCGCTTGGCCTCGCCCACGGTGAATTCGCCGTAGTGGAAGATGCTCGCCGCCAGCACGGCGTCGGCGCCACCGGTCTGGATGCCGTCGGCCAGGTGTTCCAGGCTGCCGACCCCGCCCGAGGCGATCACCGGCACGCCGACCGCGTCGCTCACGGCGCGCGTCAGCTCGAGGTCGAAGCCGCTCTTGGTACCGTCGCGGTCCATGCTGGTCAAAAGAATCTCGCCGGCACCGCGGCGCGCCATCTCGGCGGCCCAGCGAACCGCGTCGAGGCCCGTGTTCTTGCGGCCGCCGTGGCTGTAGACGTCCCAACCGGCTCCGACCGGCCGGCCCTCGGACGTGTGGCGCGCGGCATCCTCGGCGCTGCGCCGCTTGGCGTCGATCGCCACCACGATGCACTGTGCGCCGTACTTGTGCGAGGCGTCGTTGATCACGCGCGGATCGGCGATCGCGGCCGAATTGAAGCTGGTCTTGTCGGCGCCGGCATTGAGCAGGCGCCGCACGTCGGCCACGGTTCGCACGCCACCGCCCACGGTCAGCGGGATGAAGACCTGGGACGCCACGGCCTCGATGATGGGCAGGATCAGGTCGCGGCCGTCGCTGGTGGCCGTGATGTCGAGGAAGGTCAGCTCGTCGGCGCCCTGCGCGTTGTAGCGCGCCGCGATCTCGACCGGATCGCCGGCGTCGCGCAGCTCGACGAAGTTGACGCCCTTGACGACGCGGCCGCCCGTGACGTCGAGGCAGGGAATGATGCGTTTGGCAAGCATGGAGAAATTCGAAGGAGAAAAGGTTTCAGGCGACGGTGAGCTGCTGCCAGCCCTGCCACTGCGCACCCGGCGCGAGCTGCACGGCCTCGTCGATGCGCGCGGCCTCGACGCACAGCATGTGCCGCCAGCCGTCGTCGGGCATGTCGTCCAGTTTGGCGGAGAGCACCGGCCCCGGGTTCCAGACCACCGTCTCGGTGCAGCTCGCACTCTGCGCGATCTCGAGCGTGCCCGAGGGCTGCACCAGCCGCAGCGGCCGGGCCGGCGCCACATAGACGCTGTCGAACTCGCTGCCGAAGACCGGGGATGACGCGCTCTCGACATGCCGGTCGTCGCGCACCGCGTCCCAGCGGTTGGCGCCCTGCAGGCCTTCGAGCCTGGCCTGCACGACGTCGTCGACCCGCAGATAGCTGTGCAGCGCGGCGGCGAAGGAAAGAGTCTCGCCGCCGATGTTGTCGATGGCCAGCGCGATGCGCAGCGACCTGGGCGCCAGCGTCAGCGTCAGGTGTGCCTGGAAGGCGTGCGGCCAGAGGGCACGGGTGGCCGGACCGTCGCGCAGGCTCAGCACCAGCGTGCCCGGACGCCCGCCGGCGGCCGTCGGCTCGACCGTCCACGGCAGGTTGCGCGCGAAGCCATGCTTGGGCAGCGCCCCGCGCTGGTTGAATTGCGGCCAGCAGATCGGCACGCCGCCGCGGATCGCGCTCCGGCCGTCGAAGCGGGCCTCGGGGCTCAGGTAGATGCGTTCGACGCCGTCGGCGGTGGTCCAGGACAGCAGGTGCGCGCCGTGCAGCGCCACGGTGCAGGCGGCACCGCCAGGCAGCGCCAGGTGCACCGCAGGCTGGCCGCGAAAGTCGAGGGCACTGAGGGTCATGGCCTCGATTCTAGGTTTGACGCCGACCGCCGACGCGCCGGCGCCGGGGGAAAGACCGCGCCGGCGTTGCGGCGCGCGCCCGGGCGCCTAGGCCGCGAGTTCGTCGGCGCGGGCCTGGGCGGCCGTGAAGTCGAGGTCGCCCGAATAGATGGCGCGGCCGCAGATCACGCCTTCGATGCCGTCGGACTCGACCGCGCAGAGCTGGTCGATGTCGGCCATGTTCGAGAGCCCGCCCGAGGCGATCACGGGGATGGTAAGCGCCTGCGCGAGCCGCACGGTGGCCTCGATGTTGATGCCCGAGAGCATGCCGTCGCGGCCGATGTCGGTGTAGATGATCGATTCGACGCCGTAGTCCTCGAACTTCTTGCCGAGGTCGGCCACCTCGTGGCCCGTGAGCTTGCTCCAGCCGTCGGTGGCGACCTTGCCGTCCTTGGCGTCGAGGCCGACGATGATGTGGCCGCCGAAGGCGCTGCAAGCGTCCTTGAGGAAGCCCGGGTTCTTGACCGCGGCCGTGCCGATGATCACGTAGCGCAGGCCGTCGTCGATGTAGCGCTCGATGGTGTCGAGGTCTCGGATGCCGCCGCCCAGCTGCACCGGGATGTCGTCGCCGACCGCGCGCAGGATCGCCTTGATCGCCGCATGGTTCTGCGGCTTGCCGGCGAAGGCGCCGTTCAGGTCGACCAGGTGCAGCCGACGCGCACCGGCCTCGAGCCACTTGCGCGCCATCGCGGCCGGGTCTTCGCTGAAGGTGGTGGACTGGTCCATGTCGCCTTGCTTGAGGCGAACGCAATGGCCATCCTTGAGGTCGATCGCTGGAATGAGGAGCATGGTGCGGGATTGCGTGGCGGGCGGGAGGGACGGGAAAACGAAAGGACGAAAAGCGCGATGGTACTCAGGTCCGGGCCGTCGCTGCGCGGGCACGCGCGGGCCGAACGGTGGGAGCGTTCAATGCGTCAGGGATTCCAGTGGAGGAAGTTTCGGTAGAGCTGCAACCCGTGGTCCGCGCTCTTCTCGGGGTGGAACTGGGTGGCAAAAATGTTATCGCGTGCGAGCGCCGCGGTAAAGCGGCCACCGTAGTCGGCCTCGCCGGCGCTGTGGACGGCGTCGGCCGGGCGGGCATAGAAGCTGTGGACGAAATAGAAGTAGCTGTCGTCGGGTACGCCGGCCCATACCGGGTGCGGCCGCGTCTGGCGCACCTGGTTCCAGCCCATCTGCGGCACCTTGAAGCGGCTGCCGTCGGGCTGCAGCCGGCCTTCGAGTTCGAACTTGCGCACCTCGCCCGGGATCAGGCCGAGGCCGTCGGTCGGGCCTTCGTCGCTGCGCGACAGCAGCATCTGCATGCCCACGCAGACGCCGAACAGGGGCTTCGAGGCCGCAGCCTCGAGCACCGGCTCGAGCAGGCCCGAGTCGCGCAGCTCTCGCATGCAGTCGGGCATGGCGCCCTGCCCCGGCAGCACCACGCGGGTGGCGCGGCGAACCACTTCCGGGTCAGAGGTGACGAACACCTGGACGCCCACCTGGTCGGCGGCATGCTGCACCGCCTGCGACACCGAACGCAGGTTGCCCATGCCGTAGTCGACCACGGCAACGGTGTTGGATGCGCCGGACACGGTCAGAGCGAGCCCTTGGTCGAGGGGATGACGCCCGCCGAGCGCGGATCGAGCTCGAGCGCGGCACGCAGCGCGCGCGCGAAGGCCTTGAACACGGTCTCGCACTGGTGATGCGCGTTGACGCCCTTGAGGTTGTCGATGTGCAGCGTGACGAAGGCGTGGTTCACGAAACCCTGGAAGAACTCGTAGGTGAGCTGGCTGTCGAAGGTGCCGATCATGCCGCTCGTGAACGGGACGTCCATGACGAGGCCCGGACGGCCAGAGAAATCGATCACGACGCGGCTCAGGGCCTCGTCGAGCGGCACGTAGGCATGGCCGTAGCGACGGATGCCCTTCTTGTCGCCGACCGCCTTGGCCACCGCCTGCCCCAGCGTGATGCCGACGTCTTCCACCGTGTGGTGGCCGTCGATGTGCAGGTCGCCCTGGCAGTCGATGTCGAGGTCGATCAGGCCGTGGCGCGCGATCTGGTCGAGCATGTGGTCGAAGAAGCCGATGCCGGTCGAGAGGCTGGCGCGGCCGCTGCCGTCGAGGTCGACCCGGACCGTGATCTTGGTCTCGGCCGTGTTGCGGGTCACGGAGGCCGTGCGGGCGCCGGAGGCGACGACGGCTTCGGGGGCCATGGGAGTGTTCATAGTGAGGCTTCGAGGGCAGCGAGCATGCGGGCGTTCTCGTCGGCGGTGCCGACCGTCAGCCGCAGGCAGTTCGCGAGCAATGGGTGCATTTTAGAAACGTTCTTGACCAGCACGCCGCGAGCCTTCATGCCCTCGAAGGTCTTTGCGGCGTCGGGCACCCGGATCAGGACCATGTTGGCCTCGCTGGGCCAGCTCCTGACGGCCGGCAGCCGGGCCAGCCCCTCGGTCACCACGGCGCGCTGGCTGCGGATGTCGGCGGCCTGGGCCGCGAACACCTCGGCATGCTCGAGGGCGAACAGCGCGCATTCGCAGTTCAGCACGCTGATGTTGTAGGGCGGGCGCACCTTGTCGACCTCGGCCACCAGCGCCGCGGGGCCCATCAGGTAGCCCAGGCGGGCGCCGGCGAGGCCGAACTTGCTCAGCGTTCGCATCAGCAGCACGTGGCCGTGGCGCGCCACGCGGTCGATGTAGCTGCGGCCCGCGAAGGGCTGGTAGGCCTCGTCGATCACCACCAGGCCGCCCTGTGCGCCCTGCGCCTCGACGATCCGCTCGATCGCGGCGTCGTCCCAGAGGTTGGCGGTCGGGTTGTTGGGATAGGCCAGGAAGACGATCGCCGGCTTTTCCGTCTCGATCGCCGCCAGCATGGCGCCTTCATCGAGCTCGAAATCGGGCGTGAGCGGCACGCCGACGAAGCGCAGGCCCTGCAGCTGGGCGCTCATCGCATACATCACGAAGCCCGGCACCGGCGCCAGGATGGCGGCGCCGGCCAGGTCGCAGGCCATGGCGAGCAGCGAGATCAGCTCGTCCGAGCCGTTGCCGAGCATCAGCGCGAAGCCTTCGGGCATGCGGGCATGGTCGGCCAGCGCGCGCTGCAGATCGACGCTGCGCTCGCCCGGATAGCGGTTCAGCGCCAGCGCGCCGAGCCGCTGGCCGAGCGCGGCCTGCAGCGCGGGCGGCAGGCCGTGCGGGTTCTCCATGGCGTCGAGCTTGAGCAGGCCACGGGCGTCCTGCACCGCGTAGGCATGCATGGATTGCACGTCGGCTCGGATGCGGCCGAGGGCGCGGCGGGTGTCTTCGGAAGCGGTCATTGGGGAATCGGGAGACTAGGGGTTGCAGCGATAGCTGTTGCGCAGCGCCGAAGACAGCACCAGTTCGACCGGCATGTCGGCTTCGTAGCTGTCGGCGTTGCGCGTCAGTTCGGCCTGGTAGAGGGAGCGCGCCATCGCGGGTTCGAGCCGGCGGCCGTTGATGCAGAACAGCGGCTTCTGGCCGGCGCGCTGCTCGGCCGCGCTGGCTTCGCGAAGGCCCTCCATGACGCCCACCAGGTAGTAGTTGGCGTAGAGCTTGCCGTCCTTCTCGTTGGCTTCGAGCGTGCGCAGTTCGCGGATCGACATCGCCTGCGCGGCGCCGGCAGTTGCCAGCAGCAGCGCCGCGGCCAGGGCCCCGACGGCCGCGGGGCCGAGCCGGCGGTGCGTCATGGCTGCCGCAGCCGCATCTCGGCCGCCCGTGCATGGGCCTGCAGGCCCTCGCCGTGGGCCAGCACCGAGGCGACGCGGCCCAGCACCTGCGCGCCCGCCTCGCTGACCTCGATCAGGCTCGAGCGCTTCTGGAAGTCGTAGACGCCGAGCGGCGAGCTGAAGCGCGCGGTGCCGCTGGTGGGCAGCACGTGGTTGGGGCCCGCGCAGTAGTCGCCCAGGCTTTCGCTCGTGTAGGCGCCGAGGAAGATCGCACCCGCATGGCGCAGCAGCGGTTCCCAGCGCTGCGGCTCGCTGCTGCTGACCTCGAGATGCTCGGGCGCGATGCGGTTGCTGATCTCGCAGGCCTCTTCCATGCTGCGCGTGTGGATCAGTGCGCCGCGTCCGTTGAGCGAGGCCGCGATGATCGCGGCGCGCGGCATCTCGGGCAGCAGGCGGTCGATCTCCTGCTGCACGCGTTCGATGTAGGCGGCGTCGGGGCAGAGCAGGATGCTCTGCGCCAGTTCGTCGTGCTCGGCCTGGCTGAAGAGGTCCATCGCGACCCAGTCGGGCGGCGTGCTGCCGTCGGCCAGCACGAGGATCTCGCTCGGGCCCGCGATCATGTCGATGCCGACGGTGCCGAAGACCCGGCGCTTGGCCGCCGCGACATAGGCGTTGCCGGGGCCGGTGATCTTGTCGACCGCGGGAATGCTCGCGGTGCCGTAGGCCAGCGCGGCCACGGCCTGCGCGCCGCCGAGGGTGAAGGCGCGCGTGACGCCGGCCACGTGGGCCGCCGCCAGCACCAGCGGATTCTTCTCGCCGCCCGGCGTCGGCACCACCATGATGATCTCGCCCACGCCCGCGACGTGCGCGGGAATGGCGTTCATGAGCACGCTCGACGGATAGGCCGCCTTGCCGCCGGGCACGTAGATGCCGACGCGGTCGAGTGGTGTCACCTTCTGGCCCAGCAGCGTGCCGTCCGAGTCCCGGTAGCTCCAGCTCTCGCCGCTGGCCTTCTTCTGGGCCTCGTGGTAGCTGCGGACGCGGCGCGCCGCCGACTCGAGGGCATCCCTTTGCGCCGCAGGCAGTGCCTCGAAGGCGGCGCGCAGTTCGACCGCAGTGAGTTCGAGCGCATCGATGCTCGCGGCGTCGAGGCGGTCGAAGCGGCGCGTGTACTCGAGCACGGCCGCGTCGCCACGTTGCTGCACGTCGGCCAGGATGTCGGCCACCACCTGCTCGATCGCCGCATCCGCCTCGGCCGACCAATGCAGCCGCGCCTTGAATTCGGCCTCGAAGGAGGCAGAGGCGGTGGACAGGCGGACGGGGGCGGCTTTGAGGTTCATTTCGGAATGGCCGATGCGAAGGCATCGACGATGCGGCGGATCGGCTCGCGCTTGAGCTTGAGTGCGGCCTGGTTGACCACCAGGCGGGCGCTGATGTCCATGATGCGCTCGACTTCGACCAACTGGTTGGCCTTGAGCGTGTTGCCGGTCGAGACCAGGTCGACGATGGCGTCGGCCAGGCCGGTGAGCGGCGCGAGCTCCATGCTGCCGTAGAGCTTGATGAGGTCGACGTGCACGCCCTTGCTGGCGAAGAATTCGCGCGCCAGTCCGACGTACTTGGTCGCCACCTTGAGGCGCGAGCCCTGCTTCACGGCCGAGGCGTAGTCGAAGTCGGCGCGCACCGCCACGCTCAGGCGACAGGCCGCGATGCGCAGGTCGAGCGGCTGGTAGAGGCCCTGGTTGCCGTGCTCGAGCAGCACGTCGAGACCGGTCACGCCGAGGTCGGCGCCCCCGTACTGCACGTAGGTCGGCACGTCGGAAGCGCGCACCAGCACCACGCGCACGTCGGGCCGCGTGGTGCCGAGGATCAGCTTGCGCGATTTCTCGGGGTCTTCCGTGACCTCGATGCCGGCCGCGGCCAGCAACGGCAGCGTCTCCTCGAAGATGCGGCCTTTCGAGAGCGCGAGCGTGATCACGGCTGCACCTCGGCCGGGCCGGCCACGCGCTCGATGTCGGCACCGAGGCCGCGCAGCTTGCCTTCCATGCGGTCGTAGCCGCGATCCAGGTGGTAGATGCGATCGACCAGGGTCTCGCCCTCGGCCACCAGGCCCGCGATCACCAGGCTGGCCGAGGCGCGCAGGTCGGTCGCCATGACGGTAGCGCCCGACAGTTGCGCGACGCCCTCGATCACCGCCACCTTGCCGTCGGTCTGGATCTTGGCGCCCAGGCGCAGCATCTCGTCGACGTGCATGAAGCGGTTCTCGAAGATCGTCTCGGTCACTGTGGACGTGCCCTCCGCGATCGCGTTGAGCGCCATGAACTGGGCCTGCATGTCGGTCGGGAAGCCGGGGTACTCGGTGGTGCGGAAGTTCTGTGCGCGCAGCCGCCCCTGGCTCTGCACGCGGATGCCGCCTTCGACCGCCGTCACCTGGGCACCGGCGTCGCGCAGCTTCTCGATCACGGCGTCGAGGTGGTCGGCGCGGCCGTGCCGCAGCACCACGTCGCCGCCGGTCGCGGCCACTGCGCAGAGGAAGGTGCCGGCCTCGATGCGGTCGGCCACCACCTGGTGGGTGCAGCCGTGAAGGCGTTCCACGCCCTGGATGCGGATGCGGCTGGTGCCGTGACCCTCGACCTTGGCGCCCATGGCGATCAGCATCTCGCCGAGGTCGGCGATCTCGGGCTCCTGGGCTGCGTTCTCGAGCGCGGTCTCGCCCTCGGCCAGCGCGGCGGCCATCATGAAGTTCTCGGTGCCGGTGACCGTGACCATGTCGGTCGTGATGCGCGCGCCGTGCAGCCGGCGGCGGCCGCCCGCCACCTTGGCGACCATGTAGCCGTGCTCGACCACGATGTCGGCGCCCATCGCCTGCAGCCCCTTGATGTGCTGGTCGACCGGACGCGAGCCGATGGCGCAGCCGCCCGGCAGCGAGACCTTCGCGCGGCCGAAGCGCGCCAGCAGCGGGCCCAGCGCGAGCACCGAGGCGCGCATGGTCTTCACGAGCTCGTAGGGCGCCTCGGGCACCTCGAGCGTGCGGGCGTCGATGCGCACCGTGCCGTTGTCGTCGCGCTCGGCGGCGACGCCCATGTTCTGGACCAGCTTGAGCATGGTCGCCACGTCCTTGAGCCGCGGAACGTTGTGCAGCGTCACGGGCTGGTCGGTCAGCAGCGCCGCGCAGAGTTCGGGCAGGGCCGCGTTCTTGGCGCCGGAAATGAGTACTTCGCCGCGAAGCTTGCGCCCGCCGCGAATCAGAAGTTTGTCCATGAGCAATCCAGCGGAAGGGTTCTAGCGGGGCTGAGGGGTCTGGGCCGCCCATTCGGCGGGCGTGAAGGTCTTCATCGAGAGCGCATGCACCTCGTCGGTATGCATTTTCGCACCGAGGGTGGCGTAGACCCGCTGATGGCGCTGGATCGCGCGCTTGCCTTCGAATTCGGGCGAGACGATGGTGGCGTACCAATGGCGGCCATCGCCTTCGAGCGTGATGTGCTCGCAGGCCAGGCCGGCTTCGATGATGGATTGGAGTTCGTCGGAAGTCATTGGGGGGTCTCTATCCGCGGATCTTGTAGCCGATGCGCAGCAGATGCACGGCGACGGCGCTCACGATCAGCCAGGCGCTGCCGACGATCGCCAGGCTGAGCCACGGCGAGACATCGCTGATGCCGAAGAAGCCGTAGCGAAAGCCGTCGATCATGTAGAAGAAGGGGTTCAGGTGGCTCACGGTCTGCCAGAACGGCGGCAGCGAGCCGACCGAATAGAACACGCCGGACAGGAAGGTCATCGGCATGATCAGGAAGTTCTGGAAAACCGCCATCTGGTCGAACTTCTCGGCCCACAGGCCGGCGATCAGACCCAGCGTGCCAAGGATGGCGGCGCCCAAGAATGCGAACACGAGGATCCACAGCGGTGCCACGAAGCCCGGCAGCGCGAACAGCGACGTCACGATGAAGACGCCCAGGCCGACCGCCAGACCGCGCACGATCGACGAACCGACGTAGGCCATGAACCAGCCCCAGTGCGACAGCGGCGTCAGCAGCACGAACACCAGGCTGCCCATGATCTTGCTCTGGATGATCGATGACGAGCTGTTCGCGAAGGCGTTCTGCAGCACGCTCATCATCACGAGGCCGGGCACCAGGAATGCCGTGTAGCTCACGGTGCCGTAGACCTTCACGTGGTCTTCGAGCACATGGCCGAAGACCATCAGGTAGAGCACCGCCGTGAGCACCGGCGCACCGACGGTCTGGAAGCCCACCTTCCAGAAGCGCAGCGTTTCCTTGTACAGGAGCGCGCGCCAACCCAAAGCGTTGATCATCATGTGGACCCCCACGCTCGGCACTTCGTGTCCTCGCTGCCCCCCGAGGGGGCGCGAGCTCGCTTGGGGCGGCCCGGCGCTGCGCTCATCGCGCCACCTCCAGCGGCGTCTGCTCGCCCGCCATCAGGTCGATGAACACGTCCTCGAGATCGGCCTTGCGCATCTCGACGTCCTCGACGTCGAGGCCGGCCTCGCGGATCGCGGCGAGCAGTTGCTCGACCTCGTGCGCGTTCTGCGCCGGCAGCTGCACGATGCGGCCCGTGATGCGCGCATGCTGCGCGATGGACCAGGGCAGCAGCCCGTCGGTCTTGAAGCGCAACACGTTGCTGGCGGCCGAGCGCAGCAGTTCGCTGGTGCGGTCGAGCGCGATCACGCGGCCCTGCTTGAGCATCGCGATGCGATGGCACAGGGCCTCGGCTTCCTCGAGGTAGTGGGTGGTGAGCAGCACGGTGCTGCCCTGCTTGTTGAGCTTGGCGACGAACTGCCAGAGCGTCTGGCGCAATTCGACGTCGACGCCGGCGGTCGGTTCGTCGAGCACGATCACGGGAGGCTTGTGCACCAGCGCCTGCGCCACCAGCACGCGCCGCTTCATGCCGCCCGAAAGCTGCCGCATGTTGGCGCTGGCCTTGTCGGCCAGACCCAGGCTCTGCAGCAGTTCGTCGATCCAGGCGTCGTTGTTGCGGATGCCGAAGTAGCCCGACTGGATGCGCAGCGCCTCGCGCACATTGAAGAACGGGTCGAACACCAGTTCCTGCGGCACCACGCCGAGCTGGCGCCGGGCCTTGGCGTAGTCCTTCTGGACATCGAAGCCGTGGACGCCGATGGCACCGCTGGTGGGCCGCGAAAGGCCCGCGAGCATGCTGATCAGCGTGGTCTTGCCGGCGCCGTTGGGCCCCAGCAGGCCGAAGAATTCGCCCTCTTCGATCTGGAAAGTGACCTCGTCGACCGCGCGCAAACCGGGATTGCCGTGGGCGCGTTGCTGTCGTGAGGGGGGATAGGTCTTGGAGACCGACTGGAAGGAGATCGCGGGCATGGGAGCCCGCTATTTTAGGCTGCGGCTACTTTTCTAGGGCGCAGCCGGCAAAAGGCCTGCGATTCCGTACAGGGCGGCGAGCTCCCGCAGCCGCGCGGGCAGGCCCTTGACCGCGAAGCCGCGGCCCAGCGCGCTCGACTCGCGGCGGCATTCGAGCAGCACGGCGAGCGCCGAGGAATCGAAGTGCACCAAGGCGCTGGCATCGACCACCGTGGCGGTGTCGCTCTGCCCCGCCAGACCCTGCTGCAGCATGTAGGCGCAGGCCGGCGCTTCGTCGTGCGTGAGCTTGGGCGGCAGGACCAGCATGGCGCGATCAGCTCCGGCCGTTGCTCTTGTTGCGCGCGGCAAGGGCGGCGATCAGGCCGTCGATACCCTTGCTGTTGATCTGCTGCGCGAATTGGGTGCGGTAGGTATCGACCAGCCAGACGCCCATCACGTTGATGTTGTAGATCTTCCAGCCGCCGGCCGCGTCGGGCGCCTTGACCAGGCGGTAGTCGAGCTGGACCGGGTCGCCGCCGCCGCCACGCACTTCGGAACGCACGAGCACTTCCTTGTCGTCCGTCGAGCCGCGGAACGGACGCACGGTCACGGTCTGGTCGCTGACCTGATTCAGCGCACCCGCGTAGGTGCGCACCAGCAGCGTCTTGAATTCAGCCTCGAGGCGCTGGCGCTGCTCCGGCGTGGCAGTGCGCCAGGCCGGACCGACCGCGGAGGCCGTCATGCGCAGGAAATCGACGTTGGGCATGATCTTGGTGTCGACCAGGACCATGATCTTGTCGATGTCGCCGGACTTGATCGACTTGTCGGCCTTGATGGTGTCGAGCACGTCGCTCGACAGGCGGGTCACGAGCGCATCGGGCGTCTCGTCGGCGGCCCGGGCCGGTGCGACGAATCCGAGGGCGGCGCCGGCCAGCAGCACGCTGCCCAAGGCGAGGCGTCCGAGAGTGCGGCGTTGAAGTGTCTTGTTCATGGAAGGCTCCCTTGTATCAAGTGCCGGGGCCTCGTGCCCTTGGCGAATCCTAGTCCCTGTCGTTCCACAGGTTTTTGAGGTGGCCCCGTTCACTCGCCGTAATCGGGAAGGAGGCCGTCGTAGACCGCGTAACCGCGGCTCTGCAGGAAGGCGTCGCGCGTGAAGGTATAGGGGTCGAGCGCGGCATCGTCGAGCAACTGCCCGACCCGCAACAGGTTGGCGCGGATGTCGATGTAGCGCAAAGCGTACAGGGAGTTTCGCACCGGGATGTCGGACACATACCCCACCGGGTCGCCGTGGATGTCCACTGGCAGTGCCAGCGTATCGCGCACGGTCGACGGGCCCAGCAGCGGCAGCATCACGTAGGGGCCGGGCGGAACGCCCCAATAGCCCAGGGTCTGACCGAAGTCCTCGCTGTGGCGCTCGATGCCGGCCTCGGTCGCGATGTCGAGAATGCCGCCCAAGCCGAAGACCGTGTTGACGCTCACGCGCATGGCGTTCTCTGCGCTGTTGCGCAGCTTGAGCTGCGCCACGCTGTTGGCGAAGCTCCAGACGTCGGAGAGGTTGCCGAAGAAGTTGCTCACGCCGGTGCGCACGGGCGATGGCAGCACGGTCTGGTAGACCTTCGCGGTCGGCTTCAGGACGGCGTCGTCCACCGCGGTGTTGAAACGGTAGACCTGGCGGTTGAATGGCTCGAAGGGGTCGGCGGGGTTGGCGTCGGGGCCGGTCGCGCACCCGGTGGCGAGCACCAGGCTGGCAAGGGCGAGCAGCCTGCAGAGGACTGCGGCGAGAGACATTCGTGGCTTCATTTCTTGTTGGTGGCGTTGCCGGGCGACGGGCTTCCCTCGGCCGCCTTGCTGTACAGGAACTGGCTGATCAGGTTTTCCAGCACCACGGCGGACTGCGTGTCGGTGACGACGTCGCCGGCATGCAGGTCCTTTTCGTCGGCACCGGCCTCGATGCCGATGTACTGTTCGCCAAGCAGGCCGCTGGTGAGGATCTTGAACGAGCTGTCCTTGGGGAAACTGTAGCGGTTCTGCAGCGCCAGCGTGACGGACGCCTGGAAAGTCTTGTCGTCGAACGTGATCGATTCGACACGTCCGACCACCACGCCGGCGCTCTTGACCGCGGTTTGCGGCTTCAGGCCGCCGATGTTGTCGAAGCGCGCGGTCACGCTGTAGGTCTTCTGGAAGTTCAGGCCCAGCAGATTGGCCGACTGCAGGGCGAGGAACAGCAGTGCGGCGCCGCCGAGCAGCACGAACAGGCCGACCCAGATGTCATTGTTGGAGCGTTGCATGGTTGGAACCTTGTCGTCGAATCGTGGGACCTAGATGCTGAACATCAGGGCCGTGAGCATGAAGTCGAGGCCGAGCACCGCGAGCGAGGCCACGACCACGGTGCGCGTGGTGGCGCGCGAGACGCCCTCGGGCGTGGGCTGCGACTGGTAGCCCTGCAGCAGCGCAACGAAGGTCACGGCGAGTCCGAACACGAAGCTCTTGACCACGCCGTTGCCGACGTCGCGCCATACATCGACGCCGCCCTGCATCTGGCCCCAGAAGGCCCCCGCGTCGACGCCCAACATCATCACGCCGACCACGTAGCCGCCGATGACGCCGACGGCGCTGAACACGGCCGCCAGCAGCGGCATGGTGATGATGCCCGCCCAGAAGCGGGGCGCCAGGATGCGCTGCACCGGGTCGACCGCCATCATCTCCATTGCACTGAGCTGCTCGCCCGCCTTCATGAGGCCGATCTCGGCGGTCAGCGAGGTGCCCGCGCGGCCCGCGAACAGCAGTGCCGCCACCACCGGGCCGAGCTCGCGCACCAGGCTCAGCGTCACCAGCAGGCCGAGCGCCTCGGATGCGCCGTAGCGCTGCAGCGTGTAGTAGCCCTGCAGGCCGAGCACGAAGCCGACGAACAGGCCCGAGACCGCGATGATCGCGAGCGAGTAGTTGCCGAGGAAATGGATCTGGTCGCGCACCAGGCCGAAGCGGCGCAGGCAGCGCGCACCCTGGAACAGAAGGCGCACGAACAGGCGCGCGCCGACGCCGAGGTCGGCCAGCTTGCTGCGCACCGCGAAGCCGACGTCGGCAGGTCGCCACCAGCTCATTGGCGGCCTCCCTGGGCGTTGCCGAAATCGTCCTCGACGCCGACCGCCGGGTAGTGAAAGTGCACCGGCCCGTCGGGCAGCGCATTGACGAACTGGTGCACCAGCGGGTCGGTGCTGACGCGCACCTCCTGCGGCGTGCCCTGGGCCGCGATGCCGCCGTTGGCCAGGATGATGACGTGGTCGGCGATGCGGAAGGTTTCCTCGAGATCGTGCGAGACCACCACGCTCGTGAGGCCCAGCGTGTCGTTGAGCTGGCGGATCAGGCGCGCAGCGGTGCCCAGCGAGATCGGGTCGAGCCCCGCGAAGGGTTCGTCGTACATGACCAGATCCGGGTCGAGCGCGATGGCACGCGCTAGCGCGACGCGCCGGGCCATGCCGCCCGAGACCTCGCTCGGCATCAGCTCGCGGGCGCCGCGCAGGCCCACGGCGTCGAGCTTCATGAGGACGATGTCGCGGATCAGGCTCTCGGACAGGTGCGTGTGCTCGCGCAGCGGGAAGGCGACGTTGTCGAACACGTTCATGTCCGTGAACAGCGCGCCGAACTGGAACAGCATGCCCATGCGGCGCCGGGCCGCATAGAGGGCATCGGGCGCCAGCTTGCCGATGTCCTGGCCTTCGACCCGCACCTCGCCGCTGCCTGCGCGCACCTGGCCGCCGATCAGGCGCAGCACGGTGGTCTTGCCGCCACCGGACGCGCCCATCAGGGCCGTCACCTTGCCGCGGGGTACGCGAAACGACACGCCGTCGAGGATCGGACGGGCGCCGTAGCCGAAGACGACGTCGCGAAATTCAACGAGGGAATGGTCGAGTGCTGGTTCCATGGGCAATGAAAAAGCCGGGGCGTCCTGTTGGACATCCCGGCTCGCGGTTGCTCCCGATGATAAGGGAATGTCCACGGCCGCTCGCCGTGGGCACCCCGCTCAGCGGGGCAGGTCGCTGAACCCCATGAGGAATTCGTCGACCGAGCGGGCCGCCTGGCGGCCCTCGCGGATGGCCCAGACCACCAGCGACTGGCCGCGCCGGATGTCGCCCGCCGCGAACACCTTGGGGGCGCTGGTCGCGTAGCCGCCGATGAAGTCGACGCTGGCCTTGGCATTGCCGCGGGCGTCCTTCTCGACGCCGAAGGCATCCAGCACGTTCGCGACCGGGCTCACGAAGCCCATCGCGAGCAGCACCAGGTCGGCCTTGAGGATCTGCTCGCTGCCGGGCACCTCGACCATCTTGCCGTCCTTCCACTCGACACGGACGGTCTTCAATCCGGTGACCTTGCCCTTCTCGCCGATGAATTCCTTGGTCGAGATCGCGAACTCGCGCTCGCAGCCTTCCTCGTGGCTCGAGCTGGTGCGCAGCTTGTACGGCCAGTAGGGCCAGGTCATCGGCCGGTTTTCCTCTTCCGGCGGCTGCGGCATGAGTTCGAACTGGGTCACGCTGGCCGCGCCATGGCGGTTGCTGGTGCCCACGCAGTCGGAGCCGGTGTCGCCGCCGCCGATCACGATCACGTGCTTGCCGTCTGCCCGCAGCTGGCCCTTGACCTTGTCGCCCGCGTTGACCTTGTTCTGCTGCGGCAGGAACTCCATCGCGAAATGGATGCCGTCCAGGTCGCGGCCCGGCACCGGCAGGTCGCGCGACTGCTCGGCACCGCCGGTCAGCAGCACGGCGTCGAAGTCCTTGGCGAGCTGCTCGGGCGTGATGGTCTCCTTGGCCCAGTTCGTGACCTTGGAGCCCTTGCCGAGCGGATCCTTGGCGGCGCCGACCATGACGCCGGTGCGGAAGGTCACGCCCTCGGCCTTCATCTGCTCGACCCGGCGGTCGATGTGGGTCTTCTCCATCTTGAAATCGGGAATGCCGTAGCGCAGCAGGCCGCCGACCCGGTCGTTCTTCTCGAACAGGGTCACGTCGTGGCCGACGCGTGCCAGCTGCTGGGCAGCGGCCATGCCGGCCGGGCCGGCGCCGACGACCGCGACCTTCTTGCCGGTCTTGTGCTTGGCTGGCCGGGCCGCGACCCAGCCTTCGTCCCAGGCGCGGTCGATGATCGCGTGCTCGATCGACTTGATGCCCACGGGATCGTCGTTGACGTTGAGCACGCAGGCGGCCTCGCAGGGCGCGGGGCAGATGCGGCCCGTGAACTCGGGGAAGTTGTTGGTCGAGTCGAGCACCACGAAGGCGCTCTGCCAGTCGGCCCGGTAGACCAGGTCGTTGAAGTCCGGAATGATGTTGTTGACCGGGCAGCCGCTGTTGCAGAACGGCGTGCCGCAGTCCATGCAGCGTGCGCCCTGGACCTTGGCCTGCGCCTCGTCCAGGCCGACGACGAATTCCTTGTAGTGCTTGACCCGCTCGTCGACCGGGCGATAGCCCTCCTCGATGCGTTCATGCTCCATGAAGCCGGTGATCTTTCCCATCGTGAGTCCTTGTTCTGTTCGCTCTTCGTTCGGTGCCGGCGGATCAGACCGCGGCCACCGGCTTGCCGGCTGCGTGCGGCTCCATGCCGGCGTGCGCGTTGTTGCCGCTGCTGGTCAGCTCGACCTCGCGGTCGTGGATCTCGGCCAGCGCGCGCTTGTATTCGTTCGGGAACACCTTGACGAACTTGGTGCGCGAGACCGCCCAGTTGTCGAGAAGTTCGCGCGCGCGCTTGCTGCCGGTCCAGCGGTGATGTTCCTCGAGCAGCTTCCTGAGCTTGGCCTCGTCGGTCTCGCCCTCGTGCCAGACCTTGCGATGCACGCTCGCGGTCTGCTCGGCCGAGGTCAGGACCTTGTCGAGCGAGACCATCGCGAGATTGCAGCGCGAGGCGAACTGGCCGTCCTCGTCGTAGACGAAGGCGACGCCGCCGCTCATGCCGGCCGCGAAGTTGCGTCCGGTCTGGCCGAGCACGGCCACCGTGCCGCCGGTCATGTACTCGCAGCCGTGGTCGCCGGTACCCTCGACCACCGCCGTGGCACCCGACAGCCGCACCGCGAAGCGCTCGCCGGCCACGCCGCAGAGGTAGGCCTCGCCGGTGGTCGCGCCATACAGTGCAGTGTTGCCGACGATCGTGTTGCGCGCCGCCTCGCCGCGGAAGTCCAGGCTCGGACGCACCACCACGCGGCCGCCCGACAGGCCCTTGCCGGTGTAGTCGTTGGCATCGCCGATCAGGTAGAGCGTGATGCCGCGTGCCAGGAAGGCGCCGAACGACTGCCCGCCGGTGCCCTCGAGCTGGATGCGGATCGAATCGTCGGGCAGGCCCTGCGGATGCACCTTGGTCAGCGCACCGGACAGCATCGCGCCGACCGAGCGGTTGACATTGCGCGCCACCTCGATGAACTGCACCTTCTCGCCCTTCTCGATCGCCGGACGCGACTTCTCGATCAGCTTCACGTCGAGGCTCTTCTCGAGGCCGTGGTCCTGGTCCGCGACATGGAAGCGCGGCACGTCGGCCGGCACGTTCGGCTGCGCGAACAGGCGGCTGAAATCGAGGCCGCGGGCCTTCCAGTGATCGATGCCCTGACGGGTGTCGAGCAGGTCGGCGCGGCCGATCAGGTCGTCGAACTTGCGGATGCCGAGCTGGGCCATGATCTGGCGCACTTCCTCGGCGACGAAGAAGAAGTAGTTGACGACGTGCTCGGGCTTGCCCGAGAACTTCTTGCGCAACGTCGGGTCCTGCGTGGCCACGCCCACCGGGCAGGTGTTCAGGTGGCACTTGCGCATCATGATGCAGCCCTCGACCACCAGCGGCGCGGTGGCGAAGCCGAATTCGTCGGCGCCCAGCAGCGCGCCGATGGCGACGTCGCGGCCGGTCTTCATCTGGCCGTCGGCCTGCACGCGGATGCGGCCGCGCAGGCGGTTCAGCACCAGGGTCTGCTGGGTCTCGGCCAGGCCGATCTCCCACGGGCTGCCGGCATGCTTGATCGACGACCACGGCGAGGCGCCGGTGCCGCCGTCATGGCCCGCGATCACGACGTGGTCGCTCTTGCACTTGGCAACGCCCGCGGCGATGGTGCCGACGCCCACTTCGCTCACGAGCTTGACGCTGACGCTGGCATGCGGCGCGACGTTCTTCAGGTCGTGGATCAGCTGAGCCAGGTCCTCGATCGAGTAGATGTCGTGGTGCGGCGGCGGCGAGATCAGGCCGACGCCCGGCACCGAGTAGCGCTGCTTGCCGATGTACTTGGTGACCTTGCCGCCAGGCAGCTGGCCGCCTTCGCCGGGCTTGGCGCCCTGCGCCATCTTGATCTGCACCTGGTCGGCCGAGGACAGGTATTCGGCCGTGACGCCGAAGCGGCCCGAGGCCACCTGCTTGATGCGCGAACGCAGCGAGTCGCCGTCCTTGAGCGGAAGGTCGACCTCGACGTTCTCCTCGCCGATCACGCTCTTGAGCGTGTCGCCGAGCTTGATCGGAATGCCCTTCAACTCGTTGCGGTAGCGCGCCGGGTCCTCGCCGCCCTCGCCCGTGTTGCTCTTGCCGCCGATGCGGTTCATGGCGACGGCCAGCGTGGCATGGGCCTCGGTGCTGATCGAGCCGAGCGACATCGCGCCGGTCGCGAAGCGCTTGACGATCTCCGCGGCGGTCTCGACCTCGTCCACCGGAATCGCCTTCGCCGGATCGATCTTGAACTCGAAGAGGCCGCGCAGCGTCAGGTGACGGCGGTTCTGCTCGTTGATGATCTGGGCGTATTCCTTGTAGGTGTTGAAGTTGTTGGCGCGCGTGCTGTGCTGCAGCTTCGCGATCGCGTCAGGCGTCCACATGTGCTCCTCGCCGCGGGTGCGCCAGGCGTACTCGCCACCGGCGTCGAGCATGTGCGCAAGCACCGGATCGTCGCTGAAGGCCGCCTTGTGCATGCGGATGCCTTCCTGGGCGATCTCGAACACGCCGATGCCCTGGACGCGGCTCGCGGTGCCCGTGAAGTACTTGTCGACCGTCTCGCTGTTGAGGCCGATGGCTTCGAACAGCTGCGCGCCGCAGTAGCTCATGTAGGTGCTGACACCCATCTTCGACATGATCTTCGACAGGCCCTTGCCGACCGCCTTGACGTAGTTGTAGATGGCCTTCTCGGCACTGAGGTCGCCCGACAGGTCCTCGTGCATCGCCGCCAGCGTTTCCATTGCCAGGTAGGGATGCACGGCTTCGGCGCCGTAGCCCGCGAGCACGCCGAAGTGATGCACCTCGCGCGCCGAGCCGGTCTCGACCACCAGGCCGGCCGTGGTGCGCAGGCCCTCGCGCACCAGGTACTGGTGCACGGCCGACAGCGCGAGCAGCGCGGGAATGGCGACCTGCGTGGGACCGACGCCGCGGTCGCTCACGATCAGGATGTTGTGGCCGCCCTTGATGGCATCCACGGCTTCGGCGCACAGCGAAGCCAGCTTGGCTTCCACGCCCTCGTCGCCCCAGGCCAGCGGGTAGGTGATGTCGAGCGTGTAGCTCTTGAACTTGCCCTGCGTGTACTTGCCGATGTCGCGCAGCTTCGCCATGTCGGCGAAGTCGAGGATCGGCTGGCTCACCTCGAGCCGCATCGGCGGGTTGACCTGGTTGATGTCGAGCAGGTTCGGCTTCGGGCCGATGAAGGACACCAGCGACATCACGATCGCCTCGCGGATCGGGTCGATCGGCGGGTTCGTCACCTGCGCGAACAGCTGCTTGAAGTAGTTGTAGAGCAGCTTGTTCTTGTTCGACAGCACGGCCAGCGGACTGTCGTTGCCCATCGAGCCGATGCCTTCCTCGCCGGCCGCGGCCATCGGGCTCATGAGGAACTTGATGTCCTCCTGCGTGTAGCCGAAGGCCTGCTGACGGTCGAGCAGGCTGACCTGGCTCACCGGCGGCTGCACCGTCTCGGCCTCGACGCTGTCGAGCTTGATGCGCAGGTTCTCGATCCACTGCTTGTAGGGCTTGCTGTTCGCGAGGTTGGCCTTGACCTCCTCGTCGTCGATCATGCGGCCCTGCTCGAGGTCGATCAGGAACATCTTGCCGGGCTGCAGGCGCCACTTGCGGACGATCTTCTGCTCGGGCACCGGCAGCACGCCCGATTCCGAACCCATGATGACCAGGTCGTCGTCGGTCACGCAGTAGCGCGACGGGCGCAGGCCGTTGCGGTCGAGCGTGGCGCCGATCTGGCGGCCGTCGGTGAAGACGATCGAGGCCGGGCCGTCCCAGGGCTCGAGCATCGCGGCGTGATATTCATAGAACGCGCGGCGGCGCGGATCCATGGTGGCGTGCTGCTCCCAGGGTTCCGGGATCATCATCATCACGGCCTGGCTGATCGGGTAGCCCGACATCGTCAGCAGTTCGAGGCAGTTGTCGAAGGTCGCGGTGTCGGACTGGCCCGGGAAGCTGATCGGATAGAGCTTCTGCAGGTCGGCACCCAGCACCGGCGAGGACATCACGCCTTCGCGCGCCTTCATCCAGTTGTAGTTGCCCTTGACCGTGTTGATCTCGCCGTTGTGGGCGACATAGCGGTACGGGTGGGCCAGCGGCCACTCGGGGAAGGTGTTGGTCGAGAAGCGCTGGTGCACAAGGCCCAGGGCCGAGACGCAGCGCTTGTCCTGCAGGTCGAGGTAGTAGGTCCCGACCTGGTCGGCCAGCAGCAGGCCCTTGTAGACCACCGTGCGGCTCGACATGCTCGGCACGTAGTATTCCTTGCTGTGCTTGAGCTTCAGGCGCTGGATGTTTGCGCTCGCTGTCTTGCGGATCACGTACAGCTTGCGTTCCAGGGCGTCCTGCACGATGACGTCGTTGCCGCGGCCGATGAAGACCTGGCGCAGCAGCGGTTCCTTGGCACGCACCGTCGGCGACATCGGCATCTCGCGGTTGACCGGCACGTCGCGCCAGCCGAGCAGCACCTGCCCCTCGGCCTTGATCGCGCGTTCCATCTCCTGCTCGCAGGCTTCGCGGGATGCATGTTCCTTGGGCAGGAAGATCATGCCGACACCGTATTCGCCGGGCGGCGGCAGCTCGACGCCCTGCTTGGCCATCTCTTCGCGGTACAGCAGGTCGGGCAGCTGGATCAGGATGCCGGCGCCGTCGCCCATGAGCTTGTCGGCCCCGACCGCGCCGCGGTGGTCGAGGTTCTCGAGGATCTTGAGGCCCTGCAGCACGATGGCGTGGCTCTTCTCGCCCTTGATGTGGGCCACGAAGCCCACGCCGCAGGCGTCGTGCTCGTCGGCACCGGAATAAAGACCGTGTTGTTGGAGATGCTGGATCTCGGCAGCCGTCGTCATGGGCGTGCTCCTTCAGTTTTTCGCAGGGAAACGGAGCATATTGCTTTGCACAAATAATGCCAAACCCTTTAATTGGGGTCAGATTCCATTTAATTTCCGATTATTTTGATCAGATTTTAATTGGGGACATATCAAAAAAGTGAGCAATAGCTGCACGGCTGATGCGATTTCCAGGGGTATTCCCTAGTGTTCCGGAGGCCTCGCGGGGCGCCCCGGACGCGCCTTCGTCGTCCTACGGCCTGTCGTTTTTTGTAACGAATCGACGAATTCAGTGTCGCCGGCTGCCCAACCGTGCAGCGTGGCGTCGGTCAACAGCGCCTGCGCGGAGATCGACAGGCCCGCACGCACCATTTCGGCATAGGCGGCCTCGCGGGCGAACGGCGTGTTGCCCAGCGACCAGTAGAGCGGATGCGGCGTGAGCAGCCGATCCTGCGCCAGGCCCGCATAGTGCGCATGGCTCGACCACGGATGCTCGCGCGCCTCGGCCGCCACACCGGCACGCACCGGGTTCAGGTCGATGTAGGCCATGCAGGCGAGCAGGTAGCGATCCGACTGGATCACGGTCGACTTGTAGCGGCCTTCCCATAGTGTTCCGCTGCGGCCATGGCGGTCGTTGAAGTAGCGCACGTAGCGCCGGCCGACCGCCTGCATCCATTGCGGCAAGCCGTCGGCGGTCGAGGGCGTGGCCAGCAGATGGAAATGGTTGTCCATGAGCACGTAGGCGTGCAAAGCGACGCCGAAGCGCTGGGCGTTCTCGCCCAGCAGCTGCAGAAACATCTGGCGGTCGGCCCGGTCGACGAAGATCGCCTGCCGGTTGTTGCCGCGCTGGATCACGTGGTGCGGCTGGCCGGCGAGCGTGAGTCGGGGCAATCGGGCCATGGCGAGGAAGGCGGACGACGAGGCGCTGGCAAACCGCGACGGCGCGCTCAGGGCAGGCGAAAGCGGGTCTCGAGCAGCGATTCGAGGCCGAATTGCCCGAGCAGTTCGCGCAGCCGCTGCGCCGCGCTGGCGTTGCGCTGGCCGGTGTGGCGGCCGATGATGAGTTCGTTCTTCATGCTGTGCTCCCAACCCACGAGCTCGGTCACCGTGACCTGGTAGCCGTGCGCCTCGAGGTAGAGGCAGCGCAGCACGTTGGTGAGCTGGCTGCCGATCTCGCGCGTGTGCAGCGGATGGCGCCACAGCTCGGCCAGCGGCGTGCGCGACAGCGCGAGCGCCTTGGTCTCGCGCAGGCAGGCCGCGACCTCCGCCTGGCAGCAGGGGACCAGCACCATGAAGCGCGCCTTCTTCGCCAGCCCGAAAGCGATCGCGTCGTCGGTTGCCGTGTCGCAGGCATGCAGCGCGGTCACGACGTCGATACGCGGCGGCAGCTCCGAGGCCGAGGCCGACTCTGCCACCGTGAGGTTGAGGAAGGACATGCGGTCGAAGCCGAGCCGCGCCGACAGCGCACGCGACTTCTCGACCAGCTCGGCACGGGTCTCGATGCCATAGACATGGCCGCTGCCGCCCTGCTTGAAGAACAGGTCGTAGATGATGAAGCCGAGGTAGGACTTGCCCGCACCGTGGTCGGCCAAGGTGGCGGCCGCGCCCTCGTCAGGCAGCTCGCGCAGCAGCTTCTCGATGAACTGGAACAGGTGGTAGACCTGCTTGAGCTTGCGGCGCGAATCCTGATTGAGCCGGCCCTCGCGCGTGAGGATGTGCAGTTCCTTGAGCAGCTCGACCGACTGCCCCGGGCGCAGCTCGGCGAGAACGTCCACCTCGGCGCGTTCGGCCTTCGCGGATTTCGACGAGGTCCTGCCGCCCGGGCGGCCGACTGGCGTGCCGTCGCGCAGCAGCGCATCGGCATTCGCCTTCGGAGCGGTCGGGCGGCTCATGCAGCGCTCCCGGGACCGACGTCGAGTGCGGCCCAGCCGGCCTGGCCGAGCGTTTCCAGCGTCTGGATGTTGCGGCCGAAGATGTCTTCGGCATCGGGGAAGGCCTCCACCGCGCGATCGATGCTCTCCTCGCGCAGCAGGTGCAGGGTCGGGTATGGCGCGCGATTCGTGGCATTCGTGATGTCGTCGGGCTCGGTGCCACCGAACTGGAAGCGCGGATGGAAGCTCGCGAGCTGCAACACGCCTTCGAAACCGGCGCGTGCGAGTCGCCGCTCCGCGCGCGCCGTGAAGTCGTTGAAATCGAGAAAGTCGGACAAGGTGTTCGGTGCCATCAGAAGAGTGGTGTCGCGTTCGGCGGCCGGAAGCGCAGCGAGCGCCTCGGCCTCGCGCATCATCGCCTCGATCAGGCCTGCATCGTCGGCCGGGAGATGGACGGCGTAGTGAACCTGGCCACGCACATGCACGGCCTTCGCGAAGGGACAGAGGTTGAGGCCGATCACGGCGCGCTCGAGCCAGCGCCGGGTATCGGCCTCGGCCTGCGTCGCCGAGACCAGGGGGGGTTCGGGCGTCATGCGGCCGTCCTTCCGAGCGCAGGATGCGCACGCAGCCGCGCCGCCATCGCCAACCCCACGAGCGAGCAACCCAGCGTGAGAGCCCAGGTCCATTGCCAGCCACCCAAGCGATGCGCTAGCCAGCCCACGGCCGGCGGCGCGAGGAACTGCCCGAGCGACGACGCCTGCTGCATCAGCCCGATGGTGGTCGAGACGGTGGAGCCGCCCGGCGCCAGCCGGACGCCGAGCATGAAGAGCGTCGCAGGCACCACGCCGCCGGCAAGCGAGAAGACGCAGATGGCGACATGGCGCAGCGCCGGTGGCAGGCTCCAGGCGGCATCGGGTCCGCCGACGCGAACGAAGGCTGCGAGGCTGGCCAGCGCCATCACGATGAAACCCCAGCGCAGCAGCCGAACCGGCGCGACGCCGCGCTGCAGCAGGCGGCCGCCCGTGACGTTGCCGACGATGTTGGTTGCCGCCGCCAGCGCGGTCAATGCAGCGCTCCAGCCGACCGGCACGCCGGCATCGGCGTAGATCGTCGGCAGGAAGCCGATGACCGCGATCCATTGCGCGGCATAGACCGCGAAGGCCAGTGCCAGCGTTCGCGGGCCGGGTGCGCGCAGCGTGGCACCGAGGCGCGCCGACCAGGCCTCTGCGCCGGCGACCGGTGCGCCGCCCCGCATGCGGTCCGCGGGTACCGCGAGCGCGACCCATGCCGCCGCCACGGCCGACGTGGCCGCCAACGCAAGCCACCAGCCGGGCCAGCCGACGCGCGCGATCACGGCCGGCCCGAGCAGCAGCGCGAGCGCCACGCCGAGCGGCATGTAGCTGCCCCAGAGGCCCATCACCGTCTTGTCCGAACCATGGGCCGCCACCGACCGGATCAATCCCGGGCCGGGCATCACGGCCAGCAGGAAGCCGAGTCCCTCGAGCGCGCGCAACGCGAGCAGCCAGGCGAACGCGGTCCCCGGATCCGCGACCCACAGACCCACGCCACCGCCGGCCGCGCTCGCGAAGCTCAGCAACAGCAGGCCCGCGAGCATGCTGCGCCGAAGGCCGATGGCGTCGGCGGCAAGCCCCACGGCGAGACCCAGCACCATGCCGGCGACCTGCACCAGCGACAGCAGGAAGCCCGCCTGCACCAGTCCGATGCCCAGCGATGCCTGCAGCGCAGTCACTGCGGGCGGCAGCTTGCCGATGTGAAGTGCCGCGGCCACGCCGCCCGCCACCACGGCCAGCGCGGCCACCGGCAGGCGCGGCCGAATGGCGCTCATGGAAGTAGCTCCGCCTTCGGCTGCGGTGCGAGCGCCTTCGGGCGGCCGGGCGGCGCTCATGGGAAAACCTCCGCCTTCGGCTGCGGTGCGAGCGCCTTCGAGCGGCCGGGCGGCGGTCCTGGGAGAACCTCCGCCTTCGGCTGCGGTGCGAGCGCCTTCGGGCGGCCGGGCGGCGCTCATGCCAACCACCGTTGTCCTGTGAGGCGCTCGTACTCGCGGATCGCGAAGCGGTCGGTCATGCCCGCGATGTAGTCGGCCACGCCCCGATGGCGCTCGCGGTGAGCGGCATAGGCCTCGGGCATCTGGCTGGCGTCGGCCAGGTAGGCATCGAACAACGCGCGCACCACGGCCTGGGCCTGGTCTGCCGTGCGCATCACCTGCGGATGGCGGTAGAGGTTCTGGAACAGGAAACGCTTGAGCGCGGTCGACTCGGCACGCATCGCGCCACCGAACAGCACCAGCGGCGCGCTGCGGCGCACGGCATCGGCGTCGGCCGGGGCGGTGGCGTCGAGCGCTGCGCGCGTGGCATCGATGACGTCGTAGACCTGGGCGCTCAGCATGCGCCGGATGGTCTCGTAGAGCACCCGGCGGCCCTGCAGCGTCGGGTGCTCGGCCAGCGCCTGTTCGCGGTAGCGCTCGAACAGCGCGACTTCGCCGAGCTGCTCGATGCCGATCAGCCCCGAGCGCACGCCATCGTCGATGTCGTGCGCGTTGTAGGCGATCTCGTCGGCCAGGTTGCACAGCTGGGCCTCGAGGCTCGGCTGCGTGCGTTCCACGAAGCGCCGCCCCACCCCGCCGGGTTCGATCGCCTCGAGCCGGTCGGCATTGGCACGCGAGCAATGCTTGAGGATGCCTTCGCGAGTCTCGAAACTCAGGTTCAGGCCGTCGTAGCGCGCGTAGCGATGTTCGAGTTCGTCCACCACCCGCAGGCTCTGCAGGTTGTGCTCGAAGCCGCCGTGCTGCTTCATGCAGTCATCGAGCGCGTCCTGTCCTGCGTGGCCGAAGGGCGTGTGGCCGAGGTCGTGCGCGAGCGCGATCGCCTCGACCAGGTCTTCGTTGAGGTCCAGCGCGCGCGCGATCGAGCGTCCGAGCTGCGCCACCTCGAGCGAATGCGTGAGCCGGGTGCGGAACAGGTCGCCCTCGTGGTTGAGGAACACCTGCGTCTTGTAGACCAGGCGCCGGAATGCGGTCGAATGCACGATGCGGTCGCGATCGCGCTGGAAGGCATCGCGCGTCGGTGCCGGCGGCTCCGCATGAAGCCGCCCGCGCGAGCGGGCCGGATCGCTGGCGAAGGGCGCGAGGCTCATCGCGACGATGCCCTCGGGCTCATGCCGCGCAGCACTGCGCGAGCACCTCGCGCACCATCGCGTCGGGGGCGCTGCGCACCGCGGCCGAGCCGGGCCTGTCGATGACAACGAAGCGGATCTCGCCGGCTTCGGACTTCTTGTCGACGCGCATCAGTTCGAGGTAGCGGTCGGCGCCGAGCGCCGGACCCGTCACCGGCAACCCTGCGCGCCGCACCAGCGCCGTCAGGCGTTCAACGAACGCCGCATCGACACCGCCGAGCCGCAGCGACAGCTGCGCCGCCATGACCATCCCGCAGCCGACCGCCTCGCCGTGCAGCCACTCGCCATAGCCCAGGCCCGACTCGATCGCATGGCCAAAGGTGTGGCCGAAATTGAGGATCGCCCGCAGTCCGGCCTCTCGCTCGTCCTGGCCCACGACCTCGGCCTTGATCTCGCAGCTGCGTTTCACCGCATGCGCGAGCGCGGCCGGATCGCGCGCGATCAGCGCATCGATGTTCGCCTCGATCCAGGCCAGGAAGCCCATGTCGTAGATCGGCCCGTACTTGATGACCTCGGCCAGCCCGGCGCTGAGCTCGCGCGGCGGCAGCGAGGCCAGCGTCGCCAGGTCGCACAGCACGAGCTGCGGCTGGTAGAAGGCGCCGATCATGTTCTTGCCGAGCGGGTGGTTGATCGCGGTCTTGCCGCCGACCGAGGAATCGACCTGCGCCAGCAGGGTGGTCGGCACCTGCACGAAAGGCACGCCGCGCATGTAGCTGGCGGCCGCGAAGCCGGTCATGTCGCCGACCACGCCGCCGCCCAGCGCGTACAGCACGGTCTTGCGGTCGGCGCCGCGCTGCAGCAGGGCGTCGAAGATCAGGTTCAGCGTCTGCCAGTCCTTGTGCGCCTCGCCGTCGGGCAGCTCGAGCAGGTGAACCTCCCGGTAGCGCCCGGCCAACGCTTGCTGCAGAGCGGCCGCATAGAGCGGCGCCACGGTGGTGTTGCTGACGATCAGCGCGGTAGCGGCCGCCGGCACCGCGGCAAAACTGCTGGCATCGCCCAGCAGGTCGCTGCCGATCACGATGGGGTAGCTGCGGTCGCCGAGCTGGATCTCGACGTGTTCGGGCGCGACGGCGGTGGGCATGGGCATGCCCCCGAGTTTAGGTGCTGCCCGGACCGTGCTCGGGCGGGTCCTGGGGAAGCCTTGCGGCGTCGGGGTCGACCACGCCAGCCAGTTCGAGCTGCATCACAATCATGTTGACCAGCGTCGCGAGCGACGGCCGGCCGGTCTCGATCAGGTCGTGGGCGGTCTCGCGGTAGAGCGGATCGCGGGCGTCGTGCAGTTCGCGCAGCCGCCCGAGCGGATCGGACACCTGCAGCAGCGGGCGCTTGACATCGTGCCGCAGGCGCCGGAACAGGTCCTCGGGCGCCGATCGCAGGTAGAGGACGTGGAAATGGTCACGCAGCATCTGCCGGTTCGCCGGCCGCAGCACGCAGCCGCCACCGGTGGCCACCACGCCGACGGGATCGGCCGCGAGGTCGGCAATGACAGCCTGCTCGACGTCGCGGAAGCCGAGTTCACCCTCGCGCTCGAAATAATCGCGGATGGAGCAGCCGATCCGCTCCTCGATCACGTGGTCGCTATCGACGAAGGGAAGCTGAAGGCGCTGCGCCAGACGCCGGCCGATTGCGGACTTTCCGGCGCCGGGCAAGCCGACGAGTGCGACCGCCATGCAGGGCTGGCAACGCGCGCGCCTCAGCGCGCAGCGTTGCGGTCGGTGATCATTTTCGGGGTGATGAAGACGAGCATTTCGGTTTTGTTGGCAGTGCGAGTGCGCGTCCGGAACAGGGCGCCCACATAAGGCACCTCGCCAAGAACCGGGATGCGCGACTCGTCGGTGGATTCGGTGAGCTCGAAGATACCACCGATGACGACCGTGCCGCCGTTCTCGACCAGCACCTCGGTCTGCACGTGCTTGGTGTTGATCGCGAAGCCCGCAGTGGTGGGCTGACCCACCGTGTCCTTGTTGACGTCGAGCGTCAGGATGATGTTGCCCTCGGGCGTGATCTGCGGGGTCACCTCGAGCTTGAGGTTGGCCTTGCGGAACGCGATCGAGGTAGCGCCGCTGGATGTCGCGACCTGATACGGCAGTTCGGTGCCCTGCTCGATCAGCGCCTTGGTCTGGTCGGCAGTCACGACACGCGGACTCGACACGACCTTGCCCTTGCCATCGGCTTCGAGGGCGGAGATTTCGAGGTTCAGCATGCGCGAGAAGCTGGAGTTGAACAGCGAGATCGCGAAGGTGCCGGGCGCATTGCCGTTGCCGGAAACGCCGGTGGAGGGCAGGTTCACGAAGTTGGAGTTCGTGAAGACCGTCGTCGCGGTCGAAGGATTGCCGTTCACACCCGGGGTCACGATCGGCATCACGCCGGCATTGCCAAAGACGTTGCTGCCGTTGACCGAGCCGACCGAGCCGCCCGCGATACCGCCGCCGAGCTTCACGCCGAGCGATTTGCCGAAGGTGTCGGAGGCTTCGACGATGCGGGCCTCAATCAGCACCTGGCGCACCGGGATGTCGAGCTTCTGGATCAGTTCCGCCACCTGCAGCAGGCGCGACGGGATGTCAGAAACGAACAGCTGGTTCGTGCGCGCTTCGGCGATCACGCTGCCGCGCGGGCTCAGGATACGGGTGGTGGAGCCACCGCCGCCGCCGCCACCGCTCTGGACGCCGGTGCCGGTCAGGCCGCGGGCGATTTCGAGCGCCTTGGTGTAGTTGAGCTGGAAGGCCTGGGTGCGCAGCGGCTCCAGGTTCTGGATCGCGGCCTGGGCCTCGAACTCCATCTTTTCCTTGGCGTTGATCTCGTCCTTGGGCGCGATCCACAGCACGCTGCCGTTCTTGCGCATGCCGAGGTTCTTGGCCTGCAGGATGATGTCGAGCGCCTGGTCCCAGGGCACGTCCTTGAGGCGCAGCGTGAGCGAACCGGCCACCGAGTCGGAGGTCACGATATTGAAGTTCGTGAAGTCGGCGATCACCTGCAGCAGCGAGCGCACCTCGATGTTCTGGAAGTTCAGCGACAGCTTCTCGCCGTTGTAGCCGATGCCCTGCGTGAGCTTGGTCGGATCGATCTTGCGAGGACGAACCTCGACCACGAACTGGTTCTCGCTCTGGTAGGCGCTGTGCTCCCATTCGCCGCGCGGCTCGATCACCATGCGCACGCGGTCGCCCACCTGCTGGGTGGTCACGAGTTGCACGGGCGTGCCGAAGTCGGAGACGTCGAGGCGGCGGCGCAGGCCCTCGGGCAGGGTCGACTTGGTGAATTCGACCACCAGGTTCTTGCCCTGCTGGCGGATGTCGACGCCGGTCTGGTTGTTGGCCAGGTCGACGATCACGCGGCCGGTGTTGTCGCTGCCGAGACGGAAGTCGACGTCACGCAGGGGCAGCGTGTCGCGGTTGCGGTTCTCGGCGAAGGCAGCGGGCGTCGAGGTGACTTGCGCCGCGCCGACCACCGGCTCGAGCGAGACCAGCAGAGACTTGCCCTGCACCTCGGTGCGGTAGGCGGTGGCCTGCTTGAGATTGAGCACGAGGCGCGTGCGTTCGCCGGCCTGCACCACGTTGACCGAACGCAGGTTGCCCTGGTTGACCTCGATGGCGGAGCGGCCGATGGCGTTGGTGACGCCGGGGAAGTCGAGTGCGACACGCGCCGGCGACTGGATCGCGAAGCCGGCAGGCGCTGCCGCGAGCGGCTGGCTGAAGTCGATGCGGACCACTTCGGCGCCCGACTGCATCGAGCTCGTGACCGACTCGATCGCGTTCTGCGCGTGCACCACCGCCGCCGCGCTGAACGCGATGACAGCCGCACCGGTCAGGCGCAGCCACTGCGCGAGCTTGGAATTTAGTTGGTTCATTTCGCCTTCTCTTGCAACTGCAGCGTCGCCACGCGTTCGATCCATTCACCGGCGGCGTCCTGCACGATTTCACGCAAGCCGAGTTCGGTTTCGCCGATACGGGTGATTCGCCCGTAATTGAGTCCGAGGTAGTTGCCCACCCGCACCTGATAGAGGAGCTTGTCGACGCTGATCAGCGCGACCGGCTGGCCATTGCGGCTCAGGCTGCCGACCATCGCCATGGAGTCGAGCGGGAAAGACTCGAGCGCCTCCTTGCGGCGAGCGAGTTCCGGCGCGATCAGGCCCGACGTGCTCGGCTGTGCCGAGTCGCGGCGCAGCGCCTGGGTCAGCTTCTGCATGTTGAACGGGTCGAAGGCCGCCGCTTCGGTGTAAGCCTGGGGCGTGAATTTTTTCGGCTCGCTGATCGGCGGCACCGTGGGCTTGACCTGGGCCCGCTGATCGGCCATCCAGCGCTGGAGGTCCTGCTGCTCGGAGTTGAAGCAGCCGGAAAGTGCGAGCGCGCCGAGGGCGAGCCAGAGGAGGCGCAGCGTTCTCATTTCTTCTTCGCTCCCGGAGCTGCGGCGCGCTTCTGCGCGGCCTGCTCTTCCTCGTCGAGGTAGCGGTAGGTGCGCGCGGTGGCATCCATGACCAGGGTGCCGTCCTTGTTGGGCGAGACCGACAGATTGTTCAGCGTCACGATGCGCGACAGGTTCGCGATGTCGGCGGCGAACGAGCCCATGTCGTGATAGCGACCGGTGACGCGCACGGCGATCGGCAGCTCGGCGTAGTAGTCCTTCACCGAGACCTGACCGGGGCGGAACAGCTCGAACTGCAGGCTGCGGCCGAGGCCTGCCTGGTTGATGTCGGACAGCAGGGCATCCATCTCGGCCTTGCTGGGCAGTTGCTTCTCGAGCAAGGTGACGTACTGCTGGACCTGCTCGCGCTGCTTCTTGAGCAGATCGAGGTTGGCGGCCTGCGCGACCTTCTTCTGGAAGTCGGCGCGCAGCACGACTTCCTTGGCGCGCTCAGCCTCGAGTTCGTCGTTCGAGTTGGTGAGCCAGACGAACCAGAGGGCAGCCAGCACCGCCACCGCCACCGCGACGCACAGCGCATAGCGTGGCACCGGCGGCCACATCGACGGGTCGTTGGGGTTCAGTCCCTGGAACTGCTGCGTGAGCCGGCGCATGGACAGCGCCAGGTCGAAGCTTCGGGCGGGGCGTTTCTTGGCCATGCGCGCTTACCCCTTCGCCTTGGCTGCGGCAGCCGCAGCGGGCTTGGCACCGGCAGCGCCGGCAGCTGGTTTCTGTGCGTCCGTTGGCCGCTTGAGGCCGATGCGCATCTTGAAGTTGGCAACCCGGCGCTGGTCGCGCGGGCTGAGGTTGACGGTCGACGAGGTGATCTCGATCAGCTCGGGCTTGACCAGCCACGGGCTGCTGTTGCCGAGGTTGCGCAGCAGTTCGGAGACACGCTCGTTCGACTGCGCCATGCCCTGCAGCGTGACGGTCTGGTTGTCCTGCTTCATGCTCGTGATGTAGACGCCGTCGGGCAGCTGGCGCACCAGCTCGTTGAGCAGGTGCACCGGCAGGTTGCGGTCGCCCTGCAGGTCTTCGACCGCCTGCTGGCGCGCGCGCAGGGCCGCGATCTCGGCCTGCAGCGTGGAGATCTCCTTGATCTCGACCTCGAGCTTGGTGATTTCGGTCTTGAGCAGCGTGTTTTTCGACTGCTGGCCCGAGATCTGGGCCTGGAACCACAGGAAGGCGCCACCCGCGATCAGCGCACCGATGACGGCCGAGAAGCCCAGCGTGGCGTAGAAGGTCTCGCGCCGGCGCTTGCGCGCAGCCTCCCGGTGAGGGAGCAGATTGATGAGGATCACTGCAGGAACCTCCGCATCGCGAGGCCGCAGGAAGTCAGATAGGACGGCGCTTCGCGTCGCACCTTCTTCTCCCGGATGCCGCTGCCGATTTCCATGCCGTCGAAGGGATTCACGAGCGAGCAGGCAAAGGAGGTCTGACGGGTGACAGCGCTCGTGAGCCCCGGCAACGCCGCCGAGCCACCGGCCAGCAGGACGTAGTCGACCCGGTTGTGCGGCGTGCTCGTGAAGAAGAACTGGAGCGCCCGTGCAATTTCCTGGGCGATGCTGGCCACGAAGGGCTTGAGGACGCCCGCGGCGTAGTCTTCGGGCAGTTCGCCGCTGCGCTTCTTGGCCTCGGCCTCTTCGGCCGAGAAACCGTACTGGCGCACGATGAGCTGCGTCAGCTGGGCGCCGCCGAAGGCCTGGTCGCGGTCGTACAGCACTTCCTGGTTGCGCAGCACCTGCATGCTGGTCGTGAAGGCGCCGACTTCGAACAGGGCGACCACGGCGTCCTCGCCGCGGCCCGGCAGCTGCTCGATCAGGCGCGCAGTGGCAAGACGGGACGCATAGGACTCGACATCGAGGATCACGGCCTTGAGCCCCGACGCCTCGGCCAGGCCCTGGCGGTCCTGGACCTTTTCCTTGCGCGATGCGGCGATCAGCACTTCGACGTCGCCGGCTGAATTGGCGCTCTGCCCCATGACGCAGAAGTCGAGGCTCACTTCGTCGAGCGAGAACGGGATGTACTGGTTGGCCTCGGATTCCACCTGGATCTCGAGTTCCTGCTCGCTCAGGCCGCCGGGCAGGATGATCTTCTTGGTGATCACGGCCGAAGGCGGCAAGGCCAGAGCGACGTTCTTGGTGCGGGTGCCGCTCTTGCGCACCACCCGGCGCACGGCCTCGGCGACCTCGTCGAACTTCTCGACGTTGCCGTCCGTGATCCAGCCGCGTTCCAGCGGCTCGATCGCACAGCGCTCGAGCACCAACTTGCCGCTCGCGTCACGGCCCAGCTCGACCAGCTTCACGCTGGAGGAACTGACGTCCAGCCCGAGCAGAGGCGCAGGCTGGCGGCGAAACAACGATCCGAAAGCAGTCAAGTTCGATCCCATCCGTTTGTAACGATTGGAAATAATTGCGTGTGGTTGCATGCTAGCAGCAGCCGCAATGGCGTCCAAGTGGCGAATCCACGCGGAGTGAGCATTCGTTGTCAAAAGTCGACGTAACCGTTTGGAACTGCAACTTCCGTCACAAATACGAGTACTTGGGTCCTAACTGATACCAAGCGGGCTGGGGCGTGCGGGGCGTTTTTATAATGCGGACAGACTCCCACAGCCTCCATGCCCGAAACCTCTCGACCCAAAGGGCCTGCAAAGGCTCCCGTTCCCAAGAAGCGCTCCGCCTGGCTGACATGGTTGCTGCGGATCATTTTCTGGAGCCTGGGCCTGGTGGTCGCAGGCGCCGTGGCCATCGCCTGCCTGATCGCGGTGGCGCTCGCGGTGGCGTATCCGAACCTGCCCGACATCTCGGAGCTGTCCGACTATCGGCCCAAGCTGCCGCTGCGCGTCTTCTCGGCAGAAGGCATCCTGATCGGCGAGTTCGGCGAGGAGCGCCGCAACCTGACGCCGATCGCGACCATTCCGAAGGTGATGAAGGATGCCGTGCTCGCAGCCGAGGACGCGCGCTTCTACGACCATGGCGGCGTCGACTACAAGGGCATGCTGCGCGCCGGCCTTGCCAACATGAATCGGGCCAAGAGCCAGGGCGCCTCGACCATCACGATGCAGGTGGCGCGCAACGTCTACCTGAGCTCGGAGAAGACGCTCACGCGCAAGATCTACGAAGTGCTGCTGACCTTCAAGCTCGAGCACCTGCTGAGCAAGGACCAGATCTTCGAGATCTACCTGAACCAGATCTATCTCGGCAACCGGGCCTACGGGTTTGCGGCTGCATCCGATGCGTACTTCGGCAAGCCGCTGTCGGAGATCACGATCGCGCAGGCGGCGATGCTGGCCGGCCTGCCCAAGGCGCCGGGCGCCAACAACCCGGTCAACAACCCGGCGCGCGCGCGCGGGCGCCAGCTGTACGTCATCGACCGCATGCAGGAAGCGGGCTTCATCAGCGCCGAGCAGGCGAGCGCGGCACGCAAGGAAGAACTGCACCTGCGCGACGCCGCCGACCCGACCCGGCTGCATGCCGAATACGTGGCCGAGACCGTGCGCCAGCTGATGTATGCGCAGTACGGCGACAGCACCTACACGCGCGGACTCAAGGTCTACACCACGCTGGTGGCGGCCGACCAGGCCGCGGCGTACAGGGCGCTGCGCAAGGGCATCATGGACTACGAGCGCCGCCAGATCTACCGCGGCCCCGAGAAGTTCGTCGACCTGCCCACCGATGCGGCGGCGCTCGACGAGGCGGTCGACGACGCGCTGGCCGAGCATCCCGACAACGGCGACGTGATGTCGGCCGTCGTGCTCAAGGCCAACGCCAAGGAGATCCAGGCCGTGCGCGGCAACGGCGACGCGGTGCAGATCACCGGCGAGGGCCTGAAGCCGGCGCAATCGGGCCTTTCCGACAAGGCGCCGCCCAACATCCGGATCCGCCGCGGCGCGGTGATCCGGGTGGTCAAGACGCCCAAGGGCGCCTGGGAGATCACGCAGCTGCCCGAGGTCGAAGGCGCCTTCGTCGCCATGGATCCGCGCGACGGCGCGATCAAGGCCATGGTCGGCGGCTTCGATTTCGACAAGAACAAGTTCAATCACGTGACGCAGGCCTGGCGCCAGCCGGGCTCGAGCTTCAAGCCCTTCATCTACTCGGCGGCGCTCGAGAAGGGCTTCACGCCGAGCACCGTGATCAACGACGCACCGCTGTTCTTCGATGCCGGCACCACGGGCGGCCAGCCCTGGGAGCCCAAGAACTACGACGGCACCTTCGAGGGCCCGATGTCGATGCGACGCGCGCTCATGCGGTCGAAGAACATGGTCTCGATCCGGATCCTGCAGTCGATCGGCACCCGCTATGCCCAGGACTGGGTGACCAACTTCGGCTTCGAGCGCGAGAAGCACCCGGCCTACCTGCCGATGGCGCTCGGTGCCGGCTCGGTGACGCCGATGCAGATGGCCACCGCCTATTCCGTGTTCGCCAACGGCGGCTACCGCGTGAATCCCTATCTCGTGACGCGCGTGACCGACCACAAGGACAAGGTCCTGGTCGACAAGCAGCCGCCGCTGCTCAACGAGACATTGCGGGCGGTGCCGCAGCGCAACGCCTTCATGATGGCCAGCCTGCTGCAGTCGGTGGCCAGCGGCGGCACGGCCGCCAAGGCGCAGGCGACCCTCAAGCGCACCGACATCTACGGCAAGACCGGCACCACCAACGATTCGCTGGACGCCTGGTTCGCCGGCTTCCAGCCGACGATGGCGGCAGTCGCGTGGATGGGCTACGACACGCCGCGCAAGCTCGGCGACCGCGAGACCGGCGGCGGACTGAGCCTGCCGATCTGGATCAACTTCATGGAGACGGCCATCAAGGGCGTGCCGGTGGCCGAGGTGCCCGCTCCGCCGGGCGTGGTCAACGTCGGCGGCGAGTGGTACTACGACGACTACGCACCGGGCCGCGGCGTCGCCAGCCTCGGGGTGGACAGCGGCCCGCCGGTGCCGGCGGAAGCCGTGGCCGCGCCGCCGATCAGCGCCCCGGCACCGGTCGAGGAACGCAGCCGCATCCTCGATCTGTTCAGGAACTGAAGACCAGCGGCTGGCCACCCTGGGCGGTGGCCTCGCGCGAGAGATTGGCGAAGAACTCCTCGCCGGTCTTGGTGTCGACCCAGGCCCTGCCGTCGTGGCGGTAGTGGTAGCCACCCGAGCGTGCGGCGAGCCAGATCTCCTGCAGCGGCTTCTGCAGGTTCACGATCAGTTGGCTGCCGTTCGCGAAGCTGATCGTGATCATGCCGCCGACCCGCTGGTTGTCGAGGTCGACGTCGGTGGCGTCGTTGAGGCGGTCGCAGCCGCGTTCGATCGCGGCCAGGGCGGCCTCGGCGCGGTCCATGTACTCGGGGTCGGTCATTACAATTTCACCATGTTGAATGTTCGTCAAATTCTAGTGAGCGCCCTTGGCCTCGCGGTCCTAGGGGTCGCATTGACGGCCTGCGGCCAGCGCGGGGCGCTGTACCTGCCGACCGATCCGATCGCCAAGGACCGCACCACCCTGCCCGGCCTGCTCCTGCCCACGCCCGCCGTTGAGCCCGACCCGGCGCAAAAGGCACCCGCGGCCGGCAGCACATCGGCGCCCGCAGCCCAACCCGTTGCGCCCCCCGCCGCATCCCCCGTCGGCAGCACCCCCGCCGGAGCCGCCCGATGAGCAAGCCGCACCATCTTCCCGGCCACCCCCACATCGCTCGCCGCGACGGCGAGCTCCATGTCGAAGGCCGGCCGCTGTCTGCGCTCGCGCAGGAATTCGGGACGCCCCTCTTCGTCTATTCGAGGCAATGGATGCTCGACGCCCTCGCTGCCTATCAGCGCGGCTTCGAGGGCCGCGACGCCATGATCTGCTATGCGATCAAGGCCAATTCCTCGCTCGGCGTGCTGCGGGTCTTCGCCGAGGCCGGCTGCGGCTTCGACATCGTCTCGGGCGGCGAGCTCTCGCGCGTGCTCGCGGCCGGTGCAGACCCCTCCCGCGTGATCTTTTCCGGCGTCGGCAAGACCCGGGCCGAGATGCGCCAGGCGCTCGAGGCCGGCATCGCCTGCTTCAACGTCGAGAGCGAGGCCGAGCTCGACGTGCTCGACGAAGTCGCACGCGAGCAGCCCGGGCGGCGCGCCGGCGTCAGCATCCGCATCAATCCGAATGTCGATCCGAAGACGCATCCCTACATCTCGACCGGCCTCAAGGGCAACAAGTTCGGCGTCGCGCACGACCGTGCGGTCGCGATCTACCGCCATGCCGCTTCGCTCGCGGGCCTGCAGGTGCTCGGCATCGATTGCCACATCGGCTCGCAGATCACCGAGTCGGCACCCTACCTCGAGGCGCTCGAGCGCGTCCTCGACCTGGTGGAGGCCATCGAGGCTGCGGGCGTGCCGCTGCATCACCTGGACTTCGGCGGCGGCCTGGGCATCGACTACAACGGCGACACCCCGCCGGCCGCGGACGCGCTGTGGAAGCAGCTGCTCGCGCGCCTCGATGCGCGCGGCTTCGGTGGCCGCAGGCTGATCGTCGAGCCGGGCCGCTCGCTGGTGGGCAATGCCGGTGTCTGCGTGACCGAAGTGCTGTACCTGAAGCCCGGCGAGGAAAAAAACTTCTGCATCGTCGATGCGGCGATGAACGACCTGCCGCGTCCCGCGATGTACCAGGCCTTCCACCAGATCGTTCCGGTGGTCGAGCGCGCTGCTGCGGCCGCCGTGAGCTACGACGTGGTCGGCCCGATCTGCGAGAGCGGCGACTGGATCGGACGCGACCGCACGCTGCAGGTCGCCACCGGCGACCGGCTCGCCGTGCTCTCGGCGGGTGCCTACTGCATGGCGATGGCAAGCAACTACAACACCCGCGGCCGCGCGGCCGAGGTGCTCGTGAGCGGCAGCCACGCCACCCTGATCCGGCGCCGCGAGACCCTCGACGACCAGCTGCTGGCCGAACGTTTCTAGCGCAGGCCCGGCGCGCTCACTTGCCGGGCTGGATGCGCGGCGCAGCGCGCGTTGCTGCACCCTTTCGCTTGCCGAGGAAGTTCCAGACGCGCCAGCCCAGCAGCAGCGCGATGATGCCGGCATAGACGAAGACCTCGGCGAAGTTGTTCTTGCCGGCGCGCATCCAGAAGAAGTGCAGCAGCCCGAGTCCGGCTACGAGGTACACCAGCCGGTGCAGCGCCTGCCAGCGCTTCGCGCCCATGGCCTTGATCGCCCGGTTGAACGAGGTCGCGGCCAGCGGCGTCAGCAGCACGAAGGCCGAGAAGCCGACCAGGATGAACGGCCGCTTGGCGATGTCCCGGGCGATGTCGGGCACGTCGAAGCCCATGTCGAACCAGCCGTAGCTCAGCAGGTGAATCACGACGTAGAAGTAGACGAACAGGCCCAGCATGCGGCGAAAGCGCGCCAGCGCGTTGACCCCGGTCATGACCCGCAGCGGCGTCACGGCCAGCACGATGCACAGGAAGCGCAAGGTCCAGTCGCCGGTAGCGCGGATCAGGTGCTCGGCCGGGTTGGCCCCGAGGCCATCGGTGAACGCGCCGTAGACCAGCCATGCGAAGGGCAGCAGGCACAGCACGAACACGATCGGCTTCGCGGCCGGGTGCAGCAACAGCTTTTTCACGGGTCCCTTGGGTCTGTTGTTGGCGGAGCACGAGCCGGTGCGCGGTTACTTGGTCTGTCCCGCAAGTCTCAGTAATTCTTCTTCAAGTCCATGCCGGCGTACATCTGGCCGACCTGGGCTTCGTAGCCGTTGAACATCAGCGTCTTGTTGCGCTTGGCGAACAGGCCGCCGCCATCGCCGATGCGCCGCTCGGTGGCCTGGCTCCAGCGTGGATGGTCGACGTTCGGGTTGACGTTGGAATAGAAGCCGTACTCCTGCGCCGCGGCCTTGTTCCAGGCGGTGCCGGGCTCCTTCTCGACGAAGCGGATCTTGACGATCGACTTGGCGCTCTTGAAGCCGTATTTCCACGGCACCACGATGCGCACCGGCGCGCCGTTCTGGTTCGGCAGCACTTCGCCGTACATGCCGAAGGTCAGCAGCGTGAGCGGGTGCATCGCCTCGTCCATGCGCAAGCCCTCGGCATAGGGCCAGTCGAGCACGCGCGAGCCGACGAAGGGCATGGTCTTGGGGTCGGCCAGCGTGAGGAACTCGACGTACTTGGCATTGCCCTGCGGCTCGACCTTCCTGATCAGCTCGGCGAGCGAATAGCCGACCCACGGAATGACCATCGACCAGCCCTCGACGCAGCGCAGGCGGTAGATGCGCTCTTCCTGCGCGCTGAGCTTGAGCAGGTCCTCGATGCCGTACTTGCCCGGCTTCTTGACCAGGCCCTCGACCTCGACCGTCCAGGGCCGCGTCTTGAGCGTGCCGGCATTCTTCACGGGGTCGCCCTTGTCGGTGCCGAACTCGTAGAAGTTGTTGTAGCTGGTCGCGTCCTTGTAGTCGGTCAGCTTCTCCATGGTCTGCGCGCCCGGCACCGCGGATTTCGCGCCGACGAGGGGCGCCAGCTTGCCGGGCGCCGCGGCCTGCGCCAACGCGTCGCGCGCGGCCCACGAGGCCATGGCGGCACCGGCGACACCGCCGGCCATCCAGCGCAGCATGTCGCGCCGGCCCTCGTAGACGCCGCGCGGCGTGATCTCGCTCGAGCGCGGATGGTGGAAGCCGTCGTCGCGGGAATGAATCAACATGGAATGCCTTTCGCCTGAAAACGCTCAGTCAGGGTGAGTTCGTTGCCAACCCCGATCCGGTTACGCACGAAGCGCACCGCCGGATCATTCCATGCCCCGGGCCTGCGTGCCCGCTACAGCGTGCCGTAGCTGTGCAGCCCGCTCAGGAACATGTTGACGCCGAGGAAGGCGAAGGTCGTGACCGCCAGCCCGCCGAGCGCCCACCAGGCGGCCACGGTGCCGCGCAGGCCCTTCACGAGCCGCATGTGCAGCCAGGCCGCGTAGTTGAGCCAGACGATCAGCGCCCAGGTCTCCTTCGGATCCCAGCTCCAGTACCCGCCCCAGGCGTCGGCCGCCCACAGCGCGCCGAGCACCGTGGCGATGGTGAAGAAGGCGAAGCCGACCGTGATCGACTTGTACATGACGTCGTCGAGCACCTCGTTGGCCGGCAACCGTGCCGCGATGCGCTTGCGCCCCATCAGGATGCCGGCCGCGATCAGCGCCGAGATGGCGGCATAGCCGACCCAGTAGCTGCCGCCGGCCTCCTGCACGCGCTGGCGGAAGGCCACCGGCACGAAGCACAGCGCCACGCCGAGCAGCCAGATCGGCGTGAGCTTGTACCAGCGCGTCTCGTGCGCCTGCTCCTTGATCAGGTAGGCGAAGGCAACCATGGCGGCGAGCGCGAAGGTGCCGTAGCCGATGAAGTTGGCCGGCACGTGCAGCTTCATCCACCAGCTCTGCAGCGCCGGCACCAGCGGCTGGATCTCGTGGGCGTCGCGCACCAGCGTGTACCAGAGCAGGAAGCCGACCGCGGCGCTGACCACCAGCATCACGAAGGCGCCCAGCGCGCGCGTGCCGTAGCGCGCTTCGAAGTAGAGATAGAAGGCCGCCGTGAGCCAGCAGAACAGCACGAAGACCTCGTACAGGTTGCTCACGGGGATGTGGCCGATGTCGGGGCCCAGTTGGTGGCTCTCGTACCAGCGCACCATGGTGCCGATGAGCGCCATCGTGACCGCGGCCCAGGCCAGGCGCGAGGCGATCAGGTCCATGGCATCGCCCTGCCTGCCGCTGAAGAAGCCGATCCAGTAGAACAGCGTGCTCATGAAGAACAGCACGCTCATCCAGAGGATGGCCGACTGGCTCGAGAGGAAGTACTTGAGCTGGAACACCGTGTCCGCACGCGCCAGGTCGCCCTGGTAGGACACGATGGCCAGCAGCGCCGCGGCCGCGACCACCATCGCGAGCACCTGCAGCGGGCGCCAGAACCAGCCGAGCCAGATGGCGGCCGGCACGGTCGCCACGAGGATGGCCTTTTCGTAGACGTCCATTGCCGCGTGGTAGCGCGAGAAGGCGAACAGGGCGCCGACCAGCACCAGCAGCGCGAACACCCAGTCGAGGGCGTTGCGGCGTGAAAGCCAGCTGTCGTTGAGCGTGAGCGTGGTGGTGGTCATGACGCGTTGTCTTTCGTGAGGGCGAGCAGCCTGAGCTTCAGGTGCTCGAATTCGCGGTCGCTGTCGATGGTCTTGCGGTTGACCGAGAAGGCCAGAGTGGCGGCGCTGCCGGGGGCGCCTTCGCCGTCGTTCGAGAGCCAGACCCAGAGCCGGCGCTCGCGCACGTACAGCATCGCAAAAATGCCCACGATCAGCAACAGGCAGCCGAGGTAGACCACGTTCTTGCCGGGCGCCCGTGCAACCTGGAAGACGCTGGCCTGCACCTGCTTGAAGTCGGTCATCGTCATCGCCACCGGGGCCGGGTAGAAATGCGCGTCGCTGATCGCGAGCACCGCCTGCGTGAGATAGAGCTGCGACTTCTCGTCGGCCGGCATGGCGGCCAGCCCGGCTTTCTCGCGGCTCAGGTTCAGCACCTCGAACAGCACGTCGTTGAGGATTCGCACCAGCACCGAGGCGGCGCGCTCGCGCTCGGCCTCCGGGACGTTCGCTTCCATGAATTCGGCCACCGCCTGCCAGCCGCCGGCGCTCACGGCATCGGCCTTGGCGCGCTCGGCGCCTGCGAACAGTGCCAGCGCACGCGCCGCCGAGCCGCGCAGCTGCGCCGCCAGTTCGGGGCGCTTCGGATCGGTGGTGCGCGCGATGTAGCGATCGATCGCTCGCGCGCGCAGGTCGGCATCGGCCAGCGCCGCGCGCATGCGCACGAAGCCGTCCATCGAGCCCTGCTCGTCGGCCGGCACCCGCAGGTAGCGGAACGGATCCTCGGGCCGCTCGCGCACGCCGAGCAGGAACACCGGCTGGCCGTCGCCGGTGTCGACCGGCACCATGTAGTTCTGGAACTCGCGCGCCTGGCCCGCGGCATCGCGCAGCTTGTAGCCGATGCTGGGGCCGATGTTGCGCAGCACCTTGGGCTTGTTGACCTTGTTGGCAGCGCCCAGGCGCGACTCGATCCCGTTGCGCAGGTCGACCTTGCGCACGTCGGCGCCGCTGGTCAGCGCACCGGCGTTGCCATCGGCGAAGTTCTCGACGTTGATGACGCGCAGCGACACCAACTCGAGTGTCAGGCGGTCGGTGCCGTTGGTGATCTCGCTGCTGCCGCCGATGGTGCCGTCGACCTCGAAGGGCCTGGCGGACGCGGCCATCGGCACCGCCTTGAGCTTCACGCTCGAGCCGCCGTCGTCGAAGCTCGACTGGTAGATCTCGACGCCCTTGTAGCTGGCAGGATGGTTGACCTCGATGCGCTTGGGAAACTGCTCGCCAGTCACGCGGTCGTGCAGCACCACTTCGCTCGCGAACAGCTTGGGCATGCCGGTCGAGTAGTAGTCGACCACGAACTTCTTGAGCTCGATCGAGAACGGCAGGTCCTGCAGCAGCACGCCGTCGGCCTGGTTCAGGATGGCGACACTCGAGCGCGCACCCTCGGGCACCAGGATGTTGCCGCGGAAGGTCGGGTTGCGCGGCGACAGGCGATGCTCGGGCGCGACGTCGGCGATCAGGCCGCCGCCCTGGTAGACGCTCTTGCCGTTGAACCAGGTCTGGGCGCGCACCACGAGGTCGCCGTCGAACAGGCCGCCGATGCAGATCAGCACGATCGCGCTGTGCGCCGCGATGTAGCCCAGCTTGTGGGCGCCGCCCGCGCGCGCCGCGACCATCCAGCCATTGCCGTCGCCCACGCCCTCGCGCTGCTGCAGCTTGACCTTCCAGCCGCCGCCCGCGAGCAGTTGCCCGATGCGCCGGGCTGCCGCCTCGGGCGTCTCGTCCAGCCGGGCCTGCGCCCGCTGGCCGAAGGCCTTGAGGCTGCGCACCCGGATGTCTTCCTTGTAGTTCCGGAGGTCGCCCAGGATGCGCGGCGTATTGCGCGCGATGCACAGCGAGGTGCTGATGACGAGGAACAGCAGGATCAGCAGGAACCACCAGGCGCTGTAGATCGCGTCGAGGCGGGCGGCGCGGAACAGCTCGGCCCAGAACGGCCCGAACTGGTTGACGTAGTTGCCGAAGGGCTCGTGCTGCTTGAGCACGGTGCCGATGATCGAGGCGATGCAGATGATGGTCAGCAGCGCGATCGCGAAGCGCATCGACGAGAACAGTTCCACCGCCGCCCGGACCGCCTGGGGTCCGCGCCGCACTCGAAGGCCGTGGGTGGAAACTGACATGGAAGGCGCGGTTCGGAAAATGAACAAGGCGGGCCATCCTTGCCGGATGGACCCGCCTTGTTAGGAGTTTGTTATCGGCGGTAGGTTCAGTGTCGGGAGGAGAGCTTTCAGCGCAGGCCGGCGATGTAGTCGGACACCGCCGTGATTTCCTTGTTGCTGAGCTTGGCCGCGACACCGGTCATGACCGGCGAATTGAGGCGTCCGCCCTCGCGGAACAGGTTGAGCTGCTGCGCCGTGTAGTCGGCGTGCTGGCCACCCAGGCGCGGGTACTGCGCGGGAATGCCGGCGCCATTGGGGCTGTGGCAGCCGGCGCAGGCCGGGATCTGGCGGTCGGCGACGCCGCCGCGGAAGATGCGCTCGCCGAGGCCGACCAGGTCCTTCTCCTTCGAGAAGCCGGGCTTGATCTTCTTCGAGGCGACGAACCAGGCGATGTTGCGCATGTCCTCGTCCGACAGGGCCGAGGCCAGCGGCTTCATGATCGCGCTCTTGCGCTTGCCGGACTTGAAGTCCTGCAGCTGCCGGTAGATGTATTCGGGGTGCTGCTGCGCCAGCTTGGGGTTGGCCGCGATCGCCGAGTTGCCGTCGGCGTTGTGGCACGAGGCACAGCTCTGGCTGTTGGCCGGAGTCGCATTGAAGATGGTGTCGCCCTTGGCTGGATCAGGCTTGGCCGCCTTGGGAGGCGCCTCGGCTGCGGCCGGCTTGGCGGCAGGCGCGTCAGCCGAGAAGCTGACACTGGCGGCGGCGCCCAACAGGGCTGCAAGCATGATTTTGGCAAACAACTTCATATCGGGGGCTTGGATTTATGGCGCAAAACCCGGCGATTCTACAATGGCGCCCCATACCGAAAGCTTGATCGATGACCACCGCGCCGCGGAAGCCCGCCCCCAGCTACTCCCGCAAGACCAGCGTGGCAGACCCGGAAGCCGCCGAACGCGCCCGCGTCGCTAGGGGCTGGCTGCACACCGCACACTTCCTCACGAGCGCTCCCCAGCTCGAGCACCTGCCGCCCTTCGAGCTGCCCGAGATCGCCTTCGTGGGCCGCTCGAATGCCGGCAAGTCCACCGCCATCAACACCCTCACGCAGCAGCATCGGCTGGCCTTCGCCTCGAAGACGCCGGGCCGCACGCAGCACATCAACCTGTTCGGCGTCGGCAAGCAGAAGGTCGACGATGCGGTGCTGGCCGACCTGCCGGGCTACGGCTATGCCGCCGTGCCCAAGGAAGCCAAGCTGCGCTGGCAGCGCGTGATGGGCAACTACCTCATGACGCGCGAGAACCTGCGCGGCGTGGTGCTGATGTGCGATCCGCGCCATGGCCTGACCGAGCTCGACGAGATCCTGCTCGACGTCATCCGTCCGCGGGTCGAGCAGGGCCTCAAGTTCCTCGTGCTGCTGACCAAGTCCGACAAGCTCACGCGCGCCGAAGGCGCCAAGGCACTGTCGATTGCGCGACTGCAGGCCGGCGGCGGCGAGGTCAAACTGTTCTCGGCCCTGAAGCTGCACGGCGTCGACGAGGCGGCCGAGCTGCTGTGGCGCTGGGCCCATCCCGAGGGCGTCCAGCCGCCCGCGGGCGCCGAGCCCGAGACCGAACCCGTCGACGAGCAGCCCTGACCGACAGCGCGCAGGCTCCCGTCGCCCCGACGACAACCAAGGAGACACGCGTGATCGAGACCTTTTCCCGGGCACTGCCCAACGGCACCACCCTGAGCTGCCGCGCCACCGGTGCACCGGGCCGGCCGTTGATGGTGTTCCTGCACGGCTTCCCCGAGGCCGCCTTCATCTGGGACCCGCTGCTCGAATACTTCGCCGATCCCGCGCACGGCGGCTATCGCTGCATCGCGCCCAACCTGCGAGGCTTCGAGAAGTCGAGCTCGCCGACCGAGGTCGAGGCCTACCGCGCCCACCTGCTGGTGCAGGACCTGGCGCAGCTGGCCGAGACCGAGGACCCGGCGGGCCGCATCGACACGCTGGTCGCGCACGACTGGGGCGGCGCCTTCGGCTGGGGCTTCGGCAACAGGCACGCCGACCGGCTCGGGCGGCTCGTGATCGTCAATTCGCCGCATCCGGGCACCTTCGCGCGCGAACTCAGCCGCGAGCCCTCGCAGCAGGCCGCGAGCGCCTACATGAACTTCCTCGCGCGGCCCGATGCGGAGGCCCTGCTCTCGGAAGACGACTACCGCCGCATGTGGCCCTTCTTCCTCAACATGAAGGCGGGCGCCGAAGGCTTCGGCTGGCTCACCGAAGCGGTCAAGGACCAATACCGCGAGGTCTGGGACGCGGGCCTCACGGGCGCCTGCAACCTCTATCGCGTGACGCCGCTGAAGCCCGCGCTGCCCGGCCAGCCGGCGCACGAGATCCCGATGCCGCCGCCCGAGAAGGTTCGCGTCGAGGTGCCGACGCTGGTGCTGTGGGCGCTCGACGACATGGCGCTGCTGCCGGGCCTGCTCGAAGGCCTGGACGCCTACGTGCCGAAACTCGAAGTCGTCAAGGTGCCGGGCGCCACGCACTGGATCGTGCACGAGCAGCCCCGGTTCGTCGCCGAGCAGATCGAGGCCTTCCAGAGCAGGCGCATCGACTGACCCGCGCGCGCCTCGCTTCAGTACACGCCGGGCTCGCCCTCGGGCCGCGTCTTGAAGCGGCGATGCACCCAGTAGTACTGCGACGGCATGGTGTCGATGTAGCCCTGCAGGCGCCGGTTCATGAGCGCCGTGTCGGCAACGGCGTCGTCGCTCGGGAAGTCCTGCCAGGCCGGCAGCACCTGGATCTCGTAGCCCTCGGGCGTGAGCTTCGACACCACCGGGACCACCTTGGCCCGACCCAGCCGCGCGAAGCGCGACAGCGAGGGCACCGTGGCCGCCTGCACGCCGTAGAAAGGCACGAAGACGGTCTGGTCGCGGCCGAAGTCCATGTCGGGCAGCAGGTACAGCAGGCCGCCCTTGCGCAGGCCCGCGACGATCGGCTTGATGCCGTCGACGCGGTTCAGCGTGATCACGTTGCCGAAGCGCTTGCGGCCTTCGCTGACCCACTGGTCGACCATCGGATCGCGCTGCGTGGTGTAGATGGTGGTCGAGGGCCGGTCGGTGTGCATGGTCAGCGCCGTCGCTGCCGCATCGAGCCCGTAGAAGTGCGGCGCGAACAGGATCATGGGCTCGTGGCCGTTCGCGATCTCGTCGATCTCGGCCGCGGCGCCGACCACCTTGAGGCGGCGCGCGACGACCGCCTCGGGCGCATGCCACAACCAGCTGCGGTCGAGCCAGGACTGCGCCACGAAGACGAAGCTCTCGCGCGCCATGCGTTCGCGCTCGGCCGGGGTCCGGTCGGGAAAGCACAGCGCGAGATTGGTGTCCACCACGCGCCGCCGCGGCACCGCCAGCACGTACAGCACGCGCCCGAGGACCGCGCCGAAGCCGCGCACGAAGCCGAAAGGCACGTGCGCCAGCGAACGCATGAAGCCGATGCCGAGTCTCGAGGTCAGGCTCATTTCGCGACCTCCGGCGCCGCTTCGCCGCGCGGCTGCTTGTAGCGCGCATAGTCCCAGACGTACTGGCCGGGCAGGCTGCGGATCAGCCTCTCGATGCCCTCGTTCATGGCGGCCGCGGCTGCTTCGGGCGTGGCCTTGGAGTCGCTCATCGCGGTGCCGTCGAAGGGCTCGAAGCGGATGGCGTAGCCGGCACCGCGCGGCAGCCGCTCGCAGACGCCGAGGAAGACGCGCGCGCCGGTCTGCTGCGCAAGGCGCGGCAGCAGCGTCATCGTGTAGGCGGGCCGACCGAAGAACGGCGCCCACACGCCCTGGCCGAGCGGAGGCACCTGGTCGGGCAGGAGGCCGGTGTAGCCGCCGCTGCGCAGCGTGCGGATCAGGCCGCGAACACCGGCCACGGTGGTGGGCAGGGTCTGCAGGCCGGGCCGGTCGCGCGAACCCGCGATCAGCTCGGCCATGAACTTCTTGCGCGCCGGCCTGAACAGCGCGGTGATCGGGCCGTAGGCCTCGAAGAAGCGCTCGCCGACAGCCTGGCCGAAGGTCTCCCAGCTGCCCAGGTGCGGCGAGACCAGGATCACGCCCTTGCGCTCGGCCAGCGCGGCCTCGAAGGCCTCCACGCCGTCCCAGCGCAGGATGTGCGGCAGCAGGCTCTCGCCGCGCGGCCGCGCCCACACCCACGGCAGTTCGCCGACCATGGCGCCGGCGGCCGTGATCGCGGGACGGTACTGCTCGGGGCTGAAGCCTGCGGCCTCGGCGTTCTCCCTGAAGCGCCGCCGGTAGTCGGGCGCCAGCCACCAGACCAGCCAGCCCAGCCCGCCGCCCAGCGCGTGCATCCAGGGCAGCGGAACGCGGGCGAGCAATCGGAACAGAAAAATCATGAAGCCAAAGGGGACGGAACAGGACGCGCGCACCAGGCAGAGGCACGGCTCGAATAGAATCCAAATTGTCGCTGAGTTATGGAACTACTTGCAGGGCGACTTTAAACATCACTGCTAAAGCGTTCGCCAGGGCTCACCGCAGTCGGCAACGCGCCAACCGACCGACCAGGAGCTTCATTCACATGGCGAACGACTTTCTCTTCACTTCCGAATCCGTCTCCGAAGGCCACCCCGACAAGGTCGCCGACCAGATCTCCGACGCGATCCTCGACGCGATCTTCGAGCAGGACCCGCGCTCGCGCGTCGCCGCCGAGACGCTGACCAACACCGGCCTCGTGGTGCTCGCGGGCGAGATCACGACCAACGCGCACGTCGACTACATCCAGGTCGCGCGCGACACCATCAAGCGCATCGGCTACGACAACACCGACTACGGCATCGACTACAAGGGCTGCGCCGTGATGGTCTGCTACGACAAGCAGTCCAACGACATCGCCCAGGGCGTGGACCACGCGAGCGACGACCACCTCAACACCGGCGCTGGCGATCAGGGCCTGATGTTCGGCTACGCCTGCGACGAGACGCCCGAGCTGATGCCGGCACCGATCTACTATGCGCACCGCCTGGTCGAGCGCCAGGCCCAGTTGCGCAAGGACGGCCGCCTGCCCTTCCTGCGTCCCGACGCCAAGAGCCAGGTGACGATGCGCTACGTCGACGGCAAGCCGCACAGCATCGACACCGTCGTGCTGTCGACCCAGCACCACCCCGACCAGAGCGAATCGCCGACCAAGATGAAGGCCTCGTTCGTCGAGGCGGTGATCGAGGAGATCATCAAGCCCGTGCTGCCCAAGGAATGGCTGAAGGACACGCGCTATCTGATCAACCCGACCGGCCGCTTCGTCATCGGCGGCCCGCAGGGCGACTGCGGCCTCACGGGCCGCAAGATCATCGTCGACACCTACGGCGGCGCCTGCCCGCACGGCGGCGGCGCCTTCTCGGGCAAGGACCCGAGCAAGGTTGACCGCTCGGCCGCCTATGCCGCGCGCTACGTGGCCAAGAACATCGTCGCCGCTGGCCTCGCGCGCCAGTGCCAGATCCAGGTCGCCTACGCGATCGGCGTCGCCAAGCCCATGAACGTGACGGTCTACACCGAAGGCACGGGCGTGATTCCCGACGAGAAGATCGCCGCGCTGATCCAGGAGCACTTCGACCTGCGTCCCAAGGGCATCATCCAGATGCTCGACCTGCTGCGCCCCATCTACGGCAAGACGGCGGCCTATGGCCACTTCGGCCGCGAAGAGCCCGAGTTCACCTGGGAAAGCACGGCCAATGCGGCCGCGCTGCGCGCTGCGGCCGGGCTGTAGGGCTCAGTCCTTCAGCAGGGCGCAGACCTCGTCGTCCGAGGTCTGCGCGAAATCGCGGTACCAGGCCCCGACCGCAAGAAAGTGCTCGGGCGTGAAGACGCTCAGCACTTCGTCGGCCAAGGCCTCGAGCGACTGCACGGCCTCGCGCGAAGCCACCGGCACCGCGACGCCGATGCGCTGCGGACCGGCGGCCCGCGCAGCCATCACCGCCGCCTTCATGGTGGCACCGGTGGCCAGCCCGTCGTCGACCAGCAGCAGCTCGCGGCCGGCCAGCACCAGCGGCGCACGCTCGCCCCGGTAGCGCCGCTCGCGCCGGTCCAGCTCCGCGCGCTCGCGGGCTATCACGCGGTCGAGCACCGCTTGCGACACCGGCCATCGGGCGCAGGCCTCGCTCCGCACGCAGATGCCGCCGGGGCCGATGGCGCCCATCGCGAACTCCTCGTGGCCCGGCAGGCCGAGCTTGCGCACCACGAGCACGTCGAGCGGTGCGCCGAGCGCATCGGCCACGACGCGCGCCACCGGAACGCCACCGCGCGGCAGGCCCAGCACCAGCAGCCCCGGACGGCCGCGCCAGCCATGGAGCGCCGCAACAAGGCGCCGGCCCGCATCGCGTCGATCGTCGAATTCCATGTCGCGCTTCCCCCGCAGGAAAAGAACTCAGAAACGATACGCCGCGCCCATGCCCACCGTCCAGTTGCGGCCGGGCGCCGGTTCGAAGTAGCGGGCGTTGCCCTCGTTGACGATCACCGAGCCCACGTAGCGGCGGTCGAAGACGTTGTCGACCCGCGCGAAGGCATTGAAGTCCCAGCGCTGCCAGGTCAGCACGTAGCCCGCATAGAGCGCCAGCACGCCGTAGCCCGGCACGCTGACCGTGTTGCGGTCGTTGGCCTCGATGCCCGCCAGCGCGCGGAATTCGGCACCGGCACGCCAGCCCTGCGGCGGCACCCAGCCGTAGGAGGCGAACAGCGACTGCGGCGCGATGCCGGGGATGCGGTTGTCGGCCGCCACCACGCTGGCCGCGGTGCAGGGCACGCCGGCGCAGAAGGCATCGCTGAAGCGCGCATCGAGCCAGGTATAGGCCAGCTGCGTGCGCCAGTGGCTGGCGGTCTCGTGCTGCCAGCCGAGCTCGAAGCCCTCGCGCCGGGTCTTGCCGGCGTTCTGGAAAGTGGCACGGCCGCCGATGTTGGTGGCGGTCACGATCTCGTCGCGCGTGCGGATCTCGAACAGCGCGGCGGTCAGGAAGCCGCCCGCGACCCGCGCCTTGGCACCGATCTCGACGTTGTCGTTGACGGCCGGCTGCAGCGCGAAGTTGAGTCCGGCCACGCCATCGGGCCGGTAGGAGAGTTCGTTGAGGGTGGGCGTCTCGAAGCCACGCGCGGCCGATACATAGAGCGCCAGGTCGGGTGTGGCCTGGTAGCGCAGCGAGGCCACGGGCAGGGTCTCGGCATGGCGCACGCTGCCGCTGTCGTCGCGGTTGGCGCCCACGATGTAGCGGTCCTGCGAATCGAAGTCCACGCTGCTGCGGCGGATGCCGGCCTCCAGTGTCCACTGGTCGGCCAGCCGCCAGGTGCCCTGCAGGTAGGGGTCGAGGTTGTAGACCGTGTTGAGCTCGTTGCGGCGCAGCCGCCCCTGCACGCCGAGCACCGGGTTGGACGCGGGGCCGAGGTAGTTCTCGTAGCCCGAGCGGTGCTCGCGCAGGTTGTCGTAGGCGAGGCCTGCCACCAGCTCGAAGGGCCGGCCCGCCAGCTGCATCTGCGAGATCCAACGCAGGTCGACGCCGCCGTAGTCGCGCGCCAGGTCGATCACGCCCCCGGCACTCTGCGGGCTCTGCTGCGCCGCAGGCGGGATGGCCTGGAACTGCGTGGTCTTGCGCTGGCCCAGGTAGGTCATCAGGCGCAGCGTGTTGTCGGCATCGACACGGCGCTCGTAGAGCAGGCCGGCCTGCGTCTGGTCGACCGTCTTGCGGGTGTCGTACAGGGTCGCGACCGCGGCGCTGCGCGGGTTCAGCCGGTACTGGTCCGCCGTGAGGCCGAGCGGGTCCTGCGCCGACAGCTTCACGCTGTTGGCCACCAGCGTGAGCCGGCTGCCGTCGTCGAGCGTGATGCCGAGCTTGGCGTTGCCGATGTCGCGCCTGGCCTCGCTGTGGTCCCGGTAGCCGTCGGTCTCGAAGTGGCTGCCGCTCAGCAGGTAGTCGACCGCGCCGGACGAGCCGCCGATCTTCGAGCTGATGCGCGTGGTGCCGAAGCTCGCGCTGGCCATCGAGAAGCCGAGCCTGGGCGCGCCCTCCCCGTCCTCGGTGAAGACCTGCACCACCCCGCCCGACGAATTGCCGTAGAGCGCCGAGAAAGGTCCGCGCAGCACCTCGACGCGGTCGGCCGAATTGATGTCGACGTTGGAAGTCTGGCCCTGGCCGTCGGGCAGCGTGGCCGGAATGTTGTCGACGTAGATGCGCACGCCGCGCACGCCGAAGGTGGAGCGCGCGCCGAAGCCGCGGATCGACAGCTGCAGGTCCTGCGCGAGGTTCTGGCGGTTCTGGATCTGCAGTCCCGGCACCGGGCCCAGGCTTTCGGACAACTGCGCCTGCAGGCGGGCGTTGCGCATGTCGGAGCCTTCGATCCGGTCGACCGAGCCCGCGAGTTCGAACAAGGGCTCGGGACCGCGCGGGGTGGTCACCGTGACCTCGCCGAGGTTGACCTCGTTCGGCGCGGGGGGCGACTGGTCCTGGGCGCCGGCGAAGCGCGGCGCGGTGATCAGCAGGCAGGCGGCAACCGCAGCGACGACGACAGGCGATGAATGCATTGCGGCGATTCTGCGTCGGCCGCGCGGGGAGCGCCGGGTGGGCAAGACCCTATGGCGCGCAGGGCGCCGCGCGCGCTACGAGGATGACGGTTGCCGGCGCCAGCCGTACCAGGCGCCGACCGCCACCGGAATGCCGAGCGCCACCCAGGCCAGGGCATCGCCGAATCCGCCGTCGCTGAACAGCGCCGAGACCAGGCCGATCGTGGTCAGAACGCCTAGGACGATCGGCCAGCCCCAGAGTCGCCAGAAATGGTTGTCGTGCCTTGCGTGATGACCGCTCATGAGCTGACCTTGGTGGTGGTGACGGGTTGCGCCAGCGACGGCACGCCGACGGCGCCGGACGGCGGCTGATGTGCCGGTGCGGAAGGCGCGGGCGCCGCCGCGACCGCCTTGCCGCGCTTGAGCCAGAGATAGAGCCCGCTGCCCAGCACGATGATGGTCGCGATGTCCAGCAGGGCCCAGAGGATCTGCATCGGCATGCCGCCGTAGTCGCCGAAATGCAGCGGCTGCGAGACCAGCAGCCCGGTCAAATACCAGGGCAGGCGCGGGCTCGCGGTGATCTCGCTGGTCTGGGCATCGACCAGCACGGGCTGCAGCAGGCGAGAGGTGAAGGGCTCGTTGCCGCGCAGGAACACCGTGTGGTGGTGCGGGCTCGAGAACGAAGTGCCCGGGAACGCGATGAAGGACACCTTGTTGCCGGGCGCGCTCGCCAGCGCGACGTCGAGCGCCTTCTGCACCGGCGCGCGCTCGGCCACCGGAACCGTGGGCTGCCCCTGGTAGGGCTTGAGCAGCACGCTGAGCTGGTCGTACTGCCAGTACTTGATGATCAGGTCGGCCCAGGTGTTGATCATGCCGGTGGCGCCGACCGTGAAGGCCCAGACCAGGGTCACGATGCCCAGCAGGTTGTGCAGGTCGAGCCACTTGACGCGTGGCCGGCGCTCGCGCCGCACGGTGCCGAACTCGAGCTTGCGCATGAAGGGCGCGTAGAGCACCACGCCCGAGACGATCGCGATCAGCAGCAAGAGGCCCATGAAGCCCAGGAACAGCTTGCCCGGCAGGCCCGCGAACAGGTCGACGTGCAGCTTGAACATCACGTACATGAAGCCTTCGTCGGTCGGCGGCTGGCCCACGACCTTGGCGGTGCGGGCATCGACCGCGATCGACTTGAAGTCGTCGGTGGGCTCGGGCGTGGGCGTGAGCGTGACGAACCACATCGCGTCGTCGTCCGGGTCGGTCGACACGAACTGCACGATGCGGTCCGGATAGAGCGCGCTGGCCGAGGCGATGACCTTGTCGAGGCTGGCGCGCGGCGTGTCGGCGGGCATCTTGGGCGCCTCGATCTCGGTGCCGAGCAGGTGGCCGATCTCGTGATGGAAGATCAGCGGCAGGCCTGTCAGGCACAGCAGCAGCATGAAGACGGTGCTGACCAGGCTGGTCCACTTGTGGATCCAGGCCCAGACCTTGATTTGTCGGCTGTTCATCGAGTCGGAAGAAGGATGCCGGACGGCCGCAGGGCCCCGGCGGGAGAAGTGCGGCTGTTGCCGTTGACAATCATTCGCATTCTATTCGCAGCCGCGGCTGCAGCAGCGGCACCCCGCCGACTGCGGTACCGTCGCGCATGCCTTTCCGTTGCCTGGTCCTTGCCTTCGCCTGCCTGCTGTCGGCCTGCGCGGGACTGCCGACCCTGACGTCGACACCCTACGTCTCGGCGATCCCGGCATCGTCGGCGACCGAGCTGGGCCGGCTGGCCGCCGACTTCGAGGCCCGCCAAGACGACAACCGCTCGGGCGCTCGCGTGCTGGCGCAGGCCGCCTTCGCGCTCGATGCCCGGCTGGCGCTGATCCGCCGCGCGCGCGTCTCGCTCGACCTCCAGTACTACCTGCTCGGCAACGACAAGACCGGCATGCTGATCCTGCGCGAACTGCGCGACGCCGCCGCGCGCGGCGTCCGGGTGCGCCTGCTGCTGGACGACTTCTATACCGCCCGGCTCGATCCGGTGCTGCTCGGGCTGAGCGCGCATCCGAACGTCGAGGTCCGGCTGTTCAACCCCTTCGTCTCGGGCCGCGACCACCCGGCCACCCGCTGGATGAGTTTCGCGACCGACTTCCGGCGGCTCAACCATCGGATGCACAACAAGCTCATGGTGGCCGACGGCGCCTTTGCGATCGTGGGCGGACGCAACCTCGCGGACGAGTATTTCCTGCGCAGCGAGGGCGCCAACTTCATCGACCTCGACGTGCTGCTGACCGGCCCGGTGGTGACCGAGCTCGAGACCATCTTCGACAACTACTGGAACAGCGAGGTGGTCTACCCGCTGCAGGCGATCGTGCCGCCGTCCGAGCCCGCGGCGGCGCTGCGCGCGCGCTTCGACGCGCTGACCTCGCCGAGCCTGGCGCCTGCGCCCGCCGCGCCGCCGGAAGCCGACATGTTCGGCGATCCGCCGCTCGGCACCGCGATCGCCCAGGGCCGGCTCGAGCTGATCCCGGTGCGCGCCAACGCGGTCGCCGATTCGCCCACCAAGGCGATGCGCTCCGAAGACGACGACGCGGCCCGCGCGCACCGACCGCCGACCGTCGCCGAACGCATGGGCGTGCAGCTGGAGTCGGCCCGCTCCAGCGTCGACATCGTCACGCCCTACTTCCTCCCCGGCGAGGACGGCATGGACCGCATCGCAAAGCTGCGTGCGCGCGACGTCGCCATCAGCGTGGCGACCAACTCGCTGGCCGACACCGACGAACCGCTGGTCAACATCAACTTCAACCGCTACCGCGTCGAGATGCTGAAACTCGGCGTGCGGCTGTACGAGGTCAGTTCGGAGCAGATCAAGCGCAGCCTGAACCTGCGCAAGGTGTTCCGGCAGTCACGCGGCCGCCTGCACGCCAAGATGGCACTGATCGATCGCGAATGGGCGCTGGTCGGCTCGCTCAACTTCGATCCGCGCTCGGCCCACATCAACACCGAGCTCGGCGTGCGCCTGCAGAGCTACGAACTCGCGCACCGGCTGCTCGACGCCTACCAGGTCGACAATGTCGAAAGCGCGTATGCCCTGCAGCTGAAGCCCGGCACCGACCAGGTCCAATGGGTCAGCACCGACGGCGACGCCGTGGTGCACGACGCCGAGCCCGATGCCAACGCGCTGGTGCAGCTCAAGCTGATGCTGTTCTCGTGGTTCGTTCCAAGCGACCTGCTCTAGGAGTCTCTGATGGAGGACACCGTCTTTCTGCTCGACGTGGACAACACGCTGCTCGACAACGACGGCGTGGTCGACGACCTGCGCCGGCACCTGGTCGACAACTTCGGCAGCACCAAGGCCGACCGCTACTGGGAGTGCTTCGAGGCGCTGCGCGCCGAGCTCGGCTACACCGACTACCTCGGCGCGCTGCAGCGCTACCGGCTGCGCGAGCTCAGCGACGACATGAACGATCCGAGGCTGCTGCAGATGTCGACCTTCCTGGTCGACTACCCCTTCGCCGATCGCCTCTACGAGCGCGCACTCGACGTCGTCGCCCGCCTGCGGACCCTCGGCACCCCGGTGATCCTGAGCGACGGCGACGTCGTCTTCCAGCCGCGCAAGGTCCAGCGTTCGGGCCTCTGGCAGGCGGTCGAGGGCCGGGTGCTGATCTACATCCACAAGGAACTGATGCTCGAGGCCGTGCAGAAGCGCCATCCGGCGCGCCACTACGTGATGGTCGACGACAAGCTGCGCATCCTGTCGGCGATGAAGGCCGAATGGGGCGATCGCCTGACCACCGTCTTCCCGCGGCAGGGCCACTACGCGCTCGATCCGCACGAGATCGCCGCCCACCCGGCTGCCGACATCACGATCGGACACATCGCCGAGCTGATCGACCTGCCTGCCGCCTTGCTGCAGGGCGCCGCTGCAGGCCGCGCCACCTGAACCGAAACCGAACCATCAGGAGCCTTCCATGGAACCACGCATCCACCCCCTCGCCGGCCAACCGGCGCCCGCCGACACGCTGATCGACGTCGATGCGCTGCTCGCGGCCTACGAGCGGGACCGCCCCGACGCATCGGTGGCGGCCGAGCGCGTCGCCTTCGGCACCTCGGGCCACCGCGGCTGCGCCTTCGACCGCAGCTTCAACGAATGGCACGTGCTGGCGATCACGCAGGCGATCTGCGACCACCGCCGCGCGCAGGGCATCGACGGCCCGCTGTTCCTGGGCATCGACACGCACGCGCTGTCGGTGCCGGCCGCGGCCAGCGCGCTCGAGGTGCTGGCCGCCAACGGCGTCGAGACCCTGCTCGCGACGAACGACGAATACACGCCGACGCCGGCGCTGTCGCACGCGATCCTCTGCCACAACCGCGGCCGAGAACGCGGCCTGGCCGACGGCATCGTGGTCACGCCCTCGCACAATCCGCCGCGCGACGGCGGCTTCAAGTACAACCCGCCGAACGGCGGCGCGGCCGGCCAGGAGGTGACGGGGCCGGTCCAGGAGGCCGCCAACCGCTACATCGCGGAGGGTCTCGCGGGCGTGCGGCGCATGCCTCATGCGCAGGCGCTGCGCGCATCGACCACGCATCGCCACGACTTCCTCTCGGCCTATGTCGCCGATCTCGAGAACGTGGTCGACATGGCGCTGATCCGCGAGGCGGGCGTGCGCATGGGGGTCGACCCGCTCGGCGGCGCAGGGGTGCACTACTGGGGCGCGATCGCCGAACGCTACCGGGTCGACCTCAGCGTGGTCAGCGAGACCGTCGACCCGCGCTTCGCCTTCATGACGCTCGACTGGGACGGCCAGATCCGCATGGACCCGTCCTCGGGCTATGCGATGCAGCGCCTGCTCGACATCAAGGACCGCTTCGACGTCGGCTTCGCCTGCGACACCGACCACGACCGCCACGGCATCGTGACCCGCAGCGCCGGCCTGCTGCCGTCGAACCACTACATGTCGGCCGCGATCGACTACCTGTTCCGCCATCGGCCGCAGTGGGGCGCGCAGGCGGCGGTGGGCAAGACCGTGGTCTCGACCCGCCTGATCGATGCCCTTGCGGCGCGGCTCGGGCGGCGGCTGCACGAGGTGCCGGTCGGCTTCAAGTGGTTTGCCGACGGCCTGCTCGACGCCTCGCTGGGTTTCGTGGGCGAGGAGAGTGCGGGCGCCACCTTCCTGCGCCGCGACGGCTCGGCCTGGACCACCGACAAGGACGGCATCACGGCCGCCCTGCTCTCGGCCGAGATGACGGCGCGCACGGGCCGTGACCCCGGCGCGCTCTACGCCGAGCTTGCGAACGAATTCGGCAATCCGGTGGCCACGCGCATCGACGCACCCGCCAGCCCGCAGCAGAAGAAGCAGCTCGCCGCGCTGGCGCCGGCCCAGGTCCGCGCCACCCTGCTGGCCGGCGAGCCGATCGACGGCGTGCTGAGCCACGCACCCGGCAACGACGCGCCGATCGGCGGCATCAAGGTGACGGCGCGCAACGGCTGGTTCGCGGCAAGGCCCTCGGGCACGGAGAACATCTACAAGGTCTACGGCGAGAGCTTCCTGGGCGCCGAGCACCTGCAGCGCATCCTGGCCGAAGCGCAGACCATCGTCGACGCGGCGATCTCGCCGGCGCCCTGACGACGCCACCATAGCGGCCCATGGGCAGCTTGGCCCCAGCGCACGAACGGGCCGTTGCCTACACCGCGATCGGGCAGCGCGGGTTATGAACGGGTTTTGAACTGCGGAGGCTTCATGAATCTCGATTCGCTGATCAAGTCCGTCAAGGAAGCGGATGCCAACCGGCCCGACATGCCGGGCGAGCACCTGATCGTGCTCGGCGTCGGCCTGCTGCTGATGATGGCCACGGGACGCAGCCGTTCGCTGATCGGCAAGGCTCTGATCGGCGCGGCCGCCGGCGCCTTCATCGGCCGGGCCGCGAGCGGCACCGGCGGCATCGCGCGGCTGGCCGCGCTGCTGCAGCCGGGTGCGCGGCGGCGCTGAAGCGCTCTTCGCCTATTCGGCGGCAGGCATGCGGATGTTCTTGTCCAGGTAGTCGTTGGTGTAGAGCTTCGCGGGGTCGAAGGGCTTGTCGAGCCCGATCAGCGACTGCACCAGTTCGTAGTCCGACTTGACGCGTGCGCCGTCGAATGCGCCCAGCGCGACCTTGGTCGTCGTGTCGTCGCGCATCAGCAGCTTGATGCGGCCCCACTGGTCGCGCTGGTTCTCGGGGCTGAGGCCGCTGACGCTGGCGGTCAGTGCATCGAGGCACGGAGCGAAGTCCTTCACGCAGGCGCTGTAGGCGCGCTGCGTGACCGCGGCGAAGTTCTTCACGCGCTCCGGATTGGCCGCCAGGTAGGCGCCGTTGACCACCAGCGAATTGCCGTAGACGTTGACGCCGATGTCGCGCCAGGCCACGAAGCCGAGGTCGGGGCCGAACTCCCGCACCTTCAGGTCGTGCTCGTTGTAGAAGTCGCTGATGATGTCGACCGACTTGCTCTTGAGCGCGCCGACCTTGGCCTGCGGACTCAGGTTGACGAAGCTCACGCCTGCCGGGTCGATGCCGGTCTTCTTCGCGAAGGCCGGCCACATGAGGCGCGCCGCATCGCCGGGCGGGTTGCCGATCTTGCGGCCCGCAAATTCCTTCGGGCCGTTGATGCCCGAGGACTTGAGCCAGTAGAAGCCCTGCGGACTGTTGGCATAGATCACCATGACGGCCTTCAGGTCGGCACCCTTGCCCACCGCCTGGATCGCGGTCGGCAGGTCGGCGATGCCGAGGTTGGCGCCGCCCGAGCCCACGCGCTGGGCCGACAGCGCCGAGCCCTTGCCGGCCTCGATCGTGAGGTCGATGCCCGCATCGTTGTACCAGCCCTTGGCCTTCGCGTAGTAGATCGGCGCGTGGTCGGCGGTGGGCGTCCAGTTGAGCATCAGGTTCATCGGCTCGGCCGCGAACGCGGTCGTGGCGGACATGCCGACGGTCGCGAGCAGCGCGGCAGCCAGGGCGGAAAGAACGGCGGTCGGTCGGATTCGCATGGGGCTCGCTCCAGAATGGATGGGTTGGTAGAGGCGTAGAATTTATATTACCAACTGTTTGGTTGACACGCAACCTGGTCGAACGAAGAATCCCGACATGGCCTCCACATCCCGCACCGCACCCTCCCCCGCGCCCGCGCCCGCGTCCATACCTCCTGCCGTCGCCCGCCGGGATGCCGCCGCCACGCGCGCCGCGCTGATCGAGGCGGCGGTGGGCGAGTTCTCGAGCAACGGCTTCGCGGGCGCCCGGGTCGACGAGATCGCGCGGGCAGCGGGCGTCAACAAGCAGCTCGTCTACCACTACTTCGAGAGCAAGCAGGGGCTGTACCTGGTGGCGCTCGAATCGGTCTATGCCGAGATCCGCGAGAAGGAGCAGCGCCTGTCGCTCGGCGAACTGGAGCCGGTCGAGGCCATGACGCAGCTGATCGCGTTCTCCTTCGACTACCTCGCGGAACACCCCGAGTTCATCGCGCTGCTGACCGACGAGAACCGCAACCAGGGCAGCCACATCCTCGACTCGGAGCGGCTGCAGAAGATGCACTCGCCCTTCATCGAGATGCTCGAGGCGACGCTCGAGCGCGGCGTCGCGCAAGGCGTGTTCCGGCCCGACTACGACGCCATCAACCTCTACATCTCGATCGCCGGGATCTCGTACTTCTTCTTCTCGAACAACCACACGCTGTCGGCCATCTTCGGCAAGCAGCTCGGTTCGCGCGGCGCGCTGGTGCAGCGCCGCCGCCACGTGATCGAGTTCGCGCTGAACGCCTTGCGCCCCTGAAGTCATTTAATCAACCAGTTGGTTGACAACGGGAGATCGCCGGCCTATCATTTCTTCACGACCGCTCCTCGTGAGAAAGAAATCGATATGACGGCAATCGTCCCCGCGGCCGGCGGCCAGCCCGCCGCACCCGCCGAACACCCTGCATGGCAGCGCTGGGCCGCGGTGATCGGCGTCCACCTGGCGTGCATCGCGCTGTGGGAACTGGCGGTGCGCCTGTTCAAGATCCAGACCTTCATCCTGCCGGCGCCCTCGCAGGTGCTGGCCACGCTGGCCAACCCCAACTACCACTGGCTGAGCAACACCGGCGTCACCGCGATCGAGGTGTTCGGCGGCTATGCACTCGGCCTCGTGCTCGGCATCCTCGGCGCGCTGCTGTTCATCACCAGCCGCCGCCTGATGCTGCTGGCCTTTCCGCTCCTGGTCACGCTCAACATGATCCCGAAGGTGGCGCTCGGGCCGCTGATCATCGTGTGGTTCAGCTACGGCATCGGGCCCAACATCCTGATCACCTTCAGCCTGTGCTTCTTCCCGATCCTGCTGACCACCATCCGTGGCCTCAACGAGACCGAGCCCGATCTGCTGAACCTGGTGCATGCGCTGCGCGGCTCGCGCTGGCAGCTGTTCCGCTACATCCAGCTGCCGGGATCGCTCCCCTACCTGTTCTCGGGCATGAAGGTCGCCACCATCCTCGCGGTCGCGGGCGCCGTGGTCGGCGAGTTCATCGCCTCCGACAAGGGCCTGGGCTATCTGATGATCCAGGTGCAGGCCTCGCTCGACACCCCCGCTGTTTTCATGGCCGTGCTGCTGATCACCGGCCTCGGCGTGCTGCTCTATCTGCTGGTCTTGCTGATGGAACGGTACTTCATCACCCAGGACGCAAGAATCCAATGAACACCCTCGCCCACGCTCCCGCCCCCCCACTGCTCGACGAGCGCAGCTTCCCCGCGCACTTCGAGACCGAGGAGGCGCTCGACCAGTTCCTCGCCACGCCCTCGCGCGAGCTGGTCGAAGACCTCGCCCGCCTCGAAGGCGACCTCATGATCCTCGGTGTCGGCGGCAAGATGGGCCCGACGCTGGCGCGCCTGGCGCGCAATGCGCTGCCGGCGGACCGCCGCGTGATCGCGGTCGCGCGCTTCAGCGAGCCCGGCATGCGCGAGATGCTCGAAGGCCATGGCATCGAGACCATCGCCTGCGACCTGCTCGACGCCGCCGCGCTCGCGGCGCTGCCCAGGTGCCCGAACGTGGTGTTCATGGCCGGCCGCAAGTTCGGCGCCGATGCCGACAACCCGCTGACCTGGGCCATGAACGTGCACGTGCCGGCGCTGGTGGCGCAGGCCTTCAGCCAGTCGCGCATCGTCGCCTTCTCGACCGCCTGCGTGTACCCCTTCGTGCCCGTCACCGGCCAGGGCGCCGCAGAGGACCTGCCGCCGAGCCCGCCGGGCGAGTACGCCAACTCCTGCGTCGGCCGCGAGCGCATGTTCGAATACTTCTCGAAGCTGCACGGCACGCCGGGCCGGCTGTTCCGCCTCAGCTACGCGATCGACCTGCGCTACGGCGTGCTGGCCGACGTGGCCATCAAGGTCTGGCGCGACGAACCGGTGGACGTCACGATGGGTCACGTCAACGTGATCTGGCAGGGCGACGCCAATGCACAGGCGCTGCGCTGCCTGGCCGCCGCCACGGTGCCGACCTCGCCGCTCAACGTCAGCGGCCCGGAAACCACCTCGATCCGCTGGCTGGCCGAGGAATTCGGCCGCCGCTTCGGCAAGCCCGTGCAGATCACCGGCAGCGAGGCGCCGACCGCCTGGCTCATGAACACCGGCGAGGCCGAGCGGCTGTTCGGCTACCCCAAGGTGCCGCTGTCGCAGCTGGTGGGATGGGTTGCCGACTGGATCGCGCGCGAGCAGCGCCTCTTCGGCAAGCCGACCAAGTTCGAGTCGCGCGATGGCAAGTACTGAGGCGGTCGAGACGCTGTCCGCGCCGGACGCTATTAGCCTCTCGATGCTCGAGGCGCTGGTGGTGGCCAGCGGCTGGAACCAGACCGCGGACGACTGGGCCGTGTTCCTGCGGCACGGCAGCGTCCACGTCGTGCGCGATGCCGATGGCGCGATCGTCGCAAGCGGCGCGGTGCTGCCGATGGGCGCGGCTGCCGCCTGGATCAGCATGATCCTGGTCGCGCCGCAGGCACGCGGGGCGGGGCTCGGGCGCAGCGTCTTCGAGCGATGCCTGGCAACGGTCCGGGCCGCCGGTCGGGTCGCCATGCTGGACGCCACGCCGGCCGGCGAGCAGCTGTATCTGCAGTACGGCTTCTCGCCGTTGTGGCGCCTGTCGCGCTGGCACCGCGGCGCCCTGGCCGACGCGCCGGCCAGCGCTGCGGCCAGCGGCGACCATTCCAAGGTCGACGCACTGCTCGCGCTCGATGCCGAAGCGCTCGGCCTCGAGCGCGGCGCCGTCCTGGCCGAGCTGATGCGGCGGCCCGGATCGCGCGTGCTGCGCCATGCACAGGCCTTCGCCGTGCTGCGCAGCGGCCGCATCGCGCGCCACGTCGGCCCGCTGATCGCCACCGACGAGGCCAGCGCGGCGGTGCTTCTGAACGACCTGATCGACGGCATCCCCGAGCCGATCTTCATCGACGTGCCGGACGAGCGCCCGCTGCTGCGCCGGCAGCTGGCCGAGGCCGGTTTCGCGCTGCAGCGCGGCTTCTGCCGCATGGCGCTGGGCGAGCCTCCCGCGCACGGACAGAACGCCTTCATCCACGCCATCGCCGGGCCCGAGTTCGGCTGATCCCCCACCTTTTCTTCAGGAGCCTTCATGCCCTTGCAACGATCCGATCTCCCCGCGCAGGTGCTCGACCTGCTGGCCCAAGGCACCGTGATCCCCGCGCACCCGCTGGCGCTCGATGCGAAGAGGCAGCTCGATCGCCGCCGGCAACGCGCACTGACCCGCTACTACGTCGACGCGGGCGCCGGCGGTCTGGCGGTCGGCGTCCACACGACGCAATTCGCCATCCGCGAACGCGGCCTCTACGAGACGGTGCTGCGGGCCGCGATCGAGGACCAGCGCGCCTGGACCGACAGGCCGATGGCGATGATCGCCGGCCTCTGCGGCGACACCGCCCAGGCCCTGGCCGAGGCCCGCACTGCGGTCGGCCTGGGCTACCACGCAGGTTTGCTGAGCCTGGCCGCGGTGGCCAGCGCCTCCGAGGACGCGCTGATCGCCCACTGCGAGGCGGTCAGCCAGGAGATTCCGCTGATCGGCTTCTACCTTCAGACCGTGGTCGGCGGCCCGGTGCTGTCGAGCGACTTCTGGCGCCGCTTCGCGCTGATCCCGAACGTGCTGGCGATCAAGGTCGCGCCCTTCAACCGCTACCGCACGATCGACGTGGTGCGCGGCCTGGTCGATGCGCGGGCCGAGGAACGCGTCTTCCTCTACACCGGCAACGACGACCACATCGTGCTCGACCTCGCCCTGCCCTTCACCGCCATGCGAGACGGCACGCCGGTCAGCGTCCGCTTCCGCGGCGGCCTGCTGGGCCACTGGTCGGTCTGGACCTCGAGCGCGGTGGCGCAGCTCGCTCAGATCAAGGCCGAGCTGGCGGCCCAGGGCGGCACGCTCGGCCCCGCGCTGCTCGCGCTCGACTCGCGCGTGACCGACTGCAATGCGGCCTTCTTCGACGTCGCGAACAATTTCCACGGCTGCATCGCGGGCTGCCACGAGGTGCTGCGCCGGCAGGGTCTGCTCGAGGGCATCTGGTGCCTCGACCCCGAGGAAGGCCTGGGCCGCGGGCAGAGCGCCGAGATCGACCGCGTCTACCGGCTCCATGGCGACCTCGGCGACGACGCCTTCGTGCGCGACAACCTGGCGCGGTGGCTCGCATGAGCCGCCCGGCCGCCCCGAAGGCAGGGACCGAAGCGCTGCTGCGCGGAGGCACCCCGGTGACCGAGCCCCTGATCCGCATGCGCCAGCTGCGCAAGGTCTACCGCAAGAAGAACGAGGAATTCCTCGCGGTCTCCGACGTCTCGATGGACATCCATGCGGGCGACATGGTGTCGCTGGTGGGCCCTTCGGGCTGCGGCAAGTCGACCCTGCTGAAGATCCTCGCCGGCCTGCACGGCCACGACGGCGGGGTGCTGCAGATCGGCGGCGCGGACGGCGCGGCCTTCAACCCGGGCCGCGACGTCGGCATGGTGTTCCAGCAGCCGCTGCTGCTCAAGTGGCGCACCATCCTCGACAACGTGCTGCTGCCGGCCGACATCCTGGGGCTGCCGCGCAAGCCCGCGGTCGAGCGCGCCCATGCGCTGCTCGACATGGTCGGGCTCACCGGTTTCGCCGACAAGCTGCCCTACGAGCTGTCGGGCGGCATGCAGCAGCGCGCCGCGATCGCCAGGGCGCTGGTCCACGATCCCCGGCTGGTCCTGATGGACGAGCCCTTCGGCGCCCTCGACGCCCTCACGCGCGAGAAGATGAACCTCGAGATGCTGCGGATCTGGGAAGAGACCGGCAAGACCTTCGTGGTGGTCACTCACAGCATCCAGGAGGCCGTCTTCCTCGGCACCCACTGCGCGGTGCTGAGCGCCGGCCCGGCGCGCATGGCGGACTTCTTTCCGATCGAGCTGCCGGCCCCGCGCCGCCTGCACATCAAGACCGACGCCGAGTTCGGCGGCTACGTCCGGCGCATCTACGACCTGCTCGGCGTCGAGTAGCGGCGAGGGGCGAAAAACCCGCGTCGCCCTTGAAATGACACAAAACCCCCTTATCATTAGCACTCGTCGGAGCTGAGTGCTAACAGCACGCGCTCCAGCACGATGTGGCATCGGCACCACGCCGGCGCCCAGCCCAAACCCAGTTCCCATCAGGAGATGCAAGCAATGAAACTTCGTCCTTTGGCCGATCGCGTGATCGTCAAGCGTGTTGACAGCGAAACCAAGACCGCCTCCGGCATCGTCATTCCCGACGCAGCCGCAGAAAAGCCCGATCAGGGCGAAGTCCTGGCCGTGGGCCCGGGCAAGCGCACCGACAAGGGCGAACTGACCGCACTGACCGTCAAGGTCGGCGACCGCGTCCTGTTCGGCAAGTACAGCGGCCAGACCGTCAAGGTCGACGGCGACGAACTGCTGGTCATGAAGGAAGACGACCTGTTTGCGGTCGTCGAAGCCAAGTGATTTGCGGGACAGACCAAGCCGGCGCGAAGCGCGGATTGCTCTGTCCTCAACCGATTAGATTCAATTTCTGGAGTAAATAAACATGGCAGCAAAAGACGTAGTCTTCGGCGGCGAAGCCCGCGCGCGCATGGTCGAGGGTGTCAACATCCTCGCCAACGCAGTCAAGGTCACCCTCGGTCCCAAGGGCCGCAACGTGGTGCTCGAGCGCTCCTTCGGCGCTCCCACCGTGACCAAGGACGGCGTGTCGGTCGCCAAGGAAATCGAACTCAAGGACAAGCTCCAGAACATGGGCGCCCAGCTCGTGAAGGAAGTGGCTTCCAAGACTTCGGACAACGCCGGCGACGGCACCACCACCGCGACCGTGCTGGCCCAGGCCATCGTTCGCGAAGGCTTCAAGCTGGTCGCCGCCGGCATGAACCCGATGGACCTGAAGCGCGGCATCGACAAGGCGGTCACCGCCCTGGTCGCCGAGCTCAAGAAGGCTTCGAAGGCCACCACGACCTCGAAGGAAATCGCGCAAGTCGGCTCGATCTCGGCCAACAGCGACGAAACCATCGGCAAGCTCATCGCTGACGCGATGGACAAGGTCGGCAAGGAAGGCGTCATCACCGTCGAAGACGGCAAGTCGCTCGACAGCGAACTCGACGTCGTCGAAGGCATGCAGTTCGACCGCGGCTACCTGTCGCCCTACTTCATCAACAACCCCGAGAAGCAGAGCGCGATCCTGGACAACCCGTTCGTGCTGCTGTTCGACAAGAAGATCAGCAACATCCGTGACCTGCTGCCGACGCTCGAACAGGTCGCCAAGGCCGGCCGTCCGCTGCTGATCATTGCCGAAGAAGTCGAGGGCGAAGCCCTGGCGACGCTGGTCGTGAACACGATCCGCGGCATCCTGAAGGTCGTCGCCGTCAAGGCGCCGGGCTTCGGCGACCGCCGCAAGGCCATGCTCGAAGACATCGCCATCCTCACGGGCGGCAAGGTCATCGCCGAAGAAGTGGGCCTGACCCTCGAGAAGGTGACGCTGGCCGACCTCGGCCAGGCCAAGCGCATCGAAGTGGGCAAGGAAAACACCATCATCATCGACGGCTCCGGCGCTGCTGGCGACATCGAAGCCCGCGTCAAGCAAGTGCGCGTGCAGATCGAGGAAGCCACCAGCGACTACGACCGTGAAAAGCTGCAAGAGCGCGTGGCCAAGCTGGCCGGCGGTGTTGCCGTGATCAAGGTCGGCGCTGCCACCGAAGTCGAAATGAAGGAAAAGAAGGCCCGCGTCGAAGACGCCCTGCACGCCACCCGCGCTGCAGTGGAAGAAGGCGTCGTGGCTGGCGGCGGCGTGGCTCTGCTGCGTGCCAAGCAGGCCGTGGGCGACAACGTCAAGGGCGACAACGCCGACCAGGAAGCCGGCATCAAGCTGGTGCTCAAGGCCATCGAAGCGCCGCTGCGCGAGATCGTCAACAACGCCGGCGGCGAAGCCTCGGTGGTGGTGAACGCAGTGCTGGCCGGCAAGGGCAACTACGGCTTCAACGCCGCCAACGACACCTACGGCGACATGCTCGAGCTGGGCATCCTGGACCCGACCAAGGTGACCCGCACCGCACTGCAGAACGCCGCTTCGGTGTCCTCGCTGCTGCTCACGACCGAAGCCATGGTCGCTGACGCACCGAAGGAAGAAGCCGGCGCTGGCGGCGGCATGCCCGACATGGGCGGCATGGGTGGCATGGGCGGCATGGGGATGTAATTCCCGGCCGGCCGGCACACACGCCAGGCCTCAAGCCAGAAGCCCCGCAGCGCAAGCCGCGGGGCTTTTTTGCGTTCAGAAGGCGGCGGGCAACGCGGGTCCGGCGGGCGGTCCGTATTCGTTCGATTCGGGCTGCGACGGCTGCACCATGAAGTACAGCAGCACGAGGCTGCCGATGAGCGGGATCAGGCCCAGCAGCAGGAACCAGCCGCTGCGACCCACGTCATGCAGCCGGCGCGCGCCTGCGGCCAGCAGCGGCAGCAGGAAGGCCAGCACCACGAGGTAGTTGAGGAATTCGTGGATGAAGCCGCTCACGATGCCGGCGAGCAGGTAGGCCAGGAAGAACCACCAGTACTCGGGCCGCGCGGCGCGCCCCGTGAAGTCGACGTACTTGCGAAAGCAGGTCTGGACGGCCTGTTGAAAGTTCATGAAGAAGCTCCTCGTGATGACCGCGCGGCAGGGCGCCGCGCGTTCATCATATCGAGCCCTCCGCGAAGGCCGCCCGGTTGCCGGTGCTACTTCGGCGGGCGCAGCAGCGCCAGCAGTCCGGCCGTGGACGCATCGAGCCCGGCGACATCGCCCGAAGCCAGACGCGGCTCGATGTCGCGCGCGAGCACCTTGCCGAGTTCCACGCCCCACTGGTCGAAGCTGTTGATGCCCCACAGCGCACCGCTCGTGAACACGCGATGCTCGTAGAGCGCGAGGAAGGCACCCAGCGACTCGGGCGTCAGCGCCTCGAAGACGAAGAAGGTGCTCGGCCGGTTGCCCGGAAAGTCCTTGTGCCCGCCGGCGTCGGTCTTACCCACCATCAGGGCCTGGGCCTGGGCCAGCGCGTTGGCCAGCAGCTTGGGATGGTGGCCCGGCAGGTCGTGGGCCGCGTCACGCACCGCGATGAATTCGAGCGGCGTGACGTCCGTGCCCTGGTGCAGCATCTGGAAGTACGCATGCTGGCCATTGGTGCCGGGCTCGCCCCACAGCACCGGCGACGTGCCCGCAGCGAGCGGCTGGCCGTCGAGGTCGACCCGCTTGCCGTTGCTTTCCATCTCGAGCTGCTGCAGGTAGGCCGGCAGCCGCTTGAGGGCGCTGTGATAAGGCGCGATGCTGCGCGTCGTGAAGCGGTGGAAGTTGCGATACCAGACGTCGAGCAGGCCGAGCCGCACGGGCAGGTTCCGGGCCAGCGGTGCGGTGCGGAAATGCTCGTCCATCGCATGCGCGCCCGCCAGCAGGCGGCGGAAGCCCTCGGCGCCGATCGCCAGCGCGATCGGCAGGCCGATCGCCGACCACAGCGAATAGCGCCCGCCCACCCAGTCCCAGAAGCCGAAGGTGGTGTCGATGCCGAACGCCTTCGCGGCGGCGACGTTGGTCGTCAGCGCCGCGAAATGGCGTGCCACGTCGACGCTGCCCGACTGCTCGAACCAGCGCTTGGCCGACTGGGCATTGGCCATGGTCTCGGCCGTGGTGAAGGTCTTGGACGCGATCAGGAACAGCGTGTGCTCGGGCGCCAGGCCGCGCAGCACACCGGCCAGCTCGTGGCCGTCCACGTTCGAGACGAAATGGAACCGCTTGCCCGGCGCCGCGAACTCGGCCAGCGCGAGCACCACCATCTGCGGCCCGAGGTCGGAGCCGCCGATGCCGATGTTGACCACGTCGGTGATCGTATGGTCGGCGCGGATGCGCTCGGCAAAGGCCAGCATCGCGTCGAGCGTGGCCTGCACGTCGGCAAAAGGCTGCGCCAGCGGACCCGGCGGCGGCGGCGCAGAAGCCGGCCGGCGCAGCAGCGTGTGCAGCACGGCCCGGTCCTCCGTGGTGTTGATGTGCTCGCCCGCGAACATCGCGTCGCGATGCGCCTCGAGACCGCACTCGCGCGCCAGGTCCTGAAGCAGCGCTTCGGTGCGTGCATCGGCCAGGTTCTTGGACAGGTCGGCGAAGACGTGCGGCGCCGACTGGCTCAGCGTCTCGAAGCGCGCCGGATCGGCGGCGAAGGCCTGGCGCAGGTCGAGCGCCCGGCCGGAGGCGTCGAAGTGGGCCTGCAGTTCGCCCCAGGCAGCGGTACGGTCGCAGCGCGTGAACTGCATCAGGCCACCATCAGCTTCTCGAGCTTGACCGCATCGGCGGCAAAGGCGCGGATGCCTTCGGCAAGCTTCTCGGTCGCCATCGCGTCCTCGTTGAGCGCGAAGCGGAAGGCCGGTTCGTCGAGCGTGACCAGGGGGATGTCGCGGCCCTTCGCGGCCTCGGCATCGAGCGCATGCGCGAGCGGCGCTTCGCTCGCGGCCAGTTCGCCCAGCAGCTCGGGGCTGATGGTCAGCAGGTCGCAGCCGGCCAGCGCAGCGATCTGGCCGACGTTGCGAAAGCTCGCACCCATGACCTCGGTGGCGATGCCGTTCTTCTTGTAGTAGTCGAAGATCTGGCGCACCGACTTCACGCCCGGGTCGTCGGCGCCGGCATTGGCGGCCTCGTCCCACTTGGCGCCCTCGGACTTCTTGTGCCAGTCGTAGATGCGGCCGACGAAAGGCGAGATCAGCTTCACCTTGGCGGCGCCGCAGGCAACGGCCTGCGCGAACGAGAACAGCAGCGTGAGGTTGCAGTGGATGCCCTTCTGCTCGAGCTGGCGCGCAGCCTCGATGCCTTCCCAGGTGGACGCGATCTTGATCAGCACGCGCTGGCCGACATCGACCTCCTGTTCGCGGTAGAGCGCCACGATGCGCTCGGCACGCGCCACCGTGGCGGCGGTATCGAAGCTCAGCCGGGCGTCGACCTCGGTCGACACGCGGCCCGGGATCAGCGACAGGATCTCGGTGCCGAAGCGCACCAGCAGGCGGTCGATCACCTCGTCGAGCGGCGCGCCCTTGTGTTTCTTGACGACCTCGTCGAGCAGCGGCCGGTAGTCGGCCTTCTGCACCGCCTTGAGGATCAGCGACGGATTGGTCGTCGCGTCCTGCGGCTTGAACTGGGCGAGCTGGCGGAAATCACCGGTGTCGGCGACCACGGTGGTCCATTGACGGAGGGCATCGAGTTGGTTCATGCGGCCATTATCCCGCCGCCGCACTACATGGCGTGTGGTCCGTGGCTGACGTTGCCTGCGCTGGCATGCACCTACGCTCGAGGCTCCAGTCATTTTTCCGATCCCCTCGGATCGCTTCCCCGGAGGATTCCCATGCCCTACCGCACACCCCGTGCAGCCCCGAGCGCCAGCCTCGACGACCGCGCCCTCAGCGCATCGATCGGCACACTGGCCGCTGCCTTCTGCCTCGGCGGCGCGCTGACGCTGCTCGCGCTGGCCGGCGCACGCACTGCACGCGCTGCCACGGCCCCCGTGGTCGGCCCTGCCGACGGTGCGCCGCTGATGCGCGCACCGCTGCAGGTGGTGGCGCCGGTGGATCTCAAGCGCTATGCAGGTCTCTGGCACGAGCAGGCCCGGCTGCCGAACCGTTTCCAGAAGCAATGCACCGGACCGGTGACGGCCGAATACACGCCGCTGGCGGACGGCACGGTCGAGGTGCGCAATCGCTGCATCGTGGCCGACGGCAGCTTCGACGAATCGGTGGGTTCGGCGCGCGTGGTGCCGGTGGCCGGCCAGCCCGGCGCCGGCCGGCTCGAGGTTCGCTTCGCGCCCGAATGGCTCGGCTGGCTGCCCGTCGTCTGGGGCGACTACTGGATCCTCAAGCTCGACCGCGACTACCAGGTGGCACTGGTCGGCACGCCGAACCGCAAGTACCTGTGGGTGCTGTCGCGCGTGCCGCGGCTGGAGGACGACCTGCTCGAAGCCGAACTGGCCTATGCGCGCACGCTGGGATTCGACGTCGACAAGGTCGAACGCACCGGCAGGTAGACCGCGAGCTGCGCCGGCAAGGCGCTCGTGCGCTCGCAGTGGATGGCATGCCATCCCAGGTCGCGCGCCGCGAGCACGTTGGGCAGCATGTCGTCGATGAAGACGGTCTGCGCAGCGTCGAGCGCGTGGCGCCGGGCCAGCAGTTCGTAGATGCCGCGCTGCGGCTTGATCATCTTGACGTCGCCGGAAAAGACGCCGCCGTCGAACCACTCGAAGAAGGGATGCCGCGCCTCCAGCGCTCGCGCGTAGGGCTCCGGCATGTTCGAGAGGTAATAGAGCCGCAGGTCCTCGCCGGCATCGCGGCGATCGCGCAGCTGCTCGAGCAGTTCCACGCTGGTCGCGATCGGTTCGAGGCGCTCGCCCATGGGCTCGAGCAGTTCCACGAGCGGACCCGCGGGCAGCGACAGCCGCAGCGCCATGCGGCCGATGGCATCGTCGAGACTGTGGGTGCCGCGGTCGAAGCCGATCCAGTCCTCGTGATGGAACATCTGGCGGGCCAGCTCGCGCGCGGCGTCGGCAGTGGGCGCGTGGGCCGACAGGCGCTGCTGGACCAGGGCAACCGGCTCCCATGTGAAAAGCACGGCGCCGAGATCGAAGACGACATTCATGTTGGAGTGGCTACGGGGACGACGGAAACGCCATGGCTGGCAAGCGACAGGGTGGTCTGGGCGCCGGCGGCCAGCGGATGCGCGAGATCGGTCGAGACCACGAACACCGGGCCGAGCGCGGTGTCGAAAGCATATTCGTAAAAGCTGCCGAGATAGGCCGCCTTGCGCAGGATTGCCGGCAGGCCGATGGCGGCGCCGATCAGCCAGGCCTCCGGCCGCACCGCCACCTTGACGAAGCCGGGCGGCACGTCGTAGCGCGGCGCCAGCGTCAGCGGGCCCAGTTCGACGCGGCCTTCGGGCTGCGCGAGCGCCGGGAACACCATCGCCTCGCCCATGAAGCCGGCCACGAATTCGCTCACCGGGTGGCCGTACAGCTGCTCGGGCGTGCCCTGCTGGGCGATCACGCCGTGGTCCATCACGATGATCTGGTCGCTGACCGCCAGCGCCTCGCTCTGGTCGTGCGTGACGTAGGCGACCGTGAGCCCCAGGCGCTGCTGCAGGCTGCGGATTTCCTCGCGCATCTCGCGCCGCAGGCGGGCGTCGAGGTTCGACAGGGGCTCGTCGAACAGCAGCACCGCCGGCTCCAAAACCAGCGCACGCGCGAGTGCCACGCGCTGCTGCTGGCCGCCCGACAGCTCGCTCGGCAGCCGATCGTCGAAGCCGACCAGGCCGACGCCGCGCAGCGCCTCGCGCGCGCGCGCCGCGGCTTCGGGCTTTCGCAGTCCGCTCATGCGCAGGCCGTAGCTCACGTTCTCGATCACGTTCATGTGCGGGAACAGCGCATAGCTCTGGAACATCATGCTGACGTTGCGCTCGGCCGGCCCCAGCGTCGTGACGTCGCGCCCGCCCATGAGGATCGCGCCCGAGCTCGGCGACTCGAGCCCCGCGATCATGCGCAGCGTGGTGGTCTTGCCGCAGCCGGACGGACCGAGGATGGTGGTCAGCGTGCCCTGCGGCACCTCGAAGCTGATGCCCTTGACGGCCAGCGGCGCGCGTGCGTCGCTGCCGTAGCGCTTGGTGACGTTGCGAAGCTCGATGCCGTTCATGCCAGGCTCTCCATCTTGTGATGCCCTTGGTGCGTCGGCGTGGCCCCGCGGCGGCCCAGCCTGCGCTCCCCGATCACCCATTGCACCAGCGCGATCGCCAGCGCCATCAGGATCATCAGCACCGTGCAGTAGGCCAGCGCAACGCCGTAGTCGCCGTTGCCGACGCGTCCGATGATGTAGGTCGTGGCGAGCTCGTTCTCGGCGGTGACGAGGAAGATGACGGCGCTCACCGTCGTCATGGCGCGCACGAAGCTGTAGACCAGCGCCGCCACCAGCGCCGGCTTGAGCAGCGGCAGCACCACCTTGAACAGCGTCTGCGAGGTCGACGCCCGCAGCATCACGGAAGCCTCGTCGAGCGAGCGATCGAGCTGCTTGAAGGCCGCGGTGCCGGCGCGCACGCCCACCGGCAGGTTTCGGAACATGAAGCACAGCACGATGATGAGCCCGGTGCCCGTGAGTTCGAGCGGCGGCACGTTGAAGGCCAGGATGTAGCTCACGCCGAGCACCGTGCCGGGAATGGCGAAGGCCAGCAGCGCGCCGAACTCGAAGATGCCCTGCCCCTTGAATTCGTTGCGCGCCAGCAGCCAGGCGATCAGCAGGCCCAGCGCCGCAGTGATCGGCGCCGAGATGCCCGCGAGCTTGAGCGTGGTGACCAGCGAGTTCCACGCCGTGCCGGCCCACACCAGCCCGAACTGGCCCCACTCGAGGGCGAACGCGTTCTTGAAGTGGTGGAGCGTGAAGCTGTAGTCGCGGCCCCAGGTCTGCACGAAGCCACCCGCAAAGGCGAACAGGTAGACCACCGCGGTGAACGCGATCCACGGCAGCGCGATGCAATGGATGGTGCGGCGCACGCCGTCGGGCAGTGCCATCGCGATGCCGGCGTCGCCCTTGCCGCTGACCGTGGTGTAGCTGCGCTTGCCGAGCACCGCGCGCTGGATGGCGAACACGCCGAGCGCGAACAGCGTCAGCACCCAGGCCAGCGAGGCCGCGCGGCCCTGGTCGTACTGGGCGCCGACGATGGCGAAGAAGATGTCGGTCGACAGCACCGAGAACTGCCCGCCCACCACCACCGGGTTGCCGAAGTCCGCGATGCTCTCGATGAAGCCGACCAGGAAGGCGTTCGCGAGCCCGGGCTTGATGAGTGGCAGCGTGACCGTGAAGAAGGCGCGGCGGCGGTCGGCGCGCAGCATCTGGGCGGCTTCCTCGAGGCTCGGCGAGACGCCCTGCACCACGCCGCGCATGATCATGAAGGCGATCGGCGTGAAGGCGAACAGCTGCGCAACGAGCACCCCCGGCATGCCGTAGAACCAGCGTGTCGGCTCGATGCCGAAGACGCTTTCGAGCAACTGGTTGACGACGCCCGCGCGGCCGAACAGCAGGATCAGGCCGAGGCCGACCACGAACGGCGGCGTGATGATGGGCAGCAGCGCCAGCACGCGCAGCGGCCCCTGCCAGCGCCGGCCGCCGCGCTCGGCCATCAGCGCCAGCAGCGTGCCGAGGAAGGTGGTGCCGGCCGCCGTGAGCAAGGCCAGCGCCAGCGTGTTCCAGGCCACGCCACAGCGCACGCCACCGGCCAGGCAGCCCAGCCCCCAGATCCGCTCGGTGCCCAGGCGCTCGACGAAGGCCGCCATCGAGGCGCGGCCGTTCTCGTCGAGGAAGGCGCCGGCCAGCGCCTTGCTCACGGGGTATGCGATGAACAGCGCCATCAGAACGCCGCAGCCGATGACGGCGCCCGAGACGAACAGGTCGCCCTTGAAGAAGCCCAGCCGCGCAAGGCCGAAGGCCGCGAGCAGGATCAGCGCCGACAGTGCGACGAAGCCGCCTGCGCCGATGCCGAACTGGTTCACGGGCAGCTCGCCGAACCAGCCGTTGAAGAGCGGCACACTCCAGCCGCGCGCGCCGATCAGGAAGCCTGCGAGGGCCAGGCCGATGGCGCCGACCGCGCCGCCGACCAGCAGCAGCCGGCCCTGCGCGCGGCCGGGCTGCAGCAGGCCGCCGAGCGCGCAGATGGCGAGGCCGATGAGACCGATCCAGAGCCACTCGCGGCCTTGAAGCAGCGCCTGCATGACGCCGTTGGCGCCCTCGGCGTCACCGAAGACCTGCGGCAGCACCGCCCACCAGCCGGTGTCCTGGATCGCATACCAGGGCAGCGCGAGGTAGCCCACCAGGCCCGCGGCGATGCAGGTCCGGACGGCGGCGTTGGGACTGCGGCGTCCGTTCATCGATGCGGCGGACACGCGCCTAGCGCGGCAGCGAGTTGACGTCCTTTTCCCAGCGCGAGATCAGGCGCTTGCGCTCGGCGCTGGCGCCGTACTTGGCGTAGTCGTAGTCGATCATCTTGATCTTCTTGAAGTCGGGCACGTTGGCGTCGACCGCCGTCGCCTTGTTCGAGGGCAGCTGGTATTGCTTGGCCGCGGCACCGAAGGTCTGGGCCTGCGGCGTCAGCGCCCATTCGTAGAACTTCTTGGCCTCGGCGAGGTTGCGCGCACCCTTCACGATGCTCATCGAGCCGATCTCGGCGCCCGTGCCTTCGGAGGGCGTGACGGTCTCGACCGGGAAGCCCTGCATCTTTTCCTGCGGCGCGTCGTGCACGAAGCTGATCGACACCGCGGTCTCGCCGCGCGCCACGGCCTTGATCGGGCCCGTGCCCGAGCGCGTGTACTGGCCGACGTTGCGGTGCAGGCCCTTGAGGTATTCGAAGGCCTTGTCCTCGCCCATGAGCTGCACCAGCGTGGCGATCATCGTGTAGGCGGTGCCGCTCGAGGCCGGGTTCGCGACCTGGATGTCCCCCTTGTATTCGGGCTTGAGCAGGTCGGCCCAGCTGCGCGGCACGGCGAGCTTCTTCTTGGCCAGCAGCTCGGTGTTGTAGCCGAAGCCGAGCGGCCCCGAGTAGATGCCGACCGTCTTCCAGCCCGACTGCTGGGCCTGCTGCTGGGCCCACGGATAGAGCTGCGGCAGGGTCGGCGACTTGTATTCGAGCGTCAGGCCCGATTCGGCGGCCTGCAGGTGCGGATCGCCGGTGCCGCCGAACCAGACGTCGGTCTTGGGGTTGTCGCGCTCGGCGATCAGCTGTGCGAGCGCCTCGCCCGAGCCCTTGAGCGACATGTTGAGCTTGACGCCGGTGGTTCGCGCATAGACCGTGGCGATCATGTTGCACCAGTCGGCCTGCACCGAGCAGATGACGTTGACCGTCTGGGCCGAAGCGGCGCCCGACGTGCCCAGCAGGACGGCCAGCGCCGTCGTCGCGAAAGTTTTCTTCATCAGGACCTGCCTTCAAGTTGTTGTGATGCCCCGCAGCAGTTTTTCAGCTTAGCGCGGTGTCATCGCGGCAACGATCGGTACAAGTACCATTCGCTGGCAGACTGCAGGCCCGAGCTGCGGCCATCAAGACCAACGGATGTATCCATGAGTTTCGACCTCGTTCTTTTCGGCGGCACCGGCGACCTGGCCTGGCGCAAGCTGATGCCGGCCCTGTTCCAGGCATTCCGCCACGGCAGCCTGCCTCCCGACGGCCGCATCATCGGCGTCGCGCGCGACGACCTGAGCGACGACGCCTACCGCGAGCTGATCCAGTCGCGCTTCGACGCAGTCGAAGGCGCCAAGCGGCCCAACCCCGACGAGTTCAGGAAGTTCGCCGAGATGCTGCACTTCCTGCGCATGGACCTGTCGAAGCCCGAGGACTTCCACAAGCTCGCGGAAATGCTCAAGGCGCGCAACGCCGACACCGTCGTGATGTACCTCGCGACCGCGCCGAACCTCTTCACCCAGGCGGTCGAGCAGCTCGCGGTGGCCGGCCTCAACGGCCCGCATGTGCGGCTGGTGCTCGAGAAGCCGCTCGGCCACGACCTCGAATCCAACCGCGCGATCAATGCCGCGGTGCGCAAGGTGCTGACCGAGCAGCAGGTGTTCCGCATCGATCACTACCTCGGCAAGCCCTCGGTGCAGAACCTGTTCGCGATGCGTTTCGGCAATGCGCTGTTCGAGCCCATCTGGCGCCGCGAATACATCGCCAACATCCAGATCACGATCGCCGAGGACCTGGGCGTCGAGAAGCGCGGCGCCTTCTACGACCAGACCGGCGCGCTGCGCGACATGGTGCAGAACCACGCGCTGCAGTTGCTCTGCGCGATCACCATGGAGCCACCGATCAATGCCCATGCCGACGCCATCCGCGACGAGAAGCTCAAGGTGCTGCGCGCGCTCAAGCCCTGGACTGCCGAATCGATCGGCCTGCATGCGATCCGCGGCCAGTACGTGGCCGGCACCGCCTACGGCGAACGCGTGCCCGGCTACCGCGACGAGCCCGGCGTCGATCCCGAAAGCCGCACCGAGACCTTCATCGCGCTGCGCACCGAGATCGCCAACTGGCGCTGGGCCGGCGTGCCGCTCTACATCCGCACCGGCAAGCGCCTGGCCTCGCGCGACGCGCGCATCGAGGTCAACTTCCGCCCGACCCCGCACGCGATCTACCGGGCGCCGGCGAACTCCGTCAACAGGCTCGTGATCAACCTGCAGCCGCGCGACGGGCTCGAGCTGCACCTGCTCGCGCAGGCCCAGGACAACCGGCCGCGCAACGGCAATGGCGGCGCTGCCCATGCCAACCGCCATGCGGGCGCGCAGCTCGCACCGGTTCAGCTCGACCTCGATTTCGACAAGCGCTTCGGCACCGAGCGGGTCGGCGCCTACGAGCGGCTGCTGCTCGACGTCATCGACGGCCGCCTCAATCTGTTCGTGCGCGCGGACGAGCAGGAAGAAGCCTGGCGCTGGGTCGAGCCGCTGATCGACAGCTGGTCGGCCGATGGCGAGCCGCGCCCCTATGCGGCCGGCACCTGGGGGCCGAGCGCATCGAGCGCGATGATCGCGCGCGACGGCTACGCCTGGGGAGAGGAACAGTAACCGGGCGAGCCGCGATCAGTCGCGGTTCTCTTCCACCGCGTGGCACGCCACCTGCACGCCGCGCAGCATCTGCAGCGGCGGTCGCTCGGTCTTGCAGCGTTCGTTGGCCAGCGAGCAGCGCGGATGGAAGGTGCAGCCGGTGGGTGGATTGAGCGGGTTCGGAACTTCGCCCTGCACCGGCGTGCGCCGCTTGCCCGTGTGCTTCATCTGCGGGATCGCGTCGAGCAGCATGCGCGTGTAGGGATGCTGCGGCGACGAGAACAGCTGCTGCTTGTCCGCCACCTCGACCAGCCGGCCCAGATACATCACGCCGACCTGGTCGGCGACGTGGCGCACCACCGCGAGGTTGTGCGAGATGAAGAGGTAGGTCAGGCCGCGCTCGCGCTGCAGGTCCTTCATGATGTTGAGCACCTGCGCCTGCACGCTGACGTCGAGCGCCGAAGTCGGCTCGTCGCAGACCAGGAACTCGGGCTGCGTGGCGAGCGCGCGCGCGATCGAGATGCGCTGGCGCTGGCCGCCCGAGAACTGGTGCGGGTACTTCACCATGTCGAGCGGACTCAGGCCGACCGACTGCAGCAGCTCGCCCACGCGCGCCTTCAGCGCCGGACCTTCCTTGAGGATGCCGTGCTCGCGCAGCGGCTCGCCGACGATGTCCTCGACGATCCAGCGCGGGTTCAGGCTCGCGTAGGGATCCTGGAAGATCATCTGCACGCGGCGGCGCAGCGCGCGGCCCTCCGAGGTCTTGAAGGCGGCGTGCGCGTCCTGCCCGTCGAACTGCATGCCGCCGCGGCTCGGCTCGTAGAGCCCCACCAGCAGCCGCGCCACCGTGCTCTTGCCGCAGCCGGATTCGCCGACCAGCGCCAGGGTCTTGCCGCGCTCGATCGAGAAGCTCACGCCGTCGACCGCCTTCAGCAGCACGCGCGGCTTGCGCTCCAGCACGCGATTGAGCCAGGGCGGCGAGACATCGAAGCTCTTTGCCAGGTCGTGGGCCTGCACCAGGGCGGTCATGCGCGGGCTCCGTAGGCCGGCGAAGCGCTGTGGGCGTCGTGCAGCCAGCAGGCGGCACGCGTGGCGCCGGCATCGATCAGGTCCGGCCGCTCGACCAGGCAGCGGTCGAACACGCGCGGGCAGCGCGGGTTGTAGGCACAGCCGCGCGGAATCGCATTGAGCCGCGGCATGGCGCCGTCGATCTGGTTGAGCCGTTCTCGGTCCATCGTCATGTCGGGGATCGCGGCCATCAGGCCCGCGGTGTAGGGATGGGCGGCCTGGTGGATCACCTCGTGCACCGGCCCGATCTCGGCCACGCGGCCGGCATACATCACGGCGACGCGATCGCAGGTCTCGGCGATCACGCCCATGTCGTGCGTGATCAGCATCACGGCGGCGCCGCGTTCCTTGCAGATGCCCTTGAGCAGCTGGATGATCTGCGCCTGGATCGAGACGTCGAGCGCGGTGGTCGGCTCGTCGGCGACGATCAGCTTCGGCTCGGCCGCCAGCGCGAGCGCGATCACCACGCGCTGCCGCATGCCACCCGAGAACTGGTGCGGGAAGTGGTCGATGCGCTCGGCCGCGGCCGGGATGCCGGTGTCCTGCAGCAGGCCGATGGCGCGCCGGCGCGCCTCGTCCTCGCTCACCGGCAGGTGGGCGCGGATGGTCTCGGTCAGCTGGCGGCCGATCGTGTAGAGCGGATTCAGCGAGGTCAGCGGATCCTGGAAGATGGCGCCGATCTTGCGGCCGCGGATGTGGCGCATCGCCTCGTGGCCGAGGTTGTCGATGCGCTGACCCTCGAGCCGGATCTCGCCGCTCGCCACGCGACCGGGCGGCTCGAGCAGGCCGATGATGGCGGCGCCGGTGAGCGACTTGCCCGCGCCCGATTCGCCCACCACGCCGAGGATCTCGCCGGGTGCGATCTCGAAGGAGATGTCGTCGAGCGCGCGCAGGGTGCCGCGGCGGTGCGGAAACTCGACGACCAGGTTGTTGACTTGCAGAAGACTCATGGCGAACCCGATTCAGCGCAGCCGTGGGTTGAGCGCATCGCGCAACCAGTCGCCGAGCAGGTTCACGCTGAGCGCGATCAGCACCAGCATCAGGCCCGGGAACAGCGTGATCCACCACTCGCCCGAGAACAGGTAGTCGTTGCCGACGCGGATCAGCGTGCCCAGCGATGGCGAGGTCGGCGGCACGCCGACGCCCAGGAAGGACAGCGTGGCCTCGGTGATGATCGCGGTGCCGACCTGGATCGTGGCCAGCACCATCACCGGGCCCATCACGTTGGGCAGCACGTGGCGCAGCATGATGCGCCCGCGCGAGACGCCGGTCACGCGCGCGGCCTGCACGTATTCCTTGCTGCGCTCGACCAGCGTCGAGCCGCGCACGGTGCGCGCGTACTGCACCCAGCCGGTCAGCGAGATGGCGACGATCAGCACGCCAAAGGCAACCGAGGTCGGGGCATCCGGAAAGAGTGCGCGCCCGACGCCGGCCATCAGCAGTGCGATCAGGATCGGGGGGAACGACAGCATGACGTCGCACACGCGCATCAGGAAGGCGTCGAGCCAGCCGCCCCAGAAGCCGGCAAGCAGGCCGAACAGCACGCCGACCACCACCGACAGCAGCACCGACACGAGGCCGACGACGAGCGAGATGCGGGCGCCGTAGATGACGGCAGAAAGGATGTCGCGGCCCTGGTCGTCGGTGCCGAGCAGGTACTTGGTCGAGCCCTCGGCGCTCCAGGCGGGCGGCAGGCGCGCATCGCCGAGTTCGAGCGTCGCGAGATTGAAGGGATCGTGAGGCGTGACCCACGGCGCGAACAGCGCGCAGAACAGGCACAGGAAGGCGATCGCAGCTGCCAGCATCGCAACCGGCGAGTTGCGAAAGCTGTGGCCGACATCGCTGTCGAGCCAACGGGCAAGAGTTTTTTTCATCGGGAGGCGGAAGAGGCGGCCCGCCGGAGCGGGCCACCTTGTTCAGACAGTCACCAGGCTCAGGGCTTGATGCTCATCCATTTGAAGTACATGAAGTTGTCCGCCAGCTGGGTCAGCTCGACCTTCTTGCTCACGCCCCAGGCCAGCGCCTGCTGATGCAGCGGCAGATGGCCCACGTCGTCGATGTGGATCGCGAAGGCTTCCTTGATCATCGCGTCGCGCTTGCCCTTGTCGCTCTCGGACTGGATCTTCTTGGTCAGTTCGTCGAGCTTCGGATTGCAGTACGCGCCCAGGTTGAACTGGCCCGTGCCCTTGTCGTCCGGGCAGGCCGTGAGCGACGACAGCGCGTTGTGCGCGTCGTAGGTGGTCGGGGTCCAGCCGAGCAGGTAGAAGCTGGTGTCGCGGCGCAGGATCTTCGGGAAGTAGGTGCCCTTGGTCTCGGTCGCGAGGTTGACCTTGACGTTGATCTTGGCCAGGTTGGAAGCCACGCTCTGGCAGATCTGGCCGTCGTTCACGTAGCGGTCGTTCGGGCAGTTCATGGTCACCTCGAAGCCGTTCGGATAGCCGGCGTCGGCCAGCAGCTTCTTGGCCGCCTCGACATCGAACGGGGCGCGCTTGTCCTGCGCCTCGGTCCAGCCGTTGACGCCCGGGCCCACCAGCAGTGCGGTGGGCCGCGAGGCGCCGCGCATCACGGTCTTCTGGATGCCGACGATGTCGATCGCCTGCGAGAAGGCCTGACGCACGCGCTTGTCCTTGAACGGGTTCTTGCCCTTGACGCTCGAATAGAGCAGCTCGTCGCGCTTCTGGTCCATGCCGAGGAAGATCGTGCGCAGCTCGGGGCCGGTGATCACGCGTGCCGTCGGGCTGGCGTTGATGCGGGCGACGTCCTGCACCGGCACCGGCTCCATGACGTCGACCTGGCCGGACACCAGCGCGGCGACGCGGGTGGCGGGGTTGGCGATCGGCGTGAAGATGACTTCCTGCGCGTTGCCTTCGATCTTGCCCCAGTAGCTGGCGTTGCGGCTGAACACGGTGCGCACGTCGGGCTGGCGCTCGCGCACGCGGTACGGACCGGTGCCGTTGGCCTTGAACGAGGCGGTGTTCTCGATGCCCTTGCGCTTGTCGACCGGCTTGGCGGCGCCGTTGTCCTCGCTCCACTTCTTGCTCATGATCATCGTCAGCGAGATCACGTCGGGCAGGATCGGGAAGGGGCCGCTGGTCTCGATCTCGACCGCGTGGTCGCCGACCTTGCGCACTTCCTTGATGTCGCTCAGCGTGGCCTTCATGTCCGAGCCGTCGCCCTTGGCGCGCGCGAAACTGAAGACCACGTCGTCGGCCGTGAACGGCGTGCCGTCGTGGAAGGTGACGCCCTTGCGCAGCTCGAAGCGCCAGACGTTGGGCGAAGTCTGCTTCCAGCTGGTGGCCAGCAGCGGCGCCAGAGAGAGGTCCTTGTTGCGGCCGACCAGCGTCTCGTAGACGTTGGCCGCGATGCTCAGTTGCAGCGATTCGTTGAGCGAGTGCGGATCGAGCGACAGGGCATCGCCCTGGTTCGCGATCCGGATCGTTTGGGCGCCGGCCATCAGACTCGTGGCAGCCAACAGGCTCAGGATCGCGCCCGCGACCATATTTTTCTTCAGACTCATGGGAAGCACTCCTCGGGTTGGAAAGGGTCAGGATGCCGTCGACGCGACGGCCCTGTTCTCGGGTTGACCGGCGGATGAGGCCAGTGGCATGCCCTGTTCGACCAGGCCCGCGTGCAAGGCGGCGCCCAGAGGCAGGATCTCGTCGTTGAAATCGTATTTGCTGTTGTGCAGGAAGGCGCCGCCGCGGGCGTCCTGGCCGATGCGCATGTAGGCGCCGGCCTTCTGCTGCAGCATGAAGGAGAAGTCTTCCGCGCCCATGCTGGGTTCCATGTTGCGCTCGACGTTGTGGCCACCGACCAGCGACTCGGCCACGTCGCCCGCGAACACCGCCTCCGGGGCGGTGTTGATGGTGGCCGGATAGATGCGCTCGAACTTGACCTGCGCCGTGGCGCCGAAGCCGGCCGCGACCGCGCTGCACAGCTCGACGAGCCGCTGCTCGACCTGCGTCTGCACGCGCGAGCTGAAGGTGCGCACGGTGCCCACCAGCGTCGCCTTGCCGGGCACCACGCTCATCGCGCCGAGGTCGCCGGCCTGCACCGCGCAGATGCTGACCACCGCGGCGTCGATCGGCCGCACGTTGCGCGAGACGATGCTCTGCACCGCCGTGATGATGTGGGCCGACACCACCACGGGATCCACCGTCAGGTAGGCATGCGCACCATGGCCGCCCTTGCCCGTGACCTCGATCGTGATGCGGTCGGCGGCCGCCATCATGGCGCCGCGGTTGATGCCCACGGTGCCGGCAGGCATGCCGGGCCAGTTGTGCATTGCATAGACCGAATCGACCGGAAAGCGGTCGAACAGGCCATCCTCGATCATCACGCGGGCGCCTGCGAAGCCTTCCTCGCCGGGCTGGAAGATCAGCACGGCCGTGCCGTCGAAATTGCGCGTCTCGGCCAGGTAGCGCGCGGCGCCGACCAGCATCGCCGTGTGGCCGTCGTGGCCGCATCCGTGCATCAGGCCCTGCCTGGCCGAGCGCCATTCGAAGTCGTTGTCCTCGCACATCGGCAGCGCGTCCATGTCGGCCCGCAGGCCGATCATGCGGCCGCTGGCGGTCGAGCGGCCGCGCACCACGCCCACGACGCCGGTGCGGCCGATGCCGGTGTGGATCTCGTCGACGCCGCAGGCCTCGAGCGCCTCGCGCACGCGCGCCGCGGTGTAGACCTCCTCGAAGCCGAGCTCGGGATTCGCGTGAAGGTCGCGCCGGAACGCAGTCAGCTCCGGATAGAAGCGAGCGATGTGCGCGAAGGGCCTGCCGGCGGCTTGCAGTCGGGGTTCGGTCATGTCGGTGCTCCGATGCCTCAGTGCCCGGCGTTGCCGAGCCGCAGGCGCGGGTCGACCACGAAATACAGCAGATCGACCACGAGATTGATGACGACGAAGATCAGCGCGATCAGGCACAGGTAGGCGGCCATCACCGGGATGTCGGCGAAGGTCACGGCCTGGATGAACAGCAGCCCCATGCCCGGCCACTGGAAGACCGATTCGGTGATGATCGAAAACGCGATCAGGCCGCCCAGCTGCAGGCCGGTGATGGTCATCACGGGCACCAGGGTGTTCTTGAGTGCATGGCCGAAATGGATCGCACGGTCGGAAAGGCCGCGCGCGCGAGCGAACTTGATGTAGTCGGCGCGCAGCACTTCCAGCATCTCGGCGCGCACCAGACGCATGATCAGCGTGAGCTGGAAGATCGCGAGCGTGATCGCCGGCAGCACGATGTGCAGCCAGCCGTTGCCGGTCAGCAGGCCGGTGCTCCACCAGCCCAGCTTCACGGTCTCGCCGCGTCCGAAGCTCGGGAACCAGCCCAGGTGCACCGCGAAGACCAGGATCAGCAGGATGCCGATCAGGAAGGTCGGCAGCGACACGCCCAGCAGCGACAGCGTCATCAGCACCTGGCTCGAGAAGGTGCCCCGCTTGAGCGCGGTATAGACGCCCATCGGGATGCCGATGACCAGCGCCAGCACGGCGGCCACCATGGCCAGTTCGAAGGTCGCGGGAAAGCGTTCGCCGATCAGGCGCGAGACCTTTGCACCCTGGCGCAGGCTGAGGCCGAACTCGCCCTGTGAGGCATTGACCAGGAAGTGGCCGAACTGCACGAAGAAGGGCTTGTCGAGCCCCAATGCGGCGCGCAGTTCACGGATCTGCTCCGGTTTGGCGTCCTGGCCCAGCAGGAAGACCACCGGATCGCCCACGTATTGGAAGAGGAGGAAGGCAAAGAAGGCAACCGCGATCATCACGATCACGGCCTGGATCAGGCGGCGCAGTACGAAGGCAATCATTCAGCTCAGAAAGTAATCGACGATGCTAGCAGAGCAAGCTATGTGCCCAAGTCGGAGTTCCCCGGGGGTGCACCGACATGAGGCACGAATGAAAAAAGCCACCCGACTTTCGTCGAGTGGCTTTCAATGACTTGCCGTCGATGCTGGCTTACGCCAGCGTCAGATCAGAAAGCGTGACGGATGCCGACGTCGTAGCCGGTCGAGCTCTTCGGGGTCAGCGTGATGTTGTACACGGCTGCCGGTTGGTAGAAGTTCGGGCCGCCCAGGGTCAGGTCGGCGCCGTCCTTGTTGTTGACGCGAGCCACCGTTGCGTACAGGGCCGTGCGCTTCGACAGGTTGTGGACATAGCCCAGCGCGAACTTGTCAGCCTTCGGTTCGACGGTGCCGAACACTTGAGCCGCGGGCGTCAGGTTCTTGTACTTGACTGCCGAGTACGAGAAGCGGATCAGGCCAGGACCGACCGGCACGGTAGCGCCGAGCAGCCAGCCGTCAGCGCCGGGTTCACGAATGCCGAAGGCATTGGCGACCGTCGGGAACGGGTTCGAATCGTCGACCTTGATGTCGCCTTGCGAGTACTCACCGAAGAGCTTCACGACGCCGAAGTCGTACGAAGCGCCAACGTTGAGCGTGTCGAGGTTGGTCGTGGTGCCCAGTTGGTACTGGTCAGCGATCGTGGTCTGGGCGTAGGCGAATGCGACATCCAGAGGACCGTTGGCGTAACCAACGCGACCACCGACGTAACGGCCGGCGCGCGAGTTGTTCGCAACGTTCGGGGTCAGGGTGCCCGGATCGTACTTGTCCTTCTCGTTGAAGGCGTACATCACCTGGCCGTAGAAACCACCCAGGTTCGGCGGCAGGAAGTAGCCGATCGAGTTGCTGGAGCGAACATAGCTGTTGGCGTTCGAAGCGAAGCCGTTGTTGATGCTGCCAGGGGTGTTGTAGCCGTTGGCGGTCGAGATCAGGTTGGTACCAACGCCGTTGGTGCCGAACGGATCGAACACGGTGTCGTTCCAGAAGGTCGGGGTGTAGTCGCGACCGAGGCGGATTTCACCGAACGCGCCAGACAGGCTGACGGTCGAACGGCGATTGAACAGACCGGTCAGCGACGGGGATCCGGATTGCGCGATGTTGCCACCCGTGTTGCCGTCGTCGTTGTTCAGGCCAGCTTCGAGCCAGAAGCTAGCTGCCAGACCACCACCGAGGTCTTCCGTACCACGGAAGCCCAGACGGCTGGAGTTGTAGCCCGAGCTCGTCAGAGCCGTACGGCTGGTCGTGATGCTCTGACCCAGCGCGGTTTCAGTCTTGTTCGAGTAGCCGCTGACAGCAGCGTCCACCACACCGAACAGGGTGACCGACGACTGGGCCGAGGCGACGCCGGCAACAGCCAGAGCAGCCAGGGCAACTAGAGATTTTTTCATTGCAAGTTTCTCCAAGGTTAAACATAGGGCTCCGGTGCGAAGGGCTCACCGTGACTGGCACTTTGTGCTCCCACCGGACCCCGGGCCAACCTCCTTTTGGGAAGTTGTCGCTATTGCACCAGAGCCAGTTCACAAGGGCAAAACAATTCGGACCAAATCTCGCCACACTCCGGCGTTTCGTTGCAGCCGTGCAACAAAGCTTGGAAGGCCCCGCAGGACCCTGTAGGCCGAGGCCTCGCGCCCCTCACTTGTGACATTTTGTACATGAGTTCCAATCGTCCGATGACCCGTTCGCTCGACCCCCTGCTCGCCGCGGCCGACGCGGCCTTGCGCACCCTTTTTGCCAGGCCGCACGCGACGCGGTCGACGCCGCCGCCCGATCTGCCGCCCGGTACCCTGACCGAGAGCGAGCGCCGCGAAGCCGGGGCCCTGATGCGCGTCAACCACGTCGGAGAGGTCTGCGCCCAGGCCCTCTATACCGCCCAGGCTGCCGTCACGCGCGATCCGAAGCTGCGCCACCACTTCGACGAAGCCGCGCGCGAGGAAACCGATCACCTGGCCTGGACGCAGCAGCGCCTGGACGAACTGGGTGCGCGGGCATCGGTGCTGAATCCGGTCTGGTACGCCGGCGCATTCGGGCTCGGCCTGCTCGCCGGCCGTCTCGGCGACCCGCTGAGCCTGGGCTTCGTGGCCGAGACCGAACGCCAGGTCGAAGCGCATCTGGACGGCCACCTCGACCGGCTGCCGGCTGGCGACAGCGCCTCTCGCGCCGTCATCCAGCAGATGAAGCTCGACGAAGCCCGCCACGCGGCACAGGCGTGGAGTGCGGGCGCTCAGGACCTGCCGGCGCCGGCCAAGGCGCTGATGCGCGTGGCTTCGCGCGTGATGACCACCGTGGCACACCGCATCTGAGCGGCGCGCGGGGCCGGATTCAGGCCTCGATCAGGTCGAAGCTGGTCGTGATCTCGGCCGTCTTGCCGAGCATGATGGTCGCCGAGCAATAGGTGTCGTGGCTCAGCGCGATCGCGCGCTCCACCGCGGCGACCGGAATGCCCTTGCCGGCCACCGTGAAATGCATGTGGATCCTGGTGAACACCTTCGGGTCCTTCTCGGCCCGCTCGCTGGTGAGCTTGACGCTGCAGCGCTCCACCTGATGCCGACCGCGCTTGAGGATCATGACGACGTCGTAGGCCGTGCAGCCGCCGGTGCCGGCCAGCACGGTCTCCATCGGCCGCGGCGCGAGGTTCTGGCCGCCGTTCTCGGGCCGGGCCGCATCGGGGGCGCCATCCATCGCCAGCACGTGCCCGCTGCCGGTCTCGGCAACGAACCCCATGCCCGACCGCGTGCCGGTTTGGCCGGTCCAACTCACTGTGCATTCCATCTCGCGACTCTCCGGGTTTCGCCTCGGGGCGAGGAAACCCCTTCGGCATGTGATGTAGTGTTCAAAAAGCGCAACGCGCGTGTTGCATTGCAGCAATCAGTCGATATACTTTATTTCATCGCACATCGAGAGGTGTGCACCGGTTGTCTCCTCCACCCTCCCAATTGGTGGATTTAGCCCCGGGTCGCAAGACCCGGGGCTTTTTTCTTGGGGCCCTGGGCGCTGCGGCGCCGAGCCTATGATCGCGGCCTCTATGCCTTCCCCGACCCCGCCTCTCACCCCTGCCGACTACCTGAAGAAGATCCTCACCGCGCGCGTCTACGACGTGGCGGTCGAATCGGCACTCGAACCCGCCCGCGCGCTGAGTGCCCGGCTGGGCAACACGGTGCTGCTCAAGCGCGAGGACCAGCAACCGGTGTTCAGCTTCAAGCTGCGCGGCGCCTACAACAAGATGGCCCACCTGAGCCCCGAGCAGCTCGCCAATGGCGTGATCTGCGCCTCGGCCGGCAACCATGCGCAGGGCGTGGCGCTGAGCGCCCGCACGCTGGGAACGCGCGCGGTGGTCGTGATGCCGGTGACCACGCCGCAGCTCAAGATCGATGCGGTACGCGCCCTCGGCGGCGAGGTGCTGCTGCACGGCGACAGCTATTCCGACGCCTACGGCTTCGCGCTCGAGCAGCAGAAGGTGCACGGCCTGACCTTCGTGCATCCCTTCGACGATCCCGACGTGATCGCAGGCCAGGGCACGATCGCGATGGAGATCCTGCGCCAGCACCAGGGCCGGCTCGACGCCGTGTTCGTCGCCATCGGCGGCGGCGGGCTGATCTCTGGCGTGGCCAACTACATCAAGGCGCTGCGCCCCGAGATCCGGGTGATCGGCGTGCAGATGAACGACTCCGACGCGATGATGCAGTCGGTCGCGGCCGACGAGCGCGTGACGCTGCCCGACGTCGGGCTGTTCTCCGACGGCACCGCGGTCAAGCTGGTCGGCGAGGAAACCTTCCGCATCTCGCGCGAACTGGTCGACGAATTCATCACGGTCGACACCGACGCCGTCTGCGCCGGCATCAAGGACGTCTTCATCGACACGCGCAGCATCGTCGAGCCTGCCGGTGCACTCGCGGTGGCAGCGATCAAGCAGTACGTCGAGGCCCGCGGTGCCCGTGGCGAAACCTATGCCGCCATCCTCTGCGGCGCCAACATGAACTTCGACCGGCTGCGCTTCGTGGCCGAGCGCGCCGAGGTCGGCGAGGAACGCGAGGCGCTGTTCGCAGTCACCATCCCCGAGGAACGCGGGAGCTTCCGGCGCTTCTGCGAGGTGGTCGGCGACCTGCCTGGCGCTTCGCGCAACGTGACCGAATTCAACTACCGCATCAGCGATTCGAGGGAAGCCCACGTCTTCGTCGGCCTGACCACCACCGCGCGCGGCGAATCGAAGACCATCGCCGACACCTTCGAGGCGCAGGGCTTCGGCGCCATCGACCTCACGCACGACGAGCTGGCCAAGGAACACATCCGCCACATGGTCGGCGGCCGCACCGGCCTCGCGCACGACGAGCGGCTGCTGCGCTTCGTCTTCCCCGAGCGGCCGGGTGCGCTGCTCAAGTTCCTTCGCCTGATGCGGCCGAACTGGAACATCAGCCTGTTCCACTACCGCAACCAGGGCGCCGACTACGGCCGCATCCTGGTGGGCCTGCAGGTGCCGGCCGCCGACAGCGAGGCCTTCGACGCCTTCCTTCAGACGCTCGGCTACCCCTTCGTCGAAGAGACCGGCAACCCGGTCTACCGCCTGTTCCTGCAGCAGGCCTGACGACGGCCCGCGGACGGCGGCGCGGCGCTCAGCGCGGGCCGATCGGCGGCGGTGCCATGACTGCCGGCAGGCTGCCCGGCATCTCGGCGCGCGGCGGGTTGCTGGCCAGCGGCCGGGTCGGCAACTGCAGCGTGAAGGCCGGCGCCGAACCGGCGCTGGTGCCGAAGGTCGCGGCGCGCGCGTCGAGCGCCTGCAGCACGTAGCCGTCGGCCACCGCGGCACCAACGCGGAAGGGCCGCGGCGGCTTGCCGTCGACCGCGATCAGCGCGGCACCCTGGCGGTCGAGGTCGGCCACCACGCCGAGCAGCACGAACCGGCTCGCGGCATCGGGTGCCGCCACGGCCACCGACTGGGCCGGCACTGCGCCCAGCATGCGCGCCAGCGCTGCAGGATCGGGCGCGGCCTGCGCGCTGCCCGACACCACGGGCGGCGCGGGGGCGTCGGCCGGCGCCGCGAGGCGCAGGCCCCAGAACACGATGCTCGCCGCCGCCAGCGCCCACAGGAGCGTGGTGGCGGTGGCCGATGGCCAGCGGGGCGGAGCGTAGGGAACTGCCATGGGGGCGGATTATCATTCAGCGCCACGCGGCCGGTGCCGCTTCTCCTCCCCCACTCCGCCTTCATGCCAACTTCTACCCGTTCCATCGCCCGCGCCCTGCAGCGCGGCTTCACGCTGATCGAACTCATGGTCGTGCTGGTGATCATCGGCGTGCTGGCCGCGCTGATCGTGCCCAACGTGATCGAGCGCGCGGACGACGCCCGGGTCACGGCGGCCAAGACCGACGTCAACAACCTGATGCAGGCGCTCAAGCTCTACCGGCTCGACAACCAGCGCTACCCGACCGCCGAGCAGGGCCTGCAGGCCCTGGTCACGCGCCCGACCAGCGGCCCGGCCGCCCCCAACTGGAAGCCCTATGTCGACAAGCTGCCGAACGACCCCTGGGGCCGTCCCTACCAGTACATGAACCCGGGCATCAAGGGCGAGATCGACGTGCTTTCGCTCGGCGCCGATGGCGAGCCCGGCGGCGAGGGCAAGAATGCCGACATCGGCAGCTGGCAGTAGCGGCCCGCACCTTCGCCGCGCCGCGCGCCGGCCTGCCGGCAGGCGCGGCTTCACGCTGCTCGAACTGCTGGTGGTGATCGCGATCATCGCGCTGGCCACCGCCGGTGTGGGGCTGTCGCTGCGCGATTCTGGCCAGGCCGCGCTCGACCGCGAAGCGGAGCGCCTTTCCGCCCTGCTCGAGTCGGCGCGCGCCCAATCGCGCGCCAGCGGCGTCGCGGTGCGCTGGCGCCTCACGCCCGACGGGCCGGGCAACTTCGCCTTCGACGGCCTGCCGCCCGGGTCGCTGCCGATCGCGTGGCTGGCCGAGGGCATCACGGCGCAGCCGGTGGGCGTCGACGGCCGGGCCGCAGGCGCGCTGCAACTGGGACCCGATCCGATCATCGCGGCGCAGCAGGTGGTGCTGAGCATGGACGGCCCGCCGGCACGCAGCCTTCGCATCGGCACCGATGGCCTGCGCCCCTTCGCGGTCGTCTCGCCGTGATGACCCGACGCCGCCGCGCAGCCGGCTTCACGCTGATCGAGGTGCTGGTCGCGCTCGGCATCGTCGCCATCGCGCTCATGGCCGGCACCCAGGCGACCATGGCGCTGACGCGCAACGCCCAGCGCCAGTCGGACCTGATGCTGGCGCAGATCTGTGCCGAGAACGAGCTGATCAAGGCCCGTATCGCGCGGCAGATGCCCGCGGTAGGCGATGCCGGCGGCGTCTGCCTGCAGGCCAACCAGGCCTTCGGCGTCACGGTCACGACCACGCCGACTCTGAACCCCAACTTCCGCCGCGTCGACGTGCAGGTGCGCAACGCCGACGACGCGCCCGTGCTTCGCCTGTCGACCGTGGTGGGGCGCTACTGATGACCTTCAGACGCCCGCGCGGATTCACGCTGATCGAGCTGATGGTGGCGATCGCCGCGATGGCGCTGCTGGCCCTGATGAGCTGGCGCGGGCTCGACGCCATGGCCCGGGCCCAGTCCATGAACCGCGAGCGCGGCGATGCGGTGCTGACGCTGCAGACCACGCTCGCGCAGTGGGGCGCCGACCTCGACGCGGTGCTGGTGCTGCCGCAGATCACGCCGATCGACTGGGACGGCCGGGTGCTGCGGCTCACGCGGCGCAGCACCGACAGCGCATCGCCGCTGGCCTTCGTGGTCGCCTGGACGCTGCGCCCCGACCCTTCCGGCGGCACGCACTGGCGGCGCTGGCAGTCGCCCGGCTTCACGACCCGCGGCGAGTGGCAACAGGCCTGGAACCAGGCCGCCAGCTGGGGCAGCGATGGAGGCGCCGATGCGGCGGCCGATGTCGACCTGATCGCGCTCGACGGCTGGCAGCTGGGCTATTTCCGCAACGGCGCCTGGGGCCCGGCCCTGAACACGGAGGCCATGGGCACGATCGCGCCGATGCCCGAAGGCGTGCGACTCGTCCTCAGCCTGCCGCCCGGCCCCGCGCTCTCGGGCCTCGTGACGCGCGACTGGGTGCGCCCGACCGTGACGGTGCCGAAGACATGATCCGACGCCCGCTCCCCCTTCGTTCGGTACGCCAGCGCGGTGCGGCGCTGCTGACCGCGATGCTGACGGTGACCCTGGTCGCGACCTTCGCGGTCGCTGCGCTCTGGCAGCAGTGGCGAGCGGCCGAGGTCGAGGCCGCCGAGCGCGCGCGCTCGCAGGCCGGCTGGGTGCTGATCGGCGCGCTCGACTGGACGCGGCTGATCCTGCGCGAGGACGCGCGCGCCAACGCCGCTGCGGGCGGCAAGGGTGCCGATCACCTGGCCGAGCCCTGGGCGGTGCCGCTCGAGGAAGCCAAGCTGACGACCTTCCTCGCTGCCGACAAGAACATCGCGAGCGACGCGCTCGAGGGCCTGCCCGAGGCCTTCATGTCGGGCCGCATCGTCGACGCCCAGTCCAAGCTCAACGTCATGAACCTGGTGTCGGGCGGCAAGCCGGTCGCGGCCTCTCAGGCCGCCTTCAAGAAGTTGTTCGAGCTGTTGCGGCTGCCCGCCGAGGAGCTGGCGCTGCTGACCGCGAACCTGCAGCGGGCCGCGCCCGCGACGGCCGCTTCCGCGGGCATCGATCCCGCGACCGCGGCTGCCACTGCCGCGGCAACGGCCGCTGCGGCCGCCGCCGCGAACACCGGTGCGGCCAGCGGCACGCCTGCCGCCGCCGCTGCCGACGGCGGGACGGTCGGCGAGGCGGCCACCACCGGCAGCAGCACCGGGCCGCTGACCCCGCAGCGCACCGCGCAACTGACGTGGCTGGGCCTGTCGCCGTCCACGGTGGCGGCATTGCAGCCCTACGTGACGGTGCTGCCCACCCGCACGCCGCTCAACCTCAACACCGCGAGCGCCGAGGCGATCTTCGCGAGCACGCCCTCGCTCGACCTGGCGAGCGCCAAGCGCATCGTCGCGGCCCGCGCCCAGGGGTATTTCAAGGAGCTTGCCGACGCCGGAAAGCTGGTGACCCAGAACGCCCAGTTCACGCCCGACCAGCACAGCATCTCGACCGGCTACTTCGAAGTCCAGGCCCGGCTGCGCATCGACCGCACCTGGGTCGAGGAGCAAACGCTGCTGCGGCGCGACGGCATCGAGCTGCGAATCGTCTGGCGTGAGCGTGGCGCCGGCGCCACGTTCGAGGCGCCCAGATCCTGATCCCGAGGGCCCTCCCTCGTAGATTGGGTCAAAAATAAGCGCAGCGCCCATTCCATCTACCTGAGATGCTATCAAAATAGTAGCATCGATCCCTGGCCCCTTCTACAATAGCGACCCTTCACTCACCTCGATGGCTTTGCTGCTTGTAACAATTCCTCTCGTTCAGGGCTCGTCCGCCGCCGAATACGGCTGGTCGGTCTGGTCGAGCGACGGGCGCAAGCTCCGTTCGCAGGGCAGCGCCGTGCCCTCGCTGCTGCCCGGCAGCGACGAGGTGGTGGTCGGCGTTCCCGCGGCGGCACTGTCGTGGCATCAGGTGACGCTGCCCCAGGGCAGCATGAGCGGCGCCGTGCGCCTGCGTTCGGTGCTCAACGGCCTGCTCGAGGATCGCCTGCTCGACGACCCCGAGACCCTGCACTTCGCGCTCGAGCCCGGAGCGCGCGTCGCGGCGCCGGTCTGGGTGGCGGCCTGCAACCGCATCTGGCTGCGCGCCGCCGTGCAGGCGCTCGAGGCGGCGGGTCGGAAGGTCACGCGCATCTTCCCGGAATTCACGCCTCAACCCGCAGGCTCGCCGCCGATGGTGTTCGCGATCGGCGAGCCGCAGGCGGCCCTGTGCGTGGTCTGCGGCAGCGAAGGCGTGGCCACGTTGCCGCTCGACGCCGGCGGCCTGGCACTGGCCGGCCCGCTCGCGGCCGACACCACGGCGCTGGCCGAACCCGCAGTGGCCGAGCTGGCCGAGAGCGTGCTCGGCCGCCGCGTGCCGATCGTCAAGCCCGCGGCCCGCTGGCTGCAGGCCAGCCGTTCCGAATGGGATCTGGCCCAGTTCGACCTCGCATCCACCGGCCGCGCCCGCGCGAGCAAGAAGGCGGCTGCGCTGGCGCGCGACCTGTGGTTCGGTCCGCGCTGGCGGGCCGCCCGCTGGGGCGCGCTGCTGCTGGTGCTGGCACAACTCATCGGACTCAACGCCTGGGCCTGGAAGGAACGCAGCGCCATCGACGCCAAGCGCTCTGCCGTGCGCACGGTGCTGACCCAGACTTTTCCCTCGGTGCAGCTGGTGGTCGACGCCCCCCTGCAGATGACGCGCGAGGTCGCCGCGCTGCAGCAGGCCACGGGCGGCGTCGCCGCGTCCGATCTCGAACCCATGCTGGCGGCGCTGGCCGCCAGCCTGCCGAACAGCCGCGTGCCGACCGCGATCGACTTCAGCGCCGGCCAGCTGCGGCTGCGCGGTCTCGGCCTGCAGGCCGGCGACCTCGCCACGCTCAAGAGCGCGCTGTCCTCGCGCGGCTACGAGGTGCGCAGCGAAGGCGATCTGCTGCTGGTGCAGGCGGAGGCCGGGCGATGAAATGGCTGGCGATCCTCGAAGCGCGCTGGCAAGCCTGGTGGCCCGAACTGGAGCCGCGCGAGCAACGCATGATCGCGATCGCCGCCGGCCTCGTGACGCTGGCGCTGATCTGGTGGCTGGCGCTTGCGCCCGCCCTCGCCACGTTGTCGAGCGCGCCGGCCGAGCATGCCCGGCTCGATGCCCAGCTGCAGCGCATGACCGCACTCCAGGTTCAGGCCCGGGCGCTGCAGTCCCAGCCGCGCGCCAGCCGCGACGACGCCATGCGTGGCCTCGAGACCTCGGTGCGCGAAAACCTCGGCCCCAATGCCCAGCTGCAGATCGCGGGCGCCAGCGAGAACGTCACGGTCGCGCTGCGCAACGCGCCGGCCGAGGCGCTCGCGCAGCTGCTGACGCAGGCCCGCAGCAACGCCCGCGCCGTGCCGCGCGAGGTGCATCTCACGCGCAGCGCAGTCGCGCCCTCGCCCGCCCCCGCCCCCGCATCCGGCGCCGACGCCACCGGCGTGCGCTGGGACGGCACGCTGGTCATGGGCCTGCCGGCCCGTTGAACGACATCCCGATGGCACTCTCGCGCACCTCCGACGCCGCCATCCGCCCAGGCTGGCGCTGGGCCGTGCTCGGTGCGCTGGTGGGCGGCCTGATCGCGCTGGCGGTCTATGCGCCGGCCCGCTGGCTGGCCGCCGGCCTTGCGCAATGGAGCGGCGGCCACCTTCAGCTGATCAACGCGCGCGGCACGGTCTGGCGCGGCAACGCGGGCGTGGTGTTTTCGAGCGGTGCCGCGGGCGCGGCTTCGATCTCGCTGCCCGGCACGCTGAGCTGGACCCTGCGTCCGCGCTGGGACGGCGTCTCTGCCTCCCTCGAACTGCCATGCTGCATCGCGACGCCGCTCGAACTGACCGGCCGGCCGCGTGCGAACGGCCTCGAGCTGGCCTGGCGCGACGGCCAGTCGCGCTGGCCCGCCGCGATGCTGGCGGGCTTCGGCGCGCCCTGGAACACGCTCAAGCTCGAAGGCGTGCTCGACCTTTCCATGCAGGCCCTGGTGCTGCGCTGGGACGGCCCGGCCCTTACCATCGCGGGCCGCGCCACGCTGGACGCCACCGACATCTCCTCCAGCCTGTCGACGCTCAGGCCGATGGGCAGCTATCGCATCGCCATCGAGGGCGGACCGGTCCCCTCGCTGCTGCTGACGACCCGCGAAGGCAGCCTGCAACTGAGCGGCAGCGGCCGCTTCAACGGCAGCGCCATGCGCTTCGACGGCGAAGCCAGCGCCGCGCCAGGACGCGAAGACGCGCTCTCGAACTTGTTGAACATCATCGGGCGACGCGAAGGCGCGCGCTCGCTCATCACACTGGGTTGACCATGAAGAAGCCAAAGTCTTCCTCCGGCATCCGCCTCGGCACCCTCGCGCTCGCGGCGCAGATGCTGATCGCGGCCTGCATTCCCTATTCGGCCTTCGCGCAGGACGTGCCGCGGCGCGGCGAGCCGATCACCTTGAACTTCAGCAATGCCGAGATCGAATCGGTGGCGCGCACCATGGCGGTCGTGACCGGCCGCGACGTCGTGGTCGACCCGCGCGTGAAGGGCACCATCACGCTGCAGACCGACCGCGCGATCGAGCCGGCGGCGGCCTTCAACCAGTTCGCGGCCGCGCTGCGGCTGCAGGGCTTCGCCATCGTGCAGTCCGACGGGCTCTACAAGGTCGTGCCAGAGGCCGACGCCAAGCTGCAGAGCAGCACCGTGACGACGTCGACGCCGACCACCTCGAGCCTGAGCGGCAATCAGATCGTCACCCAGATCTTCAAGCTCAACTACGAGTCGGCGAACAACCTGCTGCCGGTGCTGCGGCCCCTGATCGCGCCCAACAACACGATCAACGTGAATCCCGGCAACAACTCGCTGGTGATCACCGACTATGCCGAGAACATGCGCCGGCTGGCGCGCATCGTGGCCGCGCTCGACGTGCCGAACGCCTCCGACATCGAGGTGATCCCCCTCAAGTATTCGGTCGCCACCGACCTGGTGCCGCTGGTGTCGCGGCTGCTCGAAGGAACCGCCAGCACGGGTGCAGGCGGCGCCCCGGGCCAGGTCGACGCGTCCTTCCGCACCACGCTGCTGGCCGAGCCGCGCGGCAATGCGATCATCCTGCGCGCCGCCAACCCGGCGCGTGCGCAGCTGGTGCGAACGCTGATCGAGAAGCTCGACCGGGTGCCTCTCGACAGCGGCAACGGCGCGGCCGGCAACGTCTATGTGGTCTACCTCAAGAACGCCGACGCCGTGAGGCTCGCGACCACGCTGCGCGCGGCGATGTCGGCCGAGGCGCGCGGCGTCAGCGGCAGCGGCGGCATCACGGGCGTCCAGGGCGGCACGCAGCAGACCAACCTGCAGACCGGCGCGCTGCAGAACAGCCTGCAGCAGGGCCAGGGCAGCGCCGCGGCCACGACGCCGCTCAACAATGCCAACACGCCGTCCACCGGCGGCCAGATCCAGGCCGATCCGTCGACCAACTCGCTGATCATCACGGCCTCGGAGCCACAGTACCGCCAGCTCCGCGCCGTCATCGACAAGCTCGACGGTCGGCGCGCGCAGGTCATGATCGAGGCGCTGATCGTCGAAGCCACGACCACGAAGGCTGCTCAATTCGGCATCCAGTGGCAGACGGCACTTGGCAACTCTGGCGCCATCGGCACCAACTCCAGTCTGGCCGGCCCGAGCATCCTCGCGCTGAGCGCCGCGCTGATAGCGAACACGCCGGCTGCACTGACCACACTCTCGCGCGGCATCAACGCCGGCGCCACGTCCACGATCAACGGCGTCCCCGTGCTGGGCGCAATCGCCAACTTCTTCGCCAGCGACGCGGACGCCAACCTTCTGTCGACGCCCAATCTGCTGACCCTCGACAACGAAGAAGCAAAGATCGTCATCGGCCAGAACGTCCCGTTCATCACCGGCCAGTTCACCAACACCGGCGCGGCCAACGGCTCGGTCAATCCGTTCCAGACCATCGAGCGCAAGGACGTCGGCCTGACGCTGCGCGTGCGCCCGCAGATCAATGAAAGCGGCACCGTCAAGTTGATCGTGTTCCAGGAAACGTCGACGGTGCAGGGTGGAACCGAAAATGCCCCCAACGGCCCGACCACCAACAAGCGCGCGATCGAATCCAGCGTGCTGGTCGAGGATGGGGGCCTGGTGATGCTCGGCGGCCTGCTGTCGGACAACTACAGCAACAACGTCGACAAGGTCCCGCTGGCCGGCGACATTCCGATCGTGGGCGCGCTGTTCAAGAGCGAAAGCCGAAAGCGGGAAAAAGTGAACCTGATGATGTTCCTGCGGCCGGTCGTGATGCGCGACGCGGCCACGACCGCCGGCGTCGCCAACGAGCGCTACGACACGATGCGTTCGCTTCAGCAGCAAATTCAGCCGGCCGAGAACGTGTTGCTGCGCAACGTGAATTCGGCAGCTGTCATCGAGCCGCTGCCGGCGCCGGGGCGCCCGCTGGGGAAGGTCGAGGACGGCCTGTCGATGCAAGGCACCACGCTGATCCCGCCCCCTACGCAACCGAATCAACGACTTGCGCCGTCGCCGCTGAGGGGCGCCCTGCCGCCGACGGCCGATCCGTCGTCCAAGCGCGAACTCCCCTAGTGTCTCGACGGCTCCCATTGCGATAAGGTCCGGCCCGTGCGCTATCCCCTTCCCTATGCCTTCGCCCGCGGGCAGCAGCTGCTGCTCGAGGAGGCCGACGACGGCAGCCTCACGCTATGGATGCCGAGGCTGCCGCCGAAGAGCGCGCTCGGCGAGGTGCTGCGCAAGTACCCCGTGCGCAGCTTCGAGCCGCTGCCGCCCGACCAGCTCGCGCAACGCATCAGCGCCGCCTACGCCAAGGGCGAATCGAACGCCGCCGCCGTGGTGAGCGAGGTGCAGGGCGACGCCGACCTCTCGCGCATGATGCAGGAGCTGCCGGCGGTCGAGGACCTGCTCGAATCGGCGGGCGACGCGCCGATCATCCGCATGCTGAACGCGCTGCTCACGCAGGCCGCGCGCGACGGCGCCAGCGACATCCACATCGAGCCCTACGAGCGCACGTCGTCGGTGCGCTTTCGCATCGACGGCACGCTGCGCGAGGTGGTCCAGCCCAACCGCGCGCTGCATGCGGCACTGATCTCGCGGCTCAAGATCATGGCCGACCTCGACATCGCCGAGAAGCGGCTGCCGCAGGACGGCCGCATCTCGCTGCGCATCGGCACGCGCGCGGTCGACGTGCGCGTGTCGACGCTGCCCTCGGCCCACGGCGAACGCGCGGTGCTGCGCCTGCTCGACAAGTCCGAGAGCAAGCTCACGCTCGAATCGGTGGGCATGCAGGGCGACACGCTGGCGCGTTTCGAGCGGCTCATCGGCCAGCCGCACGGGATCATCCTGGTCACGGGCCCGACCGGCTCGGGCAAGACCACCACGCTCTACGCCGCGCTGAGCCGGCTCGACGCCAGCAGCAGCAACATCATGACGGTCGAGGACCCGATCGAGTACGAGCTGGCGGGCGTCGGCCAGACCCAGGTCAACGCGAAGATCGATCTCACCTTCGCCAAGGCCCTGCGCGCCATCCTGCGCCAGGACCCGGACGTGATCATGATCGGCGAGATCCGCGATTTCGAGACCGCGCAGATCGCCATTCAAGCCTCGCTCACCGGCCACCTGGTGCTGGCCACGCTGCACACCAACGACTCGGTCAGCGCGGTCACGCGGCTGACCGACATGGGCGTCGAGCCCTTCCTGCTGAGCTCCTCGCTGCTCGGCGTGCTGGCCCAGCGGCTGGTGCGCAAGCTGTGCCCGGTGTGCGCCCCGGCCGCCGGCCACGAGGCGCAGCCCGTGGGCTGCGAAGCCTGCGGCCACACCGGCTACCAGGGCCGCACCGGCATCTTCGAGCTGCTGGTGGCCGACGACTCCGTGCAGGCGCTGATCCACAACCGAGCGCCCGAGAGCCAGCTTTTCGTGGCCGCCGAGCGCGGCGGCCTGCGCTCGATGCGCGAGGACGGCGAGCGCCTGGTACAGGCCGGCATCAGCTCGCGCGCCGAGCTGCTGCGCGTGACTCGCGAATAGGCGCCCGCCGATGCCCGCCTATTCCTTCGAGGCCATCGACGCCCAGGGCTCGGCCCGCAAGGGCGTTCTCGAGGCCGACACCGCGCGCGCCGCGCGCGGCATGTTGCGCGCCCAGGCGCTGATCCCGCTGGCCGTGACGCCGGTCGGCAGCGTCGAGAGCGGCGTGCCCGCAGCCCGCGGCTGGCGCCGCATGCTCGGCGGCAGGCGCATCTTCAACTCGACCACGCTGGCGGTCTGGACGCGGCAGATCGCGGGCCTGGTGTCCTCGGGCCTTTCGCTCGAGCGCGCGCTGACCGCGCTCACCGACGAGGCCGAGACCGAAGCGCAACGCGATCTGGTCGCCTCGCTGCGCGCCGAAGTCAACGCCGGCTCGCCCTTCGGCCGCGCGCTGTCGCAGCATCCGCGCGAGTTCTCCCCGATCTACGTCGCGGTGATCGGCGCCGGCGAGCAGAGCGGCAATCTGGGGCTGGTGCTCGAACGGCTGGCCGACGACCTCGAACAGCGCCAGGCGCTGCAGCAGAAGCTGGTCGGCGCGGCGCTCTATCCGGCCATCGTGACGCTGGTGGCAATCGTCATCGTGGTCTTCCTCGTGAGCTACGTGGTGCCTCAGGTGGCCAACGTCTTCGCGGGCACCAAGCGCGCGCTGCCCATCCTCACGGTGGCGATGCTGGCGCTGAGCGCCTTCGTGCGCAACTACGGCTGGCTGATGCTGGTCGGCGTGGTGGTGGCCACCATCGCCGCGCGCATGGCGCTCTCGCGGCGCGCGCTGCGCGAGCGCTTCGATGCCGCATGGCTCAACCTGCCGCTGGTCGGCAAGCTGGCTCGTGGCTACAACGCGGCGCGCTTCGCGAGCACGCTCGCGATGCTGGCCACCGCGGGCGTGCCGATCCTGCGCGCACTGCAGGCGGCTTCGGAGACGCTCAGCAACACCGCGATGCGCGCCGACGCGCTCGACGCACTGGTACTGGTGCGCGAGGGTGCGCCGCTGGCATCGGCGCTGGCACAGAAGAAGCGCTTCCCGGGCATCGTCTCGATGTTCGCGCGCCTCGGCGAGCAGACCGGCACGCTGCCGCTGATGCTGCAGCGCGCCGCCAACCAGCTCGGCGCCGAGGTGCAGCGCCGTGCGATGCACCTGGCGACCATCCTCGAGCCGCTGCTGATCGTGGCGATGGGCGGGATCGTGATGCTGATCGTGCTGGCGGTGCTGATGCCGATCATCCAGCTCAATCAATTCGTAAAGTAGCCATGGCGCCCTCCCTCGACGACAAGCTGGTGGTGGCGATCTCTTCGCGGGCGCTGTTCAATCTCGAGGAAGAGAACGCGATCTTCGAATCGGGCGACGATGCCGGCTACATGAAGCTGCAGCTCGACCGGCTCGACGTGCCGGCACGCCCCGGCATCGCCTATTCGCTGGTGCGCAAGCTCCTGCGCTTCAACGAGGCCGGCCAGCAGCGCGTCGAGGTCGTGATCCTGTCGCGCAACGATCCGGTCTCCGGCATGCGCGTGTTCCGCTCGGCCGTGGCCAACGGCATCGCGCTGCAGCGCGGCGTGTTCACGCAAGGGCGGCCGCCGTTCGGCTACCTGCGGCCGCTGCGCGCGCACCTGTTCCTCTCGGTCAATGCCGAGGACGTGCGCGAGGCCCTGATCGCCGGCTTCCCTGCCGCCCGAGTGCTGGTCGAATCGGTGCATGCGAGCGACGCCTACCCGAACGAGGTACGCATCGCCTTCGACGGCGACGCAGTGCTGTTCAGCGACGAGGCCGAACGCGTGTTCCAGGCCGAAGGTCTCGACGCCTTCCAGCTTCACGAATCGTCGAAGGCCGCGCTGCCGCTGCCCGAAGGCCCGTTCAAGCCGCTGCTGACCGCATTGCACCGGCTCCAGCAGGCCAGCGGCCCTGCGATGCGCATCCGCACCGCGCTGGTCACCGCGCGCAGCGCGCCGGCGCACGAGCGCGCGATCCGCACGCTCATGAACTGGAACATCAAGGTCGACGAGGCGATGTTCCTCGGCGGCCTGGCCAAGGGCGAGTTCCTGCGCGAGTTCGAGCCCGACTTCTTCTTCGACGACCAGACCGGCCATGTCGATGCCGCGGCGCGGCACGTGCCTTCGGGGCATGTGGCGAGCGGGATCAGCAATCTGCGCTGAGCTGGCGGGCGCTGCCTTCAGCGCGGCTTAAGAAAGCCCGCCGCGCGAGCGATACGATGAAAGCAACGCGCCCGCCGCCGGCGCGAACCCCGGACCCACGCCATGAATGTCGACTCCACAGGCTCCAAGAGCATGCTCCAGACCCTGCGCCGCATTGGCGCGCTGGCAGCGCCCTACTTCCGCTCCGAGCAGAAGTGGATGGCGCGCGGCCTGCTCGCGGCAATCGTCGCGCTCAACCTGGGCGTGGTCTACATGCTGGTGCTGAACAACCAGTGGTATGCGCGCTTCTACGATGCGCTTCAGAACAAGGACCAGGCCGTGTTCTGGCGCGAGATCGTCTACTTCTGCTGGATCGCCGCCGGCTTCATCGTGATCGCGATCCTCAAGTTCTATCTCACGCAGTTGCTGCAGCTGCGCTGGCGCGCCTGGATGACCGAGAACTACCTCGAGCGCTGGATGGCCGACCGGACCTTCTACCACCTGGAGCTCGCGCGCTACGGCCAGCACCAGGGCGGCACGCCCGACAACCCGGACCAGCGGATCCAGGAGGACATGCAGATCTTCACCGACTACACGATGACGCTGTCGATGGGCCTGCTCAATGCGGCGGTCACGCTGGTGAGCTTCATCGGCATCCTGTGGGGGCTGAGCGGCGTGGCCGACTTCACGCTGTTCGGCCACGCCTACTCGGTGCCGGGGTCGATGGTCTGGATCGCGCTGCTCTACTGTGCGGCGGGCACCGTCATCACGCACTTCATCGGCCGCCCGCTGATCGGCCTCAACTTCCAGCAGCAGCGCTTCGAGGCCGATTTCCGCCACCAGCTGATCCGGGTGCGCGAATACAGCGAGGCGATCGCGCTCGACAACGGCGAGAAGACCGTCCACGGCCAGCTGAAGCTGCGCTTCGGCGCCGTCCTCGGAAACTACCTGCAGCTGATCCGCAAGCAGAAGAACCTCGTGGCATTCACGGCGTCGTTCGGCCAGGCCTCGGTGATCTTCGCCTTCATCGTGCAGGCGCCGCGCTTCTTCAGCGGCGCGATCCAGCTCGGCCAGCTGATGCAGGTCAACTCGGCCTTCGGGCGCGTGCAGGATTCGCTGAGCTGGTTCGTCGACAACTACGACCGCGTGGCCGTCTGGCGTGCCACGGCCGACCGGCTGAGCAGCTTCGAGGCGGCCATGCAGGCCCATTCGGCAGCGGCCGACGAGCTCGAACGCGTGCCCTCCGACAACGCCGGTGGCCTGCGCGCCGAGGGCTTCGGCGTGGCGCTGCCCAACGGCGCGACGCTGATCCGCGATGCCGCGCTTGCGGTGCGCGCCGGCGATACCGTGATGCTGCAAGGCCCCTCGGGCAGCGGCAAGTCGACGCTCTTCCGGTCCTTCGCGGGCATCTGGCCCTTCGCTCGCGGCCGGGTGGCGATGCCGGCCGACGCGATGTTCGTTCCCCAGCGGCCCTACGTGCCGGACGGTCCGCTGCGCGATGCGCTGGCCTATCCGCAGACGGCCGCGGCCTTCACGGATGCCCAGCTCGTGCAGGCCCTCGACGACGCGCTGCTGCCCGATCTCGCGAAGCGGCTCGACGACAGCGATGCGTGGAGCCAGAAGCTTTCGGGCGGCGAGCAGCAACGGCTGGCGATCGCGCGCGTGCTCCTGCGCAAGCCTGCGTGGCTGTTCGCCGACGAGGCGACGAGCGCGCTCGATGCCGCCAGCGAAGCCACGATCTACAAGCGGCTGGCATCGATGGTGCAAGCTTCGGGCGGAGCGATGGTGTCGATCGCGCACCGGCCTTCGGTCGGCGAACACCACCAGCGTCGCTGGACGCTGGTGCCGCAGCCCGAGGGCAGCCCGGCGCGCTACAAGGTCGAGGCGACGTAGCGTTCCCAGCCGCGGGCGCGCAGCTCGCAGGCCGGGCAGCTGCCGCAGCCCCAGCCCCAGGCCTGGCGGTGGCTGCGGTCGCCGAGGTAGCAGGTGTGCGTGTCCTCGACGATCAAATCCACCAGCGCGGTGCCGCCGAGGCGGTGCGCCATGGCCCAAGTGGCGGCCTTGTCGATCCACATCAGCGGCGTGTCGATCACGAAGCGGCGGTCCATGCCGAGCGTGAGCGCGACCTGCATCGCCTTCATGGTGTCGTCGCGGCAGTCGGGGTAGCCCGAGAAGTCGGTCTCGCAGACGCCCGTCACGATCACCTCGAGCCCGCGCCGGTAGGCCAATGCCGCCGCCAGCGTGAGGAACAGCAGGTTGCGGCCCGGCACGAAGGTGTTCGGAAGGCCGTTGGACTGCATCTCGAAGGCGATGTCCTGCGTCAGCGACGAGGCGCTGACCTGGCCGAGCACGTCGACCGACAGCAGGTGGTCTTCACCGAGCCGCGGCGCCCACTCGGGGAAGCGCTCGCGCAGCCGGGCCAGCACGGTCAGGCGCGCGTCGAGCTCGATCCGATGCCGCTGTCCGTAGTCGAAGCCGATGGTCTCGACGCGCTCGTAGCGGGCCAGCGCATCGGCCAGGCAGGTGGTGGAGTCCTGGCCACCTGAAAAGAGAACGAGGGCGGTGCTGTGCATGGTCCGACGGACTTTAAGTGATCCCCCGCGTGCTACAGGAAGCGCTCGAGCAGCTTCCTCGACGCACGGTCGAGCGCCTTGGCATCCGGGATGCGGAACTGCACGCCGCTCGCGCTCGCGATCAGCAGGGCGCCGTCCTCGAGCCGGCGGATGTCCTCCTCGGCCTTGAGCACGAAGCGCGTGTCGCCGCGATCGGTGCTCACGGTCCAGGTGCTCGGCACGCCGAAGCTCGAGACCTTGTGCAGCCGCAGCAGCGTGGGCGCGAAGTCGCGTGCAGCGAGATCCTGCGCGATCAGTTCGCGCGCCGCCGGCGGCAAGGCGTCGAGGTGGTCGATCCAGACGCGCTCGCGGCCGTCGGGCCCGACCAGCGAGATGCCGTCGTCGGGCGCCGTGAGCGGAAAGGCCCGCACCGGCAGCACGCCGACATGAGGCACGCCGTCGTCGTCGGTCAGCACGAGGCGGCCGAAGCCGTCGCGTTCGATCTGGAGCTTCATCGGCGTGGCGCCCATGGGATGGCCTTCACTGTCGGCGGCGCTGCGAGCGCCTTCGGGCGGTCGGGCGGCGCTCATGCGTCCCCCGCCGGATGCGCGGCATGGCCGCCGAGCGCCAGCGTGACCGAGGCCCGTTCGGCCGCCGCGCCCGCGCTCTCGTCGTCGGCCTGCCGCAGCTGCGCCTGGTAGAGCCGCCAGTAGGCGTTCTGCTTTTCCATCAGCGCATCGTGCGGTCCGACCTCGACCACCTCGCCGCGGTCCATCACCACCAGACGGTCGGCCTTGCGCAGCGTCGACAGCCGGTGCGCGATCGCGATCGTGGTGCGGCCCTTCACGAGGTTGTCGAGCGCCTTCTGGATCTCCTTCTCGGTCTCGGTGTCGACCGCCGAGGTCGCCTCGTCGAGGATCAGGATGCGCGGGTCGATCAGGAGCGCACGCGCGATGCTGATGCGCTGGCGCTCGCCGCCCGAGAGGCCCTGGCCGCGCTCGCCCACCAGCGAGTCGTAGCCGTGCGCGAGGCGCAGGATGAAGTCGTGTGCATGGGCGGCGCGCGCGGCGGCGACGATCTCCTCGCGCGTCGCGTCGGGCTTGCCGTAGGCGATGTTCTGCGCGATGGTGCCGAAGAACAGGAAGGGCTCCTGCAGCACCAGGCCGACGTGGCGCCGGTAGTCGGCCACCGCGAAGCGGCGGATGTCGGTGCCGTCGACCTTGATGGCGCCATCGGTGACGTCGTAGAAGCGGCAGATCAGGTTCACCAGCGTGCTCTTGCCGGAACCGCTGTGGCCCACGAGGCCGATCATCTCGCCAGGCTCGATCACCAGGTCGAGGTCGCGGATCACGGCCCGGCTGCCGTAGCGAAAGCCCACGCCGGCCATCTCGATGCGGCCCTGCACGCGCTCGACCTTCACCGGGTTGGCGGGCTCCGGCACGTTGCTCACGTGGTCGAGGATGTCGAAGATGCGCTTGGCGCCCGCAGCCGCCTTCTGCGTCACCGAGACGATCCGGCTCATCGAGTCGAGCCGCGTGTAGAAACGGCCGATGTAGGCGATGAAGGCGGTCAGCACCCCGACCGTGATGCGGCCGCGCGCCACCTGCCAGATGCCGAAGCCCCACACCACCAGCAGTCCGATCTCGGTGAGCAGCGAGACGCTGGGCGTGAAGAGCGACCAGGTCTTGTTGAGCTTGTCGTTGACCTGCAGGTTGTATTTGTTCGCTTCGCGGAAGCGGTCGGCCTCGCGCTTCTCCTGCGCGAAGGCCTTGACCACGCGGATGCCCGGGATGGTGTCGGCGAGCACGTTCGTGACCTCGCTCCAGACCCGGTCGATCTTCTCGAAGCCGGTGCGCAGCCGGTCGCGCACCACGTGGATCATCCAGGCGATGAAGGGCAGCGGCACCAGCGTGACCACGGCCAGCAGCGGATTGATCGAGAACAGGATCACGGCGGTCATCGTGATCATCAGCACGTCGGTCAGGAAGTCGAGCGCGTGCAGCGACAGGAAGACGTTGATGCGGTCGGTTTCCGAGCCGATGCGCGCCATCAGGTCGCCCGTGCGCTTGCCGCCGAAGTAGTCGAGCGGCAGCGTCAGCAGATGTTCGTAGGTCGTGGTGCGCAGATCGGCGCCGATGCGCTCGGACACCAGCGCGAGCAGGTAGGTCCGGGCCCAGCCCAGCGCCCAGCCGGCCAGCGCGGCAGCCAGCAGCGCGGACAGGAACATCACGACCTTCGTGACCGCGATCTGCTGGCCGTTCTGGAACGGGATCAGGATGTCGTCCATCAGCGGGATCGTGAGGTACGGCGGCACCAGGGTGGCGGCGGTCGAGGCCAGCGTGAGCAGGAAGCCCGCGATCAGCTGCTTGCGGTAGGGCCGGGCGAAGCGGCCCAGGCGCAGCAGCACCCAGGTCGAGGGCGGCGCCTGCAGCTCGGTCTCCCCGATCGGGTCCTCCGCCTCGGTCCGGGCTGTCGCCTGGGCGACTCCCGCCATCCGGGCATCGAAGAGCTTCTGGAGCCGCAGCGCGCCCGCCTGCTGGGCCAGCGTGCAGCGCCAGCGTGCCCGGAGCGCCTGTCCGTCGTGCAATTCCAGCGTGCCGACCCCCGCGTGATCGCTCCAGTAGAGCGCCAGGCCGCCGTCGCCGGGAATGGCCCACTCGGTCCAGGCGCCCGCGGCGTCGCGGGCCAGCAGCCGGTTCTCGGTCAGCGCCAGCAGGCCCGGCTGGAAGCGAAGTTGGTCGTCGAGGTCAACCGCGAAGGTCGCCAGAACGTTTTCCGCGACGGAGAGTCGGCTTTTCAGAGCGTCTGAAGCCTCTCCGGTTTCGCCCCCCGCGGCTTCGACTGGATCGTGATGTTGCATTGTGTTTCTGTATCTCTGGCCCGCCGACGGACCCTTCATGGCGCTCCTCGCGCGCCGATTCTGACCGATGGCCATGGGCGCGCTTGAGGGCGCGTCCGTGCTCGGCCAAAGCACATCGAACGTTTTCATGACCCGTTTCGACGACATCCGCCTGCTGCGCATCAACTATTTGCGCGGCCCCAACCTCTGGACCTACCGGCCCGTGCTCGAGGTCTGGCTCGACCTGGGCGCGCTCGAGGACCATCCGTCGAACCTGATCCCCGGCTTCACCGAGCGGCTCACCACCCTGCTGCCGGCGCTGATCGAGCACCATTGCGGCGTCGGCGAGCGCGGCGGCTTCATCCAGCGCCTCAACGAAGGCACCTGGGCCGGCCACGTGCTCGAGCACGTGGTGATCGAGCTGCTGAACCTCGCCGGCATGCCGACCGGCTTCGGGCAAACCCGCAGCACCTCGCAGCACGGCGTCTATCGCATGGTGTTCCGCGCCCGCGACGAGCAGGTCGCACGGGTCGCGCTGGCCGAGGGCCACCGGCTGCTGATGGCAGCGATCAACGACCAGCCCTTCGGCGCCGCCGAGGTGCAGCGCGCGGTGGATGCGGTCAAGGCCAAGGTCGAGGATTGCTACCTCGGCCCGAGCACCGCCTGCATCGTGGGCGCCGCCGCCGACCGCGGCATCCCGCACCTGCGGCTCAATGCCGGCAACCTCGTGCAGCTCGGCTACGGCGCCAACCAGCAGCGCATCTGGACCGCCGAGACCGACTACACCAGCGCCATCGGCGAATCGATCGCGAGCGACAAGGAACTCACCAAGTCGCTGCTCGCAAGCTGCGGCGTGCCGGTGCCCGAGGGCCAGGTCGTCGCCGATGCCGACGAAGCCTGGGAAGCGGCCGAGGACATCGGCCTGCCGGTCGTGGTCAAGCCCTCGGACGCCAACCACGGACGCGGCGTCTCGCTCGAGCTTCACACCCGCGAGGAGGTCATGGCCGCCTTCGCCGTCGCCGAGCCCGAGGGCAGCGACGTGATGGTCGAGCGCTTCATCCGCGGCCACGAGCATCGACTGCTGGTGGTCGGCGGACAGGTGGTGGCGGCAGCGCGCGGCGAGATCATCACCGTCACGGGCGACGGCACTGCCACCGTGGCGCAGCTGATCGACAGCCAGCTCAACAGCGATCCGCGGCGCGGCGCCGAGGAGGAATATCCGCTCGACGTGATCGTGATCGCGACCGACGCCAAGCTGCAGCTCGAACTCAAGCGCCAGGAACTCGATGCCGACGCGGTGCCGGCCGCCGGTCGCGTGGTCACCATCCAGCGCAACGGCAACATGGCGATCGACTGCACCGACCAGGTGCACCCCGAGGTCGCGCATGCGGCGGTGCTCGCGGCCCGCGTGGTCGGCCTGGACATCGCGGGCATCGACCTGGTGGCGCTGGACATCGCGCGGCCGCTGGCCGCACAGGGCGGCGCCATCGTCGAGGTCAATGCCGGCCCCGGCCTGCTGATGCACCTGAAGCCGCTGGTCGGCTCGCCGCGCCCGGTCGGACGCGCCATCTGCGACCACCTGTTCCCCGAGGACGCGCCCGGCCGCATCCCGGTGGTCGGCGTCGCCGGCTCGCGCGACACCGCCGTGCTGTCGCGCCTGGTGGCCTGGCTGATCGGCCTCGGCGGCCGCCACACGGGCCTGGCCTGCCGCGACGGCCTGTTCCTCGAACGGCGCCGCGTCGATGCGCGCGACAGCGCCCACTGGGAAGCCGGCCATCGCCTGCTCGTGAACCGCGCCGTGCAGGCGGTGGTGATCGAGAACGGCGCCGAGACCATCCTGCGCGACGGCCTAGCCTACGACCGCTGCGAAGTCGGCATCGTGACCGACCTCGACGGCGCCGAGGCGCTGGGCGAATTCGACATCACCGAGAGCGACCAGATGGTGCGCGTGCTGCGCACCCAGGTCGACGTCGTGCTGCCCGAAGGCACGGCCGTGCTCAATGCGGCCGACCAGCGCGTGGCCGGCCTGGCGCCGCTGTGCGACGGCGACGTGATCCTCTACAGCGCCGAGCCGCAGGCCGAGGCACTGCTGCGCCACCAGACCAGCGGCGGCAAGGCCGTGCTGGTGCGCCAGGACCGCGTGGTGCTGGCCAAGGGCAGCAGCGAATCCTTCCTGCCGGGCCTGGGCCGCCTCACGATCTGGCGCGCCACCCATGCGGGCGTGAGCCTGGAGAGCCTGCTTGCGGCGGTTGCCGCGGGCTGGGCCCTGGGCATTCCCCTGAACCTGATCGGCGCCGGCGTCGAGGCCTTCGAGGCCGACCTGCAGGCGGCGCTGGCATCGCTGCAGCTGTCGCAGACCCTGGTTTCGCCGCAATCCCAACTAGCTTGAGCGGCCGGAATCGTTCCGCCGTGGAGTCCTGACATGGAAGTCACCCGCATCCGCGCCCTGCGCGGCCCCAACCTGTGGAGCCGCCACACCTGCATGGAGGCGATCGTCGCCTGCACCGGCGACGAGAACACGATCGAGCACCTGGCCGGCTTCGAGTCGCGCCTGCGCGCCCTGTTCCCGACCATCGGCGAGCTGCACCCGCTGGTGCTGGGCCAGCCGCTGGCGCTCGCCCACGTGTTCGAGAACGCCGCCGTCGCCCTGCAGTCGCAGGCCGGCTGCCCCGTCAACTTCGGCCACACCTCGCGCACGCTGGAAGAAGGCACCTACCAGGTCGCCGTCCAGTACAGCGAGGAGGCGGTCGGCCGGCGCGCGCTCGAACTGGCCGGCGAGCTGATCGCTGCGGCGCAGGCCGACACCGCCTTCGACGCCATCGCGGCCATCACCGAGCTGCGCGATCTCGACGAGTCCGAGCGCCTGGGGCCCAGCACCGGCTCGATCGTCGATGCCGCCGTGGCGCGCGGCATTCCGTACCGGCGCCTGACCAGCGGCAGCCTGGTGCAGTTCGGCTGGGGCTCCAAGCAGCGCCGCATCCAGGCCGCCGAGGTCGACAGCACCAGCGGCGTCGCCGAGTCGATCGCGCAGGACAAGGAACTCACCAAGCAGCTGCTCAACGCGGCCGGCGTTCCGGTGCCGCTGGGCCGCCCCGTGTCCGACGCCGAGGACGGCTGGGCGGCGGCCGAGGAGATCGGCCTGCCGGTGGTCGTCAAGCCGCAGGACGGCAACCAGGGCAAGGGCGTGACGGTCAACATCACGACCCGCGAGCAGCTGCTCGCGGCCTACGAATCGGCCGCCGTCTACGGCGAGGTGATGGTCGAGAAGTTCCTGCCCGGCTTCGACTTCCGCCTGCTGGTGGTCGGCGACAAGCTGGTCGCGGCGGCGCGGCGCGATCCGCCCCAGGTGATCGGCGACGGCCTGAAGTCGGTGCGAGAGCTGGTCGAGGCGGTCAACCAGGACCCGCGCCGCGGCGAGGGCCATGCCACCTCGCTGACCAAGATCCGGCTCGACGACATCGCGGTCGGCCGGCTCGAATCGCAGGACCTCACGCCCGACAGCGTGCCGGCGCTGGGCCAGCGCGTGGTGCTGCGCAACAACGCCAACCTCTCGACCGGCGGCACCGCCACCGACGTCACCGACACCGTGCACCCCGAGGTCGCGGCGCGCGCGGTCGATGCGGCGCAGATGGTCGGCCTGCACATCTGCGGCGTCGACATGGTGTGCGAGAACGTGCTGCGCCCGCTCGAGGAACAGCACGGCGGCGTGGTCGAGGTCAATGCCGCGCCCGGGCTGCGCATGCACATCTCGCCCTCGTTCGGCCGCGGTCGCGCGGTCGGCGAGGCTGTGATGGACACGCTGTTCGCGCATGGCGACGACGGCCGCATCCCGGTGGTCGCCGTGACCGGCACCAACGGCAAGACCACCACCGCACGGCTCATCAACCACCTGCTCACGGGCAGCGGCCTGCGCACCGGCATGACCAATACCGACGGCGTCTACGTCGACGGCCGCCAGACCGACAGCGGCGACTGCAGCGGTCCCAAGAGCGCGCGCAACGTGCTGCTGCATCCCGACGTCGATGCAGCCGTTTTCGAGGTGGCGCGCGGCGGCGTGCTGCGCGAGGGCCTGGGCTTCGACCGCTGCCAGGTGGCGGTGGTCACCAACATCGGCAGCGGCGACCACCTGGGCCTCAACTACATCACGACGGTCGAGGACCTGGCGGTGCTCAAGCGCGTGATCGTGCGCAACGTCGCGCCCGGCGGCTACGCGGTGCTCAACGCCGCAGATCCCAACGTGGCGGCGATGGCCACCACCTGCCCCGGCAGCGTGATCTTCTTCAGCGCCGACCGCGCCCATCCCGTGATGGCCACGCACCGCGCGCAGGGCAAGCGCACGGTGTACGTGGACGGCGATGCGATCGTGGCGGCAGAGGGCTCGTGGCGCGAGCGCATCCCGCTGCGCGACGTGCAGATCACGCGCAACGGCAGCATCGGCTTCCAGGTCGACAACGTGATGGCCTCGGTCGCGGCGGCCTGGGCCGTGGGCCTGGACTGGGAAACCATCCGCAGCGGCCTGGCGAGCTTCAAGAACGATGCGGCGGGCGTGCCCGGGCGCTTCAACGTGATGGACTACCGCGGCGCCACCGTGATCGCCGACTACGGCCACAACACCGACGCCATGCGCGCACTGGTGGCCGCGGTCGACACCATGCCGGCCAAGAAGCGCTCGGTGGTGATCAGCGGCGCCGGCGACCGCCGCGACTGCGACATCCGCGACCAGACCGCGATCCTCGGCCAGGCCTTCGACGACGTCATCCTCTATCAGGACGCGGCCCAGCGCGGCCGTGCCGACGGCGAGGTGATGGCGCTGCTGCGCCAGGGCCTGGAAGGCGCCTCGCGCACGCGCGCCATCGACGAAATCCGCGGCGAGTTCATCGCCATCGACACCGCGCTCGCGCGCCTGGCGCCCGGCGACCTGTCGCTGATCCTGGTCGACCAGGTCGAGGAAGCGCTCGCACATCTGTCGAGGCGCATCGCCGAGGGCTGATGCGTCGCTGTCCGACAGCGAGGCGCCCCTGCGCGTCCCATACTGGTTTGCAGGCGGCGCCATTCTTTGTTCTTTCTGCGTCGCCCTGTCGAAAAGGAGTGACCATGAAAATCGCACTGCGAACCTGTCTAGCCGCCCTGCTCACCACGGCCAGCCTCGCGGCCACGGCCCCGGCCTTCGCCGCCGACCCGCCGGGCAGTCTGCCCTGTGACGGCGTGCTGCAGGACAAGGCCGCCTGCCTGCGCGAGAGGGGCGCTGCCGCCCAGATGAATCGTCAGGCGGGATCGGTGGCACCCGACGCGGCAACCCTCCAACAGAACGCCCTCGCCCGCTGCGCGCGCCAGCCCGCGAGCGATCGCGAGGCCTGCGAAGCCCGCGTGACCGGCGCCGGCGCCACCGAAGTCAGAGGCAGCGTGCTCGGCGGCGGCGTGGTCCGCACCACCGAAACCCCGATCCGCTGATCGGCCCGGGGCGCGGCACGGGCGGCCGGGAATACCCTGACTCCGTCACACGACTGTCATAAACGCCGGAGGGGTGCTGGCTATAGTCATGGGAACATTGCAACGAGAAAGTCGCACCCATGAACGCCATCAAGGTCGCCCGCCGATTCATCGAGACGGATCCGACCGAACCTTCCGCCAAGATCCTTGCAAGGCTCGTCCTCGCGCTCGAATCGGAAATGAGCTTCGAGCTCGTGACGCTCTACGAGCTCGATTACAAGAGCTTCCAGCTGGCAATGGACATCCTCAGGGAATGGCGGCTCGACCGCTACTATGCGAGCAAGTCGAAGCTTTTCGACCTGTCTCTGCAGGTCAGTGAACTGAAGGACGAGTCCAAGGCCTGAGGCCGTGCACGCCTCCGATTGCGAGGCCGATGATTTGAAAGAATTCGAGCTCAAGTTCCAGGTCGATGCGACGAGCCGGGCTGCGGTGGAAGCCGCTGTCGGGCGCGGCCGGTCGCACCGCGCCCGCCTGCGCGCCCGCTACTACGACACCGAGGACGGCGCCCTTGCTGCGCGCCATGTCGTGCTGCGTGTGCGAAAGGAAGACGGTGCCTGGATCCAGACCGCCAAGGCGCCCGGCGAGCTTCCGGTCGAACGCCTGGAGCACAACGTCGAGCTGGCGCCCGTGCGCGCGGGGCAGCAGCCCGCACCGCGCATCGATCGGCACCACGGCACGCCCGTCGGCGAGCGCATCGCCGAGGCCCTGCGCGAGGCCGGCCACACCGACGCGGGCGCCGAGCCTGTGCTGGTCCCGCTCTATGGCACCGACGTCTGGCGAACCATGCGCGAGATGCGCAGCGGCGATGCGCTGGTCGAACTGGCCTTCGATCTGGGCGAGGTGCACAGCGGCGAACGCGCCCAGCCGCTGTGCGAGCTCGAAATCGAGCTCAAGCACGGCAGCGCCTCGGCCATGCTCGAACTGGCCCGGCGCTGGCGCGGCCGCTACGGACTCTGGCTCGACACCGTTTCGAAATCGGCACGCGGCGAGCGACTCGCACGCGGCGAGGCCTTCGGACCGCCGGTCAAGGCGAGCGCCCCACGGCTCGCGGAGGGCGCCGGCGGCACGCAGATCTTTCGCGCCGTGCTCGACAGCTGCCTTGCGCAGATGCTGCCGAACGCCAGCGAGATCGCCGCCGGCAGCCCCGACCCCGAGCATGTGCACCAGCTGCGCGTCGGCATCCGGCGCCTGCGCACGGCCCTGCGCGAACTGGCCGAACTCGCGCCCGCGATCGATCCCGGCTGGGAGCCGGTGCTGGCCGATGCCTTCCATGCGCTCGGCCAGCCGCGCGACCGCATGAACCTGCAGCAGGCGATGCAGCCGCGGCTGGAGGCGCTCGGTGCACCGCCGGTCGACTTCGGCGTCCCCGACGCGGCCGGTGCATCCGACGCCCGCGCGGTGGTGCGCGGCGCGGCCTTGCAGGACGTGCTGCTGCAACTGATCGTGGCCTCTGTCGCCGATGGCACCGCCCTGGGCACGCCCCTCGCGACCGAGGCTGCGGGGCCGGCGCGCAAGCTCATCCGCGCCCGCCTCGCCAGGCTGCACCACCAGGTGCTGCGCGACGGCCGGCGCTTCGAGGACCTCGACAGCGAGGCGCAGCACCGGGTGCGCAAGCGCTTGAAGCGCTTGCGCTACCTCGGCGAATTCGTGGCGCCGCTGTTCGGGCGCCGGGCGGCGCAGCGTTTCATCGAGGCCCTGGAGCCGGTGCAGGACGCGCTGGGGGAACACAACGATGCCGCGATGGCGATGAGCCTCTACCGCGACATCGCGTCCACCGATGGCGCTGCCTGGTTCGCCGTGGGCTGGCTCTCGGCCAGCCATCCGGCCAGCGCTGCCAGGTGCCGCAAGGCACTCGAGCGAATGGCCGAGGCGCGCCCCTTCTGGAACAAGCGCTGACCGCTGGCCCTGCGCGGCGAGCCTGGGCCGCCGGCATTGTTTCCGGTTCCGCAACACTGCAGTTCGTTTCAGTACGGGTTTCTACCTAGTTCCCTGGATAGACTTGAGCCACCCCGGAACGCGATGCGTCTCCGGCCCATTCATCAAGCCAGAAGGAATTGAAATGAACACCTCGAAGATCATCGCCGCCGCCGCCCTGTCGCTCGTTGCCGCCGCCGGTGCCCATGCCGAAGTCTATGACGGCGTGCACGCCCTGACCTCGGCCGCCAGCCGTGCCGAAGTCAGCGCCCAGGCCTCGGTCGCCGCCCGCGGCGCCAACCCCTACGCCGATGGCTACGGCCAGGGCGTGACCACGGTCGCCAGCGTGCGCGACCGCTCGGCAGTTCGTGCCGAAGCCGTCGCTGCGGCGCATGCCCCGAACCAGAACGTGCGCCGCGAATCCTTCGCCGGCAGCGTGATCCCCTCGCAATTCGGCGGTGCCCGCATTTCGCAGACGCGCCAGGCCGCGCTCTGATCTGCGGCGTTCCATGAAGCCGGCCCCGTCTACGCGGGGCCGGCTTTTTTTCGCCCGTAGGCAATGTCCTACGCAAAGCGGAAGGCTGATGTAAGAACATTCAGGCGCTTGCACCCAAGGGCAAGCCGCGCAGCACCTTCGGTCCGTGTTCCCGGGGCGAGCGCGTCCATCGACCTTCGGACCTGGAGAGATGCATGAGCCTGTCGAGCGAGGATTCGAACTACCAGCCCGTGGTGAGGCTCGTCGACGATGACGCGAGCTACCGGCGCACGATGCAGAAGCTGCTGCGCGCTGCCGGCCATCGCACGGCGGAGTACGGGTCCGTCGGCGAGATGCTCCTTCACGGCATCGGCAACGAGCCCGGCTGCCTGGTGCTCGACATCCACATGCCGGGCCCGAGCGGGCTCGACCTGCAGGAAATGATCGCCCACCAGCCCGAGCCCCTGCCGGTGATCTTCGTCACGGCCGAGGCCACGGTGCAGGAGACGCTGCGCGCGATGAAGGCCGGCGCGGCCGATTTCCTGTTCAAGCCGGTCGACAGCGAGACCATCCTTTCCGTGGTCGGCAAGGCAGTCGCCGACGATGCCGTGCGGCGCCGCGCCCATCGCCGGCTGTGCGCGCTTCGCAGCCGCTACTCGACGCTCAGCCCGCGCGAGCGCCAGGTGATGGAACTGGTGGTCAATGGCGCCCTCAACAAGCAGATCAGCGCGCAGCTGGGCGCCGCCGAACGCACGGTCAAGGCCCATCGGGCGCACGTGATGGCGAAGATGGAGGTGAGTTCGCTGGCCGACCTCGTGCGCGCGGTCGGGCATCTGGGCGTCGCGTCGGCCGACCTCGGGGAGGTGGGCGCCTGAGGCGGCGGTACGATGCGCGACTGCTCCCTTCTTCTGAACGAATCGCCCGCCGCACATGCCCGAACTTGCTCCTGACGCGCCCCGGACCGCACCCCATCCGGCCATGGCCTGGATTCCCGGAGGCACCTTCGTCATGGGATCCGACAACCACTATGCCGAAGAGGCTCCGGCGCACAAGGTCACGGTCCAGCCCTTCTGGATCGATTCCCACCCGGTGACGAACGCCGAGTTCAAGCGCTTCGTGGACGCCACCGGCCATGTCACGCTCGCCGAGCGTCCCGCCAGGGCCGAGGACTATCCGGGCGCCGATCCCGAGATGCTCGCGCCCTCCTCGGTCGTGTTCCAGAAGACCGCGGGACCGGTCGACATGGGCAACGTCCACAACTGGTGGCTCTACACGAAAGGCGCCGACTGGCGCCATCCGCGCGGACCCGGCAGCTCGCTGCAGGGCCTGTGGAAGCATCCCGTGGTCCATGTGGCCTGCGAGGACGCCGAGGCCTACGCCGCCTGGGCTGGCAAGGCCCTGCCGACCGAGGCCGAATGGGAGTTCGCGGCGCGTGGCGGACTGGAAGGCGCCGAGTACTGCTGGGGCGACGAATTCAAGGTCCGAGGCCGCTCGATGGCCAACACCTGGCAGGGCCAGTTCCCATGGCAGAACCTGCTCGAGGACGGCTACGAATGGACCTCGCCGGTCGGCGCCTTCGCGCCCAACGGCTACGGCCTGCACGACATGGCCGGCAACGTCTGGGAACTCACCAGCGACTGGTACCAGGAGCACGGCCGCATCACGCATGCCTGCTGCACGCTCGACAACCCGCGCGGCGGTTCACTCGAGGACAGCATGGACCCGCGCACGCCGCACGTGCGCATCCCTCGCCGCGTCATGAAGGGTGGCTCGCACCTGTGCGCGCCCAACTACTGCCACCGCTATCGGCCGGCCGCGCGCATGGGGCAGCCGATCGACACTTCCACTTCCCACATGGGCTTTCGCTGCGTCGTGCGCGTCGCCCCCGCACCGACCCCGAACCCATAGGATTTCAATGAGACCCATCCCGAGGCAGACCCTGGCCGTCGCGATCGCGCTGCTGCCGCTCGCAGCCGCTGCCACCGAAGGCGGCATGGGCCGGCCCATCACGGCCCAGCAGGTGTATTCCGATGCCGGCGTGGTCCCGCCCACGCCCGGCCTCGTGCTGGCCGTGTCGAGCATCTACTTCTCGGGCGATCTGAGCGGATCGCGGCTGGTGTCCGTCGGCCGCACGCTGAGCGCCGGCCTGGACGTCTCGGCGTCGTACAACATCGCCAACCTGACCTACATCTGGAACACCGGGCCGGGGCGCTGGAATTTCGCCTCGGCGATCGGCCTGCCGGTGCAATACACCAAGGCCGAGATCGACGTCGGCGGCCTCTACCGCGGCGTGTCGCGCAGCGACAGCAACACGCATTTCGCCGACGTGCTGGTGAATCCGATCGTGGCCGGCTACCACTTCAGCGAGACCGAGCACATCGCGTTCTCGCTGCCCTTCTATGCGCCCACCGGCTCCTACGACCCGGACCGGCTGGCCAACGCCGGACAGAACACCTGGACCTTCTCGCCGACCATCGCCTACACGAAGCTGTTTGCGGGTGGCGGCCAGTTCACGACCCTGGGCGCAGTCGATTTCTACACGCGCAACGACGACACCGACTACAAGAACGGCGCCGTGTTCCGGATCGACGCGATGTGGACCACCGCGGTTGCGCCGCAATGGCAGCTCGGCGTGGTCGGCGGCTGGATCGAGCAGTTGCAGAACGACAAGGGCCCGACCGCCGACAAGCTCAACGGCTTCAAGGGCCGTGCGGTCGGCCTCGGCCCGATCCTCACCTGGAGCGGGAAGATCGGCTCGCAACCCGCGGCCTTCTCGGCCCGCTGGGTGCACGACGTCGAGGCCAAGAACCGGCCCAAGGGCGACGGCGTGTCCGTGAGCCTGACGCTGCCCTTCCTGTGAAAGCCTGAGCGGCCGCGCGGCCGCCCGGCGCTGCTACTACTGCGGCAGAACCCGGGCGCCCTCGCCGGAGCCTTCGATGTAGACGCGCTGGCCGACGCGCAGGCCGCCCGTGACCGGCTGGGTCACGACGACCAGAACGCCACTGGTGGTGCGAACCACGACCTGCTCGCCAGCGATCGGCTGCGTGTAGCGGTTCGCGATCTCGGCACCCGCGATGCTGCCGCCGATGGTGCCCGCGACCATGGCCACGTCGCGCCCCGTACCCCCACCGATCAGGCTGCCGATGCCGAGCCCCGTCAAGCCGCCGAGCACGGCGCCGACGCCGGCGTGCTGGTTGCTCTGGATCTGCGCCGGCGTGATCTGCTCGATCACGCCTTGGCGGACGACCATCGATCCGGACTGGGGCGCTGCACAGGCCGCGAGCATGAGGACCAGCGCGAAGGCAGCGATGCGGGACAGGACTGTTTTCATGGGTGTTCGCTTTCGGGTGAAAAGAAAGGTTTCGGGTTGGAGGTTGGTACGAAGGCTGTGGATCAGCCGGGCTCAGGACCCGGACCAGGGCTCCACCAGTTCCCAGGCCGGTGACTTGGCCTTCGCGTTGCGGCAGAACACGTAGCTGCCCGCGCCGCGCAGCGTCTTGTAGCGGTTCTCGACATGCGCGAGCCGGCACTGGGCGCGGCCCTTGGGATCCTTGGCCGGCGTGACGCTGCCGCTGCTGCTGCCCGCGGCGTTGGCCCAGTCGACCTTGGCGCCATCGGCGCCGCTGTCGAGCGCGCCGTCGATCGTCTTCATCATCAGCGCCATGTCGGCCTTGCTGAACTTGGTGATCGGCGTCTCGCGCATCGAGTTGTAGATGCTCAGCGGCGTGGCCGACGCCGGCAGGGAAGCGGTCAATGCCAGGCCCAGGGCCAGGCTGCTGAAACTGTCGCGCAAGCGCATGCGGGAATCCTTATTTGGGCAGAACGAAATTGACCTGGAAGCGGACGAACCAGTCCGATGCATTGTCGGGCCGGATCACGTTGTAGCCGGCACCGACGACGAAATTCATCGGCACGAAGCCCTCGGGCCGCACCAGCAGCGAATACGAGACGCCGAGCGGCACGGTCCAGCGCTGGCTGGCGCGGTTCTGCTGCCAGTCGGCCGTGACGGTGCCGATGTAGCCGATCGACTGCCTGGCGTCCAGCCGATAGCTCACGATCGGCTGCACCGAGAAAGCGTTCACGCTGGGCATGCTCTCGTCGCCCGCGAAGGACCACACCTGGGTCGCGAGCGCACCCACGGTCCAGGCGTCGGTCTGCTTGAGCACCACCACCGCGGGTCCGAGCGACCACTTGCCGGCGCCGAGCCGGTCGTCGGTGGCGGTGCGCATGACCAGCGCCGGGCCGAAGCCCCAGATCACGCCGCTGTCGCCCGTGGGCGGCGCGAAGAAGCCTTCGTAGGTGATGTCGCCGAGGCCGTACTTGCGGTCCTGGCCCGGCAGCACCGCGGGATTGGACAGCAGCGGCACGATGGCGCGATTGATCAGCGACCAGCCGCCCTCCATCTTGATCGGGTAGACCGGCTGGATGTTGAGCGTGTATTGCGGTTTCTGGAACGGACCGGTGTTGAAGTTGGTGTTGAGCTGGAACGGCAGCGTGACGATGTCGGCGATCGGGTTCGCGAGCTGCTTCTGAAGCTCGGCGTCGGCCTGCGACTGCGCCGAGGCGCCGCCCGCGACGAGGGATGCAACTGCTGCAGCGGCGATTCGGATGGCGTGCTTCGCGATCGTCATGGGAGATTTCTCGGTTGAACTGCCGGAATGGGCGCCGTCCCCCGCATTACAAACGTTCACAAGCCGGCCGACAACCCTTTCATGCAAGGCCCGTGACCCCCATCGGCCGACGTGATTCGCACGCCACAACCCACGCATGGCGATGGCAGTTGCGAGGCGGCCGCCGTACCATGGCATGCGCGACGGACGCATGTCCGCATCGACGAAACGACAGGGGGACTCATGACAAGAACATCATTCGATCTGGCCGCATGGCTGGCCGCTGCCGCCATCGGCATACCGCTCGCTACCCAGGCGCAGGACGCGCCCCACGCGGCCGAACAGCGCGAAGCCGACGACCGCGTGATTGCCGCTCGCTGCGGCACGCCGGCCTTCGAGAAATCCTTCTATCGCCAATCGCGAGCCGCGGTGGCCGCGGGCCTGGTCGTCAAGAACCGGGATCCGGTCCAGGTCGAGAAGAACATCACGGCAATGCGTCGCAGTTCCTTCGTTCTGGTGGCAACACAGGCCGACTGCACGGCGGAACTGCAGCGGCTGGCCGACTTGCAGAAGAGCCGCGCCGCGATGGTTCGCCGCGGCGGAGGGCGCGCGCAGTGAATGCGCAACGGCGTCCGGCAGACACCACCGGCCGCTAGAGTGCGCCGAAGCTGCTCGCGTCCGGTTCGGCGCGGTCATGCCGCTTGGACGCGGTGCGCAGGCTCAGCACCCACAGCCGCGCATGCTTCTGCTCGCGGCTCTCGAAGCGTTCGGTGAAACGCCGGATGCCGGGCCGCTCGATCGCAGCGATGGTCATCCAGTCGGTACTGCCGAAGGATTCGGATTCGCTGCTGCGCTCGACCAGTGCGGGTCGAAGCGCCATCACCCATTCGGTCGGAACACGCGGATCGCGGTCCAGCATGCGCAAGGCGATCTTGGCCGCCTTCGGGCTCAGCGCCTGCACCTTGTGCACGTGAAATTCGAGGTCCATGGGGGTCGTCCGGTTCTGATACACCAGGATACATGTGTATCTAAACCCTGCGCAAGCGCGCTTTCCCCAGCCAACGATGCACGCACTATTGCGTCTTCATCCGTTGGTATTCATTCTTCTTCATCTCGAGGTAGTCGTTGCGATCCACCTCGTGCAGTTGCCGCGCATAGCGCTCGGTGCTGTCGAACCATTGCGCCGAACGCTTGGCCTGCTGCGCTTCGGCCGGGGCATCGAGGTAGGCGTCGATGGCGAGGTAGTAGCGCATCGTGTTGCGCTCGACCACGCCGAGCACGCCGCCGACCAGCGCGCCGTCCTTGGTCGAGAAGCCGACCTTGTCGCTGCCGAGCGTCGACAGGTAGCCCTGCATCGCGATGCGGGCGGCGGTGCCGTAGGCATAGGCGTAGGCCATGTGGATGAAGGTCTTGCCGTTGGGCAGCGGCGTGGCCTCGAATTCGATGCGGTAGTCGCGCGTCGACAGCGGCCCCTTGTCGGCGCTGAGCCTCGCACTCATGTAGTCGGCCGAGGTCTTCGCGGGCGTCCAGACGAAATCGATGCGCTGCGCATCCGACAGCGGCTGGTCGAACTTGCGCCCGACCGAGACCTCGAGGGTGGTGGCCGCGCCGGCGGTGCGCACGGCACAACCCTTGGTGTTCAGGTGCAGCATCAGCACGTCGCACCAGACGGCCGGCCTGGACAGGGCCGCACCGACCTGCTCGAAGGGATGATCGACCACGCCGAAGATGTGGCCGCTGAGCTGGCCCGAGGCCTCGCTCGATTCCAGCACCAGCGGACGGGCGAAGGCGTTCTTCTCGAGCTGCGGCTGCACCGCCGTGAACTTGGCCTGCAGGGCGGCCGCGGTTCCGAGCTGGGTCTGGGCGCCGGCCGCCATCGGCATCAGCACCAGCATGCCCAGGACCAGGAACACCCGACGGAGCATCGCGCTGTTTTGCATGATGGTCGCCATTGTGTCCCGGTTCCGCCTGGTTGGCGAAGAAAAAAGGCCTACCGCGGAACGCCCGCCTGCAAGCCCCTGCCGCGCCTTCAGACGGCCATGATCGAGACGGCCTTGGTGATCAGGTAGGCCTCCATCGCCTCCGGACCGCCTTCCGAGCCGTAGCCCGAATCCTTGACGCCGCCGAAGGGCATCTCGGGCGTCGGCGCGGCCGGCTGGTTGATCCAGAGCATGCCCACCTCCATGCGTTGCGAGAGCAGGTGCGCGTTCTTGATCGACTTGGTGAAGGCGTAGCCGGCCAGGCCGAACGGCAGGCGGTTCGCTTCGGCGATCGCCTCGTCGAGCGTGTCGAAGCCGCGGATCGCCGCGATCGGACCGAAGGGCTCGTTGTTGAAGACGTCGGCCTGCAGCGAGACGTCGTCGAGCACGGTCGGGGCGAAGAAGTTGCCGCTGCTGCCCACGCGCTCGCCGCCGGTCGCGACCTTGGCGCCGGTGGCGCGCGCATCGTCGAGCACCTTGGCCATCGCAGTGAGGCGGCGCGCATTGGCCAGCGGGCCGATGGTCGTGCCTTCGGCCAGGCCATCGCCGAGCTTGAGGGCTTCGGCATGCTTGACCATTGCCTGCACGAAGGCCGGGCGCAGGCTGTTGTGCACCAGGAAACGGGTCGGCGAGATGCAGACCTGGCCCGCATTGCGGAACTTGGCGCCGCCCGATGCCTTGACCGCCAGCTCGACGTCGGCGTCCTCGGCCACGATCACGGGGGCATGGCCGCCCAGCTCCATGGTGGCGCGCTTCATGTGCTGGCCGGCGAGCGCCGCGAGCTGCTTGCCGACCGGGGTCGAGCCCGTGAAGGTCACCTTGCGGATGATCGGATGCGGAATCAGGTAGCTGGAGATCTGGGCCGGGTCGCCGAACACGAGGCCCACGGTGCCCTTGGGCACGCCGGCGTCGACGAAGGCCTGCAGCAGCGCGGCCGGCGAGGCCGGCGTTTCCTCGGGCGCCTTGCACAGGAAGGAGCAGCCGCTGGCCAGCGCCGCACCGAGCTTGCGCACGATCTGGTTGATCGGGAAGTTCCAGGGCGTGAAGGCGGCCACCGGGCCCAGCGGCTCCTTCAGGACCAGCTGCTGCGCCGCGAGGTTGCGCGAAGGCACGATGCGGCCGTAGACGCGGCGGCCCTCGTCGGCGAACCACTCGATGATGTCGGCACCCGCGAGCACCTCGCCGCGCGCCTCGGCGAAGGGCTTGCCCTGCTCCTGCGTGAGGATGCGGGCGATGTCGGCCGCGCGCTCGCGCAGCAGGCCCGCGGCGCGGCGCATGGTGATGGCGCGTTCGTTGGCCGGAATCCGGCGCCAGGCCTCGAAGCCGCGCTGGGCGGCATCGAGCGCGCGGTCGAGGTCGGCCGTGGCGGCGAAAGCCACCTTGCCGATCGGCTTGCCGGTGGCGGGATTGAACACGTCCTGGGTCTTGCCGCCGACGGCATCGCACCATTCGCCGTCGATCAGCAGGCGGGTGTCGGGATAGGCGGAGGAGGCGGTCGTCGTCGTCGAAGTCATGCGAAGGTCCTGGAATGAATGGGAGTGGCCCGGCGGGCAGGTCGGTTGTCAATGCTACTCAAGACGAAGACGGGTGCGCGCCAGCGGGGTATTCTGATCGACGTGTCATCCGACACGCGAAACCGATACAGAGGAACGACCAATGACAGCAACAAGACTCTTCTCCCGCATCGCAGCCCTCGCCATGGCCCTCGTGCTCGCGGCCTGCGCCGCCCCCGGCAACCAGCCCGGCGCCATGCAGATCAGGCAGGGCAAGATCGAGCAGATCACGCCCACCACCATCGCAAGCTCGCATCACACCGGCATCGGCGCGGTGCTCGGCGGCCTCGCCGGGGTCGGCATCGGCAGCCTGATCGGTGGCGGCACCGGGCGCGATGTGGCGATGGTGGTCGGCGCGATCGGCGGCACCATGGCCGGCAGCGAGGTCGCCCGCCGCTACGACACGCCCATCGCCGGCCAGGAAATCTTCGTCCGGACCGACAGCGGCGTGCTGATCGAGGTGACCCAGCCGGTGACGCCGGGCCTGCGCGTCGGCCAGCGCGTGTTCATCCAGGGCAACGGCGTCGACGCTCGCGTGACGCCGCAATAGGCTCGCCCCCCAGGTTGGCTCACTGCGTGTAGCCGCCCACCCCCCTGCCGGGGGGCAATCCCTACGGCCCGGCGGAGCCGGTTCCGTGGGATTTCACGAACAGGCCTGCCTGCGGCGGCCGCGCGATGCGCACGTTGCTCCGCTCTCCAGCGCCCGCGTCCACGCGCGGTGGAGCTACGGCTTGCCGTTCTGCGACAGCAGCACCGCGATGGGCCGGGTGCCGCTGAACTCCGAGAAGATGATGGTCATCATCGCGGTGATCGGCACCGCCAGGAACGCACCGGGCACGCCCCAGAGGGCAACCCAGACCGCGAGGCTCACGAGGATCGCGAAGGGGCTCAGGTTGAGCGAGTTGCCCATGATGTAGGGATCGAGGAAGTTGCCGATCAGGAACTGCACCACGGTCAGCGACAGCATGATCTGGATCGCCTCGCCGCCGCCGCCGAACTGGGCCACGGCCATCAGGCCCGGCAGGACGATGCTCAGGAACGAACCGATGTAGGGCACGTAGTTGAGCAGCGCGATGATCACGGCCCAGAAGACCGCGAACTCGAGTCCTGCGAACTTCATGATGACCCAGCTCAGCACGCCGAGCAGCACGCCGAGGAAGGTCTTGAGCGCAAGGTAGGCCCCGACCCGCGCGTTGATGTCGGTGATCACCTGCTTGATGCGCTGCGCATGCTGGGGGCTGCTCGCGATGGCGGCGATCTTGACGTCGAGCCGGCTGCGCTCCAGCAGCAGGAAGCAGGCATAGAGCGCGACCACCATCACGCTCGCGGCCAGCGAGGACACCGAGGCCAGCGCCGACGCGGCCAGCCGCTGCAGGCTCACCTGGGCGAACAGGTCGCGCCGCAGGGTGGTCCAGGTCGGCTCGGCCTCGAGGCGCAGCATCACGGCCAGCTTCTGCACCGCGGCGAGCAGCGACTCCTGATAGCGCGGCGCCATCGCGATGACGCTGTCGCGGTTCGACACGATCGTGTAGACCACCATGCCGAGGCCCAGGGCGATGACCAGCACCGACAGCAGCGAGACCACCAGCTGCGGCAGCACCGGCCCGAGCAGCGGCAGCCTGCCGATCATGCGCATCAGGCCCAGGATCACGTAGACCACGAACACGCTGAACATGATCGGCACGAAAACGTCGCGCCCGATGTAGAACAGCCAGCCGAGCATCAGCGCGATGGCGGTGCCGTAGACGAAAGTCTGGAAACGCGGATTCATCGTCGGGTCGTCGCGCTGCCGTCAGGGCGTGGCGCGCCGCGGCGCCATGCCGACCGGCCGCGGCGTGAGCCCGTCCGCGACATCGACCCAGCCGCCACCCATCGCCTGGTAGACGTTGACCGCCTGCGTGTAGCGGGCGGCCTGCAGGTTCACGAAGTTGAGCTCGGCGGCGAACAGTTCGTTGTCGGAGATCAGCACCTCGAGGTAGCCGACCAGGCCGTTCTCGAACTTGAGCCGCGACAGCCGGGCGAACTCCCGCAGCTGGCGCACGCGCTCGCGCTGGAAGTCCACGCCCTCTGCGCTCTTCTGCGTTCCGACCAGCGCGTTGTTGGCGTCGCGGAAGGCGCCCAGCACGGTCTGCTGGTAGACCAGCTCGGCCTGCGCCTTCTGCGCCTCGGCGGAGCGCACCTGGCCCTCGATGGCGCCGAAGGTGAAGATCGGGCCGGTCAGGCCGGCGACCACCGACCAGGTGCTGGCCGGACCGGTGAGGAAGTCGCCGAATGAGGTGCTGGTGGAACCCAGCGCCCCGGTCAGCGAGATGTTCGGGTAGTAGAGCGAGCGCGCGACGCCGATGCTGGCGTTGGCAGCCACCAGGTTCTGCTCGGCTGCGAGGATGTCGGGCCGCCGCTGGAGCAGGTCGGACGGCAGTCCGGCCGGGATCAGCGGCACGACCAGCTGGTCAATGCTGCGTCCGCGCGGGATCGGCGCCGGATCGCGGCCGAGCAGGATCGACAGCTGGTTCTCGAGCGCCGCGATCTGCTGCTCGAAGGTCGGGATCGCGGTCAGCGCCTGCTGGTACTGCGAGCGGATCTGCGAGACCTCGGTCTGCGACACCAGGCCCTTCCTGAAGCGCAGGTCGAAGATGCGCGCGGTCTCGCCGAAGTTGGCGGCGGTCGACTTCGCGATCTCGAGCTGGCGGTCGAGTGCGCGCAGCGTGATGTAGCCGGTCGCGACGCCGGTCACCAGCGTGAGCACGACGCCGCGCTGCGCCTGCTCGCTCGCGTAGACCTGGGCCTGAGCGGCTTCGCTCATGCGCCGCACGCGGCCGAACAGGTCGATCTGCCAGTTCGCGTTGAGGCTGCCCTGGTAGACCGTGAAGTAGTTGTTGAACGGGTCGGGAATGGGCGTCACGCCCTCGCGGCTCGCGCGCGTGCGCGTGGCGCCGGCACCGTAGCCCAGCTGCGGATAGGCCTGCGAGTCGGTGGTGCGCAGCGCGCCGAGGAACTGGTCGATGCGCGCAGCCGCGACGCGCACGTCGAGGTTGTCGCGCAGCGCGGTCTCGATCAGCTGGTTCAGCACCGGGTCGCCGAACTGTTCCCACCACCGCGTGTTGGCGACCTCGGCCGCCTTCGGATAGTCGATGCGCCAGTTCGCTGGCGACTGCACCGTGGGCCGCACGAAGTCGGGTCCGACCGTGCAACCCGTGATGCCGAACAGGACAGCGGCGGCGACCGCTGCCAGCGTGGATGTCCTCGATTTCATTTCCTGGCCCCTTGTGTATGGCTCATGTCCATGCCGTCAGCGCCCAGCCGAACAGCAGTGACAGTATCAGCAATGCAATGCTCGCCGCGGTCCAGCGGCGGGCGTAAGTGTCGATGCGCTCGAAGGCGCCGCCCAGCGCGAGCAGCGCGCCTGCGCCGCGCCCGAGCGCGATGCCGATGTCGCCGGCCGGGATGCGCGGCAGGCGCGCACCGGCACGATCGAGCGCGAAGGCCAGCGCCACGCCTACCAGCACCGGCCAGAGCCCGTCCCAGAGCGCGGAAGGCGCCAACGCCTTGGGCAGCGTGTCGATCGGGATTTCGAGATAGAGCGCCCAGGGCACGGCCACCGAGGCCAGCGCCATCGCGAACCAGGCCAGCGCCTGGCGCCTGGGTGCCCGAGCGTGCGGATCGCTCGAGGCCCCCGCCTGCAGGCGGCGCAGGAAGTGGATCATGAGCAGCGTCGAGGCGATCGACGAGACCACCGCCACGCTGGCCGCAAGGCCGTCGCCGAGCAGGTCCTTGGCAGCGTACTTGGCGAGCGCCCCGCCGGTCAGCGGCAGCCCGCCCAGCCCCAGCGCGATGAAGCCGGCCGCGATCAGCAGCGGCCACAGGTGGCGCCTGCCCGTGAGCATGGCCGTGCCCACGGCCAGGAACAGCGCGCCTTTCACGAGCAGGTGGTGCGCGGCATAGAAGGCCGCGCCGGTGGCGGTGGCGGCATCGCCGGCGGCCATGCCCATGCCGATCACCCCGACCAGGAAGCCCATCTGGCTCACGCTCGAATAGGCCAGCACATGCTTCGGATTGGCCTGCGTGATGCCGATCGCGACGCCGTAGAGCGCGCCGAACAGGCCCAGCGCGGCGAGCGGCAGGCCGAAGTCGGGCAGCGCGACGTCGAGCGGCACGAAGCGGATCAGCGCGAGGATGCTGGCCTTGACCACCGCGCCGCTCATCACGGCGGCGGCGGGGATCGGTGCCGCGCCGTAGGCCAGCGGCATCCAGAAATGCAGCGGCACCATGCCGGCCTTCATGCCGAGCCCGATCAGCAGCAGCGTGAGCGTGGGCGCACGCCAGGGCGAATCGGCCAGGGCTTCCGCGGCGTCGGCGATCAGCAGGCTGCCATCCGGCATCGCTTGCGCGAGCAGGATCAGCCCGGCCAGCAGGAAGGCTTCGGCCGCCAGCGCGAGCCCGAGATAGAGCGCGCCGGCCCGGTGCGCCTCGGGCCCATCGCCCTGCAGCACCAGGCCGCTGGCGCCCACGCTCAGCACCGCGAGCAGGAAGTAGAAGCCGATGAGGTCGGCCGCGAGGAAGACGCCGACGCAACCGGTCAGGGTCATGAACCAGCAGACGATGAAGCCGCCACGCCGCGTGCGCGTGCGCAGCCAGCCCGTGGCGTAGAGGCCGGCGCCGATCCACAGCAGCGCCGCCACGCCGAGCAGCATCGCGCCCGGCGCATCGAGCGCGAAGTGCAGCGCGAAGCCTTCGTTGCCGATCGACAGCATCTCGCCGCGCTGCGCGAACAGCGCGACGGCCAGAGCCGGCAGCGGCGCGACCGCGAACAGCGCCGGCAGCCGCGGGCGCAGCCGCTGCGACGCGCAGGCCAGCAGCAGCACCAGCGGCAGGCCGATGGCGGCAAGCATCAGGCAGGCGGTGGCGCTCATCGGAAGTCCACCGGAATCAGCACGTAGCGCCCGATCTGCGCCACGTCGACCGGCAGCAGCGCGGCCAGGCCGAGCAGGAAGGAGCACAGCGCGAGCGCCAGCACGGCGCCCTGCTGATAGCCCGGCACTACGCGCCTGGGCGACCAGCCGGGCTCGGCCGGCGCCATGGCGCGCACCACCACCATGAAGACGTAGGCGCTCGTGAGCAGGCCGCCGACCAGCATCACGACGACCCACCACCATTGCGCGGTGGCGATCGCGGCCGACAGCAGCAGCCACTTGGCCAGGAAGCCGCCCGAAGGCGGCAGCCCGATCAGCGAGGCGCCGGCCAGCGCAAAGGCCGTGATCGTCATCGGCAGGGCGCGGCCGGCGCCGCGCAGGTCGGCCACGCGGTCATGGCCGAGCGTCGAATAGATCAGGCCCGCGGCCATGAACATCGCACCCTTGGCCGTGGCGTGCGAGATCGCCTGCAGCAGCCCGCCCGTGACCGCGGGCGCGGCGTCGAGCGCGGCCTCGTCGAGGCCGGCGACCATCGGGAACATCAGGAACAGGTAGCCGATCTGCGCCACGGTCGAGTAGGCGATCAGCAGCTTGAGCCGCGCCTGCCGCAGTGCCACCACGTTGCCGACCAGGATGGCGGCCGCCCCGAGCGCAGCCAGCAACTGCGCCGAGGGCCAGGTGATCACCCCGGGGAAGACATCGACCCACAGCCGCAGGACCAGGAACCAGGCGCCCTTGATGACCAGCGCCGACAGCAGCGCACTGGCGGCCGCGGGCGCGCCGGCGTGCGCGGGCGGCAGCCACAGGTGCAGCGGGAACAGCGCGGTCTTGGCCAGCAGGCCGACCGTCATGAGCGCGAGCGCGATCCAGGCCACGGGCTCGGCCGCGACGCGCTCGGCCAGCAGCGCGATGTCGAGCGTGCCGTAGGCGCCGTAGAGCAGGAAGGCGCCCAGCAGATAGAACATCGAGCCCAGCAGCGCGAACAGCAGGTAGCGCAGCGCCGCCTGCAGCGTCTCGCCGCGGGCATCGAGGCTCACGAGCGGCACGCCCGCGAAGGTGAGCAGTTCGAGCGCCACGTAGAGCGTGAAGATGTCGCCGCTCACGAAGACGAGGTTGAGCGAGCCCCACACGGCGAGCAGCAGCAGCCAGAAGATGAGCGGCGCGCGGCGCTCGGGTTCGCCGGCCGGGGTGCCGAAATCGCCGCCCGCATAGACCGCGATCGCGGCCACCACCACGGCCACCACCACCATCATGCAGACCGACAGGCCGTCGGCGCGCAAGGCCACGCCCAGCGGCGGTGCCCAGCCGCCCAGCAGGTAGACCAGCTGGTCGCCCGAGGACAGCAGCGCCTGAGCGATCGCGGCCACCACCGCCGCGCCGAGCACGATCGTGGCCCAGGCGGTCCACTGCGCGCGCCGCCCGCCGAGCACCAGCCCGACCATCACGCCGACGAAGGGCAGCAGCACCGCGAGCGCCAGCAGCAGGCCGCCGGGCGTGGTCGCATCCACGGGCACGGAGACGAGCGGCATCAGGCGGCTCCGTCCACGGGCTGCGCGCGGGCCGCGCCGGCCTCGCCGCCCGTTGCGCCCTTGCCGCCTTCGGCCGAGAGCGAGCCCGATCCGGTCTCCTCGACCAGCCGCAGCACGAGCGCCACCGCCAGCGCCGAAGCCGCGAAGGCCACCACGATGGCCGTGATCAGCAGGGCCTGCGGCACCGGGTCGCCCTCCATGCCGGCCGCGGCGCCACGGCGCGCGATGACCGCGCAGACCAGGAAGATGCCGTTGCCGATCAGGTTGAAGGCGAGGATCTTGCGCAGCGGCTGCGGATTGACGATCAGGCCGTAGATGCCGAGGCCCACGAGCACCGCGGCGCAGAGGCCGAACAGGGTGGTCGGGGTCATCGGGGGCCTTCCTCGCGCGTCGGCGCACCGGCCAGCAGCAGCGCCAGCGTGATCGCGAGCGAGGGCATCAGCGCGACCTCGATCACGACGATCAGCGGCTTGGCCAGGCCGTCCGGATAGGCCAGGAACGCGCCAGCCATCCAGATGCCCAGCGCGCCGATCGCGATGAACACCACGGGCCCCGCGACCAGTGCCACGCGCAGCCAGCGCCGGCTCACGGCTGGCGCATCGCGCAGGCCGGCCATCATCACCAGCAGCCACATCGCGGCCAGCACGGTGGCGCCCTGGAACTTGCCACCCGGATGGTCGGCGCCGACCCACAGGATGTAGATGCCGACCACGATGCCGATCGGTGGCAGTACACGTGCCAGATACGCCAGGATGCCGTTCGGATCGGCCAGCGGCGCCGGACCGGGCCGGCCACCCCAGAAGCGGTCGGGCGCCAGCGACCAGATGCCGATCAGCGCGAACAGCAGCACCACCGCTTCGAGCAGCGTGTCCATGGCGCGGAAGGCCAGCAGCACCGCGGTGATCGGGTTGCCGACCCCGGTGGATGCGATGTTGCGTGCGACCTCGGGCGCCAACGAGGGGCCGGGATCGGGCAGCAGCAGCACGCAGGCCGCGATGAGGGCCGCCACTGCCGCCGCCAGCAGCGCCGCCAGCACCCGCACGCCCGGGCCGGGCCGTTCGGCCTGCGCCGCGGCCTCGGTGCGGCGCAGCCGCGCGGCGGCGCCGATCAGCAGCGCGCCGGTCAGGCCGGCGCCGATCGCGGCCTCGGTCATCGCGACGTCGATGGCCGACAGCTGCAGCCAGACCAGCGTCATGAGCAGGCCGTAGGGAATGAAGCCGGCCACGGCCGCGAAGGTGTCGCGCGCCGCGATGGTCCAGACCGCGAGCGAGAGGAACAGGGCCGCCAGCGCGATGTTGAGCGCCAGCGTCATGGCTTCGATCCGTCGCGTGGTGCACGCGGAATGGCGCGCGCGATGAGCTGCGAGACCACGGCCGAGGCGAGCAGCACCAGGAGCCAGATCAGGATCAGCTTGAGCGCCGCGCCGGCACTTCCGACCTGCGGCAGCAGACCCAGCACCACCAGGCCAAGCCCGAGGTTGTCGGCCTTGGTCAGCGCATGCAGCCGCGTGAAGGTATCGGGAAAGCGCAGCAGGCCGACCGTGCCGGCCAGAAAGAAGATCACGCCGGCGCAGACCGCGACGATGCTGAAGAGGTCGAGCGCGAGCCTCATTTGCCGCGCCCCTCGATCTCGTCTGCTTCCGCGCTTGCGGCGGTGCCGGCCTTGACGAAGGCGATGGCGGCAAAGGCAGCCAGCAGCGCGAGGATCAGCGCCACGTCGATCACGGCGCCGATGTCGCCGTGGGAGGCGCCCAGCAGCAGGAAGGCCGCGATGCCGCCGGTGCCGAACAGCTGCGTGGCCATCATTCGATCGGCATTCGAAGGGCCGCGCAGCACGCAGACCAGGCCGACCGCGACCAGCGCGAGCACGATCGCCGTCGCGGCGAGCAGGAAGCTAGACATGGCTCTTGCCCTCGACCAGCAGCCGGCGCACCAGGGCTTCTTCCTCGGCCATCTGGGCAGCCACCGGCACGTCGGTGTCCAGGCAGTGGTAGAGGATGCCTTCCTCCGTCTCGCCGGCCGGCACCGAGCCCGGCAGCAGGCTCATGATCGAGGCGAACTCGTTGCGCGCGAGCCCGGGCGCGAAGCCGACCCGGCAGAACACGAAGCCCGGCTTCATCGGCAGCGCCGGATCGAAGGCGCGGCGCGCGACGTCGATGCCGGCGCGCACCGACTGCCAGACGAAGTGCGGCACGAAAACCAGCAGGGCGCGCAGCCGGACCTGACCGCTGGCGGGTGGCAGAAGGCGCAGGCTGGTGCCGGTGGCGATCGCGGCCGCAACCAGGCCGAATGCCAGGTCGGCCAGCTTCAGGCTCGGCATCAGGACCAGCCAGAGCGCGAGGAACATCAGCGCGCGCGCGACGGCGGCCGACTTCATGCCGCACCTCCGGCCTGCGCCACGCCGCGCAGGCGCACCTGCAGGCGGCTCAGGCGTTCATAGAGCCGGGCCTCGGCGCGCACCGGCCACCAGTCGTAGAGGAAGATTTCCATCGGCCGCCACAGGGCCACCCAGGCGCCGATCACGACGCTCTCGTGGATCAGCGTCGCATAGCGGCCCTTGCTCACGAAGCTCGCGATCGATTCGCCGACGATGGCGGCAGCGCCCACGAACAGCACGCCGATCAGCAGGCTGAAGCGTCCGGTCCGAAACAGCTTGCGCAGGCTGCGTCGGGTCGCGAGCGCACGCTGGCGGAAGTATTCGTCGACCGCTTCCTCGAGCATCGCGGCATCTGCCGCCGTCGGGTCCTGCGCGTCGAGGTGCACCACCAGCTGCAGCGGCCGATGGGGTGGCAGCTCCTGCGCCCAGTCGACGATGTAGGCCTGGGCCTTGGCATCGAGGTCGCGCTCGCGGAATGGCGCCGGGTCCATCGAATTGAAGAGCTGGCGCAGTTCGCCGACATGCAGCTCGAGCACCGCCGGCCCGTCGCGGCCCGCAGGCGCCGCGGTGCCCGTCGGGGTGCTCGAAGGAGAGGCCTGCATGCGCGTCGACGACCGGAGACTTGCGGCCGCTCAGGCCGCCGCGATGGCGTCGGCGGGCGGCGTCGGCTTCTCGCGGCCGAACACCAGCACGTAGAGCGCCGGCAGGAAGATCAGCGTGAGCGCGGTCGCGACCAGCAGGCCCCCCATGATCGCGAAGGCCATCGACCCCCAGAACACCGTGGGCGCGATAGGGATCAGCCCCAGCACCGTCGAGATCGAGGTCAGCATCATCGGCCGCATGCGCGAGGTGGCCGACGAGACGACGGCATCGAACACGTTCATGCCCTCGGCACGGTTGGTCTCGATCTGCACGATCAGGATCACGCCGTTCTTGGCGATCATGCCGATCAGCGCCAGGATCCCGAGGATGGCGACGAAGCCCAGCGGCCGGTCGAAGATCAGCAGCGAGAGCACCACGCCGATCAGGCCCAGCGGCATCACGCACACCACCATCGCGAGCCGGCGGAAGCTGCCGAGCAGGATCATCATGCTCAGCAGCATCAGCACGATCATGAGCGGCACCACCGCGAACACCGAGGCGCTCGATTCGGCACTTTCCTCGAACAGCCCGCCGGTCTCGACCTTGTAGCCCTTGGGCAGCTTGGCATTGAGCTCTGCGAACTTCGGCGCCAGCGCCTCGACCACGGTGTCGGGCAGCGCGCCGGCGACCACGTCCGCGCGCACCGTGAGCGTGGGCACGCGGTTGCGGCGCCAGATCAGCGGCGACTCCTGCTCTTCCGCGAAGGTCGCGAACTGGTTCAGCGGCACCATGCGTCCGCTGGCGGTCGGCACCTGGAGCGTACTGAGCGTCTGCAGCGACAGCGGCTCGCCGGAGCTCGCGCGCGCCACCACGTTGACCAGGTAGATGTCGTCGCGCACCTGCGTCACCGGCATGCCGGTGATGGTGGCGTTCATGATGCCGGCCAGCGCCGCGGTGCTGATGCCGAGCTGACGCGCCTCGTCCTGGTTGATGCGGATCTTGATCTGCCGCGCCGGCTCCATCCAGTCGAAGTTGATGTGCCTTGCCTTCGGATCCGAGCCCAGGATGTCGGCCACCTGGAGCGAGATGCGGCGCACCTCGTCGTTGTTCGGACCCATCACGCGGTACTGCAGCGGCCAGCCGACGGGCGGGCCGAGCTCGAGCGGCGAGATGCGCGCCACGATGTCGGGGAACTGCTCGGCCAGCGCCTTCTCGAGCTTGACCTGGAGCCGGTCGCGCGCCTCGAGATCCTTGGCGACCACGATCACCTGCGCGAAGAAGGGGTTGGCCAGCTGCGCGTTGAGCGTGAGGATGAAGCGCACCGCACCGCGGCCGACATAGGTGCTGAAGTGATCGACGTCCGGATCGCCCTCGAGCAGCTTCTCGAAGCGCTTGGTCTCTTCCTCGGTGGCGTGGATGGAGGCGTTCTGCCGCAGGGTCAGGTCGACCGTGAGCTCGGGCCGGTCCGAGGCCGGGAAGAACTGCTGCGGCACGTAGCGCACCAGGAACATCGAGACCACGAAGGCCGCCAGCGTGAGCCCGATCGTGAGCCACCTGGCGCGGATCGCGGCGGAGAGGAAGCTGCTGAACGCATTCAGGAACCTGCTCGGCTTGACCACGGCGCCGGGCTTGGGCGCCTTGAGCAGCGCCTTGCCGACCAGCGGCGCGAAGATCACGGCGCCGAGCCAGGAGACGATCAGCGCGATGGCCACGACCGCAAAGATCGAGAAGGTGTATTCGCCGGCCGAGCTTCGCGCGAAGCCGATCGGCACGAAGCTCGATATCGACACCAGCGTGCCGATGAGCATCGGCGCCGCCAGGGTGCGGTAGGCGAAGGTCGCGGCCTGGTCCTTGGTGTCGCCGGCCGCCAGCCGGTTCAGCATGGCATCGACCGTGGTCATGGCGTCGTCGACCAGCAGCGTCAGCGCGATGATCAGCGCCCCCAGAGACACCCGGTGCAGGTCGATGTCTACCAGATCCATGACCGCGAAGACGATCGCGAGCGTGAGCGGGATCGACAGCGCGACCACCGCGCCCGGGCGCACGCCCAGGCTCACGAAGCTGCAGACCAGGATGATCGCGATGGCCTGCCACAGCGAGGCCATGAAGTCGTTGATCGCGACGTCGACCGTCACCGCTTGGTCGGCCACCAGCGTGGGCTCGATGCCGTGCGGCAGGTTGGCCGTGACATCGGCCATCAAGGTCTTGACGTTCTTGCCCAGCGCGAGGATGTCGCCGGCGTCCCGCATCGCGATCGCGAGGCCGATGGCGGGCTTGCCGTCGACGCGGAACATCGGTTGCGGCGGATCGCTGAAGCCGCGCCGCACCGTGGCGATGTCGCCCAGGCGGATGTTGCGCCCGCCCAGCACGAGGTTGACCTTCTCGATGTCGCGTTCCGAATCGAAGGCACCGGTCACGCGCATGAACAGGCGTTCCTGTCCGGTGTGCAGCGTGCCCGCCGGGCGGATCACGTTCTGGGCCTGCAGCGCCTGCACGATCGCGCCGTAGTCGAGCCTGAGGCCGGCCAGGCGCTCGGGCGAGAACTCGATGAAGATCTGCTCGTCCTGCGCGCCCAGCACCTCGATCTTCGAGACGTCGGGCACCTGCAGCAGCCGCGAGCGGATCGACTCGACCTGGTCGCGCAGCTCACGGAACGAATAGCCGTCGGCCGTGAAGCCGTAGATGATGCCGAAGGTGCTGCCGAAGTCGTCGTTGAAGAACGGCCCCACCACGCCCTGGGGCAGGGTCTGGCGCATGTCGCCGACGTTCTTGCGCACCTGGTACCAGATGTCGGCCACCTCGCCGGGCGGGGTCGACTGCTTGAGGTCGACGAAGATCGTGGTCTGGCCGGCCGTCGTGTAGCTGCGCACGCGGTCGAGGTGATGGGTCTCCTGCAGCGTGCGCTCGAGCCGCTCGGTGACCTGCGAGAGGGTTTCGTCCACCGTGGCGCCGGGCCAGCCCGCGGCCACGATCATGGTGCGGAAGGTGAAGGTAGGGTCTTCGCCGCGGCCCAGCCGCAGGAAGGAGATGGTGCCCGCCACCACGGCGACGAGCATCAGGAACACCACCAGCGAGCGCTTCGAGAGCGCCCACTCCGACAGGTTCGGGCCGATCACTTGGCGGCCTCGAGCCAGCGGACCTTCTGGCCGGGCCGCAGCGCCTGCACGCCCGCCGTGACGATCACGTCGCCCGGCACCAGGCCCTTGGTGACCTGCACGCGGGCCGAGTCGTAGGCGCGCACATCGACATTGCGGGGCGCGACCGTGCCGGCCTTGGTGTCCACGATCCAGACCGCGGTCTGCCCGTTCGAGCGCATCAGCGCGCTGGCAGGAATGTCGAGCGAGGGCTCGGTCGTCAGCTTCATGCGGCCCGTGACCGTGCTGCCCAGGCGCATGGCCGCAGGCGGATTGATCAGGCGCACCCGCACGGCAAAGGTGCCGGTGACCGGATCGGCGCGCGGCGAGACCTCGCGCACCTTGCCCACCGCCGTGACGCTGGGGTCGCCGCCGAGCGTGACCACGATGTCGGGATTGCTGGGCGCGATGTCCTTGACCTGGGCCGGGACGTCGAACACCGCATCGATGGCGCCTTCGCGGGCGACCTGCACGATCATGCGGCCGGCGCCCACCACCTCGCCGGGCTCGGCGCCGCGCGCCGTGACGATGCCCGCGACGTCGGACAGCAGGCGGGTGTAGCTCAGGCGGTTCTGCGCGATGTCGACCAGCGACTGCGCCGAGTTGATCTGCGACTGCGTGACCTTGAGCATCGCCTCGGACTGTTCGAACGAAGACCGCGAGACCGCGTTCTCGGCCAGCAGGTCGCGCATCCGGTTGAACATGTTGCGGGCCTCGGCACCCTGCGCCTGCGCGGCCGCCAGCTGCGCGCGCGCCGACTGCAGGCTGCTTTCCTCGTTCATCGGATCGAGCCTGGCCAGCAGCTGGCCCGGCTTGACCCGGTCGCCGACGTCGACCAGCCGATCGGTCAGCCGGCCGTCGATGCGAAAGGACTGGTTGACCTCGCTCTGGGCCTGTACGCGGCCGGTGAGGGCGACGGTGTCGCCGACCGTGCGGCGCTCGATGGTCATGACGCGGACCGGGCGGATCTCGGGAGCCGGTGCCTCCTCGGCGCGCCTGCAGGCCGACAAGGTCACCATTGCGGCAAGGGCGAGCACAGTCGCCGTTCGGGGCCATCTACCAACGCGTTGGGCAGCGAATGTCATTGACACGGGCTGTCTTCCTCTCTGTGTATCGATCGTCGCGCGGGCGCCTCGCGGCCGCCCGCCCATTGCCTCGCGGCCTCGTGGCCGCACCAGCGTCAGAAGTCCACCGGATCGCGAATGATCGGGCAGGTCATGCAATGCCCGCCCCCGCGTCCGCGGCCCAGTTCGGCCCCGACGATGGTCACCACCTCGATGCCCTGCTTGCGCAGCAGCGTGTTGGTGTAGGTGTTGCGATCGTACGCATAAACCACGCCCGGCGACGCGCAGACCAGGTTCGCGCCGCTGTCCCACTGGGTGCGCTCGCGCTGGTAGTCGCTGCCTCCGGCCTCGACCACGCGCAGCTTCTTGAAGCCCAGGGCCTCGGCCACGACATCGACGAAGGGCTTCTTCTCGGCGTGCAGTTCGACACCGCTCGGGTGGTCGCTCGGACGGTACGAGAAGGTGGTGGTCTTGTTCATGAAGTCCGGCGCCAGCAGCACGCAGTCGCGGTCGGCGAAGGTGAACACGGTGTCCAGGTGCATGGCGGCACGGATCTTCGGCATCGCGGCCACGATCACGCGCTCGGCGGCGCCCTTCTTGAACAGCGTGGCGGCCAGCTGGCTGATGGCCTGGCGCGAGGTGCGTTCGCTCATGCCGATCAGCACGTTGCCCTTGCCGATGGGCATCACGTCGCCGCCCTCGAGCGTGGCGAGGCCGTGGTCTTCGGTCGGGTCGCCCCACCAGACGTTGACCTTGCCCGCGAAGTCCGGGTGGAACTTGTAGATCGCCGTGGTGAGGATGGTCTCTTCGTGACGCGCGGGCCAGTAGAGCGGGTTCAGCGTCACGCCGCCGTAGATCCAGCAGGTGGTGTCGCGCGTGTAGAGCGTGTTGGGCAGCGGTGGCAGCAGGTATTCGGTGGCGCCGGCCGCCTCGCGCACGACCGCCAGCGCCTTGCCGCCGACCGATTCGGGAAAGTCGTTGGTCGACAGGCCGCCGATCAGCGTCTCGGCCAGCTTGCGGTTGTCCAGCCCCTCGAGGTAGCTGCGCAACTCGTCGATGAAGCCCAGGCCGACCTGGTTGGGCACGACCTGGTTGTCGAGGATCCACTTCTTGCCCTCGGGCACCGCCACCGTCTCGGCCAGCAGGTTGTGCATCTCGACCACCTCGATGCCGCGATCTCGCATCTTGGTGACGAAGTCGAAGTGATCGCGCTTGGCGTTCTCGACCCACAGCACGTCGTCGAACAGCAGCTGGTCGCAGTTGCTCGGCGTCAGGCGCGAATGGGCCAGGCCCGGCGCGCAGACCATGACCTTGCGCAGCTGCCCCACTTCCGAATGCACGCCGAAGTTCGTCTGTTTCTGTTCCGTAGTCGCCATGATGAGACCTCCAAAGATTCCGTGTGGGAGCCGGTGTAGCCGGCCCGTGTGACTAGATCGTGATGCTGCCCGTCGCCAGACCGTGGATGCCGATCACCGCACCGACGACCGCGACCGCGAAGATGATCCAGTCGCTGAGCTTGAAGACGCTCTTGCCCTGCTCGCGGCGCGCCCAGATGTAGAGCGCCGAGCCCGGCGCATAGAGCACGGCCGACAGCAGGATGAACTTGAGCCCGCCCGCGTAGATCATGAAGATCGTGTAGACCACCGCCACCGAGGCCATGATCAGGTCGCGCTTGCGGTCCTCGGGGCGCAGCTGGTAGCTCTCGCCGCGCTTGGAGATCATGAAGCCGTAGGCCGCCACGAACAGGTAGGGGATCAGCGCCATGGCGCTGGTCAGGTTCAACATCAGCGCGAAGGCATCGTTCGAGAAGTAGGTGGTGATGACCAGCAGCTGGACGACGATGTTGCTGAGCCACAGCGCATTGGCCGGGACGCCGTTCTTATTTTCCCTGGCGAAGACCGCAGGCATGTCCTTGGTCTTGGCGGCGGTGAACAGCACCTCGGCGCAGATCAGCGACCAGGCCAGGTAGGCGCCGAGCACCGAGACGATGAGGCCGACGCTCACGAAGATCGCGCCCCACGGGCCGACCACGGCCTCGAGCACGGTGGCCATCGACGGCTGGCGCATGCCCGCGATGTCGGCGCGCTGCATCACCGCATAGGGCAGCATCGTGACCAGCACCATCAGGCCGGTGACGCCGATGAAGCCCAGGATGGTGGCCTTGCCGACATCCGAGCGCTCCTTGGCGAAGCGCGAGTAGACGCTGGCGCCCTCGATGCCGAGGAACACGAACACCGTCACCAGCATGGTGGCGCGCACCTGTTCGAAGATGCCGCCCTCGAGCCCGCCGCCATAGAGGTTGGCGCTGAACAGGTCCATCTTGAACGCGAAGGCGAGGATGACGAGGAACACCAGGATCGGGATGATCTTGGCGACCGTGACCACGCTGTTGATGAAGGCGGCCTGCTTGATGCCGCGCAGGATCATGAAGTGGAACAGCCAGATGCCGACCGAGGCGACCAGGATCGCGACCACCGTGTTGCCGTCGCCGAAGACCGGGAAGAAGGCGCCCAGCGTCGACTTGATCAGCACCCAGTAGGAAACGTTGCCGATGCAGCTGCCGATCCAGTAGCCGAAGGCCGACAGGAAGCCCGGGTAGTCGCCGAAGCCGGCCTTGGCATAGGCGAAGACGCCGGCGTCGAGGTCGGGCTTGCGCTCGGCCAGCGACTGGAACACCCGCGCCAGCATGTACATGCCGGTGCCGGCGATGAGCCAGGCGATGACCGCGCCCAACGGGCCGGTGGCGTTGGCGAAGGTGCGCGGCAACGAGAAGATGCCGGCCCCGACCATGCCGCCCACCACCATCGCGGTGAGCTGCATGCGGGACATCTTTTGTTCAGTCGAGGCCATGGCCAGTCCTTTGTTCTAGTTCGATCGATCGTCACGCGCCGCGGTGGCGGCGCCACGACGCTTTCCTCTCCGCCTGCCTGCTTGAATCAGCAACTGCGATTCGAGGATCAGTGCCCCCCCGGGGTTTGTCAAGGCATTCGACTTCGGGTGCGAACGCGCATCTCAGAACGACTTGCGCACGTTGATCCAGTATTCGGTGGCGCTGTAGTTCACGCCGAGTGCGTTGCTCTGGTCGCGTATCCACAGCAGCTCGGGCCGAAGGGTCCAGGTGGGCGCGAACTCCCACACCAAATAGGCACCGACCTCGTAGAGGTTGTCCTTTCGCCGCTGCAGCACGCCGTTGTCGAGTGCATCGGGGTGGAAGTGCACGCGCTCGTTGCTGTACGAGTCGCGCTCCCACCAGGCAAAGGTGCCCCAGCCCAGGCGCTTGTTCACGGTGAAGTCGAGGGCCACGCTGGCACCGAAGAAATCGGAACTGCCGTCGGGCCGGTTCTCGCCCGAGTACTGGCCGCCGCGCGCGTTGATCGTCAGGCTGCCGGCGCCGTCGAGCAGCGAATGGATCCATCCGGCCGAAGCCTCGGCAGCCGTGCGGCTGCGTTCGCGCAGGCGCCCTTCGGGATAGCGGCGCCGCAGGTATTCGGCGCCCAGCGTGATCTGGTTGTCGGGGTCGACGCGATAGCGGTAGTCGGTGAAGATGCCCGCGTCGTTGCGGAAATCGCCGTCGCCGCGGTAGCTGTTGCGACCGCGCACACCGACGGCCAGGTTGTTCTCGCCGAACGATCGGCTGCCGGCCAGGCGCCATCGCAGGTCCGAGTCGTTGCGGGTATCGGCGTTGTCGAAGGAGCGAAAGCGATAGTCGAGGCTGGCGTCGATCGCGTAGCCGTTGGCCAGCGCGTAGTTGAGGCCACCGCCGGCGCGGCCGTTCAGGAAGGCGTCGTGGCGATCGCCGCCGCCGAAGAAATCGGTCCCGCGGGTCGAGTTGACGCGGTAGCCGCCGATGCCGGTTTCGGCATAGCCGAAGGCCGTGAGCGGCCGGCCCTCGTCGAGCGCCTCGGCCGCGGCGCGGTTGTAGATCTCGACCTGACTCAGGAGATCCTGCGGCAGGTTGTCGAAGCGCAGCACGGTCTCGAATTCGATCTTGGCCTCGGCGTACTGGCCCAGCACGTAGTAGGCGCGGCCCAGCGCCAGGTGCGCGGCGACCGTGTCGGGTGCCTTCACGCTGGCAGCCTGCACCAGGGCCTGCGCCTGCGCCGGGTCGGGATCGGCGGCAAGGGCCGCTGTGGCGCCGAGCATCGCGAAGGTGGCCGCGCCATTTCGCAGCAGCGCGTGCAAGCGCCCCGGCCGGCGGCTGCCGCGTCCCATCCGCATTCTCGTCACTGGATTCATGGATGCTTTCCTGTCGAGAAACGTCGCCTCTTTTCGGTGCATTAGACACAGCGGGTCCCGCATGGGCAACCCGAACGATCCAATCGGTCCGCCTTGACAATTCCCCGAAAGCGCCGGGCAGCTGATCCAGATCCGCAACCGCCGCGTACAGCGCAGTGCGGCACCGCGTGGCGTGTCCGCTCACGAAGGAAGCGCACATGACGCAGGGCATTGCAGTGGCTGGAGCCATCCGCTGGGTCGAACGCGGCCGGGTGCCGGACCGCCTGGTTCGCATGGGCATCCGCCGCCTGCTGAAGGACCGGCTGGAAGAACTCGGCAGCGGCGATCGCACCGCCCGCGCGAGGCGGACGCACGAATTCGTGGCCGCGATGCGCGGCGCCGAACTGGCGCCCCTGCCCGCCATGGCCAACGCGCAGCACTACGAGCTGCCGGCCGCCTTCTTCGATGCGGTGCTCGGCGGCCATCGCAAGTACAGCAGCGCCTACTGGCCGGACGATGCGCAAACGCTCGACGAGGCCGAAGCGGCCGCGCTCGCCCTGACCTGCGAACGCGCGGGCCTCTTCGACGGCCAGCGGGTGCTGGAGCTGGGCTGCGGCTGGGGCTCGCTGAGCCTGTGGATGGCCGAACGCTATCCCGCGAGCCGGATCACGGCCCTGTCCAATTCGCACGGCCAGCGCAGCTTCATCGAAGCGAAAGCCGCCGAGCGGGGCCTCGCCAACCTCGAGGTCATCACGCAGGACATCAACCACTTCGACACGCAACAGCGGTTCGACCGCATCGTCTCGGTGGAGATGTTCGAGCATCTGCGCAACTGGCCGCGCGCCTTCGCCGGTATCGCGCGCTGGCTGGCGCCCGAGGGCCGCTTCTTCATGCACGTGTTCACGCACCGCGACGCGCCCTACGCCTTCGAGCCGCGCGACGAGAGCGACTGGATGAGCCGCCACTTCTTCTCGGGCGGCATGATGCCGAGCGATGACCTTGCCTCCCTGTGCCAGGACGAGTTGCGGCTGCTCGAGCGCTGGCGCTGGGAAGGCACGCACTACCAGCGCACGGCAGAGGCATGGCTCGCCAACATGGATCGCCGGCGTCCCGAGCTGCAGGCGCTGTTCGAGAAGACCTACGGCGCAGATGCCGACGTCTGGTGGAACCGCTGGCGCGTGTTCTTCATGTCGGTGGCGGAACTCTTCGGCTTCTCGAATGGCGGCCAATGGGGCGTGAGCCACTACCTGTTCGAGCGCCGGCTGCAGCCGGCTGCCGTTGCCGATGAATGAGGCCGCGACCCTTCTGCGCCCTGCGCTCGACGGCCTGGCGCTGATCGCCGGACTCTCGTTCCTGACCTGGCTGGCGAGCCTGGTGCGGCGCGACGCCAGCCTCGCGGATCGCGCCTGGCCCGCCTTCATCGGCGGTGCCGCAGTTGTCTACCTGGCGCACGCGGCGAACCCGGGTGCGCGCAGCTTCGTCATGGCCGGGCTCGCGGTGGCCTGGGCGCTGCGCCTGGGCATCTACATCACGCGCCGCAACCGCGGCCATGGCGAGGACCGCCGCTATGAGCAGATGCGCGAGCGCAACAGCCCCCACTTCGGCTGGAAGAGCCTCTACCTGGTGTTCGGGCTGCAGGCGCTGCTGGCGTGGCTCGTCGGCGCGCCGCTGCTGGTCGGAATCCTGGCGGCACCGGGCTTCGGCGTGCTGGATGCCGCGGGCGCGGCGCTGGCCTTCTTCGGCATCGTGTTCGAGGCCGTCGCCGACGCCCAGATGGCCCATTTCAAGTCGTCGCCCACGCACCAGGGCCGGGTCATGGATCGCGGGCTGTGGCGCTATACGCGCCATCCCAACTACTTCGGCGAGGCCTGCATCTGGTGGGGCCTGTTCCTCATGGCCCTCTCGGCCGCAGGCTCGGCCGGCGCCTGGACCGCGGTCTCGCCCGTGCTCATGACGGTACTGCTGCTGCGCGTGTCCGGCGTGCGCCTGCTCGAAAAGGACATGGCCGAACGACGGCCCGCCTACCGCGCCTACATGGCCCGCACCAACGCCTTCATCCCGGGGCCACCCCGCCAGGAACCTCCATGACCCTCAAGCAGTTCGCCATCGCCTACGGCGCCACCGCCGTGTTCTTCCTGGCGCTCGACGCCGTCTGGCTCTCGGTGATGGCCGAGCGCCTCTACCGGCCGGCCCTCGGAGGCCTGATGGCCGACGAGGTGGCCTGGGTGCCGGCGGCGGCTTTCTACCTCATCTATGTCGCCGGCGTGGTGCTGTTCGCGGTCGCACCGGCGCTGCCTCGCGCCAGCTGGGCATCGGCGCTCGGCTGGGGCGCGCTGCTGGGTTTCGTCGCCTATGCCACCTACGACCTGACCAACCAGGCCACCTTGAAGGCCTGGCCGTGGCAGGTGACGCTGGCCGACCTGTGCTGGGGCACCTTCGCGACCGGCGTGTCGGCGGCCGCCGCCTGCCGCGTCACGGCCTGGCTGGCGCCGGCGACGTCATCGGTCCGCTGAAGGGCCGGGGACTCACATCCCGATCAGCGAGCCCATCAGGCGCGCGATCGCGCCCTTGAACATCACGCGGCCTTCGACCGAGGCCAGGCAGATGCATTCACCGTTCTCGAGCACCTTGGGCTGGTGATGGATGTCGCCGTCGGTCTCGTCGAAATCGCCGGGGCCGAACAAGGACCGGCCGTCGTGGAAGGCGCCGTGCAGCACCTGCGTGAGTTCGCTCTGGCTGTGGGTGTGGAAGGCCAGTTCCTTGCCGGCGCCGATGCGCAGGAGGAAGACCTTCGCGGCCGCGTCGTACGGCACGCTGACACGGCTCCAGCGCATGCCCGGCGCGAGCCAGCGCCAGGGCGTGGCGCTGCAATGCGCCAGTGCCCGCGGCCAGGCCATGCCTTCGGGCAGGGTCGGCCGCACGAGCGGTGGCGCCGGCCGCTGCACCACGGATGCTTCAGGCATGTCGGGCTCCGCGTCGATGGCAGCCATGGCCTGAACCAGCGACTGCGAAGCCAGCACCGCGGGTGGCAGCGCCTCGAGCATGGCGCCGCCCAGGGATTCGAGCACGACCAGTCGATCGCGACAGTGCTCGCAATGGTCGAGGTGGCTGGCAACCAGCAGCGCGTGGCCGCTCGAGAGTCGGCCGGCCGCCTGGGCCAGCAGGAGTCCGTCGTCCGGATGGTGTTGGATCATGGTTCGAGCTCGTCGAGCAGCCGACGCAGATGATGGACGGCCAGCCGCACCCGCGACTTGACCGTGCCCAGGGGAATGCCGAGATCGTGCGCGATGCGGGCGTGGGGCTGCTCCTCGTAGAAGGACAGATGCAGAACCTGGGCCTGCTCGGCCGACAGCTGCTTGAGCGCCTCGCGGACGCCAAGCTCGCGCCGGCTGGCGCGCAGTTGCTCGTCGAGCGCCGGGGCGGTGTCGGGGAGTTCTTCGCCGGCCTCGTCCTCGAACACCACCGCGGCCGCACCCTGGCGCCGGAAATGATCGATGCGCAAATTGCGCGCGATGGTGAAGATCCAGGTCGACACGCCGGCCTGGGCCGGATCGAACATCGCCGCCTTGCGCCACACGCTGACCATGGTTTCCTGCGCCAGTTCCTCGGCCAGGCCCTCGGTGCTGCCGCCGCGCATCAGGTAGGACTTCACGCGCGGCGCGAAATGCCGGAACAGGACCGCAAAGGCCTGCCGGTCACCGGCCACCGCGACGGATCGCAGCAGCTCGCACAATTCTTCGCTGGTCGGCATCGCTCCCCGGTTCTGATGCAGCGTCAGGATGGACCGGCTAGGCGGCCTGGGCAGGTCGGGCCGGTCGCCCGCTGCGGATGGCTGTCGCACGGTGTTCATGCTGCTCGTACGCACCGCCGGCGAAATTAGATCACAGGCATCCGCCCAGGCGATCCAAAAGGGCGGCGGCTGCGTACAGATGCTCACACCCGCTCACACTAGCGCCAGGACCGACCGCAATGAGAACCCTTTTCGCCCCCGACCAGCCCGGCGCCGGCCCGGCCGCCGACTCGCCGATCCAGGACATCGCGGTGATCGGCAGCGGCATCTCGGGCCTCTCGGCCGCCTGGCTGCTGTCGCGACGGCACCGCGTGACGCTGTTCGAGGCCGACTCCCGTCCCGGTGGCCACAGCCACACGGTCGACGTCGCGACGCCGTGCGGCACGGTCGCGGTCGACACCGGCTTCATCGTCTTCAACGAGGCCGCCTACCCGAACCTGACCGCCCTGCTCGACCACCTCGGCGTGCCGACGCGCGACGCCGAGATGTCCTTCGCGGTGAGCCTCGACCAGGGCGCGCTCGAGTATTCCGGCAGCGGCCTAAGCGGCCTGTTCGCGCAACGCGGCAATCTGCTGCGCCCGCGCTTCTGGTCGATGTTGCGCGACCTGGTGCGCTTCTACCGTGAGGCGCCGGGCGAGGCCGGGCGCTTCGGCCTGCTGCCGCTCGACGACTACCTCGACCGACGCGGCTACGGCCGGGCCTTTCGCGACGACCACCTGTATCCGATGGCTGCCGCCATCTGGTCCACCCCGGCGGCCCGCATCGGCGACTATCCGACCGAAGCCTTCGTGCGCTTCTGCGAGAACCACCAGCTGCTGACCCTGGGTCGGCGCGACGCCTGGCGCACGGTCGAAGGCGGCAGCCGCAGCTACGTGCAGCGTCTCTGCGCACTGCTCGGCGATCGGCTGAGGCTGGGCAGCGCCGCCATCGAGGTGCGGCGGACCGGCCAGGGTGTGCAGGTGCGCAGCCACGGCAGGCCCGATGCAGAGCGCTTCGACCAGGTCGTGATCGCCACCCACGCCGACCAGGCGCTGCGCCTGCTGCCCGATGCGAGGGCCGACGAAACGAAGCTGCTGGGCGCCTTCCGCTACAGCCGCAACCGCGCCGTGCTGCACAGCGACCCGGCGCTGATGCCGCGACGCCGCGCGGTGTGGTCGAGCTGGAACTACCTGGCCGAGCGCGGGCGCGCCGAGGCGCTCAGCGTGAGCTACTGGATGAACCGCCTGCAGGGCATCGACGCCGCGACGCCGCTGTTCCTCACGCTGAACCCGATCCACGAACCCGCGCCCGCGCACCACATCCGCACCGAGACCTACGAGCATCCGCTGTTCGATGCCGACGCAATGCGCGCCCAGGCCGGCCTGTGGTCGCTGCAAGGGCGCGACCGCACCTGGTTCTGCGGCGCGTATTTCGGCTCGGGCTTCCACGAAGACGGCCTGCAGGCCGGCCTGGCGGTGGCCGAGGCTCTGGGCCAGGTGCGTCGGCCGTGGCAGGTGGCGAACGAATCGGGCCGGCTGCGCTTGCCCGCGGCGGGGGTCTCCGCTTCATGAACGGAGCAGCCAGCCCGCGCGAATCCGCGCTCTACGTCGGCCGCGTGACGCACCAGCGCCTGCGCCCGGCACGGCATCGCCTTGACTACCGGCTGTTCACGCTGCTGCTCGACCTGGACGAGCTGCCGGTGCTCGATCGCCGGCTTCGGCTCTTCTCGCTCAACCGATTCAACCTCTTCAGCGTGCACGAGAGCGACTACGGTGCGATCCCCGGCATGAGCCTGCGCGAGCACGTCGAACGGCAGCTGCGCGAGGCCGGCCTGCCGGGCGGCGGCGCGATCCGGCTGCTCGGCATGCCGCGCATCCTGGGCCACGTGTTCAATCCGCTCAGCGTCTTCTACTGCCATGCACCCGACGGCGCGCTGCAGGCCGTGCTCTACGAAGTGCACAACACCTTCGGCGAGCGCCACGCCTACCTGATTCCCGTCGACGCCGCCGAAGGCCGCAGCGAGCACATCGCGCAGCAATGCGAGAAGCGCTTTCACGTGTCGCCTTTCATGGGCCTCGACATGCACTACGGCTTCGGCCTCGCGCTGCCGGCCGCCGATCGCCCAGGCCTGCGCATCGACATCGAGGCGCGCGACGCCGACGGCGCGCTGCTGCATGCCCGCCTCGACGCGCAGCGCCGCCAGCTCGGCGATCGGGCGCTGCTGCGCGTGTTCCTGAGTCATCCGCTGCTGACGCTGAAGGTCGTGGCGGCGATCCACTGGGAGGCGCTGCGCCTGTGGCGCAAGGGCCTGCGCCTTCACCCGCACCCGATCCCGCCGGCACAGCCGGTCACCATCACCAAGGCCAGAGATTCATGAGCGCAACGTCCCCCTCGACTCCCGATTTCGGCACCGCATCCGGCGAAGGCAGCGACCGCGTCGCCGATGGACGTCGCCGTCTCGGCGCGCCGACGCTGCACCGCCTGCTCGCACGCCTGCTCGGCAACGTGGCCCGCGGCGCGTTGAGCGTGCAGCTGCCGGACGGCACGCGGCTCGAGGGGCGCGGCGCGGTCGACGGGCCGCAGGCCGCCATGACGCTGCACCGCTGGCGGCCGCTCGCGCGCCTGCTGCGCAAGGGCGACCTGGGCCTGGCCGAGTCGTACCGCGACGGCGACTGGTCGACGCCGGACCTCGCGGCGCTGCTCGAATTCGGCATCCGCAACGAGGACAGCTGGGGCGACGTGCTCGAGGGCTCGTGGCTCGCGCGCCGATTCGGCGACCTCTTCCGCTGGAGCCGCGCCAACACGCGCCCAGGCAGCCGGCGCAACATCGCCTTCCACTACGACATGGGCAACGACTTCTATGCCCAGTGGCTGGACCCGGCGCTGATCTACTCGAGTGCGCTCTACGCGACCGGCGACGAATCCCTCGAGGCCGCGCAGGCCGCCAAGCTCGATCGCATCGTCGAACTGCTCGCACCCCGGCCCGGCGCGAAGGTGCTCGAGATCGGCTGTGGCTGGGGCGCACTCGCAACCCGCCTTGCGGGCATTCACGGCGTGCACCTGACCGGACTCACGCTGTCGACCGAGCAGCTCGCGCATGCGCAGCAGCAGGTGCGCGCACAGCAACTCGACGCGGTCGACCTGCGTCTGCAGGACTACCGCGACGTCGAAGGTCAGTACGACCGCATCGTCTCGATCGAGATGCTGGAGGCGGTCGGCGAGCGCTTCTGGCCGACCTACTTCGACACCCTGCGGGAGAGGCTCGCGCCGGGCGGCTCGGGCGTGCTGCAGGTGATCACGATCGCCGACGACTACTTCGAGCGCTACCGCCGGAGCACGGACTTCGTGCAGCGCTTCATCTTCCCGGGCGGCAAGCTGCCTTCAGTGGCCGCCATGCAGAAGCACGCCGCACGCGCGGGGCTGGCAATGCACACCGCCGAATCCTTTGGCGAGAGCTACGCACTGACCCTGGCCGAGTGGCGTCGCCGCTTCCACGCGGCCTGGCCCACGATCGCCGCGCTCGGCTACGACGAGGGCTTCCGCCGGCTCTGGGAGTACTACCTCTGCTACTGCGAGGCGGGCTTTCGCGCCGGCCGTGTCGACGTCGGCCTCTTTACCTTCGCGCACGCGCCACGAAGCTGATCCGTCGCGGCAGGCGCCGCGTATCAAGTGCAGCCGCCGCGCATCTTCGCGGCGGCCCATCCAACAGGAGCACTTCATGCAGATCCCCTTCAAACGCGCCGCCTCCATCGTCCTCGCGGTCTCGCTCTCGGTCGGTGCGGTCTCGGCCATGGCACAGGTGATGGTCGGGGGCGCGCCGATGCTGCCGACCAAGGACATCATCGACAACGCGGTCAATTCGAAGGACCACACCACGCTGGTGGCCGCGGTCAAGGCAGCGGGGCTGGTCGACACGCTCAAGGGCCCGGGCCCCTTCACGGTCTTCGCGCCGACCAACGAAGCCTTTGCCGCACTGCCGCCCGGCACGGTCGACATGCTGCTCAAGCCCGAGAACAAGGGCAAGCTGACCACCGTCCTGACCTACCACGTGGTCCCCGGCAAGGTCGATGCCGCCACGCTCATGAAGCAGATCAAGGACGGCAACGGCATGGCGCAGCTCAAGACCGTGGCAGGTGGCTCGCTGACCGCGAAGACCAGCGGCGGCAAGGTCATGGTCGTCGACGAGAACGGCAATGCGGCCACCGTGACCATTGCCGACGTCATGCAGTCCAACGGCGTGATCCACGTCGTCGACAAGGTGCTGCTGCCCAAGTGATGGCGCCGCAGTCCTTTCCCCCTTCACCCGATCTCCAGAGGTATCCATCATGAACACCACACGCATCGCGACCACCGCATTGCTCGGCCTCTCGGCGTTCGCCGCCCATGCCTTCCAGGGCGAGCAGAATCCGCTGCCGCCGGCACCCTTCCAGTCGATGCAATCGCGCGCCGAGGTGCGCACGCAGGCCATGAACCCGGTGCGGATTTCCAATGGCGGCACCGGCATCGGCGCACCTGTCGGCATGGCCGACCGCGCCCAGGTGCGCGCGGGCGCACGAGCCATCACGTCGGCAGGCGCGGCCGCGTATGGCGACACCACGAGCCTGCGGGTGAACTAGGCGGCGATCGTCCGCAGGGCCATCGGCGGCCCGGCGCTCACACGCCGGCCTGCTGGTGCCGGAACTCCTGCGTCAGGCCGCCGTAGCCATAGGCCGCGGCGCGGGCATCGATCAGATGCACGTACGACACCTCGTGCAGGTCGCCCCGGATCTCGGCCATGGCGGCATGCAGCTCGCGCAGGTAGCGCGCCTTCTCGGCCTTGGTGTTTGTCTCGTCCGTGATGCTGATGTCGAGGTGAAAGGCAGAGCGGCCCAGTTCCGCCAGCGAGCTGCCGCCGATGAACCAGCTGTCGGCCGCGATGTACTGCACCGTGGTGGCGATTACCGGAAGCCGCTTGTCGAGGATGCGTTGGGTCAGCTCTGCAACCTTGTCGACGACGCGGCGCGTGAGACGGGCATCGGGCTCTCCCGAGAGATGAATGACGATGTGGGGCATGGCGGCGACTCCTTCATTGAAACGAGATGGCGCCATTGTGGGAATCGGTCTTCCATCTGAAAAGCGGGAAGATATGATGCATGTCATCGGTTCTACGAATGCATTCCTCCATGCAGCCCCTCGATCTCGAACAACTGCGCACGCTGGTTGCGGTGGCCGACGCCGGCAGCCTCACTGCGGGCGCGCCGCTGGTCTTCCTTTCGCAATCCGCGGTCAGCGAGCAGATGCGCAAGCTCGAGGAACGCGTCGGGCACCTGCTCTTCGATCGCAGCAAGGCCGGCGTCACGCCGACCCCTGCAGGCCTGCGGCTGCTCGGCCATGCGCGTCGCCTTCTGGCGGCCAGCGACGAGGCGCTGCGTGACGTGCAGGGCGAGACGCTGGAGGGCGAGCTGCGCCTCGCGGTCACCGACTATTTCCGGCCCGGCGAGCTGAGCCGGCTGCTCGCCCGCATCGGCGAGAGCTATCCGCGGCTGCGCCTGCACGTGAGCGTGCTGCAGGGCAGCGCGATGGAGGCCGCCCATGGGCGCGGCGATTTCGACATCGGCCTCGCGATGCGGATCCAGGCGCCCGCGGCCCGCCCCGGCTCGGCCGCGGCGCCGTTGCGCCGCGAAGCGCTGGCCTGGGTCGGCGCCGACGGTCGGCAGCCGGCGCGCGGCGAGCCGGTGCGCCTCGTCGTGCTGCCCGACAGCTGCACGCTGCACCAGTTCACGCTGCGACTGCTGCGCGAACGGCGCGTGGCATTCACTGTGGCGCACGTGGCCTCGGGCGTCGCGGGCCTGCAGTCGGCCCTGGTGGCGGGGCTCGGCGTCGCCTGTCTCAACGAATCCTCGCTGTGTGCCGGCATCGCGCGGCTGGCAAAGCCGCATGGCCTGCCGGCGCTGCCGCGCGTGGCCTTCCAGTTCATGCCGGCACGCCGCGGCGAGGACCAGCGCGTCACTCGGGTGCGGGAGTTGCTGGCTGCCGCGCTGGCCTAGTCCGCAGACCCGGTGTCGAGAAAGCGCGCGTCGAGCCCCGCGCGCCCCGGATAGAACCTGAACCAGGGCCGTGCCTGATCGATGGTGCGCGCCACCGAGGGCCGGCTGACCAGGCGCTCGAAGTACGCGGCGAGGTTCGACTGGCCAGCCGCCAGCGGCACATAGGTCAGCGCGAAGAACAGGGCCGGCGCGGCTGCGCAGTCGGCCATGCTGAAGGCATCACCGGCGACCCACGTGCGGCCCTCGAGATGGCGGTCGATCCACGCGAAGGACGACGCGAGGGAGTCCCGCGCATGCGCAGCACCGCGAGGGTCTCGCTGTTCCTCGGGCCGCAGCAGATCCGCGGTGCAGGCCTGCATCGGCGTCATGACGTACTGATCGAAGAGGCGGTCCCACAGGCGCACCTCGAGCGCCTGGTCCGGATCGTCCGGGATCAGCCGGCGTGCAGAAGGCGCGTGGTGGCGCTGCAGGTGCTCGATGATGATGCTGGTCTCCGCCACCGGCCGGCCCCGGTCCACCAGCAGCGGCATCTTGCCGGTAGGCCACAGGGCGAGGAAATCGGCCCGCGCGGCGGGGTCGCCGAGGTCCAGCAGATGGCTGTCGAACTCGATCTGCATCTCGTCGAGCGCGATCAGAACCTTGTGGCAATACGAGGACAACGGGTGGTAGTGAAGCGTCGGCTTTGGCATCGGACCTCATCGAGAAAACGAGGCTGGCACTTTAGCGCCGACGCGGCGTCCTACATGCGCCTAGATTCAGTTCGTTGCCCGCGAGCCACCAAGCGAATGCAATTCGGCAAGAAGTGCAACAGCGGATGGCCCGGAACCCTCTCCCGCATCACTCGGTTGCATCCGTGCGAACCAATCCGTTGGGCCAAGCCTATCGTCAGCCTGCCTGAAGACCCAGCTCCGCCCAATCAATCTGCTTCGTGAGGCTCACCATGTTCGATCGACGCGCTCTTGTGGTTTGTTGTGTTCTTGCCATTCCCGGCGCGGCCTCCCTGGCGCAATCCACGTACACCGCGGACCAATACTTCGACGACCGCTGGTACGTCACGCCCTTCGGCACCTACGTACGGCCCGACGGCGCCCGCAATGCCGACAACGGATGGGGCGGAGGGATCGCGATCGGCAAGCCGATCAGCCCGAGCTGGAACATCGAACTGCGGCCGCAGTACGAACAGCTCGACGGCAAGTTCGGCAGCGACGACAAGTACAAGAACTGGAGCGGAACGCTCGACGCGCAATGGTTCTTCATGGGCCGCCGCGGCTTCCAGGTGTGGCAGTCGAACAGCGTGCAGCCCTACCTGGTGGGCGGGGTCGGCGCCATCAACGACAAGTACAGCACGCCCTTCGGCAGCGAAAGCAAGACCAGCTTCATGGCCAACCTCGGCGGCGGCGTGGTCTGGCCGTTTTCCTCCTGGGGCCGGCTGGTTGCGGACATCCGCTACCGCTACGACGACAACAAGGGCGGCTTCGTCGCCAACAAGAGCCACCTGAACGACTGGCTGTTCACGGTCGGCCTCCAGATCCCGCTGGGCCCGCGCCCGCAGCTGGCGCAAGCCGCCCCGCCGCCGCCCCCGCCCCCGCCGATGGCGGCCGTGCCGCCGCCGCCACCGCCGCAGCCGCGCAATTTCGAGATCGCGTCCGACGGCACCTTCATCTTCGACAAGGCCGAGTTGACGCCCACGGGTCGCGAGCGCGTCGAGGCCTTGCTGCAGGAACTCAAGCGCACCAACGTGCAGCCGCGCGCGATCCTCATCGTCGGCTACACCGACCCGCTCGGCAGCGTCGAATACAACCAGCGGCTGTCGGTGGCGCGAGCCAACGCGGTGCGCGACCACATGGTGCGCGTCGGCGTGCCGGCCGGCATCATCCAGACCGAAGGCCGCGGCAAGACCAACCTGAAGATCACCGAAGCCGAATGCCGCTCCGCGGGCAAGGCCAGGAACCGGACCGAGCTGATCGCGTGCCTGCAGCCGAACCGGCGCGTGGAGATCCGTGTGACGGGAGACGTGGTGGCGCCTTCCTGAGCGCGGACCGGATACCTGCCGCCTGTCTGGCGTCAAGGGAAGCCCAGGTCCAGGCCGAGCATCCCGCTGAAGCCGAAGGTCAGGAGCAGGAGGCCGAGGAGCGACAGTGCGAAGACGGCGACCACCTTGCCGCCCGCGCGCAGCACCGCGCCGCGCTTCTCCTGCTCGTCCTTCTTCTTCTCGTTCTTTCCGCGTTCGTAGTGCCACTTGATGGCCAAGAACATGCACGTGCCGAACACGAGAACCTTGAACGTCACGAGGACTACAGGCACCCATTCCATTGTTAACACCATCCATCGTGAGAAGCACTGCGTCAAGCGCTGCCGAAGCGGCTGCTTCATTGCGTGACCGACAGTCTCGCAGCGGATGTCCGGCATGCATAGGCTCAGAATCCGGGGATTTCTCCGTATCAGATGGCGTGTCGCGCTTTCCGCTTTCGTCTGCGACACCCATGCGTGGCAAACGCCCGGCTGCATCCTCCGCCGGGGTGGTGGTTGTTGGTCCGGACTGGCTTGTGGCGCCTACTCCACGGTCACGCTCTTGGCCAGGTTGCGCGGCTTGTCCACGTCCGTCCCCCTGGCGCAGGCCGTGTGATAGGCCAGCAGCTGCAGCGGCACCACATGCAGCAAAGGTGACAGCGCGCCGTAATGCTCGGGCATGCGGATGACGTGGATGCCTTCGCTGTTCTCGATGCGCGTGTCGCCGTCGGCCAGCACGTAGAGCACACCGCCCCGCGCGCGCACCTCCTGCAGGTTGCTCTTGAGCTTCTCGAGCAGCGCGTCGTTGGGCGCCACCGTGACCACCGGCATCTCGCTGGTCACGAGCGCGAGCGGCCCGTGCTTGAGTTCGCCGGCGGCGTAGGCCTCGGCGTGGATGTAGGTCACTTCCTTGAGCTTGAGCGCGCCCTCGAGCGCGATCGGATAGTGCAGGCCGCGGCCAAGGAAGAGCGCGTTCTCCTTGCGCGCGAAATCCTCCGACCAGCCGATGATCTGCGGCTCGAGCGCGAGCACCGACTGCAGCGCCACGGGCAGGTGCCGCATCTCCTTCAGGTAGCGGGCCTCGTCCGCCTCGGCGAGCCGCCCCTTGGCCTGCGCAAGCGCCAGCGTGAGCAGGAACAGGCCCGCGAGCTGGGTCGTGAAGGCCTTGGTCGAGGCCACGCCGATCTCGACGCCTGCGCGCGTGATGTAGGCCAGCTTGCATTCGCGCACCATCGCGCTGGTCGCCACGTTGCAGATGGTCAGCGTCTGCGTCATGCCGAGCGACTGCGCATGGCGCAGCGCCGCGAGCGTGTCGGCGGTCTCGCCCGACTGGCTGATGGTGACGACCAGCGTGCGCGGATCGGGCACCGAGTCGCGGTAGCGGTATTCGCTCGCGATCTCGACCTGGGTCGGGATCTTCGCGATGCCCTCGAGCCAGTACTTGGCGGTGCAGCCGCTGTAGTAGCTGGTGCCGCAGGCCAGGATCAGCACGCGGTCGATCTCGTCGAACACGCGCCATGCGGCCGCGCCGGGCACGCCGTCGCTGCCCGGGCCGTCGAACAGCTCGGGCACGATGCCCTCGACGCCCTCGAGCGTGTCGGCGATCGCGCGCGGCTGCTCGAAGATCTCCTTCTGCATGTAGTGGCGGTAGGGGCCGAGCTCGGCCGCGCCGCTGTGGGCCTGCACGGTGCGCACCGTGCGGCTCGCGGGCTTGTGCTGCCGGTCGACGATCCAGTACTTGCCCGGCTGCAGGTCGACCACGTCGCCCTCCTCGAGGTAGACGATCTGGTCGGTCACGCCGGCCAGCGCCATGGCATCGCTGGCGAGGAAGTTCTCGCCCTCCTCCTTGCCGACGCCGAGGATCAGCGGCGAGCCGGCTCGCGCCCCGACCACGCGGTTCGGCTCGTCGCGGCAGATCGCGGCGATCGCGTAGGCGCCGTGCAGCTGCGTCACGCTGGCCTTGACCGCCTCGAACAGGTCGCCGTCGTAGTGGCTGTCGATCAGGTGGGCGATGACCTCGGTGTCGGTCTGGCTCGCGAACACGTAGCCGCGGGCCTGCAGCGCGGCGCGCAGGGCCTCGTGGTTCTCGATGATGCCGTTGTGGACCAGCGCGATGCGGCCGGGCCGCGCGACCTCTGCATCGGCGCCCGGCCCGTGGCTGAAGTGCGGATGGGCGTTGTGCACCGCCGGCGCGCCGTGCGTGGCCCAGCGCGTGTGGGCGATGCCGGTGGTGCCCTCGATGTGATCGTCGCGCACCTGGGCCAGCAGTTCGGCCACCCGCGAGGTGGTTCGCGCGCGCTGCAGGCCGCCGGCATGCACCGCGACGCCGCAGGAGTCATAGCCGCGGTATTCGAGCCGCTGCAGGCCCTGCACGAGAACGGGAACGATGTTGCGACCGGAAACGGCGCCGACGATGCCACACATGGGTTGCTCCTGGGTTGAGGTGCCGATCGTAGGCCGGCCTCAATGGAATTACAGATCAATCTTCACGCCAGAATGAATCCAGATTTCACAGCTCTGACGTGTTGATGATTTATTCCATAATCACCAATTCGATGAAATCAATCACCCTAGACGAAACCGATCTCCACCTGCTCGACGCACTCCAGCGCGACGCCTCGCAAAGCAACCAGGCACTGGCCGAGCGCTTTCACATCTCGCCGCCGACCTGCCTGCGCCGCGTACGTCGGCTGCGCGAAGGCGGCTGGATCGCGGCCGAGGTCGCGCTCGTCGACCCGGCGCACGCGGGCCCGCTGCTGACGGCGGTGGTGGAGGTCTCTCTGGACCGGCAGGATGCCGACTCGCTCGCCGCCTTCGAGCAGCGCGTCGTGCCCGACGAGGCGGTGCAGCAGTGCTACCGCGTCTCGCCCGGCCCCGATTTCGTTCTGATCGTCACCGTGGGCGACATGGCGGGCTACCAGGCGCTCGCGCAGCGGCTGTTCACGAGCGACGCCAACGTGCGCAACGTCAAGGCCTTCTTCAGCCTGGCACGCGCCAAGTTCTCGACCCGCCTGCCGCTGGCGGGCCTGGTGGCGCCGCCTGGCTAGTCCTTCTTCGGCGCCTTCTGCGGCCGCTCCCAGTCGGCAAAGCTGGCCTGCCGCGCACGCGAGACCGTGAGCGTGCCGGGTTCGGTGCTCTTGGTGATCGTCGAGCCGCCGCCCACCGTGCCGCCGGCACCGATCGTGATCGGCGCCACCAGCACGCAGTTGCTGCCCACGTGAACGTCGTCGCCGATGATCGTGCGGTGCTTGTTGGCGCCGTCGTAGTTGGCCGTGATGCTGCCGGCGCCGTAGTTCACGCGCTGGCCCACGGTGGCATCGCCGAGGTAGGCCAGGTGATTGGCCTTGGCGCCGTTGCCGAGGGTGGAATTCTTGACCTCGACGAAGTTGCCGATGTGCACCTCGGCACCGAGCCGCGCGCCGGGCCGCAGCCGCGCGAAGGGGCCGATGCGGGCGCCGGCACCGATGGTCACGCCGGCCTGCTCGCCATCGATGTGGGTGAAGGGGTGGATCACGGCACCGCTCTCGATGCGGGCATTGGCGATCACGCAGTTGGCACCGATGCGCACGTCCGCGCCCAGGGACACCGCGCCCTCGAACACGCAGTTGACGTCGATCTCGACGTCCGATTCGCAGACCAGCGTGCCACGCAGGTCGAAGCGCGCCGGGTCCGCCAGGCGCACGCCCTGACTCATCAGCTGCTCGGCCCGACGCAGTTGCAGCGCGCGCTCGAGCGCGGCCAGCTGCGACGGGCTGTTGACGCCCGCCACCTGCAGCGCGTCCTCGATGCGGTGCGCCACGACAGGCACGCCGTCGACGGTCGCGAAGCCGACGATGTCGGTCAGGTAGTACTCGCCCTGGGCATTGTGGTTGTCGAGCCGCGCGAGCCAGGCGCGCAGCAGCCGCGCGGGCACCGCCATGACGCCGCTGTAGATCTCGCGGATGGCGCGCTGCGCCTCGCTCGCGTCCTTCTCCTCGACGATTGCCTGCACCTCGCCTTCGGACTCGGCATCGGCGCCGTCGGTCGCGCCCTGCACGCGCACGATGCGGCCGTAGCCCTTGGGATCGGCAACCCGGATGGTCAGCAGCGCGAGCCGGCGGCCTGCGCTTTCGGCCACCAGCGCACGCAGGGTGTCGGCATCGATCAGGGGCACGTCGCCCGAGAGCACCAGCACCGTGCCGTCGTCGGGCAGGAGCGGGATGGCCTGCTGCATCGCATGGCCGGTGCCGAGCTGCGGCATCTGGCGCGCGAACAGCGGCGTGGCGCCCGACATCGTCCCCGCGAGGGCTGCCTCGACCTCGGGCGCGCCATGGCCGGTGACGACCACGATGTGGCGGCCGCCGATGCGGGTCGCGGTGTCGATCACGTGGGCCACCAGTGCACGACCGCCCAAACGATGCAACACTTTGGGCAGGCTGCTCTTCATGCGCGTGCCCTTTCCGGCCGCCATGATCACGACGTCGACCGGCTCCTGGTTGTCCTGCGTACTCTGATTCATGCCACTCTCTCGAAAATGTTGCGCAACGCTGGGCCGAATTATCGGCGCGCTGGCGCTGGCTGCTGCGCTGGCCGCCTGCAGCACCGTCAAGCTCGCCTACAACAACCTGCCCGAGATCAGCTACTGGTGGCTCGACGACTACGTCGACTTCGACGATGCGCAGACGCCGCGCGTGCGCGACGAACTGCGGCAGCTGCTGGCCTGGCACCGGCGCGAGGAGTTGCCGAAGCTGGCGGCCCTGCTTCAGCGCATGCAGGCGTTGGCGCCGGACGACGTGACGCCGGCGCAGGCCTGCGAGCTGGTCGATGCCTTCCGCGTGCGGCTGCTGGCGGTGGCCGAGCGGGTCGAACCGGCCGCGGCCGAGCTGGCGCGCAGCCTCGACGCAGCACAGCTCGCACAGCTCGAGCGCAAGTACCACAAGCTCAATGACAAGTACCGCGAGGACTGGCTCGCGCGCAGTCCCGAGCAGCAGCGCGACAAGCGATACGAACAACTGCTCGACCGCAGCGAGGATTTCTACGGCCGGCTCGATGCCGCGCAGCGCGAATGGCTGCGCGAGCAGGTCGGGCCGCCTGCCTTCGATCCGGTCGAGATCGACGGCGAGCGCCGCAAGCGCCAGCAGGAGACACTGGCGCTGCTGCGCGGCCTGCGGGCCGATGGCCAGGGGGCCGAGCAGGCGCGCGCCGAGGTGCATGCCTACGTGATGCGCATCGGAACCCCACCGCCCGGGCCCGCGCGCGAACGCCAGCGGGCGATGCAGCAGGAGGCCTGTCGTACCTTCGCGGCGCTGCACAACCAGACCACCGCCGCCCAGCGCGAGAAGGCGGTGCGGCGACTGCAGGGTTACGAGGGCGACCTGCAGCAGCTGTCGGGCCAGCCGTCCTGACGCCCCGCGGCGCGCCTGCGGACGACGCCACACCGCCGGTTCGCGACTTTGTGCGTAGTCCGGGGGCTCGTCATGTGTCGGTCAGTAACGGTAATGCATAAGTTCCAACATAATGCAACAAAGCAACTCCCTACCACGAGCCCTGGATGTCAACCCGCCGCGGAATCGACCGAGGATGAAGATCGTTCATCGCGTTCTTTTAAAGCTCGGAACCCTGATCAAGGACGCCGAGCGAGCCTGGACCTTGTCGAACCTGCGCTCCTGTGGTTCGGGGGTCAGAATCGATCACCGCGTCTTCATCTGGGGCGCCGACCGCATGGACATAGGCAGCAACGTCGATATCAACGGCTACACGGTCGTGTATGCCGCGGGCGGCGTTCGCATCGGCAACAAGGTGTTGATCGGCGCGAATTGCGTCATCACGAGCGTCTCGCACCCCACCGAGGCGGCCGACCGGCAACAGCTTGTCTTTTCTCCGGTCGAGCTGCAGGAAAACTGCTGGCTGGGCGCCGGCACGATGGTCATGCCAGGCGTCACCATCGGGAGAAACTCGATCGTGGCCGCGGGCAGCGTGGTCACCAAGAATATTCCTGACAATTGCGTATTCGCCGGCATTCCGGCCAGGCTCGTGCGTCATCTCGATTCGACTCTTGAACAGTGAGCAACATGTATTCCATCGTCATTCCCACCTACAACCGCCACGCGGACCTCTACCGATGCCTCGACGGCCTGGCCGAGTATTTCTCGCCCGCATCGACCGGGCAGGCGCCCTTCACCGTCGAGGTGATCGTCTCCGACGACGCCCGGCAGAAGGAACTGCAGGCGTCTCTGGCCTCGAACTACCCATGGGTCCGCTATTTCGAGGGACCGAGCCGCGGGCCGGCCGCGAATCGCAACAACGGCGCGGCCCGCGCGACCGGCGACTGGCTCGTGTTCACGGACGACGACTGCATCCCCGGCAAGGGCTGGATCCACGAATTCCATGCCCACAGGCAGGAGGCGCCGGTGCTTGAGGGAAAGACCATCGCCGACCGGCCGCGCCAGCGCCTCGATGAGGAATCGCCGCTCAATTCGGGCGGATATCTGTGGTCCTGCAATTTCGCGATCGAAAAACCCCTTTTCGATTCGCTCGGGGGGTTCGACGAGAATTTCCCGTTTGCGGCCATGGAAGACATGGACCTCAAGAAGCGCATCGACGATGCCCCGGCAAAGATCGTCTACGTCCCCGAAGCGGTCATCGTTCATCCCTGGAGACGGTCGCGCGGCGTGTCCTTCTGGAACAAGCACCAGATGAGCGAGCTCTATTTCTGGAACAAGCACAAGACGCTCGCGCCGCCTTCGCTCTGGAAATACTACGCCTACATCGGCTTGCGATCTTTCATCAAGTCGACCATTCCAGGCGCGATCGAGTATCGAGGCCGCGGAATGAGCAATGCGATCGCGCACGATGCCTGGTTGTTCACGCAATCCCTCAAGTTCCTGATCCGACGACCCCGCTGAAGTCCCCATCGCGCCGGCGACCCGCGCCTCGCCTGGCTCGTCGGCTTGCGTTCAGGGACTCTGGTTGTCGGGCTGTGCCTCCCGCCGCCATTGTGGAAGCCGCAACGCCAGCAGCAGGTATTGAAAGCTGGCGTGGGCCAGCGCGCTCGCAATGTTGAAGCCGAGCGCAGCGTACAGGTCGGAAACGCCGAACTTCCATAGATAGAGTACCTGCACGACCACGATGAAGGCGACACCGTAGGCCTGGCTCGAAGTCGCGCCGCGAACCGTCAGTGTCTTGAAAGCCAGGCCCGAGGCGCTAGCCAGAATGGACGAAAGGAACACCATCCAGACGTAGGGCGCCATGGCACTGTACTGCTGCCCGAGCAGGATGATCCAGTACTGCGGCAGCACAATGGCCGAGAGTTCCATGAGGGCCATGGCCAGCAGGTAGACAGCGTGCACGCGGATCACCGTGGAAACCAGGGTCGGGCCTTCGGCAGACCGCGCGAGCATCGGAAACAGCAGGATGGCGGCGACCCGGTCGACCACCAGCAGCACCATGGCCAGCCGGCCGAAGGCGCCGAGTTCGGCGAGCATGTTCGAGGTGCCGAACAGCGACACCAGGAACAGCGTGATGACGCCCTGCACCTGGAAGAAGATCGCCGGCAGCACCAGGGGCTTCGCGACCTTGATCACCTGCTGGTCCACCCCCTTCGCATCCGCGGCATCGAGCCTGTAGTCGGCAATCTCGCGCGAGCGCAGCGCCCTGTTGTAGAGAATCACGGCGACGAAGCCGGCAGCTGCGGTGGCAGCCACGACGCCGGTCACCGACCAGGACGTGACCGGCAACAGGAGCACGCCGGCGATGAATGAAATCCGCACGATGTTCGACGTGAGGCCGATCCGATTCAGGGTCGAGATATGGCCCAGGATGACGAGCACCGTGTTGGCGTAGTGCTCCCTGAGGCCCAGCAGCGTGACCAGCAGTATCAGCGCCGAAGCGGCCACATAGCCGGGCCCGAACCATCCGTGCATGCGCGAGGCGTAGAACCAGTAGGGTCCCACGATGAAGATTCCGAAGCCCAGCAAGACCCAGCGCTTGCGGAACACTTGATGGCAGACACCCACGACCCAGGGCACCTCGCGGCTTCGCTGTCCGACGACCGGAAGGCAACAGTGGGACAGCCCCAGATCGGTCACGCCCAGCAACAGCGTCATGCAGGCCACGAGAAAGATGTAGGCGCCGTACTGCTCCTTCGGCAGCCAGTTGACGATCAGGAGACCGGCCACGCCGCTCATGACGACGGCGAAGGATTCGACGCCGCCGACCATGAGAATCTGACGCAGCCGGGCAAGAAGCTTCGCGGAAGAGGCAGCTTCGGTCATAGGGGAAGGGCGAGGAACAACGCCGGAAAGCGGGCGAGACCGCTTGCGACGGCGGGACAGGCCCCTACGATACGCGAATGCCGGCGTGGGCCGCCCCTACGGACGCCCGAGAAACCTCGTCTTCCAGCAATTTGCCTCAGATCAGCGGCGTCGGCAGCATCGGCCGTTCGAAATAGTCGCCCAGCGTTTCCAGTGCGTGCGGCTCGAGGATGCGCAGCCAGCCGCTGTCGAGCCGGTAGAGGCCGAGGCGCTGAAGTCGGCGCAAGGTCTTGTTGGTGTGGACCAGCGACAGTCCGAGCGCATCCGCGATGTGCTGCTGGTTGAACGGGAACTCGGCCCAGCCGTCACGCACCATGCCGGCCCGTTCGGCGCGGCGGTAGAGCTGCATCAGCAGCATCGCGACCCGTTCCTCCGCATTGCGCCGGCCGGCCGTGACGAGGTTGTCGTCGACCAGCTTCTCCTCGCGCGCGGCCAGCCAGGTGATGTGGTAGCCCAGCTTCGGACGCGCATGGAACAGATCCCACAGCGTGTCACGCTCGAAGGTGCACAGCGTGGTGCCGGTGACCGCCTCCACCCCGTGCGTGTGCCCGTCGGCGAACTCGTCCTGAAGGCCGATGAAGTCGCCCGGCAGCAGGAAGCTCAGGATCTGGCGCCGGCCGTCGCTGAGCGTCTTGTAGCGGAAGGCCCAGCCCGAATAGAGCGTGAAGAGCTGGTTCGAGGGCCGGTCTTCGGCAACGATCGCGCCGCCGGCGTCGACGACGCGGGTGCCACTGCGAAAGGCCTGGATGGTGTGGACCTCCTCCGCGCTCACCTGGAGAAACGCCGGGTTGGCGCGCAGCCGGCATTCCTCGCACGGATGGGCGCAGCGCGGCGGCGAGATCGGAGCCGGATAGTCCTCGAGTTTCACTTGAACACTATAGGGCTTGGCACTGTGTCATTTGACATTTTCGTGACGGATGCCGGCTTCTAAACTGCGCTCCCTCCCAGCTTCGCGCCACGCATGTCGGACCTTCACGAAATCCTCTACATCAGCCTTCTCGCCCCTGACCAGCCGACGCAGGTGGTGGGCCGCATCGTCGCCCAGGCGCGCGCGCGCAACGCCGCGAATGCCATCACGGGCCTGCTGGTGTTCGACGGCATGCGCTTCTGCCAGCATCTCGAGGGACCGCGCGATGCGGTGCAGGCGCTGCTGTCTCGGCTGCAGGCCGATCCGCGGCACGCCGCGCTCGAGGTGCTCCACCAGGGTGCCCTGACGCAGCGCCGCTACCAGCGATTCGAGATGGGCCTGGCCCAGGTCGAACACGACGATGACCACCTGGCCGGGATCGCCACCCTGCGTGCCGAGGAGGCATTGCAGTGCTTCCTGGCGCTGCGCCCGAGATTCGACATCTCGGGATAGGGCCTGCCGGCAGGCCCTCGCCGGGGCTCAGGCGCCGGCCGGATCCCAGCTGTAGGTGGCGCCGTTGCCGTCCCACGGTTCCATCACGATGCGCTCGCCGGCCGCGACCGCCAGCGATTCCCCGGGTGCCAGGACCAGGTCCTCGCTGCCCCAGTGCGCGGTGGCATCGCGCGTGACCCAGACCCGACCCTGCCGGATGCGCAGCAGGCTGGCGCTTTCGGCCCGGAGGCTCATGGCGTGGCCGGCATCGAGCTGCCAGGCACCGCGGCGCACGGCCGGCGGCACGGCAACCGGACGGGCCAGGGCGGCGGACGAAAGCGACGAAGAGGTGCAGACAGCGGACATGGTGGACTCCTGAGGTTTCCAAGGCGCAATGGCGCGCTTCGGGAATGAATGATCTTCCCGGGGCCGTTGGCAGTCCAATGAAAACGCGGTAGCCTAATGATTCCGGTTTCGCATCAATCCAGCGGCATCCAGTCGCCTTCGCCATGCTGCATTCCCAGACACACCTGCGCTCGCGGCCGATCTCGGTCGGACATCTGCGCGCCTTCGAGGCGGTCGCCCGGCATCTCAATTTCCGCGCCGCCGCCGAGGAGATGGCGCTCACCCAGTCGGCCGTCAGCCGCCAGATCCAGGCGCTCGAGGAAGAGGTCGGGCTTGGTCTCTTCCTGCGCCATACGCGTGCGGTCGAGCTCACGGGCGCCGGGGCGCAGCTGCTGCTCGCGGTGCAGCAGTCGCTGCCGCGCATCGACGGCGCGGTGCGCCAGATCCGCCAGAACGCGGGCCGCAAGAGCGTCGCGCTGACCACCTTCGCCTCCTTTGCCTCGATGTGGCTGATCCCGCGGCTGGAAGCCTTCCAGCGCGACAACCCCGAGATCGACATCCGCATCGACGCCAGCGACGTCGCGCTCGACCTCGATGTCGCCGACGTCGACATCGCGCTGCGCTATGGACCGCGCGAGACCATGCCGCCGGGCGCGCTGCGGCTGTTCGGCGAGACGATCACGCCGGTCGCGAGCCCCTGGCTGATCAAGAGCAACCCGCCGATCAGGACGCCGGCCGACATCGCCCGCTTCACGCTGATCGAGGCCGGCGATGCCCACCGGACGCACCTCGAATGGCTGACCTGGCGGCGGTGGTTCGAGGTCAACGACCTGGCGCGCGCGCAGCCGCGGCGCTGGCTCTACTTCAACTACGCCTACCAGATGGTGCAGGCCGCGCTGACCGGCCAGGGCATCGTGATGGCGCGCAGTTCGCTGATCGCCGAGAGCCTGGCCAACGGCGACCTTGTCGAGGTGCTGCCGGACCACCGCATGGATTCACCGATGTCCTACTGGCTGCTCACCGGCCCGCGCAGTGCGCCCCGGCCCGAGATCCAGGCCTTCTGCGAATGGCTGCAGGCACAGGCCGCCACCACGCGCGAGACCATCGGCGAAATCCCCGACGCCGACACTGTCGATCACATCGATTGAGTTTCCACCGGCCGGCGCAGCCCGGCCGACCTTCACGGAATCCCGCGAAAACCGGCTCCGCCGGGCCGCAGGGATTGCCCACCGGTCAGGGGGTGGGCGGCTACACGAAGTGAGCCAACGTGGGGGCGAGCTAACTCACCGGCCAGACGACGCCGTTGTCGTTCAATATGGCGTCGAGCGGCAGGTCGTGCGCCTCGTGCTCGAAGTCGTCGAGGAAGCCGTTCGTGAAGCCCAGCCCGACCGTGAAGGGCCGCGGCTCGAGCGCCGCCAGCGTGCGGTCGTAGAAGCCGCCGCCGTAGCCCAGCCGATAGCCGCCGGCGCTGTAGCCCAGGCAGGGCACGAACAGCAGCGTCGGCACGATCAGTTCGGTGTCCTTGGGCTTCGGGATGTCGAAGGCGTCGTTCTCCATCGGGCAGCCCGGGTACCAGGCGTGGAAGGTCAGGGTCTTGTGGACACGGTCGACCACCGGCAGACCGATGCGGCGGCGCTGGGTCTCGCCCTGCAGCTCGCCGTCTTCCTTCCAGCGGTGCAGCGCCGGCAGCGGATCGAATTCGCCCTTGATCGGCCAGTAGGCGCCGATCACGGTGTCGGGACGGCCGACCAGCCAGATCCGCATGACACGCTGCAACAGGTCGGCCCGCTGGAGGCGGTCGGGCATGCCGAGGCGCTGCTCGATCAGCGCAGCGCGCAGTTGTCCCTTGAGAAATGTGGCCGTTTGCGAGGTGTCGGCACCCTTTGACTTGTCCATAATCCCCCGATGCAGTTCGCAAGCATTTTGGCATCCGCACGACGCCTTCCCCGCCTCTCTTTTTCCACCTTCGCCTTTTCGCTCGCGCTGGCCGCTACGGCAATGCTGCAGCCGGTGCGCGCCCAGGGCGCCAGCGACGACGTCCTGCTGCAGATGAAGCAGGCCGCGCAGCGCGGCGACAAGGCGCGCCTGACGGCGCTGCTGCCGCAGGCCCGCGGCCATGTGCTCGAGCCCTGGGCTGCCTATTGGGAACTGAAGGCGCGTCTCGGCGAGGCCAGCCCGCAGGAGGTGCAGGATTTCCTCGCGCGCTATGCCGGCACCTACCAGGAAGACCGCCTGCGCAACGATTGGCTGCTGCTGACCGGCCAGCGCCGCGACTGGGACGGCTTCGCCACCCAGCACCCGGCCTTCCGCATGAACGACGACGCCCAGGTGCGCTGCTACGCGATCCTGGTCGACACCCTTCGCTCCGGCAATGTCACCCAGGCGCATGCCGAGGAGGTGCGCCGCAACTGGTTCGCCCAGCGCGAGCTCGACGACGGCTGTCTGACCGCCGCCGACCGCATGATCGGCGCCCGCATGATGTCGCCCAACGACGCCTGGAAGAAGGCCCGCCTCTCGATCGAGGCCAACCGCCCGCAGGCCGCGCGCGCCGCCGTGACGCTCGCCGCCCCCGATGCCATCCCGCTGTTCGACGAGATGAACGCCAGCCCGGCCAAGTTCCTGGCCGGACGCGCCACGGCGGTCGCCAAGTCGCGCCGCGAGCTCGTGGTGCTGGCGCTGATCAAGATGACCGTCGCCGACCCCGGCGTCGCCGCGGCACAACTCGAAGGCAAGTGGGACACCACGCTGTCGAACGAGGAGCGGAACTGGCTCTGGGGCGCGATCGGACGCCAGTTCGCGACCAAGCTGTCTCCGCTGGCCATGACCTACTTCGCCAACGTCACCAAGCTCGGCGACCTCAGCGACGACATGCTGGCCTGGAAGGCCCGCGCCGCGCTGCGCGCCGGCAGCTGGAAGGACGTCCAGGCCGCGGTCGACGCCATGAGCGACGTGCAGCAGCAGGATCCGACCTGGACCTACTGGAAGGCCCGGGCCCTGCTTGCAGGCGGCGGCGAGGAGCGCCGCGGCCAGGCCCGCATCCTGCTGGAAGGCATCGCCGGCACGCGCGGCTTCTACGAACTGCTGGCGCTCGAGGAACTGGGCCAGCGCGCCGCCGTGCCGACCCGGCCGGCGCCGCTCACGGCCGAGGAAAAGGCCGCCGCGCGCAGCAACCCTTCGCTCAACCGCGGGCTCTATGCGATCGCGATCGGGCTTCGTCCCGAAGGCACGCGCGAATGGAACTACGCCACCAACCTGCACGACAAGGGCGGCATGGACGACCGCGCGCTGCTGGCCGCGGCCGACCTGGCCTGCCAGCGCGAGGTCTGGGACCGCTGCATCAACACCAGCGAGCGCACCAAGGGCGTGATCGACATCGACCAGCGCTTCCCGATGCCCTTCCACGACACCGTGCTGCGCAAGAGCCAGGACATCGGCCTCGACCCGGCCTACGTCTACGGCTTGATCCGGCAGGAAAGCCGCTTCATCATGGACGCGCGCTCGGGTGTCGGCGCGTCCGGCCTGATGCAGGTCATGCCGGCCACCGCGCGCTGGACCGCCAAGAAGATCGGCATGGGCGACTTCACGCCCGGCATGATCAACGACCGCGACACCAACATCACGATCGGCACCAGCTACCTGAAGCTCGCGCTCGACGATTTCGACGGCTCGATGGCGCTGGCCGCCGCGGCCTACAACGCGGGCCCGGGCCGGCCGCGCAGCTGGCGCAACGGGCCCACCATGGACGCCGCCATCTGGGCCGAGAACGTGCCTTTCACCGAGACCCGCGACTACGTCAAGAAGGTGCTCGCGAACACCACCAACTATGCCGCCCTCATCAGCGGCCAGCCGCAGTCGCTGAAGTCGCGGCTCGGCACTGTGGGGCCGCGCAACGCGGCCGAGCCCGAGCCGAACAAGGACCTGCCCTGAACCGGATCTGCGCCGAGGCACGACGGACCGGCCCATGAAACGCTTCCTGCAGAACATCCACGACCAGCTTCCGCCCTGGGCGATCGAATGGCTCGAGGTCATCGTGCCGATGGCCCAGGTCCTGCTGATCCTGATCGCGGCCTGGGGGCTGTACCGCTTCGTGCGGCGGCTGATCCACCGCGCCACCACGGGCTACGTGCTGCCCGGCAATGCGGCGCTGATCACGCGCCGCGCGATCGGCTTCATCATCTACGGCGGCGCGCTGCTGTGGGCCCTGGAGCGGCTCGGCGTCTCGGGCGAGGTGCTCTGGACCGCCTTCACGAGCTTCGCGGCGGTCGGCGCCGTGGCCTTCTTCGCGGCCTGGAGCGTGCTGTCGAACATGTTCTGCGCGCTCTTGATCTACACCACACGCATGTTCTGGCCCGGCGACACCGTAGAGGTGCTCGAGAACGGCGAGAAACCCGGCCTGCGCGGCCGCGTGGTCGACATCAACCTGGTCTTCACCACGCTCGAGGAAAGCGGCAGCGCCCACGAGGGCACGACCCTGCGCGTGCCAAACAGCATGTTCTTCCAGCGCGTGGTGCGGCGCTGGCACGGCAGCGCGCCCGCGCTGCCCGAGCGCGTGGCCTCGTTTGCGCCGCCTGCAACCACGCCCGCGGCCGTGCCAGAGTCCGACGCCCCGCCGCGCTGAGCGGGCGCAAAAGTGCCGTCGTCCTACAGCCGCGGACTCGGCGCTGGCGCGACACTGCGCCCTCCCCGACTTCCCGACTCACTGCCGCATGGCCGCCTCCGAATCCGTCTGGGCCGCAACGGCCGACGTGCTCGCCTCCGAGTTCTCCGACGTTCCCGACGTCGCCCAGGTGGTGCGCATCCTCGTGCGTCTGCTGCTGGCCGCGATCCTCGGCTTCATGCTCGGCTTCGAACGCGAGCAGCAGGGCAAGGCCGCTGGCGTGCGCACCCACATGCTGGTGGCGATCGGGTCGGCGCTGTTCGTGTTCGTGCCGCAGCAGGCCGGCATCTCGCCGGCAGACATGAGCCGCGTCATCCAGGGCCTGGTGGCCGGTGTCGGCTTCCTGTGCGCAGGCACCATCCTCAAGCAGGGCAAGGACGAGCAGCAGGTGCAGGGCCTCACGACCGCGGCCGGCCTGTGGATGACCGCCGCGATCGGCATGGCCTGCGGCCTAGGGCGCGAGCTGACCGCGGTGATCAGCGCGCTGCTGGCGCTCGCGGTGCTCTCGCTGGTACCGCGGCTGGTGGCGCTGATCGAGCGCGTGATCGGACCTCCGGCGGCAGGCGCGCCCGCGCGTGTGATCGCCTCGGCCAGCGAGGCGCCGAGCGAAGCCGGCGATCCTGCCAAGTCGCGCGACGTCTGAGCATCCATCGGGCTCCCCGATCGCTTCGATCGCGCCGTGGCTCGCGGCTACGATAAGCGGCTGCACTCAATCCGGAGAACCCGCCATGCTCAAGCTCTACGTCGGCAACAAGAACTACTCGTCCTGGTCGATGCGCCCCTGGGTGCTCATGAAGCAGGCCGGCATCCCGTTCGAGCAGGTCACGGTGCGCTTCGACTCCTTCGACGCCGGCTCGCAGTTCAAGAACGCGATCGGCGCGCTCAACCCGGTCGCCAAGGTGCCGGTGCTGGTCGACGGGCCGCTGGTGGTCTGGGACACCCTGGCCATCGCCGAATACCTGGCCGAGCGCTTTCCGGAGAAGAAGCTGTGGCCAGACGGCGTGGCCGAGCGGGCGCGGGCGCGCAGCGTCTGCGCCGAGATGCACTCGGGCTTCGGCGGCCTGCGCGGCCACTGCGGCATGAACATCGAAGCCTCTCTGCCCGAGGTCGGTGCGCGCCTGCTGCGCGAACAGCCGGAAGTCGCGAGCGACCTCGCGCGCATCGTCGGCATGTGGAGCGACCTGCTCGCGCAGCACGGCGGACCGATGCTGTTCGGCGACTTCGGCATCGCCGATGCCTACTTCGCGCCCATCGGCACGCGCATCAGGACCTACGGACTGCCGGTGCCGGCCGCGCTCACCGCCTACATCGAGCGCGTGCAGGCGCTGCCGGGCGTCAAGGCCTGGATCGACGACGCCCTGGCCGAGCAGGACTTCCTGCCCTTCGAGGAGCCCTACCGCAGCGGCCGCTGAGCGCGCGGCCGGCCGGCCCGGGCCACTAGACTCGCGGGCATGCAAACCTTCCTCGTCGGCGGCGCGATCCGCGATGCGCTGCTCGGGCGCGAGGGCAGCGACCGCGACTGGGTGGTGGTCGGCGCCACGCCCGAGCAGATGACCGCGCGCGGCTTCCTGCCGGTGGGACGCGACTTCCCGGTGTTCCTGCACCCCGAGACGCGCGAGGAGTACGCGCTGGCGCGCACCGAGCGCAAGAGCGCGCCGGGCTACCGCGGCTTCGTGATCCATGCGGCGCCCGACGTCACGCTCGAGCAGGACCTGGCGCGGCGCGACCTCACGATCAATGCCATCGCGCTGCCGGCCGAACGCGTCGGCGGCGCTGGCGGCATCGCGTCCGAGGCCGGGGCGCTGATCGACCCCTTCCACGGCCGGCGCGACCTGCAGGACAAGCGCCTGCGCCACGTCACCGCGGCCTTCCGCGAAGACCCGGTGCGGATCCTGCGCGTGGCCCGCTTCGCGGCACGCTTTGCCGACTTCGAAGTCGCGCCCGAGACGCTGGCGCTGATGCGCGAGATGGTGGCGGCCGGCGAGGTCGATGCGCTGGTGCCCGAAAGGGTCTGGCAGGAGCTCGCGCGCGGCCTCATGGAAGGCCGGCCGTCCCGCATGTTCGAGCTGCTGCGCGAATGCGGCGCGCTCGCCGTGCTGCTGCCCGAGGTCGACCGCCTGTGGGGCGTGCCGCAGCCCGCCGCCCACCACCCCGAGATCGACACCGGCACGCATCTGATGATGGTGCTGGACATGGCGGCGCAGCTGGCCGCGCCGCTCGGCGTGCGCTTTGCCTGCCTGGTGCACGACCTCGGCAAGGGCACGACGCCGGCCGAGCTGCTGCCGCGCCACATCGGCCACGAGCAGCGCAGCGCGAAGCTGCTGCGCGCGGTCTGCGATCGCTGGCGCGTGCCGGTCGAGGTGCGAGAACTGGCGGACACCGTGGCGCGCGAGCACGGCAACATCCATCGCAGCGGCGACCTGAACGCGGCGTCCGTGGTGCGCCTGCTCGAACGCTGCGACGCCTTCCGAAAGCCCGAGCGCTTCGACGAGGTGCTGCTCGCCTGCGAATGCGACGCCCGCGGCCGCCTGGGCCTCGAGGGCTCGGCCTATCCGCAGCGCGCGCGCCTGGCGTCCGCACTGGCCGCCGCGCGCGCAGTGGCCACCGAGCCGATCGCGCGCGCTGCCCAGGCCGCCGGTGCCACCGGGCCGAAGATCGGCGAGGCGATCGCGCGCGCGCGGGTCGAGGCCGTGGCGGCGGCGCTGGCCGGCGCCTGACCGACGCCGCGAGCGCCACAGGCCCGTCGGTTTCGTTTGGCGACATTGGCCGACGCGCCGCGCGGCGCGAGTCTGCTATGGTTTTCCCTCCATGCAGACGCCCCCCCGACTCGGCCGCGACGCCGCCCTCTTCCTCGACTTCGACGGCACCCTGGTCGACATCGCCGAAACACCCGAAGCAGTGCACGTGCCTTCCGCCATGGTGGCGCTGCTCAGCGACCTGCGCGACCAGCTCGGCGGTGCGCTGGCGGTGGTTTCGGGCCGGCAGATCGACGTGCTCGACCGTTTCCTGGCGCCGCTGCGGCTGCCAGCCGCGGGCGAGCACGGCGTTCAGCGCCGCGATGCCGAAGGCCACATGCAGGAGCAGCGCGCGCCCGACCTGCGCGAGGTGTTCGACACCGCCAACGAGCTCGCGCGCGTGCACGAGGGCCTGCTGGTGGAGCGCAAGCACGCCGCCATCGCATTGCACTACCGGCTCGCGCCGCAGCTCGAGGCGGTCTGCCGCGACGCCATGTCGCGCGTCATCCTCGACCAGCCGCAGCTCGAGCTGATGCACGGCAAGTTCGTTTTCGAGGTCAAGCCGGCGGGCATCCACAAGGGCGTGGCCATCGCTGCCTTCATGACCGAGGCGCCGTTCGCGGGCCGCGTGCCGGTGTTCGCCGGCGACGACACCACCGACGAGAACGGCTTCGCGGTGGTGCAGCCGCGCGGCGGCATCGCGATCAAGGTCGGCTCGGGCCCGAGCCAGGCGCTGCACCGGCTCGACTCGCCGCGCGCGGTGTTCGAGTGGCTGGTGGCGGCTCGCGACCAGCTCGTGCAGCGCGACGCGCCAGAGGCACCCAAAGAACCAGAAGCTCCGAGGAGCACCGAAGAATGAGCATTTCGAACGAAGGCACGGCCGCCGAGGCGCGCGCCGGCGACGCCCTGGCCGCCGCGGGCGTGGCCGATCCGCTCGCCGTGCCGGACTCGCAGCAGGCGCACGAAGCCGGTGCCACCCACGGCGCATTCGGGCCACCTGCCGCCGCCTCGCTCGACGTCGGCGTGATCGGCAACTGCGCCTACAGCGCCCTCGTCGATCCGCGCGGCCGCGTGGTCTGGTGCTGCCTGCCGCGCTTCGACGGTGATCCGGTCTTCAATGCGCTGCTCGACCCCGACGAGGACGCCAGCGCCTGGGGCATCGAGATCGAGGACTTCGCATCGTCGAAGCAGTGGTACGAGCCGAACACCGCGGTGCTGCGCACGCAGCTCTTCGACAGCAGCGGCCAGGGCATCGAGATCACCGACCTGGCGCCGCGCTTTCACAGCCGTTCGCGCTATTTCCGGCCGCTCACGCTGGTGCGCAGGGTCAAGCCGATCAAGGGCACGCCGCGCATCCGCGTGTCGCTGGCACCGCGCTTCAACTGGGGGGCGCTGGCGCCCACGATCACGCGTGGCAGCAACCACATCCGCTACGTCGGCCCCGAGTTCACGCTGCGCCTGAATACCGACGCCTCGGTGTCGCACATCCTCTCGCGCCAGCCCTTCGTGCTCTCGCGCGAGCACAACTTCGTGCTCGGCGCCGACGAGACCCTGACCGACGGCATCGCCGACACCGCTCGCCATTTCGAGCAGGAGACCATCGCCTACTGGCGCACCTGGAGCAAGCGGCTGGCGATTCCGTTCGAATACCAGGACGCGGTGATCCGCGCCGCGATCACGCTCAAGCTCTCGCTCTACGAGGACACCGGCGCGATCGTCGCCGCGATGACCACCAGCATCCCCGAGGCACCGGGCAGCCAGCGCAACTGGGACTACCGCTACTGCTGGCTGCGCGACGCCTTCTTCGTGGTGCGCGCACTCAACAGCCTGTCCGAGGTCGGCACGATGGAGGACTACCTGCGCTGGCTGTCGAACGTGGTGATCGGCTCGCACGGCGAGCACATCCAGCCGCTCTACGGCATCGGGCTCGAGCGCGAGCTGCCGGAATCCTTCGTCGAAGGCCTCGGCGGCTACCGCGGCATGGGCCCGGTGCGCGTGGGCAACCAGGCACAGGAGCATTTCCAGCACGACGTCTACGGAAACATCGTGCTCGGTGCCGCCCAGTCCTTCCACGACCACCGGCTGCTGAGCCGGGCCGGCGTTAACGAGTTCCCGTACCTCGAGGCGGTCGGCGAGCAGGCGATCCGCGTCTACGGCACGCCCGACGCCGGCATGTGGGAGCTGCGCACGCGCGCCCGCGTCCACACCAGCTCGGCGCTCATGAGCTGGGCCGCCTGCGACCGTCTCGCGAAGATCGCGCGGGCGCTGAACCTGCCCGAGCGCGCCGCCTACTGGCACGGCCACTCGTCGCGCATGCGCGAGGAAATCCTCGCCAAGTCGTGGTGCGAGGAGCGCCAGGCCTTTGCCGAGAGCTTCGGCGGCCACGAGCTCGATGCCAGCGTGCTGCTGATGGTCGAGGTCGGCCTGATCGACGCGCGCGATCCGCGCTTCATCTCGACCGTGGAGGCGATGGAGAAGTCGCTCTGCGACGGCCCCTACATGCGCCGCTACGAGGCGGCGGACGATTTCGGCAAGCCCGAGACCGCCTTCAACATCTGCACCTTCTGGCGCATCGACGCGCTGGCCAAGATCGGCCGCAAGGCCGAGGCGCGGCAGATCTTCGAGACCATGCTGGCGGCACGCAATCCGCTTGGCCTGCTGTCCGAGGACACCCACCCCGAGACCGGCGAGATGTGGGGCAACTTCCCGCAGACCTATTCGATGGTCGGCATCATCAACGCGGCGGTGCGCCTGTCGGCGCCATGGGATTCGTGCATATGAGGGCGTCTCGATGAGCCGGCTGGTGGTGGTGTCCAACCGCCTGGCCGATCCGCGCAAGCCCGCCGCGGGCGGCCTCGCGGTGGCATTGGGCGAGAGCCTGCAGCAGAGCGGCGGCCTCTGGTTCGGCTGGAGCGGCACGATCGTCGAGCAGGGCCCGACCGGCGAAGGCGAACTGCGCCAGCAGCAGGCCGGCAAGGTGACGCTGGCCACCATCGACCTTTCGCGCGAGGACCACGACAGCTACTACCTGGGCTACAGCAACGACGTGCTCTGGCCGGTGTTCCACAACCGGCTCGACCTCGCGCACTTCGATGCCGGCTTCATCGGCGGCTACCGGCGCGTGAACCAGCTGTTCGCGCGCAAGCTGATGCCGCTGCTCCAGCCCGACGACATCATCTGGGTGCACGACTATCACCTGATCCCGCTGGCGGCCGAGCTGCGCGCGATGGGCTGCAAGCAGCGCATCGGCTTCTTCCTGCACATCCCGCTGCCGCCGCAGATCATCATCGCCGCGATCCCGCAGCACGAATGGCTCATGCGCTCGCTGTTCGCGTACGACCTGATTGGCTTCCAGGCCCAGCAGGACGTGCAGCACTTCGAGCACTACGTGCGCAACGAAGCGCACGGCGAGATGCTCGGCGATCACCTGTACCGCGCCTACGGCCAGACCGTGCGCTGCGACGCCTTCCCGATCGGCATCGACGTCGACGAGTTCGCGGCGCTCACGCATGCGAAGGAAGCGCGCGACATGTACGAGACCATGAAGCGCGAATACTCGAGCCGGCGGCTGCTGCTGGGCATCGACCGGCTCGACTATTCGAAAGGCATCCCGCAGCGCGTGCGGGCCTTTCGCGAACTGCTCGCCAACTATCCGGAGAACCGCCGCAGCGCGACCCTGATCCAGATCGCCTCGCCCACGCGGGAGACGGTCGATGCCTACGGCGACATCCGGCGCGAGCTCGAGTCGCTGTGCGGCGCGATCAACGGCGACTACGGCGAACTCGACTGGATGCCGGTGCGCTACATCCACCGCATGGTGGCGCGCAAGCGCGTGCCGGGGCTGTGCCGCGCCGCCGCGGTCGGGCTGGTGACGCCGCTGCGCGACGGCATGAACCTGGTCGCCAAGGAATACATCGCGGCGCAGGATCCGGCCGACCCCGGCGTGCTCGTGCTGTCGCGCTTCGCGGGTGCGGCCGAGCAGCTCAAGGAAGCGCTGCTGGTGAATCCCTACGACACCCACGGCACGGCCGAGACCGTGCAGCAGGCGCTTCAGATGCCGCTCGAGGAGCGGCGCGAGCGGCACCAGAAGCTGCTGGCGCGGATCCGCGAGCAGGACGTGCACTGGTGGCGCGACGGCTTCCTGCAGGCGCTGCGCGAAGCCCACGGCGGGCGCGAGGCGGACGCTACTTCATCTCTGCGTTCACCGCCCCGAGCCTGAAGCTGATCGGCACCTCGCGCCACGTGACGGTGCCGTCCTGCGGCAGCGGCTTGAACTGCCAGCGGCGCACAGCCTCGACCGCGGCCTGGTCGAGGCGCACGAAGCCGCTCGACTTCTGCACCTCGACCCGCGTCGGCCGGCCGTCGGCACCGGTAAGCACGCGCAGCAGGACCGTGCCCTGCTCGTTGTTCATCTTCGATTCCGACGGATACGGTGCCGGCAGGTTCGGCGTGGCCGGCTTCCAGTCGGCGGTCTCGCCGGGGCCGACCACCGGTGCGTTGCTCGCGCAGGCCGCGACGAACAGCGCCGCGAGCAGCGGCAGGACGAGGCGCGCCGGGCGAAGGCGCACCGAGGCGGGGGTCAGCGAGGAACGAGGGGCGGCAGGTCGGGCCATGGGCAGTCCTTTGTCTTTCGGGCTTCGCCGATGCGAAGCCAGCGCAGTATAGGAAGCCACGGCCGCGCCGCCGCGGGCCGGACCGCCGGCAGCGCCACCACCTGCGCGGCCCCCGAGGCCGAGATCTCGATCCAGCCGCCGCGCTCGCTGACCCAGGCCTCGCCTTCGTTCAGGACGGTCCTGCCGCTGACCATCGATTCGCCCAGCCAGACGGGCGACGGCCGCACGCTGACGCTGCCCTGCGTGACGACGACGGCGCTGCCGGCCTCAACCGCGGTGCGCAGCACCTGGCCCGCAAGCAGGGGCATGGGGGATGGAAGGTCGCTCTTCATGGGATACCTCTCTTGGCTGTGGGATGGCTTCATCGTAGGCAGCCGCCTGCCGCAAAAACAGGCACAGCAAGCCGCATTCGGAAGCGCAGCAGATGCCGAAAAGCGTCATCTGTTATGGTCCCTTCTGCCCGATCTGCATCTGTATTCGATGCGCCCGAAGGCGCAGCATTCGCGCATGGATTCCCCACCGCTCTATCGCCGACTGGCCGATCACTACCTGGCCGCGATCCGCGCCGGCACGCTCGAGCCCGGCGACAAGCTGCCTTCGCTGCGCAGCCTCATGCGGCTGCACGACATCAGCCTCTCGACCGCGCTGCAGCTGTGCCGCGCGATGGAAAGCGAAGGCTTCGTCGAGGCCCGGGACCGCGCCGGCTACTTCGTGCGGCGGCCGCGCCGGCTCGCGATCGCGCCGATGGAGGAGCCGGCCGCCGGCGTGGCACCCGATCCGGCCCAGTTCGTCGGCATCCACGCGCGGGTGTCGGACTTCGTCACGCGCCGGCGCCAGGTCGACATCGCGGTCGATTTCTCGACCGCGCGCGGCAGCCCGGCGCTCTATCCGGCGCAGGCGTTGCGTGCGGGCATGATGCGGCTGCTGCGCCGCCAGCCCGAGCTGCTGACCACCGCGTCGCCTTCGCGCAGCCGCACGCCGCTGCGCGAAGCGGCGGCACGGCGCGGCCTGCGGGTGGGCATGACGCTCTCGCCCGACGAGGTGCTGGTGACCAACGGCTGCATCGAGGCGCTGAATCTCGCGCTGCGCGCGGTGGCCCAGCCCGGCGATACGGTGGCGGTCGAGTCGCCGACCTTCTACGGCCTGCTGCAGGTGCTCGAGAGCCTGGGCATGCGGGCGCTCGAGATCCCGACCAGCCCGCAGACCGGCCTGTCGGTCGAGGCGCTCGAGATGGCGATCGAGGCCTACGGCCGCAGCATCAAGGCGGTGGTGGTGGTGCCGCATCTGCAGAACCCGCTCGGCAGCGTCATGCCCGACAGCCACAAGGAGCGCCTCGTGGCGCTGTGCGAGCGGCACGCGATCGCGCTGATCGAGGACGACACCTACAGCGAACTGCTCGACTGCGAGACGCCGCCGCGCGCGATCAAGTCATGGGACGCGAGCGGCAACGTGATCCATTGCGCCTCGCTGCACAAGATCCTGGCGCCGGGCCTGCGACTGGGCTGGATCTCGGCCGGACGCTGGCACGGGCGCGTCGAAATGCTCAAGTACGCGCAGACGCGCAGCAACGAGGAGCTGGGCCAGTGGGCAGCCGGCGAGTTCATGAACACCGGCGCCTACGACCGCCACCTGCGGCGGCTGCGCGAGCAGCTGCGCCAGCAGCGCGAGCGCACCGCGGACGCGATCGCCGCGCATTTCCCGTCCGGCACCCGGCTCAACCTGCCGCCAGGCGGGCTGCAGCTGTGGGTGGAACTGCCCGACCGGCTGTCGTCGGCCACGGTCTTCGATTCGGCGCTGCAGGAGCGGATCCTGGTCGCGCCCGGCACGCTGTTCTCGAACTCGTCGCGCTTCGATCACTGCCTGCGCATCAACTGCGGCTGGCCCTTCGAGACGAAGGTCGAGGCCGCGCTGCGGCGGCTCGGCGAAATCGTCTGCGAGGCGGCCGGCGGCACAGGCACCAGGGCGCCCCAAGCCGAGGCCGGAGCGACCCGGAGGCGGCTTCAGTCGACCAGCGCGAGCGCGGCGTAGTCGCCGACCCGATCGCCGAGGCCGGCCGCCACCAGCAGGCTCCCGCGCGTCAGGGCTGCGAGCCGGCCGTCGATCTCGGCCTGCAGCCGTGGAAGCAGGAAATCGCGGTTGTGCCAGAACACGCTGCCCCCGAGGCTGATGCGCTGCAGGTCGAGCGTGACCACCAGGTTGTAGAGCATCCGCCCCATCACGCGGCAGAGCGCGTCGGTGGTGGCGATTGCCTCGGCATCGCCGCGCGCCGCGGCCGCGAACAGATCGGCCGCGGGCTGGCCGAACCGGCGCGCCACCGCATTGCCCGCGACCAGGCCCTCGACGTCGCCGTGGTTGCCGCAGCCGCACAGCGCCTGCGGGTCGTCGTCGCTCACGAAACTGTGACCCGCATGGCCGGCATTGCCGTTCTTGCCGTGCAGCACGTGGCCGTCGACACACAGGCCGATGCCGACGCCGGTGCTCCAGGTGACGTAGGCGCAATGGTCGAGGCCCTGCAGCGCGCCCCAGCGGCGCTCGGCCTCGAGCGCGGCGATGGCGTCGTTCTCGACCCGCACGCGCGCGAAGCGCCGGCGCAGCGGCGCCTCGATCACGGCGGTCATCCAGTCGTTGGGCAGGCCGCGCGCCGGGCCTGCAATGCCGCCGCAGATGTTGGGCGCGGCCAGTTCCACCATGCCGTCGTGCAGCTCGAAGGGCCCGGCCGACGAGACGCCGATGCAGTCGATCGTGGCCGGGTCGATGCCCTGCTCGGCACAGACCTCGTCGACCAGCCGCAGGATCTGCAGGCCGACCGCGTCATTGCTGCCGGTCTTGGCGGTGGGTTCGCTGCGGCGGCCCAGCAGCGGCGCCCCATCGGCAGCGGAAAGGCTCACGGCGACCTTGGTGCCGCCGACATCCACACAGGCTCTCATCGAATCAGATCCATCGCGCGACCAGGGCCGCGATCATGCTCAACAACACCGTGCTGGCGATCGGCAGCTGCCAGTCGCGGCCGAAGGCACGGAACTCGAAATCGCCGGGCAGCCGCCCGAAGCCGAAGCGCCGCAGCCAGGCCGTGAGTCCGCTCATGAGCACCAGCGCGAGGACGACGACGATCAGCCAGCGAATCATCGACGCAGTTTAGCCCTGCGCCAGCAATGCGAGCGCCTCGCGGTGCAGCTCTGGCGTGGCGGCGGCGATCACGCGGCCGTCCGACTCGAGGCCGAGCGGACGGCCTTCCCAGTCGGTGACGATGCCGCCCGCGGCCTCGATCAGGCCCGTGGGCCCGAGGTAGTCGTAGGGCTGCAGGCCGGTCTCGACCACCAGGTCGATGGTGCCGCCGGCGAGCTGCGCGTAGCCGTAGCAGTCGCCGCCGAAGCGGCGCATCGCGCAGCGCCGGCTCAGGCGATCGAAGGCCTGCCAGTCGGCGGCAGCGAAGATGTCCGGCGAGGTGGTCACGATGCGCGCCTCGGCGACGCGGGTGCACCGGCTGGCGGACACCGGCTGCCCGTTGCGCTGCGCGCCCGCGCCGGCCTGGCCGACCCAGCGCTCGCCGAGCACCGGCATGTCGACCATGCCGAGCGCGACCCGGCCGTCCCGCAGCAGTCCGATCAGCGTGCCCCACAGGGGCGAGCCGGTGATGAAGCTGCGCGTGCCGTCGATCGGATCGAGCACCCAGATGCGCTCGGCATCGAGACGCTCGCGGCCGTGCTCCTCGCCATAGATGCCGTCGCTCGCGCGCTCGGCGCCGAGGATCTCGCGCATCGCGGTCTCGGCCGCGCGGTCGGCCTGCGTGACCGGGCTCTCGTCGGCCTTGGCGATGATGTCGAGCGGCGTGCGGAACAGCCGCAGCGAATGCGAGGCGGCCGCGTCGGCCAGTGCATGGGCGACGCGCAGGTCGTCGGCAGGCGTGAAGGTCGAAGTCATGCGCGGATTAGAACCCACGCGGACGCGCCCGCCCTGCGCGTTTCAGACGGCCTTCAGCAGCACGCCCGTGCGCAGGCCCGGCGAATCGGCCGCAACCACGTAGTGCCCGCCACGCCGAACACCACCGGCCGATGCGTGGTCGGCAAGGTTGATCAGCGCATCGGCCGAATAGCAGTGTGCGATGCGCTTCACGTTGTCGGTGAAGAGCTGGCCTTCGTCGAAGCCGCCTTCGGATTCCTTGAGCATCGTGATCGGCAGGAAGACGTTGTTGCAGAAGACCTTCGCGACATCGGAGGCCGGAATGCCGGCGTCGACCAGCATGGCCTGGTTCACCTGCGCCGCGAGCTCGGAGCTGAAGCCCGCATCGGCGGCCATGGCCGAGGCATCCACCGCGCTGGCGGCGGCGAGCAGTTCGAAGGCGCCCTCGGTGGCAGTCGACGAGACCACGCAGGCGCAGGCGGCGTCGCTGAAGATCGCATAGCGATGGAAGCGATTCTGGTCTGCCGGATGCACGTCGCCGGCCACCACCAGCACGCGGCGCGCACGCCCGGCCGCGACCAGGCCGTCGGCCATCACCACGCCGCACAGCAGCGCGGCGCAGCCGTTCAGGCCGGCAGAAACGGGGAAGGCACGCCCGAGCCCGAGCTCGACCAGCATGCGGCTGGCGGCTGCCGACGGCGGGCCCTCGTAGCGCGGCACGGTGGCATGGCAGAAGATGACGATGTCGATCTCGCCGGGCTTCACGCGCGCGGCCTCCAGCGAGCGCCGGGCCGCGGTGATCATCAGGTCGAACACGCTGCCGGACGCCTGGCGGTAGTGGCCCCAGCCCCACAGCGCGGGGCGATTCGGGACATTGAGCGTGCCGAAGCCCGAGGCGGTCTCGTGGCTGCGTTCTTCTTCGCCGAGCGTGTAGGCGATTCCGTTCAGGTAGGCGTGGGTCATCGAAGGCAGGTGTTGGGCAGGATCAGGTGGCATCGCTGAGTTCGGATGCGCGCGCAGGCGTGCCGGGTGCAGCGACGGGTGCGCCGAAGGGTGCGGCCGATTCGGCGATGCGGCCCAGGGCCTGCGCGTAGTCGGCCAGGAGTGCCGCGGCCGCGGCGGAGGATACCTTCGGCACGCGGAAGGCGCATTCCACTTCCAGCTTGTCCTCGAACTCGAGCACCTCGAACAACAGGTCGCTCACCTCGTCGACACGGCGGTTGAAACGGTAGTCGGCCGCCAGCCCGGCGAACACCTGGGCCGCGGGCTTGAGCCTCTTGATGTGCACGAAGCTCACCGGGCCGGCATCGACCTGGCCGTCCTGGTTCTCGTAGGCGGCGATCAGCTTGTCCTGCAGCTGGCGCAGCAGGCCGACGAAGGACGCGTCGGCCGCGGTGGCGATCGGCAGCAGATTCGTGCAGGCGCCCACCAGCCGCGGCATGTTGGCGCTGGACTGGCCCGCGAAAGGCGTCGCGATGCGAACCATCGATGCGCCGTCCTGGGCATGGAAGCTCGCATGCAGGGCACCGAAGAGCGTGTTGAAGAGGCTGCACTGCCAGCCCATGCTGGCGTCCTTGAGGGCAGCCAGTTGCGCGGCCTCGACCGTGAAGCCGATGCGCTCGATGCGCGCGGCATCGGGAGCGGCATCCGCCTGCGGCAGGAAGAGCTTCGCGGGCAGCGGCACTTCGGGCTCGAGCGACCAGTAGGTCTTGCGTTTGGCCGCCTCTTCGCCCTCGACCCTGGCGAGCTGGCTCGCAGCGTAGTGCTCGAAGTCATCGGCCGGCATCGGCAGCACGCTGCCGGTGCTCAGGTGCAGGCCGTAGGCCTGCGCCAGTTCCTCGATCAGCACGTCGAGCGACCAGCCGTCGCAGATCGCGGCATGCGCGCTCATCAGCACCCGGTGGCGCTCGCCCGGCAGCGTGACGACGGCAACGCGCAGCAGCGGCGCCGCGGCGATGTCGAAGGGCCGGCGCATCTCCTCGTCGATCAGCGCCTGCAGGCCCTCGGGCACGGACGCGAGCCAGCGGATGTCGAGCGCGGGCGCCCTGTCTGCCACGCGCATCGTGCGGCCGTCGGCATCGAAGCCGGCGCGCAGCGCGTCGTGCGATTGCAGCAGGCTCAGCAGCGCGGCCTCGAGCGAGTCCCTGGCAAGCACGCCGTCGAGCTCGATGGTCGCCGACTCCATGTGCGCGAGCCGGCGTGCGGGATCGGCTGATTCGCGCGCCAGGATCGCCTGCTGAGCGGGCGTGGTCGGGAACGTGCGCGTGCCGGCGCCCGGCAGCGCTTCGGCGACCGAAGCGGTCGGCGCCACGGCTGCAGCCGATGCGGTGGCGGTCGGTGCGGCCGCGGCAGGCGCGGCGCCGACGGACGCGCCCGCGGTGCCGCCCGCCTTGCGCAGCGCCGAGGCCACGAAGGCCGACAGCGTGTCGAGCGTCGACAGGTCGCCCAGCAGCTGGCGGAAGGTCACGGCGACGCCGAAGCGCTCCTTGACCATGTAGGTGATCGGCGTCAGCAGCAGGCTGTCGAGGCCGAGCTCGAAGAAGGTGGCGCTGGTCTCGGCGGCCTGCAGGTCCTCGCCCGAGACTTCCTCGAGGATGGACTTGAGGCCCAGCACGATCTGCTCGCGCGCGGCTGCCGGATCGGCCTCGACGGCCGCCGTGGCCTCCGCCGCCGCCGGTGCGGCCGGCTGCGCCGCGCCGGGCTGGGCGCCGTCGACCACGCGCACCTGCTGCGGATCGACCCAGTAGCGCTTGCGCTCGAAGGGATAGGTCGCGAGCGGCACGCGGCCCGCGGCTGCACCCGCGAAATAAGCATCCCAGTCCAGCTCGATCTGGAAGGTCCAGAGCTGGCCGACGGCGCGCGCCAGCGAGCGGCTCTCCAGGTGATCGGCGCTCGAATCCTCGAGCGAGGCGATGGCGATCTGGCTCGCCCGATGCGCGACCTGGGACATCGCCAGCGCCGACATCGAGCCGCGCGGTCCGATCTCCAGCAGCACGCGCTGCTCGGTGCCCCACAGCGTCTGGATCGCGCCCGAGAAATTCACCGGCAGCGTGATGTGCGAGGCCCAGTACATCGGGTCCTGCGCCTGGGCGGCCGTGAGCTCGACACCGGTCACGGTCGAGACGATCGGGATGGCGGGAGCGCTGAGCGCCACGCCCTGCAGCACGTCGAGGAAGGGCGGCAAGGCCGGCGCCATCATCGAGGTGTGGAAGGCATGCGAGGTGTGGAGCTTCTGCGAGCGGGTGCCGCGCGCGTCGAGCTTTTCCTTGAGCCGGTCGATGGCATCGGTCGGGCCGGCGACCACGCACAGGCCCGGGCTGTTGATGGCAGCGACCGAGAGGCCGGTGCCTTCGAGCTCGGCCTCGGCCGCTTCCCGCGAGAGCCGCACCGAGAGCATCGTGCCGCGCGGCAGCGCCCCCATCAGCCGGCCGCGGGCCGCGATGACGCGCGCACCGTCCTCGAGCGAGAACACGCCGGCCAGCACCGCGCAGACGTACTCGCCGATGCTGTGACCGGCCAGCGTGGCGGGCTTCAGCCCCCAGCTGAGCCAGAGCTGCGCGAGCGCAAACTCGATGCTGAACATCGCGGGCTGCGTGATCTCGGTGGAATTCAGGCGCTGCTCGCGCGCGGCCGCATCGTCGGCCTCGGCGCCGATGCCGAGCACCAGGCGCCGCAGGTCCACGCCCAGCAGCGGCTGCATCAGGTCGGCGCAGCGGTCGTAGGCGGCGCGAAAGGCGGGCTCGGTGTCGTACAGGTCGCGGCCCATGCCGAGGTACTGCGCGCCCTGGCCCGGGAAGACGAAGGCGAGTGCGGGCGCCGCGAGGCTCGCGGCCTTGCGCGCCGGCGCCAGGTCATGCAGTGCATCGGGCCGCGCCGTGTCGCAGAGCGCGAAGCTGCGCTGCCTGAGGCGCTTGCGACCGACCGCCAGCGTGAAGGCCATGTCGGCGGGCCGCGCGACCGCGCCGCTGGCGAGCACGGCCGACTGGCGCGCAGCCAGCGTCTCGAGCGCGGTTTCGGTGGCGGCCGACAGCAGCATCGGCAGCCAGGGCCTGACGGCCGCGCGTGACTCGGCCACGGGCGCGGGCGCCTCTTCCATCACCACGTGCGCATTGGTGCCGCAGAAGCCGAAGGAGCTCACGCCCACCCGGCGCGGATGTTCGGTGGCGGCCCAGTCGATCAGCTTCGTGTTGATGAAGAACGGACTGTTCTCGATGTCGATGTTCGGATTGATGCCGCTGAAGTTGACGAGGGGCGGAATCTGCCGATGCGTGAGCGCCAGCGCGGCCTTGATCACGCCGACCGCGCCCGCGGCCGTGGTCGGATGGCCGACGTTGCCCTTGACCGAGCCGAGGGCGCAGAAGTTGCGCTTCGCGTTGTCGATCTCGAACACGTTGCGCAGCGCCTGGAACTCGATCGGGTCGCCCACCGGCGTGGCCGTGCCGTGCGCCTCCATGTAGCTCACGGTCGACGGGCTGATGCCGGCGCGCGCCTGCGCGGTGGCGATCACCTCCATCTGGCCCTTGACGCTGGGCGCCAGGTAGCTCTTCTTGCCGGCGCCGTCGTGATTGACCGCCGAGCCCTTGATCACCGCGAGGATGGTGTCGCGGTCGGCCACCGCATCGCTCAGGCGCTTGAGCACCACCACGCCCGCGCCATCCGAGAACATGGTGCCGCTGGCATCGTTGGAGAACGGGCGGCAATGGCCATCGCCCGTGAAGATGCCCGAGGGCTCGTGCAGCTGGCCGCTCATCTGCGGCGTGCGCAGCTCGATCGCGCCGGCCAGCGCCATGTCGCACTGGTAGCTCAACAGGCTGTGGCAGGCGTTGTCGATGCTCACGAGGCCGGTCGAGCAGGCGGTGTGCACGCTGACGCTGGGTCCGGTCAGGTTGAGCTTGTGCGAGACCAGCGTGGCGACATGGTCCTTCTCGCGCCCGATCTCGACCTGCACCTCACCCACCATCCTGATCAGCTGGGGCCGGGTCGAGACGTTGTGGAAGTAGTAGAAGTTGTTGCCCATGCCGGCGTAGACGCCGATCAGGCCCTCGAAGCGGTCGGGGTCGTAGCCGGCGCGCTCCATCGCCTCCCACGACAGCTCGAGGAACACGCGCTGCTGCGGATCCATCACCGCGGCGTCGTTCGGCGGCACGCCGAAGAAGGAGGCGTCGAACAGCTCGGGGTTGCGGATCATGCCGCGCACGCGCACGTAGTTCGGATTGGCTCTCAGGTCGGCCTCCACCGCCGGGTCGTCCTCCTCGGGCGTGAAGCGGGTCACGGTCTCGCGGCCCTCGGACAGCAGCGACCAGAACTCCTCGAGCGAATCGGCGCCCGGCAGGCGCGTGGCCATGCCGACGATCGCGATCGCCTCGTCGGCGGCGGGCCCCACGCCCTTCTTCTGCTGCAGCGCCATGCGTGCGCGCGCCGTCGTCTTGACCTTCTGGAGGTAGTCCTTGTCGTCCTGGTGCGCGAGCAGGGAATTGATGGTCGGATGCTCGAACAGCTCGCCCACGCTCAGGCGCGAGCTCGAGCGGCGCGAGAAGGTGGCAGCGATGTAGTTGGCCTTCAGCGAATCGATGCCGAGCTCGAACAGATTGGCGTCCGGGTTGACCTGCGGCTGGCCCACCAGCCGCGAGACGATCGTGGTGAGCAGCCCGCGCAGATCGTCCGGCGCGATGCCGGCCAGGCCGTCGTCCTCGTCCTGCGGCCGCTCGAAGCCGGCCAGCGCCTTCTTGTCGACCTTGCCGTTGGGCGTCAGCGGCAGCTGATCGAGCGGGATCACGCTGGTCGGCACCATGTAGTCGGGAAGTCGCTGTGCCAGGAAGGCCTTCACGGCCTTCGCATCCGGCTGTCCGGGCGCCCGCGTCATGACGAAGGCGACGAGCTGGGCGCCGCTCACCGGATCGACCTGGCAGACCACCGCGCCCTGCTCGATGCCGGGGCAGTCGAGCAGGTGCTTCTGCACGTCGTTGAGCTCGACCCGGAAGCCGCGCACCTTGACCTGCTCGTCCATGCGACCCACCACCTGCAGCGAGCCGTCGGGCAGGAAGGCAGCGACGTCGCCGGTACGGTAGAGCCGCGCATCGGGATCGTCGGAGAAAGGGTCGGCGACGAAGCGGGCCGTGGTCAGCGCGGCCTGCGTGTAGCCGAGCGTGACGCCGGCACCGCCGATGTAGAGCTCGCCGGAGGCACCGTCGGCCACCGGCATCAGGTAGTCGTCGAGCACATGGACCGTGGTGCGGCGGATCGGCCGGCCGACCGAGATCGTCGCGAGCGGATCGTCGATGCGGCAGCAGGTCGACCAGACCGTGGTCTCGGTCGGGCCGTACATGTTCCAGAGCGCCCGCGTGGCGCCGTGCAGCTTCTCGGCCAGCTTGTTGTCGAGCGCCTCGCCGCCGCACAGCACCGTGAGCCGCGGCGAGCCGGTCCAGCCGGCCAGGAACAGCATGCGCCATGTGGCCGGCGTGGCCTGCATCACGGTGGCGTCGACCGACCGGATCAGCGCCGCCAGCTTCTCGCCGTCGACCACCTCGCTCTTGGAGGCCAGCGCGATGCGGGCGCCGATCGCGAGAGGCAGGAACAGCTCGAGCACCGAGATGTCGAACGAGGTCGTGGTGACCGCCAGCAGCACGTCGTCCTCGGTCAGGCCCGGCTCGGCCTGCATGCTGAGCAGGAAGTTGCTCACCGCGCCGTGCGGCACCATCACGCCCTTGGGCTTGCCCGTGGAGCCCGAGGTGTACATGACGTAGGCCAGGTCGCGCGGGTCAGCGGCTGCTATCGCCGGCGCCGGGGCGGCGCCCTGCGACACGGCCGCGGGCTGAGAGAGGTCGATGCAATGGGCTGGCGCCGTGCCCAAGTTCAGCGGCCCCGAGTGGACCAGGTACTGCAGCCTGGCGTCCTCGACGATATGGTCGAGCCGCTCGCGCGGAAACTGAGGGTCGAGCGGCACGTAGGCGCCGCCTGCCTTGTGGATCGCGAGCATGGCGGCCAGCATCGCCACTGACCGCTCCACGTGCAGGCCGACCAGCGTGTTGCGCTGCACGCCGAGCGCGCGCAGCCGCGCCGCGATCGCCTCGGCTTCGCGGTCGAGCTCGGCGTAGCTCACTTCGCGGCCTTCGAACACGACCGCGATCCGATCGGGATGGGCCAGCACCCGACCCTGGAAAAGCTGCGCAATGGACGGATCGAGCGAGGAATTCATGCAGCCTCCGGAGGCGGGGAACGGAAAGGGGTCAGGGAGAAAAACCGCGTCGGGGGGTGGCTGAATGCAGGCCCTCAGGCGAGACCCGGATGTCGTAAATATTAATGCTAAACGTCACAAAACGATACAGCCAAATGGAATAGTCCACTGTATATGTAATGCCAAAGTCCCTATGCCACGCGATCCCACGCGATGGGCAAATCGCAAGCCCTGCTTCAGGGCCCATTCGGTCCGGTTACTTGTTACAGGGCGTGGCTGCGATCGCCCTCGCCGAAGCCCGCCGCCTCCCAGGCCTCGCCGGCCGTGAAGCCGACCACCTTGAACAGCTCGCCCATCTCGTGCTCGTGGATCAGGCGCGCCGCCATGGCCCGCTCGGCCACGGTGGCCCGCTCCATGAGCGGCAGGATGCCGACATTCAACAGGAAGCGGGCCTGGCTGCAGTAGCCGAGCACCTGCAGGCCGGCGTCCTGGCCGGCCAGCGCGATGCCCGTGAAGTTGACGTGGGCCGTGATGTCCTTCTCGCCCACGTCCGCCAGCGGATCGCCGTCGGCCCGATGACCGCGGTGGCACATCACGGTGCCCATGTGGCGCTGCGGATGGTAGTACTCGCTCTCGGGAAAACCGTAGTCGATGAAGAAGGCCGCGCCCTGCTCCAGCCGATCGGCCAGCGTGGCGACGAAGGCCTCGGCCTGGGGGTGGATCTCGGTCAGGTAGTCGTGGCCGCCTTCGATCTCGACCGGCGGCCGCAGCGTGGTCGGGCGGTCTTCCCAGCCGAAGCCATCGCCCTGCCGCACCACGCCGCGCTCGAACCAGCGGCCGGCTGTTCGCACCAGCAGCTGTACCGGCATGGCGTCGAGCACCTCGTTGCCGACGACCACCCCGCGCAGCGTCTCGGGCAGCTCGGACAGCCATTCGACCTTGCCGGCATGGCCCGCGAGCGTCTGCTGCTGCCGCTCGCGCAGCGTGCCCGACAGGTCGACGATGCGGTAGCGCTCGATGCGATCCCCGAGCGCGTCCAGGAGCTGCAGTGCCAGCGCCCCCGAGCCGGCGCCGAATTCCCAGACCTCGCGCGTGCCGGTGCGCGCGAGCGCCTCGCCGACCTGGTTCGCCAGCGCACGGCCGAACAGCGGCGTGAGTTCCGGCGCGGTCACGAAGTCGCTGCCCGAGGCCGGCATATGGCCGAACTTGCGGCTCGCGTTGGCGTAGTAGCCCAGCCCGGGCGCATACAAGGCCAGTGCCATGAAACGGTCAAAGGGCAGCCAGCCGCCGTCGCGCTGCAGCGCGGCATCGATAATCCGGGTCAAAGGTGAGGCGCCCGTGGCGCCTGGCTCCAAGTTCATACGGGAAATCTATCAGGATGGCTGAAACGACCCCACGCCGTGGCGTGCTCGTGACCGGCGGCGGCCAGCGACTCGGCGCCGCGGTCTGCGAGGCCTTCGCGCGCGCGGGCTGGCGCGTGTGGTGCCAGTACCGCGCCTCGCGGACGCCGGCCCAGGCATTGTGCGCGCGCCTGCGCGAGGAAGGCTTCGACGCCCGCGCGGTCGAGGCCGACATCGGCAGCGAAGCCGGCCGGATCGCGCTGGTCGAGGCCGCTTCGGCCGAGGGCGGGCTGTCCTGCATCGTCAACAACGCCTCGGCCTTCGAGCCCGATACCGGTCTCGACTTCGAGGCCGAATCGGCGCTGCGACAGCTGGGCGTGAACCTGATCGCACCGCTCTCCTTTGCGCGCCTGCTGGCCCGGCGTGCCGTGCCCGGCGACGGCATCGACCGCTCGGCCATCCACGTGCTGGACCAGAAGGTCTACAACCTGAACCCGGACTATTTCTCCTACACCGTCTCGAAGCTTGCGCTCGAACGGGCCGTGTCCCTGCAGGCGCAGGCCCTGGCGCCGGCGCTGCGGGTGTGCGGCGTGGCACCGGGCATCCTGTTCCCTAGCGGCCCGCAGACCGAGGCCAACTTTGCCCAGGCCTCGCGCGCCAACCTGCTGCGCCGGCCGATCGACCCGGCCGACGTGGCGCGCAGCTGCGTCTTCCTGGCCGCCACCCCGAGCCTCACCGGCACCACCCTTTGCGTCGACAACGGCCAGCACCTCGTGCCGCTCGCGCGCGACGTCATGTTCGTCGTCGACGACCTGCTGAAAGCCTCCCCCGCCCCATGACCACCGCCGCCCTCGACCCCCTGCTGCTCTCGTGCCGACGCGTCTTCCTGCGCGACTACGAGGTGTGGATCAACATCGGCGTGCACGAATTCGAGAAGCGTGCCGAGCAGCGCGTGATCATCAACGTCGACCTCTACGTGCCGCTCGCGCTGTCCACGCCCAAGGTCGACGAGCTCGACGAGGTGGTCGACTACGACTTCATCCGCCGCACCGTCGCCACGCGCCTGAGCAAGGGCCACATCCACCTGCAGGAAACGCTGTGCGACGACATCCTGACCCAGGTGCTGGCCCACCCCAAGGTGCAGGCCGCGCGCGTGTCGACCGCCAAGCCCGACGTCTACCCCGACTGCGAAGCCGTGGGCGTCGAAGTCTTCCGCAGCAAGTGATGCCCGCGAGCGTCGAAGGAACAATGGAAATGAGTGCAGTCTGGACCGAACGAGAGGAAGCGACGGGAGCCGCGGGCGCGATGAAGATCGAGCGCGAGACCCACAAGCTCGAGAAGCGGCTGTGCCGCGAAGTCGGCCGAGCGATCGTCGACTACAACATGATCGAGGAAGGCGACAAGGTCATGGTCTGCGTCTCGGGCGGCAAGGACAGCTACGCGCTGCTCGACATCCTGCTCAAGCTGCGGGCCCGGGCGCCGATCCACTTCGACATCGTGGCGGTCAACCTCGACCAGAAACAGCCCGGCTTCCCCGAGGACGTGCTGCCGGGCTACCTGAAGGCGCTCGGCGTGCCCTTCCACATCGAGGAGCAGGACACATATTCGATCGTCAAGCGCGTGATCCCCGAGGGCAAGACCACCTGCGGCCTGTGCAGCCGGCTGCGCCGCGGCATCCTGTACCGGGTCGCGGACGAGCTCGGCGCCACCAAGGTGGCGCTCGGCCACCACCGCGACGACATGCTGCAGACCTTCTTCCTCAACATGTTCTTCGCGGCCAAGCTCAAGTCGATGCCGCCGAAGCTCGCGAGCGACGACGGCCGCCACATCGTGATCCGCCCGCTGGCCTACGTGGCCGAGAAGGACCTGATCCGCTGGGCCCAGCATCGCGAGTTCCCGATCATCCCGTGCACCCTCTGCGGCAGCCAGGAAAACCTGCAGCGAAAGCAGGTCGGCGAGATGCTGCGCGAATGGGAGCGCAAGCACCCGGGCCGGATCGAGAACATGTTCGGCGCGCTGCAGAGCATCGTTCCCTCGCACCTGCTCGACGGCAGCGCCTTCGACTTCAAGGGCCTGAAGGCCACGGGCCTGCCCGACGCCGACGGCGACAAGGCCTTCGACCCGACCGACTTCCCGGCCGCCGCGGCGCCGTCGGCCCTGCGCGTGGTGCAGCTCTGAGGCGGGCGGTGAGACGGCTGCTCGCGCTCCTGCTCGTCACGCTGGCGCTCACGGGCTGCGCCACGTGGACGGTCGACAGCGAGGTTCGCACCTTCGCGAGCATGCAGGGCGTGCCGGCCGGCGCCACCTACCGCTTCGAACGGCTGCCGTCGCAGCAGTTCGAGGAAGCCGCTCAACAGCAGCTGGAGGCCATGGCCGGCGCGGCGCTCGACGCCGTGGGCCTGCGCCGCGACGACGCGGCGCCGCAGCTCACGGCCATGATCGGCGCCCGCGTGACCGCCGAGCTGTCGCCCTGGGCCGATCCCTGGTGGGGCGGCGGCTGGGGCGGATGGGGTGGTCCGGGCTGGGGCGGCGCCGGCTGGGGCCCCGGCCCCTGGGGCCCGCGGCCCGGCTGGGGAGCCCGCGGCTGGTACGGCGGCGGCTGGGGTGGCGGCTGGTACGGCCCGGGCTTCTTCGGTCCCCCGCCCACGCCCTGGTTCGGCCGCGAGGTCAGCATCGTGCTGCGCGAGCTGCCGTCCAACCGCGTGGTCTTCGAGACCCATGCGCGCAACGACGGGCCTTATGGCAACAGCGCCGACATCCTGCCCGTGATGTTCCGCGCCGCGCTCGAGGGCTTCCCGAACCCGCCCCAGGGTCTGCGCCGGGTCGACATTCCGCTGCCGCCACGCTCGCAACGCTGAGCCCGGGCCGGCGCGGGGCCCTTCCTTAGAATGGACCGCATGGAGGCCACCCGCGTCATCGTCATCCGCCATGGCGAGACCGCCTGGAATGTCGACACGCGCATCCAGGGCCAGCTTGACATCCCGTTGAACGACACCGGACGCTGGCAGGCGGCCCGGCTGGGCCGCGCGCTGGCCGAGGAGCCGGTGACCGCCGTCTATTCGAGCGACCTGTCGCGGGCGCTCGAGACGGCCCGCGCCATTGCGGCCCCGCTGGAGCTCCCGGTGCAGACCGACGCCGGCCTGCGCGAGCGGGGCTTCGGCACCTTCGAAGGCCTGACCTTCGCCGAGATCGACCGCGACCTGCCCGAACAGGCGCTGCTGTGGCGCCGGCGCCACCCGGAATTCGCGCCCGAAGGCGGCGAGAACCTGCTGCGGTTTCGCGAACGCGTGACGGGAACCGCCGGCGCGCTGGCGACGCGCCATCCCGGCGAGCTGATCGTGCTGGTCGCCCATGGTGGCGTCATGGACATCCTCTACCGCGCAGCGACCGGCCAGGAGCTGCAGGCGCCCCGCAGCTGGCAGCTGGGCAATGCCGCCATCAACCGGCTGCTCTGGAGCGGACAGGGTTTTTCGCTGGTCGGCTGGAGCGATCTCTCGCATCTGACCGAAGCGACGCGCGACGAATTCGGCACCTGATCTCCGATCGGTCGTGACCTTGGGCCGTCAAAGGTCAAGAATTGCATCTAACGATCGCAGTAGGCCATCTTTCCGGCTTCTTACTTGTCACCTTTTGTATTAACATTTACAGCGCGCCGTCCTGCATGACGGCAGTCGGTACCTCCATGTCGCCACGCCCGCGTTCCCGCTGCCTCGCCTTTTCGCTGCCACCGGCCGCATGGCTGCAGGACGGCACGTGAGCGAGGACTCGCTGCCGCAGCTCCGTGCCACCTTCCTACCTCTCTTTGCCCACACGTCACATGTCCACCATCTGCGCCCCCGCAGCAGTTTCCCCGCCGAGTTCCACCGCCCTCCTGGCCCGGCTTCGAAGCCTGTTCAGCGAGGCTTCCGGCATGGACCTCTCCGGCGCCGATGACGCGACCAGCTTCATGGGGCTCGGCCTGGACTCGCTGACGCTGACGCTGGCCGCTGCCGAGGTCAAGCGTGCGTTCGGCGTCGTGCCGACCTTCCGCCAGCTGATGGAGACGCAACGCGACTTCGCCTCGCTGGCCCGCTATCTCCAAGAGATGACGGCGGTTGCCGCCGCGGCCAAGCCGGCGGCGACAGCGACAGCGGCTGCTGCCGACCGACCCGGCCTCGACGCCAACCGCCCGCCGCAGCCCGGCGCCCGGCTCGGCCGCGACCCGAGCGGCAAGCCCGCCTGGTACATCCCCGACCGCCAGCAACCTGGCCGCTACGTGCCGCTGGCCTGAAAGAACGACGGGAATCACATCCATGGAAACGCCCGCCAGCACCAGCGTCGACTTCGACCCCTTCGCCGGCAACGACATCGAGCGGGTCGTCGAGACCACCGAGGCGCAGCGCGAAATATGGCTCGCCTGCCAGCTCGGCGACGAGGCTTCGCTGGCCTACAACCTGTCCACCTCGCTGCTGCTCAAGGGCTCGCTGAATGCCGACGCGCTCGCCCGCGCGCTGGCCGAAGTGGTCGCCCGCCACGAGGCGCTGCGCTCGACCATCGGCCCCGAGGGCACCGACCTGTGGATCGCCTCGGCGTCGAACGCACGCCTCGAGTCGATCGACCTCGGCGACCTGTCAGCCGGTGAGCGTACCGCCCGGCTCGACGCGGTGCGGCTGGCGGCGGTGGAGCAGCCCTTCGATCTGGAGAGCGGACCGCTGCTGCGCGCAACGCTCGTTCGCATCGACGCCGTACACCACGAATTCATTCTCTCGGCGCATCACATCGTCTGCGACGGCGGCTCGATCGGCATCCTGGTGCGCGAGATCGTCTCGCTCTATCGCGCGCACGCCAAGGGTCAGCTGCCCGCGCTGTCGCCCGCGGCACAGTACAGCGATTTCTCCAGCTGGCTCGTCACCCCCGAGGCCGTCGCGCGAATCGGGCAGGACGAGGACTACTGGGCCCGCGTCTTCGCCGACTCCACGCCCATTCTCGAACTGCCGACCGACCGGCCCCGCACGGCCGTGCGCAGCTTCGGCTCGAAGCGCGAGGAACGCCTGCTCGGCGAACCGCTCGTGAGCGTCCTTCAGCAGGTCGCGGCCGGACAGGGCGCCAGCCTGTTCTCGCTGCTGTTCGGTTCCTTCGCGGCGCTGCTGTCGCGCCTGGGCGGCGAATCCGACGTGGTGATCGGCGTGCCGGCCGCGGGCCAGACGGTCGACGGCTTCTCGAGCCTCGTCGGCCACTGCGTCAACCTGCTGCCGATCCGCATCAACATCGACGAGGCCAAGGACGTGCGCCAGCTCGCGCGCAGTTCGAGCGCGGCGGTACTCGATGCCTATGAGCACCAGCTGTGCACCTTCGGCAGCCTGCTCAAGAAGCTCAAGGTGGGGCGCGATCCGGGCAGGATGCCGCTGGTGTCCGTGATGTTCAACGTCAGCCCGCGACTCGACGAGCACGAACTGTCGGACGATGCGCTGCGCGTGCGGCTGGCCTCCAACCCGCGGCAGTTCGAGAACTTCGAGCTGTCGCTCAACGTCGCACGCACCGGCAAGTCGCTGGTGCTCGAGTGCCAGTACAACACCGACCTGTTCGACGCCCAGACCATCGCGCGCTGGCTCGGCATGTACGAGGTGCTGCTGCAGAACGCGGCGCGGGATCCGGCCACGCCGGTCGGGCGCCTGTCGCTGGTGTCGCCGGCCGACGCGACGGCCTTGCGCGCCATGCAGCCGGAGCCCACGGTCTGGGAAGGCGCGGCACTCATGCATGCCGGCTTCGCCCTGCAGGCCGCCGAGCAATCGGGCCGTGCCGCGCTGCGCCATGGCGACCTGCGCATGAATTACGGGCAACTCGATGCCCAGTCGAACCGGCTCGCGCGCGCACTGCGTCAGCGCGGCGTGCAGCGTGGCCGCCTGGTCGGCCTGTGCCTGCCGCGCGATGCGCAGATGGTGGTCGCTCTGCTGGCCATCCTCAAGGCCGGCGGCACCTACGTTCCGCTGGACCCCGACTTCCCGACCGCGCGCCTCGACTATTACGCCGAGGATGCCGACCTGGCCGTCCTGCTCACGCGCTCGGACGTCGAATCTGCACCGCGCAGCCAGCGGCTGCTGCAGGCCGGCGCGGTGCTCGAACTCGACGTTGACACCTCCTGGACCAACCAGTCAGCCAACACGCTCGCGTCGGACGAGATGAGCGCGCGTCCGGGAGACGCGGCCTACGTCATCTACACCTCCGGCTCCACCGGCAAGCCCAAGGGCGTGGCCGTGCCGCACGGCGCGGTGGCCAACTTCCTGCTGAGCATGCGGCGCACGCCCGGCATCTCGGCCGACGACCGGCTGGTCGCGGTGACCACGCTGTCCTTCGACATCGCAGTGCTCGAGCTGATGTTGCCGCTCACCGTCGGCGCGGAGGTGGTGATCGCCCCGCGCGAGACCGTGATGGACGGTGCGGCCCTCACGCGCCTGCTGGTCGACAGCGAGGCAACGATCATGCAGGCCACGCCGGGCATGTGGCGCCTCCTGATCGATGCCGGCTGGGAAGGCCGTCCGGGCTTCAAGGCCCTGGTCGGCGGCGAAAGCCTGGCGCCCGACCTCGCGCGCGACATGCTGGACCGCACGCGCGACGTCTGGAACATGTACGGGCCGACCGAGACCACGATCTGGTCGACGCTGTGGCATGTCGATCCCTCGCGCATCCGCGCCGGCGGCATCTCGATCGGCCGGCCGATCGACAACACGACGGTCTGGATCCTCGATGCGCACCTCGAGAGCCTGCCGATCGGCGTGCCCGGCGAGATCTGCATCGGCGGGGACGGCGTCGCGATCGGCTACCTGAACCGGCCCGAGCTCACCGAGGACCGCTTCGTCACGATCGACATCGACGGCGTGCCTTCGCGCATCTATCGCACCGGCGACCGCGGTCGCTGGCGCAACGACGGCCTGCTCGAGCACATGGGCCGGCTCGACTTCCAGGTCAAGGTGCGCGGCTACCGGATCGAGCTCGGCGAGATCGAGGCCCGCTGCAACGAGGCCGCCGGCGTCACGCGCAGCGTGGTCGTCACGCGCGAGGACACGCCGGGCGACGTGCGCCTGGTGGCCTACCTCGCGATGGCGCCCGACAGCACGCTCGACCGCCTCGCGCTCGACGAGCACCTGCGCGCGCGCCTGCCGCAATACATGCTGCCCCAGCACGTCGTGACCCTGCCGGCGCTGCCGCTGCTGCCCAATGGCAAGGTCAACCGCAAGGCGCTGCCGGGGCCGACCCTCCATGTCAGCGCCACTGCCGCACGCGAGCACGTGGCGCCGCGCACCGAGCGCGAACGCGCGGTGCTCGAGGCCATGACGCAGGTGCTGCGCGCGCCCCAGATGGGCGTCACCGACGACTTCTTCGCCATGGGCGGCCACTCCTTGCTCGCGGCGCGCGTGACCGCCCGGCTCGCACGCCAGTTCGACATCGCGCTGCCGCTGCGCACGCTGTTCGAGCAGCCGACCGCGCAGGGCCTCGCGCAGGCGATCGACACCATCGTGAAGGCGGGTGCGCCGCACGCCACCCGGCTGCAGCACCTGGCCGGCCGCAGCCGTGCGCCGCTGACGCCGATGCAGGAACGGGTGCGCTTCATGGAGGAGCTGAATCCCGGACGCCCGGTCTACAACATGCCTTTCGCCCAGCGGCTGCAGGGTCGTCTCGATGTGCCGCTGTTCGAAGCCGCGCTGGTCGAGATCGCGCGCCGCCAGCCGGCCCTGCGCACCGCCATCGCGGCCGATGCCGAGTCCGGCGGCTGGATGGCAGCCATCGCGCTTGACGCCAGGTTCGAGCTGCCCTTCGTCGACCTGAGCCACCTGCCGCTCGACGAACGCGAGGCACTGCTGCGCGAACGGGCGCAGGAACTGGCCGAGGCACCGATCGACATCCGCCGTGCGCCGCTCGCCCACGCGCGGCTCTTCAAGCTGTCGGACGAGGAACACGCCTTCGTCTTCGTGGCCCATCACCTGGTCTGGGACGGCGCCTCCTTCGACGTCTTCCAGGCGGAGCTGTCCGCCATCTACGGCGCGCTGACCCGGGGCGAGCCGCACGCCCTCGCGCCGCTCGAGGTCGACTACGGCGACTACGCGCAGTGGTATGCGAACTGGCTGTCGCAGCCGGCCTTCCGGCAGCAGCTCGACGAGATCAAGTCGCGCTTCGCGAGCGTGCCGGCGCCCCGGTCGCTGACCACCGACATGCCGCGCGGAGGGCGCATGAGCGGCCGCGGCGAGACGCTCTGGATCGAGCTCTCGCCCGCGACCAGCGAGCGCCTGCGCCAGGCCGCGCAGAAGATGGATGTGACGCTCAGCATGTTCACGCTCGGCGTCTGCGCCGCCATGATGAGCGGCGTGCTCGGCTCGCCCTCGGTGGTGGTCGCCAACCCGGTGCGCGGGCGCGAGCAGCCCGAGCTGGAGCCGGTGATCGGTTTCTTCAACAACCTGCTGCCGATTCCGTTCCGGGTCGATCCGGCGCTTTCGCTGCGTGCCTTCATGGCCTACGTCAAGACGGAAATGCTGGCTTTCATGCGCGACGAGCCGGTGCCTTTCGAGGTGCTCGCCGCTGAACCGGAGTTCAAGCAGCGCACGCAGCGCACGCCGCTCTACCAGGCTCTGTTCTCGTTCCAGGACGTGCGCGAGCGCCCCGAGACGATAGGCACGCTGCGCCAGAGCAACATCCCGCTGCAGCACCATGGCGCCACCGACGACATCGGCATCTGGCTGCGCGACACCTCGCTCGGCCTGCGCGGTGCCGTGACCTTCAATGCCGACCTCTACCTGCCCGAGACCGGCGCCGCCTTCCGCGACCGCTTCGTCGAACTGCTGCTGGCCGCGGTCGATGGCGCCGAGCTCGGCGTCGGCGAATTCACGGCCAGGGGCAAATCGGCGAGCGCTGCGATCCTGGCGCGCACCGCCGCTGCCGAGACGGCACGCAACCAGCCGGCGCCCGCACCGCAGGCGGCCAAGGTCCCGCTGCTGATGCCCGAGCATGCACGCCTCGCGCAGGTCTGGGCCAGCGTCATCGGCATCGACGTCAACGAGATCCGAGCCTCGGACAACTTCTTCGATCTCGGCGGCGACTCGCTGATGGCGATGCGCGCGGTCGACGAGTCCGCCCAGGCGCTGGGCTTCAAGGTCGAGCCGCGGCGCTACGTGTTCGAGAGCCTTGCGCAGCTGGCTTCGGTGCCGGCCACGGGTGCGGGCTTCGCGACCTCGGCGGCCTCGGCGCCGACGCGTGGATTCTTCGGCCGCATGTTCGCGGCGGCGATCGGACGCCGCACATGAGCCTCGTCCTCAGCCGCATCTCCCATGTCCCGGGCTGCCAGCTGTGGCTCGCGGACCTGGACCAGCCATGCGGCGAGGCGCTGCGCGCCACGCTCACGCCCGACGAGACGGCGCGCGCGGCGCGCTTCGTGTTCGAGACCGACCGGCGTCGCTTCGTCACCGCGCGCTGTGCCCTGCGCCAGGTCCTGTCGATGCAGACCGGTACGCCGGCCGCCGCGCTGCGCTTCGACTACGGCCCGAGCGGCAAGCCGACGCTTGCAGCGCATCCGGACTGCGTCTTCAACCTGAGCCACAGTGGCGGCACGGCGCTGATCGGGGTGCTGCCGCCGGCCACGGGCGCGCACGGTGCGCACTGGGTCGGCGTCGACATCGAGCAGTTGCGCGGAATGCCGGGCATGCAGTCGATTGCCGACATGAGCTTCCACGCCGACGATGCGGCGCGGCTGGGCGACCAGCCCGACCCGGCACTGGCCTTTCTCCATGGCTGGACCCGGCGCGAGGCCTGCCTCAAGGCGCTCGGCCTCGGCCTGCCCGAACTGACCGAACTGCCGGCCACCGGCCTCGGCCACGAGCCGCTGAACTTCGTGCTGTCGCGCGCCGACGGTGACTTCTCGCTCGGCGTCAGTTCGTTCCGCATCGGTGCCGACCTGGTCGGCTCTCTGGCCCTGGGTGCGCGCCTGCATTCGCGACTCCCGATGGAGGCGCGGCGATGATTCCGCTGACCTTCGGCCCCGAGCGCCGCCGCCTGTTCGGCTTCTTCCATCCGCCGGAGGTGGCCTCGACGCGCAGCGACGCCGTGCTGCTGTGCGCCCCCATGGGCCACGAAGCCCTGCGAACCCACCGCTTCTACCGCCTGCTCGCCGTACGGCTCGCACGCCGAGGCATTCCGGTGCTGCGCTTCGACTTCTACGGCACCGGCGATTCGCCGGGCGACGACGAGGAAGGCGATCTCGAAGGCTGGCGCGGCGATCTGCGCGCCGCGCATCGCGAACTAATCGCGCGCAGCGGTGCCACGAAGGTGGTGTGGTTCGGCTCCCGCCTCGGCGCCACGCTGGCAGCGCAGGCCGCCGCAGACACGCAGCCGATGCCGGTCAAGCTGGTGCTCTGGGAACCGGTGCTAGACGGCGCGCGCTACCTGCAGGCGCTGCGCGAGAAAAATGTGGAAGAACTCGAATGGAGCATGGGCCTCCCGAGCGCGACCTGGCGCCGCGACCTGGAAAGCGACCCCGATGCCTTCAGCGGCGAATCGCTGGGCTTCGCGATCTCGCCCCTGCTGCGCAGCCAGATCCGGGCCCTGACCCCGTCAGGCGTCGAACCCCCGCGCGGATTGGCCGTGACGCTGGTCGCGCCGCCCGGCGAGACCATGTCCTCCGACTGGCTGGCCGCATGCCAGGCGACCGGAGCGACGATACGAGGCGTGGCGCTCACGCATTCCCTGGTCTGGACCAGCAACCCCGGCCCCAACAGCGAATTGGTGCCGGCCGAAGCCCTGCAATGCATGATGGAGGAGATCCAATGACAGAACTGATCGAACGCCCGGCGAGCTTCGGCCCGGAGGGCACCCTGTTCGGCCTGCTCTCGCAGGCCGCTTCCGAGTCACCCACCGGCATCGGCTGCCTGGTGCTCAACACCGGTGCCAACCATCGCATCGGTCCGCACCGCATCAACGTCAAGATCGCGCGGCGTCTGGCCGGCGTCGGCGTGCCGACGCTGCGCTTCGACCTCTCGGGCATCGGCGACAGCCCCTCCGCGCAGACCACGCAGAGCTTCCGGACCCAGGCCGTCGCCGACATGAAGGCCGCCATGGACCACATGGAGGACAGCCTCGGGCTGCACAGGTTCCTGGTCTTCGGCATCTGCTCGGGCGCCGAGAACGGCCTCGCGATCGCGCTCGCCGATCCGCGCGTGGTGGGCCTCATGACGCTCGACGGCGCGATCTACCTCACGCGCACGGCGCGCATCGAACGCAAGCTGCGGCGCTGGGCCGCCTTCCCGGTCAACGGTGCGGTGCGGCGCAGCTACGCATGGTGGCGCGACCTCGCAAGCGCGGCGTCCGGCGATGCCGAGGGCCGCGCGAAGACGCTGCAGCGCCTGCGCAGCACTTTCCTGCCGGGCGCCAATTCGGCGCCGAACGCGAACATCTTCGAGGCCGACACGCCCTGGGTCAGCGCCGAGGAACATGGCCACAAGCTCTCGACCCTGCTCGATCGCGGCGTCGCGCTGTGCATGCTGTATTCGGCCACCTACAACTCGAGCGACCGCAACCGCGGCATGCTCGGACAGCTGGCCGGTGCACCCTACCTCGAGCGCATCGACTACCGCTACATGAACGATGTCGACCACACGGCAACCACGCTCGAGATGCAGGGCAAGCTGCTCGGCGCGATCGAGGCCTGGGCGACGTCGGTCGCAAAGCGCACACCGCCGCAACAGCAGCAGACTTTCGCGGCGCGGACCCGGCCGACGGCGGAGGCCAAGCTCTCTGCCTTGAAGGAAGCGGTCTCGATCTGACGCAAGGAGGCGGGTGGGCTCGGTGGCTTCGGGCGGGCTCGGCGGCGCGGCGATGGCAATCGCGCGCTCCAGCGCTCACTCGACGCCGAGGTCCAGTTTCGAAATAAGTGCCCGGCTGTGTTCGTTCAGGCCGATGACCTTCACGTCGCTGCCGTGCTTGCGCAGCCGCTGACAGACCTTGTCGAGCGCGTTCACCGCCGTGATGTCCCAGAAATGGGCCGCGCTCAGGTCGATGGTCACCGGGCGGCCTTGGATGTCCCGCACATCGAAGGATCGACCAGCATGTCGGCCGATGCGAAGAAGACCTGACCGGAGACACGGTAGGTCAACCCCTCATCTTCCGTGCTGCTCACCGACAGGAGTCGCGACACCTTGAAGGTGAAGAACACGCCGCTCAGCAGGACGCCGACCGCCACTCCGGCGGCCAGGTTGTCCGTGGCTACCGTCACCGCGACCGTCGCCACCATGACCGCGCTGGAAAGCTTGGGGTGCTTCACGAGGGCCTGCGCGGAACCCCAGTCCAGCGTGGATGCGGAGACCATGACCATGATGGCGACCAGGGCCGCCACCGGCACCTGAGAGACCCAGGGCTTCAGCAGCACCATCAGAACCAGAAGGAAGGCGCCCGCGAACAGGGTCGAGAGGCGGCCGCGGCCTCCATAGCGGACGTTGCTCACCGTCTGTCCGATCATCCCGCAACCGGCCATGCCGCCGAAGAAGCTCGCGGCGATGTTGGACAGGCCCAGGCCGCTGCACTCGCGGTTCTTGGAACTCGGTGTGTCGGCGAGCTCATCGACGACACTGGCCGTCATCAAGGACTCGAGCAGCCCCACCATGGCGATCGCGATCGCCGGCAACGCGATGAGCTTCAAGGTCTCGACCGAGAACGGGACCTGTGGAATGCCGAAGGTCGGCAGACCCTGGGGCAGCAGGCCGAGATCGGCCACCGTCTTCAATGGCAGGTGCATCCACTGCCCCGCGAACGGTGAGAACCACGATGCAGACCAACGGCGAAGGCACGGCTTTCGTGATTCGAGGCAAGCCGTAGATGATCACCAGGCCAGCGCCCACCATGGCCCAGGTGGCAGCGTTCGCGCCGATGAGGTGCGGCATCTGGGCCGAGAAGATCAGGATGGCCAAGGCATTGACGAAGCCGGTGCGCACCGAGCCCGACACGTATCGCATCAGGACTCCGAGGCGCAGCCACCCGAACAGTATCTGCACTGCGCCGGCCAGGATGCCGGCGGCGAACAGGTACTGGACGCCATGCGAATGCACCAGCGGCGCGGCGACCAAGGCGACCGAGCCTGCAGCCGCAGACACCATCGCGGGCCGCCCTCCGACGAACGCAATGACGATGCTGATGACGAAGGAGGCGAAGAGGCCCACGGCCGGGTCGACACCCGCCACGAATGAGAACGCGATGACCTCCGGGATGAGGGCAAACGTGGCGACGGCGCCGGCCATGAGTTCGCGCGGAATGCTCGGCGCCCATTCGGCGCGAAAGAAGTGGGTGTGCTTGGACATGAAATTGCCTGCCTCGCGCACGGCGAGATGTGGATTGCGCGGTGGCCACCGCCCGCGATGGGCTGCCGTCGAGCTTGCTTCGCTGGCTTCCGGGCGGGCTCAGGCGTGCTGCCCCGCGGGCTCCCCCGGCAGCTCCTGCAGCGGCCCGCTGCCGCTGTAGCGGTCCAGCGCGAGGTAGATGGCGGGCGTGATGTAGAGCGTGATCACCTGCGAGAAGATCAGGCCGCCGACCACCGCCACGCCGAGCGGCTGGCGCAGCTCGGCACCGGCGCCGAGGCCCAGGGCGAGCGGCAGAGCGCCCATCATCGCGGCGAGCGTGGTCATCAGGATCGGGCGGAAGCGCAGCCGGCAGGCCTCGCGGATCGCGTCCTGGGGCTTCATGCCCTCGTTGCGCTGGGCGTCGAGCGCGAAGTCGATCATCATGATCGCGTTCTTCTTGACGATGCCGATCAGGAGCAGGATGCCGATGGTGGCGATCAGCGTCAGGTCGAAGCCGAACAGCTTGAGCGACAGCAGTGCGCCGACCGCGGCCGAGGGCAGGCCCGCGAGGATGGTCAGCGGATGGATGTAGCTCTCGTAGAGCACGCCCAGCAGCACGTAGATCACCAGCACCGCGAGGATCAGCAGCACCGCCTGGCTGCCCTGCGAACTCTGGAACACCGCGGCATCGCCGCCGTAGCTCGTGATGATCGATTCGGGCATCTTGAGCTCGGCCTTGAAGCGGTCGATCTTGGCGGTCGCGTTGCCCAGCGGCACCTCGGGTGCGAGGTTGAAGGACACGGTCACGGCCTGCAGCTGGCCCTGGTGGTTGACCGATGTCGGCCCCACGGTGCGCTTGACGGTCGCGAAGGCCGACAGCGGCACCAGCTGGCCGGCCTTGTTGCGCACCGACAGGCGCGCCATGTCCTCCTCGAAGCGGCGATCGTCGTCGGCCGCCGAGAGGATCACCTGGTAGGTGTTGCTGGGCCCGTAGATGCTGCCGATCTGGCGGTCCCCGTAGGCGTTGTAGAGCGCGGTGCGCAGGTCGCCGACCGCGACGCCGAGCACGCCGGCCTTGTCGCGGTCGATGTCGAGCGTCGCCTGCAGGCCGCGGTTCTGCGAATCGCTCGTGACGTCGCGGAAGTCCGGGTCGGCGCGCATGCGCTCCATCAGCCGGTCGGCCCAGACGCCCATGGTGCCGGCGTTGACGCTCTGCAGCGTGTACTGGAAGCGCGCCTTGCTCTGGCGGCCGCCCAGGCGCAGATTCTGCACCGGCTGCATGTAGACCGCCACGCCCGGAATCTCGCGGAAGCGCTTGCGCAGCGACTCGAGCACCTGCGGCATCTTGGGCCGCTCGCTTCTCGGCTTGAGCACCGCGAACAGCCGGCCCGAGTTCTGGGTCGCGGTCGGGCCGCCGACGCCGACGAAGGAGTTCACGTAGTCGACGTACGGGTCGTCTAGCAGCGCCTGCGCGACGCGGTCCTGCAGCGCCTTCATGGCCGGGAACGAGATGTCCTCGGAAGCCTCGGTCGTGATCTGGATCTGGCCGATGTCTTCCTCGGGGAAGAAGCCCTTCGGGATGCTGATAAACAGCCAGGCCGTGAGCGCGAAGGTCGACGCGGCCACGACCAGCATCAGCGGCCGATGCCCGAGCGTCCAGTCGAGCGTGCGCATGTAGCTGCCGTGCACGGCCCGGTAGCCGCGCTCGAAGGCACGGCCGATGGCGGTGCCGGGCTCGGGGTGATGCTCTTCGTGGTCGTCGAGCGCGCCGCCCTCGCGTGGCGTGTGCCTGAGCAGCCGGCTCGCGAGCATCGGCACCAGCGTGAGCGAGACGATAGCCGAGACCATCACGGCCAGGCCCACCACCACCGCGAACTCGTGGAACAGGAGGCCGATCACGCCGGGCATGAAGAAGATCGGAATGAACACCGCCACCAGCGAGATCGAGATCGAGATGATCGTGAAGCCGACCTCGCGCGCGCCGCGCAACGCGGCAGCGAAGGGCTCCATGCCGCGCTCGACGTAGCGCATGATGTTCTCGAGCACCACGATCGCGTCGTCCACCACCAGCCCCACGGCCAGCGTGATGCCCAGCAGCGAGACGTTGTCCAGGCTGTAGCCGAAGGCGTACAGCAGCGCCACCGCGCCGATCAGCGAGATCGGGATCGTCAGCGCCGGGATCAGCGTGGCCACCAGCCGGTGCAGGAACAGGAAGATCACCAGCACCACCAGCAGGATGGTGCCGAGCAGCGTGAGCTGCACGTCGTGCACCGCCTCGCGGATCGACAGCGAGCGGTCGTTCACCAGGTTGATCTCGACCGACTGCGGCAGCTCCTCGCGAAAGCGCGGCATCAGCGCGCGCACCGCGTCCACCACCTGGACCGTGTTGGCATTGGGCTGGCGCTGCACCGCGAGCGAGATCGAGTTCTGGCCGTTGAAGCTGCTCGCGGTCTTGACCGACTCGAAGCTGTCCTCGATGGTGGCCACCTCGTCGAGTCGCACCGGCGCGCCGTTGCGCTGGCCGACGATGATCTTGGCGAAGTCGGCGGCCTTGAGCATCTGCTCGTTGGCCTGGATGGTGAGCGTCTGGCGCGGGCCGTCGAGCACGCCGACCGGCGTGTTGGCATTGGCCAGGCGCACCGCGTTGGCCAGCTCGTCGAGCGTGATGTTGCGTGCGTTGAGCAGGTCGGCGTCGGCCTTGACCCGCACCGCGAAGCGCTTCTGGCCGTAGACCGCCACCTGGGCCACGCCGTCGATGGTCGACAGGGTCGGCGAGATCAGGTTCTCGGCATAGTCGTTGAGCTCGGCCGGCGTCATCGAGTTCGACACCATGGCGATGAACAGCACCGGCGCATCGGCCGGATTGACCTTGCGGTAGGACGGCAACTGCGTCAGCTCGACCGGCAACTGGCGCTGGGCCCGCAGCAGCGCGGCCTGGACGTCGACCGCGGCGGCATCGATGTCGCGCGAACTCACGAACTCGAGCGTGACCGAGGTCACGCCCTGGGTGTTGGTGGAGCTGATGGTCTGCAGCCCCGGAATGGTCGAGAACTGCTTCTCGAGCGGCAACGCGACCGAGGAGGCCATCGTCTCGGGGCTGGCGCCGGGCAGCTGGGCCGAGACGTTGATGACCGGCGTGTTGTAGCTCGGCAGCGCCGCGACCGGGATCTGGAAGTAGGCGAATATGCCCACCACCACCACCGCGGCAGAGAGCAGCACCGTCATCGCGGGACGACGGATGCACAGCTCGGAGATGTTCATGTCCGCTCCCGCTCGGCGACGACGCTGGCGCTGCCGGGCGCGACCGAGGCCGCGCTGCCGGGCGTTGGCCCGGGCGCCGCGTTGCCGGGCTTTTCCTGCGGCTGAGGCTGGACCTGGGCCGGTGCGGTGTCGACGCGGACACGGCCGCCCGGCCGCACGTTCTGCTTGCCCTCGATCACCACCTGCTCGCCGGGCTCGACACCGGTCACGACCACCTGGGTGCCGAAGTTGTAGACCGCCTGCACCTTGCGCCGCGCCGCCTTCTTCTCGGCGTCGACCACGTAGACCGAGCTGCCGTCGGCCAGCATCATGAGCGCCGAGGCCGGCAGCACGGTGGCGTTGGCGAGCGTGCGCACCGTGATCCGGGTCTCCGCGAACTGGCCCGGCCACAGGGCCTGGTCGCCGTTGTCGAACACGGCCTTGGCGCGCACCGTGCCGATCAGCGGATCGACCGTGTTGTCGACGAAGCTCAGCGCACCCACCAGCGGCTCGCGGCGACCGGGCACCACGGCCTCGACCGGCGTGCGCTCGCGCGCGGCCTGCAGCAGGTCCTGCAGCTTGCCCTCGGGCACCGGGAAGCTCACCGCGATGGGATCGAGCTGCGTGATCGTGACCATCGCCTGCGCGGGCTGTACCAGCGTGCCCGGGTAGACGTTGACCGCGCCGATGCGGCCCGCGATCGGCGCCTTGAGCGTGGCATAGCCGAGCGCCACCTGCGCCGACTGCACGGCCGCGCGGTCGGCCGCCACCGCGGCGCGCTGCGCCTCGAGCTGAGACAGTGTGGCGTCGGCCGCCGCCTTGGCGATGAAGTTCTGCGCCACCAGGTCCTGGCTGCGCTTGTACTGGCGCTCGAGGTCGGCCAGCAGGGCCTCGTCCTTCTGCTGCTGGGCCCGCGCCTTGGCGAGGTTGGCCTGGTCGGGCCGGTCATCGAGCGTGAACAGCAGCTGGCCGGCCTTCACGAACTGGCCTTCCTTCACGTGCACCTCGCGCACGGTGTTCGTCACCTGCGGCTTGAGCTCGACGCTGTTGAGCGAGACCACGCTGCCGTTGACCTGCACCGTGACCGGCACGTTCTCGCGCCGCGCTGCCGCCAGGGTGACCAGCGCCGGGGCGCCGCCCGCGGCCGCGTTCGCTGCCTGCGCCGTGGCGGCGCTGCGCGCCTTGGCGCCCGACCACCACCAGGTGCCCGCCGCGACGGCGACGACCAGCACACCCGAGAGGGCGAGAACGAGATGCTTCTTCATGAGATTTCAGGTGGGTTGGGCTTGCGCAGGGGGGGGCTTTTCGGGCGCCGGCAACTATTGGAGCAGCGAGGCGCAGAAAGAGCCCGCATCCACTGTAAAGAAATGTAAAGCGAAGCGGCACAATGCCACGCGCGGCGGGGGTTGCCTGTACCTTCCACAGGCTGTCCGCGCGCTGCCGGCCGCTAGAATCCGCGCTCCCACAGCCTCTGGATGAACCCCATGAACCGCTGCCGAAACAAGATCTCCCCACCGCTGCGCACGCTCGCGCTGGCCGCGCTGCTCGCGCCGGCCGCCCTGCTGACCTGCGCCGGCGCCTCGGCGCAGCTCCTCGATCCGGGCTCGACCCAGGCCGAGGCCGACAACGGGGGGCGCACCTTTCCGCCCGGCACGCTGCGCGGCCGCTTCATGGTCGTCAACTCGCCCGAGATCCTGCTCGACGGCCAACCCGAGCGCATGTCGCCCGGCGCCCGCATCCGCAGCGCCGAACGCATGCTGGTGATGCCGGCCGCGATCACCGGCCAGAACCTGCTGGTGAACTACACCCGCGACGCGGCCGGCCTGGTGCGCGAGGTCTGGATCCTGACGCCCGACGAAGCCCGAGCCAAGCGCGCCTCGGCCGACAGGCCGCTCTTCAATTTCTGGCCCTTCGTGGCCGACAGCGGTCCGCGCGACGACGGCAAGACGCCGTTCGACCAGCTGCCCAAATACGGCCAGTAAACAGGCTCGCCCCCAGGTTGGCTCACTTCGTGTAGCCGCCCACCCCCTCTCCGGGGGCGACACCTGCGGCCTGGCGGAGCCAGTTCCGCGGTGTCTCCCGAACAGACAGGCGCATCGAATCGCGCATTGCTTAGTGAACCCCGATCCCATGGGGAGAACGCCATGACCACCCCCAAAGTTTTCATCAAGACCTTCGGCTGCCAGATGAACGAGTACGACTCGGACAAGATGGCCGACGTGCTGCGTGCCGCCGACGGCTACGAGCCGACCACCGACATCGACCAGGCCGACCTGATTCTGTTCAACACCTGCTCGGTGCGCGAGAAGGCCCAGGAAAAGGTCTTCTCCGACCTCGGCCGCGTCAAGCACCTGAAGGCCAAGGGCGTGAAGATCGGCGTCGGCGGCTGCGTCGCCAGCCAGGAAGGTGCAGCGATCATCGCCCGCGCCCCGTATGTCGACGTCGTGTTCGGCCCGCAGACCCTGCACCGGCTGCCCGAGATGCTGAACCAGCGCGCCCGCGACGGCCGGCCGCAGGTCGACATCAGCTTTCCCGAGATCGAGAAATTCGACCACCTGCCGCCCGCGCGGGTCGAGGGCGCCACGGCCTTCGTCTCGATCATGGAGGGCTGCTCCAAGTACTGCAGCTACTGCGTCGTCCCCTACACGCGCGGCGAGGAGATCAACCGCCCGCTCGACGACGTGCTGGTCGAGATCGCGGGCCTGGCCGACCAGGGCGTGCGCGAGGTCACGCTGCTCGGCCAGAACGTCAACGCCTACCGCGGCCGCATGGGCGATACGGCCGAGATTGCCGACTTCGCGCTCCTGATCGAGTACGTCGCCGAGATTCCGGGCATCGAGCGCATCCGCTACACCACCAGCCATCCGAACGAGTTCACGGCGCGCCTGATCGATGCCTACGCACGGGTGCCGCAACTCGTGAGCCACCTGCACCTGCCGGTGCAGCACGGCAGCGACCGCATCCTGATGGCCATGAAGCGCGGCTACACCGCGATGGAATACAAGAGCACGGTGCGCAAGCTGCGCGCGATCCGCCCCGAGCTCGCACTCAGCAGCGACTTCATCGTCGGCTTCCCGGGCGAGACCGACGAGGACTTCGGCCGCATGATGAAGCTGATCGACGACCTGGAATTCGACGCCAGCTTCAGCTTCATCTTCAGCCCGCGTCCCGGCACGCCGGCCGCGGCGCTGGCCGACGACACGCCGCATGCGGTCAAGCTGGCGCGCCTGCAGCAGCTGCAAGGGGTGATCGACGCCAACGTGCGCCGCTTCGGCGAAGCCCTGGTCGGCAGCACCCAGCGTGTGCTGGTCGAAGGCGCCTCGCGCAAGAACGCCAACGAGCTCATGGGCCGCACCGCCTGCAACCGGGTGGTCAACTTCGAGGGCGACCCGCGGCTGGTCGGCCGGATGATCGAGGTGCGCATCACGCGCTCGCTCGCCTACACGCTGCGCGGCGAGGTGCCGACCGCCGAATCCACCGCCGCCACGAACGGCCGGACCGCGGTGACGGTCGCCTGATGGCGAAGCTGACCTCCGCCCGCGGCTCGTTCCAGCAGCTGCTGCTGTTCGCCTTCCTGCTCATCACCGCGCTGCTGGTGGGCGTGGCGCTGCGCGCCGTCTTCCAGTACGACATCCTCATGACGCAGAGCCGCGACGCGGCGGCGCGCGCGCTCACGCTGTCGGGCGCGGCCCAGTCGCTGGCCGAGCGCAGCGCCGCCATGGAACGCGCCGGTCGCCAGTCGCTGGTGCTCAACGACGCGGTGCTGCGGCGCCGTTTCGAGGATGCCGCGCGCGATGCCCGCCAGGTGCTGGGGCGCCTGTCCTCCAACGGCCTGACCACCGACGGCCCCGACAAGTGGCGCGAGCAGCTCGACGTGATCCAGGGCCTCATGAGCGGAGCCCCCGAGACCTCGCTGGCGCGCGAAAGCTCGATGGCGATGCAGTTCCGCGAGCTCGACGCGCTCAACACGAACATCGCGCAGCAGGCGCAGTTCCTGATCGAGACCCAGAACAACGAACTGGCGCAGCGCATCGAGACCGCACGCAAGCGCCTGATGCGGCTGGTGATCGCGGCCAGCGCACTGGCCGTGGCCCTGGCGCTGGCCTTCGGCGTCTGGCTGGCGCGGCCGTTCAAGCGGCTGGAGCGCGCGATCGTCGGCCTGGGCGAGAACCGGCTCGACGTGCCGATCGACATCCGCGGACCGGCCGACGTGCGGCGCGTCTCGCAGCAGCTCGAATGGCTGCGGCTGCGCCTGACCGAGCTCGACGCCGACAAGGCACGTTTCCTGCGACACGTCTCGCATGAACTCAAGACCCCGCTGGCTGCCCTGCGCGAAGGCGTCTCGCTGCTCGAGGACGGCGTGACCGGCGCGCTCAGCCCTGCGCAGCGCGAGGTGACGCAGATCCTGCAGCAGAACACGGTCGCGCTGCAGGGCCAGATCGAGGCCCTGCTGCGCTTCAATGCCGCCGCCTTCGAGGCCCGCGAGCTGCGCCGCGAGCGCACGCCGCTGCTGCCGCTGATCGAGGAGCAGATCGAGGCCCAGCGCCTGCAGTGGCAGGCCAACGGGCTCACGGTGCGGGCCGAGGGCGAGCCGATCGCGGTGGTGGTCGATCCGGTCAAGCTCGGCACCGCCATTGCCAACCTGCTGTCGAACGCGATCCGCTTCTCGGTGCGCGGCGGCACCATCGAGATCGCCGTGTCGAGCACCGCCGACACCGCGATGATCGACATCGCCGACGCCGGTCCGGGCATTGCCGACGGCGATCGCGACCGGGTCTTCGAACCCTTCTACCGCGGCGAGCGCCAGCCCCAGCATTCGGTCAAGGGCACCGGCATCGGCCTTTCGATCGTGCAGGAGTACATTGCAGCCCATGGGGGCCGCATCACGCTGCTGCCCGAGGGGCCGGGGGCACGATTCCGCATCGCGCTGCCGCGCTCCGCCTGACCCTCGCTCCACGCGCCCAATCCTCTTCGTCCATGTTTTCTCCGATTCTTCGCGAGCCCGCCATCGCCATCTGCAGCTGCGCCGCGCTGCTGATGGCCGGCTGCGCCGCACCGGCCGGCAACACCCGGCCGGCCGCGCCGGTGACGGTCGCGGTCGCCCCGCCACCGCCGCCGCCCTCGGTCATGCCGGTGGAAGCCGAGCCGGTCGCACCGGCCACGCAGCCCGCAGGCCTGTTCGCCCAATGGACCCAGACGCCGACCGGCGCCATGCTGGCCTACGCCGACAAGGTGCGGCCGCTCGGCCAGCCCGAACTGGCGGCCGAACTCAACCGGCTCGGCGATCTCGTCGAGACGCCCGCGGTGCAGGTGCAGATGGCGATCGTGCTGGCCCAGACCCGCGTGCCGGCCGACCTGGCACGCGCCACCGGGCTGCTGCAGAAGGTGATCGCCAATCCCTCGGCGGACGCGCTGCCGCTGCAGCCGCTCGCGCGCACGCTGGCGGCGCGCTACGCCGAGCAGCGGCGGGTCGAGGACGACCGCGACAAGCAGGCCCAGCAGCTGCGCGACAGCCAGCGGCGCATCGACCAGCTCAACGACCGCATCGAGGCGCTGCGGGCCATCGAGCGCAGCTTCGCGCGGCCCAATCCGGCGCCGGCCGCGGTGCCGGCGGCCCCCAAGGCCACGCCGTGAGCACCGCCGCGCCGCCTTCGCAGTCCCGCACGCCGCTGCCGGCCGACGGCCTGCCCGTGCCCGCGAAGGGCGCCCGCCTGCTGGTGGTCGACGACGACGCCGACATGCTGCGGCTGCTGTCGCTGCGGCTGATGTCGGCCGGCTACCAGGTGACGGCGGTGACCTCCGCCGAATCCGCGCTCACCCAGCTCGAGATCGAGCATCCGCAGCTGGTGCTGTCCGACGTCCGGCTGCCGGGACGCGACGGCCTCGCGCTGTTCGACGAGATCAGGAAGCGCCATCCGACGCTGCCCGTGATCCTGCTGACCGCGCACGGCACCATCCCCGATGCGGTCGAGGCCACCGCGCGCGGCGTCTTCACCTACCTGACCAAGCCCTACGACGCCCGCGAGCTGCTCGAGAAGATCGGCCAGGCGCTCGCGCTCGGTGCGCCGGCCGCCACGCAGGGCAAGGCCGGCGACGAGAGCTGGCGCGCCGAGATCGTGAGCCGCAGCAACCGCATGGCCGAGCTTCTGGCCGAGGCCCGCATGGTCGCCAAGTCGGATGCCAGCGTGCTGCTGCGCGGCGACAGCGGCGCCGGCAAGGAAGTGCTGGCGCGCGCCATCCACCGTGCCAGCGCGCGCGCCGACAAGCCCTTCGTGGCGGTCAATTGCGGCGCCATCCCCGAAGCCCTGCTCGAGTCGGAGCTGTTCGGCCACATGAAGGGCGCCTTCACCGACGCGGTCGCCAACCACAAGGGCCTGTTCCAGCAGGCCGACGGCGGCACGCTGCTGCTCGACGAGATCGGTGACATGCCGCCGGCGCTGCAGGTCAAGCTCTTGCGCGTGCTGCAGGAGCGCGCGGTGCGACCGCTGGGCGGCAGCCAGTCGATCGCGGTCGACGTCCGGATCATCTCGGCCACCCACCGCGACCTCGACGCCGCGATGGAGGCCGGCCAGTTCCGCGAAGACCTCTACTACCGTCTCAACGTCGTGACGCTGAGCCTGCCGCCGCTGTCGGCACGGCGGGAGGACATCCCGCTGCTCGCCAACCACTTCCTGCAGCGGCTGTCGACCAAGTACGGCAAGCGGCTTTCGGGCTTTGCGCCCGAGGCGCTGAAGGCGCTCACCACGGCCTCCTGGCCGGGCAACGTGCGCCAGCTCTTCAACGTGGTCGAGCAGGTCTGCGCGCTGTCGAGCTCGCCGCTGATCCCGCTGGCGCTGGTGCAGCGCGCGCTGCGCGTGCCGAGCGTGGAGGTCCAGACCTATGCCGAGGCCAAGCAGCGCTTCGAGCGCGATTACCTGGTCGGCCTGCTCAAGCTGACCGACGGCAACGTGGCCGACGCGGCGCGCCTCGCCGACCGCAACCGGACCGAGTTCTACCGCCTGCTGCAGAAGCACGAACTCACCCCAGGACACTTCAAGGCCGATGCCCCGTCGCCGGGCAGCGAAGGCGGTCGCTGAGCAGCGACACGGCAAGTCGTTGATTTCATTGGGGGTTTTTCGACTGCCCCCCAAGCTGTCGGGCCCAGGCGACAGATTCAGGGGTTTGGAGGCCATTTCCCCTTCCCGGGCCGCCGAAAAGCCTTGGATTTCAGCTTAAGCGCTTGATTTCAAAGCGTTTTTAGCAGCTGGCACAGGGTTTGCCCCTGTACTGGCATGACCGCACACCACAGCCCCTCTTTCGCACTGCGTCCGCAGCGCGACGGCGTTCGTCAAAAACAGCTTTCCCTCTCGCGGCCCCGTGCCGCGGGCTCGTTGCTGGCATCCCAGGCGGGTGCCGGCACCTTCGCGTCGGACAGCGTCTTCAAGCGCTTTCCGGCAATCGGCGACACGCCCTCCTTCGATCGTCAACGAGGCTAATCGCATGAAACCCAATCAATACGTCCAGCCTCGCCTGCTCGCGCAGGACGTGGTCTCGAACCGCAGCACGGTGCGCGAGGAACGCCACCCGAACGCGGTGACCGCGCCGCCGGTCAACCGCGGCTCCATGACGCCCCGCCCCTGGCGCGGCTTCTGGAACAGCGTGGGCACCGCCCTGCTCGTGAAGCTCGGCGCCGGCCCTGCCCGCCCGGCCAAGTCGGCGCCCGCCGCCCGCGAACCCTGGCAGCGCGCCGCGGCCCAACGCCGCCTGACCTTCATGGCGCTGGCGCTGTTCAGCACCATCGCGGCCGCCACGCTGTTCGCCCGCGTGCAGCCCGACTACGACAACCTGTGGCTCGAATACAGCCAGATCGCGCTCTACGCGGTGCTGTCGGGCTGGGTCGTGACCGGCTTCGTGACCGCGCTCATGGGCTTCTTCGTCTCGGTGCGCGGTGACAAGCACGCGCTGTCCGCGCGGCAGGTGGCCGACCATCCGATGAACCCCGCGGCCCGTACCGCGATCATCATGCCGATCTGCAACGAGGACGTCTCCACGGTCTTCGCCGGCTTGCGCGCCACCTGCGAATCGCTGGGCGCGACCGGCCATGCGCAGCAGTTCGACGTCTTCGTGCTGTCCGACAGCTACAACCCCGAGACCGCCGCCGCCGAGCGCGCCGCCTGGGAAGACCTGCGCGCCGCGCTGGCCCTCAGCCACCAGAACAACCCGAACCAGCCCCAGGTCGAGGTCTACTACCGCCTGCGCACCCGCCGCACGCACCGCAAGGCCGGCAACGTGGCCGACTTCTGCCGCCGCTGGGGCAAGGACTACCGCTACATGGTGGTGCTCGACGCCGACAGCGTCATGAGCGGCGACTGCCTGACAGCGATGGTCAAGCTGATGGAAGCCAACCCCACGGCCGGCATCATCCAGACCGCGACCCAGGCCATCGGCCACGTCACGCTGCATGCCCGCGCCCAGCAGTTCGCCTCGCGCATGACCGGCCGCCTCTTCACGCTCGGCATGCAGTTCTGGCAGCTCGGCGAGTCGCACTACTGGGGCCACAACGCGATCATCCGCGTGCAGCCCTTCATGGACCACTGCGCGCTGGCCCCCATCAAGGGCACCGGCGGCATGTCGGGCGGCATCATGTCGCACGACTTCGTCGAGGCCGCGCTGATGCGCCGCGCCGGCTACCACGTCTGGCTGGTGGCCGACCTGGTGGGCAGCTACGAGCAGCAGCCGCCGGACCTGCTGTCCGAGCTGCAGCGCGACCGCCGCTGGTGCCAGGGCAACCTGCAGAACGCCCGCCTGATGGCCGAACCCGGCATTCATCCGGTGCACCGCGCCATGTTCGTCACCGGCACCATGGCCTACGCCTCGGCGCCGCTGTGGCTGGCCTTCCTGACCCTCGGCACCGCGCTGTGGCTCACGGGTTCGAGCGTGGTCGAGCATTGGCTCGCGATGCCGATGGAGCTGGTCGGCCTCTGGCTGTGGACGCTGTGCCTGCTGTTCCTGCCGCGCATCCTGGGCCTGGTGGCCGTGGTGATCCGCGGCGAGCAGCGCCAGTTCGGCGGTCTCGGTGGTCTGCTCAAGAGCGCCACGCTCGAAAGCGCCATGGCCATCGTCCAGGCGCCGGTTCGCATGCTGGCCCATTCGCTGTTCGTCCTGGTCGCGCTGACCGGCCTCAAGCTCGAATGGAAGTCGCCCCCCCGCGAAGCTGCCGCCGTGTCGTGGCGCATCGCCGTGGCCCAGCTGGCGCCGATGTCCATCGTGATCGCGGCCCTGGCCGTCGGCATCGCGCTGATCGATGCGAGCGCCCTGACCTGGCTGATGCCGGTCGGCCTGCCGCTGCTGCTGGCGATCCCGCTCACGGTGCTGACCAGCCAGATCGGCTTCGGCATCGCGCTGCGCGAACGCGGCTTCCTCGTCATCCCCGAGGAATCGCGCTCGCCTGCGGTGCTGCGCCGCGCCTGGATGCACGCTCTGAAGCTCTCGCGTCCGGTCTCGGCCTGACACGCCGACGCCCCGTGCCTCACCCCAAGCCCCGCCCTGCGGGGCTTTTCTTTGCATGACGCCAGCCGCGCGCGCCGCGCGCGCGCCGGACCTGAACGCCGGCATCGCGCTGGTCCTGCTGACCGCCTGCATGTTCGCGGGCAGCGATGCCACCATCAAGTACCTCGGGGGCGCACTGCCGGTGCTGGTGCTCATGTGGGTGCGCTACATGTTCCAGACCTCGGTGCTCGCGGCCTGGCAACTGGCGCGCAAGGGCACGCTGCGACTGCGCAGCCGCGCGCCGGCGCTGCAGTGCCTGCGCGGCCTGCTGCTGCTGTGCAACTCGACCGCCGCCTTCTACGGGGTGCAGCGGCTGCCGCTGGCCGAATACACGGCGCTCTCGCTGCTGGCGCCTGTCGCGACCACCGTGCTCGGCGCCCTGGTGCTGAAGGAGCGCGTCCCGCCGTCGCGCTGGGCCATGGTCGGCTTCGGGGTGGTCGGCATGCTGGCCGTCGTCCGCCCGACCGGCGCCGGCGCGCTCGGCTGGGCGGCGCTGCTGCCGATCACGGGCGCGCTCTGCTATGCGGCGTTCCAGCTGGTCACGCGCCGCATCGCGATCGCCGACGACCTGGTCGTCACCAACTTTCTCTCCGCGCTCTTCGTGACCACGGCGATCGGTGCGGCCCTGTGGGTGCTGCCGCTCGACCTCGCGCCCTCCCTTCTCAAGGCAACCCCGACCCAGTGGGTGCTGCTGCTCCTGATCGGCATCTTCGCCACCGCGGGCCACCTGTGCATGGCGGGCGCGGTACGGCTTGCACCGCTCTCGGTACTGATGCCCTTCGCCTACGCGCAGATCGCTTTCGCGATGGCGATCGGATGGCTGCTGTTCGACCACGCGCCCGACCTGTGGGCGGTCGTCGGCACGCTGCTGATCGGGCTCGGCGGCATCGGCACCGTCTGGCTCAACGGGCGTGACGCGGGCAGAATGCCCGCATGAAATTCGGCAGGATCGCTCTCGGTGCACTGGTCGTCGTCGCAGTGGCGGGCACCGCCGGCTGGTTCAGTCTCGACAAGGAAACGCGCGGCCTGATCGCCACGCTTCCGACCAACCGCGACCTGCTGTTCTGGAGCCAGCCGCAACGCGACGCCGCGTTCCGCGCGCTCGACCGCCTGCCGGTGCTGGCCAAGGCGCGCACGGTCCCCGCGGGCCCCACGCCATCGCCGCTGCCGGAAGGCCCGCCGCTGGCGCTTCCGCTCGACCTCGACGCCTACATGGCGCAGCAGCGCAGTGCGGCGATCGTGATCGTGCAGGACGGAAAGCTGCGCCTCGAACGCTACGGCCTCGACTTCGACCGCGAGGGGCGCTGGACCAGCTTCTCGGTCGCCAAGTCCTTCACCTCCACGCTGCTCGGCGCGGCGGTGCGCGAAGGCCACATCCGCAGCCTCGACGACAAGGTCAGCGACTACATCCAGGAAATGAAGGGCTCGGCCTATGACGAGGTCAGCATCCGCCAGCTGCTGACCATGACCTCGGGTGTGCGCTGGAACGAGAACTACGCCGACCCCGAATCGGACGTCGCGCGCTTCAACAACCACAAGCCCGAGGAAGGCGTCGATGCGCTCGTGAGCTACCTGCGTCGGCTGCCGCGCGCGGCACCGGCCGGCACGCGCTGGAACTACAGCACCGGCGAGACCAACCTCGTGGGCGTGCTGCTCGCGCGCGCCACCGGCAAGCCGCTCGCCACCTACCTGTCGGAAAAGATCTGGGTGCCGGCCGGCATGGAACAGAAGGCCACCTGGATCCTCAGCAAGACCGGCCAGGAGATCAGCGGCTGCTGCCTGCAGGCCGCCACGCGCGACTTCGCTCGCTTCGGCCGCTTCGTGCTCGATGGCGCGCGCGTCGATGGGAAGCCGATCGTGCCCGACGACTGGCTGGGCCAGGCCACCACGCGACAGGCCGACATCGGCCAGCCGGGCCGTGGCTACGGATTCCAGTGGTGGACCTACGACGACGGCAGCTTCGCGGCGCGAGGCATCTTCGGCCAGGGCATCTTCATCGACCCGAAGCGCCGCCTGGTGATCGCCTCCAACGCCGACTGGGGTGGTGGCGCCAACAACCCGGCTGACGTCGCGGCGCGCGAGGTGTTCTACAAGGCGGTGCAGAAAGCCGTGGACGACGAGGCGACAGGCGCGAAGTCGGGCGGCTGAAGCGCCGGAAGCACCGGAAGGGAACTCAGAAGCGCGGCATCCCGCCGCCGCCCCCGCCCATCCCCGGCATGCCCTTCATGCCGCCCATGCGCTTCATCATCTTCATGAGGCCGCCGCCCTTCATCTTCTTCATCATGGTCTGCATCTGCTCGAACTCGTTGAGCAGGCGGTTGACTTCCTGAACCTGCACGCCGGCGCCGGCGGCGATGCGGCGCTTGCGCGTGGCCTTGAGCAGTTCGGGCTTGCGACGCTCCTGCGGCGTCATGCTGTTGATGATCCCTTCCTTGCGCCGGATGTCGCGCTCGGCGCGGGTCATGTCGGCCTCGGTGGCCTTGGCCGCCATCTGCGCGGGCAGCTTGTCCATGATGCTCGACAGGCCGCCCATCTGCTTCATCTGCTGCAGCTGGCCGAGAAAATCGTTGAGATCGAAGCCGGCACCGCTCTTGACCTTGGCCGCGAGCTTCTGCGCCGCCGCGACGTCGACGCCGGCCGTGACCTGCTCGACCAGCGCGACGATGTCGCCCATGCCGAGGATGCGGCCGGCGTGGCGCTCGGCGTCGAACACCTCGAGGCCGTCGATCTTCTCGCTGACGCCCGCGAACTTGATCGGCACCCCGGTGACCTGGCGCACCGACAGCGCAGCGCCGCCGCGCGAATCGCCATCGGTCTTGGTGAGGATGATGCCGGTGAGCGGCAGCGCGTCCTTGAAGGCCTTCGCGGTGTTGATCGCGTCCTGGCCCTGCATCGCGTCGACCACGAACAGCGTCTCGACCGGGTCGAGCGCCTTGTGCAGCTGCTGGATCTCGGCCATCAGCACCTCGTCGATCGCGAGCCGGCCCGCGGTGTCGACCAGCAGCACGTCGAAGAAGTGGCGCTTGGCGTGGTCGAGCGCGGCGCGCGCGATGTCGAGCGGCTTCTGGTCGGGCGTGCTCGGGAACCACTCGGCGCCGGCCTGCTTCGTGACGGTCTTGAGCTGCTCGATCGCGGCCGGGCGATAGACGTCGCCCGAAACCGTGAGCACCTTCTTCCTGCGCTTCTCGATCAGGTGCTTGGCGAGCTTGGCGGTGGTGGTGGTCTTGCCCGCGCCCTGCAGGCCGGCCATCAGGATCACCGCCGGCGGCTGCGCCTGCAGATTGATGTCCGCCACGCCCTCGCCCATGGTGGCGGCCAGCTCGCGGTTGACGATGCCGACCAGCGCCTGGCCCGGCTTGAGCGAACCCAGCACTTCCTGGCCGAGCGCCTTTTCCTTCACGCGGGCGACGAAATCGCGCACCACGGGGAGCGCCACGTCGGCCTCGAGCAGCGCCATGCGCACCTCGCGCAGCATGTCCTGGACGTTGCTTTCGGTGATGCGGGCCTGGCCGCTGACCTGCTTGACGAGACGGGAGAATTTTTCGGTGAGGGCGGTGGCCATGATGCTTCCCGCTGGACGGGACCGGTATGAAGACGGGAGCGGCGGCCTTCCCGCGGAAGGCGAGAAGCTAAACTCCAGCCGATGATTTTAGCGATCCCCTCCCCGCTCGGCGTGGCACTGGGCATCGCCACCGCCGCCGCCTACGGCGTCATTGCCGCCGCCGCCTCCCGCCTGAGCCGCACAGCCACCCAGAGGCTGCTGGCGCTGGCCTGGCTGCTGCATGCCCTCACGCTCGCTGCCGGGCTGATGGGCAGCACGCCACGCTTCGGCTTCGCGCCTGCGATCTCGGTCACGGCCTGGCTGGTGCTGACGGTCTACGCGGTCGAGAGCCGCCTCTACCCGCAACTCAGGGTCCGGCGCACGCTGGCGGCGCTCGGCGCTGCCGCGGTGCTGCTCGCAGTGCTGGTGCCGGGCACGCCGCTCCACGTATCCGCGTCGCCCTGGCTGCCGCTGCACCTCGCGCTCGGCATCGCTTCCTATGGCCTGTTCGGCGCTGCGGTGGTCCATGCCTGGCTCATGACGCGGGCCGAGAAGCAGATCCGCCTCGCTGCCGAGCCGCCGGGCGGCGTGCCGCTGCTCACGATGGAGCGCCTGACCTTCCGCTTCGTGACCGCGGGCTTCGTGCTGCTGTCGGCCACGCTGCTGGCCGGCCTGCTGTTCAGCGAGACGCTCTACGGCGCCACGACGCGCGGCTGGAAGTGGGACCACAAGACGGTGTTCTCGGTCATGGCCTGGCTCACGTTCGCCGTGCTGCTGGTCGGCCGCGCCCGCTTCGGCTGGCGCGGCCGCACCGCGCGCCGCGTGCTGTACGCGGGCTCGGCCCTGCTTCTGCTGGCGTACGTCGGCTCGCGCTTCGTGCTCGAGGTCATGCTGTCGAGGGCGCCCGCATGAAGTTCGTGCTCGTGCTCGCGGTGATCTGCATCGCGATCTGGATCTGGCGCCGCAACCGGCGCGACGACGATGCGCCACGCCCGCCGCCCGCGCGCAAGCAGGCCGCGGTCGCCGCACCGCAGGCCATGGTGCGCTGCGCCCATTGCGGCCTGCACCTGCCCGCGGCCGATGCGCTCGCTGCACCCGACGGCGCGGTCTACTGCAGCGCGGCCCACCGACAGGCGGCGCAGGCATGAAGCCGCCCGGGCAGCCCGCCGGATGAGCTCCTTCCTGCGCGCCCGCGGCGAACCGGCCACCGACTGGGGCTCGCTCGAGCAGTTCAGCGGCAAGAGCAGCGCGCTGCTGCGCCTGTGGCGCGGCTTCCTGGCCGCGCGCTGCTTCGTGGCCGCGGTGCTGCTGCTGCTGCAGGCGGTCGCCTTCGTCCTGGGCCAGGCGCCGCAACCGGCCGCCATCGCGCTGTCGGCCGGCTATCTGGCGGCGGCGCTGGCGGCGGCGCGCTATGTGCCGTTCCAGCCGATCGAAGGCCTGGGCCGGACATGGCTGCTGACCATCGGCGTCGACCTGGTCGTCTTCACGACGCTCCAGGTGATGCAGGTCGGCAGCATCAACTACTCGCCGCTGTTCGCGCTGCCGGTGCTGATGGCCGCGGTGCTGGGCACCGGCGCGGTCGGGCTCGGCACCACGGCCGTGGCCACGCTGCTGCTGCTGGGCCATGCCTTCTGGTTCTGGTTCTCGCACCCGCAGCCGGCCGATGCCTCGCCGCGCTTCGTACAGGCGGCACTGGCCGGCACCGGTCTGTTCGTGGTGGCGCTGCTGGCGCACGAGATGTCGCGCCGGCTCACGCGCGTCGAAGCCCTGGCGCAGCGCAACCGCAGCGCGGCCGAGATGCACGCGCTGGTCAACGACCTCGTGATCGAGACGCTCAGCGAAGGCGTGCTGGTGCTCGACCCGCAGGGCCAGGTGCATGCCGCGAACCCGGCCGCCGATGCCATCCTGGGCCACGGCCTGGCCGAGATCCGGCAGCCCTTCGTGCTCAACGCCTACCCGCCGTGGGTCGAACTGGCGGCGCTGGCGCGCCAGACATTCGCGCGGCGCATGCCGCAGTCCAGGGAAATCCCGATCGCCCAGGCCCAGGGCGCGGCGCGCGAGGTGCGCGTGCGCACGCGGCTCACCCGCTCGCTCGATCCGCAGTCCGACGGCCTGTGCGTGATGTTCCTGCAGGACCTGCGCGAGCTCGAGGCCCGCATCCGCACCGAGAAGCTGGCCGCGATGGGCCGCATGTCGGCCGCGGTGGCGCACGAGATCCGCAATCCGCTGGCCGCCATCACGCAGGCCAGCGCGCTGCTGGCCGAAGACCTGGTCGACCCGGGCCACCGCCAGCTCACGACCATGGTGCAGCAGAACGCCCAGCGCCTGTCGCGCATCGTCGATGACGTGCTCGACGTCGCGCGGGCGCGCCAGCAGCGCGTACTGCCGCTGGCCGAGCAGGTGGCGCTCGATCCCACGGTGCGGGCGCTGGCCGAGGAATGGGTGCTGCACTCGCAGCGCCAGGGCGTGCTGCTGGCGCTCGACGCCGCGGGAGAAGACGTGCGCTTCGACGCCGAGCACCTGCGCCGCATCCTCGTGAACCTGCTCGACAACGCGGCGCGCTACGCAGGCGACCGCGACGGCTCGATCCAGATCGCGACCCGGCGCAACGCCCAGGGCCGTGCCACGCTGCAGATCTGGAGCGACGGCGCACCGCTCGAGCCTGCGGTGCACCGCCACCTGTTCGAGCCCTTCTTCTCGTCCGAGAGCCGCTCGAGCGGGCTCGGCCTGTTCCTCTGCCGCGAGCTGTGCGAGCGGCACGGCGCCACCATCGGCTACGAACGCCGCCAGCTGTCGCCCGCGGGGCCCGAAGGCAACGAGTTCTTCGTCGCATTTGCCGCCGCCGAGAGCCGGCTGACACAATAGCGGCGTGAGCACACTCCCACCGACCGCGCGCCCCGCCCAGATCCTGGTCGTCGACGACGAGCCCGACCTGCGCACGCTCTACGAACTCACGCTGCTGCGCGAAGGCTACCGCGTCGAGTCGGCCGGCAGCGTGGCGGAAGCCTCCCAGCACCTCGATGCCGGCCCCTTCGATGCCGTGATCACCGACATGCGGCTGCCCGACGGCCTCGGCATGCAGATCCTGCAGCGCATCCAGCAGGAGCAGCGCGGCGAGCGCTGCGTCGTGATGACCGCCTACGGCTCGGCCGAGAACGCGGTCGAGGCCCTCAAGGCCGGCGCCTTCGACTACCTCACGAAACCGGTCGACCTCAAGCAGTTCCGCGCCGTCGTGGCCTCGGCGGTGCAGGCCTCCGCGGTGCAGGCGACCCAGCTCGCCACCCAGCGCGCCGCCCGGCCGGCCGAGGGGCGCCTCGATGACGGCGCTCCGATCGCAAGCGCCGTCGGCAGCAACGGCGTGGCAGCCCTCGAGCGCCTGGTGGGCGACTCGGAGCCGATGCGCACGGTCAAGGCACGCATCGCCAAGGTGGCACGCGGCATGGCGCCGGTGCTGGTGCGCGGCGAATCGGGCACCGGCAAGGAGCTGGTCGCGCGTGCCGTGCACGCCTGCAGCCAGCGCAGCGAGGGTCCGTTCGTCGCGGTCAACTGCGGCGCCATTCCCGAGAACCTGCTCGAGGCCGAGTTCTTCGGTGCCCGCAAGGGCTCCTACACCGGATCGGCGCAGGACCGCGACGGCTACTTCCAGGCCGCCCGCGGCGGCACGCTGTTCCTCGACGAGATCGGCGACCTGCCGCTGGCGATGCAGTCCAAGCTGCTGCGCGCGATCCAGGAGCGCAGCGTGCGCCCGATCGGCTCGACCCAGGAAGACGCGGTCGACGTCCGGATCGTGAGCGCCACCCACAAGGACCTGCAGGCCGAGGTCCAGTCCGGCCGGTTCCGGCAGGACCTGTTCTACCGCCTCAACGTGATCGAGATCGCGGTGCCGGCGCTGCGCGACCGCCGCGGCGACCTGCCGGCGCTGTGCAAGGCGCTGCTCGCCCGCATCGGCCGCGATGCCGGCATGCCGGTTCCGACGCTTTCGGCCGACGTGCTGCAGCGCCTGGGCCAGCATCCGCTGCAGGGCAACGTGCGCGAACTCGAGAACCTGCTGCACCGTGCGGTCGCGCTCAGCGATGGCGACATGCTGCATCTTGACTTCGTCGACAGCACCTCGCTGCCGCCGCCCGAGCTGGCGGGGGAGCCGGAACCACCGGCCTATGCAGCAGTGGCGCCCGCAACCGTGGCGAGCGGCCATGGCAACGGCAGCAATGCCAGGGCCGCGACGTCCGTGCCCAACGACCTGCAGGGCTACCTGGACCAGAAGGAGCGCGACATCCTGATCCTCGCGCTGCAGGAGACCGGCTTCAACCGAACCGCCGCGGCGGCACGGCTGGGCCTGAGCCTGCGTCAGATCCGCTATCGGATCGCACGCCTCGGCATCGCGACGCCGAACGGCGACGACGCCAATGCCTTCAGCGACGAGTGAGGCCGGCGCCCCCGGCCTCTGGCGCGACGGCTGGTACGCCTTCGCGCGGGCGCTGGCGTCGCCGAACTTCGGTCCTCGGCCCGCGGGCGCCGAGATCGACCTGATCGTGCTGCACTCCATCAGCCTGCCGCCCGGGCAATACGGCGGCCAGGAAGTGCAGCAGCTCTTCACGAACACCCTCGACTGGGATGCGCATCCCTATTTCCAGGGCATTCGCGGCATCGAGGTGTCGGCCCACTTCTATGTGCGGCGCAACGGCGAGCTGTGGCAGTTCGTGAGTTGCGACGACCGCGCCTGGCATGCCGGCGCCTCGTCCTGGCGCGGCCGCTCGAACTGCAACGACGATTCGATCGGCATCGAGCTCGAGGGCATCGAGGGCGGGCCCTTCGAGGCCGCGCAGTACGAGACGCTGGCCAGTCTCTGCCCCGCGCTGGCTCAACGTCATCCGATCGGCTGGATCGCAGGCCACGAACACATCGCGCCCGGCCGCAAGGAAGACCCGGGCCCGGGCTTCGACTGGCACCTGCTGCGCGAACAGCTCGGCTGGAATGCGGCCATGTTCCCGCCGGCGACTGCCGCGAGCTAAGTTTTTTTCAATCGCGATGCGGTGCGCGATGCGTGCCTGCGGCGCCGCCCTCGCGCAATCCTGCTCGTGCGAAGGCATAGCAACCATGCGCTTTCCAGGCCCAAATCGGCCGGGAAGGCCCGCCGTTGGCGGGCTGCGCTACCGTCATTCAATGGCCGAGCGGCAGAAGCGCGAACCGGCCGTTTCGTGATGTATTTCTTCCAGGTGGAAATTCAAGGAAAACACTACATATAGTGGGTTGTGGACCCACTGGACCCTAGATATAGTGTGCCCTGCCCGGTGCAGACGCCGAAAGCCACCGCCGCGCGGCACTGCCGCCCCAACAAGAATTGCCAACCGAGGATCGAATGCAAACATCCCTGAATACCCCCTCCTCCACTCCGCGTGCCGTGTCCTCGACGGCGCCGCAGCGCGACACCGCCGGCTCGCCGGCCGGCAGCGCTCTCGCTCACTACCAGATCATTCGCCGCAACGGCGCGGTCGTGCCCTTCGAGCCGAACAAGATCGCGATCGCGATGATGAAGGCCTTCCTCGCGGTGCACGGCACCCAGGGCGCGGCATCGGCCAGCGTGCGCGAGACGGTCGACACCCTCACGCAGGCCGTGGTGCGCGCCATGGTGCGCTCGCGTCCGGGTGGCGGGACCTTCCACATCGAAGACGTGCAGGACCAGGTCGAGCTCGGCCTGATGCGCGGCGGCCACCACGAAATCGCGCGCGCCTACGTGCTGTACCGCGAGCGCCGTTCGCAGGAACGCAGCAAGCAGGGCGAGCAGGATGCCCCCGCCGCCGTCTCGACGCTGCACGTGCTGGACCGCGGCGAGCGCGTGGCGCTCGACCTGAACGAGCTCAAGGGCCTGATCGAATCCGCCTGCATCGGCCTCGGCGACAGCATCACGGCCGCGCCGATCCAGGCCGAGACCATGCGCAACCTCTACGACGGCGTGCCGCTCGACGAGGTCTACAAGGCCTCGATCCTGGCCGCCCGCACGCTGATCGAGAAAGACCCCGACTACACCTTCGCCACCGCCCGGCTGCTGCTGCACACGATCTTCAAGGAAGTGATCGGCCGCGAAGTGCCGCTGGCCGAACGCGCCCAGGCCTACGCCGACTACTTCCCGCAGTTCATCAAGAAGGGCGTCGACAACGAGCTGCTCGACGAGAAGCTGCAGCAGTTCGACCTCGCCCGCCTCGGCGCCGCGCTCAAGCCCGAGCGCGACCTGCAATTCGACTACCTCGGCCTGCAGACCCTCTACGACCGCTACTTCCTGCACGTGCGCAAGTCGCGCATCGAGCTGCCGCAGGCCTTCTTCATGCGCGTCGCGATGGGCCTGTCGCTCAACGAGATCGACCGCGAAGCCCGCGCGATCGAGTTCTACGAGGTGATGTCCTCGTTCGACTTCATGTCGAGCACCCCGACCCTGTTCAACAGCGGCACCCTGCGCTCGCAGCTGTCGAGCTGCTACCTCACCACCGTGCCCGACGACCTCGACGGCATCTACGAATCGATCAAGGAAAACGCGCTGCTGTCGAAGTTCGCCGGCGGCCTGGGCAACGACTGGACCCGCGTGCGTGCGCTCGGCAGCCACATCAAGGGCACCAACGGCGAATCGCAGGGTGTCGTGCCCTTCCTCAAGGTGGTCAACGACACCGCCGTGGCGGTCAACCAGGGCGGCAAGCGCAAGGGCGCGGTCTGCACCTACCTGGAAAGCTGGCACCTCGACATCGAGGAATTCCTCGAGCTGCGCAAGAACACCGGCGACGACCGCCGCCGCACGCACGACATGAACACGGCCAACTGGATCCCCGACCTGTTCATGCGCCGCGTGATGGAAAAGGGCAGCTGGACCCTTTTCTCGCCCTCGAACGTGCCCGACCTGCACGACAAGTTCGGCAGCGACTTCGAGACCGCCTACGTGGCCTACGAAGAGAAGGCTGCGCGCGGCGAGATCACGCCGAGCCGCACCGTCCAGGCCTCGGACCTGTGGCGCAAGATGCTCACGATGCTGTTCGAGACCGGCCATCCCTGGATCACCTTCAAGGACGCCTGCAACGTGCGCTCGCCGCAGCAGCATGCCGGCGTGGTCCATTCGTCGAACCTGTGCACCGAGATCACGCTCAACACCAGCGACACCGAAACCGCGGTCTGCAACCTCGGCTCGGTCAACCTGCTGCAGCATCTGAAGGACGGCAAGGTCGACCAGGCCAAGCTGCAGCGCACCATCGCGACCGCGATGCGCATGCTCGACAACGTGATCGACATCAACTACTACGCCGTCAAGAAGGCGCGCGACTCCAACCTGCGCCATCGCCCGGTCGGCCTCGGCCTGATGGGCTTCCAGGATTCGCTCTACCAGCTGCGCATCCCCTACGCCTCGCAGCAGGCCGTGCAGTTCGCCGACGAATCGATGGAGGCGATCTGCTATCACGCCTACTGGGCCTCGACCGAACTGGCGCGCGAGCGCGGCAAGTACTCGAGCTACAAGGGCTCGCTGTGGGACAAGGGCGTGCTGCCGCTCGACACGCTCGAACTGCTCGAGAAGGCGCGCGGCGGCTACGTCGAGGTCGACCGTTCGGCCACCCTCGACTGGGAGGCGCTGCGCCAGAAGATCAAGACCGACGGCATGCGCAATTCCAACTGCGTCGCCATCGCACCGACCGCCACCATCTCGAACATCATCGGCGTCGACGCCTCGATCGAGCCCTGCTTCGGCAACCTCTCGGTCAAGTCGAACCTGTCGGGCGAGTTCACCGTCATCAACCACTACCTGGTGCACGACCTCAAGCGCCTGGGCCTGTGGGACGACGTGATGGTGATGGACCTCAAGCACTTCGACGGCTCGCTGCGCCCGATCGATCGCGTGCCGCAGGACATCAAGGCGCTCTACGCGACCGCGTTCGAGGTCGAGACCACCTGGCTGGTCGAGGCTGCGGCACGGCGCCAGAAGTGGATCGATCAGGCGCAGTCGCTCAACATCTACATGGCCGGCGCCTCGGGCAAGAAGCTCGACGACACCTACAAGCTGGCATGGCTGCGCGGCCTGAAGACCACCTACTACCTGCGCACGCAGAGCGCGACGCACGCCGAGAAATCGACCGTGCAATCGGGCCGCCTCAACGCAGTGTCCTCGGGCAGCGGCGATGCATCGTCGGGCATGAGCGCACTCGAAGCGGCAGCGCTCGCAGCGCAGTCGCAGCTCGCTGCGATGCCTGCGACCGACATCGCGTTCTGCGGTGTCGACGACCCGACCTGCGAAGCCTGCCAGTGATGTCGGCCTGAAGTTGTGAAGGTTCGCGGCATCGACTGACAAATTGCGATGCATGCGAGCAACATAACGACCACATAATTGATGCGCGATGTGAGCAGCGCTTTGCAACTCACATCGTTGCTCACATAATTTGAGCATTGGATTTTTCTATGTTGACCTGGGACGAAGAAGTCAAGCCCTCCTTGCCAAAGGATCTGCAGCAAGGACTGCGGCACCCCTCGAACAGCGGCGCGCAAGTCGCCCGCGTGTCGGAGCTCCCGACTTCGCAAATCGCCTCCCCCCTTTCCGCTCCCGCCGTGCGCACGCTCGATGACGGCGCCACCGTGCGCGCCGTTGCCGCGCAAGCGACTGCGCAAGCCGCACCGGTCGCGCCCGCCGCGCATCGCGTCAAGGCGGCCGACAAGCGCATCATCAACGGCCAGACCGACGTCAACCAGCTGGTGCCGTTCAAGTACAAGTGGGCCTGGGAAAAATACCTCGCGACCTGCGCCAACCACTGGATGCCGCAGGAAGTGAACATGACGCGCGACATCGCGTTGTGGAAGGACCCGAACGGACTGACCGAAGACGAGCGCCGCATCGTCAAGCGCAATCTCGGCTTCTTCGTCACCGCCGATTCGCTGGCCGCCAACAACATCGTGCTGGGCACCTATCGCCACATCACGGCGCCCGAATGCCGCCAGTTCCTGCTGCGCCAGGCCTTCGAGGAAGCGATCCACACGCACGCCTACCAGTACATCGTCGAGTCGCTCGGCCTGGACGAGAGCGAGATCTTCAACGCCTACAACGAAGTGCCGTCGATCCGCGAGAAGGACCAGTTCCTGATCCCGTTCATCGACGCCATCAGCGACCCGAACTTCAAGACCGGCACCCACGAGACCGACCAGACCCTTCTGAAGTCGCTGATCGTGTTCGCCTGCCTCATGGAAGGCCTGTTCTTCTACGTCGGCTTCACGCAGATCCTCGCGCTGGGCCGCCAGAACAAGATGACCGGCGCCGCCGAGCAGTACCAGTACATCCTGCGCGACGAGTCGATGCACTGCAACTTCGGCATCGACCTGATCAACCAGCTCAAGCTCGAGAATCCGCAGCTCTGGACCTCCGAGTTCAAGGCGGAGATCAAGGCCCTCTTCATGAAGGCGGTCGAGCTCGAATACAAGTACGCCGAGGACACCATGCCGCGCGGCGTGCTCGGCATGAACGCCTCCATGTTCAAGGGCTACCTGCGCTACATCGCGAACCGTCGCGCGCAGCAGATCGGCCTCGAAACGCTCTTCCCGAACGAGGAAAACCCGTTCCCCTGGATGAGCGAAATGATTGACCTGAAGAAAGAGCGCAACTTCTTCGAAACCCGCGTGATCGAGTACCAGTCGGGTGGTGCGCTCTCCTGGGATTGAATCGTTCCTAAAAGAAAAACAAGTGCATTCAGAAATAGCTCTCGTCGACCCACCGCACCGAAGAGTGCGGATTCGCTGAGGGCGCAGGTGTTCATGGCGCTGAATTCATTTCAACGCCATGAATCGCTTCACGCTGACCAACTTGCGTGGAGTGCTTCAAAAGGTTGATTTTTTCAACTTGATCAAGGAGAAATAGAAATGGCAACTGCAAAGAAAGCGCCGGCCAAGAAGGCCGCAGCAAAGAAGGCCCCGGCAAAGAAGGCTCCTGCGAAGAAGGTAGCAGCCAAGAAGGCCCCGGCAAAGAAGGTCGCCGCCAAGAAGGTAGCAGCCAAGAAGGCCCCGGCGAAGAAGGTAGTGGCCAAGAAGGCTCCTGCCAAGAAGGCCCCGGCAAAGAAGGCTCCCGCCAAGAAGGTAGCGGCGAAGAAGGCCCCGGCCAAGAAGGCCGCAGCAAAGAAGGCCCCGGCGAAGAAGGCCGCAGCGAAGAAGGCTCCTGCCAAGAAGGCGCCGGCGAAAAAGGCTGCGGCGAAGAAGCCTGCTGCCAAGAAAGCCGCGAAGAAGCCCGCTGCGAAGAAGGCTGCGAAGGCGCCCGCCAAGGCTGCCGTAGCGCCTGCTCCTGCTGCGCAGACCACGCTAAACCCTCAAGCTGCATGGCCGTTCCCGACGGCCAGCAAGCCCTGAGTCTTTCAGCGGCCTTGAAGGCACAAGCCCGGCACCGCAAGGTGTCGGGCTTTTTTCATCGGGCTCGCGCCAGCCGCGCTAGAGGCCCAGAGCGGCTCGATCGACCTTGTAGTTCTGCGGCCCCCGCTGCGCGATCTTGAGCGCACCGAGCTGATTGCCGAGAGCGGCGCAGCGAGCCAGCGGCCAGCCCTGCTCGAGGCCGTAGAGCAATGCGCCGCGCCAGGCGTCGCCGCAGCCGGTCGGCTCGACCACTTCGCTCGGCGTCACCCCGGGCACGTGCTCGCGCTGGCCGTCGATCCATACCTCGCAGCCCTCCGCGGCCAGCGTCACGACCAGGCCACGCACCTTGGACGAGATTTCGGCCAGGCTCCAGCCGGTGCGCTGTGAAAGCATCTTGCCTTCGTAGTCGTTCACCACCATCCAGCTCGCAAGCTCGACGAAATGCGCGAGTTCCTTGCCGTCGAACATCGGCAGGCCCTGGCCCGGATCGAAGACGAACGGAATGCCGGCGGCCGCGAACTGCTCGGCATGCTGAACCATTGCCGCGCGGCCGTCCGGCGCCACGATGCCGAGCCGGATGTCGTCGCGGGCCTCGACATGCGTGATGTGGGCCTGCTGCATGGCGCCGGGGTGGAAGGCCGTGATCTGGTTGTTGTCACGGTCGTTCATGATCATGGCCTGGGCGGTGAAGCTGTCGTCCACCTGGCGCACGAACTCGGTGCTGATGCCCAGGGTGCGCAGGCGCTCGAGATAGTCGGCACCGTCGCTGCCCAGCGTGGCCATCGGCAGCGCGTTGCCGCCGAGTGCATTGAGGCTGTAGGCGATGTTGCCGGCACAGCCGCCGAAGTCGCGTCGCAGCCCGGGCACCAAGAAGGACACGTTGAGGATGTGCAACTGATCCGGAAGGATCTGGTCTGCGAACCGCCCCTCGAAAGTCATGATGGTGTCGAACGCAAGGGAACCGCAAATCACTGCTGCCATGGATGAGCCACTCGTTGATTGAAAGATGAAGAGGTCGAACAGCCGCGACGCTCAGGGATAGAGCGCCACGAGGTTGAATCCCGCGACGGGGGGCAGCAGGGCCGCCTCGGCGCCGCTCAGATTGAGCGACAGTGACGCTGCGCGCTCGCCGCGCGCCGGCAGCATGGCCGGAGCGCCGAATTCGGCCGGCATCAGCATGCGCCGGACCACGGCGCGTTCCTGGGTGTCGAGCAGCGTCAGCTCGACCGCCGGCATGGCGAGCGGAACGGCGGCGGCATTGCGCAAGGTGAAGCTGAGCTGAAAGCCGTCACCAGTCCGGTCGCGTGCGAACGATGCACCGTCGATCTTGATGTCGGCGATCTGGCGCAGGCCCGAGACCTCGCAACCGGTTGCACTGCACAGGCTGTCGAGCAGCGGACGCAGCGCGGGCTGGCGGGCAGCGATCAGGTCGCGCTCCTGGTGCAACACCTGCACCACCAGCAGCACCGCCGCCAACACGCAGGCCAGCAGTACCGAAAGCCGAACGCCGGGGCGCGACCAGAAGGACGGCGCCGCAGAACTGCCCTCGACGTCGCCGCCGAAATGCGAGAACACCGGGGCAGTCGCGGCCGCGGTGGCGTCCGCCCTCGACGCCGCATCCGACTCGCTGGCTGCGCGCACCAAGGGTGCCGGGCCCGCGTCGCCTGCAGCGGCCGCGAGCTTCTGCGCTCGCGCCTTGTTGGCCTTGGCGATCTTGGCGGACTTGACCCGTGCCCTTCGCAAGGCCTTCTCGAGCGGCGTGTAGCCCGAATCCCCGGCGTCCGCGACAGCCTCCGACGCGGCGCTGCCGGCCAGCGCCGCCGGCAGCGATGAGCGCAGGTTCAGGTCGATGTCCGGGAACGACAAGGGTGCCGGCGCAGGCGGACGCGGCACCGTGCGGCCGCCCTCGTCGCCGAGCAGCAGCGAATCGGCATCGGGCCACGGCATGCGCGCCCGCGCAAGTGGCGGCTCGACGAAGGCGGTCGATTCGGATCCGGCCTCGGACGACGCTTCCGGCTCGGGCTCGGGCTCGGGCTCGGGCTCGGGCTCCGGTTCCCACTCCAACTCCGGCTCCAGACCTCGCTCCGGCTCCGGCTCCGGCTCCGCCAATGACTCCGGCTCCGGCTCTGGCTCTGGTTCCGGCTCCTTTTCTCGCTCTGGTTCCGATTCAGGCTCGACTTCGGCGGTGGGCTCGATCTCGACGTGATCGTGATCGTCGTCCAGGAAGTCCTCGGAGAAATGGTCGGGTGCGGATGCGTCTTCGGACGCCACCAATGGCGCAATCGGCGCGGGCGCTTCGGCGATCGGCACCACCGGCTCCGGTGGACGCTCCGGAACCTGGACCGCAGGCGGTGCCTCGGGCGAATCGGGAAGCTCCTGAAGGTATTCGGCGCCATCGAAGACCTGGCTGCAGCGGCCGCAGCGGACCCAGCCGTCGGAGATGCGCAACTGGTCCCTCACCACCTTGAATGTGGTGTCGCATGCGGGGCAGCGGGTGACCAGGCTCATATATTGAGCCGGGATTGTATGGCTCGCGCGCGCCTCAGATCCTGGCGGTCATGAGGATCCAGCCGTCCTCGCTGTCGCTGACCTCGAGCGCGGCATGGGGCGCGTAGGCAAGCTTGAGTTCGTCGGCCTGGCGCTCGAGGATGCCCGCCAGCACCAGTTCGCCACCCGGCGCGACATGGGCGCAGAGCAGCGGCGCCAGCACCTTGAGCGGGGTGGCGAGGATGTTCGCGAGCACGATGTCGTAGCGGCCCGACGAGGCATCGGGCAGGCCCGACTTCAATTGCACGCCGTTGGCCTCGGCATTGAGATCGGTCGACTCGACCGCCGCCGGATCGATGTCCACGGCATCGATGTCGGTGGCGCCGAACTTGGCGGCACCGATCGCGAGGATGCCCGAGCCGCAACCGTAGTCGAGCACGCGCAGGCCCGCGAGTGCACCGCGGCGCGCGATCCAGCGCAGGCACATGCGCGTGGTCGGATGGGTGCCGGTGCCGAAGGCCAGCCCGGGATCGAGCCGGATCACCTGGCGCGCCTGCGCCGGCGGTTCGTGCCAGGTCGGCACGATCCAGAACTCGGGCGTGATCTCGACCGGTGCGAACTGCGACTGCGTGAGCCGCACCCAGTCCTGCTCAGGCACGTCGGCAAGGCCGAGCACGCGGCAGTCGGCGAAGAAATCCTGCGCCTGCAGCAACGTCGCGGCCTCGCGCGCGAGCGCCTCGGTCGCGAACAGCGCGATCACCCGCGAACGCTGCCAGCCGTCCTTGGGCGGCGGCATGCCGGGCTCGCCGAACAGCGCCTGCTCGGCATCGGTCTGGGCATCGGCGTCTTCCACCGACACGCTCAACGCATCGAGCGCATCGAGCGCGTCGCTGACGGTCTCGACCAGCGCTTCGGGGGCCATCAGGCGAAGTTCGAACATCGCAATTCCTCTCAAGGTATCCGCACACTGGAAGCCGTCTTGCGCGGCAAGCGAAGCGAAGCCCGTTGGTGAAACACCGCGGAACCGGCTTTGCCGGGCCGCTGGTGTTGCCCCCGGCGAGGGGGTGGGCGGCTACACGAAGTGAGCCAACCTGGGGGTGGTCAACGTTTATGCGCCGCGAGCCACTCTTCGAGGTAGTGGATGTTGGTGCCGCCACCCATGAACTTGGCGTCCACCATCAGTTCGCGGTGCAGCGCGATGTTGGTCTGGATGCCTTCGATCACCGTCTCGTTGAGCGCCGTGCGCATGCGCGCCATGGCCTGCTCGCGCGTGTCGCCGTAGACGATGATCTTGCCGATCATCGAGTCGTAGTTCGGCGGCACGAAGTAGTTCGTGTAGACGTGCGAATCGACACGCACGCCGGGGCCGCCCGGCGGATGCCACATGGTGATGCGGCCCGGCGAGGGCACGAACTTGTACGGGTCCTCGGCGTTGATGCGGCACTCGATCGCGTGGCCGCGCATCTCGATCTGGCGCTGCGTGAACGGCAGCCTTTCGCCTGCTGCCACCATGATCTGCGTCTTCACGATGTCGATGCCGGTGGTGAACTCGGTCACCGGATGCTCCACCTGCACGCGGGTATTCATCTCGATGAAGTAGAACTCGCCGTTCTCGTACAGGAACTCGAAGGTGCCGGCGCCGCGGTAGCCGATCTTCTTGCAGGCGGCCGTGCAGCGCTCGCCGATCTTCTCGATCAGCTTGCGCGGAATGCCCGGTGCCGGCGATTCCTCGATCACCTTCTGGTGGCGGCGCTGCATGGAGCAGTCGCGCTCGCCCAGGTAGACGGCGTTCTTGTGCTTGTCGGCGAGGATCTGGATCTCGATGTGGCGCGGATTCTGGAGGAACTTCTCCATGTAGACGGCCGGATTGTTGAAAGCCGCACCGGCCTCCGCCTTCGTCATCTGGATCGCGTTGACCAGCGCCGCCTCGGTGTGGACCACGCGCATGCCGCGGCCGCCGCCGCCGCCCGCGGCCTTGATGATGACCGGGTAGCCGATGGCGCGCGCGATGCGCTTGTTGGCGTTGGCGTCGTCCGACAGTTCGCCGTCGGAGCCGGGCACGCAGGGCACGCCCGCCTTGATCATCGCCTGCTTGGCCGAGACCTTGTCGCCCATGATGCGGATCGATTCGGGCGACGGGCCGATGAACTGGAAGCCGCTCTGTTCGACGCGTTCGGCGAAGTTGGCGTTCTCGCTCAGGAAGCCGTAGCCCGGATGGATGGCTTCGGAGTCGGTGACTTCGGCCGCCGAGATGATGGCCGGCATGTTGAGGTAGCTCTGCGACGACGGTGCCGGACCGATGCAGACCGCTTCTTCGGCCAGCTTGACGTACTTGGCTTCGCGGTCGGCTTCGGAATACACCATCACCGCCTTGATGCCGAGTTCGCTGCAGGCGCGCTGGATGCGCAGCGCGATCTCGCCGCGGTTGGCGACCAGGATCTTCTTGAACATGGTCACTCGATGATGAACAGCGGTTGGCCGTACTCGACCGCCTGGCCGTTCTCGCCGAGGATCTGCTTCACGGTGCCCGACTTGTCGGCTTCGATCTCGTTGAGGATCTTCATGGCCTCGATGATGCAGACCGTGTCGCCTTCCTTGACCTGGCTGCCGACCTCGACGAAGGCCGGTGCGCCCGGGCTGGAGGAACGATAGAAGGTGCCGACCATCGGCGACTTGATCGCATGGCCGCTGGCCGCGGGGGTCTCCGCCGGAGCTGCAGCGGCGGGTGCGGCAGCGCTCGCGGCGGGCGCGGCAGCAGCCGGCTGGCCGGCGCCGGGCGCGGCAAGCGTCTGGACGTACTGCACCGGGGCGGCCACACCACCCTTGACGATGCGGACCTTGCCTTCGGCCTCGGTGATCTCCAGTTCGGAAATATTGGATTCGGACACCAGATCGATCAGTGTCTTGAGCTTGCGTAGATCCATGGGACTCCAGCGCCGGCTTTGCCGGTCATTTGAATGCAACTTGTCTGAACATCCGGGTATATGGACGTTTGGGCGCCAACTACCGGATTCGTAGGGGCCGGATTCTAGTCTGAACTAGGCACGCCGCCACGCCTGAAGATCGGCGGCGTCGAGCTTGCCCATTTTACGCGCCATGACGCCGCCGGCGGCATCCACCACGACGGTGAAGGGCAGCCCGCCGGCGGCGTTGCCCATTTGCTTGACCATGTCGGTGCCGGCCAGGCCCGCCAGACCGATCGGATAGCCAACCGGCGTTCGACCCAGGAACTTGCGCACGGCGCTCGGCTGATCGATCGCCAATCCGACGACTTGCCAGCCGTTGGCCGCAACTTCGCGATAGAAGGCGTTGATCATCGGCATTTCCTCGACGCACGGCGGACACCAGGTGGCCCAGAAATTGAGCAGCAGGGGTTTGCCGCGCAATTCGGCGAAGACGATCTCGCCGCCCTCGGGACGCTCGAAACGCTGGGCCCAGAACGCGGCGTCCAAGCGCTCGCCGGTGGGGGCCGAGCCTTCCGGGTGCTGCCGCCACCAGGCGCCACCGGCGCCAGCCAGTCCGGCGACCGTCGCCACGCCGGCATACAGCCAGGTTCGGCGGGTGCTCGGCGCTCCAGGAGAATCGGTCATCCGGCGTCCTTCTGCTTTTCCATCAGCCGCCGCAGGGCGGCGAGGTTGCCGCGCGGTGTGCGGCCCTGGCTGTCGGGCTTGAGCGCGCCGCGCAGGTCGTCGAGGTCGTAGACCAGCAGGTGGACGCCGATCTCCTCGCCGAGCGCCCGGCTCGGCGCATGCACGCTCAGGGCCTCGACCTGTTCACCGTGGAAGCCCGTGACCATGCGCGGCTCGTAGTCGACATGGTGGTCGATCAGCGCGATCTCGGCCGACTTGGAGTCGTCGCAGAACAGCTGGATGTAGATGTCGGACAGCCGTGTCGCGGTGCCGTGCCAGACCGCGCCACCGACGTGCGGGCGGAACTGCGACATGCGCTCCATCCATTCGAGCGCGAGCAGGCGCAGGGCCTGCAACTCCTGAGGCTGGGTGTCGGCGCAGAAGAGCGCGATGTAGTCGCGCACCTCGGCCTCGACCTCGTCGTTGTTCGGCAGCGCGGTGCGCACGGGCAGACCCAGGTCGCGCAGCGCGCGGCGCTTGGCGGGCCCGTATTCCAGCCCCTCCTCGACCACGAGGCGGGCCGCGGTGGCGGCGATTTCCTGCTTCGACGTGTCCATCGGCCCATTTTGCCCGGACTGGGCAGATTGCATGCACGGATGCACCTGCGCGCGTCCCTAGAATCGACCGATGCACATTCACATCCTGGGCATCTGCGGCACCTTCATGGGCGGTGTGGCGGCCCTCGCACGCGAGGCCGGCCACCGCGTGACCGGCTGCGATGCCGGCGTCTATCCGCCGATGAGCGACCAGTTGCGCGCGCTCGGCATCGACCTGATCGAGGGCTTCGGCGCCGACCAGCTGGCCCTGAAGCCCGACATGTTCGTGGTCGGCAACGTGGTCTCGCGCGCGCGCCTGGCCGATGGGAGCCCCAAGTTCCCGCTCATGGAAGCCATCCTCGATGCCGGAGCGCCCTACACGAGCGGCCCGCAGTGGCTGGCCGAGGAGGTGCTGCAGGGCCGCCACGTGCTGGCGGTGGCAGGCACGCACGGCAAGACCACCACGACATCGATGCTGGCCTGGATCCTCGAACGGGCGGGGCTGGCGCCCGGCTTCCTGGTCGGCGGCGTGCCGCTGGACTTCGGGGTTTCGGCGCGCCTGGGCGGCGCTGCAGCAGAAGGCGGCGGGGCGACTCGGCCGTCGCCGGGCCGCCCCAAGGCTGCCGCGTCCCCCTCGGGGGGCAGCGAACCACACGAAGTGGGGAGCGTGGGGGCCACATTCGTCATCGAAGCGGACGAATACGACACCGCCTTCTTCGACAAGCGCAGCAAGTTCGTCCACTACCGCCCGCGCACGGCGATCCTCAACAACCTCGAGTTCGACCACGCCGACATCTTCGACGACCTGGCGGCGATCGAGCGCCAGTTCCATCATCTGGTTCGCACGGTGCCGGGCCAGGGTCGGCTGGTGGTGAATGCCACCGAGCAGAGTCTCGAGCGCGTGCTCGCCCAGGGCTGCTGGAGCGAGCTCGCGCGCTTCGGCGGCGGCGGCGAATGGCAGGCCGAAGGCGCACACGACGCCTTCGACGTGCTGCGCCGCGGCGAGCGCGTCGGCCGCGTCGAATGGGCACTTTCGGGCCTGCACAACCAGATGAACGCGCTGGCCGCGATCGCTGCCGCCGAACACGTCGGCGTCGCGCCGTCCGAGGCGGCCGACGCGCTCGGCAGTTTCCGCAACGTGCGCCGGCGCATGGAACTGCGCGGCAGCGTCGCGCGCGCCGAGGGAGCGATCACGGTCTACGACGACTTCGCCCACCACCCGACCGCGATCCGCACCACGCTCGACGGCCTGCGCCGCAAGCTCGATGCCGCCGGCGGCCGCGGCGAACGGATCCTTGCGGTGTTCGAGCCGCGCAGCAACACCATGAAGCTCGGCACCATGACGGCCCAGCTGTCCTGGAGCCTCGAGTCGGCGGACCTGGCCTTCTGCCACAGCGGCGGCCTCGACTGGGACGCGGCCGCGGCACTGGCGCCGATGGGCGCGCGTGCGCACGTGGACGCCGCCATTGCGCCGCTGGTGGCCCGGGTGTCGGCGGCCGCGCGTCCCGGCGACCACATCGTCTGCATGAGCAACGGCGGCTTCGGCGGCGTGCACGACAAGCTGCTCGCGGCGCTCGCCGGCGCACAATGACGCGATGCGCGCGCGCCAGCTCATCGACACGCTGAAACTCGAGGCCCATCCCGAGGGCGGGTGGTTTCGCGAGCTGTTCCGCTCGGCCGCACAGGTGATGCCCGCCGACGGCCGACCGGCGCGCGATGCGCTGACCACCATCTACTATCTGCTCGAGGCCGGCCAGCATTCGCGCTGGCACCGCGTGCAGTCCGACGAGGTCTGGATCCACCTGGAAGGCGCGCCGCTCGCGCTCTGGACCTGCGATGCCGCGCTGCGCACGCCGCCGGCGCGCCTGCGCCTGGGCCCGATCGACAGCCATGGCACGCACCCGCAGCACACGGTGGCGGCCGGCCAGTGGCAGGCGGCTCGGCCGATCACGCCGGCCACGCCGGGCGCGGAAGGCGACGACTACACGCTGGTGAGCTGCACCGTCGGCCCGGGCTTCGACTTCGCCGACTTCGCCTTCATGCAGCCCGACGGCGAGGAAGCGGCGCTGATGCGCCACCACTGGCCGGAGCTCGCGGCGCTGATCTGAGCGCCCGCCGCGCAGCCGGCCTCAGCCTCGGCGCTGCTTGACCGCCTGCGACAGCAGGTCCAGCACCTGGGTCGAATCGTCCCAGCCCAGGCAGGCATCCGTGATGCTCTGGCCGTAGTTGAGCGCCGAGATGGCGTCCTTGCCCGGGGTGAACTTCTGCGCACCGGCCTGCAGGTGGCTCTCGACCATCAGACCGAAGACGCTGCGGCTGCCGCCCGCGATCTGGTCCGCGATGTCGCGCGCGACCTCGACCTGCTTCTGGTGCTGCTTGCTGCTGTTGGCATGGCTGCAGTCGACCATCAGCGTCGGCGGGAGCTTGGCGGCCTCGAGGTCCTTGCAGGCGGCGGCGACGCTCGCGGCATCGTAGTTGGGCGCCTTGCCGCCGCGCAGGATGACGTGGCAGTCGCGGTTGCCGTTGGTCTGCACGATCGCCACCTGGCCGTTCTTGTGCACCGAGAGGAAATGGTGGCCGCGCGCGGCCGCCTGGATGGCGTCGGTGGCGATCCGGATGTTGCCGTCGGTGCCGTTCTTGAAGCCGATCGGCGCCGACAGGCCCGAGGCGAGTTCGCGGTGCACCTGGCTCTCGGTGGTGCGCGCGCCGATCGCGCCCCAGGCGATCAGGTCGCCGATGTACTGCGGCGAGATGACGTCGAGGAACTCGCTGCCGGCTGGCAGGCCCATGCGGTTGATGTCGATCAGCAGCTGGCGCGCGATCCGCAGGCCCTCGTCGATGCGGAAGCTCTCGTCCAGGTACGGATCGTTGATCAGGCCCTTCCAGCCCACCGTGGTGCGCGGCTTCTCGAAATAGACCCGCATCACGATCTCCAGCGTGCCGGCGTACTTCTCGCGCTCGGCCTTCAGGCGGCGCGCGTAGTCGAGCGCGGCGGCCGGGTCGTGGATCGAGCAGGGGCCCATGACCACCAGCAGCCGGTCGTCCTTGCCGGCCATGATGTTGTGGATCGCATGGCGCGTGCCCGTGATCAGCGATTCCACCGGCGTCCCGGCGATCGGGAAGAAGCGGATCAGGTGTTCGGGAGGAGGCAGCACTGTGATGTCCTTGATGCGTTCGTCGTCGGTCCGGCTGGTTTTCTCGACGTTCGCGTACCAGGAATCGCTATGGGGGGCGGCTTTCGTGCTCATCGGTGCTTCCTTCGAAGGGTGTGGATATCGTGAGGGCATAAAAAAACCGCCGGGGCTTGGGGCACCGGCGGTTTTGGGAGGTCTTGCTGTCTGCTTGCTCTATCCGAGCCTTGCGCGCGCCTCTCGTCCGCCGGAAACCGGGAACCAAAAGTAGGCAAAGTAAAAGGAGCGGGCGGCGGACATGGAAGGCGACTCTAGCACAGGAACGGTCAGGCGGTGCCGCCGACCGTGAGGCCGTCGATGCGCAAGGTGGGCTGGCCGACGCCGACCGGCACGCTCTGGCCTTCCTTGCCGCAGGTGCCGACGCCCGAATCGAGCGCCATGTCGTTGCCGATCATCGTGACGCGGGTGAGCGCGTCGGGTCCGTTGCCGACGATGGTCGCGCCCTTGACCGGATACTGGATCTTGCCGTTCTCGACCCAGTAGGCCTCGCTCGCCGAGAACACGAACTTGCCGCTCGTGATGTCGACCTGGCCGCCGCCGAAGTTGGTGGCGTAGAGGCCCTTCTTGATGCTCGCGACGATCTCCTTCGGCTCCCTGTCGCCGCCCAGCATGTAGGTGTTGGTCATGCGCGGCATCGGCGCGTGCGCATAGCTCTCGCGCCGGCCGTTGCCGGTCGGCCTGGCCTTCATGAGGCGGGCGTTGAGCGAATCCTGGATGTAGGCCTTGAGGATGCCGTCCTCGATCAGCACGTTGCGCTGCGTGGCGTTGCCCTCGTCGTCGACGTTGAGCGAGCCGCGGCGGTCGGCGATGGTGCCGTCGTCGAGCACGGTCACGCCCTTGGCCGCCACGCGTTCGCCGATGCGGCCCGAGAAGGCGCTCGAGCCCTTGCGGTTGAAGTCGCCCTCGAGCCCGTGGCCGATCGCCTCGTGCAGCAGGATGCCGGGCCAGCCCGGGCCGAGCACGACCGTCATCTCGCCGGCCGGCGCCGGGCGCGAATCGAGGTTGGTCAGCGCCGACTTGACGGCCTGGTCGACGTACTGCGCGATGTGTTCGTCGTCGAAGTAGGCCAGGCCGAAGCGCCCGCCGCCGCCGCCGGAGCCGACTTCGCGGCGACCGTTCTGTTCGGCGATGACGGTGACGGACAGGCGCACCAGCGGCCGCACGTCGGCCGCCAGCGTGCCGTCGGCGCGCGCCACCAGGACCACGTCGTATTCGCTCGCGAGGCCGGCCATCACCTGTGCCACGCGCGGATCGCGGGAACGTGCGAGTTGCTCTACCTTCTCGAGCAGCTTGACCTTGGCGGTGCTGTCGAGCGTGGAGATCGGGTCGACGCCGTCGTAGAGCGAACGGCTGCCTGCGATCTTGCGCGTTGCCGCCTTCACCCGGGCGGTCTTGCCGGCCGCGGAGATGCTGCGCACGGTGCGGGCGGCGTCGAGCAGCGAGGCTTCGGAGATGTCGTCCGAGTAGGCGAAGGCGGTCTTCTCGCCGCTGACCGCCCGCACGCCGACGCCCTGGTCGATGCTGAAGCTGCCGGTCTTGACGATGCCCTCCTCGAGGCTCCAGCCTTCGCTGCGCGTGTACTGGAAGTAGAGATCGGCGTCATCCACCTGGTGCGCCCTGATCTCGGCCAGCGCCCGGGAAAGGTGCGATTCGTCGAGTCCGAAGGGCGTGAGCAGGAGCTGCTGCGCCGTGGCGAGGCGCTCGATGGTGGGTTCGCGGGAGATCATCGAAGAATTATGCTCGCCCTCGGCCTCGCTTACTGCGTATAGCTCGAGCATCCCCTGCTGGCGTTCCCCTGGCGGCGCGCAGCGCTCGCCTGTTGGTGGGCAGTCGCGGAACCGCCTGCGCCGGGCCGCTGACTGCGCCCCCTGAAAGGGGGTGGGCGGCTACACGCAGTGAGCCAACCTGGGGGTCAGCTCTGTATCAACCGCTTGGCGCGCGAGATCGACATCAGGATGCCCAGGCCCAGCCCCAGGGTGACCATCGCCGTGCCGCCGTAGCTGATGAAGGGCAGCGGCACGCCGACCACCGGCAGGATGCCGCTCACCATGCCCATGTTCACGAAGGCGTAGGTGAAGAAGATCATCGTGACCGCGCCCGCGAGCAGGCGCGAGAACAGGGTCGGCGCGTCGAGCGCGATCGCCAGGCCGCGGAAGATCAGGAAGATGAAGGCGGCGATCAGCGCCAGGTTGCCGGCCAGGCCGAATTCCTCGGAATAGGCCGCGAAGATGAAGTCGGTCGTGCGCTCGGGAATGAATTCGAGGTGGGTCTGGGTGCCCTGCATGAAGCCCTTGCCGCCGATCCCGCCCGAGCCGATCGCGATCATGCCCTGGATGATGTGGAAGCCCTTGCCGAGCGGGTCCTTGGTCGGGTCGAGCAGCGTGCACACGCGCTGCTTCTGGTAGTCGTGCAGCACGCGCCAGTCGAAGCCGTCGGCACACAGCTGCGATTCGAATCCGACGATCAGCACCACCGCGATCACGCCGATTGCCACCGGCGGCACGATCAGCTTCCACGGCAGCCCGGCGAAGAAGATCACCGACAGCCCGGTCGCGAGCACCAGCAGCGAGGTGCCGAGGTCGGGCTGCTTCATGATCAGGCCGACCGGAATCGCCAGCAGCACCGTCGCGACGACGAAATCCAGCGGCCGCAACTGCCCTTCGCGGCGCTGGAACCACCACGCCAGCATCAGCGGCATGGCGATCTTGAGGATCTCGCTGGGCTGGATCACGATGCCGACGTTGATCCAGCGCTGGGCGCCCTTCTTGGTGATGCCGAACAGCGCCACCGCGATCAGCAGCGCCACGCCGATGGTGTAGATCGGCACCGCCGCGGTCATGAGCCGCTGCGGCGGCACCTGGGCCACGACGAACATGATGAAGCCCGCCAGCAGCATGTTGCGGCCATGGTCGACGAAGCGCGTGCCATGGTCGAAGCCCGACGAATACATGGTCAGCATGCCGGCACAGGCCAGCAGCAGCACGGCAAAGGCGAGGAAGCCGTCGAAGCCCTGGAACACGGGCAACAGGCGCCGCGCGAGCGAGGGTTGGTTGAAGACGGCCGACATGGGCGGCGATTATCCCAGCCCGAGGCCACGCCCGAGCGCCCCGGGGCCAAAAACGGGCCGCCGGTCCCGATAATCGCGCCATGCCCACCACCCACCTGCTCTACCTGCACGGCTTCCGTTCCTCGCCGCGATCGACCAAGGCCAGCCAGATGGCGCGCCGGGTGGCCGAACGCCACCCGAAAGTGCACTGGTGGTGCCCGCAGCTGCCGCCTTCGCCACGCGATGCGATCGCGCTCGTGATGCGCGGCATCGCCGACTGGCCGCGCGGCTCGATGGCGGTGGTCGGCTCCTCGCTCGGCGGTTTCTATGCCACCTACGTGACGGCCACCACCTACTGCCGCGCCGTGCTGCTGAATCCCGCGGTCGACCCGGCGCGCGACCTGGTGCGTCACATCGGCGACCAGACGCTCTGGCACGACCCGTCCGAGCATTTCCATTTCAGGCCCGAATACATCGCCGAACTGCGCGCGCTGGAGGCCGGCCCGCTCGATCGGCCCGAACAGGTGCTGGCCGTGATCGCCAAGGGCGACGAGGTGCTCGACTGGCGCGACATGACCGACCGCTACCCGGGCAGCCGGATCGACCTGCTCGAAGGCGGCGACCACGCCCTGTCGGATTTCGAGAGCCGCCACCTGGATCGGGTGCTGGCCTTCATCGACCCGGTCTGATCCGGGCCACCGGCGTCGCGGAGCCGCCCGGGCAGCCGCGCATGGGACAATCCGCGCCATGTTTGTATTGTTCGAAGAAGCCGGCAAATACCTGGGCGGCCGTGTCCTGTCGGAGGCCGAGTCCTCCGCGCAGGTGGAGCTCGAGACCGGCAAGCGGGTCAAGGTCAAGACCGCCCACATCGTGCTGCGCTTCGAGAAGCCGGCTCCCGCGGAACTGATCGCTGCCGGCCGTGCGCTGGCCGCCACGGTCGATCTCGACCTGGCCTGGGAATTCGCGCCCGAGGGTGATTTCGGCTTCGAGGAACTGGCCGCCGAGTATTTCCAGCCGCGCCCGACGCTAGAGCAGCAGGCTGCGGCGCTGCTGGCGCTGTTCGATGCACCGCACTACTTCCGGCGTGCCGGCAAGGGCCGCTTCAAGAAGGCGCCGGCCGAGATCATCCAGCAGGCGCTGGCCGCGATCGAGAAGAAGAAGCTGGTGCAGGTGCAGATCGCGGAATGGGCCGGCCAGCTGGCCGCGGGCGAGTGCCCGGCGCCGGTGCGCGAGCAGCTGTTCAAGATCCTGTTCAAGCCCGACAAGAACGCGCCCGAATACAAGGCGGTGGTCGACGCCGCGCGCGCTACCCAGCGCCCGCCGCTCGAGCTGCTCAAGCAGGCCGGCGCGATCGACTCGGCCTACCAGTTCCACTGGCGCCGCTTCCTGTTCGAGAACTTCCCCAAGGGCACCGGCTTTCCCGCGCTGCAGGCGCCGGCCATCGCCGACGAGCTGCCGCTGGCCGACGTCCAGGCGTTCTCGATCGACGATTCCCAGACCACCGAGATCGACGACGCGCTGTCGGTGCAGGGCCTGGGCAGCGGCACGGTGGTGGTCGGCATCCATATCGCGGCGCCCGGCCTCGCGCTGCAGCCGGGCAGCGCCATCGACCAGGTGGCGCGCGCACGCATGTCGACCGTCTACATGCCGGGCCACAAGATCACGATGTTGCCCGACCACGTGGTCGAGGCCTACACGCTGCAGGAAGGCCGCGACTGCCCCGCGGTGTCGCTCTATGCGCGCTTCGACGAGGCCACGCTGGCGCTGCAGGGCACCGAGACCCGGCTCGAACGCGTGCCGATCGTGGCCAATCTGCGCCATGACCAGCTCGATGCGGTGGTCAGCCAGGAATGGCTCGAGGACCCGGCCGTCGGCGCGGCAGACACGCCCGCCGTGCTGGCGCCGCTGCGCAGCGCGCTCTCCTTCCTGTTCCGCCTCGCGCAGCAGCTCAAGGCCCAGCGCGAAGTGGTGCGCGGCAAGCCCGAGAACTTCAGCCGGCCCGACTACACCTTCCGCCTGGTCGGCAACGACGGCGAGCCGGAAGGCGGCGAGACCGTGCAGATCGGCACCCGCCGGCGCGGTGCGCCGCTCGACCTGATCGTCTCCGAGGCCATGATCCTGGCCAACAGCAGCTGGGGCGGCTGGCTCGGCGAGCTTGGCGTGCCGGGCCTGTACCGCAGCCAGGCGAGCCTGGCGCCGGGCATCAAGGTGCGCATGGGCACGCGGGCACTGCCGCACGCGGGCCTGGGCGTGAAGAGCTACGCCTGGAGCACCTCGCCGCTGCGTCGCTACACCGACCTCGTGAACCAGTGGCAGATCATCGCTGCCGCCCGCCACGGCAAGACCGCGGCGCTGGCGGCGCCGTTCAAGCCCAAGGACGCCGACCTGTTCTCGATCCTCTCGGGCTTCGATGCGGCCTACGCCACCTACAACGGCCACCAGGGCGGAATGGAGCGCTTCTGGACGCTCAAGTACCTGCAGCAGCAGGGCATCACCGAGCTCGAGGCCACGCTGATCAAGGACCTGCCGAACGGCGCACTGGTGCGCGCCGACACGCTGCCGCTGGTGTTCGAGGTGGCCGGCACGCAGGGCCTGCAGCGCGGCGCCCGCGTGCGCGTGCGCCTGGGCGAGATCGACGAGATCGCGCTCGACGTGCACGGCACCGTCATCGAGCGCCTCGATGCGGCCCCGGCCGATGCGGCGACCGAGGACGAGGGCGGCGAGGACGAGGAAGAAGTCGCGGGCCCGATCGCGATCGCGGTCGACCTGGCCGACGGCGAGCCGAGCGAGGCCACGACGGAGAACGCCCCGGCATGAACCTGCGCGACCTCAGCACGCTGCAGATCGCGCTCGCCCTCTCGGTGGTCGCGCACGCGGCCTTGCTGGCGGTCCGCTTCGTCGATCCCGAATCCTTCAACCGGGTGTTCCAGGAAACGCCGCTCGAGGTGATCCTGGTCAACGCCAAGACCAACGAACGGCCCGACAAGGCAAAGGCGATCGCTCAGGCCTCGCTCGCCGGCGGCGGCGACCTCGAGCGCGGTCGCGCCACGAGCCCGCTGCCGCCTTCCACGTTCAGCGCCGTCGGCGATTCGATGGACGAGGCGCAGCGCCAGGTCGAGGCCATGCAGCAGCAGCAGATGCTGCTGCTGGCCCAGATCAAGAAGCAGCTCGCGAACATGCCGGTGCCCGACCCGCGCAACCAGGGCAATCCCAGCGAAACCGTGGCGCGCGAAGAAAAGCGCCGCCAGCTGGTCGAACTGCTGGCGGAAATCGAACGCCGCGTGAACGAGGAGAACGCGCGCCCCAAGAAGCGCTACATCAGCCCCGCCACGCGCGAGGCGGCCTATGCGGCGTACGTCGACGCGCTGCGGCGCAGGATCGAGGCCCGCGGCACCGAGAATTTCCCCGAGGCGGCCGGCAAGAAGCTTTACGGCGAGCTCACCATGATGGTCACGATCAACCACGACGGCAGCATCATCGCGACCGACATCGTCGAGAGCTCCGGCGACCGCACGCTCGACCGCCGCGCGCAGGCGATCGTGCGCAGCATCGGCGGCTTCGGCAAGTTCACCGATGCCATGCGCAGGCAGACCGACCAGATCGTGCTGCCCTCGCGCTTCAAGTTCACCCGTGACGAGACGCTGGAGACCCAGCTGTCGTCGTCCAGGCCATGAGTGCTTTGCGATGACCGACCTGTATTGCGTGATGGGCCATCCGGTCGAGCACAGCCGCTCGCCGTGGATCCACGCCCGCTTCGCCGAACTCACCGGCCAGGCGCTGCAGTACGGCCGCCGGCTGGCGCCGCTCGACGATTTCGCGGGCGCGGTAGCGGCCTTTCGTGCCGACCCCGCTGGCACGGCGCGCGGCTGCAACGTCACGGTGCCCTTCAAGTTCGAGGCGGCGGCGCTGGCGCAGCAGAACCTGACGCCGCGCGCCGCGCTGGCCCGGGCGGTCAACGTGCTGAGCTTCCGCGACGACGGCGTGCACGGCGACAACAGCGACGGCATCGGCCTGGTCAACGACATCCGGGTCCATGCGGGCGTGGAGATCGCCGGCAGCGAACTGCTGCTGCTGGGTGCCGGCGGCGGTGCGGCCGGCGTGCTGGGTCCGCTGCTCGAGGCCGGCCCCCGCCGCGTCGTCGTGGCCAACCGCACGCTCGCCAAGGCGATCGCGCTGGTGCAGCGCCACGCGGCGCTCGCGCTGGCGCACCAGGTCGAACTCGAGGCGCAGCCGCTCGATGGCGTGCCCGGCACCTTCGACATCCTGGTGAACGCGACCGCCTCCAGCCTCGGCGGCGGCGAGGTGCCGGTGGCGGCCCGGGTGCTCGAGCCCGGCGCGCTGGCGGTCGACATGATGTACGGCCCGGCAGCGGCCGGCTTCATGGACTGGGCCCGCAACCATGGCGCGGTGCCGCGCGACGGCCTCGGCATGCTGGTCGAGCAGGCGGCCGAGGCCTTCGAGACCTGGCGCGGCGTGCGGCCGCCGACCGCGCCGGTGCTGGCCGAGCTGCGCGCGCTGGTCGAGGCCCGGTGAGACCGCTGCTGCGCTGGATCGGCTGCGTCCTGATCGCGGCCTTTGCGCTGCAGCTCTTCTTCATCGTGCGCATCGCCGCCATGGCCGCGATCGATCCGCAGTCCACGGCCTTCCAGCGCTCCGAGGCCTGGCAGATCGCCATGCATGGGCGCAGCAACGGCGAGCGCGACTGGCGCCAGCAGTGGGTGCCCTACGGCCAGATCGCCGACAGCCTGAAGCGCGCCGTGATCGCGAGCGAGGACAGCGAGTTCATCTATCACCAGGGCGTCGAGTGGGAGGCGATCGAGCGCGCGCGCCAGCGCAATGCCCGCGCCGAGGAGATCGCCGCCAAGCGTGCCGCACAGATGCGTGCGCGCGGCAAGGAGCCACGTCCGGCGCCACTGCGCGGCGGCTCGACCATCACCCAGCAGCTGGCCAAGAACCTGCTGCTGTCGGGTGAACGCACGCTGCTGCGCAAGGGCCAGGAGCTCGTGCTCGCGACCGCGCTGGAACTGCTGCTCGACAAGGAGCGGATCCTCGAGATCTACCTCAACAACGTTGAATGGGGCGAAGGCATCTTCGGCGCCGAGGCCGCGGCGCAGCACTACTTCAGGAAGCCCGCCGCGAAGCTCGGCGCGGGCGAGGCTGCACGGCTGGCCGTGATGCTGCCGAGCCCGAAGTTCTTCGAGCGGCGTCAGGGCTCCTCGTATCTCGCGAGCCGCACGGCCACCATCGCGGCCCGCATGCCCGCGGCCGAGCTGCCCTGACCGGCTGCACGCGGCCCTATCATCGGACCATGCTGCTTGCCAAGTTCACGGGATGGGGGATGCTGACCCTGATCCGGCTTCTCACCGGCGCCCAGGCGCGATGGTGGGGCTGCCCGCCCAAGGCCGAGCAGCGCATCTACTTCGCCAATCACCAGAGCCACCTCGACCTGGTGATGATCTGGGCCGCGCTGCCCGAGGAGCTGCGCTCGATCACGCGGCCGATCGCGGCGCGCGACTACTGGGCCAACACGCCGCTCAAGCGCTGGATCACGACCGAGGTCTTCAACGCCATCTACGTCGAGCGTGGCGGCGGCGCGCCGGTGGTGCCGCCGGCGCCGCCCGAGCCCGCCCCGGTCGAACGCATCGATCCTTCGTTCGACGATGCACCGGCGCCTGACGCAGCGTCTCCCAATGCAGCGCCCCTTGAAGTCGCGGCGCCGGCCGGCGCCCAGTTCGAGATTCCGCTCGCGGCACCCGAGCCCTTGCCGGAGTCCGCGCCGCCGATGCCGGCGCCCGGCAGCGAGGACGCGCTGGCACCGCTGCAGCCATTGATCGCCGCGCTGAAGAGCGGCGATTCGATCATCATCTTTCCCGAGGGCACGCGCGGCCACACCGGCGAGCCCCAGAAGTTCAAGTCGGGCCTCTACACGCTGGCCCAGCTGTTTCCCGAGGCGGTGCTGGTGCCGGCCTGGATCGACAACGTGCAGCGCGTGATGCCCAAGGGCGAAGTGGTGCCGGTGCCGATCCTCTGTTCGGTCACCTTCGGCGCGCCGATCCGGCTCGAGGACGGCGAGGAGCGCCGGCCCTTTCTCGAGCGCGCGCGCGCTGCCGTGGTGGCGCTGCGGGATGTCTAGATGAACCACTACCTGCGCGACCTGTCGCCGACGCACCAGGTCGCAGCCCTGTTGCTGATCGTCTTCGGCCTGCTCGTGATCGCCAGCACGGCGATCTTCATGCTGAGCTTCCGGGAACGCCGCAACCCGGTCCACGACGAGATCTGGCAGCGCGAGCTGCATCATTTCCGCACGCTGCTGCGCACCACCTGGGTCATGGTGCTGGTGTTCTGGGTCGGCTGGGCGCTCGGCGAGAAGGTGGCGACGCTGCTGTTCGCGCTGATCTCGTTCTTCGCGCTGCGCGAGTTCATCACGCTGTCGCCGACCCGCCGCGGCGACCACCGCAGCCTGATCCTGGCCTTCTTCGTCGTGCTGCCGATCCAGTTCTGGCTGGTGGCGACCGCGCGCTTCGACCTGTTCACCGTGTTCATCCCGGTCTACGTGTTCCTGGCGATCCCGGTGGTCAGCGCGCTGGCCGACGATCCGAGCCATTTCCTCGAGCGCAACGCCAAGCTGCAGTGGGGCATCATGGTCTGCGTCTACGGCATGAGTCACGTGCCGGCGCTGCTGCTGCTGAGCTTCCCGGGCTACGAGGGAAAGAGCGCCTTCCTGGTCTTCTTTCTCGTGTTCGTGGTCCAGACCTGCATGCTGGTGCAGCACCTGGTGTCGCGCCGCAGCGCCATGCCCAACGCACTGGGCGAGAGCGAGCTCACGGTGGCGCCGGGGTTCCTGGCCGCGCTGCGGCGACGCCTCTTCCTGCAGCCGCCATTCGCGCCCAACGTGAGCCGCAGCTTCAACTGGACCAGCTGGGCGCTGGGCATGGCGATCGCCAGCGTGGTGGGCGCGCTGCTGTCGTTCATCACGCCGTTCCGATTCGGCCAGGCGCTCGCGGTGTCGCTGATCGCCTGCGTGGCGGGCTCCATGGGCCATCTCGTGATGAAGGCGCTCAAGCGCGATCGCGGCATCCCCAACTGGGGCCGGCGCGGCATCGGCGTGACCGGTGCCAACGGACTGCTCGACCGGGTCGACGCGCTGTGCTTCGCGGCGCCCGTGTTCTTCCATTCGGTGCGCTGGTACTTCGACGCCTGAACCGCGACGCACACGCATGCGCATCCTCGGCATCGACCCCGGTCTGCAGACCACCGGCTTCGGCGTGATCGACGTCCATGGCCATGCGCTCGACTACGTCGCGAGCGGCACCATCAGTACCCGCCACCTCGGCACCGGCGAACTGCCGAAGCGCCTGCGCGTGCTGTTCGACGGCATCGGCGAACTGGCCGCGCGCTACCAGCCCGACGCCGCCGCGGTCGAGATCATCTTCGTCAACGTCAACCCGCAGTCCACGCTGCTGCTGGGACAGGCGCGCGGCGCCTGCCTGACGGCACTCGTGACCCGCGACCTCGCGGTCTCGGAATACACGGCGCTGCAGATGAAGCAGGCCGTGGCCGGCCATGGCCGAGCCGCCAAGGCGCAGGTGCAGGAGATGGTCAAGCGCCTGCTGCGGCTGCCCGGCCTGCCGGGCAGCGATGCGGCCGACGCGCTCGGCATCGCGATCACGCACGCCCACGTGGGCGCTTCGCTGGCGCGCGTGGGTCAGGCAGCGGTGCTGGGACAGAGCACGACCGGGCGCTATCGGGACGGGCGGTCGAGGTAGCGGCCTTGCCGCGACTCGGGAACGCGGGCGGCTAGAACGCCCGCTCGGCGATCAGCACGGCGAAGAAGCCGACGGCCGCCAGCAGGGTCCACTTGAGCACGATCCAGCCGAATCGCCGGTACCTGACCTGGCCGGTGCCGACGTAGAAGGCAAAGGAGACGCCGGCCACCAGCAGCAGCAGCAGGATGGCCCAGCGGAACAGCAGCATGCGGCAGCGGCGCGGCCTACCAGGCGCGCGCGACCTCGGCGAAGCCGGCGGGGGCCCGCTTCTCGTCGTCGAAGGTCACGACCTCGTAGGCATCGGGATGCGCCAGCAGTTCGCGCAGCAGCTTGTTGTTCAGCGCGTGGCCCGAGCGGAAGGCGCTGTAGGCCGCCAGCAGCGGCCGGCCGATCACGTAAAGGTCACCCATGGCGTCGAGGATCTTGTGCTTCACGAACTCGTCGTCGTAGCGCAGGCCGCCGGCATTGAGCACCTTGGTGTCGTCCATCACGATCGCGTTGTCGAGCCCGCCGCCGAGCGCCAGGCCCTTGGAGCGCATGTACTCGACCTCCTTCGTGAAGCCGAAGGTGCGCGCGCGCGCGATGTCGCGGCTGTAGGAGCCGCTGCCCAGATCGAACTCGACGCGCTGGCCGGTCGAATTGACCACGCGGTGATCGAAGTCGATCTCGAAGCTGAGCTTGAAGCCGTGGTACGGATCGAGCCGCGCCCACTTGGCGTCGGCGCCCTCGCCTTCCCGCACCTCGACCGGCTGCGTCACGCGGATGAAGCGACGCGGCGCGGCCTGCTGTGCAATGCCCGCACTCTGAAGCAGGAAGACGAAGGAGGAAGCGGAACCGTCGAGGATCGGCACCTCGTCGGCCGTGATGTCGATCTGCAGGTTGTCGATGCCCAGGCCGGCGCAGGCCGACATCAGGTGCTCGACCGTCTGCACCTTGGCCCCGCCCGACGAGACCGTCGACGCCAGCCGCGTGTCGGTGACCGACTCGGCCGTCATCGCGATCGAGACCGGCTCGGGCAGGTCGACGCGGCGGAACACGATGCCGTGATCCACCGGCGCCGGCCGCAGCGTGAGCTCGACCCGCTGCCCGCTGTGAAGCCCCACGCCAACGGCGCGGGTGATCGACTTGAGGGTACGTTGGGACAGCACGGAGGGCATTTTAGAGGCGCCCTGCGCACCGCGCGCGGCGCGCCTCGCTATGTCCCCGATAGCCGCCACCCGCGCAGCCTTAGTCGGCCTGCCGGCGGAGAAACGCGGGGATCTCGAAATCGTCCATGCCCCCCGACGACAGCGCATCGACCTTGGCCGCGGCCATCGTGCGGTTGGTGCGCCAGACGCTGGGCACTGCCATGCCGTCGTAGTTCGGCTGGCCGCTCGCATGGCCGTTGCCGCCGAGGGTCGGGACCGTGAACGCGATGTTGTCGGTGCCGGTGCGGATGACTTCGAGCGTCGGCGCCTGGCGGCGTGCGTCCTGGCGCGACAGACCGGTCGCGACCACGGTGACGCGCATCTCGTCGCCGAGCGCGTCGTCGTAGGCAGCGCCGTAGATCACGTGCGCATCGGGCGAGGCATAGGCGCGGATGGTGTTCATCGCGAGCTTCGATTCGCTGAGCTTGAGCGACGACTTCGATGCCGTGACCAGCACCAGCACGCCCTTGGCACCCGACAGGTCGATGCCTTCGAGCAGCGGGCAGGCCACCGCCTGCTCGGCCGCGATGCGGGCGCGGTCCGGGCCGCTGGCCGCGGCGGTGCCCATCATGGCCTTGCCGGGTTCGCCCATCACGGTGCGCACGTCCTCGAAGTCGACGTTGACGCCGCCGTACTCGTTGATGATCTCCGAGATGCCGCCGACCGCGTTCTTGAGCACGTCGTTGGCATGGGCGAAGGCCTCGTCCTGCGTCACGTCCTCGCCGAGGACGTCGAGCAGCTTCTCGTTGAGCACCACGATCAGCGAATCGACGTTCGCCTCGAGCTCGGCCAGGCCGGCATCGGCATTCGTCATGCGACGGCCGCCTTCCCAGTCGAAGGGCTTGGTCACGACGCCCACGGTCAGGATGCCCATCTCCTTCGCGACGCGCGCGATGACGGGTGCCGCGCCGGTACCGGTGCCGCCGCCCATGCCGGCGGTGATGAACAGCATGTGCGCGCCGGCGATCGATTCGCGGATGTCGTCGATCGCGGCTTCGGCCGCATCGCGGCCCTTCTCGGGCTTGCTGCCGGCGCCCAGGCCGTTGGTGCCGAGCTGGATGGTCTTGTGCGCGTTGCTGCGCGACAGCGCTTGCGCATCCGTGTTGGCGCAGACGAACTGAACGCCCTGCACGCCGCGCTCCATCATGTGGGCGACCGCATTGCCGCCGCCGCCGCCGACGCCGATCACCTTGATCTGGGTGCCCTGGTTGAACTCTTCGATCTCGATCATTTCGATGGCCATTTCTCTGACTCCTTGAATTGCAGTTGCCTAAGTTGACGAATGTTTTTTGTGTGTGGACTGACTAACGCGAAGACGTGCGAACAGGTGGACCGGTGCGCCGCCATCGCTCGTTGAAATGCAGCGGGGGACTGCCGCGCGCCAGCCAGAGTCGGTGGACGGTCATGATCAGAAGTTCCCCACGATGAAATCCTTGAAGCGGCCGAAGGCGGTCTTCACCGAGCCGCTCTTCTGCGCCACCTTGAAGCCGCGCAGGCGGGCATAGCGTGCTTCCTCAAGCAGGCCCATCACGGTGGCCGCACGCGGCTGCGCGACCATGTCGGAAAGCGCGCTCGAATACTTGGGGATGCCGCGCCGCACGGGCTTCAGGAAGATGTCCTCGCCGAGTTCGACCATGCCCGGCATGACCGCGCTGCCGCCCGTGAGCACCACGCCCGAGGACAGCACCTCTTCGTAGCCCGACTCGCGCACCACCTGCTGCACGAGCGAGAAGATCTCCTCGATGCGCGGCTCGATCACGCCGGCCAGCGCCTGCTTGCTCAGCATGCGCGGGCCGCGGTCGCCGAGTCCCGGCACCTCGACCTGGGTGTCGGGGTCGGCCAGCAGCTGCTTGGCGTAGCCGTTCTCGACCTTGATGTCCTCGGCGTCCTTGGTCGGGGTGCGCAGCGCCATCGCGATGTCGCTGGTGATCAGGTCGCCCGCGATCGGAATCACGGCCGTGTGGCGGATCGCGCCGTTGGTGAAGATCGCGACGTCGGTGGTGCCGGCGCCGATATCGACCAGCACCACGCCCAGTTCGCGCTCGTCCTCGGTCAGCACCGCGAGGCTCGAGGCCAGCGGGTTCAGCATCAGCTGGTCGACCTCGAGGCCGCAGCGGCGCACGCACTTGATGATGTTCTCGGCCGCGCTCTGGGCGCCGGTGACGATGTGCACCTTCGCCTCGAGCCGCATGCCGCTCATGCCGATCGGCTCCTTGACGTCCTGGCCGTCGATCACGAATTCCTGCGGCTCGACCAGCAGCAGGCGCTGATCGCTGGAGATGTTGATGGCGCGCGCGGTCTCGACCACGCGGGCGACGTCGGCCGGCGTGACTTCCTTGTCCTTCACGGCGACCATGCCGCTCGAATTGATGCCGCGGATGTGGCTGCCCGTGATGCCGGTGTAGACGCGCGTGATCTTGCAGTCGGCCATCAGCTCGGCCTCGCGCAGCGCCTGCTGGATGCTCTGCACCGTGGCGTCGATGTTCACCACCACGCCGCGCTTGAGCCCGTTGCTCGGCGCAATGCCCAGGCCGGCCAGCTTGAGCTCGCCGTTGGGCAGCACCTCGGCCACCACCGCCATCACCTTGGCGGTGCCGATGTCGAGGCCGACGACGAGATCTTTGTACTCTTTGGACATGAAGTTCCTCTTCGCTCTCTCTACTTTTTCTTCGGGTCGGGGACGACCGTCGTGACGCCGCGCAAGCGCAGCGCATAGCCTTCGTTGTGCCGCAGGTCGGCACCCTCCACGGCCGCGAGGCCGCGTCCGTACTGCCCTGCCACCGGCACCACGGTGCGCAGGAAGTTCTGGGTCCGCGCCACCACCTCCTCGCTCTGGCCGCGGCCCAGCTCGATCAGCGCGCCGGTGTCGAGCAATGCGCGCCAGCTGCCGCGGCTCGTCAGCGTGAGCTCTTCGATCGTCAGCTCGTGGGCCTGGAACAGCGGCGCCAGCACGCGGTACATGCCGAGCACCTGGCCGGCCTGCTCGGTCGGGCCGTCGAGCCGCGGGAGGCTGTCGTCGACCTCGGCCACATTGGCCTCGAAGACCTCGCCGAAGCCGTTGATGAGCCTGGAGCCGGCCTCGTCGCCCCAGTGCGCGACCGGGACGTGCTCGGTCAGCGTGGCGCGCAGCTTGTTCGGAAACTCGCGCCGCACCACGGCCTTGCGCACCCATGGCACCGACTCGAAGGCAGTGCGCGCCCGCGCGAGATCGACCGTGAAGAAATTGCCGGCCAGCTGCGGCGCAACGTTGGCGCGCAGCGTGACCGCGTTGTTGTGCGTGACCTCGCCGTCGACCTTGATGCCGGCCAGCGGGAAGAAGGGCTGACGCAGCACCCACCAGGCACCCGCGGCCATCAGCATCACTGCGAACAGCACGAACACCAGGGTGGCGAGCACGTTCATGAGCTTGACGTCGAAGGGCACGGAGATGCTGTCGGCCATCAGATGTCCTCGCCTCGATCCGGCGCACCCGAATCCAGCGTCGCATCGGCCAGCACGCGCAGGCAGAGATCCTCGTACGCAATGCCCGCTGCGCGCGCCGACATCGGCACCAGCGAATGGCTGGTCATGCCCGGCGACGTGTTCATCTCGAGCAGGAAGGGCTTGCGGTCACTGGCGCGGATCATGAGGTCGGCGCGGCCCCAGCCGCGGCAGCCGAGCTGGTGGTAGGCGGCCAGCGCGATGCGGCGGATCTCGTGCTCCTCGGCCTCGGGCAGGCCGCTCGGGCAGTGGTACTTGACGTCGTCGGTGAAGTACTTGTTCTGGTAGTCGTAGGCACCTTCGGGCGCCGCGATCCGCACCACCGGCAGGGCGATGGCGTCGAGTCCGCTGCCGAGCACGGCACAGGTCACTTCCTCGCCTTCGATGAATTCCTCGCACAGCACGTCGGCGTCGTAGCGCACCGCGAGCGCCACCGCGTCCTGCATCTGCGAATAGCCGGCGACCTTGGTGACGCCGATCGACGAGCCTTCGCGCGGCGGCTTCACGATCAGCGGCAGGCCGAGCACGTCGGGCACGGCGCGGACCTGCTCGCGGCTCTGCTGGTCGAAGGCCAGGCGCACGTAGCGCGGCGTCGGCAGGCCGTCGGCCTGCCAGATGCGCTTGGTCATGACCTTGTCCATCGCCACGCTCGAGGCCATCACGCCCGAGCCCGTGTAGGGAATGCCGAGCAGCTCGAGCGCGCCCTGTACCGTGCCGTCCTCGCCATGGCGGCCGTGCAGCACCACGAAGCAGCGCGCGAAGCCCTCGCGCCTGAGGTCGGTCAGCTCGCGCTCGGCCGGGTCGAAGGCATGGGCGTCGACGCCGCGCGAGCGCAGCGCCTCCAGCACGCCGGCACCCGACATCAACGAGATCTCGCGCTCGGCAGAGCTGCCGCCGAACAGCACCGCCACCTTGCCGAAGGCCTTCACGTCCACGCTCACAGTGCCCTCCCCGCGCGCGTCACGCGCACCGATTTCTGCGGCGCCGAGGCACCGATCTCGACCACCCGGCCCGGCACACTGCCCATCGAGCCGGCGCCCATGCAGATCACGACGTCGCCTTCTCGCGCGTTGTCGATGATGGCCTGCGGCATGGCCGCGATCTGATCGACGAACACCGGCTCGATGCGGCCCGCGACCCGCAGTGCGCGCGCCAGCGAACGGCCGTCGGCCGCCACGATCGGCGCCTCGCCGGCCGAATAGACCTCGCCGAGCAGCACCGCGTCGGCCTGGCCCATGACCTTGACGAAATCCTCGAAGCAGTCGCGGGTGCGCGTGAAGCGGTGCGGCTGGAAGGCCAGCACGAGCCGTCGCCCCGGGAAGGCGCCGCGCGCCGCCGCGATGGTGGCCGCCATCTCGACCGGGTGATGGCCGTAGTCGTCGATCAGCGTGAAGCTGCCCGAGCGCGGCGCAGCCAGCGGCACCTCGCCATAGCCCTGGAAGCGCCGGCCCACGCCCTTGAAGTCGGCCAGCCCGCGCTGCACCGCCTCGTCCGGCACGCCGAGCTCGACCGCCACCGCGATCACCGACAGGGCATTGAGCACGTTGTGCTCGCCGGGGAGATTCAGCACGATGTCGAGGTCCGGCAGCGTGACGCCGTTGCGGCGCTGCGCCGTGAAATGCATCTGCGAACCGACCGCGCGCACATTGACCGCGCGCACCTGGGCTTCCTCGCCGAAGCCGTAGCTCGTGACCGGGCAGGACACCTCGGTCTGGATCTCGCGCACCGCCGGATCGTCGGTGCAGAGGATCGCGACGCCGTAGAAGGGCATGCGGTGCAGGAAGTCGACGAAGGCCTTCTTGAGCTTCGCGAAGTCGTGCCCGTAGGTCTCCATGTGGTCGGCGTCGATGTTCGTGACCACTGCCATCACCGGCAGCAGGTTCAGGAACGAAGCGTCGGATTCGTCGGCTTCCACCACGATGTAGTCGCCGCTGCCGAGCTGCGCATTGGCGCCGGCGCTGTTGAGCCGGCCGCCGATCACGAAGGTGGGGTCGAGGCCGGCGGCGGCCAGCACGCTCGCGACCAGGCTGGTGGTGGTGGTCTTGCCGTGCGTGCCCGCGATGGCGATGCCCTGCTTGAGCCGCATCAGCTCGGCCAGCATCAGCGCGCGCGGCACGATCGGGATGCGCTTTTCGCGCGCCGCCATCACTTCGGGATTGTCGGCATTCACCGCGGTCGAGGTGACGACCGCATCGGCGCCCGCGATGTGGGCCGCATCGTGGCCGACGAAGGTCGAGATGCCGAGGCCGGCCAGCCGCCTGAGTGTCGCGCTGTCGGACAGGTCCGAGCCCGAGATCCGGTAGCCCAGGTTGAGCAGCACCTCGGCGATGCCGCTCATGCCGGAGCCGCCGACGCCGACGAAATGGATGTGGTGGATGGCGTGCTTCATTTGGCAAGCTCCTCGCAGGCGCGCACGACGTGGTCGACCGCGTCCGTCTTCTGCATGGTCTTGGCCTTCAGGGCGCGTTCGACGAGCGCGGGGCGCGCGGTTTTCGTGAGCAGGTCGGCAAGCAATTCGGGTGTCAGTTCGGTTTGCTGGACGAGCCAGCCGCCGCCCGCATCGACGAGGAAGCGGGCATTGGTGGTCTGGTGGTCGTCCACGGCGGAAGGGAAAGGCACGAACAGCGCTGCTGCGCCGACGGCCGCGATTTCGGTGACGGTGCTGGCACCGGCACGGGCGACGATCAGGTCGGCGTCGGCATAGGCCTCGGCGGTGTCGTCGATGAAGGGAGTCAGGTCGCCCTCGACGCCCGCGGCCGCGTAGTTGGCGCGCAGTTCGTCGATCTGCCTGGCGCCGGCCTGGTGCGTCACCCGCGGGCGCTCGGCCGGCGCGATCAGCGCGAGCGCCTTCGGCACCACGGCATTGAGCGCGCGGGCACCGAGGCTGCCACCGACCACGAGCAGCTGCAGCGGGCCGGTGCGGCCGGCGAACCGCTGCTCCGGATCGGCCTTCGACACGAAAGCCGCGCGCAGCGGATTGCCGACCCACTGGGCGTTCTTGAGCACGTTCGGAAAGGCCGTGAAGACGCGGTCGGCGACGCTCGCGAGCACCTTGTTGGCCAGGCCCGCGACCGAGTTCTGCTCGTGCAGCACCAGCGGCTTGCCGAGCAGCACGCTCATCATGCCGCCCGGGAAGGTGATGTAGCCGCCAAGGCCGACCACCACGTCGGGCTTGACGCGCCGGACCACCGCGATGCTCTGCAGGAAGGCGCGCAGGAGCCGCATCGGCAGCAGCGCGAGCGTGATCGGGCCCTTGCCGCGCACGCCGCCGAACTGCACCGGTTCGAAGGCGAAGCCGCGCGGCGGCACCAGCTTCTCTTCCATGCTGCCGGGCGCGCCGAGCCAGTGGACCCGCCAGCCGCGGTCGCGCAGCGCTTCGGCCACGGCCAGGCCCGGGAAGATGTGGCCGCCCGTGCCGCCCGCCATCACGAGTGCGGTGCGGCCGCTCATGGGGAGCCTCCAATCGCCTTCGGAGCGGCCGTGCGGCTCATACGCGCCCCCCGCGCATCAGGACGCGGTTCTCGTAGTCGATGCGCAGCACCACGGCCAGCGCCACGACGTTCATGAGAATGGCCGAGCCGCCGAAGCTCATGAGCGGCAGGGTCAGGCCCTTGGTCGGCAGCGCGCCGAGGTTCACGCCCATGTTGATGAAAGTCTGGAAGCCTATCCAGATGCCGACGCCCTGCGCCACCAGGCCCGAGAACACGCGGTCGAGCGCGATGGCCTGGCGGCCGATGTGCATGATGCGGCGCGTGAGCCACAGGAACAGGCCGATCGCGAGCAGCACGCCGACGAGGCCGAACTCTTCGCCGATGACGGCCAGCAGGAAGTCGGTGTGGGCCTCGGGCAGCCAGTGCAGCTTCTCGACGCTGCCGCCGAGGCCGACGCCGAAGACCTCGCCGCGACCGATTGCGATCAGCGAGTGCGACAGCTGGTAGCCCTTGCCGAGCGCGTGCTCCTCGCTCCACGGGTCGAGGTAGGCGAAGATCCGCTCGCGCCGCCAGGGGCTGGTGGCCACGATGGTGCCGAAGGCCACCACCACCAGTGCCGCGATGACGAAGAACATGCGCGCGTTGACGCCGCCCAGGAACAGGATGCCCATCGCGATCACCGCGATCACCATGAAGGCCCCCATGTCGGGCTCGGCCATCACCAGCATGCCGACCACCACCACCGCCACGCCCATCGGCAGCACGGCCCGGAAGAAGCGCTCCTTGATCTCCATCTTGCGCACCATGTAGCTGGCGGCGTAGAGCACCATCGCGAGCTTGGCCAGCTCCGAGGGCTGGAAGCGCATGAAGCCGAGCGGCAGCCAGCGGCGCGCGCCGTTGACGTTGATGCCGATGTGCGGGATCAGCACCGCGACCAGCAGCAGCAGCGACACCACGAACAGCCACGGCGCACCGCGCTCCCAGGTCTTCATCGGCACCTGGAAGGCCAGCAGGCCCGCGACCATCGCGATCGCCAGCGAGGCCCCGTGGCGCGTGAGGAAGTAGGTCGGGGTGTAGCCGGCGCGGGCGAAGCGCGGGCTGTCCGACAGCGCGATCGAGGCCGAATAGACCATCACGAGGCCCCAGGCCAGCAGTGCCACCGTGACCCAGACCAGCGCCTGGTCGAAGCCCAGCACCCGAACCGGAGCCGCCTTGGTCTGGGTCATGCCGGCGTTGCCGAGCCGCACAGGCAGGTGCATGGGCAGCGCATCGATGCTGCTGCTGGCGCGGCGGAACCAGCCGCCGAAGCGACCGGCCTTCTCGGCCGCGGGCGTGGGGGTGGTGGCGGTGGAGTTCACTCGAGCGCCTCCGCGCGGTCCGACGGTCCATCGGCGAGCGCCTCGACGGCCTCGCGAAAGACCTGGGCCCGATGCGCGTAGTCCTTGAACATGTCGAAGCTCGCGCAGGCCGGCGACAGCAGCACCGCGTCGCCGCCCTGCGCGCGCGTGGCAGCCAGCGCGACCGCTTCGGGCAGCGTGGCGGCGGCCAGCAGTGGCACACCGGTCGCGGCCAGCGCGGACTCGATCAGCGGCGCGTCGCGGCCGATCAGCACGACGGCGCGCGCGTGCCGGCGTACCGGCTCGGCCAGCGGCGCGAAGTCCTGGCCCTTACCTTCGCCACCGAGGATCACGACCAGCCGGCGCTCTTCGCCGAGCCCGCCCAGCGCCGCCACCGTGGCGCCCACGTTGGTGCCCTTGCTGTCGTCGAAGTACTCGACTTCGTCGACGATCCCGACCGGCTCGACACGATGCGGCTCGCCGCGGTATTCGCGCAGGCCGTAGAGCATCGGCGCCAGCTGGCAGCCGGCCGCGGTGGCCAACGCGAGTGCGGCCAGCGCGTTGAGTGCGTTGTGGCGGCCGCGGATGCGCAGCGCGTTGGCCGGCATCAGGCGCTGGATGAAGATCTCCTCCTCGACCACCGCGCCGCGCTTGCGCTTCTGGGTCTCGTCGGCTTCGAGCGCGCGCACCAGCCAGCCCATGCCGTTGAGCTGCTCGATGCCGTAGTCGCCCGGGCGCAGCGGCATGCCCACTCCGAAGGTGACGACGCTGCGCGCCACCTGGCCGCGCGCGAGCTTGACGGGCGCCGGGCGCATCGCCATCACGGCCTCGTCCTCGCGGTTCAGCAGCATCGTGCCGCCCTGTCCGAAGACGCGTGCCTTGGCCGCGGCATAGGCCGCCATGTCGCCGTGCCAGTCGAGGTGGTCCTGAGACAGGTTCAGCACGGTGGCAGCGGTCGGTTCGAAGCCCTGCACGCCATCGAGCTGGAAGCTCGACAGCTCGAGCACCCAGACCTGCGGCAGGTCGTCGGCATCGATGCGCGCCGCGAGCGTGTCGAGCAGCGTCGGGCCGATGTTGCCGGCCACCGCCACGCTCTTGCCCGCACGCTCGACCAGCTGGCCGGTCAGCGCGGTGACGGTGGTCTTGCCGTTGGTGCCCGTGATCGCCAGCACCGCGGGCCGGTAGCCCTGCGGCACCGGCGGCGCAATGATCGGTTCGGGACGCGGCGTGAAGGAATCGTCGTCCTCGTCCTCTGCAGTGGCGGTTGCCGCGGCCTCGGGCAAGGCCTCGGTGACTTCAGTCGCATCTGTCGCTTGCGTCGCTTGCGTCACCTCGTCGACTACCGCCGCCCCGGTCGCTTGCGGTGCCGCTTCGACGGCTTCTGCTGCCACGACCGCATCGTCAGCCTCGTCAGCCTCGACCGCGTGCGCCGTGCGCAGGTCTGCGAGCGCCTGCGCGAACAGGTCCAGTTCGCCGCCGACCGGCAGCCCGGTCGCGCGGGCCGCACCGAGCACCGCCGCCATCGAGGCCGGCGCGAGGCCCGGCGAGCGATACACCGCGCGCACCGGCGTGCCTTCGATCAGCGCCGCCGTGAACGGTCCGCCCACGAAATGCACCCCGGGCAGCTCAGCGCGCAGCGCAGCGAGTTGCGGCGGCGCCTCGCGCGTGTCGGCCACGGTCACCACGGCGCCGTGGCGCGCGCACCAGCGCGCCATCGCGAGCCCGGACGCACCGAGGCCCAGGACGAGGACGTGGAGGTCTTGCAGGTGCCGCATATGTCAGCGCAGCTTCAGGGTCGACAGACCCACCAGGCACAGCAGCATGGTGATGATCCAGAAGCGGACCACCACCTGCGTCTCGCGCCAGCCGCTCTTCTCGAAATGATGGTGCAGCGGCGCCATCTTGAGCACGCGCCGGCCCTCGCCGAAACGCTTCTTGGTGTATTTGAAGTAACTGACCTGCGCCATGACCGAGATCGCCTCGACCACGAAGATGCCGCCCATGACGAAGAACACGATCTCCTGGCGCACGATCACCGCGATGGTGCCCAGCGCGCCGCCGAGCGCGAGCGCGCCGACGTCGCCCATGAAGACCTGCGCCGGATGGGTGTTGAACCACAGGAAGGCCAGGCCCGCACCGGCCATCGCCGAGCAGAACACCAGGAGCTCGCCGGAGCCCGGGATGTGCGGGAAGAACAGGTAGCGCGAATAGACCGCGCTGCCGGTGACGTAGGCGAACACGCCGAGCGCCGAACCGACCATCACGACCGGCATGATCGCCAGGCCGTCGAGGCCGTCCGTGAGGTTCACGGCATTGCTGGCGCCGACGATCACGAGGTAGGTCAGGATCACGAAGCCGATGCCGCCGAGGGGGTAGCTCACTTCCTTGAAGAAGGGCACCAGCAGGTTGATCTTGGGCGGGAAGTCGATGTCGAAGCCCGAGCGCACCCAGGCATAGAACAGTTCGAGCACGCGCCAGTTGGAGCTTTCCGAGATGCTGAAGAGCAGGTAGAAGGCCGCCACCAGCCCCACCACCGACTGCCAGAGGTACTTCTCGCGCGAGCGCATGCCCTCGGGGTCCTTGCGCACCACCTTGCGCCAGTCGTCGACCCAGCCGATGGCGCCGAAGCCGAGCGTCACCCACAGCACGATCCAGACGAAGCGGTTGGACAGGTCGAACCACAGCAGGGTCGAGAACGCGATCGAGAACAGCACCAGCACGCCGCCCATGGTCGGCGTGCCGCTCTTGGCCAGGTGGGTTTCCATGCCGTAGCTGCGAACCTGCTGGCCGATCTTGAGCGCGGTCAGGCGCCGGATCACGTAGGGGCCGGCGGCCAGGCCGAGCAGCAGCGCGGTCAGCGCCGACATCAGGGCGCGGAAGGTCAGGTACTGGAACACCCGCAGGAAGCCGAATTCGGGCGACAGCGTCTGCAGCCAGGTGGCGAGGCTCAGCAGCATGCGCGAGGCCTCCTCGAAAAAAGAGTCATCGTCCAACGGCCGTCGATGCGCATCTCATGCGGCATGACCGGCCTCCTTGTCTTGTTGTTCATGGGTTCGCGGCTGCGCTTCGGCCCAGGCTGCGACAGCCTGCACCACGCGCTCCATCTGCATGAAGCGCGAACCCTTCACGAGCAGGCTCGCCGCCTGCGCCAACTGCGCACGCACGGCCGCATCGAGCGAATCGATGTCGTCGAAATGGCGGCCGTCGCCGCCGCCGCCGGCCGAATAGGCAGCGATGGCATGGGCCGACTCGCGGCCGAGCGCGAACACGCTGTCGATGCCGCGCTCGCGCGCCCATGCACCGACTTCGGCATGGAACTCGGGACCGCGGTCGCCGACCTCGCCCATGTCGCCGATCACGAGCAGGCGCGGCGCCGGCAGCGCGGCCAGCACGTCGATCGCAGCCAGCATCGAATCGGGGTTGGCGTTGTAGGTGTCGTCGACCAGCGTGATCGAGCGCCCCGCGAGCTCCAGCACGTTGGCCTTCGACCGGCCCTTGACCGGCTCGAAGAGCCCCAGGCCCTCGGCGATGCGCTCGAGCGAGACTCCGCTGGCCAGCGCGCAGGCGATCGCCGCGAGGGCATTGACCACGTTGTGCCGGCCGGCGATGCCGAGCGGGAAATGCAGGTCGCCGAGCGGCGTGCGCGCCGCGACCTGCCAGGCGCCGTCGGCCCATTCGGCGCCCAGAAGAAGGATGTCGGCGCCCGCATGCTCGCCAAAGCTCAGGCAGCGGCGCGGGGCGCCACGGCGCGCGATCTCGTTCCAGAGCGGCGTGAACTCGTCACCGTGCGGGAACACGGCCGTGCCCTGCGGCGGCAAGGACTCGAACACGGCTGCGTTCTCGCGTGCCACGGCCTCGACCGTGGCCATGAATTCCTGGTGCTCGCGCTGCGCGTTGTTGACCAGCGCGATCGTCGGCCGCGCGATCGCGGCCAGCCGCGCGATCTCGCCCGGGTGGTTCATGCCGAGCTCGACCACCGAACGCTGATGGTGCTCGCGCAGGCGCAGCAGGGTCAGCGGCACGCCGATCTCGTTGTTGAAGTTGCCGGCGGTGGCGAGCGCGCCACGGCCGCAGGCGGCACGCAGGATCGAGGCGATCATCTGCGTCACGGTGGTCTTGCCGTTGCTGCCCGTGACCGCGATCAGCGGCAGCTCGAACTGCGAACGCCAGCCCGCGCCGAGGGCGCCGAGGGCGGCCAGGCTGTCGGGCACCAGGAGGCCGGCAAGGCCCGCCTCGGCCAGCCCGCGCTGGGCGATCGCCGCCACCGCGCCGCGCGCGCGCGCATCGGCCAGGAAATCGTTGGCATCGAAGCGCTCGCCCTTGAGCGCCACGAAGAGGTCGCCCGCCGCGAGGGTGCGGGTGTCGGTGTGCACGCGCAGGATCGGCGTGGCCGGATCGCCGACCAGCGTCGCGCCCGGAATCCAGGCCTGCGCCTGGGCCAGGGTCATCATCGGCGTCGTGGCGTCGCTCATGGCGCGCTCCTTCGCGTCAGGGCATCGATGGCGTGCGCGCGGTCCGAGAAGGCGATGCGTTCGCCCGCGATCTCCTGCCAGGCCTCGTGGCCGCGGCCGGCCAGCAGCACGACGTCCTCCGCGCAGGCCTGGGCCAGCGTCTCGGCGATCGCACGGGCCCGGTCGGGCTCGACCTGGGCCGACTCGGGCCGCGAAAGACCGAGCAGGATCTGGCTGATGATGGCCGCGGGCTTCTCGCTGCGCGGGTTGTCGCTGGTCACGACCACGCGGTCGGCCTGCGCCTCGGCCACCGCACCCATCATCGGACGCTTGGCGCTGTCGCGATCGCCGCCGCAGCCGAACAGGCACCACAGTGCACCGCCACGCTGCTGTGCGAGCGGGCGCAGGCCGGCCAGCGCCTTCTCGAGCGCATCTGGCGTGTGGGCATAGTCGACCACTGCGAGCGGCTGGCCGGCCAGGCTCAGGCGCTCCATGCGGCCGGGCACGCTGTCGAGCGCCCCGCAGGCGCGCACCGCAGCCTCGAGCGTGAGGCCGAGCGCGCGCAGCGTGCCGATCACGCCCAGCAGGTTGGCGACGTTGTACTGGCCGATCAGCGCGGTGCGCAGCAGGCGAGGCGCCTGGCCCTGCTCGACCACCTTGAAATGAAGGCCCTGGTCGTCGTAGCCGATGGCGGTCGCGCCGAGCCGGGCCGGCGCGCCCGCCGCCGACACGGTCCAGACGTCGAGCGCGCCGACGCCGGCCGCGGCAAGGTCGGCGACCAGCGCCGCGCCCTGCAGGTCGTCGACATTGACCACCGCGGCACGCAGGCCGGGCCAGCGGAACAGCTCGGCCTTGGCCTGCCAGTAGGCCTCCATGCTGCCGTGGTAGTCGAGGTGGTCCTGGGTGAAATTGGTGAAGACCGCCACCGCGATGCGGGTGCCGTCGAGCCGGCGCTCGGCAATGCCGATCGACGAGGCCTCGATCGCGCAGGCGCCGAAGCCGCGATCCGCGAAGCCGCGCAGCTCGCGCTGCAGCAGCACCGGATCGGGCGTCGTGAGGCCGGTGTAGCTGAGCTCGGGCGGCACGCCGACTCCCAGCGTGCCGATCACCGCGCAGGGCGCGCGCAGCACCTCCGAGGCGCCCGATGACAGTGCCTGCGCCAGCCACCAGGCGGTCGAGGTCTTGCCGTTGGTGCCGGTCACGGCCAGCACCTCGAGCGCCTCGGAGGGCATCTCGTAGTAGGCGGCCGCGATCGGGCCGGTGGCGGCCTTGAGGCCGGCATAGGTGGCGACCGCATCGCCCTCGAAGCGATAGGCGGCGCTGCCCTCGCGCTCGACCAGGCAGGCCGTCGCGCCCTGCGCCAGCGCGCCGGCCACGAAGCGGCGGCCGTCGGTGGCGGCACCGGGCCAGGCGATGAAACCGTCGCCCGCACCCACCGCGCGGCTGTCGGCATGCAGCGCGCCGCGCACGCGCGCGCGCAGCCAGCGCGCGGCTTCGACGGGGCTGTGCAGGGTCTCGGTCATCAGAAGCTTTCTTCCACACCCTTGGTCACGACCAGGGGTTTGACTGCGAGATCGGGCGCCACGTTCATCATGCGCAGGGTCTGCTGCACCACTTCGCTGAATACCGGCGCCGCCACCAGGCCACCGAAATACTGGCCTGCACTGGGCTCGTCGATCATCACGGCGACGATGATGCGCGGCTTGTCGATCGGCGCCATGCCCGTGAACCACGAGCGGTACTTGTTGCTCGCGTAGCCCTTGCCGACCTGCTTGTGGGCCGTGCCGGACTTGCCGCCGACCGAATAGCCGATGGTCTGCGCGAGCGGGCCGGTGCCGCCGGGGCCGGCCGCCATCTGCAGCATCTTGCGCACCGCCAGCGCGTTCTGCGGCGAGAACACCTTCACGCCCACCGCCGGCTCGCTGCTCTTGAGGATGGTGGCCGGGATGATGTCGCCCTCGTGCGCGAAGGCGGTGTACGAATGCGCCATCTGGAACAGCGAGGCCGACAGGCCGTAGCCGTAGGCCATGGTGGCCTGCTCGACCGGCTTCCACGACTTCCAGGGGCGCAAGCGTCCCGTGACCGCGCCCGGGAACTGGATCTGCGGCTTCTGACCGTAGCCGAGCGCGGTGTAGGCGTCCCACATCTCGCGCGGCTGCATGCGCTGCGAGATCTTGAGCGCGCCGATGTTGCTCGACTTCTGGATCACGCCCTCGACCGTGAGCGCGCCGTAGTTGTGGGTGTCGCTGATGGTGAAGCCGCCGATGCTCATGCGGCCCGGCGCGGTCGGGATCACGGTCTGCGGCGTCACGCGGCCGGCCTCGAGCGCGATGCCGACCGTGATCGGCTTCATTGTCGAGCCGGGCTCGAAGGTGTCGGTCAGGGCCCGGTTGCGCAACTGCTCGCCGGTCAGGTTCTGACGCCGGTCGGGCACGTAGCTCGGGTAGTTGGCCAGCGCCAGCACCTCGCCCGTGACGCTGTCGAGCACCACCACGCTGCCGGCCTTGGCCTTGTGCGCAGTGACCGCGTCGCGCAGCTTCTGGTAGGCGAAGAACTGCACCTTGCTGTCGACGCTGAGCTGGATGTCCTTGCCGTCCACCGGCGGCACCTGCTCGCCCACGCCCTCGACCACGCGGCCCAGGCGGTCCTTGATCACGCGGCGCGAGCCGGCCTTGCCGGCCAGGTCCTTGTTGAAGGCCAGCTCGATGCCTTCCTGGCCGTTGTCCTCGACGTTGGTGAAGCCGACCACGTGCGCGGCCGCCTCGCCCTCGGGGTACTGGCGCTTGTATTCCTTGCGCTGGTAGATGCCCTTGATGTTGAGCGCGGCGATCTGCTTGGCCACGGGCTCGTCGACCTGGCGCTTGATCCAGACGAAGGTCTTGTCCTCGTCCTCGAGCTTCTTGTCGAATTCCTTCTGCGGCATCTCGAGCAGCTTGGCCACCTGCCGGAGCTTGGCCTTGACCTCGGGGTCGTCGCGCTCGATGTCCTCGGGAATGGCCCAGATGCTGGGCGCCACCACGCTCGAGGCCAGCAGCAGGCCGTTGCGGTCGAGGATGCGGCCGCGGTTGGCCGGCAGTTCGAGCGTGCGCGTGAAGCGCACTTCGCCCTGGCGCTGGAAGAAGTCGTTGCCCAGCACCTGCACGTAGCCGGCGCGCGCCGCCAGCAGCGCGAAGCCGCCCGCGATCGCGGCGACGATGAGCTTGCTGCGCCAGACCGGCGTCTTGCTCGCGAGCAGCGGGCTGGTGGTGTACTGGACGCTGCGACGCGACATCAGTGCGCTCCCTTCGTGGCAGCGGGACGCCCGGCCGCCGGCGCCGGCGGCGGCGCGACCACGGCCGGGATCACGGTGCCGTCGGCACGCACGTACTGCGTGATCGCCGGCGTGGTGGTGCGCATCTTCAGCTGCTCCTTGGCCAGCTTCTCGACCCGCAGCGGCGTCGCCTGGGCACGCTTCTCGACCTGCAGCCGATCGCGGTCGAGCTCGAGCCGGCGCGCCTCGAGCTCGATGCGGTGCAGCTCTGTGTAGAGCAGGCGCGACATGTACTGCGTGTGGACCAGGTACATGGCCGAGCCCAGCACGGCGATCAGCAGGAGCAGGTTGAGGCGCGCCATGTCACCGCTCTCCGGTGCGTTCGGCGACGCGCAGGATCGCGCTGCGCGAGCGCGGATTGCCTTCGACCTCGGCCTTCGAGGGCTTGACGCGATCGAGCGCGCGCAGCTTCATGGCCTTCGGCGCCGCGAACGGCGCGCGGCGGTCGTAGACCTCCTTCGAATGGCTGGCGATGAACTGCTTCACGATCCGGTCTTCGAGCGAATGGAAGCTGATCACCGCGAGTCGGCCCTGGGGTTGCAGCACGGCAAGGCTGGCCTCTAGCGCCTGTTGCAGCTCTTCAAGCTCGGCGTTGATGAAAATCCGAAGAGCCTGAAATGTGCGCGTTGCAGGGTTCTGGCCCGGCTCGCGGGTTTTGACCGTGCCAGCCACGAGCTCGGCCAGCTCGGCGGTGGTTGAAACTGGGCCCCGTTCTTGTCGGCGAGCAACAATCGCCTTTGCAATCTGAACAGCAAACCGTTCTTCGCCATAGTCACGAATCACCTCCGCAATCTGTTGCTGCTCGGCAGTCGCGAGCCATTCGGACACGCTCTCGCCGCGCGTGGTGTCCATGCGCATGTCGAGCGGACCGTCGAAACGAAAAGAGAAACCGCGCGCCGGGTTGTCGATCTGGGGCGAGCTGACGCCGAGGTCCATCAGCAGGCCGGCCACGCTCGCGGGCGGCAGTTCGCCGAGATCCCTGAAACCCTGGTGGCGGATGGAAAAACGCGCATCCTCGATGCGCGCTGCTTCGGCCACCGCTTCCGCGTCCTTGTCGAACGCGATCAGCCGGCCCGTCGGCCCCAGCCTTGCCAGGATCGCCCGGGCATGGCCGCCGCGGCCGAAGGTGGCATCCACGTAGGTGCCGGCGGCCGGTGCTTCGTCCGGAAGAAGGGCTTGCACCGCTTCTTCCAGGAGCACGGTGGTGTGGGTCCATGGCTGCTGCACGTCGCGCCTCAGAACGAAAAGTCCTGGAACACGTCGGGCATCTGGCCCTGCGTGGCCTCGGCTTCCTTGGCGTCGTAGGTGCTCTTGTCCCAGAGTTCGAAATGGTTGCCCATGCCGAGCAGCAGGCAGTCGCGCGAGATGCCGGCAGCCTCGCGCAGCTCGGGCGAGACCAAAACGCGGCCGGTGCCGTCCATCTCGACATCCATCGCGTTGCCGAGGAAGACCCGCTTCCACCACTGCGCCGACATCGGCAGCTGGGCGATGCGCTCGCGGAACTTCTCCCACTCCGGGCGCGGGAACAGCATCAGGCAGCCGTGCGGATGCTTGGTGAAGGTGAGCTGGCCGGCCGCGTTCGCGCTCAGGACGTCACGGTGCCGGGTCGGCACGGAGAGCCTCCCCTTGGCATCCAGACTGAGCGATGAAGCGCCTTGAAACACGACCACGAGACCCCGGTGGTGGGAGTTGCCGCGAAGCCCGAATCAGGCTCTGCTCGACACTTTTTCCCACTTAACTGCACTTTTTTGCACTGTAGCAGGAAACACCTACTGCGCAACCGGGCGTCACGGGTATTTTTTGTAATGGAATCAACGACTTAGCGGTGTTTTTGCAACTGCCAAACCACCGAATTCCGTTGCAAATGAAGCACTTAGCTCACGCAATGAAAGTAATGCGTGAGCCCCGTCCTACGCCGGAAGAGTCAGAGGATGAATCGAGAAAGGTCTTCATCGTGACTTAGTGCCTGCAGCCGCTGGTCGACGTAGGCCGCATCGATGTGCACGGTCTGGCCGTCGAGCCTGGCCGCATCGAAGCTCACTTCGTCGAGCAGCCGCTCCATGACGGTCGAGAGCCGACGGGCGCCGATGTTCTCGGTGCGCTCGTTGACGTCGAAGGCGATGCTCGCGAGCCGCGTGATGCCTTCGGGCGTGAATTCCAGCGTCACGCCCTCGGTCGCGAGCAGCGCCTGGTACTGCTTGACCAGCGAGGCGCGGGTCTGGGTCAGGATGCTCTCGAAATCGGCCACCGACAGCGACTGCAGCTCGACCCGGATCGGAAACCGGCCCTGCAGCTCGGGAATCAGGTCGCTGGGCTTGCTCAGGTGAAAGGCGCCGCTGGCGATGAACAGGATGTGGTCGGTGCGCACCACGCCGTACTTGGTGCTCACGGCCGTGCCCTCGACCAGCGGCAGCAGGTCGCGCTGCACGCCCTGGCGCGAGACGTCGGCGCCCTGGGCCTCGCTGCGCGTGGCGACCTTGTCGATCTCGTCGATGAAGACGATGCCGTTCTGCTCGGCGTTGTGGATCGCCTGCGTCCGGATCTCGTCCTCGTTGAGCAGCTTGGCCGCCTCCTCGTCGATCAGGAGACGCATCGCCTCGCCGATCTTGAGCTTGCGTGTCTTGCGCTTGGCCTGGCCGAGCTGGCCGAACATGCCGCGAAGCTGCTCGGTCATCTCCTCCATGCCGGCCGGGCCCATGATCTCGAGCGGCTGGCGGTTCTCGGCCAGGTCGATCTCGATCTCCTTGTCGTCGAGCTCGTGCTGGCGCAGCTTCTTGCGAAAGGCCTGGCGCGTCGCATTGCCGGTGTCGGTGGCGGCCGAAGCGCCGTCCGCGGTGCGCGCAGGCGGCAGCAGCACGTCGAGGATGCGCTCCTCGGCGCCGTCCTCCGCCCGCATGCGCACCTTGGCACTCTCGGATTCGCGGGTCTGCTTGATCGCGATCTCGGCCAGGTCGCGGATGATCGAATCGACGTCCTTGCCGACATAGCCGACCTCGGTGAACTTGGTCGCCTCAACCTTGATGAAGGGCGCATCGGCCAGCCGCGCCAGCCGGCGCGCGATCTCGGTCTTGCCGACGCCGGTCGGCCCGATCATGAGGATGTTCTTGGGCGTGATCTCGGCGCGCAGCTTGTCCTCGACCTGCTGGCGGCGCCAGCGGTTGCGCAGCGCGATCGCGACCGCGCGCTTGGCCTGGGGCTGCCCGACGATGTGGTTGTCGAGCTCGGAGACGATTTCCTGGGGAGTCATGGACATGGAAGGGGCTCGGCTTGTCAGAGGGTCTCGACCGTATGGTTCATGTTCGTGTAAATGCAGAGTTCGCCGGCGATCTCCAGCGATTTCTTCACGATCTGCTCGGCGGTCAGCTCGGAGTGGTCGAGCAACGCCTTGGCCGCGGCCTGCGCGTAGGCGCCGCCGGAACCGATCGCCACGATGCCGTTCTCGGGCTCCAGCACGTCGCCGTTGCCCGTGATGATCAGCGAGGTGGTGGCATCGGCCACGGCCAGCATGGCCTCGAGCCGGCGCAGCACCCGGTCGGTGCGCCAGTCCTTCGTCAGCTCGATCGCGGCACGGGCCAGGTGGCCCTGGTGCTTCTCGAGCTTGGCCTCGAAGCGCTCGAACAGCGTGAAGGCGTCGGCTGTCGCGCCCGCGAAGCCGGCCAGCACCTTGCCGTGGTGAAGCCGGCGCACCTTGCGCGCCGTGCCCTTGATGACGATGTTGCCGAGCGTGACCTGGCCGTCGCCGCCGATCGCGACCTGATCGACGCCGCCGGGCACCTTGCGGCGCACGCTGACGATGGTGGTTCCGTGAAATTGTTCCATCGGAGCCACCTTGGGGCGGCTTTCGGAATCTCAACCCCGCCGCCAGGGCGGAGACTCAGTTCTTGCGCAGGGAGACGGACGCGTGGTCGGCGATGCCGATGACTTCGAAGAAGGCCGCCACCAGCCGATGGGCGTCGGTGAACTGCACCTTCAGGCCGCGGCCGTGGTAGTCGGTGACCCAGTTCAGCAGCGTGCCTGCAGCCGCAAAATCGATCCTCACGAGGGCCGCGCAGGAAACGGTCGGGCTGGCGGAATCGCCCAGTTCGGCGTCCAGCCGCTGCCAGGTCGCGACCGACTCGCCGGCGAGTTCGCCGACCAGCGTGCCCTGCCCCGGCGTCGGCACCGGTGCAGCCGGTGCGTCGTCGCGAAAGCCGTCGAGCACGAAGGCAGGCGCCGCTGCACGCGGCGTGGGCGCCGCGGCCGGATCGAGCGAGGCGTAGTCGCCCTTGGGGTCTTCCCAGGGCGGCGGCGAAACCTCGTAGGTGATGCAGTAGTTGAGCGCCAGCAGCTCGAATTCATCGGCACGGTGCATCACGCGCAGCGCCGCCATGTGCAGCTGCCACCAGACCGCGTCGACGCCCCGCTCGTTGGCGGGCGTGGCCTCGGCCAGCGTGAGCAGCAGGCGATCGGCACCCCGGAAGCGCAGTTGAACCGTCGATTCGGACCAGTGCGTGAGCAGCGCGCGCAGCGGGCCGGCGGCATCGGGTTCGATGGCATCGAGCGCGCTCCAGTCGAGCCGCCAGGACGGGCCCGCGGCGCCAAGTGCCCGCGTCAGGCCGATCAGGCCTTCGCGCGCGAGCCGCGGCGGGCAGACCCAGTCGGCGTCACTGGCGGCAGCGGTCGGCGCCGGTGGCGCGGGCTGGCCCGAACCCGAAGCGCGGGCCGAGACCGCCAGCGCGCGCAGCGATATCCATTCGGGCGCCGGCTGCTTCATTCGCTGCGTGTAGCGGGTCGCGGCGGCGACGAACTTCTCGGCGTCGCCCGTGGCACGGTAGAGGTCGAGCAGCGTGCGCCAGGTGTCGTCGTGCGCGGAGGTCGGGCTGTCGGGCGCCAGCGCCTGGAGCAGGATGGCCTCGGCGCCGACGTCGTCGCCGTGGGCATAACGGATCGCGGCTTCCTCGATGCTGCCGTCATGGGCCGGCAACTGCACCTGCAGGCCCTCGACCTCGCCCTGCTGCGGCACGCCCGGCACCGTGTCGGCGTACGCACGCGCGTGCTGCTCGGCCATGTGGCTTCCTTCGGCCTGCGGTGCGGCGGGCGCCGCGTCGCCGCGGGCGTCGCGGTTCTTCCACCACTGCTGCGACATCTGCTCTTCGATCTCGTCGATCTTCTTGAGCGTGAGCGCGCGGCCGTCGGACTTGTCGTTGGTGCTGCTGACGTTGAAGGACGACGGCGTGGCAGCCGGGTCGCGTCCGCCGGCGGCTTCGCGCTGGCGCAGCTTGCGCAGCATGTCGAACTCGCGCCGGCGCACGAAGTCGTTACGCTGGCGCCGCTCGATCATTTCCTTGAGCATCTCGCGGCTGTAGCCGTTCTCGAGCGTCGAGGACTCGTCGGCGTCGAGCTCGGACCAATCCTTGAGCGGATTGCGCACGAACTTCGCCACCTTCGACAGCAAGCGACCGGGTTCTTCCTTGGCCATGGTGATGCGCAGCGTCTCGGTTCGAACGGAGGGCGATCAGTCTCCGAACATCTTCTGCTTGAGCTCGCGGCGCTGCTGCGCCTCGAGCGACAGCGTGGCGGTGGGACGCGCCAGCAGCCGGCCGACGCCGATGGGCTCGCCGGTCTCGTCGCAGTAGCCGTAGTCGCCGGCATCGATGCGCTGGATCGACTGCTCGATCTTCTTGAGCAGCTTGCGCTCGCGGTCGCGCGTGCGCAGTTCCAGAGCGTGCTCCTCCTCGATCGTGGCGCGGTCGGCCGGATCGGGCACGACGACGGTGTCCTCGCGCAGGTGCTCGGTGGTCTCGCCGGCGTTCTCGAGGATGCCGCGCTTGAGTTCCTGCAGCTTCAGGCGGAAGAACGCCATCTGCTTGTCGTTCATGTACTCGGAATCAGGCATCGCGATGACTTCGGCGTCGCTGAGCTCGGCGGGCGTCTTGGTCTTCCAGTTGTTGACCAGCTTCGGGTCCTTCTTGACGGCGATCGGCGGCGGCGGCACGAGGGCGTTGGAAGTGATCTGGACGAAGCTGGACTTGGCGGCCGTGGAAGCCACCGATTGCGGCATGGAAGGAACCGTCAGCTGCGACAGCCGCGACACGCGGCCACCGCGGGCGGGTGCGGGGGTGGCGGCAGGGGTCGCGGGCGTCGCCGGGGCGGAAGTGGTGGTGGCGGCAGCCGTTTTTTTCATGGGACTCGATGGTGCAGGTGGCGCGGCGCTCGGGCCGGCCGGTTTGGAGGAGGAAACGCTGGACACGGCAGCGGCTGGCTTGGCCTTGGCAGCGACCTTGGCGGGCGCGGCGGGCTTGGCTGAAACCTTCTTGGCCGCTGGAGCCGCCTGCTTGGCAGCGGCCGTCTTCTTGACGGCCGGCTTGGGCGCGGACTTCGCTGGTGCGGCGGGTTTCTTCACGGTGACTGGCTCCTCGATGGACTCGAACGCGCATTCAATGAGAGGTGTTCGCCGAGGCGAACCCCGGGGTTATACCCCCGAATCCAGCCCCGAAACGCACCCGTTCCTATGCCGGAAGTCACGATTCGCGCCACGAATGGCGGTCTGCGGCTGCCGGAACAGGCGCGCGATTGTATAGAGAGAACGCGCGAGCCTGCGCGAACGGGAACTCAGTGCCGGGATTCAGGCCGGCGTCGGGCAGCGCGAAGGCGGCCTGCGCGCCCTCGGGGGGGCAGCGAACCACTAGAAGCGGGTGAGCGTGGGAGCCCTGTTGCTAGACCAGACACTGGTCCAGGCCCTGCTCCAGGATCTCGCGCGGCAGGTCGATGCCGATGAACACCATGCGGCTGGTGCGCTTCTCGTCGGCGCCCCAGGCCGGGCCGAGGTCGCTGCCCATCAGCTGGTGCACGCCCTGGAAGATCACCTTGCGCTCGGTGCCCTGCATGTGCAGCACGCCCTTGTAGCGCAGCATGCGCGGGCCGTAGATGTTGACGATCGCGCCGAGGAAGTCCTCGAGCCGGGCCGGATCGAAGGCCCGGTCCGAGCGGTAGACGAAGCTCTTGACGTCATCGTCGTGGTGATGGTGGTGGCCGTGGCCCTCGTGGGCATGCGAGGGATGGTCGCAATGCTCGCCGTGCGCATGGTCGTGATGGTCGTGCGCGTCTTCCTCCTTGAGGAAATCGGGATCGATGTCGAGCTTGGCGTTCAGGTTGAAGCCGCGCAGGTCGAACACGTCCTTGATCGGCACTTCGCCGAAATGCACCTTCTGCTGCGGTGCGCGCGGGTTCATGTGCTTGAGGCGATGGATCAGGGCCTCGGTCTCCTCGGCCGCGACCAGGTCGCTCTTGCTGATGAAGATCTGGTCCGCGAAGCCGACCTGGCGGCGCGCTTCCTGGCGGTCGTTGAGCTGCTGCGGTGCGTGCTTGGCATCGACCAGGGTCAGGATCGAGTCGAGCAGGTAGCTCTCGGCGATCTCGTCGTCCATGAAGAAGGTCTGCGCCACCGGACCGGGGTCGGCCAGGCCGGTGGTCTCGATCACCACGCGGTCGAAGTCGAGCAGGCCCTTGCGCTTCTTGGCCGCCAGCAGCTGCAGCGCCTCGCGCAGGTCCTCGCGGATGGTGCAGCAGATGCAGCCGTTGCTCATCTGGACGATCTGCTCCTTCGATTCGGTGACGAGGATGTCGTTGTCGATGTTCTCCTCGCCGAATTCGTTCTCGATCACCGCGATCTTCTGGCCGTGCGCCTCGCTCAGGATGCGCTTGAGCAGCGTGGTCTTGCCCGAGCCGAGGAAGCCGGTGAGGATGGTTGCGGGAATGAGGGCCATGGGGGTGCTCCGGGAAACGAGGGAAAACGGGGAAAACGGGGAAAACGGCGGGACAGGGCGGCAATGGAAGCGCGAAGGCGGAAAGTTTAGCCACCGCGCGCCGGCCGCGGGCCAGCAGGGTCAAGGGCGGCGTGCCTGGTCGCACTACTTGCGCACCACCACCAGCCCTTTCAAGTATTCGCCTTCGGGGAATTCGATGGTCATCGGGTGGTCGGGCGCGGCGCCCAGCCGCTCGGTGATGTAGCCGTCGACCCCGGCGTCGATGCCGGCCGAGGCCACGATCTTGTGGAACAGGTCGGCGCCGATGCCGCCCGAGCACGAGAAGGTCAGCAGGTGCCCACCCGGCGCCAGCAGCTTGAAGGCCTGCCGGTTCAGGTCCTTGTAGGCGCGGGCGGCGCGCTCGGCATGGGCCACGGTGGGCGCGAACTTGGGCGGATCGAGCACGATGGCATCGAAGCGGCGGCCCTCCTCGACGAAGCGGCGCAGGCTGGCGTTGACGTCGGCATCCAGGAACTCGGTGCGGGCCCGCTCGAAGCCGTTGAGCGCCACGTGGGCCCGTGCGCGTTCGAGGGCCGGCAGCGAGGAATCGATCGAGGTCAGCTCGGCGCCCTCGACCGCGCCGGTCGCCTGCAGCCCCGCGAGCGCCGCGACCGTGAAGCCGCCCGTGTAGCAGAAGCAGTTGAGCACCTGCCGGAAGCGCCGCTGCGCGGCCAGCTCGGCGAAGCGCTTGCGGCTGTCGCGCTGGTCCAGATAGAAGCCGGTCTTGTGGCCGGTCGCGACGTCCAGGCCGAGGCGCCACTGGTGCTCGCGGATCGTGAGCTCGGTCGGGCCGGTGCCGCGCAGCCAGCCCGTCACCGGCTTCAGGCCCTCGCGCTCGCGCCCGCTGGCGTCCGAGCGCTCGTAGAGCCGCTCGAGGCCCGTGGCCGCCAGCAGCGCATCGGCCAGCGGCGCCTTCCAGCGCTCGACGCCAGCCGACAGGAACTGGGCCACCAGCGTGTCGCCGTAGCGGTCGACGATCAGCCCCGGCAGGCCATCGGCCTCGCCGTGCACCAGCCGCACGCCGTCGCTCTGCAGGTCGAACAGGCTTCTGGCGCGCACCGCCTGCGCCACGCGCGCCGCGAGGAAGGCACCGTCGATGCGCTGCGACTCGTCGAAGCTCCATGCGCGGGCCCGGATCTTCGAATGCGGGCTGAAGGCGGCCCAGGCCAGGAAGCGACCGTCGTCGGACTCGATGCGCACGGTTTCGCCGGCGTCGCCGCCGCCCTTGGCGATCGCGGATTCGAAGACCCAGGGATGGCGGCGCAGCAGCGAACGCTCCTTGCCCGGACGCAGTCGGAGGTTCTTCATGGGTTCTTGTCCTTGCTGCCGCGCCCCGCCCGGGGCGGGATGCCTTCGTCGCGCGCCTGGGCCCGCGGGTGCCCGGCGTCGTAGGCCTTGGCCAGATGCTGGAAATCCAGCCGCGTGTAGACCTGGGTGGTCGAGATGTTGGCGTGGCCCAGCAGTTCCTGCACCGCGCGCAGGTCGCTGCTGGATTGCAGCAGGTGGCTCGCGAACGAATGCCGCAGCATGTGCGGATGCACCGGCGCCGCGAGGCCGGCCTTGACGCCGCGCTGGCGCAGCTGGCGCCACACCGCCTGGGACGACACGCGCGTGCCGTTGCGGCCGATGAAGAGCGCCGCGGCGCTGTCGGGCGCGCGCAGCCGCGCCGCGTCGAGCGCCGCGCAATCCTCGCGCACCGCGAGCCAGGTCCGCAGCGACTCCAGCGCCATGCGGCCGACCGGCACGATGCGGCGCTTGCCGCCCTTGCCCAGCACCTGGGCCTCGGCAGCATCGAGGTCGATCCAGCCACGCGCCGTGGCGCTGGCGCGCGCATCCAGCCCGACCAGCTCGCCGACCCGCAGGCCGCAGCCATAGAGCAGCTCGACCATGGCGCGGTCGCGCGCCTCGCTCCAGGGGTCGGCATCGGCATCGCGCAGGTCCGCGAGCCGCACCGCGTCGTCGACCGCGAGCGCCTTCGGCAGCGGCCGCGCCGCCTTCGGCGCGTGCACGTCCTGCACCGGGTTGAAGCCGATCAGGCCCTCGTGGCCGAGCCAGCGGTAGAAGCTGCGCCAGCAGGACAGCACCAGCGCGATGCCGCGCGGCGAGCGGCCGCCGCCGTGCATCTGCGCCATCCAGCGCCGCACGTGGGCGGTCTGCACCTGCTCGAGCGGCAGGCCGGCCGCGGCCGCATGGCCGGCCAGCGCCGCCAGATGGATGGCATAGAGCTCGACCGTGCGCTGCGCAAGGCGCCGCTCCACGCGCACATGCTCGAGGTACTTCTCGATCGTGGCCGGCAGCGCGGCCGGCGGCGCGTCAGTGGAGGAATCCATTGGCGGCATTGTTCACGATCGCCAGCGGCTCGCGCAACGCGCCCTTGAAAGCCATGCCCCAGCGCTGCCAGCAGGCGCTCGGCGCGGCTGCGAACTGCACATCGAACTGGCGGTCGAAGCCGCTCGCGCGTGCGAGGCGCTCGGCGCGCCACAGGTGGTAGGGCTCGGTCACGATGACCACGCTGCGGATGCCGGCGGCCTGCAGCAAGGCGCTCGACAGCGCGAGGTTCTCGCGCGTGGTCTGCGATCGGGCCTCCAGCAGCAGCGGGCCCTCGAAGCCGGCATCGCGCGCATGCTGGCGCATCACCTCGGCCTCGATGCGGCCGTCCTCGAGGTCGACGCCGCCCGACAGCACGAGCCGGCCCACCAGGCCCGCACGGGCCAGCGCAATGCCGGCATCGACCCGTCCCGTGAGGCAGGGATTGGGCTTGCCGTCCCGGTACGCCCGGTTGCCGAGGATCAGCGCGGCATCGGCGGCCTGGGGTGGCGCCTGCGCGAGGCGCGCCCTCGCGTTGCGCCAGACCATGGCGTGGATCGCCGCATAGCCCAGCAGCGCCAGCAGCAGCGCGGCGATCAGGCCGCGCCGCAGCGGTCGCTTCAAGGGCGCAGGCGCGACAGGGCGCCCGAGGCCAGCTCGGCGATGCGCTCCAGGAAGTCGGTGCCCATCTCGGCGTTGAAGCGCTGGGCGTCGGGCGAGGCCAGCACCAGCAGGCCGAAGGCCGGCGATTCGACCTCGGCGCGCAGCGGGATCAGCGCGATCGAGACCGCGGCATGCGGCTCGGCCAGCCATCCTGCGGCCTCGAAGCCCGAATTGAGCCCGCAATAGGGCGCGGTGAGCGAGGTGGCGAGCGTCTTGACGTCGTCGCTGACCCACTGCGCGAAGGATTCGTTGAGGTAGGCGCCGTCGCAGTCCCAGACCTTGATCGCGGTCTGCGGCACCATGAACAGGGTCTGCAACTGGCTCGCGATCTGCGCCGGCAGGCCGCGCGGATCGCGCGCGGTCAGCAGGCCGCGGGTCCAGCGCTGCAGGCGATCGGCCGTGACCACGTTCTCGGTGCCGTGGCGCACCATGTCCATCACGCGATGCTCGAGCGCCTTGATCTTCTCGCGCAGCATCTCGGCCTGGCGCTCCTGCAGGCTCACCGCGCGGTTGCCATGCGGGCTGGTCAGCTGCACCTGGCCCAGCAGCTGCGCATGGCGTTCGAAGAAGTCGGGCGTGTTCGCGAGGTAGTTGGCGATGTCGTCTTCGGTGATCGGGTTCATGTCGTTGGAGTTGAAGGAGTTCATGACGCGTCGGGCACCTCGATGTCGCCCTCGAAAACGGTGAGAGCGGGTCCGGTCATCAACACCGGCGTGCCCTCGCCGGCCCATTCGATGGTGAGCAGGCCGCCGCGGGTCTGGACGTCGACCCTTGCATCGAGCAGGCCGAGCCGGATGCCCGCGACCACCGCGGCGCAGGCGCCGGTGCCGCAGGCCAGCGTCTCGCCGGCGCCGCGCTCGAACACGCGCAACCGCACGTGGCCGCGGTCGACCACCTGCATGAAGCCGGCATTGACGCGCTGCGGAAAGCGCGGATGGTGCTCGATCAGCGGGCCCTGCGTCGCGACAGGTGCCAGGTCGACGTCGGCCACGACCTGCACCGCATGCGGATTGCCCATCGACAGCACGGCCACGGCAACGATGGCGCTGTCCGCGTGATGGCCGAGCGCCAGGTGCCAGGTCTGCCAGCCGCCTTCGGGCTGCGGGTCGAGGCCGGCGGTATCGAAGGGCACGCGCTGCGGCTCGAACACCGGCGCGCCCATGTCGACCGTGACGCGGCCGTCGGCGCTCATGCGCGGCTCGATCACGCCCGAGAGCGTCTGCACCCGAACCGCCTCCTTGGCCGTCAGGCCATGCTCGCGCACGAAGCGCAGGAAGCAGCGCGCGCCGTTGCCGCATTGCTCGACCTCGCCGCCGTCGGCGTTGTGGATCAGGTACTGGAAGTCGACGCCCGCGGCCGGCGAGGGTCGTACCGTGAGGATCTGGTCCGCGCCGACGCCGAAATGGCGGTCGGCCAGGAAGCGGTACTGCGCGCCGGTCAGGCCGAGCGGCGCGCGGGTTTCGTCGAGCACGACGAAATCGTTGCCGGCCCCTTGCATCTTGGTGAAGCGGATTCGCATCCAGGGATTATCTGCTGCCCCGGAGCTGCCCCAGCCCAGAGATACCGCGGAACCGGCTTCGCCGGGCCGCTGGTATCGCCCCCTTGAGGGGGAGGCGCCGAAGGCGCTTCCGGGGGGAGCTAGAACTTGCGGTTGTAGGTGAAGATCAGCCCGGCGGTGCCGAGCGCGCCCACCTGAAGCGCATCGTTGGGCGTGAGGCGATAGCCGATCGCGGGAATGATGCCGAGGCCGAAGCCGTTGTGGTTGAACGGCACCTTGTCCTCGTACGGGTACTTGTAGCCGTAGATGATGCCGCCCGAGAGCTTGGCGTAGATCGCGGGATTGCCGAACAGGCCGTCCCAGCGATAGCCGTAGTAGGCATAGGCCGAAGTCTGGCCGAAGGAATTGCGGAAGACCGACAGGCCCCAGATCACGTTGTCGGACTGGTTGCGCTCGAGGCCCAGCAGAAAGACGCTCGAATGGTCGTCCTCGTTGCTGAAGTGGACGGCGAAAGGACCGACGACCAGTTCCCACCCGGGCTGGCTGAACCCAGCCTGAACAACCGGCTCCTGGGCGAGTTGCGCCTGCGCCGACATGGCGACGAGGTAGCAGCAGATCGCTCCCGGGCAAGCTTTCATGCGACCGGATTCTGCCCCCAAACCTCGCCTGCGCGCGCATCTCCACAACCGCGAATCGGGTGCGCTCAGATCCATCCCGCGCGCCGGAACCGGTAGTAGAGGAAGCCACAGAGGCCCGCGATCAGGCCGAGCGCGGCGTAGTAGCCGAAGCGCCAGTGCAGCTCGGGCATCTGTTCGAAGTTCATGCCCCAGATGCCGGCGAGCGACGTGCTGACCGCGAAGATCGCGGCCCAGGCGGCCAGCCGCTTGGTGACCTCGCCGTCCTCGATCGTGACCATCGAGAGGTTGACGCTGATCGCGGTGCCGATGGTGTCGCGCATGGCGTCGATCGAGGCGTTGATGCGTCCGAGATGGTCGATCACGTCGCGGAAGTACTCCTGCGCGCCGACGCAGATCTGCGGCACGCGGCCGCCGTACAGCTTGCCCGCGCCTTCGAGCAGCGGCGCCACCGCATGCTTGAGCACCGTGAGGCGGCGCTTCAGCCCGTACAGGCTGCGAATGCTCTCGCGCGCGGCGCCCTTCGTGAAGATCTGCAGCTCGATGGTCTCGAGTTCGTCCTCCAGCGCATCGATGACCGGGAAGTAGCGGTCGACCACCGCATCCATCAGCGCGTAGAGCACGAAGCCCGGCCCATGGCGCAGCAGCTCGGGCTCGCGCTCGCAGCGTTCGCGTACCTCGACGAAGCCGTGCCGGCTGCGGTTGCGGACCGTCACCACGTAGTTGCGGCCGACGAAGGCGTCGATCTCGCCGACGCCGGTCGCGCCGTCGTCGAGGCCGTCGATCTCGAGCAGGTGCATGACCGCGAACAGCGAGTCGTCGTATTCCTCGACCTTGGGCCGCTGGTGGCCGTGCTGGGCATCCTCGACCGCGAGCGGATGGAGGCCGAATGCGCCCTGCAGTTCGGCCAGCTCGGCGGCCGTCGCATCCTGCAGGGCCACCCAGACGAAGCGCCCGGTGTGCTGCAAGTGCTCCCCAATGCCCGCAACCGGAATGTCGGCCAGCTTTTCGCCGCCTTCGTAGACCACGCAGTTGATCAGCATGGCGCCAGTATCCCATCGGTACGGACTCGACGGCACGCGCGTGCACGCCCTCGGCCGGCACCGCCGCGCACGCGCGGGCCGATCTCCCGATAATCGCTGTGCCATGGTACGTCTGACCCAACTGCTCCACCCCCAGCGCCCGCCCGCGCCCGTTCGCCCTGCCGCCACCGTGCTGCTGCTGCGCGATACGCCCGAAGGCGTCGAGGTGCTCATGACGCGGCGCTCCGAGAACGCCAGCTTCGCGCCCGGCGCCTACGTGTTTCCCGGCGGCCGCATCGACGAGGGCGACACTCCCGCGCGTGCGATCGCGACGCGCCGCCGCACCCAGAGCCGCGTGCAGCTCACGCAGGCGATCGCGGCCATCCGCGAGAGCTTCGAGGAGCTGGGCGTGCTGCTCGCGCACCATCCCGACGGCCGGCCCGTGAGCGCCGCCGAAGTCGCCACCATGGACCGCAGCACCGCCAGCTCCACGGTCGCCTTTGCCGACCAGTGCGTTGCGCGCGGACTGCTGCTGTCGACCGATCAGGTCTGGACCTTCGCGCACTGGATCACCGACCGCGACCTGCCCAAGCGCTTCGACGTGCCCTTCCTGGTCGCGCGCATGCCAGAAGGCCAGACGCCGAGCGCCGACGAGACCGAGCAGTTCGAGCCCTGCTGGGTGCGGCCGGCCGATGCCCTCGAGCGCCATGCGGCGGGCAGCTTCTTCCTCATCTTCCCGACCGTGCGCACGCTCGAGCGCCTGGCCGCCTATGCGACCGTGGACGCGGTGCTCGAAGCCTGTGCGGGCCGCACGGCCGGCGAAGGCCCGCTGTGGACCAGCTGCCCGCGCGGCGGCGTGCTCGGCGGACAGGAAGTGCGCTACATGGAACACGAATCGGCCTTCGGCGAGCTCGCGATGGTGAGCCCCGACGGCCAGCTCTTCCACGCACTCGACTGGCAATGCGAGCAGCCGGTGCCCCTGCTGCGCAACGTGCAGCGCCTGACCGCGCCGAATCCGAGCGCCATGACCGGCCCCGGCACCAACAGCTACATCGTGGGCGACGCCGAGACCGGCTACATCGTGATCGATCCGGGCCCGAACGACTTCGATCACATCGGCCGCCTGTGGCGCGCCACGAACGGCGACATCCGCATGATCGTCTGCACCCATTCGCACGCGGACCACTCGCCCGGCGCGCTGCCGCTGCAGAAGCTGTGCAAGACCCGCCCGCCGATCCTCGGCCTGCCCTCGGCGCCGACCGCACGGGCGACGGCGCGCTTCGCGCCCGATCGCGCGCTGAAGGATGGCGAGCGCCTCACGCTCGACGTCCAGGCGATCGGCGACGCCGGCGAGACCCTGGCGCCGCTGCATACGCTGCGCGTCATTCACACGCCGGGCCATGCCGCCAACCACCTGTGCCTGCTGCTCGAGGAGGACGGCCTGCTGTTCTCGGGCGACCACATCCTCAACGGCAGCACCACGGTGGTCGATCCGCCCGACGGCAACATGGACGCCTACCTCGCTTCGCTCGACAAGCTCGACGCCGCTTGCGCGCGTGGCAAGGTCGAGTTCATCCTGCCCGCGCACGGCTACGTGCTGGGCGAGGCGCGCACAGCCATCGCAACGCTCAAGGCGCACCGTCTCAAGCGCGAGGCCAAGATCGCCGCCGTGATGCGCGAGGCACCCGAAGGCACGCCCGAGGAATGGCTGCCCAAGGCCTACGACGACGTGCCCGAACGCATGTGGCCGGTGGCCGCCCGTTCGCTGGCGGCGCACGTCGAGCGCATCCGGCAGTCGGCCAAGCCATGAAGGACGCCGACGACGAAGGCATCCGCCTCGCCAAGCGGGTGGCCGCGCTGGCCGCCTGCTCCCGGCGCGAGGCCGAGTTGCTGATCGAGAACGGCGCCGTGCGCGTCGACGGTGCGCCGGCGCTGCTGCCGCAGTCGCGCGTGCATGCACACCAGAAGGTCGAGATCGAGGCCGGGGCGCGGCCCGAGCCGGTGCTTCCGGTGACGCTGCTGCTGCACAAGCCGCCCGGCACGCCGACCGCGCAGGCGCACCGCCTGCTGGTTGCGGCCGGCCACCACGAGCCCGAGCGCGCGGGACTGCGCTTCCTGCCGCGCCACGTGGCGGCGCAGCGCCTGATGACGCCGCTCGAGACCGGCGCCGGCGGGCTGGTCGTGTACACGCAGGAGTTCCGCATCGAACGCAAGCTGCAGGAAGACGCCGGCATCCTCGAGCACGAGGTGATGGTGGACGTCTCGGGCGCGGTCGAGCCCGAGATCCTTGCGCGCCTCGAGCGCTCGCCCGCCCGCGTCAGCATCGGCCAGCAGGGCGAGGGCCGCACCGGCCTGCGATTCGCGCTCAAGGGTGCGCAGCCGGGACAGATCGCCCACATCTGCGACGCCGCGGGGCTGCAGATCCTGGCCATGAAGCGCATCCGCATCGGCCGGGTGCCGCTCTCGGGGCTGCTGCCGGGGCAGTGGCGCTACCTGGGGCCGCACGAGCGGTTCTGAGCGCCCGGTGGCGGCGCTCGGGAAAAAGTGTGAAGCACGCCTGTAAGCCGGATTCTGTGCACCGGCACGCTCTTGCGAGCGCCCCGGCGTGACCGCCATTACTCTGGGCCGCCTGTCACCAGACGGCTCGATGCCACCTACCCGCCAGTCGTCCGCGGAACCACGGGATTCGAAGTCGCGGCGAACCGCGCTCCGTGCACTGGCCTACTTGGTGTTGCTGCGCGCAGAGATTGCCCGTTTCACCCGACCGAAGTTGCCCCCGGCCGACTCGTCTCTGTTGCTCTGATCCTCACCTCGCGGTGGAGAGCCGTTAGCTCCTGCGCTGTCCTTTGCAGTCCGGACGTTCCTCCAGTGCGCTCTTTCGAGACTTGCACCAGCGGCGGTCCGGCGTGCTTCACCGCTCGATTATCGCCACAATGGCCGTTTCGCCTTTTTGCCTTTTTTCACAGCGGGGCCCGAGCCCAAGGAGACCGAATGAAAGCCGACACCATCCTGCAGACCATCGGCAACACGCCGCACGTGCGCATCCAGCGCCTGTTCGGCGCGGCGACGCAGCAGGTCTGGATCAAGTGCGAGCGCGCCAATCCCGGCGGCTCGATCAAGGACCGCATCGCGCTCGCGATGGTCGAGGACGCCGAGCGCTCGGGCGCGCTCAAGCCCGGCGGCACGATCGTCGAGCCGACCTCTGGCAATACCGGCATCGGCCTGGCGATGGTGGCCGCGGTGAAGGGCTACAAGCTGATCCTCGTGATGCCCGACAGCATGTCGATCGAGCGCCGCCGCCTGATGCTGGCCTACGGCGCGAGCTTCGACCTGACGCCGCGCGAGAAGGGCATGAAGGGCTCGATCGCGCGCGCCGAGGAGATCGTCGCGGGCACGCCAGGCGCATGGATGCCGCAGCAGTTCAACAACCCGGCCAACATCGAGGTCCATGAACGCACCACGGCCGAGGAGATCGCGGCGGACTTTCCCGACGGCGTCGACGTGCTGATCACCGGCGTGGGCACCGGCGGTCACATCACGGGCTGCGCCCGCGTGCTCAAGAAGAAGTGGCCGAAGCTGCAGGTGTTCGCGGTCGAGCCCGTGGCCTCGCCCGTGATCTCGGGCGGCCAGCCCTCGCCGCATCCGATCCAGGGCATCGGCGCCGGCTTCATCCCGAAGAACCTCGACACCGCCCTGCTCGACGGCGTGCTGCAGGTCGATGCCGAACCGGCGCGCGAGATGGCGCGCCGCTGCGCGCGCGAGGAAGGCCTGCTGGTGGGCATCTCGTCGGGCGCCACCCTGGCCGCCATCGCGCAGAAGCTCCCCTCGCTGCCGGCCGACGCGGTGGTGCTGGGCTTCAACTACGACACCGGCGAGCGCTACCTGTCGGTGGAGGGGTTCCTGCCTTCCTGAGACCTTGCGGCGTCTCTCAGCGTCGCCCGCGATAATCGGCGTTCCTGCTTGATAACCACAAGCCCACGAACATGCTGAGAATCTCCGAAGTCAAGCTCCCCCTGGACCACGATCCGCAGGCCCTGTCGAGGGCCGTCGCGTCGACCCTGGCCACGCCCGTGGAATCGCTGGCCGATGTCCACGTCTTCAAGCGCAGCTTCGACGCCCGCAAGGCCGAACTGCTGCAGGTCTACATCGTCGATGTCGCCTTCACCGATCCCGCCATCGAGGCGGCGGTGCTCGCGCGCTTCGCGGGCAACCCGCGCATCGCGACGACGCCCGACATGCAATGGCGCGCGCCGGTGGCCGCGCCGGCATCGCTGGCGGTGCGCCCGGTGGTGGTCGGCTTCGGTCCCTGCGGCATGTTCGCCGCGCTGATGCTCGCGCAGATGGGCTTCAGGCCGATCGTGCTGGAGCGCGGCAAGACCGTGCGGCAGCGCACGCGCGACACCTGGGGCCTCTGGCGCAAGAGCGTGCTCGATCCCGAATCGAACGTGCAGTTCGGCGAAGGCGGCGCCGGCACCTTCTCGGACGGCAAGCTCTACAGCCAGATCAAGGACCCGCGATTCCTCGGCCGCAAGGTGATGGAGGAATTCGTCAAGGCCGGCGCGCCGCCCGAGATCCTCTACGTGGCCCATCCGCACATCGGCACCTTCAAGCTCGTGAAGGTGGTGGAGCACATGCGCGGCGAGATCGTCGCGCTGGGCGGCGAGATCCGCTTCGAGCAGCGCGTGACCGACCTGCTGATCGAGGACGGCCCCGACGGCCGCCGGCTGCGCGGGCTGACCGTGCGCGACCAGCGCAGCGGCGAGACCAGCGAGCTGCGCGCCGACCACGTCGTGCTGGCGCTCGGCCACAGCGCGCGCGATACCTTCGAGATGCTGCATGCGCGCGGCGTCCACATCGACGCCAAGCCGTTCTCGATCGGCTTCCGGGTCGAGCATCCGCAGGGGCTGATCGACCGCGCCCGCTGGGGCCGGCATGCCGGCCATCCACTGCTCGGCGCGGCCGACTACAAGCTGGTGCACCACGCGAGCAACGGCCGCTCGGTCTACAGCTTCTGCATGTGCCCGGGCGGCACCGTGGTGGCGGCCACGAGCGAGCCGGGCCGGGTCGTGACCAACGGCATGAGCCAGTATTCGCGCAACGAGCGCAACGCCAACGCCGGCATCGTCGTGGGCATCGACCCGCGCGACTTCCCGGGCTGGGAGGACGGCCGCACCGGCTCGGCGCTGGCGGGCATCGACCTGCAGCGGCAGCTCGAGTCGAGGGCCTTCGAGCTCGGCGGCGGCGACTACCGCGCGCCCGGCCAGCTGGTCGGCGACTTCGTCGCGGGCCGGCCCTCGACCGCACTCGGCAGCGTCACGCCCTCGTACAAGCCGGGGGTGACGCCGGGCGACCTGCATGCCGCGCTGCCGGGCTACGCGATCGAGGCCATGCGCGAGGCCTTTCCGGCCTTCGGCCGCAAGATCAAGGGCTTCGACCTGCACGACGCAGTGCTGACCGGGGTCGAGACGCGTACCTCGTCGCCGATCCGGATCACGCGCGGCGAGGACTTCCAGAGCCTCAACCTGCGCGGCCTGTACCCGGCGGGCGAAGGTGCAAGTTACGCGGGCGGGATTCTCTCGGCCGGCGTCGATGGCATCAAGGTCGCCGAGGCCGTGGCGCGCAGCGTGGCCGGCAAGTAGCCGCACGACGAGACAGCGCAAGAAAAAGCCCCCGGGGCTGCCGGGGGCTGGGCTTGCAAATCGGAACTTGGCGCCGGGGCCCGAAGCGGGCCTCCGGCTCAGTTCGAATTCGAGTTCTGCAGCGCGGCGATGCGCTGCTCGATCGGCGGGTGGGTGGCGAACAGGCTGCCGAGCTTGCCCGTGATGCCCATGGCCTCGACCGTCTTCGGCAGTTCGCCGGGCGGCAGGCCGCCGAGGCGGGCCAGCGCATTCATCATGGGCTGCTTGCGGCCCATGAGCTGCGCGGCACCGGCGTCGGCGCGGAATTCGCGCTGGCGCGAGAACCAGGCGACCACGATGGCGGCCGCGAAGCCGAGCACGATGTCGAGCACCAGCGTGGTGAGCATGTAGCCGATGCCGGGGCCCGACGAACGATCGTCGTTGCGGCGCAGGAAGCTGTCGACCGCATAGCCGATCACGCGCGACAGGAACACGACGAAGGTGTTCATGACGCCCTGGATCAGCGTCATCGTGACCATGTCGCCGTTCGCCACGTGCGCCACCTCGTGGCCGATGACGGCCTCGACTTCCTCGCGCGTCATGTTCTGCAGCAGGCCGGTGGAAACCGCCACCAGCGAGGAGTTCTTGAATGCGCCGGTCGCAAAGGCATTCGGGTCGCCTTCGAAGATGCCGACCTCGGGCATGCCGATGCCGGCCTTGTCGGCGAAGTTGCGCACGGTCTGCACGATCCAGGCCTCGTCGGGCGACTGCGGGTCGTTGATGATGCGCACCTTGGCCGACCACTTGGCCATGGGCTTGCTGATCAGCAGCGAGATGATCGCGCCGCCGAAGCCCATGATGAGCGCGAAGCCCAGCAGCGCCGTGAGGTTCAGTCCGTTGGCCGTGAGGAAGCGGTTGACGCCGAGCAGGCTGGCGACCACGCCCAGCACCGCGACCACCATGACGTTGGTCAGGACGAACAGAATGATGCGTTTCAAGTTGGATTCTCCGTGAGGATCGACGGCTACAAAGTGGGGATTGCGCGCTGCGCTTCAAGCGCAGCGGCGCCGCAAGGGCCGGTTAAGTTGGATTTGGTTGTGGGACCCTGCGAGGTCGGAAGACCTCCGAGTCATCATAGAAGGAAAAGTTCTGGTTTTGCGGCCACCAGCCCGGCACGCCGAGCACCGGCAGGGGCGCAAAGGGCTTGCCCGCGAGGTGGGCGCCGTCCAGGGCCGCCGCCATCGAGCGATCGTCGGCTGCGAGCGAGGGCTTCGGGCCGGGCGCACGTAGCACGTGCGCCGTGACGGCCTTGCGCGGATGGCAGAGCTTCTCGAGCAGCGCGTGGCCGAACAACTGCAGCCGCGCCTCGCGCCACAGCGTGCGCCCGCTCACGAACAGCCGCTGCCAGTCGCGCGCCAGCAGGGCCTCCCACAACGCGTCGGGGGCCTCGAGCACGGCGCCGTTCTCGTCGAACAGGGTCAGCGCATCGCGCAAGGGACCGCGCTGCGCACCGATGCCGGCGCGCGCGATCTCGCCGGCCTGCAGCTGGTTGAGGCGCCGCTTGGCCTCGGGAAACTGCAGCCAGACCAGGCCGTTGAACAGGTCGTGCAGGTTGTCGCGCGTCGGCACGCAGCCGGTGCGATGGATGAAGTCCTCGTAGGCCTCGCCGGGCGCCGCGCTGTCGCCGGCGACGAAGCGCAGGGGCCCGGCCGCGAGCGCGATCGGCGACGGCTCGGCGGCGAGCGCCGCTGCCGCATCGGCACCGGCCGATGTGCGTGCCGCGAGCCGATGCAGCCGTGGCGCGAACGGCACCAGCCACGGGGCCGACGGATCGAGCGCAGCAAGGCCGCCGGGCGCAGGCATCGCGCTCAGGCGGGCATCGGCCCGACGTACTGCACCTTGTTGGGCGTCTTCTCGGGTGTCAGCAGGAACAGCTCGGGGTATTTCTTGAACAGCTTCGGCGAGCTGGCGCTCTTGCCGAGCAGCTGGGCGGCGCGCAGCCGCTCGGCCGCCACGTTGAGCTCGACCTTGTTGCCGATGCCGAGCTCCTCGATCGCCAGCAGGATGCGCAGCACTTCGTCCGGCAGGGCCGGCGTGCGCGCTGCCGGGGCGGTGGCGGCCTCGGCCTTGGGGCGCCCGGTCGCGCGAGCGGCGCGCTTGGCGGGTGCCCTGCTGGGGGCCGCAACGGGGGCGACAGCCGCTGGCCGGGTCGCTGCGGCCGCTGGGGCACGGGCCGCCGGTGCCACCGCCGGCGCGCGCACCTGCGCCGCGGCACGCGCGCGACCGGTGGAGGGTCGCGGCGAGGCATGGTGCTCGAGATCGACGAAGCTGTCGTAGACCGCCACCGTCTCTTCGCCGGTCTTGCCTTTCTGGCCGATGCCGCAGACACGGCAGCCCTTCTCGCGCAGCCGGATCACCAGCGGCGCGAAGTCGGAGTCGGACGACACCAGCACCACGAGATCGGGCCGCTCGGCGACGACGAGGTCGTGGCGTCGACCGCGAGAGCGATGTCGGTGCTGTTCTTGCCGGCCGAGAGGTTGACCATCGGCCGCATCGACCAGCGCTTGAACAGCGCATGCTGCTTGAGCGCGGTCTCGGCGTTGCAGTAGGCGCGACGCACGTGCACCGCGCCCTCTTCGGCCAGCAGGCGCTGCATGGCCTGGTCGATCACGTCGGCCGAGACGTTGTCGGCGTCGACCAGCACCATGACGCGCGCGGCGCGGTTCAAGCGAGCCTCCAGGCCAGCGTCTCGCCACCGCGCAGCGGCTTCAGCGTCGCGTCGCCATAGGGCACGGTCTCGGGCACGGTCCAGCTCTCGCGGCGCAGCGTGACGGTATCGGTGTTGCGCGGCAGGCCGTAGAAGTCGGCGCCGTGGAAGCTCGCGAAGCCTTCGAGCCGGTCGAGCGCACCGGCGTTGTCGAAGGCCTCGGCATAGAGCTCGATCGCGGTCAGCGCGGTGTAGCAGCCGGCGCAGCCCAGCGCGTGTTCCTTGAGGTGCGCCGGGTGCGGTGCGCTGTCGGTGCCGAGGAAGAAGCGGTCGCTGCCGCTGGTGGCCGCCTCGACCAGCGCCACGCGGTGGGTCTCGCGCTTGAGCACCGGCAGGCAGTAGTAGTGCGGCCGGATGCCGCCGGTGAAGATCGCGTTTCGGTTGTAGAGCAGGTGGTGCGCCGTGATCGTGGCGGCGGTGAACCGGTTCGCGTCGCGCACGTAGTGGGCGCCCTCCTTGGTGGTCAGGTGCTCGAACACCACCTTGAGCTCGGGGAAGTCGCGCCGCAGCGGAATCATCACGCGGTCGATGAACACCGCCTCGCGGTCGAACAGGTCGACCGCGGGGTCGGTCACCTCGCCGTGCACCAGCAGCAGCAGGCCGTGCTTCTGCATCGCCTCGAGCGTGGCGTAGGTCTTGCGCAGGTCGGTCACGCCGGCGTCGCTGTTGGTGGTGGCGCCGGCCGGGTAGAGCTTGAGCGCACGCACGCCGGCAGCGGCCGCGCGTGCGATTTCGTCGGGCGGCAGCTGGTCGGTCAGGTAGAGCGACATCACGGGCTCGAAGCGCAGGCCCGCGGGCACGGCCTCGAGGATGCGGGAACGGTAGGCGACGGCCTGCTCGGCGGTGGTCACCGGCGGGCGCAGGTTCGGCATGATCAGCGCGCGGCCGACCTGGCGCGCCGAGTGCGGCACCACGGCCTGCAGGGCGGCGCCATCGCGCACGTGGAGATGCCAGTCGTCGGGGCGGGTGATCGTGAGGGTGTCTGCGGGCTGGGTCATGGGCGCGATTGTCCCATCCGCGCCAGTGCCAGGTCCGCCAGCCAGCGCTGCCAGGCAGCGGGCCGTTCTTCGTCGGGCAGCCGCAGCAGCGCCGAGGGATGCAGCGTCACGAAGACCGGCAGGCCGTCGCTGCGTTCGTCGAGCCAGGCGCCGCGCTCGGACTGCACCGCGACCGGCCGCCCGAGCAAGGCCCGCGCTGCGGTGGCCCCCAGCGCCACCAGCGCCTGCGGGCGGACCAGCCGGATCTCGTGATCGAGCCACTGGCCGCAGGCCTCGGCCTCTCGCTGGCCCGGGGTCTTGTGCAGGCGCCGCTTGCCGCGCAGCTCGTACTTGAAATGCTTGACCGCATTGGCGAGGTAGAGCGAGTCGCGGGGCCAGCCGAGCTGCGCCAGGGCACGGTCGAGCAACTGCCCGGCCGGTCCGACGAAGGGCCGGCCCGCCAGGTCTTCCTGGTCGCCGGGCTGCTCGCCGACCAGCATGTGGCCCGGTGCCAGCGGCCCCTCGCCGCACACCGCCTGGGTGGCGAGCGCGCCGATCGGGCAGGCGCGGCAGGCCTGGGCACCGGCGCGCAATTCCTCCAGCGACAGGGGCACGGCTTGCGGCGACGGCGGCTGGGGATGCAGCGCGATCGGCGCCCGGATGCGGCGCGGCGCGGTCGGCGACGCCTCGACCATCGCGCGGCTGCGCACGGCCGCCTGCCGCGACAGCGGCTCGATCAGCGCGGCCTCGGGCAGGTTGTGCCAGTAGCGCCGCGGCATCTCGCGCCGCATCATCGCGAGCTTGAGACGGGCCGGATTGAAGATGTGGGCGTAGTAGGTGAGCCAGAGATGCTCGCCGGCATCCGGCGGCGGACGCTCGCGGCGATCGGCCGCGGGACCGAAGCGCAGCGCGCTGCCGTCCCACTCGACCGAGCCGCGCGGCGTCAGGATGGCCCAGCGCATCTGCGCGAAGCGGCGCGCGAAGAAGCCCGCGTTGGCTTCGACGATGTGGTGCGCCGGTTCGAACCAGGCGACATGGCGGTCGTCGGCCAGCCGCGTGAAGCGCACGAAGGCACGCATCTTGTGGATGTCGAGCTGCACCGCCTTGGCGAGCTGGCGCGCGCGCAGCATGTCGGCATCGAGCGGATCGTGGCGCAGGCCGGGCTCGTGCTGAAGGCGCCACAGCAGGCGGTACATCAAGGCGAAGCGTTGCGGCTCGGCATGCAGCAGCGCCTTCTCGCAGAGCGCGGCGAACTCGGCCGGCACGCGCACCGGCGGGGGCAGCGCCTCCGTCTCGCCCGGCGTGCCGCCGGAATCGGGGCCGGGCCCGCTCGCCGGTTGGTGCCACAGCGAACCGGTGGCGCCATCGCGGTCGGCGGCGCCGCATGACCACTCGATGCAGTGCGGCGCCACCTGCCGGGCGAGCAGACGCCGCGCCTCGCGCCGGAAGCCCTCGACGTCGACCGGTCCGTCGAGGTGGACGCGCACGCCCGCGGCGGGCGAGCCGGCAAGACCGTCCGCCGCGGCATGCTCGGGGCCGAACAGCGCGAGGGTCAGAACAGCACCTCCTGCAGCGGCTGCGCACGCACGCGCTGCGCCTCGGCCGCGAAGGCGCGCGGCGCCGGCCGGTGCCCGTCGACCAGCACGAAGGGCAGCACCTTGCGCGCCGGGACGTGCAGTCGCTGCAGGTCTTCGGCGCGCAGGCGGCGCACCCGGCGGGCCTGCAGGAGCCGCGCGACCGCCTTGCCGCCCAGCCCGGGCACGCGCAGCAGCATCTCGCGCGGCGCGCGGTTGAGGTCGACCGGAAACTGCGCCTCATGCGCAAGTGCCCACGCCAGCTTGGGATCGACATCGAGCCGCAGCAGGCCGTCGGGCTCGGCGACGATCTCGTGGTGCTCGAAGCCGTAGAAGCGCATCAGCCAGTCGGCCTGGTAGAGCCGGTGTTCGCGGATCAGCGGCGGCGCGCGCAGCGGCAGCGCCTTCGCGGCGTCGGGGATCGGGCTGAAGGCCGAGTAGTAGACGCGGCGCAGCCGGTAGGCGCCATAGAGGTTGGCGCTCGCGGCCAGGATGCCGCGGTCGTCGGTGGCGTCGGCGCCGACGATCATCTGCGTGCTCTGCCCCGCGGGTGCGAAGCGCGGTGGCGCCGCGGCCCTCGGCGCCGCCCCGGGCAGGGCGCGGATCGACGCCGCATCCTGCCGCTCCTCCTTCGCGGCGTCGATGCGGATGCGCAGGCCGGCCATCGAGCGCCGGATCGCGCCCGCGTTCTTCTCGGGCGCCAGCGCCTGCAGCCCGTCGGAAGTGGGCAGCTCCACGTTGATGCTGAGCCGGTCGGCGTAGAGGCCGGCCCGCGCGATCAGCTCGTCGCTCGCGTCGGGAATGGTCTTCAGGTGGATGTAGCCGCGGAAGTCATGGTCTTCCCGCAGCGCCCGCGCGACCTCGACCACCTGCTCCATCGTGTAGTCCGGCGACTTGACGATCCCGCTGGAGAGGAACAGGCCTTCGATGCAGTTGCGGCGATAGAAATCGAGCGTGAGCTGCACCACCTCGTCGACACGAAAGCGCGCCCGCGGCACATTGCTCGAGGCCCGGTTGATGCAGTAGAGGCAGTCGTACTGGCAATGGTTGGTGAGCAGGATCTTGAGCAGCGAGATGCAGCGGCCGTCGGGCGCATAGCTGTGGCAGATGCCGGCGCCCTCGGTCGAGCCGATGCCGCGGCCGCCGGTCGAGTCGCGCTGCTTCGTGCCGCTGGAGGCGCAGGAGGCGTCGTACTTGGCGGCATCGGCGAGGATGGCGAGCTTGCTTGAGAGGTCCACGGGGATACTGGATGAATAACCAGTGATTCTGCTCTCGCGTCGGCTGGCCAGCCATGTCTTTTGACGTGCAGCGAAGGTGTGACGCCCTCGTCTGCGTCCGCCAACGGCAGGTCGCAAGTCGCACGCGGTAGGCGCCGCGGCCCGCCCGGCGCATGATCGCGGTTCGACACTTGCAGGAGACAGGACCATGAACGCAGCGCCCTTCAGCGCATCGTTTCCGATTCGCAGCCTCGACGACGTCCGAAGGCTGGAAGCCACGCCTCTGGCCGAGGCGCTCACGGTGCGCAGCACCTACGAGATCTTCCGCAACGCGGCGGCAGCCTTCGGCGCCAGGCCCGCCCTGACCTTCCTGCGCAGCGGCAATCCGGCCGACGAGCCGATCCGCTGGTCCTATGCCGAGCTGCTGGCCGGCATCCACCAGACCGCGAACCTGCTGCATCGCCTGGGCGTCGGCCCGCAGGACGCGGTGGCGGTGCTGCTGCCGGGCTGCCTCGAGTACCACCTCGCGCTCTGGGGCGGCGCGGCGGCAGGCATCGCGCAGCCGCTCAACCCGCTGCTCACCGACGAGAAGCTGGTGTCGCTGATGACCGCGGGTCGCGCCAAGGTGCTGATCGCCTACGGCTCCGACGCCGAATCGGGCATGTGGTCGAAGGCGATGCGCCTGCGCAGCCAGGTGCCGACGCTCACCACGGTGCTGCGCGTGGCGCCTCACGACGAACCGGCCGGCAGCGCAGGCGACCTGCCCGAGGGCGTGGCGGACTTCGCGGTTGCGCGCGGCGCCGAGCCCGACGACCGCCTCGCGAGTGGTCGCGACATCGCCCCGGGCGACATCGCGGCCTACTTCCACACCGGCGGCACCACGGGCGCGCCCAAGCTCGCGCGCCACAGCCACGGCGCCCAGGTGTTCACGGCCTGGGCCAGCGTCAACATGACCGGCCAGGGTCCGGACGACCGCTCGATCAACGGCTATCCGCTGTTCCACGTGGCGGGCGTGCTGCCGGCATCGCTGGCCTCGCTGTCGGCCGGGGTCGAGGTGATCATCCCGACCACCGCGCTCCTGCGCAACAAGCAGGTGGTCGCGAACTACTGGCGACTGGTCGACAAGTACCGTCCGACCTCGCTGTCGGCCGTGCCCACGGTGCTTGCGGCGCTCGCCAACGTGCCGCTGGACGGCGCCGACATCTCCTCGATCAACTACTGCCGCACCGGTGCCGCGGTGCTGTCGCCCGAGCTCGCGGCGCGCTTCGAGCGCCTGTTCGGCCTGCACGTGCACGAAAGCCTCGGCATGACCGAGATGGCCGGCATTTCGACCATCACGCCGCCCGGCGTGGTCGGGCCCGCCGGCTGCGTCGGCTTTCCGCTGCCGTACGCGCAGCTGCGCATCGTGGCGCTCGACGACCACGGCAACGCGAGCGACCGCGACCTGCCCGCGGGCGAGCAGGGCATGGTGCTGTTCAAGTCGCCGAACCTGTTCTCGGGCTTCGTCGATCCGGCCGACGATGCCAAGGCCTTCACGGCCGAGGGCTGGCTCGCCACCGGCGACCTCGGCTGGCTCGACGCCGAAGGCAGGCTCAACCTCAGCGGCCGGTCCAAGGACCTCATCATCCGCAGCGGCCACAACATCGACCCCAAGACGATCGAGGACGCGCTCGGCGCCCACCCCGCGGTTCAGCTGTGCGCCGCGGTGGGCGCGCCCGACGCCTACGCGGGCGAACTGCCGGTGGTGTACGCGACCCTGGTGCCGGGCGCGGCGGCGAGCGAGGCCGAGCTGCTGGCCTTCACCGCCGGCCGGGTCGACGAGGCGCCCGCCAGGCCGCGCGCGGTGTACGTGATCCCCTCGATGCCGATGACCAACGTCGGCAAGATCTACAAGCCCGAGCTGCGCGCGATGGCGGCGCGCGAGGTGGCGACGGCGCTGGTCGACGAGGCCTGCACCGCGCTCGGCGGCATCGAGCCTGCGGCGCGCCCGCGCGTGCAGACCGATGGCGAGAGCGCGCTGCTGGTGCAGGTCGATGCCGCCCTGCTCGGCGCGCGCGCGGCCGAGGTGCAATTGCGCGTGCAGCAGGCGCTCGAGCGGCTGCCGTTCAGAACGCGCGTGCTGCCGGCCTGATTCCGGGCCGCGTACCGCTGCGGGCGGGCCACAGCTAAGGAAACCCCCGATAAGGAAATGGTCATGGATGGCTACCATCCAGGACTGTTCTCCCTGTCGAGGGTGTACGGATTGCACCCGGCGTCCGCCCGGTGACACGACGTGGCCCCACCTTCCTGCTCCCCGCGATGACCTCCCCCACCGAGTCCGGCCCCGTGCTGGACGCCGCCAGCCCCCTGCCCCCCGAACTTCCCGCCGCCGACGAGCCCACGCGCGTGCCGCTAGCGATCGAGGACTGGGCCACCGTCGTGATCATGGGTCTGCTGGCCTGCATCACCTTCGCCAACGTGCTGGTGCGCTACTTCACCGATTCCTCGTTCGCCTGGACCGAGGAGTTCTCGGTGTTCCTGATGATCCTGCTGGCGCTGGTCGCGGGCTCGGCCGCGGTCGCGCGCGACCGCCACATCCGCATCGAGTACTTCGCCGAGAGCGGCTCGATGGCGCGGCGCAAGCGTCTCGCCCAGTTCGGCGCGGCCATGGTCGGGCTGCTGTTCCTGCTCATCGGGGCGCTCAGCGTACGTATGGTCTGGGACGACTACCGCTACGAGGAAACCTCGCCGGGCATCGGCGTGCCGCAGTGGTGGTATTCGATCTGGCTGCCGATCGTCTCGTTCGGCATCGCGCTGCGCGCGCTCGGCCTGTTCATCCGTCGCGGCCGCAAGACCGACTACGGGGACTCGGCCCGATGATCCCGACGCTCCTGTTCGTCGCCTTCGTGGCGATGATGCTGCTCGGCGTGCCGATCGGCGCGGCGCTGGGCCTGGCGGGCGCGGCCTGCATCGCGCTGGCCAACGGCGACGCCCAGTGGTTCGGCCTCTTGGCCGTGCCGCAGAACTTCTTCGCCGGCCTCGGCAAGTACCCGCTGCTCGCGATCCCGATGTTCGTGCTGGTCGGCTCGATCTTCGACCGCTCGGGCGTGGCACTCAGGCTCGTGAACTTCGCGATCGCGATCGTCGGGCGCGGGCCCGGCATGCTGCCCCTGGTGGCGATCGTGGTGGCGATGTTCCTCGGCGGCATCTCGGGCTCGGGCCCCGCCAACGCGGCCGCGGTCGGCGCCGTGATGATCACCGCGATGTCGCGCGCGGGCTATCCGCCGGCGTTCTCGGCCAGCGTGGTTGGCGCGGCCGCTGCCACCGACATCCTGATCCCGCCTTCGGTGGCCTTCATCGTCTATTCGGTGCTGGTGCCCGGGGCCTCGGTGCCGGCGCTGTTCGCCGCCGGCATGGTGCCCGGCATCCTGGCCGGCGTGGCGCTGATCGTGCCGGCGGTCTGGATGGCGCGCTCGAACAAGATGGGCGCACTCGAATCGAGTCTGCCCCGGCCCGAACTTTGGAAGAGCTTCAAGGAAGCGACCTGGGGCCTCGCGGCACCGGTGCTGATCCTCGGCGGCATGCGCGCCGGCCTGTTCACGCCGACCGAGGCAGCCGTGGTGGCGGTGTTCTACGGCCTGTTCGTCGGCATGGCGATCCATCGCACGATCAAGGTGCGCGACCTGTTCGTGATCCTGCGCGAATCGGGTGAGCTGTCGGCCGTGATCCTGCTCGTGGTCTCGCTCGCGGGCATCTTCGCCTATTCGCTGTCGACGCTCGGCGTGATCGATCCGGTCACGCGCGCGATCGTGAATTCGGGCCTCGGCGAATACGGCGTGCTGTCGCTGCTGATCCTGATGCTGATCACGGTCGGCATGTTCCTCGACGGCGTCTCGATCTTCCTGATCTTCGTGCCGCTGCTGTGGCCGATCGTCCAGTATTACAAGTGGGACCCGGTCTGGTTCGGCGTCATCCTCACGCTCAAGGTGGCGCTGGGCCAGTTCACGCCGCCGCTGGCCGTGAACCTCATGGTGTCCTGCCGCATCGCGGGCGTGCGCATGGAAGAGACCGTGCGCTGGGTCGGCTGGATGCTGTTCGCGATGTTCCTGGTGATGGTGGCGGTGATCGTGTGGCCCGAGCTCGCGCTCTGGCTGCCGCGCAAGCTGGGGTATTGAGCTCACGCCCAGGTTGGCTCACTTCGTGTAGCCGCCCACCCCCTCGCCGGGGGCAATACCAGCGGCCCGGCAAAGCCGGTTCCGCGGTATTTCCCGCGAAGACCGGATGGTGCGCAAGTGGTGTTTTTTTGATAGTTGATCTATAGATTGAAGGAGACTGGTCCATGAAATTCCGTCGTTCCCTGATCGGCCTGCTGGCCGTCGCTGCCGCCCTCGGCGGCTTTTCGGTCGCCGCCACCGCGCAGACCTACAAGCCCGAATACAAGATGTCGCTGGTGCTGGGTCCGCCCACGCCGTGGGGCGAGGCCGGCCGCATCTGGGCCGAACTGGTCAAGGAGCGCACCCAGGGCCGCATCAACATCAAGCTCTATCCGGGCGTGTCGCTGATCCAGGGCGACCAGACGCGCGAGTTCAGCGCGCTGCGCCAGGGCGTGATCGACATGGCAGTCGGCTCGACCATCAACTGGTCGCCGCAGGTCAAGCAGCTCAACCTGTTCTCGATGCCCTTCCTGATGCCCGACTACGCGGCGGTCGACTCGCTCACGCAGGGCCCGGTCGGCAAGGAGATCTTCGCCACGCTCGACAAGGCCGGCGTGGTGCCGCTCGCCTGGGGCGAGAACGGCTTCCGCGAGGTCACGAACTCCAAGAAGCCGATCAAGTCGCCGGATGACCTGAAGGGCATGAAGATCCGCGTCGTCGGCTCGCCGATCTACGCCGACATGTTCAGCGCCATGGGCGCCAACCCGACCCAGATGAGCTGGGCCGACGCCCAGCCCGCGCTCGCGAGCGGCGCGGTCGACGGCCAGGAGAATCCGCTGTTCCTGTTCACGGTGCTCAAGATGCACACGGTCGGGCAGAAATACGTGACCACCTGGGGCTACGTCTGCGATCCGCTGGTGTTCGTCGTCAACAAGGACATCTGGGCCTCGTGGACGCCGGCCGACCAGGCCATCGTGCGCCAGGCAGCGATCGATGCCGGCAAGCAGAACATCGCGCTGTCGCGCAAGGGCCTCGTCGAAGCCGGCAAGCCGGTGCTGAAGGACATCGCCGCGATGGGCGTCACGGTGACCCAGCTGACCCCCGAGGAGCGCGCCGCCTTCGTGAAGGCCACGCGGCCGGTGTACGAGAAGTGGAAGCCGACGGTGGGCGCCGATCTGGTGACGAAGGCCGAGAAGGCGATTGCGGCGCGGAACTAGTCTCGAGCGCGGCCAGCCCCCCAGAAAGAAGCCCCGCATTGCGGGGCTTCTTGTTTCAGTGCTGCAGGATCTTGTTCAGGAAGTCCTTGGTCCGCGGCTGCCGGTTCTCCGGGTGCGAGAAGAACTCGTCCTTCGAGCAGTCCTCGAGGATGCGGCCGCCGACGTCGATGAAGATCACGCGGCTCGCCACCTTGCGTGCGAAGCCCATCTCGTGCGTGACCACCATCATGGTCATGCCTTCCTTGGCCAGCGCCACCATGACGTCGAGCACCTCGCCGACCATCTCGGGGTCGAGCGCGGAGGTCGGCTCGTCGAACAGCATCACGATCGGGTCCATGCTGAGCGCGCGCGCAATCGCTACGCGCTGCTGCTGGCCGCCCGAGAGCTGGCCCGGGAACTTGTCCTTGTGCGCCATCAGGCCCACGCGGTCGAGCATCTTGAGGCCGCGGGTCTTGGCCTCGTCGGCGCTGCGGCCGAGCACCTTGATCTGCGCGATCGTGAGGTTCTCGGTGACCGAGAGATGCGGGAACAGCTCGAAGTGCTGGAACACCATGCCGACCTTGGAGCGCAGCTTGGGCAGGTTGGTCTTGGGGTCGTGCAGCGGAATGCCGTTGACCGTGATCTCGCCCTTCTGGAAGGGCTCGAGCGCGTTCACGGTCTTGATCAGCGTGGACTTGCCCGAGCCCGAGGGCCCGCACACCACCACCACGTCGCCCTTGGCGATGCTCACCGAACACTCGTTGAGCACCTGCACGGGGCCATACCACTTGGAAACGTTCTTGATTTCGATCATTTTGTCGGACATGCGGGGTTCTCCTCAGCGGATGATGGCGATCTTCTTGTGCAGACGCTTCACGAACCACGAGAGCGAATAGCACAGCACGAAATAGGTCAGGGCGGCCAGCAGGTAGGCCTCCTCGGGACGGCCATAGTTCTTGCCCGCGGTGTCGAAGCCCTTGAACAGGTCGTAGGCGCCGATGGCATAGACCAGCGAGGTGTCCTGGAACAGGATGATGGTCTGCGTGAGCAGCACCGGCAGCATGTTGCGGAAGGCCTGCGGCAGGATCACGAGCTTCATGTTCTGGCCGTAGGTCATGCCGACGGCCTGGCCCGCGAAGACCTGCCCGCGCGGAATCGACTGGATGCCCGCGCGCATGATCTCGCTGAAGTAGGCGGCCTCGAACGCGATGAACGTGATGTAGGCCGAGTATTCCGCGCCGATCGGGCGCCCGATGATGGTCGGCACCAGCAGGAAGAACCAGAGGATCACCATCACGAGCGGGATGCTGCGCATGCCGTTGACGTAGATGGCGGCCGGCATCTCGAGCCACTTCTTGCCCGAGAGGCGCATGAGCGCGAGCAGGGTGCCGAGGATGATGCCGCCGATGGTCGCGACCACGGTCAGCATGACGCTGAAGTACAGGCCCTTGAGCAGGAAGCTGCTGACGACCGTCCAGCTGAAGAAGGAAAGATCGAGATTCATGTCAGTGGCCTCCCGTGCCGCCGGCGACGACGAAGCCCGGCACCCGGACCCGCTTCTCGACCCAGGCCATGATGCGGTTGATGGCCATTGCCGAGATCACGTAGAGGATCGTCACGGCCAGGTACATCTCGGACACGCGCGAGGTTTCCTCGCCCGCCTGCATCGCGAACTGGATCAGCTCGGGGATCGACACCGCGAAAGCCACCGACGAGTTCTTGAAGATGTTCATCGATTCGCTCGTGAGCGGCGGCAGGATGATCCGGTAGGCCATCGGCAGGATCACGTAGCGGTAGTACTGCGGCGTGGTGAAGCCCATCGCCATGCCCGCGTAGCGCTGGCCCTTGGGCAGTGCCTGGATGCCCGAGCGCAACTGCTCCGCGATCCGGGCTGAGGTGAAGAAGCCGAGCGCGAACACCACGAGGATGAAGGGCGGCAGGCCGGCCATGAAAGGCACCAGCTTGGGGACCACGTGGTACCAGATGAAGATCTGGACCAGCAGCGGAATGTTGCGGAACAGCTCGACCCAGGCGTTGCCGAGGCGGACCAGCCACGGGCTGTTGGGCAAGGTGCGGATCACCCCCACCATCGACCCGAGCACCAGCGCCACCACCAGCGAGGTCAGCGACACCGCGATCGTCCAGCCCCAGGCCGACACCAGCCATTGCCAATAGGTCGGTATCTTGCCGCCCGGGTCTTCCAGAAATACCTGCCAATCCCACTTTCCCATTTCCGCTCCTCGATGATTGTTGGAGGTGCCTCACAAGGCAAACGCCCGCCTGAAGTGGCGGGCGTTCGTCAAGCTGGCCCCGATCGGCTTACTTCTTTGCGTAGTCTTCCATCGGCTTGTTGTTGGGGTTGGCCCAGGCGGCCTTGGTGGCTTCCGACAGCGGCAGGCCGACCTTGGTGTTGGTCGGCGGGATCGGCTGCATGAACCACTTGTCGTAGAGCTTGGCGAGCGAGCCGTCGGCGATCTGGCGCTTGATGCTGTCGTCGACCGCCTTCTGGAAGGCCGGGTCGTCCTTGCGCAGCATGCAGGCGATGGGCTCGACCGACAGCGCTTCGCCGACGATCTTGAAATCGGCCGGGGCCTTCGACTTGGCGATGTTGCCGGCCAGGATCTGGCCATCCATCACGAAGGCATCGGCGCGGCCCGACTCGAGCAGCAGGAAGCTGTCGGCGTGGTCCTTGCCCATGACTTCCTTGAAGTCGATGCCCGTGGCGCGCTCGTTCTTGCGCAGGGTCTGGACCGAGGTGGTGCCGGTGGTCGTGGCGACGTTCTTGCCGTTCAGGTCCTTGATCGAGTTGATGCCCGAGTTGGCCTTGACCGCGATGCGCACTTCCTCGACGTAGGTGGTGTTGGCGAAGGCGACATCCTTCTGGCGCGTGGCGTTGTTGGTGGTCGAGCCGCATTCGAGGTCGACCGTGCCGTTCTGCACCAGCGGCACGCGGTTCTGCGAGGTGACGAGCTGCTCGTTGATCTTCAGTGCGGGCAGGCCGAGCTGCTTCTGGATGTCGGCCAGGATGTTGCGGGACATCTCGGTGTGGAAGCCGACGTACTTGCCGTCGCCGATCGTATAGGCCAGGGCACCCGAGGAGTCGCGAACACCCATCGTCACTGCGCCGGACGACTTGATCTTGGCCAGCGTGTCATTGGCCTGTGCGAATGCGCCGCCGGCGGCGAGCGCCATGATGGCCAGTGCCAATACTTGCTTCTTCATATAGAGACTCCTAATGCTGAGGGGATACACGAAATTCTAGACGTCCGCATTTTGCGTCATACCCGGACCAACCCGGTGCGCCGCGCACCTTCGGCGAGCACGACCGTGTTCCACCGGCACCGCACCGGCGCATCACGTCGCGGACCCTTCTCTCAAAGCACCCTTTGTGCCCGGAAAAAGGCTGGGCGGACTTTATTGGCACATTGCGCGACTGACCAATGCCGAATCCGGCAGACCGGATGTCGCCGCGTCATAGTTTGTGCACTGCAGCATCACGACAGGCTTCGGCCCGGACCCTGGCGCTGCTGCAGATAGGCCCACAGCGCATCGGCCGCGCCACTGCCGCTTCGAGCCGGCGACTTCGAGCCGGCGGCAGTGCCCGGTCGCTCGCGGTAGGCGCGGATCTCCATCGTGGCCTCGAGCCGGTCGATCTCGGGCGGCAGCGCACTCACGAGCGTGCGCGCCCGAACCTCCTTGCGCACCGCGCTCTGCGGCAGGAAGGCGATGCCGTGGCCTTCGAGCGCCATCACCTTGAGGCCCTCGGCCATGTCGGTCTCGTAGACCCGGTCGAGATGGATCGCCGTGCCCGACTCCTTGAGCAGCAGGTCGACCACGCGGCCGAGGTAGGCGCCGGGCGCGTAGCCCAGATAGGGCAGCGGCTGGCCGGCGCGGCCGGGCAGCCGGTAGCGCGGTGCGCCGTCGGCATCGGGCTTGACCCAGGGCGCCACGACTTCCTCGCCGAGGCTCACCATCTCGTAGCGGTTGGCATCGAGCGGCAACGGCTGCGAGGCGTGGTGATAGGAGATCAGCAGGTCGCAGCTGCCCTCCACCAGGCGCAGCGCCGCATCGTGCACGTTGAGCGCGATGAGCCGCGTCTTCATCGGACCGAACTGCTCGCGCAGGCTGGTGATCCAGGCGGGAAAGAAGGTGAAGGCCAGCGTGTGCGGGATCGCGAACTCGATCACGTCCTGCGCCGCGGCCGAATGGCCGCGCAGCATCGCGCGCGTGCTCTGCAGCGCCTGCAGCATCTCGATCGCCTGGCCGTACAGCGTCTGGCCGGCCGGCGTGAGACGCGTCGGATACGAGCTGCGGTCGACGAGATCGGTACCGGCCCAGCCTTCGAGCGCCTGGATGCGGCGCGAGAAGGCGGGCTGCGTCACATGGCGCAATTGGGCCGAACGGCTGAAGCTGCGGGTTTCCGCAAGGCTGACGAAGTCTTCGAGCCACTTGGTTTCCATGGGGGGCGATTATGCGAGCGCTGCGACATACTTTCCATTCGCCTCGCGACACGGTTCCATGATGAATTCACACGACCTGCCCGGCCTCGATGCCACCACGCTTTCGCGCCTCATCGCAGCCCGCGAGATCTCCTGCCGCGAACTCATGGCGGCTTCGCTCGCGCGCATCGACGCACTCAATCCGCGCTTCAACGCCATCGTCTCGCTGCGTGATCCTCGGCAGCTGCTGGCCGAGGCCGACGCGCGCGATGCACAGCTCGCCCGCGGCGAGCGCATGGGCTGGATGCACGGCTTCCCGCTCGCAGTGAAGGACCTGAGCCACGCCGCGGGCCTGCCGACCTCGATGGGTTCGCCGATCGCACCGCGCACGCCGGCACGCACCGACAGCCTGCACGTGGCGCGCATGCGGGCCGCGGGCGCGATCGTCATCGGCAAGACCAACACGCCCGAATTCGGGCTCGGCTCTCACACCTACAACACGGTCTTCGGCACCACGCTGAATGCCTACGACCCCGCCCTGAGCGCCGGCGGCAGCAGCGGCGGCGCGGCCGTGGCGCTCGCGCTCGGCATGGTGCCGGTGGCCGACGGCAGCGACATGGGCGGCTCGCTGCGCAACCCGGCCGCGTTCAACAACGTAGTCGGCCTGCGGCCCTCGCGCGGCCGCGTGCCGGGCGCGCCCGAGGACGAGCTGTTCCTGCAGCAGCTCGGCACCGAGGGCCCGATGGCGCGCACGGTGGAAGACGCCGCCCGACTGCTCGCGGTGCAGGCCGGCTTCGATGCCCGCCTGCCGCTGTCGCTGTCCGACGCCCTGCCCTCGCCCGACGCGCTCCGGCTCGATGATGGCGATGCCAGGGGCCTGCGCATCGGCTGGCTCGGCAGCGTGTGGCCCGACCTGCCGCTCGCGCCGGGCATCCGCGAGCTGTGCGAACGCTCGCTGCAGACCTTCCGCGACCTCGGCTGCGAGGTCGAGCCGCACCAGCTAGACGTGCCGCGCGCGCAGAACTGGACCGCCTGGCTGCGGCTGCGGCAGTTGCTGGTCGGCGGCAAGCTCGGTGCGGCGCATGCCGATCCGGCGCTGCGCGACAAGCTCAAGCCCGAGGCACGCTGGGAGATCGAGCAGAGCCACGAGCTCGACGCCGCGGCGCTCTACCAGGCATCGCTCTATCGATCGAACGTATACCGCGCCTTCCTGCGCGCATTCGAGCGCTTCGACTTCGTGGTGGCGCCGACCGCGCAGGTCTTCCCCTTCGATGCGCGGCTGCCGTGGCCGACCTCGGTCGACGGTGTCGAAAGCGACACCTACCACCACTGGATGGAGATCGTCACGCCCTTCACGCTCGCTGGCCTTCCGACGCTCAACGTGCGGGCTGGCTTCAGTGGCGACGGCCTGCCGATGGGCCTGCAGATCGCGGGGCCCGTGCACGCAGACCTGGCGGTGCTGCGGCTGGGACATGCGTACGACCTCGCATGCGGCTGGGGCGAGCGGCGCCCGCCGGTGCTGGAGCAGGCGGCCTGATCGCGCCGGTCGATCAGATCGCCGACACCACCCCGCGCCCCGAGAAATGCCCTTCGGCATTGGCAAGGAAGCGGTCCAGCGAAGCCTGCGTCGCCTCGGGCGACCAGCCGGCCATGTGCGGTGTCAGCAGCACGTTGTCGAGGCCGATCAGCGGCTCGGGCGGCAGCGGCTCGCTCTCGTACACGTCGAGGCCGGCGCCCGCGATGCGACCACCGCGCAGTGCGGCAGCGAGCGCCTCGGTATCGACCACGCTGCCACGCGAGATGTTGACCAGGAAGCCCTTGGGGCCGAGCGCATCCAGCACCGCCGCATCGACCAGGTGGCGCGTGCCGGCGCCGCCCGGCGTCGCGACCACCAGGATGTCGGCCCAGGTGGCCAGCCCCAGGGCGGTGTCGAAGTAGCGGTGCGGCACGCCGTCGCGCGGCGTGCGGTTGTGATAGCCGATCTCCATGTCGAAGCCGGCAGCGCGCTTCGCGATCTTGCGGCCGATGGTGCCGAGGCCGAGGATGCCGATGCGCTTGCCCGAGACATTGGGCGGATGCGGAATGATCTCGCGCCGCACGCCCTCGCGGCACAGCCGGTCGAGGGTGCGGATGTGGCGCATGGCGCCGATCAGCAGGCCGAAGGCATGGTCGGCCACGCAGTCGTCGTTGGTGCCGGCGCCGTTGGCCAGCGCGATGCCGCGTGCCCGCGCCGCGTCGAGCGCCACGGCTTCATAGCCCGCGCCCATGCAGCACACCAGCTCCAGCTTCGGCATCGCGTCCATCTCGGCCGCGGTGAGGCCGATCGAGCCGATCGTGAGCACGGCGCGAAAGCGCGCGCCCTGGGCCGCGATCAGCGCATCGCGCTCGGCCTGCGCGGGCACCGGCAGATAGGTCATGTCGTACACCGCGGCCACCTGGGCCTGGTGTTCCTGCGACAGGCTGTTGAGCACCAACAGCGGGATCTTCTCGGACATGCTCGAAAGCTCCTGAATCAACGATGAGGGAAGGAATGGCTCATAGCACCGGCGCGGCCGCGAGCTGCTGCAGGTGCCACATCTGGGCGTAGCGGCCCTGGCGCGCCAGGAGTTCCGCATGGGTGCCGCGCTCGACGATCACGCCGCTTTCCAGCACCAGGATCTCGTGGGCATCGACCACGGTCGACAGGCGGTGCGCGATCACCAGCGTCGTCTTGTTGCGGGCTGCGGTCTTGAGCTCCGACTGGATCGCACGCTCGTTGGCCGAATCGAGCGCCGAGGTCGCCTCGTCGAAGATCATGATCGGCGGGTCCTTGAGCAGCGTGCGCGCGATCGCCACGCGCTGCTTCTCGCCGCCCGAGAGCTTGAGGCCGCGCTCGCCGACCATGGTGGCATAGCCCTTGGGCGTGTGCGAGATGAAGTCGTGGATGCGGGCAGCGCGCGCGGCTTCCTCCACTTCCTCGCGGCTGGCACCGGGCCGGCCGTAGGCGATGTTGTATTCGACCGTGTCGTTGAACAGCACCGTGTCCTGCGGCACGATCCCGATCGCCTGCCGCACGCTGGCCTGGGTGACCTCGCGGATGTCCTCGCCGCCGATCGTGATGCGGCCCTGCTGCACGTCGTAGAAGCGATAGAGCAGCCGCGCCAGCGTCGACTTGCCTGAGCCCGAGGGGCCGACCACGGCCACGGTGCGGCCGGCCGGGATCTCGAAGCTCACGTGCTTCAGGATGGGCCGCGCGCTCTCGTAGGCGAAGCTCACGTCCTCGAAGCGCACGCTCGAATCGTGGCCCGCGAGCGGCTGCGCGCCGGGCGCGTCGCGCACCTCGCGCTCCTTCTCGAGCAGCACGAACATGCGGTCGAGGTCGGTCATGCTCTGCTTGATCTCGCGGTAGATCACGCCGAGGAAATTGAGCGGGATGTAGAGCTGGATCATGAAGGCGTTGACCATCACGAGATCGCCGAGGGTCATGCTGCCATCGGCCACGCCCTGCGTGGCGCGGTAGAGCATCGCGACCAGGCTGATCGCGATCAGGGATTGCTGGCCGGCATTGAGCAGGCTCAGGGTGGTCTGGCTCTTGACCGCCGCCTTGCGGTAGCGCTCGAGGCTGGCGTCGTAGCGGCGGGCCTCGAAGGCTTCGTTGTTGAAGTACTTGACGGTCTCGTAGTTCAGCAGCGAATCGACCGCGTGGCTCTGGGCCTGCGTGTCGAGCTCGTTCATGGTCTTCCTGAACTGGGTGCGCCATTCGGTCACGGTCACCGTGAAGCCGATGTACAGCACCAGCGCCGCCAGCGTGATCCAGACGAAGCCCGAATTGAACTTGACGCCGAGGATCGAGAGCACCAGCACCAGCTCGATGATGGTCGGCACGATGCTGTAGAGCGACATCGAGATCAGCGAATGCACGCCGCGCGTGCCGCGCTCGATGTCGCGCGTCATGCCGCCGGTCTGGCGCTCGAGGTGAAAGCGCAGGCTCAGCGCGTGCAGATGCTCGAACACCTCGAGCGAGATGCTGCGCGCCGCCCCCTCGGTGGCCTTCGCGAACACCAGCTCCCGCAACTCGTTGAAGATCGCGGTCGACAGCCGCAAGAGGCCGTAGGCCAGCAGCAGGCCCACCGGCACCACGAGCATCGAGGCGGTGCTGCCGGGCTTGATCGACATCGCATCGACCAGGTTCTTGAGCAGCACCGGCACGCCGACGTTGGCGACCTTGGCGCCGACCATGAAGGCCAGCGCCGCGAAAACCCGCCACTTGTAGCGCCAGAGGTAGGGGAACAGACGGCGCAGCGTGGCCCAGTCGGAGCGGTCGGCGCGGGCCGGCTGGCCCGCCTGGACGGGGTGGGAATGCGGAATGGCTTCGCCGGAACGGCGCATGGGGGACAATCGTGGCTGATGTTTTGACCTCAGATTGTGCCCATGTCCGACACTTCCAGTGCCCCGCTCACCGCCACGCTCAAAAGCCTCCCGGCCGACATGGAGCTCGTGCTCAAGGTGATTCCGATGCCGGCCGACTGCAATGCCAACGGCGACATCTTCGGCGGCTGGGTCATGGCGCAGTGCGACCTGGCCGGCTCGGTGATCCCGGCGCGCCATGCCAAGGGCCGGATGGCGACGGTGGCGGTCAACGAGTTCATCTTCAAGCAGCCGGTGCGCCTGGGCGACATCCTGTCGTTCTATTCCAAGCTCGAGCGCATCGGCCGCACCTCGATCACGGTCACGGTCGAGGTCTTCGCCGAGCGCTTCGCGGCCCAGGGCGAATACATCAAGGTCACGCAGGCCACCTTCACCTACGTCGCGATCGACGACAACGGGCGGCCGCGGCCGGTCGAGCGACCCGCTGGCGCGTAAGCGCCGGCGAGCTCAGGCGAGCAGGCCGCGGTGCCGGCCGATCGCCTCGGCGACCAGCGGGCGCAGGCCCGAGCCATCCCCTGCCGCATCGATGTGCGCGATCAGCTCGCGCCGCATGCGCGGCTCCCAGAACTTCTTGATGTGCGTGGCGATGCCTTCGATCGCCTCCTCGCGATCGGGCATGGCCTCGAAGAAGCCGCCGATCTGGTTGGCCATGCGGATCAGGGCGTCGACGTGCATGCGCGGGCCCCCTACTTCGCAGGAATGGTTTCGCCCGCCGCGGCATCGGCGCGTGCGTCGAGCAGTTCCTGCTGCACGCGGTTGAAGCGGCTGTACTCGCGCTGCCAGGCCGAAGGCTGCATGACCGGCATCACCTGCACGGCCGTCACCTTGTACTCGGGGCAGTTGGTGGCCCAGTCGGAGTTGTCGGTGGTGATCACGTTGGCGCCCGACTCCGGGAAGTGGAAGGTGGTGTAGACCACGCCCGGCTGCATGCGCTCGGAGACCGTGGCGCGCAGCACGGTCTCGCCCGCGCGGCTCTGGATGCCGACCCAGTCGTCGTCCTTGATGCCGCGCTCCTCGGCATCGTGCGGATGGATCTCGAGCCGGTCCTCGCTGTGCCACTGGTTGTTGGGCGTGCGGCGGGTCTGGGCGCCGACGTTGTACTGCGACAGGATGCGCCCGGTGGTCAGCAGCAGCGGGAACTTGCGCGTCACCTTCTCGTCGGTGGCGACGTACTGCGTGATGATGAAGCGGCCCTTGCCGCGCACGAAGCGGTCGATGTGCATGGTCGGCGTGCCGTCGGGCGCCGCCTCGTTGCAGGGCCACTGGATGCTGCCGAGCTCGTCGAGCCGCCGGTAGCTCACGCCGCTGAAGGTCGGCGTCAGTGCCGCGATCTCGTCCATGATGGCCTCGGGACTCGCGTAGTCCATCGGATAGCCCAGCGCCTGCGCGAGCTTCTGCGTGACCTCCCAGTCGGCCAGGCCGGCCTTGGGCGGCATCACGCGGCGAACGCGCGAGATGCGTCGCTCGGCGTTCGTGAAGGTGCCGTCCTTCTCGAGGAACGAGGAGCCCGGCAGGAACACGTGCGCGTACTTGGCGGTCTCGTTGAGGAAGATGTCCTGCACCACCACGCATTCCATCGCCATCATGGCCGCGGCCACGTGCTGCGTGTTGGGGTCCGACTGCACGATGTCCTCGCCCTCGCAGTACAGGCCCTTGAAGCTGCCGCCGAGCGCCGCATCGAACATGTTCGGAATGCGAAGGCCGGGCTCGGGGCTGATGTCGACGCCCCAGGCGGCCTCGAAGGAGGCGCGCGTGATGCTGTCCGACACATGGCGGTAGCCCGGCAGTTCGTGCGGGAAGGAACCCATGTCGCAGGAGCCCTGCACGTTGTTCTGACCGCGCAGCGGATTGATGCCGACGCCCTCGCGGCCCACGTTGCCGGTGGCCATCGCGAGGTTGGCGATGCCCAGCACCATGGTCGAGCCCTGGCTGTGCTCGGTGACGCCGAGGCCGTAGTAGATGGCGCCGTTGCCGGCCTGCGCATAGAGCCGGGTGGCGGCGCGCAGCTCGGCCGCAGGCACGCCGGTGGCGGCCTCGGTGGCCTCGGGCGAATTCTCGGCACGCGCCACGAACTCGCGCCATTCGCCGAAGGACTTCGCATCGCAGCGCTCGGCCACGTAGTCTTCCGCCACCAGGCCTTCGGTGACGACGACGTGCGCCATCGCGGTGATCACGGCCACGTTGGTGCCGGGCTTGAGCTGCAGGTGATGCTCGGCACGCACGTGCGGCGAGCGCACGATGTCGATGCGGCGCGGATCGATCACGATCAGCTGGGCGCCCTCCCGCAGGCGCTTCTTCATGCGCGAGGCGAACACGGGATGGCCGTCGGTCGGGTTGGCACCGATCACCATGATGACGTCGGCCTTCTCCACCGACTTGAAGGTCTGGGTGCCGGCCGAGGTGCCGAGGGTCTGGCCCAGTCCGTAGCCGGTCGGCGAATGGCACACGCGGGCGCAGGTGTCGACGTTGTTGTTGCCGAAGGCCGCGCGCACCAGCTTCTGCACCAGGTAGGTTTCCTCGTTGGTGCAGCGCGAGGAGGTGATGCCGCCGATCGAGTCGCGGCCGTACTTGCCCTGGATGCGGCGGAACTCGCTGGCGGCATGGTTCAGCGCCACTTCCCAGCTGACCTCGCGCCAGGGATCGGTGATCTTCGCGCGGATCATCGGCTTGAGCATGCGGTCCTGATGCGTCGCGTAGCCCCAGGCGAAGCGGCCCTTGACGCAGGAGTGGCCTTCGTTGGCCTTGCCGTCCTTCCACGGCACCATGCGCACCACCTCGCTGCCCTTCATCTCGGCCTTGAAGCCGCAGCCCACGCCGCAGTAGGCGCAGGTGGTGATCACGCTGTGCTCGGGCTGGCCGAGCCAGATGACGGACTTCTCCTGCAGGGTGGCGGTCGGGCAGGCCTCGACGCAGGCACCGCAGCTCACGCATTCGGATTCCATGAAGGGCTGGTCCTGGCCCGGCGAGATACGCGACTCGAAGCCGCGGCCGCTGATCGTGAGCGCGAAGGTGCCCTGCGTTTCCTCGCAGGCGCGCACGCAGCGGTTGCACACGATGCACTTCGATGGGTCGTAGCTGAAGTACGGGTTGGATTCGTCCTTCTCGCTCTTCAGGTGATTGGCGCCGTCGAAGCCATAGCGCACGTTGCGCAGGCCCGTGACGCCGGCCATGTCCTGCAGTTCGCAGTTGCCATTGGCCGAGCAGGTGAGGCAATCGAGCGGATGGTCGGAGATGTAGAGCTCCATCACGCCCTTGCGCAGCTCCTGCAGCTTCGGTGTCTGGGTGCGAACCTTCATGCCGGCTTCGGCCGACGTGGTGCACGAGGCCGGAAAGCCCTTGCGGCCGTCGATCTCGACCAGGCACAGGCGGCAGGAGCCGAAGGGCTCGAGGCTGTCGGTGGCGCACAGCTTGGGCACCTGGATGCCGGCATCGACCGCCGCGCGCATCAGCGAGGTGCCGGCCGGCACCGTGACTTCGTTGCCGTCGATCTCCAGCGTGACCTCGCGCGTCGATTCGCGCTTCGGCGTGCCCCAGTCGGTTTCCTTCAGATGGTCCAGCATGTTCGTCTCCCTGGGTTCAGGCGGCTTGGCGGTCGGGCTCGACCAGGCCGAAGTCCTGCGGAAAATGGTCCAGCGCGGAGAGCACCGGGAACGGCGTCATGCCGCCCATCGCACACAGCGACCCGTGCACCATGGTGTTGCAGAGGTCGCGCAGCAGCAGCACCTGCTGCGGCCGGTTCTGGTTGGCGCGGATCTTGTCGATCACCTCGACGCCGCGCACGGCGCCGATGCGGCAGGGCGTGCACTTGCCGCAGGATTCGATGGCGCAGAACTCCATCGCATAGCGAGCGAGCTTCGACAGGTCGGCCGTGTCGTCGTGTACCACGATGCCGCCATGGCCCACGGTGCCGCCGACGGCCGCGTAGGCCTCGTAGTCGAGCGGCAGGTCCCATTGCGATTCGGGCAGGTAGGCGCCCAGCGGGCCGCCGACCTGCACCGCCTTGATCGGCCGGCCCGAGGCCGAGCCGCCGCCGTAGTCGTAGAGCAGCTCGCGCATCGTGATGCCAAAGGCGCGCTCGACCAGTCCGCCGCGGCGGATGTTTCCGGCCAGCTGAATCGGCAGCGTGCCGCGCGAGCGCCCCGTGCCGTAGTCGCGGTAGAAGTCGGCGCCCCGCGCGAGGATCAGCGGCACGCTGGCCAGCGTGATGACGTTGTGGATCAGCGTCGGGCGTCCGAACAGGCCCGTGATGGCGGGCAGCGGCGGCTTGGCGCGCACCACGCCGCGCCGGCCCTCGATGCTCTCGAGCAGCGCGGTTTCCTCGCCGCAGACGTAGGAGCCCGCACCCTTGCGCACCTCGAGCGTGAAGCGACGCCCCGAGCCCAGCACGTCGGCGCCCAGGAAGCCCGCGGCCTCGGCCAGCGCGATGGCCTGGTTCAGCGTCGCGATCGCATGCGGGTACTCGGAGCGCACGTAGATGTAGCCATGGGAGGCGCCGGTGGCGATGCCCGCGATGGCCATACCCTCGATCAGCATGAAGGGATCGCCCTCCATCGTCATGCGGTCGGAGAAGGTGCCCGAGTCGCCTTCGTCGGCATTGCAGACCACGTACTTCTGCGGCGCCTCGGTGGCCAGGACGGTCTTCCACTTGATGCCCGCTGGAAAGGCCGCGCCGCCGCGGCCGCGCAGGCCGGCATCGAGCACCTGCTGCACCACGTCCGTCGGCGCCAGCGCGAGAGCGCGCCGAAGCCCTGCGAAGCCATCGTGCGCCTGGTAGTCGGCCAGCGACAGCGGATCGGTGATGCCCATCCGCGCGAAGGTCAGGCGCTGCTGGCTCTTCAGGTAGGGAATGGCTTCGGTCGGGCCGTGGCCCAGCGCATGCGGTGCACCGCCGAGGAAGCCGGCATCGAACAGACCCGCGACGTCGGCCGCCGTGACCGGCCCGTAGGCGACGCGCCCTTCGGGTGTCGCTACCTCGACCAGCGTCTCGAGCCACAGCAGCCCGCGGGAGCCGTTGCGCACGACCTGCAGCGCGATGCCGCGCACGGCGGCCTCGTCGGCGATGCGGCGCGCCACGCGGTCGGCACCGACCGCCAGCGCCGCCGAGTCGCGCGGAACGTAGACGGTGACGGCGCTCATGGCGTCGCTCCCGCTTCGGCGATCAGCGCATCGAAGCCCTGGGCCGTCATGCGCGCATGCAGCTGGTCGTCGAGCATCAATGCCGGCGACGAGGCACACAGGCCGAGGCAGTAGACCGGCTCGAGCGTGAAGGCGCCGTCCTTCGAGTGGCCGTGGACCGCACAACCCAGGCGCTGCTGCGCGTGCGCGAGCAGGGCATCGGCGCCCATCGCCTGGCAGGCCTCGGCGCGGCAGATCTGCACCACGTGGCGCGCTGCCGGCGCGTCACGGAAGTGGTGGTAGTAGGTGACGACGCCGTGCACCTCGGCGCGCGAGAGGTTCAGCGCCTCGGCAATCGCGGGCACGAAATCGGCCGGCACATGGCCCAGCGCGTCCTGCAGCTCGTGCAGGATCGGCAGCAGCGCGCCCGGCTCCCGGGCACGCCGGGCGAGCAGTTCGGGCAGCAGGTCGGCACGGGCCGCCGGCGGAAGATTTCGCGCTTCGTTCATCGTGGACTCGGCGCCATCGAGGGCGCCCTTTTTCTCTGGATTCAGTTGAAGAATTTCGACACGCTCAGCAGCGTGCGATAGACCCCCCAGGCCAGCGGTATGCCCACCGCCGCCCAGCACAGCCAGACCATCGCCGCCGGCGTCGCACCGCCCCGGCCCGGGCCCCTGCCGACCTCGTTGGCGACGGCGCGGTCATGGGCCAGGCGCTTTTCCTCGGCCAGTTCGGCGTCGGTCATGAACCACTTGTCGGCCAGCGGCCGGACCATCAGGTTGCACAGCAGGCCGATCACCAGCATGCCCACCAGGATGTACATGGTCTGGTTGTAGACCTGTTCGCGCGGAATGCCAAGGCCCAGCTGGTACTCGCGCATGTAGTTCACGACCACCGGTCCGAGGATGCCGGCGGTGGCCCAGGCGGTGAGCAGCCGGCCATGGATGGCGCCCACCATCTGGGTGCCGAACAGGTCGGCCAGGTAGGCCGGCACCGTCGCGAAGCCGCCGCCGTACATCGACAGGATGATGCAGAAGGCGCCCACGAAGAGCAGCTTGCTGCCGGCGCCCGCCGACGACGGAATGCTGAAGTACAGCAGGCCGCCCAGCACGAAGAACACCACGTAGGTCATCTTGCGGCCCAGCTTGTCCGACAGGCTGGCCCAGAAGAAGCGGCCGCCGATGTTGAACAGGCTCAGCAGCGCCGTGAAGCCCGCGGCAACGCCCGCGATGGCGCCGAGCTGCGCGCGGTCGAGCTCGCCGTACTTCTTCGCGACACCAACCAGGCCGCCGCCGAAGACCTCCTGCAGCATCGGGCTCGCCATGCCGATCACGCCGATGCCGGCGCTGACGTTCATGCACAGCACCATCCAGACCAGCCAGAACTGGGGAATGCCCCAGACCTTCTTCACGTGCACGTGGCGCTGCGTGATCATCACGTTGGCGCTCGGCGGCGGCGGCGTCCAGCCGGCGGGCTTCCAGCCGCTCGGCGGGATGCGGTAGCCCAGGGCACCGCCCATCATGAAGACGAAATAGACCGCCGCCATGACCAGGAAGGTCTGCGTCACGCCGACGCTGGTGGGGCTCGCGAACAGCTTCATCAGCTCGTCGGCGAGGGGCGAACCGATCATGGCACCGCCGCCGAAGCCCATGATCGCCATGCCGGTGGCCATGCCGCGGCGGTCCGGGAACCACTTGATCAGCGTCGACACCGGCGAGATGTAGCCCAGGCCCAGCCCGATGCCACCGATCACGCCGGAGCCCAGCCACATGAGCCACAGCTGGTGCGTATAGACGCCGATGGCGGAGATGACGAGGCCGCCGCACCAGCACAGCGCCGACACCACGCCGGCCTTGCGCGGCCCTGCCCGTTCGAGCCAGCCGCCCCAGAGCGCTGCCGACGAACCCAGCAGCACGAAGAACAGCGTGTACATCCAGCCAAGGCTCGAGATCCGCCAGTCGCAGTTGGAGGCGAAGAGTTCGGCCAGGAGGCTCATGTCCTTGGCGCAGGCCTGCGACGTGCCGATGCCGATCGCCTTGGAGAGCGGCAGCCAGAACACCGAGAAGCCGTAGGCCATGCCGATGCACAGGTGGATCGCCAGCGCGGCCGGCGGCACCAGCCAGCGATTGAAGCCCGCACCGGCGATGGTGCGCTCCTTGTCCAGCCAACCATGGCCCTCGATCGGAACCCCGCTGCCATCCAGAACTGCCGACATGTATGTCTCCTCGTGGTTTTTTTGCACTCGATCGGTGCGCGCGGAGTGTCGGCGAGGCTCGGCGGACGGTCTAATTTATTCGGGGAATCAATCGATGCGATTCGGAAATCAGGGTTAACCAAGGGCCGCGAGCGCGCCCGCGTGCCGCCGGACCTGTTCCAGCCAGGCGGCGTCCTCGGCGAAGGCGAGCGCAGCCTGGAGCGTGCGCGATGGACGGTTGCCGTCGTGCACCATGAAGGCGATCGGCACCTGCACCGCCGGCGCGGTGAGCGGCAGCGCCTCGAGGTCGCCGTAGCCCTGGACCGCATCCACCAGTGCGCCCGGCATCACGCTGGCCACGCGCCCGGCGCGCACGCTGAGCGCCAGCGTGAGGATCGAGTTGGTCTCGATCACCGGCTTGGGGCCTTGGCCGACGGCCTCCACGAAGGCGCGGTCGACGATCGTGCGGTTGTGCATCTCGCGGCTGAGCAGGCACAGCGGCAGGGCCGCGGCCTCGGCCCAGGTGGTCGGCTCGCCGATCCTGAGTCGGCCGGGGTCCGGCAGCGCAGCGCGGCGCAGCAGGAAGTAGTGCTCGCTGTACTGCGGCACGGCGCGCACGCTGGAGCGCCTGTCGTCCATGCGCTCGGTGTAGCCCAGCGCCATGTCGAGCGAGAGGCTCTCGAGGCCGGACTCGAGCTCGATCGAGCTCATCGAACGCACGGCCGGCGTGATGCCCGGATGCCGGTCCTGCAGCATGGCGGCGAAGCGGGCGGCGATGGGCATCGCCGTGGGCACCGCGCCGATCAGCAGGTTGCCCGTGGGCGCGGCTTCGCTGCTGTGCAGGTCCTGCTGCAGCAGTTCATAGTCGCGCAGCATGCTGCGCCCCGTCACCAGGATGCGCTCGCCTTCCTCGGTGAACCCGGCGAAGTTGCGGCCACGCTTGACGATCGAGGCACCGAAGTTTTCCTCCAGTGCGCGGATCGCATTGGACAGCGCCGGCTGCGTCACGCTGCAGGCCAGCGCGGCACGGCCGAAGTGGCGGTGATCGTCGAGCGCCACGAGGTAGCGCAACGAGACGAACAGGTTCATCGGGCCGCTGCCCGCGCGCCGCTCATACCCTCGAGAAGTCGGGCCGGCGCTTTTCCATGAAGGCCGTGAAGGCCTCGCGCGCCGCTGGTTCGCGCAGCATGCGGCCGAAGCTCCTGCCTTCCTCGTCCATGCGCTCGAGCAGCGCGGGCTGCTGCGCCTTCTTCATGAGGCGCTTGGTCTCGATCAGCGCGGTGATCGGCTTGGCCGCGAGCTTGCGCGCCTGCACCTGCGCGATCGCGTTGGCCTCGGTCGGCGGCACCACGCGGTTGACCAGTCCCACCTCGAGTGCGGCCTCGGCCATGAAGGGCTCGCCCAGCAGCAGTGCCTCGGCGGCGCGGTGGTAGCCGAACATCTGCGGCGCGAGCATGCTCGAGGCAGCCTCGGGGCACAGGCCCAGGTTCACGAAGGGCATCGAGAACGCCGCGTTGTCGCCCGCGTAGACCAGGTCGCAATGGAACAGCAGCGTGGTGCCGATGCCCACTGCCGGCCCGCAGACCGCGGCCACGATCGGCTTCGGGAAGCTCGCGATGCCGTGCAGGAAGCGGAACACCGGCGAGTTCTCGCCCGCGGGCGGCGCGTGGAGGAAGTCGGCGATGTCGTTGCCGGCGCTGAAGATGGTGGCGTCGCCCTGGATCAGCACCGCGCGCACGGCGGCGTCGTTCACGGCACCGTCGAGCGCATCGGCCAGCGTGGCGTACATCGCGCTCGTGATGGAGTTCTTCTTGTCGACGCGGTTGAAGGTCAGGGTCATCACACCGGCTTCGGTGTGGACGAGGATGTCGCTCATGGTGGTTCCTTGGAAATGGATGCGTTCAGGCCAGGGCCTCGCGCACGAAGTCGAGCCGGTCCTGGCCCCAGTACATGCGGCCGTCGACGAACATCGTGGGTGCACCGAAGATACCGCGCTCCACGGCTTCCTGCGTGGCGGCCTTGAGCCGGTCCTTGGTTTCCTGCGCGTTGGCCAGCGCCAGCAGCTGGACGGCATCGAAGCCGGCCGCCTGCAGCACGCCGCCCACGGTGGCCGGGTCGTTGAGGTTGCGTGGCTCCACCCACATCGCGTGGAACACCGCGTCGACGTAGGCGCGGAAGCGATCGGGCTGGTGCATCTGAATGCCGCAGGCGCCGCGCATCAGCAGCAGCGTGTTGATCGGGAAGTTCGGGTTGTAGGCGAAGGGCACCTTGTAGCGCGCCGCGAAGCGCAGCAGGTCGTCCATCATGTAGGGACGCTTGGCAGGCACCTCGACCGGCGAGCGGTTGCCCGTGGCCTGGAACACGCCACCCAGCAGCATCGGCTTCCAGACCAACGTCGCGCCCATGTCGGCGCAGATGTGCGGCAGTTGCGTATAGGCCAGGTAGGCCGCGGGGCTGCCGAAGTCGAAATAGAAATCAACGCTCTTCATTGCGGTCTCCGAGTTGGAAGCGTGGCAGGCCACATCATTCCTTGAAGTAGACGATCTGGTTGCTGGTGGCGAGCAGCACGCCGGCCTCGCTCCACAACTGGGCCGCCTGATCGAAATAGCCGTTGCGGAACTGCTGGCCGGTTGCGCGCCCGAGCAGGAAGCCGTGGCCGATCTCGGCCAGCAGCGCGGAATCGACGTGGAAATAGGTCGTGATCGAGACGGTGCCGATCGGCACCGGCGTCGCGCGGCGCAGCCACACGCGCGGAAAGAAGGCGTCGCTGAGCGCGGCCAGGGCAGCGAAATCGAGCGGACGCGGCTCGGCGTCGCGCACCCACATGCGGGTCTCGCTCGCGTCGCCGCTGCCGTTCCACTCGGCAGGCAGGAGGCCGAGGATCGGGCGCATCTCGTACTGCTGCAACCAGGCCGCCCGCGCAGGGCCGATGCTCAGGCGCTCGACCGCCTCCGGCCGCGGCACCTCGGGCATGGGCAGGTCGCTGGTGCCCCAGGTCTCGCGCCGCACGGCCGTGAAGACGGTGCCGGTGGTCGTGACGTGCAGCTTGCCGTCGGGCCCGGCCTGCGACATCTGCACGGTCCAGTGCTGGGTCGAGCGGTTGGTGCGAATCGGCACCGCCACGAGTTCGAACTCACCCTCGAGCACCGCGGCGGCGTAGTTGACCGTGAGCGCTACCGGCTCGCCGAGCAGGTCGGGATGCCGCAGCACCGCCTGCAGCATCACCGCCGCGGTCGTGCCGCCGAAGGGGCCGACCATGTTCCAGTAGTCGGGGCTCGTGGCGCCGGTGAATTGACCGACCCGCAGGTCGCTGTGCGCGAGTGCGAGGGCCCTGTCGAGAGGATGCTTGTTCATGGCCGCAGTGTGCCCGCCGGACATGGGCACCGGCAGTCGTGTCGGAGACGTTTCCTGCTCCATGAAAACCCGTGCGTGCCGCGCTCAGGCCGGCGCCGGGCCGCCCCGAGAGCGCCTGCGGCTCCCTCGGGGGGCAGCGATGCGCACGAGGCGGGAAAGCGCGGGGGCCATTCAGACGCGCTCGAAGATGCCGGCTGCGCCCTGACCCATGCCCACGCACATCGTGACCATGCCGTACTTGAGCTTGTTGCGCTGCAGCGCGTGGATCACTGTCGCGGAGCGGATCGCGCCCGTGGCACCGAGCGGGTGGCCCAGTGCGATCGCGCCGCCCATGGGGTTGACCTTGGCCGGGTCCAGGCCCAGCGTGTTGATCACCGCCAGCGACTGCGCCGCGAAGGCCTCGTTGAGCTCGTACCAGTCGATGGCGTCCTGCGTGAGGCCCGCATAGCGCAGTGCAGCGGGAATCGCCTCGATCGGGCCGATGCCCATGATGTGCGGCGGCACGCCCTTGCTGGCAAAGCTCACGAAGCGCGCCAGCGGCTTGAGGTCGTACTGCTTGCAGGCCTTCTCGCTGGCCAGGATCAGCGCGCCGGCGCCGTCCGAGGTCTGCGAGCTGTTGCCGGCCGTGACCGAGCCGCGGGCCGCAAACACGGTGCGCAGCTTGGCCAGGCCTTCGAGCGTGGTGTCGGGACGCGCGCCTTCGTCGAGGCTCACGATGCGGCTCTTGGCCTTCGACTCGCCGCTCTCCAGATCGGGCGTGCGGTCGGTCACTTCTACGGCCGTGATCTCGTCGGCGAACTGGCCGGCCTGTTGCGCGGCCAGCGCGCGGCGGTGCGATTCGAGCGCGAAGGCGTCCTGCGCCTCGCGGCTGACCTTCCACTGCTGCGCCACCTTCTCGGCGGTCAGGCCCATGCCGTAGGCAATGCCGACGTCGCCTTCGCGCTCGAAGATCGAGGGCGACAGCGAGGGCGAGTTGCCCATCATCGGCACCATGCTCATGCTCTCAACGCCGGCGGCGATCATCACCTCGGCCTCGCCGACGCGGATGCGGTCGGCCGCCATCTGCACCGCCGACAGGCCCGACGCACAGAAGCGGTTGACCGTGATGCCGCCGATGCTGTTGGGCAGACCCGCGAGCACCGCGCCGATGCGCGCCACGTTGAGGCCCTGCTGGGCTTCGGGAATCGCGCAGCCGCAGATGATGTCCTCGATCGCCTTCGGATCGAGGCCCGGCACCGCCGCCAGCGCCGCCTTCAGCGTGGTCGCGAGCAGGTCGTCGGGGCGGTAGTTTCGGAAGTAGCCGCGATGCGACTTGCCGATCGGCGTGCGCGTGGCGGAAACGATGTAGGCGTCCTGGATTTGCTTGCTCATGATGTTGGTCCTTAGTTGCGCACGGGCTTGCCGGTGCTCAGCATGCCCATGATTCGCTCCTGGGTCTTGGGATGCACGACGAGCGCGCAGAAGGCCTTGCGCTCGAGCGCCATCAGGTACTCCTCGGTGACCAGCGATCCGGCATCGATGTCGCCGCCGGTGACCACTTCGGCGATCAGGCTCGCGATATGGAAGTCGTGCGCGCTGATGAAGCCGCCGTCGCGCATGTTGACCAGCTGGCCCTTGATGGTGGCGGCGCCGCTGCGGCCCGCGACCTTGAAGGTCTTGCGCAGTGGCGGGCGCCAGCCGGCATCGGCCATCGACCTGGCTTGCTGCAGCGCGACGTAGAGCAGCTCGTCCTTGTTCGGCACCACGATGTCGCTGTCGAGCAGGTAGCCGAGCTTCTTCGATTCGAGCGCGCTGGTGCCGACCTTGGCCATGGCCGCGGCCGTGAAGCCCTCGGTCAGGAAGGGCAGCAGGTCGGTGCCGGTGGAGGCGGCCGCGTTCTCGGCCGCGCGCCGCGCGATGTAGGTCAGGCCGCCGGCGCCGGGCACCAGGCCCACGCCCACTTCGACCAGGCCGATGTAGCTTTCCATCGCGGCGACGCGCCGCGCCGAGTGGATCGCGAGTTCGCATCCGCCGCCCAGCGCCAGGCCGCGCACGGCCGAGACCACGGGCACGCTGGCGTAGCGGATTCGCAGCATCGTCTTCTGCAGCTCGTGCTCGGCGCCCTCGACTGCGCCGATGCCCGCGACCACGAAGGCCGGCAGCATCGCCTGCAGGTCCGCACCGACCGAGAACATCTCGTCGGGCGACCAGATCACCATCGCCTTGTATTCCTTCTCGGCCAGCTCGACGCCGGCCGCGAGCGCCTCGGCGACGTCGGGGCTGATGGCGTGCATCTTCGAATGGATGCTGGCGATCAGGACTTCACCGTCGAGCGTCCAGAGGCGAACGTCGCCCTCGTCCTGGATCGTCGTGCCTGCCAGGTTGGCGTCGGGCGCATCGGCGCCCAGCACGCTTTCGGGGAACAGCTGGCGCGCATGGACGGGCAGGCGGCGCGCAGGAACGAAGGCACCCTTCGACGCGCTCCACGAACCGGCCGGCGTGTGGACGCCGCCGGCCTCGGCCACCGGGCCTTCGAACACCCACTTCGGCAGCGGCACGCGGGCCAGCGCCTCGCCGGCGTCGATGTCTTCCTGGATCCACTTCGCGACCTGGGCCCAGCCGGCTTCCTGCCAGAGCTCGAACGGGCCCTGCTTCATGCCGAAGCCCCAGCGCATCGCGAAGTCGATGTCGCGTGCGCTTTCGGCGATCTCGGCCAGGTGGACGGCTGCGTAGTGGAAGCTGTCGCGCAGGATGGCCCACAGGAAGCGGCCCTGTGCGCCTTCGCTCTCGCGCAGCAGCTTGAGCCGCTCGGCGGCCGGCTTCTTGAGCATGCGGCCGTAGACCTCGTCGGCCTTGTCGCCCGAAGGCACGTAGTCGCCCTGGGCGAGGTCGAAGCGGAGGATGTCGCGTCCGGCCTTCTTGAAGAAGCCGGCCTTGGTCTTCTGGCCCAGGTTGCCGAGCTCGATCAGCTTGGCGAGCACCGGCGGCGTCGCGAAGTTGGGATAGAAAGGATCGCTCTTCTCGTCGAGGTTGTCCTGCAGCGTCTTCACCACATGCGCCATCGTGTCGAGGCCCACCACGTCGGCGGTGCGGAAGGTGCCCGAGCTCGCACGGCCCAGCTTCTTGCCCGTGAGGTCGTCGACCACGTCGGGCGTGAGGCCGAACTTCTCGACTTCCTTGAGCGTCGCGAGCATGCCCGCGATGCCGACCCGGTTGGCGATGAAGTTGGGCGTGTCGTGCGCCCGCACCACACCCTTGCCGAGCGCGCTGGTGACGAAGGCCTCGAGCTGGTCCAGCACCTCGGGTTCGGTGGTCGGCGTGTTGATCAGCTCGACCAGGAACATGTAGCGCGGCGGATTGAAGAAGTGGATGCCGCAGAAGCGCGGCTTGAGCGCCTCCGGCAGCGCCTCGCTGAGCTTGGTGATCGACAGGCCCGAGGTGTTCGAGGCCAGGATCGCATGCTTGGCGACATGCGGCGCGATCTTCGTGTAGAGGTCGAGCTTCCAGTCCATGCGCTCGGCGATCGCCTCGATCACGAGGTCGCATTCGCCGAGCTTCGCAAGGTCGGTCTCGTAGTTGGCCTGCTCGATCAGGGCCGCGTCGGCCACGTCGGCCAGCGGTGCGGGCTTCAGCTTCTTGAGGTTGTCGATGGCACGGCTCACGATGCCGTTCTTCGCCGCACCTTGAGCGACCGCACCGGTCGCGTCCTTGGCCGGCAGGTCGAACAGAACGACCGGCACACGCACGTTGACCAGGTGCGCGGCGATCTGCGCGCCCATCACGCCGGCGCCGAGCACGGCGACTTTCTTCACTTGGAATCTGGACATGACTTGCTTTCGAGTACTGATTCTTTTCGGGAAACACCGTGGAACCGGCTCTGCCGGGCCACCGGCGTGGCCCCCTCGAGGGGGAGGCGGCTACACGAAGTGAGCCGCATTCGGGGGTGGGTCAAGGATTGCGGACCCAGGTCTGGGTGCGCCAGAAGGGCCCGAGGTAGCCGCGGACTTCGAGCTTCTTCCCGCCGTCGATCGGCGTGAAGCTGGCGCGGTATTCCTTGCCGTTCTCGGGATCGAGGATGCGGCCGCCTTCCCAGACGTCCTTGCCCTCGGTCTTCTTGCCGCCGCGGATGATCTCCAGGCCCGCGATCGGCTTGCCCTTGCGTTCGTCGCTGCACTCCTCGCAGACCGCGTCGGGCTTGGCGTCCTTGCGCAAGGTCTTCTCGATGCGGCCGACGAGCGCGCCGCCCGATTCGACGATCCGGATCTCGGCCTTCGACTCGTTGGTCTTGTCGTCGACGCTGCGCCAGGTGCCCACGGGCGTCATCTGTGCCATGGCCGCGGTGGCGCCGCCGGCCATCACGATCGCTGCGAAGAGTGCTTTCATGGCGTTCAGGCCAGTGCGGCGTCGGTGTTCATGAGCGACGCGGCGCCGGCGCGCGCGGTGCGCATCAGCGTGGCGGTCTCGGGGAACAGCTTGGCAAAGTAGAAGCGCGCGGTCTGCAGCTTGGCGACGTAGAACGGATCGTCGTTGCCGGCCGCGATCTCGCGCAGCGCGGTGCGCGCCATCAGCGCGAACATGTAGCCGAACACGAAATGGCCGGCGACGCGCAGGTAGTCGACCGCGGCCGCGCCCACTTCGTCGGGGTTCTGGAATCCCTTGAAGCCGATCTCGGTCGTGAACTTGGTGAGTTGCTCGCCGAGCACCGCCACCGGCGTGATGAACTCGCTCATCTTCTCGTTCACGCCCTCCTCGGCCACCAGCTTGCCGACCAGCTTGCCGAACTTCTTGAGCGTCGCGCCGTTGTTGCCGAGCACCTTGCGTCCCAGAAGGTCCAGCGACTGGATCGTGTTGGTGCCTTCGTAGATCATGTTGATGCGGTTGTCGCGCACGAACTGCTCCATGCCCCATTCCTTGATGAAGCCATGGCCGCCGAACACCTGCATGCAGGCGTTGGTCGAGGTGTGGCCGTTGTCGGTGATGAAGGCCTTCACGATCGGGGTCAGCAGCGCGACGATCTCGCCGGACTCCTTGCGCACCTTCTCGTCGGGATGGTGGTGCTCCTTGTCGAGCAGCAGCGTGCAGAAGATCGACAGCGCGCGGCCGCCTTCGGCATAGGCCTTGGCGGTCATCAGCATCTTGCGCACGTCGGGGTGGACGATGATCGGATCGGCGTCCTTGTCCTTGGCCTTGACGCCCGACAGCGATCGCATCTGCGTGCGGTCCTTGGCGTAGGCCAGCGCGTTCTGGAACGCCACTTCGGTCAGGCCCAGCGACTGGTTGCCGACGCCCAGGCGCGCCGCGTTCATCATCACGAACATCGCGGCCAGGCCCTTGTTGGGCTGGCCGACCAGCGTGCCGGTGGCGCCTTCGATCACGATCTGAGCGGTCGCGTTGCCGTGGATGCCCATCTTGTGCTCGAGGCCGCCGCAGTAGATGCCGTTGCGCGAACCGATCGAGCCGTCGGCGTTGACATTGAACTTCGGCACCACGAACAGGCTGATGCCCTTGCTGCCCTTGGGCGCATCGGGCAGGCGGGCCAGCACCAGGTGGATGATGTTCGAGGTCATGTCGTGCTCGCCGGCCGAGATGAAGATCTTGTTGCCGGTGATCTTGTAGGTGCCGTCGGGCTGCGGTTCTGCCTTGGTGCGCAGCAGACCCAGGTCGGTACCGCAATGGGGTTCGGTCAGGCACATCGTGCCGGTCCATTCGCCGCTCGTGAGCTTGGGCAGGTAGGTCTTCTTCTGCTCGTCGGTGCCGTGCGCGGCGAGCGCCTCGTAGGCGCCGTGCGAGAGGCCCGGGTACATCGTCCAGGCCTGGTTGGCCGAGTTGAGCATCTCGTAGACGCACTGGTTCACCGCATACGGCAGGCCCTGGCCGCCGTAGGCCGGGTCGCAGGACAGCGCCGCCCAGCCGCCCTCGACGTACTGCGCGTAGGCTTCCTTGAAGCCCTTGGGCGTCTTCACCTCGTGCGTGGTCTTGTCGAGCACGCAGCCTTCTTCGTCGCCGCTGATGTTGAGCGGGAAGGTGACCTCGGTGGCGAACTTGCCGCCCTCCTCGAGGATCGCGTTGATGGTCTCGGCATCGACGTCGGCATGGCGCGGCAGCGCCTTCAGTTCCTCGGTGATGTTCAGCACTTCGTGCATGACGAACTGCATGTCGCGGAGCGGCGGGGTGTAGGCGGGCATGGGAAGGTCTCCGAAGAAGAAATGAAAAGGAAAGAAAAAACGGACGGTCGGGTGCGGGCCTGCGTGCGCGCTCAGCGCGCGGTCTTCAGCCTGCGGGCCGGCGTGGGCGACGCGGGCGCGGCCTCGGGGGCCGCGCTGCGCGCAAGGATGTTGGCGAAGCCGGCGTTGGCGCGCTCGAGCGAACCGGGCGAGCGCAGGAACCGGGCTTCGTAGTGCAGCGCGAGGATCAGCGCGTGGATCTCGAACGAGATCTGCTTCTCGTCGGCGTCCTCGCGCAGATGGCCCTCGGCCTTGGCCTGGACCACCGCGCGGTACATCGCGGCCAGCCAGGTGTTGACCGAATCGGCCAGCGCGTCGCGCACCGGGCCGGTGCGGTCGTCGAATTCGACCGCGCCGCTGATGTAGATGCAGCCCGAGTCGATCTCGGTGGAGGTGCGCTTCATCCAGTTGTCGAACATGGCGCGCAGGCGAGGCAGTCCGCGCGGCGACTTCAGGGCCGGATAGAACACCTCCTGCTCGAAGCGCAGGTGGTATTCGCGCACCACCGAGATCTGCAGTTCCTCCCGCGAGCCGAAGTGGGCGAAGACGCCCGACTTGCTCATCTGGGTGACCTCGGCGATGGCCCCGATCGACAGGCCCTCGAGGCCGATCTGCGCCGCCAGGCTCAGCGCCGCGTCGATGATGACGGCCTTGGTCTGCTGGCCCTTCTGGGGCGCGCGCGCAGGCTTGGCGGGGACGGCGGTGTCGGGCATCGAGGTCTTGGATAATAAAACGAACGGTCGTGCTATTTTGCAGGAGATTTCTTCCGTCCCAAAGTCGAATGACCCGTGGCGGCACCGGGTCTTTGAAGAATCGCGATCGCTCGCGTCGGTGATCGCATCGAGCGAACCCGGCCGGGCGGCATCGGTATCGCCCTCAGGAACCCAGCAGCGCCAGCGCCCACCCGCCCAGCGCCGCGAGCATCACCACGAGAACCGGCGATACCCTGGCGTAGACCAGCAGTCCGAACGCCACCAGCGCGAGGCCGAAGTCGGCCTTCGAGTGGACCGCGCTGGTCCAGACCGGATCGTAGAGCGCCGACAGCAGGATGCCGACGACACCGGCATTGATGCCCGCCAGCGTCGACCGGACCTGGCTGCGATGGCGCAGGCTCTCCCAGTACGGCAAGGCGCCGACGAGCACGAGGAAGGCCGGCACGAAGATGGCGACCAGCAGCACGAGGCCGCCCACCCCACCGTGCAGGGGGCCGTCTGCCACCGTTCCCAGATAGGCGGCGAAGGAGAAGAGCGGCCCCGGAACGGCCTGCGCGGCGCCGTACCCGGCGAGGAAGTCGGCGTTGTCGACCAGCCCCGATGGGACGACCGTCGCCTGCAGCAACGGCAGGACGACGTGCCCACCGCCGAACACCAGGGCGCCGGAACGCACGACCCCGCTCACCAGCGCGACGGTCGACGAGCCACTTGCCGCCGCCCACAGCGGCAAGCCGACAAGCAGCAGTCCGAGCGTGGCCCATGCCGCCAATCCAGCCCGCCTGGAAACGCCGCAGTCCGGCCGTGGCCCGCCGTGGAAGGCGGGCAACCTGACCCACCAGCGCCCCAGCAGACCCGTCACCACGATGGCCACGATCTGCCCGGAGGCCGACGGCAGCATGAATGTCAGCACCGCGGCAAGGATGGCAATCCCGGCCCTGAGGCGATCGGGGCACAGGGTCCTGGCCATGCCCCAGACCGCCTGCGCGACCACCGCCACGGCCGCCAGCTTGAGGCCGTGCACCCAACCCGAATCGGCGAAGCCCCGGTAGTCGGCCGCGCCATAGGCGAACAGGATCAACGCGATGGCCGAAGGCATGGTGAAGCCGGTCCACGCGGCCAGGCAGCCCCACCAGCCCGCGCGGCCGAGTCCCAGCGCCATGCCGACCTGGCTGCTCGCCGGCCCGGGAAGGAATTGACACAGCGCGACCAGATCGGAATAGCTGCGGTCGTCGAGCCAGCGCCGGCGTTCGACGAACTCGGTGCGGAAATAGCCCAGGTGCGCGACGGGGCCGCCGAAGGAGGTCAGTCCGAGCCGGAGGAAGACAACGAAGACCTCCCACGCGCTGCCGCGTGGTGTCGTCGATACCGTCGGAATGCGGGCGGCGCCGGATTCGCCGAGTGGGGATGTCATCAGGTTGTCAGGCTCTGCCTCGATTCTGATGGACGGCGACGAATCCTGCGCTCGACAGCAGCGACCCTCGCCGCACCGCCCCTACGCTTCAACCCCCATGCGCCACCTCTTCAACGTCTTCGGCCGGATCATGGCCATCGAAAGAGTCGATGAGCGATGGGTCGCCCATCTGAGCGGCCCGGACGGCAAGCGCGCGAAGGCCCAGTTGGCCATTCCTTCGGAACTCGGCCCCGACGAGCTCGCACAGTACCTGTACGACATCTATCACGAGAACGCGACGCCAACCAACGGCGACGTGTTCGAGATCCGTGCGTCATGAACCCCGAACGCTCGGCGCCGCGCGCGCACGTGGGTTTGCCGGAGGAAAAGTGCCAGCACGGCGGGCGTGGCCAGTGACCGCTGGATATCGAAGTACAGCGCCAGGTTGCGACGCGCGTAGCGGGCATGGCCGTGCGTCTCGATGCAGCCTGCGATGTCACCGTGCCGGCCCAGGAAGCGTTCGTCGAGATCGATGAACGACCAACCCAGTCGCCGCGCCAGCACGGGCCCGACCGTCGTCTTGCCCGCACCGCCCGGGCCGACGAGATGAAGAAGGCGGGTCAATCTCCCGCCATGCGCGGCAGCACGTCGTGCCCGCTGCGCCGATGCCACAGCACCATGGCGATGTGACCCGTCACGAGGGCCAGCAACGCCCAGCCGAGTTCGCCATGAACGAGGCCGCCGAGTTCGACCATCCAGCCGATCCTGCCGTCCTCGCGTGCGTCCATCACCTGCAGACCGAAGGGCTCGAAGGCGCGGGCGGAGCCGTACTGGCGCAGCAGGCCGATGGACGGCACTGCGATCATCAGCAGGTAGAGCGCGCGATGGCCCCAGCGCGCCGCCGCGCTGAGGTGGGGTGGCCTGCGGCGCGCCCGCATCAGCGCCCATACCACGCGCAGTGCGACGAGCACGAAGAGCAGGAAGCCCACCGGCTTGTGCGCCGGCCACAGCAGCGCCTCGGCCGCGGAATCCTTGGCGAAGTAGTGCGCGAGCGCCGCGGCGAAGACGATCGCGAAGCAGGCCGCCATGCCCCAATGGAGGCAGCGGCTCACGGTGCCGTAGCGCGTCGTCGAGTCGGATCTGGGCCAGCCTTCGGCGGCGAGATGGGGCGCGGTGCGGTCCATGTGCTTCCTTCCTGAATTCGAAGCTTGCCCGATGCCGAAATCACGGGCGGGAATGAAGGCCATGGGATACACGGTGCTAGGTGGAGTTCCTTTGTTCGGAACGCCTCGGCGCAACAGTCCACAATGCATCGAACCAGGGCAGTTGCGGAACGCCGTGTCCACCGGGACCGTTCCTGTCACGTTGAATCAGCAATCGGCGGCACTGCCGCCCCACATCTGGAGAATCTCTCGTGCGCCCTATCGGCATCCCGCTCGTGAAATGGGCCTGCGCGACCGCGTTGGCGGTCACCGCATGCACGGCCGCGGTCGTGGCTCATGCCCAGGCCAACTGGTCGGTCGAGGTACAGACACCCGGCTACTACCAACCCCCGCCGCAGCCGGTCTACGTGCAGCCGCCGCCGGTCTACTACGCACCGGCGCCGGGCTATTACCAGCCGCCTCCGGCCTACTATCCGCCGCCACCGCCGCCGCCGTCGTACTACCGCCCGGCCCCGGGCTACGGAGGCCCGCCGCCCTATTACGGGCCGCAGCCGCGCTACCAGCAGGCGCCGCCCAAGCTCAGCGACATGCAGCGGCGTGCGCTCGACAACTGCGTGCTGCTCGCTCCACGCGAACAGCCGCGCTGCCGCGCGACCGTGATGTCGACCACACGCTAGCGTCTGCGCCGGCCACAGGGCCTCGATGCGCGCCGCGCGCTCAGTGCGCGAAGACTTCCGTATCGACCTCGGCGCTGCTCTGCGCGCCGTAGCGTTCGCCCGCCACGGTGTGCTGGTTGATCAGCACGTCGAGTCGCGCGATCAGGTCCGCAGCGAGCGCCACGCCGTCGGCGCCGATGTTCTCTTGCAGGTGCGGGATCTGCGCGGTGCCGGGAATCGGGATGACGTGGTCGCCGCGATGCAGCAGCCAGGCCAGTGCGAGCTGGGCGGGGCTGCAGCCGGCCTCGTGCGCGAGCGCCGCATAGGCCGGCAGCAGCGCCATGTTGCGCGCATGGTTCTCGATCGAGAAGCGCGGCATCGCGCGCCGGATGTCCTTGGCGTCGAACGCCGTCACGTCGGTCAGCGTGCCGCACAGGAAGCCGCGCGCGAGCGGGCTGAAGGCGACCAGCGCAACGCCGAGTTCGCGCGTGGCCTCGAGCACGCCGATCTCGCAGTTGCGGCTCCACAGCGAGTATTCGTTCTGCACCGCGGTGATCGGATGCACCGCGTGGGCGCGCCGCAAGGTGGCGGCCGAGACTTCCGAAAGGCCCAGTGTCCGCACCTTGCCTTCTTCGACGAGCCGCGACATCTCGCCGACCGACTCCTCGATCGGCACCGACTTGTCCCAGCGGTGCAGGTAGTAGAGATCGATGACCTCGGTCTGCAGGCGCCGCAGGCTGTCCTCGCAATTGCGGCGCAGCGTGGCGGGACGCCCGTCGATGACCCGGCGCATCGTGCCGTCGTCGCCGCGCACGCCGGCCATGCCGCCCTTGCTGCACAGCGTGATGGCCTGGCGGTGCGGCTTCATCGCGCGCCCGACCAGTTCCTCGTTGGCACCGAAGCCGTAGAGCGCGGCGGTGTCGAACAGCGTCACGCCGGCATCGAAGGCCGCCAGCAGCAGGCGCTCGCCCTCCTCTGCCGACGGCGGCACGCCGTAGGCGTGGCTCAGGTTCATGCAGCCGAGGCCGATGGCGCCGACCGCGAAGGGACCGAGTTGTCGCTTGTTCATCTAACGGCTCGCATCAGCCCTGCAGCTGCTGCTCCAGCTTCTGCAGCACCTGGTAGCAGGGCAGCACCTGGGCCACGCTGGAGTTGGGCTCGCGCCCTTCGCGGATGGCGGCGAAGAATTCGCGGTCCTGCAGCTCGATGCCGTTCATCGAGACGTCGACCTTCGAGACATCGATCTTCTCGTCCTTGCCGTTGAACAGGTCGTCGTAGCGCGCGAGGTAGGTGCCGGTGTCGCCGATGTAGCGGAAGAAGGTGCCGAGCGGACCGTCGTTGTTGAAGGACAGCGACAGCGTGCAGATGGCGCCGTTGGCCGCCTGCAGCTGGATCGACATGTCCATCGCGATGCCCAGCGTCGGATGGATCGGGCCCTGCACCGCATTGGCCTTCACGATCGGGCTGCCGGCCTGGTAGGCGAACAGGTCGACCGTGTGCGCCGCATGGTGCCACAGCAGGTGGTCGGTCCAGCTGCGCGCCTGGCCCAGCGCATTCATGTTGGTGCGGCGGAAGAAGTAGGTCTGCACGTCCATCTGCTGGATGTTGAACTCGCCCGCCTCGATCTTCTTGTGCACCCACTGGTGGCTCGGATTGAAGCGGCGCGTGTGGCCGCACATCGCGACAAGGCCGGTCGCCTTCTGCAGCGCCACCACTTCCTCGGCGTCCTTGAGCGAATCGGCCAGCGGAATCTCGACCTGCACGTGCTTGCCGGCCTTCAGCGCCGCGATGCTCTGCGCGGCATGCATCTGCGTCGGCGTGCAGAGGATCACGGCATCGACTTCCTCGATCGCGAGCGAGTCGGCCAGGTCGGTCGTGACGTGGGCGATGCCGTACCTGGCCGCCACTTCACGGGTCTTGTCGAGCTCGCGGCTGACCAGCGAGACGACTTCCACGCCCTCGATGTTCTTGATGCCGTCCAGGTGCTTGATGCCGAAGGCGCCGGCGCCGGCGAGCGCCACCTTGATGGTCTTGTTGCTCATGTTATTGGTTCTCCAGGATGAGATGGCCCACGGCCGTGTTGGAAGCCGGCACGTGGAAGAAGCGGCGCGCGACCTTCGGCGGCTTGCCGCCCGCGACGTCGGCCATGGCGCCGCGTGCGATCAGCCACATGACGAGCTCGATGCCCTCGGAGCCGGCTTCGCGCACGTAGTCGATGTGCGGCACCTTCGACAGGCCGTCGGGGTCGGCGATCAGGCGGTCGAGGAACTTGTTGTCCCAGTCGGCGTTGATGAGGCCGGCGCGCGGACCCTGCAGCTGGTGGCTCATGCCGCCGGTGCCCCAGATCTGCACGTTGAGGTCTTCGTCGAAGGACTCGACCGCGCGGCGGATCGCCTGGCCCAGCATGAAGCAGCGGCGGCCGCTGGGCACCGGGTACTGCACGACGTTGACCGCGAACGGAATGACCGGAAACGGCCAGGCCTCGGTCTGGCCGCACATCAGCGACAGCGGCACCGTGAGGCCGTGGTCGACGTCCATCCTGTTGACGATCGTGAGGTCGAAGTCCTGCTGGATCACGCTCTGCGCGATGTGCGAGGCCAGCGGCGCATGGCCCTTGACCACCGGCACCGGGCGCGGGCCCCAGCCTTCGTCGGCCGGCTGGTAGCTGTCGGCGGTGCCGATCGCGAAGGTCGGGATCATGTCGAGGCTGAAGGCGGTCGCGTGGTCGTTGAAGACCAGGAACACGACGTCGGGCTTGTTGTCCTTGAGCCATTGCTTGGAGAAGTCGTAGCCCGCGAACAGCGGCTGCCAGTAGGGCTCGTTCGACTTGCCGAGATCGAGCGCCGCGCCGATGGCGGGCACGTGCGAGGTGTAGACGGATGCGGTGATGCGTGCCATGTCAGTTGCCCTTGTTGCCGGCCGCTCCCTGCGGCTGGCGATGCGCCTGCGCGGTGCCGTCCTCGCCGATGCGGCGATTGCCTTCGACCGAGCGGCCGCCCTTGATCATCATGTCGCGGTATTCCTCTTCGGTCATGCCGGTCATGCTGCCCGCCATCTGCTGGAAGCTCCTGCCGTCGGTGGCGCCGATCTTGGCCAGGAAATAGATGTTGCCGCCGAGCGCGATGCAGCGGTTGAGGTCGCGCGCGAGCACCGCCAGCTTCTGCTCCTCGGTCATCGGCCACTCGTCGAGGTAGGCCCGCTCGTCGGCCTTGAAGCGCTCGCGGTTGGCGGCCTTCATGAGCGACATGCAGAACTGGTTAAGGTGGTAGCCGAGGCGCGATTGCTCGGCATCGAAGATGGTCGTGCCGGGCACGTCCTTGTAGGGCTTGTCGAGGGACATTACTTCAGCTCCGGCCAGTACAGACGCGTCGGGTTGTCGACCAGCAGCTTGCGCTGCAGTTCGGCGGTGGTCGCGATCTGCGGGATGAAATCGACCAGCAGGCCGTCGTCAGGCATGTGGTCCTTGAGGTTCGGATGCGGCCAGTCGGTGCCCCACAGCACGCGGTCGGGGAAGCTCTCGACCACCTTGCGCGCGAAGGGAACGACGTCCTGGTAGGCGGCCTGCTCGCCGTCCAGCGCCTTGGGGCCGGTGAGCGACAGGCGCTCGGGGCAGCTCACCTTGCTCCAGACATTGGTGTGCTCGCGCATGAACTTCAGGAACAGCTCGAACTCGGGGCCGTCCACGGGCTTGCCGACGTCGGGGCGGCCCATGTGGTCGACCACCACCGTGGTCGGCAGCGCCGTGAAGAAATCCCACAGCTCGGGCAGGTCGACCGCCTCGAAGTAGATCACCACATGCCAGCCGAGCGGCGCGATGCGGTTGGCGATCTCCAGCAGCTCGTCCTTGGGCGTGAAGTCGACCAGCCGCTTGACGAAGTTGAAGCGCACGCCGCGCACGCCGGCCTCGTGCAGTTCCTTCAGTTCGGCGTCGCTGATGCTGCGCTTCACGGTGGCGATGCCCTTGGCGCGGCCGTTGGAGGCCTTGAGCGCATCGACCATCGCGCGGTTGTCGGCGCCGTGGCAGGTGGCCTGCACGACGACGTTCTTGTCGAAGCCGAGGTGGTCGCGCAGCGCGAACAGCTGGTCCTTCGAGGCGTCGCAGGGCGTGTACTTGCGCTCGGGGGCGAACGGGAACTGGTCGCCAGGGCCGAACACATGGCAGTGCGCATCGACGCTGCCCGGCGGCACCTTGAAGCGCGGCTTCGAGGGGCCGGCGTACCAGTCGAGCCAGCCAGGGGTCTTGGTGAATTCGGTCATGGTGTTAGTCCAGGGTGATGTTGGCCTTGCGGATCACGTCGCCGAAGCGCTGTGTCTCGGCCTTGACGAACTGGTTGAACTGGTCGCGCGTCTGCGGGAAGGGCTCGTAGCCGAAGCTCTTGAACTTCTCCTGCACGTCGGGGCTCGCCAGTGCGGTCTCGATGTCCTTCTTGATCTTCTCGGTGACGGCGGGCGGCAGGCCCGGCGGCACTGCGATCGCGTTCCAGCCCGTGACCTCGAAGCCCTTCGGGCCGCCCGATTCGCCGACCGTCGGCACGTCCGGGAAGCTCGAGAGCCGCTGCGGCGCGGTCACGGCCAGGAAGCGCAGCTTGCCGGCCCGTTGCAGCGGGCCCGCGGTGGCGGCGCTGCCGAGCGCGAAGGCCAGTTCACCGGTCGACACCGAGGTGTAGAGCTGGGTGGTTTCCTTGTAGAGCACGTGCTCCATCTTGATGCCCGCGGTGCTCGCGAACAGCTCCGAGCCCAGGTGCACCGGGTTGCCGATCGACCAGGAGCCGAAGTTGAGCTTGCCGGGGTTGGCCTTGGCGTCCGCGATGATGTCGCCGACCGACTTGTACTTGCTGTCTGTCGCGACCGTGAAGAAGAAGTAGGTCTTGAACAGCGGCAGCAGCGTGTCGAAGTCCTTCACCGGGTCGTAGGGCAGCTTCTTGAACAGCGCCGGATAGGCCGCGAGGTGCACGTTGTCGACCACCAGCATGTCGTGGCCGTCCTTGGCGCCGCGCTTGAAGGCATCGATCGCGATGAAGCCGTTGCCGCCCGGGCGGTTCTCGACCACCACGGGCTGGCCCCAGGCGCGCGAGAGCTTGTCGGCCACCAGGCGCGCAACGCCGTCGGGTCCGCCGCCCACCGGGAACGGCGTGATGATGCGCACCGGCTTGGTCGGGAACTGCTGCTGGGCGAAGGCGCCGGTCGGCAGGGCCGCCACGGACAGAGCGGCGGTGGCGAGGGCGAAGAGACGTCGGGAGACTTGCATGTCGAAAAAAACTTGAAGAAGGAAATGGGTTCAGTCGATGTAGCGCAGGCCGGCCTTCTCGAGCGGCTCCCGCATCTTGTACATGTCGAGGCCCAGCACGCCCGAAGCCAGCTTCTCGCGCTTGGCGCCCTCGTTGGCTTCGCGTGCGGTGGCAGCCTCGAGCGCCTTGGCCGCCATGGCCTTCGGCACGCAGACCACGCCGTCGTCGTCGGCCACGATCACGTCGCCGGGCGTCACGAGCATGCCCGCGCACACCACCGGGATGTTGACCGAGCCGAGCGTCGCCTTGATGGTGCCCTTGGACGAGATCGCGCGGCTCCAGACCGGGAAGTTCATCTCCTGCAGCGTCTTCACGTCGCGCACGCCGGCATCGATGATCAGCGCCCGTGCGCCGCGCGACTGGAAGCTGGTCGCGAGCAGGTCGCCGAAGTAGCCGTCGGTGCATTCGGCCGTGACTGCGGCAACCACGATGTCGCCGGGACGGATCTGTTCGGCCGCGACGTGCATCATCCAGTTGTCGCCGGGCTGCAGCAGCACCGTGACCGCGGTGCCCGACACCGGCACGCCGGGATAGATCGGCCGCATGTAGGGCTTGAGCAGGCCGACTCGGCCCATGGCCTCGTGCACCGTGGCCGAGCCGAGCTTGGCGAGCGCGTCGGCCGTGGCGCTGTCGGCGCGCTCGATGTTGCGATAGACGACTCCGAGTTCGTACATGGTCTTGCTTCCTTGTTGAAGGGTCAGAGGCCCTTGGCCTTGAGGGCGGCGTCGAGCCGCGGGAACACGCGGCGCGCGTTGCCTTCGTAGATCTGGTGGCGATCGGCGTCGCTCAGGATCTTGCTCGATTCGATGTAGCGCTTGGTGTCGTCGTAGTAGTGACCCGTGGTCGGGTCGATGCCGCGCACGGCGCCGATCATCTCGGAGGCGAACAGCACGTTCTTGACCGGAATCACCGTGTTCAGCAGGTCGATGCCCGGCTGGTGATAGACGCAGGTGTCGAAGTAGATGTTATTGAGGAGATGCTCGTCGAGCAGCGGCTTCTTGAGCTCCTGCGCCAGGCCGCGGAATCGGCCCCAGTGGTAGGGCACCGCGCCGCCGCCGTGGGGAATCAGGAAACGCAGGGTCGGGAAGTCCTTGAACAGGTCCGAGGTCAGGCACTGCATGAAGGCCGTGGTGTCGGCATTGAGGTAGTGCGAGCCGGTGGTGTGGAAGGCCGGGTTGCAGCTGGTGCTGACGTGGATCATCGCGGGGATGTCGTGCTCGACCATCTTCTCGTAGATCGGGTACCACTGGCGGTCGCTCAGCGGCGGGCTGGTCCAGTGGCCGCCGCTCGGATCGGGGTTCAGGTTGATGCCGACGTTGCCGTATTCCTTCACGCAGCGCTCGAGCTCGGGAATGCAGGTCTTGGGATCGACACCCGGCGACTGCGGCAGCATCGCGGCCGGGATGAAATGGTCCGGGAACAGCTGGCTCACGCGATAGCAGAGCTCGTTGCAGATCGCGGCCCAGGTCGACGAGGTTTCGAAGTCGCCGATGTGGTGCGCCATGAAGCTCGCGCGCGGGCTGAAGATCGTGAGGTCGGAGCCGCGCTCCTTCATGAGCTTGAGCTGGTTGTTCTCGATCGTCTCGCGGATGTCGTCGTCGCTGATCTTCAGCTCGCTGGCCCTGGGCGCCTTGGACGGGTCCTTGAGGCCGGCGATCTGCAGGTCGCGCCAGGCGCCGAGGGCTGCGGGGGCGGTCGTGTAGTGACCGTGGACGTCGATGATCATGTCGGGTTGCTCCTGGTTAAGTCACTAAATCAGTTGAGGTCAGAGCAAAAACTGCTGCGCAGTTTCTTGGTCTGTCCCGCAAGGTCTCAGACAGGCTCCATGCCCTGCGCGCGCTTGGCGGCCTCGGTCTCGGGCGAGGCCATGAAGTCCAGCATGGCACGCACGGCCTCGGCGCGGGCCGATCCGGCGCAGACCGCGCCTGAAAAAGTCGTGACGATCTGAATCTCGGCCGGCAGCGCGCCCAGCAGGTCGATGCCCTGCAGGTGGATCAGCTCGCTCAGTTGCTGGAATCCGAGCTCGACCTCGCCGCGCGCGACGAGCGTGCCGACCGGAACGCCGGGCGGCGCCTGCACGATGCGGTCCTTGATCTGCGCCGCGATGCCCCAGCGCTCGAACAGCGCGGCCAGCGCAACGCCGCTCGGGCCAGTGGAATAGCTGAGGTTGCGCGCCGCCAGCACGGCGCTGCGCAGCGCGGCTTCGGAACCGATGTCGGGATGCGGTGCGCCGGCCTTCACCGCCACCGCCACGCCGGAGCGCACCAGGTCGGTCTTGGTGCCGGGCTCGATGCGGCCCGCCGCGCTCAGCTTGTCGATCGCGTCGGAGGCCAGGATGACGACGTCGAAGGCTTCGCCGGCCAGCACGCGCTTGGCGGCATCGACGCCGCCCACCGCTTCGATCGCCACCGCGACGTCGCTCCGTTCCTTGTATCGGGTTGCCAGCTCGCCGAGCAGCTGGCGGGTGGCCATCGATGAGATGCCCTTGATCTCGGTCGCCATGCAGATGTCTCCTGGGGTCTGGGTGCGATTCTGCGGCGCGATCCGCACCAACGCCAGCGTCATAACCGACTAGCAGCTAGAACGATTCGGCATATCATCGCGCTGCATGCCCAACAAGCCATCGCAGCCATGGATTTGAAGCAGCTTGGCTATTTCGTCCGTGTGGCCGAGCTGGGCAGCTTCACGCGCGCCGCGGCGGCGCTCGACATCGCCCAGCCCGCCTTGAGCCGCCAGGTGCGCCTGCTCGAGGTCGAGCTGCGGCAGAACCTGCTGGTGCGCAACGGCCGCGGTGCCACGCCGACCGAGGCCGGCCTGCTGCTGCTGGCCCATGGTCGCGGCATCCTGCACCAGGTGCAGCGCGCACGCGACGAGCTCGGCCAGCTGCGCGGCTCGCTCGCGGGAAGGGTCGCGGTCGGGCTGCCTCCCAGCGTGGCGCGCGTGCTCACGGTGCCGCTGACGCGGGCCTTCCGGCGCCGCCTGCCCGAGGCCAGCCTGTCGATCAGCGAAGGCCTGTCGGCCGCGATGCAGGAACGGCTGGCCCACGGCGGCATCGACATCGCCGTGCTCTACAACGCGCGGCCGACCGCCGAGCTCGACGTGCAGCCGCTGCTCGAGGAGGCGCTCTACCTGGTCGGGCCGCGTCCGGTCGGCCTGGCGGAGGACCCGCCGCCGGGCCCGATCGGCCTCGCCGAGGTCGCGAAGCTGCCGCTCGTGATCCCGAGCCAGCCCAACGCGATCCGCATGCACCTCGAATCCGAGATGGCCGGCATCGGCTGCCGGCCCCAGGTGGCGCTCGAGATCGACGGCGTCTCGGCCATCCTCGACCTGGTGACCGACGGCTCGGGCTACGCGGTGCTGCCGCGCAACGCGGTCACGCGCTCGATCAATCCGTCGGCCTTCGTGATGCGCGGCATCGCACCGCCGACGCTGCGCATTCCGCTCTTCACGGCGGTCAGCGCGCTGCGGCCCGCGACGCTGACCCAGCAGGCGACGCGCGAGCTGATCCGCGAGACCTTCGAGCTGCTGCACAGGGAGTGAGGGGCGCCGCTCGGCGCCCCGCTCACGCCTGCGGTTGCCGCGCCGCCAGCAACCGGTCGGCGTAGGCCTGCCAGTCCGAATCCTTGTCGAGCCCGTCGAACAACCCTTGCCTGGCCAGGTCCGCCACCCATTGCTGCTTCTCTGCAATGGCCGCCGTCATGACCGGCGCGAAGCCGGCCTCGCGCACGGTGTTGGCGGCTTCGCGCATCTCCTCGGCGCGGCGCTGGCCGTGCTGCACCACGCGGCTGAAGAAGTAGGCGCCCTGCCGGCTCCAGTCGATGCTCGGAAAGGTTTCCTGCAGCGTGGGCAGCACGTGCGCCTCGACACCGTAGGCGCGCGCGGTGGCGTAGCTCTCGATCACGAGCGCCTCGAGGCCCTTGATCATCACGCTGCGACTCATCTTGATCGCGCTGGCGACGCCGAGCCGGTCGCTGACCGCCCGCGTGTCCAGGCCCCAGGCCACCAGCGCCTCGGCCAGCGCGGCCGCGCGCGCGCCACCCAGCAGCATCGGCACGCGGATGCCATAGGGCGGCACCGAGGTCATCACGCCGGCCTCGACATAGTGCGCGCCGGCCGCGTCGACCAGCGCCGCGCACTGCTGCTTGGTGCCCGGCGAGGCCGAGTTGAGGTCGAGGAAGACCGTGCCGGGCCGCAGGTGTGGCGCCGCCTCGCGTGCCACCGCCAGCGTGTTGGAGGCCGTGACGGCCGAGATCACGAAGTCGCTGGCCTGGCACAGCGCGCGCATGTCGCTGCAGGCCTCGATGCCCGCCTCGGCCGCGTGCGCGCACTCGGCGGCCTGGCGCACCGGGTCCGCGAACTTCAGGTCCCAGGCGGCGACGCCGCGCACGCCGGGCTTGTCCCGGAGGCCGGCGGCGAAGGTCTTGCCGACCTCGCCGTAGCCCACGAGGCCGATTGGATCGAGTTGCATGGGGAGGTCTCCTTCTTCGCCGGGGCCGGCGTCACTGCTTCGGGATGCCGGCCGCCGCGATGACGCCGCTCCAGCGCACGATCTCGCTCGCCAGCAGCGCGGCCAGTTCCTCGGGCGTGCCGGCCTGCGGTTGCACGTTCAGCGTCGCGAGCTGCTGCCGGACCTCGGGCGAGGCCAGGGCGCTGCGCAGCGCCTGATTGAGCCGGTCGACCCGATCGCGCGGCGTCCTTGCCGGCGCCGCGAGCGCATTCCAGGAGCGCACGTCGAAGTCCTTGAGCGCGGGCGCGGCCTCGGCCACCGTGGGCACCGCCGGCAACGCCGGATTGCGGCGCACGCCCATCACGGCCAGCGGCCGCAGCGCCTTGGCGCCGATCTGCGGCATCACCGGCGAGAGGATCTCGACCGCCGCATCGATCTGCCCGCTGCGCAGCGCCGTGACCACCGCAGGCGTGCCGTTGAAAGGCACGACCTGGGCGTCGATGCCGGCGCGGGTCTTGAACAGTTCGGCGGCGAGGTTCTGGGTGCTGCCGATCGCCACGCTGCCGATGTTGAGCGCACCGGGGCGCGCCTTGGCCGCAGCCACCAGATCCGACAGGCTGCGCAGCGGCGAGCCTTCGGGCACCACGATCGCGAGGTCGAAATATCCGATCAGCGAGACGGGTGCGAAATCCTTGCGGGTATCGAAGGGCAGGCGCTGGAACAGGCCCTCGCTGACCGCGGTGCCGTTGCTCATGAGCAGCAGCGTGAGGCCGTCGGGCGCGGCCGTGGAAACCATGGTGCCGGCCACCACGCCGCCTGCGCCAGGCCGGTTGTCGACGATCACGGGTTGGCCCAGCTGGCCGGCCATGGCCTTGCCGACCACCCGCGCCGTGAGGTCGGCGACGCCGCCGGCGCCGAAGGGAACGACGAGGCGGATGGGCTGGGTATCGCGGCTGTCGGCGGCCAGGGCGGCGATGGGCCAGGCGGCCGCGAGGCCCGCGCCGGCGCCGCAGAGGATGAGATGGCGACGTTGCATGCGGGTGATTCTGCCCGGCATGGAAAACGTTCGCGCAGCCCGGATTCCCGGGCCGCGAACGCCGAACCCTAGAGCTTGAACGCCACCACGTCCTGCCGCTGCTCGCCGAGGCCCTCGATGCCGAGCGTCATGACGTCGCCCTTGCGCAGGAACACGGGCTCCGGCTTGACGCCCATGCCGACGCCCGGCGGCGTGCCGGTCGTGATGATGTCGCCGGGCTCGAGCGTGTTGAGCTGGCTCACGTAGCTCACGAGCTTGGCGACGTTGAAGACCATGGTCTTGGTATTGCCGGTCTGCATGCGCTTGCCGTTGAGGTCGAGCCACATCGCGAGCTTCTGCGGATTCGGCACCTCGTCGCGGGTCACGAGCCAGGGGCCGATCGGGCCGAAGGTGTCGAAGCCCTTGCCCTTGTCCCAGGTCAGGCCGTGCTCGAGCTGCCATTCGCGCTCGCTCACGTCGTTGATGACGCAGAAGCCCGCGACGTAGCTCAGCGCATCCTTCTGCGAGACATAGCGTGCGCGCGTGCCGATGACCACGCCGAGCTCGACCTCCCAATCGCTCTTGACCGAGTTCTTGGGCAGCATGACCGGGTCGTTGGGGCCCTGGATGCAGCTCACTGCCTTGGTGAACACCACCGGCTCCTTCGGGATCGGCATGTTCGATTCGGCTGCGTGGTCGGCGTAGTTGAGTCCGATGGCGACGAACTTGCCGACCTTGGCCACCGGGCAGCCGAAGCGCGGCTTGCCCCTGACCAGCGGCAGCTTGTCGACCTTGAGCTTTCGCAGCTTGTCGAGCGTGGCGTCGCCGAGCTGCGCCGGGCCGATGTCGCCGATCACCGCGCTGAGGTCGCGCAGCTTGCCTTCGGCGTCGATGAGGCCTGGCTTTTCCTTGCCCGGGTTGCCGTAGCGAACGAGTTTCATGGTTGTCCTTGGTTGCAGTTCAGAAGGTGGAGCGGCCGCCCGAGAGGTCGAAGGTCGCGCCGGTGGAAAAGGAACAGTCTTCGGTGCAGAGCCAGCTCACCATCGCGGCGACTTCCTCGACCGTGCCGAAGCGACCCATCGGGATCTTCGACAGCATGAAGGCGATGTGCTCCTGGGTCATCTGGTCGAAGATCGCGGTCTTCACCGCTGCCGGCGTTACGCAGTTGACGCGGATGCCGGTGTCGGCGAGCTCCTTGCCGAGCGACTTGGTCAGCGCGATCACGCCGGCCTTGCTCGCACTGTAGGCGCTCGCGTTGGGGTTGCCGTCCTTGCCGGCCACAGAGGCGATGTTGACGATGCGGCCGTAGCCCTGCGTGCGCATCTGGCCCGCCACCTCGCGGCAGCAGATGAAGGTTCCGGTGAGGTTGACCTCTATCACCTGGCGCCAGGCATCGACCGGGTAGTCCCACACCTTGGTGTTCGGTCCGGTGATGCCGGCGCTGTTGACCAGCGCGTCGATGCGCCCGGCCTGCGCCAGCGTGGCGGCCACGGCCTTGGCCACCGAGGGCTGCTGCGAGACGTCGACCGCGAGGCCATAGGCCTTGGCACCGAGTGCCCAGGCGGCCTTGCTGGCCGCCTCGCCGTCGAGGTCCCAGAGCGTCACGCTGCCGCCGGAGGCGATCAGCCGCTTGGCGATGCCGAAGCCCAGGCCCGTGGCGCCGCCCGTGACGACCGCGTGGCGGCCGTTGAAATCGAGCTGGTTCATATCATGATCCCCCCGTCGACCGTGAAGGCCTGGCCGGTGGCGAACACCGATTCGTCGCTGGCCAGGAACACCACCACCGGCGCGATTTCCTCGGCCCGCGCCAGCCGGCCCATGGGCTGTCGTGCTATGAAGGCCTTGCGTGCCTCTTCGGGATCGGCATTGGCATTGATGCGCTCGCCGAGCGAAGGCGTGTCGACGGTGCCGGGGCAGACCGCGTTGCAGCGGATGCCCTTGGTGACGTAGTCGGCGGCCACGCTCTTGGTGAGGCCCAGCACCGCGGCCTTGGTGGTGCCGTAGACGAAGCGGTTCGGCAGGCCCTTCATGCTCGAGCAGACGCTCGCCATGTTGATGATGCTGCCGCGGCCCGCCGCGAGCATCGCGGGCAGCACCGACCGGATGGTCCAGAACTGGGCGCGCACGTTGAGGTGGAAGGCGAACTCGAGATCGTCGTCGGTGGCGTCGAGCGCGGTGCCGCTGTGCACCACGCCCGCGCAATTGAACAGCACGTCGAGCGTCGGCAGCGTCTTGAAGAAGGCCTCGATGGCGGCCTTGTCGAGCACGTCGAGCCTGGCGGTCCTGACGTTGGCGACGCCTGCGTAGCGCTCGAGCAGTTTCTCGTTGACGTCGGTGGCCCACACCTGCGCGCCCTCGGCCGCCATGGCCAGCACGCTCGCGTGGCCGATGCCCTGTCCGGCCGCGGTGACGAGCGCGGTCTTGCCCTGAAGTCTCATGGGATGTTCCTCTCGAAAGCTGGTGGCGATGGTGAGGCCGCCGGGCCGCGGCGCGTTCAGGGTTTCGCCCGATGGCTGCGCCCCGGTGCCGACCGTATTCTGAATTGGCCTTACCACTTGTCCAATTCAGGACAACCCTTAACCGCCCTTGCCCGACCTTCCCACGTGCCGCTCCAGACCGTCGAGCCCCAGCGCCTCTATCGCCAGATCGCGGATCAGCTGCGCGCGCTGATCGCGGCCGGCGAGTTCGCGGTCGGCGCCCGGCTGCCGGCCGAGCGCGACCTGTCCAAGCAGCTCGGCGTCAGCCGGCCCTCGGTGCGCGAGGCACTGATCGCGCTCGAGGTCGAGGGCTGGGTCGAGGTGCGCACCGGCTCGGGCGTCTACGTGCTCGATCGCTCGCACCGGGCTGCAGCGCCCGTGGCGGCGGCCGAGTGGGGGCCGCTCGAGCTGATCCGTGCGCGCCGCGTGGTCGAGGGAGAGACCGCGGCGCTGGCCGCCGCGGCGGCCAGGCGCCGCGACATCGATGCCATGAGCCAGGCCATCGAGCACATGCGCGAGACGGCCGACCGCAACATGATGCCGCTCGAGGGCGACCGCGCCTTCCATCTCGCGATCGTCGAGGCCTGCGGCAACGTGGTGCTGTCCGAGACGGTGCAGGGCTTCTGGGATTCGCGCAACGGGCCGATCTTCACGCGCCTGGGCGGCTACTTCGAGACCGTGAAGTCGTGGCGCAGCGCAATCGCCGAGCACGAGGCGATCCGCGACGCGATCGCCGCGCGCGACGCCGACGCCGCGCGCGACGCCATGCACGCCCACATGGACAAGTCCCATCAGAGGTTCAGCGCGAGCTGGCGCCGCGCCAAGGTTTCCTGATCCGCCAGCCCAGTCAGTCTTTCCTTTCCAACCACAACGGAGACAAGTCGATGACCAGCAAACGTTTCGCCCTCAAGACCCTCGTCGCCTGCGCCCTTGCGGCCGGGGCGCTCGGCAGCTTCGGACTCGCGCAGGCCCAGACCAAGCTCAAGTGGGCCCACGTCTACGAGACCTCGGAGCCCTTCCACAAGTATTCGGTGTGGGCCGCCGAGGAGATCAAGAAGCGCACCAACGGCAAGTACGACATCCAAGTGTTCCCGGCCTCAAGCCTCGGCAAGGAGAGCGACATCAACCAGGGCCTCACGCTGGGCACGGTCGACATCATCCTCACCGGCGCGAGCTTCGCGGGCAACACCTACAAGCCGCTGGCGGTGACCTACTTCCCGTTCATATTCCGCGACTCCGAGCACCTGATGAAGTACGCGCAGAGCGACGTCTTCAAGGAACTGGCCAAGGGCTACGACGAGAAGAGCGGCAACCACATCACCGCCCTCAACTACTACGGCGCGCGCCACGTGACCTCGGCCGCAGCCAAGCCGGTCGGCAAGCCCGAGGACATGAAGGGCCTGAAGATCCGCGTGCCCGATGCGCCGGCCTACCTGGCGTTCCCCAAGTCGCTGGGCGCCAACGCCACGCCGATCGCCTTCGCCGAGGTCTACCTCGCGCTGCAGAGCGGCACGGTCGACGCGCAGGAGAACCCGCTGCCGACCATCGAGGCCAAGAAGTTCTACGAGGTGCAGAAGAACATCTCGCTGACCGGCCACATCGTCGACTCGCTGCTCACCGTGACTTCGGGCCAGCTCTGGAACAAGCTCACGCCCGACGAGAAGAAGATCTTCAGCGAGGTGATGCAGGAAGCCGCCGAGAAGACCGGCCGCGAGATCATCGCCTCCGAGGGCCGGCTGGTCGACGAGTTCAAGAAGAAGGGCAACAACGTCATCACGGTCGACAAGAACGCCTTCCGCGAAGCCGTGCTCAAGGCCACCAAGCCGACCGACCAGGGCTATCGCCAGCAGGACTACGACCGCATCATCGCGATCAAGTAGCCGGCCGACCGCACGCAGGCCCGGCACGGCGCCGGGCCTTCACCCGAAGAACGATAGGAGACACGATGAGCGACGAGAAACTGCTCGGCGACGACGGCGAGTTCCATGTCAAGGACGAGGCGGTCGACCTCTCGGACACCATCTTCGAAGGCTGGCTGGCCCTCGGCATCTTCTGGCTGCTCGGGCTCACGGTGCTCTACCAGTTCGTCACGCGCTACGTGATGAACGACTCGGCCTCGTGGACCGAGGAGATCGCGCGCTACCTGCTGGTGGGCGTCGTCTTCGTTGGGGCCGCAATCGGCGTGGCCAAGAACAACCACATCCAGGTCGATTTCTTCTACCGCCACATGCCGCCCGCAATGTGCCGCTTCATGGGCCTCGCGGTGGATGTGGTGCGCACGCTGTTCTTCGTCGCGGCTGTGGTCATGACCGCGCAGATGATGGCCAAGATCGGCAACAACGCCAGCATGACCATCGTCGACCTGCCGATGAACATCGTCTACGCCGTCTGCCTGTTCGGCTTCGTCGCCATGCTGGCGCGCTCGATCCAGGTCAGCGTGGTGCACTGGCGGCGCGGCTACACCGTGCTCGAGCGGCCCGAGACCGCCATCCACGACCGCTGAGGAAGCCGCATGCTCAAGATCGCATTCCTTCTCTTCATGAGCGCCGGCATTCCGGTCGCCGTGGCCATGGCCGGCGCCTCGCTGGTCTACATCCTCTGGAGCGGCAACCTGCCGGGCTTCGTCGTCATCCACCGCATGGTGAGCGGCGTCGACAGCTTTCCGCTTCTGGCCGTGCCCTTCTTCATCCTGGCCGGCAACCTGATGAACAACGCGGGCATCACGAACCGCATCTACAACTTCGCGCTCGCGCTGGTAGGGTGGCTGCGGGGCGGGCTCGGCCATGTGAACGTGCTGGGCTCGGTGATCTTCTCGGGCATGAGCGGCACGGCCATCGCCGACGCCGCGGGCCTCGGCACCATCGAGATCAAGGCGATGAAGGAGCACGGCTACTCGACCGAATTCGCCGTCGGCGTGACCGCCGCCTCGGCCACGCTCGGCCCGATCATTCCGCCCAGCCTGCCCTTCGTGATCTACGGGATGATGGCCAACGTGTCGGTCGGCGCGCTGTTCATCGCGGGCATCCTGCCGGGCGCGATCATGACCATCCTCATGATGCTCACGGTCACCTACTACGCACACAAGAACGGCTGGGGCGCGGACGTCAAGTTCCAGTGGCCTCGGCTCATGAAGGCGCTGGTCGAACTGCTGGTGGTCTGCCTCTGGCCCACGCTGCTGTGGATCGCGGTCGACGATTTCGGCGCACCCGCGCAGCCGGCGGTGCTCATCGCGCTGGTGATCCTGTTCGTCGCCGACAAGATGTTCAAGTTCGAGGCGGTGCTGCCCATCATGACGCCGGTGCTGCTGATCGGCGGCATGGCGAACGGCCTCTTCACCGCCACCGAAGGCGCGATCGCGGCCTGCGTCTGGGCCATGGTGCTGGGCTTCTTCTGGTATCGCACGCTGAGCTGGAAGATGTTCGTGAAGGTCTGCCTCGAGACCGTCGAGTCGACCTCCACCGTGCTGTTCATCGTCGCGGCCGCATCGATCTTCGGCTGGATGCTCACGGCCACCGGCGTCACGGCCGACATCGCGGCCTGGGTGCTCGCCTTCACCAAGGAAGCCTGGGTCTTCCTGCTGCTCGCGAACCTGCTGATGCTGTTCGTCGGCTGCTTCCTCGAGACCACCGCGGCGATCACGATCCTGGTGCCGATCCTGCTGCCGATCTCGAACCAGCTCGGGATCGACCCGGTGCACTTCGGCGTGGTGATGGTGCTCAACCTCATGATCGGCGTGCTGCATCCGCCCATGGGCATGGTGCTGTTCGTGCTCGCGCGCATCGCCAACCTGAGCATCGAGCGCACCACCATGGCGATCCTGCCGTGGCTGATACCGCTGCTGCTGAGCCTGGCGCTGATCACCTACTGGCCGGCCACCGTGCTTTGGCTGCCGAAGATCATGCAGTGACCCACGGAACCACGAGAAACGGGAGCCCACGATGAACCCTTTTATCCGCCTCCATCCGGCCGACGACGTCGTCATCGCGCGCGCCCAGCTGGTCGGCGGCACCAGCGTCGAAGGCGTCGCGGTGCGCGGGCTGATACCGCCTGGCCACAAGGTCGCGGTGCGCGCGATCGCGGCGGGCGAGCCGGTGCGCCGCTACAACCAGATCATCGGCTTCGCCAGCCGGCCGATCGCACCCGGCGAGCACGTCCACACGCACAACCTCGACATGGGGCCCGACAAGGGCCACTTCGAGCGCGACTACGCCTATGGCGCCGACGTCAAGCCGCCGCCCGCTCGGCGCGAGGCCAGCTTCATGGGCATCCGCCGCGCCGACGGCCGCGTCGCCACGCGCAACTACATCGGCGTGCTGACCAGCGTCAACTGCTCGGCCACGGCCGCGCGCGCGATCGCCGACCACTTCTCGCGCAGGAGCAATCCGCAGGCGCTCGCGGACTTTCCCAACGTCGACGGCGTGGTCGCGCTCACGCACGGCACCGGCTGCGGCATGGACACCGGCGGCATGGGCATGCAGATCCTCGAGCGCACGCTCACGGGCTACGCCACCCATGCCAACTTCGCGGCGGTGCTGGTGGTCGGGCTGGGCTGCGAGGCCAACCAGATCAACGCCTGGCTCGCGACCGGCAACCTGGCCGAAGGCGAGAACCTGCGCGTCTTCAACATCCAGGACACCGGCGGCACGCGCAAGACGGTCGAAAAGGGCGTGGCCCTCATCAACGAGATGCTGCCGCGCGCCAACGCGGCGGTACGCGAGCCGGTCAGCGCATCGCACATCACGATCGGGCTGCAGTGCGGCGGCTCGGACGGCTATTCGGGCATCAGCGCCAATCCCGCGCTAGGCGCCGCGGTCGACCTGCTGGTGGCGCACGGCGGCACCGCGATCCTCTCCGAGACGCCCGAGGTCTACGGCGCCGAGCACCTGCTGACGCGGCGCGCAGTGCGGCGCGAGGTGGGCGAGAAGCTGGTCGAGCGCATCCGCTGGTGGGAGCACTACACCGAGATCAACGAGGGCGAGATGAACAACAACCCCTCGCCGGGCAACAAGGCCGGCGGCCTCACGACCATCCTCGAGAAATCGCTCGGCGCCGTGGCCAAGGGCGGCACCAGCAATCTCGAGGCGGTCTACGAATACGCTGAGCCGGTGACTGCACACGGCTTCGTCTACATGGACACGCCGGGCTACGACCCGGTCAGCGCCACGGGGCAGGTGGCGGGCGGCGCCAACCTGATCTGCTTCACGACCGGCCGCGGCTCGGCCTATGGCTGCGCCCCCTCGCCCTCGCTCAAGCTGGCCACCAATTCGGCGCTGTGGCAGCGGCAGGAAGAAGACATGGACATCAACTGCGGCGAGATCGTCGAAGGCTCGGTGTCGATCCAGGAGATGGGCCAGCGCATCTTCGACCTCGTGCTCGCGACCGCCTCGGGCGAACAGTCGAAGAGCGAACGCCACGGCTACGGCCAGAACGAATTCGTGCCGTGGCAAGTCGGCGCGGTCATGTAGGAGCAACCCAGCCATGCCCAAGACACTCGCCGCCGAACGGTTGCGCACGCAGGTCGGCGCCATCCTCGAAGCAGCCGGCAGCGCGCCGGCCGAGGCGCGCCAGGTGGCAGACAACCTGGTGCTCGCCAACCTCAGCGGCCACGACTCGCATGGCGTCGGCATGCTGCCGCGCTATGTCGATGCGGTGGCCGAGGGCGGCCTGATGCCCAACGCCTCGGTCAAGATCAACCTCGACAGCGGCGCCATGCTCGCGCTCGATGGCCAGCACGGCTACGGCCAGATCGTCGGCGTGCAGGCGATGGAGCTCGGCATCGCGCGTGCGAAGCAGCACGGCAGCTGCATCGTGTCCCTGTCGGCGGCGCATCACCTGGGCCGCATCGGCCACTTCGCCGAGATGGCGGTGGCGCAGGGCCTGGTCGCGATGCACTTCGTGAACGTGCTGTCGCGGCCGGTGGTCGCGCCCTGGGGCGGCGGCGACGGCCGCTTCGGCACCAACCCCTGCTGCATCGGCATTCCGCTGGCCGGCGCCGAGCCCTTCATCCTCGACTTCGCGACCAGCCGCGTGGCGCAGGGCAAGATGCGCGTGGCCTACAACAAGGGCGAGCGCGTCGCGCCGGGCCACCTGATCGACGAGCGGGGCCAGCCGACCGACGACCCCGGCGTGGTGGTGGTGCCGCAGGGCAATGGCCTGTTCGGCGCACTCATGACCTTCGGCGAACACAAGGGCTACGGCATGGCGGTGGCCTGCGAGCTGCTCGGCGGCGCACTGACCGGCGGCGGCACCTGGCACCGCCCGGCCGACACCGCGCGCACCGTGCTCAACGGCATGCTCGCGGTGCTGATCGATCCCGCCCGGCTCGGCACCCGGGACAGCTTCGACCAGGAAGCCGCAGCCTTCATCGACTGGCTGCGCCAGAGCCCGCCGGGCGCGGGTTTCGACGCGGTGCAGATCGCCGGCGAGCCCGAGCGCAGCGCGCGTGCTGCGCGCGAGCGCGAAGGCATCTGGCTCGACGATGCGACGTGGAGCGAGATCGTCGATGCGGGCCGCAAGGTGGGCGTCACGGTGAACTGAAAGCCGGCGAGAAAACACTGCCACCAACTGTTTCAAATGCCGTCACGGGAAGGGCCCGGACTTCCGCTATGGTTCCTTCGAGACTCACTCGGAATCCAAAGGAGCGGAACATGAACAGCATCCACCAACGCTTCATGCGCGTCAGCGCGATCGCGCTGCTGATCGGGAGCGCCGGCTTCGTGCAGGCCCAGGGCCTGGACGCGCTCAAGGGCCTGGCCGGCGGCGGCGGCAGCAGCAGCGCTCTCGGTTCGATGGCCTCGGGAAGCATGGGCAATGCGGCCGGCGTGATCGAGTACTGCCTCAAGAACAACTACCTGAGCGGCGGCGACGCCGCATCGGTCAAGGACAAGCTCATGGGCAAGCTCGGCGGCGGCGACAAGCCGGCCGCCGACCCGGGCTACGTCGCAGGCGCCCAGGGCATCCTCACCGGCACCGACGGCAAGAAGATGGACCTGACGGGCGGCGGGCTCAAGGAACAGGTGACTCGCAAGGCCTGCGACTTCGTCCTCAAGCAGGGCAAGTCGATGATCTGATCACCCACTGCCCGGCCCCGCCGTTGCCGCTTCAGGCGACGTCGAAGCGGTCGAGGTTCATGACCTTGGTCCATGCGGCCACGAAGTCATCGACGAACTTGTCCTTGGCATCCGCGCTCGCATAGACCTCGGCGACCGCACGCAACTGGGAGTTCGAGCCGAACACCAGGTCGGCACGGGTGCCGGTCCATTTGCGTTCGCCCGACTTGCGGTCGTGGCCCTCGAATTCGGCGTTGCCGCCCACCGGCTTCCAGACCGTGCCCATGTCGAGCAGGTTGACGAAGAAGTCGTTGCTCAATGCACCCGGCTTGGCGGTCAGGACGCCGTGCGTGGACGCCCCGGCATTGGCGCCGATCACGCGCAGCCCGCCCACCAGCACCGCCAGTTCGGGCGCGGTCAGGGTCAGCAGTTGCGCCCTGTCGATCAGCAGCACCTCGGCCGGCACCTCGTAGCGGCCCTTCACGAAGTTGCGGAAGCCATCGGCGTACGGCTCCAGCGGCTCGAACGAAGGCACATCGGTCTGCTCCTGCGAGGCATCCGTGCGCCCGGGCGTGAAGGCCACCTTGACCTCGCGGCCGCCGTTGCGGGCGGCCTGCTCCACACCGGCGCCGCCGGCGAGCACGATCAGGTCGGCCAGCGAGATCTTCTTGCCGCCGCTCTGCGCCGCGTTGAAGTCGCTGCGCACGCCTTCCAGCACCTGCAGCACCTTGGCCAGCTGCTCGGGCTGGTTGACCGCCCAGTCCTTCTGCGGCGCCAGGCGAATCCGGGCGCCGTTGGCACCGCCGCGCATGTCCGATCCGCGGAAGGTGGAGGCCGACGCCCAGGCCGTGGCGACCAGCTGCGCGGGCGTGAGGCCCGATGCCAGCACCTTCTGCGTCAGGGCCGCCACGTCCTGCGCATCGACCAGGGGATGGTCGACCGCGGGGACCACGTCCTGCCAGATCAGCTCCTCGGCCGGCACCTCGGGGCCGAGATAGCGCGCACGCGGACCCATGTCGCGGTGCGTGAGCTTGAACCAGGCGCGCGCAAAGGCGTCGGCGAACTGGTCGGGGTTCTCCATGAAGCGCCGCGAGATCTTCTCGTAGGCCGGATCGAAGCGCAGCGAAAGGTCGGTGGTCAGCATGGTCGGCACCAGCTTCTTCGACGGATCGTGGGCATGCGGAATGGTCGCCCCGGCGCCCTTGGCCACCCATTGATAGGCACCCGCGGGGCTCTTGGTCAGCTCGTACTCGTAGCCGAACAGGTTCCAGAAGAAGTTGGCAGTCCACTTGGTCGGCGTGGTGGTCCAGGTCACCTCGAGGCCGCTGCTGATCGTGTCGCCGGCATTGCCACTGCCGTAGTCGCTCTTCCAGCCGAGGCCTTGCAGTTCTATGCCGGCCGCTTCGGGCTCCACGCCGACATGGCTGGCCGAGGCTGCGCCGTGGGTCTTGCCGAAGGTATGGCCGCCGGCGATCAGCGCCACGGTTTCCTCGTCGTCCATCGCCATGCGCGCGAACGTGTCGCGGATGTCGTGTGCTGCGGCGATCGGATCGGGCTTGCCGTCCGGGCCTTCGGGGTTGACGTAGATCAGGCCCATCTGCACGGCCGCCAGCGGGTTCTCGAGATCGCGCGAGTGCGGCACCTGGCTGTCGTCGTCCTTCGGCAGCACCGCACCCTCCTTCTCGACCCCGGGCGAGCCCCGCGAATAGCGGACGTCGCCGCCGAGCCACTTGGTCTCGCGGCCCCAGTACACGTCCTGGTCGGGCTCCCAGACGTCGGGGCGGCCGCCGCCGAAGCCGAAGGTCTTGAAGCCCATCGTCTCGAGTGCGACGTTGCCCGTGAGGATGATCAGGTCGGCCCACGAGATCTTGCGGCCGTACTTCTGCTTGACCGGCCAGATCAGGCGCCGGGCCTTGTCGAGGCTCACATTGTCGGGCCAGCTGTTGAGCGGCGCGAAGCGCTGCTGCCCACGGCCTGCGCCACCGCGGCCATCGCCGATGCGATAGGTGCCGGCGCTGTGCCAGGCCATGCGGATGAAGAACGGACCGTAGTGCCCGAAGTCGGCGGGCCACCACTCCTGCGAGTCGGTCATGACGGCGGCGAGGTCCTTCTTCACCGCGGCAAGGTCGAGGCTCTTGAACTCCGCGGCGTAGTCGAAGGCTTCACCCATGGGATCGGACTTGGAGGAGTGCTGGTGAAGCAGATCGACCCGCAACTGCTCGGGCCACCAATCACGGTTGGTGGTGCCGCTCTCGGGCGCCTTGCTGAAAGGACACTTTGCCTCTGTCTTGTCGTCGCTCATGGTCGAACTCCTCTTCTCGGTTGTGGGGAAGGAGTTCGATTCTGTGGCAGAACCGACATGGTGCGAATAGGGGTTGCAAATGGGGGCAATAGCATCCACCTGCGCGCGTCCGGAGCGCCGCACCGCGCGACATGAACGGAAGGTGCGGGCGGGTTGCGCCGGATCGGCTCGACGCCTCAGAGCATCAGCGCGACGGCCGCTTCCAGGTGCTCGGACGGTGCGCGCCGGAATCCCGAGCGCGCGAAGCGCTGAAGGCGCCCCACCAGGAATGCCGTCAGCACCGAGGCACGCACCTGCGCATCGACGCTCGGGGTGGCCGAGCCTTCGCCTGCGGCCGCATCGCGCAGCGACTGGCGCAGCGTGGCCTCGATCTTGTCGAAGAACTGGTTCATGCGGCTTTGCAGGCGTTCGTTCTCGAACACCAGCGCGTCGCCGACCATGACGCGCGTCATGCCGGGATTCTTCTCGGCGAACTGCACCAGCATCGCGACGATGCGTGCCGCCTGCTCGCGGCCCGGCGCCTCGCGCTCGACGATCTGGTTGACCAGCGTGAAGACGCTCTGCTCGATGAAGTCGATCAGGCCCTCGAACATCTGGGCCTTGCTCGCGAAGTGGCGGTAGAGCGCGGCCTCGCTCACCTCGAGCCGCGCCGCCAGCGCGGCGGTGGTCACCCGCTCGGCCCCCGGCTGCTCGAGCATGGCCGCCAGCGCCTGCAGAATCTGCACGCGCCGCTCGCCCGGCTTGGGCCGCTTGCGGGTCGGTGCGGCCACGGGTTCTGGACTTTCGCTGTTGGCGCCTGAGGCGCTCGGCTCGTCGTTCTGCATGGGGCGCGTGCAAAATGTAAAAAAATGATTCTCGCACAGGGCAGTGAGCGCGCGCCAACCGGGCATGCCCTGGATGTCGCGCAGAATCGACAGCCATTCTCGACCCAAGCCTCAAGCTCCAGATGCCAAAGACCATCCTCGTCACCGGCGGCGCCGGCTTCATCGGCAGCCACACCTGCGTCGCGCTCGCGGCCGCGGGCTACCTGCCGCTCGTGCTCGACAATCTCGGCAACAGCGACCGGCGCGTGCTCGACCGGCTGGCGCGCATCAGTGGCGTCGCGCCCGAGTTCATCGAAGGCGACGTGCGCGACCGGGCCATGCTCGACCGGCTCTTCGCCGAGCGGCCGATCGCGGGCGTGATCCATTTCGCCGGCCTGAAGGCGGTGGGCGACTCGGTGGCCGACCCGATCGGCTACTACGACAACAACGTGCATGGCAGCTTCGTGCTGGCCGCGGCGATGCAGGCCGCCGGGGTGCGCATCCTGATCTTCTCGTCTTCCGCCACCGTCTACGGGGACCCCGACAGTTCGCCGATTCCCGAGAGCGCGCCGCTGCGGCCTGCCAATCCCTATGGCCGCTCGAAGCTGATGGTGGAGCAGGCGCTCGGCGACCTGCAGCGTGCGGATGCGAGCTGGCGCATCGGCCTGCTGCGCTACTTCAACCCGGTGGGCGCGCACGAGACCGGGCTCATCGGCGAGCATCCGCAGGGCAGGCCGAACAACCTGATGCCCTTCGTCTGCCAGGTGGCGGTGGGGCTGCGAGACCAGCTGGCCGTCCACGGTGGCGACTACCCGACACCCGACGGCACCGGCGTGCGCGACTACGTGCACGTGATGGACCTGGCCGAAGGACACGTGGCAGCACTGCGCCATGCCGAGTCGCAACCCGGCCTGGTCACGGTGAACCTCGGTACCGGCCTCGGGGCCTCGGTGCTCGACGTGGTGAAGGCCTTCGAGCGCGCGAGCGGGCGAAAGATCGCCTACCACATCGGCCCGCGCCGACCCGGCGACGTGCCGGCCTACTGGGGCGACCCGACGCTGGCGCAAGACACGCTGGGCTGGCGCGCCACGCGCAGCCTGGATGCAATGTGCGCCGACAGCTGGCGCTGGCAGCAGGGCAATCCGCGCGGGTACGAAGGCTAGCGGGCGCGGATCATGGTGCCGTAGGCCTGATCGGTCAGGATCTCCAGCAGCATCGCGTGCGGCACCCGGCCGTCGATGATGTGGACCGCGTTGACGCCGCTCTTGGCCGCATCGAGCGCGCCCTCGATCTTCGGCAGCATGCCGCCCGAGATGGTGCCGTCGGCGAACAGCTCGTCGATCTCGCGCGCGCTGAGGTCGGTCAGCAGCGTGCCGTTCTTGTCGAGCACGCCGGGCGTGTTGGTCAGCATCATGAGCTTCTCGGCCTGCAGCACGGTCGCGAGCTTGCCCGCGACGACGTCGGCATTGATGTTGTAGCTCTCGTTGTCCTCGCCGAAGCCGATCGGGCTCACCACCGGGATGAAGGCGTCGTCCTGCAGCGCCTTGACCACGCTGGGGTCAATCGAGACGATGTCGCCGACCTGGCCGACGTCGTGATGCAGGCTCGGGTCGTTGCGGTCGGCCATCTTGAGCTTCTGCGCCCGGATCAGGCCGCCGTCGCGCCCGGTCAGGCCCACGGCCTTGCCGCCGGCCTGGTTGATCAGGCCCACGATGTCCTGCTGCACCTCGCCGGCCAGCACCCACTCGACCACCTCCATGGTCTCGGAGTCGGTCACGCGCATGCCCTGGATGAAGTGGCCGGTCTTGCCGAGCCGCTTGAGCGCCGCCTCGATCTGCGGGCCGCCACCGTGCACCACCACCGGGTTCATGCCGACCAGCTTGAGCAGCACCACGTCCTCGGCGAAGTCGGCCTGCAGCTCGGGGTCGGTCATGGCATTGCCGCCGTACTTGATGACGATGGTCTTGCCGTGGAACTTGCGGATGTAGGGCAGCGCCTGGGCCAGGATCTCGGCCTTGTCGCGCGGGGGGATGTTCAACACAGGGTCGGTCATGGGCGGGCGATGAAGAAGACGGGTTTCGCGATTGTGGCGGAACTCGATGACGGCGGCTTCATGCGCTTCAGGGCCGCAGCCAGCGCGGCACCTTGAAGCGCACGATCATCAGGTAGGCCGCCACGTAGGTGGCCACGAACAGCAGGCAGAAGGCGATCAGCACCGGCGTGTTGTTCCAGAACAGCACCGCGGGCACCACGGTCAGCGCAGCGAAGATCCACAGGTAGGGCGAGGTCCGGTTGTTGCGCGCCAGCAGCTGCCGCGCCTCGTCATCCGCAAACGCCACGCGCACGATGCGGCGGAAGATCAGCTGGTGGAAGTGCAGCGCGTCGGCGGTGCCCGGCGACTGCCCGCGTGCCAGCTTGCGGTAGATGGAGAACAGCGTCTCCCACACCGGGTAGATCAGCAGCAGCATCGGGAACCACGGCGACACCACGCGGTGGCGCTGCACCAGCGTCACGGCCGCTACCGCGATCACCATGCCCCACACGTAGGCGCCGCCGTCGCCGGCGAAGATCTTGCCGCGCGGGTAGTTCCAGATCAGGAAGCCCAGCGTGGCGCCAACCAGGCAGATCACCATCGCAGCCAGCTGGCGGTCGCCGACCTGCAGCGCCACGTGAGAGATCGCGAGGCAGACCAGCACCGCCACCGTTCCGGCCAGGCCGTTGTAGCCGTCGATGATGTTGAAGGCATGCGGCAGGCCGCCGATGGCCAGCGCCGCGAACAGCATTGCCGCATAGGGCATGGCCTGCAGCCAGCCGTCGACCACCGGGATGCCGACGCGAGAAAGGCCCAGGTTGAGCACCCAGCACAGCAGCAGCGCCGAGCCGATCGTGAGGCCGAGCCGGTAGCGCACCGAGACGCGCTGCGTCACGTCCTCGACGATGCCGCCGAGCACCGCGGGCGCGATGCAGATCAGGGCCAGCGCCGAGGCCTTCATGGGCCAGTTGACGTTGAACGTGTCGGTGCCGAGGCCCGCCACCAGCCAGGCGATGCCCATGCCGATGAAGATGCCGGCGCCACCGAGCCGCGGCACGTGGCCCTTGTGGAAGCGCTGCGGCATGTCGGCGGCATAGCGCCGCGCATGGCGGCGGGCCCGGCGCATGAACAGCTGCACGGCGACGGCGGAGAGGAGGAAGCTGATGACGATCAGGGCAATCATGGGTGTGGGGCGGGAACCCTAGAATTCCCGTGCGAAATTAGACCATGCCAACGACCCCCTCCCCGCCCTCTCCTTCCATCACGGTGTCGATCGTGAGCCACGGCCAGCTCGAACTGGTACGGCCGCTGATCGAGGAGCTCGACCGCTTCAGCCGCGACATGGTCGCCCGGGTGGTGCTGACCCTCAACATCCCCGAGCCCGACCTGCTCGCGGGCATGGACTGGGGTTTCGAGGTCGAACGGATCGAGAATGCCCGGCCCCTCGGCTTCGGCGCCAATCACAACCAGGCCTTTGCGCGCTGCGCCACGCCCTGGTTCCTGGTGCTCAATCCCGACATCCGCTTCGACCGCGACATCCTGGCCGATCTGGTGGCGCAGGCGCGGCCCGACAGCGGACTCCTGACGCCGCGCATCCTCGAGCCCGGCAAGGCCGAGCCCGAACAGCATCGGGCCATCATCACGCCGCACGAGATCCTGGTGCGGCGCCGGCCCGGCTACGTGCGTCCGGTGGTACCGCACTGGATCCCGGGCCTCTTCATGATGTTCCGCAGCCAGGCCTACCGCGAGATCGGGGGCTTCGACGAGCGCTACTTCATGTATGGCGAGGATTTCGACATCTGCGCCCGAACCCAGCTCGCGGGCTGGAAGCTGCAGGTGGCAGAGGACCTGCTGGCCCTCCACGATGCGCGCCGCGCCAGCCGCACCAGCCGCAGGCACCTCTACTGGCACGTCACCAGCCTGTTGAAGGTGTGGGGATCGAAGGCCTTCTGGCGCTTTCGCGCCGCGCTGCGCAAGGCGGCGGCTCAGGCTTCGGTGCGGTAGAGCCGGCGAAAGCCCCGGAACAGCGGCAGCTTGGTGGCATTGCCGATGGCGCGCACCATGCCGGGCGAGCTGTGGGCCAGCAGGAAGCGCGTCAGCCGAAGCCTGGTCTTGGCGCGCCAGCCCACGTAGGGATTGCCCAGCACCATGCCCGCGTAGTCGTCCAGGTGGGCAAACATCTCCTCGCGGTACTCGTTGTCGAGCTTGATCGCCTGGATCGCGTGGTCGACGAACAGCTTGCCGAAGCGCGGCATCAGGTAGTCGCGCAGGTAGTAGCGGTTGCGCTTGGGCTCGTCCGGATAGGTGGCCGCCAGCTTCTTGAAGAAGCGGTAGCGGCTGCGGATCATGCGGATGCCGAAGGAGGTGCTCTCGGTGTGGATGCACCAGACCGTCACCGCGCGGTCGAGGTAGTGGTTGCTGTAGCCCTTGCGAAAGATCCGCATGAACAGGTCGTCGTCCTCGAAGCCCATGAACTGGTCATCGAAGCCTTGCACGGCGTCGAAGGCGGCCCGGCTCACGAGCGTCGCCGACGGCAGCACGAACATGTCGTGGCGCAGGATGTCGAAGATGCTCGTCTTGGGATGGTCCTTCGAGTGCTGCTTGACCAGTTCGGTGCGCACCACGTTGCCGTCCACGTCGGCCTCGTAGAGGTCGGCATAGACGAAGCCGAATCGCGCATCGTCGCGCGGGATCGCGTCGACCAGCAGCTCGATGTGGTTCGGCAGGTAGAAATCGTCCTGGTCGAGAAAGCAGATGTACGACGCGGTCGAGGCAGCCACGCCCGCATTGCGCGCCGAGCCCTGGCCACCGTTCTCCTTGTCGATGATGCGGAACGGATAGCGCAGCGCCAGCGCGCCGAGCACTTCGCGCTCCTCGGGGCGCGAGCCGTCGTTGACGACGACCACCTCGTCGGCCGGCACGGTCTGGTTGAACACGCTCCGGACCGAGCGTTCGATGAAGTCGGCGCCGTTGTAGAACGGAATGACGACCACGACCGAGGGCCTGTTCGGTGCGGAAGTGGGGTCGAGTGCGGGGGCGGACATGCGGCGGGGTGGCTCGTGGTTCTTATGGGGGTTGATTGTCGGGCCCTCAGACCGACTCGAACAGGTCGCGCACCACACCGCGCACGCCGCGGCCGAACTTGTCGTAGCGGCCGGTCATGGCCTCGCGCAGCACCGGCAGGCAGCGCGCGACGCGCGAAGCCGGCAGCGCGGCCCGAAAGCGCTGGTGCTCGATCTTGTCGCGCAGCTTGTGGATCGTGTCGGGCGACACCTGGTCGCCGAGCGACAGCAGCCGTTCGAGCAGCAGTTCGGCCTTGCGGGCCCGCTCGTGATGCGTGGTGCCGCGCGACGCCAGCGCCTTCCCGACCTTGCCGAGGAAGGAATCGCGCCGCGCGCCGATCTGGTTGCTCTCGTGCTGGCGGTAGTCGATGAGCGGATCCTCCAGCGCATCGACCCGGCCGACCGCGGAAGCCACGATGCCCAGCCATTCGTCGTGCAGCCATTCCCTGGGGAAGTCGAGCGCCTGCTCGAGCAGCGATCGCCGGAACAACGTGGTCGCCCCGGTCACGAGGTTGCGGCGCAGGAAGACGTCGAAGGCGCGGCCGCCATGGAGCCAGTCCAGTTCGAAGGGCTGGACCTCGAGCGCATGGAACAGGGTGTTGCCCAGCGGCTTGAGCGATCCGTCGACGAGGCGGGCGTCGGTGTGCAGGAGCAGCAGGTCCGGACGGCGCGCGAACTCGGCGTGCATGCGCGCGAGGCGCTCCGGGTGCCAGACGTCGTCCTGGTCGCTGAGGGCGATCAGCTCGCCGGTGCAGGCGCGCACGGCCTGCTCGAAGTTCTTCGTGACCCGCAGCGCGGGGTCGTTGCGGAAGGACCGGAAGGCGATGTGCAGGCCTGGCTTTTCCTGCATGCAGGCCTCCAAGGTGGCCTTGGCGACCTGGACGCCGTCGTCGGTGGAGGCGTCATCCGACAGCACGATCTCGGTCGGCGGCAGGGTTTGCAGGCAGATGCTGCGGACCTGTTCGGCGATATAACGGGCGCCGTTGTGGGTGCAGAGGGCTACGGAGATGGGGAGGGTCATGGCTGGGCGGCACCCGAGATCCACGGCACGCGGGGTGGCCAGGCGAGGCCGAAGTCCTCGGCGTAGACGGTCAGGTTCGGGTTGTAGGCCGGATCGTCGGCAATCAGCGGACCCCACTTAGATCGCATGTGCTCCTGCTCTCGATCGAAGCGCTCGCGCTTGGCCGGGGAGAAATCGGAGCCTCGCGTCGCGGATTCGTGATGGAACAGCTCGGCATAGGGTGTCCAGACGTTTCGGTAGCCGGCCTCGCGCAGTTTCAGGCAGAAATCGACGTCGTTGTAGGCGATCGTCAGGTCGACTTCGTCGAGCCCGTCGACCTGCTCGTAGAGCGCTTTGCGCACGATCAGGCAGGCGGCGGTCACTGCCGAGAACGATTGGGTCGACACGCTGCGCCGCATGTAGCCCGGCTCGCCGGCGGGCAGGTCCTTGTTCGCATGGCCCGCGATTCCGGTCGCGCCGCCGACGCCCAGCAGGACGCCACCATGCTGGACCGTCCCGTCCGGATACAGCAGCTTGGCCCCTACGGCGCCGACACCGGGCTGCAGCGCCAGCGAGACCATCTCCTCGAGCCAGTCGGGCGAGATCAGTTCGATGTCGTTGTTGATCAACCCGAGCACAGTGCCCCGCGCCCGGCGGGCCGCCATGTTGTTGAGCGCCGAGTAATTGAATGGCCGGTCGTCCCGAATCACGGTGATGCCCGGCTGGCCATCGAGTGCGGCCAAATAGGCCAGGGCCTGGGGCTCGTCCGAGCCGTTGTCGACCAGCAGCAGTTCGTAGTTGGGATAGGTGGTTAGCGCGACGATGCTCTCGACGCATTGCCGAAGCAGTGACAACCCGTTGCGGGTCGGGATGATCAGCGTGACGAGCGGCGGCTCGGCGGGCAGCGCGTAGCGCAGACGGCGCACGCCGTCTCCTGGCGCCACTTGGGCAGTGATGCCAGAGCGATCCAGGTGTTGGGCGAGAGCGCGCGCTTCGTGCGCCGATGCTTCGTCATCCAGGCGCGCCGGGACATTCGCGCCCGCCTTGTGCCACAGCACGCGAGGAACTCGGAGCACCTGGGCCGTGCGCAGGCGCTCGACACACCTCAACAGGAGGTCGTAGGAAGTCGCGTCTGCGAAGCCGTCACGCATCCCCCCGACGTCTCGCAGCAACGACGTCGACCAGGCAACCGCCCCGGCAATGTAGTCCTGCGCATGGAACAGGTCCGGATTCCAGTCGGGCTTGAATCGGGGAGCGCAGCGTTGCCCCGACTCATCCAAATGGTCGTGGTCGCAATAGAGGATGCCGACCTCCTCGCGGCCTGCGGCCTCGGCCGCGAAATGGCCGAGCGCCCATGGCGGCAGGACATCGCCCGGCTCGAGCCACAGGGTCCAGTCGCTGCGCACGCGTTCGAGCGCGCAGTTGAACGCCGCCGCCTTCGACCCGCCCGCGGCGCATTCGCACAGCTGGACGCGATCTCGCACGGGCCCGGCCTCGGCACGCAAGCCCTCGGCATCGGCCAACGCTGCGGGCTCGACGACGATCAGCAATTCCCAGTCGGGATGGCCCTGAGCCCGGATCGCATCGATCGATGCGGCTGCCGCCTGCATTTGGTCGGGGCGTGGCGCCAACACGATCGCGAAGGATGCCCGTGGAGGCGTGCCAGATGCGTCGGCCGCCTGCAGGCCCTGCCCGCCGGGGGCCGCTGTGTCATAAAGCCGGACCCATTCGGCGTAGTGGCGCTGCGCCTTCGGCGGCGGCCGATTGCGTGCGGCCTTCCCTTGCAGCTGCCGGCTCATCCAGCGCAGCGGTGCGGACACGCGCCAGCTGGTGGACTGGCGCAGCGCCTGCAATTGCTCCTCGAGCCCGATCACCTCGGCGGTCAGGAGCCGGACCTGGCGGTGCAACTGGGCCTTGTCGCGATCGATACTGCGCGGTCTGGGGCCTTCCGGCTGATGGGCTGCCGGCAGGATGGGCTTGGTGGACATCGATCGTCAGTTGCGGAAGGAATGCATGATTGGCGGGACCCCGGCCCGCGGCTCCGAACAGGGGCCGGGGTCGGACCGGTAAAATTATCGCCCGTCCAGATATCAGGAAAAAAATGCGCTTGCTTTCAGTTGTGCTCTCGGGAGGCGCAGGATCCCGCCTGTGGCCCGCGTCGCGCCAGGCCTTTCCGAAGCCCTTCATGAAGGTCGGCGAATCGACCCTGCTCCAGCAGGCCATCGAGCGCGGGCAGGCCTGCGGCACCGGTGACCTGATGATCGTCACCAACAAGGACCATCAGTTTCTTACCCTCGACGTGCTGCGCCAGATGGTCGATCCGCCCGATGCCACGTTGCTGCTCGAACCCAAGGGCCGCAACACCGCCCCAGCGATCGCGCTCGCGGCGCTGCAATGCATTCGTCAGTTCAGCGGCGACACGATCATGCTGGTGCTGTCGTCCGACCATCTGGTGCCTGATGTTGCCGCCTTCGTTGCCAGCGCGAGCGAAGCATTCAGGCTGGCCGCCAATGGGGCCTTGGTGACCTTTGGCATCAGCCCCACAAGCCCCGACACCGGTTTTGGCTACGTCGAGGTGGAGCATGTTTCGCGCGAAAGCCAGAGGGCCAAGCGCTTCGTTGAGAAGCCCGATCTGCAAACAGCTCAGGAGTACCTCGCGACGGGGCGCTACTACTGGAACAGCGGGATGTTCTGCTTTACGGCGGATGCCATCGTCGAGGCCTTTGAGGCGCATGCCCCGGGCCTGCTGCGCGCGGCCCGACAGGCGATCGACACATCGCAAACGACGAACGGCGCAGTGCAGTTCGATCTGCACACGTTCGGCTTGCAACCTGACATCAGCATCGACTATGCAGTCATGGAGCGCGCCGATAACGTTCATGTGGTGCCGGCCAAGTTCGGTTGGAGCGACGTTGGATCGTGGCCTTCGGTGGCCCGGGCGCACAATGCCGACGCCAGCGGCAACACCATGCCCGCAAGTGTTGTGGCGTTCGACACCACCGGCACGCACGTCCAGGTTGAAAGTCACGGCCCGAAGGTTGTGGCGACGCTGGGCGTACACGACCTCGTGATCGTCGACACCCCAGATGCGCTGCTGGTGGCGCACAAGGACAATGCACAGGACGTCAAGCGGATCGTCGACTCACTGAGGTCGCGCAATCACGAAGCAGCTCATTTGCCGGCCGTCGTCCATCGCCCCTGGGGCACCTATGCGTCGCTTAAGGAAGAAGAAGGCTATAAAGTCAAAAGAATTACCGTCAAGCCGGGACAATCACTTTCGCTCCAGTATCACCATCAGCGAGCAGAGCACTGGGTTGTCGTTCGCGGGACCGGCCTCGTGCAGATCGGCGACACAGAACACCCCACCTATCCTGGCCAATACCGCTATATCCCGCTCAAAGAGAAACATAGATTGACAAATGTTGGCGAAGACGAACTGGTACTAGTCGAAGTTCAGTGCGGCTCCTATTTGGGCGAGGACGATATTGTGCGACTGGCAGATACGTACGGACGGTCATGAGCCAAGCACATTCCAACTTGCACCGCACCGCGTGGACCGACTGGTGGGACGGCACTCGACGAACAGACATCTGGTGGACTCTGGCCTGGTTCGACATCGTGCTGCGCTACCGGCGCTCTATGCTAGGGCCGATCTGGCTGACGCTGAGCATGGGCGCGATGATTGGCGGTATGGGGCCGCTCTACAGTTCCTTGTTCGGGACCGAGCTCTCAAAGTTTTTCCCGCATCTCGCGCTGGGCATCATCTTCTGGGGATTTTTCTCCAGCATGGTCACCGAATCCTGCAATGCCTTCATAGGTTCTGCAAACTACCTAAAGCAAGGCTATTTCCCGATCAGCCTTTTTGTTTGGAGAACAATCGCACGCAACTTGATCCAGTTTGCTCACCAGATCGTGCTTTATATCCCTGTGGCCATATGGGCCGGCATAACCTTGTCGTGGTCGGCTCTTCTTTTCATTCCCGCATTCCTGCTGGTACTCGTGAATGCGCAGGCGCTTGGGCTAGTTCTGGGGCTGGTTTGCACGCGGTTCCGTGACGTGACCCAGATCGTAACCAGCGTCATGCAGATGTTGATGTTTCTCACCCCGGTATTCTGGTTGCCATCCAGCCTGCCAGGTCGCGCTAAATATGTCCTGTGGAATCCGTTCGCACAGATGCTCGACCTTCTGAGGACGCCGCTGATGGGCGGCGTTGCCGAGGCTCACAATTGGTGGGGGATTTTTGGGTGGACGGCTCTGAGCATCCTGGCTTCATGCCTGCTTTTTGCAAAGTATCGCCGCCGCGTCGTCTACTGGCTCTAATAAATCATGGCTTTAATTTCCCTGAAAAATGTATCGGTGAATTTCCCGATCTATGGAGCTGGCGCAGCATCATTCAAGAAGACTATCGCTGCCTCCGTGACCGGCGGCCGCTTTGGAAAGGAAACCGGCGTCAATGTCGTTCAAGCGTTGAGCGATATCAACCTGGAATTGCGAAGCGGGGATCGCTTGGGACTGGTGGGTCATAACGGCGCGGGCAAATCGACCCTGCTCAGGGCCCTCGCCGGGGTTTACGAACCCTCCTCCGGAGAATTCGTTCGGGAAGGAACGGTTTCGAGCCTGATCGATCCATCCCTGGGGATCGAAGTCGACGCCACGGGCATAGAAAACATCATGCTTCGTGGATTGGTCATGGGCATGGGCAAGAAACAAATCGACCAGTTAACGCCCGAAATCTGCGAGTTCAGCGGCCTCGGCGAATACGTCAACATGCCCGTTCGAACATACTCGACCGGCATGTTGATGCGTTTAGCCTTTTCGATTTCGACCAGTATCCAGGCAGATATTCTTTTAATGGATGAATGGCTATCCGTCGGTGACGCAGAGTTTACGGAAAAAGCGGAGCAACGAATGAAGGACGTTGTGGCGAAATCCGGAATTTTGGTGCTCGCTTCTCATTCTCCGGCCCTCATTGCCAAAGAATGCAATCGGGTCATCCATCTCGAGCATGGCAGAATTATTTCTCAGGAATAATTGATTCAGGAAAGTTGAACGTGCGATGGAGCATCTGCGAATCCTTCAGCTCATTTAAGCGGGAATGCATCTTGATGCCGGCGCGCTTTACGCCCAATCGATCGTTTGCATCCCGCTGAGCTGCGACACCAAGTGCTCGCGCCCAATCTTGATGGTCGAATACTTTACGCATTAGTTCCGCCGCATGGTTGGTCGACGGCGCGGCCCATTCGGACTCGGCGGAATATGGCGGCATGTCTGGCCCGACCTTGACTAGCGTGTAGTCCACCAGCAAGCTGTTGCCAGAGTCCATGAAGTCGACGTTTCCGGAAAAATTCGTTGCAATCACTGGCTTTCCTAACAGCATTGCTTCGGCCATTGTCAATCCCAGGCCCTCGCTGCGATGGAGCGAAACATAGGCATCGCACACGTCGATCAACGACAACATTTCGTCGGGCGTGTAGACGTCATTGACGATGATGACGTTAAGGTCAGACGCGGCTTGAAGTAGGCGTGCAAACTCTTCCGCATGCCGGTCTCCGAACGATGTCTTCAATACCAGTGTCACTTGCTCGTCAGTGGTAAACGCCTGTCTAAAGGCTTCGATAAGTCCCAGCGGGTTCTTTCGCTCCATGACGCTCATCATGTGAAACGCGAAGAGGAAAAGGAACGAACTCTCGGGAAGGTTGAAGTCTGACTTGCTTCTCTTGCGATAGGGGGCGAGACGCACCCCGGGAAACATTGTGCGAACTGGCGCGCGCAGCTTAGCCCGCAATCCCCTTGCAATGAACTCTGTTGCGGTCCAAACCTCGTCGACGCTCGCCGCTTGCTCGTGCCACGAGTCCGGAATGGAATCGAATTCCCAATACCAATACGCAATTCTGTAAGTTCGCGGGGAGCGCTCGTGTAGATCCGACAGCGCATAGGCCTGGCTGAAAAATGGCGTAGGTTGGGTATGGATCAAAGTCACTTGATGACATTCGGGCCCGTCGAACTGCACGTGAAACGGATCGTCGCGAATGTCCGTCCGCACGTCTCTCAGCGAAGTCGGCACATGCGACATCGACAACGCTTCGACCAAGGACTCCGCAGAGACGCGCAATCCCGATGGATAGCAGAAATGGCCGATCACATTCACGCCGACCTTGACCAAATCTGACGTCAATCGGACCCTGTCTGACCGTGCGCGCCAAGCGTTTACCGCAAGAGCGTAAGGTCTTGGCGACGCGGCCAGCCAGTCGAGCAAATCACCGGCTCGTTTTTGGTCGATGAGTGCTTCAGGGTGAGCCTGCTGCCAGTCGGCTCTGGAAAGATAAGCGAGGCGGATCTGCACTGGCGGTGATTGCCATTCGGGCCAGGTCGCGGGATCGATCCACTCGCCCATGCCGCCATAGGTCCGCACGAACCAGCGAGCAAACTCCTCCCGACCGAACACTGTCAAGCCGTCCGGAAAGCGCTGCTGCCATTCGGGCGTGAACGAGTGAGCGCGAGCCAGTTCAAGCGCCGGCGTCTCCGCCGCTTTGATGAATAGCCACCAGACCTCCTCTGCGCACAACTCGCTGTCGCGCAAGGCGAACCGGACGAACCATTCAAACAAGGCGGCACTTCCGGCCGGGGTCAAGCCGTGGGGCAGGAGATTGCGTATTCGCAGGTCATCCATAAAGACCCTGCGCGCAGTGCCCTCCACATCCTGCGAGAAGAGTGCTTCAACGTGCTGCCGACCCTCCTGCGTGAGTCCCAAGTAACGAGCATCTTCGCTGACCAGCCAGGCCGCAAATCCTGTGCCTGAGAGACTGGATAGGGGCGCGCGGGAGCGCCAATGGCATGCCTCGTCGCTGCGCAAGAAATCGATGCAGAAACGCATTGCGCTTCGGCGGTCAATGACCAGAGCGGCCGACTGCGGCTTCCATAGCACCACGTCGCAAGACGGGCCAAGCGCCTGCTGCAATCTGGCGACATCCCACGGATCAAGAGCGCGGCCGAGTCCCGCAGGAGTACAGGCCTGTGGAGCAGACAACCCGTCACGCTGACGCGCGACGAAAGACTCCAGAGCGTCAGCAGCAGCCTTGTCCTGCCGCCGTCTCCGCAGGAACCGTACTCTCGCGGAAGCGCGCCAAGGGGTTACCACCCACCACAACGCCTTTGCGGCCCGGCGAGCACTCGCCCGAAGTAGGCCGACCGATGTTTCCATGACCTAGATATCCTTAGTGTCTGAGCGCCCCAGTTTAGTGCTTCGACCGGGGGCCCTGATTACGCGATGCATTGCCCAACGTCAAGCAGACACAACTCTTTCGTGCTTGAGACACCTCCGGCAGCTACCCCGCTCAGCCGTCGCCAACTCTCAGAACTGCCATAATCACCCGCTAGTTCGAAAGACGTCTTCGTGAAGACGCTCACCGCTCACTCATCCCCGAGTTCCCCGCATCAACTGAAACAGTTACTCATTGTTTCGGCGCACAGAAAGCTCTGTCGGCGTTCGTTTAATGATCTTCTCAAATGCCTTTCGGGCGCCACGCCGCCCACGCGTACTGTTTATCGTCGAACCGTACCCATGTCGAAGCGGTGGACTTGATTTTGAAGTTCCGTTTTTGCACTTTCTGCGGCAAGCATTCATCTTGCAGCAGTCTGGCCTCGCGACCTGTTCGATCATTTGCTCGACGGAACTGGCAAAAAAGTACTCGCCAGAGATTCAGACTTACTCGCCGGATCGGGCAGGCATCTCGGATACACAGCCTTCAAACTGGCCGGAGGAATGGGAAAGTATTCTCAAAGGCTCGACTTCGCTCGCGTGGATTGGTTTCTACAAGGATATTTTCGATCTGGCTCAACCCGATGTTGTCTACATCTGGAACATGAACGAAACCGCCCGCCGGTTAGCGACGGCACGCGGGATAAATGTTCTTTTCATGGAACAAGGTTACCTGCGTTCTGTTTCCGGTCGCCGGACCACAATTGACCCACAAAATTACGGCCCCCTGTCGCTCTTCAGAGCGAGTCTCGATTCTGAAAAATTGAAGCGCCCATGCCCAAAGGGAAATGCATGGGCTTCAGATCATATCGTAGCCGACGTATTTGACGCATCAATTCATGGAGAAGGATTGAAAAGGAGCAGGAAGGCACGAATTTGCGTGCTCGGCCAAAAAGACGACGACGTCAATAACGTGCTTTTCAGTAATTTTTCGTGTCAACAAGAATACTTCCAGACGGTCACAGAAGCGCTGCTTCAAGTGCCAGAGATCGACATTACACTGCGCCCGCATCCGCTGGCAAGCTCAGCATCGGAGATCAAGAAGATCGCTGAGAAATCAAATATAGGTTTCGATACAAAAGGCGCAGACATCCGGCATGCCATCGGCGGTCACGATTGCTTCATCACTGTAAATTCGTCGGCTGGCTTTGAAGCCATCGCCTGTGGGCGCCCGACCCTCGTATTGGGCAGGGCTGGATACAAGGCCCCGCGCCAAGAATTTACATCAGCCTCCCACATCAGAGACTTCGTAGACACCGTCAAGGCCGGAAACTATTGGACCGAAGATGCGGTGAACTTCAAATCAAATATGCTGGACATGTACGTGAGCAACTTTTCGATCCCGAGTCATTTCTCGGGCTCCGGAAGAATTAACTCTGAGATCCAGTCCTTGGCAATGAGTTCGTCACAAGCTGGATGGCGACGATCATTCACGGGGCAAGCATCACTCATCTCAAAAATCCTGCAAAGCTCCAATCAATTCTATCCGGAAATGGAATCGGGAGCGATTAGATACCTTAATTTCCTTCAGAATTCCCACAACAGTGAGACGAGCAAATATATAACTGAGCTCCAATTCGAAAATTCAATTCGCATCAGCCAGCTCGCGCTTTTGGAAGCACAGGAGCCTCGAAATCCGAGCCGCAATTCGTCGGACTGCGGCCAGGATCGTCAGCCCTGAAAATCGTTACTTAATAGCATTATCAGACCGAAAGCAAGTCCACTCCGCGATACGCAGGCGGGGCATACTCTATGCTTGCAGGCCCCTTGTCCTGCGGAATGTCATCGGTAGTTTTATGGACAAAAGAGCAACATTGAGAGGAAATTCCTTGGGAGCACCGATAGTATTTGACCCGGTTTGTGGTTCTGCCAGAGGGCATAACTACAAGACTGCAATTAAATATGCAGAATGGATGATTGAAAATGGCCAGGGCCAGCCCGAAATCTGGATCCCTGAGAGTGATTGCGACCCCGCGGAGACCACTATCCCGGTCAAGAAGAACTTGCCGTGGGTCTACGAATACTTTCTACCGACGCAGAGTCGTGCACCACATCCCTGGCTCCAGCGCTTTGTTCGTCGCATCAAGCATGTAGCGCCCACTTCGAAGTTGGTCCGCATTGCACTTTCCCCGTTTTTCCTGCTTTTTCACCTAGTTAGTCTTAGGGGAATTCGAGGGTCACTAGGCAAGGCGCTAAAAAGCGAACCCAGCTTGCTGTTTATGCCCGGAGCAGATTTGTTCTCGATTCTGGCATTGCACGAACTTGCCAAGAAGGGACTGATCAAACCAGATCAGCTGATTGTGGTGCGGTTGATGGGCGTGATGGAAACGGCGGGGTACCTGCCTGGTTCGCACGAGATGTATTTGACCGCCTTGCAACTCCTGACGGCGCATAGACTTAGAATCTTGATTTCGGGTGAAACCGAAAAATACGCCACTTTTCTCGAGCGACAACTGAAGATCAACGTTCCGGTGACTCACATTCCGATTCACGAGGCGAAAACAACTGTTGTTCCGGCGAGCCCAAATTCCTCTCCAACCACTCGCAACGTTGTATGCCTTGGAGGTGCGAGAGCGGACAAAGGTTATTTCGAATTGTTTGAGCATGCTCAACGATGCCGCCTTACTTGGGGCAGGTCTATGCACTTCTACGTGCAAAGAATGTCGCCGCAAAATCCTGAGTACAACCTGACCTATGAACTGGCACTGGCACGCAGCATCAACGTGACATTGCTGCCCGCTTATCTGGAAGATGACGTGCTTTTTTCTTGGATCGCCCGGTCTGACGCTGTGTATCTGCCGTACTCCACAGGCACCTACGCACAGCGCGGTTCTGCGATATTGTTCGACTCGCTTCCGTTTGGAAAACTTATTGTCGGCCGTCGAGGCACCGGTTTTGGCGACAGCATCGACAGTTTCGGGCTAGGCGTCACCTTTCATGACTGGCACAGCCTAGACCGAGCCTTTGAGACAGTGATGCAGCAGAATGACGTGTCGCGCGAGCGCCTAAAAGCTCGCCAGCTTCGATATCTTGACACTTTGACGAACAACCTGGGGGACGTTACGAATGGAAAAAACATCGTGCGCATTTATTGATCACGTCTACCATCAGAAGACAATGTCCACCGTCTTCATCCGCGATTTTTTTAAGTCGCGGATGGAGGTGACGGAATATTGGATCGATGATTTTTCGGAGGAAAATCTCGACCGGATACTGAAAACGAAATTTGATCTATACGTCGTTTTTCAGTACGACTTTCTCTCTATATTTCTTCGTGCGCATGGGCGTCGAGTGGTTTCTGTTCCGATGTACGACGGATCCGGAGAAGCGCATCCTGCTCACTGGCTGCTTCAAAAGGGAGCGCTGATGCTCAATTTTTCGGAAGCATTGCATCAGACTCACGAAAATCTTTCGCTCGATTCGATCCAGCGCCAATACTTCCCGAAGCCATCGTCGGAATTGACGCAATCGTATGACTCGAAGAGAGTTTTTTTCTGGGAGAGAACGCCAAGTTCTGGCCTGTCCGCCACGTGGATGGCCGAGCAGCTCAAGAATTGGGTTACGCCGCCGTCGCATGTGCATCTCCACCTTAGTGCCGATCCATGCGAATACTCATCGATCCATCCCGACAATGTAGCTGAGCTTTTCCCGCAATCTATCGTAACCACTTCTACCTGGTTTGCAAAAAAGAGTGAGTTCTTGGACGTATTCGGCAAATTCAACATCTTCATCGCATCACGCCCAAACGAGGGAATAGGGTTTTCTTTCTTGGAAGCCATGTCTCACGGCATGGTCATCTATGGCCTCGACCGTCCGACACTAAACGAGTACATAGAGAATGGACGAACGGGATACCTGCTGGGCCACCTTCATGCTGGCATCCATGAACCCTCTGCGGAAGAAATGCATAGGGTCGGATCCGCGGCACGGCGGAAGAGCGAACTGGGTCGCGGCGCGTGGGAAAGCGGTTTGGACGATCTGCACGAAAGAGTCGAACGGTATGTTTCCACGGCCCCACCAGCGGCCCTCCATAATTTGAGCCCTCGACAAGCAGCACGAATTGCCTATTATTTCTTCAATGATACCGCGGCCTACAACGTTGCCTGCGTGCAAATTGCACGTGAAAATCGGCTTGAGACGAACGACAAACAGTTGCAGACCACGCGACTTGCGAGAATTTCCGAGAAGCTGACCGATCGACCGGTCATGCGCTCGGTAGTACGAGCTACATACCCCATGATGCGCCGCATCCTTGTTAGGAGATAATTTTGAATCAGAGCGTTTTCGTTGCCGGTCATCGCGGACTCGTTGGGTCCGCAACGCTCCGTGCACTCCAAAAAGAACCCGAAGCTTTCCGTCCGATCGTCCGCGCGCATTCTGAGTTAGATCTGCTTGACTCGCAGGCGACGATGGCCTTTTTCGAGGCGGAGCGGCCGGATTCAGTGGTTATGTGCGCAGCGAAGGTAGGCGGGATACTTGCAAATTCGCAGTTGCCCGTCGACTTTCTTCACAATAACTTGCGGATTCAACTTAACGTTTTTGAGGCTGCCTTTTCGATCGGCGTTAAACGTTTGATATTTCTTGGATCATCGTGTATCTATCCGCGCGATTGCCCCCAACCTATTCGAGAGGATTATTTGCTGACGGGGCCGTTGGAAGCAACTAATCGCGCTTATGCACTTGCGAAGATTGCCGGGGTTGAATCTTGCTGGTCGTACAACCGCCAGCACCATACGAATTATCTCGCTTTGATGCCGACCAACATGTACGGTCTTGGCGATAACTACCATCCCACGCATTCACATGTCTTGCCGGCGCTCATACGGCGATTTCACGAAGCCAAGATTTCCGGGGCAACAGCAGTCGAGGTTTGGGGCTCCGGCAATCCGCGCAGGGAGTTTCTCTTTTCCGAGGACCTTGGCCAGGCGATCAGCTTCTTATTGCGGATGCCTATCTCAAGTTTCACCCGCCTCACAGAACCGGAAAATGCTCCGTTGATGAATGTCGGGTGCGGATTCGATATGACGATTCGCGAGCTTGCACAGACCGTCGGAAAGATCGTGGGATACAACGGACGCATTGAATTTGACGCCAGCAAGCCAGACGGAACTCCTCAAAAGCTCCTAGATGTGAAAAAGATAGAAGCCTTGGGCTGGAAGGCCTCGACGAATTTCGAGCAAGGGATTGCCGTTGCTTATGAGGATTTTCTGTCTAAGCTATCGACGCAATAATGGACATTCTGGCGAGCGTGAATTCGGTATTATAAAGGAATTGATGATGAATAAACGTGCAGTGGTTACCGGGATTACCGGGCAAGACGGCGCCTATCTTGCCGAGTTGCTTTTGAGCAAAGGCTACACGGTCTACGGGACTTTCCGTAGGACTAGCTCCGTCAATTTCTGGCGCATAGAGGAACTGGGCATTCAAGACAACCCACGCCTTCATCTGGTCGAATATGATTTGACCGATCTTGGCAGCTCACTCACTTTAATCAAGGAAACCGATCCGCACGAGGTCTACAATCTGGCAGCGCAGAGTTTTGTTGGAGTGAGTTTCAACCAGCCCGATGCGACAGCTCAGATCACCGCGATGGGTGCGCTGCATTTGCTGGAGGCGATTCGGTTGACGAACACCGGTATCCGGTTCTATCAAGCGTCCACGTCCGAGATGTTCGGCAAAGTTCAAGCTATCCCACAAGTGGAGGATACCCCTTTCTATCCTCGGAGCCCCTATGGTGTAGCAAAGCTTTTTGCTCACTGGATGACTATCAATTACCGTGAGAGCTATGGCATCTTCGGAAGTAGCGGCATCTTGTTCAATCATGAAAGTCCGTTGCGCGGACGAGAGTTCGTGACGCGTAAGATAACGGATGGCGTTGCCAAATTGAAGCTTGGAAAGATTGACCTCTTGGAACTTGGCAATTTGGATGCCAAGCGCGACTGGGGCTTTGCCAAAGAATATGTCGAAGGTATGTGGCGAATGTTGCAGGCGGACGAACCGGATACTTTCGTTCTGGCGACCAATCGTACCGAGACGGTTCGCCAATTCGTTGACATGGCGTTCAGGGCGGCGGGGTTTGAGCTTCGTTTCGAGGGCAATGAACAACACGAAGTCGGCATCGACACCAAGAGCGGCAAGGTCTTGGTTCGCGTCAATCCCAAATATTATCGCCCCGCGGAGGTCGATTTGTTGATTGGAAATCCCGCGCGCGCCAAAGAGAAACTCGGGTGGGAACCCACGACATCATTGGAGCAACTTTGTGCAATGATGGTCGAGGCAGACCTCCGCCGCAACACCGAGGGTCACTCGTTCTAGCGGTCGGCTCATCTGTGTAACGCGCTCGGGGTGGTCTGCGCCGTTCTGGGTCTTGCGAACCAGGGCGCGCCTCGCTAATGGCCGGCACTCGACAGTCTCTGATTTTCGCGCAGTGTCCGGCAATCGGCTACCGGACAGCCGCTTTCATCATCGAGAAAGGATCCACCAGTGCCTGCGCGTTTCACCAATTTTCGGGTCAGGTTCATGGCGTTGATATGCCTAGAATGTGCCCACGCACCCTCTTGCGGAATGCCATGACCCTACGCAACATGACCCCGATTCGCCAGATCGTGCGCCTGTACAGCGCGGCTCTGTCTGCGACTCAATTGATTTCCAAGCTCACGGAAACCGTAGAGGCGTCCAGTGAAAAAATTGTGCGCAGCATCAAAGTTCAAACTGTCGCCATTCAGGCAGTTGCTGCGCAAGCTAGGGCGCCTGCGCCCACTCCGGCGTCCCCTGCAGCCACACCTGGACCGTCACCTGCTGCTGAGTGGCTTCGGCGCTTTGCGGCGCCAAGCGAGGAGTTGCTTCTTACGGATCCCGCTTGCTACGTGAACTGGCTGGGTCTGGAAACGGAGGCGGGGATGTTCGGCAACGCAGACCAAATTCGCGGCAAAGTTCTGGCGGACTTGCCTCTGCACGACGACGGCGTGTATGGCGGGAACGCCGAATATACGTCCCTCCTCAAAGCTATCGATGCGTCATCGGACCGCAAGCGCTTTGTCGCGGTTGAGTTGGGTGCCGGGTGGGGGCCATGGATCTCGGCGGTAGGGATCGTTTGCAAGCGTCTCGGAGTCAAGGACATCCAGCTTGTAGGTGTCGAGGCGCACGACGCCAAAGCCGAAATGATGCGTCAGCACCTCACGCGCAATGGCTTGATGAACGTAGACGGCGTGCATTCGAAGGTGATGCTCGGGGCAGCATGGAAGGAAGACACCGAATTGCGCTTTCCGAAGATTGACGTGCGAGACCACGGTGGCGCCGCCACGGCACACGAAGGAGATGTGGACTATCGCGGACATGAAGCCGAGCATGTGGCCGTGCAAGCCTTTTCTGTACCTACGATCTGCGCTGGATTGGGTTTCGTCGACTACATGCACTGGGATATACAGGGCGCCGAGCTCGAGACAGCTCGCGCATCTATCGACTTCCTCCAGAAGAACGTGAGATATCTTTTCATCGGCACTCATAGCCGCGCTATCGAAGGACATCTGCTGGAGCTTTTCTACGCACGCAAGTGGGAAGTGCTGCTGCAAACGCCCTGCGTATTCGACTATGACAAGTCCAAGCCTACGCTTGAGGCGATGACACGTACCGATGGCGAGATATTCCTTCGAAATCCGCACTTCGTCGGCTGATCGACGCGAAGGGCCGCGCTGACCCACCAGCGCGGAGCAAGCCATGCTCAGGGGGTGTTCTCAGAGGCGATGCAATGCGTGAGGCGCCCAACCCGCTCGCTCCTGGGGCGCGAAACGCATACAGGCGTCTTCGTCGCCAAAGGCGACCCGCACGAAGTGGCTACGCGAAATATGCAGCTTGCGCGAATGACATTGCGTTCTGATCCTTTGCCGACAGCTTGGCGGCGACAGCCATGTGGGGCCATTGAATGCCGATGATCGGATCGTTCCAAAGGATGCTTCTCTCGGCCTCCGGTGCGTAGTAGTCGGTAGTCTTGTAGAGAAAGTCTGCCGATTCGCTGGTCACCAGGAAACCATGGGCGAACCCGGCCGGGATCCACAACTGCTTGTGGTTATGTTCGCTCAGTTCAACGCCGACCCATCGGCCGAACGTCGGCGATGACTCGCGGATGTCGACGGCCACGTCGAAGACCTCCCCACGTGCCACGCGCACCAGTTTCCCCTGCGGCTGCTGGATCTGATAGTGCAGCCCGCGCAGCACACCCTTGACCGACCGCGAATGGTTGTCCTGTACGAACTCCACCTGCCGCCCCACGGCCTCGTCGAACGCCTTCTGGTTGAAGCTCTCGTAGAAGAATCCGCGCGCGTCGCCGAACACCTTTGGCTCGATGACCAGCACGTCGGGAATCGCTGTGGGCGTGACCTTCATGAACGGACTTCCTCGGCCAAAAGATGGTTGAGGTATTTGCCGTAGCCGCTCTTCTGCAACGGCGCTGCGAGCGCGGCGAGTTGCTCGTTCGTGATGAAGCCGTGACGCCAGGCGATTTCTTCGGGACAGGCGATCTTGAGCCCCTGCCGGTGCTCGAGCGTGGCGATGAACTGCCCCGCTTCCAGCAGGCTCTCGTGCGTGCCCGTGTCGAGCCACGCGTAGCCACGCTGCATGATCTGCACGCTGAGTCGGCCGCGCTCGAGGTAAGCCTGATTGACGGCAGTGATCTCCAATTCACCGCGCGCGCTCGGCTTGACCGCCTTGGCGATGTCGACGACCGTGTTGTCGTAAAAATACAGGCCCGTGACCGCGTAGCTGCTCTTCGGCTTGAGCGGCTTCTCCTCGATGCTGCTGGCCTGACCCTGGGCGTCGAACGCGACCACGCCGTATCGCTCTGGGTCCTGCACGTGGTAGGCGAACACGGTCGCGCCGTTCGTCTTCGCATCGGCGCTCGACAGCAGGTGCGCAAAGTCGTGGCCGTAGAAGAGGTTGTCCCCCAGCACCAGCGCGCTCGGCGCGTTGCCCACGAACTTGTCACCGATGATGAACGCCTGCGCCAACCCGTCAGGACTCGGCTGCACCGCGTACTGAAGGTTGATCCCCCACTGGCTGCCGTCGCCCAGCAGTTGCTGGAAGCGGGGCGTGTCCTGCGGCGTGCTGATGATCAGGATGTCGCGCATGCCGCCGAGCATCAGCGTGCTGAGCGGGTAGTAGATCATCGGCTTGTCGTACACGGGCAGCAGTTGCTTGCTCATGGCCAGCGTGGCCGGATGCAGCCGCGTGCCGGAGCCGCCGGCGAGGATGATGCCCTTGCGTTGTGTCTTCGTCATCGTTGTGGGGTTCCGTGGGTCGTCAGAGAGTCTCGGCCAGCATGCGCGCCACGCCGACCTGCCAGGGCGGCAGCGTCAGGCCGAAGGTTTCTTGCAGCTTGCGCGTATTGAGGCGCGAATTGTGCGGCCGTACCGCGGGCGTCGGGAACGCGCTGGTCGGCACGGCTTCGACCGCGTCGGGGTGGGCCTTGAGCGCCACACCCGCGGCCTGCGCCTGCGCCAGGACGAAGCGCGCGTAGCCATGCCAAGTGGTCTCGCCACCCGCCACAAGGTGATAGAGCCCGACCTTGGCCGGATCGAGCAAGGTGGCACGGATCGCATGCGCCGTGACGTCGGCCAGCAGTTCGGCACCGGTGGGCGCGCCGAACTGGTCGTCGATCACCGTGAGCCGGTCGCGTTCCTTGGCCAGGCGCAGCATGGTCTTCGCGAAGTTGCCGCCGCGGGCGGCGTAGACCCAGCTCGTGCGAAAGATCAGATGACGTGCGCACTTCTGTGCGACCAGCAACTCGCCTTCGAGCTTGGTGCTGCCGTAGACGCTGAGCGGTGCCGTGAGATCGTCTTCCAACCAGGGCTTGTTCCCGCTGCCGTCGAACACATAGTCGGTCGAGTAGTGCACCATCAGCGCGCCGATCTGCTGCGCGGCCTCCGCCACCACGCCCGGCGAGGTCGCATTGAGCTTGCGCGCGAACTCGGGCTCGCTCTCGGCCTTGTCGACGGCGGTGTGGGCGGCGGAATTGACGATCACGTCGGGCCGCACCTTCAGCACTGTTTCCGCGAGCTCCTCCGGATGGCTGAAGTCTGCATGGAAGTCGGTGCTGTCGAAGTCGAGCGCCACCACCTCGCCGAGCGGGGCCAGACTGCGCTGCAGTTCCCAGCCGACCTGGCCGCCCTTGCCGAGCAGCAGCAGCTTCGTCATGCCGCGGCCTTTGCGGCGGGCGCAGCGTCGTACTGCTTCTGCACCCATTCGCGGTATGCGCCGCTTTGCACGTTGGCGACCCACTCGGCGTTCGCGAGGTACCACTCGACGGTCTTGCGAATGCCGGTGTCGAAGGTCTCGGCCGGCTTCCAGCCCAGCTCGCGCTCGAGCTTGCGGGCATCGATCGCATAGCGGCGGTCATGGCCCGGGCGATCGGTGACGTAGCTGATCTGTTCGCGGTAGCTCTTGCCATCAGCGCGCGGACGCAGCTCGTCGAGCAGCGCGCAGACGGTATTGACGATCTCAATGTTGGGCTTCTCGTTCCATCCGCCCACGTTGTAGGTCTCGCCGAGCCGGCCGGCCTCGAGCACGCGGCGGATCGCGCTGCAATGGTCCTTGACGTAGAGCCAGTCGCGCACCTGCATGCCGTCGCCGTACACCGGCAACGGCTTGCCCGCGAGGGCGTTGACGATCATCAGCGGGATCAGCTTCTCGGGGAAATGGAAGGGGCCGTAGTTGTTCGAGCAGTTGGTCGTCACCACGGGCAGCCCGTAGGTGTGATGCCAGGCCCGCACCAGATGGTCGCTGGCGGCCTTGCTGGCCGAGTACGGGCTGTTGGGCTCGTACTTGTTCTCTTCGGTGAACGCCGGGTCGGTGGCCGACAGCGAGCCATAGACCTCGTCGGTCGAGACATGCAGGAAGCGGAAGGCAGCCTTCTGGTCGGCCGGGAGAGCATTCCAGTAGCCACGGACCGACTCGAGCAGCCTGAAAGTGCCGAGCACGTTCGTCTGGACGAAATCCTCGGGGCCGTGGATCGAGCGGTCGACATGCGACTCGGCCGCGAAGTTGAGCACCGCGCGCGGCTTGTGCTCTGCCAGCAGGCGGTCGACCAGGGCGCTGTCGCCGATGTCGCCCTGCGCGAACACATGATTCGGGTTGCCCTTGAGCGAGGCCAGGGTCTCGAGATTGCCGGCGTAGGTCAGCTTGTCGAGGTTGACGACGGGTTCGCCGGCCTTGGCCAGCCAGTCGAGTACGAAATTCGCGCCGATGAAGCCGGCGCCTCCGGTGACCAGGATCATCTGAGTCCCTCTAGATCATTGATTTCAAGCACGCCGATGGCCGACGCTCGGGGGCGAATTATCACATCTGCATTCGTTTCAATTCGTGGTGCCTGTCAGAGCAACGGCCAAGCGAAGGAACCCACCGCGCCGCGCACGAGCTTTCAATCAGACCTCGGTTGCGTGTGTTTTCGCCACCGTCGAGCCAGGAGCCTGCGACGTCGACGGCGGGCTCGACATTTCGCAGGCCATGGCACGGCTGTTGACCTCGATCAGGCGCCGCGCGATGCGCTCCCGGGCCAGGTCGTAGGCTTCGCTGAAGACCGCATTCCGCTGCACCCTGGCCTTGAGGCTCGATGGCGTCCTGAACAGCGACGTCACCTTGGGAACATAGACGAACTCATTCCGGCATGCGTACACGTTCCAGAGGACCCAGTCTTCCAGAGCGTGCATATCGAGCTCGAATCCGCCGCGCTCCACAAACAGTCGCCGCTCGAACAGGACCGACTGGATCGCCATGAAGTTGTGATGCCTCAAGACACTGACATCGAACGGCTGCAGCAGCGGCGGTGGCACGGCATGCTCCAGCTCGGCGTAGGCCTCGCCAGGCTCCGCCGGATATTCGGTCGCGATCTCGATCGCGGGTGAATAGGCGGCCACGGCCTGTGGGGCATCCTGCAATGCCTGGACCAGCAACTCGATGTGGTCGGCGAAAAGCAGATCGTCATCATCGAGAAAAACGCACCAGCGGCCTTGCGCCGCCGCAAGCCCCGCGTTGCCCGCGGCCGAGCGCCCGGCCTTCTCGATCGCCAGGTAGCGGGTCCGGAGGCCGGTCAGGGCCGCGATCTCGTCCACGATGGAGCGAAGCGTTTCCTGGCCGTCCTCCACGATCACATGCTCGATGTTCGGATAGGTCTGGTGCGCGACGGACAGGATCGCCTGGCGCAGGAAGCGGCCACGGCCGCGGTAGGTGCGCGTGACGACGCTGACCAGCGGACGGTCCTGCGCCAGGGGCTTCGCCTCGACGAAGGCGCCTTCACGGGCCATTTCATAGTCCCATTCGCGGAATGCGAAGGCTTGCTGGTTCTTCTTGCGCTGCATCAGGGCAGCCGGCGCCTTGACGCAAAGGCGCAGCAGACTTCGCGTGACGTCGCGCCGCGCGCCGGGGTACGCCTCCGGCGCCAGCACCAGGCCAAGTCCCATCAGCGGAACCGCGCGGGCATTCTTGCGGCTGCCGTACTTGAGGCGCAGATAGAGGTTGGCAAAGGTGCTGCCGGTGTACTGGAGCGGCTTGATCTCTCCCGCTTCGGCATAGCTGTAGTGCATGACGATCGCGCCCGGGCAATAGCGCAACAGGCCGCCGTTCATGCGCAGGCGATAAGACAGCTCGACGTCCTCGCCGTACATGAACAGGTTGTCGTCGTAGCCACCCACCGCATCGAAGGCGGAACGCCGCAGGAGGACGCAGGCATGGCTGTTCCAGTTCGTCGTGCCGGTTACCGGGTCGTAGAACTTCGGATGCTCGTACGGCTTCTGGCGGAACTCCCACGCCACCGCAGACCGCGAGTCGGCAACCGCCATCGACACCGCGCGGGCCAGGGAATCGGGCACGAATTCCAGATCGATGTTGGTGACCAGGCAGAACTCGCCGGCGCCTCCGGCCAATCCGGCGTTGTGACCGGCGCCGAATCCTCGGTTGGGGCGCCTCAGCAACTCGACTGCGATGCCCAGCGCTTGCAGCCGAGGCAATGCGGCTTCCAGGCGCGATGCCGTCTGATCGGAGGAATGGTTGTCGACGAATCGCAGGAATATCCGATCCCGCGGATATTCGAGTGCCGCCACGCTGTCGAGAAACGCATCGATCCAGCGCTCGCTGTTGTAGGTCACCACGCTCACGTCCACCCGTGGCCATGTCGGCGGCGCCGCCGCGGTCATGGCATCCGCGCGGACGGGTCTGTCGGTGGCGGCATTGCGCTCGCGCACCAGCGAATCGTTGGATGCCGTATTGACCTGATGGTCGTAGTTCGCACCTGCGGAACGGCTCAGCCTCGCCCGCACCCGCGCGACCACGGCGTTCCGGATGCGGCTGACGTTGGGCACGCGGTGGTACCACCCGGCCACTCGGCGACCGGCGTCGGAAAACTGGCCCCTGGCGAGCAGGCCGACCAGCCGCAGGGGCGCCGTGACGCGCCAAGAGAGACTGCGGCGCACGGCAGCCAGGTCTGCCGCATGGGCAGCGCGATCGCGAGTGAGGGCATGGATTTCGAACGCACTGACGGCGAGCCGCTCTTCCAGCTGTGCAGCGCGAGCCAGCAATTGACGATGGATTTCCGTCTGGTTCGCGGCCGGCGCCTGTCCGAGCAACGCGAGCTGTTCGTCGCGTGCCTCGACAGCCAGCCGAAGCTCCGTGACGTCCCTGTCGCGATGCTCGACCACGCCTTGCAGACGCTCGATCTCCTCCTCGCGCGCCCTCAGGATGACGCCCCGGTCGGCCATCTCGAGCTGCTGTTCGAGCCGCAACCCGAGAAGTTCGAAGAAGGGGCGCGCAAGGCCGTCGGGAGGCTCGGCCCTGTCACTGGCCACCAACTGGTTGAGAACGGGAGGAACTTCGGCGCCAACCAGCAACACGCCGAGGCCGTTGGAATGCCTGAACTCGAAGCCTGGGTAGCGTGTCTTCAGCGCATCCCACAGCCGAAAGACGCCGAAGTCGTCGCGGTGCACGGCGGTATCGTGGAAGAGCACCACGCCCCGGTTCGACATCTTCGGCAGCCAGGACTCGAAGTCGTGCAACACCGCTTCATAGGTATGCAGTCCGTCGATATGAAGCAGATCGACGCTGCCGTCCTCGAAGCGGTCCAGCGCTTCGTCGAAGGTGAGTCGCAGCAGCGTCGAAAAGCCGCCGTACAGCGGATCGTGATAGTCCGCGAGTGCCTCGAGCACGCTGCTGTCGTACTGGCCGGCATGGCTGTCGCCCTCCCAGGTGTCGACGGCATAGGCGCGGGTGGGAAGGTCCTGCGTTGCGATCGCCTGACAGAAGCTGCAGTACGAATTCCCTGAATGGGTGCCGAGCTCGACGAGCAGGTTAGGGCGCAGTTCGCCCATCAGCCAGGAGGCGAACGGTATGTGCCCCACCCACGAGCCGGGCCACACCAGCCGCGCTGGCTCCACGAGGGACGCTTTGTTCAGCAGATTCAAGATGTCTCTCTGTATTGCGATCGCGCCGATTCCTGATCGTACGCATTCGTTTCACCGAAGTTTGCAATTTTCGCCTGCATTTGACGGTTGCTAGCGGCGGCGCCGAATGTAGGCCGATCCCGCCTACGCCTCGCAGCCTCTTGCTTGGCATTCGCACCTAAAAAACCATGCGCTTGTGCACTAAAGTCGAACGCCTCAACGTCTCAGGTGATTCCATGGAAAAGCGAACTCCCGAATCCGATCCCGGCGCCGCCGCCACCGACCGCATCAAGGACTCCGCCCAGCAGATCTGGCTCGCCGGCCTCGGCGCCTTCGCCAAGATGCAGCAGGAAGGCAGCAAGGCGTTCGAAGCACTGGTGAAGGACGGCGCGGGGGTGCAGAAGAAGACCCAGCAGGCCGCGGAGGAGACGCTGGCCCAGGCGCAGGCGCGCATGGCCGGCTTCGCGAACGAGTTCGGCACCAAGGCCGCAGGCGGCTGGGGCAAGCTCGAGAACATCTTCGAGGAGCGCGTGGCGCGGGCGCTCGAGAAGCTCGGCATGCCCTCGGCAGAGGACGTTGCAGCGCTTCGAACCCGCGTCGACGCGCTTGAGGCCGAGCTCAGGCGGCGCGACAGCGAGACGAGCCGGCCGGCGCGCGCCGCAGCAGCCGCAGCAGCGCCCCGCAAGACCGCTGCACGCAAGGCGCCTGCCGAAGCTGCGGCCAGCAAGCCCTCTCGCCGTCGCGCCAGACCCGGCAGCGAAGGTTGATGCAGAGGATCTCGCCCGCTCACTGAGGAGGCAGGGCATCCGGATCGGCCCCTGTCCGGCCGCCACCGACTTCGGCTAGAGTCGGCCCCAGAGACAAACCGGGGTTCCGACATGGCCAAGAAAGCGCCACGCCGCACTGCACAACGCATCCTCGAGACCGCACTTGACCTGTTCAACCGGTTCGGGGAGCCGAACGTCTCGACCACGCTGGTGGCGGGCGAGCTCAACATCAGCCCCGGCAACCTCTACTACCACTACCCTGCCAAGGACGAGCTGATCAACCGGCTCTACGAGGGCTACGAGGCCGAGTTGCTCGAACTGCTGCACGCCAGCGAGGGCGTGCACGACGTGGAGGACGCCTGGTTCTTCATGCACAGCCTGTTCGAGCTGATCTGGCGCTACCGCTTCCTCTACCGCGATCTCAACGATCTGCTGAGCAAGAACCGCCACCTCGAAACCCAGCTGCAACTGGTGCTCAAGAACAAGGCGCGCGCGATCCGTGCCTTGATCGCGGGGCTCGGGGCCGAGGGCCATCTGGACATCGATTCGCGCGAGGTCGACACGCTCGCGCAGAGCATGGTGGTGGTGCTGACCTACTGGCTCAGCTTCGAGTACGTGCGCAACCCGCGCGAGGCCCTGGAGCCGGCCCATGCCCAGAGCGCGCTGCTGCGCGGCGCCCATCACACGCTGCACCTGCTCGCGCCCTATCTGGCGACCGAGCAACGACGGCATCTGCTGACACTGAGCAGTGCCTACGCCGGCGAAGATCAACCCGCGACTGCCTGAATTCATTCTTCGCATGAACCCATCGCCATCCGATCCGCGCTCGCTGCTCACGCCCGCCGAGACCGATGCGTCGGCGCAATGGACGCGCCATCCCTACCCGGACGCGCCGCGCTTCAGCGCCGACGACCTGGCTGCGCACTGGCCCCGCCTGCATGCGGGACAGGGGCTGCCGCCGCCCGCGCAGGGGCCCCTGGCCGAAGGCTGGGCGCTCTATCACAGCGGCGATTTCGAACGCGCTGCGGCACTCGGTCTGCGCCATGGCGGCGAGGGCATTGCGCTCGCCAACCAGGCGACCGCGATCTACGCCAACTACCTCGAGCCGCGCGAATCGGTGCGGCTGGCATTGTTCAAGCAGGTGGCCGAACGCGCCACGGCGCAGATTGCCCATCATCACGACGATTGCCAGGCACTCTATTGGCAGGCCTACGCCCTCGGACGTTACAGCCAGGGCATCAGCGTGGCGCGCGCACTTGCCCAGGGCCTGGGCAGCAAGGTCAAGGGCGCCCTGGAGCGCGTGATCGAACTGCGCCCTGACCATGCCGACGCCCACGTGGCGCTCGCGGCCTTCCACGCCGAGGTGGTCGACAAGGTGGGCTCGCTGGTGGCTCGCATGACCTACGGCGCCCGCGCCGACGCCTCGTTGGCTCTGTTCGAGCGCGGCCTGCAGCTCAACCCGAATTCGGCCAGCGCCTTGATGGAATACGCCCGTGGCCTGCTGATGCTGCAAGGTGAATCCCGCATCGCCGAAGCCACGCGGCTCTACGAGAGGGCGTCTCGCCTCCAGCCGGCGGATGCGCGCGAAAAGCTCGACGTCGAATTGGCGCGGGCGGGCCTGTCGGATTGAATCGACGGCGCATTTGACGGGGCAGGCTTCGCCTTTTTACGTCCGTCGGTGGATTTTTGCCGGACCGGTGCAGTCCAACCCGTTGCACGAGCTCCGGCGTGCATTTGGAGAGGCGATGGCCGGGAATGGCTGTCACGCACCCACGGATGACGACGCTTCGGATTGCAGCTTGATTTTCGCGCCCCGCGTCGGCTTGTAGCGCAGCGAAGGCTTCTCGATCCAATGCCACGAAACTGCGGCCAAGGCCAGCGTGGCTCCCAGAGTCAGCAACAGCGGAATCTGCAGACCCAGTCGCAGTCCCATCGTCTGATAGAGCGCCTGCTGGATCGGAAACGCGTAGAGATACAAGCCATAGGAAAAATCGCCGAAACGACCAGCTTCACGGATATAGGGGGTGCTCAGCATCCCGAGAGCCAATACGGCATAAGGGAACAAGAGGGCATCGACCCACCGATTGACCGACAGGGGAAGCGCAAAAATAAGTGCGATCGATACGACCGCCAGGACAAGACTTGGCTTGAATCGATCGCCAAGGCTGGCAATGAACGCTCCGCCCACAAAATAGACGCCAACTTCGAGCGTGGCAGTGACGGAGGTGCCCCAAACGATGGGCGGCGGCCCCACCCGCACCTCCGACAGATAGTATTTGCCCAACACGGACGCCAACAGCGCGCCAGCCCACAACACGCGCGACGACACGCGAAGCGCGGCGCATAGCCCCAAGAATGCCACCAGAAGATACATCGAGAACTCTGCAGGCAAACTCCAAAGCGACCCGTTGACCACGGCCTTGATCACATTCCCTTCGAAAAGCCCGGGCAGCGAATATGCAACATAGAGCCAGACGTTGGAGAAGTAGCCGTATGTCGCCCGGCTCGAAAAATACTCTCGCGCTGACAAGTTGGTGAAGATCGGCCCGAGCAGGAAGACCGAAAACACGCAAACACCGATCAGCGCCGGAAAAATCCTCAACGATCTTTTCAGCATGAAGCGCGGCAGATTGGCATCGAACTTCCAGCTCGAGGCCACCAGATAGCCCGAGATCGCGAAGAATATTTCCACGCCAAGCACGTGAACACCCTTTCCGAGCAGCCCCGGCACCGATTCCAGACGCCCGAACACCACGTAGTGGTGACCGAGGATCACAAGCGCAGCAGCCAGCAGCCTCAGGAAGTCAAAGTTGTTCGAGGGATGTCCGCTTGGCGTGCGCATGTTTGTCGATGGGCGAAAGAGCCGTGTCCTAGGTTCGAGCATCCGGACTCACCGTCGGGGTCCGACCCGGATTGTCCACCGAACGATGCCTCCAGACCGCGGCCTCGGCCCCCCTAAAATTGCAGCTCCCTTTTTCCACGCTCTCGCCATGTCCGACCTGAACACCCTGTTCGAAACCGCACAAGCCAATTCCAAGCTGCTCGCCGAGCGTCCGGACAACCCCACGCTGCTCAAGATCTACGGCCTTTTCAAGCAGGCCACCGCAGGCGACAACACCGAGAAGAAGCCCAGCTTCAGCGACATCGTGGCACGCGCCAAGTGGGATGCCTGGACCTCGCGCAAGGGCCTGACGGCCGACGAGGCCAAGCAGCAGTACGTCGACCTGATCGAATCGCTGCGCTGAGCCTCTGACAGCGCCTCAGCCCTGACTCTTCGCCGCCCCCAGCAACTCATCCAGGCTTTGCGCAAGCCTCTGCGAGATCTGCTCCCCGAATGCCGCGAACAGAAAGCCCAGTGTCGCCTCGAGCCTGAAGTGCCCGGCGCCGACCTCGACCCGGCCGTCGACGCCGGCGCGCGTGAATTGCGCCGTGTCAGCTTGCTCGCCCTCTTCGGCCTCCCGGTAGCTGCAGCTCAGGCCGTAGGCGGCCTCGGCCTGCTGCATCCAGCGCCGCGCCACCTTGCGGGCGCGAACCAGGCCGAGCGTGTGGTTGCGTTCGATCAGGATGTCAGCCACCGCGGTCTCCGTTTCCGGACTTGGCCTTTGTCGGCACCGCCCCGGCCGTGGCCGGCAACGCATCGACGCGCAGCGCCTCGCGGCGCTCGGCCCTGGGCAGTTCCGCGAGCTTCCTGACTGCCGCATAGAAGCGCGGCCAGTCGCGACCCTCGCGCTCGAACAGCGCCTCGAAGCCGGGCACCAGCTCGTCGTAGGCGGCCTGGGCCGCGAAGGTGGCGTTGTTGGCACGGGGCACCCAGCCGTCGTAGGCGCCCTGACGCGGGCCCGCGGGCCAGTCTGCGCGCAGCCTTGCGTAGCGTTCACGGAATTCCGCCATCGCGCGCTGCTTCATCGCATCGACCGCGGGCCAGTCCTGGGCCTTGGCCTCGGGCGAGTCGTAGACCGCCTGCAAGGCGCGCCGGGTGTCGGCCATGAGTGCCCGGAACTGCTGGCGGCGGGCGTCGAACTGCGCATATTCGGTGCGGGCCGCATCGCCGGCCTGCGACGCCAGCCAGCGCGCACCGCCGATGCGCTCGACCGCGGTGGCAAAAGACTCGTTGAACATGGTGTCGTCGGGCACATAGAGCACCTGGTGCGCGAGTTCGTGGAACACCATGCGCGCGAGTTCGCCCTCGGGGTAGCCGATGAAGGTCGAGAGCAGCGGATCGCCGCCAGCCCAGTTCATCCAGCCCAGGGTGGAATAGGCCGGCACCGGGTAGACGGCGCTCTCGAGCCCCTCGCCCTGCAGCGATGCTGCTTCCGCCCTGGCGGCGGCCTCGTCGTAGTAGCCGCGGTAGCCCACGCAGCCCGCCACCGGGAAGCACCAGGTCTTGAGCTTGAGCGAATGCGCGGGTGCCGCCACCACGTTCCAGAGCGCGGCGTTGCGGTGCAGGTCGGCATAGGACTTGTAGCTCGCGTTGTCGGGCAGGCCGAGATCCGCGACCGCGAACGTCCGGATGCGCTGCGACAGTTCGAGCTTGGTCTTGAGCGCCTGCGAGGTGGCCGGGTCGTCGAGCCATTCGGGCACCGGCCGCGCGGCGCGCATCAGGCCCAGATGGCCGCTGGCCGACTGCCAGTAGTAGCCCAGGTCGGCGCAACCGGCCAGCAGCAGCAGCGCGGCCGCGGTCACCGCGAGCACGGCGGCGCCACGCCGGCCGAATCTCACGATGCGGCCACCTCGGCCGGGGCTGCGGCAGTTGCGACGGGGACCGCCTCGACCTCGACCAGGCAGTCGTAGAAGGTGGGGCCGCGGCCGATGTCGGTCAGGCGCTGGCTCGTGAGCTGGTTGACGTTGGTGCCGTCCAGGCCGAGCTTGCGCCACCAGATGCCCAGGCCGTGCACCACGCCGGGCCGCGCGCGGCGCGAGATCTCGGCCCGGCAGCGATGCTCGCCGCGCTGGTTGTAGATGCGCACGGTGGCGCCGTCGGCGATGCCGCGCGCGGCGGCGTCGGCCGCGTGGATCTCGAGCAACGGCTCGCCCTCGATCGCGCGCAGGCTGCGCACGTTGACGAAGCTCGAGTTGAGGAAGTTGCGCGCCGGCGGCGAGATCATCGCAAGCGGATATTCCTTCGAGCTGCCGAAGCTCTCGTAGTTGGGCACGTGGTCCGGCAGGCCGTCCTGGCCCTGCGCCGCGAGCCGTTCGCTGAAGAATTCGCAGCGCCCTGAAGCGGTCGGGAAGCCGCCTTCGGCATACGGCGCATCGGGCAGCTTCAGCGACGCAAAGCCCTGCGCCTTCAGCAGTTCGAAGTCGATGGTCGCGGCGGCGAAGGCGCTGCGACAGATCGCCTCGTCGTCGTCGCGAAAGCAGGGCTCGTCGAAGCCCATGCGCGCGGCCAGATCGCGGAACACCTGGCCATTGCTGCGCGCCTCGCCGCGCGGCGCCACCGCGGGCCGATTCAGCAGCACGTCGGTGTGGCCATAGCTCGTGTGGATGTCCCAGTGCTCGAGCTGCGTGGTGGCCGGCAGCAGGTAGTCGGCATAGTCGGCGGTGTCGGTCTGGAACTGCTCGAGCACCACGGTGAAGAGGTCCTCGCGCGCGAAGCCCGCCACGACATTGGCCGAATCGGGCGCCACTGCCACCGGGTTGCTGTTGTAGACGACGATGGCCTCGACCGGGTTCGCGCGGTCGGTCAATGCATCGCCGATGGTGCTCATGTTGATGGTGCGCGGCCGCCGGCCGGCCAGCAGCTCGGGCCGCTGCAGCGCCGCGCGGTCGACCGGGTAGAGGCCCGAACTGCTCAGCAGCACACCGCCCGCCCGATGGCGCCAGGCGCCGACCAGCGCCGGCAGGCAGGCCACGGCGCGCGCCGCGTTTCCGCCGCCACGCACGCGCTGCATGCCGTAGTTCAGGCGGATCGCGGCCGGCTTCGTGGTGCCGTAGGCGCGCGCCAGTTCGACGATCTGCGCCTCGGGCAGGCCGCACACGGCGGCCGCGCGCGCCGGTGGCCATTGAAGCGCGCGCTCGCGCAATGCCTCCCAGCCCAGCGTATGGCGCGCAATGTAGTCATGGTCGAGCCAGTCGTTGACGATCAGCTCGTGCATCAGCGCGAGCGCCAGCGCGCCATCGGTGCCGGGCAGCAGGGCCACGTGCTCGTCGCACTTGTCGGCGGTCTCGGTCTTGCGCGGATCGATGCAGACCAGCCGCGCGCCCGCGCGCCGGGCCGCCTGCGCATGGCGCCAGAAATGCAGGTTGCTCGCGATCGAGTTGCTGCCCCAGATCAGGATCAGCTTCGATTCGGCGAAGAACTCGATCCGCATGCCGACCTTGCCGCCCAGCGTGTAGGCCATGGCTTCGCCGCCCGCCGTCGAGCAGATGGTGCGGTCCAGCAGCGAGGCGCCGAGCTTGTGGAAGAAGCGGCGGTCCATCGATTCGCCCTGCACCAGGCCCATGGTGCCGGCGTAGCTGTAGGGCAGGATCGCCTCGGGATTGCGGCGCGCGATGGCGCCCAGGCGGGCCGCGATGTCGTCGAGCGCCTCGTCCCAGCTCACGGGCTCGAAGCGGCCGCTGCCCTTGAGCCCCACGCGCCGCATCGGCTGGACCAGGCGTTCGGGGTGGTCGTTGCGCTCGATGTAGCGCGAGACCTTGGTGCACAGCACGCCGGCCGTGTGCGGGTGCGCCGGATTGCCCTGCAGCTTGACGGCGATGCCGTCCTTCACGGTGGTCACAAGGGCGCAGGTGTCGGGGCAGTCGTGCGGGCAGGCGCCGAGCACCTGGACGCCCTCGGCGGAAATGGGGGAAGTCATCGTCGTTATGCGGATCGAATGCGGCTCAGGACGACTTGCCGGTCAGACCATCCACCGCCTGGAACATCGCCTGCCGGGCCTGGCTGATGATCTGGCCGCGCCAGGCGTCGGTGTCGGTATAGAAGGCCTCGACCATCCGGGCGCGGATCGATGCGGCCAGTTCGTCCGGGGCCTCGGGGTGCTTGTGCAGCCAGTGGTCGCCGCGCAGGGCTCCGACCACCTCCATCACCGGCACCGTGCCGTACTCGAGCGCGATGCCGGTGTACTCGGCCTCGGGGCACTCCTCGTAGACCGAGCTCCACATCAGGCCCGTGAGAAAGGCAGAGGTCGACGAGCCGTCGTAGATCGACGTGACCGGCGCGGCCGGCGTGCCCCACCAGGCATTGGCACGCGCATACGCGGCCTTGTCGTCGCGGCACGAAAAGATGCGCTCGCCGAGTCCGTTCGGGCCTAGACCCGTGTGAAGGTCGATCCAGGCCAGCCGGCGCGCCGACTGCGCATGCGTGCGCAGGACCTCGCGCAGCGTGCGGTTGCTCCAGGTCGGGGCCTTGCCGCCAAAGAACAGGCCGTCTTCGAACTGGTACTGGCCCGACGTGACCGCGGCCTGGTAGGCGGTGGCGCCATGGCGCTCGATCCATTCGCCGATCGCGGTCTCGTTGGCGGCGGTCGGCGGCCACTGGGCGGGCAGCAGCAACGCATGAAGCTCGGCGTAGTTCGCATTGACCGGCAGCGGTCCGCTGAAGTCGAAGAAGTTGCGATTCAGGTCGCAGTTCTCGTTCGTCACGCGGCGCCCGTGCGAGAAGCCGTGCGGGTTGAGCGCATGCACGTACAGCACCGCGACGCCCTGGCTGCGGGCCTTCTCGCGCCATTCGGCATCGTGCAGTGCAAACACCTGCACGCCGCTGCCGCAGTGGCCCTCGACGCCATGGCAGGCGCTGGTGACGATCAGCAATTGCTCGGCCTGCGGATCGCCGTCGAGCGCGACGTCCATCGCCAGCTCCTCGCCGTCGCGGCCCTTCAGCGGATGCAGATGCGAGCGCACCTCGAGGCCGGCGGCCGCGCAACCCTGCAGGAACTTCTGGCGCGCCTGTGCGTAGCGCGCGGAAAAGGCTTCGCCGACGCCGATCATGCGGCGGCTCCCGCGCCCAGCTTCGGGCCGTTGAGGAACTGCTCGGCCAGCTCGACCCAGCAGGTGGCGCCGAGCGGGATCAGGTCGTCGTTGAAGTCGTAGCTCGCGTTGTGCAGCATGCAGGGCCCGTCGCCGTGATGCGCCACGCGGTGGCTGCCGTCGCCGTTGCCGATGAAGGCATAGGCGCCCGGCCGGGCCAGCAGCATGAACGAGAAGTCCTCGGCGGTCATCGCGGGCTCCTGCACCAGCACGTTGTCCGCGCCGACGATGCCGGCCATCACGCGGCGCGCGAAGTCGGCCTCGGGCGGGGAATTGATGGTCGGCGGGTAGTTGCGGTGGAAGTGGAAGTCGCAGTGCGTCTCGTGCGCCGCGCAGACGTGCTCGGCGATCGTCTTCATGCGCGACTCGATCAGGTCGAGCACCTCGAGCGAGAAGGTGCGCACCGTACCCCGGATCTCGCAGGTGTCGGGAATCACGTTGCTGGCCTCGCCGCCATGGATCATCGTGACCGAGATCACGCCGGCGTCGGTCGGCTTCTTGTTGCGGGTGATGATGGTCTGGAAGGCCTGCACCATCTCGCAGGCCACCGGCACCGGATCGATGCCGGTGTGCGGCTGGGCCGCATGGCCGCCCTTGCCGGTGATCTTCACGGTGAACTCGTTGCTCGAGGCCATGGCGGGACCGGGGCTGACCGCGAACTGGCCGGCCTTCATGCCGGGCCAGTTGTGCATGCCGAACACCGCCTCCATGGGGAACTGCTCGAACAGGCCTTCCTTGATCATCTCGCGGGCGCCGCCGCCGCCCTCCTCGGCCGGCTGGAAGATCAGGTAGACGGTGCCGTCGAAGTTGCGGTTCTTCGCCAGGTGCTGGGCCGCCGCCAGCAGCATCGCCGTGTGGCCGTCGTGGCCGCAGGCGTGCATCTTGCCCTGGTGCTTGCTCGCATGCTCGAAGGTGTTGAGCTCGGTGACCGGCAGCGCGTCCATGTCGGCGCGCAGGCCCACGGCGCGGTCGCTGCTGCCGTTCTTCACGATGCCGACCACGCCGGTGGTGCCCAGCCCGCGGTGGATCGGGATGCCCCATTCGGTGAGCTTGGCCGCCACCACGTCGGCGGTGCGCACCTCCTGGAAGCAGAGTTCGGGGTGGGCATGGAGGTCGCGTCGCACCGCGGCGATGCCGGCCGCCTGGGTGACGAGGGAATCGATGAGTTTCATGGGGCAAGAGTCTAGGCTTTGCGGGCAGCCGCCGCAAAGATCGTGCCCCATACCCGTCGGCGCCGAACTTCCGTGAGAATGACCCTCATGTCACACGTCCTTTCCAACCGAAGCCTCGAACTCGCGCAGACCCTGGTGCGCATGAACACGGTCAGCGCCAACAGCAACCTCGAGCTGATCGACTTTGCGCGCGATCACCTCGCGGGACTGGGCATCCGCAGCCGGCTGACCTACAACGCCGACCGCACCAAGGCCAACCTGTTCGCCACGCTGGGAGCCGGAAAGAAGGCCGGCGTGATCGTCTCCGGCCACACAGACACGGTGCCCTGGGATGGCCAGGACTGGAGCGTGGACCCGCTGTCGGCCATCGTGCAGGACTGGCCGGCCGACGACGCCAACGCCGATGCGGCGCGCGTCGAGCCCCGCCTCTACGGCCGCGGAGCCGCCGACATGAAGAGCTTCATCGCGATCGCTCTGGCCAACGCCGAGCGCTTCATCGAGAGCGATTCCCCTTTCGCGGTGCATTTCGCCTTCAGCTACGACGAGGAAGTGGGCTGCTTCGGCGTGCGCGAGCTGATCGCCGACATGAAGGACCAGGGCATCAAGCCGCTGGCCTGCGTGATCGGCGAGCCGACCCTGATGGTGCCGGCCATCGCGCACAAGGGCGTCTACCGCTACAAGTGCTGCGTGCGCGGCAAGGAAGCCCATTCCTCGCTCACCCCGCAGTCGGTCAATGCGATCGAGATGGCGGCGCGCGTGGTGGGCAAGCTGCGCGACATGGCCGAGGGCTTCGAGCGCGAGGAGCGCCGCTACGAGGGGTTCGACGTGCCCTTCAGCACCGCCAGCGTGGGCCAGTTCCACGGCGGCATCGCCGACAACGTGGTGCCGCGCGACGCCGAGTTCCGCTACGAATTCCGCAACCTGCCGACCGCCGACGCGGCCCTGATGCAGAAGGAAGTGCTGGCCTATGCGAGCCGCACCGAGGCGGCGATGAAGAAGGTCGCGCCCGATGCCGGCTTCAGCTTCGAGACCATCTGCGAGATCCCGAGCTTCCTGAGCTCGGCCGAGGAGCCGGTCACGCGCATGGCCCAGCGGCTGGCCAAGGAATCGCGCACCACGCTGGTCGCCTTCGGCACCGAGGCGGGGCTGTTCCGCAATGCCGGCATCCCGACCGTCGTCTGCGGCCCCGGCAGCATCGTGCAGGCGCACCAGCCCGACGAGTACGTCACGCTCGAGCAGTTGGCGCGCTGCGAGCTGTTCCTGCGCGGCCTCGCGAGCACCCGGGAGATCCGCTAGGTCCGCCATGAAGCGGATCGCGCTGGCCCTGCTGGGCGCTGCCGCGCTGCTCTACGCGCTGGCGACCGCGCTCGAGGCACGCCCGGCGGCCTGGGCGGGCTGGGGCTACGTGGCGGCCTTCGCCGAGGCCGCCATGGTCGGCGCCATCGCGGACTGGTTCGCAGTGGTGGCATTGTTCCGCCATCCGCTCGGGCTGCCGATCCCCCACACCGCGATCATCCCGGCCAACAAGGACCGCATCGGCGCCAAGCTGGCCGGCTTCATCGTCGACAACTTCCTGAGCACGCCGCAGGTCCTGGCCAAGCTCGCGCAGTTCGATCCGGCGGCGCGGCTGGCCGAGTGGCTGTCGCGCCCCGCGAGCACCGAGAAGCTCGGCGGCCACCTGGTGGCCGCGGCGCGCTACGGGCTGGCGGCTTTCGACGACGCGCGCGTGCGCGACTTCCTCGGCCGCATGGCGACCGCCGGCCTGGCGCAGGTCGACCTCGCGCGCCTTGCCGGCCAGGCGCTCGACGCGCTGACCGCGGGCGGGCGCCACCAGGCGCTGCTCGACGACCTGCTGCAGCAGGTGTCGGCGGTGGTCGAGGGGGAGGAAGTCCAGGAGCGCATCACCGAGGCGATCGCGCGCGAGATCAAGGCGCTGCGCTACGTCGGACTGGACCAGATGGCGGCCAAGCTCGCGACCCGCAAGATCGTGGCGGCCGCGGTCCACACGCTCGGCGAGATGGCCGCGGAGCCGGCGCATCCGCTGCGGCAGCGCTTTGACGCCTACATGACCGACTTCGTCGAGCGGCTCAAGACCGACCCTGAATTCCAGCGCCGCGGCGAGGCCATCCGGGCCGAGCTGCAGGCGCATCCGGCGCTCGGCGACTACCTGCACGGCCTGTGGAGCGAGCTGCTGGGCTGGCTGCACGACGACCTCGCCAAGGAGGATTCGAGCATCCGCCAGCGCCTGGTGGGCCTCGCCGGCGGGCTCGGCGCCCGCCTGGCCGCCGACGAGCCGATGCGGCGCTGGATCAACGAGCAGATCGTGGATGCCGCGCCGCGCGCCATCGAGCGCTATCGCGAGGACATCCGCCGCTACATCGTCGAGCGCGTCGCCGAGTGGAATGCCGACGAGATGACGGTCGAGCTCGAGCGCAACATCGGCCGCGACCTGCAGTTCATCCGCGTCAACGGCACGCTGGTGGGCGGGCTGGTGGGGCTGCTGATCCACACCGCGACGCAACTCTGGAAAGGCTGAAGAGGCATCAGGCCCGCGAAGTGGGGGAGCGTGGGGGCGACATCAGGCCGGCGCCGGGCCGCTCCCAAGGCGGCCTGCGGCCCCCTCGGGGGGCAGCGACCCACACGAAGTGGGGGAGCGTGGGGGCCACATTCACCCGGGCAGCATGCGCTCCTCGGCAATGACCAGCAGGCCGTCCATGATCAGGCTGTCGACCAGTTCGAAGTCGCCGTTCATGCTCGGCGCCATCTTCCAGCCGGCGCCGCCGGTCATGAAGCAGGCCGGCTCTGCGCCGCAATGCGCGCGCACGTGCTGCACCATGCGCTCGACCGCGCCCGCGATCGCGTAGGTGCCGCCGCTCGTGAGGGCGTCGCTGGTGTTGGTCGGGAATTCGCGCACCTCGCCGGTCGGCACGTGCAGTCCGGCGGTGCCCGATTCGAGCGCCCGCAGCATGATGCCGTGGCCCGGCAGGATCAGGCCGCCCAGGAAGCGGCCGTTGGCGTCGACCGCCTCGACCGTCACCGCGGTGCCGATCATGACCACCACCATCGGCCGCGCGGCGCCCTGCGTCAGCATGCGCTGGCGGGCACCGATCATGGCCACCCAGCGGTCGGCGCCGAGTCGCGTGGGATGGTCGTAGCCGTTGACGATGCCGGCCTCGGCCACGCTCGACACCACCCAGCGCGGCGAGCATTCGAAGCGCTCCACGATCTGCTCCTCGGCCCGGCGCCGCACGGCGTCGCCGGCCACCACGCAGCCCAGCATCGAATCGGGCGATGCGAGTTCGGCCCACGGGCCTTCGGCCAGGCGCTCGATGTGGTCGAGGAACTCGGCGCCGTGGGCGATCGGCCGGGCACCGGGACGCGCGCCGTCGTAGATGGACCACTTGAGGCGGGTGTTGCCGATGTCGATCGCGAGGAATGCCATGCGCCGGATTATTGCGAGTTGTGCTTACGGGTGCTTGCACTTGCGCGCCGCCCGCCTACGTGAATCCGCTTTCGCGCGCCGTAAAGTGGCCCGTCGATCCACAGCCACAAGGAGAAAAGCATGGGATTGCTCAGTTTCATCAAGGAGGCCGGCGAGAAGCTCTTCGGCGGTTCGGCGGCGCACGCGGCCGAGCCCGCCAGTGCCGACAAGGACCAGACGGCCGGCGCGGCCATCAAGACCTACATCGAGACCCAGAACCTCGGCCTCACCGAACTGGCGGTGGTCTACGCGGGTGCCACCGGCATCGTGACGCTGTCGGGCAAGGCGCCCTCGCAGGAAGCCAGCGAGAAGGCCTCGCTGGCCGCGGGCAACGTGGCCAACGTGACCCAGGTGGACAACAAGCTGGTGGCACCGGCGGCCGACCCGGCGCAGTACCACGACGTGGTGCGCGGCGACACGCTGTCCGCCATTTCCAAGAAGTACTACGGCGACGCCAACAAGTACAACAAGATCTTCGAGGCCAACAAGCCGATGCTGACCCACCCGGACAAGATCTATCCGGGCCAGAAGCTGCGAATCCCTAAGTAGGCGGCGCGCGAGGCGGCCCGCGGAAGCCGCCCTACTTCTGCTGCCACGGAAGGCCGCGCAAGCGCCATCCGCCCTTGCGGCCGCGATGGCCGGCTTCGTCGGCGTCGCCCTCGAAGCCCTCGAGGATGTTGTAGGCCTCCAGCCCCAGTTCGGTCGCGCGCTTCGCCGCGGCGATGGAGCGCACGCCGCTGCGGCACAGCAGCACCACCTTGCGGCCCGCCGGCACCGCTGCGCGCAGGCTGGCATCGAAGTCGGCGTTCGGCAGCATGCCGGGCCACTGCTTCCAGGCCACTGGCGCCGCCCCTGGCACGAAGCCCACCCACTCGCGCTCGGCATCGCTGCGCACATCCACCAGGACTGCATCGCCGGCTGCGACCCATTCGGCGGCCTGCTCGGGCGTCACGTCGCCTGCGTAGCCGGTTGCTGCACGGACACCGGAGCGATCAGGTGCTGAAGAGGAATTCGGGTCTGCGATCGTCATGACTCGATTCTTGACCATTTGTCGACCATTCGTCGGATCGATGAAAAACATCCGTATGCCATCCATATGGATGGTGATAGGATGGCGACATGCCCGAAACGCCCTTCGCCCCCGTCCCCTCTGCTGCTCGCGCCCGGCCGCCGGAGGCCGAGAAGATCACGATCAACCTCGGCTACGTCGACCTCGGCCACATCGACCTGCTGGTCGCCGAGGGCTTCTACTCGAACCGCACCGACTTCATCCGCACCGCCATCCGCAACCAGCTCGCGGTGCACGCCGACGCGCTGCGCCAGGTCGTGTCGCGAAAGATGCTGGTGCTCGGCCTGCAGCAGTTCGGCGTCGCGGAGCTCGAAGCCGTGCGCCGCGCCGGCGAGCGGCTCGAGATCCGCGTGCTGGGCCTCGCGACCATCGCGGCCGACGTCACGCCCGAGCTGGCGCGCGAAACCATTGCCTCCGTCACGGTGCTCGGTGCGTTGCATGCCAGCGCGGCGGTCAAGGCCGCGCTCGCCGACCGGGTGCGTTGATCCCTCTTTCTTTTCCATCTCCAAAGGCATTCCCATGAACCCACTGTTCGAGCGCCTCATGCGCAAGGCCACCGAGCTCACGCAGAGCGGCAACCTGCAGGAAGCCACGCGGGCGATTCAGCGTGCGCTCGGAGGCGACGCGGCACCCTTTCCGCCGGCGGCGACGCCTGCCGGGGCTCCGACGGCATCTGCCCGGGCGAGCCACGCCAGCGACGAGACCCTGGTGGTCGACGTCGAGGCCCGCGTGGTCGACCTGCCGGCCACGGCCTCGGGCACCGCCGCGGAAACGGCGCCCATCCATCCGCTGGACGACCTTCACGACCTGCCCGAGTCGCGGCTCGCGCCCGAGACGGTCGAGCCGCCGGCGCCCGGCACCGGCACCGGCACCGAGCAATGGACCGAGGGCCTGTTCGTTCACGCCCACCGACCGCTCGGCTACAAGCTCTTCGTGCCCGAGAAGGGCGCGGGCAGCCCGCGTCCCCTGGTGCTGATGCTGCACGGCTGCACCCAGGATCCGGAGGACTTCGCGGCCGGCACGCAGATGAACCAGCTTGCGCGGGAGCACGGCTTCCTGGTGCTCTATCCGGCACAGACCCAGCATGCGAACTCGTCCAGGTGCTGGAACTGGTTCAAGCCGCAGCACCAGCAGCGCGGGCGCGGTGAACCCGAGCTGCTGGCTGCATTGACCCGTTCGGTGATGGCCGCGCAGGCGGTCGACCCGGAGCGCGTCTACGTCGCGGGCCTTTCGGCCGGCGGCGCCATGGCGGACATCCTGGCGCATGCCTATCCGGACCTGTTCGCCGCCGCCGGCGTGCATTCAGGCCTGCCCACCGGCGCGGCCGCCGACCTGATGTCCGCGCTCGGCGCCATGAAGAACGGCCCGGCCGCGAGCGGCACCCGCCGGCCGACCGTGCCCACCATCGTCTTCCACGGCGACGCTGATGCCACGGTCCACGTGCGCAACGGCGAAGCGGTGACGGCCGCGGCTATCGCCGAGCAGCAGGGCGTGGGGCGCACCGCCGATACGACGCAGGGCCGCTCGGCCGGCGGCCGTGCCTTCACGCGTCGGGTGCATGCCGACGCCCAGGGCCGGCCCGCGGTCGAGCACTGGCTGCTGCACGGCGCCGGCCATGCCTGGGCCGGCGGCAGCGCGCGCGGAAGCTACACCGATCCTTCGGGACCCGACGCCAGCGCCGAGATGCTGCGCTTCTTTCTCTCGCATCGAAGGTCCGGCGCCGCGGCCTGAAGCAGCGCTCGCGGACTGCAGCCGGGCGCAGGTCCGGCTTACACGCAGTTGCGGGTTCGTCACCGATGGTTTCCTTGCTTTGCACGGCGGAAGCCGTCCGCGAGCGGCCTTCGCGCGTTGAAGGCACAGGAGACGAAAGAACTCGATGAACCCTCGCCCCATCTTCATCCACGGCCGCGCCGTCGCCTGGCTGCTCGGCCTGCTCCTCCTTTGCGCCATCGCTCCGGCAATGGCACAGCAGCAGCAGCCTCAGGACCCGCCCGGCCGCGTCGGCCGGCTCAACGACCAGCAAGGCAGCGTGAGCTTCTCGCCCGCGGGCGAGAACGACTGGTTCGAGCCCTCTGCCAATCGCCCGCTCACGACCGGCGACCGGCTCTGGACTGACCGCGACGCGCGTGCGGAGCTGCAGGTCGGCGCCACCGCGCTGCGGCTCGACGAGCAGACCGGCGTCTCGATTTCCGAACTCGACGACGACACGGCCCGCATCACGGTGTCGCAGGGCCGGCTGCAGCTGCGCGTGCGCGAGGACCTCGCCGGCCGCCGGCTCGAGGTCGACACCTCGAACCTCGCCATGGTGATCGATGCGCCGGGTGACTACCGCATCGAGGTCGATCCGGTCGACGGCATCACGCGGGTGGCAGTGGCCTCGGGTCGCGCCACATTGTTCGGCGACGGCGGCGAATCGGTCGCGCTCGGCGCCCAGCAGCAGCTCGCGACCTCCGGCCGCAACCTCACGGCCGTCAGCGGCGCGGCGGTGCGGACCGGCACCGGCTTCGATCGCTGGGTGGCCGAGCGCGACCGGCTCGAGGAGCAATCGGTGTCGGCGCGCTACGTCTCGCGCGAGGTGGTGGGCTACCAGCAGCTCGACGCCCATGGCGACTGGCAGACCGACCCGGGCTACGGCAACGTCTGGTATCCGCGCAACGTCGATCCCGAATGGGCGCCCTACCGCGACGGCCAGTGGGTCGACGTCGCGCCCTGGGGCTGGACCTGGGTCGATGCCGCTCCCTGGGGCTTCGCCCCCGCCCACTACGGACGCTGGGCCCGCATCGGCCCGCGCTGGGGCTGGGTGCCGGGGCAGCACCGCGCGCGTCCCGTGTATTCGCCCGCGCTGGTGGGCTTCGTCGGCGGCCCCGCGGGTGGCGGAGCAAACCTTGCACTCGGCAGCGGCCGACCCGGCGTGGGTTGGTTCCCGCTCGCCCCCGGCGAGGCCTGGCGGCCCGGCTACCGCGCCAGCCAGCGCTACGTCGACGAGGCCAATCGCGCCGCATTCCAGCGGCAGGTCGCGGCGGCGCACCAGGGCGGCTACGCGAACCGGCAATTGCCCGGCGCGGTCACCGTGGTGCCGACCGACGTCTTCGGCCGCGGCCCGATCGGTCGGCGCGACGTGGTGCGGCTGCCAGCCGACCGCTTCGCGGGCGTGCCCGTCGGCATGGGGGCGCCAATCCCTCTGCGCGAGGACCGGGCCGGATTCGGCCGCCGCGCCACGCCGCCGCCGCAGGCCGCGATGCAGATGCGGCAATTCGAGCAGGTTCAGCAGGCGCAGCAAGCCCAGCAACTTCAGCAGGCGCGACAGGTGCAGCAGGCACAGCAGCAGTTGCTGCAGCAGCAGCGCGGGGTGCAGGCGCAGGCCGCGCAAGCACAGCAGATGCAGCAAGCTCAGCAGGCCTTGCAGGCTCAACAGGTGCAGCAGGCCCAGCAGATGCAGGTGCAGCAGGCACAGCGGATCCAGCAAGCCCAACAGGCGCAGCAGGCTCAACAGGTGCAGCAGGCCCAGCAGATGCAGCGCCAGCAGCAGGAGGTTCAGCAGCGCGCAGCACAGGCACAGCAGATGCAGGCCCAGCAGCAGATGCAACAGGCTCAGCAACAGCAGCAGGCGCAACGCCAGCAGATCGAGGCCCAGCAGCGCGCGGCGCAAGCTCAGCAGCAGGCACAGGCGCAGCAGATGCAGCAGGCGCAGGCCCAGCAGATGCAGCAGGTCCAGCGCCAGCAGCAGGAGGCGCAGCAGCGCGCAGCACAGGCACAGCAGCAACAGGCCCAGCAACTGCAGGCTCAGCAGATGCAACGCCAGCAGGAGATGCAGCAACGCGCGGCCCAGGTCCAGGCGCAGCAGGCCCAGGCCCAGGCCCAGCAGCAGTTGCAGCAGCAGCGTGCCCAGCAGATGCAACAGCTGCAGGCGCAGCAGGCGCAGCAGGCCCAGCAGGCGCAACAGGCCCAGCAACACATGCAGCAGGCGCAACAGGCCCAGCAGGCCAATGCCATGCGCCAGGCGCAGGAGATGCAGCAGCGCGCGGCCCAGATGCAGCAACAGCAGCAGCAGCAGCAACAACAGCAGTTCCGCGCGATGCAGCAGCGCGCAGCCCAGGCCCAGCAGCAGCAGCCCGATCGCCCCTGAGCGCCGCGCGCATCGCGCATGGCGGCGGGCAGGCATCCCTCGCGCCGGCTACAGTCGGCGCGAAGGAGTTCCCATGCCCACCTACGACTTCGATCTCTTCGTCATCGGCGGCGGCAGCGGCGGCGTGCGTGCCGCTCGCATGGCAGCCCAGCGCGGTGCCCGGGTCGCGATCGCGGAATGCGCCGAGCTCGGCGGCACCTGCGTCAACGTCGGCTGCATTCCCAAGAAGCTCTACAGCTATGCGGCAGGCTACGCGGAGGCCTTCGAGGAAGCGGCCGGCTATGGCTGGGATGTCGCCAAGCCGCACTTCGACTGGGCGCGCCTCAAGGCCAACCGCGCGCGCGAGATCCACCGCCTCAACGAGGTCTACGAGAGCCTGCTCGATGGCGCGGGCGCGACCCTGATCGCGGGTTGGGCCCAGCTCGTCGATGCCCACACGGTGATGGTCGGCGAACGCCGCTTCACCGCGCAACACATCCTGCTCGCCACCGGCGGCATGCCCTTCGTCCCCGAACTGCCGGGCAAGGAACACGTGGTCGTGTCGGACCAGATGTTCGACCTCGACCCCTTCCCCAAGCGCCTGCTGGTGGTCGGCGGCGGGTACATCGCCTGCGAATTCGCATCGATCTTCAAGGGCCTCGGATGCGAGGTCACGCTGCTGCAGCGCAAGGCCCACCTGTTGTCCGAGTTCGACGAGGACGTTCGCGATTTCCTGGCCCAGGAGATGCGCCGCGCCGGCATCGACATCCGCTTCAATTCCGAGATCGCGTCGATCCGCGAGATCGAACACGGCCTGTGCGCGGTGCTCGCACGCGGCCAGCGCGTGGAGGCCGACGTGATCCTGTTCGCGACGGGGCGCGTTCCCAACACCCAGGGCATGGGGCTCGAGCAGGTCGGCGTCGCGCTCGACGACCGCGGCCGCGTGAAGATCGACGCCGACTACCGCAGCTCGGTGCCGTCGATCCTCGCGGTCGGCGATGTCGCCACGCGCCAGCCGCTCACGCCGGTGGCGCTGGCCGAGGCGATGGTGGTTGTCGACCTGCTCTTCGGCAAGGGCAAGCGGCGCATGGACTACGCGTTCACGCCCACGGCGGTGTTCACGCATCCCAACGTCGGCACCTGCGGCTACACCGAAGCCGGCGCGCGCATGAAGTTCGGCGAGGTGACGCTGTTCTCGAGCGAGTTCCGTGCACTGCGCCACACGCTCTCGGGCCGACCCGAGCGCACCTTCATGAAGCTGATCGTCGACAAGGCCAGCGACCGCGTGGTGGGCCTCCACATGGTCGGCCCCGAGGCCGGCGAGATCGTTCAGGGCTTCGCGGTCGCGATGCGTGCGGGCGCGACCAAGGCGATGTTCGACGCCACCATCGGCATCCATCCCACGGTGGCGGAGGAATTCGTCACGATGCGCGAACCGATGCCGGGTTAGACGGGAGGGCTGTGGGCCACAATTGCTCATGCCCTACATGCCAGCCTTCATCGCGCCCGCGCGTTTCACCGACGCCGACGCCGCCCTCGAACAGGTCCGCAACATCTACGACGGTGGCCTCCAGCACCTGCGCGAGGCCATGCAGCGCTTCGTGGCCGGCGAAAGCCTTCCGGGCCGCGTGCGCGCCTGCTATCCCTTCGTGCGGGTCCACACCCACACCGTCTCGCGCCGCACGCCGGCCGCCAATGCGGGCCTGAGCTACGGCTTCGTCTCCGGTCCGGGCCGCTACGAGACCACGCTGACCCGCCCCGACCTCTTTTCGCGCTACTACCGCGACCAGTTCCGGCTGCTGCTCGAGAACCACCAGGTCGAGCTCGAGATCGGCACCAGCACGCAGCCGATCCCCATCCATTTCTCGTTCGCCGAGAACGACCACATCGAAGGCACGATGAGCGCCGAAAGGCGCGCGCTGATGCGCGACGTCTTCGACCTGCCCGACCTCGGCGCCATGGACGACGGCATCGCCAACGGCACCTACGAGCCCAAGGCCGGCGAGGCGCAGCCGCTGTCGCTGTTCACCGCGGCGCGGGTCGACTATTCGCTGCACCGGCTGCGCCACTACAGCGGCACTGCGCCCGAGTGGTTCCAGAACTTCGTGCTGTTCACCAACTACCAGTTCTACATCGACGAGTTCGTGCGCCTGGGCCGCGAGGCCATGGCCGACGAGAACAGCGAATACAACGCCTTCATCGAGCCCGGCAACGTGGTCACGCGCCGGCGCGGACTGGCCGCGGGATCGAGCACGATGTACGGCAGCCTGCTCGACGGCTCGCAGGGCACCCCGCCGCCGCGGCTGCCGCAGATGCCGGGCTATCACCTGGTGCGCGAGGACTGCACCGGCATCAGCATGGTCAACATCGGCGTCGGCCCGGCCAATGCCAAGACCATCACCGACCACGTGGCGGTGCTGCGCCCGCATGCCTGGGTCATGCTCGGCCACTGCGCCGGCCTGCGGCAGGGCCAGCAGCTCGGCGACTACGTGCTCGCCCATGCCTACGTGCGAGAAGACCACGTGCTCGACGAGGAGCTGCCGCTGTGGGTGCCGATCCCGGCGTTGTCCGAAATCCAGCTCGCGCTCGAGAAGGCCGTGGCCGAGGTCACGAACACGCAGGGCACCGAGCTCAAGAAGATCATGCGCACCGGCACCGTGGCCAGCACCGACAACCGCAACTGGGAGCTGCTGCCCGGAAACCAGCCGCAACGCCGCTTCAGCCAGAGCCGCGCGGTCGCGCTCGACATGGAAAGCGCCACCATCGCGGCCAACGGCTTCCGCTTCCGTGTGCCCTACGGCACGCTGCTGTGCGTGAGCGACAAGCCGCTGCACGGCGAGATCAAGCTGCCCGGCATGGCCAACCAGTTCTACCGCGAGCGGGTCGAGCAGCACCTGCGCATCGGCATGGCGGCGATCGACATCCTGCGCCAGGAAGGCTCGAGCCGCCTGCACAGCCGCAAGCTGCGCAGCTTCGCCGAAGTGGCGTTCCAGTAGCCGCGCGTCTGGCAATCAGCCCAGGCCGAAAAGCTCCGGGATCTCGCGTTCGGCCCTGGGGGTGACGGCGAGTTCACGGCTGTCGAGCACCTGCCGCACCCAGCCCCGGCGCAGCGCGAGCTGCAGGCAGGCCGCGCCGAGCGCCCCACCCAGGTGTGGCCGGCGCTCGCTCCAGTCGAGGCAGGCGCAGGCGAAGCGCCGACGCGCGCCGCGCGCCTGCGCAATGTCGACGCCGAGGCTTTCGAGCGCGAGCTCGCCTTCCGCGCTGAGCAGGTAGTCGTTGCCGTCGGACCCCGCGCGCAGCCAGCCCTGCGCATGGAGGCTGTCGTGCATCGCCACGCCCGCGGCGCCTGCCATGTGGTCGTAGCAGGTGCGGGCGGCACGCAGGCGGTTCGGCGTGCTCGGCCGGAACTCGCCACGCGGCGCGCCAGCGACCACCAGCAGGCCTTCGAGCGCCGCGGCCACCTCGGGGCCCGCGAGCCGGAAGTAGCGATGCTTGCCCTGGGCCATGGCGTCGACCAGCCGCTGTTCCCTGAGCCGTGACAGGTGCGCGCTCGCGGTCGAGGCCGCGACCTCGGCAACGGCCGCCAGCTCGGTCGCGGTGCGGGCGTGGCCGTCCATCAGGCAGCACAGCATGCGCGCGCGGGCAGGCTCGGCGATTGCGCCGGCCAGGCGCGCAAGGCAGTTCTCGGCCGACAGGCTTTCCATATTTCGATGGTAGACGAAGCGTGTCGGAGCGAAAAGTCCACACTGCGCGCATGAACGCCATCGCCCATCCGCTCGACGCGATCCAAGCGTCCGATGCGATCGCCGCCGTCACCTCGGCCGATCCCTACCCCTTCTATGCACGCCTGCGCGCCGGGCCGCCGCTGGTCTTCGACCCCGCAAGCAAGCTCTGGATCGCGAGCCGCGCCGACGTGCTGCGCGAGATCTTCGCCAACCCCGCGCTGCGGGTGCGTCCTCCGGCCGAGCCGGTGCCGCGCACCTTCGCCGGCACGCCCGCGGGCGAACTGTTCGGCCAGCTCGTTCGCATGAACGACGGCGCGCGCCATGCCGCGCATCGGCCGGTGCTGCAGCGCCTGATCGGCGGCATCGATCTCGCGGCCGCACGCGATGCCGTGCACCGCATCGCGCGCGAAGGCCCCATCGCCGAAGCGCCGCTCGACGAGCGACTGTTCGCGCTCCCGGTCGCGAGCGTGGCGCTGTGGCTCGGCTTCGACCTGCGCGAGCTGCCGCAGGTCGTGCACTGGGTGCGCGACTTCGTCGCCTGCCTGTCGCCGCTGTCGAATCCCGCGCAGCTCGTGCAGGCCGCGGAAGCCGCTGAAGCGCTGCTGCGCCGCTTCGAGGCCCTGGCCGCCGCAAGGCCGGCGGCACCGGGCAGCGTGCTCGCGCGGCTGCAGGCCGAATCGTCCGAACCGCCCTCGCGCGCGCTGCAGGCCAACCTGGTCGGCCTGCTGTCGCAGACCTGCGAAGCCACGGCCGGGCTCGTCGGCAACAGCGTGCTGGCGCTGGCACGCAACCCGGACCTGCGAACCGCCTTGGACGCGCGGCGCGATCTCCTGGCGAGTCTGGTCGGCGAGGTCGCACGCTTCGATCCGGCGGTCCACAACACGCGCCGCTTCGTCGCCACTCCGACCCGCGTGGCGGGCGTCGAGCTCGCGACGGGGGACGCGCTGCTGCTGGTGCTGGCTGCCGCCAACCGCGATCCCTCGTTGAACCCTGCGCCCGATCGCTTCGAGCTGCAACGCAGCGAGCGCCGCTCCCTGGGCTTCGGCCACGGCGCCCATGCCTGTCCTGGCGAGGCCCTGGCCTGCGCGCTCGCGACTGCCGGCGTCGAGACCCTGCTCGAACAGGGCCTGGACCTCGACGTCCTCGCGCAGGGCAGCTGGCGCTACCGGCCCTCGGTCAACGTGCGCATTCCCGTCTTCGAGTGAGGCAAGCTCGTCAGGCAGCGCTCCAGCGCCCGGTGGCCGCCAGGTACGGCGAGGGCTGCGCCGCGCCCCACCGAAGCGGCAGGGCTTGCGGCCGGTACAGCGACGAGAGCACCCGCATGCGAAGCAGTCGTTGCGCGCCCTGGAAGGATTCGAGCTCGGGACCGTCCCACAGCACCTCGGCCTCGACGGCCAGCTGCAGCAGGTGGCCGCGCTCGAAGTCGACGAACAGCAGGCCCGCACGCGGCTCGACTGCGATGTTGCCCAGCGTGTTGAAGAAGAGATTGCCCGCGAAGTCCGGCGCCGTCAGCGTGCCATCGGCCTCGACACGCACGAAGCCCGGCCGCCCGCCACGGTGCGAGACGTCGACCCCCTGCGACGCCGGATGGGCGCTTGCGATGAAGAAGGTGTCGGCGGCTTCCACCATCCGGCGCGCCTCACCCTCCAGGCGCGACGACCGATGTGCCGGCAGGTCCTGGGCCGGCGCATCGACGAAGACCGGCTCGCGCGCCTGGATGTACTTCGGGCAGTTGCCGAAGCTCTGCCGCACCGCGACCGCGAAGCCCCGCGCATCGACCTCGTCGACCACGCCGTTCATGCGGTTGCGGCGGCGCGTGTGCGGCTCGATGCCGAGCAGGCCGATCGCGGCGCCCGGCAACAGCGCAGCCGCCATCGGGTCCTGCGATCGTGGCAGCGCATCGATGCGCAGATGGTGCTCGTCGGGCGAGTGCGCGAAACCCGCGGGGCCCGCAAGCACACCGGCCCAGGGTTGCCCGTGCGTATCGACGACTCCCGTGACGAGGAAAGGCAGCTGGGCAAAGAAGTCGCGGTGCTGCTGCGGCATGTGGTCGCGGATCACGCGCGGGCCGATCTCGGCCATGCGTTCGCGCACCCCCGCCAGGCCCTGCATCGCACGCTCGCCCGCATGCCAGGGCCCGCCATCGATGCCGGCCTGCAGGACGAAGGCCGGGGCATTCACGTCACGGCTCCGACGCGCGCCGGTGCCATCGGCACGAAGCCCGGCAGCGCCTCGATGCGCGCCAGCCACGCGCGTACCGCCGGATAGGCCGCGAGCGAAACGCCGCCTTCGGGCGCGTGGGCCACATAGGTGTAGTTGGCGATGTCGGCCAGCGTGACCGCGGCTCCGGCCAGGTAGGCCTGCATCGTCAACTGCAGCTCCATCACGCCCAGCAGCTTGTGCGAGCGTGCGATCGTCTCGGCCGGGTCCTGGTCCAGCCCGAACAGCGCGATCACGCGGGCCGCCGCGGGGCCCGAGGCCAGCGGCCCTGCCGCCACCGAGAACCAGCGCTGCACCTGCGCCGCGCCGACCGCATCGCGCGGCATCCAGCGCGCCGGCTCGGCCGCATAGCGCTCGGCGAGGTAGACCAGGATGGCGTTCGAATCGGCGACGGTGCAGTCGCCGTCCTCGATCACGGGAATCTGGCCGAAGGCGTTGCGGCGCAGGAACCCGGCCTGCCGGTGCTCGCCCGCGCGCAGATCGACGTCGATGGTCTCGAACGGCAGGCCGAGCAGCGAAAGGAACAGGCGCACACGGTGCGAGTGCCCCGAGACGGGGGCGCCATAGAGACGGATCGGTGCGGCGGGAAGCGTGGCGACCATGGATTCCTCCTGGAGTTGCAATGGCATGCACCGATTGTTCTTTGATCTCTGCACTGGAGTAATGGCCTCGACTGCATATGACTGCTTCGATTTACGGTTTAATCAGGCGATGGATCGTCTCAAGGCCATGCAGACCTTCGTGCAGATCGCCGATCGCGGCAGCCTCACGCGGGCGGCCGAGGCGCAGGGCAGCTCGCTGCCTGCCGTGGTGCGGTCGCTGGCGGCGCTCGAGGCCCATCTGGGCGTCCGTCTGTTCCACCGCACGACCCGGCGCATCTCGCTCACCGAGGAAGGCCGCCGCTACCTCGACAGCGCCCGCGAGGTGCTGGCTGCGGCCGACGCCGCCGACCGCGCACTGTCGGTCGACGCGTCGGAACCGGTCGGACATCTCACGGTCACGGCGCCGGTGCTGTTCGGCCACATGTACGTGGCGCCCGCGGTCGTGCGCTTTCTCCAGCGCCACGAACGCGTGCGCTGCAGCGTGCTGCTGCACGACCGCACCGTGAACCTGCTGGAAGAGGGCATCGACGTCGGCATCCGCATCAGCGCGCTCGACGATTCCTCGCTGGTGGCACAGCAGCTCGGCAGCATCCGGCGCGTGGTGGTCGCCAGCCCCGACTGGCTGCGCACGCACGGCAGGCCCGGCCACCCGCGCGAACTGGCCCACCTGAACTGCATCTGCGTGCGTCCCAACACGATCGCACAGTGGGTCTTTCGCGAGGACGGTCGCCGGCTGGTGGTCGGTGTTCGCGGCAACATCGACTTCAATCACATCGCGCCCGCGATCGAGACCTGCGCCGCGGGCGCGGGCGTCGGCATGTTCCTGTCCTACCAGGTGCTGCCGCTGGTGGCCCAGGGCCGGCTCGAGATCCTGCTCGAGGCGTTCGAGGCGCCGCCGCGTCCCGTGAGCGTGATCTATCCGCATGCGCGCATGCTGCCCGCACGCACACGGGCCTTCATCGACTGGATGAAGGCCGAGTTCAGCGGGCTTGCGCTCTGACGTCGGCGCGAGCCATGCGCGGCGCATGGGCCACAATGCCGCGGTGCCGACGCCGCCCTCGCCCTTGACGCCCCTCTCGCCCCTGTTCCGCGCCAGCCACCTGCGCAAGCGCTACGGCACGACCACGGTGGTGGACGATCTGTCCTTCGAGATCGCGCCCGGCGAATGCCTGGGCGTGATCGGCCCCAACGGCGCCGGCAAGACCACCACCATCCGCATGTGCCTCGGCCTCACGACGCCCGACAGCGGCAGCATCGAGGCACTCGACGGCCTCTCGATGCCGCGCGACGCGCGCGCCATCAAGGCCCGGCTCGGGGTCGTGAGCCAGTTCGACACACTCGATCCCGACTTCAGCTGCGCTGAGAACCTGATGGTCTATGCGCGCTACTTCGGCATGCGCCGCAGCGAGATCGCGCCACGCGTGCCGCAGCTGCTCGAGTTCGCGGCGCTTTCGCACAAGGCGGATGCCAAGCCCGGCGAGCTGTCGGGCGGCATGCGCCGACGGCTGTCGCTGGCACGCGCGCTGGTCAACGATCCGCAGCTGCTGATGCTCGACGAGCCCACCACCGGGCTCGACCCGCAGGCGCGCCACCTGATGTGGGAGCGGCTGCAGGTGCTGCTCGCGCAGGGCAAGTCGATCCTGCTCACCACCCATTTCATGGACGAGGCCGAGCGCCTGTGCTCCCGGCTGCTGGTGCTCGACCATGGCCGCAAGATCGCCGAGGGCCGTCCGCGCGACCTGATCGCCGAGCATCTGGAGCCCGACGTGGTCGAGCTCTACGGCAATGGCGCGCTCGAGCTCGCGCGCTCGCCGCTCAAGGATTTCGCGGCCCGGGTCGAGGTCAGCGGCGAGACCGCCTTCTTCTACACGCAGGACGCGCGCGGCCTGATGGCGGCGCTCGGCGACCGCAGCGGCCTGCGCACCTTTCATCGGCCGGCCAATCTGGAGGACCTGTTCCTCAAGCTGACCGGCCGGCAGATCAGGGAGGACGGCTGAACCATGGCGGACACGACTTCCACGCTCGCGACATCCCCGGCGCCGCCCGCGGCGCCCTCCGTCTGGCGCCCGCCCGAGCTCTCGATGCGCTGGTGGCCGGTGTTCCTGCGCAACCTGCTGGTGTGGCGCAAGCTCGCCATCCCGAGCCTGATCGGCAACATCGCCGAGCCCCTGATCTGGCTCGTGGCCTTCGGCTACGGAATGGGCGCACTGGTCGGCCAGGTCCAGGTCGACGGCGTCGCCGTGCCCTACATCCTGTTCCTCGCCAGCGGCTCGATCTGCATGAGCGCGATGAACGCGGCGTCGTTCGAGGCGCTCTATTCGGCCTTCTCGCGCATGCACGTGCAGAAGACCTGGGACGGCATCATGAACGCGCCGGTCGGCCTCGACGACGTCGTGATGGCCGAGATGCTGTGGGCCGGCTTCAAGGCCATCTTCACGACCACCGCGATCCTGTTCGTGATGCTGGCGCTCGGCATCAGCCACAGCCCCAAGCTGATCGTCGCCTGGTTCGTGCTGGTCGGGGTCGGCATCACCTTCTCGTGCATCGCGCTGATCTTCAACGCGCTGGCCAAGGGCTACGACTTCTTCACCTACTACTTCACCCTGTTCATGACGCCGATGATGTTCCTCTCGGGCGTCTTCTTCCCGCTCGAGCAGCTGCCCGCCGTGGTGCGATCGGTGGCGGCCTGGCTGCCGCTGTCGAATGCGGTGGCGCTGGTGCGGCCGCTGTTCATGGACCAGTGGCCGGCCGAATGGTGGCTGCACGCGGCGGTGCTCGCGGTCTACACGGTGGCGGCGTTCTGGGTCGCGCTGGCGCTCACACGAAAGCGGTTCAGGGCCTGAGCGCGGCTTGTCTCCAGGGTGACTGCAAGCCCGCCCTTCGCTGATAGCCTGCCAGCGGCTTTCCGTACAACGAGGAGACAACCATGAACCGCATCCTGTCCAGCGCCCTGCTGGCGTCGACGCTCGCCTTCGCCGCCTGCACCACCGTGGCACCACCCGCCACCCGCCCCGCGGCCTGGGCCGCGCCCGAGGCCCTGGTGGCGCCCTCTTCCTTCGCCGGCGTCCATGGCCTCGCAGTCGACGGCAAGGGCCGGCTGCTGGCCGGCTCGGTGGTCGGCAACACGCTGTGGGAAGTCGACCGCCGCACCGGTGCGGCGCGCGTGCTGGTCAATGCGCCCGAAGGCCAGGCGGACGACATCGCGGTCGGGCCCAAGGGCGAGCTGGCCTGGACCAACTACATCATGGGCATGCTGCGCATGCGCGACGCCGATGGCGCGCCGATGCGGGTGGTCGCCAAGGACCTGCCGGGCCTCAACTCGCTCGACTTCGACCGCCGCAACGGCAAGCTCTACGCCTCGCAGGTCTTCCTCGGCGATGCGCTGTGGGAGATCGACCCGGCCGGCCAGAAGCCGCCGCGCCTCATAAAGAAGGACATGGGCGGCTTCAACGGCTTCGAGGTCGGCCCCGACGGCATGCTCTACGGGCCGCTATGGTTCAAGGGCCAGGTCGTGAAGATCGATCCGGCCAACGGCGCGCTGACCGTGATCGCCGACGGCTTCAAGATCCCCGCTGCAGCCAACCTCGACGGCAAGGGCAACCTGTGGGTGGTCGATGCGCGCAGCGGCGAGCTGGTGCGGGTCGAGCTGGCCACCGGCCGCAAGACGGTCGCCCGGCAGCTCAAGCCCTCGCTCGACAACCTCGCGATCGCGCCCGACGGCACGATCTATGTCTCGAACATGGCCGACAACTCGATCGAGGCCTTCAACCCCGCGACCGGCGAGTTGCGCCTCCTGACCGGCGGCAAGCTCGCGGTGCCCGCGGGCCTGAAGATCGACGGCAACACGCTGTGGGTGGCCGACGTGTTCGGCTTCCGCCAGATCGATGCAGGCAGCGGCGCCGTGACCGACGTCTTCCGCATGCAGCGCGAACCCGAGCTCGAATACCCGTTCGCGGTCGGCCTCTCGGCCACGCATTTCGCGTTGACTTCGTGGTTCACGGGCACGGTGCAGCTGGTCGACCGCAAGACGCTCAAGACCACGGCCGTGATCCACGGGCTGAAGGCACCGGTCGACGCGATTCCCATGGCCGACGGCAGCGTGGTGTTCGCCGAGATCGCGACCGGCAGCGTGACGCGCGCGAGCGGCCCGACGTTCGAGAAGCGCGACGTGCTGGCCAGCGGCCTGGGCGGCCCGGTGCAGATGATCCTCGGCAAGGACGGCGCGCTCTACGTCACCGAGGCCGCGGGCAAGCTCACGCGCATCCCGCTCGATGCGAGCGCACCGCTGCGCCCGGTGGCCGAGGGCCTCGCGATGCCGGAAGGCGTTTCGCAGACGCCCTGGGGCACCTTCATCGTGGCCGAGACCGCGGCGCGCCGGCTGGTCGAGATCGACCCCGCGGGCAACACGCGCCGCGTCGTGGCCGAGAACCTGCCCATCGGCCTCGAGCCCGGTCCCGGCATGCCGCCGCCCTACGTGCCGACCGGGGTCGCGGTCGGCGCCGATGGCACGGTGTACTTCACGGCCGACCGCAACAATGCGCTCTATCGCATCAGACCGCAGCGCTGAAGCGCGCCAGCCACCAGCCACCAGCCACCAGCCACTTGCCGCAAGCGCATCGACCGGCCCACGCCTAGAGTGCGCAGCACTGCACCCGACCGGAGACATCCAGGCATGAACTACACGCACGAGCACCTCGAGATCCAGAAGACGATGCGCCGTTTCATCGACGAGGAGATCAATCCGCATGTCGACGAATGGGAAGCGGCCGAGAGCTTTCCGGCCCACCAGGTGTTCGCGCGGCTCGGCGCGCTCGGGCTGCTGGGGCTCAACAAGCCCGAGGAATACGGCGGCGCCGGCCTCGACTACTCCTATGCGATGGCGTTGGCCGAGGCGCTCGGCCATGTCAGCTGCGGCGGCGTGCCGATGGCGATCGGCGTGCAGACCGACATGTGCACGCCCGCGCTGGCGCGCTTCGGCAGCGACGAGCTACGGCGCGAGTTCCTCGCGCCCGCCATCGCCGGCCAGACGGTCGGCTGCATCGGCGTCAGCGAGCCGGGCGCCGGCAGCGACGTCGCAGGCCTCAAGAGCCACGCGCGCAAGGACGGCGGCGACTACCTCATCAGCGGCCAGAAGATGTGGATCACCAACAGCCTGCAGGCCGACTGGATGTGCATGCTCGTGAACACCAGCGACGGCGCGGTGCACCGCAACAAGTCGCTGGTGATGGTGCCGATGGACAGCCCGGGCATCGAGAAGGCACAGAAGATCCGCAAGATCGGCATGCATTCGAGCGACACCGGCCTGATCTACTTCGACGAGGTGCGCGTGCCGCAGCGCTACCGCATCGGCGAGGAAGGCCAGGGCTTCGTCTACCAGATGCAGCAGTTTCAGGAAGAGCGCCTGTGGTGCGCCGCGAGCTCGCTGGTGCCGCTCGATGAATGCATCGCCGAGACCATCGAATGGGCGCAGCAGCGAAAGCTGTTCGGCGGCACGCTGGCCGACCAGCAGTGGGTGCAGTTCAAGCTGGCAGAGCTCAAGACCGAGGTCGAGGCCCTGCGCGCCCTCACCTACCGCGCCTGCGACCTGCACGTGCAGGGCCGGGACGTGACCGAACTGGCCTCGATGGCCAAGCTCAAGACCGGCCGGCTCACGCGCGAGGTGGCCGACACCTGCCTGCAGTTCTGGGGCGGCATGGGCTTCACCTGGGAGAACCGGGTCTCGCGCCTGTACCGAGACGGCCGGCTGGCCTCGATCGGGGGCGGCGCCGACGAGGTCATGCTCGGCATCCTCGCGAAGACCATGGGCATCGCCAAGCGGCCGCCGCGGGATTGACGAGGCGCGCGGCATGTGCCGCTCGCGACCGCCCGCAGGCTCAGCGCTTGCCTGCCGGGTTGGCGCCCTCGGCCTGCAGCGCGCGCAGCTTGTCCTTCTTGCTCGGCCGCTTGCCCTTGATGCCGCCGCTGCCCGGCGCGCCCTGTGCTCCTGCGCCGGCAACGCCCTCGCTGCCGGCCGGCGGCTGGGTCGGCTCGAAGCCCGCCACGCGCTCGCGCGGCACGTTCAAGCCCTGGCGCTTCTCGATCAGGCGGAAATGCGCCTCGGTCGCCGCGCTCACGAAGCTCACGGCCACGCCGCTCTGTCCGGCCCGCCCCGTGCGGCCGATGCGATGGACATAGTCGACCGAGGAGCGCGGCAGGTCGTAGTTGACCACCACCGGCAGCTGCACCACGTCGATGCCGCGCGCCGCGAGGTCGGTGGCCACCACCACGTGCACGCGTTGCGCCTTGAAGTCGGCCAGCACCTGGCTGCGCTTGCCTTGGCTAAGCAGGCCGTGGAAGGGTTCGGCCTCGATGCCGGCACGGCGCAGCTTGTCGGCCGCGGTCTCGGCCGCATGCTTGGTGGCAACGAAGACCAGCACGCGGCTCCAGCCGCTGCCCTTGACCAGCTGGCGCAGCAGCTGCGTGCGGCGATCGGGGTCGACCTCGATCGCGCGTTGCTGGATGGCGGGCTCGTGCGCGGGCTCGGAGGCCACCTCGATGCGGAGCGGGTCGTGCAGCAACTGCTCGGCCAGTGCCTGGATCGCGGGCGGGAAGGTGGCAGAGAAGAGCAGGTTCTGCCTCTGCGCGGGCAGCAGCGCGAGGATGCGGCCCAGCTCCTCGGCAAAGCCGAGGTCGAACAGCCGGTCGGCCTCGTCGAGCACAAGGGTCTGCACCGTCGTGAGCCGCAGCGCGCGCTGCCCGACGAGGTCGAGCAGGCGGCCCGGCGTCGCGACCATGATGTCGGCGCCGCCGCGCAGCGCCATCATCTGCGGATTGATCGACACGCCGCCGAAGGCGACCGCGATGCGTACCGGCGTCGGCAGCGACTGGGCCAGACCCCGCAGGGTCTCGCCCACCTGGGCCGCCAGTTCGCGCGTCGGCACCAGCACCAGCGACTGCAGGCGGCGCGGCGAAGCCGGCACCCGATCGGCCAGCCGCTGCAGCAGGGGCAGCGCGAAGGCGGCCGTCTTGCCGGAGCCGGTCTGGGCCGAGCCGAGCAGGTCGCGACCCTTCAGGATCGCGGGGATGGCTTCCCGCTGGATCGCGGTGGGCGTCGCGTAGCCCTTGTCGGCCGCGGCGCGCACCAGGGCAGGATCGAGGCCGAGCTTGAGAAAGGGCATGGGAAGATCGGAAATGGAAGGAGGCGGCTTGCGCGGGACTCGCGAGCATAGCCACCATGGCAACGGATCACACACAGGATGCATCGCGATGAGCCCCGACGACCTCCAGAAACTCGTCACGCGCGAGATGCCTTTCGGCAAGTACAAGGGCCGCCTGGTGGCCGACCTGCCCGGCAACTACCTGACCTGGTTCGCGCGCGAGGGCTTTCCGCCCGGCGAGATCGGCCGCCTGCTCGCGCTCATGCACGAAATCGACCACAACGGTCTCAAAGGGCTGCTGGAGCCGCTGCGCCGCAGCCGTCCGAAGACCTGATCCGCAGCTTTTTTGCCTGGAAAACAAAAAAACACTGGAAATTTAAGCGGAAGTTCACCAAAAAGTTTGATAGTGCACGACAATGCCGGAGCGTCTCAGGCAGTTCTCTGTCTGATGCGTCAACCGGTGATCGGTCAGTTTCGCGCCACAGCGCCACTTTTGTTTGTTGTGATTCTGGGACTCCATCGCTTTGTTTTTTTGGTTTGATTAGGAGTCCCTCCATGGGCAAGAAACTCTACGTAGGCAACCTCGCCTACTCCATCCGCGACAACGACCTCGAACAGGCTTTCAGCCAGTACGGTTCGGTCGCGAGCGCCAAGGTCATGATGGAACGCGACAGCGGTCGCTCCAAGGGCTTCGGCTTTGTCGAAATGGGCACCGACGCGGAAGCGCTGGCAGCCATCGAAGGCCTGAACGGCCAGGCCCTCGACGGCCGCAGCCTGACGGTCAATGAAGCCCGTCCGATGGAACCCCGTTCGCCCGGCGGCTTCGGCGGCGGCGGTGGCCGCAGCGGTGGCGGCGGCTACGGTGGTGGCGGCGGTGGCGGCTACGGCGGCGGCGGCGGCGGCGGTGGCCGCAGCGGTGGTGGCGGCGGCTACGGCGGCGGCGGCGGTGGCCGCGGCGGCTACTAAGCCCTCGCGCTCCCTACCTGCTTCGGCATGAAAAAGGCTCCCTCGGGAGCCTTTTTGCATTGTGTCCGGCTCGGCAGGCCCGAGCTACTCACGGCGCCAGGTAGTCCGACACCACCTTCCACTTGCCATCGACGATCTGCGAGAGGCGCGACTGGTCGTTGCCCAGCCGCTTGGTGGCGGTGAAGGTCATCTTGGGGCTGCCGAACATGTCGGGCTCGAAGGTGCTCGCATCCATGGCCTTGATGAAGCTGTCGGTCGTGAGGTTGGGGCCGGCCTTGTTGGCCGCCTGAACGAAGCTCTGGACGATCATGTAGCCGTAGACCGAGAACACGGTCGGGTCCTCGTTGAACTTGGTCTTGTACTTGTTGGCCCAGAAGCGCAGCGGCTGCGACTGCTCGTCGGTGTAGGGGTTCTGCACCGTCATGGTGGCGTAGACGCCGTCCATCGGCTTGCCGCCGAGCTTGTGGATCAGGTCGGTGTAGGCCGCGCTGGAGCCCAGGAAGGTCGGATTGAAGCCGGTCTTGCGCGCCTCGCCGACGGTGCCGATGGTCTCGCGGATGATGGTGCCCAGCACCACGAGATCGCAGTTGGCGGCCTTCATCTTGGCGACCTGCGACGAGAAGTCGGTGGCGCCGCGCTTGAACGAGGTCTTCTCGGCGAGTTCCATGCCCGCCGCCTTGAGGCCGGCCTCGGCGCCGCGCTGCACCTCGAGACCGAACTCGTCGTCCTGGTAGATGGTGCAGACCTTCTTGGCGCCCTTGTCCTTGATCAGCTTGGGCAGCGCCATGCGGATCTGGTCGTAGTAGGTGGCGGCGAACGAATACTTGAGCCGGTTGAGCGGCTCGTACATCTCGCGCGCCGCCGTGATCGGGAAGAAGTTGACGATGTTCTTGTCGAACTGCACCGGCATCGCCGCCATGTTCTGCGCCGTGCCGATGTGGCCCGCCATGATGAAGATCTTTTCCTGGTTGACCAGCTTCTGCGCCGCCAGCACCGCCTTCTTGGGGTCGTAGCCCGAATCCTCGACGAAGAGCTTGAGCTTGCGGCCGTGCACGCTGCCCTGCTCGTTGAATTCGTCCACGCCGAGCTGCATGCCGTTGCGGGCCTGCTTGCCGAAGCCGGCCAGCGGGCCGGACAGATCCTGGATGGTGCCGATGCGGATCTCGTCCTTGCTCACGCCCTGCTGCGCGCCGGCCATGCCGGAGGCCAGTGCGAGACCGGCCGCGGCGGCCAGGGGGATCAGTGTCTGGGTCTTCATACGGATGTCTCCTCTAGGTTGGCGAAAGAAACCGGCCCGGCGTCAGGCGGCATACATGGCGTCGATGCGCTCGGCGTACTTGGTCTGCACCAGCTTGCGCTTGAGCTTCATGGTCGGCGTGAGCTCCTCGTCCTCGGCGCTGAGCTGGGTCTCGAGCAGGAAGAACTTCTTGATCTGCTCGACGCGCGCGAACTTGGCGTTGACCCGGTCGAGCTCGGCCTGGATCAGGTCCTGCACCTCCTGCGTGCGCGTGAGGCTCTGGTAGTTGCTGAACGGCACGTCGTGGTCCTGGGCGAATTTCTCGACGTTCTCCTGGTCGATCATGACGATCACCGTGAGGTAGGGCCGGGCGTCGCCGATCACCACGGCGTCGGTGATGTACGGGCTGAACTTGAGCTCGTTCTCGAGTTCGCTCGGCGTGATGTTCTTGCCACCGGCGGTGATGATGATGTCCTTCATGCGGTCGGTGATGCGGAAAAACCCGTCCTCGTCGACCGTGCCGACATCGCCGGTGTGCAGCCAGCCGTCGGCATCGATGGTCTCGGCGGTCTTCTCGGGCAGGTTCAGGTAGCCCGCGAAGACGTTCGGCCCGCGCACCAGGATCTCGCCCGTGACCGGGTCGACGCGCACCTCGTTGTAGCTGGCGGCCGGCCCGATCGAACCCGGCTTGATGCGTCCGGCCGGGACGCCGGTGGCGGCACCGCAGGTTTCCGTCATGCCCCAGACCTCGAGCATCGGCACGCCGAGCGCGAGGTACCACTTGACCAGCTCGGGCGAGATCGGCGCCGCGCCGGTCACCAGGAAGCGCGCGCGATGGATGCCGATCAGCTTGCGCACGTTGTCGAGCGCGAGTCGGCGCGCGAGCATGAACTTGAACCTGAGCAGGCCGCCGACCGGCTGGCCGGCCAGCACGCGCTCGGCGATCTCGGTGCCGACGCCGATGCTCCAGGCGTAGGCGGCCTGCTGCAGGCCGCTCGCTTCCTTGAGCGCGATCATCACGCCCGAATAGAACTTCTCCCACACGCGCGGCACCGCGGTGAAGATGGTTGGCGCGATCTCGCGCACGTTCTCGGGCACGGTCTCGGGGTTCTCGACGAAATTGAGGATCGATCCCGTGTACATCGCGAAATACTCGCCGCCCATGCGCTCGGCGATGTGGCAAAGCGGCAGGAAGCACATGCGCTCGTCGCGCTCGTCCTGCGCCACCAGCGTGTTGTAGCCGCGCGCGGAATAGACCAGGCCGCGGTGGGTGTGCATCGCGCCCTTGGGCCTGCCGGTGGTGCCCGAGGTGTAGACCAGGATCGCGAGGTCCTGGGGCCTGCAGCCCGCGATGCGCGCCTCGAGCGCCTGCGGATGCGCGGCCAGGTGATCGCGGCCGAGCGCGCGCAACGCGTCGAGGCTGATCACGTCGGGGTCGCGCAGGTCGCGCAGGCCCTCCATGTCGAAGACCACGATCTTTCGCAGCAGCGGCAGGCCGGCGCGCACCTCCAATGCCTTGTCGAGCTGCTCGTCGTCCTCGACGAACAGCACCGTGGTGCGCGAATCCTCGCTCAGGTAGTGCACCTGCGAGGCAGCGTCGGTCGGGTAGATGCCGTTGGCGACGCCGCCGCAGCTGAGCACCGCGAGGTCGCACAGCACCCACTCGATGACGGTGTTCGAGAGGATCGAGGCGCACTCGTGCGGCGCGAAGCCGATCGCCATCAGTCCGCCCGCGATCTCGGCGACCGCGTCGGCGGTCTGCTTCCAGGTCCAGCTGCGCCAGATGCCGAGCTTCTTCTGCCGCATCCACACGTTTTCGCTGCGCATGCGGGCGGCGTTCCAGAACAGTGCCGGCACGGTCTCGCCTTCGACCACGATCCCGGTGCGGGGCTGCAGCCGATCGAGGTCCCAGAGACCGGCGGGCGGCCTGGTGTGCGGGGGCTTGGCTTGGCTCATCTCCAGTTCTTCTTCTTTTTCCAGCGCCGCTCGCCGCGCACGCCGTCGTCCTTGAGGCCGAGGTAGAACTCCTTGATGTCGTCCTTCTCGCGCAGCCGCTCGCAGGTGTCTTCCATGACGATGCGGCCGTTCTCGAGCACGTAGCCGTAGTCGGAGGCGTTGAGCGCCATGTTGGCGTTCTGCTCGACCAGGAGGATGGTGGTGCCGCGCTCGCGGTTGATGCGCACCACGATCTCGAAGATCTCCTTCGTGAGCTTGGGCGACAGGCCCAGGCTCGGCTCGTCGAGCAGGATCAGCTGCGGCGCCGCCATGATGGCGCGCGAGATGGCCAGCATCTGCTGCTGCCCGCCCGACAGCAGCCCGGCATCCTGCGTGGCGCGCTCGCGCAGGATCGGGAAGTAGTTGAAGACCGTCTCCATGTCGCGTGCCACGCCGTCGCGGTCCTGGCGCGTGTAGGCGCCCATGAGCAGGTTGTCGCGCACCGACAGCAGCGGAAACACCTCGCGCCCCTCGGGCACATGGCTCAGCCCCTGCTGCACGATGCGGGCCGGGTCCTGGGCCGTGATGTTCTGGCCCTTGAACTCGATGCTGCCCTTGCGCGGATCGATGATCCCCGAGATGGTCTTGAGGATGGTGGTCTTGCCCGCGCCGTTGGAACCCAGCACGGTCGCGATCTCGCCCGCGCGCACCTTGAGGCTGACGCCGCGGATCGCCTTGATCGGGCCGTAGGCGCTTTCCACGTTGAGAAGCTGCAGCACGATGTCGCTCATGGGAGAACCTCGCGCAGCAGCGCTTCGGCGTTCGCCTTCGGAGCGGCCATGCGGCTCATGCCGTCCTCCGCAGGCTGCTCACGTCGTCCACGGTGCCCAGATAGGCCTCGATCACCTTCGCATCCGACTGCACCTCCGAAGGCGTGCCCGAAGCCAGCGCCTCGCCCATGTTCATCGCGAGCACGCGGTCCGACACCTTCGACACCAGCGACATGTCGTGCTCGACCATCAGCACCGAGATGCCGAGCTCGTGCTGGATATCCTGGATCCAGAAGGCCATGTCGGCCGTCTCCTCGACATTGAGGCCGGACGACGGCTCATCGAGCAGCAGCAGCTTGGGCTCGGTGCACAGCGCGCGCGCCAGCTCCACCACCTTGCGCACGCCATAGGGCAGGCCGGCCACCATGGAATCGCGGTGATGCTGCAGATCGAGCAGGTCGATCACCTGCTCCACCTTCTCGCGCGCCCGGATCTCGGCGCGCCGGGTGGCGGGCGTGAAGAACACCTCGCTCAGGAAGCTCGTGCTGCGGTGTGTATGGCGGCCGATCAGCAGGTTGTGCAGCACGGTCGCGTGCTCGAACAGCTCGATGTTCTGGAAGGTGCGCGCGATGCCCAGGGCCGCAATCTCGTACGGCGCCTGCTGCGTGAGCGCCAGCGGCGCGCCGCCGTTCTCGCCGTGCCAGAGGATCTGCCCCGCGGTCGGGGTGTAGATGCGGCTGATCAGGTTGAACACCGTGGTCTTGCCCGCGCCGTTGGGCCCGATCAGCGTGAAGACCTCGCCGCGTCGGACGTCGAAGCTCACGTTGTTGACCGCCAGCACGCCGCCGAAGCGCACGCTCAGGTCCCGGGCCGAGAGGAGGATGTCGCCGGTGCTCATCGCAGGCGATCCGATTTGGTGAACGACTTCTGCCGCTTGAACAGCCCGCGCCGGTAGAACGGGAACAACTGCAGCCAGGTGCGCACCTTGACCCAGCGCCCGTACAGACCGAGCGGCTCGAACAGCACGAAGGCGATCAGCACCAGGCCGTAGACCAGGCCCTGCAGCCCGGGCGCCTGGCCGATCGCCTGGGGCAGGAAGTCCTTGGCCGAGGCGATCAGCTGCGGCATCGCGATCAGGAAGATCGCGCCGAGAAAGGCGCCGTGCACGGACCCGAGGCCGCCGATCACCACCAGCAGCAAGAGGTCGATCGACTGCAGGATGCTGAACTGGTCGGGCGAGATGAAGCTCAGCTTGTGCGCATAGAGCGCGCCGCCCAGGCCCGCGAGCGCGGCCGAGATCGCGAACGACAGCGTCTTGTAGCGCGCCAGGTGGATGCCCATGCTCTGGGCCGAGATCTCGGAATCGCGGATGGCGACGAAGGCACGGCCGGTCGGCGAGCGCAGCAGGTTCAGTATCGCGAGCGTGCACAGCACGGCGACCACCAGGCAGACGAGGTAGAAGCTCTCGCTCGAACCGAGGGACCAGCCGAACAGGGTGGGCGACTTCACGTGCAGTCCCGAGTTGCCGCCCGTGACGCTTTCCCAGCGCGCGAACACCTCTTCGACGATGAAGCCGAAGGCCAGCGTCGCGATGCCCAGGTAGATGCCCTTGACCCGCAGCGCCGGCAGGGCCACCACCACGCCGACCGCCGCCGACAGCGCCGCCGAGGCCAGCAGCGCGAGCGGAAACGGCACGCCCAGATTGCCGAGCACGGCCTGCGTGTAGGCACCCGTGCCCAGGAAGGCCGCATGTCCGATCGAGAACTGGCCCGTGAAGCCCGCGAGCAGCATCAGCCCCAGGCCCACGATGCCGTAGATCAGCACGAAGGTGAGCTGCGCCAGCCAGTATTCGGGCACCACCCAGGGTGCCGCCAGCAGCGCCACGCACAGCAGCCCATACCAGAACACGTGGCCGCCATGTCGGGCGAGCGCGATGTCCTGCGCGTAGCTGGTCTTGAAGATGTAGCGCATGCCGGTCTACACCTTCTTCCTGAGCTTCTCGCCGAACAGGCCGTTCGGCTTCACCATCAGCATCACCAGCACCACGATGTACGGCGCCGTGTCCTTGAAGCCGTCGGGCAGGTAGAAGCCCGCGAAGGATTCGACGATGCCGATCACCAGGCCGCCGACGATCGCACCCGGCAGGCTGCCGAAGCCGCCCACCACCGCGGCCGGAAAGGCCTTGAGGCCGATGAAGCCCATGTTCGCGTGCACGAAGGTGATCGGCGCCAGCAGCATGCCCGCGATCGCGGCCACCGCCGCGGCCAGGCCCCACACCAGGCCGTTGAGCCGCTTGACCGGAATGCCCATGTAGTAGGCCGCAAGCTGGTTCTGCGACGAGGCCTGCATCGCGATGCCCAGCTTGCTGTAGCGGAACATCGCGAACAGCAGCCCGCACAGCACCGCGGTGGCCACGATGACCGCCAGCTGCTCGAGGTTGATCACGAGCTCGCCGAGCTTCCAGATCTGGTCCTTGTACGGCACCGGCAGCGTGTGGGTCTCGGTGCCGATGCCCGGGATCATCGTCACCAGGCCACGCGCCACGTAGCCGACGCCGATGGTCAGCATCACGATCGAGAACTGCGGCTGGCCCAGGATCGGCCGGATCACGACCAGTTCGAGCAGCACGCCGAGCGCCACCATCGCGATCACCGCCAGCAGCGCCGCGAGCCAGAACGGCAGCCCGAACAGCGACATGCCCGCGAAGGCGCAGAAGGCGCCGACCATCATGAGCTCGCCCTGCGAAAAGCTCACGGTCTCGGTGGCCTTGTAGATCAGCACGAACCCCAGCGCGATCAGGCCGTAGATGCAGCCTTGTGCGATGCCTGAGAGAAGGAGCTGGAGTATTTGCAAAGGAGCGGCTCGTTCGGGGTTTGCGGTTTATAGCGGTGAGTGGCGACGGCGACGCAGAGGGTTCACCCGCATCTGCTCGCGCGCGCCGGCACGGCTCACTGGTGCAGCGCGAGCCGGCGCGAGCCGGCCAGGATGTCGCTCGGGCGCAGGCCGTAGACCTGCCGGATCGAATGGCTGAAGTGGGTCGAATCGGGGTAGCCGGTGTCGAGCGCGATGTCGGTCAGCGTGGCGCTCTGGCGCACGTGGCGCAGCAGGCTGCGCGCGCGCTTCCAGGCGCGGAAGGCGCGGAAGGTCTGACCGGTCTCCTGCTTGAAGAGGTGCAGGAAGCGCGAGAACGAGAGCCCGACGGCGTGCGCGCAGATCTCCGCCGAGGTGGGCTCGGCGGGGTCGGCGTTGATGCGGTCGACCACCTGCCGGATGCGCGCATCGAGCGGCCGTGCCGCCAGCGCCGCGCCGAACAGCAGCTGGTCGAAGTCGAAGCGCTCGAAGCTCTCGCGGCCCGAAGCCTCTGCGAGGCGCGCATGCGCATCGCGCACGCGCTGCACGAAGGCCGGCGCCTCGACCGGGCCGCAATGCTGCAGGAAGGCCGGGAGCCGAGCCGCATCGACCGACTCGGATTCGACCAGGATGCTGAGGATCTGCGGATGCGCGGATTCGATCCGGTGCGGCACCTGCGGCGGCACCACGATCAGCTCGCCGCTCTGCCAGGCGCCGCCCCCCAGGCGGATGCGCAGCGGCGCACCGTGCTGCGACACGCAGATGCCGTAGCCGCCCATCGTGCGTTCGCTGGCCGCGCCGAGCAGACCGGCATAGAACACGCGCTGCGAGGTGATCCACATGAGGCGCTCATCGCGGTGCGAGCGGTGCTCGTCGCGTGGCGCATGCCGGGGTTGCCCATTGACCAAAGCCGTTTCCTCCGCCGGCGACGGCCGGTCGGGTGCGGCCGGCGTCGCCATCGCCCGATCGTAGCGGCGCAGGCCCGCGCGGCGCGGGGGAGATGCGCGGGGACTTTCCCTTAGTGGGTGTTGACCACCCATCGATGGGGCACCCGACCAAAGATTCGGGCGTCTTCAATTGCATCGAGCGAGAGGGCTCGTCCTGTTCTCCCGCCCGGGTTTGCCCGGGTTTGGGATCGATTTGTCTATCGATTCGCCTCGTCTCGGTGTCCGCTTCTTCTCTGAAATCGGAAGGCGGTCATTGACTTGTATTCATTGACCTAAGCTCCTTCTTGCATTGCGGCGACACCGGATCGCTGCAGCCCCGCCATTGTCACGGCGGTCGATCCATAGAGATATCAGGGAGTAGTCAAATCATGTCGCACACGCTGACCGTCAGCAGCGCAGCCGTGCCCGTGTTCCTCGGCGCGCCCGCGTTGGAGCCCGTGCGCCTGTCGGGCCGCGAGGGCCTCAACCGCCTGTTCGAGTACGAGCTTCTTCTCCAGACCCCCGACACGTTGAACCTTGGCGCCAGCGCAGCCGCCGACTTCAACCTCGACGACTTCATCGGCCGCGAGATCAGCTGCACGATCGCACTCGATGGCTCGGGCCGCTTCATCCCCGGCGTGGTGGGCGCCAGCGTCGACCACATAGGCGCGGGCACACGCGAGATCAACGCCCTCATCGCCGACGCCGCCTGCCTGGGCGAGCAAGGCCGCCACATCCGCTATCGCCTGACCCTGCGCCCTTGGCTGCACCTCGCCACCCTCAGCACCGACTGCAAGATCTTCCAGAACAAGACCGTGGTCGAGATCCTGGACGAACTGCTGGCCGACTACCCCTTCGCGGTCGACAGGCGCCTCGTCGAGACCTACCCGCCGCGCGACTACCAGACCCAGTTCAACGAAAGCGACTTCGCCTTCTTCGAGCGCCTGTGCCAGGAATGGGGCATCAACTACTTCTTCGCGCACGCCGAGGGCAAGCACCGGCTGGTGCTCATCGACAACATGGGCGCGTTTCAGGAGAACCCGAGCGAGGCCTACCGCCAGGTGGCGTACCACACACCCGGCTGGAAGCCCGATGCCGAGTACCTCCACGCCTTCGTGCCCGAGCACCATCTCACCAGCGGCCGCTACGCTACGCGTGACTACGACTACACCCGCCCGCGTGCCGACCTCAGCCAGGGCCGCCAGGACCCGCGCCCCACCGGGCAGGCCGATGGCGAGGTCTACCAGTGGCATGACGGCGGTGCTGGAGGTGCAGGAGGTGCAGGAAGCGCCGGCAGCCACTACGCCCAGCCCCGCGCCGGAAGCGCCGAGGCCAACGACCCGCACGACGAAGGCCGCCTGATCGCGCTGTTGCGCATGCAGGCGCTGCGCACCCACGGCGCGCGCGCCCAGGCCAGCGGCAACCTGCGCGGCATGACTCCGGGCTTCACCTTCGGGCTCAGGAAGCACCCCCGGCAGACCGCCAATGCCGACTATCTGATTCTCGACACCCGCTTCCTGATCGAGAACGTGGGCCAGGACAGCCAGCGCCCGGGCCCGGGCAACGCGCCGGGCCTGCGGCAGCAGTGGCGCGTGGAGGTCGACCTCACGGCCCACCCCGTCACGGAACCCCTTCGACCCGAGCCGACCCGGGCCAAGCCCCACACCCACGGCCCGCAGACCGCGCTGGTGGTCGGCCCCGAGGGCCAGAACCTGTGGACCGACGAACTGGGCCGCATCAAGGTCCAGTTCCCCTGGGACCGCATCGGCGCCCGGAACCAGCACAGCACCTGCTGGCTGCGCGTGTCCTCGCCGTGGGCCGGCAATCAGCTCGGTGGCATCCACATCCCGAGAATCGGCCAGGAAGTCATCGTCGACTTCCTGGGTGGCGATGCGGACCTTCCGATCTGCACCGGCCGGGTTCACAACCAGGTCAACCTGCCGCCGTGGAGTCTGCCGAGCCAGTCGGCGCTCTCGGGCTTCAGAAGCCGGGAGCTGACCAAGGAAGGCGGCAACTCGGCGGCGGGCCGCAGCAACCACCTGGTCCTCGACGACACGGAAGCGAAGATCCAGGCCCAGCTCAAGAGCGACCACCAGCACAGCCAGCTGAGCCTCGGGCACATCACGCGCATCGAGGACAACGCCGGGCGCAAGGACGCGCGCGGCGAAGGCTTTGAGCTGAGGACCGATGGCCACGGCGTCGTGCGCGCCAAGGATGGTTTGCTGATCAGCACCGAAGGCCGGACCCACGCGCGCGGCCACGTCACGGACATGGGGGAGACCGTGCAGCGGCTGACCGCGGCCCGCGACCGGCACGAAGACCTCTCTGAAGCCGCGCTGCAGGCCCGGGCGCACCTGGACGGTGATCAGGACGAAGTGACGCAGGCGCTGAAGGCGCAGAACGATGCCATCGAGGGCGGCGGCACAGGCACAGGCGAAAGTGAAGGCCATTTCCCGGAACTCGGCGAGCCGCACCTGGTGCTGGCCAGCCCGGCGGGCATCGAGAGCACCACCGCTGGCTCCACCCACATCGCCAGCGATGCGCACACGGCCTTCACCAGCGGCGGTCACATCAGTGTCTCGGCGGGCAGGAGCCTGCTGGCGAGCGTGAAGGAGGCCATCCGGATGTTTGCAGTCAGGACGGGCGTCATGCTGAAGGCCGGACGAGGCGACATCGACGTGACCGCGCTCAAGCACAGCGTCAACCTGCTTGCCAAGATGAACATCAGCGTGCAGGGCCAGAAGATCGCCATCACTGCCAAGGACGAGGTCGTCATCAACGGCGGCACCAGCTACACCCGCTGGAGCAGCGAAGGCATTGAACACGGCACGCAGGGGTATTGGGTGGAGCATGCGGCGAGCCATGGATCGCCAGGGCCGGACAACGTACCGGTGCCGCAGTTGCCCGTTGCGGATGTCAAGGACTCGCCAAACATGCTGCTACTGCGTTTGGGCTCCCACACACAGAACGGATATGTGTTCGCGGGCGAGCCGTACGAGCTCTTCAGAAACGGTGCATCCATCGGCCACGGGATCACCGACGAACACGGGCAGATCCTCGTCAAGGACCATCAAGGCGGCACGGCCTCCTATGAGGTTCGGCTTACCAACGGCGCCAGGTTCGACCTTCGTGTCCACGACAGGCTGACGGACTCCGCCGAGCATCGACTTGCCAACAAGGGCTTCCGCGCCAACAAGGGCAGCCGCAGCCGCCACCAAGACTACGGAATCGACGAACGAGGCAACGACGCATGACAGGCCCCATCACCCAGAACCCCAACATCGTCCACATCGATGAACGTCGGCGCACCGCCGACCTGACTGTTCAATGGCGACCGGAACTGAACAGCCAGACACATCCGGTATCCGCCAACAATGCGGTGGACGTGTTCATCTGCGGGCAGAAGGCCTTCGCCGAGATCGCGAAGGACATCGAGGCAGCCGAGGATTCCATCGATCTGGTGTGCTGGGGTTTCGACCCCGGCATGGAGCTCGTGCGGGAGACGAACGACAAAGTCAAGAAGGACGAACAGGGCTGGCCTCGGGGACAGCACTTCGGCAGCCTGCTGGACGCGGCAGCCGGGCGCGGGGTCGCCGTGCGGCTTCTGATCTGGTACGACCGGCTGGGCAGCGCCAAGCAGAACAACATGCCCGGCTACACCGGCGACCAGCGGACAGGCTATTGGATCGACAAGACGACCACCCGTCGCGAGGATATGGCGGCACTGGGCCTGAACAGTCCGCCGCCGGTTCTCGGCAGGCAAGACATGCGCTCTTGCGAGCAGCAGCGGCATGACTACTGCGTCGAATGGTGGCGCCGCGTCATGGCACCGGCCGAGAAAGGCGACATCCGCACCCGCATCGAAGTCAGGCTCCGCGGCGGCAGCAGCAGCGATGAGGTCCGCGAGAGCCTCGGCTGCAAGGGCAACGAGGAAGACCTCCCCAGCTCCGCGGCCGGAAGCGCGGGTGGTTTGGCCACGGAGAAGATGCTGCTGGAACGGTTTCCCACCCACCACCAGAAGACCATCCTCATCGACTACGCATGGAAGGAAGGCGCAAAGGCGGTCGGCTATGTGATGGGCCTGAACTCCGTCACCGACTACTGGGACAGCGAGGATCATGAGTTCGACACCCCGCTGCGCGAAGTCGACTGGGCGCGCAAGACAGCCACCGCCGCGGCACTACCCAAGAGCCGGGATGTCAGCCGCGATCCGTTGCAGGACTACGCCAGCCGCATCCAGGGCCCGGCGTTGCAAGGCGTGCAGCGCAACTTCGTCAAGGCCTGGGTCCGGGCGGGCGGCAGCGTCGGCTCCCGGGACCAGGACGCATTGCCGCCCAAGCTCAAGGCATTCGCCAGTCCCGGTTCGATCATCCAGATCGTGCGCACCCAGCCGCAGGAGGGCTCCGACAAGAGCATCAAGAACGCCTACTGGCAGGCGGCCAGCTTCGCGCGCCAGTACATCTACATCGAGAACCAGTACTTCTACTACGAGAGCTGGGTGCGTCATCTCAAGGAGACACGCGCCCGGTTCATGAAGGGTCTGCAAAAGGCATCCAGGCCGCCCCAGATGCTGCATCTGATTGCCGTCATTCCGTCGCCCGAGGACGACGGAATGATCCCGCGTACCTACGACATGGTCAAAAGCCTGGGCGAGGCCGACAGCATGCCCAACCAGGACAAGGGCATGAAGGCCATTGGCCGGAAGTGGGAGCGCTGGAGCCAGTTGCCCGAGGACAAGCGCCTGGACCCCGACAACGCGCCCGTGTGGAATGCCGTGTACGCCACCGCGCGGCAGGTGGCGGCACCGGTCAAGAACCACATGACCGGCGAACTGGAGGGCCTGGGGCTGAAGGTGCTGATCGCGCGGCTGGTGACGCAGAACAAGGGCAAGCCCATGCCCCGACCGGAGCAGGACTTCCGTCAGATCTACATCCACAGCAAGCTGATGCTGATCGACGACGCCTGCTTCACCCTGGGCAGCGCCAACATGAACGTGCGCAGCATGGCGGTGGACAGCGAACTCAACATGATCACGGACGACCACCTGAAGGCCAAGGACCTGAGGAAGCGGGTTTGGGGGATGCATGCGGGGGGCTACAACAAATCGGCTGGCGGAGAAGGCGGACCAGTTGCGATAAAGAGTGCTTTCGCAGATTGGCAGAAAGTGATGGAGCTGAACAAGAAGATCGTTGACCAGGGTCGAAGCGAATCGATGACTGGCTTCGTCATCCCCTTTGAAGACGAACGCGAGATTTACTTCCGCCACGGATGAATGTGCCAATGACTCGTTTCATCGTTCTTTTCTGCTTCTCCTTGCTCACTCTCACTGCCTGCCCCATGTCCAGCTCCAGCGCCTTGCCCCGCAACATGTCCCTGAAGGCCTTCGACCCGCATCGCCAGGACTTCGTGTGCAAGCACGAGGCCGACGCGATGCCGCCCATCGATGCCCAGGCCGAAGCATGGTTCCAGGAGGGCCTTCGCATCACCAGCCGCGACCTCTGGCCCGACCAGCGCGACTACCCGAAGGCGGTGGTGCTGTGGCAGCAGGCCGCCGAGCGCAAGCACTGGAAGGCGATGATGAATCTGGCCGGTGTGCTGATCCAGGGCGATGGCACCGAGCCCTATGTGGTGCCTCCGGACACCGAGCGGGCCATCCGGATCGTGGAAGAGGCGATGAGGCTGGGCATTCCTGCCGCCTTCGATGCCATGGGCACGTATCACAGGCGAGCGATGGGCGTGAACGGCGACGCGAGTCGCGCCTATGCGCTCTGGGAGCTGGCGGCAGACATGGGCAGCCCGAGTGCGCAGGCGTTTCTGGGTCGTGCATTGCTTGCCGGCTATGACAATCCGAAGGCTGGCATATGGAGCAACCGGCCCGTTGGATTCAAGATGCTGGAATGCGCGTTCGCGCAGGGCAATGGCAAGGCGGCCCACGAGTTGGCACTTGATTACAGCGTTGTCGATCGAGACTATGGGAAGGCGATTCGCGTCTGGCACGAAGGCGTGAAGTTCGGAAGCGAGCGGAGCGCGAACTCTCTTGCCACCTTGTTTGGAGGGGCGGAGATGACGCGCGGAGGACCATCCCCCGATCCTGCTCGCGAGGAACGCTACGGTGCACTAGGCGACGCCCTGTACCTGAACCCCGACCTGCGCTTCCCCAACCTCGACAAGGTGCTGCCACTGCCACCGGCCAAGCTCCCCCAGTGGGACATGAGCCAGCCGCAGACGCTCATCGACGCGGCCAAGCAGATCGTGCCCGCGCCAAAGGTCCAGCCGACACCGGGCTCACAGCGCACCGGCCGCGCTCACATCCCGCAAGGCCATGCACTGCCGCGCAATCCCGTGGTGCCCGCGTCCGAATTCACGGAGCGCTTCGACCGTTTGACCGCCCATGTAGAGCCTCAGCGCGATCCCGGCACCGCGCCGTTCTCCGGCTACTGGCTGGCGCAGCTGACCCAGAACCTGCGCGCGTTCCAGGTCGAATGGAACGAGCGCCAGGTGCCCTTGCGCTACACGCAGGGCGAAGTCTTCGTTTCTCCCGACAAGCGCAGTCTCGGCGAATACGCCCAGGTGATCGGCGTGCGTTGGCACTACCTGGGCCAGCCGGTGAAGCTGGCCGACCCCGAGCCGCCGATCGAGGCCGCACGCGGCATCGCCCGCACGAGCCGCATCCCGATGCCCTTCGTCACCTGCCGGGGCAACCGGCCGTGCCCGCGCACCGGCATCTGGGAGCCCCATGTGGACGAAGGGCACGCGCTCGCCAACGTCTTCGACAGCTTGAGCCGCCAGGCCTACGTCGAGAAGGACCAGCCCTTCCCCGATCCACGTGATTCGTATCTGGACATCGATCCGCATGAGCTTCGATGGCTGTGGGCCGACAACGCCAACCAGCCGGCTGCGGCGGGCATGCAGATCAAGCAGATCACGCTGAGCGACCTGCACGACGAGCAGGGCAAGCCCCTGGCTTGAATCGACGCATGCGCTTGTTCCGTGTGCTGTGCGTGGTCATGTGCGCCTGCGCGCTCGTGGCCTGCCTTGCGCCGTCCAGCCCTTTGCCCCGCAACATGTCCCTGAAGGCCTTCGACCCGCATCGCCAGGACTTCGTGTGCAAGCACGAGGCCGACTCGGTGCCGCCGATCGATGTCCAGGCCGAGGCCTGGCTCCAGGAGGGCCTGCGCATCACCAGCCGCGACCTCTGGCCCGACCAGCGCGACTACCCGAAGGCGGTGGTGCTGTGGCAGCAGGCCGCCGAGCGCAAGCACTGGAAGGCGATGATGAATCTGGCCGGTGTGCTGATCCAGGGCGATGGCACCGAGGCTTATGTGGTGCCTCCGGACACCGAGCGGGCCATCCAGATCGTGGAAGAGGCGATGAAGTTGGGCATTCCTGCCGCCTTCGATGCCATGGGCACGTACCACCAGCGCGGCCTGGGTGTAAACGGGGACGCGAGTCGCGCCTATGCGTTCTGGGAATTGGCAGCGGACATGGGCAGTCCGAGTGCGCAGGCGTTTCTGGGCTATGACCTTTCCGCAGCCTATGACAACCCCAAGGAGCGATTCTGGGACAACCGTCCTGTCGGTTTGAAGATGCTGCAGTGCTCCTTTTCTCAAGGGAACGGGAACGGGGCAGAGAAGTTGGCGCTGGTCTATGAGCGAGACAAGACATCGGAAGGCTGGGACCGGACGATCCGAACACTTCACGAAGGCGTGAAGTTCGGGAGCGAAGGTAGCGCGAACACTCTTTCCACGCTTTTCCGTGGAGCAGAAATAGCGAAAGGAGCTCCCTCCCGTGACCCAGCCCGTGCCGAACGCTACGGTGCACTAGGCGACGCCCTGTACCTGAACCCCGACCTCCGCTTCCCCAACCTCGACAAGGTGCTGCCACTGCCACCGGCCAAGCTCCCCCAGTGGGACATGAGCCAGCCTCAGACGCTCATCGACGCCGCGAAGCAGGTCGTGCCCAAGCCAAAGGTCCAGCCGACACCGGGCTCACAGCGCACCGGCCGCACCCACATCCCGCAGGACCATGTGCTGCCGCAGCAGCCGGTCATCCCCGCCCGCGATTGGCAGGAGCCGGGTGACCGCCGCCGCGCATCGCCTTGAACGCTCTGCCTGGAAATTGAGCCCGCTTTGCTCGGCAAGGATCAGATGGCCGCCTCCGACTTGGTGCTATTGCCAGAAGGCCATCTTCAAGAACGACGATGTCGGTGGGTTCGATGCGGCGCCTGGCGGCCTGATCGGCGGCGGTCCGTGGCATTGGCCTGAGCATCTCGCAAAGAAAACGTTCAGGCGCGATTTCTCGACGAGATGGATCGGGTGGCTCCCTGGCGTGCGTTGAGACGGGTCGTCGAGCCGCACAGCACACCCGCCAAGACTGGACGCCCGCGTGCGATCACGACGATGCTGCACACTCACTGATTTCTACAGTGGTTCGAGCTGAGCGATCCGGCGGCGGCGGAGGCTCTGCACGGCGTGCGGCTGTACCGGGTTTGCGGGGCTGGAGGTGGCGTGAGCCGCTTTCCCGACGAGAGGGCGATCCTGCGCTCGCGTCAACAGGGGGCCGACGAATCAACCGAGCGCGCGGCGCAGCGCCGCGGCGCAGAAGTCGACCGCGGTGTTGGCCTCGTCGAGCAGCCGCCCCATCGTGATGAAGCCATGGATCTGCCGCTCGAAGCAGACGTAGCTCGCGCGGTTGCCCGCGGCCGTAAGCGCTTCCGCGTACGCCAGGCCCTCGTCGCGCAGCGGGTCGTAGCCCGCGGTCAGCACCAGCGCGGGCGGCAGGTTCGCGAGGTCGGTGTGCAGCAACGGCGAGGCGCGCCAGTCGGCGTCGTGCTTCGGATCGTCGATGTAGTTGTCGTGGAAGTACTTGATGCTGTCGCTGGTCAGCACGTAGCCCTGGCCGTTGCTGGTATGCGAGGGATGCACGCAGCGCATGTCGGTAGCCGGGTAGATCAGCAGCTGGAAGGCGATCGGCAGGTCGCCGGCATCGCGCGCCGCGATCGCCACCACCGCCGCCAGGTTGCCGCCGGCGCTGTCGCCGCCGACCGCGAGCCGGCTCGCGTCGACGCCGAGCGAGGCCGCCTCCCGGCGCACCCAGCGCGTGGCGGCCAGCACGTCGTTGACCGCGGCCGGGAAGCGATGCTCGGGGCCCATGCGGTAGTCGACCGCGACCACCGCGCAGCCCGCGCCGTTGCTGAGCGCGCGGCACAGCGTGTCGTGCGTGTCGAGGTCGCCGATGGTCCAGCCGCCGCCGTGGTAGTACACCAGCACCGGCAGCAGCGTGTCCGCGCTGGAGCCCAGCGGCCGGTAGAGCCGCAGCGGAATCGGGCCGCCCGCGCCCTGCGCCTGCAGTTCGCGCACCTCGGCCACCGTCGACGGATCGGGCTGCGTGAGGGCGCGCCGTTCCCGATAGAACTTGCGCGCGTCCTGTGGCGTCAGCGTGTGGGTGGGCGGCACGCCGCGCTGTTCGAGCAGGTCGATGAAGGCTTTGGCTTGCGGATGCAGCATGAGGGCTCCAGGGTTGAGGGCGAGGCAGTTCAGGCCTGCCGCGGCTTGACGCGCGAGGCGGCTTCCTTGGCATTGCGGCGCGCGGTGTCGACGTCGGCCGCATGCGCGAGCGCCACGCCCATTCGCCGCTTGACGAAGCTCTCGGGCTTGCCGAACAGCCGCAGGTCGGTGCCCGGCACCGCGAGCGCTTCGGCCGCGCCGTCGAAGGCGATGCCGAGCGCATCGACGCCGCCATAGATGACGGCGCTGGCGCCCGGGCTCTTGAGCGTGGTGTCGACCGGCAGGCCGAGGATCGCGCGCGCATGCAGCTCGAACTCGTTCTGCCATTGCGTGGCCATGGTCACCATGCCGGTGTCGTGCGGGCGCGGGCTGACCTCGCTGAACCAGACCTCTTCGCCCTTGACGAACAGCTCGACGCCGAACAGTCCCTGGCCGCCGAGATCGGCCGTGACGGCCTCGGCGATCTGCTGCGCCTTCTGCAGTGCGGCGGGCGCCATCGGATGCGGCTGCCAGCTCTCGACGTAGTCGCCGCTGACCTGCACGTGACCGATCGGCTCGCAGAACTTCGTCTGCACCACGCCGGTGCCGTCGAGGGCCCGCACGGTCAGCAGCGTGATCTCGTAGTCGAAATCGATGAAGCCCTCGACGATGACGCGGCCATGGCTCACGCGGCCACCGGCCATGGCGTGGTCCCAGGCCTTCTGCACATCAGCCGGGCCGTCGATCTTGCTCTGACCCTTGCCCGAGCTGCTCATGACGGGCTTGACGATGCAGGGGTAGCCGATGCCGGCGTCGATCGCGGCCTGCAGCTCGGCCAGCGAATCGCAGAACTTGTAGGGGCTGGTCGGCACGCCCAGCGTCTCGGCGGCCAGCCGGCGGATGCCCTCGCGGTCCATCGTGAGGCGGGCCGCACGCGCGGTCGGGATCACGCGCACCACGCCGGCGTCTTCCAGCTGCTGCAGCATGGGCGTGGCGATGGCCTCGATCTCGGGCACCACGAGATGCGGGCGCTCGGCCTCGATCAGGGCCTTGAGCTGTACCGGGTCGCTCATCGTCAGCGTGCGCGCATGGTGCGCCACCTGCTGGCCCGGCGCGTTCTCGTAGCGATCGACCGCGATGGTCTCGACGCCCAGGCGCTGCAGCGCGATCAACACCTCCTTGCCGAGTTCGCCCGAGCCCAGCAGCATGACGCGGGTGGCGGAAGGAGAAAGGGGCGTGCCGAGGGTGGTCATGGGTGCGCTTCGTGCTTGGGTTGGACGCAGAACTTTAATGGAATCGCGCGGCCGGCGGCAGGCTCGCGCTGTCACCCGCGGGAATCGGCGGCCGTGCGCTCTGTTCCACAATCGAGCCCATGGCCGCCGCCTGCCGGCCGCCCCACCCTTTTCAATCATTCCCCTTCAAGGAGCATTTCTCATGGCAATCCAGACAGTCGGCATCATCGGCGCCGGAACGATGGGCAACGGCATCGCACAGGCCTGCGCGGTCGCGGGCGTCAAGGTCGTGATGGTCGACATCGCGCAGGCCGCGGTCGACAAGGGCCTGGCCACGGTGTCGGGCAGCCTGGACCGCCTGATCAAGAAGGAGAAGCTCAGCGAGGACGAGAAGACCGCGGCGCTGGCGCTGATCAAGGGCTCGACGAACTACGAAGACCTGAAGTCCGCACAGCTCGTGATCGAGGCCGCGACCGAGAACCACGCGCTCAAGCTCAAGATCCTCAAGCAGGTCGACGAGCTGCTGGCGCCCGAGGTGATCATTGCGTCGAACACCTCGTCGATCTCGATCACGCAGCTGGCCGCCGCCACCTCGCGGCCCGACCGCTTCATCGGCATGCACTTCTTCAACCCGGTGCCGATGATGGCGCTGGTGGAGATCATCCGCGGCTACCTCACCAGCGACGCCACGCACGACGCGGTGAAGGCGCTGTCCGAGAAACTCGGCAAGTCGCCGATCACGGTCAAGAACGCACCGGGCTTCGTGGTCAACCGGATCCTGGTGCCGATGATCAACGAGGCCTTCTTCGTGCTGTCCGAGGGCATCGCCACGGCCGAGGACATCGACGCCGGCATGAAGCTCGGCTGCAACCAGCCGATCGGCCCGCTGGCGCTGGCCGACATGATCGGCCTCGACGTCTGCCTGGCCGTGATGGAGGTCTACCTCGAGCAGTTCGGCGACTCGAAGTACCGCCCCTGCCCGCTGCTGAAGGAAATGGTCGCGGCCGGCCAGCTCGGTCGCAAGACGAAACGCGGCGTGTATCTGTACTGACCCGCCCGCAAACCACAACGACGACGAGACAAGCACCATGACCGCCACCGCCACCACCCCACCCGCCGAAGGCTGCATCGACACCCAGGTGCTCGACCACGTGCTCCTGATCGGCATCAACCGGCCGGCCAAGCGCAACGGCTGGACGCCGCCGATGTTCAGGCAGCTGGCCGAGGCCTACACCCGGCTCGACGACGATCCCGCGCTGCGCGTCGGTGTGCTGCATGCCTTCGGCGACCACTTCACGGCCGGCCTGGACCTGCCCGCCGTGGCCGAATACATGAAGCGCGGCGAGAAGGCCATCCCGCAGGGGCTGGTCGAGCCGCACGATTTCGGCCTGGCCGGCTACCGGCGCCGGAGCAAGCCGATGGTCGCGGCGGTCAAGGGCATCTGCTTCACGGTCGGCATCGAGCTGATGCTGGGCGCCGACATCGTGGTCGCGGCCGACAACTGCCGCTTCTCGCAGATGGAGGTGCAGCGCGGCATCATGGCCACGGGCGGCGCGACGTTGCGCATGGCCGAGCGCGCCGGCCTCGGCAATGCCATGCTGCACCTGCTCACGGCCGACGAGTTCGACAGCGCCGAGGCGCTGCGCCTGCACTTCGTCCAGCGCGTGGTGCCGGCCGGCCAGGAGCTCGACGAGGCCCTGCGCATTGCCCAGCGCATCGCGGCCCAGGCGCCGCTGGCGGTGGTCGCGACCCGGCTCAACGTCATCAAGGCGATCGAACAAGGTCCGCTGGCCGCGGTCGAGGACTTCATCCCGGTGCAGCAGACGCTCGCCAACAGCGAGGATGCTGCCGAAGGCGTGCGCTCCTTCGTCGAGCGGCGCCCCGCACGCTTCACGGGCCGTTGATGTCGTCGTCGCCACCGCCCGCCGCTGCCGCCGAGCTGCCCGATCCGGCAGCCACCTCGGTCGACGCCATGGGCTGGATGCAGGGCTACCCGCCCCCGACCGACAAGCTCATCACCTTCGACGATCCGGCGGGCGGCGCCTATCCGCGCACGCGCTGGTCCTTCTCGCACGTTCGCGAGACCGTGCCCACCGCCAACGTCTGGCGCGGCAACGGCCCGCCGAGTCCGCTGCCGGCGGCGCCGCGCGATCTGTCGCAGATCGCCTTCACGACTGCGGCGGGCCAGCCGATGAGCTTCGGCGAGATGGTCGAGCGCACCTACGCCGACGGCATCCTGGTGCTGCATCGCGGCGCGGTGGTCTGCGAGCAGTACTTCGGCGCGCTGGCGCCCGAACGCCCGCACATCGCGATGTCGGTCACCAAGTCCTTCGTCGGTACGCTGGCCGCGATCCTGGTCGCCGAGGGCGCCCTGGATGCCGAGGCGCCGGTCACGATCCACCTGCCCGAACTCGCGCCCACTGCCTATGGCGATGCGAGCGTGCGCGAGGTCATGGACATGACGATCGGCGTGCGCTACTCCGAGGACTACGCCGATCCCGCAGCCGAGGTCTGGGGCTATGCGCGCGCGGGCGGCATGCTGGTTCAGGGCCCGGGCTACGCCGGCCCGAAGTCCTTCTACGAATTCCTCGTCACGCTCGAGAAGGACGGCGCGCACGGCGACGCCTTCGCCTACAAGACGGTCAATGCCGAGGTGCTGGCCTGGGTGCTTCGCCGCGCCAGCGGCCGCTCGCTGGCCGACCTGCTGAGCGAGAAGATCTGGCGACCCATCGGCGCCGAGCAGGACGCCTACTTCATGGTCGACCGCATCGGCACCGAGGCCGGCGGCGGCGGTCTCAACACCACGCTGCGCGACCTTGCGCGCTTCGGCGAGACGATGCGCAACGGCGGCATCGCACCCGGCGGCCGGCGTGCCATCCCGGCCGCCGCGGTGGCCGACATCACGCGCGGCGGCGATCCGGCGAAGTTCTCGCGGGCCGGCTACCCCCTGCTCGACGGCTGGTCGTACCGCGACATGTGGTGGATCACGAACAACCCGCATCGGGCCTTCATGGCGCGCGGCATCCACGGCCAGTGCATCTATGTCGATCCGACGGCCGAGATGGTGATCGCGCGCTATGCGGCCCATCCGATGGCCGCCAACGGCGCCAACGACCCGCTGACCCTGCCGGCCTTCCAGGCGGTGGCCGAGGCGCTGATGCGGGGTTGAATCCCGCGTCCACGGCAGGGTCGTCGCGGCAATTAGATTGCGCACAATTTAATTGCTCGTTAACATTCGATCCATGCCCGCCGCCAAGTTCTCCGCCGATGACATGCTCAAGCTGGACAACCAGCTGTGCTTCGCGGTGTATTCGGCCTCGCTCGCAATGACGCGGCTCTACAAGCCACTGCTCGAGAAGCTCGGCCTCACCTACCCGCAATACCTCGTGCTGCTGGTGCTGTGGGAGCGCGACGGCCTCTCGGTGTCCGAGCTCGGCGAGCGCCTTTCGCTCGACTCGGGCACGCTCACGCCGCTGCTCAAGCGGCTGGAAGCCAACGGCCTGGTGGTGCGCCTGCGCGACGCCGCCGACGAGCGCCGCGTCCACATCAGCCTCACGGCCGCGGGCCGCCGGCTCAAGGCCCGTGCGGCCCAGGTGCCGGGCTGCCTCATGGCCGCCTCGCAGTGCTCGGTGCCCGAGCTGGTCTCGCTCACCCAGCAGGTGCAGTCGCTGCGCGACCGCATCGCGAATGCAGCCTGAACGTCATCGTCATGCCCCTCCCGTCTCACCCTTTCTCCACCACCACCGCAAAGGAATCACCATGACCACCAAGCTCGACAAGGTTCTGTACACCGCCGAAGCCCACACCGCAGGCGGCCGCGACGGCGCCGGCAAGTCCAGCGACGGCTCGCTCGACGTCAAGCTCAGCCCGCCCGGCTCGGGCAAGCCCGGCACCAATCCCGAGCAGCTGTTCGCGGTCGGCTATGCGGCCTGCTTCATCGGCGCCATGAAGGCCGTAGGCCCGAAGATCAGCGTGAAGGTACCCGACGATGTCGCGATCGACTCCAGCGTCTCGCTCGGCCCGATCAACGAAGGCAAGGCCTATGGCATCGCGGTCAAGCTGGCGATCTCGCTGCCGGGCCTCGACGATGCCCAGAAGAAGCTGCTGGTCGAGACCGCGCACCAGGTCTGCCCGTACTCCAATGCCACGCGCGGCAACATCGACGTCGAACTGTCGATCGCCTGATCTCACGAGCGCGGCGCCAGCCGCCATCGAAGCCCGGCATGGGGTCGCAAGAGCGACTGCCTGCCGGGCTTTTTCTCGTGCGCCTGCGCGTCCGCTGCGCTAAGGTCGGCCGATGCCCAACGACACCCTCCTGGTCCGCAAGGACGACCTGCATGCCTCCCGCCTGCACGCGGCCGAAGAGCTGCGCCTCGCCGACGGCCAGGTGCGCGTGCGCATCGAGCGCTTCGCGCTGACCGCCAACAACATCACCTACGCGGCCTTCGGCGACGCGATGAGCTACTGGCAGTTCTTCCCGAGCGGCGAGGACGGCTGGGGCATCGTGCCGGTGTGGGGTTTCGCGACCGTGACGCAGTCGCTGCATCCGGGCGTGGCGGTCGGCGAGCGGCTTTATGGCTACTTCCCGATGGCGGCCAGCGCGGTGCTCACGCCCGACCGGCTGACGCCCGAGCATTTCACCGACGCGGCCCCGCACCGCAGTGCGCTGCACGTGCTCTACAACCGCTACCTGCGCACGCGCACCGATCCGCTCTACGACGCCGACACCGAGGACCTGCAGGTGCTGCTGCGGCCGCTGTTCCTCACCTCGTGGCTGATCGACGACTTCCTGGACGACAACGACTTCTTCGGCGCCCGTCCCGGCGCCGCGCTGCTGTCGAGCGCATCGAGCAAGACCGCCTACGGTACGGCCTTCCAGCTGGCAAGGCGCGAAGGCATCGAGGTCATCGGCCTGACCTCGGCCGCCAACAAGGCCTTCTGCGAGAGCCTGGGTTGCTACCACCGCGTGCTGGCCTACGAGGAGCTCGACCAGATTGCGGCCGACACGCCCTGCGTCTATGTCGACTTCGCGGGCAACGGCGAACTGCGGCGCCGGATCCACACGCGCTTCGCGAACCTGAAGCACAGCGCCTCGATCGGCGGCACGCACGTCGAGCAACTCGCCGCCAGCGGCGCCGGCAAGACGCTGCCCGGCCCGCGCGCCACGCTGTTCTTCGCGCCGGCACAGGCCAAGAAGCGCAGCACCGACTGGGGCGCGGCGCCATTCGGCCAGCGCATGGTGCAGGCCTGGCAGGCCTTCATCGCCAAGGTGGCCGACCCGAAGGCCCCGTGGCTGCTGCCGCAACGGCATGCCGGCGGTGCAGCCGCGCAGGCCGCCTATGCCGAAGTGCTGGCGGGGCGCGGCGATCCGCGCGGCGGCCACGTGGTGACGATGGCGCCACCGGCGTAGCGACCCCGCGCGCCCGGGCTCAGGCCATGCGCCCGAACCACAGCAGTGAAAGCAGCGCCGCCGCGATCGCCAGCACGGCCGAGGCCAGCGCCAGCACGCCCGCGAGCTCGGTCTCGCGCGTGAGCACCTGCACGCGCGAACCCATGTTCTCGTACACGTTGCGCAGCTTCTCCGCGGTACCTGCATGCTGGTACTCGCCGCCGGTCATGCGCGCCACCTCGCGCAGGGTCGGCTCGTCGAGCTTCATGTAGATCGCCATGCCGTCGGGCGTGGCAGCCTCGCCGTCGACCGTGCCGAGCCCCACCACGTAGACGCGCACGCCGCGGTCGGCCGCCATCCTGGCCGCCGCCAGCGTGTCGATGCCGGTGGTTCGCCGGCCGTCGCTCAGCAGGATGATCGCGGCCGAGCCGAAGGAGCCCGGCGCCACGGGCCTGAACTCACGCGGTGCCGGCCGCGGCTTCGGGTCCAGGCTGCGCGCCTGCGGCCGGCTGCCGAAGGTCAGCTCGCCAAGGTCGATGCCGTCCTCGGGAAACAGCTCCGCGAGGCACAGCACGATCGAATCGCCCACCGCGGTGCCGACCTGCATCTGGAAGGCATCGATGCCCGCGGTCAGCGCCGCGCGGTCGAGCGTCGGGCGCTGAGCCACCTGGCTGCTGCCCGCGAACGTCACCAGACCGACCTCGATGTGGCTCGGCAGTTCGCGAAGGAAGAGCTTTGCCGCTTCCTGCGCGGCCACCATCCGGGTCGGCTGGACGTCGCTCACGCGCATGCTGAGCGAGACGTCGATCGCCAGCATGATCGTCGAGCGCGCCCAGGGCAGGGGCACCTGCGCGACCGGACGCGCTGCAGCCAGCAGCAGCCCGACCAGCGCCAGCAGCAGCAATGCCGGCGGCAGGTGGCGCCGCCACTGGCGGCCGGCCGCCGCGGCGCGCACGACACCGAGGCTGCTGTAGTGCAGGGCGGCCCTGTTCCGCCGCCGCAGCAGCCAGACGTAGGCCGCCGGCAGCAAGGCCAGCGCCGGCAGGAGCCAGAGGTACTGGGGCCAGAGGAAGTACATGGGCGGCACGTGGCGGATGCCGGGCCGTCCGACCGCGGCCGGAGCGCAGGGCCAGGGTCGGGCGGGCCGCGCGCTGCGGCCTGTGCCGGATCAGTCGCGCAGTTCGGCCGGCACCGTGCCGCCGTTCGCCGCGAGCTTGGTCATCACCTGGCGGTGCAGCCAGATGTTCATCTTCGCGCTGTCGCTGGTGTCGGCGCCGTAGCTGAGCTCGGCCGCCAGCTTCTTGCGTTCCTCGAGACTGCTGTCGAGGCCGAGCAGCTTCATGAGGTCGACGATCGAGGTGCGCCAGTTGAGATTCTTGGCACCGGGCATGGCGTCGAGGATGGCCGGCACGTCGCCGAGCGAGATGGCGGGGGGTGGCGCTGCCACGGCCGGAGCCGGCGCGGCGGTCGCGCCGGGTGCGGGCGCCGGCGTGGGGGCTGCGGGAGCAGGCGCAGCCTGGGCGGACGGGAAGATCTTTGAGAATATGCTGCCGAAAATGCTCATGGTTGTGCTCCGGTGAGGGTGAGACGAGGGGAATTCGGATGGCCCCTGGCCGGGTGGCCGCGTAACGAGGCATTTCGTTGTACCACGCTCTCCCGCGGCCCCAGCGACGAAGGCGAAACCGATTGCATCGCCGGCCATGAGGCGCAGGCCCGACAATGCGGCGTGCCGCCTTTCAATACGTCCTCCCCTGCGCCGGCCTCCGCCGCCCATCCCTACGAGCGCCTCACGCCCGACGTCGTGCTGGATGCGCTCGCCACGCTCGGCATGCACGGCGACGGCCGCCTGACGGCGCTCAACTCCTACGAGAACCGCGTCTACCAGGTCTGGCTCGAGGACCGCAGCGCCGTGGTGGTCAAGTTCTACCGGCCAGGCCGCTGGAGCGAGGCCGAGATCCTCGAGGAACATGAATTCGCGCTCGAGCTGGCCGCGGCCGAGGTGCCGGCGGTGCCGCCGCTGGCGGTCGAGGGCCGCACGCTTCATGCGCACGGCGGCTTCTCGTTCAGCGTCAGCCCCTACCGCGGCGGCCGCGCGCCCGAGCTCGACGATTTCGAGGTGCTGGAATGGGTCGGCCGCTTCCTCGGGCGCATCCACGCCGTCGGCGCGCGCCATCCCTTCGTGGCACGGCCCGCGCTGGACCTGCAGACATTCGGCACCGCCTCACGCGACTGGCTGCTCGGCCACCAGATGGTGCCGCTCGACGTGCAGCGCGAATGGGAAGTCGCCTGCAATGTGGCGCTCGAGATGATCGCCGCCACCGCGCTCGGCAGCGGCCACGACGGCGACGCCGATCCGCCGTTGAAGAAGCTGCGGCTGCATGGCGACGTCCATCCCGGCAACATCCTCTGGATCCCGACCGACCGACCTGGGGGCGGCCCGCACTTCGTCGACCTCGACGATGCCCGCACCGGCTTCGCGGTGCAGGACCTGTGGATGCTGCTGTCGGGCGACCGTGCCCAGCGCACCGGCCAGCTCAGCGGCCTGCTCGACGGCTACGAGCAGTTCCGCGACTTCGACCGCCGCGAGCTCGCGCTGATCGAACCGCTGCGCACCCTGCGCCTGATCCACTACAGCGCCTGGCTGGCGCGCCGCTGGGAAGACCCGATCTTTCCGATCAACTTCCCCTGGTTCGGGTCGAGCGACTACTGGAAGGGCCAGATCCTGATGCTGCAGGACCAGTGCGAGTCGATGGCCGAGGAGCCGCTGTACGCCTGAGGCCCGCCGGCGGGTCGATGGGTGTCGCCTCCTCGGGCAGGTGCGCCTGCACGATGGCCAGGAAGCGCTCGATCAGCGCGTTTCCGGGCCCTGCCTGCCAGACGGCGTAGGCGTCCGAATGCGTCGCCACGTCCTCGAGCGGGCGGAACACGGCGCCGCGCAGCGCCGCATGGCGCAGCGCACTCGGCACCAGCGCCACGCCCATGCCCTGCGACACCAGCGACACCACCGACAGCCAGTGGCGCACCTCGTGCCGCACCTCGGGCAGGAAGCCCGCACCGGCGCAGATCGCGAGGATGCGCTCGTGGTAGTCGGGCGAGACGGCGCGCGCGAACAGCACGAAATGCTCGTCGCGCAGGCTCTCGACAGACAGGCTGCGCCGCCGCGCCAGGCGATGACCGGTCGGCAGGCAGGCGACGAAGGGTTCGGACACCAGCAGCGCATGGCGCAGTTCGGCCGGCATGCGACTGCTGTGGACGAAGCCGACGTCGAGCCGGTCGTGCAGCAGCTCGGTGATCTGTTCGCCTGAATTGAGCTCGGACAGCGTGATGCGCACGGCCGGGTGGCTGGCCTGGAAGCTGCCGAGGGCCTGCGGCAAACCACGGTAAAGCATCGCGCCCACGAAGCCGATGCGCAGCCGGCCGGCCATGCCCAGCGAGACGTCGCGCGCCTGCAGCGCGGCCTCTTCCGCCTGGCGCAGCAGCCGGCGCGCCGAGTCCCGCATCGCCAGGCCGGCCGGCGTCAGGTGCACTTCCTTGCTGTTGCGTTCGAACAGGCGCGCGCCCACCGATTCCTCGAGCTGGCGGATCGCCACGCTGAGCGGTGGCTGCGAGATCGCGAGCCGGCGCGCCGCACGGCCGAAGTGAAGTTCGTCGGCCAGCACGACGAAGTAACGCAGATGACGAAGCTCCATGCACCGCAGTCTTTCACGATAGCGAGATCAAATCAATCAAGACAGATCTGATATTGGACAGCAATCGTCCGGCGGGCAAAGATGCGACCGCCCAAGGAGACAAGCCATGCCCATCCCCGCAGCGCAGAGCGCAACCAGCGCCGCCCACCCCGTGCCCGATCGCCACGGCCAGAACCTGTTCAGCACCGACACCGAGCTGCACCGCCTGCTCGCGCTGTATCTGCCGGCCGACCTGCTGCAGCATCTGCGGCCCCACTTCGAGCGGCTCGGCGCGCTGGCCGGCGGACCGCTCGACGAGCTGGCCCGGACCGCCGACCGGAACCCGCCCGTGCTGTCGCTGCGCACGCGCACCGGCATCGACGACCAGCGCATCCTCAAGCACCCGGCCTACGTCGAGATGGAGCGCCTCGCGCTGAGCGAGTTCGGCCTGGCCGCGATGTCGCACCGCGACGAAACGCTGGGCTGGAAGGGCAAGATGCCGCCGCTGGTCAAGTACGTGCTGACCTACCTGTTCGTCCAGGCCGAGTTCGGCCTCTGCTGCCCGGTCTCGATGACCGATTCGCTCGCACGCACGCTGCGCAGGTACGGCAGCCCCGAACTCGTGGCGCGCGTGCTGCCGCGCTTCCAGTCGCTCGACTTCGACACGCTGGCCCAGGGCGCGATGTTCATGACCGAACAGGCGGCCGGTTCCGACATCGCGGCCACCGTCACGCGGGCGCGCCTGGACGAGACCGGCCAGTGGCGCCTCGAAGGCGACAAGTGGTTCTGCTCGAACCCCGACGCCGACTTCGCCATGGTGCTGGCGCGGGCCGACGACGCACCTGCAGGGATGAAAGGCGTCTCGCTGTTCCTCTTGCCCAGGCAGCTCGACGACGGCAGCCACAACCACTACCGCATCCTGCGCCTGAAGGACAAGCTCGGCACCCGCTCCATGGCCAGCGGCGAGATCCGCCTCGAGGGGGCGATCGCCTACCTGGTCGGCGAAGCGGGCCGCGGGTTCCAGCAGATGGCCGACATGGTCAACAACTCGCGGCTGTCGAACGGCGTGCGCTCGGCCGGCCTCATGCGCCGGGCACTGGCCGAGGCCGAATACGTCGCCGCCGAGCGCCGTGCCTTCGGCCGTCGACTGGCCGACATGCCGCTCATGCAGCGCCAGCTGCAGAAGCTGCGCCTGCCGGCCGAGCAGGCCCGCACCATGGTGTTCCAGACCGCGGCCACGCTGGCGCGCTCGGACGCCGGCGAGGACGGCGCCTACGCGCTGCTGCGCATCCTCACGCCGCTCATCAAGTTCCGCGCCTGCCGCGATGCCCGCAAGGTCACGGGCGACGCGATGGAAGTGCGCGGCGGCTGCGGCTACATCGAGGAATGGTCCGACCCGCGGCTGGTGCGCGATGCGCACCTCGGCTCGATCTGGGAAGGCACCAGCAACATCGTCGCGCTCGATGTCATCCGCGCGATCAAGCGTGAACAGTCGCTGCCCGCGCTGCAGGCGCACTTCGGCGACCTGATCGATCAGGCCGGACTCGCGCCGGCCTTCGCCACCGCGCTGCGCGAGGCGCTCGGGCGCGCCGCCGAGCTGGCGACGACCGCGGCCGCCGAGGGCGGCGACCTGCTGGCACGGCAGGCGGCTTCCTCGCTCTACCACTGTTGCAGCGCGATCGCGATGGCCTGGGAAGGTGCACGCGGCGGCTCCGCCGATCGCATCGAGTGGGCGCAGCTGGTGCTGCTGCACCGCGTGCTGCCGCGCGATCCGCTGACTGCGCAAGTCGTGCCGGCCGCCTGGCAGATGCAGCCAGGCACCGAGATCGAGACGGTCGCCGCCTGAGCGGCCACCACCACGGACAAGACAGACACGAAGAAACCAGGAGACAAGACATGAAATCGCTCAAGACCATCCTGCTCGCCGGCTGTGCGGGCGCCCTGCTGCTGCTGCCCGCCCTGTCGGCGGCACAACAGGCCTTCCCGACCAAGCCGATCTCGCTGATCGTGCCCTTCCCGCCAGGCGGCCCGACCGACGCCATGGCCCGCACGCTCGCGGCCGAGGTCCGCGACGCACTGGGACAACCCGTGATCGTCGACAACCGCGCCGGCGCCGGCGGCAACATCGGTGCCGACCTGGTGGCGCGCGCCGAGGCCGACGGCCATACGCTGATGTTCGGCACCTCGGGCCCGCTCGCGATCAACAGCAGCCTCTACCGCAAGATCGGCTACGACCCTGTGAAGAGCTTCGCGCCCGTGATCCAGATCGGCTACCTGCCCAATATCCTGGTGGTCAATCCCTCGGTGCCCGCGAAGGACGTGCGCGAACTCATCGCCTACGCCAAGGCCAACCCGGGCAAGCTCAGCTATGCCTCGTCGGGCAACGGCGCCTCGTCGCATCTCGCGGGCGTGCTGTTCAACGGCATCGCCGGCACCGACTTCCAGCACATCCCGTACAAGGGCACCGGCCCCGCGCTCAACGATCTGCTGGGTGGCCAGGTATCGATGAGCTTCACCGACGTGCTCACCGCCCTGCCCTACGTCAAGGCCGGCAAGCTGCGCGCGCTCGGCATCGCGACCGCGCAGCGTTCGCAGGCCCTGCCCGAGCTTGCGACGCTGGCGGAGCAGGGCGTGACCGGCTACGACGTGAGCGTCTTCTTCGGCATCGTGGCGCCGGCCGGCACGCCGCCGGCCACGGTCGCGAAGCTCAACAAGGCCTTCGCCGATGCCCTCGCGAGCCCCAAGGTGAGGCAGCTCTTTGCCTCGCAGGGCCTCGAACAGGCGCCCGACAGCTCGCCGCAGCAACTGGGTCGCTTCATCGCCTCCGAGACCGCGAAGTGGAAAGAGGTCGTGAAGAAGTCGGGCGCGCAGCTCGACTGAAGCCACCGGAAGGAGACCGCCATGAACCCGACCCCCAACACCGGCGCCCTCGCGGGCATCCGCGTCCTCGACATCTCGCGCATCCTGGGCGGCCCCTACTGCGGCCAGATCCTCGGCGACCACGGTGCCGACGTGCTCAAGGTCGAGCCGCCGCAGGGCGACGACACGCGCACCTGGGGCCCGCCGTTCAAGGAGGGCGTGGCCTCCTACTACCACGGGCTCAACCGCAACAAGCGCACGATGGCGCTCGACCTCGCGAGCGCCGAAGGGCGCGAAGCCCTGCTCGCGCTGGTGGCCGAGGCCGACGTGCTGATCGAGAACTTCAAGACCGGGACGATGGAGCGCTGGGGCATAGGCTACGAAGAGCTGTCCAGACGCTTCCCGCGGCTGGTGTGGTGCCGCGTGTCGGGCTTCGGCGCCGACGGCCCGCTCGGTGCGCTGCCGGGCTACGACGCCGCGGTACAGGCCATGACCGGCATCATGAGCATCAACGGCGAGGCCGAGGGGGGACCGCTGCGCGTCGGCCTGCCGGTGGTCGACATGGTGACCGGACTCAACGCCGTGATCGGCGTGCTGCTCGCGTTGCAGGAGCGCCACCGCAGCGGCCGCGGCCAGTTCGTGGAAGCCGCGCTCTACGACAGCGGCCTGTCGCTGCTGCATCCGCACGCGGCCAACTGGTTCCTCGACGGCCGGGCGCCACGGCGCACAGGCAACGCTCATCCGAACATCTATCCCTACGACGCGCTCGCCACCGGCACCGATCCGATCTTTCTCGCGGTCGGCAACGACCGCCAGTTCGCAAGCTTCTGCCGCACGATCGGGCTGCCCGAGCTCGCCGACGATCCGCTCTACCGCGACGCCGGTTCCCGCTCGGTCAACCGCGATGCACTCAAGCAGCGGCTCGAGGCCCGCCTCGCGGGCTTCGACGGCCGCCAACTGGTCGAGCAGCTCATGGCGGCAGGCGTGCCGGCGGCACCGGTGCTGTCGGTCGACGCGGCGCTCGCGCATCCGCACACGGCGCATCGCGAGATGGTCGTCGAGATGGAAGGCGGCTACCGCGGGATCGGCGCGCCCGTGAAGCTCGGCCGCACACCGGCCAGCTACCGATTCGCGCCGCTCACGGCCGGCGACGACTTCCTCTAGCGAGGCCGGGCTTCAGGCCAGCAGGCCCTCGGTGATGAAGCGCCAATGCGCCTCGTCCACCGGCGTGATCGACAGCCGGTTGCCGCGCCGCAGCACCAGCATGTCGGCCAGCTCGGGGGTGGCGCGAAGCTCGGGCAGCGAGAGCAGACGCGTCTTGCGCAGGGCCTGCACGTCGAGCAGCAGCCAGCGCGGCGCCTCGGGCTTCGATGCGGCGTCGAAATACGGCGACTTCGGATCGAACTGGGTCGGGTCGGCACGCGTGCCCGAGGCCACGCGCGCGATGCCGACGATGCCGGGCTCTGGGCAGCTCGAGTGATAGAACAGCACGCCGTCGCCGACCTGCATGGCGTCGCGCATGAAGTTGCGTGCCTGGTAGCTGCGCACGCCGGTCCAGGGCACGGTCGACTTCGGCGCGGCGAGGGCATCGTCGATCGAGCATTCGTCGGGTTCGGATTTCATGAGCCAGTAGCCGGTCATGTCCTCGTCCTCCGAAGCGCTTTTGATCAGACCAGCAGCGCGTTCACGCGACGCACATAGGCCGCCGGGTCGGCCGGCAGGCCGCCTTCGGCCAGCAGCGCCTGGTCGAACAGGATGTTGGCGAGGTCGTCGAAGTGCGCCGAGCCTTCCAGCTTCCTCACCAAGGGATGCTCGGCGTTGACCTCGAGCACGGGCTTCAGGTCGGGCGCCGGCTGGCCGGCCTGCTTGAGCATGCGCGCGAGCTGCGTACTCATGCCGCCGTCCTGAACCACGAGGCAGGCCGGCGAATCGACCAGGCGCGTCGTGACACGCACGTCCTCGGCCTTGTCCTTGAGGGCTTCCTTGAGGCGCTCCAGCAGCGGCTTGAACGATTCGGCAGCCTCTTCGGCGGCCTTCTTCTCCGACTCGTCCTGCAGCTTGCCGAGGTCGACCGCGCCCTTGGCCACGCTCTGCAGCGGCGTGCCGTCGAACTCGGTCAGGTAGTTGAGCGCCCATTCGTCGACGCGGTCGGTCATGAGCAGCACCTCGATGCCCTTCTTCTTGAAGATCTCGAGCTGCGGGCTGTTCTTGGCGGCGGCGAGCGTGTCGGCCGTGATGTAGTAGATCGCGTCCTGTCCTTCCTTCATGCGCGACTTGTAGTCGGCAAAGCTCACGCTCACGGTGTCGCTGGTGCTGGAGGCGAAGCGCAGCAGCTTCGCGATGCGGTCGCGGTTGCCGAAGTCCTCGCCCAGGCCTTCCTTGAGCACCGAGCCGAACTCGGCATAGAACTTCGCGTACTTGCCCGATTCGTCGGTGTAGCCTGCGGCGGCCTCTGCGGCCGGGGTCGCGTCGGCGGCCTTCTTGTCGACCACGTCGGTGACGCCCTCGGTCGGCTCGGGCGCCGGCACCGACTCGCCGGAGCCGACGTCGATCTTGCCCTCGCCGCTTTCGGCGGCGGTCTTCTGTTTCTTCGCCAGGTCTTCCAGCATGCCGAGCACGCGCTTGGTGCTGCCTTCGCGGATCGCCTTCACGTCGCGGCTTTCCTGCAGCAGCTCGCGGCTCACGTTGAGCGGCAGGTCGGCCGAGTCGATCACGCCCTTGACGAAGCGCAGGTAGCTCGGCAGCAGCGCTTCGGCGTCGTCCATGATGAAGACGCGCTTGACGTAGAGCTTGACGCCGGCGCCCTTGTCGCGGTTCCACAGGTCCATCGGCGCCTTGGCCGGGACGTAGAGCAGTTGCGTGTACTCGGTGTTGCCCTCGACGCGGTTGTGGCTCCAGGCCAGCGGCGCCTCGAAGTCGTGGCTGATGTTCTTGTAGAAGTCGACGTACTGCTCGTCGCTGATGTCCTTCTTGGCCCGGCTCCAGAGCGCGTTGGCCTTGTTGACCGGCTCCCACTCGCCGGTCTTGACCATGGCGCCGCCCTTGTCGTCCTCGCCTTCCTTCCACTCTTCCTTCTCCATGAGGATCGGCAGCGAGATGTGGTCGGAGTACTTGCCGATGATCGACTTGAGCTTCCAGGCGTTGAGGTATTCGTCGGCGTCGTCTCGCAGGTGCAGCGTGACGCTGGTGCCGCGCTCGGCGCGCGTGATGGTGTCGACCTCGAAGTCGCCGGCACCGGTGCTGGCCCAGCGCACGCCCTGGTCGGCCGGCAGGCCGGCGCGGCGCGACTCGACCGTGATGCGGTCGGCCACGATGAAGCCCGAGTAGAAGCCGACGCCGAACTGGCCGATCAGCTGCGCGTCGGCCTTCTGGTCGCCCGAGAGCCGGCTCATGAATTCCTTGGTGCCGCTCTTGGCGATGGTGCCGAGGTTGTCGATGGCTTCCTGCTCGCTGAGGCCGATGCCGGTGTCGGTGATGGTCAGGGTCTTGGCGGCGGCATCGAAGGCGACGCGCACTTCGAGCCTGGGCTGGTCCTCGAACAGCGCGGGCTGGTCGATGGCCTCGAAGCGCAGCTTGTCGCAGGCGTCCGACGCATTCGAGATCAGCTCGCGCAGGAAGATCTCCTTGTTCGAGTAGAGCGAATGCGTGACCAGGTGCAGCAGCTGGGCGACTTCGGCCTGGAACGGGAGTTTGGTCTTGGAGGTGGTCATGGCACGAGAGGAATGCAGGGAAAAAAGCTCGCCGTCGGCGAACATTCGACTTTACAAGACCTGGGGCTGGCCGTCGCTTTCGCAAGGGCCGGGCGTTCCGAAACCCTGCCGGCGGCTCAGCGCGGCTGCGACTCGACCTCGCGCGTCCAGCGGTCGATCAGCCGCTTGCGCTCGGCCGCCTGGCCGTACTTCTCGAAGTCGTACTTGATCAGCTTGACGCCGTCCATCGACGGAATGCGAGGGTCGGGCTTGAATGTCTTGTTGGCCGGCGACTGCAGGCTGCCGGCGGTGGCGCCGATCGCCTGTCCGGCCGGGCTCATGAGCCAGTCGTAGTAGCGCTGGGCGTTGGCCTTGTTGCGGGCACCCTTCACCAGCGCGATGCCGCCGATCTCGTAGCCCGTGCCTTCGCAGGGCGCGATGCTCCTGACCGGGTACTTGTCGTGGCGCCACTTGTCGAAGCCGAAGATGAAGCTGATGCCGACCGCGACTTCGCCCTTGGCCACGTTGGGCGCCTGGGCCTGGCCGCTGCGCGTGTAGGCGATCGTGTTCCGATGCAGCTTCTTCAGGTAGTCGAAGGCCGCGTCCTCGCCCATCATCTGGACCAGGCCGGCGACGATGGTGTAGCCCGTGCCGCTGGTGGCCGGATGCGACATCTCCACCTCGCCCTTGTAGCCCGGCTTGATCAGGTCGGCCCAGCAGCGCGGTTCGGGCAGCCCCTTCTTCTTGAGCACCTCGGTGTTGAAGCCGAAGCCCATGGCACTGGTGTAGAAGCCGCCCACCATGTTCTGCGACATCGCGTACTGGCGCACCGACCAGTCGTGCAGGTCGTTGATGTAGGCCGGCCGGTAGGGGTCGAGCAGCCCTTCGCCGGCCGCCTGCAGGAAGGGATCGCCGGTGCCGCCCCACCAGATGTCGGTCTTCGGGTTGGCGGCCTCGGCGCGCAGCTGCGCACCGATCTCGCCGGTGCCCTTGTGGGCCTGCTGCACGCGGATGCCGGTGGCGCGGCTGAACGCAGCCGCCGCCGCCTCGCACCAGCCGGCGTCGGTGCTGCACAGCGCATTGACGGTGCCCTGCTGGGCCTGCGCGGCCAGCGCTGCCGTGCCGAGTGCAGTGCTGGCGACGAGACGAATCAGGAAGCGGTGCATGAGGTCTCCGGCTGTGAGGCGAAGGCGCAGGATAGCGCCGCCCGCTCAGTTCGCGCGCGGCAGATGCACCCGCGCCACCAGGCCGCTGCGGTCGCTGCGGTTGGCGAGTTCGATCCGCATGCCGTGGCGCTGCGCGGCCGCCTGCGCGATCGCGAGGCCCAGGCCGCTGCCGCCCGCGGGCGAGCCGGCGACCCGGTAGAAGCGGTCGAAGAGGCGGTCGAGCTGGTCGGGCGGGACGCCGGGGCCGTCGTCCACCACGTCGACCACCGCGAGCCCGTCGACCACGTGCAGCCGCACGTCGACCACGCCGCCCTCGGACGCGTAGCGCACCGCGTTGTCGATCAGGTTGTCGAACACGCTGCGCAGTTCGGCCGGCGGCGCATTGACCCAGGGCGAGACCCGGCCCTCGAAGCCGACGTCGACCCGCCGCTGGTCGGCCAGCACCATGAGCTGGCCGACGCTGTCGCGCAGCAAGGCCGAGATGTCCACCGGGCCACGGGCGCCGCCGCTGCCGCTGCCGGCCGCGGGCGCATCCTGGCGCGACAGGCGCAGCAGCTGCTCGATCAGGTGCTGCGCCCGGCGCACGCCGCCCTCGAGCTGGGCGAAGCGGTCGGCAGCGTCGCCGCTCGGCACGTGGGCGCGCAGGTTGTCGATCTGCAGCCCGATCGCGGCCATCGGCGTGCGCAGCTCGTGCGCGGCGTCCTGCATGAAGCGGCGCTGGGTCGACAGCGCATCGCGCAGCCGCCCGAGCAGGGTGTTGAAGGCCGCGACCAGCGGCGCCAGCTCCTCGGGCACGCGCGCCACGGGCAGGCCGTGCGGGCTGGCCTCGTCCTGCGCCGCCACCTCGCGCGCAACTTCGCGCAGCGAACGGCTGGCGCCCGCGACGATGAACCACAGCAGCAGCAGCGTGACCGGCAGCAGCAGCAGGATCGGCAGGCTCTCGAACAGCGCGCGGCGCACGATCCGCTGGTGCCGGAAGCGGTCGCTCTGGATCACCTGGACCTGCGGCGTGTCGGCGCCGCCGCCGGGATCGCGTGGCGCGGTGTAGACGCGCCATCCCTCGCCTGCGCCTGCGCCTGTGTCCGAGCGGAGTTCGACGAAGCCCGCGCCCGGCTGCAGCGGCACGGCGAAGGCCGGCGACGAGCTGGCCAGCAGCGCAGCGCCGTCGCCACGCCAGATCTGGACCACGAAGGCGCCGCGCTGCAGCACGTCGTCGGCGCTCACGGCCTGCAATGCCGAAAGCCGCTGCGGAGAAGCGATGTGCGACTCGGCAACCAGGCGCATCTGGTCGTCCATGAAGCCGTTCACGAGCCGGCCGTAGGCGACGTAGGAAAACCAGGCGGTGGCCGCGATCGCCACCAGGTTCAGCGCCGCCAGCGAGACCAGCAAGCGGCTGCGCAACGAGCGCGGGCGCCAGCCTGCCAATGTCACGCCGGCACGACCCGCCAGCCGAGGCCGCGCACGTTGCGGATCGCCTCGGCGCCGAGCTTGCGCCGCATGCCGTGGATCAGCACGTCGATCGCGTTGCTCGTCACCTCGTCGCCCCAGCCGTAGATGCGCTCCTCGAGCTGCTCGCGCGAGAGGATGGCGCCGGGCCGCTCGAGCAGCGCGTGCAGCAGCGCGAACTCACGCGCGGTGAGCACCTCCCGCACCCCGTTGACGATCACGTCGCGGGTCGTGAGGTCGAGCTGCAGCGCGGCGGTGCCGATCACCGAATGGGCAGCGCCGTCGCGCCGCCTCACCACGGCGCGCATGCGCGCGAGCAGCTCGCGCAGCTCGAAGGGCTTGTGCAGGTAGTCGTCGGCGCCGAGGTCCAGCGTCGCGATGCGGTCGTCGAGGCCGCCACGCGCGGTCAGCACCAGCACCGGCGTCGCGTCCCCGCGCTGGCGCGCCCGCCGCAGCACCTCGGTGCCGTCCTGCTTGGGCAGGCCGAGGTCGAGCAGCACGCAGGTGTAGCCGCCATCGGCCAGCGCGCTCTGCGCCAGCAGGCCGTCGCGCACCCAGTCGACCGACCAGCCCGCGCCGCCGAGCGCGTGGGCCAGGCTCGCGCCGATCATTTCGTCGTCTTCCACCAGCAATGCGCGCACGGGGTCTCCTGGGTCGGGTCCGACGGCAAGGCTACGCCCGATTTCTTAGCCCTGCATGAGCAATCTAGGGCATGTGAACGCTAATTCCGGGTCCCGGACATAGAGTTCACGGGCCCTAGAACCGCTCGTGCGGCCCCAGGTAGCGCCAGGCGCCGACCGGCAGGTTGCCGAGCACCACGTTGCCGATGCGGATGCGCTTCAGGCCCACCACCTTGAGCCCGACCTGCTCGCACATGCGGCGGATCTGGCGCTTCTTGCCCTCGGTGAGGATGAAGCGCAGCTGCTCGGGGTTCTGCCAGTCGACCCGGGCCGGCTTGAGCGGCTGGCCGTCGAGGCTCAGTCCGTGGCGCAGCCGGGCCAGCTCCTCGCGCGGGAAGGCGGCCTGCGAGTTCTGCGCCACCGGGCCGTAGGAGACGCGCACCAGGTATTCCTTCTCGATGCCGGAATCCTCGCCGATCAGCTGGCGAGCCACGCGGCCGTCCTGCGTCAGCACCAGCAGGCCCACCGAATCGATGTCGAGCCGGCCGGCCGGCGCCAGGCCGCGCAGCTGCGGCGGCGAGAAGCGGTTGCGGCTCGGGTCCTCGCGCCAGTGGGTGCGCGGGTTGATCAGCACCACCGCCGGCTCGTGGCCGTCCTCGGCCTGGCCGCTCACGTAGCCCATCGGCTTGTGCAGCAGGATCGTGACCTGCTGCTGCTGCTGGTTCTGCGCCTTGCGGTCGACCTCGATGCGGTCCGCGGGCAGCACCTTGACGCCCATCTCGGCCACCCGGCCGTTGACCTTGACCCAGCCCTGTGCGATCCAGTCGTCGGCCTCGCGGCGCGAGCAGAGGCCGAGCTCGGCCATGCGCTTGTTGAGACGGGAGGGTTCGGCGGCGGTGTCGGGCATCGGAGCATTTTCCGCCATCCGAGGCGGCCCTTTGTCACGCAAGCGGGCGCTGTTTCAAACCCCCGGGCCGGCGCGTGAATTCGTTGCTGTGCGCCCGGCCGCCCGAGGCATACAACCAGCCGCATGGACTGACGCCAAGGAAGGACCGCCATGAACCCCGATGCCATCGCACTGATCGTCGACGAGCCGATCGCCGGCCACTTCTACTGGGTGCTGCAGAAGCAGGACGGCTCCGATTGCCGCCCCGTGGATGCGGCGCCGGGCCCGATGCCGAGCTACGGCGCGGCCATGATGGCCGGCATCGCGGCCCTGCAGCGTCGTGCCGATGCGCGCGGCTGCACGGACGGCAGCGCCGCGCCGACGGTCACCGTGCGCATCGATCCGCGACAGGACTTCGGGCCCGCGACGATCCATTGAGCGCCGGCTGCGTCTGCTTCGGCGACGACGGCCATCTCGAAGCGCGAACGCTCGCCACCGGGGCTTGCGGCACACTGGCGGCGCTAGCGCGCCGCAACCGGCGGCGCCGAACGAAGAGACACCCCATGATCCGCAAGCTGCTCACCCTCGCCGCCCTGGCGCTGGCCTTCACGGCCGCGCATGCCCAGCCCCAGGCCCAGCCCTTCCCCACCAAGCCGATCCGCCTGATCGTGCCGTTCCCGCCCGGTGGCGGCACCGACATCCTGTCGCGGCTGGTGGCCAGCAAGCTCACCGAGGTCAGCAAGTGGACCGTGGTGCCCGACAACCGCGCCGGCGCGGGCGGCACCATCGGCATCGCCGAAGCCGTGCGCGCGGCGCCGACCGGCTACGACATGGTGATGGGCCAGAAGGACAACATGGTCGTCGCCCCCTGGCTCTACAAGAACCTGAGCTACGAACCGACACGCGATCTCGCGGCCGCGGCCCACGTGGCCTATACGCCGGTGGTGATCGTCACGCGCGCCGACTCGAAGTTCAAGACGCTGGCCGACGTGGTCGCGGCCGCGCGCGCGGCGCCCGATGCGATCACCTACGGCTCGCCGGGCAACGGCACGACGATCCACCTGGCCGGCGAGATCTTCAAGAGCGCGGCCAACATCAAGATCCGCCACGTGCCGTACAAGGGCTCGAACGCCGCGATGATGGACGTGCTGGCCGGCAACGTCGACCTCATGGTGTCGTCGCTGCCGTCGGCCATGGCGCAAATCCAGGCCGGCAAGCTGCGTCCGCTTGCCGTCACCTCGGCCCGCCGCAGCAGCTCGATGCCCGACGTGCCGACCGTGGCCGAATCGGGCTACAAGGACTTCGACGTCAGCACCTGGTACGGCCTCTTCATGCCGGCCGGCACGCCGAAGGAGATCGTGGCGACCGTCAACGCCGAGGTGAACAGGCTGCTCGCGACGCCCGAGATGAAGGCCGCGATCGTGGCCCAGGGCGCGGAGCCGCAGGCCATGACGCCCGATCAGCTGCAGACGCTGCTCAAGAACGACTATCTCAAGTGGAAGACCATCGTCCAGGCCAGCGGCGCGGTGATCGAGTAACCCCCCAGGTCGCCGGCGCCTTCAGTCCCGGATGTCGGCGACGGGGTTGACGCCGTAGTCGGCCCGCTGCAGGTAGGCAAGGATCTTGGCGGCTGCCGCCGAGGGCGAATCGAGCAGGCCCTCGCTCTTGAACTTCTCGAAGCGGGCACGGTCCGGGAACATGTCCGCCTCGGCGCCGCGCAGCTCCACCTGCATGTCGGTGTCGATGATGCCGGGCGCCAGCGAGACGATGCGGGCCCCGTTGGCAGCCAGCTTCTCCTCGAGCGCGACCGCGCGCGAGAAGTGATCCATGCCGGCCTTGGCGGCGCAGTAAGGCGCCTGGCTGCCCATGGCGTTGCGACCCAGGCCCGACGAGATGTTGAGCACCTTGCGTTGCGCGCGCCAGCCCTTGGTGGCGCCGAGGAAGGCGCTGGTCAGAAGCATCGGCGCCTCGAGGCCCACGCGCAGCGCCTGGGCGAGTTCGCTCGCCACGGCCTCGGACAGGGGACGAGGGCGACCCACCGTTCCCGCGTTGTTGATCAGCGAGGCCTGCGCGATGGAGGCAGCGTCCTGCTCCGCGAGCCAGGCTTCGAGCCGCGCCGCGGCCGGCACCGGGTCGGACAGGTCGAGCTGCCACTGCAGCAGTTCGGCGCCGGCGGCGCGGGCGCGCCCGGCCAGCGCCTCGTCGCTGCGGCGCGAGATGCACAGCAGGCGCTGGCCCGGCTGCAGCAGCTGTTCGGCCATGGCGCGGCCGAGTCCGCGCGAGGCGCCCGTGATGATGGTGAGGCTGGAAAGAGTCATGGCTGGGTTTGGTGCGTGATTTCGTGAGCTATGGCGCACCGCGGGCCTGGTTCGACCCGCGACGGTGCTTCCAATGGTATCGACCCCTGTCTAGAATCGGCCCGCTTTCACAAGATCCGGCCATGCCCACCCACTACCAGGCTGCAAGCGATCCGAACCATTTCGCCCAGCGCTTTGGTATCGCCTTCAACCCGAACGGAGCCATCGTCCGACCGGGCGAGCAGGGGCTGTTCGTGCGGCGTCCACGGGCCGATGGGCCCACCACGGGCTCGGTGGTCCGCTACCAGATCGCGCCGGGCCGCTGGGGCCTGATTCCGCTGTTCAGCAAGGACGGCCTGGACGCCAACACCTTCGAGGCGCGCGGCGAGAGCGCTGCCTCCGAGCGCAACTTCTACCAGCCCTGGAAACGCGGCCACCGCTGCGTGGTGCTGGCCGACTCGCTGTTCCAGGCCGGCGAGAGCGATGGCACGACCGTGCGCGTATCGCGCGTCGATGGCCAGCCGCTCGCGCTCGCGGGCCTCTGGAACGGCTGGCGCTCGCCGAGCGGCGAATGCGTCGAGAGCTTTGCACTGCTGACCTTCGCCCTGCCCGGCCATCCCGAGCGGCGCCGCACCGCGATCCTGCGCGATGCCTGGATCGACGACTGGCTCCAGTGCCCGGTCGAGGAAACCGCGGCCTATCTGCGCCCCTACGCCGACGACAAGCTGCTGCGGCGCGCGTTGCCGGCCGATGCCGCGGCTTGAGCGCCTGCGCTACCGCCCCTCCTTGCCAGCCGACCCGCTGGTACGCAGCGCCCCCAGATCGATCACCCTCAGCCCGCCGTATTCGACGCGGATCGCGCCCTGCGCCTGCAGCGTGCGCAGCGCCTCGTTCACGCGCTGGCGCGAAAGCCCGATCAGGTAGGCCAGTTCCTGCTGAGTGATGCGCAGCAGTTCGCCCACGCCCGGAAACAGCACCGGGTTGAACAGCGCCGCCAGGTTGCGCGCCACGCGCACGTCGGGATCGTTCAGGCGGTCGGTCTCGCGCGCCGCGATGAACTGGCCGAGCCGCTCGTTGAGCTGGTTCATGACGAAGCGGTTGAAACCGATCGAGTGGTCCAGCAGCCAGTGGAACTCGTCGATCGGCAGGCCCGCCACCACGCTGCGTCGCAGCGCCTGGATGTTGTAGCGGTAGGGCTCGCGCTTGAGCGCCGTGCCCTCGCCGAACCAGCCGCCCGGCGGCAGTCCGCTGTAGGTCATCGAGGTGCCGTCGGCGTTGTCGTTGCTCATCTTGAGCAGGCCCTCCACCACGCCGAACCAGAAGGTAGGCGGTCGCCCGATGCGGCAGACCAGGTCGCCGGGCTCGGCCTCGCCGACCACCACCGCAGCCGCCGCCCGCCGGCGCTCGGAAGGTGTCAGCCGCAGCAGCCAGGGCACGTTGTCCAGCTCGCTGTCGGTGGCGGCGCGCACGCGATCGCGGATCGAGGAGCCGGGGCGTTCGCGGCCGAGAAGCATCGGGAAACTCCGGGGAGTGATGACCCTAGGATTGTCGTCGTAACGACAACCTGACGTCAAAGCTGGTCCTACAGTCCGCGACGTGCAGACCCCATCGAACACCTTTCCCCGCCTGCTTCTCGCCCATGCCGCCGAGCGCGCAGGCGCGCCGGCGATTCGCGAGAAGGACCTCGGCATCTGGCAGACCTGGAGCTGGGGCGAGGTTGCCCGCGAGGTGCGCGAGCTGGCCTGCGGGCTGGCCAGCCTGGGCTTCGAGGCCGGCCAGAACCTGGCGATCGTCGGCGCCAACCGGCCGCATCTGTACATGGCGGTGGTGGCGGCGCAGTGCCTGCGCGGCGTGCCGGTGCCCCTCTACCAGGACGCGGTGGCGGCCGAGATGGTGTTCATGCTGCAGGACGCCGGCATCGAGTTCGTGATCGCCGAGGACCAGGAGCAGGTCGACAAGCTGCTCGAATGCCGCGAGACCGCGCCGGCGATCCGCCACATCGTCTACGACGACCCGCGCGGGCTGCGCCACTACACGCAACCGGGCCTGATCGGCTACGACAAGCTGCGCGAACTGGGTCGCGACTGGGACGCTGCCAACCCGGGCGCCTTCGATCGCAGTGTCGCCGCGGGCGAGCCCGGCGACGTCGCCGTGATCCTCTATACCTCGGGCACCACGGGCCGGCCCAAGGGCGTGTGCCAGACCCATGCGAGCTTCATCGCCGCAGGCCGCGGCGGCGTCGAGACCGACCGCCTCGGCCCGGGCGACGACATCATGAGCTACCTGCCGATGGCCTGGGTCGGCGACCACCTGTTCTCGGTGGCGCAGTGGCTGGTCGGCGGCTTCACGCTCAACTGCCCCGAGTCGGCCGAGACCGTGATGAACGACATGCGCGAGATCGGACCGAGCTACTACTTCGGGCCGCCGCGCACCTTCGAGGGCCTGCTGACCGCGGTCTCGATCCGGATGGAGGACGCGGCCGCGCCCAAGCGCTGGCTCTATGCGAAGTTCATGGCGCTGGCACGGCGCGTGGGTGCCGACATCCTGAACGGTGCGCCGGTCGGCCTGGCGGATCGCCTGCTCTACGGCCTCGGCGACCTCGTGATCTACGGGCCGCTGCGCAACGTGCTGGGAATGAGCCGCATCCGCGTGGCCTACACCGCGGGCGCGGCGATCGGGCCCGACCTGTTCCGCTTCTATCGCTCGATCGGCGTCAACCTGAAGCAGTTCTACGGCCAGACCGAGACCTGCGCCTACGTCTGCCTGCAGCAGGACGGCAAGGTCAAGCTGCAGACCGTGGGCAGCGCGGCACCGGGCATCGAGCTCAAGATCGCGGCCGACGGCGAGGTGCTGGTGCGCGGCGTCTCGGTGCTCAAGGAATACTACAAGCGCCCCGACGCCACGGCCGAGGTGCTCGACGCCGACGGCTACTTCCACACGGGCGATGCCGGCGTGATCGACGCCGAAGGGCACCTGCGCATCATCGACCGGGCCAAGGACGTCGGCCGCATGCACAACGGCGCGATGTTCGCGCCCAACTACATCGAGAACAAGCTCAAGTTCTTCCCGCAGATCAAGGAAGCCGTGTGCTTCGGCCACGAGCGCGACGAGGTCTGCGCCTTCGTCAACATCGACTTCGAGGCCGTGGGCAACTGGGCCGAACGGCGCGGGCTGGCCTATGGCGGCTATGTCGACCTGGCGGGCAAGCCCGAGGTGCTGGCGCTGGTGGCCGAATGCCTCGCGCAGGTGAATGCCGACCTCGCCACCGAGGAAGGCATGGCCGACACGCAGATCGCCCGCTTCCTCGTGCTGCACAAGGAGCTCGATCCCGACGACGACGAACTCACGCGCACGCGCAAGGTGCGGCGCGGCTTCGTCGCCGACAAGTACGCGGTGCTGATCGAGGCGCTCTACGGCGGCCGGCGCGAGCAGTTCATCGAGACCCAGGTCAAGTTCGAGGACGGTCGCAGCGGCGTCGTCAGCGCGACGCTGGCGATCGTCGATGCCAGGCGCTTTCCTCCCGTGAAGGTGGCGGCATGAGCGCGCGCAAGGCGGGTGACGTCATCCTCGACGTCCAGAACATCTCCCTGAGCTTCGGCGGCGTGAAGGCGCTCACCGACATCAGCTTCAACGTGCGCGAGCACGAGGTGCGCGCGATCATCGGACCCAACGGCGCCGGCAAGAGCTCGATGCTCAACTGCATCAACGGCGTCTACCAGCCGCAGCAGGGCTCGATCACCTTCCGCGGCCAGACCTTCAAGCACATGAACTCGCGCCAGGTGGCCGAGATGGGCGTGGCGCGGACCTTCCAGAACCTGGCGCTGTTCAAGGGCATGAGCGTGCTCGACAACATCATGACCGGGCGCAACCTCAAGATGAAGAGCGGACTGCTCGCGCAGGCCGTGCGCTTCGGACCGGCCGCGCGCGAGGAGATCGCGCAGCGCGAGTTCGTCGAGCGCATCATCGACTTCCTCGAGATCCAGCTGCATCGCAAGACACCCGTCGGCCGCCTCCCCTATGGGCTGCAGAAGCGCGTCGACCTGGGTCGCGCGCTGGCGATGGAGCCGCAGGTGCTGCTGCTCGACGAGCCGATGGCCGGCATGAACGTGGAGGAAAAGCAGGACATGAGCCGCTTCATCCTCGACGTCAACGACGAGTTCGGTACCACCATCGTGCTGATCGAGCACGACATGGGCGTGGTGATGGACATCTCCGACCGCGTGGTGGTGCTCGACTACGGCAAGAAGATCGGCGACGGCACGCCCGACGAGGTTCGCAACAACGAGGACGTGATCCGGGCTTACCTGGGCGTCGAACATTGATATGACCCCCCACGCTCATCACTTCGTGTATTCGCTGCCCCCTGAGGGGGCGCAGGCCTCCCTTGGGGCGGTCCGGCGGGAGGCCTGACATGGGCTTCTTCCTCGAAACCGTCTTCGGCGGCCTCATGGCCGGCATGCTCTATGCGCTGGTGGCGATCGGCTTCGTGCTGATCTTCAAGGCCTCCGGCGTCTTCAATTTCGCGCAGGGCGCGATGGTGCTGTTCGCGGCGCTCACCATGGCGCGCTTCGCCGAGTGGATTCCGCGCTGGACCGGCCTCGAAAGCAAGCTGCTGGTCAACCTGCTCGCGGTCTGCGTGGCCGCCGCGGCGATGGTGCTGGTGGCCTGGCTGGTCGAGCGGCTGGTGCTGCGCCACCTGGTAAACCAGGAGGGCATCACGCTGCTGATGGCGACGCTCGGCATCAGCTATTTCCTCGACGGCGCGGGCCAGCTGCTGTTCGGCAGCAGCACCTACAAGATCGACGTCGGCATGCCCAAGGACCCGATGATCGTGCTGGAGAACACCTTCCAGGGTGGCCTGCTGCTGAGCCGCGAGGACCTCTACGCGGCGGCCGCAGCGGCGCTGCTGGTGGTGCTGCTGTCGCTGTTCTTCCAGAAGACCAAGACCGGGCGCGCGCTGCGTGCGGTGGCCGACGACCACCAGGCGGCGCAATCGATCGGCATTCCGCTGGCCCGCATCTGGGTCATCGTGTGGTCGATCGGCGGCCTGGTGGCGCTGGTGGCCGGGATCATCTGGGGCTCCAAGCTCGGCGTGCAGTATTCGATCTCGCTGGTGGCGCTCAAGGCCTTCCCGGTGGTGATCCTCGGCGGCCTCACTTCGGTGCCGGGCGCCATCCTGGGCGGCCTGATCATCGGCGTCGGCGAGAAGCTCTCGGAGATCTACATCGGCCCGATGGTCGGCGGTGGCATCGAGAACTGGTTCGCCTACGTGCTGGCCCTCGCCTTCCTGCTGGTGCGGCCGCAAGGCCTCTTCGGCGACAAGATCATCGACCGCGTCTAGAAAATGAAAATCCCCCACGCTCATCGCTTCGCGTATCGCTGCCCCCCGAGGGGGCGCTCAGTGCCCTCCGGGCGGCCGAGCGGGCACTGACACGACCATGTTCTACCGCGAGAACGGCCAGTTCAAGGCCACCTACAAGAGCGACCTGCAGATCTTCCCGGTCGCGCAGGACCGCTTCGCGATCGGATTGCTGGCGCTCGTCGCCTTCGTCGCCGTGCCCATGCTGGCCAGCGACTACCTGTTCCGCGCCGTGCTGGTGCCGTTCCTGATCCTGTCGCTGGCGGCCATCGGCCTCAACATCCTGGTGGGCTACTGCGGCCAGATCTCGCTCGGCACCGGCGCCTTCATGGCGGTCGGCGCGTACGCGGCCTTCAATCTCAACGTGCGCATCGACGGCATGCCGCTGCTGCTCTCGCTGATCGGCGGCGGCCTCTGCGCGATGGTGTTCGGCATCCTGTTCGGCATCCCGAGCCTGCGCATCCGGGGCCTCTACCTTGCGGTGGCGACGCTGGCGGCGCAGTTCTTCGTCGACTGGTTCACCAATCGCGTGGCCTGGGTCACGAACGGCTCCTCGTCGGGCTCGGTCAGCGTCTCGGCGCTGCACCTGTTCGGACTCCCGCTCGACACGCCGGTGCGTCGGTACCTGCTGTGCCTGTCGCTGCTGGTGCTGTTCGGGCTGATGGCCAAGAACCTGGTGCGCGGCGCCATCGGCCGCGAATGGATGGCGATGCGCGACATGGACGTCGCCGCCGCGGTGATCGGCATCCGTCCGGTCTACGCCAAGCTCAGCGCCTTCGCAGTGAGTTCCTTCATCGTCGGCGTGGCCGGCGCGCTGTGGGGCTTCGTGCACCTGGGCGCCTGGGAGCCGGCCGCCTTCGGCATCGACAAGTCGTTCCAGCTGCTGTTCATGGTGATCATCGGCGGCCTGGGCTCGATCGTCGGCGCGGTGTTCGGCGCCGCCTTCATCGTGCTGCTGCCGCTGCTGCTGAACTTCGTGCCGCACTGGCTGGGCCTCGCGATCTCGACCGGCACCGCGAGCTTCCTCGAGCACATGATCTTCGGCGCACTGATCGTCTTCTTCCTGATCGTGGAGCCGCACGGCCTCGCCGCCCTGTGGTCCACCGCGCGCCAGAAGCTGCGGCTCTGGCCCTTCCCGCACTGAGCACCTTTCCCGACCCGTTCACCACTCGACAACAGGAGACAAAGCATGAAGTTCCAGTCCATTGCTCTCGCGGCGGCCATCGCGGCTGCCGGGCTTTCGTCCGCGATGCTGCCGGCGCCCGCCCAGGCCCAGGCCGCAGGCGAGCAGTTCATCCCGTTGCTGGTCTATCGCACGGGGCAGTTCGCGCCACTCGGCATTCCCTGGGCCGACGGCAAGCAGGACTACCTGAAGCTCATCAACGCGCGCGACGGCGGCGTCAACGGCGTCAAGCTGGCCTACGAGGAATGCGAGACCGCCTACGACGCGGCCAAGGGCGTGGAATGCTACGACCGCCTCAAGGCCAAGGGCACGGGCGCCTCGGGCTTCGATCCGCAATCGACCGGCATCACCTTCGCGGTGACCGACAAGGCCTTCAACGACAAGGTCACGATCGAGACCATGGGCTACGGCCTGTCGCAGTCGGTCGACGGCACGGTGTTCGAATGGAACTTCCCGCTACTCGGCACCTACTGGACCGCCACCGACGTGATCCTGCAGGACATCGCCAAGAAGGAGAAGGGCAGCCTCAAGGGCAAGAAGATCGCGCTGGTCTATCACGACTCGCCCTATGGCAAGGAGCCTATCCTGCTGCTGCAGAAGCTCGCGGCGCAGGAAGGCTTCGACCTCTCGCTGTTCCCCGTCACGCCACCCGGCGTCGAGCAGAAGTCGACCTGGCTGCAGATCCGCCAGCAGAAGCCCGACTACGTGCTGTTCTGGAGCGCCGGCGTGATGACCCCGGCCGGCATCCGCGAGGCCCAGGCCAGCGGCTTCCCGCGCGACAAGATGTACTCGGTCTGGTGGGCCGGCTCCGATCACGACGTGCGTGACATCGGCGAAGGCGCCAAGGGCTACAACACCGTGACGATCCACAACAGCGCCTCGAAGGACAAGGTGCACGAGGATCTGAAGAAGTTCGTCTACGACAAGGGCCAGGGCACGGCCGCCAACGCGAACGAGATCGGCGTCATGGCCCACACGCGCGGCATGATGATCTCGATGCTGCAGGTGGAGGCGATCCGCGCGGCGCAGGAGAAGTTCGGCAAGGGCAAGACCCTCACGCCCGAGCAGGTGCGCTGGGGCTTCGAGAACCTCGACCTCTCGGCCGACAAGCTCAAGGCGCTGGGCTTCGGCGAGATCATGCGGCCGGTCAAGACCTCGTGCAGCAACCACATGGGCACCGACTGGGCGCGCATCGCGCAGTGGGACGGATCCAAGTGGGTGGTGCAGCCCGACTGGTACCAGGCGCGCAAGGCCAACCTCGATCCGCTGGTGGCCGAGTACTCGGCCAAGTACGCCAAGGACAAGAACATCAAGCCGCGCAGCTGCAGCTGATCGTTCAAAGACCATGGTCGACGTCTCCGCGCCCCCCGCCGCCCCGGCAGCCGCCACGCTGCTGGAGGTCAACGGCATCGAGGTCATCTACAACCACGTGATCCTGGTGCTCAAGGGCGTCTCGCTCACGGTGCCCGAAGGCGGCATCGTGGCGCTGCTCGGCGGCAACGGCGCGGGCAAGACCACCACGCTGCGCGCGGTGTCGAACCTGCTCGCGGGCGAGCGCGGCGCGGTCACCAAGGGAACGATCGAGCTGCGCGGCGAGCGCATCGAGGCGCTGTCGCCGGCCGAGCTCGTGAAGCGAGGCCTGATCCAGGTGATGGAGGGGCGTCACTGCTTCGCCCACCTGACGATCGAGGACAACCTCATGAGCGGCGCCTACACGCGCACCGACGGCAAGGCCGCGGTCGCGGCCACGCTCGAGAAGGTCTATGCCTACTTCCCGCGGCTCAAGACCCGGCGCGGCTCGCAGGCCGCCTACACCTCGGGCGGCGAGCAGCAGATGTGCGCCATCGGCCGCGCGCTGATGGCGAACCCGAACATGGTGCTGCTCGACGAGCCCTCGATGGGGCTGGCACCGCAGATCGTCGACGAGGTGTTCGGCATCGTGCGCGACCTCAACGAGAAGGAAGGCGTGACCTTCCTGCTCGCCGAGCAGAACACCAACATGGCGCTGCGCTATGCGGACTACGGCTACATCCTCGAGAACGGCCGCATCGTGATGGACGGCGAGGCCGCGAGCCTGCGCGAGAACGAGGACGTCAAGGAGTTCTACCTCGGCGTCGGCGGCGCGGATCGCAAGAGCTTCCGCGACGTGAAGAGCTACAAGCGCCGCAAGCGCTGGCTGGCCTGAGACATCCTGGCGAACGGTGGAAGGGAGCCGACGGCAATGACCGATCACTATGACGCGCTCGAAGTGCGCAACCCGGCCGAGCGCGAGCGCGACCTGCTCGCCGCGCTGCCGAGGCAGATCCTGCAGGCGAAGACCGCGACCACGGCCTTCGCCACCATCCTCGACGGCGTCGAGCCGACCGCGGTGACGAGCCGCGAGGCGCTTGCCAGTCTGTCCGTGACGCGCAAGTCGGAACTGCTCGCGCTGCAGCAGCAGCGGCGCGCGAGCGACCCCTTCGGCGGCTTCTCGGCGCTGCGCTTCGGACCGCGCATGCGGCGCGTGTTCGCGAGCCCCGGCACGCTGTACGAGCCCGAGGGCGAGGCGGCGGACTATTGGCGCACGGCGCGCGCGCTGCATGCGGCGGGCTTCCGCCCGGGCGAGCTGGCGCACAACAGCTTCAGCTACCACATGACGCCGGCCGGATCGATCATGGAGTGCGGCGCGCATGCGCTCGGCTGCACCGTGTTCGCGGGCGGCACCGGCCAGACCGAGCAGCAGCTCGACGCCATCGCCGAACTGCGCCCGGCCGGCTACATCGGCACGCCGAGCTTCCTCAAGATCCTGATCGAGAAGGCGGCCGAGAAGAAGGTCGCGATCGGCTCGATGACCAAGGCGCTGGTGTCGGGCGAGGCCTTTCCGCCCAGCCTGCGCGACTGGATCGCCGAGCGCGGCGTGACCGGCATGCAGTGCTATGCGACCGCCGACCTGGGCCTGATCGCCTACGAGACAGCGGCCCGCGAGGGCCTGGTGCTCGACGAGGGCGTGCTGGTCGAGATCGTGCGGCCCGGCACCGGCGACCCGGTGCCCGAGGGCGAGGTCGGCGAGGTCGTGGTCACGACGCTGAATCCCGACTACCCGCTGATCCGCTTCGGCACCGGCGACCTGTCGGCGCTGCTGCCCGGCCGCTGCCCGACCGGCCGTACCAATGCGCGAATCCGCGGCTGGCTCGGGCGCGCCGACCAGACCACCAAGGTGCGCGGCATGTTCGTGCATCCGGGACAGGTGGCGGAGGTGGTGCGCCGCTTCCCCGAGGCGGGGCGCGCGCGGCTGGTGGTCGAGGGCGAGATGGCCAACGACCGCATGACGCTGCGCATCGAATGCGCGGCCGTGCCCGAAGGCCTGGCCGAGCGCGTCGCCGAGGCGATCCGCGACGTCACGAAGCTGCGCGGCGCGGTCGAGTTCGTTGCGCCGGGCAGCCTGCCCAACGACGGCAAGGTGATCGAGGATGCGCGCAGCTACCAATAAGATAAGGTCCATGCGCGTTCGAACCCGAAGGACCTCGCGATGAGCCATCAAGACCAGTACCGCCAGAAACTGATTCCCGCGGCCGAGGCCGTGCGCCTCGTGCGCGACGGCGACATGATCGTCGTGCCCACCGGCGTCGGCGAGCCGCCGAGCCTGCTGACCGCGCTCTCCGAGCAACGGCGCGACTTCAACGACGTGAAGGTGTCGCAGATCCTCGCGATGCGCAAGTACGCGTACTTCGACCGCGAGACGACACAGCACGTGCGCCATGTCTCGCTGTTCTTCGGTGGCGCCTCGCGCCCCGGCGGGCAGGAGGGCTGGACGGACTTTATCCCGAACTACTTCTCCGAGATCCCGGCCCAGATCGAGCGTGGCCAGATCCCGGCCGAGGTGGTGTTCAGCATGGCCTCGCCGATGGATGCGCACGGCTACTTCTCGCTGAGCCTGGGCGCCGACTACACGATGGCGGCCATCGCCCAGGCGCGCGCGGTGGTGCTCGAGGTCAATCCCAATGTGCCCTTCGCCTACGGCAACTGCCATGTGCACATCTCGCAGGTGGCGGCGCTGGTGGAGAGCAGCGAGCCGGTGCTCGAGGTCGGACTGCCCAAGATCGGCCCGGTGCAGCAGGCCATCGGCAAGCACGTGGCCGACCTGATCGAGGACGGCTCGACCCTGCAGATCGGCTACGGCGGCATTCCGGATGCGGTCGTGATGCAGCTCACCGACAAGCGCGACCTCGGCATCCATACCGAGATGCTCGGCGACGGCATCCTCACGCTGATCGAGGCCGGCGTGGTCAACAACCGGCGCAAGAACTACCTCCCCGGCAAGACGGTCGCCACCTTCGCGCTCGGCTCGAACAAGCTTTATCGCTTCATGGACCGCAATCCGGCGATCGAGATGCATCCGGTCAACTTCACCAACGACCCGTACCTCGCGGGCCAGAACGACAAGCTGATCGCGATCAACGCCACGCTCCAGATCGACCTGCTCGGCCAGTGCGGCTCCGAGAGCCTGGGCCATGCGCCGTACTCGGGCACCGGCGGGCAGTCGGACTTCGTGCGTGCGGCCAACCGCTCGCGCGGCGGCAAGGCCTTCATCGTGCTTCCGTCCTCGGCCAAGGGCGACACCATCTCGCGCATCGTGCCGTCGCTTTCGCCCGGCACCCACGTGAGCACGAGCAAGAACGACATCAACTACGTGGTGACCGAATACGGCGTCGCGCAGCTGCGCGGCAAATCGGCCAAGCAGCGCGCGCAGGCGCTGATCGGCATCGCGCACCCGGACTTCCGCGCTGAGCTCACGGACCAGGCGCAGCGCGCCAGGCTGCTCTGACGAAGCGGGCGCTCAGCCCGAGATGTAGCTCTGCAGCTGCTCGATGATGAAGGTCTGCTCGGACATGATGCCCTTCACCAGGTCGCCGATCGAGATCAGGCCGACCAGCTTGCCGTTGTCGAGCACCGGCAGGTGGCGGATGCGGCTCTGCGTCATGAGCGCCATGCAGTCCTCGGTGGTCTGGTCCGGCCTGACGTAGATCACGGCCGCGGTCATGACGTCGCGCAGCGGCGTCTCCTTGGACGAGCGCGAGAGCAGGACCACCTTCCGCGCGTAGTCGCGCTCGGTGACCATGCCGACGATGCGCTCGCCGTCCATCACCAGCAGCGCGCCGACGTTCTTCTCGGCCATCAGCGCGACCGCCTCGTACACCGATGCCGAAGGTGCGATCGCATGCACCGCCGAATTGCCCTTGGCCTTGAGGATTTCAGCTACGGTTTTCATGGCACTCATTCTGCGCGGCCGGAACCACGGCCACAAGCGCAACGGATGTGATGCCCGAGTCGGTATCGCTGCCGGCGACCGTTGCACGCACGCACCTCCGCGGTGCGCTTCGCGGGCGCGGGCGTGACATCTGCACGGGTTGCGCGAGTCAAATGCACGGCATCGATCTTTTTGGCCGTCTGCGTTTTTAAACTACCGGCTCCGTAACTTGTCGATACATATCTCAATGAGACTGCCTTTCGTGCGCTCGGCCTTTGCTACTGCTGCCCTCCTCGTCATCGCCGGTTGTGGCGGTGGTGGCGGCGGCGCTTCTTTCCCGATCACGCCTGCCGCCCAGGCACCTGCGGACCCTGCCGCACCCGCTGCACCGGCAGCGCCCACCACGCCCGAGACCACCGATCCCAAGCCCGTCACGCTGAGCGGCATCGCCGCCACCGGCGCGCCCGTGGCCAACTCTGCCGTCGCAGTGCAATGCGTCGGTGGCAAGGCCACGACCGCCAGCACCGATTCGAACGGCGCCTGGAGCGTGTCCCTGACCGACGCCACCTTCCCCTGCCTCGTGACCGTCTCGGGCGGCAGCCTGCCGGCCGAGCAGTCGTTGTACTCGGTGGCGCTCGACGCCTCGGCCGTCAACGTCACGCCGTTGACCAGCCTCGTGGTCGCCAGCGCGGCGCAGGCTGCGCCTTCGGCGCTGGCCTCGGGCAGCGGCCTCGCGGACGCGGCCAAGGCACTCGAGCAGGGCCTGGCCAAGGTCAACGCCATCCTCAAGGCTTCCGGCTATGCGCCGCTCGCGGGCAATCCGCTCACGGCCAGCTTCAGCCCGGTGGCCGGCGATCTGCACGACGACCTGATCGCGCAGCTGATGCGCTCGCTCGCGGACGAGAACACGGACCTCGGCAAGCTGCTGACGGCGGTCGCGGCGGCCGGTGACAAGGTGGTGCAGGTTCCCCTGACGCACGTCTTCAAGACCGACGAGCTGGCGGCGATGCCGCAGCTCAACAAGGCAAAGATCAAGGCCAGCGGCGACAAGCTTTCGATGCAGCTAGAAGCCGGCGCTAGCGAGGTCGGGGCGTATGTCGGCAGCGGCACGGGCAACAAGGCCGTGCTGCAGCTGCCTGGCCTTGCGGGCCAGAAGCTCATCGACTTCAAGGACATGTCGATGGAGGTCAAGGGCGCCACCAGATCGGACGGCAAGAACGTCTATGCCTACGTGAATTTCATGGTCGACCTGGAGTGCAAGGGAGAGCCCCTGGCCGCCAACGCCACGCTGGCCGATGTGCGCAAGAAGCGCCGCATCGTGATCTTCGATCCGTTCTACCAGTTCGTGCAGAAGGCCAGCACCCCGATCTCGGACGCGGACTTCAGCAGCGTGAAATTCGAGTACAAGACGCCGGGCTGGCGCATCTCGGCCGGCGACCCGGTCGGCGACAAGGTCGCGATCAATCCGGACTACATCGGCTCGGAAGACTTCGAGACCTTCAATTTCGTGAAGTATCCGAATGCCTGCATCGTGGACGGCATCTCGGGCGACGGCGGCATGTTCCGCGACAACACGAGTACGGATTGCCAGGACACGACCGGCGGGCTGGGGGGCGGCAAGCCCGCCACCTGCGGCAAGGCCCACAGCGGCGCTGTGGTCGTGCTCGGCGAAAGCGGCACCGCGGTCGACGCCAACTGGCAGATCGGCAAGATCCGCTTCAACGGCAGCAACGCCCGCAACTTCCGCTTCCAGTAACGGAGGCAGAAGCGCTCAAGCCGCCGCGGTCGCGCCCTCGACCAGCAGCGGCAGCAGTTCCTCGGCCTTGCCGCGCAGCACCGCGGCGGCCGAGCGATCGAGCGCCAGCGGCTCGGCATTGAGCGTCACGAGCCGGCCGCCGCGCGACAGCGCCAGCTCGGGCAGTTCCGCGGCCGGGTAGACCACGGCGGTGCTGCCGACCAGCAGGAACACATCGCATTCCTCGGCCGCGACCTGGGCGTCGAGCAGCACGCCCTTGTTGAGCATCTCGCCGAACATCACGACGTCGGGCCGGCCCCGGAAGCCGCAGCGCAGGCAGCGGTGGAAGATCCACGGGCCGCGCCGGTTGCCGCAATGGTCGCAGCGCCAGCGGCGCAGCGAGCCGTGCAGTTCGAGCACGTCGTGCGCGCCGGCCTGGTTCAGCAGGCCGTCCACGTTCTGGGTCACGAGCCGTGTCGCCGGTCGCAACCGCTGCAGTTGAACCAGCGCCAGGTGCGCCGGATTGGGACGCGCCGCCTCGACGGCTGCCAGGCGCTGGCCCCAGAACTTCGTGAAGCCGGCCGGGTCGCGCTTCAGGTCGTCGGCATGCGAGAAATGCGCGGACTGCTGATTCATCCAGAGACCGTCGGCATCGCGATACGTCGGTATGCCCGACGCCTTCGAGAGCCCCGCGCCGGAGAACACCACGATGCGCCGCGCCTCGCGCAGCAGGCCGACGGCCCGTTCGAGCGCGCCCTCAGCCGTCATTCGACACACGTTCCATTTAACTTCCTTCAAAGTGCAATATCTGCGCGAACTCAGGGGAATCCGCGATTCGTCAGGTCTCGGTCAGTCGATAAGATCGCGCCCTCGCATTCTGTAACCCATCGCCAATCATGAACAAGCTGTTTGCCTTCACGGCCATCGCCGCCGCTGCCCTGAGCGTCCACGCGCAAGATTTTCCGGGCAGCAAGCCCATCAGCATCGTGGTGCCGTTCGCGGCAGGCGGCCCGACCGACCGCGTCGCGCGTGACCTTGCCGAAGCGCTGCGCAAGCCGCTCGGCGGCGGCAGCATCGTGGTCGACAACGTGCCGGGCGCCGGCAGTTCGATCGGCGCCGCCAAGGTGGCACGTGCCAATCCCGATGGCTACACGCTGCTGCTGAACCACATCGGCATGTCGACCATCCCGACGCTGGTGCGCAACGTGCCGTTCAAGGTCGAGAGCGACTTCGAATACCTGGGCATCGTCAACGACGTGCCGATGACCCTGATCGCCAAGCCGCAGATGGCGGCCAACAACTACAAGGAACTGACCGCCTGGATCGCTGCCAACAAGGGCAAGATCAACCTCGGCAATGCCGGCATCGGCTCGGCCTCGCACCTGTGCGGCCTGCTCTACCAGACGGCCATGAAGACCGAGATGACGCCGGTTCCCTACAAGGGCACGGCGCCCGCCATCACCGACCTGATCGGCGGCCAGATCGACCTGCTGTGCGACCAGACCACCAACACCTCGCCGCAGATCGAGGCCAAGAAGGTCAAGCCCTATGCAGTGACCACCAGCAAGCGCCTGACCACGCCGCTGCTGAAGGACCTGCCGACGCTGCAGGAAGAAGGCCTCAAGGGCTTCGAGGTCACGATCTGGCACGGCCTCTACGCGCCCAAGGGCACGCCGCCGGCCGTCACGAAGAAGCTCAACGATGCGCTCAAGGTCGCCCTGAAGGACCCCGAGTTCATCAAGAAGCAGGAAGGCCTGGGCGCCGTGGTCGCCGCCGACGGCCGCGTCGAGCCGGAGGGCCACAAGAAGTTCGTGGCCGCCGAGATCGCCAAGTGGAGCCCGATCATCAAGGCCGCCGGCGTGTATGCCGACTGACATTGGCTCGCCCCCAGGTTGGGCTCACTTCGTGTAGCCCGCCCACCCCCTGCCGGGGGCGCAGTCAGCGGCCCGGCAAAGCCGGTTCCGCGACTGCCCACGAACAGGCGGGCGCTGCGCCCCGCCCGATAGCACGCACCGCCGTCACTGTCCTGTCTTCTGTCGGCCGGCGCAGCCAGGCCCGTTGGTGAAACACCGCGGAACCGGCTTCGCCGGGCCGCAGGTGTTGCCCCCGGCAGGGGGTGGGCGCCCGGACACGAAGTGCCGGGCAACCTGGGGGCGAGCAACACTCACTTCGGCCGGATCGCGTCGGCCGTTCCCTGGATAAAGGCCTTGATCTTCTCGACGTCGTCCGGCGTCAGCTTGCCCGTGAAGTCGGGCATGCCGCGCGCCATCGCGGGGCCCTTGAAGACCGACTGGCCGAGGTTCTCGATGTACGCGGGCGCCATGTAGCCGAGGTTCGGGATGTTGCCGCCGCGGTCGACACCCGGCACGCCGTGGCAGAAGACGCAGTTGCTCACGTAGAGGTAGGTGCCGGCCTCGACGCTCGCGGGGTTGTACTTCACGCCCTGCAGCAGCTTGTCCATGCGGTACTGCACGAACTCGGGCTTCGGCGCGTTGCCGCCCACCGCGAAGGTGTAGACCGTGCCCGGGCCCTGGCGGTCGGTGGCGCGCTGGGCCAGTCCGTAGACGCCGCCCCAGCCGACCGCCACCGACACGTATTGCTTGCCGTCGACCATGAAGGTGGCCGGTGCCGCGACCACGCCGGTGCCGGTGGGCGTCTCCCAGAGCTTGTCGCCGCTCTTCGCGTTGTAGGCCACCAGGCGGCCGTCCGCCGTACCCTGGAACACGAGGTTGCCCGCGGTGGTGAGGGTGCCGCCGTTCCAGGGCGAGGCGTACTCCACGCCCCAGGCTTCCTTCTGCGCGACCGGGTCCCAGGCCACGAGGCGGCCCATCGGCTTGCTGGTCGGCGGTGCCGCGTTGGCGAACATGGCCGTGTTCCAGCCCAGCGCCGCGTGCGGACGGCCCGGCGCGTTCTCGTTGAACTTCCAGTCCTTGTCGTCCATGAGGTTGAGCGGCACGTGCTGCGCCGGCAGGTAGGCCAGCCCGGTCTGCGGGTTGTAGGACATCGGATGCCAGTTGTGGGCGCCGAAGGGCCCCGGGATGCTGTCGCCGGGCTTGGTGTTCTGGCGCGCGGCCGCAATCTCGATCGGGCGGCCGTTCTTGTCGTAGCCCGTGGCCCAGTTCACGTCGACGAAATTCTTTGCCGAGATGAACTTGCCGTTGGTGCGATCGATGACGAAGAAGAAGCCGTTCTTGGGCGCGTGCAGGATGACCTTGCGCGGCTTGTTGTCGATCTTCACGTCGGCCAGGATCATCGGCTGGGTCGAGGTGTAGTCCCAGTTGTCGCCGGGCGTCTCCTGGTAGTGCCACTTGTACTTGCCGGTGTCGGGGTCGAGCGCGACGATCGAGGCCAGGTAGAGGTTGTCACCGCCCTTCGGGCTGCGCTGGCTGTGGGCCCACGGCGAGCCGTTGCCGGTGCCCACGTACATCAGGTTGAGTTCGGGATCGAAGGTGAGCGTGTCCCACGCCGTGCCGCCGCCGCCCGACTCCCAGTACTTGTTGCTCGGGTCCCAGGTCTTGGCGGCCTTGGCCATCGAGGCGTCCTCGAAGGGCTTGGACGGATCGCCGGGCACCACGAACCAGCGCCACTTCTGCTCGCCCGAGGCGGCGTCGTAGGCCGTGACGTAGCCGCGCACGCCGTATTCGGCGCCGCCGTTGCCGATGATCACCTTGCCCTTGAACACGCGCGGCGCGCCGGTGATGGTGTAGGAGCGCTTGTGGTCGATGATGGTGCCCTTCTCCCACACCACCTGGCCCGTGGCGGCGTCGAGGGCGATCAGCCGGCCGTCGTAGGCGGCCACGTAGACCTTGCCCTGGTGCAGCGCCACACCGCGGTTGACCACGTCGCAGCAGCCGCGGTAGCCCTTCGAGCGGTCGACCTTCGGGTCGTAGGTCCAGATCCGCTTGCCGGTGCGCGCATCGATCGCATGCACCACGCTCCAAGAAGCCGTGACGTACATGATGCCGTCGACCACCAGCGGCGTGGCCTCGACGCCGCGCGTGGACTGCAGGTCGTAGGACCAGACCAGTCCGAGGTCCTTCACGTTGCCGGCGTTGACCTGGTCGAGCTTGCTGAAGCGCGTCTCGGCGTAGTCGAGGCCGTAGCTGGGCCAGTCGGGGGTCTTGGCTGCATTGGCCCGGATGAAGGCGCCGTCGACCTTCTGGATCGCGGCCTTGATGTGCTCCGGCGAGCCCTTGGCGGCCTGGGCCCATGCAGCCGAGGCGCCCAGGCACAGCAACGCGCCCAGCGCCAGCGCGGCGGGGAATTTCTTCATCGTGTCGTCTCCTGTCGTTGTGCTGCGAAGGATGGTGCGCGGCGGGCCATTCATCACCCTCGGGATTTCCCTAGCGCCTGAGTGTTCCATTGCGGAACAAATTCGAGCCCTCGTTCCGAAGCGGAGGTCCACTTGCCCCTTTCGACGCGCGCCCAGGCCGGCGGTCCGCGGCAGCTGTTCGCCAGCACCGTCGCGGAACGGGTGGCGCTGGCCCGGACCCAGTTCTTCGAGGAAGGCGTGCGCCCTTCGGGCCTGGTCGGCGAGGCCGTGATCCAGTCCTGGCTGCGCTGCACGCGCGCCCATGCCGACACGCGCCGCAGCGTGAGCTTCGAGGCCGTGACGCCGAGCCGACTGCACGCCACGCTGGCACGCAACCACGAACTGCTGCAGGCCGCGCACGGCGAGCTGGCCGGCATGGAGAGCGCGCTCGCGGGCACCGACTGCCGCGTGCTGCTGACCGACGCCCAGGGCGTGATCGTGCACGTCACGCACCATCCGGCCGCGGCCCAGCAGCCGATCCTGCGCAGCACCGCGCGGCTCGGCGTCAACATCGCCGAGAGCGTGGTCGGCACCACCGCGCCCGGCATCGTCGCCAGCACCGGCCAGGCCTGCACGGTCGACGGTGCCGAGCATTACTTCGAATGCCTGCGCACGATGAGCTGCGCAGCGGCGCCGATCCGCGACGTGAATGGCCGTCTGGCCGGCGTGCTCGACCTGTCGATCGAGTCGCGCCGCTTCGGCTTCGACGCCGCCTCGATGGTCGGGCTGCATGCCACCACGATCGAGAACCGCCTCCTGGTCACGCAGTCGCCCGAGCTGCTGGTGCTGCGCTTCCAGGCCAGTCCGAGCCTGCTCGGAACGCCGCTCGAGGCGCTGGCCGGCGTCGCCGCGGACGGCCGGGTCGTCTGGCTCAACACCGCCGCTGCGCGCCTGGTCGGCGGCCTGCCCGAGGCCGAGCCCTGCAACGTCGAGATGCTGTTCGGCTTCGACCTCGCGACGCTGCTGCGCATCGGCTGCCGCAACGCGGCGCAGCCGGTGCGGCTCGCGAGCGGGCTCGGGGTCTGGCTGCAGGCGCGCACCCCTGCGCTCGACGGCATCGATTTCGGTCATGCGGTTTCCGTTTCCGCGGACCTGCCGTCGTCCATCGCCGGTCCCGACGAGTCCACGGCGCCCGCGCCCGTGCCACCCGCGAGCAGCGATGCGCAAGGCGGCGACGCCGGCGCGGACGACCCCAGCCTGCGTGGCCACAGCCGCCGGCTGATCGAGGAAACGCTCGCGGCGCATCACGGCAACATCTCGAACGCCGCGCGCCAGCTGCGCGTGTCGCGCGGCACGCTCTACCGGCGCCTGCGCAGCTGGCGCGAGAGCGAGGCGGCGCCCCCGGCCTGAAGGTATGCTCGACGCCCCATGAGCGTCCAGGCATTGCGGTCTTCCTTCGGTCCCAACTGCCACTGGTGCGGACTGCCGATGCGATTCGGCGAACCGCGCACCGGCCCCGACGCGGCGACCATCGAGCACCTCAACGATTCGACCCTCGGCGGCGTGCGCAAGCAGAAGCACCGCCGGCTCTCGCACGCTGCCTGCAACCAGGCGCGGAACGAGTTCAAGCTGCAGGCCGAGCGCAATTTCGAGCGCTGGATCGCCGAGCGGCAGCAGGCGGCCACCCGCGATCCGGGTTAGCGCGCTGCCGACCCTGGGTGACCATGGTTAGCATTCGGCGCAGATCGCACGTACCGCGCGTGCCGGAGACAAGATGGACATTTCGATACCGACAACACCGGAAGGGCTCGCGCTCTACCGCACGATGGTGCGCATCCGCGCCTTCGAGAACGCCGCCGAGACCGCGAGCCAGGGCGGCGTCAGCGCCTATGGCCAACAGGCCGCGGGCGGCGCCAAGGTGCGAGGGCCGCTGCACCTGTCGACCGGCCAGGAGGCGGTGCCGGCCGGCGTGTGCGCCCATCTGCGCGCCGCCGACTACCTCACCTCGACCCATCGCGGCCACGGTCACACGCTGGCCAAGGGTGCCGATCTCGGCCGCATGATGGCCGAGCTGTTCGGCAAGGCGACTGGCTTCAACGGCGGCAAGGGCGGCTCGATGCACATCGCCGATTTCTCGGTCGGCATGCTGGGCGCCAACGGCGTGGTCGCGGCCGGCCTGCCGATCGCGGTCGGCGCCGCGCACGCGCAGAAACTGCTGCATCGGGACGCGATCACGGTCTGCTTCTTCGGCGACGGCGCGATCAACCGCGGTCCCTTCCTGGAGGCCCTCAACTGGGCCCGCGTCTACCGGCTGCCGGTGCTGTTCGTGTGCGAGGACAACCGCTGGAGCGCCACCACCGCGAGCGGCCCGATGACCGCCGGCGACGGCGCTTCCGCGCGCGCCGAGGCGCTCGACATCGCTGCCACCCGCGTCGACGGCAACGAGGTGTTCGCAGTGCATGCCGCGGCGCACGAGCTGGTGGCGCAGGTGCGCGCGGACGGCGGGCCGCGCCTGCTGCATGCGCTCACCTACCGCGTGAAGGGCCACGTGTCGGTCGATCCGGCGGCCTACCGCGATCCGGCCGAACTGGCGGCTGCGCTCGAGACCGATCCGATCGCGCGAGCACGCGCCCGGCTGCTGGCGGCCGGGGTGGATGCCGGCGTGCTGGCCGAGATCGAGAACGCGGCCGCAGCCGAGGTCGAGGCGGCGCTCGCCGCGGCCGATGCCGCGCCCTGGCCCGATGCGGCCAGCGCCTTCACCGACGTGCAGACCACCGGAGCCGGCCAATGGACATGACCCTGGGCAGCAGCCGCGAAGACGGCACGCTGCAGCTTCGGCAGCTGAGCTACGCCGAGGCCGCGGCGCTCGCGGTGCAACGCGAGATGGAAGCCGATGCGCGCGTGGTGGTGCTCGGCGAGGACGTCGGCCGCGGCGGCATCTTCGGCCAGTACAAGGGCCTGCAGCAGCGCTTCGGCACCGAGCGCGTGATCGACACGCCGATTTCCGAGGCCGCGATCATGGGTGCCGGCGTCGGCATGGCGCTGGCCGGGCTTCGGCCGGTGGTCGAGATGCGGGTGGTCGATTTCGCGCTCTGCGGGATGGACGAGCTGGTCAACCAGGCGGCGAAGAACCGTTTCATGTTCGGCGGCCAGGGCCGCGTGCCGCTGGTGGCGCGCATGCCGGGCGGCATCTGGGACGCCTCGGCGGCGCAGCACTCGCAATCGCTCGAGGCCTGGTTCGCACACCTGCCCGGCGTCGTCGTGGTCTGCCCCGGCACGCCGCAGGACAACTACGCGCTGCTGCGGGCGGCGCTGCGCTGCGGTGACCCGGTGGTCTACATCGAGCACAAGACGCTCTGGGGCCTGCGCGGCGAGGTCGACGAAGGCATCGAGGTGCCGCTCGGCCGGGCCGCCGTGCGACGCCGCGGCGATGCGCTCACGCTGGTCAGCTGGGGCCGGCAGATGCTGGCCTGCGCCGAAGCCTGCGATGCGCTCGCGGCCGAGGGCATCGCGGTCGAGCTGATCGACCTGCGCACGCTGTGGCCCTGGGACCGGGAGACCGTGCTCGGCTCCTGCGGCCGCACGGGCCGCCTGCTGGTGGTTCACGAGGCGGTGCAGGCGGCCGGCTTCGGCGCCGAGATCGCGGCCAGCGCGGCCGAGGCCACCGGCTGCCGCATCGCGCGCCTCGGAGCGCCGCGCATCCCGGTCGGCTACGCGCCGGTGCTCGAGGCGCAGTCGCGCATCGGTGCTGGCCGGATCGCCGAGGCGGCGAAAGCCCTCCTGGCGCCGCACCCCGCTCGCGACGCCTGACGCGCAGCGTCCATTCCAGAGGCCGGCGCGGCGTCCCATTCCAGAGGCCGCCGCGCGCGGCCGCTCCGAAGCGGCCGGCCTGCCCCCTAGTGGGAGAGGCGCCGCAGGCGCATCGGGGGGCGTCCTGTCTCAGGCGGAGAAGCCGCCGTCGATCATCAGGCTGGCGCCGGTCACGAAGGCGGCCTCGGGGCTTGCGAGGTAGGCGACCATGCCGGCGATCTCCTCGCCGCGCCCGTGCCGGGGCAGCGCCATCAGCGCATGCATCGCCTCGGCGTTCGGGCCACCGGCCGGGTTCATCTCGGTGTCGACCGGGCCGGGCTGCACGTTGTTGACCGTGATGCCGCGCGGGCCCAGGTCGCGCGCCAGGCCGCGCGTCAGGCCGCTGAGGGCCGACTTGCTCATCGCATAGGCCGCGAAGCCGGCCCAGGGCATGCGTTCGGCGTTGGTGCTGCCGATGGTGATGACCCGACCGCCCTGGCCCATGTGGCGCACGGCGGCCTGGGTGGCGACGAAGACGGCTCGCACATTGATGTCCAGCGTGCGGTCGAAGTCCGCGAGCGACATCTGCTCGACCGTGCCGCCGAGAAAGACGCCGGCGTTGTTGACCAGGATATCGAGCCGGCCGAAGGCCCGGGCCGTCTGGTCGACCGCGCTGCGCACGGCATCAGCATCGGCGCTGTCGGCGCGGATCGCCAGCGTGTGACCGCCGCCGGCCTCGATCTCGGCTGCCAGCGCGTGGGCCGCGGCCTCGTTGCCGGCATAGGTGAAGGCGACTGCCACGCCATCGCGCACGAGCCGCCGCACGATCGCCGCGCCGATGCCGCGCGAGCCGCCGGTCACGAGCGCCACCTTGCCGGCCTGGGTTGCGGGGTGAAGGTCAGGGGAAGTGCTCATGTCGAACTCCAGGAAAGTGGTTGGGATGGGATGCAGTTTGGGCTTCCGATTGCATTTCGAGTAGCCATGAAAATGCCGCATCAAATTCAACCAATGGTTGAAAATGATCACCATGCAGCCGCTCAGCCATCTCGAATCCTTCGTCCGCACGGCCGAGGCCGGCAGCTTCTCGGCCGCGGCACGCCAGCTCGGCCTGACGCCGGCGGCGGTCAGCAAGAACGTCGCCCGGCTCGAGCTCGCACTGGGCGTCAGGCTGTTCCAGCGCAGCACCCGGCGCCTGACCCTGACCGAGAGCGGCGATCGCCTGCATGGCCAGATCGGTGGCGCCCTGGTGACACTGTCCGACGCGGTCGCCGGGCTGGCCCAGGAAGGCGGAGCGCCGGCCGGCGTGCTCAAGGTCAGCATGGGCCAGGCCTTCGGGCGGGCCTACGTGCTGCCGCTGCTGCCGGATTTCCTGGCCCGCTATCCGGCCGTGCTGCCCGACTGGCACTTCGACAACCGGCAGGTCGACCTGATCGGCGAGGGCTTCGACGCCGGCATCGGCGGCGGCGTCGAACTCACGCAGGGACTGGTAGCGCGCGAGCTGGCGCGGGTGCACGTGGTGGCGACGGCGGCGCCCGGCTATCTCGCGGGCCGCCCCCTGCCGCGCCATCCCGCCGATCTGACCGGGCACGACGGCATCCTGCGGCGCTCGTCGCCCACCGGCCGGATACGGGCCTGGACACTGCGCAACGAGGCCGGCGACGAAGGCGCGGTCGAACTGCGCCCGCGCCTGGTCTTCAGCGATCCGGAGGCCATGCGCGATGCCGCGGTCATGGGCCTGGGCGTGGCGCTGCTGCCGATGGTCTTCGCGCGGCCCGCACTGCAGAGCGGTGCGCTGGTGCGCCTGCTGCCGGGCTGGTGGGCCGACAACGGGCCGATCTCGCTCCACTACCCGAGCAAGAAGCTGCTGCCCGCCAAGACGCGCGCCTTCGTGGACTTCGTGGTCGAGCGCCTGCGCGCCGAAGACTTCGACCAGCGCATGCGCGGCACCTGAACGAGGCCGCGCACGGGGTTTCCACCCGCGACGCCGAAGCGCCGGGTCGTTAAAAACACCCCATGACCTTCTGCACTTCCCAACCGCGCCGCCTTCTGCTGACGGCGACCGCGACCGCGGCCCTCGCACTGCTCGGCGGCCCCGCCGCGGCACAAGGCACGTGGCCCACCAAGCCGGTGCGCATCGTCGTGCCCTTTGCGCCGGGCGGCACCACCGACATCCTGGCCCGCGCGGTCGCACCCGAACTCAGCCGCGCCTTCGGCCAGCAGTTCGTGGTCGACAACCGTGCCGGCGCCGGCGGCAACGTCGGCGCCGAGATCGTGGCCAAGGCCCCGAACGACGGCTACACGCTGCTGATGGGCACGGTCGGCACGCACGGCATCAACCGCGCGCTCTACCCCAAGCTGCCCTACGACCCGATCAAGGACTTCACACCGATCACGCTGGTGGCCGCAGTGCCCAACGTGATGGAGATGAACGCCGACAAGGCGGCCGCGCTCGGCATCCGAAACGTGGCCGACTTCATCAAATACGCGAAGGCCAATCCCGGCAAGCTCAACATGGCCTCAAGCGGAAGCGGCACCTCGATCCACCTGGCCGGCGAGCTGTTCAAGAGCATGACCGGCAGCTACATGACCCACATCCCGTACCGTGGCTCGGGCCCGGCGCTGATGGACATGGTGGGTGGCAACGCCGACGTGATGTTCGACAACCTGCCCTCCTCGATGCAGCAGATCAAGGGCGGCAAGCTGCTCCCGCTGGCGGTGACCAGCGCCCAGCGATCGCCCGCGCTGCCCGACGTGCCCACGGTGGAAGAAGCCGGCGGCCCCGCGCTCAAGGGCTACGAGGCCAGTTCGTGGTTCGGCCTGCTGGCACCGGCCGGCACCCCGCCCGAGGTCGTCAGCCGCATCCAGCAGGAAGTCGCCAAGTCACTCGCCACCCCGGCCGTCAAGGAAAAGATGCTGGCCCAGGGCGCGATCCCGAGCGGCGACACGCCGGCGGCGTTCGCGAAGCTCATCGACAGCGAACACGCCAAGTGGGCGAAGGTGGTGAAAGCCTCCGGCGCCAAGGTCGACTGAGGCCCCCGGGCGCCGAGGCACGAACGTCGACCGAGGCCTTGGGCCCCAGGCCCCATGCCGTCGGGCCGCCGAAGGACGGCCCCCTCGCGAAACACCGCGGAACCGGCTCCGCCGGGCCGCAGGTGTTGCCCCCGGCCGGGGGTGGGCGGGCTACACGCAGTGAGCCCAACCTGGGGGCGAGCTCAAACCTCCCAGATGACGTCCTTCTTCTCGGCGAGGGAATCCTTGAGCATGTGCAGCAGCGGCGACGCGCGCTGGCGCAGCCCGATGTGCTGCTTCTCGGCCTCGTTGTCGTGAGCCTCGACCGCATAGTCATCGGCGTTGTGGGCGTTCTGGCCTTCGCGCGCCATCGCGGCCTCGAGTGCAGAGATCGCAGCCGGCATCTGGTCGACCGTGATGATGCCCTTCGGAGCGGGCGACTTCCCGATCACGTCGAAGAGCTGGCGGGCATGGACTTCGAGCATCACGAACGGAGGCGTCGCACGCGACTGGAATTTGTAGAGCATTGGAGAGATCTCTTATCGGTTGTACATGTAGCTGCGCACGAAAGGGTACTCCGACTGGGCACCTCGCAGGGTCCGCGCATCCACCTTGCCGTCGGGTTTGGTCGACAGCATCTGGTGCAGCGAAATCCAGCCCTGCTCGAAGCTCATGGCGGAGCCCGCCAGGTAGAGGCGGTAGGCGCGCAGAATCCGCTCGGCATTCTCGCCCTGGCGCCCGCCGCTTCGCTGTAGGACTTCACGCGCTTCGGCCAGCCTTTCCTCGAGGGTGTCCGACCAGGCCCACAGCGTGCGCGCGTAGTGCGGACGCAGGTTCTCGGTGTCGACCATCTCGAGCCCCGCGGCTGCCGTCTCGCGCAGCACGTGCGTCACGTGCAGCAGTTCGCCGCCGGGAAAGATGTACTTCTCGATGAAGTCGCCCATGCCGTTGCCGAGCTGCCGGTAGTCGAGCTGGCCCGAGGTGATGCCGTGGTTCATGACCAGGCCGCCCGGCGCCAGCAGTGCATGGATCTTGCGGAAGTACATGCCCATGTTGGCGCTGCCCACGTGCTCGAACATGCCGACCGACGAGATCTTGTCGAAGGGCTTGCCATCGTCGAGCGCGCGGTAGTCGCGCAGCTCGACGCGCACGCGGCCCTGCAGTCCCTTTTCCTCGATCAGACGCTGCACGTGGGCATGCTGGTTCTTCGACAGCGTGATGCCGGTGGCGTCGACGCCATAGTGTTCGGCCGCCCACAGCAGCAGCGCGCCCCAGCCCGAACCGATGTCCAGGTAGCGTTCGCCGGGCTGCAGCATGAGCTTGCGGCAGATGTGATCGAGCTTGGCTTCCTGGGCCTGCGCGAGCGTCATCGCATGATCGCTGAAGTAGGCGCATGAATAGACCCGGCGCGGGTCCAGCCACAGCGCATAGAAGTCGTCCGAGACGTCGTAGTGGAACTCGATCTGGGCCGCATCCTTGCCCAGCGAATGCGAGCCGCGCGACTTGGCGCGCCGCTGCAGTCGGCTCCACCAGCCGGTGTCGGTCTCGGCCGGGTTGCCTGGCAGCAGCCCGACCGCGGCATCGATCAGGTCGCGCATGGCGCCTTCGATCTGCACGCGGCCTTCGACATAGGCCTCGCCGATGGCGCCGATCTGCCGGCCGCCGAGCTTGGCGAGTGCCGACCAGTCCTTGAAGGCAAGCGTGACGCGGGCTCCGGCGCGGGCCACCTGCCGGCCATCCGGAAGCTGCAACGCGATGGGAACGGACAAGGATGAAAGCTGGGACTCGATCTTGGGAAGGAGGCTTTGCATGAGATTGATTCTTGCCAGCGGAAACGGGCTCGTCAACTGGGTGCCGCCGAGGACCCCGGGCTTGCCATGGTTGACACGAGATCGTTTATGTCTAAACTATTTATCCATGAATAGCTTCACACCGAATCTTCGTCGCGTTCTGTGCATCGGGGGCGGTCCTGCCGGCCTCTACTTCGCGCTGCTCATGAAGGCCCGCCAGCCTTCGCTCGAGATCACCGTGATCGAGCGCAACCGGCCCTTCGACACCTTCGGCTGGGGCGTGGTGCTGAGCGACCAGACGCTGGCCAACCTGCAGGCCGCCGACGCCGACACCGCCGCGTTGATCGGTGGCGAGTTCCACCACTGGGACGACATCCAGGTCTTCTTCAAGGGCCGGCAGGTGCGCTCGGGCGGCCATGGCTTCTGCGGCATCGGGCGCAAGCGGCTGCTGAACATCCTGCAGGAGCGCTGCCTCGCGCTCGGCGTCGACCTGGTCTTCGAGACCGACGCCGTCGACGACCAGGCCCTCGCCGCCCAGTACCGCGCCGACCTCGTGATCGCGAGCGACGGCCTCAACAGCCGCATCCGAACGCGCTACCAGGATGTCTTCGAGCCCGACATCGACCTGCGCAAGTGCCGCTTCGTCTGGCTCGGCACGCACCAGACCTTCGACGCCTTCACCTTCGCCTTCGAACAAACCGAGCACGGCTGGTTCCAGGCCCACGCCTACCAGTTCGACGACAAGACCTCGACCTTCATCGTCGAGACGCCCGAGGCGGTCTGGCAGGCCCACGGCCTCGACAAGATGGAGCAGCCCGAAGCCATCGCCTTCTGCGAGAAGCTGTTCGCCAGGTACCTCGGCGGGCACGCGCTGATCAGCAATGCCACCCATCTGCGCGGCTCGGCCAACTGGATCCGGTTCCCGCGCGTGGTCTGCAAGCACTGGACCCATCGCGTCGAGATCGACGGCCGAAGCGTGCCCGTGGTGCTGATGGGCGATGCCGCCCACACGGCCCATTTCTCGATCGGCTCGGGCACCAAGCTGGCGCTGGAAGACGCGATCGACCTCGCGAACACCTTCGCCGACGGCGGCGAGATCGACGAGGTGCTCGAGGCCTACGAGGCCCGCCGCAGCGTCGAGGTGCTCAAGATCCAGAACGCTGCGCGCAACTCCACCGAATGGTTCGAGAACGTGCCGCGCTACACGGGCATGGAGATCGAGCAGTTCGCGTATTCGCTGCTGACGCGTTCGCAGCGCATCAGCCACGAGAACCTGCGGCTGCGCGACACGCAATGGCTGGGGGGCTACGAGCAATGGCTGGCCGGCGGCAAGCGCACCATGCCGATGCTTCTGCCGCTGAAGGTGCGCAAGCTCGAACTCAAGAACCGCATCCTGGTCTCGCCCATGGCCACCTACAGCGCGGTCGACGGCGTGCCGCAGGATTTCCTGCTGGTGCATCTGGGCGCGCGGGCACTCGGCGGTGCCGCGATGGTGATGGTCGAGATGACCAGCCCCACGCCCGAAGGCCGCATCACGCCGGCCTGCACCGGGCTCTACAACGACGCGCAGCAGGCGGCGTTCCGGCGCATCGTCGATTTCGTCCATGGCCAGTCGAGCGCAAAGATCGGCCTGCAGCTCGGCCACAGCGGTCCCAAGGGCTCGACGCAGGTCGGCTGGGAAGGCACCGACGAGCCGCTCGCCGCGGGCAACTGGCCGCTGCTTTCTGCCAGCGCGGTGGCCTACGGCGAGCAGAACCAGCTGCCGGCGGCAATGACCCGCGCGCAGATGGACCAGATGCGCGACCAGTTCGTCGCCTCCACCCGCCGTGCCGCCGAGATCGGCTTCGACTGGCTCGAGCTGCACTGCGCCCACGGCTACCTGCTTTCGGCCTTCCTGAGCCCGCTCACCAACCAGCGCGATGACGACTACGGCGGCAGTCTGGCCAACCGGCTGCGCTATCCGCTCGAGGTCTTCGAGGCCATGCGCGCCGCCTGGCCGGCCGATCGCCCGATGAGCGTGCGCCTGTCGGCCCACGACTGGGCACCGGGCGGCAACACCGACGCCGACGCGGTCGAGATGGCGCGCGCGTTCAAGGCCGCGGGCTGCGACTTCATCGACGTCTCCTCAGGTCAGACCACGCGAGCGGCGCAGCCGGTGTACGGGCGCATGTACCAGACGCCCTTCGCCGACCGCATCCGCAACGAGGTCGGCATCGCGACCATCGCGGTCGGCGCCATCACCGACGCCGACCAGGCCAACAGCATCATCGCCGCGGGCCGTGCCGACCTCTGCGCCGTCGCACGTCCGCACCTGGCCGACCCGGCCTGGACCTTGCACGAGGCGGCCAAGCTGCAAAGCCGCGACGTCGACTGGCCGAAGCAGTACCTGAGCGGCCGCGACCAGATGTACCGCGAGATCGCCAAGCAGCAGCAGATGGCGGCGGCGCTGGCGGGCGCGCCGCGAAGCGCCGAGGAGGAAAGCTGATGGACCTCGAGGCACGCGCGCACAGCGAGCATCCCGACGAGCTGCGGCTCTGGCTGCGCCTGCTCACCTGTACCCAGCTGATCGAGAAGCAGGTGCGCAACGAGCTGCGCGAGCAGTTCGCGACCACGCTGCCGCGCTTCGACCTGATGTCGCAGCTCGAGCGTGCGCCCGAGGGGCTGAAGATGAACGAGCTGTCGCGCCGCATGATGGTCACGGGCGGCAACGTCACGGGCATCACCGACCAGCTGGTGACCGAAGGCCTGGTCGAGCGCCTCGATGTCGCGGGCGACCGCCGGGCCTGGCGCGTGCGGCTCACGGCGCGCGGGCGCAAGCTCTTCAACGACATGGCGCAGCAGCACGAAGCCTGGATCTGCGACGCCTTCGCGGCGCTGAGCCCGAAGGAAATCACCCAGCTCCACAAGCTGCTCGGCAAGGTCAAGCAGCACTCTCACAACCAAATGGCGGAGGCCCTTACATGAAGCACTACATCGGCGCGGCGAGTCCCATGCGCGCGCAATTCGAACCCAAGGCCGGCTACCAGGCCACGCATTTCTCGTGGGCCTTCGAGGCCGGCGTCGGCACCGTGACGCTGAACCGCCCCGAGCGCAAGAACCCGCTGACCTTCGACTCCTATGCCGAGCTGCGCGACCTGTTCCGGGCCTTGAGCTTTGCCACGGACGTCAAGGCAATCGTGGTCACCGGCGCCGGCGGCAACTTCTGTTCGGGCGGCGACGTGCACGAGATCATCGGCCCGCTCACGCAGATGAAGATGCCCGAGCTGCTCGAGTTCACGCGCATGACCGGCGACCTGGTCAAGGCGATCCGCCATTGCCCGCAACCGATCGTCGGCGCCATCGACGGCGTCTGCGCGGGCGCCGGCGCGATGATCGCGCTGGCCTGCGACCTGCGCTACGGCACGCCGGCCACCAAGACCGCCTTCCTGTTCACGCGCGTGGGCCTGGCGGGCGCCGACATGGGCGCCTGCGCGCTGCTGCCGCGCGTGATCGGCCAGGGACGCGCCTCCGAGCTGCTGTTCACGGGCCGCGCGATGACGGCGCAGGAAGGCCAGGCCTGGGGCTTCTTCAACGCCTTGCACGAAGGCGATGCGCTGCTCGCCGCGGCCACCGCAGTCGCCCGCGACCTGGCCGAGGGCCCGAGCTTCGCGCACGGCATGACCAAGACCATGCTGTCGCAGGAATGGTCGATGACCATCGACCAGGCGATCGAGGCCGAGGCCCAGGCGCAGGCGATCTGCATGCAGACCGAGGATTTCAGGCGCGCCTACGAGGCCTTCTCGGCCAAGCGCAAGCCTGTCTTCCAGGGGGACTGATCCGATGGCCTCCTCCACCCGTTCCACCCACGATCCTTCGACGGCGCACCTGGCGCTGCCCTTCTTCGACGAGGCCCACCGCGCCCTGGCGCGCGACCTGCTGCCCTGGGCCGCCGCGCAGTCGGTCGACGAGCGCGACGACCGCGCGGCCTGCCGCGACTGGGTGCGGCGCCTGGGCGACGGCGGCTGGCTGCGCTACTGCGTGCCGGCCAGCGTCGGCGGCGCGCTCGAGCGGCTCGACTCGCGCGCGCTGGTGCTGCTGCGCGAGACGCTCGCCTTCCACTCGCCGCTGGCCGATTTCGCTTTCGCGATGCAGGGCCTGGGCAGCGGCGCGATCACGCTCGCGGGCAGCGCCGCGCAACAGGCCGACTACCTTGCTGCCGTGGGCCGCGGCGACAAGATCGCGGCCTTCGCGCTCAGCGAACCCGAAGCCGGCTCCGACGTCGGCGCGATGGCGATGCGGGCCGAGCCCGACGGCGAGGGCTGGCGGCTCACGGGCCAGAAGACCTGGATCAGCAATGGCGGCATTGCCGACTTCTATTGCGTGTTCGCCAAGACCGACCCGAGCGCGGGCGCGCGCGGGATCACGGCCTTCATCGTCGATGCCACCACGCCGGGCCTCGACAGCTCGCAGCACATCGAGGTGATGGCGCCGCATCCGCTGGCCACGCTCGACTTCGACGGCTGCCGCGTGCCGCGCACGGCGCAACTGGGCGACCTGCACGGGGGCTTCAAGCTCGCGATGCGCACACTCGACATCTTCCGCGCCTCGGTCGCGGGCGCGGCGCTCGGCATGGCACGGCGCGCGCTCTCCGACGCGATCCAGCACGCGCAGCAGCGCAAGATGTTCGGCCAGACCCTGGCCGACTTCCAGCTCACGCAGGCTAGGCTCGGCGAGATGGCCGCGCTGATCGACGGCGCGGCGCTGCTCACCTACCGCGCTGCCTGGATGCGCGACGAGGCAGAGCAGCGCGGCGGTCCCGCGGTCGGCGACCTCACCGCCGCCGCCGCGATGGCCAAGATGTGCGCCACCGAGAACGCCAGCTGCGTGATCGACATGGCCCTGCAGATGCACGGCGGCCTCGGCGTCAAGGTCGGCACCAAGGTCGAGAGCCTGTACCGCGACATCCGCTCGCTGCGCATCTACGAAGGCGCGACCGAAGTCCAGCAACTCATCATCGGCAAGGCCGCGTTGAGGGGCGCATGACGACCGCCCCCTACAGCGCCCAGGTCGATCGCTTCGTGCACGACCGCCTGCCGCCGGCCGAACGGCTGCCGATCTTTCGCTACGACCTGCCCGAGCTTCAGCTGCCCGATCGCCTGAACCTGGTCGAGGAGCTGCTCGACAAGGCGTCCGCCAAGGGCTACGCCGACCGGCCGATGCTGCGCTCGCCCAACCGCACCCTGAGCTACGCCGAGGCCGCGGTCGAGGTCAACCGCATCGCGCAGGTGCTGACCGAGGACCTCGGCCTGGTGCCCGGCAATCGCGTGCTGCTGCGCGGCGGCAACTCGGTTGCCATGGCGCTGGCCTGGCTCGCGGTGGTCAAGGCCGGGATGGTCGCGGTCGCCACCATGCCGCTGCTGCGCGCCAAGGAGCTCGGCGAGATCATCGAGAAGGCGCAGCCCACGGTGGCGCTGTGCGAAGGCAAGCTGCTCGACGAGCTCGAGGCGGCCCAGCGGCAGCATCCATCGCTGCGCACCATCGTCGCCTTCAACCGGCTCGATGCGCCCGATTCGCTCACCACGCGCGCGGCCGCCAAGAGCGGCGTCTTCGCGCCCTGCCCGACGGCGGCCGACGACATCGCACTGCTGGCCTTCACCTCGGGCACCACCGGCAAGCCCAAGGCGCCCGTGACCACGCACCGCGACGTGCTCGCGATGTGCGAGACCTGGCCGCGCCACGTGCTGAAGGCGCGCAGCGACGACATCGTCATCGGCTCGCCGCCGCTGGCCTTCACCTTCGGCCTCGGCGGCCTGCTGGTGTTTCCGATGTGGGCCGGTGCATCGGTGTATTTCCACGACAAGCCCTACACGCCGGAAGCCATGGTGGACGTGATCCGCGATGTCGGCGCCACGCTCTGCTACACGGCGCCGACCTTCTATCGCCAGATGGCGCCGTTCGCCAAGGCCAAGGGCGTGCCGAGCCTGCGCATCAGCGTGAGCGCCGGCGAAGCGCTGCCCGATGCCACTCGCCAGCTCTGGAAGCAGGCCACCGGCCTCGAGATGATCGACGGCATCGGCGGGACCGAGGTCTTCCACATCTACATCTCGGCCGCCGGCGACGATGTGCGGCGCGGTGCGGTCGGCCGGGCCGTCCCGGGATTCACCGCCAAGGTGGTCGACGACGAGGGCCGCGAGGTGCCGCGCGGCACGGTCGGCAAGCTCGCGATCATCGGCCCGGTGGGCTGCCGCTACCTCGACGACGTGCGGCAGGCCGACTACGTACGCGACGGCTGGAACTACCCCGGCGATGCCTTCGTCGAGGACGAGGACGGCTACTTCTTCTACCAGTCGCGCGCCGACGACATGATCGTCACCGCCGGCTACAACGTCGGCGGCCCCGAGGTCGAGGACGCGCTGCTCAAGCACCCGGCGGTGGCCGAGTGCGGCGTGATCGGCAAGCCCGACGAGGAGCGCGGCATGATCGTCATGGCCTTCTGCGTCCTCAAGCCCGGCCACGAGGGCGACGCGGCGATGACCAAGGCGCTGCAGGAACACGTCAAGGCCAGCATCGCACCCTACAAGTACCCGCGGGAGATCGCGTTCGTGGCCAGCCTGCCGCGCACCGAGACCGGCAAACTCCAACGATTCAAATTGAGGCAGCTCACATGATCAAGCACCTTCAGCCACCCGGATGGCTGGCACCCAAGGGTTACGCGAACGGCATCGCCGCGCGCGGCACCACCGTCTATGTCGGCGGGCAGATCGGCTGGAACGGACAGCAGCAGTTCGAGACCGACGACTTCATCGCCCAATGCGGACAGGCGCTGCGCAACATCGTCGAGGTTCTGCGCGAGGCCGGTGCCGGACCCGAGCACATGGTGCGCATGACCTGGTACATCACCGACCGCGACGAATACAACGCGCGCCTGCGCGAACTCGGCCCTGTCTATCGCGACGCGATGGGCAAGAACTTCCCGGCCATGACCTGCGTGCAGGTGGCCAGACTGGTGGAGGCACGTGCCAAGGTGGAAATCGAGGTCACGGCGGTGCTGCCGGACTGATGGCATGGCATGGCACGCGGTGAACGCGTGCTGCCGGGCACGCCTTGCCCTGCGAGCCTTCGGTCGGCCGGCTGGCGCCATCGAGCGCCCACAAAAAAGCCCACTTGAAAGTGGGCTTTTCTGCTTCGTCGACGACCTGTGAGGGTCACCGGGAATTTGGTTGCGCGAGCAAGATTTGAACTTGCGACCTTTGGGTTATGAGCCCAACGAGCTACCAGGCTGCTCCATCGCGCGGCAAGATGGAATTATATACTATTCTGCGGCGTTCTGCTCGTCCGAAGCAACTTCCGTCACATCGGGACGATCAACCAGTTCGACCAGCGCCATCGGCGCGTTGTCGCCCACGCGGAAACCCATTTTCAGGATGCGCGTGTAGCCGCCCGGACGTGCCTGGTAGCGCGGGCCGAGTTCGCCGAACAGCTTGACGACGCTGTCGCGGTCGCGCAGGCGATCGAAGGCCAGGCGCTTGTTGGCGACCGTGGGCTTCTTGGCGAGGGTGATCATCGGCTCGATGACGCGGCGCAGTTCCTTGGCCTTGGGGACCGTGGTCTTGATGGCCTCGTGCTCGATGAGCGAGTTCATCATGTTCTGCAGCATCGCGAGGCGGTGCGAGCTGGTGCGGTTGAGTTTGCGGAGTCCGTGTCCGTGACGCATGGTGCTTTCCTTTACTTTATAAAAACGGGCAGCCGTACGAGGTACTGCCCGGTGCACTGGCCCTCTTCTTCAGGGCCGATTCGAATTATCGCTTGTCGAGACCGGCCGGCGGCCAGCTCTCGAGCTTCATGCCAAGGGTCAGGCCGCGCGAGGCGAGCACTTCCTTGATTTCGTTGAGCGACTTGCGACCCAGGTTCGGGGTCTTGAGCAGCTCGTTCTCGGTGCGCTGGATCAGGTCACCGATGTAGTAGATGTTCTCGGCCTTCAGGCAGTTGGCCGAACGCACCGTGAGTTCGAGCTCGTCGACCGGGCGCAGCAGGATCGGGTCGAACTGCTGTGCGCTGCGCGGTGCCGGTGCATCGAATGCAGCGAGTTCGCCGCCTTCGAGCTGGGCGAACACCGCCAGCTGCTCGACCAGGATCTTGGCCGAGGCGCGCACTGCGTCTTCGGCCGTGATCGCGCCGTTGGTCTCGATCTCGACCAGGAGCTTGTCGAGGTCGGTGCGCTGCTCGACGCGGGCGCTCTCGACCGTGTAGCTCACGCGCTTGACCGGCGAGAACGAAGCGTCAAGCACGATCCGGCCGATCGACTTGGTCGGCTCGTCGGCGTAGCGGCGCATCGTGCCGGGCACGTAGCCACGGCCCTTCTCGACCTTGATCTGCATGTCGAGCTTGCCGCCTTGCGACAGGTGGGCGATGACATGGTCGGGATTGATGATCTCGACGTCGTGCGGGGTCTGGATGTCCGACGCCAGAACCGGGCCTTCGCCGTCCTTGCGCAGGCTCAGCGTGACTTCATCGCGGTTGTGGAGCTTGAACACCACGCCCTTGAGGTTCAGCAGGATGTTGACGACGTCTTCCTGCACGCCGTCGATCGACGAGTATTCGTGCAGCACGCCGGCGATCGTGACTTCGGTGGCCGAGTAGCCGACCATCGACGACAGCAGGACGCGGCGCAGCGCATTGCCGAGCGTGTGGCCGTAGCCGCGCTCGAAGGGCTCGAGCGTGACCTTGGCCTTGTTGGGCGCGAGTTGCTCGACCTGGATGGTCTTGGGTTTCAGCAGGGTGGTTTGCATGCAGACTTCCTCTCAATACCCCCGGCTCGTTACACCGGTAAGGCTGGTGAAGCGCCCGGCGGGAGCGCATCCCGGCGGGAACAAAAAAATTCAAGTGCGAGCCGCGCTGCGGCTCGCTGTCCGCTCAACGCGAATACAGTTCGACGATCAGCGATTCGTTGATGTCGGCAGCGAACTCGTCGCGATCGGGCACCTTCTTGAAGGTGCCTTCGCCCTTGTCGGCGTTGACTTCGACCCAGGCCGGAATACCGACCTGTTGCGCCAGCTGCAGTGCCTCGGCAATGCGGGTCTGCTTCTTCGACTTGTCGCGCACGGCGATCACGTCGCCGGTCTTGACCAGGTACGACGGGATGTTGACCGACTTGCCGTTCACCGTGATCGCCTTGTGCGACACCAGCTGGCGTGCTTCGGCGCGCGTGGAGCCGAAGCCCATGCGATAGACCACGTTGTCCAGGCGCGATTCGAGGATGAACAGCAGGTTGGCGCCGGTGTTGCCACGGCGGCGATCGGCTTCCTCGAAGTAGCGGCGGAACTGCTTCTCGAGCACGCCGTACATGCGCTTGACCTTCTGCTTTTCACGCAGTTGCAGGCCGAAGTCGGAGGTGCGCTGACCCGAGGTGCGGCCATGCTGGCCGGGCTTGGAGTCGAACTTGGCCTTGTCCTGGATCGAGCGGCGGGCGCTCTTGAGGAACAGGTCGGTGCCTTCGCGGCGGGAGAGTTTGGCCTTGGGGCCGAGGTAGCGTGCCACTTGATCTTCCTTCTATGTCATCTGCCGCAGGGTTGCTGCGGGAGCCATCAGCGGCGTGCCGATGGCGGTGGGCTTGTTGAAAAACGAAAAATGCGCAGCCGCCGTGAAGCGGGCTGCGCCGGGCGGCATTGCCTCAGATGCGACGACGCTTCTGCGGGCGGCAGCCGTTGTGCGGCACGGGCGTCACGTCGGCAATGGAATTGATCCGGATGCCGAGCGCAGCCAGGGCGCGCACCGACGATTCGCGACCGGGGCCCGGGCCCTTGATCTCGACGTCGAGGTTCTTGATGCCTTGCTCGACCGCAGCGCGGCCGGCGACTTCGGAAGCGACCTGCGCAGCGAACGGCGTCGACTTTCGCGAGCCCTTGAAGCCCTGACCACCCGACGATGCCCACGACAGGGCGTTGCCCTGGCGATCGGTGATCGTGATGATCGTGTTGTTGAACGACGCGTGCACGTGCGCGATGCCGTCCGCAACGTTCTTGCGGACCTTCTTGCGAACGCGTTGTGCCGCGTTATTGGCAGGAGCTTTGGCCATGGGGGTCTATCCTTATTTCTTCAGGGACTGCGCAGCCTTGCGCGGACCCTTGCGAGTGCGGGCGTTGGTGCGCGTACGCTGGCCGCGCATCGGCAGGCCGCGACGGTGACGGAAGCCGCGATAGCAGCCGATGTCCATCAAGCGCTTGATGTTCATCGTCGTTTCGCGACGCAGGTCACCTTCGATGGTGAAGAGAGCGATCTGGTCGCGGATCTTCTCGAGATCGGCGTCGGTCAGATCCTTGATCTTCTTCGCATAGTCGATGCCGCTCGCTTCGCAAATCTTGCGTGCGCGGGTGCGTCCGATACCGAAAATGGCGGTCAGGCCGATTTCAGCGTGCTTGTGCGGCGGAATGTTGATGCCAGCAATACGTGCCATGTGCGTCCTCTAAATCTCTAACAATCAACCCTGGCGCTGCTTGTGGCGCGGGTCGGTACAGATCACACGCACCACACCCTTGCGGCGGATGATCTTGCAATTACGGCAAATGGTTTTGACCGAAGCCGAAACTCTCATTTCATTTCTCCTAAAACTCTGTTCAACCCGGCGGGACCATGCCCTCTCGCCTTACGAAGTCTTGAAATTGGCCTTCTTCAGCAGCGACTCGTACTGCTGGGACATCATGTAGTTCTGCACCTGGGCCATGAAGTCCATCGTGACGACCACGATGATCAGCAGGGAGGTACCACCGAAGTAGAACGGCACGTTGTACTTCAGGATCAGGAACTCGGGCAGCAGGCAGACGAAGGTGATGTACACCGCGCCGGCCAACGTCAGGCGAACCAGGATCTTGTCGATATAACGAGCAGTCTGGTCACCCGGGCGGATGCCCGGAATGAACGCACCGCTCTTCTTCAGGTTGTCGGCGGTTTCGCGGCTGTTGAACACCAGCGCCGTGTAGAAGAAGCAGAAGAACACGATCGCGGTGGCGTACAGCAGCACGTAGATCGGTTGTCCCGGCTGCAGCGCGCTCGCGATGTCCCGGATCCAGCGCATGCCGTCGCCCGTGCTGAACCAGCCGACCACCGTCGCCGGCAGCAGGATGATCGACGAGGCGAAGATCGGCGGGATCACGCCAGCCATGTTCAGCTTGAGCGGCAGGTGCGACGACTGACCGCCGTAGACCTTGTTGCCGACCTGTCGCCGCGCATAGTTGACCAGGATCTTGCGTTGACCGCGTTCCACGAACACCACGAAGTAGGTGACCAGCACCACGACCGCGATGATGAAGAGCGCCACGATCGGGTTCATCGCGCCGGTGGTGACCAGCGAAGCCAGGCCGCCGATGGCGCTCGGCAGACCGGCCGCGATACCCGCGAAGATCAGGATCGAGATGCCGTTGCCCAGACCGCGCTCGGTGATCTGCTCGCCGAGCCACATCAGGAACATCGAACCGGCCGTGAGGCTGATCATGGCCGTGATGCGGAAGCCGAAGCCCGGCGCAATCACGAGGCCTGCCGACGATTCCAGCGCCACCGAGATGCTGAAGGACTGGAACAGGGCCAGGCCCAGCGTGCCGTAGCGCGTGTACTGCGTGATCTTGCGCCGGCCGGCCTCGCCTTCCTTCTTCAATTGCTCGAAGGTCGGCACCACGTAGGTCATCAGTTGCATGATGATCGACGCGGAGATGTACGGCATGATGCCCAACGCGAACACGGTGAAGCGCGACAGCGCACCGCCCGAGAACATGTTGAACAGGCTCAGGATACCGCCCTGCTGCCCCTGGAACAGTTGCGCCAGCTGGTCCGGGTTGATGCCCGGCACCGGGATATGAGCCCCGATGCGATAGACCACGAGCGCGAGCAGCAGAAAGACGAGCCGGCGACGGAGGTCACCGAACTTGCCAGTCTTTGCGAGCGTTGCCGCGTTGGTTGCCACGAAGAAGTACTTTCAGTCCGTGCTGTGTTCAGGCGATGCTGCCGCCGGCAGCTTCGATCGCGGCCTTGGCGCCGGCGGTCGCGCCGATGCCCGTCAGCTTGACGGCCTTGGTCAGTTCGCCGGTCTTGATGACCTTGACGACCTTGGCGATCTGGCCCACGAGGCCCGCTTGCTTGAGCGCCAGCAGGTCGACTTCGGCCAGGCCGAGCTGCTCGAGGGCAGTCAGCGTGACTTCGGCGTTGTACTTGAGCAGCTGCGACTTGAAGCCGCGCTTCGGCAGGCGACGCTGCAAAGGCATCTGACCGCCTTCGAAGCCCACCTTGTGGAAACCGCCCGCACGCGACTTCTGACCCTTGTGACCGCGACCTGCGGTCTTGCCGATGCCCGAGCCGATGCCGCGACCGACACGGCGCTTTGCATGCTTGGCGCCGTCGGCCGGCTTGATGCCATTGAGTTCCATATGCGTCTCTCTCGGTGCCGGTTAGAGCACTTTGACCAGATAACTGATCTTGTTGATCATGCCGCGCACTGCGGGCGTGTCCTGCAGCTCGCTCACGCTGTTGAGCTTGCGCAGGCCCAGGCCGCGCACGGTGGCGCGATGCGATTCCTTGGTGCCGATCGGGCTCTTGACCAATTGCACCTTGACGGTTTGTTGTTGCGTCGTCATGTTGCTGCTCCGGTTCAGGCGAAGAGCTCTTCGACCGTCAGTCCGCGCTTGGCAGCGACTTCGGACGCGGTGGTCGAGTTCTTCAGGCCGTCCAGGGTGGCGCGGACCATGTTGTAGGGGTTCGACGAACCATGGCTCTTGGCCACGATGTCGGTGATGCCCATGACTTCGAAGACGGCGCGCATCGGGCCGCCGGCGATGATGCCGGTACCCTTGGGAGCGGGGATCATGACGACCGAAGCGGCGCCATGGTGACCCGTCACGCGGTGATGCAGCGTGCCGTTCTTGATCGAAATCTTGGCCAGGTTGCGACGGGCTTCTTCCATCGCCTTCTGCACGGCGGCGGGCACTTCCTTGGACTTGCCCTTGCCCATGCCGACGCGGCCGTCGCCGTCACCCACCACGGTGAGTGCTGCGAAACCGAGGATACGACCACCCTTCACCACCTTGGTGACGCGGTTGATCGCGATCATCTTCTCGCGCAGACCGTCCTCGGGGCCTTCGTTCTGCGTTCTTGCCTGAATCTTTGCCATTTTGATTTCTCGTGTCCGGTTAGAACTGCAGGCCGGCTTCGCGGGCGGCCTCGGCCAGCGCCTTGACGCGGCCGTGGTAGGCGAAACCTGCGCGGTCGAAGGCGACCTTCTCGACGCCGGCAGCCTTCGCCTTCTCAGCGATGCGCTTGCCGATGGCGGTGGCCGCAGCAGCGGTGGCGCCCTTGCCCGAAGCGCCCAGCGCGGTGCGCATTTCGGCTTCGGCGGTCGATGCGGTTGCAATCACCTTGGAGCCGTCGTCGGAGATGACGGTGGCGTAGATGTGCAGGTTGGTGCGGTTCACCGTCAGGCGAGCCACACCCTGCGTCGCGATGCGAATGCGGGTCTGGCGCGAGCGGCGAAGGCGCTGTGCTTTCTTGGTCAACATCATTTTGCTGCCCCTTATTTCTTCTTGGTCTCTTTGATCGTGATCTTCTCGTCCGAATAACGGATGCCCTTGCCCTTGTAGGGCTCAGGCGGACGAACGGCACGGATCTCAGCGGCGATTTGACCAACGCGCTGGCGGTCAGCACCCTTGATCACGATTTCGGTCGGGGTCGCGGTGGCCACCGTGATGCCCTGGGGCATGTCGATGTTGACCGGGTGCGAATAGCCGACCTGCAGGTTCAACTTGTTGTTGGACGCTGCGGCCTTGTAGCCGACGCCGACCAGGTTGAGCTTCTTCTCGAAGCCCTTGGTCACGCCAACCACCATGTTGTTGACCAGCTGGCGGATCGTGCCGCTCATCGCATTCGCTTCACGCGAATCGTTGGCGGGCTCGAAGCTCAGTTTGCCGTCATTGCTGACGACGTTGACCAGCGCGTTGCGCGGCAGGCTGAGCGAACCGCCCGTGCCCTTGACGCTGATCTGGTCTTCCTTGATCGACACATCCACGCCTGCGGGGATGGCGACCGGCATTTTTCCTACTCGGGACATTTCAGTGACTCCTCGATGTCTCGGTTAGGCGACGTAGCACAGGACTTCGCCACCGACACCGGTAGCGCGCGCCTTGCGGTCGGTCATCACGCCCTGGGGGGTCGTGACGATGGCGACGCCGAGGCCGTTCTGGACTTGCGGAATGGCTTGCGAGGCCTTGTAGACGCGCAGGCCGGGGCGGCTCACGCGTTCGATGCGCTCGATGACCGGACGGCCAGCGTAGTACTTCAGCGTGATGACGAGTTCGGACTTGCCGTCTTCGGTCTTGACCTGGAAGCCGTCGATATAGCCTTCGTCCTTGAGGACCTGCGAGATCGCGATCTTCACCTTGGAAGACGGGACCGACACAGTGGGCTTCGCCACCATCTGCGCGTTACGGATACGCGTCAGCAGGTCGGCAATGGGATCACTCATGCTCATGTTGTTTGCTCCTGCTTACCAGCTGGCCTTGGTGACACCGGGGATGTCGCCAGCGAAAGCCAGTTCACGGATCTTGGCGCGGCCCAGACCGAATTGACGGAAGGTGCCACGCGGACGACCGGTGATTTCGCAACGGTTGCGCTGGCGCGTGGGGTTCGCGTTGCGCGGCAGCTTTTGCAGGCCCAGGCGGGCGGCTGCGCGCTCTTCGTCGCTCTTCTTGGCGTCGTTGGCGATCGCCTTGAGTTCGGCGTGCTTGGCGGCGTACTTGGCGACCAGGTTGTCGCGCTTGAGTTCGCGTTGGATCAGAGATGCTTTAGCCACAGGTCGCCTCAGTTCTTGAACGGGAAACGGAAGCCGGCGAGGAGCGCCTTGGCCTCTTCATCGGTCTTTGCCGTCGTCGTGATGCTGATGTTGAGACCGCGCAGGGCATCGACCTTGTCGTATTCGATCTCGGGGAAAATGATCTGCTCTTTGACGCCGATGTTGTAGTTGCCGCGGCCGTCGAAGGCGCGACCCGAGATACCGCGGAAGTCACGCACGCGCGGCAGGGCCACGGTGACGAAACGATCGAGGAACTCGTACATGTGGACGCCACGCAGCGTGACCATGCAGCCGATCGGTTGCATTTCGCGGATCTTGAAACCGGCGATGGCCTTCTTCGACTTGGTGATCACGGGCTTCTGGCCGGCGATCTTGGTCAGGTCGGCAACGGCGTTGTCGAGGACCTTCTTGTCGGCGACGGCTTCACCCACGCCCATGTTGAGCGTGATCTTGGTGAGGCGCGGGACCTGCATCGGCGAGGTGTAGCCGAACTTCTCGGCCAGGTCCTTCGCGATCTTTTCGCGGTAGTGTTGTTGGAGACGTGCCATGTGAGTGCTCCTTAGGCCAGCTTGATTTCGTCGCCGCTGGACTTGAAGACGCGCACGCGCTTGCCGTCCGTGACCTTGATGCCCACGCGATCGGCCTTGCCGGTCGCGGCATTGAAGATCGCCACGTTGGATTGATGGATCGGCATGGTCTTCTCGACGATGCCACCGGTCGTGCCCTTGAGGGGGTTCGGCTTGGTGTGCTTCTTGACGATGTTCACGCCGTCGACGATCAGGTGCGAATCGTCCTTGCGCAGCGACACAGTGCCGCGCTTGCCCTTGTCGCGGCCGGCCAACACGATGACCTGGTCGCCTTTGCGAATCTTGTTCATGACGTTGTTGTCCTTACAGAACTTCAGGTGCCAGCGACACGATCTTCATGAACTTCTCGGTGCGCAGTTCGCGCGTGACCGGTCCGAAGATGCGGGTGCCGATCGGCTCCAGCTTGGCGTTGAGCAACACGGCGGCATTGCCGTCGAACTTGACGAGCGAACCGTCGGCGCGACGGATGCCCTTGGCGGTGCGAACCACCACTGCGCTGTAGATCTCGCCCTTCTTGACGCGACCGCGCGGCGCAGCTTCCTTGATGCTGACCTTGATGACGTCGCCCACGCTGGCATAACGCCGCTTGGAGCCGCCGAGCACCTTGATACACAGGACGGATTTCGCGCCCGTGTTGTCGGCCACATCGAGCCGGGATTCAGTTTGGATCATTGCGTGATATTCCCAACTTGTACCGTTTGCCTCATCCGAAATGGAAAAGACGCTGCGGTCAGTCTTGGGCCCGTCGTCCACGCACCGAAACCATTTCGATGCGCTTCCGCTGGGCAGAAACGTATTCGCTTTTGAAGCGAAGCCCGCGATTGTTGCATAGTCTGCGAAACGCGTCAACACCCCCACCTCGCCGGATTGCCGAGCCCGTAGACTTCCTAGGGAAGGCAGCCCTTCGCATCTCCTTCCTTCCTTCCTTCGTTCCTTCCATCTGCTTTCGCGCCGTGTTCTTCCCGCCGCCATCGCTGTCCCGACGTCGCCGCCTGCTGGCAGCGGGCGCAGCGCTGGCGCTGGGCGGTCTGACCGCCTGCCGGAGCGCAGCGCCGCCGCCCGCATCGACAACCGGTCCGCAGCGCCTGCGCCTGCTGGCCGAGTCGCGCTGGCCGCACCGGCTGCCGATCGACGCCACGGCCGCCGGCGGCCTCTCGGCTATCGACTACGACCCCGCGCGACGTGAGTACCTGCTCTTGAGCGATGACCGATCGGACCTGGCCCCGGCGCGTTTCTACGGCGCGCGCTGGCCAGCTCCGGCCGATGGTTCGGCGCCCGAGCCGCTCGGCGTCACCCTGCTGCGACAGGCCGACGGCGCGCCGTGGCCGTCGCGCCGCATGGCCCGCCCTGGCATACCGGTGGTCGACCCCGAGGCACTGCGCTGGCGCGCCGAGACCGGCACCCTGCTCTGGACCAGCGAAGGCGACCTGGCGCGCGGCTTCGGTCCGGCCCTGTACGAATCACGGCCCGATGGCAGCCTGGTACGGCAGATCGCCCTGCCCGCGATGTTCGAACCCGATCCGGGCGCGGGGCGCGGACCGCGGGACAACCTTGCGCTGGAAGGCCTGGCATTGACGCCCGATGGCCGCCATGCTTGGCTCGCGATGGAAAACGCGCTGCTGCAGGACGGGCCGGAGCCGACCCTGCGCGCCGCCGGCGGGCCGTGCCGCCTCACGCGCATCGACTTGTCGAACGGCCGCGCGGTGGCACAGATTGCCTACGTGCCGGACCCGATTCCGCGCGCACCGCTGATTCCGGGCACCTACGCCGACAACGGCGTGAGCGAGGTGCTGATGATCGACGCCACGCGCATGCTGGTGCTCGAACGCGCCTACGCCGCCGGGGTCGGCAATTCGCTGCGCCTCTACGAGATCGACACCCGAGACGCCAGCGACACGCTGGCCCTCGACCGGTTGACGCCGGACAATCACCGGTCGGCCGCCAAGACGCTGGTGGCCGACTTCGCGACGCTCGGCCTGCCGCGCCTCGACAACACCGAGGGCCTCTGCTGGGGCCCCGACCTGCCCGGCGGCCGGCGCATGCTGGTGGCCGTGAGCGACGACAATTTCAATCCGCTGCAGATCACGCAGTTCGCAGCCTTCGAATTCACGGACAAGTCATGAACATCGCAGTCACCTTCCTGCCGCGCCAGGACCCGACCCCGCTGCCTCCCATCGCCTTCATCGGCGGTGGCAACATGGCCAGCGCCATCATCGGCGGGCTCATCCGACAGGACACGCCGGCCGGCACCTTCGAGGTGGTGGAGCCCCACGCCGAGGCCCGCGAGCGGCTCGCGCATGAATTCGGCATCAAGGCCCAGGCCGAGGCCGGGCCCGCCCTCGCGCGTTGCGAGGTCGTGGTCTGGGCGGTCAAGCCGCAGAGCTTCGCCGAAGCCGCGAAGCCCGTGCGCGGCCTGGCGCCCGATGCGCTGCACCTGAGCGTGGCCGCGGGCATCCCCTCCGACAGCATCGCTCGCTGGCTCGGCAGCGAGCGCGTGGTGCGCGCGATGCCCAACACGCCGGCGCTGATCGGCCAGGGCATGACCGGCCTGTTCGCGCGCGAAGCGGTCGACGGCGCAGGCCGCGCGCGCGTCGAGCAGGTGCTGGCGCCCACGGGCGAGCTGCTGTGGGTCGACGCCGAGCCCGCGCTCGACGCGGTGACCGCGATCTCGGGCTCGGGACCGGCCTACGTGTTCTATTTCATCGAGGCGATGACCGAGGCCGGCATCGCGCTGGGCCTGGCGCCCGAGCAGGCGCACCAGCTGGCGGTCGGCACCTTCTCGGGCGCCACCGCGCTGGCCGCCGGTGCCAGCGAGCCGCCCGCCGTGCTGCGCGAACGCGTGACCTCCAAGGGCGGCACCACCTACGCGGCGATCACGTCGATGGAGAACGACGACGTGGGCGCGAAGTTCAAGGCCGCGATCCGCGCCGCGCATGCGCGTGCGGGCGAACTGGCTCAGCAGTTCGGCCAGGCCTGAGCGGCCGGGCTCCCGGTCGGGGCCCGGGCCTCAGCGCAGCGCGTAGCCGAGCGCCACGCCTGCGAAGACCGCGAAGCCCAGCCAGTGGTTGAGCCTGAAGGCCTTGAAGCAGCCTTCGCGCGTGCGGTCGCGGATCAGCCGCCAATGCCAGGCGGCCTGCGCCGCCGCGATGGCGATGCCCGCGGCGAATGCCCATCCGAGCCCGCGCCCGGCGCCGATGCCGGCCCAGATCGCGAGGAACATCGCATAGCAGGCCATCACGATCGCGACGTCGAAGCGGCCGAAGGTGATGGCCGAGGTCTTCATGCCGATGCGCAGGTCGTCGTCGCGGTCGACCATCGCGTATTCGGTGTCGTAGGCCAGCACCCAGAAGAGGTTGCCCGCGAGCAGCCACCAGGCCAGCGCAGGCACGTCGGCGCGCACCGCCGCGAAGGCCATCGGAATGCCGAAGCTGAAGGCAATGCCGAGCACCGCCTGCGGCACCGAGACGTAGCGTTTCGCGAACGGATAGGCGAGCGTGATGGCAAGCGCGGCGAAGGACCAGAGCACCGTGACCCGGTTGGTGCTCAGCACCAGTCCGAAGGCGCACAGCGCGAGCACGGCGCCGAGCGCCAGTGCCTCCCGGACCGACACCGCGCCGCTCGTGACGGGCCGCTGCGCGGTGCGCTTGACGTGGCGGTCGAAGTCGCGGTCGGCGACGTCGTTGACGCAGCAGCCTGCACTGCGCATCAGGATCGTGCCGAGCACGAACACCACGATCAGGTGCCAGCCGGGCCAGCCATCGGCCGCGAACCACAGCGCGCCGAGGCTGGGCCACAGCAGCAGCAGCCACCCGGCCGGCCGGTTCCAGCGGATGAGGTCGAGATAGAGCGCAAGGCGCGAAGGCGCAACAGTCATGGGAGAGAAGGGAATCGCGAGGCCGGCGCATGCCAGGCCCGTTGGTGAGACACCGCGGAACCGGCTCTGCCGGGCCGCAGGTGTCGCCCCCGGCGAGGGGGTGGGCGGCTACACGCAGTGAGCCAACCTGGGGGAGAGCCTATTCCTCGAGCAGCGAACGCAGCATCCAGGCGGTCTGGTCGTGCACCGTGCAGCGTGCCGTGAGCATGTCGGCCGTGGGATCGTCGCCGGCTTCGGCAGCCACGGGGATGAATTCGCGCGCGATGCGCGAGACGGTCTCGTGGCCCTTGACCAGGATGCGCACCATCTCCATCGCCTTGGGCGGGTTCTGCGGCACGTCGGGCACGGTGGCGATCTTGCTGAACTCCGAATAGGAACCGGGCGCGTAGTGGCCCAGGGCGCGGATGCGCTCGGCGAGCACGTCGGTCGAGCCCCACAGCTCGGTGTACTGGTCCATGAACATCGCGTGCAGCGAGTTGAAGTGCGGACCGGTCACGTTCCAGTGGAAGTTGTGGGTCGTGAGGTACAGCGTGTAGGTGTCGGCCAGCACGCGGCTCAGGCCTTCGGCGATGGTCGCGCGATCCTGGCGGTCGATGCCGATGTTGATGATCGGCGCGTTGCGGCTGCCCGATTCCTCGGCGACCTTGACGCCGCCCTTCTTGGGCACCTTGCCGGCTGCGGAGGACGGCGTGACAGGCTTGGATTTCTTTGCGGCTTTGACCATGGAACGGTTCTTTCTTCAGGTGATGGACGATGAAATCTTGGCAGCCGCGGGACGGCTTCGCAACAGCCGCACTCTATCGCAGCCATGCGCGGCGTCTCGCGATCTGCCGCCACGCCGCCCGGCGCGAACTAGGACAGCCGCTTCACGCCCGGCAGCTCGCAGGCGTAGATCGCATTGCGCAGCGCCGCGATCGCCTCGTAGCGCGTGAAGCTGCGGCGCCAGGCCAGCACCACGCGCCGGGTCGGCGGCTCGCCGCCGTGGGCGTCGCGCACCGGCAGGTAGCGCACGATCTGCTCGGGCTCCTTGCGGCCCTTTGCACGCGCCTTGAGCGCCGCAGCCGGCACCGACAGCCGCGGCACCAGCGTCACGCCCATGCCCGAAGCCACCATGTGCTTGATGGTCTCGAGCGACGAGCCCTCGAAACTCTTGCGGATGCCCTCGGCATTGCTCGAGAAGCGCGCGAACTCGGGGCAGACCTCGAGCACGTGGTCGCGAAAGCAGTGGCCGGTGCCGAGCAGCAGCATGGTCTCCTGCCTGAGTTCGTCGGAGCTCACCGACTCGCGGTCGGCCAGCGGATGCCTGATGGGCAGGGCAGCCATGAAGGGCTCGTCGTAGAGCGCGGCCACCGCCAGGCCGGTGTCCGGAAAGGGCTCGGCCATGATGGCGCAGTCGATGTCGCCGGCACGCAGCATCTCGAGCAGCTTGGCCGTGAAGTTCTCCTGCAGCATGAGCGGCATCTGCGGCGTGCGCGCGATGATCTGGCGCACCAGGTCGGGCAGCAGGTAGGGGCCGATGGTGTAGATCACGCCGAGGTTCAGCGGCCCCGACAGCGGGTCCTTGCCGCGCTTGGCGATCTCCTTGATGCTGGCCGCCTGATCGAGCACGCTCTGCGCCTGCTGCACGATCTGCTCGCCGAGCGGCGTGACCGTGACCTCGCCGGCGCTGCGCTCGAACAGCTTGACCTCGAGCTCGTCCTCGAGCTTCTTGATCGCGACCGACAGCGTGGGCTGCGAGACATAGCAGGCTTCGGCCGCCTTGCCGAAATGCCGCTCGCGCGCCACTGCAACGATGTATTTGAGTTCGGTGAGGGTCATAGCTTTTGTCAATTATGCGCAGGAGCGCGGCAGCGCACCCGCAAGCCCGCGATCAGGCCTTCAGGTACTCGGCCTTGCTGCCGAGCCAGCGATCCACGTGCGCGGCGGCCAGCGCCGGATGGCGGTCGAGCATGCGCGGCGCCAGTTCGCGCGCCCAGCCGAGCAGCAGCACGTCGGTGGTGAGATCGGCGAAGCGCAGCAGCGGCGCGCCCGACTGGCGCGCGCCGAGGAACTCGCCGGGGCCGCGGATCTCGAGGTCGCGGCGCGCGATCTCGAAGCCATCGCCGGTCTCGGCCATCGCCTTGAGCCGGGCGCGCGCGGCCTCGCCGACCCTGCCTCCCTCGTTGGGCGCGTAGAGCAGCACGCAGGCCGAGGCGGCAGCGCCGCGGCCGACCCGCCCGCGCAGCTGGTGCAGCTGCGAGAGGCCGAAGCGCTCGGCATGCTCGATCACCATCAGCGAGGCGTTGGGCACGTCGACGCCGACCTCGATCACGGTGGTGCTGACCAGCACCTGCAGCCGGTTGGCCGTGAAGCTCTCCATCACGGCCTGCTTCTCGGCGGTCGGCATGCGCGAGTGCAGCAGGCCGACGCCGACGCCATTGCCGAGCGCCTCGGCCAGCTCGTCGCGCGTCGCGGTGGCGTTGCGCAGGTCGACCGCCTCGCTTTCCTCGATCAGCGGACAGACCCAGTACACCTGCCGGCCCTGCGCCAGCTGGGCCTGGATGCGGTCGATCACCTCGTCGCGCCGGTGCTCGGCCACCAGCCGCGTGACGATCGGCGTGCGGCCCGGCGGCAGCTCGTCGAGCGTCGAGACGTCGAGGTCGGCGTAATAGCTCATCGCGAGGGTGCGCGGGATCGGGGTGGCGCTCATCATGAGCAGGTGCGGCTCGAGGTCGCCCGCTGCCTTGCCGCGCAGCGCCAGCCGCTGCGCCACGCCGAAGCGATGCTGCTCGTCGATGATCGCGAGCGCGAGATTGCGAAAGCGCACCTTCTCGGAGATCACGGCATGGGTGCCGATCACGAGCGCGGCCTCGCCGCTCTCGACCGCGGCCGCCATGGTGTCGCGTTCCTTCTTCTTCTGGCTGCCGGTGAGCCAGGCCACGCGCAGCCCGCGCTCGGCCAGCAGCGGTGCCAGCCAGCCGACCAGCTTGCCGAAATGCTGGGCCGCGAGGATCTCCGTCGGTGCCATCAGCGCGCACTGGTGCCCGGCGTCGATGCAACGTGCGGCCGCCAGCGCCGCGACCACGGTCTTGCCGGAACCGACGTCGCCCTGCAGCAGCCGGTGCATCGGCAAGGCCCGCGCGAGGTCGCGGGCGATCTCGACACCCACGCGCTGCTGGGCCCCGGTCAGCGCGAAGGGCAGCACGGCCAGCAGTTCGCGGTGCAGCGAATCGCCCGAAGCGGCGGCGTCCAGCACCGGCGCGCGTTGCGCCGCGCGTGCGCGGCGCGCCTGCAGCTGCGACAGCTGCTGCGCCAGCAGCTCGTCGGCCTTGAGCCGCTGCCAGGCCGGATGGCTGTGGTCCTCGAGCGTGGCCATCGAGACGTCGGGCGCCGGATAGTGCAGGAAGTTCAGCGCCCGCCGCAGGTCCCAGGCGCCTGTCGGCGCAGCGTCAGCGGGCAGGGTCTCGTCGAGCACCGCGCGCGCGAGGCCCGCGCGAACCTCGCGCCGCAGCACCGGCTGGGCCAGCCCGGCGATGGTCGAGTAGACCGGCGTCAGCGCCTCGGGCAGCTGGGTGCCCGCTGCCTTCACGGTCGGATGCATCATCGTGCGCCCGATGAAGCCGCCGCGCAGCTCGCCGCGCACGCGCACGCGCACGCCGACCTCGAGCTGCTTCTGCTGCGAGGGATAGAAATTGAAGAAGCGCAGCTGGCAGGTGTCGCTGCCGTCGTCCACGTTCACGATCAGCTGGCGCCGCGGCCGGAACGCCACCTCGCTGGCAGTGACCACGGCCTCGATCTGCGCGGTCTCGCCGTCGCGCACGTCGGCCAGTCGCACGACCCGGGTCTCGTCCTCGTATCGCATCGGCAGGTAGAGCGCGAAGTCGATGTCGCGCAGCAGGCCGAGCTTGCGCAGCGCGCGCTGCACCGCGCTGAGCCCCACGCCCGGCGCCGGCGCGGCGGCGGGCTTTTCGGCAGGCGGGGACTTGGCGGCGGCAGGCATGGGACAATTCTGCCCGGCCCGAGGCCCTGCCCCGGCGCCATCCCCTTCTCCTTTTTCGTTTCCCATGCCTCCTTGGCACGGGCCCGTCCGGCCCTCAAGCACCATGCGCGTCTTCACGCTTTCCGATTTCGACTTCGACCTGCCGCCCGACCTGGTGGCCCAGCATCCGGCTGCCGAGCGCAGTGCATCGCGCCTGCTCGACGGCACAGGCGCCGCGCCGGTCGACCGCATCTTCAACCAGCTGCCTTCGCTGCTGCGCGCCGGCGACCTGCTGGTCTTCAACGACACGCGCGTGGTCAAGGCGCGCCTGTTCGGCGAGAAGCCCACGGGCGGCAAGCTCGAGCTGCTGGTCGAGCGCGTGCTGCAGGGCGCCGAGGTGGTGGCCCACATGAAGGTCAGCAAGAAGCCGCCGGTCGGCACCACGCTCGCGATGACGGGCGGCTTCAGCGCCACGCTGCTGGGCCGCTGGCCCGACGAGGACGGCGCGCTGTTCCGCTTCCGCTTCGACAGCCCGGCCGGCGAAGACCCCTACGCGCTGATGGCACGCTGCGGCCACGTGCCGCTGCCGCCCTACATCGCGCACGACGATTCGGCCGAGGACGAGAGCCGCTACCAGACCGTGTTCGCGCGCGTGCCGGGTGCGGTCGCGGCGCCGACCGCGGCACTGCATTTCGACGAGGCGCTGCTGGCCGCGCTCGATGCCCGCGGCGTGCAGCGCGCCAGCGTCACGCTGCACGTGGGCGCCGGCACCTTCCAGCCCGTGAAGACCGAGAACATCGCCGAGCACACGATGCACGCCGAGCGCTACGAGGTGCCGCCCGCCACGCAGCAGGCCATCGCCGAGTGCAAGGCGCGCGGCGGCCGCGTGGTGGCCGTGGGCACCACCACCGTGCGCACGCTCGAGTCGTGGGCCGCCTGCGGCGAGGCCGCCGGCGACACCCGCATCTTCATCACGCCGGGCTTCGCCTTCCGCCACGTCGACCTGCTGGTCACCAACTTCCACCTGCCCAAGAGCACGCTGATGATGCTCGTGAGCGCCTTCGCGGGCTACGAGCACGTGATGGCGCTCTACGCCCACGCGATCCGCGAGGGCTATCGCTTCTTCAGCTACGGCGACGCCATGCTGCTGGCCCGAACCCCCACCACACCATGCTGAACTTCGAACTCCTCGCCACCGATCCCGCGAGCCACGCGCGCCGCGGCACCCTGACCCTCAACCACGGCGTGGTGCAGACGCCGATCTTCATGCCCGTCGGCACCTACGGCACGGTCAAGGGCGTGATGCCGCGCAGCCTGCACGAGATGGGCGCGCAGATCATCCTGGGCAACACCTTCCACCTGTGGATGCGCCCCGGCCTCGACGTCATGGCGGCCTTCGGCGGCCTGCACCAGTTCGAGAAATGGGACAAGCCGATCCTCACCGACTCGGGTGGCTTCCAGGTCTGGTCGCTCGGCGCGATGCGCAAGATCAGCGAGGAAGGCGTGAAGTTCGCGTCGCCGGTGAACGGCGACAAGCTCTTCCTGACGCCGGAGGTCTCGATGCAGATCCAGACCATCCTCAACAGCGACATCGTGATGCAGTTCGACGAATGCACGCCCTACGACGTCGACGGCCACGTGACGACCGAGGCAGAGGCGCGCACCTCGATGGAACTGAGCCTGCGCTGGGCCCGGCGCTGCCAGGCCGAGTTCGCCAGGCTCGAGAACCCGAATGCGCTCTTCGGCATCGTCCAGGGTGGCATGTTCGAGAACCTGCGCGATGAATCGCTGGCCCAGCTGGTCGAGATGGACTTCCCGGGCTACGCGATCGGCGGCGTCAGCGTCGGCGAACCGAAGGACGAGATGCTGCGCATCATGGCCCACACGCCGCACCGGCTGCCGGCGAACAAGCCGCGCTACCTGATGGGCGTCGGCACGCCCGAGGACCTGGTCGAGGGCGTGGCCCAGGGCGTCGACATGTTCGACTGCGTGATGCCGACCCGCAACGCGCGCAACGGCACCCTCTTCTCGCGCTACGGCGACCTCAAGATGCGCAATGCGCGCCACAAGAGCGACCCGCAGCCGATCGACGTCAGCTGCACCTGCCACGCCTGCGCGGGCGCTTCGGGCGTGTCATGGGAAGCGGGCGGGCGCGACGGCTTCAGCCGCGCCTACCTGCACCACCTGGACCGCTGCGGCGAGATGCTCGGCCCGATGCTCACGACCGTGCACAACCTGCACTACTACCTGAACCTGATGCGCGAGATTCGCGAGGCGCTCGATGCCGGCCGCTTCGCCGAGTTCCGGCTGCGCTTCAAGGCCGAGAGGGCGAGAGGCATCTAGGCCTCAGCACGCGCTGGCGATCGATCGCAGCGACCAGCGCCCGACCAGCGATTCGCCGGGCGCCAGCAACGCGCCGCCCACCTGCGTGGGCCCGAAGCGCGGCGCCAGGTTGATCTGGTCGGTGCACTGGCTCACGGGCTCGGCACAGAAGTGGCCGCCGCCGCGCGGGCAGTACAGCACGAAGAAGTCGAGCGGCGACTCGGCCTCCAGCAGCAGCGCGCGGCCTGCGTCCGGCCAGTCGATCTGCGCCCGACGTTCCCAGCCCGTGAAGTTGTTGTCGAGGTCGAGCGCATCGAGCCGTACGCCGGCGCGCAATCTCGCCACCTCGTCGCCGGCCTCGAGCGCCAGCGGCATCACCTCGGCGTCGGCCCGCCACATCGCGGCGGTGCCGGTGGTCAGCCGGGTGCCCGGCCGGTGCGGGAAATACGGGTGGTGGCCGATGCCCGCCGGCATCGGCACCGAATCGCGATTGGTCAGGGTGATCGCGCAGCGAAGGCCATCGGGCTCGACATCGAATCGCTGCGTTGCCTCGAAGCGCCAGGGCCATCGGTCGTCGGCTTCGAAGTCCAGCGCGAGCGTGGCGCCGGTCGCGCTCGTCGCATCCACGCGCCACGGCTGCAGCAGGCCGAGCCCGTGCAGCGCGTGCCGGCCCGATGGCCGCGCGGGGTGCGTGGCCGGCAGCGAGATGCGGCGGCCGCCGACTTCGGCCCGGCTGTCGCGGATGCGGTTGCACCAGGGCAGCAGCGGAAAGCTGGCCATCGCGAAGGGCTCGCGCCGCGCGAGGTCATCGACGCCCGCAGGGCGCAGCCAATCGAAGCGCCGGCCCTCGTGCAGGTCGTGGAGCGCCGCGATCGAGCCGCCGGCCGCGGGCGCCAGCACCAGGCGCAGCGCGCCCGCCGCGAGTTCGACGAGAGGGTCCCGGGGCGGGTCGTCGCGCATGTCGAAGGCCTCCTGAAGCGGTTGCGATGCGCGGAATTCTCGTTCACACGGGTGACGCGGCACCTGGAAGGCCGCCAGAATTCCCGCTGGCCCCTCACACCGGAAGACTCCAAGGACTCCCTCATGGAAGCAACGACCACGCGCGCGCCCTCGGCGATCTATCCCTCGCTCACAGGGCGCACGGTGTTCATCTCGGGCGGTGCCACCGGCATCGGCGAGGCCCTGGTGCGGGCCTTCCACGGCCAGGGCGCGCGGGTCGGCTTCTGCGACATCGATGCCGCGGCCGGGCGCGCGCTGGCGGCCGGCCTGGGCGGCGGGAACGCGCCGCACTTCGAGATCTGCGACGTCACCGACGTTGCCGCCCTGGGCGCCGCGATCGCCGCGGTGCGCGCGCGCTTCGGCCCCATCGGGGTGCTGCTGAACAACGCCGCCAACGATCGACGCCACCCGATGGCGGAGGTCACGAGCGATGATTTCGACCGCCTCGTGGCGGTCAACCTCAAGCACCAGTTCTTCGCCGCGCAGGCGGTCGCCGGGGACATGCGCGCGCTGGGCGGCGGCTCGATCGTCAACTTCGGCTCGGTGAGCTGGATGATCAAGGGCGCCGGCTACCCGGTCTACCAGGCCAGCAAGGCGGCCGCGCACGGGCTCACGCGTGCGCTCGCGCGCGACCTCGGCAAGGTCGGCATCCGCGTCAACACCATCGTGCCGGGCTGGGTCATGACCGAGCGCCAGCTGCGCCTGTGGGTCAAGCCCGGCTCGGATGCCGAGATCGACGCCGCCCAGTGCCTGCCGGGCCGGGTGATGGCCGAGGACATCGCCAGCATGGCGCTGTTCCTGGCCGCGGACGACTCGAAGATGTGCAGCGCCCAGAACTACGTCGTGGACGCCGGCTGGACCTGAAGCGGGCCCGGCAGGTCCGGGGCAGCGCCGGTCTCGGCCACGGTGCCGCAGGCATGGCAGAACTTGGCGAACGCGCTCTTGCGCGCGTCGCAGGCACGGCAGTGGTCGAACAGGCCGATGCCGCAGTGCGGGCAGAAGTCGATCTCGGTGTTCTTCAGGTCCACCGGCCGCTCGCAGCCTGGGCACACGCTCTTGGCCAGCCGCGCGAGCGCGGTGTCGTAGCTCAGTTCGTTGCGGCGCACGGTCTCGGGCTGCGCCTCGGCCAGCTTCTGGCGAGCCAGGTAGCGGTTGAGCGCGAGGATGGCATAGCGCCCCACCAGCACGGTCACGACGATGCCGACCGCGTAGCGCACGTAGCCGCCGTAGCTCGGCAGGTAGGGCACCAGCTCGACGAAGAAGGCGAACAGCGCGAAGTAGATGAAGCCCCAGACGAAGGGCCACCACGTGCTCTTGCGCTTCTTCGCGAACAGCCAGCCCGCGATGACCAGCAGCGGCAGCGTGAGCGCCAGCCGGTAGAGGAAGACGCGCAGCTCGACCTTGCGGTTCTCGGCCTCGAGCTTGATGCGGGCGTCTTCCTCGAGCAGCTGGAGCTGCTGCTGGGCGCGCTGTTCGCCCTGCCGCGCGTCGAGCGCCACCTGGCGCTGGGCGCCGACGGCGCGCTCGGCCTCGTCCTCCTTCTGCTTCAAGGCGTCGAGCGCCTTGGTGCGCGCGATCAGCTCGGAATCCTGGTCGGGCTGGGCGGTGGCGTGGCGCGTGGCCAGCCAGTTGCCGAAGGTCTCGCGCGCGGCCCGGCTCGCCTGGCGCGCCGCCGCCAGCTTGAGCTCGGCCTGCTCGCGCTCGCGCGCCGCCTGCAGTTCGGTGCGCTCGGCCTCGCGCACCGTGGCGCGCAGCGGGTCGGCCGCCGCGCGGTCGATGAAGTCGTCGAGTTCGAGCCGGTGCTCGACCTGCGGCAGGTCGCCGACGACCGAGCTACCGAGGCCCACCAGGAAGCTGGCGAACACAATCGCCACCACCCAGAGGCCGCGGCGAAACCACTTTTCGGACAGGCGCAGTGCCTTGCTCATCGCATTCTTCCTTTTGTTGATACGAACTCGCGTCGCTGGACAGTTGATTCTGGACGATGGCCCGCCGCGCCTCGATGTCCACCGGGAACACGTAGATCGCGGCCACGATCACCGCCGAGGCCATCACGCCCGACTGGAACGCCAGCCAGGCCAGGTGGCGCGGCCGGGACACCCGCTCGCGGTATTCGCGCTCGTAGGGGCCGAAGTTGGTCGGCGCGCTCCTCACCACGGCCTCCCGCCCAGTGCCAGCACCAGGGTCGGCGCCGGCTGGGCCGGTGTGCGGTCCGTGGCGGTCCGCTGCTGCAACCCTGCTTCGAGCGGCGCGACGACATGGCTGCAGGCCGCACAGGCTGCGATCAGGAAGGTGAGCATGTACTGCTTCATGGTGTCCTCTCGTCCTGGTAAGTGAAAGTGGGCGGATGATGGTCCGCACCTTCGCTCCGAGGGGCGTCTGAATGCAGCAGTGGCGGCGCCGGCCGCCGCCGGTATCGTTATCTGATACTGGACGGCACGCGGCGGCCCATGCGCAGGTCCGAGCGCCGGTAGGGGCGCTCGATGCCGGCCAGCCGGACCGCGATCACCTCGAGCGCGTCCTGCGTCGGCGCCGGCTTGCCGAGCGGCATGAACAGCAGCGGCGTCGCCAGGCTCGCGAGCACCAGCGCCCAGCTCAGGCGCGGATGCGGCAGCCGGTGCTGCCACCACAGGAAGATTCCGCTGACCGCGAGGCCGAGCCCGTAGCCCGCGACCACCTCGGACACCGAGTGCGCATCGAGCCACAGGCGCGTGAAGCCGATCAGGGCCGCGAACAGCCAGCCGAACACCGCGGCCGCGACCCGCACACGATGCTCCCAGCGCGAGACGGCGAGCCAGCAGGCCACCGGCCAGATGCTCGCGGCCATCGCCGTGTGGCCGCTGAAGCCGGTGAAGTTCAGGGTCGCGCTGCCGATGCCCCAGCCCATGAAGGCGATCTTCGAGACCGCGATCAGCGCGCCCGCGAAGCCGAACAGCAGCAGCCACAGCACGGCCAGCGGCCGGGTCGGGCTGCGGATGCCGAGCCAGACCGCGATCCACAGCGCGGCGGGCAGCAGGAAGCCGCTGTCGCCGAACCAGGTCAGAACATGCAGGAGGGAACTCAGGTGCATCGGGCGGCAGTCAGCTGTCGAGCAGCGCGCCGACACGCCTCTGCAGCAATTCGGGCTGCACCTCGACGCCGCGCATCGCGGGGCCGACATGGAGCCCCACCCGGCTGAAGAAACCGCGCCGGAAGGGCCGGACCATGGCGACGTTGTGGCCGCCGCGCAGCTCGATCCGGCTGAAGAAGGAACCCCACAGGTTGCTGAGCGCCATCGGCACCACGGGCGGTTCGACGCCGACGGCGCGGGCGCCCTCCAGGATCTTCATCACGCCGCCCCTGAAGGGCTGCAGGAGGCCGTCGCGCGTGATCGCGCCCTCCGGGAAGATCGCCAGCAGATCGCCCTCGCGCAGCACCTGGATCGCCTCGGTGAAGGCGCGCTCGTAGGCCAAGGGATCTTCCTTCTGGGGCGCGATCGGGATCGCCTTGGCGAGCCGGAACAGCCAGCCGAGCACCGGCACCTGGAAGATGCGGTGGTCCATGATGAAGCGGATCGGCCGCGGGCTGGCGGCCATCAGCAGCACCGCATCGATGAAGCTCACGTGGTTGCACACCAGCACGGCAGGGCCTTCGACCGGGATGTTCTGCTGGCCCCGGATCGTGAAGCGGTAGACGAAGCGCGACAGCACCCAGGCCACGAAGCGCAGCAGGTATTCGGGCACCAGCATGAAGATGTAGAACGCGACCACCGCATTCGCGATGCCCGTGAACAGAAACACCTGCGGCAGCGAGAAGCCGCCCTTGAGCAGGGCGCCGGCGAGCACCGCGCTCACGATCATGAACAGCGCGTTGAGGATGTTGTTGGCCGCGATGACGCGGGCCCGGTGCGTCGGCTCGCTGCGCATCTGGATCAGCGCGTACATGGGCACGCTGTAGAGCCCGGCGAACAGCGAGAGCAGCCCCAGGTCGGCCATCACGCGCCAGTGCGCGGGCTGGGCGACGAAGGCCGAGAGGCCCATCTGCGCCACTTCGGGCAGGCCGCGCGATGCGAAGTACAGGTCGACCGCGAACACGCTCATGCCGATGGCGCCGAGCGGCACCAGGCCGATCTCGACCTGGCGCCGGCTCAGGGTCTCGCACAGCAGCGAGCCGGCGCCGATGCCGACCGAGAACACCACGAGCAGAAGCGAGGCGACGTGCTCGTCGCCGTGCAGCACCTCCTTGGCGAAGCTCGGGAACTGCGACAGGAAGACGGCGCCGAAGAACCACATCCACGAGATGCCCAGCAGCGAGCGGAACACCACCACGTTGCCGTGGGCCAGCTTCAGGTTGCGCCAGGTCTCGGTGACGGGGTTCCAGTTGATCGTCAGGCCCGGATCGGTGGCCGGTGCCGGCGGTATGGCCTGCGCCACCGCGCGGCCGGCCACCGCCAGCAGCAGGCAGGCCGCGGCCACGGTGAGGTGGCCGACCTCCGGCAGGGCCACCAGCAGCCCGCCCGCGACCTGGCCGAGCAGGATGGCGACGAAGGTGCCCATCTCGATCATGCCGTTGCCGCCCGTGATCTCGCGCGGCGTCAGCACCTGCGGCAGCAGGGCGAACTTGACCGGGCCGAACAGCGTCGAGTGCAGCCCCATCAGGAACACGCAGCTCAGCAGCAGCACCGCATCGGCGCGCAGGAAACCCCAGGCCGCGAGCACCATGATGCCGATCTCGAGGTTCTTGACGAAGCGGATCAGGCGGGTCTTGTCGTGCTTGTCGGCGAGCTGTCCCGACGTGGCCGAGAACAGCAGGAAGGGCAGGATGAACAGCGCGCCGATCGCGAGCCCGGCCAGCGCCGGCGGCATCCAGGCCACCTGCAGCTGGTAGGTCACCATCACCGTGAAGGCGAACTTGAACAGGTTGTCGTTGGCGGCACCTGCGAACTGGGTCCAGAAGAACGGGCCGAAGCGCCGCTGCCGCAGCAGGGTGAACTGGTTGGCGTGGGCCGAGTCTTCGGCTGGGGACGGTTCGGCTGCGGCTTGGGTGGTTTGAGTCATTCGTAGCGGGTGACGCGCTCCTGCGTCAGACCGTCAGCGGGGCGGCATGGCGATTGTGCCGCAGCGTCCGCCGCCCCATCGCCTGCAGCACCAGCAGCACGGGCAGCGCGGCTGCAGCGGCGCTCAGGTGCTTGAGGCTGTAACCCGAGATCAACTCGTGCGTGGCCTCGTGGATCGCGGAATCGCCGAACTCGAACAGCTTGGCCAGCGCGCAGAACAGCAGCACGCCGCCGAGCCGCAGGCCGACCGCACCGGCCACCGGACGCCCCAGGGCGAGCACCAGCAGCAGCGCCATGCCGCCAAACTCCACGAGCGCCCACGGCAGCCCGTTGCCGGTATGGAAGCAGACGGCGGTGGCGAGCAGCCCGCCGGCCAGCGTGAACCAGGCGGCCGGCCAGCCAGCCCGCGCACTGACCCGCTCGCAGACCGCAAAGCCCACCAGGCCCGCGAACGCCAGCGACATGCCGGCGCGGTCGGCCGCCAGCCGCATCGGGTCCGGCTGCAGATGGAAGAAGGCCGAACCGAGGGCGGTCAGCACCAGGCCGGCGAAGAACATCCAGGCGCAGTCGAGTGCATTGACCGGTTGCGGCGCCTGCGGCTGCGGCTGCACGGCGCGGTCCTGCATCGCTTCGTGCGCGCGGTCCAGCCAGCGCAGCCAGTGCAGGCCCCAGAGGCCGATGACCGCGAGCGGCAGGTTGCTCAGCACGTCCATTGCATTCGGCAACGGGCCCCAGGCGCGGCCGTCCGCGAAGGACGCGCCGCCGAGGGTCTCTGCCGGCACCGAGGGTCCGACCACGGCGGCGCCCAGGAGCAGCGCGGCGAGCGCCAGCAGGAAGCGTTCTCGAGGCTGAAGTGACGACATGGACATGGCGGGCTCCGGTGGGTGGCTGTTGGAGGCGGAGACTAGGTTGTCAACCCCGTGCCAGGCATCGAGAATCGATACGGAGTACTTTTTCACCACTTTGGGTATCAGTTAGCGGTACCTTCGAAGCCCATGAGCACCACAGTCGACCTGGTCAACGCACTCAAGAACGAACTCAAGACCGCCCACATGACCTACGCCGACCTGGCCAAGTCGCTCGACATGGCCGAATCCAGCGTCAAGCGGATGCTGGCCAAGGGCGACATGCCGCTGACCCGGGTCGACGCCATCTGCCGCGCGCTCAAGATCGACTTCGCGGAGCTCGCGCGGCGCGTGGCGGACGCCCAGCCGCTGCTCAAGGAGCTGACGCTCGAGCAGGAAAAGGCCGTGGTGAAGGACAAGAAGCTGCTGCTGCTCGCGATCTGCGTGCTGAGCCAGTGGACGCTCGAGCAGATCGTCGGCGCCTACCGGATCAGCGAGGCCGAATGCATCGGCTACCTGGCGCAACTCGACCGGATCGGCATCATCGAGCTGCGTCCGCTGAACCGTTACCGGCTCAAGCTCGCGAAGACCTTCCGCTGGCGCCCGCACGGGCCGGTGATGGATTTCTTCCGCGAGAACGTCGTGCTGGACTACTACCGCGGCGGCTTCGACGGCCCGGCCGAAGGCCTGCTGCTGGTGCATGGCTCGATCAGCAAGTCGCTGGCGCCGGCCTTCCTCGAGCGGCTGCAGCGCGTGGCGCAGGACTTCGCCCAGCAGCACCAGACCGACCAGAAGCTGTCGCCCAAGGAGCGCGAGGGCTACACCCTGCTGCTCGGCATGCGCAACTGGGAATTCGAGCTGTTCACCCGGCTGCGGCGCGGCTGAAACAGCCTGATACCCGTTAAATGTGACGGTTCAGTAAAATTGTCGCCGGCAGCAGCGGGCCTTCGTCCCTGCGGCCCGTGTCCGCCCGCTGGGGATACACGGGTGAACCGCGCCAACGCGGTTCCATCGCTGCCTCGATGTCGATTGATTCCGGACCCCTGACGTCCGACGCCTCCACAGAGGGCGCCGGCGGACGGCGTCCGCCCATCCCACAAGGATCTCGGAAGGATTCGGAAATGCGCGTGCTCGTCCTCGGCGCCGGCCTGCTCGGTGTCGCCTCGGCCTACTACCTCCAGCAGCTGGGCCACGAGGTGACGGTGGTCGACCGCCATGCCATGCCGGCGGCCAGGGCGCGTGGCATCGCGGACCAGCCGCCGACCGGCATGCCGGCCCGGCGCCCGCTGTCGCCCTCGAAGCGGATCGCCCGGCGCTGGACGGGCGCCTACGTGCTCGCGCGGCGCCGCGTCGCACGGCTGCTGGACCGCGCCCTGGGCGCGCCGCCGCGGCCGGTTCCGCTCGACCACCTGGTGCGGCTCGGCGCCTACAGCCGCCAGAACGTGCGCGCGTTGCGCGACGAAGCCGGCCTGCCGCCAGGCCACGGCCCGCGCGTCCCGCCGCTCCTGAACCTCTTCACCTGCCCGGACTCCTTCGGTCGGCGGGTTTCCGGCGCGCCCCACTGGTCCGGCCTCGGCTGCGAGGAGACCCTGCTGTCGGCCGACGAGGCGATCGCGATGGAGCCCGCATTGCGCGCGCTGCGCGGCCGGCTGGTCGGCGCCAGCTGCGCCGCCGAGGACCCGACACGCGACCCGGCGTCGTTCGCCGCCAGCCTGGTCTTCCTGTGCCGCGCCGCCGGCGTGCGCTTCCTGCCGCGCCACACGGTGGTCGGCCTGGCGCAGCGCGATGGCCGCGTCGAGCACGTGGACGTGCTCGACGCCGCCGGCGAGCCGCAGCGCATGCGCGCCCAGGCCTACGTGCTGGCGCTGGGCGCCTCGAGCGCCCCCCATGCGCGCGAGCTCGGCATCCGGATGTCGATGCGCAGCCTGCGCGAGTACATCGTGACGATGCCGCTGCTCGACCCGGAACGGGCCCCGCGCGCCACGCTGCGCGACCTGCAGGGCCGGCTGCGCATTGCCCGCATCGAGACGCCGGCGGGCGACCGGCTGCGGGTCAGTGCCACGGTGCAGGCCGGTCCCGAAGAGACGCTGGAGCCGGACTCCGAGCGCTTCGAGGCGATCCTGCGCCGCACCGAGCTGCTGCTGCCCGGCGCCGCCGACACCACCGCCGCCGAGCTCGACACCGCCCTGCATGCGGTCAGCACCAGCGGCCTGCCGATCATCGGCAAGACCCGGCTGCCGAACCTGTTCCTCAATGTCGCACCCGGCTCGCGCAGCTGGATCCACGCCTGTGGCGCGGGGAAGTCGATCGCGCGCATCGTGAGCGGCCTCCGACCCGAACTCGATTTCGCCTTCCGCCGCCCCTAGCAGGCGGCGGCTCACGGCATCGGCGCGGCTCAGTCGGCCTCGGTGAAGACCGTCAGCACGCCCGTGTAGCCGTAGAGATGGTGGCGGGCGATCTCGCCGGCGGCGAAGAAGCCGACCAGCGGGACGTCGCCCAGCGCATGGCGCACGATCTGCAGCTCGGCGCCCGGCGCGCCGAAATGCGGCCCGCCGCGGCCGGAGCAGCTCACGTAGATGGCGCCCGCGATGCGTCGGGCCGGATGCGGCGCCGCCTCGGCCTCGCCGGCCGCGACCGCTTGCGCGGTGGCCAGGGTCTGCTCCTGCGGCTCCAGTTCCTCGCGGATCTCGGCGCAGACCCGCATTAGGTCGGCACGCGCGGCCTGGGCGTTGCGGCGGCAGAAGCTCATGCGCATGCCGGCCTCGGCGTTGTCGGCGATCGCCACGCCGCGACGCGTCGGATCGAGCCCGATGATGTGGCGCACCCGCACGTCGGCGCCGAGGTCGCCGGTGCGCCGGACACCGTCGCTGCCGGCCTCGACCAGGCCGACCAGGGTGGCGCGCACCGCCTCGATCGCCTGCTCGGGGGCGTCGAGCGAGACATCGAGGTCGGCCAGCAGCACGTCGAGCGCAGCTTCGCCGTCAAGTTCGAGCAGCAGGTTGCCGTCGGCGCGCGTGATCTCGCGTTCGCGCGACACCGGCTGGCAGCCCTGCGTGACGCGGGACACCAGCCGCACGCCCTCGCCGAAGACCACGCCCGACAGCCCGCCCGAGAAGACGCCGCCGACCGCGCCGTGGCCGCGGATGTTGCCGTTGCCGCCGATCGCGAACTGCAGCGAGCCGACCCGGCCCGACGACAGGCCGCCGAACAGGTAGCCGGTATCAGTGCGGTCGGCCATCTCGGCGATCAGCTCTGCGAGCTCGGGCGTGCGCGGATCGGCATGCACGAGCGCGGTATGGGCCGCGAAGCCGCTCATCTCGGAGCTGGCCAGCGGCGCCACGCCCGAGAACACGCGGTACTGGTCGCTCGGGAGCTCGCACAGCATCACGCTCAGCGCGGGCTCGTCGAAGTACTCGGCGTTGTTGGCGGCCACGCCGACGCCCACGGTGCCGGTCCAGTCGGTGATCTCGGGCAGCTCGGCGCCCAGGTGGTCGAGGATCTCCTGCGCGTCCTCGCCGTAGTGGTCGGTGATGTAGAGCAGGCCCAGCGTGGGGCCGCGCGCGTAGTCGGGCAACGCCATCTGGGCGCGCAGTTGCGCCAGCACCAGGCCGGCGGCCATGCGCCACTGCGGATGCGTGGCATGGCCGGTGGGAAACAGCTTCATGGCCCGTTCCTTCAGCGCGTGGATTTGCGCGCGGGAGCGGCGCGCCGGGCCGCGGGAGCGCTGCTCGAGGAACCGGCCTTTTTCTTCTTCGCCGCCGGCGCCTTGCGGGCCGCGGGCTCCTTCGACGAAGCGGCGGAGGCCTGGGCCATCGCGGGCACCTTCAGATGCGCCGCGTCCTGCAGTGCCGCGCTCGCGATCTGCTGGAACTGCTGTGTCAGGGCGCCCCACCATTGAAGCGGATCGACCACGCCGGGGCCGTCCGCGGCGGCTGCCGCGCCAGCCTTGGCGCGCTGCGGCGAAGCGTCGGCCGATTCGGCTTCGGGCCCGGCATCGACCTCGGGCTCCGAGTCCGGTTCGGGCTCCGGGGCGGGCTGCGGCTCGGGCGCGGCGCGATAGGCGGGTGCCGGGGCAGCCGGGGCCGCGGGCGCGGCGGTCGGCGCGGCAGCGGCACGCGTGAAGGCGCTGGTGAGGTCTTCCATGCGGACGTTCATGCCCCGCAGCGTCGAGAGCGTCATCTTCTGCACCTCGAGCGCCTGGATCGTGGCCTTGAGTGCATGGCCGTTCTGCTCGAGCCAGTACTGCACGGTCTTGAGTTCCTGGATGCGCTTGTCGACCTCCTCGACGCTGAGCGTCGGTGCCACCCAGCTCGACAGGCTCGGCAGCCCCGGCACGGCGCTCGGCGTGGCGCTGGCGCCAGCCAGGTTCTGGAGGAAGTCGAAGCCCGGAACGAACTGGCTGAAGGCGAATGGCTGGGTGGCGTCGCTCATGGGGTGCTCCGGTGTGATTCTTGTGCGGGCAGCTTACTCCAAGCATGGGCGCAATGGCCCTTTGCCGCTCGTCCGGGGGGCTCGCCAGCAGGGCCCGGTCTGTGGACAATGGTCGTACAGACACAGAAAGTCACATGTCCATCTTCCATCTCGCCTTTCATGTCCGCGACCTGACCGAGGCCCGCCGCTTCTACGGCGGCCTGCTCGGCTGCACCGAAGGACGCAGCACCGACACCTGGGTCGACTTCGATTTCTTCGGCCACCAGATCTCGCTGCACCTCGGCGAACCCTTTGCGACCACGCGCACGGGCCGGGTCGGCGACGTCATGGTCCCGATGCCGCATTTCGGCATCGTGCTCGAGCTGCCGGCCTGGCAGCAACTGGCCGCGCGCCTCGAGGCCGGCGGCACCGAGTTCGTGCTCAAGCCGCAGCTGCGCTTCGAGGGCCTGCCGGGCGAGCAATGGACGATGTTCTTCTGCGACCCCTTCGGCAACCCGATCGAGGCCAAGGGCTTCCGTTCGCTCGCGACCGTCTACGACGCATGAACCTCGCCGCCGCCGTCGTCCGCCCGTCGACGCGCCCGCGCCTCGCGCTGGCGGCGGTCGCCGCGCTGGCGCTCGCGTGCAGCAGCGCGCAGGCGGCCGAAGACTGCGAGCTCAACGGCCAGGCCGTGAATCCCGCCAATGCCGCCAGCACCGCCGGCAAGACCGGCCTCATGCGCTGCAAGGACCGCGACAGCGGCCTGCTGGTGCGCGAGCAGCAGGTACAGGGCGGCGTCTTCGCCGGGCCGGTGCGCGTCTACGAGAACGACAAGCTCGTCAAGGAGCACACCCTCAACGCCAGCGGCAACATGGAGGGCCGCGCACGCGAGTTCTCGCCCACCGGCCAGGTGCTGCGCGATGCCACGTACGAGGACGGCCGCGAGGTCGGGATGGCGCGCAGCTTCCACCCGAACGGCGCGCTGCGGCGCGCGACCTTCTTCGCCAATGCATCGGGCGAGCGGGCCTCGGTCGAATTCACCGAGCGCGGCCAGCTGTCGGCGCTGCGCTGCGGCGACCGGCCGATGCTGGCACCGCTGGCCGACGACGCCCAGCTCTGCGGCTTCGGCAACGGGCCATCGAAGGTCGAGCTGTACGACGGCAAGGGCATCCTGCGCGCACGCCTCTCCTACGTGGCCGGCAAGCGCGTGCGCAGCGAGGATTTCTACGACAACGGCAAGCCTGCGGCGCTCGACGAGATCGTCGGCAACCAGCGCACCGAGCGGCGCTTTTCCTCGGAAGGCGTCAAGCGCCGCGAGGTGATCTCGGTGGTCGGCGAACGCGGCACCGTGCGCCAGCGCGAACTCGAATTCTCCGAGCGCGGCACGCTGCTGCGCGACCAGCGCTGGAACGCGGCCGGCGAGCCGGTCAGCGACGAGAGCTTCTATCAGAACGGGCAGCCGCGCAGCAAGTCGGTGCGCGGCGTGAACGGCAACGGACGCCTGATCGAGGTGGTCGAGTTCTACGACAACGGCCAGCGCGCCGCCATCGGCCGCTACCTCGCCATCGATCGCTTCAGCCAGCTGCCGGTCGGCACCCACCAGCGCTTCACGATCACCGGCATGCTGATCGCCGAGTCGGTCCACGACGACCGCGGCCGCGTCACGCGCGAGCGCAGCTGGGACCCCGATGGCAAGCCCGAGCGCGACGACGAAGTGTTCGCCGACGGCTCGCGCAAGACCTTCGCACGGCCCTGAGTCGCGCCGGCGCCTCGGGCCTGCTCACAGGCCTAGTCCAGCTTGATGCCGGCGGCCTTGATGATCGGGCCCCAGCGCAGCGCCTCGGCGCGCGCCAGTGCCGCGAACTGCTGCGGCGAGCCGGGCATCGCCTCCATGCCGAAGTCGCTGAAGCGCTTCTGCACCGCGGGCACCGTGAAGGCGCGATTGAGGTCGGTGTTGAGCCGGTTGACCACCGGGGCCGGAATGCCGGCCGGTCCCACCAGGCCCTGGAACGCGAAGACCTCGGTGTTCGCCACGCCCACCTCGGCCAGGGTCGGCACATCGGGCAGCAGCTTCGACCGCGTGGCCGAACCGATGGCCAGCACCCGCACCTTCTTGCCCTGCATGATCGGCAGGCCCGAGGCCAGGTCCAGGAACATCGCGGGCACCTGGCCGGCCATCACGTCGTTCATCGCGGGTGCGGCGCCCCGGTAGGGGATGTGCGTGATGAAGGTGCCGGTGCGGTTCTTGAACATCTCCATCGCGAGATGGTGCGGCGAGCCGTTGCCCGGCGAGGCGTAGTTGACCTTGCCCGGATTGGCCTTCACGTAGGCCAGGAAGGCCTTGAAGTCCTGCGCCGGGAAATCCGGGTGCACCACGAGCGCGAGCGGGAACTTGCCGATCGCGCCGATGTAGGTGAAGTCCTTTTCGGGATTGAAGGGCAGCTTGCCGAAGAGGAATTCGTTGAATGCCAGCAGCGCGTTGTCGGCCGACATGATGGTGTAGCCGTCGGGCTTGGCGCGCGCCACCAGCTCGGCGCCGATGTTGGTCGAGGCGCCCGGTCGGTTGTCGATCACGATCTGCTGGCCCAGCGTCACGCGCATGGCTTCGGCCAGCGTGCGCGCGATCACGTCGGTGCCGCCACCTGCGGGGTAGGGCACGACCCACTTGATGATCTGGTCGGGAAAGGCGCCCTGGGCCTGGGCCCACGGCGCGACGCCGGCAGCCGCGGCGGCAGCAGCGAGTCGGGTGAGCAGGGTTCTGCGGTCCATCTGGAAAGTCTCCTGTTTTCTTGAGTACTAGAAATGTAAGGCTTCAAGCTGACAGCGAAGGCTGCGGCAAGCCATCCAGGGCCTGCGCGATCGCGCTCCGGCAGCGCGCCTCGTCGCCGACCTGCTCGAACAGCAGCAGGGCCAGCCGCGCGAGGAAGAGCGACTCGCGCGAACCGCCGGCTTCGCTGATCGCACGCGCGCATTCGGCATAGAGGCGGTCGCGCGCCTCCGGGGCCAGGGCGCTCATGGCGACACCTCCTTGCGGCGCGCCGCGGCGGCATGCGGGCATGGAATGGCCGAGGCCCGGCCCAGCGCCTGCTGCAGCAGGCCGGCCTCGAGGCGGCGCCAGCGCGCCGCCACGTGGCCGTCGGGACGCAGCAGGTAGACCGCGCCCTGCGCGGCGCCGAGCGCCGCGAACACCTCGGGCGCGGCCTCGCCGGGCAGCAGCTCGCACAGCGCGACCGGCAGCGGCCCGGCCTGCGCGGCCGCCACCTCGTCGGCCAGCGCCGCATCGGCCTCGGGCATGTTGAGCACCAGCACCGTGAAGGCCGGCCCGAGACGGTCCGTGAGATGCAGGCCGGAGGCCAGCGGCTGCTCGGCCATGACCTCGCCCGGCAGCGGACCCGCATCGAGCGCGTCGCCCGGGCTCGAGAGCGCCGAACCGGCGTACCCGACCGCCTGCGTCTGGCGCGGATTGATCAGGTTGGCGATGCCGCGGTGGGCGCCGGCCAGCGACAGTGCCGCCTCGCGCAGCAGGTCGAAGCCGCGCGAGGGCGGCGACATGAACTCGGTGCTGCGCATCGCGTTCTCCGCGTTGATGTGGAAGGCCGAGACCCGCTCCTGCGAATAGCTGTCGAGCAGCGACGCGTCCGCGACGCCGCGCGCCACCAGCGCCAGCTTCCAGGCCAGGTTGTCGGCATCGTCGAAGCCCGAGTTGAGGCCGCGCACGCCGAAGATCGGCATCGCATGCGCGGCATTGCCGGCGAACATCACGCGGCCGTGCCGATAGCTTTCGAGCGTCATCGCACCGGCGCGGTAGACCGAGGTCCAGACCGTGTGCCACGGCAGGTGGCCCTCGCCGATGGCGTCGAGATGGCGCTGCACGAACTCGCGCACCGCGGCGGGCTGCAGCGCCTCCTCGGTGCTCTGGCCGGCCCGCAGCTGGTAGTCGATGCGCCAGATGTCGTCGGGCTGGCGGTGCATGAGCACGGTCGAGCCCGGGTTCCAGGGCGGATCGAACCAGGCCCGGCGCTCGGTCGGGTGGCTGCTGTGCAGCTCGATGTCGATGATCACGTAGCGGCCTTCGTAGCCGGTGCCTACCAGTTCGAGGCCGAGCGCGCGGCGCACGAAGCTCTGGCCGCCGTCGCAGGCCGCAAGCCAGCCCGCGCGCAGTCGGTAGCTGCCCTCGGCATTGCGTGCGTCGAGCAGCAGGCCGTCGGCCTCGTCCTCGAAGCCGGTCAGCTCGGTGCCCCAGCGCAGATCGATCAGGCCCGGCGAGGCGGCGTTGCGGCGATCGATCTCGTCGAGCAGGTACTGCTCGATGTAGTACTGCTCGAGGTTGATCATCGGCGGCAGCTTCTGGCGATCGTCGTGCGGCATCTCGAAGCGGAACACCTCCTCGGTCTTGTAGAAGCTGCGGCCCCCGCTCCACGGCAGGCCCTTGGCCAGGAAGGCCGGCAGCGCGCCCAGACGCTCGATGATCTCGAGGCTGCGGCGCGAGATGCAGGCCGCGCGGCTGCCGACGCAGACCGTGTCGTCGGCCTCGAGCACCACGCTCGGCACGCCGTGGTTCGCCAGGCCGAGCGCCAGCGACATGCCGACCGGCCCGCCGCCCGCGATCACGACCGCATGGCGTCCGGGCTCGACGCCTTGCGCGAGCGGCGGCAGAGCGGGCGCGAAGCGCGTGTAGTGGAAGCCGCCCACCGATGGCGGCAGGCTCGCCTCGTCGCGCGGCGGCGGCAGCGGCCCGCCGGCGGCATCGCCGGCACGGGCGGCGGGTGTTGGAAGCACTGCGGCGTTGTTCATGAAGGGGATTGTCCGGATGCACCGGTCGCGCCGATGTCGTAACTTCGTACGACGTGTTTACCCGAGCATCTCCATGAAGCGCTGGCCCGTGCGAGAGACCGGCCGAAGCCTGGCCGGGCCGGTGGTCGCCAGCGTCATGGCCGGCATCGGCACGCCGCACCTGGCCGCAAGCATCCTGGGCGCGGTGCAGCAGGTGCTGCCCGTGACCTTCTGCACCGTCTTCGCAGCCAGCGCGAACGGCCGCATCGGCACCATCTCGGCCGCCAGCGCCTACGGCCACACGGCCGAACGCACCGCCGAGCGCTACGTGGCCGAGCGCTTCGACCGCTTTGATCCGCACATGGCCTGGCTGGCCGGCCGCAAGCTGCCCAGGCGCGAACAGCTCTGGCTCGGCCACCACCGTGCCGACGAGGTGGCGGAGCCCAGCTATCGCGCCGCCTGCTACGAGGACGTCGGCATCCGGGAGCGCTGCTCTGTGCTGCAGCTGCTGCCGACCGGGCAGCGCTCGGCCGTGAGCTTCTACCGCAGCCTGGCGCAGCCGGAATTCGATGCCGCGGAGTTCGCGCTGCTCGAGGCCCACGCGGCGCTGCTGGCCGATGCCACCGCCGCCCATGGCCGCAGCGCCATGGCAGCGCGCGAGGCCGCAGGGCCTGCGCTGGCCTCGCGCCTGCTCGGCCTGAGCCTGCGCGAGCGCGAGGTGATCGGCCACCTGCTGGCCGGCAAGACCGCCAAGGAAGCGGCGCGCGCGCTCGGCATCGAGCTCACGACGGTGCGCACGCACCAATACCGGGCCTTTCGCCGGCTCGGCATCCGGGGTCTCAAGGACCTGCTGCGCGCAACGCTGCCCTGAATCGCGCCGTCAGCGAAGCGCCGCCGGCGCGACCACTTCCTGATCGATCGCGCCGAACACCGATTGGCCGTCGGCGCCCTTCATCTCGATGCGGATGGTGTCGCCGTACCTCATGAACTCGGTCGCGGGCTGGCCGTCCTGGATGGTCTCGATGCAGCGCTTCTCCGCGATGCAGCTGTAGCCGCGCGGCCATTCCATGCGGCCGTCCTTCTCGACGCCCTTGTTGCTGACGGTGCCGCTGCCCACGATCGACCCCGCGCGCACGTTGCGGGTCTTCGCGATGTGCGCGATCAACTCGCCGAAATGAAAGCTCATCTCTTCGCCGGCATCGCACAGCCCGACCTTGCGGCCGTTCCAGGTGCTGGCAAGCGAAAGGTGCACGCGGCCCTCCTGCCAGGCCTCGCCGAGCTCGTCGGTCGTGACGGCGACCGGGCTGAACGCAGTCGCCGGCTTGCTCTGGAAGAAGCCGAAGCCCTTGGCCAGTTCGGCCGGGATCAGGTTGCGCAGGCTGACGTCGTTGACCAGCATCACGAGGCGGATGCCGTCGAGCGCCTGGGCCGGCGTGGCGCCCATGCGGACATCGCCCGTGACCACCGCGATCTCGGCCTCGAAGTCGATGCCGAAGGCCTCGCTCGCGACCACGACCGGATCGCAGGGGCCGATGAAGTCGTCGCTGCCGCCCTGGTACATGAGCGGGTCGGTGTAGAAGCTCTGCGGCACCTCGGCATTGCGCGCCCGGCGCACCAGTTCGACGTGATTCAGGTAGGCCGAGCCGTCGGCCCACTGGTAGGCGCGCGGCAGCGGCGCCATGCACTGTGCCGGATCGAAGGGAAAGGCATGGCGCGCGCGGCCGGCATTGAGCATGCCGTAGAGGTCCTCGAGCTGCGGACTCATGAAGCCCCAGTCGTCGAGCACCTGCTGCAGGCGGCTCGCGATGCCGGTGGCGTAGTGGGCGCTGGCGAGATCGCGCGAGACGACGACCAGCTGGCCGTCGCGCGAACCGTCCTTGAGGGTGGCGAGTTTCATGGGGTGGCGGCGAGGCCGGCGCGGCATCGCTACTAAACTGGGTGACGGGCGGCAGTGTACCGAGGTGCTCCCTGCGAACCTCCGCGCCCGCGCCCGCTCCATCCCCGATGTCCACCGCGTTCGCGCCCTCTTCCGACCATCGTCCCGCGCCGGGTCCGCGGCCGCCCTGGCGCGCGCTGGCGTTGCTGACCGTGGCCGTGGTGCTGATCCACCTGGCGCTGCTGGGCCTGCTGCCCCCGGGCTCGGGGCAGCGGCGCCCGGCGCTGGCGGAGACCTTCATCACGCGCAGCATCGTGGTGGCCCCAGTGCCAGCGCCCGCGCCGCCGGCAGCGGCCGAACCTGCGGCCTCGGCGCCGCCCGCGGCAGCCCCCGCTGCGCCCGCGGCGGCCCGGCCGCCCTCTCCGCCGCGGCCGGTGCGACCTCGGGCGGCGGTCGCGCCCAAGCCCGCCGCACCGGCACCGGCGCCCGTCACCGAAGCCGCCCCAGAACCCGAACCTGCGCCCGACGCTGCACCGGCCGCCGCAGCGTCGCCCGGCGACCTGCCCGCCCAGGCCGCCGTCGATGGCGGCGCGGGCCCGGCGGCCGAAGGTGCCGCGAATGCACCCGCGGCGACCTCGGGCAACGGCAATGGCGCGACGGCAGGCAGCGGCAATGCGGCGGGCCAGTTCGGCGGACCGGTGGCGGTGCAGATCCCCGGCTCGGTGCGGCTGCGCTTCGCGGCCACTGCGCAGCAGGGCGCGCAGCCCCTGCAGGGCGTTTTCGGCGTGCTCGACTGGCTGCAGGACGGCAGCCGCTACGACGCCCGCCTGGCGCTCACCTTCCTGTTCAAGACGCTGCGCAGCCAGCAGAGCGCGGGCGTGATCGGCCCGACCGGCATCGAGCCGCAGCGCTTCTCGGACACCCGCAAGACCGAGCTGGTGTCCCAGTTCGATCGCGAGAAGGGCCAGGTCTTCTTCAGCAGCAACGCGCCGAGCGTGATGCTGCTGGCCGGCGCGCAGGACCGCCTCAGCGTGGTGCTGCAGCTCGGCGCGATGATGGCGGGCGAGCCGACGCGCTACCCGCCGGGCACGGTGATCGCGGTCCAGACCGTGGGACCGCGAGATGGCGAGATCTGGACCTTCAACGTCGGCGAGGAAGAGGAAATCGAGGTCCCGGCCGGCGTCTTCAAGGCCCGCAAGCTCACGCGCAACCCGCGCAAGCCCTTCGACGACAAGATCGAGCTGTGGCTCGCGCCCGTGCTCGGCTGGCTGCCGGTGCGCATCCGTCAGACCCAGACCAATGGCGACTTCGTCGACCTCCAACTGCGCGACCAAGGCCCCATCTAGGACCGAAAAGGGCGAATCGTGCGAAAAAACACACCCGGAAACAGCCTCGGGCCTACATCCGGACCTCCCGTATTGAAACTGGCGCGTTGATTGCTATCTAAGCACCATGAATGCCATCGACATCCTGACGGGCCCCGACATGCAAATGCTTTACGACTCCGAGTCCTTCGTCGTCGTGCACGTGCAGCCGACCGAAGGCGAGGCGCCTGCAGCGCCCCACCTGCCGGTGCTGGCACGCCACGGCTTCGAGATCGTCGACAAGCGCTCGGGCAAGGAGGTCTACCTCGACGGCTCGTGGGCCGAGCTGTTTCAGCAACAGATCGCGGCCTGGCAGCTCAATACCCCGACGCAGGAAGAGGTCGAGGACACGCTCGAAGGCTACGCCGAGCTCGCACACACGCCCGTGCTAGTGCACTGAGCCCGAACGTTGGCACCAAAGCCGGCGTGAACGCCCTCATGCCGGATCGGAAAGCGACCACGGGCCGCGTCCCGGGCGCCGCTAGGATCGCGGGATGACGCCGAACCCGCATCCGTCTTCCCAAGCTCGGGCGCTGCCCGTCCGCTCCCCTTTTATGACGGCCGTGCTCGCGGCGCTGCTGCTCGGCAGCACGATCGCGCTCTCGGCCTGCTCGTCGCCCGGCGCGCTCGACGCCCAGGCGACCACGTCCCGCCGCGTCGCGTCCCAGCTGCCGACCGACGCGCTGCTGCTTGGCGAACAGCACGACGCGGTCGAGCACCAGGTGATCGAGCGCGAGGCGGTCGAGGCGCTGGCCCAGCGCGGCAGGCTCGCCGCGCTGGCGCTCGAGATGGCCGAGGAAGGCAACACCACGGCGCACCTGCACGCCGATGCCACCGAGGTGCAGGTGCGAACCGCACTGAGCTGGAACGACAAGGCCTGGCCGTGGGCCGCCTACGGCCCGGTCGTGATGGCCGCGGTGCGAGCCGGTGCGCCGGTGATCGGGGCCAACCTTCAGCGCGCCCACATGAAGGATGCGATGGCCGACGTCTCGCTCGATGCGCAACTGGCGGAGCCCGCGCGCCTGGCCCAGCAGGACGCCGTGCGCGACGGCCATTGCAGGCTGCTGCCCGAATCGCAGATCGTCCCGATGACGCGGATCCAGATCGCCCGCGACCGCGCGATGGCGCAGACGGTGGTCAAGGCGCGCGTGCCCGGCAAGACCGTGCTGCTGGTCATCGGCGCCGGCCACGGCAACAAGCTGCTGGGCGTGCCGCAGCACCTGCCCACCGATGTCGCGATCAAGGCGGTGCGCCTGCAGGCCGGCCCGGGCGACAACGCCGCGGGCGCCTTCGATGCCGTCTGGCTCACGCCGGCGCTGCCCGAGAAGGACTACTGCGCCGACGTCAAGGCGCCGCCGCCGCGTTCGGCCGGCTGAGCAGCGACCCCCACAGTGCGCGAGGCCGGCGCCGGGCCGCCCCCTCGGGGGGTAGCGACTGGCCCTTTCAGGCGTTTCGTTTGATGGCGTCCGCCAGCGTGTTGACCAGCGTGTCGATGTGCGACTTCTCGACGATGTAGGGCGGCGCGATGACGAGCACGTCGCCGGCCGGGCGCACCAGTGCGCCCTTGTGGAAGCAGTCGAGGAAGATGTCGTAGGCGCGCTTGCCCGGCAGGCCGGCGATCGGCGCCAGCTCGACCGCGGCCGCGAGGCCCAGGCTGCGGATGCCGATCACATTGGGCAGGCCCTTGAAGGCGCTGTGGAAGGCATCGCCGAGCACGGTGCCCATCTCGCCGGCACGGGCGAACAGCTGCTCCTTCTGGAACAGCTCGAGCGTGGCGATCGCCGCCGCGCAGGCCACCGGATGGCCCGAGTAGGTGTAGCCGTGGAAGAACTCCACCACGTGCTCGGGCGCCGAGGTCTTCATCATCTCGTCGTAGAGCTTGTCGCGGCAGATGACGCCGCCGAGCGGGATCACGCCGTTGGTCACGCACTTGGCGAAGTTGAGCATGTCGGGCACGACGCCGAAGTAGTCCGACGCGAAGTTGGTGCCCATGCGGCCGAAGCCCGTGATGACCTCGTCGAAGATCAGCAGGATGCCGTGCTTGTCGCAGATCTCGCGCAGCTTCTGGAGGTAGCCCTTGGGCGGCACGTACCAGCCAGCCGATCCCGCGATCGGCTCGACGATGATCGCCGCCACGTTGCTCGGATCGTGCAGCGGCAGGATGCGCTGCTCGAGGTCGGCCAGCGGGTCCTCGGCCCACACCGGCTCCTGGTTGTGGATGTAGGCATGGTTGACCGGGTCGTGGATGAAGCGCATGTGGTCCACGCGCGGCAGGAAGGCCGAGCCGAACACCTTGCGGTTGCCCGGGATGCCGCCCACCGACATGCCGCCGAAGCCGACGCCGTGGTAGCCCTTCTCGCGGCCGATGAAGAGGTTGCGGTGGCCCTCGCCGCGGGCGCGGTGATAGGCCAGCGCCACCTTCATCGAGGTGTCGGCGGCTTCGCTGCCCGAATTGCAGAACAGCACCTTGTTCAGGTCGCCGGGCGCCATGGCGGCGATCATCTCGGCCGCCTTGAAGGCACGGTCGTTGCTGACCTGGAACGCGGTGGCGTAGTCGAGCGTGTCGAGCTGCTTCTTGATCGCCTCGTTGATGGGCAGGCGGCGGTGGCCGGCGCCGACGCACCAGAGCGACGAGATGCCGTCGATCACCTTGCGGCCGTCGTGCGTGGTGAACTCCATGCCGTCGGCCGCCACGAAGACCCGCGGGTCCTTCTTGAACGAGCGGTTGGGCGTGAAGGGCAACCACTGGTTGTCCATGTTGAAGTCGTTGAAGGCCATGGGTTCACTCCTGCAGAAGGGCTGTCGGAAGCGGGCATTTTGGCACCGGCGGCGCTTCGGCGCGGGTGCCCTGCGACAATAACGGCGCTTATGAACCCCGCGTACATCCTCACCCTTTCCTGCCCCGACCGCACGGGCATCGTGCATGCCGTCTCCGGTTTCCTGCTCGAGCGCGGCGGCAACATCGAAGAAGCGGCGCAATACAACGACCACCACACGGGCCTGTTCTTCATGCGCGTGCGCTTTGCCTGCGAGCAGGGCGAGAGCGTGCTGCGCGAGCAGATCGCCGCGCTCGCGGCCGACTTCGGCATGCACTGGAAGCTGCACCCGGCGGCCGAGCCGATGAAGACCGTCATCCTGGTCAGCAAGGAAGGCCACTGCCTCAACGACCTGCTGTTCCGCTGGAAGAGCGGCCTGCTGGCCATCGACGTGCGCGCGATCGTCTCGAACCACCGCGACTTCTATCAGCTCGCGGCCAGCTACAACGTGCCCTTCCACCACATCCCGGTCACTGCCGCGACCAAGGCGCAGGGCGAGGCCCGGCAGCTCGAGATCATCGAATCGGAAGGCGCCGACCTGGTGGTGCTCGCCCGCTACATGCAGATCCTCAGCAACGACCTGTGCGTCAAGCTCGCGGGCCGCGCAATCAACATCCACCACTCGTTCCTGCCAAGCTTCAAGGGTGCCAAGCCCTACTACCAGGCGCACGACCGAGGCGTGAAGCTGATCGGCGCCACCGCCCACTACGTCACGGCCGACCTCGACGAAGGCCCGATCATCGAGCAGGACGTCGAGCGCGCCGACCACACCGATACGGTCGAGGCCCTCACGGCCCGCGGCCGCGACACCGAGAGCCAGGTGCTGGCGCGCGCCGTCAAGTGGCACGCCGAACACCGCGTGCTGCTGAACGGCCACCGCACGGTGATCTTCAAGTAGCAGGCCGCCGCCGTGAAAGGACTGCGCGGCATGGCCTGGCTGCTGGTGTTCCAGTCGGTCGGCGAACTGCTCTCGCGCGGCCTGTCGCTGCCGCTGCCCGGCCCGGTACTCGGCATGATGCTGATGCTGGCGGGCCTGCGTTTCGAGATCGTGCGCGAGCCGGTCTCGGCCTGCGCGAACTTCCTGCTCGCCCACCTGTCGCTGCTGTTCGTGCCCGTGGGCGTCGGCGTGATGACGCACCTCGCGCTGCTCGGCCAGTACGGCGGCCGCATGCTGTTCGTGATCGCGCTGTCGACCTGGATCGGCCTCGCGGTCACGGCGCTGGTGCTGTTCTGGCCCGACCGGCACGCGAAGTCCACGACGGACGCCTGAGCCCATGCCGCGCTTCGTCGAGCTCTGGATCTATCTTTCGGCGACGCCGCTGTTCGGCCTCACGGCGACGCTGGTGGTCTATCTGCTCGCCAATGCGGCCTACATGCGCACCGGCGGCGCGCCCTGGGCCAACCCGGTGCTGTGGTCGGTGGTGGTGCTCGCGAGCGGCCTGCTGCTGACCCGGGTCGACTACCCGACCTACTTCGCCGGAGCGCAGTTCATCCACTTCCTGCTCGGGCCGGCCGTGGTGGCGCTGGCCTGGCCGCTGTGGCAGCGCCGCGCCGAACTGCGGGCGCGCTTCGGTCGACTGCTGCTCGCCTCGCTGCTCGGCGGCATCGCGGCCGCGGGATCGGCGGTTGCGCTCGGATGGGCGGTGGGCCTGCCGCACGACGTGGTGGTCTCGCTGGCCCCCAAGTCGGTCACCGCGCCCGTGGCCATGGGCATCTCGGAGAAGATCGGTGGCATTCCGGCGCTGTCCGCGGTGTTCGCGGTGCTGACCGGCATGATCGGCGCGCTCTCGGCCAAGTACCTCTTCGATGCGCTGCGCATCGGCACCGATGCCGCCGGCTACGCGGCGCGCGGCTTCGGCCTCGGCACCGCCGCACACGGCATCGGCGCCGCCCGAGCCATGCTCGTCGACGCCGATGCGGGGGCCTATGCCGGCCTGGCGCTCGGGATGCAGGTGGTGCTCGCGGCCCTGCTGATGCCGCTCACATTCAAGCTGTTCTGAGCGCCCGCCGTTCAGGAACGGTGCGGATTGTCGGGACGGCGGTCGTGCTGGTTGGGCACGCCATCGCGGTCGCGGTCCCAGCCGCCGCCGCGGTATTCCCAGTGGCCGTTGCGTTCATCCCATTGCGGCGCGCGGTACGCATAGCCCGAACGCGCGCGCATGTAGCTGCCCTTGTGCCAGACGTAGCGATGGCCGCTCCACTCGTAGTGGCCCGGTGCCCACACATAGCCCTTGCGCGGCGGAGGCACGTGCTCGTGGCGCGGCGGCGGCGGTGCGACGCGCACCACGACGCCGGGTTGCGCCTGCGCGGTCGCGGGGATCACGGCGGCACCGAGCGAAAGCAGCGATGCGGCACCGATGGCGAGGCTGACTGCAAGTTTCTTCATGGGAGCTCCTTGTTGTTGCTGGAGCCTTCATCCTCCGCGTCCCATGTGAACCGCCTGTAAGCGCCGGGCGAAGTCTTGTGTAGAGCTGTGACGCTCGCCGGGACCATCCCACGCGCACGCGCGCTATCGACGCAGCGCGCGCAGGTCGATCGCATCGGCCATCGCGGCATGGCCTGCATTGCCGGGATGAAGATGGTCGCCACTGTCGTAGGCCGGGCTCAGGCGCCGCGGCTCGGACGGACTGCGCAGCGCGGCATCGAAGTCGACCACGGCCGCCACGTCGCGCCGATTGCGGATCCATCGGTTGACCGCGTCGCGCCGCGCTTCCTTTTCCTTGTCCCAGTAGCTCGCGCCTTCGAAGGGCAGCAGCGTGCCGAGCAGCACCTTGACGCCGCGTGCGCGGGCCTGGTCGATCAGGAGTCGCAGGCCGTCGGTGATCTGCTTCGCATCGGGCTGGCCGCGGATCGGGCCCGGCGCACCTTCGGGCATGCTGAAGCCGATGTCGTTGATGCCGATGAGGATCAGCACGTGCGTCACGCCGGGCCGCGCCAGCGCATCGTTCGCGAAGCGGTCGATGCCCTTGGGTCCGACGCCATCGGCCAGCAGGCGATTGCCCGAGATGCCCGCATTGAGCACCTGGGACGCGGCCCCTGCGCCCTGCTGTGCACGCAGGCGTTCGGCCAGGCGATCGGGAAAGCGCACCGCGCCCGAGCCGGCCTGGGTGCCCGCGCCTTCGGTGATCGAATCGCCGAAGGCCACGATCACGGGGCCGGCCGCCTGGGCCAGCAGCAGCCATCCACCGAGCAACACGGCCGCGACGAGACGAGGCAGGGACTTCATGTGATTCGCAAAGCGGCCCAGTCTAGCGGCCGCCGCTGCGGGCCGCGCGCGGACGCGGCCTTGTCCTTCACCAGGTGTCGACGTAAGCGCTGGCCGCGGGCTGCACCCCGACGGCCGAGGCCAGGCCGCGCACCAGCCAGGCGCGCGTGTCGGCCGGGTCGATGACGGCGTCGATCTCGAGCGTCTGCGCCATGTGGATCGCCTCGCCGTTGGCGTACTGCTGGGCCACCAGCTGCCTGAACAGCGCGTCGCGCTCGGCACCCTCGGCGGCGGCGGCGAGCTCCTTGCGAAAGCCCAGCCGCACCGCGCCCTCGAGGCCCATGGCGCCGAACTCGCCGGTCGGCCAGGCGACCGTGAACACCGGCGCATCGAAGCCGCCCGCAGTCATGGCCTGGGCGCCAAGGCCGTAGCCCTTGCGCAGCACCACGGCGAAGAAGGGCACGCGCAGGTGCGATGCCACCATGAACATGCGGCACACATGGCGCACCTGGGCCTGGGCCTCGATCTCGGGTCCGACCATGAAGCCCGGGGTATCGCACAGCGACACCAGCGGCAGGCCGTGCGCGTTGCACAGCTGCATGAAGCGGGCCGCCTTGTCGGCCGCCTCGACGTCGATCGCGCCGCCCAGGTGGTGCGGGTTGTTCGCGAGCACGCCGACCGGCCTGCCCTCGATGCGCGCGAGCGCCGTGACGATGCCGGCGCCGAAGCCCGCGCGCAGCTCGAGCACGGAGCCGGTGTCGGCGATGCCGCGCATCGCGGCGCGCACGTCGTACACCCGCAGCCGGTTCTCGGGCACCGCATGGCGCAGCGCGCGCGGGTCGGCGCACTGCCAGTCGCCCGTGGCGCCCTGGAAGTACGAGAGGTACTGGCGGGCGACCGCGACCGCCTCGGCTTCGTCCTTGACGAGGATGTCGATCACGCCGTTGCGCGACTGCACGCTGCTCGGGCCGATCTGCTCGGGCGCGAAGCTGCCGAGGCCGCCGCCCTCGATCATCGCGGGCCCGCTCATGCCGATGTTGCTGCCCTCGGTGGCGATGATCACGTCGGCGCAGCCGAGCAGCGCCGCGTTGCCCGCGAAGCAGCGCCCGTGGACGATGCCCACCACCGGCACCTTGCCCGACAGCGCCGCGAACTGGCTGAAGGTGTGGTTGTTGAGGCCGGCCACGATCGGCATGTCGGTGTCGCCGGGCCGCCCCCCGCCGCCTTCGGCGAACAGCACCACGGGCAGCCGCAACTGGTGCGCGATGCCGAGCATGCGGTCGGTCTTGTGGTGGTTGCGCATGCCCTGCGTGCCGGCCAGCACCGTGTAGTCGTAGGCCATCACGACCGCGCGCGATTTCTCCGGCCCGAACTCCCTGGCATTGATGCTGCCGATGCCGGTCACCATGCCGTCGGCCGGCGTGTTGGCGACCAGGTCCTCGAGTGTGCGGCGCCGGGTCTGGGCCGCGATCGCGAGCGCACCGTACTCGATGAAGTTGCCGGGGTCTTCCTCCAGCGCGCAGAGGTCGGCGATGTTGGCGCGGGCGGTGCGGCCACCCTGCGCAAGGCGCTTGGCGACCGCGGCCGGGCGATGGGCATCGAGCGTCGGTGCATGGCGCTCGATCACGCGGCGCAGGTCGGGGCGGATCTCGTCCAGGTCCCGCTCGGTGCCGGCCTCGGCCTCGACCGCCTGGGCATCGACCGCCTCGAGCCGCAGCAGCGACTGGCCTTCGACCAGGTAGTCGCCGGCCGCAGCGAGCAGCGCCACCACGCGGCCCGCCACGGGCGCATGCAGCAGGTGCTCCATCTTCATGGCTTCGAGCACGCCGAGCTGCGCGCCGGCCGGCACGATGTCGCCGACGTCGACCTCGAACTGCACGAGCTTCGCGGGCATCGGCGCCTTGACCGTGAGGCCGTCGTCGTGCGCGTCGAGGGCCACCGATGCCGCCGGGATCGGAGCCGACACGGGCCGTGCGGCCTGCACGTCGGCCTGTGCGAAATGCGCGGCGGCCGCCAGGAGGTCGGCGAGGTGCGCCTCCACGAAGCGCGTGTGCACTGCCTGGGTCGCGAACTCGGGCCGCAGCGCGATCGCACGCAGCAGCGCGAGATTGGTCGCGACACCCTCGATGCGGCATTCCTCGAGCGCGCGCAGCGAACGCCGCAGCAGGTCGTCGAAGCGCGCCGCAGGCACGTGCACGATCAGCTTGGCCAGCAGCGTGTCGTAGTGCGGCGAGGGCGCGAGGCCCGCATAGCCGTGGCTGTCGACGCGTACGCCGGGGCCGCTCGGCAGGTCGAAGCGCGCGAGCACCCCGCTCGAGGGGCGGGCCTGCCCGTCGGCATCGAGGGTTTCGGCGTTGATGCGCCACTGCACCGCGAAGCCGCGCTGCGCGGCGCTGCCACCGGGCTCGATGCCGAGCTCGGCGAGCCGCCGTCCGTCCGCCACCGCGAGCTGCAGCTGCACCAGGTCGAGCCCCGTGACCGCCTCGGTCACGGTGTGCTCGACCTGCAGCCGCGCGTTGGCCTCGATGAAGACGAAGGGCAGCGTCGACGATTCCGGGTCGACCAGGAACTCGAAGGTGCCGAGGCCTTCGTAGCGCACCGCCGTGGCCATGCGCAATGCCGCCTGCGTGATCTGCGCGCGCAGCGACTTGGGCAGCGAGGGGCTCGGCGCGATCTCGACCAGCTTCTGGAAACGGCGCTGCAGCGTGCATTCGCGCTCGCCGAGGCTCGCCGCGGACTCGCCGTCGCCGAGCACCTGGATCTCGATGTGGCGCGCGTTGCGCATCAGGCGCTCGACGTAGACGCCATCGACGCCGAAGGCCGCGCGTGCCTCGGAGGTGCAGCGCGCATGCGCCTCGGGAAGATCCTCGGCGCGCAGCACCGCGCGCATGCCGCGTCCGCCGCCGCCGCCGACCGCCTTGACCATCACGCCGGCGCCATCGGCCTGCTGCAGCGCGAAGAAGGCCTGGGCCTCGGCGAGGCTCACGGCGCCGGCACTGCCCGGCATCACGGGCACATCGCATTGCGCGGCCAGCGCGCGGGCGCGCGCCTTGTCGCCGAACAGCGCGAGCTGAGCGGGCGTGGGGCCGATGAAGCGCAGGCCGGCGTCGGCCGTGGCCTGCGCGAAGTCGGCGCGCTCGCTCAGGAAGCCGTAGCCCGGGTGGACCGCATCGCAGCCCTCGGCGCGCGCGACCGCGACCAGCGCCGCGATGTCGAGGTAGGCAGCGGGCCCGGTGGCATCGAGCGCGACCGCGCGGTCGGCCAGCTGCACGTGCAGCGCCTGCGCATCGTCGCGCGCATGCACCGCGACGCTCGCGATGCCGAGGTCGCGCAGCGCGCGCACCAGCCGCACCGCGATCTCGCCACGGTTGGCGATCAGGACCTTCTTGATCATCAGGCGTCCTTCAGAAGCCGGCGCAGCACCTTGCCGGCGCCGGTAGTGGGCAACGCGTCGATGAAGCTCACCGCGCGCGGCGCCTTGTAGCTCGCCATGTTGTCGCGCGACCAGGCCATCAGCGCGGCCGCGTCGAGTTCGGCACCTGCTTTTCTGACGATGAAGGCCTTCACCACCTCGCCCTTCTCGGCATCGGGCTGGGCGATCGCTGCCGCCTGCGCCACGCCCGGATGCTTGATCAGGATGGTCTCGACCTCCTCCGGAAACACGCTGTAGCCCGACACCTTGATCATCTCCTTGAAGCGGCCGATGAAGCTCAGGTAGCCGTCGGCATCGAGCGTGCCCATGTCGCCCGTATGCACCCAGCCGTCGCGCAGCGTCGCGGCCGTGGCCTCGGGCTTGTTCCAGTAGCCCTTGAAGGTGCCGGGGCTGCGCAGGACGATCTCGCCGACCTCGCCGGCAGGCTTGTCGCGGCCGCTGTCGCCGTCGACGATGCGGATCGTCACGCCGGGCACGGCGATGCCCTGCGTGCCCCAGCGCGGCGCGTGGTGCGGCGTGTAGGTGTCGCAGGTGTGGGTCTCGCTCAGGCCGTAGGCAGCCTCGAAGGAGCTGCAGTTCGGAGCGAAGCCGCGCCACTGTGCGGCCAGCGGCGCCGTGAAGGTGATGCCGAAGCTCGTGACCGGATTCCTGCGCAGGCTGGCGAGGTCGAAGCTCGAGATGTCGGGCACCTGCATGCAGGCGACGTTCATCGGCGCGATGCTGTACCACCAGCTCACGCGCCAGCGCGCGATGGCCTGCAGCGTGGCGCGCGGATCGAAGCGGTGCAGCAGAACCGAGGTCGCACCGGTCAGCACCGGCACGTTCACGCCCATCAGCATGCCTGCGATGTGATAGAGCGGCGCGATCGACAGCAGCACGTCGTCGCCCGAGACGCCATTGCAGTCGGCCGCGGCGCGGGTCTTGAAGAGCGCGTTGCCGTAGCTCAGCATGGCGCCCTTGGGCAGGCCCGTGGTGCCCGAGGTGTAGGTCATGAGCGCGACATCGTCGAGCGACAGCGCCACCGGCGCGGGACGACCGCCGGCCTGCATCACCGAAAGGAAATCTTCGCAGCCTGCCGGCACCACACGCGGCTCCCGCTGCGCCGCAGCCAGCTCGGCCGGCAGGTCGATCGCGCTCTCGGCCGGCAGCAGGTCGGCGTAGTGCACGACGAACACATGGGTCAGTGCGCTGGCCGCGCGCACCTTGTCGACCACGGGCAGCAGCGAGGCGGCGGCGACGATCACGCGGGCCTGCAGGTCGCCGAGCTGATAGGACAGCTCGTGCTCCTTGTTGAGCGGGCCGCTCGGGCAGACGATGGCGCCGATCTTCTGGATGCCGAAATGCGCCACCAGGTACTGCGGGCAGTTGTTGAGGAACAGCACCACGGGCTCGCCCTTCTGCACGCCGACGGCCTGCAGCCGGGCCGCGAAGGCATCGCTCGCGGCATCGAGCTCGGCGAAGCTCATCGAGTGCCCGTACCAGATGCAGGCCGGATGCGCGCCGCGCTCGCGCGCATGGGTGCGAAGGTATTCATGCAGCGGCTGCTGCGGGCGGTCGGGTAGCTGCACGGGGCTTGTCTCCATGGCGTCACTCTCTCAGGGTTATCGATAGAACTCGGGCGCTTGCCAAGCGCGGCATGGTGCACCAACATCCTACCCATGGGTATAACTTCGGCGACACCGCACAAACCCGCTGACCACGGCGCCGTGCCGCGGCGGCGCATCGACCTGCCCCAGGGAACCGGCCGGCAGCGCGCCGCCACCGCGGGCACCGATCTCCAGCGCGAACGCATCCTGCAGGCGGCCGCGCAGCTGTTCGCAGCGCAGGGCTATGCCAACACCACCATGGCGCAGATCGTGAACGCGCTCGACGTCACGAAGCCCTTCGTCTACTACTACTTCCGCGACAAGCAGGAGATCTTCGAGACGCTCTCGTGGCGCCCGGCGGTCGATTGCTTCACGGCGCTCGACTTCGCGGCCACCGACTCGCGGCGCGCGGTCGACAAGGTCAAGGAAGGCATCTCGCGCCTGATCGCCGCCACCGTGGCGCACCATCCCTGCGCCTTCTTCGCCTACAAGGAGCCGCAGGTCTACCGGCCCGAATACCTCGCGGCGCAGAAGAGGCTGGCGCATCACTTCTACGACCAGCTCTTCCCGCTGCTCGAGCAGGCGCGGCGCGACGGCGACCTCGATTTCGGCGACACCCGCATCACCGCCTTCGCGGCACTGAGCCTGCCGGGCTTCCTCTACAGCTGGTACCGGCCCGACGGCCGGCTCCCGCCCGAGGACGTGGTGGCCGAACTCAGCCGCCTGGCCTGGCGCGTGCTCGGCCTGCGCGAACGCGCGCGCTGAAAGCCCGCTCGCCTCATTCGCCTTGCTCGGCCCACTCGCGCCGCTCATTCGCTTCGCCATCGAAGCCCCGCCCATCCACGAACTCCGGAGACCGCCATGAAGTTCCCCTTCCTGCTCGCACCCCTGGCCGCCGCTGCATTGCTCGCCGCGGGCGGCGCCCATGCCCAGCAGACCTACAAGATCGCCTACATCGACCCGCTGTCCGGGCCCTTTGCCAATGTCGGCGAGCTGATGCTCACGCACACGCAGTACGCGGTCGAGGACATCAATGCCAGGGGCGGCGTGCTGGGCGGCACCAAGCTGCAACTGCTGCAGTTCGACAGCAAGCTGTCGGCGCAGGAGAGCCAGAGCGCGCTGCAGGCCGCGATCGACCAGGGCGCACAGGCGATCGTCACGGGCGGCTCGGGCTCGTCGGTGGTCAGCGCGCTGGTTCAGGCGGTCAACCGATGGAACCAGCGCAACCCGGGTCGCGAGCTGCTGGTGCTCAACCATTCGTCGATCGACCCCGAGCTCACCGGCAAGGCCTGCAGCTTCTGGCACTTCCAGACCGACGCCAACACCGCGATGAAGATGAAGGCCATCGCCAACACGATCAAGCGCTCGCCCGAGGTCAGGAAGGTCTACCTGCTCAACCAGGACTACGCCCACGGCAAGCAATGGGCCGGCTACGGACGCCAGCTGGTGGGCCTGGCACGGCCCGACATCCAGTTCGTCGGCGAGACCCTGCACCCGATCGGCCGCGTCAAGGACTTCGCCCCCTATCTCGCGAACATCAAGCAGTCGGGTGCCGATTCGGTGATCACGGGCAACTGGGGCCAGGACATGACGCTGCTGCTCAAGGCCGCGGGCGATGCCGGCTACGACCTGCACTACTACAACCACAGCGCGGGCTCGGTGCCCGGCACGGTGCTGGCCGTCTCGCAGGCCAGGCTGGGTCAGCTCACCTGGGTGGCCGAATGGCATCCGGGCCAGGCCGACTCGCCGAAGGTGGACGCGCTCGCGAAGAGCTACAAGGTCAAGACCGGCAAGGACTTCCTCGCGCCCCGCATCGAGATGACGCCGCGGCTGCTGGCCGCCGCGATCAACAAGGCCGGCAGCACCGACACCGCCAAGGTGGCGCGCGCACTGGAAGACCTGAGCTTCGATTCGGTGGTCGGCCCGGTGCGCATGCGGGCCGAGGACCACCAACTGCTGCTGCCACAGGTGGTGAACACGATCGCGCCGGTCGACGGCAAGGCGGTGAAGATGGGCTGGGAAGGCACGAACTACGGCTTCCGCACCGACGCTGTCTACAGCGGCAACGAACTGGCGCAGGGCACCGACTGCAAGATGGCGCGCCCCTGATCGACCTGCTTGCGGGCCGTCATGGCCGTGCGCTACCGTAGCGCCTCGTCCATCCACCAGGAAAGCCCGCGCATGACCCGAACGCTCCAACTGATAGGCGCCGCCACCGACATCGGCGCCAGCACGCGCGGCGCCGGCATGGGGCCGGACGCGCTGCGCGTCGCCGGCATCGCCAACACCTTGGCCGGCCTCGGCTTCGAGGTGCTCGACGGCGGCAACCTGGCCGGACCCGCCACGCCCTGGGAAGTGCCGACCGAGGGACTGCACCATCTCGACGAGGTGGTGGCCTGGAACCGCCTGGTCTACGAGGCGGTCGACCAGGCCATGGGCGCGCGGCGGCTGCCGGTGCTGATGGGGGGCGACCACTGCGTCGCGGTCGGCTCGATCAGCGCCATCGCCTGGCACGTGCGCCGGCGCGGCCAGAAGCTGCGCGTGCTGTGGTTCGACGCCCATACCGACGTCAACACCGAGACCACGAGCCCGAGCGGCAACCTGCACGGCATGCCGGTGTCGTGCCTGCTGGGCCACGGACCCGCCGCGCTCACCGGCTGGAGCGGCGAACGCGCCGCGATCGAGCACGACGCCATCCGCTTCGTGGGCATCCGCAGCGTCGACGCCGAGGAGAAGGCAGCGATCCGCGCCATGGGACTGAGCGTGTTCGACATGCGCCACATCGATGAATACGGCATGCGCACGACCATGACCGAGGCGCTGCAGGACGTCGACGACGACACCCACCTGCACGTGAGCTTCGACCTCGACTGCCTCGACCCCGACTACGCGCCGGGCGTGGGCACCGGCGTGCGCGGCGGCCCCACCTGGCGCGAGATGCAGCTGTGCATGGAAATGATCGCCGACACCGGCCGACTGGGCTCGCTCGACGTGGTGGAACTCAATCCGGCGCTCGACGTGCGCAACCGCACGGCCGAGATCGCGGTCGAGCTGATCGAGAGCCTGTTCGGCAAGTCGACCCTGGTGCGCTGAAAGGCCCCAGGAAAGGCGCGCGCCTGGCCGCGTCTCGATTCAGTCCGCGGCGAGTTCCACCGGCCGCGGCAGCGCATCGGCCTCGGCCTGCGAAAGCTCCGCGCCCGGGTCCGAGATCGGCCGCAGCTTGTCGGCATGGCAATAGAAGGTCCAGCCCTCAAAGGCGACGTCGTAGTAGGTGCCGGGCAGGTAGCGCCAGTCGTCGGGCGCTTCGTAGGGCGCCGACACGACCTCGACGATTCGCCCCACCGCCTGCTGCGTCAACGGACTCGCGACACAGCTCGGCAGCACGTAGCAAAGCGTTCCGATGCGGATCATGGGCGACAGAATGGCACGAAACCGGGCTCCGCACCAGGCGCCGCTCTCCTACGAGGACTGTCGCCGGGCCGGAAGCGCCGCTGCATGCGCGGCCGCGTACAGTCCATGCGTGGGCATTTCCGCGGACAACGACGACGATGGCATCTAACGGGCAAGAAGACACGACGGCAGGCGACAAGCCGCTGCGCGTGCTGGTGGTGGAGGACGATCCCGACGCCCTGTCCGCGACGGTCGAGATGCTTCAGCTGCTCGGCCACTGGGCGGCCGGCGTGCGCAGCGCCGAGATCGCCAAGGACCGCTACTACGAGAATGCCTTCGACGTCCTCATGACCGACGTCGGACTGCCGGCCCTGTCTGGCCTCGACCTGGCCGAGATCCTGCGCACCCGCTTCCATTTGTCGCGGTTGGGCGTGATCTTCGCGACCGGCCGCGCCCCGCCGGACACCCCGATTCCCGATACCGTCTGGCTGCAGAAGCCCTTCAGCGTCGACCAGCTGGCAGAGGCCTTGGCGCGCAGCGGCAGCGCCCGCGGCGAAGGCTGAAGCCCCACCGCTGCAGCTCCGCAGACGACTGCGCAGACGACTTCGCGGCGATCAGCCCCGGGAGGGCGACGGCGGCACCGGCCGCAACGGCGACTCGAACAAGGGCTCTGGCGTGACCACCGGCGAGGTCTCGGCCGGACGGGCCTCGGCGGCGGCCGGCAGGAAGCGGTCGATCAGCGCGAAGAACCGGTCGTAGAGGCGCTCGTCGGTCAGCGTCTCGCTCGCCACCTTGACCAGCGCGTCGTCGCTCGAGCTGAAGGGCAACGACAGCGAGCCGATCGCCCCCACGCCCACGGTCGCCGAGTTGTTGACCTTCTTGATGCCGTAGCGATCCTGCAGCGCGCTCGCGAAGGCGATCGACCCGCGCGCCCCGTTGCGTGCATTGATGTCGCGCGCGCAGACGACGCGGAACTCGACCTCCACATGCACCTCGGCCGCCGGCTGGAAGCTCTTGCGGCCGCTCACGCCGTCGGCGCTGGCGCTGGTGACCATGTAGCCCTGGCTCAGCAGCGCGCGACGTGCGGCCTCGCAGGTCTGGGCCTCGGTGGCGACGTAGCTGCGCGTGTGCGTGGTGGTGGAATCGAACTCTTCCGGGTCGTAGGAGACGCGCCGCGCCGGCGTGAGGGTGCTGCAGGCGGCGAGCAGCGACGAGGCGAGCAGCAGCAGGAGGGCGGCGGCGCGGAGGGGCGAGGGGCGCATGGCGGGCATGAGGTGGGCGAGGCACGAATGCTAGCAAGCCGCGGAGCGCGGCAGCCCCTTGGAGCGCGCCGGCGCCCGGACGTTCCCGCCCGCGCGCGGAACGGCCGGGCGAGACCGGGCGGCCCCTTGGCGGCTCAGGGGTAGAGGCCGCGTTCCTGGCGCGCCATCAGGATGCGCTCGCAGGCGACCGCGAAGGTCGCGGTGCGCAGGGTGATCTTGTGCTTGTCGGCCGTGTCCCAGATGTTGTTGAGCGCGTTCATCATGATGCGGTCGAGCCGCACGTTGATCTCGTCCTCGTCCCAGAAGAAGGACGAGAAGTCCTGCACCCACTCGAAGTAGCTGACCGTCACGCCGCCGGCGTTGCAGATCACGTCCGGCACGACGAGCACGCCGCGTTCGGCCAGGATGTCGTCGGCGGTCGGCACCGTCGGGCCGTTGGCGCCCTCGAGCACCAGCCTGGCCTTGGTCTTCTGGGCCCGCTCGGCCGTGATCTGGCCTTCGAGCGCGGCCGGGATCAGGATGTCGCAGTCCACGTCCCAGAACTGCTCGTTGGGCACCACGTCGCCGCCCTTGAAGCTCACCGCGCCGCCCGCGGTGCGCGAGGCCGGCACCAGCCCCGCGAGGTCCAGCCCGTTCTGGTTGAGGATGGTGCCCGTGTGGTCCTGCACCGCGACGATCTTTGCGCCGGCCTCGGCGAACAGCTCGGCCGCCACCGAACCCACGTTGCCGAAGCCCTGCACCGCGATCCGTGCGCCGCGCAGGTCGAGCCCGAGGCGGCGCGCCGCCTCGCGGCCGGTGACGAACACGCCGCGGCCGGTGGCCTTGACCCGGCCCAGCGAGCCGCCCAGGTGCAGCGGCTTGCCCGTGACCACGCCGGTGGCGGTGCCGCCGACGTTCATCGAATAGGTGTCCATCATCCAGGCCATGATCTGGGCGTTGGTGTTGACGTCCGGCGCCGGGATGTCGGTGTGCGGGCCGATGATGATGCCGATCTCGCTGGTGTAGCGACGCGTGACCTTCTCCAGCTCCTTGTGCGACAGCTTCTTGGGATCGACCCGGATCCCGCCCTTGGCGCCGCCGTAGGGCAGGTTCACGGCCGCGGTCTTGACCGTCATCCAGGCCGACAGGGCCATCACTTCCTCGAGCGTGACGTCCGGGTGGAAGCGCACGCCGCCCTTGCCCGGGCCGCGCGACATGTTGTGCTGCACCCGGTAGCCCTCGAAGTGGGCGATGGAGCCGTCGTCCATCTCGATCGGCACATCCACGATCAGCGCGCGCTTCGGGCGCTTGAGCGTCTCGACCCAGCGGGCCAGCCCGCCGAGGTAGGGCACGACGCGATCGACCTGCGACAGGTAGGTGCCCCAGGGGCTGTTGGCGGTCGGCTGGACGTAGGAGAGTTCAGAGCTCATGGCGATCCTTGTTGGGGTGAACGGCAAGCCGCGACGATAGTCCCGCGCGGCCGCCGGCGCCATGCCTATGCGCGTTTGCGCTGACGTTATGCGCCGGCGGCAAGCGGGCCGGGCTCCGGCCTGCCGTGGGCAGCCGTCATCGCCCCCCGAAGATCGCCGTGCCGACGCGCACCATCGTGCTGCCCGCCGAAACCGCGGCCTCGAGGTCGGCCGACATGCCGAGCGAGAGCGTGTCGAGCGCCAGGCCGGCCTCGCGCAGCTGGTCGAAAACCGCCCGGGCGCGCAGGAAAAGCGCGCGCTGGGCGTCGAAATCCGGAGCCGGCTCGGGGATCGCCATGAGCCCGCGCAGCCGCAAGCGTGGCAAAGCCGCCACGGCCAGCGCCAGTTCCAAGGCCTCGCCCGCTGCCACGCCCGACTTGTTGGCACCGCCGTCCACGTTGACCTGCAGACAGACCTGGAGCGCCGGCAACCCGGCCGGCCGCTGCTCGGACAGGCGCTCGGCGATCTTCAGCCGGTCGATGCCGTGGACCCAGTCGAAGTGGGCAGCCACCAACCGGGTCTTGTTGCTCTGCAGCGGCCCGATGCAGTGCCACTCGATCCCGGCGCGCAGATCGGCCAGGGCCTCGATCTTCGCCACGCCCTCCTGCACGTAGTTCTCGCCGAAGGCGCGCTGGCCCGCGGCATGGGCCTCGCGCACGGCGTCGGCGCCGAAGGTCTTGGACACCGCAAGCAAGCGCACGCTCGCCGGGTCTTGGCCGGCGGCCGTGCAGGCCGTCACGATCCGGGCCCGAACTTGCTGGAGATTGTCACCAATCATCGTCATAATCATCAAAAGCGTATCAAAACGTCACCGAGGAACTGCGTGGACATTACCCAACTGCTCGCCTTCAGCGTCAAGAACAAGGCGTCCGACCTGCACCTCTCGGCCGGTCTGCCGCCCATGATCCGCGTGCACGGCGACGTGCGGCGCATCAATGTCGACGCCCTCGACCACAAGGCGGTGCACGCCATGGTGTACGACATCATGAGCGACACCCACCGCAAGCACTACGAAGAATTCCTGGAGGTCGACTTCTCGTTCGAGATCGACGGCCTGGCACGCTTTCGCGTCAATGCCTTCAACCAGGCGCGCGGCGCGGCAGCGGTGTTCCGGACCATTCCCTCCAAGATCCTGACGCTCGAGCAGCTCAATGCGCCGAAGATTTTCGGCGACCTGGCCCTCAAGCCGCGCGGCCTGGTGCTGGTCACCGGCCCCACGGGCTCGGGCAAGTCGACCACGCTGGCGGCGATGGTCAACTACCTCAACGAGACCGAGTACGGCCACATCCTCACGGTCGAGGACCCGATCGAGTTCGTGCACGAATCCAAGAAGTGCCTGATCAACCAGCGCGAGGTCGGGCCGATGACCCTGTCGTTCGCGAACGCCCTGCGCTCGGCGCTGCGCGAGGATCCGGACGCGATCCTGGTCGGCGAACTGCGCGACCTCGAGACCATCCGGCTGGCAATGACCGCGGCCGAGACCGGCCATCTGGTGTTCGGCACGCTGCACACCTCGTCGGCCGCCAAGACCATCGACCGGATCATCGACGTCTTCCCCGGGGAGGAAAAGGAGATGATCCGCGCCATGCTCTCGGAATCGCTGCAGGCCGTCATCTCGCAGACGCTGTGCAAGACCAAGGACGGCCAGGGCCGCGTGGCGGCGCACGAGATCATGCTCGGCACGCCCGCGATCCGGAACCTGATCCGCGAGGCCAAGGTGGCGCAGATGTATTCCTCGATCCAGACCGGCATGGGCCAGGGCATGCAGACGCTCGACCAGAACCTCACGGACCTGGTCCGCCGCAGCGTCATTTCCGCCGCCGAGGCGCGCGGAAAGGCCAAGATCCCCGAAAACTTCCCCGGCTGAGGCCGCACCGGAGCCGCCCATCATGGAACGCGATCAAGCCAGCCAGTTCATCAACGACCTGCTGAAGCTCATGGTGAGCCGCAACGGCAGCGACCTGTTCATCACGGCCGAATTCCCGCCCGCGATCAAGGTCGACGGCAAGGTGACGAAGGTCTCCGCGCAGGCGCTCGGCGCCCAGCACACGCTGGCGCTCACGCGCGCCATCATGAACGACCGCCAGACGGCCGAGTTCGAGCGCACCAAGGAATGCAACTTCGCGATCTCGCCGACCGGCATCGGCCGCTTCCGCGTCAATGCCTTCGTGCAGCAGGGCAAGGTCGGCATGGTGCTGCGGACCATTCCCGCCAAGCTGCCGACCATCGACGGCCTGGGCATGCCGCAGGTCCTGAAGGACGTGGCGATGACCAAGCGCGGCCTGACCATCCTGGTCGGCGCCACCGGCTCGGGCAAGTCGACCACGCTGGCCGCGATGATCGACTGGCGCAACGAGAACTCGTTCGGCCACATCGTGACGGTGGAAGACCCGGTGGAATTCGTGCATCCGCACAAGAACTGCGTCGTGACCCAGCGCGAGGTCGGCATCGACACCGACAGCTGGGAAGCGGCGCTCAAGAACACGCTGCGCCAGGCACCCGACGTGATCCTGATGGGCGAGATCCGCGACCGCGAGACCATGGAACACGCGGTGGCCTTCGCCGAGACCGGCCATCTGTGCATGGCCACGCTGCATGCCAACAGCGCCAACCAGGCGCTCGACCGGATCATCAACTTCTTCCCCGAAGAGCGCCGTGCCCAGTTGCTGATGGACCTGTCGCTGAACCTGCGCTCGCTGGTCTCGCAGCGGCTGATTCCGACCGAGGACGGCCACGGCCGCATCGCCGCGGTCGAGATCCTGCTCAACACGCCGCTGGTCTCCGACATGATCTTCAAGGGCGAGGTGGGCGAGATCAAGGAGATCATGAAGAAGAGCCGCAACCTCGGCATGCAGACCTTCGACCAGGCGCTGTTCGACCTGTTCGAAGGCAACGCGATCAGCTTCGAGGATGCGATCCGCAACGCCGACTCGGCCAACGACCTGCGGCTGCAGATCAAGCTCAACAGCCAGCGCGCGCGCACGACGGATCTCGCGGCCGGCACCGAGCATCTGACGATCGTTTGACGGCAGCGGATCGCGGGGCGCTAAGCTAGCGCCCCATGAGCAGCATCAACCCCAAGACATACGACTCCATTCCATCACACAAGGTCGCCTTCCTCGGCCTCGGCGTGATGGGCTTTCCGATGGCCGGCCACCTCGCGCTGGCAGGCCACAGCGTGACGGTCTACAACCGCAGCGCGGGCAAGGCCGCCGACTGGCAGGCCGAATTCAAGCCGCAGGCGAAGGCCGCGCTCAGCCACGCCGACACGCCGCGCGGCGCTGCCGACGGCGCCTCGATCGTGTTCTGCTGCGTCGGCAACGACGACGACCTGCGCTCGGTGGTGCTGGGCGAGAACGGTGCCTTCGCTGGCATGGCGCCGGGCTCGGTCTTCGTCGACCACACGACCGCCTCGGCCGATGTCGCACGCGAGCTGTCGAAGGTGGCGCGGGAGCGCGGCCTGCAGTTCATCGACGCGCCGGTCTCCGGCGGCCAGGCCGGCGCGCAGAACGGCGCCCTGACCGTCATGTGCGGCGGCGACGCCGCCACCTTCGCGCGCATCCAGCCCGTGGCCGCGGCCTTCTCGCGCGCGGTCACGCTGCTCGGCGAGAGCGGCGCCGGCCAGCTCGCGAAGATGGTGAACCAGATCGCGATCGCGGGCCTCGTGCAGGGCCTGTCGGAGGCGGTCGCCTTCGGCCAGCGCGCCGGGCTCGACATGAACGCGGTGCTGGGCGTGATCGGAAAGGGCGCGGCCCAGAGCTGGCAGATGGACAACCGCGGCAAGACCATGATCGAGGGCAAGTTCGATTTCGGCTTCGCGGTCGACTGGATGCGCAAGGACCTGGGCCTGGTGCTCGACGAAGCCAAGCGCAACGGCGCCCGGCTGCCGGTGACCGCGCTGGTCGACCAGTTCTATGCCGACGTGCAGCAGTCCGGCGGCAAGCGCTGGGATACCTCGAGCCTGATCACGCGGCTGAAGTAGCCGCGCGCCCGGTCAGCGCACCGGCGAGGTCGTGACGCCGCCCGCCGGCGTCGAGGACGACGGCAGCGGCGGCAGCGGTTCCATCGGCGGCAGCGGCACGCTGGAGCGCGATCCCGAAGTGTTGCCTCCGGTTGCCGGTGCCGCGGCCGGCGCCGACGACGAGCCGGTGCCGCCCTGCTGCGCCTGGTTCAGCTGGTTCTGCAGCTCGGCCTCGCTGACGATCTCCACCACGCGCACCACCTTGTTGACGCCGGACACGCCGCGCGCGATGTCGGTCGCGCGGTCGGTCTCGCGGCGGGTCGCGATGCCCAGCAGGTAGACCGTGCCGCGCTCGGTCACGACCTTGAACGAGTTGGCGAAGATGTCCTTGGCATCGAGCAGCGAGGCCTTGACCTTGCCGGTGATGAAGGTGTCGTTGGAACGCTCCTGGAACGAGGTCGGCGGCCCGACGATGAGTTCGTTCACCACCGAACGCACGTTGTCGACCCGCTTGACCACGTCCTCGACACGGCGCTTGTCGGCTTCGCTGCCGACCGTTCCGGTCAGCAGCACCTGCCGATTGAAGCTCGTGATGCTGACGTTCATGTTGTCGTTCGAGATCTCGCGCACGCGCGCACCGGCGCGCAGTTCGATCGCCTGATCGTCGACCTGGGCACCCGAACTGCGCCGGTCGGTCGCGACCATGCCGACGCCGGCCGCAGCCGCGCCGCCCACCACCAGCGGCACGCAGGCGGTCAGACCCGACACCAGCAAGGCGCCTGCGGTCAATGCCAATGCGAAGCGTCGGGTGGATGTCGTCGTCATGGAGGGAAGCCTTCCTGTGCGTTGATGGGCGCGCCGAGTTTATCCGAGGGCCTTTTGACGTCTGGTTACGACCTGTCATCGATCGCGGGGGATTTGCACTCCGGCGTCGCTGCCACAATTTGAGCCGTCCATGGCGCGCATGTTGCATGCCGCTCCAGACCTCCGGCACCGCATCCGACCACGCGAAAGGACGACACTTGATTCCCGTTGCTGCACGATCGCCCCTGCTGCGCCGCACGGCCGGCCTGCTGGCCGCTGTGCTGCTGGCCGGCTGCAACGCGCTCGCGCCGGTCAACCCGCCGATCACCCAGGTCGACCCCGACAGCGGCTACCGCGTCGGCCGCCTGCTCAAGCGGCCGCACGAAGGCGTTCAGAACGATGCCGAGACGCTGTTCCTGCTCACCTTCTCGGGCGGTGGCACGCGCGCGGCGGCCCTGTCGTACGGCGTGCTCGAGGAACTGCGGCGCACCGACGTCAAGGTCCGCGGCGAGACGCGCAACCTGCTGCACGAGGTCGATGCCATCGCCGGCGTGTCGGGCGGCAGCTTCACGGCGCTGGCCTACGCCCTCTACGGCGACAGGCTGTTCACCGAGTACGAGCCGCGCTTCCTCAAGCGCGACGTCCAGGGCACGCTCACCGCGCGGGCGCTCAATCCGCTGAACTGGTTCAGCCTCGGCAGCGGCCTCTACGGCCGCTCGGAGATGGCCGCCGACTACTACGACGAGATCCTGTTCAACGGCGCCACCTTCGCCGACCTGCTCAAGCTGCCGACGCCCGTGACCGCCGTGACCGGCACCGACCTCTCGACCGGCGCCCGCTTCCCGTTCTCGCAGGACCACTTCGACCTGCTGTGCTCCGACCTCGGCACGGTGCGGCTGGCCCGCGCGGCGGCGACCTCCTCGGCCGTGCCCGCGGTACTGTCGCCCGTCACGTACTACAACTACGGCGGAGGCTGCGGCGCGGTGATGCCGGCCTGGGTGTTCGACGTCACGAAGCCCGGGGGGCCCGAACGCCCGGCCGGCCGCGCGCTGCTGCGCTATCGCGACATCCAGAGCTTCGAGGACAGCAGGAACCGCCCCTACCTGCACGTGGTCGACGGCGGCGTCTCGGACAACCTGGGCCTGCGCGGCCTGCTGGAGGCGCTGGAGGAAGTCGAGGCCAGCCCGCGCTACCAGCGCGAGCTCGGACTGGAGTCGATCAAGCGCATCGTGGTGGTGGTGGTCAATTCGCGCTCGGCCCCCGCCACCGACTGGGACCGCCGCGCCCGGGCGCCCGGCATCGTGGCACAGCTGCTGCAGTCCTCGAGCGTGCCGATCGATCATTTCTCCTACGAGTCGGTCGAGCTGCTCAAGGACATCGCGCAGCGCTGGGACGACAAGCGCCGGCTCGAAGTGGCCGAGCGGCGGCTCGCGGGCATGTCCAAGGCGCAGGCCGAGGCCGCGGTGCCGCGGCTGCGCTTCGACTCGATCGACGTCAGCTTCGACGCCATCGAGGACAAGGAGGAGCAGCGCTACTTCATGAACCTGCCGACCAGCTTCGTGCTGAGCGCCGAGGAGGTCGACCGCCTGCGCGCGCTCGGCGGCCGGCTGCTGCGCGAATCGCCGGTGTACCGCGAGCTGCTGCTGCGCATCGACGAGACCAACGCGCCGGCCGCGAGGGCCGCCGCCGCGCAGTAGGCGGCGCGGCGCTCAGGGCGACAGCAGCGAGGAATCGTTGTCCTGGTCGCCGAGCAGCTGGGCGTCGACGCCGTCGCACAGGCAGTGCAGCGCGAGCAGGTGCACCTCGTGGATGCGCGCGACGCGCTCGTGCGGCACGCAGACGTTGACGTCGGTCTCGCGCAGCGCCCGGCCCACGGCACCGCCGCTGCCGCCGCCGTTGCTGCCCGCATTGCCCAGCAGCGCCACCACGGTCATGTCGCGCTCGTGCGCGGCCTCGACGGCGGATAGCACCGCGGACGACTGGCCGCTCGCGCTCAGGACCAGCAGCACGTCGCCGGCCTGACCGAGCGCACGCACCTGGCGCGCGAAGCGGTCGGCGCCGAGGGCCTCCGGGGTGTCGGCGGCCGGGTCGGTGGCATCGCCAGGCAGCGCGATGGCCGCGAGTTCGGGCCGCTCGCGCTCGAAGCGGCCGACGAACTGGGCCGCGAACTGCGCCGCCAGGAAGCCCGAGACGCCGGCCCCGCACGCGAGGATCTTGCCGCCGCTGGTGACGCAGGCCAGCACGGCCTGCATGGCCTGCGAAATGGGTTTGCCGAGCAGTGGGCCGGCCTGGTACTTGAGGTCGGCACTGTCGATGAAATGCTGCTGGATCCGTTGCTCTGACATCGAATGATGATAGCCCCGGCATTTTTCGGCTTCAGGTCATCCGGCGTCGAAGGCGCCCCGGATCCATTCGATGCGGTCTTCGATCAGCACGACGTCGAAGCGGCAGGGCGGCAACACGCGCAGGCCGGCGATGTAGTGGCGCGCCGCAAAGACGATGCGGTGCTGCTTCAGCCCGGTGATGCTGCCGCCGGCGCCGCCGTGGCTCCCGCTCGCGCGACGGCGCACCTCGACGAACACCAGCGTCTGGTCGGCCGGATCGCGCATGATCAGGTCGATCTCGCCGCCGCCGCGGCCCGGGGTTCGATAATTGCGCGCGACCAGGTCGAGGCCGGCCGCCATCAGGTGCCGCAGCGCGGCGTCCTCGGCGGCGTCGCCGCGCTGCTTGGTCGTCGGTGGCGCCGTCGCGCGCCCCGCCCCCTTGTTCTGGAGATAAGCCATTGACTTCCATCGCTCCCGCTTCGTTCGGCGCCGCCCTGCTCGCCGCGCGCGATGCCGCGGGCGCCCAGCATTATCCGCAGGCCACACTCTACGTGGTGGCGACGCCGATCGGGAACCTGGCCGACATCACGCTGCGCGCGCTGCATCTGCTGCAGCTGGCCGATGCGGTGGCCTGCGAGGACACGCGCCACACGCAGAGCCTGCTGCGCGCCTACGGCATCGACCGCCCCGGCGCGCAGCTGATCGCGCTGCACCAGCACAACGAGAGCGAGGCGGCACAGGGCGTGATTGCCCGCCTGGCCGCGGGCGAGCGCATCGCGTACGTCAGTGACGCCGGCACGCCCGGCGTGAGCGACCCCGGCGCGCGCCTCGTGGCGGCGGTGCGCACGGCCGGCCACCGGGTGCTGCCGCTGCCCGGCGCCAGCAGCGTGACGACGCTGGTCGGCGCTGCAGGGCTGGTGGACACTGCGGACGGCGCGGGCGGCTTCGTCTTCGCGGGCTTCCTGCCGAGCAAGGCCGGCGAACGCGATGCCGCGGTGCTGCGCCTGGCCGACGAGCCGCGCAGCGTGGTGCTGCTCGAGGCGCCGCACCGCATCGAGGCGCTGGCGCGCGCGCTGGCCAGTTTGGGCGAGCGGCCGGTCACCGTCGGCCGCGAGCTCACCAAGCAGTTCGAGGAGATCGACACCGTGGCCGCGGCAGCGCTGCCGGCCTGGTTCGCGGCCAGCCGCGACCGCACGCGCGGCGAATTCGCGCTGGTGCTGCATCCGCGTCCGACAGCCACCGACGACGGTGCCGAGGGCGAGCGCGTGCTGCGCCTGCTGCTGGCCGAACTGCCCGTGAAGAGCGCGGTGCGCGTGGCCGCCGAGATCAGCGGCGCGCCGCGCAACGCGCTCTACGAGGCCGCGCTGCGGCTGCGCAAGGAAGGCCCCGCCGACGAGAACGGCTGAAGGCTCAGGCGTCCAGCTCGGGATAGGCGCGGAAGATGCCCTGCTCGTTGAAGGCGATCCGGCGCGGGCTCTGCAGGTAGGCGCGCACACGCTGGCGCCGGCCCACGTTGGCATGCAGCTTCGCCACTCGTGGCGTCTGCGCGAGGGCACGCCCGCTCGCCTTCGGGAATGCATGGCGCAGGCCCGCCACGAGCTGGAACAGCGACAGGTCCGCGTAGGTCAGGCCATTGCCCACCAGGTGCAGGCCGCCCTGCGGATTGCGCCCGAGCACCTTCTCGAACCAGCCGAGGAACTTGGGAATGCGTTGCTCGCGGAAATCCCGCGCGCGCGCCATGGCGGCTTCGCGCTGGTCTTCGTAATAGAGGCCGGTGGCGATCGGATGGTGGGTGTCGTGGGCCTCGGCCACGCAGTCGGCCACCGTGAGCTGCAGCTGGTGGGTCCACAGCGCGTCGGCCTCGCTCGTGCCGGCCAGGCCCAGGCGCGGCCCCAGATAGAGCAGGATCGCAGCCGTCTGGCCGATCACCCGATCGCCGTCGACCAGGAAAGGCGGCGCGAACGAAGGCCGCGCATTGGCCGGGTCGTCGAGGTCGCGCATCAGGCGAGACTCGCCACCGCCGCGCGCGGGCGGCTCGCGCGCGACATCGACATAGGCGGCGCCCGCGGCCTCCAGCGCGAGGCGGACGAATTCGCCGCGGCCCTGGATCGTGGGCCAGTAGTGAAGCTGCAAGGTCAAGCGTCCTCCGGCGGGAAATGCGAAACGGCCGCCAAGCATACGAGCCATGGGGCCGACGCGCCGCACCTAGACTTCAGCCGTTTTTCATTCGACCGGAGTCGCCCCATGATCCTCGCCCTGCCCTCGCTGCAGATGTTCTTCCCGCCGTCGCTGCGGCCACCGCCGGTGCGGCGCCCGCGCCCGGCCGAGCTTCGCATCGACGTCGAGCACGGCCCCGACAGGCTCGACGGCGAACTCGCCGCCATCCATGGCCGCCTGCACCAGCCCGGCCATCGCCTGCACGGCCTCCCCGTCGTCGCCACCGACGACCCCGACCTGGTCCTGCGCTGGCGCGAGGCCGACGGCGAGTTCTACGTCTACGTCGACGACGTCCGCCACCACCGGCTGGCCGGCTACGTGGTCTTCAACCGCCTGATCGAAGTGAACCGGCACGCCGACCGCTGCCTGCGCGCGCCGCATTCCAAGTTCGATCCGCGCTACCGGCGGCGCGGCCTCGCCACCGCCATCTACCGCTGGGGCCTCGATGCCGGCCTGTGCCTGCTGACCGGCGCGCGCCAGTCGCCGGCCGCCCATGCGCTCTGGCATGCGCTGGCCCGCCACTACACGATCGGCTGCGTCGACCTGCGCGACAAGACCCTGACCTATCTCGGCCGCGAGGTGTCACCCGAGGTGCTGGGCAAGCTGTCCACGCGCATGTTCCTGCTGGGCCGCGGCTGGACCCTCGACCGCTTCACCGCCGCCACCGGCATGCGCTGAGTCCGGCCCGGCGGCATGACGCGCAGGCAGCAGCGTGTCGAGACACAAAGTCATGTGAAACGCATACAGTGCCGCATGAACGCAAGTCGCATCCACCCTGGCCCCCTGCACCGTGCCTGCAGCAAGGCCCTGGTCCTCCAGGGCGGCGGCGCACTGGGCTCCTACCAGGCCGGCGTCTACGACGCGCTGAGCGGCCATCCGCATCACCAGCCGAACTGGATCGCGGGCGTCTCGATCGGTGCCATCAATGCCGCCCTGATCGCCGGCAACGCGCCGCGGCGGCGGGTCGAGCGCCTGCGCGAGTTCTGGCAGCTGGTGTCGTCGGGCCCGCCGCAGCGGCTGCCGAACTGGCTGGCCGACCGGCCCACGCTCAACCAGTGGAGCGCCAGCCTGGCGACCGTGTTCGGCATCCCGGGCTTCTTCGAACCGCGCCTGTCGCCCACGCTGATGATGGGCGGCGATGCGCCGATGCTCAGCTACTACGACACGGCACCACTCAAGTCCACGCTCGAGCGCCTGGTCGACTTCGACCGCATCAACGCGCGCGAGGTGCGGCTCAGCGTCGGCGCGGTCAACGTGCGCACCGGCAACTCGGTCTACTTCGACAACACGATCCACAGGATCGGCCCCGAGCACATCATGGCCAGCGGCGCGCTGCCGCCGGGCTTTCCGCCGGTGGAGGTCGATGGCGAGCCGTACTGGGACGGCGGACTGGTCTCGAACACGCCGCTGCAATACCTGCTCGACAACCAGCCGCGCAGCGAGCCGCTGGTGGTGCTGCAGGTCGACCTGTTCAACGCGCGCGGCCAGATGCCGGCCACGATCTCGGACGTCATGGCGCGGCAGAAGGACATCACCTATTCGAGCCGCACGCGCATGAACACCGACGCGCTGGCGGCCAACGTCAACCTGCAGCAGGCGATCGCCGAGCTGATGGCCAAGCTGCCCCCCGCGTTGCGCAAGGACGCCAGCGTGCGGGCGGTGCAGCAGCAGCTCACGCACCAGCCGGTCGACATCTTCCATCTGATCTACCGCGACAAGCCCTACGAGCGCGACTCCAAGGACTACGAGTTCTCCCGCGCCACGGTCGAGGAGCACTGGGAGGTCGGCCAGCGCGACATGCGCCGCACGCTCGATCACACGGGCGTCTTCGAGAGCCATGCCCAGAGCGACGGCGTGACCACCTACGACCTGGCCGATCCCGCGGCGATCCGCATCAAGCGTCCGATCACTCCACCCTCCGCAGACAGCAACGCACCATGAACATCTCCGAAGTCCGAAAGAACGCCTTCGCCATGCCGCTCACGAGCCCGGCCTTTCCGCCCGGGCCCTACCGCTTCATGCGGCGCGAATTTTTGGTCATCACCTACCGCACCGACATGGACGCGCTGCGCGCCGTGGTGCCGGAGCCGCTCGAGGTGGTCGAGCCGCTGGTCAAGTACGAGTTCATCCGCATGCCCGACTCCACCGGCTTCGGCGACTACACCGAATCGGGCCAGGTGATTCCGGTGCAGCTGCGCACCGACCGCGGCATCGAACAGGGTGGCTATGTCCACGCGATGTTCCTCAACGACCACCCGCCGATCGCGGGCGGGCGCGAACTGTGGGGCTTCCCCAAGAAGCTCGCCACGCCGGTGCTCGACTACGAGACCGACGTCGTGGTGGGCACGCTCGACTACGGCAAGGTGCGCATCGCCAAGGCCACGATGGGCTTCAAGCACAAGACCCTGGCACCCGAGCCCATCCTCGCCGCGGCCGCACAGCCGAACTTCCTGCTCAAGATCATTCCGCACGTCGACGGCACGCCGCGCATCTGCGAGCTGGTGCGCTACTACATGACCGACATCCAGCTGCATGGCGCCTGGAGCGGCCCGTCCTCGCTCGAGCTGCATCCGCATGCGCTCGCGCCGGTGGCCGACCTGCCGGTGCTGAAGGTCGAATCGGCGGTGCACTACATCGCCGACATGACGCTGGCGCTGGGCACGGTGGAGTTCGACTACCTGGCCTGAAGCGGCACGCCACGGCTGGGCCGGCAGGTCGGCAGCCGGATGCCGCTGGCGTGCCCTGGCCTCGCCGTCGTCAGTTCCTCACGATCGCATAGGCCGCCACGCCGGCCACCACGCCGGTGCGGCGGGCGCGGTCGCGGGCGCGCACCTCGTCGTCCCAGCGACGGCGGTCGCATTCCCAGTGGTTGCCGCCCGTGGCCCACATGCAGTCGCTGTGGCGCATGTCGGCCTGGCTGCGCGCCGCCGAGCCGGCGACGCCGCCGGCCACGATGCCCGTGACCACGCCGGCCCGCTGGGCGTCGCGGCGGTTGTGCCAGTCGTTGTTCCAGTGGTTGTTATTCCACTGGTTGCCGTGCCACTGGCTGTTGTGGTGCCAGCCGCCATGGTGGCGGTTCGGCGGCGGATGGCGGTGGCGCTGCGCGTCGGCCGCACCCGCGGCCAGCAGCAGCAGTGCGGCCATGCCGAGCGCGCGCAGCGTGCCGGTGGTCATGGCTTCTGCACCAGATCGACCAGCCTCGTCGCCGCCGGATCGGCCGCCGCGGCGCAGGCCTTGCCCAGTCGCGTCACGTTGCTGCTGATCCAGTCGCGCGAGAGCTTGCCGACCGAAGCGGGTCCGTTGCGGCCCGTGAGATAGCCGTGCAGCCACACCATGCCGTTGCCGATGTAGTCCTGTGCCTCGACCGCGCGGCGGCGCTGCAGTTCGGTCGGGTTCGGGCCTGGGAGCACCTGGGAGGCCGCGGCGTTGAAGTCTGCGCAGGAGAGGCTGGAGGCGTCGTCCGCAGCTGCCGTCGGCGCAGGCGCCTGCGCGATCGCGGCCTGGCCCAGCGCAAGCAGGCCGACCACCACCCATGTCTTGTATCGATGCATGAAAGCTCCCGCGGCGGACCACCGCCTGCGGAACATCCTAGGAAGTTCGGACACCGGCGTCCAGCCGATCGAATGGCCGAGAATCGAAGTCGATGCGCTTGACCACGAACCGGTTCCTGATGTCGGCAGCTTCGCTGCTGCTGGGCCTCGCCGCGTCCGGCGCGTGCACGGCGGCCGATTCCGCGCTGCAGCTGCAGGCGCAGGCCGAGGCGCAGTCCCTGGCGCGCAAGGCCGGCTGCATGAGCTGCCACGGCCTGGTCCACAAGCAGGTGGGGCCGGGCTTCGCGCAGATCGCCGCGCGCTACCGCGGCGATGCCGAGGCACCCGCGCGCCTCGTGGGCCGCATCCGCAACGGCAGCGTCGGCAACTGGGGCCGGGTCATCATGCCGCGCCAGAGCCAGGTCGACGAGGCCCAGGCGAAGCTGCTGGTGCAGTGGCTGCTCTCGCTGCCGTCGCCGCCCTGAGGCGAAAGGCTCAGGCCGTCGCCTTGCGGCCGTCCGTCGCGATGCGCAAGGCCAGCAGCGCGAGCACGCTGCCCATCAGGTAGCGCTGGGCGCGCAGCCAGCCTTCGCTCCGCGACAGCACGGCCGTGATCGAGGCGGCGCAGATCACGAGCGTCATGTTGACCAGGCCGCTGATGCCGATCTGGATCGCGCCGAGCAATGCACTCTGCAGCAGCACCGCGCCACGCTCGGGATGCAGGAACTGCGGAAAGAACGAGAGGTAGAACATCGCCACCTTCGGGTTCAGCACGTTGGTGAGAAAGCCCATGCGGAACAGCCTGGCGGGCGGATCGACCGGCAGAGAGCGGGCCGCGAACGGCGCCTGCCCGCCGGGCCGCACCGCTTGCCAGGCCATCCAGAGCAGGTAGGCGGCACCGGCCAGGCGGACCGCGTCGAAGGCGAAGGGCACCGCGGCCAGCAGCGCCGTGAGGCCCAGCGTGGTCGCCACCAGATGCACGAGAAAGCCGACCAGCACCCCGGCCAGCGACACGAAACCCGCGCGGCGGCCCTGGCACAGGGCACGCGAGACGCAATAGATCATGTTGGGTCCGGGCGTGAGCACGAGCAGCAGCGAGGCGAGCGCGAACCAGCCGAGTTCGGTGGCGGTGAGCATGGGCGTTTTCGGGTCTGGCGGGGTAGACGCCCATTCTGCCGCGAAGCGCTGACGCCGGCGCCAGCGGTTCCGATGGGCCGCCTCCGATCAGACATACTCGAAGGCTTCGCTTTCGCTGCCCCATGACGCTGACCCTTCTGCTGCTTCAGCTCACCGTGATCCTGATCGTCGCCCGCGCCTGCGGGCTGCTGCTTCGCGCCTTCGGCCAGCCCATGGTGGTCGGCGAGATGGCGGCCGGCATTCTTCTCGGGCCGATCGTGTTCGGTGCCCTGTTTCCGCAATGGCATGCGGCGCTCTTTCCGCCCGCCTCGCTGCAGGGCCTGTCGTCGCTGGCTTCGCTGGGCATCGTGCTGTTCATGTTCGTGGTGGGCGCAGAACTGCGCGCGCCGAGCGGTGTCGCGGCCCAGGTCAAGGCCGCCGGCTGGGTCGGTGTCAGCAGCATGGCGCTGCCGATGGTGCTCGGCCTGGCGATCGCTCCCGTGCTGCATCCGACGCTGGCACCCGCTGGCCTGCCGTTCTGGCCCTTCGCCCTTTTCCTCGGCGTGGCCCTGTCGATCACGGCCTTTCCGGTGCTCGCGCGCATCCTCAAGGACCGCGGCATGACGCGCACGCCGGTCGGCCAGCTCGCGCTCGGCGCCGCTGGCGTTGTCGATTCGCTGGCCTGGGTGCTGCTGGCGCTGGTGGTGGCGTTCGCGAGTGCCGGCAACGGCTTCGCGGGTTTCGTGCGGATCACGCTAGGCCTGGCCGCGCTGGTTGCCCTTGTGTTCCTGGTCGTCAGGCCGGCGCTGGCCTGGCTGCTGCGCGTGCATGCGCCCGACGGCGTGCCATCGCCGATGGTGCTGGCCGGGCTCATGATCGGGCTCTTCGCCTGCGCGATGGTCACGGAATGGCTGCACCTGCACGCCGTGTTCGGCGCCTTCCTGTTCGGCGTCAGCCTGCCGCGCGACGACCGCCTGCTCAAGCACCTGATGGAGCGGCTCGAGCCGCTGTCGATCGTGGTGCTGATGCCGATCTTCTTCGCGCTGGCCGGCCTGGGCACGACCTCGGGCGCCTTCGCCGATGCCGGCCTCGGGGCGATGGGATTGATCCTCGGGGTCGCGATGTTCGGCAAGATCGCGGGCGCCGCCGCCGGCGCCCGGGTGTGCGGCTATGACTGGCGCGACAGCCTCGCCACCGGCGCCCTGATGAACTCGCGTGGCCTCATGGAGCTCATCGTCATCAAGGTCGGGCTCGATGCCGGCCTGATCGGCGCCGAGCTGTTCACCATGCTGCTGGTCATGGCGCTCGTTACCACCGCCGCCACCGGCCCGCTGCTCACGCTCGTCGCAAGGCAACGCAGCCAAGACGTCCGCGGTGCGCCCAATCACTGAAGAACCCGAAGGAGAACTGACCCCATGGATGCAGCAGAAGACTGCGATGTGCTCGTCATCGGCGGAGGCCCTGCGGGCTCGACGATCTCCGCGCTGCTGGCGCGCGAAGGACGGCGCGTCGTGCTGCTCGAGAAGGACCATCACCCGCGCTTCCACATCGGCGAATCGCTGCTGCCCGGCAACGTCGCGTTGTTCGACAAGCTCGGCGTGCGCGCCGAGGTCGAGAGGATCGGCATGCCGAAGTTCGGCATCGAGTTCGTCCCGCCCGACCTCGACTATTGCAGCTACGTCGACTTCTCCGAAGGCTGGGACCCGTCGAAGGATTTCGCCTGGCAGGTGCGCCGCTCGGAGCTCGACGAGCTGCTGTTTCGCAACGCCGCCCGGGCCGGCGCGCTCGCGATCGAGGGCGCCCGCGTGCGCGAGGTCGACTTCGACGAGGGCGGCGCCACCGTCCAGGCCCTGCGGGACGACGGCACGCGCCGCAGCTGGCGGGCACGTTTCGTGGTCGATGCGAGCGGCCGCGACACGCTGCTGGCCACCAAGTTCAAGTCCAAGCAGAGGAATCCGAAGCACAACAGCACGGCGCTCTTCGGCCACTTCCGCAATGCGCGGCGGCTCGAAGGCAGGCGCGAGGGCAACATCAGCATCTGCTGGTTCGAACACGGATGGTTCTGGTTCATCCCGCTGGCCGACGGCACGACCAGCGTGGGCGCGGTCTGCTGGGCCTACTACCTGAAGGCGCGGGACAAGCCGCTCAAGGACTACTTCTTCGACACCATCGCGATGTGCCCCGAGCTGAACGACCGGCTCAAGGACGCGACGCTGGTCGACGACAAGGTCCACGCGACCGGCAACTTCGCGTACTCGAGCACGCATGCGACCGGCGAGCGCTACCTGATGGTCGGCGATGCCTTCACCTTCATCGATCCGATGTTCTCGTCGGGCGTGTTCCTCGCGATGCAGAGCGCCTTCGACGGCGCCGAGCTGGTGCAGACCGCGCTCGACCGGCCGTCGGCGCTGCCTGCGGCACGCAAGGCGATCGAGAAGCGCATGCGTACCGGCCCGCGCGACTACTCGTGGTTCATCTACCGCGTCACGAACCCGACGATCCGCGACATGTTCATGCATCCGCAGAACATCTTCAACGCCAAGCGCGGCCTGATGTCGCTGCTGGCCGCCGACATCCACCACGGGCCGGCGTACCGGCAGTCGCTGCGGATGTTCAAGCTGGTCTACTACTTCGTCTCGGTGCTGAACTGGCGCCGCACCTATGCCGGGTGGAAGCGGCATCGCTTCAACATCCGGGACATGGGGATGCTGCGGGGCGAGACGATCCAGAAGGTGGATTGAAGGACGCGCGAGGAGCACCGACCCGCCGCCGGCCCCTCGCCGGCCTGTCGATCACGCTAGTGCTGCGACTGCGTGCACTTCACCTGCATGTCGGCGCAGAACTTGAGGATGCGCTCGAGGATGAGCGTCGAGACGTTCTGCTGGTCTCCCGTGTGGGCCGACGTGATCAGAATCTGGGAGATTTTTTCCGACAGCGGGTTGACCTGCAGCCCCGCGATCTGGATGTTGTTGGTGAACTGGATGACGCGCTTCTGCGGGTCCTGCTGGGTGATGCGCAACTGCGGCTGCGCGCTGAGGTTGCGCAGGGCGACCGCATAGACCTGCTCGGCAGGGACCTCGACCAGCACCGCAGCCATGTCGTACGCGACACCTCCATTGCCCTGCTGCTGCGACATCTGCTCGATTCGGCCGATGGCATGCCGGGCGATGAACGCGATCTGCGCCTGGGCCTCGGCGGTCCATGCCATGAGCGTCGCGGCCAGCGTCGCCGCGCAAACGAGAGCTCGTGCGGAAAGCATTCTGCAACTCCTTTTCAGGCCGAACCGGATCGGACCGCCCTTGGGTCGCAGACCTTGCTGTCGACCTTGCCCCCCAGGGTCGGATTGTGGCGACGCGCCATCGCCATGTCCAATGCGCCAGGGGTGAGCCAAAAGAAAACCCGCTGCGTTCGGGGAACGAGCGGGTTGGGGCGCTGTGTGAGACCTGATGTCCCTGAATGTGGTCGCCGCCAGGAATCGAATTCTCGTCTGCAATCCGCATGGATATTGAGAACGTTAGATTTCATCGCTCTCGATACCGACAAAAATACCGACAAATTTCGATGTGTCGCTCGCGACGACGACCGGTAGAGCGTGTGAACGCCTCAACGCCACGGCGCTCCCATCACATGCTGGATGTCGCGCCGAGACAGTACCCGCGCGCATTCCTCCCACCGGTTCTGCTCGCTGCTGACCGTCGCACCCCACGTCTCCTCGAAGATGTTCGAGATCTGGCCACGCAGGTGCAGGTGGGTTTGCGCCAAGTCCTCGAACTCCTGGATGTCCTCGATCCAGTCGTCGTCGATGCAGTCGGGCAGGCCACCGAAGATGTCGAAGCGGTCCCTCATGCGCGATGAAATCGTGTTGTAGACGTCCTCATCCCGCGTGGCGTGGTACGTGAGGTTGAGCATGTCCACGGTGTCACGGGCCTGACCGAACCGCTTGATGCGGCCGAGGCGTTGTTCAAGACGCGAGGGGTTCCAGGGCAGGTCGATGTTGACGAGCGTGCCGAGGGTCTGCAGGTTCAAACCCTCGCAGGCCGCATCGGTCGCCACCACCAGGTGAATCTCACGCGTCTTGACCAGCTTCTTGATCTGATCCCGCTCGATCCCGATGAACTCGCCGTTGCGGAACAATCCACTCTTGCCGGCGCCGGCGTACACGGCCACCACCTTGTCGGGGAAGTCCTTTGCGAGTTCGGTGGCCACCCAGTACGCGGTGTCGTAATACTGCGAAAAAATGATGCAACCCAGCTCGCTCCAGGTCTGTCCACCGCTTCGCTGCTGGCTCAGGAACCAGCGTACGGCGTTCAGCTTCGGGTCCACAGCCTCTGCACGCCTCAGCTCATCGCGGATGGCCTCGAGGTAGCCAATTTCCTCATCGGTCAGCGTCTGCAGTGCGCCGAGCTCAATAATTTCCAGCTGCGGGTTGTCGTCCCGGGTGTCGATCTGCCGCTCCAGCATCCGCTCAACGGTCAGGCGGCCCGACTGGAACGATGAGCAGATCCGCTGCAGGAAGACCGACCGCAGCAACTTCGCGCCTTTGGTGCGCTGGCTGAGCACGTCGATGAAGGCCTCCGCAGCCTCGTAGGCCAGCTCGAACGGCCTGTTCGTCATCAGACCACGGCCAACGAAGGTCACACCGGGGTACGTGCCCGGTGGTGCATCCGGGTCCGGGTGGACATCGACGGCGATCTTCTCAAGCAGGCCAGCGTCTTCCAGCGTCTTGCGGCGCCGGAGCACGACGTGGCGCACGAAAGGGTTGTTGCGCTGGAAGAAGTTGGAGTTCACCACGCCATGCAGATCGTTGCGGGTGAAGGGGTTCAGGCTTGTGGGCGCATCCGAGACATGGAACTGAGCGTCGGGGATGTTGAGGTCACTGCGCACCGCCAGAACCAGTTGCCTGCAGACACCGTCCATCATCGGCGTGGTCTTGGCTGGAAGCGGCGAGCGCAATAGGTCCCAAGCCGTCGCCTCATCCGGCACAAGCTCCTGACCCGTGATGAAGGGGTGCGTGCGCTGCCAGAACCGCCAGATCGAGGCATGCTCCCGGCCCATGACGAAATCGGCGCTCTGGTTCAGGATCATCAGCAGATCCCACAACTCCCGAACCGCCGTCTGTATCGGCGTCGCTGTGCCCAGCAACACATGGCGTGCGTTGTGGGCCATCTCCATCATGAAGGCCAACAGATTGTTCGGCTCCGGGTCATCCACGCCGAGCTGCCCGCGTCGCCGCGCCTTGTGGCTCTCATCCAGGATCAAGGTGCCCACGCGAACGCGCTTCAGCACGTTCGCCTCGGTGGACTGGTGGACGATTAGTCCCGTGGAGACGATCGCCACCTGGAAGGGGCAGCGCGCAATGTCTTCCGGACCGCGCGTCATAATCGTGCGGCCTTCGGCGTCCAGCCAGCACTTTTGATTGCTCACCCATACGCCACTGGGAATGCCCAGCCGGTCTTTGAGTTCGGCCTGCCACTGCAGCGTCAATGTGGCGGGGCACAGGATCAGCACTGGGCCGTCGCCCAGTAGCGCACTGACCAGCGCTGCCGTTGCCATCGACAAGGTCTTGCCCAGACCGACTTCGTCAGCGATCAGCAGCCGCGCCTTGCCGTAGATCTCTCGGTGCAGCAGGAAGGTGGCGACAAACGATCGCTGCCACGGCTGAAGCTGCTCGCCGCCGCGGTAGATGGGCGACTCGACCATCGTCGCAGCAGGCAAGTCTTTGGCGGGCAAGTCACCGAAGGTCACCTCAACCCGCTCGGCGATGCGCTTCACCTCGGTGAGGATGGCATCCGGCAGGTCGTGCCCCTCCGCCCACAGGGCCTCGAATTCCGCATCGACCCAACGGCACCCTTCCTCAGAAGGGTCTTCCCAGAGGATCTCGTAGTTCTCCGCAAAGGCGGCTCGGCTCTCGTTGATGCTCCCCAGAAAGCTGGTTCGTCTGCCGTCGGCCAGCGTGATCACGCCGGCCTTGCCGTGCAGAAAGACGCGGTTTTTCGGCACCACCTTGATCTTCACGCGTCCGCTGCTCAGCAAGGCATACAGGCGCCGGTAGCGGTCACGGTGGAAGAAGGCCTCAGTCTCGATCGGCTCCTGGTTCCAGCGCTCCTTCAGCGCCACCTCGCGCGCTGCCTTCGACACCATCACGTCATGCGGGTCGAGTTCGCTGTTGCACACGATCCGGACGTCTTCGATCCCCTCGATCTGCTCGCCAACCAGTTCGAGGATGGACGACCGGAAGTAACCGGCAATGCGCTTGTAAGACCGCGCGCCCTGTAGCCGATCGGCCAAGAACACATGGTCCAGGCGCTGGCGCAGCGATGAGAAACGTTGGATCAAGGTTGGGGCCCCAGTTTGGTGGCGCTTGGCGGGTCCATCATGTACACCGTCGAATCGCGAGAGATCTCGAAAGGGGCCCAGCCCAGCTTACGAAGCAAGACCGTTCTGGCCGACGTGAACACTCGTGGCGGGTAGAAGTTCTTGGCGCAGTAGCCAAAAATGGTCACACGCGGCAGGTTGCACTGTTTGAGCAACGCAGCCATGTTGCGATTGAACGTGACACGCGGCTTGTGACCGCGCCCTGAAAGCATGAACTCTTGTTTCCTGACTTCCCGTTCGCCGGCCTTGACGACCGCCTCCCTGGTGATCGCATCTAGGAGCTTCCTGTCCATCGTCGTCGCGGGCTTGATAATTGGATCGACGGTGCTGGCTAGGCTCAGACCCGTTCTCGACGCACCAGATCACGCAGAACCATGGCGTTCGAGCTCTCGTCAGGCCGGGCCTTCGCCGTCTTCTTGCTCACATAGTCAGCCAGCGCGGTGATGCGTTCGCGCTCGCGGAAATAGTCGGGCACGAGATCGCGCAGCTGGTGAAGCACGTCTTCGGGCTTGACCTTGTTTTCTTGCAGAAGGTGAACGGCATACAGCACGCTGCGCAGCACGGTCGGGCCAAACTCCTCGCCGGCTGTCATGCCCCGATTCCCGAGTTGTGCGGCTGTCTTCAAGCTCGCGCGGTTTGCCTTGACCTCATCCATTACCGCGCCGTAGTCATGCACCTTGAAGGCTTTGGCGAAGTTCTGGTAGTTCGACAGAACGTGAATGCCCCTGGACTCCATGTCCAACATCTTCAAGTAGAAGCGCTCGACGCCGACGCTCTTTTCCCAGACTGCACGGTCCACACCGTCAGGCACTAGGTACTCGTTGGCGATGTTGACGGCGAACGCGATCAGCTCGTCGACCATAGTCGTCTGCCCCCTCACTCGTGGCCTCATCGCCTCTTGCGGCATTGAGACCCCGTCGATGGTGCTGTAGCGCGTCAGCACCCGGAGTGCAGCGGCGTAGCCTGCCATCTGCAAATCGGCATCCTCGAACAGGTTCTCGTCGCGATACAGATCCTTGACGCCATTGTTCAAGCCCGTCAGCAAATCGACCTGGGTCTTGACCTCTTCGGCCAGTTCGTATGCAAGCTCGTCACGCGCAGTGTCCAGTTCCTGAAGCCGCTTGCGCAGTATGAGTAGGATCGTGCCCTTGACGTACTGCCCCTCGCGAAGGGCGCTGTCCGTCTCGGTCACAACGTACCAAGCCGCCGTAACCCGCAGTCCGCTGGCCCACACGATGTTCGCCATGTCCGCCCAGATTGAACCGGATTGGTGGGTGAACATGATGATCTGCAACCCGTTGTCGGGCATGAGTTCGGCCATCCGCTTGTAGGCGGACACCATACCTAGTTTGAAATCATGATCCTCACCCTTAATTGCTAGGGCTCTGCGGCTGTCCCATATCCAACTTGAAAATTCCTTTGGCGGATTCTTGTTGAGCCAGGATATGAAGAAATCAAAAATTTCTTCGTATTTGACTGCATCTCCATAAGGGGGGTCGGTGATGTATATGTCGGCGCCGGAGTCAAGATCCATCGCTGAATGGTTCTTGACAACGGCCTCGGAGAATATTGGCGCCCTAGCGAAGTCCTGGGCCACCTTATTCGCCAAGAAGCTAATTCCTCGCGCTCCGTAAACATAAAGAGTATTGAGGGATTGATTGTAAAAAACACTAGTGGTGTAATCCTTCCCCAATCCAGGATTCCATCCACAAAGCCTTGATGAGGTCTCAAGACTGCCGGCAACAAACAACGCCGTCCGGGTGGTTTTGTATTTATTCAATAGAGCATGTACTAATAACTGCCGGGGGTTGAACAAATGATGCCAATGCGTCCAGCCGCGATCGGTCGTTAGGCTTCTACCTTGATATCGCGGGGGCGCACCCGGTTCGATGCGCATGTCAGGCACGTGGCCTGCAGCCTGCCAGTCTTTAAGGTTGGCCGCGACATACTCTCGAATCCTTGACTCTCGCGTCAAGTCGTCCTCAGTCACAGAGCGAAACTGGAGATCTGGTCGAATCGATCCGTCGTCGCGAAGCCACTGAATGGCGAATAGCCGCTCGCCCAATACATCTGAGGTATTGAAATCAATGTCTTGGAGAGTCCACTTGCGTAGTGAATTGACGGTTTGCTTGTTGCCATCAATGATCGAATCAGCATCTCGCCTGATTGACGATATTGAGTTCCTGTGCGTTATGCCGTCAACCAGATGCGTCACGTAAGCCTCACCAAATCGGCTGCTCCGCGTGATAGTCCCCTGTTCTGCATTTTTCAAGTCTGTAGCACTGACTCCTGTTCGAACGACAACCTGGTAGCTCTTGGTGGCCGCAACTGGTATCAGATCAACAATTGCTTTGCGCGTTTGGCTCAGGAGGCGACTTGGAAGTACGGGCACTCGCCAGCCGGAGGTCGGACAAAGAACCTCTAAACAATACAAATAAACCTTACCTCTCCAGCCCTGGCCATCAGTCTCAAATCCGAGCGCATCAATGTCCCCTCTCACCCGAGCAACTAGACTTTGCTGCTCCTTGGAAATTAGGGTGTGCGCCTCATCTTTGGCCCCGACTATATTGAATGCTCCCCACGTGAGCATACACGCAACTGGATTTATATCTGAAGCATATACATCGCAGCCCAAGCGAGCAGCCTCAAATGGAATTTGTCCGGATCCCGAAAAAACATCAGCCACCTTCGGCCGATGCCCGAAGCGCATAATGCCCAATTGTTCAATGAGCATCGTGTAACTTTGCGCATTCGTTCCCAAATGGGAATTTACGTCAGGCCATATATGATTGCTGATTGTGTTCTCAAGCTCTTCGGGCCGCTTTGCCTTGGCAGCTAAATCTCGATAGGAGTTCGGAGGTAGAGATTTATCGAGCCCGAGTTGCAGGCGCTTCTTCATGGAGGTGTCATCCATTCCCATCAAGAGTTCGAAAATCTCAAGATCTCGCTTTGTATTCTCAGAGGCCGGCAACAATGATCCAAGCACGCATGCGCGATTCAATATAAGAGGTTTTCGGCCCTTCCAATACGACCCAAGCGCGGTCAGTGTTTGCCCAGGCCCTGCCATTCTTTCTTTGTATACGTCTATCGAGAGTCTTTGGACGGGCAAAATCCTCTCAATAAGAGACGGCGCGTTCTTGAGGGTGAACGGAACAACTTCAGGACTAATTTCCATCACTCATGCTTTCCGCGGATGCAGGTCCGATTGGCCAAAAAGGCTGTATGTCGTGCGGTCATTTAGTAGTGCGCGCTGCACCTTGCGAGGCGCGACCGCATCGATGTCTGAGAGTGCGTAGAAGAGTGCCCGCCGCCATCCCCGCTTGCCGTCCTCCGCCAAACCACCTTGCGCGGCAGTCATGGCATACAGCCACCAGCGCTCCTCCGGTCGTAGGGCGGTCCACTGCCTGCAGATCGCTTCCAGCTGCTCCTCGCCTGCATGCTCAGCTGCCCACATCAGCACGCAGAGTTCTTTGCCCAACATGCGATCCAGCAGATTGGCCTGCGGTTTCCATGTGCTCGGCGGCACCTTGCGCGCGCGCAGCCTGGCGTTGAAGTCCTTGCGCGCGACGTCGGCAAGCTTTCCCCACTTGGCGCGGGGCAGAACTGCGCGCGTCTCGGACTCCGGTGTGCCCTCTACGCCCGCGAGATAGCCATAGTCTTCGGTCAGTACTACGTCGCCCGCCCTCCCGGCAGGAATCACGGCCTTGAAGACATGGGCGCCATACTCTGCGCTGGCGCCAAAGCCCACGAAGCGGCCTGGCTCGGCAGCGACGAGCGCCGTTGTGCCAGGGCGCTGATCGCCGGTCAGAAGAGGATGCGTCATTCAACCTCCTTCCAATCGCCGGCGTAGGCCAGCTCAAGCAGCGCGGCGAAGTCGATCAAGTCTTGGCCGGTCGGGAACTGGGCCCTAAACTGCATCGTCACGGGCGTAGCAGGCCCAAACCCCTCGGCCAAGGTTACAAGCGCCTGTTGAACCCGCGATGCCGTGGCGGTCTGGCCCTGTAGGCCAAATTGGCCGAAGGCGGCTCCGTCCTGGATGCGCAAGACCACGTCGGTGAAGGCGATGTTTCGCTCAGTCGCTTTGGAGAGGGCGGCGAAGACCTTTTCGCGCGAGGTGACCTGCGCGTTGCGCTGGGTCGGAAACGCGACGGGCTTGTTGAGGGGTGGCGGGGGCGCCTCGCCACCGCCACCGCCCCCCCCGCCGCCACCGGCAGCCTGTGGAATGCGGTACTCAACCCTTGTTTCAAGACCGCTGGCCTCGGCGAAGACCAGCAGCATTCCGGCATCCGGGCCTACCGTGAAGGGCGCTGTGTAGTCGATGCCATTCCGAGGCTCGGCGCCGTTGAGGGTGTAGCGCACCACGTCGGCACGGGGCAACACCGTCAGCGTGACCGTGCGCTTGCCTTGTGCTGCTGGGGCAATTTCCCACTGGATCAGCAGCTTGTTCGACCACACATGCGGGGCGCCCTTCTGGGTGCGCCCAGAGTGGTCTACCGCCAAGAAGGCAACCTTCAGCGCTCTGGTGCTCAGCTTGTCATCACTGAGCTTCGGGCTGGCCTCTGAGACCTCGCCGTCCTCGGCGTAGTGCACGCTCGTGGTCTCGGGACTGGCGTTGATGATGCCGATTTGCAGCACCGTCGAACCGTCGTCTTGCATCTTGCCCACGGGCGTGACCTGCACGCCGGCTTGCTTGGGTTTGGGCTTCTTAGTGACGTACCCGTTGCCCAGGTCTTCCCATAGGCCTTCGTTGATCGCGCGAGTCTTAATCTTCTCCAGGTCACCCGGCGGCAGAAAGTACATCGAACAATCGGTCTGCGCCTTGTCCTTGATGTCGGCCCAGGCAACGTCATCTTGCGGGCCGAACAGGCGCTCCACGCGCGATCGGACCCCAGCGAACTTGGCGGTGTCCTGCCAGTCCAGGTAGAGCTTGATCGGATCTTTGGTCAGCGTCGCTTCAATGCGCGCTTCGCCATCGTTGGTGTCGCCGCTTTGCTCCAGGTTGCGTGGCTGCAGCTTTGGGGCCGTGCTCGGCGTCTGGAAAGGAAACAGCAGCTTGTCGAATAGTGTCTTCACAACGCCAGTGAAGGTCAGCTCAAACTGCTTGCGAAGGTCTTCGAATTCTTCCCACTGCGGGCCGCCTCGCTCCACACGTCGCTGTACTTCGGCCTGATTGGCCGCGTAAACCATCCGCGCCGAATCCCACAGCTTGTCCATCTCGAACGAACGCTCGCCGCAGAGGATGAGCAGGTTGTTCTTGCGCGTCAGGCCATCGAAGAGCTTGACCACCTCTTCAGGCGGCAAGGCAGAGTCTGGCGGAACGATGGCCAGGACACGTCCAGCCTGAACGTCGGCCTGGATCTCGTCGATAAGCGGCAGAGCGAGGACTTTGGTGTAGGCCGATTTGCGCTTGGGCTCGAACATCTGCTTGAGCCGCGAGGACACGAATTCCTTGACCTTCGGTTCTGGTGCCCGCTCTGCCATGCCGACCAGCATCTTGGTCAGGTTCTCGATCTTGTCGAAGTAGATGCGACCCTCGGTCGTGCGGTGCATATACCAGGCGGACTTCTGCAGCGAGTCGATCGCAGCCTCGAAGAAGCTGAGGTCAGCGATGGGCGAGGCCAGGCATTCGAGCGTCTCGGATCGGGTCAGGCCCTTCACCGGATTTACTGCGGTCGACATGCTCGAAATGAGCAACAGGTTTGCTGCCTGCGTGGCGCAATCGCTGCCGGCATTGGCATCGATGACTTGGGCGTGCGCTCCACCCTCCCTGGAATAGATATCGCGCGCGACCGCATCCTCGAGCCGGGAGATGGAGATCACCTTATCCCGAACCTCGTCGATGCTGAGGTCGAAGTGCTGGGGTCCGATCAGGAGCACATCGTCGGACGTCCTCGACCACACCGAGTTCAGCAACCGAGATGCCAACTCCATCAGCCCACGAGTCTGCTGGAACTCCTTGTTCTCCTTGAACAAGGCGAACAAGTTCTTCATCTGCGGGTGAAAGGGGTAGGTCTGCTCGACCTCCATCGCCAACTGCTCGGGCGTCTTCTGCTGGTCGATCGTCCGCGACTTCTGGGCCTGTTCGATGCACTTGGCGTACATCTGGGCCAGATGGGCGATCTTGTTGGGGTCGGGCAAACTCGCGAAGAGCCGCTTCTTCAGAATCGCGTAGGTCTCATCGCCGGCCAAGTCAACTGGCGTGATGTTGAACTCCACACGGCTCAGTTCCTTGCGCGCGTTCTCGAGCGCGGCATTAATGATCTGTGTGCCCTCTGCGTGCGAGGCCTCCAGGTCGGAGACGATCACGCAGATGTTCTTGCGTGCCATCGCGGCGGTGAGCATGTTCGCGAATGCGCGGCCGGCGACTTCAGCGACCGTGCCCCCACCGCTTGGTTGTGTCTTGTAGTACGCGAAATAGGTGGGCATTTCGTCCAACAGGATCAGCGCCGGCGCGTCGATTTTGCTGAAAAGGTCGCTCCAATGATTCTCACCTGGCGCCTTGACGCCAGCCTCAAAGAATCCGTCGTGACCTAGCTGTGCGGCGATCCGCCCCCAGAAATATTCATCCGGCTGCTCGCGGCCGTTGAAGAAGGTGACCTTTGCAGAGCCGAACTTGTACCGGCTGGCCGCCTCACTGAAAAATTCCGAGCGAAGCGGGTCATGCCGGGCCAGGAATGCCATGGTCTTGATAAGGTGGGTCTTACCACCGCCCATAGCCTGCTTCAGTCGAAACACCGGCTTGCCACCATGGCCGCCAGAGAGCCGCTTGAAGCCTTCCTGGACTAGTTCGACCATGCCCTTGGTGAGGTACGAGTGCTTCAGAAACCGGCGCCCGTCTTCGATGCTCTGGGTATCTTCGTCGACCCGCTCAATGCCATCGCTAATGCGGATATTGAGTGCGCCTTCGTTCAGCGTGCAAGCTTGTCTAACTGTCAAAAGCATTGTTGCTCCGTGAGTATTCGTGCTGGATACCCAGCCGAGAGGCTGACCCCATATTTGGGCGTGGGTTTCGAAGCCGGTGTTGTTCTAGGTGCCCGTACGTTTGTGCCCATCGATCCATCGATGGACGTCTATTCGTCAGACCGTATTGTCGCGTAGGCAAGAACGCGGAATTCTGTTCGACGACCTTCCGTGTCTTCTTCCATCATCCCTACCATCAAACCGTGCGGGCAGGTGGAGGTGGCATTCCAGAACACGCCGGCACTTCGACAGGCGCCGCCCCTTCATTTTCAGCAGAGGTTACTAGAGCACCCTGCAGTTACCGACCTCGCACCTGATCGCGATCGCGCGGCCGTCGCTGCAGGGCGCGCTGTAGGTCTCGAAGCCGGGGCCCTTGGCAGTGAGGCTTGCCAAGGGCTGGGCGGCGCACCCCCGGTTCTTGGCGAGCTTCTCGGCGTTGTAACTGTCCCGGCCGGTGGGCCTGGGTGCACGCACGTATGGAACCGGCGCAACTTGCGTGGGCGCGACGTTAGCCACAGGTGGCGGGCTGTACATGGCCCCCGGCTCGTTCGGTGCTGCGCATCCTGCAAGCAGGGCGATCGCGGCAAATGAAGCAATGATCATCCGCATCGTCTACTCCTCGTTGCTGGGCGCATCGTAGGGCAATCTGCGAAATCAAGCGAAGCCGGCAAGACGATGCTTGATGCGTGGCTGATGCTGCTGGAAATGATGCCGAGATGCACTGCGCTTGATGGGCACCGCTGGACTGGCGTGGGTTAGCCCGCCGGCCCAAGGTCCCGCCTGCTGGATGAGCGCCCGTCTTGCCGGTGGCATCCGCGAGGCTGCGAATTGGCCGACTGAGCGATGCACAACGGTCAACCCATCCCGGCGATCTGCGCCCCCGCATCAACCAGATTGCCATACCCACGGCATGAAACACGAGCTTGCAGCCCGAGCGCACGTCGTCGATGAGCTGCGCCGCATCGCCGACGACGACACGGTGGCTGACCCCGCCGCTGCAATCAGCGCCGTCCTGAAGGGCTGGAAGGTGCGTAAGGCTGGCGAAGGCGCTATACCTCGTGGGAAGCGGCCGCCGGGCGTGCGTTGCTTGGCCGCTCCCCTAAGGCCCTGGAATAAAGTTGGGGCGGTGAACGGCGCGGTGTTCCCCTGTGGGGTCGATCCGCCGGCGCCGGTCGCACGACCACGACCATCGAGAGGCCCAGGAGCCGCCCTACCTGATTTCGGCGGCGTTTCCCGCTCCAGTGGTGGGGGACGGCGTTTCGACGGCGAGAAACTCCGTGCGGATTTCTGGAATCGGCCAAATGCAGCCATTCGTATTGCTGCCTTCTTATGCGGCTATGTAAGCCAACCTCGGGCCTTCAGGCCGATCGGACATGCGGCGATCTGTTTGTTCATATGGGCAGATGGCCTATGGGCTGAGGTGTATTGCCGCTATCTGCAACAAGCTTGTCGAGGTCGACGCCTGAGAAAAGCATGACAGCTTTGTATGCTTCCATCAGCTTGTTGTGCATGGACTCCAAGTCTTGGATCATGATTGCGCACCCAGCCTCGGAGTTACGGCGGAGGTTGTGCCGCAAGTAGAAGGAATGCGCCAGGCGATTCCGAACTTTGAGCGCCTGAGAAAGCAACTCTTGAAACTGTAAGCCCGATGTATTGCTGAGGCCCAGCTTTTTAATTAGTTGCCCAAGAGTTTGCTTGTTGATCTGCCGGTATATCTCTGTCGCCTTTTCCGAGTCGGGACGTTCGAAAAGGCCAGCCTCAACACAGTGGTTTAGAAGAAGTACGTTCCCAAGCTCTGTTTCGAGAAGCTGCGCTGCCTCGGACGTTTCGCCGAACTTTCTGTACACATCATCCAAGGTTGGCATCGCGCTTCAAGCCGCCCAACGAACAAGCTCAGCGGGCGGCGAAGTCGTCGAACGGAGCGACCTGTTAGAGCTCACCCTCGCCTCCACTTAGAGCGGTCCGCAATCGTTCCAGTACATCACGAGACATCGTGACCGCCTGGTGGCTAACGATGGGCTCCGCACCATGAATGATCGAATTGCGCAGTGTGATCAATTCGCGCAGATGCGCGAATTGAACTTTGTCGATCCGCTCGTTTCGGAATAGGATCTCCGCCAATCTTGTGTTCGAAATGTGCCGCGGGCGACCACGGTCGATGGAAGCTGTTGCAGATTGCTGATAAGGAAAACCTGCTTCGTTCAGCAACGCCTCAATCTGGTTGTAATTCGTCAGAAATTCCTCAAGACTACCCTTGGTCTGTTCAGATCGCGAAGGGTCAACCTCGTCCTGAAGGCGCCGACTCGCGTTCTCAATACGTCGAGGGGATATTACGTCGAACACGAAGTAGGCCACAGCCAAGAGGCTCGTCACAAAGGCCGACTGACCCGTATTAATGATTGCAGCGTTCCCGAACGTAGGTCCCGCGGCCTCTCTCGCGATTGCCAAGTTCGAGAGAAAGATAGTCAGGAGCACCAACAGCGTGATGAAAGCGAGAAGCACGAAATACCTCGCCTTCAGTGCGTCCACAGCTTCTGCGAGCGTTTCATCTTCGAATTCCTCCCTGCTTAGCTCATTTCGGAAGAATATGAACCCTGTAAGCGTAAGACCATAGACGGCTGCGATGACTTGGCCGGTGGTAGAGAACAGATACAGGACCTGGTTCTCGTTCAGCTTCGTCGCCAGGGGACTGTGTCCAATAATCGAACTGACGATCGACAGCACCACGAACAGCGCGGTGAAGAGCCAGATGGCCGGAATTTCTTTCCAGTTGCGTGCCACGTGAGTTCTAACGTTTAAGTTCAACCGGCGCCGGAGGCAGTCGGCTGCGACGAAGGGTTAGCCGCCGTCGCGACTCTGACCGCCGACATCTACGACGCCAACCCACTGCGGGCGGAATTGAATGTTTGAGTTGAATAGTTCCGGCAGGTCTTCGAACGAGATCTTTCCTCCTTGGGCTCGCAACCTCTGCAAGGCAGCCGGTAGCTGCGGATAGAAGTTCTCGGCGAGACTTGGCCATCCACTATGGCCAGGTGCGCCCTTTGAGACGAAGTTCGGGCAGCGCAAGAGACAACGCCAAGGCAGTGTTTCTGGCTGCGAATGCAGGTGCGTGTAGTTCCTCGCGCCGTGCTTGGCGATGGCAGCTCGCACCACTCGGGAAGGCGTTACTGAGCAACCGAGCTGCTCTAGCTCTGGAGCGAGGTTGCAGTTCCAGTTGTATGGCTTTGTCGAATGGTTGTAGAAGCAATAGAGTGCCAGTGCTCTGTTTGCTCCGGCATAGGCATCCAGAATGTCAATCTGGAGAACTCCAGAAACCTCGTGCGCGAGCGAGGCATAGCGGCTTGAACTAACTTGGATCTTCTTCGCTTGCACAGCGTATCGCCGCCAGCCTAGGTATGAACTGCCTATCCAAAGTTCGAAGTCGCATCCTTTGGTTGACTCCTGTGCTCGAGTGTCTTCCAAGAACACACACGCTGGACCGGCCGATGCCAAAGCGTCGAGATTATTGGAGGTAATCGCATCCTCACCGAGGTGAATCCGGTTTCGACTAAACCTCTCTATTGAGCGCCAAGTCTTTCCGGCAAGCACTTCGAACAATTCGTACGGTTTCATGAAGGCTGACGTAATGAGACCGTAAAAAAACGCCCGGCCATTTCTGGCGGCGGCGGTCTAACTGGCGACGTGAGCGCGCGGAAAGTGGCTTGCAGCCTTTCTCTGTGGCACATGCGCTGCTTGCGAAATCCGCCCCTCCTGGGTTGCGCGCTACACCGTTTCTGGATATCAGGTCGGCGAGCGTATTAGTTACATACTATAACGTGCCCACTGGGCAGACTTATGTGCGATTGTCGCGAAATCGCGAGTTTTGCGGCAACCGCGAGATATGGGGCGTGAGGAGGTCGAGCGCTTTCTTGCCATGCTGGCCAACTCACGGCGCGTTGCAGCAGACGTGCACGACCTTGATCTGCGCTCATGTGCTGAAAGTCAACGCCTCAGGGACCTCCAGTCCATTGGGTGTTGAACTTGCCATCGGCTGGATGACGGCTTTGCGGCATTTATCGGGATGGCCGCTCAGGCCAATCCTGACGTTGCTGTGCTGATCCATCGCCCGGTAGCAGTCATCCAGTTGTGACCGCTTCCGTAGACGTTCGTCTTCCGCACAGGGAGAATGAGACCGCCGCCAGCAGAGGCAGCCCTCGGGCGGGTTTGGACTGAAACAAGAGGAGAAATAATTGGTATTGCCTGATGTTGAGCGAGCAGTGCTGGAGGACGCCCTTCTGCGGTTCGATGCTGACTTGCGGGCACTGCAAGAGTGGAGCCAATGGGAGACCAGCGCAGCTCAGAAGTTTGCTCTTGTCCACAAGGGACTTCGGTACCCACCCAAGAAGATCATCTCGATGGCGGCCGGTGTGCCGGTGGGCGGGTTTTCGGGCGGACGCCAATCGAACGAGTACCTAAAGAATCGTGGCTTCGAGACCGTCGCCATCGACCACGCGACAAGTGGACCACTGGAAGCCCCAAGGTTTGTGGTCGGCGAGATATATGACCGCTGGCCGGACATTAACGTTCCTTACGGCGGCAGTCGCCAGAGCGGCATTTCTCCTTCCAGTCAAGCGCCAGCGATATTCTTGTTCACCGGCGACTCGGGTGAGCAGTACGGTTATCGCGATGCCTTTGACGCCGACGGCGTGTTTTCGTATACCGGCGAGGGGCAGGTCGGTGACATGCAAGTCACCAAGGGCAACCTCTCTATCACCAACCATGCCCGGGACGGCCGCGCGCTCCATGTGTTCGAGTCCCTCGGGAAGGGCAAGGGCCAGAAATACGTTGGAGAGTTCACCTATGTGAACCACAGCTTCCAGCGCGGCCCAGACCGAGAAGGAAACGATCGGCAAGTCATCGTGTTCCATCTAGTTCCGATAGGCAGGGAGACCGATGACGTGCCCCCTAGTGAGGACGACGTGATCGACTCAGGTCCACCGGCTCTGGACCTAGCGGAAGCCCGCAAGCGAGCTCTATCGGCGTTTGGCGCCAATGAGGGGAGCGGTGGCAAGGAGGCTAAGAAGAAGCTGTATGTCCGCAGCAGACTCGTTAGGGTCTATGTGCTCCTCCGGTCGCGCGGCGAGTGCGAGTCCTGTCACGAGCCTGCGCCATTCAAGCGGGTCGATGGCAGCCCTTACCTGGAGCCGCACCATACAACTCGCGTATCGGATGGTGGTCTAGATCACCCCCGATTCGTTGGTGCGATCTGCCCGACCTGCCATCGCGAGATTCACCACGGCCTCGACGGCAAGCTACGCAATGCCGAGCTAACCGAGTACCTGGCCGAGATCGAGCCGCTCACCTGAAGCCCGAATGATGGCAGACAAGACGATTCGCGTTGCGGCGGCCGTGATCCGTCAAGGTGGGCGGTACCTGCTTGCCAAGCGACCGGCGCACAAGGCGCAGGGCGGGTTCTGGGAGTTTCCCGGTGGCAAGATTGAGCAGGGCGAGACAGCGCAAATGGCGCTCGCGCGGGAGCTCGTTGAGGAACTGGATGCCCGTAACGTGACTGTAGGTGCTCCTGTGGGCGCCTCCGTACACGACTACGGCAATTCGGTGGTCCAGATCGAGGCCTACTGGGTCACGTGCGATCACGCGTCGTTGCGGAACCTCGAGCACGAGAGCATTGAGTGGTTCGCACCGACCGCCTTCGATCAGATCGCGCTTGCGCCCGCAGACAAGTTTTTGCAGCCGCTGCTATTGGTCGACTAGCGGCAGCCTCAAACTTTGGCACGAAGTGCGGCGAGTCGCATCTTTGGTTCTAGCATGAAGATTCGCGTCGATAGCGTCGAGTACAGGTGCTGGCACGAGTTGGGCCACGCGACTGTTTGCTTGCATCTCGGCGGCGGGGTCGACTTCATCGAGCTGCTTGACGGCGACGTCCGTGGATACGCTCGCGCACGCTGCGTGGTCTTGCCAGAGATTGAGAGGCGTGTGGCGTGCGGCGGGTTTGCTGCCGAGTTCTATTTGTTGAGCAAAGACTACGCGGAGCGTGGGCACGGCGATAACCGGGACATCAGCCAGATAGTCTTTCACAACGCCACCCATGATCGGCAGGACTTCTGGGGACGCGAGCCCGGTAGTAGCTACGAATTCTCCGCGGAGGAAGATACGGAGTTCATGCATCACGCAATAGGGCCCGACGGCCTCAGAGGCGTGATCCCGATCTTCAATCGGTACTTCCCGCAGATGCAGCAACTGGTGCGTGAGCTTGGCGAAGCGGGAAGGGTCGAAGGCAAGCGTGTCAGGGAAGTGCTGCGAGTCGGCGCTTCCCGTTGAGCCGGGCGTGTCCGCACCTGGCCGACTCCGGCATTCGTGCCGCATTCGTCACGGAAGTTCTGCTACGTTGCGGGCGCTCGTTGAGCTTCTGTAGCGTGATCGAAGAGCCGCCGGTCGGCCTGCGCGGGGCCCTGAATGCCGGGCCATTGCAAAGGCTCGGCGGACTATCGCCGCCGTGCCCCCGGGAGACGGTGGTCTAGGAAAAGTCTTCGGGCTGGCTGAGTAAGACAAACGGCACCCAGAGGTGCCGCTTGCTGCCTGCAGGGCGAACGCATGTGCGGTGCAGTTCGTCTGGTCATTGGCATGCCCGTGAGGGGCTGGTGCAAAAGCCCGGTCACGCCGGACCCGCTAGCGATCATATGCCGTGGAATCCGATTCGGGTGACCTCGGCCAACCCACTGTCGGCACCCTCCCAGCGCACCTCTATGTCGTCTTCGTCGCTGATGGGTTCGTGGGGGCTCGCGCAACCCGCAGGGATAGGGGAGGCGGTCATGCCTTCAAATACTCATACACGCTGGCCCGGGAAATGCCGAGTGTCTGCGCGATGTCCACCTTCGGAACGCCCCGCGCAGCCATCTCCCGGAGCGTCCTGGCGGCGTCAGCGTCTAGCACTGGCTTGCGCCCCTTGTAGACCCCTCGAGCCTTGGCGATCGCAATCCCTTCGCGCTGGCGCTCTTTGATCAGCGACCGCTCGAACTGACCGATGGCGCCGAGCAACTGGAGCATCAGCATCGACATCGGGTCGCTGTCGTCCTTGGCGAAGGTGAGACGTTCCTTCATGAAGGTCACTGACACCCCCTTGTCGGTCAGTGCTTCCACCCCGTCCTGCAAGTCCTTCAAGGACCGTGAGAGGCGGTCCATGCTGTGCACGAACAGGTGGTCGCCTTCGCGTACGTAGTCGAGCATCGCCTGAAGTTGTGGCCGCTGGGTGTCTTTGCCGCTCGCCTTGTCCGTGAAGGTCTTGTCCAGCTCAACGCCATCCAGTTGCCGGGCGTCGTTCTGACTCACGCTGGAGACCCGAACGTAGCCGATGCTTTTTCCGGTGTGCCTTGCGGCGGTCTGGCGCTGTGAGTTCATGGGAGGGCAATTCCGTGCTTTGTACAGTTGAACTCTAAGAGGCATTGTGGAATATGTCAAACAATTCCAGAAATGATCCTAGATAGACACAACGGCGCATCGCCCACCATGTCTTATATGGGTGTACCTCAGTTGGACGCACCCCTCGATGCTCGGCGTCCGCGCGATACGCCCTGATACATTCCGGCCTTTCACATCCCTGTGAGCTCGTCGTGCTCGTGCTCTTGTGTCTCGTCGGATGGCAGGCGTACAGCCGATCCGATTCAGAACGCGACAGCGCGATGACGGGGACCGAGATGCCGTGGGCAAGTCCGCTCAAAACGGTGCGCCGGCGGTTAGCACGGGTTGGTAGATTTCCACCAAGCCCAACCATAAGGACTGCATGAAAAAAGAGCACCTCTTGCACATCAACGCTGACACGAAGACGCTGGAGCGCTGGCCCAAGCTGGCACTCGGCGACACCGCTGGCTTCAATGAAGCGTGGCTTCGCGACAGCTTGCAGGGCAACCCCGAAGTGATCCCCATCGATGAGATCGACCCGGCCTACGGCCCGCTCATCCCGGTCTGCACGGAGCTTGGCACACCGTCCGGCCGGATCGACAACGTCTTCATCAATCGGGAGGGACGCCTGACCCTGGTGGAATGCAAGCTCTGGCTCAATCCCGAGGCCCGCCGCAAGGTCGTCGCGCAGATCCTTGATTACGCGAAGCACCTGTCCAGCTGGTCGTACTCGCAGTTGGAGGCGCAAGTCAATGCGCGCTTGGGCAAGACGGGCAACACGCTATACGAGCTGGTGAAGGAACGCCAATCGGACCTGTCCGAGTCGGACTTCCACGATGCGACCACCCGGGCGTTGCGTCAGGGACGCTTCATGCTCTTGATCGCCGGCGACGGCATCCGCGAGGACGTCGAGGCAATCGGCGCCCTGATTAACCGCAACGCCGCGGCGGCATTCGCGTTTGGTATGTTCGAAGTCGCGATGTACCGGTTGCCCGACAAGTCTGTCGTCCTGCAACCGCGCGTCCTGGCCAAAACCAAGCTTATTGAGCGCACCGTCGTCATGGTGGAAAGGGCCGATGGGACGGCGGTCACCATCCAGGGTGCGGACATGGCGGATGAGGAACCTACCGGTGAGCCCAACGCCGCGAGCAAGGCGCACGCGAGCTCCCTTGGCTGGTGGCAGGGCATTCTGGACAAAGGCCTCAGCCATCCCGACCAACCCGCACTTCGCTACTACTGGCCACACAACGTGCGCACGCCGCTGCCCTGGCCGAACACATGGGTCACGGCCTACCGGGCATCCGAAGGCGGCAAGCCTGTTGTCGGAGTCATGCTGAGCGGGCGGGAGGAGCCCTTGGGCGAGGTGCTGCGCGCGCTCGACGAAGAGATGGCCCAAATCGTGCCGAACCTGCCAGACGGTACCCGGTTCGATCACCGCAAGTCCTTGCGTGTCGTCCGGCAGGTCGACAGCTTCGCGTCAGAGGCCGAGTGCAAGAACTGGGTGCTCGACGGCGTCAACGCCTTCGTCAACGAACTGCGGCCCCGAGTGAGGCGCTTGGTCGAGGGGTAGGCAGGCCGCCATCGACTCGTCGTTCAGAGCTTGTTCAGTAACTCCGGCGAACGCCGCGTCCCTCGATCGGCGAGTTGGGCTGGCTCGAGGCAAAAAGAATGATTCCGCCCAGCCGAACCGGCATGGTTGGCGCCAGTTGGCATCACACTTTCGGAGGCCCGTAGCACAGCTTGCTATCGGCGAAGTAAATCACGTCGCTCGTTAGCAGGCGCTCGATGAGCCGCTGTACCTTCTGTGGCGCCGGGGCGGGCCCGAACTTCGTTTGAATGTGACGCTTCAAGGCGGACAGGCTCCCGGGGCGGTTTGAAGCCTTGAACTCCTTCAGCAAGTCTCTATATATCGCAATGGGCAGCTTCTCCCCAGACTTCTTCTGCCCCGCGGGCATTGCCTTGGCCGCCGCCGGAGCTTCCTGACCTTTGGGGGACTTGGCGTCTGCTGCCACCTTCTTGGGCGCTCCTTCAGCCTTGCCATTCGTGACCGGTACAGACGGAGGTCTCTTCGATGGTGTGCTGGATGTCGGTGCCCCAATCGGGAGCGAGTTCATGCGCTCGACGGAAAAGGCGAGCGTTCGTGCATGCGCGATTGGGGGATCGTAGCCAGTGTCCTTCGCCAGAACCACAAACCGGCACTGGGGATGTTTGGCTGCTAGGTAGCCGAGGTAGAACACCAGATGAAAATCCAGCGAGTTCGAGCCAGTGCGCGAGATCGGAATAAGCGTCGATCGGGGGCTGTCGAGCTCAAAAACCGCCTTGCGTTTGAGTTGGTGCGGGCCGTAAAAGACCCATGCCTGTCCCGCGTCACCAATCCACGCCTCCACTTCCTTTGGGGATGGCTGAACGTTCTCTAGATCAACGAGCAAGTGGACGCTGGTCACCATGCTCAAGCGGTTCCGCGACAGCGCGGGTAGTCCGAGCAGCCCCAAAATTCCTGGCCCGCGCTGGCACCCTTTCTTGCTCTACGACGGACCATTGCCTGCGCGCACCTCGGGCAGTTCGGAGCGGATACCTCCGCCGCTTTCGGTGCCGAGGCGGTGACTCGTCCTGCATTGCCCTCAGTCGTAGAGTTAGCGCCGGCATCACCATTGGCCTGCTTAAGCAACCGCTGTAGCTGCGGACCATCGACCAGGCGAACGTTGCGCCCGCTGGCGAACTCTTCGGCCTCGGATGTGAATCGACCTGAGGTAACAACAAAGCCGCCAGCGGCCCCCTTGGCCGCCATGACTCCATATAGCTCTCGCACCACTGATACGCCGACTTTGAAGGCGCGCCATTGCTTGCATTGCACAAGGTACTGTTCGCCGTTCCTACGAAGGACCAGATCGATACCGTCGTCGGGGCCCGGCTTGAAGTTCTCTGCGACGCTGTAGCCCTGCAGGCGGAAACCCTCGCCCACGAGCATCTCGAATTCGCGCCAACTCATTCCGTCTAGGACGTCTGGGGCCGCGGAACGCGTCGCGCAGTCAATCAACGATCGACGTGTGCGGCGCCGCCAGGCGGAAATCACAGCACCCAAGAGGCAGAAGAGCGGCACGATGTACTGCCCTGCAGAAGCAAGGCCGCGCCACACGGCTCCGAACATCGCACCGCTTACGTCACCAGGCTTGAGTGCGACCAATGGCGCCGCCGCCATGCGATGAAGCACAAGGTAACCGACGATCGCCAAGACAACGCCCACGTACCAAGGGAGCAGCGCAACCATGTCGATAACGTCTTCAGCAGGGCTGGATTTCTTGCGGCGGGCCATCGGCGATTCTTGTAGTTCAGGCAATTCTGCCCGGAGAACACTTCGCTCCACATCGAACGGCACAGCCATTGGGCAATAATGCACAGCGGGCTGTGGGTTGCGTGCCACGGTGCTGGCGGTAGTGATTCGCCAAACTCGAGTTCCAATTCTCGGGCTCGGCGTGCAACGCTGGAAAGCGACCCGTTGCTGGCGTCTTCGCTCAGGCCCTCGGGTACACCGGTTTGTCAGCTCAATCGGCGTCCTTCTTCGGCATCCACACGACACGGGCCTTCTCTATTGAAGCGCCCTCGTCAGCAGTGATGCCGAAGGCTTCGCGCTCGCCCCTACGGATTTTTTCGTCGACCTCGGTGAGCTTCTTGAGAGATTCAACTCGGCTGGGCAGGCTGATGACGCGCTGGAGCAGGTCATTGCGCTTGTCTATGCCATTCTGGTCTGGCTCGCGCGTCACCTCGACGATCCGGGCGAGCATGTCAATTGCGACAGTCTGCGCCTCGATCTCATCGAGCATGGAGTCGCGCAAGCGAGAAAGCTTGGTCAAGCCCCTGCGGTGCCCGAGCACCACGTCAGCGGCCACACGTGCTGCAACTTTGATTTGCTGCTCTGTAGGGGTTGCATTGGAGTTTGCATTCGGAGTTGCATTACCGGGGACATCGGCCGCCGCGGCCTGTACGAGTATGTTGGCAGCACGGGAACGAACCTCACCGGCCTTGTCTTGGATCCACCCGTGCCTCTCAGCCCGGCGACCGATGGAAGACGGCTGCACGCCGTGCTCGGTGGCTAGTTGTTTGTTGGATTTCTGGCCAAGACGGTATTCGCGCTCGATGGCGTCCCAGTCAATATCGGAGCGGCGGGCCACTACGGGAGATCTGCGACGGGGCGCAGATCAGTGCGAGCGGCACCTAGAGCGAGGGCTGCGTCTGCCGTATCGAGGAGGACGTCAGGTAGGGTGTGATGCTTCATAGGCTCGATGGTCCCCGAACTTCCTGCCACCTCAAAACCCTACACGGGGTTGGAAAGGGAGGCTGCACTCCGCACGCTGCGGAAGACGATGCGGCGATACCCGCTTGCGCTTGTAGGGTGCGATCAAGTGCTACGCTAGCAATTGCTACCCGTTTGCTACCCGTTTGCTACCCGTTTGCCAAGTGGCTACGTTCTTTGCTACGGTTGTTCCGGCTCAGGCACGAAAGACAGCGTCGGGCCCGTCCAGACGACGCAGCGAGCTCGCCGTGTCAAGCGACATCAGGAACTGACCCCCCATGTGCCTCACACGCCGGAATCGCATCAGCTCTTCTTGGGGTGCATGTGCGCGCCAAACACCTGCTGGCTCCTGAAGCTATCAAGAACGCAGGTCACCGGAATCTGTCATCCGGCGTCACGCCGTACGCCTTGCTCCTGCCGATCAGGCCCCGCGCTCTTCAGGTAGTCGATCAAGTCAGCTCGCAGGTGGGGGGGCGTCCCAGTGCAGTCACGCACCATGTCCTCTCGTGCGGCTTTTCCGTCGCCATAGCGATCACATACTCGCATTGCAACCTCGATCAATGTCTGGGTGCTGTCATGCGCGTCCTTGAGGAACCCAATGATCTCGGGCTTGCTGGCCACCAGCATCGCGCGCTGGCCGGGTGTTAAGCGGCCGGCAGGCACTTTGAGGGTTGCGCCGTCCGGCGCAAGTCGCACAGAAATCCCGTCTGCCCAAAGCGCGGCCAGGATCGCTTGCGGTGGCATCACAGCTCCTCCTCCTGCGCCACGCCGGCATCTGCCTCCGAGAACCCATGCGAACTCTGCGATGTGCGCGAACTGTTAGGACCGGCAACGCCTTGCGGGGTTTCGTTCTGCTCGCGAAGTGTGCGAACCGAGCCCACGAGTCCCGAGCTGCGTTCGCACACTTCGCTGAACTCAGAATCGGGGCGATTGTCCGATTTCCCTCGCCCATTGTCACTGTTCGCTGAGTTCGCACAGTTCGCGCCCGTCAGCTGGTACGACTTGGTCGGGGTACCCGGCGAGCCTTTGGGGCGGGGGGTTTCCGTGACCACGAGGCGCGGCGGCGCCGCGAGCAACAATGCGTCGAGCGCAGCATCGATCAGGCTCTTCGATGAGTGGCGTCGAAAGCAATCGACGGTCAGCTCGGTTCGAGTCGCCCGGCCTCTGACGCGAAGAAAATCAATGATCTTCTGCGCCGCATCGTTGACTTCCGCTGCCTCAGATTCTTCGGTGGCGCTCGCGAATACGAACTTCACAGATTCGACCGAGTAGCGCACCCACGCCAGAGCGGCCTGAACGTGTGGTACGTCTACCGCGCTTTGCAGGTCGCACAGCGCGAACAGCATGGCCAAGCGCAGTAGCATCGGCGCACGGCGCTCCACCAATGATGAGATGCGCTCACCCGCACTGGTGTCGTTGAGCTCACCCATATAGAGCTTGCCGTACCGCTCTCGCGCCGGCGGCGTCAATTCCATGGACATGTGATCGCGATTGACCCATTCCCGCGCGCGGCAAAACTCCAGCACCTGGACCACACGGCGCGCCAGGGCATCAACGGTCTCCTGCGATGTTGGCGTGGGAAACGGAAGCATCTTGGTGCGCTCGGCCCAGATCATCAAGAAGCGATTGGCGAAGCCGTTAGTGAGTTCACGCGCTGCCATGAGGCTGCGCAGTTCACTGGGTGTCACGGCGCCGCTCAGGCAGACATGCGGGGCAGTTGCGGAAAGGCGATTTGCTTTCGTGGCCGGCTTGATGGAGACGCCGTCCCAAAGGTCGCGCAGGGCTGCTGACAACGTATTGCCCTCGCGCTTGCCTTGATGCAGCACGTTGGCGAACTCACTTTCGATCACCCACAATCGTTTGTCTTCCTCGGCAGGAACCTCATCTTTCCCATCCTTGTAGCCATCGTGGATCAGGAAGGCGAGACCCTCTCGGGTCGAAAGCCCACCACGATGGATTTTCGGCGCACCGTGCTCGGAGACCTCCTTCACGGCTTCGGCGATGCGGCCCACCAAAGAGACGGCATCTCCCTTGCGGCCACGACCGGATCGGCCGATGTGCAAGGTGAACTGTCGAGCGTGATGGCAGGTGTTCGCCACTGACATATACGGTCCGCGGCCTACTGCGCAGGACATGTAGGCGATGAAGTTGAGCGCGATCGCGAAGGGGTTAGCCTCAGTGGAGTGACTGCCTGCGCGGGCAACGTCTCCGACCAACCCGTAGAGGGCTGCTAAATCTGGCCTTGGTGCGTTGCGATGGTTATCGTCGTCGGCTCGGGGCACAGGTGGCATGTGAGCGTCGAGGATGGCTGCCTGCCGTTCGTAGGCCTCGCGGTTCATGCGCGCACCTCGTGGGCAATGGCCAGAATGCGTCCGGTCGCGACGAGAAGCCGCATGTGATCATCTTCGGTCAGCACCCCTCCCTGCGCGATGTTTCCTGCGACGGTGGCAATCAGAAGCGCCTCGAACTCCAGAATCTGAAGCGCTTGCCCGGCGGGAAGCAACCGAGAGCGCGTTCCCGGGCCAAACGCCGTGCCCGACGGCGGAAACAGGTCGGAAAGCTCCAAGCCGATGACGTCCACTACGGATGCAACGTCGCAGCCGCCAAAGCAGTGCATCAGGATACGGCCGTCCGGCAGTTCCTTGATGGAGAGCGATGGCCCGCGGTCCTGATGGGCAGGGCAGCGCGCGGACCACTGGCGGTTGCTGCGCTGGCGCACTTTGTCCAAGCGCGGAAGGATGCGCTCGATCGCACTCAAAGGAGGCCTCCGATCTGCAGGAGGTCTGAATGCTTGCCGACTCTTCGCTTTGGCCGTGAGATTTCCGGCGCTTTTATGGCGCCCTCGATGGGTAGGGTCTGTGTCGTTGCCTTCGCAATCTGCGAATCCAACCAGGACCGGATGGATTTCACAGACCACGCAGTGACGCCTGAAGAGATTTTCACCCCCGGTGGAAACGTGCCCGCCTGAATTTTTCGCCAGAGCGTCGGGGCACTGAATGGCAGGAGCACAGGGTCGTTGGGCCTTTTTGGGCTCCGGACGAGTTGAGATACCCGAACGAACGCACTGTCAGGCAGTGCGTCGAAACCAGAACGAATGAGTGGCAGCGGCTCTTGTGTGGCGACCGCTCGCGGTGGCTGCAGTGGAATTGCCGTCGCAACCGCGGTCAGAGGGGCGTTGGGGTTAAGTTGCATGTGTGTTGCCGGTTTGCGCAACACGTAGCCGGGCCAAAGGCTTCGCGTTGCGCGGTTGGAAATTTGCGCGCAACACGGATTTCATAACCCACTACCCCTTCGCCCAAAACCCTACGCGGGGTTTTGATTTGGACCTCGGTGACACGACATGCCTCCACCTGACAAAATTTCGTTTGGTATCAATGACTTAAGAAATGTCGCACGTACGCAACACATAGGTATGTATGGTGACTTACGGGGAATCGTTGCTTCCAGGCGCGCGGCAAGCGAGCTCACATCGGAGCTGCGCCGCGCTTGTCAAGTAGTCCGCCACTGCGGCAACATTTCTGTGCGTGCAGGAAGCAGCGTGCGTGCAAGCAACATCGAGCCGTCTGGACGATGGGCCAGACTTCGATCTACAGTTCCCGCCGATGTGCAATGACGCTCCATCGTCCATGACCACCGCGAAGAAGAAGACACTCCGCCCTCGACGCGAAATCCTGGCACGAGAAGGGGCGATCGAAGACTGGGATCTCAGCCTCTATGCGATGGCTCAAGGTGGCAAAGTGATCGAGGACCGCGGGCGGGAGGAACAGATCTACATGAGGGTTCGGGGTACGCTCACGGAGGCAGTCAATGGCGTCCTTGCGTTTGACTTCCAGATCACCGGCTCGATTTCTCCAACGACAGGCAGAGCTGAGATCCCATGCGTTGGCTCGATTATTGGCATGAAGCCCAAGCTGCAGGCAGGGATAGAGTTGTCATTGAGGCAGTTCGATACCCTGCTGTCGATCGCCCGCGCGGGGCGCCTGAAATCCTGCCACTTCAGCTTCCAGACACCGCGCTACGGCAGCGCCTTGATCGCCTCGGCCTCTTTCAGCACCTCGCCGCCGGAAGAATAGGTCGCAAGGCGCGCAATGACCCGACTATTGCCAGATTTGCGAGGCTTCCCATCCATCAGGGAAGCCGGCTGCACTGAGAGCGATCAGGGGCGTTTGGGGGAAGGTCAAGGCGTGCTCTTTAAGACGCAAATGCCATTCCGATGTAGGTTGAATTGTCCGCAGAAGGTAACGCATGCAGACCAGACTTCCATAGAGCTTGGCGCGCTGTTGGTGCATGTCATGGAGGTGATCTAACAGCGGCACCCGACCCTTGGACGGCAACTGCAGCTGGCCAGTGTTCGTTCGATTCCAAAGTCGGCCGTGGTGGGCCACCACGTTCCGGACGAAAGAAAAGTTTCGCAACCAAGAGGCCAAGATAGGGCCGTCTAGTCCCCCATATGCGCCGGCGATTTTTGCTTGATCGCGGCGCTGCAAACCTGCGAAGAACTTCGACATCAGACCGAAATCCCACAGTTCGATAGCGACCCAGATTGGCATGCGCCCACCATACTTTTGCCGGTGGTGCTTCACGAAATCCTCTCTGGATCGTTCACAAAGCTCGTGGAAGCGATCGATCCATTCATCGTGAGGTGAATCGCCCCCCGTGCGGGGCTTCAGTGTGAACCGCCCGTCCAGCACGGCAGGATCGAGGTGCGCCTCCGGGCTGTACGGTCCCAAGGTGTGGGCGATGGCGACGCGCACGGCGACCTCAATCGTCTCGACCGCATGCATCACAAGGACGCGCAGCGTCTTGTCGAATTCGGCAAGGTTCACCACCAATTGCAGCGTGGCGCCGTCTACAAAATCGTCAAGTCGGCCGGCTTCACCTCGCGGTTTGGTCTTCCGTATCGGGTAAAAATAGCCTGACAGCCGGTAGTAGCCGAAGCGCTTCAGCAACCGGACCGCATCCGCCATGTCGCCGACGCCCATGGAACGCTCCACGAGCCGATCGAGTTGCAATTCGTGAGTGAGGTGCGGCTTGAGTTGGACGTTGCCGGTCATGAATAATGCCGCGCAAAAGAGAAACCCCCCACATGACACACCGCGCTTGCGCCGGGGACAGAGGTGAGGGGCGTATTGCAGTCGATCATAGCGACTCAGGCCGGTTTGGCAACCACCCGCGTGCCAAATATGCCACGCGTCAATAGTGAAACGCTATGCCTCAGGCAGATCGATTGAGAGCAATCACATCCGCGCCGACGCGGAGCTTGTCCAGATAGTCGGCCCACCGCTGCATCATTTCCCGCCGGGCGGGCAAATGCGCGGTGCGGTTGTAGGCGCGGCCGTTTGGATCTTTCACTGTGTGAGCAAGCTGGTGCTCGATCAAGTCGGCGCGCTCGCCCAGCACCTCATCCATGATCGTGCGAGCCATCGCCCGGAAGCCGTGAGCCGTCATCACTTCCTTCGAGTAGCCCATGCCGCGCAACGCCGCGTTGATGGTGTTCTCGCTCATGCAGCGCTCGCCTGTGCGGATGCTCGGAAAAACGTACCGGCCATGCCCACTGAACGAATGCACCGCTCTGAGGATGTCCACCGCCTGCGACGACAGCGGCACGAGGTGCTCGACCTTCATCTTCATCTTCGCGGCCGGGATGCGCCACTCGGCTGCATCGAGGTCGATCTCGGCCCACTCGGCAGCGCGAAGCTCGCCAGGCCGAACAAACACGAGCGGCGACAGCTTCAGACCGGCCACAGCGCAAGGATGGCCGGCGTAGGCGTAGATCGACCGCATGAGCTGGCCGGCTTGCTTTGGCTCTGTGATGGCGGCGTAGTTGGTTTTCTCGATCGCGACCAGAGCGCCCCGTAGGTCGCTCGTCACGTCGCGCTCGGCAACACCCGTAGCGACGGCATACCGAAAAACCTGCGAACAGATCTGAACGGTCCGGTGGGCGCTTTCATGAATGCCGCGTGCCTCCATGCGACGGGCAACCTTGTCGAGGATGTCCTTGGCCTTGATGCTGGCGATCGCAAACCTACCGATGAACGGAAACACGTCCTTTTCGAGCCAGCTCGTCACCTTGGCCTGCGTGACCGCTGCTCGCTTGTTCGAGGTCTTGGCAAGCCACTCGCGAGCGACAGCTTCAAACGTGTTTGCCGCTGCATCGGCTCGCGCCTGCTTCTCTTCGCGCTTGGCAATCGCCGGATCGGTGCCGTCGGCGAGCTGCTCCCGCGCCCTGTCGCGGCGCTGCCGGGCTTTGGCGAGCGTCACGTCGGGATAGACCCCCAGCGCCAGCGTTTTGCGCTTGCCGTGGAAGCTGTAGTCCATCCGCCAGTACTTGCCTGGCGCTTTCACCAGAAGGTACATACCTCCGCCGTCAGCGTACTTGTCGCCGATCGCCTTTTCGGTCGGCTTCACCTGCCGAACAAACGTGTCTGTCAGTGCCATCCCCGCTCCTTGACGGTATCCCGTTGCCGGTACTTTCGGAGATACCGGCAAAAGTAACGGTATTTCTCTGAGATGGGATGTTACGCGGTGAGATGGCTTGAGGCAAAAAAAACCGACTACGCTGGGGAAACGTGCCGGTTTTGATGCTTGGTGAGACTCTTTGATCTCGGTATCTGGTCCCGCCGCCAGGAATCGAACCTGGATCTCAGCCTTCGGAGGGCCGAATTCTATCCGTTGAAATACAGCGAGATGGGGTGTCGCGCACGGGTCGCGAGCCCGCCATTATCGCTGATCCGCGGACGTGGGTTCGGGCCCGCCTGCGAAGCCCAGGCCGGACAGGTACACGCGGAAGGCCCGGCGGCCGGTGGCGACCAGGTCGAACTCGTCGGGATCGAGCAGCCAGTTCTGGATCAGTCCGCTGATGAGCGCATGCAGGCCGTGGGCTGCCGCGGCGGCCGGGATCGGCATGCGGCGCCGGGTACGGCGGGCCTCGGCCAGCATGGCACGCTCGAAGTCGACCACGCAGGCGTTGCGCGCCACCAGGTGCCGCTGCTGCACCGAGGCCATGTCGTGCGTGTATTCGACCTTGTGGGTCGCGATGTCGAACACCCTCCGCACCTGCGGGTCGCGGGTCATGAGCTTGAGCGCCTCGACCATCATGAGTTCGACGCCGTCGATCGAGGCGTCGGCACCCGCAGCCTCCTGCACCGCGGCCTCCATGGGCAGCTTGACGCGCTCCATCATGGCGTTGAAGAGCGCGGCCTTGTCCTTGAAGTGCCAGTAGATGGCACCACGCGTCGCGCCCGCCTGGTGCGCGATCTGCTGCAGGCTGGTCTGCGAGACGCCCTGCGCCTGGAACAGCAGCTCGGCCGCATCGAGCAGGCGGTTGCGTGTCTCCTGGGCTTCTTCCTTGGTGCGCCGGACCATGATGTCGTCTCCCCTTCTTAAAATCCTCTTGCCGGACAAGGTCGTCACTATACATGCATGAATGTATGTAAACTACGGCTCTTTTCCCGATAGTCAAGATCGCCGCATTGCTTTACACGCGCGCCGGCCTTCGTGCACCGTCCACCGTTCTCCCTTCAAAGGAATCACATGCCCGACCTGCATGTCTCGCGTCATTCGTCGTTCCCGCTGCGCGTTGCAGCCGTTGCGGCCGCCGCCTTCGTCCTGATCGGGCTCAGTGCCTGCGGCAAGGGCGAGGCGCCCAAGGCCGCCGGCGGCCCGCCGCCCGCGCCCGAAGTCGGCGTCGTGGTGGCGACGCCAGGCAATGTCGGCCTCGTGACCGAACTGCCGGGCCGGCTCGAGGCCACGCGCGTGGCCGAGGTACGCGCCCGTGCCGCAGGCATCCTGCAGCAGCGCGTGTTCCAGGAAGGCAGCGACGTCAAGGCCGGCCAGGTGCTGTTCCGCATCGACCCGGCTCCCTATGCCGCCAGCCTTTCCAGCGCCGAAGCCTCGCTCGCGCGCGCCGAAGCCAATGCGGTGCAGGCCAAGGCCCTTGCCGATCGCTACAAGCCGCTGGTGGACGCCAACGCGGTCAGCAAGCAGGAGTACCAGAACGCGGTGGCTGCAGCCAAGACCGCCGAGGCCGACGTCGCGGTCGGCCGCGCTGCCGTGCAGACGGCCAAGATCAACCTGGGCTACGCCACCGTGACCGCACCGATCTCGGGTCGCATCGGCCGCTCGCTGGTGACCGAGGGCGCACTGGTCGGCCAGGGCGACGCCACGGCGTTGGCCGTGATCCAGCAGATCAACCCGCTCTACGTCAACTTCACGCAATCGGCTACCGAGGTGCTGCGGCTGCGCCGCGCACTGCAGGACGGCCAGGTCAAGCGCGCCGCGGGCGACGAGGCCGCCAGCGTGCGCATCGTGCTCGAGGACGGCACCGAATACGCGCACCCCGGCCGGCTGCTGTTCTCGGACCTCACGGTCGACCAGACCACAGGCCAGATCACGCTGCGCGCCGAAGTGCCGAATCCCAAGGGCGACCTGCTGCCGGGCCTGTACGTGCGCGTGCGGCTCGAGCAGGCCCAGGCGACCAACGCCATCACCGTGCCGCAGCAGGCCGTGACCCGGACCCAGCAGGGCGACACGCTCACGGTGGTCGGTGCGGACGGCAAGCTCAGCAAGCGCACGGTGAAGATCAGCGCCGCGCAGAACAACCAGTGGGTGGTGCTCGAAGGTCTCAAGGCCGGCGAGCAGGTGATGGTCGACGGCTTCCAGAAGCTGCAGATGATGCCGCCGGGCACGCCCGTGAAGGCGGTGCCGTGGAAGGCGACGCAGGCCCCTGCCGCGGCACCGGCCGCATCGGCACCCGCCGCACCGGCCGCGGCCGCCAAGTAAGGAGCGCGCCCGCATGGCCAAGTTCTTCATCGATCGCCCGATCTTCGCGTGGGTGATCGCACTGTTCATCCTGGTGGTGGGCGGCGTGGCGATCACGCAGCTGCCGATCGCCCAGTACCCGCCGGTGGCACCGCCCGCCATCGTCATCAACGCCGTCTATCCGGGCGCCTCGGCGCAGACGCTCGAGGACAGCGTGCTGTCCGTGATCGAGCGCGAGATGAACGGCTCGCCGGGCCTGATCTACATGGAGTCGGTGGCGCAGGCCGACGGCACCGGCGCCATCACCATCAGCTTCGCGCCCGGCACCAACGCCGACCTGGCGCAGGTCGATGTCCAGAACCGGCTCTCGCGCGCCACGCCGCGGCTGCCCGCGGCGGTGACGCAGCAGGGCGTGCGGGTCGACAAGTCGCGCTCGAACTTCCTGCTGTTCACGATCCTCTCGTCGGACAACCCGGCCTACGATCCGACCGCGCTGGGCGACTACGCCTCCCGCAACGTCGTGCCCGAGCTGCAGCGCATCCCCGGCATCGGCCAGGCCCAGCTGTTCGGCACCGAGCGTGCGATGCGCATCTGGATCGATCCGGCCAAGATGCACGGCTTCAACCTGTCGTCGACCGACGTCACGAACGCGATCCGGGCCCAGAACGCCCAGGTGGCGTCGGGCACGATCGGCGACCTGCCCAACGTGGCGGGCCAGGCGATCGCAGCCACGGTGGTGGTCAACGGACAGCTCAGCAACGTCGAGCAGTTCGGCAACATCGTGCTGCGCGCCAACACCGACGGCTCGTCCGTCCGGCTGCGCGACGTCGCGCGGATCGAGCTCGGCGGCCAGAGCTACGCCACGTCGGCGCGCCTGAACGGCCAGCCCGCGGTCGGCATCGGCGTCCAGCTCGCGCCTTCGGGCAACGCGCTCGAAGCCGCCAAGCTGGTGCGCGCCAAGATGGAAGAGCTCTCTCGCTTCTTCCCGCCGGGCGTGAAATGGGACATCCCCTACGACAGCTCGCGCTTCGTGAAGATCTCGATCTCGCAGGTGGCCGAGACGCTGATCGAGGCCGTGGTGCTGGTGTTCCTCGTGATGTTCCTGTTCCTGCAGAACTGGCGCTACACGATCATCCCGACCATCGTGGTGCCGATCGCCCTGCTGGGCACCTTCGGTGTGCTGCTGGCCCTGGGCTTCTCGATCAACGTGCTGACCATGTTCGGCATGGTGCTGGTGATCGGCATCGTGGTGGACGATGCGATCGTGGTGGTCGAGAACGTCGAGCGCATCATGAGCGAGGAAGGGCTTCCACCGCTGGAAGCCACGCGCAAGGCCATGAAGCAGATCTCGGGCGCCATCATCGGCGTGACCGTGGTGCTGATCTCGGTGTTCGTGCCGCTGGCCTTCTTCGCCGGTTCCACCGGCAACATCTACCGCCAGTTCTCGGCCGTGATGGTGGCCTCGATCGGCTTCTCGGCCTTCATGGCGCTGTCGCTCACGCCGGCACTTTGCGCCACGCTGCTCAAGCCCATCGAGGCCGGCTCGCACCATGAGAAGAAGGGCTTCTTCGGCTGGTTCAACCGCGGCTTCTCGCGCACCGCGCGCGGCTACGAGACGCTGGTGTCGCGCATCCTGCGCCGCGCGGCGCGCTACCTCATCATCTACGTCGCGATCGTCGCCGCGGTGGTGTTTGCCTACCTGCGCGTGCCGAGCTCCTTCCTGCCGCAGGAGGACCAGGGCAACATCATCGTCAACGTGCAGCTGCCGCCGGGCGCGACCCAGGAGCGCACGCTCGACGTCATGAAGCAGGTCGAGGACTTCATCCTCAAGCAGCCCGAGGTGCAGAGCATGGTGGGTGTGCTGGGCTTCAGCTTCTCCGGCCAGGGGCAGAACGCGGGCCTCGCCTTCGTGACGCTCAAGGACTGGGACAAGCGCAAGGGCGAAGGCGAATCCGCCGCCGCCCTCGCCGGCCGCGCCTTCGGTGCGCTGTCGGGCGTGCGCGATGCCTTCATCTACCCGTTGAGCCCGCCGCCCATTCCCGAACTGGGCAATGCCAGCGGCGTGACCTTCCGGCTGCAGGACCGTGCCGGCCAGGGTCACGAGGCGCTGGTCAATGCGCGCAACCAGCTGCTGGGCATGGCCTCGCAGAGCAAGGTGCTGACATCGGTGCGCCCCGACGGCCTCGAGGACGCACCGCAGCTGCAGATCGACATCGACCGCGACAAGGCGAATGCGCTGGGCGTCACCTTCGACGCCATCAACGCGGCGCTGTCGACCGCGCTCGGCTCGAGCTACGTGAACGACTTCCCGAACCAGGGTCGCCTGCAGCGCGTGGTGGTGCAGGCCGATGCGCCGGCACGCATGCAGCCCGAGGACCTGCTCAAGCTCAACGCGGCGAACGCGCAGGGCAAGCCGGTTCCGCTCGGCACCTTCGCGACCACGCGCTGGGTCACGGGCGCGACGCAGACCGTGCGCTACAACGGCTACCCCGCGATGCGCATCAGCGCCGACGCGGCGCCGGGCTACAGCACCGGCGCCGCGATGGCCGAGATGGAGAAGCTCGCTTCGCAGCTCCCGGCCGGCTTCGGCTACGAATGGACCGGCCAGTCGCGCGAGGAAAAGCTCGCGGGTTCGCAGGCGATCGTGCTCTATTGCTTCGCGATCCTGGCGGTGTTCCTGTGCCTGGCCGCGCTCTACGAGAGCTGGTCGATCCCGCTCGCGGTGATCCTGGTGGTACCGCTGGGCGTGCTCGGCGTGCTGCTCGCGACCCTGTTCCGCGCCTACTCGAACGACGTCTACTTCCAGGTCGGACTGATCACGATCATCGGGCTGTCGGCGAAGAACGCGATCCTGATCATCGAGTTCGCGAAGGACCTGCAGGCCCAGGGCAAGGGAATCGTCGAATCGGCGCTCGCCGCCGCCCACCTGCGGTTCCGCCCGATCGTGATGACTTCGCTGGCCTTCGGCCTCGGCGTGCTGCCGCTGGTGCTGGCCTCGGGTGCCGGCTCGGCGAGCCAGCGCGCGATCGGCACCGGCGTGCTCGGCGGCATGGTGACGGGTACCGCGCTGGCGGTGTTCTTCGTGCCGGTGTTCTTCGTCGTGGTCCGCGGCATGTTCAAGGGCAGCGCGCGCCAGCGCGAAGCCGACAAGCGCCACGCGCAGGCCGCGGGCATCGAGGAAGACAAGCATGACTAAGCGATTCATCACCACGGCGCTGGCGGGCGCCGCCGCCCTGATGCTGGCGGGCTGCTCGCTGATCCCGACCTACGAACGGCCCGCGGCACCGGTGCCGGCCACCTTCCCGAACGCCGCGGCGGCGCCCGACAAGGGCCTGCCGCCGGCCGCGACCGTGGCCTGGCAGGACTACTTCACCGATCCGCGCCTGATCGGCCTGATCGAGACCGCGCTCGCCAACAACCGCGACCTGCAGGTCGCGATCCTCAACATCGAGCAGGCGCGCGCGCAGTTCCAGATCACGCGCGCGGCGCTGTTCCCGGCCGTCGACGCGAGCGCTGGCGGCACGCGCCAGCGGCCGTCGCTGCTCGGCAACGGCGTGTCGTCGACCTATTCGGTGGGGCTCGGCGTGACCGCCTGGGAGCTCGACTTCTTCGGCCGCGTCGCGAGCCTGAAGGAATCGGCGCTGGCCCAGTACCTGGCGACCGAGGAAGCCCGCAAGGCGACCCAGATCAGCCTGATCGCGGCCGTGGCCAACGGCTGGCTGGCGCTGCTCGGCGACGACGAGGCGCTCGAGATCACGCGCCAGACCATGGTCACTCGCGACGACTCGCTCAAGCTCACCAAGCTGCGCTTCGACAACGGCGTGTCGTCCGAGATCGACTACCGCTTCGCCGAGGCACAGGCCGAGACCGCGCGCGCCACCTATGCGCAGCAGCAGCGCATCCGCATGCAGGACGAGAACGCGCTGGCGCTGCTGATCGGCGCGCCGGTGCCGGCCTCGGCCACCGCGGGCAGCATCAAGGGCCTGCAGACGCTGGCGCCGATGCCCGAGCTGCCGGCCGGCCTGAGCTCGGACCTGATCGCCGAGCGGCCGGACATCCGCGCGGCCGAGCAGCAGCTGATCGCCGCCAACGCCAACATCGGCGCCGCGCGTGCGGCCTTCTTCCCGCGCGTGACGCTGACCGGCTCGGTCGGCACCGCGAGCAGCGAGTTCTCGGGGCTGTTCGACAGCGGCACCAAGGCCTGGTCCTTCGCGCCGCAGATCACGCTGCCGATCTTCAACGCGGGCGCCAACCAGGCCAACCTCGACTCGGCACGCGCCGGGCAGAAGATCGCCGTGGCGCAGTACGAGAAGTCGATCCAGTCGGCCTTCCGCGAGGTCGCCGACGCACTCGCCGGCCGTGCCACCTACGACGAGCAGCTGCGCGCGCTGGTGGCGCAGTCGAAGGCCGAGGAAGTGCGCTTCCAGCTGTCGGACATGCGTTACCGCGGCGGCGTTGCGAGCGGCCTCGACCTGCTGGACGCGCAGCGCTCGCTGTTCACCTCCCAGCTGGCCACCGCGCAGACGCGCCAGGCCCGGCTGCAGAACCAGGTCACGCTGTACAAGACGCTGGGCGGCGGCTGGGCGACGAAGTAGCAGCAGCAGCAGCAGCGGCCGGACCGCTGCCGCACCGTCCCGGGGCCGGCCCGGGGCGGTCCCTATAATCCGCGGTTGATTCGAAAAAGCCCCCCGAAGCGCCCCCGATATTGAGGACACGATGAGCGACGACCCGCACTACCAGGCCACGGAAGATGCCCACACGGGCCCGATCAAGAATCCCAAGCAGCTCCTGCTCGCGGTATTTTTCTCGTTCATTGCCCCGATCTTCATCATCTTCGGCCTCGTGGCGTACGTGGTCTCGGGCACCCGACCTTCGGGCACCGAACAGGGCGAAGGCATGGCGCTGTACGGCGTCTCGAAGGACACGCGCGACCGCGATGTCGCCGAGCGGCTCAAGAAGGTGGGCTCGATCGAGATCCGCGACGCCAACCGCCCGCTGGCGACCGGCGAGGCCGTGTTCAAGGCCCAATGCGTGGCCTGCCACGGCGCACCGGGCATCCCGGGCGCGCCGCACCAGGGCGACGTCGGCGCCTGGGGCCCGCGTCTGGGTCAGGGCTACGCAACCCTGCTCGAGCATGCACTGAAGGGCAAGGGCGCGATGCCGGCACAGGGCGGCGGCGACTTCGACGACATCGAGATCGGTCGCGCGGTGGTGTTCCTCGCGAATGCCGGCGGCGCCAGCTTCCCGGTGCCGGATCGTCCGGCCGCCGCTGCGGCGCCCGAAGGCACGGCATCCGCTGCTGCCGCAGCACCGGCCGCCCCCAAGTAAGGCCGCACGGCCTTCCGCACCAAAGCCCGCTCGCGCGGGCTTTTTTGTGGGCGACGGTTCGAGCGCCGCTCAGCGGGCGGGGGCGGGCGCAGACTGGCCGTGGCCCGGCGGCGGCTGGCCCGCGGCCGGACTCGGCACGTAGCCGAAGCGGGCCGGCAGGTCGGCGGCACGGACTTCCTCGGGCACCCACCGGCCCTGCTCGATCGCATCGGCCGCGAGGCCGACGTCCTGCGTGTGGACCAGGCCCAGGCCGAGGCCGGTCACCAGGTAGAGCTTGCCGTCTTCGTCGAGCAGGCAGGCCGAGGGCTCGACCGCCCGGCCGTCGTGGGCGCTGACCGAGTGGTCGTCGGCGATGCGCCAGACCCAGGGTGCGACCTCGAGTTCGACATAGACACGCTGCGGGCCGTTCTGGAAGAACCACTGGCCGCGCTCGTCGTGCTCGTAGTTGCGCTGGATGAAGTCGATCAGCTTGTCGTGCCGCAGCTGCGAGCCCTTGGCCTCGGCGAAGGGGCCCATGGCCTGGGTCCGGTCGTCGCGCATGAACCAGTTGCCGCGCGCATCGAGGCCGAGCCAGCCGTAGCAGTGCGGCACGTTGGGCCATTTGGCGAGGGCCTGCTTGACGATGTCATCCATGGCGATATTTTGCTCCCCCCAGGTTGGCTCACTTCGTGTAGCCGCCCACCCCTTGCCGGGGGCAACACCAGCGGCCCGGCAAGGCCGGTTCCGCGGTGTTTCCCGAAGACGGGCCTCGCTTCGCCGGCCCGCTCGATCAGCCGAGCCCGTCGAGCCAGTCGACCACGCGCTCGGGCATGCCGCGCACATGGCCCGGCGGCGCGCCGAGCGGAAAGCCGACATGCCCGCCATGGGCCGGCTGCCACAGCGTCACGTGATCGCCGACGTCGGCCTGGCGCGGCAGGCTGCTGGCCGGCACGAAGGGGTCGTTGGCTGCGTTCACCACCAGCGACGGAATCCGGATGCGGTGCAGGTGCGGCTTGGCCGAGCCGCGGGACCAATAGTCGTCGGTGTCGCGAAAACCGTGCAGCGGCGCCGTGAAGACGTTGTCGAAGGCATGCAGATCGCGCGCGGCGAGCAGCGCCTCGCGGTCGAACAGTCCCGGATGCTGCGCCAGCTTGGCCAGCGCCTTGGGCTTCATGGTCGCGAGGAACATGCGCGTGTAGACCAACCGGTTGAAGCCGCGCCCGATGGCGGCGCCGCCGGCCGCCAGGTCGAGCGGCGCCGAGATCGAGGCGGCAGCGCGCACCTGGCGCGACGCCTGTTCGCCCGACTCCTCGACCCATCGCATCAGCGCGTTGCCGCCGAGCGAGACGCCGACCGCGTACATCGGCGGCGCATGGCCCGGCGCCGCCGCCTCGCGCCGTTCGTGCAGGCGCGAGAGGATCCAGCCGATCTCCTCGAAATCGCCCGAATGGTAGGCCCGCGGCCCGAGGTTCAGCTCGCCGCTGCAGCCGCGGAAATGCGGCACCGCGTAGTCCCAGCCGCGCGCATGCGCGAAGGCCCCGAACACCTCGGCATAGTGGCTGCGCGACGACCCCTCGAGCCCATGGAACAGCACCAGCAGCGGCCTGGCGACCTCGGCACCGGGCGCATCGAGGAAGTCGACGTCGATGAAGTCGGCGTCGGGGGTGGACCAGCGCTCGCGCCGGTAGGCCGGCAGCGGCGCCTCGGCCCGCCGGCCGTAGAGCGCGGGCCAGATGGTCTGCAGGTTGCCGCCGGGCAGCCAGCGGGGCGCGACGTAGTCGGGCGGCATCGCGTTGCTCAATGCAGGGTCTGCGGCGCCTCGCCCGTGTCGCCGGGCTCCTGGGCGCTGCCGGGGCTCGCATGGTGCGCGACCATGCGCCAGCCCTGCGCGGTACGGTGGTAGACGTTGGTCGCCAGCACGAAGGCATGGCGCGGACCCTCGGCCGTGAGCACGTCGATGCGCTCGAGCACGTTGTGCACCGCGCTGGCGAGCGACTCGACCTTGCGCACGCGCGCCGGCGTGGCCTGGATGCTGCCGTTGCCGAACATGTGCTCGAAGGCGGCGCGGATGGCCTCGGTGCCGACCAGCCTCGGACCGCCCGGATGCACGCAGAAGACTTCTTCCTCGTCGGCCCAGCAGTCCATCAGGGCGTCGATATCGCCGCGCTGCAGCGCTTCGTAGAAGGCGGCCTCGACCTCGTCGGCGGTGCCGCCGACGGTGCTGGCGCGGAGTTTGGCTTTGGTGGACATGGAAGGGTTCTGCCGGAGGTTGCGATTTTGCCTCGGCCGCGAGTGCTCAGTGCACCGGCGCGACCCAGCCCTGCACCACGGCGCGCATCTCGCCCTGGGTGGCGCGCCACACCAGTTCGGGTGCCGCCACATGGACGCCGGGCGGCGCAAGCCGCAGCGCCACGTCGATCAGCTCGGCCACCTTCGAGGCCCGCACCGGCTGCTCGCTGGTCGGCACCATGAAGCGCGCGATCGACAGCATCCAGGCCGCGAGCCGCTCGAGCGGATTGGCGAAGCGTTGCGGGCCGGGCTTGCGCGCCGAACGCACCAGCAGCACGCGCTCGAAGCCCAGCGCCACCACGGCCTGCTCGTCGAGGCTCGCCAGGCCGTGCTTGAGGGCTTCGGGCAGGCGACCCTGGTCGTGCGGCTGCACCACGGCCAGCGTGCGCACGCCGCAGGCACGCAGCCAGCCGGCCAGCGCAGGCAGCTGCGCGGGCTCGGGCGTCCACAGCGCGCGTTCGCGGTCGTAGTAGAGGCGCGGCGGCTCGAACAGCACGAGTGCGGTATCGGCCGCCACCAGTGGCCACCCGGCGATCGGTGCGACGGCCGGTGTCAGCACGGTCTCGACGCCGCGCAGGCCGTCACGGATCGGCTCGCGCGCCAGCACGTAGGTGTGGTCGTAGCGATGTCGGCCGGCCAGGCGGCGCACCAGCTCGTGGCCGAGCGCACCCGTGGCGCCCGCGATCAGCAGCGCGCCACGAGTGGCGCCGGGCGCGGTGGCGGCGTCCGGATGCAGGCCCGGCCGTCGGCCGGCGGCGGCCTGCAGTGCCTGTAGGGGGTCGAGCGCCATCCATCTATGCTACCTTTGCCGACTTCTCAAAGTGAGGGCTGTCCCATGTTGAAACGCTGGCTTCTGATCCTTGTCGCGACGCTTTCGCTCGCGGGCTGCGGCTACAACGACTTCCAGCGCCTCGACGAGGCCAGCAAGTCGGCCTGGAGCGAGGTGCTCAACCAGTACCAGCGGCGCGCCGACCTGGTGCCGAACATCGTCGCCGCGGTCAAGGGCGAAGCGAATTTCGAACAGGAGACCCTGACCAAGGTGATCGACGCGCGCGCCAAGGCGACTTCGATCCAGGTCACGCCCGAGACCCTCAACAATCCCGAGGCCTTCAACCGCTTCCAGCAGGCGCAGAGCGAGCTGTCGGGCGCGCTGTCGCGTCTGATGGCGGTGTCCGAGCGCTATCCCGATCTCAAGGCCAACCAGGCCTTCCGCGACCTGCGCGTGACGCTCGAAGGCACCGAGAACCGCATCACGGTGGCGCGCAACCGCTTCATCCAGACGATCCAGGAATACAACGTGCTGGCCCGCAGCTTTCCCACGATGCTGACCGCCAAGGTGCTGGGCTACCAGCCGAAGCCCAACTTCACGGTCCAGAACGAGGCCCAGATCTCCACGCCGCCGACGGTGGACTTCAGCGCGCCCAAGAAGTAGGCCCGCGCGCGCCCCGCTCCCGATGATCACGGCCGTTCGCCTCCGGCAAGCGCTCGCGGCCCTGTGGCTGACGGCCTTCGCGCTGTTCGGCGCCGAGGCCCAGCCGCTGCTGCCGGTGCCTGCGCTCGAGGCGCGCGTGATCGACCAGACCGGCACCCTGAACGCCGCCCAGCGCGCGGCGCTCGAGGCAAAGCTCGCCGACTTCGAGCAGAAGAAGGGCTCGCAGATCGTGATGCTGATGGTGCCGACCACCCAGCCCGAGGACATCGCGAGCTACGCCAACCGCGTCGGCAACGCCTGGAAGATCGGCCGCAAGGCGGTCGGCGACGGCATCCTCGTGGTGGTCGCCAAGGACGACCGCAAGATGCGCATCGAGGTCGCCAAGACGCTCGAAGGCGCAGTGCCCGACCTGGCGGCCGTGCGCATCATCGACGGCGCGATGAAGCCGCGCTTTCGCGAGAACGACTTCGCGGGCGGCCTCGACGCCGCCGCCGACCAGCTGATCGCACGCGTCAACGGCGAGCCCCTGCCCGAGGTCGACGTGCGCGGCGGCGATTTCGAGGGCGGCCCGCGCGGCGGCCAGGGCTTCGACTGGCAGGACCTCGGCATCTTCCTGTTCATCGCGGTGGCGGTCGGCGGGCCGATCGCACGGCGCGTGCTCGGCAAGGTGCCGGGCTCGCTCGCGCTCGGCGGCTTGACGGGCGTGGTCGTGATGGTGCTCACCTCCAGCCTCGTGGTGGCGGTGCTGGCCGGCCTCGGCGCCCTGCTCTTCACGCTGCTGTCGATGGCCTTCGGCGGCGGGCCGTCGATCGGTCGGCGTGGCGGTGGTGGCGGCTTCGGCGGCGGGCTCGGAGGCGGATTCGGCACCGGCGGCTGGGGTGGCGGATCGTCGCGCGGCGGCGGTGGCGGTTTCGGCTCGGGTGGCGGCGGCAATTTCGGCGGCGGTGGCGCCTCGGGAGACTGGTGACCATGGCAACGCTGTTCGCCCGCTTCGCGCGCCTGTGGCGCCATCGCTGGACCGACGAGGCCGACGTGCGGCGCGCGCTGCCGCCCGATGCCCTCGAGCGCCTCGAGCGCCGCGTGGCGGCCAGCGAGCAGCGCCACACGGGCGAGATCCGGCTGTGCGTCGAAGCCGGCCTGCCCTGGTCCTACCTGCAGCGCGAGGCACCGGCCCGGCAGCGCGCGATCATGCTGTTCGGCAAGCTGCGGGTCTGGGACACCGCGCACAACAACGGCGTGCTGATCTACCTGCTGCTGGCCGAGCATGCGATCGAGATCGTGGCCGACCGCGGCATCGACGCCCACGTGAGCGCCGAGCAATGGGCTGCGATGACCGCCCGCATGGCCGCGGCGTTTCGCGAGGGGCGCTTCGAGGATGGGCTCACGCAGGCGCTCGAGGAAGTCTCGGCGCTGCTGGTCGAGCACTTCCCGCTCGCGCAAGGCGAGCCCGACCGCAACGAGCTGCCCGACGCGCCCGTGGTGCTCTGAGGGCGCTCGGCGTTACGCCCTCGCCCCGAGCTTCTCCCACAGGAAGCTGTAGGCCAGCGCCTCCATGTGCGCGGCCTGCGCGTTGTCGGCTGCGCCGCCGTGGCCACCCTCGATGTTCTCGTAGTAGTCGACCGCCTTGCCGGCCGCGAGCATCAGGGCCGCCATCTTGCGTGCATGCGCGGGATGCACGCGGTCGTCGCGGGTCGAGGTCAGGAACATCACCGGCGGATAGCGGCGCGCCGCATCGAACAGGTGATAGGGCGAGAAGCCGCGCATGAAGGCCCAGTCCGCGGGCAGGTCGGGGTCGCCGTATTCGGCCATCCACGAGGCGCCGGCCAGCAGGTGGTGATAGCGCTGCATGTCGAGCAGCGGCACCTGGACCACCACGGCACCGAACAGCTCGGGATATTGCGTGAGCATGTTGCCCACCAGCAGGCCGCCGTTGCTGCCGCCCTGGATGCCCAGCTGCGGTGCCGAGGTGATGCCGCGCGCCACCAGGTCGCGCGCCACGGCGGCGAAATCCTCGTAGGCACGGGGCCGCTTCTCGCGCAGTGCGCCCTGGTGCCAGCCGGGCCCGTATTCGCCGCCGCCGCGGATGTTGGCGACCACGTAGACGCCGCCGCGGTCGAGCCAGGCGCGGCCCATGGCACCCGAGTATTGGGGCGTGAGGGAAATCTCGAAGCCGCCGTAGCCGTAGAGCAGCGTGGGCGCGCTGCCGTCGAAGGTCAGCGCCTTCGGCCGCACGACGAAGTAAGGCACGCGCGTGCCGTCCAGCGAAGTCGCGAAGTGCTGCTCGATCAGCTGCCGCTCGGCGTCGAAGAAGGCCGGCATGGCCTTGAGCGGCTCGGGCGCCTGGCCGATCTGCGCCAGCGAGAGCGTGGTCGGGCTCAGGTAGTCGGTCGCGGTGAGCCAGACGGCATCGCTCTCGTCGCTGTCGACCGCGCCGACGCCCAGCGTGCCGAAGGCCGGCGCACCGACGAAGGCGCTCGGCGTCCAGCCGCTCGGGCCCGGCGTGAGCACGCTCAGGCGGTTCTTGACGTCGTCGAGCACGTTGAGCACCAGGTGGTGCAGCGTCCAGCTCGCGCCGGCCAGCGAGCGTGTGGCGCTCGGCTCGAACAGCACGTCGAAATCGCGCTCGCCGCGCAGGAAGGCATCGAAGCGAATTGCCAGCAGGGCGCCGGCCGCGTGCGCGCGCCCGCCCGCGACCCAGGGCTCGCGCAGCTCCAGCGTGAGCCATTCGCGATGCACCGACTTGATGGCCGAATCGGGCGCATCGATCCTGGACAGGCTGCCATCGGCATGGCGCAGGTACAGCTCGTCGCGGTAGAAGGCCAGGGTGCGGATCACGAAGTCGCGTTCGAAGCCGGGCGTGTCGTCGTGCACGGCCGACACGATCATGTCGTCGGGCAGGCCTTCGTAGACCACTTCGGCGTCGGCGAGCGAAGTGCCGCGGCGCCATTGCTTGACCACCCGCGGATAGCCCGAGCTCGTGAGGCTGCCGGGACCGAAGTCGGTGCAGACGTAGACCGAGTCGCGGTCGATCCAGCCCATGCCGCCCTTCGACTCGGCGCGAAAGAAGCCGTCCTCGACGAAGCGGCGCTCGACGAGGTCGAACTCGCGCGTGACGTCGGCATCGGCGCCGCCGCGCGACAGCGCGATCAGGCAGCGCCGGTAGTCGGGCCGCAGGCAGTCGGCGCCGTGCCAGACCCAGTTCTCGCCCTCGGCCCGGTTGAGCGCATCGAGGTCGAGCAAGGTCTCCCACTGCGGCTGCGGCTTGCGGTATTCGTCGAGCGTGGTGCGGCGCCAGATGCCGCGCTCGTGTTCGGCATCGCGCCAGAAGTTGTAGAAGTGCGCGCCGACCTTGTGGACGTAGGGAATGCGTGCATCGGAGTCGAGGACCGCACGGATGTCGTCGCGCAGCTGCGCGAAGGCCGGCGTGCTCGCGAGCCGGCCGTCGGTCTCGGCGTTGCGAGCGCGTACCCACGCCAGCGATGCGTCGCCGGCGACGTCCTCGAGCCAGCCATGAGGGTCTTCGGGCGGTGCAGCGGCAGTCATCGTTTCCTTGTCTTTCATTTCTTGCCGGCGTCCAGCAACCGGCGGTTGACCGCATGCGATGCATCGAGCTCGAGCTGAAGCGCGCGCGTGAGCTGCGACATCGTGCGCAGGCGCCGGTTGCCTTCGCGCAGCCGCCGGGCGAGCCCGGCCGACAGCGCCAGCAGCAGCCGCGCAGCCGCCGCCGGATGGGCTGCCACCAGTTCGAGCAGCGCAGCGCGCGACAGCACGCCGAGCTTGACCTCGGTCAGCGTGGTGCAGCTCGCCGAACGCGCGCCGCCATCGATCACGCCCATCTCGCCGATCAGGCCGCCCGGGCCGACGATCGACATCACGACCTCGTCGTTGCCCGATTCGCTCGCGCTCGTGACCACGCGCACCTGCCCGTCGAGCACCAGCGCCAGGTAGTCGTTGTCGACCGCGTCGCCCTCCTCGAACAGCAGGGTGTCGGGCAGCAGGTGCAGCGGGCGCATCGCGTCGACCACGCGCCGCGCCTCGTCGGCGCCGAGTCCGTCGAGCGAGGCCGCGCGCACCAGCAGTTCGATCGCATGGGCGCGCAGGTCGGCGTCCGGGGTCGGGTGTTCGAGATCGTCCATGCCTGATTCTCACCGCAGTCGCAGCGATTCATGCGACAGGCGGCAGAGGCCAGACGGCATCGCCGCCGACCCCGTAGAAGCGGCGGCCGGGCGCCGGCTCGACCTGCCAGCCACCCGTGAATTCGCCGAAGGCCGGCAGGATGAGCTGGGCGCCTTCGTGCACGAAACAAGGCAGCCGCAGGCTGTCGCGGCCGCGCCCGTAGAGCCTGCAGGTCGGGTGCACGTGGCCCGCGAGCACGGCATGCGTCGGATGGTGCTGCGGATGGTGGCAGGCTGCGAAGGGGCCCATCAGATGCGGCTCGTCGACCACCGCGATGCGCAGCGCGGCCGGCGGATCGCCGGCGCGATGGTCGTGGTTGCCGCGCACCAGCGTGCAGGCCAGTGCGGCATGGCGCTCGCGCCAGGCCTCGACCGCGGCGAGCAGGCGCGCGCCGCGGCCGTGCGCCGCATGCAGGAAGTCGCCGAGGAAGACCAGTTCGCGCGGCACGTGGCGCGCGATCAGACCATCGAGGCGGGCGAGGTTCTCTTGCGTGGTGCCGCCCGGGACCGGCTGGCCCAACGCGCGAAAGGCCGCGGCCTTGCCGAGGTGCAGGTCGGCCACGAACAGCGTGCCTGCCCCTGGCCACCACAGCGCGCGCTCGGGCAGCAGTTCGAGCACCTGGCCGGCCAGTTCGATGCGGCAGGCAGCCGGCACCGCAGGCACGCGCGGCAGGGGGTCGTCGATCATGCGTCGCTCCCGGGCGCACCGGCGGCGCTCTCGAACTGCTGCACCATGCGCGCGATGCGGTCGGCCACCTTCTCGTTCGAGAGCTTCTCGCGGAAGCGCTCGACCATCAACGGAAAGGCGAAGGGCGTGGGCCGCTCCAGCGTGCGAAGCACGAGCCGCTGCGCGCGCATGCGCGCGAGGCTGTCGCGCAAGCGGCCGATCTCGAGCTCCTGTGCGAGCAGCTCCTCCTCGGCCTGCAGCAGCAGGCGGTTGGCAGGGTCGTATTTGCGGAACACCTCGTAGAACAGCGAGGACGAGGCCTGCAGCTGCTTGTTGCTGCGCTTCTCGCCCGGATAGCCCTGGAAGATCAGGCCCGAGACGCGCGCAATCTCGCGAAAGCGCCGACGCGCGAGCTCGGTCGCATTGAGCGATTCAAGCACCTCGTGCAGCAACGCGGCGCGTTCGTCGTCGTGCGCCATTGCGTCCTGCGCCTGGGCGTCGTGCCCCGCCACCAGCACCTGCGGCAGCAGCGTGGGCCAGTCGATCTCGGTGGCTGACAGCAGCTCGAAGCCGTAGTCGTTGACCGCGATCGAAAAGGTGCGGGGTTCGTGCCGCGCCACGCGCCAGGCGATCAGGTTCGCGAGACCCAGGTGAACATGCCGGCCCGCGAAGGGATAGAGGAACAGGTGCCAGCCCTCGCGCGTCTTCAGCAGCTCGGCCAGCAGCGTGTCGGGCGTCGGCAGTGCCGACCAGCGTTGCTGGATCTCGAGCAACGGCCGCACGCATTGCAGCTCGGGCGTCTCGTAGCGGCCCTGGTCGGCCAGCGCGAGCTGCTGCACCACGGCGTCGGCCAGCGTGCTCGACAGCGGCATGCGCCCGCCATTCCAGCGCGGCACGGCGGCACGCTTGCCGCTGGCGCGCCGCACCCAGGCCGTCATGTCGTGGATGCGCACCAGCTCGAGCAGGCGGCCGCCGAACAGGAAGGCATCGCCGGGCTTCATGCGCGCCACGAAACCTTCCTCGATGCTGCCGATCCTGGCGCCACCCAGGTACTGCACCGTGATGCTGGCATCGCTCACGATGGTGCCGATGTTCATGCGATGGCGGCGCGCCAGCCGCGCATCGGGCACGCGCCAGACGCCCTCGGCGTCGGGCAGCGCGCGCCGGTAGTCGGGATAGGCGGCGAGCGAGGCGCCGCCCTGCGAGACGAAGTCCAGGCACCACTGCCAGCTCTCGCGCGAAAGCCCGGCGTAGGCTGCGGTGTCGCGCACCTCGTCGTAGAGCGCATCGGCCACGAAGCCGCCGCCGAGCGCCACCGTCACGATGTGCTGCACCAGCACGTCCAGCGGCTGCGCGGGCGTGCTGCGCTCCTCGATGTGGCCGGCCGCGATCGCGGCGCGCGCGGCCGCGCCCTCCACCATCTCGATGCTATGGGTCGGCACCAGCGTGATGCGTGACGGCCGGCCCGGCGCATGGCCCGAGCGGCCGGCACGCTGCAGCAGCCGCGCCACGCCCTTGGGCGAGCCGATCTGCAGCACGCGCTCGACCGGCAGGAAGTCGACGCCGAGGTCCAGGCTCGAGGTGCAGACCACGGCCTTGAGCTCGCCGTTCTTGAGGCCCGCCTCGACCCACTCGCGCACCGCGCGGTCCAGCGAGCCGTGGTGCAGCGCGATGCGTCCGGCCCAGTCGGGTCGCGCCTCGAGCATGGCCTGATACCAGATCTCGGATTGCGACCGCGTGTTCGTGAAGACCAGCGTGGTGCTGCTGGCCTCGACCTGTTCGATCACGCGCGCCAGCATCGTGAGCCCCAGGTGGCCGCCCCACGGAAAGCGTTCGTCCCGGCCCGGCAGCAGCGAGTCGACCCAAAGCTTCTTCGGCACCTGGCCCTGCACCAGCAGGCCGTCGGCACCCGGCCCCAGCAGCGTGTGCATGGCCTGCTGCAGGTTGCCGAGCGTGGCCGACATGCCCCAGACACAGAGCGTCTCGTTCCAGCGCCGCAGCCGCGCCAGCGCGAGCTGCACCTGCACGCCGCGCTTGTTGCCGAGCATCTCGTGCCATTCGTCGACCACCACCAGCCGCAGGTGGCCCAGCACCTCGGCCGCGTCGGCGCGCGCCAGCAGCAGCGAGAGGCTCTCGGGCGTGGTCACGAGCACGGTCGGCAGTCGCTGGTTCTGCGCGCTGCGTTCGGCCGAGCCGGTGTCGCCGCTGCGTGCGCCCGCGCTCCACGGATGCATCTCGGCACCCACGGCATCGATCGCCTGCTGCAGCGCACGCAGCGTGTCGGCCGCGAGCGCGCGCATCGGCGTGAGCCACAGCACCGTGAGCGGCGGCGGCAGTCCGGCGCGCCGGCTCGCGGCGCTTCGTACCTTGCGCGGCGGCTCGCCGAAGGCGCGCAGCGCCCCGAGCCAGACCGCGTAGGTCTTGCCGGCGCCGGTGGTGGCATGAAGCAACCCGGAGCGGCCCTCTGCCATTGCCTTCCATACCTGGCGCTGGAAGGCGAAGGGCTTCCAGCCGCGGGCCGCGAACCAGCCGTCGAGTGCCTGCCGGATCGTCGTCATCCCGCGGGCAGCAGCGCGGCCAGCGTCTGCAGGCTGTCGGCCTCGGCCACCGGCTTGTCCTCGCGCCAGCGCAGCATGCGCGGAAAACGCACCGCAATGCCGCTCTTGTGCCGCGCACTGCGCGCGATGCCCTCGAAGCCGAGCTCGAAGACCAGCGTCGGCTTGACGCTGCGCACCGGGCCGAAGCTCTCGATCGTGGTCTTGCGGATGACTGCGTCGACACGCGCCATCTCGGCATCCGTGAGGCCCGAGTAGGCCTTCGCGAACGGCACCAGCTTGCGCTCCGAGGACTCGGCCGGGCCGTCCCAGACCGCGAAGGTGTAGTCGCTGTAGAGGCTCGCGCGGCGGCCGTGGCCGCGCTGGGCATAGACCAGCACCGCGTCGACCGAGAGCGGATCGATCTTCCACTTCCACCAGGTGCCCACGTCCTTGGTGCGGCCGACGCCGTAGTGCGCCTCGCGCTGCTTGAGCATCATCCCTTCGACGCCCATCGCACGCGCGGCCTCGCGCTGGCGCGCAAGATCGGCCCAGCTCTCGCCCGTCAGCATCGGACTCGCGATCAGCGCGGGATGCCGCACATCGGCGAGCAGCGCGTCGAGCAGCGCACGCCGCTCGCGCTGCGGCATCGCGCGCAGATCGGCGCCCTGCCATTCGAGCAGGTCGTAGGCCAGCAGCACCACCGGAATGTCCTTCAGCAGCTTCGCGCCCAAGGTCTTGCGGCCGATGCGCCGCTGCAGTTCGGCGAAAGGCTGCACGCGGTCCTCGCGCCAGACGACGATCTCGCCGTCGAGCACCGTGCCGTCGGGCAGTGCCTCTCCCATCGCAGCCAGTTCGGGAAAGCGGTCGGTCACGAGTTCCTCGCCGCGCGACCACAGCCACACCTGGCCCGCGCGCTTGACCAGCTGGGCGCGGATGCCGTCCCACTTCCATTCGACGATCCACTGCGCGGGCGCGCCAAGCGCGGCATCGAACTGCGCGAGCGGCAGGCTGAACGGATGCGCGAGGAAGAAGGGATAGGGCTGTCCGTCGGTCTTCTGGTTGCGCTCGCCGCTGCTCTCGGGCGCGATCAGGGCCGCGTAGTCCGCCGGCGTCGGCTGCCCGCTGATGTGGGTGTAGCCCATGAGCCGCTGCGCCACGCGCTTGGGGTCGAGCGCGCCGACCACGGCCAGCGCCTGCGTGACCTGCAGCCGCGAGACGCCGACACGGAAGGCACCGGTGATGAGCTTGAAGTACACCAGCCGCTCGTCGGGCGCGAGCCGGCGCCACTGCGCCCGCAGTGCATCGGGCAGGGCCTCCGGCGGCGTCTTGCGCAGCGGCAGCAGGTGCTGCTCGATCCATTCGGCGAGGCCCATGTCGTGCGTCTCGGTCGATGCCGGCAGCAGCAGCGCGATGGTCTCGGCCAGGTCGCCGACCGCTTCGTAGCTTTCGTCGAAGAGCCACTCGGGCAGGCCTGCGGCCTCCTGCGCCAACAGCCGCAGCAGCTTGGCGGGGACCAGTTGGCGCGGCTTGCCGCCAGCCAGGAAGTACACGGCCCAGGCCGCGTCCGCAGGTGCGGCGTGCTGCAGGTAGCGCTGCAGCGCGGCCTGCTTCGCCAGGCTCGAGGTGGTGGCGTCCAGCTCGCGGTAGAGCGCCGCGAAGGCCTTCATGCGGAAGGCTCCGCGTTCTCGCGGTGGTCGGCTGGCGTCGCGACCGCGGCCGTCGGGGCCGCTTCCTGGTCCTCGTCGCCGTATTCGGTCTTGAAGCCCTGGGCCTCGAGGCCGTTCTCGGTCAGCCAGCGCACCAGCACCGCGACGCTTCCGTGCGTGACGAAGACGCGCTCGGCACCGGTTCCCGCGATGGCCTGCTGCAGGCCCGGCCAGTCGGCGTGGTCGGACATCACGAAGCCGCGGTCGACGCCGCGCCGGCGCCGCGTGCCGCGCAGCTGCATCCAGCCGCTCGCGAAGGCATCCGAATAGTTGCCGAAGCGGCGCATCCAGGGCGTGCCCTGTGCCGACGGCGGCGCCAGCACCAGTGCGCGCCGGAGCAGCGCGGCATCGACACCCGCATCGGTCACGCGCAGGGTCGGCGGCAATGCCACGCCGGCCGCGCGGTAGACGGCGTTCAGCGGTTCCACCGCGCCGTGCACGACGATGGGCCCGATCGATGCATCGACGCCGTGCAGGATGCGCTGCGCCTTGCCGAAGGCATAGCAGAACAGCACCGAGGCGCGGCCCTGATCGGCATTGGCGCGCCACCAGCCGTCGATCTCCGCGAACAGCGCGGCCTGCGTGGGCCAGCGGTAGATCGGCAGGCCGAAGGTCGACTCGGTGATGAAGGTGTCGCAGGGCACCGGCTCGAAGGGCGTGCAGGTGCCGTCGGGTTCGGTCTTGTAATCGCCCGAGGCGACCCAGACACGGCCACCGTGCGCGAGCCGCACCTGGGCCGACCCGAGCACGTGGCCGGCCGGATGCAGCGAGACCTGCACGCCGTTGTGCACGATGGCCTCGCCGTAGCCCAGCGTCTGCAGCGCGATGTCGGCGCCGAGCCGGCTGCGCAGCGTGCCCGCGCTGTCGACGTGGGCGAGGTAGTGGGCGTGGCCGATGCGCGCATGGTCCGAATGCCCGTGCGTGATGACCGCGCGCTCCACCGGCCGCCAGGGGTCGATGTAGAAGTCGCCGGGCGGGCAGTAGAGGCCCTCGGGCCGCGCGACCACGAGATCGCCCGCGGCGCCCGGGGCGCTCGAAGGTTCCGGCGGGGAGTGCGGCGCATCCAGCATGCAGCCGCCATGGTAGGGCGAGGGGCCTGGGAGCGCGCCGTGAAGCGGGCGCGAGCCGCTGTGGGTCGGCGCCTACGTTCGGCGCGGGCCGGCCGGGCGCCCTGCCCGGTGCGTCGACCTTACCAGGCGGTCCATTTCACGTCGCTGGCGGCCGAGGCCACGGTGCGCTCAATGAAGCGCACGCCGCGCGCGCCGTCCTCCACGCGCGGATAGTCGGCTGCCAGCGCATCGGCGGCGCGGCCTTCCAGGCGCGCGCGAATGTCGGCCGCAACCCCGCCATAGACGTTAGCGAAGGCCTCGATGAAGCCTTCGGGATGCCCGCTCGGCAGGCGGCTCGCGCGCTGTGCGGATTCGCAAAGCCACGGCGAGCCGCGCGTCAGGGTGCGCTTCGGGCCATCGTGCGGCAGGTGCACGAGTTCGCTCGGCGATTCCTGCCGCCACTCGAGCGTGCCGAGCGTGCCCGACACGCGCAGGCGCAGGTCGTTCTCAAGCCCGGTATTGACCTGGGATGCCACCAGCACGCCGCGCGCACCGCCGCGAAAGCGCAGCAGCAGGCTGCCGTCGTCGTCCAGCGGCCGGTCGGGCACCAGCGAACTGAGGTCGGCGCAGAGATGCTCGATCTCCAGGCCCGTGACCGTGGCGACCAGGTTCTCGGCATGCGAGCCGATGTCGCCGATCGCGCCGGCCGCACCGCTGCGCGCGGGATCGCTGCGCCAGGCCGCCTGCTTGTTGCCCTCGCCTTCGAGGCGCGTCGCGAGCCAGCCCTGGTTGTATTCGACCACCACCTTGCGAATGGTGCCGAGCTGGCCCGTGCGCACCATCTCGCGCGCCTGCCGCACCATGGGGTAGCCGGTGTAGTTGTAGGTCACGCCGAACACCGTGCCGCGCTGCGCCACGGCCGCGACCAGCGCATCGGCCTGTTCGCGCGAGTGGACCAGCGGCTTGTCGCAGACGACATGGAAGCCGGCCTCGACGAAGGCCTGCGCCACCGGGAAATGCACATGGTTGGGCGTCACGATCGAGACGAAGTCGATGCGCTCGCCGGCCGGGCGCCCGAGCTCGTCGTCGAGCAGCGCGCGCCAGTCGCCGTGGTTGCGATCGTCGGCCAGGAACAGGTCGCGACCCGAGGCCCGCGCCTTCTCGGCGCTCGAGGACAGCGCGCCGGCCACCAGCTCGATCTGCCCGTCGAGCGCGATCGCCTTGCGGTGCACCGCGCCGATGAAGGCATCGCGCCCGCCGCCGACCATGGCGTAGCGCAACTTGCGAGAAAGAGTGTCGTGCGTCATGAGATTCCAAGCGCCGCAAAGCGCACGCCGTTTCGAGCGCGGCAAACCGCGCCCTTCTTTTTTTCGAGCGCCGCGAAGCGCGCGCCCTTCGTGAGCCACCGCGGAACCGGCTTCGCCGGGCCGCAGGTGTTGCCCCCGGCAGGGGGTGGGCGGCTACACGAAGTGAGCCAACCTGGGGGCGAGCTTAGAACGGCGAATCGGGGTGGTAGAACGACTTCGCGTTGTCCTTGGTGATCAGCACCGAAGGAATGATCGTGGTCGCGGGCAGCTTCTCGCCCTTCAGGCGCGCCTCGGCCGTGAGCTTGATCGCGTCGTAGATGAACTTGGGCGAATAGCTCACGTCGGCCTGGATGCGCGGGTCCTTGCCGTCCATGATGGTCTTGACCATGCCCTTGGCGCCGGCACCGCCGAACACCACGAGGATGTCGTCGCGCTTGGCCTGCTCGATGGCCTTCAGCACGCCCACCGCCATGTCGTCGTCGGCGGCCCAGATGGCGTCGATCTTCTTGAAGCGCGTGAGGTAGTCCTGCGTGACCTTGAAGGCGTCGTCGCGGTTCCAGTTGGCGTACTTGGCATCCAGCAGCTTGATGTCGGGGTAGTTCTTGAGCACGCTGTTGAAGGCGTCCATGCGCTCGTTGTCGAGCGTGGTCGCGATGCCGCGCAGTGCCACCACGTTGCCCTTGCCATTGAGCTTCTTGGCGATGTATTCGGCCGGGATCTTGCCGAAGGCCGTGTTGTCGCCGGCCACGTAGGCGTCCTGCGCACTGGTGTCGGTGAGGCCGCGGTCGACCACGGTCACGTAGGTGCCCTTGGCCTTGACCTGCGCCACCGGCTTGGTGAGCGCGGCCGACTCGAACGGGAAGATCACGAGCGCGTTGATCTTGCTCACGGTCGACAGGTCCTGCAGCTGGTTGGCCTGCTCCGGCGCGTTGGCTGCGGTCTTGATCGTGATCTTGAGGTTCTTGTGCTCCTTCTCGAGATCCTTCTTGGCCTGGTTGGCCCAGTAGTTGATGCCGCCCATGAAGCTGTGCGTGGCGGCCGGGATCGACACGCCGAGATTCACGGGCTCGGCGGCCAGGGCCGGGAGGGCCGCGAGGCTCGCGGCAGCGACGGCGCTCAGCGCCAGGCGTCGGGTGATGGAAGTCATGCTGCTTGTCTCCTGTTGTGGATGGGTGGAACGGACGGGGAAAGAACTAGCGTCGGCCGCGCTGCAGAAAGGCGACGACGATGATCACGAAGCCCTGCACCGCGGCATTCAGGTACACGCTGATGATGCTCGTGAGGTTGAGGATGTTGCTGATGACCGAGAGCAGGATGGCGCCGATCACGGTGCCCGTGATGCTGCCGGCGCCGCCCTTGAGCGCGGTGCCGCCGACGATCACCGCGGCGATTGCCTCCAGCTCCCAGAGCAGGCCGGTGGTCGGCGAGGCCGAGCCGAGCCGCGGCACGTAGAGCAGCGTCGCGATGCCGACGCAGACGCCGAGCAGCACGTAGGTCAGGATCTTCACGTTGTCGACGCCGACCGCGGCATAGCGCGCCACCTGCTCGTTCGAGCCGATGGCCTGCACGTAGCGGCCGTAGGCGGTGCGGTTGAGGATCAGGCCGCCGATCAGCGCGACGATGAGGAACACCCACACCGGCACCGGAATGCCCAGCAGGCTCGCGTAGTACACCGGCGCGTAGAGGTCCGACAGTTCGTTGTCGAGCGTGAGCGCGCCACCGTCGGCGAAGTAGGTCAGGTAGGCGCGGAAGATGCCGAGCGTGCCGAGCGTCACGATGAAGGGCTCGATGCGGCCCTTGGTGATCAGGAGGCCGTGCGCCAGGCCGAAGCTGGCGCCGAGCAGCACGGCGAGCAGCGCGCCCAGCACCACGGCCAGCAGCGGCGAGCCCAGCGCCGGCCCCATTGCGTTGATGAACATGATCACGCAGCCGGCGATCAGCGCCGCCATCGAGCCGACCGAGAGGTCGATGCCGCCCGAGATGATGACGAAGCACATGCCGACCGCGATGATGCCGATGAAGGCGGTGCGCGTGAGCACGTTCATCGCGTTGTCGAGCGTGGCGAAATCGCCGTTCAGCAGGGTGCCGGCGATGCACAGCAGCACGAGGCCGATCACCGGACCGAAGCCGTGCAGGCGTTCGGCCCAGCCGGCCTTGGCCTCGCCGCGGTGGGCGGCGGCCTCTGGCGTGTCGGCGAGCTTATCGGGTTCCGGTGGCATGAGCGATGAGCTCCTCTTCGGTGAGATGGTCCGCGTCGAGCGTGGTGACGACCCGGCCCGCGCGCATCACGGCAACGCGATGGCACAGGCCGATCAGCTCCATGAGCTCGGACGAGACGACGATCACGGCGAGGCCCTCGCGGGCCAGTCGCTGGATCAGGAAATAGATGTCGCGCTTGGCACCGACGTCGACGCCGCGCGTCGGCTCGTCGAGCACCACCACCCTGGGCTGCGGCTGCAGCACCTTGGCCAGCGCGAGCTTCTGCTGGTTGCCGCCCGACAGCGACGAGGCACGCGCCTCGAGATTGCCGGTGCGGATGCCGTAGTCCTTCACGGCCTCGGTCAGTGCGGCGCGCTCGGCCTCTGGCTGGAGCCAGGGCTGGGCGTAGCGCTCGAGCGCCATCAGCGTGAGGTTCTGGCGCAGGCCGAAGTGCACGTGCAGGCCCTTGCCCTTGCGGTCCTCGCTGAGGTAGGTGAGCCCCTGGCGCGCCGCTTGCCGCGGATTGCGGAACTGCACCGCGCGGCCCTGCAGCTCGACCTGGCCGCTCGCGGGCCGCAGGCCCAGCAGGCCTTCGAACAGTTCGGTGCGGCCGGCGCCGACCAGGCCCGCGAAGCCCAGGATCTCGCCGGGGCGTACCTCGAAGCTCGCACCCTCGGCCCATCCCGGCACCGTGAAGTCGCGCACCCGCATCGCGGGCGCCGCGGCGGTCACCACCACGTCCCTCGGCGGATAGAGATCGGCCAGCTCGCGCCCGACCATCAGGTTCGCCATCTGGTGGCGCGTGACGTCGGCGGTCGACTCGCGCGTCACGAAGCGGCCATCGCGCATCACGATCACCTCGTCGGTCACGCGCTCGACCTCGTCGAGCTTGTGCGAGATGTAGACGATGGTCACGCCGTCGGCGCGCAGCTGGGCGATCAGGCGGAACAGCCGCTCGGTCTCGCCGGGCGTGAGCGTCGCGGTGGGCTCGTCCATCACCAGCAGCCGCGCATGGCGCGAGATGGCCTTGGCAATCTCGACCAGCTGCTTCTCGGCCACGATGAGGCGCCGCACCTTGGTCGCGGGATCGACGTCCAGGCCCACGGCCGCGAGCGCGGTGGCGGCCTCGCGCTCCATCGCGGCGTCGTCGAGGAACCAGCCGCGCCTCTTTTCATGGCCGAGGAAGATGTTCTGCGCCACCGTGAGGTCTTCGGCCAGATTGAATTCCTGGTGGATCAGGACGATGCCGAGCGCTTCGGCATCGCGCGAGCTCGCGAACTGGCGCGCCTCGCCGTTGACCCGCAGCGTGCCGTCGGTGAGCGATTCGTAGCCGGCCAGGATCTTCATCAGCGTCGACTTGCCGGCGCCGTTTTCGCCGAGCAGACCGTAGACGCGGCCGGGCTCCAGCGCAAAGCTCACGCCGTGCAGCACCTGGACCGGGCCGAAGGCCTTCACCACGTTCTCGAAGGCCACGGCCACCGAGCGCTTCGCTGCCTTCGCAGTCGTTGCAACCGCCGTCATGGCGCCACCCCGCGCACCTTGAGCGTCTCGTTCATCGCCAGCACGCCGGCGCCGATCAGGCCGGCCTGCGCGCCCAGCGGCGTGTACTGGATCTCGAGATGGCGCGTCGACAGCGCCAGCGAGCGCTGGTAGACGCTCTGCCGCACGGCCGCCAGGAACAGCGGCCCGATGCGCGTGATGCCGCCGCCGATGAAGACGTGCGACGGATTGAAGAAGTTCACGATCGAGGCCAGCATCTGGCCGATCAGGCTGCCGGCGCGCTGCACGATCGCGTTGGCCGAGGCGTCCCCGGCGCGGCTGGCCTGGCCGACGTCGATCGCCTCGATGCGGCCATGCGCGCGCAGACATTCGGCCAGGGCCTCGCTCTGGCCGGATTCGGCGGCTTCCACCGCCATCCGGGTGATCGCAGGTCCCGCCGCCATCGCCTCGACGCAGCCCAGGTTGCCGCAATGGCAGCGCGGCCCTTCCTGGTCGACGCAGATGTGGCCGACGTCGCCCGCCGAGCCGGCCGCGCCGCGATACACCTCGCCGTGGCAGACGATGCCGCAGCCGATGCCGGTGCCGACCTTGATCACGAGGAAGTTCGAGAGCGAGCGCTTCATGCGCCACAGCTCGCCGAGCGCCATGAGGTTGACGTCGTTGTCGACGAACACCGGTGCCGCGTAGTCCTCGCGCAGGTAGTCGCGGATCGAGAAGCTGTCCCAGGCCGGCATCAGCGGCGGATTCACGAGCTGGCCGATCTCGAAGTTGACCGGGCCCGGCACGCCGATGCCGATGCCGAGCACCTGGCGGGCGCCGAAACCGGTCTGTGCAAGCAGTTCGCGCACGAGTTCGCGCACGCGGGCCAGCACCACGCCCGGGCCCTTGCGAACGTCGGCGGCTTCGCCATGGTGCGCGAGCACCGACAGGCCGGCGCCAAGGACGGCGACGTCGAGGCTGGTGGCGCCGACGTCGACCCCGACCACGACGCCCAGGCCCGAATGCAGTTCGAGGTTTTCCGGCCGGCGGCCGCCCGAGGAGCGCTGCAGGCCGGCTTCAGCCAGCAGGCCCTGCTCCACCAGCCCGGCGATCAGCGCATTGGCCTTGCTCTTGGAGAACCCGAGCTGCTCGGCCATGCCATGACGCGAGCCGCCGGACGACCAGAAGGTGGTCTGCAGCAGCTGCATCTCGTCGGCGCTCAATCGGCTCCAGGGGGCCAAGCTCTTGTCTCCGGTCTCTTGTTCTTCTCCGCCGCGCGGCGAGGCCGGCGGCGAAACGAAGCGAATACTAGAGGCCCGGCTTCAGCCGAACAAGACTTATCTTCGGCCAAATTAAGGTCGAAGTTGAGTGCAGATGGTTGGCGCCAACGAAAAGGCCGCCCGAAGGCGGCCTGTGGTCAGCGAGCGCTGGCGCTCATTTCTTCTGGCGGTACTTGCGCAGAGCGGCCAGTTGAGCGGCCATGACCGCCAGCTCCGACTGCGCCATCGCGATGTCGATGTCGGTCTTGGCGTTCTTGAGCGCTTCCTCGGCGACGGCCTTGGCGGCATTGGCCTTCTCGTCGTCGAGGTCCTTGCCGCGGATCGCGGTGTCGGACAGCACGGTCACGGTGGTCGGCTGCACCTCGAGGATGCCACCCGCCACGAAGACAAATTCCTCGCCGCCGTCGGCCGTCTCGATGCGCACCGCGCCAGGGCGGATGCGCGTGATCAGCGGCGTGTGGCGCGGATAGATGCCGAGCTCGCCGGCTTCACCGGGCAGAGCAACGAACTTGGCCTCGCCCGAGAAGATGGACTCCTCGGCGCTGACCACGTTGACTTGAATGGTGCCTGCCATGGTGATTCCTTAAGCGACCTTCTTGGCCTTCTCGAACGCCTCGTCGATGCCGCCCACCATGTAGAACGCCTGTTCCGGCAGGTGGTCGGCTTCGCCGTTGACGATCATCTTGAAGCCACGGATGGTCTCGGCCAGCGGCACGTACTTGCCCGGCGAGCCCGTGAACACTTCCGCCACGTGGAAGGGTTGCGACAGGAAACGCTGGATCTTGCGGGCGCGGGCCACGGCCAGCTTGTCGTCGGGAGCCAGTTCGTCCATGCCCAGGATCGCGATGATGTCGCGCAGTTCCTTGTAGCGCTGCAGCGTGCCCTGCACGGCGCGGGCGACGTTGTAGTGCTCTTCGCCGACCACGTTCGGGTCGAGCTGGCGCGAGGTCGAGTCCAGCGGGTCCACGGCGGGGTAGATGCCCAGCGAAGCGATGTCGCGCGACAGCACCACGGTGGAGTCAAGGTGGGCGAAAGTGGTGGCGGGCGACGGGTCGGTCAAGTCATCCGCAGGGACGTACACGGCCTGGATCGAGGTGATCGAGCCGACCTTGGTCGACGTGATCCGCTCTTGCAGGCGGCCCATTTCCTCGGCCAGCGTCGGCTGGTAGCCCACGGCGGAAGGCATGCGGCCCAGCAGTGCCGACACTTCGGTACCGGCCAGCGTGTAGCGGTAGATGTTGTCGACGAAGAACAGGACGTCGCGGCCTTCGTCGCGGAACGACTCGGCGATGGTCAGGCCGGTCAGCGCCACGCGAAGACGGTTGCCCGGGGGCTCGTTCATCTGGCCGTAGACCATGGCGACCTTCGAGTCCTCGAGCTTCTCGAGGTTCACGACGCCCGAGTCGGCCATCTCGTGATAGAAGTCGTTGCCTTCGCGGGTACGTTCACCCACACCGGCGAACACCGACAGGCCCGAGTGGGCCTTGGCGATGTTGTTGATGAGCTCCATCATGTTCACGGTCTTGCCGACGCCGGCGCCGCCGAACAGGCCGACCTTGCCGCCCTTGGCGAACGGGCACACCAGGTCGATCACCTTGATGCCGGTTTCCAGCAGGTCCTGCGAGGGCGAGAGTTCGTCGTAGGCAGGGGCCTTGCGGTGGATCGATGCGGTCAGGGTCTGGTCGACCGGGCCGCGCTCGTCGATGGGCGCGCCCAGCACGTCCATGATGCGACCCAGCGTGCCCTTGCCCACGGGCACGGTGATGGGGGCTTGCGTGTTGGTCACGATCAGGCCGCGGCGCAGGCCGTCGGAGGAACCCAGCGCAATGGTGCGGACCACGCCGTCGCCGAGCTGCTGCTGCACTTCGAGCGTGAGCGCGCTGCCTTCGAACTTGAGGGCGTCGTAGATCTTCGGCATCTGGTCGCGCGGGAATTCCACGTCGACCACGGCGCCGATGCACTGAACGATCTTGCCTTGAACTGCTTCTGCTTGAGCCATGTCTGCTCCGATAAAAATATGAATCTGTTGAGGTCCGAACGGGCTCAGACGCCCGCGGCCGCCGCGGCGCCCGAGACGATTTCCGACAGCTCTTTGGTGATGCCTGCCTGGCGGGTCTTGTTGTAGACCAGCTTGAGTTCGTCGATCACGTTACCCGCGTTGTCGGTCGCGGCCTTCATGGCCACCATGCGTGCCGAATGCTCGGACGCCATGTTCTCGGCCACTGCCTGGTACACCAGCGATTCGACGTAGCGCACGAGCAGTTCGTCGATCACGCTCTGCGCGTCGGGCTCGTAGATGTAGTCCCACGAGTGATGGCCCGACTCGGTGCGCAGCGTCTCTGCCGCCAGGGGCAGCAGCTGTTCGACCACCGGCTCTTGCTTGATGGTGTTGATGAACTTGGTGTAGCAGAGATGCACGGCCGAGATCTTGCCTTCGGCATAGGCGTCGAGCAGCGTCTTGACCGGACCGATGAGCTTGTCGAGGTGCGGCGTGTCGCCCAGGTGGGTGACGTGCGCGACGACGCGCGCGCCGATGCGGTTCAGGAAGCCCAGGCCCTTGCTGCCGATGGCGACCGAGTCGATCGTCTTGCCGGCCGCCTGCGCCTCGCGCATCTTGACGGTCACGGCGCGCAGCAGGTTGGTGTTCAGGCCGCCGCACAGGCCCTTGTCGCTCGTCACGACGATGAAGCCGATGCCCTTGGCCTCGTTCGTCTTCATGAACGCGTGCGTGTACTCCGGGTTCGCCTGGCCGAGATTGGCCGCGATGTTGCGGATCTTCTCGCTGTAGGGGCGGGCCGCGCGCATGCGTTCCTGCGCCTTGCGCATCTTGGAAACCGAGACCATTTCCATGGCCTTGGTGATCTTCTTGGTGTTCTCCACCGATTTGATCTTGCCGCGGATTTCCTTACCAGCTGCCATGAGCGTTCCTTCCTTGGTCGTCGATCAGGCGAACGACTTCTTGAACGCGGCGACCGCCGTGTTCAGTTCGGCTTCGGCGTCCTTGTCGAGCGCCTTGGCCTGTTCGATCTTGTCGAGCAGCGGAGCGTGGCTGGACTTCAGGAACTGGTGCAGGCCGTGTTCGAACGGCAGCACCTTCTTGACGTCGATGTCGTCCATGTAGCCCTTGTTGACCGCGAACAGCGAGGCGCCCATCAGGGAGATCGGCAGCGGGCTGTACTGGGCCTGCTTGAGCAACTCGGTCACACGGGCACCGCGGTCGAGCTGCTTGCGGGTCGCTTCGTCGAGGTCGGAAGCGAACTGCGCGAACGCAGCCAGTTCACGGTACTGCGCCAGGTCGGTACGAATACCGCCGGACAGGCCCTTGATCACCTTGGTCTGCGCCGACGAACCCACGCGCGACACCGAGATACCGGCGTTGATGGCGGGGCGGATGCCGGCGTTGAACAGGTTGGTTTCCAGGAAGATCTGGCCGTCGGTGATCGAGATCACGTTGGTCGGAACGAAGGCGGACACGTCGCCGGCCTGCGTCTCGATGATCGGCAGTGCGGTCAGCGAGCCGGTCTTGCCCTTGACTTCACCCTTGGTGAAGGCTTCGACGTAGTCGGCGTTGACGCGGGCTGCGCGCTCGAGCAGACGGCTGTGGAGGTAGAACACGTCGCCGGGATAGGCTTCGCGGCCCGGCGGGCGGCGCAGCAGCAGCGAGACCTGGCGGTAGGCCACGGCCTGCTTGGACAGGTCGTCATAGACGATCAGCGCGTCCTGGCCGCGATCGCGGAAGTATTCGCCCATCGTGCAGCCCGAGTAGGCCGACACGTACTGCATGGCGGCCGATTCCGACGCCGAGGCAGCCACCACGATGGTGTATTCCATCGCGCCGGCCTGTTCCAGAGCACGCACCACGTTCTTGATCGACGAGGCCTTCTGGCCGATCGCGACGTAGACGCAGGTCATGTTCTGACCCTTCTGGTTGATGATCGCGTCGATCGCCACGGCCGTCTTGCCGGTCTGGCGGTCGCCGATGATCAGCTCGCGCTGGCCGCGGCCGACGGGTACCATCGAGTCGATGGACTTCAGGCCGGTCTGCATCGGCTGGTCGACCGACTTCCGTGCGATCACGCCCGGGGCGACCTTCTCGATGACGTCGGTCATCTTGGCGTTGATCGGACCCTTGCCGTCGATCGGCTGGCCCAGTGCGTTGACCACGCGGCCGATGAGTTCGGGGCCGACGGGCACTTCGAGAATGCGGCCCGTGCACTTCACGGTGTCGCCTTCGGAGATGTGCTCGTACTCGCCCAGGATCACGGCGCCGACCGAGTCGCGCTCGAGGTTCAGCGCCAGGCCGAACGACGGCGTGCCGTCGGCCGACGGCGGGAACTCGAGCATTTCGCCCTGCATCGCGTCCGACAGGCCGTGCACGCGCACGATGCCGTCGGTCACCGACACCACGGTGCCTTCGTTGCGGATGTTGGCGCTGACGCCGAGGCCCTCGATGCGGCTCTTGATCAGTTCCGAGATTTCTGCGGGATTGAGTTGCATGACTCTTTCCTTCTTTCTTTGTAAGGGGCTGGCGGCCGTCAGGCAGCCAGCGCAACTTTCATTTGTTCAAGGCGCGCTTTGACGGAGGTGTCGAGCACTTCGTCACCGACCACCACACGAATGCCGCCGATCAGCGACGGGTCCTGCTGGACCGAGAACTGCAGCTTGCGGCCGAAACGCTTTTCGAGCGCGGCGGAGATGTTGCCCAGGGCTGCATCGTCGATCGGGAAGGCGCTGTAGACCACCGCATCGGACGAGCCGCTCTGTGCGTTCGCGAGCGTGCGGAACTGCCTGGCGATCTCGGGCAGCGCGGTGAAGCGGCCGTTCTCGAGCAGTGCCATCAGGAAGTTGTTCGCGCTGGCAGGCAGCGGCGAACCGTGCGCACCGGCGACGACGCCGAGCACCTGCTCGGGCGTGGCCCTGGGGTTGTCCGCGAACTGCAGCAGCTCGGCGTTGCCGGCGATCGCGGCAACGCGTTCGAGCCAGGCGCCGGTGCCGGCGAGATCGTTCGCCGACGCCTTGTAGAGCGCCTCAGCGTAGGGACGTGCGATGGTGGCGAGTTCGGCCATACGTGATCAGAGCTCGGTCTGCAGGCGGGCGAGCAAATCGGCGTGGACGGCCGGATTCACTTCCTTGCGCAGGATCTGCTCGGCACCCTTGACGGCCAGCGCAGCAACCTGCTCGCGCAGCGCTTCGCGTGCCTTCACGGCCTGCTGTTCGGCTTCCGCGCGGGCGGCCGCAACGATCTTGTTGCCTTCTTCGGTGGCGCGGCCCTTGGCCTCTTCAACGATGGCCTGCGCACGACGTTCGGCATCTGCAAGACGCTGGGCGGACTCGTTGCGCGCCTGGCCGAGCTCGACTTCCACGCGCTTGTTGGCGGCGGACAGTTCGCTCTTGGCCTTGTCGGCGGCTGCGAGGCCTTCGGCGATCTTCTGGGCACGTTCGTCCAGCGCCTTGGCGATCGGCGGCCATACAAACTTCATCGTGAACCCGACAAGAATCAGGAACACGATCATCTGGACGATCAGGGTACCGGTAATGCTCACTTTTCACCCTCTCTTTGGGAATGAATCGGAGGCCATTCAGCGAGGAACGACTGGGGTTCGACGAGAAAGCCCAAACCCGATTACTTCGGCAGGTTGGCGATTTGTGCGAGGAACGGGTTGGCCGTTGCGAACCACAGCGCGATACCGGTACCAATGATGAACGCGGCGTCGATCAGACCGGCCAGCAGGAACATCTTGGTCTGCAGCTCGCCCATCAGTTCGGGTTGGCGGGCAGCCGACTCGAGGTACTTGCTGCCCATGATGCCGATACCGATACAAGCGCCGACAGCGCCGAGACCGATGATCAGGCCGGCGGCCAGTGCGACAAAGCTAATAACTTCCATGATGACTCCTAGGGGACTTTGGTTGAAGAGAAAAGGAAAAACGAAACCGTTCGATCAGTGGTGATCGTGCGCCTGGCCGATGTAGACCAGCGTCAGCATCATGAACACGAAGGCCTGCAACGTGATGATCAGGATGTGGAAGATGGCCCACGCCGTACCGGCGATGATGTGGCCCAGCGCGAGGAAGATGCCGGTGGCGGACAGGGTCCAGGCACCGCCCATCAAGGCGATCAGCAGGAAGATCAGTTCGCCGGCGTACATGTTGCCGAACAACCGCATGCCGTGCGAAACGGTCTTCGCGATGAACTCGATCATCTGCATCGCGAAGTTGAAGGGGTACAGCGCCCAGTGGTTGCCGAAGGGCGCGGTGAACAGCTCGTGGATCCAGCCGCCGAGGCCCTTGATCTTGATGTTGTAGTACAGGCAGATCAGCAGCACCGTGACCGACATGCCCATTGCCACCGAGAGGTCGGCCGTGGGCACGACGCGCAGATAGGCCTGGTGCGGGTCGGCGCCGGCAATGCCGAAGACCTTGGCCCACAGGGCGGGCAGCAGATCGACCGGCAGCAGGTCCATCGCGTTGAGCATGAAGATCCAGACGAAGATCGTCAGCGCCAGCGGAGCCACGTACTTGCGGCTCTCGACGTTGTGGACGATGCCCTTGGCCTGCTGGTCGACGATCTCGACCAGGATCTCGACCGCAGCCTGGAAGCGCCCCGGCACACCCGAGGTGGCCTTGCGGGCAGCCAGCCAGAGCAGCCAGCAGCCCAGCACGCCGAGCGTGATCGAGAAGAAGAGCGAGTCGAAATTGAAGACGGAGAGGTCGGCGACGCCTCCGGGCTTGGAGCTCTGAAGATGGGTCAAGTGGTGAACGATGTATTCACCAGCGGTCTGACCATGTTCCGCAGCGTTTTCAGCAGCCATCCGTTACTCGTCTCAAAGTTTCAGGCGTCTCGAGTGCAGCATCACCGCCACCCAAGCCGACTTCATTGTCACCACCAAGCCCACCAGCATCGCCGGCCAGCTCAGTTCCGTAATCAGCCTTGGCGCGGCGATCAGCATCGCCACCGTCAAGGCCATCTTGACCATTTCCCACAAGAAGAACCCGAACACCGCAGTACCCGGATTCAGGGACGCAAAGCGCCCGGTCAGTCCCCGCGCGAAAACCGCCGCGGGAATGATCACCGCCAGCGCACCGTATCCGGCGGACCACCCCAGATTTTGCCTCCCTGTCAGACCCCAGGCGGCCAATGCCACCAGGAGCCCTCCGGCGACCTGAATCGCGATCACGCGCCACGGCGAGATCAACGGCTTCCTGTCGCGCAGCCGCTGCGCCTCTTCGGCGGTCAGCGACTTGAAATCTTCCTCTTCCGGGCCGACCTGCCCCTCCTCGGGGAACTCTCTTGCTGCATCGCGGGCGATTGTTTTCATATGGAATGAAGCCCGGATGACGACCCAGAATTTCTACAAAGCCATTGATTATAAGTAAAAACCCATGACGATCAGCCACACCCCTGTGGCCGATCCGGAAAAGTTCCCAGGCGATGCATGACGGGACCCTGACCCGGCCTTGGGAAGGGCCGATGCGTCCCCACCATAATTCTTCATGACCCCGATCACCGACGCCCTGCCCGACGCGCCCTGTTACCTCGACGGCGCCTACGCCCCGCTTCGCGAAGCCAAGGTGAGCGTGCTCGATCGCGGCTTCATCTTCGGCGACGGCGTCTACGAGGTCGTGCCGGCCTATGGCGGCCAGCCCTTCTGCTTCGACGAGCACATGGCGCGGCTCGGGCGCTCGCTGGCCGAGTTGCGCATCGGCAATCCGCACACGCCCGCCGAGTGGCGCGCGATCGCGATGCGGCTGATCGATGCCGCGCCCGCGGCCCAGCGCGCCGGCATGCAGGGCATCTACATCCAGGTCACGCGCGGCGTGGCGCCGCGCGACCACGCGATGCCCCAGGGCCTGGTGCCGACCGTGTTCGTGATGGTCAATCCGATGAAGCCCGTTTCGGAGGCGACGCGCGCCGCGGGTGTCGCCTGCGTGAGCGCGCCCGACTTCCGCTGGCAGAAGGCGCACATCAAGACCACCAGCCTGCTCGGCGCGGTGCTGGCGCGCCAGATCAGCGTCGAGGCCGGCGCCGCGGAGACGATCATGTTCCGCGACGACTGGCTCAGCGAAGCCTCGTCGAGCAACGTCTGGGTGGTCAGGGACGGCGCCGTGAGCGGTCCGCCCAAGGACGAGCTGGTGCTCGCGGGCATCCGCTACGGCCTGATCGAGCGGCTGTGCGCCGAGGCCGGCATCGCCTTCTCGTTGCGGCGCATCGCGCGCGACGAGGTTTTCGGCGCCGACGAGCTGCTGCTGTCCTCGGCCAGCAAGGAGCTCCTGCCGGTGGCGACGCTCGACGGGCAGGCCATTGGCAGCGGCCGCCCGGGCCCGATCTACCAGGCGCTCTACGCCGGCTACCAGCGGGCCAAGGCCCGCAGCACACAGCAACAAGGAGTACCCGCATGACCACCGCACCCGACGCCCCGCTCGACGCCCGCAAGGAATCGCTGATCGAGTACCCCTCCCAGTTTCCGATCAAGGTCATGGGCGCCAAGGTCGACGGCTTCGTGCATGCCGTGACCCAGGTCGCCGAGCGCTTCGATCCGGCGTTCGATGCCTCCACCATCGAGCTTCGCCCCAGCAAGGCCGGCAACTACCTGGGCGTGACGATCACGGTCACGGCCACCAGCCGCGAGCAGCTCGACGACATCTACCGCGCGCTGTCGAGCCATCCGATGGTCAAGGTGGTGCTCTGAACGCTGGGCTCGAGATGCAGCTGCTGGGCCGCGTCGACTACGACGCGACCTATGCGGCGATGCGCGAGTCCACGCAGGCGCGCACGCCCGCGAGCCCCGACCAGCTCTGGCTCTGCGAGCATCCGCCGGTGTACACGCAAGGGCTGGCGGGCAAGGCCGATCACGTGCTGAACCCCGGCGACATTCCGGTGGTGCAGACCGACCGCGGCGGCCAGGTGACCTTTCACGGCCCGGGCCAGGTCGTGGCCTATCCGCTGATCGACCTCAAGCGCGCCGGCTACTACGTCAAGGAATACGTCTACCGCATCGAGGAGGCCGTGATCCGCACGCTGGCCCACTTCGGGGTCACGGGCCATCGCGTGGGCGGCGCGCCCGGCATCTACGTGCGCCTGGACGATCCCTTCTCGCACGCCGCGCTGAGCGGGCCCATGCACCCCGCCGACCCGTTCCGCGGCCTCGGCAAGATCGCCGCGCTGGGCATCAAGGTGAGCCGCCACTGCACCTACCACGGCGTGGCGCTCAACGTCGCGATGGACCTGGAACCCTTCGCCCGGATCAACCCTTGCGGCTACGCAGGGCTGCAAACCGTCGATCTTTCTACAATCGGCGTTCGAACAACCTGGGACGAAGCCGCGCAGGTGCTGGGCCACAAGCTCGCCATCTACCTCGCGCCCTGAGCCCCGCCGGAGAGAAGCTGCCATGAGCACCGCCGAAGTCGTCCGCGACGCCCAACCGTCCGAAAGCTACAACCCGCTGGCCAAGCAGAAGGCCGCGGCCAAGCTGTCGCGCATCCCGGTCAAGGTGGTGCAGGGCGAGGTGCTCAAGAAGCCCGAGTGGATCCGCGTCAAGGCCGGCTCGCCGACCACCCGCTTCTACGAGATCAAGCAGATCCTGCGCGAGAGCAACCTGCACACCGTCTGCGAAGAGGCCTCCTGCCCCAACATCGGCGAATGCTTCGGCAACGGCACCGCCACCTTCATGATCATGGGCGACAAGTGCACGCGTCGCTGCCCCTTCTGCGACGTGGGCCACGGCCGGCCTGATCCGCTCGACAAGGACGAGCCGCTGAACCTCGCGAAGACCATCGCGAAGCTGCGCCTCAAGTACGTGGTGATCACGAGCGTCGACCGCGACGACCTGCGCGACGGTGGCAGCCAGCATTTCGTCGACTGCATCCGCCACACGCGCGAGCTGTCGCCGGCCACCCAGATCGAGATCCTGGTGCCCGACTTCCGCGGCCGCGACGACCGTGCCCTCGAGATCCTCAAGGCCGCGCCGCCCGACGTGATGAACCACAACCTCGAGACCGCGCCGCGCCTCTACAAGGAAGCGCGCCCGGGCAGCGACTACCAGTTCAGCCTCAACCTGCTGAAGAAGTTCAAGGCGCTGCACCCGGCGGTGCCGACCAAGAGCGGCATCATGGTCGGCCTCGGCGAGACCGACGAAGAGATCCTGCAGGTGATGCGCGACATGCGCGCGCACGACATCGACATGCTGACCATCGGCCAGTACCTGTCGCCGAGCGGCAGCCACCTGCCGGTGCGCCGCTACGTGCACCCCGACACCTTCAAGATGTTCGAGGAAGAGGCCTACAAGATGGGCTTCAGCCACGCCGCCGTGGGCGCGATGGTGCGCTCGAGCTACCACGCTGACCAGCAGGCGCACGCGGCGGGCGTCTAGCCGGCCTGCGGCCCGGTCCGATCGCGACGCGGGCCGGCTGCGCGCGGCGCTGCCGCGTAAGATTCCCGGCATCTTTCGAGCGACGGGTTCACAGGCCATGAGCAATTTCGAGACAGCCATCGAGCGCGACTTCGGCGTCATCACCGATCTGATCCGCATCCATGCCCGCGAGGCGCCCGAGCGGCTCGCGCTGGTCGACCCGCTGGGCGAACTGAGCTGGGGTGCGCTCGACGCGCTGATGGACCGCATCGCCGCCGCGCTGCAGCGAGACGGTCTTGCGGCCGGTGATGCGATTGCGGTGTGTGCCGCCTCGTCGGTGCACTATGCAGCGGTGTTCCTGGGCGCGTTGCGCGCGGGCGTGGCCGTGGCCCCGCTGGCGCCCGGCTCCACGCCCGCCAGCCTGGCGCGCATGATCTCGGACGCCGACGCCCGCATCCTGTTCAGCGACGCCTCGGCCGCCGAGGTGATCGGACCGGCCGAGCCGGGCGGCGTCGCGCGCATCGCGCTCGATGGTTCGCAGGTCGGCCACGCGTTCGAGGCCTGGCTGGCGCCGCCTGGCGCGCAGCCGCGGCCGGTCGACGTGCAGCCGGCCTCGCCGTTCAACATCATCTATTCGTCCGGCACCACCGGCGAGCCCAAGGGCATCGTTCAGGGCCACGGCATGCGCTGGTCGCATGTGCGGCGCGGCGCCACCTACGAATACGGGCCCGACACGGTCACGCTGCTGTCGACGCCGCTCTACTCGAACACCACGCTGGTCGTCTTCTTCCCGACGCTGGCCTTCGGCGGCTGCGTGATCCTGATGCCCAAGTTCGACGCCGCGGCCTATCTGAAGCTGGCCGAGGCGCGCCGCGTCACGCACACCATGCTGGTGCCGGTGCAGTACCAGCGGCTGATGGCGCGACCCGACTTCGATGGCCACGACCTCGGCAGCTTCAAGTACAAGTTCAGCACCAGCGCGCCCTTCCACGCGGCGCTCAAGGCCGACGTGCTCAAGCGCTGGCCCGGCGGCCTGATCGAGTTCTACGGCATGACCGAAGGCGGCGGCACCTGCATCCTCGAGGCCCACCTGCATCCGGCCAAGCTCCACACCGTGGGCCAACCGGCCGAGGGCCACGACATCCGGCTGATCGACGAGGAAGGCCGCGAGGTCGCGCGCGGCGAGGCCGGCGAGGTGGTCGGCCATTCGGCCGGCATGATGGCCGGCTACCACCGCCAGCCCGGGAAGACGCGCGAGGCCGAATGGTTCGATCCCGAAGGCAAGCGCTTCATCCGCACCGGCGATGTCGGGCGCTTCGACGAAGACGGCTTCCTGACCCTGTTCGATCGCAGGAAGGACATGATCATCAGCGGCGGCTTCAACATCTATCCGAGCGACCTCGAGGCCGTGATGCGCGCCCATCCGGCCGTCGCCGACGTGGCGGTGGTCGGCGTCCCTTCGACGCAATGGGGCGAGACGCCGGTGGCCTTCGTGGTGCGACGCACTGGCGACGACACCGCCGCCGAGACGCTGCTGCAGTGGACCAACGACCAGCTCGGCAAGACCCAGCGGCTGTCCGGCCTGCGCTTCATCGACGAACTGCCGCGCAGCGCGATCGGCAAGGTGCTCAAGCGGGAACTGCGTGACGGCTACGGGCGCTGACAAGGCGCCCGACGAACACGGCGGCGGCGGCAACGCGCTGCTCTGGGTGCTGATCGCGGCGGCGCTGCTGTTCGCCGTGGTGCGACCGCGCGCGCCGATGGACTACGTGCGGCTGGTCGACTGGCAGACCATCGGCGCACTGGCGGGGCTGCTCGCGATCACGCAGGGCGTCGAACGCAGCGGCATGCTGCAGGCCACGGCCGCGCGGCTGCTCGCGCGCACTTCCAGCCTGCGCGGCCTCGCGATGCTGCTGGCGGCCAGCGCGGCGCTGCTGTCGGCGCTGGTCACCAACGACGTGAGCCTGTTCCTGCTGGTGCCGCTGACCCGCGTTCTCGCCACGCAGGCGCACCTGCCGCTTGCACGGCTGGTGGTGATCGAGGCGCTGGCGGTGAACGCCGGCTCGGCGCTGACGCCGATCGGCAATCCGCAGAACCTGTTCCTCTGGCACCGCTCGGGCGAGAGCTTCTTCGGCTTCGTCGCGATGATGGCGCCGACCGTGGGCGTCATGCTGTTCTGGCTGTTCGTCGCGGTCTGGTTCCTGATGCCGCGCGAACCGATCGCACTCAAGCCTTCGGCCGACGCAGCGCCGGTGCAGCCGCGCCTGCTCGCGCTGTCGGCCGTGCTCTTCGTCGCCTTCGTGGTCGCGCTCGACCGCCACTGGTTGCTTCCAGGTCTGGGCCTGGTGTTCGGCGCCTTCCTGCTGCTGCGCCCGCGCGTGCTGCTCGGGATCGACTGGGCGCTGCTCGCGATCATCGCGCTGATGTTCGTCGACCTGCGCCAGCTGGCCGAGCTGCCCGCAGTGGCGACGCTGCTCGGCGGCCTGCCGATCGACGAGGGCTGGCGCGCCTACCTGGCGGCGATCGTGACATCGCAGGTGATCAGCAACGTGCCGGCCACCATCGTGCTCGATCCCTTCGTGCGCGACCTGCCGGCGCTGGCCGCAGGCGTGAGCGTGGGCGGCTTCGGCTGCGTGCTGGGCTCGCTGGCCAACCTGATCGCGCTGCGGCTCGCGAAGCTGCCCAACGGGCTGCGCGAGTTCCATCGCATCAGCATTCCCTTCCTGCTGGTCTGCGCCGCGTCGGCGCTGCTGCTGCGGATCGGCTGATCTCGCGCAGGGTCGGGCGCTCATGCGCTTCGCTTAAGCTCGCTGCCGATGTCTTCCACGCTCAACGCGCTCGCCGCGATTGCCCTCTGGGCCACTCTCGCCTCGCTCGGCACCTCGCTCTCCCACCTGCCGCCCTTCCTGCTCACGGGCCTGGCGCTGGTCGTCGGCAGCCTGCCGAGTTGGCCGCTGGTGCTGCGCGACCGCCGCGCCTGGGCGGTGCCTGCGCGCACGCTGGCGCTCGGCGTCTACGGACTGTTCGGCTTCCATTTCCTGCTCTTCATCGCGCTGCGCCATGCACCGCCGGTCGAGGCCAACCTCGTCAACTACCTGTGGCCGCTCTTCATGGTCGTGCTGGCGCCGGTGTTGCTGCCGGGCGTGTCGCTGCGGCCGCTGCACGTCGTGGCCGCACTGCTGGGCTTTGCGGGGGCGGCGATCGCGATCCTCGGCGCGCGCGGCGATTCGGCAGCGGGCGGCAGCGCGGCGGCAGCCTCCTATTGGGGTTTCCTGCCGGCGCTCGGATCGGCCTTCATCTGGGCCAGCTACTCGCTGTGGACGAAGCGCGTGCCGGCCTTCCCGACCTCGGCGATCGGCCTCTTCGGCCTGGTGTCGGGCGTGCTGTCGCTGCTGTGCCACGTGATGCTCGAGCCCGCGGTGGCGATGTCGGCGCGCGACTGGCTGCTGGTCGTCCTGTGCGGGCTCGGGCCGCTGGGCGCCGCCTTCTACTTCTGGGATCTCGCGCTCAAGCGCGGCGACGCGCGCCAGATCGGCATCCTGAGCTACATCACGCCGCTGGCCTCGACCGCGCTGCTGCTGGTCGTGACAGGCCGGCCGCTGAGCTGGACCATCGCGCTGGCGGCGGCGCTGATCATCGCGGCGGCGGTGATGGGGACGCGGGCGCGCTGAGCGCGCGCTCCCTCGTTCAGTCGGAGATCTTCAGCACCAGCTTGCCGAAGTTCTCGCCCGTGAACAGCCGCGTCAGCGCCTCGGGGAAGGTGTCGATGCCATCCACCACGTCCTCGCGGCTCTTCATGCGGCCGTCCTTCAGATAGGCCGACATCTCGGCGATCGCCACGGGATAGCGGTCGGCGTAGTCGAACACCACGATGCCCTGCATGCGCGCGCGATTGACGAGCAGGCTCAGGTAGTTCTTCGGGCCCTGCACCGGCGTCGTGTTGTTGTACTGGCTGATGGCGCCGCAGATGATGATGCGGGCGCCGCGCGCGAGCTTCGCGAGCACGGTGTCGAGGATCTCGCCGCCGACGTTGTCGAAATAGATGTCGACGCCCTTGGGGAAATGCGCCTTGAGGCCTTCGCGCACCGCCGAGGGGCCGGCCTTGTAGTCGATGCAGGCGTCGAAGCCGAGCTCCTTCACGACCCAGTCGCACTTGGCGGCGCCGCCCGCGATGCCGACCACGCGGCAACCCTTGATCTTGGCGAGCTGGCCCACGGTCTGGCCGACCGCGCCGGCTGCACCCGAAACCACCACCGTCTCGCCGGCCTTGGGCAGGCCCACGTCCATGAGGCCGAAGTAGCCGGTCATGCCCGGCATGCCGAGCACGTTGAGCCACTGGCCGATGGTGCCGGCCTCGAGGTCGATCTTCACGAGGCCGCTGCGCTTGATCTCCTCCTGCGGCACCAGCGCGTACTGCTGCACGCCGAGCGTGCCGTAGACCGCGTCGCCGACCGCGAAGGCCGGGTTGCGCGAGGCCACGACGCGGCCGATGCCGCCGGCGCGCATCACGGCGCCGATCTCGACCGGCGCGATGTAGCTCTTGCCTTCGTTCATCCAGCCGCGCATCGCGGGGTCGAGCGAGATCGACAGCGTCTTCACGAGCACGCCGCCCTCGGCCGGCTGGGCCACCGGCTCGTCGGTGTATTGCCAGTCGTCGCGCTTGGCAGCGCCTTCGGGTCGCCTGGCCAGGCGGACCTGGCGGTTGGTAAGGGTGGTGGTCATGCGCGGGTCTCCTTGGGGATGTCTGATGCGGCCGCATCGTAGCCCCGGCGCGCGCCGCCGCAGGTAGCGCAGGCGACATGGCCTGCGCGCCCTCAGAACGGGTAGTGGCGCGGCGTGGTCTGCACCGTGATCCAGCGCAGCTCGGTGAAGGCGTCGATGCCGGCCTTGCCGCCGAAGCGGCCGTAGCCCGAGGCCTTGACGCCGCCGAAGGGCATCTGGGCCTCGTCGTGCACCGTGGGGCCGTTGACGTGGCAGATGCCGGCCTCGATGCGGCGCGCCACGTTCCAGGCCCGCGCGACGTCGCGCCCGTACACCGCCGAAGACAGGCCGAACTCGTTGTCGTTGGCGGTGGCGACGGCTTCCTCGACGCCGTCCACGCGCACCACGGCCTTGACGGGCGCGAAGGATTCCTCGCGGTAGATCGCCATGGCGGGCGTCACGTGATCGAGCACCGTGGCCGGCATCAGCGTGTTCCCGGCCTTGCCGCCGCACACCAGCGTGGCGCCCTTGGCGAGCGCGTCGTCGATCAGCGCGTTGCAGCGCGTCACGGTGGCCATGTCGACCACCGAGCCCAGCACCACCGGGCCGGCGCGCGGATCGCCGAGCGGCAGGCTCTGCGCCTTGGCGGCGAAGCGGGCGACGAAATCGTCGGCGATCCTGCGGTCGACCACGATGCGCTCGGTCGACATGCAGATCTGGCCCGAGTTCGCGAAGGCGCCGAAGGCGGCGCCGGCCACGGCGGCATCGATGTCGGCATCGTCGAGGATCACCATCGGCGCCTTGCCGCCGAGCTCCAGCACCACCGGCTTGAGATACCTGGCGCAGGTCTGGGCGATGAGGCGGCCGACCCGGGTCGAGCCCGTGAAGTTGACGCGCCGTACCGCGGGATGGGCCACCATGGCCTCGACCACCGCCCCCGCATCGGCCGGCGCGTTGGTCACGAAGTTCACCACGCCGGGCGGCAGGCCCGCCTCCTGCAGTGCCTCGATCACCAGGCCGTGGGTGGCCGGGCACAGCTCCGAGCCCTTGAGCACCACGGTGTTGCCGCAGGCCAGCGGCGTCGCAACCGCGCGCACGGCCAGGATCACCGGCGCATTCCACGGCGCGATGCCGAGCACCACGCCGGCCGGCTGGCGCACCGCCATCGCGAGGCTGCCCGGCACGTCCGACGGAATCACCTCGCCCGCGATCTGGGTCGTCAGCGAGGCGGCCTCGATCAGCATGCCGGCCGCCAGGTGCACGTTGAAGCCGGCCCACATGCCCGAGGCGCCGGTCTCCGCGGCCATTGCGGCCGCGAAGGCCTCGCCCCTGGCCTCGAGCGACTGCGCGGCCTTGAGCAGCAGCCCGCGACGCTCGCCCGGGCCCATCGCGGACCAGGCCGGGAACGCTGCTGCCGCGGCTTCGACGGCCGCCTGCGCGTCGGCCGCACTGGCCGCGGGCGCAATGGTGGCGACGCTGCCATCGAGCGGATTGCGGCGCTCGAAGCTGGCGCCGCCCTCGGCCGAGCGGCGCTCGCCGTTGATGAGCATGGAAATGGTGACCATCGGAAAAGTCCTCGAGAGATTGAAGTTGTCAGGCGACGCCGAGGTAGGCCTTGCGGATGGCGTCGGATTCGAGCAGGGCCCGCGCCTCGCCGGCCGCGACGATGCGGCCGCGCTCGAGCACGTAGCCGCGGTCGGCGCACTGCAGCGCCTTGCGCACGTTCTGCTCGACCATCAGCACGGTCACGCCCTGGGCCGCGATGCGGCGCACGATGGCCAGCAGCTCGTCGACCATGCGCGGCGCCAGGCCCAGCGAAGGCTCGTCGAGCATCAGCAGCCGCGGCCCGCTCATCATCGCGCGCGCCACCGCCACCATCTGCTGTTCGCCGCCGCTCATGGTGCCGGCGAGCTGCGCGGCGCGCTCCCTGAGCCGCGGGAAATCCTCGAAGGCGCGCGCCAGTCGCTCGCGCCGCTGGCTCGTCGGCGACAGCCAGGCGCCGAGCTCGAGGTTCTCGGTGACCGTCATGTGGGGAAAGAGCTGCCGTCCCTCGGCCACCAGCGCGATCCCCTGGCGCACGCAGGCCGTGGCCTCGGCCGGGGGCAGCGCGACGCCGTCGAGCACGGCCTCTCCGGCCCGCGGCAGCAGCCCGGCCAGGGCCTTCAGCAGGGTCGTCTTGCCGGCGCCGTTGGGACCCAGCACCACGGTGATGCCGGGCAGCACGTCGATGTCGAGTTCGCGCAGCACCTGGAAGCCGTGATAGCCGGCCGCGAGGCCACGCACCACGAGGCTGCTGGGGCTTGCGGCAGGGACGTCCGCGCTCACGAGGCAGCCTCCATCTCGTCGCCGAGGTAGGCCTCGACCACCTCGGGATTGCGCACCACCTCGGCCGGCGTGCCATCGGCGATCTTGCGGCCCTGGTGCAGCACGAGCACGCGCTCGACGTACTTCAGCAGGGTCGTCACCGCATGCTCGATCCAGACCACAGCCAGGCCATGGTCGTCGCGCAGGGCGCGGATGCGGCGTGCCATCGCATCGACCTCGGCCTCGGTCAGGCCGGCCGCGACCTCGTCGAGCAGCAGCACGCGCGGCCGCGTGCCGAGCGCCATGCCGATCTCGAGCAGGCGCTGCTGCGACGGCGTGACGTCGGCCGCCAGGCGCCCGGCCAGCGCCCCCAGGCCCAGCAGGTCGAGGATCTCGCGCTCCGTGCGCAGGCCCGCCACCGGCGCGCGGTGGCGGCCCGCGAACTGCATGCCGAAGCGCACGTTGTCGGTCAGCGTCATGTCGGCCATCACGCGCGGCGTCTGGAAGGTGCGCGCGATGCCGTGCGCCGCGTAGCGGTGCGGCCCGCGCCCCGTGAGATCGACGCCGCCCGCCACCAGCAACCGGCCCGAGGTCGGCGCCACCACGCCCGAGATCGCATTGAAGAAGGTGGTCTTGCCGGCGCCGTTGGGGCCGATGATGCCGACCAGTTCGCGCGCATGCAGCCGCGCGCTGACCGCATCGACGGCGGTCAGGCCACCGAAGCGAACCGTGAGTTCTCCGGCCTCGAGCAGCAGTTCACTCATGGCTGCGCTCCCGTGCCAGGGCGCGACGCTGCCAGAGCGAGGCAAGCCCGTTCGGCAGGTACATCACGCACAGGATCAGCAGCAGGCCCAGCACCATCATGTAGCCGTAGGGCAGCTGCAGCCGCAGGGTCTCGGCCAGCAGGCTGAAGACGACGGCCGCGAGCACCGGGCCGCCGATGCTCGCGGCGCCGCCGATCAGCGCGATCAGCACGGTCTGGAAGCCGATGAAGGGGCTGAACACCGCGGCCGGCTCGATGTAGGTCCAGCGCACCGCCATCGCGGCGCCGGCCGCGCCCGCGAACGCCGCGGTGAGCGCGAAGCCCGCGATCTTGACGCGCCGCGTGTCGACGCCCAGCGTCTGGGCGCGCTGCTCGTCGGCGCCGATGCCCGCGAGCGCGAGCCCGAAGCGGCTGCGCCGCACCAGCATCGCGGTGGCGATGGCGGCGCCCGCGATCGCGAGCATTGTGAGATAGACCGTCTCGTTTGAGGGCACCACCGCGAGCACCCGGCCCACCGTGCCCGAGACCTGCTTCTCGACGAAGGTCACCGCGTGGCGGATCAGCTCGGTCATGCCGAAGGTCAGCACCGCGAAGTAGGTGCCGCGCAGGTGCAGCACGGCCGCGCCCATCAGCACCGCCACTGAGCTCGCCACCGCGGCGCCGCAGAGGATGACCAGCGGCCAGGGCAGCACCTCGAGCAGCGTGGCGCTGGCATACGCACCGAGCCCGAAGAAGGCCGAGGTCGCGAGCGAGAGGTAGCGCGTGGCGCCGCAGAACAGCGACCAGCTGGTGGCCAGCGCGATGTACATGAGGCAGCTCAAAGCCACCGACACCATGAACTCGGACGCCAGCCACGGCAGGCCGGCGGCCAGCGCGAGCCCGGCGCCGAGCAGCAGCCAGGGTTTCGATGCGGAGGCAGCATTCATCGCGAGAACAATCCGTTGGGGCGCCAGATCAGCACGCCGATGAAGACCGCATAGGACAGCAGCATCTTGAGCGAGGGGCTCGTGAAGTGCATGCCGAGCGCCTCGACCACGCCGAGCAGCAGGCCGCCGACCAGGCTGCCCGCGATGCTGCCGAAGCCGCCCAGCGTGATCACGATCAGCGCGGTCACGGTGTAGGGCTCGCCCATCGACGGCGAGATCTCGTAGGTCATCGACAGCAGCGCACCGGCCACGCCCGACAGGCCCAGGCCGATGCCGAACATCAGCGGGTGCAGCCGCCGGGTGTTGATGCCCACCAGCTGTGCGCCCACCGGCGACTGCATCAGCGCCCGCACCGCCTTGCCCAGCAGCGTGAGCTTGAGCAGTGCGATCAGCGCCACGCTGAGCGCCAGCGCGACGCCGAACAGCACCAGCTTGTTGGCCGTGAATCGCATGTCCGCGAACTGCACCGGCTCTGCCAGGTAGTCGTAGCCGCGCAGGTCACCTCCCCAGATCAGCAGGGCCGCGTTCTGCACGAAGAACATGAGGCCGAAGGCCAGCATCAGGCTGCGCGCCTCGAACACCTCGACGTTCGGCGCCCGCGCCGCCACCTGGCGAAAGCACAGCCAGTGCACCGCCATGCCGATGGCCATGAGCAGCGCGAAGGCCACCGGCAGGAACAGCAGCGGCGAGATGCCCAGCGACGTGTGGGCCCACCAGGTGACGAAGGCGCCCAGCATCAGGAACTCGCCGTGCGAGATGTTCATGATGCGCATCAGGCCGTACTGCAGGTTCAGGCCGATCGCCACCAGCGCGTAGATGCCGCCGGTGATCAGGCCGCCGGCCAGCAGCTCGGCCCATCCGCTCAGCGACACGTCATTTCCACGCCGGCTTCGGCTTGAGCTGGGCGGTGGCGCGGTCCTTGGGCCAGACCACCTCGAACTCGCCGTTCTGCCATTGAGCGACCGTGCCCGGTATCGAGGCGTTCTCGCTGCCGTCGAAGCGGATCGGGCCCAGGATGGTCTTGAACTCGTTCTTCGCGATGTAGTCGCGCAGCTGCTTGCGGTCCAGCCCGGTCTTGGCGACCGCCTGCTGCAGGATCTCGAGCCCGGCCCATGCATGGCCGCTGGCCCAGCGGTCGGGTTCCTTGCTGAACTGCTTGCTGTGGGCCTCGAAGTAGGCGCGCGCCTCGGGGCTGGTGTTGGCGTTCCACGAGCCCATGCCGATGACGCCCTCGGCGTTGCCGGCCATCACGTTCTTGTAGAGCTGGAAGGCGGTGCCGACCGAGGCATAGAAATACTTCGGGTTGAAGCCGATCTCGCGCGCCTGCCGGCTCGCGAGGATGGTGTCCGGCGGATAGGTGATGCCGATGAAGGCGTCGGGGTTCAGGTCCTTCATGGTGCGCAGCACCGGCGCCAGGTCCTTCACGCCGAGCGGGTAGCTCTTGCGCTCCACCACCTGGATCGAGGTCTTCTTGAGCGCGTTGTTCAGCGCCGCGAAGTTCTCGAGGCCGAACAGGTCGTCCATGTAGACGATCGCGATGGTCTTCACGCCGTTGGCCACCATCATGTCTACCAGCGCGCCCATCATCTTGTCGGGCTGCTGCAGCAGCGAGAAGAAGTACGGCAGGTGCATGTCGATCAGCTTGCGCGAGAGCGCGGTCGGCGCCAGCAGCGGATAGCCGAAGCGATTGGCCAGCGGCGCCACCGCGAAGTTGGCGCCCGAGCCCCAGGGCGGCAGGATCAGGTCGACCTTGTCGCTGCCCATGAGCTTCTCGTAGGTGCGCACGCAGGTCTCGGTCTCGCTGCGGTCGTCGTAGCCGATCAGCTCGATCGGCCGCTTGGCGCCCTTGACCGACAGCCCTCCCGCGGCATTGACCTGGGCGGTCCACAGCAGGTAGTTGGGTTCCTGGCTGACCTGGGCGCCCGCGGCCCAGGGGCCGGTGCGCGCGATGGCATAGCCGATGCGCACGGGCGCGCCCTGTGCCCACAGGCGAGGCGCGACGGCCGCGGCCCCGAGCGCGGTGGCGGTTCCCTGGATCCAGCGGCGGCGATTGGCGAGGTTTGGCATGCGGGTCTCCTTCGCGGGCGTCGAGTTGCGTCCGGTGCCGCCATCGTAGGAACGCCGGTGCGCGCGCGCTTTGCCCGCTGCGCACAAAGCGCTAGTCGCAGCGTGCACACCGCTAGTGGTTAACCCGAAAGCTGCGGCCGGTGCGGGGGGCTGGAAAATAGGACCCGTTCCCGACCCAGGCCCCCATGACCGCCTCCCTGCTTCTGTCCACCGACCAAGTCCCGCCGCGCGAGCGCGCGCCGGTCTGGCGCGAGTGGGTGTGGCGCCACTTCGGCGGGCTCGATTCCGACCTCTACGGCGACAGCGAATTCGACGGCCACCTCGCGGCATCCCAGGCCGGCGACGTCATCCTCACGCGGCTCGAGGCCAATCGCCACCGCGTGCTGCGCACGCCGCAGATGGCGCGCAGCAGCGAGGCCGCCTATCTCAAGATCGTGGCGCCGTGGCAGGGCTCGGCCGAGGTCGCCCAGCGCGGCCGCGAGGCCGCCGTGCGCGCCGGCGGCTGGACGCTCTACGACACCACGGCCGACTACACCGTGGCCAACCCCGAGCGCAGCGATCACCTCATCGTGATGCTGCCCAAGCAGCAGCTCGCGACCTCCGGCCTGCCGCTCGAATCGCTGATGGCGCGCCGCGTGGGCGGCAGCAGCGGCATCTCGCGCGTGGCGCTCGAGACCATGCGCAACACCTATCTCGAACTGCCCCACATGAGCGAGGCGGCGGCGCGCGGCGCCGGCGAGCTGATCATCCAGCTGGTGCGGCTCTCGCTCATGGAGCTGGCCGGCCAGGAAACGCCGCGGACCCAGCGCGAGGCGCTCAAGGACCGCATCCGGCAGCACGTGGCCCGGCATCTTCGCGACCCCTCGCTGTCGATCGACGGCATCGCCCAGGCCATGCGGTGCAGCAAGCGCCACCTGCACAACGCCTTCGCGGGCGACGACGACACGCTGACCGGCTACATCCTGCAGCAGCGGCTGGCCTGCAGCATCCGCGAGCTGCTCGACCCCGCCAATGCGGCGCGGCCGGTGACCGACATCGCACTGGCCTCGGGCTTCAGCAATCTCTCGCACTTCAGCCGCGTGTTCCGCGAGCACACGGGCGGCAGCCCGAGCGAGTTCAGGCGCCAGGCAGCCGCACGCTGACCGCGAGCCCGGGCTCCGCATTTCGCACCGCGAGCGTGCCGCCGTGCGCCTCCGCCACCAGCCGGCAGAGGTACATGCCGAGCCCGACGCCGCCCGTGGCGCGCTGGCGTGCGCCGTCGGTCCGATAGAAGGGTTCGGTCAGGTGCTCGATCTGCGCGGCACCCACGCCGGGGCCGAAATCGCGCAGTTCCAGTTCGATGCCTGTGCCCTCCGCGGCGCGGCCCAGGCTCAGACGCGGCGGCTCGGCTGCTTCGCCGCCATGGCGCAGCGCGTTGTCCAGCAGGTTGCGCACCAGCAGGCGGATGCGCGAACGGTCGAGCGCGAGCGGCGGCAGTCCGTCTTCGAGTGCCAGCGTGATGCGGGCGCCTTCGGCGTGCTCGGCCGCCATCTCGCGCAGCAGCGCCGCGAGGTCGACCGGCTCGCGGTGCAGCGCCGCGTGCGGGCTCGCGAGCCGTTCGCTCTCGAGCAGGTCGCTGATCAGGTCGCGCATCTCGGCCAGGTCGCGCAGCAGCGCAGCGCGCTCGGGCGCACCCTCCTGGCCGACCGGCAGCAGCTCGGCATTGAGCCGGGCCCGCGTGAGCGGCGAGCGCAGCTCGTGGCTCAGCGCCAGCAGCAGCGCGCGCTTGGCGTCGAGCATGCCGTGGATGTCGTGCGCCATGGTGTTGATGCGCCCGGCGAGGTCGCCGAGCTCGTCGCGCCGGCGCAGCGGGATCGGGCTGTCGAAGCTGCCGCGGCCGAACCGCTCGGCGCCCGCCCGGATGTCGTCGAGCGGGCGCAGCAGGCGTCGCACGTAGGCATAGGCCAGCACAATCAGCGCCAGCAGCAGCGCCAGCGTGATCCAGCCGATGCCCCGGGGCTCGCGCTGCCACGCCAGAGTGCCGACGCCGAAGCTCACGCGGTGGCCGTCGGCCGTGCTGCGGCTGAACCAGTCGCTGTTGCGCGGGCCGAAGCCATGCCGGCCGCGCTCGGGATGCGAATCCCAGTTCACGGCCGGGCCTTCGATGCGGATCGAGATCGGCAGCCGGGCCACCAGCGCCTTGGCACGGCCGACATCGGGCGGCGTGCCGAGATCGGCCACGATGCGGTCCATGTAGTCGGCCACGAGCGGCCGTGCGGCATCGCGCCAGCCGGTGGAGAAGGCCCGCTGCATGCCGCCCAGGAAGACCGCGGTCATCGCCAGCGCCAGCACGACGAAGACCACGATCAGCCGCACCCGCAGCGAATGGCGCAGGCTGTGGCGCCAGCGGCCCGGGCGCCCGCGGCTCCCGCTCTTTGCGCCCCTCACGCGCTGCCGCTCCGGCCGACGGCCAGCGCGTAGCCGGCGTTGCGCAGCGTCTTGATGCAGTCGAGCGGCTCGAGCTTCCTGCGCAGCCGGCTGACGACGATGTCGACCGCGCGCGTGTTGAGCTCGGCCTCGTGCCCGCGCAGGTGATTCAGGATGTCGTCGCGGCTCCAGACGCGGCCGGGGTGCCCGGCCAGCAGCGCGAGCAGATCGAATTCGGTGCCCGTGAGCTCCACCGGCTCGCCATGGCGCAGCACCTCGCGCCTGTCGAGGTCGATCGACAGGCCCTCGAAGCGGTGCAGCGACGCCGCCGCGGGCGCCGGCACGGCGCGCTGGCGGCGCAGGATGGTCTGCACGCGCGCCACCAGCTCGCGCGGCTCGAAAGGCTTGGGCAGGTAGTCGTCGGCACCGAGCTCGAGGCCGACCACGCGGTCCATCACGTCGCCGCGGGCGGTCAGCATCACGATCGGGATGTCGCTCTCGCGCCGGATCTCGCGGCACAGCGCAAAACCATCCATCTCGGGCAGCATGACGTCGAGGATCGCGGCGTCATAGGCCTGGCTGCGCAGCATCGCGAGGCCGACGCTGGGTCGGCTCGCGCTGTCGAGCTGGAAGTCGAAGCGCGCGAAGTAGCTCGCGAGCGGCGCCCCCAGGTGCGCGTCGTCGTCGATCAGCAGGATGCGGGGCATCGCGCGATTGTGCCGGCTGGCGCAGGACGCGGCCGGGCGCTCACCACGGGTCGGCCCGGCCGATGCGGCCCAGGTGGGTGGTGCCGAAGCCGCTCGCGTAGTGCAAGCCGAAGCCCAGCAGGCGGTCGAAGCCGATGTGGGCGCACCAGATCAGCCCGGCCGCCAGCGCCACCGGCTGCTCGCCCAGGACGCCGAGCGCGATCGCCGCCAGCGGCCCGAGGTACGAATGGGCCGCGTTGTAGCTCGCCGCGCCCACCTTCGGCCCGGCCAGGTAGCCGAGCAGCGAGAAGTCGGGCACGAAGAACAGCATCGCGAAGGCCCCCCAGCCGGCGCCGAGCTGGCCGTAGGCCAGGGTCGCCGCCACGAGCACCGCGAGGCCCTCGAGCCGCAGCACCGTGCGCACGCCACCGGGCGGTGGTGCGATCACTGCAGCACCTGCGCGCGGCAACGCTTCGGCACCGCCTTCGCAGCGGCCGGGCGGCTCACCCGCGACCCCAGCGGCGGCCGCCGCGGTCCATGAAGTCCCGCACCTTCTGTTGCTGCGCCGGATTCAGGTGATCGAAGAAGTCGGCGGCGGCGGCAATGACCTCGGGGCTGCCGGCCTGCACCGCGGCGGTCTTCTCGTCGACCAGCTTGCGTGCGCGCTCCTGGTCGAGCTTGCCGGTCGCGAACAGCGAGCGGAACTCGGCCCGCGGATCGCCGCCGCCGCGCAGCGCCGCGCGCTGGGCCTGCAGCTTCTCGGTCAGCACCGCGAGCTTCTGCTTCTGGGCGGCGTCGAGCTCGAGCTTGCTGCTCACGCGCTCGACCATCCTGGCGCGAAACTCGGCGCGGTCCTGCTCGGAGCCGCTCCAGCCGTGGCGATGGCCCGAGCAGCCGACCAGGCTGCCGGCGACGATCGCCGCACCGGCAATGCCGAAGAGAGAACGTTGGAACCAGCGCTTCATGAGAGTCTTCCTTGAGAAGGATCGGGGTGATCCGGAGACTCGATGGTCCGACTTGGGCGCTGCCAAGTGCTTTCGGCGCGGTATCGGCGTGTTTCGTTTTATGTCGACGCAGCCTGGCGTCGAAGACGCGGAGGCTAGACCCGCACCAGCGCCGCGGCCGGGTTCTCCGACTCGAGCACCTCCTGTGCCCAGGCCTCGAGCTTGGTGGTGTCGGCCCGCAGCACCTCCTGCTTGACCGCGAGGATCTGCGACGGATGCATGGAGAAGCTGCGCAGCCCCAGGCCCAGCAGCAGCCGCGTGAAGGCAACGTCGCCCGCCATCTCTCCGCAGACGCTCACGCCCTTGCCCTGGCGCCGGCACTCGGCGATGGTGTCGGCCACCAGCCGCAGCACGGCTGGATGACAGGGGTCGTAGAGATGCGCTACCGACTCGTCGGCGCGGTCGATCGCGAGCGTGTACTGGATCAGGTCGTTGGTGCCGATCGACAGGAAGTCGAAGTGCTTCAGGAAGGTCTTGAGCGTCAGCGCCGCGGCGGGAATCTCGATCATCGCGCCGAGCTTCACGGGGCCGTGGACCGCGCCGCGGTTGTCGAGCTCGGCGCGCGCGAAATCGACCAGCGACAGCGTCTGGCGGATCTCGCTCACGTGCGCGAGCATCGGGATCAGCAGGTGGATCTCGCCATGCGCGGCTGCCCGCAGGATGGCGCGCAGCTGGGTCAGGAACATCGCGGGATCGGCCAGGCTCCAGCGGATCGCACGCAGGCCCAGCGCCGGGTTCAGGTGGTTGTCCTCGCGCTGCGACTTGCTGTCGAGGGGCTTGTCGGCGCCGACGTCGATGGTGCGGATCGTCACCGGCATGCCCTTCATGCCCTCGACCGCGCGCAAGTAGGCCTGGTACTGCTCTTCCTCGTCGGGCAGGCGAGAGAGGTTGTGCGATTCGCGCCCCATGAACAGGAACTCGCTGCGGAACAGCCCGACGCCGACCGCGCCCGCCTTGACTGCGCCCAGCGTGTCCTCGGGCATCTCGATGTTGGCGAGCAGGTCGACCCGCTGGCCGTCGAGCGTGACCGCCGGCTTGTGGCGCAGCCGGGAGAGCCGGCCGCGCTCGAGGTCGCCCTGGCGCTGCTTGAAGCCGTACTCGGCCAGGATGATCGGCGAGGGGTCGACGATCATCACGCCGGCATCGCCATCGATGATCACCCAGTCGTCCTGGCGCACCAGCTGGCTCGCGCTGCGGGCGCCGACCACGGCCGGGATGTCCATGCTGCGCGCGATGATCGCCGTATGCGAGGTGCGGCCGCCGACGTCGGTGACGAAGCCCGCGAACACGCTCTTCTTGAACTGCAGCATGTCGGCCGGCGACAGGTCGTGCGCGATCAGCACCAGCGGCGCATCGAAGGCGTCGTTCGCCGTGGGGTCGTGGTCGTCGTCCTCGGCGGTGCGCTTGCGCCGCGGCGGCGTGGGCGCCAGCACGGCGGCCGTGCCCTTCATGCGGTGCAGGAGACGCTCGACCACCTGCTCGAGGTCGGCCTTGCGCTCGCGCAGGTATTCGTCCTCCATCTCGTCGAACTGGCGCGCCACCACCTCGAGCTGCGTGGTCAGCGCCCATTCGGCGTTGTAGAGGCGCTCGACGATCCAGTGCTTGACGCCACCCGTGAGCACCTCGTCCTGCAGCAGCATCTGGTGAACGTCGAGCAGCGCCGACAGCTCGTGCGGCGCGTCGTTGGGGCCCATCAGCGCCACGCTGGCCTGCAGCTTGTGCAGTTCCTCGGCCACCGCGTTGCGCGCCATGCGCACGCGGTCGATCTCGGTCTCGACCTGCTCGGGCTTGATGAAGTAGTGGGCGACGTCGATGCGGCTAGAGACCACCAGCACGGCCCGCCCGATGGCGATGCCGCGGGCGACGGGGAGGCCGTGGACGACGAAGGTCACTCGCCCTCGCCGAACTTGTCGTTCATGAGCGCGACGATGGCGTTCAAGGCCTCCTCCTCGCGCTCGCCGATGGTCTCGATGTCGACCGTCACGCCCAGCCCTGCGGCCAGCATCATGACGCCCATGATGCTCTTGGCATTCACGCGGCGGTCGCCGCGCTGCAGCCAGACCTCGCACGGGAAGCTGCCGGCGAGCTTGGTGAGTTTGGCCGAGGCGCGTGCATGCAGGCCCAGCTTATTGCTGATGGTCACGGATGTCTTGGTCACTGTGCTTTCTTCTTGCCTGGTTCTGCGGCGCCGCGACAGCCACCTGCATGACACCGGCGGTGCCGCCGGTGACCGCGCGCTGCACCAGCGTGTCGAGCGGTTCGTTGCGATAGCTCACGGCGCGCAGCAGCATCGGCAGGTTGACGCCGGCCACCAGCCGGGAACGGGCGCCGTCGACCAGCTTCTGCGCCACGTTGCAGGGCGTGGCACCGAACACGTCGGCCAGCACCAGCACCTGGGAGCGCGGGGCGAGTTGCAACTGCGCCAGCATGATGCGGGCGGCGGCGAGGGTTTCGTCCGGCGACACGTTGGGCAGCACGTCGAGCGCGGCCACCGAGGCCTCGCTGTCTGGAAAGACATGCAGCGCGCACTGGCGCAGCGCTTGCGCGAGCGGCGAGTGGGCAATGATGAAGATGCTGTTCATGGGGTCGGGGACGGCCTGTCGATTATGCGGGGCCGCCGCCTGCTGCAGACGCAGCGCAGCCCGCAGGCACCCATATTGCACGCCGTGGCGCGAACCGTGTCACGGAATGTGCAGGCCTTCGAAGAAGATTTGCGGCGCATCGGCCGTCGCCGGCCGCCCGACCACCGTGGCCTGATAGAGCGAGACGCCGTCGGCACGCCGCTGCGCGAACCACAGCACCTGGAGCGCAGGCGCATCGGCGGCGGCCGCCGCAGCGTCGAGTCGCAGCGGTGCCGGCATGCCGGCCGCGCGCGGCACGGTGGCCGGCGCCTCGACCGCGGATGCGGCCGCATCCCCGAGCTGGCTGCGCGTGGCGCTGCGCCAGGCGCGCAGCCAGCCCTCGGCCTGGCTCTGGCTCGATGCCACTGCATGCGCCACCGCAAAGGTCGCGCCGCCGGCTTCGCAGCCCGCCATGTCGACCGTGACCGCCTCCACACCCAGCGGCATCGCGCGCGTGGCGCGGTCGGGCTTGCACGGAAGCAGTGCGACCAGGCCGGCGTCGCCGACCGGCACTTCGCGCCAGTTGAAGACGGGGTTGCACGCGGCCAGCGCGGCGACCAGCAGCCCCACGACGGCGGCGAAGACGGGAAGACGGTGCGGCAAGGTCATGGGGAGCGCGATTATCCGGCCGCACCGGCCCGGAACTAAAATCGGTCCTGCCCCTCCATCCTGCGCACCATGAAAAAGATCCTCACCGCCACTGCCGTCGTCATCGCACTGGCCGTGGGCGCAGGGGTCTACCTGGGCACGGGTGCCTCGGCCGCGCCGGCATCGACCTTCGTGCTGCTCGACGGCAGCAAGAAGAGCACCGAGGACATGAAGGGCAAGGTCACGCTGGTCAATTTCTGGGCCACGAGCTGCGTCACCTGCGTGGCCGAGATGCCCAAGGTCATCGCCACCTACGACAAGTACAAGGCGCGCGGCTACGACACCCTGGCCGTCGCCATGAGCTACGACCCGCCGAGCTACGTGGTCAACTTCGCCGAGACGCGCAAGCTGCCCTTCAAGGTCGCGATCGACAACACCGGCGCGGTTGCCAAGGCCTGGGGCGACGTGCAGCTCACGCCGACGACCTACGTGGTCAACAAGCGCGGAGAGATCGTCAAGCGCTACGTCGGCGAGCCCGACTTCGCAGAGCTGCACAAGCTGATCGAGAAGCTGCTCGCGGAGGCCTGAGCGGCGCCTGCTGCGCCTGAGCCTGATGCGCCCGATGCGGCTTCGCCGGCTTCAGCGGCTGCGAAAGCTGTCGTGGCAGGTCTTGCAGGTATCGGCGGTGGCGCTCACCGCCGCCTTCAGCGCATCGAGATTGCCCGCCTTGGCGGCTGCGACCAGCTTGTCCGAATCGCCGATCAGCCGATCGCCGAGCTCCTTGAACCTGGCCGACTCCTTCCAGATGTCGGGCCGGGCCTTGCCGCCTTCGGTGCCCGGGCCGAACCCGCTCCAGGGCAGCTTGGCAATCAGGGCGATCACCTCGGCATTGGCGACCGCTGCGGCAGCGTCGAAGGGCACACGGCCGTTGGCCATGGCGGCCAATCGGCCCAGATGCTGGCTCTGGATGAACATCGCGCTCTGCCGGTAGCGGACGGCGTCTTCGCTCTTGGCGAACTGCGCGGCCGCAGGGTGTGACAGCGCCGCGCAAGACAGCGCGAGCGCGAGAAGGGCGGAATTTCTCATGGGCTTGTCTCTTTCGTGGGGGGCGTCTGCGCGACCGGTCAGGCAGTGTGAGCGCCCCCCGCCCGCAAACGACTAGAGACAACCCGCAGGACGCCGGTGCCCGGAAGTTTGCTAACCTGCGCCTTCCGCCCATGCGCCAGTCGCCCCATGCCAGCCCCTTCCGAGCCCCCCACGCGCCGCTCGGCGCCGGAGAAGGCCGTTGCGCGGCGAACGCGGGTCTGGGATCTGCCGACGCGCATCTTCCACTGGACACTGGCGACAGCCGTCATCGCGCAGGTCGCCACCGGCCTGGCAGGCGTGATGGAGTGGCACTTCCGCATCGGCTACCTGCTGCTGGCGCTGCTGCTGTTTCGTCTGGTCTGGGGCTTCGTGGGCGGGCATTGGTCGCGCTTTCGCAGCTTCGCCTATGGGCCGGGTTCGCTGACCGGCTACCTCCGCGGACGCGCCCATCCGGACCATCTCGTGGGCCACACGCCGCTGGGCGCGCTCTCGGTTTTCGCCCTGCTGGGCCTGCTGGTGCTGCAGGTCGCGACCGGCCTCGTGGCGGACGACGAGATCTCGACCACCGGGCCGCTGTCGCGCTTCGTCTCCAGTGCGGTGTCCGGCGCCGCCACGCAGTGGCATGCGGTGCCGGGCAAGTGGCTGCTGATCGCGCTGATCGCCCTCCACGTGCTCGCGGTGCTGTTCCACGTGCTGGTGAAGCGGCATCGGCTGGTCCGGCCGATGCTCGACGGCGACAAGCTGCTGGAAGACCGCACCGACGCGGCGGCGAGTCGCGACGACGCGGCCTTGCGCCTGCTGGCCCTCGCGGTTTTCGCGGCCTGCGCGGCCTTCGCGACATGGATCGCGACACTGAGGTCATGACGATGCGCCGCCCGGAGCCCTCTCGATGAGCCCTTCGCTTTCACGCCCGCTGCCGCTCGCCGGCGCGCCCGACATCGTGCTGTTCACGCCCGACTCGGCGCTCGAGATCGAGGCCACGCGCGCGATCTTCCGCGACTACGCCGACTCGCTCGGCATCGACCTCGGCTTCCAGGACTTCGACCAGGAACTGGCGTCGCTGCCCGGCGACTATGCCGAACCGCGAGGCGCGCTGCTGCTGGCGCTGGTCGATGTCGCGGAGGTGGCGGTGCCGATGGCGGCCGAGCCGCTGCGGCGTGCCAATGGCGGCCTCGCGCATGTCGCAGCCTGCTGCGCGCTGCGGCCGCTGGATGCGGCCGACTACCCGAACGCGGCCGAGATGAAGCGGCTCTACGTGCGGCCCGCCTTCCGTGGCGTCGGGCTCGGTCGCCAGATGGCCGAAGCCATCCTCGACCTGGCGCGGGGCGCGGGATATGCGTGCGTGCTGCTCGACACGCTCGACGACATGGAGTCGGCGCGGGCCCTCTACGAGGACCTGGGCTTCATGGAGGTGCCGCCCTACTATCACAACCCCATTGCGGGGTCGCACTACCTGAAGGCAGATCTCTAGCCCGGCGCCGCGTCGGGCTCGCTCGGTGGAGTCCGACCACCTCCGGCCGGGGCAATTCCTGCGGTCCGGCGAAGCCGGTTCCTCTGGAATCGCGTCAATGCAGGGTCAGGCCTTGGCCTGGGCCAGCAAGGTGTCGGCGTCGCTGACCTCGAACTTGCCGGGTCCCTCGACGTTGAGGGTCGCCACCTTGCCGTCCTTCACCAGCATCGAATAGCGGTTGCTGCGCACGCCCATGCCGCGCGCGGTCAGGTCGAGCGTCAGCCCGGTGGCATTGGCGAAGGCACCGCTGCCGTCGGCCAGCATCCGCACCTTGGTGCCGGTGTTCTGGTCGCGCGCCCAGGCGCCCATCACGAAGGCGTCGTTCACGCTCACGCACCAGATCTCGTCGACGCCGGCGGCCTTGAAGTCGTCGTGATGCTGCACATAGCCCGGCACATGCTTGGCCGAGCAGGTGGGCGTGAAGGCGCCCGGCAATGCAAAGAGCGCAATGGTCTTGCCCGCCGCGGCCTTGGTGACGTCGACCGGGTTCGGGCCGATGCTGCAGCCCTCGCCCTCCACTTCGGAGTACTCCTGCAGGGTTGCCGAAGGAAGGGTGTCGCCGACTTTGATCATGTGTGGTGCTCCAGAAAAAGAAAAACGGCCCACATTGTGGGCCGTTTCGGCTTTGGCTGCGTCGGCGGGTCTGACACCGCCGCCAGTCGGGGCTCAGACCAGGGCGGCCTTCTGCACCAGACGGGTCACGACCCAGTTCTTCGACTTCGAGATCGGACGGCTCTCCGTGATCTCGATGGTGTCGCCGAGCTTGTACTCGCCATTTTCGTCATGGGCGTGGTACTTGCTGGTCTTGGCCACGATCTTGCCGTAGAGCTCGTGCTTCACACGACGCTCGACCAGCACGGTCACGGTCTTCTGGCGCTTGTCGCTGACCACCTTGCCGATCAAGGTGCGCTTGAGGGATTTTTTAGCTTCCGTCATGGTCACTCCTTACTTGGCGGCTTGGGCTTCTTGCTGCTTCTGCGCAAGAATGGTCTTTGCACGGGCGATGTCGCGGCGCGTCACGCGCAGCGTCGACGTGTTCGACAGTTGTTGGGTCGCCTTCTGCATGCGAAGACCGAAATGAGCCTTCTGCAGGTCCTTGATTTCGGTTTCCAGGCCTGCAACGTCCTTGTTGCGCAGTTCGGCGGCCTTCGAAGTCTTGGCGGGGGCCGCGACTTCCTTCTTTTTACGTGTTGCCATGGTGTTCTCCTCGATCAGGCGCCGAGCTGGCGAGCGACGAAGGTCGTGCGCAGCGGCAGCTTGGCAGCGGCCAGACGGAAGGCCTCGCGGGCCAGTTCTTCGGGCACGCCGACGATCTCGTAGATCACCTTGCCGGGCTGGATTTCGGCGACGTAGTACTCGGGGTTGCCCTTGCCGTTACCCATCCGCACTTCTGCGGGCTTGTGGGAGATCGGCTTGTCGGGGAACACACGAATCCAGATGCGGCCACCGCGCTTGACGTGACGCGAGATCGCGCGACGTGCGGCTTCGATCTGGCGGGCCGTCAGACGGCCGCGGTCGATCGACTTCAGGCCGAAGTCACCGAACGACACCGCGTTGCCGCGGGTCGCGATGCCGGTGTTGCGGCCCTTTTGTTCCTTGCGGAACTTTCTGCGTGCAGGTTGCAGCATTTTTGTTACTCCGTAGTTCTAAGACCGATCACTCGGTCTTGGCACCGTCAGCTGCTGCAGCTGGCGCGGCTTTGCGTACGCGCTTAACGGCGGGTTTCGAGTCTGCACCCGGTGCAGCCGGAGCTCCACCAGTGGCTTCTGCGGGCTTGTCGCTGCCATCGGCCGGCGCGGTGTTGCCACCGATCGGGCCACGGGCACCGGCGCGCGGGCCAGGACCGCGACGGTCCGAACCCGGACGGTCGCCACCCGGGCGGCCATCGCGACGCGGGCCGCGGGGGCGGCGCTCGTCGTCGGGACGCGGCGTTTCGACGGCCGGCAGGTCGTTGCGACCCAGCGTGTCGCCCTTGTAGACCCAGACCTTGACGCCGATGACGCCGTACGTGGTCTTGGCTTCCGAGGTGCCGTAGTCGATGTCGGCGCGCAGCGTGTGAAGCGGCACGCGACCTTCGCGGTACCACTCGCAACGAGCGATTTCGATGCCGTTCAGGCGGCCCGACGACATGATCTTGATGCCCTGGGCACCCAGACGCATGGCGTTCTGCATGGCACGCTTCATGGCGCGGCGGAACATGATCCGCTTCTCGAGCTGCTGCGTGATGCTGTCGGCGATCAGCTTGGCATCGATTTCGGGCTTGCGCACTTCTTCGATGTTGACCGCGACCGGCACGCCGAGCTGGCGACCGAGTTCACGCTTGAGGTTCTCGATGTCTTCGCCCTTCTTGCCGATCACGACGCCCGGACGTGCCGAGTAGATCGTGATGCGGGCATTCTTGGCCGGACGCTCGATCAGCACGCGCGAGACGGATGCGTTCTTGAGCTTCTTCTTCAGGTACTCGCGCACCTTGATGTCCTCCGCCAGCATGCCGGCGAAGTCCTTGTTGCTTGCGTACCAGCGGCTGGACCAGTTACGGCTGACCGCGAGGCGGAAGCCGGTTGGGTGGATTTTCTGTCCCATATTTCTTCCAGCCTTAATTGCCAACCGTCACGTACACATGGCACGTGGGCTTGCTGATGCGATTGCCGCGACCCTTGGCGCGCGCGGTGAAGCGCTTGAGCGTGGCGCCTTGCTCGACGTAGATGGTCTTGACCTTCAGTTCGTCGATGTCGGCCCCGTCGTTGTGCTCGGCGTTGGCGATGGCCGACTCGAGCACCTTCTTGATGATCACAGCGGCCTTCTTCTGCGTGAACTGCAGAACGTTGAGCGCTTGATCGACCTTCTTGCCGCGGATCAGGTCAGCGACCAGACGGCCCTTGTCGACCGAGAGGCGGACGCCGCGGAGGACTGCACGTGTTTCAGACATGGTCGTTCCTTACTTCTTCTGGACTTTCTTGTCCGCGGGGTGCCCCTTGAACGTGCGCGTGAGCGCAAATTCGCCGAGCTTGTGGCCGACCATCTGGTCGGTGATGTACACGGGCACGTGCTGCTTGCCGTTGTGCACGGCAATGGTCAGGCCGATGAACTCGGGCAGGACCATCGAGCGACGCGACCAGGTCTTGATCGGCTTCTTGTCCTTGGTCGTCACGGCCTTGTCGGCCTTGGCCACGAGGTGGTGGTCGACGAACGGACCCTTTTTGAGAGAGCGAGTCATGTGCTAACCCTTACTTCTTGCGACGCGACACGATGAAGACTTGCGTGCGCTTGTTGTTACGGGTGCGATAGCCCTTGGTCAGGTTGCCCCACGGGTCGACAGGATGACGGCCTTCGCCGGTCTTGCCTTCGCCGCCACCGTGCGGGTGGTCGACCGGGTTCATCACCACACCGCGAACGGTGGGACGAATACCCTTCCAGCGGGTCGCACCGGCCTTGCCGAGCTGGCGCAGGCTGTGTTCCTCGTTGGCGACTTCGCCGATGGTGGCGCGGCACTCGACGTGCACGCGGCGCACTTCACCCGAGCGCATGCGGACCTGGGCGTAGACGCCTTCGCGGGCCAGCAGCGTGGCGGACGTACCAGCCGAGCGAGCGATCTGCGCGCCCTTGCCGGGTTGCAGTTCGATGCAGTGGATGGTCGAGCCGACAGGGATGTTGCGGATCGGCAGCGTGTTGCCGGCGCGGATCGGCGCTTCGGCACCGCTCAGCAGCGTTGCGCCGGCTTCAAGACCGCGCGGAGCGATGATGTAGCGGCGTTCGCCGTCGGCGTAGCACACGAGCGCGATGTGGGCGGTGCGGTTCGGGTCGTACTCGATGCGTTCGACCTTGGCCGGGATGCCGTCCTTGTTGCGCACGAAGTCGACAACGCGGTAGTGGTGCTTGGAACCACCGCCACGGTGACGGATCGTGATGTGACCGTTGTTGTTGCGGCCGGCCTTCTGGAATTGCGGTTCCAGCAGGGGAGCGTGAGGAGCACCCTTGTACAGGTGGTCCCGCGAGATCTTCACCGCGCCGCGTTGGCCCGGCGAAGTGGGTTTCATCTTGATGACGGCCATGATTAAGCGCCTTCCCCGACGAGGTTGAGCTCTTGACCGGCCTTCAGCGTGACATAGGCCTTGCGAACGTTGTCGCGGCGACCGATGGACTTGCCGAAGCGCTTGGTCTTGCCCTTGGTGTTGAGCACCGACACACCCTTGACCTCGACCTTGAACATCAGTTCGACGGCGGCCTTGATCTCGGGCTTGGTGGCGTCCTGCAGCACCTTGAAGGTGACGGCATTGGACTTTTCGCCGACCATCGTGGCCTTCTCGGACACGATCGGTGCGACCAGCACGTTCATCAGACGACCTTCGTCGAACTGACGCTGCTTGGGAGTGGGGTTCATGCGGCTCATGCGAACATCTCCTTGAGCTTGTCGACCGCACCCTTGGTGACCAGCACCTTCTTGTAGTGAACCAGCGACACCGGATCGGCGTAGCGCGGCTCGACCACGAGCACGTTGACGAGGTTGCGCGAGGCCAGGTACAGGTTCTCGTCGACTTCCTCGGCGATCACCAGCACCGATTCAAGGTTCATCGCCTTGAACTTGGCAGCCAGCGGCTTGGTCTTGGGCGAGTCGACCTTGATCGAATCGACCACGGCCAGACGGCCTTCGCGAGCGAGCTGCGAGAAGATCGACGCCATGCCGGCGCGGTACATCTTCTTGTTGATCTTCTGCGAGAAGTTTTCGTCGGGCATGTTCGGGAAGATGCGGCCACCCCCGCGCCACAGCGGCGACGAGGTCATACCGGCACGGGCGCGGCCCGTTCCCTTTTGCTTGAAAGGCTTCTTGGTCGAGTGCTTGACCTGCTCGCGGTCCTTCTGGGCGCGCGTGCCTTGGCGGGCGTTGGCCTGGAATGCGACGACGATCTGGTGGACCAGGTCTTCGTTGTAGTCACGGCCGAACACGGTCTCGGGGGCGTCGTACTTCGACGCGGCCTGGCCTTGTTCGTTCAGGAGTTCGAGTTCCATTACTTGGCTCCTTCAGCGGCTTGCGGCTTGGCCTTGACGGCCGGACGCACGGTGACGAAGCCACCCTTCGAGCCGGGGATCGCGCCCTTGATCAGGAGCAATTGACGTGCTTCGTCGATGCGGATCACGTCGAGGTTCTGGGTCGTCACGGTGACGTCGCCGAGATGGCCCGTCATGCGCTTGCCAGGGAACACGCGGCCGGGATCCTGCGCCATGCCGATCGAGCCGGGCACGTTGTGCGAACGGCTGTTGCCGTGCGACGCGCGCTGCGACGACATGTTGTGGCGCTTGATCGTGCCGGCGAAGCCCTTGCCGATCGAGGTACCCTGGACGTCGACCTTCTGGCCGACCGCGAACACGCTGGCCGCGGCAATGACGCCACCTGCCTTGTGCTGACCGGCCGTATCGGCGGTCACGCGGAATTCCTGGATGATTTCGCCAGCTTCGACACCCGCCTTGGCGAGGTGACCGGCTGCCGGCTTGGTCACGCGCGATGCCTTGCGCGAACCGAACGTCACCTGCAGGGCGACGTAGCCATCGTTCTCTTGGGTTTTGACCTGGGTCACGCGGTTGTTGGACACATCCACCACCGTGACGGGAACTGCGTCCCCATCATCGGTGAAGAGACGCATCATCCCCACCTTGCGACCCAGCAACCCGAGGGAGTTGCTCAGACTCATTTGTTTTCTCCAAAAATGGAAGTCCTCTTGCACCGCTGCCACTTCAATTGGCGACAGCGTTTTGCCGCCTTGCCGGATTTCCGGCGCCGCGGACAGCACAAAAGGGTTGATAAAGCTCCACCGCCGCCTCTTCGAGAAACCCCTTGGGGTCAACCCTGAAGACGCAAGTTAGGCAGAGCCGAACATTATAGCCCGCAACCACGCGGGAACGCAAGCGGGCGCACCGGGCCGCCCAGGAGCGGCTACTTGACCTTCATCGGCAGGATCTTTTCGCCGTCGCGGCCCTGCTTGAGCGAGCCGCTGGCGGGCATCGCGGCCGGGGCTTTGCCGACCTGCACCGGGATCGAGGTGGCGCTGGTGGCCCCGAACTGGGTCGTGAAGACGTTCAGATAGCCCGTGCCTGCGGCAGGCGCCTTCAGTTCGACCGTCCAGCTGACGGCCTGGCCCGCCGGCAGCCGGCGCACGGTCTCGCCGCCGGGCGCCAGGGAAAGGCCGCCGTCGACCGACAGCCGCACGGTGGCGCCGTCCGGATCGGAAATGTTGCCGAATACCAGCACCACCGGCACCGTGGCGCCCCCGGCCGGCGCGTCGTCGAGCTGGTACTGCACGACCACGCCCGATCCGCCGGCCTTCATCGGGGCCGTGCGGATCACGGCGCCCGCCGGCCCGGCCTTGCCGGGCGCCGCCGTCGACTCCGTGCTCCGGGCCACCGGGGCCGCGCCCAGGAGCAGGAAGATCGCGAGCGCCGTTGCGGCCAGGGCCGCGGTCGCGTGCAAGCCGCCCGGCTGCGCGTGCTTCACTGGATGGTGACGTTGAAACATGTGGACGCCGAAGAAGAGTTGTAGTCGTTGATCACCAGAACGGCTTCGCCGCCCGGGAGGCTGACCGTCGCGGTCTCGCTGCTGCCGTATTTGATCGACTGGGCAACCTGGCCGCTGCTGGTGTAGATCGCGAAGTCCGGGTCGGCTGCGCCAGGCCCGGTGATCGTGAACGTGCGCGCCCCGGCCGGTGCCGTGAAGCGCAGATAGACGTAGTCGCCGAGCTTGTTGCCGGGGCCCGCCGTGTTGGTGACGCATGCGGTCGTGCTGCCGCCGACAGTCGCGGATCGGTAGAGCGGCAGCGCGCTCGGCACGCCGCCATCGTTGGACTCGGCCAGCCCGAAGGGATCGGCCGACGCGGCACTGATCGACTCGCCGGCCAGCAGGCCGTTCAGCACCGGGGCGTTCGCCGGGGCGGCGGCCTGGAAGGCTGCGGCAAAGGAATGAATGGAAGTCACCGCGACGCCGTTCCTGAACGCCGCGCCGGTCAGGGCATCGTGGATCGGCTTGAAGCCGACCTGCCCGGCGAGGCGCCAGATGACCGCGTGCACCGAGGCCTCGCGGTACCAGCCGGGCGTCGGTGCGCCACCGCTGCTCAGCGCGATGTTGGTACCGGAAGCCTGCCCCAGGTAGGTCGAGTCCGTGTAGTTGCTGCGCCCCAGCGCGATGCCCGACCAGGCGTTGCCCCAGCCCTCCGAGAAGGCCACGCGGCGATCGAGCAGGTCGTTGCCGTCATGTCGGCCCCCCGGCGAATCGTCGCGGCTGAAGACCGACTGGTAGTAGTGACCCCATTCGTGGGCGATCACCGACTCGTCGTATTCGTCGGTGTCGACGTCGGCCTTGCCGAGCACATAGATGGCGCGCCCATTGGCGTCGGAGGCGAACGAGGTGGTGCCGATCTGGCCCAGCGCCGCGTCGCCGACGGACCCGACGTTGTTCACGCTCCAATACAGGCGCAGCGGCGGGAAGACGGCGCCCGGCGCCACCGAGAGCACCTTGGCCTGCGCGACGTAGACCGTGTCGAGGATCGCGAACGGACCGGCGACGCGGGTGTCGGCATAGCGGCTGCCGTCCCAGCCCGAAGGCGCCTCCACGTTGCGTCGGAGCGTTGCCGCCGTGCCGCTGGAGAAGGCCGGCGTCTCCAGCGCGTAGATCGCGCCCGACTGGGTGTTGTCGCGCACCGTGACGTCCCAGCTCGGGCCGCTTCCGCCCTGCGTCATCTGCGCCTTGATCCGCAGCAGCACCGATGTCGAGCCCGGCACGGACGCGGAATAGACACCGCTGGCATCGGTGGTCGTGGCGGCGATGACACCGCCCGTACCGTCGACCACCTCCACGCTGGCCCCGCGAATGGGTTTCGGGGCAGCGGCCGCATAGTTGAGGCCACCGTTGACATTCGGGATCGAGACGTAGGTGGCCGTGCCGCTCAGCGTCACGGTGGACACGCCGCCGCCCACAGGCAGGAAGGCGCCGCCACCCCCGCCGCCACCGCCCCCGCAGGCGACCAGCAGGCCCAGCAACCCCAGCGCGATTCCGCCTCGCCAACCTTGCACAGCCAACATGTCCGAGCTCCCCGAGAAGTACCTCGCCACTTTCTGGGCGATTTCAGCGAACCAGCCTGCCGCCTCAGATTTCGAGGATGCCACAGCCGATGCACCGATGCAGAAAAAAGAAGGCCCGCCGGCATTTCTGCCGGCGGGCCCGGACGGGAAGACCTTTGGGGCCCGCGCCGTTTATTGCAGCTTGATTTCGACGTCCACGCCAGCCGGCAGGTCGAGCTTCATCAGCGCGTCCACGGTCTTGTCGGTCGGATCGACGATGTCCATCAGGCGCTGGTGCGTGCGGATCTCGAGCTGGTCGCGCGACGTCTTGTTGACGTGCGGCGAACGCAGGATGTCGAAACGCTTCATGCGGGTCGGCAGGGGCACGGGGCCCTTGACGATCGCGCCGGTGCGCTTGGCGGTGTCGACGATCTCGGCAGCCGACTGGTCGATCAGCTTGTAGTCGAATGCCTTCAGGCGGATACGGATCTTTTGCTTGGTAGCCATGATGATTCCTTTGCGTCCGGCTTAGATGTCGAGGATCTTGGCCACGACGCCCGAACCCACGGTACGGCCGCCTTCACGGATGGCGAAGCGCAGGCCTTCTTCCATCGCGATCGGGTTGATCAGCTTCACGGTGA